>NZ_CP073721.1:425000-5902500 GCF_025264685.1 Dactylosporangium roseum
CCGAATGGGGGAACCCGGCACCAGTCATGTGGTGTCACTTCCGCCTGAACACATAGGGTGGATAGAGGGAACGCGGGGAAGTGAAACATCTCAGTACCCGCAGGAAGAGAAAACAATTGTGATTCCGTGAGTAGTGGCGAGCGAAAGCGGATGAGGCTAAACCGGTCATGTGTGATACCCGGCAGGGGTTGCGTGGTCGGGGTTGTGGGACGTGTCTTGACTGGTCTGCCGGCCGGTCGCGCAGTCAGAAAATCGATGGTTAGTCGAAGTCCGCTGGAAAGCGGTGCCGTAGACGGTGATAGTCCGGTAGGCGAAAACTGTCGGTCTGTGTTGGCGTGTTCCCGAGTAGCGGCGGACTCCTGTAATCTGCCGTGAATCTGCCAGGACCACCTGGTAAGCCTAAATACTCCCTGGTGACCGATAGCGGACGAGTACCGTGAGGGAAAGGTGAAAAGTACCCCGGGAGGGGAGTGAAATAGTACCTGAAACCGTGCGCCTACAATCCGTCGGAGCGTCCAGTCGTTTGGCTGGGGTGACGGCGTGCCTTTTGAAGAATGAGCCTGCGAGTTAGTGGTGCGTGGCGAGGTTAACCCGTGTGGGGTAGCCGTAGCGAAAGCGAGTCTGAAGAGGGCGTTTGAGTCGCGTGTCCTAGACCCGAAGCGGAGTGATCTAGCCATGGGCAGGCTGAAGCGCGGGTAAGACCGCGTGGAGGGCCGAACCCACCAACGTTGAAAAGTTGGGGGATGACCTGTGGTTAGGGGTGAAAGGCCAATCAAACTCCGTGATAGCTGGTTCTCCCCGAAATGCATTTAGGTGCAGCGTTGCGTGTTTCTTGCCGGAGGTAGAGCACTGGATGGCCTAGGGGGCCTACAAGCTTACTGAAGTCAACTAAACTCCGAATGCCGGTAAGTGAGAGCGTGGCAGTGAGACTGCGGGGGATAAGCTTCGTAGTCGAGAGGGAAACAGCCCAGATCACCAGCTAAGGCCCCTAAGCGTGTGCTAAGTGGTAAAGGATGTGGGGTCGCATAGACAACCAGGAGGTTGGCTTAGAAGCAGCCACCCTTGAAAGAGTGCGTAATAGCTCACTGGTCAAGTGGTTCCGCGCCGACAATGTAGCGGGGCTCAAGCACACCGCCGAAGCTGTGGCATTCACACATGTACCCGGCCTGAGACTTCGGTTGAGGGTCCAGGTGTGTGGATGGGTAGGGGAGCGTCGTGTCACCGGTGAAGCGGCGGAGTGATCCAGTCGTGGAGGTGACGCGAGTGAGAATGCAGGCATGAGTAGCGAAAGCAGGGTGAGAAACCCTGCCGCCGGATGACCAAGGGTTCCAGGGCCAGGCTAATCCGCCCTGGGTGAGTCGGGGCCTAAGGCGAGGCCGAGAGGCGTAGTCGATGGATAACGGGTTGATATTCCCGTACCCGCGTAGAAGCGACCATGCTGAACCTGCTTGTACTAACCTTGCGATGGTCTGATCCTTTCGGGGTGAGGGCTGGAGTTTGGGAACTTGGGTGGTAGTAGGCAAGCGATGGGGTGACGCAGGAGGGTAGCTGGGCCCGGCCGGTGGTTGTGCCGGGGCAAGCGTGTAGCCCGTGTCGTAGGTAAATCCGCGGCACTTGTGGGTGAGGCGTGAAGCGGAGCCGTTTCAGGTGAAGTCAGTGATCCCATGCTGCCGAGAAAAGCCTCTAGCGAGTTTCGAGCGGCCCGTACCCGAAACCGACACAGGTGGTCAGGTAGAGAATACCGAGGCGATCGGGCGAACTGTGGTTAAGGAACTCGGCAAATTGCCCCCGTAACTTCGGGAGAAGGGGGGCCACCGATGGTGAGACCACGTGCTGGTGGAGCGGTTGGTGGCCGCAGAGACCAGGGGGAAGCGACTGTTTACTAAAAACACAGGTCCATGCTAAGTCGTAAGACGACGTATATGGACTGACGCCTGCCCGGTGCTGGAACGTTAAGGGGACCTGTTAGCTGGTAACGGCGAAGCGGAGAACTTAAGCGCCAGTAAACGGCGGTGGTAACTATAACCATCCTAAGGTAGCGAAATTCCTTGTCGGGTAAGTTCCGACCTGCACGAATGGCGTAACGACTTCCCCACTGTCTCAACCACAGGCCCGGCGAAATTGCAGTACGAGTAAAGATGCTCGTTACGCGCGGCAGGACGGAAAGACCCCGGGACCTTCACTATAGCTTGACATTGGTACTCGAATTCGATTGTGTAGGATAGGTGGGAGCCGGTGAAGCAGTCACGCCAGTGGTTGTGGAGGCAAGCTTGAAATACCACTCTGTTGGATTTGGGTATCTAACTTTGGGCCGTGAGCCGGTTCAGGGACAGTGTCTGGTGGGTAGTTTAACTGGGGCGGTTGCCTCCTAAAATGTAACGGAGGCGCCCAAAGGTTCCCTCAGCCTGGTTGGCAATCAGGTGTTGAGTGCAAGTGCACAAGGGGGCTTGACTGTGAGACTGACAGGTCGAGCAGGGACGAAAGTCGGGACTAGTGATCCGGCACTGGCAGGTGGAAGCGGTGTCGCTCAACGGATAAAAGGTACCCCGGGGATAACAGGCTGATCTTCCCCAAGAGTCCATATCGACGGGATGGTTTGGCACCTCGATGTCGGCTCGTCGCATCCTGGGGCTGGAGTAGGTCCCAAGGGTTGGGCTGTTCGCCCATTAAAGCGGTACGCGAGCTGGGTTTAGAACGTCGTGAGACAGTTCGGTCCCTATCCGCCGTGCGCGTAGGATACTTGAGAAGGGCTGTCCCTAGTACGAGAGGACCGGGACGGACGAACCTCTGGTGTGCCAGTTGTTCTGCCAAGAGCACGGCTGGTTGGCTACGTTCGGAAGGGATAACCGCTGAAAGCATCTAAGCGGGAAGCTCGCTTCGAGATGAGGTATCCCACCCCTTGAGGGTTAAGGCCCCCAGCGAGACTACTGGGTTGATAGGCCGGAGGTGGAAGCCTGGTGACAGGTTTGAGCTGACCGGTACTAATAGGCCGAGGACTTGACCTCGTAACCGTTCCCGCCTTTTGGGTGGGGATGGGTGGTGAAGGTGTTGACGCATCCACTGTGTGATTCTGAACCAATACCGGTCGCACTCTGCGGGCCCTGTTGTGGGGTGTGTGGGTGTGCGGGGTTGATAGGTTCATAGTGTTACGGTGGCCATAGCGGAGGGGAAACGCCCGGTCCCATTCCGAACCCGGAAGCTAAGCCCTCCAGCGCCGATGGTACTGCACCCGTGAGAGTGTGGGAGAGTAGGACGCCGCCGGACAAACTTTCGATCGAGGGTCGCCCGTTGGGCGGCCCTCGACTCGTTTCAACGGACGTTTTGCGTCGCGTTTCTACCATCCGCGCGCGTCCTACGACGACGATCTGCCCGACCTGTCCGAGCGCCACGACGCGGCCTCCGGTCTGCTGCCCGCCCATTCCGGCGACGACCAGGCGAGATCGCGGTGCCCGACGTAACGAACGAGGGTCAGCCGCCGAACGCCCTGGCGCGGCTCGGCGCGGTGAAGTTCTCCGCGGGCACGCCGGTGAGCGCGCCCTTGAGCGTGTAGGCGACCGCGTTGTTGATGACCGGGTGCGACATCGTCTTGTTGGTTTGCGGGTTGTCCGGGTCGGTGACGATGCCGGCGACCGCGAGCTGCTTGGCCATCACGACGAACGTCGCGCTCTTCTCGCTGTCTGTGGTGCCGGTCTTGCCGGCGACTGGCCGGCCGACCTGGCCGTGGACGGCGGCGGCCGTACCGCCGTCAGGGCAGGCGTTGAACGCGGACTGGTCGCCGACCGGGCAGCGGGCCATGTCCACGGCGGCGCGGGCCACGTCCGGGTCGACGACCTGCCTGCACTGCGGACTCCCGGCGTCGATCGTGTTGCCGTTGAGGTCCCGGATCTCGACGACCGGGGTCGGGGTGCAGTACTTGCCGTCGGCGGCCAGGGTGGCGTAGGCGTTGGCGAGGTCCAGCGGGGTCGTGTCCGACACGCCCAGCGTGAACGCGCCCCACTGGTGGGCGTCGGCGGCCAGGCCGGCGTCGTTCGGCGAGCGGAACTGGATGCCCAGCCGCTGCGCCACGTTGACCACCTTCTCGGCGCCGACCCGCTGTTGCAGCGGTACAAAGTAGGTGTTCAGCGACATGCCGAAGCTCTGCCACATGTTGAAGTCGCCGGCCTGGTCGCCCGAGTTCTTCGGGCAGTAGTGCGCCCCGTTGCAGGCGGTGGGGCTGCTCGGGTCGACCGGATAGTCGGACACGAACTGTTTCTGGACGTTCTCGGTGTGCGACAGCGGCAGGCCCGCCTCCAACGCGGCGACCGCGGAGAAGATCTTGAACGACGACCCGGCCTGGTAGCCGGGGATTTCCGGGCCGCCGGTGATGAGCGGGACCGTGGTGTTGGGGTAGTTGCCCTTCTGTCCCTTCTTCGACGGGTTGGTGCTGGACCCGTTGTGGGTCTGGTCGTTGCTGAAGTTGCGGTTCGTCGCGAGGGCCTGCACCCGCCCGGTGCCCGGCTCGATCGCGGCGAGCATGACCGCCTCGGAGTCGCCGATCTTGACGGAGTCGCCGGCGCCCGGCTGGTCCTGGGCGTACTTGAACGCGGCTGCCTGGGCCTGCACGCTCATCGAGCTGATGATGGTGTAGCCGCCGGAGCGCAGTTTGTTCTGCCGTTCGTACGCGTCGGCGCCGAACGCGGGCTGTTCGAGCCACCACCGGCGCAGGTAGTCGCAGATGAAGCCGGCGCCGAGATCGGGGCGCTGGACCGCCTCGCAGCCTTCGGGGGTCCGCTTGCCGACGACCGTGGGCTTGGTGGCCGCCGCCTCGTCGGCCTGCTGCTCGGTGATGTAGCCCATCGTCACCATCTGGTTGAGCACGTACTTCTGCCGGTCCAGCGCGCGTAGCAGGCCCTCGGCCGTGGCCGGGTCGTTGGTCGTGGGCGCCTTCACCAGGCCGGCGAGGAGCGCGGCCTCCGGCAGCGTGAGATCCTTCGGGTCCTTGTCGAAGTAGACGTGCGACGCGGCGAAGATGCCGTACGCGCCGTGGCCGAATGACGAGATGTTCAGGTACCGTTCGAGAATCTGCTCCTTGGAGAGCTTCTTCTCCAGCGCGATCGCGAGCTTCATCTCCCGCACCTTGCGAGCCGGCGTCTTGTCGGTGGCCTCCACGACCTCCTTCGGCGAGCGCGCGGAGTAGGCGGCGACCTGCCGCACGTACTGCATGGTCAGCGTCGAGGCGCCCTGCTGGTCGCCGCCGTTCTGGTTGTTCACGAACGCGCGGGCCACGCCCTTGAGATCCACGCCGTGGTGCTGGTAGAACCGCGTGTCCTCGGCGGCCACGATCGCCTGCGCCATGACCGGCGCGACCTCGGTGATCGGCACGTCCCGCCGGTTCTCGTCGTACATCATCGCCAGCAGCGTCTTGCCGTCGCTGGCGTAGATGTACGAGATCTGCGGCGACGGCAGCACGTCGAAGGTGGTCGGCAGGCCCTCGAAGTTGTCCGCGCCGGTCTTGGCGGCCAGGCCCGACATGGCCAGTGCCGGGAACACCGCCGCGGCCACCGCCACACCGGCGACCAGTCCACACAGCAGCAGGGACGAAACGGCGGACAGCACGCCGTGGCCACGCAAACGCATACAGCAACCCCAGGGTTTTCGCCGGCTATGCAGTCTCAAACCCTTCAAGTCGTACCCAATCTGACGCTTCGCGACACGTGACACTTCGCACACGACCCGTCGATGTCCACTGTGGACAGACCAGGGCGCTGTTGACGGCGTACCTATCCTCGGCGGGATGCGCCGCTTCCACGTCCGGGACCACATCGCTCAGCTCGATCCGGTGCGCGACTACGCCGAGATCACGCGACTGCTGATGTTCCGGGAGTTTCCGTGGGACGTGCGCATGGCGGGCCGGCTGATGATCTGGCACCTGTACGCCGCCCCGCCGGTCGCCGCAGTCGTGGGCAGCACCGGCGCGCTCGCCGTCCGGGCGGAGGTCACCTCCCTGGCGTTCGGGGATCTCGTCGAGCACGGGTTCGACTCGTGGCGAGGGCGGGAGGTCGTCCGGTTCGTCAACCGCGGTCACCGGGGCACGCCGGTGACCGCCGAACACAACCGGTTTGCGCTCGCGGCGCTGGCGGTGACGCTCGTGCGCTGGCTCGACCGGTACGGCTGGCGTCCGGTCACCGAGGGTGAGCGGGCCGCACTGATCACGTTTTACGCCGAACTCGGCCGCCGCATCGGCGTGCGGGACCTGCCACGGACCTACGACGCGCTCGCCGCCTACCTCGCCGGGTGCGAGGCCGGGTTCGCGCCGTCGGCAGCCGGTGAGCTGTGCGGCGAGCGGACCCTGGCGATGGCGCGCGGCCGGGTGCCCTCGCTGCTGCGGCCACTGGTCCGGCCGGTCGTCGCGGCACTGCTCGACCCGGGCGTTCGAGCGGCCGTCGGCCTACCGCCGCCCGCCGGGCCGGTGCGGCTCGCCGTCCGCGGCGTGCTGCGCCTGCGGCGCCGTGTCGTGCGCCTGCTCCCGCCTCGAGTGGAGGAGACCACCCCGCGAACCCGGCGCCGCGCCGGCGGGCTCCAACGCTGATTTCGGGTGGTGTCAGCGCCTCGGGTCGGCCGGGTCGCCCGGGCGGATCAGGCCCGTTTCGTAGGCGAAGATGACCGCCTGGACGCGGTCGCGGAGCTGGAGTTTCGCCAGGATTCGCTTCACGTGGGTCTTCACCGTCGACTCTTCCACGCCCAGCAGCTCGGCGATCTCCGTGTTGGTGCGGCCGCGGGCCGCCGCCTCCAGGACCTCGCGCTCGCGTGGGGTCAGCTCCAGCAGGCGGCGGGTGGCGGCCGGGTCCGGTTGGGGCTGGTGGGTCATCCGGTCGATGACCGTGCGGGTCACCGCCGGGGAGAGCAGGGACTCGCCGGCCGCGATGGTGTGGATCGCGGCGATGAGCTGCTCCGGCTGGGTGCGCTTCAGCAGAAAACCCGAGGCGCCGGCGCTCAGCGCGCCGAACACGTAATCGTCGTCCTCGAACGTCGTCAGGATTAGGATGCGGGCCGGTGAGCCGCTCGCCACGATCTCTCGCGTGGCGCCGATGCCGTCCAGGTGCGGCATCCGCACGTCCATCAGCACGACGTCCGGTTTTGTGTGCTTTGTCTGCTCGGCGGCCTCGCGACCGTCGGCGGCCTCGCCGACCACGATGATGCGGTCGTCGCTGGACAGCACCGCTCGCAGGCCGGCGCGCATGAGGTCGTCGTCGTCGACGACCAGGACCCGGGGTCCACTCACGCCGTGACTCCGGCGCGGTCGGCGAAGTGTGGCAGGCGGGCCGACAGCTCGTACAGGCTCCCGGACGCCTTCGCCTGGAGCGTGCCGCCCAGCAGAAACGCTCGCTCGCGCATGCCGACGATGCCGTGGCCGCCGTTGGTCGGCGGGGTGCCGGTGGTGGCGCGCGTCGGGTTGACGACCGTGATCTCGACGGCCTCAGGGGCGAAGCGCACGGTCACGTCGGCGCTGCCGTCGCCGTGGCGGGTCGCGTTGGTCAGCGCTTCTTGCAGGATTCGGTATGCCGCCGAGGCGACGCTGCGGGGCACCGAGCCGGGGGAACCGTCGAGGCGGCTGGTGAGGGCCAGCCCGCTCGACCGGAACCCCTCCAGCAGATCGTCGATCGCGGCCGGGTCGGCCGGGGTGAGCTCGCTCTGCCCGTCCTCCCGCAGCGCGCGGACCAGGCGGCTGATCTCGTCCATCGTGCCGCGCGCGACGTCCTCGATGGTGTGCAGCGCCCGGATCGAACCCTCCCGGTCGCGCTCGTGGAGCAGTCGCGCGGCGCCGGCCTGCACGAGGATGACGCTGATCGCGTGGCCGGCCGAGTCGTGCAGCTCCCGGGCGATGCGGGTGCGCTCCTGCGCGGCGGCGAGCCGCTGTTCCCGTTCCACCTCACGCTCGGTGCGCGCGGCCCGCTCCTCCAGCGCGACGATGCGCTCGCGGCGCAGCCGGCTGCGGTCGCCGGTGATCCAGATGGCGCAGAACATGATCGCCAGGGACGTCAGCTCGATCGGGATGTCGGTCAGGTTGTCGCCAGCCAGCAGATAGGTCACCGCGAGGACCGGACCGAAGCCGACCACCGCCGCGCACGCGGACCGCCGCAACAGGTCGGGGCCGCCGCTGTGCCGCACCGCCACGGTGTAGGCGGCGATCGCGGTGCCGAGCGGGAAGTCCAGCGGATAGTTGAGCACCAGCAGGATCAGGGTGGCCACCGCGACGATCGTGTAGACCGCGAGCGGGGCACGGTCCCGCACCACCAACGGCACCGACGCCGCGACGGCGAGCACGACGCCGAGCGCGTCGAGCGGCGTGGACAGCGGGCTCGGCGTGCCCAGCCCGTCGGCCGCGAGGGTGCTCATCGCGATGGCGAGCGTCATCGCCGCGATCCCCCCGTCCACCAGCACCGTCCGCCTGTTCACCCTGCCAGCGTAGAGAGCCGGCCCGGCGGGTGAAACGCTCCGCGGGGGGATGCCGTATGCCCCTACAGGGGGACACGAAGATCCCTTCAGCGAGCGTTGTCCCGAAGTACCGCCGCTTCCTAGCGTTCTCCGTCGGGCAGTCCGGCCGACGCCAGGGGAAGGCGGCGCACGATGGCACAGACCACGCAAACGGAACGCACGACGAGCACCAGCACCGTCTTCACCCGGCTGGCGGACCGCTCGTATCGGCACCGATGGCTCGCGCTCATCGCCTGGGTCGCCGTCCTGGTCGCCGTCACCGTCGCCGCGCAGGTCGTCGGCAGCGACTACCGTAACGACTTCGCGCTGCCCGGCACCGACTCGCAACGCGCTCTCGACATGCTGCGGGAGCGAGCGCCGGCGCAGGCCGGCGCGACGGCACAGGTGGTCGTGCAGCGCGCGGACGGTCTCGCCGCCCGGCCCACCCGGGACCGGATCGAGGCCATGCTCCGCGACGTGCGTGAGCTGCCCCGGGTCGCGGAGGTCCGCAGCCCGTACGAAGATCCCAGCGCCATGTCCCGCGACGGCACCGTCGCCTACGCGACGGTCGTGTTCGACGCACCCGCCGAGCAGGTCCCCGGCGAGGACGTCCGCCGGATCATGGACACCGCCCAGGCCGCCCGCGGCGACGGGCTGCGGGTCGAGCTCGGCGGCGACCCTGTCCGCAACGCGCAGGAGAGCGAGGGCGGCGCCGCCGAAGGCGTGGGGATGCTGGCCGCGCTCGTGATCCTCGTGCTGCTCTTCGGCTCGCTGCTCGCGGCGAGCCTGCCGATCGTCATCGCGGTGTTCGCGGTCGGCAGCGCCGTCGGTGTCGTCGCACTCGCCTCGCACCTGGCGACGATCGCCGACTTCACCGCGCCGCTGATGCTGCTGGTGGGGCTCGGCGTCGGCATCGACTATGCGCTGCTGGTGTTCTCCCGCTACCGCGGCGAACTGCTCGCCGGTGCCGACCGGGCCGCCGCCACCCGCACGGCGCTGGACACCGCCGGGCGCACCGTCTTCTTCGCCGGCTGCACGGTCATCGTGGCGCTGCTCGGCCTCATCGCCCTCGGCCTCGGCTCGTTGCGGGGTGTCGCCGTCGCCATCGCGGTGACCGTCCTCGTCACGATGATCGCGTCCCTGACGCTGTTGCCGGCCCTGCTCGCCGTCGTCGGTGCCCGCGTCGAGCGCGGTGTCCGCAAGCGGGCGTCCCGTGCCATCCGGCGGGAAGGCGATCGCTGGCGGGCCTGGTCGACACTGGTGCAGCGCCGGCCGTGGGCGGCGTTGGTGCTGGCTGTGGGCGCCCTGCTCGCACTCGCCTGGCCGACCCTCGACATGCGACTCGGCTTCGCCGACGCCGGGACCGACGCGCCGTCGGCGACCTCCCGCGCCGCGTACGATCTGCTGGCCGAGGGCTTCGGCGCCGGGTTCAACGGCCCGCTCGTCGTCGTGGTCCGCGGCGACACCGAGGCGGCGGCAACCGTCCAGCAGGCGCTGTCGACCACGGCCGGCGTCGCGGCCACGACACCGCCGCTGCCGTCGAGTGCGGACCTGTCGACCATCATCGTCTTCCCGGACGCCGGGCCGCAGGACGCCCGCACCGCCGAGCTCGTCGACCGGCTGCGCTCGCAGACCCTGCCCCCGCTGGCCGCCGGCAGCGGCGCGACCCTGCTCGTCGGCGGCAGCACCGCCGCGGTCGTCGACTTCGCCGACGCGGTGAGCGGGCGGCTGCCGATCTTCGTCGGCCTGGTCGTCGGCCTGTCGGCACTGCTGCTACTGCTGGTGTTCCGCTCGGTGCTGATCCCGATCAAGGCCGCGCTGCTCAACCTGCTCAGCGTCGCCGCGGCGATGGGCGCCATCACACTGGTCTTCCAGGACGGCAGATTCGGCGCGCAGCCCGGCCCCATCGAGGCGTACGTCCCGGTCATGATCTTCGCGATCGCGTTCGGGCTGTCGATGGACTACGAGGTGTTCCTGCTCGCCAGGATGCACGAGGAGTGGCAGCGTACGCGCGACGCGCAGCTCGCCATCCGGGAAGGGCTCGCTACCACCGGCCGGATCGTCACCGCCGCGGCGGCCATCATGGTCCTGGTGTTCGGCTCGTTCCTGCTCGATCCCGGCCGGATGCTCCAGCAGTTCGGCCTCGGGCTGGCCGTCGCCGTCCTCCTCGACGCCCTCGTGATCCGGTGCCTCATCGTGCCCGCGGTCATGCGGCTGCTCGGCACCCGCGCCTGGTGGCTGCCACGCTGGCTCGACCGGTCGCTCCCGCACGTGGCGCTGGAGGCGGGCCCGGCTGACGGGCCGGTTCCGCGGTAGGCGCGGCGCCGGAGGCGGGCCGGTCCCGCGGTCAGCGCGGCACGCGGCGGCGCGGCTACCTCGCCGACGGCTCGCCGTCGGCAGCATGAACGAGAACCCTCGGACCGACCGGGTGGGCGTTCGCAGCGCGGACGGGCCGGCGGCGCCGCGCGGCGGCCAGGACGATCCGGCCCGCGGCTGCCGGGCGCAGCGGGCGGTTGTGCCTGGCGGACAGGGCCATGCCGGCGGCGAGACACGCCACGGCGGTGATGGTGCCGGCCAGGACGAGCGTCTCGCGGGGGCCGGCCCGTTCGGCGAGCCAGCCCAGCAGCGGAGCGCCCAGGGCGCCGGAGAGCGAACTGGCCACCGACATGGCGGCCAGCATCCGGCCGCGCATCTCGGTGAGGGTGTCCAACTGCACCCGGGCCGACACCGTCGTGTCGATCAGCACGGCGCCGGCGCCGATCGGCAGCATCAGGGCCGCGAAGCTCCACACCCCGGGCGCGAGGCCGCAGAACAGTTGCAGGACGCTGCTGAGCAGGCCGGCGCCGATCAGCGTCTGGTAGCTCAGGTCGCGCTGCCGGGCCGCGGCCAGGGAGCCGATCGCCGTGCCGGCGGCGAAGAACGCGGACAGCAGGCCGTAGCCGGGCGCGCCGGCGTGCAGCGGGCCGTTGCTCATCGCCGCCATCGTCACCTGGTAGTTGCGGCCCAGGCTGCCGAGCACGACGGCGAGTGCGAGCGTGATCAGGATGATCGGCTGCCGCAGCAGGTACCGGAAGCCGGCGCGCACCCCGTGGGCGGGGGCGGTCGCGGGGTCGCCGGTGGACGCCGGCTGCGGATGACCGTACCGGGGGCGGAGGGTGAGCAACGCGACGAGCACACCGAGGAAGCTGATCGCGTTGCCGGCGAACAGGGGCGCCGGGCCGACCAGCGCGGCGACCGTACCACCCAACGTCATGCCGATGATCCGGCCGGTGGAGTTCACCAGAGAGCCGAGCGACAGCGCGTTGGTGAGCAGGGACCGATCCACGATGGTGGACGTGAACCGGCCCATCACCGGGCTCTCGATCGCGTTGACCACACCGCCCGCGGCCGAGATGACGTACACCATGCCGATACCGCCCAGATGCCCCCAGGCGGCGGCCGCCAGGACCGCGGCGAGGGCGGCATGGGCGAGCTGGGTGCACACCAGCAGCGGACGGCCGGGCAGCCGGTCGGCGAGCGCACCGGCCCACGAGCTGAGCAGCAGCACCGGCAAGGTCTGCATGAGCACCGTCAGACCCATCAGGCTGACCGAACCGGTGGCCTGCAGCACGTACCAGTTGATCGCCAGCGCCTGCATCCAGGTGCCGCTGACCGACACGAAGTCGGCGCCCATCCAGATCCGGAAGTTGCGCTCACGCAGGGCTATGAAGGTGGTGCGCACATCGTCCGTCCTCTTCGTGCCGGACGACAGCTTGCCCTCACTCGCTCCGTCCCTGCCGGTCGCCGGCTTTCGGCAACCACCGCGGCGCGGCCGGGCGTCCCCACGCCCGAGCCGCACCACCTCCGGTCCGCACATGCTGCTGGCGCTGAGCCCTGTTCGACAAGGTGGAGAGCGCGATCGTGAGGCGGTTCACGGCCTGCCGCATGGTCGATGACCTGCGGAAACAGGATCAACGACGGGAAGCGGTCAGCACGGTGGAGGATCCGGGGGCAGCTCGGTGGCCACCGTCGAACCGCCCGCACCGGTGCCGACCGTCAGCGCGGGCTCACTCGTTGTGGAGCACCTCAGCGATCCGCAGCCGGGCCGCGCGCCGGGCCGGGATCAGTGCGCCGACGAGGGCGATCAGCACACCCGCGACGGCCAGCAGCACCAGGGTCGGTGCGTGCCATACGTCGAGGACCACCGCCGGGATGCTGATCCGCGCCGCGTCGGCGGTCTGCGGAACGATGTACCGGTGTGCGGCGATGCCCAGCGGGATGCCCAAGAGTCCACCGACCGCGCCGAGCAGCGCCATCGACGTGAGCACCATCGTCACCACCTGGCGCGGCGTCATCCCGATCGACTTCAGCATGCCGAGGTCGCGGCGGCGTTCGTGGACGTTGAGCACCACCGTGTTGAACACGCCCAGCGCCGCGACCGTGGACAGCAGCAGCGCCAGCACCGTCGAGAAGCTGATCACGGTGACCGCGAAGTCGCTGAGATGCGAGGTGTCCCACGCGTCGATGCTCGGGTCGGCCGTCCTGACCGCGGCGACGTACGCCGCGACGTCGCCACCCCGCACCAGTTGGACCTGGTAGTGGACCTCCCACGGCTGGACGGCGCGGTCCGGGGCCAGTTCGGTCAGGACCTGCCAGTCGACGAACGCGGCCGGCGGTCCGGGGGCGCCGTCCATCGTCTCGCCCACGACCGTCAGCACCGTCCGCCGCCCGCCGAGCTCCAGGGTGACCTTGTCGCCGACCGTCAGCCCGCGCTCGCGCATGACCTTCGACGGCACCACCATCTCGTTCACCGCGCTCATCCAGCGGCCCGCGGTGAGCTCGTCCCGGTAGCCCATCGACGCGTAGTCGCCGCGCACGAAGTTCACCGGGAACGGCTGCGTCTGGCCGAGCGCCGGCACCGTCAGGCCCGCGACGGCCGCCACCCGGGCCGCGCCCGGCAGGCCGCGCAGCAACTCCTCCACCTGCGCGTCGGTCCGGCTCGTGGCTGACGGCAGACCGCCCTGGTCGGGCGCCTGACCTTCGGCGGCGATCCGGCGCTGGCCGTCGGAAGGCCGCACGCCGATCTGCCCGGAGGCCCGATCCTCGATGGCGGAGACCCGGGTCAGCGTGTCGGCCAGGCCGGTCGCGAACGTCACCGTGGTCACGCCGAGCAGGACGGCCGCGACGGTGAACGCGGTCCGGCCCGGACGTGCGAACGGCAGCCCCAGCCCGAGGCTGACCGCCTGGGGCAGCCGGGCGCCGGCAAGCCGCCGCTGGATCCGCAGGCCGCGGCCGGTCCGGGGGGCGCTGCCCGCGCTGATCGCCTCGGCCGCGGACAGCCGGTGCGCCCGTGCGGCCGGTACCAGCGCCGTCACCACGACGAGGAGCGGCACGCCCAGCAGGCCGGCCGCCCACACCCAGGGGAAGGCACCGATGCCGCCGCCGAGCCCGAGCCCCTCGAACCCCTCGCTGACCAGTGGCCGGGCGGCGAACGAGCCGGCGACGGTACCGGTGACGCAGCCCACGACGGCGGGGACGGACACCATCACGAGGTATACCGCCACCACCTGTCGCGGCGTGAACCCGAGCGCTTTGAGCACGCCGATGTGCCGGAACCCGGAGACGACCGCACCGCTGACGACGTTGCCCACGATGACGATCGCGACGACGAGTCCGAGCACGCCGAACGTCGCCAGCAGTGGCACGTAGATACCGATGTCCGAGGCGACCTTCTCCTTGACGACCAGGTACGGCTGCGCGGCGATCAGGGCGGCGGAGGGCAGCCCGCCCGTGACGGCGGCGACGTCCGCCTCGACCGCCGTGGTCGTCGACACGTCCCCGCTGAACCGGTAGAGCATCTGCACCGAGGTCGGCTTCAGCGCGGTCATCTGCTCCGGTGTGACCCAGGCGTCCGCGGTCTGGCTGAGGCTGTACGCCCGGCCGACCACCGTGAACGTGGTGTCGCCGAGCGTGACCTCCTCGGACATCCACGGCGGCGCGCCCCGGCCGTCCGCCGGCGGCGTGTTGAGCACCACCTCGCCGGGACCGGTGGGCCAGCGCCCCTTCCACAGGTTGAGCTGGTCCACCGGGCCGCCGGGGTCGGCCCGCCCGACAACGGTCATCGGCCCGCGCGGGCCCGGCCCGGCGCCCTCGCCGAGGTCGAGTGTCACCTGCTCGAACGGGCCGGCTGCCGCGGCCACGCCGGTGCGCCGCCCGGCGAGCTCCGCATCGGTGACCGATGACCGGTCGAACACCGCGACCGCGTGCGCCCCCTGCTGCGCGGCGAAGGCCCGGTCGAACGGCGCCGAGGTCGCGTCCAGCAGCGCCAGCGCCACCACGATCGTGGTCGTCGACAGCAGTACGACCAGACCGATGACAAACGTCTGCAGCTTCCGCCGCCGCACCGCGGCCCGGGCCGCCCGCCACACGGCGCTCATACCCGGTCCAGGGTGCGCTCGTCGGCGATCCGGCCGTCGGCGAACTCGATCAGGCGGCTCGCGCACCGGGTGGCCAGCCGCTGGTCGTGCGTGACGATCAGCAGCGTCTGCCCGATCTGGTTGAGGTCCAGCAGCAGGTCCATCACCTGCTCGCCCGCGCGGCTGTCGAGGGCGCCGGTCGGCTCGTCCGCCAGCAGCAGCGCCGGGCGGTTCACCAGCGCCCGCGCCACGGCGACCCGCTGCCGTTCACCGCCGCTGAGTGCCGCCGGGTACACGTTGCGCCGGTCCGCGATGCCCAGCTCGTCGAACAGCTCCAGCGCCCGCTTGCGCGCCGGTCCGGCGGCCGTCCCGGTGAGCTGCGCCGCGAGCGCCACGTTGTCCAGCGCCGGAAGGTCGTCGAGCAGGTTGAAGAATTGGAAGATCATGCCGATGCGGTGCCGGCGGAACAGCGCCAGCCTCGTCTCGTTGAGCCGCCCCAGGTCCTCCCCGTGCACCCGCACCGACCCGGACGTCGGCCGGTCCAGCCCGGCGATCATGTTCAGCAGCGTGGACTTGCCGCAGCCGGACGGCCCCATCACCGCGACCGCTTCGCCGGTGTGAATCTCCAGCGACACGCCGTCCAACGCGATCGTGTCGCCGTACTCCTTGCGTACCCCGTCCAGCTTGACGACGCAGGTGTCATTGGTCATGACAGCAAGCTAGGGGCGCCGGCCCCGGTCGGGCATCGGCCCGCGGATGCAACCCGCCGGCGGTGTCATACCGGGGATGTACGCGGCTGAACACCGGGGATGACGCCGCGCCGGGCGGGGTCTGCGAAGGTGGTGGTTGTGCAACCCGCGACGGTCTGGCTCGCCGGCGCCCTCGCGGTGGCCTGCGCGGCCGCCGCGTGGCTCGGCGTCGCGCTCGTGCGCGCCCGCCGCCGGCACGACCGCGCGCTGGAGCAGCGGGGCTGGCTCCTCGAACGCGAACGGGAGAGCGCGGCTCGCACCGCCGTCGACGCCGAGCGCGCCCGGATCGCCCGGGAACTGCACGACATCGTCAGCCACAACGTCAGCCTCATGATCGTCCAGGCGTCGGCGGCGCGTGAGGTGCTCGCGAGCATGCCGGAGGAGGCGGTCACGGCCCTGGCCGCCGTCGAGCGCGCCGGACGGGACACCATGACCGAGTTGCGGCACCTCCTCGGCCTGCTCGCACCGCCGGCGGACGGCGGTGACGACGACCGCACCGACCTCGCGCCGCAGCCCAGCCTCAGCCGGCTCAGCCCGCTCATCGACCGCATCTCGTTCGCCGGCCTGCCGACCGACGTGCGCATCTCCGGCGAACCGCGGCCGCTGCCGACCGGGATCGACGTCACCGCGTACCGCATCGTCCAGGAGGCGCTGACCAACGCGCTGAAGCACAGCCCGGGCGGCAAGGCCGAGGTGACGATCCGCTACGCGGAGCGCTCCCTGCGCATCGAGGTGCTCAACACCGGCCCCAGCGTGCTCACCGGTGACGGGACCGGCGAGCGAGCGGCCCGCGGCGGCGGCGGCGCCGGCCGCGGCCTGCTCGGGCTGCGGCAGCGGGTCAACGTCTACGGCGGGGATCTCGACGCCAGGCGCCGTCTCGGCGGCGGGTACCGCGTCCGCGCCCGCATCCCGGTGGACCCCGCATGACGCCGGCGCCCAGGGTGCTCATCGCCGACGACCAGGAGCTGATCCGCGTCGGCTTCCGGCTCATCCTGACCGCTCGCGGCATCGACGTGGTCGGCGAGGCCGGCGACGGCGCCGAGGCGGTCGCGGCCGAGCGGCGCCTCCGGCCCGACGTCGTGCTCATGGACATCCGCATGCCGACGATGGACGGGCTCGAGGCGACCCGGCGCATCCTCGAGCACAGCCCGCGATGCCGGGTGCTCATGCTCACCACGTTCGACCTCGACCGGTACGTCTACGCCGCCCTGGCCATCGGCGCCAGCGGCTTCCTGCTCAAGGACGTCACCGCCGACCACCTCGCGGCGGCGGTACGGCTGGTCGACACCGGCGACGCGCTCCTGGCGCCCTCGATCACCCGGCGGCTCGTGCAGCGCTTCGCCGCGGCCGACGGCCCCGCGACGCCCGCCGTCCACCGGGACCTCGCCGCACTGACCCCGCGGGAGCTGGAGGTGCTCACCCTCCTCGGCCGCGGCCTGTCGAACACCGAGCTGGCCCGGCAACTGACCCTCAGCGAGGCGACCGTGAAGACGCACGTGGCGCGGATCTTCGCCAAGCTGGAGCTGCGGGACCGGGCCCAGGCGGTGGTGCTGGCCTACGAAACCGGCCTGGTGAGCCCGGGCGACGCGTAGCTCCGCCGCCGCGGGGCGCCGACCGGGTCGGCACTGACGTCGACGACGTCGCGCTCATCTGCCATCGGCCGAGAGCCGATGAGCCGCCCCCTGGTCCGTGGCCGCGGCTAGAGCTCGGTCAGGAAGTCGAGGCTCTGCCAGCCGCGGCACGGAGTGGGCGAGGTTGCTCACCGCGATCCTGCTGTGGGTCGCGCTGCCGGCGGTGCTGGGCCTGCTCCGGGTCCGTCGCGCGGAGATCGGCTGACGTCCGCGCGGCCCGTCGGCTGGACCAGCTCCTGGTCCTGCGGCTCCGGTGCCTGCGCCGGCGCGGGCACGGTGGGGATGACGGGAGCGGGCAGGGTCTCGTCGTAGCGGCGCTCGCCGCGGACCGTGGTGAGCGCCGCGCGGATGAGCAGTCGCAGGTCGAGCCGCACGCTCTGGTGCTCGATGTAGGCGAGGTCCTTTTCGAGCCGCTCCTGCGGCGACATGTGGAACTTCTCGATCTGTGCGATGCACGCGATCCCCGGCCGTACCGTGTGGCGCTCGGCGTATCCGGGCACCGTCTGCAGGTGGGTGCGCACCAGCACGGTCCGCAGCGGCCGAGGCCCGACCAGGCTCATCGTGCCGCCCAGGACGTTGATCAGCTCGGGCAGCTCGTCGAGGTGCCAGCGGCGCAGCCAGCGACCGACCCGGAGCGTGCGCGGATCCCCGGCGGGCGAGGCCACCGGACCGGTGAGCCGCTCGGCACCGTACTCCATGCTGCGAAACTTGAACTGCCGGAACGTGGCACCGCCACGGCCCACCGAGTTCTTCGTGAAGAACACCGGTCCCGGCTCCTCGAACCAGACGAGCAGCCCGATGATCGGCCACAGCGGCAGGGTGAGCGCGAGGCCGAGCAGCGCGCCGATGACGTCGATCAGCCGCTTGCCACGCGGTGCCGGGCGCAGCCGTACCACGACCGCGCTGTGGTAGGCGAGCACCTCCCGCTGCACCTCCGCCGACGGCGGTGCGTTGTCCTCCACGATCCCGGCGGTGGCGGCGCTGAGCACGATCCCGCTCGCGAACGCCGCCGTCACCAGGATCAGTGCCGCCCGCGCCGGCACGTCGTGCCCGAGATGCAACCAGACCCACGGTGCGACGATCAGCCCCACCGTGACGACAAAGGCCAGCCGGCAGGCCCACGCCCGCGCCGGCTGGGAGAACGACGACGTGAGCACGACGGCGGGCAGCAACGCCAGGAACAGCGTCACGAGCAGAATCCAGTAGTTCAGGATCTCGTAAATCACCAGCAGTACGCCTTCTCCTGCTCGGCCCACATCGTGAACAGCAGCAGGATCCAGATCTCCCGCGCGTGTTCCGCCTGGCCGCTCAGGTGTCGATCGACGATCGCCCGTACTTCGTCGAACCGGAGGTAGCCCTGCCGCGCCAGGACCTCCCGGCTCAGGTACTCCTGGACAAGCGGCCGGTACACGCCCCGCAGCCACCGCGGCAGCGGGGCGTTGAACCCCTTCTTGCGCATCGCGACGATCTCCGGCGGCAGGATGCCGCTCATCGCCCGGCGCAGCAGCCATTTCGGCCGCGGGCCCGGCAGCTTCAGCCGGCCCGGCAGGCCGAACGCGAACTCGACCACCGCGGTGTCCAGCAACGGCACCCGCACCTCCAGCGAGTGCGCCATGCTCAGCCGGTCGACCTTCGCCAGCACGTCGTCCGGCAGGTAGACGTGGGTGTCGGTGTACTGGAACCGGGTCAGCTCGTCGAAGCCGGCGCCGGCCCGGTGGTGCGGCTCATGCGTGTCGTACGTGTCGGACAGCTCGGCGAACAGCTCCGGCCGCAGCAGCCGCGCCTTGGCCGGCTCCCCGAACACGACCCGCCACAGGTAGTGGCTGCGGCCGGGCTCCTCCAGCGCGTTCGCGACGAACCGCCGCGCCTTGAAGTCGAAACTCGCCCTGGCACTCGACCGGGGCAGGAACCGCAGCAGGGCCGGTGCGACCCCGGCGGTCAGCGCGCGGGGCAGGCGCCGGTAGTGGCGGGCCAGCTTGTCCGCCTGGTAGGTCGGGTATCCGGCCAGGATCTCGTCGCCGCCGTCGCCGCTCAACGCCACCGTCACGTGCTCCCGGGCCAGGCGGCACAGGTAGTACGTCGGGACCATCGACGGGTCGGCGAACGGCTCGTCGAACGCGGGCAGCAGCCCCTCCGACAGGTCCTCGGCGCGCGGCTCGACGACGATCTCGGTGTGGTCGGTGCCGAACCGGCGGGCCACCAGGGCGGCCTCGCGCCGCTCGTCGTAGGAGCGGTCGGCGAAACCCACCGAGAACGTCTTGAGCTCGGCGTCGGGCCGCACCCGGCGGGCGGCGGCGACGACCGTACCGGAGTCCATGCCACCGCTGAGGAAGCAGCCGAGCGGCACGTCGGCCATCAACTGCCGGCGGACGCTGTCGAGCACGAGTTCGCGCAGCCGCTCGCCCGCCTCGCCGGCGGTCAGGTCGTCGTCCCGCGGCACGTCGGCGAGCGCCCAGTAGCGCCGGACGGTGGACGTGCCGTCCTGCCACACGAGTGTCGTGCCCGGCTCCAGCTTGCGGACCTCGCGGTACATCGTCCGCGGCGCCGGGACGTACATCAGCGACAGGAACGCGCTGAACGACTGCAGGTCCGGCGTACGGTCGGCGACCGCGGACAGCACCGCCTTGATCTCCGAACCGAACACCAGGCCGCCGGAACGCTCGGCGTAGTGCAGCGGCTTCACGCCCACCCGGTCGCGGCACAGCACCAGGCGGCCGCGGGCGTCGTCGAACAGCGCGACCGCGAACATGCCCTCGAGATGGCGGGCGAAGCCGGTGCCGTACTCCTCGTACAGGTGCGGGATGACCTCGGTGTCGCTGCCGGAGGCGAACGTGTGCCCGCGCCGGGCGAGCTCACGCCGCAACTGCCGATGGTTGTAGATCTCGCCGTTGCAGACCGCGTGGACGGTGCCGTCCTCCGAGTGCACCGGCTGCCGGCCGTGCTCGACGTCGATGACCGCCAGCCGCCGCACGGCAAGGCCGACGGGGCCGTTGACGTAGAAGCCCTCCTCGTCCGGGCCGCGGTGCACGAGGGTACGGCACATGGCGCGCAACCGGTCCTCGTCGACGTGGTGCTCGTCGTCGCCGATCACCAGGCCGGCGATGCCACACATCCGGGTTCCTCCCCGTCTCAGACCGGCGGCAGTTCAGCCGGCCGGTGAGCGGGCCCCGGTGCGGCCGGTGCCCACAGCCGTGCCGCCTGAGCGGCGAGCCGCACCAGGTAGCGGGGGCCGAGGACGAGGTATCGGTGCGCGAGCCGGCGCGGCTCACCGGCCAGCCGCCACGACCACGCCAGGCCCGCGCGCTGCATCCACCGCGGCGCGGGACGCAGGAGGCCGGCGTGATAGTCGAAGGCCGCACCGACGGCCAGCAACGGCATGCCCAGCAACGGGCGCATCGCGTGGGCGAACGACTCCTGCCGCGGACAGCCGAGTCCGACCAGTACCAGCCGGGCCCCCGAACCGGCGATCCGTTCGGCGATCTCGACCTCCTCGCCTGGCAGCGCCGCACGGAACTTCGACGGTTCCGTACCGGCGATTCGCAGCCCCGGTATCAGCAGGGTCAGGGCCGCCGCCAGCCGGTCCACGGTCCGCTGGGTCGAGCCGTAGAGGTACACCGGAAGGTCCTCGACGGCGGCGCGCCACAGTACCCGCAGCATCAGCTCCGGCCCGCTCACCCAGTCCCGCAGGCCCGCCGCGTGCAGTAGATTCAGCGCCCACCGCACCGGCTGCCCGTCCGGCGCGACCACGTCGAAGGCGTTCAACCTGGCGTTGTGCCTCAGGTCGCCGACGCCGGTCATCACGCCGTGCACGGCCAGCGCCGTGAGAATGAACGGCCGCCTGCGCACCGCCGCTTCGATCACCCGGTCGACGGCGGCGTCGTAGTCGATGACGTCGACCAGCACTCCCAGGACGTTGCGTTTGCCGCCACTCGGGCTGACCGTCAGGTCGATCGGCACAACATCGGTGGCCAACGCCGTTCCCTCCGTATCGCCTCACGGGAGCACCGCGCGTCGACCGCCGGGCACCGGGGTCGAAGCGTCGGGTGCGGACATCGCGGCAGGACGTCCACGGCGGCTGTACCCCTGCCGTTGCGGATAAACGCCGCCCGCGAGGTGGCTGCGGAGGTGGCGGAGGGCGGCCGCCTCGTCGAGGCGACCGCCCTCGCGGTGACCGGCTTTGCACGGCCTGCTGATCGCGTCCAGGACATCGAGCCGGGCCGCGCGCCTTGCGGGCAACGGGCCGGCGATGGGACCGGCCAGGCCTTCAGGTGGTCGGCGCCGGGGCGAGCCCCGCGAAGTACGGCGCCATGGCCGGGTAGTAGTCGTCGAAGGCGGGCCGGGGCGTGCCGTCCCGGGCGGCGACGAGCATGTCCAGGTAGTACTCCCAGCCGGGGCCGATCTCGCCGACGCCGTCGGTCGTGTCGAGGTGGTGCACGAGGCGCAGCTCGGTGCGGCCGTCGGTCTCCGACAGCAGCAGCTCCAGCCGCCATCGGCCGGTGTCGTCGACGGCCGACACGGCCAGCCGGCGGGGCGCCTCACACGCGTCGATGTGCAGGTCCATCCAGGGCTGCTGCTCCTCGAAGGCCATCTGAACCTTGACGGTCCGGCCCGGGCCGGCGTCACCCTCCCACGGACCGAACCATCGGGCCGTGCGGTCGGACTCCGTGACGCTGGCCCAGACGTCCTCGAGCGGTGCGCGGAACGTGCGGGTGAGGACCAGGTCCGTGCCGGTGGCTGTGGGAAACAACCGGCCGGTGGGCGGTGGGGTCATGCTGAACGCTCCTCTGCTTCGTCTGCTTCGGTGGCCGGTTCGCGCCGGCGGCGCTCGCGGCGGGTGCGGTAGACCTCGGTCTCCAGAGCGTCGAGCCGGTGCTCCCAGCCGGAGACCCGCGTGAACTGCGTGAGCCACTCGATCAGCTCGGTGAACGGGGCGGTGTCGAGCTCGTAGAAGCGGCGCCGGCCGATCAGCGTGTCGCGCACCAGCCCGCACTCCCGCAGCACCCGCAGGTGGCGGCTGACAGCGGGCCGGCTGATCGCGAATCGCTCGGCGATCTCGCCGGCGGGGATCCGTTCCGCCAGCAGCATCACCAGGATGCTGCGCCGCACGGGGTCGGCGATGGCGGCCGCGACGTCGTGCACCGCGAAAGCGTAACCGGTGTGTTACATGTCCTCAAGGGATACTGAACGAATGAACCTGACGTTCCGTCCCGCCCGCCGGTCTGATGTGCCCGCCCTCGTCGCGCTCGTCCAGTCGGCGTACCGCGGCGACGACAGCCGGGAGGGCTGGACCACCGAGGCTGACCTGCTCGAAGGGCAGCGCACCGACGCGGCGATGGTGACCGAGGCGGTCGAGGCCCCGGCCGGCGTGATGCTCGTCGCCGAGGTCGGCGACACGCCCGTGGCCTGCTGCAAGCTGGAGCGCCGCGACGACCACGGATACTTCGGCATGTTCGCCGTCGCGCCCCGGTACCAGCGCGGCGGGCTCGGCCGTGCGGTGCTGGCCGAGGCCGAGCGGTTCGCCCGCGACGAGTGGGGCACCGGGGAGCTGCGGATGACCGTCATCGTCCAGCGCGAGGACCTCATCGCCTGGTACGAGCGGCGCGGCTACGTCCGCACCGGCGAGTTGTCCCCGTTCCCGTACGGCGACGAGCGCTTCGGCGTGCCGCTGCGCGACGACCTGGAGTTCGAGACGCTGACAAAGAAGCTCGGCTGAGCCGCCAAGCCTCGTCGATCTTGCAGTTGTGGTGCCTGACAAACCCGGGCATTCAGGGAGTGTCTCGGCACCACAACTGCAAGATCGACGCACGAGGCACGGCGCGCGGCGGGCGGCGCGGGGCACGGCGGGCGGGGTGCGGTGGGCGGTGGTCAGCGGGCGGCGAGTGCCTCGCGGAGGCCCTGCGCGGCCAGGCGGTCGGCCCGCTCGTTCTCCGGGTGTCCACTGTGGCCCTTGACCCAGTGCCACTCGACCTGGTGTCGCGCCACCGCGGCCTCCAGGCGTTGCCAGAGGTCCACGTTCTTCACCGGCTGCTTGCCGGCGGTCTGCCAGCCGTTGCGCTTCCAGCGCGGGATCCACGCCGTAATGCCGTTTCTGACGTACGAGCTGTCCGTGTACAGGTGCACGACCGCCGGGCGGGTCAGGGCCTCCAGCGCGCTGATCGGCGCCATCAGCTCCATGCGGTTGTTCGTCGTCGGCGTCGCCTCTCCGCCGCGCAGCTCCTTCTCCCGCGCGCCGTACCGCAGCAGGGCGCCCCAGCCACCCGGGCCGGGGTTGCCACTGCATGCGCCGTCCGTGTAAATCTCGACCACCGTGTCCGCCACGCGACCAACCTACCGACACCTCGTGGCCGGCGGCGCGGCCGGCGGCACTGTCGACCTGGTGGACATCGGCCGAGGTCAAGTTGTGGGGGCTTGGTGGCGCCGGCCAGGCAGCGGCCGGAGGCGGCCGCGAAGGCCCGCGACATCGGCTGGCTGTAACGCCTTACGCGGCCGCGCCGGCCGGGATGACGTGCGTGGCGCCGGTGCCCAGGCGCTGCACGGCCAGCTCGGCGATCTCCGGGGTCAGGTTGCGGGCGTCGGCGACGTTCCACCCCGCGCCGGCGGCATAGGTCGCGCCCCGCCAGGTCGGGTGCAGCACCGGTACCACGGCCTCCATGACCGCCGCGAACGTCTCGCCGTCGGTCGTCCTGTCGAAGGTGGTGATCGTGACGACCACGCCGTTGATGGTGCAGGTGCCCTGGTCGCGGTACGTGTAGACGGCGTCAGTGTGCTTGGCTGCCTGGGTGTAGTTGTCGCAGCCCAGGTCGGCGGCGACCTTGTCGGCGTCGGCACCGAGGTAGGGCGGCCTGGTCAGCTCGTCGACGACCCGCGGGGCCTGCCAGCCGGCCACACCCGCGACGGCCGCCAGCGCGACGGCGCCGAGGACCAGGCGGCTCTTGCGGCCGCGGGTCGGCGGCTCGTCGGCGATGACGTCGACGGTGTGTGTCTCGATCGTGGTCAACTCGGTCCCCACTTCATGTCGCCCATGTCGTACATATCCAAACTAGGTGCAAATTCGGTGCGGTTCTGTCCTCTGACCGGCCGCA
This sequence comes from Dactylosporangium roseum, assembly GCF_025264685.1. Lineage (GTDB taxonomy): Bacteria > Actinomycetota > Actinomycetes > Mycobacteriales > Micromonosporaceae > Dactylosporangium > Dactylosporangium roseum. Next base: position 449,312 of record NZ_CP073721.1, read on the forward strand.
ACTCGTCGGCAACGGGCGGCGGGCCGGCCCTCGGGTGAGGACCGGCCCGCCGCTCTCGACAGGGCTGGACTACATCGACGACGCGGGGACGAAGACGTAGCCGGCCGACTGGACGCCCTCCACCGTGGCCTGGAGGTAGCTCAGGTCGACGTACGGGTGGAAGAAGAAGCTCGCCACGCCGTCGCGCACGGCCAGATTGAGCTGCGCCGACTTGACGATGTCGGCGGGCAGGTGCGCCGGGTGGTTGTTGAACGGCTCCAGCTCGATGTTGCCGACGTTCTCCGGCACCGTGACCACGCCGTAGATGTCGCGCACCGTGTACGGGAAGAACTGGCCGATGATCCGCGTGTAGTCGAGCGTGCCGCCGCGCAGCGCGCCCACCGGGTACAGGCCCCGGTCGTAGCGGGTCTGGAAGTTCGCGGCGACCACCCGGTTGTCCGCGTCCGAGCCGGCGTAGTGCGGGAACTCGAAGATGGTCGGCTTGTTCAGGCCGACCGCGGCGAACGCCGCGTGCGCCGAGTCGATCCGCGACTGCGCCCAGGCCGGCGAGTCGCCGGGGACCGGGCCGTCATAGATCACGCTGTCGTTCTCATTGACGTGTGCCATGTAGAACTCGAAGTCGTCCGCGCTGACGCCGTTGTAGGGGTTGATCGCGCTCTCGAACTGGTGCGTGTACCCGTGCATCAGCAGCGTGCCGCCGTGCGACTGCATGTACTTCAACTCGGCCACCACCAGCGGCCGGTCCGCGAGCGTGTAGTCCTCGGCCACGCCGCCCGACATCGCGCCGTTCGGGTCGCGGTAGCGCGAGTAGACGGCCACCGAGAACGGAATGCCCTTGCCGTACAGGTAGTTCGTGATCCGCCGCAGCTCCGCCGGGTCGGCGTCCGGGCCGACGTCCTCGATGCGCACCAGGGCCCGGTGCCGCTCGGCCGTCTGCGGTGCCAGCACGTCGTAGAGCAGGTCGGCGAAGGCGACGTACCGGTCGTCGGCGCTCATGTAGGCGTAGGGGACCTCGCCGAGGTACCAGAAGTTGCCGGACCGCACGCCCCACGGCAGTGTGCTGGAGTCGCTCCGCACCGCGTCGGCGACGACACTCACCTTGCTCGCGTCGTAGATCGTCGTGCCCATGATGCCGGCGCCGTTCTGCGGGTCACGCGTGAACGTCCGGCCCTTGTAGTTGACCTTCGCCACCTGGGAGACGTCGAAGCTCGTCCAGGTGAAGCCGCGCGTCGTGCCGAAGTTCGGGTCGCGGGCGGTTAGCTGCCAGATGTTGTCGTAGATCCACACGACCGGCTTGGTCGTGGCGGTCACGTCGTCGAGAAACGCGGTCGGCAGCGGTTCGTCATAGGTCGAGCCGACGTAGATCACGGCCTGGTACGCGTCGAGATCGCCGGCCTGGTAGTCGACCACCGGCTGGGCGGTCCAGTCGCCGAAGTGCGACGCCAGGTTCGCGGTGACGATGGCGTACTGCTCACCGAGGAACCCGTACGGTCCGGTGGTGTCGTAGAGGACCAGCGTCTTGCCGGTCGAGCCGGGGATGCCGGCGCCGTGGGAAGCGTTGACCAGCGGCCGGGCCGGCGTCGTGACGCTCAACGGCGCGCTCGCCGCCGAGACGTTGCCGGCGGCGTCGAGCGCCTCGACCGTGAACGTGTAGGCCGTCTGCGGCGAGAGCCCGTCGATCGTCACGTCGGTCGCGGTCACGGTGACCACCTGCGGGCCACCCGTGACCCGATAGGCGACCACGCCGGTGTCGTCGGTCGACGCCGCCCAGCTCAACGCGATGCTGGTGGCGGCGACGGTACCGGCGACAGGCGCGCCCGGCGCCGTCGGCGCGGTCGTGTCCGGCGGCGGCGGAGGGGTGAGCGTGGTGAACTCGGCCGGCGCGCTCGCCGCGGAGACGTTGCCGGCCGCGTCGACGGCCTTCACCGTGATCGAGTGCGCGGTCGCCGGCGTCAGACCCGACAGCGTGGTGCTGGTCGCCGGCGGGGCGCCGGTGAGCGTGGCGATCGGCGCACCGCCCGCGCCGCTGAAGATCTGGTAGGCGGAGACGCCCACGTCGTCCGTCGACGCCGGCCAGGTCAGGGTCGCCGACGTGGTGGTCACGTCCGCCGCCGCCGGTGTCCCCGGCACGCTCGGCGCGGTCCGGTCGGCGACACCGGTCGTGAACGCCCAGATGTACGGGCTGCTCAGGACCCCGGACACGTCCTTGACCTTGACGGTCAGCGTGTATCTCGTCGAGTCCGCGAGCGCGGCGCGCGGCTTGAAGGTGAAGGTGTGCGTCGGGGCGTCGTAGGTGTAGTACGCCGGGACCGCGGCACCGCCGGCGGTCTTGACGAACGAGTACCGCAGCGACGCCGGATCGGTCGCCTCGTTGAAGGTGATCGTCGGTTGCGCGGTGACCGGCACTCCCGTCGCCCCGTTCTTCGGGGTGACCGCGGTGACGGCCGGCGCCGCGGCGTGTGCCACGCTCCCGAGTCCTCCCGCGACGATGGCGCCGACGACCGCCGACCCCACCAGCTTCACCACAATGCGCACGTTGCTCTCGCTTTCTTGGGGGAAGGGCCCCGGGCCTGCTCCGGCCGGGGCCCTTCGCGGAGGGATCGTCAGTTGGCGCAGTACACGAACGGGACGACGGTGGCGTTGGTGAAGCCGGACCGCGAGAACGTGAAGGTCCAGGTGCGGCCGCTCTCGTCGGTCTCGTCGCGGTGCGAGGCGGTCTGGTTGATCGCGCCCGCCGTCACGTTGAGCCCGCCGCCGACGACGGTGCCGGAGGTGCAGGAGAACGTGATGGTCCGCGACGACGAGTTGTTCGTCGTGACCGAGTTGCTCGACGTCAGCTTCACGTAGCCGGCGCCGGCCGGACCCTGCGCACCGGTGTCACCCTTGTCGCCCTTGGCGCCCGCGGCGCCGGTCGCGCCCTTGATGCTGCCGGTGTTCGTCCAGGTGGCCGCGGCGGTCTTCTGGTAGATCGTGTAGTCGGCGGTGTCGAGGTACATGTCGCCGACCGACCCGAGTCCGGCGGCCGGAGCACCCGCGCCGGTCAGCCAGGTCGCGCCGTCGGCACCCTTGTCGCCCGTCGCACCCGTCGCGCCCGTGGCGCCGGCGGCACCCTTGTCGCCGGTCTCGCCCTTGTCGCCGGTCGCGCCCTTGAGGGAGACGAGCCACTCCTCGGGCGTACCGGTGAAGAGACCGCTGTCGAGCGCCATCTGGTACGCGTCCTTGCCGTCGGTGCCGTGGCCGACGAGCGACTGCAGCCACTCCTCGACGGTGCCGACGGTCGGGTCCGCGGCGAGCGCGATGTCGTAGGCGCTGGCGCCGGGCATGCCCGGGAGGCCCTGGGCGCCGGTGTCGCCTTTCTCGCCCTGCGCGCCGGTGTCGCCCTTCTCGCCCTTCTCACCCTGCGGGCCGGGCGCGCCGTCCTTGCCGTCGACGCCGGGGATGCCCTGGATGCCCTGGTCGCCCTTGTCCCCCTTCTCGCCTTGAGCACCCTGGGCGCCGGTCGCGCCGGTGTCGCCCTTTTCGCCTTTCTCGCCCTGCGCACCGGTGGCACCCGCAGCGCCGGTCTCGCCCTTCTCGCCCTGCGCGCCTTGGGCGCCGGTCGCGCCGGTGTCGCCCTTTTCGCCTTTCTCGCCCTGCGCGCCGGTGGCACCCGCAGCGCCGGTGTCGCCCTTCTCGCCTTGCGCGCCGGTGGCACCCGTGGCGCCGGTCTCGCCCTTCGGGCCCTGGGCGCCGGTCGCGCCGGTGTCGCCTTTCTCGCCCTTGGGGCCGGTCGCACCCGTGGCACCTTGGGCGCCGGTGGCGCCGGTCGCACCCTTCTCGCCCTTGGCGCCGGTGGCACCCGTGGCGCCGGTGTCGCCCTTGGGGCCGGTGTTGTTCCACTGGATCCGCTGCTCACCGCCCGTGCAGCGCTGACCGCTCTGGTAGTCGATGACCCGCAGCGCGCCGGTGCTGGTGTTCCGGCAACCGGTGATGACGCCCGTACCGCTGTCCGGCACGGCACCGTATGCAGCGGCGCCGACCCCGACCAGCACGGCGGCGGCGGTCGCGCCGATCGCGGCGATCTTCTGCTTCTTGGACTGGAACACGAGCTCTCCCGATTCTCGGTGGTGAATCTGTGCTACTTGCTGGTGACGACGACGCGTTCGGACGGCTTGAGCTGCCGCGGCGGCGGCGGAGCCGGCACCTCGCCGTCTTTCGGCGGCCGGCTCTCGGCGGCGGGTGTGCCGCTCGACGAGCTGTGGTACACGGCGAGCCCGACTCCCAGCGCGAGCGAGAGCGCCGCGAACACCGCGGCCACACCGAGGGCGACCTTCTTCTTCACGTCGACTCCAAAGCCGGAACTTGGGCAGGAAGCAGCGCCCCTGGAACCGCGGAGCACGCGGCGCAGGGCGGAGCGGTTACGAGAAATTCGTGAGGGTCAGGAATGCGATGCGAAACGCGTGGCTTGGCCCACCGGATCTCCCCTGGAAACTGAGTCGTTCGGGGCCGGTTTCGCCACTGGCTCCCCGCCGGGCCGATTGGCGACCAAATGACGCCCGGCGGATCCTTGCCTTCCCGACAGCCCGTTGCTGGGCTGGTGCACATACGGTAGCGGCCCGGGTGCAGCCGCGTTGTCAGGCAACGAGGGACGCAACATTCGACCGGCCGGATGACACGCCGGCCGGTCACGCGCCGTTATCCTGGCGCCACGGCAGTGCTGCCCTGAGCGCCGACCCGAGCGCCGGTCAGGCCTGCCCGGGCGGGTTGTGGGTCGGCTGCTTCTTGACGCCGGGGCTGGGGTTGCCCGGTTTCGGCGTCGCCGGGTTCGACGGATGCGCCGACGAGGAGCCGGGTCGCGAGGTCGCGGACGGTGCGCCGACCAGCCTCCGGCAATAGTCGGTGATGCCGGAATCGCCGCCGGCCACCCGGGCCAGTTCCCGCCGGTCCGTGCCGGTGACGGGGGCGGAGCGCGGATCGGCCTGGAACGCCAGCCACGCCCGGCACAGCTCGACCGGCCCCGCAGGGCCCGGGCTCGGCGTCGTCCCGGTCCGGCCGGGCGACGGCTGTTGCGACGGCGAACGGGACGGGTTTCCGGTTTCCTGGTCGTCCGGTGCGGGCACCCCGACGCCGGACAGCAGTGCGTGAACGGTCCGCTGGATCGGGTCCGGAAGCTGGCCGGTCCCCGCCGCGTACGCCGTGCCGCCGATGGGCACGAGCACCGCGATCGCCATCGCGACGAGGGCCATGCGCCGACGGCGTCGCTCGGTCGGCCGGAACACGCGCCGGTAGCCGGCGACCGCCGCCGCCTCGCCGGCGAGCTCGTGCGGTCGCGCCGGTGCCGTGGCCGCGGCGAGCAGCACGGCGACGGCGGCGTGCCGGCGGTCCGGCAGGCGGTGGAGGTCGAGCAGCCGCTCCGCGTCCTCCGGGCCGAGGTCGGTCATGGGATCGGTCATGGGATCGCTCATGGATTCGTCACCTCGTCGGCGCCATGGCCGACGCCAGTCCCGTGCGGGCCATGGCCTGCCAGCGTTGCCGGCCACCGAGCAGGGCCGCGACCGAGGACTGCACCACCACGAGGTAGAGCAGTTGGCGGTACACCACCTGTTGCAACGGTACCGTCCACAGCGGACCCATCGGCTCACGGTCCAGCCGCAACGCGTAGGCGGCGGCGAGCACCTGCAAGGCGGTGAACCCGCACCACACCGCCGCCACCTGCGCCCACGGCAGGAAGGCCAGTCCGAAGACGGCGTAGACGTCGACCAGCGGGGCCGTCAACGGCAGCAGCATCTGGAACAGCACCAGGTAGACCAGCCCGCGCCGGCCGAGGCGCCCGCCGCCGCCGCGCTCCAGCACGGCCCGCCGGTGCTTCCAGGCGGCCTGCATCGTGCCGTAGCACCAGCGGTACCGTTGCCGCCACAACTGCCGCAGGGAACCCGGCGCCTCCGTCCACGCGACCGCGTCGGGGGCGTAGACCACGCGCCACCCGGCCCGCAGGATGGCCATGGTGAGATCGGTGTCCTCGGCGAGGGTGTCGGCGGGCACCCCGTCGACCTCGAACAGCGCCTCGCGCCGGAACGCGCCGATGGCACCGGGGATCGTCGGCATGCAGCCGCCGAGGTCGAACATGCGCCGGTCGAGGTTGAAGCCGACCACGTACTCGAGATGCTGCCACCGGCCGAGCAGGCCCTTGCGGTTGGCCACCTTGGTGTTGCCGCTGACCGCGCCGACGTCGGGGTCGGCGAACGGCTGGACGAGCCGGCCGACGGCGTCGGGCTCGAAGACGGTGTCGCCGTCGACGAGGACGAGCAGGTCGCCGCGCGCCGCGGCGATGCCGGTGTTCAGCGCCGCGGGCTTGCCCGCGTTGGGCTGGCGGATCACACGTACCGAGGGCAGACCCAGCCGGCGCACGATGTCGGCGGTGCCGTCGGTGGAGCCGTCGTCCACGACGACGACCTCGATCCCCGGGTAGTCGTTGGCGACCAGCGAGCGTACCGTCGCGGCGATGTTCGCGGCCTCGTTGTAGGCGGGCACGATGACCGACACCCGGCCCGGGTACGCACGCCGGTGCCGCTGCCGCCCGGCCAGCCGGGCGTGCCGTCGCGCGGCGGCCACCTGCACCGCCAGCCGCAGCAACGCGAGGGCGGTGCTGAGTACGATCAGCCACCACATGGCACCGCTCAGCCAGGCGGCCGTCGTCTGGGTCCAGCGCAGCGCGAGCCCGCGCGCCTTGACGCCGGTGCCCGCGACGCTGGCGGCGGGCAGGCCGACCCCCTCCGACACGGTGACGAACCGGAAGCCGTGGGTCTCGTCGAGGATCCGCCGGGTCGCCTCGACGGTCTGCGACCGGTCACCGCCGCCGTCGTGCAGCATGACCACCGCGCCCGACGTCGCCCCCGGCTCGGGCCGCGCGGCGCGCACGATCGCGTCCACGCCGGGGCCGCGCCAGTCCTCGGTGTCCAGGTCGGTGAGGACGGTGAGGTACCCCGCGTCCGCCACGGTGCGGACGGCGGCGAACTCGTCGGGTGCCAGCGCCGACGGTGTCGACGAGTAGGGCGGCCGCACGAGTCGCACGGCCCGGCCGGTCGCCGCCGCGATCGCGTTCGCGGTCAGGGTCAGCTCCAGCCGCTGCCGCCACACCGGCACGGACGCCAGGTCGGGATGGGTGAAGGTGTGTACGCCCAGCTCGTGCCCCTCGGCGAGGATCCGCCGTACCAGTTCGGGGTGCCGGTTGACCTGTGAGCCGACCACGAAGAACGTGGCGCGGGCCTGGTGCTCGCGCAGCGCGTCGAGGATCCGCGGGGTCCAGCGCGGATCCGGACCGTCGTCGAAGGTCAGCGCGATCGCACCGGCCGGCACGGCCGCGGCCGTCACCCCACCGGCGCGGTCCACCCGCAGCACCGGGCCGGCGGGGTCGGTGAGGGCCGACCCGACGTGCGGTGCCGGCGTCCCGGACTCGCCGGCGGACAGCTCGACGTAACCGTTGAAGCACAGCTCGGCCAACAGCACGAGGCCGCCGAGCAGCAGCAGGCTCCAGTGCGCCCGGGGCGTGCGGTGGGCGGTGTGGCGGGCCATCGACTACTTCGTCCGGCTCGGCTTGGGGTTGCCGCCGTTGCCGGGGTGCGACGTCTTGCGGTTGCCCGGCAGATCCGTCGGAACCGGCACGGTGGTGGTCGGCGTGGTGGCGGTGTGCGGCGTCGCGCTCGGGGCCGGTCTTCTGGTGGTCGGAAGCTGTGCGGGCACGAGCAAACTGGGCGCGGGGCTCACCCCGGTCTCGCCGCGGTACAGGCCGCCCTGACCGCTCTCGGGCAGGCCGGGCAGCGGCACCGGAGACGACCCGAGCAAGCCGGCGATCAGCAGTGAGCAGCCGACGGCGAGGAGCACGCCGACACCGGCGCCGAGACCGGTGAACAGCCGCCGGCGCCGACCCGTGCGATCAACGAAGACCGGTTCCACACCCGGAAGAAGCGGGCGGGGCGCCAAGGTCGTTACAACTGTGGCCCGTGCGTTGCTTCTTCCGGCGACCGACGAAGGGAGGCGTCGGCGGCCGGCCTCACCGGAGGCTCTCGATCAGCAGGGTCAGCGATCGCATGAGCTCCTCGGCGCGCTGCGGGCCGAACGCCGCCTCGACCGCCCGGTGGTGCGCCGTCGCGGCGTGGTCGAGGCGGTCCACGAGCAGGGTGCCGCTGTCGGAGAGGTACACCGCCACCCTCCGCCGGTCGTTGGCGTCCTGGCGGCGGTAGACCAGCGCGGAGTCCACGAGCCGGTCGACGGCCTTGGTGAGCGTCGGGTGCGGCATCAGGGCCGCCTCCGCCAGGTCCCCCATCGAGTGGCCGCGCCCGTCGGAGAGGGCCCGCAGGATGCGCCACTGCTCGACGGTCACACCTTCCGCATGCAGCGCCGTGGACAATCCACGGTTCACCGCCCGCTCGGCCTCACTGAGCACGTAGCCGAGGTGCGATCGTAGCCCGACGGCTTCCACGTCATCACCCTCTTCTCTGCCGACTGCAGATCGAAGATACTCGGCGCGTGGAAGAGGTCAGGATGATCTCGGACCCGCTCGAGGCCCGGCTGCTCGCCCCCGAGCCGGGTCACGTGGTGCGCGTGGGCCTCGCCGTGCCGATGTCGGGAACGCTGGGCATGATGGGCCCGGCCGTCCTCAACTGCGCCGGCCTGGCGGTCGCCGAACTGAACGCCGCCGGTGGCCTGCTGGGTCTTCCGGTGGAGTTGGTACTGGTGGACGCCGGCCGCGAGCCCCGAACCGTCGCCGCCGACCTGACCGACCTGGTCCGTTCCGGGGCGATCGCCGGCGTCGTCGGCACGCACGCCAGCGACGTGCGAATCGAGGTCGTCAGGGCGCTCGCCGGCCAGATCCCGTACGTCTACACCCCGCCGTACGAGGGCGGCGAGTCCGCGCCGGGCGTGTACCTGCTCGGCGAGACACCCGGCCGCCAGTTGCGCCCCGCCCTGGACTGGCTGGTCACCAACCGCCGGGCCCGCCGCTGGGCGCTGATCGGCAACGACTACGTCTGGCCCCGCCGGCTCAACGGGGCCGCGACGGCGTACCTGCGGGCCGCGCACGCCACGGTCGTCGCGTCGCGGTACGCCCCGTTCGGCAATCTCGACCCGGAGCCGCTGCTCGACCTGGTGGCGGCGAGCCGGGCCGACGCCGTCCTGCTGACGCTGGTGGGCAGCGACCTGGTGCGGTTCAACCGCGCGTTCGCCGCGACCCGGCTCGACCAGCGGGTGCTGCGGCTGTGCGCGGCCCTGGAGGAGAACGGCCTGCTCGGCGCGGGCGGTGACACCAGCGGTGAGCTGTACGCCACGATGGGCTACTTCGGCAGTGTCGCCACCGACACCGGCCTGGACTTCGTCGAGCGGTACACCCACCGGTACGGCTGGCAGGCGCCGGTCCTCAACGGCCACGCCGAGGCCTGCTACGACGGCGTCCGCCTGCTCGCGGCTCTGGCCGAGCGGGCCGGCGGTCTCGACCCGGCGCGGATCGACGCGACCTCCGACGGCACGACGGTCACCGGCGGCCGGGGTCGCCTGACCGTCGCCGCCCGCCATGTCGACCAGCCGGTCTACCTGGCCCGCGCGGACGGCCTGGACTTCGACGTGCTCCGCGCGTTCTGAGTGGGCTGTCGAAGGTCGCGCGGACGCCGCGCTCCGGCGGTCAGCGGTCGTCGCGGTCGGAGCGCCAGGTGATGCGGGTCGGATCTTCGGTGACTGCGGGGTCGGTTCGCTGCTGGGGGATGCGCGGGCCCTCGACCCTGGGGATGATCAGCGTCGCGCTCACATCCTCATGGGGCTGACCGGCCTGGCGGGCCCGGAGCCGCTCCTCCAACAGCTCCCGTGGGATCTCCATGGTGATGTCGCCGGCGTGATCCGGGGTGCCGGCCTGGCTGACCCGCGGTTCCTGCGCGGCCTTACGCGGATCGTTTCGCCGGTGGTAGACCAACCGCGAGTCGAGGCGCCACAGGATCAGCGGCGCCAGGCACACGAGCAGCGCGACCGAGGGCCACAGCAGGGAGGCCACGGCCGCGTACTCCCGCACGAACGACACGACGATCGCGGCCGTCAGCAGCACGAGCCAGCCGATATGGTTGCGGAAGGTGCGCAGGCCGTCACGGCTGCTGCTCTCGCCCTTCGGCGTGACGACGAACCTCGCCGGACGGCGGCCGATCGTGCTGAGCAACTGGACCGCGTAGATCGGCGCGGCGATCACCGACATGAGCATGCCCTTGATGCCGCGTGAGTCCGGCGGTTCGTAGGGGCTCACGTTGTACTGGCGGTTGTTGATGTAGAGCCACAGGGAGAACGCGGTCGCGTCGGTGTAGAGCGCGAACCACAACTGCGGCGAGATCGTCATGCCGCTCACGCCCAGTGCCAGGAACAGCACGGCGTTGACGATGCCGAGCAGCCAGCCGATCGCCATCGACGGGTAGAACGTCGTGATCAGCGTGTAGTGCAGCATACCGCCGGGGGAGAGCCGCCAGAACCGCCGCCAGAACGTCTTCGTCAGGATCTCGAACGTGCCCCGCGACCAGCGCCGCTGCTGGCTGAAGTAGTCGTTCCAGCTCGACGGTCCCTCGCCGGCCGAGAGCACGTCGGGGGTGTAGACCGACTTCCACCGCCGGCCCGTGGCCGGGTTGCGGGTCGTGTGCAGCATGAGGCCGGTCGCCATGTCCTCGGTGATCGAGTCGCTCAACCCGCCGATGCTCTTCAGCGCCGAGATGCGGATGGCGTTGTTGGTGCCGACGAGCATCGACGTGCCGTAGCGGTTCGCGGCGCGCTGGATGACGCTGTGGAACGGGAACTGCTGGGACTCGGCGGCCCTTGTGACGAACGCCTCACCGTTCTTGTAGCACTGTGGCCCGACCGCGAATGCGACGTCGGGATCGCGGAAGTAGCCGACGATGCGCTCGGCGAAGTTGGCCAGCGGCACGTGGTCGGGGTCCACGGAGAGCAGCACGTCGTAGTTGTCTCCGTGTGCGTCGACCCACGAGTTGTAGTTGCCGTGCTTGGTCCTCGCCCGGAACGGGCCTTTCGCCTGGTTGTACCGGTCGATCCCCTTCCGTGTGAAGTGCCGGATGCCCAGCTCGTCGCACATCGCCTTGACCGCGTCGTCGTCACCCTCGTCGAGCAGCCAGATGTCGAACGTGCCCCGGTGCCGGATGCGCTTCGCCGCCCGCAGGGTGTCCCGCACGACCGCGATCGGCTCCTTGCTCGGCACGATCGTGGTCAGGAACGCCAGGCGCAGCCGGGCGTCCGGGGTCACCGGGATCGGGTCCCGCGAGGTGATCGACGCCAGCGAGAGCGACAGCACGTTGATCAGCCGGAGCAGCTCGACGACGGCGATCGAGCAGATGACGAACACGTTGGCGTAGGCGGCCGCCTGGGCGACCGGGCCAGGGTTGGTCTGCGCGAAGTGGGTCGGCTGGAGCAACCACACGCAGAAGAGCACCTCGAAGCAGATGTTCAGCACCGCGATGAGGATCGAGCCGAAGAGCCTGCGGCTGCCGTCCAGCTTGCGTTGATTGCGGTAACGGACCTGATACCGACCGGTGGTCGGTGGAGCGTTCAGTGGCCCGGCGAGCCGGCTGAAGCTCTCGAGCCGGGCCCAGGAGCGTCCGTAGACGGGGATCTCGAATGGCTCCGACACTGGTCCCCTCATTTGCTGTGGCGCAATCACATCAGCCAGGCAGGCAGCATAACCACCCTCGGCGGCTGACGGACTGGGTTAGTCTCCCGCAGTGACGAGAGCGGTGACGAGGCCGGTGACCGGAATGCTGTGGATCGCACTCGCGGCCACCCTGATGTCCGCCTGCGGGTCCGGTGGTGACTCCGCCGCCGACGGCCCCACGACAGGTCACCAGCCGGGCCGGGCCGCGCAGAACGCCCAGCCGGCCGACGTGCTGGCCGGCCCGCCGGCCTCCCGCAACCCCCTTGCCGGCAAGGCGTTTTTCGTCGACTCGAGCGGGCCCGCCGCAGTGCAGGTGGCCCAGTGGGAGGCGCAGCGCAAGGCCGACGCCGACCAGATCCGCAAGATCGCGGACCGGCCGGTCGCGCTGTGGATCGGCGGCGGCTCCGGTGCGGTCGACGCGAAGGTCGACGCCGTCATCGGCCGGGCGGCGGCCAAGGGGCAGTTGCCGATCCTCGTCGCCTACAACATCCCGCACCGTGACTGCGGCAACTTCAGCGCCGGTGGCGCGGCGTCCGCGGACGAATACCGTGCGTGGATCCGATCGTTCGCCGCGGGCGTCAAGGGCCGCCCGGTGGTCGTAATCCTGGAGCCGGACGCGGTCCCGCACGCGGTGGAGGGCTGCGCTGACGGTCCGGCCCGGCTCGCGCTGCTGGCCGACGCCGTCGGCGTCCTGAAGGCCACCGGTTCGGCGTCGGTCTACCTCGACGCGGGCCACGCCCACTGGATCACCGACATGAAGCGGCTCGCCTCCGCCCTGCAGAAGGCCGACGTGGCCTCGGCCGACGGATTCGCGCTCAACGTCTCGAACTTCATCGTCACCTCGGAGAACCTGTCCTACGGCAACCGGGTCTCCGACGCCCTCGGCGGCAAGGCCCACTTCGTCATCGACACCAGCCGCAACGGCGCCGGTCCGCTGCCCGGCACCGGCGATGTCAACGGCGGCCCGCGCTGGTGCAATCCGCCGGGCCGCCTGCTCGGCCAGGCGCCGACGGCCGACACGGGACAGCAGCGCCTCGACGCCCTGCTGTGGATCAAGCGTCCCGGCGAGTCCGACGGTGCCTGCCGCCCCGGCGAGCCCGAGGCCGGCCAGTGGTGGCCCGACTACGCCCTCGACCTGGCGAAGCGCTCCTGACCGGCTACCCAACCTGGACCCAGCGCGCCTGCGACGGCACGCCGTTCTTGTCCAGGAAAAACAGCATGTAGGGCCCCGGCGGCATGAGCGCCGGCGAACTCGGCACGGTGACGGTGACCGAACCCGCGCCGGGCTCGATGTCGAGCGCCACCGAGCGCTGGTCCGTGTTGAGCATGTGTGTGGCCGCGCTCGGCCGAATGAGCCGGGCGCTGCGCACGCTGTCCGGCATCAGCGTCGTGAAGGTGGCCGGCTGCCCGTACCGCACCGTCGTCGGGCCCTCGCCGATCACCGGCCCTGAACCGCGGAACAGATACGGCGGGGTGTAGATCTCCAGCCGCTGCTCGAACGTGCCGCTGATGGTGTTCTTCTTGTCCCGGAACAACGGGTCGGAGCCGACCGTCAGCACCCGGCCGTCCGGCAACAGCACCGCGGCGCTGTGGTAATTGCGTCCGACGAGCGGGTCGGCCGCGACCGTCAGCGTGTTGCTGTCCGGGTGGTAGATCCGGGCGGTGTGGTTGTCCGAGCCGTTGCGCCCCCGGTAGTTGCTGGAGCCGTTGGTGATGAGCACCGTGTCGTCGGGCAGTTGCACCAGATTGGGGTAGCGCGTGCCCTCCGGCAGGTCAGGACCCCGCTGGAACCGCGGTGAAGCCTCGTTGAGCTTGATGAGGTCGATGCGCCTGCTCGACTTGCTCGACTCGCCGACCCCGCCGCCGCCGACGACCATCACGGTCTGGTCCTGCACCGGACCGGCCCAGGCGGACATGCTCGTCTCCAGCAGGTCGGCGTCCCGCAGCCCCGGCACCGCCTCGAAGCTGTTGTCGGCGAGGTTCCAGAAGCCGGGGTCGCGGCCCTTGTCGGCGGGACCGTAGCCGGCGTTCGAGCCGGAGTAGAACAGCACGCCGGCGCGGTCGGTCTGGAACAGCGCCGGATAGGTCGGGAAGTATCGATCGAGATCCCGGCGCACCGTCCACTGCTTCGTCTTCGGGTCGTACACCTCGTTCTGCGTGCCGTCGACCACCTCGCCGCTGCCGTCGAGGCCCGACACCGCGAGCACCGAGCCGTCCGGAAGGCCGGTCAGCGTGGGATACCAACGCTTCTCGTGCATGTCGGCCACCCGCTCGTATTGCTCGGTGAACGGGTTGAACTCGTAGGTCTCCTTGCGCCCCTGGTAGTCCTGCTTCTCCAGGTCGATCTTGTTGGCGATGCCGTAGATGTTCTGCGCGTCGGCCCCGGTGAGGCCGTCGAGGTGATACTGCGCGTGGCCGGTGCGGACGTAGTCGGTGCCGTCCTCGGCCGCGTCGACCCAGACGGCCGTCTGGCCGGCGGTGACGGTGACCGACGTGTGACCGCCGTTGCGGTTTTTGATTTCCGTCTTGGTGGCCGCCGGCACGACGAAGTCGTCGTTTGCGATATACCGCTTACCGTCCGTGGCGATGAAGGTCGTGCCCTTCGGGAAGGACCGGTCGCCGTCGGGTGACTCGTTCTTCACCGTCATCGTGCCCCCGGCCCGCTTGACGGCGGGATCGAGCAGCTCATAGCGCAGTGTGCCGCCGGCGACGAGCAGCTTGCCGTCGGGCAGGAACGTGTGGCCGGCGCAGAACAGGTCGGTCGGGGTCGGCACGAACTTCGTCACGCCGCTGACCGGGTCGAACACCAGCGTCTTGAACGTGCCGGCGTCGAACTGCGCGCGGTCGTTGCCGGAGCCGGCGATGAGCAGGATCTTGCCCGACGGCAGCAGTGCCGCATGGATCGCGTTGACCCGCTGGCCCTTCGGCAGTTCGACGATCTGCCAGAATCCGTGCAATTCCTTGTATTCCACACTGTTGATCAGCCGCTCGTGCTGCCATTGCGTCACGGCCGACCACAGCGGCGGGAGGTTGGCTCCGCCGAGCACCGCGGCCGCCACGATGGGCAGCATGACCTTGCGACGAATCCAGTGTGGAATGAGAGGCGTCAACGCGAGAGCTCCTGCAGTCGGGGGGACCGCAAGAACGGTAGACCGAGCCTGGGGGGCCGACAAATCGTTCTTGCGTCCGTTTACGTTCCGCCATCGGCCGAATACGCCAACGGCGATACCTGTTGACCTCCCGCCGTGCGCGGGATCAAGTTGCCGCATGAGGCGCTCGCCCTACTGGCCGGTGGTCAGCCATCCCGTTCTCCGCCGGGTCCTGCCCGGTCTGGCGGTCTCCGCGCTCGGTGACGGCATGTCCCTCGTGGCCGTGAGCTGGCTCGCGCTGCAACTCGCCCCGGCCGGGCAGCGGGGCGTGTGGGTGGCGGTCGCGGTCGCGGCCTACTCCCTGCCGAGCGCGGCCGGCGGGGTGCTGTTCGGCCGGTTCCTCGGCGGGCGTCCCGGCGCGGAGCTGGCCGGGTGGAACGCGATCCTGCGCGCCGCCGCGCTCGCCGCGATCGTGGTCACCTACGCCGCCGGCGGTCTGGGCATCGGTCGCTACGTCGCACTGCTCGCCGTATCGTCGCTGCTGGCCGCCTGGGGGTCCGCCGGTCGCTACACGCTGATCGCCGAGGTCCTGCCCACCGAGCACCATCTCGCGGCAAATGCGGTGAACACGACGATCGCGGAGTTTGCCACCATTGTCGGACCGCCGCTCGCGGGCCTGCTCATCGCCTGGACCAACCCGGTGGTCGTGATCGCGCTCGACGCGGCGAGTTTCGCGGTCCTGGCGCTGACGTACCGCTTGGCCGTGCCGCGGTCCGCGCAGCGACCGGAGGCCCCGCGGTCGGGGTGGGCCGCCTTCGCCGCCATCTGGCGCGACCGCACCCTGCTCGGCCTGCTGGCGCTGTCGGCCGGCTTCTTCCTCCTGTTCGGCCCGTTCTACGCGGCGATGCCGATCTACGTCGCCGACGACCTGGACGCCGGTGTCACGCTGCTCGGTGTCTACTACACGGCGTTCGGCGTCGGCGCGGTCGCGGGCGGTCTGGCGACGGGCTACCTGCACCGCTGGCCGCTCTGGCCGACCACGATCGGCATCGTCGTCGCGTTCGGCGCCGCGCTGCTGCCGCTGGGGCTCGGCGCGCCTGTGGGCGTCTCCCTCGTGGCGTTCGCGGTCGGCGGACTGGTCTGGGCGCCGTACATGTCGACGTCGATGGCGCTCTTCCAACGGGTCACCCCGCCGGAGCGGCTCCCGCAGGTCCTCGCCGCGAACGGCTCGATGATCGTGCTCGCCGTGCCGCTCGGCACGGTCCTCGGCGGACCGCTGGTCGCCGCGGCCGGTGCCCGCGGGACGCTGCTGCTCTGCGCCGTTGCCATGGTCGCGCTCGGTGCCGTCGCCGCGGCGGTCAGGACCGTCAGGAAATGAGGTCTTTCGCGACCGCTTCAGCGGGTCCGTCAGCAGGGCGGTGATGTCGCTCGCGCTCGGCCTCGACGATGGCCGCCTTCCTGGCACCGCACGTTTACCCGTTCGCGTCGGATCGCGGCGACGCTGTGAGATTCCGCGTTAGGTTTGGGGCATGAAGCTGGGTCTGCACTACTGGACTTTCTCGACCCCGGCGGAGCCGACCGCCATCGCACCGACCCTGCGCGAGACCGCCCTGATCGCCGAGCAGGCGGGGGTGGACTCGTTCACCGTCATGGACCACTACTTCCAGATGGATCGGACGGCCCCGGCCGAGGAGCCCATGCTGGAGGGGTATACGACACTCGGCTATGTCGCGGCGCTGACGTCACGGATGACGCTCGGCCTGCTGGTGACCGGGGTGATGTACCGTCACCCCGGCATCCTGGCGAAGACCGTCACCACGCTCGACGTGCTCTCGGGCGGCCGCGCGCGCCTCGGCATCGGCGCGTCGTGGTATGAGCGCGAGCAGCGCGGCCTCGGTGTGCCGGTGGTGCCGGTCGCCGAGCGCTTCGAGCGGCTGGAGGAGACGCTGCGGATCTGTCTACAGATGTGGAGCGACGACAACGGCGCCTACGAGGGCCGGCACTACAGGCTCACCGAGACGCTGAACTCGCCGCAGACGCTGAGCCGCCCGCACCCGATGATCATGATCGGCGGCGGCGGTGAGAAGAAGACGCTGCGACTCGTCGCCAAATACGGCGACGCCTGCAACATCTTCGGCACCAGCGCCGAGGAGGTGGAGCGCAAGCTGTCCGTGCTGCGCGAGCACTGCGCCGCCGAGGGCCGCGACTTCGACGAGATCGTGAAGACGGCGCTGGTCACCCGGCCGGCGCTGGTCGACCCGGACGCGTGGCTCGCCGACGTGGAGCGCTTTGCCGGGCTCGGCATCACCGAGGTCATGACGATGCCCGACCGCCACCCGGTCGAATTCGTCAACGGCCTGGCCGAGCGGATCGTGCCACGGCTCAAGTCGATCGGCTGAGCGGCACGGGGCCGGCCGCCGTCCCGCGTACCGATCGTCCATAGTGGACCAGCGGAGCGCTGCTTCCCGGCGTCCCCGCCACCGACCGGTCACGCTCCGGCAACGTGGTCGTCGGCGTGCTACCGGACCAGGCTGACAATTCGGGCGCTGGCCTCGGAGGCGTCGCCGCCGAGGTGTGCCGGCCGGCACGCGTTCCGGCGCAATCCCGCCGCCAGGCCGGGCAACCCCATGATCATGGGAAAGATCCGGCTATCGGGGCAGCCACATCTTTCCCATGATCATGGAGTCGCCCGGCACGGAACGCCGCCGCCCCGGTCCGGCGGTCCGCACGACTGTGCGGCACCATCCAGTAGCGCATCTATGCCCGAATTGTCGGCCTTATTTGGCTGTCGGGCCTAGCGCCGAAGACGCTCCGCGATCATGAACGTGGCGCCGGGGTCGGGTGCGTGCCTGCCGGGCTGCCGAAGGCTCCAGGCGTCCCACTGGCGCATCCGCCCGACAGGGCCCGGAGGGCAGACCGACCGGTCGGCGAAATCGCACCTTTGGTCCGAAAAGTTGGTAACGCGTCACCTTTGCTCGGGAGTGCGCGTTGAACTGCAACGATGAGAGTTCTCGTAACCGGCGGCGCCGGGTTCATCGGCGGGAATCTGTGCCGCGAGCTGGCCGCCCACCCCGGCGTCGATGAGGTCGTCGCCTTCGACGATCTCACCACCGGTACCGACCGTAACCTCGAAGGCGTCGACGTCAAGCTTGTCGTCGGCAGCATCCTCGACCGGCCCATGATCAACGACGCGGTGTCCGGTGCCGACGTGGTCGTCCACCTCGCCGCCCGGCCGTCCGTGCCGCGAAGTGTCGCCGACCCGCTGCGCAGCCATCTTGTCAACGCCACGGGCACCATGCACGTGCTGGAGGCGTGCCGGCGGGAAAACACGCCGATCATCACCGCGTCCTCGTCGTCGGTGTACGGGCCGACCCGCACCCTGCCGAAGCACGAGGAACTGCCGACCCGCCCGCAGAGCCCGTACGCGGCGAGCAAACTCGCGGCCGAGTCGGCGGTCCTGGCCTACGGGGCCACCTACGGGCTGCCGGTGCTCGCGCTGCGATTCTTCAACGTGTACGGGCCGCTCCAGTCGGTCGGGCACGCCTACGCCGCCGTCATCCCCACCTTCGCCGACGCGGCACTGCGCGGCCGGCCCTTGCACGTCCACGGCGACGGCCTGCAGACCCGCGACTTCACGTACGTCGGGTCGGTCGCCCGGCTGCTCGCCGACGCCGCGGTCCGCCAGGTCGCCAGCCCGACGCCGGTCAACCTCGCGTTCGGCACCCGCACCTCGCTGCTGGACCTCGTCGACCGCATCCGCGGGCTCGTGGACCGGCCGGTCGAGGTCGTGTTCGACCCGGCCCGCCCCGGCGACGTGCGCGACTCCCAGGCCGACTCGCAGCGGCTGAAGGACCTTTTCCCCGGTCACGGCCCGGTGCCGCTGGACGTCGGACTGCGCGAGACGGTCAACTGGTACGCACAGCAGATAGCGTCGGCACGTCGATAGCCGGCACCGGCAGGACGCACAGGTCCGCCAGTTGGCCGGTCAGTGTCGTCGGCGGCGCCGCCGCGGTCAGTGGCCGCACCAGCGCGGGGTCCAGGGGCGGCACCGAGACGTGCGAGATGAGCGGGTGCAGGGGTCGCAGGTCGGTCTCGCCGGCGCCGAACAGCTCCTCGTGCAGCTTCTCGCCCGGCCGCAGCCCGGTGTAGACGACCTCGACCGTACGCTCGCCCGGACGGTTGGACAGGGCGGTGAGTTGGTGGGCCAGTTCGTCGATCCGTACCGGCGAACCCATGTCCAGCACGAGCGCCTCACCGCCGGCGCCCAGCGCGGCGGCCTGGATGACCAACTGGACGGCCTCCTGGACGGTCATGAAGTACCGGGTCACCTCGGGGTCGGTGACGGTCACCGGTCCGCCCGCCGCGATCTGCGCCTGGAACGCGGTGATCACCGAGCCGCGGCTGCCGAGGACGTTGCCGAACCGGACGTTGAGGTAGGTGCCGGCGGCGACCGTCGAGCGGTGCGCGGTGAGCCGCTCGGTGATCCGCTTCGAGTAGCCCAGGACGCTGACCGGGTTCGCCGCCTTGTCGGTCGAGATGTTCACGAACCGCTCGACACCGGTCGCGGCCGCCGCCTCCAGCACGTTGAGCGTGCCGATCACGTTGGTCTGCAACGCCTCGCCGGGGTGGCGCTCCAGCAGCGTGAGGTGCTTGAGCGCGGCGGCGTGGAAGACGACCTCCGGCCGGCGCTCGGCGAAGACGGCGCGGATGGCGGCCGCGTCCCGCAGGTCCGCCAGGATCAGCTCCGGGCTGTCCAGCAGTGCCCGCCCGTGGATCGATAGCTGCACGGCGTGCAGCGCCGACTCGTCGCGGTCGAGCATCATCAGCTCGGCCGGCCCGAAGCGGTGCAACTGCCGGCACAGCTCCGAGCCGATCGACCCGCCGGCCCCGGTGACCAGCACGCGGCGGCCGGTCAGGTAGTCGCCGATCGTGGCCAGGTCGGTGTCGATCTGGCGGCGCCCGAGGAGGTCCGCGAGCCGCACCTCACGAACCTCCGCCACGTCGGCGCCCAGGGTCTCGTCGAGCGACGGCAGCACCTTGAGCCATCGCTCGGTGGCGGTGACGAGGGCTCTGACCGAGCGCAGCAGCGCGCCGTCCCCGCTGCGGATCGCGAAGATCACGCCGGCCGCGTCGGTGCGCTCCAGCGCCGCGATGAGTGAGGCGCGCCCGCCGAGCACCGGCACGCCCTCGACGCGCAGGTTCCGTTTGGCGGGGTCGTCGTCGATCAGCCCGACCGGGCGGAAGCGGCAGTGCGGGTCGTGCAGCATCGAGCGCAGCAGCCGGTGGCCGGCCGCACCGGCGCCGTAGACGACGACGGGCTCGGCGGCCTCCCGCCCGGCGCGCTGGCGCCGTTCCCGGCGCAGCCGCCCGGTGCCGCGCACGGCGACCATGGCCAGCAGCGTGGTCATCGCCGCCACGACCGGGATCCCGGCGGCGGCGGTCGGCATCGGGTTGAAGGCGTAGAGCAGCGCGCCGGCCGCGGCGACGGTGATCCCGAGCGCGCGCAGCTCGTCGAGCGTGCCGTGGTCGTAGCGGCGTCGGTAGAGGTGCACCGGCCAGGCGATCGCCGAGTGCAGCGCCGCCGCGAGCAGGATCGTGCCCGCGGCATGGAGCAGGGGCGGCCGCTCCGGCGCGATGGCGATCGCGAGTGCCAGGCCACCGGCCCACGCACACAGGTCGGCCGGCCAGTCACCGGGTCCGGCAGGTCGGTGGTGGTCCATCCAGATCCCCCCGCAGAGTCGGATGGCGATCATTCTTCATGACTCGCGGGAGGAATGTCGCTTAAAAACCTTATCGGGGAAATCATGCGGTTTCATCGCTTGCGACCCCTCGATCTGTAACCCTCTGTAGGGAAGTAGTTACGGGGAGGTCATGGCGTATGGAGCTGCGCGACTACGTCAGCGCGGTCCGCAAACGCTGGTGGCTGGTGGCCACGACGGCCTGCCTGGCGCTGGCCGCCGCGGTGGTGGTGACCGCGACGGCCGCACCCACCTACGCCGCCTCGGTCACCTTCTTCGTGAGCACGCCGAGCAGCGGGGTCACCGACGCCTACCAGGGCGGCCTGTTCTCCCAGCAGCGCGCGCGCTCCTACGTCACGCTCGTCACGAGCGACCGGCTCGCCCGCGCGGTGGCCGCCGACCCCGGCGTCGGGCTCGACGCCGACGAGATCAAGGGCCGTCTCTCCGCACGTACCGTGCCCGACACCGTACTGCTCGACGTCACCGTCGTCGACACCGACAGCGGGCGGGCGTTGCGCGTCGCCCAGGCCGTCGCGACGGAGTTCGCCGAGCTCGTCGCGGTCATCGAGACCCCGCCGGGCGGCACCGCCCCGACCGTCCGCGTCGACGTCGTCACCGGACCCCGGGTCGGCACCGAGCCCGTCAGCCCGCGCCCGGTCCGCAACTTCGGACTGGCCCTGCTGCTCGGGCTGATCGTCGGGGCGGCCGCGGCCGTCCTGCGGGACATCCTGGACACCACCGTCCGGTCCGCGTCGACCCTGCGTCAGGCCGCCGGAAGGGCCATCCTGGCAGCGGTACCGCTGGATCCCCGGGTGAAGGACGAGCCGCTGCTGCTGGACGACGCGGCCTGGTCACCCCGCGGCGAGGCCATGCGGCACCTGCGCACCAACCTCCAGTTCGTCGACCCCGACCGGCGCGCCCGCTGCGTCGTGGTGACGAGCGCGCTGCCCGACGAGGGCAAGTCCACGATCGCCTGCAACCTGGCGATCGTGCTCGCCGAGGCCGGGCACCGGGTGCTGCTCGTCGACGCCGACGTCCGGCGACCGAAGCTCGCCGGCTACCTCGACCTGGAGGGCGCGGTCGGGCTCACCAACGTGCTCGTCGGGCAGGTCGACCTCGAGACCGCCGTGCAGCGGTGGGGCGACCGCGACCTGTGGGTGCTCGCCAGCGGCTCGATCCCGCCCAACCCGAGCGAGCTGCTCGGCTCGCAGCAGATGGCCCGGCTGCTCGCGACGGTGAGCGAGTCCTACGACTACGTCGTCGTGGACACCTCGCCGCTGCTGGTCGTCACCGACGCCGCCGTGGTCGCCAGCCGCGCCGACGGCGCCGTCCTGGTGACCCGGGCCGGCAAGACCACCGTCGCGCAGGTGCAGTCGGCGGTCCTCGCGATCGAGGCGGTCTCCGCCCGGCTCTTCGGCTGCGTGCTCAACGCGGCGAAGGGCGGCACCGGCGACGGCTACAGCTACGCGTACTACGGCACACGCGACGCCGAACGGTCCCGCCCGGCCCCGCGCCCGCTCACGGCCGAGCCGGCCAGGAAGGCGGCCGACAAGCCGTTCACCGTCGAAGCCGGCCGGCGAGGAGGCTGAGGATGCCGTTGATGGTCGTGGCGCAGTCCCGGAACCCGTCCATCGGCCCGCCGAACGGATCGGTCAAGTCGTCGTCGGCCGGCGAGCCGGGCTGCAGCCGCCCGCGCACCCGCCCGATCTCCGCCAGCAGCTCGGCTGGCGGCGCGGCCGGGCCGTCCGGCAGCGCGGCGAGGTACCGGCCGAACTGGCGCAGCGTGAAGGTCCGCCCGGCCGTCGCCGGCGCGAGCGTCACACACCGCGCTCGCTCCGCCCGGGTCGCGGTGAGCACCAGTTCGGCACCGGCGAGCACGGCGGCGTCCACGCGACGACTGCGGAAGCCCGTCGGGTCGGCGCCCAGTTCGGTCAGCACCGCCCGCGCGTGGGACGGCATCTCCAGGCCGGGCACCGCGTGCGTGCCCGCGCTGGCGGCGGCCAGCCCGTGCGACGCCGCGAGCCGTTCGGCCATCGCCGACCGGCACAGGTTGGCCCGGCACACGAACAGCATCACGGGCATCTCCGGCTGGGGCTGGTCACGGTGAACGCACGGGTCTACCTCTCCCCGCCCGACATGTCGGGGACCGAGGAGCGCTATCTGGTCAACGCGCTGCGCTCCGGTTGGGTCGCGCCCGTCGGCCCGGATCTCGACGCGTTCGAGCGGGAGATCGCGCAGCGGTGCGGCACCGCACACGCCGTCGGCGTCTCCTCCGGGACCGCGGCGCTGCACCTCGGGCTGCTCGCGTTGGGTGTCAAGGCCGGTGACGCGGTGGTGGTACCGACGCTGACGTTCGCGGCCACCGCCAACGCCGTCGTCTACACCGGCGCCGAGCCGGTCTTCGTGGACAGCCGGGCCGAGGACGGCAACCTCGATCCGGACCTGGTCGAGCGGGCCGTCGCCGACCTGCGCCGGCAGGGGCGCCGGGTCGGCGCGATCGTGCCGGTCGACCTGTTCGGCGCCTGTGCCGACTACGGGACGCTGGTGCCGCTGGCGGAGGCACTGGACGTACCGCTGCTGGAAGACGCGGCCGAGGCACTCGGCGCGACCCGTGACGGCCGGCCGGCCGGGTCGTTCGGGCGGGCGGCGGCGCTGTCGTTCAACGGCAACAAGATCATGACCACGTCCGGCGGGGGCATGATCGTCACCGGTGACGAGGCCCTCGCCGCACGCTGCCGCCACCTCGCCACCCAGGCCCGCGAGCCGGTGCCGCACTACGAGCACATTGACATCGGCTACAACTACCGGCTCAGCAACCTCCTCGCCGCAGTCGGCCGGGGGCAGCTCTCCCGGCTCGACGAGATGATCACCCGGCGGCGGCAGTTGCGGGAGCGGTACGCCAAGACGTTCGCCGGCGCGCCCGGCGTCCGCCTGCTCGGCGACGGTGACCCCGGCGCCAACTGCTGGCTGACCACGATCGCCGTCGAGCCGGACCGGGCCGGCTGGACGGCGGCGGAGCTCGGCGCGCACCTCGGCACGCACGACATCGAGACCCGCCCGGTGTGGAAGCCGATGCACGCCCAGCCGGTGTTCCACGGCCGCCGGGCCTGGCTCACCGGCGTCGCCGACCGGCTCTTCGCGACGGGACTCGCCGTGCCGAGCGGCTCGGCCCTGCGCGAGCCGGCCCAGGAGCGCGTCTTCGGCGCCATCGGCGAGTTCCTGGAGGGTCGGTGAACCGCGTCCTGGACCTGGTAGGGGCGGCCGTCGCGGCCGTCGTGCTCGCGCCGGTGATCGCCGGCACCGCGGTCTTCGTGCGGCTCACGATGGGCTCGCCGGTGCTGTTCCGCCAGGAGCGCGCCGGCCGGCACGGCGCGCCGTTCACGATGGTGAAGTTTCGTTCCATGACGGTGCACGACGATTCCGGCGGCCCCGACCCGCGCCACGACGGCGCGCGGCTGACCCCGGCGGGCCGCTTCCTGCGTGCCAGCAGCCTCGACGAGTTGCCCGCGCTGTGGAACGTGCTGCGCGGCGAGATGAGCCTCGTCGGACCCCGGCCGCTGCCGGTCGCCTACCTCGACCGGTACACACCCGACCAGCGCCGCCGGCACGACGTGCGGCCCGGCATCACCGGCCTGGCCCAGGTCCGCGGCCGCAACACGCTGAGCTGGGAACAGAAGTTCGCCTACGACCTCGAGTACGTCCAGCGCCGCGGTCTCGCGCTCGACCTGCGGATCCTGGCCGCGACCGCCGGCGCCGTCCTGCGCCGTGACGGGATCGCCGAGGCCGGCGTGGCGACCGCCCGCGAGTTCCAGGGCAGCGCGCGATGAGGAGCGGGCTCGTCATCGTCGGCTGCGGCGGCCACGGGCGGGAGCTGCTGATGATCGCCCGGGCCGCCGGAATGCCGGTGCGCGGGTTCGTCGACGACAGCCCCAGCCAGCGCAACCTCGACCGGGTCGCGGCGCTCGGCGTGCCGTTCCTCGGCGCCACCGACCGGCTCACCGACGAGCGCCCGTCGATCGGCTACGCCATCGGCATCGGCGACCCGCGCGTGCGGGCGGCGGTCGACGAACGGCTGCGCGCGCACGGGATGCCGGCCGCGACGCTGATCCACCCGGCCGCCACCGTCGGCTCCGACGCGGTGATCGACGAGGGCTTCGTGGCGTTCGCCGGCGCCCGGGTCACCACCGGCGTCCGCGTGGGCCGGCACGTCCATCTCAATCAGAACTGCACCGTCGGCCACGACGCCGAACTCGGCGACTTCGTGCAGGTGAACCCGCTCGCGGCGATCTCCGGCGACTGCCACGTCGGTCCCGAGGCGCTCATCGGCACCACCGCCTGTGTGCTCCAGGGACTGCGGGTCGGCGCGGGCGCGACGGTCGGCGCCGGCGCCTGCGTGACCCGCGACGTGGCGCCGAAGACCACGGTGAAGGGAGTGCCCGCGCGATGAGGGTGGCCATGGTCATCAAGACGGACGAGGGCGGCCGATGGACCCTGCCGCACCTCGACGCGCTGCGCGAACGCGGTCACGAGGTGGTGGCGGTCCTCCCGCCCGGCAACGAGGGCCGGCTGCGCAAGGCGCTGCACGACCGGGGCGTCGAGGTGGTCCAGTCGGCGTTCGACTTCCGGTTCCGGCCCCGGCCGTCGACCCTGCGTGGGCTGGCCGGCCTGCGCCGGCAGCTCCGCTCGATCGACCCCGACGTGCTGCACTACCACCTGTACGCCTCGGCGCTCGCCTGCCGCTTCGCCGGTCTCGGCTGGCGGGTGCCGAAGGTGCACATGGTCGCCGGGCCGCTGTTCCTGGAGTCGCCGCTGATCCGGGCGGTCGAGCGGGTCCTGTGCCGGCTCGACACCGTGGTGATCGGCGGTAGCGATCACACCGAGGCGCTGTACCGGCGGCTGAAGGCGCCGCGGACCACCGCGATCCCGTACGGCGTGGACGTCGAGCGGTTCAGCCCGCCGTCGCCGGCCTACCGGGCGGCCTGCCGGGCCGCGCTCGGCGTCGGCGAGGACACGTTCGTGGCCTGCATGGTCGCCTACGTCTACCCGCCGAAGCGGCTCACCCACCGGGGCCGCGGCATCAAGGGCCACGACGTGCTGCTGGAGGCCTGGCGGGAGTTCGAGCGCGACCGCCCGGACGCGAGACTGGTGCTGCTCGGCGGCGGCTTCGACACGGCCGGCGAGGAATACAAGCGGCGCCTCGAACTGCGCAAGACCGCGACCGTCGACTGGTACGACTCGGTGCTCGACGTCCGCGACTGCTACGCCGCCGCCGACGTGAGCGTCAGCCCGTCGCTGTCGGAGAACCACGGCGCGGCCCTGGAGGCCGGCGCGATGGGCGTACCGAGCATCGTCTCCGACGCGGGTGCCCTGCCGGAGACCGTCGACCCGTCGACCGGCTGGGTCGTGCCGCGCGACGACGTGGCCGCGCTGACCGCGGCACTGCGGGCGGCGTACGCCGAGTTCCGCGCCGGCACGCTCACCGCCAGAGCGGCCCGCAGCCGGCGCCGGACCGTCGCACGGTTCGCGCAGGGCCTGGCGGCCGCAGCGGTCGCCGACGTGCTGGAGCAGGCAGTCTTGCGATGACCGCCATCAGGCACCGCGCACCGGTCACCGGGCCGTCGTTCGTCGGAAACGTCGGCTGGGCCGTGTTCGGCAACGCGACCTACGCGCTGTCCCAGTGGCTCGTCCTCGTGGTCGTCGCGCGCCTCGGCACCCCGTCCATGGTCGGCGAATACGCCCTCGGCCTCGCCGTCGGCGCCCCGGTCGTCCTGCTGGCCAACCTGTCCCTGCGGACCGTGCTGGTCACCGATCCGCACGGCGAGCACCCGTTCCGCCGCTACCTGTGGGTGCGGCTGGCCGCCATGGCCGCCGCGCTCGCCGCGATCGGCGCCGTCGTCGCGCTCTTCGATCTGCCGCCCGCGGTGGTCCTGCTCGTCGGCGCCGCCAAGGCCTTCGACGGCGCCGGCGACATCTATCTCGGCCTGCTCCAGCGGCATCACGACCAGCGCGGCGTCGCCCTGGCACAGCTCGCCAACGGCGGCCTCACCATCGCCTTCACCGCCGCACTGCTCGTCGGCACGAGCAGCGTCGCCTGGGCCGCGGCCGGCTCGGCCGGCGCGTCGCTCATCGTGTGGCTCCTGGTCAGCGCCCCGCTCGCCGGCCGCTTGCACAACCGCCCCGACCCGGCGGCACACACCCGGCGCCGCCACACCCACCGGGCCGCCGGCGGGGTGCCGGCCCTGCTGTGGACCGCGCTGCCGCTCGGCGTCGCCTCCGGCGTCACCTCGCTCACCGCCAACGTGCCCCGCTACGCCCTCCAGCACGAATCCGGCGCGGCGGACCTCGGCGCGTTCGCCGCCGCCGGCTATCTGGTCCTCACCGGCACCGTGCTGTGCTCCGCCGTCGCGCAGACCCTGCTGCCACGCCTCACCGAGCTGCGCGCCGCCGACGCCACCGCCCGCTTCCGCGCCCTGGTGCGCCAGTCCCTCATCGGCGTCGGCGTCGCCGGCGCCGTCGCCGTCTGGGCCGCCGGGCAGTTCGGCTCGACGGTGCTCACCACGGTCTACGGCCCGGAATACGCCGGACACGGGCCGACCCTCACCGTGCTCACGCTGGCCACCGCGCTCGGTGCCGCCTGCTTCATGCTCGACGCGGCGCTCTCCGCGGTGCGCCGCTTCGCCGGCCAGCTCGCGGTCAACGCCGGTGTGCTCGCCGTCGCCGTGGTCGCCGCGCTGGTGCTGGTGCCCCGCTACGGCGTGGCCGGCGCGGCCTGGGCGACCGCCGTGGCCGCTGCCGTCCACTGCGGACTGAAGTGGGAGGTGCTGCGGCGTGTCCGTTGACCCCTGGTACGCGGTGGCGCTGGCCGGGCTGACCGTGCCGGTGCTTTTGCTCGTCAGGGGCCGCCGCGATCTGCTCGCCTACCTGGCGGCCTACTTCTTCGTGTTCGGCTTCGGGCCGGTCGTGAGCTACCTGCTCGGCGGTGCCATCTACTTCGGCACCAACACGATGCTCATCGGCCGGGCGAGCCTCGGGCTGCTGCTCGCGTTCGCCGGCGTGCTCGCCGCCGGCCTGCTGGTCCGCCAGCGCACCGACCTGTCGGATCCCGCCGAGGACGCCGCGGAGCACCATTTTCCGCTGGTACCGGTGGTGCTCGTGGCCCTGTCGCTCTACGCGGCCGTGGTGCTCGTCCTCGGCGGCAGCGGCTTCCTCGTCGGCACCAAGCTCGACCGCATCGGCGTCGCCGGCCCCGGCCACTACGACTACCTGCTGCTCGAGATGCTGGCGTGCAGCCTGTACTTCATGGCCGCCCACACCAGCGTGGGCCGCTTCGCGTACCGGCTGAACCTCGTCGTCTACGTCGTCTACTGCGTCTCGACCGGCGAACGCGACTTCGTGTTCGTGCTGTTCGCGCTGATCCTGCACCGGGAGCTGGTGTCCGGCCGCGGCTTCGCCCGGCCGGTCGTCTGGGGCCTGGCGCTCCTGCTCGGCGCGACCGCCCTGTTCAGCCTGCGCGGCGGCGGCCCGGCCGACGCCGGCCAGGTGCTCAACCAGGGCTCGGTGCTCTTCGTCGACACCTGGGTGATGGCCCACGTGCCGTCCGTCGACCCGTACGCGCACGGTGCCACCTACCTCGACGCGCTGGTCAACCTGGTGCCGGGCCACGCGCAGGTGCCGCTGTCGCAGTGGCTCGTCGACCGGTACGCCCCCGGCAGCGACTCCGGCTACGGCTTCTCGCTCACCGGCGAGGCGTACCTCAACTTCGGCCTCGCCGGCATCCCGGTCCTCTTCGCCGGGCTCACGCTGGTGCACCGCCTGCTGGTCAACCGGATCGACCGGGCGCCCGTCCACGCCTACGCCAGCCTGCTGTTCACGATCGCGTGGATGTACGGCTTCCGCGGTGAGAGCGCGTCGATGCTCAAGACCTGCGTCTACGGTCTCGTCTTCTACGGCCTGATCCGCCTGGTCTCGGTCTCCGTCAAGGACCGCGCGCCCGAGGAGGTGCTCCGGCCGTGCGCCTAGTCGTCACCTCCGAACAGCGGTTCCTGCGCTCGCCTGACGGACGGGTCTGGACCACCACCGGGGCCGCCAACGACTTCTGGCAGCGGTACCGCACCGTCTTCGACGAGGTGCTCGTAGTCGCCCGGGTGGACGAGCGGCCGGGGCGGCCCGCGGAGGCGCGGCGCGTCGACGGCGCGGGGGTCGCGGTGCACGCCGTGCCGCACTACGTGGGACCGCTGCACTACCTGCGCCGGCTGCGACGCGTGCGGGCGGCCCTGCGCACCTGCCTCGCGCCCGGCGACGCCGTCCTGCTGCGGGTGCCGTCGGCACTCGGCTCCCTGCTGCACCGGCGGCTGCGCCGGGGCCGGCGCCCCTTCGGGCTGGAGGTCGTCGGCGACCCCTTCGACGTGTTCGCCCCGGGTGCCATGCACCACCCGCTGCGGGCGCCGCTGCGCCGCTGGTTCACCGCCCGGCTGCGGGCCCAGTGCCGCGGCGCGTCCGCCGTCGCCTACGTCACCGAGCGGGCCTTGCAGGCGCGCTATCCGGCCGCCCACGGCGCGGTCACCGCCGCCTACTCCAGCATCCAGCTCGACCCGGCCGCGTTCGCCGGCCGGCCACGGCCGCTCGGCCCGCCCAAGGTCGCCGTCCGGCTGGTCTCCGTCGGCTCGCTCGAACAGCCGTACAAGGGCATCGACACGCTCATCGAGGCACTGCCGATGCTCGTCCGGGCCGGGCTGGAGGCGCACCTGGTGCACCTCGGCGACGGGCGGTGCCGGGCCGACCTGGAGCGGCTGGTCCGCGAACGGCGGCTCGGCGGCCGGGTCGCCTTCGCCGGCGCCGTCCCGCCCGGTGCGCCCGTGCGGCGGTTCCTCGACGACGCCGACCTGTTCGTGCTGCCGTCGCGGACCGAAGGGCTGCCCCGCGCGCTGATCGAGGCGATGGCCCGCGGGCTGCCGGCGATCGGCACCCGGGTCGGCGGCATCCCCGAACTGCTCTCCGGCGCGCACCTCGTGCCGCCCGGCGACCCCGTCGCGCTCGCCTACGCCATCACCGCACTGGTCGCCGACCCGCAGGCGATGGCGGCCGCGTCGGCGCGCAACCTCGCCCGCGCCGGCAACTACGCCGCCGACACCCTCGCCCGGCGGCGCACCGCCTTCTACCGCGCGCTGCGAGTGCTCACCGCCCCGGACCGAGTCGAGGAGGTGGTCGGCGGTGCCGACTAGACGGAAAGCCGCTGTGGCAGCCGTCGTGCTGGTGCTGGTCGTCGCCGGTCTCGGGCTGCGGCTGCTGACCGTGGCCTCGTCGGCGACCGGGCACCTCCAGCGCGCCGCGACGCTCGTGGGGGACCTGGAGCGGACGCTGCGGGCCGGCGACCTCGACGGCGCTCGCCGTATCGCCGCCGACCTGCGCCGCCAGACCGGCGAGGCGCGCGCCGACACCCACGGGCCGAGCTGGTGGCTGGCCAGCTCCCTGCCCGCCGCGGGGGACGACCTCACCGCGGTCGCGGCGGTCGCCGCCGCCGTGGACGCCCTCACCGACCGGGTGCTGCCCCCGCTGCTCGACGCCGCCGACGGGATGGCCGCCGCGGTCGGGCGGGGCTCCGGCGGCGACGGCGGTGCCGAGGCGTTGCGGCGCATCCGGTCCGCCGCACCCCGGATCGCCGAGGCCGCCACCGTGGCCCGCAACGAGCGGGCCCGCCTCGCCGGGCTCGACCGCGGCGGGCTCGACCCGCGGGTGCGGACCGCCGTCGAACAGGTCCTGTCCGGGCTCGACCGGGTCGTGCCGGTGCTCGAACCGGTCGCGCGCGCGACGGCGCTGCTGCCCGGGCTGCTCGGCGTCGACGGGCCGCGGACCTACCTGGTGCTGTTCCAGAACCTCGCGGAGGTCCGCGCGACCGGCGGGATGCCGGGCGCGTTCGTCGTGCTGCGGGCCGACCGCGGGACGATCGGCATCGTCGAGCAGGGCACGGCGGCGGCGACGCTGGGCACGTTCCCCGCCCCGGTGCTGCCGCTCGACCCCGACCAGGAGGAACTGCACACCGACCGGCTCGGGCGCTTCCCGGCCGACGTGAACCTCACGCCCGACTTCCCGACCGCGGCCATCCTGGCCCGCGAGATGTACCGGGTGCGGTCCGGCCGGACGGTCGACGGGGTGCTGGCCACCGATCCGGTCGCGCTGTCGTACCTGCTGCGTGCCACCGGCCCGGTGCCGGTCCCGTCCGGGCCGCCGCTCACCGCCGAGAACGCCGTCAAGCGGTTGCTTTCCGAGGTGTACCTGACGATCGCCGCCGAGCCGGCCCAGGACGCCTACTTCGCGGGCGCCGCGCGGGCCGTCTTCGACCGCCTGATGTCCACCGCGGGCGCCGACCCCGACCTGTTCCGCGCCCTGTCGCAGGCCGCCGCCGAACGGCGACTGCTCGCCTGGAGCGCTCACCCCGAGGAGCAGCGGGCGATCGCCGGCACCGTGTTCGCGGGGACGCTGCCGGAGGACGACGGCGACCGGCCGACCGTGGGCGTGTTCCTCAACGACGGCACGGGCGCGAAGCTCGGCTACTACCTGACCCGCGCCGTCGAGCTGACCGTCGGACCCTGCCTGGAGGACGGGACCCGGCAACTGGGCCTGACCGTGACGCTGGGCTCGAACGCGCCCCGGACCGGGCTGCCGCGCAGTGTGCTCGGCCTCGGGCTGGCCGGGGAGTACACGGTCCGCACCAACGTGATGGTGTACGCGCCGACCGGTGGGATGCCGGTGGCCGCGGTACAGGACGGCAAGGCGGTCGAGTTCGGCACCGGGATGGACAAGGGGCGCGCGGTCGCGGTCATCCCCGTCGACCTGGCGCCGGGCGCGCGTAGCACGGTCAAACTGGCCCTGATCACCGGTGCCGTGCGAAACGGCGCGCTGACCCCACGCCTGATCACCACGCCCGGTGTCGCGCCGTGGGCGTCGCAGGTGCGGTCCGGTGCGGCGTGTCCGAAGTGAAGGCTTCTCGGACTTAGTCCGAATCACCCATATCGAGTGGATTTGCGGTCTAACGTGAAACCCGGGGAGACGAGAGGGAGAGCCAGCAATGCGAGCTCGAACAGCATCCGCACTGACCTCGGTCGCCGGCGCCGTCATCGCGGCGGCCGTGCTCGGCGCACCGACCATCGCACAGGCCGCACCTGAGCACCACGGACAGGCCGGAGCTCAGGCGGCAGCCTACCCGGCGCCGGAACCGGCGGTCCGGGTCAGTTCGGCCTCGATCAGCACCGGCGGCACGGTTCGTGTCACCGGGCGCAGCTTCAGCCCCGGCGAGCCGATCGCCATCAGCGTGTCGTACCGCATCACCCCGAACTCGGGCACCTACAACAACCCGTGGGGCGTGAGCATCAAGGGCGACCGGCGGGCCGACGCCGACGGCGCCTTCGCCGCGAAGGTACGGCTGAGCGTGCCCGGCTACGCGCGGATCAAGGTCACCGGCAAGAAGTCGCACAAGTCGGCGGCCGTCACCGTGCGTGTCCTCGCCTGGCGCAGCGACGTGTTCGGCGGCGACGACTTCTTCGCGGGCACGCCGCTCGGCGGGCCGGTCCGCTGGGACGACCGCGGCGACGACCGGAGCGACACCGGCGCCGGTCGCGTCTTCGGCCCGCACAGCGGCGGGTGGAGCCCGTTCCGCCTGTCCGGCAACGAGACCACGGTCGCGGGCGCGACCGTGCGCACCGAGGAGCGCAAGACCTACGGCGGTGACGTGGTGGCCGGCCTGCTCGGCCTGGCCGCGCTCATCGGCAGCGGCTTCGTGACGCGTCGCCGCCGCGCATCGTAACGTCCGCACCGCGTTCGACCCGCCGGATCAGCTCGCCGGCGGGTCGAGTGTTCGCACCCTTAGGATGATCATGGGCAAAGTCGTCATCATCGGCCAGGGCTACGTCGGCCTGCCGCTGGCCGTCCGCGCGGTCGAAGCCGGCGACGACGTCGTCGGGCTCGACACCGACACCGACCGCGTCAAGTCGCTCGGCGCCGGACTGTCCTTTGTGGAGGACATTGCCGACGAGCGGCTCGCGCGGGCGCTGGAGACCGGCAGGTACCGGCCGAGCGACGACTACGCCGACGCGGCGGGCTTCGACGTCTGCGCCATCACGGTGCCGACCCCGCTCACCGACGGCGTGCCCGACATCAGCCACATCGAGCACGCCGCGCTCCAGATCGCGCCGTATCTGCGGCCCGGCTGCACGGTCATCCTCGAGTCGACAACCTACCCCGGCACCACCGAGGAGGTGCTGCGGCCGCTGCTGGAGCACGCGAGCGGCCTGCGCACCCCCGACGACTTCCACCTCGGCTACAGCCCCGAGCGCATCGACCCGGGCAACCGCACCTGGCACCTCGACAACACCCCGAAGCTCGTCTCCGGCATCGACGCACGGTCGCTCGCCGCCACGATCGGCTTCTACCAGCGCTTCGTCCAGCGGGTGGTGCCGGTTTCCGCGCCGCGGACCGCCGAGCTGACCAAGCTGTTCGAGAACACCTTCCGCCACATCAACATCGCCCTCGTCAACGAACTCGCGATCGTCGCCAACAAGCTCGGCGTCGACGTGCGCGAGGCGATCAGCGCCGCGGCGACCAAGCCCTTCGGGTTCATGGCCTTCGAGCCCGGCCCCGGCGTCGGCGGGCACTGCCTGCCGATCGACCCGTCGTACCTGTCCTGGCAGGTCAAGCGGGAGGTCGGCCAGCGGTTCCGGTTCATCGAGCTGGCCAACGACGTCAACGAGGGCATGCCGCGCTACGTGGTCCAGCGCCTGGTCGCCGGGCTGAACACCCGCTGCAAGCCGGTCAACGGCAGCCGGATCCTGCTGCTCGGCCTGGCGTACAAGAGCAACGTGGGCGACCTGCGCGAGTCGCCGGCCCGCGCCGTCGCCGAGCTGCTCACCGACCTCGGCGCCGACGTCCGCGCGGTCGAGCCGCACGCCGCGCCGCGGGACATCGGCACGCTGGGCGGCGTGACCCTGGTCGACCTGACCGCCGCAGAGGTGATGGCCGCCGACGCGGTGGTCGTGCTCACCGATCACGACGACTTCGACTACGCCTTGATCGAGGAGCACGCCCAGTACGTCTTCGACACCCGCAACCGCTGCCGCGGCCGGGCCGTCGAGCGCCTGTAGCGGTTTGTAGCTTTTCGCCCTGGGCCTTACCGTTGCCCAGGTGCGGAACTGGTTTCCCATCGGCCTCACGGTCCTGCTCGTCGCGGGCATCGCCGGGCTGCTGACGGTCGCCGTGCGTGGGGCGCTGCACGACCGCGACCAGGTCCGGGGCACCGTGACCGTGACCGGTTGCACCTTCGAGGCATACGGCCGCCACGGCGACACCTACCTGTGCCGGGGTCGCTTCTCCGGCCCCTTCGACGTCCCCGAGGTCATGTTCCCCAACCTGGGGGAGCTCACCGCCGGCACGACCGTCGCGGCGGCGGTCTCCGGGCCCGGAGACACCACCGCCGACCTGGTCAGCGAGGGTTATTGGCGGTTGGTGGTCACGATCGGCGGTTCGATCGCCCTTCTGGTCATCCTCGTGCTGGTATGGCGAACCCGTCGGCACTCAGCCCGGTCGGGTAGCTTGGCGCGGTGATCGTCGCACCGGCCCGCTCCGCGTTGATCCGCGCCGGCATCGTGATCGGCGGGGTGGCGGTGCTGCTGGCCGAGCTTCTGTCGGCGCTCGGCGCGCTGCACCGCCTCTGGATCGTGCTGGCCTGGCTGCTCGTCGCGTCCGGCGGCGCGCTGCTCCTGCATCGTCGCCGCGCCGTCCCGCCGATCCCGCGGTCGTGGTCCTCGTGGGCCTCGTGGGCGCGGAAGTACTGGGAGTCGGCCCCGCTCGCCGAGCGGCTGGCGGCGGGCGCCCTCGGCGTGCTCTTCCTCGCCGACCTGCTGGTCGCCCTGGTCGCGCCGCCGAACAACTTCGACTCGCAGACCTACCACCTGCCGAAGATCGAGCACTGGGTGGCGCGGGGCGACGTCGGCTTCTACCCGACGGTCATCGACCGGCAGCTCGCCATGGCGCCCGGCGCCGAGTACCTCCTGCTGCACCTGCGGCTGCTCACCGGCGGGGACGGGCTCTACAACCTGGTCCAGTTCGCCGCGGCGGTGGGCGGCGCGCTGATCGCCTCCCGGATCACCGCTCAGCTCGGCGGCGACCGGCGCGCGCAGCTCCTGGCGGCCCTCGTCTTCGGCACCACACCGATGGTCCTGCTCGAGGCCACCAGCACGCAGACCGACCTCGTCGTCGCCCTCTGGGTCGGCAGCGTCGCCACGCTCGTTCTCGACGAGCTGCGCCGGCCGACCTCCTGGCTCTCGATGCTGATGCTCGGCACGGCCGCCGGACTGACTCTACTGACCAAGGCGACCGGCCTGCTCGCGGTCGGCCCTCTGCTGGTCGTCTGGTTCTTCGCCCAGCTCCGGCTGGGCCGGTGGCGCGCCGTCGGGCGACCGCTGCTCGGCACCCTGGTCATCGTCTTCTGCATGGCGGCGCTCGCCGGGCCGTACCTCGCACGCGTCCAGACCGCCTACGACCACCCGCTCGGCCCCGACCACCTGCGCGAGTCGATCTCGATGCAGCGCCACGACCCGGCATCAGTGCTGATCAACGCGCTGCGCATCACCGAGACCGCGCTCCAGACGCCGCTCGGGCCGGTCGGGTCGGGCGCCGTCAAGAGCCTCGCCTCGTTACTCGGGGTCGACCCGTCGGCGCGGGACATCACGTACTGGAACTCGACCTATCCGTACACGTCCTGGCCGCCCGACGAGGACCGGGTGTCCTTCCCGGTGCAGGGGGCGCTCGTGCTGATCGGCGCGCTGGCGCTGCTCATGCGCCGTTCTCCGGCAGTGGTACGGCTCTACGCCGCCCTCTTCTGGCTCGCCGTCCTCGCCTACGTCGTCATGGTGAAATGGCAGCCCTGGGGCAACCGGTTGATCATGTTCCTGCTCCTGCTGGGCACCCCCTTGGCCGCGCTGTGGGTGAACGGCGTCCTGCGCTGGTCCGCCGACCGTCGGCGGGCGGTGAGCTGGTTGACGGCGGCCGTCCTCGCGGCCGGCACCCTGGCCGGCGGCTTTGCGGTCGCCTACGGTTGGCCGCGCCGCCTGGTCGGCCACGGCTCGGTCTTCACGTCGAGCGAGCTGGACCAGCGGTTCATCCGCCGCCCGGAGTGGCAGGCGGACTATGTTTGGGCGGCTGACGCGGTGAAGGCGGCGGGCGCCCGGCGGGTGGGCCTGCTACAGGGCTACAACACGTGGGAATATCCGTGGTGGGTCCTGCTTTCCGGCCGGACGATCGTGTCTTTGCAGTCGCTGCAACCGGACCTGCCGGCGGCCGCGCTGGACGACGTCGACGCCGTGCTGTGCGTGTCCCCGCCGAAGCCGTGCGAGATCTACATCCCGCCGACCTGGTTCCCGAAGCGCCAGGGCGAGGTCGTCTACGCCCTGCGCCCCTCCCCGTGACACCCCGGTCCGGCGCCCCCACCCTTGTCGATCTTGCAGTAGTGGTGCCGAGACACTCCCCGAATGCCCGGTTCGGCAGGCACCACAACTGCAAGATCGATGCGCGACAGCGAGGGAGGGGTGTCGAAGGTCAGGAGACGGCGGGCTCGACGGGGGCCGGGGTCTCGGTCACGGCCGGGGGCTCGGACCGCAGCACCGCGCGGGCCTCGCCGGCCAGCAGCAGCAGCCAGATCGCGCCGTTGGTGCCGCCGATCAGCCAGTCCTCCGTCGCGATCGTCGGGACTATCGCGGCGGCGCCGACCGTGAACCATGCCGCCGGCATCGTGCCGTCCGGGCGGCGGCGGGCCGCGTGCCACAGCAACAGTGCCAGGCCCACGCCGAACGCCGCGGCGCCGAGAACGCCGCCCCGGCGGAACGCGCCGACCGCCGCGTTGTCGGTGTTGAGCTGGCGGCGCGGGCCCTCCGGCGGGGCGCCGTCGTCGAGGCGCTTGACCACGGCGCGGGAGGTGCGGGCGTCGCCGAACGCCTTCTCGGCCCAGCCGGCGGCGCGCCAGTCCACCCAGACCTGCCGCCACGTGTCGGTGCGGCCGCTGGTGACGTCGCCGCCACCGTCGTTGAACCGGTCGCGGAAGATGAACTGGCTGCCGCCACCGACCGTGAACACGATCGCCAGCACGACGAACGGGGTGGCCATCGCGATCCACGCGGTGCGGCCGCGAGCGTCGATGTCGGTGTGCCGGCGCCAGAGCGTGACCGCGGCGAAGACCACGGCGGCGGCCGTGGCGAAGACGAAGCCGGTCCGCGAGTCGCTGATCGACAGCACCAGCGCGACGACCGCGGCCACGCCGAAGCGCTGCCAGGCGGCGATCGCCCGGTCGAAGCCGATCCGGATGCCGGCGGCGACCACGAGGCCGGCCAAGGAGTTCGGGTGGTAGAACAGCCCGGGGCCGCCCCAGAAGCGGTTCCACATGACCTTCGCCGACGGGCTGTCCGGGACGGCGTGCCGCACGTCGAAGAGGCTGCCCGAGCCGACCAGCAGCAGGGCCGCGATGCCCAGCAGGATCGCGGCCGCCATGCCGATGCTCAGGTCCTTGCGCTGCCGGGAGGCGACGGCGACGACGGCCAGCACCGCCAGCGTGAAGACCGCGGCGTAGGCCACCCGCTGCCCGGCCACCTTCAAGTGGACCACCAGCAGGGCGCCGAGAACGCCGAAGAACCAGTAGGTCAGGCCCAGCCAGGCGGCGCCGAGGCGGGGCAGCGAGCGGCTGTTGGCCAGCCAGGGCCAGCCCCACACGGCGAAGACGACCACCTCGACGGCGAGCACCGCCCAGATGACGATCGGACGGTCGGTCGAGGTCCAGGTGAGCATGCCGGCGAGGACGAACAGTCCGCCGATCACGCCGCCGCGCAGCGACAGGCCCGGCAGGCTCAGCGCCAGTCCCGCGACCGCCAGGGCGATCAGCGCCGCGGCGAACGCGGCCGCGGACTGGCCGAAGGAGTCGGTGCGGCTGTACTCCAGGCCGGCGGCCCCGAACGCGACGAGCACGGCCGCGATCAGCAGCAGCGGCAGGTGGCGGGATCGGATCATTGCGCCTGGGCCTGCGTCTTGTTCCGCTGGCGGCTCAGGAAGAAGTCCCGGACGACCCGCCGGGGCCCGGCCGGCACGAGCCACACCTGTAGGAACGTCACATAGTCGGTGAAGCCGGGCTTGCCGTGCTTGCGGGCCTCGCGCAACAGGTCGAAGAAGACCCGCGGGCTGCGGCTGGCCGCCGCCATCGCGCCGACGACGCTCATCGCGAGCGCCGCGTATGCGCGGGGTGTCACCCGGGGACGAGTCTGGTGCAGCCATTCCAGCGACTGCTTCCACGGCGCGTCGAAGCTGATCCGCGGGCGGTTCTCGTCGGCGTACCAGATCACCAGCGGCTCTTCGGCGTAAATCAGGTCCACGCCCTCCTCCTGGAGGCTCCGCAGGGTCCAGTCGAGCTCCTGGAGGCGCCGCAGGCCGTCGGCGAAGGGCACCTTCCGCAGCAGGGCGGTCGGCGCCATGATCGTCGAGGTCTGGATGAACCCGTCGCCGTGGAAGAACCCGTGCCGCACGGCGAGATACTCACTGATCGGCTCGCCCGGTGCCGGGATGCGGCGCGGCATGATCAGCTCGGCCCGCGGGGTCCGCATGAAGAGGCGGCTGCCGACGATCGGCAGCGGTATCCCGGACGCCTTCGCACGGGCGAGCTGGGTGGCGAGCTTCTCCGGCAGCCATTCGTCGTCGTCGTCGAGGAACGCGACCCAATCGGCGTGGGCGGCGGCGACCCCATGGTTGCGGGCCGCCGGCGCGCCGCCGGACACCTCCAGCTCGATCGAGCGGACCCGCTCGTCACCGACCGCGCGGAGCGCCTCTGCCGTGGCCGGGTCAGGACCGTCGATGACGACGATGACCTCGATGTCCCTCAGGCTCTGGGCCAGTGCACTGCGCACCGCGCGCACCACCAGCTCGGGCCGGTTGCGGGTGGGAATGACGACGCTGACCTGTGGGTCACGCGCCGAAGGCGTCGACCGGAGCGGGGAAGGTTCGGGTCTTTGCACGATGACCAATCCGTCTCGGTTTCAGTGCTCTAGAGCCGGTGACGTGACACCGAGTACTTATGGGTTTGCTGGCGTAGCGTACACGACCTGCACTTTCGTCGGATATTTCGCAGCTAGCAGGCGCGCGGCCTCGATGTTCGACGGCGCGAGTGGATCACCGAACGCCACCGGCAACGGCTGCCCGGGTCGCACGTTGGGGCGGTTCGGGTGCTCTACGTCGACAACGAGCATGCTCGCCCGCCGGTCGTGGACGAAGAACCGCACAGTCACCGGACTGTTGACCACCAACCGCTCCATGTCGGCGTACGTGCCGCCCTTGCCGGCCGGGTACAGCAGGTCCCGCCAGCCGGGGAAGTGCCGGTACTGACCCTGCAGCGCCGCGGCACCGAGTGTCGCCGACCAGTTACGCCACGGGCTCCCCATGAGATCGACGTTCACCGCGTTGCCCCCGTCCGGGAACATGCGGGCCATCAATAGCGCGTCGCGGGCCGCCTCCGGTGAGCCGCGGTCCTTGCCCAGTGCGAGCTGCACACCCGGCGCCACCGGTGTCGTGTGCCATTTGCCGCCGGCGACCGCCATGGCGAGCGCGACGGGGAGCGCGATCACCGCCTGCGCCCGCACCGGCACGCGGGCCAGGCCGCCGAGAGCGCACAGGGCGACCACGATCAGCAGGTGGAGCAGCTTGTCGAAGTAGTAGACCGGCCGGCCGATGGTGGCGATCTGATACAGGCCGATGCCGGCCGCGCAGGCGGACGCGACACCGACGGCGAACAGCGCGGTCCGGCGGCTCGGCGCGCGCAGGCCGTTGCGGACGGTGAGCGTGAGCACCGCCAGTCCCACCAGGACCGCGGTGGCGGGGCGGTCGACGACTCTGGCCGTACCGTTGAGGAGGAGCTGCTCACCGCTGGAGGCGGCCATGGCGGTCAGCGGGCCGATCGCGGCCACCACCGCCGTGAGCACCGCCGCGACCCAGCCCCACCAGCGGCGCCACAGCCGGGCGCGCCGCATCCACCAGAGCGCGGCCACACCGGCGTAGGGCAGGAAGAGCGGGTAGCTGAACGACACTCCCACCAGCAGCAGCGCCACCGTGACGGTCTGCTCGCCGAGCCGCGTGAGCGGGCGGGCGACGATCGCGGTCAGGACCGCCGCGCAGGCGAGGCCGGCCAGCTCGTTCGGGTAGCCGCGGGCCAGTACCGTCACCGGGTCGCCCAGGACCAGCCAGGCGGCGACGAGCAGTAGCACCGGCAGTGTGCGGGCCGGGCTCGCGCCGGGGCCGGCGATGCGCCGCGCCGCCCAGAGCACCGCCAGCGCGAGCAGCAGAAACGTGCCGATGAGCAGCCAGACGAAGACGTCGGCGGCGGTGCCGGGCGCGCCGCTGCCGCCCGACGAGCGCACGAAGCGGTCCAGCACCGCGTAGGCGAAGTGCAGCCCCTGCGGGTAGTTGGCTATGCCTCGCCATTCTCCGTCCGGTACGAACGGAAGCAGCGCATCCGGACGCATGAACAGATAGCCGCCGGTGCGGCCGATCACGTCGTACATCAGGTAGTGGCGTGCGATGTCCTCGCCGGCCAGGGGTAGTCCCAGGCGTCCGCCGAGGTCCCTGACCACATACGGCACCAGGGAGATCAGCGACACCCCGGCGGCGGCCAGCGCGAGGAGCCAGTCGACGCGGAGCCCGTGCTTCGGCCCGGCCCTCCGCGGGGTCCTGTTCAGGCGGCCGGTCGCGGCGGCGACCAGCACCAGGACGGTCAGCGACACACCGGCGATCAGCGTCGGGTGCAGGTGACCGGGCCACAGCGTGATGGCCAGGCCGAAGAGGCAGGCCGCGCCGAAGAGCTGCGCACACGCCAGCACCAGCCGGTCGAGCAGGCCGACGCTGCCCCGCTGGATCGCCGCCGTCCCGGCCAGCACCACGAGCGGTAGCAGCACGTCGAGCTCGATCGGGTGGGTCGCCAACGGCAGGAGCCAGGCCAGTGCGAGCCCTGCCGCGATCTTCGGCACTGATCGCCCAGTCGCCGCGCCTTCGCTGGTCTCCTTCGGGATCACCGTCACCACAAGTACTCTCCGTATCGACCGGGGCACTCGGCATCGTGGTGCTCCACCGGGACGTGACGATATCGCGTCGTCCAGGTACCGTGCAGAAGACTTCCGGGGGCCGACCTTCATGACTGAAGGTGACTGCCGAAAGACTACTGAGGAGTGGAGGCGTTGGCGAAGGGCGGCGTGGCGCAGCGGAAAGGCCGTGGCCGGCGGGACCCTCTGTGGGCTCGCATTCTTGTCGCGGTCGGCGCGCTGCTCATGATCAGCGCCGGCACCACGTTCGTGCTGAAGGACGTCGTGTTCGGCTACGCGACACGCAGTGTCAAGAAAGAAGACCTGCTGCCTGCCGGGCAAGGCAAGCACGCGAGCGTCAGCGGCGCCAAGAATCTCCTGCTCATCGGCATCGACCCGCGCCCGAACCAGAACCCGAACGACGCCATCCGGTCGGACTCGATTCTCATTCTGCACATTCCGGCATCGCACGACATGGCGTTCCTGATCTCGATTCCCCGTGACACGTGGGTCTCGGTCCCGAAGTACAACAACGGGAAGCACGCGTTCAACGGTGGCAAGGACAAGATCAACGGAGCTTTCGCCGAGGGCGGCCTCGGGCTGACCGGCAAGGATCAGCGCAAGCACGGCACGACGCTGCTGGCCGAGACCATCAAGCAGAACTGGGGCATCACCTTCGACGCGGCCGCCATCGTCGACTTCGTCGGGTTCCAGGAAGTGGTGAACGTCGTCGGCGGCGTCGACATGTACGTCGACCAGCGCACCGTCTCGGTCCACAACGGCACCGACGCGCATGGAAACCACAAGGTGCCGTTCGACCAGCGGGACAACGGCCGCGGGGGCACCGACCTGATCCCGATCAGGGGCGTGACCCCGAAGGTCTACGAGGTCGGCTACCAGCACCTGGCGGCCTGGGAGGCGCTCGACTACGTTCGCCAGCGGGAGACGCTGCCCAACAGTGACTACGACCGGCAGCGTCACCAGCAGCAGTTCATCAAGGCGCTGCTGAAGAAGATCGCCAGCAAGGAGGTGCTCGGCAATCCGAGCATGCTCAACAACGTGCTGGACGTCGTCGGCCGGGCCGTGACGATCGACACGGGCAGCATCGGCCTCGATGACTGGATCTTCGCGATGCGCAACATCGACGGCGACCGGATGCT
The DNA here is from genome assembly GCF_025264685.1 of Dactylosporangium roseum. Classification (GTDB taxonomy): domain Bacteria; phylum Actinomycetota; class Actinomycetes; order Mycobacteriales; family Micromonosporaceae; genus Dactylosporangium; species Dactylosporangium roseum. Next base: position 491,051 of record NZ_CP073721.1, read on the forward strand.
CACGCTGAAGACCAACAACGGCGGCTTCCACCAGTCGACGGAAAACCCGGGCGCCGAGGCGCTGGACGAGATGACGCTCGACCTGCTGGCCGCCGTGCGAGCGAAAAACGTCCCCGCGTTCGTCTCGAACAACCCGTCCCTCGTCAGCGCCAGCTAGCGTCGCGTGCGAGCCGAGGCGACCAAGGCCGACTCGGCTCGCACGCGACGGACACCAAAGGGGTCAGTCGGTCACGGCGGTCAGCTCCGAGCGCAGGGTGCGCAGGGCGCCGGCCAGGAGGCGGGAGACGTGCATCTGTGAGATGCCGAGCTCGGCCGCGATCTGGGACTGGGTCAGGTTGCCGTGGAAGCGCATCGCGATGATCTTCTGCTCGCGCTCGGGGAGCTTGGCCAGCAGCGGCCGCAGCGCCTCGCGGTTCTCGACGTTGCGCATGTCGGGGTCCTCGCCGCCGAGCAGGTCGCCGAGGCCGGCCGCGCCGGCGTCACCGGCGTCGCCGACCGGCGCGTCGAGCGACAGCGCCCGGTACGCCTGGCCGCAGTCCAGGCCCTCGATGATCTCCTCTTCGCTCACGTTCAGGCGGGTGGCGAGGTCGGTGACGGTCGGGGAGCGGCCGAGGTCCTGGGCGAGGTCGCCGGAGACCTTGCTGATCTCCAGGCGCAGTTCCTGGAGGCGGCGGGGGACGCGGACGTCCCAGCCCTTGTCGCGGAAGTGTCGTTTGAGCTCGCCGACGATCATCGGGATCGCGTAGCTGGTGAACGCGGCGCCGCGCGTCGGGTCGTAGCCGTCGACGGACTTGATCAGGCCGAGGTTGGCGACCTGGACGAGGTCGTCGAACTGTTCGCCGCGGTTGCGGAAGCGCCGGGCGAGGTATTCGGCCAGCGGGATGTACAGCTCGATCAGCCGGGCCCGGACGCGGTCGCGGTCGGGCCCGCCGGGAAGGTCGGCCATCAAGGACAGCAGCGCCTTGGCCTGCGCGTCGGTGGCGCGCGTGGGGTTCGAGGCCGTGCCGTTCTCGGCGGCGCCGGTGGGCGCGGCGGAGGCGAGAGCGCGGTCGATGGCGTGGTCGACGGAGATGGTCACAGGAACAGACCCCTTCTGGTGCGGGTGACCGGACGCGGTGACGGCGCAGACGTCCGCTGCGCGGGGATGGGAAGACGTCACCGGCCAGCTCTCGGGAGCCGCTGGAGGGCCCACTGGGCTGGCGCCGGTCGGGAATCGCTCTCGGCGCCCGTTTCTTGAGCGCCGGCGCAAGACCTGCGAGGCTCACCGGGGCGATCCGCCGCTGCTGGACGGGACCCCAGGTCCGTGGGCCGCTGATTTAGGCCGTTCGGACGAGGTGAACGGAGCCGAGCGTACTAGACATCTCGCCAGAACGCGAGGCGAGCGCTCCCATTGGGTTTGAAGCCGGTCGTTATATCACTGACTGTTCAGTACGGCAATACGCTGAGTGTTCACAAGGCTTGCTTATGCATTTCAGTTTGGTAGTCGATCAGGTCCGTATCCCGATACCGGGGCTGCGTTTTCGCAGTGCGCAGGCTACCGTCTCCACCGTGGCGTGCGCCTGTTTCAACATTGACTCGTGAGGTGCGGGTCGGGGCGTCGTCGCTAAGGAGTTACACGTGGCATCAGGCACGGTGAAGTGGTTCAACTCGGAGAAGGGCTACGGCTTCATCTCTCAGGACAACGGCGGCCCCGACGTGTTCGCGCACTACTCGGCGATCCAGGCCACCGGCTACCGTGAGCTGACCGAGGGTCAGAAGGTCGAGTTCGAGATCACGCAGGGCCAGAAGGGGCCGCAGGCCGACAATATCCGCGCGGTCTGACACACCCCTGAGTCGTAGGCCGAGACCCGCTTCACGGCCGAAGGAGTAGCAAGCCCCCGCACGAGGCGTCTCGCGCGGGGGCTTTGCAGTGTTCGGGCAGGCTCAGGTGAGGGCAGCCCGCGATTCGACGAAAACCTCCGGGGTGCACGACTCGGCGTACGCATGACGGATCATGCGCAGCGCCCAGCCCATACGGGTGGTCGCCGTCTCCGGATGATCGCCGAACTCGGTGGCCATGCGGGCCGTGCAGCCCTGCACGCCGATCATGCGGAGCGTACAGGTGACAGCCGCGCGGACGTCCGCGTCAGCCGGGTTCTGGGACATCTGCAACGTGGAGGCGAAGAGCGCTTCGGCGCGAACCGCTGCAAACGTTGACTCCATCGTGTACCTCCTGCTTGCAACTCCCTGCTTGGGGCACGGTGGCGCCGGATCCGGGCGCCGAAGTGATCACTGCTCGACTGCCAGTTGCCGGTCGGGCAGCCCGAACACCTCCAGCAATCCGGTCAGTTGGAGGAGCCGGTGTACCGCAGGGCTGGTCCCGGTGATGCGCAGTCCTCCCTCGACGTCGGAGTTCGCGGCGACGAGCACCTGGATGCCCGTCGAATCCATGAAGGGGACCCCGGACAAGTCGAGATCCACCCGTGGGGGTGCGTACCGGCGGATGGCGTCGCGCAGGACCTTGATCAGCTCGGGGGCGCTGGTCACGTCCAACTCGCCGGTGGCGGTCACGGTGAGCGTGCCGTCCGCGGCGGGCGTGGCGAGTGCGGCGAAGGCGGTCATGGCCGCTCCCCACGCCGGGATGTCGCGGCGGTTCGGGCGCCGCGGTGCCGATTCGCGCTCTTCATAGCTTCTTCGTCACCTTTACGAGCAGGTCGTCGTGGTCGACGTCCACCGAGTCCGCCAACGTTTTGACGATCCGGAGGGAATGCCCGGAGGAGGTCAAGGCGTTGACTACATCGGAGGCTTGGTCGCCGGGGTTCGTGACCTCAATCACACACTGTGTTTCATTCACTGTGGCCCGCACCTGAAACGCGACGCCGACGCGTACGTGAGCGATCACGTTGGCCCACGTCTCGCTGATGATCAGGCCGATGTCCGCTCTGGGCTGTTCGGCGACGCCGAGACCCGCGAGGGCACCATCCAGCACATGCCGGAGCGTGCTCATACGATCGAGGTCACGCGGCAGGTCGACGGTCAGGCGAAGGTCCACACCTGATCTGTTACCGCAGCGGCCGAACGGGAAACACTCAGCCGGCGTATGCGAACTCACGGGAGGCGAGATCCTGGTAGGCGGAGCGCACCATGCCGAGCGCCCAGGCCATGCGGTTGGCGGCCGTCTCCGGGTGCTCACCGAACTCGCCGGCGACCCGGGCGGCACAGCCGTTCACACCGAAACGGCGCAGCGTCGCGGTCACCGCGGCGCGCACCTCCAACGGCGAAGGCTCCTGCGAGCCCTGGAGCGGGGAGGCGAACAGCGCCTCGGCCCGGATTACGTCGAACGTGGTGCCCATGTCAACCCCCCGGTTGGTGTGCTCCTTGACACCCACAAGAAAACCGGTGGCGCGGTGCGGCCCGGGACTCCGGACGGTTGCCGGACGGTAGCGCCCGACCGCCGCGCCGCGCGCGACACGGAGGTGGTAGGACTTGCCCCCGACCTCGGCACGGGTTACCGTCGAGCCAGTCCCGCGGATGTCGGCAATCTCGCCGCCCGGGGACGGCCTTCGTCACCGCGTGTCACGCTCTCGCACGAAGCCAGCGGCCACCGCACATGCAGCGCCCACTGTCCGCCCGGTCACACGCGGATCCGATCCACAGTTTCTTCCGGCCGCACAGTCCCTTAGGAGGACGCCCATGGCCCCAACCGACGTGTTGGAACGCAATACCCCCAAACAAACCCCACCCGGCAAGACCCGCCGGACGCGGTCGGCACAACGCAGCCGCGACCGCAGCCGCCCGGGCAACCAGCCTCAGCCGCCCACCTCGGGCGAGGCGCGTGACGTCGCCGGCATCGTCGACGTCGTCCGCGACAAGTTGGTGCTCCGGGTCGAGAGCTACCTTCCCGGGCCAGACGACGTCTCGATCCCGGCCGCCATGGTCCGCAAGTATGGGCTGCGGCACGGCGACGCCGTCACCGGCAGTGCCAACGGCGCCACGCTCACCAGGCTCGACACCGTCCACGGCGGTGACCCGGAGTGGGCCCGCAACCGGCCGGAGTTCAGCAAGCTGACCGCGCTGTTCCCGCAGGAGCGCCTGCGCCTGGAAACCGGGCCGCGGCAGCTCACCACCCGCCTCATCGACCTGGTCATGCCGATCGGCAAGGGCCAGCGGGCACTCATCGTGTCGCCGCCGAAGGCGGGCAAGACCATGGTGCTCCAGGCGGTCGCCAACGCCATCGCCACCAACAACCCGGAATGCCACCTCATGGTGCTGCTCGTCGACGAGCGACCCGAGGAGGTCACCGAGATGCAGCGGTCGGTGCAGGGTGAGGTCATCGCCTCGACCTTCGACCGGCCGGCCAACGAGCACACCGGCGTCGCGGAGCTCGCCGTCGAGCGGGCCAAGCGCCTTGTGGAGTTGGGCCACGACGTGGTCCTGCTGCTCGACTCGATCACCCGGCTCGGCCGGGCGTACAACAACTCGGCGCCCGCCTCCGGCCGCATCCTGACCGGCGGTATCGACGCCAACGCGCTCTACCCGCCCAAGCGCCTGCTCGGCGCGGCACGCAACATCGAGAACGGCGGCTCGCTGACGATCATCGCCTCCGCGCTCGTGGAGACCGGCTCGACCGGTGACACCGTGATCTTCGAGGAGTTCAAGGGCACCGGCAACGCCGAGCTCAAGCTCGACCGCAAGCTCGCCGACAAGCGGGTCTTCCCCGCCATCGACATCGACGGCTCCAGCACCCGCCGTGACGACGTCATCCTCCACCCGGACGAGCTGCTGGCAGTACAGCGCCTGCGGAAGGCCCTCAACGGTCAGGCGTCGACCGAGCAACTCCTCGACCGGCTGGCCAAGACCCAGTCGAACGCGGAATTTCTCACCCTGCTGCTGCGCGGTCAGGCCTGACGGCCCCGGAGGCGGGCCTGCGGCGTGAGACGGACCAGCGCTTCGTCCGTCGACAGCACACCGAGCGCCGACGCGAACGCCATGTCGCGACCCCACGACGCGACGTCGGCCGGCGCCAGGTCGGCCACACCGTCGACCGCCACCAGGTGTGCGCGATAGGCCAGCCAGCCCTCCGTCGCGGCCAGCCCCGCCGGTGTCGTCTGGTCGCTCCAGCCGAAGTCGACCACGAGGTACAGCAGGATGAAGACCCCGATGGCGGCGAGCGTGGCGCCGCTGATCTGGTCGGCCAGGTTGGCGCCGAGCTCCGCGGCCACCCAGAACCAGGTGACCCACATGAGCACGGCCGGCACGACGGCACCCAGCAGCAAGGAGCGCGAGGTCTTCCGCGACAGCCGGCGCACGGACAGGCCGCGGTTGCGGGCCTCCTCGATGACGGTGCGGTAGAAGGCACCGCGCCACCGGCGAGCCTCCGACCAGCTACCGAACGCCAGGCTGCGCAACGACGCCTCGCCGTTGGTGGACAGCCGGTGCACACGGTCGAGGATCTGCTGCTCATACAGCGTGAGGCTGCGCCCGTCCCCCTTGCGCAGCCGCACGGCCGTCTCGGCGGGGTCCTCACCCGGCTGGCGCAGCTCGAGGAACCCCCGGGCGGCCAGGTCGAGCAGCGTGCTGTCGATGGCGTCCTCGTCGGCGCGCCAGCGGTTCACCATCAGGCTGACCACCGCCGGCGGCTCGTCGCCCGGCGGCTCGGCGCGGGTCGCGCCCGGCTCGGGCAGCCGGGAACGGGAGCGCCACAGGGCGACAACCGCGAACACGACCCACACGACCAGCGTCAAGGGCACGCTGAACTGGAGCAACGGAGGCCAGTCCACGGGGCGGTCCTTCCCAGGGGGCTTCGGAAAGTTCGGCAACCACCCTACTGGCCCGAGCTCAGAAACCGGCGACCGCCACTTTGTCCGTCAGGTGCCCATCTTGCACCATTCCGTGGGCTTGACGCAGGTGCTCGGTGTCGATCGGTCCCAGCCGGGTCGTCGTCGTGGGCTCCGCGTGAAGGTCGCGCGGCCGGAGCGCGGCGGAGGTCGCGTGGCCGGTCGGGAGCGGAGCGGAGGGGCCGGACATGGTGGGTTCAGTGCGGAGGTCGCGTGGCCGGAGCGGAGGTCACGTGACCGTGCCGTTGCTGCCGGAGCTCACCCTGGAGCTTGCGGCCGAGGATGTGGGCCTGTTCGACGCGACCGGTGGGTACCGCAGCGACACCCCGCCGCCGTTCTGGACCTTCGCCTGGCCGGGCGGGGTGGCGCTGGCGCGGTTCCTGCTCGACCATCCGGCGCACGTCGCCGGCCGCTCGGTCGCCGACCTGGGCGCCGGCTCGGGGCTCGTGGCGATCGCGGCGGCGCGGGCCGGTGCGGCGTCGGTGACCGCCGTGGACACCGATCCGGCCGCCCTGGCGGCGGTGTGGCGCAACGCCGCGCTGAACGGCGTGACGGTCGTGACGTCGCCGACCCCCGTGCCGGCCGACGTGCTGCTGGCCGGCGACGTGTTCTACAGCGGCGAGGTGGCCCGCCGCCTGCTGCCGCTGCTGCGCGCCCACAGCGGGACGGTGCTGGTCGGCGATCCCGGCCGCGGCTACTTCCCGGAGCGCCTGTTCGAGGAGTTGGCCGCCTACACCGTGCCGGTGCGCCGCACCCTGGAGGACACCGAGACGATGCGGGTCCGGATCTGGCGCCTCAAGCCGCGTTGATCATGCAGTTGTGGTGCCTGACAAACCCGGACATCCTGGGAGTGTCGCGGCACCACAACTGCATGATCAACGCGGAGAAAGAGGGGGAGGGGGAGGGGGAGGGGGTTACTTCAGGCCGTCCAGGCCCTTGTCCAGGCCGGCCCGGCGTAGCGCGTCGGCCAGTGCGCCGCCCTGGAACGAGTCCCGCTGCGGGCGGCCGCCCCGGCCGCCGCCCCGCGAGCTGCTCTGGGCGCGGGGCGAGCCGCCCTTGCCGCGGGGGCCGGGCTCGCGCTGGGCCGGGGTCGCCTCGTCCTCCAGGCGCAGGGTCAGCGAGATGCGCTTGCGCGGGATGTCGACGTCGAGGACCTTCACCCGCACGATGTCACCCGGCTTCACGACCTCGCGCGGGTCCTTGACGAACGTGCGGGACAGCGCCGAGACGTGGACCAGGCCGTCCTGGTGGACGCCGACGTCGACGAACGCGCCAAAGGCGGCCACGTTGGTCACCACGCCCTCCAGGAGCATGCCCGGCTGGAGGTCGGAGATCTTCTCGACGCCGTCGGCGAAGGCCGCGGTCTTGAACGCCGGGCGCGGGTCGCGGCCCGGCTTCTCCAGCTCCTTGAGGATGTCGGTCACCGTCGGCAGGCCGAACGTGTCGTCGACGAAGTCGGCCGGCTTCAGCTTGGCCAGCACCCGGTTGTTGCCGATCAGCGACTTCACGTCGCTGTCGGTCGCGGCCAGGATGCGGCGGACGACCGGATAGGACTCGGGGTGGACCGAGGACGCGTCGAGCGGGTCGTCGCCGTCGGGGATGCGCAGGAAGCCCGCGCACTGCTCGAACGCTTTCGGGCCGAGCCGCGCCACGTCCTTGAGTGCCTTGCGGTTGCGGAACGGGCCGTGCGCGTCGCGGTGCGCCACGATCGCGTCGGCGAGGCTGCCGCCGATGCCCGACACCCGGGTCAACAGCGGCGCGGAGGCGGTGTTGACGTCGACGCCGACGCCGTTGACACAGTCCTCGACGACGGCGTCGAGCGAGCGGCTGAGCTTCGACTCCGACAGGTCGTGCTGGTACTGCCCGACACCGATGGACTTCGGGTCGATCTTGACCAGCTCGGCGAGCGGGTCCTGGAGGCGGCGGGCGATCGACACCGCGCCCCGCAGCGACACGTCGAGGCCCGGCAGTTCCTGCGAGGCGTAGGCGGAGGCGGAGTACACCGACGCGCCGGCCTCCGACACCATCACCTTGGTCACCTTGAGCTGCGGGAACTGCTTGAGCAGGTCGCCGGCGAGCTTGTCGGTCTCGCGGGAGGCGGTGCCGTTGCCGATGGCGATCAGCTCGACGTCGTGCTTCTGGCACAGGGCGGCGAGGATCGCGACCGACTCGTTCCACTTGTTCTGCGGCACGTGCGGATAGATCGTGTGCGTGTCGACGACCTTGCCGGTGGCGTCGACGACCGCGACCTTGACCCCGGTGCGGAAGCCCGGGTCCAGCCCCATCGTGGCGCGGGTGCCGGCCGGCGCGGCCAGCAGCAGGTCACGCAGGTTGGCGGCGAACACCCGTACCGCCTCCTCCTCGGCCGCCTGCCAGAGCCGCATCCGCAGGTCGATGCCCAGGTGGACCAGGATGCGGGTGCGCCAGGCCCAGCGGACGGTGTCGTTCAGCCACTTGTCGGCGGGGCGCCCCTCGTCGCGGATGCCGTAGCGGGCGGCGATCGTCGGCTCGAAGAGCGAGACGTCCTCGTCGGCGGCCAGTGGGTCGAGCACCAGGTCGAGCATCTCCTCCTTCTCCCCGCGGAACATCGCGAGGATCCGGTGCGAGGGCAGCTTGGTGAACGGTTCACTGAAGTCGAAGTAGTCGGAGAACTTGGCGCCGTCGGCCTCCTTGCCGTTACGGACCTTCGACACCAGGCGGCCCTGCGCCCACATCTTCTCCCGCAGTTCGCCGATCAGGTCCGCGTCCTCGGCGAAGCGCTCGACCAGGATCGCCCGGGCGCCGTCGAGCGCGGCGGCGGCGTCGGCCACTCCCTTGTCCGGATCGACGAACACGGCCGCGGCGGCCTGCGGGTCGGCGCCCGGGTCGGCGAGCAGCCCGTCGGCGAGCGGCTCCAGCCCCGCCTCCCGGGCGATCTGCGCCTTGGTGCGCCGCTTGGGCTTGTACGGCAGGTAGATGTCCTCCAGCCGGGCCTTCGAGTCGGCCGCCATGATCTGTGCCTCGAGCGCCTCGTCGAGCTTGCCCTGGCCACGGATCGACTCGAGGATCGCGGCCCGGCGCTCTTCCATCTCCCGCAGGTACCGCAGCCGCTCCTCCAGCGTGCGGAGCTGGGCGTCGTCGAGCATTTCGGTCGCCTCTTTGCGGTACCGCGCGATGAAGGGCACCGTCGCGCCGCCGTCGAGCAGGTCGACCGCCGCGGCCACCTGCCGCTCCTTGACGCCGAGCTCTTCTGCGATCCGCTGGTGAATGGAGGTCGTCACGAGAAGGCATTCTGCCCCACCAGGTGCCGTACACCTCACGTGCCACAGGTCAGCTACCGAAAACGGGGACACCGAGCCGATGCCGTTTCGCCTATGCTCTCGCGTCGTGATCGACTTCGACCCCGCTGCGCCCTTCCCGGAACTGCGGCAGTTGTGGCAGGCGGTCCAGGAGCGGAACTGGCCGGCAGTGGCGGCGTTCTTCGATGGCCTGACTGATCCCGACGACCAGACCTACGCCACCACGCTCATCGCCGAAATCGCCGGAAGCGAGCATTTTTTGTGGTCGGTCGTCGAATCCGGCGGCGGCACGCTGGCGCGGACCCTGCTCGCCGCGCGGCTCATCGTGGCCGGCTGGGAGATCCGCACCGCGGCCCGGGCCCAGCACGTCAGCCGTGAGCAGTTCGCCGCCTTCCACGACCACCTGCGCCGGGCCGAGCGGATCCTGATCGACGTCACCGCGCTCGAGCCGGCGAACGTGCCGGCCTGGGTCGCCAGGCTGAAGACCAACCGGGGCCTCCAGTTGGGCCTGGCAGAGGCGCGCCGCCGCTACGACCGGCTCAGCCGTCACGTGCCACACGTCTACGCCGCACAGGGCTCGCTCGTGCAGCAGTTCTGTCAGAAGTGGGGCGGGTCGGACGAGCAGGCACACCGGTTCGGCGTGGAGTGCATGCGCGGCGGCCCGGAGGGGTCGCTCGCGTCGCTGGCGCTCGTCGAGGCGCACATCGAAATCGGCATGGACTGGGACGACGACCGGAAGCTCGTCGCTCACCTGCGGCAGGCCGACGTGCGCGCGGAGCTGCACGAGGCGGCCGATCGGTCGGTCCGGCACCCGGCGTTTCGCCGCGGCGGCTATCACGCGATCACCGCGCACAACCTGTTCGCGCTGGTGTTCAGCAAGATGGGCGACTTCCGGGCGGCCGCCGACCACTTTCAGTTCGTCGGCGACCACGGCACCGGCTTCTGGGGCTACTTCGGCGACGAAAAGGTCGTGTTCTCGGCCATGCGGTCCAAGACGTTGAAGGCGGTACGGGCGTGACCCTGCGGCAACTGGAGGTCGACGGCGTCCCGGCGCTGCTCGTCCCGCACGACGGCCCGATGATCGCGGGGCTGACGTTCCGGGTCGGCCAGGTCGACGAGACGCTGTCATCCCGCGGCATCACCCACCTGCTCGAACACCTGGTCCTGCACGGCCGTGGGCTCACCGACTACCACTACAACGGTTCCACCGGCGCGATCGCCACCAGCTTCACGACGCAGGGCGGCGAGGACGACATCGTCGCCTTCCTCGACGGCGTCTGTGCGGCACTGCATGACCCGCCGCTCGACCGGCTGGAGACCGAACGGTCGATCTTGCGGGCGGAGGCGAACGGCCGCAGTTCCGGCGTCAACGAGATGCTACCCCTGTGGCGCTACGGCGCACGCGACTACGGCCTGGTCAGCTACGGCGAGCTGGGCCTGCCCCGGCTCACGCCCGACGACGTGCGCCGGTGGGCCGAGACCTGGTTCACCCGGCAGAACGCCGTGCTGTGGGTGGCCGGCAACCGGCTTCCCGAAGGGCTGCGGCTGCCGTTGCGCAACGGCGTGCGCCGGCCGGTGCCCGCACCGTCCTCAGCGCTGCCGGCCACGCCCGCGTACTTCCTGGGCGACGAGGGGGCGGTCGTCTTCGACGGCATCATGCGCCGCAGCGTGACCGGCGGTGTGCTGGCCGGGATCGTGGAGCGCGAGCTGTTCCGCAGCCTACGCCAGGAGGACGGCAACTCGTACACGGCCAGCGCCTTCTACGACTCGCGTGGCGACGGGTTCGCCACGGTGACGGCGTTCGCCGATGTCGCGCCGGGCAAGCCGGACGCCGTGCTCGGCGGCTTCATCGACGTGCTGGCCAGGCTCAAGGTCGGCCGCATCGAGCAGGCGGATCTCGACGCCGTACGGGCCAAGGGGGAGGACGCGCTCGACGGCGTGACCGTCGCGGTCGGCATGCTGCCCGGCCACGCGCTCAACCTGCTCACCGGCCAGCCGGTGCTCAGCGCCGAGGAGATCCGGACCGAGCTGCGCGCGGTGACCCTCGCGGACGTGCACGCCGCGTTCCTGGAGGTGTACGGCACCGGCCTGCTCCAGGTGCCGGACGGGCACAGCGCCGACTGGGCCGGATACGTCGCCGCGCCGACCACGTCGGAGCGGGCCGTGGACGGCCGCAGGTTCGGCGATCTCGTCGTCGGCCCCGAAGGGGTCAGCCTGCGACACGGGGAGCGGTCGGCGACCGTGGTGTTCAAGGAGTGCGCGATCTGCCTCGCGTTCCCGGACGGCGGCCGCCAGCTCATCGGTCACGACAGCATCACCGTCCGCATCGAGCCGACGCTGCAATCCGTGCCGCCGGACGCCCTCCGGCAGATCGACGCGGCCCTGGCGCCGGTCACGGTGTGGCTGCCAGCCCGCGATCCGTCGGCGATTCCGCAGGCGGCCTCGCCGGCCGGCGCGTCGTCGGGCCAGGACAAGCCCACCACCGGCCGGGTCGTCGGGGCCACGGTCGCCTTCGTCCTGGCCGTGGTGGTGCTCTGCTGCGGCGGCGTGTGGACGTGGGTCGTCGCCGACAACAGCGACCCCGCGAACGACGTCGCGTTCGACGCCGTCAGCGGCACCATCAACGCCGTCCTCTACGCCGCCGGTCTGGTACTGCTCGGAGTCGGCGCCTGGTTGTTGCGAGGCCGTAGCCGAAAGGAGGTTTCCAGAACCTGATCATCGACCTCAGATGTCGCTCCTATCGCAACATGTTCGACGACGTCGCCTGAAGGCGGGGGAGCACCCGGCTGCGCAGGCGCACGACCAGCGCCACCCCGCCGACCGCCGCCGTCGCCAGGCCGCACACGACGACGGTCGCCGAAGCCCCGACGGCCTGCACGAGCGGCGCGCCGAGCAGCGTGCCCAGCGGGGTGGAGACCACCAGCACCGCACCGCGCGCGGCGAGCACCGGCGGCAGCCGCTCGGGCGGCACCGTGCGCTGGAACAGCGACATGCTCGTCGTGGGGTACGGCGCCCAGGCGAGGCCGGCGAGGGCGAGTGTCAGCATGTCCGCCCACGGCGGCAGCCCCAGCCCCAGCGGCGTGAGCAGCAGCCCGAAGCAGATCACCGCGCCGATCGTGGTCGGCCACAGCGGCAGCCGGCGCCGGTGCCCGGTCACGACCGCCCCGACGACCGCGCCGACACCGAACGATGTGTACAGCAGGCCGACCTCCTGCGCCGATCCGGCCAGCAGTGGTACCGCCACCGGGATCGGCCCGAAGAGCAGGAAGAACCAGAAGGACAGCACCAGCAGGCCGAGCAGTTGCCGGTCGCCCCGGATCACGGCGAAGCCCCCGCGGTCGATCGGCACGCTCGCCGGACGCGCCGCTGGCATCCGCAGGAACGCCACCGCCAGCACGGCGAACGTGATCGCGTCGAAGGCCAGGACCGCCGGCGCGTGGGCGAGCATGACCAGCAGGCCGGCCAACGCCGGCCCGGCCACGGTGGACGCCTCTTTGATCGCGGTGAGCAGCGCGGTCGCCGGCAGGTGCAGCTCACTCGGCAGCACCTGCGCCACGACCGTGTACCTCCCCGCTGTGCCCCACGTGCTGAGCAGCGCCGACAGCGCCAGCAGGGCCACGTATCCGCCGATCGACAGCATCCCGAACGCGGCGAGGACGGGGACCGCGCCGAGGAACGCGGCCCGCAGCAGCCCGTCGAGCGCGACCAGGTCGGCGCCGCGCCGTCCGTGCAGCAGCGGCGCGAGGACGACCGCGCCGACGGCGCCGGGCAGCGTGTAGGCGGCGATCGCGAGGCCCACCCACAGGGCGCGTGCGTGCGGCGGTGCGAGCTGCAACGCGAGCCACCCGACGGCGACCGCGCTCATGCCGTCGCCGAGCGCGGAGAGCGCCAGGCCGGGCAGCACCCGTCCGAAGACCGGGTGCCGAATCACCGTCCAATAGGGGGACATCGATTGATTCTCCCCTATGTGCTGGGCCTTCTCCAAGGACGCCTTACTCGGCGTAACCGGCGCCGCACGGGGTATCCGCAGGGCATGGTGAACTTCGGCTACACACTCATGTGCGAACAGAGCGGGCCCACCGAACTCGTCGACGACGCCGTCCGTGCGGAGGAGGCCGGTTACGACTTCGCGGCGATCTCCGATCACTTCTCTCCGTGGCTGGCCGAGCAGGGGCACTCACCGTTCGCCTGGTCGGTGCTCGGCGCCGCCGCCTACGCGACGCAGCATCTCGAACTGATGACGATGGTCACCTGCCCCACGCGGCGGTACCACCCGGCCGTCGTCGCGCAGCAGGCCGCGACGATCGGGGTCATGTCGCAGGGCCGGTTCACGCTCGGTGTCGGCGCGGGGGAGAACCTCAACGAGCACGTCGCGGGCGCCTGGCCGCACCGCACCCAGCGGCACGAGATGCTCGCCGAAGCGCTGGAGATCATCAACCCGCTGCTCGACGGCGAGACGGTCCGCCACTCCGGCACGTACTACGAGGTGCCCGAGGCGAAGCTCTGGGACCGGCCTGAGGAGGGGGTTCCGGTGGTCATGGCGGTGTCGGGTCACGACTCGCTCGAGGTGGCCGCGTCCCTGTCCGACGGCGTCGTGGCCGTCCAGCCGGACCGGTCGCTGCGCATCCCGGACAAGCCGTTCTACGGCCAGGTCGCGATGTGCTACGGCCCGGACGAGTCGGAGTGCCGCAAGCGCGCGCTCGACCAGTTCCGCTGGTTCGGCCTCCAGTGGCCGGTCATGGCGGAGCTGCCGGACCCGCGAGCCTTCGACGCCGCGTCGTCCTTCGTCACCGAGGACGACGTGGCGTCGGCGATCTCCTGCGGCCCGGACCTCGACCGGCACCTGCAAGCGATCCGCTCCTACGTCGACGCGGGATGCACCCACATCGCGCTGGTCCAGATCGGCGGCGACTTCCAGCACGACTTCCTGGACTGGTCCGAGTCAACGCTCCTCCCGGCCCTGCGCTCCTGACCCCGCACCCTCCTTCCGCGTTGATCTTGCAGTTGTGGTGCCTGACAAACCCGGGCATCGCGGGAGTGTCGCGGCACCACAACTGCAAGATCAACGCGAAAAGGGCTATACGCCGCCGGGGCGGAGGCGGGGGAGGCGGGAGTCGACGTCCGGCACCGAGTAGCCCAGCGCGCGCAGGCGGGCGCTGACGTCCTCGATCGGCTTGCGGGTCTTCTGGGCCGCGGCCAGCAGGTGGTTGAGCGGCACCGGTTGCGCCGCGTCCAGCCAGGGGCGCGAACCGTCCAGATCGGTGCTCGCCAGCAGCAGGTCGTTGGGCTTCACCGCGTCGACCGCGATGCTGCTCAGGTCGACGTCGACGTGGTAGCCGAGGGTTTCCAGCCGGGCCGCGATCTCATGCACCGGGCGGCGGACCCGCCGCGCCGCCTGGAGCAGGTGCGGCAGCGGCACCTGCTCGTCGAGGTCCAGCCACGGCTGCGAGCCGTCGAGGTCGCGGCTGGTGATCAGCAGATCGTCCGGCTCCACCTGGTCCAGCGACGGGCCGGCGCCGTGCAGGCTCACCGCATAGCCGAGGAACGTCAGCCGGGCCGCGATGTCGTGCACGCTGCGCCGGGTCCGTTGCGCCGCGCGCAGGATGCGGATCGTCGGCACCGGCTTCATCGGGTCGAGCCACGGGTCGGAGCCGTCGAGGTCCTCGCTGGTGATGGTGAGGTCGTCCGGCTCGAGATGGTCGATGAGGATGGCGTCGGGGTCGACGTCCACGCGGTAGCCGCAGGCCGCCAGCCGCGCCGCCACGTCGCCGACCTCCCGGCCGGTCGACTCGGCCGCGCGTAGCAGGTGGATCAGCGGCACCGGCCGGGACGAGTCGAGCCACGGCTGTGAGCCGTCGAGGTCGCGGCTGGCCAACTGGAGGTCCTCCGGCTCCAGCTTCACGACCTCGATCGCGTCGAGGTCGCCGCCGAGCGTGAACCCGAACGAGCGCAGCCGCGCCGCCACCTCCTGCACCGGACGTGCGACCCGCTCGGCCGCGCGCAGCACGTGCACCGGCGCGACCTCCTCGGACGGGTCCAGCCAGGGCGAGGCGCCGTCGAGGTCCCGCGAGATGAGCACGAGGTCGTCCGGCTCGGTGACCAGCGACTCCCAGCCGGCCTCCAGCGCGTATCCGAGCAGCGCCAGCCGCGCCGCGCTCTCCTGCGCCGGCAGGTTCACCTTGTGCGCCGCGCGGATGAGGTGCAGCCGCGTCACCGGCTCCCGCGGGTCGAGCCACGGGTGCGAGCCGTCGAGGTCGCGGCTGGCGATGGTGAGGTCCTTCGGCCCGAACTGCTCGATCGGCAGCACCTCGACGTCGACGTCCACGTCGAAGCCGAGCTGCCGCAGCCGCGTCACGACCTGGTCGACCGGCCGGCCCGACCGGTGCGCCGCGCGCAGCAGGTGCACGAGGTGTACGGGCTGATCCGGCTGCAACCACGGACGCGTGCCGTCGACGTCACGGCTGGTGAAGATCAGGTCGTCGGGGTCGACGCCCACGGACTCCGCGCCCACCGACGGCTCGAACCCGAGCGCGTCGAGCCGGGCGGCGACCTCGGACGCGCTGCGGCCGGTCTTGCGCGCGGCCCGTACCAGATGCACCAGCGGCACGATGTCGACCGGATCCAGCCAGGGGCCGGTCCCGTCGACGTCCACGCTGAGCAGCAGCGCGTCGGACGGGCGGGCCCGCAGCGCCCGCCTCCAGTCGGCGCCGGGCTTGAGCACCTTGCGGTAGCGCCCGCCGGCCGCCAGCGCCGTCAGGCGCCACTCGACCAGCTCGTCCGGGCCGCCGACCGGGCCGTCGTTGGCCACGAAGCACCCGGTCACCGCGGCGTCGACGGTCTCGCCGTCCATGTCCCACCGGCCGTGGCCGTGCTCGATCGCCTGCTCGAAGACGAGATCGGCGACCAGGGGCCGCGCCGGGGCGAGCCGGCACAGCCAGTCGTACCCGAGCAGCGTCGTCCCCGGCGCCGTCAACGCCGGGACCGCCTCCCACAACAGGCGGTCGACGTCATCCTCGCGGTACGCGAGGATCTTCGTCCGGTCGACGGAGAGCCGCGGAGCGAGGTCACGGTTGAGGTTGACCACGGCGCCGAAGATCTCCTTGCCGGCGTAGAGCCCGTCGGCGAGCAGCGCGCCGTTGCCCTTGCACCACCAGACCCGCGCGCCCTCGGCCGCCACGACCCCGGTGCCGACACCCTCCTCGTCGTCCTCGTCGTCGACCGCGTTCGCCGCCTCCGACAGCTCCCCGGGTGCCCAGTGCTGGCTCTGCACGCCGTCGGTCGCCTCGGTCGAGAACTCCGCCACCCACAACAGTTTGCGCAGTTCCTCGACCGAGGAGACGGTCACGCCCTCCCGCAGGTGCAGGCGGACCGTCGTGCCCGACTCGGTGCCGGGGCCGAGATCCTGGATGCGGAACAGGCTGCCCGGGCCCGCGATGGACACCCGCAGCCGGTCGCCGGCCTGGCCGTCGCGGCCCATCCGGCACGTCTCCACGGTCAGCTCGTCGGCCAGCATGAAGTAGCTCAGCACGCCGATGCCGAAGCGGCTGTTCGGGAACAACTGGACCGGCGGGTCGAGCCGGGCCCACTCGGCCTGCTCCTCCAGGAACTCCGGCAGGTCGGCGAGGCGCACGCCGGCCTGCGAGAAGACCTCACTGAGCTCGCGCACGCCCATGCCGATGCCGTTGTCGACGCAGTCGAGATACGGCCGGCCGTCAGCGTCCACCCCCTGCTCGAACCGGATCCTGCCGTCCCAGGGGAGCTTCCGGTCGTGGGCGCGGGTGAGGTACTCGGTCCGCGCCTCCCGGTAGCGGCAGGCGTCCAGCGCGTTCTGGTACAGCTCGCGGATCGCGAGCGCCGGGTCGCCGTAAAGCTGCTCGCCCATGAGCAGCTCCCGGACCCGGTCCTCGGCGAGCCGGAAGCGCACCCCGGCGGACTGGTACGCCGGGGCTCCGTCGACCTCGGCCGGGCCGACGTCGTCGGTCGCCGCGCGGTTGGGCAGGTGGCGCAGTGGCAGCAGCGACTCGTCACGGGCCGCGGCGCGCTGGGCCTCGGCGAGGAGCTGGTTGAGCGTGTCGATGTGTGTGCGCAGGGCCACCTCGATGGACGGATGCGGGCAGGCGGCGCCCAGGACCAGTGTCGCGCCCCGCGGCTCCCACCGGCCGCCGTGCACCGTGTCCAGCACCTGACGCGCGGTGACCGGATCGCCGATCCCGAGGTGCTCGCCGACGACCTCGGGAAGCACCGTCACCTCGACGGCGAGCCCGCGGGCGATGGTCAGCAGGAACGCCACCAGCCGCTCCCGGACGCCGTCGTGCTCGCTCACCAGGGCCTCGGGCCGGTCGTGGCGGTTGAGGAAGGCCGGATCGGCGCGGATCGCGCGGATGAACTCGGCCGTGCGTGCCTCGTTGTCACGGCCGGTCAACGCCTCGATGGTCGCCGCCCGGTAGGCCGCCGGCCGCCGGCCGATCCACCGGTGCAGCAGCCACCAGCCCAACTCGGCGGCCGTCTCCCGCCTGCCGGCCCGGGTCGCGACGAGCGCCCGGCGATACGGCTGGGCGTAGGTCTGCGCGAACCGCTCGAACGCCGCGCGGTCGCTCGTCGCGTCCTGTGACGGCTCCAGATCATCCGGCTGGACGCCGCGCTCGGCGGCCGCGATGCCGGCCCAGAGGGCGTCATGCAGCAGCGGCACGGTCACCAGCAGTTGTGCCTCCGCACCCGAGAACCGCACGTCGTCCGGCAACGCGTCGATCAGGTGCTCGACCTGGTGCGACATCCGTGCGGCGAAACCAGCGTCCTGCCATGGGTCGTCGCCCAGTCGCGCACTCGAAGCGTGTTTTGTCGCGGCGAGCCGTCCGGCGAGCGCTACCGCTCGGTCACGGTGCGCGTCCGTTTCCTCGACGCGCCTCCACACCGTGTGCTGCCCCGCGATCGTTGCCCAGTCCTCTGGCACCATGCGGAAAACTTACCGGCCGATGGCAACCGGATGCCCGCGATGACGCTGTAGGCGTGTTCGTGGCTCGTCCGGCCTTTGCGCCGGCCGATTGTGACGGGCATCGGACGGATGGCCGGTAGAGCTTCGTCGCTCACGCAAGCTACGGTGCACCGGGCGGAACTGGGCATCGGAAGGAGCAAGGCGGCATGACCGTCGCTGGAGACGGCAACGACGCGGGCGATCCGGACAAGCGAAAGCCTTCCGCGCGCCGTGACCGTCACCGTGTGTCGCCGGCCGCTTCCGGTTCGGCGGACATGACCGTCCTGCCGGAGCCCTTCAACCCGGCGAAGCCGACGTTCCCGACCGTGCCGCACCAGCGCCGCCGCAACGGGCCGACCGCGATGGCGACCGCCACGGTGCCGGCGGTCATGGAGCGGGACGCTGCGATGCCGGCCGATCCCGAGGGCGACCCGGATCCTGCGACCGTGGACACGCCGGCCGGGCAGGACCGGACGAGTGCCGCCGGCAACCTCGACATGGAGCCGACGGTGGGGGAGTTCGACGCCGCGTCGACGCAGGGGCTGGAGTTCGTCGTCAGCCTTCCGGGCGCACCGGCCGTCGAGGAGGAGCCGGCGGATCCGCCGACGCCTCCCGCGTCGTCCGACTCCGACGCTGCCGCACCTTCCGATTCGTCCGCTTCTTCGGCGCCGGCGGTGTCCGCTGAGGAGCCGGTAGCGCCGGTAGCGCCGGCGGCGTCCGCCGAGGAGCCGGCAGTGCCGGCAGTGCCGGCAGTGCCGGCAGTGCCGGCAGTGCCGGCCGGGCCGGCGGTCGGGGCGGCGCCGGTGCCCGCGATCACGGTGGAGCCGGACGACTCGCCGACGGTGGCCGACTACGTCCCGCCCGCCTTCGCGATCGTCACCGACGAGCCGCACGACGAAGACGGCTCCGACTACCGCGGCAGCCGGCGCAAGCTCGCCGCCTGGCGCCGCTTCCCGGTGGGCGCCGTCGTGGTCGCGGTGGTCATCCTGCTGATCACCGGCGCCGTGGTGGCCCAGCTCGTCCGCGGCGACAGCCCGGTGTCCCCGTCGAGCGAACGCATGCCGCAGAAGGTCCCCGAGGTCAACGGCCTGCCCGGTGCGCCGACCACCGCCACCGAGTCGCCGTCCCCATCGGCCTCGGCCTCGGCCGCGCCGAGCCAGTCGGCCAGCCCGTCGGCGAGCCGTTCACGCGCCACGACCTCGCCGAGCACGGCGGCGCCGGCGTCTTCGGCCGCCTCGCCGTCCCCGGGGCGGACGACCGGCGCACCACCGCCACCGGTGCCGACGAAGAGCGGCCAGGTCCGGGGTGTCGCGTCCCGCCTGTGCATGGAGTATCGCGCCGGTGAGCGCGATGTCGTGCTGGACACCTGCAACGGCCGAAACGACCAGCGCTGGACCGCCTACAGCGACGGCACGGTGCGGGCCGACGGCAAGTGCCTGGACGTGGTGAACGCGGGCACCGGCAACGGCAACCCGGTCCAGCGGTACGCCTGCAACGGCACCCCGGCCCAGCAGTGGGCGTTGCGCGACGACGGAAGCTGGTGGAACCCGCTCTCCGGCCGCTGCCTGAGTGCCAGGCCTGACGCGGACCCGGGCACCGGGCTGGTCATCTACACCTGCTTCGGCGTCGGCGAGCAGCGGTGGCAGATGGGCTGACCGGCCGGGAGGTCGGCCGGTCCGTCGCCCGATCCAGCTCAACCCGGCCGGGGAGGGGCGCGGCTTCTACTCGTCCGGGCGGTGCTCACGCCGGGCACGTGGACGGTGGCGGTCCCGGCGCCGTCGGCCGGCGTGGCCCGGGCCGAGTCCGTGGTGGAGGCGCGCGCCGCGCGGGCGCCTCCACGACCCGCGGTCATCGCCGCCGTGCGCCCTCCCGCCCCGAATCCTCGAACCTGTGGGCCTGCGGACCGGTCGCGGCCGCCGCGTTCGCGGTGACCGCGGTGGTCCGGCCGCGCCGGTCATCCGGACCGTCGGGGCCGTCGGGGCCCCTCTCGGCGGTGGCCAGCGCGGCCACCGCCGAGAGCAGGAGCAGCGCCCCGGTCGCGGACAGCGGGGTGAGCGGCTCGTGCAGCACCAGCACGCCGAGGGCGACCGCGGCGAGCGGCTCGACGAGGGCGACCACCGACGCGGTGGTCGCCCGCACGGCGGTCAGGCCGGTGAAGAACATCGCGTACGCCAGCGCGGTCGGCACGGCACCCAGGAACGCGAGCAGGCCGACCGTCCCGGCGAGCCCTTCCCGGGCCGGGACGGGCCCCTCCAGCAGCGCGAGCGGCAGGAGTGCGACGATGCCGACCGCGAACCCGCCGAGTGCGGAGTCGAACGCGTCGTCCTTCGTCGCCCGGTTGAGCAGCGTGACGGCGGCGTAGCCGGCCGCCGACAGCAGCGCGACCGCGATCCCGAGCAGCGGATGCCGGCCCGTGCCGCCGCCCTGGGTCACGAGCAGCACCAGGCCAACGAGTGAGACGCCGATCGTGGCGAGACCGGCCCGGCCGAGCCGCTCGCCGAGGAACAGCCGGGCGCCGATCGTGATCAGGATCGGCCCCGAGCCGAGGGTCACGACGGTGGCGACGGCGACCCCGGCGAGGTCGATCGCGACGTAGTAGGTGGTCTGGTACAGGGCCATGCCGAGCCCGTTGACGACCATCCACCGGCGGCCGGCCCGCCAGCCGCGCTCACCCTCGGGCTTGCGCAGGGGACGGAGGGCGGCCAGCAGGGCGAGGCCGCCGAGGTACCGCCAGAAGGTCACCGCGATCGGGCCCAGGTCGCTGTGCCGGTAGAGGATCGCGGCGACGAACCCCCCGACGCCCCATGAGGCGGCCGCGAACGCGATGAAGAACAGGCCCCGCCCGACGGGCAGGGCACGAGACTGTGCCATGTGAACGGATCTCCCGAGTGTTCGGTCGTGTTGAAGGACGCGAGCAACGCGGGCAGCCGTCACCGCCCCGGCGGGTCAGCCGGGGTGCGGCAGAGAGTGTCGCCTGCCCGCTAGCGAACGGGCGGCGACAACACGACGCGAAGGCACATGGCGGTCACGGTAGCGATCCTCCCGCCGGGGGACATCCGAATTACCAGCCCTGATCACGATGTGATGACAAACCGCCGGCTTCGGTGTGTCGACGGTGGCGTACGGCCCGCGTGGCGACTCCGTTGACCTGCGGTTATCGGAGAGGCGGTGACGGCCTGTGGCCGATCCTTCGTGGAATTGTCACCCGTCTATGGGATGCTCGGTTGGTCAAGGGCACTTACGCTGAAGCGACACGCACAGCCGGAGGTCGCGCCGTGGCTCTTTCCGCACCCGCAACCCTGGGGTCCCCGCAGGCGGAGCTGCCGTGGACGCTCGACGGAGGGCGGGGCATCCTCGGCCTCGACCCGGTCAAGGGTGCGGTGGTGCTGTGGCTCGCGCTGATGGTCTTCATCCTGCTGTTCATCATGATCGCGGCCGTGCTCTCCCGCTGGAACCTGCACCGGCTCAACCGCGCCGACCGCCGCGCCGCCGTCGAGGAGGCCCAGGCGAGCCTCAGCCCGGCGGAGCGGGCCCGGCTGCGCATCGAGGCCGGCGAGCTGATCCGCCAGGCCGCCGCGACGGCTGCCGCCGCCAAGCGCGCGCAGATCGTCGCCACCGAGGCCAAGGCCCGCTGCGCCGCCGCGCAGGAGGCCCGGGTGGCGGCGTGGGCCGTCTTCGACGTGGCCCAGAAGGCCTACCAGGACGCGCTGACCGCGGCGAACTCGCAGGCGATCGCGGCCGCGATCACCGACTCCGACGACGCGACCAAGCGCGAACTGTCCCGCGCCGCTCTCGACGCCTTCAAGCGCGGTGACATCACCGTCGACGCGCTGGAGCAGGTCTTCAAGGGCGTGAGCGGCGCCGACCCGCTACAGGAGCTCCAGGCGCGCGAGGTCGAGCTGTGCCGCTCGGCCGAGAGTCGGGCCCGGCGGCTGTACGATGCCGCGGCCGCGGCCGAGCGCACGGCGCAGAAGGCGGCGGACGTGGCGGCGGTGGCCGCGCAGGCGCTGGCCGAGGAGGCCGCCGAGGTGGCCGAGGAGGCGGCGGAGCTGCGCGACACGCTCGACGCGGCCCGGAGGGCGGGCATCACGGCCGCGACGATCGACAAGCAGGGCCGGGTCCCGCGCCAGCGCACCAAGCCGACCAACACCAAGGCGGCGCGGACGGAGCGGCCGGCGCTCACCGAGGCGTGACGTCAGCTTGCTTCGCGGACGTCGTCCGGCGGCGTGAAGTGCATCGCGTCCAGGGCCGCCCGCAGGCGGGGGAGGTCGGTCTCGGGCAACTGGAACGACGCCCGGCAGATCTTGTCGACCCACAGCGACACGACCACCGTGCCGCGGCTCGGGTGACAGGTCACCCGCATGGTGCGGTCGTTGCCCCGCATGTCTTCGAACACGTCGCCCGAGTTGGGCAGCGCTACCAGCTCACCCATGCGCCTATGCTGCGGCACTGAACGCTCGTTCGACAAGGCGTTCGCCCCGGCTCCCCCGCGCCCTCCCCCGCGGGTGGGAGCGGTCAGGAGGTCCGGACCACGGCGCTGGGGGATGGGTGTTCCACCACGGTCCGGGCCGGGTGCGGGACGCCGGAGGTCTGATCCAGATCGAGCAGCGTCACCGTGTCCGAGTGCTGGTTCGCCACACACAAGGCGCCACCCAGCAGGGTCATGTGCCGCGGCCAGGTGCCGCCGGTCGACACCTCGTCGATCGGGAGCAGCCCGTCGTCCTCGACCGAAAACGTCGTGATCGTGTCGTTGCCCCGGTTCGCCACGTACAGCCGCCGGCCGTCCGGGGACAGCACCAGCTCGCTGGGGAAGTTGTCGCCGACCGGCTGCACGAGGACCGACGGGCGGACGTCCAGCAGCTCGAAGCCGGAGGTGTACGTCGAAACGGTCGAGTGCAGCTCGTTGGCCACGAACACCCGGCCGGTGGGGTGGAACACCAGGTGCCGCGGGCCGCTGCCCAGCGGCTGGACCGTCGTGGTCCGCACGTGCTCCAGCGCGCCCGCCGGGGTGAGCCGGTAGTGGACCAGCGCGTCCATGCCCAGGTCGACGACGTGGACCATGTGATCGCGGACCGTCACCTGATGGGCGTGCGCGGACTCCTGGCGCTCGGGATGCACGCTGCCGCCGGCGTGCTGCGTCAGGTCGGTACGCCGGTCCAGGCCGCCGTCGGGCCGCAGCGAGAACACCGCCACGCTGCCGCCGCCGTAGTTGGCCGCCAGGACGAAGCCGGATGTCACCGCGAGGTGGCACGGGCTCGCGCCGCCGGTGGGCAACGTGTTGATCAGCTCGCCTTCGGGCGTGAACGCGGACACTCCACCCTCGTCCCGCTCGTTCACCGCGTACAGCACCCCGGACGGACCCACGGACAGGAAGCTGGGCGCGGGCGTCCGGATCGGCGCGGCCACGGGTGTGAAGTCGTCGTCGTACATCGAGATCTGGTCTGCGTAAGAGCCGATGAGCACTGGCACCCGTCAGAGCCTAGGCCGCCGCCCGCGGGCGCGCAGCGCGGGCGCCCGCACCGTCGCGGCGGCGACCCCGACCGCCTCGTGGGTCTCCCGTAGGGGTGGGGTTTGCCCTACCGCGAAGAGCAGTGCTGGCCGGTTCGATCGCCGGCCGTGAAATCGCGACGCTGAACCGTATGACAATCCTGGCAGACGCCGAGAAGGCCACCGACTTCGCCGTCCTGTCCCAGCGGATCCGCGCCGCCGGTCTGCTCCGGAGACGCCCGGGCTACTACGCCGTCCGGCTCACCCTGGTGACCGCCCTCTACGTCGGCGGCTGGATCGCCTTCGCCACGGTCGGCGCATCCTGGTGGGTGCTCGCCGTGGGTGCCGTCCTCGCGGTCGCCTACGCCCAGGTCGCGCTGGTCGCCCACGACCTCGCGCACAAGCAGGTCTTCAAGACCCGCCGCTGGTCCGAGGCGCTGGGCATGCTGGCCGGCAACGCCGGCATCGGCATGAGCTACGGCTGGTGGATGAACAAGCACACCCGCCACCACGCCAACCCCAACCACGAGGACCACGACCCCGACGTCGAGCCCGACATCCTCGTCTGGTCCACCCGCCAGGCGGAGAAGGCGACCGGGCTCGCCCGGCTGATCGGCGGGCACCAGGCGGAGCTGTTCTTCCCGCTGCTCCTGCTCGAAGGCTTCAACCTGCACGTGGCCAGCGCCCGCGCCATTCCCGGAGTCAAGCGCCGCGTCCTCGAGGGAGTCCTGCTGTACGGCCACTTCGCCGCCTACCTCGCCGCGGTCTTCCTGCTGCTGCCGCCCGGCATGGCCCTCGCGTTCATCGCCGTGCATCAGGGGCTCTTCGGCCTGTACCTCGGCTGCACGTTCGCGCCCAACCACAAGGGCATGCCGGTGCTGACCGCCGAGGACGAGCTCGACTACCTGCGCAAGCAGGTGCTCACCGCACGCAACGTGCGTGGCGGGGTCTGGGTCGACGCGCTGCTCGGCGGCCTGAACTACCAGATCGAGCATCACCTGTTCCCGAACATGCCGACGCCGAACCTGCGCAAGGCCCAGCCGATCGTCGAGGGGTACTGCAAGGAGGCCGGCGTGCCGTACCTCTCCGCGGGCTTCGTCGACTCCTACGCCCAGGCACTGCGGCATCTGCACGCGGCGGGAGCGCCCTTGCGGGGGTAGCCGCGTGGGCGTGCCCGCCGGCGCCGTACGAGAACCGCCTCGACGCCCCGGTCCGGGCCGGCGAAACGACCGGTCACGCCCGAGCCGGAGCGGGACGCCGAGGCGGGTGCGGTCAGCCGCCGAGGAGGTTGCCGACCAGCGGGAGGCCGTTGCCGCCGAGCAGGGGGAGGTTGCCGACGACGGGGAGGGCCTCGGTCTGGGCGTGGCGGGGGATGTACGTCGCCGAGTGCTTCGGCGCGTACGCCTTCTCGGTGACGAGCGGCAACTGGCCCGCGACCTGGGGGAGCGCCCCGGTGGTCGGCACCAGCCGGTTGGCCGCCGCGGTCGTGCTGATGCCCGGGGTCGGGCCGATGCCGCCGACCACCGGCACGCCGGTCACCGAGTCGTTCTTCAGCACGTCGCTGCCGCCCAGCGGCACCTGGCCGATCAGCGGGAGCGCGTCCGCCTCGGTCGCCCGGCCGGTCCCGCCGAGCGGGATGCCGAAGTCGTCGACCGGCTTCAGCGTGCCGCGGATCGGCAGGCCGTTGCCGAGCAGCGGCAGGCCACCGACGAGCGGCAGCGCCTCGGCGGCGCGGGCGGAGCGGGTGCCGGGCAGCGCGGTGCGCGTATTGGCGATCGAGGTGCCGCGCAGCGAGTCCGCGCCGGGCAGGCCCAGCGCGTCCAGGTCACCGAGGCCGCCGGCGAGCGGCAGGCCGGCGAGCGAGTCCTCCGCCGGGACGGCACCCGGAAGGGGGACGGCGTCGGTCGGCAGCGCCGGCAGCGTCGGCATGCGGCTCGACGTCGTGCGGGGCAGGCCCAAGGCGTCGGTCGGCAGCAGCGTGCTCAGCGGGAGGTCGCGCAGCACGTTCGGCACCTGCCGGCCGACCTGGGTGGTGGTGCCTGTCGCGCTGCCCTGCTTGCCGGCCTCGGCGGTGGTCGCCGTGCTCGTGTCGATGACCGAGCTCTCCGCGTGCAGTGCCAGGCTGCCCGAGGGCGCGAGCAGATCGTCCAGCTTGCCGGGAGCCAGTGCGGTGTCATCGGCGTGTGCGGCACCGGCACCGAGCAGCAGCATGCCGCCGGCTACACCGACGGTGCCCACCGCCCGGCGAAACCACGTGTTCATCCTCGAATACCCATCTGGTCGACAAATCGGATCGAGAGGTTCAACGAAGGTCGCGGGCCATCGGGTACTGGTGATCTTCGCTAGGATCGGCCGGTGGCGTCCGAGTCCTGGCTGATGAGGCGTCTGCGCGGCGGCCTTCCCCGGGTCCAGGCGATCACCCGTCCGTGGTCGATCGAGCAGCCCGACGACGCGCACCGACCCCCGTTGCGCGCCCCGGCGAAGCGCGTCGTGGTCTGCGGTGACGACCCGCTCGCGCACCGGCTGATCGAGGATCTCATCGAGCAGTACGGGGTGCAGGTCACCGCCATCATGCCGAGCGTCCGGCGCCGGCACGGCCCGGAGATCGCGCGGCTGCTGGCCGATCACGGCGGCCGGGTCGTCGAGGCCGAGCGGCCCGACACCGACGCGTTCGTGCGTGCCGACCTCGCCGGCGCCGACGCGCTGGCACTGGTCAAGCAGGACGACATCGGCAACCTCGACGCGGCGCTCCAGGCACAGGAGCTCGTCCCCGGCCTGCGGCTCGTCATCCGGATGTTCAACCTCCGGCTGGGCGGCAGCGTCCGGCGGAACTTCGCCGACGTGCGGGTGCTCTCCGACGCGCAGATGGCGGCGCCCACGTTCGTCTCCGAGGCGCTGGGCGAGGTCGCGCCGGTGCACGTGCGGGTGGCGCGGCGCACGCTGTTCGTGGCCCGCCGCGGCGAGGTGCGCACCGAGGACGTCGTCTGCGGGCTGGCCCGGACGGCCGGCGACGGCGAGCCGGAGTTGCTTCCGGAAGAACCGGACACCGCGGATCTGGTGCTGGCCGTGGCGACCGGCGAGCGGGCCGCCACGGTGATCCCGCGGGACGAGCGGGCCGAGGAGGCCCGGCGCGGACGCGAGCGGCTGCGCCGCTGGTGGCGCCGGCAGCGGCACAAGCCGTTCGGCACGCTGCGCAGCCTGGTGAGCCGGAAGCTGTGGGTGACGGGCCTGGTCCTGCTCGCGCTGCTGGTGGCCGGCACCGCGATCATCGCCCACCACCGGCACATCGGCTGGTGGAACGCCGCCTACGTCACGCTGCTGTCCGAGCTGGTCGGCGCCAGCCCCGATCTTCAGGCGAAATGGCCGGAGAAGGTCGTCACGACGCTGCTCAGCCTGGTCAGCATCGCGCTGATCCCGGTGATCACGGCCGCCGTCGTGGAGGCGATCGTCAACGCGCGGCTGGCGATCGCGCTGGGGCGGCTGCGGGAGCCGCTGTCCGACCACGTGGTTGTCGTCGGGCTGGGCAACGTCGGCACCCGGGTCATGCACTCGTTCGTCGATCTCGGCGTGCCGGTGGTCGTCATCGACCGCGACGAGAACGCCCGTGGTGCCCAGGCGGCCCGCTCGCGCGATGTGCCGTTCATCGTGGGTGACGCCAGCAGCCCGGAGACGCTGCGGGCCGCCTCGGTCGACACGTGCCGCGCCCTGGTGGTGGTGTCGACGGACGACCAGGCCAATCTCGAGGCCGCCATCGAGGGGCGCGAGCTCAAGCCCGACCTGCGGGTCATCCTGCGATTGTTCGACGGCGGGTTCGCCGACCGGGTGCAGCGGGCGTTCGGCATCACCGCCTCCCGCAGCGTCTCGTACCTCGCCGCGCCCGCGTTCGCCGCCGCGCTGCTGGAGCGCGAGGTCATCGGCACCATCCCGGTCGACCGGCGGGTGCTGTTGCTCGCCGAGGTGCCGGTGTGCGGCGAATCGGAGCTCGACGGCCGGCCGGTCGCCGCCGCACAGGACGTCGGTGACGTCCGGATCCTCGCGGTGACGACCGGCGACGGCCGGCAGACCGTCTGGACGCCCCCGCCGACGTACGTGCTGTGCGCCGACGACCTGCTCACCGTCGTCACCACACGGCTCGGCCTGGGCAACCTGTTGGCCCAGACCGGCGGGACGATCGACGCCGCCCGGTGATCGGCCGGCTGATTTTGCGCTCCCTCCACCCCCGATCGCTCGTTGTACGGGCGGATCGCCCGATTTACCCCTAACAGTCCGGGCGCTCCCTTCTGCGGAACGTTTGGGAGGACGCGCACATGCGGCGTAGGGCGTTGCTGGTGGCAGGGGTCTGCACCCTGCTCGGACTCACCGGGGCTGGAGTCGCGGCGGCGACCTCGTTCGCCCCCGCACGACCGCGGATCGCGTCCGTCGCCGCTCCGCAGATGCCGGCGCAGCACCGGGCCGGCGTCACCGAGCCCGGCGCGGAGCCGGCCGGCGTGCTCGAAGCGGTCACCGGCGGCCTGATCGAGTGGACCGCGAGCCGGACGTTCACCTACCCCGGGGCGGACTACGTGAAGGTCCACTTCGGCGAGTTGCGGCTCAACCGGGGCGACAAGGTGCGGGTCACGGACGCGAGCGGGGCGGAGCACTACACGTACACCTCGGAAGAACTGCGACTCGCGGACAACTGGTCGATGTCGGTCTCCGGCGATCGGGCCGTGGTCAGCGTCGAGCGGGCCGGCGACGACGTGCTCGGGCTCAAGTCGAAGCTGGCCGGCCTGGGCGTGACCGTCGACCGGATCGCGCGTGGCCAGACGCCGGACGAGCGCGCGGCGGCGCTGGCGGCGAAACGGGCCGCCGAGGCGCGGCAGCCGCACGAGGAGAGCATCTGCGGGCGCAGCAACGAGACGGAGAACGCGGCC
Organism: Dactylosporangium roseum; assembly: GCF_025264685.1. GTDB lineage: Bacteria > Actinomycetota > Actinomycetes > Mycobacteriales > Micromonosporaceae > Dactylosporangium > Dactylosporangium roseum. The sequence goes on from NZ_CP073721.1 coordinate 519,516, forward strand.
TGCTACAAGTCGTCGGACCCGGTCGCGTACGCGAACTCGAAGCCGGTGGCGAGGATCCTCATCAACGGCGTCGAGCTGTGCACCGCGTTCCGGATCGGCACCCAGAACCGGATGATGACCAACCACCACTGCCTGACGACCACGCGCGAGGCGCGCAACACCGAGGTCTGGTTCAACTACGAGTGTGCGCAGTGCGAGGGCGGCCCGACGCTGCGCCCGACCAAGGTCATGGGCGACCAGGTCATCGCGACCGACGAACTGCTCGACTACACGCTGTTCAGCGTCCGCGACTTCGAGGCCGTCCAGCGCTTCGGCTACCTGCAGATCGACGACCGGGCACCGGTGCGCGGCGAGGAACTCTACATCCCGCAGCACCCGCGTGGCGCGCCGACCGTGATCACCATGCAGGACCCGACCGAGCGCAGCGGGAACTGCGCGGTGTCCGACCCGTCGTACGACGGCTACGCCGCGAACACGGACATGTCGTACTACTGCGACACCGACGGCGGCTCCTCCGGCTCGCCGGTCATCTCACGCCGGACGAACAAGGTCATCGCGCTGCACCACTTCGGCGGCTGCCCGAACTCGGGCGTCCGGATGGACCGCATCGCCGCACACCTGCGCGGCGAGCTGTAGAGGTTTCGGGGAGAGGTCCGGGTCGCGGCCCGGACCTTTTCGCGTCTTCGGGTACCGTCGTTCGGCGTGCGCTTCGTGTTACGCCCGGTCCGCCCGTCCGGCTGGTGGTTCGACGGGATTCTGCTGTCCGGCTTCGTCGCGCTGACGCTCGCCCTGGTCTGGCGCTCGCCGCTGCTCGACGTGGACCTTGCGATCCGCGACTTCGTCGACGCGCATCGCCCGGGCTGGGCCGACACCGTCCTGCGGGGGTTCAACAAGCTCGGCCAGGGCGGCCTGCTGCTCACGCCGCTGGCGGTCGTCGTGGCGTTCCTCATGACCCGCCGCCGTCACACCGTCCGGCCGTTCCTGCCGGTGATCGGCGCGTTCGCGCTGACCTACGTGACGATCGGCCCGCTGAAGGTGTGGACGGACCGGCTGGCCGCGAGCAACCCGGACGATCCGCACCCGGAGTTGCTGTTCCACGCCGCGGACGGCATGTCCTACCCGTCGGGCCACGTGGTGAACGCCATAGTCTGGTACGGCGTGCTGGCGACTCTCCTGACAGGTGTCCTCCGCCCGGGTGCGGTCCTGGCGATCCGCTCCGCCGCGCCGCTGATCCTGCTGTTCACGACGACATACCTGAGCTTCCACTGGCTGACCGACGGCCTGGCGGCGATCCTGCTCGGCCTGCTCCTGGACCGCCTCCTGCAGCGCACCCCATGGGACGCCGTTCCCCTGGGCGACCGGCTGGACCGCGCCGGCTGGGCAGCCCCGTACTTCGACCCGCCCTTCTCGGCGCGTTGATCATGCAGTTGTGGTGCCGCGACGCTCCCACGATGTCCGGGTTTGTCAGGCACCACAACTGCATGATCAACGCGGATGGGGGTGGGGGGTGGGGGGGTGGGGGCTATGACTGCCAGGCGCCGGCGCGCATGACTCGCTGGACCCGGAGGGTCTCGTCCAGCAGGACCAGGTCGGCGCGTAGGCCCTCGCGCAGGGCGCCCACCTCGTCCGACAGACCGATCGCGGTCGCCGGCGTGGTCGAGGCCATGCGAGATGCGTTCGGCAGGGAGACGCCGGCGCCCACCGCGCGGCGGAACGCCTTGTCCATCGTCAGCGTGCTGCCCGCGATCGACCCGTCCCGCGCCAGCCGGGCCACGCCGTCCGCCACGTCGACGCTCTGGCCGCCCAGGTCGTACGAGCCGTCGGGCATGCCGGCCGCGGCCATCGCGTCGGTGATGAGCGCGGCGCGGGCCGGGCCGGTCACCGACGTGGCGAAGGCCAGGGTGCCGTCGTGCAGGTGGACGCCGTCGGCGACGAACTCGCACGTCACCGTCGCCGCGCCGAGGAGCGCGTAGACCGGGCCGGGCTGGCGGTGGTGCGGCGGGCGCATGCCGTTGAAGACGTGGGTGCCGACCGTGGCGCCGGCCTCGACGCCGGCCAGGGTCTCCTCCCAGGTCGCGTCGGTGTGGCCGAGCGCGGCGACAACACCGCGCTCGACGAGCAGGCGGATCGCGTCGAGGGCACTGGGCAGCTCGGGGGCGATCGTCACGAGCCGCACAGCGCCGTCGCCGGCGTCGATCAGCGCGTTGAGCTCGTCCAGCGACGGGTGGCGCAGGTGGGCCGGGTTCTGGGCGCCGCAGCGGGCCTGGGAGAGGAACGGCCCCTCGAAGTGCACGCCGGCCAGCACACCCTCGGCGACCAGCGGCGCGAAGGCCTTGGTGGCGCTCATCATCAGCTCGGGCGGCGAGGTGACCAGGCTGGCGAGCATGGTCGTGGTGCCGTGCCCGAGGTGGTACGCCGCCGCCTTCCGCGCGTCGCCCGCGTCGCCGGTGGTGAACGTCGCACCGCCGCCGCCGTGCACGTGGATGTCCACGAAGCCGGGGACGACCGTGTGTCCGGTGTGCACGGCCGTCGGCTCCGCGCCCACCTCCGCGACGCGATCGCCGGAGACGCGGACGAAACCGTCCTCGATGACGCGGTCGCCCGCGACCACCCGGACACCGGACACCACCGTCATCGCGTGCTCCCATTCGTTGCCGGATTGTCGAGCGCGAGCAGCGCCGCGCCGAGGCATCCGGCCTCGTCGCCGAGCGCGGCCCGGGTGATCGCGGGCACGCGGTGGAACGTGACCCGCGAGTGGACGGCCTCCCGCAGCGGGGCCAGCAGCGCTTCGCCGGCCTCGGCGAGGCCGCCGCCGAGCACGATGACCGCCGGGTCGAACAGCGCGATGCCGGTCATCAGCCCGTCGGCGAGCGCGTCGATCGTCTCGCGCCACACGGCGGCCGCGACCGGCTCGCCCTCGGCGGCGAGGCGGGCGACCTCCTCCGCGGTGGCCTGGCGGCCGGCCTGTTCGGAGTACCGTCGCCCGACCGCCGACGCCGAGGCGATCGACTCCAGGCAGCCCCGCTGGCCGCAGCCGCACAGCGGGCCGCCGGGCCGGACGACGATGTGGCCGATCTCGCCGGCCGCGCCGTGCGAGCCCGTGTAGACCTGCCCGTTCACCACGTTGGCGGCGGCGATGCCGGTGCCGATCGGGATGAAGAGCACGTAGTCGTGACCGCGTCCGGCGCCCAGCCTGGCCTCGGCGAGCCCACCGGCCCGCACGTCGTGGCCGAGCGCGGCGGGCAGCCCGAGGCGCTGCTCCAGGAGATGCTTCAGCGGTACGTCACGAAAGCCGACGTTCGCCGCCCAGACCGCGACGCCGTTGGTCTCGTCGATGATTCCGGGCACGACCAGCCCGGCGCCGACCGGCTCGAGGCCCTCGGCGCGGGCGGTGGCGGCGAGCCCGTCGGCGATGTCGAGGATGGTCGCCGCGACCGCCTCCGGTCCCCGCTCGCGGCCGGTCGGGTGTCGCTCGGCGTGCTGGACGGTGTGCAGTGCGTCGCCGTCCGCGCCGACCAGGGCACATTTGATCCCGGTTCCGCCGACGTCGAGGGCGATCACGGTCTGTGTCATGGGGCTGTTGGTCCTCGACTGATCGTTTTGGCGACAAACCCGGTTGGTTCGCGCATCATTGCGCACCGGCGGGTCGGCTGGCAACCATACCCCTGCGGGCTAGTCCGATCAGTTGTCTTTGCGTTTACCGGTTGTTTCGCGCATTATTGTGCACACATCTCGCACCGTGCGCGCAAAGGAGGGTCGCATGGACCGATATGCGCGCTGGAACGCGCTCCTCGAGATCCTCACCGACAGCGGCCGGATCAGCGTGGAGGAGGCGGCCGAGCGGCTCGACGTCTCGCAGGCGACCATCCGCCGCGACTTCGATCAGTTGGCCCAGCAGCAGATGATCACCCGGACGCGCGGCGGTGCCGTCGCCAACGGCGTGTCGTACGATCTGCCGCTGCGGTACAAGACCGCGAAGCACGCCCCGGAGAAGCAGCGCATCGGCGCCGCGGCCGCCGCGCTGGTGTCCCCGGGCATGGTCGTCGCCCTGAACGGTGGCACGACGACCACCGAGGTCGCCCGCGCGCTCGCGGTGCGCCCCGAGCTGACCGGTGGCGTGGACGACGCACAGCTCACCGTCGTGACCAACGCGCTGAACATCGCCAACGAGCTGCTGGTCCGCTCGCGGATGAAGATCGTGGTGACCGGCGGGGTGGTCCGGCCGCAGTCGTTCGAGCTGGTCGGCCCGCTGGGCGGCAACATCCTGCGCGACGTCACGCTGGACATCGCATTACTGGGCGTCGACGCGCTCGACGTGACCCTCGGCGCCGCGGCTCACCACGAGGGCGAGGCCGCGATGAACAGCCTGATGGTCGCCCGCGCCCGCCGCGTGGTCATCATCACCGACAGTTCCAAGCTCGGCGGTCACGCGTTCGCCCGGATCTGCCCGGTCGACCGTATCGACACGCTGGTCACCGACTCCAACGCCACCGAGCAGACGTTGGCCGCGTTCGCCGAGGCCGGCGTGAAGATCGTCACCGCCTGACCCGCCCCCCTCGCTGCGTTGATCTTGCAGTTGTGGTGCCTGACAAACCCGGACATCGTGGGAGTGTCGCGGCACCACAACTGCAAGATCAACGCAGCGGGGGGATAGGGTGGAGGGGTTTCCCCCGACCCCTGGAGCAGCGATGAAGCGCGAGGACGTCGCGGCCCAGCAGTCGACCCCGGACGGCGACCTGGTCGACCCGGCGGCCGAGGCCGACGACGATCTCGCGGCCGCGGAGGAGCCGGCGGAGCTCGACGAGCGCGGCCGGCGGATCCTCGCGTTCGAGAAGCAGTGGTGGCGCCGGGCCGGCGCGAAGGAGCAGGCCATCCGCGACACGTTCGGCCTGTCGGCGACTCGCTACTACCAGTTGCTCAACACCCTGCTCGACAACCCGCTGGCCCTGGCGCACGACCCGGTGGTCGTCCAGCGCCTGCGCCGCCTGCGGGCGTCGCGACCCCACGGCCGCTGAAGGTGGCTGCCGGTCAGCGGGTCTTCTGCTGCTCGGCATAGCTGGCGAGCCACGCCACCTGGGTCGGGTCGAGCGACGGCCGGACGCGCTCGCGGGCCAGTTCGACGTGCGCGGCGGTCACCTCCGTCGCGTCGAGCGACTCGCGCATGGCGGCCAGGGCCGACTCGCGAACCAGGGCCGCGCAGTCCGCGGCCGAGAAGCGGTCCAGCGACTCCGCCAGGGCGGGCAGATCCACGTCGCCGGCCAGTGGAACGGACTTCGCCGCGGCGCGGAGGATCTCGGCCCGGGCGTCGGCGTCCGGCGGGGGCACGAACACCAGGCGCTCCAGCCGACCGGGCCGCAGCAGCGCCGGGTCGACCAGGTCCGGGCGGTTCGTCGCTCCGATCACCACGACATTGCGCAGGGCCTCGACGCCGTCGAGCTCGGTGAGCAGCGCGGCGACGACACGGTCCGTCGTGCCGCCGTCGGTCGCCTGGCCGCGGGTCGGCGCCAGGGCGTCGACCTCGTCCAGGAAGACCAGTGTCGGCGCGGCCTCCCGCGCCCGGCGGAACAGCTCCCGCACCGCCCGCTCGGACTCGCCGACCCACTTCGACAGCAGCTCCGCACCCTTGACGGACAGCACGTTGGCCTTGCCCGTGCCGGCGATCGCCTTGACCAGGAACGTCTTGCCGCAGCCCGGCGGGCCGTAGAGCAGCACGCCGCGCGGCGGCTCGACGCCCAGCCGGGAGAACGCGTCGGGATACGACAACGGCCACAGCACCGACTCGGTCAGCGTCTGCTTGACCTCGACCATGTCGCCGACGTCGTCGAGCGTGACCTTCGCCAGCTCCAGCGACGACTCCGCCATCGACGTCGGCCGGACCACCTCGAGCGCGGCGTCGAAGTCGGCCATCACCACGCGCGCGTCCTCGGCCTCGCGGCGGTGGCGCAGCGCAGCCCGTACACCCGCCTCACGCACCAGCGCGGCCAGGTCGGCGGCGACGAAGCCGGGCGTGCGGGCGGCCACGTCGTCGAGGCGCACGTCGTCGTCGAGGGGCACGCCCCGGGTCAGCACCCCGAGCTGCTCGCGGCGCAGGGCGGCGTCCGGCAGCGGCAGCGCGATCTCGTGGGCCAGCAGGTCGGGGGAACGCACCGCCGGGTCGACCGCCTCGGGGCGGCTGGTCGTGCAGACCACCGCCTCGCCCTCGCGGATCAGCTCGCCGAGGAGCTGCCGGAAGACCGTCGAGAGCGGGCCCGGCTGGTCGCGCGGCGCCAGGGCGTCGACGTCGGAGACCAGCAGCACCGCGGGGCCGGGCGCGCGCATCTCGTCGGCGGCCTTGCGCAGGCGGGCGGCCGCGTCGTTGTTGGTCAGTGCCGCGATCTCCGGCGCCCACAGGGGCACGACCTGCGCCTTCACGCTGCCGGCCACCGCGTGCACCAGCGCCGACTTTCCCGAGCCGGCCGGGCCGGTGATGAGCACGCCGAGCGACATCGTCGTGCCGAGCTTGGACAGCACCTCGCCGTGGTGGAAGCCGAGATCGAGCAGCTCGATGAGCTGCTCCGCCTGGGCGCGCAGACCCGGCAGGTCGTCGAGCGTCGGCGCGGTCGCGGCCGGCGCGGCCGATGCGGGTGCGGTGGTCGCCGGGGCGAGGACCGTGCCGGGCGCGTGCGTCGCCTGGCCGTGCTGCCAGCCCACCGTCGTGTCCATCGTGACCAGCGCGCCCGGGTCCGGGTCGGCGGCGACGACGGTCAGCAGGGCGCTCGTCCACGCGTATCCGACCGTGTTCGACAGGCTCTTGCGAGCCGCCTCGACGAGCCCCTTGTCGACCATCACGGTGGCCGCCGCCGGCGCCGTCGGCAGGGTGCCCAGCGAGACGTCCTGCGGCAGCAGCGACACGTTGTCGCCGACCGTGACCACCTTGCCCAGCAGCGCGAGGCGCAGCATCTCGGGCGACACGACCGCGACGATCTCGGACGGGCCGGCGAGCGTCACGCTCTGCGCGGCGCGCAGCGGCGCGGCGGCGACCGTGACCTGCCCGCCGTCGCGGATGCCGAGGTTGCCCAGCACCAGGTCGTCGGCGTAGACCAGCGCGCGGCTCGCACCCGCCCCGGCGACCGCGACGATCCCGGCGGACGCGCGTCGCCCGGTCAGCGAGATCGGATCGCCCGGGCGCAGCCCCAGCGCGGTGAGCACCTCGGGGTGCAGCCGCACCACGCCCCGGCGGGCGTCGAGCGCGGCTGGGCGGAGGCTGGCAGTGAGGGTCAAGGTCGCCGACACGCAACGAGAGTAACCGTTGCTGTGAAGGGGCTGAGTGTTTCGGCATGGTGCGACATGCGGTGCGTACGTTCTAGCCATGCGACTTCGCGTCACGCGCCGCCGGCTCGTCGCCGGTTCCGTCGTCGTCCTGCTCGTGGCGGGCCTCGTCGGCTGGGCGGCGGTGCCCGACCCGGCCCGCTACCGCACCATCGAGCAGCGGCTCACCGTGCGCACCGGCCCGGACGACGCCACTGAAGTCACCCTGGACACCACCCTGTTCCTGCCGAAGTCCGCCACGGCGAGCCGCCCAGTGCCGGCCGTCCTCCTGGCACACGGCTTCGGCGGCACCAAGCAGAGCGTCCGGTCCGACGCCCAGGACTTCGCCGATCTCGGTTACGCGGTGCTGACCTGGACCGCCCAGGGTTTCGGCCGCTCGACCGGTGAGATCCACCTCGACAGCCCGGACTGGGAGGTGAAGGACGCCCAGCGGCTCGTCGACTGGCTGGCCGCGCGGCCCGACATCCAGAAGACCGGCGACGACCCGAAGGTCGCGGCGGTCGGCGGCTCCTACGGCGGTGCGCTCGCGCTGCTGCTCGCCGCCCAGGACCCGCGCATCGACGCGATCGTGCCCATGATCACCTGGCACGACCTGTCGAGCGCCTTCCTGCCGAACGGCGTCTTCAAGAAGCAGTGGGCCGGCCTGTTCTTCGGCAACGGCAGCACCGACCCGCTGAACCCGGCCCAGCAGCAGCCCGGCGGCGATCCGCAGTGCGGCCGGTTCGCCAAGGACATCTGCCAGGCGTACCTCAAGATCGCGACGACCGGCGCGGCCGGCCCCGACGAGATCTCGCTGCTGCGCAGGTCCAGCCCGGCCCCGGTGCTCGACCGGATCAAGGCGCCGACGCTGCTGATCCAGGGCCAGGTCGACACCCTGTTCCCGCTCAGCGAGGGCGACGCCAACGCGCGAGGGATCGCCGCCACCGGCACCCCGGTCCGGGTCGCCTGGTTCACCGGCGGCCACGACGGCGGCACGGGACCGCAGTCCGAGGTCGACCGGGTGCGGTACCTCACCGCCCAGTGGCTCGACCACTACGTGAAGGGCAACGGCACGGCGCCGGCCGGCAGCTTCACCTACTCGCGGGTGTCGGGCCTCAACGCGCGGGGCCGCGGCGTGGTCACCACGGCGTCGTCGGTCGACGCCTACCCCGGCCTCGACGGCGCGGGCCGGACGTTCGACCTGGTGGGCCCGGCGCAGCGCATCGCGAACCCGCCGGACGGCAACCCGGCGGCCATCTCGTCCCTGCCGATCGCCAACATCGCCAGCCTCCTCGACTCGGGCGTCTCGGCCGAGATCCCCGGCCAGCACGCCGACTTCGTCTCGGCGCCGCTCACCGAGGTGTTCGACGCCGCCGGCGCGCCGACGGTCCGCATCCGCGCCGCGTCGCCGACCGGCGAGGCCGTCCTCTTCGTCAAGCTCTACGACGTGCCGGCGAAGGGTGCGCCCGCCATCCCCGACGGCCTCATCGCGCCGGTCCGCCTGACCGGCCTGCCGACCGACATCACCGACGCCCAGCCGGTCACGGTGACCCTGCCGGCGGTCGTGCACCGGTTCGAGGCCGGCAGCCGGATCCGCGTCACCGTCGCGACGGCCGACACCGCCTACTGGTCGCCGCCGGACCCGACCGTCTACCAGGTCGCCGTCGACGGCGCGATCAGCCTGCCCGCCATCGCCGGCACGCCGATCGCCAATCCCGAGGTCATCTGGCGGTACGTGCTGGCCGGCCTCATCGCCGCCGTCGCCGTCGGCCTGGCGGTCGTCCTGCTGCTCGCCCGTCGCCGGGCGAAGCGGATCGACCGCAGCGTCGATGCCGAGCACGTCGACACGCCGCTGGTCGTGCGCGGCCTGCGCAAGGAGTACAAGGACTTCGTCGCGGTGTCCAAGGTGGACTTCACGGTCCACAGGGGACAGGTCGTCGGGCTGCTCGGGCCGAACGGCGCCGGCAAGACCACCTCGCTGCGGGTGCTGATGGGGCTGACCCGCCCGACCGCGGGCGAGATCCTGGTGTTCGGCCACCGGCTGCTCCCCGGAGCTCCGGTGCTGTCCCGGGTCGGCGCGCTGGTCGAGGGGCCCGGCTTCCTCCCGCACCTCACCGGGCTGCAGAACCTGGAGCTGTACTGGCGGGCGACCGGCCGGCCCAGCGCGGACGCCCACTTCGAGGAGGCCTACGAGATCGCCGGACTCGGGACGGCCGTCAACCGGCGCGTCAAGACGTACAGCCACGGCATGCGGCAGCGCCTGGCGATCGCGCAGGCGATGCTCGGCCTGCCCGAGCTGCTGGTGCTCGACGAGCCCACGGACGGGCTCGACCCGCCGCAGATCGCCGAGATGCGCAAGGTGCTGCGCCGCTACGCGACCGGCGGGCGGGCGGTGCTGGTCTCCAGCCATCTGCTCGCCGAGGTCGAGCAGACCTGCACCGACGTCGTCGTCATGCACAAGGGCGAGGTCGTCGCGGCGGGGCCGGTCGACGACATCGTCGGCGACTCGCCGACGGTCCAGCTCGATGTGTCCGATGTGGACGCGGCGGAGAAGGTGCTGGAGGAGCTGGGCGTGCGGTCGGTGGCCTGGTCCGGCGGGCGCGGCCTGGTCGTCGACGTCAACGGCACACCGCGCGCCGAGGTGGTGGCCGCACTGGTCAAGGCGGGGGTCGGCATCGACCGGGTGGTCCCGCGCCGGCGGTTGGAGGACGCGTTCCTGTCGCTCGTCGGCGGGGACACCAAGGCGAGCGGAGAACGGTGATGACCTCGACCGACATCGTCGGCGGCGCGACCGGCTACCGGCCGGGCGCCACCCTCTCGCTGTGGACGGAGATCCGGCGCCAGGCGTCCCGCCGCCGCACCCAGCTCGCGCTCGGGTTCATGGTGCTGCTGCCGCTGATCATCCTGACGGCGTTCCAGTTGGACAACGGCGGCGACGACAACGAGGGCGGTGGCGGCGAGTTCTCCCGCCTGTCGGACCTGGCGACCTCCGGCGGGGCCAACTTCACCCTGTTCACGCTGCTGGTCTCGGCCGGCTTCCTGCTGGTGGTCGTGGTGGCCCTGTTCTGCGGCGACACGGTGGCCAGCGAGGCGAGCTGGGGCAGCCTGCGATACCTCCTGGCGATGCCGGTCCCGCGCGCCCGCCTGCTCGGCGTCAAGGTCACCGTCGCGCTCCTCTACAGCCTGCTCGCGATCCTGGTGCTGGTCGGCACGGCGCTGCTGGCGGGCACGCTGCGCTACGGCTGGGCCCCGCTGACCGCCCCGATCGGCGGCGAGATCTCCGGCGGTGCCAGCATCGTGCGGCTGCTGGAGATCGTCGGCTACCTCTGCGTGTCACTGCTGGTGGTCGCGTCGCTGGCGTTTCTGCTGTCAGTGTTGACGGACGCCCCGCTCGGCGCCGTCGGCGGCGCGGTGCTGCTCCAGATCCTGTCGAACATCCTCGACCAGATCACCGCGCTCGGAAACCTGCGCACCGCGTTGCCGACGCACTACAGCGATGCCTGGCTGGGCCTGCTGTCGACCCCGACGCAGACGGACGACCTGGTGAAGGGTTCGATCGCGGCGTTGGCCTACGCGACGGTGTTCTTCTCCCTGGCCTGGTGGCGCTTCCTCCACAAGGACGTGGTCAGCTAGCGCCTGTTGCGGCGCTGCGGCCGGGCTGTGGAAGCTTCACCGCCGAGTCCTCGTCACGGTGGTCCGGCCGTAGCCGTCGACGGTGACCATCGGGGGGCGGTCGGGGAGTGAGACCTCGGTCACATGAGGTACCACCGCCGAATCATGGCGCTCGAACTGCGTCAGTGTCGGCCAGAGGGAGTGGCTCGGGGTGAGCCTGTTGTTGATCGTGTGGACGATCGTCGCCGCCATCCGGCCCAATGCCGCCGTGTCCTGGTGGCCGTGGGTGCGCTGGCCCAGGTCGACCTGGGCCAGCGCGTCGAGCCCGGCCGCGCGGTAGGTGTCGATGAGCAGGCCGGTCTCCACGCCGTATCCGTAGGCGAACGGCAGCGTCTCCAGCAGGGAGCGGCGCGCCGCGTATTCGCCGGCGAGGGGCTGCACGACCCCGGCGAGCTCGGGGAAGAACGCGTTGAGCAGCGGCCGGGCGGCCAGCTCGGTGACCCGGCCGCCGCCCGCGGCGGAGACGTCGAGCAACGGCCGGTCGTAGAACGCCTTGACCATGAGCGTCGCCGGGTCGGTGAGCAGCGGGCCGAGCAGGCCGGTGACGAAGTGCGGGCGAAAGTCGGTGAGGTCGGCGTCGACGTACACCAGGATGTCGCCCGTGGCGACCGCGAGCGCCTTCCACAGCACCTCGCCCTTGCCGGGCCGGGATCCGACGGACGGCAGGATGTCGTCGCGGTGGTGGACGGTGGCGCCGGCCGCGGCGGCCACCTCGGCGGTCCGGTCGACCGAGCCGGAGTCGACCACGATCACCTCGTCGACGAGCGGGCCGAGAGTCCGCACACCGGTGACGATCTCGCCGACGGTCGGCTCCTCGTCGAGGGCCGGCAGGACGACGGAGATCCGGGTGCCGTCCTTCGCGGCGGCGAGTGCGTCGGGGCTCCAGTCCCGCCAGGTGGACGTGCGTGCGGCGAACCAGGCGGCGGCGGACGGGTGCATGAGTGAAAAGGTAGTCAGGTCCAAGTCGTGAGATGACTCATACGGCGGCGGGCGTGGTGGCCCTTACACTGAAACTCGCACGACACAACTGCATACCTCATCCAGAGGGGCAGAGGGACACGGCCCGATGAAGCCCCGGCAACCCCTGCGACGACTCGATGACGAGCGCGCGGTAGGTGCCAAATCCGTCCCGGTGCGCAAGGCCATGCACTTGGGAAAGATGAGAGGACGGCCTCGCGATGACCTCGACGCTCAGCGTCTTCACCGACTCACCCGCCCGCCACCTCGTCTGCCGTGGCTGTGGAGCCACGTTCGAGCTCGCCGCGCAGCACGCCTGTTACGAGTGTTTCGGCCCCCTCGAGGTGGGTTACGACGCCGAGGCGCTCGCCAAGGTCACGCGCGAGCAGATCGAGGCCGGACCCAAGAACATCTGGCGCTATGCGGCGCTGCTGCCGGTCGGCACCGACCCGGCGACCCGCGTGACGCTCGACCCGGGCTTCACCCCGCTGGTCAAGGCCGACGTGCTCGGCGCCGAGCTGGGCTTCACGGCGCCGCTGTGGGTCAAGGACGACTCGGCCAACCCGACGCACTCGTTCAAGGACCGGGTCGTCTCCGTCGCGTTGACCGCGGCCAAGGCGCTCGGCTTCACCCGCTTCTCCTGCGCGTCCACGGGCAACCTGGCCAACTCGGTCGCGGCGCACGCGGCCCGCGCCGGCGTTCCGTCGACCGTGTTCATCCCGGCCGACCTCGAGCCGGGCAAAGTACTCATGACCGCCGTGTACGGCGGTGACGTGGTCGCGATCGAAGGCTCCTACGACGAGGTCAACCGGCTCTGCTCGGAGCTCACCGAGACCGACGAGTTCGAGAGCACGGCGTTCGTCAACGTCAACGTCCGGCCGTTCTACGCCGAGGGCTCCAAGACGCTGGGCTACGAGGTGGCCGAGCAGCTCGGCTGGCGGATCCCGGCCCAGGTCGTCATCCCGATGGCCAGCGGCGAGCTGCTGACCAAGGTCGACAAGGCGTTCACCGAGCTGGTCGAGATCGGCCTGGTCCCGCCGACCGAGTGGAAGGTCTTCGGCGCCCAGTCGGCGGGCTGCAACCCGATCGCGACGGCCCTGCACAAGGGCACCGACGAGATCGTCCCGGTCAAGCCGACGGGCATCGCCAAGTCGCTCAACATCGGCGACCCGGCGGCGGGCCTCTACGCGCTGGAGTCGGTGCGGCGCACCGGCGGCTGGATGGAGTACGTCGACGACGACGAGATCCGCGCCGGCATCCAGTTGCTGGCCCGCACGACGGGCGTGTTCGCCGAGACCGCCGGCGGGGTCACCACCGCGGTGCTGAAGAAGCTCGTGGAGACCGGCAAGCTCGACCCGGCCGCTGAGACGGTCGTGTTCAACACCGGCGACGGACTCAAGACCCTCGACGCCGTCGCCGACCGCGTGGGTTTCACGCACCGGGTCAAGCCGTCGCTGAAGTCGGCCCGCGAGGCCGGTCTGCTGGGATGATTTTCGGCCCCTCCTTCAGGGGTGGTGTGATTACGCCGGGTCACAGCGGGGAGAGCGCTTCCACGCTTGGACGAGGGCGCTCTCGTCCGATTGGGGGAGGAGTTCACGACGCAGCGTGATCACCCTCGCGCCGTACGTCGTGGCACCCCTCCCCGGGGGACTTGACGTCACTTGGCGTGCGAGCCAGGATGCTCGGTGCGGGAGGACGTGTCGCCGCGAGGCTCGGGCCCTTCAGGTTCAAGCCCGCGACCACAACACCGGAGGTGTTGGCGAGCGTCCTCTCGACCATTTCCGGCGCAGGTCCCCGTCGGCCGAAAAATTGTTGCCGTTCATCGGCCGGTCGGCCACCCTGGGCCGCATGACGCAGGAGTATTCCTCGATCAAGATCGTCGAACTGCGCGCCGATGACCCGGCGGCGGTCGACGCGGCGTATCGCATCGTCAACGAGGTCCCGATCGCTCACGTTCCCGACCTGCCACCGTATTGCCGGTATGAGCACGACATGCGCCTGCGCGTGCCGATGCCGGACAGCGAGCGGCACACGTTCCTCGCGTACCGCGACGGGGAGGTGGCCGGCTCGGTCCAGGCCGACCTGCCGTGCCGCGACAATCTCGACAAGGCGCACTTCGACATCCTCGTGCTGCCCGAGGCGTGCCGGCAGGGCGTCGGGCGGGCGCTGTTCGAGCACGCCGCGGCCTTCGCGCGCGGCAAGGGCCGCACCTCCGCGCTGGGCTTCAGCCCGTTCGGCGCGGAGGGCTTCGCGCGGTCGATCGGGTTCGAGCCGAAGCTGACCGACGCCCGCCGCCGGCTCGACCTGTCGACCGTCGACGAGGCCGAGTTCGACCGGCTGCTCGCCGAGGGCCTGCCGAAGGCCACCGGGTACTCCCTCGTGCGCTGGTGCAACGTCCCGCCGGAGGAACTGATCGAGGACGTGGCGGCGCTGGACAGTTCGTTCCTCGACGAGACGCCGATGGGTGACCTCGACTATGAGGCGGAGAAGGTCGACGCCGATCAGTTCCGGGTGAAGTCCGAGACGCGGGCGCGGTACGGCAGCCGCACCTACCACACCGGCATCCTCCACGACGCGAGCGGCCGGCTCGTCACCTGGAGCGCCCTGCGAGTGGCGAAGACGATCGACTGGCACGCTTGGCAACTGATCACGCTCGTACATCCGAAGCATCGCGGTCATCGGCTCGGCGTGATCTCGAAGATCGAGAATCTGCGATACATGCGCGCGAACGAACCGTCGGTGCGGATCATCGACACGTTCAACGCCGAGGTCAACTCGCACATGATCGCCATCAACGAGGCGATGGGCTTCCGCTTCCGCGAGCGGTGGGCAAACTGGCAGGGCTCAATCGCGTGAGGGGTCCTCGTAGAGCGCGAGGAAGATCGAATACGGCCGGCCGGGGCCACCGCGGCCCCGCGCCGCGTATTCGTCCATCAGCTCGGTGAACCGGTCCCGCAACTCCTGCCACTCCTCCTCGCTGAGGCGCAGCCCCAGCCGGGCGAAGTTGGCCGACCGGTCGCCGAGCAGCGCCAACTCCTCCTGAAACGCCTGGAGGATCGCCTGGCTCGGTTCCTTCGCCTCGCCGACGCTGAGCTCCCACGACTTGCCCGTCGACAGGTAGGGCACCTCGCGTGACCCGCGCGGCCCGCGGCGCGCATCCTGCGGCACGAGGAACCCCGTCGAGACCAGCGTGCGCACGTGGTGCAGCGTGGTCGCCGGGTTGAGGTCGAGCCGCTCCGCGATCTCCTTGTTGGTCAGCGCCCGGTCCAGGCACATCCGGATGATGCGGATCCTCGTCGAAGAGGCGAGTGCCTTCGCCTCCGCCTCGGTCGCCGGCCGCCGGTCTGTGCCCACGGCGTCATCTTACCGATTGACTTTTCCCAATCAGCTCGTGACAGTGGGCTGCTGTCACCACTCCGCGGGCACGGAGGTGGTGGCGAAATAGCCGGTCTCGCGGTTGTGGGTGATGCTGCCGTTTCCAGTCACGGAAGCTCGACGCAACCGCGAGGCCGGCGCTCCGGCGGTGGCAGGATGGCGGCATGAAGAACTCACACCCCATGTTCACCAGCCACGCCGACACGCTGGAGCGGGCGCTGACCGCGATCGCCGAGCGTTCGTACTGGTCGGCCTACCCGGAGTCGCCGAGCCCCCGTGTCTACGGCGAGCACGCCGCCGCCGAGGGCGAGGCCGCCTTCCGCGCGTATCTCGGCAACGACTTTCCCCTCAAGGACCAGCCGGCCATCACCGACTGGGTCGCGACCGAGCGTTCGCCGTTCGGGATCGGCCTCGACGTGCGCTATCCGCACCTCGACCTGTCCTTCCTGGACGCCATGGCCGCCGCCATGCCCTCGTGGCGGGCCGCCGGGCCGCAGACCCGTGCCGGGGTCTGCCTGGAGATCCTCACCCGGCTGCACGCCGCCTCCTTCGAACTCGCCAACGCCGTGCACGCCACCACCGGCCAGGCGTTCGTCATGGCCTTCCAGGCCGGCGCGGCGCACGCCTTCGACCGGGCGCTGGAGGCCATCGCCTACGCGTACCGGGAGATGACCCGCACCCCGGCCACCGCCGACTGGGAGAAGCCCGCCGGCAAGGGCCAGACGCTGCACATGACCAAGACCTTCCACATCGTGCCGCGCGGCATCGCCCTGGTCGTCGGCTGCAACACCTTCCCGACCTGGAACTCGTATCCGGGCTTCTTCGCCTCGCTCGCCACCGGCAACCCGGTTGTCGTCAAGCCGCACCCGCGCGCCGTGCTGCCGCTCGCCATCACCGTGAAGATCGCCCGCGAGGTGCTGGCCGACGCCGGCTTCGACCCCAACCTCGTGGTCCTCGCTCCCGAGGCGCCCGGTGAGGGGCTCGCCAAGACGCTCGCGCTGCGGCCCGAGGTCCGCATCATCGACTTCACCGGATCGACCGAGTTCGGCGACTGGCTGGAGGCCAACGCCCGGCAGGCCGCCGTCTACACCGAGAAGGCCGGCGTGAACACCGTCGTGGTCGACTCGACGGACGACTTCGCGGGGATGTGCCGCAACATCGGCTTCTCACTGGTGCTGTACTCCGGGCAGATGTGCACCACGCCGCAGAACATCCTCGTCCCCGTCGGCGGCATCGCGACGGACGAGGGCCACAAGAGCTTCGACGAGGTCGCCGGGGGCATCGCGGCCGCCGTGGGGAAACTGACCGCCGACCCGGCACGCGGCGTCGA
The DNA here is from genome assembly GCF_025264685.1 of Dactylosporangium roseum. Taxonomy (GTDB): domain Bacteria; phylum Actinomycetota; class Actinomycetes; order Mycobacteriales; family Micromonosporaceae; genus Dactylosporangium; species Dactylosporangium roseum. The sequence continues at coordinate 536,137 of NZ_CP073721.1, forward strand.
ACTCACCGGCGCCATCGTCAACGACGGCGTGCTGCGGCGGCTCGAGAAAGCGACCACGGTCGGCGAGCCGGTGCTCGAATCATCAGACGTTTCCCATCCGTTGTACGAGGGTGCGACCGTGCGGACGCCGCTCATCCGGAAACTGGGCGCGGACGACGCCGAGACGTATGGCAGCGAGTGGTTCGGGCCCATTTCGTTCGTTGTAGCCGTCGATTCCACTGCGAGCAGTTTGCGGATCTTCGCGGACACCGTCGACCGGAAGGGCGCATTGACCGCTTCGGTCTATTCCACTTCCCCGGATGTGCTCGACGCGATGGAAGAGGCGGCGCTGCTTGCCGGTGTGCATTTGTCAGTCAACTTGACCGGCGGCGTCTTCGTGAACCAGTCGGCGGCCTTTTCCGACTTCCACGCCACCGGCGCCAATCCGGCGGCCAATGCCGCGCTCACCGACGGTGCGTACGTGGCGAACCGGTTCCGGGTGGTCCAGTCCCGCCGGCACGTCTAGCGCCTGTTTCGTAGCTGAGGCCGGGCGGCGGCGGGCCCAAACGCCCGCTGGCCGCCTCGCCTCGACCCCGGCTACGGAACGGCCGCCAGCCGCCAACATGTAGTCGCCGGGCGATGTTTGACTCTGCAAGGAAAGCTGCGGAGAAGGCATGCTCGGTGACCTTTTCTTTCTGCATGATTCGTGACCTTGCTGTCCGATTTGGGCCTGTCGGGGGCTGGTAGAACTCGTGTACCGTGCGTTTCGGTCGTCGTTCCTTCGCCGGTTCCACCCCCGGAGCCGGCGTCATCGGTCGAAGACCCGTCGGCTGGTCTCCACCGCCAGCCGAGTGACGCAGAAGGATCGAAGCAGAGGAAGTGCACCGTGGCACAGGGCACCGTCAAGTGGTTCAACGCCGAGAAGGGCTATGGCTTCATCGCGGTCGACGGCGGACAGGACGTTTTCGTCCACTTCTCCGCGATCGAGATGGACGGCTACAAGTCCCTCGAAGACGGACAGCGCGTCGAGTTCGAGATCGCGCAGGGTCAGAAGGGCCCGCAGGCGGAGAAGGTTCGACTTCTGGCCTGACAACGTCCCGCTTACCCCGCCGGGGCACCGTCCTCATCGAGGAGGAACGGTGCCCTGCGTCTTTTCGGTGACCCTTGTTCACGGCTGTGATCGCTGGTCGACCGCGGCGGCTCTCCGTGCCCTGGCCACTGCCCTGGCCGCCTCAACCGGCCAAGTCAACCGACCAAGTCAACCGGCCACGGTCAACCGGTCACGGTGCGGTGGGTGTCCGGCACCGCGGACCGCGGCCGACCCGGTGCGGGCCGGGCCACCTCGACCGTCACCCGGGCTTTGCTTGCACTCGCCCGGGCAGAGTGCTAAACAAGGTGTTGGCACTCGCAACAGGTGAGTGCCAATGGTCGGGGCGGTGCAGTCCTCCGGCGCGCAAGCGTCGAGAGGCTGGTCGTCGCGGGCTATTCCGGCCCGACCGCCGAGGATCCGCTGGGTTCTCGAAGGTGCGAAAGCAGGCGGTGAGCCGCCGGCCCCACGTGGGTCGAGGCGAATCGTGAGTGTCCAGGAGGACAACGCCGAATGGCCAAGATTATCGCGTTCGACGAGGAAGCGCGCCGCGGCCTCGAGCGGGGGATGAACACCCTTGCCGACGCTGTCAAGGTGACGCTGGGCCCGAAGGGCCGCAACGTCGTCCTCGAGAAGAAGTGGGGCGCGCCCACCATCACCAACGATGGTGTGAGCATCGCCAAGGAGATCGAGCTCGAGGACCCCTACGAGAAGATCGGCGCCGAGCTGGTCAAGGAGGTCGCCAAGAAGACTGACGACGTTGCCGGTGACGGCACGACGACGGCGACCGTCCTCGCCCAGGCGCTGGTGCGCGAAGGCCTGCGCAACGTCGCGGCCGGCGCCAACCCGATGGCCCTGAAGCGCGGCATCGAGGCGGCTGTCTCGTCCGTCGCCGACGAGCTCGCCAACCTCGCCAAGGACGTCGAGACCAAGGAGCAGATCGCCTCCACGGCCTCGATCTCCGCCGGTGACACCACGGTCGGCGAGATCATCGCCGAGGCGATGGACAAGGTCGGCAAGGAAGGCGTCATCACCGTCGAGGAGAGCAACACCTTCGGCCTCGAGCTCGAGCTCACCGAGGGCATGCGCTTCGACAAGGGCTACATCTCGCCGTACTTCGTGACCGACACGGACCGGATGGAGGCCGTCCTCGACGACCCCTACATCCTGATCGTCGAGTCGAAGATCGCTGCGGTGAAGGACCTCCTCCCGGTGCTGGAGAAGGTCATGCAGTCGGGCAAGCCGCTGGCCATCATCGCCGAGGACGTCGAGGCCGAGGCCCTGGCGACCCTGGTGGTCAACAAGATCCGCGGCACGTTCCGTTCGGTCGCCGTCAAGGCGCCCGGCTTCGGTGACCGCCGCAAGGCCATGCTGACCGACATCGCGATCCTGACCGGCGGCCAGGTCATCAGCGAGACCGTCGGCCTCAAGCTGGAGAACGCCGACCTGAGCCTGCTCGGCCGCGCTCGCAAGGTGGTCGTCACCAAGGACGAGACCACGATCGTCGACGGTGCCGGTGACGCCGACGCCATCAACGGCCGCGTCGCGCAGATCCGCGGCGAGATCGAGAAGAGCGACAGCGACTACGACCGCGAGAAGCTGCAGGAGCGCCTGGCCAAGCTGGCCGGCGGTGTTGCGGTCATCAAGGTCGGTGCCGCGACCGAGGTCGAGCTCAAGGAGCGCAAGCACCGCATCGAGGACGCCGTTCGCAACGCGAAGGCGGCCGTCGAGGAGGGCATCGTCCCCGGTGGCGGCGTCGCGCTGGTGCAGGCCGGCAAGACCGCGTTCGACAAGCTCGACCTGGTCGGCGACGAGGCGACCGGTGCGCAGATCGTCAAGGTCGCGCTCGACGCCCCGCTGCGCCAGATCGCCGTCAACGCGGGCCTCGAGGGTGGCGTCGTTGTCGAGCGGGTCCGCAACCTGGAGGCCGGTCACGGTCTCAACGCGGCGACCGGCGAATACGTCAACCTGCTGGCCGAGGGCATCATCGACCCGGCCAAGGTGACTCGCTCCGCGCTGCAGAACGCCGCCTCGATCGCGGCGCTCTTCCTCACCACCGAGGCTGTGGTGGCGGACAAGCCGGAGAAGGAGAAGGCCCCGGCGGGTGCGCCCGGCGGCGGCGACATGGACTTCTGAGTCCATCTTCGCAACAGAGCGGGCCAGGCACCGGCGCGGTGTCTGGCCCGTTTCTTTTGGTTCTTCATGGCTCGGGTCCGTGCAACGCACGACCGTCGCTCCCGCCAGGCAACGGCGGATGGCCCGCTGCGCGGGCCGGACGCCTGCCGTCGCCGTCGTGCCAAGGGCCCGCGGCCTGCGGCCGCGACAGGCGCGGCGCCGCTCAGCCGCAGGTGTCGCGCAGGATCCGCAGGGTGTTGTCCCAGCCGAGTTTCCGCAGGTCCGTCTCGGACCAGCCGCGGGAGCGCAGCTCCTCGAACAGTCGCGGATAGGCGGAGACGTCGGGCAGGCCGTCCGGCAGCACCTCGGTGCCGTCGAAGTCACCGCCCAGGCCGATGGCGTCGACCCCGGCGACCTCGCGGATGTGCTCGACGTGGTCGGCGACGTCGCGGACTCCGGAGGGCGGGCAGGGGTTGGCGGTGATCCAGGCGAGGTGTTCCCGGTGGAACTCGGGTGTGCCCCACTCGGCCTCGATCGAGTCCTCGACGCGGTACAGCTCGTCGCCCCACTGCCGGCACGGCTCGTTGAGGAAGAACGGCACGAACGCCACCATGACCACGCCGTTGCTGTCGCGGACCCGTTCGAGCACGTCGTCGGGGACGTTGCGCGGATGGTCGCAGAGCGCCCGGGCCGAGGAGTGCGAGAAGAACGCCGGCGCGGTCGAGGTGTCCAGAGCGGCGTGCATGGTGCTCGGCGCCACGTGGGAGAGGTCGACGAGCATGCCGAGGTGGTTGAGCTCGCGGACCACCTCGTGCCCGAACGGCGACAGCCCGCCGACGGCCGGCTCGTCGGTCGCACTGTCCGCCCATGCCGTGTTCCGGGTGTGGGTGAGCGTGAGGTACCGCACACCGAGCCGGTGCAGCGCCCGCAGTACCGCCAGCGAATTGTCCAGGCAGTGACCGCCCTCGGCGCCGAGCAGCGAGGCGATCCGGCCGGACGCGGCGATCCGCTCGACGTCGTCGGCGCAGGTCGCGATGGCGAGGTCGGCGGGGTGCCGGGCCACCATGCGCCGGACCAGGTCGACCTGCTCCAGCACCTGGACGGTGGCCTTGGACTCGGCCCGGTCGCAGGGCACGTAGACCGACCAGAACTGCGCTCCGACCGCGCCCTTGCGCAGCCGGGGCAGGTCCGTGTGCAGGCCCTCCGAGCTCAGGTCCGAGCCGAGGTCGAGGTGCTCATGGGGGTCGTGGACCCGAAGTCGCCACGGAAGGTCGTTGTGTCCGTCGATGACCGGAACGACAATGCTCATGGGTAGACCTTAAGGCGACCCGATATGCGCGTTTTGCCGCCATGATGCGAAGCGTCCTCATATGGTGAACTCGGCCAACGTGAGGGGGAGCCATGGGCAAGGCAAAGAAGAACAGCAACTTCGACAGCCGGGCCAGCCGCGGCATCAGCCGGAGCGACGACGATTTCGGCCACCCGGACGACGACCGTTCCGGCGACATGACGATCTCGCCCGACATGATCGGGTCCGGCGAGTCGACGAACGCCAACACGGCGACCATGCGGGCCAAGACCAAGATGCAGCAGGACCAGCAGACCTCGTTGCAGGACAAGCGGGGCAACCTGCCGGACCGGTAGCGAGCGGCGTCGACGCCCGCGAGCTGACGGGGGATCCCGGGTGTCGGCGGCATGTGTGCGGGACGGGCGATCGTGGCGAACCCACGGCCCGTCCCGCATGCGTCACAGCGACTTGGTGTAGATCCAGAAGATCCGTTCGATGCGTGCCGCGATCGTCTTCGAGTAGAAGCCGATCGGCCCGACCCAGCCGATCTGCGCCGTTTCCAGCCCGGCGGCGTGCTGGTCGGCCAGGCAACGCCGCAGCAGCACCCGCCCGACGCCGAGCCCTTCGGCGGCTGGCGCGGTCCCCATCGGGCCGAACCAGCTCGGCCGGTTGGCGCCGTACGCGGCGAACCCGAGGATCTCGCCGTCCCGCACCGCGACGTAGCAGCCGGCGCCGGCGCGGCCGATCGACTGCCCGACCTCCCACGCCCACCCGTCGCCCCAGATGCCGCGCACCCACTCGGTCGTGTCGACCCCGGCGGGCAGCACCTTGACCCCGGCCGCGGTCACCGGCTCGGCGCCCTGGCCGGCGGTCCGCAGGTCGGCGGTCATGTTCGAGGCGGTGGCGCCGACCTGGTACCCGGCGCGGAGGGCCAGGCAGATCGCGGGCGTGTACCGGACGTCGATGCCCGGCCACGCGTAACACGGCGGGTTTCCACCCAGCCGCACCTGCTCGGCGCCGAGCCCCGCGAGCCGCTGCTCGGCCGCGACGAGCAGGGCGCGGCCGATCCCGCGCCGCCGGTGTCCCGGCCGGACGGCCAGCAGCTCGACGTGCCCGAGTTTGGGGTCCTTGTCGCTGATCGACCCGAAGACGACCCCGGCGCCGTCGCCGGTGGTGAGCCGGAAGCCCCGCCGCCCGGCCGGCGGCCTGCTCAGCCGCTCGACGATGGCGGCCGCCTCGCCGGCGTCCTCGGGCAGGTCGAGGGCTTCCGCGCAGATCGCGCTCGCCCCGGCGACGTCCTCAAGCTCCACGATCATTTGGCGAACATACCTAACTATTGCACTGGTGCCCCGGCGGCTCCCTGGCTCAGGACCCCTTCACGGTCGCGGGCGGGGGGCGGCGGCTGTCACGGCGGCGAAGGCGTCGACCAGGCCGGCGCCCACCACGTCGGCCGGGGTGCCGCAGGACTCGCCGGACGGCTGGGCCGGTCGGGCCGTGCGCTCCAGGATGGACCGGGTCGCCTCGATGTCGCCGATCAGCGCCGGGTTGGCCGACCACATCAGCGCCACCACGCCCGCGACGTGCGGCGTGGCCATCGACGTGCCGCTCAGGTAACCGTAGCGGCCGCCCGGCAGCGCCGACAGGACATCGACGCCGGGGGCCATCAGGTCGGGCTTCGTCAGGCCGTCGGGGGTCGGGCCGCGGCTCGAGAACGACGCCACCTCGCTGACCCGGTCGACCGCGCCGATCGTGAACGTCGACGGATACAGGGACGGGGGATCGGTGATCGTCTCGCAGCGGGGGCCCGTGTTGCCGGCCGCGGCGACGAAGAAGATGCCGGCCGCGGCGAAAGCGTCGACGGCCGGGCGCAGCGACGGCAGGCCACAGCCCTCGACCGACGGGCAGCCCCAGGAGTTGGTGAGGACCTGCGGGGCGCGCTCCGGACGGCCGGCGTGCCAGGGGTCGGCGCCGGACGGGTATGGCGCCAGCATGAACTGTAGGCAGGTCAGGTAGTTGGCCATGCTGCCGAGGTTGCGCGGGAGGTTTTCGCAGGCGATCCACTGCGCGCCGGGCGCCACGCCCACTTTGGCGCCGACCGCGGTGGCGAGCGTGTGGGTGCCGTGGCCGTTGTTGTCCGTCGGGGTCGCGCCCCCACCGTACGGATTGAGCCACGAATCGTCGCCGCCGCGGAAGTTGCCGCGCAGCGCCGGGTGGGCGCCGTCGACGCCGGAGTCGGAGCTGCCGACCACGATGCCCTTGCCGGTGCCGAACCGCTGCCAGACCGCGTCGGCGCCGATGAGCGTGAGGTTCCACTGCGGTGACGCCGGCGCGTCGACCGTGCCGCGCATCGGCGGCGCAGGCGCGGGCAGCGGCCGCAGATGCGGGTTGAGCAGCACCTTGGCGACATCGGAGCGGCTCTCCAGCCACTGTCGCACGACTGGCCCGGCGTCCACCTCGACGCCGTTGACGAGGTAGAACGGGGTGAACTTCAGGCCCTTGTCGCGCAGCGCCTTGCGCAGCGGGGCCTGCGAGCGCTCGGCCGTGCCGACCAGTCGCTGGTACGTCTGCCGGATGCGCCCCGTGCGGTCGCCGACACCGCTCAATCCGCTCAGGTCGGCCTGCTCCTTCATGACGACGAACAGCCGCTCGCCGGCGAACCCGGGCTGGCCCACCGCCGTGTAGATCACCGCGCCGCCGATCGCCACCACCGCGGCGGTGACCCCGGCGGCCCAGGCGTGCCACCGCGCCCGGCGCAGCGCCACCAGCGTCACGACGGCGACGAGCAGCGCCACCCCCAGGGTCGCGACCGCGCCGACCAGCCCCCAGAACAGCTCGTCGCGCAGGCCGAGGATCAGCGACGTCTCGTCCGGGTCGATCATGCCCAGCGGCCCGAAGATCGCGGGGGTCAGCAGCGCCACGATCGACGGCCGCCCCTTGCGGTGCAACGCGGCCAGCGCGAACGCGACCGGCGGCACCGCCACCACCGCGAGGAGCTGCACGGCGGGCAGGCCGACGCCGGCGGTCAGCGCGGTGAGCCCGACCCCGATCGCCAGCCCGCCGACGATCGCGCCGGCCCAGTCGTCGCGGAAGTGCACGGCGATCGCGGCGATCGCCGACAGCGGCCGGGCCGCGAGCCAGCTCACCGCGAGCGCGGCGAGCAGCGCCAGCACGGTCTCCAGCCGGCCGCCGAACGAGCCGACCCACAGCCACGGCAGCAGCATGAGCAGCCCGACGGCCAGCGACAGCCAGAACAGCCAGCCGTCGGCGTGCTCGCGGCGCCCGGTGACGGCCCGGTGGGCGGCCGCGACGATCGCCGCGACGGTCGCGAGGACGGCGAGGTAGAGCTCATGGTAGGTGTTCGGGATCAGGCGAGCGGCGCCGAGCAGCCCGCCGAACAGCGTGAGGAGCAGCCACTGCCGCCCGGCGAGGCGGGCGAACCACATCCGCGACAGCAGGCTCAGCAGCAACGCGGGCACACCCGTCAACAGCGTGGTCAGCACGGCGCCGAGCAGCCAGAACGGCAGCGGCATCGACAGCCCGCTGATCACCAGCGTGTCGCCGACCAGCCAGAGCACCGCGTTGACCACGACGACGACGCCGACGGTCCACAACCCCACCAGGACGGTGAGCGCCACTGCCCAACCGCGGCTCGGCGGCCCGGACGGCTCAGAAGGCCCGGGCGGCCCGGGCGGCACCGGGAGGGGCGCGGAGTCCTCAGCCATGCCCGGACTCTACGACGCCGGTATGACATTCGCGGGGGAGCGTGAAGGTGGGGCCAGGGCGGGCAGACTGAGGGTATGACGGAGACGGTCGACGCAGTCGTCGTGGGTGCCGGTCACAACGGACTGGTCGCCGCCAACCTGCTCGCCGACGCGGGCTGGGACGTCGTGGTGCTGGAGGCCACCGAGCACGTGGGCGGCGCGGTCCGCTCCGGCGAGATCCTCCCGGGCTTCGTGAACGACCTGTGCAGCTCGTTCTATCCGCTCGGCGCCGCGTCGCCCGTGCTGCGGCACCTGGACCTCGAGTCACACGGCCTGCGATGGAGCCACGCCCCCGAGGTCGTCGCCCACCTCTTCCCCGACGGCCGCGCCGCGGTGCTCAGCCGGGAGCTGGACCTCACGGCGGCGTCGCTGGACGCCTTCGCACCCGGTGACGGCAGGCGTTTTCAGCGGTTGTACGGCGAATGGCGACGCATCGCGGACGACCTCGTCCCGTCGCTGCTGACCCCGTTTCCGCCGATCCGGTCGGGTGCCCGGCTCGCGGCCCGGGCCGGACTCGGGGGCGCGCTGCGGCTGGGCAGGCGGTTCCTGGTCCCGGCCCGGGCTTTGGGCGAGGAGCTGTTCCGAGGTGACGGCGGCCGGATGTTGCTCGTCGGCCTGGCCCTGCACACCGACCTCGCCCCGGACGACGCCGCGAGCGGGGGGTTCGGCTGGCTGCTGGCGATGCTCGGCCAGCAGCACGGCTTCCCGGTCCCCGTCGGCGGCGCGCAACAGCTCACGGACGCCCTGGTCCGCCGCTTCGACGGGGTCGTGCACCGCCGGGCGCTCGTCGACCGGGTGATCGTCGGAGGCGGCCGGGCGCTGGGTGTGCGCTGCGCCGACGGCCGCCTCTTCCGCGCCCGCCGGGCGGTGCTCGCCGACGTGCCGGCGCCCAGCCTGTACCGCGGCCTTGTCGATGCCGGTGACCTGCCACCCCGGCTGCTGGCGGATCTGGAGGGCTTCGGCTGGGACAACCCGACGCTGAAGATCGACTGGGCGCTGTCCGGGCCGGTCCCGTGGATCGCGCCGGAGGTCGGGCGGGCCGGCACCGTCCATCTGGGCGTCGAGCCGTACCGGTACGCGGCCGACCTCGCCCTCGGCCGGCCGCCGGAGGAGCCGTTCCTGCTCGTCGGGCAGATGACCACGGCGGATCCGACCCGATCGCCGGTGGGCACGGAGACGCTGTGGGCCTATACACACCTGCCGCGCGGTGTCCGGCCCGACGAGGTCGACGCCCAGGTGGGCCGGGTCGAGGACACGCTGCGCCGGCACGCGCCCGGCTTCGACGACCTGGTGCTGGAGCGGCACGTCGCCGGCCCCGCCGACCTGGAGGCGAAGAACCCGTCACTCGTCGACGGAGCGATCAACGGCGGCACCGCCAGCGCGTACCAACAACTCCTCTGGCGCCCGGTGACCGGACTCGGCCGGGCCGACACCCCGATCGACCGGCTGTTCCTGGCGAGCTCCAGCGCCCACCCGGGCGGCGGCGTGCACGGCGCGGCGGGCGCGAACGCGGCCCGCGCGGCCCTCGCGCGGCACCGCCCGCTGCTGGGTGACGTCTACGCCACCGGAGTGCGGGCCGCCATGCGGGCGATCTACCGCTGAACGGGGCGGTGCTCGGCCAGGTCGGCCAGGCGCCGCAGCGCCTCGGTGTTGCGGTAGTGCAGGACCAAGTCGCCGATCTTGTTCCGCACGCCGACCAGCGGCCCGTCGGTGAAGTGCTCCTGCATGGTCACCCTGGTCGCCGCTTCGTCGAGCGGGTCGAGCGTCATCCGCACGTAGCCCGCGCCGAACGGCCACAGATGCACCTTGAGCAGCAGCATCCGTCCCGGATCCCAGTCGACGGACTCGCTGCGGTCGTTGACCGACACCGGCCACGGGCCCGCCCTGTGATGCAGCCGGGTGCCCGGCTGCGGCCAGCCGGTGTCGACGTCGCGGACGTGTGCTGTGCCGACGACCCAGTCGCTGTAGGCCCAGCCGTCGGACAGGACCGTGTAGACCCGGTCGGCCGGCGCGCGGATGATGCGTTCGGTGATGGACACGACCCTGTGATTCCCGGCCGGGCCCGTCCCACACCAATGCGCGAAAGCCGCGGCTACCGTATGAGGGTGCGTCGTGAACCCTCCACGTCCCGTTTCGAGGCCGGCCGGCTCTCACCCGCCCGCAGGGCGGCGGACGTCGCGCGGCTGCGCCGCGAGCGCTTCGACGTGTTGATCATCGGTGGCGGGATCACCGGCGTCGGCGCCGCGCTCGACGCGGCGTCCCGCGGGCTGTCCGTCGCGCTCGTCGAGGCCCGTGACCTGGCATCGGGCACGTCCAGCCGGTCGTCGAAGCTGATCCACGGCGGCCTGCGGTATCTCGAACAGCTCGAGTTCGGCCTGGTCGCCGAGGCACTCCAGGAGCGCGGCCTGCTGGCCACCCGACTGGCGCCGCACCTCGTCCGCCCGGTGCCGATCCTGGTGCCGCTGCCCGCGCGCCGCGGCCGCACCGGGCTCGCCCAGCGGGTCTGGCAGCGGGCCTATTACGGCACCGGCGTCGGGCTCTACGACGCGTTCGCGTCCGTCGCCCAGTTGCACGGGTCCGCGCCGCGGGGCATGCCGCTGCACCGGCACCTGTCGCGGACCGAGACGCACCGGCGCTTCCCCTCGCTGCGCGAGGACGCGATCAGCGGCGCAATCCAGTACTTCGACGGCCAGGTCGACGACGCCCGCCTGGTCGCCACCGTCGCCCGGACCGCGGCGAGCCTCGGCGCCGCGATCGTGCCCAGCGCCCGGGCCGTCGGCCTGCTGCGCGACGCCCGGGAGGTCACCGGCGTGCGGGTGCGCGACCTGGAGAGCCGCGAGGAGTTCGAGGTGCACGCCCGCACCGTCGTCGCGGCGACCGGGGTGTGGCTGGACGACATCGCCGGCCTGCTGTCCGGCGAGGGGCCGCGCGAGTCGGCCGGCATGCGGGTGCGCGCCAGCAAGGGGGTGCACCTGGTCGTGCCGCGCTCGGCGATCACCGGCGAGGCCGGCCTCATCCTGCGCACCCCGACCTCGGTGCTGTTCGTCATCCCGTGGGGCGGGCACTGGATCATCGGCACGACCGACACGGACTGGAACCTGGACCGCGGCCATCCGGCGGCGTCGGCGACCGACATCTCCTATCTGCTGGGCCAGGTCAACGCGGTCCTCGACCGCCCGCTCAGCACCACCGACATCGAGGGCGTCTACGCCGGCCTGCGCCCGCTGCTGTCCCGCGAGGCGAAGCAGCGCCAGCCGCACAGCCGCGACGAGCAGACCTCCACCCTGTCCCGGACCCACGCGGTTGTTGAACCGATGCTCGGCCTGATGCTGATCGCCGGCGGGAAGTACACGACGTATCGCGTGATGGCGGCCGACGTCATCGACCGGGTCGCACACCGGCTGGGCGGCCTGCGCCGCCACGGCGGCCGGGTGCACGCCTCGCGGACCGCCGACCTGCCGTTGCTCGGCGCGGACGGCTACCATCCGCTGTGGACAAACCGGGCAGACCTGGCCCGGCGTCACGGCATCCCGGTGGGCGTGCTGGAGCACCTCCTGGAGCGATACGGTTCGCTGGCCTTCGAAGTGCTGGATCTCGACCTCGAGCTGCGGCGGGCGCTCCCGGGCGCGCCGGAGTACCTCGCGGCCGAGGTGGCGTATGCGGCCATGGCCGAGGGGGCACTGCACCTCGAGGACGTGCTGACCCGCCGCACGCGGATCTCGTTCGAGACCGACCACCGGGGCGTCGTCTCGGCGGTCGAGGCGGCCGGGGTGATGGGCGACGTGCTCGGCTGGGACGCGGCGACCCGCACCCGCGAGGTCGACCACTACCTGGCCCGGGTCGCGGCGGAGCAGGAGTCCCAGACGATGCCCGACGACCTGACCGCCGACGCCGCCCGCCTGGGCGCCCCGGACGTGCGCGGCTTCATGGCCGACCGCGCCGCCGCCCGCTGACCCACCCCCTTTGCTGCGTCGATCTTGCAGTTGTGGTGCCAGGACACTCCGGCAATGTCCGGTTTGGTGGGAACCACAACTGCAAGATCGAGAGGGTTAGGGTTAGAAGACCTTGCCGGGGTTCAGGATGTTGTCGGGGTCCAGGGCGGTCTTGATGGAACGGTGCGCCTTCAGGCCCGTCGGGCCGATCTCGCGCGCCAGCCAGTCGCGCTTCAGCAGTCCCACGCCGTGCTCGCCGGTCGACGTGCCACCCAGTGACAGGCCCAGCGACATGATCGCGTCGAACACCTTCTGGCCCTGTGCCAGGTTCACCGGATCGCTGCGGTCGATGACGATGATCGGGTGCAGGTTGCCGTCGCCGGCGTGGCCCACCGTCGCCACCACCACGCCGTGCTCGGCGGAGATGAACTCGATGCCCTCGATCAGCTCCACCAGGCGCGTGCGCGGGACGGCCACGTCGTCCACCATGATGCCGCCGCCGCCCGGGAAGAGCTGGGCGGCGAAGTGCTCCAGCGCCGGGTGGGCCAGCCGCCGCGCCGCCAGCAGGGAGTCGGCCTCCGCCTCGTCCGAGGCCACGTAGACGTCGCTCGCCTGGGCCGAGCGGCACATCGCGGCGATCCGGGCCAGGTCGTCGGGGGCCCGGCCGCCCGAGTCGACGGCCGCGACGAGCAGGGCCGCCGCGGCGGTCGGCAGGTCCATCGGCCGATACGCCTCGATCGCGGTGAGCGTGACCCGGTCGATGACTTCCAGCATGCTCGGCTGCATCCCGGAGCTGACCACCGCGGAGACGGCGGCACCGGCGGCGGCGAGCGTGTCGAAGACGGCCACCAGGGTCAGCGCGGGCTCGGGGGCCGGGCGCAGCTTGACGGTGATCTCGGTGATCACGCCGAGCGTGCCCTCGGAGCCGACGAAGAGGCTCGTCAGGTCGTAGCCCGCCACGCCCTTCGCCGTCCGCCGGCCGCAGTTGAGCACCTCGCCGCTGGCCAGCACGACCTCGAGGCCGATGACGTGATCGCTGGTCACCCCGTACTTCACGCAGCACATCCCGCCCGCGTCGGTCGAGACGTTGCCACCGATCGTCGACTGCTCCCACGACCCCGGGTCGGGTGGGTAATACAGTCCCTCGGCGGCCACGGCGCGGCGTAGCTGGGCGTTGACCACCCCGGGCTGTACGACCGCGATGCGGTTGGCGGCGTCGATGTCGATGATCTCGTTCATCCCGGTCAGCGAGAGCACGATGGCGCCCTCGATCGCGTTGGCGCCGCCGGCGAGCCCGGATCGGGCGCCCTGCGGAATGACCGGGATTCTGTGCCGGGTCGCCGCGCGGAGGACGGCGGAGACCTGGCCGGTGGTGCGGGGCCGTACGACCACGGCGGGCGTACCGTACGGGACCAGGTCAGCCTCGTCGTGCTCGTACGACTGGAGAAGGTCGGGATCGGTGAGCACGCCTCCCTCGTGGGGCAGGGCGCCGAGAAGCTCCTGGACGAGATCCGTGTTGAGATCCATGACTGGCACGCTAGTAGGTGTGCTCTACCTCGACGCGCCGCGGTGGCCGGCCCATGGCCGACTCTGGGCCCATCTGATCAGCGATGTGTCCGTCGCCGAGCTCCACGCGTTCGCCGAGCTGCTCGGCGTGCCGCGGCGCGGCTTCGATCGGGACCACTACGACGTGCCGGCCGACCGGGTCCAGGCCGCCATCTGGCTGGGTGCCCGCTGCGTGACCTCGAAAGAGATCGTCAGCCGCCTGGTTGCTGCCGGTTTGCGTCGACCACGGCATTTGTTCCACCGGGACTTCGGCAAATAGCTGGTCAGGGCCTTGTGCAACCGGAGAACTTAGGCCACCCTTGCTTAGGCAAGCCTAAGCAAGGAGTTCGACGTGTACGTGTGCATCTGCGCCCGCGTCCGGGAGTGTGAGATCCGCCAGGTCATCCAGGCCGGCGCCCACAGCGAGGACGCCGTCGGCGACGAATGCGGGGCCGGCACCGGCTGCGGTACCTGCCTCGATCGCATCGCCGATCTGATCGACGCGGAAGTTCCCGGAAGTGTCCTGCCCGCTTTGGCCTAGAAAAGGGACTACCCTGCCCACATGCAGGGGGACGCACGAGTCATCGAATTTCTCAACGAGCAGTTGACTGCTGAGCTCACCGCGATCAACCAGTACTTCCTGCACGCCAAGATGCAGGAGAACTGGGGATACACGGTCCTCGCCAAGCACACCAGGCACGAATCGATCGACGAGATGAAGCACGCCGAGGTGCTCACCGACCGGATCCTCTTCCTGGAGGCGCTGCCGAACTACCAGCGCCTTCTCCCGCTCCGGATCGGCGAGACCGTCCCGGAGCAGTTCAACTGCGACCTGCAGATCGAGATGGAAGCGGTGGACCGACTGCGCCGCGGCATCGAGTACATGCGCTCGATCGGCGACGTGACCTCGGCGAACATCTTCGAGGACATCCTCGCCGACGAGGAGCACCACATCGACTACCTCGAGACGCAACTGGGACTCATCGAGAAGCTCGGCGAGCCGCTGTACCTCCAGAACGTCACGGAGCACCCAGAAGCGTCCTGATCTCCCGGCGCAGGTTCTCGTGCGCACGGGCCGTCCACTCGGCTCGTGCCGGCACCGCACGGAACAGCGCCGGCAGGTCGAGCAGCTTCTGCAGGATCGCCGCGCGGCCCGGCCGGAAGACCTCATCCGGCACCGCGGCGTACTCGGCGCGCACCGCGACCGTGTAGCGCTCGTAGGCCGCCGCGTCGACGGCCAGCACGGCCAGATCCGCGTCAGCCAGCAGGGCGCCGTTGCGGTCCCCGCCCGCGACGGCATGGCCGGCGGTGAGCCGGACCAGCCGAACCACTTCTTCGACGCGCCCGGCCGGGACGCCGAGCGTTCCGAGCCTGCCGCGGGCGAGCTGCGCGCTCTGCTCCTCGTTGTCCGTGGCGAACGGCGAGTAGACCGCGTCGTGGAACCACACCGCCAGCCGGACCGCGTCCGCGTCGTCGGCCAGGTCCGCGTGCTCGTCGACGACGCGCAGCATCGCCGCGAGATGCTCCAGCGTGTGGTACCGCCGGTGGGGCTCCGAATACCGCTCGATCAACTCCCCGCCGACGGCGTCCTCGCCCGGGAAGAGCCGCTGCCACTGCTCGATCACACGCCCGAGACTAAAGGTTTCGTGGGCCCGATCCTCCGAGACGAGCGGTCTCCGCTGAGATGTTCGGGGGCCGGTTGTCAGGCCGGGCCGCGGAGTCCTGTCAGATCCTCCACCATGCCGGCGAACATCGCCTCGCGGTCGTCGGCGCGCAGCACGGCGGACGGGTGGATGGTGGCGACCAGGACGGCCTCCGGGACACCTTTGAAGTCCTCGGGCCGGTCCGCGCTGCTCGGCCAGGGCAGCGGCACACCGTGTTGCTTCGTCACCCGGAAACCCGGCCCGAGCAGCGCCTTGGCGGCGGTGGCCCCGAGCGCCACCACCCGGGCCGGCCGGACGACCTCGAACTCCGCGACCAGCCACGGCCGGCAGGCGACGATCTCGCCGCGGTCGGGCGACTGATGGAGCTGCCGCTTCCCGGCCGCCGCGGGGCGATGCTTGAAATGCTTGACGGCGTTGGTGAGATACATGGTCGTACGGTCGAGGCCCGCCTCGGCGAACGCCCGGTCGAGCACCTTCCCGGCCGGCCCGACGAACGGCCTGCCCCGCCGGTCCTCGACGTCCCCGGGCTGTTCACCCACCACCAGGATGCGCGCGTCCCCGGGCCCTTCGCCGAAGACCGCCTGGGTGGTGTCCTTGTAGAGTTCGCAGCCGCGGCACCCTTGGACCGCGGCGCGCAACTCGTCAAGACTGCCGTGGTCGGGCACGAACTCCGCTGCCGTCATGCCTGCCCGATACCCGCCGGCTGAGCGTCCCATGCAGGCTTCGACGCCGCATGGCTGGGATCGTTTCGCAAGATCGTCTCCCAGATTTCTCCCGGCGCTCGGGAGCCCGCTGTCACCGGGCACGCGCTCGTGGGACGCTGGTGGGGGACACGCGTGGAGGTGAGTCGCCGATGAGCGTGAGCGTGCTGGAGCATGTGGGGCCGTGGAGTGAGGACGAGTACTTCGCGCTCGGCGAGACGCCGAACCGGATCGAGTTGATCGACGGGAGCTTGCTGGTGAGCCCAGCGCCGGCCATTCGGCACCAGATCCTGTCCCGCCGCATCGCGAACGCGCTCGACCCGGGCGCGTCGGCGGCCGGTCTGCTGGTGCTGGAGGCGGTCAACGTCCGCTTGCAGGCCGGACGCATCGTCATCCCCGATCTCGTGGTCTCGGACGTCGACGAGGGCATGATGATCGACGCGGTCGATGTGACCGTGGTCGGCGAGATCGTCTCACCCAGCAACGCGGCGTCCGACCGGGTGACGAAGATGAATTTCTACGCCACGGCGGGCATCGGGTGGTACCTGCTGGTCGAGCAGCATTCGCTGTCGTCGGTCGTCCTGCGTCTACTGCGGCTGGAGGGCGAGCGCTACGTGGAGCATGCGCTGGTGAGCAGCGGGAAGACGTTGACCTCGGACAGCCCGTTCGCGATCCGCCTCGACACCGGCGCGTTGGCCGCTGGCGGGGCCGCTGCCTCTTGATCGGTCCCAGCCCTGCCACAAAAGTGATCTAGCCTCAGCCCCTCCGTAACCCTGAGCCCCGGCTGGCTGCCCCGCCGGAGGCAAAGAGCGCGCGAGTCCTCGACAGGCCGTTCCGGGATGGCGACCTCACAAGATCATCTTCCGGGTGGTTCCCGATCCGGTGGGGGTGGCAAGTCCGTATACATCGGGACTATCACCATCTTGGCTGAACGGCAGGCCCGGTCGCGGAAGCATTTGGAGTCGCCTACGGCCTCGTGCGGTGCGGTGCTCGGTTGTCCACGGCTGTCGCACCCGCGTGCACCCGCGTCACGCCCTCGTACGTGATACTTGGAGTCACTAGGAGTCGCCTACGGCCTCGTACGGGCGGTGTTCGGTTGTCCACGGCCGTCGCACCTGCGTGCAGCCTAGTCACACCCTCGTCACACCCTCGTGTGCGATACTTGGAGTCACTAGGCGAAGTGACGCTCCAGCGCTTATCATCTTGTTCGTGACTGATCCGAACCAGGATGCGAAGTTTACCCGATTTGCCGCCCTCAACAACGTGTTCACTCCCGGCACGCCCGTTCTTCGGCGAGATCGATTCCATGGACGTGTTGATCAAATATTCGAGATTATCAACTCTGTTGCGCAGCCGGGCACGCATGTTGTGCTGTATGGCGAGCGGGGAGTGGGCAAGACATCGCTTGCGAACGTGCTGTCGGACTTTCTCGCCCCAATTTGGGGGAGTCGTCGGCCAACAGTACGTGTTAACTGCACAACCGACGACAAGTTTAAAACAATCTGGACTCGCGTTCTGCAGGAAATGGCCCTAGACGTGCCCGAAGAATGGGCGCTCGGAAAAGCCGGTCCCGATTCGGTTCGTCGGATTCTGCAGGAGGCAAGTCCGCCTCGGCTCGTCATTCTTGACGAGTTCGACCGCGTCGAGGATGACGAGTCGCTTTCGCTGATGGCGGATACGGTAAAGGCCCTTTCTGACCATGCGGTAGATACTCGGCTCATTATCGTTGGCATGGCGGACTCCATTGACGCCCTTATTGGCGAGCATGAGTCGATTCAGCGAGCTATTGCCGAAGTTCAACTCGGTCGGATGGAGCCCGCTGAGCTCGGCGGCATCATCGACGATGGTTTAGCTCAGGTTAGTATGACTATCACGCCGACTGCACGTCATCGGATTGGCCGGCTCGCGGAGGGGTTGCCTCAGTACGTTCATATGCTGACGCTCTACGCAGCTCAACGCGCGGTGATTGACGATCGCGGGCAGGTTGACGTCGATGACGTGCGAGACGCCATCGATAAGGTCGCCAAAAAGCATTCGCTATTGCGCGAGTATCAAACTGCGGTGCAGAGTCCTCGGCGCGACAATCTGTTCGCTCAGGTACTGGCAGCATGCGCGTTGGCGGAGAAGAACCGACTTGGCTATTTTACGCCTGGCGCCGTTAAGGAGCCGATGTCACGGCTAATGGGGAAGCCTTACGATATCGCCAACTTCGCTACGCACCTCTCGGCCTTCACCGGAAGTGAGCGGGGGTTCGTACTGCAACGCTCTGGCGTCGAACGCAAATATGTGTACCGATTCAAGAACCCCCTACTTCAGCCGTTTGCTTTGCTGGCGGCGCTGTCGGAAGGAATCATTTCCAAGGAATTGGTTGATGAGATCCTTGGCGAGTCTCCTAACACGTAGTCCGAGGCTCCAGTTCGAGTTCCGCCGTTGACACGTACGTGTCAGCCGTGCGGAGGCTGCGCCGGTTCGTTCTTCAGCGGTGACCACTCACAGCGGCGGCGGGGAGGGTGTCACCGCACCGCAACTTCCGCTGAGACCTTGAGTTGTTCCACCATCGACGTCCACGCCCTGGTCCTCGGTCTCGGCCGGCGGACCGGGGCGTCCGTCGTTTCTGTGGCTTGAACCCGGCGTCGCTGATTCCGGTGCGGGCGCCGGGGCTTGCCTGCGCGTCGCCGAAGGCGTAAGCGCAGGTCGCGGAGCGACCCCGTGGCGCCACGGTACGCCGCGTCAGCGGCGCCTTGAGGATGTGTGGGCGGCGGCGATCGATGCTCGCCGAAAGCTCTACCCAACTTCGCCGGTGGCGGTGTTGGATCGGCTCCTGCGGGGTGGTTCATGATGCCAGTCACGTCCGGGCTCGTCCCCGGTCTGCTCCCCGGTTGCTCCCGGAAGGGCCGCAGAGACGGTGCAGGGCCGATCTCCTCGTCTGAGGAAACCGGCCCTGGCCTGGTGTTTCACGTGGTCGGGGTAGCCGGATTTGAACCGACGACCTCTTCGTCCCGAACGCGGGTGATAGCCGCAGTCTGTTGCCGGGGTGGCTGTCGTTGCCTGTCACACAGTGCCGCTCAGCCGTCGTTCACTGCCATCCCTTGCCAACCGTTAGCAAGCCTTGCGCCGACTTCCTGCTGACGATAGCGAATCATCCACTGTGGACAGACGTGCGCATCGTCCCGTTGCGGGGACTAGGCTGCGGACGCCTTGCCCTCCCATGGATATGGGATCGCCTTGAGTCGCGCCACGTGCGCGAGGTGACGGCGCTGCCGATCGGTGTCCCCGGCCGCGCCCGCCTCATCGGCCCACCCCTGAACCTCGGCGATCGTCGACTCGTGCTCGGCGACCAGGGCCTCACGTAGTGCCCGGATGTGTGGATCGTTGCTCAGGTCGACGGTCATGCCTGATCCCCTCCCAATCGTTCGTCCAGCCTACCGAGGTCGTACATCTGAGTCTCGATCCTGCGCTGGTAGAACGCCATATGTTCCTCGTACTGAGCCACGATCGCACGGTCGCGTTCGAGCTGGTGCGTGATCCGGATCCGGTCAAACTCGTCTCGCTCGTGGGGTGTACTCATCGTTCCTCATGTGGTCGTCGGCTGCCCGGAATCGTCGTTTGCGATGCAGGACGGCGGCGATGCTGAAAATCAGCGGCGAGATCAGGCGCCGTCCGGACTGAGCGCTATTGACGGATCAACGGCATACGCGATGGTTGCATCTTCGCTGCGGTGCAGCAATGGGTGAGCGGCCTCGGCGTCACGCTGGCCCCGGCGACCGTCCGAGAGTGCCACCGGCTCACGCGGGCCGTGCTCGCGCTTGCCGTACGAGATCGGATCATCGCCGAGAACCCCGCTGATGGGGTGCGCTTGCCGAAGCGACGGCGCACCGACGCCGATGAGCAGGTCATCACCCGGGAGGCGTTCGCGGGCAGCATCCTGCCGGAGGTCCCAGAGCGGTACCGCGCACTGGTCGCGCTGGCCGGGGGGCGAGTGCATCGGCCTGACGTGGGCCGCTATCGACCTGGCGGCGGCGACCGTGCGGGTGAGCCGGGTGGCTATCGAGTCGCGGGAAACGTGACCTTCAAGCCCTACCCGAAGTCTCGCGCCGGTCGCCGGATCGTGCCGCTTCCGCCGTTCGTCGTCGAGCTGCTGCGGAAGCACCGCGAGCTGATCGAGCCGGGGCTGTCCGGTGAGGTCTTCACCAACGAGGTCGGCGGGCCGATGCGCCGGACGGTCTTCCGTGCGTGGATCTGGCGACCCGCGCTCGTACGCGCCGGACTGCTGGGCAAGGTGGTGCAGGTCGACCGGAAGGTCTGGCGTGCCACCTGGCTCGACCGGGACCGCTGCGAAGTCACCGAGGACTTCCCGAACCGTCGGGCGGCGCGCGCCCGGGTGTCGTGCATGGCACAGAGCGGGTTGCGGTTCCACGACCTGCGGCACTCCTACGCGACATGGCTGGTGTCAGACGGCGTGCCGCTGAACGACGTGGCGCGAGTCATGGGGCATGAGCAGATCTCGACCACGCTGGACCGCTACACGCACGCCTTCGAGCAGCGTGGCGCCGAGCGGGTACGGGATGCCGTCGCTGACTTTCCGCTGACGACGGAGGTGGAAGACAGCGCGGAGGGGGACGACGGCGCGGCTGGTGCCCGGTGAGCTGGCGCCGCAGAAATGACGAAAGGCCAGGTGAGAGGTTGTCTCTCCTGGCCTTTCGTCATTGGTCGGGGTAGCCGGATTTGAACCGACGACCTCTTCGTCCCGAACGAAGCGCGCTACCAAGCTGCGCTATACCCCGAGCGTGCCGAGTAATCGTAGCCCACCCTCGTCGCCCCGCAAACTCGGTATCCCCCGTGGCGGGCGGGACGGGTGGTGAACTGAGGTTACAACGACTTCAGAAACGACCGGAGCGCCGATTCGTAGGCCACCGGGTCGAGGTTCCAGCTACGACAGTGACCGGCCTCACGCGTCTCCACCAGGGTCACCAGCGGCGAGGCGGCGGCGAACTCGACCGTCGGCCACGGGGCCACGGTACGGTCGTCGTGGTCGACGTACACCAGTGTCGGCACGTCCAGTTTGCCGGCCACCGACCGGTAGTCCAGGTCCGACGCTCGCACGCCCAGGCGGCGCTGGATGAGCTTCAGCGCCGTCCAGGTCCACGGTGGCGGCACGTTGAGCTGCCGTGCGTTCATCTGCAGGGTCGCGGTCCAGTCGACCACCGGGCAGTCGAGCACAACACCGCGCAGGAAGCCCCCGTGGTCCCAGGAGCGCAGCAGGCTGAGGATCGCCGCGCCGCCCATGGACCAGCCGACCAGGATCACGTCGCGGGCGCCCGCCGACCTCGCGTATTCGATCGCGGACAGCACGTCGTGCCCCTCGGTGTGGCCGAGGTGGAACCGGTGGTCCGACGACGGCGGCGCCTCCGGGTCGTTCCGGTACGTCACGACGAGCGTCGGGTGGCCGCTCTCCGCCAGCGTGGGCAGCGCGCGCAGCGCCTCACCGCGGGGGGCGCCGCGACCGTGGACGGCGATGATCCAGGTGTCGTCCGGCCCGGTGGTCGGCGGCACCAGCCACGCCGGCAGCGGGCCCAGCTCACCCTGCACGATCACGTCCTCGAACGGCAGGCCGCGCGCCGACATCGGGTCGCCCTCGAAAACGTATCCCGAGGTGTACCCGCGGACGCCGGTCACCAGCGAACCCCGCGTCACCTCGGCGACCTCTCGCGTCACCGAGGCACGGTCGAGCGCGACGACCGGCCCGAGCCGCGCGTGGCCGTCCGCCCAGACGAACGACAGCGGGATCGACCGGGCGGTGTCCGGTGTGCGGGTCAGCGTGATGCGGTTGCCCGTCACGGCGCGGACCCGCACCGGGTAGTACCTGGCCCCGCCGTTGACGTTCAGCACCTGGCCCGTCAGGTACCAGCCCGCGCCGGCGGTGCCGGTGGGCAGGAGCACCGCCAGGCCGGCCGCGCCCGCGATGCCGGCGTAGGCGGCACGGCGGGGCCAGCGACGCGGCGCGGGGCCGGGGAGCGGTGCGGGGGTCGCCGTCATCGCGGGATGAGCGTCAGGATCGAGGCTTCCGGCGGGCAGGAGAACCGCACCGGCGCCGTCGGGTGGGTGCCCAGGCCGGCCGAGACGTGGAGGTACGACGCCGAGTACGGCCAGCGGTGCAGGCCCTTCGCCATCCGCCGGTCGAGGCCGCAGTTGGTGACCAGCGCGCCGTAGAACGGCACCGCCACCTGGCCGCCGTGCGTGTGGCCGGCGAGCAGCAGGTCGAAGCCGTCGTCGGCCATGCGGTCCAGGATGCGCGGCTCCGGCGAGTGGGTGAGGCCGATGCGCACGTCGACGTCGGCCGAGGCGGGCCCGGCGACGGCGTCGTAGTCGTCGCGGCCGATGTGCGGATCGTCGACGCCGATCAGTTCGACGGTCTGGCCGCCGGCCTTGATCGTCGTACGGGCGTTGTTGAGGTCCGTCCAGCCCGAACCGGTCAGCACGTCGCGCAGCTCCTCCGTGGGGAGCGCGGTGCCCTGCACGTACGGCCGGTGCTTGTTGAAGTAACCGAAGGGATTCTTGAACACGGGGCCGCGATAGTCGTTCGAGCCGAACACGAACGCGCCGGGACGGTCCAGGAGCGGGGTCAAGGCCCGTACGACCGCGGGCACCGCATCGACGTGGGCCATGGTGTCACCGGTCACCACGACCAGGTCCGGGTCGGTGCCGGCGAGCTCGGCGATCCAGCGCTGCTTGCGATGCTGCCCGGGGGTGAGGTGAAAGTCGCTGAGGTGGAGGATGCGCAGCGGCTCCGCGTCCGCCGCCAGGATCGGCACGTCGAACCGGCGCAGGGTGAACATGTTGCGCTCGATGAGCGAGGCGTAGGCAAGGGCGGCGGCGCCGGCGGCAACGGTGCCCGTCGCGAGGCGGAAGACTGTCTTCGAGCGCATTGGATCAGCGTACCGGCCCTTTTGCAACGCAATATGAGCAAGATCGGACGGATAGACTTCGTTCATGTTGAAGGCACGCCTGGAGTCCGACCTGCGCGACGCCATGAAGGCTCGTGACGAGCTGGTGACGTCGACCCTGCGGATGGCGCTCACCGCGGTGCGCAACGCGGAGGTCGCCGGCAAGTCCGCCCGTGAGCTCTCCGACGACGAGGTCCTGTCGGTCCTGACCAAGGAGGCCAAGAAGCGCCGCGAGGCCGCCGACGCGTTCGCCGACGCCGGCCGCGAGGCCCAGGCCGCGAAGGAGCGCGCCGAGGAGGAGGTCCTCGCCGGTTATCTCCCGAAGCAGCTTTCCGAGGAGGAGCTCACCGCGATCGTGCGCGACGCTCTGTCCGCCGCCGGCCTGAGCGGCATGTCGAGCATGGGTCCGGCAATGAAGGCGGCTCAGGCGGCCGTGGCGGGCCGGGCGGAGGGCGGTCGTGTCGCCGCCGTGGTCCGCGCTCAGCTCGCGGCGGGCTGACGCCGGTCGAGGGTCCGCTGCCGGCGTGGGGCACGGATTCGCGCGGCGCCGTCACCCGGTCACATGGTAGGAACATTGGACTGTAGGCCAAGGCCGCGAAGTTGAGCCCGGCAGCGCCTGGTCAACCCGGACGAGACCGGCAACTCGGGCGTGAGGCTCGCGAGGTGTCGCCGCCGAGGCACAGGCCCGTTGGGCTGAACGTCACCGCCTTGCTTGGTCATGGGAACGATCTGGCTGTCGGGGCAGCCGCATCTTTCCCATGATGGAGTGGCCTGGCTCGGAACGCACCGTCCCGGGGCCAGCGGCGACCACGAGCGACAGACACCACCCGCGCGACCGTGCGTCACCAACCCGTAGCGCAAGACCGGAATTGGCAGACGACCGCACGGTTCGACTTCGCGGTCCTGGGCTGTAGGCCAAGTTTTCCTACGAGCTGGTGCGAACGCAGCGGCGGGCGGCCCCGAAATCGAGGCCGCCCCCCGATGTGCGTGGATCAGCGGATCAGCAGACCCACGGGATCGGGCAGTTGTCGTCCGTGCGCCTGCCGTTGTTCCCGTTCCCGTTGCCGTTGCCCTGATTGCCGGTGTAAGGCGGGGCCTGGGCGCCGGGCCCCTTGCTGATGATCAGGGAGACCGGGCCACCCTTGACCGTGGCGCCGCCGGGCTCGGTGCGGGCCACGGTGCCCGCCGGGCACTCCGACGCCACCTGCTGGCTCGAGACCGACACGCTGAAGCCGGCGTTGCGGACCTTGGATCGGGCCTGGTCGACCGAGAGGCACTTGACCGACGGGATGTCCACCAGCTTGCCCTGCGCCTTGTCCTTCGTCGGGGGCGTGAAGCCGACCACCGGCTTGCCGGCCAGACCGTCACGCAGCACGGCCAGCGCGGCGAAGTTGACCGGCGGGTGCTTCATGTCCTTGTTGGTCTCGGGCCAGTCCGGGTCGGTGAGGAAGCCGGAGACCGCGAGCTGCTTCGTCATGGCGACGAACGTCGCGCTCTTCTCCGAGTCGGTCGTCCCGGTCTTGCCGGCGATCGGGCGGCCGACGAACTTGCGGGAGTAGCCCGCGGTGGCGCCCGAGCATTTGCCGGTGGCGGACTGGTCACCGACCGGGCAGCGGGCCATGTCGACGGCCGCGCGGGCCACCTCAGGATTGACGACCTGCTTGCACTTCGGGTCGAGCCCTTCGACCTTCTTGCCGTCGTTGTCCTTCAGTTCGAGGATCGGCGTCGGCTCGCAGTAGAGGCCGTCGGCGGCGAGGGTGCCGTAGGCGTTGGCCAACTGCAGCGGCGTGGTGGCGCTGACGCCGAGCGTGAACGCGCCCCAGCCCTTCGCGTTTTCCGGCTTGGCCAGGTCGGCGTCTTGCGGTGCGTTGAACTGGATGCCGAGCCGCTTGGCCACGTCCACGACCTTGTCGGCGCCGACCTGCTGCTCCAGCGGCACGAAATAGGTGTTGATGGAGCTGCCGAAGCCGGTCCACATGTTGTAGGGGCCGGACTGCCCGCCCGAGTTCTTCGGGCAGTAGTACGGGCCGTCGCAGGCGGCGGGACTGCTCGCGTTGATGCGGTAGTTCGACCGGAACTGCTTCTCGGTGTTGATGGTCGTCGCGAGCGGGTAACCCGCCTCGAGCGCCGCCACCGCCGTGAACATCTTGAACGTCGAGCCGGCCTGGTAACCCGGGATGTCGGCGTCGCCCGTGATGATCGGGACCGTCGTGTTGGGCCAGTTGCCCTTCTGGCCCCTCTTGCCGGGGTTGGTGTTGGTGCCGTTCTTCGACTGGTCGTTGCTGAACGTGCGGTTCGTCGCGATCGCGGTGACCCGGCCGGTGCCCGGCTCGACGGCGGCGAGCATCAGCGCGTTGGACTGGCCCAGCTTCACCTGCTGGTTGCCGGCCACGTCCTTCGGCTGCTGGTTCGCGTACTTGAACGCGGCCGCCTGGGTCTGGATGTCGAGCCCGGAGACGACCGTGTAGCCGCCGGCCCGCAGGCGGTTGGCGCGCTGGTACTGGTCCTCGCCGAAGATCGGCTGGGCGAGCCACCAGCGGCGCAGGTAGTCGCAGTAGAAGCCGGCGCCGAGCTCGGGACGCTGAACGAACTCGCATCCCTCAGGGGTGCGCTTGCCGACGATGTTCACTTTCGTGGCCGCCGCCTCGTCGGCCTGCTGCTTGGTGACGAACCCCATGCTCACCATCTGGTTGAGCACGTACTTCTGCCGGTCCAGCGCGCGCGGCAGGCCCTCGACCGTCGCCGGGTCGCTGGTGCCGGGCGCCTTGACGAGGCCCGCGATGAGGGCGGCCTCGGGCAGCGTCAGGTCCTTGGGGTCCTTCTCGAAGTAGACGTGCGAGGCCGCGAAGATGCCGTATGCGCCGTGACCGTAGGACGCGATGTTGAGATACCGCTCGAGGATCTCGTCCTTGCTGAGCTTCTTTTCGAGATCGATGGCGTACTTCATCTCGCGGAGCTTGCGCGTGGGCGTCTTGTCGGTCGCGTCGACGACCTCTTGCGGGGTCTTCGCCGAGTAGGAGATGGCCTGGCGCACGTATTGCATCGTGAGCGTCGACGCGCCCTGCTCGGTCTGGCCGCCCGCGTTCTGGTTCGCGACGAAGGCGCGCGCGACGCCCTTCACGTCGACACCGCGGTGCTGGTAGAACCGGTTGTCCTCGGCCGCGACGATGGCCTTGCGCATGACCTCGGCGACATCGGTCAACGGGACGTCGCGGCGGTTCTCGTCGTACATCATCGCCAGCAGCGTCTTGCCGTCGGATGCGTAGACGTACGAGATCTGCGGCGAGGGCAGCACGTCGATGTCGGTCGGAAGGTTGTCGAACGTGTCGGCGCCGGCCTTCGCGGCCAGTCCCGACATCGCGACCGCAGGGAACGCGGCCGCTGCGACCACCAAGCCTGCCAATAGCCCACAGAGCAGCAGAGAGGCCGCATTGGGCAGCAGGCCGTGCTCGCGTTTGCGCATCCAGGTCACCGCCTCAGACTACGTGACGACGTCACGAGGCCGCGTCCTGACGGCGACGGTCCTCGTTGTCTTAGACGCGTGACACCGAGCGTGAGGTTGACCCGTAGCCGAGTCTGATGCACGGATCACTGTCGTGTCGGCATTTTGGGCAAAACACACCCGGTCGTGACGCGCCGGTAGCACGCTTCGGCCCTTTGGTGGATCACATGGGACCGATTAACCTGGTGCAACAACGTTGCGTAACTGGACGATTACAGAGCATGATGTTCCGGAAAGCTCCTCTCGGGGTTCCCGTGGCCGGGGACCCTGCCGTCGCGCCGGGCAGACCGGCGAACTGCACTCGAAAGCCATGGGGGGACGTGGTTTGGGTGCTTTTCGCTGGGGCAAGCACGGCGGATGGACCCGGGGGGAGTCCAAGGGGGGAAGAGGAAATATGAGCATGGTCGTCGACTGGCCCAGCATCGCCGCGTGCCGCAATGGCGACCCGGACGCACTGTTCGTCCAGGGCGCCGAGCAGAACGTGGCGAAGCGGATCTGCCGCAGTTGCCCTGTGCGGTACGAGTGCCTGGCGGACGCCCTCGACAACCGGATCGAGTTCGGGGTCTGGGGCGGCATGACCGAGCGCGAGCGCCGGGCGTTGCTGCGCCGCCATCCGCAGGTGCCCAGCTGGCGCAAGATGTTCGAAGCGGCCATGGACCGCAACGAGAAGGACAACAGCACCAAAGAGTTGGTTCCGACCGGCTGAGGCGCCGGAAGGGCTATTCGAACGTCGAACCGATAGCCCGCAGCCCGTCGAGGTCATGGACGTCGGCGGGCTGCGCGGGGATCCGCACCACCGGCACACCCGGGTGGGCGTGCAGGAAGCGGCCGGCGACCTCCGCCTGCCGATCGTGCAGCTCGGCGAGCTCGGCGTGGACCCGCAGCACATCCGCCGTCGACGGGTGCCCGCCCATCTCGTCGAGCCGGGCCGCCGCAGCCCGCGCGTCGTCGGCGGACAGGCGCGGCGCCGCCACCGGCACGACCCGGTTGAGCACCAGCCCCGCCAGCGGCATCCGGTCCGCGGCGAGCCGCCCGGCGAAGTACACCGCCTCGCGGACGGCGTCGGGCTCGGGCGCCGCCACCACCAGGAACGCGGTCTCGGGCGCCTGCAACACGCGGTACGTCTGCTCGGCCCGCTCCCGGAAACCGCCGAACATCGAGTCCAGCGCACCCACGAACCCGGAGAGGTCGGAGAGCAACTGCGCGCCGAGGATCTTCGTGACGGTGCGGCTGAACAGTCCGAACGACGCGGAGACGAGGTTGAACACACTGCGCCCGCCCGCGCGGGCCGGCGCCAGCAGCAGCCGCAGCATCTTGCCGTCGAGGAACCGGGACAGCCGGGCCGGCGCGTCGAGGAAGTCGAGCGCCGAACGGGACGGCGGGGTGTCGACGACGATGAGATCCCACTCGTCGCGCGCCCGTAGCTGGCCCAGCTTCTCCATCGCCATGTATTCCTGCGTGCCGGAGAACGTCGAGCTCATCGCCTGGTAGAAGGGGTTGGCGAAGATCTCCTCGGCCTTCTTCGGCTCGGTGTGCGCGAGCACGACCTCGTCGAAGGTCCGCTTCATGTCGAGCATCATCGCGTGGAGCTCGGCCGAGTCCGGCTGCAGACCCTTGACCTGGCGGGGTGTGTTGTCGAGCTCGGTCAGGCCCAGCGCCTGGGCCAGCCGGCGCGCCGGGTCGATGGTCAGCACCACGGTGCGCCGCCCGTGCTCCTCGGCGGCCCGCAGTGCGAGCGCCGCCGCGGTTGTCGTCTTGCCGACACCTCCGGAGCCGCAGCACACCACGATGCGGATCGCGCGGTCGGCGAGAATCTCGTCGACGTCCAGATCCGGCGCTGCCGCGTTCACTCGCACCTTGCGAGCGTATCCGCTGCGGGCACCCCGAAGCAGATGCACGCTAGGCGGACGTGACCAACAGATCACCGAGATGGTCGAGCGCCTCCGGGGTGACCTCGGGCAGCAGCGGCAGCTCGACCAGCGGCCGGCCCAGGTGCTGCAGCTCGGCGCGCAGCGAGGCCTCGGCCGCGACCCGGGTCTGGTAGGCCTTCGCCTCGCCGACCAGCCCCGCGAGCGTCTCCTTGTCGGGGGACAGCCCGGCGGCGGTCAGCCCCTTGCGCAGATCGGCCTGCGTCAGCCGGGCGCCCGCCAGCACGGCCGGCCGGGTCGCGTTGACGATGACGGTCCCGATGGGAATGCCCAGCCTCGTCAGGTCGTCGATGGCGTCGGCGGTCTCCTGGACCGGCATCTCCTCCAGAAGGGTGACCACGTGCACCGCGGTCATCGGTGAGCGCAGGATCGCCGCCACGCCCTCGCTCTGCGTCTTGATCGGGCCGATCTTGGCCAGCCGCGCGGTCTCGGCCGTGACGTTGAGGAACCGGCCCACCCGCCCGGTCGGCGGCGCGTCCAGCACGACCGCGTCGTAGACCCGGCGGCCGTCGGCCGTGCGCGTCACCGCCTCCTTGATCTTGCCGGTGAGCAGCACGTCACGCAGGCCCGGCGCGATCGTGGTGGCGAAGTCCACAGCGCCGACCTTGCGCAGGGCCCGGCCGGCGACACCCAGCCGGTAGAACATCTCAAGGTACTCGAGCAGGGCCTCCTCGACGTCGACGGCCAGGGCCCGCAGCTCACCGCCACCGCGCGCCGTGGCGATGCGCGTCTCCCGATAGGGCAGCGGGTCGCGCTCGAACAACTGGGCGATGCCCTGCCGCGCCTCGACCTCGACGAGGAGGGTGCGCTTGCCGTCCCGTGCCAGGGCGAGCGCCAGCGCGGCGGCGACCGTCGTCTTGCCGGTGCCGCCCTTCCCGGTGACCACATGCAGACGGGCAGGCCAGCCATAGCTGCCCCGCCCGTCCGAGGACTCGCGTGACGTCACGCTTCCGACGCTACCCGACACCGGTTGTGGATCACGCGGTCGTGATCTCGCACACCCACCATCCGTTGTCGTTGGTCGCGAGGAACTTGTACTTCGTCTCGGCGACCTTCTCGTCACTCGTCGAGACCTTGACCGGCACGATGAGTGTCGCCGAGTTGTTCTCCTGCTTGTCGACGGTCGGCGTCGGCCAGGTGTAGGACGGGCTGCTCAGGCCGGCGTCGTACTTGCGGATGTCGTCGACCCGCTGGGCCAGCTTGTCCTTGTTGCGCGACGACCCGCAGACGAACTTGAGCGCCTCGTCGGTGTTCTTGTCCTTGTAGACGGCCTTGAGGAAGCCGTTGACCGCCTCGACGGCGCTGGACTGGCCCTTGCCCTGGTCGCCCTGGACCACGAAGTAGGCCGCGGCGCCACCGCCGCCGCACAGCACGAGGACGACGGCGAGCACGATCAGCGTGATCGTCAGGCCCCGCTTCTTCGGCGGTGGGGGCGCCGGCTGGTACCCCGGGAAGCCCGACGTCGGTGCCGGCGGCCCGGAGAACGGCGGCACGACGCCGGTCTGCATCGGCCCGGTGGGGAACTGCCCGGTCGGCGGCGGGAACTGGCTCGTCGGCGGGCCGAAGTGCCCCGTGGGTGGCGGCCCGGCCGGGAAGGAGCCGGTCGGCGGCGCATACGGCGGCTGGTTCGGGTCCGGGTAGGGCTGTCCCGGCTGTCCCGGCTGTCCGACCTGGTAGAACGGCTGGCCGGAGGTCGGCGGCGCCGACGTCGGCGGCATGAAGGGGTCCTGCACCGGCGGGGGTGGCCAACCCTGCCCAGGCGGGGCCTGCGGCGGCTGACCGGGCGTGGCGTAGGGGTCGCCCGGCTGGCCTTGATACTCCGGCTGACCCGGGTACTGGGGCGGTTGCGTCATCTCTCCCACCTCTGTGCGACGCCTCGATGCCACCGCTGTGCGGGGCGGCCCTCACAGTAGCGGCCCGAGGCACGTTACGGGGGACACCGATATCAGGCTGTGCCCGCAGGACGCCACCCCACCGAACGCTACTGTCGCCACATGCAGAAATGGGAGTACCTGACCGCACCGCTGCTGGTCCACAACACCAAGATGATCCTGGACAACTTCGGCGAGGAGGGCTGGGAACTCGTGGCGATCGTGCCCGGGCCCAACCCGGAGAACCTCGTCGCGTACTTCAAGCGGCCGAAGGCGGGCTGACATGGCTGACGTCTACGCCCGGCTCCAGGAGCTCGGGCTGCGGATCCCGCCGGTCGTCCCGCCGGTCGCCGCCTACGTGCCGGCCGTGCAGACCGGCAACCACGTCTACGTCTCCGGCCAGCTACCCCTTGTCGACGGCAAGCTGCCCGCCACCGGGCTCGTCGGCGCCGACGTCACCCCCGAGCAGGCGAAGGACCTCGCCCGCCAGGCCGCGATCAACGTGCTCGCCGCCGTCGAGTCGCTGGTCGGGCTGGGCCGCGTGGT
Organism: Dactylosporangium roseum; assembly: GCF_025264685.1. Classification (GTDB taxonomy): domain Bacteria; phylum Actinomycetota; class Actinomycetes; order Mycobacteriales; family Micromonosporaceae; genus Dactylosporangium; species Dactylosporangium roseum. Next base: position 567,000 of record NZ_CP073721.1, read on the forward strand.
CAAGATCGTCAAGCTCGTCGGATTCGTCGCCTCGGCGCCCGGGTTCACCGGCCAGCCGGGTGTCGTCAACGGTGCCAGCGAGCTGTTCGGCGAGGTCTTCGGCGAGGCTGGCAAGCACGCCCGCAGCGCCGTCGGGGTCTCCGTGCTGCCGCTCGACACGCCCGTCGAGATCGAGGCCATCGTCGAGATCGCCTGACGGTGTCGCCCGACCGGCCGATGCGGGGTGACTCCCATGGCCGGTCGGGTGACGTGTCGGAGGAACCGGCCCGCCGTACGATCACATCGTGGTAAGCCACGTCACCGTCCCGGCCGCCGAGGTCCTCATGACGTTGCCCGATTGGGTGACGCTCGTCCGCGCGCCCAATCCCGGGCCGATGACACTCGACGGCACCAATACCTGGCTGGTGCGCGCCCCCGGTGGCGGGTCCGTCGTGATCGACCCGGGCCCGCTCGACGAGGGGCACCTGCGCGCGGTGGCCGGGCACGCTCCGGTCGCGGCGATCCTCGTCACCCATGGCCATGAGGACCACACGGAAGGTGTCGTCCGGCTTGCGGAGCTGACCGGGGCGCCGGTCCACCGGGCACCGGTGCGGGAGCACCTCGACGTCGACGGGGTCTCCGTCGACTCGCTCGCCACGCCGGGGCACACCAAGGACTCCGTCTGCTTCGTCGTGCGGTACCGCGGCGAAGAGATCGTCCTGACCGGGGACACCATCCTCGGCCGGGGCACCACCGTGGTCGCCTGGCCGGACGGGGACCTCGGCGACTATCTCGACAGTCTCGGCCGGCTGGCGGCGTTCGACGGCCGCCCGGCGCTGCCCGGTCACGGCCCCGCGCTGACCGACACCGCCGTCGCCGCCCGCTTCTACCACCAGCACCGTGAGGCGCGGCTGGCCCAGGTGCGCGCGGCCCTCGACGCCGGGGCGGTCGACGCCGCCGAGGTGGTCGCCCGCGTGTACGCCGACGTGGACCGCGGCCTGTGGTCCGCCGCCGAGTGGTCGGTCCGCGCACAACTCGCCTATCTGAGGCGGGAATCTCACCTACCCCCGGACGGGTTGGATGCGACGTGACCGGCGTGACCGGTCCGGAGCTCGCTGGAGGGGCCGGAGCGCAGCGGAGGTGACGACGTGACGTGCTCGGTGTGTGGGACCGTCGCCGTGCCCGGCGCGCGGTTCTGCCACCATTGCGGCTCAGCGCTGCCCGCCGCCGCCACCCTGCCCGCGGCCGAGCGGCGGATCGTCACCGTCCTCTTCGGCGACCTGTCCGACTTCACCGCCTGGTCGGAGGATCTCGACCCGGAGCGGGTCGGCGCCGTCACCGACCGGGTCCTCGCCGCGCTCGCCGGCGCGGTCAAGACGTTCGGCGGCCACGTCGACAAGCTCACCGGCGACGGGATCATGGCCGTGTTCGGCGCGCCGGTCGCCCACGAGGACGACGCCGAGCGCGCGGTCCGCGCCGCCCTGTCGATGCAGCGCGCCGTGCGGCGTGTGCTCGACGACGAGCGCGGCGGCGGCGCCCCGCTCGGCCTGCGCATCGGCCTGAACACAGGCACGGTCGTGGCGGGTGTGCAGGCCGGGATCGAGTACACGGTCATCGGCGACACCGTGAACACCGCCGCCCGGCTGGCCGACGCCGCGGCGATCGGCGCGGTCTACGCCGGTGACCGCACGTCCTCCTCCACCCGCCGCCTCGCCTCCTGGCGGGCGCTGCGCCCCCTGCGGCTCAAGGGCAAGCGTGAGCCGGTCGAGGCGTTCGAGCTCCTCGGCCTGCTCGACGCGCCCGGCACCCGGTCGGGCCTCGGCGACGAGGCGCCGTTCGTGGGCCGCGAGGCGGAGCTGGGCCGGGTCTCGGGCCGGCTCGCCGAGATCGCCGACCGGCAGGAGTCCCGAGTCCTGGTCTTCACCGGTGAGGCCGGGCTCGGCAAGACCCGGTTCGCGGGCGAGATCGAGCGGTTCGCCGCGGGCTACCTCGGCGGGGCGGGATACACGCCCAGCGCCGGTTTCGCGCCCGGCGGCGGCGCCCGCGTGCTGTCCGTGCACTGCGCCGCGTTCGGCGAACGGCGCCGCCTCGCCCCGCTCGCCGACCTGGTCCGCGGCGCGATCGGCCTGCCGCCCGACGCCGGTGCCCTCACCCGTGAGGCGGTCGAGGAGCGGCTGCGCCGCCTCGCGCAGCGGCTCGCCCGCGCCGCCCGCGGCCGGCCCGAGCCGCCGAGGTTCACCAGCGACCTGCTGCTCAGCCTGATCGGCCTCAGCGAGGCCGTCGGCGACACCTCCTGGGTCGCGCCCGGAGGCAAACCCGACGAGCTCGACCTGGACGCCATCCCCAACGCGGTCGCCGAACTGCTGTCCGGCCTGGCCGCGGAGACGCCGCTCGTCGTCATCGTCGACGACTTGCACGACGCCACGCCCGAAACCCTCGACGCGCTCGGCGCCACGATCGAGCGGCTCACCGGCCCGGTGCTCATCGTGCTGCTCGGCCGGCCGGAGCTGGTCCGCTCCGCCGGCGTGCTGACCCGCATCGCCGACGCCGAGGTGGTGCCGATCCCGCCGCTGCGCGGTGCCGACGCGGCCCGCCTGCTCAGCGCCTACCTGGGCGGCGGCCGGCTGGCCCCGGCCGACGAGGACCGGCTGCTGGCCACCGCGCAGGGCAACCCGTTCTACCTCGCCGAGCTGGTCACGCTGCTCCAGGAGCGCGGAGCACTGACCACCGTGGCCGGCGGCGAGCCGCCCGGCTGGCGGCTGACCCCCGGCTCGCTCGGCGGCCGCCTGCTCTCCCGCGACCTCGCCGCCGTCCTCGCCGCCCGGATCGACGCACTGCCCGCCGACACCCGTGCGGTCCTGCGCGACGCGGCCGTCATCGGCGACAACGTGCCGGCCCGGGCTCTGGAGGCACTGCGGTTCAACCCGCCCGGCCAGCCGACCCGGCCCGCCGTGGTCGCCGCCGTCGAGCTCGAGCGCGCCGTCGAGGAACTGCTCCAGCGCCGCATGCTGCGCCGCGGCCGGGGCGGGTTCGCGTTCGCCACGCCGCTGCTGCGCGAGGCCGCCTACGCCGGGATCGGCAAGGCCGACCTCGCCGAGCGGCACGCGGCGCTGTCCCGGTGGGCGGCCGCCGCCGTGGCGAACCACCTGACCGTCGGCGGGACCGGCAACGTCCCCGGGCTCAACATGACGCCCGGCGCCGCCGACGCCTTCATCGCCGAGCACGCCGAGCGGGCCGCCCAGCTCGCCGACGTGGTCGGGCTGCGCCCCGACTCCCTCGCCCGCTCGGCCGGGCCGCTCGGCGTGCAGGCACTGGCCCGGACCGCCCGGATCGCTCTCAAGACCGGCGAGCCGGCCCAGGCCGCGCAGTCCTGCGAGCGCGCCGCGAAGCTCGCCGGCGGTGCGCTGCCGGCCGCCGACCGGCTCGTCCACGCCCGCGCGTTGCTGCAGCTCGGCCGCACGGCAGAGGCGCTCGCCGACGCGGAGAAGATCACCGCCAACGCCGGGGACGACAGGGCGGTACGGGTGGGAGCCCTCCTCGTCGCCGGCCCCGCCTATCGGGCGACCGGGGACCACCGGCGCAGCTATCAGACACTGACCGAGGCCTTGGCCACGGCGACCGAGGCCGGGCTGACCTACGAGCGCGGCGACGCGATGCGGCGGCTCGGCATGGCCGACTTCCTCGAAGGCCGGCTGGCCGAGGCGGGCGGGCGGTTCGCCGAGTCGTTCCAGATCGCGGTGACCGCCGGGGACCGGCGGGCCCAGGCGTGGTCGTTGCAGCATCTGGCCTGGGTGACCACCACCCGCGGCGACTTCGCCGGGGCCGACGCCGCGCTCGGGCGGGCCGCCCGCCGCTTCGCCGAGCTCGGCGACCCGGTCGGCCGGGCGTGGCTGCGGGGCACCACGGCGTTCGTGCGGCTGCTCGCCGGGCGGCTCGGCGAGGCCCGCCGGCTGGCCAGGGCGTTCCTGCCCTTCGGCGAGCGGGTCGGCGACGCGTGGGCGGTCGGCACGCTGCGGGCCGTCGAGGCGTTCGCCGCGGCCGAGAGCGGCGACCTGGCCGAGGCCGATCGGGAGGCGCGCCGCGCGTACCGCGACTTCGCCGCCGCCGGCGACGACTGGGGCCGCGGGCTCGCGCTCGTCGTCCGCGGCGTGGTCGCGCGCGGGCTCGATGAGCTCGACCACGCCTATGACCTGCTCTCCGACGCCACCGAATACGGCGAGAAGACCGGCCACCCGCTGCTCGTCGGCATGTCGCGGACGATTCGCGGCTTCGTCAGCCTCGACCGGGGCGACGCGGCGGCGGCCGAGGCCGACGCCCGGGCGGTTCTCCAGGTCGTCGAGACCCACGACGTGCTCGAGGCGGCCAAGGTCGGCCCGCGGGTGCTGTTCGGCCTGGCCCGGCAGGCCCAGGGCGACCTGCCGACGGCGCTCGAGGTGCTCGGCTGCGTGGCCGCCGACCGGCCGGGGCCGTCGGTGATCTTCTCCCGCCGGCACGCGGCGGCGGCCTACGCGTCGGCGCTGCTGGCCGCCGGGCGCCACACGGAGGCCCTCGACTGGGCCCGGCAGGCGCAGAGCCTGGCGGGTGAGGACGTCCGCAGCCGGATCTATGCGGCGGGTGTACTGGCTGAGGCGCTCACGGTGAACGGCCGGTGCGACGAGGCCGAGGCGGTGCGCTCCGCCGCCGGCACCGGGCCGGTCGCCGACCTGCCGTCTCCGGCCCTGGCCGGACCGCGCGCACCGGTGGCCGCCGAGATGCCCTCGTCGGCTGTGGCCGATGCGTGACGGAGATTCCATTTCTACCCGGCCGGCCGACGCCTGCGGCGCGTGACCTCGGACCCCTGTCGTACCGTTCTAGCCGTGACCGCATCGCCTCCGCCGCCCATGGTCCCCGGACTGACCGGGCTCACTGTGCTGGCCCGGGGCGGCTATGCCACCGTCTACCGGGCCGAGCAGGAGTCCGTCGGGCGTGACGTCGCGGTCAAGGTGGAGAACCGCACCCTGGAGACCGAGCGCGACCGGCGCCGATTCCTGCGCGAGGCCCGGGCCGCCGGCCGGATGTCCAGCCACCCGCACGTCGTCGACCTCTTCGACGCCGGCGTGACCGGCGGCGGCCATCCCTATCTGATCATGGAGCTCTGCGACGGCTCCTATGCCGAGCGTATGCGCAACGCCCCGCTGAGCGCCGCCGAGGTGCGTGACGTCGGGTTCAAGATCGCCGACGCGCTGGCCGACGCGCATTCCCTCGGCGTGCTGCACCGTGACGTCAAGCCGGCCAACATCCTGTTCAGCCGGTTCGGCGAGCCGGCGCTCGCCGACTTCGGCCTGGCCATCCTCGCCGAGTGGCGCGACGTGTCGATCACGCTCGACGTGCTCACCCCGGCCTACGCGCCGCCGGAGACGTTCCGGCACGCCCCGCCGGCGGCCTCGGCCGACGTCTACGCGCTGTGTGCGACGCTCTATGCGCTGATGCGGGGGCGCCCGCCCCGCTGGCGCGAGGATCAGATGCCCAGCCTGCTGTCGCTCGTCGACATGTTCAACGACCACATCCCCGACCTGCCCGGCTGCCCCGACGACCTGATGGCGATCCTGCGCGCCGGCATGTCCAACCACGAGTCGGCCCGCCCGACCGCCATCGAGCTGCGCGACCAGTTGATCGGCCTGCGACTCGAGCCGGTGCCGCACGTCGTCGTGCCACCGCTGGGCTCGCCACCGATCGAGCCGATCTCCACCGCGCCGCCGTCCCCGCCGCCCGCTCCCGGCCGCCTGCTGGCCTCACCGTTCCTGGCCGGCGCCGACCCGGAGCAGACCGTGGCGCACGGCCCCGGCGGTCCGCCGGTCGACCCGCACGGCGGGTCACACGGCGCCGCGGTGCCCGGCGACCTCCACGGTCGGCCGCCGGTGGCGCCGCCGGCCGATCCCTTCACCGGGCCCGTGGACAAGCGGCCGGTCAACCGCAGGGGGCTGGCCGTGGTCGTCACCGGCGCCGTGCTCGTCGTCGCGGCGCTGGTCGCGGTCGGCATCGCCTACGGGGTGAACCGTGACCCCCCGGCACCTGTGCGGTCGCGGTCGGCGACCCCCGTGCCACCGACCGGCGAGTGCGGTCGGGGCGCGCCGCCGACCGCCCGCTGTGCCGACGTCGTCGAGTGCTATGACGCCGACCTGCGGCCGGTCGGCTGCGGCGGCCGGCACACGTGGGAGGTCTTCGCCTACGGAGAGCTCCAGGCCGGCAGCCAGGTCCGGAAGCGCGCGGACTCGCCGGTGGTCCGTGAGGTCTGCGCCCTGCCGACCCTGATCTCCGTCGACATCCGCGCCGCGAACTGGCAGATCGAGGTGCTCCTGCCCAGCCTGGCCGACCAGCGGGCCGGGCCCACGACGTTCCGCTGCCTGGCGGGCCGCGGCACGAGCGCCCTCGACGGTCAGCAGTTGCGCAGGAAATAGCCCGGGATCAGTAGGACTTCTCCTGGCCCAGCAGGTGCTGCGCCACGAAGTTGAGGATCATCTCCCGCGACACCGGGGCGATACGGCCCGCCCGGACCGCGCCGAGCAGCGTCGCCACGCCATATTCGGTGGTCATGCCGATGCCGCCGAGCGCCTGGATCGCGGTGTCCACGGCCAGCGCCGCGGCGTCCGCCGCCGCGTATTTCGCCATGTTCGCCGCCACACCCGCCTCGAGGTCGCGGCCGGCGTCGCAGAGGGCGGCCGCCTTCGCGACCATCAGCCGGGCCAGCTCCACCTGGATGTGGGCGTGCGCGAGCGGGTGGGCGACCCCCTGGTGGCTGCCGACCGGGCGGCCCCACACCGAACGGGTCGCGGTGTACGCCGAGGCACGCTCCAGCGCGTACCGCGCGATCCCGCACCCCATCGCGGCCACCGTGATGCGCTCCGGGTTCAGGCCGGAGAACAGCGCCGGCAGTCCCGCCTCGACGTCGCCGCCGACGAGCGCGCCGGCCGGCACCCGCACGTCGTCGAGGAACAGCAGGAACTGGTTCTCCGGGGAGACGATCTCCAGGTCCAGCTTCGACGCCGTCAGGCCGGGCGCGTCCGTTGGCACGAGGAACAGCGCCGGCTTGAGCTTGCCGGTCCGCGCGTCCTCCAGGCGGGCGACCACGACGATCTGGGCGCACTCGTCGACACCCGAGATGTAGATCTTGCGGCCGGTGAGGACGTAGCCGTCGTCGGTCCGGCGGGCCACGGTCGCGAGCTTGTGGAAGTTGGAGCCCGCGTCCGGCTCGGTGATCGCGAAGCACACCTTCAGCGAGCCGTCGGCGAACCCGGGCAGCAGCGACGCGCGCTGGTCGGAGGTGCCGTGGCGGTTCACGATCGTCGCGGCGATCGCGGGGGAGACCACCAGCAACAGCAGCGGGGCGCCCGCGGCGGCCAGTTCCTCGCAGACGATCGCGAGTTCGGTGATGCCGCCGCCACCGCCGCCGAACTCCTCCGGCACGCTGACGCCGAGGTAGCCCAGCCGGCCGGCCTCCTCCCACAACTCGTCGGAGTGCTCGCCGGCCTTGGCCTTGCGCACGAAGTACTCGTGGCCGTACCGCTTGCCGAGCTTGGCCACGGCGTCGCGGAGGTCCTGTTGTTCGGGGGTGAGGTCGAAGTCCATGAGGGGAGGACCTTTCTACGGAGGCGTCAGCACCGCCAGCAGGGCACCCGACTCGACCTGCGAGCCGGCCGCGACCCGCAGGTCGCTGATGACGCCGTCGGTGGGGGCGTGCACGGGGTGTTCGAGCTTCATCGCCTCCACGGTCAGCAGCAACTCGCCGGCGGCGACCCGCTGACCGGGCACGACGAGGACACGGCCGACCGCGCCGGGCAGCGGCGCGATCAGGGAGCCTTCGGGCTGCTCGGCGACGGGCAGCGGGTACCGCGGCAGCTCGGTCAGCGTCACCGAGCCCTCGGGGCTGTCGACGAACGACACCCCGTCGATCTGGTGCACCCCGAACCGGAGCCGGACCCCGGCGACGTCGAGCACGACCCGGTCGCCGGTCGCGGAGAGGATCGCCACCGGCGGGTGGTCGGGCGCGCCCGCGAGGTCGAGGGCGGCGCCGGGGAGCCCGACGTCCTCGGGGTCGATCCGGCGGACCGCCCAGGCGGCGAGGTCGTTGGACCGGTCCAGCCGGTAGCCCACCTCGATCGTGCCGGTCGGCCCCTCGTACACCACCGTCTGCAGCGCGCTGGGAACGTTGCGCCAGCCGGACGGCAGGCCGGGCAGGACGGCGCCCTTGGCCCGCCGGGCGGCGCCGGCCAGCGCGGCCGCGAGGCACGACAGCCGGACCGCGTCGACCGACGAGAGCAGCGGCGCGAAGACCTCGGGGTGGCGGTCCAGGAAGGCGGTGTCGGTGCCGCCGGACAGGAACGCGGAGTGCCGCAGCACCCGCACCAGCAGGTCGCGGTTGGTCGTCACGCCGTGGATCCGGGCCCGTGCGAGCGCGTTGGAGAGCATCCGTGCCGCCTCGGCCCGCGTCGGCGCCCAGGCGATCACCTTGGCGAGCATCGGGTCGTAGTGCGCGCCGATGACCGAGCCGTCGGCGACACCCGAGTCGAGCCGCAGGCCGGGCGCCGGCATCGGGCCGAAGGTCTGGGCCACGTCCGGCACGTCGAAGCGGTGCAGGGTGCCGGTCGACGGCATCCATGCGTACGCGGGATCCTCCGCGTAGAGGCGTACCTCGATCGCGTGGCCCCGCAGCGGCGGCGGGCCGTTGAACGGCAGCGTCGCGCCCTCGGCGACGGCGAGCTGCAGCCGGACGAGGTCGACGCCGACCACGCACTCGGTGACCGGGTGCTCGACCTGGAGACGGGTGTTCATCTCCAGGAAAAAGAACTCGCCGGACGGCGCGAGCAGAAACTCGACCGTGCCGGCGCCGACGTAGGAGACCGCCCGGGCGGCCGCGATCGCCGCCTGGCAGAGCTTCTCGCGGAGCTGCGCATCGACCGCCGGGGACGGCGTCTCCTCGACGATCTTCTGGTGGCGGCGCTGGATCGAGCACTCGCGCTCGCCCAGCGGCACGACGTTGCCGTGCGAGTCCGCCATGATCTGGACCTCGATGTGGCGGGCGCGTTCGACGTACCGCTCGCAGAAGACGGTCCCGTCCCCGAACGCCGACGCCGCCTCACGACGGGCCGCGGCCACCGCCTCGGCCAGCGTCTCGCGGTCGCGGACCACCCGCATGCCCCGGCCGCCACCACCCGCGGACGCCTTGACCAGTACGGGGAACGTGTCGACCTGCTCGGGCTCGACCGCGGTCGGCAGCACCGGCACGCCCGCCTCGGCCAGCAGCGCCTTCGCCTCCAGCTTCGAGCCCATCATCGCGATGGCCTTCGGCGACGGCCCGATCCAGGTCAGTCCGGCGTCGATCACGGCGCGGGCGAAGTCGGCGTTTTCCGACAGGAAGCCGTAGCCGGGGTGGACCGCGTCGGCGCCGCACTTGCGGGCGGCCGCGATGAGCAGGTCGCCGCGCAGGTACGTCGCGCTCGGCGCGCTGCCGGGCAGGTGTACGGCGTAGTCCGCCTCGGCGACGTGCGGCGAGTCGGCATCCGCGTCCGAGTGGACGGCGACCGTCTCGACACCCATGGCGCGGCAGGTGGCGAACACCCGGCGCGCGATCTCGCCGCGGTTGGCGACAAGCAGCCTGCGAATCACGTTGTACCCCTAGTGTCGGAAGACGCCGAAGTGTGCCGGATCGCCGGCGCCGACGAGCGCCAGGCACATGCCGAGGACGGTGCGGGTGTCGCGGGGGTCGATCACGCCGTCGTCGTAGAGGCGGCCGGACAGGAACAGCGCTGCCGACTCCTGTTCGACCTTGTGCTCGACCATGAACCGCATCGTGCGGTCCTGCTCCTCGTCGTAGGCGTGGGCCTTGGCCTCGGCGGCCTGCCGGGCCACGATCGACAGCACGCCGGCCAACTGCTGCGGGCCCATCACCGCGGACTTGGCGTTGGGCCAGGCGAACAGGAACCGGGGCTCGAAGGCCCGCCCGCACATGCCGTAGTTGCCGGCGCCGTAGGAGGCGCCGATGTTGACCGTCAGGTGCGGGACCCGCGAGTTGGCCACCGCGTTGATCATCAACGCGCCGTGCTTGATGATGCCGCCCTGCTCGTACTCGCTGCCGACCATGTAGCCGGTCGTGTTCTGCAGGAACAGCAGCGGGGTCCCGCTCGCGTTCGCGAGCTGGATGAACTGCGCGGCCTTCTGCGCCTCCGGCGAGAACAGCACGCCACGGACGTTGGCCAGCACGCCGATGCGGTGGCCGTGGATCGCGCCCCAGCCGGTGCACAGCGCGGTGCCGTAGGCCGGCTTGAACTCGTCGAACTCGCTGCCGTCGAGGATCCGCGCGAGGATCTCGCGGGGGTCGAACGGCACGCGCAGGTCCGCGGACGGGATGCCGAGGAGGTCGTCGACGTCGAACTTCGGCTCGGGCCCGTACGTGCGGTCGGTGAACGTGGCGACGTTCCGGATGCAGGAGCGGGCGAGCCGCAACGCGTCCCGCTCGTCCTCCGCCACGAAGTCCGCGAGGCCGGAGCGGGTGGCGTGCATGACCGCGCCGCCGAGCGTCTCGTCGTCGACCGTCTCGCCGGTCGCCATCTTCACCAGCGGCGGCCCGGCCAGGAACACCTTGGCCCGGTCGCGCACGAAGATCGTGTGGTCGGACATCCCGGGGACATAGGCGCCGCCCGCCGTCGCGTTGCCGAAGACCACGGCGACCGTCGGGATCCGCGCCGCCGAGAGCCGGGTCAGGTCACGGAACGCCGCACCGCCCGGGATGAAGATCTCCGCCTGCTGGGGCAGGTCGGCGCCGCCGGACTCGACCAGGTTGACCATGGGGAGCCGGTTCTCGCGGGCGATCTGGTGGGCCCGCTGGGTCTTCTTCAGGGAGTACGGGTTGACGGCGCCGCCACGCACGGTCGGGTCGTTGGCGACGATGACACACGGCACGCCCTCGACGATGCCGATGCCGGTCACCACGCTCGCCCCGACCGGATAGTCGGTGCCCCACGCCGCGACCGGGCACAGCTCCAGGAACGGCGCGTCCCGGTCGACCAGGAGCTCGATGCGCTCCCGGGGCAGGAGCTTGCCCCGCGCGTGATGGCGGGTCACGTACTTCTCGCCGCCGCCGCCGCGCGCCTGCCGCAGGACCGACTCCAGCTCGGTCAGCCGCTCGAGCATGGCCTCGCGGTTCTCCCGGTAGACCGGTCCTCGTGGGTCGAGGTTGCTCGTCAGGATCGGCATGCCTCAGACCCCCAACTGCTTCGCGATGATCTCGTTCATGATCTCCGTGGTTCCGCCCCCGATGCCCAGGATGCGAGCGTCGCGGTAATGACGCTCGACGTCGGCGTCGCGCAGGTAGCCGAGGCCGCCGTGCGACTGCACGGCCTGGTCGACGACGTGGTCGCAGGCCAGTACGGCGGTGTTCTTCGCCATCGCCACCTGCGTAACGAGTCGCTCGCCATTTGCGACACGCTGGGCGACGTGCCGGACGTACGTGCGGGCGGTGTCGACCTGCCGCGCCATCTCGGTGAACCGGTGCCGGACGAGCAGCGCGAAGCCGTCGCCGGTCCGCACGGCCGTGGTCGCGAAGTCGGCCCGGGCGCCGCTGGTGATGAACGTCTTCGTACCGACGAACGCACGGGTCAGCTCGCGCGGCCGCCGGCGCTCCTCGGTCTCGAACAGGTCCGTCATACGGCCCCCGCTTCGCTCCGGCCGCGCGGCAGCAGCTCGCTCGGCAGATCGACGACCCTCGACCGCAGCCATTCGCCGAGCGCCTTGCCCTGCGGGTCGAATCGCGTGCTCGCCGCGACCCCCTCGCCGAGGATGCCGTGGACGACGAAGTTGACCGCGCGCAGGTTGGGCAGCTCGAACCGCTCCACCGCCAGGTCGCGGGTCTCCGGCAGCAGCGCCTTGAGATCATCGACGCCGAAGCCGCGCAGCCACGCGTAACCGGCGTCGTCACGCGCCCAGACGCCGATGTTCGCGTCGCCGCCCTTGTCGCCCGAGCGCGCCCCGAACAGCGTCCCGAACGGCGCCTTTGTGGTGGGACCCCGGTAGGACCCGACCTCCGGCGATGTCGCGGGCGGTCGGTCAGCGGTCTTCGCCGGCGGCGCGATGGGACGGCGCGTGCCGTCCGGCAGCACCGCGACGTGTTCGACGGCCTCATGCGGTACGAATCGGGCCGAAAAAACGCCGAAGGGCGTGGCGTCGCCGGGCGGGCCGGTCAGCGTCAGACCGGGGTACGAACCCAGCGCCAGCTCCACGGCCGCCTGCGAAAATGCGCGCCCGGCCCGCTTCGGGTCCTGGCTTTTGAGGTGTACGACCAGCAGCGCGCTCGCCGTCTGCTCGTCCGCGGCGTCGGGGCGGTCGGTCCGCGCGAGGACGAACTCCAGCCCGTCGCCGCCGACGGCCGCCGCTAGCTGGTCGCGCACCAGCGCGGCCTTCTGCTCGATCTGCAGGCCGCAGAGGACGAACGTCATCGAGTTGCGGAAGCCGCCGGGCGTGTTGACACCCACCTTGACCGTCGGCGGCGGAAGGCTGCCCCGTGTGCCCCGCACGAGCACCCGGTCCGGGCCGTCGTCGCGCAGCTCGACGGTGTCGAAGTGCGCGACGACGTCCGGCCCGAGGTAGGCCGGCGCGCCGATCTCGTAGAGCAACTGGGCGGTGACGGTCTCCACGGTGACCGCGCCGCCCGTGCCGGGGTGCTTGGTGATGACGGCGCTGCCGTCGGCGCGCAGCTCGGCGAGCGGGAAGCCCGGGCGGCGCCCGCCGTCCGGCAGCTCGGTGAAGAAGGCGAAGTTGCCGCCGGTCGCCTGGGCACCGCACTCCAGGATGTGTCCGGCCACCGTGGCGCCGGCGAGCGCGTCGAGGTCGTCGCGGGTCCAGCCGAAGTGCGCGACGGCCGGACCGACGACCAGGCTCGCGTCCGTGACCCGGCCGGTGACCACGATGTCGGCGCCTTCGTTGAGGCATTCCGCGATCCCGAAGGCGCCGAGGTACGCGTTGGCGGTCAGGACCCGGCCGCCGAACCGCTCGGTGACGTCGTCGCCGGTGACGTGCCCGACGCGAACCCGCAGGCCGAGGCGCGCGGCGAGGTCCTCGACGGCGTTGGCGAGGCCGGCCGGGTTGAGCCCGCCGGCGTTGGTGACCAGCTTCGTGCCACGCTCCAGGGCGGTCGCCAGGACGTCCTCCAACTGGCGCAGGAACGTCTTCGCGTAGCCGGTGGCCGGGTCCTTCATCCGGTCGCGGCCCAGGATCAGCATGGTCAGCTCGGCGAGGTAGTCGCCGGTCAGAACGTCGAGCTCACCACCGTCGAGCATCTCCCGCCACGCGCTCGCGCGGTCGCCGTAGAACCCGGAGGCGTTGCCGATCCTCATCGCGTCGCCCGGGGTTCGCGGCCCTGTCCGGGCGGTCCGGCGAACGCCTGCGCCAGGGTCAACCACTCCTCGGCCTCGTCCCCGATGGCCTGGAGCGCCAGATCGGCGGGGTTTCGGCGCTGGGTGACCAGGAGGCAGAAGTCGAGCACCGGGCCGGCGACACGGTTGGGGGCGTCCTCCGGGCCGTACGCCCACAGCGCGCCCTCCGCCGTGACCAGCTCCACGCGGAACGGCTGCGCCGGCTCGGGACGGCCGTGGCTGGTGAAGCTGTGCCCGATGGTGCGGAAGCCGAGGTGCGCCACGTGCCGCAGCCGGTCGGTCGGCAGCCGGTGAGCCCGGGCGATCTCGCTGTCGCCGGCGAACGTGTCGGCGATGTCCTGCCCGTGCGCCCAGGTCTCCATCATCCGGCCGGTGGCGCTGGACAGCGGCGACATGGCGGTGCCGAACCAGGGCAGCTTCCCGCCCGGCGGCACGGCACCGAGTGCCCCGGCGAGCGCCGCCCGGCCCTCCCGCCACCGGCGCAGCAACTCGTCGGGCGGGGCGAGCCCTTCGGCCGCCGTGCGGTCGACGAAGCCGCTCGGGTCGTGGAGGATCGCGCTCAGCCGCCCGAGGAATTCCCGCGGGTCGGTCGCCGCGAGGGTCGCGACCGAGTCGGTCCAGTGCAGGTGGGAGATCTGGTGCGCGACGGTCCAGCCCGGCGCCGGGGTCGGGCGGCTCCAGTCCTCGGTCGACAGGGAGCTGACCAGCCGGTCCAGTGCCTCGGACTCGTCGCGCAGATCCGTCAGTACCTCGGACAGCGCCACCATGCGCGTCCCTCCCTAGATGATCGTGATGAGCTGCTGCTTCCAGGCGGCCAGCAGTTGGGCGCGACGCGGGCCGTCGTCGGTGAGCAGGTTGGCCACGCCGAGCCCGCGGAGCAGGTCGAGCGTGGCCTGCACCGCCTCGCGGACACCCGGCTTCGACTCGTCGGCGCCGAGCACGTCGACGGTGAGCCGGTGCATCTCCCGACCGACGCGGGCCTCCAGCGGCACCAGCGCGTCACGCAGCTCGGGGTCGGTGCGGGCGGCGACCCACACCTCCAGGGCGGCGACGAAGAGCGGCCCGGTGAACGCGTTCGCCAGCAGGTCGATCACCTTGTCGACGCGCTCGTGGAGGTCACCGGTGAGCGTCGCGGCCTCGGCGCGGATCTCGTCGGCGCGCCGCTCGGCGAGGTGCTGCACGGCGGCGAGCACGAGGGCCGCCCGGGTGGGGTAGTGGTGCAACTGGGCGCCGCGGGAGACGCCGGCCCGCTGGGCGATGACGGTGGTCGTGGCACCGGACCAGCCGCAGCGGAACAGGCAGTCGACGGTGGCCTCGAGCAGGCGCCGCTGGGTGGCGCGGCTGCGCTCCTGCTGCGGCTCCCGGACGGTGGTCACGTGCTCAAGCTTGCGCTCGGGAAAAACAAACAGTCAAGACTGACTTTTTTCCGGATACAAGTTGAGCCGTCCTCTCGGACAGCTCAAGACTTGGGGTGTTTTCGGGGGTGACGACGGGGCTTCCGAGCGCGGCGGGGACGAGCTCGGATCTCTACTGCTCAGGTGGTTCGTGCTCGGTTCTTCATCGCTCGACCGGTTCGTCACCGTTCAAGCGGTTCGTGCCGTTCCGTGGACGCCGTTCTCCCGGTGTTGGTCTCGACCCTCCGGTCAGACCCGCGCACGGCGGGCGAGACGCTCCGGATCCATGATGATCACGCTCTTGCCGTCGAGGCGCAGCCAGCCGCGCGAGGCGAAGTCGGCGAGGGCCTTGTTGACCGTCTCGCGCGACGCACCCACGAGCTGGGCCATCTCCTCCTGGGTCAGGTCGTGGTTGACCCGCAGGACCCCACCGTCGCGCGTGCCGAAGCGGCCCGCCATCTGCAACAGCGTCTTGGCCACCCGGCCCGGCACGTCCGTGAAGATCAGGTCGGCCAGGGCGTCGTTGGTGCGGCGCAGGCGGCGGGCCAGCACGCGCAGCAACTGCTCGGCGATCTCCGGACGGTTGGTCAGCCAAGGGCGCAGCGCCTGCTTGCGCAGCCGGGCAAGCCTGGTGTCGAGCACCGCCGTGGCGGTGGCCGTGCGCGGGCCCGGGTCGAAGAGCGAGAGCTCGCCGACCATGTCGCTGGGGCCCATCACGGCGATGAGGTTCTGCCGGCCGTCCGCCGCCCGGCGCCCCACCTTGATCTTGCCCGACAGCACGATGTACAGGCTGTCACCCGGCTCGCCCTCGCTGAACACGATTTCGCCCTTGCGAACGTCGATCGTTTCCATCTCTTTGGCGAGGGATTCCGCAGCTTCGGGCTCGACTCCCTGGAAAATGCCGCTGCGCGCCAGTACCTCGTCCATCGCGTCCACCTCAAATCCGTCGGCGCGTCGCCCGCTATGAGCGATCGCGCGAACGTCAGTTTATGCACACGCAACCCCATGGTGGGCGTCGGGCAGCATGCGGGCGGTCCGGGCCGACCTGCGGCGCGGCCCTTCTCCACACAGCTCAACCCGGGTGCCGACCCGGCGCGTTCACCAGGGTTCCGGGCGATGGTAACGCATCGGAATCAGACGGCTACCCGGTCGAGGGCGTGCGATATCTTCGCCGGGAACATGACGGCGGAGGTTGGGGTGGGGATCGTATGACGGTATACGGAGGACCGTCGCGCTGGCCGGACGAGCCGGACGGGCGCGACGACCGGCCCGGCTACGGCCCCCCGTCACACGATCAACCGACCGGAGGCGGCCAAGGTTACGGGCGCCCGCCGAACAGTGGTGGCGCCTCCGGGAGCGCCCGGGTGCCCGGACCGGGTCCTGCGGGTCCCGGTTCCGGTGGTCCTGGTTCCGGTGGTCCCGGGCTCGGTGCTCCCGGGTTCGGCAGTCCCGCGTTCGGCGGTCCTCGCGAGCCCACCGGTCCCGTGTCCGGCCCTGTCCACGGCGGCCGTGACGCCACCGGGCCTGTGTACGGCCGCGGCTCGGAGCCCTCCGGACCCGTGTTCGGCGGTGCTCCCGACGCCACCGGGCCGATGTACGGCGGTCCGCGGGACACCACCGGGTCGTTCAACGGTTTCCGTGAGCCGACCGGGCCGCGGTATGGCGGGTCGCGCGACCCGATCCCCGGCCCGGCCCGTGCCGAGGACCTCTACGCCGCCCAGGCCTACCAGCCCGAGGAGCGCGCGGGCCGGCGCAAGCTCCCGCTGCCCGGCGAGGCTCCGCCCGAGGGCGGTCGTGGTCGCGGCCGGCGCACCGCGATCCTCGTCGGCATCATCGCGGTGCTCGTCATCGGCGCCGGCACCGCGGGGGCGGCGACGCTCCTCGGCGGCGACGATCCCGAGCCGACGGCCAACCGGTCCGCGGCGCCGCAGGCCGCCGGCGGCGGTTCGCCCGCCGGGTCCCCAGCCGGCCAGGGCGTTCCCGGTCCGGCGGACGGCATCTCGATGACCGCGACCGGCGACATCGTCATGGGCATGGCGCCCAACGGGCTGCCGCCCAACGGCGGCAAGGGCTTCTTCGACCCGGTCAAGCAGTTCCTCGCGGCCGACTTCCAGATGGGCAACCTCGAGCAGGCGCTCACCGACGACACCGGCGTCGGCAAGTGCTCGGCCGAGTCGGCCGGCAAGACGTGCTTCGCCTTCCGGACCCCGCCGTCCTACGTCAACAACCTCAAGGACGCCGGTTTCCACATGGTCACCATGGCGAACAACCACGCGTACGACTTCGGCGAGCAGGGGTACAAGAACTCGCAGAAGGCGCTCGACGGGGCGGGGATCAAATACACGGGCTGGCCCGGCATGATCTCGGTCGCCGAGGTCAAGGGCCTGAAGGTCGCCGTGGTGGGCTTCGCGTCGTACAAGTGGTCGAACCTCTGCAGTGACCTCGACGCCGCGGAGAAGATCGTCAAGGACGCCGCGAGCCAGGCGGACCTGGTGGTCGTGCAGGTCCACCAGGGTGCCGAGGGCTCGGACAAGACGCGCACCAAGCCCGGCACGGAGTGGTTCCTCGGCGAGAACCGCTGCGACACGATCGCCTTCGCGCACAAGGTCATCGACGCCGGTGCTGACCTGGTCGTCGGGCACGGTCCGCACGTCATGCGGGCGATGGAGTTCTACAAGGGCCGGCTGATCGCCTACAGCCTGGGCAACTTCGCCGGCTACCGGGCGCTGAGCTACAACGGCGTGGTGGGCATCGGCGGGGTGCTCAAGGTCCAGTTGGCCGGCGACGGCACCTGGAAGAGCGGCTCCCTCACCGCGACGTACATGGTGGCGCCCGGCCTGCCGAAGCCCGACCCCAAGAAGCAGGCCATCCCGTTCGTCTCCAACCTGACGAAGCAGGACTTCCCGACCACGGGCCCGAAGATCGACACGGACGGCACGATCACTCCTCCGGCGGCCGGCTGACGCTAGTTCGAGCACCACCTCGCCGGCTCCGGGCGGCCGTGCCGCGCGACTCACAGATCATGGGAAGGATCTGGCTATCGGGGCAGCCGGATCTTTCCCATGATCTGTGAAGTCGCCCGGAGCCTCGTGATCATCAAGCGGTGTGGGTCACGTCCGCCGGCCGGGTGTCGGCGCCGCGTGAGTGCGGGACCGGGCCGTCGGTCATGGTGAAGACCTGCTTCAGGCGCTGCCGAAAGGTGCCGTACGTCAAGAGGCAGGATCGCCCGATCGGGCCTCGTCACCCTCCGACGTATTGTCGGTGCGTGGTTCGTATCGAGCGACGGACCGCTCTTCAGGAACAGAGCGAGGGGACGACGTGACCGAGACTGCGTTGGGTCTGAAGCGGAGGGCCCGCCGGATGGCGCGCGCCCTGGCGCACATCCACCCCGACGCCCACTGCGAACTCGACTTCACCAACCCCCTCGAGCTCGCCGTCGCGACCATTCTGTCCGCGCAGTGCACCGACGAGCGGGTCAACCAGGTGACGCCGAAGCTGTTCGCCCGGTGTCCGACCGCGGCCGGCTACGCCGCCGCCAACCGCACGGAGATGCAGGAGCTCATCCGGCCGACCGGATTCTTCCGCAACAAGACCGACTCGCTGATCAAGCTCGGCCAGGCGCTGGTCGAGCGGCACGACGGCGAGGTGCCGGGCACGCTGACCGAGTTGGTGGCCCTGCCGGGCATCGGCCGAAAGACCGCCAACGTCATCCTCGGCAACGCCTTCGACGTGCCGGGCATCACGGTCGACACGCACTTCAAACGGCTCACGCAGCGGTGGAGATGGACGACCGAGACCGACGAGGTGAAGATCGAGTTCGCCGTCGCGAAGTTGATCGAGCCGCGCGACTGGACCATGCTCTCGCACCGTGTGATCTTCCACGGCCGGCGGGTCTGTCACGCGCGCAAACCGGCGTGTGGCGCCTGCGCGCTGCGCAAGGATTGCCCGTCGTACGGCATCGGCCCGACCGATCTCGAAACCGCGATCAAGCTGCTGAAGGGCCCGCGAGCAGCCGAACTCGCCGAGTTGGCGATGGCGTCATGACCATGCGGACCGCCACCCGGCCACTGGCCGGCCTCCTCACCGGAATCCTCCTCGCGCTCGCCGGCTGCACCGCGAACACCACGGCCCCGTCCGGCGACCCGGGCGCCATCCCCTCCGGCCCGCGTTGCATCGAACCCGCTCCGACCGGCACCGGCTCGACGGGCGGCACGGGTTCCGCCTCCGCCGCCGCCCCGGACGGCAAGAGCCGGCCCGCGTTGCCCGCCATGGCCTTGCAGTGCTTCAACGGCGGCCGGTGGACCTCCCTCTCCGACCTCGTCGGCACGCCGACGATCATCAACCTGTGGGCGTCCTATTGCGAGCCCTGCCGCACCGAGCTGCCCGCCATCCAGCGGGTTGCCACCGCCGGCGCCGGCGAGATCCACGTGGTCGGCATCGTCACCAGGGACCGTACGGAGGCCGCCCGCTCCGTCATCGACGCCAAGGGCCTGACGTTTCCGATGCTCGAGGACAAGGGGCAGCAGTTCGCCATCGCGACCGGCCCGCTGGTTGACAAGGCCCTCGTGTCGCTCCCAGCTACCCTGTTCGTCACCGCGGACGGCCGGATCGCGTACGCCTACCAGGGCCCCGCGCTCGACGAATCGAAACTGCGTGACCTCACCAGCCAGTACCTCGGTGTCACGGTGCCGGCATGAGTGAACGCAACCGTGGAGGTGGCATGACAGACCCCGAAGCCGAGGCCCTCGGCGCGCGCCCGGCCGGCGGACCCACCCCGCCGGCCGACCTTCCCGGCTGGTTCGAGCCGCTGCTGACCCGCCTCCGGCGGACCGAAGCCAGCGACTTCA
Organism: Dactylosporangium roseum; assembly: GCF_025264685.1. Taxonomy (GTDB): domain Bacteria; phylum Actinomycetota; class Actinomycetes; order Mycobacteriales; family Micromonosporaceae; genus Dactylosporangium; species Dactylosporangium roseum. The sequence continues at coordinate 586,623 of NZ_CP073721.1, forward strand.
CGCGCCTCCCGACCCCGGACGACGAGGGCCGGCGGCAGAGCGCGGTCCTGATCCTCTTCGGCGAGCAGCCCGGGCTCGGTCCCGACATTCTCGTCCTGCAGCGCGCCGCGACGATGCGCAACCACGCCGGTCAGCCGGCCTTCCCGGGTGGCGCCGTCGATCCGGGCGACGCTGACAGCATCGCGTGCGCGCTACGTGAGGCGGAGGAGGAGGTCGGTCTCGACCCCGGTACGGTCGACGTGGTCGCCACCCTGCCGACGCTGTGGATCCCGGTCAGCAACTTCCTGGTCACGCCGGTGGTCGCCTGGTGGCGCAAGCCCCACCCCGTCGGGCCGGCGGACCCGGCCGAGGTGGCGCGCGTCGAGCGGCTTCCGATCCGGGACCTGGTCGATCCGGACCATCGTCTGCGCGTACGACACCCGAGCGGATGGATCGGGCCGGCGTTTCGGATTCACGACATGTTGGTGTGGGGTTTTACCGCCGGCGTGCTGTCTACGCTGCTGGAACTCGGTGGTTGGGCGGTGGAGTGGCCGACCGGCCGAGTGGAGGAACTGCCGACACCTGGTGCCGCACCCGTACCCTGAATGCGTGTCTGGCAGTGTGATCGATATCGTCCTGTTACTCCTCGTGGTGATGTTCGCCGTCAACGGTTACCGCCAGGGGTTTCTCGTTGGTCTGCTGTCATTCATCGGGTTTTTCGGCGGCGCGCTGCTGGGACTCCAGCTAGGACCGCTGATCGCCGAGCGGTTCGATGACGACCCGGTGCGGGTCGTCATCTCGTTGTCGTGCGTGTTCGGCCTGGCCGTCGCAGGTCAGGCGCTCGCCAGTTTCGTCGGCAACCGGCTCCGCAGCGCGATCGTCAGCCGCAACGCCCAGGCGGTCGACAACGCCGGAGGCGCGGTCGTCTCCGTGTTCGCGGTGCTCGCGGTCGTGTGGCTGGTCGCCGCACCGCTCAGCTCCTCGTCGCTACCCTGGCTGGCCCGCTCGGTCAGCAACTCGATCATCCTGAACGTCGTCGACAAGGCCATGCCGGCGCAGGCCGACGCGCTGTCCGAGGCGCTGCGGGACACCGTCGACACTCGAGGCTTCCCCGACGTTTTCGACGGTCTCTCCCCGACGCGGGTCAAGGACGTCTCGCCGCCGGACCCGGCGCTCGCCGGTTCCGAGCTGGTCAAGAACGCCAAGAAGTCGGTCGTCAAGGTGCTCGGTACCGCTCCGAGCTGCTCCCGGCGGATCGAGGGTTCCGGCTTCGTGTACGCGCCGCAGCGGGTCATGACCAATGCACACGTGGTGGCGGGGACCAAGAGCGTCAACGTGGAGGTCAACGGCTCGCAGAAGAAGGCGGTCGTGGTGGCCTACGACCCGGAGCGGGACCTGGCGGTGCTCTACGTGAAGGACCTGAACGCCCCGGTCATGCAGTTCGCGACGAAGAAGGCCGAGACCAACGCCGACGCGATCGTGATCGGGTATCCGCTCGACGGCCCGTACGACGCCCAGTCGGCCCGGATCCGCGACCACCGCAACATCACCGGTCCGGACATCTACGACGACGGCAAGGTCACCCGAGAGATCTACACGATCCGCGCGCTGGTCCGCAGCGGCAACTCGGGCGGCCCGCTGGTCGCCACCGACGGTCAGGTGCTGGGCGTCATCTTCGCCGCAGCGGCCGACGACCCCCAGACGGGCTTCGCCGTGACGGCGGAGGAGGCCGCGGTGGTCGCCGAGGCCGGCAAGACCCACAACGACCCGACGAGCACCGGCAAGTGCGCGTGAGACCGTCCGCGAACGGCGGTCAGAGGATGAACCGGCGGCGCAGCCTGCGGCGGTGATGCGCGAGCACGCCGGCCGCGCCGCAGATCATGATCAGGAACGTCGCCATCAGGCCGATGGCGACACTGGAGCCGACCCGGCGGCTGTCGGCGAGCCTGCGGATCCCCGGCGGTGCGGCGCTCTCGGCCGGCAGCGGCGCCACGCCGCCCTGCCATGGCGCGGCCGGCGCGCTCGGGGAAGGGCTGCGGACGACGGCCGGCCCGGACCTGGCCGGCGCGGCGGTCAGCGGGTTGGCCGCCACCTCCGGCACCGGCGCGCGCAGCGCCGCGACCGGGTTGACCTCGCCGAATCCGAACCGGTCGTCCCGGCCCGCCGGTCCGAGGTCCCTGGCGGTCTCGATCAGCCGGTTGATCACGTTCGCGGCGCTCATCCTGGGGTACCGCGCGCGAACGAGTGAGGCGGCCCCGGCGACGAGGGGCGCGGCGAAGCTGGTGCCCTGCACCTGCCAGTACCCACCGCCGGGTTTGGCTCCGGTGAGGTTCACGGCCGGCGCGGTGAGCACCGTCTCGGGGCCGGTGAGTGACCCGGACCAGAGCGCGTCCGACCCACCGGTGCCGCCGCTGGTCTGGCCGGCGGACGTCGAGGCGGCCGACACCGGATCGTTCGCCGCACCGGTGTCCAGCCCCGCGACGGCGACGACGCCGGGCTCGCGGGCCGGGTACCAGACCTCCTTGATCGAGGGGTCGGTAGCGATGTTGCCGGTGCAGGCGACGACGATGACATCCTTGACCGCGGCGTACCGGAGCGCGGCGGCGATCGCCTCGCTCCGCGTCGCACCGCCGAGCGAGAGGTTGATGACGTCGGCCCCGTGATCGACGGCCCACCGCACGCCCTTGGCGACGATGGCCGGATCGTCGTACTTGTTCTGCTGGTCGAGCACCCGCACGGGCAGGATCTTGGCACCGGGCGCGATGCCGACGACCCCCGAGTTGTCCTTGTTGCTTCCGGCGACGAGCCCGGCGACGGTCGTCCCGTGCCCGACCGGGTCGGTCCCGCCGGCCTTCGTGCTGGTGACGGAGGGCCCGGGATCCGCTTGAGCATCGGTGGCACCGCCAGTGGCGTCCGCGACAAGATCGATGCCCGGCAGCACCTGCCCGACAAGATCCGGATGCGTCGCGTCGACTCCGCTGTCGACGACCGCGACCACAACCCCTTTGCCGGTCGACAACTTCCAGGCATCCCGCACGTCGAGCGCCGCAAGCTGCCACTGCTGCCGGCGCACCTCGTCGGCATGGGCGACCCCGGTGGCCCCGCCGGCCACAGCCGCACAACTCAACGCCGCCGACAAGGCCAGGGTGAAGGCACGAGCGGCGGCGCGGGCGAGGGAGGTAGGCGCGATGGAGCCCATTCTGGACCGTGTTGGCCCGATCTGTCAGGCCTGTTCGGCGACCTCGCCGAAACGAGAACCCTCGGGGTGATGAACACTCCGCGGCGTGGCGCCGACAGCCGTGCCGCGCGGTGGCCTGGCGCCGGCGCTGGCGTGGGGGCCGTTCGTGACGGAGTCGGTGCGGTGTTGCGCGACCAGCGTGGGCGCGTCACGTCGCCGGTAGGTGGGCCACCTGGACCAGCCGGGCCTCCTCTCTCCTCGTGACCAGCCAGCCGCGGCCCGGGGGCAGCGGGCCCGGCCGGACGGTGCCGAGCAGCACGCCCTCGTCCCGGTCGCCGGACATCACCAGGCCTGGCGACGACAGCTCGCGCAGGCGCTGGATCACCGGCTCGTACAACGCCCGGGACGCGCCACCGCTCCGCCGCGCGAGCACCAGGTGCAGGCCGATGTCGCGGGCCTGTGCCAGGTAGGGCAGGAGCGGCTGCAACGGGTTCACCGGACCGGTCGCGACCAGGTCGTAGTCGTCGACGAGCACAAAACACTCCGGACCGGTCCACCAGCTTCGTGTGCGCAGTTGGTCCTGCGTGACGTCGGGTCCCGGCAGCCGCCGCTCCATGTAGTCGGCGACCGACGCGATCAGCTCCTCGGTCTGCCGCACCCCCGTGCCGTATCCGATGAGGTGCTCCGTCACCACCGCCCCGAGCAGGCTCCGGCGGTGGTCGATCAGCACGATCCGCGCCTCGTGCGGCGCGAACCTCGTGCTGATCGTCGCCGCCAGCCCGCGCAACGCCGTCGACTTGCCCGACTCACCCTCGCCGAAGATCAGGAAGTGCGGATCCCCGGCGAAGTCGATCCGGACCGGGCGCAGGTCGCTCTCGGCGATGCCCAGCGGCAGGGCGAGCCGGTTGGCCGGGTCGGCGTCCTCGGTGATGTCGGCGAACGGCACGACCGCCGGCAGCAGCCGCACCCGAGGCGCCGGTGCACCCGGCCACGCCGCCGCGATCGCCGTGACCAGGTCGGGCGGCTCGGCGCTCGCCAGCCGGGGCTGTGCCACCAGCAGATGCAGGCCCTCGGCCGTGATCCCCCGCCCGGGCGTCTGTTTCGGCACGTTGGCGGCGGCCTTGCGTGACACCAGGGAGTCGGTCTCGTCGCCCAGTCGCAACTCCAGCCGGGATCCGAGCAGGTCACGGAAGGCCGGCCGGAAGTCCGTCCACCGCGACGCGGACGCCACGACGTGCATGCCGTACGACAGGCCGCGGGTGGTGATGTCGGTGATGACCCCTTCCAGATCCTCGTACTCGCCCCGCACCGTCGACCAGCCGTCGATCACCAGGAACACGTCGCCCCACTGGTCGCCCGCCGCCGTGGTGCCGGCCGTGGCGCGCTGCCTCCGATACGTCGTCATGCTGTCGATCCCGCCTGCCGCGAACCGCCGCTCCCGCTCGGCCAGCAGCGCCGCGATCTCGCCGACGGTGCGCCGGACCGCCGCCGTGTCGAGCCGGCCGGCGACCCCGCCGACGTGCGGCAGGCCGCGTAGCCCGGCGAGCTGGCCGCCGCCGAAGTCCAGGCAGTACACCTGGACCTCGGCCGGCGTGTGGGTCAGCGCCAACCCGGTGATCAGCGTCCGCAGGGCGACGGACTTGCCGCTCTGCGTGCCGCCCACCACGGCGGCGTGACCGTCGGCACTGCCGAGGCTGAGCCACATGACGTCGCGGCGCTGCTCCAGTGGCCTGTCGATCAACGCCAGCGGCACCTGCAACGTGCCGCGCAACTGCGGGTTGACGACGGTCAGCCCGCGCATCGGATCGACGACAAGCGGCCCGAGCAACTCGTCGAGCGGTGCCGCGCTCGAGAGGGGCGGCAACCACACCTGGTGTGCCGGCACGCCCCGCCCGACGAGCCGTTCGACGATGATGTCCAGCAGGCTTTCCCCGGCAGGCGCCGTGGCGGATTCGGCCGCGGCGGCAGGTTTCGGCGGCAGCGGTACGAACTGAGTCCCGTATTCGACCACCCGCCGCCCGCCGGGCACGCCCTGCACCGCCGGCGATCGACCCGGTTGGCGATGCACACCCGACACATATGCCGCCTTGAACCTCGCCAGCGGCTCGGTGCCGGACTTCAGATAGCCGTGACCGGGGGACCGCGGCAGCTCGTATGCGTCGGGGACGCCGAGAACGGTGCGCGACTCCAGCGACGAGAACGTGCGCAGGCCGATCCGGTAGGACAGATGGGTGTCCAGCCCGCGCAGCCGTCCCTCCTCCAGGCGCTGCGAGGCCAGCAACAGGTGCATGCCCAACGACCGGCCGACCCGGCCGATCTGCAGGAACAGGTCGATGAAGTCCGGCTTGGCCTCGAGCAGCTCGCTGAACTCGTCGCAGACGATCAGCAGGCTCGGCAGCGGCGCGAGCGGCGCCCCGCCGGTGCGGGCCCGTTCGTAGTCGCGGACCGAGTCGTAGTCGCCGGAGCGCCGCAGCACCTCCTGGCGGCGGATCACCTCGCCGTTGATCGCGTGGGTCATCCGGTCGACGAGCGGCAATTCCTTGCGCAGGTTGGTGATGAACGCGGCCACGTGCGGCAGCCGGTCCATCCGCGCGAACGTCGCACCGCCCTTGAAGTCGATGAGGACGAAGTTGAGCGTCTCGGAGGAGTGGGTCGCGGCGAGGCCGAGCACCAGCGTGCGCAGCAGCTCCGACTTGCCGGACCCGGTCGCGCCGATGAGCAGGCCGTGTGGTCCCATGCCGTCCTGCGCCGACTCCTTGAGGTCGATGTCGACCGGCTGGCCTTGCTGCCCAACGCCGATCGTCACGCGCAACCGGTCGCGGTGCGGTCGCGGCGCCCACGCCGAGGCGACCTCCAACGACCACGGGTCGCCCAGGTGCAGCAGGGTGGTGAAGTCCGCGCCCGCACTGGGATCCCTGCCGCTCGCCTTCCCCTCGGCGCCGGTGCGGACCGCCAACCGCAGTGGTGCCAGCCGACGGGCGACGGCCTCCGCCTCCGCCGGGTCGAGCGCGTCCGGCACCCCGACCGACGTTCGCGTGTCGCCGGGCTCGGCGTCGGCGGACACGGTGGCGAGCCTGCCGTCCGACGGGTCGAGCACGATCGCCGAGCGGTCGAGCAGTCGCGGCGGCTCCCGGTCGAGGTCGATCAGCGTCACGCCGTCGATGCCGCCGTCGGTGCCGAGGTGGCCGCTCCCGGACAGGTCGCCGCCGTCGAGCACGACCACGAGATGCGGCCCGGTCGGCTTTCCGGCGCCGCGCTCGGCGTCGAACCGTCCGCGGCTCGCCAGCAGCTCGTCGAGGCGCTCCTCCAGCTCCTTGACGGTGTCGGCGACCAACCGGACCGGGCCGACGGCGTCGGTGCTGGTCGGGTGCAGCGAGTGCGGCAGCCACTTGGTCCACTCCCACCAGTCGCGCCGGCCCGGTGCCGCGCAGACGGCGACCAGCAGATCGTCCGGCGCGTGGAACACGGTGAGCTGCGCCAGCATCGCCCGCACGAGGGCACGGGCCGGATCGTGTGCGCCGCTGATCCCGGCCGGCGTGCCGCGGGCCGTGCTCGCCGACCGCACGTGGATCCGCGCGAAGCTGCGCAGCGAGATCGCCACCGGCAGGTCCGGGACCACCGAGTAGGCGTCGAGGAACCGGCGCAGCGCCGCCGCGGTCATCGGCTCCAAGTCCTCCAGCGGCCGGGTCATCGGCGGTATCAGCGGTGTTGCCAGGGTCTGCGGCCCGACGGCGACCCGCACGATCGCGAAGTCGCCGTCGGTCGTCCGGCGCTCCCAGAGCCGATGGCTGTCCACGGTGGACCACAGCGCGTGCGGGTCGGGGTGGCGGTAGTGCAGGCCGGTGCGCTGCTTCGCGGCCGTCTCCCGCACCCGGCGGCGCAGCTCGGCGAGATGCCGCAGATACTCGCGGCGCGCCGCGACCATCTCCGCCTTCCTCGGTGCGCCGCTGCCCGTCGAGGTGAGGAGCATTCCGAGGGTGGAGAAGCCGAAGATGGCACCGATGACATAGGAGTAGGCACCGCCGTCGCGGCCCGCGAAGAGCAACGCGGTGGCGATCGTCCCGGTGAGCATCGGCACCACCTGCACCAACTGCTGCCAGCGCGTCGACGGCACCTGCGGTGTCTCCGGAGGCGCCTGCACCAGCAGCTCCCCGCTCGGAATCTCCGGTGCGGGGCGCCGCGATGATCGATTGACGACGGTCGTGCTCACGCGAGGCACTCTAGGGGCTCGGTACGACAGTCCGTGAGCCCGTTCCACCGTGAGTAGTTGAAATTTCGCGTCACGTGAGCGGACCGGTGAGGGGCGAGACGGAGATCGGTGGATCGTGATACGTCTGAGCCCATGCCCGCAGCATCGACCGGTCTCGCCCGCGTGACGATCAACGCCCCACAGCGGCGGATCGACGTCGCGCTGCCCGACTCCGTGCCCCTGGCCGAGCTGTTGCCGGAGCTGCTCCAGCACGCCGGAGCCGGCCTTGCCGACGACGGCGAGCGGCACGGCGGGTGGCTGCTGAGACGCGCCGACGGCACGACGCTCTCGGCCGCCGCGGGGCTGGCCGGCCAAGGCGTCCACGACGGCACGATCCTGTATCTTGTGCCGGCCCGGACGGGCTGGCCCGAGCTCGAGTTCGACGACGTCGTCGAGGCGATCGCGGCCGGGGCGCGGCGTCAGGGTGTCCCGTGGAGCCCGGCGGCGACGCGCGCCACGGCGCTGGCCGCGGCAGGTGCGGGCCTGGCGGTCGCGGTCGTCGCGGCCCTCCGGTTCGACGCGCCGGTGATCGCAGGCGTGCTCGTCGCCGTTCTCGTCCTGGCCGGGTCGACCGCGTCGCGTGCCTATGGCGACTCGCTGGTCGGCGCGGTTCTCGCGGCCTACGGGCTGCCGTTCGCCGGTGTCGCCGGCTGGTTGTCCGCGCCCGATCCGGCGACCGGCGCGGGCCGGGCCCTGATCGGCGGTGTCGCGCTGCTGCTGGCGTCGTTCGTCGCCGCGGCCGGAGTCGCGCACCAGTTGCGGCTCTTCGTCGCGGGCGCGACCGCGGGCCTGCTCGCCGCCGGGGCCGGAGCGCTGGCGATCGTGACCCGCCCGACGGCCGCCGCCGCGGTCGTGCTCGCCGCGCTGGTGGCAGGTGTGGCCGGATTGCCGCTCATCGCCATCCGCCTGGGGAAGCTGCCGATGCCGATGATCGCGCTGCCCGCCGACCTGGCACCGGGCGGACGGGTCATCAGTGCGCCGCCCGACCGGTCCCGGATCTTCGCGGCGGTGGCACGGACCGACGAGATGCTCACCGGCATGCTGATCGGCTGCGCCCTCGCGGCCGGCGGTGCGGCCCTGGTGCTCGTGCGGTCCGGCGACGTCTCGGGGACGATTCTCGTCGCCGTGGCCGCGACAGCGTTCCTGTTGCGGGCGCGGATCTTCGTCACCGTCCGGCAGCGGCTGCCCCTGATCGGGGCCGGGTTGGCCGGGCCGGCCCTGCTGGCACTGTTTCTGTGCAGATCGGCGATCGAGGGCGTCGCGCTGGTCTCGGCGGCCGCGGTGATCGTCGCGCTCGCGGGCGTGCGGGCGGCGACCCGACCGTCCTCACCCTACGTGGGCCGGGCCGCCGACCTGCTCGACGTGCTCTGCATGATCTCGGTCGTGCCGCTCGCCTGCGCCGTGCTGGGCCTCTACGGGCTGTTCACCTGACAGGCGAGCGGAACAAGGACCGGCTACTCGGTCGGGTGCGCGTTGGGCGCCACACCCGGGTCGTGATACGTGCCCGCCGCGATGGCCTCCTGGTAACGGCGGCGAGACGCGGCGATCTCGGCCTCCGCCTCGACCCGGCCGACCCACGTCGCGCCCTCGACGCTCTTGCCGGGCTCAAGGTCCTTGTAGACCTCGAAGAAGTGCTGGATCTCCAGCCGGTCGAACTCACCGAGGTGGTGGATGTCCCGGAGGTGCTCCAGCCGCGGGTCTTCGGCGGGGACGCACAGCACCTTGTCGTCGCCGCCCTTTTCGTCGGTCATGCGGAACATCCCGATCGCGCGTGAGCGGATCAGGCAGCCCGGAAACGTGGGAGACTGGACCAGCACGAGCGCGTCCAGCGGGTCCTCGTCCTGGCCGAGCGTGCCCTCGATGTAGCCGTAGTCCGCCGGGTACTGCGTGGAGGTGAACAGTGTCCGGTCGAGCCGAATGCGGCCCGTCGCGTGGTCAACCTCGTACTTGTTGCGTTGACCCTTCGGGATTTCGACCGTCACGTCGAAGTCCATCTGATGACTCCTCACCCTCGCACCGCTGCGCCGACCATTAGTCTCGCGTACAGCACCGTGACGCTGAACGGGGAGGGTCGGGTGGCGAGGGAAACACCACAAAGCGGAGGCCGCGCCGGCGTGGTCGCCGCGGCGACTGTGCTGGTCGTCGCGCTCGCCGTGGCATTGACCGCCGTGTTCGCCGGCCCCGATGTCGTGCGCGTGCTGGGCCTGGGTGACGGCCGGTCCACGACCTGGAAGGCGGGCATCCCGGCCGAGCCGCCGCCGGTCGTGCTGGCGGCCATGGACAGCCAGGTGCCGATGCCCAGCCAGGCCGGAGTCGCCGCGGTGCTCGCCCCGCTGCTCGCCGCTCCGGCGCTCGGCCCGCACATCACCGCCTCCGTCGTCGACGTCGCCACCGGGCAGGTGCTGTACTCCTCCGAGCCTGACGCCGCCATGACGCCCGCGTCCACCACGAAGGTGGTGACCGCCGCCGCGGTGCTCGCCGCGCTCGGCCCGGCGTACCGCATCAAGACCCGGGTGGTGGCCGGCACGCAACCCGGCGAGGTCGTGATCGTCGGTGGCGGCGACCCGACGCTCGCGGTGTTCCCGACGTCGTTCTATCCGGGCGCGCCACGGCTGGACGATCTCGCCGCACAGGTGAAGGAGGCACTGGGCGACGCCGCGCCGACGCGGGTGATCTACGACGTGTCGCTCTACACCGGCCCCGGCATCGAGCCGGGGTGGGACTCCGACGCGACTACCGGTGGTTCCGGTGCCGTGATCACCCCGCTGATGACCGAGGGCGCGCGGCGCAACCCGACGCGGTACTCGGCCCGCTTCCCCCAGCCCGAGGTCCAGGCCGCGCAGGCGTTCGCCAAGGTGCTCGGTCTGCCGCAGAGCGCGGTCGCGGCCGGAACGGCGCCACAGGGCACGAAGGAACTCGGCAAGGTGGAGTCCGCGCCGCTTGTCCGGTTGGTCGAGACCATGCTGCTGGAGAGCGACAACGTGCTCGCCGACGCGCTGGCCCGCCAGGTGGCCATCGCCAAGGGGCAGCCGGCGTCGTTCGAGGGCGGGGCCGCCGCCATGAAGACCGTGCTCGCGGAGCTCAACCTGCCGGTCACCGGCTACGGCCTGGTCGACGGCAGCGGGTTCTCCCGCACCAACCGGCTCTCCCCGGCGCTGCTCACCGGCGTTCTCGCCATGGCCGCCCGGTCGGACCGGGCCGAGATGCGCGGCATCTTCAGCGGCCTGCCGGTCGCGGGGTACTCCGGCACTCTCGCCACCCGGTTCACCAAGGCTCAGGACGGCGCGGCCGCGGCCGGGCTGGTCCGCGCGAAGACCGGCACCCTGACCGGGGTCAACTCGCTGGCGGGGATCGCGGTGGACGCCGACGGCCGGGCGCTGGCCTTCGCGTTCATGGCGGACCAGACCACCGACGGTGGGCAGGCGGTGGTCGCGCTCGACCGGGTGGCCGCGGCGCTGGCGGCCTGCGGCTGTCGATAGTCCGGATGCGGAGTGTGATCAGGGTTTACTCGGGGTAGTCGAGGCGGTCGGCAGTGGTCCGACGCGGGTACGGTGGGGACATGGCGCAGTTCGTCGATTGGGATCTCGCCGCAGCCACCGCAGCGGCGCTGGGCAAGAGCGGCCCGGCCGTTTCCTACGAAGAGGCCGCCGCCGCCGTCGCCGACCTGCGCGGGCTGGCGAACGAGGCGGCCGAGCACGTCACGGCCTTCACCGGCCTCCGTGCCATGGTCCAAGGGCCACCGGTGCGGGTCGTCGACCGGCGCGACTGGGCCGCCACCAACATCGAGGGCCTGCGGCAGGTCATCCAGCCGCTGGCCGAGCGGCTCGCGGGCGGTAAGCAGCCGGGTGCGGTCGTCGGTGCCATCGGCTCGCGGTTCACCGGCGTCCAGGCCGGAACCGTGCTGGCCTATCTCTCCGGGAAGGTCCTCGGGCAATACGAGGTCTTCGCCGCCGACCCCGGCCAGTTGCTCCTCGTCGCGCCTAACATCGTCGAGGCCGAGCGCAAGCTCAATGCCAACTCGCGCGACTTCCGGCTCTGGGTCTGCCTGCACGAGGTGACCCACCGGGTGCAGTTCACGGCCGTGCCCTGGATGCGGGGCTACTTCCTCGGTGAGGTCGGCGCGTTCGTCGACGCCTCCCAGCTCAACCAGGACCAACTCGCCGAGCGGATGCGGCGCGCCGTCGGCGCACTCGCCGACGTGGTCCGCGATCCCAACAGCCGTGTCTCGGTCCTCGACCTGGTGCAGACTCCGGGTCAGAAGGCCGTCCTCGACCGGCTCACGGCGCTGATGACGGTGCTGGAGGGCCACGCCGAGTTCGTCATGGACGGCGTCGGCCCCGAGGTGGTGCCGAGTGTCGAGGAGATCCGGTCCAAGTTCAACCGCCGCCGCGAGGCCGGCAACCCGCTCGACCGGGTGCTGCGCAAGCTGCTCGGTGTCGACGTGAAGCTCCGGCAGTATGCGGAGGGCCGCAAGTTCGTCCACGCGGTCGTCGAGCACGTCGGTATGGACGGGTTCAACAAGCTGTGGCAGTCGCCGCTGACCATTCCGCGGCTCGACGAGCTGAGTGACCCCGAGGCCTGGATCGTGCGCGTGCTCGGCGCGAGCGCGCTGAGCCGTCCGACGCCCGTGCAGGCCGCGCCGGTCACCGAGGCGCCACCAGCCCCCGTGCCGACCGTTCCCGAGCCGACGGACACCGCTCCGGCGGAGGCCGGGGTCGCCGAGTCGACCGAGGTGGCCGGCCTGGCCGCCGAGACGCAGCCGGGTGTGGTCGCGCCGGAAGAGCGTGGAAAGGCCGGGGGGACCCCTGCCGACCCGGTGTCGGCCGGTGCGGTGCCCGCCGAGGTCGAGCCGCCCGCCGGTGGACCGGTCACCGTGGCACCTCCCGTCGAGGACGTCGATCCGGCCGCTGCCGAGGCGGGACCGGCCGAGGTCGAGCCCGGCGCAGAGGGCACGCCGGCCAAGGCGCAGGCCACGGCGGCGGAGGACGTGAAGGCCGAGGGCGACGAAACCGGAAGCACCGCGGACGGCGATCCAAAGGAGGGGAGCGCCGAGGCCGAAGGGGCGCCGCCGGAAGTGGCGCCCGAGCCGCGCAGTGCCTTCGACGCGGGTGAGTCCAGCACGACGCTCGAGGCCGCCGAGGCTGACGGTCACCGGCCGGTTAAGCCCGCCGGTGCCGACTGATCGGCATGGCCGCGCTGGCGCCGGCTGTCGCGGCCGTGCGGACCGCGGTCCGAAGGAGCCTGGCTGCGGTCGAGCCGGCGCTCGCACCCGGTGACACGGTGCTGGTGGCCTGTTCCGGCGGGGCCGACTCGCTGGCGTTGGCCGTCGCGGCACGGTTCGTCACCCATCGCATGCGCCTGCACTGCGGCATGGTGACCGTCGACCACGGCCTGCAGGACGGGTCCGCCGAGCGGGCCGTACGGCTGGCGGGCTGGGCGCGCGAGCGGGAGTTCGCGCCGGTCGAGGTGCGCAGTGTGAAGGTGGCCGGGCCGGGCGGGCCGGAGGCGGCGGCGCGTGACGCCCGGTATGCCGCGCTGGCCGCGGCTGCCAAGGCCCACCGGGCGGGGCTCGTACTGCTCGGGCACACCCGCGACGACCAGGCCGAGACGGTGCTGCTCGCGCTCGCCCGCGGCTCGGGGCCGCGCGGGCTGGCGGGCATGCCGGAGCGACGCGAGCGGCACGGGGTGCTGTTCGTGCGGCCCCTGCTCGACGTCCGCCGCGCCGACACCCGGCTCGCCTGCGCGGCCGACGGCCTCGTGCCGTGGGACGACCCGCACAACAGCGATCCGGCATATGCCCGGTCGCGCGTCCGGCCACTCGTTGAGGCGCTAGGGGCCGGTGTGGTCGACAACCTGGCGCGCACCGCCCGGCTGGTCGCCGCCGACAACAACCACCTCGACGAGCTGGCCGCGGACGCGCTGGAGAAGGCGCTCGACGGGCCGGCGGCGCTGTCCGTCGCCGCGCTCGAACGGCTGCCCGCGCCCGTGCGCACCAGGGTGCTGCACGCCTGGGTGCGGCGGCTCGGGGTGCCGGGCAGCGCCTTGTCGAACCGGCACGTGGTGGCCCTCGACGCGCTCGTCGTGGACTGGCACGGGCAGGGACCCGCCGCGCTGCCCGGTGGCGTGCGCGTCGCCCGGCAGGACGGCAGGTTGCACGGAAACCATTGACATCAGCGGATGCGCCGCGCGGTCCGTACCGCCTAAGATCATTCGGTGTCGAAAGACCTCCTTGCGCGCAAGCCGTTGTTCGCGCCCCACGGTGTCGTGGCCACAAGTCAGCCGCTCGCGGCGTCCGCCGGGCTGGCGGTGCTGCGCCGCGGAGGCAACGCGATCGACGCGGCGGTCGCCACCGCGATCGCGTTGACGGTGCTCCAGCCCGGCTCGAACGACCTCGGCAGTGACCTGTTCGCCCTGGTCTGGGACGGTTCGCGGCTCCACGGGCTGAACGCCTCCGGACGGTCTCCCGCCCTGCTCACGCGCGACCTCGTGCTGGACCGGGAGCCAGCGCTCGCGTCGGCCGCGCTGGGTGGCAGCCAGGCGACCGCGACGCAGGCCGTGCCGGCGCGCGGCTGGCTGCCGGTGACCGTTCCCGGCGCCCCGGCTGGCTGGCGTGACCTGCACGAACGCTTCGGATCGCTGCCGTTCGCCGACCTTTTCACCGACGCGATCGCCTACGCCGAGCACGGCTACCCGGTGTCACCGACCGTCGCCCACCACTGGGGCCGGGCCGCCGAGGTCGTGCACGCCGACCTGATCGGACCCGAGTTCGTCGAGTGGGCCCGCGTCTTCATGCCCGGTGGTCGCGCGCCCAGGGCAGGGGAGCGGTTCCGCAACCCGGACGTCGCCCGGTCGTTGCGCTCCATCAGCGGTACCGGTGCCGCCTCCTTCTACCGCGGCGAGCTGGCCGAGGCGATGGTCGCGCACGCCGAGCGCACCGGCGGCCTGCTCCGCGCCGACGATCTGGTGAACCACGAGTCCACCTGGGTCGACCCGATCTCCGTGCGGTACCGCGGGCACGACGTGTGGGAATTGCCGCCGAACGGGCAGGGCATCGCCGCCCTGATCGCGCTCGGTATCCTCGACGGTCTTCCGGCGTCGCCGTCGCTGCACCAGCAGCTAGAGGCGATCAAGCTCGGCTTCGCCGACGCGCACGCCTACGTGGCGGATCCGGCGTTCCACACCCACCCCGCGGAGTTGCTCGACCCCGCGTACCTCGCCGGCCGCCGCATGCTGATCGGCGAGCACGCCGCCGAATACCCGACCGGCGACCCGCTGCGGGGCGGCACCGTGTACCTGTGCACCGCCGACGGTGACGGGCGCATGGTCAGCCTGATCCAGTCCAACTACATGGGCTTCGGCTCCCACGTCGTGGTCCCGGGCACCGGGTTCAGCCTGCAGAACCGTGGCGCCGGGTTCGTCCTGGACCCGGTTCACCCGAACGTGGTCGCGCCCGGAAAACGCCCCTTCCACACGATCATCCCGGGCTTTCTGACCCGGGACGGCGCGGTGGTCGGACCGTTCGGCGTGATGGGCGGGCACATGCAGCCCCAGGGCCACCTCCAGGTCGTGCTCTCCACGGTCGACGACCTGCTCGACCCGCAGGCCGCGCTCGACCGGCCGCGCTGGTACTGGCACACGGGGCTGGAAGTGCGGGTGGAGCCCGGCCTGGCCGGCGCCGTCGACGACCTGCGCCGCCGCGGTCACGACGTGACGGTGGTCGGCACGCCGGGTGCGTTCGGCTACGGGCAGGCCATCTGGCGCACGGACGCCGGCTATGTGGCCGGCTCCGAACCGCGGGCAGACGGTGTGGCAGCAGGATTCTGAGTGCGGCGCGGGTCTCCTCAGGGGTGACCCGGCGTCGATCCGGCGGGACCGATAGGGCAGGCTAGGCCTATGGCCGACGGCAGCACCTGGCATTCGTCCGACATCGACCACGTGATCGTCAGCGAGGAGCAGATCCGCGAGAAGACGGCGGAGCTGGCCAAGCAGGTGGCGGCCGACTACGCCGACGTGGAATCGGTGCTGCTGGTCGGGGTGCTCAAGGGCGCCGTCATGTTCATGGCCGACTTCGCGCGCGCCCTCGGCCGCTCCGGCCCGCCCGTCGAGATGGAGTTCATGGCCGTCTCGTCGTACGGGCAGGGCACTACGTCCTCCGGTGTCGTTCGCATCCTCAAGGACCTGGACCGCGACATTGCCGGTCGGCACGTGATCGTCGTCGAGGACATCGTCGACTCCGGGCTGACCTTGTCCTGGTTGCTGAAGTACCTGGAGAGCCGCTCGGCCGCGAACGTCGACGTCGTCGCCCTCCTGCGCAAGCCCGACGCGCTGCGCGTGAGTGTTCCGGTGCGGTATGTCGGATTCGACATACCCAGCGAGTTTGTGGTCGGATACGGGTTGGACTACGCGGAGCGGTACCGTGACCTCCCGTTTGTCGGGGTGCTCAAACCCTCCGTATACGGGCGCGGCTGACCTGGATTTCCTGAGAGTCTGCTGAGAGCACCTCCTACCCGGCCGACGCCGATCCGCGACTGTCGGTGCCACGGTGTACCGTCAAATGGTCGCGAGCGTCAGCGAACCCACCATGCGGACGTTCTCGACATCGCGTCGGCACAGTGGGTCCGGCGTGGTTGACGGCCTTACGGATGGAGGGGCCGGGCGCTGTGTGCGCCCGACGACAACATGGAACGTACCCGTTTGTTCCGCCGGCCGGTGGTCTGGATCCTTCTGGTGATCATCGGTGCCATCGTGCTCAGTTCCTTCTTCACGTCCGGCCCGAGCTACACGAAGGCGGACACGTCGTTCGTGTTCGACCAGCTCCGGTCGGGCAACGTCACGAAGGCGGTGATCCAGGACAAGGAACAGACGCTCAACCTCGACCTCAAGAACAAGGTCAAGGTCAAAGGCAGCGAGACGAACAAGATCCAGGGTCAGTTCTCCTCCCAGAGCGCGGACGAGCTGCAGAACGAGCTCTCCCAGCTCAAGTCACAGGGCAAGGTGCAGGACTACAACGTCAACGTCACCCAGGACAACATCTTCATCAGCCTGCTGATCAACCTGTTGCCCATCGCGGTGCTCGTCGTCCTCCTGCTCCTGTTCATGTCGCAGATGCAGGGCGGTGGTTCTCGCGTCCTCAACTTCGGCAAGTCGAAGGCGAAACTCATCTCCAAGGACACGCCGAAGACGACCTTCGCCGACGTCGCGGGCTCCGACGAGGCCGTCGAAGAGCTCCACGAGATCAAGGACTTCCTGCAGGCGCCGGCGAAGTACCAGGCGCTGGGCGCGAAGATCCCGAAGGGCGTCCTGCTCTACGGCCCGCCCGGCACCGGCAAGACGCTGCTGGCCCGTGCGGTCGCCGGTGAGGCCGGCGTGCCGTTCTACTCGATCTCCGGCTCCGACTTCGTCGAGATGTTCGTCGGCGTCGGCGCGTCCCGGGTCCGCGACCTGTTCGAGCAGGCCAAGGCCAACGCGCCGGCCATCGTGTTCGTCGACGAGATCGACGCCGTCGGCCGCCACCGCGGCGCCGGCATGGGCGGCGGTCACGACGAGCGTGAGCAGACGCTCAACCAGCTCCTCGTCGAGATGGACGGCTTCGACACCAAGGGCGGTGTCATCCTGATCGCGGCCACCAACCGGCCGGACATCCTCGACCCGGCGCTGCTGCGCCCGGGCCGTTTCGACCGGCAGATCGCCGTCGACCGGCCCGACATGGAGGGCCGCAAGGCCATCCTGCGGGTCCACGCGAAGGGCAAGCCGTTCACGCCCGACGTCGACCTCGACTCCGTCGCCCGGCGCACGCCCGGCTTCACCGGTGCCGACCTGGCCAACGTCATCAACGAGTCCGCGCTGCTGGCCGCCCGCAACGACAAGCGGGCGATCACCAACGACTACCTCGAAGAGGCCATCGACCGGGTCATCGCCGGTCCGGAGCGGCGCACCCGCGTCATGAGCGAGCACGAGAAGAAGGTCACCGCGTACCACGAAGGTGGCCATGCGCTGGTCGCCTGGGCGCTGCCCCACTCGGCGCCGGTGCACAAGGTCACCATCCTGTCCCGTGGCCGCTCGCTCGGGCACACGCTGGTCCTGCCGACCGAGGACAAGTACACGCAGACGCGCTCGGAGATGATCGACACCCTCGCCTACGCGCTGGGTGGCCGGGCGGCCGAGGAACTCGTGTTCCACGAGCCGACCACGGGCGCGGGCAACGACATCGAGAAGGCGACGGCGCTTGCCCGGGCGATGATCACGGAGTACGGCATGAGCGCGAAGCTCGGCGCCGTGAAGTACGGCACGGGCGAAGGCGAGCCGTTCCTCGGCCGGACGATGGGCCACGAGCGCGACTACTCCGAGAAGGTCGCCGCCGAGATCGACGGCGAGGTCCGCTCGCTGATCGAGATCGCGCACGACGAAGCGTGGGAGATCCTGGTCGAATACCGTGACGTCCTCGACACCATCGTCGAGGAGCTCATGGAGAAGGAGACCATCTCCCAGAACGACATGGCCCGCATCTGCGCCCGTGTCGTGAAGCGGCCGCCGATGGCGCCGTACAGCGTGAACGGACGCCGCCGGCGCACGTCGGTCGAGCCCGGTGCCAACGGTGCCGAGGTCGGCCAGCCGGTCAGTGTCACCACCGACGGCGATCACGTGCGGATCGTCAGCGGTGGGGAGACCCCGGACGGTTCCAACTGAGCGAGATCAGCAGCACCGAGCCCGACGCCGACGATGACGGCGCCGGGCTCGGCGCTGAACTGGACCAGGTCGAGCTGGACCACGTCGCGGCCCGGCTGGTGAGCGGCAAGCTGGGCGGGGTCGAGGTCGAGCGCAACGTCGACCTCAAGCGCATCGAATCGGCCGTACGGGAAATCCTCATCGCCGTCGGCGAGGACCCGGATCGCGACGGTCTGCGCAAGACGCCCGCCCGGGTCGCGCGCGCCTACGCCGAGCTGTTCGCCGGCCTGCGCGTCGACCCCTCCCGGGTGCTCACGACGACCTTCGAGGCCGACCACGAGGAACTGGTCCTCGTGCGTGACATCGAGGTCATGTCGATGTGCGAGCACCACCTGCTGCCGTTCCACGGGGTGGCCCACATCGGGTACATCCCCGGGCACGACGGACGGATCACCGGCCTCTCCAAGCTGGCCCGCCTCGTCGAGGTGTACGCGCGGCGGCCCCAGGTGCAGGAGCGCCTCAACTCGCAGATCGCCGATCTGCTGATGACGCAGCTCAACCCGCGGGGTGTCATCGTCGTGATCGAGTGCGAGCACATGTGCATGTCGATGCGCGGCATCCAGAAGGGCGGTTCGCGCACGATCACGTCGGCGGTGCGGGGGTTGCTCCGCGACGACGCCAAGTCGCGCGCCGAGGCGATGTCGCTGATCCTGCGCGGCTGACACCATCTGCCGGAGGCGTCGGGTTTCGGCCCGGCGCTTCCCCTGTACAGGGCCGTCCTTCTGCGCGGGTCAGCCGCTATGGGGTCAGTAGCAGGACGCTCTATGGGGTCAGTAGCAGGACGCCGCCGAATACCAGCAGCGGGATCAGGGCCAGCAGGCTGATCACCATGCCCAGCACCGGGGTGCGTGACGTGGTGTGCCGGGTCATCGCGCCGATGGTCAGCCAGCCCAGGCCGAACGCGATGGCCGGAAGCACCAGGGCGCAGGGCAGCGCCACGATGCTGACCTGGCTGCTCCGCTCGCCCGCGAGCAGCGTGGGGATCTGCACGATCGCGGCGAGGATCGCGAAGCCGAAGTAGACCGCGGCGTTGAGCCAGACCCGCCGGGTGGATGCGGCCTGTCGCCCGGGCGCCGACAGCGCCGCCTCAGACTGCTTCAGGCCGGCCGCGGCGACCCGCAGGGCGGTGGATACCCTCCCGGGCACCGATTCGGGCGCTGGGGGGCTTACAGGGCGCACGGCACCGGTTCCGACGACCCCGCCGCCCCCGGTCGCCGGTGTCCCGCTGACCGGGATTCGCGGGATGGAGCCGGTCGTGTGAGCGTTGTGCGCCATCGGTACCGCCCCCGGCCCGCCCGGCACCCGCGGCCCGGCCGGTGTCCCGGGCATCGCGGTGGCGGGCCGCCCGTGGATCGCGGCGGGTGTGCCCGGCATGGCCGCGGCGTGCCGTCCGTGCGCCGCGGGTGCTCGGCCGGCCGGTGTCCCGGGCATCGCGGCCGGGGGCATCTGCGGTCCGGCCGGAGTTCCGGGCATGGCCGCGGCGTGCCGTCCGTGTGCCGCGGTTCCCGCCGGGGTGCCCGGCATCGCATGCTGCGGCATCGCCGGAGCCGGCGGAGCGCCCGGTATCGGGCCGCTCACCGGCATCCCGGGGATCGTGCCGGTGTGCATCCCGGGCGTTGCGCCCGTGTACACGCCAGAGGCGGCGGTGTGCGCGGCCGATGCTTGCGAG
This sequence comes from Dactylosporangium roseum, assembly GCF_025264685.1. GTDB lineage: Bacteria > Actinomycetota > Actinomycetes > Mycobacteriales > Micromonosporaceae > Dactylosporangium > Dactylosporangium roseum. Next base: position 606,423 of record NZ_CP073721.1, read on the forward strand.
GCGGACACACGAGGGGCGGCCGGGGTGCCCGGGGGCAGCGGCGGGGCGGAGATCGGGGGCGCGCTCACCGGGAGGGACGCCGTTCGGGTGCTCCGCTGCCAGCCCATCGCCGGGCCGCCGCTCGACGGCGGGGGAGGGGCCATGGGGGCTCCCCACCGCCTGCCCGCCGGCCGCTGGGCACTCGTCAGCGCGGCGTGGGCCGCCTGGGTCTCCTGCCACGAAGGCTCGTACTCGATCGGGCGTCCACCGGCCTCACCCGCCATCTCGGCCAGGAACGCGCGGTGGTGTGCGAGCTTTGCCCGTACTGCTGCCAAATCATCACGGGCGGCCTTGAGCGCTGCCTTGTGCTCGGCCACGACCGCGATCACTTCGCGGCGGACGACGTCGAGCCGTTGGGCGGCGGCGACGTATTCCAGCCAGGCGGTCCGGCTCGGCTCACCCACCGGTGTGGGCGGCGCGTTCCACGGGCCACCGAGTTCCGCGCAGACGCGGCGGACGAGTTCGGCAGGCGGGTCGGGGTCGAGGTACACGGGCGCGTTGAGGCGGGCGGGGGCGACGCCGGTGCCGGAGAACGTGGTGCCGGGCGGATCACCGACCCAGGCGTGCGGGTTGCGGATCGCGATCTGGGTCGCATGCGGCAACGGCGCCTGTGTCGTTTCGGCGGTCAGCGGCGGCGGCGGCCAGCCGGCGGCGATCAGGTGCAGGCGGCCGGCCGGTCCGGCGTGCGCCAGGCCGGCGATCCGGGCCAGGTCGCGCCCCTCGGTGAGTTCGGGCAGCGAGGCGATGACGATGAGCAGCGTCGGTCCGGGGCCGTCGGTGCGGGACGCGAGCCACTGCTCGCCCTCGTCGAGCACCGCGCGGAGCCCTTCGGCGTCCGTGGCGGGCGGCGGCATGATCGACTCGATGCCGGTGAACCAGTTGAAGGTCGCGCCTTCGACCGCGTCGACGGTCCGGATGCGTACCGAACCGGGCGGTGACGACGCCAGCAGACGCAGGACGAGGCTTCGGAGCACCCCGGCGACCCGGCTGTCCCGTGCGTCCGCGTCGACGGCGATGTGTCCGGCCCGCAGCAACGGCACGACGACCGGGAATCGGGCGTCGTCGAGGGGGTGTGCCTGCCCGACGCGCACGAAGGTCGGCGGCAGCGGCCCACCGAGGGGCGTGGCCGGCGCGAGCGCGTCGAGCTGTGCGCCCAGCCAGCCCGGAGCCAGCAGCGCGGCGTCGGAGCGCAGCCCGGCCGCGAGGTCGTGCTGCTCGGCGTACTGATCAACGGGCGCGGCGGTCGGGGAGTATTTGTCGAGGATCGGCCCGGCGGCGACGACCAGCGCAGCGGTGTGCCGATGCTGCGCAGCCGCTCGCTCGATCCGTGCCCGCAGGCGTGCCACCGTGCCCCTTCCGATCCAAGCTAGATGCGGGAACGGTAACGCAGTCCGGTGGCCGAGTCAGCAGGCACACTGATGGCATCACGTTCGCGCAGGTGACCGGCCAGGTCAGATGACACGCTCGTCCTTTGCCACCTGGCTTCGTTCTCAGGTCTGCTCGCTTCGAGTGTCATCTGCTTGCTCCTGTCCGCCTCCTTCGGCGGCCCCCTCGCGGGTCCTTCTCCGCGGCTCTCTCCCAGCTCCTTCGCTCGTCTTCGCTCTACCTCGCGTCCTTCTTCGCTGGCCTCCGCTAATCTTCGCTGGGTCTTCGCTGGTCTTCGCTCGTCTCCGTTCGTGTTCGGGTCTCTTCGGGCTTTCCGGGCTTCTTGGCGTGGCCTCGGGTTTCTCCGCGCGGCTTCGGCTTGTTCGCAGGGGCTTGTTCGCACGGCGCGGAAGTGTGCCGGTCTGGCGGCGGGCGGATAGCCTTTGGGACGTGGACCCATCGAAGCCGAACGAGCCGGAGATCGACCGGAGCAGACCGATCCCGAAGTCCCGTCCGGGCGGCGAGGAGGTCCTGGAGGGCGAGATCATCGGGCGGGATGTGCCGCTGGGGCGGCTACGACCACCTCCGTCGACGCCTCCGGGCCCGGCGAACAAGCCAATGGGCGTCCGCAGGACGCTACTTTTGGTGCTGGTGTCGGTGGCGGCGCTGGTGTGCTTGGCCGGTTCGTTAACGGCCTATTTCTGGTACGACAAGGCCACGACGCCGGATCGCAGCAGTCCGACGGTTACATTGCAGCAATACGTCAACGCCCGGTTCAACTTGCGTGACGCGGCGCGCGCCAGGGTGTTCGAATGTAATTCTCCGCGCTTGGAGGCTGTCGATCAGGCCATCGATGAAATCCTAGGGCTTGAAGCGAGATACAACATTGCGATCAGCACGTCAGTGTCCGACCTTTCCGTGTCCAACCAAGGGGATAGGGTCGACGTCTCAGCGCATCTCAATGTAGTGGTTCCGGAAGCCAACGGCCTCGACTCGGTCCAGGTTCAGAAGTGGACGTTTCATTTCGTGAAGTCGGATAGCTGGCGAGTGTGCGGGGCGGAGCGCATTCTGTAGGGGTCACTCCACCCATAGGAGGTGTATTGGGACCTCCAGGGTTTTTGGGGCCTGGCCGCTCCAGGCCCATCGGTACCAGTCCAATTCGCGGCACACTCGGATGCAGATGTCGCCCTCCGCGCTGTTGTACGGCTCCGTCACCGCTCTCAGGTCGCGCTCATCCGAGGATGTCTTGTCGTCCGGGCCGGCTACCCGTACGACTCGCAAACCCGTCATCGCCATGACGTCCTTGGCCCGGCGTGGGGGGCGTGCGGGCGGGGCGTCCAGCGAGATCAACCGTGCCACGAGGTCGGTCGCCTCGGTCGGGGTGACCGTAGACGATGTGCGCTCCACCCACACCCGCTCCAACGGTACCAACGGTGCAAAAACCTCAGTCTGCTCGGCCTCCGCGCGGTACCACTCGTGCTCCGGCAGCACCGGGACGTAGGTACGGCTCGCCTGGATCACCGTGTCGTCGATCCGTAGATCGTCGCGCCAGCCCAGACCCGGCACCCCGATCATCGCTCGGCGGCCGCGCAGGTCGCGGATCGCTCCCGCAGGTACGTATTCGATGCCCGCCGGCGCCCGCTCGGCGTTCCCGGCGAGGAGGTCCCAGTCGGGCAGGTCGTCGGACGGGAACTCGGTCACGGCTCGACCCCCAGCGGCGCACCCACGCGCTGCATGAACTGGACCGGATCCACCGCGCCGTTCTTGCTCGAATCGTTGTTGATGTGCGTCTCGAAGTGCAGGTGCGGGCCCGACGAGTGGCCGGACGTGCCGGAGACACCGATCTCCTGACCGGGCGCGACGCTCTGGCCGACCACCACGTTCGGCCGTTTCACCATGTGGCAGTACCTCGTGATGATGCCGTTCGCATGCCGGATGTCGACGTACCAGCCGCAGCCGCGCACACTCGGCGAGCCGTCGCGGTCGCAGCCCCAGTCGGCGCCGTTCGGGCCGATCGCGTTGCATCGGGCCTTGATGACCTGGCCCGCCGCTGCAGCCCGGATAATCGTGCCCCTTGGGACGATGATGTCGACGCCCTGGTGGGTCGGGCGAGAAGCGGTCCGGAAGCCGGAGCCGACCTTGCCCTTGACCGGCGCGATCCAGCCGGACGCGGCCATCTGGCCGGCGGCGACGCACCGCAGGTCGAACTGGTTGCCCACGGCCCGGGCGGCGCCGCCGGTCAGTGAGTTAACGACCGTCGTCGCGGCCTCTTCGTGTTTCGCGTACGCGTTGGGGTACGCGCTGCGCTGCACCCGCTGCGCGGCCCGCGTCAGCGACATCGACTCCCAGCCGCGAACCGTCAGGAGCTTCTCGTAGAACTTCCGGGAGGCGTACTGCGGATCCATGATCTGTTCCGGCGTGCCCCAGCCGGTGCTGGGACGCTGTTGGAACAGTCCGAGCGAGTCGTGGTCGTTGCGGCTGCCCAGGTGGGGCAGGTTGCGCAGGCTCGACTCCTGCATCGCGGTCGCGACGGCGATGACCCAGCCGCGCGGCGGTACCTTCATGTCCTGCCCGACGCGGACGACGATCGCGGCGTTGCGGACCTGTTCGGGGCTGAGCGATCGATGCGTGGGCAGCTTGGCCGAGGCGTCGACGAGTTCGCCGTTGCCGCATCCGGCCGCGTTGTTGACCGTGTTCCGCGCCGCGTCCATGAAGAACGAAATCAGCCCGCCACTGCAGCACACCAGGATCAGTACCGTGGTCAGCGCGATCAGCAGGGCCGGGCGGATCGTGCGCCTGCCACCGCCCTCGTCCAGGCCGTCCGTGGCCTCGAGATCGTTCACGCAGCCTCCCAGCCCAGCCCCGTGACCTGCCAGCGTCTGTCGACGATCTGCAACTCGAGCACGATGGTCCCGCCGTCGGCGGGGAAGCGGGCGGTGGCGTCCTGACCGAAGTTCTGCATCGCGACCGGGCCGGTGATCGTCGAGGCGGGGACGTCGTTCGGGTCGGTCTCGGCGAGTTCGGTCATCAGGTCCGTCGAGGCGTTCGGCTTGAGCCCGGCCCGCCACTGGTCGCCGGACTGTCCCGGTTTGCGCAACCAGGCGTTGGCAAACCGGGTGGCCACCGTCGTCGCGTCAGGCGCATCCTTGCTCAGCGAGGGCGCGACGGAGCCGGGCTCGTCGTCGACACTGTCGTCGCCGACCGAGCTGAACGGGTCAGGCGTCGTCTCGACGGGCGCGACGGTCGGCCCAAGCGCGTCGTTCGGCGGCCCGTCGGTGCGGCTGTCGAGGATCGTACGACCGAAGCCCACGACGGCGAGGACGATCACGACGAGGAGCAGCGCGATGCCGTACCGCGTGCCGAGAAGACGCAGGACCGTCCGCATCGCCCGTCACCCCGGCAGACTCGCCGACTCCGGCCGTCGCGCCGGCCCTCGGTCGGTGCCGGCACGGTCCGAGTCGGGCCGATAGATCGAGTAGGACGGTGCGTTCTCAGCGGGCACGTCAGGCTCCTCCCAACGCGGCTCCCGCCGCCGGCGCTGCGATGCGTCCTGCCGGCTCGACCGCTCCTCGGGCCGCCCCCCGCCGTCGTGCCCGGACCCGCCGCCGCTCCTGACGGGGAGCGAGTCTTCGGTCCGCGACTCAGGCCGCTGCTGTGTCTGCAAACTTTCCCCCCGCCGCTGGCTCCGAGGCTCGTTGGTACCTCCGGCGTCGACGATCTTCAACGCTGCGGCTTGGCGAACATCCCGCATGAACAGCCGGTGCCAGCTACCCGCGGAGGTGATCGCGCGGGTGGAGTCCTTGCCGCCGAGTTGGGTGATCCTGCGGTACGGCCGGAGCAACAGCCAGCCGACAACTCCGGTGAGCCAGATCAGCAATACCTGGAGCCATCCAGCCAACGACGCCGTTCCGAGAATCAACGTGACGGCAAAGAGGTAGATGGCCGATCCGGTACCGAAGATGATGATGTTGAAGATCGCCGCAATGACAGCGTTGCCGAGCCGCCGCAGGCCAGCGTTGGCCGGCCGCAACAACCCGACAGTTCCCAAGATCGGCGCCGCAATGACGGCCCACCGAAAAATCAGGAAGCCGAGGATGACCAGAATGGACGCGGTGATATCGAACAGGGAAAAGAAGAGGGCGGACAGAATGGCAAGAAACCCCGCCCCGATCCGATCCATCCCCTTGGTTCCCTGAAGGTGCTGATACGCCTCGGGATCTTCCGTCTTGATCTGCTCGGCGATCCGCATCCACCGCTGCTTCTTCTCCTCGATTACAGTCTTCCGCATCGTTGATTCGACTGGTGGGCCGGGGCGTTTGTCACGGATTCGCTGCTCTTCCTCATTGGCTGCTCGTCGTTCATCGGCCCGAATTTTCTGGATATCCTCCCAAGAGAAAGACTTGGCGTCGTACAGTGCTGGCCCGTACTTCTTCGCGGTTTCACTGTCTGCCGACCCCAAGGCACCTCGAAGCCAATTGTTGTAGAGTAAACCGTCCACAACGGTGTTGCTCGCTCTCACGGCCGGTGGTCGTGTATCGGCACAAGCGGCAGGATCGGGGTTTCGGCACTGGCCTGGTGGAATCTCCTCCGATGGAGGTCCCACAGCGTCGTGAATAACGCCGAGGCTGGAAACCAAGGTCTTATCTGCCAGGCTTGCAGACCATGCGGGCCATGCGGCGATTCCCGTGACCAGGACCATGACGAAGACCGCCCAGCCGGCGGTCGTGACCGCGTTGGAAAGATCTGACTGGCGTGAACGCCACAGTAAATACAGGCCGACAATGGTAAGAGTTATGGCACCAAATGCGGTGAAAACCTTCACGTAGACGGCCTTAGTGGCCTGCTCCACGAGTGGATCGGCCCAACCCCACATATATGATGGATCCCATGCGCGTTCCCGGAGAGCGTTCGAGGCGCCGATCACCGATGTGGCGAGAAGGAACTCGCCGTTGGCGACCGTGTTTTCGAACTCCGCACTAGGATTTGTTACGACGGAGGAGCATTTTAGGTCGTAGGTGGCGAAGTCGTATCCCGCATAGCCGTATTCGCTGTAACGAAAGCGGAGTCGAGAGCCGCCGGTTGTTGTTGGTTCCTGGGCGAACCAGCCCGCCATGCCGGAATCGGGAGCACTCGGGGTTGGGGCGTCCAGGCAACTCACCCTGGATTGGATGTCCACCTGGAGGCGGTTGGCGCAGTTCTCGAAGTTGGTCGGGACCCGCCACTCCTCGACGGTGCACAGTGGATCGCCCGGGGCTCGGGGTGGTGGGGTGGCCGAGGTTGGGGAAGCGAACCCGCCGAACAGCGTGGCCATCGCCGTCACGATGATCACGGCCGCGTACACGGGCAGGCGTCTCACCGATCGTCCTCCGGGTCATCGTCGTGGACGTCCACGACCTCACCGCCGACAGTGGTGCCGGCCGGTGCACCCCCCGGTGTCGTGTCCAGGTAACGCAGCAGGTCTCGAACGTACGAGACGTCGACGCGGACCTTCTGGACGCGTCCGTCGACGTCGCGCATCACGAACTCGCGGAACCCCAGCCGCGAGGACGAGCTTGTGTCCACCTGGGACAGTGCGGCCAAGGTCTGCTCGTAACCTACGTCCGTCGGGACGCGGAGCAGGCGGAGTGCCTCGGCGGCGATCTCGGAGTCCTCGGCGATCCGGCCCACGAAGACCGTCGACACGAGATTCTGCACGTCGAGCCCGAGGATGTCCTTCGGGTTCTGGGAGGCCACCAGCGCCGCGAGGTTCCACTTCCGGGAGTCGCGGGCGAGCCGGACCAGGAACGAGCGGCCCGAGCGCCACCCCTCCATGAAGTGTGCCTCGTCCAGGCCGACCAGCTTGCGCTGGGCCATGTCGCCGCCGTAGCAGCGACGGACGGCGAGCCGGTGGGCGGTGTGCAGCATCGGCAGGGCGAGGGACTCCTCGGCCGACCAGTACTCGCGCTCGATCTTGAGGTCGGGCAGCCGCAGGCCCGCCATGGTGATGACCGTGAGCGCGGCGTCGGCGCCCAGCAGCCCGGCCGGTGGCGAGCCGAAGAACAGCATCGCCAGCGGCATCTCCGCGGTGTCGAGCAGCAGGTTGCCGAGCTCGAGGGCCTCATGGTCACCGGTGTCCCGCAGCGAGCGGATCACGTCCTCCAGGGTCGAGGACTCCTCCGCCGGCACCTGCCGGACCGCGTGGCGCAGCATCGTGGCCGTCGACGCCTCGCGGGCGACCTGCGGCGGCACCAGCATCATGCAGATGTCCTGCACCAGCATGCGACGCTCGGCGCGGGCGTTGGACACCGCGATCTCGAACTCGCGGTCACCGCCGCCGCCCAGAGCGTAATGCGACCGCTGCGGGGTCGGGATCAGCGAATACGGCGCGAGTGTGCCCTGCTCGGAGCCGGTCAGGTTGAGCACCCGCGCGTAGGGCGCCAGCTCCGGCATCGCGCACAGCCGGGCGAGCGGACCGGACGGATCCAGGAGCGTGACCTGCACGCCGCGGCGGGCCGCGAGGTAGCCGAGGGCGCCCATGAGGGTCGACTTGCCACCGCCGGGCTCGGCGACGAAGACCGCCAGGCCGGAGCGCTCGCGGACCTCCATCGGAAAGTGCAGGTCGAGGAAGACCGGACGGCGGGAGGTGCCCGCCGTACGACCGATGAGGTCACCCCGGCGGTCACCGACCGTCGACGCGGCCTGCGGCAGGGCGGCCGCGAACAGCTTGACCGGCATGCGCCGCAGGTAGCCGGTGTTGGCCAGCGGCTCGCCCGGGATGAACTCGCGGGCCAGCCAGTCCTGGTTCTTCGGGTGCTGGAGGGCGAGCCGCATCTCGCGCGAGTACATCTGCGTGACCCGGCGGGCTCGCTCGAGGCACTCCTCCCGGGTGCGGCCGCCGACGGCGATGCGGTGCCAGCCGTGGGCGCGGGACGAGTCGACCGGCAGGCCGGTGCTGATTTCGTCGCCGATCGTGAGGGCTCGCTTGGCGAGCCGCTCCAGTTCCGGCGGCGCGTCGATGCCGTGCTCGCTGTAGTCGGCCTGCTGGGAACGGATCAGGCGGAGCCGGTGCTCGAGATTGCGGAACGAGTCGCCGGGGCCGAGGATGTCGATCCGCGACGAGAGCTCCATCGGCCAGGGCAGCCGCTCGTGGAAGTGCAGCCACGGCTCGTGCCGCTCGGGGATCTCCAGGGGCTCCATCCGGCCGACGGTCAGGACGGCGACGTGCCGCTCCTCGCCGCTGACGCGGTTGACGAGCTTGACCGTCGAGCCGTAGGGCGTGCGGTATCGCTCCACCTGCTCCGTCAGCGCGAGCAGGTCACCGCGGTCCCAGCCGCCTTCGAGCGTGGTGATCTGGCCGGGCGGCGACATGCACAGCGCCACCGACCGGTACAGCAGCCATTCCAGCTCGAACGCGGTCACCCGCCGTCCGCGCATGCCGAACGCGCCGAGCACCTCGTCGAACTGCTCGACGGTGCGTGCCATCCGGCGCCGCTCGGCGTCGGCGACACCGCGCTTGAACAGGGCGCCGATGCGCTCGGCGAACGTGTCGCCGAGCGTGCGCCGGGCGAAGGCGATGCCCAGGTACGTCTGGCCCTCGGCGTGGTTGATCGACAGCAGGTGCTTCTGCGCGGCGACCAGGTGGTCGGACCAGGTGGGGGCGTGCGGCACCGGGGGCAGCGGATGCGGAGTGTTGCCGTCGACGACCCGCGCCCACTGGTCGGCCGGGAACGGCCGGGTCGTGCGTCGCAGGTGGAGCCGGAAGCCGGCGAGGCCCGCGTATTGCTCGGAGATCGCCGACAGCAGGGCCTCGCGCTCGGCGTCGGGTCGGAACGCCCACCGCACCTCGGGCAGCCAGTACCACGCCGTCACGGTGTTGGGGGTGAAGGTCAGGTGCCCGGCGATCTCGGTGATCGCCAGGTCGACGGCGGCGGAGCGGTCCTTGTGCCGCGGCTTCGGGGTCCGGTCCAGCGGTGTCTTGCGTCCCCGGCCGGGCGGTGGCGTCATGCGCGGCGGCCGCGGCGGTGGCGGGATCCGGCCCGGTGCCTCGGCGGGAGTGCCGCGGGTCGGGACACCGCGGGCGGGCGGCGGTGGGGTGCGCCGGGCAGGTGGCGGCGCGAGCTCACGGCCGGGCGCCGACCGGAGCCCCTTCGACGGGGCGCTCTTGGCAGCGGGCACGCCCTTGGCGGCAGCGGACGGGCCGGCACCGAGCGCGGGACGCGATCCGACCCCGTTGGTCCGGGTGCTCTCGGTGACCGGCGTCCGGGGTGCGACCCGCTTCGGCGCGCGCAGATCCTCCGGTGCGCGGGGCGGCCCGGAGGCGGGTGCGGCGGAGATCGGCACACCGGAGATCGGGACACCGGAGATCGGCCGCTCGGCGCCGGTGGAGGGAGCGCCCGCGACGGCACCGCCGGGCTCCAGCGCCCGCAGGCGATCGCGCGGTCGCCCGCCGGGCGGGTCGTCGAAGAGACCCAAAAACGGGGAGTCGACGTCTGCCGCGGGCTGTGCGCTCACCGGCCGGTCGGCGGCTCTGCCCGTGCCGGTGCCGCTTCCTGTGCCACGGAACATCGCCACGCGGCCGTTCTCGGCGACCGCGCGCAGGCCGCCATCGTAATCAGTTGACTGCGCAGCGTCGTCATCGAGGTCGGGCCGGTCGGAGTGCCCGCCGGTCCGGCGCGGCGGCGGATTGGTCATGCGAGATCACCGGTGAGTTCCGGCCGGATGCGCACACGGGTGGCGACCAGTCGGGCGTCGCGCTGCTCCGTGCTCGGCTCCCGGGTATGGCGCCAGTCGGTCAGGGCGGTGCGGACCACCATCCGCGCGGGGCGGTCGGGGTCGACATACCGGAAGATCAGGGAGGTCGCGACGATCGCGAGGGCGATCTCGTATGCGGGGAAGTAGTCGACCTGCAGCGTGATCACGTAGCGGATGACCATGAACAGCGGCACGAGCAGCGCGAACACACCGTACTGCGCGTAGGGCAACTGAACCGGCAGGGTGTAGCCGGGCGGCCCCAGATAGACCAGGCGGGCCCGGTAGATGTCGTCGTCTGTGCGCAGCCGCATGGTCGTCCGGCCTACTTGAACAGCAGGTCGATCAGCGATCCGCCGAAGAAGAACAGCGAAGCGGCGCCGGCAACGAACGCCAGGCCGATGATCGCGATCGCCGAACTCGTCAGAACCCGGGACACCTCTCCCTTGCTGGCCCGGCCGATGAAGATGACACCGAGGACCGCGAGCAGGATCGGCACGATCTTGGTCGCGAAGAAGCTCAGGATGCCGTCGGTGTTGATCTCCGTCGGTGCTGGCGTGGGTGTCGGCGCCAGGGCGATCGCATCCATGGCGCGTGCGGCGTCGCCCCACATCGCCTGGCCGATCTCCATCAACATCATCAGACCTCCCCGGAGGCGCGGCGGGCGTGGTGCACGTCGCGCGTCAAGCCTCGCCGAAAAGACGACCCGGTGGTACAACCCCGGCTGCTGTGTCGTTCTCCGGCAGAACCTTATCCGGGCGTTTGCCCTGGTAATTGCCCATTGTCGGGTTTAACGGTCCGAATAACGTTCACTTGCAGAGAGTACGTTGCAGCCCCCTATCCAACAAGCTGACCGGTCCGGGGTCTGTGTGCAAAGTGTGACTGCTGTGACGACCCGGAGGCGGGCCGTGAAGGTTGTCGCAGGTCGCCCCCCAGCGCCCGGATTGAGTTGAGTACCTTCATTCAAGTGATGCTCTTGCGACGTCCCTCGCCCGTGGTGATGGGCGTGCTGAACGTGACCCCGGACAGCTTCTCCGACGGCGGTCGCTACGCGGACCTCGACGCCGCCGTGCGCCATGCCCTGCAGATGCGCGACGAAGGCGCCGACGTCATCGACATCGGCGGCGAGAGCACCCGGCCGGGCGCGGACCGGGTCGATGCCGAGACGGAACTTCGGCGCGTGCTGCCGGTGATCGACACCCTCGCGGCCGAGGGGGTGGCGATGAGCATCGACACCACCCGTGCCGCCGTCGCCGCCGCGGCGATCGGGGCCGGCGTCGAGCTGGTCAACGACGTCTCCGGCGGGCTGGCCGACCCCGACATGGCCCGGGTGGTCGCGGACGCCGGCTGCCTGTGGGTGCTCATGCACTGGCGGGGCCATTCGCGCCGGATGGCGGACCTGGCCGTCTACGACGACGTGGTCAAGGAGGTCTGCGCCGAGCTCATGGAGCGGGTCGACGCGGCCGTCGCCGCCGGGGTCGCACCCGATCGGCTGATCCTGGACCCCGGCCTCGGCTTCGCCAAGAGGCCGGAACATACCTGGCGTCTCGCCGCCCACCTGCCCGACGTGATCGCACTCGGCCATCCGGTCCTGGTCGGGTCCAGTCGCAAGTCGCACCTGGGCCGGCTGCTCGCCGACCCCGGTGGCAATCCCCGGCCGACCGCGGAACGGGAGGCCGCGACCATCGCGACCACCGTGCTGTCGGTCGCCGCTGGTGCCTGGGGCGTGCGGGTGCACGAGGTCCGTGGCAACGTGGACGCGATCAAGGTGTGGCAGGCGACGAAGGCGGCGGGATGACGACGGACCGGATCTCGCTGTCCGGATTGACGGTTCGCGGCAATCACGGCGTGTTCGACTTCGAGCGCCGCGACGGCCAGGACTTCGTGATCGACGCGGTGCTCGAGCTCGACCTCGTGCCGGCCGCGGTCTCCGACGACGTCGCCGACACCGTGCACTACGGCGAGTTGGCCGAACGGCTCGCGGAGGTGGTCGGCGGCGAGCCGGTCAATCTCATCGAGACGCTCGCGCAGCGCCTCGCCGACGTGTGTCTCGCCGACCCGAGGGTACGGGTGGCAACCGTGACCGTGCACAAGCCCCAGGCTCCGATCCCGTTGCAGTTCGCCGACGTGGCGGTGACCGTGCGTCGGTCCCGATCATGACCCGCGCCGTGCTGTCGCTCGGCAGCAACCTCGGCGACCGGGAGGCCCACCTGCGCGGTGCCGTGGCAGGTCTCGGCGAGGCGGTGCTCATGGTCTCCGGGGTGTACGAGACGCCGCCGTGGGGTGATCCGGACCAGCCGCACTACCTCAACGCCGTCGTGCTGGCCGCTGATCCGGCCGCCGGCCCGCGGGACTGGCTGGCGACCGCGCGACGTCTCGAACGGGCGGCCGGGCGCGTGCGCGACCCGGAGCGCAGGTTCGGCCCGCGTACCCTTGACGTTGACGTGGTCGCCGTGTGGGACGACGACGGCCAGCCGGTGACCGCCGGCGACCCGGAGTTGACGCTGCCGCATCCGCGGGCCCACCTGCGGGCTTTTGTGCTCCGGCCGTGGCTCGACATCCAGCCCTACGGGCAGTTGCCGGGTCACGGATGGCTCAACGACCTGCTGCGCGTCGACCCGGTCGCCGGCGACCTCGCCGACCTGCGCCCAAGAGTTGACATCCACCTCGAATCGTGATCTGGAGCGGAGACGATGGCCACGCCGCCACCCGACGATCCCAACGCGAACGGTCCGAAGGGCCGGATGGAGCCCACCCGTCCGGCCACGCTGGCCATCGCGGCGCTCGCCACGACGGCGCTGTCCTGGATCGGCATCAGCAACCTGTGGAACGACATGCCCACGCTGCCGTGGCTGCCCCCGCTGACGCTCATCGGGCTCGCGATCTTCGAGGGTTTCGAGGCGTACTCGACGCGGAACCGGATCCTGCGCAAAGCGGGCGCGGGCCCGCTGCAACCGCTGGTCATCGCCCGATACGCGGTCCTCGGCAAGGCCTCGGCACTGGTCGCGGCCCTGTTCGGCGGCGTCTACATCGGCATGTCCTCGTGGCTGCTCACGCAGCGTGGTGTCCTCGCCAAGGTCTCCGAGAACCTCCCGCAGGCCCTGCTGGGCGTCGCCGCCTCGATCGTGCTGGTCGCCGCGGCCTTGTGGCTGGAGCGCTCCTGCCGCGTCCCTCCGGGCCGGCGCGACACCGACCTGCCGAGGCAGGGCCGCAAGGACGGGGCCGACCGGGCCGAGGACGACCAGGTCGCGTAGCCGCCGGCTCGGATCGATCGACGGCCGTGGCAACATCGCGGTCTTCCGGGCCTGGGGACTGTCGCTGGTCACGATCCGCGGTTACTGTGCGACCCGTACGGTCCGGTTGGCAGGAGGCGCACCGATGGCGTACGACGACTCGCGGTTCCGTGGCGAGCCCGGTTTCCGTGAGGAGTCGGACTTCCGCTCCGGCGGCGTCCCCGAGGACGCGCCCACACTCGGCGTGTCCAACCAGTCCGTCTACACACCCGGTGCCTATCCGGCCTCGTCCGACTACAGCGTGCCACCGGGCGAGAGCACACTTGGCCTGGCCGCCCGGCGGGCCACACCGAGCGCGGCGCAGCTCGACGATGTCTTCGACGACCCGGAGCACGGCGAGCCCGGCCGCGACCGGTTGGCCGTCCACGCGCTGTGGGAGCTGGTCCTGCTCCTCGCCGCCGCCGCGCTGCTCTACCTGCTGCGCGACGCTCGGCCGGCGGCCCTGCGCGGCGACGAGTTCGAGTCGCTGATGCTCTCCGGGGCCGAGTTGGGCCTGGTCGCCGTCGCGATGGGGCTCACGCTGCGCGCCGGTGCGGCCAACCTGGCCATCGGCCCGATCGCCTACGCCGCGTCGCTGTTCTTCGCCGACAACTCCGATCGTGGCCTCGCCATGACGGCCGGCATCACCGCACTCGTCGCGCTGGGCGTCGGCGTGGTCGTCGCGGTGCTCGTCGTCGGCTTCCACGTCCCCGGCTGGGCCGTCAGCCTGGCTGTCGCGCTGGCGCTCATGGCCTGGATCGCCGACCAGCACGGCGCGAAGGTCGTCACGGGTGCGTACGACCCGCACGACCATGCGCTGTGGTGGCTGCTCGCCGTGGCGGTCATCGCCGTCGCCGGCAGCCTCATCGGCCTGGCCCGGCCCGTCCGGCGCGGGGTCGGCCGGTTCCGTCCGGTGTCCGACCCGGCCCGGCGGCGCGGCGGCGGTGCCGCCACGATCACCGGCCTGGCGATCGCCGGCTCCGCGCTGCTCGCGGCGGTCGCCGGAGTCCTGACCGCCCTCGACACCCGTGAGATCATCACGAGCCAGAGCGGCATGTCCGCCGCCGGGCTCGCGACGACCGGCCTGGCGCTGGGCGCCGCGCTGGTCGGCGGCACCTCGGCCTATGGCCGGCGGGGCGGCATCTTCGGCACGATCCTCGCGGTCGCCGTGATCACGCTGCTCCTGCGCTACTCGGCGGCCGAGAAGTGGGGCGTCGCGCCGCTGGCCCTCGCGGGTGCCGCGATCGCAGTCGGGTTGGTCGTCACCCGCCTCGTGGAGACGTTCGGCCGGCCGCGCACGGCCGACGACGAGTCCGACGGTGCCTGGACCCCGCCACCGGTGACGCTGCCGGTGGAGCGCGACGACGAGGCGTGGTCGTCGTCGCGGACCAGCGGCTGGACGAGCCAACTGCCCGCCCGTACGACCGACGACGGCTGGGGCGCCGAAGAACGCTGGGGCGCGCGCTGACCGGTGCACACCGAGCCGGCGTCGTCGACGGGCGGTAGCGCTAGGCTTTGGTCATGACCGACACCCGCCTGGCCGAGCTCGACGCGCTGTCCACCGAGGAATTGCGGGACCGCGCCTTCAATCAGGCCCGCCGGCGGCGTGACCTGAAGTTCTTCTGGAATCTCCTCACGCTGGTGACGCAGAGCGACAAGGACACGCAGGACGGCTGGCTGGGGTCGCTCGACGCGACGATCGACGACGCGGTCGCGTTGTGGCGCGAGGTCACCGACCACCACTACGGCGAAAACGAGCCGCTCGTCCGGGCCGCGTTCATCGACTACCTGATGTCCAATCCGTGATCCTTTGCCAATGACATTCAGGCAGTCACCTGCTTCTGTTTGAGATTTTTGTTTCCCGGGTCTAATTCGGGGCATGGCAGTCACCCGATCGCGCTACCGCACCGCGACAGGCGCCGGCACCTTGGTGGCCTTCCTGCTGGTGCTGATCTTCGGCAGTCCGTGGTACGTCGACTGGGTCCAATCGGGCAACCGGGGCCTCTTCCTGGAAACCCTCGCCTGGCCGGCCTGGAGCTTCGACACCGACGCCTCGGTGCGTGACCTGCTCGCCGCCGACCTCAAGGCGATCCTGGTGGTCGTGTTCACGGCGCTGTTCATCACACTGCTCGCCGGCGCGCAGCTCGCCAGCGCGCGCGGCACCGTCTCGGCGATCCTGACCGGCTGGGCCGCATACATCTTCGCGGCCGCGCTCGCCGCCCTCGTCACCGCGTTCATCCTGGCCAACGCCTCGGTCGCCTCCGCCGTGCTGGCGGCGAGCGGCGGCGCCGGCTACGGCCTCATCGTCGGCTGGATCGTCGGCCTCGCCTCGATGGCCGGGCGCCGTCCGTAGTCCAACCCGCGTTGATCATGCAGTTGTGGTGGCTGACAAACCCGGACATCTCGGGAGTGTTGCGGCACCACAACTGCATGATCAACGCAATGAGGGGGGTGCGGGGTTGGACTCGGCCAGGAGCACCTGGACATCGGCGGCCGTCAGCGCGCCGATCGGGGCGCCGTCGTCGGTGACCACCACGGCGCCGTTCCCGGCCGCCAGCATCGCCCCGAACGCCTCCCGCAGCGTGGCGCCGGCGGGCACCCGCGGGGCGTCGTCGCCCGCCTCGGCCGCCGGGCGCAGGCGGGCCCGCGGGATCGGGGTCACCGACAGGCGCATGATCCCGCGATCCTCGCCGACGAACCGCTCCGCGAACTCGTTCGCCGGCTTGGCCAGCAGCTCCGCCGGCGTCGCGTACTGCTCCAGGTGCGCGTGATCGGAGAGCACCGCGATGCGGTCGCCGAGCTTGACCGCCTCGTGGAGGTCGTGCGTGACGAGGATCGTGGTCTTGCGCACCGCCTCCCGCAGCCGGAGGAACTCGTCCTGCAAGCGGCCCCGGTTGATCGGGTCGACGGCGGAGAACGGCTCGTCCATGAGCAGCACCACCGGATCGGCGGCGAGGGCTCGGGCGAACCCGACCCGCTGCCGCTGCCCGCCGGACAGCTCGTGGGGATAGCGCCCCGAATACTGCCCCGGCGGCAGGCCGACCAGCTCCAGCAGCTCGTCGGTGCGCTCGGCGATCCGCCTGCGGTCCCAGCCGAGCATCCTCGGGACGGTGCCCACGTTGGTGCGGACCGTCTGGTGCGGGAACAGGCCCACGTTCTGGATCACGTAGCCGATCGTCCGGCGCAGCCGCACCGGGTCGGCGCGGGTCACGTCCTCGCCGCCGACCAGCACGCGGCCGCCGCTCGGCTCGATGAGCCGGTTGACCATCCGCAGCACCGTCGACTTGCCGCAGCCCGAAGGGCCGATCAGGACGGTGACGTCACCGCCGTCGACGTCCAGGCTCAGCTCGTCGACCGCGACGGTGCCGTCGGGGTACACCTTGCGCAACCGATCGAGCGTGATCGGCGTGGCGCCGGGCTTCGCGGTACCGTCCACGCATGTCCTTCCTGGCTCGCGGTGAGGCGGGCAATCCCTGGCTCTCCTGGCCCTATGTCCGGGACAACTACGAGACGATCCGCGACGCGCTCGTCGACCACCTGGTGATCACGGTGTCGACGATGGCGATCGCCGCGGCCATCGCCATCCCGCTGGCGGTGCTGGCGTACTGGGTGCGCCCGATCGCCACGCCGATTCTGACATCAGCCGGCGTGCTTTACACGATTCCGTCGCTCGCCCTGCTGGCGTTCCTGGCTCCGTTCCTGGGGACCGGACGCACCCCGGTGATCGTGGCGCTGGTGCTGTACGCGCTGATCATCCTCATCCGCAACTCGTTGACCGGCCTGATACAGGTGCCCGGTGACGTGCGCGAAGCGGCGACCGCGATGGGCTACGGCAAGGTGGCGCGGCTGTTGCGTGTCGAACTGCCACTCGCGCTGCCCGGCATCCTCACCGGCCTGCGGCTGGCGACGGTCTCGACAGTGGCGTTGGTCACTGTCGGCGCGGCGGTCGGCTCGCAGGGCGGCCTCGGCGGGCTGATCCTCAGCGGCTTCCGCAACAACTTCTACAAGGCCCAGATCGCCACCGCCGCACTTGTCTGCGTCGGGCTCGCGCTGGTCCTCGACGTCCTGCTGATCGCGCTGAGCCGGGCGCTGACCCCGTGGACGAGGAGCCGGGCGTGAACGCCGTCGACGCGATGGTCGTCTGGTTCAACGACCCGCTGAACTGGACGAACCCCGACGGCATCCTGGTCCGGCTGCGCGAGCACCTGGAGATCTCGTTCCTGGCGGTGCTCTTCGGCTGTCTGATCGCCTGGCCGCTCGGCATCTGGCTGGGACGGCGCGGCTCAGCCTCCGGCGTGGTGGTCCTGCTGTCGAATCTGACCCAGGCCGTGCCGGTGATCGCGTTGCTCACGATCCTGTCGCTGAGCCCGCTGGGCATCGGCGAGCCGGCCGTGGTCGTGGCGCTGGCCGTGTTCGCGTTGCCGCCGCTGCTGGCCAACGCCTACACCGGCATGCGCGAGATCGACCCGGAGGTCCGCGACGCGGCCCGCGGCATGGGGCTGCGCGAGTCGGAGATGCTCCGGCGGGTGGAACTGCCGCTGGCGGTGCCCTACCTGGCCACCGGCCTGCGCATCGCGACGACCCAGGTCGTCGCGACCGCCGCCCTGGCGGCACTGGTCAACGGCGGCGGGCTCGGCACCATCATCTCGGCCGGATTCGGTCTCGGCCCGGGCCGCGGGGATGCCCAGATCCTCGCCGGTGCGGTGCTCGTCGCCGGGCTCGCGCTGCTCATCGACGGGTTGATGGCGTTGGTGGAGCGGAAGATCACACCGAGGGTCCTGCGGCAGGCAGCGGGCCGCACGTGAGCGCCGCCATGACAGGTCGTTACGAAAACGTGCCTGCTTGCGGTTGCCGATTGTCCACCGGCGGAGTTGCCTGGTCGGAAGCGGGCGGACTTCATTGCCGATAGCGCCGTCCGTCGGAAACGCGGCCGGTCGAAGTGATCGCGCCGGGACACGGAAGGCGGGCCATTTTGCAAACTGCCATGCGCGCCACGCTCGGGGTCCTGCTGGGCCTCGCCACCCTGGGCCTCGCCGCCTGTGGCGAGGAGGGCTCCTCGGGCACCCAGGCGCCGCCAAGTGTGAGCGGGGCGGGCTGCGCCCCGGCCGCCGGGGACAAGCTCGTTGTCCTCGACGACGACAAGAAACTCCAGACGGCGGACAACATCATCCCAGCGATCAACGCGAACGCCGCCGATCCGGCCCTGGTGGCCGCGCTGGACAAGGTCTCCGACACCTTGACGACGGAGAAGCTCATCCAGCTCAACAAGGCGGTCGACGTCGACCGCAAGACCTCGAAGGTGGCCGCCGACGGCTTCGCCAAGGCGGAGAACCTGACCACCGGGATCGAGAAGGGCAAGGGCGGACCGATCAAGATCGGCGCCGCCGACTTCTCGGAGAGCGCCACGCTCGGCGCTCTCTACGAGATCGTCCTCGACGCCGCCGGCTTCGACGCCACGGTGCAGACGATCGGCAAGCGCGAGGTGTACCTCGGACAGCTCACCAAGGGCGACATCCAGGTCGTCCCGGAGTATGCCGGAACCCTGACCGAGTTCATCAACGGCCAGGTCAACGGGGCCTCGGCCGCGCCGCTCGCGTCGGGCGACCTGGACAAGACCGTGGCGGCGCTCAAGGGCCTGGGCACCAAGCAGGGCCTGGCCTTCGGCAAGGCGTCGAAGGCGGCGGACCAGAACGCGTTCGCGGTGACGACGGAGTTCGCCAGCAAGCACGGCGTGAAGACGCTGAGTGACTTCGCCACGAAGTGCTCGGGCCAGGCCACCGTCCTGGGCGGTCCGGCGGAGTGCCCGCAGCGGCCGTTCTGCCAGCCGGGCCTGGAGAAGACCTACGGCATCCAGTTCGGCAAGGTGCTGAGCCTCGACGCCGGCGGCCCGCAGAGCAAGGAAGCGCTGAAGAAGGGCAACGCCTCGATCGCGCTCGTCTTCTCGTCGGACGGCTCGCTCGGCTGACCCTCGCAAGCGGGTGGCATGCCCGTCCGTCTCCGCGCCGGAAGCGGGGACGGACGGGCATTTCGCTTGTGCTGAAGACTGGGTAAGGTCTGTGCTCATGCCGGCCGCGGAAACCACCGGGGGACTGCGGAGCGCCAAGCTGCTCCAGATCCTTTTCTGGTCTGGGGTCGGCCTCACTCCGCTGGCCGCACTGCTGCTCCTGATCGGGGACGGCTTTGTCCTGCAGGTGGCGGCGGTGCTGGCCGTCCTCGTCGTCCTTCTCATCGGGCTGTCGATCGCGCTGCGCCGCGACAGCGACTCGGTGCGCGGCGAGGTCGAAGAACTGTTCTACGAAGAGATCGACACGCTACGTGACAACATCCGCGGCGACATCACCCACGCGGCGCGGCAGACCCACGGCCAGCTCGTCGAGCGCATCAACGTCCTGCACGAGACCGTCGACGCGCTGCGCAACCAGGTCGACGTGATGCGCGGTCAGTTGGAGCGTGCCGCGCAGCACCCGCAGCCGCCGCACCACACGGGTTCCGCGTCGGTGCCGCAGGGCGTGCTCCGGCACACCGAGACCGTGCAGGTCACCACCAAGACGATGGTCGTCGATCCGACCGACCAGCGGCGCGACGGCACCGTCTACGGCGCCCGGCCGCAGATCCCGCAGATTCCCCAGCAGCGCCGGCCGGACCGCTCGGAGCGCGGCGACCGGCCCGAGCAGGGCGGCGCGGAGTGGGGCGCGCGGCAGGAGCGCGGCGCCGACCGATCCGGCGAGTGGGGCGACGAGCGCGCCGGCCATGGCGACTGGGTGGACCGGGCCGAGCGCGGCCACGGCGTGCGCGGCGCCGGTGATCCGGCGGAGCGGGCCGGTCGCGGCGGGCCCCCCGATCCTGGGCCCGACCGTGGTGAGGGTCGCGGCGGCCGCGGCGAGCCGGGCTGGGGCGAGCCTGGCCGGGCCGAACGAGGCGACCGGAGCGACCGGAGCGACCGGAGCGACCGGACCGGTCGCGGCGACCGGAGCGACCCGGGGCCGCGTGCCGAGCGGATCAACCGGTCCGAGCGCACCGAACGCTCCGAACGCTCCGAACGCTCCGAGCGTTCGGAGTGGATCGAGCGGCCCGGACGGGCCGCCGTGGCGGGGGAGGAGTCGTGGCCCGGACGGGACGGCGCCTCCGGCGAGGAGTCCTGGACCGAGCGGCTCATCCGCGAAGGGACGGCGCGCGGGGGTGCGGACCGGCCGGAGAGCCAGTCGCGCGGCAGCGGGCGCCGGCGGGCGTACGACCCCGACGACGAGGGCAACGTGACCGGCGTGCGGACGACGGACCGGTGGGCGTCCGTGCACAGCGACGAGCGGGGCGGCCACGAGCTGCGCATGGGTGAGCGCCGGGCGGCGGTGCACAACGACGAGACCGGCACTCACGTGCGGATCGAGGACCGCTGGGCGACGGTACGGCACGAGGAGTTCTACGCCGGCGACGACCGCGCCGAGGAGCCGCGCTGGGAGAGCCCGCGCCGTTCGGCGGCCCGCCGGGAGCGCGAGCGCGACTGGGCGTCGGGCGAGCACGAGCGGACAGGGCGCCACGGCACCACCGACGCGGACACCGCCTGGGTCGAGCACTCCGCGCGTGAGCCGGCCCGCGACGCCGGGCGGCCCGGGCACCAGGCCCGCGAGGACGGGGCGCACTGGTCGGAGAGCAGCTTTGCGCAGGCGCGGCGGGACGACACCGGCGGCACACGCTGGTCGGAGGTCCGCCGCGAGCGGCACGGCCTGCCGGGCGCCGCCGCCGCGCTGCCGGCCGCGCCCGCCGAGCCGGCGTCACGGTGGACCCCGGGTCCGGCCAACCCGGCGCGCGACGAGGAGCGGGTCTCCCGCCGTGCCCGCCCGTCGGGCGAGGACGAGGAGTACGGCTGGAACGGCGGCCGCGACGAGCCGCGCGGCCGGGCGGCCCGCCAGATCGTCGACTTCGAGGGCAACGACGACCGCTGGCGCTGATCGGCGCGGCCCGTGGCTGACTACTTGTCGATGTCGCCGACCACGAAGAACATCGAGCCGAGGATCGCGATGAGGTCGGGCACCAGCGTGCCCGGCAGCAACGTCGACAGGGCCTGGACGTTGGAGTACGAGGCGGTGCGCAGCTTCAGCCGCCACGGTGTCTTCTCGCCGCGGGACACCAGGTAGTAGCCGTTGACGCCGAGCGGGTTCTCGGTCCAGGCGTACGTGTGGCCCTCCGGTGCCTTCACGACCTTCGGCAGCCGCACGTTGACCGGCCCGGTTAGCTGGTCGACCCGGTCGAGGCAGGCCTGCGCGAGGTCCAGCGACACGTAGACCTGGTCGAGCAGCACCTCGAACCGGGAGTGGCAGTCGCCGGCCGTGCGGGTCACGACGGGGACGGACAGCTCACCGTAGGCCAGGTAAGGCTCGTCGCGGCGGAGGTCGAAGTCGAGCCCCGAGGCCCGCCCCACCGGACCGGAGGCGCCGAACGCGGCGGCGTCGGCCGCCGGCAGCACCCCGACGCCGACCGTGCGGGCCAGGAAGATCTCGTTGCGGCGGATCAGGTTGTCGAGGTCGGGCATGCGACGGCGGACCTGGTCGACGGCGGCCCGGGCGCGGGTGGTCCAGCCGGCCGGCACCTCCTCCTTGAGGCCGCCGACGCGGTTGTACATGTAGTGCATCCGGCCGCCGGACGCCTCCTCGAGGACCGCCTGGATCGTCTCGCGCTCTCGGAACGCGTAGAACATCGGCGTGATGGCACCGATCTCCAGCGGATAGGAGCCGAGGAACATGAGGTGGTTGAGCACCCGGTTGAGCTCGGCGAGGGCGGTGCGCAGCCAGACGGCGCGATCGGGGACCTCGATGCCCATGAGTCGCTCGACGGCGAGCACCACGCCAAGCTCGTTGCAGAACGCCGACAGCCAGTCGTGCCGGTTGGCCAGCATGATGATCTGCCGGTAGTCGCGCACCTCGAAGAGCTTCTCGGCGCCGCGGTGCATGTAGCCGATGATCGGCTCGGCGCTGACCACCCGCTCGCCGTCGAGGACGAGCTTGAGCCGCAGCACGCCGTGGGTGGACGGGTGCTGTGGTCCGATGTTGAGCACCATGTCGGCCGTTTCCAGCCCGGTGCCGGTCCCGACCGTCAGCTCTGAGGTCATGCTGCCGAGTCTACGAGCGCCACTTGTGTCACAGGTCTTGCAGGATGCGCAACGCGCGCGAGACGCTGTGCATGGTGCTGGTGTCGGCCACCGCGACCCGCTCGACGAACCAGTGCTTGAGCGGCGACGACAGCCGGTCGGGCATGACGACGAGGTCGTCGAGCTCGACCGCGAGCGGCGAGTCGCGCAGTTCCTCCCGGTCGGTAACCTCGACGACGATGACCACCGGCACGTCGGTGCTGTTGAAGACGTCTGAACTGATGATCAGCCCGAGCCGCTCCCGGGCACCCTTGATGAGCCAGACCTCACCGCGCCGCACGGCGCCCGCTGAAGATCTCGGCGTCGACGAGCGCGATCTCCTCTTCGTCCGCGAGTGCGGCCGCCTCCAGGTCGAGCTTCGCGTGGCGCACCGCCTCCGCGTGGGCCGAGAAGACCTCCCGCAGCACACGCTCCTGCGCCGCCCGGTCGATCCAGGCGCTGAGCGACACGCCCTCCCGCTCGGCCCACTGCCGCGCGTCGGCGATGGTCTGGTCGGAGAACGACAGGGTCACCTTGGCAGTCATGGGCAACAAGGGTACCGCTGGTGTGACCAATCGTCATACCCAACGCAGCACCCAGCAGTGACCCCCGAGGCCGGCCGGGTCGGTGAGCTCGGCCGCCGCGCCGGCCCGGGCGAGCGCGCGCACGTAGGCGACAGGGTCCGACGAGGCCAGGGCCAGGGGCGGCCGCCGGCCGTCGACGCCCAGCAGCCGTAGGGCGGTGCGCTGGTCGAGCATCAGGTGGTGCTCCAGCGAGTCCAGTGCCACGGCCACCGTGAGGTCACAGCGGCCGTCCGGCACCGGCTCGACCTCCCGGCCCTCCCGGAAGCCGGTCAGCGTGCCGAGGAGCGGGCGGCGGTCGCGAACGTGGCCGTAGTCGACGGCGAGCGCCAACCCGCGCTCGACGCCGGCGACGGCGGACGCCCAGGCCGCGTCCCGGGGACCGCCGATCTCGGCCCGCGCGCCCGGCGGCGCGTCGTCGAGTGGCCACCAGCGATCGAGCCAGGCGGCGTCGGCGGGGTCCAGCGGTTCGCCGGACGCTGCCAGCGTGTCCAGCAGATACCGCGGGCGCCCCGACGGATCCACCTCCACGATGTCCACCGGGACGTTGTCGAGCCACTCCGTCGCGATCAGCAGGCCGTTGACGCCCTCGGGCGGCGACTCGGCCCACGCGATCGCGGGTGGCAGGTCCGCCGGGCGCGGCGCCATCTCCACGCCGACCGGCGCGACCCTCCGTCCAATCTGTGCGGGCAGCGCCGCGAGGACACCCTGGAGCAGTTCGCCGCGACCGGCACCGACGTCGACCAGGTCGAGCCGGTCGGGGTGGCCGAGGGCGGCGTCGAGCCGGCGCAGCAGCGCGGCGATCGCGCCGGCGAACAGCGGCGATGCCAGCGCGCTGGTCCGGAAGTGGGCGGCGGGTGCGGCACCCGGCCGGACGAAGAAGCCCTCAGGGCCGTAGAGCGCCGACGCCATCGCCTGCCGCCATCGGATCACAGGAACACTCTGCCCTCGCCGCGGTAGGTCGGTACCACGTCCACGATCGTGTCGCCCGAGACGAGGTGTACCTCGTTGACGTGCTCGCACAGTTCACCCGCCTTGGCGTGCCGGAAGTAGACGCGGTCGCCGACGCGCAGCCCGGCCGCGCCCGGCCCGGTCAGCGGCGTCTGCACCTCGCCGGCACCCTCGGTCCCGATGAGCCGCAGCCCCTCGGGCAGCCAGGGCAGCGGCTGGCGGGCGGGCGACGTCTCGCCCGAGGCGATCCAGCCGCCGCCGAGGGCCGTGGCGTGCCGCGGGTCGGGCCGGCGCACCACCGAGAGCGCGAAGAAGGCGGCGGGTTGCGGGCGCCACCTGCGGTACCCGTCGAAGAGCCAGGGGCCGAAGAGCCCCGATCCGGCGGCCACCTCGGTCACCGCCGGGTCGCCGGCCGTCGCGGCGACGCTGCCGGTCCCGCCGCCGTTGACGAACTCCAGCTCGGCGTGTTTGCGCACCTCGGCGACGACGGCCGCTCGCCGGGCCACCAGCTCCGGGTACGAGCGGGACTGGATCAGCCGGATCAGCGCGCCGCGGACCGGCCGGCCGGGTGGCGCGTCACCCAGACCGGCGATCTGCGCCTCGTACGACATCACGCCGACCAGCCGGAAACCGGGCCGCCCGGCGATGGCGGCGGCCAGCTCGCCGGCCTGGCGAGCGCTGTGGACGGGCGAGCGCCGCACGCCGATGTGGACGCCGTTCACCGGGCGCCAGGAGGCGTCGAGGTCGATGCACACCCGCACCGGTGCGGCCCGCTCCGCGGCGGGGATCGCGGCGTCGACCAGGTCGAGCTGCGCGATGTTGTCGACCATCACGGTGACGGTCGCGGCGAGCTTCTCGTCGGTGGCCAGCCGGCGCAGTGCCGCCCGGTCCGCGGTCGGGTAGGCCACCAGGACGTCGTCCGCCGTGCCCTGCGCGGCCAGCCAGACGGCCTCCGGAAGAGTGAACGCCATGACGCCGTGCCAGCCCGGCCGGGCGAGGGCCCGCTCGATGAGCGCGCGCACCCGCACCGACTTGCTGGGCACCCGCAGCGGCTTGCCGGCCGCCCGCGCGACCAAGGCCGAACCGTTGGCGTCGAACGCATCGAGGTCCACGATCGCGAACGGCGGATCGAGGTGGGCGGTGGCCCGGTCGTAGCGGGCCCGCTGTGCGGCACGTGAGCTGGACACGACTCACCGTACCGAGCCCTGCATTAAAGTGAAAGAACCTCGCGTATGCCGGTGCGGCGGGACACGGCCGGCCGGAACGTGTGCCTGTAGCGTGAGAGCCGTAGGTACGACCGAGGAGGTGTCGTCATCGCCAGCAGTGACCTGTCCGGCTTGGGGGAGCTCAAGGCGGTCCTGCGCATCCGGGCGTTCCGCCGTCTCTGGGCGGTGCTCGGATTCTCCTCCCTCGGTGACTGGCTCGGCCTGCTCGCCGCGGCGACGTTCGCCGCGGCGCAGGTGTCCAACTCCACCGCGCAGGGCGTCGCCTTCGGTTCGGTGATCGCCGTCCGCCTCCTGCCCGCCCTGATCCTGGGGCCGGTCGCCGGTGTGCTCGCCGACCGGTTCGACCGCCGGCACACGATGGTCGTCTCCGACCTGATGCGGTTCGTGTTCTTCGCCTCCATCCCGGCGGCGGCGCTGATCGTCGACGACGGCGCGCTCGTCGTCGCGTGGACCGCGATCGCGACGTTCGTCATCGAGACAGTGGCGATGATCTGGACGCCCGCCAAGGAGGCGGCGGTGCCCAACCTGCTGCCCCGGGCCCGCCTCGAGACCGCCAACCAACTGACGCTCGCCACGACCTACGGCATCACGCCGGTCGCCGCCGCCGTCGTGCTCATCGGCCTGCAATGGTTCGTCGCGGCCGTCTTCGGCCCCGGCGGGCCGCGCTGGGCGGAGCCGAGCAACCTCGCGCTGTGGTTCAACGCGCTGACGTTCCTCGCGACCGCGCTCACCGTGTTCTTCGGCATCAAGGAGATCAGCGGCCGGCGCACCGCCGGCGTCGAGCGCAAACCCGGCATGCTGCGGGAGTTCAGCCAGGGCTGGGCCTTCGTCAGCCGCACCCCGCTCGTGCGCGGGCTCGTCCTCGGCATCTTCGGCGCCTTCGCCGGCGGCGGTGTCGTCGTCGGGACGGCCAAGTTCTACGCCGTCTCGCTGAGCGCCGGCGACGCCGCGTTCTACCTGCTGTTCGGCGTGCTCTTCCTCGGCCTCGGCATCGGCATAGCGGCCGGGCCGCGGCTCGTCGGCGCGCTCTCCCGGCGCCGCTGGTTCGGCCTGTCCATCATCCTGGCCGCCGGATCCGTGCTGATCCTCGCGCTGGCCACCCACCTCACCATCGCCGTCGCGGGCGCGCTGCTCGTCGGCGTGGGCGCGGGCATGGCGTTCCTGTCCGGCACCACACTGCTCGGCGGCGAGGTCACCGACGCCATGCGCGGCCGCGCGTTCGCCTTCGTGCAGACCGGCACCCGCGTGGTGCTGATGCTGACCATCTCGCTGTCCAGCGTCATCGTCGGCGCCGGCGGCACCCGCACGCTCGACCTCGGCATCACGCAGGTCGACATCTCCAGCACCCGTCCGCTGCTCGCGCTCGCCGGCGTGCTCGGCGTGATCGCCGGAGTCTTCGCCCTGCGGCAGATGGACGACAAGAAGGGCGTGCCGATCATCGCCGACCTCGTCGGCTCGATCCGCGGCCGCCCGCTCAGTCCCGCCGAGCCGAAGGCGGCGCAGGGGCTGTTCATCGTGTTCGAGGGCGGCGAGGGCGCCGGCAAGTCGACCCAGGTCCAGCAGTTGGCCGCCGCGTTGCGCAAGATCGGCCGGGACGTGGTGGTGACCCACGAGCCGGGCGCCACCCCGGTCGGCTCGCGCATCCGCAGCCTGGTTCTCGACCCGCCGGAGCGGAACGGCGACGTGGTCACCCCGCGGGCCGAGGCGCTGCTCTACGCGGCCGACCGGGCGCACCACGTGGCGTCGGTGGTCCGCCCCGCCCTCAACCGGGGCGCGGTGGTCATCAGCGACCGGTATGTCGACTCCTCGCTGGCCTACCAGGGGGCCGGCCGCACGCTGCCGGTCGACGAGGTGTCGTGGCTGTCGAAGTGGGCGACCGGCGGGCTGAAGCCGGATCTGGTCGTACTGCTCGATCTGGATCCCGCGATCGGGCTCGAGCGGGCCGGCAAGCGCGGCACGGCCGACCGGCTGGAGAGCGAGTCGCTGGCGTTCCACGAGCGGGTCCGCTACGCGTTCCTGGACCTGGCATCCGCCGATCCCAGCCGCTACCTGGTCCTCGACGCCACCAATCCGGTCGACGCACTCGCCGCCGGGGTCCTGCAACGCGTGCGGCACCTGATGCCCGCCATGGAGTCGGAGCTGGAAGAGGTGCTCGAGGACGTCGCCGAAACGGTGACCGCGCTGACCGGCAGAGAGCTGACCGGTCCGGAGGAGCGGAGCTCACGGGTATGACCGCGCCGATCTTCGCGGAGCTGGTCGGTCAGGACGCAGCCCTGGACATGCTCAGCCGCGCCGTCGAGGCGGCCGACGCGATCGTCCGCGGCGAGCCGCGGGACGGGTCGGGCATGACCCACGCCTGGCTGTTCACCGGCCCGCCCGGCTCCGGTCGGTCGGTCGCCGCCCGCACGTTCGCGGCCGCGCTGCAGTGCCCCGACGGCGGCTGCGGCGAGTGCCAGGCCTGCCACACCGCGCTGGCCGGCACGCACGCCGACGTCCGGTTCGTGGTGCCGGAAGGGCTCTCGATCGCGGTCGGCGAGATGCGCGCCCTCGTCCTGCGCGCGGCCAGCTCGCCCACGCAGGGCCGCTGGCAGGTGCTGCTCGTCGAGGACGCCGACCGCCTCACCGAGGCCGCCGGCAACGCCCTGCTCAAGGCGGTCGAGGAGCCACCGGCCCGCACGGTGTTCCTGCTGTGCACGCCGAGCACGCACCCCGACGACATCTCCGTCACGATCCGGTCCCGCTGCCGGGTCGTGCCGCTGCGGCAGCCACCGGCCGAGGCCATCGCGACCGTTCTGCGCCGCCGGGACGGCACCGACGAGCAAACCGCCGCCTGGGCCGCCGCGGCCTCCCAGGGACACGTCGGCCGGGCCCGCCGGCTGGCGCGCGACCCGCAGGCCCGCAGCCGGCGCGACGCCGTGCTGGCCGTGCCGCGCCGGCTCACCGGCATCGGCGCCGCGTTCGACGCCGCGAGCGCGCTCATCGAGGCCGCCGAGGCGGAGGCCGCCGCGTCCGTCGCCGAGACCGACGCAAAGGAGCGCTCGGCGCTGGAGACCGCACTGGGCGCCGGCGGCACCGGCAAAGGCGCGACGGGAGCCGCCCGGGGCTCCGCGGGCCAGCTCAAGGACCTGGAACGCCGCCAGCGGTCCCGCGCGACCCGGACGCAGCGCGACTCGCTGGACCGCGCGCTGGTCGACCTCGCCGGGTTCTACCGCGACGTGCTGGTGCACTCGTTCACCGCGCAGGTCGAGCCGGTCCACGGCGACACCGCCGAGCTGGCCGCGGCGGCCGCGGAGAAGTGGACCCCGGAGAGCACGCTGCGGCGCCTGGAGGCGGTGCTGGAGTGCCGGACCGCGATCGAGGCCAATGTCAAGCCGCGCATCGCGGTCGAGGCGATGATGCTCGCGCTCTGGCGCGGCTGAGTTATCCACAGGCTCCGATCCGGTCTTTCGCCGTAACTGTGTGGTGCCGTACGGTCACCCGGGGAGGCGACATGGGGCGCGAGATCGACGAGTCGTGGATCGAGGAAGCGGTGGAGCGGTATCGCCGCATCGACGCGCTGCTCGCCGAGTTCGACCGAGCGGTCAGGTCCGTCGAGGTGTCGGTGCGCTCGGCCGACGGCGCCGTCGAGGTGGTGGTGACCGCCGACGGCACGATCCGCGACGTCCGCATCGAGGAGCGCCCGCAGGGCCGCGTCGCCGACGTCTCCCGCTCGGTCCGCGAGGCGGTCACCGCCGCCGCCGACGCGGCCGTCTGGGCGCGGCAGAAGTTGCACGCCGAGACGTTCGGTGACTACCGGTCGCTGCACGGGGGGACGCATGAGGCTCGATGACCTCGCCGGCCGGCTCGAAGCCGCCGGCGACGAGCTCGCCGGGGCGAGCACCACGATGGGACTCATCGATCCGGGCGCCCGCGCGCTCGGCGGCGACGGAGCCGGCGGCCTGGGTGAGCTGGGCCGCGCGCTGCACCGCGAGCTGACCACCGCGGTGACCGCCCGGGGACGGGAGGCCGCGGACCACGGCGCCCGCCTCGCCGACACCGCCGAGGCGGTGCGCCTGGTCGCGAGCGGCTATCGCGGCGCCGACGAGGAGGCCCGCTCCTGATGGACGCCCTCGAACGTCTCTCCGGCGTGGGAGGCGACCTGCTGCGGCACGTCGACGCGGCCCTCGCCGAGGACGGCGCACCCGCCGACGATCCGATCTGGCCGCTGCTGCGCCGGGTGGGCGCACTGCCCGGTGACGCCCTCGACTTCGCGCTGCGCCTCGACGCGCCGGCGTTGCGGATCGCGGCGGAGGAGCTGCGCGCGATCGCCGACCGCTTCGCGCACGAGCGCGACCGCCTGGCGGCCGACGTCGGGCGCAGTGCCTGGGAGGGCACCGGCGCCGAGGCGTTCGCCGCGGTGTGGCGGTCGCTGTCCGACCACATCGGACCGGGCCCCGATCCCGCGACGATCTGCGGTCGACTGCTCGCCACAGTGTCCTATGTGGACGGCTTGGCCGGCTGGGCGGTCCATCTGCGGGAGGAGATGGCCGAGGCGGTCGCGCGGGCCGTCTCGTCGGCGGAGGCGGTGACGCTGCGGGCGGCGGCAGGTGCGGCATTCGCGGGCGGCGGGCTCGCGGGCGGCGGGCTCGCGGGCGGCGGGTTCGCGGGCGGCGGGTTCGCGGTGGGTGCGGGGTTCGCGAGCGGCGTGCCGGGCGGCGGGCTTGCCGGTGCCGGGCGTCCGCCGGCGACGGCGGTCGTCGAGGCCGCGGCCCGGATCGGTGCCCGGATCCTGCGGCCGGCCGCCGACGCCGTCACGGCCGCCGCAGCGCTGCGGTCGCGGTGGTCGCCGGAGCTGGCCGAGCTGGTGTACGCGGCGCCCGAGGTGGCGTCGCCCTCCTCTTCGACGGTGACGCGGGTCGAGCTGTGAGCCATGCCAAAGGGGCGCCGCCCGGGCAGCCGATGGGGGTGGCTGCACGGGCGGCGAAGGGGTTGGGGGTGGTCGGTTCCGGGACCGGCGCCGAGCGGTGCGGCGCCGGGACCGGCGTCATGCGTTGCGGCGCCGGGACATGATCAGGAAGAAGCGACCGGCGACGAGGAGCAGCAGCCCGGCACCGAGGACGATGCCGACGCCCGGCCCGGTGACCGGCAGCGTGCCGCCGCCACCGTTGCCGCCACCGACACCACCGCCGTAGCCGTCGTCGTCATCGTCGTCGCCGTAACCGCCGCCCTTCGGCGCGGCCGCGGCGGCCTCCAGCGAGCACACGCCCAGGTCGAGCACCGTCGCCTGGTCGACCTTCGGGCGGTCGTCGTTGCCGTAGCCGTCCGAGGCGCTCTTCCACTTCGTCCGGACGATGAGCTTGACGCGCACCGAGGCGGCCTTCGCGTACACGCCGGTGGCGCTGGTCTGCTGCTCCACCTTGCCCAGCTCGACCCGCAGTACGACCACCTTGGCCGGCCGTGCCGTCGTGCTCTCGGTCGGGCCCTGCACCGACGTGCCGCCGCCCAGGACGCCCGTCAGCTTGCCCACCTCGGGCAGGCCGGGCAGGTTCAGCAGCGACTCGGGCACCGCGCCGGTCACGCCGCCCAGCGAGCCCGTCAGCGTGCTCGTCACGCCGGTGAGCAGATCCAGCAGCGGCAGCCCGGCGACCGGCAGCCCTTCGGCGCGGCCCAGGTCCTCGGCGGCCGCGCGACCGGCGGCGTCGACGGGCACGACCACGTCGATGTGCGAGCCGGCGGACGAGAGCCGGACGGGGGAGCGGCCGGGCGCGGTCACCTCGAGGACCGGCGCGGTGTAGTCGACGGCCTTCTTGTTGCCGGCGACGACCTTGAGCCGGGGCGGGCTGATGACCCGCACGCCGATGCCCGACGAGCCGCTCGCGAGCAACTGGAAGTCGGCGATGCCGCCGGTCGCGGTGGCCCCGGCGCCGTCCTTGTCGACGCCGGTGACCGTCGAGCTGTGCACCGCGCCGAACCGCACCAGCGCCCGGCCGCCGCGTCCCGGCAGCACGGCCAGGCCCGCGAGCTGGGCCTCCGCGGTGGACCGGGGGCCCGCCCCGGGGTCGCACTTGCCGGCGTCCTTCCAGGTCGCGTGGGCGCTCAGCCCGCCGGTGCCGACCGACAGCGCGCCCAGGTCGACGCCCCGCATCGGCACCGTGACGGGCCGGTCGTTCGGCGGCGGCGCCTGCTGGTAGGCGACGGGGCTCAGGATGCCCGTGGGCAGGACGCCCTGGACGTATCGGGCGTCGGCCGCGGCGCGGGCCGGCCCGCCGGCGAAGCCCGAGTGGGCGGTCGCGACCCGCAGCTCCGGCAGCCGCGGCAGGTTGATGCCGAGACTGCGCAAATCGATGCCGCCGAGTGCGATGGTGTTACTCGCGGCCGTGGCGCCGAAGCCGTCGGGGCAGCCCGCATTGGCCGGTGCCGCTGCCGCAGGTGCCGCGAACGCGACCGGGCTCAATGCGCCGACGATCCCCAAGGTGGCGAGGGCGGCGAGGTACCGGGCTGTTTTTGGGCGTGCGAAAGCAACAGGTTCCGTCATTGCGTGAGGTCCTCCGAGACCGGGAGTGCGGGGGTGCTCGCCGTCGGGCGTGCCACTGCTGCCCCCAACGAGCCTTTTCCGGCCGGAGTTACGCCTGCGTTCGCAGTCCCATCCACACTAGTAACGACGAACCCTCTGGAATGGCAACGGGGTACACCAAAAGGATCGAGTCGGACTTAACGGCTTTTTATCGGGCAAGGGACGCAGGCCATATGGGACTTCCCGTGACCCGCGTTACTGTGATCGCCATGGGCATGCTGTGCGCGGTGAGCTTCAATCGCTACGGACGGCTGTTCTATTTCGACCCCGGTGACCTGCGGCCCCAGGTGGGTGACCGGGTCCTCGTCCCCACCGACGACGGGCCCGAGGTCGCCGAGTGCGTCTGGGCCGCCCAGTGGGTCACCGAGGAGACCGAGGGCTTCCCGCGGCTGGTCGCCATGGCCGGCGACGACGACCTACGCCGCGACGAGCTGCTGCGCAAGCGCAAGGCCGAGGCGAAGGTCGCCGCGAAGAAGCTCATCCGCGAGCACGAGCTGCCCATGAAGGTCGTGGCCGTGGACCACGCCCTGGACGCCTCGGGCGGCCAGGGCGCGCGGACGACCATCTACTTCACCGCGCCCCACCGGGTGGACTTCCGCTCGCTGGTGCGCGACCTGGGCGCCACGCTGCACTGCCGGGTGGAACTGCGCCAGCTCTCGGCGCGCGACTCCGCTCGGGTCCAGGGCGGCATCGGCTCCTGCGGCCGTGACCTGTGCTGCGCCACGTTCCTCAACGACTTCGAGCCGGTCACCATCCGCATGGCCAAGGACCAGGATCTCCCGCTCAACCCGCTGCGGATCTCGGGTGCCTGCGGCCGGCTGATGTGTTGCCTGAAGTACGAGCATCCTTTGTACAGTTCCTTCCAGGCCACGGCGCCGCCGGTCGGCGCGCGCGTGTCGACGCCCGACGGCGACGGGCGCGTGGTCGGCCACAGCGTCCCCCGCGACGCGGTCATCGTCCGGATGGACGCCGACGGCTCCCGCTGCTCCTGCAGCCGCGCCTCGGTGTGCGGCTCCCGTCAGGCGTACGAAGAGCGCCACGGCTGAACCTCAGAGCAGGTCGGCCACCGAGGCGAGCGCGAAGGCGTACGACTCCCTGGGTCTGATCTTGAGATAGGTCGAGGCTCGCATAACCGGTGCGAGCGGCACCCGGATGCGGCGGACCAGCTCCTCGGGTGTAGGCGCCGCACCGGCAGAGGTTGCCACTCACCTGACCCGGTGTGCAGCACCCGCACCGCAGCACGTCGTTGGCGACGAACGCCTGCTGGAGCGGGTGCGGTTCGCCGCCGCCCGGCGCGATCCCCTCGACGGTGGTGACCTCCTGCCGGCCACCCGCACCGCCGGCGTCAGGCGCACGCCACCCGGCGTCCGTTCAGGTGCACCGTGCAGGCGCCGCACTGGCCCTGGTCCTACTCCTTGATCTCCCCCTGTGCCGCGATGCGGATGGGCGGTTCCATGAGCCTCAGTCGCATCGGCTTGCCCGACTCGAACCACGACGCGTCGGGCCGGGTGGCCGGGGTCGCCCGCCACCGGCGGCCCGTCCGGTCCACGCCGATCGGATAGATCGTGAGGCCGCCGTCCGCGGTCAGGCGCAGGCGGAGGAAGCCCTTGTAGCCGGTGATGCCCTGACCGGCGAACAGCTCGTTGACGTTGACGCTGACCTTCGAGGCCAGCAGCAGGTACAGCGCGAAGAGTTCGCCGCCGGCGAGTGCGGACAGCGGGAAGTACAGGACGACGGCCAGCAGTAGCGGCAACGGCCAGGTCAGGCCGACGAACGGCAGGCTGAGCCAGGCCCAGGTGCCGAGGACCGCGAGCCCGACGAACGCGGCGCCGTGCAGCAGCCCCAACGCCCAGTGCCGTGGTCTTCGCTGGCCGGCGCTGCGCGGCATGGCGAGCAGGCAGGCGCCCAGCACGTCGATGACCACCATCAGCGCCGCGGGGACCGTGACCAGGCGCTGCTCGACGCCCGCGACGACCCGGTCGGCGGCGTTGACGAACGCCAGCATGGTCAGCGTCTGGAGCAGGCCGAGCAGGGCCAGGAACACCGGGTTTCGCCACGGCAGGCGCCAGAACACGCCGAGCGACAGGCGGCGGGAGCGGCCCTTCGTCGGGTAGGTCGCGGCGAGCGTGAACTCGCGGCTCGGCGAGGGGTTGCGCACCAGCGACCGGCGCGGCGGCACCTCGATCCGGTCCGGCAGTTCGTGCGTCGGGTAGAGGTACGCGCCGCCGCCACCGCAGGTGATGAGCTGCCGCTCGGGCCGCTCGTACCGCGCGTAGTGGTGCAGGTCGCCGGAGAGCATCAGCCGGACCTCGGCCCCGGTCGGCGCGACGACGGTGCGCACGAAGTAGTCGAGGCTGTCGTACGCCTTGCGGTCGTCGGTCGCCTCCACCCAGCTCGGCGACGGCGGGCAGATGATGATCTTGTCGCCGGGGCCCATCCGGGCGGCCACGCGGGTGAAGTATCGGAGCTGAGGATCGTCGATGTAGGCGCCCGCCTGCACGTCGATCCCCAGCAGCCACCACCGGTTGGGTAGCTGGATCGCGAAGTAGGAGCGCGACTGCCGGGTCCGCCAGCCGCCCACACTGCCCTCGTTGCCGCGCACGAACAGGCGCAGGAACGCGGTCAGCCCGTCGTACCAGTCGTGGTTGCCGGGCACCGCGTACATGCGCGGCTGGACCCCCTCCGGCGCCATCGGCAGCGCGGCGCGGAACGGCCCCTTGAACCGGTCCTCGTACTGCTGCCCGCTGGCGGTCGGATAGACCTGGTCGCCGCCGAGCACCAGCACCTCGCCGCGGGGCAGGTCGTGCCCGTCCACCGTCAGCCGCGGCTGGGCGAGCAGGTAGGCCACCGAGTAGGTCGCGTTGAAGCCGTCGCCGGTGTCGGCGACGAAGTCGAGCCAGAGCTCCCCGCCGTCGGGCCACTCGGCCTCGTCGTCGGTGAGCTCCCCGGTGTACCCTCGGCCCTCGCGCAGGATCCGCCCGGGCAAGGCGTCCTGCAACTCCCGCTTGTCCAGATAGGCGCCGAAGAGGTCGGCGAGCATGACCCGGACCGCCGTGCCGCTCAGCAGCACCGGGCTGAGCCACGGCACCGCCCGGCGAGGCGTGAACCCCATCTGGTCCGGATCGAGCCCGGTGGGCCGCGCGCCGCCGGTCTCCAGCGGCGGCTCCCCGGGCAGCGGGAGCAGAGGATCGCCCGGCTCGGCGGTCAGTTCGCCCGGCGCCGCGGGCATGTCGTCGGGGGGCATCACGCGCGGGACGTTACCCGCGCGCGGCACACCGGGAAACCCCTCGCGCACGGCCCGGTGGCGTGCCGTACACTGGTCCACTGTTGCCGCCTTAGCTCAGTCGGCAGAGCGATTCACTCGTAATGAATAGGTCGACGGTTCGATTCCGTCAGGCGGCTCTGTGGCCCTGTCAGGGCAAACGCCTCAGGGCGATGATCCTGATCGCAGGATCATCGCCCTGAGGCGTTTCCGGGAGCGGCAGCCGATCTTGAGGACCCCCTTGCCGCGCCCGATCTGGACCGGATGCGGCGCGGCGTCGAGAATCGGTGGGTCGGATCTCGCTGAGGAGGCCGCATGCCCGCACCGCTCGACCACGAGGCGATAACGGCCGCGCCCTTCGGCACCTCGCCGACCCGGCCCGGTGCCGCGTGCACCGGCCCGGACGTCTACGCCTGGGAGCCGCGCCATCTGTTCGCGGGCGCGTGGACCCGCGTCGGCCGCGCCGCGTGACGGCGTCAGCTACGTCGCGCTGTTCCCGAACCTGCTCGTCTCCGCGCACCCCGACTACGTGATGACCCATCTCCTGGCGCCGGTCGCACCGGGGCGGACGGAGATCGAGTGCAACTGGTACTTCCCGGCCGCCGGGTTCACCGCGGCATGCGCCGAGAGGCGCTAGGCGGGCCGGCACGGGCGGCGGGTGCGGAGCGCGGCGGCGAACGCCAGGGCCGTCGACGCGATCCGCTGCGCCCCGATGATGGCCTCCTCCCAGCTCCCGCACAGCCCGGAGCCGAACTCGACCTGCACGTCGCCGTCGTCGACCAGCATGATCAGGTCGTCCTCGTCCTCGGTGACGATCGCGTTGATCGCACGCAGGTCCAGCGTGACGACCGGCGACAGCTCAGCCCGCTCGGTGTTCATCGACCGCCTCCGGTTTCCGGCTCCGGCGAAGGGGTGCGGCGCCGCGCGGCTCGCAGCGTCGGACGGCGCCGCACCCCGGTTCGGCCGGGTGCGGCGCCGCATGGACCGTGGAGCCGCGGCGGTGCCGCATCCCCCTCGGATGTGCCGTGCGCCGTGGCTCACGGTGCCGCTGTCGGCGCCGCACCCGGTGTTGGTCGGTGCGGCACCGTGGCGTGCGGTGTCGCACCGAGGTGGTCGGGCCCGCGTCGCCGGACGGTGCCGCAACCGGTATGGGTGCGTGCCGCCTGGCCGTGCGGGTCGGCACCCTGGTCTGATCCGCGGACGCGCCGCGGCACGCAGGTTCTGCATGGGCGGCGCGAAGCCAGACCGCCCAGCCGGGCCCCGCGCCTGGGGTCGACTATACTGCTAGTAGCCCTAGGGCCACAAGGTGCCCCGTCGATAGACCTTCGTAGGGTCTCGGACATGATCTCCCGGAGTTCCGGTCTGTCGCTCTATCGACAGGTCGCGGACGCGATACGGCAACAGATCATCGATGGTGAGCTGCCGCCGGGCAGTCTCCTGCCTTCCGAGAAGTACCTCGCCGAGGAGCACGACGTCGGCCGCGACACGATTCGTGACGCCATGGCCTACCTGCGCGGCGAAGGGCTCATCGAGAGCAAGCGCGGCTACCGCAGCCGCGTGCGCGCCGTCGTTCCGCGTGAGCGCATCTGGCTGCACCCGGGCGAGGTCGTCTCGGCCCGCATGCCCACGCCGGCCGAGCGTAGGGAGCACGGCATGCACGAGGGTGTGCCGGTGCTCCTCGTCGGCGACCGGGCCTATCCCGCCGACCGATTCGAGTTCGGCTGCGAATGACGCGCCGAGTGACGCACTCGTAGCAGCGCGCTCAGTAATACGCATCACCCGGTATTCGGTTGAAGTTTCGTGCCCGTCGAACCGATGCTTGTGTCAAGCAAGTATCGGATCGCCAGGGAGCACAGCGTGCACGACGACAGCGAACATGCCGCCATCGCGCGGCAGGTCGGCCGGTTCGTCCGGCTGTCGGAGCGGCTCTTCGCCACGCTGAAGGTCCACGAGGCCGGCCGTGGCCTCGAGCGCCCCGCCTACGTGCTGCTGAGCCGGGTCGCGGTCGACGGGCCCTTCCGGCTGTCCGCGCTGGCCGCCGACGTGAGTGTCGACCTCTCGACGGTGAGCCGGCAGGTGGCCGCACTGGAGAACGCCGGCCTCGTCCGGCGCGCACCCGATCCGTCCGACCGGCGGGCCAGTCTCATCGAGGTCACCGAGCTGGGCTCGGAGGTGTTCGCCGAGAACCGGGAGCGGTGGCTCGCCATCTGGGACGAGCTGCTCGGCGGCTGGACACCCGAGGAGCGGCAGACCTTCGCCGACCTCTTCACGCGACTCAACCGCTCGCTCGTCGACCGGTTGCCTGGAACCACCCCGGAAAGGGACGCACGATGACCACCACCGCGCCGGAGCAGACCCGGCCCGCACTCGCCCATCGGCAGATCCTGCTGCTGATGGGCGGCCTGATGACTGGAATGCTGTTGGCCGCGCTCGACCAGACCATCGTGGGCACCGCGTTGCCGACGATCGTCGGTGAGCTCGGTGGGCTCGAACACTACTCCTGGGTCGTGACGGCGTACCTGCTCGCCTCCACCGCCTCGACCCCGCTGTACGGCAAGATCAGCGACCTCTACGGCCGCCGCCCGGTGCTGCTCTTCGCGATCTCGACCTTTCTGGTCGGCTCGCTGCTCGCCGGCCTCTCCCAGGACATGACGCAGCTCATCGTGACGCGCGCGGTCCAGGGCGTCGGCGCCGGCGGCCTGATGACGCTGGCCTTCACGGTCGTCTCCGACGTGCTCCCGCCGCGGGACCGGCCGAGGTACCAGGGCCTCTTCGGTGCCGTCTTCGGCATCTCGTCGGTCGCCGGCCCGCTGGTCGGCGGCTACTTCGCGGAGAACGACTGGCGCTGGATCTTCTACATCAACGTGCCGCTGGCCGTGTTCGCGCTCTACGTGTGCAGCCGGGTCCTGCGTCTGGTGCCGCACCAGCGCCGCGACCACCGGATCGACTACCTGGGTGCGGCGTTGATGGTCGCGGCCGTCAGCGCGGTGCTGCTGGCCCTGTCGTGGGGCGGCAACGAGTACGCGTGGGGCTCGCCCACGATCGTCGGCCTGCTCGTCGTCGGCGCCGTGCTCACCGTACTGTTCCTGGTCGTCGAGAGCCGCGCCGAGGAGCCGATCCTGCCGCCGCGCCTCTTCAAGCGGGCGACGTTCACGCTGGCCAACACCGCGACCTTCGTCCTCGGCTTCGCGATGTTCGGCTCGATCATCTACGTCCCGCTGTACCTGCAGATCGTCAGGGGTGCGACACCGACCAGCTCGGGCCTGCTCATGCTGCCGATGATGGGCGGCGTCATCGTGACGTCGATCGTCGCCGGTCGCCTCATCAGCCGGCTCGGGCGGTACAAGTGGTTCACCGTTGCCGGCACCCTCATCATGGGCGCGGGCCTGCTGCTCTTCACGACCCTTCAGGTCGACACGCCGCTGTGGCAGGCGTTCATCTACATGACGACCATCGGCGTCGGGCTGGGCCTGGCGATTCAGCCGCTGGTCCTGGCCGTCCAGAACGCGCTCGATCTGCGTGACATGGGTGCCGGTACCTCGGCCGTCACGTTCTTCCGCTCGCTCGGCGGTTCGGTCGGCGTCGCGGCGCTGGGCGCGGTGATGACGAATCGGCTCACCGAGCAGATGCGGGGCAACGGCATGGCCGGCGTGTCGATCAACGCTCCGGCCGAGATCCGCAAGCTCCCGGCCCAGATGCTCGCGGCCGTCGAGCACATCTTCGTCAACGCCCTGCACCCGGTCTTCCTGTCGGCCGCGATCGTCGCGCTGGTCGGCACGCTGCTGACCGTGGCGCTGCCGAACAAGCCGTTGCAGGGCGCGGCCCCGGACACTCCGGCGCAGACCCCGACGGCGGAGGAAATGGAGTCCAAGGTGGCCGCGTTCTAGCCCCACCCTCACACCCACGCGCCCTGCCCGCCCCGCGCCCGCATCTCGCGTTGGCGACGGTCGTACTGCGTGAGGGCGCGACGGCCGACGCCGAAACGCTGCGGGAGTTCCTGTCCGGCAAGGTCGCGCGGTGGTAGTTGCCGGAGCGCTGGTCGTTCATCGAGGCGGTCCCGAAGACGAGTGTCGGCAAGTTCGACAAGAAGCGGGTCCGGGCCGACTACGCGGGCGGTGGACTCGAGGTGGTAGAGATCAGGGCGTGACTCGCTCCGCCAAGATCGCTCTGCTCGTGGCGGCCGCCACGGTGAGCTGCGTCATCGCGGCCTGTGGCGTCGCCCTGGCATTCCGTGACTGGGTGCCGGGGCTCGCCGGCTGCGAGGACGGCAGCAAGCCGACGAAGACCGCCGTGATCACCGAGAAGCTCCGCATCGAGCAGATGTGGCCCGCGCTGAAGCCCATCGTCTCGGTGCACTGGCAGGAGCGCGAGGCGCGGGCCCGCAGTTGCCCCGAGATCGGCCCGATGGACTACGTGATGACGGGCCTCGCCGTCGTCACGCCGGAGCGCGCCGCGGCACTGGCGTCCGCCCCGGCGGGGCAGAGCGCGGCTCCGGTGCCCGACGTTCCCGACGACCTGCGGCCCTATGCCCCGCCGGCGCCGAACTGGATCGCGATCGACGGCGGCCTGCTGCTGGACCAGGCGTCGGCCACCGTCTATTTCACACACACCACGACCTGAACCGTGGTCGGAAGTGGCGGCGAGGCGGCGGGACCGGCTACGCGGACTTCTTCGCGGCCGTCCCGGTCTTCTTGGCGGCCGCCGTCTTCTTGGCCGGGGCCGCCTTCTTCGCCGCCGCCTTCTTCGCGGTCTTCTTGATCGGGGTCGGCTCCGCGGCCTCTTCCTGCTCCGCGGTGACCTTGGCGGGCTCGCCCCGCGCCGCGCGGGCCCGCTCCACCGACGCCCGCAGCGCCGCCATCAGGTCGACCGCCGCCGCCGGTGCCTCCTCGGTCTCCTCCGGCTGCACCACCTCACGGCCGGCGACCTTGGCGTCGATGACCTCCTGGAGGGCCTCACGGTAGTTGTCCGTGTACGACGACGGGTCGAAGTCGGCCGCCATCGACTCGATCAGCGAGCCGGCCATCGCCAGCTCGGCCGGGCGGGCCGTGACGTCCTCGTCGAGGATGTCGAACTTCGCGGCGCGGACCTCGTCGGGCCACAGCATCGTGTTGAGCACCAGCACGTTGTCGCGCACGCGCAGGGTCGCCAGTTGCTCGCGCTGGCGCAGGGCGACCTTGACGATCGCGACGCGTTCGGTGTTGGTGAGCGCGTCACGCAGCAGCGTGTACGGCTTCGCCGCGGTCTGCTCCGGCTCCAGGTAGTACGCCTTGTTGTAGAGGATCGGGTCCACCTGCTCGGCCGGCACGAACTCGAGCACCTCGATCGCGCGGCTGGTGGTCAGCGGCAGGTCGGCGAAGTCGTCGTCGGTGAGGATCACCATCTCGCCGCCGCCCAGGTCGTAGCCCTTGGCGATGTCGTCGTAGCTGACCTCGTCACCGTCGATCGAGCAGACGCGCTTGTACTTGATCCGTCCGCCGTCCTCGCGGTGCACCTGGTGGAAGCGGATGTCCTTCTCCTCGGTCGCCGAATAGAGACGGACAGCGATCGACACCAACCCGAAGGAGACCGCGCCCTTCCAGATCGCGCGCATCGTATCCCTTTCCGCAGCTTGTCGACCTTCCTCCTTCAGCTTCGCATCGTTTCGACATGTACGCGAGGAACTCCGCGGGGATCTATGGTGAGCAGATGGGAGGGGGTCCACCTGCGCCGATGCTCGCCTCCGCCGGCGTGCTGCCGTCCGGGCCCGGCTGGACGTACGAGTTCAAGTGGGACGGCATCCGCGCGATCGCGGTGATCAGTGGTGGCGCGACCCGGTTCTTCGCCCGCAGCGGGGCCGAGATCACGGCCGCGTATCCCGAGCTGGCCGGCATCGGCCGCGGGCTCGACGACTCGGTGCTCGACGGCGAGGTCGTGGCCATGGACCCGGGCGGGCAGCCGTCGTTCCAGGTCCTCGCCGAGCGCATGCACGTGCGCGACCCGCATCGCGCCGCCCGGCTCGCCGCCGCCGTGCCCGTGACCTATCTGGTCTTCGACGCGTTGCGCATCGAAGGTGCGGAGCTGCTGCTCAGCCCGTACCACCTCCGCCGCGAACGACTCGAAGCCGTGGCCCTGGGGCCCCGCGCCATCGTCCCTCCGTCGTTCGACGACGGTCCGGCGACCGTGGCCGCGGGCCGCGAGAACCGGCTGGAGGGTGTGGTGGCGAAGCGGACGGACTCGCTGTACCACCCGGGGCTGCGCACGACCGACTGGGTCAAGGTGAAGCTGGAGGAGAGCTGCGAGTTCGTCGTCGGCGGCTGGCGGCCGGGCAAGCGCGCGCTCGGTGCGCTGCTGGTCGGCGTGCCGGGGCACGGCGGGCTGGTGTACCGCGGCCGGGTCGGTGGCGGCATCTCCG
Organism: Dactylosporangium roseum; assembly: GCF_025264685.1. GTDB lineage: Bacteria > Actinomycetota > Actinomycetes > Mycobacteriales > Micromonosporaceae > Dactylosporangium > Dactylosporangium roseum. The sequence goes on from NZ_CP073721.1 coordinate 647,911, forward strand.
GCGAGTCCGAACGGGCGCTCCTGGCCGCCCTGCAGCCGCTGACCGCGATCCGCTCGCCGTTCGGCACCGAGGTGCCCCGCGAGGACTCCCGCGGTGCCGTCTGGGTGCGGCCACACCTCGTGGTCGAGGTGCGGTTCAGCCACCGGACCCGCGACGGGCGGCTGCGGTTCCCCCGCTTCCAGCGCATCCGCCCCGACCTCTCGCCGGAAGAGGTGCGTGATGCCTGACCGTGTGCGCGTGGAGGTCGACGGCCGGCAGTTGGAGATCTCCAACCTCGACAAGGTGTTGTACCCGCAGGCAGGGTTCACCAAGGGCGAGGTCATCGACTACTACACCCGCGTCGCGCCGACCCTGCTGCCGCATCTCGCCGGGCGACCGCTCACCCGGGTCCGGTACCCCAACGGCGTCGACGGCGCCAGCTTCTTCGAGAAGAACGCCCCGGCCGGCACCCCCGACTGGGTCCGCACCGTCCGCCTGCCGGTCCCCGGCTCGACCAAGAAACGCGAGCGGATCGACTTCATCGTCGTCGAGGACCTGCCCACCCTGGTCTGGCTGGCCAACCTCGCGGCCCTCGAACTGCACACCCCGCAGTGGCAGGTCGACGACGACGGAGAGGTGCTCGACCCCGACCAGTTGGTCGTCGACCTCGACCCCGGCCCGCCCGCCGGCCTGCCGGAGTGCTTCGAGGTCGCGCTCCTCGTCCGTGACCAGCTCCGCGCCGACGGGCTGACCTGCTGCCCGAAGACCTCCGGCCGCAAGGGCATGCAGTTGGTCGCGCCGCTGCCCGGCGACGAGACGGCCGACGAGATCAGCGCGTATGCGAAGGCGGTCGCCGAACGGCTCGCCCAGCAGCGGCCGGGCCTGGTCGTGGCGAAGATGGCCAGGCAGCTACGCCCGGGCAAGGTGTTCCTCGACTGGAGCCAGAACAACGCGTTCAAGACGACGATCACGCCGTATTCCCTGCGGGCCGGCGCGTCGCCGACCGTCAGCGCGCCGCTGACCTGGGCGGAGGTCGAGGCCGGCGAGATCACCGCCGCCGACCTGACGCCGGCGACGGTGCTCGACCGGGCCTCACGGCTGGGCGACCTGCTGGAGCGCGCCGAGTAGCCGCTCGACGTGCTCGGGTGTCGTGCCGAGTCCGACGCTGGCCCGGACCGCCTGGGCCGGTGCCGCCGTCGTACCGAGGCGCTCCGCGGCCTCGGTGAGCAGTTGCCGGGTCAGCGGGTGCGCGCAGAACAGCCCCGTGCGGACCCCGATCCCGTGGTCGCGGCCCAGCCTGACGGCGAGATCGCCCGGATCGGTGCCGAGCACCGCGAACGACACGATCCCGACCCGCGGCGCGTCCGCCGGGAACAGCCGGAGCTCCTCGACGTCCGGCAGCTCGGCGAGCCCGGCGCGCAACCGTCGCACCAGCGCCTCCTCGCTCCTGCGCTGGTCGCCGCCGGCGAGCGTGCGCAACGCCGTGGCCAGCGCGACCGCGCCCAGCAGGTTGGGGGTGCCGGCCTCGTGGCGTGCCGGTCCGGTGGCCCAGCGCACCGCCCCGTCCGCGGCCACGCCGGCGCTCGCACCGCCACCCGCCAGGTACGGCGGCGCGGCGTCCAGCCAGTCCGCACGCCCCGCCAGCACCCCAGCGCCGAACGGCGCATAGATCTTGTGGCCCGAGAACGCCACGTAGTCGGCGCCGAGCTCGGCCAGGGAGACCGGGGCGTGCGGGGCTAGCTGCGCCGCGTCGACCGCGATCCGGGCCCCGAACCGGTGCGCGACGTCGGCGAGCTCGGCCACCGGCCACAGCTCGCCGGTCACGTTGCTCGCCGCCGTGACGCTGACGAGCACGTTTCCGCCGAGGTTGTACAGGCTGTGCGTCACCGCCTCCACCGCCGCACCGGCGGACCGGGGCGCGGGGAGGCGCACCGTGCGGGGCCAGGGCAGCAGGTTGGCGTGGTGCTCGGCGTCGAACGTGACCACGGTGGTGTCCACCGGTAGGGCCCGGGCGAGCAGGTTGAACGAGTCCGTGGTGTTGCGGGTGAAGACGACGGTGTCGCCGTCCGTGCAGCCCAGCAGGTCGGCGACCGTCTCGCGGGCCTGCTCGTATTCCCGGGTGCACCGCTCGGAGAGTGCCCCGGCCCCGCGGTGGACGCTGCCGTAGTAGGGCAGCAGCTCGGCCACGGCGTCGGCGACGACCTCCAGGCACGGTGCCGTGGCGGCGATGTCGAGACTGGCGAAGTCGACGGTGCGCCCGTCGCGGAGCTTGACCTCTCCCGGCGACAGGACGGCGGGCGACGGGACGGCAGGGGACAGGGCAGGACTCATGGCACAGACCTCTCGCTCGCGCTTGCCCGTCACACCGCGCGACGGGCCGGGTCATCACCCGGGGCACCCCGCCGCGAACGCGAGGGTTGCCGGCCAGCAAGCCGGGGCTGTGCGCTGGCACTCATGACCTGCGGTGACGATAGCGCGGATAGAGTTGCGGCATGAGTGAACTCCCGCCGAATGGGACGTCGTCCGAGCCGCCGGCCGAATCCCCGGCGGGCCGGTCACCGGAGCCCGACGCGCCCTCGCGGCCGGACGCTCCCTGGACCCCACCCTCCGCCCCGCCTCCGGGTGCTCCGTGGGCCGCCCCGGCGCATTGGGCCTCGCCCGGGCAGCCGTCGGCGCCACCTGGCACGCCGGACGCTCCCGGCGTCTCTCCTTGGGCCCGGCCGGCGCCTCCGGGTTCGCCCGAGCATTCCCCCTGGTCATCGCCCGCCGGCCTGGCCAACCCGGTGTCCGGCCCAGCCGCGCCCGGCCCGGCGGATCCCACGTCCGGCCCGGCCGCGCCGCTGTCCGGTTCCGCAGGCCCGGTGCCCGGTGCGTCCGGCCCGGGGTCCGGCTCCGCGTCCGGTCCCGGGTCCGATGACGTGCCCGGTGCGCCCGCCGCGTCCGGTCCGCCTGATGTCACCGGCGGCGCATCCGGTCCGGTCGCGGCGCAACTCGTCCGCTCGTCGGTCCCGGCGCCGTGGCCGGCCGTCCTGCCGGCCGTGCCGGGTGCGCCCGGGAGCTGGACACCCGCGGCGGACGCCTCCTCCGTCGCCGTTCCCAACGTCACCGAGGCGGTCGAGCCCGCCACCTCCGAGCGGGAGTATCCCACCGCCGCCCTCGCGCTGGCCGCGGCGCCGCCCGCGAAGCGCTCCGACCGGCGGCGGCTGCTCACGCTCATCGGGGTCATGGGGTTCATCGCCGCCTGCGGGGTGGCCGTCCTCGCGTTCTTCGGCTTCAGGGGCGGCTGGACCGCCCTCGTCGTCGGCGTCGGATCCGCCGTCATCCCGGTCCCGCTACTGGTCTTCTGCTTCCTCTGGCTGGATCGCTATGAGCCGGAGCCCGTCAAGTATCTGGTCTTCGTCTTCGGCTGGGGCGCATGCGTGGCGACCGGCGTCGCGCTGGTCGTCAACACCACCGGCAGCGTGCTGGCCGAGCGCGCCGGGCTGTCCGACTCGCTGGTGGCCGTACTGCTCGCGCCGCTCATCGAAGAGAGCATGAAGGCACTCGGCCCGATCCTGCTGCTCTGGCGGCGTCCCCGGGCGTACTCCGGCCTCATCGACGGCATTGTCTACTGTGGACTGTCGGCGACCGGCTTCGCGATGGTCGAGAACATCCTGTACCTGGGCTTCAAGGGCTACGGCGACACGGCGAACGAGTCCGGGCCGGCGCAGGGCGCCGTCGCGCTGATCGTCATCTTCGTCGTGCGGATCCTGATGACCGGGTTCGCGCACCCGCTGTTCACGTCGATGACCGGCATCGGGCTCGGCGTCGCCTCGCGGACGTCGGCCCGGTCGGTCCGCTTCCTCGCGCCGATCGCCGGGATGCTTGCCGCCATGATGCTTCACGGCGCGTGGAACCTCATGTCGGTCACCGCCACGGCCAGCGCCTGGGTGCTGCTCTACGGCTACTTCGCCGTCATGATGCCGATCTTCCTGGCCATGGTCGGGTTCGCGCTGTGGCTGCGCTCCAACGAGGGCAGGCTCACCGAGCGGGTCCTCACCGAGTACGCGCGCGCCGGCTGGTTCTCCCCGCCCGAGGTCGCCGCGCTCGCCACCCTCGGCCGCCGGCTGTCCGCGCGGCGCTGGGCCAAGCGAGTCGCCGGCGACGCGGGCGCCAAGGCGATGAAAGCGTTCCAGTTCGACGCGACCCGCCTGGCGCTGCTACGCGACGGGATGCGGCGCGGCCTCGACGGTGAGCCGACGCGCCGGCTGGAGACCCTCGCGGAGGAACGCCAGTTGCTCACCGCGCTGGCGGCCTACCGCCAGGTGTTCGTCGGCCGGGATCCGCAGGCACCGCGTGCCGTGTGGGACGGCCAGCGGTACCACATCACCTTCCCCGACGGCATGGTGCGGGTGCTGGACGCCCCGCCGACCCCGGTTGTACCGGTGCCCGTCGTCCTCGGTCCGCCACAGCCTGTGCCGGTCTACGCCGCCAACCCGTATCCCTACAGGTAGAGGCCGGTCGAGTCCGGCTCGACCCGGCGGGCCGCGACGGCGTGCACGTCACGCTCGCGGAGCAGCACATAGTCGCGGCCCTGCAGCTCCACCTCGGAACGGTCCTCCGGGTCGAAGAGGACCCGGTCACCGGCGACGATCGACCGCACGTTCGGCCCGACGCCGACAGCCGTCGCCCACGACAGGCGTCGCCCGACCGACGCCGTCGCCGGAATCACGATGCCGGACGCGTGCCGGCGTTCCCCCTCCCTGCCCTCGAGCCGGACGAGCACCCGGTCGTGCAAGAGGCGGATCGGCAGGCCGCCGTCGATGTCGTCGCTCGGCGGAGTGGTGGCGGGCTGGGCTGTCACGCTTGCGACGCTACCGCCTTGATGCGTGCCATTGCCGCTCGACCCGGTCTACGGTGAGGAGTCCGTTCAGATCGCCGGGCGTCGTCGAGGAGGATTTTTCGTGGGCCGGTTCGATCAGGTGCGCGCCAACCTGCGCCGCGCCTACCTGCAGCGGCTCGAGAACGCCCGTGCTGAGCGGGCGGCCGCCGACGCCGCGGAGGCCCTTGACGGGGTGCTGGTGCTGGGGGAGCCCGAGCCGGAGCTCGCGCCCGGCCACCCGTCGACGATGAGCCGCGACGACGCGGAGGTCCCGCACGGCCTGCGGATCGCCGCCGCCTGGTCGTGGCGGCTGCTGGTGCTGGTCGCCGCCGTGGCCGTGCTGCTGTGGCTGGTCGGCCGGCTCAAGACTGTCCTCATCCCGCTGAGCATCGCGCTGCTGCTCTCGGCGCTGCTGGCGCCGATGATGGGCGTCCTGCGCCGCCGGATGAAACTGCCACCGTCCCTGGCCGCGTTTCTGGTGCTCATCACCGGCCTGGCCGCGGTCGCCGGGGTGCTGACGCTGGTGGTCAGCGAGTTCGTCGCCGGCTTCCCGGCCCTGTCCGACAAGGCGGCGGACGGCGTGCAGCAGATCCAGGACTGGCTCACGACCGGCCCGCTGCACCTCAGCGGCCGCCAGCTCGACGCGACGTTCGACGCGGCGACCACCTGGCTCGGCGAGAACCGCGGCAGCCTCACCGACAGCGCCGTCTCCACGGCCACGGCGACCATCGAGTTCCTCGCGCTGCTGTTCCTGGTCCTGTTCGTGACGTTCTTCTTCATGCGCGACGGCAAGCGGATCTGGTACTTCCTCACCGGCGTGCTGCCCACCCCGGCCCGTGACCCGATCCGCCGGGCGGGCGAGGCGGCGTGGCTCACGCTGGTGGCCTACGTCCGGGCGACGGTCCTGGTCGCGTTCATCGACGCGCTCGGCATCGGCCTGCTGCTGGTGATCATCAATGTCGACTTCTGGTTTCCGCTGGCGACCCTGGTGTTCCTCGGCGCCTTCGTCCCGATCGTGGGCGCCACGGTCTCCGGCGCGGTCGCCGTCCTCGTCGCGCTGGTCGACGAGGGCCCGATCGCCGCGCTGGTCGTGCTCATCGGCGTGATCGCGGTGCAGCAGCTCGAGGGCCACGTCCTCCAGCCGCTCATCATGGGCCGCGCGGTGTCGGTGCACCCACTGGCCGTGATCGTGGCGATCTCAGCGGGCGTGGTGCTGGCCGGCATCATCGGCGCCCTGGTCGCGGTGCCGCTGGTGGCGGTGCTCAACACGGGCATCCGCCACCTGGTCAGCCACCGTCACGAGCCCCCGCCCGACGCCGTGGTCGTCTCCTCGGACTAGCGCCTGTCGCAGAGCTGAGGCCGGGCTGCGGCGCTACGACGCCGACAGCCGGCGCAGTGCGCCTCGGACGGGTTCGGGCTTTGTCGTATACCAGAACGGGGGGAGTGACGCGCGCAGGTAGGCCCCGTAGCCGCGGGCGGTCTCCAACCGTGAGTCGAGCACCGCGACCACGCCCTTGTCGGTGCGGGAGCGGATCAGCCGCCCGACGCCCTGAGCCAGCCGCACCGCCGCGATCGGCACGCTGACCGCGGCGAAGCCCGAGCCGCCTGCCGAGTCGACCGCCGCCGACCGGGCAGCGGCCAGCGGCTCGTCGGGGCGCGGGAACGGCAGGCGGTCGATGATCACCAGTTGGCACGCGTCGCCGGGCACGTCGACGCCCTGCCACAGCGACATGACGCCGAGCAGGCAGCTATTGCGGTCCTCGCGGAACCTGCGCACCAGGATCGGCAGCGCCTCCTCGCCCTGCAGCAGGATCGTGATACCGGGCGTCCGCGCCCGCAGCACCTCGGCCGCCCGCTCGGCGGCCTTCCGCGACGAGAACAGGCCCAGCGCCCGCCCGCCGAGAGCCTGGACCAGCTCGACCATCTCGTTGGCCGCCGGCTCCGACAGGCCCGAGGTCTGCGGCCGCGGCAGGTGCGCCGCGACGTAGAGGATGCCCTGCTTGGCATAGTCGAACGGGGATCCGACGTCGAGCGAGCTCCACGCCAGGTCGGCGGTGTCACGGGCGGCGTCGGCCCGGATGACCGCCTCCCGGGCCGCCTCGGCCGGCGTGCCGGCGGCGGCCGGCTTCTCGACGACGACCGGCAGCCCGAGCGAGCGCGCCACCGTGTCGAACTGCCCGCCCAGTGCCAGGGTCGCCGACGTCGCGACCACCGTGCGCTCGTGGAACAGGTGGATGTTGAGCGTGCCGGCGACCGACAGGGGAGCGATCACGACGGCCCGGCGGCCACGGTCGTCGCGCTCGATCCAGATGACGTCGTGCTCAGCATTGGCGATCATCCGCTGTGCGATCTTGGTCAGGTCGCTGACCATGGCCTTGGCCTGCTGCTTGCGCACCGGGTCGTGGTCGTCGGACTTCACCTCACCGACCCCGTCGAGGGCCTTGCGGCCGCCGGCGTCGAGCAGGGTCAGCGCCTCGCCCAGCACCGTCGGCAGTGCCCCGGTGAGCCGCCCGGCCGGCGCGTCGGCCAGGGCGACGGTGAGCGTGTCGCCGGCCTCCATGAGCCGGTCGGCCACCTCGTCGTCGACATAGGGCCGGCAGCGGCGCGCGGCCCGCTCCAGCAGCTCCGGGGTCAGCTCGGCCTGCGAGGCGGAGCTGACCCGGTCGGCCAGCTCATGGGCCTCGTCGACGACGAGCAACCGGTGCGGCGGGATGATCTGGCGGCCGGTCAACATGTCGACGGCCAGCAGGCTGTGGTTGGTCACGACGATGTCGGCCTCGCGGGCCCGGGCGCGGCTCGCCTCGGCGAAACACTCCGCGCCATACGGGCAGCGCTGCGCCCCGACACACTCCCGCGCCGGCATCGACACAAGCTTCCAAGCGGAGTCGTCGACACCCGGGTCGAGCTCGTCCCGGTCGCCGGTCTCGCTCTCCATCGCCCAGTCGCGCAGCCGCTCGACCTGCTTGCCGAGCCGCCCCGCCTCGCCGAGCCAGCGGGTCGGCCTGCTCTCCCCGACGTCGAACAGCGCGTCGGCGGGCTCGTCGGCCGACGTCCCCTCCAGCCGGGCCAGGCAGACGTAGTGGTGACGCCCCTTGAGCACGGCGAACGTCGGCCGGCGGCCGAGCATCCGCTCCACCGCGTCGGCGAGCCGTGGCAGGTCGTGGTCGACGAGCTGGGACTGCAGCGCCAGGGTGGCGGTCGACACCACGACCGGCCCCTCCACCAGCAGCGAGGGCACCAGGTAGGCCAGTGACTTGCCGGTGCCGGTGCCGGCCTGGACGAGCAGGTGCTCCTCCCGCTCGACCGCCGTCGTGATCGCCTCGGCCATCTTCTGCTGGCCGGGCCGCTCGGCACCGCCCGGCACCGCGCCGACGGCTGCGGCGAGCAGATCGGAGACATGGGGACGGGCGCGCTGGGCCGGGACGGTGGCTGTCACGCCAAGGCACGCTACCCCCTACCTACGACAGAATGTGCGGATGACCCAGGTGCGCGTCGTGTACCGGAAGTTCGACGGTTCGCTCCACTGGAATTACGAGACCCGGCTGCTCGGTGAAGACGATCACGGCATCTGGGTCGGCGCGGACAGCGGCACGATCGTCCATCGCGGACCGGTCCGCACCGGCCCCGTCGAGGGCCCGCACGTCCTGCTCTTCCCGCGGCAGTCCTGGTGGACCGCCTGCTTCAACGCGGCGCCGCACCGCACGGAGATCTACTGCGACATCACCACCGTCCCGCACTGGCTCGGCGAGGGGGAGGTCACCGCGATCGACCTCGACCTCGACGTGCGCCGCCGGCGGACGGGCGCGGTGGAACTGCTCGACGAGGACGAGTTCGCCGCCCACCAGATCAGATACGGCTATCCGCCCGAGGTCGTCGCCTCGGCGCAGGGCAGCGCCGAGTGGCTGTTCGGTGCCGTGTCCGAGCGGGTCGAACCGTTCGGCACGCGGTACCACCAATGGCTAGATCTTGTCTCCTAGCCCCTGAGGCTTCGCCGGGTTCAACCGGTTGTAGACGCCGGTGAACAGGCCCTCGGGGCTGATCGCGAGGCTGGAGACGACAAGCGTTTCGGGCGGCAGGCCTCCTGCACGACGTCCTCGGCGTCGGCCCGGCTGCCCAGCATCCGGCGGGCCACCCCGAGCAGGTGCTCCCGATGCGCGCTGAACGCATCCGTCACGGCTCAATTCAACCAGCAATTGCCCATCGGGCGATTTGGGTGTTAAGTACGATTTGCGAATGAGTAATGGTCTGGCCACGGTCGCCGGCGGCCTCGTCGGGCTGGCAGCACTGGGCAGTCTCGGCGCGGCCGCGGCGGCGCGGGTCCGCAGGGGCCGCCCCTATCTCGCGCGAGGGCTCTACGTCGCCGTGGACGGGCCTGTGGACCCGGCTGTCGTCGCGGCCCGGCACGGCTACGCCGCGGTGGAGGTCGGTGTCCGGCTCCACGGCGATGCCCTGCGGCTGACCTGCGCGGTGCCGCCCGGCCAGGAGCCGCCGACGTTCGAGCAGGCCGTGATCGCGCCGCTGGCCAACCGGGTCGCGGCCAATCCGCTCGGCCGGGTCCACGCCCGCCGGGCCGAGCCGTTTCTGCTGCTGGTGCGCTCGGCAGAGGGTTCGCCGTACGAGGCCGTCGACCGTGTCCTGCGCCCGCACGCTGCGATCCTCACCACATTTCTCGGCGGCCGCGTCGTCCCGGGCGCGATCACCGTCGTGCTCACCGGCCCGCACTGGTCGCGGGCCGACGTGCTCGGCGCATACGAGCGGCATGCCTTCCTGGAGGGCCGGTTCAGCGACCTGGAGCCCGGCGGGCTGCCGGTCTCGGTGGCGCCGCTGGTCTGCGAGGCACTCGCCGCGCGGCTCGGCTACGACCCGCTCGAAGAGTGGCCGGAGTTTCCGGCGGAGGCTCGCCACATTGTCCGTTCCCTGGTCAGGGCCGCACACGAGGGTGGCAGGCGGGTCCGGTTCGTCGATGTTCCGGAGGTGCCGCGTCAGGTGCGGACGGCCTTCTGGCGGGAGTTGCAGGCGGCCGGCGTCGACCTGATCGGCAGCCGGCACCGTGCGGCGCTCGGCAGGTTCCTCCGCCGGCCGGTCCGCCGCGAGTACAAGCACCGGGCGATGCCGGTTCGATACACGCCGGAGCGAGCGCCCAGTCCAAGGTGAACGGGCGGTGAACGGCAAATGAACTACCTGCTGGCGAGGGCTGGCCGTGCGGCGACGATCAAGCCTTGCCCTACGATTCCCTGCCGAGGGATGTCCGGCGCTTCATTTCCGAGGTATCGAGGTCATAGCTGTGCGGTTGAGGCTGCGTCCTAGTGACGATTCGTTCTACGAGTTCTTCAGCCGTGCGGCGCAGAACCTCGTCAAGGGCACCGACCTGCTCTCCGAACTGGCCCTGCCAGGCACCGACGTGCAGTCCGTGAGCGAGCGGCTCGTCGAGGTCGAGCACGACAGCGACGCGATCACGCACGAGCTGTACAAGAAGATCAACTCAAGCTTCATCACGCCCTTCGACCGGGAGGACATCTACCGGCTGGGCTCGCTGCTCGACGACGTGATGGACCACCTGGAGGCCGTCGGCAGCCTGCTGTACCTCTACGGCCTCACCAAGCTGCCGTCGCTGCCCCGCGAGCTGCACGAGATCGTCAAGGTCCTCGACCAGCAGGCCCGGCTCACCGCCGACGCCATGCCCCGGCTGAAGACCATGAAGGACCTCGAGGAGTACTGGGTCGAGTGCAACCGGCTGGAGAACGAGGGTGACAGTGCGTACCGCATGGCGCTCGTCCGGCTCTTCTCCGGTGAGTACGACGCGTTGACCGTACTGAAGATGAAGGAGGTCGTCGACGAGTTGGAGGCGGCCTGCGACGCGTTCGAGCACGTGGCGAACACCGTCGAGACCATCGTGGTCAAGGAGTCGTAGCCATCGACGCGCAATTCGTGGCCGTGTTCGCCGTCATCGTGGTGGCCCTTGCTTTCGACTACACCAACGGCTTCCACGACGCGGCCAACGCGATCGCCACCTCCGTCTCGACACGTGCCCTCAGCCCGCGCACCGGCCTGCTGATGGCCGCGATCGGTAACTTCGTCGGCGCCCACCTCGGCGGCCAGGTGGCCAAGACGGTCGGCAGCGGCATCGTCGACCTGCCGACCGGCGTGGCGAGCCTGGGCATCGTCTTCGCCGGCGTCGTCGGGGCCATCGCCTGGAACCTCACCACGTGGTACTTCGGGATCCCGTCCTCGTCGTCCCACGCGCTCTTCGGCGGTCTCGTCGGCGCGACCCTGGGCTCGATCTGGCTCGGCCACGACGGCGAGGTGCTCTGGACGGGCATCCTCGAGAAGGTCATCGTGCCGATGGTCGCCTCGCCGCTGGTCGGCTTCCTGCTCGGCGGCGTCATGATGCTGGGCATCATGTGGATCTTCCGCCGCGGCAACCCGCGCAAGCTCAACCGCGGCTTCCGTTACGCCCAGACGATCTCGGCCGCCGCCATGTCGGTCGGTCACGGCATGCAGGACGCCGCCAAGACGATGGGCATCGTGGTGCTGGCCCTGCACGCCGGTGGCTACCAGGACAACACGACGCAAATCCCGGAGTGGGTCTTCCTGGCCTCGTCCACGGTGCTGGCGCTGGGCACCTACTCCGGCGGCTGGCGCATCATCCGCACGTTGGGCCGCAAGGTCATCGACCTCGACCCGCCGCAGGGCTTCGCCGCCGAGACGGTGGCGTCGGGCGTCCTGTTCACCACGTCGCAGCTCGGCCTGCCGATCTCGACCACGCACACGATCACGTCGGCGATCATGGGCGTCGGCGCGACGAAGCGCCTGTCGGCGGTCCGCTGGAGCGTCGCGGGCAACATCGTGGTGGCCTGGGTCCTGACGTTCCCGGCGGCGGCGTTGATCGCGGTGGTCACGTATCTGGTCGTCCGCCCACTGTTCTGACCGCTCCGCCGAGGTGTGCCGGTCGGCCCGTGTTCCGCCGCAATCGCCGCCGTGCCGCTCGAGCCCGATGATCATGGGAAAGATGCGGCTGCCCCGATGGCCAGATCTTTTCCATGATCATCGAGTCGCCCGGCACGGAACGCGCCGTGCCGGGTCCGGCGGCGCGAGGCTCGCCGCGCCGTCAGGCGGCCAAGACCCGCGGGATCAGCAGCCGGCCGTGGACGTGATCACCAGTTCGCCGTCGCCCGTGCGGATCGAAACGCCCGCCGCGCCGGCACGGTAGGCGAACACCTTCGGGTCGTCGAGGACCACGGCGGCCGGCGGGACCGTCGTCCGGGCCTTCGCGGCGTCGCCCGGTGCCGTTGCCTCCACCGTCCACAGGGTGCCGCCGGACTGGCAGGTCAGCCTGTGCGTCGACCAGGATTCGGCACTCTGGCCCAGCGTGTCCAGCACCGCCTGGACAGGGGCCCGGTTGGCGCTCTCCGACGGCGGGATCGCCTCCGTGACCGCCTTGTCCTGCACCCGGCAGCCGCTGTCGACCGTGAACCGCACCGTCCCCGGCGCGGTCACCCCGCCCCGCATCGCCACGAAACCGCCCGCGTCGGCGTTCAGCACGTGGGAGGACGCGGTGTGGGTCACGCTCGCCCCGTAGCCCGCGGGAAGCGCCGACTTGACCCGATCCAGGACCGCCGGCTCCTGGTCCTTCTTCGTGTAGACGATGAGCACCCGTTCGAAGCGGGTGCCCTCGCGGGCCGACGTCACGCGGCAACTGCGCTCCGTGCGGGTGTATCCGCCGAGGACACTCACCGTCGTGGCCGGGTCGAGCGCGGCGTGGACGCGCCCGAGCGCCGTGTCCATGGTCGGCAGCGCATCCGCGATCGTCGTCTGCTCACGGGACGTCGGATGGTCGTTGCGGTACGAGTAGTAGGCGAGCACGCCCACGACGAGCGCCCACGCGGCCACACCGGCGACGATCCAGTGACGACGTTTCACCGCTCCATCCTCGCAGCCGGACAGCGTGACGCCGCCCGCCGGGGTTGGGCCCGACGAGCGGCGTCACGTTTCCAGGAAAGGCGAAATCAGCCGACGGAGACGGCAACCTCGTTGATCCCGCGGTCCGCGGCGAGGGTGGCGTCGCCGTTGCCCTGCCGGGACAGGGCGCGCAGCGTCCACGTCCCGGGGGCGGCGAAGAACCGGAACTGCCCGGCCGCCGAGGTCACGACCTCGGCGGTGAACTCGCCGGTGGAGTCGAGCAGGCGCACGTACGCGCCGCCGACGGGTCCGTCGCCGGCGCTCACCACGCCGGTGATCACCGTTTCCTTCTCGACGTCCACGCTGGCCGGGATCGGCGCGCTCTGCGAGGGCGCGCCGCAACTGTCAACAACACTCATGATCACAAACCTCCGGTGATGATCAGGCCTGGCCGGGCTCGTCGCCCAGGGCCACGGGCACGCCGACCAGCGAGCCGTACTCGGTCCAGGAGCCGTCGTAGTTGCGCACGTCGTTGTGGCCGAGGATCTCCTTGAGGACGAACCAGGTGTGGGACGAACGCTCACCGATCCGGCAGTACGCGATGGTCGGCTTGCTGTCGTCGAGGCCGGCGACCTTGTACAGGTCGCGCAACTCGTCGTCGGACTTGAACGTGCCGTCCTCGTTGGCCGACTTGCTCCACGGCACGGACAGTGCGGTCGGGATGTGGCCCGGGCGCTGCGCCTGCTCCTGGGGCAGGTGGGCGGGGGCGAGGAGACGGCCCGCGTATTCGTCGGGAGAACGGACGTCGACCAGGTTGGCCACGCCGATGGCATTGATCGTGTCGTCGCGGAAGGCGCGGATCGACAGGTCCTGGTCGTGGGCGGCGACGTAGGTGGTGGCGGGGCGGCTGACCTCGTCCTTGTCCAGCGGGCGGGCGTCGAGCTCCCACTTCTTGCGGCCGCCGTCGAGCAGCTTCACGTCGCCGTGGCCGTACAGCTTGAAGTACCAGTACGCGTAGGCCGCGAACCAGTTGTTGTTGCCGCCGTAGAGGATGACGGTGTCGTCGTTGCCGATGCCCTTGCTCGACAGCAGAGCCTCGAACTGCTCCTTGTTGACGAAGTCCCGGCGGACTTGGTCCTGCAGCTCCGTCTTCCAGTTGATCTTGACGGCGCCGGGGATGTGCCCGCCGTCGTAGGCGGTCGTGTCCTCGTCCACCTCGACGAAGACGACGTTGTCGGCATTGATGTTCTGCTCGGCCCAGTCGGCCGTGACCAGGGCGGACTCTCGACTCATGGGTGTTTGCTCTCCCAGGGAACGATGTGGAGTGGGTCGAGTCGACACACGGTCGGGACGTGCACCGCGCCGCGCGCGACCCAGGAGGACGGATCACGGTTTCGGCGACGGGTCTGAGAAGCCGACGAAGAACGGCCCAAACCCATCGATCTGGGGCGGCGCTGCCTCGAGCCGTTATGAGAGCACGCTGCGCGTCCGCACCATCAGGAGCGGCAACACAGGCAGGTGGCCACGCGGCACAGGTCGACCGCGCGCCGCCGAGTGAGCAGCATGCTCATGGTCTGGGAGCCTAGCATCGCCGAGCGTATCGGCCCAGGGTCCGCCAGGTCACTGTCCGCTGAGCTTGACGTTTTCGGCCGACGCGTTGATCAGCAGACCGGTGTCGGTCGTCTGCACGTTGTTGACGACCAGGTTGTACGGCAGGCCCGGCAACCGCACGCTGACCTGTAGGCGGCTCTGGTTGGCCCGGATGAAGTCGTTGACGTACTTCGGCAGGTTCCCCTGCTCGGAGGTCACCTCTTCGAGCTTGAGCCGGACCTTGCCAGTCTCGACCACCATGCTGCCCCGGGCGACCAGGGTCACGCTGATGCCCTGGTAGGACAGCGGGATCCGCATCTCGATCCGGTTGTTGACCACCTTGAGGTCGACCTGCGACGGGTCGATCTGCGACGGAAGCCCGGCGAGCTCCAGCAGCGGACGCACGTTTTCCCAGCTCATCGTGGCCGTCCCCGCCACGACGCCGGCCACGACGTCGCCGGTTCCGTTCATCAGGTCGCGGGCGTCGGCCTGCACCGACCGCGCCTCGACCGTCAGGTCGTCGAGCTTGACGGTGTCGATCTGCGGCCGGGTGAGGGAGATCGTGATCTTCTTGTACTCCCCGGCGACGACCTGGGTCAGGAAGGGGAATCCGGTCACGTCGACCCTGGGGTCACCCTCGTACTTCACGGAGTTGGCCGCTAGCTGGTTGCGCGTCTCCTCGGTGATCCGGTCCTCGGCGACACTCGCCGCGACCCGGTCGACGACGACGAGCCCGCCGCACAGGATGATCGCCAAGACAACCAGCACGATGCCGATCTTGGCCCCTCGAGTCGTCGCCACGACGCTCCTTCCAGCCTGCCTGTCAAGAGGATGAGGTATGCCATGCCGACGTACCCAGACACCAGGATTTCGTACCCTGGCAACCGCACTGCGACCTATAAGAGCAGTAGCCAGCTAGCGACGTATGCGGCCGGTGCGGCGAAGGCGAACGCGCCGATCGGACCCTGGATGTGCTGGGCCAGCCAGAGGTCCGGCTCGTCGCCGTCCACCCGGCGGCTCGCCTCGGCGTAGCCGACCGACAGGTCGACCATCACCGCCACGATCGCGGTGACCAGGCCGGCCAGGGCGCTGGGCAGCGGGCTGAGCCCGTCGAGGTAGTTGCCGATCGCGCCGGCGGCGGCCGTGCCGACCATCGCGCCGAGCACCACACCGGCGCCGCCCCGGGGCACCTGCGGTGCGATGCGGGGCAGAGCCGCGATGGCGTCGGTGAACCTGGCGACGAACAGGGCGATCCCGGCCGCCGCCAGGCACGCCACGATCGCCTGGGTGCCGTGCGGGATGCGGCCGAGCACCACCAGGCTCGCGAAGGACACGACGCCGAGCGTCACCACGAGTGACGAGCCGAGCGACTCGGTGACCCGCTGCCGGCCGGCCGGGCGGGTCAGTTGACCGACCACCCCGACGATGAACCCGGCCGCGGTCACGTAGGCCAGCGGCGCCAGCGACGCCGGCCGGGTGAGCACCGCGGCGACGTCGGTGCCGATCGCCACCGCGAGTCCGACGCCGCCGACCACCCGCGGCGCCGGTGGCCGGCTCGCGATGGTCCACACGCCGACGAAGAGCGCCTGCACACCGAAGATCACCACGGCGTACGACTCATGGGTGGTCTGTGCGCCGACCACGAGGCCGACGGTCATCAGCAGGGCGAAGCCCGCGATGCCCAGGGAGAGCAGCCGGCGGACGGGCGGCAGCGGTACCGGCGACTCGGCGGAGTGCTCGGCGGAGTGCTCGTTCTCCGGGTCGCGGGAGCGACGGCGACGGGACGCCGGCTCGGTGGCCGGAGGCCAGGCTCCGTGGTCCTCGGCGGGCGGCGGGGTAGCGGGCACGCCCCGATGGTGCCAGAACGAGCGCTCCGGGGCCCGTGCGGGATGACCGGAAATCGACAGTGGGCGCAACGGTCGGCCAGAGCGCTCCCAGAAGCGCATATCATGTTGACGGAAACGGTGGGGTGTGGCTCACCCAACTGTCTCGAACAACGGTCGGGCAGGTCGCAAAACGCGAATACTCCGATATTCTCGTGCGGGATATTCCCACACGCCCGTCAGAGCCGCCGGGACAACTTGGAGCCGCCGCCCTTGCCGATGGGCGCCATTGCGCCCGAGTGCGGAGGCGCGCCCGGCGACGGAGGTGACTCGTGGAGATTCTGCTGCTGACCGCGGCTCCCGCGGGCCGGGTGGTGCTGCCAGGACTCGACCTGCTGCCGCACACTGTGCGCACCGCCCCCCGAGATGTCCGCACCCTGGTGAGCGGCCCGAGCCCCGACGCTGTCGTGGTCGATGCCCGCACCGAGCTGGCCGACGCCCGCGCCACGTGTCGCATGCTGCACGCCACCGGCCTGGGCGTCCCGCTGCTCGCCGTGGTCACCGAGGCCGGCCTGGTCGCCCTGCACGCCGACTGGGGCCTCGACGACGTCATCCTGGCCACCGCCGGTCCCGCCGAGATCGAGGCCCGGCTCCGCCTGGCCGTCGGCCGGCTCAACTCCGCGGCCGCCGCGAGCGGCGGGATGATCAAGGCCGGCGAGCTGTCGATCGACCCCGACACCTACGCCGCGAAGCTCAAGGGCCGCCCGCTCGACCTGACCTACAAGGAGTTCGAGCTGCTCAAGTTCCTCGCGCAGCACCCCGGTCGGGTCTTCACCCGCGACCAGCTCCTGCGTGAGGTGTGGGGTTACGACTACTTCGGCGGCACCCGCACCGTCGACGTCCACGTGCGGCGGTTGCGCGCGAAGCTCGGCTCCGAGTACGAGTCGATGATCGGCACCGTGCGTCAGGTGGGGTACAAGTTCGTGGTCCCGCCGGCCCGCCCGCTGCACGAGTCGGAGCCCGTAAGAGTCTGACCGGCCCGGCGCCGGTTACATTGAGGCGTGCTGCGACGTTCCGACCATCTCTCCGCCGACCGGGTCGAGCAGGTGCTCGCATTGATGCGGGCCGCCGGCGACACCGACGGTGCACTGCCCCTCTCCGAGCACGTGGTGCTGCACCTGCGCCATGGCGGTGAGGCGCCGGCCGTCCACCTGCTCGCCGAGGACGGCGGCACCGTGGTCGGATACGCGCACATCGACACCACCGACGCCGTCGAGGGCGCCTCCGCCGAGTTGGTCGTGCACCCGCTGCACCGCCGCAAGGGGCTGGGCCGTGCGCTGGTGACCGAGGCGATGCGGGTCGCCGACGAGCGCGCCGACGGCCGCCTGCGACTCTGGGCCCACGGCGACCACCCGTCCGCGTCGGCGCTCGCCATCCGGCTCGGCTTCGACCGGACCCGCGTCCTGCTGCAGTTGCGCCGCTCGCTGTTCGCGCCGCTGGACGAGGTTGCGCTGCCACCGGGCGTGCGCCTGCGCGCGTTCCGGCCGGGCGCGGACGACGCGGCGTGGCTCGACCTCAACGCCGCCGCCTTCGCCGACCACCCGGAGCAGGGCAAGTGGACGCTCGACGACCTGCACGTCCGGCTGCGGGAGCCGTGGTTCGACGCCGACGGTTTCCTGCTCGCCGAGTCCGCGGAGGACGAGCGCCTGCTCGGCTTCCACTGGACGAAGGTCCACGGCGGCGGCGCCGGCGATCAGCACGCCCATGAGCCGATCGGTGAGGTCTACGTGCTGGGCGTGGCGCCCGGCGCGCACGGCGGCGGACTGGGCCGGGCGCTCACCCTCGCCGGCCTCTGGTACCTGCGGGGCCGCGGCCTCGCCCAGGTAATGCTGTACGTCGACGAGAGCAACACCCAGGCCGTGCGGCTCTACCAGCGTTTGGGTTTCGTCCGCTGGTCGAACGACGTCTCCTTCCAGCGGGCGCTCCGCGGCGCCTGACCTCGGCGGTGCGAAAAGGGCACCAGGCATCTCCGCCGGGCGGTTTGCCCAACGGCCAGCTCTCCTCCGACCAGCCGTCATCCAGGACCAAGGACCTGTTCACCCTCCGTTCACCCACCCCCGGAGGGGTGGTTACCTGCCGCTCTTAGCGTCGCCTTCAGTCGACGACCCGCGTCGGCCTTCCGACCTCCCAGGCGTTCGGAAGACGGATACATCCCGACGAAGGGACCGCAGTGAACCTCAAGCGGCACGGCCTCATCGCCGGCATCGCGCTTACCGCGACGCTCGCGCTCGCCGCGTGCGGCTCGGACAACAACGAGACTCCTAACGCCTCCGGCGGTGGTGGCGCCTCCGGCACCGCCGGCAGCGGCATCACTTGCGCGAGCGGATCGCTTTCTGCCCGGGGTTCGTCCGCCCAGAAGAACGCCATGGACGAGTGGATCAAGGCATACCAGCAGGCCTGTTCCGGTGCCAAGATCGACTACCAGGGCGACGGTTCCGGCGCCGGCATCACCGCGTTCCAGGGAGGCACGGCGGACTTCGCCGGTTCCGACTCCGCCCTCAAGGACGGTGACGAGACGACCAAGGCCACCGCTCGCTGCGGCGGCAACCCGGCGCTGAACCTGCCGATGGTCACCGGCCCGATCGCCATCGCCTACAACCTCGACAACGTCAAGGACCTGCGGCTCAAGCCCGAGACGCTCGCGAAGGTCTTTTCCGGCGCGATCAAGACCTGGGACGACGCCGCCGTCAAGGCGGACAACCCCGGCGCGAGCCTGCCCTCGACGCCGATCCTGGCGGTCCACCGCGCCGACTCCTCCGGCACGACCGAGAACTTCACCGACTACCTGACCAAGACCGCGGCCAGTGCCTGGACCTTCGGCAAGGACAAGGTCTGGAAGGCCCCGGGCGGCCAGGGGGAGCAGAAGTCGGACGGCGTCGCCGCGGCCCTCAAGAAGAGCGCCGGCTCCATCGGCTACGTCGAGTGGTCGTTCGCCAAGGCCAACAGCCTCAGCACCGCCAAGGTCCACAACGGCGCCGGGGAGTACACCGCGCTGACCGGCGAGGCCGCCGGCAAGACGGTCCAGGGTGCCAAGATCACCGGCACCGGTGACGACCTGAAGCTGTCGATCGACTACGCCACCAAGGAAGCGGGCGCCTACCCGATCATCCTGGTGACCTACGAGATCGTCTGCGGCAAGGGCACTCCGGCCGACAAGCTCGCGCTCGTCAAGGGCTTCCTCGGCTACACCGCCAGCGCCGAAGGCCAGAAGTCCCTCGACAAGCTGGGCTACGCCCCGCTGCCGGAGACGGTCCGCGCGAAGGTCGAGACCTCGATCAAGAACCTGGCCTGACAGGAACTCTCCTTGAGCCAGCAGACCACGCCTGCCACCTCCGCCGGTTCGCCCGGCGGAGGTGGTGGTCTTCCGCGGCGTAGACGCTTCGGCGGAGACGTCATCTTCCGTGGCACCGCGACGGCGGCCGGCTCGATGGTGCTCGTCATCATCGCCGCCATCGCCGTCTTCCTCGTCGTCAAGGCGATCCCGGCCATCCAGGACGACACCGCCAACTTCTTCACCTACAAGGCCTGGTTCACCGACGGCGACGAGCCGAAGTTCGGTATCGCCGCGACGGTCTTCGGCACGATGCTCACCGCCGCGCTGGCGCTGATCATCGCGGTGCCGGTCGCGCTGGGCATCGCGCTGTGCCTGTCGCACTACGCGCACCGCCGGGTGGCCACCACGCTGGGCTTCGTCATCGACCTGCTCGCCGCCGTGCCGAGCGTCGTGTTCGGCCTCTGGGGCCGCGACTACTTCTACGAGCCGGTCACCAACCTCTCGAAGTGGCTGCACGACACGTTCGGCTGGCTGCCGATCTTCGGCAGCGAAGGTCCCTACGGCAAGTCGGTGCTGCTCGGCTCGATCGTTCTCGCGATCATGATCCTGCCGATCGTCACCTCCCTGTCCCGTGAGGTCTTCATGCAGACCCCGCCGGAGCACCAGGAGGCCGCGCTCGCCCTCGGCGCGACGAAGTGGGAGATGATCCGCACCGCGGTGCTGCCCTACGGCAAGGCGGGCATCATCGCCTCGGTCATGCTCGGTCTCGGCCGCGCTCTGGGTGAGACCATCGCCCTGGCGCTGACGCTCGGCAGCGTCTTCGCCGTCAACTTCGACCTGCTCGGCCCCGGCGGCGTCACGATCGCATCGAACATCGCCAACCGGTTCGCCGAGGCCGACGACCTCGGCCGCGGCGCCCTCGTCGCCTCCGGCCTGGCGCTGTTCGCCATCACACTGGTCGTCAACATGGCCGCGCGCGCCATCGTGTACCGGCGCCGTGAGTTCGTCGGGAGCGCATGATGAGCGTCGAAGCCCCCGCTCGCCCGGCCGTCTCGGACGCGCACCGGTTGCGGGTGAAGTCGCTGCCGTCGTGGTCGCCGTGGGTGGTCGCCGTGGCGGCGATCGCCGTCGCGTTCGTGCTGATCTCCCTCACCTCGTCCGGTGGGGCGGTGCTCACCGGCGTCGTCGCGGCGGCGCTCTTCGTGATCTTCATGGGCATCGTGGCGGCCGTCGTCGAGGGCGGCCGGTCCGCCCGTAACCGGACGGCCACCATCCTGATCTACGGTGCGTTCATCCTCGCGCTGCTGCCGCTGATCTCGGTGGTCTGGACGCTGGTCAGCAAGGGCGCCACCCGGTTGGACGGCAACTTCTTCCGCACGTCGATGAACAACATCGGCGTGTTCGACGAGAAGGGCGGCGCCTACCACGCCATCGTCGGCACCCTGGAGCAGGCGGGCATCGCCACCCTGATCACGGTGCCGCTCGGCATCCTGGGCGCGGTCTACATCGTCGAATACGGCCGCGGTTTCCTGGCCAACGCGATCCGGTTCTTCGTCGACGTCATGACCGGCATCCCGTCGATCGTCTCCGGCCTGTTCGTCCTGTCGTTCTGGGTCTTCACGGTCACCCCGCTGTTCAACGACGGCCGGCCCGAATACTCGGGTTTCGCGGCGGCCCTGTCGCTCAGCGTGCTCATGCTGCCGACGGTGGTCCGCTCGACCGAGGAGATGCTGCGGCTGGTGCCCGGCGCGCTGCGTGAGGGCGCCTACGCCCTCGGCGTGCCGAAGTGGAAGACCATCACCAGCATCGTGTTGCCGACCGCCGGCCCCGGCATCGTCACCGGTGTCATGCTCGCGGTGGCCCGTGCCGCGGGGGAGACCGCACCGGTCCTGCTCGTCGCCGGTGGACTCGCCTCGATCAACTTCAACGTGTTCAGCGGCGGCCAGTCGTCCCTGTCCCTGTTCGTGTTCCAGCAGGCCGGGGTCGCCTCGGAGTTCGCGCCCGGGCGTGCCTGGACGGCGGCGCTCACCCTGGTCGTGCTCGTCCTGGTACTGACCATCGCGGCGAAGCTGCTCGCGCGCCGCGACAAGCTCGCCCGATAACACTGGAGCCCCCATGGCCAAACGGATCGAAGCCCACGGCGTCACGTCGTACTACGGCTCGTTCAAAGCGATCGACGGCGTCTCGATGACGATCGAGCCCAAGTCGGTCACCGCGCTGATCGGCCCGTCCGGTTGCGGCAAGTCAACCTTCCTGCGGTCGATCAACCGGATGCACGAGGTCCTGCCCAAGGCGCGGATCGAGGGCCGGCTCCTCATCGACGGGCAGAACGTCTACGACCGCGACGTCGACGTCACGGCCGTGCGTCGCATGATCGGTATGGTCTTCCAGCGGCCCAACCCGTTTCCGACCATGTCCATCTTCGAAAACGTCGTCGCCGGCCTGCGGCTCAACGGCGTGAAGAAGAGGTCGGTGCTCGAAGAGGTCGCCGAGAAGTCGCTGCGCAGCGCCAACCTGTGGAACGAGGTCAAGGACCGGCTGGGCCGCCCGGGCGCCGGTCTGTCCGGCGGCCAGCAGCAGCGCCTGTGCATCGCCCGGACCATCGCGGTCGAGCCGCAGGTCGTGCTGATGGACGAGCCCTGCTCGGCGCTCGACCCGATCTCGACGCTCGCGATCGAGGATCTGATCACCGAGCTGAAGCACCAGTACACGATCGTGATCGTCACGCACAACATGCAGCAGGCGGCCCGTGTCTCGGACCGCACCGGGTTCTTCTCGATCGACAAGGCGGGTGACCCGGGCCGGCTCATCGAATACGACGACACCGCGAAGATCTTCACCAACCCGTCGGTGAAGAAGACCGAGGACTACATCACCGGCCGCTTCGGCTAGCGCTGCCGCCTCCTCCTCCACCACCACCCGCCGCTTGGTGCGCGTTGATCTTGCAGTTGTGGTGCCGAGACACTCCCTGAATGCCCGGTTTATCAGGCACCACAACTGCAAGATCAACGAAGGTGGACGGTCGACCGGGCGGACGTCGGGCCGGGGGTCAGGAGGTGGGGCGGATGGCGTCGGCCGGGTCCCGGGTCGACGCCGCCGTCAGGGCCGCCTCGATGCCGCCCGCCTCGGCGAGCTCGGTCAGCGTGAAGACGGTCGGCGGCAGCATCGTGTAGCGGCCGTCCGTCGCCTCGGCCGGCGCGCACCAGACCGTCGCGTCGGCCTCCCCGCCCACGTCGCGGGTGAGCTGCCCCTCGGGCAGCACGGCGAGGAAGAAGTACGTGTCGAAGCGCCGGGGCTCGAACTCCGGCGTGACCCACCGCGACCACGGCACCAGCAGGTCGCTGCGCAGCACGAGCCCGCGCCGGCTGAGGAGCTCGGCGAACCCGAGTTCCCGCGCGATCAGCGCGACCCGCGCCTCCTCCCACTCCGGCCCGCTCACGTCGCCGACGACGGCACCGGCCGACGGCCCGGCCAGCAGCACGCCGGACTCCTCGAAGACCTCCCGTACCGCCGCGCACACGACGGACCGGGCCACCGGCTCCTCCAGGCGCAGGCGCCGGCCCCACTCCGCCGGTGCCGGGCCGGCCCAGCCGGGCTGCACGGCGGCGTCCCGCGGATCCACGCCGCCGCCGGGGAAGACGTACATCGACGCGGCGAACGCCATCGTCGCCACGCGCCGGATCAGGTAGGCCTCGAACGGCTCCCGCAGGAGCACGACCGTGCTGGCGAGGCGGGGCTCAGCCGGTACACCACCCTCTGCCGCGAACTGAAGAGCACGCTTCGCAAGGTCGGGCGGCAACCGGTACTCCATCATGAGCACACGTTAAGGCAGACCCTCCGGCGTGGCCTCGTGGCCCGGCGCGCCGTGGGTGCGGCGCCGCTCCTTCATCTCGGCCTCGTGGAGGTGACGGCGGCCCTGGACCAGCTCGTCGCGGGCGTCCTTGTCGATCTGCCGGAAGAGCGTCCAGTAGTCGTCGTCGAAGTCCTCGACCAACTGAAACGTCCAGCGGCCCGCGATCACGTTCCGGCCGATCAGCTCGGTCGAGATGCGGTCGGCGAGCGCCGTGTGGCCGGCGTCCTTCAGGATCTCCACGGCCTCGTCGAGCATCAGATCGGCATGGCCGATAAGCTGGTGCAGGTCGTAGAGCCGCCCGCGGGCGCGTTCGACGCACTCCAGGGCCTCGCTGAGTTTGCCCAGGCCCTCCACCGTGCGGTCGGCGACGCCTTCGGGTCGGCGGTGGCGGACGTCCGGGCGATCGGTTTCTGCTGCTTCCACGGCTGATCGGTACCCCGCAGATCATGGACCCAATCGCTAGGCTAACCGCGTTCGTTGGGGCATCCGTCCACCGGCTCCATCGCGAGCAGGTTCGCCGACGACCTCCGCCTGTTGCCGGACGCGGAGCTCGCCGCGGTCGCCGACGTTCGCGCACCTGTTCCTCGGCGCCCCGACCGAGATTCAGGCGTGGGCCCGCATGAGCCCCGGCGGTGTTGACGAGAACACCGGGCTGCTCTCCGGCTACGCGTCGGGCGCCCGCGCGGCGCTGACCTGCTCGCTGATCGGCGACAGCGCCCGCCGGGCGACGATCACCGGCACCGCGGGTCGCATCGAGGTGCCGCGTGACTTCTTCTGCCCGGCGCAGTTCACGCTCTGGCACGGCGAGCGGCCGGAGCGCGTCGAGATGCCGTTCGAGGGCTGGGCTACCACTTCGAGGCCGCCGAGGTGCAACGCTGCCTGCGTGAAGGGCTCATCGAGAGCCCGCTGATCCCGCTGTCCGAAACGTTGGAGATTCTTCGTGTTCTGGATGTTGTACGGATAAAGGTCGGTCTTGACTACCCGGCCTGATCGGGGCACACGCCATGTCCCGGCGCGGCTACCCTGCGCCGTATGGCGAGGGAGATCCGGGCCGATCCCGACGCGCTGATCGAGTTGGCGGCCGTGAGTCTCGAGGCCGCCGATCGTGTCGGCGAGGCGTACCGTGACGACTTCCGGCACCTGCCGGTCGCGGAGGCGGCCTTCGGTGACCTGCCCACGGCGGCCGACGCGTGCCGCACCGCCGACGGGCTGCTGGCCTTCGCGCACGACGCGATCGCCGGGCTGGCAGCGGTCCTGGAGGGTGACGCCGACCGGCTGCTGCGGACCGCGTTCGCGTACCGTGCGGCCGACCGGGCGGCGGACGTCCGGGTCGGCGGCTCCCGTGGGGCGGGCCTCTGATGGCCCCGGTGATCGAGTCCGTCGACGACCTGTGGGACCTCCGCGCGGAGCCGGCGGCACTGGCCGCCGCGGCGGTGACCTGGCGGGCGGTCGCCGACGACGCCCGCACCGCCCGCGACCGGCTCGACCGGGCCGCGGGCCCGCTGGCCTGGGCCGGCGACGCCGCCGAGAGCTATCGCTGGCACCGCGGCCGGCTCGGCGGCGACCTCGACCGGCTCGCCGGCGTCGCCGGGGAGACGGCGGCCGCGTTCGACGGGCTCGCCGCGCTGCTGCGGCACGGCCAGGCCCAGCTCGCCGACGCCTGGTCCCGGATCCCGGTCCCGCACGCCCGCCAGGGCGGCGCGGTGCTGCTGGAGCAGTCCGACGGCGGCCGGGCGGCGGTCGCGGAGGCCGCCGCCATCCGTGCCGACGTCGACCACGGCCTGTGCCGCGGCATGTCGGCGCTGGCGCGCTGCCGGCAGGACTGGGCGCTGATCGCCCGCGACTGGACGCGGGTCGCGACCGGCGTGGTCGAGGGCTGGCTGCCGCCGGCCGACCGCGGCGGTCTCGACGCCACCGTGGCGGGCGGGCGGTTCGTGGTGAGCACCGGTCCCGGCGACAACACCGTCGAGATCCGCGGTGACACCGTGACCGTCGACGGGGCGACGCTGCGCGTGCCGGACGGCGCACGGCTGATCGTCCGGACCGGTGCGGGCAACGACACGGTCCGCGTGGTGGACGGCACCGGCGACGTGACGGCCCTCGCCGGCGCCGGTGACGACGTGCTGCTCGGCGGCGCCGGTGCCGACGTGCTGCTCGGCGGGGCCGGCCTCGACACCGTGCTGGCCGGCCCCGGCGACGACCGGGTCAGCCTCGGCCCGGCCGGCACCGGTTCCGCCGGCGCCGGTCCGGAGCGCGCCTACCTCGGCGCGGGCCGCGACCGGCTGTGGGGCAGCACCGGTGCCGAGCAGGCCGACGGCGGTGCCGGCGACGACCTGCTCTTCGGCGGCGCCGGCGACGACGACCTCTCCGGCGGCACCGGCGGGGACACGCTGAGCGGCGGCCCGGACTTCGACCACCTCACCGGCAACGACGGGGACGACGCCGTCTTCGGCGGCGGCGAACGGGACTACACCGACGGCGGTGCCGGTGACGACCTGGTCGACGGCGGTACGGGCGACGACACCCTCTACGGCCTCTCCGGCGCCGACACCCTGCGCGGCGGCGACGGCGACGACTACCTCGAGGGCGGCACGGGCGACGACGTGCTCTTCGGCGGCGCCGGCGACGACGTCCTGTCCGGCGGTCGCGGCGGCGACCTCCTGGCCGGCGGCGCGGGCGACGACACCCTGAACTCCGGCGGGGGCGCCGACACGGTCGACGGCGGCGCCGGCGACGACCGGCTCTTCGGCCGGCCCGAGGACACCGTCACCGGCGTCGAACGGTTCACCGGCGTGCGGATCAGGGACGACCTGGGCGGCTTCATCACCGTCGAGGGCAATGCCGAGTTCGTCGACCGGGTCCGGTCGGATCTCGACCTGCTGCGCGCGTCGCCGACCGGCCAGCAGATGCTCGCCGGACTCGAGGAGGGGCACCGGGGGAACGGCGGCGACGGCCTCACCATCGGCCGGACCTTCGACGACAACGGGTACGCGCGACCGAACGGGTCCGGCTATCAGCATCCGTCGATCGACTACAACCCCGCCTACGACCGGCTGCGGGCCGGCACGCCGCCGGTCGTGGTCCTGTTCCACGAGATGGCCCACGTCTACGACATGGGCCACGGCACGGCCGACCGCCGGCTCTACAACGGCGCCGACGGGCGTGACGTCATGCCGGACGGCAAGCCGGTGAGCAACGCCGAGCGCCAGGCGGTCGGCCTGCCCATCGACCACGACGGCGACCCAGCCACGCCGAACCGCATCGACCCGGCCCATCCGCTGCGGTACACCGAAAACGGCCTGCGCGCCGAACTCGGCCTGGACCCCCGCGACCACTACGGCCACCCGTAGCACACCCCCACCCCCCCTCGTGCGTCGATCTTGCAGTTGTGGTGCCGAGACACTCCCTGAATGACCGGTTTGTCAGGCACCACAACTGCAAGATCGACGCACGAGGGGGGCTAGTAGACGAGCGCTTGGGCGTCGTCCTGGAGGGCCTCCTCGACGAACGTGGCCGCGCCGGCGATCCGGATCCCCGGGATCACGTCGTCGGGGCCGATGCCCCGGCGCACGGCACACTGTGTGCAGAGTGTCACAGTGCCACCGGCCAGGATCGCCTCCAGCAGGTCGGCCAGTGGCGCCGCGTGGTCGAGCTCGAAGGTGGCGGCCCGGCCGGGCAGCGCGAACCACGCCGACTCGCCGGTCAGCCACAATGACGTGGCCACACCACCGGCGACGGCGGTCGCGGCCACGGTGAAGGCCTGGGAACAGCGCTCGGGGGCGTCCGTCCCGGCGGTTGCCTTGACGACGAGAGAACGTGCCATGCCTCGCAGCATAGGATCGGGGGGATGGTTACGGAGATCGGGTTCGTGAGCCTGCTGGTCGCCGGGATGGGCGCGCTGGCGGGCGGCCTGATCTACCTTGCGGTTCGGGTGTCGAGGGGGCGTTGGTGACTGACGTGCAGCCGCCGCCGTGGGCCGGTCTGGCCCCGGTCGGTGAATACCCGTATGAGGAGACGCACGACCTGCGGACGGGGCCCGACCTGCACCCGGCGCTCCTGGGGATGCTGCCGCTGGTCGGCGTGTGGCGCGGCCGCGGCCAGGGTGACTACCCGACGATCGAGGGCGACGGCTTCCACTACGGGCAGGAGGTCCGGTTCAGCCATGACGGGCGGCCGTTCCTGTCCTACGAGTCGCGGTCGTGGGTGATCGACGCCGACGGCAACCCGATCCGCCCCGCCAACCGTGAGACCGGCTGGTGGCGGCCGGTGCTCGTCGACGGCAAGCCGACGGACGAGATCGAGGTCCTGCTCGGCCAGCCGACCGGGATCATGGAGCTGTACATCGGCCAAGCCAAGGGCACGACCCAGTGGCAGATGGCCACCGACGCGGTCGTGCGCACGGCCACGGCCAAGGAGGTGCGGGCCGCCAAGCGGATCTACGGCATCGTCGAGGGTGCGCTGCTCTACGCGATCGACCTCGCCGCCATGGGCCAGCCCCTGCAACCCCATCTGTCAGCCCGCCTGGAGCGAGTAGCGGGCTGACCAGCGCCTGTCCCAGATCCGCACCAGCGAACGTTTGGACTCCGCCTCGCCTCGACCTCCGATGAGAAACAGGCGCTAGCCTTGTCCCGTGGAACTGGCGGAGGTGCTCCGGGCGCGGGGGCTGCGGTTGACCGCCCCGCGCCAGTTCGTGCTGGAGGCGGTCTACCGGTTGCGGCACGCGACGCCCGACCAGATCCATGCCGACGTCGCCGAGCGGGCCGCCGGGGTCAACATCACCACCGTGTATCGCACGCTCGAGCTCCTCGAGGATCTCGAGCTGATCACTCACGCGCACCTCTCGCACGGGGCGCCCACGTACCATCCGGTCGGCGACCTCGCGCACGCCCATCTCGTGTGCCGCGGCTGCGGCGCGGTCGAAGAGCTGCCGGAGCGGGCGCTCGTCGGGCTGGTCGGCGAGCTGCGCGAGACCCGCGGCTTCCGGCTCGACATCGGGCACGTCGCCCTGTTCGGGCTCTGTGGCAGTTGCACACCCGAAGGAGAACCATGCTGAGCGCAGTCCCAGTCGCCGCTCTCGACCCCGACGACCCCGACGCCGGCGCGGTCGCGCACTACGGCGACCCCGGCCGGGAGCAGCGCATCCTCGACACGGAGGTGGGTCTCGTCGACCGGTCGCACCGCGACGTGCTCGTGGTCCCCGGCGAGGACCGCCTGACCTGGTTGCACAGCCTCACCACGCAGCACCTGACGGACCTGGGCCCGATGACCGGCTCCGAGCTGCTCGTCCTGTCTCCGCACGGGCACGTCGAACACCACGCGATGGTCACCGACGACGGCACCACGACGTGGCTCGACCTGGAGCCGGGCGCGGGTGGCGGGCTGCTCGACTTCCTCAACCGCATGCGCTTCCTCATGCGGGTCGAGCCGGCCGAGGTGACCGCCGACTGGGCGCTGCTGTCGGTGGTGGGCCCGCAGACCGACGAGGCGCTCGTCACGCTCGGTGCCGGCCCGCTGCCGGCGCCCGACGTGGTGCCGGTGCCCCCGGCGAAGTTCGCCACCGGCAGCCTGCCGGGCCGGCCCACGATCCGCTACTCGGCGGCGGCGCTGCCGGACTTCGGCGGCTGGGCGCGCCGGATGGCCGGCAGCGCCGACCTGCTGGTCCCGCGGGCCGCCGTGCCGGACCTGCTCGCCGCCGGCGGGCTGCCGCTCGCGGGCATCTGGGCGTATGAGGCGCTGCGGGTCGCCGCCCGCCGCCCCCGGTTCGGCTTCGAGACCGATCACCGCACGCTGCCGGCCGAGGTGGGCTGGACCGCCGCCGCGGTGCACCTGGAGAAGGGCTGCTACCGCGGCCAGGAGACGGTCGCCCGGGTGCATCATCTCGGCCGTCCGCCGCGCAAGCTCGTACTGCTCCATCTCGACGGCATCACGACCGACGAGCTCCCGGCCCGGCACACGCCGGTCGAGGCCGGCGACCGGGCGGCCGGGTTCGTCGGCACCGCCGTCCGGCACCACGAGCTTGGCATGGTCGCCCTCGCGGTGGTGAAGCAGAACGTCACCCCGGACACCGCGCTGCGGGTGGGACCCTCGACGGCGGCCGTCGACCCGGCGTAGACCTGGGCAGACATGGCAGGATCAACGCCGTGATGACAACGACGTTGATCACGGTGGCTCCCACCGGTGCGGAATCCCGCAAATCCGACGTGCCCGCTCTGCCGGTGACCCTGGCGGAGCTGGTCGCGACCGCCCGCGAGTGTGAAGCGGTGGGGGCGAGCGTGATCCACGTCCACCTCCGTGACGACACGGCCGAGCCCACGCTCGACCTGGGCCGGCTCAAGGAGGCCGTCGCCGCGCTGCGCGCCGAGACCGGCCTGATCGTCCAGCTCTCCAGCGGTGGCGCGGTCACCGATCCCGAGGAGGACCGGCTCCGCGTGCTCGACGCCGAGCCGGACATGGCCTCGTGCACGATGGGCACCGTCAACTTCGGCGACGACGTCTTCCTCAACCGCTGGGGATTCATCGTCGACCTGCACACCCGCATGCAGGAGCGGGCGATCGTCCCCGAGTACGAGATCTTCGACCTTGGCCAGCTCACCGCCCTCCAGCGGCTGCTCGACCGGCACGGCCTGCCCTACGGCGGGCACGTCCACCTCGACCTGGTGATGGGCGTCCCCGGCGGGATGCCCGGCACGGTGCCGGCCGTTTCCGCGTGCCTGCAGGCGATGCGCGACCTGCCGGAGGGCACCACGTTCTCGGCCACCGGCATCGGCCGCAGCACCCTGCCGGTCCTGCTCACCTCGCTGGCCGCGGGCGGTCACCTGCGTGTCGGCATGGAGGACACGATCACCTACGCGAAGGGCCAGCCCGTCGAGAGCAACGCCCAGCTCGTCGCCCGCGCGGCCGGTTTCGCCCGCCTCGCCCAGCGCCCGCCGATGCCGGTCGCCGCCGCCCGTGAGCTGCTGGGTATTCGCCGTGGCTGACGTCTACCTGGGTGGCGAGCCGCTCGCCGAGGTGGTCCGCAGCGGGTTCGTGGAGAGCCGGCACAACGGCTCGGTCGCGGTGCTCGGCGCCGACGGCGAGGTCGCGGCCTGGGGCGGCGACGTGATCGGCACGGTCTTCCCCCGCTCGGCCAGCAAGCCCCTCCAGGCCGTCGGCATGCTGCGCGCCGGACTCCGCGCGGGGCCCGCGGACCTCGCCGTGGTCGCCGCGAGTCACCGTGGTCAGCCGTTCCATTTGGCGGCTGTACTGCGGGTGCTGGGCGAGGCCGGTATCCCGACCGGCGCGCTCGGGTGCCCGCCCGACTACCCGCTGTCCGAGGACGCCCGCGACGAGCTCATCCGAGCCGGCCACGGCCGGGAGGCGCTGTTCATGAACTGCTCGGGCAAGCACGCCGGCATGCTGCGCACCGCGGCGGCGAACGGCTGGCCGCTCGAGTCCTACCTCGACCCGGACCACCCGCTCCAGCAGCGGATCACGGCCGCGGTCGAGGACCTCTCCGCGGAGTCGATCCGCGCCGTGGGTGTGGATGGCTGCGGCGCGCCCCTGCTGGCGCTGTCCCTGCGCGGGCTCGCCGGCGCCCTCCGGCGGCTGGTCGAGGCGCCGGAGGGCAGTCACGAGCGGGCGGTGGCCGACGCGATGCGGGCACATCCGGAGCTCGTCTCCGGCGACGACGCCGGCGGGGACGACACGCAGCTCATGCGCGCCGTGCCGGGCCTGCTGGCCAAGAGCGGCGCCGAGGGTGTGGTGGCCGCGGCGCTGCCCGGGGTCGGCGCCGTGGCGCTGAAGATCGACGACGGTGCGATGCGGGCCCGCCTCCCGGTCCTCGCCGCCGCGTTCGAGCGGCTGGGTGTTTCTGTCGGTGACCTGGCGGAAGTTCCGGTGAACGGCGGCGGACGGCGAGTGGGTGTGGTTCGCTCGGTGTGGTGAGACCTGGCCTCGTGACCGGGTTCACGCTAGCCGGAGCTAGCACTTTGCTTGCAACAGTTAGCATTCGGGGATACCGTCAAAATGTGACCGAAGACGAGCCGCGCGACCTGGGTGCGTTCATCCGTGATCTGCGCCGCAACGCGCGCATCTCGCTCCGCCAGCTCGCCGAGCAGGCGGGGGTCAGCAACCCATATCTCAGCCAGATCGAGCGTGGCCTGCGCAAACCCAGCGCCGAGGTGCTCGCCCAGTTGGCCGGTGCGCTGCGGGTGTCGACCCCGTTGATGTACCTGCGGGCCGGGCTCCTCGAGCGTGAGGGGCACGACGTCCTGGCTGCGATCGCTGCCGACAGTGACCTGACGGTCGCGCAGAAGCAGTCC
This sequence comes from Dactylosporangium roseum, assembly GCF_025264685.1. GTDB lineage: Bacteria > Actinomycetota > Actinomycetes > Mycobacteriales > Micromonosporaceae > Dactylosporangium > Dactylosporangium roseum. Next base: position 679,550 of record NZ_CP073721.1, read on the forward strand.
CTCACGCAGATCTACGAGACGTTCCGCCGGGAGAACGCGCGAAGCGCGGCGGAGGCACCAGCGGCGCCGGACGAAACCGAGGCCTCGGGGGCGGGGCCCAAGCCGGTCACCGGTGCTCCGGATCCCGACTAGCTCCACCGAACGCTTCCCGAGAAGGAGTCGTCATGCCCACGAACATCACCACCAAGACCACCACGCGCAAGATCCCGACCCCGCTCTACGCCGCTGCCGGCGCCGGTGACCTCGCTTACGAGCAGCTCCGCAAGCTGCCCACCACCGTGGCCCAGATCCGCGCCCGGGTCGGCGAGCTGCGCCCGGTCGTGACCGAGGCGGTCTCCTCCGACCTCGACCGGCTGCGGGTCGTCGCCCGCCGCAACGCCACAAACCTGCTGTCCAACGCGCAGGCCGGCGCCCAGGTCGCCCAGCACCGCGCCTTCGAGGTCTACACCGACCTGGTCGCCCGCGGCGAGAAGGTGGTCAGCACCGCCCGCGGCGCCGAAGCGAAGATCGAGATCGAGCCGGCCGAGAAGACGGTGACCGCCGAGGTCAAGGCCACCGAGACCCCGGCCCGCACCGCCGCCACCACGCCGGCCCACACGACCGCCACCACCACGCCGGCCCGCACCACCACCACCACCACCACGCCGGCCAAGAAGACCACGGCCAAGAAGACCGCCGCCAAGAAGTAACGCGGAGTTTCTCGGCAGCCCTCCGGCACCGTCTCGCACGGGCCGGGGGGCTTCGGCATAAGCTCAGAGGATGGTGAGTGCGGTGCCGATCTTCTACGCCTCGATTGAGCATTACATCTCGGTCGTGGTCTGGCTCTTCTGCCTCGTGCTCGGTGCGGCGTCCTTCCTGCACTGCGTGGTGCAGCGGGCAGACGCGTTCCCGGCGATCGGCACGATGTCCAAGGGTGTCTGGCTGGCCCTGATCGGCGGTGGTCTGCTGCTCACCGCGCTGTCACCCGGCATCGGCCTGGGCTTTCTGGGCATCTTCCCGCTGGTCGCGGCGGGCATCTTCGCGGTGTATCTCCTGGACATCCGTCCGACCCTGCGTGATGCCGTCGACGGTCACGGCTCCTGGTAGGCGGCATGGACTTTCGCTGGCCACCCCCGCCCGACGGACGGCCCGACCGCTTCCGTCCGCCCGTCACCCGGGGACCGCAGACCGGCCGTCCCACCCTTCCCGCGCCACCGACGGAGCAGATCGCCACGCCGCACGGCGTCGAGCTGGAGTGGCTGATCACCGGCGACGGTGAGCCGGTGACCGTCTTCGCGCACGGCCTCGGCAGCGGCATCGCCGAGACCCGCCCGCTCGGCAGCGCCGTCGGCGGCCGGAAGGTCTTCTTCCACTTCCGCGGCCACGGCCACTCGGCGGCCCCCGGCGGCACGTGGGCCTACGCCGACCTGGCGCGCGACCTGCGCGCCGTGGCCGATCTGTCCGGCGCCACCCGGGCGCTGGGCGTCAGCATGGGCGCCGGGGCGCTGTGCCGCCTGCTGGCCGACAACCCGGGCCGCTTCGACCGAGCGGTGTTCTTCCTGCCCGCGGTGCTCGACACGCCGCGACCGGCGGCCACGCAGGAGCGCCTGTCCGCCCTCCTGGAGTCGATCGAGGCCGGCGACGCGGCGGCCGTCGCCGACGTGATCTCCCAGGAGGTCCCGTCGCAGATGCGCAACACTCCGGCGGTCTGGGCCTTCCTCCGCCAGCGCCTCGACCAGCTCATGCGCGACGGGCTGGCCTCCGGGCTGATGTCGTTGCCCGAGCAGTCCGCGATCGACGACCGCGAGACCCTGTCCGCGGTGACGGCGCGGTGCCTGGTCATCGCCTGCCGCGGCGACGACCTCCACCCTGCCGCGGTGGCCGAGCGACTGGCGGAGTCCCTGCCCGACGCCGAGCTGTACGTCTACGACCGCCCGGGCATCGTCTGGACCCAGCGCACCGACCTGCGGTCGCGCATTTCCACGTTTCTCAACTCCTGACCCGGACGGTGCGTATCACCGAGGCGGCGAAGCGGTTCCATCCCGCATGAACCGTCTGAGCACCCGATGGTGTGAACCTACCCAGAGCAAGCATGATGGAGACCATGCGTGACGACTCGGCGGTCGTGGCTCTGGTCCTGGCGGCCAGAGGCGGCGACCAGGTTGCCTGGGAGCAGCTCGTCGCACGGTATGCGCCACTCGTCTGGGGCATCTGCCGGCGGCACGGGCTGCAAGGCATGGACGTCGACGACGTCGGCGCCTCGGTGTGGCTGCGCCTGGTGGAGCGGCTCGACACCATCCGCGAGCCCGCCGCGCTGCCCGGCTGGATCGTCACCACCACCCGCAACGAGTGCTTGCGCGCGATCCGGGTCAGGCAGCGCGCCGTGCCGGTCGAGCCCGACGAGCAACTGCCCGACGGGAAGCCGCCGTTCGACGACTGGCTCCTGGCGCAGGAGCGCGGGATCGCCCTCCGCGCCGCGTTCGCCGTCCTGCCCGAGCGCTGCCGACGGCTGCTGTCGCTGCTCTTCGCGGACCCGCCCACGCCGTACACGGAGGTCAGCGAGCGCATGGGCATCGCGGTCGGCGCCATCGGGCCCAACCGGCAGCGCTGCCTCGACCGGCTCCGCCGCGACCCGTCGCTCGCCCCGCTGCTCGACGGAACCGAGGTGGCACGATGAACGACGACGAGCAGCTCTTGCGGGAGCTCGGCGCGGCAGTACGGGACGCCGCCCGCGTGCCGGACTCGTTCCTCGCGGCGGGCCGGGCCGCGTTCGCGTGGCGCAACGTCGACGCCGAGCTGGCCTCGCTGACGCTCGACGCCGAGCCGGCCGCCACCCGCGCGGAGCCGGCGTCCCTGTGGGCGTTCACGTTCGCCGCCCGGGAGATCGCCATCGAGGTGGAGGTGGCCGAGGACGCCCTCCTCGGCCAGATCGTGCCGCCTCGGCCGGGCCGGGTCGAGCTGCGCACCGGCGACGGGACCACCCGGGCCACGGAGGTCGACGAGGTCGGCTGGTTCGCGTTCCGTCCCCTGCCGACCGGGATGTTCCGGTTGTACTTCCAGACGCCGGACGGCTCGCAGGTCCTGACCGAATGGGTGAGCCTGTGAGCGCATCAGCGCCGCCCGGCGCGCCTCTTACAAGTATGGAAAAGCAGCTCCTCCGCTGGGCCGGCCCGACCCGGCGCTGAGGCGGCCCGGGTCTAGAGTCGCCAGGTATGGGTGTCACGCATCACGGCCGCACGTACCGTCTCGACCTCGCCGACCCGACCCTTCGTGAGTGGACGTGCACGGTCTTGTCCTCGGACGCCGAGGCGGGCATCGTGCTGGACCGGTCGGCGTTCTATCCCGGTGGCGGCGGCCAGCCACCGGACCACGGCGTCCTGCTCTGGCAGGGCGTGCAGACCCGGATCGTCGGCACGCGCAAGGCCGACGACCTGTACCTCCTGCCGGCCGAGGGCGACCCGATCCCGCCCGCCGGCACCGAGGTCGTCGGCGCGGTCGAGGACGACCGGCGGACCAAGCTCATGCGCACCCACTCCGGCCTGCACGTTCTGGGCGGGGTGGTCTTCCGCGACTTCAGTGCTTTGGTCACCGGCGGTTCGATGGAGCCGGCCGAGGCGCGGATGGACTTCAACCTCCCCGAGGTGCCTCCGGACTTCAAGGCGCGGCTCGAAGAGCTGGTCAACGCCGAGGTGGTCGCCGACCGCAAGGTGGTGACGAAGGTCCTGCCCCGCGACGAGGCATTGGCGCTGCCCGACATCATCCGGACCCAGTCGAACCTGATCCCCGCTGACGAGCAGGAGATCCGGATCGTCGACATCGTGGGCCTGGACGCACAGGCGGACGGCGGCACCCACGTGGCGTCGACGTCCCAGATCGGCCGCCTCCAGGTGGTCAAGGTCGAGAGCAAGGGCAAGGCCAACCGCCGGGTAAGAGTCCGCCTGGTCGACTGACCACCCGGGCGGCACAGCGGCGGAACGCGCGCCGGCCGGCGCGCCTTGGCGGCGAAACCTTCGAGCTGCGCGCCCGAATTGTCGGTCTTATGGACAATGCTCCAGGGTCATGAAACGGTGACCCAGCTCGGAGGCCGTTGTCTAGAGCGCGCAGTTGACGAGCACCGGTTCGGGGTGGAGGACCACGCCGAACCAGGACTCGACGCCCTCGCGGATCTCGCGCGCCAGGTCGAGCAGCGCCGCCGTCGAGCCGGTGCCGCGGTTCGTCAGCGCGAGCGTGTGCTTGCCGCTCAGCGCTACACCCGAACCCTCCCGGCCGTAGCCCTTGTGGAAACCTGCCCGCTCGATCAACCAGGCCGCGCTCAGTTTCACCGTGCCGGTGCCGCCCGGCCAGGACGGTGGCTCGCCGAACTGCGCCGCCGCCACCCGGACCCGCTCGAAATCGTCCGGCGACACCACCGGATTGGTGAAGAACGAGCCTACCGAATACGTGTCGCGGTCCGCGGGATCGAGGACCATGCCCTTTCCGGCGCGCAGCTTCAGTACCGCATCCCGCACCGCCTCCAAGGGTGCCGTCGCACCCGGCTCGACGCCCAGGGTGCGGGCCAGCTCGGCGTAGCGGATGGGCGTCGACAGCGGCGACGCGCGGAGACGGAACGACACCGAGAGCACCACGAACCGGTCGTTGTGTTTGAAGACGCTGGTGCGGTACGCGAAGCCGCAGTCATCCGCCGGCACGGAGACGACCTCGTCGCGCTGCCGGTCGAACACCCGGACCCGCGTGATCGTCTCGGCCACCTCCTGCCCGTAGGCGCCGACGTTCTGGATCGGTGTCGCGCCGGCCGAGCCGGGGATGCCGGACAACGACTCGATGCCCGACCACCCGTTGGCCACGGCGGTCTCGACGACCTCGTCCCAAGGGTGCCCGGCGGCAACCGTCAGGGTCACCGCGCCACCGTCGTCGTGAACGTCGATCCCACGCTGGCGCAGCAGCACGACGGTGCCGGGGAACCCCTCGTCGGCGACGACGACATTGCTGCCACCCGCGAGGATCAGCACCGGATCGACCGACCGCACGGCGGCGAGTGTCTGCTCCTCGTTGGTCACCTCGACGAGGTGTCGGGCAGCGCCGCCGAGGCGGAGCGTCGTGAACGCGGCAAGCGTGACGGGTTCGGACACCGCACCAGAGTAAGCGGTGCCCTAAGGTTGGGGTGCGGCGTCGGGTCGGGGAGGGAAGGCGATGAGCAAGCCTCAGCTCACGAAGGACTTCTGGTTGGCGTCGCTGCGCACGGAGGGTGACGCGTTCCGTGCGGCCCTCGGCAGCGGCACGCCCCTCGACGCGCCGGTGCCGAGCTGCCCGGGGTGGCGCCTGGGTGATCTGGCGTGGCACGTGAGTCAGGTGTATTCATGGGTGAGCGGCCACGTCGGCCGGGGTGTCACGGAGCGGCCGGGGGGCCGGCCGGACGGGCCGCTGCCCGCCGGCGTCGACCCGGTCGTCGCGTGGACCGACGCGTTCACCGAGCTCGTCGCGACCCTCGACGCCGCCGAGCCGGACCTCCCGGCGTGGAACTGGGCGCCCCAGGCGAAAAAGGCCGCCTTCTGGCACCGGCGGATGGCGCACGAGACGTCGATCCACCGGTGGGACGCGCAGATGGCCGGAGGGCTCAGCGAGCCGATCGATCCGAAGCTCGCTGGTGACGGCGTCACCGAGGTCCTCGACACCTGGCTGCCCGCCGGGCGCCGGAGTGGCCCCACCGACCGGGCCGGCATGGTCGCGCTCCACGCCACCGACGTCGACCAGGTGTGGTACGTGCGGCTGCGCGGAGCCGGCGTCGCACTGCTGGACACCGACACGCTGCTGGACACCGACGACCACCACGAGCGCGCGACGGCCAGCGGGCCGGCGAGTGACCTGGTGCTGGCGCTGTTCGGCCGGGTGCCGTTCGACGCGCTGCTGGTGAGCGGCGACATGACCCTGCTCAGGTGCCTGCTGATCTGATCTGATCCGTTCGGCGACCCGCCGTAGCTGCTCGCGTCGACTCCCTGCCGTGTGATGTCACGGCACGACAGTGTCGGGCGCGTGCCGCTGCTCCTCCGTCGACAGGCCGAGGACACGGCGGGTCAGCAGTGTGCTGCCGGCGACCGCGGCCGGGACGACGACGATCGCGGCCAGCGGGATGAGCAGCAGCAGGAACACCGGGATGCCGAAGCCGAGCGCCAGCGGCCGGTGCGCCCGCAGCAACTGCCGGCGGTCCTTGAGCCGCAGGCCGCGCCGGTTGAACGGGATGCCGGTCAGCTCGACGGCGATGAGCCAGCCGCCGATGATCGCGTTGAGCACCGGTACCACCGTCTGGCCGACGACCGGCACGAAGCCCAGCAGGAACAGCGGGACGGCGAACGCGACGCCGAGCAGGATGAGCCGGATGGAGTCGGCGAGGTTCTTGAAGAAGGTGCGGTACCACGGCAGGTCGGTCTCGCCGGGTGTCCCGCCGAGATCGGCCTCGATCCGCTCCGAGATGACCTCGTAGAACGGGTCGCCGATGAGCAGCGTGAGGGCGGTGTAGGAGACGATCGACAGCAGGACGCCGACGGCGAGGATGCCGGCCCCGGCCCCGAACCGGACGACTCCGCGCCACGTCGACGACCAGTCGTCGGCGAACCAGGTGACGGCCGCGGCGAGGTCGTCGATGAACAGGATGAGGAAGAACCAGGCGACGCCGAGCAGCACCAGCGAGATGACGGCCGGGATCATGCCCAGGAGGAGCAGCCCGGGACTCCGCCCGTACCGCGCGAAGCCCCGTCCCAGCAGCCGGAACCCGGCGAAGAACTCGTCCCACGTCGACCTCGTCTGACCCACGGGCCCAGGTTACGGGGCCACGGCGGCGTAGCGGACGGTCAGCTCACCCAGACGCCAGCGGGCCGGTCGGTCCAGCACCGGCCAGCCGGCGGCCTTCGCCGACTCCACCGTCCGCCGCCAGCGCTGCCGCGGGCCGAACGTCGACAGCGGGGCCGCGTCCCGCCAGGCGTTGTCCAGTGTGGACAGGAAGGCGTGGACGGGCTCGCCCGGCACGTTGTGGTGGATCAGCGACTTCGGCAGCCGCTCGGCCAGCGTCGCCGGGGTGTCCAGCGTGGACAGCCGCGCCGCCAGCGTCAGTGTCCGCGGGCCCTCCGGGGACACCGTCACCCAGCTCGCGATCCGGCCCAGCTCGTCGCATGTGCCCTCGACCAGGGTCGCGCCGGTCGCGGTCATCGCCGCCCACGCATCGTCCACCTCGGATTCGTCGTACTGGCGCAGCACGTTGAACGCCCGCACGAGCGTGGGCCGCAGGCCCGCCAGCTCGAAGCCGCCCCGGCGGAACTCCAGCTCCGGCGGGTCCGCGAACGGCTGGGCGGACGCGACCCGGTCGGGGTCGATCTCCAGGCCGATCACCCGGACGCCGAGCCGGGCGTGGAGCTCGACCGCGGTCACCGGGGAGGCGCCGTATCCCAGGTCGACGACGAGCGGGTCCGGTGCCCGGCGGAGCAGCCCGCCGAGCGTCGCGCGCATCCAGTTGTCGACCCGTCGCAGCCGGTTGGGATTCGTGGTCCCCCGGGTGATCGAGCCGTGAAACGCCGAGCCGGCCGACGCCTTCGGCGCGTGACCCGGCCCGGCCTTCATCAGAGGACCCTGTGGACCTTGTGCTGGGCGGCCTGGGCCAGCGGACGGACCACGAGCCGGTCGATGTTCACGTGGTGCGGCCGGGTGGCGGTCCACACGACGCAGTCCGCGATGTCCTCCGCGACCAGGGGAAACTCGACTCCTGCGTACACCGCTGCGGCCTTCTCGGCGTCCCCGCCGAAGCGTTTGACGGAGAATTCATCCGTTTTGACCATACCTGGAGCGATCTCCACGACCCGGACCGGCCGGCCGCTGAGCTCCAGCCGCAGCGTCTCGGCGACGGCCGTCTGCGCGTGCTTGGCGGCCGCGTAACCTCCGCCGCCCTCGTACACGATCAGGCCCGCCGTCGAGCTCAGCACCACGATCGTGGCCCGGCCGGACCGCTCCAGCAGTGGCAGCAGCGCCTTGGTGACGCGGACCGTGCCGAGCACGTTGACGTCGAACATCCACTGCCAGTCGCTCAGGTCGGCCGACTCGACCGGGTCCGCGCCCAGCGCGCCGCCGGCGTTGTTGACCAGCAGCTCGACCGATCCGTCGAGCCCGGCCACCACCTCCGACAAACGGGATACATCGGCGTCGGACGTGACGTCCGCGACCACCGCGGTCGCCGAGGACAGCGCCGCCACCAGCGACTCCAGCAGGTCGGCCCGGCGTGCGACCGCGACCACGTGGAAGCCCGCGGCGTCCAGCCGGCGGGCGGTCGCCGCGCCGATACCGCTGGAGGCGCCGGTCACCACGGCGATGCGTGAGGTCGCGGCGTGAGAAGAAGACATAGCGCAATCCTGCATGATGCGGGACCTCGGCACACGGCAGTGACCAACGCAACGGTGGGTATTCGGCCGCCCACGGGGGAACATGGATGGTTGGGAAGATGTGACGTACCGGCAACAGACAAAAGGAGCACCGACGTGGCGCGGGTCGACTCGCTGCACAGCCACACCCCGCAGTCCCGCCGTTCCCTCCCCAGGCGTGTTGCCACGCTCTCCGTCCACACCTCACCCCTGGACCAGCCGGGCACCGGCGACGCCGGCGGCATGAACGTGTACATCGTCGAGGTCGCCGAGCGACTCGCCCGCGCCGGCGTCGAGGTGGAGATCTTCACCCGGGCCACGAACAGCGACCTCCCTCCGGTGGTCGAGATGGCGCCGGGCGTTCTCGTGCGGCATGTCATCGCCGGCCCGTTCGAGGGGCTCGCCAAGGAGGACCTGCCGGCCCAGCTCTGCGCGTTCACCAGCGGCGTCCTGCGGGCCGAGGCCGCGCGTCCCCTCGGCTGGTACGACCTGGTGCACTCCCACTACTGGCTGTCCGGCCAGGTCGGCTGGCTCGCCAAGGACCGCTGGGGCGTCCCGCTGGTGCACACCGCGCACACCCTGGCCAAGGTGAAGAACCAGCTCCTCGCCGACGGCGACAAGCCCGAGCCGATCGCCCGCGTGATCGGCGAGGAGCAGGTGGTCGCCGCCGCCGACGGGCTCGTCGCCAACACCCCGGCCGAAGCCGCCGACCTCATCGCGCTCTACGGCGCGGACCCGAAGCGCGTCAGCGTCGTGCCGCCCGGCGTCGACCTCGACACGTTCGCGCGCCGGCCCCTGCGGCGGCACGCGGCGCGGCAGCGGTTCGGCCTGCCCGACGACGCGCACGTGGTCGCCTTCGTCGGCCGGATTCAGCCGCTCAAGGCGCCCGACGTGCTGCTGCGCGCCGCCGCCGAGCTGCGCGAGCGGGACCCGCGCCTGGCCCGCAAGCTTGTCGTCGTGGTGTGCGGCGGCCCCAGCGGCTCGGGTCTCGACCGCCCCACCGCGCTCATGGACCTCGCCCGAGACCTCGGCATCGCCGACTGCGTGCGGTTCGTCGAGCCGCAGCCGCGGGAGGCCCTCGCCGATCTGTTCCAGGCCGTCGACCTGGTCGCGGTGCCCAGCTTCAACGAGTCGTTCGGCCTCGTCGCGATCGAGGCGCAGGCCTGCGGTACGCCGGTCGTCGCGGCGGCCGTCGGTGGCCTGGTCACCGCGGTCCGTGACGGCGTCTCCGGTGTTCTCGTCGACACGCACGATCCGGGGGACTGGGCCACGGTCCTCGGCGGCCTGCTGGCCGAGCCGGCCCGCCGGGCGGCACTCGCGATGGGTGCGGTCCGGCACGCCGCGGAGTTCTCTTGGAGCCACACGGCGTGCGGACTGCTCGCGGCCTACCGCGAGGCCCTCGACGCGCACAGGGAGGTCATGGCGGCATGAGCGGTCCGGAGCGTAGCGGAGGGGCCGCTCATCATGGGCACAGTGTGGAGCTCGGGCGGCCGGAGCGGAGCGGAGGGCGCATGAGCGGTCCGGAGCGTAGCGGAGGGGCCGCTCATCATGGGCACAGTGTGGAGCTCGGGCGGCCGGAGCGTAGCGGAGGACGTATGAGCGGTGGCACGAATCGGGACGAGGTCGCGGAGCTGATCAAGAAGGTCGCCGCGGACCGGGAAATTCCGTGCGAGGCGACCGGTGACCACGCCTTCGTGGTCACGTTGCCCGGCACCCACAAGCAGAAGACGAACTGCAACCTCATCGTCGGCGAGCACACCCTGCGCGTCGAGGCGTTCGTGATGCGCCACCCCGACGAGAACCGCGAGGCGCTCTGGGAGTGGCTGTTGCAGCGCAACGCGCGCATGTACGGTGTCGCGTTCGCCGTCGACACGGTCGGCGACGTGTACCTCATGGGCCGCCTCCCGTTGCACGCGGTCACCGAGGACGAGCTCGACCGCCTGCTCGGCGCGGTCCTCACGTACGCCGACGAGAGCTTCGACCCGATGCTGGAGATCGGCTTCGGCTCGGCGATCCGCCGCGAGTGGGAGTGGCGCGTCAAACGCGGCGAGCCGCTGGACAACCTCCGCGCGTTCACGGCCTTCGTCAATCGCAAGGCGTAGATATCCGGTCCGGGCGGTCGACAGAGCCCGCCGGCCTGTCGGGTGTCTACAGTGGACAGAATGGCTCCGGCGCCTCGGTCCGTGGCCTTCCGCTCCCGCGTGGAAATGGCCGGGCTGGACAACGGTTCCGGGTGGACGGCGAGGGAGTGAACCGCTCGCGTGTTCGCCTGCCGGGATTGTCGGGGTGCCCGGGCCGACCTGTGAGTCCGATTTCGGACTTTCGACGAAATTCGATTTATTGCCATTGTGTGAGGGAGCTGACAGCCCGTTTACTTGTCGCTCGATTCCCGAGCCGCGTACCGTCTTTCTCGGATCCGGCGATTCCTGAAGTTGGGGAACGACGGGGGTGTTCAGGGCCGTCAAGGCCCTCTCGCGGCGACGTGTCCGGGCGGGGCGCGTCGTTGCCAGCCGGCGGCACGCGCGGCCGAGAGGCCGCAGCGGAGCGGGTGTCGTGGACTGGGGGTGCGCGTCACCCGCTGCCGCCGGTGCGAGCCGCCACGGTGAGTGGCGCGACGAAGCGCGAAGGAACCTCTGGAGCCCGGCGCTCGGGTGCGGCTTCAGGTCAGGGCGAAGACGTCCAGGAGGCCGGTCAGCTTCAACTGGGCGTAGGCCAGGGGGCGCGGGTTGCGCAGGGTCAGCGCGCAGCCGGCGCCGTTGGCGAGCTTCCAGCAGCTCACCAGCGCGCCGATGCCCGCCGAGTCGAGCACCGTCACCTCGTCCAGATCGAGCACCAACTCGCCCGGCCCGAAGGCCGGCAGTACCGCCCGCACGGCCAGCACGACCTGGTCCCGCGTGGCCAGGTCGAGTTCCCCGGCGAGGCGGATGACGACCGTGCCGGGAGCCGTGGCTTCCAGGGTCGCAGACAGCCCGTCGTCCACATGCGCCTCCCGCCGTATGAAGGGCGGGAGCTACCCGGCGACGGGGGCCGCAAACCTTTCGCCTTCCAGCTTTTTGGCCACCCGGCGCTCGCGGGCCGGTTGGATCAGCAGGTGTCCCGCCGCCGCGGTCAGGCCGAGCGCACCGCACAGCACCCAGTGCCAGTTGCCGAGGTGTTCCAGGCTGGCCCCGCCGGCCGCGGGCGCGATGAAGCTCGCCGCCGGGAAGACCAGGTAGAAGACGCTCTGGTACCTCGCGCGCAGCGCCTCCGGCGACAGCTCCGCGATCACGGCGGCGTTCGGCGGCGCCGCGATCATCGAGCCGACGGTCCAGATCGTCGCCGCGACGACGTACCCCGCGACGTCGTCGGCCAGCGCGACGGACGCGAAGCCCAGGCCCAGGAAGGCGTTGGCGACCGCGAGCGAGGTGCCCTTCCGCCAGCGGCCGATGAGCCGCGGCACGAACAACTGGCCGAGGACGATGAGCAGGCCCGCGTACGCGACCACCGAACCGTAGACGGTGGGCCGCAGCCCGTCGCCGGTGATCGCGAGCGGCAGGATCGTCGAGCTCTGCAAGGTGACCACGGCGAGCAGTAGCGAGAGCCCGACGAACAGCATGAACGACGGGTCGGTCAGTGCGGTGTGCAGGCCGCCGGGCGGCCGCACGGTGGTGGCGCGTCGCGGCCGGGTCTCGCGCACCTTCCACAGGATCAGCAGCGCGGTGACCAGGGTGGCGGCCGCGTCGACGGCGAACAGCAGCGGATAGCTCACCTCGGCGAGCAGGCCGGCGGTCAGCGACGCCACCGCCATGCCCAGGTTGAACGCCCAGAACTGGAGGTTGAACGCCCGGCTGCGGTCGTCGACCGGGGTCACGTCGACGATCGCCGCGACGAACGCCGGCCCGGGCATCGAGTGCGTCAGGCCGAGCAGCGCGGCGAGCGCGGCGATCACCGGCAGGTCGCCGGTGATCGCGAGGCCGGCCAGGAGCGCGACCGCGCCGAAGTGCGCCAGCAGCAGCGTGGGCCGGCGGCCCCAGCGGTCGGCCAGGACTCCACCGAGCAGGACCCCGGCGATACCGCCGATGCCGTATCCGCCGACGACCAGGCCGGCGACGCTGAGCGACAGGTGCTGTGCCGACGTGAGGTACAGCGAGAGCACCAGCGCGACGAAACCGCCGACGCGGTTGATGAGCATGCCGGTCCAGAGGTACCAGTACATCCGTGGAAGGCCGCCGATGGTGGACCGGTACCACTTGCGCACGTCGCAGCTCACTTCAAATTATTAGGTAAGTTTACATTTAGATCTTAGCCGGCGCGGCTTCGCGCCGGGCGGCGGCCAGCGCGGCCACCCGCCGTTCGCGCGCCGGCGCGGCGAGCAGTCCCCACACGCCGCCGACCACGCCCAGCCCGAGGCAGCCGAGCCACAGCGTGGTGTTGCCGGCGTGGTCGCGCACCGCGCCGCCGAGGGTGGGCGCCAGGAACGACGCCATCTGCCAGGAGAGGGAGAAGGCGCCCTGGTAGCGGCCGCGCATCGCGGCGGGGGAGAGGCCGGCGAGCAGGGTCGCGTTCGAGGGGGCGTTGAGCATCTCGCCGGCCGTCCAGATCAGCACCGTCGCGCCGTACCAGACCGGGGTGTGCGCAAACGCGGTGAGCCCGAAACCCAGCCCGACCACCATCGAGGACACCGGCAGCACGAGGGCGGGGCGGCGCCGGGCCAGCAACCGGGTCAGGCCGAGTTGCCCGGTGACGATCATGACGCCGTTGAGTGCGATGACCACTCCGAACGTGCTGCTCGACAGGCCGTCGTCGAGCATCGCCAGCGGCAACATCGACATGTGCTGAAGAAGGACCAGGGCCAGCAGCAGGTTGCAGGCGACGAACCCGAGGAACACCCGGTCCCGGAGCACGGTTCGCAGGCTTCCGGCCTGATGCTCGTGCTCGACCACCTCGGGCCGGGTCTCGCGGACCTTCACCGCGATGAGCAGCGCCGCCGCGGCGGTGGTCACCGCGTCGACGAGGAACAGCGTGAGATAGCCGGCCCGCGTCGCCAAGCCCGCCAGGACCGCGGCGATCGCGAAGCCGAGGTTGATCGCCCAGTAGTAGATGTTGAACGCGCGCATCCGGTCGGCCTCGGGCACGATGTCGGTCATCATCGCGCCGAGCGCCGGCCGGGCGGACTCGGCGGCCAGGCCCAGCGCGGCGGCCGCGACCATGATGGCGATCCGGTCCTGCGCCAGGCCCAGCGCGACCATCAGGGCCGACGCCGAGAAAAGGCCGAGCAGTGCGGTCGGCCGGCGGCCCCAGCGGTCGGCGAGCTGGCCGCCGGCCGTGACGCCGATCGCGCCGCCCACGCCGTACAACCCGATCACGAGGCCGGCGGCGGACTCACTGAAGCCACGCTCTCTGGTCAGGTAGATCGTGAGGAAGATGATCACGAAGCTGCCGGCGCGGTTGACCAGGGTGGCCACCCACAGCACCCAGAACTGACCCGGTAAGCGCTGCTGCCCCGTAATGCCCGCCACGGTCTCGCATCCTTACATCCGGGCCACTGTGCTGTCGAAGGGTTAAGTGCGGGAGGATGGTTTCATGAGCGAAGTCGGGACACTGGTGCTCTTGCGGCACGGTGAGAGCGAGTGGAACGCCAAGAACCTGTTCACCGGCTGGGTCGACGTGGACCTCAGCGCCAAAGGAGAGGCCGAGGCCCGGCGGGGCGGCGAGCTGATCCGCGCGTCCGGTCTCCTGCCGGATGTGGTGCACACGTCAGTGCTGCGCCGTGCCATCCGTACCAGCGAGATCGCCCTGCACGCCGCCGACCGGCACTGGATCCCGGTCCAGCGCAATTGGCGGCTCAACGAGCGGCACTACGGCGCATTGCAGGGCAAGAACAAGAAGCAGACGCTGGAGGAGTTCGGCGAGGAGCAGTTCATGCTCTGGCGCCGCTCCTACGACGTGCCCCCGCCGCCGATCGCCGACGACGACGAGTGGTCGCAGTCCGGCGACCCGCGGTATGCGACCCTGCCGCCGGAGCTGCTGCCGCGCACCGAGTGCCTGAAGGACGTCGTGCGGCGCATGCTGCCGTACTGGTACGACCAGATCGTCCCCCAGTTGCTCGCCGGCAGGACGGTGCTGGTGGCGGCGCACGGCAACTCGCTGCGTGCGCTCGTGAAGCACCTCGACGGCATCTCCGACGAGGCGATCGCCAAGCTCAACATCCCGACGGGCATCCCGCTGCGGTACGACCTGGACGCGTCGCTCAAGCCGATCACGCCGGGCGGGACCTACCTCGACCCGGAGGCCGCGGCCGAGGCTGCCGCCGCGGTGGCGAACCAGGGCCGCTGACCCCGTGCGAAGCGGGCGGGGCGCCGGTCCCTCCCGCTTCGTCGTGTCGTGGCCTCACTCGGCCGGTTTGGCGTCCTTGGCGTCCAGCGCTTCGCCGGTCACCAGGAACACCACGTGCCGCCCGGCGTTGACCGCGTGGTCGGCGTACCGCTCGTAGTAGCGGCCCAGCAGTGCCGAGTCGACCGCCGCCTCGGTGCCCTCGGTCCAGCCCGGGCCGAACATGATGCCGAAGAGGCTGGTGTGCAGGCGGTCCATCGCGTCGTCGTCACGGTCCAGTTGGCCGGCGGCCACCACGTCGGAGGTGGAGATCGCCCGGGAGATCTTGCCGGCGATCCGGTCGGCGACCGAGCCCATCCGCTCGAACGTCTCGACCAGTGGGGCCGGCACGGCGACGTTGGGGTGGCGGCGCAGGGCGGTCTTGGCCACGTGCTCGGCGAGGTCGCCCATCCGCTCCAGGTCGGCCGCCAGGTGCAGCGCGGTCAGCACCACACGCAGGTCGGACGCCACGGGCGCCTGGCGGGCGCACAGGTCGTACACCTTGTCCTCGACGAGCCGGTAGAGGGCGTTGACCTCGGCGTCGCGGGCGATGACCTCTTCCGCGTCGGTCTGGTCGGCGTTCAGAAGGGCGCCGGTGGCCCGGTTCATGGCGCTGCGGACGGCGTCGGCCATCCACACCAGCAGCCGGTTGACCTGCACAAGATCCGCACGGTATTCGTCGCGCATGGTGCTCCCATCGTGTCGGACCTCACGGTATGGTTCCGCCCCCGCGCCGGACGTGAACTTCACCCCGCGAGGGGGTGAACACTGGACGACGTGAGCCCGTTTCGTGCCTTCGCGTGCCGTCGGTCGGGTGAGCGACCTCCTACCATCGAGCCGTGGAGTGGAAGTTCCGGCAGCAGGCGAAAGCCGAGGGTCCGGCGATGACCGAGATCCTCGACGCGTTGCTGGTCGGGGTGCTCGTGCTGGACGAGGACGACCGCCCGGTGCTCGCCAACGCGGCGGTCCGCGAGATGGGCCTCGTGCGGCAACGCGCCGGTTCGACCGTCGACGAGGCGCACACGATCGTGCGGACACTCGCCGGTCAGGTGCGGCGCAGCGGGGTCACCCGGGTCGTCGAGCTCGACCTGCCCCGGATCACCCATGGCGATCCGCTGGGTGTCAACGTGCGCGCCGTCGCGCTCGACGGCGGCCGGGTCGCGATCGAGGCCACCGACGTCACCGAGGCCCACCGGGTCGCCCGCGTGCGGCGCGACTTCGTCGCCAACGTCAGTCACGAGCTGAAGACCCCGGTCGGCGCGCTCCAACTGCTCGCCGAGGCCCTCCTGGACGCCACCGACAAGGACCCCGCCGCCGCCATCCGGTTCGCGGAGCGGATCAAGCACGAGTCGTCGCGGCTCGGCCGGCTCGTCTCCGAGCTGCTGGAACTGTCCCGGCTGCAGGGCGCGGAGCCGCTGCCCGAGTTGGAGCCGGTCGACGTCGACAAGATCACGGCCGAGGTGCTCGACCGCACCAAGACCCCGGCCTCTGCCAAGGAGATCGAGGTGATCTTCGAGGGTGTCCGGGGCCTGACCGTCTACGGCAACGAAAACCAGTTGGTCACGGCCGTGGTCAACCTCGTGGAAAACGCGATCGCCTACTCGCCGGAGTCGACCCGGGTCACCGTCACCACGTCGGCGAGCGAGGACGGGTTCGTCGAGATCGCGGTCGCCGACCAGGGCATCGGCATCGAGCCGCGCGACCTGGACCGGATCTTCGAGCGGTTCTACCGCGCCGACCGGGCGCGCTCCCGGGCTACCGGCGGCACCGGCCTCGGCCTGGCGATCGTCAAGCACATCTCCACCAACCACGGCGGCTGGGTCACGGTGACCAGCACCGTCGGTGTTGGCTCGACGTTCACCTTGCGGCTGCCGTCGCGTCCGCCGGAGGGCACGTTGGCGCTACCGCCGTCAGTTGAGATCGGAGGGGCCCCATGATCGTTATGCGACAGCAATCCCGCGGTTCGCAGCGTAGTGCGGTTCCCCGGCAGCTACGAAAGGACAGCACGTTGGCGCGCGTACTCGTGGTCGAGGACGAAGAGTCGATTTCCGACCCGCTGTCGTACATGCTGCGTCGCGAGGGTTTTGAGGTCTCCGTCGCGGCGACCGGCACCGAGGCCCTGACCGAGTTCGACCGCACCGGCGCGGACATCGTCCTGCTCGACCTGATGCTCCCCGAGCTGTCCGGCACCGAGGTGTGCCGGCAGATGCGGCAGAAGTCCAACGTGCCGATCATCATGATCACGGCGCGGGACAGCGAGATCGACAAGGTGGTCGGGCTGGAGATCGGCGCTGACGACTACGTCACCAAGCCGTACTCGCCGCGCGAGCTGGTCGCCCGCATCCGCGCGGTGCTGCGGCGCCAGGTCGACGCCGTCGGTGACCTCGCGCCGCCGACGCTCTCGGCCGGCCCGGTCCGCATGGACGTCGACCGGCACGTCGTCACCGTCGCCGGCGGCACGGTGCAGTTGCCGCTCAAGGAGTTCGAGCTGCTCGAGCTGCTGCTGCGCAACGCCGGCCGGGTCCTCACCCGGGGCCAGTTGATCGACCGGGTGTGGGGCGCGGACTACGTCGGCGACACCAAGACCCTCGACGTCCATGTGAAGCGCCTGCGGTCGAAGATCGAGCCCGAACCGTCCGCCCCCCGGTACATCGTCACGGTGCGCGGCCTGGGCTACAAATTCGAGCCGTAACCCCCTCCTCCCCTCAGCCCTTAGGCGTCGATCTTGCAGTTATGGTGCCGCGACGCTCCCTATTTGTCCGTGTTTGTCGGCACCATAACTGCAAGATCGACGCGAAAGGAAGGGGTGGGGTCAGCCGGCGTTGGCGACCGACTCGCGACTGCGGCGGCGCTCCTCCATCTCGCGGCGCAGCACGTGGCCCCGGATCGCCCGGCCGACGAGTTCGGTCGTCTCATACGTGATGATCACGTCGTACGTCCCGTTCTCGTAGTCCCGGCGGACGAACAGCACCGTGCCGTTCAGCGGGATCGTCTGGTCCTCCAGGGCGATCCGCAGCTCGACCCGGTCGTCCCGGTCGAACTTGTCCTCCAGCATCCGGCAGCGGATTCCGCCCTCGGACAGGTCGATGACCCGGCCCGCGTACGCGGTGCCACCTATCGTCACCTCGACCGGCCCACCGCCGCCGCCGCGGACGTAGTTTCGGCGGGTCTGCAGCCGGATGCTGCCGATCGCCTCCAGCGACCAGCGCGGCGGCTGCTCCTTGCTCAGTCCCGTCAGCCGCACGTCCACCGCGTGCCGCCGGTCGCCCGCGACCCAGGCCAGCTCCAGCGACGTGCCGACCTTCGGCAGGTCGGCACCGTTCACGCCGAAGGGCGCGGCCACGGTCAGGCGCTTGTCGGTCGCGTCCTCGACGCGGGACCGATAGGCCTCGCCATCCATCAGGACCACGTCGACCAGGGTGTTGATCGCGGGCAGACTGGTCACGCCCACAGGTTCGGCCTCGATCGGGCCGACTTGAGGATTCAGGAGTCGAGTGCCGCGCGCCATTCGTACGGCTTGGCGAAGTGCCCCGGCGCGCACACCAGCTCGTCGATCTTGCGCTTCTCGCGGGCCGGGCTGCCGGCGACCACGGTGTCGGGCGGCACGTCACGGGTGACCACCGAGCCGGCGCCGACCAGTGCGCGGGCGCCGATCCGGACCCCGGGCAGGACGGTCGCGTTGCCGCCGATGGACGCGTCGTCGTCGACGGTGGCGCCGCCGACGCACTCGTCGTATCGCGGGCAGGGCGGGTGCGGGTCGTCGGTGAACACGACCCCGGGGCCGAGGAACACCCGCCGGCCGAGGGTCACGTTCTCCAGGAAGCAGTGCGAGTGGACGCGGCTGCCGTCGCCGATCCGGTTGCCGGGCTCGAGCACGGCGTTCGTACCGACCGAACAACCGTCCCCGATGATGTTGTTCTCCCGGATCATGGCGCCGTGTCCGGACTGGAACCGCTCGCCGATCACCGCACCCGCGTAGATCACCGTGCCCGATCGGATACAACTGTTGGCCCCGATGACGGTCGGGAACTCGCCCGGCCGCGCCCCCCGCGGCGGTACGCCGATCCGGGCCCCGGGCTCGACAACAGTGCCTTCGCCGAGCTGCACCCCGGGAAAGATCTCTTCGTTCACCGCATGAACCTATCCGGGCGGTGGGTTCGCCGGTTGTCGCACACCGGACACCACCCTGACCGTACCGTTGCGATTGGTGCGCACGTTCAACACCGGCCCGGCCGGGATGTTCTTGATGCTGGTCGGCGTGATGCTGGCGGCCAGTTCGGCGTGGACCGCGGTCGGCGCGGCCACCTGGTCCGAGTCCCTGCCGAGCATCTTCATCGGCCTGTCACTGCTGGCGGTCGGCTCTTCGCTGCTCGCCAGGGCCCGGCGCCAGCAGCCCACCGAGCACGAGGAGGACGACTGACCCGTCAGACGGGGCGGATCGGGATGAGTTCGCGGGCCGCCACCGTGGCCGGGTGAGGGGCGATCATGCCCTGCTCGACGCGGGCCGCGCACAGTTCGGCGAGCTTGGCGTAGGCCGCCTTGCCGATCAGGGCCGTCAGCTCCGGCTCGTACTCCTGGTAGAGCCGCAGCGCGCCGACGTGGGCCTCCGGGGAGGACGTGCACCACCAGTGCAGGTCGTGGCCACCCTCGCCCCAGCCGCGCCGGTCGAACTCGCCCAGCGTCGAGACCAGCACCTTGGTGCCGTCGGGGCGCTTGCGCCAGTCCTGGTCGCGGCGGACCGGCAACTGCCAGCACACGTCCGGCTTGTATTCCAGCGGGTGCACGCCGTCGCGCAGCGCCTGGCCGTGCAGGGCGCAGCCGCCACCGCCGGGGAAGTCGGGGTCGTTCTGGAAGACGCAGCCGGCGCCGGGGCGGGTGGCCGTGCGCAGCGCGGGGTTCTCACCGTCGATGGTGTCCGTCTCGGTGTAGTTCTTGAACCCCTTGCGGTAGTGCTGCCAGTGCTCCGGCGAGAGCCGCTTCGCCGCCGCGCGCACGCGCTTCTTGTCGTCGTCGTCGGTGAAGAAGGCGCCGTGCGAGCAGCAACCCTGCTCCGGCCGGCCCTCGACGATGCCGTGGCAGCCGGTGCCGTAGACACATGTCCAATTGGACAGCAGCCATGTCATGTCGGCACGGATGAGGTGGTCGGCGTCATCCGGGTCGGCGAACTCCAGCCACTCACGCGGGAAGTCGAGGTCGACCTCGGGGTGGCGCGGGTCGTCCGGGTCTTCGACCTCGACCTGTATCTCCATTCGACGAAGCGTACGCCGTCTGTTTCGCCCCGCCGAAGCATGACGCGACTACGGTGAGGCGATGCGCCTCGGTGTCCTCGACGTCGGCTCCAACACGGTCCATCTCCTCCTTGTCGACGCGCACCACGGTGCTCACCCGTGGCCCGCCCACTCGCAAAAGGCCGAACTGCGCCTCGCCGAGCGGATCGGCAAGGACGGTGAGCTCAGCAAGGCGGGTGCCGACAGCCTCGTCGCGGCGGTCGCCCAGGCACGTGACGCCGCCGCGGCGCTGAAAACCGACGACCTGCTCGCCTTCGCCACCTCCGCCGTGCGCGACGCGAAGAACTCGGCCCGCGTCCTCAAACGGGTCCGCGAGGAGACGGGCGTCGACCTGCGGGTCCTCTCGGGCGAGGCCGAGGCGATCATGACCTTTCTGGCGGTACGGCGCTGGTTCGGCTGGTCCGCGGGCAGGCTGCTGGTGATGGACATCGGCGGCGGTTCGCTGGAGTTGGCGGCCGGCATCGACGAGGAGCCCGACGTGGCGCTGTCCGTGCCGCTCGGCGTGGGTCGCCTGACCCGGGAGCGGCTCGACGGTGACCCGCCCTCGGCGGCGGCGGTCGGCGCCCTGTGCGAACACGTCGAGGCCGAGGTCGCCAAGCCGGTGAAGAAGCTGGTCGACAGCGGCTGGGACCGGCCGGTCGCGACCTCGAAGACGTTTCGCACGCTGGCCCGTCTCGCCGGGGCGGCGCCGGCGAGCGCCGGGCTGCGGGTGCCCAGGAAGCTGACCCGGGTCGGCCTGCACCAGGTGCTGTCGTTCATCCGTCGGATGCCGTCGGCGGCGCTGGCCGAGATCGACGGCGTGAGCCCCGGGCGGGCGCATCAGATTCTCGCCGGTGCCGTGGTGGCCGAGGTCACCATGCGCAGCCTGGGCATCGAAGAGGTCGAGGTCTGCCCCTGGGCTTTGCGCGAAGGGGTGATTCTTCGCCGCCTGGAGGTCCTGGAGTCGAGTTGATCGACAGGAGACGCTACCGGGCGAGGGCTAGCCTGGTGTTGTGAGTCGTCAAGTTCCGGTCCTGTTGTCCACCTCCTCCGTCTTCCCCGAGCCGACCGCCGCAGGTTTTGAGATGGCCGCCTCGGTCGGATACGACGGAGTAGAGGTGATGGTCTGGTCCGACGCGGTGAGCCAGGACGCGGGGGCGCTCCTCGGACTGTCGAAGCACTACGGCGTGCGTGTCGGCTCCGTGCACGCGCCCTGCCTGATGGTCACCCAGCGGGTGTGGAGCCCGGACCCCTGGGAGCGGCTGCGCCGCGCCGCCGAGCTCGCCGACGCGCTCGGCGCGCCGACCGTGGTCGTCCACCCGCCCTTCGCCTGGCAGCGCGACTACGCGCGGACCTTCCAGTCCGGCCTGCTCAAGCTGGGCCGGCAGTTCCCGGGCATCCGGTTCGCGGTGGAGAACATGTTCCCGCTGCGCGGCGTGGGCCGCGAGTTCGTGCCGTATGCGCCGGGCTGGGATCCGACGCTGATCGGGTTCGACGCCTACACGCTCGACCTGTCGCACTGTGCCGCGTCGCGGACCGATGCGATCGCGCTGGCCGACACGATGCGCGGCAACCTGGCCCACGTCCACCTGGGCGACGGCACGGGCAAGGGCCGCGACGAGCACCTCGTGCCCGGACGGGGGACCCAGCCCTGCGCGGAGATCCTGGCGTCGCTGGACGGGCGCGGCTTCACCGGCTCGGTGGCGGTGGAGGTGGGCACCCGGAAGGCCCGCAGCCGCGCCGACCGCGAGGCCGACCTGGCCGAGGCGCTGCGGTTCGCCCGTCAGCACCTGGCAACGCCGTCCCCGGTCGCCTGAACCAGCCCGGCGCCGCCGGATCCCCGATCCTCCGAGGACCTCGGCGCGGCCTGATCCCCGTGGCGCCGCGGCGTGCCGAAGTCCGGCCCGGGGGCCGTTCGCCCCTGGCCGAAGACGCAGAGACCTGCCCCCGGCGCGTTCGGTCGCGCCGGGGGGCGGTAAGTCGGTGGTCAGATCTTGCGGACGGACTCGGCCTGAGGACCCTTCGGGCCCTGCTTGATCTCGAACTCGACCCGCTGGTTCTCCTCGAGGCTGCGGTAGCCTTCCGAGACGATGGCGGAGAAGTGGACGAAGACGTCGTTGCCGCCGTCGACGCTGATGAAGCCGAAGCCCTTCTCAGCGTTGAACCACTTCACGGTTCCCTGGGCCATGGTGCTGTTTCTCCTTCGTAGGGCGTTGTGATCCGGTGACCTACCCGGTGTCAAGAGCCGTCAACAAAATGAGCGGCCCCGCATCGCCCAAGCCCGCGGATCCGACTTGTCGGACGCGCGGTGAAGCGAACCACATGACGCAAGATATGCCGAAGTGCCCGGCCTCGGAGGCGGTTTCGGGTTCTCGAACCCGACCGGCCGATCTCGGCCGGGTCGAGTCCGCTCGGCGACCTACGCGGTCATGACCGCCTGGTCGGTGTCATCCGCGGTGACCTGGGCCTGCGCGGGCGCGGCGCCGGTCTCGGCGGCCCGCTTGCGCGCCCGGTGCGCGGCGACGTGGGAACGGGTCGCGCACCGCTCGGAACAGAACCGGCGACAGCAGTTCGACGAGGTGTCGAGGTACACGTTGCCGCAGCGCTCGTCCGCGCAGACGCCGAACCGGGCGCTGCCGTGCTCGCACAGCCACACCGCCAGGCCCCAGGCGGCCCCGGCCAGCAGCTCGGAGCTCACCGAGGAGCCCCGGCCGGTCACGTGCATGTGCCAGTCGTGGGTGTCGTGCCCGGAGATCCGCGGTTGCATCGGATAGGCCTCGAGCAGTGCGTTGAGCTCCGCGACCGCGGCCCCGTCGCGGCCGGCCGAGCCGTGCTCGAACACCTCCCGGAGCCGCTTGCGGGCGCGCCGGAGGGCGATCAGGTCGCGCTCCGTCGCCTCGGCGATCTGCCAACTGACGTCGCCGAACAGTGCGGCGAGGTCTTGCATGCTTTCGAGCGGCGCGTTGACGATGTCGACAGCGGTCCGCGCATACGCGTCGAAGTCCACCCGACCAAGGTAGTCAAGAAATGCCACACTGGCGACCACGCGTCACCGGACTCGGCACGATCTGTCTACGCTCGGCACATGCTCAGATCGGTCATCCTCGCCGCCGCCCGCTCAAACAGAGTCGAGCGGCTTGTCGAATCCGCTCCGATCAGCCGCGACATCGTGCGCCGGTTCATCGCCGGCGAGCACGTGGACGACGCGCTGGCCCGCACCCGCGAGCTCGCCGCCGGCGGACTGGCGGTGACGATCGACTACCTCGGTGAGGACACCACCAACCCGCAACAGGCCGAGGCGACCCGCGACGAGTACCTCAAGCTGCTCGACGCGCTGCACGCCGCCGAGCTGACCCCCGCGGCCGAGGTCAGCCTCAAGCTCTCCGCGCTCGGCCAGGTCTTCGACGAGAAGGTCGCCTACGAGCACGCCCGCGCGATCTGCGCCAAGGCCACCGAGGCCGGCACCACGGTCACCCTCGACGCCGAGGACCACACCACCACCGACTCGACGCTGGAGGTGCTGGCCCGGCTGCGGGAGGACTTCCCGACGACCGGCGCGGTCGTCCAGTCGTACCTGCGCCGCACCGAGGCCGACTGCCGGGAGCTGGCGGTCAGCGGTTCCCGGGTCCGGCTGTGCAAGGGGGCGTACAAGGAGCCCGAGTCGGTGGCCTACCAGAGCCGCCTCGACGTCGACAAGTCCTACGTGCGCTGCCTCAACGTGCTCATGTCCGGCTCCGGCTACCCGATGCTCGCCACGCACGACCCCCGCCTGGTGGCCATCGGCGAGGACCGCGCGAAGTGGTTCGACCGCTCGGCCGACGAGTTCGAGTTCCAGATGTTGTACGGCGTCCGCCCCGACGAGCAGCGCCGCCTCGCCGAGCTGGGATACACCGTCCGGATCTACCTGCCCTACGGCACCCAGTGGTACGCCTACATGATGCGGCGGCTGGCCGAACGGCCGGCAAACGTCGGCTTCCTGGCCCGGGCCCTGCGGTCCAAGGGCTAGCGACCGGTCCTAATGCCGCATCTCGTCCATACGGGCGACGCGGCTGCTTGACCGGGTCGCGTACGGTCCGGCAGTGATGAATGGGGAACGGCCGGACCCGACCGGGCTCGCGCGGGGAACGACCCGGCCGCCGTTGCCCCACCCGAGGCCGGCGGAGTTCTACCGCCCGCCGCTGCCCGTCTACTACTACCAGCAGCCGCCGGCCCCGCCGAAGCGGGTCAACGTCCTCCGGGTCGCGCTGCTCGTGGCCCTGGCCGTGCTGCTGATGGCGCCGGCGGGCGCGATCGCCTTCGAGACCGCCCGCCAGGACCGCACCGCGACGCTGAGCGGGCAGGGCCTCGGCACGTCCGGCGACCGGCCGGTCGGCGAGTCCGACGGCGGCCCGAAGGGCGTGTCGGGCGAGACCAAGGGCGCGCCGCCCACGACCGTGGACGGCAAGGTCCGCCGTGCCCTGTCCGACCAGGGCGCGGCCCTGCTCGGCGGCGACCAGGCCGCCTTCCTCGCCCCGGTCGACCAGACCGCCACCAAGCTCCGCGACGAGTTCGCCCGGCGGTTCGGTTCGCTGCGCCAGATGCGGGTCAAGGTCTGGGAACCGACCGTCGTCGACAAGGTCAAGGTCGTCGGCGACGGCACCGCGACCGCCAAGGTCCACGTGCGGTACTGCTTCGTGGTCGAGACCTGCGACCCGATGAACTTCCGGACCGCCACCCGGTGGAACGTCTCCGGCAAGACCGTCACGCTGCTCGAGTTCGGCGTCTCCGACGACCTCGGCCCGCGCCCGTGGGAGGTCAGCGAGCTGCGGACCGCGATCGGTCAGCGGGTGGTGCTGTCGACGACCCCGAGGTACGCCTCCCGTCTCCCGTCGATGCTCGCCAGCGCCGAGAAGGCCGCCGCGCTGACCGACCGCTACGCCAGGTGGGGCCGGCCGCCGTCGCGCTACGTCGTGTATCTCGCCGGCCCCGACGAGTGGTCGTCGTGGTACGGCATCAAGCAGGAGAACTGGGTTGCGGGCTTCGCACTGCCGCTCACTCCGGACGCGACCGAGATCGTCCTGAACGCCGCCCGCGTCGACGCCAAGGAGACGCTCGACGTGCTGCGTCACGAGTTCACCCACGTGGTGACGCTGGCGGGTGTCAACCGCGCCTACGACAAGACCTGGTGGTTCGTCGAGGGTCTCGCCGAATACGTGCGGGTGAAGGGCGACGGCAAGCCGTTCAGCCAGATGTCGGACGTGCGGGCGTTCGTCCGCAGTGGACACTGGAAGAACGAGATCGCGATGGACGACCCCCCGGAGGGGGCGAGCGCGAGCGACGTGAGCGGGCGGTACGGCATCGCCTACCTGTCCGTGCAGCGCCTCGCCGACCGGTTCGACGAGGAGAAGATGCTCGACTTCTTCGACCTCACCACCCGGCAGGGCGTGCCCCTCGCCGACGCCGCGCCGAAGGCGCTCGGCGTGAGCTGGGACGACGTCGCCAACGACTGCGTGAGGAACGTCAAAGCCCGGACATAGAATGGCGTGCGTGTATCGCGTCCCCCCGCGAGTGTCGCTGGTCGTCTCCGTGGCCCTTTTCAGCCTCGTCTCGCTGACGGCTGCCTCCTGCGACGGCGAGAACAACGACATCGGCCTGGGCAACGCCGGGCGCGCCGACGTGATCGAGGTCGTCGACGCGCCGGCCACCGTCACCGCCCGGGCCGCCGCGACCCTCACCGCGGCCGCCGACGGCACGCTCGTGTCGCTGTCGGTCAAGCCGGGTGACACCGTGACCGCCGGCCAGGTGCTCGCCGTGATCGACTCGCCGTCCGCGCAGCAGCGGCTCACGGCCGCCGGTGAGGCGCTCGACGCACTCAAGGGCGCGCGCGGGGGAGGGGGTGGGATCAGGAACCTCTCGGCGACACAGAAGAAGACCGACGACGCGGCGGCGAAGGCGTTCGCCGACGCGCGTGGCGCCGCACAACGGATCGCCGATCAGACGGTAAGGGCAGCGCTCCTGCACCAGATCGACCTCGCCGAGCGCACGTACCAGGAGGCGGCGGCGTCGGCCCGGGCGCTCATCACGGCGGTCCAGCGCGGCCTGGCGAGCGTCGACCGGGCGATGTCCGCGCTCACCGCGGCACAGCGGGCCCAGGCGCAGGCCGCGTACGACCTGGCGAGGTCCACGGTCGACGCACTGACCCTGCGCGCACCGGTCGCCGGCGTCGTGCAACCGGGCGGCACCTCGGCGGCCAGCGCGCCGTCGATCACCGACCTGCTCGGTGCCGCCGGGGCGGGCGCGGCGGGCGCCACCGTGGACGTGCCGCAGCAGTCCGGCCCGGGCGTCGACCCGGCGGTGCCGGTCGGCGGCAGGGTCGCCGCCGGCACCGCGATCCTCACCGTCGTCGACGTGTCCGAGCTGGGCCTGATGGCCGAGGTCGACGAGACCGACGTGCTGCTGGTCCAGCCCGGCGTCGCCGCGCGGGTCGAGCTCGACGCGGCGCCCGGCGCCACCTACGAGGCCACGGTGACCTCGGCCGACGTGTTGCCCACCGCGTCGGCGCGCGGTGGCGTCTCGTACCGCTCGCGGCTCAAGCTGGGCGCCGGACGCTACGCCGACGGCCGGCCGGCGCCGACTCCGCGCCCGGGCATGAACGCCGTCGCCCACCTGGAGGTCCGCTCGATCCGCGACGCGGTGACCGTGCCGGCGGCGGCCGTGTTCAACGTCGGCGGCAACGACGTGGTGTGGCTGGTGCGCGCCGGCAAGGCGGTCCAGACGCCGGTCAGCATCGGCGTCTCGGGCCAGGACCGGGTCCAGGTTCTGACCGGTGTGGCGGACGGCGACCGGCTGGTCGTCCGCGGCACGGACAAGGTCAAGCAGGGCATGGACCTGCGACGATGACCGCCGCCCTCGTCGCCGAGCGGGTGCGGCGGGACTACCCGCTTGACGGGATCACCGTGCCGGCCCTAAAGGGGGTCAGCTTCACCGTCGAGGCCGGCGACTACGTGGCGATCATCGGGCCGTCCGGCTCCGGCAAGTCGACCCTCATGCATCTGCTCGGCGGTCTCGACCGGCCGACCGAGGGCAAGCTGCTCATCGGCGGTCGGGACGTCGCCGGGCTCGGTCCCGAGGACCTCGCCCGGCTGCGCAACGAGACGATCGGGTTCGTCTTCCAGTCGTTCCATCTGCTCGCCCGTACCAGTGCGGTGGAGAACGTGGCACTGCCGCTCGTCTACCGCGGAATGCGGGCGGTCGAGCGGCGGCGCCGGGCGATCGCCATGCTGGAGCGCGTCGGGCTCGGCCACCGGCTCGACCACCGGCCCAACCAGCTCTCCGGCGGCGAGCAGCAGCGCGTGGCGATCGCCCGGGCCCTGGTCACCGATCCGCAGGTGCTCCTGGCCGACGAGCCGACCGGCAACCTGGACACGAAGAACGGTCAGGCTGTGCTCGCCCTGCTGGAGGCACTGAACCGGGAACAGGGAGTGGCGCTGGTGATCGTCACCCACGACCGGGAGGTCGCGGAGCGCGCCGACCGGCAGATCGTCATGCGCGACGGGGAGATCGTCGCGTGAGCGGTCCGGAGCGGAGCGGAGGGGCCGCTCACCATAAGTGCGGTGCGTGTGAGCGCGGCCGGAGCGGAGCGGAGGGCGCGTGAGGCTGGCCGAGGCTTGGCGGGTGGCCGTCGACGCCCTGCGGGCGAACCGGCTGCGCAGCATGCTGACCATGCTCGGGGTGATCATCGGGGTCGCGGCGGTCGTCGTGCTCGTGGCCATCGGCACGGGTACCAAACGCAAGATCGAACAGCAGGTGGAGGGACTCGGCTCGAACCTGCTCATCGTCGTGCCGGGGCAGGTCAACATCGGCTCGGCGCCGTCGGTCTCGCGGATGGACCTGTCCGACGTCGACGCCGTGTCGAAGATCGTCGGCGACCGCAACCGGGTGGCGGTGAGCGTGGCGTCGGGTGAGACGGTCGCCGCCGGCAACGTCGACACGTTCGCGACGATCAACGGGGTCATCGAGACGACGCCGCAGGTCTTCGTGCGGAGCCTCGCCCGCGGCACGTACCTCAGCCGCTCCGACGTCGACACCCAGCGACGCGTCGCCGTGCTCGGCTGGAGCGTCGCCCACGCGCTCTTCGGTGACCGGGACGCGGTCGGCCAGCAGGTCACCATCGCGGGCGTGCGGTTCCGGGTGATCGGCGTCTTCGCGCAGCTCGGCCAGAGCCTCGGCATCGACCGGGACAACGAGGTGCACGTACCGATCACGACCGCACAGCGCCTGCTCGGCACCAACCGGGTCGACGGCATCGCGATCAAGGCTCCGAACCGCGACGAGATCGACGAGCTGAGCGCCCGGATCATCGCCGAGCTGAGCCGCCGCCACCCGGGCACCGAGTTCAGCGCGGTCACCCAGGAGCAGATCCTCGGTGTGCTCGGTGACATCCTCGGCGTGCTGACCGGCGTGCTCGCCGCGATCGCCGGCATCTCGCTGCTGGTCGGCGGGGTCGGGGTGTCCAACATCATGCTCGTGTCGGTCCGTGAGCGGACCAAGGAGATCGGGCTGCGCAAGGCCGTGGGTGCCCGGCCGCGGGACATCGGCGTGCAGTTCCTGCTGGAGGCCGTGCTGCTGACCACACTGGGCGGATCTGCCGGGATGGCACTCGGCGTCGTGGCTGCCCTGGTGGTCGCCGCTCTGTCGCCGGTGCCGGCCGCGATCACCTGGTGGTCGTTGGCGCTGGCCTTCGGGGTGTCGGCCGCCGTCGGGATCATCTTCGGAGTGGTACCCGCACAGCGGGCCGGTCGGCTCGATCCCGTCGTGGCCCTGCGCACCGAGTGACGGCGTGGCGACCCGCCCGAGTTGATGTTGCGAGGAAAGATTCCGACGAAGCCGGGGCGCAAGTCACAGCAGTACCGTTACCGTACTGATAACACGCTGATGGTGGGTATACGGCGAGCGCTGGTCGGAGGTTGCGATGTCGAGTAATCCACATACCACCGAAGGCCGGCTGGGAGAAGTCAGGTTCCTGACCGTCGCCGAGGTGGCAACCCTGATGAGGGTCTCCAAGATGACCGTCTACCGCCTGGTGCACGCCGGTGATCTCACCGCGGTCCGCGTCGGTCGGTCGTTCCGGGTGCCCGAGCACGCGGTCGACCAATACCTGCGCGAAGCGTTCCGTGAGACGGCATAGCGGGGTCGTTTTCCGATCAAGCAGCGGTGCGGCTACCCTGGAGCCGCTAACCATGTCTTTGGCGTGCCAGCAATGGCACGCGTTCCGCTGTATCGAGGAGATACCCGTATGGGCTCGGTGGTCAAGAAGCGCCGCAAGCGTATGGCCAAGAAGAAGCACCGGAAGCTGCTGCGCAAGACCCGCGTCCAGCGTCGTCGTCTCGGCAAGTAGTAGCGCCTCGGCGGTCCGCCCCGGCCCCAGGCCCACGCTGAGCGCGGGTGTCGTCCGGGGACGGTCCGCTTGGAACGGAGTCGCGTGACCACGCCGCCAGCACCACGGGTTGTTCTGGTGACCGGGGTGGGCCGCTACCTCGGCGCGCGCCTGGCCGCCCGGCTCGCCGCCGATCCGCGCATCGAGCGGGTCATCGGCATCGACGCCGCAACACCGTCCGGCGAGCTCGCCGAGGTGCTGGTCGACGTCGACGTCCATCAGGTCGACCTCAGGACCCCCGGGGTGCTGAGGGTGATGGTCGGCGCCCGGGTCGAGGCGGTGGCGCACCTCGCCGTCGCCACCGCGGCGGATCAGCAGGGCGGCCGAGCGGCGATGAAGGAGCTCAACGTCATCGGCACGATGCAGCTCCTGGCCGCCTGCCAGCAGGCGACCATGCTGCGGAAGCTGGTCGTCCGCTCGTCCACGGCTGCCTACGGTGCGTCGTTCCGCGACCCCGCGATCTTCATGGAGGACACCGAGCCGCGGGAGATCCCGCGCGGTGGCTTCGCCAAGGACGTGCTCGACATCGAGGGCTACGTGCGGGGCTTCCGCCGGCGCCGTCCCGACGTCGAGGCCACCGTGCTGCGGTTCGCGCCGTTCATCGGCTCGACCGTCGACACCCGGCTGACACGCTACTTCGCCCAGCCGTTCGTGCCGACCGTGTTCGGGCGCGACCCCCGGTTGCAGTTCCTGCACGTCGAGGACGCGTTCGAGGTCCTGCACCGCTCGGTCGTCGAGGCGCATCCGGGCACCTTCAACGTGGCCGGGGGCGGCACACTGACCCTGTCGCAGGCGGTCCGGCGGGCCGGCCGGGTGACGGTCCCTGTGCTGGAGCCGGGGCTCAACGCGCTGGCCGGCATCGGTCGAGCCGGAGTGTCGCTCGACCAGGTCGACCTGTTCGTCCACGGCCGGGTGGTCGACACCACGCGCCTGATCCGCGAGTTCGGCTTCACCCCGCGTACCACTGCGGAGGCGTTCGCCGAGTTCGTGCAGAGCCGCCGCGACGGTGAGCTGCTGCCCGCGGATACGATTCGCTCGGTCGAGCAGGCACTGCTCGAAGGATTCCGCCGGACCCGTGCGGCCCGCGCCGCGTTGGAGAGTGGCGAATGACCGGAGCGGAGCGGAGGACGCATGACTGACCCTGGTCTTCCTGACGTGTGGGACGACCGGGTCGCCGGGGCGCTGGCCTTCCTTCGCGAGCGCCTCACCGGCGACTACGAGATCGACGGCTTCGGCTTCGACCGCCACCTCACCGACAGCGTCTTCCTGCCGGCGCTGCGCCCGCTGTACAAGCAGTGGTTCCGCACCGAGGTCTCCGGCGTGGAAAACCTGCCGAAGGAGGGCGCCGCGCTCGTCGTCGCCAACCACTCCGGCACGCTCGCGCTCGACGCGATGATGCTCTCGGTGGCCGTCCACGACGAGACGCCCGCCCGGCGCTACCTCCGCCTGCTCGGCGCCGACCTGGTCTTCCGCATGCCGGTCGTGTCGGAGGTGGCGCGCAAGTCCGGCGCCACGCTGGCGTGCAACCCCGACGCCGAGCGGCTGCTGTCGGAGGGTGAGCTCGTCGGCGTGTTCCCGGAGGGCTTCAAGGGCGTCGGCAAGCCCTTCGCCGAGCGGTACAAGCTCCAGCGCTTCGGCCGCGGCGGTTTCGTCTCCGCCGCGCTGCGCACCGGCACGCCGATCGTGCCGGTGTCGATCATCGGCGCCGAGGAGATCTACCCGCTCCTCGCCGACATCCGCCCGCTCGCCCGGCTGCTCGGCGCACCGTACTTCCCGGTGACGCCCACGTTCCCGTGGCTCGGCCCGCTGGGGCTGATCCCGCTGCCGAGCAAGTGGCTGATCGAGTTCGGCGAGCCCATCCCCACTGCGGGGTACGCTGACTCGGCCGACGACCCGATGGTGGTCTTCAACCTCTCCGACCAGGTGCGCGAGACGATCCAGCAGACGCTCTACAAGCTGCTCGACCGCCGCCCGGACGCGTTCTCCGCCTGATCCCTGCTGTCTTCGTCGGGGCTCACGCCCCCGTCAACCGGCGGCCGGTCAGGCCTGCGGCGCGGTCTCCGGCGTGGGTTGGGTCGGGGTGCGGCGGCGGCGCTTGCGCATTGCGGTCGCCGTTGCGAAGCCGCCGATCACGACGCCGGTGGCGAGGGCCGTCGGGATCGCGATCTTCGCCGCCTTGCGGCCGGTGCGGAAGTCGCGGATCTCCCAGCCCCGCTTGCGGGCCTCGCGGCGCAGCGCCGGATCCGGGTTCACCGCCACCGCATATCCCACCGTTGACAGCATCGGAGTGTCGTTCACCGAGTCGCTGTACGCCGCGCAGCGTGCCAGGTCCAGGCCCTCGGCCAGCGCGAGCGTCCGGATCGCGGACGCCTTCTCGGGACCGTGCATGAGGTCGCCGACCAGCCGACCGGTGTAGACGCCGTCCTCGACCTCCGCCACGGTGCCGATCGCTCCGGTCAGGCCGAGCCGCGCGGCGATGATCCGGCCCAGCTCGACCGGTGCGGCGGTGACCAGCCAGACCCGCTGACCGGCGTCGAGGTGTAGCTGGGCCAGCGCCAGCGTGCCCGCCCAGATCCGGTCGGCCATCAGCTCGTCGAAGATCTCCTCGCAGAGCCGCTCCATGTCCTCGACCCGCCATCCGGCGATGAAGGCCAGTGCGGCGGACTTGGCGTTGGAGACCGTGCCGGCGTGCTCCGACGCCAGCAGCCGGAAGCGCGCCTGCTGGTACGCGAAGCGCAGCAGATCGGCGCTCGTGAAGTACTTCCGCTTGGCGAGACCGCGGGCGAAGTAGTAGATCGACGCGCCCTGCATCATCGTGTTGTCGACGTCGAAGAAGGCCGCGGCGGCCGGGTCGGCCGGAACCTCGAGCGCAGCCTCCACCTCGGCCGCCGCCCAGCCGGCCGCAGACGCCACGACCCGGCCCGGCGGCCGTTTGCGCCGTAACGCCGAAGGTCGGATCGGCATGCGTCTGCCCCCTCGTCTGTCCTCGACGGTCTCATCCAACTGACCAACGGTACCGGCCCTGAACGCTGACAGGGCCCGGTGTCGTACACCGGGCCCTGTCGTGTTCTGGAAACCGCCCTCAGCCGAACAAGGTCAGCCGAACAGCCAGTCGAGCAGGCCCTTCGGGGACTTCGACGGCGCCGGTGACGGCTGCGGACCGGGCGAGGCGGACGTCGACTCGGTGGGGGAGCTGTCGACGACCACGCCGTTGCTGACCGTCGGCGTCGGCCGCTCGCCCGTGGTGCCGTTGTGGCCCGCGTTGCTCGGCTGCGGTCCGCCGGGCGGCTGGACGTTGTTCTTCTGCCCGCCCGGCTTGCACGCCGAACTGTTCGGCACCGGGCCGAGCTTGTCGGCCGCCGACGTGGCATTCGAGCCGCACTTGAGCAGCGGGCGCAGTGCCTTGGACCGGCGGTCGATCTCCTCGAGCAGCGTGACCGACTGGGTCACCCGGGTCCGGGCGTCGCCGCTGCTCGACGTGAGCAGCTTCTCGGCCACGGTCCGCTGGGCGCCGGCGAACGACTCGATGGCGTCGAGTGCCGCGGCCTCCTTGCGGGCGGTGGCCGTGGTGGTCAGCAACCGGACGCCTTCCAGTGTCTCGTTGTCCATGTCGTCGAGCACCGAGGTCAGGCCGTTCGGGTCCTTGACCGCATGGGCCTCGTCGAGGCGGGTGCGGGCGAACTCGAGGTACAACTGCCCACGGCTGATGTCCGAGCCGGCCAGCGCGAGCTGGGCCTTCTCGGTGGAGCGCTTGACGGTGTACAGAGCGTCACCGGGGATCGCGTCGCCGCTGGCTGCCGACATGCCCGACAGGGCCAGCGTGCCGGCGGCCAGGCCGACGACGATGGCACCGCGGGTGCGGGTACGGCGGCTGACCGCGGGGCGGCTGCCTGCGGGCCGGCGCAGCGAACGGATGCCCGAACGCCGGGCGGTCTCGGGTTCCGGGTCCTCGGCGGTGACCCCGATCCCTTCCCGTTCGGCAGTGGCCAGCAGCATGGCCCGCAGACCGTCGCGGAACTCCTGCTGAGCCTCGACCTTGACCGGCATCTCGGAAAGTCGCTGGCCGACCGACACCAGGTCGGCCAGGGAATCGTCGAACGTTGACCTCGTACGGTGCCGTCGGGCCCCCGCAGCCTCGTCCAGGAGCTGAGCGAACCGCTCAGCTCGCCGACGATGGAAGACGGAGCCAATCACCTGAGGCACCCCCCTTCGCTGATCGCGTCACTCAGGCGCGGCAGGGCAGCGGGATGGTGGGCCACCGCGTCCGCCGTGCGCCATGCCGACGGTCGCACCAGGACCAA
This sequence comes from Dactylosporangium roseum, assembly GCF_025264685.1. GTDB lineage: Bacteria > Actinomycetota > Actinomycetes > Mycobacteriales > Micromonosporaceae > Dactylosporangium > Dactylosporangium roseum. The sequence continues at coordinate 713,262 of NZ_CP073721.1, forward strand.
CGGTGCAGGGCGGAGGCTGGTTACGGCGCCGCGGGCGGCACTGTGACCAGAGGTGACAGGGGTCACGGTTGGAATCCGTCGGGCAGAAGCCGTGCGAGCGCGCGCACCGCACGGTACTGCAACGCTTTGATCGCTCCCTCGTTCTTGCTCATGGCCTGCGCGGTCTCCGCGACGGAGAACCCGTGCAGGAACCGCAGCACGATGCACTCCTGCTGCTCGGGGTTGAGCTGTTTGACGGCCTTGAGCAGGTCCACGTTGGTGATGTGGTCGATGACCGCCGCCTCCGGGCTGCCCTCGGGGCCCCGGTCGGGCCGGTCCGCGTCGAGGACGTCACCCGTGGTGACCTCGAGCCGGTACCGCCCGGACTTGAAGTGGTCGGCGACCAGGTTGCGCGCGATGGTGACCAGCCAGGCGCCGAGGTCACGGCCCTGCCAGGTGAAGCTGCCGATGCGCTTCAACGCGCGCAGGAACGTGTCGGCCGTGAGGTCCTCGGCGAGCTGCCGGTTGCCCACCCGGAAGTACACGAAGCGGAAGACCGTGTCGAAGTACCGGTCGTAGAGGAGACCGAATGCCTGCCCGTCGCCGGCCTGGGCCCGCTCGATGAGCGCCCACACCTCCGACGCTGGGTCGCCGCGGTCGGGCCGCGGCGGTGGCGGTGCCGGCTCGCTCGGCCCGGTATCGGTGAGCGTGTCCGTGCCGGCGAGCACGGCGGTCGGGAGCGGCACCGTGTCCTCGCCCAGCAGGCCCGCACCGGCGCCACCGGCAGGTCTGCCGTTCAGCCCACCGTTGGGTCTGGCGTTCGAGGCCGGACCCGGGCGGGCCGGAGCCTCGTTGGTGTGTGGGCGCCCGCGGGTGCGTGGGACGCTGCCGCCTTCGCCTCGGATCACCGTGGTGAACATGTCGTGCATCGAGTCCCGCAGCATCGACAGCCCATCGGCGAGTGCGTGCTCGGCGCTGAACACGTGCTGGTAACCGCTCATGCTTCGTAAGCCAGACCAGTAGGCTTATTCGGCGCGATCACGGGCACTTCGGCCTCCTCGGGGTGAGGGGTATCAACTCGCAACAAATGGGGTGAGTCGACTTGGGTGATGATAGGTCTGGCGTCACCCGCGTGTGGTCGCCTCCTGGCGTGGAGGCACAATTCTTTCCACGGATCGGTGTGCGACCGGCGCACATGCTGTCCGTCACGTCCCGGCGACACGCCGTACGACACGCCGAGAAAACGGCGAAACGGGTCGTAATCGCCTCGCTATTGCTTGGGTGCGACGCGCGCATTGCACACGAACGAGTGGACCGTTACTCAGTCGGCGTGTCGCCGGTCTGGCGCTCCGCACGACTGCGTTAGGGCACCATGCCACGGGACAGGGTGATTGGTGACGGGTGAACTCTCAGACGCTCGCGCATCACCCTTCCGGGCTGTGTCAGACTCAGCGACCGTGCAGGACGTTTCCAACTTCGCGGATCTGGTCCGGCGCGCGGCCGCCGGGAACGGCGACCGGCCGGCCCTGCGGTCGCATGACACGGTCGTCTCCTGGACCGAACTCGACCGGCAGGTCGACGCCGTAGCCACCCACCTGGTCGCCCTCGACCTGCCGGCTGACCAGCACGGACGCCCCCGCGTCGCGATCGCGCTGCCCAACGTGCCGGAGTTCGCCGCCGTCTTCTTCGGCGTGCTGCGCGCCGGCCTCGTCGCCGTGCCGGTCAACCCCGCCTATACCCCACGGGAACTGGCCCACGTCTTCGCCGACTCCGGCGCCGCCGTCCTCGTCGCCACGCAGTCGGTGTCCGAAGCCCTGGGCGCCGAGGGCCCTTTCCACCGGTACACCCTGGGCCGGAACCTCGCCGAACTGCTCGCCGGTGGCACGGCGGAGACCAGGAGTGGCGCGCCCGGGCCGGACCGGTCCGGGCGCGGCGAGGACCTGGCGGTGCTGCTCTACACCTCCGGCACCGGCGGCGCGCCGAAGGGCGCCATGCTGCCGCATCGCGCGCTGCTGGCCAACCACGCCCAGCTCGCGCAGCTCGACCCGCCGCCGGTCGCCGGCGACGACGTGCTGTTGCTGGCCGTGCCGCTCTTCCACGCGTACGGGCTGAACTCCGGCCTCGGCGCGGTGGCGTACCACGGCGCGTGCGGTGTGCTGGTCGAGCGCTTCGATCCGGCCGACGCGCTCGACACCATCACCCGGCACGGCGTGACCGGCGTCGTCGGCGTGCCGCCGATGTTCGTCGCCTGGTCGCTGATGGGCGAGCCGCTCACCCGCGCCTGGGCCGGGGTGCGCCTCGCGGTCTGCGGCGCGTCTCCGTTGGACCCGGCGGCCGAGCGGCGATTCGCCGAGGCGACGGGGAAGCCTGTGCACCAGGGGTACGGGCTGACGGAGGCCGCGCCGGTGCTCACGAGCACCCTGGCGAGTCCCACCGGCAAACCGGGATCCATCGGTCGGGCGATCCCCGGCGTCGAGCTCAAGCTCGTGGACGCCGACGGCGCCGAGATGCTGCTCGACGAGGACGACGAGGTGCGCACCGACCCCGGCGAGATCGTGGCCCGCGGACGGAATCTCTTCCTGGGGTACTGGCCGGACGCCGCCGGCGGACCCGGTGCTGACGGCTGGTGGTCGACCGGGGACGTCGCCTACGCCGACGAGGGCGGCGACCTGTTCATCGTCGACCGGCTCGGCGACCTGATCCTGGTCAGCGGCTTCAACGTCTACCCGCACGAGATCGAGATGGTGCTGGAGTCGCACGAGGCCGTGCTGGAGGCTGCCGCGGTCGGTGTGCCGCATCCGTACACCGGGCAGACCGTCAAGGCCATCGTCGTGCGCCGGCCCGGCTCGCAGGTGACCGCCGAGGAACTCATCGCACACTGCGAGCGGAACCTGGCAAGGTTCAAATGCCCGACGGCCGTCGAGTTCGTGGCGGAGTTGCCGCACTCGGCGACCGGCAAGATCCGGAAGGCGGCACTGCGATGAGGCTCACCCTGTTGACCCGGCCCGGCTGTCACCTGTGTGACGTGGCCAAGGAAGCGATGGCGCGGGTCGCCGCCGCCACCGGGGAAGAGTGGGCCGAGGTCGACATCACCGGTGACGAGGCGCTGGAGGACGAGTACGGCTTCCGCATCCCGGTGGTGCTCCTCGACGGCAAGGAGCACGGCTACTGGCGGGTCGAAGAGGACCGCCTGCTCCGTGACATCCGGCTATCCTCACCCGGGTGAAGCACCTGGTTTGGGACTGGAACGGCACGCTCCTCGACGATCTGAAGCTTGTGGTCGACGCCACCAACGTCTGCCTGGCGACCGTGGGCGGGCCGGTGATCACCGCCGAGGACCACCGGCGCGACTTCCGCCGGCCGATCCTGGACTACTACGTGCACGTGCTCGAGCGGCCGGTCGACCAGGTCGAGTTCCAGTTGCTCGACGACGCCTTCCACGACGCGTACCGGCTCGGCATGCAGCACGTGCGGCTCGCTCCGGACGCCCTGGAGGCGATCGGCAGGTGGTCCGGCACACAGTCGTTGCTGTCGATGTTCTTCCACGACGAGCTGCTGGTCGAGGTGGAGCGCCACGGGCTGAACGCCCGCCTGGCCCGGGTCGACGGCCTTCCCGGCACGGTCGGCGGCCACCGCAAGGCCACGTATCTCGAGCGGCACCTGGCGGCCCTGGAGCTGGACCCGGCGAAGGTGGTGCTCATCGGCGACTCCGTCGACGACGACGACGCGGCCAGCTCGGTCGGCGCCTCGTGTGTGCTCTATGCCGGCGGCTTCACCGACACCAGGCTGCTCGAGGCCACCGGGCTGCCGGTCGCTCACTCGCTGGTCGAGGCCGTGGAGCTGGCGCTGTAGCTCCTGGTTCACGACCGAGGCCCGCCGCGGCCCGGCCTCGGTCAGCTCTGCAGATAGGCGAGGACGGCGAGCACGCGGCGGTGCTGCTCGTCGTCCGGTGGCAGGTCCAGCTTGGTGAAGATGTTCTTGACGTGCTTCTCGACCGCGCCGTCGGTGACCACCAGTTTGCGGGCGATCGCCGTGTTGGACCTGCCCTCCGCCATCAGCCCGAGCACCTCCCGCTCCCGCGGAGTGAGGCTGCGCAGCGGATCGTCCCGGCGCCGGCGGACCAGCAACTGGGAGACCACTTCGGGGTCGAGGACGGTCGCCCCGGTGGCGACCCGCCGCACGGCGTCGAGGAACTCCGCCACCTCGGAGACCCGGTCCTTGAGCAGGTAGCCGACGGCGCCCGCGCGGTCGGCGAGCAGGTCGTCGGCGTACGACACCTCGACATACTGCGACAGGACGAGGATCGGCGTCCCGGGCACGCGGCGGCGCGCCTCGACGGCGGCGCGCAGCCCCTCGTCGGTGTGCGACGGCGGCATCCGGACGTCGACGATGGCGACCTCGGGTCGGCACTCGACGATCGCCTCGACCAGGCTGGGACCGTCTCCCACGGCAGCGACGACGGTGTGACCGCTCTCTTCGAGCAGTCGCACGAGACCTTCTCTGAGCAGAACCGCATCATCCGCGACGACAACTCGCACGCGCAGATCCTATGCGCCCCGCGTATCAGGCCGTCGGCGCGCACGCTTCGATGGCTCGGCGGGCACCCCACCCCCGCGGTGCGCCCCGGCGACGACACCTCCGAGCCCCGCGCCCGAATTGTCGGTCATATCCGTGTCAGGCCGGCAGGATCGCGGTCAGCCTGGTCCCGCCGTCGACGGGGCTCGTCAGGCTCAGCTCACCGCCGGCGGCCTTGATCCGGTCGGTCAGGCCGCGCAGGCCGTGGCCCTTGGCCAGGCTCGCTCCGCCTATGCCGTCGTCCTCGACCGTGACCAGCATGCCGTACGCCGAGCGCTGGAGCGTGACCTTGCACTCGGCCGCGTGGCTGTGCTTGGCCACGTTGGTCAGCGCCTCGGCCACCACGAAGTAGGCCGTGGTCTCGACACTCTCCGGCAGCCGGCCGATCTCCGGCAGCTCCAGGTCGACCGGCACCGTCGACCGGCCCGCCAGCGCGGTGAGCGCGGCCCGCAGGCCTCGGTCCACCAGGATCGGCGGGGCGATACCCCGGGACAGGGACCGCAGCTCCTCCAGCGTGTCCCTGGTCTGGCTCAGCGCCTCGGCCACCGTCGCGCGGGCCGCCGTCGGGTCGGTCTCGAACTGCAGGTCGGCGCGGCCCAGGTCCATGGCCAGCCGGACCAGCCGCTGCTGCGGGCCGTCGTGGATGTCCCGTTCCAGCCGCCGCAGCGCCGTCGTCTCGGCCGACACGGCGGCCTCCTTCTGCGCGCGGGCCGCGTCGCGGCTCGCCTCCGCCGCGGCCACCCGCTCGCGCAACTCGGCGACGCCGCTGAGCAGTGCCCGGGCGAACTGCGCCTCCAGCAGGGCGGCGCCGCGCACGACCGGCATCAGCGTGAGTGCGAAGAAGACGCCCAGTCCGGTGTAGAAGATGAGCCGGGTGCCGGTGCCCGAGCCGAGCCTGAGCAGCTCCGGCAGGTCGGTGTTGTTCGGCCCGCGGGGGATCGACCAGTCCCACAGGGGCACGGTCAAGCCGCCGATCGCGCCGGCCCACCAGACCACCACGAAGCAGAAGGCGATCGTGCTCGGGATGAACCGGACGATGCCGTGCAGCAGGTCCATCCAGGACTGGCCGTCCCCGAGCGGCACGAGGGTCCGGCGCCAGAAGCCCGCTCCGGGTTCCGCCTTCCGGTAGTACGGATGTGGCAACCGCGTCCGTAGGACCGGCCCGACGCGGGCGCGTTCCACGGTGGCGAAGCCCCGTGCCTGGAACAGCGTGGCCATCAGGATCGGGAAGCCGACGACCAGCACCAGCAGCCCCAGGCCGACCGCGAAGCCCGTGAGGAACAGGACGACGGTGATGATGCCCAGGGGGAACCCGAGAAGGACGTACTGCGTGTCGACGCCGAGCTGGCGGAAGACGCGGGAGATCCGGCCGTGGCCGAGGGCGGGGGAGATGGTCGTCGTCATGTCATCGACGCTAGGCATCGCACACCCCGCATCCCATCCCGTCGCCCGGCCACTTGCTGGTAGGGCCAACCCTACTGGAAACGTGTAGGCTGGCTACCGGTTCTCATGCGAACGTGCGCGTCCGCGTGTCGGCGGGGCGAAATGCCTGAATTGTGGTGATACTAGCCACAGCGCTCGCCCGCTGTCGGACGCGTCCGAGGAAGGGGGCACCAGGTGCCGCGGGGGCGTTTCTCGCGTGCGTGGTCCACACGGGCGGGCGCTGACCTCGATGTGGTGAGCGCAGACGCTTCAAGATCGCGATTTGTGCACGGCTTCACAAGCGCCTACTCTGTTGCAACGACGAACCCCGTTAGCACAGGCGGTCACCGCCATCGCCAGCGGCCTCGCATACCGTCGTCGTCACGGAGACTCATGAGCCAGCAGCGCACCGGCCCAGCGGACGGACCGGACTTTCCGGACCTTCCGGAGGCGACCGTCGCCAGGCTTCCGGAATACCTGCGCGCCCTGCATCACCTCGCGGAAGAGGGGCACGACACGGTTTCCTCGGAGGGTCTGGCCGCGGCCGCGGGCGTCAACTCCGCCAAGCTCCGCAAGGATCTGTCCCACCTCGGCCGTACCGGCACCCGGGGCGTCGGTTACGACGTCTCGCTCTTGATCGACCAGATCGAGCATGTGCTCGGCCTGACCCACCGCCGGGCCGTCGCGCTCGTAGGTGTGGGTAATCTCGGTCACGCCCTGGCCGGCTACGCGGGCTTCGGCAGCCGCGGTTTCCGCATCGCGGCGCTCTTCGACGCCGACCCGGGTCGGGTCGGCGAGCACATCAACGGCCTGGTCGTCCGGCACATCGACGACCTGCCCGAGGTGGTCGAGCAGGAGTCGATCTCCATCGCGGTCATCGCGACCCCGGCACACGCCGCGCAGCACGTGACCGACCGGCTCGTCGCGGCCGGCGTCACCAGCGTCCTGAACTTCGCACCGTGTGTTTTGAACGTCCCCGAGGGCGTCGACGTGCGTAAGGTCGACCTGGCCATCGAACTGCAAATCCTGTCCTTCCACGAGCACCGCAAGTCGGCGCTGACCGCGCTGCCGCCGGTGCGGAAGCCCGGGCGGGTCGGCCAGGACCTACAACGAGCCAACCGGCTCGGCGGGGAGGCGGTGGGGTCGTGAACCTGCTGGTTGTCGGAATGTCACACCGGACCGCCGGCATGTCGCTGCTGGAGCAGGTCGCCCTGACCGGCGACGAGGCGGCGGACGTGCTCGCCGAGCTGGTCGCGCAGCCCTACGTCGACGAGGCCGTGATCCTCTCGACGTGCAACCGCGTCGAGGTCTACGCGGCGGTCAGTGCCTTCCACGGCGGTCTCGCCGACATCGGCGGCGTTCTCGCCAGCCGGACCGGCCGGCCGGTCCACGAGATCGCGGCGCAGTTCTACGTCCACTACGAGATCGACGCCGTCCGGCACGCCTTCCGGGTCGCCTCCGGGCTCGACTCGATGGTCGTCGGTGAGGCGCAGATCCTCGGCCAGCTCCGCGACGCCTACGGCGTGGCCGGCGAGCAGGGCACCGCCGGGCGGCTGCTGCACGAGCTGATGCAGCAGGCCCTCCGGGTCGGCAAGCGGGTGCACGCCGAGACCGGCATCGACCGGGCCGGGCAGAGTGTCGTCAGCGCCGCCCTCGCGTACGGGCAAGGCGTCACCGGGTCGATCGAGCACCGCCCGGCGCTGGTCATCGGGGCCGGCGCGATGGGCGCCCTCTCGCTCGCGACGCTCAAGCGCTCCGGCGCCGGCCCGCTGTTCGTCACCAACCGCAGCCACGCCCGCGCCGAGCGCCTTGCCGAGCTGCACGGTGCCACGGCGGTGCCGTTCGCGGAGCTGCCGTCCCTGCTCGAGCGGGTCGACGTCGTCGTGAGCGCGACCGCTTCGCCCGAGCCGGTGCTCGACGCGGCCCTGGTGGCCGGGGCCGGGCGCGCATTGCTGCTGCTCGACCTGGCGCTGCCGCGCGACGTCGCAGCCGGCGTCGGTGACCTGCCCGACGTCACGCTGGTCGACATCGAGCTGCTGTCCGAGTCGCTGTCCACCACCGCCGACGCGGAGGAGCGGGCCGCCGAGGACATCGTCGTCGCCGAGGTCGAGACCTTCCTGACCTGGCTGCGCGGCGCCGACGTCGCGCCGACGGTCGCCGCGCTGCGGGCGCGTGCCGACGAGGTCGTGGGTGCGGAGTTGCGCCGGCTGGCCCAGCGCTGCCCCGAGATGACCGATGAGCACCGGGCCGAAGTGGCACACAGCATTCACCGGATCGTCCAGCGTCTGCTGCACCAACCGACGGTTCGTGTGCGGCAGTTGGCCGCCGCGCCCGGTGGTGAGGCCTATGCTCAGGCGCTGCGCGAGCTGTTCGACCTGCGGCTCCCGACATCCGAGATCGACCCCGCGGCGGCTGGGGAGGTGCACCCGTGACACTCAGGCTCGGAACCCGGGGCAGCGCGCTCGCGATGGCCCAGTCGAACACGGTGGCCGAGGCCGTGCGGCAACGCACGGGGCGTCCGGTCGAACTGGTGGAGATCGTGACGCCGGGTGACCGGTCGAGCGCTCCCATTCAGCGGCTCGGCGTGGGCGTGTTCGTCTCCGCGCTGCGTGACGCCCTGCTGGCCAACGAGATCGACTTCGCCGTCCACTCGTACAAGGACCTGCCGACCGCACCCGCCAAGGGCCTCGTGGTGGCCGCCGTCCCCCAGCGGGAGGACCCGCGCGACGCGCTCGTGGCCCGTGCCGGCATGACGCTCAACGAGCTGCCCGAGGGTGCCCGCATCGGCACCGGTGCCCTGCGGCGGATCGCGCAGCTCAACGCCCTCGGTCGGCGGCTGCGGCCCGAACCGGTGCGGGGTAACGTTGATTCACGGCTCCGCAAGCTCGCCGAAGGGCAGTTCGACGCCATCGTCCTGGCCCGTGCCGGGATGGCCCGGCTCGGACGGGCCGCGGAGGCGACCGAGGTCCTCGACCCGCTGTTGATGTTGCCCGCTCCCGCGCAGGGCGCACTGGCGGTCGAGTGCCGTGAGGACGATGTCGAGCTGCGCAAGCTCCTCAGCGCGCTCGACGACGAAGACACCCGTGCGGCGATCACCGCCGAGCGGGCGCTGTTGGCCGAGCTCGAGGCGGGCTGTTCCGCCCCGATCGCGGCACTGGCCGAAGTCGCCGAGGGCGACGAGGGGCCGGAGATTTATCTGCGCGGTGCTGTGTTCAGCCCGGACGGCGGCTTCGCCCTCCGGCTCTCGCGCACCGGAACGCTCGCCGACGCCGCGGAGGTGGGCCGAGCCCTGGCCCGCGACCTGCGCGAAGAAGGCGCCGACAACGCACTGGGAGTGCAGCATGACCCGCACCCGTAAGGGCAGCACCGGCCGGATCGCCTTCGTCGGGGCCGGCCCCGGCGATCCAGGCCTGCTGACGCGTCGCGCCCACGAGGCGCTGGTGACCGCCGACCACATCGTCTACGACCGCAACGTCCCCGAATCGCTGCTCGGCGTGATCCGCGCCGAGGCCGACCCGGAGGCCCAGTTCAGCCCGGCCGAGGGTGCGCCCGGCGACGTGGCCAAGGTGCTGCTGTCCGCGGCCCGGTCCGGGCTGCGCGCCGTCCACCTGGTCGGCGGCGACCCGCTGGCGCACGACACGGTGCTCAAAGAGGTGCAGGCCGTCGCCCGCACCGCGGTGCCGTTCGAGGTCGTGCCCGGCATCGGCCAGGCCGCCGGTGTCGCCACCTACGCCGGTGTGCCGCTGCCCGGCGTCCGGGTCACCGCCGACGTCGACGACGTGCACTCGGTCGACTTCGAGGCCATCGCCGCCGCCGTCGCGCGCGGCTCGGCGGCGCTCGCGGTCGACGCGGGCGACCTCGCCGCGGTCCGCGACGGCCTGCTGGCCGCCGGCATCGATCCCAACACGCCGATCTCGGTCACCGGCGACGGCACGGGCGAGACGCAGTACAGCTCCGCCTCCACCGTCGACAGCATGGTCGCCGCGGCCCTCGGCTTCGCCGGCCGGGTGGTGCTCTGCCTGGGCTCCGGCGTCTCGCAACGGGAGAAGCTCGGCTGGTGGGAGAACCGGCCGCTCTACGGCTGGAAGGTCCTGGTGCCGCGGACCAAGGAGCAGGCCGGTGCGATGAGCGAGCGGCTGCGGGCCTACGGTGCGATCCCGTGCGAGGTGCCGACCATCGCGGTCGAGCCGCCGCGCACCCCGGCGCAGATGGAGCGGGCGATCAAGGGTCTGGTCGACGGCCGGTACGCCTGGACCGTCTTCACCTCCGTCAACGCTGTCCGCGCCGTGTGGGAGAAATTCGCCGAGCACGGCCTCGACGCGCGCCACTTCGGCGGGGTCAAGGTCGCCTGCATCGGCGAGGCAACGGCCGAGGCCGTGCGTGGCTTCGGCATCGTGCCCGAGCTGGTGCCGGCCGGCGAGCAGTCGTCGGAGGGCCTGCTGGCCGAGTTCTCGCCGCACGACGAGATCCTCGACCCGGTCGGCCGGGTGCTGCTGCCCCGCGCCGACATCGCGACCGAGACGCTCGCCGCGGGCCTCACCGAGCTCGGCTGGGAGGTCGACGACGTGACGGCCTACCGGACCGTGCGCGCCGCGCCGCCGCCCGCCGAGATCCGTGACGCCATCAAGTCCGGTGGCTTCGACGCGGTCCTCTTCACCTCGTCGTCCACCGTTCGCAACCTGGTCGGCATCGCCGGCAAGCCGCACGCTCGCACGGTCGTCGCGGTGATCGGGCCGAAGACGGCCGACACGGCCGTCGAGTTCGGCCTGCGCGTCGACGTGCAGCCGCCGCACGCCTCGGTGACCGACCTGGTCGAGGCGCTCGCCGGCTACGCGGTCGAGCTGCGCGAGAAGCTCGCCGCGATGCCCGCGAAACAGCGTCGCGGCTCCAAGGTGCAGGGCCCGACTGCCCTGCGGTTCCGCTAGAGGGGGTCATGCCCTATGGGGTTCCCTGAGGTACGTCCGCGCCGTCTCCGGCGCACGCCGGCCATGCGCCGGCTGGTGTCGGAGACGCACGTCCAGCCGTCCAACCTGATTCTGCCGATGTTCGTGAAGGAGGGGCTGACCGAGCCGCGGCCGATCACGTCGCTGCCCGGAGTGGTCCAGCACTCCCGCGAGTCGGTGCGCAAGGCCGCCGCCGAGGCGGTCAGCGAGGGTGTCGGCGGCATCATGCTCTTCGGCGTGCCGGAGCGCCGCGACGAGACGGGCTCCGGCGGCATCGATCCCGACGGGATCCTCAACGTCGCCATCCGCGACGTGGTCGCCGAGGTCGGCGACGCCACCGTGGTCATGAGCGACCTCTGTCTGGACGAGTTCACCGCACACGGGCACTGCGGCCTGCTGGCCGACGACGGTTCGGTCGACAACGACGCCACGCTCAGGCAGTACGAGCTGATGGCCCTGGCCCAGGCCGAGGCCGGCGCCCACGTGCTCGGCCCGTCCGGGATGATGGACGGCCAGGTCGGGGTGGTCCGGCGGGCGCTCGACAAGGCCGGGCACACCGACGTGGCGCTGCTCGCCTACGCGGTGAAGTACGCGAGCGCCTTCTACGGACCGTTCCGCGAGGCCGTCGAGTCGGCGCTCGTCGGTGACCGCAAGACCTACCAGCAGGACCCGGCCAACGTGCGGGAGGCCCTGCGCGAGGTCGCCCTCGACGTCGAGGAGGGCGCCGACATGATCATGGTCAAGCCGGCGCTGCCGTATCTCGACGTGCTGGCCCGTGTCGCCGAGATGGTCGACGTGCCGGTCGCCGCCTACCAGGTCTCCGGCGAATACGCGATGGTCGAGGCGGCCGTCGCCAACGGCTGGCTGGAACGCGACCGGGCCGTCCTGGAGACGCTCACCTCCATCCGCCGGGCCGGCGCCCAGTTGATCCTCACGTACTGGGCGAGTGACGCGGCTCGCCTGCTGCGCCGCCTGTAGCCCGCTCCTCCGGTCCCTCTCTTACGCGTCGATCTTGCAGTTGTGGTGCCGAACAAATCGGGCATTCAGGGAGTGTCTCGGCACCACAACTGCAAGATCGACGGGAAGTGGCGTCGGGGTGCTGGGGTGGAAATCGTTCTCCCTGGTCACGGGTGGGTTACGGGATCCATCGGGGGAAACTTTCGGCCGAGGTATGTGTCAGCAACACGACAGACGCCCGATTCGATGAGATAAACCCTCGTTGCCCCCATCGTGAGATGGCTCGTCACCGGAGGCGCCGGGTACATCGGCGCACACGTCGTCACCGCCCTCAGCGAGTCCGGCATCGAACCGGTCGTCGTCGACGACCTGTCGACCGGCCGCGCCGCGCGGCTGCCCTTCGGCGTGCCGCTCGTGCGCGCCGACGTCCGCGACGCCGCGGTGATGCGTGACCTGTTCCGCCGGCACCGGCCCGACGGCGTCATCCACCTCGCCGCCCGCAAGGACGTCGCCGAGTCGAACGCCTTTCCCCTGCGGTACTACCAGGACAACCTCGACGGCCTGCGCGCCGTGCTGGACGCGGTCGCCGCCTGCGGTACCGGATCCGTGCTCTTCTCCTCCAGTGCCGCCGTCTACGGCACCCCGCGCCGGTCGCCGGTCCGGGAGCAGGACCGCACCCAGCCGGAGAACGCGTACGGGCGGACCAAGCTGATCGGCGAATGGATGCTGCGCGACGCCGCCGCGAGCGGGGCCTTCCGGTGGGCCGCGCTGCGGTACTTCAACGTCGCCGGCGCGGGCGCGCCGCATCTGCGGGACCACGGCGGCACGAATCTGGTGCCCCGCCTGCTGCGGGCCGCCGCGCTGGGGATCCCGGCCACCGTCTACGGCACCGACTACCCGACCGCCGACGGCACCGCCGTCCGCGACTACGTCCACGTCGCCGACATCGCCGACGCACACGTCCGCGCCGCGCTCGCCCTGCACTCCGGCGAGCTGCGCGACGAGGTCCTCAACATCGGCCGCGGCGAGGGCACCTCGGTCCTCGAGATGATCGCCGCCGTCTCGCGGGCGCTGGGCCGCGCGCTGCCGTACGACGCGGCGCCCCGGCGGCCGGGTGATCCGGCCGCGGTCGTCGCGAGCCCCGCCCGGATCCTGGCCCGGCTCGGCTGGCGGACCCGCTTCGACCTCGACGCCATCGTGCGTAGCGCGGCCTTCGAACCGGTCGTGGAGGACGCCGTGGAAGCCGCCCTGAAAGCCGCGTGACAGCACCCGAAACGTGAAACGCCGCCCGACGTCCCCCCGAAGGAGCAGCACGTTGAAGATCCGTTCCCGCCGCCGGTTCATCGCCGGCGCCGTCGCGCTCTTGGGCCTCGCCGGTCTCGCCCTCGCGACACCAGCCCTCGCCGCGGCGTCCAAGCAGCGCATCGACCTGCGTGTCCTCGTCCTCGACGACGGCAGCGCGGGCATCGACATGCTGCGTGGCCAGCTCGACCGTGAGGGCGTCCCGTACGACGCGGTCGCGCTCGGCACCGACGGGCGCCAGCGGCTCACCCCCGCGTTCCTCGCCGATTCGGTCGGCGGTGCGCGCCGGGCGAAGTACCAGGGGGTGATCGTGCCGAACGAGGGCGCCGTCACCGGCGCGGAGGCCCTTGCCCTGGCCGACTTCGAGCGCGAGTTCAAGATCCGGCAGCTCGACGCCTACACGTGGGCGAACCCGAACGTCGGCCAGGAACTTGCGTGGAGCGGCGTGCTCGACGGGACCACGATGACCGTCACCGACGCGGGCAAGGCGGCCGGCTTCGGCTACCTGGCCGGGAAGGTCACCATCGACGACCGCGACCCGAACGTCATCGAGTCGTACGGCTACCTCGGCAGACCGGCCTCCGGCGCCACCTTCACCCCGCTGGTGACCGCGACGCCGCCCGGCGGCGGCACCACGACCGGCTCGCTGATGGGCGTCTACACCCACGACGGCCGGGAGGAACTGGTCGTCACGCTCGCCGCGAACCGCTACCAGACGCACGCCATGGAACTCGGCCACGGCCTGATCACCTGGCTCACCAAGGGCGTCCACCTCGGCTACACGCGGAACTGGTTCAGCGTCCACATCGACGACGTCTTCCTGCCCGACGACCGCTGGGACACCGTGCACAACTGCACGGTGGGCGACGACTGCAACCCGCGGCGGGACCCGACCGTCCAGCCGTACAACACGCCGATCCGCATGACGCCCGACGACGTCCGGGCACTGATCGCCTGGCAGAAGACCAAGGGCCTCAAACTCGACATCGTCTTCAACGGCGGCGGCAGCGTCGAGGCCGGCGCGGGTGACCCGCTGACCGCCGCGATGGTGAACGACAAGAGCCAGTTCCGCTGGATCAACCACACCTACGAGCACCCGTACCTCGGCTGCGTCCAGGACTTCTCGGTGTCGCCGTGGCGCTGTGCCGCCGACGGTTACGGCAGGACGCAATGGACGTCGCAGGCCGACGTCACCGCGCAGATCAAGAACAACATCGCCTGGGCCAAGGGCAAGGGCATCTCGCTCGACGCGAGCGAACTGGTGACCGGCGAGCACTCCGGCCTCAAGACGCTGCCGCAGATGCCGGCCGACAACCCGAACCTGGCACCGGCGCTGAACGCGTCCGGCGTGCGGTACATCGCCTCGGACGCCTCCCGCGAGCAGACCGCCCGGCCGGTGGGCAACGCCGTCACCGTGCCCCGGTTTCCGATGAACATCTACTACAACGTGGCCACCGTCGCCGAAGAGGTCGACGAGTACAACTGGATCTACACCAGCCGCGCCGACGGCGGCAGCGGGGTCTGCGCGAACAATCCGGCGTCGACGTGCATCAAGCCGCTCGGCTCGCGCGGCTTCCAGGACCACATCGTGCCGACGGAGGCCCGGATCGCCTACGACCACGTGGTGTCGGCGAACCCGGCGCCGCACTACGCGCACCAGTCCAACCTCGCCGAGGACCGGATCCTCTACCCGGTGCTCGACGCGATCCTGGCCCGCTACCGCGCCACCTACACGAGTGCGACGCCGGTGCTCAACCCGAAGTTCGCCGAGGTCGCGCAGCAGAACCAGCGGCTGGCGGCCTGGCAGGCGGCGCTGCGGAACCGGTCGGTCGAGGCGTACACGCTGGACGGGCGGGTGACGGTGGTGAACAAGGGCAACGCGGCGCTCGAGGTGCCGATCACGGCGCCGAACGGGACGAAGCTCGTCACGGTATCGGTGCTCGGCATCGAGGTGGGCGGCGGTACCTTCGGCGACGCCTACGGCGGCGAGCGATCCGCCTGGCGGTCCGTCGGTCGCAACGGTCAGCAGCTACTGCGCCTGTCGAGCTGAGGCGCCGGCCGTGCGCGTCGTGCTCGTCAACGAAGGCACCTACCCGTACGTGACCGGCGGGGTCAGCACCTGGTGCGACCAACTGGTGCGCGGCCTGTCCGAGGTGCGGTGGGACCTCGTCGCCATCGTCGGCACCGAGCCCGACCGGCCCGCGACGGAGCTGCCGGGCAACGTCCGGTCGCTCACGGCGGTGCCGATCTGGGGCGCACCGCGGCCGGCGCGCGGCCGGCCGGAGCGGGCCGCCGCGCGGCTCTGCCGGGGGATGCTCGGCAGCACCGCGGCCGACCTGGTCGTCTTCAGCGAAGGACTGCGCGAGCTCGCGGTGCTCGCGCAGGAGAAGAAGGCGCGCTTCGGGCGTGGCGCCGGCCGGCATCCGCTGGCCGGCGCGCCGCTGGCCGACATCCTCCTGGACGCCTGGGCGCGGGCCCGGCTGGACGGGATCGCCCTGCCGCGCCTGACGCTTCGGGACGCGGACGAGGCGGCGGTACTGCTGGAGCACGCCCTCCGTCCGCTCGCCGCTACCCTGCCGGCCGACGCGGACCTGGTGCACGCCAACGCCAACGGCCTGTCCTCGATGGTCGCGCTGGCCGCGAAGTGGCGCCTCGGCGTGCCGTTCCTGATGACCGAGCACGGCGTGTACCTCCGGGAGCGGTACCTCGCCGCCGGTGAACAGTCGGCCGGGGTGAAGACCGCGCTCCTGCGGTTCCACCGCGCCCTGGCCCGGCTCGCCTACTGGGAGGCCGAGCTGGTCACGCCGGTCAGCGGTTTCAACGCCCGCTGGGCGGTCCGGCACGGCGCCGATCCGGCGAAGCTCGCGGTGATCGGCAACGGTGTCGACCCGGCCCGGTTCCCACCGCTGGCCGACGAGCCGGCCGAGCCGGTGATCGCCTGGGTCGGGCGGATCGACCCGCTCAAGGACCTGGAGACGCTGATCCGGGCGCTCGCGATCGTGCGGCGGAGCGTCCCCGACGCCCGGCTGCACCTGGCCGGTCCGGTGCCGGCGGGCAACGAGGACTACGCCGCCGCCTGCCGCGCGGTCGCCGCCGAGATCGGCGTCGCCGGCGCGGTCACCTGGGCGGGCCCGTGCGCGTCGAGCCGCGAGGCGTTCGCGGTCGGGCAGGTCGCGGCCCTGTCGAGCATCTCGGAAGGCATGCCGTACACGGTCCTCGAGGCCATGATGTGCGGCCGGCCCACCGTGAGCACCGACGTCGGCGGGGTGGCCGAGGCGGTCGGCGACGCCGGGTTCGTCGTCCCGCCCCGGGATCCGGCGGCGTTCGCCGCGGCGTGCGTGTCGCTGCTGACCTCGCCGGACCTGCGCGCCACCACCGGCCGCGGCGGACGGCAACGGGCGATGGCGGAGCACACGCTGGACAGATGCCTGTCGGCCTACCGCGACCGGTACTTCCGGATGCTGACGCGGTCCGTCGCGCCGACCCGGGTGCTGGTGACGGCCCGGTGAGCGCGGACTCCCTGCTGGTGGTGCCCGCGCAGCGGCGGCCGCCGCTCAGCGGCGCGCCGCTGCGGTCCGTCGGCCGGGTCGCCGCCGACCCGGTGGCCGCGCTCGCCGACCGCATGCGGGACGACTGCGTGGGCGCGGTCGACGTCGACGAGATCGCGGCGATCCTGGAGGCCAACGGGATCAACGACCGGGTGGCCCACCGCGACTTCGGCGAGTCGTCGGTGTTCGCGCTCGCCGGCCGGGTGGTCGCCCACACGTACGACAACGCCGAGACCCTGACGTATCGGACCGCCGCGGCCGACGGCCCGAGCACCCGCAAGGCGGTCGTGGACACGCTCGTCCGGGCGTTCATCTACCTGACCCCGCTCGCGATCGGCCTCGGCGCCTCGTCCGAGGTGGACGGCGTCGGCGACCTCGCCACCACCGGCACGCTGCTGCTCGGCTGGGGCGGCGGGCAGGCCCTGTCGTACCTCGGCTACCGCGCGCTGTCCGAGCGCGGGGTCACCGCCGCCGCCCGGCTCCTCGGCACCGGCTTCACCGCGCTGGCCGCGCTGTGGGCGCTCGTCCTGGTGCAGCAGGGCGCTCGCGCGCACGCGGTGGCGGCGGTCCAGCTCGCGCTGTTCGCCGTCGCGTCGGCCGCCCTCGTCACCAACCGGGAGCGGATCGTCCTGGCCGCGGCGGCGCCCTGCTGGCTCGCCACCGCGGGCATCGCGGCCGGCGTCGGCGGCCCGGCCGTGGCCGCGCTGCTGTGCGGGGTGGTGCTGGTCGTCGCGGTCGCCTACTGGCCGGTCGTCCGGGCCGACCGCACCCGCACGGCGCCCCGCCGGCGGTGGCGGTCGTGGCGGTACGACATCGGCTACGCGGCGCTCTACGGGCTGGTCGGCACCGGTCAGGCGGCGCTGCTGCGGACCGTCGCCCTCGACGGCGTCGCACCGCACCGCCTGCCGGTCGAGGCGGTGCCACTGCTGGTCGGGGTACCGCTGATCGAACTGGCCCTGGTGTGGCACCAGCGGCGCATCGCGCACGCCCGGGCGGCGCTGGCGGACCGGTTCGCGTTCGACCGGCAACTCGCCGGGATCAGCGCCGGCACCGTCGCGGTGCTCGGCGTGCCGGTCGCCGTCGGCGCGCTGATCGCCGGCGCGGTGTGGCTCGGCACCCCGCCGCCGGGCGGCCAGGCGATCGCCGCCGCCGTGCTGCTCACCGGCGTCTACGCGCTGTGCCTCGTCCTCGCCGCACATCGCCGGGCCGGCACCGCCGCGCTCGTGGTGTGGTGGCCGACCCTGCTCGTGGCCGGCGTCGGGCACTGGGCTCCGGCCCTGGTGCACGTGGCCCCCGCCTTCACCGAAACCCTCGCCGTCGCGACCCTGCTCGGAGCCGCCCTGCCGGGGCTCGCCGTGGCGGCGCTCGTCCTGCGCGACCCGGAGAGTTACCGATGATGCTCCTGCCGCTGTACGTCCACCCGCTCGCCGACCCCGACGCGTGGGACGTCCTGTGCCGCGGTGGCGACCGGCCGACCACGATCGTCAACGTCCACGACGGGCCCGGTGCCGGCCGCGATGAGGTCTACACGGTCGCGACCGCGCGCCTGCACCGGTTCGGCGTGCGCATGCTCGGCTACGTGGACCTCGACTACGGCAACCGCGCCAACGGCGAGGTCTGGTGCGACATCGTCGGCTGGTCGCGGTACCCGGTCGGCGGGATCTTCTTCGACCAGGTGCCCGCCGACGCGGCCGGCCTGCGGTACGTGACCCAGGTCGTCCGGGCGGTCCGCGGCTCGGTGGTGCTCAACCCCGGCACCCGTTGCCTGCCGGGATACGCCGCGCTCGCCGACGTGGTGTGCACGTTCGAGGGGCCGTGGGAGTCGTACGTCGACGCGCCGCCCGCCTACGGGCTGCCGGACGGGCGCGACTGGCCGAACGCCGCGCACCTCGTCTACGGAGTGCCGACCGAGCAGCTCGGCACGGCGACCGCCCTGCTGCTGTCCCGCGCCCCGCACGGGTTGGTGACCGACCTGCGGGCGCCGCTGCCGTACGAGGGCCTGCCGAGTTCGCTGCGCGCGCGGGCGGTCGTGCGATGACCGATCGCCGCCTGCGGTTCGTCCTCTGTGGACTGATGCTCGCCCTGGTCTTCTACGCGGCCGCGTGCACCGGCAGCGGCGGCCGGCAGGTCGACGACCCGTCCCGTCCGGCGCCGCGGACCGCCGGGGTCGGCCCGTCCGGCGTCGACGGCCTGGGCTCGGCCGGTCCTTCGGCGTCTTCGGCCGCCCCGGCCGCGGGTGCCCAGGCGGCCGGCTGGTGGCGGCCGACGGTGGGGCTGACCTGGCAGTGGCAGCTCACCGGTCCGCTCGACAAGGGCGTCGCGGCCGACGTCTACGACGTGGACGGCGCGAACACCCCGGCGGCCGACGTGGCGGCACTGAAGGCGGCCGGACGCCGTGTCATCTGCTACGTCAACGTCGGCGCGCACGAGGACTTCCGCGCCGACGCGAAGAACTTCCCGGAGTCGGTACGGGGCAAGGGCCTGGACGGCTGGCCGGGGGAGCGTTGGCTGGACGTGCGCCGCTGGGACGTCCTCGAGCCGCTGCTGACCGCCCGGTTCAAGACCTGCAAGGACAAGGGGTTCGACGCGGTCGAGCCGGACAACGTGGACGCCTACGCCAACGACAGCGGCTTTCCGCTGACCGCCGGTGACCAGTTGACCTTCAACCGCCGGGTGGCTGATCTGGCCCACCGGCTGGGCCTCGGCGTGGGGCTGAAGAACGACGTGGAGCAGGCGGCGGCGCTCGTCGGCGCGTTCGACTTCGCGGTCAACGAGGAGTGCGCGCGCTACGACGAGTGCGACGCGCTGAAGGTCTTCGTCGACGCCGGCAAGCCCGTCTTCCACGTCGAATACGACCTGGCACCCCACACGTTCTGCCCGAAGACCCGCGCACTGCGCTTCTCGTCGATGAGAAAAACCCCACCCTTGGACGCCTGGCGCGCCCCCTGCTGACCCCACCCCCCGCGTTGATCATGCACTTGTGGTCCCTGACAAACCGGGACATCGCGGGAGTGTCGAGGCACCACAGGTGCATGATCAACGCGGGGGGTGGCCGGCTAGGCCGCTGCGTTCGGCGATCGCCCGCATCGCACGCATGACGCCGTCGCGGGTCGATGGCGGGGTCGCCCGGGTGGCACTCGGCGCGTGCAGGCCGTCGAGCGTGAAGCTCAGGTTGCGCTGCCAGGCGGCCGCCGCGGTGCGGACCGTCCGTTCCAGCAGGCCGGCGTTGGCCATCAGCACCAGCACCACGTCCTCGTGCTGGAAGTCGGCCCGGAGCTCGCCGCTGGCCTTGGCCCGGTCGATCAGCTTCATCAGGCCGGCGTAGGCGCGGGCGCGCAGCCGCTCGACCTCGGGCATCTCGGCCACACTCGCGGTCAGCAGATCGGCGAAGGCCCGGTTCTCCGCCTGTCGGCCGCACAGGAACATCATGTGTCCGGTGAAGGCGTCCCACGGGTCGGCGACCTGGAGGGCGCGTTCCGTCGCCATGACAACCTCGTGCAGTGTCCCGACGAACACCGCCGCGACGAGCTCGCACCGATTCGGAAACCGCCGGTAGAGGGTGGCGTTGCCGACCCCTGCCCGGCGGGCGATCACATCGAGCGGCGCCTCCAGCCCGCGCTCGGCGAAAACGACCCGTGCGGTGTCGACCAACTGCCGGCGGTTGCGCTCGGCATCTGCTCGCAAACCCACCGTCCCCATAGGAACAGCATAAGGATTGAAGTGGGGACAAATCCCCGAGCCGGTGGCCGGGGCGGCGGCCGATTGGTCAACCGAGAGCGTCGGTTGCGGGTCGCGCCGGCGCCCCGGGGTCAGGCGTGCTGAACTGGCGAAATGCCGCTACTGGGTCCGGGTTTGGTCGGTTGAGCGGAAGTTTCGCCAAGGAGTCGAGAAGTGTGAACGCGTCGATCTGAAGGTCCTGGTGTGTCCGCGACAGCACTGGAGTGTTTCATCAATGTGTCCGCTCGGCGCGGATGCGGGGCGGCGACAACTGCGCGGACAGCACGATCGTGCACCGGTGGACCCGCATCGCCGACGCGGCGAACCGGAAGCGGACGCTGCCGTGACTCCCGAGCGGGGCAGTGTCGAACACCCCGGCGGCACTAGGCTGCCAGGGTGCTCAGGATGCTGATGGTCGCTGTTCTCCTGCTCGGCGTGACCGCATGCGGTTCGTCCTCCGACAAGCCGGACTCGGCCGCGGCGCCGGGCGTCGAGGCGCTGGCCTCGGTCACGGACTCGCCCGAGGCGCCGCCGTCGCCCGCCGCGTCGCCGAGCGCCAAGCCGTCCAGCAAGAAGCCTGCTCCCAAGCCGTCGGCCACCCTCAAGAAGCCGGTGAACGCGGGCGGTGACACCGGCGGCGCCAAGCCCGTCAGCCCCGGTGCCGACGGCGTTCCGATGCGGGGTGCGGGGACCTTCACGGTCGCTTCCGGTGGGACGGAGGTCGTCGGTGGTGGCGCGACGCTGGTGCGGTACCGGGTGGAGATCGAGGACGGTATCCAGTGGGGTGGCAACCCGGTCTGGACGCCGGCGGAGACCGCCGCGGAGGTCGAGCGGGCGATCGGCGCGCCGCGCGGCTGGACTCTGTCCGCCGAGCACCCGGTGACCTACGGTCCGAACAGGCTGGCCGACGCGAGCTGGTCGTTCCAGCGGGTGAGCGGCACCGACTTCAGTGTCCGCCTGCGCCTGGCGACCCCCGACACGGTGGACAAGCTGTGCGCCTCCGTCGGTGTCAACACGCAGGGTATCTACTCGTGCCGCTACGGCCAGACGATCCTGCTCAACCTGCGCCGCTGGTTGAAGGGTATCGCCGGGCATCCCGGCGAGGACTTCCACGCCAACACGATCAATCACGAGATGGGCCACTTCCTGGGCTTCGACCACATGAAGTGCCCCGGCTCCGGCCCCGCCCCGATCATGCAGACGCAGACGATCGCGCTGAACGGCTGCACGATGAACTCGTTCCCGTTCACCACCGGCGGCGCGTTCGTCCAAGGCCCCTGGGCCCCGTCCTGACCTTCCGCGTCAGGCCTTCAGGCGACGCAGGAGGTCGATCACGTCCGCCTCGTATTCGCGCCACTCGCGGTCCGGCTTGAAGCCCAGCTCCGCGTTGACCTGCAGCAGCGGCTCGTTCTCCAGCGCGTTCCACGTCTGCACGTCGAGCAGGCCCGGCTCCGCCGCCCGCAGCTCGAACAGCATCCGCGCCTTGATCGCCCGGCTGATGCCGTAGCCGCGGTGGCTGGGAACCTCGATGGTGTCGTACTGGTCGGCGCGGGTCGGGCGCTGCGCCGGCACGACCACCTCGGTCAGGCCGGCGATCGTGTCCGTCGCCTCGTGGACGGCGAGGACGATGTACGGCTTGAGGCCACGCGCGTGCAGGGTCGCCAGGCTCGCCCGCAGCCGCTCCGCGTCGTACGAGCTGGGGCGCAGCTCGAGATCATCCACGACGGAGGCGCGGGCGGCCTCCTTCGCCGCCGCGTACGCCGCGTAGTGCGACTCGGGCGGGCCGCCGGGGTGGTATTCGATGCGATATCCGGCGCTGATGCCGGCCGCCATCTCGCCGAGCCGCAGCCAGTCGACACCGTTCAGGTCGAGCAGGTTGCGCATCTCGATGAACGCGCACTCGAAGCCGTGCGCCTCGAAGAACTTCACACTCGGCGTGTCGCCGATGACCTCGACGCCGACCGACTCGAATCCTTCCTCGGCCGCACGCCGGGCGACGGCGGCGAGCAGGGCGGTGCCGACATGGCTGCGCCGCGCCGACGGGACCACCGACAGCTCGAGGACGCCGATGTCCTCCAGCGCGAGCAGGCTGGCATGGCCCAGGATCTCGCCGGACTCCTCGACGGCCAGCCAGGACGTGCGCCGCTCACCCGGCATGGTGACCGAGAGGTACTCCCGGAACATCCTGCTGCGCCAGGGCGGATCCTCGGGCACGTCGACCGCCACGATCTCGTTCAATGCCCGCAGCACTGCCTCGAGCTCGGCCGCAGTCGCGGTCGCTGGGTCCCATTCGTGCACCCTCACCGCTTAAGCTTGCCCACCTTTGTGGCTGAGCGGAAGTACCAGGGCGCAGAGCGTGGTATTGATCTACCCGATCCACCCGTGATCTCCCGATCTGTCCGGCCTACTCCGTCCGGTCCCGGCGGCCGTAGTCGTTCGCCGCGTTGAAGACCGCCGCGCGGTACTCCTCCGGCACGTTGTACGCGTGGATCGCCGCGTTCCAGCCCTCCCGCGTCGAGAGATCGCGCCCGTTGGCGCACAGGTAACCGGCGGCGGCCAGGGCCGCGTCGTCGATGTCGTTGATGTCGATCACACCGTCGTTGTCGGCGTCGACGCCGTACTGCTTCCAGGTGCTCGGCAGGAACTGCATGGCCCCGACGGCCCGGTCCCAGGTGCGGTCGGTGTCGAGCTCGCCGTGGTCGGTGTCGGGGATGCGCTGGCGGTTGCTCTGGCCGTCGAGCGGCGGTCCGACGATGGTCGGGACCGACTTGCCGTCCTCCTGGAGCAGGGCGTCGTTGAACCGGCCGTGGTTGGACTCGACCTTGCCGATGCCGGCGAGGGTGGTCCACGTCAGTTTGCATCTGGGCGTCGTACGAGCGGTGACGAGCTCCGCATACCCGTACGCCTGCATCGCCACCGGTGGGATCTCGAGTTTCACGGCCCGCGGGGCGGCCCACGCGGCGAGCACGTCGGCCGGGCGCACCTTGACGCCCGGGGGCGGGCTGAACGACGACGAGGCGGCCGGCACCTGGGGGATCGGCGCCTCACCCGTCTCGGGGCCGTTTTCGCCGACGTTGGTCCCGGAGGGCACCGTCGTCGCCGACGCGCCGGCACGCGGCTTCGCGGTGGCGGGCACGACGAACCGGCCGCCGACCCAGGCGACGCTGAGTGTCACCAGGATGATCAGGCCGCCGACGGTGAGCCGGCCCGCGGGCCGTGCCGCCCAGAGCCGCACCGCCTCCCGGATGTCGGAGAACCGCCCCTGCTTCGACTCCAGAACGGAGTCGGACGGCTCCGGAGCGGCGTGCTTGGGAACGTGCGGCTGGCGCGGAATCTTCGGAGTTTCCGCACCCGGGCCGCTGTCCGGGGCCGGAGGGCGGATCGTCGTCACGGAGAGTGTGTCTGTTGTGGACGTCTGGTCAACCTTGGCGGCCGCTTCGTCCGTCGGGTCGGGAGCGCGGTCGTCGATGCGTGCCACCGGTCGAGTATCCAGGATTCCCGCAAGCGTGTCACCGTCGCCTAACCTGTGAGAATGCCTCGTTACGAGTACCGCTGCCGGGCCTGTGGGGACACCTTCGAGGTCCAGCGTCCGATGCGCGACGCCAACGTGAAGACCGCCTGTCCCGCAGGCCACGACGACACCGTGAAGCTGCTGTCGACGGTTGCGGTGGGCGGTGGCGGCGGTGACGCGACCGCGCAGCCACGCCCTTCCGGCGGCGGTTGCTGCGGCGGCGCCTGCGGTTGCTGAGCATTGTCACAAGTCGGTTTCGCATTTGACCGGAGACATTGCTCCGTGCGGCTTTGAGGTTGTGGCCTGTCGTGCCACAACCGTCTCCGCTGTGTTGTCGTTACGTCACGCGAAACCCACTCAAGCTTTTCCCTCCGTCGCCGCTGACCTGCTCATACACCCGCGGTAAGGCGGGCTGGATCGACCTTGAGGGTCGACGGTGGGGGCCGTTTCTACGATGCGCGTGCCCCCGGGGTGGGGAAATATGGGGCACGCCTAATAGGGGGAGGCGGAGGTTTCACGTGTCGGGGCGGACGCACCTGCCCAGTGGGCTGGTGACATTCCTCTTCACCGACATCGAGGGCTCGACGCGATTGGCCCAGATGCTCGGTGCGGGATACCGGCCGGTGCTCCACGAGCACCGGCAGGTGATTCGCCGCGCACTGTCCACGGCGGATGGTGTAGAGCTGTTCACAGAGGGTGACTCTCTGTTCGTCGCCTTCGCCGATGCCGCCGCCGCCCTTACCGCCTGCGCGGAGGCGCAGCGTGCGCTCGCCGTCCACGACTGGCCGTCACCCGAGGCCCGGCCCCGGGTCCGGATGGGCTTGCACACCGGCTTCGCCGAGCCGTACTGCGGTGAGTACACCTCACCGGAGGTCCACCGTGCCGCGCGCGTCGCCGCCGCCGCGCACGGTGGCCAGGTGCTGTGCTCGGCCGCGACCGCCGCCCGTGTGGGGCTCGCCGAAAACCCGCTGGTCGACGACCCCTGGCTGCTCGACCTGGGCCTGCACCGGCTGCGCGGCTTCGACGGCTGCGAGCGCATCTTCCAGCTCGTCGCGCCCGGTCTGGAGCGGCAGTTCCCCCGGCCGCGCACGATCGACGCGCCGGCCCACAACCTGCCGGTGCAGACCACCCGGTTCATCGGCCGCGCGGCCGAGCGGGCTGCGGTCCGCGACCTGATCGGCCGGCACCGGCTGGTCACCGTCGTCGGGGCCGGTGGCGCCGGCAAGACACGGGTGGCCGTCGAGGCCGCCGGCGAGCTGGTCGAGCAGTTCCGCGACGGGGTGTGGTTCGTCGACCTCAGCACCGTCGCGACCAGCGACCTCGTGGACGTCAACGTCGCCGCCGCGCTGGGCCTGCGCCCCGAGCCCGGCCGCCCGGTCATCCAGACCGTCATCGACCACGCGCGCGACCGGCGCCTCCTGCTCCTGCTCGACACCTCCGACGCACAGCTACCCGCCGCCCGCCGGCTGGTCGCGCGACTGCTCGCCGCCGGATCCGAGATCGCGGTGCTGGCGACCAGCCGCGAGCCACTGGGTCTCGCCGGTGAGGTCGTCTGGCGCATCCCGCCGCTGTCGGTCGAGGCCGCGAGCGGCGGCGGGTTCAGCGACGCCGTGGCCCTGCTCGTCGACCGGGCCGCCGCGGCCCGTGGCGGCCGCCCGGTCGAGCCCGGCGACATCGCCCAGCTCACCCGGGTCGCCGAGGCGCTGGAGGGCCTCCCGCTGGCGCTGGAGCTGGCGGCGGCCCGGCTCCGGCTGCTCACCGCCGCGCAGCTCGCCGAGCGCATCGACGACGTCCTCGGGATCCTCGACGCGGGCTCGGGCGGCGACGTCGAGGTCTCCGACCGGCACCGGACCATGCAGGCGGCGGTGAGCTGGTCGTACCGCACCCTGGACGCGCGCGCCGCCCGGCTCCTGCGCTGGCTGTCTGTCTTCGCCAGCCCGGTCGACCTGCCCGCCGTCGAGTGGCTGCACGACGGCGACCCGCTCGACCCCCTGGCGACCCTCGTCGACAAGTCACTGCTGCAGGCCGAGGCGGGCGCGACCGGCGCGACGTACCGCATGCTCGACCCGATCCGCGCCTACGCCGCCCGCCTGCTCCTCGACGCCGGTGAGGAGGAGGCCGCCCGCGAGCGGCACGTGGCCTGGTGCCTCGATGCGGCCCACGACGCCTACCTCGACGCTGACGGGCGGCCGGTCACCCTGTCGCTCTACGCCCTCGACCCGATCGCCGACGAGCTGCGCGCTGCCCTGCAGTGGACCGTCACCCGGGGCAGCGCCCGCCAGGGACTGGCCCTCGCCGGAACGCTCGACCAGTGGTGGCGGGAGCGCGGACTCGTGCGGGAAGGGCGGATGTGGCTCTTCCGGCTGTACGAGCGGATCAGCGCGACCGGCGAGCCGGTGCCCGACGCGGAGCTGGCCGCCGCGTACCACATGCACTCGTTGCACGCCGGCGCCGACGGCGAGACGGTCGAGGAGCTGCGGTTCTCCCAGCGGGCCGAGGCGGCCGCCCGCCGGGCCGGCGATCCCGGCCTCATCGCGCGTGTGCTCGCCGGCCGCGGCGCGCCGCTGCTCGACATGGGCCGCGTCGAGGAGGCCGAGCGCACCTGCCGCGACCTCATCGCCTGGGCGGAAGAGCAGGGGGTCGAGACCGAGGCGCTGTTCGCCGTCTACGCCCTGGCCCAGATCCTCTGGCACCGGGGCGCTCTGGACGAGGCCGCCGATCTGCTGGCCGGCGCCCGACCGCTGGAGAACAGCCGGCCGCTGGAGCGCGGCCGCCGCACGGTCGACATGATGCTCGGCATGGTGGCGCTGTCCCGCGGTGACCTGGTGGCCGCGCACGACCACCTGGTCGTGGCCCTGCGCTCGCGGATGGGCTACGGCTTCCATCTGCGGGTCTGCGAGACCCTCAGCGCCATCGCGGTCCGCTGCGCCCTCGGCGCCGACCACGAGACGGCCGCCCAGTTGTTCGGGGCCGCCCAGGCCGCCCGTGTCCGCCTGCGCTGCTCCGCCGGGGCGTTCGGCGCCTACTGGACCGACCAGCAGGCGGCCCTGCGCACGACGATGGGGGACGCGGCGTTCGACGCGGCCTACGCCGCGGGCGGCGCGTTGAGCCTGGAGGAGTCGGTGGCGATGGCCCTGACGATCGAGCATCCCGACCTGGTGGCCGGCTCGATCCGCTTCTCCGCGGTCGAATAGGGGCGCCTCACCCAAGTGGGGTGGCGGTGTCCGAGGGGTTACCCCGGTTCGCCGCCACCTCACCTCAGGGAGGCTCGCCGGCCGTGGCCGGTTCGCGTGGTTCTGCCATTGGGACGCATCAGCCCGCGCGAAGGTTGCCTCAGTTCTCCTCGGGGTCCTGGTTGGCCTCGGCACCCAGGACGTACGCCTGCATCGCCAGCTCGTCGCCGGACGGCCACACGAACGCGGGCAGCTCCGCCGGCCCGAGGTCGCGAACGTAACTCCAGAAGATGCGCACCGCCTCCGCCGGTGTGGCCGCCTCGATCGGCAGGTCGACGCTGACCAGCCAGGTCCGCCGCTCGGTGCCGACCGGCCGCACCCGGGAGGTCACCGAGCTGTATGCGGCCTCGTCGAGCGGGTGCACCCCGGCCGCCAGCTTCGCGGTGGGCGTCCGGGGGAAGGGGATCGGGGCGTCGAGGAGGTTGACCGTGTACTGCAGGGCGCCGGCGCCGTCGGAGCGGGCCAGTCCGAACACCACCGGCTCCTCGACGGCCGCCACCAG
Source organism: Dactylosporangium roseum (assembly GCF_025264685.1). Lineage (GTDB taxonomy): Bacteria > Actinomycetota > Actinomycetes > Mycobacteriales > Micromonosporaceae > Dactylosporangium > Dactylosporangium roseum. Next base: position 740,951 of record NZ_CP073721.1, read on the forward strand.
GAGCGCCTCGTCACCGGCGGGCAACTCGCCGGCCGCCCCCGGCACGGTGAGTGTGTCGGTGCCGTAGAGGCGCTCCGACTCGTACTGCTCGGGGGAGACCACGACCGTCCATTTCGCCATGACCCAATTCCATCACGGCGTCAGCGGTGCTCCACGGTCCATCCGTACTGGTCGGCCCACTGCTCCGCACGGTCGAGCATGTCGAAGATGAAGTCGGTCTTCGCGCGGGTGTAGCCCTCGCGGTCGTCGGCGAAGCGGATCGCCAGGCGGCGCTTCACCTGGGCGTAGGCGTCGACGGCCAGGTCGTGTGCGCGCAGGAAGTCGACGAACAGCAGTTGGACCCGCTCATGCGACGAGCCGCTCGACGTCACGTGCACGTGCCGGGTGCGCGGCGGGGTCGCCGGCCGGAAGAACGACCAGCGGGCCGCCGCGTCGCGGTGCGCGAGCGCCATGCCGGTCGACTCGACGCCCGGCCGATAGGCCGCCTGGTCGTGCTCGTCGGCGACGACCACCAGGATGTCGATGACGTTCTTCGCGGCCAGCCCGGGCACCGCCGTGGAGCCGATGTGCTCGATGCGCAGGGCGACCGGGCCCAGGGCGTCGGCCAGCTCGTCGCGGTAGTAGGCGAACTTCGCCGGCCAGCTCTGGTCATAGTCCACCAGGTCGAGCGGGTCGCCGTAATCCGCGGCGAACTCGGCGGTCATCTCGTTTCACACTCCAGTCGCCCAGGTGCAGCTCCGGCTCATCATCCGTCGGGATCATGGCTGCTCGAGCTGCACAAAACAAGAGGCGACATGATCGTTGACCATGCCGGTGGCCTGCATGAGGGCATAGGCGGTGGTCGGGCCGACGAACCGGAACCCGCGGCGTTTCAGCTCTTTCGCCAGTGCCTTCGATTCCGTGGTCGTCGCCGGAACGGCGGAGAAATCCGCAGGTCGCGGCCGGGGCGGCGCGGGCGCGAACGACCACAGGAGGGCAGCGATCCCGCCGGGCAGCTCGGCCGCCGCGCGGGCGTTGGCGATCGCGGCCTCGATCTTCGCCCGGTTGCGCACGATGCCCGCGTCGGCGAGCAGCCGGTCGACGTCGGATTCGCCGAACGCGGCGACCTTTTCGATCTCGAAGCCGGCGAAGGCGGCCCGGAACGCGGGGCGCTTGCGCAGAATGGTGATCCACGCCAGGCCCGACTGAAACGCCTCAAGCGTCAGCCGCTCATACAGCCCGTTGTCGTCCCGGATCGGCCGACCCCATTCGGAGTCGTGATACTCGAGATAGTCGGGCGTCGAACCCGCCCACCCGCATCTCGCCAGCCCGTCGGCGCCGACGACCACATCACCCATGCTTCGGAACCTACTCCGCGGCTACGACATTTTCGCTCCGGGTGCGCCGGGCCTACGACAGCTCGCCGTTCTCCACCATGCGGGCGAAGCGGCGCAGCGCGCCGGTCAGGCCGGCCTTGGAGCCCGGCCACAGCAGCGGCCAGGCGACCTTGCCCGCCGGGCCGGCCGGCAGGTGGAACCACTCGTGCCAGACCACCTGGGTCCGGTCGGCGCCCAGCGGCGTGCAGCGCAGGACGCCGGGGCCGCGCAGCACCTTGCCGTGGTGCACGACGCGCACCTCGAACGGCGGGTCGAGCTTCACCACCCGCATGAGGTCACGCAGGACCGCGGGGCCGACCTGGGTGACCGCCTCGATCTGGCTGCCCTCGCCCCCGTCGCCGGACAGCACGCGGACCTTCGTGAACGGGATCCACTCGCCCTGCCGCGGCCAGTCGACGAGTGCGGCGAAGACGACCTCGGCCCGTGCGTCGACGATCACCGTGGCGGTGACCTCGCCGGTGCCCGGCCGTTCCGCGTCGCTATAGGTCACTTCACCACCGGGGACGGGTGACCCCAGGAGTCGTCGGCGGAGACGCCCCAGCGGTTGCCGTCGGCGTCCGGCCGGTCGTCCGCCGCGGGCTCGTCGGAATTGGCTGCTTCATCCGCCCTGCCCTCCTTGTCGGACTTATCGAATTTCTCGGCTTTTTCGGCTCGGTCGACCACCGCTGTCCCGCCAGCGCCTGACACGGCCGCCTCGCGCGCGTCGCGCAACGCGTCGGCGTCCTCGGTGCGGGCCTCGCGGAGCGCCTTGATCTCCGCCTCCAGGACCTGGATCAGCTCCTCCTTGTAACCGATGTCGTAGCCGGCCCGCCGCAGCGCCGTGTCCACCTGGGACATCCGGTAACCCCGGATCGCGGTGTCGAACCGCAGTTGTCCCACGTCGCCCTCGACCAGCGGGCGCGACGACGGCAGGGGCACCGCGCGTCCGTCGGGCTCATGTCCTTCGATCCCCGGGTCGTCACCGGTGATCAACAGCGACACGCCGAACCCGATGGCCCCGACGACCACAGCGGCGATCAACACCAGGAGGAACTCAGCCATAGGGGGAATCGTGGCACGCTGAATGGGCCTGGGCGACCCCGGCACACCCATCTGAAGGAAACGTGGAGGCCATCAACGATGTTTCGGCTGGGCGGCAGGCAGTTCGCGGACGGCGACTATGCGGTGATGGCGATCGTGAACCGTACACCCGACTCGTTCTTCGACCGGGGCGCCACATTCGCCGAGGACGCCGCGCTGCGGGCGGTCGAGAACGCGGTCGCCGAGGGCGCGGACATCATCGACATCGGTGGTGTGAAGGCCGGCCCGGGCAACACGGTCGACGCGGCCGAGGAACTGCGCCGGACGCTGCCGACGGTGCGGGCGGTCCGGCAGTGCTTCCCCGACGTGGTCATCTCGATCGACACCTGGCGGGCCGAGGTGGCCCGGGAGGTCGTCGCGGCGGGCGCCGACCTGATCAACGACACCTGGGCCGGCGCCGATCCGGCCCTGGCCGAGGTGGCCGCCGAGACCGGCGCGGGACTGGTGTGTTCCCACGCGGGCGGGCTGAACCCGCGCACCCGTCCCCACCGGGTCGCGTTCCAGGATCCGGTCGAAGATGTCGTACGGACCGTGACGTCCCTGGCGGAACGGGCCGTCGCCCTGGGGGTGCGCCGCGACGGCATCCTCATCGACCCGGCGCACGACTTCGGCAAGAACACCCGCCACTCGCTGGCCATCACCAACCGCCTGGGCGAGCTGACCGCGACCGGCTGGCCCGTGCTGGTCGCGCTGTCGAACAAGGACTTCATCGGCGAGACGCTCGACCTGCCGGTCGGGGAACGGCTGGAGGGCACGCTCGCGGCGACCGCGGTGTCGGCGTGGCTGGGCGCCCGGGTGTTCCGCGCGCACCAGGTGAAGGAGACCCGCCGGGTCCTCGACACGGTGGCCGCGATCCGGGGCGACCGCCAGCCCGCGGTGTCCCGTCGTGGGCTGGCCTGAGCGCCGGGGCCGACATCGTCCGGAGTCGACCCCGGTGCCATTGTCGCGGATGGCGGTCTACGTCCACCTCAGGATGTTCTTGCGCCACGCGTAGAGAATGCCGAGCGCCAGCACGGCGACGAAGACCGCCATCTCGATGACGACCGCCGCACCGTATCCCGGCCGGTCGAACACCACCGCCCACGGGAAGAGGAAGACGCTCTCGACCGCGAACAACGCGTACAAATATGCATACACGTAGTAGCGAATCTGTGCCTGTGCCCAGTCTCCGCCGACCGGGTCGAGTCCGCACTCATAGGTGTCGTACTTGCCGCTCTGAGCGGCGCTGCTCTCGGGTATCCGGCGTGGACCCAGCACCCGGTTGGCCGTGAACGCGGCGACGAACACCGCGGCTCCCACCAGCAGCAGGAGGCCGAGCGTCGCATAGCCGCCCAGGTATCCACTCACAATACGTACCGTACACGCGTCATCACGATCTCCGACATGCCGAAAATCCGAAGCTCTATAGATAATGGGCTTTCTTGCCGGAGTGCAATGAAGTGCCCCCGGCCGTCATTGAGACGCGACCAGAAGGACACCCCTTATGGAAGCACCCGCGGGCCACCCCACCCGGTGGCGGCTGCGTGCCGGCTCCCTCATCGTCTTGTCAACCGTCTGCTCCCTGGTCTTCGCCGCTCCGGCGCACGCGGAGCCGGGAGGGGGCGAGTCGAGCCCGCCCCCGGCGGAGGTCCCGACCTCGGCTCCCCCGGTGACCGAGGAGCCCACCACCCAGGCGCCCACGTCGGATGCCCCGACCTCCGGACCGACCACCCAGGGGCCGCAGTTACCGGTGGTCGTCCACGCCTTCAAGATGTCCGTCAGCGACGTCGAGGTCGGCGACGCCTACTGGCGGGGCGACGGCGCGGCCGAGCTGGTCATCGTGGTGCAGAACGTCGGCCGCAACGTCGGCGACGACACCGTCACCGGCTACTACGTCTTCCCCAGCGGGACCCAGGCCACCGGGGCGTACGGGACCGACGGCTGCCAGGTGAACAACGGCGCGCTGAGCTTCCGCTGCGGCCTCGGCGAGCGCGCGGTCGGCCGGGTCGTCGTCAAGGTCAACGTCGACCCGGGTGTCTGGAAGCTGCCGGGTAACGGCTCCGTGACCGCCTCCGTCACCGGTGCCCCGGACACGACCCGCAACTTCGCGATCGTCTTCAAGAGCCAGCCGCCGACGCCGGGCATCGCGCTGTCCGCCTCCCAGCCGCAACTGCCCGCCGTGGCCACCCCGCAGGCCCAGACCGCCCAGATACAGGTCAAACTCCGCAACACCGGCGCCGTCAAGGGCTTCGGCGCCGTTGAGCTGGTCACCCCGGCCGGTGTCGACCTCACCTCGTTCCCGTCCGTCTGCCGCACCCACCGCAAGCTCGAGAACAACCGCCACCGTTGCGAGTTCGGCGACGTCGCGGCCGGCAAGGAGATCACAGCCGGGTTCGGCCTGACGGTCAGCGCCGAGGCGCGGGTGGAGCTGCCGCTGACCGGCACCGTCCACGGCTACCTGACCCCGGTCGGCCGGGACACCATCGAGTCGCGCGCCGACTACCGGATCAGCGCGCCGCCGGTCGCCGGCGAGTCGCCGCTGCCCACCGACGCGCCCGCGGCGCCGCTGGTCGCTCCGGCCGCGGCCGGTGGAAAAGCGGACGACGGCTCCGGCGGCAACCTGCTCTCCGCCGGCCGCCTGTCCAGCGCGCCGTTCGTCGTCGGCGTCATCGGGCTGGCCGCGCTGCTGGGCTTCCTGGTCGTGTTCTCGCTGCGCCGGCGCATGCGCGACGACCGTGACGAGCTGTCCGCCGACGAGGTCGAGGACGTGGTGCTCGTGCCCGCGGGCGGCGTCGGCCAGGAGCGCATGCCGCTGTTGGCGCCGCGGCCGCCGATTCCCCGCGCGCTCACCCTGCCGCGCCTGCCGCCGGGTCCGGTCGCCGGCTCGGGCTTCCGGTCCCGTGACGAACTCCATGACGAGGACCGCGACCGGTAGGGATGTGTCCGAAAGGGCGGCCGGTTCGCCCGGTCGCCCTTTGACACCCGCCCGTCCGCCCGAAATATGCTGATGGAACGACCCGCGCACCGTGCCGGCGAACGATGCGGTGGTGAAGCAGCGGGATCCGCCCCACACCAGAGACCTGTGTCGCAGGCGAGAGGCCCCGGCCGACGTACCCTCTGGATGTAGGTAAGCTCCAACCCCCGCCCCGCCGGTTCAACAGGGAGGTCAGCTCACGTGACCAAGCAGGTCCGCCAACTGGATCGAGTGGTCATCAGGTTCGCTGGCGACTCCGGTGACGGTATGCAGCTCACCGGAGACCGGTTCACCTCGGAGACCGCCCAGCTCGGCAATGACATCTCGACGTTGCCGAACTTTCCCGCCGAGATCCGGGCTCCCGCCGGCACGCTGCCGGGCGTCTCGAGCTTCCAGGTGCACTTCGCCGACTTCGACATCCTCACCCCCGGTGACGCCCCGAACGTGCTCGTGGCCATGAACCCGGCGGCGCTGAAGGCCAACCTGGCCGACCTGCCGAAGGGTGCCGCGATCATCGTCAACACCGACGAGTTCACCACCCGCAACCTGGCCAAGGTCGGTTACGCGACCAACCCGCTCGAAGACGGCTCCCTCGACGGCTGGTCGGTCGCCGAGGTCGGGCTGACCTCGATGACCGTGAAGGCGCTCGAGTCGTTCCAGATCTCCAAGAAGGACGCCGAGCGGGCGAAGAACATGTTCGCGCTCGGCCTGCTCTCGTGGATGTACTCCCGCCCGCACGAGTCGACGCTGAGCTTCCTCGAGCGCAAGTTCGCCGCCCGCCCCGAGCTGGCCGCCGCCAACGTCACCGCCTTCAAGGCCGGCTGGAACTTCGGCGAGACCACCGAGAACTTCGCCGTCCGTTACGAGGTGAAGCCGGCCCGCATGGTGCCGGGCAACTACCGCAACATCACCGGCAACGCCGCGCTCGCGTTGGGCATCGTCGCCGCGGGTGTACGAGCCGAGTTGCCCGTCTTCCTCGGTGCCTATCCGATCACCCCGGCCTCCGACATCCTCCACGAGCTGTCGAAGCACAAGAAGTTCGGCGTGACCACCGTGCAGGCCGAGGACGAGATCGCCGCGATCGGCGTGGCGCTCGGCGCCTCCTACGGCGGCGCGCTCGGCGTCACCACCACGTCGGGTCCGGGTGTCGCCCTCAAGGGCGAGACGATCTCCCTCGCCGTGGCGCTGGAGCTGCCGCTGGTGATCATCGACGTGCAGCGCGCCGGCCCGTCGACCGGCATGCCGACCAAGACCGAGCAGGCCGACCTCAACATGGCGCTGTTCGGCCGGCACGGCGAGGCGCCGGTCGCGGTGCTCGCCCCGCGCTCACCCGCCGACTGCTTCACCACCGCGCTGGAGGCGGCACGCATCGCGCTGACCTACCGCACCCCGGTGATCCTGCTGTCCGACGGTTACATCGCCAACGGCTCCGAGCCGTGGCGGCTGCCGGAGGTCGCCGAGCTGCCGTCCCTGCGTGTGGAGTTCGCCACCGCGCCCAACGCCGAGGACGGCAAGACCTTCCTGCCGTATCTGCGCGACCCGCAGACCCTGGCCCGTCCGTGGGCCGTCCCGGGCACGCCCGGGCTGGAGCACCGCATCGGCGGCCTGGAGAAGGCCGACAAGACCGGAGACATCTCGTACGATCCGGCCAACCACGACTTCATGGTCCGCACCCGCGCCGCCAGGATCGAGAACATCGAGGTGCCCGACGTCGAGGTCGAGGATCCCGACGGGACCGCCCGCGTCCTCGTGCTCGGCTGGGGCTCGACCTTCGGGCCCATCGGCGCCGCCGCCCGCGCACTGCGCCAGCGCGGCCTGCCGATCGCGCAGGCGCACCTACGGCACCTGTCGCCGATGCCGAAGAACCTCGGTGACGTGCTCAAGTCGTACGACAAGGTGGTCATCCCGGAGATGAACCTCGGTCAGCTCGCCGGGGTGATCCGGTCGAGGTTCCTGGTCGACGCGATCGCCTACAACCAGGTCCGCGGACTGCCGTTCACCGCCGCCGAACTGGAAGGCGTGCTCGAGGAAGTGGTCAAGAATGCCTGACACCCCTGTCGCGCTGAAGCTGACGGCCAAGGACTTCAAGTCCGACCAGGAGGTCCGCTGGTGCCCCGGCTGCGGGGACTACGCGATCCTGGCCGCCGTCCAGTCGTTCATGCCCGAGCTCAACATTCCGCGTGAACGGATCGTCTTCGTCTCCGGGATCGGCTGCTCCTCGCGGTTCCCGTACTACATGAACACCTACGGCATGCACTCGATCCACGGCCGCGCGCCGGCGATCGCGAGCGGCCTGTCGGTGTCCCGCCCCGACCTGTCGGTCTGGGTCGTCACCGGCGACGGCGACGCGCTGTCCATCGGTGGCAATCACCTGATCCACGCCCTGCGCCGCAATGTCAACCTGAAGATCCTGCTGTTCAACAACAAGATCTACGGCCTGACCAAGGGGCAGTACTCGCCGACCTCGGAGCTCGGCAAGATCACGAAGTCGACGCCGGTCGGCTCGGCCGACTCGCCGTTCAACCCGATCTCGCTGGCGCTGGGCGCCGAGGCCAGCTTCGTGGCCCGGACCATCGACTCCGACCGCAAGCACCTGCAGTCGGTCCTGCGCGCCGCCGCCGAGCACCGCGGCTCGGCCTTCGTCGAGATCTATCAGAACTGCAACATCTTCAACGACGGTGCCTTCGAGGTCCTGAAGGACGCGGGCACCCGCGACGACTCCATCATCCGGCTCGAGCACGGCCAGCCGATCACGTTCGGCAAGGACGGCGAGTGGGCGGTCACCCACCCGCCGGGCGGCTTCGGCCTCTCGGTGGTGCCGACCGCATCGGTGAGCCCCGACGAGATCGTGGTGCACGACCAGACGGTCTCCGAGCCGGCGTATGCGTTCGCCCTGTCCCGGCTGCCCGGCCTCGACCTGCGCAACACGCCGATCGGCGTGTTCCGCTCGGTCGACCGCCCCGCCTACGACGACCTGGTCCACGCCCAGCTCGAGGCGGCGAAGTCCAAGGCGAAGGGCACCCCGGAGGAAGAGCTCAGCGCGTTGCTCAACAGCGGCGACACCTGGACGATCCTCTAGCGCCTGTTGCACAGCCGAGGCCGGGCTGCGCCGGTCTTGTCCGGATACAACACCGGTATCCGGACAAGACCGGCGCGCACCCAGCGAACGTTCGGACTCCGCCTCGCCTCGATCCCAGCTATGAAACAGGCGCTGGTCCACCGGCCGCGCGGCCCGACCGACATCACCGGGAGGGCCACGCCCCGCCTGCGTCCGCATCGGACCGGCCCTGGGCACCACCTGGGGCCGGTTCAGCCGGCGACGGCCAGCGGCGGTCGATCCCCGCTGCGACGCCCTACGCGGACGCGGACTCCAGCCAGCGGGTCAGCGTCCGCACGCCCCAGCCGGTCGCGCCCTTCGTCAGCTCGCCGTCTGCCGAATCGGCCCAGGCGGGTGACGACATGTCGAAGTGGACCCAGTCGTTGCGCAAGGCGCCGGTGAACTCGCGCAGATACAGGGCCGCCAGCAGGGAGCCGGCGCCGATGTCGGTCGAGTTGACCAGGTCGGCGATGCCGCCGTCCAACTCCTCGGCGTAGTCGTCGAGCAACGGCATCCGCCAGACCGCCTCACCCGCGGCCGCCGCCGCGCCGGTGAACTCCTCGGCCAGGGTGTCGCTGTGGCTGTACATCGCCGCGGTGCGCTTGCCCAGGGCCACACCCTGCGCACCGGTCAGCGTGGCCAGGTCGACGATGACGTCCGGCCGGAGCCGCCGCACCGCGTAGGCCATCACGTCGCCGAGCACCAGCCGCCCTTCGGCGTCGGTGTTGAGGACCTCGCTCGTGATGCCGCCGTAGTGCTGGATCACGTCGCCGGGGCGCATCGCGTCGGCGCCGATCGCGTTCTCGGCCAGCGGTGCCAGAGCGGTGATCCGCAGCGGGAGCCGCATCGCGGCCGCGGCCAGGGTCGCACCGACCACCGCGGCCGCCCCGCCCATGTCCTTGCGCATGAGCTTCATCCCGGACAGCGGCTTGATGCAGATGCCGCCGGTGTCGAACGTGATGCCCTTGCCGATCAGCACGACGTGCCGCCGCGCCCCGCGCGGTCGCCAGGACATCTCGACCAGCCGCGGCCCGCGCGTCGAGCCTCGCCCGACCGCCAGGATCGCGTTGAAGCCCTGCTCGGCGAGGGCTGCCGGGTCACGAACCGACACGGTAAGCTGCGGCACCCCGGAGGCGGCCTTCTCGACCCGCCTCGCGAACCACGCCGGGGTCTTCCGGTCACCGGGTGTGTTGGTCAGATCCCGGGCCAGCATCGTCGACACCGCGACCGCCCGGGCCCGCTCCAGTGCCTCGGCGTGCTCCCCGGAGGCGTCCAGCACCACCGTGACGCGTCGAAGCTCGGCCGGTGACGAGGTCGACAGCTCGTAGCGGTACGACGCCAGCCACAGCCCCTCAGCCAGACCGCGCACAGCGGCGGGCGGCAGCTCAACCGGTGCCACCACGATCAGGGCCGGCTCGGAACGCGCCGACTTGGCGAGTGCCGCCCCCGCCGAGCGCCAGCCGGCCTCGTCGCCGTCGCCGATCCCCACGAACAGCAGCCGCGCCGGCTGCCGGCCAGGGCGGGGCAGGCTGTGCACGGAGCCGGCCGACCCGGAGTGCCCGACGTCCTCCAGGAACGCCGTGCACTCGTCCAGGTCGGCCGGGCCGAATCGGAGCTTCGGAACCGAGCCGAGCAGTGAGACCGCCGTGGTGGGCTCGCCGGACGGCACGACGACAGCCACCGCGGCGGAGGTGCTACGGGCTGCGGCGAACCTGATGTCCAGCAAGAAAACCCCCATTGCAGAGCGCACACTGAAGGGAGCGACCACCCGGGGCCACTCCGACACACCTCAAGTGGGAAGACTCAGCCGGTGGCGGTCTTCAACGCCTCACTGAGCTCGTTGGCCTCATCTTTGGTCATCTCGACGACAAGCCGCCCACCGCCCTCAAGCGGGACCCGCATGACGATGCCGCGGCCCTCCTTGGTGACCTCCAGCGGACCGTCGCCCGTCCGCGGCTTCATGGCCGCCATGTTGTCTCCCTTCGCTTCCTGGTGTCCCAGACACCAGGTGGCACAGCCGTCCCGCATGTGCGCGCGCCTGCTCACGGGGCCCGACCAAGACCCGTTGGCTCCGTGACGAACGCACCAACCGATGATTTTCCCTGATGATGGCCCCAAGACCCAAACCGGGACGCGAACCTTGTGACAACTCCTGGCGGAAAATGCCGGTCAACTGTCACAATAAGCGGCCATGCAGGCCCGGTCCGCCCTCTTCGACCTCTATGGCGACCACCTTCGCCCACGCGGTGGGCGTGCCGCCGTCGCGGCTCTCGTGCGCCTGCTCGCTCCCCTCGGCATCGCCGCCCCGGCGGTGCGCACCGCGGTGTCGCGGATGGTCCGGCAGGGCTGGCTTCACCCTTTACGCTTACCGACCGGCCCCGGCTACGGCATCACCCCCAAGGCGGCACGGCGCCTGGACGCGGCCGGTGCCCGCATCTACCGCACCGGCAACGGGCACGGATGGGACGGGCACTTCGATCTCATCATGCTCGAACCGCCGCAGCATCGTGGCGCGCGGGCGAGACTTGTCGCGAATCTCGGATTCCTCGGCTACGGCTCGATCGACGGCTCGACCTGGATCGCTCCGCGCCCGGGCGAGGGGGTGGACGCGCTGCTCACCGAGGCCGGCGTCCGGTTCGACCGGTTCCGCGCCGCCCACGTCGGCGGCACGGCCGGCACCGCCGGGTTGGTCGAGCGCGCCTGGGACCTGACCGCCATCGCCGCCGCCTACCGCGAGTTCGTCGATCGGCTCACCCCGCTGGTCGCGAGCATCGGCCCGGGCACGTCCGACGAGCGGGCCTACGCGGTGCGGTTCACGCTCGTCCATGCCTGGCGGGCGTTCCTGTTCCGCGACCCGCAACTGCCGGCCGAACTGCTGCCGGAGAACTGGGCAGGTAGCACGGCCGCGATCTTCTTCGACCGGCACGCCAGTCGCCTCCGCCCGGCCGCCGACCGATACGTTGACCACTGCCTGAGTGTGTGAGAAGGGGTACCCGCCATGACTGACGTGCTGCTCGTCGACCGTTCCGACACCGGCGTCGCCACGCTGACGCTCAACCGCCCGGACGCCCTCAACGCGCTCGACGTCGCGTTGAAGGTGGCGCTGCGAGCATCGTTGGAAGAGCTTTCCGACGATCCGTCGGTGCGGGCTGTGGTCCTCACCGGCGCCGGACGCGCGTTCTGCGTCGGGCAGGACCTGCGTGAGCACGTCGCCTCGCTGGAGTCCGGCGAGGGCTCGTCGCTGTCGACCGTGACCGAGCACTACAACCCGGTGGCCGAGCTGATCGCGGGCATGCCCAAGCCGGTCGTCGCCGCCGTGCGCGGGATGGCGGCGGGCGCCGGCGCGTCGCTCGCGCTGCTGGCCGACTTCCGCGTCGGCGGCCCGAAGACCGGGTTTCTCATGGCATTCGCGAACGTCGGCCTCGCCGGTGACACCGGCGTCTCGTGGGCGCTGCCCCGCCTGGTCGGCTACGCCAAGGCGACCGAGCTGCTCCTGCTGGCCGAGCCGGTCGACTCGGCGACGGCGCACCGGCTGGGCATGCTTTCCCGGCTCGTGGACGACGACGAGCAGGTGCTGCCGGCCGCGCTGGAGCTGGCCGAGCGGCTCGCCGCCGGCCCCACCGTCGCATACGGCCAGATCAAGCGTGAGCTCGTCGCCGGCGCCTCCGGGTCGCTGACCGACGCGCTGCGGGTCGAGGCGGAGGCACAGGCCGCCTGCGGCCGCACCGACGACCACCACAATGCGACCGCGGCGTTCGTGCGCAAGGAGAAGGCGACCTTCAAGGGAGCCTAAGGTGACGCACAGCCGTGCGGGCGGGCGTCTGCCGCTCGTGGTCGCCACCGGCCTCGGGACGGCGCCGTTCCAGGCCGGGCAACTCCATGGTCATGGGAAGGATGTGGCTATCGGGGCAGCCATATCTTTCCCATGATCATGAAATTTGAGCGGCACGGCTCGGAACGCGCCGCAGGTCCGCACCATGCTGCGCGACCCGGCGCTGATCCGCTGGCCCGACCGGGCAGAAGAACACGAAACGACGTCCTCTCCGCCGATCCCCTGAGCAGGGCGCTCGGCTACGACAAGCCCTGGAGGGCCTGCTCCGTCGGCCGCTCCCTGCAATCCGATCAACCGGCCGATCAACCGGCCGGACTGGCCGCGGGGCCGCCGCTCACCGACGGCCGGCCCGGCAGCCGGGTCCGGGTCAGGCGGCTGCTCGCGCCAGGGAACGTTGGAGAGCCTTCTCGTCCTGGTCCAGCCAACTGAGGGCGGTCCGGCTGGTGTAGGCCCACCAGCCGATCCACGGCCCATACCTGGATCGGAGCTCGGCCGGTGTCGGGGTCGGCTCGCCGTACAGGTCCAGAGCCACCTTGCGGAACTGGGCCAGCTCCAGCGGCACCGCGTCGGGACGCCCCAGGACCCGCGGGAGTAGCGCGTGGGCGGTGAACGTGCCGATGCCCCGGACCGCCAGCAGGGCGGCACGCGCCTCCTCATACGGCCCGGTGCGCAGCCACTGCTCGTCCAACTCGGCGATGCCGGCCAGCACCGTCGTGAGGCGCTCGGCGCGGGCCCGGCTCCCGGCATACGGCAGGAGATGGTCGGGGGCCATGGACGTCAGCAGCGACAGGTCGGGAAATGCGGTGAGGACCTTGTGGTCGAGGACGCAGCGGGGGCCGTGGTCGTCGACCAGGCGGCGCTTGCGGGCGGTCGCGAACCACTGCGTCGAGCGCTGCGTCAGTGTGAAAAATGTCGCGCCCTCCGCCAGCGACGCGAACCGGACCTGGTGCAGCCCGCCGGCCACGGCCAGGACCCGGCCCATCGCCGGGTCGGCGCGGGCGACCGCGAGGAACTCGGACCGGTCGTCGCCGAGGCTGAGCCACTGTGCGACCCACCCGGCGACGGCGGCCACCTCGAACGGGCCGAGCGACTCGTCGCTGAACACGGTCAGCCCGACCCCGGGCACCCCGTCGTCGCGCCCGACGACCTCGGCCACGACGGCGCGGGCCGGGTCGGTCGGGTGCCGGAACGCCTTGCGGACCCGACCGTCGGCAATGACCTGGTCGCCGGAACTGGGCGTGAAGCCTTTGATCGCGCGCAGCGAGCAGGCCAGGTCGAACGGGGCGGTGGCGGTCAGGACGGTGTGGGCGGTGCTGGTGAGTTCGGTCATGCGGAGAGTCTCGAACTCGGGTACGACAACTTTTACGTCGCTCGCGCCGCCAGTAGCAGCCCGTCACCGAGCGGTAGCAGCGCGGGCACCCACGCGTCGCTGTCGCGCAACGCCTTCACGGCCTCACGGAGAAGTACCGTCTCCGCATCCCGGATCGTGGGATCACTCACCCGGCCACCGGCCAGTGCGTCGCTCAGCGCCAGCGTGCCGCCCGGCCGCAGCAGTCGCTCCGCGGCGGTCACCACAGGTCCGTACTCGCTCGGGTCATGATCGACGAACACCAGGTCATAGGCGTGGTCGGCCAACCTCGGCAACACGTCGAGCGCGCGTCCGGTGATGATGCGTGTACGAGAGGGAGGGTTCCCGGCCACTGAGAACACCCGCCGTGCGATCCGCTGGTGCTCGGCCTCGTAATCGATCGTGGTCAGGACGCCGTCGCGGCGCATGCCGCGCAACAACCACCCGCCGCTCACCCCGGTGCCGGTGCCGACCTCCACCACCGCCTTGGCGTTGCTCACCGCGGCGATCACCCGAAGCGCCGCACCGCAGCCTCGGCTGACCGCCCGGATGCCCAGCTCAGCGGCCTGCTCGCGGGCAGCCGTGAGTACCGGGTCCTCCAGCACGTACCCGTCGACGAAGTCGGCGAACTGCTGCGCGCTTCTCGCGGACGCGGTGATGGGACACCTCCAGGTGAGTCGATTCCCGGCAAGCCTAGGAGACTCGCCCGCGCGTGCGGGATGCCGGAGCGTGCAATGCTGGATGCGAAACGGACGGAGGAGCCGATCGTGACAGACGGTTCGGCCTGGCGACAGCCGGGCCACGGCGCGTCCAGCCCGGATGGCTGGACAACGCCCGCGCAGGCCACCGCCAGCCGCCCGCAGCCGCAGCACGGGACGGCGCCGCAGCCGGCGAGGGATAGCTGGTGGTCCGACGCGCTCGCCGACCCGTGGCGCGACCCCGACGCCCCGGTCGTCGTGATGAAGACGCCGGTCGACGAGGTGCCGCCCCTGGAGAAGCCGCCGCCGCCGAACGCCGGCCCCCGGGTCGGGCTGGGTCTCGTCCTGATCGTGTCGATCGTCACCGCCCTGCTCGCGGGCGCGCTCGGCGGCACACTCGGCTACGTCTTCGCCGTCGGAGGCGGCGGCGGCCTCGGCGGCACCCAGCTCGGCAACGACCCGCCGCTCAACGCGAGGCCGCCGGATTCGGTCGCTGCCCTGGTCAAGAAGGTCCTCCCCAGCGTCGTCACGATCAGCATGCGGGTCGGCTCCGGCACGTCGCTCGGCTCCGGCTTCGTGGTGTCGTCCGACGGGCACGTCATCACCAACAACCACGTCGTCGAGGGCGGCACCGGCAACGCGACCGTCCGGTTCAGCGACGCGACGGTGGTGCCGGCCAGTGTCATCGGCGGTGACGACGAGTCCGACGTCGCCGTGCTCAAGATCGACACGTCCGGGCTGCCCGACGGCAAGGTCGTGCCCGTCGAGTTCGGTGACTCCAATCGGCTGCAGGTCGGCGACCCGGTCGTCGCCGTGGGCGCGCCGCTGGGCCTGACCAGCACGGTGACGTACGGCGTGGTGAGCTACCTCGACCGTCCCATCCGCACCAGCGAGGGCGGCACCGCCCGCTACTACTCGGCCATCCAGACCGACGCGGCCGTCAACCAGGGCAACTCGGGTGGCCCGCTGTTCGACGGCGCCGGTCGTGTCGTCGGCATCAACTCGGTGATCGGCACGCTGTCCGAGGACCAGTCCACAGCCGGCAACGTCGGCCTGGCGTTCGCGATCCCGATCAACCACGCCAGGCGGATCGCCACCGATATCATCAACACCGGCAAGGCGCGCCGCACGGTCATGGGCGTGCAGCCCGACCCGTCCTACCGCAACCCGGCCGGCGGCGCCCGGCTCGCCTCGGTCGAGGCCGGCGGTCCCGCGGCGGCGGCCGGCCTGAAGAGCGGTGACGTGATCCTCGCGGTCAACGGCAAGCCGATCGACGAGTTCTGGGACCTGACCGCACTGGTCCGCAAGTACGCGCCGGGTGACACGGTCGAGATTTCCTATCTGCGCGGTACGACCAGGGAGAAAGCCTCCGTGACCCTGGTCGCCGACGCGAAGTGACCGTCGGGCCCTCCCCGTCCGGGGCCGTGGGTGACTAGTCTTGCGGCTGAGAGCAGGGAGGGCCGGCAACATGGGCTTGGAGAACATCGGCGGCTGGGAGTTCATCCTGATCATCCTGGTCGGGTTGTTCATCTTCGGTCCCGACCGCTTGCCGAAGGCGATCAGCGACGGAATGCGGATGCTCCGCAACGTGCGGCAGATGGCCCGCAACGCCACCGGCGACCTGAGCCGCGAGCTCGGCACCGACATCCAGTTGGAAGATCTCCACCCGAAGACCTTTCTCCGCAAGCACCTGCTCAGCGAGGCCGACGAGGCCGCCCTGCGCAAGCCGCTCCAGGGCATCTACGACGAAGTCCGGGGCGTGGCCGACGGCGTGAAGCGCGACGCCCAGGCGGCCGCGACCGCCGCGAACAGCGTCACCTCGCCGTCGACGGCGGCTGCCGTGTCGACGCCGCCATCCGCTCAGCCGGCCTCCCGCGCATCCTGGGACGACGTCACCTGAGATCCGCACGGCCCCGGTGCATCCCTGGGTCCAGAGGCGCGATGCCGATTCCATCCGTTCCGTACGTTTCGCCCGACCGCAGTCGAGGGTGTCGCCGCCGAGGCGTGCCGACCGGCGCCGCGTTCCGATGCGATCGGGCTCGATCAGGCGCGATCAGGCGCGATCAGGCGCGATCCGCCACTTCGGGCCGCTCGATCTCATGATCATGGGAAAGATGTGGCTGCCCCGATAGCCAGATCTTTCCCATGATCATGGAGTTGCCCGGCCCGGAACGCGCCGCCTCGGGCCCAGTGGCGACCGCGATCGGCAGACACCCGCCCGCACGGGGCAATTGGCGTATAAAAGCGACAAATTCGGCAGGCCGGGCAACATCTGGAACTTCTATGTGGCCGCAACCGCGCCCCCCGCACGGTTCCCGAGTGGACCGGCCACGCGTGGTCGCGTCGGGTGCGCGGACGGCTGGGTGTCAGTGGGGGGCGCCCTGGGGTGAGCCAACGGCCGGGGTGGGCGGCCGGCGAAGGTGCCCAGCCATGGTAGGCCAGGGGCCGGGGACCGCCTGCACCGTCGGCAGCGTCCGACGCAGGACCGTCAGGGGGTGGGCGCTCCGCCCCGGTCTGGTCTGGTCTGGTCGGGTCTGGTCTGGTCGGGGTGCCTAGCGGCCGGCGGGCTTCAGGCCCAGCGGCCTGCCCACCAGGCTTTCCCGGCGGACGGCCAGCTTGTCGGCCACCACGCGGAGGGCGGCCGCCGCCGGGGCGTCGGGGGTCGCCAGGACCAGCGGCAGGCCGGTGTCGCCGGCCTCGCGGAGGCGGGTGTCGAGGGGGATCTGGCCGAGCAACGGCACCTGGGCGCCGACCAGGCGGCTCAGGGAGTCTGCCACCGTCTGACCGCCGCCGGTGCCGAAGATCTCCATCCGCTCGCCGGTCGGGAGCTCCAGCCAGGACATGTTCTCGACGACACCGACGACGCGCTGGTGGGTCTGGAGGGCGATCGAGCCGGCGCGCTCGGCGACCTCGGCGGCGGCGGCCTGCGGGGTCGTCACCACCAGGATCTCGGCGGACGGCAGGAGCTGCGCCAGCGAGATCGCCACGTCGCCCGTGCCCGGCGGGAGGTCCAGGAGCAGCACGTCGAGGTCGCCCCAGTAGACGTCGGCGAGGAACTGCTGCAACGCCCGGTGGAGCATCGGGCCGCGCCACACGACGGCGGCGTTGCCGGGCGTGAACATGCCGATCGAGATGACCTTCACGCCGTGTGCGGACGGCGGCATGATCATGGACTCGACCTGGGTCGGGCGGCCGTCGGCGCCGAGCATGCGGGGGACCGAGTGGCCGTAGATGTCGGCGTCGACCACGCCGACCGACAGGCCGCGGGCGGCCAGGGCGGCGGCCAGGTTGACGGTCACGCTGGACTTGCCGACGCCGCCCTTGCCGCTGGCCACCGCGTAGACGCGGGTCCGTGAGCCGGGCTGGCTGAACGGGATGACCGGCTCCTGCACGTCACCCCGCAGGCTCGTCTGGAGGTTTTTGCGCTGCTCGGGGGTCATGACACCGAAGTCGATCTCGACCCCGGTGACGCCTTGGACGGCGCCGACCGCGCGGGTGATGTCGGTGCGGAGCTTGTCCTTCAGCGGGCAGCCGGCCACCGTGAGCAGGATGCCGATCAGGGCGACGCCGTCGGGTCGGAGCGTGACATCGCGCACCATGCCGAGGTCGGTGATCGGGCGGCGGATCTCAGGGTCGTCGACGGTCGCGAGCGCGGCGGTGATCGCGTCCTGAACGGTGGTGGCCGGGGCAGACATGGCTGCCATGGTACGTCGGGACGGACGCTCACCCGGCACGGTGAGCGTTCCCGAGGAACGCGTCACAGCACCGGCAAGACCACCCGAAATAGGGATTCTGCAGGCGGCGGGGGTTGTCGTCGTACCGCGGCCGGTGCGACGATCGTTAGGACGCCGCGCGCCTAGCCCCTTGAGGCGCGCGGCGTAATGCTTCAGTGCGATCTGGACCGGCGCCGCGGCGGTTCCTGCGGCCCGTCGGAGTCCACCGCGTCGTCCCCCTCGTCGAGCGGCTCCTCCAGCCCGCCCGGCGTGCCCAGCGCGGTCGCCGTGTTCTTCGCCTTCTTGCGCTCCAGCTTCGCCCGCCGCTCCGCGGCCTCGTCCAGTTCCTCGCCCATCCGTGCCAGCTCGGAGCGCAGGAAGTCGCGGGTGGCCGTCTCGCCGACCGCGATCCGGAGGGCGGCGATCTCGCGGGCCAGGTATTCGGTGTCCGCCTTCTGCGCCGCGGCCCGCCGCCGGTCCTCGTCGGATGCGAGCCGGTCCCGGTCGGCCTGCCGGTTCTGGGCCAGCAGGATGAGCGGCGCCGCGTACGACGCCTGCAGCGACAGGATCAGGGTGAGGAAGGTGAAGGTGTACGGGTCGAAGCGCCAGCTCGGCGGGGCCAGCGTGTTCCAGGCCAGCCAGGCGACGATCACGACCGTCATGTAGACGATGAACTTCGCCGTCCCCATGGACCGCGCGAAACCCTCCGACCACCGGCCGAACGACTCGGGATCGAACCTCGGCAGCTTGATCCGGGCGACGCGCGGCTGGTCGAGCCGCCGCCGGTCAGCCACGGCCGCCACCCTGGAGCGTGATCGGCTCGGCGTGATCGCGGTCGCGCCAGTCCTCGGGCAGCAGGTGGTCGAGCACGTCGTCGACGGTGACCGCGCCGACCAGCTTGTCGTTGTCGTCGACCACCGGCATCACCACCAGGTTGTAGGTCGCCATCCGGCGGGTGATCTCGGCCAGGGTGGTGCCCGGGGCGAGCGGATCGATGTCGTTGTCGACCACGCCGCCGAGCAGGGCCGACGGTGGTTCGCGCAGCAGCCGCTGGAAGTGCACGACGCCGAGGTACCGCCCGGTGGGCGTGGCCATCGGCGGCCGCGTGACGAACACGCCGGCGGCGACCGCGGGGGAGAGTTGCGGCTCCCGGATGCGGGCCAGTGCCTCGGCGACCGTCGCGTCCGGCGCCATGACGATCGGCTCGGAGGTCATCACCGAGCCGGCGGTGCCGGGCAGGTAGTCCAGCAGCGCGCGCACCGGCGATGCCTCGTCGGGCTCCATGAGGTCGAGCAGGACCTCCTGCTCCGGCTTCGGCATCTCGGAGAGCAGGTCGGCGGCGTCGTCCGGGTCCATCTCCTCCAGTACGTCGGCCGCTCGCTGCGGCTCGAGCGCCGCGATGATCTCGAGCTGGTCGTGCTCGGGCAACTCCTCGAGCACGTCGGCGAGGCGCTCGTCGTCCAGCGCGGCCGCCACCTCGACTCGGCGGGTCTCGGAGAGGTCCTGTAGGACGTTGGCGAGGTCGGCGGGGCGCATGTTGTCGAGCACGGCCAGCAGTCCGGCGGTGCCCTGCTCCTCGGGCGACCCGGTCAGCCCGGAGACCTCGCTCCACTCAAGCTGGTTGAGGTGACCCCGGCGGGTGAGCCGCCTGGTGAACTCGCGGACCGCCACCCTGGTGAGTGACCACTCACCGGTGCGGTCGACCTCCATCGCCACGTCGACCACGGTGCCCGGGCGCTCGCTGGTGTTGATCGTGACGTGCCGGTCGAGGAAGTCCTCCAGCACCAGCAGCTCACCGGGGCGCTTCTCGAACCGCCGCAGATTGAGGGTGCCGGTGTTGAGCACCACGGCGTCGGGCTCGATCGCGGTGATCCGCCCGATCGGCAGGAAGATCCGCCGCCGCATCGGCATCTCGGCGATCAGGCCGACGACGCGGGGCGCCTGGTTGCCCGTCCGGGCGCGCGCGACCACGTCGCGCACCCGCCCGACCTGGTCACCGTTCGGATCGAACACGTTCAGGCCGGCGAGGCGCGCCACATAGACTCGCGGCGCAGTGCTCACAAGGATCAAGCCTACTGATTAGGCTTCGTTCCATGCGCATGGTGCGGTACTCCGTGGTCGACGTCTTCACCGACCGCCCGTTCACCGGCAATCCGCTCGCGATCGTGTTCGACGCCCAGGACCTCGCCGGCGAGCAGATGCAGGCGATCGCACGGGAGTTCAACCTCTCGGAGTCGATCTTCGTGCTCCCGCCGACCACGCCCGAGGCCACGTATCGGGTGCGCATCTTCACCCCGCAGACCGAGCTGCCGTTCGCCGGCCACCCGACGGTGGGCTGCGCGGTGACCCTGTTCCGCAACGGCGTGATCAAGGACCGGGACGTGGTCCAGGAGTGCGGTGCCGGGCTGATCCCGATCCACATCGACGACGTGCACCACAGCGCGGTCGTCACCGGCGGCCGGCCGACCGTCGGTCCGCCGCTCGATCCTGCGCCGCTGCTCGCCGCCGTCGGCCTCACCGCGGACGACTTCGTCGGTCCGGTGCCCCGAAGGGCCGGCTGCGGGCTGGAGTTCACCTACCTCTCGGTGACGGACGAGGCGGTCGGCCGGGTGGGCCCGCACCGGCCGGTCGACAACGTCAGCGTCTTCCACTGGGAGGCGGCGGACCGTCACGCACACGCCCGGGTGCTGGTGCCCGACGTGGGTGTCCCCGAGGATCCGGCCACCGGTTCGGCGGCGCTGGGCCTGGGCGTCTGGCTGGTGAGCTCGGGTCTGCTGCCGGGTGACGGGCTCAGCGCGTACCACATCAGCCAGGGCCTGGAGATGCGCCGTCCGTCGTCGTTGCAGTGCTCGGTGACCGCGCGGGGCGGGGCGGCGGTCTCCGCGACCGTCGCCGGTCACGTCGTGCCGATCGCCTCCGGCGAGATGACGGTGCCGCCGTTCGTCGGCTGACCCGGTGAGGACGGCGGGGGCGGCTCGCCGGGCTTGCGCCAGCGCGTGCCGAGCACCACGACCGCCACGCCGGCCAGCAGGATCCCGATGCCCGGCAGGGTGCGCGCGGCGGGCAGTTGGTCGAGGAGCAGCCACGCGATGAGCAGTGCGCCGGGGACCTCCAGCAGGAGCAGCACCGCGACCGTGGTCGCCGAGACCCGCCGGAGGGCGTAGTTGATCAGCGTGTGCCCCAGCAGTTGCGGGCCGAGGGTCATGCCGGCGATCGCCAGCCAGGTCCCCGGGTCGTAGCCGACCAGGTCCGCGCGGGTGACGAGGCAGGTGGCCACGAGCACGACGGCGCAGATCGAGTAGCAGATCGTGGTGTACGTCGTCGTGGCGATGCTGGCGCGGGCGCGCTCGCCGAAGATCGTGTAGCCGGCCGCGGCGACGCCACCCGCCAGTGCCAGGCCGTCGCCGAGGAGCGCCCGGCCGGACAGGTCGGGATCGGCGCCGGTGGCGATCGCGACGCCGGCCACCGCGAGCCCGATGCCGGCCCAGGCGCTGCGGGGAACATGGATGCCGCGAACCGCCGAGATCAGCGCGGTCCACACCGGTGTCGTGGAGACCAGCGCGACGGACATGGCGACGCTGGTCAGCTTCGCGCTCGGCACCCAGGTGCCGAAGTGCACGGCCAGGCAGAGCCCGGACAGGGCGCTGATCCCGAGCGTGCGGCGGCCCGCGCCGGGACGCAACAGGTCGCGCACCTCGAACCGGCGGCGGGTCAGCGCCACCGGGGCCAGGCCGGCGACCGCGATCGCGTTGCGCCAGAAGGCGATCGCGAGCGCCGGCGCGGCGGCGAACACGATCAGCGGCGCTGACGACGAGATCGCCATGATCGACACCACAAGTGCGGCGATGGTGGGAAGGCCGACCTGGCGCATACGTGAGATCTTGTCATTTTGGCGAAGCTGTCGCTGATCCGACACTTGTCGACCGCGGTCGACAAGTGTCGGATGTCGTCCGTCCGGTGGATGCGATAGGGGTCGTTGAGATGTTCCGGGCTGTCTGTTTTGACTACTTCAACACCTGTACAACGGCCGTCCGTCGAGGTGAGGAGCATCGGCGCACCGCGGAGGTGCTCGGCGTGGACCCGGACGAGTGGATCGCGCTGCTCGACCGGACCTTCGAGCAACGGGCCGCCGGCGGCTACGGCAGCGACTCGATGACGGGCCTGTGGCAGCTCTGCAAGGAAATCGGCGTGGAGCCGACCGAGACACAGCTCTGCCACGCGGTCGGCTTACGCCTGGCCGCCCTCCAGAGCGACGCGCCCTTGCGTCCGGCCACGATTCCGGTGCTGCGCGCGCTGCGATCCGCCGGGCTGGGCGTCGCGATCGTCAGCGACTGCTGGTTCGAGCTGCCCCATTTCCTGCCCCGGTCCCGGTTGGCGGGCCTGTTCGACGCGGCGGTCTACTCGTCGGAGATCGGACACACCAAGCCGCACCCGGCGATGTACCGCACCGCGTGCGCGCTGCTCGGCGTCGAGCCCGCCGGCTGCCTGTACGTCGGGGACGGCGGCAGCCTGGAGCTCACCGGCGCCGGCGCCTGTGGGCTGACCGCGGTCCGGCTCGTCGCCGACGACCTCGGCGACCACCTGACCTACAACGACGAGCCCGGCTGGTCGGGTCCGTGCATCGAGAATCTCGCCGAGGTCTTGGACCTTGTCGGGGCGCCTATGCTGGTGGCGTGACGGCGGCATTGTCGCTGACGGATGGCCGACTGCTCGCCCGCCTCGCCGCGGGCGCCGTCCGCGCACGGCTCGCCGGTGACCGTCTCGTCGTCCGGCTGCCCCAGGACAGCGCCCTGCACGCCGACGGCGCGTCGTTCGTGACACTGGAGCGGGCCGGGACCCTGCGGGGCTGTGTGGGCACCCTGGAGCCGGCCCGGCCGCTGCACCGCGACGTCGTGCGCAACGCGCTGCGCGCCATGAACGACCCGCGGCTGCCCCCGGTGACCGGCGACGACTGGCCGCTGCTCGACGTCAAGGTGTCGGTGCTCGGGCGCCCCGTGCGGGTGCCCACGCGCAGCCGGGAGGAGTTGCTGACCGCGCTGGTGCCGGGCGAGCACGGACTCATCCTCACCGACGGGCGGAGGCGGGCCACGTTCCTGCCGTCGGTGTGGTCGAAGCTGCCCGAGCCCGAGCTGTTCCTGTCGGCGCTGCTCAGGAAGGGCGGTTGGCCGCCCGACCGCTGGCCCCCGGAGGTGACGGCGTGGTGCTACGGCGCGACCGAGTTCCACGACCGGCCCCCACGCACGCCGTTGGGGCCTGACTCCTGATTGGATGGGGTCATGGACGCCCTGGTCGAAGAAGCCGCCAAGAAGGCCGCTGTCGCCTGGCTCACCGTGCCGGGCGCCGGGCCCGCCTACCTCGTCTGGTGCGCCTGGCTCGGCGGCTCGCTGCTCGTGGTCAGCGGCCCGGGCGAGCAGTCCGCACCCGGCCTGGCCGAGACGCCGACGGCGGACGTCACCCTGCGCGGCGACCACGGCGGCCGGATCGTCACCTGGCCGGCCACCGTGGCCAGGATCGATCCCGCCTCGCAGGAGTGGACCGAGCTCGTGCCGCAGCTCGCCGCCAAGCGCCTCAACGGCACCGCCGACCTCGCCGCCACCTGGGCGGAGCGGTGTGTGGTCAGCCGCCTGACCCCGGCCGGCGGCACGCACGACCTCCCCGACGACTCGCAGGCGGCTCCGCCGCGGCCGTCCAGCGCGACCCGGGTGCCGAAGCGCCCGTTCCGCCTCCACAAGGTCCGCGGCGCGACCAAGCGCTGAGCGCTTGCCCGCTCGGTGCAGGTCCGCCGGGTCGAGCGCCCCCATCGCGTGTGCGCCGGACGCCGTGTCGACGATCCGCCCGTTGCGCAACTGCTCCCGGAGCAGGTTGCTGAGCAGGAGGCCGGCCAGGCGGTTGGTCTGCGGCGTCGCCTCGAACCCGTCCTGGGTGACCACCCGGCCGGACACGAGACCACCCGCGTTGTTCGCCAGAACGTCGATCCGCTGGTACCGCTGGCGGAGATGATCGACGAGGACGTGGACGTCGTCGAGACGGGCGAAATCGCTGCGGTACGCCGGGGGAGTGCGCCCGCCCGACGCGTCGCGCACCGCGGCGACGGCGGCGGTGAACCGGTCGGGGTCGCGGCCCACGAGCACGACGTGGGCACCCCGGCGGCCATGTCGCCGGCGGCGGCCAGACCAACTCCGGAGCTGGCGCCGGTGACGACAGCCGTACGGCCGGTGAGATCTCCCACAGGAGCACTCTGCGTGCTCACGCGACGAGGCTACCGTGGCGTAGCTTGCCCTGAACCAACGCTAAGGCCCGCCAGACATCGATTGCTCGGAGCAAAGGAGCCCCGCCATGGCCGCCCTCGGACGCCCGCGCCGCTCGTGCCTCGCCGTTCCCGGATCGAGCGTGAAGATGCTCGACAAAGCCCAAGGGCTCCCCGCCGACCAGGTGTTCCTCGACCTGGAGGACGCGGTCGCGCCGCTGGCGAAGCCGGGGGCGCGCAAGAACGTGGTGGCCGCGCTCAACGACGGGGACTGGGCCGGCAAGACCCGCGTCGTGCGGGTCAACGACCTGACTACGCAGTGGACGTACCGCGACGTGATCGAGGTCGTCGAGGGCGCCGGTGAGAACCTCGACTGCATCATGCTGCCGAAGGTCCAGTCGGCCGGCCAGATCGAGTGGCTCGACCTCACGCTCACCCAGATCGAGAAGACGATCGGACTGCCCGTCGGCAAGATCGGCATCGAGGCGCAGATCGAGAACGCGGCCGGGCTGGTCAACGTCGACGCGATCGCCACCGCCTCGCAGCGGGTGGAGACGATCATCTTCGGCCCGGCGGACTTCATGGCGTCGATCAACATGAAGTCGCTGGTCGTGGGCGGGCTGATCCCCGACTACCCGGGCGACCCGTACCACTACATCCTCATGCGCATCCTGATGGCGGCCCGGATGCACGACCTTCAGGCGATCGACGGCCCGTTCCTGCAGATCCGCGACGTCGACGCGTTCCGCGAGGTCGCCAAGCGCAGTGCCGCACTCGGGTTCGACGGCAAGTGGGTGCTGCACCCTGGCCAGATCGACGCGGCGAACGACGTCTACAGCCCGGCGCAGGAGGACTACGACCACGCCGAGCTCATCCTCGACGCGTACGACTACTACACCTCCGAGGCTGGTGGGAAGCTCGGCGCGGTCATGCTCGGCAACGAGATGATCGACGAGGCCTCGCGGAAGATGGCCCTCGTCATCTCCGCGAAGGGGCGGGCGGCGGGCATGCTTCGTACCACGACCTTCACCCCACCGGCCTGAGAAAACGCGCGTCGCATTGCCCGGTGGCGGATCCGGCAGGCAGGATTTGCCCTATGGCACCCGATCTACGTTCCAGTGGACCCGCCGGCAAGGGCGGCCGGCGCGACGTGAGCCGACCGTCCTCGGCTCGGCGCACCCTGCGAGCCGTTCCGTCCAGCGGTCCCGAGCTCGCCGACGATCCCGCGGGTGAGGAGTCCATGACGACCGACCGGCTCGACGGCAGGGTCGCCCTGGTCACCGGGGCCGGCAGCCCCGACGGCATCGGCTACGCCACGGCCCGCCGCCTGAAATCGATGGGCGCCGCCGTCGCGATCGTATCCACCACCCGCCGGATCCACGACCGCGCCAGCGAGCTGGGCGTCATCGGGTTCGTCGCCGATCTCACCGTCGAGGCCGAGGTCGGCGCCCTGGCCGACGCGATCAGCGACCAGCTCGGCGGGGTCGAGATCCTGGTCAACAACGCCGGCCTGGCCAGCAAGGCGAGCCCCGAGGTGCTGCGTCCCGTCGCGCAGCTCACCTACGAGGAGTGGCGTGCCGAGATCGACCGCAATCTCACGACCGCGTTCCTGGTCAGCCGCGCCTTCGTCGGCGGCATGGCCGAGCACGGCTGGGGTCGCATCGTCAATCTCGCCGCGACCGCCGGCCCGGTCAACGCTCTGCCCGCCGAGGCCGGATACGCGGCGGCCAAGGCCGGCGTGGTCGGCCTGACGCGGGCCCTCGCGATGGAGCTCGTCGCCGACGGCATCACGGTCAACGCGGTCGCCCCCGGCATCATCCACACCGGTGCGTCGACGCTCGTCGAGCTCAAGCAGGGCTTCGGCACGCCGATGGGCCGCCCCGGCACACCAGAGGAGGTCGCCGCCACCATCGCCTTCCTCTGCTCGCCGGGCGCGTCCTACATCACCGGCCAGATGCTGGTCGTGGACGGCGGCAACAGCGTCCGCGAGGCCCAGTACCGCTGACCCCCCTTTTTTCGTGTTGATCATGCAGTTGTGGTGCCTGACAAGCCGGACATCGTGGGAGTGTCGCGGCACCACGACTGCATGATCAACGCCAAGGGCCGGTCGGTCGGTAACTCCTCCGCTTGAGAACCATTTCACAGGGTGATGTGGTCCGCTCACAGTGGTCGCACCCGCCGGCGACCGCGATACTGCCTGCGAACCCGCCAGTAACTTGTTGCTGACCAATCGGAGGTCGACAATGGCCCGCCTTGCCCAGACACCCGGTCTGACCGACGTGCAGCGATCGATCCTCGAAACCGTGCGGGAGTTCGTCGACAAGGAGATCATCCCGCAAGCCCAGCGGCTCGAGCACGACGACGTCTACCCGGCCGACATCGTCGACGGCATGCGTGAGATGGGCCTCTTCGGCCTGACCATCCCCGAGGAGCACGGCGGGCTCGGTGAGTCGCTGCTGACCTACGCCCTAGTCGTGGAGGAGCTTTCCCGGGGCTGGATGTCCGTCTCCGGCATCGTCAACACGCACTTCATCGTGGCGTACCTCGTCAGCCACCACGGCTCGCCCGAGCAGAAGGCGGCGCTGCTGCCGCGGATGGCCGCCGGCGAGGTGCGTGGTGCGTTCTCGATGTCCGAACCCGGCTGCGGCTCCGACGTCGCCGCCATCCGCACCAAGGCCGTCCCCGACGGCGACGACTACGTCATCAACGGGCAGAAGATGTGGCTGACCAACGGTGCGTACTCGTCGGTCGTCGCCACGCTGGTCAAGACCGACCTCGGCGCCGAGTCGGTGTACGGCGAGATGACGACGTTCCTGATCGAGAAGGAGCCCGGCTTCGGCGAGACCGCGCCCGGCCTGACGATTCCCGGCAAGATCGAGAAGATGGGCTACAAGGGCGTCGAGACGACGGAGATGGTCCTCGACGGCGTGCGGGTGCCGGCGACCGCGGTCCTGGGCGGCGCCGCGAAGGCCGGCCGCGGCTTCTACCAGATGATGGACGGCATCGAGGTCGGCCGGGTCAACGTCGCCGCGCGCGCCTGCGGCATCTCGATCCGGGCGTTCGAGTTGGCCATCGCGTACGCGCAGCAGCGCCAGACGTTCGGCGCCCCGCTGGTCAAGCACCAGGCAATCGCCTTCAAGCTCGCCGAGATGGCGACGAAGATCGAGGCCGCG
This sequence comes from Dactylosporangium roseum, assembly GCF_025264685.1. Classification (GTDB taxonomy): domain Bacteria; phylum Actinomycetota; class Actinomycetes; order Mycobacteriales; family Micromonosporaceae; genus Dactylosporangium; species Dactylosporangium roseum. The sequence continues at coordinate 768,468 of NZ_CP073721.1, forward strand.
CACAGTCTGATGGTCAACGCCGCCCGGCTGAAGGACGCCGGACAGCGCAACGACGTCGAGGCCGGCATGGCCAAGCTCCTGGCGTCGGAGTACTGCGCCGAGGTGGTCCAGGAGGCCTTCCGGATCCACGGCGGCTACGGCTACTCCAAGGAGTACGAGATCGAGCGGCTGATGCGCGAGGCGCCGTTCCTGCTCATCGGCGAGGGCACCAGCGAGATCCAGAAGACCATCATCAGCCGTGGACTGCTCAAGGAATACGGGGCCCGGTGATCGCGTGCACCGCCCGGATGACGGCGATGCAGGTGTCCTCGAGGAAGTCGACCCCGGCGGCCTCGGCCAGCGCCCGGCCCTCGGGCGAGAAGATGTCCTGCTGCAGCCAGATCGCGGGCGCGCCGATCGCGAGCGCCTCCTTGACCACCTGCGTGGCGTCCTCCGACGGCCGGAACACGTTGACGACGTCGACGGGCTCGGGGATGTCGGCGAGCGTCCGGTAGGCCTTCACGCCGAAGATCTCGTCGGTGAACGGGTTGACGGGGATGACGCGCCACCCGTGGCGTTGGATCGAGAGTGGTACGGAATGTGCCGTCTTCGTGTGGTCCCGCGAGGCCCCGACGACAGCGATGGTGGTGGCTTCCCGCAGGATCTGTTCCGCGCTACGCATGAGCGAAACGGTATCTCGGCCCGGCGCCGATCCGCCCTTTGCCGGCCCGGCCCCGCATCGCGGGCACGACGAGACAGGCGACTGCGAGGTCGTGGCCGGCCTCGGCGGCGGTGAGCCGGAACGGCGGCTGGGACGTCCAGGCGGGCCGGGCCGGCGGTTCGGGGCGTCGTCGCCGGTCGTTGATGAACCGGTTGAACTCAGGTGAGCTGGAGGGCGAGCGCGCCGCGCAGGCGGTCGAGCTCCTCCGGCGTGCCGATCGCCGCCCGATGCTCGGGGTGCGCGAGATAGCTGTGGATCGACAGCGACAGGAACCACAGCGACACGTCGAGCGGCACGGTCTGCCCCGGCCGGAAGGCCTTGATCCGCCGCCCCCGCACCAGCTCCGGCCGGGCCAACGTCCACTGCGGACTGTCGTGCCCGGCCTCCAGCGCCGCCCACGGCACAAACGTGCGGCCACCGTCGATCGCGATCCCGTCGGCGGTGAGCAGCAGCGGCCCGCTCCGGAGCATCCGGTGGAGCATCAGGGCCAGGGCGGTCGCGTTGAACACCAGGATCGCCCAGGCCGTCGCCGGCACGACCCGGCCCGGCACCCGCAGCCCGTTGACCGCCATCAGCACGAGCGCCGCGCTGAGCAGCCCGTTGAACAGGCACTGCCGCCGGTAGTTCGGCCGCACCGCAAAGGCAGCCCGCCCGTCGTGCCCGACCAGCCGAAACGTCGACGGCCCCCGGTTGCTGCGGGTTAGCTGCACCAGCCCGACCACGATCCCGAGCGTCGTCAACGGCTGTAACACGATCAGCAGTGGCAGGAACGCCTCCGGGGAGTCGGCCACCACGACCACACCGACGGCCGCCCCGACGGCGACCGGCGGCCCCAGAAGCAGCAGATAGTCGCCGGCACGCGCCCCCATGCGGCGAACCCTAGCCAACGAAGCTGACCGTTAGCTGACCGTGAACCTTCGGTTTCACAGCAATGACAGTTGCTCGGCGATCACCGGTTCCCGACGCGTCCGCCGCTCATACCGTTGCTGCCCGCGCTGCTGTGCTGCCCACCCGGTCGTCCGTGTCGCCTGCTCGCCACCGTGCCCTGCCTGGTCGACCGGGTGCGCGCCCCCGGTGCCCGAGTCCGTGCCGCCGGTCGAGGGCGTGCGGGTGGTCCCGGTGCCGCCGGTCGGCACACCGTGGCGGCGCGCCGCGAGCCGCACCCGCGCGGCGACCTCCCGCTGATACGCCTGGGGGGCGTAGCTCCCGTCGCCGTACAACTCCCGGTATCGGGGCGCCAGACGCGGATGCTCCCGCGCCAGCCAGGCCTGATACCACTCCCGGGCACCGGGCCGCAGGTGCAGGGCGAGCGGCACGACGCTGGCCGCCCCCGCCGAGGCCAGCGCGGCGACCGTGGTGTCGATCGCCTCGGGCGTGTCGGTCAGGCCGGGCAGGATCGGCGCCATGAGCACGCCGACGGAGAACCCGGCGTCGGTGAGGCGGCGCACCACGTCGAGCCGCCGGCGCGGGCTGGGCGTGCCGGGCTCGACCGAGCGCCACAGTGTCTCGTCGAGGAAGCCGACCGACATCGAGATGCTCACACTCGTCACCGCGCGGGCCTGCTGGAGCAGGTCGAGGTCGCGGGCGATCAACGTGCCCTTCGTCAGGATCGAGAACGGGTTGGCGTGGTCGCGCAGGGCCGCCAAAATGTCGCGCATGAGCCGATATCGCCCCTCGGCACGCTGATAGCAGTCGACGTTGGTCCCCATCGCGATGCGGTCGCCGGACCACCGCTTCGACGACAGCTCCCGCCGCAGGATCTCGCCGGCGTTGACCTTGACCACGATCCGCGTGTCGAAGTCGTGGCCCGTGTCGAGGTCGAGATAGGTGTGCGTGTTGCGGGCGAAGCAGTTGTGGCTCACGACCCCGTTGGCGATGAAGTCGCCGGTGCCGGTGGTGATGTCGAACATCGGCACCTCGAGGCCGAGCGGCTCGATGGCCGTGACCCGCAGCGTTTCGTCGCCGCGAACCAGATCGCCGACGGCCGTGCCGGTCGCGGCGGCGGGGGCGAACAGCAGCCCGAACCGGACCCGCTCGCGGGTGCCGCCGAGGACGCACACACCGTCCGGCCCGACGTCGGGCCGGTCCGGACGGTCGGTCGCGAAACCGAGGACCGCCAAACACTCGACCAGCCAGTCGACGACCGCCTTGTCGACGGCGTGGAACCGCGGCATCCCGCCGACGAGCGCACCCACCGCGTCGAACAGACCGGCGACGAATCCCTGCCGCCACGCGCGGGTCGGCACCTCGGGCCAGCCGAGGACGGCGCTGGCGTCGCGGACGCTCGCACCCGCGTATTCCCGGTCGTCGGCGGCCATGGCGTGCAGCCCGCCGCACTCGGCGGCGTATCGCTGCGCCCGCCGCAGCGCCTCGTCGACGACCGGACCGGCGTGGCCGTCGCCGTTGACGAAGCCACACAGATAGCCCCGACGGTATTCGGGACTCTCCGCGGGTCGCTCGGGCAGTGCGCCGAATCCGGTGAGCCGGTTGGCGGTGGTGAGGTGCGGGCGGCGGCTGCGCCCGTGCCGAGCTCCGGTGGCGTGCTTCCAGCCGCGGTCGGAGAGGAATCGGTGATCGCCCGACGCCACGAGCGTGGTGCCGTCGGCGAGGGTCACCCGGTGCGCCGGCTTGACGGTCGACCAGTGGGCGTGGACCCGGGTCGTGACATATCGGCGGAGGCGGCCGTCGCGCACCGTGCCGACGACCTCATCGCCGACCGCCAGCTCGGCCAACGGCCTGGTCGTGCCGTCGGCCATGAGGATCGAGGTGTCGCCGGTCAGGCAGTAGACACACGCGTGTGAGCAGCCCCGGTAGGGGTTGATCGTCCACTCGAACGGCACCCGGGAGGTGCCCGGCACGCGGTTGACCAGGGACTTTGCCCGCACCTCATAGAACGTGACGCCGCGGAACTCCGGCGTGTCGAAGGTGCGGGCGACGGCCCCGGGCAGTGCGAGTGGAAGCACTCGCGCCTGCCCGGTGTCACCGGTGCCGGGACCGCCAGTCGCCTTCAGGTTGTCCCATCGCACGGGTTCATCCGAACATACGTACGAACAGAATACAAGCGCCCTGGGTCAGGGCTGACTCAGGGCGCTCGAACGGTTACGCTTCGGCGGTCTCGGTGGCGGCGGCCTCGGCGACCTTCGCGCGGACCTCGTCCATGTCCAGGTCGCGCGCCTGCTGGATCAGGGACTCGAGCGCCTGCTCGGGCAGTGCGCCGGGCTCCGAGTAGAGCGCCACACCGTCGCGCACGATGAGCAGGGTCGGGATCGACCGGATGTTGAACTCCAGGGCGAGCTGCTGCTCGGCCTCGGTGTCCACCTTGCCGAAGGTGATGTCGGGGTTCTTCTCGGACACCCGTTCGTACACCGGGGCGAACCGCTTGCACGGGCCACACCAGTCCGCCCAGAAGTCGACGAGGGCGATCCCCTCGCCGCCGACCTTCTCGGCGAAATTCTCAGCGGTCAGGTCTACGGTTGCCATGCTTCCTGCTCCGATCCTTCTGGGGCATCGCGTCGGGTACGCACGGTTGCAACCACGTACCCCTTACCGGCATTCCCAACCGGTGGCCGGGCTCACCGTGGCGGCGCGGGCCGGATGATCCATGATTGGCATATGGACCGGCCGACCTTTCTTTTCGATGGTGACTGCGCCTTCTGTTCATCATGCGCCCGCTTCATCGAGAAGCGCATCAGGCCGGACGCGGATGTCGTGGCGTGGCAGTTCGCCGACCTCGACGCGCTCGGGGTGACCGAGGAACAGGTGAGCTCCGCCGTGTACTACGTGGCCGCGGGCCGACCGGTGACCGCCGGACCGGTGGCCATCGCCGACCTGCTGCGTCGCGCCTCGGCGCCGTGGCACCTCGCCGGCGCGCTGCTGGGACTCCGTCCGGTCAGCGCGGCCGCCTGGCCGGTCTACCGCTGGGTGGCCCGCAACCGCCACCGCATGCCCGGGGGCACCGCGGCCTGCGCGCTGCCCCCGAACCACCCGGCCCGCGCGGCCTGAGCCCGGCCCGCCAGCGCTGCCGACCGGCGCGCATTCCGCCGCAATCCGCTGCCATACTGCTCGATCCCATGATCATGGGATTGATACGGCTGCCCCGACAGCCACATCTTTCCCATGATCATGAGATCGAGCGGTACGCGCGCCGACTGAACGCCTCCGAGACCGAATTGTCGGTCTTGCTCGGTTGGCAGGGTCACGGGGCTGAACTCACGGCTTGACCCCTGGCTGCACAAATGCGCCACGATCATGAAACTGGTCGCCGCCGTACCGTTTCCGGTGCGGGCTCGGCGGCCGGGGCGGCTGCGGTGCGGCGGAACAACCGGCGGACCCATGCGACCGGGGTAACCTTCTCCAGCGGCAGGAAGCTCGCCATCGCCACCTGGTGCGGGATGAACGAGATGGTGATCAGGCTGAACGTCATCAGGTGGAACAGGTAGAAGCCCGCGATCATCGCATACCGCAGCTTGGGCTTCAGCACGAACACCAATGGACTCAGCAGCTCGAAGCCCATGATCCCGAACTGGCTGACCACCGTGAATCCGGGAATGCCGAGCAGCCAGTGGGCCAGCGCCGTCCCGCGCCGGATGAACGACCTGGTCAGCGTGGCCCCGGTGAACCAGGCCAGCCCGCTGTCGCGCAGCTTCGCGACCGCGGCCAGGAAGTACGTGCAGATCACCCCGATCTGCGTCATCCGCAGCGCGAATCCGCCGGCCTCGGTGGTCGCCGTGTCGCCGTGGCGCGCCCGGCCCGCCGTCGGCAGTGCGGCCAGCGCGATGAGCAGGCCGAACCGGTCGTGGTCGATCTTGCCGTAGCTCATCGCGACGACCATCCACTCGAAGTACAGGACAAAGACCGTCCAGCCGAGCAGGCGGTGCGCACGGCCCGTCGCCGCCAGCAGCGACAGCGGGATCAGCGCCCAGAAGACGGTGTTGACGATGAGCTGGGTCGGCGTGGGCAGGTGCAGGAGCTTGCCGACCTCGAGCGGCTGGTACAGGTTGCCGGGAAGGTCGCCGTGCGAACGGATCCAGCCGCTGAAGAAGGCCACGTCCAGGGCGACGAACCCGTAGATCAGCGTGCGGAACGCCGCGATGCGTCCCTTCGGGACCGGTGCGAAGAGCCACTTCGTGATCACGGCCGCCACCTCGCCAGTACGACTTCCGTGATCTGCCCCGTCGGTTGCGCGTTGCGCAGGTGGTGCCGCTCCTCGACGATGTCGACCTCGACCAGCGGAGGTTTGCCGGGGTTGCGCGCCGCATAGGCGTCCTGGATCGAGCGCAGCAACGACGGGTCGGCCTTGAACCGCTCGATCTGCGACTCGATCTCGGCCCGCCGCACACCGGCGTTGCGCTCGTTGAGCTCCATGCGCCGCCCCGTGGCGTCGACGCCGTCGGTGCGCAACACCAGGATCGGCTCGTCGGGCGGGTCGGCGTTGGAGAACTGGCGCATCGGCGCGAACGGGAACCACCAGTCGTTGCCCACGGTCGAGCCGAGCAACGTCAGGGCGCCGAAGACCAGCGCGGCAACCAACCGTGCCGCGCGCCCCCGTGTCGTCAACCGTTCCATCGGCGCCAGACTTTACCGTCCGGTACCAAAAGCGAACTCCCCGGTCCGAAGAACCACTCACGCTCTGTAGTGAGATGGGAACCACAATCCGTAACGACAGCGCTCAATGGAGGTCTCGTTTCGGTAACTGTGACTTGCGTCTCTATACGGAGCGTTGCCAAGGGCGGGGGAGCGGACCAAGATACTCAATCACAGAGCGTGGGCGGCGGGCGCCAGGGAGGGCCCCGCCGCTCACTGCGTTTCTCACACTTGCCGGCTTTCCCTACCCGCCTCCCGTTCGGGCCTGCATGCTGCGGACCAACGACAACGTTGTCTGGAGGGGTGCGAGATGCAGTTCGGCCGCTACTTCGAGGAGTTCGACATCGGCGCGGTCTACCGGCACTGGCCGGGCAAGACGGTCACCGAGTCGGACGATCACCTTTTCTGCCTGCTGACGATGAACCACCACCCGTTGCACCTCGACGCCCACTACGCCGAGACGTCGACGCACTTCAAGCGCAACGTGGTCGTCGGCAACTACGTCTATTCGATCCTGCTCGGCATGTCCGTGCCCGACGTGTCCGGCAAGGCGATCGCCAACCTCGAGGTCGAGTCGCTGCGACACACCGCACCGACCTTCCACGGGGACACCATCTACGGCGAGACTGTGGTACTGGACAAGCGCGAGTCGGAGTCGAAGGACGACCGCGGTGTGGTGACCGTGGAAACCAAGGGCTACAAGCAGGACGGCACACTCGTCTGCGTCTTCCGGCGCCGGGTGATGGTGCCGAAGAAGTCGCACGCGGGTCCGGAGCTGCCGAGCTTCCCGGAGCCGAAACCGTAGTTCGTCAAGGAGGACGGCTGTGGGGTTGCTCCGCAGGCTGCTAGGGCGGGAACAGGCGTGGGCCGAGCGCTGGGCGGTGTACCCGGGCGAGGTCGGCGGCCATCTCGCGATGTACAACATCGACCTCGGCGCGGTGGAGGCCGCCCCGGTGGCGCGGCTGCCGCAACGGCTGGACGTCGAGTTCCGGTACAAGGGTGAGGGCGCCACCGGCATGCCCGACGCTTCGGAGTTGGCGTCCATCCACGCTTTGGACGAGGCGGTCCGTCAGTTGCTGAAGTCCGTCCACGGCGCGCTGGTCGGGCGGGTGCTGTCCGGCAACACCGGCCGGATCACCGGATACCTGCCCGAGGGTGCCGCCCCGCCGCCGCTCGCCGAGGTGTCCGGCCTGACCCCGGAGTCATCCCTTGTCTCCGACCCGGGCTGGACCCGCGTCCGGGATGAGCTGACCCCCGACGCGTGGCAGCGCAACATCATGGACGACAACCAGGTGGTGCAGGAGCTGGAGGCGCACGGCGACCGGCTCAGCTCGCCGCGGCCGGTCGAGTTCCTGGCGTACTTTCCGGATCCGGAGCGTGCGGAGGCCGCCGCGGAGGAGCTGCGCATCGACGGTTTCGCGGTCACCGTGGAGCGCGGCGACGAGGGAGACTTCGTGTTGCAGGCGATCCGCCGTGACCCGGTCGAGCCGCCGGCCCTGCACGAGGCGACCTGGAAGGTTCGCGGCATCGTGGAGCGCCACGACGGCCTGTACGACGGCTGGGGCTGCATGGTCCAGGCCTGACCGGCCGGGCCAGTCCATCATTTTCCGTTTGTCGGAGGATTTTCGGCATAGGCTCGATATGGGAGGTCGCCATGCCCAGCAAGCCCGCGCCGAGCCCCGCGACGCCGAAGCCCAGGACGCCATGCTCCGCGACGTCCGCCCCGGCCGACCCCGCCGGGCACGGCTCGCCGGTCGGTCCCGCGGCCGGCGACGCCACAGCGGCAGCCTCGGCCGTTTCGCAGCCGATGCCCACCGGGACCGGCGGGGCCACGGCGCGTTCCGCCATGCGGATCGATCTGCCGCTGCGGCGGTGGGAGTGGGATCTGCTCGTACGGCTGCCGAGAAGCGTCCTGCTCGCCGCCTGCGCCGGGCGGGCGGACGTCGACGCGGTGGCCGGGGTCGAGGCCATCGCCGCTGGGCAGCGGTCCCGCGCGGTGCTTGTGCGCGGGGTCGTCGCGGCCATCTTCGCCGAGCAACTCACCGACAACGACCTTGCTCCAGAAGCTTCGGACCAGGCGGCGGTACTGGCTGACTGCGCGTTCGCCACCGGCCTCCTGACCGAGCGGCTGGGCGCGGACGTCGCCCTCGCCTACGGCGAGTGGCTCATGGACATCGCCGCCAGCGTCGGCCGGATCGCCTGGTATCCGGACGTCGTCCGGCTCGGCGGCAGCACCGTGCCCCTCGCCGAGCGTCGTTTCGTCAACGAGATCGGCCACGAGCTGGCACGGGCCCTGCGCCGCTGAACCCCGGCGCCGGGCACCGCCCCGGGACGCCGGCCGGGTGGGCTGGTCAACCCTTCTCATCCGGCCGGCCTCCAGCACAGGCCGCAAGGTACCGTCACCGGAAATGGACGCGGACATCGAGCTCGCCGTGGGCGTGGGGCCCTGGGAAGGTCCCTGGCCGTCCGAGCCGCACTACGACCCGCAGTTGCTCGCCGAAGGCGATCGGCGCAACGTCGTCGACCGGTACCGCTACTGGCGCCTCGACGCGATCGTGGCCGACCTCGACACGCGGCGCCACGGGTTCCACGTCGCGATCGAGAACTGGCAGCACGACCTGAACATCGGGACCGTCGTGCGCAACGCCAACGCGTTTCTCGCCGCCGAGGTACACATCGTCGGGCGGCGGCGGTGGAACCGGCGCGGTGCCATGGTCACCGACCGCTACCAGCACGTCCGCCACCATGCGACCGTCGAGGAGTTCCTGGGCTGGACGCGGGCGCAGGGGCTGCCGCTCATCGGCATCGACAACCTGCCCGGCGCGCGGTCCCTGGAGCACGCCTCGCTGCCCGAGCGCTGTGTGCTGCTGTTCGGGCAGGAAGGGCCCGGTTTGTCCGAGCCGGCCCGGCGGGCCTGCGTCGCCGTGTACTCCATCGCGCAGTTCGGTTCGACGAGGTCCATCAACGCCGGCGTCGCCAGCGGCATCGCCATGCACGCATGGATCCGGGAGCACGGCGCGCGAAACCAGTAGCCGAAGGTGCTCCAACTGGACCGAATTGCCCTTACCGTGGGTATATGGGCGTCGCAGTAAGCTGTCCCCGTTGTGGCGGTCCGGTGCGGCCGCCGGACCTCATGCACTCGGAGTGGCGGTGTGACGACGACGGGGCTGTCCTGCCGTTGCACGTGGCTCACCACATCGGACCGGAGATCGTCGAGGCGGCCCGAGCGAAACTCCTCGCCGCGGCGCAGCGGGCGGGGATCCGCCCGACGCCGCTGTGGTGTCCGTGGCCGCTGCCGAGCGGCTGGACGGTCACCGGGGTCGGGCTGGTGGGTGACGAGCGGTCCGGCGTGCGCGCGACGGCCGTGGCCTGTAGCGGGCCCGGCCCGGTCGAGCGCGGCCCGGCCGACTGCGTGATCGTCGCCGAGGAGCCCGGCGTGGGACTGGGCAACCGGTTCGCCGGCATGCCGGGCACCGATCCGGGGCCGTTCTTCGAAGGAGACCTGGCGACCACGATCGCGCACGCGAAGGTCCGCGCGGCCGGCTGGCCGACGCCGCTGTGGATGACCAAGTCACCCGACGACCGCACCGCCTACGTCGGCGAGGCGATGGGCATGTGGCTCTACTTCGTGACCTGGCCGGCCGCGGCCGGATATCTCCTGGAAGAGGAGATCGACCTGCACGATCTCACCGAGGATGTGCCAACCCATCTCGTTTTCGGCGCGCCGTCGCCCTATCTTCACGGGAAAGCGTAGACGGGCGCGACTAGGATCAAGGTCCGAGTCGATGTCGGCGCGGCAGAGCTTAACCCTATGCCGTGCAACTGATACGCTGAGTTCGCCGCGACGCGGTTGCGCGACGTCGCGGGGGAGGGGATTGACGGCGATGCTAAAGAAGGTCCTCACCTGGGGAGGCATTGCCTTCCTCATCTTCTTCGTGGCATATCGGCCCCAGTCGGCGGCTGAGGTCTTCAAGTCCATCGGCGGTGGGATCATGGACATCGCCTCCGGGTTCGGCGACTTCTTCTCCAGCCTGGTTGCCTGAGGGCTATGAGCACCGGCCCCGAGCCGCCCGAGGGCGAATCGAGCTCCCGCCGCTGGCAGGACCGCGACACGGAGCCGATCCCACGTGCCCGGCCGAGCGACGCGACTCCGCCGCCGGCGCCCGACTACGAGCCGGTTGGCAGCTACACCGAGGACTCCTACGCCGACCCGCTCACCGACGGTGCCTACGCCGGTCGGGCCACCTACGACGCGCCGCCGTCGTTCACCCAGGACGAGTTCGCGCGGCTCCAGGGCGGTGACGTCGGCCCGGCCATGCCGCGGGGCAGTCGCATGGCGCCGCTCGACGAGGAGGCCAGCCGGCACGCCTCGCGGTATCTGTTCCCCACCGAGAAGTTCCGCGGTGAGTGGAAGCGGCACTGGATCCAACTGGCCAAGGAGGGCGCGGTCGCGGTCAGCGCCACGATCGCGATGGGGTATATCGCCGGCTGGCTGACCAAGCACAACCAGACCCAGTTGCGCACCGCGGTTCTGGTCGTGTGGGCGCTCGTGATCCTGTGGTGTGCGTGGCGGGTCGCGGATTGGTGGTACGACCGGTTCATCCTGACCAACAAGCGGGTCATGGTCGTTTCGGGAATCTTCACGCGCAATGTGGCCATGATGCCGTTGCTGCGGGTCACGGACATGAAATACGTCCAGTCATTGACCGGCCGCATGTTCGGATACGGTCATTTCGAGCTGGAGTCCGCCGGTCAGGACCAGGCATTGCGCAATATTCGCAATCTGCCCAATCCGAATGAGCTGTATCTGCGGATCGTCGAGGAGATGTACGAGCCGGAGGCCGTCGAGGCCCGGCTGGGCCGCGCCGCAGGCGCCGACGAGGACGGAACCTGAGAAAAACCTTCCGCGGGAATGCAACCCGTGGCCCCCTCCGTCGCGTCTTGCCACGTGGGCGGAGCGGGGGAGGGAGTGACGGTGCCGGACGAGGCAGGCTTCCGGGAGGACGATTTTCGTGAGTTCGTCGCGCAGCGGTCAGGTGCGTTGCTGCGCACGGCATATCTACTTGCCGGAGACTGGGCGACGGCCGAAGACCTGTTACAGATAGCACTGACCAAGACCTATCTCGCCTGGAAACGGCTCGGCCATATCGACGCCGTCGAGCCCTACGCGAGGCGCGTGCTCGTCAACACCTCCACGAGCTGGTGGCGGCGACGCTGGCACGGCGAACGCCCCACCGAGGTCCTTCCCGAGAGTCCCGCCGCCGATCGGCTCGAGGAGACCCTCGAGCGCGACGCCCTGTGGCGCCACGTGCGTGCGCTGCCCAACCGGCAGCGTGCCGTGCTGGTGCTGCGGTTCTACGAGGACCAGTCGGAGGCGGAGACGGCCCGGCTCCTCGGCGTCTCGGTCGGCACCGTGAAAAGCCAGGCCTCCCGAGCGCTCGCGACGCTCCGTCAGCGGCTCAGCGCGGAGGGCGTTGAGCCGGCCGCTCGTGTTCGGCCCTCGCGCCCGCCCACCGTGCCACTCAAGCGCCCCGCACCAGCGGCCGCAGCGTCGGCCGCTGGTGCCACGGCTGCGGCATCGCCGGCGGAAGAGACGGCGGGGGAGACGGCGGAAGAGACGCCGGCGGAACTCGATGAGCCAGTGGAAGTGGGACTGGGGACGTGACCATGCTCGAAGACGCTCTCCGCGACACGTTCGCGGCCAAGGCGGGCGATGCCCCGCCCGGGTCGCTGGACGACATCGCCGGCGCCGCCATCCGCGGCGCCGCCCGGATCCGGAACCGCCGCAGGGTGATGGCCGGCGGGCTCGCCGGCATCGTCGCCTTCGCCGTCGCCGCGATCACCGTGCTGCAGGTCATGAGCCTCGGCCAGCCCGCTGCACCGGGATCCACGGTCAGCCTCGCCGGTCCGCCGCCGACCGCGGCCGAGCCGATCCCGACCGGCACGCAGACGATCCCGCCGCAGACGGCCCGTGAGATCGACGCGATCGGCGGCGGATCGGCACAGCCGACGAAGAAGGTGCGCCTCCAGTTGCCCGACAAGGGCACGGTCGCCGCCGCCTACCAGGCGAAGGACGGCTACCTGGTCGTCAACACCCAGCCCGGCGGCGACAAGCAGCAGTTGGTCCTGCAGAACGACGACAATCAGCAGCAGATCCTCGTCGACGGTGCGAGCAACATCACGGTGGACAAGGACGGTGGCCAGGTCGCCTGGGCGAACCAGGGCACGGTCACCGTGGGCTCCCGCGCCGGGGACACGAAGAAGGTCATGACGAGGAACACGACCAGCGTGCCGAGCGACGCGAAGCCGGTGGCGTTCGTCGGCTCCGACCTGGTGCTCGGGCGCGCGGACGGCAGCGCGTTCGACGTCTGGTACACGAGCCGCAAGTACACCGAGTCGTGGGACGAGTCGGTCCTGCGGGTGTTCGGCGCCCACCCCGACGGCAAGAGCCTGTATGCCGAGGTGAAGCCGGTCGACCCGGAGAAGTCGATGTGCCTCGCGCGGCTGCTGCTCGACCAGCCCTTCACGGAGATGAAACGGATCTGCGGCCTGCCCCCGGCGGAGCGCAACGGCAGCCGCGTGTCCCCCGGCGGGCACTGGCTCGCCTACCCGGTGAGCGGCCGGAAGCAGGTCGCGATCATCGACCTGACCACGGTCTTCACCGACGGCAAGGCGCGGGTGGTGAACCTCGACGTGACCACCAAGACGGTCTGGCTCAACGCCACGACGTTCGTGGTGGACAACGGCGACACGTTCCAGGCGCTGAGCACCGACGGCAAGTTGGAGACGCTCGGTGTGGACAGTGCGAACGTGGTGCTGATCGAGCCGCTCTACGCTGGTTGAGTGCGGATCGATCTCCACACCCATTCGACGGCGAGTGACGGCACGTCGACCCCGGCGGAACTGGTCGCCGAGGCGGCCGCCGCCGGGCTCGACGTCATCGGGCTGACCGACCACGACACGACCTCTGGCTGGCCCCCGGCGATCGCCGCGCTCCCGGCCGGGCTCACCCTCGTGCCGGGGGCGGAACTGTCGTGCAGGTGGCACGGCGGTCCGTGGCCGATCTCGCTGCATCTGCTCGCGTACCTCTTCGACCCGACCGAGCCGGCGCTCGCCACCGAGCTCGCGCGGGTGCGGATGTCCCGGGAGACCCGTGCCGAGCGCATGGTCCACCTGTTGCGGGCCGACGGTATCGACGTGACCTGGGACGAGGTGCTCCAGCACGCGGCCGGCGGCACCGTCGGCCGTCCGCATCTGGCCCAGGCGCTCATCCGGCGCGGCCTGGTCGGCACGGTCTCCGAGGCGTTCGAGCCGGAGTGGCTCGGCCGGCGGTATCGGGTGCCGAAGGAGGATCTCGACGTCTTCGTCGCACTGCGCCTGGTCCTGGCCGCGGGTGGCGTGCCGGTGTTCGCGCACCCCCGCGCGAGCGCCCGCGGGCCGATCGTCCCCGACGCGTTGATCGCCGAGATGGCCGCGGCCGGCCTGTTCGGCCTGGAGGCCGATCACACCGACCACGCCCCGGAGGAGCGGGCACACGTGCGGGACCTGGCTGCGCGCCTGGACCTGGTGGTCACCGGCTCCAGCGACTACCACGGGCACAACAAGACGGTCCGGCTCGGCGCGCGGACCACGGATCCGGCCGTGTACGAGCAGATCGTGGCCGCCGGATCCGGAAGCGACGTGGTCGGGTGACCACCGAGTACAGCGGGTCCGGCGACCCGCGGCGCAGCATCGAGCTGTTGTGGGGCACCGCCCCGGCGCCGAAACGCGGGCCGAAGCCGAAGTTCACCGTGGCCGGCGTCGTCGCCGTCGCCGTCGCGCTGGCCGACGCGGAAGGGCTCACCGCGGTTTCCATGCGGCGGGTGGCCGAGCGGCTCGGCGTGACGGCGATGTCGCTGTACACGTACGTGCCGAGCAAGGCGGAACTGCTCGACCTCATGGTCGACGTCGTCTCCGCGGAGGCCGTCCGGCCCGCCTACGAGAGCGACGGTTGGCGGGCGCGGCTCCACGAGGTGGCCCGGACCAACTGGGAGTTGTATCGCCGGCATCCCTGGCTGCTGCAGATCGCCACCACACGGCCGGTGCTCGGACCGAACGTCATCGCGAAGTACGACTTCGAATTGCGCGCCTTTGAGGGCGCCGACGTGTCCGACGTCAACACCGACATGCTGCTCAGCCTGGTGCTCAATTACGTCGCCGGTGCGGTGCGCGCCGTGGTCCAGGCGGATCAGGCCGCCCAGACGACGGGCATGACCGAGGAGGAGTGGTGGGGTGCGTACGCGCCGCTGCTCGCCGAGGTCCTCGACGCGTCCCGGTTCCCGATCGCGACGCGGGTGGGCCAGGCGGCCGGCGAGGAGTACGGCGCAGGCGACCCGGTGCGCGCTTACGAGTTCGGCCTGGAGCGAGTCCTGGACGGCATAGCCACGCTGCTGTCCCCCTGACCCTCCAGTTCGCGCCGATCTTGCAGTTGTGGTGCCGGGACGCTCCCGGAAAGCCGCCAGGATCGAGCGTCTGCCCATGCAATCTCATGACTGTTAGGAGAATGAACTATTTACGGGCAACGTAGGGGCATGGTTCGATGCCGTCAAGGCTATGTCAGTGACGATGGTCGATCGAGGACAATTCGCCGGTGGATCTGAAGCTGTTCGGGGAAGTCTTCGTCACCCTGCTCGTGATCCTGGATCCGCCGGGTGCGGTGCCGATCTTTCTCGCGCTGACCGGCTCGATGTCCCGTCAGCACCGGAACCGGGCGGCCCTACAGGCGGTCGCCCTGGCGTTCGGGGTGATCGTGGCCTTTGCGCTCCTCGGGCGGCAGATCCTCGCGTACCTGCACATCGACCTGCCCGCGCTGCAGGGCGCCGGCGGCCTGTTGCTGCTGCTGGTCGCACTCGAACTGCTGACCGGCAAGACCGACGACCCGCGTGACCAGGTCACCACCAACGTGGCACTCGTGCCGCTGGGCACCCCGCTGCTGGCCGGACCGGGCGCGATCGTGGCGACGATGCTCTTCGTGCCGCGTGCCAACGACTTCTCCGGATATCTGGCGGTCGCGGTCGGCATCGTCGCGGTGATGGCCATCGTGTACCTCGTGCTGCGCTTCTCCGGCGTCCTGGTGCGGATCCTGCGCCCGAGCGGCATCGAGGTGCTCACCCGCATCGCCGGCCTGCTGGTGGCCGCCATCGCCGTGCAGTTGCTGGCCGACGCGATCGGCGCCTTCGTCACCGAGTACCTGCACTCGCCCCGCTGATTGGGTTTTGTCGTACCTCGGTGGCAGGATTCGGGCGTGGACAACGAACAGCTCGGCCTCTTCGCCCCGCCTCGGCGGCTGTTCACCTGCACGCCCAGCAAGCTCGGCAGCTACGAGGACTGCCCGCGCCGTTACCGGTTCTCCTATGTCGACCGCCCGGCCCCGCCCAAGGGGCCGCCCTGGGCGCACAACTCGCTCGGTGCCTCCGTGCACACAGCCCTCCGGAGTTGGTATGGGTTGCCGGCCGACCGCCGTGCCACCGCCGCTCTGCCGACACTGCTGAAGGCGACGTGGGTCCGGGAGGGGTATCGCGACGAGGAGCAGGAGCGGGAGGTGTTCCGCCGCGCGCTGGGCTGGCTGGAGTCCTATGTGGACGGGCTCGATCCGGACGAGGAGCCGCTGGGCGTCGAGCGCACGGTGGCCGCCCGCACCGAGACGCTCGCCCTGTCCGGCCGGGTCGACCGCATCGACCAGCGCGGTGACGAGCTGGTGATCGTCGACTACAAGACCGGCCGCACCGGCCCGGGTCCTGACGACGCCCGCGGCTCCCGTGCCCTGGCTCTCTACGCGATCGCCGCCGAGCGTGTGTTCCGCAAGCGCTGCCGCCGCGTCGAGCTGCACCACCTCCCGACCGGCACGGTCGCCGCCCACGAGCACACCGACCAGTCCCTCGAGCGCCACCTCCGCCGGGCCGAGGAGACGGCCGCCGACATCGTGGCCGCCGAGTCCGCGATCACCGCCGGCACCCCACCCGACGAGGCGTTCCCGGTCGCCGCCGGACCGTGGTGCTCGTGGTGCGACTACCGCAAGTCCTGCCCCACCGGCCAGCAGGCCGAGGTGAAGGACCCCTGGACGGCAGTGGACCGCCCGTCCCAGGTCGACACGCGCTAGGCGCCGCGACCTTGGTTGATCTTGCAGTTGTGGTGCCCCATGAACCGGGCATTGTGGGAGTGTCCCAGCACCACAACTGCAAGATCAACGCGGGGGAGGGGGGTGGAGGCGGTAGATCGCCACCGGGCCCCGCTGCCACACCAGGTCCGCCAGGTCCGCCAGGCGCGGGGATTCGGTGCCCTGTGCTCGATCGACCAGGATCCAACCGACCTTCTGGGAGCGCAGCCACTCCAGGCGCTCCGGGGTCGGGGCGTAGATGGCGGCGTCGTTCGCGGCGAGCCGGTCCGGGTTCCAGTACACGAGTGAGGGGCCCAGCCGGTGCCGGGCCGACTGCATCTCCGCCGACTCCGGCGAGTAGCCCCAGCTACCCAGCAGCACCCGCCGCTCGCTGTAGGCCGAGATCCAGTACGCCAGGCTCTGCCGGGCCTGTTCGCCGCCGCCGACGCGGTGCACGTTGGTCGCGACGTACTCGGCCGGAGTGCTGTGGTCCCGCAGCCAGCGGGCACCGGCGGCCTGCTCCGGCGTCACCCGCACGTGATACCGGACGCCGAGATTGGCGCTGGTCGCCGCGTCGTGCGGGAGCCGCGCGCCGCCGGCGAACAGCACCACTGTCAGCGCCGCGAACGCGCCCGTGCCGCGCAGCGCCGCACGCCGCCGACCGGCGAGGGTCAGGCCGGCGCCGACCGCGAGCGCCGTGAGCAGGACGACGCCCCCGAAGACGTACGTGGGCAGCGGGACGCCCCAGCGTGCGGGCACCCGCGGTACCGACGCCGTCACGGCGAAGACCGCCAGCGCCGCCGCGGCGGACAGGGCGACGGCGACCGCCGCCCGTGCCCCGGCGCGGTCGGGGATCCGGTCGGCGAGCAGCACCAGGCCCCACGCCGACAGGATCGCGCCGAAGGGCCAGCCCGCGATGATGAAGAAGTGCTGGCTCCACGACACGTGCCAGACGGTCAGCGACCCCACGACCCCGGTGGCGAGGGCGCCGGCCAGGAACAGCTCCACGTCGCCCCAGCGCCGGAGCGGGAACACGATCCCGGCCAGCCGGGCACCCATCGCGATCGCGTACGCGCCGAGCCCCCAGACGATGAGCGGGAGGTCGGCGGGTGTCGTGCCGGTGTGCTGGTCGCCGACGAAGTCCAGCATGATCGTGAACGGCCCCCAGGACAGCCCCTGCCCCTCGAAGCCGTAGAGGACCGCCACCGCGAACACCTCGACCACCGCGAACGCCCCGCCGAGCAGCCACGGCGTCCACGACGGCCGCCGCCGCAGGAGGTGTACCGCGCAGACGAGCGCCACGCCCACCCCCGCCAGCGGCAGGACCGTGGACTTCGCGCCCGTCGTACCGGCGGCGAACAGCACCGCGAGCAGCCACGTCCGCCGGTCCGCCTCCCGGCGCAGCACGGCCGCCGCCGCCGCGATGAACGGCATCGTGAGCGCCGCGGCGTAGAGGATCGACCGGCTCGACCAGGTGTAGTACGCCGTGATCGTGCCGAAGAAGGCGGGCGCCTGAGCCGGCAGGACCGCCTCGCCGACGACGAACATCAGCGCGGCGGCCACCGGCCCGGCCCAGGCGTGCCGGGTCACCCGCCAGCCGGTCACCGCGAACAGGCCCACCGTGAGCACCGCGAGCACCGGCAGGTCGAGCCGGAACCACAACACCGGCAGGTCGATGCCGGTCGACAGGCTGCCCGCGGCGAGGTGGCCGTAGGCGAACCAGTGGTACCGCAGCGGCCGGTCGCCCTGCTCCGGCACGGCGAGCGGGAAGTGGTGCTTGAGATCGGCGGCGACGGCGAGCAGGTTGAGCTGATCGATCATGTACTGCCGGGGCCCGCCGACCGGCACCGGAACGTTGACCGCCAGGAACGCGACGGTGAGGTACCCGAGGAAGAACAGCGCGATCCCGGCCACGGTCCACGACCAGACCACCGACGGCCGCTCGGGGTACCGCGGCATCCGCCAGTGCCGGCGCAGCCGTGGGACGGCCAGGAACACGGCGATCACGAGCAGCGGCCCGATCCACACCAGGCCGCGGAACGCGACCAGCGCGACCGTCTCGGCCAGCAGACCCACGACGGTGCCGAAGGCGACGTCCTCGAGCAGGCTGTGCGGCCTCGACCGCAGCGACCGGTAGAGCAGCGTGCCCGGCAGGACCACGCCGAGCCCCAGGTAGGCGGCGTAGCGGGCCACGTCCAGCGGGCTCGTGCCCAGGGCCAGGAGGAGACCGGTGACGGCGAGGGCCAAGGTCAGTGCGGGCGCCCAGGCCGACCGGCGGCGCCGCGGCGGCAGCGGCGTTGCGACGCGATCGGGGACGATGGTGGCCGTCGCCATGGGGAAGCCTCCGCGTCGGTGTGGTGTCAGGCGGACACCAGGTTGAACGCGGGCGACGCCCGTTTGTCACGCGCTGCCGATCCGGCCCGCTTCCGTCAGGCGGCGCATGGCGTCCTTGCGGGCCGGTGACTCGATCCACTCGATCGGAATGGTGAGCGGCAGGCTAACGCCTGGAGGTGCAGGCTGCGCAGGTCGCCCACCGTGATGATCGGCTCGCTGTGTGCCCGCCAGGTGACCGAGCCGGGACCGAAGAGCTCGAGGTCTGTCACTGGACGTCTTCACGGCGCTTCTGCTGGCAGGCCGGGCAGAGGCCCCAGAACGTCACTTCCGCCTCGTCCAGCTCGAAGCCATGGGCCTGGGAGGGGGTCAGGCAGGGCGCCTCGCCGACCGTGCAGTCGACGTCGGCGATCTCGCCGCAGCCCCGGCACACGATGTGGTGGTGGTTGTCACCGACCCGCGACTCGTATCGCGCCGGGCTGCCCGCCGGCTCGATCCGCCGGGCCAGGCCGGCCCGCGAGAGGGCATTGAGCACGTCATACACCGCCTGGGTCGACACCGTGTCCAGGCGCTGGCGCACCTGGGCCGCGATCTGGTCGACGTCGAGGTGCCCCGGCACCGACTCGAGGATCTCCAGCACGGCAAGCCGGGGTCGCGTCACGCGCAGACCCCGGGAGCGCAGCAGATCCTCACCCGACACAGCTCCAATAAGACCACGCTGCCTGGAACCCATCAAATGCTTCTGGACTCTTGAACCGCGGATCCTTAATGTGCGTAGACCCCGTCGGGGGAGGTTTGTCTGTCGAGGAGGCCCCGATGTTCGATCGAGTGCTCGGCCTGCCGGCCCATCCGCTGTTCATCCACGCGGCCGTCGTCCTGGTGCCGTTGCTCGCTCTGGCCGGCATCCTGTACGTGGTGTGGCCGGGCAGCCGGCGCCACATCCGGTGGCCGTTGATCGCCCTGGCGGTCGCCGCACCGGGCGCCGTCTTCTTCGCGAAGGAGTCCGGCGAGGCGTTCAGCGAGAGCCCGAACTTCGCCGCCGGTCCGATTCAGGAGCGGATCGAGCAGCACGAGGATCTCGCCAACACGCTGTTCCTCGTCGTGCTGGGCCTGGCGATCGTCGCGCTGGTCATGGCCTTCATGGTCAACGTCACGGCCGGATCGGTGTCGCTGATCAAGGCCCCGGTCGTGGTGCACTGGGTGGTCGTCGTGGCGGTGGTGGCCCTGGGCGCGGCCGCCTTCTACTACGTCTTCCGGGCCGGTGACACCGGCGCCCACATGGTGTGGGAGGGCTTCTAGAAGACGACCCGACCGCAGAGGACGAGGAGCAGGACGACCAGCACGGCGCCGGCGAACAGGCCCATACCCTTGGTCAGGATCGTCGCCGCCTGCTCCTCACGGTCGATCCGGTCGCGGTCCTGCCCGGGCAGCCGCCGCGGCGGCCGCGGGTTTTCGAGGGTCGGCGGGCGCCAGCCGCGCGGGGGCGGCGTGCTGCGCGGTGCGCCGGAGTAGGGGACGCTCGCCGGGGCGCTGGGCTCGGGCGGTGGCGGTTCGCTGCCCTCCGGGGGGCGCCGCCAGTAGGCGTCGTCACTCACGCCACGAGCCTACCCACGCAACCCCCGGGATGCGGTGCGGGCGCGTTCTTGATCGGCGGGCTGCGGGTTTCGGCCCGGGGCGGGGAAAGGATGCCCGCCCCGGGCCCGGGGAGGTCAGTCGCTGTCGAGGAGGTCGGCCAGCGACATGGGGCGGGTGGCGTCGGGATCGTTCACACGGTCGGCCGTGCGGCCGGATCCGTCGAGCCGCAGGGTCTCCTGCTCGTCGGCGGTCACCGCGTCGATCGATGCCCGGCCGGTCGCGCCGGGGTGAGCCCCGGGGGTGGGTTGCGTCATGACGCCGAGTGTGACCGGTGTACCGCGAAGGCGACTGTCGTCATTCGGCCACTTTCCCGCAAACTGGCCGGAGTACGCTCGCTGCCGTGGCAGGTACGAACGGGTGGGCTACCACCGATGATCAGCGTGAAGTGAGCTTCGAGGACTTCGCCGACGAGTTGGTCGTGCTGCCGGACCACACGACCGACGACACGGACGCGGGCTGGGGCGAGCGCGCGTCGGACAACGACGACCGCCTCCTCGCCGACCGCCCGCCGCACTGGGACTGACGCTCGGCCTGCCGGCACCGCGTGCGCGGCCGCTCCCTCGGCGGACCGCTGCTCCGGCCCGACCACCGGGCGAGCGGGCGGCGCGACCCGCGCCTGGACCCGAGCACGACGAAGCGCCCGGCCCGTGGACCGGGTGCTTCGTGTCGCGTATGTCAGGCCGCGGAGGCCGACGACGAGGAGGAGCCGGCGCTCGAGGTGGCCGCGGGCTTCGACTCCTTGGTCGTGGTCGACGTCGTGTCCGACGAGGACTTCTCCGAGGACTTCTCCGACGCCTTCTCCGACGTGGACGTCGACGACGCGGGCTTCGACGTGGACGACGAACGCGAGTCGGTGCGGTAGAAGCCCGACCCCTTGAAGACCACGCCCACCGCGGAGAACTGCTTGCGCAGCCGGCCCGCACACTCCGGGCACTCGGTCAACGGCTCGTCGGTGAACGACTGCACCGCCTCCAACTGGTGACCGCACGCCGTGCAGGCGTACTGGTAGGTAGGCACCGCTCAGCCTCCATTATTGGCACTCGACTGCTCCGAGTGCCAATGGTGCGCTACCGCACACCCTTTCGTCCAGTGGAGGTGTGGCTCCTCATACCCATCGGGATCATTTCCCACTAAAGCCCCACAAATGCGGCGATCATGCGGTTCGGCGGGCACCGAGCCGACCAGTTCACCCGGATAGAGCGGCGCGACCGTCGGCGCGGTCACCCGGGGCAGGACCCGGTCGTACGAGCCGCCGCCCTGGCCGAGCCGGACCCCGTCGCGGGACACCGCGAGCGCTGGGAGCAGCACGAGGCCGACCGCGGCCACCGCGTCGACGCCGAGACGCGGGCCGGTCGGCTCGATCAGCCCGTAGCGGCCCGCGGCGAATCCGCCGTCGTGGAGCGCCCAGTCGAGGTCCAGGTCGTCCAGCAGGACCGGGAGCAGCAGGCGCGGTGCCGCCTCGGCCAGCGCGGACACCAGTTGGGGACCGCCCGGCTCGGAGAGCATGGGCACGTATGCGGCGACCGACGTCGCGCCTGAGGCTCGTACGACCCCCACCGCCGCGGCGACCAGGGCGCGGTCCGCCGCCGCTCGAACCGCCGCCGGAAGCGCCCGCCTGGCGGACCGGATGTGCGCTCTGAGCTCTGATTTGGCGGACACCCTCGGCGGCGCCACTCCATCCCTCGTCATCTGTGACAGCATCGCATCAACCGACGTACGGGAGGACGGACGTGACGCTGCGCGCGCGGCTCACCGCCGCCTTCCTCGCCGTGGTGCTGGGCCCCGTCCTGCTCGGCGCCGTCTTCGTCGGCTTCGCCGTCGCTGCCGTCAGCGACCAGCGCGCCGCCGAGCGGCTCGACGCGGGCGCCGAAAATCTGCGGGCCGCGCTCGCCGTCACCTGCCAGCGCCTCCGGCTCGCGGCGGAGACCACCGCCCTGCTCAGCGTCGACGGCAACCGGCCCGACGCCGCGCAGGACGCCATCACGCGCGGCCTGGCCCGCGCGGTCGAGGTCACGCGGACCGACGGCGCGCTCGTGACCACCGCCGGGCAACTGCCGAGCAAGCCGTGGGCCGACTGCGCCGCGCCGACGCCGGCCGCCTACAGCGCCGTCTCCGCCGCCGTCGACGTCATCGACGCGAACGGACGGCGGATCGGGCGCGCGTACGCCGCCGAGCCGGTCGACTCCACACTGCTCGGCTGGCTGGCCGAGGCGAGCGGTGTGCGGGTCAACTCGCTCGCCGAGGGCGCGCAACCGTCCGAAGAGGACAAGGGCATCGCCGCCACGGCTCGCGGCCTGGTCGCCGGCGCCACCGGCACGTCCGTCGACGGCCGGCTGGTGCGCCGCCTCGACCCGCAGCCGGGTCAGCCGCTCATGCTGGCCATCAGCGTGCCCGCCCCCGACACCCAGGGGCTTTATGCGGTACTCGTGGCCGTCGTCGTCTGCGCGGGGCTCGTCGCCATCAGCGTCGCGTGGTGGCTCGCCCGGTCGACCACACACCCGCTGACCGAGCTGGCACAGGCGGTGGAGCGGGTCGCCGACGGCGACCTGGGCGCCCGCGTCCCGGTCCGCAGCCAGGACGAGGTCGGCCGGCTGGGCCAGACGTTCAACCGCATGACGCGCGAGATGCAGGGGTACGTCCAGGCCCTCACCGCCAGCCGGGACCAGCTCCGCGGCCAGCTCGGCGTGCTCGGCGACACGCTGTCGAGCACCCACGACCTGCACCGCATCCTCCAGGTCATCCTCCAGACCGCGACCGCCGCCACCGGTGCGCAGTCCGGGGTTGTGCTCATGGTCGACCCGGCCAGCGGTGAGCTGCGCGGCCAGGTCACCGAGGGACTCGTCGGGATCGACGTCGCCGAGTTGCGGCTCCACCTCGGCGAAGGGCTGCTCGGCACCGTCGCCGCCTCGGGCGAGCCGCTGCGCGGGCGGATCGAACGCGACGGGCCGGTGCTCTCGGCCGCCGAGCCGAGCTGTGTGACGTACGTCGCCGTGCCGATCGCCGCGCCCGGCGTCGGGCCGACCACGGGCCTGGAACAGCCCCAGCCGGACCGGCCGCCGGCGGCCCGCGGGGTGCTGGCCCTGTACGACCGCCACGGCTTCGACGAGTTCGACGACGCCGACCTCATCACGCTGCGTACGTTCGCCGGCCAGGCCGCGGTCGCCGTCGACAACGTGCGGGTCCACGAGGAGGCCCAGCGGCTCTCCCTCACCGACCCGCTGACCGGCCTGTCCAACTACCGCTACCTGCGCGAGTCGCTGCGCCGTGAGGTGGAGCGGGCCAGCCGGTTCGGCCGCAGGCTCGCCGCCCTCGCGCTCGACCTGGACCGGTTCAAGGAGGTCAACGACACGTACGGCCACGCCGCCGGCGACGCCGTGCTGGCCGAGTTCGCCCGCCGCCTGCGCGCCGAGATCCGCGAGGTCGACTTCGCGTTCCGGCAGGGCGGCGAGGAGTTCGTGGTGCTCCTGCCCGAGACCGACGCCTCCGGTGCCGCGGTGCTCGCCGAGCGGCTCGGCGCGGCCGTGCGACGCAGTCCCGTCATCGTGGTGTCCTCGACCGTCGGCCAGCCGCCGCGGCGCATCCCGGTCACGGTGTCGATCGGCATCGCCGTGTATCCCGATCACGGCTCGACCGGCCAGGCGGTGCTGGAGGCGGCCGACGACGCGCTCTACGCGGCCAAGGCCGGCGGCCGGGACACGTACCGGGTGGCCGGCGGCGCGACCGGTGTCCAGGGGAGCGGCGAGGTGACGCCCGGCGCGCCAAAGGCGGCACAACCACCACGACAGAGCCGTGCCGGATAGCCTTGCGACATGCCTGACACGACTCCTCACCAGCCCGCGCGGTCGCGCCAGCGGGCTGTCAAAGCCGTGATCCCGGCGGCGGGGCTGGCCACCCGCTTCCTCCCGGCGACCAAGGCCGTGCCGAAAGAGCTGCTTCCGGTGGTCGACCGGCCGGTCCTGCAGTACATCGTGGAGGAGGCGGCCGCAGCCGGCATCAGGGACATCCTCCTGGTGACCGGGCGCGGCAAGACCTCCATGGTGGACCACTTCGACCGCCGGCCGGACCTGGAGGCCCGGCTCGCCGAGAAGGGCGACGAAGAGCGGCTCGCCGCCGTCAAGCGCCCCAGCGAGCTGGCCGAGATCTACACCTGCCGGCAGGGCGAGCCGCTCGGGCTGGGACACGCGATCTCCTACGGCGAGTCGCACGTCGGTAACGAGGCGTTCGCCTGCCTGCTCGGCGACGAGTTCGTCGAGGAGACCAAGCCGCTGCTGCCCGCCATGCTCGATCTACAGGCGCGGACCGGCGGCATCGTGCTCGCGTTCATCGAGGTCGAGCCGGAGGAGTGCAGCCGTTACGGCATCGCCTCGGTCGAGCCCTCCGACCTCAGCGTCGACGGGGGTGAGGTGCTCCGCGTCACCGGCCTGGTCGAGAAGCCCAAGCCCGAGGAGGCCCCGAGCAACCTCGCGGTCATCGGGCGGTACGTGCTGCCACCCACCCTGTTCGACGCCATCCGCCGGATCGGGCCGGGCGCCGGCGGCGAGATCCAGTTGACCGACGCGATGGCGCTACTGCTCGCCGAGGGCACTCCTGTTCACGGAGTCGTCTATCGGGGTACCAGGTACGACACCGGCATGCCCCTCGGGTATCTGCAGGCGGTCGTCCAGCTAGCGGTACGGCGCGACGATCTGGGTCCGGCGTTCAGCCAGTGGCTGACGCAGTTCGTGGAGAAGGATCTGCGCGGGTGACAGCGGTTCCAGCGACGGGCTCCCACCACGACGCCGCGCGTGACGCGGGTGTCGGGCCGAACGCGCGCGTCCCACTCGCCGACTACCTGGCCGGCGTGCTCCGAGGGCTGCGCCCGTTGCCCCCGCTGGACCTGGAGATCACCGCCGCCCACGGCAACGTGCTCGCCGAGGACGTGGTCGGACCGGGTCCCGTGCCCGCGTTCGACCACGCCGCCATCGACGGCTACGCCGCGCGCTTCGACGACGTCAGCGACGCCCAGCCGGGGCGGCCGGTCCGGCTGAGCGTCGTCGGCGATCTGGTCGCCTCGAGCTGGCGCCCGGTCCGGCTCACCCCGGGCACCTGCTTCTCCGTCGCCGCCGGCGCCTTGATGCCGGTCAGCGCCGACGTGGTCGTGCCACCCGGGATGACCGACCAGGGCATGGCCGCGGTCGAGGTGTACCACCCGACGAAGCGCGGCCACGGCGTCCGGCGGGCCGGCGACGAGCTGCCCGCCGGGGCGGTCCTGGCCCGCGCCGGCGCCTACGTCACGCCGCCCCTGGTGTCGGTACTGGCCGCGAGCGGCATCGGCCACGTGGTCGTCCGGCCGAGCCCGCGGGTCGTGGTCATCGCCACCGGCGACGAGCTCGTCGACGTCGGCCGGGCCAGCCAGCCGGGGCAGGTCGTCGACGCCAACTCGCACGCGTTGACGGCGGCGGCCGCCGAGGCCGGCGCCCACGCGTACCGCGTCGGCATCTGTGACGACGATCCCGAGGGCCTTCGCGGGCTGCTGGACGACCAGATGCTCCGGGCCGACCTGATCATCACCACCGGTGGCACGGGCACCGGCCCGGGCGACATGGTCCGCCGGATCCTGTCCCGGCAGGTCGTCTTCTCCGACCTGTCGGTCTACCCGTGCTCTTCCCTCGGCTACGGCATGGTCGGCGGCCCCAACGGCGTGCCGATCGTGTGCCTGCCCGGCGACCCGGGCGCCGCTCTCATCGGCTTCGAGGTCCTCGCCCGCCCCGTGATCCAGTTGCTCGCCGGCGCCGACCCGGTCTTCCGGCCGAGCGTGCGCGCCCACCTGCTGGAGACCGTGAGCTCGCCGTCCGGCATGCGGGAGTTCCGCCCGGCGTACATCACCGAGCGCCGCGGCGGCGGCTACACCGTCGCCCCTCTGGCGGGAGGGCCCTACACCCTGTCAGGATTGGCCGACGCGAACGGGCTCATGGTGCTCGGCGAGAAGGTCATCAGTGCGGCCGCCGGGTCCACCGTTGACGTCATACTCTTGGATAGGCGGCGATGAGTCAGCCAGGTTGGCCCGCGGTGCTCTCCGACGGCCCGGTGGTGCTTCGGCCCTACCGCCGCTCGGACGCGCGCGCCTGGGCCGAGGTGCGCCGGGCCAACGAGCAGTGGCTGGCCAAGTGGGAACCCACACCGTATGGCACCTGGCACGACCTCAACTCGCCGGCCGCCTTCCGCGCTGTTCACGCCGACCTGCGGCGGGCGGCCCGGCAGGGCGGCGCGATGCCGTTCGCGGTCTGCTACGACGGCACGCTCGTCGGTCAGATCACCCTCGGCAACATCGTCCGCCGCGCCTTCTGCTCGGGATACGCGGGCTACTGGATCGACGCCCGCTTCGCCGGCAGGGGCATCATCCCGACCGCGCTGGCGCTCGTCGTCGACCACGCCTTCAGCGTCGGCGGCCTGCACCGCATCGAGGTCAACATCCGGCCGGACAACCTGGCCAGCCGCCGGGTCGTCGAGAAACTCGGCTTCCGCCAGGAGGCCTACCATCACCGGTATCTCCACATCGACGGCGACTGGCGCGACCACCTCGGATACGCGATGACCACCGAGGACCTCACCGGCGAGGGCGGGCTCCTGGCCCGCTGGCACAAGGTCTCGGCCACCGCCGCTTAGCTGCTGTTCGCATTACTCGGGTTGCATTCCCGGTTTACTCCTGCGTGTTGACGTGGTGATACGCCGCTCGGGCCGTACTGTCTGAGGCGGAGTTACCGCGTTGTAACTTCCACAGACTTGGATGACTCGACGCGCCTGGGGGATTGGCGCGACGAGGTGGGAACAGGAGGGGTGAGGGTGCCGACCTCGGTGCTCCTCGCCGTCCTCGCCGCTGCTGGGCTGCTGGCTCTGGCGCCCGCGTTGGTGCGCCGATACGACGCTACAGAGCGGCTGGTGGCGGAGCGGGCGTTGTCGACCGCACGGGTGCTGACCCGTGCGGATCGTCGGCGTCGCACGATTCCCGGCCGCCGTCCGGTCAACCCGCCACGCATCGTGGTGCCGCGCGTCACCTCGGGCACCGCCACCCCACAGGCCGTGCGTGATGCCGCCGCGCGCGCCGCGTCGGCGTCGGCTCGGGGTTCGGTCGCGGCCGGAGCGGCTTCCGGCGGCCGCCGGCCGCTCAAGTCGGTGCCGTCTTCCGCTCGGCGGCGCCGGGTGCAGCGCCCGCCGCGTGCGATCTACCGCCGCCGCCGGGTGCTACTGGCGCTGGTGCTGCTCAACCTGGTGGAGTTGTGCGGGGTCGCCCTGGTCAGCCCGGGGTTCTGGGTCAGCACCGCGGTCACCGGCGTGCTGCTCGTCGCCTACCTGGCCCACCTGCGGACCCGCGCGCTGGCCGACCGTCGCCGCCGGCGGCGCGAGGCGCAGTACGCCGCATGGATCGCCCGCCGCCAGGCCCAGGTTCGCCGCGAGCAGCTCCGCAGGGCGGCCCAACGGCGCGAGGCGGTGGCCCGCCAGTTGGCCGAGCGGGACCGCGCACGCCGCGAGGCCGCCCGCCTGTCCGCCCTGCGCGGCCGCCCGTACGACACGAAGGCGTCGGGCCAGTGATCTGATTCGCGTGTGGGTCTGGCGACCTGTTACTCTTAGCGCCGGTTCGCTCGGCGGACCGACTGGGGTTGTGGCGCAGTCTGGTAGCGCACCTCGTTCGCATCGAGGGGGTCAGGGGTTCGAGTCCCCTCAACTCCACATACATCCCGGGGCGGAGTCTGCTTGCAGGCTTCGCCTGCTGCGCCTTCGGGCTGTGGGTTCCTCGCGCAGGCTTCGCCTGCTCCCCAGTGGGGGCTTCGCCCACCCACACCCCCCGGAAGGGCTCGGCACTGTTCGCTCGCGACTGTCGGTCTTTGGCGGGAGTGTGTGCGTGCGTGATCACCGTTTGTGGACTGGGCTCCCGACCGCCGGGGTGGGTTGCCGTCGATGATCTTGGTTGGGACGCAGGAGAACTTGGGCTGGTAGCCAAGTTTTCCCCTGAAGCCGAGAGAGCCGGTCACTCAAGGTGACCGGCTCTCTCGTGTGTGGTGTCTTAGTTGGAGGCCACGCCCAGTCCGCCGGCGTTGCCGTGGAACTCGGTGCCCGTGACGAACGAGGAGTCGATCTGCTGGCGCAGGGCGTCGATCTCGGAGTACTGCGAGTCGGAGGCCTCGACGCTGCCCTCGGCGGCGAAGATGCTGTCGGTGGAGGCCTCGTCGTGGCTGTAGTTGGTGAAGTCGGTCTCGGAGTAGCTGGCGCCGTGGCCGTCGGTCCACTGGACGTTGTGGCCCTGCTGGAAGTCGGTCGACTCGGCGTTGGCGCTGTCCTGCTCGTAGACGTTGAAGTCGCTGTTGTACGACGAGTCGTTGGCGTCGACCTGGTGGAGCTGGTCGAGCTCGCCGTGCTGCTGACCGGCCTCGTAGTGGCCGTAGTCCACGTCGCTGCCGCCGTCGTAGCCGGTGTCGCCGGTGTCCCAGTCGCTCATGATGTCTTCCTTCGAGAATGTCGCGGTGGTGTGCGGTGGTGTGTTGCCAAGAACGTTAGGCGGACCGGCGACCGCTCGAATCCCGGAAACGTGCCACAGGTGCGTCAGGCCGGTTCGAGCGCCAGTGCGGCGGCCACCGATCCCGTCCGGCTCATCGCAACACCTGCCGAAGCTGCGCGGGCGGGGTCGAGCGCTTGCTCCACTCGCGTGGGTATCCGACGGACACCTCCTCGAAGCGCACCCCGTCGTGCCAGGTCGTGCGCGGGATGTGCAGGTGGCCGTAGACGACGGCGGCGGCGCGGAACCTGGTGTGCCAGTCGGCCGTGAGCGTGGTCCCGCACCAGAGCGCGAACTCGGGGTACCACAACACATCGGTCGGCTGGCGGACCAGCGGGAAGTGGTTCACCAGCACCGTCGGCAACTCGTCGGCGGCGGCGCGCAGGCGCGGCTCGGTGGCGGCGACGCGGGCCCGGCACCAGGCGTCACGCCCCTCGAACGGGTCGGGGTGCAGCAGCACCTCGTCGGTGCCCACGATGCCGGCGGCGCGCGCGATCTCCAGCGCCTCGGTGGTGGACGTGGCGCCGGCCGGCCAGAACGAGTAGTCGTACAGCACGAAGAGCGGCGCCACGATCACCGGGCCGCCCGGCCCCTCCCACACCGGATAAGGGTCCTCCGGTGTGTGGATGTCGAGACCCCGGCAGGCCGCCACCAGCAGGTCGTAGCGGGCTTGGCCGCGTGCCTGCTCCGGATCGTTCCGCGGTGTCCACAGCTCGTGGTTGCCGGGTGCCCAGATCACCTTCGCGAACCGCTCGCGCAACGTCCGCAGCGCCCACCTGACGTCGGCGAACTGCTCCGCGACGTCCCCGGCGACGATCAGCCAGTCGTCGTCGTGGGTGGGGCGTAATCGCTCGACCAGGGCCCGGTTCTCGGCATAACTGACATGGAGGTCACTGATCGCCATCAGTCGCCCGCTCACGACGCCGAGCCTACGGGTTACCGGCTGTAGAACTCCACGACGAGTTGCTCGTCGCAGAGCACCGGTATCTCGTGGCGCACCGGCATCCGGATCAGCCGGGCGGTGAGACCGGCCAGGTTCACGTCCAGGTACGGCGCGGTGCGCTCGCCCGCGTGCGCGCCGGCGGCGGCGATCACGAACGGCGTCTTCTGCCTGCTGCGCTCGGCGACCTGGATCACGTCACCGGGTCGCAGGCGTGCCGAGGGCCGGTCGACCCGCTTGCCGTTGACGACGACGTGCTGGTGGGTGACGATCTGCCGGGCCTGGTAGATCGTGCGGGCGAAGCCGGCGCGCAGCACCAGCGCGTCGAGGCGCGTCTCCAGGTCGACGATCAGCTCCTCGCCCGTCTTCCCGGGGCGCCGGACGGCCCGGTCGAACGCGGCCCGCATCTGGTTCTCCCGCAGGTTGTACTGCGCCCGGAGTCGTTGCTTCTCCACCAGCCGGACCTTGTAGTCGCTCACCTTCGGCCGGGCGCGGCCGTGCTGGCCCGGAGGGAACGGGCGGCGCTCGAAGTACTTCACCGACTTGGGCGTCAGCGGGATGCCGAGCGCGCGGGCCCGCCGAACCTTGGGTCGTGACTGGTTCATGCTCGACCTCCTTCTAGTAAGGTAAGCCTAACCTTAGGAGGTTGGATGCCCGCGATCAAGCTGCCCACCGCCGCAGAGCGCCTGCGCTCCCTGCTGACGGCCGCGCCGTCGCTGACCCTGAACGTGCCCGGTCACCGGTGTGATCTCGCCGGCCGCCACCGGGTCGACCACGCCGGCCGGATCGTCCTGGAGCTGCCGGACGAGAGTCATGTGGCGCATCTGGTACGGGCTGAGCCCGATCTCGCCGCGGTCGTCGAGCTGACGGACCTGATCGCCACGCCGGTCCGGGTGTACGCCGGCGCGGGCCGGGTGCGGGCCCGGGCGACCTTCTCCGGCTGGCTGACCCCGACGGCCGCGGCGGCCGGCGAGCTGCTCGCCGTCATGGAGCTGGTCTCAGCCACGCTGCTGGACCGCGGCTTCGGCGCGGACGAGGTCGACGTCGAGGCGGACGAGTTCGCCACCGCCCGGCCCGATCCGCTCGCCGAGGCCGAGGCCGACATGCTGTGTCACCTGGCGGCCGCCCACCCCGACGCGGTCGAGCGGTTGTCCCGCCTGGTGCCGCCGCATCACCTGCACGGCGTCCACCGGATCCTGCCGGTCCGCCTGGACCGGTTCGGCGTGGTGCTGCGGCTGGAGTTCGCGAGCCGCGCGCGGGACGTACAGCTTCCGTTCCCGGCTCCCCTCGACCGGGCGGAGCAGGCGGGGGAGCGGATACGGGAGCTGTTCGCCAGGGCACGCTGCTGCCGCCCGGGCCACTGAGGGTGCCGCGGATCACACGCGGAACCGGTCGACCAGGCCGCGGAGGCGGCCGGCGACGGTGGTCAGCTCCTCGGCGGCGCGGTTCGACGCGGCTGCGGCTTCGGTCACCGCTTGCGCGCTCGTGGCCAGGTGCGTGATGTTGCTCGCGATCACCTGCGTGCCGCCCGACGCCGTGCCCAGCAGGCGCTCGGTACCACCATGGAGAATATTGTAATACCAGGATTATCATCGAATCATGGTGCGTAACCCGTTGACCGCCGGCGAGCGGCACCGCGGCCTTGTGCTGGGGCGGCTGCTCCAGCAGGCGCGGGGTGAACGCAGCGCCGCCGCGGTCGCGTTCGAGGCCGGCATCTCGCTCGACACGCTCCGCAAGATCGAGCGCGGCGCCATCGCCACCCCGGCCTTCTTCACCGTCGCGGCCCTCGCGCGGGTCCTCGAGCTCGACCTCACCGCGCTCGCCGAAGCCCTGGCCGAGGCCGAGCCGACCGCGACGCGGGTGGCATGACCGGGCACGCCGATGCCGCTCTGGGAACGCGTCGATGCCCTGGCCGTCCTCGACGGCCTGCTGCGCGACGCCCGCCGGGGCGGCCGGGTCGCCCTGGTGGCCGGCGAGGCCGGGATCGGCAAGTCCTCCCTCGTCAGGGCGTTCGCCGCGAGCGTGCGGGGGCGGGTGCTCTGGGGCGGCTGTGATCCGCTCGTCACGCCGCGGGCACTGGGGCCGTTGCACGACATCGGCCGGCAGACCGGCGGCGTGCTCGCCGAGCGCCTCGCCGCGCGGGCCGGCCACGCGGAGCTGTTCGCGGCCCTGCTGGACGAGCTCGAAGGGCCGGCGCGGCGCACCGTTGTCATCGTCGAGGACGTGCACTGGGCCGACGAGGCGACCCTCGACCTGCTGGTCCTGCTGGTCCGCCGGATGGACCGGCTGCGTGCGCTGCTCGTGCTCACGTACCGCGACGACGAGCTCGGCGCCGACCACCCGCTGCACGGCGCGCTCGGCGCGTTCCCCCGCGACGTCGTGCGGGCGGTCACGCTGCCGCCGCTGTCCCGGGACTGCGTCGCCGAACAGGCCGCCGCCGCCGGTCGCGACCCCGCCGGCGCCTACGAGCTGACCGGCGGGAATCCCCTGCTGCTCACCGAGCTGCTGCACGACGGCGACGCGCGCGGCGCCGTACGAGGGCTGATCCTCGACCGGCTGCGGAGACTGTCCGGCGCCGCCCGGGACCTCGCCGAGCTGGCCGCCGTCATGCCGACCCTCGCCGACCCGGTGATCGCCGCCGGCGCCGCCGAACTGGTCGACCAGTGCGTGGCCGAGGGGGTGCTGGTGGCCGCCGACGGCGGCGTCGGCTATCGCCACGAGCTGCTCCGCCGGGTCGTGGCGGACGCGCTGCCGCCGGCCCGGCGCACCGCCCTGCACCGCCGCGCGCTCCGGATGCTCGCCGCCGCCGAAGGGGTCGACCCGGCGCGCCTGGCCCACCACGCCGGCCTCGCCGGTGACGCCGAGGCGCTGCGACGGTACGGCACCGCCGCCGCCGAGAGCGCCGCCGCCCAGGGTGCGCACCGCGAGGCGACGGCGCACTACCGCGCGCTCGTGCCGTACGCCGGCAGCCTCCCCGGCGGCGAGCGCGCGGAGCTGCTGGAGTCCTACGCGTTCCAGGCATACCTGGCCGGCCTGCCGGCCGAGGGCCTCGACGCCCGGCGAGCGGCGGCCGAGGAGCGGCGGCGGCGCGGCGAGATCGAGCGGGTGGGGGAGAACCTGCGCTGGATCTCGCGGCTGGCGTGGTGGAGCGGCGACACCGCCCTCGCCAGGGACCGCGCGGTCGAGGCGGTCGAGCTGCTGGAGACCATCGAGCCCGGCCGCGAGCTGGCGATGGCCTACAGCAACCGCTCCCAGCTCCACATGCTCGCCCACGAGCTCGACGCGGCCGTCGACTGGGGCGATCGCGCCATCGCGCTGGCCGAGCGGCTCGGCGACCTGGAGACCGCCGTCCACGCGGCCGTCAACGTCGGCACCGCGCGGCTCGACCGCTGCGAGCCGGAGGCGGCGGAGATGCTGTTGCGCCAGCACCGGATCGCGGACGCGGCCGGCCTCGTCGACCACGCCGCCCGCGCGCTGGTGAACCGGGCGGCCGGCGGTGAGGAGACCGGCGACGTGCTCGCCGCCGTCGAGGCCGTCGAGGTGGCGCTGCGGTACGCGCGGGAGCACGACCTCGACGGCTACGTGCAGTACCTCCTGGGTGTCCGCGCCGCGGCCCGCTTCGAGCTGTGCGACTGGGACGGCGCCCTCGCCGACGCCGACGAGTCGCTGTCCCGGCCGAACCGTATCGGCGTCGCCGTCGTCCCGGCCCTCGTGGCGCGGGGCCGGATCCAGTCCGGGCGCGGCGACCCGGCCGCACTGTCCACGCTGGACCGCGCGCTGGAGCTGGCCCTGACGACCGAGGAGATCCAACGGATCGGCCCGGTCGCGGTGGCGCGGTCCGAACACTTCCTGATCGCCGGCGACCCGGCGCGGGCGGCCGCGGAGGCGGGCCGCTGGTTGGCGCTCGCGACCGAGAAGCGGCACCGCCGGTACGGCGCGGAGCTGCGCTACCACCTCTGGCGCGCGGGCGGCGGGCAGGAGCAGCCGGACGGGCCGTTCGGGGAGCTGACGGCCGGGCGCTGGCGGGCCGCGGCGGAGCACTGGGAGCGGATCGGCCGCCGGTTTACCCGGTTGAGCGCGCTGGGCGCCGGGGACGCGGACGCCGCCGGTGCGGCGCTGCGCGTGCTGGACGATCTCGGCGCCCGCCGGACCGCGGCCTGGCTGCGCGCGGACCTGCGGCGGCGCGGCGTGCGTGGGATCCCGCGCGGCCCCAGACCGGCGACCGCCGCCAACGCCGCCGGGCTGACCGGCAGGCAGGCGGAGGTGCTGCGGCTCCTGGCCGAGGGACTGTCCAACGCGGACATCGCGACCCGGCTGACGCTGTCGCAGAAGACGGTGCAGCACCATGTCTCCGCGATCCTGGACAAGCTGGGCGCCGGTTCACGCACCCAGGCCGCCGCGGCCGCCCGCCGCCGCGGCCTGCTGTGAGACGGTGCTCGTCCGCTGTTCGTGTCGTGCCGCACCCGAGCAGCCGGTGGAGGCTGCGACACTCGTCGGATGACACGCAGCGGAGCCGTCGACGAAACCCGCACCGGTCGAGCCCGCAGTCCGGCCTGAGCGTGTCACCCGCCGCGGCGGTGCGGGTGGGGTCAGCAAGGTGGCGGAAAGTTCGCCAGGAGGTTGACGTCGTACAGCAGAACCGCGTACTTGCCGAGGTCGTGGCGCTCGACCGGCGGGCCGAACTGGGCCGTGGCCTGCTCCGGCGTGCCGTAGAAGGGCCGGTCCAGCTCGAGCACCACGAAGCGGGCGTCGTGGCTCGCGTCGTACATGCTCCGCTTCGACTGCCAGCAGAACGGCACCAGCCGGTCGCCGCCGCCGGCGACCGGCGCCACGGTCACCTCACGCTCGGTGGTGACGGTGATGTTGTTCGACGCCCAGTAGGCGCCGATCCCATACCGCAACTGCCGCTGCTCCAGGAAGTCGGCGACCTCCTGGGCCTCCGAGTCCGGGGCCTTCGGCGGCGCGTAGGCGACCAGACTGAGGGTCAGGGCGGCGAGGACGCCGACCAGGATCCGCCGCCCCCATCGCCGGGCCTTCGCCGGTTCGGCGGCGGCGAGCCAGGGCCCGGCGACACGCGCGGCCAGGACGGCGCTCATCGGGAGCACCGGGGAGATCTGGCGGGCCGCCATCAGGTCGATGGACAGGATGGAGACGATCTCGGCGCCGAGGTCGCAGGCGATCGCCACGACGAGGATCGAGTCGACCCGGTCGGCGGTCCCGCGCACCGTCCGCCACGCCGTCACGAGCACCGCGACCAGCGCCACCAGGAATCCGATCGCGTGCAGCGCCGACAGCGCGAGCTCCAGCGCCGGCGGGTGCCAGCCCGGGCGGTGGGTGCCGAAGACGACGCCGAGCATGCGGGCGGTCATGTACGCCCGGTGCGGCCACTCGGACACCGGTGACAGTTCGATGGGCGGGTGCGGCGTGTTGAACCCGCCGAGCCGGTCGAGGAGCGCCATCGCGCCGCGGGACAGGACGACCGAGACCAGGCCGGCGGCGACCAGCAGCAGGTCCTGGACCCGGTCCGCGCCCCGAGCGCGCAGCGCCCGCACCGCGGAGACGAGCACCAGCGGCACCGCACCCACGAACGTGACCATCGGATCGCCCACGGCGCCCCAGGCCAGCACCACCGCCACGACCGCGGGCATCCATCGCTTGTCGCGCAGGCGGTCGGCGGCCCACCACGCCAGGAGCATCGGCACGGCGGTGCCGGTGTGGTTCGGCGAGGACAGCAGCGTCTGGTAGCCGGTGCCCGGCACCGGCACGAGCAGGATCATGAGCACCACACCGACGCGCAGCCAGGCCTCCGGGCCGGTGGCCCGGCCTCGGGCGAGCCCGGCGGCCACGAAGATGATCAGCACATAGGTGATCGCGGCGGTGACGTGGACCTGGTCGGCGGTGACGCCGGTGAGGAACTGGACCAGCCCATACTGGATCAGCTCGGTCGAGTAGAACGAGACGTCGGAGAGCGTCCAGCCGCTCAGCAGCGGGTTGCCGTGGAACATGTCCCACGCCTGCAGCGCGTTGCTGGCGCCGTCGCCGTTGATGGGAAACGCGCGGGCCATCCGGAGATAGGCGAAGAACAGTCCGACGGCCGCCGCGGCGGCGCCGACTCCGATCAGCAGTTTCCGGTGATCCGCACGCACCCGGGCAGGGTAGCGGAGGGGGGCGGTGCTATTCGAACTCGTCGGCCAGGTCCCGATACGCGGCAAGCACCGTCTCCGTACGTTCAGTGAGCGTCCCGGCGGGCTCGTTGCCGCGGTCCGGGCGGGTGGCGATGGAGCCGAGGAGCGCGTCGGCGGCGGTCACCCGCATCCGGGCCCGGCGCTGCGCGGCCCGGTGGTCGAGGAACTCCTGACAGAGCTGGGCCAGCCGGCGCAGTTGCCCGGTGCGGCGGCGGACCTCGGCGTCGACCTCGGTCAGCCGCCGGGTGATCTCCGCCTGCCGGTCGGTGACCGCGGTGAACAGGCTGCCGGCGCCGATCGGTTCGCCGACCGACTGCCGCAGGTTCCGGTCGACGGCGCGCAGCTTGCCCCGCTCGGCGAGTGCCTCGGCCAGGTCCCAGAGCGCCCGTTCCAGGATCCCGGTCGGGTCGGTGGGCTCGCCGAGCCGCTCCAGGGCCGGCCACGTCAACCGGATCCGGTCGGCGTCGGCGGCGGCCGTCTCGAACGCGACCCGGTCGCGCGGGTCGGTGAGGAACTGCCGCATCGCCCGGCCGCGCCGGGTCGGCACGCGGACCAGGGCGTATCCGGACACCAGGAAGATCGTCGCCGCGATCGAGCCGAGCAGGCTCCGCGCGAACGGCGGCGGTGCCAGCCAGTTGATCGTCAGGGCGACGATCGCGGCCGCGGTGAGGCCGGCGCCGTACAGGACGTGGACCCACGGATCGGCGGGCCAGAACGGGCCGCCGCGGGCGCGCATCGTCTCGTCGCCGACGGCGCCGAGTGCGCGCTCGATCGCGGTACCTCCGCGCCGCAGCACTCCGATCCGCCGCGACCGCAGGTACTCGATCACGGTCCCCACCGCCCCCCACCGCGTTGATCATGCACTTGTGGTGCCTGGACATTCCCTGGATGTCCGTATTTGTCAGGCACCACAACTGCATGATCAACGCGGTGGAGGAGGGTGGACAGGGCGCTGGAGGTCACCAGCGCGACGAGGGCACCGAGGATGCCGGCCAGGGCGCCGCCGAACAGTACCGCCGCGGCGAGCGCGGGGATCGACAGCGGACCCAGCCAGCCGGGCAGGCGCTGGGCCGAGACGCCGACCAAGGTCATGAACGCGGCCGTGGCCAGGCCGAACAGCGGAGCGAAGGGCTCCTGGACGGTTGCGGCGAGGACCGCCGCGAGCAGGACGCCGACCAGCGGCCCCAGCCACGGCAGCACGGTGAGCAGCCCCACCGCGACGGCCGCCGCCTGGGCGTGGCCGACGCCGCTGACATGCAGCGCCGCCCAGGCGACGGTGGCGGCGAGCGCGCCCCACACGCACCGATGGGTGGCCGCGGTCGCCGGACCCGGGCCGGGATCGACGACCCGGACCAGCGCTACGCGTTCTTCCCCTTGCCGGCCGACGCCTTCGGCGCGTGGCCTTGGTTCTTCCCCTTGCCGGCCGACGCCTTCGGCGCGTGGCCTTTTTGTCACAACAGCCGCAGTTCCCGCGCGCGCTCGACGGCTTCGCGCCGGCGGCCGGCGTGCAGCTTGCGGTAGATGTTCTTGACGTGGGTCTTGACCGTGTTGACCGACACGTAGAGGGTCGACGCGATCTCCAGGTTCGACATGGTGCCCTGGAGGTACCGCAGGACGGTCAGTTCCCGCTCGGTCAGCGGTTCGACGAGGTTCCCGTCGCCACCGCCCCGCGAGCCGCCGGCCAGCGGCGACGAGCCGGCCGCCAGTTCGGCGGCGAGCGGGTGGTAGACCGGCAGGAGCGGGGCGAAGTTCGCCAGCAGGTCCCGCACCGGGTGCCCGCCGACCAGGAACGGACGCCGGAAGCTCTCCTCCTCGGCGATGTCCAGCGCCGTCTCGAGCCCCCGCAGGACCCGGTTGCGGTCGCCGAGCGCGCGGCCGGCGAGCGAGGTCAGGATGGCGGCGTGGACCGTCCAGGTCAGCGCGGAGTCCGTGGACGGCGTCGCGAACTGCGCCGCGGTCGACGCGGCGGCCGCGGCCTTGCCCTCCACGAGCGCCGCCGACGCGTCGACGCAGGCGGCCCAGCCCGGGAAGACGTCGGGGTCGCCGCCGGTGGCGACGAGCCGCCGCGCCGCGCCCAGGTCGCCGCCGCTGATCCGCAGCTCGGCCTCGGTCAGCGCGAGCGCCCGCTCGACGGCCGGCGCCAGCGGTGCCCCACCGAGCTCGCGGCGCGCCGCGTGCAGCACCTCCAGCGCCGCGGCCAGGCGTCCGGCGCCGTGGCGCAGCCTTGCCCGTACCGTCGCGATGGCCACCAGCAGGTCGGGGTCGCCGGCGGCGAGGTCGAGCCCCTCGTCGAGCAGCCGGTCGGCCTCCGCGATGCGGTCCCACTCGCCGTAGACGCTCGCGAGCGCCATCCGCACCCAGCCGAGGTCGGTCGCGTCGGTGATGCCGAAGCGGTCGGCGGTCACCAGCGCCTGGCGCCCCAGCCGGGCGGCGGCACGCAGCCGGCCCCGGGTCGACTCCAGGACGGCGAGCTGGCTGGCCGCGCGGACCTGTGCCTGCGCCATCCCGGCACGCTGCGCGAGGACCAGCGCGCCGTGCAGCGGTGCACCCGCGGCGGCGAGCTCGCCGAGCCGCAGCCTGGCCTCGCCCTCGTCGAGCAGCGCCAGGGCGCGCACCTCGTCGGTGTTCGGGTGCAGGTCCGGCAGCGCGGCCAGCGTGCGCCGGGCGTCGCCGGCGAGCCACGCCTCGGCCGCCGCGAAACCGGCCAGCATCGGGCTGCCGCCGTCGCGGTCGCTGCGGCGCAGGAAGTCGCGCGCGCCGTCGAGGTCGCCGACGCGGAGCCGCTCGGCCGCGAACGCGAGCACGAGGTGCGGGTCCGCCGCCTCCTCGACACCCGGTGCGTGCGGCGCCGCCTCGTGCGGCCGGTCGTAGCGGACCCCGCCGACGATGTCCGGCCAGTGCCGGTCGAGCACCTCGACCGCGCCGTGCCAGTCCTCGGCGAGCAGCGCGTGACGCAGGGCCTCGGCCGGGATGCCGTAGGTCGCGTGCCAGGCGGCCGCCCGCCGGTGCAGCTCCGGCACCCGTTCCGGGTTGCGGCGCAGCAGTTCGGCGTGCAGCGTCCGGGCGAAGAGCGGATGGAAGCGGTACCACCCACCGGGGCCCGCGTTGCGCGACAGGAACGCGTTCGACCCCTTCAGCTCCGCGAGCACGCGGGCGCCGTCGTCGCGGCCGGTGATCGCCTCGACCAGCCCGGCGTTCAGCCGCGGCGCGACCGCCGTGTCGAGCAGCAACTGGCGGGTGTCCGCCGGCAGGGAGTCGATGACCTCACCGGTGAGGAAGTCGCCGACGGCCGTGCTGAACGCGCCACCGTCGTCGAGCACCCGCTCCGGCTCCGGGTGGCCGCGCATCGCCATGGCGGCCAGCCGCACGCCGGCCGGCCATCCCTCGGTGATCGAGTGCAGTGCGTACAGTGTCGAGCCCGGCAGCACCACGTCGTGGGCCGCGAGCAGTTGTGCCGTCTCCGTGATGGTCAGCGACAGATCGTTCGTGCGCATCTCCGTCAGCGAGCCGTTGACCCGCCAGCGGTACAGCGGCAGCGCCGGGTCGCGGCGGCACGACAGCACCAGGTGGAGCTGGCCCATCCCGTGCCGGACCAGCGACTCCAGCTCTGTCAAGGCCTCCGGGTCGCTGATCTCCCGGACGTCGTCCACGACCACGATGTGCGGCCGGTCGAGTGCGTCGACGGCCTTGAGCAGGTCGTCTTCGTACCACTCGCCGGTCTTGTCCAGTTCGTCGTCCGGCTGTGTCGAAAGTGCACCCAGCAACTGTCCCGGAACATCGGCGCCGTGCGCCGAGTGGGACGTCACCCATCGCACCACCGGAGCCTCGTTGCCGTCGCCGAGGCGTGCGGTGCGGGCCCAGGCGACCAGCGCGGCCGTCTTCCCCCATCCGGCGGGAGCGGTCACCAGCGTCAGTGGCGCACGCACCGCGGCGTCCAACTGTGCGACGACCCGATCCCGCATCACATACCCCGGCGGGAGATCCGGCACCGCCAACGACGACGGTGCGAATCCACGGCGATCCTGCTGTACCAACGCTTGTGCCACCCGTGCCCCCCGATTTCGCTGCCCCGGGTCTTGCTTTCGGCCCTCCCGGTCAAACGTGACGAGCAAAGCACCGCGTGATCGCCGAGGGCCTCACCCTCCCTGGGTGGTATTCCCGCACGAACGTGCCCATTTGCCTTGCGTAGCAAGGGTTCCATCGACGCCGCTGCACCGGCGAGCCGTCCGCCGGAGGCTCACCCGGAACGGATGACGCGCGGTCACCACACCGGTCGGCAGCGTTCCCGCTATCGCCCGTCGCGAGAACGGGCCGAGGAGGGGGATGAGCCAGGATGAGCGCGCTTGTCGGCGAGATCGAGCTGCGCCCCGAGAACGGCTTCGAGCTGAGCCTCCGGGGCTACCATCGCGCCCAGGTCGACCGGTACATCGCCACCTTGCAGATGCGCCTGACGACCCTGGAGACGGAGCTGGCCTCGGCGCGATATCGCGAGCAGCAGCTCGCCGGGCGGGTGGAACGACTCAACACGGAGCTCAAACAGTGTACCTGCGGCGAGGAGAAGTCGAAGGCCGTCGGCGGGCGAATCCAGCGGATGATCGAGCTGGCCGAGGAAGAGGCCAACGCCCTGCGGACCCAGGCGCAGCAGGACCTGGAACAGGCCCGTGCCACCGGGGAGGCGCTGCTGGGGGACGCGCGCCGGCACGCCGAGGACGCGATGCGCGACTTCCAGACCGCGCTCGCGCAGCGGCGCAACGAGGAGGCCCGCGCGGAGGCCGCCCGGCGGGCACAGTGGGACGCCCGCCGGCAACGCCAGCGTGAGGCCGCCGAAAACCTCCTCGCCACCACCCGGTCGGTCGGCGGCGACAGCCTCCGCGTGACCCGCCGGCTGCTCGACGCGCTGACCGAGGAGCACGCCAAGCTGGTCGCGGAGGTCGAGCTGGCGGAGAAGGAGCTGTCCAACCTGTCGTCGACGTGAACACGACCGCCCCGGGCCCGGGTCCACTATGGACTCGGGTCCACCTATTTCCGTTGTGGAACAAGGCTTGCGGCGCGCTGGTTGTGAGAAGCGGCGGGCAGGTTCTTCACCCGGCACGGGTGACGACGCATCACTCGGACAGCCAGCAGGATTCTTGCCATGACGAGGCGAACGACCACTGGGCGGCGGGCCGTATGACCGCGACGCTGCCCGTGCTCGAGCCCGAACTGCGGGCGGATCTGACGGTGACTGCTGCACCGTCCATAGTGGTCCGCCCGTTCCCGCCAGCCGCGGGCGTCACGTCGTCGGTGGTCCCCGACGTGACGACCCAGCTGGGTCGCTCGGTGAAAACCGTTGAGCAGGGGGTACTCAACGGTCCAGGAGACAGCGGTGAATTCGGCCCGCGTCCTGAGCACCGGTCGGCCTTCAGCGAGGGCGGCGGGAGCCGATGGGTGGGCGGCTGATCCGGAGGAGGCCGCCCACCCATCGCAAGTCGCGATCCGACCTTTCACACCACCGCATCCTGATCGTCTGAACCAATGTGAGGACGGCGCGTCGGCGCCGGCGCGCTCCCAGGCCCGCGTCGGCGCCTTTCGCGTCCCCGCATCTGTCATGGTGTCCGTATGCTCCGTACGCATGGTCATGGCGGCTGGTGGCACCGGTTCCGGCATCGGGCCGGGCACCTGCTGGTCCCGCACTCCCACGACGCCGGCGACAAGGTCGACGCGGCCATGGAAGGCTCCAGGGAAGGCATGCGGGCCCTCTGGGTGTCGCTGCTGGTCCTGGGCGCCACCGCCATGCTGCAAGCCGTCATCGCCGCCTGGTCGGGGTCGGTCGCGCTGCTCGGCGACACGCTGCACAACGTCGCGGACGCCCTGACGGCGGTACCGCTGGGCATCGCGTTCCTACTGGGCCGGCTGCCGGCGAACCGCAGGTACACCTACGGCTACGGGCGCGCCGAGGACCTGGCGGGGATCGTCATCGTGCTGACCATCGCGGCATCGGCCGGCTTCACCGTCTATGAGGCCGTCGACCGGCTGATTCACCCGGCCGGCGTCACACGGCTGCCGTTCGTGGCGGCCGCCGGGGTCGTCGGGTTCGTCGGCAACGAGCTCGTCGCGCGGTATCGCATCGCGGTCGGTCGGCGCATCGGCTCGGCGGCGCTCGTCGCCGACGGCCTGCATGCCCGTACCGACGGTTTCACCTCGCTCGCGGTGTTGCTGAGCGCCGGCGGGCTGGCGGTCGGCTGGCGGTGGGCCGATCCGGCGGTCGGCCTGCTCATCACGGTCGCGATCCTGTTCGTGCTCAAGGACGCGGCGCGGGAGGTGTACCGGCGCCTCATGGACGCCGTCGACCCGGCCCTGCTGTCACGGGCCGAGGAGGCCCTGGCCGGGACGCCGGGGGTGCTCGCGGTGGGGGCGCTGCGGATGCGCTGGATCGGCCACCGCCTGCACGCTGAGACCGATCTCGTGGTGGCCGGTGACCTCACGCTCGTCCAGGCCCACGCGATCGCCGTCGAGGCCGAGCACCGCCTGCTGCACGCGGTGCCCCGGCTCACGGCGGCGACGGTGCATCCCGACCCGAAGGGCACCCACGCCCATGCGGGTCTGGACCACCATCGACCTTCCGTATGACGGGTCAGCCGGCGCCGGTGCCGTAACCGGAGGTGGGTGCGGCATGGGTCGGCGAGCCCGGCTGGCCGGGCGCGTAGGGGCCGGCGTTCGGACCGCGCTGGGCGGCCCCGCGGGGCTGTTGTTCCGTCCCTTGGTGGATCGAGCCGGGCGGCATGGAGGTGTGCATCGGCCCGGGCTGGATGGGTTGCCGCTGATAGGACTCCTGCTGATGGCCGTTCTCGGGCCGCTCCGGCGCCGCGTGGGCCGGTGCCTGGTGCCCGGGTGCCTCCTCCGGTGCGGCGTGGGCCGGGACGCCGCGACCGGCCGCCGGAGCGTTCACCGGGAAGCCCGCGGCCCGCGACTGCGAGTCGCGGTCCAACCGGTGGGAGCCGCCCGCCAGGTGCGGCTCGGGCTCGTAGGCGTCCGTCCAGTGCACCGTGAGCGCGAACAGGACGATCACGTCGAGCACGATCATGAGGAGCGACCAGACGGGGTACGCGCCGAGGGAACCGATCTGCGCCAGGGCGTGCAACGCGACGACGACGATGGCGACGATCCGCGCGATCCTGTTGCGGGCCAGCAGGCCAATGCCGGACGCGAAGAGCAGACCGCCGAAGACGATCATGACCACGCCGAGCCCGGTCAGGTCGACGACGACGAGGCTGCCGCCGTCGATGAACGTCACCTGGTTCTGCAGCAGGGCGACAAGCCCTTCGAGGACGTTGAGGAGCCCGATCAGGACGAGCAGCACGGCGGCGAAGGTCACCCAGCCGAACCACACGGTTCTGTTCCTGGTGGTTCTGGTCTCAGCCATGGCCTCTGTGTTCCTTTCCTCTGCGGGACACCGGCTCCTCGGCGGGACACCGGCTCCTTCCAGGGGATGCCGGCGGCGCCTCTTCGGGCCGTCGGGACACCGGCGGACCTGTCAGGACGACCGGGGAAAGGGGCGCAGGTGAGCGGGTTCGTCGTCCGGCCGCGGCGGACAAGAGAGGAGGCGCCGCGGCCGGATCCGGCGAAGCTCGTGTGGCGACCTCCCTCCCCTTACGGATGCGAACCGGTGCTTTTGCAAGCGATCGTTCGGCCGCCACGGATGACGGGACATCACCCGCCCGGTGTGAAAGCCGATTGACCATGGTCATCGGCGTCGCAGTGCGCTGCGACACGTGTCCCGCCGGGCCCGGAACAAATGTTGGAACTTAGCGCGCCACCTGCGAGAACGCCACCCGGCACGCCGAATCGCGAGGGTCCTCACCCGGACCGGGTGAGGACGGGTCACCCGACGCCGCCGCCACAATGCGGTCGTGGAGATGGCCTGGATCCCCGGTGGCACCTTCGCCATGGGCGCCGAGGGCTTCTATCCGGAAGAGGCGCCGGTGCGCAAGGTCACCGTCGATGGCTTCTGGATCGACTCGCACCCGGTGACCAATGCGGAGTATGCCCTCTTCGTGCAGGAGACCGGATACCGCACGGTCGCCGAGCGCCCCGCCGACCAGGGCCCTCCGGGCTCGATGGTCTTCGTCCAACCGCCCGGTCCGGTGCCCTTACGCGACTGGCGGGTCTGGTGGGAACTGCGGCCCGGCGCATCCTGGCGCCACCCGTTCGGCCCGGAGTCGTCGATCCGCGGCAAGTCCGCCCACCCGGTGGTCCACGTCGCCTACGAGGACGCCTTCGCATACGCCAAGTGGGCCGGCAAGGACCTGCCCACCGAGGCCGAGTGGGAGTTCGCGGCGCGGGGCGGCCTGGACGGCGCCGCCTATCCGTGGGGCGACGAGCCGGAGGCCGGCCGCGCCAACATCTGGCAGGGCAT
This sequence comes from Dactylosporangium roseum, assembly GCF_025264685.1. Classification (GTDB taxonomy): domain Bacteria; phylum Actinomycetota; class Actinomycetes; order Mycobacteriales; family Micromonosporaceae; genus Dactylosporangium; species Dactylosporangium roseum. The sequence goes on from NZ_CP073721.1 coordinate 812,902, forward strand.
CTTCCCGTGGCTCGACCGCTCCGAGGGTGGCCACGGCACCAGCCCGGTCGGCGCGTTCGCGGCCAACGGCTACGGCCTCTTCGACGTCGTCGGCAACGTGTGGGAGTGGACCTCGGACTACTACCGCTCCGGTAACGCCCGGTTCGACGCCGGCGACGACCCACTCACCCCTGTGGGTGATGTCGCGGAGAATCCGCGAGTCGACACGCCCGCGGGTGCCGCCGTGTTCGCCAGCCGGGTGTTGAAGGGCGGTTCCTACCTCTGCTCCATCGGCTACGACCACCGCTTCCGGCCTGCGGCTCGACAGCCTGAAGCCATTGATTCCGGTAGTTGTCACGTGGGTTTCCGATGCGTGCGTAGGCAGGCGCTCCAGGCGGGGTGACCACGCACCGTCATTTGTTCACCCCCTACGGGTGAGGCGACATCACCTCTTGTCGCCCCACAATCCCGTGGTCATCCGCCGTGCTGCGGTGGGTGGGAGGGGGCGAAATACGTTGGGGCAGAAAACGCTCGTTGACACCATCACCCGTCCCGCACTGCATTTCGCAGTGCCCGAGCCGCCCCGCTATCACGTGCCGCGACCGCGTCTCCTGGACGCTCTCGATCGAGCCGTGGCGGGGCCATTGACATTGATCTCAGCTCCGGCGGGGTGGGGCAAGACCACCCTGCTGGCCGAGTGGGTGGCGGCGGGGCGGGTGCCCTGGCCGTTGGCGTGGTTGACCGTCGAGGCGCACCACGGCCCACGCTTTTGGGAGCACGTGCTGGAGGCGGTCTCCGCGTCGACCGCCGAGCACCAGGTGACCGACACCGTCGACGGTGACGGCGGGGCGCTCGAGGAACTCGTCGCCCTGCTGCGCCGGCCCGGTCCGCCGGTGGTGCTCATCCTCGACGACCTACAGGAACTCTCGGTTCCGCCGGTCTGGGGTGAACTGGAGACGCTGCTTTCCCAGGCGGGTGACCGCCTGCGTCTCGTGATCGCGTGCCGGACCGATCCGGCGCTCACGCTGTACCGCTTCCGAATCCGCGGCGCGCTGTCCGAGCTGCGCACCGGCCCGCTCGGCTTCACGCTCGACGAGACGGCGCAGATGCTCGTCGCGCACGGCGTCCGGCTCGCGGAGTCGGCCCTGGTCGAGCTGCACGCGGTGATGAAAGGGTGGGCCGCGGGCCTGCGCCTCGCCGCGCTGGCGGTGCAGGGGCATCCCGAGCCCGACAGCCTCGTCCCGCGCTTCGCGCTGCAGGACCGGGCGCTGGGGGAGTACCTGGTCGGCGAGGTCTTCGACACGCTGCCGGAGGACGTCCGCGAAGTTGTCCTCTGCACGTCGGTCCTCGACCAGGTGAGCGCCGAACTGGTGGAGGCGCTGACCGGCCGCGTCGACGGCGCGCGGATCCTCGCGCAGCTCGAGCACTCGAACCTCTTCGTCGTGCAGGGCAGCGGCAACGCCGGGATGTACCGGTGCCATCCGCTGTTCGGGCTGATGCTCTACGACGAGCTGCGGCACCGCCGGCCCGAGCAGGTCCGCCAGCTACACCGGCGGGCCGCGGACTGGTTCGCCGCGCACGACCAGCCGGCCGACGCACTGCGGCACGCGCTCGCCGCCCGCAACTGGGGTCAGGCGGCCGACCTGCTCGCCGAGAGCTGGCAGGAGCTGGTGCCGGGCGCGCGGCTGCGCACCATCAAGGAACTGGTTCCACCACCTCCGCAGGAGGTCCGCAACGACCCGAAGCTGGCCCTGGCGTTCGCCGCCGAACGGCTCGACGCCAGCGACCCGCAGGGCACCGAGACCTTCCTGCACCTGGTCGACCGGTCCCAGCACACCCTCGTCGACTCGGCGCGCGCGCAACTGCGCCCGATCGTCGACAGTTTCCGGATGGCGGAGGCACATCAAAGCCAGAAGCCGGAGCTGGTACTGGCAACCGCCCCGCTCCTCCTGCGTGAGGACACCGGCCTCGACGACCAGGACACCGCGCGCATGCGGGCCCTGGCGCTCGTCGCCGTCGGCGGTGCGCGGCTCATCCAGGGCGACCTCCAGGCCGCCGAGCACGCGCTGCAAGAATCGCTCAACCTGGCCCGCCGCAGCGGCGGCGTCCAGTCGCAGCTAGCTGCTCTACGACAGCTCGCCCAACTCAACGCGGCACGGGGCAGACTCACCGCCGCGATGCGTTACGGCAAGGAAACGCTCGCTCTGGCCGACCGCGAGGGCCAGACCCAGGGCAGCGATGTCGTGTGGGCACAGTTGACCGTCGCCGAGGTCTGCTACCTCCAAGCCCGGGTGCGTGCAGCCGAGCACTACCTCGACCGTGCACTCGACGGAGGCGGCCTCGCCGACCCCGCGTTGGTGGCGGTGGCGACCATGTCCCGTGCACACATCCGCGCCGCGGCGGGCGACGCGCGCGCGGCGTGCACGGAACTGGCCGCCATCCGCCGCCAACTGGCCGACTGGCGGTACACCCCGAAGCTCCAGCACTGCGTGACCCTTGCGGAGGCGGAGCTGCGGTTGGCGGCGGGTGACGTGGAGGCGGCGAAGCGCCTCCTGAACTTCGAACCGGTCGAGATGCTCGCCCCGTGGCACGGCGTGGTCCGGGCCAAGGCGCACCTCGCGGAGCGCCGCCCCGCGGCGGCCCTCGGCTCCGTCCAGCCCTATCTCGAGCCCACGACGGGCTCGCTGGTCTGGACCGTCGACGCGAACCTCACCTCGGCCCGCGCCCTGCGCGCCCTGGGTGATCGGTCGAAGGCCGGCCGGGCACTGGAGCAGGCGCTGCGGTTCGCCGACGACGAGTCGATCCGCTGGCCGTTCGTCGCGGGTGGTCAGCCGGTGCGGGAGCTGCTCGTGACGTACCTGCCGGCCGGCAGCGGCTTCCGCGGCCTGGCCGAGGACATCGCCGCCGAGCTCAACGGCTTCGGCCGTCCGGCGGCCGCCGCCGGCGAGCTGGCGGAGCCGCTCACGGAGCGGGAGCTGGCCGTGCTGCGGTACCTGCAGGGCACGCTGTCGGCAGGCGAGATAGCGTCGATGCTCTACGTTTCGGTGAACACCGTGAAGACCCACATGAAGAACATCTACCGCAAGCTGGGCGTGGGCCGTCGCCGCGAGGTGATCGAACGCGCCCGCGAGCTGAACCTCTTGTAGGAGTCGATTCCCGCGGAGCGCGGCGGTCTTCGGACCTGCCGCGCTTCGCTGTTCCCGGGCTTCTGCCGGGCCGGCCCCTCGACGGGCCCCGCCCGAGGTGCGGGTGGGTGGTACATCGCTTCGCCCGGGCACCCCCGAGCGGACCCAACCCCTCTGGTCCCTGGGCCGTCCGGCGCCCACGTCCGCGTGGTGCGCCGGGAGGGGAGACTCTGCCGGAACGACAACAGCGGCGGCGTCCGTGATGGACGCCGCCGCTGTTCGGCGGTGCGACAGGGAGTCAGCGCACCACGTACGGACGGGCGCCGATCGCGGCCAGCTCCTCCGGAGCGCCGTCCGGTGTGGACTCCCGCGTCGTCGCGGGCTGCTGCTCAAGGATCATCGGCAGCGGGTCGACCAGCGGGTCGAGGACCTCCCGCCGTGCCGGGGCCTCGTTCACCCGGACCGGGACCGTCGCGTGGCCGATCGCCCGCACCCAGGTCGTCGGGGTGTCTAGATCGGGCTCGACAAGCTCGGCGTCGACCGTCTCCGACGGCACGGCGTGCGGGTCCACCATCAGGTCGACCAGGATGATGTCACTGTTCTCGGCGCTGTGCCGCACCACCGGGTGGCCCGCCTTGTGCCGCGCCCGGTAGGCGTCCGACCGGCTGTTCCGGCGCAGCGCCAGTTTCGCCACCGGGGCCGGCGCCGACGCGGATTCGTCGGCCGCCCGCCGGTTCCGCGGCACGGTCAGGATGAAGATGATGATGACGTCCAGCGCGATCATGAGCAGCGACCAGGCCGGGTAGGCCCGCAGCATGGCCAGTTGTGAGATGGTGTGCAGCGCCACGATGCTCACCGCCGCGAACCGCGAGCTGCTCCTGCGCGCGCGCAGCGCGATACCCGTGATCGCGAGGAGCACGCCCAGCGTCACCGTGGCGGCGGCCCAGGTGCCGGCGCTGGTGAAGGCCACATCATCGCGGTTGAAGCCGACCCCACCGCTGGCGAACCCCACCAGCAATCCCTGTGAGACGTTCAGCGTGCCCACGAGCGTGAGCATGGTCGTACCGAACGCCGTCCATTCCTTCACCGCACCGCCGTCGCGCATCCGCCCGTTGTCTCCCTTGCCTGAGTCAGAAAACTGTTGAGGCCGTGCCGGCCCCGGTCGAAACCGAGACCGGCACGGCCTATTTCCCCCGTTACTTGTTCCCCCCGGAACAGGCGCGACAAGTGGTGTTCCGATCACGCCGCCCGCGTGACCGACCCACCGGCGCAGACCCCTCCGTGCCGGTTGCCGGGAAGCGGTCGAGACCCTGCCCGCGGACGTGGGTGGATCCCCGGCCTCCCCGGTTCTCCGGACATCGGCGCCAGCCGAAGTTCGGCAACGTGTCGTGCCTGGGAACATGATTTGAACGACAGGGGTGAGTAGTAATCACCCTCGATGGGTGACCAGGCGGGTGGCCACCCGGCACGGCGCTACACCGGCTCCGCGGCGAGGAGGCAGGCGTCGTCGTCGGGGTTGCCGCGGCGTGCCTGGTCGATGGCGTTGCGCAGCCGTTCGCCGGGCGCGGCGGTGCGCATCGCCAGGCGGACGTCGTCGGCGAGGTCCTGCACGCCCTGGTCGATGGCGCGGTCCCGCTGTTCGACGACGCCGTCGGTGTACATGAAGAGCATCTCGCCCCCGGCGAGACGCACCGTGGCCTGGGAGTACCGTGCGGCGGGATCGACGCCGAGCGCCATGCCCGGCGGCTGGAAGAGCGGCGACACACCCTCGGACGTGGCCCGCAGGATCGGCAGGTGCCCGGCCCTGGCCCAGGTGAGTGTGCGGTCGGCGGGCCGGAAACGGCCGCAGACCGCGGTGGCGAGCACGGTGGTGTGCCGGCGGCACAGCATCCGGTTGAGGGCGGCGAGCACGGCCCCCGGCTCGTCACCGGCCAGCGACAGCCGGGTCATCACGGCGCGCAACTGGACCATGGTGGCCGCGGCGGCACGGCCGTGGCCCATGACGTCACCGACCGCGAGCAGCACGTCGCCGTCGGGGAGGGCCATGCTCAGATACCAGTCGCCGCCCACGTTCGCCGTGCGGTCGGCCACCTCGCACCGCACCGCGACGCGGACGCCGTTGATGTCTCCTTGCAACGCGAGATCGTGCACTGCCAGAGCCATCACGCACCACATCCTCGGCCCGGGGTCCGCCGCCGGTCGGAGCACCGGTGACCGCAATATCGTGGCCTTCGGCACAGGGTGGGCGGCTCGCCCGAACCGGGTGGTTCACCGCGGCGCGGCGCCCACCCTGGCGGGGTGAATCAGATGAGGCTGAGCTCCCTCGCCCGGCGGACGGCGTCGCGGCGTCGGCTCACCCCCAGCTTGCGGTATACGTGCCGGACGTGGGTCTTGACCGTGTTCGACGAGACGCTGAGCACGGTCGCGATCTCGGCGAGCGACAGCATGCTGCGCAGATACCGCAGCACGAGCGTCTCCCGCTCGGTGAGCGGCTCGGTGATCCGGTCGTCGCCCGCGGAAGCCGGGAAGACCACGCTGGACGGCTCCGGGCCGGAAAACCCGGACGCCGGGGGAGCCGAAGCGGGGTGCGCGGTGACCGGGGGAGCGGAGACGGGGTGCGGAGATGCCGGGTGAGCAGCACCGATCTTCAAGGTGACGATGGGCCGGGCCGACGCCGTGACGACCTCCGTGCCGGGCGGCAGCGAGCGCTCTGCCGGTGACTCCAGCAGCTCCGAGATCCACGCTCCGTGCCCGAGGAACGGCCGCCTGATGCTCTCCGGCCCGGCCAGCCTGAGCGCCCGCTCGACCTGCTCCGCGGCACCCGGCAGGTCGCCGAGCTGCCGCAGCGCCTGCGCCAGCAGTACCGTTGCCGAGACCGTCGTCACGAGGGACAGCGGCTCGTCGGCGAGCACTCCCTCCAGGGTCCGTACCGCCGACGTGGAGCGGCCCTCCGCGAGGCTGCAGCGTGCGTCCGCCAGGGCCACCTCCGCCGTGCCGGGCCACTGCCGGTTCAGGCCGTCGAGGATGGCGCGGGCCTTGTCGAGGCGCCCGTCGAGCAGGCAGAGGTCGGCGTGCAACACGCGCACCGCCACGTCGATCATCCGGGGCATGCCGCTGCTCCGCCAGCCGAGCAGCGGCTCGAGAGCCTCGGCGGCGCCTGTGCGGTCGTCACGGGCGAACAGCAGGAGGGCGAGGGCGATGGAGCTGGCCAGCGTGCCGTTCGCGTCCGGTACGGCGTGCACGCTGATGCTCTCCTCGAGGTGGTACCGCGCCTCGTCGAGCAGTCCTCGTTCACGGGCGACAGCGGCCAGGACGAGCCGGGCGTAGGTGATGGTGCGTGCCTCGGTGACGCCGGCGTCGCGGCAGCCGTCGAGCACCCGCCGCGCGTACGCCGCCGCCGCCGACAGCCGCCCCCGGCGCAGGTGCGAGGCGGCCCGCTGCCAGTTGGCCTGCACCGCGAGCAGGCTGAAGCCCGACTTGCCGGCGAGTTCCGCCCCGCGCTCCAACGCCAGATCGGCGTCCTCCAGGTCGTTGACGGCGAGGGCGGACCCGGCCAGCCCCAGGTACGCGACGGCGCGGGCGGCATCGGTCGAGTCGGCGTAGATGTGCTCGCCGGCCGCCTCCTCGCTCCGTGCGAGCAGCCGCACCGCCGCGTCGCCGATGCGTTCCACGTCCTCGATCGCCACCGCCTCGGCGAGCCGCACCGCGGCCAGCATCTCGGCCTGGGCCGCGGACGGCGCCTCGCCGAGGGCGCGCTCACCCAGCCGGATGAACGCCGACATGCCGGCGATGTCGCCGCTGTCCCGGCAGCAGATGGCGAGCGCGAAGGCGAGCAGGGGCCGGTCCGCGATGTCCTGCGGCGGATGCGGACCCTCGCGCGGTGGCATGGCGCGGGGGCCGGAACCGGTCAGCTCGGGCCAGTACTGGAAAAACAGTCGTTCGGCGGTGATCCAGTCGCCGCCGGCGGCCGCGTGGGTGAGGGCGTCGCTGGGCAGCCCGTTCGCGGCGTACCAGCCGGCCGCGGCGCGGTGCAGCGTGCGCTCCTCGGCCGGCAGCACGGTGCGGATCTCGGCACGCAGCACGGCACGCAGCAGCCGCCGGTAGCGGTACCAGGAGTGCGAGCCCCCATAGAACGTGGCGAGCGCGTTCGCGCGGCTCATCTGGGCCAGCAGCCGGGCGCCGCCGCGGCTGCCGGTCAGCGCCTCGACCAGGCCGGGGCAGACGGTCTCGAGGATCGACGTGCGGAGCATGACCTCACGGACGTCGGGGTCGAGGTGCTGGAGGATCTCGCCGCGGACGTACTCCGTCAGCCCGACCTCCTCGTTCCGCCCGGCCTCGCCGAGGACGAGATCGGTGACGACGCGCTCGGGCTCGTGCCGACCGACCATCGCCGCGAGGGTCACCGCCACGGCGGCCGGCCAGCCCTCGGTCACGTGCCACAGCGCGTAGCGGAACTGCTGGGCCAGCCGGACGTCGTAGCCGGCGGCGAGGCCCGCCACCTCCTCCTGCGTGAACGAGAGGTGATCGGTGCGCAGCTCGGTGAGCTGCCCACGGACCCGCCACCGGTAGAGTGACAGCGGCGGCTCGCTGCGTGCCAGGATGAAGAAGCTGATGCGGTCGCCGAGCCGGGAGATGAGCCGCTCCAGCCGGCGCAGCACGGTCTGGTTGGTCACGTGGTGCACGTCGTCGAGGACCACGACGGTCCGCTCGTTCCGCGGGGCGTCGTGCCGGGCGTAGGTCGCCGGGTCGACGGAGATGCCGGACGCGGTGAGTGCGATCGTGAGCTGCCGCCAGGCCGCGGTGCCACAGTTGGGCTCGAACCGCACGTATGCGCTACGGCCCGGGGCGCGGCCGGCGCGGATCCACGACGTGGCGAGGACCGTCTTGCCCCAGCCGGTGGGCGCGCAAAGCAGGGTGACCGGGTGGACGACCGCCGAGTCGAGCTGCTCCAGGAGCCGCTCCCGGGCGAGATGGACGCCTGGCAGGCCGGGAGCGCCACTGACCTGTGGCCGCGATTCCGCGGGCGGCGGCCGACCCTCCAGGGGATGGGTCGACGGGCTCCAACCCAGTCCGCCGAGGAACCGTTCGGCCGCGTCGTTGTGCGCCAATCTGTCAAGAGTGCTCTCGCGTGGCACGCTGTGGTGACTCGTATGCACCGTCACTCCCGAAAGCCGCGGATTTACGACGTGCGTTCGGACCTTCCCAGTTCGTGAATGGGGCCGACTGCCAACGCGGACCACCATAGAACTGACGCCGCTCCGAGGGGGAGTCCAATATTTATCATACTCGATTCCCATGAGCGTGGAGGTGTCCCCACTTCGCCCGGTTCATCGCTCAACAAATAGAAGGATTTAAAAATTTTGCAGTAGGGCAGCGAACGCCGTGTGCGCATGACACCCGGACGAACTGATACTTTTGCCCGGTTTTGCAATCGGCGATATCTGTGCCGGGCCGCCATGTCATCACGCAGCGTGAGCTCCGGCGGCATGCCTGCGGGGCGCCGGTTGGGCACTGAGGATGCGGGGGTGACTACGCTTCCGCCGTAATAATCAACGCGTCGTGTGGACCGCAATCTACCTAGGTCAGCGGCGCGTCGGCATGCGATCTACTCAATATAGATGCTCTTGATACTCGATGGATGTCCGCCTCATCCGGATCTGCCGGTGTAATTACACCGATGTAAATAGTAGTACTCTCACGACTTGGCAGAGCGGCTACTCAATCATGTGACAATGTGCAATTTGCACTTCATGGGAAGCCACATTTCGGTACAATGCGGACAGCCGGACAGGGTTTGGGCCCCCGCCGGAAGCCGTTGCGCCCGGCCCCGGTTGTTGGTTTGGTGGATTCTTCCCGACACGATCTGACGGGCAGGGGCAGGCTCCGCCGAACAGGACAGGATCGGGCGAGACCTGGAGCACGCCTGACCGGAGGGCCGGTGTTCGACCCGGGCGGAGCCCGACGGCACGGTCGTGTGGGCGGAGATTCCGGTCGGCTAGCCGGCAAGCTGGCCCGGCTGGGCCGCGGAGTCCTCGGCCACCGGCATGCCGGACGCGCGCGCGAACGCCGCGAGCCCCTGCATGAGCGCGGCGCGGTCGTCCGGCGCCATCCGGCGCAGCACCGCCGCGATCGTCTCCTGTCGCTGCCGGCCCAGGCCGTCGAGCAGGCGGCGCGCGGTCGGCGTGAGCACGAGCCACACCTCGCGGCGGTCCCGATCGTCGGCCGTGCGGCGCAGCAGGTCGGCCGCCTCCAGCCGGTCGCACAGCCGGCTCGCCGAGGACGGCGCGGTGTGCAGGGCGATCGCCAACTGGGTCAGGTTGATCGATCCGGCCTGGTCGACGACGCCGAGCACGCGTAGCTGCGCCGCGGAGACCCCGGAGTTGTCGTTGGCGGCGCTCGTGGTGACGACCAGTGCCTGACCCGCGGCGTCGACCATGAGCGCAGCGGTCAGGGTCGCGTCGTCACTACCAGATGGGTGCGGTGAGGGTCTGCTCCGCACGATGTCCTCCGGGTGTCGCGGGGGTCACGGGTCGGCTCGGGGAGACCAGTCTAGGCAGATGATCAGCGCGTCGTCGGCTGGCTCGGCACCCGCGTGGAAGTCACGAAGGCTCCGCATGACACTACTGATCGCCTCGGCCGGTGGTTGCAACCGCGTCGATCGTATGGCACGACTCAAGTCCCGCTCACCATACGTCGGTTCATTCGGCCGGCCGGCCGCGTGCACGCCGTCGCTGACGATGAACAGGCGATCGCCTCGGCGGAGCTGTTCACGTTCTTCGACGTACCTCGTGTCGCCGAACATGCCGAGCGGCAACTGCGGATCGAGGACCACGTCCCGCACCTGGCCGCCGCGGACCAGCAGCATGCGCGGCGATCCCGCGTCGATCATCCGCAGCTCGCCGGTGGCCGTGTTGAGCGACAGCAGGAGGGTCGCCACGTGGCGGGTGCCGCCGTACTGCGAGTAGATCGCGTCAGCGGCGAGAACCGCCTGGTCGGCGAGGTCGCCGGGGCTGCTCTGTCCGGCCGGGATGGACCGGCGGGCGTTGCGCATCGCGTTGACGGCCAGGGTGGTCAGCAGCGCCGCGTCGAGGCCGGTGCCCATGCCGTTGAGGGCGGTCACGGTGAGCCAGTCGCCGTTGACGGCCCAGTCGAAGTGGTCGCCGCAGACCGCGTACGCCGGCTCGAGCTGTCCCGCCAGCTTCACCCCCGGCTGCTCGAAGCCGCGGGCCGGCAGCAGGTCCCACTGCATCTCGGCGGCCATCGTCAACCTGCCCGAACGCCGCCGGTCGAGATGGTAGCGGTCGGTTCGCCGGTAGGCGGCGGAGAGCGCGACCGCGAACGTCTCGGCCAGCTCCTGGAGGCGCGGCAGCTCGGTCGGCGCCCGCTCGGCGTCGAGCCCGACGCTGAGCACGCCCACCCGTTCGCCCCAGTTGCTCACCGGCAGGTGCAGCCTGGCGAAGGCCTGCCCCTCGCGGGACTCGACCACCGGTGTCTGGCTGGCGAACGCGCGGGTCGCCGCGGCAAGCTGCTCCTCGAGTGCCGGGTCCTGCTCGACTCCGGACGGGGCCAGCGTCGTGGTGCGGTAGTCGGCCAGCCAGAAAGTGCTGCTCTTTGCGCCGTGGTTCGCGCTGAGGTACGCGTCGAGGGTCTCCACCAGCCGATCCGGCGGAGCCGTAAGCAGTGCCTTCTCGATGGAGCCAACGCCGGACATGCGAGCCTTTCGCCAGCCTTTGCTTGCCGTAGGGCAAATAATATAAGGCAGTGTCGTCGGCTCTGCTGATACCCAGTCACGGTGTGGTTGCTACACCCAGCGGGATCCGAGCCACATCCGGGAGAACCACTCCGTGTACGTGATGTCCATGCCGCTGTAGATCGGATAGAAGTACGCGAAGCAGGCGGCGACGAGCAGGACGTAGGCGCCGGCGATGATCGAGCCGACGAGTCGTTGGTCGCTGTCGGGGCGCAGGTGGCGGGCGGGGCCGATGACGGCGCCGAGGACGTAGGCGACGGCGAGGACGAGGAACGGTTCGGCGGGTAGGGCGTAGAAGTAGAACATGGTGCGGTGTTCGGGCATGTTCTGGAACCAGGGCAGGATGCCGGCCAGTGCGCAGGCCATGATCAGCCAGGCGCGGCCGTCGCGGCGGGCGACGGCCAGCCAGCCGAGGGCGACCAGCGCGGGCAGGAACGACCACCACAGCAGTGGGGTGCCCAGCAGCAGGATCTCCGAGGCGCAGCTACTCGCGCCGCACGGTCCGGCGGTGTCCCAGTAGAAGGCGACCGGCCGGCCGAGCAGCAGCCATTGCCACGGCCATGACTGGTACTGATGCTTCGTGCTCAGGCCGGTGTGGAACTTGTACGCCTCCTGGTGGTAGTGCCACAGGTTGACCAGCGGGTCGATGAGGCGGTCGTGGGGCAGGCCGTTGGTTTCGGCGTACCAGTGGCGGAAGTAGCCGTCGTCGGAGGCGAACCAGCCCCACCAGGTGCCGAGGTAGGTCAGCAGGGCGATGCCGGCGATGGCGGCGGCCCAGCCGATCCCTTCCGGGATGCTGTCGGTGATCCAGTGCCGGGCGCCGGCGCTGCGGCGTGCGCTCATGTCGAACACGAGCACGGCGATGGCGAACAGGATGACGTACCACAGGGCGCTCCATTTGACCCCGCAGGCGAGTCCGAGCGCGACGGCGCAGGCGATGCGGTGGTAGGGCGGGCCGAGGGTGGGTCGCCGGTCGGGGTCGGCGCCGGTTTCGAGCAGGTGCAGCCATCGGGTGCGGCGCTGTTCGCGGTCGAGGACGAGGAAGTGGAACGCGACGACGATCCAGAACATCAGGAAGGTGTCGAGCAGGGCGGCGCGGGAGAGCACGAAGTGCATGCCGTCGAGTGAGATGAGCAGGCCGGCGGTGCCGGCCAGGATCGTGGAGCGGAACAGTCGCCAGGCGGCCATCGTGATGAGCAGGACCGTGGCCATGCCGGTGAGCACGGCCATGATGCGCCAGCCGAACGAGTTGTAGCCGAACAGTTGCTCGCCGAGGGCGATCATCCATTTGCCCAGTGGGGGGTGGACGACGTATTGGGGGGTGTTGTCCTCGGGGTTCCATTCGACGCCGTGTTGCAGTAGGTCCCATGCCTCGTTGGCGTAGTAGACCTCGTCGAAGATCGGTTCTTTCGGGTGTGCGAGATTCACCAGTCGCAGCACGAGCCCGATGCCGGTGACCAGGATCGCGGTCAGCCAGAAGTGCGGCGTGAATCGGCCCGGCCCGGCGAGCCGGCGGCGCACGATACCGGGCACCGGATCGGTCCCGGCGGTCTCCGCCTTGCTCGTTTCGGTCAGCACACCCGAGGTCATTGGGCGATCGTAGGATGCGGGATGCCACCATCGCACATGTGCCATTGATTCTCCTTGGGGCGCCGCTGGGCAACCCGGACGACGCCTCGGCCCGACTCCGCGAGGTGCTGGCCACCGCCGACGTGGTGGCGGCCGAGGACACCCGGCGTCTCGGTCGTCTCGCGCAGCATCTCGGTGTCACCATCTCCGGCCGTCTGGTCAGCTACTTCGAGGGCAACGAGGACCGGCGGACCCCCGAACTGGCCGACCTGCTCGAGTCCGGCGCGACAGTCGCCGTGGTGACCGACGGCGGCATGCCGAGTGTCTCCGACCCCGGCTTCCGGCTCGTCCGGGCCGCGGTGGCGTTGGGTGTGCCGGTGAGCGCCGCCCCCGGGCCGAGCGCCGTCACCACCGCGCTGGCCGTCTCCGGTCTGCCCTGCGACCGGTTCTGCTTCGAGGGATTCCCCCCGCGGAAGCCCGGTGAACGTCGAGCGTACTTCTCGTCCCTGGCGGACGAGCCGCGCACCATGGTGTTCTTCGAGTCCCCGCACCGGGTGGCCGACACGATGCGGGACATGGCGCTGGCCTTCGGCGAGGACCGCCCAGCGGCGCTGTGCCGCGAGCTGACCAAGACGTACGAGGAGATCCGCCGCGGCACGCTCGGCTCCCTGGCGGAGGACGCCGACACGGCGCGCGGCGAGATCACCCTCGTGGTCGGCGGCGCGCCGGACGTGCCGGCCGAGCGCCCGTCGGACGTGTCGCTGGCCGCCGAGGTGGCCGCCCTGGTCGCGGCCGGCACCGACCGCAAGCCGGCGATCCACGAGGTGGCGCTGCGCCACGGCGTCCCCAAGCGTGACGTCTACGCCGCGGTGGTGGCCCACAAGTAGGTCGGTGACCGGGCGGTCAGTAGGAGGCCAGGACGATGCCGGCGGCCAGGACGAGCGGGGCCGCCGTCGTCAGGGACCACGCCGCCAGCCGGGTCCGCCGGCCGCCCAGGCGCCACGCACCGGTCAGCCAGGACAGCGCCAGGCCGCAGAGCACGACCAGCACGAGGCCGACCGCCCAGCGCACGCGCAGGCCGGACAGGCTGCCGGCGTAGGCGATCCGGCCGTCGGGCACCATGCGCGCCTCCAGTGCGGTGCCGGGGGCCTTCTCGGCGCCGACGAGCGACACGCCGTCGACCGGCTCGCCGGCTCCCGGCCCGGTCGCCGCGAACGTCGCCAGGCATCGGCGCAGAACGCCCGAACCCTCGCACGACGTCACCGTCGCGGTGCCGCGGACGGCGTGCCCCATGTCCAGCCAGAACGGCTCGGCGCTGGTCCACGCGAAGAACCCCGCGAGCAGTGCGGTGAGCAGCATCGACACCAGCCCGGCGGCCGGGTTGCGGGGTTTGCGGGCCCGCCGCGACTTGCGGGACGGCGGCGGCCCGCCGGACGGGCGCGGGTGCCGCATCACCCGCATCGCCGGCACCGGCCACTGGTCCGTCCGGCCCGCCGGACGATCCTGTACGGCCATCGCGCCGGTGAGCCCCGCCGTCTCCCGCTCCTGCGTGGCGTCGGCGTCCTCCGCGGCGGCGGTCCTGTCCGTGGCGACGGCTTCCTCCGTGGCGACGGCTGGGACCGGTGAGGCGACCGTCACCGTCGTGGTGGTCGGCCACAGGGGGAAGTCGTCGGGGCGTGGCCCGGGCGCCTCGATCCGCGCGACGGGGCCGTCATCGAGCACCGGTGAGGGGGTCCCGGACGGCGCGGGCGGGATCCCCGCCGCCTCGCCCCGCCACCACCCGGCGTCCGGGCTCGGGGCCGGCCAGGGACGCTGCGTTGGTTGATCACTCACGTTCTGTATTGGACAACGGACGATGGCCGACACTTCGGATGTCGGGTCGCGTGTCGGGAGAAATGCCGAAGAGCGAAGTCATTCGCCGAAGCCCTCGGAGGGTCACTACGCTTGCGGGTCATGAGTCGTGTTCTCGCCGCGGTCGCCTGGCCTTATGCCAATGGGCCGCGCCACATCGGTCACGTGTCCGGATTCGGGGTGCCCTCCGACGTCTTCAGCCGCTACATGCGGATGGCCGGCCACGACGTGCTGATGGTGTCGGGCACCGACGAGCACGGCACGCCGATCCAGGTCCAGGCCGACGCCGAGGGGGTCACCCCGCGCGAGCTCGTGGATCGCTACAACCGCGTCATCGTCGAGGACCTGCACGGCCTCGGCCTGTCCTACGACCTCTTCACCCGCACCACGACCGGCAACCACTACCGGGTCGTGCAGGAGCTGTTCCAGGGGTTGTACGACAACGGCTACATCATCGCCAAGACCACGCTCGGCGCGATCTCGCCGTCGACCGGTCGCACGCTGCCCGACCGGTACATCGAGGGCACCTGCCCGATCTGCGGCTACGACAGCGCGCGCGGCGACCAGTGCGACAACTGCGGCAACCAGCTCGACCCCGACCAGCTCATCGACCCGCGATCCAAGATCAACGGGGAGACGCCGGAGTTCGTCGAGACCGAGCACTTCTTCCTCGACCTGCCTGCCTTCGCCGACCAGCTCAACGCCTGGCTCGACACCCGCGACGGCTGGCGGCCCAACGTGCTGAAGTTCTCCCGCAACCTCATCGACGACCTCCAGCCGCGGGCGATCACCCGTGACCTGGAGTGGGGTGTGCCGATCCCGCTGGACGGCTGGCGGGGCCGCGACGACAAGCGCATCTACGTCTGGTTCGACGCGGTGATCGGTTACCTTTCGGCGTCGATCGAGTGGGCCCGCCGCTCCGGCGACCCCGACGCGTGGCGCCAGTGGTGGCAGGATCCCGAGGCCCAGGGCTACTACTTCATGGGCAAGGACAACATCGTCTTCCATTCGGTGATCTGGCCGTCGATCCTGCTGGGCTACTCCTCGCCGGAGGCGGGTTCGCTGGGCGCACTCAACCTGCCCACCGAGGTCGTCTCCTCGGAGTATCTGACGATGGAGGGCCGGAAGTTCTCCTCCTCGCGCCGGGTGGTCATCTACGTCCGCGACTTCCTCGAGCGCTACGACGCCGACGCACTGCGCTATTTCATCGCCGTTGCCGGTCCGGAGTCGAACGACACCGACTTCACCTGGGCCGAGTTCCGTCGCCGCAACAACGACGAGCTCGTGGCCGGCTGGGGCAACCTGGTCAACCGCTCGATCTCCATGGCCGCCAAGAACTTCGGCGAGATCCCGGCCGCCGGCGAGCTGACCGCCGAGGACGAGCGCCTGCTGGCGGCCGTCCGCGCCGGCTTTGACAGCGTCGGTCGGCTGCTCGGCAAGCACCGCCAGAAGGCGGCGATCACCGAGGCCATGCGGATCGTCGGCGAGGTCAACAAGTACTTCTCGGATCAGGCGCCGTGGAAGCTCAAGGAGGACAAGGCCCGCATGGGCACGGTCCTCCACGTGGCGCTCCAGGCGGTGCGGGACTGCAACACGCTGCTCACCCCGTTCCTGCCCCACGCGGCGCAGAAGATCCACGGGCTGCTCGGCGGCACCGGCGTCCACGCCCCGATGCCCGAGATCGTGGAGGTCGAGGACCTCGACAACGGCCGGTCCTATCCGGTGCTCACGGGCGACTACACGGTGGGCGCGAAGTGGGAGCACGTGGCGATCGAGCCCGGCACGCCGCTCGCCGCCCCGACCCCGGTGTTCCGCAAGCTCGACGAGTCGATCGTCGAGGAGGAGCTGGCCCGCCTAGAGCCATAACCCACCACCCCCGTCCCCCTGCGCGATCTTGCAGTTGTGGTGCCCGATAACCCGGACAAGTTGGGAGTTTCGCGGCACCACAACTGCAAGATCAACGCATTGGGGCGCGTCACCGGCGCCGGCCGGGCCGAGTACGCCTCGAACGCCGCGCCCTGCGCGACCCCGTCGATCGTCACCCTGTGGGTCGCGGACCCTCGGTGTGCCCGACAACTGTCACTTCCGCGACGCTGGGGCCGGGCGGTGTGCGCGGAGTGAACACATCGTGAGCGCCGGACCGGGGGTGGCATGCTTAACGCCGATGAGTGCGAGAAAACCCTACCGGCAGGGCACATTCCCACCCGCACCGGATCCGTTGCCGGTCCCGGTGCTGGACAGCCACACCCACATCGACATCACGCTGCGGGAGGACGGTGACGGCGGGCCGGCGACGGTCGCGGAGGCCGTGGCGGCGGCCCGCGCCGCCGGCGTCGACCGGCTCGTCCAGGTCGGCTGCGACGTCGAGTCGTCGCGGTGGGGCGTCGAGGTCGCCGCGCAGCACCCGGCCGTGGTCGCCACCGTCGCGCTGCACCCCAACGACGCGCCGCGCGTGCCGGACCTCGACGCCGCGCTGCGCGAGATCGAGCGGCTGGCCGCCCACCCGCGGGTCCGCGGCATCGGCGAGACCGGCCTCGACTACTTCCGCACCGGCGAGGGGGACGCGCGCAAGGTCCAGCACGAGAGCTTCCGTGCGCACATCGCGATCGCCAAGCGACACGGCAAGACGCTGGTCGTCCACGACCGCGACGCCCACGACGACATCCTGCGGGTCCTCGACGAGGAGGGCGCGCCCGACCGGGTGGTCATGCACTGCTTCTCCGGTGACGAGACGTTCGCGGCGGAGTGCCTCGACCGGGGTTACCTGCTGAGCTTCGCGGGCACCGTGACGTTCGGCAACGCGGCGCATCTGCGGCGTGCGGCGGCGGTCACCCCGCTCGACGGACTGCTGGTGGAGACCGACGCGCCGTTCCTCACGCCCATGCCGTACCGTGGCCGCCCGAACGCCTCGTATCTCATTCCGCTGACGGTCCGCGCGCTCGCCGACGTCACCGGCCACGACCTCGACGCCCTGTGCGCCGCCATCTCGGCCAACGGCGACCGGGCCTTCGGTGCCTGGCGATGAGCCTTCTCGGTCCGGCTGAGGTCCGTGAGCTCGCGCACAAGCTCGGCATCCGCCCCACCAAGCAGCTCGGGCAGAACTTCGTCCACGACCCCAACACCGTCCGCCGGATCGTCCGCGCGGCGGGGCTCGCACCCGACGAGTCGGTGCTGGAGGTCGGTCCCGGGCTGGGCTCGCTCACCCTGGCGCTGCTGGAGCACGTCTCGCAGGTGCACGCAATCGAGATCGATCCGGTGCTCGCCGGGGCGCTCGGCGACACGGTCGCGCGGTTCGCGCCGGAGCACGCCGGGCGCCTGACGGTGATCGCCGGTGACGCGCTGCGGGTCTCCCTCGAAGGGGTCGCGCCGACCGCGCTGGTCGCCAACCTGCCGTACAACGTCGCCGTCCCGGTCGTCCTGCACCTGCTCGACACCGTCCCGTCGCTGCGGCACGGGCTGGTGATGGTGCAGAAGGAGGTCGCCGACCGGCTGACCGCCGGGCCGGGCAGCCGGATCTACGGCGTGCCGAGCGTGAAGCTCGCCTGGTATGCGGAGTCGCGGCAGGCGGGGAAGGTCCCGCCGAGCGTCTTCTGGCCGGTGCCCAACGTCGACTCCGGCCTGGTGGCGTTCAGCCGGCGGGAGGAGCCGGCCGAGGACCGGCGGGCGGTCTTCGCCGTGGTCGACGCCGCGTTCGCCCAGCGCCGCAAGACGCTGCGGGCGGCCCTGGCGGGCTGGGCCGGCGGCCCGGACGCGGCCGAGCGGGTGCTGCGCGCCGCCGGGGTCGATCCCGGCGCACGTGGTGAGCAGCTCACGGTGGGGGACTTCACCCGGATCGCGAACCGACAGCGAGCGCGCGCGGCGGGCCCGGGTAGGGTGCAGCAGTGACCGAGCCGCTCTTCTCCGAGGACGAGGAGTTCGACCGGCCGCGCCTGGCCGCGCACGGACCGGTCCGGGTGCGTGTGCCCGCGAAGATCAACCTCCACCTGCACGTCGGCCCGGCGCGTCCGGACGGCTTCCACGAGCTGACGACGGTGTATCACGCGATCGGGCTCTACGACGAGATCACCGCACGCCGAGGCGACACGCTCACGCTGACCATGGAGGGCGATGGGGCCGGCGAGCTGTCCCTCGACGAGGACAACCTGATCATCCGGGCGGCGCGCGCCCTCGCTGCGGAGACCGGGCACGAGCCGCATGCCCGCCTGCACCTGAAGAAGCAGATCCCGATCGCCGCGGGGCTCGCCGGCGGCAGTGCCGACGCGGCCGCCGCGCTGGTCGCCTGCGACCAGCTCTGGGGCACCGGCATGTCCCGTGACGACCTGGCCGCCATCGCCGCCACGCTCGGCTCCGACATCCCGTTCCTGGTCCTCGGCGGCACCGCGCTCGGCACCGGCCGCGGCGAGTTGGTCAGCCCGGTCCTGACCGGCGGCCACGCGTGGCACTGGGTGCTCGCGGTCGCCGACGAGGGACTGTCCACGCCGACGGTCTACAAGACGTTCGACGAGCTCGGCGCGCAGACCAACGCCGGGCCGCCCGACGGGCTGCTCGCCGCGCTGCGCCAGCGCGACCCCGAGGTGCTCGCCGGAGAGCTCACCAACGACCTACAGGCCGCGGCCCTGCACCTGCGGCCCGAGCTGCGGGGGGTGCTCGACGCCGGCCTCGACGCGGGCGCACTCGCCGGCCTGGTCTCCGGCTCCGGCCCGACCTGTGTGTTCCTCGCCGAGGACGCGCGCCACGCCGCCCTCATCGCCGCCGAGCTGGAGGCCCGCGACTGCTGCCGGGCCGTGCGCACCGCCGTCGGCCCCGTCCCCGGCGCGAGAGTGCTCTGACCCATGGCAAACATCGTCAATCTGGACAAGGTCTCCAAGGCCTACCCCGCCGGGCGCGTCTTCGACGAGGTGTCGCTGGGCATCGACGACGGCGACCGGATCGGCATCGTCGGGCTCAACGGCGCCGGCAAGACGACGCTGCTGCGCATGCTGACCAAGGCGGAGGAGCCCGACGCCGGCCGCGTCACCCACCGCCGTGACCTGCGGGTCGCCGCCCTGCCGCAGGCGCTCGACCTGCCGCCCTCGGCGTCGATTCGGGACGTTGTGGTCGGCACGGCCTGGCTTCCGGCCGGGTTCGCGGCCGAGCACGAGTGGGCCGGCGACGCGGGCGTGCGCACGGTGCTCAACGGGCTCGGCATGCCGCACCTCGGCCTCGACGCGCCGGTGGGGCCGATGTCCGGTGGTGAGCGGCGCCGGGTCGCGCTCGCCGCGCTGCTGGTGCGCGAGGCCGACCTGTTGATCCTCGACGAGCCCACCAACCATCTCGACGTGGCCGGCATCGCGTGGCTGGCCCGGCACCTGCTGCAACGGCGGGGAGCGCTCATCGTCGTCACGCACGATCGCTGGTTCCTCGACGCGGTCTGCACCACGACCTGGGAGGTCGCGGATGCCGCCGTGCGTTCGTACGAGGGCGGTTACGCGGCCTGGACGCTCGCCCGGGCCGAACGGGCCCGGGTGGCCGCCGAGGTCGAGGCGCGGCGGCAAAACCTCCTGCGCAAGGAGATCGCGTGGCTGCGCCGCGGCCCGCCCGCCCGGACCAGCAAGCCGAAGTTTCGCATCGACGCGGCCAACGCGCTGATCGCCGACGTCCCGCCCGCGCGCGACACCGTCTCGCTGCGGCGCCTCGCCGTGACCCGGCTGGGCAAGCAGGTCTACGAGCTGTCCGGCGTCGAGCTCAAGGCCGGCGACCGCACGCTGCTGTCCGGGGTCGACTGGCTCGTCGGGCCGGGCGACCGCGTCGCCGTCCTGGGCGCCAACGGCGCCGGCAAGACCACGCTGCTGCGGGTGCTGGCCGGCGTCCGCGAGCCGGACGGCGGCCGGGTGGTGCGCGGCAGCACGGTCCGGCCCGCGTTTCTTTCCCAGGAGCTGCGGGAGCTGCCGGGCGACCTGCGCATGCTGGAGGCGGTCGAGGAGGTCGCCAAGCGGGTGAAGCTGGGCGACCGTGAGCTGTCCGCCGCGCAGTTGGCCGAGGTGTTCGGCTTCACCGGTGCGCGGGTCTGGACCCCGGTCGCCGACCTGTCCGGTGGTGAGCGGCGCCGGCTCCAGTTGCTGCGGCTGCTCGCGACCGAGCCCAACGTCCTGCTGCTCGACGAGCCGACCAACGACCTCGACATCGACACGCTCGCCGCGCTCGAGGACCTGCTCGACACCTGGCCGGGCACCCTGATCGTGGCGAGCCACGACCGGTACCTCGTCGAGCGGGTCGCCGACACGGTCTACGGCATGTACGGGGACGGGCGGCTCGTCCACCTGCCGGGCGGTGTCGACGAGTACCTCGACACGATCGTCGCGGACAGTGGCTTCGCGCCCGCTGCCCCGAAGCCGGTGGTCGCGGACCGGGGGACCGATCTGCGGGCGTCCGAGAAGGACCAGCGGGCCGCCCGGAAGGAGCTGGCCAAGCTGGAGCGCGGCATCGACCGCCTCACGCAGAAGGAGGAGGCCCTGCACGCCCAGCTCGCCGAGCACGCGACCGACTACGAGAAGATCACCGCGCTGGACGCGGAGCTTCGTGCGGTACAGGTCGAGAAAACGCGGATCGAGGAGCAATGGCTCGCCCTGGCAGAGATCGCCGGGTGACTCGGTCTTAGAATCTCGACCATGGCCGCACACTTCCCGATCAACCACCACCTCCGGCCCGTCTACCGGCTGCTTGCCGGTGTCGCGGGCCTCTACATGCTGGTCTTCGGCGTGGTCGGGTTCGTCCAGACCTCCGGCGCGCCGTTCTTCACGCGCGACGAGGCCGAATGGGTGCTCGGCCTGCGCACCAACCCGGCGTTTGCGCTGCTCTCGATCGTCGCCGGCGTGGTCGTGCTCGGCGCCAACCTCGTCGGGCGCAACATCGCCCACTTCATCAACCAGCTCGCCGGCATCGTCCTGCTCATCGTCGGGATGGCGTCGCTGGCGGTGATGCAGACCGAGGCGAACGTGTTCGCCTTCTCGATGGCCAACGTCATCGTGACCTTCATCCTCGGCAGCATCGTCGGCACCGCGAGCCTTTACGACCGGGTCGGTACGCCGGCCCAGGCCTCGGCCGAGGAGGACTTCCGCCACGGACCGCGCACGGCCTGACGACCGCAGCTCCGGACGCTGAGGAGGCGGCGCGATCGCGCCGCCTCCTTTTCATTTGCTCTGCCGGGTGACCAGCGTCGGCTTGCCCTTCATGTTCGACAGGCCGTTCCAGGCCAGGTTGACCAGGTGGGCCGCGACGACCTCTTTCTTCGGCTTGCGCACCTCCAGCCACCAGCGGCCGGTCAGCGCGACCATGCCGACGAGCGCCTGCGAGTAGAGTTCCGCGAGCTTCGGGTCGAACCCGCGGCGTTTGAACTCCGAGCCGAGGATGTGCTCGGCCTGGTGCGCCACGTCGTTGAGCACGCTCATGAAGTTTCCGGTCGGGGACATCACCGGCGACTCGCGGACCAGGACCCGGAAGCCGTCGGTCTCCGACTCGATGTAGTCCAGCAGCGCCAGGGCGGCCTGCTCGAGCAGTTCGTGCGGGTGGCCGGCGGTCAGCGCGTTGGTGATCCGGTCGAGCAACGACCGGACCTCCCGGTCGACCACCACCGCATAGAGCCCCTCCTTGCCGCCGAAGTGCTCGTAGACGACCGGCTTGGAGACCTTCGCCCGCGACGCCACCTCCTCGATGGAGGTGGCGTCGAAGCCGCGCTCGGCGAACAGCGCCCGGCCGATCGAGATGAGCTGCTCGCGTCGCTGTGCGGAGGACATCCGTACACGCGACTTCGCCGAGGCCGGTGGCGGTGGTGCCGGAGGTCGCAGGTCGTCTTCGTCCAGGCGGTCGGTCACCCGTTCATCGTGCCAGCCGCGACGCGCTTGGCGTCGATGCGGTCGGTCTTGGGCCAGCGGACGTCGGTCGCCCAGCCGAGTTTCTCGAAGATCCAGATGAGCCGGGCGTTGATGTCGATCTGCCCTTTGTCGACCCCGTGGCGGGCGCAGGTCGGGTCGGCGTGGTGCAGGTTGTGCCAGCTCTCGCCGAAGGACAGGATCGCCAGCGGCCAGAAGTTGCTGGCCCGGTCGCCCTCGCGGGTCTCGAACGGGCGCTCGCCGTAGACGTGGCAGATCGAGTTGATCGACCAGGTGACGTGGTGCAGCAGGCCGATGCGGACCAGTCCGGCCCAGAAGAACGCGGACAGCGCACCCTGCCACGACCAGGTGACCAGGCCGGCGATGATCGACGGCAGCGTCGCCGACAGGATGACGATGACCGGGAAGAGCTTGTCGACGCGGCGGATGTCCTTGTCGGCCATCAGGTCGGGGGCGAAGCGCTCCCGGTTGGCGAGCTCGCGGAAGAACAGCCAGCCCACGTGGGCGTAGAACAGACCCTTGACCAGGCCGCCGAACGACTCCCCGAAGCGCCACGGCGAGTGCGGGTCACCCTCGCGGTCGGAGAACGCGTGGTGGCGGCGGTGGTCGGCGACCCACTGCGTCGGGTTGCCCTCGATGGCGGTGCTGCCGGCGATGGTCAGCGCGATGCGCAGCCCGCGGTTGGCCTTGAACGAGCCGTGTGTCAGGTAGCGGTGGAAACCGGTCCCGATGCCGAGCCCGCCGACGACGTAGAAGGCCAGTCCGAGGACCACGTCGAGCCAGGTCAACCCCCAACCCCAGGCCACCGGCACGGCGATGAGCAGGGCGGCGAAGGGCAGCACCACGAAGCCCCACAGGGCGATGAGGATGCCGACGCTCTGGCGGCCTTCCGTCAGTGGCTTGGGAGAGCGCGCGGTGGCCTCATTGGGCGCTGGATCAAGGACCGACAGGGACATGGCACCTCTCAAGATTGTTCGTCGCCGGGCGGGGTTACGCTTACGTCACCGTAACTTACGGGGGCGTAAGTTCGCCATGCGAAGCTCGTGTCAAGTCAGTTACCACGTGTCTTGTGTGATCTTCCGCCGCCTCCACGACACGATCGGCTGTCTCGGCGGCTCGGTGAGGGAAAGGTCTGGTCGCGGTGGCCCGGCGAGGAAACGGATTGATGCGCAAGCTAGGCTCTGAATGCGGTATTTGGGGTGTGGGGTAACGGCAGCCCGCAGGCCTTTGGAGCCTCGCAGTCCTGGTTCGAATCCAGGCACCCCAGCGCTGCCGCCGTCACCCGGTTCGGATCCGGGCGGTCGGTGGCCTGATTACGATGAGGCGCACCGAAACCGTCGAGGAGCGCGCCCGTGCGAAATGTGATCATCCTGGCCGCTGGCGAAGGCAAGCGGATGAAGTCCGCGATACCCAAGGTCCTGCACCCGCTGCTCGGCCGGACCCTGGTCGGCCACGTGCTGGCCGCCACGCGGGAATCCCTCGGTGGCGGTGCCGTGACCGTGGTTGTCGGCCACGGTGGTGACCAGGTGCGTGACCATCTCGCCCAGGTCGCTCCCGACGCGGTTCCGGTTACCCAGGCCGAGCGGCGCGGCACCGGTCACGCGGTCCGGATCGCCCTGGAAGCCACCCCGGACCTCACCGGGACGCTGGTCGTCCTCAACGGCGACATCCCGCTGCTGCGTGCCGAGACGCTCGCCGCGCTCGTGCACAGCCATGAGTCCACCAAGGCGTCGGCCACGGTCCTGACCGCCGAGGTCCCCGACCCGACCGGTCTCGGGCGCATCGTGCGCAACCGGGGCGGTGAGTTCGCCGCGATCGTCGAGGAGCGCGACGCGACACCGGAGCAGCGGGCCATCCGCGAGATCAACTCCGGGGCGTACGTCTTCGAGGCGGCCGCGCTGCGCGAGATGCTCGGGAAGCTCTCCACCGACAACGACCAGGGTGAGGAGTACCTCACCGACGTCATCGGCATGCTCGCCGCGGCCGGCGCGCCGATCGTGGCCCACCGCGCCCCCGACGCCACCGAGACGCTGGGCGCCAACGACCGTGCCGAGCTGGCCGGCCTGCGGGCGATCATGCGCGACCGGATCAACGACGGGTGGATGCGTGCCGGGGTCGCGATCATCGATCCGGCCACCACCTGGATCGACGTGACGGTCTCCCTGTCGCGTGACGCGGTCGTCGAGCCGAACACCCACCTGCGCGGCGCGACGAGCATCGGCGAGGGTGCGGTGGTCGGCCCCGACACCTCGCTCATCGACGTGGTCGTGGGGGAGGGTGCCGCGGTCGTCCGGACCCACGCCGTCTCCTCCGAGATCGGGCCGGGTGCGTCGGTCGGGCCGTTCGCCTATCTGCGCCCGGGCACACGGCTGGGGCGCAAGTCGAAGATCGGCACATTCGTCGAGACGAAGGCCGCCTCGCTCGGCGAGGGGGCGAAGGTGCCCCACCTGTCGTACGTCGGTGACGCCGAGATCGGGGAAGGCACCAACATCGGCGCCGCCACCGTCTTCGTCAACTACGACGGGATCAAGAAGCAGCGCTCGGTGATCGGGGCACACGCCCGGACCGGCGCCGACAACATGTTCGTCGCGCCCGTGCGCGTCGGCGACGGCGCCTACACCGCCGCAGGCAGCGTGATCGTCAAGGACGTCCCACCTGGTGCGCTCGGCGTCTCCCGCGCCAACCAGCGCAACATCGAGGGCTGGGTGGAGCGCAAGCGCCCCGGCACCGCCGCGGCCGTCGCCGCGGCCGCCGCCGCGGTTGATGCGACCGATGCTGATTCGGTCATTGTGTTTCGGGAACGTGAAGAAGACCACGTCGGCCCCGGTCAGGTGGGCGAGTCCGGTCCGCCCGACCAACAATGAGCGCAACCACGAGATCGGGAGCGGGCGACCCAATGGCCAGCATCAGTTCGGAGAACCGCAAGAACCTCATGCTCTTCTCCGGCCGCGGGTTTCCCGCGCTCGCCGAGGAGATCGGTGCGGTGCTCGGGGTCGACCCGACGCCCATGGACGCGTACGACTTCGCGAGCGGCGAGATCTTCGTCCGGTACCGTGAGTCGGTCCGTGGCTCGGATGCCTTCGTCGTCCAGTCGATGGTCGCGCCGATCAACGACTGGCTGATGGAGTCCCTGATCATGGTCGACGCGCTGAAGCGCGGTTCGGCCAAGCGCATCACGGTCGTCCTGCCCTTCTATCCGTATGCGCGGCAGGACAAGAAGCATCGGGGGCGCGAACCGATCTCGGCCCGTCTGGTGGCCGACCTGTTCAAGACCGCCGGTGCCAACCGCATCCTCACGGTCGACCTCCACACGGCACAGATCCAGGGCTTCTTCGACGGTCCCGTCGACCACCTGTTCGCGATGAACACGCTGGCCGACCACATCGAGGCCAAATACGAGGGCCGGCCGATCACGGTCGTCGCCCCCGACTCGGGCCGCGTCCGGGTGGCGGAGCGCTGGACGGACCGGCTGGGCGGGTGCCCGCTGGCGTTCATCCACAAGACCCGCGACCCGCTGAAGCCCAACCAGGTGGTCGCCAACCGCGTGGTCGGCGAGGTCGAGGGCCGGGTCTGCCTGATCGTCGACGACATGATCGACACCGGCGGCACGATCGTCTCGGCCGCGGACATCCTCTTCAACGAGGGCGCGGCGGAGGTCGTGGTCGCGGCCACCCACCCGGTGCTGTCCGACCCGGCGTGCGACCGCCTGGCGGGGAGCCGGATCAGCGAGGTGGTGGTGACCAACACGCTGCCGCTCCCGGCCGACAAGAAGGTCGACAAGATCACTCAGCTCTCGATCGCGCCGCTCCTGGCCCGCGCGATCCGCGAGGTCTTCGACGACGGCTCGGTGACGACGTTGTTCGGCGGCCTCTCCTGACGTTCGCGACGGCGGGCGATCCCACCCGCGGCGTCCGGTAGCCCGGCGCGGGGCGCTCTCTCGGCGGCCCGGTCGTCAACCCCGCACCGCTCACCCCAAGACCCGGTCCACGCGACACCTCGCCGGTCGGGACGACGCGCGGCCCGGTGGAGATGGGCAGCGGGTGGCACACGGCGCTTGGCTCGCCTGGTCGGCCGGATCGGTGCCGGTCGTTCGATTCGGTGCCGGCTGGCCGTTTTGGCGGCTTTCCGCACCGGTTGTGTGGCGCACCAGCGTGATCCGCACAACCGGGCGGGGAGGGTGTGAAGGGCTCCCGACGGCTCGGGTAAGCTAGTGCGGTTGCCACGGCGAGGGTGCTCCGACGGGCCGGGCGTGCGGTTCAAGCGCATCGCGCAAGACAGCATGACGGCTGAGCGGGCTCCGTGATCGACGCGGTGCTCCGGGCCTGTGTCCCGTGCGCCCCCTCGCCCGAGCATCGCAACTAGACAACTGTTACCGGTCGCGCCGGCCGGTGCCCGCCGCACAACCGCATCAGGAGTTTCGTCGTGTCCGAGGTAAAGATCAGCGCCGAGCCCCGCACCGAGTTCGGCAAGGGTGGTGCCCGCCGCACGCGCCGGGCCGGCAAGGTGCCCGCCGTGCTGTACGGTCACGGCGAGAAGCCCCGCCACATCGCACTGCCCGCCCGTGAGTTCGCCGCGGCGATCCGCCACGGCGGCATGACCCAGGTCTTCAACATCGAGATCTCCGACGGCAGCGCAGCCCTGGCCCTGCCGAAGGCCATCCAGCGTGACCCGATCAAGGACACTTTCGACCACGTCGACCTTCTCGTGGTCCGGCGTGGCGAGCGGGTCACCGTGGACATCCCGGTCCAGCTCGTCGGTGAGGCGGCCCGCAACACGCTCGTCATGACCGAGAGCGCCACGCTCTCGGTGCTGGCCGACGCGACCCGGCTTCCCGACCACCTGGAGGCCTCCATCGAGGGCCTGGAGCCCGGCGGCCACGTCACCGCGGCCGACGTGAAGCTCCCGTCCGGCGTTGAGCTCGCCGCCGACGCCGAGCTGGTCATCGCCGTGGTCGCCGCCGCGCCGACCGCCGAGGCCCTGGGGGCCGAGACCGCCGAGACCACCGAAGCCGCAACCCCCGAGCCGGCCGAGGCCTGATCCGACCGACGGGCCGGTCTCCGCGCCGACCCGGCACCGGGTCGGCGCGAGCCGGCCTGCCGGTGGTGTGCCGCCTCGGCCAGGACTGATTCAGGACTGATTCAGGACCGGTTCGACCCGTCCCGCGGCGGCCGCGTCGGGATCGTGTCGCGACCGGCCCGAGCCGCGCCGCCCTGCCGATCGCGGATCGGCGAACAGGTTCGACAGAAGGTCGCGGGCCGCCGGGATGGTGCCCGCGGCCTTCCCGCATGAGGAGACGCCGTGCCGGACACCGCGCCGTGGCTGGTCGTCGGGCTGGGAAACCCCGGGTCCGAATATGCGCGCCACCGCCACAACGTCGGCTTCATGGTGGCCGACCTGCTCGCCGATCGGACCGGGCTGCGCTTCAGCCGGCATCGGCGCGTCATGGCCGAGGTGGCCGAGGGGCGGCTGCGCGTCGGCGGACCGCGGCTCGTCCTGGTCAAGCCGCTCACCTACATGAACCTGTCCGGCGGGCCGGTCGCCGGCCTGGCGCAGTTCTACAAGGTGCCGGTCGACCAGATCATCGCCGTGCACGACGAGCTCGACGTGCCGTGGACTCAGCTACGCCTCAAGCAGGGCGGCGGCGAGGGCGGCCACAACGGGCTGCGCTCGATGTCGAGCTCGCTGGGAAGCAAGGACTACGTCCGGGTCCGGTTCGGGATCGGCCGGCCGCCCGGCCGGCAGAACCCCGCCGACTTCGTGCTCTCGGACTTCTCCAGCGTGGAGCGCAAGGAGCTGGACTTCTTCGTCGACCGCGCCGCGGACGCGGTCGAGATGGTAATCGACCGTGGTCTCGAACCGGCCCAGAATCAGTATCACGGGGCATAACGTCCCGGTTGTCCATGGTCCGTTTGTCCTGATCTGCCCCTGCCGTCCCGTGTGGTGCCGTGACGTATGTCCGGGTTGCACGTTGTACTCCAGGTCGCACCTTTTGTAAGGCGGACTGAGGAGGCGGACGATGGCGGTCGACAGCGGACGTACGCGGGACGGCTTCCACCGCCCTGCGCACCTGCGCCGCGAGGACCGCCACGGTTATCAGGCCCGCGAGAGCCGCCCGGCCAACCAGCGCCGGGACGCCGCGGCGCGCAACGTCCGCCAGGACGCCACGGCGACGGGCCCTCACGAGCACCGTGCCCAGGGGGTTCGTGGCGACGGCGGGCCGGGTGATCCCCACGCAGCGGCCCGGGCGCGAGACGGCGAGCACCGGTCGCCGAACGCCCGCGGCGGCGGGCGTCCGACCCAGGTCCGCCACGGAGACGCGGGGCACGAGGGCGCGGCCGACGGGCGCGCGCCGCGGATCCGGGCCGAGCGCCCGGTACAGGTCCGGCGGCCGAGCCCCATGCGGACCGCCGTCCGGCACGGGCGGGTGGACGGCGACGTGGGTGAGTCGCCCCGTGCGCGGGCCTCCACCGCTCCCGTGTCGCCCGCACCGGGGCCGCCCGTCCCGCCCGCCGAGGTGTCGCCGCAGCTCGCCGCCGAGGTCGAAGACGCCGTCCGCGGAGCCGCCGCGTTCGTGCCCGCCGGGGCGCCCGTCCTGGCACCGCCGGAGCCGGGCAACCGCGCCGCCCGGCACCGGGCCCGCTGGGCCTGGGAGGGACGGTACCTGCGGACGCTCCTCGTTCTCGATCTCGTCATCGGGTTCTTCGCCGGCTTCGTCGCCTTCGAGGTGCGCTTCGGCGTCGGGCTGACCAGCTACAACCTGCGGTACGCGCTGCTGAGCGCCCTCGTCCCGATCGCGTTCACCGCCGCGCTCGCCGTCAACCGGGCGTACGAGAAGCGCTACCTCTTCGTCGGTACCGATGAATATCAAAGGGTCCTGCGGGCCGGCCTGTCGCTGACCGCCGTGACGGTCTTCGTGGCCTACGCCGCGGAGTTCCAGATCGCCCGGGGCTGGTTCGTCGTCGCGGTGCCGCTGGTGACCTTCTCGTGCCTCGGCGGGCGGTTCGCCCTCCGGCAACTGCTCCACCGGGCCCGCAAGCAGCAGGGCGCCTGCATGCGGCGGGTGGTGGTGGTCGGCCACGAGCTCGCCGTCGAGGCGATGACCCGCCAGTTGTGCCGCGAGCGGTACCACGGCCTGAAGGTCGTCGGCGCCTGCCTCGCCGCCGAGGGCACCGTGTCCGGCGTGCCGGTGCTGGGGACGTTCGACCAGATCGCCGCGGCGGTCCGCACGGCGCGGGCCGACACCGTGCTGGTGCTGTCGTGCCCCGAGCTGGACGGCCACTCGCTCAGAAGGCTCGCGTGGCGCCTGGAGCGCGACGACATCGACCTCATCGTGGCCAGCACCCTGATCGACGTGGCCGGCAGCCGGACCACCATCCGGCCGGTCGACGGCCTGCCCATGCTTCACGTCGAGCACCCCACCCTGACCGGCGCTCGACGCCTGGTCAAGGCCATTTTCGACCGGATCGGGGCGCTCCTGCTGCTGATCCTCACGTCACCACTTCTGGCTGGTCTCGCGCTGGCCGTTCGCGCTGAGTCGAAGGGGCCGGTACTGTTCCGTCAGGTACGTGTGGGCAAAGACGGTCGCGAGTTCGTGATCTTCAAGTTTCGCACGATGCACCTGGACGCCGAAGCCCGCCTTGCTGAGCTGCGGCACCTCAACGAAGTCGACGGCGCGCTGTTCAAATTGCGCAACGACCCGCGGGTCACTCGCGTCGGACGGCTTCTGCGCAAGTTTTCACTCGACGAACTGCCGCAACTGCTCAATGTGCTCGGCGGCAGTATGTCACTGGTCGGGCCCCGCCCGCCGCTGCCGGAGGAGGTCGCCGTGTATCCGGACGACGCCCGGCGCCGGCTGGCCGTGCGGCCCGGGATGACCGGCCTCTGGCAGGTGTCCGGCAGGTCGGACCTATCGTGGGACGAAGCGGTCCGCCTCGACCTGCAGTATGTGGAGAATTGGTCACTGTCACTCGACCTGGTGATCATGCTGCGTACGTTGAGCGCGGTGACCCGAGGGGCTGGAGCGTACTGAATGAGCGATCTGCCACCCGCCACGGACGGCGGGTTCGCCCGCTGGCTCGCCCAGCGAGCCGGGGACCTGCTGCTCAAGCTGCGTGAGGAGATGGGCTACGCCGACCCTGACGCGTTGCGTAGGGCCGGTGACCGAATGTCGCATGAGCTGCTGATGGAGCAGTTGGGGCGGTGGCGCCCGGCCGACGCGGTGCTGTCGGAGGAGGGCGTGGACAGCGCCGCCCGGCTCGGGGCGGACCGGGTCTGGATCGTCGACCCGCTGGACGGCACCCGCGAGTTCGGGGAGGAAGGCCGAGCCGACTGGGCCGTCCACGTGGCGTTGTGGGGCAGGTCGTCGACGGCGCTCGAGAAGGGCGCCGGCCGGCTCGTCGCCGGCGCGGTCGCGCTCCCGGCCCAGCACTGCGTGCTGGGCAGCGACGCGCCGCCGCCGTTCCCGCCGATGCCGGGCGTGCAGGGCGAGCCGATCCGGCTGGCCGCGAGCCGCACCCGCCCGCCGGCGCTGCTGAGCGCGCTCGCCGGGAAACTTCCGGTCGAGCTCGTCCCGATGGGCTCGGCCGGCGCCAAGATCGCCGCCGTCATCGACGGGGCGGTCGACGCCTATGTGCACGCCGGCGGCCAGTACGAATGGGACTCCGCCGCCCCGGTTGCTGTGGCGGTCGCCACGGGCCTGCATGCTTCCCGTATCGACGGGACTACGTTGGAATACAACCAGCCCGACCCACGGCTACCAGATCTGGTGGTGTGTCGGAAGGCATTGGCGCCGCAACTGCTGGCCGCGATCAATAGCTGAAAGGTCCCCGTCAATATGAGCCGCGCCCCGTATCGCGTCTCCCACCTGGACGCTCTCGAGGCCGAGAGCCTGTTCGTCATGCGCGAGGTGGTCGCCGAGTTCGAGCGGCCCGTGCTGCTGTTCTCCGGCGGCAAGGACTCGATCGTGATGCTCCGGCTCGCCGAGAAGGCCTTCGCACCTGCCCGGATCCCGTTCCCGGTCATGCACGTCGACACCGGGCACAACTTCACCGAGGTCCTCGCCTACCGGGACCGCCGCGTCACCGACCTCAACGTGCAGTTGATCGTGGCGAGCGTCCAGGAGGCGATCGACAGCGGGCTGGTGCGCGAGTCGAACGACGGCATGCGCAACCGCATCCAGACGCCGGTGCTGCTCGACGCGATCGAGAAGTACCGCTTCGACTCGCTCTTCGGCGGTGCCCGCCGGGACGAGGAGAAGGCGCGGGCCAAGGAGCGGGTCTTCAGCTTCCGCGACGACTTCGGCCAGTGGGACCCGCGCAACCAGCGGCCCGAGCTGTGGGCGCTCTACAACGCGCGGATCGCGCCCGGCGAGTCGATCCGGGTGTTCCCGCTGTCCAACTGGACCGAGCTGGACGTCTGGCACTACATCGCCCGCGAGGGCATCGAGTTGCCGTCGATCTACTACGCCCATGACCGCGAGGTCGTCGACCGCGGCGGCATGCTCTACGCGATCAACGAGTTCCTGCCGCTGAAGGCCGGCGAGACGCCGTTCGTGGAGCGGGTGCGATACCGCACCGTCGGCGACGCCTCGTGCACCGCCGCCGTGCGCAGCGACGCCGACACCATCGACAAGGTCATCGACGAGGTCGCCGCGACCCGCATCACCGAGCGCGGCGCGACCCGCGGCGACGACAAGGTGAGCGAGGCGGCGATGGAAGATCGTAAGCGGGAAGGGTACTTCTGAGGTGACCGCTGTTCTGGAGACGCCGCAGCAGCGGCAGATGGACCTTCTCCGCTTCGCCACCGCGGGCTCCGTCGACGACGGCAAGTCGACCTTGATCGGGCGCCTGCTGTACGACTCGAAGGCCATCTTCGAGGACCAGCTCGAGGCCGTCGAGGCCACCTCCCGGTCCCGCGGCGACGAATACACCAACCTCGCGCTGCTCACCGACGGCCTGCGCGCCGAGCGTGAGCAGGGCATCACGATCGACGTCGCCTACCGGTACTTCGCGACCCCGCGGCGGAAGTTCATCATCGCCGACACCCCGGGGCATATCCAGTACACGCGCAACATGGTCACCGGTGCCTCGACCGCCGATCTCGCGCTGATCCTGGTCGACGCCCGCAAGGGCCTGGTCGAGCAGTCCCGCCGCCACGCGTTCCTGTGCTCGTTGCTGCGCGTGCCGCACCTGGTGCTCTGCGTCAACAAGATGGACCTCGTCGACTACTCGCAGGAGGTCTTCGAGCGGATCGCCGACGAGTTCACGTCGTTCGCGGCGAAGCTCGAGGCGCCCGATCTGACCGTCATCCCGATCTCCGCGCTGCACGGTGACAACCTGGTCACCCGCAGTGAGAAGATGTCGTGGTACGAGGGGCCGTCGCTCCTGCACCACCTGGAGCACGTGCACATCGCCTCCGATCGCAACCTGGTCGACGTGCGCTTTCCGGTGCAGTACGTGATCCGTCCCCAGTCGACGGTCGTCTCCGACTACCGCGGCTACGCGGGTCAGATCGCGTCCGGCGTCATGAAGCCGGGTGACGAGATCATGGTCCTGCCCTCCGGCTTCACCACGCGCATCACGCACATCGAGACGGCCGACGGCCCGATCCAGGAGGCCTACCCGCCGATGTCGGTGACGATCCGGCTGGCCGACGAGATCGACATCGCGCGCGGCGACATGATCTGCCGCCCGAACAACGCGCCGGCGGTCGCCCAGGACATCGAGGCGATGATCTGCTGGATGGACGAGACCCGCCCGCTGTCGGTCGGCGGGAAGTACGCGATCAAGCACACCACCCGATCGGCCCGCACCGTGGTCCGCGGCCTGCAATACCGGCTCGACGTCAACACGCTGCACCGCGACGAGTCCGCGACCGGACTGGCGCTCAACGAGATCGGCCGGGTGCGCCTGCGGACGACGGTCCCGCTCCTCGCCGACGAGTACCGCCGCAACCGGACCACCGGGGGCTTCATCATCATCGACGAGGCGACCAACCGCACGGTCGGCGCGGGAATGATCATCGAGGCGGCCTAGCGCCGCCGCCACTGCCGCGCGTCGATCTTGCAATTGTGGTGCCTGACAAGCCGGGCATTCAGGGAGTGTCACGGCACCAGAACCGCAAGATCGGCGAGGGTGGATCCGGGGGACGCCGCGCTAGCTGGGGGAGCGGGGCGGCGGGGCCGGCCGGGCGATCGACACCCGGGCCACCCGCCGGCCCTCCACCGTGCTCACGTGCAGGTGCCAGCCGTTGTGGCGGACCGAGTCGCCGGCCTTCGGCACCTTGCCGAGGCGGGCCATCAGGAACCCGGCCACCGTCTCGTAGGGCCCGGCCGGCAGCGTGAGGCCGGTGCGCTCGGCCAGGTCGGCGAGGTTGAGCCGGCCGTCGACCTCGTCGATGCCCGGCCGTTTGGTGGCCGGCGACGGGGGAGCGTCGTACTCGTCGTGGATCTCGCCGACGAGTTCCTCGATCAGGTCCTCCAGGGTGACGATGCCGGCCGTCCCGCCGTATTCGTCGACGACCACCGCCAGGTGGTGGCCGCTGCGGCGCATCTCCGACAGGGCCTCCAGCACACGCTTGCTGGCCGGCAGGCGGTGCACCTCGCGGGTCAGGTGCCGCAGCGTCAGGCCCGGGTCGACGGAGGGCGGCAGCGTCAGGTCGCGCACGTGGACGAAGCCGAGGACGTCGTCCTGGTCGCCGTCGATGACGGGAAAGCGGGAGTGCCTGGCGCGCCGTACCAGAACGATCGCCTCGGCGACGGTGAGCTGTGCGTCGAGGAAGACCACCTCGGTGCGCGGGACCATGACCTCGCGGACGTGTCCGGTGCCGGTGTTGACCGCGATGAGGGAGCGCAACTCGGCCTCGCTGATCCGGAGATCCGCCGGAGTGGCGTGAAGGCGGCTGGCCCAACGGTTCAACAGGGCAGCGACAGCCTGCCGTATGGTTCCGGGGGCAGGCTCCGGCATGGACGGATTGTAGGCATCCGGCTCCCGGTCATTCACCGGCGAAGTGTAAATTTGTGGTTCTCGATGACTTTGTGGAGGTGAGCGTGAGACTGCTCGTGACCGGTGGTGCCGGTTATATCGGCAGCGTCGTGACCGCGCTACTGCTCGACGCCGGGCATGACGTCACGGTTCTCGACGATCTCTCGACAGGTCATCAGGAGGCGGTGCCGCCCGCCGCCGCCTTTGTCCGCGGCCGCGTCCACGAGGCGATCGGCGACGTGCTCACGCCCGACTTCGACGGCGTCCTGCACTTCGCCGCCTTCATCGCGGCCGGTGAGAGCGTGCAGAAGCCGGAGAAGTACTGGGACAACAACGCGGTCGGCACGCTGAAGCTGCTCGACGCTATGCGCGCCGCCGGGGTCCGCAGGCTGGTCTTCTCCTCGACGGCCAACATCTACGGCGACCCCGACGAGGTGCCGATCCCGGAGACGGCGACGGTGCGCCCGCCCAACCCGTATGCGACGTCGAAGCTCGCCGCCGACCACGCCCTCACGGGCGAGGCGATCGGCCACGGCCTGTCGGCGGTCAGCCTGCGGTACTTCAACGTGGTCGGGGCGCTGCACCGCGAGGACGGCTCCATGATCGGCGAGCGGCACGACCCGGAGACCCACCTCATCCCGATCGCGCTGCAGGTCGCGGCCGGCCGACGGGAAAAGTTGCAGCTCTTCGGCGACGACTACGACACGCCGGACGGCACGAACATCCGCGACTACATCCACGTCGCCGACCTGGGCACCGCCCACCTGCTGGC
This sequence comes from Dactylosporangium roseum, assembly GCF_025264685.1. Lineage (GTDB taxonomy): Bacteria > Actinomycetota > Actinomycetes > Mycobacteriales > Micromonosporaceae > Dactylosporangium > Dactylosporangium roseum. The sequence continues at coordinate 847,797 of NZ_CP073721.1, forward strand.
GCTCGGCACGATGGACGGCCCCGGCCATCGGATCTACAACCTGGGCAACGGCACCGGCTTCTCCAACCGCCAGGTCGTCGACGTGGTGCGCGAGGTGACCGGCCACCCGATCCCGGTGGAGATGGCGCCGCGCCGCCCCGGTGACCCGGCCCAGTTGGTCGCCTCGTCGGACAAGGCCAAGCGCGAGCTCGGCTGGCGCCCGCAGCACGTCGAGCTGGCCACGATGGTTCACGACGCGTGGGCCTTCCTGCGCCCCTGACCGGTCGTCGTCTCCCCGGTCGTTACTGGGCGTCGAGCTTCTGCCAGGTGGAGCCGTCGACCGAGAACGCCGTGTAGATCGCCGACATCTCGTAGGCCACGTAGCCGGCCTGGGTCCGCGCCAGGCGGTTCGTCGGGTGCAGGCCCGCGAGGCGGTGCCAGGTCGCGCCGCGGTCCCCGGAGACCAGCCAGTGCCCCGCGCCGTCGACGATTAACAGCCTGCCGTCGAGCAGCGGCACCGGATCGCCCCCGATCGTCGCCTGGCCGGCGGTCGGGTTCACCGAGCCGAACGTGGCGCCGCCGTCGACCGACGACACCACGCCGAGCAGCCGGGCCGGGCTTGTGTCCGGGTCGACCACCACGGCGAACACGTCCCGGCCCTGCGTCACCGTGCGGGCCTGGCCCGTGCCGGGGAAGGTCGTCATGTTCCAGTTGGCGCCGCCGTCACGTGAGACCGCCAGCGCCGGTTGGCCGGCGGACCGCCCGCCGACCCACCAGGAGCCGTCGCCGCCGACGACGGGGGCCGTCCAGCACACGTCGAGCCCCCGCGGCTGCCGTGGCGGCGCCACGAGCCCCTCCGGAGTCACCGCCAGGACCCGGCGGCCGCACGGCGCCGAGCCGACCGTGAACAGGTGCGCGGTGCTCGGCAGCGGCGCCGCGCCGTCGCCGGCCGGGACGGTCCGCTGGCCGGTGTCCCACGTCTCGCCGTCGGTGCTCGTCGACAGCACCGGCGTCGGGCCCGCACCGAGCAGCGCGATCCGCGCCGGCGCGCCGGTCACGACCATCGTCGGCACCGCGTCGGCGGCGGTGGAGGCCAGCGGGCCGGGTGCGCGCCGCGTGCGCCAGGTCCGGCCGCCGTCCGTGGTCGCGCTGACCCAGGTCGTACAACTCGTCGTGCCTTGGCACTCGGCGCTCAGCAGGAAACCGCGGTCCGCGTCGAGGAACTCCACGTCGCGGACCTTCCCCGGGAGGTCCGTCGGCAGGTGGGGCAGGCCGTTGACGGTGATGTCCTCGGCGGTCCAGACGCCGGCCGGGCCGCTGGCGGCGGGCTGGTCGGGCGGCGGCTGATCCTCGCCGGTGACCGTCACCGCCACGCCGGCGAGCACCAACCCTACGACGGCGCAGGCCGCGCCGGCCCGGCCGAGCCGCCGCCGGCGCCGCAGCACGTTCGCCCGGGCGGCGATCACCGAGAGCGGTGGCTGCTCGATGTCGAGCCGGTCCCGCTCCGCGCGCAACCGGACCTCCAGTTGGTCAGGCACTGGTCACCTCGGCTCGATACCCGGGCAGCAGCGCGGCGAGCGCCGCCCGCCCGCGGGCCAGCCGCGACTTCACGGTGCCGGACGGCACGCTCAGCGCGGCGGAGATCTCGTCCACGCTGAGGTCGGCGTAGTAGTGCAGCACGATGACCTCCCGGTAGTTGCGTGGTATGGCGTCGAGCGCCTGGGTCAGGTCGGTGCGGTCGGGCTCGGGGCCGGTCTGCGTGAGCGTGGCCCGCTCCCGGAGCAGGATCAGGTCGAGGACCTTGCGTCGCCGCCACCGCCGCCGCACGACGTTGAGCGCGACGGTGCGCAGCCAGGCCTCGGGGTTGTCGATGCCGGTGAACCCGCCGGGGCGCGCGACCGCCCGCGCGAACGCCTCCTGCACGACGTCCTGCGCCTCGGTCAGGTCCGCGGTGAACGCGTAGAGCTGCGTGACCAGCCTGCGGTAACAGGCGTGGTACACCTCTGCCACGTCGCTCACGCTGTTCACGATCCCCCGGGTGGCTCCCCGGTTCCCGTCAGTTCGGAAGAACAGTTGCCGACAGGGTGGCCTCTTGCCATTTCCGCGCGTCCTGCGACACCCGTGCCGGCTCGCCGAGGGTCGCGTAGCCGTTGTCGAGCGCGGTGAGCGAGCCACCGGGCCCGGCGACGACGTCGAAGCGCTCGCCGTCGATGCTCTCCAGGTAGACCGTCTCGGTGTTGCCCTGGACCCACACGAGCACCGAGCGGTCCGGGCGGACCAGCGCGCCGAAGTCGCGGTCCTTGAGCGCGTTGTCCGCGTTGAGCGGTGCGGGCAACTCGATCTTGGTCTTGGACTCGGCCCAGTTGAGGCCGCCGTCGGTGGTGCGGAAGAGCCGGATGCCCTTGGCGTGCCGCACGAAGGCGTACGCCGTACGGCCGTCGAGCGTCGCCAGCGTCGGCACGTCGAGGCCGGCCGGCCCGTCGAGCGTGTGCGCGATCCAGGTGCGGCCCTGGTCGCGGCTCACCGAGACGCTGGGTGCGCCGGTGTACAGGTCGGCGCCGGTCACCCACCAGCCGGCGGCGGCGGACAGCTTGCCGACGACGGTCCGCCGTGCCATCGGTGGCTGACTGACGAGCAGGCTCAGCGCGCCGTCGCTCTGCCGCACGCCGAAGAGATCGCCGTACTGCACGAGCTGCACCACACGGTCCGTGCCGCCGAGCGGGAGCCGCTCGGCGGGACCGACCACCGGCGCGGCGGTGGTCTGATCCGGCAGCGGCGTCGCGGACGCCTCGTCGAGCTTGAACCGGACAGCGGTGCGCGAACCACCGCTCACCTCGCCGCTGAGCAGGAACGTCGTGGGGGAGACGCGGATCAGTTCGACGTGGTCGAGTTTGTCCAGCGGGCTCTGCCGGAGCGCGTCGAGCACGAACGGGGCACGCCGTTGGGCGGCGTCCTCCCGCAGCGTGACCACCTGGAGGCTGCACCGGCGGTTCTGCGGCACCTCCACGCAGACGTCGACCGCGGCGATCACCCCGTCGGGCAGGTCGCCGGCCGCGGCGCGCACCGTCGTCGTCGACGCGTAGCGACTGGTGGCCGACGCCGGGGCCGAGGGGGAGACCGACCACGGTTCGGCGAGATCGGGGTTGGGCCCGAGGACCGCCGGGGTGGGCCGGCCGAACACGCCGGCCAGCGCGACCGGCGCGAACACGGCGAGCGTGCCGACCAGCGCACCGACCACGGCCATCCGGTCGCGCATCCGCACCCGGCCCGCGCGGCGATGGAGCGTGCTGAAGTCGGGGAGCCAGGTGGCCGCCTCGACCTGCGCGCGGAGTGCGCGGAAGTCCAGCTCAGGGCGCATCGCGCACCTCCTGCTGGACCGGCTCGGGCTCCGGGACGACCGGTCGGCGCCGCGGCGCCTCGGGCACGTTCTCGGCGTCGCTGAGCAGCGTGGCGAGCATGGCGCGGCCCCGCGACAGGCGTGCCTTGACCGTTCCCACGGGCACACCCAGCGTGTCGGCAACCTCGTGCACCGACATGTCGGCCAGGTGATGCAGCACGATCGTCTCCCGGGTGGCCTGCGACAACTGTTGCAGCGCGGCGACCAGGGCGACCCGGTTGGGATCGACGCCGGGCACGCTTTCCACGGGACGGGCGACCCGGCCGCTGCGCACCAGTGTGTCGAACAGGCGGCGGCGCCGCCAGCGGGTCCGTGCCAGGTTCATCGCGACCGTGCGCAGCCAGGCCTCCGGGTCGGCGACGTCGAGGAACTGCCGCGGACGGGCGAGCGCCCGCGCGTAGGCCTCCTGGACGAGGTCCTGTGCCTCGGCGTGGTCGCCGGTGAGCGCATACAGGGCGGCGACGAGCCGGCGGTAGTGCGCCTGGTACGCATCGCGCACCGCTTCGCGCGCTTCCAGCTCCTCGCCCACGCCGTGCCACCTCCCTTGTTCCGTTACGCTCACCAGACAGACGCCTGTGCGGCGCTTCCGGTTGCGCCTGACAGAATGGCCGACATGTCGTCTCCCGCCCGACCGCGCGTGCTCTCCGGGATCCAGCCCACTGCCGACTCGTTCCATTTGGGCAACTATCTCGGTGCTCTGCGGAACTGGGTCGCCATGCAGGAGACCCATGACGCGTTCTACTGCGTGGTCGACCTGCATGCGATCACCGCCGGCCACGACCCCGCGCTGCTACGCAAGCGCACCCGGGTCAGCGCGGCGCAGTTGCTCGCCGTCGGCCTCGACCCGGAGCGGTGCACGCTGTTCGTGCAGAGCCACGTGCCCGAGCACGCGCAGCTCGGCTGGGTGATGGGGTGCATCACCGGTTTCGGCGAGGCCAGCCGGATGACACAGTTCAAGGACAAGTCGCAGCGGCAGGGCGCCGACCGCTCCAGCGTCGGCCTGTTCACCTACCCGATCTTGCAGGCCGCCGACATCCTGCTCTACCAGGCCGACGCCGTGCCGGTCGGCGAGGACCAGCGGCAGCACCTGGAGCTGACGCGCGACCTGGCGCAGCGGTTCAACACCATGTTCGGTCAGACGTTCACGGTGCCCGCGCCGCACATCATCAGGGACACGGCGAAGATCACCGACCTCCAGGAGCCGACGGCGAAGATGTCCAAGTCGGCGTCGACGGCCAACGGCCTCATCGAGCTGCTGGAAGACCCCGCCAAGGCGGCCAAGAAGATCAAGTCGGCGGTCACCGACACCGGTCGCGAGATCGTCTTCGACCAGGAGCACAAGCCCGGCGTCGCCAACCTGCTCACGATCTACGCCGCGCTGACCGGCCGGACGATCGAGGAGCTGGTCGATGCGTACGAGGGCAAGGGCTACGGCGACCTGAAGAAGGACCTCGCCGAGGTGGTCAAGGAGTTCCTCCGGCCGATCCAGGAGCGCACCAACGCCTATCTCGACGACCCCGCACAGCTCGACAAGCTGCTCGCGATCGGCGCGGAGAAGGCCCGTGCCGTGGCGGGGCCGACGCTCAAGGCCGTGTACGACCACATCGGGTTCCTCGCGCCCGGTGCCGCACACTGAGGTGGACAAAACCACCATCGGTGTCGCGATCGACATCCCGGACCCGTGGGGCGGTGAGCTGACCGCCGCCCGGCTGGCCGCCGGGGATCCGGTCGCCGCCTACGTGCCCGCCCACGTGACGCTGCTCGGCCCGACCGAGATCGCGGCCGGCGACCTGCCGGCGATCGACCGGCACCTGGCCGAGGTCGCGGCCGAGCACAAGGCGTTCACCGTGCGGCTGCGCGGCACCGGAACGTTCCGGCCGGTGACCCAGGTGGTGTTCGTCGCGGTCGCGGCCGGGATCAGCGAGTGCGAGCAGCTCCACGCGGCGGTGCTGTCGGCCGACGCGATCCGGGCGACGGTGCGGTTCCCGTACCACCCCCATGTGACGGTCGCCCACGACGTCGCGTCGGACCGGCTCGACGCCGCCTTCACCGAGCTGGCGGGGTACGAGGCGTCGTTCGCGGTCGGCGGCTTCACGCTGTTCGAACACGTCGACGGGGGACGGTGGCGACCCTATGCGGAGTACCGCCTCGCGGCGGACGATTGAGGGGTGAGCCTGCTCGACCGGCTGGAGGCCGGGTTCGATCGCGCGGTGGCCGCCGGGCGGCGCCGCTCGCGGGTGTTCGACCACGTCTGGCGGGCACAGCAGCGGTACTTCGACGTGGACGCCGCCCGGCTCGCCGCGGCGACGGCGTACTACGGCTTCTTCGCCGTCTTCGCCATGGCGGTCGTGGCGTTCTTCATCCTGGGCCGGGTGCTCGGCGGCAACCCGGCGGTCGTCGATCGCGTCCAGGTGTACCTCCGGGCCAACCTGCCGCAGCTACAGGCCGACGAGATCTTCGCCGGCAGCCAGCAGATCGGCCTCATCGCGCTGGTCGGCCTGATCATCGCCGGCGTCGGCTGGGTGGAGAACCTGCGCTCCTCACAGCGGGCGCTCTGGCAGTTGCAGGAGCATCCCGGCAACCCGATCGTGCGGTGGCTGGTCGACCTGGGCGTGCTCGTGGCCCTGGGCCTGCTGCTGCTCATCTCGGTCGGCATCTTCGCCGGCGTCCAGGAGCTGCTGTACTGGCTGGCCGGCGACTTCGAGCAGGACCCGATCCGCGTCGCACTGCGCGGCACGGCGACGCTGCTGTCGGGGATCGTCGACCTCATCCTCGGCGCGGCCCTGCTGGCCGGCGTGCCCCGCCTGCGCATGTCGCTGCGGCGGCTGTGGCCGTCGGCGTTGCTCTTCGCCATCGGGCTCGGGCTGCTCAAGACGGTGGGGAAGCTGTACATCACCCGCGCGGAGCACAACCCCGCGTACCAGTTGGTCGCGGGCACGATCGGGCTGCTGCTCTACATGTACCTGCTGCACCAGTTGCTGCTCTTCGCCGCGGCGCTGGCCGCGACCAGCCCGCACGGCCGGGTCAAGGACCTGGCGGGCGGCGAGCCGCGCGGCGACGTGAATGCCGCGGTCCGCGCCGCTCAGTTGGTGGAGGAGGCGGCGGAGACGACCGAACGTGCGGCGGAGACGGTACGGTCGGCTCTCCCGTCGACCGCTCCTTCCGCCGCCTCGCCTTCCGCCGCCTCGCCGTCCGCTGCGGCCGCTCGGCCTGCCACGGCCGCTTCTTCCGCCGCCGCCGCGGCGGCGGCCGAGATGGCACGCCGGATCGTTTCTTCCGGCGGTTCGACGCCGGTCGAGCGCCGCGACCCGTCATGATGGGCGCCGTGGGTGCACTCGTGACTTTGGACCTGCCGGCCGACGCGCCGGCGCTGACCCTGCCGTGGATCATCACCTTCGGCCCGCTCGACGACGAGGAAGAGTGGGAGCCGGTCGTCTGCGGCCCCTACGAAAGGGCGCACGCACTGGCGCTCGCGGAGGCGGTGGTGGCCGACGAAGACCTGATGGCCGTCGTCGAGCCGCTCCAGCCACACGTGACGGTCGCCCAGATCCAGGGCGACATCGCCGCGGCCCGGATGGCCGCCGAGAACGAGGACGTGGAGACGGCGGCGCTCGACGCCGAGCTTGCGGACACCGAGTACCACGACCACGACCACGGCGAGGACGAGGACCACACGCACGAGCCGCCGTCGGTCGACGAGATCCGTGCGGGCTTCGCCCGGATCGCCGCCAAGCTCACGTCCTGACCATCGTCCCGCGGGACACCGCCGGTCTCAGCCGGTGGTGTCCCGCGGCAGCCACACCGTCGTGTCGGGCGGCAGCAGCTCGTCGACCGGCGAGCTGGCGAGGATCGGCGGGCCGGGCAGCGGGACCGCCGACCCGCTCAGGTTCGCCGCCACCACCAACTGCTCGGTCTCGAAGCACAACACGCCCTCCGGCGCCGGCCGCCAGGCCAGTCGGTGTGCCGGTCGGCGCAGGCTGAGCGCCCGGCGATAGAGGTTGAGCATCGAGTCGGGATCGTCCCGCTGCGCCTCCACGGTCGACGCGGCCCACTCACGGGGCATCGGCAGCCAGGCCCGCTCCGACGGTCCGAACCCGAACGGCGGTGTGTCACGCTCCCAAGGCAGCGGCACCCGGCAGCCGTCCCGGCCGGTCAGCTTGCCCCCGGAGCGGATCCGCTGCGGGTCGAGCCGCAGCTCGTCGGGCAGGTCGAGCACCTCGGACAGCCCGAGTTCCTCACCCTGGTAGATGTACGCCGAACCGGGCAGGCCCAGCATCAGCAGCGCGGCCGCCCGGGCCCGCCGCAGGCCGACGACCCCGTCCCCGAAGCGGGTGACGTGCCGCTGCCGGTCGTGGTTCGACAGCACCCAGGTGGCGGGCGCCCCGACCAGCCCGGCGGCCTCGATCGAGGCGTCGATGACCCGCCGCAAGGTCGCCGGCTCCCACGGCGCCTCGAGAAAATCGAAGTTGAACGCCTGGTGCAGTTCGTCCCCGGCGACGTATCGCGCCACCCGCTCCGGCGTGGAGTCGAACACCTCGGCGACGGCCATGCGCTGCCCGGGGTAGGAGTCGAGGATCCTTCGCCAGCCGCGGTAGATCTCGTGCACCTCCTCCTGGTCGAAGTACGGCAGGACGGCCTGTCCGGCGACGTCCGGCAGTCCTTCGGCCTTGACCATTCCGTGTGCCACGTCGACGCGGAATCCGTCGACGCCGCGGTCCAGCCAGAATCGGAGAATGGCGTCGAACTCCTTGCCGACCTGTGGATTTCGCCAATTCAGGTCGGGCTGGCCGGGGTCGAACAGGTGCAGGTACCAGTGCCCGTCCGCGACGCGGGTCCAGGCCGGGCCGCCGAACAGCGACTGCCAGTCGTTGGGCGGTCCGTCCCCGCGCCCTTCGGCGAAGATGTACCGGTCGCGCAGTCCTTGCTGGAACCACGGGTGTAGATCGGAAGAATGGTTCGGGACGATGTCGACGATGACGCGCAGCCCGATGCGGTGCGCCTCGGCGAGCAGGTCGTCAAAATCGCGCAGGGTGCCGAAGATCGGGTCGACGGCACAATAGTCGGCGACGTCGTATCCTCCGTCGACCATCGGCGACCGGTAGAACGGCGACAGCCAGACGGCGTCCACCCCGAGGTCCGCCAGGTAGCTCAACCGGCCGGTGATGCCCGGAAGGTCCCCGACACCGTCACCGTTGGAGTCCGCGAAACTGCGCGGGTAAACCTGGTAAATCACCGCACTTCGCCACCATTCCACGCCGCCACGCTAGCGTCTCAGCCCTGCCGTGGAAGCTCTTTCGCCTGCTGAGACGTGTTGGCCAGGCGATATTTCCGCTGTATGGTCCTAACCCGCCGCCAGGCCGCTCCATCTCATGATCATGGGAAAGAGGTGGCTGCCCCGATAGCCAGATCTTTCCCATGATCATGAGGTCGAACTGCACGGCGGCGGATTGTGGCGGAACGTGGGCCGGTCGGCACACCTCGGCGGCGACGGCGCCCAGGCCCCGGTGATCACGGCAACCGGTGGGCGTGCACCGCTGACAGGAACCACGACCAGCGGTGCGTCGTCGTCGGCACCGGGGGCCAGTCGTTGATCACGGCCATCAGTTGCCAGTACCGCTCGGCCCGCGGGTCGATCGAGAGCTCCAGCGCCTCGATGATCTCCGCCCGGTAAGCGGCGTCGGCGTGGCGGCCGGTGCCGGTCGCCCAGCGTTCGAGCACCTCGGAGACCACCGGTGCCGCGTCCGGCGACTCCGGGGTCACGCCCCGGTCCATGGCCCCGGCGATGAGGTCCGTGAACCAGGTGATCTCCGACCAATCGGTCGGGACCGCGCGCGGGGTGGCGGCCGTGAAGCTGCGTCGGCTCATCTCGCGCAGCCTCGCCCGGAAGTCGGGCTCACGCACCATCTCGGCGAGCTCTATCCACGCGTCGACCTGCTCGTCGGTGGGGTCGTCGGGCAGGTCCGCGGAGACACTGCGCATCCTGGCCGAGAACTCGGCGGCCTCGGGGGAGCCCGGCACGTCGGTGAAGATGCTGTCGAAGAACTCGTCGATGACGCGTTGCCGCTCGTCGGCACTGGCCTGGGCGATCCTCGTCATCCGCTCGAGCTCCTCGGGTGAGGGGTCGCGGCGGGCCGCCGCGCGCAGAGCCGCCCGGCGCAGGCGCAGCACCCGGATCTGGACCCCGATGGCCTCGGCGTGCGCGGCGGCGACGCTGGCCAGGTCGACGTCCCGGTCGAGGACCCGGCGGATGGTCGCGATGTCGAGGCCCAGCTCGCGCAGGGTGCGGACGAACTCCAGCCGGACGAGGGACGCGTGGTCGTATCGCCGGTAGTTGGCCCGTGACCGTTCCGCCTCCGGCACCAGGCCGACGTCCGAGTAGTACCGGATCGTCTTCACCGGCAGCCCGGTCAGGCGCGACAGCTCCCCGATGTTCATGTAGCCCAGAGTGGACCCTCCAGTGGGTGGAGGGTCAACGAGCCGCTACGTTGCGGTGGTGGAACCTCTCCGGCTGATTCTTCTCTACGCCCACCTGATCGGGTTCGCCCTCCTGCTGGGTGGCGCCGTCACGCAGTACATCTCGAAGCACATCCGCATCAACAGCGCCATGGTGTGGGGTGCGACGATCCAGGTCTTGACCGGGATCGCGCTGGCCGCTCCGCTGCGGGGCGGCGGCGATGCCGAGCCGGCGCCGGCCAAGCTGGTCGTGAAGGCTGTGATCGGGATCGCGATCTTCGTGATGGCCTTCTTCTCCCGCAAGCGAGAGGTGGTCAACACCGGCCACTTCACGGCTCTCGTTGGATTAACGCTCGTTAACGCCGCGGTTGCGGTCTTTTGGAGGTAAACCGCGTGTTGCAAGATCCATCTCGGTAAGTCGGCGCGACCGCCGGCACGTCACGGCCCTATAACGCACCGCTCCCAACCCGGCCGCAAACTGCAGAACTGTCGGTCCGAGGGCGTACGCTCCCGCCGTTGGGTTCACCGCGTTGGGGCGGTGCTTTGGGAAGGGAGACCGTCTTGCGCCGAGTGCGTGGGATGAAGGTTCTCGCGGCTGCCGCCGTGGCGATCGTCGCGTTGGGCACGGCCGCATGCGGCGATGACAGTGGCAGCGGGACGGGCAGCGACGGCAGCGCCCCTGCGAAGCAGAACGTCAAGGTGGGCCTCGCCTTCGACATCGGTGGTCGGGGCGACAAGTCCTTCAACGACTCCGCCGCCGCGGGCCTCGACCGGGTCAGGAGCGACCTCAACATCGATGTCAAGGATCTGGCCGCGGTCGCCGGCGAGAGCGAGAACGACAAGTATTCACGGCTGAAGCTGCTCTGCCAGAGCGGCTACAACCCGGTGATCGCCGTCGGCTTCGTCTACGACGGCGCCGACGCCAAGAACGGCCCGCTGGCCCGTGCCGCCAAGGACTGCCCGAACACCAAGTTCGCCATCGTCGACGGCGGCACGACCGCCGACAACGTGGCCGACCTCGTGTTCGCCGAGGAGCAGGGCTCGTTCCTGGTCGGTGCCGCCGCGGCCCTGAAGACCAAGACCGGCACGGTCGGCTTCATCGGTGGCTGCCAGGTCGACCTGATCAAGAAGTTCGAGGCGGGCTTCACGGCCGGTGCCAAGGCCGCCAAGGCCGACGTCAAGGTCCTGACCAACTACCTGTCGACCCCGGCCGAGGCCTGCAAGGGCTTCAACGACCCGACCGGCGGCAACACCGCCGCCAGCGGCATGTACGACAAGGGTGCCGACATCATCTACGCGGCGGCCGGCGGCTCCGGCACCGGCGTCTTCGAGGCTGCCAAGGCCAAGAAGACCCTCGCCATCGGTGTCGACTCGGACCAGTACAACACCGTGACCGACGCGTCGCTCAAGACGGTCATCATGACGTCGATGCTCAAGCGGGTCGACAACGCCGTCTTCAACTTCGTCAAGGACTACGCGGCGGGCAAGTTCAAGGCCGGTCCGACGGTGTTCGACCTGAAGGCCGACGGCGTCGGCTACGCCACCTCCGGTGGTCAGGTCGACGACATCAAGGACAAGCTCGACGGGTTCAAAGCCGACATCGTGTCCGGCAAGACCATGGTGCCGACGAAGTAGTAGCAAGTAACAGTAGACATCCGGTGCGTGGCGGGGGACTGTGATCCGGTCCCCCGCCAGCACGTGTTAGGAGCCTCTGGATGACCGCGGAACCACCCGCCGTCGAACTGAAGGGGATCACCAAAAGGTTCCCCGGCGTTGTGGCGAATTCCGACGTCAATCTCGCCGTCCGGAAGGGCACGATCCACGCGATCGTCGGTGAGAACGGTGCCGGCAAGTCGACCCTCATGAAGATTCTCTACGGGATGCAGGCCCCGGACGAGGGCGAGATTCTGATCGAGGGCCGCCCCGTGCGGTTCTCCTCGCCGCAGGGGGCGATCGAGGCCGGCATCGGCATGGTGCACCAGCACTTCATGCTGGCCGACAACTTCACGGTCGCCGAAAACGTCGTGCTCGGAGCCGAGAAGCTGCACGGGATCGGTGCGCGGGCCAGGACCAGGATCAAAGAGATATCCCAGCGGTACGGGCTGGGCGTCGAGCCCGACGAGCTCGTCGAGGACCTCGGGGTCGGCGACCGCCAGCGCGTCGAGATCCTCAAGGTGCTCTATCGCGGCGCCCGCATCCTGATCCTCGACGAGCCGACCGCGGTGCTGGTCCCGCAGGAGGTCGACGAGCTGTTCGGCAACCTCCGCGAGCTCATCCGCGAAGGCCTGACCGTGCTGTTCATCTCGCACAAGCTCCACGAGGTGCGGGCCGTCGCCGACGACATCACCGTCATCCGCCGCGGCACGACGGTCGCCTCCGTCAAGCCCGCCGACGTCACGGCCCGCCAGTTGGCCACGCTCATGGTCGGCAGCGAGCTGCCCAGCCCCGAGGCCCGCGAGTCGACCGTCACCGACGTGCCGGCCCTGGTCGTCAGGGGCCTCACCGTCACGGGCGCCGACGGCCGCCCGGTCGTCTCCGAGGCCACGTTCACGATCCACAAGGGCGAGGTCGTCGGCGTCGCCGGCGTCGAGGGCAACGGTCAGGCCGAGCTCGCCGAGGCGATCATGGGTATGCGGCCCGCCACCGGCACCGTGCTGCTGGGTGACACCGACGTGTCCGCCTGGACCACGCGCCGCCGGCGCGAGGCCGGTATCGGCTACATCCCGGAGGACCGGCACCGGCAGGGCCTGCTGCTCGACGCGCCGCTCTGGGAGAACCGCATCCTCGGGCACCAGACCCAGCGGCCCAACGCCCGCGGGCCCCTCATCGACGTCGGCGGCGCCCGGCGCGACACCATCCGGATCGTCGCCGAGTACGACGTCCGCACCCCCAACATCGACGTCGCCGCCGTGGCGCTCTCCGGCGGCAACCAGCAGAAGCTCATCGTCGGCCGCGAGATGAGCCACGCGCCCAAGGTGCTCATCGCCGCGCACCCGACCCGCGGGGTTGACGTCGGTGCCCAGGCCGCGATCTGGGACCACATCCGTAGTGCGCGCATCGCCGGGATGGGCGTGCTGTTGATCTCCGCCGACCTCGACGAGCTGATCGGCCTGTCCGACTCGCTGAAGGTCATCTACGGTGGGCGGCTGGTGGCCGACGCCGACCCCGCGACGGTCACGCCCGAGCAGCTCGGCGTCGCCATGACCGGCGCGACGACCGACCCGACCGCCGCCGCAGCGGGACAGCAGGAGGCCACCCCATGACCGGTCCGGAGCGCAGCGGAGGGGCCGGTCATCGTGGGCTCAGTGTGGAGGTCGTGCGGCCGGAGCGGAGCGGAGGGCGCATGACCGGTCCGGAGCGCAGCGGAGGGGCCGGTCGTCGACCGGCTCAGTGTGAAGGTCAGGACACCGACGAGCGAAGCGAGGAGGGGGCATGACCGCCGCCGTAGGCTCCCGGCGGATCGACCTCGGCAAGCTGCTACCGCAGCTCATCGCCCCTGTCGCGGCCCTGATCATCGCCGCGGCGATCTCGTCGGTCGCGCTGCTCATCAGCGGCAAGGACCCGCTGCTGGCCTTCCAGCATATGTACGACTACGGTACGGTGCCCGACTCGCAGGTCGAGATCCTCAACAAGGCCAGCGAGTACTACATCGCCGCCGTCGCGGTCGCCATCGGCTTCAAGATGGGCCTGTTCAACATCGGCGTCGAGGGCCAGTCGAAGATCGGCGCGTTCATGGCCGGCGCGCTGGCCAGTGCCTCCTTCATGAGCTGGGTCCCGGGACCGGTGCGGATCGTGCTGATCATCGTCGTGGCGATGATCGTCGGCGCGCTCTGGGCCCTCATCGCGGCGCTGCTGAAGACCCGGCGCGGGGTCAGCGAGGTCATCTCGACCCTGATGCTCAACGCCATCGGCGGCCTCGTCGTCACCTGGCTGCTCAACGACCACTGGGGTGTCCAGGAGCCCCGCGCGCAGATCAAGACCACCGGCATCCTGCCCGGAAACTCCCGGATGCCCGGCCTGCCGATCATCTCCGGCACCGACCAGAAGGTGCTCGGCTTCCTGGTGATCGCGGTGGTCCTGGGCGTCGTCTACTGGTTCGGCATCGGCCGCACCCGCTTCGGCTTCGATCTGCGGGCCACCGGCCACAACCCGAGCGCGGCGGTGGCCAGCGGCGTCGACGCCAAGCGGATGGTGATCGTCGCCATGCTGATCTCCGGTGCGATCGCCGGCCTGGTCAACCTGCCCCGCATGCTCGGCGAGAGCCACACCTACACCGAGGGCTTCGGCGGCATCGGCTTCACCGGCATCGCGGTCGCGCTGCTCGGCCGCAACCACCCGGTCGGCATGGCGCTGGGCGCGATCCTCTGGGGCTTCCTGGCCCGCTCGCAGCTCATCCTCGACCTCGACGGTATCCCCAAGGAGATCGTCCTGATCATGCAGGGCGTCGCCGTCCTGTCCGTGGTCATCGCCTACGAGCTGGCCGCCCGCATCGGCCGCCGCGCCCAGCAGAAACGGGTCGGTGTCGCGACCGCGGTCCCGGCCGGTTCGGCCCCGCTGGCCGCGGCCGGCGTCCCGACGGGCGGCGCCGGTGGCGCGACCGCCCCGGGCGCCACCGCGACGGAGACCCAGGCCAAGTCCGGTGACGCCGGCACGGAGGAGTCGAAGTGACCGCCGACACCATGCTCTCGACCGCTCCGGCGGCCCCGGCGGGCAAGCCGAAGTCGCGGCGGATGACCACCCCTAAGGTCCTGCTCATCATCGCCGGGGTGCTCATCGGTCTCTCGCTGGTGCACCTGCTCACCGGCGCCGACGACGTCACCTCGCAGGGCGCCGTCCAGGCGGCCCTCCAGGCCGCGATCCCGCTCGGCCTGGCCGGCCTCGGCGGCCTCTGGTCCGAGCGTGCCGGCGTCGTCAACATCGGCCTCGAAGGCCAGCTCATCCTCGGCACGTGGTTCGGCGCCTGGGGGAGCATCGAGTTCGGCCCGTGGGTCGGGCTGCTGCTCGGCGTCCTCGGCGGTGCCGTCGGCGGGCTCGTGCACGCGGTGGCGACCGTCACCTTCGGCGTCGACCACATCATCTCCGGTGTGGCGATGACGATTCTGGCGCCGGGCCTCGCGCGGTACCTCTCCTATCTCGCGTGGAACGGCACTCCCGGCGCCGGTGCGACCCAGTCGCCGACCGTGTCCCGCCTGCCCCGCGTCTCCGTGCCGTTCGTCGACGACCTGGCCGGGCTCGAGCGCAAGCACTGGTTCCTGATCAGTGACGTTGCCGGGGTCCTGCGTGGCCTGCTGGTCGACGTGTCGATCGTGACGATCCTCGTGGTGCTGCTGATCCCGCTGAGCTGGTGGCTGCTCTGGCGCACCACGTTCGGCCTGCGGGTCCGTTCCGTCGGCGAGGACCCGCACGCCGCCGAGAGCCTCGGCATCAACGTGTACCGGTACAAGTACTACGGCGTGATCATCTCCGGCGCGATGGCCGGCCTGGGCGGCGTGTTCCTGTCGACGGTGAGTTCGGCGATCTACCGAGAGGGCCAGACCGGTGGCCGCGGCTACATCGGTCTCGCCGCGATGATCTTCGGCAACTGGCGGCCGGGTGGCCTGGCGCTGGGCGCCTCCCTGTTCGGCTACACCGACGCGCTGCAACTGCGGCGCGGCAGCGAGTCGGTGCACGCCCTGCTCATCCTCGTGGGGGCGCTCCTGCTGGCGCTCGCGATCTGGGAGTTCCGGCGCCGCAACCGCGTGGTCGCCGTCGCTTCCGCCGTCCTGGGCGTCCTGTCCTACGTATTGTTCTTCTCGGTGGACACGATCCCGACGGCACTCGTGCAGGCCGCGCCCTACGTCACGGTCCTCGTGGTGCTGGCGCTCGCCGCGCAGCGGCTCCGACCGCCTGCCGCGGACGGCAAGCCGTACAGACGTGGAGGATGACGGGTGGACGTCGACTGGGCCGCGCTGCGAAGCGCGGCCATCACGGCGATGGAGCGTGCCTACGCCCCGTACTCGAACTTTCCGGTCGGCGCGGCGGCGCTCGTCGACGACGGCCGGGTGGTGGTCGGCTGCAACGTCGAGAACGCGTCGTACGGCCTGGGTCTGTGCGCCGAGTGCGGGCTGGTCTCCAACCTCCGGGTGACCGGCGGCGGCCGGCTCGTAGCGCTCGCCTGCGTCGACGGTGAGGGCCGCCCGCTCATGCCGTGCGGCCGCTGCCGCCAGCTCCTGTGGGAGCACGGCGGTCCGTCGCTGCTCATCGACCACGCGAGCGGGCCGCTGCCCATGACGGCGCTGCTGCCGTATGCGTTCGACGACACCGACCTGGAGCGGTTCGCGGCCGAGCGGGACAAGCAGCCGACCGTCCCGGCGGCGCTCGCGCTGAAGGTCGGCAGCGGCACCGTCTTCGTCCACCCCGAGATCGCCGCGGGCCAGCAGGTCTGGACCGCGTACTGGGAGCGCTCGTCCGGCACCGGCGACGACGAGCGGACGGGCATCCTCGAGGAGGGGCCGACCTGGGACACCGCCGCCGAGGCGGTCAACTGGGGCCGGATCCGCACGCCCCGTGTCGTCGTGATCGACGCGCAGGGCACCGCTAGCTGGGCGGGGGACACCCCCCGGCCGGCCGGCATCGAGCAGGACTGGAGCACCCGATGAGCTTCGCGGCCGTGGACGTCATCCGCACCAAGCGGGACAAGGGCCGCCTGAGCGACGAGCAGATCGACTGGGTCGTCGACGCGTACACCCGCGGCGCGGTCGCCGACGAGCAGATGTCGGCCCTGGCGATGGCGATCCTGCTCAACGGCATGACCGCCGCCGAGATCGCCCGCTGGACCGCCGCCATGATCGCCTCCGGCGAGCGGCTGGACCTGTCGGAGGTGGGGCGCCCGACCGTCGACAAACACTCGACGGGCGGCGTCGGCGACAAGATCACTCTGCCGCTGACGCCCCTCGTCGCCGCCTGTGGTGCGGCGGTACCGCAGTTGTCCGGCCGCGGTCTCGGCCACACCGGCGGCACGCTGGACAAGCTGGAGGCCATCCCGGGTTTCGGCACCAAGCTGACGAACGAGCAGTTCGTCGAGCAGTTGCGCACCGTGGGCGCGGCCATCTGCGCCGCGGGCGAAGGGCTGGCCCCGGCCGACCGCAAGCTTTACGCCCTGCGCGACGTCACCGGCACCGTCGAGGCGATCCCGCTGATCGCCAGCTCGATCATGAGCAAGAAGATCGCCGAGGGCACCGGCGCGCTGGTGCTCGACGTGAAGTTCGGCTCGGGCGCGTTCATGCGCGACGTGGCCGACGCCCGCGAGCTGGCCCAGACGATGGTCGAGTTGGGCAAGGCGCACGACGTGACCACGGTCGCGCTGCTCACCGACATGGAGGTGCCGCTGGGCCGCGCCGTCGGCCACTCCGTAGAGGTCGAGGAGTCGCTGGAGGTGCTCGCCGGCGGCGGCCCGCAGGACGTCGTCGCGCTGGCCATGGCGCTGGCGCGGGAGATGCTCGACGCGGCGGGTCTCGCCGACGCCGATCCGCAGGCCGCGATCGACGACGGCAGGGCGATGGACTCGTGGCGGGCCCTGGTCCGCGCGCAGGGCGGTGACCCGGACGCGCCACTGCCCGTCGCCGACGAGGTCGAGCGGATCACCGCCGACCGGGACGGTTATGTTGCCACCATGGACGCCTACGCCGTCGGGGTCGCCGCCTGGCGGCTCGGTGCCGGCCGGGCGCGCAAGGAGGATCCGGTCAGCTCCTCGGCCGGGATCATCCTGCACCGCAAGCCCGGCGCGGCAGTCAAGGCCGGCGACGTGATCATGGAGCTGCGCGCGGAGGACGCCGCGAAGCTGCCGGCCGCGCTGGAGGTGGCCCGCACCGCGGTGACCGTCGCCGAAGCTCCGCCGAATCCCCGACCGCTCATCCTGGACAGGATCTCCTGATGCCCGAGCTGATCAAGGCACCCACCCAGATCCCCGTGCCCGGCGGGAAGATCATCGACGAGTACGTGGGCCGGGTGAACTCCGGCGAATCCGCGGTCTCGGTCGCGAAGATGATCGCCCCGGGCGGCTGGACCGAGCCGTTCCAGACCCCGGTGTTCGACGAGTTCACGGTTGTGCTGCGCGGCACGGTCCGCGTCGAGTACGACGGCGGTGTCGTCGACGTCTCCGCCGGTCAGGCCGTGGTCACGCGGGCCGGCGAACGGATCCGCTACAGCACGCTCGACGGTGAAGACGCCGAATATGTGGCGATCTGTCTGCCCGCGTTCGCCCCTGACCTCGCCAATAGGGATCCGGACTGACGCTCGGCTACAGTGCGCGGGTGAGCGTCACGGCGCCGGACCCGCAGCGCGTGCGGGAGGCGAGTCTCGAAGAGCTGCACCGCCTGCGGCTTCCCCTTCCACCGCCCAACTTCGCCCTGTGCTGGGAGCCGGGAGACCTGGTGGAGTTGCGCCCCGGCGACGAGATCGAGGCGCGCGCCGCGGTCCTCAACGTGGTGCTCGCCCGCACCGTCGGCATGCCGCCGAAGCTCGCGATGACGTGGCTGCTGGAGGCGAAACTCGTCGATCGGCTGACCCTGCCGGAGTGGCACTTCGTCGCCGAGGGCGAGGGCGACGAGCGGTCCTTCGTGCTGCACCTGGAGGCGCTGTTCGCGCTGTCCTGGCTGTTGGGCATCGCGATGGACCTCGATCCGCTGCGCCCGTCGGCCGACGGGCTGCTGGAGCGCCTGCCCAACCTGCCGCAGGGCGAGACGTTCACCGCGTGGCGCTGCCGGACACTCGCGGCGCCGCGCGACGCGGCCTCGGCGGCAACGCTGCTGGACCTGTATTACTGCCTGGACTGGTCATACCTGGAGGCCGAGCGGCGCCGCCTGCCGCTGCCGGGCCAGGTGGACTCCAACGTCGTGGGTCAGCGGCGCTGGGCGCTGGAGTGGGCGGTGGTCTTCACCGGTCCGTACCACGGCCCCCCACCCAACTGGGAGGAAGTGGATCTCTCGACCTAGCGCCGTCGCCACACGGACAGCTCGACCGCCAGGGTGGCCTTGATCGGCTCGGCCAGCCCTGCCAGCCGAGCCCGCACCGCCGCGGCATCGACGTGCCAGGCGCTGGGGCCCATGCCGGCCAGGGCGGCCGCGTCGGAGCGGGGGAGTCGCAGCGGGGCCGTCAGCACGTGCGCCGATTCCTGGGTGAACCACCGCTCCAGGCCGCCGGCCAGCCGGGCGGGCTTCTCCGGGTCGACGCCGATCAGGCCCAGCGCCGCCACCAGCTCCGCCAGGTGGTCCGGCGTCGGGGTCACCACCACGAGCCGCCCCGACGGCCGGAGGATGCGGGCGAACTCGGCGCCCGAACGGGGGGCGAAGACGTCGAGGACCGCGTCGGCCGAGCCGTCGGCGACCGGCAGGCCCTGCCAGACGTCCGCCCGCACGGCACCCACCCTGGGATCGGCCCGGGCCGCGCGCCGCAGGGCGGGCTTCGACACGTCGACGGCCAGGCCGGTCGCCTCCAGGGCCAGCGCCCGCGCCAGGTAGTGCGCGGTCCCGGCACCGACCTCGACGACGAACCCGGCCGTGGCGACACACGAGCGCACCGCGTCGGCGATCACGTCGAAGTGCCCCGCCGCGAGCAGGGCCGCGCGGGCCGCGACCATCTCGGCGCTGTCGCCGGTGTGCACCGTCCGGCCGGCGGTCAGGTCGACGTACCCCTGCTTCGCCAGGTCGAACGAGTGCCCCCGTGGGCAACGAAACGCACGGTCACCGGGTGAAAGCGGATCGTGGCAGACCGGACAACGGAGATGTGTGATGACGGCGGCATGCACCCTACTAGTGTCGTTCCATGGTTGCACCTACCTACGACGAGATCCGTCGCGCGCCGAAGGCTCTGCTCCACGACCACCTCGACGGCGGACTGCGCCCCGCCACCATCCTCGACCTCGCCGTCGGCATCGGCCACGACCTGCCCGCCGCGACCCCCGAAGGGCTGGCCGAGTGGTTCGTCGCCGCCGCGGACTCAGGATCCCTGGAGCGCTACCTCGAGACGTTCTCACACACCGTGGCGGTGATGCAGACGGCGGACGCCCTGCACCGGGTGGCGCGGGAATGCGCCCTCGACCTGGCCGCCGACGGGGTGGTCTACGCGGAGGTCCGCTTCGCGCCGGAGCAGCACCTGGAGAAGGGTCTGACCCTGCCGGAGGTGGTGGAGGCGGTACTGGACGGGTTCCGCGACGGTTCGGGGGAGGCCGCCGCCGCCGGCAACCCGATCCGGGTCGGCACCCTGTTGACCGCGATGCGCCACGCGGCCCGCTCGATGGAGATCGCCGAGCTGTCGGTGCGATACCGCGACGCCGGCGTCGTCGGGTTCGACATCGCCGGGGCCGAGGCCGGCTTCCCGCCCACCCGCCACCTGGACGCCTTCGAGTACCTCCAGCGCGAGAACTCGCATTTCACCATCCATGCCGGCGAAGCGTTCGGCCTGCCGTCGATTTGGCAGGCCATCCAGTGGTGCGGCGCGGACCGGCTCGGGCACGGCGTGCGCATCGTCGACGACATCGGTCCGGACGGCTCCCTCGGCCGGCTGGCCGCATACGTGCGGGACAAGCGCATCCCGCTCGAGCTCTGCCCGTCGTCGAACGTGCAGACCGGCGCCGCACCCTCGATCCGGGAGCACCCGATCGGGCTGCTGCGTGACCTGCGGTTCCGGGTTACCGTGAACACCGACAATCGGCTGATGAGCGGCACCTGCATGTCCCGCGAGATGGCGCTGCTCGTCGAGGCGTTCGGCTACGGCTGGTCCGAGTTGCAGTGGTTCACGGTGAATGCCATGAAGAGTGCGTTCATTCCCTTCGATGAACGGTTGGCGCTCATCAACGATGTGATCAAGCCAGCCTATGCAAAGCTGGCTTGACGGTGACCGTGATGTCCATCTTTGTCGCCGATGATCATCTGGGTGTATCGGGTAAATCGCCCAGCGTAGGGGGATGATCGGCGGATATCACCATCAACCGTATCTTTCTTTCAACCTGGTGCATAAGGTGCAGCGGAAGGCCTGGGCTTTCTTCTTGAGACACAACATGGTGGAATCTCGGAGGTTCGGCCCAGTAGGGTCGGCCGGTCGCGGGTGCCCGCTGTTTCGCGGGGCGCCGGTTCGGAGGGCGGTGAAGTGAGCAAACGGCCAACGACGCGGGAGCCCGTCTCTTCGCGTCTGCGTTTCCCTGTCGGCCGGCTCCGGGACCTGCCGATCTGGTCGAAGCTCGGCCTGATCATGATCGTCCCCATCATCGCGACGATCGTGGTCGGTACCAATGGCCTCATCAACAACATCGGCGAGGCGAACGACGCCGATCGCGCTCGCACCCTCTCCGGACTGTCCGCCCAGGCGTCCGCGCTGGTCCACGAGTTGCAGAGCGAGCGCGCCAACGCGACGCTGCTGCTCGGTGTGCTCGGCCAGCCGGCCGATGTCGAGGCCCGCGCCGTCTTCGAGCGGCAGATCCAGAAGACCGAAGACGCGAGCAAGAACTACCGGCTCACCCGGTCCGGCCTGGCCGACCCGCCGGAGGACTTCCGGCGCCAGTTGGCCGCCATCGACACGCAGTTGCTCGATCTGCCGGGCATGCGCAAGCAGATCACCGACGGTGGCAAGGAGCTCCTGGCGAGCACCGTCGTCAACCGGTATCGCACGCTGATCGACGACCTGCTGAGCATCCGCGACAGCGCCGCCGAGATCTCCTCCAACCCCGAGCTCGGCGCCGACATGCGCGCCGCCGCCGCGATCTCCGAGATGAAGGAGCAGGTGGCCATCGAGCGGGTCGTCGTGCTCCGCGCGCTGACCAGCGGCACCTTCACGCCGCAGCTCCGCAAGGAGTTCGACGCCTCGCTGACCGGCTACGCGCAGGCCCAGGAGCAGTTCCGCGTCGTGTCCGAGCCGTGGCACCGCGACCTGTTCGACAAGAAGATCGCGGGCTCCGACCTGCGCGAGGCCGCCACGTTCGAGGGCAAGCTCACCCCGCTCACCGGCGACAGACTGCCCCCGCCGACGGAGCTGTTCACCGCAGCGGCGTGGGACAGCGCGATGGTCAACAAGGCCAACCTGCTGCGCGGCATCGAGTCCGAGTTCGACGAGCACAACATCGAGAGCGCGACCGCGCACCGCAACGACCTGCAGCAGCAGGTGCTCATCACCGCCGGCCTCCTGATCGGCATGCTCCTGCTGGCGATCCTCTTCGCCTGGATCGTGGCCCGGTCGATGGCACGTTCGCTGCGCGAGCTGCGCCACGGCGCGCTCACCGTCGCACAGTTCGGCCTGCCACAGGCCGTGCAGCGACTGCGTGACCCGTCGCTCGCCACGCAGATGTCACCGCACCAGGTGGCACTGCAGATCGCCGAGCCGCTGCCGATCCGCAGCCGCGACGAGTTCGGGCAGGTCGCCGAGGCGTTCAACGCCGTCCACCTCGAAGCCGTCCGCACCGCGGCCGAGCAGGCCGCCCTGCGGGCCAGTGTCGCGACGATGTTCGTCAACCTCGCCCGCCGCTCGCAGATCCTGGTCGACCGGCTCATCGGCCACCTCGACCGGCTGGAGCGCGGCGAGGAGGACCCGGACCGTCTGGCCGAGCTGTTCCAGCTCGACCACCTGGCCACCCGGATGCGCCGCAACGACGAAAACCTCCTGGTGCTCGCCGGCGCCGACTCCACCCGCATCCAGCGCGAGCCCGCGCCGCTCATGGACGTGCTCCGTGCCGCGCAGTCCGAGGTGGAGCACTACACGCGCATCGAGTTCGGCATGATCGACCGGGACATCGAGATCGCGGCCCACGCGGTCAACGACATGGTCCACCTGGTCGCCGAGCTGCTGGACAACGCCACCGCGTTCTCGCCCCCCGACTCGGCGGTCATCGTCGAGGCCCGGCGCGTCGGCGACCGCGCGGTGCTGCTGGTCGAGGACCACGGCATCGGCGTCTCGCCCGAGCAGTTGGCTGAGCTCAACGACCGGCTCGCCAATCCGCCGATGGTCGACGTGGCCGTCTCCCGGATGATGGGTCTCGTCGTGGTCGCCCGGCTGGCGGCCCGGCACGGCGTCAAGGTCGAGCTGCGCGCCGCCCGTGAGCGCGGCACCATCGCCGACATGACGCTGCCCACCGGCGTGCTCGTGCCGCGGGCGCTGTCCGGGCGGGCGACCGCCGGTATGCCGACCGCCGGTATGCCCGCCGTCGGTCCCAACGACATGGTCCAGGCCCGCCCGATCTCCCCGACACCGGCACCGCGGTCGCCGTTCGCCTCGCCGCTGGCGCTGGAGAGCGGGCCCATACCGAGCGGCGGTCCCCGGCTCGGCACGCTCACCAGCAGCGGGCTGTTCGGCTCCCAAGGCGGCACCGGGGAGCGCCCGACCGTCAACGACCTCGTCAACGGTGCACCGCCACGGCCGGCCCCACCGGCCGAACGGCCGTCGTTCGACGCTCCGCCGCAGCATCCGGCACCGTCCGGGCCGCCCTCCTACGGCAACGGAGCCGGCAACGGTGCCAGTAACGGCGCCGGCAACGGCGCCGGTAGTCGTAGCCTGCCCGCCTGGTCCGATCTGACCGGCGTCAACGGCACGACCCCGCAGCGGTCCGCCCCGCCGAGCGATTTCAGCCCGCTGCCCCAGCGGCGCGCGAACGAGAACTGGACGCTCGACGGTGAGGTCGCCGACAACGCCGACAACGGCGGCCAGATCCCGCGCCAGCGGCCGGAGACCCCGGAGACGCCGGCGGCCTTCACGCTGCCCGCATGGCCTCCGGCGACCACCCAGGCGCCGGTCCCCGAGCCGTACCAGCCCGCGCAGCCGGCCTTCCAGCCCCAGCAGCCGGCCTTCCAGCCCCAGCCGCCGGTCGACATGACGGCGGAGATCCCGCGGGTGCGGCTCGACTGGGACCCGGCGACCACGGATGGCGACTCCGCCGGCGACTCGCGGCAGCGCTTCGTCGACGAGACGATGGAGCTGCCGATCTTCCGGGAGCTGGAGTCGGCGTGGTTCCAGACGAAGCGCCCGAGTTTCGACGACCCCGCTC
This sequence comes from Dactylosporangium roseum, assembly GCF_025264685.1. GTDB lineage: Bacteria > Actinomycetota > Actinomycetes > Mycobacteriales > Micromonosporaceae > Dactylosporangium > Dactylosporangium roseum. The sequence goes on from NZ_CP073721.1 coordinate 871,631, forward strand.
CGGCGGCCCCGCCTGCGCCCACGCCCGCCCCGGCGCCGGAGCGCAACGGCGCCGCCACCCGGCCGGTCGAGGTCACCTACAGCGACGCCCAGACTCCGTACGTGCCGGCCCAGCGGCTCGAAACCCGTTCTCCGGGTGAGAGTTCGCGAGGTTCGGCCGAGCGGGGGACAGGCGGTCCGGCAGTAAACTGGCACACTGCGGCAGACGAAGGATGGCAAGCGGCGGCGGCACTCGCCGATGCGCAGGAATTTACTACGACCGACAGAGGTTTGCCGAAGCGCGTTCCGATGTCGCAACTAGTTCCAGGTGGGGTTGAAAAGAATCCCGCCGCTGCGCACAAGAGGACGCCGGAGTCCGTGCGCGGTCTGTTGTCGGCGTATCACCGAGGCGTTCAGCGCGGCCGCACGCGGTCCGACGACTCGAAAACCCCGGAGCCGACTTCGGCCGGGCCTCAAAACTCGCAGGTTGGCAAGGAGCAAGAGGCATGACATCTACGCAGGATCTCGGTTGGCTGCTCGCCAACTTCGCGGACCGAGTGCCGGGGGTGGCCCACGCTGTCGCGGTCTCGGCCGACGGTCTGCTGTTGGCCGCCTCTCGTGACCTGCCGCGCGACCGTGGTGACCAGCTCGCCGCGATCGCGTCCGGCTTGGTGAGCCTGACCCAGGGCGCCTCCCGCTGCTTCGAGGGCGGTGCAGTGCTCCAGACCGTGGTCGAAATGGACAACGGCTTCCTGTTCCTCATGTCGATCTCCGACGGCTCGTCGTTCGCGGTCCTCGCGGCCCGCGCCTGCGACGTCGGCCAGGTCGGCTACGAAATGGCGCTGCTTGTCGATAGGGTCGGTGACGCGTTGACGCCACCCCCGCGGCCGACCGCGTCAATGCTCGGTTGAAGCTGAACTAGGTGACAGAGCACTATGCATTAGCTGTTGACGAGGCCCGACGAGTGAGGAGGTGAACGGCGAACATGGCCGAGCGCGATGAGCCAACGGGCGCGTTGGTAAGGCCGTACGCCGTCACCCGAGGTCGCACCCGGCCCAAGCTGGAAATTGCGATCGAGGCGCTGGTCGAGACCACCGTGCGTGGCCGTGCGGCCAATTCGAGGCCGGGCGGTGCGCACGGCCAAGAACAGCAATACATTTCCACGCTTTGCGACGGTCGCTTGCAGTCTCTCGCCGAGATCGCGGCGCGCATGCAGCTCCCGCTGGGTGTCGCCCGGGTGATCGTGGCGGACATGGCTGCCGACGGACTGGTCGCGGTGTACGAGCCGGCCTCGCTCGACGAAAACGAGTCGGTGGGCACAGAACTGCTTGAGAGGGTGCTGAGTGGACTTCGGAGGCTCTGACGTGGCGCACCGCCCAGGGCGGGTCACGTCAGCGAAGATCGTCATCGCCGGCGGTTTCGGCGTGGGCAAGACCACACTGGTCGGCTCGGTCTCGGAGATCACACCGCTGACCACCGAGGCCATCATGACCTCCGCCGGTGTCGGTGTGGATGACACCCGTAATGTGCCCGGCAAGACGACGACCACGGTCGCGATGGACTTCGGTCGTATCTCGATCGACCGAGATCTGATCCTGTACCTGTTCGGTACCCCGGGCCAGACCCGCTTCTGGTTCATGTGGGACGAACTGGTCCGCGGGGCCATCGGCGCGGTCGTCATGGTGGACACCCGCCGCCTCGCCGACTGCTTCGCAGCGATCGACTTCTTCGAGCACCGGCGCCTGCCGTACCTGGTGGCCATCAACTGCTTCGACGGCGTTCAGTACCACAACGCCGACGACGTGCGCGAGGCCCTCGCCATCTCGAGCGACGTCCCGGTGATCTCCTGCGACGCCCGCTCGCGCGAGTCGACCAAGAACGTGCTCATCTCGCTCGTGGAATACGTTCTGTCGATGCGGCGGGCCCGCGCCACGACGCCCGCCTGAGCCCACCCGACGCCCCTCAGCCGCACCGCGCACCGAGCAACCCCGTTGACGGGACCGCCCGGTGCGCGTTCGCGTTCGGCACTGCTCTCCCGGACCCAGCCTCGGCCGACCGCCGCGCCGTGGCGATGTGACAGGGCCCTTGCCGCCTCCAGGAAGCCGTCTGGCGCGAGTTTGGATCGTCCCGCTCCACGGGGAGTGCCTGTAGGGCCTCGCCGGCTCCAGCAGCGCCTGAGGCCGCGGCGGTGCCGGTCCCCGCCGCCCTCCTACCATCTCCGGTGCTCGATGAGTACACGACGCACGCCGGTGGCTTTCTCCGCCACGGAAAAGGCCGCGTCCAAAGCTGGACGCGGCCCTCTCGGTCCGGATGTGTCAGCGACGGGCGGAGCGGTACTCGTACTCGCGCTCCTGGTAGTCCTGGCCCGCCTCGCGGCTGAAGTCCCAGCCACCGGCAGACTCGCGGCCCGGGCGACCGCCGACGGCGAAGCCGCCGACCTCCTGGCCACGGCGCCAGCCGCGGAAGTAGCCCGTCGTGTGGGCCGCGATCTGGGCCGCGTCGCGGACGATGCGCAGTGGGCGCTCCGCGGCGCTGACTGGGGAGCCGGGGACCAGGTTCTGCTGGGGGACCCGCTTGGGAAGGCCGGAGTGGGTCTCGTCGCCGATCTGCGGAACGCTGGCCCGCTGGGCCGCCTGCCACGCCACGTCGTTCGAGTTTTCCCAGCTAACCTGGGGGCGCTCGGTCTCCGGGGTCTCGGAGTCCCAGTCGGTGAACCACGCGGACCGGGCGGCCGCGAAGATCAACAGGTCGCCGTCGCCGTCGCCGTTGTCCTGTGCCGCCGGCTTGGCTGCGGCGTCCGCACGCTCGGCCGCGGCCCGGCGGCTGCGACCGGCGCCGCTGCCGCTGCTGCGGGCGGTGGCACGTTCCGTCGCCGGCTCGACCAGACGGAGCGCCGGTGGCTCGAACCGGAACTCGCCGCTGTAGTCGCCGCTGAGCTCGTCGCTGTAGCTGCGAGTCAGCGCCGGATCCGGCACCGGGGCAGGCTCGACCAGCCGCAGGCCAGCCGGCTCGGCCGGCAGGTCACCGGTCTGCCACGGCGGCGGGATACGGCCTTCGCGCTGCCGGGGCAGCTCAACCTGGTGCTCGCTCCGCTCCGAGGCTTCCGAGCGCTCCGACCGGGACCGCTCGCTGCGTGAGATCTCCGTGCGGGACCGCTCCGACCGGGGAATCTCCGAGCGCGCCGACCGCGGGATCTCGGTGCGCGACGACGGGGCCTCGGCCTCGGCTCGCGCCCGCCGGGAGGCCCGGGACGGCTGCTCCTCGGCCTCGGCGCGGTTGCGCTCGGGACGGTTCAGCACTGCTGAGCGACCGTGGTCCGCGGTGCCCAGGCCGGGGAGTTCGCCGGACGGGTCCTTGCGGGCGCGGCTGTGCTTCGCCGACGGGGTCAGCTCTTCGAGGTCTGTGGGCGGCGCCGGAATGTCGCTGAGCCGCGGCAGGCTGCTCAGCTCCGAAGACGGGGCCAGCGGGTCGGAGAAGGAGAACGTCTTCTCCGGTGTCCCCCCGCCGCCGAGCGGCCAACCGGCGCGTGAACCCGGCGCCGGGGCAGCGGCGTCCAGGGTGGGCGGCTCACCGAGCGAGCTGAGGTCGCTCAGCCGAACGGTGTTGGACTCGGCCACGGCGGGCGGCACGGAGGCCGGAGCCGGGGGTGCCGAGGACGGCGGTGCCGACGGGCGCGCGACCGGTGCGAACGGGTCGTAGCCGAACGAGGGGTCGAACCGCGGAGGCTCCTCGGCGCCGCCGCCGAGCAGCGGGGCGATACTCGGTGGAGGCGGCGGCATGAGCGAGGCGAACTGCGGCTCGGCCGCGGCGGGCGCCGACGGCGGTGGGATCACCGGAGCCGGCGCGACCGGCGGCGGAGAGACCGGCTCGGGCGCCACCGGCAGCGGCGCGACGGGCACCGGCGCCGGCGGTTTCGGCTGGAGCGGCACCGGGATCGACTGCATCGACGCCGGAACGGGCCGCTGGAAGGTCGGCGGGGTCGGCGGCGCCGGTGCGTACATCGGGGTCGGCGGCTGATACGGCGCGGGGGTGTACCCCGGCGGTGTGGACACGACCGGCGGCGTGGACGTTACGGGCGGTGCCGAGGTCACCTGCCCGTAGGCGGCGGCCGCAGGCGTGTAGCCGGGCGGGGTGGAGATCACCGGCGGCGTCGACACGACGGCCGGCGGCCCGGAGACGACGGGCGAAGCGGCGGCCGGAGGTGCGGACACGACCGGCGGCTGGGGCTGCGTGGCAGCGGTCTGCGCCCGGCGGCGCCCGCCGACGGCACGCGACGCGGCCGACTCTTCGGCGCGTGCGGCCTCGGCGGCCCGGGACGCGACCCGCGACCGGGCCGGTGCGCTCTCGGCCGAAGCGGCGGGGGCTGCCGGGGCGCCGGCCCGCGACCGGGTGGGCGTGCTCTCGGCCGAGGCGGCCGCGCGTGAATGGGCCGACGCGGCGTCGGACGCGGTGCGCAGCGGCGTGGCGGGCGCGAGCGGCGCCGTGACACGCTGGCGGCCGGCCTGGGCACGGCTCACGGCCGAGCCCATCTTGTCGGCGAGCACGCCGACGAGGGCCGCCGCGGCGGCGTCGCTGGCGCGCACGGCCGCGACCGACTGCCGGATGGTCTCGGCGACGGCGGTGGTGAGGGCCCGGTTGACGCCGGTGCGGCGGGGAGTCTCGGCGATGGCGACCCGCAGGGCGGTGATCGCCTCACCGAGGGTCTTCGCGTCGGCGACACCGGTCTCGGCCAGTTCGGTGACGACCTGGTTGTCGCGGTTGCGACCGGCGGCGCCACCGCCGAGGATGCCGGGCTCCGGCAGCGCGTCGAGGATGGCCAGCGGGATCGGCTCGGCCGGGTCCGGGTAGGCCCGCAGCGCCGCCGGGTAGAGCTCGCGGAGCACCTCGCGGAGCGTGGCCGCGGCGCTCTGCCGTCCGGCGACGACGGCGGCGTGCGCGGCAAGCACCGGTTTGAGGGGGAGCATGTCCCGCGGCGGGCTCTGCCCGACCGCCGAGAGGACACCGGCCTGCAGCGCCCGGGCGAGGCCGACGGCGCGCCGCTCGGCGGCGTTGGACTGGATCTCCTCGGGGGAGTCGTCGTCGGCGAAGCGCTCGGCGTAGTCGTCCGCCGAGTCGTCGTCGGTGAACGCGAGGTTGCGGCCCGCGGCGGTCAGTAACTGGGTGACGACGTGGTCGTCGCTCTCGGCCGCGACCGCGACGGCGGACTGGCCGCCGGAGCGCTGCGCCAGCAGCGCGCTCAGCTCGGCGTAACCGCCGGCGTTGTCGCTCACCTCGCAGATGTCGATGAGTCGGCCGGCGTCGTCGACGACCGCGACGGTCAACCAGATGTCGGAACCCGACTGCGGCTCGGCGAGGTTAGCCGACGCCAGACCGCAGTACACCCGAACGAGCGCCACCGCGTCGTCCTCCTCCCGGGACAGCAGTTGAGCTTTCATTCACACGGCGGCGACGTGTCCCGGCGCCTCGCCCTGTGTAGCCGCAGGTCAAGCTGAACGACCTCTAGTGAACAGGGTGACGGCTGGTGACGCGATCAGCCTTTTCGGTCGAATGCCCCGCTGGCTGATCGTCGTCCGTCGTCGCCACCGTCCGGCTAGGGGACGGGTCGTGCCCGCCGTGCCAAGTGCCCACGGCTTAGATCCTGTCGGTCACAAATCAATCACGCCAGTCCACGGCGGCAGAAATCTTGCCGATTATGGTCCGCCAGCCGAGGGCTGCCTGTTGTGCCCCGATTTTCTTGAGCCGCCGCTTCGCGAAGAAGCCACCGACACCACCGCCAGCCGCAGCTCGCAGCCCTTCGTCGAGGTCATCGAGCGGGGAGCCGGGGGCGAGAGCGGTGCGGACCGGCTCGAGCCGCAGCGCGTAAGCAAGGTCACGCGCGGCCTCGCCGGCGGCGAGCAAGAGGTCGGTGTCCCACGCGTCCTGGCCGCCGCGGAGGTTCTCCACGACGAGATCCAACTCGTACCGATCCTCGTCCTTCGGGACGACCGCCGACGCGGTGATGCGCGTCTTGAGGCTCTCCCAGGTGTCGAGTTGCCGGAGGTCGTGCTCCGCGTCGGACCGCACGAACTCGACGAGGCCCTCGACACTGCGGAAGAGCAGGAGCTTGCCCTGGTGGCTGAGGAAGGCGGGCACCTCTTCAGGCTCCTCCTCTTCCTCTTCTTCCTCCTCGACTTCCTCGGCCTCGGCTTCCTCGTCGGCGGAGGCCCCTTCCTCGTCGATCTCGTCCTTGCCCTTGCCCTTGCCCTTGTCCTCGTCGTCGTCGTCCGTCTTGTCGGCGTCGGACGCGGAAGTCTCATCCTCGGAGCGCTGCTTCTTGGCGGTGGACGCCTTCTTGGGCGCCGGCGCCTCCTCGGGTGCTTCCTCGAACATCTCGGGGTTTTCGAGGATGACGACCTCGTCCTCGTCCACGTCGTCCTCGCGGCGGCGCAGGACGGCGAAGTCGTCGTCCTCCTCCTCCGGGATCTCGGTCGGGGTCAGCTCGCTGGACAGCCGGTATGCCCGCAGCGTGTAGCCCACACCCTTGGGCAGTGCCAGCTCGACCGGCTCGATCCGAACATTGCTCCACATCGCGTCGGCCTGTGCCGAGCGCTCGCTGCCGCCGTCCTCCTCGTCGAAGTCGGCGTCCTCGTCGAGATCGCTCTCGGCGTCCTCGTCGGCGTCGGCGACGTCGTCCAGCTCTTCGACCTCGTCGACGGCTTCGTCCTTCTTGGCGGACGAGCGGGAAGACTGGCGGGCCACTGTGACCTCCATAGTCGGGCTCGGCGTGCGGGCACACGTGGCCTCGCGCACAAACACCCTATAGTGCCACTCTGCCCGATCGGCCGAGGGATACACGTCCGCCCACCCGACGCAATGGTCCGTCCAGAGGACCCGGAAGGGCGTCGGGCAGTGAGGACACCCGCCGACCGGTCCGCCGTCGTAACGGTCCGTCGATAGCATCATTTCCGAGAGCGGCGTGAGATCAGACCATGAGTGATCTCATCGATGAGCACCTCGAATGGTGCGAAGAGATCGGGCTCAGCCCGAACACCATCAGCATGCGCGGCTACGTCCTGCGCGACATCGACCGGCACCTCGTCTCGATCGGCGTCGTCGACGGCGTCGAGGCGGCACGGCCGTCCGAGATCAGGCACTTCATCAGCACCAAGAACAGCCGGGCGTGGCGGCACAACATCCGCAACCACCTCAACGCGTTCTTCGTCTGGGCGACGGTCGAGGCCGAAATCCTGGACTGGTCGCCGATGGGCAAGGTGCCGCGTGTCCGGGTGCCCGCGAGAGTCCCGAAACCGGTCGACGGGCATCTTCTCAACCGGATCGTGGAGGAGTCCATCCCGGTCTGGCGGCTGGTCGCGATCCTCGGCGGCTGGGCCGGACTGCGTGACTGCGAAATCGCCCGCCTGAGCCCGGCAGACGTGGGCGTCGAGTCGCTCCGAATCCTCGGCAAGGGCGACAAGATCGGCGAGGTCGATCTACACCCCAAGGTCCGCAACGAGCTGGACCGATACCTGGGGGAGGAGCCGTACGTCGTGCAGGCGGGCGGCCGTGCCGACCCACGGTGGATCTCCAGGCGAGGAGGCGAGTACTACAAGACGCTCACCGGGAAGCGGATCACCCCGCACATGTTCCGGCACTCGTTCATCACTGGCGTGCTCGCCGCGACCGGGAACCTCGCGACCGCGCAGGCCGCGGCTCGGCACTCCAGCATCACCAGCACCGTCGGGTATGCCGCTTTGGTGAACGGGGAGCGCCGGCGTGGAATCCTCGCGCTCCCCGATCATGCCGATCCCGCCTGATAGCAGTACCGACAGGTAGCAGTATCGCGCCCCCGCTGGCCAGATCTGGTCAGCGGGGGCGCGAGTCGTTCTATCGGGTGCGGCGAGGGCGGCGCCCGGGGTGGAAGTTGAGGGTGACGCTCTCGATGATGTTGGGGATGACGCTGCGGGAGGCGATCAGGATGCGGTCGACCTCACCGTTTGAGACCATGGCGTTCGCGGAGATCCATCCGTCGCTGCCGTCTGGGGGATCGGCTGCGGTCGCTGCGATCTCGTACTCGGCCAGCCCTTCGGTGATCTCCACGCAGGCCGCGCGTTGCGTTTCGATCTCCTCGGCGGTGCCGCGGGCATACATGACCAGCCGCACTGCGGACATGAGGCTCCTCCCTCTCGTCGTTGCCACGTGCTGGCAGCGACGGGGGAAGGGCGTCGTTGCCCTCGCGGTTAGATCCGGCAGCCCTCCCCGGGACTTGTGTCGGATCCCCGACAGTTAACTGCGGGTGAACACCAGGTTACGCACCAGTAAAACGTCTGATCAATCCACCAGATGGGTGACGCAGAACCACTTGACCGGACGCTTGCTTCCGGGCATCAGCGGGCGGACTGACCCTCGCCCGGCTCCTCTTGCGCGGCCTTGGCCTGCCGGAGCGCGTTCAACTCACGGCGGACGTCGGCGGGGTTGCAGGTGCGATGTCTGCTGGCCGGTTTGTTGACGGTGCGGATCTGGCCCTTGACGAGCATCAGGTGCATCTTCGACCGGCTGACGCCGAGCAGCTTCGCGGCCTCGCCGGGCGTCAGCCACTCGCCGGCGTTGAGACGCCGTTCGAGTCCGGCCGCGTCCGCGTTGACCATGCGCCCTGCCCTTGTTGTCGGTTGCGTCGCATCGTACCGATCGTGCACGGCGTTTGCGATCACCAGGGCTGTCACCCGTCGAGTATTGCCTAACGTTCGCGTTGTGCACAACGTCCACATCGTGCAACACTGTCCGGCATGACCAACCACCCGTCGACCAACCAACCGGCACTCGACCCGACCGACCAACCCCCGGTTGACGGTCGGGCAGCCAACCGGTTGGGTGCGCTGTTCTACTCCGTGGTTGCCGTGGTTGCCCTGGTTGGCCAGGCCGGAGCTGCGGTTGGTTGGCTTCACTGGCCGGTTGTGTTCGCGGTGGTTGCTGTCGCCGCGCTGGAGTTGGGCGGGATCGTCCTGTCGGTGATCGCCGACCAGCGGCGCCGGTTGGGTGAGCGGGCCATCGCCGCCCGGTTGCTCTCGGCGGCGGTTGCCTGCTTCGCGGTTGGGCTCAACTGGTTCGGTCACGGCGAGAAATTGGCCGCCGGTTTCTTCGCCGGTTTCTCCGCCCTCGGCTACCTGGTCTGGTTGATCCAGTCAGGCAACCGGCGCCGCGACCAGCTCCGCGCGACCGGGATGCTCCCGCCCGTACCACCCGCCTACCCGGTTGGTCACTGGATGCGGAATCCGTGGATCACCTCCCGGGCCCGGCAGCTCGCGCTCGCCGACACCAGCCTCGGCCTGTACCCGTCGCTTGACCTGGCCCGGGATCAACTCCGGACCGAGCAGCGGGAGCGGGCGATCGCCGAGGTGTTGCGGAAGGAGCTCGCGAAGAGCGGCGACCGGTTGGCCGCGAAGATCGCGGTCACCACCTACGACCTCGACCAGGTTGCCGCCCGGTTGCGCGACCAGGCGGACTACAGCGGGCTGACCTCGCTGGTTGCTGCGCGGCTCGACCCGACTCGGTTGCTCAACCAGCAACCGGCGGTCGGGTTGGCCCTGCCAGCAGCACCAACCACCCAACCAGAGATCCCGGTCGACCAGCCCTCGACCGAGCCGGAGCCGACCACCCAACCAGAGGTCGCGCAACCGAGGGTCGAGCAACCGGCGGTCGCCGAACCGTCCAACCGGGGGTCGAGCAACCGGCACCGGTTGGAGGTGGTTGGCGAACGGGCCGCGGTCCGCAACGCCCGGGTGCTCCGCGAGATCTACCCAACCGGCCTCCCGGAGGTTGAGCGTCAGATCCGCGACCGGACCGGTTGGTCGAAGGTGCGCGTCGAGGCGGCGGTTGCTGCCTACCTCGCTGGCGAGGACCTGCCGGCGGAGTCCGGTGGCGACGCCGACGATGCGGACCCTGAATTGGCCGCTACCGCATAGACCGCGAGGGCGCGGCCACCAGGCATAGGAAACCGGGCCGCGCCCTCGCTCCCCTACCCTCCCCTACCGAAATAGGAGAAGTAGTTCATGGAGTCTACGGCGATCCTTGCCTGGATCCACGCAACCGACGGCAGGAGAGAGGTCTGGCCGGTCGGCCGGTACCTGGTCGACCTCGACCTGGCCCCGTCCGCTGTCGCCCGTACCGCCGACCGGCTGAACCGGATCGCGGAGCAGGTCGCTGCCGACGATCTGGTGCACGGCGACCCGGGCCGCTATCAGGTCGAGGTCGTCGATTTCCACAGCCGGGAGACGCTCTTCCGCTGGATCTACACACCGGACGGTGGGCTGTGATCAGCTACCTCGCTGCGCCGGTCGACGCCCCCAGCGACTCGATCATGAACGCATCCGCCGTGTTCATGGCCCTGCTGCTCGCCTTGATCCTGGACTACTCGGCCGCGGGCTCAACCTCGCTCCGCGACAAGATGATCCTGGTTTTCGGCACGCCAGCCATCTATTGCGGCTGGAACGAAGGCCCCCTCGACATCTGGATCGTCCAACAGATCTCCAACGGGATGGACTGGCTCCTCGCCCACTCCGGCGCGCTCCATTTCGCCGGGGTCTCATCGGTGCGGGTCATCGGCATGATCAGCGGCTGCCTGTTCGTCTACGCGGTGTTCGCCCTGCTGCCGAACAAGATCAAGGCGGTGATGGGCAAGCGGGCGGCGTGGCTCGGCAAGGCCGTGTCGTGGAAGTTGCCGGAGACCACCGGCCGCATCAATTTCAAGCTCTGGGCCGTCGCCGCTGCTCTCGGCCTGTTCGGCGATCTGGCGCGCGGCGCTGTCGGTGGCCCTGTCGTCCCGGCGATCAAACTCGCCGCCCAGCTCGTCAACTGGGTGCTCTCGTGGGCCTTCGGAACGGAGTGAGTGAGTCATGGGTGACTGGTATGGCACCGCCGCGCTGATCCTCGCCGTCGTTGTGTTCGTCGCCGGGGTGTACGTCTGGGAGCGCCGTGGCACGGCGGGAAACCCCTCCCCTACCCCACCGCTCGCCGAGGACCTCGAAGAGTTTCCGCAGGTAGACGAGCCGCAGAAACCGATCGTCCAGCGGCAGGGTAGGGGAGGGGAGCGGCGCCTGGACACATCCCCGAAGGGCGTCCGGGGCGCCTGGATCAGGCCGACCAGCGGCGACTGGGACGACGACGATGACGACTGAGCACCCGTTCACGTCCAGACTGGCCGGGCTGCTCGGGACCGCGGTCGACCGCACCCGCGCGGCAGCCAGGAGCGCAGCCCCGGCGAAATCGCGCACCGACCCGGTGTCCGCCGCCATTGCCGGCGTCCTCGCGGAGTTCAGCGTCAACGCCGCCGTGGAGGGACGGCTGGACGGCCCGACCGTCGCCACGCACCTCATCCGCCCGGCCGCTGGCGTGAAGGTCGCCGCCGTTCGCAGGCTGGAGCCGAACATCGCACTCAAGCTAGGCACCGAGCAGATCCGTGTCCTGCCCGTCGTCGCCGGGCGTCCCGGCGTGATGGGCGTGGAGGTGCCGCTGGCCCGGCGCGTGCCGGTCGGACTGCCGGACCTGCTCGTGGACCTGCCGCGGCAGGGACGACTGCTGGTGCCGTTCGGCCGCGGCACGGCCGGGGCGCCGGTCGTCGTAGACCTGGCCGAACTGCCGCACCTCCTCGTCGCGGGCGAGACCGGCGGCGGAAAAAGCGGCGTCCTGAACGCGATCATCTGCTCGCTGCTGTCGAGGAACACACCGCGAGGGTTGGGACTGCTGCTCGTGGACCCGAAGCGGGTCGAGCTGTCCGCGTACCGAACGGTTCCGCACCTGGTGACGCCGATCGTCACCAACCCGAAGAAGGCGGCCGACGCCCTCGACTGGCTGGTCGGCGAGATGGAGGACCGGTACGAACGGCTCGAGGCCGCCGGGGTCCGCAACATCGGCGAATACAACCGGGCTGCGGCGCGCGACGAACGGCTCCGGTACCTGGTCGCGGTCGTCGACGAACTCGCCGACCTGATGATGGTCGCGCCGAAGGACGTTGAGGGGTCGGTGGTGCGTCTGACGCAGCTCGCGCGGGCCGCCGGCATCCACGTCGTCCTGGCCACGCAGCGGCCCAGTGTCGACGTGGTGACCGGCCTGATCAAGGCGAACATGCCGGCTCGGCTGGCGTTGCGCACGTCATCGATGGTCGACTCGCGGGTCATCCTCGACGAGCCGGGCGCGGAGAAGCTCCTCGGCAAAGGTGACGCCCTACTGCGGGCGCCGGGGACGTCGGGTGCGACCCGGCTGCAGTGCGCCTTGGTGACCAGGGGCGAGATCGCCGAGGTAGTGGCCGCCGCGGAGACGTTCGGCCCGCCCCGGCAGGCGACGCCGCCCGCCGCCGACCGCACCGCCCCTGCTGCCCCTGCCGTGGCGGCCGCCACAGTCATTCCCACCGACCCGCCCGGCGGCAGCGACCTCGAGCTGCTGGTGCAGGCGATCGAACTGGTCGTCACCAGCCAGTTCGGCTCGACGAGCATGCTCCAGCGCAAGCTACGGGTCGGGTTCGCCAAGGCCGGTCGGCTCATGGACCTCATGGAGCCGCTCGGGGTCGTCGGCCCGCCGAACGGCTCGAAGGCCCGCGACGTGCTGATCAAGGCCGACGAGTTGCCAGAGGTGCTGCAACGCCTGCGCGGCGTCGTCTAGCCCCACGCCATTCCAGGTTTTCGGCGCCGCACCTGCGGCTGTCCGACCATGCCCCAAATGTGAGGAGATGTCCATGAACAGGACCACGCGAAGGATCTTGGTGGCGGGGGCGGTGTCGCTCGCGGCATCGTTCGTCGCCCCGAACCCTGCGCACGCGGAGACCACCCCCGGCATGCCCGCGAAGTGCTACCAGTGGCCTCTCCAGCGGCTCGACGTCGCCTGGTCGTCGGGAAAGCTTTTCCGCACCGACCCGATCGAGGTCACCCCCGGCAGCCCCTGCGCCGACATCAACGTGCGGGCAGTCCTCGACGTGGACGGCCGGCCGACGTGCCGGACGCTGCGGGTCGTGTTCGACCAGACCGGCGCCAAGGGTCGGTGGCGCCGGGTGTGCAAGCGGTGGGTGGTGCTGTACCGCGGCGCCGAGGAGGGCGATGTCTACCGGATCGAGTCCAAGGGCCGGCCGTCGACGGTCGGCGTTCGGGGCTGACAAGAGAAGGGCAACAGCATCCAAGGAGGAGCAGGGAGCACCCAGTCCCGCACTGAGCCAAGCGTGACGGAATAAAGGAATCATCACCTCAAGTTGCGAACGCGGCCGGTTCCCCGACCTCCCGGGAACCGACCGTGCTCGCGTGTCGGGTGTTTAGGCGTCCTGGAGCTCGCGCACGATGCGGCGAGTCGGACGGAACGTCGGCCAGTCGGGAGTGCCGCAGCCGACAGCATGGAGCGCCGTGCGAACGTCGCCGAGGAACGCGGCGACAGCGGCCTCGAAGGTGTCAGCCTCGAAGCTCGCATCGATCTCAGCGGTCCGGTCAGCGATGCGAGCAGCAAGGTTGTGCTCGCGTCCGATGGCATCGAGTTGGACGGCGATCTCTTCGATGAACGCCTCGAACTGCTCGTCGGTGCCGTTGCCCTCGAACAGGATTTCGACCGCGAGGTTGACCTCGGCCATCTCTAAGCCTCCTTCCAGCACGTGGCGCGTCCGAGTTGGTCGATCAAGTTGCGCGTGTAGTTGGCCCCGGAGGGGGTGCAGTTGACCATCTTCATGCACTTTCGTGGGCACGGGCACTTCATCTTGAAGTACCTGTCTCCCCCTCCTGTGACGATCCAACCCTTCCCTTCCGCCTGCTTGAGTACCGCCTCAAGCTCCTTGACCCGGTGACGTTTGCGTAACACTGCGTAAACGCCTCTCGTAGTGTTGAGGTTACACGTGACGAAGGTTGCGCGACATGCCCGAGCAGCGACTTGACACTCGTCCGGAGATATGTCACACGGTCGAACCGGACACGACGGCCAGTACCACCCGACGGCGTCGCCAAGGAGTCGCTTTCCGTGACCCTAGACCTCACCTGCGCGTGACACAAAGACGCGGCCGGTCCGACTCCCGAAGGAGCGGACTGGCCGCGCTGTGTAAACCAACTTGCCACACTTCCCGTACCCGTGTAAACTAACTTTACACACGACAGGGAGGTGCGAGATGGCGCTCTACGAGATCAAGCGGGCCTGCGGGCACACCGAGGAGATCCAGATCTACGGCACCAACACTCGCGGCCAGCACCAGTGGCGTGCCGACCGTGAAGCCGAGAAGCCCTGCGCCAACTGCCTCGCCGAACAGCGCCGCAAGCAGTCCTCCGAGGCCGCGCAGGTCGCCGCCACCTCCGGCCTGCCCGCCCTGACCGGCAGTGACAAGCAGATCGCATGGGCCGAGACCATCCGCCTCGCCGGGCTCGCCAGCCTTGAGGACTACGCCCGGCGCCACACCGGACACATCAGCGACGCCACCACCCGCGCCCGTGTCACCGACACCCTGCTGCGCATCCTCACCCGCATCGCCTCCGCGCACGCCGACGCCCGCTGGTGGATCGACAACCGCCACAACATCGGCCTCTACGCGTGGGGAGAGGCGACCGACGCCGACCGCCGCGCCATCCAGGCCGCCGAAGCCGAGCCGCAGCAACTCGACGAGGCTGCCACCGAGGACAACACCCCGGACACTCCGCAGGCCGCCATCACCACGCTGCGCAACTCCGGCTGGACCATCGCGAAGATCGCCGCCGAGTGCGGCGTGCACCGCTCCACCGTCTACCGCTGGCAATCCGGCCAGCGCACCCCGAACGCCCGCAACACCGCCCTCCTCGCCATGCTGACTAGGAGCTGACAATGCCCCAGGAACCCGCTCCCATCCCGGACGAACAAGACGTCATCGCCGCCCTCACCGCCGGCAAGAACGACCTGGCAACCGTCGTGGCCACCCTCGACCAATTTCTGCCCGCCGGCTACACCGTCCAGCACTGGGAGGGCGGCCAGCGCCACACCCCGGACGGGCCGCGCTGGAACGCGTTCGGACCGCCCGGCGCCGGCTTCCGCCGCAACGAACCCGCCGTCCGCGGCCAGGGCGCCGCGACCCTCGCCCGGATCGTCACGGCGGCGTGGCAGCACGCCATCGAAAACGGCCAGGATCTGCGGACCCGCGCCGAGCTGCACGCCCACGTCGAGACGCACCCGTTCCCGGTCTGCCCCGAGTGCGGAAGGACCGTCCTGCCGGCCGAGTCGGCGGTCAGCCCCCACCCCAACTTCCACCCCCACTGCGCCTGACCCGGAGGATCCGATGACCAAGCACCACGTCGACCCCGAGATCGACCAGATCGCCAAAGAGCACAGGCTCCGCGAACAGTTCACCTCCGCCGGCGACGACATCCGCTACCGGCTGGAGGCCGCCGAAGCGATGCGCCGCGGTGCTCTAATCGACGCCGGCTCGCTCACCACCGCAGCCCAGAAGATCCGCGACGAGCGCGGCAACATCGGCGTCGACGTGTCCCAGCTCGCCGACCGGACCGACGTCACCCGGCCGACCCTCTACAAGTACGCCGCCCAGGCCAGCGACGACGGGACCGTCGGCGCGCTCACCGCGCTGAGCACAGCAGCACTCGCACGGCTGCACCTCGACTACGGCTTCGCCGGCCACGAGGGTGTCGCCGCCGAACTGTGGGCCCGGTATCCGAACATGGCCGGCTGGTATCGCGCCTACCGGCACCTGGCCTCGCCGCCCGACGAGGAATTCAACCCGTGGGACACGACGGAGCGGCAGGTGCCGGAAGCGGCGAAAGAGCTGTGCCGCCGGTACCGCGAGTGGGTTGAGAAGCTCGCCGCAGGCCCCTTGGAGTCGTAAGCAAACAGCGGCCCGGCAACGACAAAACGCGGCCGGTCCCCGAGGTGGGGACCGGCCGCGTCAGTCTTGTGCAAGATCAGTCGTCGATGAGCTGCGGCAGGTCGCGGCGGATGCCGGTGCGGGACATGTCAAGTGCAAAACATTAACGTTTGGGCTTGACGGGCAACCGTGGAAACGTTAATGTTTATCTCATGAACAGCGGAAACTCGTACGGGATCAACGAAGCGAGGCCGATCCTCGGCGATCTCGTTACCGCCGCACAGCAGGGCACCGACATCATCCTCACCCGCAACGGCCGCCCCGTCGCCCGCCTCACCGCCTACACCTCGGAGGACGCCATGACCGAAACCCGCGACCGCCTCATCGCCGCGGGCGTTGACCCGAGTCTGATCGAGACGCCGGGCCCCCTCGTCCCGCAGGGGTCCCTGATCGTCAACGGCTGGACCGTGCGCCGGTGGGCGACCGGCCCGGACCGGTGGGAGGTGACCCCGCCGAACACCAGCTCCCACACCGGATTCGGACACGACCTCAGCGCCGCCGACGTCGTGTCCATCGTCCAGGACCGCCCACCGATCATGAGCGGGCTCAGGCTCAACGATGGCCGCACCACGCCCACGGCCTGAGTCCAGGCGCACAAACGCGGCCCGGCCACCCCGAGGGGTGACCGGGCCGCGGAAGTCTTGAGCAAGAGTCTTGAGGCTCGGCGTCGGTCGTCCGCCTCCACGCCGCGCAAGGAGGAGTCACCGGCCGTCCCGGCGTCCGGGAGTGCCTCGACGTGTGGCGGGCGCGTCTAGGGGCCGGTCAGTACGGCGACTTGCCGGGGTGGACTTGGACAGCCTCCGGCAACGACTCGACCGGCGACACGTTCCCCCGCAGGAGCAGTGCCAGGATCGACAGCACTGCGCCGTTGACCAGGCCGACGATGGACTGCGAGACGTCGACGCCGTAGGCCGCGACGAGCGCGGCGATCGAGCCGACCGCGTAGGTGAAGACCACCGGGCTCACGGGACGCACCCGCAGGCCGTTGGCCACGCCGACGAGCGCGTTGAGGGCGACGATGACCAGCGCGGCTTGGCCGGGGGTGAGCCAGTCGAGGCCGAAGCCAGCGACGAGCGACAGCAGCGAGCCGATGGTGCTGATCCACAGCGAGGGCTCGCGACCGAACAGCTTCATGGTTGCACTCCTTCGGGAGCGGCGAAAACCCGTCGACACGGTGTCGACGGGCTACGGAGATGTGGAGGCGGGGGAGGTTAGACGGTGCGCCAGTCGTCGGCGAGCACGTCCGAGACGGTCGGCGCCCACGGCACGATCGAGCCGTCAGCGGTACGCAGCGCGAGGTACGGCCGGATGCGCACGGTCTCGCCCTCGGTGACACCGAAGGCCGTAGCCGTGTTGGCGTTGGCCGGGACGCCGTCCGGGTAGCCGGGCTGCAGGACGACGAACTGACCGCCCGCGTTCCAGCCCGCTCGGGCGATCTTGGCGCCGTGCTTCACGTTGACCAGGGCGATGCTGAAGTCGTTGTCGCTCATGCGTTGATCTCCTTAACGATGCCGACGCCCTCGAACTGCAACCGGGCCTGGATGAACCGGAAGTCCTGGAGTTCGCGGCCGGTGTCGTAGACCTTGGCGATCATTTCGGGAATGACGTGCGGGTGGACCGTCCATGCAGTCCCCGTGTACCAGAACATGTGCCGGTAGCGCTTGGTCGGCGAGCCGTTCTGTTTCAAAACGCCCGCCGTGCGCAAGATGCGCGTCAGCTCATTGACCGTGAGCACGATCCCGGACCGCTGCGCCAGCAGGGCCGAAGCCTCATCCCAGGTGAGGGTGTGCGGCTCGTAGATCGAAGCGGGGGTAGTCCGATGCGCGGCGACATAGCCGCCAGTCCTGCGGATCGACGGAAGCACCTCGCCATACACCCAGTTCTGGAATCGGGTCACCGAGGCGCGGACCCTCTCGTCGCGGATCCGCGCGGGCTGGCGTTGACCCAGCGCCCGGTAGAACCCGGCTTCGGTCAGGAACCAGACCCGCTGGTCACCGCCGGGGGTCCGGACTAGCTCGGACCCTTTCTCGGCGTCGGGGATGTGGCGGACGAGATCGTGCGCCTCGCGGAAGCCGAGAGCACGGGCCACCTCGGTAGCTGAGGCGCGGAAGCTGTCGCCGGCCGCGATCAGGCGCAGAGCGAACTCGCCGTTGTCGAACAGTTGGATCTCGGTCACTTGGACCTCATTCTGGGGAAACGGTGGGGAAACGAGGGCGCGCCCAGTCCGCGGAGACTCCCCGTCTCCCCAGACAGAGCCTCTACGGACTGGGCGCGCTGATGCCCCGGGCTGCACACTCCGCCCCACCCCTCAGAAAGGCGGGCGCAGGCCGGGGCACGTCAAAGAGCCCGCCGACAGGTGTCGAGCGGGCTGGGTTGAGGGGGCTTGCCTGTAGAGTGCTCTACATGTAGAGTGCTCTACATGGCGCAGACGTACTTCCGAGTCCAGAGCGGCGACCGCGACGTCAACGACCTGCTCGACCCGGGCTGCCAGTTCTCGCACCCCTGGTCCGGCGGCGGGCGCTCACAGGTCGGCGTCAGCGTCTGCGACAGTATCGACGACCTCGCGCTCTACCTGGCGAGCCACCTCGGCTGCGGCATCCCGGTCCGCGAGGGCTGGGTCATCGTCGAGGTCGAGGCGGACCTGATCCCCGGCGCCCGTCCCGTCGACCCGGAGTTCGAGACCCTCGTCCGGCCGACCGCGATCGTCTCCGTCCGCCCCGTCGACGCCGAGTTTCTCGCGCTGATCGCCGAAATGGACGCATTTCTGGACACCTTCACCGATCCCAGCCTGGAGGTCTGATCGAGATGTATGCGCACACCACCGACAAAGCGCTGGAAATGATCGAGCAGCGCGGCCCGCGCTTCGCCGTCATCGGCAACATCCGGCGTGGGCAGAGCATGGTCTCGTACGCCGACACCGGCGAGCAGGCCGAGAGGATCCGCGAGACGTTCGTGGAGTCCTCGTACTACCAGATCAAGGTCCACCCGCCGGTTGGCAGCGTCGACCTCGCCGGCCTCGGCCGCGACCGCAGCGACGCCAAGGCGGCCTACGACGAGGCGACCGCCATCCTCCGCGCTGGGGTTCTTCGCGCCCTGGAAGAGGGTCGCGAGGAGACCGAGGTGGCACGGACCGCCGGTGTGGACCGGCAGACCGTGCGGGCATGGGCAGGCAAACAGCCCATGAACCGCGGCTAGTCATGACCTTCGAGGATGAGTACGGGCCGCCGCCCGATGGCTACGCGTACATCGGCGGCGGTCCAGCCATGCAGCTCATCGACCCCGTCTGGTGCCCTACCGGCCATCCCGCCGAGTTGATCCGGCGCAGCACCTACCGGTGCCAGGCACACGGCAACGTCTTGCACCCGTCATGGACGTGCTCGTGTGGTCAGGAGATCTGGCGGGTTGCCGGGGAGTTCGCCGGTGAGCTTCGGTGCAGATAGGTCAGCAGTCCAACCGCAGTCGGTAGCGGTGGATCTCGTCGGCGATGTTCTTCCCGAGCTGGGTTGCCGGCGGGATCTGCCGGTATGCGTCGTCGAGGACGACGATCAGACCGCAGATCTCCCGCTCACGCTCGATGTTGCGCCGCTCCGCAGCGTCGTCGACCCGCTGCACGTAGCCGATCGTCAGGCCGAGGGCCAGGCCGAAGCCGACGATCAGCATGGTTACGGTCGCCCATGCCCTGATCGCGCCGGTCGGGGTGAGGAACCGGTCGAGGGTCTTCATCTCAGTAGCCAGATCATGAGCCAGACCGCCGCGACCGTGAGGGAGACCGCGATGGCGATGATGCGGTAGGTGTGATCTCCGGGTCCAGCGGATTGCGCATGCGCCACACCGAGTTGAGTGCTGCCGGGCCGAGAAGCAGCCCGATGCACACCCACACCCGGACCATGTTCGGCTCGGGAACGAAGAACAGCTCTCTTGTCATCCCAGCCGAACCCAGGCAGAGCATCGCCAGGTCTCGCAGCAGGGGAACCGTGAGTCTCACGCATGCCCATCCCTCGGGGTCGCGTCGGTGACGATCAGGAAGGCGGGCATCAGCTCTGCGGTGGTGCGGCGAACCGCAGCTCACGCAGCTCCGCGGCGACCAGGCGGGCCAGCTCCGGCAGTACCTCACGGACCGCGGCCGTCACCTGCTCCTGCGACGGAGCGCCCCCGGCGGCGAGCGCGGCGAGCCTCTCGTCGATCGCCACGAGGTGCTCGTGCAGCCGGTTACGGGACAGCTCCGGCGCCTTGTCCGGCGTGTACCGGCCGCCGCGGATCTGCGGCTGGTCGTTGAAGAGCGCGTCCATGCGCCACTGCATGTCGTCGAACTGCTGCGGGTCGATCATGTCGTCGTCCTCTCTGGCCAGCACTGCGGCGGCGCGGGCGATGGGGTCGTAGTCGTCGGCGCGGGCGTCGTCGTCGACGTCGCTGCGGCCGGAGATGTGGATGTGGCCGTTGTCGGTGGACGAGCGGGTGGCGTGGCCCGGTGTCCACCGCTCCTGGCGGCAGGTGCCGTTCTCGTCGGTCCAGTTCAGATACTTGATCCACATGACGCCGGGTACGCCCGCGTTGCGATCACGGATGATCTGCCGCGCGATGTCGGCGTTCTCCTTGCGGTGCGCGTACGACTCGGACCGCGGCATGACGTCGAGCGCGCGGGCCTTCCACCTGGCGTTCGGGCCGGGCCAGCCGGTGACGGAGAACGGCGTGTGATCCTCGGGCGTCGACGCCGTGAGATGGGCGTCGTTCGGGTAGTCGTACACGGTCAGGCCGTAGGCACGCAGCTTCTTCTGGAGCGCCTTCGCGGGCCTGATCAAGGAGTACGGCTTGCCGGCCTTGAGCCAGTCGCGGTATCCCTGCGAGGCCATGTCATTCCTCCTCGTCGATCTCGGCGGGAGCTGAGGTCGCTATTCGGTCTTCGCAGGGCCGTTAGTCCAGTCGGTTCAGGCACACGTACGAGCCCGCGTTCAACGTGGTATTCGAGACATTTGCCGTGTTCTGCGCGAACTGCACCTGTAGGTTGCCGGGGGTCAGTCCGACCATCACGAGCCCCTCGACCCGGGCGATGCCCGGCGAGTCGTCCGCGGCGAGCGGATCGGTCTGGATCAGGGCGAACGACTGCCAGGTCGTTTGCCCGGCTGGGATGGTCGACCCGAGGTAGGACATCGTCAACCCGGTCGGGAACGTCCACCCGAATTTGATGTTCGCGGCCGCGGCCGTGCTGTACAGAAAGTTACCGCGCAACTCGTAGACCGCGTTCGCTTCGACTGGCAGCACCAACGCCGAATCGTTCACCAGCGTGGTCGAGTTGCTCACGGGCGAGGACGTCGAGGTGCGTCGCGCTGTGAGCGGACGCACTTCGGTGACGAGGCCGGAAAGTGTCGCGGCAGTCAGTACTCCCCCTGCGGGGGGGATGACGGTGAACGCCATGTGCTCCTCCTTTCACAGGGCCAGCACGACGGGAGCCCACAGGGCAACGCCCGTCCCGGCAGCGTGCGCCTTGCTGACGCCGTTGACGGATCGGGTCGCGGACAACCGCTGGACGCCGATGGAGACGTGATCCCACGTCAACATCACCGGCAGCGTGTTCGTGTTGGCCGAGCTGAGGATGCCGCGCAGGCCGACAGACGGACCTGACGAGATGTCCGTGTCGGTCGCGGTGACCTGCCAGCCGACCGGCTCGGCGGTACCGTCGAGCCACGTCCGGGCACTGAGCGTCGACCCGACCGCCGAGAAGGTCAACCCGAAGCGCCGCCCGGCCGCGTGGATCAGTGCGTTTGCCGAGGCGGTCGCCAGCAGGGTCTCTGTGCCGGCAACCCGTTTGCGCAGGGTCAGCGTCACTGTGGCGGAGGTCGAAAAATCCAGCCTCGCCAAATAGGTGTTGTTTGTGTCAGTGAATCTCAATCCCGCCGCCGCGAAGTGCGAGCCGCCGGTCGCCAGGGCGTCCGTGGCGACGGTGACGGAGATCTGCTGGTCGGTCGTGCTCGTGGGATGGACCAGCGTCGCCCACCGGCTGACGTTGACGGATCCGAGCGACATCCGCCCCATACCCTCGTAGGCGCCGCTGACCGCCCTCGCGTAGTCGTAGAACGCCTGGGTTCTTGGGCCTGCACGGCTGGCCGCGCTGGTACTGCCGCCGACGAAGAAGCTGCTCCGCAGCGCGTTGGACATCTCCAACTGCACGCCGGCCGACCTCGCATTGAGATTGCAGATGTTGGCCGGATCGGTGCCCGCGATCTCGGACGGTGCCGTGATCACCGAAAAGCCGGCCGCCTGTAGGCGGCTTGTGATCCGGCCGACGAGCTCGGCGTCCAGGCCGCCGATCGCGGTCTCCGCAACCCCGGCCGTGCCGGTGAACCCGTGAAAACTCAGGGTGCGCTGCGACCCCGAGACCAGCGCGACGCAGTTTGGCTCATCAAACAATGCGCTTGTTATGTGCAGGTCGCTGTTGCCCGAGGTCTTGAGCCCGGCGAACTGGTAGTAGCGCATCCGGCTACCCGCGACTTGCTGCGCCATCTCCCCGCTGCCACCCTCGATGCCGCCGCCGTGAATGCTGATGGCTGCCCACGTGGCCCCGGTCGGCGTGACGGCGGTGCGGGAGTAGTCGACGCCCTCGGTTTGCTCGGCCGCCAAGGCGGCGTACGACGTGTACGGCGGCGGCATCTACACCCCCGTCACCGAGAAATCCGAGGCCGATCCGCCTGTGCATGTCCAGGCCAGGCCGCTGTCAGCCGTGCCCCAACCGCTGGAGACGAGCCGGTCGTCGAAACTGTCCCCACTGTGGATCGCTGTAGCCGTCACCCGCTCGCCGCCGATGTTGACGTCGAACGGGCACTCCTCGGGCTCGATCGTCCACAGCGGCCCGGTCGGCGTTTTCACCCACAGGTTCGTCGTGGCTGCCGAAATCGCGGAGGCGAGCACGGACCCGTCAGTATCGGGGCGGGCCACAAACTCGCTGTAGTCTCCGGTGTTCGCGGCGAGCACAGCCACCCGCCACGGGGCGGACAGTGAGCACGCCAGGTCGGCGAGCCACACCCCGCCGCCGTCGTCGAGGATCTCGGTCCAGCCCTCGACGATGAGGTCGATGGTGTCGGGCGCCAACCCGGCGGGCGGGTTCGCGATCGTCAGCCGCGACCCGACTTGGCACGCCGTCCACGCGGCGACAAGCTCCGGATGGGCGTGCAGGGCCAACCCGACGAGTGGGTACCGCAGCCCGACCGCCGTCCCGAGATGGACCCTCCACTGCGCCTGCCCGGGCAGGTCGGCGTCCGCGTTGACGTTGACGGAGACGGAGTCCTGATACCGGTCGTACAGGTCGATGTGCTTGGGGTCCGTCCAGGTGAAGCTGGAGCCGCCCGGCGAACGGGTGACTGTGACGTCGTTGCGGACCCGCTGGTCGTCGTCGACCGGGGTGAGGTCGCGGACCTGACCGGCCTCATGATCCAGGGCCAGCGCCACCGGCGCGTTGTACCGCTGCCACCGCGACAGGTACCGCAGGCCGTACCCGGCCTCGGACAGGATCCCGAGGTCGGTGGCCTCGGCCTCGCGCAGCAGCGACAGCAGGCTCGCGCGCGCCTGCGCGCCCATGACAGTCGTCGGCGAGCCGTCCCTGATCTCCACCGGGACGCCAGCATCGTGGCAGAGGCCGCCGATGCGGGACGCGACGGTGGTCCCGGCCCACCCGTCGATCGACCCGGACAGCGGCGGAGCATTTGTTGACGTCGAATACCAGGCGACATGCCCGACCGTGCCGTTCGCGAGCCCGGCCGAGTCGCGGATCTGCCACCGGGTCGGCGCCCCCAGCGTCTGCCCGGCCGCCGTGCCCGAGATCGTGGCCTGCACCCCAGACCAGGTGACCCGCATGCTCCAGGCGATGTCCGCACCGGACTGCGACGCCGACACCTCAACGCCGATCGCCGCTCCCACCAGGGTCGGGAACGCGATCGTCGGCGCGGCGAGCACCTCAACGAACGCAGCGTCCCGTGCCTGCAACGTCAGCCCGGTCGTGGTGAGAATGACACCCCACAGGGTGACGGTGCCCCCGGCGAACCAGCCGAGCGGGAACACGGGAACGGCCGGGAACGCCGGGAACGCCAGCACGTGCCGCACCGACCACGCGCTCGGCGAGATCGGCGGCAGGTCGGCGACCACGACCGCTGCCGGGCCCAATGTCGGCAGCGGCAGCGACCCGGCGATACTCGAGGACGCGGCCAGCGACAGATCCGTGAACGACGCCGGTGGGCCGCCGACCGCCGACGCGAGGCTCGACGAGCCCGAGGCGTCCTCCATCGGCCAGTAGGCGACCGGTGCTGTCCAGTCGTGCGACGTCAACGTCCGATACACGGCCGAGCGCAGCGGCGCCGTGCCCTGCTGCAACCGGCGCAGCACACCCGACGCGACGAGCCGGACAGTCGAGTCGGTGCCGGACGGGTCCCACGCGACCGGCAACTCGTCGATGAACCCCTCGAACCGGGCCGGCGGGACCGTCACGGTGACGTTGTCGTAGGTGGCGGTCACACCCGAGTTCGTGTTCCCGGCGGCGCGTCCGGTGCGGATCCCGGCCCAGCCCGGGTTCGCGATCGGCGCCGGGTCGACGACCTGGGCATGCCATACCGAAGGCTCGACCGCGCCGGTCCATACCCGCATCCGCACCGTGGTCCCGCGCACCTGAGCGCGGACCCTGATCGTCGACGCGGGTGAATGCGTCAACCCGGGCACTGTGGTAGCCGGGACGAGGGTC
Source organism: Dactylosporangium roseum (assembly GCF_025264685.1). GTDB lineage: Bacteria > Actinomycetota > Actinomycetes > Mycobacteriales > Micromonosporaceae > Dactylosporangium > Dactylosporangium roseum. The sequence continues at coordinate 896,166 of NZ_CP073721.1, forward strand.
GCGACACTGGCGTGGTCGATCTGCACCTGCACAGCCGAGGCGGTCGTAACGTGGACGCGGCAGTTGTAGTACTCGGACAGGTTCTGCCCGCGCAGCATGACGTTGCCGGGCTCCAGCGTTCCACCGGTCGGCGTCGGGCAGATGAAATCGACCCGCACCTCCTGGTCGACCTCGGACAGCCCGCCAAGATACCCGAACCGGAACGCGGCAGCGACCGGCACCGAAACCGTGGCCGCCGAACCGGTCACATCGAAATCGGCGGCGGACACCACGCCGCCCGCACCCGCCAGGTTCCACGAACCCCCAGTGTCGGCAGCCCCCCAGCCGTCGACAACCGTCCGGGTGAACGAGTCGGACGCGACCGTGACGTTGCTGCCGACGAGGACACGCAGCGGCGTGTTCCGCCTGATCAGCCCATACCACGGCCCGAGCGGGTTGGACGCCACCCACCTGCCGCCGTTGTTGTCGACCTCGAACGTGCACGTCGACGGCGGAGCAGACGAGTAGGAGTCGAGACGACCGCGGGTGATCGTGATCCGGTTCCGGGCCCGGACCCACTCCGTGACAGGGGTCCACGCCCACGCACCAGCACCCAACGTCGGATTGGCACCGAGGGCAGCCTCAACAGTGATCGGAGGGACAGGCATGACACCCCACCCCTCAGTTCGCCGTCAGGACAAGTTGCCCCTTGCGCTGCATGTCTTGCAGGAGCTGTGCGATACCGGAGTTGCCGCCGTTGATCGTCAACGTGAGTGCGAGCGTCCCGCCGCTGGCGCCACCGCCGGGCGGGCCGGCACTCAGGCCGGCCGAGCGCATGCCCCGCATGCTGGCGTACTGGTCGACACTTGGAATGATCGTGCCGGACACGTTGGGTACGAAGACTTCCGGCCGATGCTCGCCGACGACGTACGGCGTGCCGGCCGTAACTGGTCCGCCGGACGCCCGGTGCATCAGGTTGCCCATGGAGATGCCGGACGGCAGATCAGACTTGACCTTGATGTTGATCGTCTTAGAGCCCGGGACGCGGTTGAGCGAATCCTTGATGGCCTGGATCTGCTCCTCGGCCACGTCAGTGCCGTAGATCTTGAACATGGTGCTGACCTGTCCGGGGATCTTCAGCAGCCGGTTCGCGTACTCTTCCGCCTGCTGCTGGCTGAAGCCCATCGCCCTTGCGGCGGCGATGACCGCCAGGCGACCCTCCTGCGCGGCCTTGGTAGCCGCCGCGTCCGCCGCGGCTTGACCCTGCGTAGCAAGGGTTTCGTCGTACGTGGCCGCGACCTTCGCTTCGGTGGCCGTGACGATCCCCAGCAGCGCCTCGCGGTTGGCGCGCCCCTTCTCCGTGCTGGCGTCGGTCTCCTTGCCGTTCTTCTTGATCGACTCTGTTGCCCTGTCGATCGCGGCCTGATACTGCAGTTCGGCCTGCTCGGCGCTGATCGCCGTGCCGTTCAGTTGATCCAGCGCGGCCTTGAGGGTGCCGGCAAGGCGAGCGGCGTTGCTCATCGAGCCGCCGAGCATTTCGGAACGGTCGCGCAGCCGGGCAACCCGGTCTTCGGCCTGCTCGGCGGCGATCTTCGACTCGTCGATAACCCGGGCGAATGTCTGCATTGCCGTCGCGCCGTTGCCCTTGGCGGTCTCGGCGAGCATGTGCCACTCGCCGCGCAGGTCGCGGAAGTAGTCGCCGACGACCGGCACCCATCCGAACCACTTAGCCATGAATGCCGCAGAGCTCTCGCCGTATCGGGTGAGCTTGCCCCAGCCGTCGAGGAGGAACTCCAGGGTGGAGGTAACTGCCGAGATCGCGCCGGAGGCGAGCATGCCGAAGAATTGCACCGCGGAGGCGGCCTCGTTGCTGTGCTCCGACAGCATCGTGAACAGGTCCCCGACCTCGATGCCGACGGCGTGCATCGTGTTTTCGATCTGGTCGAAGACGGGGCCCGCCGCGGCTGTGGCCTTCACGAAGCCGGGCATGGCGCTCTCGGCGAGCTTCACCACCCCGTTGGTGATTTTGTCAACGAGGGGCGCGGTGTTGACGAAGGTCATCTCCACCTGCGGGGCGAGCCGCGACCAGCTCTGCGACAACGTCTGAAACGACCGCTCCATCGCCGGTACAAAGTAGGTCGCAGATCGCTGCATGGTGTCGCCGACGCGCAGCCCGAGTCGATCCATCTCGGCGCTGACACGCGGGTCGTTGATCGCCGATTTGATGCCGACCACCAGCGGCCCGGCGGCTGCGCCTGCCAGTAGGGCTCCGCCGATCGCAGAGCCGATGACCGGTGCCGCAGCGGCGGCGATGATGACTCCGGCGGCGATGCCGATGGTCTTGAGTTCGTTGGTGCCCATGGACGCGAAGGCGTCTTTCCAGAAGCCAGTGAATCCCCTGCTGGCATTGCTGATGACGTCCTCGACGTCGCCCACCACGGCGGACGCCAGCTTTTTGCGGGCGTCCTGCAAGCCCCGTAGCTTGCCCTCGACGTCGCCGAGCTTGCGGAACACGTCGACATCGCCGGTCTTGTCGAACTCGTCAGACAGCTTGCGGAGCTCTGCGCGTGTCGATCGGATCTGCGAGTCGAGGACCGACAGTCCGGTGTTCTTCTCTCCGAGCGAGGCGACCTTGTCCCCGACCGTGTCGGCGGCGCCGCCGAGCAGCTTTAGCGCCGCGCCGGCCTTCGCGGCGTCGGAGGGGATTTTGGTGATGTCGCGGTCGAGTTCCTCAACTGCGTCATCGACGGCCTTGACCTTGCGCTCGACGATCGTGGCCTCGGCCTTGAATTGGCCGGCCTTCAGTTCGAGTGCGACGGACGCCTTCCGGTCGGCCATGGTCCCTCCGTCCGGAACGCCATCGGATGATCAGCGGAGGGTGTTGCTTGCATCACTGGTGCACACTGCGGTTCGTGGACACCAATCGACCGGTCACCCTCGCCCAGATGGCCGGGCAGCGGCCTCGCCGCCGGGCTGGGCTCATTGCCGGCGTCGCTGCTGGCGCCGTTGTGCTCGTCGCCGCCACCGTCGGCGTGACCGTCGCCCTGACCCGAAAATCGGCCGACACGGGCGCCCCGGCCGCCGCCTCAGCCTCGGCGGCGTTCACGGCCGCTGGCGACCTGGTGCTCCACCGCGGTGAGTTCACGTGGAACAGCGCGCAGGATCCGACATGCCAGGGCATGGGCGGGTTCTCCGACCTCCGAGGCGGTACGCAGGTCGTCATCACCGACGCGGGAGGCAAAAAGCTCGCCGTCGGCGCCTTGGCCGCAGGCCGGGCCGGAGACTTCAGCACCAACGCCGACGGCACGCAGCGGGCCGGGTCATGCACCCTGGCCTTCGCCGTGCCCGGCGTCCCGCGCGGCGTCGGCCCCTACGGCGTTGAAGTCAGCCATCGCGGCGTGCAGACCTACAGCGAGGAACGGCTGGACGCGGGCATCATCCTGGGGTTCAGCTAGGCCCTACGCACGACGTATTTCACGCCGCGCTTCGGCTTCTTTGACTCGGCGTCGTTGCCGACCTCGGCCTCGAGGATGCGGCATGCCTCGCAGGTGTGCCGCTCGACCCTCCACGTCCCTTGTGTGCGCCGGTCGGTGGACACCTCCAGGGGCTGACTGCACTCCCGGCACTGCTCGGCCTCTTCGGCCAGCAGTGCGAGGAGCAGGTGCCGGTCCTCGTCGGTCCACAGCGGCTCTGCCGTGGTGACCGAGCGGATCAGCCGGTCGTGCTCGTCGTACTCGTGCTCGGTGATGGTTCGGGGCTCCCGGCCAAGGAGCCGGGAGCGGGGTTGTCGCTGGTCTCTGGCCGCTTCGACCTCGCGCCGGAGCTCCGGGTCAGCACGGAGGCGGCCACGGAAAAAGGGACCTCGCGACTCTCGTCGTTTACCTCCCACGCGGCGTTCGCGAGTTTCTTCCAGTCGCCGTCGGACAGTCGGTCAGCGAGCCGCTCGGCTTGCTGCTGGGTCATCTCCGGTTGGGCCACGGTGGCGGCGACGATCGAGCACAGCCAAGGGTGATAGGCGTCGAGGTACTCCTCGTCGCTCATGCCGGGTGTTTTCACCGGGCGCTTGGCCATGAGGTTCCGCCAGGATCGGCGCGGCGTGAGGGCGCGGAGTTTGAACGGCCGCTCGTAGGCGCGCATCTGCTCGGTGAGTGCCGCCATCCGCTCGGCGATCCCTGTTGCTGGACTGTCCCCGGCGAGGCTCGTGACCGCCTGCGTCATGCCGCCGAGCTGTGCCTCCAGCAGGTCGTACTCCGATCGGAGGCTTCCCTTGACGGTGATGACGACGGTCGCCTCGGCCGGCTCCGCTTCGTCGATGATGGATTCGATGTCCCATTCCATGTTGTTTGCAGCCCCTTCGCAGCCCCGGACGTGGAGGAAGGACGGACCGGGGCTGCCGAGTCCGCCCTTCCGCTCGTGGTGGTTACGCGACGACGGAGCGGGAGTTGTAGCCGAGTTCGGTGACGAAGAAGTCGGACGTGAAGTCGAAGACGCCGTCGGGCTTCGGGTCGTCCTCGTCCGGCTCGCCGGCCTCGACGGCGTAGACCGCGAGCTTCTGGCCGCTGGCGATGGCCGTAGTGCGGTCGATCATTCGCCGGACCCACAGGAAGCCGTTGGTTCGGTACGGCAGCAGGTTCCACGGCGTGTCGGTGGGGCCGTCGTGGTGGAACGTGATTTTGATGGCCCACTTGATGCGGCCTGCTCTGGAGGCGTTAGCGACCGAGCCGAGATTGCTCACGTCAACCTCGCCGGTCGTCGGCGTGATCTCCAGCCCATCCGGGGTAATGAATGTCTCCAGCCGCGTACTGCCGGTGGTCAGCTCGGTGACGGTCGGCAGGGCGATCGTGGCGATGCTGGTGGCGAAACCGACCGCAACCCGGCCGTCCATGGTGATGACGCCCATCACTTCTCCTTCGCGGTCTTGGCTGGCGCCTTGGGCGCGTCGAGGTCGGGAGCGTCCGCATAGGACGCGAGGTCGATGAGGTCGCGCTCGTCACGGCCGAGCGCGTCCGAGACACGTAGCCACCCGGTGCGGCGGTAGTGATCCAGCGCCGTCTCTGCCACCACGCCGACGCCGCCGGTCTCTGGGTGGCGCACCACAAACCAGTCCATGAGCGCCCCTAGACCCGGTATGCCTCGTAGGTGACCCCGGTCAGGGCGCCGCTGAAGTTGATCGTCGCCCGATCGCTGTCCGCCGGGTTGATCGCCGCAAGAGGCACGAACGCCATCCGCGAGCCGGTCGCCGGGCATGTCTGCGACGCTGGCGTGCCGGCGTTGCCGAGGTCCGTGGTTGTCGGGTCGGACACCGTCAGCGTTGTCGCGGTGCCGGTGGTGATGATCCTGAGCAGGACGCCATTCGGGCCGAACTGCGATCGGGCGATGGTGTCGGCTGCGGTCGGCGTGATCGCCGTTGGGGTTGTCAGTGCCCCGTTGGACACGGACTGCGTGGTAATTGCCGCCATAGCGGCACCTCCTTGATGGAAGGGACCGCCGCGTGGCGGGAAACTCAGGTGGCGAACGTGCGATAGGTGGCCACGACGTCGAAGACGGTCGTGCCGGTGGTGTCGTCCCGGGTTGGCGGGCCGGCGCCCACCTCTTGCCGGATCAGCCCGCAGTCGAGGCCCGCGATGGTGAGGCGCTTGTTGAGCAAGGCGGTCCGAACACGCTGCTGCACGCCTCGCGCGGCCATAGCCGTGGTGCTCACGCTGTGCGTGATCCACCGGACGGTCGGCGTGCCGGAGATGCCGTCCAGAGCGTCTCCCTCAGCGCCGGACGGCCACTCGACCGTGGCATACACGAGCACGTAGCCGAGGCTGGGATTGGTGCCGTTGGGCACGGCGCCGTCGAACACCTGTAGCGCTGGCGGCCCGAGGTCGGCTCGCAGCAGGTCTAGTCCGCCGTTGACGAGCGCCTGGTCGATGCCGTCGGTCATCAGCCGCCGCCTGGGTCGGCCACCGGTCCATCGGGGCCTTTCTCGCCGTTGAGGAGCCGCTCGCCGAGCTCCTGGACGTGCCCGACGAACCGTGGCACCTCGTCGTCGAGCGAGGGGATGAGGTGCGGGATCGGCGCCGAGTTGACCGAACCGAACTCGATGATTCGCCCGAGGCCACCCTGAAGCTTGTTCGCGTCAGGTCCGACTTCGCCGATGATGTCAGCGGCGTGTGCAGTGACGTCGTAGCCGATCGCTCTCGGGTAGTGCGGCAGATATCCGCGTTTGCTGCGGTCCCGGATGATCTGTTGAGACTGCTTCTTGATGTGCAGGCAACCCTTGCCGACGATCTTCTTGCCGTCCTCGACGACACGTTCGCGCGCCGCACCGAGATCCTCGGCGAGCCTCTTCCACCCGTGCGACTTCGCGCCCATCGGGCCGCCACCTCTGTCCCGGGTCGGTTTGACTGATCAGCGCAGGCCGGAATGACACAGATGATCGGCGGAGGGCGCCGCCCAGATCACTGCGTCACACTCGCGGGCATGACGTCTTCTTTCCGCAACGTGCGCGACACGTCCCCGACGCCCGCCGCCCCGATCGGCGAACAGCAGCAGCCCGCCACTGACCTGTCGTTCGAGTTCAAGGAGATCCGGAAGGTGCAGACAGCAACGCTCGTTGCCGCCGCTCTGGCAGCTCTCGCTGCCATATTCGCCGCTGGGTTCTCGGCCTACGTGTTCTTGACCCTGATCGACATTCAGGCCGCGATCGTCAAGGCAGGCAGGTAGAGCCGGCAGGTCGTCCTACCCGGCCACCTCGACCATCGGAAAGCGCCGAGCGGTCAGGTACGACTTGTGCACCGGGCCCCTGAGCCGGAACGTCCGCCCGGCGAGATCCGGGTCTAGGACTGAGGCTGTGATGGTGACGAGGTCGTCGGGTTGGACGCCGGTGACGGACATGGGCAGGTGCAGCACCAACTGGCCAACAAACACGGCGGCTTCGCCGACGTTGGTGGGGTTGGTTGCCGGGGCGGCTTGTTGGATCTTGCATTTGCCGCTGTACACCACCACGTGGGTGTAGGTGACGACACCTGTTTCGGGGTCGGTGGTCTCTCCGGTCTGGTGCTGGACGGTGCACGTGTCCTGCATGAGGCTCTCGGCGGCTGCCCGTCCGCGGAGGAGTGCCGGTGTCGGGTTGAGCACGGTCGTCCTCCGGTTCGGTCAGGGCCGCGTGACGATACCGGTGAAGGGGCGTGGCACCACCCCTGTGCCAGGTCGGGACGTGGTGCCCGTGTTCGGCCGGGCGACGATCGCAGCGGCTGCGGGTGTCACGGAGGCGGTGGCTGCGATGGCCGTGGTCGCGGTGAGCGTGGCCGTCGTCGGCTTGGTGAGCGCTGCCGTTGACGAGATTGCGGCCGTGCCGGTCAGCGTCGAGGGTGCCGGTCTCGTCGCTGTTGCGGCGGGCGTGATGGTGGCGGTGAGGGTCGGTGTGGCGGTGATGTCGACCGGAGCGGCGCCGACCGCTGCTGCTGCGGTGATCGTCGCAGTGGCGGTCAGGGTGGCGTCGGCCGGCTTGACGGCGGTGGCCGCGGTTGTGAGGGTGGCGGTGGTCGTCCGGTCGGCCGTGGCCGACTTCGTGGATGCCGTGTCCGCCGTGATCCCCGCGGCTGTGGTCAGCGTCGCGGTGGCCGGTTTCGTTGTTGTGGCGGCCGGGCTGACGGTTGCGGTCGCGGTGAGCGAGGCCGTGGCCGGGCGGTCGGCCACCGCCGCGGCAGTGATGGTGGCGGTAGTGACTGCTGTTGCGTCGGCGTTGTGCGTGCTGCCGCCGCCGGTCTGGCCGACGCCGACACTCGCACCGGTGCCGTAGTTCCACACCGGCACGGAGCTGGTGCCGGTCGACGTGCCGGTCAGTGCAGTTTGGTTGGCGCCGCCGCCGGTGAGGTCGATGACGTTCTGGGTGGTGGCGTGCTGGTCGAGCAGCCACAGCGCGTCGGGTGTGACGCCGAGCGCGCCGGGCAGGGTGTACGGCAGTTGCTCCCATTCGGCGTCCGTCAGTGCCCGCTTGACCGCGCCGCAGAGCAGGATTTCTCCCGGCCAACGTTCTGTTGATGTCTGCCAGCGGCCGATCTGAACGCGGCCGGCGGTTAGGTCGCCGGAGTCGCCGCTCGACGCCGCCGCAGCGTCCGCATGCGTCCAGGTGTTCGTCGAGTACACATGCTTGTGGCCGCGCGGTATGGAGCTGCCGGACTCTTTGCTGACGCCGACGAGCATCCACCCGTCCGAGCTGGACGCCGGGACGCCGGTGTCCTTGTCGGACGCGGCGACACTGAGCTGAACCGTGTTGGTGTTGGACAACCAGAGGCTCAGCCGGCTCGACCCGGCGGACGTTTCAAGACTGAACAGGATCCGGTATGTGTTGTCGGAGGTGACGCGGCAGATCGCCCAGAGGCTGAACGCGCCAGCCGGAATCCCGACCAGCGTGCCGATGCCGGTAGTGACGTAGCCAGATCCACCCATGTCCCGGGCCATCGGCTACTGCCCTTCGGGGGTGGTCCTCCCGGCACGCCACCAGCACACGAGCGCGAGGAGCGCCGACTTCTGCGCCGACGTGGCCGATGTGCGGAACGTAGCGTTGAGCGAGGCGTTGTACGACGTGCTCGGCACGGTCGTGGCGGCCGAGTCGCACCAGTCGTCGACGTTGTCAACCGCTGTCCGCAGCGTTGCCTTGACAAACGCACACGGTTCACCGACGACGGTCCGCATGAAGGCGCGGGCGACGGCGTCGCGCTGGCCGGTGGTGAGTGCCATCAACTCTCCTACGCCGTGGTGTAGGTGATCGCGGCGCCGACGAACTCCATGTCGCCGGTCGCGGTGTCTCCGCCAGCCGCGCCCTGCCGGGCGATACGCACCACAACGAAGTCGCCGGCGGCGACCGAGTCTGCGGCGGTGGTGAGGGAAATGCTGGCCTCGTCGAGGTATCCGGCAGTGCCCGGCACGGTGACGGTTGCGGTCTGGGCGGCGGCGAACACCTTGGCGTCGACATCGGTCGCATCTCCGTCGGTGACCGCAGCGAGCGACCCGGCCCAGACGACGTCACCTGTGGTTGCGGACGCCGCCTTGTACTGGATCTTTAGCGTCGGCCCTGATGCATAGTCGGCCGGCATTCGGAAAGCCCACGTGGCCCACTCCTCGGTCGACGCGTCGAACCAGAGTTCCAGCATGTAGATTGCGGGCGCCGAGCCGCTGGACTTGCGGCGCTGGAGTGCCGGCGCGAGATTGCTCGCAGTGCCATCCGGAAGTACTGCGGCGCCCGGTGGCAGCAAGATTGTGCCCGTAGCGATGATGCACCCCCACGAGTAGTGCCGAAAAGCGGCTGGCGGCAATGCCGGGCCTGCATAAGCCTCAGGCAGCGAGCGGCGTCAAGCCGAAAGTGAGGGTGTTGAGCGTCAGGCTGTCACCTGTGTTCACCGTCTTCGATGCCGTCAAGGCGGCACTGTACAGGAACGTGCCGGCGGTCGAGGCATCCCACACGCTGATGTGGGTGACCACCTCGCCGTTGGTTCCGGCCCACGACGGCCACGACGGCAGCGTGCCGGTGAGTGAGCACGAACCACTCGACGACGCGGCGAAGGTCGCGGCGGGCCGGGCGGTAACTGACGACGGATTGGCCGTACCGGTCGACCCAGGGTCACCGACGTGCAACTTGATGAAGTTCCCGGCCGGCGCGGTGGATGCGACCGCACGCAGCATGTGGTTGAGAACCTTGTCGGCAAAGTTCGCGGCGGACAGTCCGACAGCCATCTACTCGTCCTCCCCTTCTGGCGCTGGTTCTGCCTTGATGACTTCGGCTTCGGCGGTTATGGTGAGCTCGTAGCGGTTGACGTGCGGCTCTGGCTGCGCGTCGGTCATGCGGCTCACCTCCTGTGGTCGGTCAGCCGATACGGACGAGGCCGCCACGGCGGCCGTACTTCTTGGCCAGTGCGGCCTTCAGATGTGGTGCGGCTTCCATTCGCCCGGCCATCGCGTCGTAGCTGACCGAGTAGTCGTCGATCGCCTCCGAAGCGGCACCGGACGGGTTGGCGTAGCCGACCTTGGCGATCGCCAGCACTGCGGAGCGGGCAAGTTGGAGTTCCTGCGCGCCGGGCGCATGCCCGTGGGTGTAGGTGACGACAACCGTTGAGGGTTCCTGGACTGGGTAGCCGGGCGGTACCCGCGCCGAGGGCCATGAGGGTGCGTACTGCCAGTCCCACGGATAGCCGAGGCTGGCCTGCCAGCCGGTGCGCCGCCACAACCGGTTGCCGATGAGCCGGTAGTCGGCACCGGGTGTCAACGTGGCGCCGTCGAGCACGACGGACGAGACGGCCGTGACGGGGATCTGCGGCAGGTCGAGCCACGAGTCGGAGTAGCCGCCCAAGGTGATGACGTCGCCGATGACCTGGATGATGCGCTGCCCGCCTGCGGCCTGCTGCACGACGGCCGTGGCCATCTCTACGAGCAGTGTGGCCGTGGACAGGTCAAGGTCGGATTGCAGGAGGGAGGCGAGGTCCGCCGGGGTAGCGAGCTGGTCGGCCATCCGTTCTCACCCCCGAGGGTCACGGGCATCCCGCCGGATCTGGTCGGACGCCGTGGACATGGGCAAGGTGGTCGAGCAGGTCTCGCCACAGGTAGGCGAGGGCGCATGGGCTGCTGCGGGACCAGATCGGCGGGTCGCCTTCGCGCCAGCCCGACAGGCACAGCGCACACTCGACCTCGGAGACCTGCCCAGCCGGTACGGGGCTACGCAGCGGACCGGCGTCCGTCGCCGACCACCACGACGCCACCGCCTCGCGCGGCAACACCCGGATGGCGTACCCGGACGTTGCCGCGCCCGGCGGGGCGAGGTCCGAGGACATCAGGTCAGGACGACGTACGGTGCGAAGCTCTTCACTGCCGGGGCTGCCAGTGTGGCCGTCGCCGTGGTGGTCAGGCCGGAGCCGGACGACACGGACAGGTTCCGCTCGCCGGTGGCGACGGGCCGGGCCACGCACGTGCCGATGAGCGAGTTCACCGCACCGGCGGAGACGTGCATCATGATCGCCGCCCAGTAGTAGCCGGTCTGGGTGATCGTCTGCGGCGCGCTCAGTGCCACCGTCTTGACCGTGTTGACGGCCACATCGGCGGTGAGCTGGTCGGCCGACTGCGCCAGCAGCGCAGGGGTGGACGCGCTGCTGTACAGCGCAACCCACCAGTTCGCCTCGGTGCCGGAGGTGGCCGCCCCGGTGACGAACGAGACGTTCGTGATGACGTCCCCGGCGGCGCACTTGATCGGCACGGCCGTCATGACGCCGTCGACGAGCGCGGCCTGGCCGGCGTCGCCGGCGCTGTCGTACAAGCCGAAGCGGGGCAGGCTGGCACGGTAGAAGGTGGACGGGGATGCCGGCAGGGCAACGTCCCACGCGGCGAGCGCGTCGCGGACGTTGCCCTGGTACAGGCCGAGCTGGCTCATGATTCGGACTCCTCACTGGTGAACCGCTCGACGAGCTGGTCCCGGGACAGTTCGTTCGCCTCTTCGGCGGACACGCCGTGCGCGACGGCGTAGGCGCGCCACGCCTCGGCGGAGCCGGACCGGCGAGGCATCGGCACCTCGGCCGGCTCCTCAACGTTGTCGGCCGGCTCGGTGACGGGCTCCACGTCCTCGAGTTCGGTGACGGTGTAGCCGTTGCGGCGGCAGTAGGCGATCTCCGCGGCGTGGACTTCGGTGTCGGCGAAGCCCACGCCCTGGGTGATGACCACGTGTCCGACGGCGCCGTTGTGGTCCCTGACGGGTGTTTCGATGCGGACGCGCATCACTGCACCTTGATGGTGCGGAAGACGGCCGCCGACTTGGTGTTGCGCAGGCACATCGCGACCGGGCCCATTTCGACGTCGCCCGACTGGACGGCACCGGCCTTGGTGAAGTCGGGCATTGCGGTCCGCAGGAGCGGAGCGCCGCCCAGTGAGGCGCCGTGGAACGAGTCGAGGCCGAACGTGACGGCGTACAGGTCGGTCTGGCCGGAACCGTTGATCGGGATGATCGGGCCGGAGCCGTCCTGGCGGTCGCCGATGTTGACGAGCACCCAGTCGCCGTACATGTCGATCTTGCGGCCCATGGAGTCCATCTCCGAGGTCGCCATCGACGCCCACCGCGCCAGCCGCTTGAGCTGGAAAATGCTCTTGGTGTTGCCGAGGATCGCCTTCACGCCGGTCGGCAGCGCGCCCGGCGCGCCGACGTCGCCGCCGCCGACGGTCGAGGGAACGATCCGGGACAGCAGTTCGTCGAGCTTGTCGAGCTCCTGCTGGGCCAGCAGTTGCGTGTTGACCGTCGCGGGCGTCCAGTCGGTGCTGGTCGTCTGCTCCGTGCTCGTGCCGGTCAGGGACTTCGACAGGCCGTCGAAGCCGTTGGCGTCCACGGCGGTGTCGCCGAGGATGACCTCCTGCTGGAACCGAATCTTGATCGAGATGAGCAACTGCTGGAGCTGGAAGTTCAGTTCGTTCGTCTGCGCCGGACCGAGGTTCGCCAGCACCCGGTCGAGGGTGAACGCGCCACCCAACGGCTTCAGGTCCACGGTGAACCGGTCACGCTTGGCCTGACCCGGCGTGTACTCGGTGTTGAGCGCACGGAACCCGGCGGTCGCCGCGGCGGTCAGCCGGGTGTAGCCGTAGGTCATCGTGCCGCCGCCGGTGCCGGGCGAGACCGTGTCGTCGAACACGATCTGGTCCATCAGCCATGACGTCCGGCGAAGGTTGTCGATGACCGCGAAGTCGATGTCGTTCTGGGTGTTGATCGCCGCTTGGGCGAGGGTGATGGGCATGGTGTCTCCGAAAGAGAGGCGACGCTCAGCGCTGCTGGCTCACGTGCCGCGAGATGGCGTCGAACAGCGACGAGGGACGGGCTGCCGCGCTCACGCCCCGGGCACCCTGTGACGGGTCGGGTCGTGGAGCGTTGGCGGACGCCTGCGGCGTCGTGGATGCGGCCTGCGCCTGGCTCGCCGCTCGGTAGTGCTGGTTGCGCTCTAGGGCCGCCTGGACCTTGGAGCGCAGCAGGTCGGCGAACTCGTCCGAGTGGGGGTCCATCTCGGTGAGCTCGTCGAGGGAGTCCATGAATGACACCGAGTCCGTGAGGGCTGCGATGTTCGCGCCCAACTCGGTGCCGAGTTGGTAGAGGCGCAGGTTCGCGGCGGCACCCCACGCCTCGTTGCGGTACTCGACCATCTGCTGCTGGTACTGCTCGGCCAGCACGGCGGGGTCGTCGAGTTCGGTGCCGTCCGGGTTGAGGCCGAGCGCCTTCGCGACCTGCGCGAGGGTTTGCTGACGTGCCTCGTCGGCTGCGGTCTGCTTCGCTGTTGTGCGGCTCTTCGCGGCCTCGTTGCGGGCGTCGCGGATGGCCTTCTGCGCCCAGTCCGGCAGTGAGGCGATGTCCTCCGCCTGGGAGGCTGTTGCGCGCTGCGGTTCGGGCTTCGCGGGCTTCGCGGGCTCCGCCGGTGCGGCGGGAGCGGTGACGGAGGTCGGTTCGACGGCCGGCGCGTCCAGCGTCGGCTCAACAGGCATGGTCATGCGGGATTGCCCTCCTGGGGCTGGAATCAGCGACCGGCGTGCCCGGTCATCAGGGAGCGCGCCGACTTGGGGCGCGTGCGGGCCGGGAGGGTCTTGGACCATCCGGCGGCCTTGGTGTTCTCACCCCAGCGGTGAGCGAATTTCTGATGGGTAGCGAAGGCCCAGCGCTGCTGCGCGCGGCTGTCGAACATGTGCGTCTTGGCGGACATGACGACCTCCCGCCGCTATGTGCTGGCGCCGGATCCGGTGCGGGAGAAGCCCCGACCGCGATCCGCATAGGGCTTCGGCGGTGGTGGCGAGGAGGTCGGCTTCTTCGTGGCCATCGACGCCTGTTTCGCCGGTCGCCTCGCGGACGTGCGACCGCGCATCCGGTCCCGGGCGCGGGCGGGCTTCGGTGCCGGCTTGCCGGTGAGGATGGCGACCATCGTCTTCGCGTCAACGACGCCGGTCGGCTTCATGCCGTTGGCTCGCTGGAACGCCTTGACGGCTGCGGTCGTGTGGTTGCCGTCGATGCCGTCGACCAGCAGCGGGCGTCCGCGCTCGTCGGTGAAACCCAACGCGTTGAGCTTCTGCTGGAGCGCCTTGACCCTCGGGTCGGGTGCACCACGGCGGCCTGTGCCGTGGCGGATCGGGCCGGCAGCCCATGCCCCGGTCGGTTTCCCCGAGGCCGCGGATTGCGCGGCGAACAGACCACCGGGGCCGCGGCTGTGCTTTGACTCAACCCACGGTGCGGTCATCAGGGTTCCTTCCGTGGGTGATTCAGCGGCGGGCGGCCATCCGGGCGATAGCCGCAGCATCAAGGCGCCGGCCTGTCGTCTGCTCGACGATGGTGGAGACGATCCGGGCTTTCGCGGCGCCGGAGGGCACTGTTGTGCCGACGGCGGTGGCGATCTGGCGCAACTGGACGACGGTGAGGCCCGACAAGGCGTTGCGCGCCTCGGTCATGCTGTCGGCGGAGCGCAGGCGAGCGGCGAGGTCGGAGACTCGGCCCGGGTCGAGCGTCTTGGCGCCCCGCATGATGTCCCTGGCCTTCGGGGCGGGCGCCGCGGCCGGCTGCATCATGATCGAGTGTTTGGGCTGGTCGCCGATGATCACCGCTGCCGCGCGGGAACGGGCGTCGAGTGTCTTCTGGTTGGCCTCGGGTGCGAGGACCACGCCCGGTTCGCGGCCCAGTTTCCGCAGAGCCTCGTCGACGGTGCGCCGATCGTGACGGTCGCCGAGGTCGTCCCGCAGCCGGGCGAGTGACACCCACGCACCCGGCTGGGGCTGGAGTCTGGCGAACGCGGCCCGGATGTCGACTTTCGCCGCTTCCACGCCGCCGGTGGATCGCCGCGGGACCTCGGCGGCCTTCACTGCGGTGGGTGCGGCCGGCTTCATCGGCCGTGCCATCGCCGCGTGAATGCGGCCCTTGCCCGCACCGGCGGCGAACAGTGCCGCAGCACCGCCCGGACGTCGAGCCGCTGCCGGACCTGGAGGGTGCGCCTTTACTGCTGCGGCCTTGGCCATCTTCTCGGCCGCGCGTGGCTTCATGCCCTTGGCGATCGGGGTGCCGACTGGCATGCCCCAGTAGGCGGCATCTCTGACTCGACGGACGGCCACCGGTAAGCCCCCGCCCTATTTGCGTGCCATTATCTGCCGCGCGGTGCGCTTCACTGCCTGCTTGGAGCGCGACGATCGCGGCAACGGCGGCTCGTCGGCGACGAACGCGAATGGGTCGATGTCCAACAAATCAACTGTGGCGGTCTGCATCAGTAGTTTCCGGTCAACGAGTTGATGTATGCCGAAGCGTCGGCGCGCGAGAGCTTGGCGATCCCCGCGCGGTCCGTCGGACCAGAGAAGAACCCGCCACCGTCACCGGAGCGGCGGCGCCGGGCGAGCAGGTTCAGGATGTAGTCCACCTGACGCGGGGTGGCGGTAAGCGTGGCCTGACGCTGCTCGAAGGCGGCCTGCGCTGCCGCTCCCTCTCGCGCGGCCCGCGCCTTCTCCGCCTGGCGCTGCTGATACTGCTTCGTGTCGGCGATGAACTTGCGCAGCTCGGGCGCGGTCATCCTGGCCGCTGCCGCGCGTTTGGCGGGGCCGTCGTAACCGCCCGCTACGGCGAGTCGCTCAACTTCATCCAGTAGCGACACCTTTTCGGCATCGTCGGCGCGCTTCTGTTCATCTGTACGATAGTCGATGCCCTTGGCGCGGAGCCGGTTGCGCAGTTCGACGTTGCGCGCTTTGAGGTCATCGATCGTCGCTGCCGGTCGGGCCGCTGCCTTGGCTTCTTTCTCCGACCTGCCGTCGAGCACCTGGAGCCGGACGTGCTCCTCCTTGAGGAGTTTCGTGTACTGCCCCTTGGTCATTCTCGTGGGCGTAGCCGTAGGTTTCGCGAACGGCTCAGCAGGCGCGGCGACCGCAACCTTCGGCGCGTACGGCCTCGACAGTCCTGTGTCGAGGCCGTTGTGTGTGGCGAACAGCTTGGCAGCCTTCGCGTTGCGACCGATCCTCGGCCGGTCGGGTGCTGTCGTACGGCTGCCGACCCGCGGTGAAGAGCTTGCCGCTTTGAACATGTCGGCAGACCGCTTGACCCATGCTTCGGAGCCCTTGCGAGCGAACCGGCCGCGGCTGTCGCGCGGGTGCTGCCACTCCAGGAATGCCCGCTTCGCCGCGGCCATGCTCACCGCCTCAGACGACGTAGCCGTGCAGCTTGAGCATGCGGAGGGTCTCTTCTCGGTCCCAGTTGAGCCGGTCGGCCTCGAGGTAGATCGCTTCCGGCGTCATGCGCACCTTGGCGCCGCGCTTGCCGGCGAGACCTCGGCGGGTGGTGCCGACGAGGGTTGTTTTCACCGGTCGCCCGGCGATGGTGACCGTCTTGAGCGCCCGCCTGTAGTTGGTGACCCGGAACAGGTCGGCGCCGTCCTCGATCGCCCGCTGGTCGTGGCCGGACCAGCCGGCTTTCCGGCGCTCCTCGTCGTCGAGGCTGTTGTAGATCTCGCGTGGCGACCTCGGCGGGTCGACCACCTCTGCCGCAGGTATTCCGACGCAGTCGCACAGAGGGTGTCGATCAAACCCCGCATCGTAGCGATACCACCTCCCCGAGAGGAGGATGCACCGATTACACGACGGCAACGTCAGGTGCCGGATGTACCCCTCGACCACCCGGTCATTGACCATGGCCACGCCCGTGGCCACGCGGGCCGCGTCGGCGACCTGGGTGGCGACGATCCGCTGTAGATGCCGGCGGCCGATGGCGTCGGCCTGCGCCCGCGTCATGCCTTGGTCGACGAGTTCCACGACCTCGAGGGCCGGCTGCTCGAGCAGGGTGTCGAGCGGTCGGCCATCGGAGGCGGTGGCCGCGAAGGTCCGTTCGGCGACCTGCCCGAACGGGTCCGGTTCTCGGCCCCACATCCGCACGGCCGCCCCGACGTAGCCCTGCACGCCCCGAGCGGCCTCCATGAGCGCCGACTGGGCAGTGCTGAGCATCTGCCCGGCGACCGAGGCCCAGCCGAGGGTCTCGACAAAGCCCCACAGTCGGTTCGTCTCCGCCACGGCCTGTGCGGCGATCTGCTGCTGCCGTGCCCGATGTGCCGCGGCGAGCTGCTGGACGTCAGGCGGCAGGCTGGTTCGCGTCGCCACCAGCCGTTCCCATCTGCTCGGCCGCAGTCTGCGCCTCGAACATCGCCGCCTGCTGCGCCGCGGCGAGCGCATCCTCCTGCCGCATCCGGGCGCGTTCGGCCGAGGTGAAGCCCAGCTTCTCCCGGGTCATCTCCAGCGGCACGATCGGCGCCGGCAGGTTGTAGAGCTTGACCGCCGCGTCGGCCTTCTGTGCCACGGTGGGCGTGGACGGGTCGCGCCAGATCGTCTCCAGCCGGCGCAGGGCGGGATCCCATTCACCGGTCTGGAACCGGCGAACGATCCGGTTCGTCCGCTCCCACGTCCCGCCGAACGGCCTCTGCTTGCGCTCGGCGCGCTTGATCAGCCGGATCTCGCTTGACCGGATCGCATCCGCAGAGGGTGGATTTTCGGTGTTGAGCCCGACGTAGTGGGCCGGCAGGCCGGCGATCGACGCCGCCAACCGCGCGAGTTGGTTCAGCGTGTCGTGGAAGTTCGTCAAGTCGGCCGACGTGAACTCGAACTCCCGCGCCTGTCCGCCGGTCTGGTCGTCACCTGGGATGGTCAGGAGCCGGCCGAGAATCGCCTGGAGTGCGGTCATCCTGTGGCCGCCCTCGTCCTCGAGGTCTGCCGGGCCGATGCCGAAGATGCCCCGCAGCGGCAGGGCCACGAACTCGGCGCCGACCATCATGTCGGTCGCGATCTTGTTCGCGGCGTGCGCCAGGGGCAGGATCGGCGCGAGTTCGGATCGCCCGCACCAGTCGGCGAGCCTGGACCGGTTCACCAGCGGCGTCACCGGTGCGACACCAAGGTTGTGCTGATCCCGGTCGACCTCGTCATACTGCCCGGACGGCCCGGACCGCTCGTAGTGGATCGTCTTGTCCGGCAAGTACAGGGTGGCCAGATACTCGGTTTCCCGGGCGTATGAGCCGGCCGACTGGTAGCGCCGTAGTGCCGCCCGCACGTTGCGGTTCCGCGGGTCGATGTCCGCATACACCTCAAGCGGTGATTCGCAGGTCACCAGCGGCGTGTCCGGGTCGTCCTCGTTGGTGCCGACAACCACGTAAGCGCGTTTCATCACCAGGGCGTCGAGGTGGGCGAGCTGGGATGCCTCGTCGAGGTTGTTCTCCTGCCACACCCGCCACAGATCGTCGTCGGCGGTGTCGTCGTCCGGGAGCCGGAACCCCTCGACGTCGAGCCGCTCCTCCAGCGAGTCGACGACGAGCATCGGCCAGGCGATGACGACCTGCTGGAGCCGGTCGCCGATCTCCCGGAAGATCTCCGGATGCATGTACATCCGTGGGGACCTGAGCTCGTACTCGTCGTTTAGGGCCTTGAGTTCGCGGAGTTCGTGGTCGTGGACCTGGGACAGGTAGGTGACCCATTCCTGCTCGTCGGTGGGCAGCGCCACGGCCACCTCACTTCATGACGATCAGCTTCCGGCGGCCCTTGGCGGGCCAGAGCTTGGCGGCGGTGACATCCCCTGCCGCCTCGTGGGTGATGATCGAGGTGACGCAGACGTCGATCTTCTGCCCCGGACTGGCCTTCTTCAGGACGTACCGATTGCCAGGCCGTGCGGCCTTTCGGGCGTTCTTGACGTGCACCGCGGCGGTCGGATCACCGTCATGATGGAAGCCGGAATCGGCCTTGACCACGTCCGTGACAAGCCGCTCGGCAGCGGCGTGCATCTGCACGGCCCGGTAGGTCTCCCAGCGGATCACGCGCTTGTCGCCGTACTTCGCGGCAAGCTCGTCGGTCTCGGTTTCCCAGTAGGGGGGGTCAACGTAGAACCGGACCACCTTGTATGTGGTCATGATCTCGTCGACCGCCGCGAGCACCTCGAGCCGCGGGACCTGGCCGCCATGCTCGGAGGGATTCCAGATGCACGGCAGCTTGTCCGGCCCGTACGTCGGAGTGAACTGGTAGCCGTCCTCAGTCTCAAGGCGGATGCACGTCCAGTCGTCGACGTCGGAACCGTCGAGCGCGCCGACCACTGCGGTGCCCGGCGCGACTAGGCGGGGCTTCGCGAGGGCGTCCCACTTCCCGCCATCGATCCACGACCCGGAGCCGGCATCGGGGATGTTCCAGTAGAACCGGATCGCCTGTCCGGGGTCCTTCTCGGCGATCTCGACGGCCTCGGCGTCGATTCGGTCGATGTTGACCCACGGCTTCACCGGCGAGCCCGGTTTGGCGGTCATGGAGTCGCCGTACGCGATCCGCAGCGACCGTCGCCGCTCGGCCTTGTTCGCCAGCGAGGGCCGCGGCGGCATCTTGTGGTCTCGGTGGATGTCGCGGGCTTTCGCCTCCGACGTCCGCTGTGCCACCGACTGCTCTGACGGGTCCCACCCGTTCGTTGTTTCCACCGCGCGGCCACCCGTGCCGGACAGGTTCCGGCGCTGAGTGTCGGCGAGCTTCCATCCGCCGTTGGCCTCAAGCCAGCAGTGCGTCTCATCCTGTGGCGCGAATGTGATGCGCTGCCCGAGTCGAGCCCGCCCCGAGTTCGTGACCGGCTCGATCAAGCCGCCGCCGGGCACGTTGATCCGGGTCGTGCCCGTGTCGGGGATGAGGTCGGCCAACGGCCCCTGTTCGATCATCGGGACGAGCGCGCGCCAGATGTTGTCGGTCTGGTCCTCGCTCGTGGCGGTGATCTGGATCCAGGGCGTCGCCCAGGGCCTGCCAACCGGCTCGCCGGCGCTGTCCCATCCTGCGAATCGGACATCGGCAAGTGCCTCGGCGCATGTCATCGCCGCCGTCAGTGGGCCCTTGCCCCACTTTTGCGGCCGAACGAGTTGCGAGCGCCGGAACGCCCACGCGTTCTGCCACTCGTCCTGGTTGGCGGTCGGGCGGAGCCGGTAGTGCCAGGCCAGGAACGTCCACATTTCGTCGGTCAGCAGGTACGGCTGGCCGAGAAAGTCGCCGTCGGGGATGACGCAGTGCTCTTCGATCCAGGTGCCGATGGACCAGCCAAGGCTCGGGAACTCGCCGGGGTAGCTAGGCCCCCGCCACGGCACCGGGGTCTACCACCCTGAGCCTGTCGCGGGCACTGGCGGGCTTCGCCGGGGCAGTCCTGTCGGCGCGACGGGCCTCGGTCTCGTCGGAAGCGACCTCCCAGCGCAGTCGCAGCATCGACATCGGGCTCAGTCCGAGCCGGTCAGACCACTGGCGGGCCTCCCGGGCCGCGTCCAGGTCGCCGAGTTCGGCGAGAGTCTTGTGTCGGACGTACTGCGCGACATCGCGGGTCCAACCGAGGCGTTCCCAGGCGACGGACTGCGGCGTCGACCACAGTTCTTTCCACAGCAGTGCCTCGAGTTTGCGCTGCTCGGCTAGCTGCGCCTCGCAGATCGCAAACTTTTCCAGCGCCGCGTCGAGTCGGCGCTCGATCGCTCCGACGGGACGGCCTTCCTCCTGCGCCTCGTTGCGGTCGGCCTGCAGTTGCTCGACCTTGGCCGCAGCGAGGTTCCTGCGCACGGTGAGGATGACATCCGGGATCAGCGGCCAGGCCGGGGCGCGCTTCTTGCGGCCCTCTGCTGGCAGCCGAGTCATGGCGATCGTGGCGTTGCGCCGACGCCGCTCGGCGTCGGGTTTCGGTGCGGGTCCTGGCATTGCGATCACCTTCGTGCGGCTCCAGGCCGCGGTCGGGTAGGCCGTCACTCCAGGTGACGACGTGACTGAACGTGAGGGTCCGGGAGGACTCCCGAACCCGTACAGATAGGGAGCTGCCTCACCGGCGGTCTATAAATGTCCGTTTTGAGGGCCCCTCCCCACCCCTGCCCCGTTGGACCTGAACCGCCATCCGTTACGCTGCGTCACTCTTGATCTCGTCTTGCTTCGACGAGTTGCACCTCAGGTGCGCACACTGCACATTGGCCAAGCTGTGCTCGCCACCTCGAGACAGGGGCGTCACGTGATCGACAGTCGGACTGTCCGGATCGAACGGCGAGGCATCCCGATCAACAGATGCGTGGCAGATGCGACACGTCCACTCGTCACGCTCGAACACGTCGAGCCGGTCGAACACCTCGACAACCACAGCTCCGGCCAGGCGTGCACGGCGAGCGGCGTCTGTTGCCCAGTCGTAGGTGCCGACCTCTGCTGGCGTGCCGTGCTGTAGCAGGGTGCGACAGGTGATTGAGCAGACGTGCTGACGAGATGCGTCCGTCTGCCGGGTGATGCCAGCACCGCACACGACACAGGCTGTGGGGTTTCTGCGGTGACGGTTCGGCTGGTATCGCTGGTTGTAGTGCGAACCGCAGAGGCCGCGCGCCCGCAGTGCGTGGGTGCAGCCGGGCGTGGTGCAGTTCTTGGTGGGCGAGTCCGCCTTCGTCCGCATTGTGTTCTCCCGGATGTGCGGAAGCCCCACGCCGGGAAACGTGGGGCTTCCTACCTGCGGTAGCTACTCCGCAGGGTGTCTATCGAATGTTGAATCCGCCCGGCTGAGCCGTGGCAGTCGAGTGGTCATGACATGGCTTGCACAACGGTCTCAATCGACGCCAGGCATCAGGGTCGCGCACGCCTTGAGCCACCAGATCGCGACGGCTCAGCGGATAGTGGTCCGCCACCGACGATGCTGCACCGCACAGCACGCAGAACAGGTGCTCCGGGTAGCGCAGGTAGGCATCGCGCCTACGCGCCCAGCGTGCGTCATAGCCACGGGATGCAGCGCTGCCACGCCTGCGCTCGGCCTCACGCTTGCACTCGCCACAGCGCCCCTGCCCTATGGGAACAAGCTCCGGGCAGGTCGTTGTCGAGCAGGTCTTGAGCGCTCTCGGCATCTCGCCTCCGAGCTGCGATCAGGTGACCTTGGCTGGCACGCCGGCCGCGCCGTCGTCCTCGCCCCGAGCGCCGGTCAGTCGGATCTCGCCGCGATGGACGAGCTGGTACAGCAGACCGGCGAAGTCGACCGCCGAGGTACAGGTCACGGTCACCCGGCCATCCGAGATGGACACCGGCGGGAAGGTGCACAGCGGCCCGTCAGCGTTGGCCGGTGCCCAAGGGGACGAGACGATGCCGCCCGTGGCGCTGGTGCCGTCAGTGCCGTCCATCGTGTCACCTCGGTTTGTTCGGCGGAGGATTCGACCTCGGAGGCTTCTGTGTGCTGGGTGGTGGAGAGCCAGGACGAGCCGGGCGAGTCGGCGGAGGCTTCGACATCTCAGCCCTTCGGACGCGAGCCGGAGCCGGCACCCGGCTTGGAGTTGCCGTTGTTCCCGCCGGGACGGCTGCCTCCACCACCACCTGTGTTGCTGCTGCTACCGGAGCCGGGACGGGAGTTGGCCATGGGTCATCGCCTCCAGGGCTTGAAGGGCAGCAGCGAGAAGGAGTGGCGCGGCGGGTGAGGTGGTCGGCTTCCGGACGGTGGAGCAGTGGCACCCACATAGCCTTTGACCAGCGCAAATGCGTGGTATCATGGTGTCATGACAGCAATGACCTACCGGCCAGACGATGAGCTGTCGGAGCGTCTCCGCAGCGCCGCGTTCGTCACCCGGCGCTCGAAGCAGTCCATCATCGACGAAGCCGTCCGGGACTGGCTCGACAGCAAAGGGCAGCAGGCGCTCGTCGAGCACCGCGCCGCACAAGCGACGAAGCGAACTCGTTGAAGCGTCGCCCGCCCCGGCACGGCGGGGTGAGCGCTGGTCAGTCGGATGCGCGGCGGAGCGCTGCATGCGGTCGATCGGGAGAGAACAGGACGGGCAGACTGGGCGGTCGGCCGTCAGGGCTCACCACGGGCGTAGTCGGCATGCATCTTGATCCGTGCCGCCTCAACAATGCCGAGAGCGAGCGGCCACTGCATGTCGCCACCCTGGTAGACGGTGGCAATACCGGAAGCGGTCGACTCACCGTCATGGTCGACGGTGGCCGCGAGCACGATCCAGCCGGTGATGATGCCCGACCAGCCCTCAGCCCTAGCGTGAGCGGTGATCGCCTCGTCGATGGCGTTCTCGGTGGCGCTCACGGACCACCTCCGAGCGCTGGTCAGGCGGCGACAGGCCGGGGTGAGCGGTGCGAGTGGCCGGATGACAGGGCGTCGGCGTTGGCGTCGATCACGTCACCGAAGCGGTAGAGCGGGCTGCGGCCTTTGCGCCTCACTGGCTTGATCTTGCCGTTGGCCTTCCACATCGCCACGACCTGACGGGAGATGCCAAGCGCGCGGGCTGCCTGAGCGGCGGTCACGTCAGCTTCAAGGTCGTACGTCCACATCCACCGACACCCCCGGTGAATGGCGAAAGCCCCGAGCACGCGGCCCGGGGCTTTCGTAGGTCGTAGGACATGGTGATCCGGAGTTGATGTTAAAGCGCGAATCGCAGACCTGCAAGTAGGCGCGCGATTGGTCAGCATCTCATCCGGGTGTGACAACTTCCTTCCGGTCGAGGCGTCACATCCACGGCCAGGCCGCGCGTTTACCGGCCTCGATCAGCGGCACCATGCGGAACGTGGCGTCGGTCAGGCCGCCGAACTCGATCCGGTTGGTCTTGCCCGCCTCAATCGGGGTCGCGCGGTAACCGCCGAGGTTGAAGCCGTACATGGCGACCGTTGACGGAACCGCGTTGCTCACACCGTGCGCGTAGTGGCCGTCCATGGTCTGCATGTCCGAGATGATGAACACCCGGTCGTGACCTGCCCATGTCCGCTGCAACGAGGCGAGGATCTGCGTGCCGTGACCGACCTCACCGGTGCGCTTCAAGAAGCGGTCGATCTCCTTGAGCGCCGACGCACCCTTCGGCACCTCGTGCTTGAACACGCCATCGGCGAAGCCGTAGACGTCGGCGCCGCATCGCATCGCCAGGACGACGCCGAACACGGCCGCGGCCTTCGCTGCGGTCATCGTCGACTTCGCCGAGAAGCGCCCGTTCGTCATCGACGCCGAGGTGTCGATGAGGACCAGCGTGCGGCCGTCGAGCTGCGGGACGTTCGACAGGGCGGCCGTCAGAGCCTTGTCCAGGGCGTGACCCCAGCGCAGCGACGGGGCGGCCTCGTAGGCGGCGAGGAACCGGAACGGGAACTGGCGTGACTTCGCCACCTGCTCCGGATCCGCGAGCCGCGCAGCCACCTGATCGGCGATCGCGTCGGGCACACCAGCCTCGTCGAAGTTGCGCAGGTTGCGCAGCAGGGCCATATAGCCCATCGATGGGATGAGCGCCGCCCAGAGCTTCGCCTTGTCCAGCTTTGCGCCAACGAGGGAGAGAACGTCCTCCCACGTCATCCCAGCAGCGCGCAGCCGGTCGGCGTCGAGCATCGCCTGAGGGTCACCCTCGGCCAGCTCGCGCAGTTCGGCGTTCGCTCGGATCATCTCCAGCCGCTCCGGGGTCGGGTTGTCCCGATTGTGTCGCCGATCGATCGCGTGCTCGAACAGGTCACCCTGCCAGGCGCCACGCCACCGGTTGCCCTGCGAGCTGCCCTTGCGGTCGCCCGGGTGGGTCAGCTCCAGCACGTCGGCGAACCGCACGCCGCGCGATCCCGTGTCGTACTTGAGGAGCGGGTACTCCGCGTAGAGGCGCATCGCGGCGTCGGCGACACCCCGCTTGACCGGCTTCGGGATTGCGCGGCCGTAGGTCGACGTCCAGTAGGCCAGCATCTCGCCCGGCTCGTCCGCTCGCTGACACACGGCGTCGATCACGGCGCGCTCAATGCCACGGTCGTCGGACCAGCCCGGCACCTCGTGCGCCGGGACGCTCGGCACCCTCACCTCAAGGCGCGCCTTCACGAACTCGGCCGCGCCGACGAGCGACGCCGAGCGCATGTTGCCGTCGGAGCGCAGCCAGCGGAGCAGGCCGACCGTCCAGATCGGATCCTCGATCGCGGCCTGACGGACCAGCTTGGCGTAGCGGGCGTCACGGTCCGACGCCTTCTCGTAGAACGTGTCCTCGCCAACCATGTTGCTCACGGCCAGCAGGAAGAGTTCGGACTGGATGTCCCGGACGAACGCCGGAGCGCCCTCGTGGGTCACGCCCGGACCAGCCACGACGATCGGGCCGGCGCCCTTCGCCGGCCTCGTTGCGGTGGAGTTGAACTTGCTCACGGAAACGGCTCCCATCCGGATGTGGAGGGAGCCGCAGGCCAGATGTGATGCCCGAGATCAAGTCGGTCCGGCGGTCGTTTGGTGCTCTGCCAGTTGAGCTACCTCGACAAGTCGAGGACGGGACTCGAACCCGCAACCACCCCATTAACAGTGGAAGAACTCCGAACCTGCGCACCGGGCATCCATCTGAAGTTGTGACTCCCCGAGATCAAGTCGGCTGACGGTGTGCCACACGCCATGTGGCTGGCGAGCCGCGAACCTTGCGGAGCGGCTGCCCGGACTCGAACCGGATTCTTGTGAAGGAAGAAGTAACCGTCGAAGCCTGCGCACCGGGGAGGTGCATATCGAGTTGTGGCCGCCGAGATCAGAGCGGACCCGGTCTTTTTCATGCCAGAGAAGTATCCGAGCCCTTCGCACCGGCGGCGCACCATCGACGGTACACCGTGCGGATCCCGTTGTTAAACCGGATTTGGGCTACGCCGCAGGTTTGTCCGAACGGCGGATCCCGTTGCGCCGCACCGTAGTTGCGACCTCACTGGTCCATGCGGCGTACTCGTCCTCGGTGAGCAGGCCCTTGCACGTCGGGATCGCGCACTCGGACGCATAGTCGGAGCCGGGTACCCGCCATAGGGTCGCCGCGCCACAACGCTTGCACGGCACGCCGTCGAGGTATTCCGGGCGAGGGTCGACCAATCCGAGCTGGGCGCGGAGCGCGCCGTGGACGCGGCGGACGTCCTCGAAACACTCATCGACGGCCGGGTGCGCGTCCATCGCGTCGTCTGCCCGGCGCAGCAGCCACGCCGCCAGCACCGGAACGGACGGCTCCGGGAGACGCTCCAAGCCGCCGCGCGCCTCCCGCCAGTCCCGCACCCAGAAATCGAGCACGCTGGCCACCGACTCGTAGCCCACCTGGTCCTCGCCCAGCAGCCACACGTGCCTCGCCGGGCCGGTCAGGTCCAGCGGGTCGACCCGGATCGGCAACGGCCGCTCCTTGGAGCCCGACACCCTGCCGCCGGCACGCTGACCGGCGATGCCCGACGGCTCCTCGGCGAGCAGTTGGGCGTGCAGGTCCGGGATCTCCACCAGCCAGGTGCGGAACCTCGACCTGCACACGCCACACAACTGCGGGGTGTGCGGATCTCTGCGCCAGCACGCGGGGCACGAGCCGGAGGGCTCGTCCTGGTCAACGGTCAACGGGAACCTCCCCGAGCCAGAACGCGGCAGCACGCTCAACCTCTCCGTGGAGCACCTCGAACTGCATCCAGGCGAGGGCCTTGCTGCCGGCCGCCTCGTAGTCGGCGAGAAGCGCCCGGTCGCGTGCGACGAGCCGGAGCGCCGCCTCGCCCACGACCTGGTCATCGAACAGCCACACGTGGCCCATGTCCTGCACGTCCGTCTCGGCCTCGTCGAGAGCGCGCCGAAGACGATGGGCAAGCGGTGGGGTGTCGGACTCATCCGGCATGATCTTGCTCCTCCTCGGGAAGCCATTCGGAACTGAAAGCGGGATGGTCAGACCACACTGCGCCGAGCATCCGCAGCAGATACGCCGGGTACTCCACCGTCTCGTCATCGGAGAGCCCCTCCCGGCAGTACTGCAACAGTGCGCGGTGGAGGGCAACATCGCGGAGCACTCGGGCAGGATCGTGACGGGCGATGTGGGCGCCGTCAGCCGTGCGCAACTCCTCGCTCTCGGCGATCTTCACCGGAAGTGTGTTGCCGGGGCCACCCCAACTGAGCTGCCACTCCTCAACAGTCCGCAGCACCACCGCCCGCGACCACTGGCCGTCATAGCCGCCCATGAACGGCTCCAACGGGTCAGGCTGCACGGGTTCCCACCGGTCGCCGACGGCCCATGTCCAGTGCACCCCGCCAGCAACCGGCGCTCCTCCGTCCTCGGCGTTGCGAGGTGCGCTCGCGGCCTTCGCCCACAGCTCGTCCTCGGTGATCCGGTCGATGATGAACTCCACCAGATCAGTCATCAGTCCTCATCCCTCTCCGGCAGATCCGCACCCAGCGGGGACGTAGCTGACGGTGACCGTCTCGGGCACGTCCCCGAAGCCGGCGCGTGCCGCAGCCCCACGGACGTCGGGGATGTCGTAGTCGCCGCTGGCCTCTCGTTCGATACGCTCACTGGCCTCGGCGAGCATGCGGTTCAGCTCATCACTCATTGGGAACGCTCCCGTCCGTTCGTCTCTGGCTGCTCCTCGACCCACGGGCCGAGCACCCGCTTGCGGAACTGGACGCGGTACTGCGGGTCGTCGGTATAGGCGCTGACCAGATAGCGCAGCGCCGCTTCGTCGAGGATCCGGTTCTCTGGACCCCACGTGTTCACATGGCCTGTCGGGATGTCGGTGATCCGTACCTGCCACTGCTCGGAGCCTTGCGGGGGGAGACGTCCAGAGGCAGCGAGAGCGGCGAGGACGTCACGGGCTGCGGCGCTGCGATCGGCGGGGAGCCAGTAGTCGGCGCCGATCGCGCGGGCGACGAGCGCGACGTCTTCGTCGGTGTACGGCCTGTCGGCCGAGAGGTCAGGCACGCTCCGTAACTCCATCCATATCGGTGCGATCTACCGCAGTAGCCGCGAATTTTCGATTGCCCGCCCGTGGCACACCCTGACCCCGACTCCGCTGTGTCATCGGATCCACCCCGACGACCAGCGCCACCGTGAAGCCGAACGCCCCGGCCCACTCCCGCAGGCTGCTCAACGTCGGGTCGCTGGCGCCTGACTCCCACTGCCAGATGGACTGGTAGGTCTGCCGGTCGATCTTCTCGGCGAGCCCTTGCAAGGTCAGACCCCGCCGCTCCCGCTCGGCCTTGAGCGCGTCGAGGATCGGGTCACCCGTCGGCGGGCGTCGTCTAGGCATCCGTTCGCCTCTCCGGTACCTCGGGAAGCGCCGAGCGGGCCGACCGCTTCAGCTCGTCCAGCGCCCGGCGGGTCGCGCACGGCCAACCCTGCCCGCACTGCTCGCAGGTGACGTCGATCAGGGAGCCACCCATCGACCACATCTCCCGAGGCGTGTGATTCCGGTCGGCCATCTCCCGGACATACGGATCGGACAGCTCGAGTTGCCAGCTCACCGGAACCACCTCTTCCACCACGGGGTACGCTCAGACGTAGCTGCGGGGACACGCCCCGGGCGTCCCGCCTCCAGCCCGGCCTCAGTGCCGGGCTGTTGTGCGTCCGGGCTGGGGTCCAAAAGCTCATCGACAGGAGGTGAGACGGGCTCCGGGTCGCCGTAGAGCGCGCGGTACGTCTCGGCGGAGAGCCGGAGCGGACGTGGCCGGGCCTTGATTGGTTGCCACCCCTTCTCGATGCCGCTCTTGCCCCGAAGGCGCTGCGCAGTCCAGTTCTGCTGGCAGATCTCCCCACAGAAGTCACCAGAGGGGTCGTCGGCGCTCAGGTCGATGTGGCAGTACGCACACGAGGAGACGTCGGCGAGGGTGGCGTCTATCTGGTTGAGAATGTCGGTCACGGCGTGTCTCCAGCCCTCATGTGCGAAACCTGCCGGTCGGCGACGAGGAGCAGCGCGGCGAGGATCTCTTCGTGGGTCAGGTCAGGGTGGTCGTCGAGGGTCGACGCGAGCGCGCGGGTGACCCGCATCCGCACCACCGCCACGCGTCCTTCGGATGCCTGCTGTTCGGCGGTGATCCGGCGTCTAGTCACGGTCGTCCGCCTCGGTGAGGAACGTGATGAACGACCACTCCGGCATCGCCGGATGGCCCTCCGTCTCGCCGACCTCCTCGGTGAGTACCACGGGGAAGCCGCGCGCCATGCCGACCAGTTCGAGCTGCTTGAGCAAGTTGGTTCGTACGGTCGTGCGGTACCGGTCAGCTCCACATGAGCGGGCCGTGGCGAGAGCCTGGTCGATCATGCCGACTGACACGCCAGCAACGAACGTGTCATCGTCGTATGGTCCACCCTTCGACGTGACGCAGATGAACGGGTACAGCAGGTCGTAGCCTTCGTCTTCGGGCTGGTCTAGCGGGTCAGTCATGGTGTTCTCCGTTGCTGACACCGAGCTGCTCGGCGGCAAGCTTCCCGATGCCTGCCTCGGTCAGGTGGATCGCGTAGTACCCCTCGGGCTTGGCCAGTCCGCGCTCGATCAGCCAGTCGACGTCGTGCAGCCGGTATCCCTGCGGGACGGTGTCGTCGTACACGTACCAGTGGTCGTCACCGATCGACGAAATCTCGCCGTCGCCGATCAGGCGCAGCAGCGTGTGCACGTGGCCCTGCTGGGCCTTCTTCCGGTCCTCAACGGTCGCCATGGGGGTCTCCTTCGGTGATACCGAGCTGCTCGGCGGGGTCGAGGTAGCGCCATTCGATGCGGGTCACCCACGCGTCGGGCTGCACGTTCATCTGCTCGCAGAACCACGCCACCCACGCCTGCGGGGTCGGCTGGCCGGTGTCGGTGTAGTGCTCCTCGAACCGCGCGGGGTCGACGCCTTCGGCGTATACGTCGTCGTCGGTGATGTCCCAGAGCCGTTCGCGGCGGACCGAGACGACCTCGACCTCGGCGATCCGGACGAGCGGTTCCACAGTCCCGTCGGCGTGCTTGCGGCCCATAACCTTGCGGCACAAGGTCAGCCGTGTTCCCGGTGTCAGGTTCGCCCACCCGAGCCGCCGGGTGACCGTCTTTCGGCGTTCGCGCACTGCCTGCTCAGTCAAGGCGACCGACATCAGCCTGCTCACGATGCCTCCTGGATGCCGAGTTGCTCGGCGATGGTCCGCAGCTCGTCGCACGGATGGTTCACAGCCGGTCCGCAGGTCGCGCACACGCGATGCGTCTCCGGCGAGCGGCATGCGCCCCATGCGCAGGGCACCGGTTGGTGGCGCTCGACGACGGCACGGAGGGCGCGATCAACCGGTCCGTCGAAGTGGGCGATCTCGTCGGTGATCTGCTGGTGGAGATCAGCGGGCATCGCGCACCTCCTGCCGCTCATCGTCGATTTCCCAGAAATCCGCATCGTCGGCGCGACCGACCGCGTCCCAGCACGCCTTGCACGCCCCGCCGTACGGGTCCTCTGTCGTACTGCCGCAGCCCTGCGAGCACCAGGCGAAGTCGACGCCCTCAGGGACGTCTGCGTACCAGCTAGGCATCGGTGCGGTCTCCTCCGGGATGCTCGACGTCGACGGCGGTAGCCAGCACGAGCCTGCGCCCGAGCACGCTGAGGATGCGGTCGACGATGTTCGCGCTGGCGCCGACCTTCAGGTGCAGGATCTGGGAGAGGTGCTTCTCGGTGATCCCGGCCTCGGCGGCTACCTCCAGTTGGCGCATGCCGGACGCGCGGATCTCCAGCCAGAGCAGCTCAGCCAGTGCCTCCCTGGTGCTAGCCACGTCGCCACCACGCCATCCAGCGCTCGTTGACCTGCTTCTGGGTCAGCAACTCGTCGGTGATGACGATGCCGTACTCGTCCGCACCGGTGTCGGCGGCGTGGATGCGCAGCATGGCTCCTCTGCGCACGGCGCCGTTGAGCGACATGTTCGAGACGATGCGGTCCAGTTCGTCGATGTCGGGCTGGCCCCGCCAGTCCCACGACATGCCCTCGGCGGCCATCAGGCGCTCCCCTCGGGCTGCTCGGCGTACACGCATCCGTCGCGGTAGGTGTGCTCCCGGCCACAGGTGTCGTCTCGCCGCCAGCGTGGCGCGGCCGGGTCGCACTCTTCACAGTCGCAGCCACGGAGGTGGCCGCGGTCGTTGAGCGCCGAGTGGGGCTCGGGCTCCTCGGCGGAGATGGGCTCCCGCCAGAGCCATGTCGCGTCGTCCCATGTGCGACCTGACGGCGTTACCGTCTCCAACTCGACGTGGACTCGCCCTGCCGAGAACCTCCACAGCTCGGCGATGCCACGCTCTTCGGCGAGGCGTGCGAAACAGGGCGGGCAGACAATGCCGTCGAACTCCTCCTCGCCGTTGATCGAGCCGCCCCGCATGACCGAATTCCACAGCGGGGACGGTGCAGACCATGCGATGTTCGGGCCGCCGCAGCGGTGGCAGATCGCTTCCGGGCGCGCGGGCTCGGGCTGCTCGGCGGGCCCGGTCGGCTTCGCGGTGCAGATCTTGCAGCGCTGCGGCGGCGCGCCCTCGGTGTCGGCGGAGCACATGCAGCACCACCAGTCGGTGAGCCCTTCCGGGTGCCAGCAGTGGCCGTACGCCTTCCGGCAGGCACGCTCGGCCTGCCACTGGATCCACCACGAGCCGCGTAGCGGCCGGGCGACGTCCCAGATGCCGGGCGCGACCTGCGCCTTGGTGCTGTGGTGGTCAGCCATCGAACCGTCCTCGCTTCACAGCAGCGACGAAGGCCGCGAACGCCTCCACGTCGAACGTCACCCTGTCGCCGCCGTCCTTGGTGTCTCGGACCGTGACCTTGTCGGTGAGCGTCACCTGGACGCAGGCGGAGGAGGCGCATCGGGTGGAGATGGTGGGCTGGTTGGGTGTGAGCATTTCAGGACTCCTCGGTACTCATGGACGTGACGGTGTAGTTCCAGCGCTGGGTCGAACGTGCGTGGATGCCGCAGGCGAGGCCGTTGACGTTGAACGGGCAGCCGGCCTCGACCGTGAACTTGGCCCGCTTCCCGCAGATCTGCGCCACACCGAGAGTGCCGGTCATCTGGCCGCACCCGGTCGCGTTGCGGAACTTGTCGTAGGGGTCGTAGGGCATCAGGACTCCTTCTCGGTGCGCTTTGTGGCCTGTGCTGCGAGCACCGCCCGTGCCCGGCGGACACCGCGGCGTTTCACCTCGGGCGGGACGGGCTTGAGGTGCTTCCACGTCTTCGGCTGGCCGAAGAGCTCGCACCGGTGGATGCGGAGCAGGTCCCGGTCGGCGGGGTCGGGGTTGGTGACCGCGAGCCAGACCTTGTGTCGGGCGGACCAGAGCCAGCCGACGACGCTGTTGCAGGTAGAGCAGGCGAGCTGAGCGGGCGGGTCCTCAATCTCGGTCACGACGCCTCCTCAACGACGTGGAGGTGGAAGCGGGAGGCGGCGGGGAGGTGGCAGGTGCCGCAGGAGCCGGAGTCATCGGCGGCGAAGCGGTGGAGCGGATTCCCTTCCCTTTCCTTTCCTTCCTTTCCCTTCCCTTCCCTTCCCTTAAGAGCGGAATCCGGGACCTTTCCGCTCGGATTCCGCTCGGAATCCGAGCCGGAATCCGCCTCCTGCTGGCGACGCTCGGCCGCCTTCGCTGCCTTCCGGTCTCGGTCGGCGGCACGCTTCGTGTCGATCTCTTCCATCGAGTCGTTGTGTGCGAACCACGCGGCGATGCACCACTCATCGGTGATCTCGTCACGGACCACGAGGCGCAGGGTGGCTAGCTTCGCCAGTTCGGCCTTCCAGCGCGGTCGACCCAGGCGGCCGATCTGGGACTCCATCAGCCGACCGTCGGTGCCCATCGCCTTGCACCGCAGTGACATGGCCAGGTAGAGGTGCGCCGGGCCGTCGCCGGCCTCGATGATGCGGTCGTCGTCGTAAAAGGTGACCGTCACCGGCAGGAAGAGCTTCGGTTTGCGTCCCATCAGAACGGTGGCTCCTCGGCGCGCTCGCGGCGGGCACGAACGGCCGCCAGACGCTCACCCACGACATCGAGCACCGCCTGGTAGGCGTCCATGGTGGCGTCGTCGTGGAGGTCGATGGTCCGGTCGCGGTAGGTCCTTCCCAGCGCGAGCAGGACCAACGCCGGGAACCTCCTGTCGATGCGGTCGCCGGCCCATCGGTAGTTGTCCTCCGTGTCCGCAGTTGCGACGGCGACATCCGCGGGCAGCATCCACTCGAGGAACTGCTTGACCGCATGTTCGTACTGATCAAGGAGCGATTCGAGCTCCTCCACCTCGCGCCTGTGAAGGTATGCGGCGATCTGCCGGTCGACGTCCCACTCGGCGTACTGCCGGTTGTAGACGGGCCGCTCTTCGCGGACGGCCGCCCGCTCGGCGGCCGATGCAAGCTCGCGCGAGTCGTGCCACTCGGCCTCGGCGCGTGACGCGAACTGCACCCAATCCGAAGACCGGGCGTGACCGCTGTTCGTCCGGTCGCCGAGTGACTCGGTGATGCCGACGTACAGCAGCACGTCGTTCTCGTCGTAGTGCCGATACAGGGCGCACCTGCGCTGATCGGTGGCGCGAACAAGTTCCGTTGTCACCTCTAGCCCTCCTCTTCCTGCCGGAACACCAGACACCGATCGCTGTGCCGCTGAACCAACCTCTTGTCCAGCACTCCCGCCTTGCCCTCGGCGGTCCAGTACGTCCCACCGGCGGTCACCTCGCGCAGATCGACGCGCTGCGACCAGGCCGTGCACTGTTTGAGGACCGGGCAGTGCCGGTGGCAGATGTGTGCCGCGTCATAGCGGTATGCCTTGTGCATGAACAGTTCCGGGTTGAACCGGCATGCGGCCTCGTCGCGCCAGTCGCTCACGCCCGCCTCCCCACCCTGGCCTCGAGGTATCGGGTCGCCAGCTCCTCGGCGGTGCGACGGTCGACCTGGACAGCGGCGATGATTTCGTCGTCGGGGGCGCCGAGACGCAACCCCAGCACCCGGCACACCGCCTGCCGCAGTTCCACGACCTCCACCGGCCTCGCCGCGGCGAGCAGCGCTTTCCACCGCTGCTGCATCGGCCGGGCGGCATACAGGTCGTAGCCGGGTGGCGGCATCCACGGATCACCTGATCCGAGTCCCTCACCCTCGGGCGGCTCCGGGGCCAGGTACGGGCTGTCCCGCTCGGCGATCCGGGGCCTGCCCGCACCGGACACCGGGATACCGTTCGCGTCCCTGAGTGCCCGCACGGTGCGATCCGACCTGGCCGCCGACCTGGCGACGTAGCTCACGGGATGCCCGGCACGCAGCAGGCGCAGGATCTCCCGGCGGTCCTCGTCCGTCAACGGCTGGCGGCTCACCGCTCCACCACCCTGATAGACCGGGCGATCCCCGGAGCCTGCGCAAGCCGCCCTTCAGCAACCAGCACCCGAACCTG
Source organism: Dactylosporangium roseum (assembly GCF_025264685.1). Classification (GTDB taxonomy): domain Bacteria; phylum Actinomycetota; class Actinomycetes; order Mycobacteriales; family Micromonosporaceae; genus Dactylosporangium; species Dactylosporangium roseum. Next base: position 930,200 of record NZ_CP073721.1, read on the forward strand.
ATGAGCAGCAGACGAATAGGCGTCCAACCCCACACCCCGGGCAATCTCCCGGATCGTCGGGGCCGTAGCCGTGCGTCAGCCAGTAGTCGGCGACGAACTGGATGATCTGTGCTCGGCGCCGGTCGCCGGAGACGAACGTGGAGGGCATCAGCTCACCTCCGCATCGAACGGGAGAACGTCCTGGGAGAGCCTGCGAGCGATCGCCTCGCAGTAGTACGGCTCCACTCAGCTCGCCTCCTCTCGCGGAACGTCCCGAGCCGCGGTCACGTCGTCGTAGTCGATGACCTTCACCGGGATCCCGGCCGCCTCGGCGGCGTTGGCGCAGTGCGTCGCACCGTTGGACCGGTCACGGATGAACGCCATGCACAGATCGGCGCCGAGGGAAACCATGTGGTTGTTCCGGGCGAAGCCGGCCCGCTTGCCGTGCGTGTCCCACAAGGCCGGATGCCGCTCCGCCCTGATCGGCCACAGGAGGCCCCGCTCGCGCGTCCACTTGTCGGCGATGGCGTCAGCGCCGGACGGGCAGGCGCCGTGGACGACCGTGATGTGGTCGTCGCCGGCGGCTAGCGCCTCCTTGGTGATGGTGTCGAGGCAGAAGCGGATGGACGCCTCGTCATCCCACGTCCGCGAGCCCGTAACCAAGATCCTCATTCGTCGCCTCCCGTCGTCTCTGCGCCTCACGGATCTCCCGAGCAGTCGCCGGCGGGCACAGCTCCCACCCGCCCTCGTCATCGAGGAACACCACCCCGTAGCGCAGGAGGATCGGCTCCTTCAGCGGGTCGGCGGAGCGCGACAGGATCTGCCCGTACGCCTTCGCCATCGGCTCGTGATCGTGCTGCCACCGCCCACACCACCGGCACCCGTGGACGCAATTGCTGAGCCGGTCCGACTCGGCGATCGCCGCACCGTGCACCCCACCCATGCCGGTCTTGATCCGGTGGCAAGGCTCGACCGCCCTGCCCTGGCAGCCCTCCTGCTGGATCTCACAAACCCCGCCGGAACGCAGGGCCAGAGCAGCGCGCAGTTCCACGGTGGATCGCCTCCTCTTCTTCGGTGCTGCTTTTCGGGCCGACGGAGACTCAGACCTGGCCTGCTCCTGCATCGGAGTGGACCGGCGGATCGACGTCTTGCGCTCGAGCGGCTTCCCCGACTTGAGCGGGGTGCGGCGCTTCGCCGGCTCTCTGCGCTTCATGCGGCCACCACCGCAGCGTCGAGGCTCAGCAGTCGGCGGTAGGCGTAGGCGGCCTGCTGCCAGACGACACCGTTGCCGAGGATGCGCAGCATGTCGTTGCGAGACAGGCCAGGGACGGCGCACACCCAGCCGTCGGGGAGGCCCATCATCCACTCGACGAAACGGGGCGCCAGGCGCGGCTGGCCTTTCGACCCGGATTCCGTCGGGTGCGGCGCAGGCCGGTCGAGCACCTGCTCCCAGCGGGCGATCGCCGGGGCGTACTCGCCCCACCGTTCGGCGAACGCGATGTCAGAGAGCGTCCAGCCGTCGTTGTTGACACCGACCTTGTCCTCCGATCGGCTCGCCGTGGCGTTGCGCGAGCCCCGCGAATCCGCGACCGTCGGCGTCGGCAGGAGCATGACCGCGCTCGGCAGCATCAGGTCACCGGAGCTGCCCCGCTGATTCGGGCCGCCCCTGCTCCCGTCGGTGGCGCGCGGCGCTGGTCCAGCATTGTTGCCGACGCCGCGCGCCACCGACGGGAGCAAGGCGACGGCGTCGTCGAGGCCGAACGTCCGATCCGGGTGCTCCCTCCGCTCGCGTGGCACGCGAGCGGAGGGAGCACCAGCCTGGCGTCCGAGCGCTGCGTTCGGCGTGGGCAGCAGGTAGGAGATGGCCGACAGGCTCGGGCTGTTCCGGCTCGCATCCGCAGGGCCAGCCGCACGGCAGTCGCGACGCATCGGAGTCGGCACCGTCGCGGCTGCTGCCGACTCCGATGCGTCGCGACTGCCGTGCGGCTGCTTGAAATCGGCGCGGGCCAGCACGGCGAGGCTCGTGATCGTGGATCGCGCGCCACCCGGCATGGCCGCCCCCGTTGCCATGTGCGCCTCTGGCGTCTTGCCGTCGTCCTTCGCCATCGGCGTCGGGAGGAGCGTCACGCCGTCAGGTCGAACAGCACCTCCGACAGCGGCGGACGGAACCCCTTCCCCGCCCGCCGGCCCGGCGATCCAGTGTCCGAGGCTTTCGGCGTCGGCAGGGTGCGCGACGATGAAGACCCGCTTCCGGCGGTGCGGGGCGCCGACGTCGGAAGCGGGAACAGTGACCCACCGCGCGTCATACCCGAGGTCGGCCAGGTCTCCGAGAACAGCTCCCGATGCTCGCAGAACAGGCTGTTCACGCCCGTCTCCCACACACCACGGGCAGGGTTCCAGATCGCTGTCGGCTCGGGCACTGTGCAGACCCTCCACGTTCTCCAGAAAGACAAGCCGCGGACGGATGACGTCGATCGCGTCGGCGATGTGGGACCAGATCCCGGTCCGGGTGCCTTTGCCGAGTCCGGCGCGTTTCCCGGCGCCGGAGACGTCCTGGCAGGGGAAACCGGCACCGAACACGTCGGCGCGCGGCACGGCCGTCCAGTCGGTGGCGGTGATGTCGCCGAGGTTCGGCACGCCCGGGTAGTGGTGGGCGAGCACCTTTGACGCGGCCGGGTCGTTCTCGGCGTGCCAGACGTGGCCGAGCGGGCCGAGGACGGCTTCGATGCCCATGCCGAGCATCTCGGCGCCTGAGCAGAAGCTGGCGAATGTGGTCACCTCTGCCTCCTGTGGACTTCGGTCGGGGTGTCGTCACGGTGACGACCCGGGTTGACTGGGTGGAAAGCGCGCTTGCGCCTGTGCATCTGCGGGTCAGGGCAGTGGATCCACGACCGGAGCACTGCCGTGTCCCGCTGCTCGCGAAGCTCCCGGCTCTCGGAGCGCAGGGCTTCAAGCTCGGCGAGGAGGCCAGCGCGACGGCGGAGGAAGGAGAAGAGCCTCACGGTGGCCCGTCCGGGATGCCGTAGAGCCTCAGCACCTCGGCCTCGTAGTCCTTCGCGTCCTGCGTGTACGGCATCACCTGCAACGCGAAGAGTAGGTTCACCCGGGCCGGGGTCAGGTCCAGGTCGGACGCGGCGACGATCCGCTGCTCGGCGCAATCGCCAGCACCCAGCGGCGGTGGTGGTTCTGCTGCTGCTGCCGGATACGGCTCGGATCGGGTAGACCTCGAGAAGATCCCGACAACGGCAGCAGCGCAGCCAGCCAGGACGAAGCAGGCGCCGATGAGGAGTTCCTTCACCGGACACCTGCCGGAGCCTTGGTCAGCTCATCAAGCGCCGTCGGCAGGTAGGCGTCGATGAGGTCGAGTTGGGCTTCGCACACCGGCGGCGGTCCGGGATCAGGCTTCGGCTCGTCATCCCCGGGGCCGTCGTCGCGGCGCTCCTCAAACTCCGTGCACTCATCGACAACCGCGTACGTACCCGTCTTGCCGTTGAGCTCCCACGTGATGGTCCTCTCGGTCCATTCGCGCGGTGTCACCTCGCCGAGCAAGGCGACCGTGAGGATCGGGCAGAACACCTCGGGGTCGACGTTCGGGTTGTCGTGAACGCAGTCGTAGCAGTGGCTATCGGCCCAGATGTCGAACTCGGTGCCGTTGCTGAACGCGCGGCCCGGACGGGCGTCAGCGCGGATTTCGTCCTCAGCGCGCATCGGGTGTCTCCTCGGGCTCACGGAGGATCGAGCGGGCAACAGCGATTGAGGCGGCGAACATCCGCTCGGTGTAGGCGCCGATCCCGCCGAAGGTCTTGTTGATGAATTCCTCTTCGCGCTGCCAGGCGAACACGGCGTTTGCGATGTCCTGCGCTTGGGCGTCGAGCCAGTCGGCGAGCGCCAGTGCCACAGGCGGATGCATCAGGGCGATATACGACGCGTCGGGTCGCCCCTCGGTGAGTTCACCGGTGTCCGCGATCATCATTCCGCCGTCAGCGGTGGTGACCTCACTGTCGGCGAGGTCTACGGCCCATCCGTCGTCGGAGAAGGATGCTGCTCTGGCGTGCTCGCGCAGCTTGGCTGCTGCACGACGGAGAAGATCAGCCGACACGGTTCACCTCCAGCCGACCGTTGGAGACCAGTTCGCTCGGCCCGCGCCAGCCGCGCATCTCGGCGAGCAGTTCGGGCCAGGTCATCCAGTCGCCGTCGGTGCTGCCGTCGTCGTCGGTGATGTACCAGCGGCGCTCCTCGTCGCCCGCCTCGACGTAGGCGTCGGTGCGGTAGGCGACCGCTCGCAGGTCGCCGTCGTGGTCCCACCAGGCGACGATGGTCCGCTCCGGAGGCTCGGGGATCAGGTCAGCCGGCATCTCAGTCCTCCCTCTTGGTGCTCGACGAGGAGCCGAGGCTCGGCAGCAGCACCATGAGCAGGACCGACCACCAGTAGCCGATGGTCGGGATCGCCGGCCACCAGTGGGCGTGGGCGACGTCGAGGAAGAGCATGAACAGCCAGCCCTTCAGCAGCGACAGGAGCGCGAAGGTGATGAGGCCGGTGATGCAGCCCTGCAACGCCTTCCCGCGCTGCTCGGACTTGCGGCCCTTACGGATCAGCCGAGCAGCCTCGGCGTAGTCGATGCTCACGAGGAGGCTCCCATCCGCCCGTAGCCGCGCGGCAGCGAGTTGACGGTGAGCGCGACGCACTCCAGCAGCTCCGCGACGTAGCGCCCGCGCTCGAACCCGTCCGGGATGTCGTTCAGCTCTTGCAGGACGGTGTTGAACGCCTCGAGGTCCATCGCTGCGCGGGCCGCGATCAGGCGACGTGACCAGGCGACGGAGGCGCGGACCTCGGACTCGTTGACGGCTCCCGTGTCGACGTTCCAGCCGACCATGCGGAACCGGCCGACCTCGCCGCCGTCGCTCGCGTGGTTGATGAACGTGTCACACCACGCCTTCAGGGCCGTGAACAGCCCCTCGCCGGTGCATTCTTCGTTGAGTCTTTTCAGCACCCGCTCGGCCTTGTGCCAGTCTCGTGCGAGGGCGGCGTGGTAGGCGTTCGTCGCCAGCCGGACAGCCTTGCTGTGCTGCTCGTCAGCGCTCATCGGTGTCCTCCAGCAGTGCGGAGCGCCGGTCGATCGCTTCGATCCACGCCGCAGCAACGGCGGCGACTTGGACCAGCTCGGCCCGCAGCTTCGCGGGGTCATCCTCAGCAAGCGCCTCGGCGACCTCCTCCTCCAAGACGTCCGCCCACGCGAGCGTCCTTTCAGCGGCCTGGGAGTTGGTCCAGAGTTTCGCCGATCGCGCGGCGGCCCGGCGGCCCGGACCGGCAGTTCCGTCCGGGTGGTTCTGCTCGCCCCATTTCGCGTCCTGTGCGGCCCGCTCCCGGGCGATGTCGCCGTAGACCCTGCTGTATGCGGTATCGGGGTTGATGTTGCTCACGGTGCTCCTGCCTCTCGGTGAGCTTGTGACACAGCGGCGGCCTCCTCGCCGGAGCCCGGCAGCAGGAAGCGGTGCATACCGGACATGTATGCGACGTCGAGCATCCTGCGGTCCCAGTAGCCCTCGTCAGTGCCCGCGCACTCGGGGCAGACGACGTTGCGCTCCTTGGCCTGGGAGGCGCCGATTCGCCAGCCGGCAACCCTGGCCGAGTCGTCATCGGTGCCGGCAGGGCTCAGGACAGGCTGGCGCTTCTCGGCCATCTCGCAGATGTCGCAGCGGTAGACGACGGTCGCCACGGGCCTACACCTCCATCGTTCCGAGGCATCCGCACTGGTCGTCGGCTGCCTTCTGGAGTGCGCGGCCGAGGCGGACGACCTCAGCACGTGCCTCGTCCCGCTCCTCGACCGTGTGTTCGTGGAGGCTGTAGAGGTGGCGTAGTTCGGCCTCAAGTTCGTCGCGCTTCTCGTCGGATTCGACGAGGGCGAGCAAGTGGTTCATGGCGCGTTGACGGGCGGACCTCCAGGCCAGCCGGAACCGCTCGGCGCCCCGGCGCATGTTGCAGGCGCCGCAATCGCATTCGCTCACTTCGCTGCTCCTGCCTTGTGTTCGGCGACCAGGGCGGCGACCTGTTCGCGCGTCCACTCGCTCGTGAAGCTCTCCAGCTCCCACGTGGGCAGCGAGCTGGGGGCCATGACGGCGGGTAGCAGCGCGGCCGGGAGGTCCACGCCGAGCGGGTCGGACTCGAAAGCGCGGCGGTGGGAGTCGAGGCGCTGCCGCGCGGCGACCCGCCGACCAATGTCCCGCCGCACCACACGACGACGGACACGGTGGACGATCGGATGCTCATCGGTGCGGATCTCCTCGATGAACGAGGCCAGCCGGGCAACCTCGCCCGAGTCCGACTCGCTCAGGACATCCGTTTCCGCTGCTGCCATCTCAGCCTCGGACCGGGCGCGTCCGCGCTCCACGTTGAGCGGGACGTCCATCTCTCCGGCGAGGGTTTTTCTCCTGGCCATCACCAGCAGGTAGGCCAGAACACCAGCACCGAGAACAGCGATGGCGATGGGCAGCCAGGTGTCAGCCACGGCCCACCATCCGCAACCACCATGCCCGCCGTGTCTGCGGCTGGTAGAACGAATCCGGAGCCTTGTGCTGCGAGAAACAGGTGGAGCACATCCACGACTCGCAGATCGAGCAGCAGGCCAACGCCACAGCAGGATCTGCCTTGCCGCACCCGTCACACTCGGTGCCGTCAGGTGCTTGGTGGTCGACTGCGTGCCGCCCGATGTGGTCGGAGTGGCGGCGGATCAGGTCACGCAGCATCGAATTCCTCCGAGATCAAGTTGGGGTACTTGCCCATGTCGAACGACGTCACGAACGCCTGAACAGGCAGCGGCAGATCAGCGGCGACAGCGTTGCCTTGGCCGTCGAACGCGATCACGTGGGCGTCGCCCCGGACCGGGTCCAGGTAGACCTCAACGGACCTGGCTCGCGGGATGACGTCGCGGACGTAGCGGGCAACCGGGTCGTTCGACTCGCTGCCGACCAGACCCTTGTGCCCCATCGCTGAGAGGTTCGTGGCGATGGCCTGCTCGGTGGTGCCGAGAGCCGTCAGCGCCTTGCCGATGCCCTCGTCGCTGAACTCGTAGGTGATGCGCTCGGTCACTTCTTTCGACCCCCCTCGCCCGCGGGCGGGATGTTCTGGCCGCTGGCCTTGTCCGGGTGGCGGTAGCCCTTCGGACCCTTCACGTTCTTGTCGGGTCCGGCTTTCGGGTCGTTGCTGCTCTTGCTCACGGCTCGATCACCTCTCGTGGAGCGGCCTGCGGACGGTGGTCCCGGATCGTGATGACGTGGGTGCCTGACTTCGGGTAGGCGGTGATGTGCTCGCGACGGCAGGGAGCGAACGGGATGAGCACGTAGTCGCCCGGCGCGAACTCCATGACCTGCTTGTCGCCGGTGACGAGGTCTTCGACGGTGACACGGAACTGGTGGCTCATGCCGGCTCACCGCCGTCGTCGAACACCTCGGTCACGTCGCCCAGCTCGCGGAGTCCGGCCAGTGTGCGGCTCTTGCAGCAGCGGGGCCTGCCGGAACAGCGGTAGAAGGCACTGCCCTCGCGGCGGATCCATCGGTGCGTGAACAGGCCGTCCTCGGCGACGACGTCGACCACGTTCGGGTCCTCGGCCTCGGTGGCGAGCTTGGGCCAGGTGCGCGGCTCTCGCATCACCACGGTCACGGAGCCCTCGTAGTCGAGGATCTCGGCGAGGGTCGTCGTTGCGTTGCCGCGCTTCGGGTCGAGCCACACTGGCGCGGAGACGTCGTCGCGACGCGGGTACCGCATGCCCGACTCGCCACCGATCAGCGCTACGGCTCCTTCCGGGACCTGCGGCAGGGTCAGCACCAGCGGTACGGCCTGAGCGGGCTGCTCCTCGCCGCAGTAGTGGCAGGTCATCGACCGCACGCCACAGGTGCCGCAGGTGATGAGCGTGAGTGGCGTGTACGGCTCGGGCTCGCGCACGGCGGTCACGGTCAGCGGGGCGTAGTCCATCAACTCGCCGTCGGACCAGGGGTGGGGGTCGTCGGCGTTCACGCCACCCAGGTGCCAGCGGCCGTCAGTGCCCCGCTCGTGGTCCCATCCAGTGCGGTCCTCGACTTCGGTCACGTCGTCTGGGATGGACTTTCCGGGCTGGATGATGTCGCCGATGGCGGTCACTTGGTCACTCTCCAGATGATGTAAGCCCAGAAGGCGAAGACGGCGACGACGATGAGGAGGGCGACAAGGTTGTCGCTCACGCGTGCCTCGCGTAGGCGCAGGAGTTGCAGGAGCAGCAGCCGCAGTGCTCGCAGTTCACCGGCTCTTCCCAGTCGCCGGAGTCCGCGTCGTAGTAGCCGCCGCAGTCGTTGCCGCAGTGCTCGTCCGAGACGGTCTTGCCGTCGCCGCACTCGGTGTACTTGACCTTGCTCATTTGCCGTTTCCTTTCGGCGATTCGTTGATGGCCGCAGCAGTGGCGATGAGTGCGGCGATGACGAGCAGCAGCAGGGAGAGGCCGTTCATGACGTCTTCCGGGCCATCTCGTCGAATTCTTTGGCGATGACTCGCTTGCCGGTGGAGATGGCGCGGAGTCGCCCGGCTGCGTCGTCGAGAGAGACGGCATCGAAGACGACGCCTGCGATGAGGTCGACGAGTTCGGCTTCCTGGCGCAGCCGGGCGGCCACCTCGGCGGGGCTTGCCACTTCGCTCACGCCTTGCTCACCCACAGCAGGAGAGCGCCACCCCAGCAGGGGGCGGTCGCGCAGGCGACGGCGACAGTGGCGAGGATGGCGACGATGAGGACCACGGCCAGGGATTCGTGCCATTTCGCGGGCTGGTCGTTCAGCTCGGTCACCGCGACACCTCGATCCAGTCGTCGGCGAGCCCTGCATCCATGGCGTTGTTGCGCCGGATGTTCTGTGCGGTGGCGGCCACGTCCGCGAGAGTGGCGTGCACGTGGGCGAGTGCGATCGTCTGGCTGATCTGCCCCTGCTCGAGGTCGGCCTGCGCGGCGGACATCGTGACGCCGAGGAGTGCTGCGCTCTTGTCCTTCGCCAACTGGGCGAGACGCTCGGCCTCGCGGTAGTGCCAAGGTCCGGTAGCCATTAGTACGGCCTCCCAAACTCGTCGAATTCGGCCTCACGGCCCTGGTGGTGGATTGGCGCGGCGACGTACTTCAGGGCGCCGATGAAGGCGGCGAGGAGGAGGAGCACGGCGGCGAAGGTCAGTGGGAAGCCCACGGCCGCCCTCCCATCGCCTGACGTCCGAAGTCCTTCAGGCGGTAGTAGGTGACGCCTTTCGCTGTCGTCTCGCCTCGCCCGCGCGGCTCGTCGGGCGTCAAGGCCCGCACCCACTCGTGGTCGATGAACTCCTTGACCATGGCGGTCACCCGCCGGTAGGTCTGCTTGTCGAAGACCTGCCCGGCCTCGCCGTAGATCCGTCCGCCACCGGCAGCAATCAGCCGCAGCAGGGCTTTTCGGGTCGGGGTCGGGTACAGGCCGTTGACCTCAGGCATCGGGGATCACCTCGGCCTTCGCCAGGAGCTGGCCGGTCGTGGCACGCGCCTTGTTGGTGTCGAGGCCACCAGCGCCGGGGAGCGCGTGGTCCCAGTAGATGTGCCGCCACATCTCGCTCTGCCCGGCGTCGGGGTCTTCTGCGCTGCACCACTCGCGGTGGCCGCAGGACGGGCAGACCATCCAGCAGGGGAGCTTCGGCCCGCTCACTGGATCACCACCGAGAGCACCCAGGCACCGGCGAGGATCAGAGCGCCGAGGACGATGAAGCCGACGATGGCGGCGAGGTTGAGCAGGAGTCGCTTCACCGCTGCCCACCTCCGGTCATCAGCAGGTGGCGCAGTTCGGCATCGAAATCGATGACCTCGGCGCCGTAGGGCACGAGGTCTTCGGCGTCGATGAGCAGGGCCCGGATGTTGTCGGCGGGACAACGAAGGATGGCCCGGCCGTCGGGGCTGGACAATGCGAGGTGGTACCGGTCCTCGGCGTCGGTCCAGCAGCAGAAGTCACCGACACCGGCAGGTCCGAGGAGTCCGTCGCGGAGGATGTCCCGGGCGAGGCGCCACACGATCCGCCGTCCGTCACACCGGCGGCCGAAGTTGGCGACTACCTCCAGCGGCTCTGAGGTGCGGTAGGACAGGGTCAGCCATAGCTGGGCGACGGTCGGGTCGATGACGGTGAACAGCACCTCGGTGCGGATCGTGCTCACCGCTGCTCTCCCCTGAGGTACTGCTCGATCCGGTCGAGCCGGGCGGACATCCCGAGCGCGGTCAGGGGCGCGTACTCATCGCCGATGATCTGCACCGAGTCCCGGAGCGCGGCGACCTCTTCGAGTACCGCATGCACGCGGTCACTGATTCCGGTGCGTTCTTCTGCTGGCGTGTTGGCGGTGCGTTCCTCACCCGTTGAGACGGCCGCCGGCTCGATGAGCTCGCGCCTCGGCGCCATCCGCTCGGCCATACCACGCAACGCACCGGTCAGCTCGCCGAGCTGCGCGACGAGCGCGGCGACGGACGCCCTGAGGCCGTCGCTGTCCGGCTCCGGCGCCGGGCCGCCGTTGAGCCACGCCACACGCTCGGCGGCTTCGCGGATGCTGCCGTGGTCGCTCTCCGGCTCCCAGTCGGTTCCGCCCTGACTGCGCGGGGTGCCGGTGCCGACAGTCCACAGGCCGGGCTCGGACTGGATGTAGTGGTAGCCGCTCACTGCTGCTCTCCTTCAGAACTCGGGGTGGCCCATCCCTGCGGGAAGCAGCTCCGACAGGGCGAGGCCATCTGCCGCTGCGCGTACCAGGCGCCGAAACGCAGGTACGGGCTTCCGGCTGCCGCCCCGCAGTGGGTTTGGGTTGAGCCCTCCGCGTGCGGGCGGTGGATGATGACGTTGGGGCCGGGGCGCCGGACGGCGAGGACGTCGTCTGTCTCGCTCACAGCGCCACCAGCGCAGCCTCAGCAACCTGCCGCTTGTAGTCCTCGTGCGCGACGACCCGCACCACGGCCCGGGTCGTGTTGGCGAGGCTGCTGAACATGCCCAGCGCCGTGGCGTAGTCGATGGGTCGGCTGTACTGCACGCCGTTGGTGAGCACGACGTACCGCTCGAAGGTGTGCACCTCGTCGAGCACGGCCCACATCTCGTCGCTGAGTTTGGTTTTGGCGCCTTTGCCCCCGTCGGCGCCGAGCAACTGGAGTAGGGCGTCACGGTCGTAGGTGTGCTTGGCGGTGCTCACTCGGACTCACCACCCTGGGCCTCGCGCTGCGCCCTGCGGCCGAGATCCATCAGTTCGTGGTAGTCGTCCATCTCGCGGCGGACGACGTACACGGCCTTGTAGGAGGCCGTGCCGAATCGCCTCGACGCGCGGTAGTGCGTCTTGTCGTCGTTGACCGTCATCTCCACGCCGAGGGCGGCGGCGATGCGCTGGATCTCCTCGATGCCGACCTGGTCGTCATCGCTGCCGACGTAGTACTCAACTTCGACGCCGAAGTCCCGCAGCGGGACGCCTTCGTTCTTCGCCAGGAACGTCACTAGTCCCTCAAGGTCGGACAGCAACTCCTCGCGGCGGCCGTTCTTCTCGGTGTTCATTTCGGTAAGCTCCATTCGTCTGGAGCGGCTCGCGCGATCCACGGGCAAGGTGTTGGCGGGCCGCTCTTGGCTTGTTCAGGTCAGATGCGCGCGTTCTTGCGGATCTTCTTGCCGAGCGAGCGCCAGTACCGCTCCCGGTTGGCGCGCTCCGTCGGTGACTCGGCGTCGGGGCCCGTGTAGCCGTAGTAGACGGCGCCGGACGGGACGAGGGTCGGGGAGGCCATGTCTCTCCTTCGATGAGCTTTTGGGCTTGTTCAGGTCTGGGGAAGACCGGCCCGGTGCCGGGTTGGAGCAACGCCAGTCGCCCTCAGGCCACCCGGCGCCGGGCCGGGGCTCAGGCAGCCTCGGACTTGCCGAGGTACTCGTCGAGGTCCAGGCCGAGCAGCTCGGCGGCCTCGGCAGGTGACTTCGCCGCGGGCGCGAGCACCCGCAGGGCGAGCAGCCGGTCGTACTGCTGGACCTTCACCGTGTAGGAGCGGGTGGCCTTAATGACCTCTTCGCGCTTCTCTGCGATCTCGTCCCAGGACCACACGACGATCAATTCCCGCTGGTAGGTCACCTCACCGGCGACCTTGACCTTGCGGCCCTGCCGGCGGGGCACGCTGAGCAACTGCCCGTCGTAGGAGACGAGCGCCCGGTTGCGGTCCTCGAAACGCACGATCTCCTTGCCGAGCCCGGCACGACGGCAGGCCCGGGAGACGTGCAGCGCCCACGTCCGCTGCGCCTGAACGGCGTCGGTGAGCTTGTCCTCGAACAGGTCGAGCCGCTCCGACGTGTCGGTGGTGGCGTTGCAGATCTCGGCGAGCAGGTCTTCGTACTCGTCCTTGTCCCGCTCGGACCATGCGGCCCGGTTGATCGCGTAGCGGCTCACTGGACTCTCCTCAGGTGACGGACTTTGCTCTCGCCTTCGGCGATCTGGGCATTGCTCACGGCGCGCTGAAGGTCGTCCAGGTCGGCGACAAAGTGGCCGAACTCCTCCAGTAGCTGCGCGTCCGCCTTCTCGGCGATCTCCTCGCCGGAGTACTTGCGGAACGCCTTCCGGGCCGCGAACACGGCGTCAAGGAATGCCTTTTGCCATTCGTGGTGCGGGTTCGGGTCGGGAGCGTGCTTGTCCAGTACCGCGGCGACCTTGCGCGGCATCGGCCCGATCGGCGTCTGCACCAGTTCGTCGCCGGGGTCGGCCGGAGTGGAGGCGGCAGGAAGGGCGTCCGCCTCCTCCGCTCCGGCCCCACCGGGGGCATCCCGGTGGTCGTGCTCCGGCTGGCCCTCGGGGGCCGGAGGGTCTTGGGGTGCGGCAGGCAGCGGGTGATCTGCATCGCCGCTTGAAGCCCCGTCGCCTGCCGCTGGTCCGGACTGCACGTTGTCAGCCGCGCCGGTGTCCGGACCTTCGCCGGTACCGTCGGCGCTTCCACCGCCGCCGGGGCCGGACGTCTGGTTGTCCGACTGGGGAATTTCCCCAGTCGACTGGGGCGCCTTGGAACTGGCGGATTCCGCCAGTTGACGCTCCTTGCCGTCGCCACCCTTCCGGCGCTGGGTCGGCTGGAGCTTGCCGAGAGCCTGAAGGTCAGCACGGATGCGGCCGACAGTGTCGTGGTGGACACCGCACCGGCGGGCGTGTTCCCGGTCGGCCATGATCGGGTCGCGCATCAGCGACTTCTTGACCAGCTCGCGCCGAGCCGCTCGGTCAAGGTGCCGCCGGGCCAAGTTGACCGTTAGCGCGTAGTCGACCTTCTCGAAGTCCTCCAGGTCGCGGACGATGCGCTCCGGGCATTCGATGCCGAGCATGAGCGCGATGGCCTTCCGGTGATGCCCGTCGAGCACCTCGCTGTTTTCGTCCACGTCAATCGGGACTCGGATGCCATTGGCCTGAATGTCCTCGCGCAGCGCGGCAAACTCGTCATCGCCGAGCGGCGGAAGAAGCTGATACTTGCCGTTGCTCATGCCGGCACCACCGCAGGCGTGTGGGCGGTGGTGCGCTGGTAGAGGGCGTAGGTGCGGCGCATGGGGGCTCCTCAGGCGAACAAGTGCGCGGATCGTGGATCGTGGGCAGCGACGCCGACGGCGAACGCGTACCAGGTGCCGGCGTCGCAGACCCCGTCGATTACGGCCCGATCTGCGCAATCCGCCGCCTCGTCGAGCGCCAGCAGCGCCTCGCGAACCGCCAGAGGTGATTCGGTCGGTTCGAGCCTCGCGGCCTCGATGGCGCGGTCCCACTGCTGCTCGGCGGTGGCTGGGGTCTTCAACGTGTTCATCGCGTTCCCCTCAGGCGGCGGTGCAGGTCGGCGTCGAGCTCGAGGAGGTCGCAGGTACGGAGCCGGTCGGCGGTGTTGGTGACGGTGCGGTTCATGCAGTTGTTCATGCCGCACTGGCCGGGGTCTCGCCGCGCACGATCGCCTCGACGTCCGAGCGGCGGAAGCGCTTGACACCGAAGACATCGACGTACGGCAGCTTTCCGATCCGCGCCCAGCGGTGCACGGTTTCGTCGGTGAGCCGGAGGACCTCCGCCACCTCGGCGGGCGTCATAAGCTCGGGAAGCTGTTCCATGGACAGGTACGTTAGGGGTGGACGTTAACCTGTGTCAAGGACAGGTTCAGGCCAGCTCGCTTGCTTGGTGTGTCAAAATCGGTATCCTGTCCGTTATGAGTACCGACGTTCTGGGGACCGCGACAGAAGAGCCGGCCGCCCCGGCGGCCTGGATCCCCGATGACACCGACTTCGGCGCGCGACTGGCGATGGTCAGGTGGCGGATGGGCTGGAACATCAAAGAAGCCGCAGCGGCATGTGGGGTGCCGGCGGCTTCATGGCGACTCTGGGAGCTAGGTGGCGCTCAGCCGCGCAAGCTCATGGTTGTGGGGCGGAAGATCTCCAGCCGTACCGGCGTGAGTCTGGCTTGGCTGGTGGATGGCCGGGACCTGGTCGGCGGGCAAACACCCTAGTGTGTCCGGTCTGCGACGGTCAGACCCCCTTGGGGTGCCAAACCGTCTTGATCTCCAATAAGGCGAGCATCCGGGAAACGCCGGGGTCAGCGGCCCAGTCCGGGTTGCTGGGACGGATCACCCGTTTGAGATTTTCCGCCGCGGCGACCTCCAATTCGACCGCCGATGTGGCGTCCGTCACACCGGTGAGATCGACGGCGTTCACATCCATGTGCGCGGCGAGCCACGGCCCCATCTCGCTGACCTTCCCCGTCAGCACGTTGACCACACCACCCGGCAGGTCGGACGTGGCCAGGACCTCGGCGAGCGAGACGGCCGGCAGCGGGCGGGTCTCGGACGCGATCACCACGACGGTGTTGCCGCTGACGATCGCCGGCGCGATGACGCTGACCAGTCCGAGCAGGGAAGAGTCGGCGGGGGCCACGACGCCGACCACGCCGGTCGGCTCCGGGGAGGACAGGTTGAAGTACGGCCCGGCGACCGGGTTCGCGCCGCCGTGGACCTGGGCGATCTTGTCGGCCCACCCCGCATACCACACCCAGCGGTCGATCGCGGCGTCGACGACGAGCCCGGCGTCCTTGCGCGAGCCGCCCTCGGCCGCCTTGACCTCGGCGATGAACTGGTCGCGGCGGCCCTCGAGCATCTCCGCGACCCGGTAGAGGACCTGTCCGCGGTTGTACGCGGTGGCGCCGGACCACTTCGCGACCGCGGCGCGGGCCGCCGTGACCGCGTCGCGGACGTCCTTGCGGGAAGCGAGAGCGGCGTTGGCGAGCAGCTCGCCCGAGGCCGAATGCACCTGGTAGGACCTCCCGGACTCGCTGCGGGGGAACGCGCCGCCGATGTAGAGCTTGTAGGTCTTGCGAACGGCGAGGCGCGTCGGCGTCTCAGTGCTCAAGGTAGGCCTCCAGCCCGTGCCGGCCACCCTCGCGGCCGTAGCCCGACTCCTTGTATCCGCCGAAGGGCGAGGTCGGGTCGAACTTGTTGAACGTGTTGGCCCAGACCACGCCGGCGCGCAACTTGTCCGCGATGTCCAGGATGCGCGAGCCCTTCTCCGTCCACACGCCGGCGGACAGACCGTACGGCGTGTTGTTGGCCTTCTCGACGGCCTCGGCTGGCGTGCGGAACGTCAGGACCGACAGCACCGGCCCGAAGATCTCCTCGCGGGCGATCCGGTGCGCCTGGGTGACGCCGGTGAAGACGGTCGGCGCGAACCAGAAGCCGCGCTCCGGCAGCTCGCACGGCGGCGACCAGCGCTCGGCACCCTCGTCCTCGCCCACCCGGGAAAGCTCCCGGACGCGGGCGAGCTGCGCGGCCGAATTGATCGCGCCGACGTCGGTGTTCTTGTCCAGCGGGTCGCCGACACGCAGCCGCGCCATCCGCCGCTTCAGCGACTCCAGGAACTCCTCGGCGACCGACTCCTGCAGCAGCAGCCGCGAGCCGGCGCAGCACACGTGGCCCTGGTTGAAGAAGATGCCGTTGACGACGCCTTCGACCGCCTGGTCGATCGGCGCGTCGTCGAACACGATGTTGGCGGCCTTGCCGCCCAGCTCCAGGGAGAGTCTCTTGGTCGTACCGGCGACAGCCCGCGCGATCTGCCGTCCGACCTCGGTCGAGCCGGTGAAGGCGACCTTGTCGACGCCGGGGTGCTCGACGAGCAGCCGGCCGGTCTCCCCGGCGCCCGTCACGATGTTGACGACCCCGGGCGGCAGCTCGGCCTGCTGGCAGATCTCGGCGAACAGCAGCGCGGTCAGCGGCGTCGTCTCGGCGGGCTTGAGCACCACCGTGTTGCCGGCCGCGAGCGCCGGCGCGATCTTCCAGGCCAGCATCAGCAGCGGGAAGTTCCACGGGATGACCTGGCCGGCCACGCCGAGCGGCCGCGGGTCGGGCCCGAAGCCGGCGTAGGGCAGCTTGTCGGCCCAGCCGGCGTAGTAGAAGAAGTGCGCGGCGACCAGCGGCACGTCGACGTCACGCGACTCGCGGATCGGCTTGCCGTTGTCCAGCGACTCCAGGACCGCGAGCTCCCGGCCCCGCTCCTGGATGATCCGGGCGATCCGGAAGAGGTACTTCGCCCGCTCCCGCCCCGGCATCGGCCCCCAGACGGTGTCGAACGCGCGCCGCGCGGCCCGCACCGCGGCGTCGACATCGGCGGCGTCGGCCGCGGCGATGTCCGCGAGCAGTTCCTCGTTGGCCGGGTTGATCGACTTGAAGGACTCACCGCGTCCGTCGACGAACTCGCCGTCGACGAACAAGCCGTACGACGAGCGGATGTCGACGATGGAGCGGGACTCCGGCGCCGGTGCGTACTGGAATTCCATCGGGCTAGTCCAGGGTGAAGTAGTCGGGGCCGCAATAGCGGCCGGTGGCCATCTTGGTGCGCTGCATCAGCAGGTCGTTGAGCAGGGTCGACGCGCCGAAGCGGAACCGGTCGGGGTGGAGCCAGTCGGGGCCGGCCGTCTCGTTCACCAGCACCAGGTATTTGATCGCGTCCTTCGCGGTGCGGATGCCACCCGCCGGCTTGACCCCGACCACGCGGCCGGTCTGCTCGCGGAAGTCACGGACCGCCTCCAGCATCACCAGCGTCACGGGCAGCGTCGCCGCGGGCTGCACCTTGCCGGTAGAGGTCTTGACGAAGTCGGCGCCGGCCAGCATCGCCAGCCACGACGCCCGGCGCACGTTGTCGAGTGTGGCCAGCTCACCGGTCTCCAGGATGACCTTGAGGTGCGCGCCGCCGCACGCCTCCTTCACCGCGGCGATCTCGTCGTGGACCTCCGCATACCGACCGGCGAGGAACGCGCCGCGGCTGATCACCATGTCGATCTCGTCGGCACCGGCGGCGACCGCGGCGCGGGTATCGGCCAGCTTGACGTCGAGCGGCGCCTGGCCGGACGGGAAGGCGGTCGCGACGCTGGCCAGGTGCACCCCGGTGCCCCGGAGCGCCTCGGCGGCGACCGGGATCATCGCCGGGTAGACGCAGACGGCGGCGGCACTCGGACAGGTGGCGTCGGCCGGGTCGGGCCGCACGGCCTTCGCGCACAGCGCGCGCACCTTGCCCGGCGTGTCCGAGCCCTCCAGCGTGGTCAGATCGACCATGCGGATCGCGAGGTCGAGTGCCTGCGCCTTGGCGGTGGTCTTGATCGAGCGGGTGCCGAGCATCGCGGCGCGTTGCTCCGCGCCGACCTGGTCGACACCCGGGAGGCCGTGCAGGAAGGTCCGCAGTGCGGCTTGGGAACGCGCGACCTCGACGGTGAGGGTCATGATGCCGAGTTTAGGCCCTGCCCTGCCGCTCCGGTCGGCCCGCGGCGGTGCCTCGGCTCGACAAGGGCGGCAGCGCAGGGCCTACGCTCTCATCCTGTGGACATACTCGTGGTGGATCACCCCTTGGCCAAGTCACGCCTGACGGCGATGCGGGACGAACGTACCGACAGCGCCGCCTTCCGGGCGGCGCTGCACGAACTCACCACGATGCTGGTGTACGAGGCGGCGCGCACGTTCGCGACCGAGCGGTTCCCGGTGCAGACCCCGGTCGCGACGGCCGAAGGCACCCGGCTGGCCAGCCCGCCGCTGCTGGTGCCGGTGCTGCGGGCCGGACTGGGCATGGCCGACTCGGCACTCGCGCTGTTGCCGGAGTCGTCGATGGGGTTCGTGGGGCTGGCCCGGGACGAGGACACGTTCGAGCCGCGCGGCTACATGGAGTCGCTGCCGCGTGACCTCGCCGGCATCCCGGTGCTCGTGCTCGACCCGATGCTCGCCACCGGCGGCTCCCTCGAGCACTGCGTGCGGCTGCTGGTCGACCGCGGCGCGACCGACATCACCGTGCTGTGCGTGCTCGCCGCGCCCGTCGGCATCGAGCGGCTGGTCAACTCGGGCCTGCCGATGCGCCTGGTGACTGCGGCGATCGACGAGAAGCTCAACGAGCGCATGTTCATCGTTCCCGGCCTCGGCGACGCGGGCGACCGGCAGTTCGGCGGGATGCCCCGATTCTGAAATCCCGATGAAGAAACGTCGCCGGATCGGGGGATTGCCGCTGCTCAGGGCTTGCTCGGCGAGCCGGGTGGCGGCCTACGGTGTCCGGCGATGAAGCACCGACGAGTCACCTTCCTGCGGTCCCATCCCGTGCTCGCCGTCGTCGCGGCCGTCATCGGGCTGGCCGGTTCGGGCGCGATCGCGTCGACCGTGTCGATGCGGGCCGAACCGCGGCGTCCGGACGTACCGGTGGCGCAAGAGATCGGCAGTCGCCTCGGCGGTGGCGCCGGACCGGCCGGGGCCGACCCGGCCCATCCCGGTGGGGCGCCGTCGTCGCAGGCGGCGCACGCGTCACCCGCGGCCGGGCAGACGCGGCGCTGCACGGTCGGCGCGAAGCTCGTGCCGACCTGCGGGCTGCTCTGGGGCGTCGCGCCCGGCGCGTTCACCGACCTGCCGGCGGCGCGGGCGCTGGCCAACTTCGAGCGCACGACCGGCCGCCACGCCGACATCCTGCATTCGTACCATCGCGGCGACGAGGTGTTCCCGACCGCCGACGAGATCGCCGCGGTACGGCAGCCGAAGAAACGGATCCTCTTCGCGAACTGGAAGGTCGCCTGGGGCACCACCTGGGCCGACGTCGCCGCGGGCGGCCAGGATGCGCGCATCGACCGCGCCGCCGAGCGGCTGAAGGCGTTCCCCGGCACGCTGTTCCTCGCGCCGCACCACGAGCCGGAGAACGACGTGCGCAGCGGCGGCGGCATGACCGCCAAGGACTACGCCGCGATGTTCCGCCACACCGTCGAGCGGCTGCGCGCCCGGGGCGTGACGAACGTGGTCTTCGTGCTGGCCTACATGGCCTACGAGCCGTGGTGCGTCCAGCCCTGGTTCGACGATCTCTACCCCGGTGACGACGTCGTCGACTGGATCGGCATGGACCCGTATCTCTACGCCAAACCGGGCGGCTACGGTTACGGCGACTTCTCGTACCTGGTCAACCGCACGTCGGACCCCGCGAAGTGGCCCGGGTTCTACAACTGGGTCACCCGGACCCACGGCAACAAGCCCCTGATGGTCGCGGAATGGGGAGTGTACGAGCACACCGCCGACCCGGCGCAGAAGGCGTGGATCTTCTCGACGGTCGGCCGGCAGCTCGCGCAGTTCCCGGCGATCAAGGCGCTGGTCTACTTCGACTCGCCGCACGCGCCGAAGGGCGACACCAGGCCGGACTCCTCGGATTCCGCGCTGGCCGAGTTTCGCCGCCTGGCCGAGTCGACGGTGTTCTCCGTGACCCTCTAGCGCAGGCCGAGGGCCGCGGCCGTCTCGGTGCGCAGGGCGACCAGGGAGGCCGCCGCGGTCTCCCGCGCCTTGCGGATGTCGCCGCCGACGACCGGCTCCACGACCTCCAGGTAGGCCTTCAGCTTCGGTTCGGTGCCCGACGGGCGGACCACGACGCGGGTCGTCCCGGCGCGGAGGATCAGCACGTCGGACTCGGGGAGCCGGTCCTCGACGCCCGTCACCGGCTCGTCGAGCAGCGCGGCCGGCGGCCGCCGGCGGATGGTGTCCATCGCCAGCGCGATGTCGGCCAGGTCGTCGACGCGGACGGAGAGCTGGTCGGTGGCGTGCACGCCGTAGCGCTCGGCCAGCTCGTCGAGCCGGTCGGTGAGGGTCTTCAGTTCCGCCTTCAGCCCGGCCGCGAGTTCGCAGACCAGGAGGGCGGCGGTGATGCCGTCCTTGTCGCGGACGATCGACGGGGCAACGCAGTACCCCAGCGCCTCCTCGTAGCCGTAGACCAGATCGTCACCGGCCCGCACGATCCACTTGAAGCCGGTCAGCGTCTCTCCGTAGGGCAGCCCGCGCGCGGCGCACATCCGCGACAGCAGGCTCGACGACACGATGGTGGTCGCGTAGCGCCCCTGTGTGCCGCGGCGCATCAGGTGGTCGGCCAGCAGGACGCCGACCTCGTCACCGCGCAGCAGCCGCCAGTCGCCGCCGTCGGGGACCGCGACGGCGCACCGGTCGGCGTCGGGGTCGTTGGCGATCGCGATGTCCGCGCCCGACTCCCGGGCCAGGGCGAGCAGCAGGTCGGTCGCCCCGGGCTCCTCCGGGTTGGGGAACGCGACGGTGGGGAAGTCGGCGTCGGGCTCGGCCTGCGCCGGCACGACGAACGGCGCCGGATAGCCCGCGGCCTCGAGCGTCGTGACGAAGACGTCCCGGCCGACACCGTGCATCGGGGTGTACGCGACGAGCAGGTCACGTGGCACCGCCGCGTCGACGACACCGATCGCGGCGTCGACGTACGCCTGCACGATCTCCTCGGTGAGCACCTGGCCGGGCGGCCCGAGCGGCACCTCGGCGAGCGGCCCGACGGCCCGGATCGCCTGCTCGATCTCCACGTCGGCCGGCGGGACGATCTGGGAGCCGTCGCCGAGATAGACCTTGTAGCCGTTGTCCTGCGGAGGATTGTGGCTCGCGGTGACCATGACCCCGGCGGCCGCGCGGTGGTGCCGCACGGCGAACGCGAGCACCGGGGTGGGCAGCGGCCGGGGCAGCAGCAGCGCCTCGCGGCCGGCGCCGGTGGCGACGCGGGCGGTCTCCACGGCGAACGCGTGCGAGCCGTGCCGCGCGTCGTAGCCGATGACCAGCGGCCCTTCGACCTCGTGGTCGGCGAGCCGGCGGACCAGACCGGCCGCGGCGGCCCGGACGACGGCGAGATTCATGCCGTTGGGCCCGGCGCGCAGCGGTCCGCGCAGCCCGGCGGTGCCGAAGCGCAGCGGACCGGCGAACCGGTCGGCGAGCTCGGCGCCGCCGTTGCCGCTGTCGAGCACGGCGCGCAGCTCCTCGCGCGTGGCCGGATCGGGGTCGTCGGCCAGCCAGGCCTCGGCTTCCGCACGCAGATCACGCTCCGTGGAGGTCATCTGCCTTTCTTAGCACGGCGTTTCCCCGGCCCGGTGCCCGGACGGCGAGCGTGCTCACTGGCCCGCGGCCGGGCCGGTGAGGTCGAACGAGCGGACCATCTCGTTGAAGATCGCCTTGCTCTCGTCGAAGCGGGCGTCGGGCACGGTCACGAAGAAGTGGTACGCCTTGCCGTTGACCACGATCGCGTTCCACAGGGCGTGGCGCTTCTGGTCGCCCGAGCCGCAGGTGTACTCCAGCAGCGCCCCGTCGTGGCCGTCGAGCTTACCGTCGCCCAGGTTGACCTGCTCATACGGGGCGGCACAGCTCGCCGCGGTGGACTTGAGCCGGTTCGCCGCGCCCTCCAGGAACGCCTTCGGCGTGCTCGAGGCCTTCTCGATGTTGATCCGGACGCGGCGGTTGGCATCGGCCGGGTCGGTGATGTCGAAATAGGGCGCGCTGGCGTTGCCGGCCTGCTTGCGGGTCCAGCCCTTCGGGACGTTGACCGTGATGCCGCCCGGGTGGCTGAACGACTCCACCTCGAACGGCGGCTTCGCCGGCGCGCTCGATGCCGGGCCGGCCGGCCGCTGGCCTTGCGAGGTGGAGCCGGCACCGGAGAACAGTCCGGCCGCCGCGCCGACGCTGAGGAGCAGCACGACCGCGACACCGGCGGCCACCGCGATCTTCGCCCATTTCGGCGCCCGCTTGGCCCGCTCGACGAGCTGGGTCGCCACGTTGCCGGTCGGCGGGGGAGGCGGCGGCACCTGGGTCCAGTCGGTGCCCAGCGCGTCGGCCGAGAAGCGACTGGCGTCGGTCCGCTCGAGCTCGGCCTCGTGGGCCGTGCCGGCCGCCGGCGCCGAGTGCATGCGCCGCAGCGCACCGCTGACCGTCTCACCCGGTGCGATCATCGCCCGGCCGCCGATCTGGCCGGTCGGGGCCGGCTGCTGCGGCGTCACCACCGTCGGCTGCTGCACCGGGCGGACCACCGCATACGGATCGGTCATGTGCGCCGGCGCGTTGCTGGCCAGCGGGCCGGCGAGCAGGTCACGCAGGACGGCGCGGGCGGTCTCGACGTTCCACCGGCGGCCGGGGTCCTTCTCGAGCAGCCCATAGAGCACGCCTGCGAGCGGGCCGGCCCGCATGGCCTGCGCCGGAGGCTCTTCGACGACGGCCCGCATGGTCTCGAACGGATCCCGCTTGTCGAACGGCGGACGCCCCTCGACGGCGGTGTAGAGCGTCACGCCCAGCGAGAAGAGATCGCTCGGCGGGCCGAACTTGGCGCCGATGGCCCGCTCGGGCGAGATGAAGTGCGGCGAGCCGAGCACCATGCCGGGCGTGGTGAGCTCGCTGTCGGTGGGCATCCGGGCCACGCCGAAGTCGGTGAGCACGCAGCGGCCGTCACCGCAGATCAGCACGTTGGCCGGCTTGACGTCGCGGTGCAGCACCCCGGCGGCGTGGGCCACCTCGAGCGCGCCGAGCAGCGCGATGCCGATCTTGGCCACCGCGCGGGCGGCCAGCGGACCGTCCTCCACGATCATCTCGGCCAGGCTGCGGGCCTGGAGGAGCTCCATGACGATCCACGGCCGCGCGGCCTCGGTCACCACGTCGTAGACCTGGACGACCGCGGGGTGTGAGAGTGCGGCCGCCGCCCGGGCCTCGCGCAGCGTCCGCTGATACATCGAGTCGCGGTCGCTCGGGGCCATGTTGGGCGGCAGAATCACCTCCTTGACGGCGACGTCGCGGCGCAGCAGCGTGTCGCTGGCCCGCCAGACGGTGCCCATGCCGCCGTGCCCGATGGCGGTGCGCAGCGCGTAGCGCCCGCCGATCACGACACCCGGGGCCGCACGCTGCCCCGGCACGGGCGGCGCGGTAGAACCCGGCTCGCGAGGTTCCCGGGCGGTTGTGTTGTTGGGAGTGTCGGAGCCGCGCGCAGGATCACGCCCGGCTCCGGCAGAGGCCAGAGCACCGGTGGATGGCAGCGGCTCGCCGTGCCATGTCGGGAGCTGAGTCACAGGCAGTAAACCGTCATGGGAAGGGGAGGTTGACTTCTCGCCCCACTATCTTGCGTGGTCTTGCGCGCTGAAGAAAGGTGGGGTCACCTCCTTCACCGTACCGTGACCCGGCTACAACCCATCGTGCCGATCTTGTAGCGGATTGAACCTTCGCAGGATTGAATCCGCTCTTTCGGGGAACCGAAACGGTGGGTCGCAGCGTCTACGCAGGTGACGGAAACGCGCCCGGAACATCCGGACCCTAGTTTTCTGGATTTCACCGCGGCAGCGCCGATAGATGGACGTACGGTGCGGTGTGAGGCCCCGGCTTCGTGCCAGCCTGCGACGTCTTTCGTCACTGTGCGTCAATCTTTGGCAACCGTAGTCGCGGTGCCGCTGTGAGAAAGTGTCGCGACACCACGTGACCGTGTCGCCTGTCACCCGTTGTAGGAGGTGAGGGGTACTTGTCCGGAGTCGAACCGGCACTCCCGACGGTGCCTGCGACTTTGCGCCTCCAAGGGGATTCAAGTGACGCTCAGCTATCCGAACATCACGAGAATGATGTTGCGCTCCGTCACGTTGGCCCAGTTAGTCTGTCCATGGCACGCATGGGGCGGGCCGCTCCATTAGACCGAAATAGAGAACTCACCGTGACGAGAGCGCTGACGCTGCCCGATCCTGCCGCTGCTGCGGCACGGTCGATCAGCGAGTTGACGTCGTCCTGGCCCGAGACTCCACCTGGGGCCGATCCGCTGCCCGGTCAGCTCGACCGCTGGCTCGCCTCCCGCGGCGCCGAGCTCGTCGCGGTACGACGTCACATTCACGCGCACCCGGAGCTGTCCGGCCACGAGTTCGAGACCGCGGCGCTCGTCGCCCGCGAGCTGACCCGTGCCGGGCTGTCACCGCGCATGCTGCCCAAGGGCAACGGCGTGATGTGTGACATCGGTTACGGCGACCGGGTGATCGCGCTGCGCGCCGACCTCGACGCGCTGCCCCTGCCCGACACGAAGGACGTGCCCTACCGCTCGACCGTCGACAATGTCTGTCACGCGTGCGGTCACGACGTCCACACGACCGTGCTGCTCGGCGTCGGCCTCGCGCTGGCCCAGCTCGCCGAGCGCGACGAGCTGCCGGGCCGGGTGCGGCTGCTGTTCCAGCCGGCCGAGGAGACCATGCCGTCGGGTGCGCCCGAGGTCATCGCGGCGGGCGGCCTCAAGGACGTCGCCGCGATCTTCGCGCTGCACTGCGCGCCGCAGTTGCCGGTCGGCCTGGTCGGCGTCCGCTCCGGGCCGTTCACCGCGGCCGCTGACAAGATCGAGGTCCGGCTCACCGGCCGCGGCGGGCACACCGCCCGTCCGCACCTGACCGCCGACCTGGTCCACGCGCTCGGCCGCATTCTCGTGGACGTGCCGTCGCTGCTCGACCGCAAGCTCGACGCGCGGGCCGGGGTGTCGATGGTGTGGGGCGCGGTGCGGGCCGGCGAGGCCGCCAACGCGATCCCGATCGAGGGCGTCGCCCGGGGCACCATCCGCGTCCTGAGCCGCGACGCCTGGCGTGACGTGCCCGAGTTGGTCACCAAGCTGGTCCACGACGTCATCGCCCCGACCGGCGCCGACGTCGAGGTCAACTACACCCGGGGTGTCCCGCCCGTGGTCAACGACCGGCTCGCCACCGCGGTCGTCGCCGGTGCGGCCGGTGCGGCCCTCGGGTCCGACCGGATCGTCGAGGCCGAGATCAGCATGGGCGGCGAGGACTTCGCGTTCTACCTCGACGGCGTGCCCGGCTCGATGATCCGGCTCGGCGTCGGCGTGCCCGGCTCCGAGACCAAGTTCGACATCCACCAGTCGGCCTTCGACGTCGACGAGCGCTCCATCGGCTACGGGGTGCGGGTCATGGTCCACACCGCCCTGGCCGCGCTCAGCGCTGGAGCCTTCTAGCGCGTGTTTCATCCGCCTGTTTCATCGCCGGGGTCGAGGTGAGGCGGAGTCCAAACGTTGGCCGCTCCTGCCGCCGTTCATGTTCGTCGGCGTCGACGACCGCCCGCCGGAACGCGTCGGCGCGGTGCTGGCCCGGCCGGGACACAGGATCCCGGACCGGGGCCAGCACACCCCCCGTTGCGCCAACCTCTGGCGGGACACCGGCCCCGTCGGCGGACCGGTGGAGCCGCCGACCGCGAAGGACGTGCGGTTCGCCGACCCGCCGGGCATCGACATCCCGCCCGGCGGCACGATGCTTCCCGAGGCTGACGGCCGTTCCGGCTACCAGTCGCGGTCAGCGGTCTTCCGCAGGACCTCGCGGATGCTGCTGGTCCGCGGGTTCCGCGTCAGCCGGCGGCCCCGCCGACCGGGTAGTTCCCGCGGCTTCCCGGCGGCCCTCAGCCGTAGGCTCGGACCCGCCTGCCTCGCCTGCTTCCGGCACCGCGGCCGCCCCTGCCCCGGAAACAGGCGCTGAAACCGAAGGCGATGGGGCAACCGACGGTGGGGCGGAGAGCGGGCCGGCACCGCCCTGCGGCGGGACGGGAATCGGGCCGGAAACCGGGAAGGCCGGGCCACCGACGGGCGGTGGAACCGGGCCACCGGCACCCGGCCGGCCACCCGGGAACGGCGGCGGGACTCGCCCGGGCGGCACCGGGGAACCCGGCGGGATTCGGCCGGGCGGCACCGGGGAACCCGGCGGCGGCACCGGGAGACCGGCGTGCGGCATCGCGGGGCCGCCCGCACCGGCCAGCGCCGGGCGCTTCGGCCGGAACCGCCGCAGCAACCAGATCAGCAGGTAGACCGGGCCGCCCACGAGCACCAGCCAGGGCAGCAGCCAGCCGAGCGCGGTCAGCGCGACCCGCAGCGAGGTGACGAACGCGGACCAGCCGTTCTCCAGGCCGACCCCGATGCCGAGGTCCTCCTTGTCGACGGCCGCCTCGGGGCCGAGCAGCACCAGCGTGATGGTGGACAGCGCGGTCAGCCCGTCGAGCCTGCGCTTGCGGGCCTGCAACGACTCCAGATCCGCCTCCCGCCGGGACAGCTCCGACTCCAGCGAGGTGATCTCGCTGATGGTCTGCGCCTTGGCCAGCAGCGCCCGGATGCGGTCGACACTCGCCTGGGCGGTCCGCAGCCGCGCCTCCACGTCGACCACCTGGTCGGTCACGTCCTGCGCGGTGATCTGCCGGCTCTCCTCGTCGCCGAGGGACTTGAGCTGGTCGAGCGTTGTGGTGAACTTCGCCGCGGGGACGCGTAACGTCAGCGTGCCCTGCGAGCGCCGGTCGTCGTGGCGGCGGTTGTCCCCGCCGACGAACCCACCCGCGCCGGTGGCGAACGCGATCGCCTGCGCGGCGGCGGTGTCGACGTCCTTCACCCGTACCGTCATCGTGCCCGCGTAGATGATCGAGCGGTTCTCGACGTCCAGGTTGTCCGGCACCTTCGCCTGCGAGTCGGCGCCCTCCGCGGGCTTGTCCTGCTGCGGGCCGGCGCCTCCCTGCTGCGCGGGTGCCGCCGCCGGGGGTGCCGCGCCGGAGGAACTGGCGTCGTCGCGGCTGTCGGCACCGCACCCGCTCAGCGCCATCAGCACGGCGGCGCACGCCGCCGTGAGGAACAGTGTGGTGCGCCTGACTGACATGACGCCTCCTGGGTAGGGTCGATCGGGAGATCCGACTGCACCCTGGGACGCGGCCCGGTGCAGGTGCGTTCCCGCCGCTTGTGTCACGGTTCTGCCACGAGGAGGTCACCGGATGCGCATCACCAAGTACACGCACGCCTGTCTGCGGCTCGAACACGGCGGCGGGGTCCTGGTGATCGATCCCGGCGTGTTCAGCGAGCCGGAGTCGCTCGACGGTGCCGACGCGGTGCTCATCACCCACGAGCACTTCGACCACATCGACATCGAGAAGCTGCGCGCCGCGGCGGCGAGGCAACCGGCGCTCACCGTCTACACCCACCCCGACGTCGAGGCCCAGTTGGTCGACCTCGACGCCGAGAAGTTCGCGGTCGCACCCGGCGACACGTTCGTCGCGGCCGGCATGACCGTGCGGGCCCGCGGCGGTCAGCACGCGATCATCCACCCCGACATCCCGCGGATCGTCAACGTGGGTTACCTGATCGAGAGTCCGGACGGGCCGATCTACCACCCGGGCGACTCGTTCTTCGTGCCGGAGGACGAGGTCGCCACGCTGTTCGTCCCGGTCTCGGCACCGTGGCTGAGGCTGGCCGAGGCGATCGACTTCACGCGCGCGCTGCGGCCGGACCGCGCGTTCGCCCTGCACGACAGCCTGCTCGTGGAGGCCGGCCAGCAGATCGTCACCGGCCACATGACCCGCCTGTCCGGCACCCACTACACGCGCCTCCAGCCCGGCGAGTCCGTCTGAGGTCTTCGTCGGTACATTCCGTGCGTGCCTGAAGGTCATACGATCCACCGCCTCGCCGAGCGGCACCGCGAGTTGTTCGCCGGCCGCGCGGTGCGGGTCAGCAGCCCGCAGGGCCGGTTCGCCGCGGGCGCGCGACGGATCGACGGCCGGGTCCTGGAGAGCACCGAGGCCCACGGCAAGCACCTGCTGCACCACTACGCCGGCGGCGACACGCTGCACATCCATCTCGGGCTTTACGGGAAGTTCACCGAAGGTGACGGACCGCCGCCGCGGGAGTGGGGCGAGATCCGGCTCCGGATGGTCAACGACGAGCACTGGCTGGACCTGCGCGGTCCGGCCGCGTGCGAGTTGCTCGATCCCGGCGAGGTCGCGGCGCTCCACGCACGGCTCGGACCGGATCCGCTCGTGCCGGACAGCGACGGCGACAGCGC
This sequence comes from Dactylosporangium roseum, assembly GCF_025264685.1. GTDB lineage: Bacteria > Actinomycetota > Actinomycetes > Mycobacteriales > Micromonosporaceae > Dactylosporangium > Dactylosporangium roseum. Next base: position 958,284 of record NZ_CP073721.1, read on the forward strand.
GTACCGAATCATCAGGAAGTCCGGGCGGACCCTCATGGGTCTGCTCATGGACCAGTCCGTCGTGGCCGGCGCCGGGCTCATCTACGTGACCGAGGCGCTGTTCCGGGCCGGGCTGCCGCCGACGATGACCGGCAAGAGCCTGTCCCACGCGCAGTGGCAGGAGATCTGGGCCGACCTGCGGATGCTGATGCGCACCGGCGTGGCCGTGGGACGCATCGACACCGTCCACAGCGCACACATGCCGGAGGCGATGGGGCGGCCGCCGCGGGTGGACCGGCACGGCGGCGAGGTGTACGTCTACCGCCGCACCGGCCAGCCCTGCCTGGTCTGCGACACGCCCGTGCGCACGGCGGTGCTCAACGCGCGCAACGCGTACTGGTGCCCGGTCTGCCAGCAGGCGGCGTAGATGGTCGCGTCGATCTTGCGGTTGTGGTGCCTGACAAACCGGGCATTCAGGGAGTGACCCGGCACCACAACTGCAAGATCGACGCGGTGTTAGTCCTCGTCGTGCTGCATGAGCTGGCGGGCCGCCTCGGCGATGGAGCCGGAGATCGACGGGTAGATCGTGATGGTGTGGGCCAACTGGTCGACGCTCAGGTGATTCTCCACCGCCATCGCGATCGGCATGATCAGCTCGCTTGCCCTGGGCGCCACCACGACGCCGCCGACCACCAGGCCGGAGGCGGGCCGGCAGAAGATCTTCACGAAGCCGTCGTCCAGCCCGGCCATCTTGGCCCGCGCGTTGCCGGCCAGCGGCAGCGTGACCGCCCGCGCCGGCACCTTGCCGCTGTCGATGTCGGACTGGGTGATTCCTACGCTCGCCAGCTCCGGGTCGGTGAAGACGTTGGCGGCGACGGTGCGCAGCTTGAGCGGCGCCACCGCCTCGCCGAGCGCGTGCCACATCGCGATGCGGCCCTGCATGGCCGCGACGCTGGCCAGCGGCAGCAGGCCGGTGCAGTCGCCGGCCGCGTAGATGCCGGGGACGTTGGTCCGCGAGACCCGGTCGACGGTCACGTAGCCGCCGGGCGCGACCTCGACGCCGTAGTCCTCCAGGCCGAGCGTGGACGTCTGCGGTACCGAACCCACGGCCATCAGCACATGGGAGCCCTCGACCGTCCGGCCGTCGGCCAGCTCGACCACAACGCCGTCGGCGGTGCGGCGGGCGGCGGACGCGCGGCAGTTGTTGAGGATCGTCATGCCGCGGGTGCGGAAGACGCGCTCGATCGCCATCGCGGCGTCGGGGTCCTCATGCGGCATGACGCGGTCGCGGCTGGACACCAGGGTCACCTCGGTGCCCATGGCGAGATAGGCGGACGCGAACTCGGCGCCGGTCACCCCGGATCCGACGACGATGAGGTGCTCGGGCAGCTTCGGCAGGTCGTAGACCTGGCGCCAGTCGAGGATGCGCTCGCCGTCGGGCACGGCGGTCGGCAGCACGCGCGGGGTCGCGCCGGTCGCGATCAGCACCGTCGACGCGGCGATCACATACGGAGCGTCACCACTCGTCGGGGTCACCCGCACGGTGTGGGTGTGACCGAGCGTGTCCTCGCCGAGGCGCGCGGTGCCCGTGACGAACTCCACACCGGCCTTGACGAGTTTGGCATAGATGTCGCCCGACTGTGCCGCGGCGAGCCTTTTGACCCGCTGGTGCACCGCGGCGGCGTCGACCCGCACGTCAGGCCCCGGCGGGCCGATCACCCCGAACTCCTCCGTGTCGAGGTGCGCGGTGACGACGTCGGAGCTCGCGATGAACGTCTTGGACGGCACGCAGTCGTGCAGGACGCAGGCGCCGCCTGCGCCTTCGGCCTCGATCACGGTGACCTCGGCGTCGAGCTGCGCGGCGACCAGTGCCGCCTCGTAGCCCGCCGGGCCCCCTCCGATGATCACGATCCGGCCCACGCTGCCCACCCCTCCTCGAGCTTCCCGGACCATTCTCCCACCCGCCGGCACGGCACCACCCGAGCGGTGCGCCCCGCGCCGACGAGTGGATTCGAATACGACACGCTCTGCAGTATTCTCTCGTACACCCGGTCGGGTCTATCGTCATCGCCGTGCGTCATTACGCCGCGTATGGCTCGAACCTTGACCCTGCCCGCATGCGGGCCTACTGTCCGTATTCGCCGATGATCGGCACCGGCTGGCTGGAGGGCTGGCGCCTCACCTTCGCCGGTGAGGACGTCCTCGGCTGGGAGGGCTCGGTCACCACGATCGTCGAATCACCCGGCGATCGGGTCTTCGTCGCGCTCTACGACGTGCACCCCAACGACGAGAAGCAGCTCGACGAGGTCGAGGGAGCGCTCTCCGGCACGTACCAGAAGCTTCACCTGCGCGTCGCCACGCTCGACGGCGAGGACACCGCGTGGGTCTACGTCTTCAACGGCTACGAGGGCGGCCTGCCCACCGCGTGGTATCTCGCCGAGATCGCCAACGCCGCCGCGAAGGCCGGCGCCCCGGCGGACTATCTGGAGGAGCTGCGCTCCCGGCCCACCAAAACGGCTATGCCGTGACCCGCCGCTCGTACATGTCGGCGGCGAAGGTCATGGTCATGCCCACCCCGGTGTAGAGCTCGTAGGCCCCGGTGGGGTTGGTCAGGTCGACACCCAGGCCGGCTGACGTGCGGCCCTTCGCCGCATAGGCCGCGAAGGCCGTCCGCAGCAGTGCGCCGCCGATGCCGGCCTTGCGGTGCGGGCGGAGCACGGCCAGGTTCTTGACCCAGCCCTCGTTGTGCTCGACCGCCTGGTCGGCCGACTGGAGCACGCCGACGACCTCGCCGTCGGCCAGGTGGACGAACCACTCGTCGAAGCTCACCGACGGCAGCCGGCGCAGTGCCGCACGCCAGTCGCCGTACGACGTCGGCTGGTAGTCGGGCGTGTCGGCGAACGCCGACTCGAGCACCTCGTGGAACCGCCGCATCTCGGCGTCGTCGCCGGCCCGCACGGGCCGGACGTCCGGGCCTCCGGGCGCCTGTTCCTGCCCGGTCAGCACGCGGCGCATCCGGGCGTGCCGTTTCACGAACCGGAAGCCCTTCTCCCGCAGTACGGCCACATAGGCGGTCTCGACGGCGAGCGTCCCCGCCCGGAGCGTCACCCCGGCGTGCCCGGCGTCGCGCGCCCGCTCGGCGACGCGCGGCAGGGCCAGGTCGAGCAGCGGACCGTAGGCGGGCCACCCGCACTCGGGCGTGCCGTAGACCTCGACGTTGTCGCGGGCGCCGCGCTGGGGGTTGTCGAGGTACGCCCACGCGACCGCCGCGCCGGACGGGTCGAAGGCCAGCCACATGTCGACCGCGGGATCCTGGTTGGGCGCCGTGAGGGTCGCCACGATCTCGTCCTCCGACCAGTCGGGCTCGCCGAGCGCGGCGATGTCGCCGGCCCTGGTGATCGCCAGGATGGCGGGGACGTCGCGCAGCGAGCACCCACGGACGGTCCAGCCGGGCAGCCCCCGAAGCCCTGTCACGCCGGCGACGCCTCCTTCACCGACGTCACCGCCGCGTCGAGCAGGTTGACGAGTTCGATCCGTTCGGCCGTGCCCAGCGCCCGGAACGCCTCACCGGCGATGCGGTCGGTCAGCGCCTCGGCCCAGCTACGGCGGCGTACCAGCGGCTCATACGCGGGGTAGGGCGGCTGCCACCCGAACGCGGTCGCCCCCGCCTCACCCTCGGGCCCGGCGATGATGGCCTCCAGCGGGCTCAGGCCGCTGGCCCGGATCGCCAGTAGGTGAGCGGCCCCGCGATGCTCGCGCATGAGGTGGGCCAGCACCGCGGCCCGGGCACCCGGCGAGTCGTCGGGCAGCGGCATGGCCCGCCAGGCGGCGAACAGCGGCATGCCGGCCGTCTCGGCGCTCACCACGACCCGCTCGGCGAGCTCGACCAGCTTGGGCAGCGCGTAGAAACTCTCGAGGTGCTCACGCCCCCAGCGGCAGCACTCGTCGAGGTTGTCGGCGGCGATCTGCTCGGGTGGGGCGACCTTGCGGGCGGCGTCCCAGCCGTCCTGCACGGTCTCGGGCGCGATGAAGCCCAGCGCGGCCGCGACGGTGTCGGCGCGCACGTCACCGAGGGCGCCGCCCCGCCCGGCCACGTAGAAGGCCCAACCGGTCAGCCCGATCTGGCGGGCCCGGCGCATGGTCTTGGGATCGTCGCTGAAGGCGCCGCCCAGGACCAGCACCGCCTGCTTCGCCGCCGCGGCCGCCTGCTCGGGAGTCACCGGGCCATTCTGCCCTCCCGCACGGATCACGGTGAAGCCACTCGTTCGTGGCACGCAGTAGTTGACCTTGGTGGATCTCCGTGGCTCGGGTGGGCTCAGGTGGCAGCGGGGCCGAGGTCGGACAGGGCGGCCTGGGCCAGCGCCACCCGCTTCTCGGCCAGCGCGATCGCCTTCTCCGCCGCCGCCACCTGCTTCTCGGCCTCCGACTTCGCCGTCTCGGCGTCCGACAACTGTTGCAGCGCGGTCATCAGCTCGCGACGGGCCTGGCGGACCGCCCGGGCGTGCTCCTCCTCCGCCTGACGGCGCTCCTCCTCCCTGCGACGGGCCTCGGCGCGGCGCTCACGCTCGTCGTCCGACGGCGCCGACCGGATCTGGCGGACAGTGGCGGAAGCAGCGGCAGCGGAGTCGCCGGTGCCGTGCACCAGCCGGAGCTGCGGACGCGGTGTCTCGCCGAAGCCGGTGTACTCCAGGGCCTTGGTGAGGCTTCCCTCCCGTACCGCCGCTGCCACCTCGGGATCCGCGAGCGCCGCCGCGAACGTGTTCTCCACCTCGGTCAACGGCAGGTTGCCCCGCCCCGGGCCGGCCAGCTTCGCGGCCTCCCGGGCCAGCGCGCCGACGGTCGCCCGGCGCCGGGTCGACAGCTCCCGCAGCTCGGCACCCCGCAGCTCGCGCTGGGCCGTGCGCAGCTCCTCGGCCAGCTCGAGCAGCTCCTCGACCAGGTCCGGCCGCTCGTGCGCCACGAGGTTGACCAGCCAGGCGGCGACCGTCGGCTTGCGCAGCTTGGCGATCGCGGCGGCCAGCCGCGTGTCACGGGCCTTCCGCGCGCGGGCGACCTCCTCGGTGCGCAGCGCGACGAAGTCCTCCGGGGGCGCCGCGTACAGCCGGGCCACGACGGCGGCGAACGAATCGTCCACGACTCCGATCGTAGATTCACGTATGGTCGCCGCATGCGCGCCGACGTCTACTTCTCCCTGGATGTGGAAGCCGACGGCCCGATACCGGGGCCGTATTCGATGGTGAGCGTCGGGCTCGCGGTCGCCGGGCGCTTCGACGGCACGTTCACCGCCGCCGACCCGGCCGCCGACACCTTCTACCGTGAGCTGCGCCCGATCAGCGCCGACTTCGTGCCGGAGGCGCTGGCCGTGTCCGGGCTCGACCGGGAGGCGCTGCTGCGCGACGGCGCCGACCCGGTCACCGCGATGGCGGAGCTGACCGCCTGGGTCTCCCGCACGGCGGGCGCCGACCGGCCGGTGATCGTGGCGTATCCGGCCGTCTTCGACTGGATGTTCCTCTACTGGTACCTGCTGAGGTTCACCGGCGAGAGCATCTTCGGCCACTCCGGCTGCCTGGACATGAAGACGTTCTACGCCGTGCGCGCCGGCGTGCCGATCGGCGCCGCCGTCAAGGGGCGGATGCCCAAGCACCTGCTGTCGAAGCGCCGGCACACGCACCACGCCCTGGACGACGCGATCGAGCAGGCCGAGCTCTTCGCCAACCTGATGGCCTGGAAACCGTAGCGCCGCGGACGGCCGTGCCGCGCTATGCGTGCTCGACGAGGTGGTCGCCGCGCTGCGGCTGATGCGGGTCCTGTACGAGGCGCCGGGTTACGTGCCGTCGTCGTACCGGCTGTCGTTGCGCGGCGACGGCGACAAGTACGTGGACGATCCGCCGATGTGGTCACGAGCGACCGCCGTGCTGCGCGACGCGCTCGCCGCGGCCGGAGTGTCCTATGTGGAAGCTCCCGGCGAGGCGGCCTTCTACGGGCCGAAGATCGACGTGCAGCTCGTCGACCCGCCGGACGCGAGGGCACCCTGGCGACCGTCCAGGTGGACCACTCCCAGCCAGCCCGGTTCAATCTGTCCTATGTGGACGCTTCCGGCGAGCGGCGCCGGCCGGTCACGACCGCACGGCGCAACTACGCGGCCTTGTGGCCAAGCAACCCGACGTTTCCCTTGATCTACGAACCCCAGCCGCACCATCCGGCCCGCTCAACCGTGATCGCGAACGCATCGCGATCACGGCGTGAAGTCGTGGGGGACTCGAGCATGATCACGGAGGTTCGTGCGGGTCCGGCGCAAGGTTGTGGACGTCGACGTCTGCCAGGCGGGCCGCGTCCCTGCGTGGGTGGCCGTCGTGGTAGCCCCGCCGGCTGGTGTGGAGTCGCGTGGTCGCCTGGGCCACCACAGGATTCCACGGCCGCTACCTATCGGCCAGGGCCGGGGCGGGCGCCGCGGATCTTCACGGCCGCTCACCTGCTGGCCTGGGCCGGGGCGGGTGCTGCGGATCTTCACGGCCGATTACCTGTCGGCCAGGGGTCGGGGCGGGCGCGGCGGGGCCGCTCGCCCGCCGGTCAAGGGGTCGGGTGGGCGCCGCGGACCGCCATCCAAGTCGCCCTCCGGGGCCGCGTCAGGACGGGAAAACGGGGCATCCATTCTCCAGCACCGGACGAAGAATCGGGTGATTCCGGCTAGATCCACACGTAGTCGTACATATATGCATACAGTTTATTCGTGCTGGTTGTTACCACTGAAGGGCTCCCCGGATACGAGATCACCACGGTGCTCGGCGAGGTGCTGGGCGTGGTCGCGACCTCGCGCAACCCCTTCGCGGCCGGTATCCGGTCCACCGAAGGCGGCCCGGGAGCGGACATGTCGCAGTTTCTCGTGCAGACGCGGTCCCGCGCCGTCGGGCAGATGGTCGCGGCGGCCGAGCACCGCGGTGCCAACGCCATCGTCGGCATGCGGTTCGACCATCGGGACGTCACCAACACGTGGGTGGAACTGTGCGCATACGGCACCGCCGTGGTCGCCGTCGCCCTGAACGTGCGGACCGGCGCCCACGCGGCCTGATGCCTACTTGATCTCGGTGATCACCGCGCCGGCGGAGACCACCTCGCCAACCTTGGCGCTCAGGCCGGTCACCACGCCCGCCTTGTGGGCGTTCAGCGGCTGCTCCATTTTCATCGCCTCCAGGACGACGATCAGGTCGCCCTCCGCGACCGTGTCACCCTCGGCCACCGCGATCTTGACGATCGTGCCCTGCATGGGGCTGGTCAGCGAGTCCCCGCCCGCGGCGCCGGACTGCTTCTTCGAGGCCGACCGGCGACGCGGTGCCGACTGGGCGGGGGCACTGGCCGTACCGAAGCCGGAGGGCAGCGTGACCTCCAACCGCTTCCCGCCGACCTCCACCACGACCGTCGAGCGGGGCTCGGGCTCCTCGGTGGCCTGGCCCGCGCCGGCGAACGGCGGCACCTCGTTGACCCACTCCGTCTCGATCCAGCGGGTGTGGACCCGGAACGGGGTGTCGGTGAACGCCGGATCGCGCAGCACGGCGCGGTGGAACGGCAGCGCGGTCGCCATGCCGTCGACGACCATCTCGTCGAGGGCGCGGCGGGCACGCTCGACGGCCTGGTCGCGGGTCTCGCCGACGACGATGACCTTGGCGAGCAGCGAGTCGAAGTTGCCGCCGATGACGCTGCCCGACTCGATGCCGGTGTCGACGCGGACACCGGGACCGGTCGGCAGGGTCAGCGTCGTCACGGTGCCGGGTGCGGGCAGGAAGTTGCGGCCCGGGTCCTCGCCGTTGATGCGGAACTCGATCGCGTGGCCGCGCGGCGTCGGGTCGGCGTCGAACCGGAGCTTCTCGCCGTCGGCGACGCGGAACTGCTCGCGGACGAGGTCGATGCCGGTGGTCTCCTCGGTGACCGGGTGCTCGACCTGGAGGCGGGTGTTGACCTCGAGGAAGGAGACGGTGCCGTCGTTGCCGACGAGGTATTCGACGGTGCCGGCGCCGTGGTAGCCGGCCTCCCGGCAGATCGCCTTGGCCGACTCGTGGATCTGGGCGCGCTGGGCGTCGGTGAGGAACGGCGCGGGCGCCTCCTCGACGAGCTTCTGGTGACGCCGCTGCAGGGAGCAGTCGCGGGTGCCCACGACGATGACGTTGCCGTGCTGGTCGGCGAGGACCTGGGCCTCGACGTGACGCGGCTGGTCGAGGTACCGCTCGACGAAGCACTCGCCGCGTCCGAACGCCGCGACCGCCTCCCGCGTCGCCGACTCGAACAGCGCCGGGATCTCCTCGATCGTGCGGGCGACCTTCAGGCCGCGCCCGCCGCCGCCGAACGCGGCCTTGATCGCGACGGGCAGACCGAACGTCCTGGCGAACTCGAGGATCTCGTCGGCGTCCCGCACCGGCTCGGGGGTGCCGGGTACGAGTGGCGCACCGGCGCGTTGTGCGATGTGGCGGGCGGTCACCTTGTCGCCGAGGTCGCGGATCGCCTGCGGGGTCGGGCCGATCCAGGTCAGCCCGGCGTCGATGACCGCCTGGGCGAAGTCCGCGTTTTCGGACAGGAAGCCGTAGCCGGGGTGGACCGCATCCGCGCCGGACTGCCGGCAGACGTCGATGAGCTTGTCGATGCGCAGGTAGGAGTCGGCCGCGGTGTCGCCGCCGAGCGCGTATGCCTCGTCGGCGAGGCGGGTGTGCAGGGCGTCGCGGTCCGAGTCCGCGTAGACCGCCACGCTGCCCAGGCCCGCATCGCGGCAGGCACGGATGACGCGGACGGCGATCTCGCCCCGGTTGGCGATGAGAACCTTGCGCACGCTGAACGCTCCCTTGGGTTAACCCTTCGGCGCAGTCTAAGCCTTGGTTCGGCACCCGGCCTTGCCAACAAAGTCACTGTGGGGCATTAGTCAAGTTTTCCTATTACGCTTGTGCCGTGTCGAATACGCGTCTGATGATCTTGGGCCTGGTGTCGCAACTCCAGCCCGTCCATGGCTACGACATCCGCAAGGAGTTGACGAGCTGGAACGTGGAGAGTTGGGCCAACGTCCAGCCGGGCTCGATCTATCACGCGTTGCGCAAGATGACCGAGGAGGGCCTCCTGGAGGAGGTCGACACCGAGCAGGTCAACAACCGTCCCGCCCGTACGCGGTACCGGATGACCAGGGACGGCGAGGCCGAGTACCAAACGCTGCTACGCAAGTACTGGTGGGAGTACCGGGAGCCGGTCGACCCCTTCCTCGCCGCGTTCTCGTTTCTGCCCTCGCTGCCGCGGGCCGAGGCGGCCGGCGCCCTGCGGGCTCGCGCGCGACTGCTGGAGGGTTGGTCCGCGACCTATCGCGACCATGACGAGGAATGGTCCGCGAGCAAGCCGCCGCACGTCGGCTGGCAGTTCGAGCTCACCATGCTCCGCTGCGAGGCGGAGGCCCGCTGGTGCCACGACATCGCCGCGCGGATCGAGGCCGGCGAAGGCCTACACGTGAACGAGCTGCCCGAGGGCGCCTACGGCGAGGCGTGGCGCAACAGCCTCCGGGTGGAGTACGGCGATCCGGTCGATGACGAAGATGAGTAGTACGCGACATATTCAATCTTGACCACGCGATGTATATCGCGTTACCGTCTCCCTGCTGATGTGAAGACAGGGAGACCGACATGATCGAGACCAAGGGGCTGCGGAAGTCGTTCCGCTCGCGCGCCGGTCGGGAGACGAAGGTCGTCGAAGCGGTCCGCGGGGTAGATCTCTCCGTCAAGGAAGGGGAGATCTTCGGGTTCCTCGGCCCCAACGGCGCCGGCAAGACCACGACACTGCGCATGCTCGCCACGCTCATCACACCCGACGGTGGCGAGGCCGAAATCGCCGGTGCCGACCTGCTCAAGGACCCGGGTGAGGTCCGGCGCCGGATCGGCTACGTGGCCCAGGGCGGCAGCACCTGGGACGAGAGCACGGCGCGCGAGGAGCTGGTCCTCCAGGCCCGCTTCTACGGCATTTCCAAGGCGGAAGCCCAGCGGCGGGCGGCGAAGGCGCTCGACGCGTTCCAGCTCACCGACTACGCGGACCGCCGCACCAAGACCTACTCCGGCGGCCAGCGCCGCCGGGTCGACATCGCGCTCGGCATCATCCACGAGCCGAGGGTCGTCTTCCTCGACGAGCCGACCACCGGCCTCGACCCGCAGAGCCGGGCCCACATGTGGGACGAGATCCGCCGACTGCGCGACGAGGGCATGACGGTCTTCATCACCACTCACTACCTCGACGAGGCCGACGCGCTCTGCGACCGCATCGCGATCATGGATCACGGCGAGATCGTCACCGAGGGGACCGTCGACGCCTTGAAGCGCGAGGTCGCCGGCGACGTCGTGACGGTGGGGGTCAACGGATCCGCCAGTTTCGCCGCCGACCTGCTGCAGAACCAGGACTATGTGCGCAGCCTGGAGCAGAAGACCGGCCAGTTGCGCCTCTACGTCGACGAGGGCGCCGTCGCCATCCCGCACATCCTGCGGCTGCTCGACCACGCTGGGGTGACGCTCGGCTCCATGGAGCTGCACCGGCCCAGCCTCGACGACGTCTTCCTGATCAAGACCGGCCGATCGCTGCGAGAGAGCTGAGGAGACCAGCGATGAAATTCCTCCGTGACACCTGGCTGGTGTTCCAGCGCCAGATGCAGCTTATGCTGCGCAACCCGGTCTGGCTGATCGTCGGCGTCATCCAGCCGCTGTTCTACCTGCTGCTCTTCGCCCCGCTGCTCAAGCCGGCGCTGGGGGTGAGCAGCAACGCCGAGGCGTACAAGCTCTTCGTCCCCGGCCTGCTGGTGCTGCTGGCGATGTTCGGCTCGCTGTTCACCGGCTTCGGCCTGATCGCCGAGCTGCGCGCCGGGGTCATCGAGCGTAGCCGGGTGACACCGGTCAGCCGGCTGGCGCTGCTGGTCGGCCGCTCGCTGCGGGACGTCGTGTCGCTGCTGTTCCAGGCCCTGCTCATCGTGCTGATCGCGGTGGGGTTCGGGCTGAAGGTCGCCGTGCTCGACGTGATCACCGCGTTCGGCCTGATGGCGGTCATCTCGCTGATGCTCTCCGCGTTCTCGTACGCCATCTCCCTCAAGCTGCGCAGCGAGGACGCGCTCGCTCCGCTGCTCAACACCATCTCGCAGCCGCTGCTGCTGACCGCGGGCATCCTTCTGCCGCTCACCTTCGCTCCGAACTGGCTGAAGACCGTCGCCGACTGGAACCCCTTCTCGTGGGCCGTCGACGGGGTGCGTGCGCTCTTCGCCGGCAACCCGGGTGCCGACTCGGTGTGGCAGGCCGCGGTGGTCATCGGCGGATTGACCGTGATCACGGTGATCTGGGCGTCGCGGGCGTTCGCGAAGGGCGTCCGCTAGCTGCCCGCCTCGTCCCCATGACCGCGTTGATCTTGCAGTTGTGGTGTCTCTCGACTTTCGGAGTTTTGGTTGATCAATTCGGGTGAGTGCGGCGTGGTGGCGTGATCGACGGCCGAACATGGTGAAGCATCGACGGTCTTCTTCCTGGCAGAAGGGGACTGTCGATGCTTCAGACGCAGATTCTACCGACGTCGTTGACCTCGTTGCTGGCCCTGCTGCGGCCGTGTTTCACCGGGCCGTCGTTCCGCACGTTCACCGCCCTGGTCGCGGGCATGATCGCGCAGCCCGGCCGGCGCACCATCACGGGGATGCTGACCGGGGCCGGGCTGGCCGGGGTATGGCACCACTCCCGGGCGTACTGGTTCTTCGGTCACGCCCGCTGGTGTGTCACGCAGGTCAGCACCGCACTGACCAGGCTGGTCGTGTCCCACCTGCTGCCCGGTGACGCCCCGGTACTCATCGCCGTGGACGACACCCTGTTCCACCGCTCGGGCCGCAAGGTCCACGCCACCGCCTGGCACCACGACGGCGCCGCCACCGGGCCGCGGCGCAACAAGGTCGCCTGGGGCAACAACTGGGTGATCGCCGCCATCGTCGTCACCCTGCCCTTCCACGACCGGCCGGTCAGCCTGCCGGTGGCCTTCGCCCTGTGGACCAAGGGCGGCCCCACCAAACAGGTCCTGGCCTGCCGGCTGGTCAGCATCATCGCCGCAGCCACCAACCACCCCGACCACCCCGACCACCCCGACCACCCCGACCACCCCGACCGGCCTCGCCGGCCCGTCCACGTGGTCGCCGACGCCTGGTACGCCGGCGCTGACGGCGCACCAGGCGCCACGGTCGGCGCCAACCGCGAACGCGGCCTGCCCACCCTGGTCAGCCTGACCTCCCGACTCCGCGCCAACGCCAAACTCCACGCCATCGCCGTGCCCACCCCCGGCAAAGGCGGCCGCCCCAAACGCATCGGCGCCGTACTCGGCACCCCCAAACAGATCGCCGCCACCACCACCGCGTGGACCACCACCCAGGTCACCCGCTACGCACGCACCACCACCGTCCACATCGCCGACCTGCACTGCCTGTGGTACGGCGTCTACCGCTCCCGCACCGTCCGGGTCCTGCTCGTCCGCGACCCGAACAGCACCGCCAAAGCCGGCTACGACCTCGCCCTCATCACCACCGACCTGACCAGCACCGCCGCCGACCTGGTCGCCCGCTACGCCGCCCGCTGGTCGATCGAGGTCGCCATCGAGGACGCCAAACAAACCACCGGCATCGGCCAGGCCCGCAACCGTACCGCCACCGCCGTAGCCCGCACCGTCCCGTTCGGCTTCACCGCGCAAACCCTCGTCGTGTGCTGGTACACCCTGCACGGCCACCACCCCGACACCGTGACCCAACGCCGCGCCCAGGCCCCCTGGTACCGCAGCAAAACCCAACCCTCCTACCACGACATGATCATCAAGCTTCGGCGCGTCATCATCACGGCCAGGTTTCGTGCAGGAAAGGCCGCAAACCCCACCCCCCACGAAACCCGGGCCGTACTCCTGGCCTGGGCAGAAGCCGCGGCCTAGGAGCACAGAACTCCGAAAGTCGAGGTGTCTGACAACCCGGACAAGATGGGAGTGTCGAGGCACCACAACTACAAGATCAACGCGACGAGTGGACGCGGTCAGTGGCGGCGGGCGATGGTCAGGCCGTCGGCGATCGGCAGGAGCATCGACTCGACCCGGTCGTCCCGCAGGACGAACCGGTTGAACTCGATGATCGCGATCGTCGCGGCGTCGGACGGGTCGGGATCGAGGACACGGCCGTGGCGGAGCACGTTGTCGACCAGGATCAGGCCGCCCGGGCGCATCCGCGGCACGATCTCCTGCCAGTAGCCGAGGTAGCCGGTCTTGTCCGCGTCGATGAACACCAGGTCGAGGTGCGGCTCGGCGGGGAGCGTGGCCAGGGTCTGCGCGGCCGGGCCGAGCCGCAGCTCGATCCGGTCCTCGAGGCCGGCGCGCTTCCAGTACCGCCGGGCGATACTCGTGAACTCGTCGGAGATGTCGAAGCAGGTCAACCGGCCGCCGTCGGCGAGCCCGCGAGCGATGGCGATGGACGAGAGGCCGGTGAAGGTGCCGATCTCGACCGCGGTCCGCACCCCCGCGATCTTCGTCAGCAGGGTGAGGAACGCCGCCTGCTCTTGGGCGATCTGCATGCCCTGGTCGGCCGGCAGGACCCGGGCCGTCTCGTCGATCAGGTCCCGGACGAGATCGTCGGGCTCGCTGCCGTTGGCGACGACGTAGGCGAGCAGGTCGTCGCTGAGCGAGAGCGTTTGCTTGGTCATACCACCATGCCTACCAGAGCGAAGTGACCGGTACGCCGACCGAGGCGAGCAGGTTGCGCAGCGTCGGCAGCGACAGCCCCACCACGTTGCCGTGGTCTCCCTCGATGCCCTTGACGAACAGCCCGCCCAGCCCGTCGATCGTGAACGCCCCGGCCACCTGCAACGGCTCCCCGGACGCGACGTAGGCGGCGATCTCCTCGTCGGTCGGCTCGGCGAAGTGCACGGTCGTGCCGACGGTCGCCGCCGCCTCCCTGCCGGTGGCCGTGTCGATCAGGCAGTGCCCGGTGTAGAGGATCCCGGACCGGCCGCGCATCGCCTTCCATCGCCGCGTGGCCTCGTCGGCGTCCGCGGGCTTGCCCAGGATCTCGCCGTCGAAGGCGAGCACCGAGTCGCAGCCGAGGACGAGGGGACCGTCGAGCGGGCCGGCCACCGCGCGGGCCTTGAGCTCGGCGAGCGTGCCGGCGAGGGTGGCCGCGTCACCGGCCGCCACGGCCGACTCGTCGACGCCGCTGACGATGACCTGTGGCGACAGGCCGGCGGACCGGAGCAGCTTCAGCCGGGCGGGGCTGGCTGAGGCGAGAATGAACGTCTTCACGGGTCAGAACGCTAGCGCCTCGTCCGTACCATCGCGCCATGCGGAAGCTCTGGGCGGAGCTCAAGGCGAGCGCGGGCGGTCGCTGGATCAGCGGCCCTGCCCGTTCTGCTACGACCGGGTGCCGGTGGCCGCGCTGATGTGCCGGCCGTGCGGTCAGCAGTTGGTCGCCGAGCTGCCGTCACTCGCCGACGCCGAGCGGATGCTCACCGAACGGGAGGCACGTCGCTGGCCGGCCCTGCCGCCGATCACGATCCCGCGCCGCCGTGGTGGCGCGAGCACGGAGGAAGGGACTAGCGCCAGTGCGGACGGGCACCCGGCAGAGCGCTCTCCCGCCACCGGGAGCGTGCCGGACGGGCCGGGGGAGCGGTCGGCGCGAGACTGAACAGCGCACCCACGATCGCCGCGACCTCTTCGGCTGTCGGAGTGCCCCGCACGACCCTGAACAGCGACTCCTCGCTCACGCGACCTCCCGAACAAATCCACGAAACGTTGCCGTCCTGCGAGCATACGCACACCTGAGCGGCGCATACTCGGGTGGAACGGGAGTCGATGGCGAATTGGGGGGCGCATTGACAAACGTCCGGATTCGCGCTGCATCGACGTTGTTCGTCGCGGCGCTGTTCGTCGTACTGCTGCCCGCTGTGCCGTCGAGTGCCCGGGAAGGCGAGTCGCCCGCGTCGATCTCCGCGTCGCTGCACTATCTTGTGACGTTCGTCGCGCGGTCCTGCGACAGCTTCGCCAATGTGATGGGCAACCGCGTCCGCGACGACCGCATGGAGTCGCCGTCGGCGCCCGGCCGCGACAACACCTACCGCGACGGCCAGGCCGTCGACCCGGCGGTCGAGGCCGCCAACAGCGCCGGCTGCGCGCCGCTGAACGGCTGGCACTTCTCGCTCGGTGCCGGCCACGAGAAGAAGGGCCCGCTGTCGACGGTCACCACCGCCGCCGTCGACTCCGGCGCCACGGCCGCCGGTGTGCCGCTGCTCGACGGCAACGGCCAGCGGACCGACACGATGGTCGACGGCGCGGTGACCCTGCAACTGACCGACGACCAGGCGCGAGCCGCGGCGCGGCGGCAGTTGTGGGTCCAGGGCGGCACCCCCGGCGACCCGCTGCTCTCCGCGGCGCTGCCCGGATACGGCTTCGGCGCGTTGCGCTGCGCCACCGACGGCCACACCGGCGGAAACGTCCAGTGGCTCGGCTTCCCCAGCGGCGTCCGGCACGTCTTCTGCTACGCCTACTACGTCAAGACCGCCGCGGCACCCGGCACGCTCGTCGTGCGGGCCCGCACCGCCGAGGCCCCCGGCTACCCGCAGCGGTTCGCCTTCGACGCGAGCCCCAGCTATACCGCCGACAAGCGGATCTCCGTCGACACCACCACCGATGCCACCTTCGTGCGCAGCTCCGGCGGACAGCCCGCCACGGTCGTCTCGCGCACCCCACCCGGCTGGACGCTCACCGGCCTCGGCTGCGGCAAGAGCGGCGCCGGGCGCAGCCTCACCACCACCGACCTACCCACCGCCACGGCCACCGTCACGCTCGCCCCGGGCGAGATCGTGACGTGCACGTTCACCTACACGCCTCCTGCCGCGCCGCCCGGGCTCACACTGCGGCTCTTCGGCGACAATCCGGGCGGCGCGTTCGGCCTCGCGGTGGCCGGTGAGGGCGGCACCCGGCAGTTGACCGCGGCGCTGACCGGCGACGGCTCGGCGACGGTGGCAACGGGTGCGGACCTCGCGACGCTGCTGCCGGGCGCCTATCCGGTAACCGTGACCCCGCCGCCCGGCGAGGCCGCGGTGTGGAGCCTGACCGGCGTCGGCTGCGGTGAGACCGAGCTCAAACCCGAAGGCATGACGGTGACCGTGGTCGTCACCACCGGCACGCCGACCGACTGCACGCTCCGCGTGAGCCGCAAGCTCGGCGGCCTGGAGCTGCGCAGTGTGACCGTCGGCGGCACCGGCGCGGCCTCGTTCGCCGTGACGCCGCTCAAGCAGGGCGCGCCCGGCTGGTCCGGCGTCGCGACGACCACCGGGACCGGTGTCGCGGCGATCGCGCAGGGCGACGTGCCGCAGGCACTGCCGTTCGGCGAGTACCTCGTCACCCCGGTCCCGCCGGTCTCCACAGTGGACGGCCGCTGGCAGCTCAGCTCGTTCGCCTGCGATCCCGGCCGGTCGCAGGACATGCCCGACGTCGGCGCCGACGTCGTGCCGCTCTCCACCGGTGAGCCCGCCGCGAAGTGCACCGCCACCTACACGTTCGAGTCGGCGCGGCAGTTGCGGGTGACACTGCGCTTCGCGGGCAGCGTCGACGGGCGCGCGGGTGCCGTGGTTCTCGACGTCAACTGCGCCGACGGCTCGACCGGCCGCGCCGTTCTGAGCGACGGCGACAACGGGGAGGCCGCGCTGCCGGCGCCGCTGGGTTTCCTGCACCCGACGAAGTGCACGATCGAGCGACCGGTCGCGTCGGCGGTGAAGGAGGCCACGGTGTCGGTGACCGCCGTACTGGACCCGGTGCCGGGCAACGCTCCGTTGGCGATTCCCGGCACGATCGACATCGGCGGCGACGTGGAGCTGTACACGGTGGTTGTCACAGTCACGTTCGAGACCGCCGCGGAGGCGCCCGCGCGGCAGAGGGTGCTCGACACGTTCCGGGTGCTCCCGATTGCGCTGATCGGTGCCGGTCTGGTGGGAATCGGCCTGGTCATCCTCTTGATCATGGTGCTTCGATCGCGCGGTTACCGGGACGAGTGATCGCTGCCGGAACCGGACTGTCTCACACGAGCCCGGGTTGGGTAACTTGCTAGTGGTGACCCAACCCGAGTCCTTGATAGCCGAGCGGTATCGATTGATCGAGTTGCTCGGCGCGGGCGGTATGGGCCGGGTCTGGCTCGCCCGCGACGAGATGCTGCGCCGCGACGTGGCGATCAAGGAGGTCATCCCGCCCCACGGGCTGACCGCCGAGGAGCGCAACGAGTTGCGGTTGCGCACACTGCGCGAGGCCCGGGCGGCGGCCCGGCTCAACGACCCCAACGTCGTGCGGATCTACGACGTGATCCAGACCGAGCAGGCACCGTGGATCGTCATGGAGTACGTGCCGTCCCGCTCGCTGCACCAGGTGATCACCGACGACGGCCCGCTGCCGCCGGAGCGGGTCGCGCAGATCGGCCTCGCGGTGCTCAGCGCGCTGCGCGCCGCGCACGCCGCCGGGGTGCTCCACCGCGACGTCAAGCCGGGCAACGTCCTGCTCGCCGACACCGGCCGGGTCGTCCTGACCGACTTCGGCCTGGCCGTGTTCGAGGGCGGTGACGGCGCCGTCACGCGGCCCGGGCTGATTCTGGGCTCCCCGCAGTACATCTCCCCGGAGCGCGCCCGCGAGGGCGTCTCCGACCCGGCGTCCGACCTGTGGTCCCTCGGCGCCACGCTCTACGCCGCCGTCGAGGGCCGCTCGCCGTATGCCCGCTCCACCACCTACGCCACGCTGACCGCTCTGGCGACCGAGGAGCCCGACCCGTCCACGCGGGCCGGCGCGCTCAAGCCGGTGCTCACCGCGTTGCTGCGCAAGGATCCGCGCTCCCGCGCCGGGACGGCCGAGATCGAGCGGTTGCTCCTGCGCGCGGCCTCCGGCGCGCACCGGGGCCGGCCGTGGACGCTGCCGGCGCTGCCGCGCCCGCGGCGATCCAAGGAGGGGCAGTCGACGGGCCTGCGCAGCCCCTCGCGCGGCTCTGGCGGCTCGGTCCATCCGGTGGCCGGCGGCGACGCCGTCACCGCGGTCCCGGTCGCCCCGGTCAGCGCGCCCCCGGCCGCCGGGTCGGAGCGTTCCCACGCGATCGAGCCCGAAACCGAGCCCGAAACCGAGCCCGAAACCGAGCCGGTAGCCGAGCCGGTAACCGAGCCCGTCGAGCCGCGCATCGACCTCCCGGGCCGCGCTGGGAGCAGCGCGCCGCCGCCGGTCGAGACGAACCTCGACGAGGAGCCGCCGGCGACCGGTGCCGAGCGCCGGCGGCGCTGGACGGTGCTCGCGGCCGCCGTCGCGGTGGCCGCCGTCGTGGTCGCGGCCGTCCTCCTCATCACCGGCTCCGGTGACGAGGAGACGGGCAACCGGCCGACCGGCCTGCCGTCGGCCATCGAGGCGACCACCACGCCGGCCACGCCCGGCGAAGACGCGTCCCGAAGCCCGGCCCCGAGCCGGTCGCCGCAGGTGGAGGGCTCGGCCGGCAACGAGGTGACGCGGTTGCCGGCCGGCTACCACTACGAGACCGATCCGACCTGGGGCTGGACCGTCGCGGTGCCCGACGGCTGGATCCGCACGCCGCACGAGTCGTCGAGATCGATGATCTACTTCGTGAGCAACACCGACCAGCGGATGCGGATGGGCATCGACACCACCGACAAGCCGTCGGCCGACCCGGTCGCCGACTGGACCGCGCAGGAGGCCCAGCGGGTGCGCGGCCGGATGTATGCCAACTATCAGCGGGTCAAGATCGAGCCGGCCCAGTTCATCGGGGACTGCGCCGACTGGCAGTGGACGTATGACAGCTCGCGGGGCGGCCGGATGCACGTGTCGAACCTGGGTTGTCGCATCCGGCCGAACCTGGGCCACGCCCTCTACTGGGAGGTCCCCGAGGAGCTCTGGGCCAGCCAGCCGGTGACCACGACGTACGGCGTCATCCGCGTGTCGTTCCGGCCGAAGCCGCCCTCCTGACGGACCTCCAAGCTACAGCGGGATGTTGCCGTGCTTCTTCGGCGGCAGCGTCTCCCGCTTGGTCCGCAGCAGCCGCAGCGCCCGCACGACCTCGACGCGGGTCGTCGACGGCGGGATGACCCCGTCGATGTAACCGCGCTCCGCCGCGACGTACGGGTTGGCGAGCGTGTCCTCGTACTCCTGGATCAGCTCGGCACGCAGCGCGGCCGGGTCCTGCGCCTCGCGCAACTCCTGCCGGTAGAGGATGTTCACCGCACCCTGCGCGCCCATGACCGCGATCTGCGCGGTCGGCCACGCGAAGTTGAGGTCCGCGCCGAGGTGCTTGGAGCCCATGACGTCGTACGCGCCGCCGTACGCCTTCCGGGTGATGACGGTCACCTTCGGTACCGTCGCCTCGGCATACGCGTAGATCAGCTTCGCGCCGCGCCGGATGATGCCGTCCCACTCCTGGCTCGCGCCGGGCAGGAAGCCCGGGACGTCGACGAACGTCAGGATCGGGATGTTGAACGCGTCGCAGGTCCGCACGAAGCGCGCCGCCTTCTCCGACGCGTTGATGTCGAGGCAGCCGGCGAAGTGCATCGGCTGGTTGGCCACGACGCCGACCGGGTGGCCCTCGACGCGGCCGAAGCCCACGACGATGTTCTGCGCGAAGAGCGGCTGGACCTCCAGGAAGTCCTCGACGACCGCCTCGATGACGGTGTGGATGTCATACGGCTGGTTCGCCGAGTCCGGGATCACCGAGTCGAGCGCCAGGTCGTCCTGATCCACCTCGAGCGTCGCGGGCGTGGGCACGACGGGCACGTCGTCGAGGTTGTTCGACGGCAGGTACGACAGCAGCGCCTTGACGTATTCGATCGCGTCGTCCTCGTCGGAGGCCAGGTAGTGCGCGTTGCCGGACTTGGTGTTGTGCGTCCGCGCCCCGCCCAGCTCCTCGAACTCGACGTCCTCGCCGGTCACCGTCTTGATCACGTCGGGGCCGGTGATGAACATGTGTGAGGTCTGGTCGACCATGACCGTGAAGTCGGTGACCGCGGGGGAGTAGACCGCCCCGCCCGCGCACGGCCCCATGATCAGCGAGATCTGCGGGATGACGCCCGAGGCACGCACGTTGCGGAAGAAGATCTCGCCGTACAGCCCCAGGGAGACGACGCCCTCCTGGATGCGCGCGCCACCCGAGTCGTTGATCCCGACGATCGGGCAGCCGATCTTCATCGCGAGGTCCATGACCTTGACGATCTTCTCGCCGAACACCTCGCCGAGGCTGCCGCCGAAGACTGTGAAGTCCTGGGCGAACACGCAGATCTGGCGGCCGTCGACGGTGCCGTAGCCGGTGACCACCCCGTCGCCGTAGGGCCGGGTCACCTCCAGGCCGAAGTTGGTGGATCGGTGCCGGGCCAGCTCGTCGAGCTCGACGAACGACCCCGGGTCGAGCAGCATCTCGATCCGCTCCCGGGCGGTCTTCTTGCCCCGGGCGTGCTGCTTCTCGACGGCCCGCGCCGATCCCGCGTGGACCGCCTCGTCGGTGCGCCGCCCGAGATCCGCGAGCTTTCCTGCGGTCGTGTGGATGTCGGTCCCGGCTCCAGCGTCGACACCAACCTGCTCAATGGTCACTCTGGGCATGGTAATCGCGGGGCCTTAGGGTCGAGCTGTGAAGATTTACACCGACCTGGAGCGCCCTCCGCTGCGCCCGGCCGCGTTGCGGCGCGCATTGGTCGTTCCGGGCGGGCTCTGGACCGATCTGCGGGTGGTCGAGGAGACCGGATCCACCAATGCCGACGTGGCCTCGGCCGCGCACGACGGCGCCGCCGAGGGGCTGGTGGTCGTCGCCGAGCGGCAGATCGCGGGCCGGGGCCGGCTGGGCCGGCAGTGGCAGTCGCCGCCGCGTGCCGGCCTGGCGCTGAGCCTGCTGCTGCGCCCGACGGTCGCGCCGACGAGGCTGGGCTGGCTGCCGCTGCTCACCGGAGTGGCCCTCGCCGAGGCGGTCCGCCGGGTCGCGCGGCTGGACGCCTACCTGAAGTGGCCCAACGACCTCCTCCTCCAGGGTGACCGCAAGACCGCCGGCATCCTGGCCGAGGCCGTCGGCGACGGCGCGATCGTCGTCGGCGTCGGTCTCAACACCACGCTGCGCGAGCACGAGTTGCCGCGCCCCGACGCCACGTCGCTGGCGCTCGCGGGGGCCGCCAGCGCCGACCGCGACCCGCTGTTGCGAGCCTTCCTGCGGTCTTTCGAGGAGTGGTACGGACCGTGGCGCGCGGCCGACGGTGATCCGTCCGCCTCGGGACTGCACGAGGCCTACCTCTTCCACTGCGGGACGATCGGCCGCCGTGTGCAGGTCCAGATGCCCGGCGACGAAACGCTCGTCGGCACGGCCACCGGCATCGACGACGACGGGAGACTACAGGTCGCCGACCGGTCGGGGGCGGTGCGGGCGGTGGCCGCCGGTGACGTGGTCCACGTCCGTCCGGACACGCCCGGCAACACGGCCGGGTAGGAGGTGCCGCCGGGGACACCGAAGGGTCTAGCCTCACCTCGACATTCATGAACGAGGAGGTTGGCGTGGGGTTCCCGGAAAGCGTCCTCACCAAGGACGAGCAGGTGGTGCTGCACCTGCACCCCCACTGGAAAGCGCTGTTCCTGCCGGTGGTCTGGTTTGTGCTCGCCCTCGCCGCGGTCATCGCGGCGGTGGTCTTCACCGGCTGGGGCATGATCCCGTTGCTCGTCGTGGGCGGCATCGCGCTGGCGGTGGTGCTGGTGGTGACCGTGTGGCCGTGGATCAGGTGGCGGACCACGCACTATGTGTTCACGAACGAGCGGGTGATCATGCGCAGCGGCGTGTTCTCGCGCAGCGGCCGTGACATCCCGCTGGGCCGCGTCAACGACGTGTCGTTCTCGCACACGCTCTTCGAGCGGATGCTGGGCTGCGGCACGCTGACGATCGAGTCGGCCGGCGAGCGCGGCCAGGTCCAGCTCACCGACCTGCCCCAGGTCGAGAAGACCCAGAGCGCGCTGTACGAACTGGTGGACGCCGACCGCCAGAAGCACACCTTCGGAGACGACGACCGCGACGCCTTGGTGCGGGAGATCAAGAACGACTAGCGCGCCGCGCCCCACCCGCGTCGATCTTGCAGTTGTGGTGCCCGACAAACCGGGCATTCAGGGAGTGTCCCGGCACCACAACTGCAAGATCGACGCGGGTTTGGGGGCGTGGTTCGGGGGCGTGGTTCGGGTTAGCGGCGGTGGCCGGCCGGGGTCTCCAGGTGGAGGTCCTCGGACTGGCGCGGCGCCGGGGCGACGGAGAGGTCCGTGAAGGCGACCTCCAGGGCCTCGACCTCGGCCTCCAGCTCCTGCTCGGCGGTGGCCGGCGTCTGCTTGAAGACGAACGTGCGATATGCCCAGAAGCGGAACACCATCGCCAACGCGATGCCCACCGCGTTGGCGATGTTGAACGCCAGCCGGTCGTCGCTGTTGTGCTCGCTGAAGTGCAGCCCGTACTTCGCGACGGCCAGGACGGCGCCCTGGATGACCAGGCCGACGCCGTTGAGGGCGAAGAACAGGGTGTATTCGCGGCGGATGGTGCTGCGGTCGCGGGACTGGAACGTCCACTGACGGTTCAGCACGTAGGAGACCGTCGTGGCCACGACCGCGGCGACGATCTTCGCCTTCAGCGGGCCGATCGACAGCAGCAGGTTGAGCACGGCGTAGTCGATGACGGTGTTGACCCCGCCGACGGCGGCGAACCTGAACAGCTCGGTGACGAGCGACCGGTAACGTTCAGGAACGAACCGGTCGCGAAGATTGCTGGCAAGGCGCACCGTGCAACCTTACGGTAGGTGGCCAAGCATCGCGTTCCATACACAGCGGAGTGCGTGGCAGGTCACCCGGACCTTGTCCCCTTTGCAACCAGCCTGTTACCGGACACCCAGCCAACGTCGAGTTTACGACTCCGCCGGCGTCTTGCGGAACACGATCTGGCGGTACGACCAGAATCGGAACGCTGTCCCGAGCGCCATGCCGACGACGTTCTTGGCGATGTTGTCCGCCAGTTTGGTCTGGAAGAAGGGCCACACCGTGCCGAGCACGTAGTGGCTGAACCACAGGCAGACCAGCGCGATGACCAGGCCGCCGACGTTGAAGAGGAAGTACAGCGAGTATTCGCGGCGGAGGTTGGTCCGCTCGCGGTCCCGCCAGGTCCAGAACCGGTTGCCGACGAACGCGACGGTCGCGGCCACGACCATCGAGACGGTCGCGGCGAGGAGGTTGTTGACGCCGCCGTAGAGCAGCACGTTGAAAATCGTGACGTCGACACCGAACGCGACGATGCCGACCGTGCCGAACTTCCCGAGCTCGTGCATCAGGTGCCCGAACCGGGCGTAGAGACCGCGCAGCCCGCCCGGACGTGTTTCCGGGTCGGATGTCCTCGACTGCAACTCCGTCACCTCGCAGAGGGTACGGCACCACGCACCCCGGTGGGCCTGTGCGCCGCAGACCGCACGGTTTGCGCGATGATGCGCGTTCGGCGAAAAGTTCGCGCGAAAATCTGCGAATCGGCACGAGATTATCGTTGACTTGTGCACCTTTTCACAAGCTCTCGCGATGCCCCGGCCGGGCTGCCGGTCTAGTCTGAGGCAAATCAGTTGGGCGTTTCCACGGCACGCCGGCCCTTCGCGTGCCGCGTTCCGGCATACCCCCGGGACTGCTGGGTCACTGTCGACCACGAGGAGTTCGTCATGTCCGCACCAGCCACGATCCCCGGCCTCGATCAGGCGCCGACGGCACATCCCCGGCTGCTCGCCTGGATCCGCGAGGTCGCCGAGCTCACCAGACCCGAACGGGTGGTGTGGTGCGACGGCTCCCAGGACGAATGGCGGCGGATCACCGACGAGCTGGTCGAGACCGGTGCGCTGGTGCGCCTCGACGAGGCGAAGCGGCCGAACTCGTTCTGGGCTCGCACCGATCCGTCCGACGTCGCCCGCGTCGAGGAGCGCACGTTCATCTGCTCCGTCGACGAGGCGGACGCCGGGCCCACGAACAACTGGATGGCGCCCGACGAGATGAAGCGCCGGATGACCGAGCTCTACGACGGCTGCATGCGGGGCCGGACGATGTACGTCGTCCCGTTCTGCATGGGGCCGCTCACGGCCGAGCAGCCGATGTTCGGCGTCGAGGTCACCGACTCGCCCTACGTGGTGGCGTCCATGCGGATCATGACCCGCATGGGCACCGCCGTGCTGGAGCGGATGGGCGTCGACGCCCCGTTCGTGCCCTGCCTGCACTCGGTCGGCGCGCCGCTCGAGCCCGGCCAGCAGGACGTCGCGTGGCCGTGCAGCGACACGAAGTACATCTCCCATTTCCCGGAGACGCGGGAGATCTGGAGCTACGGCTCCGGCTACGGCGGCAACTCGCTGCTGGGCAAGAAGTGCTACTCGCTGCGCATCGCCAGTGTGATGGGGCGCGACGAGGGCTGGCTCGCCGAGCACATGCTCATCCTCAAACTCACCTCGCCGGCCGGGGTGGTGAAGTACATCGCGGCGGCGTTCCCGAGCGCCTGCGGCAAGACCAACCTCGCCATGCTGGAGCCGACGATCCCGGGCTGGAAGGTCGAGACGCTCGGTGACGACATCGCCTGGATGCGTTTCGGCGAGGACGGCCGGCTCTACGCGGTCAACCCGGAGTTCGGGCTGTTCGGCGTCGCGCCGGGCACCGACTGGAAGACCAACCCCAACGCGATGCGGACGCTCGCGCAGGGCAACTCCCTCTTCACCAACGTGGCGCTCACCGACGACGGCGACATCTGGTGGGAGGGCATGGGTGAGCCGCCCGCGCACCTCACCGGCTGGAAGGGCCAGGACTGGACGCCGGCGTCCGACCAGCCGTCGTCGCACCCCAACTCGCGGTTCTGCACGCCGATCGAGCAGTGCCCGATCCTCGCCGACGAATACTCGGACCCCAAGGGTGTGCCGATCGACGCCATCCTGTTCGGCGGCCGGCGCAAGACGACCATCCCGCTGGTCGCCGAGGCCCGCGACTGGGTGCACGGCGTGTACCTCGGCGCGACGCTGTCCAGCGAGACGACCGCCGCCGCCGTCGGGCAGGTCGGCGTCGTGCGCCGCGACCCGATGGCGATGCTGCCGTTCATCGGGTACCACGGCGGCGACTACTTCCGGCACTGGATCGAGATGGGCAAGGGCGTCGACGGGGACCCGTCGAAGCTGCCGCGGATCTTCTACGTCAACTGGTTCCGCCGCGGCGAGGACGGGCGGTTCCTCTGGCCGGGCTTCGGGGAGAACTCCCGGGTGCTGAAATGGGTCGTCGAGCGCATCGAGGGCACCGCGGGCGCCGTCGAGACTCCGATCGGCCAGGTGCCGACGCCGGAGTCACTCGACGTGACCGGCCTGGACCTCTCCGCTGATGATCTCGCCGCCGTGCTGCGGGTCGACGTCGACGAGTGGCGCGCCGAGGTGCCGCAGGTGGTCGAGTGGTTCGAGAAGTTCGGCGACAAGCTGCCGGGCGTGCTCTGGGCCGAGCTCGACGCGCTCAAGGCCCGCCTCGGCCTGGTCTGATGGCAGGACGGCGGCCGGTCCGGCAGCGGGCCGGCCGCCGTCCCTTCACAGAATCCGCACTGTCCGGTCCCGGCTGACGGTGTTGTTTTGCCCGGTAGGTCGCTAGTCTTCTGTGCCGTGGGCCTGCGTGACCTGGTTTACTCGCTGTACGAGAAGCGTCTCGCCCGAAAGTTGCACGGCAAACCCCAGCCGGGTCACGTCGGGGTCATCGTCGACGGCAATCGCCGTTGGGCGCGGGAGATGGGCTACGTCGATCCCAACGACGGCCATCGTGTCGGCGCCGAGCGGATCAAGGAGCTGCTGCGCTGGTGCGACCTCGCCGGCGTCAAGCACGTGACGCTGTGGCTGCTGTCGACGGACAATCTGTCCCGGTCGGCGCAGGAGCTCGACCCCCTCCTGCAGATCATCGAAAACCTCGCGGCGGAGCTGGCCGACGAGCGCAACCCCTGGCAGCTACGCATCGTGGGCGCGCTCGACCTGCTGCCGAGCGCGAGCGCCCACGCGCTCAAGGCCGCCCAGGAGAAGACCGTCGACCGCACCGGCGGCGCGCAGGTCAGCCTGGCGGTCGGCTACGGCGGGCGGCGGGAGATCGCCGACGCGGTCCGGTCGCTGCTGCACGAGCACGCGAAGGCCGGCACGACGATCGAGGAGCTCGCCGAGATCCTCGACGTCGACCACATCTCCGACCATCTCTACACGCGTGGCCTGCCGGACCCCGACCTCGTCATCCGCACCAGCGGTGAGCAACGGCTCTCCGGCTTCCTGCTGTGGCAGAGCGCACACTCGGAGTTCTACTTCTGCGACGTCCACTGGCCGAGCTTCCGCCGCACCGACTTCCTGCGCGCCCTGCGCTCCTACGCCAACCGCCAGCGCCGCTACGGCGTCTGAGCCAGCAGCCGCCCCAGCAGCGCCGGGACGTCCTCCGGGCCGTCGACGTGCAGGTCGGCGGCCTCGATCAGGGCCTGGCCGCTCTCGGCGTTGGCGACCGCGACACGCACGGCCAGGAAGTCCGGATCCGCCTCCGCGCGTGCGTCCAGGGCGGCGAACGCGCGCAGGTCGGCCACATCGTCGCCGAAATACCAGGCGCAGGTCAGCCCCTCGGTCTCCTCGCGCAGCACGCTGCCCTTGTCGCGCTGGCCCGGCGGCTTGAGCTCCAGCACCATCCGGCCGCTCTGCAGGCGCAGCCCCAGCTCGTTGGCCCGCTCCTTGGCCCACTGCTCCACCTCGGGGCCCAGTTGCGGTGCGGTGCGGTAGTGGACGGCCACCGAGATGCGCTTGTACTCCACCAGCGTCCCGGCCGGCAGCTCGGCCCGCGCGCGGGCCGCAAGGTCGCGCATGACCCGCACGAACGGCGCGGCGCTGGGGTCGGTCTCGACCGGGCCGCCGGCCCGCTGGACCTCGAGGCCGTAGAGGCCGAACACCGCCACGTCGGGCAGGTCGCTGAAGCGCTGCCGGAGAAACTCGGCCGGCCGCGCGGAGACGATGACGACCTTGCCCAGGCGCTGGCTGACCTGCGCCAATGTGTCCGAGATCCCGGGGGCCGGGTAGACCGATTCCGGGTCGTCCTGAATCGGGGCGAGCGTGCCGTCAAAGTCGAAGAAGAAGGCGCAGCGGCCGGCCCGCTCCGCGGTGGCTTTCAAGATCGCATCGCTGTCGAGGGCGCCCATGCCTTCACAGCGTACTGGCGATTTCTCCCTACGTGCGGGTAGCTTCACGTACCTCACAAGGCGGGGGTTCGCTGGGAAAACTCGACTCGATCTAGTGGATTCGTTCGGTACCCGTTAGCGTCTGTGCTGTGGCAGGGGTTTTCCCGGCCATCCGAGGCCCGGACCGAGCGACCATGTGAAGCCACGGGGCCAAGCACCCGACCCCGTGCGGGCGTCGGAGGACGCGAGTGCGGGCGGTGAGGTGCCCGTCCCCGGAGATCCCGTGACCGTTCGCCGTAGTCCCTCCGCTTCCACTCCCACTCCCCGCGGCCGTGCCGCGAAGGCGACCGCAGCAGCAGTCGCCGAGCAGCCGGTCAAGGCCGTCCGGCGCACGCGGAAGCGGGCCGAGACCGAGTCCGTCGAGGCGCCCGGCCGGCGCACCTTCGTGCTGGACACCTCGGTCCTGCTGGCCGATCCGGGCGCCTTCCTGCGTTTCGGGGAGCACGACGTGGTCCTGCCGCTGGTCGTCATCTCCGAGCTGGAGGGCAAGCGGCACCATCCCGAACTGGGTTACTTCGCTCGGCGCTCCCTGCGCTTCCTCGACGAGCTGCGGGCCAAGCACGGCCGTCTCGACGCGCCGCTGCCGCTGACCGACGCGGGCGGCACCCTGCGGGTCGAGCTCAACCACGCCGACCAGCACGTGCTCCCGGCCGGCTTCCGGGCGGACACCGACGACGCGCGGATCCTCGCGGTGGCCCTCGCGCTGGCCGCCGAGGGTAAGGACGTCCTGCTGGTCACCAAGGACATGCCGCTGCGGGTCAAGGCCGGCTCGGTCGGCCTGGCGGCCGACGAGTACCAGCCGGGGCCGGCCTCCGACCCCAGTTGGAGCGGCATGGTCGAACTGGGGGTCAGCGAGACCGACGTCAAGCGTCTCTACGCCGGTGAGGCGGTCGAGATCGACGGCGTCGGCGACCTGCCGGTGCACACCGGCCTCGTGCTCACCTCGCCCAACGGTTCGGCGCTGGGGCGGGTCGGCACCGACAAGTCGGTGCGGCTGGTCCGCGGCGACCGTGAGGCCTTCGGTGTCCGCGGCCGCTCGGCCGAGCAACGGATCGCGCTCGACCTGCTCCTGGACGAGTCGGTCGGCATCGTCTCGCTCGGCGGCCGTGCCGGCACCGGCAAGTCGGCTCTGGCCCTCTGCGCCGGCCTGGAGCAGGTCATGGAGCGGCGCAAGCACAAGAAGGTGGTCGTCTTCCGCCCGCTGTACGCGGTCGGTGGTCAGGACCTGGGCTACCTGCCCGGCAGTGAGGCCGAGAAGATGTCGCCCTGGGCCCAGGCCGTCTTCGACACGCTCGGGGCGCTGGTGCACGACAACGTCATGGAGGAGGTCGCGGCCCGCGGCATGCTCGAGGTGCTGCCGCTGACCCACATCCGCGGCCGGAGCCTGCACGACGCATTCGTCATCGTCGACGAGGCGCAGTCACTCGAACGGGGCGTCCTGCTCACCGTGCTCTCCCGGATCGGGATGAACTCACGGGTGGTGCTGACACATGACGTAGCACAGCGTGACAACCTCCGGGTGGGCCGGCACGACGGTGTGGCCGCGGTGATCGAGGCGCTGAAGGGCCATCCCCTCTTCGCGCACGTCACACTCACCCGTTCGGAGCGCTCGCCGATCGCCGAAGTCGTCACGGATCTGCTGGAAGACCTGCCGTTCGGGCGGTGATCACCGCCGGAGTTGAAGGAAAGTGTCCAAATTGTCACGTGATTAACATCACAGAACGTGGCGTTTGGGTTCTCACCCCAGATCGATCTGGGCGATGGTGGGAGCCGAGCGCGTGACGCCAGGCAAGTCGGCATCAGGCGCTCACGGTGCGTTAGCGGCCGGGGCGGGCGGGGCTTCTTCAGTCAGGCTCGCCGACCCGTCCCGGCCCCGCGCCGTGCCCTTGTCCCCGACGAATGGATATCTTCGTGATCCGGCTGTGGCACCGGGTCGGCACCTTCCGGGCAGTCGCCGCGCTCTCCGTGCTCCTTGCGGCAGTGGTGGCAGGCCTCGTGATCGCCGGCCGACAGGCGCAGCACGAGACGTCGGCCGATCCGGTGCATGCCGCCGACGCCGCCGCGCTCCCACAGGCTTCGCCCTCGCTGTCCGCCGCGCCCAGCAGCGCACAGGCCGAGGCGCAGACCAAGGCTCAGGACGCCGCATCCGCCGCCGCCGGCCAGGCGAAGGCCGCCGAGGACGAGGCGCGCCGCAAGGCGGAGGAAGAGGCGAGCCGGAACAAGACCCGCACCACCAATCCGACCAACTCCGCGCCGAAGTATCCGGTCCCGTCCTCGTGCGACGTCTACACGGGGAACAAGAAGACCGGGTGCGCCGTCCTGGTGGGCACCGGCTTCGGTCTCGATCAGATGCCGTGTCTCGAGAAGCTCTGGCAGAAGGAGAGCGGCTGGAACCACACGGCGCTGAACCGGGGCAGCGGCGCCTACGGCATCCCGCAGGCTCTCCCCGGCAGCAAGATGGCCTCCGCCGGCGCCGACTGGAAGACCAACCCGGAGACCCAGATCCGCTGGGGCCTCGGATACATCAAGGGCCGATACAAGACGCCTTGCGCCGCCTGGTCGCACAGTCAGCAAAACGGCTGGTACTAGCGCCTTTCCGACTCCACCGAGTGCCCGGTCTCCCCGCGGAGGCCGGGCACTCGGCATTTCGGGCACATGCCCGGTCCGACTGGCGGGGTCGGCGCGGACCTGTTACCACAGTGGCGTGACCCTCGACGCCACCCGGCAGTCCGACCCGATGCGTTTCGGCACCGAGGCGTTCTACGCCTCGATCGGCCGCGCATTCGTCGCCATGTGCGCGTTCGTCCCCTTGCTGTTCCTGATCGAGTTCCTCGACCGCCTGACCGGCAACCGGCTCGACCGGGACGGCGGCATCAAGCCCCACCGGCTCGACGGTCTCGACGGCATCGTCTTCTCGCCGTTCCTGCACGCCGGCTTCGCCCACGTGCTGGCCAACAGCATTCCGCTCATCCTGCTGGGCACGTTCGTGCTCGCGGCCGGGGCCATGCGCTTCCTGCTGACGACGGTGTTCATCGCCCTCTTCGCCGGCGTGGGGGTCTGGTTCATCGGTGACGACGGCACCGTGGTCGTCGGCGCGAGCGGCGTGATCTTCGGGTACCTCGGTGTGATCCTCATGCGGGGCGTGGTCGAGCGCAGCCGGTGGCACATCGCCGTGGGCCTGCTCATCGGGCTGCTCTACGGCTGGCAGCTCTTCGGGGTGCTCCCCGGCGAGGAGGGCGTTAGCTGGCAGGGGCACCTGTGCGGGTTCATCGGCGGCCTGCTGGCGGCCGTGGTGTTCCGCCGCCGGCGGCCCAGGCCGGTCGAGCACGCCGACCCGCCGGCCCTCGACTCCTGAGAAGAAGTGGTTGTCGGGTGCGGTGGCGGCGCCGTACCGTCACCGGCATGCGGGACGTTGACCTCGCCATCGTCGGTGCGGGCCCGGCGGGACTGTTCGCCGCCTACTACGCGGGCTTTCGCGGCCTGTCCACGGCGGTGATCGACGCGCTGCCCGAGCCGGGCGGCCAGGTCACCGCGATGTATCCGGAGAAGATGATCTTCGACGTCGCCGGCTTCCCGGGTATCCGGGGCCGGGACCTCGTCGCCAACCTCGTCGAGCAGGCGGCGCAGTTCAACCCCGACTACCTGCTCGGCGTGCGGGCCGACAAGCTGTCCTATGTAGACGAGCGGCCGGTGCTCACCCTGTCCGACGGCCAGGTGCTGCACTGCGGCGCCGTGCTCGTCACCGGCGGCCTGGGCAGCTTCACCGCCCGCCCGCTGCCGGCCGCCACCCACTTCGCCGGCGAGGGGCTGGTCTTCTTCGTGCCGCACCTCGCCGACCTGGCCGGGCACGACGTGGTGATCGTCGGCGGGGGCGACTCGGCGTTCGACTGGGCGCTCGCGCTCCAGCCGATCGCCAAGTCGGTGACCCTGGTCCACCGCCGCGACAAGTTCCGTGCCCACGCCTCCACGGTCGCCAAGGTGCGGGCCCTGCCGATCGAGGTGGTGGTCAACGCCGAGGTCACCAGGATCGTTGGCGACGGCCGGTGCTCCGCGGTCGAGGTCACCGTCAAGGGGCAGGAGCCCCGCACGCTGCCCGCCGACTCGATCGTGGCCGCGCTCGGCTTCACCGCCGACCTCGGCCCGCTCGCCGACTGGGGGCTCGACCTCGACAAGCGCCACATCAAGGTCGACTCGTCGATGGCCACCAACCAGCCACGGGTGTTCGCCGCCGGGGACATCAGCGAATACCCGGGGAAGGTCCGGCTGATCGCCGTCGGGTTCGGCGAGGCGGCGACGGCGGTGAACAACGCAGCGGTGATCATCGACCCGTCCGCCCACCTGTTCCCGGGCCACTCCTCCGACAACGGCTGAGCACCCGCCGAGCCGCCGCCGCAACTTCTCAACCCTCGCGCCGCACCGCCGATCTGGTAGGCGTGGTGGGCGTCCGTCTCCAGGTCACCGGTGTGGTGCTCCTCGGCCTGCTGGCCTCCGGCGGGGCGGGGCTGCTCACGCACCGGGTCGAGCAGGAACACGCGGGGCAGGTGCTCGACCGCCGTGTCACCGCCGCCCAGGACGCCGTCGTGGCGGCCGGCCAGCGGTATGTCGACGCGCTGCGACTGACCGCCGGCGCCCTGGAAGCCCTGCCGGAGGTCGACGCCGACGGGTTCACCGTCGCCACCGCCCCGGTCGGGCGGCTGTGGCTGCCCGGTGCGACGTCCGTCGACTTCGTGGCGGCGGTGCCCGACGCCGGTGTCGCCGCGGCCCAGGCCGACTGGCGGGGGAGGGGAGTGCCGGGGCTGACGCTGACCCCGGCACAGGGCCACGGGCGCCACTACTTCCCGGTGCTGCGGCGGACGATCGACGCCACCGCGGCCGGCGCGGTCCCGCCGGGAACCGACCTCGCCGCGTCGAGCCAAGTGACGGAGGCCGTGGAGCGGGCGGAACGGGTCGGCCTGCCGGCGGCCTCCCAACCGTTCGCCGAGAGCGGCGAGGAGCGGCCGATGGTCATGCTCCAGCGGGTGCTCGACCGCTCCGGCGGCGCACTGCGCGGCTTCGTCGCGATGACCGTCCACCTGCCGGCCTTCTTCGCCGGCACCATGCCTGAGCCGTCGGGCGAGCTGCGCGCGATGACCCTCGGCGTGTTCGACGGCAGCGGGCTCCGCCCGGTCGCCCGGATCGACGGGACCGCCGGAGGGGACGATCTCCGGAGGTCCGTCGCCGTGCAGATCGCCGACCAGCGGTGGCAGCTCGACGTGGTGGCCGGCGGCGACGCCCTGGTCGGCAGCGAGGGGTACCTCGACGAAGGCATGTTCCTCGCCGGGCTGGTCCTGACCCTCGTCACGGCGCTGCTGGTCTACACGCTTGCCACCTCGCGGCGGCGGGCCGAGGATCGGGTGGCCGGGGCGACCGCCGAACTGCGGGTCGCCGGCGCCGTCGCCCGCCAGCAGGCGATGCTGCGCGCCGCGGTGATGGACACCATCGGCGACGGCGTGCTGGTGATCGACCGGCACGGCAAGGTGCTGTGGCTCAACCCGACCGCCCGGGCGATCCTCGGGCCCGAAGCCGTCGGGCACCCCGCGCCGCAGTGGCCCGAGCTGCTCGACATCCGCGAGGCGGACACCGCCACGCGGTACCGGCTGCGAAACCTCCTCAACGCCGGCCACGAGTCGCAGGTCGAGTGCGTGATCCGGGGCCGGCGCATCGACGTGCGGCTGCGCTCCCTCGTGCAGGACGGCGAACCGGCCGGTGCGGTGGCCGTGCTGCGCGACGTGACCGCCAGCAACGCGGCGGCCGAGCAGCTCCGGGCGTCGGAGGAATTGCTGCGGGTGCTGCTCGACGGCGCGCGGGACTACGCCATCTACCTGCTCGATCCGCACGGCGCCGTGGTGACCTGGTCGGTGAACGCCGAGCGGCTCATGGGGTACCGCGGCGAAGAGGTCGTCGGCGGGTCGTACACCCGCTTCTTCACCGCCGAGGACGTCGCCGAGGGGCTGCCGCAGCGGCTGCTGGCCGAGGCCGCGCGGCGGGGGCGGGTCGAGATCGACGGGCCGCGGGTGCGTAAGGATCGCAGCGTCTTCT
Source organism: Dactylosporangium roseum (assembly GCF_025264685.1). Lineage (GTDB taxonomy): Bacteria > Actinomycetota > Actinomycetes > Mycobacteriales > Micromonosporaceae > Dactylosporangium > Dactylosporangium roseum. The sequence goes on from NZ_CP073721.1 coordinate 991,603, forward strand.
GGACATATGGCCTGATCACCGCGGTGCGGAACCCGGACGGCTCGGTCCGCGGGTTCGTCAACGTGAGTCAGGACGTGTCCAACCGCAAGGCGGCCGAGCTGGTCATCGAGCGGCTGAACGCGGATCTGGAGCAGCGGGTCGAGGAGCGCACCGCCGACCTGGAGTCGTTCTCGTACAGTGTGTCGCACGACCTGAGGGCACCGCTGCGGGCGATCGACGGGTTCGCCAAGATGCTCGCGCTGGAGCACGGTGACGCGCTCGACGAGCAGGGCCGGCGGTACCTCGGCCGGATCCGCGCCGGCGCGCAACGGATGGGCGAGCTGATCGACGGGCTGCTCGCCTTCTCCCAGCTCCAGCGGCAGGAGCTCACGAACCAGCGGGTACGGCTCGCCGACCTGGTCGCCGACGTCTGGGACGAGCTCGCGTTCGAGCGCGGCACCCGGGACGTCGTCCTGGCCGTCGGCGAGCTGCCGGACGCGCTCGGCGACCCGCGCCTGCTGCGGCACGTGGTGGCCAACCTGCTGGGCAACGCCGTGAAGTACACCCGGGACGTGCGGTCCGCGCGGATCGAGGTCGGGCACAAGGTCACGGCCGGCGGCGACGCGACGTACTTCGTTAGTGACAACGGCGCCGGTTTCGACATGCGGTACGCCGACAAGCTCTTCAAGGTGTTCCAGCGGCTGCACCGCGCCGAGGACTACGAAGGCACCGGCATCGGGCTCGCGCTGGCGCACCGGATCGTCCAGCGCCACGGCGGGCAGATCTGGGCCGACGCCACCCCGGGCGACGGCGCGACCTTCTACTTCACCCTGCCCGCCTACCTGCCCGCGCTCGAGGTGGTGTCGCCGTGAACCGCGTCCTGCTCGTTGAGGACAACGCCGACGACGCCGAGATGCTCGTCTTCGAGCTGCGGCGCGCCGGCTTCGCGCCAGCGTGGGAGCGTGTGGACTCGCGGGCCGGGTTCCTGGCCGCGCTGACGTCGATCGACGGTCCGCCGGACGTGATCCTCGCCGACTACGCCCTGCCGCAGTTCAACGCTCTGGAGGCGCTGCGACTGGTCCGCGAAGGGGAGTACGACGTGCCGGTCATCGTGGTGAGTGGCGCGATGAGCGAGGAGGAATGCGTCGACGCCCTGCGCCACGGCGCCGTGGACTATCTGCTCAAGGACCGGCTGAGCCGGCTCGGCTCGGCGGTCGGGCACGCGCTGTCCCAGCGGCGGCTGGCCCACGACCGGCGCCGGGCCGAGGAGACGTTCCGCGCCGCGTTCGACCACGCCCCCGTCGGCATGGCCGTCACCGACCTGGCCGGCCGGGTGCTACAGGTCAACCAGGAGCTGTCCCGGATGACCGGCCTCCAGGTCGAGGGCCTGCTGCTGGACACGATCTGCGAGGAGGACCGCCCGCACGTCGCCGATCGGATGAAGCGCCTGGTCGCCGGGGAGACCGACAAGGTCAGCAAGGAGCTGCGGCTCTGCCGGCCCGACGGGTCGCGGCTATGGGGGCAGTACTCCGCCGCGCTCATCGACGGCGCCACGTCCGTGGTGCACCATGTCGCCGACGTCACCGACCGCCGCCGTACCGAGGACGTGCTACAGCGCCAGGCGGAGAAGCTCGCGCGGACCAACAGCGACCTCCAGGAGCTCGACCGGCTCAAGAGCGAGTTCGTGGCGACCGTCTCGCACGAGCTGCGCACCCCGCTGACCAGCATCCGCGGCTACACCGAGATCCTCGCCGACACCGACAGCACCACCCTCGGCGCCACCGAGCGCAGGATCGTCGGCATCATCGACCGCAACGGCCGCCGGCTGCTCGACCTCATCGAGGACCTGTTGACGTTCTCCCGCATCGAGTCGGGGACGCTGACGCTGACCGTCGGCCCGGTGCGGATCCGGCAGCTCGTCGACGCGGCCGGCGAGGCGATCCGCCCGGCGGTCGAGACGGCCGGTCTGGCCGTGATCCTCGACGTCGATGAGCACATTCCCGTTGTCCAGGGCGACGGTGACCAGCTCGAGCGGGTCGTGCTGAACCTCCTCGACAACGCGGTGAAGTTCTCCGACCCGGGCGGCACGATCACCGTCACCGGCCGCGAGCGGGACGGTGAGATCGTCGTGTGGGTCCGCGACACCGGCGTGGGCATCCCGGAGCACGAGCAGAGCATGCTGTTCACCCGCTTCTTCCGCACCGCCGACGCGCAGAGGCGGGCCATCAAGGGCAGCGGCCTGGGCCTGGCGATCAGCAAGGCGATCGTCGAGGCCCACGGCGGCTGGATGGCGCTGGAATCCACCGAGGGCGTCGGCACCACGGTCGGCTTCGGCATCCCGATCGTCTAGGTCTGGAATGCCGCGAGCAGCCGCCCACTGACGCCTTCCGGCGGGCGAGCACACCCGCGGCATCGGATCCGCCGAACGCTGGCCGGCCTTCTGCCACGCGGTCCGCGACTGGGCACTCCAGCCGCGCCGGGGTCGCCGGCCGGGAACTGCTCACCCGGGTGGCGGCGATCGGCGGGATGCCGGCACCGCGGCTGCGCACGTACCCACGGGCGTGCGCGCCGCGGCGCTGTTCGACAGGTTTTGGAGGTGCGCGGTCGACGAGGCGATCCGAGCTGTCCTACGGCTCAGTGAAGTTGCCGTCGAAGTCCACCAGTGAGTAGGCCCGCAGCTTCTCCAGCCGGTGGAAGGAGTCGATCCACCGGATCGTCCCCGACCGGGACCGCATGACGATCGACTGGGTGTAGGCGCCACCCGAGCGGTAGCGCACGCCCTTCAGCAGGTCGCCGCTGGTCACCCCGGTCGCGCAGAAGAACATGTTGTCACCCTTGACGAGATCGTCGGTGTGCAGCACGCGATCGAGGTCGTGTCCGGCGGCGATCGCCTTCTCCCGCTCGGCGTCGTCGCGGGGCCACAGCTTGGCCTGGATCGCCCCGCCCATGCACTTCAGCGCGACGGCGGCGACGATGCCCTCGGGCGTGCCGCCGATGCCCATCAGCACGTCGGTCTCGCTGCCCTCCCGCGCGGCGCTGATCGCCCCGGCGATGTCACCGTCGGAGATGAACCGGATCCGCGCCCCGGTGCGCCGCACCTTCTGCACCAGGTCCTGGTGGCGCGGCCGGTCGAGGATGCAGACGGTCAGCTCGGAGACGCTCGACCGCTTGACCTGGGCGATGCGTTTGAGATTCTCTTCGACGCCGGCCTCGATGTCGATGACGTCGGCGCACTCCGGCCCGACGGCCAGCTTCTCCATGTAGAAGACGGCGCTGGGGTCGAACATGGCGCCGCGTTCGGCCACCGCCAGCACCGCCAGGGCGTTGGGCATACCTTTGCTCATCAGCGTGGTGCCGTCCACCGGGTCGACCGCGACGTCGACCTCCGGCCCGGTGCCGTCACCGACACGCTCCCCGTTGTACAGCATGGGGGCGTTGTCCTTCTCGCCTTCGCCGATCACCACGACGCCCTGCATCGGCACCGAGTTGATCAGGAGGCGCATCGCGTCGACGGCCGCGCCGTCGCCGCCGTTCTTGTCCCCGCGGCCGACCCACCGACCGGCGGCCATCGCCGCCGCTTCGGTGACCCGTACCAGGTCGAGGGCCAGGTTCCGGTCCATCTCACGGCTCATGTTGCACTCCTCGCGCATCGTTGCGTGGGCGTGTTGAATGCCCGTAATCGTTCCAGGGACACCCGGTGAACGCTCGTTCGGCCCGCACGTGTGTGGCATCTCTCGTACCGCGGCCCGGTTGCGGTCGGCTCTACCGCTCCCTGCGGGCGTTTCCTCGGCCATCCGTCCACCCCTTTTGCCCAACCTTCTCTTCGCCCTTCGTCTCTTGTCCACTCCCTCTCTTCCGTTCCGGGTGGGTGGTTGTGGCGGAGCGGAGGCGATCGGTCAGGATGGGAGGGTGGAAACCGCTGCACCCTCGCCCACCACGCCGACTCCGTCCCAGCGCGGAGGCCGCCGCCCGCGGGACATGGCCCTGTCCATGATCGTCCTGCTGGTGCCGGTCTTCCTCCTTGTGGTGTTCTATCGCTTCCTGGGCCACGAGGAGCCCCCCGCGGTCAACACGACAGACGTGTACGGCTCGGTGCAGCGCGCCGACCAGTTCACCGCGCTCAAGCCGGAGGACCTGCCATCAGGCTGGCGGATCGCCTCGGCAACGTTCACCGACGGTGTCCTCCGGCTCGGCGTGACCGCTCCCGACGACGGCGCCATGCAGGTGGTGGAAAGCGCCAAACCCACATCGGTCCTGGTCGCCGACGTCATCGGCCCGTCCGCCAAGCCGGGCGAGACGATCACCGTCAACAACCTGTCCTGGCAGCGCTACTCCGAGGGCCGCCCGGGCGAGCGCGCACTGGTCCAGGTGACGGACCACCGCACGATCATCGTCGTGGGCCGAGCCACAGACGTCCAACTCCAACGCCTGGCCGAGTCCCTCCGCTGACCTTGCCCGGCTGCCCTGCCCGGGCTAGCGAAGGCCGCTGCGGCGGTGGCGTGGACGCCTACGACGGCGTGAGGCGGGCCCGCGCGGTGTCGAGCCAACGTTGGCAGATCACCGCCAGTTCCTCGCCCCGCTCCCACAGCGCCAGCGACTCCTCGAGCGTCGTCCCGCCCGACTCAAGCTTCTCCACCACGGTGGCCAGCTCCGCGCGGGCCTGCTCATACGACAGCTCGGGCCGCTCGGCCCGCGGTTCGCTCACTACGCCTACTCCTTCGTCAGGAACAGCACCGAATCGGTGCGCCGATAGCCGACTCGCGCGTACACACGCTCCTGCGCGTCGCCGGCCGGGGTCAGGTAGACCAGCACCGCCCCGGCCGCATGCGCGGCGCGCGTGAGCTGGAGGGTCAGTGCCCCGCCGATGCCGCGCCGCTCGTACTTCTGCCGCACTCCGATGCCAGCCACCTCGCTGATCCCGTCGCGGACGGCGACCGCCACCCCGCCGCCGACCGGCTCGCCGGATGTCGAATCGCGGGCGAGCAGCGCGATCTGCCCGCCGGTGGACCTGCCCCGCGCCGCGGCGAGGTGCTCGGCCGACGGCGGCGGCTCGCCGAACGCCTCATGCTGCGCCGACAGCATGCCGAACAGTTCTTCGTCGGAGGCCGGGGTGACGAGCTCAATGCCCTCGGGGACCGGTTTGTCGACCTCGGCTCCGGGTGGGCACTCCATGAGCGGCAACCGGTTGCTGACCACGAAGCCGGCCGCGAGCAGCGCAGCCTCGACGGCCGGGGCCTGACCGGGCAGGTACTCCAACCGCGGCGTCCGCGACCTGCTGGTGAACGCCTCGACCAGCGCTGCGACATCGTCGGGGCCGGGCATGGCGCCTGGGTCAGGGATGGCGTAGTTGAGGTAGACGTTGGGGTCGTGGCCGGTGATCGTCATCGTGAACGGTCCCACCCGGACTACCTCGCGCCCGTGGCTCGCGCTCGTGAGCATGTACTCCTGGATGCGCTGCGACAACAGAGATCCTCCTTTCACCCGTCGACGGTGGCGGCGAACTCGCCCTCGGCGAGGCGGATCCGGAGCTGGTCCTTGACCGACACGTCGGCCGGCGATCGCACGACGCTGCCGTCGTCGCGCTGGACGATGGCGTAACCGCGCTGGAGGGTCGCCGACGGCGACAGCGTGCGAAGCCGGGCGAGGGTGTGGGCCAGCTCGGTGCCGGCCCGGTCGAGGCGGTGGCTGAGGTTGCGTGTGGCCCGGTCGCGGAGGGCGGCCACCTCCGCCGCCCGAGTGTCCACCATGGTGAGGGGGCGGGCGATCGACGGCCGCGACCGCAGCGCGTCCAACCGGTGCTGCTCGCGGTCGAGCAGCCCGCGGAGAGCGCGGTCGAGCCGTTGCTTGGCCTGACCGATGAGGCGCAGCTCGTCGTTCAGGTCGGGCACGATGCGCTTGGCGGCGTCGGTCGGCGTGGATGCGCGCACGTCGGCCACGAAGTCGACGAGCGGGATGTCGGTCTCGTGCCCGACCGCCGACACGACAGGTGTGCGGCAGGCGAACACCGCCCGGCACAGCGCCTCGTCGGAGAACGGCAGGAGATCCTCGGTCGAGCCGCCGCCGCGCGCCAGCACGATCACGTCGATCGTCTCGTCGCGGTCGAGCACCGCGAGCGCGTCGACGATCTGCGGAACGGCCGACGGCCCCTGCACCGCCACGTTGATCACCCGGAACTCGACGGTGGGCCACCGGCGGCGGGCGTTGGTCAACACGTCGCGCTCCGCCGCGCTGGCCCGTCCGGTGATCAGCCCCACCCGGCCGGGCAGGAACGGCAGCCGCCGCTTGCGCGCCCGGTCGAACAGCCCCTCGGCTGCCAGCAGCTTCTTGACCTGCTCGAGACGGGCGAGGAGTTCACCCAGGCCGACCTGCCGGATCTCGTCGGCGCGCAGGCTGAGCGAACCCCGTGCCGCATAGAACTCCGGCCGTGCGTGCACGACGATCCGTGCGCCGTCGGACAGCCCCGGCGCTCCGAGATCGACCACGTCGCGGTTGGTGGTCACGGTCAGGCTGAGGTCGGCTGACGGATCACGTAGCGTCAGGAAGACCGTGTTGGTGCCGGGTCGGCGGGTGATCTGTGCCACCTGCCCGTCCACCCAGATCCAGCCGAGCTTGCCGATCCAGGCGCCGATCTTCTGACTGACCACGCGCACCGGCCACGGCGCGTCGCTCGTGGATGCTGGCTGCTGTGGCGTGGTCATAGCGACACCCTACGCACCCTGACTGACATTTTCTCAGCCCCGCAGATACGCCAACACGGCGCGCACCCGCCGGTGTTGGTCGTCGTCGTCCGCCGGCAACTCGAGCTTGGCGAACACACTGCCGATGTGCTTGGCGACCGCCGCATCGCTCACCGACATCGTGCGCGCGATCGCCGTGTTGGACCGGCCCTCGGCCATCAGCGCGAGCACCTCCCGCTCCCGAGGGGTCAGGCGAGACAGCGGATCGCGGCGGCGTCCGAGTAGCTGCGCCACGACCTCCGGGTCGACCACCGTGTGCCCGGCCCCGACCCGATCAACCGCATCGACGAACTCAGCGATGTCACCGACACGGTCCTTCAACAGGTATCCGACGCCTCCACGCCGCCCGGACTCCAGCAGCTCGGCGGCGTAGGTCCGCTCGACGTACTGGCTCAGCACCAAAATCGCCAGCTTCGGATCGGCGGCCCGGAGCTTGATCGCCGCTTGGAGCCCCTCATCGCTGAACCCCGGCGGCATGCGGACATCCGTCACGACGAGGTCCGGCCGGTGCGCGTGCACCTCGTCGATCAACGCCGGGGCGTCACCGACAGCGGCGACGACCTCGTGTCCGAACCGCTGCAGCAGCCCCTTGATGCCCTCGCGGATAAGCACCCCGTCCTCGGCGATCACGACCCGCACGGAATCTCCACGTGCACCACCGTAGGACCGCCGACGGGGCTCGCGAACGACACCTTGCCGTCCAGTGCGGCGACCCGGTCGGCAAGCCCGGTCAGGCCGGTGCCCCGCGCAGGATCGGCGCCTCCCAACCCGTCGTCGCGGATCTGGACGCTGAGCCGGTCGAACCTGACCGACGCGGCCACTCTGGCCCGTCTGGCTCCGCTGTGCTTCGTGACGTTGGTCAGCGCCTCGACAACCGCGAAGTACGCCGCGACCTCGACGGACTGTGGCAGCCGGTGTGGGATGGTCAGGTCCAGGTCGACCGGCACGGTGGCCCGGTCCGCCACCTCGCGCAGCGCCGCGTCGAGTCCCCGATCGGTGAGGATCTTGGGATGTACCCCGCGGATCAGTTCCCGCAGAGCCGTGAGCGCCTCCTTGGTCAGCCGGTGCGCACGCTCGACCGACTCGGCGGCGGGTGACCTGTCGGGTAGTTCCATGCGAGCCATGCCAAGCTCCATGCTGAGTGCCAGGAGCCGTTGCTGGGCCCCGTCATGCAGGTCGCGCTCGATGCGCCGCCGTTCGATCTCGAACGCGTCCACCAGCCGTGCCCGCGACTGGGTCAGCTCGACCAGCCGGGGGTCGTGGTCGTCCGTGCGGGGTGCCAGGATCGCCCTGGCTATTGCCGCTCGCACCCCCGCCCACCCGGCCAGCGGATACGCCGACGCGACTGCCAGGACGAGACCGGCCATCGACAGGAGCGACGTCAGCCAGATCGGCACCTCGTCGATGTAGGCCGGGCCGAACACCAGCGATGTCACCACCGTGGTGACCCCGGTGATCACGATCATGTCGACCCAGCACAGGATCGAGATCATGAGCATGGTGTAGCCGAGCTCGCGCCATGTCACTCCTTCCTTCAACCGGTAGTAGACCCACGCTCGGACCCCTGGCTTGTCCGGCGTCCGATGCGGGTCGGCCACCTCGTTCTCGTCGACCAGGCCGAGCCGCCATCGCTCGATCCGCGCGACAGGGATGCCGGACAGCGCCACGGCCACGATGCTCGCGAGCCCCACCAGCACCACGCTGAACAGCGCACCTAGCGCGATGACGGCGACCAGCACCGCAATGGTGGACAGCCCGAGGACCCCGCGCTCGGGGCGCTACTGGCCCCGCTGCTGGAGCGGCCGTTCGTGGCGGTCGGGCTGGAGCCGACCGGGTTTCAGGTCGGGTTCTCCTGGTGGGCGGTCGTCGTGTCGCTGCTGACGGGACTTGTCGTGGCGGCGCTCGGGGTGTGGCTGTCGGCGCGGCGGGCGAGCCGGGTGCCCGCGCTCGACGCGTTGCGCGAAGCCGCCGTCGAGAAACGGCCGATGACGCTGTCGCGGTGGGTGTTCGGGCTGCTCGGCGTGGTCATCGGTGGCGGGCTCGCGGCGCTGGTGCCGGGGTCGACCGCGGAGCAGAAGCCGACGATCGTGCTCGGTTCGGCGATGGTACTTCTGGTGGCGGCGGCACTCTTGGCACCCGTTGTCGTGGTGCCGCTGGTTCGGCTGGTCACCTGGCCGGCGCGTCGGGGTGCGACCGGCATGCTGGTCCGCGAAGGCACCCTGGTCGCGGCCCGGCGGGTGGCGTCGACTGCGGCACCGGTGCTGGCGGCGGTCGGATTCGCGGTGCTGCTGGTCGGCACGTTTCAGACCGCGCTCGCGGCGGTCGCCGTCGAGGACACCGCGACGATTCCGGAGATGGCGGTCGCCGTGCCGGCATCGGCGCCGGGCCTGTCGGAGGCGGCGGTAGTGGCGCAGCAGGGGCGGTCGGAGGTGGTGAGCACGGTGTTTCTCACGTCAGGCAAGCCGATCCGCGCCGCCGGTTCCTCGACGGCCGACGGGCTCTTCGCGGCACCGTCACTCGGATGGAAGGCTGGACAGGTCGTGCCTTTGCGGTTCGAGGACGGCACCGTGCAGACGATGACCGTTTCGGCCGTGCGGGACGACGTGCTGATCGACACGGTGATGCTGCCAAGGGCATTGCTCCGGGCGCATGACCCGACGGCGTTGACCCAGGTTGTGTACCTCGCTGGGCCGTTCACGGCGACACCCGGAGCCGAGCAGGTGACCGCGCGGGAGTATGTCGAACGGAAGGCCGGCGAGGAGGGCGATCTGATCAACCTGTTCCTGGCGGTGCTGTTGGGGATCTCGGTGGGCTACACGGGGCTGGCGGTGGCCAGCACGCTGCTCATGGCGACGTACGGGCGGCGGCAGGAATTCGTCACGCTGCACCACACCGGAGCGACGGCCGGCCAGACGGTCCGTGTCGTGGTGCTCGAGGCGCTTCTCGCGGTGCTGACCGGCACATTGCTGGGCCTAGCGGTCGCGGTGCCAGCGCTGTTCGAGGCTCGGGCGGGGCTGCAAGACGAGATTGGCGCCGAGGTGACCCTCGTCATGCCCTGGGCGACACTCTTCGCTGTGGTCGGTGTGTGCGCGGTGCTGGCGGTGATCGCGGGCACGCTGCCCTTCCTGCGGCGAGGCGGGTTGTCGGTGGGGGCACGTACCATGGCGGGGTGACTGGTTCGAAGCGCGTCCTGCTCGCGAAGCCCCGTGGCTACTGTGCCGGTGTGGACCGTGCGGTCCAGACGGTGGAGGAGGCGTTGAAGCTTTACGGCGCGCCGATCTACGTCCGCAAGGAGATCGTGCACAACAAGCACGTGGTCAGCACGCTACAGGCCAAGGGCGCAATCTTCGTCGAGGAGAACGAGCAGGTGCCGGAGGGTGCCACGGTGGTGTTCTCCGCTCACGGCGTCGCGCCTGAGGTGCACGAGCAGGCCAAGGCCCGCTCGCTCAAGGCGATCGACGCGACCTGCCCACTGGTCACCAAGGTCCACCAGGAGGCCCGCCGGTTCGCTGCCGACGACTACGACATCCTGCTCATCGGGCACGAGGGGCACGAAGAGGTCATCGGCACGACCGGTGAGGCCCCGGCGCGCATCCAGCTCGTCGACGGGCCGGACAGTGTCGACAAGGTCACTGTCCGTGACCAGTCCAAGGTGGTCTGGCTGTCGCAGACCACGCTTTCGGTGGACGAGACCCTCGAGACCGTGGCCCGGCTGAAGAAGAAGCTGCCGCTGCTGATGTCGCCGCCGAGCGACGACATCTGCTACGCGACTTCCAACCGGCAGGACGCCGTCAAGGCCATGGCGCCCCAGTGCGATGTCGTGCTGGTCATCGGCTCGCAGAACTCCTCCAATTCGCAGCGCCTGCGCGAGGTCGCTGTCGACGCGGGTGCCAGGGCGGGCTACTTGATCGACTTCGCCAGTGAGATCCAGGAAGAGTGGTTGGCCGGGGCGACCACGATCGGCGTCACGTCGGGTGCCTCAGTGCCGGACGAGTTGGTGATGGAGGTGCTCGACTTCCTGGCCGAGCGCGACTTCACCGACGTCGCCGAGATCACCACGGCGCAGGAGAAGCTCGTCTTCTCGCTGCCGCAGGAGCTCAAGCGAGACATGAAGGCCAGCACCGCAGCCCGTGCCGCAGAGGTCGCCAAGACGTTGGGCTGAGCGCGGAGGGCGTCGTCGTCGTGATCGAGGCTTCGCCGGCCCGGTGACGACACGCTACCTCGCCGATGCTGGACGGGTCGTCGGCCTGCTTGCCGCTCGGCGCCTTCCGGCTGGCCGCCTTGTCGGCGGTCTGCTGATCGAGCACGCCGGTTCGTATCGGTTCGGCCTGTTCCGGTACGACTCGACGACCCTGTGACGTTCCACCACGCTTGTCCGGATGGGCTGCGGTTCTTCCCGCGCTGATCCCGATGGCGACCGCATCGTCAAGGCTGGGCGTGCCGGACGATCTGGGTGGCACGAGAGTCGACACGGCTAGCGCGCGGTGGCGATCACGCTGATCGGCGGATCGCCGTGGCTGTACAGCGTGTCGACGACGATCTTCAGGCCGGGGTTGGCCCGGACGCGGTCGTACGCCCGAAGCTTGATCTGGTCGCGGTCGAAGTCGATTCGGTCCGGCTTGCCAGGCTGGAATCGCACCCAGGTCTCCTCGCCGATCATCGGCCCGGCGGTGCCGCGCAGCTTGACGTTGATCGACGCGACGAACGGCGCGGCGTCGTCGGGAAAGACGTTCACACGCACCGTGTACCGCGACGCGCGCGTGTTGCCGTGCGAGTCGACGTTCTGCAGGCCGAATTCGACGTGGGCGATCTCCCCGCGTGCGGTGATCGCGTTGGCGCCGGGTTTCCGGCCGAGTCCGAACATGCCAGGGACGCTAGGGCGTGACACGTCGAATCGCGATCATGTGTGCGACACAGTCGAGTACGTCGCCCGACATCGCTTGCAAGCCAGAACCGAATGCTCAGGTCGATTGCCGCCAAGCCCGAGCTGGTCGTGGAGTTTTCCGGTTGGCAGAGGGCAGGACCGCGGAGTTCAGCCGTGCGGTCGTCTGTCCACCCCGGTGCTGCGCTACGGGTGGGTGTCTGTCGCTCGCGGTCGCCCCTGGCCCGGGACGGCGCGTTCCGGCCCGGGCGACTCCATGATCATGGGAAAGATGTGGCTGCCCCGATAGCCACATCTTTCCCATGATCATGAGATCGAGCGGCATGGCGGCGGATTGTGCCGGAACGCGCCGCCGGCACGCCTCGGCGACGACGCCCTGCGCCCGAATTGTCGGCCTTGGTCGGGTTGATCAGTGGCTGTCGGGCCGCACTTCGAGGCCTTGTGCCAGAGGAACCAGAGGACTCCACGATCAGCCTCGATCAATCGTCGCCTATACGGTGATTTATCCGATAAATCGGGCACAAACGTGATGGCCATGGCGACGACGTGAGCCTCACGGCAGGCTTTCCGTGGTCAGCGCGCGGTGGTGGGCGTTCCAGTGCTAAGGGTCTGCGAGAGTGGGCGTCCCCGGTGTTGAGGGTCTGCGATGGTGGGCGTTCCCGGTGGTGGGGTTGAGCTTGCAGGGCTATCCGGTGCCGGTGGGCCTGTGGTGCCGGGGCTTGCTGCGTCGGCCGGCTCGCGGTGCCTGGTGAGCGGAGAAACAGTCTGCGGCTGGACGCTGGGGCGGGTTGCGCACCAGCCGGAAGGCCGCCGCCCGTGACGTCGCCGCCGCGAAGAGGAGCGGAGGCAGCGGGAGGTGGGAAGCGAAGAGGACGCGAACAGGGCGGCGCTACTGGGGAGGTTCCTCGCGCAGGGCGGCCAGCAGGAGAGCCTCGTATTCGCTGTCGACCAGCTCCGGGGACTGGAGGTTGCGCGGGGCGACCTCGACCTGGGACGGAGCCGGGAGGTCGTCGGAGCTGATGCCCAGCTCGGCCAGCTTGCGGGCGCTCACCAGCACCCGGGACTCCAGCGAGCCGACCGCCCGGTTGTACGAGGTCACGGCGCCGCTCAGCGCCGTGCCGACCTTTGCCAGGTGGTCGCCCATTGTGGACAGTCGCGCGTAGAGTTCACGGCCCGTGCGATGGACGGCCAGAGCGTTGTGCGCCAGTGACTCCTGCCGCCAGCCGTAGGCGATCGTGCGCAGCAGGGCCACCAGCGTCGCCGGGGTCGCGAGGACCACGTTGCGGGCGAACGCGTGCTCCAACAGCGCTGGGTCACGCTGCAGGGCGGCGTCGAGGAAGGTGTCCGCCGGCACGAACAGTACGACGAACTCCGGCGCCGGCTCGAACGCCGCCCAGTAGGCCTTGCCGGCCAGCGCGTCGACGTGCGCCCGCAGGTGCTTGGCGTGCTGCTTCAGCGCGGTGTTGCGCGCCGCCTCGTCACGGGCCTCCATCGCCGACAGGTAGCCCTCCAGCGGCGCCTTCGCGTCCACGACCACCTGACGTCCACCGTGCAGCCGCACCACGAGGTCGGGGCGCTGCGCGCCGCCGTCGGTCGCGGCGGTCACCTGCTCCTCGAAGTCGCAGTGCTCCAGCATGCCCGCGGCCTCGACGATCCGCCGGAGCTGGTGCTCACCCCACCGGCCGCGGACCTGGGGTGTGCGCAGCGCGCTGACGAGTTGCCGGGTCTCGGTGCGCAGCTCGCCGGAGACCTGGTGCATGGCGCGGACCTGCTCCCGCAGCGACTCGTAGGCACCGACCCGGTCCCGCTCGAGCTCGGCGACCCGTCGCTCGTAGCGCTGGAGCGTCTCGTGCAGCGGCGCGACGGCATCGGCGACCGCGTCCTGCGTCTGCGCCCGGGCCTCGAACGTCAGCGCGCGCAGCGAGCTCTCCAGTCTCGCCTCGCCGTCCCGCGTCGCCTGCAGGGTGGCCTCCAGCTTGGCCCGCTCGACCGCGGAGCGCGAGCGGGCGGCGAACCAGCCGAGGGCGGCACCGACGACAAGACCGACGAGGACGAGGAGGAGTTCCACGCTCATCAGCATGCCGTAGGGGTACGACAGAAACGGTACCGTCGAAGCATGAGTACCTGGATCGTCGTCGCCGTCGTCGTCGTCATCGCCGTCGGGCTGGTGGCCGTGGTCGGCAACGGGCGCAAGAAGCGGGCTGCACAGGAGCTCGCCGACGCTCGCGAGGACGCACTGCGCTGGTATGAGCGCCTCGGCGGGCAGGTGATGAATCTCTCCGGTGACGCGCCGGCGGTCAAGCAGGCTCTGGTCGACGCCGGGGAGCGGTACAACGCGGCCGGCTCGCAGCTCGAGCGGGCCACCTCCGCCAAGCAGTACGAGCTGGCCCGCGAGACCGCGCTGGAGGGCCTCGCCTACGTCCGTGCCGCCCGCGTGGCCATGGGCATCGATCCGGGACCGGACCTGCCGTCGCTGGCCGGTTCGCGGGCCGGGCAGATCACCAAGGAGCGCGAGGTCGACGTGCAGGGCCACACGTTCCGGGCCAGCCCGACGCCCGGCAACTCGACGCCCTACTACTACCCGGGCGGCCGGGTCGCCGGTCGTGGCGTCCCCGCCGGCTGGTATTCCGAGCCGTGGTGGAAGACCGCGCTGGTGGCAGGTGCCTGGGGTGTCGGCTCACTGCTCGTCTTCGACGCCCTGTTCAGTCCGGCGTGGGGCGACACCGGCTACGACGCCGGCTTTGGCCAGGGCTATGACCAGGGCCTCGACCAGGGCTTCGATCAGGGCAACGGCGCCGGCGGGGACTTCGGCGGCGACGGTGGTGACTACGGCTACGCGGGGTTCGGCGACGCAGGGGACTTCGGCGACTTCGGCGGGGACTTCTAGCGCCTGTCGCACAACCGGGGTCGGGCCGCGGCGGTCCCAGCCATGAAACAGGCGCTCAGTAGCGGTGTGTGCCCAGCGTCCCCCGCAGGGCACCCTCGGCGAGGGACAGGTCGGAGGCGGCCGCCCGGGCGAAGGGACTGCTGGCACCGAGGAGCTGGGCGTAGACCGACTGCGCCGCACGGTATTCGGTGATCGCCTCGTCCAGCCGGCCCAGGTCGTGGAGCACGCTGGCGAGCCGGTGCCGGGACACGGCGGTGTCGAGGTGGATCGGCCCGAGCAGCCGCAGCCGGCTGCCGAGGACGGCCCGGTGCTCGCCCTCGGCCTCGCCGAGCCGGCCGGCGTGGTGCAGGGCCGAGGCCAGCAGGCTGCGGCTCATCAGCGTGTCCCGGTGCTCGGGGCCCAGGAGCCGCGCGCGGGCCTGCATGACCGTGCTGTGCTCGTCGATGGCCCGGTCCAGCTCGCCCATGTCCTGATAGACCTTGGCGAGGTTGCTCCGGCTGATCAGCGTCTCCTGGTGGTTGGCGCCCAGGACGCGGGTGCGCGACTCGAGGACCCGCTGGTGCTCGGCCTCGGACCGGGTCAGGTCGCCGAGCTGGTGGTAGATCGTCGCCAGGTGGCTGCGGCTGGTCAGCGTGTCCGGGTGGCCCTCGCCGAGGATGCGCATGCGGGCGGTCAGCACCTCGTCGCACTCGACCAGCGCCTCGGCCAGCCGGTCGAGGTCGCGCAGCACGGTGGCGTGCTGGTCGCGGGCGGTCAGCGTGTCGGGGTGGTCCCAGCCGAGGGCGTGTGCGCGGGCGTCGACGATCTCACGGTACGCCGCCTCGGCCTCCTGTAGCTGGCCGCGCCAGTGTAGGTCGGTGGCGCGCTGCCAGGTCGCGGAGTCGTCGTAGACGTGGGGCGCGGGGGAGGGGCGGCGCCGCGGCTCGGGCGTCGGCCAGTCGACCGGGTCGGGCTCCGGCTGGTCGACCGGCTGCCCGTAGACGGTGGAGCTGGTCGCAAACGTGGGCACGCCGTAGTCGTCGAGGTGGCTCGGCTGCTGTGTGGGTATCGGCGGCGGGTGCTGGACGGGGCGGGTCGGGATGCGCACCGGCTGGGGCTCGAACGGCTCGTCGGGCTCCTCGACGAAGGAGACGATGTCGGGCACCTCGATCGGCGACTCGAGTGCCCGGCGGCGCAGCTCACGCTTGAGCGAGACGATCGCGTCGGAGATGCAGTCGGAGGGGTCGCCGAGCCGCCAGGCGACGGCCGCGACCGGCCGGTCGAGTAGCGTGCCGAGCTGCCGCACCGAGGACAGGATCGACTCGTCGGGTGCCGCGTTGACGATGACCAGAGCGGCCTGGAACGGCGCGGTGGGCCCGACCAGCAGCGCCTGGTAGGTGGCCTGCATCCGGGAGATGGAGAAGCCGGTGCCGGCCCGGACGTCGACGATGATGTGCAGCTCGGACATCGCGATCGGGCCGAGGAAGTAGCCGAACACCGGCTGGAGCTGCTGCCCCTGGCGCCCGGCCGCCTCGTAGAGCGCGGCGTTGGCGCCCTCGTGGTAGGCGATGGCCTGCGGCGCGTGGCCGCGGATGAGCTGGACGAACCGGTCGTAGGCGCCCTCCGCGTCGCCCTCCTGCTGGGCCTTGCCCGCGGACGCGAGCCGCTCCTCGCGATCGCCGGAGCGCACCACGACGGCACCGCCGGACAGCCCCGCGAGCCCGACGAGCACGCCGGCCGCGACCAGGGCGGCGGCACCGGCGGTGCTGCGGAACTGCACGGTCGTGAGAACACCCAGGCCGACCAGTGTGAACCCGACGAACACGACGGTGAATCGGGTCTGGCTACTCCATCGTCCGCCAGTCATCGGTCCTCTTCTGCGCGATGTTGCCATCACTGCGGGCGACAAGCCCAGATCCGTAGCGTGACGAGAATCTTCCCACGAACCAACCAGTCCACGATAGATCGACCGCGTGAACCTCGCCATTCATCCGCGGGCGGACTCAGAACTGTCAATTACCTGACAATCAAAGGAGTGAATCACGCCATTGTGTGTGCAGTTCGGCGTAATGCCCGCCGCCCCGGATGAGTGACGACGGCGGCCCGTCCTCCACGATCCGGCCGTCGCCGAGGACGAGCACCCGGTCGGCGATCTCCACCGTAGACAGCCGATGTGCGATCACCAGCGCCGTGCGTGACGCCAGGATCGTGCGCAGCGCCTCCTGCACCAGTCGCTCCGACGGGATGTCCAGCGACGAGGTCGCCTCGTCGAGGATCAGCACCGCCGGGTCGGCCAGGAACGCCCGGGCGAAGGCGACGAGCTGCCGCTGCCCAGCCGACAGACGGCCGCCGCGCTTCCGCACGTCGGTGTCGTAGCCGTCGGGCAGCGCGCGGATGAAGGCGTCCGCGCCGATCGCCGTGGCCGCGGCCTCGATCTCGGCACGTGACGCACCCGGGCGGCCGAAGCCGATGTTCGACGCCACGGTGCCGGAGAACAGGTAGTTCTCCTGCGTCACCATCACCACGGCCCGGCGCAGGTCGTCCTCGGTCAACGACCGCAGGTCGACGCCGTCGAGCAGGACCGCGCCGGACGTGGGGTCGTAGAAGCGCGCCACGAGCTTGGCGATCGTGGACTTTCCGGCGCCGGTCGCGCCGACCAGGGCGACCGTCTGCCCGGCCGGCACGTGCAGGTCCAGGCCGGGCAGCACCACGGACGAGGGGCGATACGCGAACGACACCCGGTCGAAGGTCAGCTCGCCGCGCGCCTCGGGCAACGGCACCGGCCGGGTGGGCTCGGGGACCGCGGGCGCCTCGTCGAGTACCGCTGCCAGCTTTTCCAACGCCGCGGTCGCGGACTGCAACGTGTTGTAGAACTGCGCCAGCTCCTGCATCGGCTCGTAGAACCGGCGCAGATAGAGCAGGAACGCGGCGAGGACCCCGACCTCGGTGTGGCCGTGCAGGACCCGCCAGCCGCCGTAAGTGAGCACGACGCCGATCGATACGTTGCCGATCACCTTGATGGCGGGCGAATAGATCGCGGCGAGCCGCTGCGCGGTCAGGCTGGCCTGCCGGTAGTCGTGGTTCACCACGGCGAAGATCTCGTCGTTGCGCCGCTCCCGGCGAAACGCCTGGACGGCGCGGACCCCGCCGAGCGACTCCACGAAGTGGATGATGACCAGCGCGATCGTCTCCCGCGTGCGGCGGTACGCGCGGGCACTCGCGCGCTGGAACCAGCGCGACAGCCACACCAGGAACGGGAACGACGCGAGCGTCACCAGCGCCAGCGGCGGGTCGAGCCACAGCAGGATCCCGGCGACCGAGAGCACCGAGAGCCCGGCGAGCACCAGGTCGTCGAGCGCGCCGTCGGTCAGCTCCGCGATGTTGTCGACGTCGCTGGTGAGCCGCGCGATGACCCGGCCCGAGGTGAACCGTTCGTGGAAGCCGATCGACAGCCGCTGCACGTGGTTGTACACGCGGGTGCGCAGGTCGAGCAGCACGGCGTTGCCGACCCGTCCGGACGTCGCCAGGAACCAGCGGCGGGCCAGGAACTCCGCCGCCGTGGCGACGCCGAAGAGCACCGCGACCTCGATGAGCACCGTCGGATCGCTCCGGCCGTCGGCGAGCGGCGGGATGCCGTGGTCGATGCCCAGCTTCACCAGATACGGCCCCGCCATCCCCGCGAAGTTCTGGGCGAGCAGCAGAAGAACAAGGACCAGGATCCGGCCACGGTACGGCCTGAGCAGTGACCCGAGCAGCCGCCGGCTGGCGACGCGCACGGTCGGGTCGGGCTCGTCGGTCGCGGTGCCGCGCCACCGCTGCACGTCAATGGCCACGCAGCACGTCCCGGTATCCGGCGTGGGACGCCATCAGCTCGGAGTGCGTGCCGACGGCGACGAGTCGCCCGTCCTGCAGCAGCGCCACCCGGTCGGCGAGGGCGATCGTCGACGGCCGGTGCACGACGAGCAGCGCGGTCGTGCCGGCGAGCACGGTGGACAGCGCCGACTCGACCAGGGCCTCGGTGTGCACGTCGAGCGCGGACAGCGGGTCGTCGAGGACCAGCACCTTGGGCCGGCCGACGACGGCGCGGGCGAGCGCCAGGCGCTGCCGCTGGCCGCCGGAGAGCGACAGTCCCTGCTCGCCGACGCGGGTATCGAGGCCCCACGGCAGGTCGTACGCGAACCGGGCCTGTGCGATCTCCAGCGCCTCGGCGATCTCCTCGTCGGTGGCGTCGGTGCGGCCGAGCGTCAGGTTTTCCCGGACACTCATCGAGAACAGCGTCGGGTCCTCGAACGCGGTGCCGACGATCCGGCGCAGCGAGTCGAGCGTCAGGTCGCGGATGTCGTGGCCGTCGATGGTGATCCGCCCGGCGTCGACGTCGTAGAGCCGCGGGACCAGCGAGACCAGCGTCGTCTTGCCGCTGCCGGTGAGCCCGACGACGGCGACGGTTTCGCCGGGCGCGACGTCGAGGTCGACACCGCGCAGGACGGGCCGCCCGGGCTCGTAGCCGAACTCGACGCCCTCGAAGCGCAGCCGGCCCTCCACCGTGGACACCACGCGGGCGCCGGGGCGGTCCACAATCGACGGTGGCGTGTCGAGAACCTCGTAAATCCGGACCGAGGCGCTCATCGCCTCCTGCGCGTTGGCGATGATCCAGCCGAGGAGGTCGATCGGCCACACCAGCATGACCTGCAGCGCGACGAAGGCGACCAGCGCGCCGATCGACAGCTCCCCCCGCGCGACCTGCACGGCGCCGACGACCAGTACGACCGCGAGCGTCACGTTGGGCACGAGGTCGAACTGCGACAGCGTCCGGGCGATCATCCGGGACTTGCCGACACCGAGGTCGTGGACCCGGCGGGCGCCCTCGGCGAACCGATCGCTCATGTGCTCGTGCCGGCCGAACGCGCGGATCACCCGGATGCCCTGCGCGGACTCCTCGATCCGGGTGGTCAGGTCGCCGAGCTCGTCCTGCAGCTCGCGGGAGGCGGCGAAGTATCGGCTGGTGAACCGTCGGCTGATGACGAACAGCGGGATCGCGCTGAGCGTGACGAACACGCCGAGCGGCCAGTACAGGTGGATCAGCAGGATCGAGACGGCGACATACGTGCCGAGGTTGAGCACGAAGAAGAACAGCCCGAACGCCAGGAACCGCCGGATCGTGGACAGGTCGGCGGTCGCCCGCGAGAGTAGCTGCCCGGACTGCCAGCGGTCGTGGAACTCGATCGGCAGGCGCTGCAGGTGCGCGTAGAGGTCCTGGCGGAGCTTCGCCTCGATGCCGACCGACGCCGCCGACTGCGCCCAGCGCCGGATGAAGCTCAGCAGCCCCTCGAACAGCCCGAGCGCGACCGCCAGGGCGCCCAGCAGCAGCAGCCCGCGGGTGTCGCCCCGCCGCACCGGCCCGTCGACCACCCGCTGGATGAGGATCGGGATGGCGAGGCCGGCGGCCGTGGCGGCGATGGCGGCGACCATCGACCATGCGGTCAGCGCGTAATAGGGCCGCAGGTAGACCCGCATGCGCCACAGCGCCCGCGCCTTCGCCGGCCGCCCTGTCTCTGTGGACACGACGACCGGCGGCATCAGTCCAAGCTACTTGGCGACTAGATCGACGCCAAGCCATATTCCGGCTGGGCGGCGGCCTCGAAGTCCAGCAGCCAGCGTTTCACCGGCAGGCCCCAGCGGAACCCGCCGAGGGTGCCGTCCAGGCGCAGCACCCGGTGGCAGGGCACGAACAGCGCGGCGGCGTTGCGTGCGCACGCCTGGGCGGCCGCGCGGACCGCCGCCGGGCGCCCGGCCCGGACCGCGAACTCGCTGTAGGTCACCGGCGCGCCGGCCGGCACCTCCCGCAGCACCTCCCAGGCGTGGTTGAGAAACTCCCCGCCACTGTGCTGCCGGACCGGCACCGCCTCGACGGCGGTCAGGTCACCGTCCAGATAGGACAGCACGGCCTTCGTCGCCGGTCCGACGTCGTCGCGTCGCTCGGCGGTCCCGGTCACCTTCGCCAGCCGGGTCAGCTCACCCACGTCGGTCGTCCAGCCGCTGGCTAGGACGGCGCCGTCGGCGTCGACGACGGTGGTGAACGGGCCGACCGGCGTGCGGGTCGTGGCGTAATACCTGGTCATTGCAGTCTCCAGAGTCGGATCACGGCGTACGAGCGCCAGGGGCGCCAGCGCTCGGCGTGTGCGGACAGGGCTCGTGGTTTGTCGGGCAGTCCGGCGGCGCGGGCACCGCGCAGCACACCCAGGTCGGTCGGCAGGAAGGCGTCGGGGTCGCCGAGGGCGCGCATCGCGGTGTACTGCGCGGTCCAGTCCCCGATGCCTGGCAGCGCCTTGAGCCGCTCGACCGTCTCGTCCCGGCCACCGCCGTCGAGGTCCAGCTCGCCGGCCGCGACCGCGGTGGCGAGGGCGCGCAGCGTCCGCCGGCGCGCGTCGGGCATGGCGAACGCCTCGTCCGGCAGCGCCAGCAGCTCCTCCGCCGTCGGGAACGCCTCGCCGACCAGCTTCCGCAGGACGGTCCGGGCCGCGGCCACGGAGATCTGCTGGCCGACGACCGCGCGGACGGCGATCTCGAAGCCGTCGGTCGCGCGGGGTACCCGTACGCCCTCTTCCTTTCCGACGATCGGGGCGAGCGCCGGGTCGGCGGCGAGCACCGCGTCGACGGCCGCCGGGTCGGCGTCGAGATCGAGCAGCCGCCGGCAGCGGGCCACGGCCGGCGCGAGGTCACGCAGGTCGGCGAGGTGGAGCGTGGCGGCGACGTGCCCCGCCTTCGGCAGCAGCGTCACCCGCCCGGTGCCGTGCGGCAGGCGCAGCACGCGGTGGTAGCCGTCGGCGTCGACCTCGTCGACGCCGACGACCGCGCGCACCTCGAGGAACGACAGCAGCGCCTCGGCGTGCAGCGGCGCGCGGAACGGCAGCCGCACGGAGACCACGCCCTCGTCGTGCTCGGGCAGGCTGCGGCGGGCCCGCAGGTCCGACGGCGTGCGGCCGTAGATCTCCCGGATCGTGTCGTTGAACTGCCGGACGCTGCCGAATCCGGCGGCGAACGCGATCTCGGCGAGCCCGAGCCGGGTGGTCTCGATGAGCACGCGAGCGGTCTGCGCCCGCTGGGCCCGGGCGAGCGACAGCGGCCCGGCGCCGACCTCGGCGGTGAGCATCCGGTGCAGGTGCCGCTCGGTGTACCCGAGCCGGCCGGCGAGCCCCGGCACCCCGTCGCGGTCGACCACGCCGTCGGCGATCAGCCGCATGGCCCGGCCGACGACGTCGCCACGGACGTCCCAGTCGGGGGAGCCGGGTGCCGCGTCGGGCCGGCAGCGCAGGCAGGCCCGGAAGCCCTCCCGCTGTGCGGCCGCCGCGGTGGGCAGGAACCGGACGTTCTCCGCCTTCGGCGTGATGGCGGGGCAGGACGGGCGGCAATAGATGCCGGTCGACCTGACGGCCGTGACGAAGACCCCGTCGAACCGGGCGTCACGGCTGGTCGCCGCCTTGCGGCAGGTGTCGAAGTCGAGTTCCACGCGCTCAATCCTGCCCCGCCCCGGCGGCTCCGGCTGGCGGTTTTCGGACACGACGGTCGGCGTCACTCAGATGTCGCCCGGACGCCGGCCGGCTCCGGGAGATGTCCGTTAGCGGACGCTTTGCTGGCACGTTTGTGGGAGTTCCCGGGGTGATCCGTTGTCTAGGTTGTTCTCACCAGCGAGCCGGAACCCCCTGATTTGGAGACAGCACCATGAGTGACTACGACACCGCCGACACCGCCGAGGCGGGCCAGGCCGGCACGGAGTACGGCGACCCCGAGGTCACCGTCTCCGAGGGTGCGGACGGCTCGGTCATCTACGCGGTCGACGAGAACCGTGACGGTGCGGCGGAGTCGGTCGTGTACGACCAGGACGGCGACGGCGTCGCCGAGGCGGTCGCGGTCGACACCGACGGCGACGGCAGCCTGGAGACCACGGTCGTAGACCTCAACAGCGACGGCGAGTTCGACGCCGTGTTCATCGACACCGACGGCGACGGCGCCCCGGACGTCGCGGCCCTGGACCGCAACGGCGACGGGCTGATCGACCGGGTCGTCGCCGACACCGACGGTGACGGCAAGGCGGACACCGACGTGCGTGACGACGACTTCGACGGGGTCGCCGACTCGGTGGTGCGGGACACCGACGGCGACGGTGACAAGGACGTCACGGTGACCGACAAGGACGGCGACGGCACGTTCGAGACCGTCACGTTCGAGGACCCGAGCACCAACCCGCTGGCTCAGGCCTGACATCCGGGGCCGGCGGGCAGTGGCCCGCCGGCCCCGTGTCCGCGTGGCCGGCGCCGCGACCCCGCGGGGAAGCGGCTGCGCGACATGCGGAACCCGGCGCGGGTGGACAGCCGTCAGCGCACCCGTGACGACAGCCAGCGCGCGCCGAAGTCGACCAGATCGCGCTGGCGCATGAGCCGGGCGGTGCCGGCGCCGACCGGTCCCGCCAGTTCCTTGCCGGTGATGGTCGCGAAGTCCGCCGCGATCAGCTCGAACAGCGACGTCTCGTCGGCGAGCTCGCGGTATTCGACCCAGCGCCGCTCGCCGTCGACGGTGATGGGCGAACCCTGGCGCAGGTACCGCTTCGGCACCTCCGCCCGGTACTCGGCCAGGTGCAGCGAGGTGTTGTTGTCGTGGCCGACGCCGAGCAGGAGCACCCAGGCGTCCAGCTCGTACAGCCGGGCGAGCGGCGACCCCTCGCCGAGCCCGTCGTCGAGCGTGTGCCCGGCGGTGATCCGCTCCGCCAGCGGCCCGAGCGCCGCGAACGACACCGTCGGGTGGTTGCTGCGCAGCACGCCCGGGAAGCGCCGGAAGCACTCGACGACGGCACCCATGAAGTACGTCGGCGTGACCTGCGGGTCGAACGGCGGCGTCTCCCGCCGGATGACGTCCCACCACGACTCGGGCACGGGCGGGTTGCCCCAGTCGGCGGGCTCGGTGAGCTGGCGCGAGTGGGTCGGCATGACGAGCGTGCCGTCCGGCCCGAGCGCGTCGAGCAACGCGAGCACCACGGCCTGCGCGCCGCCGGCGACCCAGCCGAGCCGCGACAGCGAGGAGTGGACGATCACCGTCGCGCCCCGCGGCAACCCGAGCTCGGCGAGCTGCCGGGAGATACCGCCGACGGTGCCCGGCGACGCCGCCCGTCGAACCGCGTCCGCTTCCACGTCGAGCCACCATACTGGGGGACGCCGCCGCCCCCCGCCGCCCCCCACCTTTGCCGATCTTGCACTTGTGGTGCCGGGACGCTCCCTGAATGCCCGGTTTGTCAGGCACCACAACTGCAAGATCGACGCGCGATGAGGCGGGGCGTCACGCGGCCACCGGCCCGGCCGCCGGGAGCGTGACGGAGCAGCTCACGGGAGCGCCGTTCGGGCATTGCGTAAGCTGACATGTCGTGGCACTCACCATCGGCATCGTCGGCCTGCCCAACGTGGGCAAGAGCACTCTGTTCAACGCCCTGACGAAGGGTGACGCGCTCGCCGCGAACTATCCGTTCGCGACCATCGAGCCCAACGTCGGCGTGGTCGGCCTGCCGGACGCCCGCCTGGCGCGGCTCGCCGAGCTGTACGACTCGCAGAAGATCGTCCCGGCGCCCGTGTCGTTCGTCGACATCGCCGGCCTCGTGCGGGGCGCCTCGAAGGGTCAGGGCCGCGGTAACGCCTTCCTCGCCAACATCCGTGACGCGTCGGCGATCTGCCAGGTGGTCCGGGCCTTCTCCGACCCCAACGTGGTCCACGTCGACGGCAAGATCTCGCCGTCCGACGACATCGAGACGATCAACACCGAGCTGATCCTCGCCGACCTCCAGACCATCGAAAAGGCGCTGCCCCGGCTGGAGAAGGAGGCCAAGGTCCGCAAGGACCGGGCGCCGGTGGCCGCCGCGGCGAAGGCCGCCGCCGAGCTGCTCAACGAGGGCACGACCCTCTACGGCGGCAGGTTCGACACGGCGGAGCTGGGCGAGCTGCACCTGCTGACCGCCAAGCCGTTCCTCTACGTGTTCAACGTCGACGAGGCCGGCCTGGCCGACGAGGCGTTCCTCGACGAGCTGCGCTCGCTCGTCGCCCCGGCCGAGGCCATCTTCCTCGACGCCAAGATCGAGTCGGAGCTCACCGACCTCGACGAGGAGGAGGCGCTGGAGCTGCTGGCGTCGATCGGCCAGCCGGAGCCGGGCCTGCACCAGTTGATCCGGGTCGGGTTCCGCACCCTGGGCCTGCAGACGTACCTGACGGCCGGCCCGAAGGAGACGCGGGCGTGGACGATCCCGATCGGTGCGACGGCCCCCGAGGCGGCGGGCGTGATCCACACCGACTTCCAGCGCGGCTTCATCAAGGCCGAGGTGGTCAGCTTCGAAGAGCTCATGGCGGCCGGCTCGCAGGCCGCCGCGAAGGCCGCCGGCAAGGTCCGCATCGAGGGCAAGGACTACGTCATGCAGGACGGCGACGTGGTCGAGTTTCGCTTCAACGTCTGAGAGGTCCGTCGATGCCGTGTCCCGGTCGAGCCACCGCCCGGCTGGGAAGCGGTGTCGGGCGCTCGGTCGCAGTTCGCCAGGTTTGTGGCAGGCAGGCCGGATTCGGTCCTTCTCGCACGTCGCTGCCGCTGCCCAAGGAAGCGGGTGGAACATCCTGGCCGGGATCAGGCGGCACCCGCGATGATGGTTTTGTACATGTCCTCGATGCGGGCGGCCAGCGTCACCTCGCCCGGGGACAAGTCCGCGGTGCCGGGGATGTGGAGGCGGATCTGGGTGCGGCCGTCCAGGCGGCGCACATCGGGACGCACCTGCAGGGCGTCCGCGACCACCTTCATTCGCTCTGTCAGTGCCGCGTGTTGGGAGTCGTCGAGATGGAGTGTCCGGCGGATCTCGCCGCCGTCGTGTGTCCAGCCTTGCAGCAACGCCAGTGCATCACTGAGATAGTCGCGGTGATCGTCGCTCCACCGGGCCCGCATGTCGACCTACCCTCCCTCGGCATCGTTGCCAGCTTGTGGCCGTTTCGAAGCCTGCCCGTCATCAAAGGTGTACGCAAGTCTGCCGAGCAGCCGGTGGATCTGTCCACGGCCACATTTCCCTCGTCTGGTGAACAACAGGGCAGAGCCCGACACCGAAACTTCATTTCGATCTGGCACCCTGGTTGCCCGTGCAGACCGAACGGCTGATGCCAAGGATCATCGTCGGCGCCGCGATCGTCTCCGACGGCCGCGTGTTGGCCTGCGAGCGCGCCCAGCCGCCCGAAATGGCCGGAAAATGGGAGTTTCCGGGTGGCAAGGTGGACCCTGGCGAAACCGAGGAGCAGGCCCTGGTCCGTGAGTGTCAGGAAGAGCTCGGGGTCGAGGTCAAGGTCGGCCGGCGTGTCGGTGCCGACATCTCGATGCTGAACGGCGGCGCGATCCTGCGGGTGTACCTCGCGACGCTCGTCAACGGGGCTCAGCCGGTACCGCTGGAGCACAGTGACCTGCGGTGGCTCTCTCACGACGAGTTGGACAGTGTGCCGTGGCTGCCCGCCGACGCGCCCATCGTGGCGGCGCTGGGGCCGTTGCTACCGTCGTCCGCGTGACCGTGACCTATTCCGAGGTCGGCGCGACCCGCGAAGGGCCGATGCCACCCGGCTACCTGCACGTGACGCGCCGGGTGCGGCTCGGGTCGGGGCCGGAGGTCTTCGCGGCCGCGAAGGTGGGCCTGGCGCATTGGCAACCGCAGCGCGGCGCCGGACTGCGCGTGCGCACCGACGCCGAGACCGCCGGGCCCGGGGTGGAGTTCGCGACCGGCATCGGGATCGGACCGCTGCGCCTGTGGGTGCCGTGCCTCATCGTGTGGCTGGTCGACGAGCCGGACCGTTACGGGTTCGGGTTCGGCACGCTGCCGGGGCACGTGGAGACCGGCGAGGAGTCGTTCCTGCTGTCGACGGACGGGGCCGGCGACGTGTGGTTCGACATCCGGGCGTTCAGCCGACCGGCGAAGTGGTGGGTGAAGCTCGGCAACCCTGTCGCCAAACTCGTCCAGTCGAAGGTCACGGACCGCTATGCCGCCGCGATGCGGCGAGGGCCTCTGCCGTAGCGGCAGAGGCCCTCGGATCGGACTGTGTCAGTGCCCGTGCGCGTCCCCGTCGGGAGCCGACGGGTGCTGGTAGCGCAGCTTCTCCGGCGGCAACGGGAACTCCTGGTCGTCACCGAACGGCGAGGCTGCCGCGGCACGGTCGAGGTAGAGCTCGGCGACCGTCAGCTTGCCGTCGGGGCCCACGGGAGCGGCCTGCGGCAGCGGGCCCTCCTGGTGCCAGCCCATGCTCGTGTCCGCGGTCGCCAGGTCCCCGGACCGGGTCGCCACGCTGGTCCCGGTCGCCGCGGGACGGCCGGCGGTGGGGTCGTCGAGCTGGTCACGGCGGAAGATCTTGCGCCCAAGCCAGGTCACGGGGTCGTACCTCCGATCGACAACACGTTCCTTCATGGGGATGATCGCATTGTCGGTGATTTTGATGTGCTCCGGACACACTTCGGTGCAGCACTTGGTGATGTTGCAGTAGCCGAGGCCCTGCTCCGCCTGTGCCATCTCCTTGCGGTCGGTGCGCGCGTCGAGCGGGTGCATGTCGAGCTCGGCGGCCCGGATGAAGAACCGCGGGCCGGAGAAGGCCTGCTTGTTCTCCTCGTGGTCGCGGATCACGTGGCACACGTTCTGGCACAGGTAGCACTCGATGCACTTGCGGAACTCCTGCGAGCGCTCCACGTCGACCTGCTGCATCCGGTACTCACCGGGCTCCAGGTCCTTCGGGGGCGCGAAGGCGGGCAGCTCGCGCGCCTTCTGGTAGTTGAAGTTCACGTTCGTGACCAGGTCACGGATCACCGGGAAGGTCCGCAGCGGGGTCACCGTGACCGTCTCGTTGTCGGCGAACGTCGACATCCGCGTCATGCAGCCCAGCCGTGGCTTGCCGTTGATCTCCATCGAGCACGAGCCGCACTTGCCCGCCTTGCAGTTCCAGCGTACGGCCAAGTCGGGCGTCTGGGTGGCCTGCAGCCGGTGGATGACGTCGAGCACGACCTCGCCGTCGTTGACCTCCACCTGGAAATCCTGCAGCGATCCGCCCGTGTCGTCGCCGCGCCAGACACGGAAGTGGCGCTTGGTGCCCATCACAGCTCCTCGTCGGTCATGTACTTGGCCAGTTCGCTCCGCTCGAACAGACCCTGGAGCTCGGGGCGCATCACCGGCAAGGGCTTGCGCTCCAGCCGGACGTCCTCGCCGTCGAGCGAGCAGACCAGGTTGACCCGACGCCAGTTCGGGTCCATCTTCGGGTGGTCCTCGCGGGTGTGTCCGCCCCGCGACTCGGTGCGCTCCAGCGCGGCCTTCGCGGTGCACTCGGAGACGACGAGCATGTTGCGCAGGTCGAGTGCGAGGTGCCAGCCCGGGTTGTACTTGCGGCCGCCGCCGACGCCGACCTTCTTGACCCGCTCCTTCAGCTCCGCGAGCCGGCCGATCGACTCCTGCAGCTCGCCCTCGCGGCGGATGATGCCGACGAGCGTGCCCATGATCTCCTGCAGCTCGTGGTGGAGGGTGTACGGGTTCTCGCCGCCCTCACCCCGCGTGAGCGGCGCCAGCGCCGTCTCCACCGCCGCGTCGACCGCCGCCGCGCTCGGCCTGCGCCGGCCCGTCTCGGTCGCGTAGTTCGCCGCGAACTCGCCCGCCCGCTTGCCGAACACCAGCAGGTCGGACAGCGAGTTGCCGCCGAGCCGGTTGGAGCCGTGCATACCGCCGGACACCTCGCCGGCCGCGAACAGGCCCGAGACCGCCGCCGCCGTGGAGTCGGCGTCGACCTCGACGCCACCCATCACGTAGTGGCAGGTCGGCCCGACCTCCATCGGCTGCTTCGTGATGTCGACGTCCGCCAGCTCCTTGAACTGGTGGTACATCGAGGGCAGCCGCTTGCGGACCTGCTCGGCCGGCAGACGGCTCGCGATGTCCAGGAGCACGCCGCCCGCCTGGGTGCCCCGGCCGGCCTTGACCTCGCTGTTGATCGCGCGGGCAACCTCGTCACGGGGCAGCAGCTCCGGCGGGCGCCGGTTGTTGTCCGGGTCGGAGTACCAGCGGTCCGCCTCCTCCTCGGTTTCCGCGTACTGCTTGCGGAAGACGTCGGGGACGTACCTGAACATGAACCGCTTGCCGTCGGTGTTGCGCAGCACGCCACCGTCACCACGCACCGACTCGGTCACGAGGATGCCCTTGACGGACGGCGGCCAGACCATGCCGGTCGGATGGAACTGGAGGAACTCCATGTTGATGAGCGTCGCACCGGCGCGCAGGGCCAGCGCGTGGCCGTCGCCGGTGTACTCCCAGGAGTTCGAGGTCACCTTGTACGACTTGCCGACACCACCGGTCGCCAGGACGATCGCCGACGTCTCGAAGAGCACGAACTCGCCGGTCTCGCGGTAGTACCCGAACGCACCCGAGATCGCGTCGTTCTCGACGAACAGCTCGGTGATCGTGCACTCCTGGAAGACCCGGATGCGGGCCTCGTAGTCGCCGTGCTCGGCGAAGTCCTCCTGCTGCAGCGAGACGATCTTCTGCTGCAGCGTGCGGATCAGCTCCAGGCCGGTGCGGTCGCCGACGTGCGCGAGGCGAGGGTACTCGTGGCCGCCGAAGTTCCGCTGGCTGATCTTGCCGTCCTTGGTGCGGTCGAACAGCGCGCCGTAGGTCTCCAGCTCCCAGATGCGGTCCGGGGCCTCCTTGGCGTGCAGCTCGGCCATGCGGAAGTTGTTGAGGAACTTGCCGCCGCGCATGGTGTCGCGGAAGTGGACCTGCCAGTTGTCGTTGGCGTTGACGTTGCCCATCGCCGCGGCGGCGCCGCCCTCGGCCATGACGGTGTGCGCCTTGCCGAACAGCGACTTGGAGATGATGGCGGTCTTCTTGCCCGCGAGCCTTGCCTCGATCGCGGCCCGCAGGCCGGCGCCGCCGGCGCCGATCACCACGACGTCGTAGGTGTGTCGTTCGATGTTCGTCATCGGGGGCTTCCTAGTTGAAAATGCGGAGGTCGGTGAACAAGCCGGCCGACACGGCCATGATGTAAGCGTCGGTCAGGATGACCGTGAACAGCGAGGTCATCGCGAACGTGCCGTGGCGGGTGTTCAGCTTCGAGATCAGCGTCCACAGGTGGTACCGCACCGGGTGCTTCGAGAAGTGCTTGAGGCGCCCGCCCATGACGTGACGGCACGCGTGGCAGGATGCCGTGTAGCCGGCGAGCGCGATCACGTTGACCACGATGATCAGCGAGCCCAGGCCGATGCCGAACCCGCCGTCGGCGCCCTTGAACGCGTGCAGGGCGTCCCAGATGTTGATCAGCAGGATGGCCGCGGCCAAGTAGAAGAAGTACCGGTGCGAGTTCATAAAGATGAGCGGGAAGCGGGTCTCACCGCTGTACTTCTTGTGGGGCTCCTGCACGGCACACGCCTGCGGCGACATCCACAGCGAGCGGTAGCCGCTCTTGCGGTAGTAGTAGCAGGTCACCCGGAATCCGGCGACGATCGGGAACGCGGCCAGACCGAGCGGGAGCCAGACGGGGAACTCCCCGAACGGCGTGCCGAAGTGTGACGACCCAGCAACGCAGGAGTCGCTCAGACACGGTGAGTACAACGGTGTCAGGTAGCCATACGGCTGAACGAAGTACCACTTGGCCATGAAAATGCGGATCGTCGAGTAGACGATGAAGAACAGCAGAATGGCCGCGATGGACAACGGCGAGGCCCGCCACCCGTCCGTCCGCAACGTTTTGGCGCTGATCGCGGCGCGGGGCCCCGCGCCAAAGGCTGACCGGGGCCTGGCCGGCGTGGTCGTCATGGTGACTGCTCCCTGGACGGGCTGGGGTCTAGTGGAAGAGTTCTCCGATGTACCGATCTGTAGTCGGTGCACACGTTACGCCCGATCACCGCAGCGTCGTGCGTTGGGAGTCTGGCGTGTGTCGGCTCGATGACGAAAGGCCTTCCGGATTTTCGGTCGTCCGTTGTGGAGAACTTCACTCCAGCATCAGGGGACACACCGCCGGACCGAACTCTTGTGCGATGACTCCGCACTCTTGTGCGATGACTCCGCGCCTGTTGCCCGGGCCGGTTCAGCGCCCGTTGCCGGGTCCGTGTCCCGCGCCGACTGTCTGGCCGCTGCAAGGCATTCCGACTGGATGCAGACGGCCTGGTGACGGGTGCTTTGGTGCTGGTCAGGGCCGGTTCG
This sequence comes from Dactylosporangium roseum, assembly GCF_025264685.1. GTDB lineage: Bacteria > Actinomycetota > Actinomycetes > Mycobacteriales > Micromonosporaceae > Dactylosporangium > Dactylosporangium roseum. The sequence goes on from NZ_CP073721.1 coordinate 1,022,283, forward strand.
GGTGCGTCCGCCACCGCTCGCCCAGCGCGCCGAGCCCCGCGGGGCCTTCGGCGCAGGCCACCGCGAGGCGCACCCTGCCGAGCAGTGCGCCTCCGTCCCGGGCCCCGTTCCGGCGGTCAGCCGGAGGCGCCCCCGGTGTAGTTCCACGACGCGAGCCGCAACGCGGGCGCGATGAAGCCGGCTTCGCTCCACGGACCCGGCAGTTCGACGGCGCGCGTGCCGATGCCCAGCACCGCGCCCGGAGCGAGCGCCTGCGGATAGGACTGGGTGAACCGGAAGTTCCGCACCGGGGTCGTGATCACGCCGTTTTCGATGAGCCAGACGCCGTTGCGGGTCAGCCCGGTCACCACCAGCGTCCGCGGGTCGAGCACCCGCGTGTAGTGGTTGTCGGTCACCAGCAACCCGCGCTCGACCCCGGCGACGAGCGCGGAGACGCTCGAGTCGGCGGCCGGCCCGTCGACCTCTGTCGGCGCAGGCCCGTCGGCCGGCAGCAGCCGCATGCTCGACGGCACCGCGCCGAAGCTAGCCCCGCCCGGGATGGCATGCCCCGTCGACTCCGCGCCACCGCCGGCGCGTGCCGCGGTCCGCCGGTCGTGGACCACCGCGCTCGACGTCCCGCCGTCGACCAGCACGACCCGCCGTCGTGGCGTGCCCTCGATGTCGAGCGGCAGTGCCGTCGAGTCGGGTGCCGTGACGTCCTCGACCACCGTCACCGAACGGTCGAACTGCGCCTTGCCCAGCTCCAGGAACGACTGCCGGTCGAGCACCATCTTCGCGTTGAACCCGTACACCCCCAGCATCTGCAGCACATCGGCGACCGCCGTCGGCTCCAGCACCACCTCGTAGCGCCCCGGTGGCAGTTCCACCGGGTCGGCACCCGCCCGCGCCTTCGCCGCAGCCCGCGCACCGAGGACCGCGCCGTCGATGTCGGCGAGCCGCACCGACGCCAGCCGGGCCAGCCCGTCCGAGGTCCCGGTCCGGGCGATACCGTCCATCGCCGCGCTCGTCTTCGCACCGCTCACGTGCTGGCCCGCCGAGTTCGCGTAGACGATCCGCGTCGCAGCGGTGCGGCAGTAGCCGGCCGCATCCATCCCGGCGGCCTGGTCGACGAACGCACGAACCCGGGCCGCCCGCTCGTCCGGCGACGCCGTGGCCGTTTCCTCATCGACGTTGCCGCCGAACGTCGACGGCGTCGACGGGGTCAACCCGGGCCACGTCGGGTCGGCCGGCGCCTGGCGCATCGAGGCCAGCGTTCGCCGGACCAGATCATCGAGACCCTCCAGCACCGTCGTCGCGGTCGTCGCGGTCCGACCGTCGGCGTGGAGCCGCAACCTGATCGTCGTGGTCTCGTCGGTCACGTTCTGGTGGATGTACGAGTTGGCGAACCGGGTCAGCGCCAGCTCCGCGCGCTCGACCACGACCTCGGCCTCGACACCGCTGTCGACCAGCTCCAGTACCCGCTGCGCCAGGTCGGTCTCCGACACCGTCGCGCTCATCCCCGCACCCCCACCCGCACGTTGGTGAACCGGGCCGCCGCGGCCGGGTGCCCGGTGTGCCCGATCTGGCCCGGCTGGCCCTTGCCGCAGTTGGGCGTGCCCCACGCCGTCACGTCCGACGACAACATGTCCATCGAACCCCAGAACCGGGGGCCGATGCCGGTATACGTCGGGTTGCGCAGCATCCGGCCGAGCTTGCCGTTCTTGATCTCCCAGCCGATCTCGCAGCCGAACTGGAAGTTGAGCCGCTTGTCGTCGATCGACCAGGACCGGTTGATGTCCATCAGCACGCCGTCGTCGGTGGCCGCGATCATCTCTTCGAGTGTGTGCGGCCCGGGAGCCAGCCCGACGTTGGTCATCCGCACCATCGGCAGGCGCGCCCAGCCGTCGGCCCGCACACTGCCCGCGTAGTCCAGCCCGGCGACCGCCGCCGAGTCACGCCCGGCCAGCGTGCCGACCCAGATCCCGTCCCGGACCGCGAACCGGCGCTCGGCAGGCGTCCCCTCGTCGTCGTATCCGAACGAGCCCAGGGCACCCGGGATCGTCGGGTCGATGGTGATGTTCATGAGCTCTGACCCGTACCGAAGCTGATTGAGCTTCGGAAGCTCCAGCCATGACGTCCCCGCGAACGCCGCCTCCCAGCCGAGGATCCGGTCCAGCTCGATCGCGTGCCCCACCGACTCGTGGATCTGCAGCGCCATCTGCTCGCTGCCCAGGATCAGCGTCGTCTCGCCGGCCGGGCAGTGCGGCGCGCTGAGCAGCTCCCGCGCCTCTTCGGCGATCCGCGCGGCGTGCGCCCGCAGGTCCAGCTCGTCGACCAGCTCCCAGCCACGTGTGCCGTATTGCCCTCGATACGACGGATAGGACCGGCGCTGCGTCTCGCCGTCGCCGATCACCGTCGCCGAGATGCCCGCGCCCGACTCTCTGATGTGCTGGTCGATCCGATGCCCCTGCGAAGACACGAACCACTTCCGCGTGTCCCAGATCTGGTAGAGCCCTTCGGCGATGTCAGCGCCCGCCTTGTGCGACTGCGCCGTCGCGCTCGTCAGCAGGTCGCCCTTCGTCGACAGCGCCACGCCCAGCGGGTCGACCTCGCAGGCGCTCGCCCACGAGTCCGTCCGCGCCTCGATCTCGACCAGATCGACCGGCGGCCCCGGCACTCTCACGGAAGCCCGCGCGATCGCCGTCGCCCGCTCACCGGCCTGTCTGGCGGCATCCCGCCCCAGATCGGGAACGGCGAAGAACCCCCAGCTCGAACCGATCAACGCGCGCACACCGACGCCGGCGTCCTCGTCCTGGCTGAGCTCCTCGATCTCCCCGTTTCTGGCGGTCATCGACTCGGAACGCCGGTGCATCACACGCGCGTCGGCATATCGCGCCCCGGCAGCCAGTGCAGCCTCGACCGCCGCGGTCGCCACGTCGAAGTGGGTCATGGTTGGACAGTACCGAGAGGGTGTGACATTTTGGGCGTACACAACCCTCGGTGCGTCGGGTGGCTACCCGATAAGGTTGTTGATCTGCCGGGCGAGGGTGATGTCCTTGTCCGTCACGCCGCCCGCCGAGTGCGTCGACAGCCGGAAGGTGACGGTCCGCCAGCGGATGTCGATGTCCGGGTGGTGATCCGCCTGCTCAGCCACGTGCGCGACCTCGGCGACGAGCCGGATCCCGTCCAGGAAAGCGGGCGCGGTGACCGACCGCTCAATCCCGTCGGTGCCGCCGGACCACCCGGCAAGGTGAGCCAGCGCGGTCGCGACCTCATCACTGCCGAGCACGTCAGTCATACGAGCACGCTACCGTGCGGATGGCCATGCCGCCGCTCGCCCTGGGGGTGATCACGCAAGGCCCGCGCGGTCATGCCATGTCGCACTCCGGAACGCTGACGCACAGTGGTGCGGGCGGGTGTCTGCCGCTCGCGGTCCCCGCTGGCGCCGGGACGGCGCGTTCCGGGTCGGACGACTCCATGATCATGCAAGGCCGCGAAGTCAAACCCAACGGCCTCTTGCCAACCCGGACCAGGCTGACAATTCGGGCGCGGGCCTCGGAGGCGTCGCCGCCGAGTCCGCCGGCCGGCACGCGTTCCGGCGCAATCCCGCCGCCAGGCCGGGCGACCCCATGATCATGGGAAAGATCTGGCTATCGGGGCAGCCAGATCTTTCCCATGATCTGTGAGATCGAGCGGCACGGTGGCGGATTGAACCGGGAACGTGCGCCGCCCGGCATACCTCGGCGGTGACCCCTCGGAGCCGTGTGCCCGAATTGTTGGTCTTGTTCGGTTTGATAAGTGACCTGTCGGGTTTGACTTCGCGGACTCGGGCGATCACTCGCGCCGATCCCTGCCGATGGGCGGCGGCAACGGCCGGGGGTTCCACTCGGACCGCACCGCCCGTCGCCGTCGGCCGAGCACGATGAGCAGGAGCAAGACGACAACGAGAACGCCCGCGAGAGCGACGAACATACCGGCCCGACCGCCACGCGAGTCACCCTTCGGTGCCGCCGCAGCAGTTGTACCGGCAACAGTCGCGCCGGCCGAGGCCGGGGGAACATCGGCAGTGAGCGCCGCGACAAGGTCGAGGACGCCATACCCGTATTGCTCGTCCCGCCCAGGAGCCCCACGGTCCTGCGCGGTGGCGGTGAGCCGCCGGACCACCTCAGGCCCGCTGAGCTGCGGATACTTCGACCGAACGAGCGCCACCGCCCCGGCCACGATAGCGGTGGCGTCACTGGTCCCAGAAGCTGTCCGATACCGCTGACTCGCCCCGATCGAGAGAATATCGACGGCGGGAGCCGCGATCATGACTTCGGGCCCAGTGACGGAGATCCCGGCATGGTTGCCCTGTCGATCAACCCCTCCGACAGCAAGCACGCCAGGTAGCCGAGCAGGGTATGCGACTTTCTTGTCGTTTGGCGCGTTGCCGGCTCCGGCGACAACAACGACGTCCGCGGCGATCGCCTGATCAACTGCCGTCTCGATGGAGTCGTCCTCGCTGGTGCTGATCGAAATAGAAATGACCTTCGCGCCGTGCTCGACCGCCCATGCGATCCCGTCGCCAAGATGGGCGGGATCGCCGGTGATTCCGCCTGGGAGTACCCGCAGCGGAAGAATGGTTGCTTTCGGCGCAATGCCGAGCGCTCCGTTGCCGTCCCCCTTGCCGCGGGCCGCGATGAGCGCCGCCATGGCCGTGCCGTGTCCGTCGGTGTCGGTACGGCCATCGCCGTCGCGGTCGAATTGCTTTCCTGCTACGACGACAGAGCTGAGTTCGCTCGATCGAGGATCCACGCCTGTATCAGCAACACCGACGAGGATGCCGTCACCCTTGCTGAACTGATGCGCCACAGCAAGATTGAGGAATTGCAGGTGCCACTGCCGGTCGCGAATAGAATCGGCGTATGCGACCGATGGGGAGGCAGTGGTGGCGATCAATGCGACCGTTATCAGCGTCAGGAAACGTACGATCATCGATCGATGCCGATCACGCCACTACCTGCATCATGACCTTTAGGCAATCTTGGAGCGTCGAGCACCGGTGCTACACCTGCGCCGACTTCCCAGGGATCACCGGGATCCATTTGCCGGTGGATTCTGCGGCGTTCGACATACTGCTCGAATGAGTGGTCCCGCCACCCGCTACTCGATGTTCGCGTACTGCTCGCAGATTCACCGTGGCTGAAGGGCGGTCGTGCTGGCGACCGGTGAGAGTTGTTAGGACTGAGCAAGGGGCTGCCCCTGGTCGCGCCAACTGACGGCGACGTGCCGCCACGCGCGACAGTGGCCCCGTTGTTTGGTGCTCCACCGAGTACGCCGCTGACGGGGAGACTACTCCGAGGGGCAATCCGTTCCTGTGGTCCTTCGCTGCCAATTACCCCGCCAGGCCGCAATGCAGTGGCGCCATTACCGGTTTTGCTGAACCAGGGTTTAACCGCCTGCCCTGCAGATGTGGGCGGCCACGGTCCGGCGATTGGCTGAGAGTCGGGCAGCGATCCCGGGCTTGCTGGCGACAGGGGTAGGGCTTTGGGAGAGGGTGAAAACTGGGGGCCGCCGGCCAGGGCGGGCGCCTCATTTCCGTTCAGTGGCGGCGCAACATCTAGAAGATGTGGCAGTGCGGATGGCGGAGGCGTATCGAATTTTGGTGCCGGTACATGGGTACCCTCACCGCTATTTCCGCTGCGGCCATGGTTGGTCAGGCGCGCTTCCGGATCGTACATCGGGCCGACGTCAATTCGGGCTATGACCGGCATTGATTTGATCAATTTCGCAGCTTCGTCCACGCGAACGTCTGTGGCGGTCATTATGTCGCGCGCTTGCTGGTCGAGTCGCTCCTGGTATTGCCGCATGATCAGCGGGCCCAATCCAGGGACTGGTAGGAGCGGGTGATCGGAACCCAGGATACCCGACATTGTCGGGAATATCCGCATGTTGAACTCGCCCGCTGCGGCTTCGTTGCTCCTGTACTTGGCCTGGAGTGCTTGCAATTGACTCTTCGCGTCGGCGATTGCATTCGTGATGTGTCCGAGTCCGGCCCAAATCTGTGCGGCTGTCCTGCTGGCCGACTCCAGCACCGAGACATGTGCGTTTAGCTGATCGATGAAGGTCTGGGCTGCCTCGCTCTTGGCTGGACTCCAATTTGCGGCAAGGTCGGCGGCCAGTGCCTTGAGGTTCTGTTTCTGTGACAACAGTAGGTTGTGTTTCTGTTCCCATGCCTGGAGGTGGGCGGTGGCGGACGCGTCGGTGTCGTTCTCGACCATCGCCAAGAGTTCGGGCAGGCGCCACCGATCGTAGGCGCCGCTCATCGGGTCGGCCCGCCGTGCCGGCGCATGAACAACTCTTCGGCTTCCGCGGCCTCCTGCTCGGCCCTCACGCGTGCTGCTTCGGCTGCCTGGGCTGCCCCGGCAACCCTCGCCGACGCCCCTCCGAGAACGACTTGAATGTCGGCCGCCGAAAGCTCGTCGCCTTTCCGGTAGGCGACCACCACGTCTTGCGCGGCCTGGGCCATCACGCCGGCGTTGTGGATCAACGTGTCCAGGAAGGTCATGGCGGCGTTGAGTTGAGCGTTGTACTTCACCGCGGCTGCCTGTACCGCTGGACTGCCGCTCCTCGTGCCGAACGCCGGGTACCACGTCAGGATCTGTTTGATGCGCTCGCTCGTCGGCGCCATGTCCTTTTCGACGTCTGACTTCAGTTGTGCGCCGAAAGCCATCACCCCGGCTGTGTTGATCTCGAAACCCTGTCCGTTGCCCACGGTCCCCTCCGGTCCCCCGTGTATTGATGAACCTCAAGGTAGCGGACCGGCGGTAGTCATGGCGTCCCTGTGAGTCACGGTCTTGCGGCGTTCAGCCCGTGAAGGGCGATACAGCCGTCGGCGAATGGCAGTACAAAGGACAGCATGTCGATCGACGGCGTCACCCGGGAACTGCTTGTGCGCTATCTGGATACGTGGGCGCCCGGCAGCCTGCACTCGGCGCACGGCGCGACCTTCCTCTACGCGTCGGGCACCGCGCTCGACCACACCACCGGCGAGGCGGCCGTGCGTGCGCTGGCCGAGTTCGCCGACCGTCTTCGCGGCCGGCGGCTGTCGCTGCTGTTCGTCGCGCCCGGCGTCGAAGGTCTCCAGGACCGGCTCCAGCAGGTGCAGCGCGAGCTGCAGACCCCCGCCGAGCTCGCTGTCCACGTCGTCCCCGGTGCCGCGGTCGCGCCGGTGCTCAAGGCGGCGGGCGCGGCGGCCGGGCCTCTGCTCGCGATGGTCGACGACGGCATTCCGAAAGCCTTCACCGCAAAACCGGCCGAGGTGCTGGCAACGGCCCCCGCCGGCACCTGGCCCTCCCAGCGGCGGGAGCTGCGGGAGCGGGGCTTCGAGCTGACCGCCGGTGTCGAGCTGGTCGAAGGGGCGAACGAGCTGCTCGTCGCCTTCGGCACCCGTTCGGCGAAGAGCCTGGAGGCCTTCAAGAACGAGATGTGGGCCCTCGACGAGTTCGCGGGTGTGCAGTATCGCGACCCGGGGGACCCGGAGGGCCACCTCATGGACATCTCGCTCGAGCCGAACCCGGGCGCACTGCGTCGCGAGCTCCTCGACACCCTGCGCGCCGGGCCGAAGACGGTCACCGAGCTCAAACGGTTTGCTCTGACCGACACCGTGTATCGCGCCGCCGATGCGCAGAAGGTGGTCACGGCGCTGCTGCACACGGGCGCCGTGACCCGAAGCCCTGAGGCGGGACGCCTCGGCGGCGACGTCGTCATCCGACTGCCCGGCGGATGAAGTCGAGCTCGAGGCGCAGCAGCTTTTCGGCGAGTCCGCCGGCCGCCATGTGGGTCGCGCCGGTCAGCGGGATCATCGAGTGCGGCCGGCCGGAGGCGAGCAGGGCCGCGGAGAGCCGCAACGTGTGCGCGGCCACGACGTTGTCGTCGACCAGGCCGTGGACCAGCAGCATCGGCCGGGCGTCATCGGGCCGCACCGGCGGCTCGGCCGCCAGCTCGATGAGCGAGTTGTGGGCGTAGACCTCGGGTGCGTCGGCCGGCAGCCCGAGATACCGCTCGGTGTAGGCGGTGTCGTAGAGACTCCAGTCGGTGACGGGCGCGCCGACGACCGCGCAGCGGTACACGTCAGGCCGGCGCAGCACACCGAGCGCGGACAGCCACCCGCCGAAGGACCAGCCGCGGATCGCCACCCGCTCCAGGTCGAGGTCGGGATGCTTGTCCGCGAGGGCCTGCAGCGCGTCGACCTGGTCGGCCAGGATGACGTCCGAGAACCGCCGGTGGATCGCCTTCTCGAAGCTGGGAGCCACGCCGGGCGTGCCGCGGTTGTCGATCGACACGACCGCGAACCCGGCGTCGGCCCACCACTGCTTCTCCTGCCACCGTGCCCGTGCGGCGACCACCTCCTGGTGCCCCGGCCCGCCGTAGATCGACACGAGCACCGGCAGGCGTCGCCCGGACACGTGCCCGCGCGGATAGAGGACCCCGGTGGGGAGGCGCCGGTCGGTGACCCGCTCGAGCGCGGGTCTCGGCGCATATGGGGGATCGGCCGCGAGTGACGAGATCTCGCCGATGACCTCGTCGTCGTGATGGATGCGGTACCGCCAGCCGCCGTGCTCCAGCGTCTGTGAGCCGATGACGAGGGTGCGACCGGCCGCCTGCGCCAGATGCCACCCAGGCTCCGTCGAGAGCCGCTGTGCCTGGGCACTCGAATGGGTGACCGGAATGCGGAAGACGTGCTGCTCGCTGGGTTCCCCTTCGCTGGCCTCGACGACGAGGTCGCCGTCGAGGCGGCCGGCGACGCGTCGCACGTACAAGTTGGGGGGTGTTATCAGACTGCCGTCGGCGAAGAGGCAGCGGGCGTCGTAACCGTCATGGGCGAGCTCGCCGCCGACCAGCACACGTCCGTCGTTGAGATGTGCGGGCGTGCCCGGCACCGGTTCCACCCAACGCGGGTCGGCCAGCTCGGCGTGCACCTGCGTCTCCCCGGTGCGGGGGTCGACGGCGATGACGAGGCCGTGCTGCTGGAGGCGGCGCAGCACCGTCAGCAGCGGTCCGCTCGACTCCGACCAGGCGGCCGCGACGAGATACGGATAGGTCTCCCGGTCCCAGTGGACGTCGACCCAGCCGCCGTCGAGGTCGAGAACGTGCAGAGTGACCTTGGCGTTGGTCGACCCGGCGTGCGGGTAGGCCACGGTGGTCGGCGGCTGCTCCGGCATCGACGGGTCGTGCAGATGCCAGCGGGCCACCCTCGACTCGTCGACCCGGGCGGCCAGGATGCTGCGGCCGTCGGGGGACCACCAGTGCCCCCGGTAGCGGTGGAACTCCTCGGCCGCGATGAACTCCGCCATGCCCCACGTGACGCCGTCCTCGCCGGCGAGCAGGGCGTCGGTGCCGTCAGGCTGGATGACGCGCAGCGCGCCACCGGTGACATAAGCGATCCGGCGCCCTGCCGGATCGGGCCTGGGGTCGACGACCGGCCCCGCGGTGGGCAGCTCGGCGACATCACCGGTGGTGAGATCGGCGCGGAACAGCCGGCCGCCGAGCGGGAAGGCCGCGATCACGCCGGCGTCGTCGAGCGCGAACGAGCCGATCCCGCCCGCCGACAGCCTCAGTCGCTCGCGCAACGCGCGCTCTGCGGGCGGTAGGTCGGTCTGGTCCTCTCGCAACAGCGTGGCCGGGTCGGCCAGCCGGCGCTCGGTGCGGGAGGCGACGTCATAGACCCACAGGGCGTCGCTCGGATCCTCCGGGCCGGAGGAACGCAGGAACACCACCCGCGCACCGTCCTGGGTCACCGTGACGGCCCGGGGTGCGCCATAGGAGAAACGTCGGGTACGTGCGGCCAACTCCGGATAGTCCACCCCGGAATGTTTACTCGATCGCGGCGGATTGTCATGTGACCGAACCGGAAGGTGACACAGGGTTGTCTCGTGATCACGCAACTGGTGGCCGTGGGGAGAAGTGTCGGCCGGAGGCCGTAGAGTTGCTCCCGTGAGTGCTCGGAGCATCCTTTTCGTCCACGCGCACCCCGACGACGAGTCGATGGGGACCGGCGCCACGATGGCGCGCTATGCGGCTGACGGTGCCCACGTCACCCTCATCACCTGCACTCTCGGTGAGGAGGGTGAGATCCACGTGCCGGCGCTGGCCGGGCTCGCCGCCGCCGAGGCCGACCAACTCGGTGGTTACCGCATCACCGAGCTGGCCGAGGCGTGTCGCCTGCTCGGGGTCACCGACCACCGGTTCCTCGGCGGGGCGGGGCGATACCGGGACTCCGGCATGATGGACACGCCGGCCAACAAGCACCCCCGGGCGTTTTGGGGCGCCGACCTGGACTCGGCCGCGGCCGAGCTGCTCGAGGTGATCCGCGAGGTGCGCCCGCAGGTCGCGGTGACCTACGACCCCAACGGGTTCTACGGGCATCCCGACCACATCCAGGCCCACCGGGTGCTGATGCGTGCCGTCGAGCTCGCCGAGGCCGAGGGGACTGCCCCGGAGAAGGTGTACTGGACGGCGGTGCCGCGCAGCGTCCTGGAAGCGGGCATGCGCGAGTTCCGCGATTCGTCGGACAACCCGTTCGCCGACGTCGAGCGGGCGGAAGACCTGCCGTTCGGCTCTGCCGACGAGGTCATCGCCGCCCGGGTCGACGCACACGAGTTCGCCGAGGAGAAGACGGCCGCGCTGCGGGCGCACGCGACGCAGATCCCGCAGACCTCCTGGCTGTTCTCCATCGCGGGCAACTTCGGCGCCGAGTTCATGGGCGTGGAGTATTACCAGTTGGCGCGTGGCGAGAAGGGACCCGGCGTCGGTCCGCACGGCTGGGAGGAAGACCTGTTCGCCGGCCTGGACGTCGACCCGCCGAGGACCCCCGGCCCGCGGGCGGGCGAGGTCGTGGCGGCGGAGGCCGGCGTATCACTGGAGGCCACGGCATCGTGAGGACGAAGCGCGGCCGCCCGCAGGCGAGGAACACCGCGACCCTGGCGGAGCCCGGGACGAGCGCGGCCGACGACCTGCCGAACGGCCGGGAGGACGTCGAGATCAACGCCGTCGCCGGCGAGGTCGCGGAGCCGGGTTCCGCGCCGGGGGAGGTCGTCGTGACATTCGATGAGGGGGCGGGTGACGAGTCCCAGCGGGTGCGCCGCGAGCTGCCGCCACGCTGGGCGAAGCGGCTCGACGTGGGCATCACCGTCGCCGGGCTGGTCGTGGCGACGCTGCTGGCGTTGGCGCTCGCGATCGTCGAGGCGTTTCTGGCGCCGCTCCGGCTGAACGGTTCCGGCATGCGGCTGCCGATCTCGCTCGTGCTGGCGTTGGTCACCAATCCGCTGCTGGGGTGGTTCGCGTTCGTGACGACCGGGAAACGGCTCGCGGCGCTGCTGCCCGCCGCGGCCTGGTGCGTGGTGTGGATTCTGGCGGCGGCCCGAACCTCCGAGGGTGACCTGCTGATCGCCGACAGCAACTGGGTCGGCCTGCTGACGCTGTTCGCCGGGCCGATGGCGTTCGCGATCGGCATCTACGTGGCGGCGCTGCGCCGGCGCACGGACCTGGCCGGGGCCGGAGCGAGAGGTGGCGCACCGGGTAGCACAGCCGGCGGCGGCCAGGTGGGCGGCAACGCGCCGCACGGTCAAGGATGACGCCTGTCGATGGCCGAGCGAGACCCAGCGAACTCCAAGGCGGCGGGGCCTTGCGCCACGGAGCGTGGACAGGTAGACACGTTCCCTGCGTAGCGCCGAACGGGTCCGCTGTGTGCGCGGCGCCGGATCGATCACGGGGCGAGTGGTGACGGAGGCTTGCGATGAAGCAACGGTGGCTGCCGGCCGGCCTCATTGCGATGGGCCTCTTCCTGGTCAACGTCATCGCGCGGCTGGTGGTGCGGTTCGCCGCCGAGAGCGACGACGACAAGCAGGTCACGATCGGGTTGTGGGCGTTGATCGCGGTCGGGGCGGTCATGATCCCGGTCGCGTTCTGGTACGGGCGGCGGCACCCGATGCTCCGGGTCATCGGCGATCTCGGGCTCGCTGTTGTGGTCGCCTGCCTGCTGGCGGTGCTGATCGGACCGTTCGTGTCGGGTGTGGCGCCGTTCAGCAACGGGGTCGGTCTGGTCTTCCGGCAGTTCTTCTACTTCGTCGGGCTCTCCGCGATCGGTGCGGTGTTCGGGCTGCTCGCGCTGATGACGATGGGGCTGGACCATCGCTCGCAGTCCTGGAAGCGATACATCCAGCGGGTCGGGACCAACCCCCGCAAGGGCGTCCGACGCTAGCCGGGAAATTGTCGGCCAGGAGGGATGGCGAGGCGCCGCGACGAGTAGGTGTGGTGCACCGTGAAACCCAGGCGGTCGTACAGCGCCACTGCCGGGGTGTTCCGCTGCTCCACTTGCAGGTAGCAGTCCTGCGCACCCAGGTCCGACGCCCACGCGGCCAGCGTCCGGACCAGGCGTTGAGCCAGGCCCCGGCGGCGGAACCGGTCGTCCACACCGATCAGGGACAGGCCCAGCCAGCGGCCGTCAGGGTCCGCCACGCAGCCGCGGGCGGTGGCGCGGAGGGTGCCGCTCTGGTCGTACCACTCCCCGAATCGGACCTCGGAAACGTCGGTCAGCACATCGCGCGCGGCCGGAGGGAGCGGGCCCTTGCGGCCGGCCACCGTCGTCAGCCACTCCTCCGAGGGTGACGTGGCGAGGACGATCTCGCCGTCGATCGAGGGTGAGAGGTCGGCCAGGCGTGCCACCATCATCTGGGTCACCGGCATCGCCGTCCAGCCGCGCCGCGCCAACTCGTCGTCCAGGCGTTGGAACAGCGGCACGGGGACGCTCATCGCCGGTGGGAGGCCACGCTCGCGGTACCACTCCTCGACAAACGCGATCGCCTCGTCCTGCGGCAGGTCGGGGGAGCCGATCGCCAGCGCCGAGTTGCCTCGCTGCGTCCAGCCGTCCGTTGCCCGCAGGATCCAGTCGCCGAGGGTGGCGCGCTCCTTCGGCGGCCAGCCGGCCGCGGCCGCGTGCTCGATCGCCTCGGTCGGCGTAAACCGCCGGCGGGCAGGCACAACCTTCGCCCGGGCGATCTCATTGGTTGGTACGCGCACCGCGCCCGTCCGTGCACGCACTGTGAGATGCGTCTCCGTAGCTTCGACGAGGTAGCCTAGAATGTCGGAAAATACCGGTCGTGCGTCACGGATGCCGGCGAAACGACGCACCACAACGCGTTGTCCGACATGTTGTGGCCCGAGCACGATCGACCTCCCGTGAACCTGGATACTAGGCTCGTACCGCCGCGGTAGGGACGCGGCGGGGTTCGCCAACCACGTTGGCAGCCTCAGGTGCGAAAGAGGGCGACCCGTGACATACATCATCGCCGAGCCTTGCGTGGACCTGCTCGACAAGGCCTGCATCGAAGAGTGCCCTGTCGACTGCATCTACGAGGGCAACCGCATGCTCTACATCCATCCGGATGAGTGCGTGGACTGCGGTGCCTGCGAGCCGGTGTGCCCGGTCGAGGCGATCTTCTACGAGGACGACGTCCCGGAGAAGTGGAAGGACTTCGTCGGCGCCAACTACACGTTCTTCGACGAGCTGGGCTCGCCTGGTGGCGCCTCCAAGGTGGGCAAGATCGAGAAGGACGCGCCGTTCGTCGCAGCCCTGCCGCCTCAGGAGCACGACCACTGACCAGCACCGTCTCCGCACAAGCCCGGCGCGCGTTAGCAGCCGGGCTGCCGGACTTTCCGTGGGACCGGCTCGAGCCGGCCAAGGCAGCCGCTGCCAAGCATCCCGACGGGCTGGTCGACTTGTCGATCGGCACGCCGGTCGACCCCGTGCCCGCGGTCATCCGCGCGGCACTGGCCGACGCGTCCGACGCGCCCGGCTATCCGCTGACCGCCGGCACACCCGGGCTGCGCGAAGCGATCCGTGGCTGGGTGGCCCGCTGGTGCGAGCCGTCCGGCGACGGGTTCGGCGTGCTGCCGACCATCGGCTCGAAGGAGCTGGTGGCCTGGCTGCCGACGCTGCTCGGGATCGGCCCGGGCGACACGGTGGTCATCCCGCGGGTGTGCTACCCGACGTATGAGGTCGGCGTCCAGCTTTCGGGCGCCACGGTCGTGCGCGCCGACTCGCTGACCTCGGTCGGCCCGGCCCGGGTCCGCCTGGTCTGGGTGAACTCGCCGTCGAACCCGACCGGCCGGGTCCTGCCACCCGCGCACCTGCGCAAGGTCGTCGACTGGGCGCGCGAGCGCGGCGCGATCGTGGCGAGCGACGAGTGTTACCTGCCGCTGTCTTGGGAGTCGTCGCCGGTGTCGATCCTGTCGGTCTGCGACGGGTCGTTCGACAACGTCCTCGCCGTCCACTCGCTCTCGAAACGCTCCAACCTCGCCGGGTATCGCGCGGGCTTCGTCGCCGGCGACCCGGCGCTGGTCGACGAGTTGCTGCAGGTGCGCAAGCACTCCGGCATGATCGTCCCCGCCCCCGTGCAGGCAGCCATGGTGGCCGCCCTCGGGGACGAGGCCCACGTCGAGGAGCAACGGGAGCGGTATGCGCGACGCAGGGTCGTCCTCCGCACCGCCTTCGAGCGCGCCGGCTTCACGGTCGAGCACTCCGAGGCCGGCCTGTACCTCTGGCTGACCCGGGGCGAGGACTCCTGGTCGACGGTCGACTGGCTGGCCGAGCGCGGCATCCTGGCAGCTCCCGGCGCCTTCTACGGCCCGGCGGGGGAGCGGCACGTGCGGGTCGCGCTGACCGCGAGCGACGAGCGGGTCGCGGCGGCGGCCGCCCGCCTGTAGGGGCGCGGCCCTCCCCGTCGCAACGATCATGCAGTTGTGGTGCCCCAAAAGCCGGACATTCTGGGAGTTTCGGGGCACCACAACTGCATGATCAACGCGAATGGGAAGGGGGTCAGTCGTTGGCGTGCAGCGCGGCGTTCAGTTCGATGCCGCGGCCCTGGCGCTCGCGGACCTCCAGGCGACCGTTGACCGAGTTGCGGATGAAGAGCAGGTTGCTCACGCCCGACAGGTCACGCGCCTTCACCACCCGGCCGTCGGGGAGCGTCAGCTTCGCGCCGGCGGTGATGTAGCAGCCGGCCTCCACCACGCAGTCGTCGCCCAGCGAGATGCCGATGCCGGCGTTGGCGCCCAGCAGGCAGCGCTCACCCAGGCGGATGGTCTCCTTGCCGCCGCCGGAGAGCGTGCCCATGATCGACGAGCCGCCGCCGACGTCGGTGCCGTCCCCGACCACCACGCCGGCCGAGATGCGGCCCTCGACCATCGACGTGCCCAGCGTGCCCGCGTTGAAATTCACGAAGCCCTCGTGCATGACCGTCGTGCCGGAGGCGAGGTGGGCGCCGAGACGGACCCGGTCGGCGTCGGCGATCCGCACGCCCGACGGCGTGACGTAGTCGACCATCCGCGGAAACTTGTCGATGCCGAACACGTTGAGCCGGCGACCGGCGAGCCGCTCGGCCAGCCGAAGCTCGTCGACGCGCTCGGGCGGGCAGGGTCCGGCCGAGGTCCACGCCACGTTGGCCAGCAGGCCGAACTGGCCGTCGAGGTTGGCCTGGTGCGGCTGGACCAGCCGGTGGGAGAGCAGGTGCAGGCGCAGGTAGACCTCGGCGGTGCTGGTCGGCGCGTCGCCGAGGGACTGGATCTCGACACGGACCGGCTCGGTGCGCAGGCCGGGCAGCGCACCGCCGGAGGGTGCGGACAGGTCGGGGACATCCGAGGGCGCGGCGCCCAGGCTCAGGTGGCCGGCCGGGAACCAGACATCCAGCACCTGGCCCGATTCCGTCACGGTGGCGAGGCCGGAACCCCAGGCGGGCGAGTCGATGTAGGCGGTCGTCACGTGATCGAACGCTACCCCATCTACCGTGGACGGCATGCTCACCCGTGATGTGCTCGCCGATCCCGTCGCCCTGACCCGGGCGCTCGTCGACATCGAATCGGTCTCCGGCAACGAGGCCGAGATCGCCGACCGTGTCGAGGAGGTGCTGCCCGAGTGGCTGCGGACCGAACGGTTCGGCAACACCATCGTGGCCCGGACCGAGCTGGGCCGTCCGCAGCGGGTGGTGCTCGCCGGGCACCTCGACACGGTGCCGCTGCACGACAACTGGCCGTCCACTGTGGAAGGCAACCTCATGCACGGCTGCGGCACCGCCGACATGAAGTCCGGCACCGCCGTCGCGCTCCACCTGGCCGTCACCCTGGCGGAGCCCCGCCACGACGTGACCTACGTCTTCTACGAGTGCGAAGAGGTCGACTCCGACCGCAACGGACTGAAGATCCTGGCCGACAACCGGCCGGAACTGCTGACGGACGCCTCGTTCGCGGTCCTGCTGGAGCCGACGCATGGCCTGGTCGAGGCGGGTTGCCAGGGGACGCTGCGGGTGCTCGTGCGCACCAGCGGCAAGCGCGCCCACTCCGCGCGGTCCTGGCTGGGTGACAACGCCATCCACAAGGCGGCACCCGTCCTGCGGAGTTTGCAGCGGTACCGCGAGCGCATCGTCACGATCGACGGCTGCGAGTTCCACGAAGGGCTGAACGCCGTGCGTGTCTCCGGCGGCGTCGCCGGCAACGTGATCCCGGACGAGTGCGTCGTCGAGGTCAACTTCCGCTTCGCGCCGGACCGCTCGGAGGCCGACGCGCAGGACCACGTCCGCGAGGTGTTCGAGGGGTTCGACGTGGAGGTCGTCGACTCGGCACCCGGCGCGCTGCCCGGTCTCGACGAGCCACCGGCGCAGGAGTTCCTGGCGGCCATCGGCCGGCCACCGCGGGCGAAGCTCGGCTGGACCGACGTGGCCCGGTTCGCGACGCTGGGCATCCCCGGGCTGAACTACGGGCCGGGCGACCCAAACCTGGCCCACAAACAGGACGAGCACGTCGAGATCGACAAGATCGTCGAAGGCGCGGCGGTCGTGCGCCGCTGGCTGAGCAAGTAGCTACTCGGCGGGCTTGTCCGAAGTGTCGCGCGGCGCGTCGGGCAGGCTGGCCATCATCCGGCGGACCACGAGCACCTCGCGAATCCGCCGGTTCATCTGCCGCTTGCGGCGATCGTGCTCGGTTCGCGTCATCGCGGTCACCCCCCACACCGTGCACCCAGGTATACCGGGTACGACGCCATGGCAGGCGAAAACGTTGCACTCCGCACCTGATTTCTTACCGAACCGCGACCTTCGGCCGGTCCGAAGGGTGTTCAGCGGGGTGCGGGCGGTCCGCTGACGAACGTCCGGCCGTCCGGATACGGCCACGGGTTGGCCACACAGCCCTCCAGGCCGAACGTCTGCCGGGCCATCACCGGGGCCGGCGCACCCTTGCGCGGGCAGACCACGTGACCGTTGCCGAGGAAGTGGCCGACCTCGTGGTTCACGACCATGTCCCGGTAGTCGGCGAGCCGCGGGTACCAGGCGACGCCGAGCAGCCACCGTTTGAGGTTGATGATCACGTCTCGTCCGCCCCGGCAGGACACCTCGCCCCGGGTGCGCACACCCCGCCGCGCGCACATGGTGTCGGTGGTCGAGGGCGTGGCCAGGTGCACGGTCAGCTCGCTGGGAGAGCCGGACGGCACCCGCTGGAACGACCACCGGCCGGAGGCGATCCAGCTACGCGCGTCGCCGAGCGTCTCGTGGACCGCGGCCGCGAACACCTCGGGGTCGACGCCCGAGCCCTCCTCGGCCGCTACGACGTATCGCACCAGGCGGCCGGCGGTGCCGGCCCGGTCACCGCCGGTGGCCGAGAGCTGGAAGCGGCCGGTCCCGCGGGCCGGAACGGCGACCGGCGCCGGGGACAGGGACACCGTAGGTGACGGGGACGCCGTGGGCGGCGGCGTGGCCGGGGACACGGCGAACGCGGCCGGCGATGCCCGGTCCGACGGCGCGGCGAGTGGCGGCGGCGGGGAGGACGAGCTCAGCCCATACCACACCAAGGAGGAACCCAGCAGCACGCAGACCGCCGTGACCACGATCAACCATCGGCCCGTCATGGCTGCATTGCTATCACGTGTCGGCGGGCTGGTCGGCCCCATCGTATGCGATCCACGTACCGTGACACCCATGACCGATGCACAGAGCAGCCAACCCCGGGAGCGGCATCGCGGCATGGTGACCCTGCGGCGTGACGCGATTCCGCCGAGCACCGCCGACGAACGGCTGCTCGACTCGCGACTGCGCCACGAGTGGAAGACCAAGGAC
This sequence comes from Dactylosporangium roseum, assembly GCF_025264685.1. GTDB lineage: Bacteria > Actinomycetota > Actinomycetes > Mycobacteriales > Micromonosporaceae > Dactylosporangium > Dactylosporangium roseum. The sequence continues at coordinate 1,040,402 of NZ_CP073721.1, forward strand.
GCGTGGCGGGCGCTGCGCATCCTCAGCGAGTTCGTCGAGGGCTTCGACACGCTCGCCGACCTGCCGCCGGCCGTCAGTGTGTTCGGCTCCGCGCGCAGCAAGCCGGACAGCCCGGAGTGGAAGCTCGGCGAGGAGCTCGGCGCGGCGCTCGCGCATGCGGGATACGCGATCATCACCGGCGGCGGGCCGGGCGTCATGGAGGCCGCCAACAAGGGCGCCGCCGAGGCCGGTGGGCTCTCCGTCGGCCTCGGCATCGAGCTGCCGTTCGAGCAGGGCATCAACCAGTGGGTCGACCTCGGCATCGACTTCCGGTACTTCTTCGCCCGCAAGACGATGTTCGTGAAGTACGCGCAGGCGTTCGTCGTGCTGCCGGGCGGCTTCGGCACGCTCGACGAGCTGTTCGAGGCCGTCACGCTGGTCCAGACCAGGAAGGTCACCCGGTTCCCGGTCGTGCTCATGGGCCGGTCGTACTGGCAGGGTCTGCTGGACTGGATCCGCGAGACCATGATGGCCGACGGCAAGATCGGTCCGGAGGACCTGCAACTGCTGTTCGTGACCGACGACGTCGACGAGGCGGTGCGGCACATCGTCGAGGCTGGGGAGTACCTCGACGAGCTCGAGACGGCGTCGGCGCGGCGGACCGCGCGCGAGGCGGGCGGGAGCTGATGGCGTCCATCGGCGTGTTCTGCGCCTCGTCCCAGCGGCTCGACCAGCGCTGGCTCGACCTCGCGCACGACGTGGGCCTGGAGATCGCGCGACGGGGCCACGAGCTGGTCTCCGGCGGCGGCTGCGTCGGCATGATGGGCGCCGTCGCGGACGGTGCCCGGGCGGGCGGCGGCCGCACGTACGGCGTGATTCCCCAGTCCCTCGTCGATCTCGAGGTCGCCGACACCAAGTCCGACGAGCTGGTCGTCACCGACGGCATGGCCTCCCGCAAGACCATGATGATCGAGAAGTCCGACGCGTTCATCACGCTGCCTGGCGGCCTCGGCACCCTCGACGAGCTCTTCGAGGTCTGGACGACGGCGATGCTCGGCCTGCACCACAAGCCGCTGCTGCTCCTGGACGCCGACAACTTCTACGGTGGCCTGCTCTCCTGGCTGGGCACGCTCGCCGACCGGGAGTTCGTCCGCACCTCGGCGCTGGCGTTGCTGATGGTGTCGCCCGGTGTCGGTGAGTCACTTGACCTGATCGAAGCGTCGTTGCTCGCCGCATGACCCGGGAATTGTCGGTCGGTCATGGTTCGATAGCCGCGTGACCGCGACAGCTTCTCCCGCGGGGCCGCGCCGTGCCTATCGGCTGGTGCGACGGCCCCCGGTGGCGGCTGCCCCGATCGGCGCCGATCCCTGGCAGCGACTCGTGGTCGAGCACACCGCCGGCCCGCTGCTCGTCATCGGCGGCCCCGGCACCGGCAAGACCTCCACGCTGGTCGAGGCGGTCGCCGCACGGGTCGCCGACGGCGTCGATCCGGAGCGCATCCTCGTGCTGACCTTCGGCCGGCGCGGCGCCGTGCGGCTGCGCGACCGCGTCGAGGCCCGGCTCGGGCGCACCGCCGGCCTCCGCACGACCGCGGAGCCGACGGTCCGCACGTTCCACGGCTATGCGTTCGGCCTGCTGCGCCGGGCGGCCGTCGAGCGGGGCGAGCCGTCACCGCGCCTGCTCACCGGCCCCGAGCAGGACCTCGTCATCCGCGAGCTGCTCGCCGGCGGCACCGTGGCCTGGCCGGAGTCGCTGGAGGGCGCACTCGGCACCCGAGCGTTCGCCACCGAGCTGCGCGACCTGCTCTTGCGCGCCGTCGAGCGTGGGGTGGGCCCGGCCGACCTGGCGCGCCTGGCGACGATCCACGGCCGCGCCGACTGGGCCGCCGGCGCCCGGTTCTTCGAGGAATATCTTCAGGTCCTGGCGTTGCGCGACGCCACGACGAGGGGTTCCGTGGCATACGACTACGCCGAGTTGGTCCGTGCTGCCGCGTCCCTCCTGCTGGACGAGCCCGACCTGCTGGCCGCGGAGCGCCGCCGGCTGTCGTTCGTGTATCTCGACGAGCTGCCCGACACCGACCCGGCCCAGGTCGAGCTCCTGGAGCTCATCGCGGGCAACGGCGCACACCTCGTCGCGTTCGCCGACCCCGACTCGTCGACGTTCGCCTTCCGTGGCGCCGACCCCTCGATCGTCGGCGAGTTCCCGTCCCGTTTCCCGACCGCGGCCGGCGCGCCCGCCCCGCAGGTGACGCTGCCGCACTCGCGGCGGCTCGGCGACGGCCTTCTGGCGCCCACCCGGCGGGTCGCGGTGCGCCTGCGCGGCCCATCCAGGCACCGCCTCCTGCAGCCGGCGCGTCCGGGCGGCACCGTCGAGACACGCACGTTCGCCTCGGAGACCGCCGAGGCCGCGTTCCTCGCGCACCGCCTCCGCGAGGCGCACCTGCTGCGCGGCGTGCCCTGGTCCCGGATGGCCGTGATCGTGCGGTCCACGGCCCGGCAGCTCGCGCCGTTGCAGCGGGCGCTGCACTCGACCGGCGTGCCGACCGTGACCGAGGCCGAGGACCTCCCGCTGCACCTCCAGCCGGCCATCGCGCCGCTGCTGCTGCTCCTGCGCTGCGCCCTCGACGACGCCCGGCTCGACGAGGACGCGGCGATCGCGCTGCTGCACTCGCCGCTCGGCGGCGCCGATCCGCTGGCCGAGCGGCGGCTGCGGCAGGGGCTGCGGGCGCTCGCCCTGGCGGCCGGCAGCCGGCGGCCCTCGGGCGTGCTGCTGGTCGCGGCCCTGAAGGACCCCGCCGAGCTGGCCATGGTCGAGCGGCGCTGGGCGGCGCCGGCGCGGACGGTCGCCCGGCTGCTCCAGGAGGCCCGGGACGCCGCGGCCCGGCCCGGCGCCACCGCCGAAGAGGTGCTGTGGGCGGTCTGGCACGCCAGCGGCCTCGCCGACCGCTGGTCCATGATCAGTTCGCGCGGCGGCCACCGGGGCGCCGCCGCCGACCGCGACCTCGACGCGGTCGTGTCGCTGTTCGACGCCGCGGCCCGGTTCACCGACCGGCTGCCCGGCGCCGGGACCGAGGTCTTCCTCGACCACGTCGAGGGCCAGGACCTGCCGGCCGACTCGCTCGCCCCGTCCGCCGACCGGGGCGACGCCGTGCGCATCCTCACCGCGCACGCCGCCAAGGGCCTGGAGTGGGACGTCGTCGGGGTCGCCGGCGTGCAGGAGGGCGTCTGGCCCGACCTACGGCTGCGGGGCAGCGTCCTCGGCTCGGAGCTGCTGGTCGAGGTGCTGGCGGGGCGCACCATGGAGACGATCGGCCGGCTGTCGGCACTGCTCGACGAGGAGCGCCGGCTGTTCTACGTCGCGGTGACCCGGGCCCGCGAGCAGATGCTCGTCACCGCCGTCGCGTCCGGCGACGGCGAGGAGCAGCCGAGCCGGTTCCTCACCGAGCTGGCCAGCGACGAGGAGCTCGACGGGCAGGCCACGTTCGAGACGCCGCACGCCCTTACGCTGCCGACGCTCGTCGCCGAGCTGCGGGTCGCGCTCGTCGACCCCGACGCCTCCGACGCCGAGCGCACGGCGGCCGCCCGGGTGCTGGCCCGGCTCGCCGCCGAGGACGTGCCGGGCGCCGACCCCGACACCTGGTGGGGGCTGCCGGCGCTCTCCGACGACCGGCCGCTCGTCGACCCGGGCGAGCCGGTCCAGGTCACCCCGTCGACGGTCGAGAGCGTCGACCGGTGCAGCCTGCGATGGTTGCTGGAGCGGCACGGCGGATCGCTCACCCCGTCGCCCGAGCAGTCGATCGGCAACCTCGTTCACGCCGCGGCCATGCTCGCCTCCGACGCGACCGTCGACCGGGCGCAGCTCGTGGCCTACGTCGCCGACCGGTTCGACGCCATCGAGCTGTCGGCGCGCTGGCTGGCCGGGCGCGAGCGGGAGCGCGCCGAGACGATGCTCGACAAGCTCATCGGCTGGCTGGCCGGCAACCCCCGCCGGCTGGTCGCGATCGAGCAGGACTTTCTGGTCGAGCTGGCCGATCCGGAGGCGCCGGTCGAGATCAAGGGCCGGGTCGACCGGCTGGAGCTCGACGAGCACGGCCGGCTCGTGGTCGTCGACCTGAAGACCGGCAAGACCATCCCGGTCAACGCCAACCTCGCCGAGCATCCGCAGCTCGCGGCCTACCAGGCCGCGATCGAGCTCGGCGCGTTCCAGGAGTCCGACGTCGCGGGCGGCGCCGCGCTCGTTCAGCTCGGCGGCGACACCAACACCGCCCGCGAGCAGGTCCAGCCGCCGCTCAGCGAGGCCGACGACCCCAACTGGGCGCGTGCGCTGGTCCAGCGCACGGCGCGGACGATGGCGGCGTCGACCTTCAGCGCGGTCGTCAACAACAAGTGCCGGGTCTGCCCGGTGAAGACCTCGTGCCCGGTGTCCGGCAAGGGCCGCCACGTGACGGGCGCGGACACGTGATCGATCCGGAGCGCGGCGCCGGGGCCGGTCATCATGCGCGCGGTCCGGTGGTCGCATGACCGCGGCCAGCACGTCGCCAAAGATCGACGCCGGCCCGCGGTACACACCCGTCGAGCTGGCGAAGCTGCTCCGCCTGCCGGCGCCGACCGTCCAGCAGGCCGCGGTCATCGCGGCGCCGGTCTCGCCGCTGCTCGTCGTGGCCGGTGCCGGGTCCGGCAAGACCGAGACGATGGCGGCCCGGGTCGTCTGGCTGGTCGCCAACTCCCACGTGCGGCCGGAGCAGATCCTCGGCCTGACCTTCACCCGCAAGGCCGCCGGCGAGCTGTCGCACCGCATCCGGCAGCGCCTCGGGCAACTGGTCCGCCGCCTCGGCCGCGACGACCTCATCGCCGGCGAGCCGACCGTCGCGACGTACCACTCGTATGCCACGCGCGTCGTCCGCGAGCACGGCGTGCGGGCCGGGTTCGAGCCGTCGACCCGGCTCCTCACCGAGGCCGCGTGCTGGCAGCTCGCCGACGCCGTCGTGCGTGCCTACGACGGCGACATGACCGCCGTGGCCGCGGCCCCCTCGACGGTCGTCGACGCCGTGCTGCACCTTGCCGGGGACCTCGCCGAGCACCTGCGCGAGCCGGCCGACGTCGCCGCGTGGACCGGCCGGTTCTTCGCCGAGGTCGGCGGCAAGACGGGCAAGATGGCCAAGCCGGTGCGTGACGTCCTCTCCCGCCAGCAGGCCCGGCTGCAACTGCTGCCGTTGATCAGGCAGTATCAGGAGAAGAAAGCGCTGCTGGAAGCCATGGACTTCGGCGACCAGTTGTCCAGGGCGGCTCGGGTGGCGAGCGATCATCCGGAGGTCGGGGCCGTCGAGCGCGACCGGTTCCGGGTCGTGCTGCTCGACGAGTATCAGGACACGAGCCACGCGCAGGTCGTGCTGCTGCGCGCACTGTTCGGCGAGGGGCACCCGGTCACCGCGGTCGGTGACCCCTGCCAGTCCATCTACGGCTGGCGCGGTGCCTCGGCCGGCACGCTCGACCGGTTCCCGGCGGAGTTCCCGGCCGCGCCCGGCGTGCCGGCACCGGAGCTGTCGCTGACCACGAGCTGGCGCAACCGGCCCGAGATCCTCGACGTGGCCAACACGCTGTCCCAGCCGCTGCGGGCGCACGGCGCGCGCGTCGCCGAGCTGGCACCCGCCGACCGCCTCGCCGAGCCCGCCTCCACCGCGACCGTCCACTGCGCACTGCTCGAGACGTTTGCCGAAGAGGCCGCGTGGATCGCCGACCGGGTGGTCGCCTCGTGGCGGCTCGCGGCGAAGGTCGACCCTGACACGTTCCCCTACGACATCCCGGTCGAGGACCGGCCGTCGACCGCGGTCCTGGTGCGGACCCGCGCGCAGATCCCCGCGCTGGAAAACGCGCTGCGCTCCCGCGGCCTGCCGGTCGAGGTCGTCGGCCTCGGCGGCCTGCTCGACACGCCCGAGGTCCGCGACGTGGTGAGCACCATGCGGGTCCTCGCGGACCCGGCCGAGGGTGCCGCGCTCCTGCGCATCCTGACCGGGCCGCGGTGGCGCATCGGGCCGCGCGATCTCGTGGCGCTGTACCGGCGGGCGCGTGCCCTCGCCGCCGCGCGCCGGGCGTCCCCGGACGACGAGCCGGACCTCGCGGACCGGCTGGACGAGGCCCTGCTCGTCGAGGCGCTCGACGACCTGGGCGACGCCGACGGGTATTCGCCCGAGGGGCACCGCCGGTTCGCCGCCCTCGGGCTGGAGCTGCGGCGGCTGCGCCGCCGGCTCGACCAGCCGCTGCCCGACCTGGTCGCCGACATCGAGCGGGTCACCGGCCTCGACGTCGAGGTCGCCGCCCGTCCCGGTGACGCCGGCCTGGCGCGCGGTCACCTCGACGCGTTCAGCAACATCGCGGCCCGGTTCGCCGCGGAGTCGGAGGGTGCGACGCTGAGCGCGTTCCTGGCGTTCCTCGCCGCCGCCGAAAACGAGGAGCGCGGTCTCGCGCCCGGCGAGGTCGAGGTGGTCGACGGCGCGGTGCAGATCCTGACCGCCCACGCGGCGAAGGGCCTCGAGTGGGACGTCGTCGCCGTGGCCGGCCTGTGCGTCGACGTGTTCCCCGGCGCGAGCAACTCCGGCGACCACTGGCTGCGGGGCCTCGGTGTCCTGCCGTTCCCGCTGCGCGGGGACCACGCCGGGCTGCCCTCGCTCGACCTGTCCGGCGTGGCCGACGTCAAGGGTGTGGTGGGCCGGCTGGAGCTGTTCAACCGCGAGTGGCGCGAGCACGACGTGCGCGAGGAGCGGCGGCTGGCCTACGTGGCGGTGACGCGCCCGCGGCGGCTGCTGCTCGCCAGTGGGTACTGGTGGGGCGAGGGCGTCAAACGGGCCCGTGGCCCGTCGGTGTTCCTGGCGGAGATCCGCGAGCGCTGCCTGGCCGGCGCGGGTGTGGTCGACGCGTGGGCGGAGACGCCGGCGCAGGACGCGCAGAACCCGACCGCCTCCGAGGTTCCCAGCGCGAGCTGGCCCGCCGACCCGCTGGGCGCCCGCCGGCCGCTGCTGGAGGCGGCCGCGGCGATGGTCCGTTCGGCGGCGGTGGTCGCGCCGTCGGCGGAGAGCGCCGCCGAGGAGGAGCCGCCCGCGCCCGGGTCCGTCGGGGCCGCGCCCGCCGAGGGTGGTGCCCGCGGGTGGTCCGACGAGGTGCTGCGGGATCGCGCCGGGCGGAGGTGGGCGGCCGAGGCCGACCTCCTTCTCGCCGAGCGAGCCCGGCTGACCCCGCATTCCGACGGGGCCGTCGAGGTGTCGCTCCCCGGCCACCTCTCGGTCTCGCAGCTCGTGGCACTGCGGCGGGACCCGCAGCGGTTCGCCCGGTCACTGCGCCGGCCGCTGCCGTCCCGCCCGGACCCGTACGCCCGGCGCGGCACCGCCTTCCACCACTGGCTTGAGCAGCGGTTCAAGGCCGAGCGCCTCCTCGACCTCGACGAGCTGCCCGGCGCCGCCGACGAGGGGGCCGCACCCGACGAGGCCCTCGCCGACCTACAGACGAAGTTCCTGGCCAGCGAGTGGGCCGACCGGGTGCCGCTCGACGTCGAGGTGCCGTTCGCCTCCGTGATCGCCGGGGTGGTGGTCCGCGGGCGAATGGATGCCGTCTACCGGCACCCCGACGGACGGTATGACGTGGTCGACTGGAAGACCGGCGGCCGGCCGGGCGGCGGTGACGCGACGGCGGCGGCGGTGCAGCTCGCGGCGTACCGGCTGGCGTGGGCCGAGCTCCGCGGCGTCCCGCTGGAGCGGGTCGGGGCCGCCTTCTTCTACGTCCGCGACGGGGTGACGGTCCGCCCGGCCGACCTGCTCGACGAGGAAGGTCTTCTGGCGCTGATCACCGCGCTCCCGGTCGGCCGGGCCGCCGACGCCCGATGAACTGGCAAAGTTCCGACATTTCGCTGTCGTGGGAACTGATTCCTCCTGAAAGCTGTCCTAGGTGGCATGCGAGGGGGTGTGCGCACGATGCAGGTATCGCAGATGCGCGAGGTCGCCGTGGTCGTCGGGGTCGCCACCGCCGGGGTGGTGACCGTCGCACTGATCGTCATCGGGCCGCTCGCCGCCGCCGACGGGCCGCGATATCCGCAGGTGACGGAGCTCCACCCACCACCACAACCGCAGCCTTGAGGAAGCTTTGGCAGTCCGGGCATCGGGCTGCGACACTGACTGTGAGATGACCGAGCAGCGTTCGCCCTGGGCTGAGCCCGACACGCAGATCGTGGTCGAGCCTGTGCGTCCTTCGCCGACCGTTCAACGGCCGGCGGGCGAGCCGCGTGCCGCGTCGGGGTATCGGTCCGGAAATGTCTCCGGTCTGGGCGTGCCGCCCGTGGTGCCGCCGCCCGACGTGCTGATCGGCGGGCCGGACGACGACGACCCGATCCGGCGCAACAAGCGGATCATGAAGTGGCTGGGCGGCGGCGCGATCGCGGTCGTCGTCATCGGCCTGGTCGTCATCCTCGCCTCGGTCATGACCAACAACGCGACGACGCCCGGCGGGATCTTCGCCGGCAAACCCGACTCGCCCAGCGACACGCGCCCGGAGCTGGCCCGCCGCTGCCCGCCGCCGAGCATCCCGCCCGAGCGGCCCAACCAGCAGGTGCCTCCGGCCCCGGCCGGGCCGCGGACCGCCGACGAAGAGGCGGGCATCTCCTACAAGGAGTACGGCGACCCGTGGTCCCCTTGGGACGCGGCCTGGGTCGACCGGGGTGAGCTCAAGGTGACCTACCGTGTCGGCCAGCACTTCGTCACCGAGCCCAACTACGGCGGGGGCGGCAGCGACTACCACGCCACGATCCTGTCCGGGCACGTCCCGGCCGCGGTCAACGACGGCCTGGTGCTCGACCTCAAGTGCATCGGCGACCAGATCGCCGCCGACGTGCGGGTGAGCTTCTACCCCGACAGCAACCAGCTCGAGCCGATCGAAGCGAAGGACCTGGAGCTCGGCGGCCGGCCGGCCCGGCTGATCAAGTTTCGCCTGCACTTCTCCCAGCCCGGTCTCAAGGCCAAGAGCGAGCTGGTCTCGATCGCGCTCGTCGACGTCGGCCGGGTCGAGGCCGCGATCCTTTACGTGTCGATCCCCGACACGCACCGTCAGTTCGACTACGTGGCGGACGAAGCCCCGGAGAGCGTCCGGCCGATCTAGCGCCACTGCCGTCCGCCAGCTCTCATGGCGCGTCGATCTTGCAGTTGTGGTGCCTAACAAACCGGGCATCCAGGGAGTGTTCCGGCACCACAACTGCAAGATCGGCGAAGGGGAGACCGGGTCGAGTGGCGTCACTTGCGTCGATCCGGCACGCTATCGCGCATGAAACAGCCGCTGGCCCTCGCGGTGGTCCTCGGGACGGTTGTCGTGCTCGGCGCCGGCAGTCCCGCAAGCGCGGACGTCATCCGTGACGATCAGTGGCACCTCAAGTACCTCAAGGTGGCCGAAGCCAACCAGCGCAGCCGCGGCGACGGGGTGACGGTCGCGATCGTCGACAACGGCGTCGATCGCAGCCATCCCGACCTCACCGGCGGCATCCTCGACCCGGTGTTCGTCACCGACACGCCCAACGCCAGCGGCATCGACGACGACGGCCACGGCACCGCCCTCGCCGGCCTCATCGCCGGCCGGGGCCACCCCGACGAGCGCAGCGGCGACGAGCACGGCGCCGGCGTGATCGGCGTCGCGCCCGGCGCGCGCATCCTGCCGGTGGTCATCGGCCGCCCGGCGAGCCCCGACCCGGATGCCGGCGTGGGCCCCGACCAGCTCGCGGACGGCATCGCTCTGGCCGTCCGGCGCGGCGCGAAGATCATCGTGGTGGGCTACTCCGTCGGCGCGAGCGATCGGCTCCGGCAGGCGGTCCGCGACGCGCAGGAGCGGGACGCCATCGTGGTCGCCTCCGACGGCAACCAGCCCAGCCGGGCCTTCGAGCCGTATCCGGCCGCGTACGACGGCGTTCTGGCGGCGGTACCGCTGACCCGTGCCGGCGACGTCCGGGTCCGGTCCGACAGCGGACGGAGCCTGGGTCTCGGCGTGCCCGGCGATCAGATCATGACCACGAACAGCGGCGGCGGCTACCGCGTCGACGACGGCAGTGCGTCGGTCGGCCTGCTGGCCGGGGCGGTCGCGCTGCTGCGCTCCGCCTATCCGGGGCTGTCCGCCCCCGAGATCGTGCGCCGGCTGGCCCTGACCGCGGTCGACGCGGGCGCCAAGGGCCCGGACCGCGAATACGGACTCGGCCGTCTCGACCTCGTGCCGGCGCTGACGAGGAACCTGCCGGCGCCCTCGCCGTCGGCCAGCCCGCAGCCGACCGCCAGCGCGAGCCCGTCGCCCGAGCCGCAGGCCGCGCCGAAGCCGCCGCGCTCCCGTGGCCAGCTCGGATGGCTGCTCAGCCTGCCGCTCGTCGCCGTGATCGCGGTCCTCGCGCTCTACGCGGTGCGGAGCGAACAACGGATCAGCGCGTCCACGACCGGAACGGAGAGGGACGGAACTGAGCCGGACCAGATAGATTCGGTGCGTGCCTCGTCGTAGTGCCGCTGTGCGGATCCCGGCTTCCAAGTATCCTGTCGAGCGCCTCACCCTGCCCAATGGCTTGCGGGTGGTGCTCACTCCTGACCGTGCCGCCCCCGTCGTCGGCGTGGCGGTGGTCTATGACGTCGGCATCAGATCCGAGCCCGAAGGGCGCACCGGCTTCGCGCACCTGTTCGAGCACCTGATGTTCCAGGGCTCGGAGAGCCTCGAGAAGCTGGCCCATTTCCGTTACGTGCAGGGTTCCGGCGGCACGTTCAACGGCTCGACGCATTTCGACTACACCGACTACTTCGAGACGCTGCCGTCCAATGCGCTGGAGCGGGCACTCTTCCTTGAGGCCGACCGCATGCGGTCGCCGCGCCTGACGGAGGAGAACCTCCGCAACCAGGTCGACGTGGTCAAGGAGGAGATCCGGGTCAACGTGCTGAACCGGCCGTATGGCGGGTTCCCGTGGCTGCGGCTGCCCCCGGTCATGTTCGACACGTTCGCCAACGCGCACGACGGCTACGGGTCGTTCGACGATCTCGAATCGGCGACCGTCGCCGACGCCGCCGACTTCTTCGACCGCTATTACGCCTGCGGCAACGCCGTTCTGGCGGTCTCCGGCGACTTCGACGTGGCGACGGCGACCGAGCTGATCGAGCGGCACTTCGGTGACGTGCCCGCGCGACCCGCCCCGGTGCGCCCCGACTTCGCCGAGCCCGACCTGACCGCCGAGCGCCGTTCCTCCTACGAGGATCGGCTGGCGCCCCTGCCGGCGGTCGCGGCGGCGTGGCGGATCCCGGACCCGGTCAACGACCTGCGGGCCTATCTCCCGTATGTCGTGCTGGCCGAGGTGCTCACCGACGGCGACGCGTCCCGTCTCGTCGAGCGCCTGGTCCTGCGGGACCGCTCGGTCACCAGCGTCGGCGGTTACGTCGGGTTCATGGGTGAGCCGTTCGCGGTGCGCGACCCCACCGCCCTGATCCTCCAGGCCCACCTTCCTCCGGGCGGCGATGTCGACAAGGTGCTGCGCAGCATCGAGGAGGAGTCCGTGCGGATCGCCACCGACGGGCTCGCGCCGGACGAGCTGAGCCGCACCCAGGCCCGCATGGCCACCCACCTGCTGCGCGACACCGACGCGGTGCTCGGCCGCGCCCTGCAGATGGCCGTTCTTGAGCAGCAGCGCGGCGAGCCGGAGCTGCTCAACCAGTTGCACACGCTGATCGGTGAGGTGACCGAGGAGCAGATCGTCGCCGCCGCGGCCGAGCTGGTCCCGTCCCGCCGCGCCGCGGTCGAGGTCATCCCCGGAGGAGCCAAGTGACTGTCGCAACCCCCGTCCGGACCCTTCCGGTGCTCGGGCCCAACCGCCCGCTGAAGCTGCCCAAGGTTGTCGAGCAGACGCTCGACAACGGGCTGACCGTCATCGCGCTGCGCCGCTCGTCGGTGCCGCTGGTGGAGATCCGGTTGCGGGTGCCGTTCGCCAAGGCGAACCTGGCCCGGGCCGCGATGCTCACCCAGACGGTGCTGTCCGGCACGTCGACGATGTCGACCGTGGACATCGCCGCCGAGCTGCAGAAGGTCGGCGGCGGCCTGTCCGCGGGCGCCGACCCCGACCGGCTGCTCATCTCCGGCAACGCGCTCGTCGGCGGGCTCGACCGGCTGCTCGACATCCTCGCCGAGGTGCTCACCGACGCCAGCTACCCGGCCGACGAGGTGGGCACCGAGCGTTCGCGCCTGGTGGACCGGATCCGGGTGGCGCAGACCCAGCCGAGCCACCTTGCCCGGGTCGCGCTGCTCAAACGGATGTACGGCAAGCACCCGTATGCCGTCCAGACGCCCACGCCGGAGCAGGTGGAGGCGGTCACGCCGGCCGGCCTGCGCACCCTGCACGCCGAGCGGCTCCACCCGGCCGGCGCGACGCTGGTCATCGTCGGTGACATCGCGCCGGAGAAGGCGATCGCCGCCGCCGAGCGCATGCTGTCGAAGTGGGACGGCGGCGGCAGCGAGATCGAGCTGCCGCCGGCACCGCCGCTCAAGCCGGGGCCGCTGACCCTGGTCGACCGGCCCGGCTCGGTGCAGTCGTCGGTGCGCCTGGCGCTGCCGGCGGTGTCCCGCAGGCACCCGGACCACGCCGCGCTGCAGTTGGCCAATCTGGTCTTCGGTGGCTACTTCTCGTCCCGCTGGGTGGAGAACATCCGCGAGGACAAGGGGTACACGTACGGGCCGCACTCGCTCGTCGAGCACGCCGTCGCCGGGTCCGCCCTGGTCGTCGCGGCCGAGGTGGCGACGGAGGTGACCGGGCCGGCGCTGCTCGAGACGTTGTACGAGCTGGGCCGCCTCGCGAGCCTTCCACCGAAGGAGGAGGAGCTGGAGCAGGCACGGCAGTATGCGCTGGGCACCCTCCAGCTCGGCATGTCGACGCAGGCGGGCCTGGCCGGTCTGGTCTCGACGTATGCGGGCTTCGGGCTGCGGCTGGACTACCTGGCCGAGCACGCCGCCAAGCTGGCCCGGGTCAGCCGGGACGAGGTGGCCGCGGCGGCGACGGAGTACCTCGCGCCGGCGAAGGCCGCCGCCGTGGTGCTCGGCGATGCCGAGCAGATCGAAACGCCGCTCGGCGCCCTGACCGCCGTGACCCGAGCGGCTTCATGACGTCGGTGGAATCTGCCCGGTCCGGCCCGCCGTTCACGCGCGGCATGCTGGACCGGGCGGCGCATCGCCGTACCGATGCCGCTTGGTTGTCCGAAGCGTGGTCGCGGGCGCGCGTCGTCGTGGTCGACGACGGCCACGTGCTGGTCGACCCCGGCAACCCGCCGGAGCTTGTGCTGATCGACTCCGCCGAGGCGCCGCAGGGCGAGCGGTTCTTCCTGGGGGAGGAGCCCGGCGGCACGGTGTATTTCGCGGTGGCCGCCGACGTCTTGCCGATGCCCGGCACGCGCCGGGTCGACCTGCGGCAGGTCGGCCACTTGCTGCCCGACCTGCCGGCCGGGCTCTTCGTCACCGCGGTCGCGCTGGCCAACTGGCACTCCCGCCATCCGTTCAGCCCACTGAGCGGCAAGCTGACCACACCCGCGCAGGGCGGCTGGGTGCGGACGACCGAGGACGGCACCGAGACGCTGTGGCCGCGCACGGATCCGGCGGTGATCATGCTGGTCCACGACGACGTCGCCGGGCCGGAGGGTCGTTGCCTGCTCGGCAGCAGCACGCGATGGGTCAACGTCAGCGGCATCCGGCGGTATTCGACCCTGGCGGGCTTCGTGGAGCCGGGGGAGTCCGCCGAGATGGCGGTCGCCCGTGAGGTCCTCGAAGAGGTCGGCGTGCGGGTCGGCGACGTCCGGTATGCCGCGAGCCAGCCCTGGCCGTTCCCCGGCTCGCTGATGCTCGGCTTCCACGCCACGGCACCGGTCGGCGCCCAGGTGCAGGTCGACAACGAGGAGATCGTCGAGGCCCGGTGGTTCACGCGCACGGAGATCGCCGCGGTGCTGGAGGGCCGGTCGCGGGACTTCGGGCTGCCGTTCCCCGCGTCCATCGCCCACTATCTGGTCACGTCGTGGCTCGGTTGAGCGCGGCCGCGTGCCACCTGGTGCACCAGGTGTCGAGCACGCCGGCCGCGTGTGCCGAGGTCACCTCGCGGATGTCGTAGTCGACCTTCGGTACCGACAAGGCGTTGGTCGGATGCCACGCCATGTCCCGCCAGAGGGCCTCCTCGGTCACGTCCCCCGCCGGAGTGACCGTCCTGCGCAGCAGGGACAGCGGCGAGTCCGGCGTCGATTCGTCGTCGACGCGGACGAAGTACGTGATGAGCAGCCTCGGCCGGGGCGGCGGTCCCGATCGCCAGGCGGCGAGCGCGTCCTCGGTCAGCCGCGCGTCAGGCGGCGGCGCGGACGCGCGGTAGCTCCGGGCGCGCATGTAGCCGAGGAGATCCGGCTCCGGCGCGAGCCCCTGCTTGAGGATCTCGGTGACGAACCGCTCGGGCCACAGCCACACGCCGTCGGTGTGCAGCACGTCGGGGCCGTGGCCACGGCTGATCGTGGTGCCGCCGGACAGGTAGTCCGCGATGCGCCGCCGGCGGTCCGGATCGGCCACCCGCGGCCGCTCGGGCGCGTGGTGCGGCCGGGGACCGCCGACGGCGAAGTCGCGTGCAACCCGCATGATGGGCGCCTCCCCAGGTGTCCCTGCCAGCCACCGTAGCGAGTCGACGCCGCTTCGTGAAGGGTCAGCTACGGACCGCTTCGGCGAGTTTGGCCTTCACCTGGACGATCGTCGGGTTGGTCATGGCGGTGCCGTCGTCGAAGCGCACCGTCGGGACGGTCTGGTTGCCGCCGTTGACGCTCTCGACGTACTTGGCCGCCGCGGGATCCCGCTCGATGTCCACCACCTGGAACTGGATGCCCTCGCGGTCGAGCTGCGACTTGAGGCGGTGGCAGTACCCGCACCACGTGGTCGAATACATGGTGATCATGAGCTGTTGTTCCTCCTGGCGGGTGCGCGTCATGACATTGCGATCGCGATAACGTCATACCCGGCTGAGATGATGCCGGGTTGTGGCGGATTCCTCAGACATCTTGGCGGGTCTCGACCCGGAGCAGGCGTCGGCGGTGACGGCGCCCGCCGGGCCGCTGTGCATCCTGGCCGGCGCCGGCACCGGGAAGACGCGGGCGATCACGCACCGCATCGCCCACCGTGTCCGTTCCGGCGAGGTCCGTGCCGGGCACGTCCTCGCCGTCACGTTCACCGCGCGCGCCGCCGCCGAGATGCGCGCCCGCCTCGGCCAGCTCGGCGCCGACGGCGTGCCGGCTCGTACGTTCCACTCCGCCGCGCTGCGCCAGGTGCGATATTTCGCACCCCGGCTCTTCGCCGGCCGCGAGATGCCCGAGCTGCTCGACAGCAAGGCCCGGCTGGTCGGCCTGGCCGCGACCCGCGCCGGGCTGAAGACCGACCGCGCCGCGGCGCGCGACCTCGCCGGTGAGATCGAGTGGGCCAAGGCGTCGCTCGTCGAGCCCGACGACTACGCGGTCGCCGCGGCCAAGGCGCTGCGCGAGCCGCCGTTCGACGCGGCGAAGGTCGGCCAGGTGTACGCGCACTACGAGCGGATCAAGCGGGCCCAGGGCGTCATCGACTTCGAGGACATGATCCGCGCCGCGATCTGGGCGATCGAGGAGCACGAGGACGTCGCGGCGCAGATCCGCTCGCAGTATCGGCACTTCGTCGTCGACGAGTACCAGGACGTCAACCCGATGCAGCAGCGCCTGCTCGACGCGTGGCTCGGCGACCGCGACGACGTGACCGTGGTCGGCGACGCCAGCCAGACGATCTATTCGTTCACCGGGGCCAGCGCGGCGTACCTGGTCGGCTTCAAACGCCGCCACCCGGATGCCAGGGTGGTCCGGCTGGTGCGGGACTACCGCTCCACCCCGCAGGTCGTCGGCCTCGCCAACGCGGTCATCTCGCGGGCTCGCGGTGATCTGGCGAAGCTGCGCCTGGAGCTGGTCGGGCAGCGCAAGCCCGGACCCGAGCCGACCGTGCGGGTCTTCGCCGACGAGCCGGAGGAGGCCGCGGCCGTGGCGGCCCGGTGCGCCGACCTCATCGCCGCCGGCACGCCACCGCGCGAGATCGCGGTGCTGTTCCGCGTCAACGCCCAGTCGGAGGTGTACCAGGAGGCGCTCGCCGAGGCGGGCGTGCCGTATGTGGTGCACGACGCCGAGCGGTTCTTCGACCGGGCCGAGATCCGCCAGGCGATGATCGCGCTCCGCGTGGCGACGCGGACGGCGCCCGGACAGGAGGCCGCGCTCCTCGACGTTGTCGTCCAAGCCCTGGAGGGCGTCGGGTGGCGGCCCGACGCGGCGCCGGCCGGCGGGGCGATGCGTGAGCGGTGGGAGGCGGTGGCCGCACTCGTCACGCTCGCCGAGGGCATGCCGGGACGCAGCCTCGAGGAGTTCACCGAGGAGCTGTCGCGGCGGGCCGCCCTCCAGCACGTGCCGACCGTCGACGGGGTGACGCTGTCGTCGCTGCACTCGGCCAAGGGCCTGGAGTGGGACGCGGTGTTCCTCGTCGGCCTCGCCGAGGGGACGCTGCCGGTCATCCACGCCCGCACACCCGACGCGGTGGAGGAGGAGCGGCGGTTGCTCTACGTGGGGGTGACCCGGGCGCGGCACACCCTCTGGCTGTCGTATGCGGCGGCCCGCTCACCCGGCGGCCGCGCCCGGCGGCCATGTCGCTTTCTGCCCGCGCTCGACCCGTCCCGTCCGGCGACACCCGCACCCAAGGGCACGGTGGCCGGCCGGGTGAAACGGGTCATGGCGGTCTCCTGCCGCGTCTGTGGCACCGGGCTCGTCAACGGCGTCGACCGCAAGCTCGGCCGCTGCTCGACCTGTCCGTCGGATCTCGACGAGGAGCTGCTGAGCCGGCTGGTCGACTGGCGCGCCCGCCTGGCAGGGGTCCAGAAGGTACCCCCGTTCGTGATTTTCACCGACGTCACCCTCGCCGCGATCGCCGAGCGGCGGCCCGCCCGGCGCGAGGAACTGGCCGTCATCGCGGGCATCGGACCGCGCAAACTCGGCCTCTACGGCGACGACGTCCTCGCGCTGGTGGGTGGCACAACGGTGGACAATCTTGTGGGTGTCGATGGATAGAAAAGTGACAAGGACTTTCTCCCGAAATTCGATTGCCCTACCGTCGAGGGACGGCATAGCCTGCGAACACGACGCCGGAGGACCGGCCGTCGACACGTGACTAGCGCAGAAAGAAGGTGGCACCGGTGAAGCTCTATCTGACCAGAGAGCGTCAATCGGCGCTGCTTGCTGTCTGCCCGTCGTTGACCGCGTCGGTGTGCCATCTCGCGCCGCCGTCGGTCCCGGCTCCGTGGCACGAGTCTGCCCTTGGCGGCATCGCCGTCGAGCGGACCACGGTTGCGGCGGTCGTCCCGGTTCAGGCCTCGGTCCCGGCCGTCGCCTCCGTTGTTCCCGTCTCCGCCCTGGTTCCGTCGGCGTCCGTCGCGGCGCTGGCTACCGGGTCGGTCCGGGGCGACAGGGCGGTTCGGATCGACGGACTAGGCGGCGGCGACATGGTCGACGCGGAGCGCGGTGCTGCGGATTCGCAGGTGCCGGCTCAGCTCGGCGGGCGTGGGATCCAGGTTCAGGGGACCAGTGGATTCACCGCCAAGCATGACATGACGGCTCCGAAGCCCAATGGCGGAGTCCGCGGCATACCACCTCGAGGCAGGCCGGTCTAAAAAGACCGTCTCCGGCTCACCTCGAGGCCGCGGAACCCGACACCGGGATCCGCGGCCTCATTCATTTGCACCGACGATCACACCAAACGATCGACAAACAGAAAGGGGTGACCGGGATGAGCCTGGCCTTGGCATCGATCGACGTGCGTGTCGAGTCGGCCTCGGACGAGCGTCTTCGCGTCGCTGCGCGAGGCGTCAAGTCCGACCTGCCGTGCCGCACCTTCGACCCGGACCTGTGGTTCGCCGACTCGCCGGCCGAGCTCGAGCTGGCCAAGTCGCTCTGCGTGGAATGCCCGCTCCGTGCCGAGTGCCTTGCCGGCGCGATCGAGCGCGCCGAGCCCTGGGGCGTCTGGGGTGGCGAGATCTTCGAGCGCGGCGCCGTGGTCCCGCGGAAGCGTCCGCGGGGTCGTCCGCGCAAGGAGGACGTCGCGCGCGACGCCGTCCTTCGGGTCGAAGTTGCTGCTCGTACCGCGGCCGTGACCGCGGGAGTGGCGGCCTGACATGAACGCACATCTGTTGCCAGCCAGCCGAGGTCTGCGGAACACGCGGCCGACCCGGCTCCGTCACACCGACCTTCGCACCAACCGACCCAGGAGCATCGTCATGTCCTTGCAACTTCTCCATGAAGCACTGTCACGCGCGCGAATGCGTCGGCCTCAGGCTGTACAGCACGCTGAGGCTTACCCGTCCGCCCGTCAGATCGCCATGCGCGCCCGGCGCGAGCAGGAGCGTCTGCTGAGCCGACACTGATTTCGGCTCCTCCGACACGGCGGGCCCTTCCCCGGTCTGGGGAGGGCCCGCCCTTCCGCAGCTCCGTCGTCAGGCTGCGTCGTCGGCGGTCTTGCGCCGCCGCGGCCGCTTCGGCTGCTTCGGCGGCTTCGCCACCGTGGCGATCTTCTTCGTCGGCTCGGGCTCGGTGCCCGGCTCGGCGAAGCCCGGCAACCAGCGCTCGATGATCGCGCGGTACTCCGCCTTCGCCTCCAATTGGCACAGCACGCCGATCGAGCCGAGCGTGACGCGGTGGGTCAGCATGTACGACGGTGGGAGGTTGAGCTGACGACTCAACGCATAGGCCGGGCTCTTCGGGTTGGCCAGCCGGCCCGCCTCGGCCCGCAGCCAGGCCCGCGTGAAGCGGAACTCCGGCTCGGCGATCGGATCCAGCATCGGCCTGATGTAGGCCAGCACCGCCTCGGCGTCGATGTCGCCGTCGTTCTTCAGGAAGCCCTCGCCTTGCAGGCCCGCCAGCACCCCTTGGGCGTCGCCGGACAGCGCCAGCCGGGTCAGCCGGCCGATGATCTCCGGGTGCCCACCGGGCAGCCGTGCGACCGCACCGAAGTCGAGGACGCCGAGCCTGCCGTCAGGCAGCACGCGGAAGTTTCCCGGATGCGGGTCGGCGTGCAGCAGCTCGGCCCGCGCCGGCGCGGAGAAGTGCAGCAGCGCCATCAGCCCGCCGGCGTGGTCCCGCTCCTCCTCGGTGCCCGAGGCGATGATCGTCGACAGCGGCGTGCCGTCGACCCACTCCGTCACCAGCACCCGCGGTGACGAGCTGAGCACCTCGGGCACGAAGATGTCGGGATCGCCGGCGAACGCCGCCGCGAAGGCGGACTGCGAGCGGGCCTCCAGCTCGTAGTCGAGCTCCTCGGTGACCCGGTCGCGGATCTCCTGGACGAGCGGCTTCACGTCGAGGCCGGGCTGGATGGCCTTGAACAACCCGGCGAAGCGGGCCATCTGGTTGAGGTCCGCGCGCAGGGCGTCGCCCGCGCCCGGGTATTGCACCTTGACCGCCACCGGCCGGCCGTCGGCCCACAAGGCGCGGTGGACCTGGCCGATGCTCGCCGCGGCGGCCGGCTTGTCGTCGAACTCGGAGAACAGGTCGCGCCAGTCCTTGCCGAGCGACTCGGCCAGGACCTTGTGGACGCTGGCGGCGGGCAGCGGCGGTGCGGCCTCCTGCAACTTGGTCAGCGCGGCTCGATATGGCCCCGCGAGCTCCTCCGGCAGGGCTGCCTCGAAGACGGACAGCGCCTGCCCCATCTTCATGGCACCGCCCTTGAGCTGCCCGAGCACGCTGAAGAGATGCTCGGCGGTGCGGCGCTGGACATCGGCGGAAACCACGTCGGCGGCCATGCCGGTGACGCGCTTGCCGATGCCGAGCGCGGCGCGGCCGGCGAGCCCCAGGGGGAGTGACGCCAGCCGTGCGGTGCGGGCGACTGCGCCCCTAGGGATCTCGGTCACAAGTCATTCTTACCCGGTCGAGGCGATCCGACGACGGCGACGGCAGTCACAGCGTGGATGCGGCGCCCATTCTCGGCGCCGAAACTCGCCCGCACGCGGAATTTCCACGATCGCCGCCTCGGTGCGCGGGGCGGTCCCGTCCAGGAACGCCAGCACCTCGTCGGCGGCGAACGCGGCCCCGGCGAGGGCGGTCGTCGAGGCACATGGCTCCCCGTCGCGGACCGGCGTCGTGGCGAGCTGCGCGGCGAGCACGGGCCACGCCGGGTCTCGATCGCGCCGGTGCAGGTCGAGGCAGCGCCGGCAGGGCGAGCCGGCCGGCCGGACCAGCGGGCCCACCAGGACGGTGCCGAGGCGCACGGTTACGTCGAGCCGTGGGAGCGTGCTGAGTCGGACACCCCGTTTCGCCAGGGCCGACGGCTGGCGGTCGCCGACGCGCACGACGAAGTCGACGGCATCGGCCCGCACCGTCGAGACCTCGGCGTTCGGCGCGAACCGGATGATCGCCGTGGCGGTGGCGATCGCCCGCGAACAGTCGACGTCGTCGCTGCTCAGCCCGCCGACCAGCACGTCTGGCGCGGCCGTGATGCCATCGACGGCCGGGTCCACATGTCCGACCCCGGCCGCGGCGAGCACGGCCGCCAGCGGGGCTACCAGCGGCCCGTCACCGGCGACGACGACCTTGGCCGCGTGCCGCCGCCGCAGCACGTCGGCCGGACTGCGTCTTGCGTTGCCGCCGGGCTGGGCGCGCAGCCGGAGTCCGATGGCCGCCGCCTCGACGCTGAGGAGACGGTGCGCCTTCGCGGGAAGACCGGCGGGGACGAGTGCGTGCGCACCCACGACGAGGCCGGCCGCCCCCAGGGTGTGAACGAGGTCGAACACGTCACGCTCGTCCAGCCCGAGCGCTCCTGCCGCGGTGCGCAGGGCCCGCTCGGTGTGCGAGCCGTCGAGCAGGTCGAGGACGCGTGCCAGCTCGGGCTGACGGAACTCGAGGATGACCGCGGTGGCCGGATCGGTGCCGAGCTGGACCGTGTGCTCGTCGCGCCAGAGGCGTCGCAGGTTGGGCAGCAGCGTCGGTCGCATGGCGGCGAGCCTGCCAGAAGGCGGCCCTTGCCCGGCTGGTTGTCCACAGGTCTGTCCACTGCTGGCCGGGGTTATCCACAGTTGTTCACCAAGTTATCCACAACGAACCGTGTAAAAGTCGCAGAACGTGCGGGCCGGGTTGCGTTTTGGTGCGGCCTACTTCCGCCGCTGTCCGTGTCGGGCCGGGTTGGCCGGCGTCGCTGTCCGGCTCGGAAGCCGGGTTGGACACGCTGCTGTCGGGCTCGGGGGCCGGGTTGGCCGCGCCGTTGCACGGGAACGGAGCGGCCCCCCTCAGACGAACCATGGGCGAGCTGGACACGCCTGTGATAGTCGTCACTGCCGGGCCGGAGTGGCCTTTGACGCAACGGGCCGTTCGCACTGCTGGGCCCTGATCAGGCCGGTCGGCGACCTGGCAGCGCACGGCGTCACCGCCGAGGCGGAAAGTGGGCCACGGTCGGCTGGTCACCGCGCCAGGCGGCCGCGGCTCGCGTTGCGAGGCGATGAACCACCGGCTGCCGTCGTGGCCCGAGCCGGAGTGCCGTGATCCGGCGAACTGCCGTCCCCGGTTCGGCCCCCGTTGTTCCCCCACGGGCAGTCCACGCGGCCACACCGGGCCACCAGGAACCCGCCGACAGTGCCGAGCCCGCAAACCAAGACGGCCGCACAACCCCTGAACCCTGCCCGGCCGGGCAGAGCTGGCTGGGCCGGTGAACGCCGGCCAGCCTCCCCCCGAAGCCGCTGAGTGCGTGTCAGGCCTTGCCGAGGATCCGGTTGACCGTCGTGCCGCAGACCGGGCAGGCGCCCTTGGCCATCTTCATGCCGGTCTTCGAGATCGCGATCTCGCCCTCGAAGTCTCGCTTCTCCTTGCACTTGACGCAGTAGCCGTTGTAGGTCTCGGCCACGATGCCCTCCTCATCTCGTCCGGCACGCGGCGCGCACCGGTGCTGACCAGCTAGGCCAACGTGGTGAGTGTGCCTTGTCGGACACTCGGGGAAAGTGCGGTTACACGGGACACGCCGAGCGTAATCGGAAGATCTTCCCGCAACCGCACGGTACACACTATGCACAGCCTGGGGATAACCGTGTGCGTAACCCTGTGGGTAGCCATGGATGAAATACCCTGAGCGGCTGTCGACAGGCCCGACGACCGGTGGAATCTTTCCGGCGGAACCCCACGAAAGGGTGACTTACGGACCTGCTCCGGGAGATTGGGCCTTGCGAAGGCATGGCCGCCTACGGCTAGCGTTCCTCCGTGAGCGGTACCCGGATGGGGCCGGCATGACACGGAAGCCGGTCATCGAGGTGCGGCGCAGCAAGCGCCGCCGACGCACGGTGTCTGCCTATCGCGATGGTGAGCGGGTCGTCGTGCTGATCCCCGCGCAGTTCTCCCGTGCGGAGGAGCGCGAGTGGGTCGATCGCATGCTGGAGCGCCTCGCCGCCCGTGAGCAGCGCGCCCGCCGCACCGACGCCGAGCTGACCACCCGCGCGCAGCGGCTGGCCGCCCGCTATCTGCCCGACCACCCGGCGGCCTCCCGTCCGGCCAGCGTTCGCTGGGTGCAGAACCAGAACGGACGTTGGGGATCTTGCACGCCGGCAGACGGTACCATCCGCATCTCGCACCGCGTGCAGGAGATGCCCGACTGGGTCATCGACTACGTCCTGCTGCATGAGCTGTCGCACCTGGTGATCCCGAGCCACAGCAGCGCGTTCTGGGCGCTGGTCGCCCGCTACCCGAAGTCCGAACGGGCCCGGGGGTATCTTGAGGGGGTGTCAGCGGCAGCCGGTCTCGGGATCACCGAATGACGGTGGCGGCGGTCATCGCGCTCCTGGCCCCCGTGACCTGGTCGCCTCCGGGTGTCGACCCGGAGGCGTGGCGCGCGGCCCTGGCCGAGGACGTGGTCGACCTGCTCGCTCCGTTGCCACAGATCCAGCCCGCGATCGCCGCGACCGAGCCCGACCTGCCACTGGCGGCCAAGATCGCCTGGCCGTCGACGAGGATCTACCAGGTCGAGACGCCCACCATCCGGGCCGCCCTACACGCCGCCGCCCTCGACGGTCATGACAGAGCGGCAGTTGTACTGGCTGATGCGCCCGACCTCCCCGCCATGCTGATCGGCAAGCTCATCCGCCCGCTATCGACCCGCGCGCTGGCGGTCGCGCCGGCCCACGGCGGCGGGTTGCTCGGCGCGGCCGCGCGGCTGCCGGTGCCCGAGTGGCTGCCCGAGCTGGATGCCGAGGCCGGCGACGTCGCGACGGCCCGCCGGGCCGCACCGGAGGCGACGACGGTGGTGTCGGCGCCGGGCTGGCACCGTCTCCGCGGGTCGGACGACCTGCGCCGCCTCGATCCCGGCCTCGACGGCTGGGAGGCGACGCGCTCGCTGCTCAGCTAGGGTCGGTCGGCTTGTCCGGGCCGGTCTCGTCGTTGAACCCGAGATCGCCGAGGTCTAGCTGCGTTCGGGCGAACATGTCCGGGTCGGCGAATGCCTCTTCGTCGGGCAGCAGGTCGGGGTGGCCCCAGAGGGCGTCACGGCCGCTGATGCCCCGGTGCTCGGCCAGCGCGCTCCACAGTGCGGTGGCCTCACGGAGGCGGCGCGGCCGCAACTCGAGGCCGACCAGCGCGGCGAACGTCTGCTCCGCGGGGCCGCCGGCCGCGCGGCGGCGACGGAAGGCCTCCGACAGCCGGACCACGTCGGGCAGCCGGTCACCGGCGGCCCGGTCGACGACGTGGCAGACCCAGCCCTCGACGAGTGCCAGGGCGGTTTCCAGCCGGGCGAGCGCGGCCCGCTGCTGCGGCGTGTCCTCGGGCGTGAAGAGGCCCTCGAGCACCAGCTCCTGCGGGTCGCTGCTGAGCGTCGCCGGGTCGAGCCGGCTCATCGCCTCCTCGATCGCCTCGCGGTCGACGTGGATGCCGGCCGCATACGCCTCGACGGCCGCGAAGACGTGACCGCGCAGCCACGGCACGTGTCCGAACAGCCGCTGGTGGGCCGCCTCGCGCAGTGCGACGTAGAGCCGGACCTGGTCGTCGGGGATCTCCAGACCCTTGCCGTATTCGGCGATGTTGACGGGGACCAGCGCGGCCGTGCCGGCGGGGCCGAGGGGGAGGCCGATGTCGCCGGCGGAGAGCACCTCGGCGGCGAGCGAGCCGAGCGCCGTGCCGAGCTGCCCGCCGAGCAACGCGCCACCCAGGGAGGCCACCATCGAGGTCATCGGGCCCATCTGGGCGCGCATCTCCTCGGGCACGAGCTCGGTCATCGCGGACACCATGCGGGCCGCGACCGGGTCGCACAGCTTCTTCCAGACCGGCAGCGTCTGGTTGAGCCACTCGCCGCGGCTCCACGCGGACGTCGAGCGCACGCCCGAGGGGAGCGCCGACTCCGGCTCGAGCCACAGGTCGGCGATGCGCAGCGCCTCGATGACCGCCGTGCGCTCGACCGCGGTCACCGCGGGGTCGCCGACGGGCTTTGCCACGTCAGTGTCCGCCTCGGCGGCCGGCACCGGGGCGCCGGGCATCGCGAAACCCACCGGGAACTGCGCCATGCCGGCGGCCGGGCCGCCGCCGGTGAGGTGGGCCTGTGCCAACTGGCGGGCCAGATCCCAGTTGACCGGGCCGCCGCCGGGCGTGGCGAACAACTGCTGCAGTTGGCTCAGGAACTGCTGCATCTGGCGCGGATCATTGGGATCCGGCACGTCGCCGCCGGGCGGACCGAAGCCGAACGGGATGTCTGCGGGCATTCCACAACGGTACTCGCTTCCGGGTCTTGTCGGTCGGGAGCGCTAGGCTCGCCGCCATGAGACGTCGTGGCATCACCGTGTTGTTCGGCGCGCTGCTGCTGTTGGTGCTGTCCTGGCAGGCGACCGTGGTCAAGGTGCCGTATGTCGAGATGGGCCCCGGTCCGACGTACGACACCCTGGGCACCGACACCGGCAAGCCCGGCGGCAAGCCGATCATCAACGTGAGCGGCGTCGAGGCCACGAAGTCCAAGGGTCAGCTACGGATGACCACCGTGTCGGTCCAGCCTCAACTGACGCTGTTCGACGCGATGGTCGGCTGGTGGCAGGACGACCACGCCGTGGTGCCCCGCGAGCTCATCTACCCGCCCAACCGCACCCAGCAGCAGGTCGACGACGACAACGCGCGCGACTTCCAGGAGTCGCAGACCTCGGCGGAGACCGCCGCGCTGCGCAAGCTCGGTTACCCGGTGCAGGTGACCGTCAGCGAGGTGACCGAGGGCTTCCCCGCGCAGGGCCAGCTCATGAAGGACGACGTCATCAAATCGATCGACGGCACACCCGTCACGTCGGTCAACAAGCTCACCGAGCTGGTCCGGGCCAAGCCGGCCGACACGCCACGGGAGGTCGAGTTCACCCGCGGCGGCGAGACTCGCAAGGTCGGCATCGCGACCAAGAAGGGCGACGACGGCAACCCCCGCCTCGGTGTGACCGTCACCTCCAAGCAGCCCCACCCGTTCGAGCTGAGCATTCAGCTCGACCGCATCGGCGGCCCCTCGGCCGGCCTGATGTTCACGCTCGGGATCATCGACACCGTCGAGAAGGAGGACCTGACCGGCGGGCTGATCATCGCCGGCACCGGCACCATCGACGAAGACGGCACGGTCGGGCCGATCGGCGGCATCCCGCAGAAACTCGTCGCGGCGAAGGCCGCGAAGGCAAAGTACTTCCTGACCCCTGCGGCCAACTGCGCCGAGGCTGTGGACAACGCGCAGCCCGGGCTTCCGTTGGTCAAAGTGGACAATCTGGACCAGGCGCTGGACGCGCTGACGGCGCTCCGGGCCGGTCAGACGCCGACGCTGTGTAGTCGATGACTACGCTGGACGAGTTTCCATACGCGAACGGGCGGAGTCGACCGTGGTAATGCGGAACCCGATGACCAGGGTGAGCCGGCGTGGCCGAGTCACGATCGCCGTGCTGGTGGTCGTCTTCCTGCTGTTCACAGTGTTCGACCGGGTGGTCGGGGCATGGGCCGACTACCTGTGGTTCTCCGAGGTGAAATACACCCAGGTCTTCTCCGGGGTGCTCACGACACGCCTCTGGATGTTCCTGATCTTCGGGGTGGCGGTGGGGCTGGTCATCGCCGGCAACCTCTACCTCGCCTACCGCACGCGCCCCCTGCTGCGGCCGCACTCGGCGGAGCAGCACGCGCTCGATCGGTACCGGTTGTTCCTCCTGCCGCACATGACCGGCTGGATCATCCTGGTGGCCGCCCTCATCGCCCTGTTCTCCGGTCTCTCGGCCCAGGGGCACTGGCAGGAGTGGATGCTGTTCAGCAACAGCACCCCGTTCAACAAGACCGACGACCAGTTCCACGTCGACCTGTCGTTCTACGTCTTCGAGTACCCCTTCTGGCGCTATCTCCTCGGCGTGGCCTTCACGACCGTCGTCTTCTCGCTGCTCGGTGCGCTGGCACTGCACTACCTCTTCGGCGGCGTGCGCCTGCAGGGCGCCGGCGAGCGGATGACCGCCGCCGCCCGGGCGCACCTGACCGGCCTGGTCGCCGCGTTCGTGCTGCTGAAGGCCGCCGCCTACTTCCTCGACCGGCGGGGCCTGCTGCTCGACAAGTTCCCCACGCAGGAGCTCTACGGCGCGGGGTACACCAACGTCAATGCCCTCTTGCCGGCCAAGGAGATCCTGGCGTGGATCTCGATCGTCGTGGCGATCGCGATTCTCGTGTTCTCCAACGCGTTCATGCGAAACCTGGTATGGCCGGGCCTCGCGCTGGGGCTGCTCGCCCTGTCCGCGGTGGCGGTCGGCGGCATCTACCCGGCGGCGGTGCAGTCGTTCACGGTCAAGCCGAGCCAGTTGCAGAAGGAGTCCGATTACTTCGAGCGCGCCATCAAGGCGACGCGCGACGCGTACGGGCTCAACGAGGTCGAGATGAAGGACTACACGGCGGACAACCAGAATCCGCCGGCCGACCTCGCCAGCTCCAAGGACGAAACGGTCACCAACATCCGTCTCCTCGACCCCAACGTGGTCGGCGAGACGTATACGCAGCAGCAACAGGTCCGCGGCTTCTACGAGTTCAACCCGAAGCTCGACATCGACCGGTACACCATCGGCGGCAAGACCCAGGACTACGTCGTCGGCGTCCGCGAGATCCGCTACGACCAGCTCCAGCAGAACAACTGGCAGAACCGGCACAGCGTCTACACCCACGGCTACGGCTTCGTGGCGGCGCCGGCCAACGAGGTGGTCTGCAGCGGCCAGCCCTTCTACGTCTCCGGCTTCCTCAGCGACCAGGACAAGCCCGGTGACCAGGGCGGCCAGAAGTGCGCGTCGGACACCGACCTCATCCCGGTCAAGCAGCCGCGGATCTACTACGGCGAGCAGATGGGCGACGCCTACGCGGTCGTCGGGCGCGCCAGCGCCAACGACCGCAACGCCGAATACGACCGGCAGACCGCCGGTGAGGACCAGTACTCGACGTATGACGGCAGCGGCGGCGTGAAGGTCGGCTCCTTCGGGCGGCGCCTGCTCTACGCCGCGTACTTCCGCGAGACCAACTTCCTGCTGTCCGGCGTGCTCAACGACAACTCCAAGGTGCTGTACGTGCGGGATCCGGAGTCCCGCGTGCGCAAGGTCGCGCCGTTCCTGACCCTCGACAGCGACCCCTACCCGGCGGTCGTCGACGGCAAGATCCAATGGATCATCGACGGCTACACCACGTCGGCGACGTACCCGTACGCGCAGCGCATCAACTGGAACACCGCGATCCAGGACTCGTCGACCAGCGGCCGGCTGTTCCCGGAACCGCGCCAGGACGTGACGTACCTGCGCAACTCCGTGAAGGCGACGGTCGACGCGTACACGGGCGAGGTCGCCCTCTACGCCTTCGACGAGTCCGACCCGGTCCTCAAAACCTGGAACAAGGCCTTCGGCGGCAAGCTGGTCAAGCCGCGCTCGGCGATCTCGGCCGACCTGATGAACCACCTGCGGTACCCGGAGGACCAGTTCAAGGTCCAGCGTGATCTGCTCAGCCGGTTCCACGTCACGACGCCCGAGGGCTTCTTCTCCGGTCAGGACTTCTGGGAGGTCCCGAAGGACCCGGCGAACTCGACGGCCGACCAGCCGCCGTACTACATCGTCGCGAAGCTGCCCGGCCAGGGGAGCGCGCGGTTCCAGCTCACGGCCGCAATGGCGCCGCGCAAGCGGGGCAACCTGGCCGCGCTGATGTCGGCGTCGTACGTCGACGGCAAGCCGAAGTTCGAGGTGCTGGAGCTTCCGGCCAACACGGCCATCCAGGGCCCGAACCAGATGCACAGCGTCATGACCGGTATCTCCGATGCCCGGCGTGACCTGACCCAGTTCACGTCGAGCAACTCGGATGTGATCTACGGCAACCTCCTGTCGCTGCCCGTCGGCAACGGCATGCTCTACGTCGAGCCGATCTATCTGCGGACGAAGAACGACAAGACGTTCCCGACGCTGCAGAAGGTGCTGGTCGCGTACGGGCCGCAGTACAAGGCGTACGCCGACAACCTCACCGCCGGCCTCGAACAGTTGGTCAAACAGGTGAGCGGCCAGGTGCCGGTGCCGTCGACGGACGGCAGCACGGGCCAGCCGGCGAGCCCGCCGACCGGCAACCAGCCGAGCACCCCACAGGTGCAGGAGGCGATCGCCGCCATGAACAAGGCGATCGCCGACCTCAAGGCCGCACAGCAGTCGGGCGACTTCGAGGCGTACGGCCGGGCGCTCAAGGCCCTGCAGGACGCGATCGCGCGGTACGAGGCGGCGGTGAAGGCGGCCGGGGCGGCCCCGTCGGCCAGCGCCTCACCGAGCGTCTCGCCGAGCGTCTCGGGGTCACCCGGTGCCTCGCCGACGGTGAGCGTCGCCCCGTCCGGCTGACGACTCGGACATCGGCCGCCGAGGCCGGTGCGCACGCTCGCACCGGCCTCGGCCCAGCCTTCGGGTGATCCACAGCACGTGACCACCCGGCGATTTGGAAGTCGGGACGAGCGTGCGCTAATGTGAACAAGCCGACGCGGGGTGGAGCAGCTCGGTAGCTCGCTGGGCTCATAACCCAGAGGTCGCAGGTTCAAATCCTGTCCCCGCTACAAAGAGAAACGCCCCTCAGGATACCTGAGGGGCGTTTCGAGGTTTGATGAGCCGCCTTTTCTTGCGCTCGCTTCGCTCACTCCCGCCTGGTGGGGCTTCGCCCCACCCACACCCTCCTCGACAGTGCCGGCGTGGTCGGTGGCCTCGGGGCGCTCGTGTGGCCCGGCCCGGCCTGTCCCAATCCAGCTCAGGTCGGAGCCGGCAGCGATGCCGCTGATCGGGCACTGCCGGGCCGATTACCATCCGGCGATGAACGACGACGCCCTCGCGGACTTGGCCGAAGAATTGGTCACGCGGCCGTTCCCCGACGGGCCGGCCCACGACAGCAGCTCGCTCGATGGCTCGACACAGAGTGGACCGGAGGCCCACTTCGTGCCCATCGCGATGCAGGAGAGTCTGTACGAGACGCCCGCGGACTACGACGGATCGATCGGCGAGTTGTATGACGACGTCTACGACGAATTCGAGCAGCGGCGCCTGCGCGCTGCCGCCGTGCTGGCGGCGAGGTGGGGTTCGCCGCAGCCGTACTCGTTCCAGGCGGAATTGGAGCGGGTGATGGCGAACGACGACAGCGTCTCGATGCTCGACTATGACCTCGCCCTGTTCACCAGCGGTGAGCAGTTCCCCGCCTGGCGTCGCGGCGACCGTATCGTGGGTCTGCTCCTGGGGCAGATGGACAAGGAGTTTCCCATCGTGCTGACCCTCGCCGTCATCGCCCGGCCACCGTCGTAACCCGGCGGCGACGGGAACATCGCGCCGGGAGATCCACTCGCACCGCATCGGCCGCGCTGCTCACCATGCGGTGCTGGATCAATCCGGTCTCCGAGCCCGACGTCAAGTTCACGCGTTGCGCTAGTGATCGCTACGCGGGCCAACCGTTGACGCCGCACGCGGGTGACCCGGAAGTTGCGCTTCCGCGGCTTGGGCGTAGCCAGGACGCCCTGACACGTGGCTTGCCGAACCGCTACCGTTGAGCCGGCCGGCGCCCGTCGCAGCAGCTCGAGCTGCACCTCGTGCAACGGGGTGAGTCGTGTGAGACGGGTCAAGGTGTGCTCATAAAGGCAACGCCCCCAGGGGCGTTTTTCGTGCCAGATGGTCGGGCAGCGTTCCTAGTTGTTGCTCGTGCTCGCTTCCCGGACGGGAGGTAGCATCACCGCATGAGCGCGGAGGCTGTTGGCAGGCACATGCCGGCCATCATCACGCTCGATGATCTGGCCGCCATGATCTCCGCCGACACGCACGGGCGTCGGTATGAGACCAGTCCCGAGGGAGTCCTCTCCGTCGTGCCGCCTCCGGACAGCGAGCATGCCGTCATCGCCACTCGTCTGATGGCCTGGTTGATCGCGGCGGGTTGGCCGCTCGATCAGGTCATGCAGGTCGTGGGCGTCCGCATTCCTGGTCCTGACGGGGACGGGGGGCGCATCCCGGACCTCACCGTCTGGTCGCGGCCGCAACCACGAGCCGTCTGGCTGGCGGTCGCCGATCTCGTACTCGTCATCGAGATCGTGTCGCGGGGCTCTGAGGCGATCGATCAGGGCGCCAAGGTGTCGGAGTATGCGATGGCAGGGATTCCGCAGTACTGGACGGTTGCGCGGGACTCGGCGCAGACGGTGACTCTGCACCGGCTCGGTGCGGACGGCGTCTATGAGGTGACGGCGAAGATGCCGCTGGCCTGGTTGCTCCAGACCGTCCCGGCCGACCACATCAGCGGCTGATCGTGCCGCTGCGGCGTTGCGCCGGACTGTAGCCAGATGTGTAGCCAAGACGCTGCGGGACGTGGGGCGACGGACCGGGACGCCTGAGACGGTCGACGGCCGTTCCGGCAGATGGAGCGGCACCTGATGTGACGGGTGAGTCGTGTGAGGCGGCTCAACGACTGCTCATAACCCAGAGGTCGCAGGTTCAAATCCTGTCCCCGCTACAAACCTGAGAGGCCCCTGCTTCGCGGCGGGGGCCTCTCGCCATTTGGTTTGTAGTATTCCTCGCGCTCGCTTCGCTCGCTCCCCTGTGGGGGAGCTTCGCTCCACCCACACCCCTCAACGGCCGCGGCGCTTGGCCGGGCAAGACCGATCATTCGGGCGCGAGGGTCGGAGGTGTGCGGTCGGCGCGCGTTGCGGCGATCCGTTGCCGGGTCGCTGAGATCTCATGATCATGGGAAAGATGTGGCTGCCCCGATAGCCGGATCTTTCCCATGATCATGGAGTCATGGAGTCATGGAGTTGCCCGGGCGCCCGCTGACCGAGCAATGACTCGGGATTGGTTATCCGAGATCGGCGCAGCTCGACTCGTGGGGGAGCAGCGGACGGAACGAGACGCTCCACGAGGAGCCGCCCGCGGTCCACGGGGTGCGGGCGTTCGCCGATTTCGCCGCCGCCAGGATCTCGGTCACCTGGGCGCCGGTGGCGGTCACGCAGCGCACGTCGGGGTGGTCACCGACCGGGTCGCCGGGCAGTGCGGGGCCCGGCCAGGCCACCGCCGGCGGGTCCTTGAGCATCGGGTCGTCCGTCGGCTGCCACGGCACGGCGACCACGGTCAGCGCCGTGGGCACGTAGGCCGCCGGCCGGTCGATCGCGCTCGCACCCAGCGTCTTCGGCAGGTCGGTCAGGTCCTCCACCAGGCGCTGCAACTGCTCGCGGGCGGCCCGCTGCGGCTCGCTCAGCTCCTCGGTGGAGCCGATGCCCAGCGCCGGTGCCGAGGTTCGCTGCAGCCCGGCGGCGGTGCGGACCGTGATCTGCGTGGTGGGCGCGTCGGCCACATTGGGCATGCCGAGGTCGCGGTCCATGCCCACGCCGGCGTCGACCGCCAGCTTGGTCAGCTTCGCAACGTCGGCCTGGCTGATGTGCTGGACCTGCACGTTCGGCAGGGCGGGGCCGGGATAGATCGCCGGCACGGGGCCGGTGGTGATCACGCGCCCGTCACCGAAAACGCTCACGGTCGGCAGCTCGGTCACCGCGACGGCGACGGGCACGAACCCGCCGCCGACGCTCACCTGCAGCACCACCTCGCCGGGCGCGAACGAGGCGGCCGGCTCTGACGGGGAGGACCCGTCCGCGCAGCCGCCGGCGGCGAGGAGGGCGGCGGCGATCAACAGGCGCAGCGACTTCATGCCCGGTCTGACGCGGTGACGCCGAAGTCGGTTCCCGCACAGGGTTGAATCGGCGAAGAGCGGGAAGTGCCGCCTCCATGCCAGCCAACAAGAAGAAAGCCACCGGGCCGGTGGCCGACGAGAGCCAGCCGTGGCTGCACCAGCGCGGCCACGAGATCCAGCGCTTCGGAACGGTGCGGCAGTTTCCGATCGCGCTCTCCATGGACGCTCGGGCCTATTCTTGCGAGCGACTCAACCAGGTGCTCGCCGACAGCCAGATCTTGTACTCGCTGTACAAGAAGCACCACTGGCTCATGCGCGGGCCGACCTTCTACCAGTTGCACCTGCTGCTCGACAAGCACGCCGGTGAGCAGTTGGAACTCATCGACAAGCTGGCCGAGCGGGTGCAGACGTTGGGCGGCATCGCGGTGGGCGACCCCCGTCACGTCGTCGAGCTGACCCGCGTGCCGCGGCCGCCCGACGGGGCCGAGGAGGTGCCGGCGATGCTGTCCCGGCTGCTGGAGGCCCATGAGATCGTACTGACGGAGGCGCACGACGCCGCCGTGCGCGTGGCCGAGATGGGGGACGACGGCTCGAACGACCTGCTGGTCTCCGACATCATTCGCACCGGCGAACTGGAGGCGTGGTTCCTCGCGGAGCATCTGGTCGACACGCCGCTGGTGCACACCGTGGACGAAGTGAGAGCCGTGGCCGGGGCCGGCGCCAAGCGTTGATGAGAGGCGCTACCGTGTCGGCGTGACGAGGCACAACGAGTCGCAGTTGGGCGTCGACCTGGGCACCACGCACACGGTCGCCGCGCTGACCGCCGCCGACGGTCGCAGCCAGCCGCTGCTGTTCGACGCCAGCTTCCTGCTGCCATCGTCGATCTATGCGGAGGTCGACGGGCACCTGCTCGTCGGCAAGGACGCCGAGCGCAGCGCCCGGCTCGATCCCAGCCGGTTCGAACCCAACCCGAAGCGCCGTGTCGACGACGGCACAGTGCTGCTCGGCTCACGTGAGTACGCGGTCTCCGGCCTGCTCGCGGCCCTGCTGCGGCGCACCGCCGACGAGGCGTCCCGGGTCCTGGGCATCATGCCCGTGCGCTCCGTGCTGACCTACCCGGCGAACTGGGCGACACACCGCCGCTCGGTGCTCGCCGACGCTGCGGCCCGGGCCGGCATGCCGGCGCCGATCCTGGTGCCCGAGCCGATCGCGGCGGCCGCCTACTTCACCTCCGTCCTCGGGCGCGACATCGCCCCGGGCGGCGTGCTCGTCGTGTACGACTTCGGCGGCGGCACCTTCGACACGACGGTGCTGCGCCGCCGCCCCGACGGCGGCTGGGACGTGCTGGCCAGTGACGGCCTGCCCGACGTCGGCGGCATCGACCTCGACGCGGCGATCGTCAACCATCTCGGCCGGTCGCTGACGTCGAGGTCGAGCGCCGCGGGCGTCGACCGGCCCGGGGAAGCGCTGTCGGACGGCGACCGCTGGCGGCAGCTCGTCGAGCCGGGCGACGAGGCGGCCCGGCGCCGGAGCCTGCTGCTGCGCGAGGACGTGCGCCAGGCCAAGGAACAGCTCTCGCGCACCTCGTCGGCGGGCATCCACGTGCCGCTGTTCGACATCGACGTCCACCTCACGCGGTCGGAGTTCGAGCAGCTCGCCCGGTCGTACCTGGAGCGGACCGTCGACCTCACCGTGAGCACCCTCCAGCGGGCCGGCGTGCGGCCGGACCAGATCGGCGGGCTGTTCCTGGTCGGCGGTTCCAGCCGGATCCCGCTGGTCAGCACGCTGCTGCACCAGCGGCTCGGGGTGGCGCCGACCCTGATCGAGCAGCCCGAGCTGGTGGTCGCGCTCGGCAGCGTGCTGGCCGCCATGCCGAGCCGGCCTGGCGCGTTCCCCGCGGGTCCGCCCGCCGGGCCGCGCCCGCCGGTGATCGCCGGCCCGCCCGGTGCGATGCCAGGGGGTGTACCTCCGGTCGCGCCGATCTCCGGGCCGGGCATGGGCCCCGTGCCCGTCTCCGGCCCCGGCGGCCCGGGGGTCGGCCCGGTGGCCCCGGTCTCGATGCCGGCCCCGGGTGTGTCGCCGGTGTCGCCGGTGTCGCCGGCCGCCGGTCCGATGGGGGCGCCGCCACCCGTGTCCGGGACGGGGCTGATGGCGTCTCCGGTCGCCGCGTCGTCCTCGCCTTCGGCGTGGGGCAGCTCGGCACCACCGGGACCGGGCCCCAACCAGACCGCCATGTTCGGTGCCCCGGGTGCGCCCGGCCTCCCGCGGCAACAACGCCCCGGTGGCGGCTCCGGTGGCAAGCTCGCCCTGCTCGTCGGCATCGTCGCGGTCTGCGTGCTGCTCCTCGGCGTCGGCGGCGTCGCCGCCTGGAACGCCGTCAGCGACAACTCGCCGAACACCCGGCGAACCGGCGGCGCCAACCGGGAGGCCGGCACGGGCGGCGGCACCCAGGCCGGCGCCGCCAGCACCAAGGACGCCAAGCCCGGCGCGGCGCAGCAGACCGTCGACGTCGGCAAGACGGTCTGGTACGGGCAGTACAAGGTCAGCTTCGGCAAGCTGACCTACGACTTCGAGGCCGAGGACCACAAGCTCTTCACCGAGGTACGGGTGGAGAACCTCGGTGAGAAGGACCAGACGCCCTACATCAGCATGATCTTCAACGTCGGCGGCCAGCAGTTCACCGGCTCGTTCCGGGAGAACACGACCGTCGCGGCCGGTCAGAAGAGCGACTACCACGTCGACTTCCCGATCTACGACCAGCTCAAGGGCAGCATCGCGAGCGGCGAGTTCATCATCGGCGACGGTGACGAGGCGCAGGCGAAGATCCCGCTGGCCGGGGGTGAGGTCGTCGCGTACGAGCCGGTCAACGTCCTCAAGGACAAGAAGGTCAGCGTCCACGACCTGACCGTCACCTTCACCACCTGCGACCTGCGCGGCGGGTTCTTCGACTACAACGGGCAGGCGAAGAAGGGCTACCGCGCGCTGACGTGCAAGGTCGACATCCAGTACGCCGGCAACAGCAGTCACTACGTCGGCGGCGACAACTTCCGCCTGGGCCAGCCGGACGGGACCGAGGTGGGGCCCACGGTCGCGCCGAACGAGGCGCTCTACAACACCAAGGTCGCGCCCGCCACCGACCTGGGCTTCCAGGTGAAGGCGGACGCGCCCGGCACGTACAAGTTGCGCCTCGTCGACGTGCACGACAAGACACGGACCGCGGCCGACGTGGCCGAGGTCGACGTCGTCCTCAAGTGATCAGCGCGCGCCGCCGTTGACGTAGAGGGTCTGCCCGGAGACGTACGAGGCCTCGTCGCTCGCCAGGAACGCGATGACGGCCGCGACCTCTTCGGGCTGTCCGACCCGCCGCAGCGGCGTGCGCTCGGCGATCTGCGCCTGGTGCTCCTCAGGTGTGCTGCCGACGCGCTCGGCCGTGGCCGCGGTCATCGGCGTCGCGATGTAGCCGGGCGCGACGGCGTTGACGGTGATGTTGTACGGGCCCAGCTCGATCGCGAGCGTCGCGGTGAACCCCTGCACGCCCGCCTTCGCGGCCGCGTAGTTCGCCTGGCCCCGGGCGCCGAGCGCGGAGCGGCTGCTGAGGTTGACGATCCGGCCGTACCGCGCCGGGACCATCACCTTCTGCGCCGCTTGGCAGCAGAGGAACATGCTGGTCAGGTTGGTGGTGAGGACCGCGTTCCACTCGTCGAACGGCATCTTGAACAGCAGGTTGTCGCGGGTGATGCCGGCGTTGTTGACGAGGACGTCGATCCGGCCGATCCGCTCGAACACGGCGTCGACCTGCTCCTTGTCGGTCACGTCGCAGCCGTGGCCGGCCGCGCCGGGGATCTCGCCGGCCACCTTCTGTGCCCGGCTCTCGTCGAGGTCGAGCACGACCACCGTGGCGCCCTGCTCGCCGAGCAGCCGGGCGGTCGCCGCGCCGATGCCCTGCGCGCCGCCGGTGACGACGGCTGTCCTGCCTGCGAATCGCACGTGGCTCACCTCTCCACCAGTACCGCTGAACCCTGACCCACACCGACACACATCGTCGCCAGCCCTCGCGTGTCCCC
Source organism: Dactylosporangium roseum (assembly GCF_025264685.1). Taxonomy (GTDB): domain Bacteria; phylum Actinomycetota; class Actinomycetes; order Mycobacteriales; family Micromonosporaceae; genus Dactylosporangium; species Dactylosporangium roseum. The sequence continues at coordinate 1,076,636 of NZ_CP073721.1, forward strand.
GGTCCGCCGCATTCGGTGCAGCAGCGTTGTCAGGATACGGGCGCCGGAGCAGCCCAGCGGGTGCCCGATCGCGATCGCGCCGCCGTCCGGGTTGACGATCTCGGGGTCGATGCCGAGCTGGTCGACGACGGCGAGCGCCTGCGCCGCGAACGCCTCGTTGAGCTCCGCCTGCCGCACGTCGCCGAGCTTCCAGCCGGCGCGGTCGAGCACCTTGCGGGTGGCGGGGACCGGCCCGATGCCCATGACGTCGGGGTGCACACCCGCCGACGCGCCGGCGACGTAGCGGCCGAGGGGCTCCAGGCCGCTCCTGCGCAGTGCGTCCTCGCTCATCAGCACCAGCCCGGCCGCGCCGTCGTTGAGCGGCGAGGAGTTGCCGGCCGTGACCGTGCCGTCCGTGCGGAAGGCCGGCTTGAGCTTGGCGAGCTTCTCGAGGCTGGTGTCGTGGCGGATGCCCTCGTCGGCGGTCACCCCGTCGACGACGACGATCTCGTCGGCGAAGTGCCCGCCGTCCCGGGCCGCCGCGGCCTTCTGGTGGCTGCGCAGCGCGAACGCGTCCTGCCGTGCCCGGTCGACGTGGTAGCGCGCGGCGACCTCCTCGGCGGTCTCGCCCATGCTGAGCAGGCCGTGCAGCTCGTGCATGCGCGGGTTGACCAGCCGCCAGCCGAGCCGGGTGTCGGCGATGCTCATGCTGTTGGGCAACCCGTCCTCCGGGCGCGGCAGCACGAACGGTGCGCGGCTCATGGACTCCGATCCGCCGGCGATGACGATCTCGGCCTCACCCGATGCGACGGTACGGGCGGCGATCGTCACCGCCTCCATGCCGGAGGCGCACAGCCGGTTGACGGTGGCGCCGGGCACGGTCTCGGGCAGCCCCGCGAGGTGCACCGCCATGCGGGCCACGTTCCGGTTGTCCTCGCCGGCCTGGTTGGCGGCTCCCCAGTAGATCTCGTCGACGGTGGCCGGATCGATGGCGGTTCGCTCTACGAGATCCTTGACGACGGCGGCCGCGAGGTCGTCGGGCCGCACGTGTGAGAGAACCCCGCGCAACCTCCCGATCGCCGTCCGCCGGGCAGCGGCAAAGTACACGGTTCGCATGCGCCAAACTAACACCGTTAGTTGATCATGAGATCGAGCGGCGCGGCGGCGGGTTGCGCCAGAACGCGCGCCGGCCGGCACGCCTCGGCGGCGACACCTCCGACCTACTGACGGTGACTGGCGTGCATCGGCTCGAGGTGTTTCGGCATCCGGTGGGCCGGCTCCGGTTTGACCTGGTGGTGGTGCTGCGGCTCGGCGTAGAAGCTCAGCCCGAGCACGCTGCCCAGGGTCACCACGAACCCCAGCCCCACCAGCCACTCACGGCCCGGCCAGACGCCGTCACCGAGCACCAGCAGGCCGATCAGCGCGGCGGGCGCGGCGCCGGCGGCGTCCATGGCGGCGACCGCGGCGGTCGTCGAGCCGCGCTGCATCGCCAGGCCCAAGAGCAGTTGGCCGACCAGCGAATGGGCGACCAGGAGGTACGACAGCGGATCCGTGACGAATTCGGTGAATGAGCTCGCCGAGGCGAGGGGCCGGGACGCGACCGCCGCGGCGCCGAACGCCACGCCCGAGAGCGACCCGAGCACCACGGATCCGGGTGCGCCGTGCAGCCGGACGGCGAAGAACCCCACCACGCCCAGCACGACGAGCACCAGGACCAGGCCCAGCACGCCGCTCGCGCCGAGTTGGCGCGACGGTGCCGGTTTGGCGGCCAGCACCAGCGCGGCGATGCCGACGGTGAGGGTCAGGAGCAGCGCGATCTCGGTCCTGGGCAGGCGCCACTTGAGGATCAGCACACCCAGCAGGGTGGTGACGCCGAGTCCCGCGGCCATGGCGGACTGCACAAGGAAGAGCGGCAGGTCTCGCCGGGCGAAGAAGGCCAGTGCGAAGCCGCTGAACTGACAGGCGACACCCACCAGGTACGACTTGTGGCGGCCCAGGCGCAACAGCAGCATCGGATGGAAGCCCTGGTGCAGGTCGGTGCGGGCGGCGGCCACGGACTGGAGCAGGTTGGCCACGCCATAGGCGGCGATCATCGCGCCGAGGAACAGCCAACTCCAAGATGCCACCCGAGGAGGATAGACCGCCCCGGAGGGCAGGGCATACGGACCTTTCGGTTCAGCCGGACAAGTCGGACAATCTGCTGCTCCCTAACCGGGTGAGCACGTCTTCGTGCAGGTGGCCGTTGGTCGCAATGGCGCTGCCACCGCCCGGACCCGGGTTTCCCTGGAGGTCGGTGAACGTGCCGCCGGCCTCGGTGACGATCGGCACCAGCGCCGCCAGGTCCCACAGCGACAGCTCCGGCTCGACCATGATGTCGACCGCGCCCTCGGCGAGCAGCATGTAGCCGTAGAAGTCGCCGTACGCCCGCTGGCGCCACGTGCGGCGCATGAGGTCCAGCATGCTGTTGAGCCGGCCGGCCTCCTCCCAGCCGCGCAGCGACGAGTAGCAGAACGACGCGTCGGCGAGCCGCCGCACGCCACTGGCCCGGATCGGCGTCGCCGCGGCGGTGTGCCGGCCAGCATACGCCCCGTGGCCGATCGCGCCCCACCAGCGCCGCCCGAGCGCCGGCGCCGACACCAGGCCGACGACCGGCTGGTCGCCCTCCACCAGCGCGATCAGCGTCGCCCAGATGGGCACGCCGCGGACGTAGTTCTTGGTGCCGTCGATCGGGTCGATGACCCACTGGCGGCTGCCCGGCCCGGCGGCGGCCTCGGTCGCGCCGTACTCCTCGCCGAGCACGCCGTCGCGCGGGCGGGCCCGAGCGAGTGTGGCCCGCAGCGCCTTTTCGACCGAGGTGTCGGCGTCCGTGACCGGGGTCAGGTCCGGCTTGGCGGTGACGTGCAGATCCTGCGCGCGGAAGCGCGGGACGGCGATCGCGTCCGCGGTGTCGGCGAGAAGATGAGCGAGGGCCAGATCGTCCGCGTAGCGCGCCATGCGCGGAAACTTAGCCGACGATCGCCACCCGATGGCAGTACTGTCGCCGTTTGTGACTCCGTCCCCTACCGCGCTGTGCGGCCTGCTGGCCGAAGAAGCCCGGCTCCGCGTGTTCGCGGCCGTGGTGCTCGGTGCCCGTTCTCCCAGCACGGTCGAGGAGGCGTCCGGCCTGTCGTCCCGGACCGTGGAGGGTGCGATCCGCCGGCTCCAGCAGGGCGGTCTCCTGGACGTCGCCGACGGCACGCTCGTGCCCCTCGTCGCGGCTTTCAAGGATTCCGTACGGTCCGAGGCCGCCCAGGCCCCACCGGCGGAGCGGCTGGACCCGGACCGCCAGCGCGACCAGGTCCTCCGCACGTTCATCGTCGACGGGCGGCTCGCGCGGATGCCGGCCGCGCACGGCAAGCGGCTGGTGGTGCTGGAGCACATCGCCGCGTCGTTCGAGCCCGGCGTGCGGTATCCGGAGCGCGAGGTCGACGCCGTCCTGCGCGCCTGGTTCGACGACTACGCCGCCCTGCGCCGCTATCTCGTGGACACCGGCCTCCTGAGTCGCGCCGACAATGTCTACTGGCGCTCAGGGGGCGCTGTCGACGTCTAGGGTTCCCTCCTTCGACGCGAGCAGCCGCCGGAACGACTCCAGGCGTCGCGGGTCGGCGCCGCCCTCCGCGATCAGCTTGTCCAGGCCGCAGTCGCCGCCCGCGCCGGTGTGGTCGCAGTTCGGCGGGCAGCGCGTCGACGCCTCCACCAGGTCTGGGAAGCCGTGCAGGAGGCTGTCCGCCGACACGTGCGCGAGCCCGAACGACCGGATGCCCGGGGTGTCGATGATCCAGCCCAGGTCGCCCGGCAGCCGGAGGGCCAGGGCGCTCGTCGACGTGTGGCGGCCCTTGCCGATCGCGCTGACCGAGCCGACCGCCCGATCCGTCCCCGGCACCAGCCGGTTGACCAGCGTCGACTTGCCCACGCCGGAGTGCCCGATCATGACGGAGGCCCGGCCGCGCAGCTCCGCGACGAGGTCGTCGAGCGGCCGGTCGGGGCGGGTCAGCACGTAGGGCAGGTCCAGCGCGGCGTAATAGTCCAGGACCTCTTCCGGCCCGGCGAGATCGCCCTTGGTCAGGCACAGCAGCGGCTCGATCTCCGCATCGTACGCCGCCACCAGGCACCGGTCGATGAACCCGGTCCGCGGCGGTGGATCTCGCAGGGAGCTGACGATGACGAGCTGCTCGGCGTTGGCGACGACGACCCGCTCGAACCGGCCCTCGATGCCGCCTTCCTCGTCGTCGGCCGTCCGCATCAGCACCGACTTCCGCTCGTCGATGCGGACGATCCGGGCGAGCGTGTCCGGCCGGCCGCTGACGTCACCGACGATCTGCACCTGGTCGCCGACCACCACCCCGTGGCGGCCGAGCTCGCGGGCGCGCATGGCGGTGACGGTGCTCCCGGCACCGGCGATGTGGCAGGTGTACCTCCCGCGGTCGACCGCGACCACGAACCCCTCGACGGCATCGCTGTGCTTCGGCCGCTGGCGCGTGCGCGGGCGCGAGGAACGGCCCGGCCGGATCCGGACGTCGTCCTCGTCGTATTCGCGCTTTCGCCTCAGTCGGTCCCTCCAGTGCCACCGTTGCCGCCCCGCACCATGGTCGACCATAGCCGGGGAAAGTCCGGCAGCGTTTTCGCGGTACATGCCACGTCGTCGAGCCGCACGTCGCCGACGGTGAGCCCGATGACCGCGGCGGCGTGCGCGAGCCCGTGGTCGTCGCGGGTGCGGAACGTCGCGCCGCGCAGCGGCCGCGGCCGGATCCGCAGCCCACCGGCGTCGCCGGTCACGTCGGCGCCCAGGGCGGTCAGCCCGGTGACCAGCCCGGCGATCCGGTCCGGGCCGAGCCCGACGCCGTAGAGGTGGGACGGCGCGTCGGCGACCGCCGCAAGGGCGGCCAGCACCGGGGCGGCCTCGGCGACGCCGGACAGATCGGCGGTCAGTCCGTGCACGCCGCCTGAGCCGCGCATCACCAGCCCGTGGGGCGTGAGCGCCGGTTTCCCGCCCATCCGCCGCAGCAGCCCCAGCAGGTGGCCGGCCGGCTGACCGGTGGCAGGCGGCCACCCCTCGATCGTCACGGCACCGCCGGTGACCATGGCCGCGGCCAGGAACGGGACCGCACCCGACAGGTCCGGCTCGATGTCCCACGCCCGCCCGGTCAGCCGCCCGGGCTCGACAACCCACACGTCCGGCCGGCTGTCGTCCACGCCGGCCCCGGCGGCGCGCAGCATGTGCACCGTCAGGGCGATGTGCGGCTTCGGTACGGGCGGGCCGGCGTGCCGCACCACCACCCCGCGGTCGAACTCCGTCGCGGCGAGGAGCAGGCCGGACACGAGCTGGCTCGACGCGGAGGCGTCGATGGTCACCGCGCCACCTCTGACGCGCCCGACGCCGCGGACCGTCATCGGCAGGGCGTCGCCGGTCGCGTCGATCCGCACCCCGAGCGCGCGCAGTGCGCCAACGAGCGGCGCCATCGGCCGGCTGCGAAGCCGCGGGTCCCCGTCGAACGTCACCTCCCCGTCGGCCAGTCCGGCGACCGCCGGCAGGAACCGCATGACCGTGCCCGCCGTCCCGACGTCGATCCGGGCCGGTCCCCTGAGTGGACGCGACCGCAGCAGCCAGAGGTTGTCGTCGACCGTGGACACGTGGGTGCCCATGGCCCGCAGCCCGCCCGCCATCAGCTCGGTGTCCCGCGCCCGCAGCGGGGCCCGCAGTGTGCTGGCACCGACGGAGAGCGCGGCGAGCACGAGCGCCCGCGCCGTCATCGACTTCGATCCGGGCAGGCGGATCACGGCCCGGATCGGCCCGCTTGCCGTCGGTGCCGTCCAGGGCAGATGGGCGCTGACGTATGACACGCGTTCAGTGTGCGGGCCGGTTCGGGCTGTAGCGACAGCAGTGATTGGCTCCGCGTTTTGTCGGTGGGGGTCGGTACGGTGGCGGCATGTGTGGGAGGTACGCGACCAGTCGCAGCAACGTCGACCTGAGTGCGCTGTTCGAGGCGGCCGACGAGACCGACGGGCTGGAGCCGGACTACAACGTGGCCCCGACCGACCAGGTCCCCGTCGTGCGCGTGTCGGCCTCGGCCGGCGGCCGGGTCCTCAGCGAGGCCCGCTGGGGACTGGTGCCGGCGTGGGCGAAGGACCCGAAGGTCGGCGCCCGCATGATCAACGCCCGGGCCGAGACGGTCGCGACGTCCAACGCGTTCGCGCGGTCCTTCGCCCGGCGGCGCTGCCTGGTCCCGGCCGACGGCTGGTTCGAATGGGTGCGTGGTGCGGGCAAGGACAAGCAGGCCTATTTCATGACGCTCGGGGCGGACGAGCCGTGTGTGTTCGCCGGGATCTGGACGGTGTGGGGGCAGGGCGAGGGCCGGTTGCTCACGTGCGGCATCGTCACGGCCCCGGCCGTCGACGATCTGGCGCTGGTCCACGAGCGCATGCCGCTGCTGCTGCCGCGGGAGCGCTGGGAGTCGTGGCTGTCCGGCCCGGCCGACGCCGCGTTGCTCGAGCCGACCCCGTCGTCGCACGTGGCAAGGCTGGAGCTACGTCCCGTAGGGGCCCGGGTGGGCGACGTGCGCAACGACGGGCCTGGATTGCTCGACCGGGTGGCCGCCCCGCCGCTGCGATCGAGTGATGTCAAGCCGGTCGATCTGACCCTTTTTTAGGCGGAAAGTCCAGATAAAGTCCGGCAGCTTTTGCGGATTCGCGTGAAAACTCTTGTATTTACGGTCGATTGTGCGATACAACACAGCGCCGGTGGGTCTATGTCGGAGGGGGCATCCAGACATTCACCCGCCTTGCATTCGTTTGACCCACGGGGGAGGTGGGTGTATGACCCGGGCGCGGATGCCACGCCCGCACGAGGTCGCGGCGGCTCGACGAGACCCGCGACTGCTGCGAGCCTTCAAGGAGCAACAGGGCGACGGTGCCTGGCGCACTCGCGGCGCATGTCAGACGGTGGATCCGGAGACGTTCTTTCCGGCGCCGAGCGAGCCGGCCGACGCGGCCGTCGCGCTCTGCCGCACCTGCGAGGTCCAGGGGGCGTGTCTCGCCTGGGCGCTCGAGGTCGGTGACTGCCACGGTGTCTGGGGAGCCACAACACCGCGCGAGCGGCGTGCGATGCTCGTCGCATGGCGCAGCGAAGTGCCGGCGGCGGTGATGTCCGGCCCGGCGACCGGTCCGGACAGGCGACTCGGCGCGGTGGCCTGCCTGCCACTGTTACCGATTCCACGGCCTCGTCGGACGGTCGACCACCCGGACCCGGTGGGCGTCGGCACCACCTGAGCGACCCGCCGAGCCACCCGGCTCCGGCGGGTCGGCATGACCGCACGCCGCCATCGGCGTCGGCTCCTGCGGCCGTGTCCTCGTCCGGCAGGCCCCTGCCGGACGCCGGTCGGGCGGGCGGCTTGTCGCCCGTTCGGGCGACCGCTGCAGCGCTCAAGGCCGTCCGCGGGCTGTCGCTGGCCGGGCAGGAGGTCGAGACCCCGCACGGACCGGCCCGGTACTCGCTCGACGTCCCCGGCACGTACTCCGGCACGCTGCTCGTCCTCGGGCACGGAGCCGGGGGTGGCGTCGACGCCGTGGATCTGGTGGCGGTGCGGGACGCGGTGCTCGGTGCGGGGGCGGCGGTGGCGAGGGTCACCCAGCCGTACCGGGTCGCCGGCCGGCGCGCGCCGGCACCCGCCAACCAGCTCGACGCCGCGTGGCTCGCCGTGCTCGCCGACCTGCGCGGACGGGTGCCGGTGCGAAACCTGGTCGTCGGTGGGCGGTCCAGCGGGGCCCGCGTCGCCTGCCGCACCGCCGTGGCCGGAGGGGCGGCGCGCATCCTCGCGCTCGCGTTTCCGCTGCATCCGCCCGGCAAGCCGGAGCGGTCGCGGGCCGGCGAACTGGACACCGGGCTGCCGACCCTGGTCATCAACGGTGGCGCGGACCCGTTCGGGGTGCCCGAGCCGGGGCCGGCCGTGCTCGTGGAGGTGCTGCCGGGGGAGACCCACGCCCTGTCGAAGGCGCCCGGAGCGGTGGCGGCGCTCGCCGCGCCGTTCGTGACCACCTGACGTGTGAACCGTGTCGCGGCCGGCGTCACCCGGTGTCGACGGGGTCGTTGGGCCCGGTGTGACCGGTGCGAATCGGGCACTCTCCACACCGCAGATCGCTCAGATCCGCAACCTCCCAGGCCCTTCCTGTCCCCGGCGGCCGACCGGTCCCAGCTCTCTAGGCCGGCCGCCGGGGCAGGCAGGGGTCGTCGCGGCGGGCCCCGCCGCCCGGAATGATCGCCGGGCACCCGTTGTTGCATGGGGGGTGCGACGCTGCCGAGGCGTCGCCGGTGGAGGGAAGACAACAGCGTGGCAACACTCGAGCGTGAGGACCGGCGAGTCCGCGAGTTGCTGTTCAGCCCGGCGTGGCCTGCGGCGACGGACGCGGAGCCCGATCCGAACTGGCAGCCCATCACGCGTGAGCAGTTGACGGGCGCCACAAACTCAGAACTCGCTCAGCAACTCGGCGTATCCTCGGCGGGACGGTCGAGGGTGGGAGTCGCACGAGTGGTGAGCAGCGAGAGCACGGAGCAGCAGCGCGTGCGGTTCGAGCGTGACGCGTTGCCGTTCATCGATCAGCTATACGCGGCAGCTCTGCGCATGACGCGAAACCCGTCGGACGCGGATGATCTTGTCCAGGAGACGTTCCTCAAGGCGTTCGCGGCGTTCCACCAGTTCGAGACGGGCACCAACCTCAAGGCTTGGCTGTATCGCATCCTCACGAACACCTACATCAACTCCTACCGCCGCCGGCAGCGGCAGCCCGTGCAGGCGCCGACCGAGGAGATCACCGACTGGCAGCTCGCCGAGGCTGAGAGCCACACGTCCAGCGGCCTGCGTTCCGCCGAGACGGAGGCCCTCGACCGGCTGCCCGACTCCGACGTCAAGGAGGCGCTGCAGTCGCTTCCGGAGGAGTTCCGCCTGGCCGTCTATCTGGCCGACGTCGAGGGCTTCTCCTACAAGGAGATCGCCGACATCATGAACACGCCCATCGGCACCGTGATGTCGCGTCTGCACCGGGGACGGCGCAACCTGCGTCGATCGCTCGAGGCCTATGCTGCCGATCGGGGATTCACCCGCACCCCGTCCGCTGAGCCGAGCGAGGTCTGAACCGATGAGCTGTGGAGACCCGCACGAGACCGACTGCAATGACGTCCTTGCCGAGGTCTACCTGTATCTCGACCTGGAGTGCTCCGACGACCGTCGGCTGATGATCCGCGAGCACCTCGACGAGTGCTCTCCGTGCCTGCGTGAGTTCGGCATCGAGCAGGAGGTCAGGGCGCTCGTGGCCCGGTGCTGCGGCTCGGAGCTCGCCCCCGCCGAGCTCAAGCAGCGGCTCAGGACGAAGCTCGGCGAGCTCGTCCTCAACGCCGAGACCCGCGAGCTGCGTCCGGACTAGAGAATTCCGCCCGGCGCGACAGGCCGGCCCCGGGGTGGGGCCGGGCCGCCGGGCTTCGAGACCTGCCTGTCCGGGCGCCGGGGAAGACGCCCGGGCAGGCAGTCAAATGCCGTCGGCGCCCGAGGCGCCGGCGGCATTTCACCGCGACCGGAAGGCCGAGGCCCGGGTCGGGAACGGCGATTGCGCCGACGCCGGCATCAGGCACGCGTGCGTGCGGCGGTGCGGAAGCACGTCGGGCAGGGCCGCCGGGGTCGCCATGATCGTCGATTCCGTCGCGGCACTGCTGCGTTCGTCCGGTGGTGCCGCGCGGCCGGGTTCCCACCGATATGCTGCGGAGCGCAAGGAGCAGCCGCGAAGGAGACCGGGATGGCCGACGAGATCCGCGCCGAGATGGTGGCAAACGTCTGGAAGATCACGACCGAGGTCGGTGCCGAGGTCAGTGAGGGCGACACCCTGGTGATCCTCGAATCGATGAAGATGGAGATCCCCGTCGTCGCCGAGTCTGACGGCACGATCAGCCGGATCGCCGTCGATGAGGGCGACGTGGTCCAGGAGGGCGACCTGATCGCCGTGATCGGGTGACGTCACACGAGGTCGTCGTCCGGCCGATCGAGCCGGACGACTTCGCCGAGGTCTCGCGGCTGACGGTTGCCGCCTATGGCGCCGACGGCCAGCTCGACGAGGACCACGGCTACGGCGCCGTGCTCGCCGACGTGGCGTCGCGCGCCGAGGCCGCCGATGTCCTGGTCGCGGCGGACGGGGCGGCCGTTCTCGGTGCGGTGACGTTCGTGCTGCCCGGCACGAAGTATGCGGAGGTGTCCGGCGACGGCGAGGCGGAGTTTCGCATGCTCGCCGTCGATCCCGCGGCCCAGCGGCGAGGAGTGGCCCGGCGGCTCGTGCAGGCTTGCGTCGACCGTGCGCGGGCCCTGGGGTGCACGTCGCTGACCATCTGTGTGCACGACGGCAACACGGCCGCGTTCGCGCTCTACGACCGGTTCGGCTTCACGCGCGACCCGAGTCTGGACTGGTCACCCGCGCCCGGCGTCGACCTGCTCGGAATGCGCCTCTCGCTCCAGGTGCTCGCGCAGTAGCGTCGCGATCAGGCCGGGCTCCATCAGCTCGGCGGCGACCTGTGCGGCGCCGCTCATCAGGTCGAGCGCGACCTCCAGGGCGGCCTCCCGCCGCTGCTCCGGCGTGGCGCCGCGGTCGCGCAGGATGAGCCCGCTGGCGTGGATCGAGAAGATCGCCATCGCTCGGCGTAGCTGCTGCGTGAGCGGCTCGGCCGGGTCGATGAGCAGGTCGAAGACCCGCTCCATCTGGGCGCGCATCTGCTTGCCGGCGGGCATCGTGTTGATCAGCGTCTGGTTGCGCTCGAAGAACCTGATGACCTTCTCGTTGGACATCAGGTCGTGCACCGTCGCATACCGCCGCACGAACTCCAGGCGCATCCGCTCGTCCCGCGGCTGCGCCTGCGCCCACTCCAGGAGCTGGTCGATCGCCGCCATGCGCTGGTCGATCAGGCTGCGGACGATGTCGTCCTTCGTCGGGAAGTGGTAATAGAGGGCCGCCTTGGTCACGCCGAGCCTCTCGGCGATCTCCCGCAGCGACGTCTTGTCGTAGCCCTCCTCGATGAACAGGTCCAGTGCCACGTCCTGGATGTGGGCCCGCACGGCGGCCCCGTCGTCGAGGTCTCCGACGCGGATCCGGTTGCGGCCTCGCACCACGCGTGCGGCAGCGGCCTGCTGTTCGTCCATCGCCTCACATCCTACTTGACGACCGGCTAGGAACCAGCTTACCGTCCGGCTAGTAAGTTAACTAGCCGGCCGACAAGTAAGCAGAGGCGAGAATGTCCGAGAAAACCGTCCGGGCGGTCCTGCCCGGCCTGCTCATGGCCATGCTGCTGGCGATGCTCGACAACGTCATCGTCGGCACCGCGATGCCGCGCATCGTCGGTGATCTGGGCGGCGTCGACCACCTCTCCTGGGTGGTGACCGCCTATGTCCTCGGCACGACCGTCTCGACCCCGATCTGGGGCAAGCTCGGCGACCTCTACGGCCGCAAGGCGGTCTTCCTGATCTCGATCGGGCTGTTCCTCGTCGGCTCGGCGCTGTGCGGGGTCGCGCAGAACATGCCGGAGCTGATCGGGTTCCGCGCCTTCCAGGGGCTCGGCGCCGGCGGCCTGATGGTCGGCGCGATGGCCGTCCTCGGCGACCTGGTGCCGCCGCGGGAGCGCGGCAAGTACCAGGGCCAGTTCGCCGCCGTCATGGCGGTCGCGATGGCCGGTGGGCCGCTCGTCGGCGGCTTCATCACCGACCACGCGAACTGGCGCTGGGCCTTCTTCGTCAACCTGCCGCTCGGCGGCGCCGCCCTGGTGCTGCTCGCGTTGCGGCTGCACCTGCCCAAGCGGCGCACCGAGCACCGCGTCGACTGGGTCGGCGCGGCACTGCTGTCCGTCGGCGTGACCGCGCTGGTTCTCGTGACGACCTGGGGCGGCAACCAGTACGCGTGGGGCTCCGTGCGGATCCTCGGCCTCGTGGCACTGGCCGTCGTCACGCTCGCGGCGTTTCTGATCGTCGAGCGGCGCCACCCGGAGCCGATCGTGCCGCTGGGCATCTTCCGCAACCGCAACTTCGCGCTGATCTCGATCGTCGGCTTCCTGGTCGGCTTCTCGCTCTTCGGTGCGATCACCTTCCTGCCGCTCTACCAGCAGATCGTCCAGGGCGCCTCGGCGACCAACTCCGGCCTGCTCCTGCTGCCGATGATGGGCGGGTTGCTGGTGACCTCGCTGGTGGTCGGTCGCATGATCACCAAGACCGGGCGCTACCGCGTGTTCCCGATCATCGGTGGCGCGGTGCTGGTCCTGGGGATGGTGCTGCTGGCGCAACTGGACGCCGGCACCTCGAAGGTCGAGTCCGGCATCTTCATGGCGGTGCTCGGCCTGGGCATGGGCTTCCTCATGCAGACCTCGATGCTCATCGCGCAGAACAGCGTCGAGCTCAAGGACCTCGGGGTGGCCAGCAGCACGGCGACCTTCGCCCGCTCGATCGGCGGCGCGTTCGGTGTCGCGATCTTCGGCGCGATCTTCAACCACCGGCTGCACGACCTGCTGGGGGAGCGGCTCGGCGCGCGGGCCGCGGACCAGCTCGCGAGCGGCGGTGGCGGCGCCACCATCGGGCCGAAGACGCTGGGGCAACTGCCGGCGCAGGTCCGCACGGCGGTGGTCGACTCGATCGCCGGGGCGACGTCCAGCGTGTTCCTGTGGTCGATCGCGGCGACGGCGCTGGTCCCGGTGCTGGCCCTCTTCATCCGCGAGGTGGCCCTGCGCGGGGGCGGGAGCGACGAGAAGCCCGCCGAGAGCAGTCTGGTTGCGCAGGAAGGCTAGTTTCGCGCACAGACTGCGCGAAATTGGGCGGAAAACTGGTGTGGGGTGCGCGAAACTGCCACAATATGAGCAGGATCGCGCACCACGTCTACTGAAGGAGCACACCGTGACCGAGCAGCCCGGTGCCGGGATGAAGGCCGACATCGCCGAGCAGCCGGAGGTGTTCGCCCGCCTGCTCGACGAGCGGGCCGATCAGATCGCCGCGGCCGGCGCGCGGATCGCCGAGTGGCGGCCGCGCAGTGTCGTCTTCACCGCTCGTGGCACGTCCGACCACGCCGCTCTCTACGCGGCTTACCTCACCGAGATCCGCCTCGGCATCCCGGCCGGGCTCGCGTCCCCGTCCGCGATGACCGTCTACGGCGCCCGGCCCGACCTGCGTGACACGCTCGTCGTCGGGGTCAGCCAGAGCGGCGGCTCGCCCGACCTGCACGAGGTGCTGCGGGTCGCCAGGGAACAGGGCGCGCACACACTCGCCGTCACCAACAACCCGTCGTCGGCCCTGGCCGAGGTCGCGGAGCTGCACGTCGACGTGGCCGCCGGCCACGAGATCGCCGTCGCCGCCACCAAGACCTACACCGCCGAGCTGCTCGCCCTGCTGATGCTGGTCGAGAGCGTGAAGGGCGGCGGCACGCTGCCCGCCGGCAACCTCGCCGAGCTGCGCCGGCTGCCCGGCCACGCGGAGCGGGTGCTGGCCGACGACACGGCGGTCGACCTCGCCGCCCGCTACCGCTTCGCGGACCGCCTGGTCACCACCGGCCGCGGCTACGCCTACCCGACGGCGCGCGAAGCCGCGCTCAAGCTCATGGAGACCTCGTACGTGGCCGGTCTCGCCTTCTCCGGCGCCGACCTCCTGCACGGCCCCCTCGCCATGGCCCAGCCCGACGTGCCGGTGCTCGCCGTCGTCGGCTCCGGCCCGGCCGGCACCTCCATGCGGGACGTGGTCACCCGCCTCGGTGAGCGCCGCGCCGACGTGGTGGTCGTCGGCCCGTCCGATGTCGACGGCGCCAAGGCCCGGATCGCCACCCCGGACGTCGACGAGCGGTACGCGCCACTGCTCGACATCCTCCCGTTGCAACGGCTGGCGCTGGCCCTCGCGCTGCACCGGGGCGAGAACCCGGACGCGCCGCGGGGCCTCAAGAAGGTGACGGCGACACTGTAGAGCTCGCGGGTCCGTCGACCGGAAGGACGGCCTCCTTGCCCTCGCGGAGCGGCTTGGTCTCGAACGACCGCGGCGGCCGGTCGGCCACGATGAGCTGGTAGGTCGGTCGGCTGCCGGACAGGTTGCTCAGCTCGAAGCCGAAGTTGCAGTGGAAGCCGTCCGGCGTCTCCGCCAGCACGCCGCCGTTGAGCGACGTGACGGCGATGATCTTGCCGGCGGCGTCGGCCGCCCGGACCGGCGCGCCCGCCACGATGTCCGACGCCGATGCCGGCGCCAGGCACGGCGTGCCGCTGGCGCCGGTCGCCGCGCCGGCCGCGCTCACGTGTCCGTGCAGCAGGAATCCGTCGGGTTTGCTTCTCTCGTCGTGGCGCCCGGCCCAGCCGCAACCGCCGAGCGAGAGCGTCAACACCAGGGCAAGTACTGGGCGGCGCACGGGTCAACCTTAGTCTTGTCTGCGTGTCCACCCTGCGTGACCTCGTCGAGGAGCACACCGACCTCGAGCCAGAGGACATCGAGCACCTGCACCGCCTCGCCGGCGACTGGCAGATCGTGTCCGATCTGTCCTTCGCCGATCTGCTCATGTGGGTGTTGGTGGGGGACCGCGGGGACTTCCTGTGTGTCGCGCAGGTCCGCCCGACGACCGCGCCGACCGCCTACCAGGACGACCAGGTCGGACGGATCGCCGGCGGCCCCGAGGTCGCCCACCTCGCGATCGTGCGGGCGCAGGGGCGGATCTGGCGGGAGGGGGATCCGGTCTGGTACGGCGACATGCCCGCCCGTCACGAGGCGGTCCCCGTGCGCCGGCATGGCCAGGCGAAGGTCATCGCCGTGGTCGGGCGCGACACCAACCTCAGCACCGCGCGGACCCCGGCCCAGCTCGAGCTCAACTACCTGACCACCGCCGACGACCTGGCCCAGATGATCGCCGACGGTAGCTGGCCGCCACCGCGCCACCCGGGCGAGACCACGAGCGCGCCCCGGATCGGCGACGGGCTGGTCCGCCTCGACGCGACCGGCAAGGTGACCTACGCCAGCCCGAACGCGCAGTCGGCGTACCGGCGGCTCGGCCTCGCCGCCCACCTCGTCGGGGAGAGCCTCACCGAGCTCACCGGCCGGCTCGTCGACGATCCGCTGGAGGGCGCCGACGCGGTCGACCGTGTGCACGCCGCGCTGCGCGGTGAGGCGCCGGCCCGCAAGGAGCTGGAGGCCCGCGGCGCCACGGTGCTCATGCGTGCGCTGCCGCTCATACCGGCGGGCGTGCCGATCGGGGCGCTCGTGCTGGTCCGGGACATCACCGAGGTGCGGCGCCGGGACCGGCAGCTCATGACCAAGGACGCGACGATCCGCGAGATCCACCACCGGGTCAAGAACAACCTCCAGACCGTCGCCGCGCTGCTCCGTCTGCAGGCCCGCCGGGTGGGTGTGCCGGCCGCCCGGCACGCGTTGGAGGAGTCGGTACGACGTGTGGCCTCCATCGCGCTGGTCCACGAGACCCTGTCCATGTCGTCGACGTCCGAGTCCGCCGACGAGGCCGTGGAGTTCGACGACATCGTGGACCGGGTCGGGGCCGCCGCGGTCGAGGTCGGCGCGGCCGGATTCCAGGTCTCGCTGCGCCGTGAGGGCGACTTCGGGGTGCTCCCGGCCGAGATCGCCACCCCGCTCGTCATGGTGCTCAACGAGCTGTTGCAGAATGCCGTCGAGCACGCGTTCGAGCCGGCACCGGTCAAGTCGCCCGAGGTCGTCGTCTCGGTCCACCGCTTCCGCAAGCAACTGCACGTGACCGTCGCCGACAACGGGGTGGGCCTGCCCGACGACTTCGACCTGGACTCCAGCGAGCGGCTCGGGCTCCAGATCGTCCGGACGCTCGCCACGGGGGAGCTGCGGGGCACGATCGAGCTGCGCGCCCGCGCGGAGGGCGGGACCGAGGCGGTGATGGTGGTTCCGCTGGCGAGACGGTGAACCTACCGCAGTGTGGGACCACGTCCGGCTGGCCTCGGTTCGGCGGGCGAATCTCATCGACAATTCCTATCGATTGAGTCGTATTTCGGGGACCTGTCGAGGAAGTCGCTGTGAGAGAACCCTCACGCGAGCGTGGCGTAAGGACCGGTTCTCGTGGAAGACTGCTCCCCATGCACGCTGCTTCTCTGCGGCTCGTCTGCCGCCGACACGTCGACTACGGTCGCGTGCGCAGCGCCATCTGTCCGGCTTGCTGAACGCCGCCCGTCGAATTCTTCCCGGGCGCGCGACTTCGCGCCGGACTTTTCCATGACATCGACGTCATCCATCTCGGCTCTGCCGTGATCGGCCGGCGCTCAGTCGCGTGCTCTCGAACCTGAGAGGACGCCGCCATGACGGTGACCACCGTCCCGGCAGACAAAGCCACCCCAGCTCCCCGTCCGGCCCGCGGACGCGGTGCGGCCGGTGGGCGCCCTCGTGGTGAGGGGCAGTGGGCCCTCGGCCACCGCGAGCCGCTCAACCCCAACGAGCGCAGCAAGAAGGACGACAACCCGCTCAACGTCCGGGCCCGGATCGAGAACATCTACGCGCGTGGGGGCTTCGACTCGATCGACCCCGCCGACCTGCGTGGACGGTTCCGCTGGTACGGGCTCTACACCCAGCGCAAGCCGGGCATCGACGGCGGGCGGACGGCCGTGCTTGAGCCGGAGGAGCTCGAGGACCGGTACTTCATGCTGCGCATCCGCAGCGACGGCGGCCAGCTCGACCTGGCCCAGCTCCGCACGATCGCGTCGATCGCCCAGCGCTTCGCCCGCGACACCGCCGACATCACGGACCGGCAGAACATCCAGTTGCACTGGGTCGAGATCGAGAACGTCCCGCAGATCTGGCGGGAGCTGGAGGCCGTCGGCCTGTCCACCACCGAGGCCTGCGGCGACACCCCGCGGGTCATCCTGGGCAGCCCGATCGCCGGCGTCGCCGAGAGCGAGGTGCTCGACCCGACCGAGGCGATCACCGAGATCAACCGGCGGTACATCGGCGACCCGGACCTGTCGAACCTGCCGCGGAAGTTCAAGACGTCGATCTCCTGGCTGGCGGACACGCCGTACGAGGCCAACGACGTCTCGTTCGTCGGCGTGATCCACCCGGAGCACGGCCCCGGCTTCGACCTCTGGGTCGGCGGCGGCCTGTCGACCAACCCGATGCTCGCCCAGCGTGTCGGCGTGTGGGTCCCGCTGCACGAGGTGGCCGACGTCTGGCTCGGCGTGGCCCAGGTCTTCCGCGACTACGGCTACCGACGCTTGCGCAACCGCGCCCGGCTGAAGTTCCTCGTCGCCGACTGGGGCGTGGCCAAGTTCCGGGAGGTGCTCGAGACCGAGTACCTCAAGCGGCCGCTCGTCGACGGGCCCTCGCCCGATCTGCCGGAGAAGCCGGTCGACCACGTCGGCGTCCACAAGCAGTGGGACGGCAAGTTCTTCGTCGGTGCCGCACCCGTCGCGGGTCGCAGCTCCGGCACGCAGCTCGCCAAGGTCGCCGATCTGGCCGAGGAGCACGGGTCCGGGCGGGTGCGGCTCACGCCGTACCAGAAGATCCTGGTCCTCGACGTCGCCGAGGAACGCACCGAGTCGCTGGTGCGGGGGCTGCAGGCGATCGGCCTCGAACCCCGCCCGTCCGGCTGGCGGCGTAACACGATGGCGTGCACCGGCATCGAGTTCTGCAAGCTGGCGATCGTCGAGACGAAGGCGCGCGCCGCCGAGGTGGTCGAGCACCTGGAGAAGAAGGTCGCCGAGCTCGACGCGGACATCTCGATCCATCTCAACGGCTGCCCCAACGCCTGCGCCCGCACGCAGGTCGCGGACATCGGCCTCAAGGGCATGCTCGTCCGCGACGACAGCACCGGCGAGATGGTCGAGGGCTTCCAGATCCACCTGGGCGGCGGGCTGGGCATGGCCGCCGGGCAGACCGCCGGCTTCGGCCGGAAGCTGCGCGGGCTGAAGACCACGGCCGCCGACCTGCCGGCCTACGTCGAGCGGGTCGCGCACCACTACCTGGCCGGGCGCGAGCCCGGCGAGTCCTTCGCCCGCTGGGTGATGCGTGCTCCGGAGGAGGAGCTGCGATGAGCGAGCGCATGGCACCCCTCCATTGCCCGTACTGCGGGGACGAGGACCTCAGACCACACGAAGAGACCCACGGCGCATGGGAGTGCCGTAGCTGCGCACGGGTCTTCTCCTTGAAGTTCCTGGGACTGGCGGCATCAGCGTTGGAGGCGAAGCGATGAGCACAGCCACAGCCACTATCCGTATCCGTGAAGAGATGATGGCGCTGGCCAAGGACGCGTCGGCGCGTCTGGAGAACCAGCCCGCGGAGAAGATCATCGAGTGGGCCGCCGGCGAGTTCGGCGAGCGGTTCTGCGTGACCAGCTCGTTCGCCGACGCGGTGCTCGCGCACGTCGTGTCGAAGGTCGTTCCCGGCGTGCCGGTCGTCTTCCTCGACACCGGGCTCCACTTCGCCGAGACCCTCCGGGTGCGTGAGGTCGTCCAGCGGACGCTTCCGGTGACGGTACGGTCGATCCGTCCCCGTCAGACCGTGGCGGAGCAGGACGCGGAGTTCGGCCCGCGGCTGTATGCCCGCGACCCCGACGAGTGCTGCTTCCTGCGCAAGATCGAGCCGCTGGAGCGCGCGCTCGCCGACTACGACGCCTGGGCCGCCGGCCTGCGCCGCGACGAGTCGCCGAGCCGGGCGAACACGCCGATCGTGAGCTTCGAGCAGGCCCGTGACAAGATCAAGGTCTCCCCGCTCGCGCAGTGGACGCAGGCCGACGTCGACGCGTACATCTCGCGCCACAACGTGCCGGTCAACGCGTTGATGCGGCAGGGGTACGCCTCGGTGGGCTGCTGGCCGTGCACCCGCCGGACGCCTCCGGGTGGCGACCCTCGGGGCGGTCGCTGGCCGATGTTCGACAAGACCGAGTGCGGTCTGCACACTGCATGACCTCGGCGGTTCTCCTCGTCGCGCACGGCTCGTCCGATCCGCGGGCGGCGGCGACCACCCGGGCCCTGGCCCGCGCGGTCGCCGCCCAGCGCCCCGGCCTCGACGTCCGCTGCGCGTTCCTCGACCATGCGGGCCCGCGCCCCGATGAGGTGCTGTTCGCGTTCTCGCGGTCGGGCCACCGGTCGGCGGTGGTCGTACCGTTGCTGCTGACCGCCGCGTACCACGGCCGCGTTGATCTCCCGGCCGTGCTCGACCGGGCCCGTTCCGACGGCCTGCGCCTGGACGTCTCGGTGACCGACGTCCTGGGCCCGGTCGCCGGCGCCGTATCTCCGTTCCTGCTGGCGTCGTTGCGGCGTGCCCTTCCGGCCGGGCTCCACCACGACGGGATCGCCCTGGTCGCCGCCGGCACCCGCGACGACCTGGCCCGGCACACCGTCGACCAGGCGGCGTCGGCCCTCGGCGCCACGCTGGGTGTGCCGTGCCAGGCCGGCTTCGCGTCCGGCTCTCCGGTGACCGGTGCCGTGGCGGTGTCCCGGCTGCGCGAGGCCGGCTGCTCGCGGATCGCGATCGCTTCGTACTTCCTGGCGCCCGGCCGCCTGCACGACATGGCGGTGTCCTCGGCGCTGTCGGCCGGCGCACTGGCCCCGGCGGCCCCGCCGCTGGGCGGCAACCTGGACCTGGCAAGGTTGGTCGTCGCGCGGATCGCGGCGGTCTCGCCCGTTTCGGCGGCGCTCACCGCCGCGTGACACCCGCACGTGGTGCGTGACGGTTACCGTAGACGGATGCAGATGACATGCCCGAAGTGTCGCGGCGAGATGCGGCAGTACGAACGAAGCGGCGTCACCGTCGACCAGTGTCTGGAGTGCCGGGGCATCTTCCTGGACCGGGGCGAGCTGGAGCGGCTCGTCGACGCGGAGAACGCCTGGAACCGCAACCGCCAGGGCGCGCAGCCGCAGCAGCCGGGCTACCCGGCGCAACAGCACCAGAGCTACCCGCCGCCGCAGTCCTACCAGCACCAGAGCCACGGATACGGCCACTACGGCCACCACAAGCGCCACAAGCGCCACCACCGGGACAGCTTCTTCGGCGAGCTGTTCGACTGACGAAAGGCACCGTTGATCTTGGCGGATTCCGTGGTCCGGACGACGCTGATCGACCAAGGTCAAGCTGACTGGAGGCGTTCTCGTCAGAGGACGCCAAAACGCCCCGGTCGTCCAATGGACCGGGGCGTTTTCGTCTTGGAAGGGGTCTAAGCGGAGTGAGCGCGGACCCGGAGGCCGCCGCGACGCTTCATCATGCGCCGCTCGTCCTCGCTCATTCCGCCCCAGACGCCTGCATCCTGACCCGAGTCGAGCGCCCACTGCAGGCACTCGCTGGTCACGGAGCAGCGCTGGCAGACTGCCTTCGCCTGCTCAACCTGCAACAACGCGGGTCCGGAAGTCCCAATGGGGAAGAACAGCTCCGGGTCCTCGTCGCGGCAGAGGGCATGGTGGCGCCAGTCCGACATGGCGGCAACACTCCTTGGTTTTCGCGGATCGTTGTTGGTGATTCCCCTATATGCATCTCGTGTGACGGTTCGGCTAGGCGGAGCCTGAAGACCCGTAACACGCGTGCGGGCAACGCTCAGTGGTCGTTTCGCTTGTGAATGCTTTCACGAACTACCGCGATGTCAAGGGGTCCAAACCAAAAAAATCCAAGTCGGTGAGCAAGCTCACGCGCCGTTTGTCCGATTTTATGGTAGCTGGTGACCCTGGATCGCGACAGTCAGTGACCAATGTAGTACGGGTTGGTCAACGATCGAAGGGCTTTCGGGGATGCGGCCGCGGTGTCTCTGCCGCGACTCTCTGCAACTTTCTCCCCCTTCGGTGGTGAACTCGGGGGGTGACTCAACACACTACGCGTAATGCCCCGGGCACGGACGCAAAATCCAGCTTGTCGCACTCCCCGAGGTACTCTCCGTCAACCTGGAAAGCGATCGGTTTGGCGGCGGTCAGCGTGAAGCCGGACAGATCATGCATCCGCACGACCTGCTTTCCCTTCGGCTCATGGCGGTTCGACAGGATCTGCGTCACCGTGCGCGCGGTGCTCGCGACCTGCAACTCCCGAAGGCCCAGCACGTCGAGCCCGGTATCGAACGAGGCCCGCGGATTCGGATCCACCGGCCGCTCGCCGATATAGGTCCACGGTGCGGTGTTCTGCACCAGCATCCACGTTATCCCGGACTGCGCTGGTTCGCCCGGAAGCTCGAGCGTGAGCAGCGGCATCCTGCGGTTCGTCGCGGCGAACTGCGCCATCGTGGCGCGGAAGTACAGCCACGGCGTGGACGTCGAGCCCTTGCGGCGGGCCTGGTCCACACGCCGTACCACCTCCGCGTCGATCCCCATGCCCGCGCAGAACGTGAAGTAGCGGTCGTCCGCCCGGCCGAGTCCGATGATCCTTTCGCGACGGTCGCGCAACGCCTCCAGGATCGCGCCGGTCCCTTCCGCCCAGTCGCTGGGCAGCCCCAGGGCCCGCGCGAAGACGTTGGTCGAACCGCCGGGCACGACGGCGAGGGCCGGACGCTCCTGGGCGCGGTCCGGAGCCGGCCCCGAGTCGAAGGTCATGAGGCCGTTGACGGCCTCGTTGACCGTGCCGTCGCCGCCGAGTGTGACGACGAGGTCCAGACCCTCGCGGGCGGCTTCCCGCGCGAGGTCGGCGGCGTGGCCCCGCCGCTGTGTGTAGGCGACGTCCAGGTCGACCTGACTCCGCAAGGCCCGCACGAGGATGTCCCGGCCGCGTTCGGTGGTGGTCGTCGCGTTGGGGTTGACCACCAAGAGCGCTCGCATGGGCGGCACTGTACCCGCTCGGGGGCGCGATAAGGTTGCTCTGCGCACAACGCGTGACACGGACCTCCACCAGGAAGGACGTGCACTCAGGGCCAGCAGCGGAGCGGAGGAAACGTGAGCGGGAACGCCGCCGGGACCGACACGGTGCCCGATCGGGCACCGGCCACCCTCCGCTGGGCCGTCCGGCTGCTGCTCCTGGAGGGCGCCGGGCTCGCCGTCCTCACGCTGGTGCTGCTCTACCAGGACTTCACCGCCGAATACACGGCGATCGAGATGGCGCTCTCGTTCACCGGCTACCTTGCGTTGATGGCCGCGGCGTTCATCGGCATCGGTGTCGCACTGCACCGCCGCCGGCGCTGGGCGCGCGGGCCGGGGATCGTCGCGCAGATGCTCCAGATGCCGATCGGCTGGACGATGCTGATGGGCGGCCAGCCGCTGATCGGCGCACCGCTGTTCGTGCTGGGGGTCGTCGGCGCGGTCCTGCTGTTCGCCCCCTCGACCCGGATCGCGCTCGGCGTCCGCTGACCAGCCGGTCGCGGCAACCACGGACACACCGCGTGTTCTACGCTCGAAGGTCGTGACGATCGCTCCCGCCTACCAGGTCCTCGCCGACCGCATCCGGGTCGAGATCATGTCCGGTCAGCTACGTCCCGGCGAACGCCTGCCGACCGAGCCGAAGCTGTGCGAGCAGTCCGGCCTGAGCCGCTCCACCGTCCGGGAGGCGCTGCGCCTGCTCAGCAGCCAGCACCTGATCTTCACGACGCGCGGGGTCAACGGCGGCAGCTTCGTCGCCGCGCCGGACGCGCACATCCTCGGCGATTCGCTGTCCGACGGGGTCGGGCTGCTGCTCGCCAACGGCGTGGTCAAGGGCGACGACGTCCTCGAGGTGCGCCGGATGCTGGAGGTTCCGGCCGCCGGCCTCGCCGCCGCCCGCCGCGAGCCGCGCCACCTGGCGGAGTTGGAGCGGGCCATGTTCGACCCGGACCGTGACGACCTCGACCGCCGGATCACGGCGCACGCCGAGTTTCACCTGGCGGTGGCGGCCGCCTCCGGCAACACGCTGCTGAGCCTGGTCGTGCGTCCGCTCTACACCGTCGCCGACCCGCGGACGGTGGACCGGGTCGCCCCGCTGTCGATGTGGCGTGAGATCGACCGGGACCACCGCGAACTGCTGGCGGCCATCCGGGCCGGCGACGTCGAGAGGGCCATGGCCGCCGCCAGGGTGCACATCGATCATGTACGGCCCGAGTTCCCGCCCGAGCACACCAACCTCCCGGTCCCGGGGGTGGCGCGGCTGTAGCGCGGTGTCAGGCGGGACGGCGTTTCGTCAGGCGGATGCTCGCCTGGTGGCCGTCGACCGTGGCCGACACCTCGTCGGCCAGGGCGCTCAGCACCTGCCAGGCGAACGACTCGCCGCCCGGCAGCCGCTCGTCCGGCGAGCCGAGCGGCACCGTCGTCTCCACGGCCAGGGCGTCGGCCGTGACCGTGAAGCGGCAGGAGAGTTCGACGGTGTCACCCAGTTGGGGTGTCTCACTGGCCACCGCGAGGAGCATCGCGCACGCCTCGTCGACCGCGATCCGCAGGTCCTCGATCTCGTCGAGCGTGAACTGGAGCCGCGCCGCCAGGCCCGCCGTCGCGGTGCGCAGCACGCCAAGGTAGGCCGGCGACGCCGGAACGGCCAGCAGGACGACGTCGTCGCCGTCGGCACCCGACCTCTTCGATACGACCTGTGTCACGCGATGAAACCCCCTCGCGTGCGACTCTACGACGTCGCCGCACCCGATGACGCGGCGAGTGCGGCCAGCGGCGCACCCGACAGCCGATACGGCAGCCAGTCGGACTTGTGTCCCGCGCCGAGCGCCTCGTAGAAGCGGCGCGCCGGGTTCCAGTCGAGCACCGCCCACTCCAGCCGTGGGTAGCCCCGCTCGACGCAGATCCGGGCGAGCTCGGCCACCAGCGCCTTGCCGGCCCCGGTGCCGCGCGCGGACTCCCGGACGTACAGATCCTCGAGGTGGATCCCGTGGACGCCCTCCCAGGTGGAGAACGTCAGGAACCACAGCGCCATGCCGATCGGCCGGCCGTCCTCGACGGCGACGTGGCAGTACACCCGCGGATCGGGGCCGAACAGCGCGGTCGTCAGCAGCTCGGCGGTCAGGTGGCACTCGTCGGGGGCGCGCTCGAAGGCCGCGAGCTCGTGCACCATCTCGACGATGGCGGAAACGTCATCCGGGACAGCCGGACGGATCACCGGTACCTCCAGACAAAGAAGGCCCCCCATCCCGCGCGGCGGCGGAATGGGGGGAACGAACGCGACGGCTCAGGCCTGCTTGGTCTCCCAGAAGATCTTCGCGATCTCATCGATCTTCGCGAGCAGTTGCTCGGCGACGGCCGGGTCGACGGAGCCCTTCGCACCGGAGGCGCCCGCGAGCTTCGTGGCCTCGTTGAAGAGGGTGTGGAGCTGCGGGTACTTCTCGAAGTGCGCCGGCTTGAAGTAGTCGGTCCACAGCACCCACAGGTGGTGCTTGACCAGTTCGGCGCGCTGTTCCTTGATGACGAGCGCCCGGGTGCGGAACTCGGGGTCGCTGTTGGCCTGGTACTTCTCGGAGATTGCCTTGACGGACTCGGCCTCGATTCGGGCCTGTGCCGGGTCGTAAACACCACACGGCAAGTCGCAGTGGGCGCTCACCACGGTGCGCGGAGTGAAAAGCCGCGACAGTCGCATCGAACCCTCCTGGATAATTTGCGATGATCCTCGTTCCTGACCCTACTCCTCTCCATCTCCAGGGAATTCATGCGCCTGCCATGGTTCGCGGCACTGGTCTCCGGGCCCTCGATGGTGCCGACGTTGCGCGCCGGTGACCGGGTCATGGTGCTGCGCACGACGAAGGCCAGACCGGGTGATCTCGTCGTGGCGACGTTCCGGGCCCGGCCCGGCCTGCTGGTGGTGAAGCGGGTGATGCGCCGGGACGGTGACGGGTGGTGGATCGAGGGCGACAACCCCTTCGGCGGTGATGATTCCCGGGCGTACGGTCGGGCCGACCTCGTCGGGCGTGTGACATTTCGCTGGTGGCCACAACCGGTGCGCTTCCGGCGGACGCGGGCGTAAAGTGATGCGGATACGGGAGACCCCCGCCGCGTTCTTGTCGCGCCTTCCACCCGCGCCGCGCGTCCTTCCTGCAACATCCGCCGTGGCAAAGGAGCCCCCGTGTCCGCAACCGTGCCCGATCCGGTCTTCGATCTTCACAACGGCGGCAAGCTGGCCGTCCAGTCGACGGTTCCGCTGGCCACCCGCGAGGACCTCTCGCTCGCCTACACACCCGGCGTCGCGCGGGTCTGTGAGGCCATCGCCGCCGACGAATCGCTCGTGCACCAGCTCACCTGGGTCGGCAAGGCGGTCGCGGTGGTGACCGACGGCTCGGCGGTGCTCGGGCTGGGCAACATCGGCCCGCGTGCCGCGATGCCGGTCATGGAGGGCAAGGCCGTGCTGTTCAAGCAGTTCGGCGGGGTCGACGCGGTGCCGATCTGCCTCGACACACAGGACACGGACGAGATCGTGCGGATCGTGACCGCGCTGGCGCCGTCGTTCGGCGGCATCAACCTCGAGGACATCTCGGCGCCGCGCTGTTTCGAGATCGAGCGCCGGCTGGTGGAGGCGCTGCCCATCCCGGTGTTCCACGACGACCAGCACGGCACGGCGATCGTCGTCCTGGCCGCGCTGCGCAACGCCGCGCTCGTCCTGGACCGCAAGCTCGCCGACCTGCGCGTCGTCATCAGCGGCGCGGGCGCGGCCGGCGTCGCGGTGACCCGGATGCTGATCAACGGTGGCGTGAGCGCCGGGGACATCGTCGTCCTCGACTCGCGCGGGTGCCTCCACAGCGGACGGACGGATCTCAACTCCGCGAAGGCCGCGCTGGCCGCCGGGACCAACGCCGCCAAGGTCAGCGGCGACATCGCCGCCGCGTTGCGCGGCGCCGACGTGCTGATCGGCGTCTCCGGTGGCACGATCCCGGAGGAGGCGCTGGCGGGCATGGCGCCCGGCGGTGTCATCTTCGCGCTCGCGAACCCGACACCCGAGGTGCACCCCGAGATCGCCGCGCGGTATGCGAGCGTGGTCGCCACCGGGCGCAGCGACTTCCCCAACCAGATCAACAACGTCCTGGCCTTCCCGGGCATCTTCCGGGGCGCGCTGGACGCCGGGGCGACGCGGATCAGCGACGGGATGAAGGTCGCCGCCGCGACCGCGATCGCCGAGGTGCTCAGCGCGGGTGAGCTGGCGGCCGACACGATCGTGCCGAGTGCCCTCGACCCGCGGGTCGCTCCCGCCGTGGCGTCCGCCGTCGCCGAGGCAGCCCTCCGCGACGGCGTGACCCGTTAACCGCCGTTAAGGTCGACAGCATGCGTGCCGCCTTCGCGACCAGCCTCAACGACACCGACCCGCTCGCCGCCCTGACCATCGGCGACGCTCCCGAGCCGACCCCCCGCGACGGTTGGGCCGTGGTCGAGGTGCGCGCGAGCGCCCTCAACCACCACGACCTCTGGTCGTTGCGGGGCGTCGGCCTGCGGGCCGACCAGCTCCCGATGATCCTCGGCTGCGACGCCGCCGGCATCGGCCCCGACGGGAACGACGTCGTGGTCTATCCGGTCGTCTTCACCGAGAAGGGCGACTTCTCGATCCTGTCCGAGCACTACCAGGGGACAGTGGCCGAGCGGGTCACCGTCCCGGCGTCCAACCTTGTGCCGAAACCCGCCGAGCTCTCCTTCGCGGAGGCGGCGTGCCTGCCTACCGCGTGGCTGACCGCGTATCGGATGCTGACGACCCGCGGCCGCTTGGAAGCGGACGGTGCGGTGCTGGTGCAGGGCGCGGGGGGCGGGGTCGCCACCGCGGCGGTCCTGCTCGCCACCGCTCTCGGCGCGCGGGTCTACGCGACGAGCCGCGACGCCGCCAAGCGCGAGCGGATCGCCGCGCTCGGCGCCACCGCGCTGGAGCCCGGCGCGCGGCTGCCGGAGCGGGTCGACGTGGTCGTCGAGACGGTCGGTGAGGCGACGTTCGAGCACTCGATGAAGGCGGCCAAGCCCGGCGGGCGGATCGTCGTCTCCGGGGCCACCAGCGGCCACCTGCCGCAGGTCAACCTGCGCCGGATGTTCGCGCTCCAGTTGGAGATCCTCGGCAGCAGCATGGGCACGCCGGAGGAACTCGCCGACCTCATGGCCCTGATGGCGAAGACCGGCGTCCGCCCGATCATCGACTCGGTCGTCCCGTTCTCCGCGGCCCGGAGGGCGTTCGAGCTGCTCCGCTCGGGTGACGTCTTCGGCAAGGTGGTCCTCGACCACACCCGCTAAAGGTGGGAGTCCAGGTCGCTCGTCGGCTCCAGGGTCTGCCGGGCGGCCTGGTCCCCGTACAGCTCCAGGCGCAGAAACGCCAGCGTGCTCGACGTGACCGTCTGGTAGGACGCGGACCCCTGCGTCAGGTACGGATCGCCGTGGTTGCCGCCCTCGATCGTGAGCATCGCCTTGGACCACGGCACCGCGTCGTAGGCGGCCTTGCCGGACGCGTAGGAGACCAGCGGATCCGCGTTGCCGTGGATGAAGAACAGGGCGGCGGGCGTACCGCTGAAGGCCGTGCCGACGCCCAGCCCGCTGCCGGCCATGATGATCCCGGCGCGCAACCGTGGATCGCGCCCGGTCGTGAAGAGGCCGACGGTGGTGATGGCCCCCGCCGAGTGTCCCGCCGCCGCGATCCGGCCGGTGTCGATCCGCTTGCCGAGCGGCCCGGACAGCACCTGGCCGAGCACGTAGCTGGCGTCGGCGGGCTGGTTGAGCACGTCGTAGACGTCGAGCTTGGCGGTGCCGCGGGTGGTGTTCGGATAGGCCGGCGCGATGACCACGAACCCCGCCGCGGCCCAGGTCCGCAGCAGCGGCGCGAAGGCCTCCGGGCTGCCGTTGAGCCCGTGGCTGAACAGCACCGCCGGTGCCTTGCTCATCCCGTCGGGCGTCCAGATCACCGTCCGCAGCGTGCGGCCGCCCCGCGAGTACGTCACCTGCTGCGACGACGCCGAGACGGTGCCGCTGGGCAACGCGAGCGGCGGCGGTGGCGCGACCGCGGCGAGCTTCTGCAGCGTCGACACCGCGGGGGTGGGGGAGGGGATGGCCTGGCGGGACGGTGCGTCGCCGACGGAGCAGCCGCCGAGCAGCAGCGACGCGAGCGCGATCACGGCGAGCAGGCGCTGACGCATGCCACCAACGGTACGAGGAGCATCGCGGATCACCGCTTTCCCCAGAGGGCGAATTCGGGCTACGCCCGCCGGGTCGGGCCGGTCCGTGCGGCGTGGTGCCCGCCGGGTCGGGCCGGGGCCCGTCATGTGGTGGTCGCCGACCCCTCGCCGCGGGACCTCTCGCGCCGCCGGTACGTTCCGCCGATCGGGGGAGACTGCCACAATCCGACACTGTTCGGCCACTGTCGGAAGTCGCGGCATCGGTAAGGTGTCGACCATGCCCGATGAGCGTATTGACCCAAGCCAGAACACTCAGGCATTTCAGGCATGGGTGGACAATGGGAGCGATCAGCGCACGGAGCCGGTCCGGTCCAAGGCATTGGCCTGGGTCGTCGGCGTCGTGGCCGGCGCCGTCGTCGTGGGACTGGTTGTCGTCGCGCTCGCCGCGTTGGCATAGATCCCGACCGACTCGAAGCTCGTGATCCCGACGAGCGTGGCGTCCTGCTCGAGCCGGAGCCGGGCCGCGTCGTCGCCGTTGAGCGCCCAGTCGAAGAAATCGAGGATCGTCGTCATCGCCTGGTCATGACCCGGCTCGCCGCCGCCGGTCCCCGCCCCGTGCTCGCCGCCCTTGATGGTCAGGAACGCCTTCGGCCACGGGTCCGCCCGGTACGAGTCGCGGCCCTGGCTGTAGACGACGACGGGATCCTTGTCACCGTGCACGAACAGCAAAGGCACCGGTGAGCCCTGATAGGTGGTCGTCGGGCGACCCGCGAGCATCACGCCGACCTTGAGGCGCGGGTCGCGCTTGCCGGTGAACAGCCAGTTCGTCGTGGTGCCGCCGCCGGAATGCCCGATCGCGCCCATGCGCCGCGCGTCGATGGTTTCCGCGAGCGGGTTGCCCTGCTTGAGCATCTGCGTGATGACGTACGACGCGTCCACCGCCTGATTCGGCACGTCGTACTTGTTGAACTTCGGCGAGTCCTTCTTGGTGTACGGATACGTCGGCGCGACGACCACGTAGCCCGCCTCGGCGAGGAGCTTGGTCGTGTACTCCTGCATCTGCGGGTTGCTGTAGAACCCGTGGCTCCACAGCAGCAACGGAAAGTGTCCGGCGGCCGCCGTGGCGTCGAGCTTGGCGTGGCCCTTGGTGCGGCGGCTGGAGCCGCGTGCCGGATACCAGACGGTGGTGGGCAGCGGCCGGTCCTTGCCGCGGGCGAAGCTGAACTTGCGAACGCCGATGGCGAAGGTCGTGGGGGCGGTTGAGACCTGTGCCGAGCTGGCAGCCGAGCTGAACGACGCGCCGTCCGACCCCGAGGCAGAAACAGCGCCGCCCAGCACGAGCAGGGCGACGGTCAACAGCGACACAGTCACAGTCACGGCTCGGTTGCGACGCGGAGGCACGTTCAGAATGTAGGTGCGATGTGCGGTATCCCGTTATCACCCGAGTGGTGACATTCAATTACCGTCCTGGCCTACACCTTTTTGCGCGCGAACGACCCGTTTGGCGGACGCGAATGACGAGGTGTGAGCCGGCGCTCGCAGATGGTTCACCCGAGAGGCCGGTTGGCCAACACGACTGGCGCAGGCCGGGTCGGATTTGTCAGAAATATCCGGACGAATAGCGCTGTTGGCGGACCCGCCGCGGGCCACCGTGGTCATGCCGGCGGGATCGCCAGACGCGGCGTGCTTGAGCCTCAGTCGTCGTCCTCGTCGTCCAGCCTGGCCAAGTAGACGGCCAGGCGCTCGATCGGGGTCTCGAACTCCGGGTTCTGGTCGACGAAGTCGCGGAGGCGTTCGGCCAGCCACTCGAAGGTGACCTCCTCGTCGCCCCGGCGGTCGGCCAATTCTTCGATGCCGCGGTCGGTGAAGTACATGGTCATTCTCCAGAGAGCGCGGAGGGCACGGCGACTGCCGTGCCCTCCGACGGGGTGAACGGATCAGCGCTTCGGCAGCGCTGCCTCGATCAGGGCCTGCTGCTCGGCGTCGTGCAGCTTGGTCGAGCCGACCGCCGGAGCGGCCGCCGCCGGGCGGGAGATCCGGCGCAGGCCGACACCCTGCAGGTGCTCCAGCAGGTTGAGCGCGATGAACGACCAGGCGCCCTGGTTGGCCGGCTCCTCCTGGACCCAGGCGAAGTCCTCGGCGTTCGGGTACTGCTCGAGGGCCGCGCGCAGCTCTTCGATCGGCATCGGGTAGAGCTGCTCGACCCGGATGATCGCGGTGTCGGTGATGCCGCGGTCGCCGCGGGCCTGGAGCAGGTCGTAGAAGACCTTGCCCGAGCAGAGCAGCACCCGCTTGACGGCCGCCGGGTCCAGCGCGGTGCCCTTGATCCCCGGGTCCGCCATGACCGTCTGGAACGTCCCGCTGGTGAAGGCCTCCACCGGCGACACGCACAGCCGGTGCCGGAGCAGCGATTTGGGCGTGAAGACGACCAGTGGCTTCTTCTTCGGCGACAGGGCCTGGCGGCGCAGCAGGTGGAAGTGGTTCGCCGGGGTGGTCGGCACCGCCACGCGCATGTTGTCCTCGGCGCAAAGCTGGAGGTACCGCTCGAGGCGACCGGACGTGTGGTCCGGGCCCTGGCCCTCGTGCGAGTGCGGCAGCAGCAGCGTCACCGCCGACCGCTGACCCCACTTGACCTCGCCGGACGACACGAATTCGTCCACGATGGACTGTGCGCCGTTGACGAAGTCGCCGAACTGCGCCTCCCACATGACCAGCGCGTCGGGGTTCTCCACCGAGTAGCCGTATTCGAAGCCCATCGCCGCGAACTCCGACAGCAGGGAGTCGTAGACGAAGAGCTTGCCGCCGTTGTCGATCAGCGCCGACATCGGCATGTAGTCGGCGCCCGTCTCGGCGTCGACGATGCTGGCGTGCCGCTGCACGAACGTGCCGCGCCGCGAGTCCTGGCCGGAGAGGCGGACCGTGAGACCGTCGCGCACCAGCGAGCCGAACGAGATGACCTCGCCGAAGCCCCAGTCGATGTCGCCCTCGACGGCCATCTTGGCCCGCCGGTCGAGTAGCTGCTGGACCCGCTTGTGCGGTGTGAAGCCCTCGGGCAGCTTGACGTGCGCCTCGCCGATCGCGCGCAGCACGCTCTCGTCGATGGCGGTCTCGACCACCGGCTCCACCTCCGGCTCGCGTAGGCGGGTCAGCCGGGAAGCCGGGTTCGACGACGCGTCGCGAGTCGCCTTGAACACCGTCTCCAGTTGCTCGTGGTAGTCCTTGAGCAGCGCCTCGGCCTCGGTGATCGGGATGTCGCCGCGGCCGATGAGCTCCTCGGTGTAGATCTTTCGCACCGAGCGCTTCTGGTCGATGATCGCGTACATCAACGGGTTGGTCATCGAGGGGTCGTCGCCCTCGTTGTGCCCGCGCCGCCGGTAGCAGACCAGGTCGATGACCACGTCCTTGTTGAACGCCTGGCGGTACTCGAACGCCAGCCGCGCCACGCGCACGACGGCCTCTGGGTCGTCGCCGTTGACGTGGAAGATCGGCGCCTGGATCATCCGGGCGACGTCGGTCGAGTACAGCGACGAACGGGAGTACTCGGGGGCGGTGGTGAAGCCGACCTGGTTGTTGACGACCACGTGGACGGTGCCGCCGGTGCGGTAGCCACGCAACTGCGACAGGTTCAAGGTCTCGGCGACGACTCCCTGCCCGGCGAACGCCGCGTCACCGTGGATGAGCAGCGGCAGCACCGTGTAGCCCTCGAGCTTGAGGTCGATCTTGTCCTGTTTGGCCCGCACGATGCCTTCGAGCACCGGGTTGACCGCCTCGAGGTGGGACGGGTTGGCCACCACGGACACCGTCGTGGCGTGCTCACCGTCGGGCGTGGTGAACTTCCCGGTCATGCCCAGGTGGTACTTCACGTCGCCGGATCCGTGCGCCGACTTGAGGTCGAGGTGTCCCTCGAACTCGGAGAAGATCTTCTCGTAGGGCTTGCCGACGATGTTGGCCAGCACATTGAGCCGGCCGCGGTGCGCCATGCCGATGACGACCTCGTCGAGGCCGTTGACCGCGCAGTTCTGCAGGATCTCGTCGAGCAGCGGGATCAGCGACTCGCCGCCCTCCAGCGAGAAGCGCCGCTGGCCGACGTACTTGGTCTGCAGGAACGTCTCGAACGCCTCGGCGGCGTTGAGCCGGTTGAGGATGTGCTTCTGCTCGTCCGTGTCGGGCTTCTGGTACGGCTTCTCGACCCGCTCGGCGATCCAGCGCCGCTCCTCGGGGTCCATGATGTGCATGTACTCGACGCCGACCCGCCGGCAGTAGGAGTCACGCAGCACGCCCAGGACGGCGCGCAGCTTCATCTTCTGCTTGCCGGCGAACCCGCCCACCGGGAAGACCCGGTCGAGGTCCCACAGCGTCAGCCCGTGCTCGAGGACGTCGAGGTCGGGGTGGCGGCGGATCCGGAACTCCAGCGGGTCGGTGTCGGCCATCAGGTGGCCGCGCACCCGGTACGCGTGGATGAGCTCGACGACCCGCGCGGCCTTGTCGATCTGCCCCTCGGAGGTCCGCGCGACGTCACGCACCCAGCGGACCGGCTCGTAGGGGATCCGCAGCGCGGTGAAGATCTGGTCGTAGAACCCGTGCTCGCCGAGCAGGAGCTCGTGCATGACCTTCAGGAACTCCCCGGACTGCGCGCCCTGGATGATCCGGTGGTCGTACGTGCTGGTCAGCGTGATGATCTTGCTGATGCCGAGGTCGGCGAGCGTCTCGTCGGACATGCCGGCGTAGGGCGCCGGGTACTCCATCGCGCCGACGCCGATGATCGTGCCCTGCCCGGCCATGAGGCGCGGCATCGAGTGCACGGTGCCGATGCCGCCGGGGTTGGTCAGCGAGACCGTGGTGCTGGCGTAGTCGTCCATGGTGAGCTCGCCCCGGCGCGCACGCCGCACGATCTCCTCGTACGCCGACCAGAACTGGCGGAAGTCCAGGGTGTCGGCAGCCTTGATGCTCGGCACGACCAGCGTCCGGGAGCCGTCCGGCTTGGCCAGGTCGATCGCGATGCCCAGGTTGACGTGCTCCGGCTGGACCAGGTTGGGCTTGCCGTCGATCTCCGCGAAGGAGTTGTTCATCTCCGGGTGCGCGGCAAGGGCCTTGACCAGTGCGTAACCGATCAGGTGCGTGAAGCTCACCTTGCCGCCGCGACCGCGTGCGAGGTGGTTGTTGATCACGATCCGGTTGTCGGACAGCAGCTTCGCCGGGACGGCGCGCACGCTCGTGGCGGTCGGCACCTCCAGCGAGGCGTCCATGTTCTGCACGATGCGAGCGGCGACACCGCGCAGCGGGCTGGTCTTGGCGCCGCCGGCGGGAGCGGGGGTCTCCCTGGTCGGCGCGGGCTTGGTCGCCGGGACCGCGGCCTTGGGCGGGGCTTTCTTCTCGACCGGCTTCTCGACGAGCTTCTCCGCGGGCTTCTCGACCGTCTTCACCGGCGCCGGCTCAGCCACTGCGGCGGGCGCCGCCTCGGCGGCGGCGTCCGGGCTGGGCTTGTAGTCGGCGAAGAAGTCGTGCCACGCGGGGTCCACGCTGGCCGGGTCGGCGAGGTACCTCTGGTACATGTCCTCGACGATCCACTCGTTCGGGCCAAAACCCGCCAGCGGGTTCTCCTGCGAGTTGGTCGCTTGGGTCGACACGGCTCTTGATCGCCTCTTCCAAACGCGAGTTCTAGGGGGTTACGGATTCCGGGTCAAGGCTACGCGCTGCCGAAGGATCGTTCGTCGGCGACGCGGCCGGAGTGACCATGTAGACGACGGCATGCGTCCTCTCATACAACTGTGGCCGCCGGTCGGCGGCCACAGTTGTCCTAGATCTTGCTCATATCTTGTTCAGGAGATGTCCCGCTTTCTGGTGATCAAGGTGCCGATGGTGCCGAGGACGGCAGCCCAGGCGATCAGCACGACCGCGCCCGCCCAACGCGGCGGGAGGTCCGTCTCGCCGATCTGCTGCGCCAGCGAACCGACCACATGCTGGGACGCGAGCGGCGGTATGTAGACCGCGCTCTCCATGACCCAGTCCTCCTTGATGAGGTACTCGTGGACCAGTGCGAGCGCGAGGAGCGCCGCATACGTGCCGATCGTGTAGAGCACCGCGGCGGTGATCGTGGCGCCGATCTGGCTGCGGATCAGCACGCCGATGCCGACGCCGAAGATGGCCCACAGGACGTAGACGAGCAGGTTGAGCAGCATCGCCTGCTGCGGTGCCCAGACGCCGAGGCTGTTGGTCACGCCCTTGCTGCTGAAGAAGATCGCGCCGACAGCGACCGAGATCGCCGTGGCGAGGAGCCAGAAGCCGACCGCCATGAAGGACGCGGTGATCAGCTTGGCCACGATGACCTTGGTCCGCTTCGGGGTCGCGAGGAACGTGGCCGTCGCGGTCTGGTGGTAGAACTCGTTCGTGATCACCAGGATCGCCAGCAGCATCACCATGAGCAGGCCGAAGAACTGCCCCGAGGTGTAGATGTTGACGGCGTACTTCGCCAGGCCCGCGGCGCTGCGCACCCGGGCGACGCGGGCCTCCTCCTCCTGCTGGTAGTGCTCCCAGTCCGCCCGCTGATCCTCCGTCAGGTTCGGCGGGGGTGTCTGCTGGACGAACTGGTTGTCCATCTCCGAGTCGGCCTGAGCGGTGTTGAGCAGCAGCGCGATGCCGGTGAAGGCCACCGAGCAGAGCACGAAGATCCACCACATGTGCGTGGTGCGCAGCTTGATCAGCTCGCTGCGGATGAGCCGCGTCATCGGATGGCCGCCCTTCCCTGAGTCAGTTCGAGGAACACGTGCTCCAGGTCGGGCCGCTCGGTGACCAGTTCGTGCAGCTCCACGCCGGCCTGCAGGGCCAGCTTGCCGACGGCCGGGGCGTCGAGGCCGGTGATCAGTTGCGCGCCGCCGCCGTTGGGGTTGATCGTCCCGCCGGCGCCGCGGACGGCGACCACCAGCTCGTCGACGTGGGGCGTGCGGACGCGGATCTGCGGCCCGGTGGTCGTGGCGCCGATGATCTGGTCGACCGGCCCCTGCGTGACGAGCCGGCCGGCCGCGATGATGACCACGTCGTCGGCGAGGATCTCCATCTCCGACAGCAGGTGGCTGGAGACCAGCACCGTGCGCCCCTGCTGGGCCAGGCCCTTCAACAGCCCGCGCATCCAGCGGATGCCCTCCGGGTCGAGGCCGTTGGCCGGCTCGTCGAGGATCAGCACCTGCGGGTCGCCGAGCAGCGCCTGCGCGATGCCGAGCCGCTGCTTCATACCCAGCGAGTAGCCGCGGAACTTGCGCTTGGCGGCCTGTGTCAGCCCGACCAGTTCGAGCATCTCGTCGACGCGCGAGGTCGGGATGCCCGCGGCGGCGGCGACACACCGCAGGTGGTTGCGCGCGGTGCGGCCCTTGTGCGCGGCCGACGCCTCGAGGATCGCGCCCGCGAGCCGCAGCGGTTCGGCGACGTCGGCATATCGCTGGCCGCCGATGGTCGCGGAGCCCGAGGTCGGACTGACCAGGTTCAGCACCATACGAAGTGTGGTGGTCTTGCCCGCGCCGTTCGGACCGAGGAACCCCGTGACGCGGCCCGGCTCGACCACGAACGACAAATTGTCGACGGCTCTGACGTTGCGGTACTGCTTCGTCAGGCCGGAGACGACGATCTGTCCGTTGGACAACGTGCCGCTCCTCCCTCTTGAGAAGAACTTGAGCGAAGTAAGCCGTCAATATGGCATGCCACGGCGACGTCGATGGCCCCGGCCTACGAGCGTGGTCGGGCACGCACAACGCGTGTTGCTACCGGTCGGAAACCCGGATCACGTGCTTCAGGCCGGACCACGTCTCGTCGATCGCGCACACCTTGACGTCCACCCGGCCGTTGGCCAGGGCATATTCGCGCACGACGTTCTCGTCCAGGTCGGTCGCCACACCGGAGGAGCGCTTCGGCCACGCCACCCAGAGCGCGCCGGACGGCGAGGTGAGCCGGTGCAGCACCCGCCAGCGGCGCCGCAACCGGGCCTGGTCGGGGCAGAAGCACAGGATGACGTCGTAGAGGCCGGGCGCGCTGCGGCGGTGCAGCACCACGTCGGGCGGCAGCTCACGCAGCTCGAACGCCGCGGGTGCGCCGTCGAGCAGCACTCGGTGCCCGGCGAGCACGCCGAGCTTCTTCGGTAACGGTGTCCCTGAATATCCCGCCATGGCTGACCACGGTATCCACAGTTCACCCGCGCCATGCGGGCAACCGGTCATCGTCAGACGCCGACTTCGGCCGCGCCGACTTCTACGTGCTGCTGTCGCTCGACCGGGTCGACCCGCGGTACCTCCGCCACTTCCTCGGGCGGGGTTGATCTCCGTGACTGTCCTGGGCAAGGCGCGAGCGGCGGCGGCCGTGATCGCCGCCTGATCGGCCCGCGTCGCGAACCGGCGCTCACTGTGTCTCGAACGACAGTCGCGATGTATCGCGTTTCGCGCTACGCTCTCCGTACGGGAGTGAACGAGGAAAGTGGGCGCCATGACCGCTTGGAAGATCACCGAGCCTGAGCGGCTCGCGATGGAGGACGAGGTCAAGCAACTCAGGGTCAGTCTGGTCGCC
The DNA here is from genome assembly GCF_025264685.1 of Dactylosporangium roseum. GTDB lineage: Bacteria > Actinomycetota > Actinomycetes > Mycobacteriales > Micromonosporaceae > Dactylosporangium > Dactylosporangium roseum. The sequence continues at coordinate 1,113,140 of NZ_CP073721.1, forward strand.
GGGCGGCTCAACGTCGTGGGCGCCGACGACGGGCCGGCCCGCGTCGAGGTCTCCGCCATCGGTGACCGGCACGTCGACGTCACGCTCGCCGGCGGTGTCCTCACCGTCGCGCACGAGTTCCCGAAGAAGTGGAACGGGCTGCTCTGGTGGCTGTTCGGCGCGCGGTACAAGGCCAACGTCTCGATCGTCGTGCCGACGGGCACCGTCGTCGACCTCACCGTCGCCGCCGGGACCGTCATCGTGTCCTCGCTGCGCAACGGCGCCACCGTCGACGTCACCAGCGGCCGGATCACCCTGCTCGGCATCGACGGCGCGGTCGCCGGGAAGATCATCTCCGGGTCGATCGAGGCGCTGACGCTCGGCGGCGAGGTCGAGCTCGAAACCGTCTCCGGCGAGATCGTGGTCGCCGACTCGACCGCCCGCCAGGTGTACGCGAGGACGATCTCCGGCTCGGTCACCTGCGACCTCGACAATCCGCCGGCCGACACCGACGTCCGGCTCGACACCGTGTCGGGGGAGATCACGGTGCGCGTGCGCGCGGACAGCGACCTGCGGGTCAGCGTCAACGCCGTCTCCGGACACGTCCTCAACGCGTTCTCCGAGCTCGACCAGGTCGGTCGCGGTACCGTGACCGGCCGGCTGGGTAGTGGAACGGGCGGGCGGCTCACCGCCAACGCGACATCTGGCACGATCTCCGTGTTGCGGCGACCAGTAGACGATGAGGAAGCAGACGCATGAGTGCGGTCTTCAGCCACGGCCGGCTCCGGCTGTACCTGCTGAAGCTCCTGGCCGAGGGCCCGCGCCACGGCTACGAGCTGATCCGGCTGCTGGAGAACCGGTTCCACGGGCTCTACGCTCCGTCGGCCGGCACCATCTACCCCCGGCTGCAGCGGATGGAGGCCGACGGCCTGATCAGCCACACCGCCTCGGGCGGCCGGAAGGTGTACGAGATCACCGACGCCGGTCGGGCCGAGATCGGCCAGCGGGCCGGTGAGCTGGAGTCGCTCGAGGCGGACATCAACGCCTCGCTCGCCGACCTCTCGACGCTCGCCGACGAGGTCGAGCAGGGTGTGCGCGGCTCGGTGCGCGACCTCAAGAGGGAGCTCAAGGAGGCCAGCCGGCAGGTGCGCGGCGCGCCGCCCGGTCCGTCGCAGTTCGGCTGGGGATACCCGCCCCGCCCGGGCGCGGCCCGTCCGACGCCGCCGCCGACCGACGTGGTCACCGAGCTGGAGGAGAAGGCCGCCCAGTTGCTCTCCGAGGTTCGCCGCCTCGCCCGCGCCGGGCGGGCGAGCCAGGAAACCATGCGGGCGACGTTGGTCGTGCTGGACGGGGCGATCGACCAGGTACGCCGCCTGCTGCGCTAGTGCCTGTTTCATACTGAGGCCCGCCGCAGCCCGGCCTCAGTATGAAACAGGCGCTAGCGTTGAAGCAGGGAAACGGGTGCTCAGGTTCTTCCCAGGTAAACATCAGCCCGACTCCAGCGGAGGGCGGCAAGATATGCGCATGGGGGTACGAGGCGGCGTCGCACAATCCGGGGGTGCATCGTCGCCAGGCGTGGCGCAGGCTGAGGCGAGACTGCTCGTGGTCGAGGACGATCCGAACATCCGCGAGCTCCTCTCGGCCAGCCTGCGTTTCGCCGGCTTTGCGGTTGACGCGGTGACCACCGGTTCCGAGGCGGTCACCGCGGCCCGCGAGGCCAAGCCCGATCTTGTCGTGCTCGACGTCATGCTGCCCGACCTCGACGGCTTCGAGGTGATCCGGCGGCTGCGCGAAGGCGGCATCCGGCTTCCCGTCGTCTTTCTCACCGCTCGTGACGGCACCGAGGACAAGGTGCGTGGCCTCACCCTGGGCGGCGACGACTACGTCACCAAGCCGTTCAGCCTCGAGGAGCTGACCGCCCGCATCCGGGCCGTCCTGCGCCGCACCAACGGCGACCCCGGGCCCAACCGGCTCGTCTTCCACGACCTCGAGCTCGACGAGGAGACGCACGAGGTCAGCCGCGCCGGCCAGACCATCGCGCTGTCCCCGACAGAGTTCAAGCTGTTGCGATATCTCATGCTGAACGCGGGCCGGGTCCTGTCCAAGGCACAGATTCTCGACTTCGTGTGGAACTACGACTTCCGGGGCGACGACAGCATCGTCGAGTCCTACATCTCCTACCTGCGGCGAAAGGTCGACATCGCCGAGCCGCGCCTGATCCACACCCTGCGGGGCGTGGGTTACGTGCTGCGTCTTCCCGTCTGAGCCGCCGCATGGTGCGGTTCATCGCCGACGTTCCGCTGCGTGTGAAGCTGATCGCGGCGGTGCTCACCCTGGTCACCATGGCGTTGCTGGTCATCGGTGTGGCCAGCGCGCTCGTCATGCGCAGCTCGATGATCGACAAGGTCGACCAGCAGTTGCGCACGCTGGCCGACACGGTCGAGATCAGCCGGTTGCAGCAGCGCGCCGGGACCGACTCGGTGCTGCCCAGCAACTACTTCATCCTCTGGGCCACCATCAGTCCCAACGGCCGGTTGGAGTACGGCTACGTCGGCACCCGCGACCCGGCGGCCCAGCCGCCCCCGCCCTCCTCTCCGGAGGAGCTGGTGTCCCGGATCGGCGAGCCGTACACGGTGACGACCAAGGCGACCCACGAGCGGTGGCGGGTCCTGATCACCCAGCGCGGTTCGACGCTGCTGGTCATCTGCGAGAGCCTGTCGATGGTCGACAACGCCGTCGACGAGCTGGTCGCCGCGGAGCTGTTCGTCGGCGCCGGTGTCCTGGTCGTGCTCGCCGCAGTCGGCGTGACGATCGTGCGTACGAGTCTGCAGCCGTTGCGCGAGATCGAACGTACCGCCGCCGCCATCGCCGCCGGAGACCTCACCAAACGTGTGCCGGAGAGCCCTCCCGAGACGGAGATGGGGCATCTCGCCGCCGCGCTGAACACGATGCTCGCCCAGATCGAGGGCGCGTTCCGAATACGGCAGGCGTCGGAGGAGCGGATGCGGCAGTTCATCGCCGACGCCTCCCACGAGTTGCGCACCCCGCTGACGACGATCCGGGGTTTCGCCGAGCTGTACCGGCAGGGCGCGGCCCGGGAGCCCGAGGAGACGAGCGCGCTGCTGCGCCGGATCGAGGAGGAGGCGTCCCGGATGGGCCTGCTCGTCGAAGACCTGCTGCTGCTCGCCCGGCTCGACCAGGAGCGGCCGCTCAGCCTCGCGGACATGGACCTGCGGGTCATCACCAGCGACGCCGTCGCGGCCGCACGCGCCGTCGCACCCGACCGGGAGATCGGCCTGGAGCTGGAGCGCGACGAGCCGGTCGAGGTCAACGGCGACGAGGCCCGGCTGCGCCAGGTCGTCGGCAACCTGATGACCAACGCGCTCACCCACACGCCGGCCGGGACGCCGGTCGAGCTGCGGCTGCGCCGGGACGGCACCGACGCCCTCATCGAGGTCGTCGACCACGGCACCGGCCTCACCGAGGAACAGGCCGCGCGGGTGTTCGAGCGGTTCTACCGGGTAGACAAGGCCCGTACCAGGCGGCAGGCCGGCGGCGCACACAGCGGCAGCGGACTCGGCCTCGCGATCGTCGCCGCACTGGTCGCCGTGCACAGCGGCACAGTGTCGGTGTTCGTCACGCCGGGTGGCGGAGCAACCTTCCAGGTTCGGCTTCCCCTCACAGCCGGTTCCCAGGCCGCACTAAGTAGTCCGCCAGCCGCAGTGGGCAAGCTCAAATCATGAGCGAACAGCAGGGATGGGCGCCGAAGCCGGCCGGCCAGCAGGGCTGGACGGCCGGTCAGGCCGACCAGCCGGCTCCGGGCGACCGGCCGGAACAGGCGCCCGCTACGGGCGGCCGACAAGCATGGCCGCCCGTACCGGCACCCGCGCAGGGCGACCGCCCGGCTTCAGGACCGGCGTCGGGTGACCGGCTGGCTTCGGGACCTGAGCAAGGTGGGGCGCCCGGGCCGATCGCCGGGGACCGTCCCGGGTGGCCGGCCGCGTCGGCGCCGGTGTGGGGTGCCCAGGGATGGCAGGCCGCGCCGGGTGGGCCCGGGTGGCACGCCGGGGCACCCGTATCGGGCGGCCAGCCGGGGTGGACGGGGGCATCCGGGGGCCAGCAGGACCGGCATGTGCCGTCGGCGCAGATGCCTCCGCACGTGCCGCACATGCACCGGCCGTTGCAATGGCAGCCGCCGTCGCCGATGCCGTCGCCGGCGCAGCCGGCCGCGCTGTCGAAGCGGCGACGGGTGGGGCGTGTCGCGGCGGCGATCGTGGCTGCCGTCGGGCTCTCGGCGGTTTCCGCGTTCGGTGGCGGCTACGCGGCCCTGGAGCTCCGCCCGCCGACCAGCCACAGCGTGGTCAGCGCGCAGAACTCCGCAGGGTCCGGCAGCACCACAACGCTGTCGAACGTCGCCGCGCAGGTGCTGCCCAGTGTCGTGTCGATCAGCACCGGATCGGCCGTCGGCTCAGGGGTCATCATCACCACCGACGGTGCGATCCTGACGAACAACCACGTGGTGGCGACCGCTCGCGGCACCACGGTCCAGGTCACGTTCTCCGACGGCAAGTCCGCCATGGCCTCGATCGTCGGCACCGACCCGAGCACCGACCTGGCGGTCGTCAAGATCCGGGCCGGCGGCACCTACACCCCGCTGGCGTTCGCCGACAGCTCGACCGTCCACGTGGGCGACACCGTCCTCGCCGTCGGCAGCCCGCTCGGCCTCGACGGCTCGGTGACCTCGGGCATCGTCAGTGCCCTCAACCGTACGATCGACGAGGGTCAGGACGGCCGCACCGGCGCCACGAAGATCACCGGCGCGATCCAGACCGACGCCGCCATCAACCCCGGCAACTCCGGCGGTGCGCTGGTCAACACGTCCGGCCAGCTCATCGGCATCAACACCGCGATCGCCACATCGGGCGACACGGCCGGCAACATCGGCGTCGGTTTCGCGATCTCCAGCAACACCGCAAAGGCCGTCGCCGAGCACTTGCTGGCCTGACCCCGAAGCCTGCTCCGCCTCCCGCTCCCACTCCCGCCCCCTTCCCCGTCGATCTTGCAGTTGTGGTGGTGGACAAACCCGGACACTCGCGGAGTGTCCCGGCACCACAACTGCAAGATCGACGGGGAAGGGGGACGGGGAGGCGGGCGGGCGGGTCAGGCGGCCCAGCCGAAGGAGCGTTCCACGGCGCGCAGCCACAACGCGTGGCCGCGGTCCCGCGTCGCCTGGTCCATCGACGGCTCCCACCGTCGGTCGATGTGCCACTTCTCGCGCAAAGTGTCCGTATCCGGCCAGAAGCCGACCGCCAGCCCGGCCGCGTACGCCGCGCCCAGCGCCGTCGTCTCGGCCACCGTCGGGCGCACGACCGGAACGTCGAGCACGTCGGCCTGGAAGGCCATCAGCAGGTCACTGGCGGTCATGCCGCCGTCGACCTTCAGCGTTTCCAGCGGTACCGCCGACTCCGCCATCATGGCGTCGACCACGTCCTTGACCTGCCACGCCGTCGCTTCGAGGGCCGCCCGCGCGAGGTGCCCCTTGGTGACGTAACCGGTCAGCCCGGTGATCACGCCGCGGGCGTCCGGGCGCCAGTGCGGCGCGAACAGGCCCGAGAACGCCGGGACGATGTAGCAGCCGCCGTTGTCGGAGACGGTCGCCGCCAGGTCGTTGATCTCGGGTGCCGAGCCGATCAGGCCCAGGTTGTCGCGCAGCCACTGCACCAGCGAGCCGGTGATGGCGATCGAGCCTTCCAGCGCGTACACCGGATCCGCGTCCCCGATCCGATAACCGACCGTCGTCAACAGGCCACGCTCGCTGGCCACCGGGCGGTGACCGGTGTTGAGGAGCAGGAAGGAGCCGGTGCCGTACGTGCACTTCGCCTCACCGGGCGCGAAACACGCCTGGCCGAAGAGCGCGGCCTGCTGGTCGCCGAGGGCGCTGGCCACGGGGACGCCGTGCAGCATGGTGCGCGCCTCGCCGTACACGTAGGACGACGAGCCGATGTCCGGCAGCATCACCCGCGGGATGCCGAACGCGGCGAGCAGGTCGTCGTCCCAGTCCAGGGTCGCCAGGTTCATGAGCATGGTGCGGCTGGCGTTGGTCACGTCGGTGACGTGGCGGCCGGTCAGCTTCTCGATGAGCCAGGTGTCGACCGTGCCGAATCGGATCTCGCCGGCCTCGGCGCGGGCGCGCAGGCCCGGCACGGTTTCGAGCAGCCAGACGATCTTCGGGGCGGCGAAGTAGGTCGCGAGCGGCAGCCCGCAGCGGTCCCGGAACCGGTCGGCGCCGGCGGAGCCGCCGATCGACCGGATCAGCGCGTCGGTGCGCGTGTCCTGCCAGACGATCGCCGGATGGACCGGCTCGCCGGTCTTGGCGTCCCACAGGATCGTGGTCTCGCGCTGGTTGGTGATACCGATGGCGGCGACATCGGCCCGGGACAGGCCCGCCTGGTCCAGAGCGCGGGTCGACACGGCCTGGACGTTGTGCCAGATCTCGACCGGGTCGTGCTCGACCCAGCCGGGGCGGGGGAAGCTCTGGCGGTGTTCGCGCTGGTCGAGCGCCACGATGGCGCCGTCGGAGTCGAACACGATCGCACGGGAGGAGGTCGTGCCCTGATCGATGGCGAGGATGTACACGGTGCCATCTTCGCCGAATCCCTGTCACGTTCGGGACGGAACTTACCCGCGCCGGTCCGGGCCGCTTACATTCCCCCGGCGGCGGCGTCGGCGTCGACGTCGTGGTCGACGCCGACGGTGCCGGCCGTCCGGAGTTCGTCGGGCACGACACCGACCGCGACGGCGTCCAGACTGCCCGCTCCCACCGGCGAGGGCCGCCGGCGGACGGGGCCGCACCAAGAATTCAACCTTCGACGGTCCGCTGAGCCGTAAGGGCTCCCGGCTGACCGGTCGTGGCACGTTTCGGGGAGTGGGGCTTGTCGTGCGGCGCCTACCGTTGAGAGGTAGCCGAACCGACCGGGAGAAGTCATGAGCGACTTTGAGATCGACTGGGGCGAGGACGGCCTCCACGTCGACCACGACGGTGGAGTCGACCATGCCTTCGCCGATCACCAGTATGAGGATCACCATGGAGGATTCGACGGCACCGACGGTGCCGACGACCTCACCGATTTTGAAACCGTCGACGCCGTCGAAGGGGATCTCGGCGACGAGCCCCTGGACCTCGACGACGTGGACCTGCCCGACTGGCAGCTCGACCCCGATTTCGCCGACGGGCAGTTCGACCTCGTCGGTGCCGATCCGCACGAGGACGACCTGTGGTCGCAGTTCATGACGGACATGCACGAAGAGATCAACCCGTATGCGGCCAACTGACCGTATTCCGCCCAGCAACGTTGTTGCTGGGCGGAGTCAGGGCCGCGGTAGGTGAGCCGGTGTTGCGCTACGGGATGGTGACGCACAGTCGTGCGGGCGGGTCTCTGCCGCTCGTGGTCGCCGTTGGACCCGAGCGGCACGCTCCGGGTCGGACGACTCCATGATCATGGGAAAGATGTGGCTGCCCCGATGGCCACATCTTTCCCATGATCATGAGATCGAGCGGCACGGCGGCGGAACGCACGCCTCGACTGCGCCCCCTCCGGGCCTCGTGCCCGAATTATCGGCTTTGTTCGGCTGGCCAGGGGCTGCTGGGGTTGACTTGCGGGCGGATCGCCGGTCAGAACTCGAGGGCGGAGGCGGGGCCGGGACTCGCGTAGTACCAGCCCTGTGCCGTGTCGCAGCCGAGCGCCTGGAGGCGGCTGGCCTGCTCCGCCGTCTCCACGCCTTCGGCCGTGACGCTCAGCTTCAGGGTGTGCGCCAGCCCGATCACCGCGGCCACGATCTGCTCGTCGACCGGGTCCGGCCGCTCCGGCGGGCGCAGCCCGGCGACGAACGAGCCGGCCAGCTTCAGGCTGTGGACCGGCAGGTTCCGCAGGTACGCGAAGTTGGAGTAGCCGGTGCCGAAGTCGTCGATGGCGATGCGCGGACCCAGGTCCGCCAGCGCCTTGAGCGCCTCGATCGGCTCGCCGCCGGTGCCCATGACCGCGCTCTCGGTGAGCTCCAGTTGGAGCCGCTCCGGGGCCAGGCCGGTCTGCTCCAGGATCGCCCGCACGTCCCGGACGATCGTTCGGTCCCGCATCTGCCGCACCGCCAGGTTGACGCTCATCAGCGGCGCCTTGTCCTTGACGGTCCGGTGCCATTCGGCGGCCTGGCGGCAGGCCTCGTGCAGCACCCAGCGCCCCAGCGGCACGATGAGCCCGGTCTCCTCGGCCATGCCGATGAACGCGTCCGGGCCGAGCACCCCGAAGCGGGGATGCCGCCAGCGGACCAGCGCCTCGACGCCCATGACGCGGGCGTCGCTGAGCCGGACGAGGGGTTGGTACTCGACGAAGAACTCCCGCCGCTCCAGTGCCGCCGGCATGCTCGCGGACAGCTCGTACCGCGTCACCTCGCGTGCGTGCCGCTCGGCGTCGAACAGCGCGAGGCGGTTGCGGCCGTCGGCCTTGGCCCAGTAGAGGGTGGTGTCGGCGGCCTTCATCAGCTCGCCCGTGCTGGTGCCGCGCAGCGGCTGCTCGACCACGCCGATGCTCGCCGAGATGCTGATCTCGTGGCCGCCGACGTGGACCGGCGCGCGGACCGTGTCGAGCGCCTTTTCCGCGACGGTGACGATGTCCTCGGTGCTCGCTGTGCCTTCGATCAGTACGACGAACTCGTCGCCGCCCATCCGCGCGACGAGCTGACCCTCACCGTTGATCGACCGGGCCAGCCGGCGGGCGACCGTCTGCAGCAGTTGGTCACCGACGTCGTGGCCGAGTGTGTCGTTGATGACCTTGAAGCCGTCGACGTCGAGGTAGCAGACACCGACGCGGGTGTCGCCGTTCTCGTCGGCGTCGGCCAGCAGGGCGTCGAGCCGGTCGAAGAACAGTGTGCGGTTGGGCAACTGGGTCAGCGGGTCGTGGAGCGCCTGGTGCCGCAGACGGACCTGGAGGAGGTACCGCTCGGTGATGTCCTCGAACATCGCGACGAGCCACCTCGGCCGGTCCTCCTCGTCGCGGATGACCGACGCCACCAGGTCGGTCCAGACCCGGTGCCCGTCCTTGTGCACGTACGGCTTCTCGATGCGGAACTGGTCCCGCCGCCCGGCCAGCAGTTCGTCGAACATCGCGGCCGCGGACGGCGGGTCCTCGGGCAGCACGAAGTCCTCGAACGACATGGCGAGCAGCTCGTCGGCGGTGTAGCCGAGCATGTCGCACAGCGCCTGGTTGACCTCGATGACCTGCCCGTCGACGGTGCTGACGCTCATGCCGATCGCGGCACCGGCGAAGATCGCGCGGAACCGCGCGTCGCTGACCCGCCGGCCCTCCTCGGCCCGGGCCTGCGACCACAGCGCCGCGGTGCGGATCTCCTCCTGCTCGTCGAGCACACGGTCGCGCAGCGCCAGCGCGTAGCCTGCCGCGAGCGCGCCCTGGATCCGGGCGACCCGCTTGGCCGGCGCGTTGCCGAACTGCTCGCTGAGCACCGCCATGGTGCGCTCCAGCGTCGTCGGCTCGGTGAAGTGCGCGGCGACCAGGGTCGAGCCGACCTCGCGCACGTCGGCCGGGTCGAAGACCTCGGCCGTCAGCGCGTGGATGAGCCGGGTCGAGAGGCTGGTCAGGAAATCCTGGACCTCGAGACCGTTCATCGACACGTAGCTGGTGCCGGCGACGGCCAGCGACCAGGCGCGCGCGAGCCGTTCGGCGGCGCGGTGCGGGCGGTCCCACGAGGTCGGCGTGGAGCTGGCGGCGGTCATGGTGGGCCGGCGCTAGTCCTTGCGGGCGACGACCGCGCAGCCGAACGCGTCGCCCTCCGGGATCGCTTCGTCGTCCGGCCCCGGCCGCCACTTGTGGGTCGCGACGACGCCCGGCTCGACCACCGTCAGGTCGCCGAACAGCGCCGCCACCTGCGCCCTGGTCCGCAGGATCAGCGGGGTGGGAGACTTGCGGTACATCTCCCGCGCCGCTTCCTCCCCGGGCGTGAGCTGGCGTTCCAGCCCGGCGTGGGACAGCACGACGTAGCTGCCGGGGACGCCGGCGGCCGCGTATCCGGACACGATGTCGGCCGGGCGCTGCTCGTCGGAGACGAAGTGCAGCACCGCGACGAGCAGGAACGCGATCGGCTGGCTGAAGTCGAGCAGGGCCCGCACCGCCGGCTCGGCGAGCACGTCGGCGGGGCGGCAAAGGTCGCCGGCGACCACGGCGGTGCCCGGCACGTCGGCGAGGATGGCGCGGCTGTGCGCGACCGCGACGGGGTCGTGGTCGACATAGACCACCCGGCCGTCGCCGACACCGGCGTCCGCGACGACCTCGTGGACGTTGCCGACGGTGGGGATGCCGGAGCCGAGGTCGAGGAACTGGCGCACGCCCTGCGCCGCCAGCATGCTCACGGCGCGGCGCAGGAAGGCGCGGTTGCTGCGGGCGAGCGCGGCGACGACCGGCATGACCTTCAGGACCTGCTCGCCGAAGGCGCGGTCGGCGGCGAAGTTGTGCGAGCCGCCGAGGTAGTAGTCATAGACCCGGGCAACGCTCGGGCGATCGAGGTCGACGTCTGCGGGTGCCCAGGTCGGTCGCTCCACAGATCAACACTCCTCGACATCGGTGACACGTGGCACTCGGGCGTTGCGAGCATACGTGTGGGCGGGCGGGAGCAAAACCCGCCGCCCGCCCACACCGGTATCGATCAGGCAAACCGCGCGATCAGGCGACCCGCGTGATCCGGTTGGCCGGGCCGGGCGCGATCGGGCCGGTGCCGAGGTAGGCCACCAGCGCGTCCACGTCGAAGCCCGGCGCGGTGACCCGGCCGGTGCCCTTCGTCAGGTTGGAGAACCCGTCACCGCCGTTGGCGAGGAAGTCGTTCGTGGTCACCAGGTAGATCGCCGCCGGGTCGATCGGGGTGCCGTTGAGCGCCAGGTTGCTGATCTTCGATCCTGGCACCGCGGAGGCGCTGTACGTGTAGGTCAGGCCGCCGGAGACCTGGAGGATCCGCTGGTTGGTCTGTCCGCCGAAGCCGACGAACTGCTGCTCCAGCACGTCCTTGATCTGGGCGCCGGTGAACGACTGCGTCACGACCAGGTTGTTGAACGGCTGGACCGTGAAGCACTCACCGTAGGTGACCTGGCCGGGAGCCTCGCCGCCGGGCGAGTTGGCGTAGGTCAGCGGCGCCCGGATGCCACCGGGGTTCATGAACGCGATCCGCGTACCGGCCGACCTGGTGTAGGCCAACTGCGCGTCCGCGATCACGTCACCGAGCGGCGTCTCGCCGGCCGGCGTCGCCGTGGTGGTGATGTCGGCGGCGATGCTGCCGACGACCCGGTTGGCGATCGGCGCGACGGCCGCGCGGTACTTGTCCGCGATCTTCTTGATGTTCGGGTCGACCAGGCTCGGGTTGCGGACCGGGATGCCGTTCTCCGTCTTCCAGGTGCCGTCGGCGTTCCGTACGCCGTTTTCGACGATCACGTTGGTGGCCGACGCGTCGACGAACTTGCGGGACTTCTTGTCCAGCGTGACGCGGATGTCCGTCACCAGCGTGCCGGCCGTGCCGGCGCTCGTCACCAGCGTGTCGGCGCCCGAGGAGTTGGGCAGCTCGCAGGTGTAGAAGCGGTGCGTGTGTCCGGAGACGACCACGCCGTACGCCGGGTCGAGGCCCTTGACGATGTCGGTGATCGGGCCGGCGAAGTTGGCGCAGCCGGACGGGTCCAGCGGCGCGGGCGGGCTGCTCTGCATGCCGCCCTCGTGGATCACGAGCACCATCGAGCGGACACCGAGCCAGCTCAGGACGGTGGCGTACTGGTTGGCGGTCTCGACCTCGTCCTTGAAGTTGACGTTCTTGATGCCCGCCGGGTTCACGATGCCGGGGGTGGCCTCCAGCGTCATGCCGACGTAGGCGACCGGGACACCGTCGTACAGGCGCAGCGTGAAGGGCAGGAGGATCGGCAGGCTGTTGGACTTGTCGGTGACGTTGGCGGCGAGGTACGGGAAGTTCGCACCCGAGAAGCCGTCGCCGTCCTGGCAGCCGTCGACCGGATGGCAGCCGCCGAGCTGGATGCGCCTGAGCTCGTCGACACCCTCGTCGAACTCGTGGTTGCCGACCGATGAGATGTCGACGCCCATCTGGTTGAGGACCTCGATCGCCGGCTCGTCGTGGAAGGCGGCGCTCACCAGGGGCGTGGCCCCGATGTTGTCACCGGCGACGACCGTGTCGCTGTTGCGCACGCCGTTGTTCGCGGCGTCGTTGCGCAGCTTGGTCAGCCAGGTGCTGAGGTATTCGGCGCCACCCGCGGGGGTGCCGTTGATCAACCCGCCGCTGCCGATCGGCGGGTCGATGTTGCCGTGGAAGTCGTTGAAGCCGAGAAGCTGTGCCGTGGTCGTCGGGCCGGTCTTCTGGCTGAACGAGACCTTGGCCGGGGTGAGTGGCGTCCATCGGTCGGTTCCCGCTGGGGTGTCGGCCTTGGCCAGGGGTAAGAGGGCGACGACCGCGACGGCGAGCGCCGGCACCGCGAGGTGCTGGGCGATCCGCCAACCGCGGGCACTGGGTCGGGCCATGATCTCTCCTTATGGAAGGACGCATGCGTCGATCGCCATCTTTCCGTGGTCGTCGATCCGGCGCGAGCACCTGTTGTGAACAGACAGGTGACCTGCGGGTAAAAGCGAGGGTGCGGTACGGGCCGCTCCGCCCATGACGGCGTGCCGGACGGCTGTCACCGTGTCCTCGGCGTCCGCGGTCGCGTCACCACCGTCCACAGTGGAAGGAGTGCTGCCCCTGGCCGGCGCCCCTCTCCGCCGCTGGTCGCTCCGGCCGCCGGCGGCGGCGACCGTGCTGGCGGGGTTGGCGCTGTTCGTGCCGGTCGTCCGCAGGACCCGCCCCGCACCGCTCGCCGTCGTCCCACCGGATTCGCCCGAGGCTGCGGGGTCGGTTCGCCGCCGGAGTTTCGTTCCCAGCGGATCCGCTTCCAGTGAACAGCGGTTCTGGTTCGGTCACCGGCACCCCAGGATCGAGCGATGAAGATGCTTGTTCTCGGTGGCACCGTGTTCCTCGGCCGTGCCGTGGCCCGGCAGGCCCGCGACGCCGGCCACGACGTCGTCTGCGCCGCCCGCGGCTCGTCCGGCCGGCCGGTCGGCGGCGTCCAGTTCGTCCGCGTCGACCGGGACGACCCGGCCGGGCTCGACGCCCTCGACGGCACGTTCGACGCCGTCGTCGACGTCGGCCGCCGCCCCAGCCACGTCCGGCACGCCGTCGAGGCGCTTCGCGGGCGGGTCGGGCACTTCACGTTCGTCTCGAGCGGGTCCGTCTACGCCGACACCGCCACGCCGGGGCAGACCGTCGCCGACGCGCCCGTCATGGCGCCGGCGCCGCAGGGGTTCGACGACCCGTTCGCCGACGCCGAAGCGTACGGCCGGTGCAAGGTCACCTGCGAGCAGCTCGTGGCGTCGGCCGCCGACCGGGTCTTCATCTGCCGCGCCGGGCTCATCGTCGGCCCCGAGGACCCGACCGGGCGGTTCGACTACTGGGTGCGCCGCACCGCGCGCGGCGGTGAGATCCTCGCGCCCGGCGAGCCGGAGGACCTGGTCCAGTTCATCGACGTCCGGGATCTCGCCGGCTGGATCGTCCGGGCGGCCGAACGTGGCCTGGCCGGCGTGTTCGACGGCATCGGCACGCCGCTCACCCGTCGCGAGTTTCACGCTGGGTTGGCTGAGGGGGCACCTTCCGTACACACCCTCACGTGGGTGCCTCAGAGTTTCCTGACAGTTCGCGAGGTGGCGCCGTGGTCCGGGCCGCGATCGTTGCCCCTTTGGCTACCTTTGCCCGAATACGGAGGGTTCCTCAGTCGTGACGCTTCGCTGTCGATCGAGGCCGGTCTTCGTGTTCGCCCGCTTCGTGAGACGGTGCGGGACACACTCTCCGGGTTGAGTGAGGTATCGCACAACACCGGGCTCTCGGGCGAGGAGGAAGCCGAGCTGTTGCGGGAATGGCGCTCCCGGTAGAGGCGCACGGCGATCCGGTCGGCATTTCGACAGGTGGCGTCGCGCGTCAAGCCCCCAAAGAGGGAAGCCGATTTCTCATCCTTCAGAGCGTTTTGCCTGTCGTCTGGCCGACTGTTGCCGATGGACACCGGTGACCTCGGTCCCACCAGCCGCCGTTCCCAGGGAACTCACAGCGAGTTTAGGCGTCTGACGGGCAGGAATACCACGTATCACTTGTTGCAACCGAAGCGAACCGGAGCGGCCTCCAGAGCGTCCAGGTAAGTGGTGCAACTCTCAGGGGCCGTCACCGAGTCGCCCCTGAGGGCGGAATTCGGAGGGCGTGCTGGGTGTTGTGCAGGGGGCATACCCGGGGCATCCGTTTTAGCAGGGTGAAACGGGGAAGGCGAAGGATGGACGGGGAGGGGCCCGAAGGTGGAGAACGTGAAAGTGGAGATGCGACCCGACACAGGTGCCGAGGAGCGGGACCTCGTCGGAGTCTACCTGCATGAAATCTCCCGCACGCCGCTGCTCGACGCCGCTTCTGAGGTCGAGCTGTCCAAGGCGGTCGAGGCCGGGCTCTACGCGGAGCACCTGCTGGAGTCCGACAAGCTTCCCGAAGGCGTGACGGAGGCCGAGCTGCAGCGCCTCGTCGCCGAGGGCGAGCGGGCGAAGGACCGGTTCATCCGGGCCAACCTGCGACTGGTGGTCTCGATCGCTCGTCGTTACGTGCGGTCCGGCATGCCGATGCTCGACCTGATTCAGGAGGGCAACACCGGCCTGGTGCGCGCCGTCGAGAAGTTCGACTACGTGCGCGGATACAAGTTCTCGACATATGCGACGTGGTGGATCCGCCAGGCGATCAGCCGGGCGATCGCGCAGCAGGAGCGCACGGTCCGGCTGCCGGTGCACCTCGTCGAGGACGTCAACCGGATGCGCAACGTCGCGCGTCAGCTCACCCGCGAGCTGGGCAACGAGCCGGAGCCGGAGCAGTTGGCCACCGCGCTCGGCGTGCCGGTCGAGCGGGTCCACGAGCTCATGCGGTGGTCGCAGGACACGGTGTCGCTCGACACCCCGGTGGGTGACGACGGTGACACCAACCTCGGTGACCTGGTCGCGGACTCCGACGCCCCGTCACCGGAGGATGTGGTCCTCGCCGCCCTGGAGCGCCAGCGGATCGAGGGCCTGCTCAACCACCTCGACGACCGTTCGGCCGGCATCATGCGTGCCCGCTACGGCCTCGAGGACGGCCGGGAGCACTCCCTGACCGAGGTGGCGACCCGGTTCTCGCTCTCCCGTGAGCGGATCCGTCAGCTCGAGATCCAGGCGCTCGGCCGGCTGCGTGAGCTGGCCCGGGCCGAGGGCCTACAGGCCGCCTAGGCCCCCCCACACACACAACCCCCTGAGAGACGCGAGAGGCCCCGGTCGCCCGGGGCCTCTTCTCGTCGATCTTGCACTTGTGGTGCCTCGACGCTCCCACGATGTCCGGGTTTGTCAGGCACCACAAGTGCAAGATCGACGCGGGAGTGGGGGTGGGGGTGGGGGTGGGGGGGGTTAGCGCAGTGTGAGTGGGTTGCCGCAGACCTTCCAGTCGCCGCCCTCCTTGCGCAACTGGAAGCTCTCGTTGTTGGACGAGCCGTCGGTGAAGGTGACGTCGCCGGTGATCGCGGCGGTCTCCCGGCCGTTGGTGTTGTCGTACGAGCCGCCCCAGTCCAGGTCGTGCGACTTCGGCTGCCGGGCCTTGATCTTCTCCTCGAAGGTCGGCTGCTCGAACTCGCTCTTGGTGTCGGCACACAGCCGGTTGTAGGCGGCGGCGTAGTTGCCCGCCTCCAGTTCGTCCAGGAACGCCGAGGTCGCGGCCTTCGGGGCCTTCGTGGCGCCGGTGAGCAGGAAGTAGAACCCGGCGGCGCCACCGCCGCAACACACGACGATGACGACGGCAAGAATGATCAGCACGATCTTGAGCGTGCTTCGACGGCGAGGTTGGGTCACCCGCCCAGGCTAAATTCGCTCGCCGGGCCGCACTGTAAGCCAGCCGACGCGGGTCAGGGTCGATGCGCGACGACGAACAGCCGCGGAAACGGCAGGATCGTGCCGAACGGCTCGCGCGGGTAGGCCGACCGCAGGCGGGCGGCCACCTCGGCGCGGAAGTCGGCCAGGTCCTGCCCGGAGAGCGCGTCGAAATAGGGCCGCAGGCCCGTACCGCTGAACCACTCGAGCACCGGGTCGGCGCCGGGCAGCACGTGGTGGTATGTCGTCTGCCACACGTCGACGGTGAGACCGGCGCCGGCGAGGATCCGCACGTACTCCTGCGGGGTGAGGACCGGGCTGTTCGAGCGCGGCCCCGTCGACTCCAGCACGGCCGAGAGCAGCGGCGCCCACCGCGGCGCCGACACGACGTCCTCGATCGCCGTGAACGCGAAGCAGGGCACCTGGAACGCGAGCGTCCCGCCGTCGTCCAGTGCGGCGGCCCAGATCGGCAGCAGCGTGGCGTGGCCGGGCACCCACTGCAGCGCGGCGTTGGCCACGATGACGTCGACCGAGCCCCGCGGTGGCCGCCAGCCGGCGATGTCCCCGAGCTGGAACCGGAGCTGGGCGGTCTGCAGGGGTTCGGCCGCCGAGATCATCGCTGGGGAGGAGTCGATGCCGAGGACCGCCGCGTCGGGCCAGCGCGCCGCGAGGGTCGCGGTCATCGTCCCCGGGCCGCAGCCGAGGTCGACGACGGCCACCGCGTCCTTGGTCGGGACGCGGGCGACCAGCTCGTGGAAGGGCCGGGCGCGCTCGTCGGCGAAGCGGTTGTACTGCTCGGGATCCCACGATGTCATGCCCTCAATGATGAAGGCCGCGGAGTTCAGCCGTGCGGTCGTCTGTCCACCCCGGTGCTGCGCTACGGGCGGGCGTCTGGTCGCTCGTGGTCGCTACTGCCCCCGAGCGGCGCGTTCCGGCCCGGCCGACTTCATGATCATGGGAAAGATCTGGCTATCGGGGCAGCCATATCTTTCCCATGATCTGTGAGGTCGAGCGGCCCGGCGGCGGATTGCGGCGGAACGCGTGCCGGCCGGCACCCTCGGCGGCGACGCCTCCGAGGCCCACGCCCGAATTGTCGGCCTTGTTCGGGCTGGCAAGGGCCGTTGGCTGAACTTCGCGGCCTTGCCTCAATGGTGAAGGGCCGCCCCGCGCGCTGGCGGAGCGGCCCTTCATCGGGAGCGGTCCGGTCAGGCCCTGACCCGTCCGTATCCGTAGATCTTGTTACCCATGTCGACCGATGCCTCGGTCACGGTCCGGCCGCTGGTCGGCGCGTGGATGACCTTCCCGTTGCCCTCGTAGATGGCCACGTGCCCGAGGTTGTTGTAGAACACCAGGTCGCCCGGCTGGAGGTCGCCCCGTGAGATGTGCGCGACCTTGCTCCATTGCTGGGCGGCGCTGTGCGGGAGGCTGACGCCGGCCGCATTCCAGGCCGCCATCGTGAGCCCGGAGCAGTCGTAGGCGTTGGGACCCGCCTTGCCGAAAACGTAAGGGTCGCCGATCTGGTCGAAGGCGAATCTGACCGCGATGCCGGCCTTGCCGGACACCGCCGGCGGCGGCCCCTTCGGCGTCGCCGGCTTGTTGACCTTCTGCTTGAGCTTGTCGAGCTGGGCCATCTCGCTCTCGATCTTCTTGCGCTTGGCCTCGATCTCCGCCTTCTGCGCGTTTTGCGCGGCGATCGTCTGGTCGTAGCCCTTCTTCTGCTCTTCGAGCGCGGTCTTCGCCGTCCGGAACTCGTCGATGTGCTTCTGCTGCTGGCGGGTGATCTCGTTCAGCATGGAGAGCTGATCCATCAGCGTGTCCGACGAGCCCGCGTTGAGCACGACGGACAGGTTGCGCAGATTGCCCGAGGTCTTGAAGGCGTGGACCGCGGCACTCTGCACACTCTCGGCAGACGCGGCGACGGCGTCCTCCATCGGCTTGAGTTTCGTCTGCAGATCGGCGACCTTCGCCTGCGAATCAGCCAGAGCGACGTTCATCTGGTTCCACGCCTCGACCGTCGCCTCGAGTTCCTCGCCCGATTTCTGGAGCTGGGCCTCGATCTCTGCGAGCGTCGGGTCGGCACGTGCGACCGTCGCTGGCGCCAGCACAATCAGTGACACGGCCCCGATCAGCAGGGTCCGCAGCACCGAGCGGCGGGCGCGGTGTCCAGTGGACAAGGAAAAGGACCCTTCTTCGTGCTGACCGCCTACCGGGTTAGCTGACGGGTTCGGGCGAGAAGAGGAGCGCCCTACCGCGACCGTCCTTGGTCAGCGGATTCACCCCCGGAGATCGGGGTCCCCGGCTCGATGCGCGCCGCAGCGCGCGAAGCTCGATTCGGCGGCGCTTGCCCGGCGCCGCCCGGGGTGGGCGACGGACTGCCGAGCAGGCCAGGGCCTAACCTAACGTCACCGACGGGATCGCGAAACCCACCCGTCGGCCTCAATATCTATTACCCCAAAAGTCCGAATTACCGCCCGTCGCTGGTCCACATCGGACGGTTATGTCGAGTTGGCCAACAGTGTTGACGGACACATATTTGGGGCTTGATTCTTTTCAGAGACCAGGTTAAATGTCCGGAACGGTGTTCACCGATGATGCACAAAGTTTGACCCCCCCACCTCAGACCCCACAGGGGCCGCCGGTGTTACGGGTCCAGAGCCTCGACGACGTGATGTTGCGTCAGCCTGGCCGTGCCTCCCGGCCGGATCGTCGCGCTGCTCGGTGCGAACGGCGCGGGCAACACCACCCTGTTGCGGGCCCTGTCCGGCCTGCTCGACGTGCACGACGGCGCGCTCACCAAGGGCGCCGTCGCGCTTGGCGACCGGCCGATCCACCGCCTGCGCCCGGCCGCGATCGTGCGCCGCGGAGTCAGTCGGGTCATGGAGGGCCGGCCCACCTTCGCCGATTCACGGACCCGACCGCCAAGTCCTACAAGCTCGCCAGGCCCTGCTACGAGAACCGCTGCCCCCACCCCACCCCCCATTCCCGTTGATCATGCACTTGTGGTGCCTGACAAACCCGGACATCGCGGGAGTGTCGAGGCACCACAACTGCATGATCAACGCAGCGGATGGGGGGTGGCGATGTGACGGTTTCTCATTTGGCGGGTGGTCGGTAGGCTGGCGCAATTTCAGCGGTCCCGCTGCCTCCGCCTCACCCTCAGGAGGGGACGGTCCATGTCGATGCGTCGACGAGCCGTGCGCACATTCCTTGCCGCCGCGCTCATGGCCGGTGTCATCACGCCGATCGCCGGTGGGCAGCCGGCCGCGGCGGTGACGATGCCGACCGGATTCCAGGAGCAAGTGGTCTTCAGCGGGCTCAACAACCCGACGAACATCGAGTTTTCCCCGGACGGCCGCGTCTTCGTCGCCGAGAAGCGGGGCGTCGTCAAGGTCTTCGACAGCCTGGCCGACCCGACCCCGGACACGTTCGCCGACCTGCGCACCAACGTGCACGACCAGTGGGACCGCGGCCTGCTCGGCCTCGCGCTGGCGCCCGGTTTCCCGGCCAACCCCTGGGTCTACGTCCTCTACACCTACGATGCCCTGCCCGGCGGCACCGCGCCCCGGTGGAACGACGTCTGCTCCAACGCCAACAACGGTGACTGCGTCGTCACCGGACGCCTCTCCCGTCTGCGGGCCGCAGGCAACCAGATGACCGGCAACGAGCAGGTCCTCATCACCGACTGGTGCCAGCAGTTCCCCAGCCACTCGATCGGCGACCTGCGCTTCGGCGCCGACGGCGCGCTCTACGCGTCCGCCGGCGACGGCGCCAGCTTCAGCGCCACCGACTACGGCCAGTTCGGCAGCCCGGTCAACCCGTGCGGGGACCCGCCGGGCGGCGTGATGAACCCGCCGACCGCCGAGGGTGGCGCGCTGCGCTCCCAGGACGTCCGGACCACCGGCGACCCGACGCAGCTCAACGGCACGATCATCCGGATCGACCCGAACACCGGCGCCGCCATGCCGAACAACCCGCTCGCCGCGTCGGCCGACGCCAACGCCCGCCGGGTCGTCGCCTACGGCATGCGCAACCCGTTCCGCTTCACCATGCGCCCCGGCACCAACGAGGTCTGGAGCGGCGAGGTCGGCTGGAACACGTACGAGGAGATCAACCGGGTGGCGAACCCGACCGGCACGCCGGTCGGCAACTACGGGTGGCCGTGCATCGAGGGCCCGAACCCGCAGGGCGGTTACGACGGCGCGAACCTCAACCTGTGCGAGCCGATGTACGGCGCGAACCCGCCGGTGCCGAACGTCCAGCCCTACTACGCGTGGAACCACAACGCGAAGGTGGTCGCCGGCGAGTCGTGCCCGAGCGGCAGCTCGTCGTCGTCCGGCGTGGCGTTCTACCCGTCCGACACCGGCCCCTATCCGACGGCGTACCGCGGCGCCATGTTCTTCTCGGACTACAGCCGCGACTGCATCTGGGCGATGATGCCGGGCGGCAACGGCCTGCCCAACCCGTCGAACATCATCACGTTCGCCGCCGGCGCCGCGAACCCGGTCGATCTCGCCGTCGGCCCCGGCAACGAGCTGTACTACGTGGACCTGGGCGGCACCGTCCGGCGGATCCGGTACTACAACGGCAACCAGCCGCCGGTCGCCGCGATCACGACGGACCGTACCTCCGGCGGCACCCCGCTGACGGTGAACTTCGACGGCTCGACGTCCAGTGACGCCGACCCGGCCGACCAGGGCCTGCTGAGGTACCAGTGGGACTTCACCAACGACGGCGCATTCGACACCGGTGCGCCGTCGGCGACGCCGACCACCACGTACACCTACACGACCCCCGGCACGCATGCGGCTCGCCTGCGGGTCACCGACACGCTCGGGGTGAGCAACGACAAGACGATCACGATCACGGCCGGCAACGACGCGCCGACCGCGATCATCGACGGCCCGGCGGCCGGCCTCACCTGGGCGGTCGGCGACACGATCAACTTCTCCGGGCACGCCACCGACCCGCAGCAGGGCACCCTGCCGGGGTCGGCGCTGAACTGGACGATCATCCTGCACCACTGCTCGTCGCCGGGCGTGTGCCACGAGCACCCGATGCAGACGCTCGCCGGCGTCGCGAGCGGCACGCTCGCCGCACCCGACCACGAGTACCCGTCGTATCTCGAGTTCCGCATGACGGCGACCGACTCGGGCGGGCTGACCAGCACCACCGCGGTCAACGTGCAGCCGAAGACGGTCGACCTCACGTTCGTGTCCGACCCGGCCGGCCTCCAGTTGACCGTGGGCGCGACGAGCGCGGCGGCGCCGTTCACCCGTACCGTCATCCAGGGCTCGACCAACACGGTCAGCGCGCCGACGCCGCAGAACCAGAACGGCGTCCCGCAGGCGTTCAGCCGCTGGTCGGACGGCGGCGCGCAGACCCATGTGGTGACCGCGCCGGCGACCGACCGGACGTACACCGCCAACTACACCTCGTCGTGCGGCGACAGCTTCGGCTACACCTGCTCGGCGAGCGCGCGGACGTTCATCCCGGCCGAGGGCACGGTGCTGCCGCTGACCGGCGACGACAACCTCACCCAGATCACGCTGCCCTTCGGCGTCAAGTTCTACGGCACCACGTACAACTCGGCCTGGGTCGACACCAACGGCCGGCTGAGCTTCGCCGACCAGGGCACCTCAACGATCGCCCACGGTGCCGTCCCGTCGACGTCGCTGCCCAACTCGACGATCTACGCCTACTGGTCGGACCTGGTCGTCGACGGCTCGGCGAGCGTGCGCACCGCGCTGATCGGCACCGCGCCCAACCGGCAGTTCGTCGTCGAGTGGCGCAACGCCTACCAGTACGGCTTCACGTCCCGGCGGATCAACGCCGAGGCGGTGCTGTACGAGAATGGTGACGTCGTGACCAACTACTCCGGCATCGACAACACCGCGGAGGCGGGTGCGTCGGCGACCGTCGGCATCGAGAACGCCGCCGGCACGGTCGGCATCCAGTACTCGAACAACACCTCGACCCTCCAGAACGGCATCGGCGTGCTGTTCAAGGCGCCGGGTGGCGGCGGCGAGGAGCCACCGCCGGTGACGGGCACGATCACCGGCACCGTCACCAACCAGGGCACCGGCACGCCGGTGTCGGGCGCGACCGTCACGCTGTCGCCGGGCGGCGCCACGAAGACGACGGGCGCCAACGGCACGTACACCTTCACCGGCGTCACGGTGGGCAACTACACCGTCAGCGCGTCGGTCGGGTCCGGCGGGGCCTGCGGCGGCGGTGGCGCGAGCGCGCCGGTGACCGTCACGGCCGGCACCTCGACCGTGAACCTCGCGCTGACACAGGGCGCCGACGCGTTCGGCTACACCTGCGCCGACGGCACCCGGGCGTTCATCGACGCCGACACGCCGCTCACCCTGACGGGCGACGAGGGCATCGCCGAGCTGACGTTGCCGTTCCCGGTCAAGGTGTACGGGCAGAGCTATCCGACCGCCTGGGTCGACACCAACGGCAAGGTCAGCTTCGTGAACCCCGGCGCTGCCAACGCCGACCACACGACCCTGCCGACGACCGCGGCCCCGAACGCGACCGCGTACCCGTTCTGGTCCGACCTCGTGATCGACGGCTCGGCCAGCGTGCGCACCGGGCTGACCGGAACGGCGCCGAACCGGGCGTACGTCGTCGAGTGGCGCAACGTGTACCTCTACGGCAACACGTCACGGCGCCTGACGTTCGAGGCGGTCTTCTACGAGAACGGCGACATCGCCTTCGCGTACAAGGACCTCGACAACGCCTTCGAGCAGGGCAGCGACGCCACGGTCGGCATCGAGAACGCGGCCGGGACGATCGCCTACCAGTACTCGAACAACCAGCCGACACTGCGCAGCGGCAAGGGGGTTCTCTTCCACCCGCCCGCCTGACGGGTCCATCGGCGTGCATGACGCCGGCCGGTGCTTCCTACGGGCATCGGCCGGCGTCATGCGTCAGCCGCCTTTCCTTTTCGCGTTGTGGTCAGCCGCGCTTCAGCTCACCGGCGACCTGCCGCATGAAGTCGATCGAGGCATCGTGCGCCAGGGCGCGGTCGGCCAGTCGGCGCAGCACCTCCCGGTAGGTCACCACGGCGTCGGGTTCCTCCCAGAGGAGCCCCTGGCGGTAGAGCACGCCGTCGTCGGCGCCGAATTCGAGCAGCGTGAATTCGCCTTCCCAACCCGGGTGGTATCCCATGTTCAGCGGGGCGATGCGCACGTCGGCGTACGGCCGCTGGGCAAATTCGATCGCGTGCTCGATCTGGTCGACGAGCAGCGCCTCGTCGTTGTGGACGGGCTGGCGACGCAGCACCGACTCGTCCAGGACCGTCAGGATTCGCGGCGGCTGCTCACGGGAGAGCAACTCGTCCTGCCGCCGCATCCGGAACTCGACCCGCCGCTCCGCGACGGGTGAGTCGCCGTCGTGGTCGGCGACGCTGGTCGCCGACGCGTAACGCCGGGTCTGCATCAGCGCCGGGAACATGATCGGCGACCACTCGCCGATGGCGACCGCCTCGGCTTCGAATCCCACATAGGTGAGCATTTGCGAGAGCACACTCGCGCGGTACTCGTCCCACCACATTCGCCGCTTCGCCGCCCGAGCGAGCTCGAGCAGGTCGTCGACCATCTTGGTGTCGTGGACGCGGTAGTAGGCCAGGAGGCTGCGGAGGTCGCTCACCGAGATGGCGACGGTGCCGTTCTCGATGCGGATGAGCTTGGACAGCGACCACTCCATGTCGGCGGCCACCTGGTCCTGGGTCAGTTCGCGTTCGCGCCGGAGCCGCCTCAGTTCGGCCCGGAGGCGGCGCTTGCCCACGATAGGCCCGCTCATGGCCATCACCCCAATCGCGTACAAATGGCATCGCCCCCGTCGAGGGCTCCGCGTTTCTACCCGATTTGCGGCAGATGCACCCAGCGCTTTTCGTCGGTTCTCGACCTCATCGCGGCGCGTGGCGGCCAGGAACATCTTGGCCATCGCGCTGGCCGGACAGGCTTTCGCGACCTGTCGCATCGCCTCCCGCCGGACAGGGTGGCGCGACCGTGTACGGCGAGCGGCGGGCTCCGGGATCCACGCGTCGAACGGCTACTCCGTCGGCTTCGCGAGGGCGTGGGCGGGTCCCGGCGGGATGATCCGCGACCGGTCGCAG
Source organism: Dactylosporangium roseum (assembly GCF_025264685.1). Taxonomy (GTDB): domain Bacteria; phylum Actinomycetota; class Actinomycetes; order Mycobacteriales; family Micromonosporaceae; genus Dactylosporangium; species Dactylosporangium roseum. The sequence continues at coordinate 1,137,242 of NZ_CP073721.1, forward strand.
CCGCCGATCTCGGTCGGGTGCGGCGCCGGACGGTCGCAGGCGGCGCCGTGAGCGCCGGAGTCGCGCCGCGCCAGGTTGAGACCGACGAGCACCCCGGCGGCAACGGCGAGTGCGACGACGATGATCCCGATCGCGATCCACCATGCGGTGCCCGACGATCGCCGTTCGGGCGGCCGGACCGGTGGGGGCTGTACCGGTGGGGGCTCATACGGCTGCCGTTGCCTCGGGATCCGTTGTGGTGGCCAGGCCGCTGCCGGCTGGGGTGTCCAGACTTCGCCCTCCGGCTCCTCCGCGTCTTCCTCGTCGTTCTCGTCGGCGGATGGCCAGCCGGGTGCCGGCGTGTAGTACAGCGGAGCGTCGGGCGGCTCGGACGGGCCCGGTTCGGCCGGTGCTTGCGGCACCCAGGGGGAGGGGGTGTCGGGGTGAGCTGGTTGCCCGGGCGATCCGGTCGGCTCAGACCGGGGGCGTGGCATCTCACGCGGGGGCGGGATGTAGATCCCGTCTTCCGTGTGGTCGTCGTCGGGACGCCGGTGATGCCGGCCCTCCGTCATTGCATCCCTATCTTTCTGTGCTCAGGTTTTTCCGCGCTCGGGTGTCCGCTTCCGCGGTTCCGCGGCTCCCTGTGGCCACCGCTCGGTGCTCGCTACGCTCCGCGATGCCGGAAGGCACACAGCGGCCAACCTAGCACCGGAAGATGTCGATGTGTGACCGAGTGGCTACGTATTGATCATGCCCTGCTGTGCAGTATCTGGCTACTATGGCAAAACCACCCATTTGGGCGCCTCGGCTCCCATCGCCCTGACCGCGGCTCGACTTTCGCACTTTCGCGTGGTTGCGCGGCGGCTTCGGTCCAGGCGAGCCGGCGTGCGTTCCGCCGCCGTGCCGCTCGATCTCATGATCATGGGAAAGATGCGGCTGCCCAGATAGCCAGATCTTTCCCATGATCTGGAGTCGCCCGGGCTGGGGCGCGCCGCCTGAAGCATCGACCGATGTCACCCCGCCACGCCGCGGACTTTCACCAGGTCCAACATCGCCGCCGTTCGAGGCGGGCGCAACAAGTGCGCGGAAGCGGGCAAGGCTGCCGGCGAGGGCGCGCCTTGCCCGCTCCCGCGAGGGGGAGGGTCAAGCCGTCGCGCCCCACATGGCGGAGAAGGCGGCCGCCTCGCCGGCCAGCCAGCGCTCGACTTCCTCCGGCTTGACGGCCGGGTCGGGGCGGAGCGCGTCGCCGCGGCGGATGTCGACCAGGATCGGGGTGGCGTTGGGCAGGACCAGGTCCATGTGGCGGGTCATCAGGTGCAGCGTGGCGACCGCGGCCTCGTCCCGGGGCGGGTCCTCGTCGAAGTGCAGACGGACCGCCTCGCCGCGGCCGTCGGCATACCGTAGGCCGAAGTGTGGGTTGATCTTGACCGGGAGTGAGCCGATCATGCCGAGAGTGTCGCGGGTCGGGGTGACCTCGACCGGGGTGTCCAGCGACTCCAGGTATTTCAGCGCGCCGGGCACCACCGACTCGTAGAGCGGCTTCCAGCGGGCGTTGACCTGCTCGACGACGGCGTTGAGATAGGTGCCGCCGGTGCGGAACTGGATGTCGGCCTTGAGGGCCTTGACGAGTTGCCCGTGCGGGTTGAATCCGGAGCCCGACTCGCGCTGCCGGCGCAGCCCGCCGACGAAGCTGGCCTTGCGCGGGCCGGTGCGCCCGACGTAGCGGGTGAAGCTCAGCAGCGTCGCATAGGGAACGGATCCGGGTGGGGTAGTGGGGGCGGTCACGGGCGCTCTCCTCCCAGGTCAAGAGCAATTTTCGTACACACATTCTAATGGATTCCGGCCGTGATTCCCACCTACCAAGAAGGTGGGTGAAGTGGGATTCATGACCGCGTGTCGCTGGGTTCCGCCCACCACGGAGACGGCGACCAGGTCGCCGGTCGGCGCCGGCTGTCCGGACCCCTGATCATGTGTACCGCGATCGCGCGGCACGCGACCACGTCGAGGCTGCTCGTCGCGCTTCGCGCGGCAGGCCGGGGCGGCGCCGGCCCGCCGCGGACGTCGCCGCACCGGCCTGCCGACGTCGGTCAGGCGGTCACAGCAGGTCCCGCACCGGTCCCAGCATGAGCCGCACGCCGAAGGCCAGCGATCCGAGGCAGACCAGCACGAAGAACGCCACGTAGACGATGGCCGGGACGCGGGTCAGCCGGGCGATCTGGTCGGCGTCCGAGTTCGGGGCCTGGCGGCGGAAGCGGGACTGCTGTAGCTCGAACACGGCCCGCACGCCGCCGAGCAGCATGAACCACGCGAAGGCGTAGGCGAACGCGCCCTGGATCTCCGCCGAGGCGAACCACGAGACGGTGAAGACGATCGCGCCCGCCGCGACGATCGAGATCACGCCGTAGACGTTCCGGGTCATGATCAGCATCAGCACCAGAAGTACCAACAAGATCCAGAGCAGGATCGTGAGCCTTCCGCCGCCCAGGATCGCGGCCGCGGCGAGTCCCAGCAGCGACGGCGTGATGTAGCCGGCCAGGCCGGTGATCACCATGCCCGGGCCGGTCGGACGGCCGCGGGACAGGGTCAGCCCGGACGTGTCCGAATGCAGCCGGATGCCGGACAGCCGGCGGCCGCTCAGCACCGCGGCGAGGGCGTGGCCCCCCTCGTGTGCGATGGTCACGAAGTTACGCATGACCTTCCAGGCCGGCCGGACGAGCACCGCGAGCAGTGCGAGCACCGCCGTCGCGATGACCACCTCGCGGCTGGGGGACGGCTGGCGGCCGAATGCGTCGTTCAACACGTCGAACACGAATGCAGAGCCTGCCATCTGACGTGTTGAATGAACAGCGTGGAGATCAGGCGCTTCGTGGACACCGACTGGCCCGGGCTGTGGGACGTGTGGCACGAGGTGGTCGCGGCCGGTGAGAGTTACGACAACGACCCGGACTCCACCGAGGCCGACGCGCGGGCGCACTGGCTGCTCGCCCCGCCGTTCGAGACCTGGGTGGCGGTCGAGGACGGCGAGGTGCTCGGCACGTACAAGGTCGGGCCCAACAAGGGCAAGCTCGGCGCGCACGTCGCCAATGCGAGCTTCATGGTCTCGGGCCGGGCGCGTGGCCGCGGCCTCGGGCGCACGCTGGGCGCGCACTGTCTCGACCGGGCTCGCGAGCTGGGCTACACGGCGATGCAGTTCAATGCCGTGGTGTCGACCAACACCGTTGCCGTGCGGCTGTGGCGTTCATTGGGGTTCATCATCGTCGGCACCATCCCCGACGGCTTCCAGAGCACGAAGCACGGGTTGGTCGACTTTCATATCATGTATCGGCGCCTGTAAAGCTGTTGAACGCGCCGCGGGTAACCCTCTAGGGGCGTCTTCCCTGGTACAGGTTGTGACCTACATCTTGCGTTCTGTACCAATATTTCGATGCGTACTCCCCCCGAAACGCGCCACCACACCGAGGCTCGATTGGAAGATCAGTCCGGTGACCTCACGGGTTACCGGATCGGTGACGCATATGAGCTGATCGAGCCGATCGGCGGTGGCGGGACGGGCACCGTCTGGCGGGCCCGGTCCCTCAGCGGCGACGAGCAGGTCGCGGTCAAGCTGCTGCGTGAAGACCTGATGGCCGAGCCGAAGGCGGTCAACCGGTTCGTCCAGGAGCGGGCGATCCTCCTCATGCTGCGGCATCCGCACATCGTGGGCGTGCACGACCTGGTGACCGTCGGGACCTCGCTCGGCCTGGTCATGGACCTCGTCGAGGGCGGCAGCCTGCGTGACCACCTTCAGGGGTGCGGCAGCCTGCCCCCGTCCGAGGCGGCCCTGCTGGTCGCGCAGGTCGCCGAGGCGCTCGCGGCCGCGCACCGGCGCGGCATCGTGCACCGCGACCTCAAGCCCGACAACATCCTGCTCGACCGGGTCGACGGCAGGCTGCACTGCCGGCTGACCGACTTCGGCATCGCCCGGATTCTCGACACCCCGAGCATGACCACACCGGGCGCGCTCGTCGGCACGGCCAACTACGTCGCCCCCGAGACGGTCTACGGCGGGCGCCCGGCACCGGCGGTCGACGTCTACGCCCTCGGCGTCGTGCTCTTCGAGCTCACGACCGGCCGCCCCACGTACGCGGGCGGCCCCGCCTGGGCGATCCTGCGCCGCCACGTCGACGAGTCGCCGCGTCCGGTCGAGGGCATGCCCGAGGCGATCTGGCAGGTCGTCCAGCAGTGCATGGACAAGCGCCCGGGCCGCCGCCCGTCGGCCAAGGACCTCGCCGCGACGCTGCGTCTGGTCGCGAAGCGGCTCCGCCATCTTCCGGCGATGCCGCCGCAACCCGTCGACGACGGCCCGACCACGCCACACCCGGTCGTGCCGAGACCCCGGTCGTCGCCGTCGCGTTCCCGAGCGCCATATTTGGCGGTGGTACCCCTGGTGCTCGCGATCCTCGCCATCCCCACCTGGTTCTTCGTCGTCCAGCGGCCGGACGGCGGCACGGGCCCGACGACCCCCGGAGCCAACGCGACGGCGGCGCCGGCGACCGGCTGGAGCGGCAGCAGCATGCCGGGCGTCGGCCCCACGGCCAGGTCCAACCGCACGCACGGCGTCCTGAAGCCGGACAGCACCTCGGCCGAGGCGTCCAGCCGGAGCGCGGCCCCGGTCGAGGCGACGGACGTGTGGAGCTCCTGGGAGTGCGGCGACAGCTACACCTGGGATCTCGGCCACCCGGCGCTGGCCCAGCCGTGCCACGCGACCAGCGCCGACGCGGTGCGGATGGTCGGCCACATGAAGGCGCTGCCCGGCGTCCAGGCGGACGTGACGATGTCCGTGCTCAACGCCGGCACCGGTGCCGTGGTGGACGGCCCGCGCCAGTGCGGCGGCATGATGTTCACCGACCTGACCCCCGAGCACGACTGCGGCCCGTTCGAGGTGCGCCTGCCCCGCGGCCATCGGTACGTCGTGGTCCAGAAGTGGGTCTACACCGGCCGCGACCTGATTCCCGGCGGTGAGGTCCGCGGCAAGGAGTTCGCCTGGTAGGAAAGCCGCGGGATTTTGTCGTACCCGTGTGGTGAGGTGTGGGCATGATTGTGGCTGCCCCGCCGGGCTTCGAGGACCTGCTCGAGGAGCATTGTCCCGACATCAGCGCCCTGACACGCCACCTGCGCGACGTCATCCTGACCGCCCGCCCCGAGCTCGCCCAGCGCGTCTACCGCGGCTGGCACGGCCTCGGCTTCCACCACCCCGAGCGCGGCTACGTGGCCGCCGTCTTCCCCGGCACCGACGCCGTGCAGGTGGGTTTCGAGCACGGCGCCGACCTCCCCGACCCGCACGGCCTGCTCCAAGGCACCGGCAAACGCCTCCGCTACCTGCGCTTCGCCCCTGGCGCGCCGGCTCCGACCGACGAGCACCTGGTCGAATACCTCGACCTGGCCGTCTCGTAGGGCGGCAGCCACAATCTATGTCTGCCGCGCGTCCGTGGCCACCGGCAGGCCGTCCGAGCGCAGAGCCCGGCCGTCCTCGGTCACCACGGCGCTCTCGTGCCCCTCGATGGTGGCCAGCCAGTCGATGCCCGGCAGGCCCATGGCCAGAGCAGCCGTGGCATAGGCGTCCGCCGTGCCCAGGTCCGGGCCGACGACCGTCACCGAGCGCAGCGCCGTCGCGGGCTTGCCGGTGAACGGATTCAGGACGTGGGGGTCGCGCTCGTAGGTGCCCGAGGTCGCGACCGCCTGGTCGGTAATCTCCAGCACCCATGCCACCGACAGGGCTTCCCAGGGGTGGCGGATGCCGATCCGCCAGCGGTCCCGGCCGCCGCCGGGAGCGCCGCGGACGAAGAGGTCGCCGCCGGCGTTGAGGCAGTGGTTGGCGGAGCCCTCGGCGAGCAGCCGGTCGCAGGCCCGCTGGACCGCCCACCCCTTGACGTAGCCCGACGGGTCCAGCGTGCCGCCCGCGTTCACGTCGAAGTATCCGTTCGTCTCCCGCCACAGCTCGGCGCATCGGTCGAGGACCTCGCCGACGACCGGTGAGCAGTCGGCGCGGCGCAGGTCGCCCCGGCCGAGACGGCTGATCTCGCTCTCCGGCTGATACGTGCTGAAGATCGTGTCCACCACGCGGAGCCAGTCGAACACGCCGTGGGCGAGCCGCTCCAGCTCCGGCAGCGGCAGGTCGTCGGACAGGTCGAGGCTCACCGCCATGCCCATCACGTGTTCGACGCGGACCAGGTGCGCCATGGCTACGGCCGGTACGCGCGGTCGATCGCGGACTGGAGCGACATCTTGTATCCCGAACTGGTGTACGTGGCGCCGGAGACGGAGTCGACGTCCGCGCTCTGCGCCGCGAGGGCCTCGGCGCGCAGCTTCGGCAGCACAGCGTTGCCGATCCGCACCGACCGGGAGTGGTCGCTCGGCGAGTCGAGCACCTTGATGTCGGTGATCTTGCCGCCGGAGACGACGATCGACAGTTCGACGGTGCCGTAGTCGACGTAGACGGCGTCGCCCTTGAACGTGCCGTCCTTCATCGCCGTGCGCGGCGGATCGGACGCGGCCGTCGTCGGCTTCGGCCGGCCGGGTGCCGTCGTCTTCCCGGGCGCCGGCGCTGTGGTCGTGCCGGTCGACGCGCCGGGCTTGCCGGAGGCGACCGGCCGCGGGGCGGCGGAGGGGTCCGGGGGAGCGGAGCCGCTCGGCGTCACGCCCGGTGGCGGCTCGTCGGCGGCCGGCTTCGTCGCCTGATCGGACGGGCTGCTGACGCCCGCCTTGGCGCCGACCAGCAGGATCGTGCCCGCTGCCGTGCCCATCAGGGCGATCATCGCGCGTCGCACCGCGGTACCAACTCTCTCAGAACTCGAACGGGTCCAGGTGGATCTGCCGGCGGGGCACGCGCACGCGGCGCAGCACCGTGAGCGACTGTTCGACGAGGCCGTCGGGCCCGCACAGGTACACGTCGCGCTCGGTGATGTCGGGGACGAGGTCGCGCATGCCGCCCGGCGTGAACAGGCGGCGCGGGCCGGGATCGCGCCGGTCGCCGACGACGAACCACAGCTCGGCGTGGCGCAGCTCGGCCAGGTGCTCCAGCTCGTGCCGCAGGTGGAGGTCGTGCACGGCGCCGGCCCGGTAGATCACCACCGCACCCGCCGGCAGCTCCTCCAACAGTGCGCGGACCGGTGCGATGCCGCTGCCCGCCGCGATGAGGACGGCGCGCGACTTGACCCGGCGGCTGGCGGTGAAGTCGCCCCAGGGGCCCTCGACGAAGATCCGCACGCCGGGTCGTAGCCGGCGGAGCTGCCGGGTGTGGCCGCCGACGGTCTTGACGGTGAGCCGCAGCCAGCGGCCGTTGGGTGCGGCCGACAGCGAGAACGGGTGCGCCTGCCACCAGTACCTCCGGGCGAGGAACCGCCAGCGGAAGAACTGCCCGGCCCGGGCGTCGAGGTCGTCCAGCCGCCGCCCGGTGATGTAGATCGACACCATGTCGGGGCCTTCGGCCACCACGTCGGCGACCTGGAGACGGTGGCGCAGGTTGAGCCGGAGCGGCGCGACGACCCGGCCCCACACCACGGCGGCCGCGGTCACCGCGGAGAAGACGATCCAGACGGTTCGGCCGAAGCCCGGCCTGAAGAGCTCCTGCCCGTTGGAGAACTGGTGCGCGAAGCCCAGCAGCAGCGCGAGGTAGGCGGTCAGATGCAGGAAATACCACAACTCGTACGGCAAGGCGCGGCGCAGCCCGCGGATGCTCAGCAGACCGATGCAGACGAGCATGCCGGCCGCGAGGAAGGCGGTGACCATGTCCTCGTACTCGGTCAGGATCGTGCCCAGCTCGCTGACGAACCCGACGCGATCGGCATCGGCGTAACCGACCGTGATCAGGGCGGCGTGCGTCAGGATCATGACGAGCACGGCGCCGCCGAGCTCCCGGTGCCACAGGCCCAGGTGGCGCGCGCCGATCCACCGCTCGACGAAGCTCACCCGGCTCATCAGGACGACCTGGATGAGCAGCAGATAGCCGGCGACGAGCCCGGTCACCCGCCCGGCCGACTGGAACAGGTCGGCGGCGGTGTCGATCGAACCGGTCCCGGTCCCCAGCCACCACGGCAGCAGCGCGACGGCCAGGCCGCTCCAGAAAAGGGTGCGGAGCAGGAACCGTCCGGAGCTGTTGTGCTCCACGGGCCGCGCGGCCGGTGCCGCGAGCCGGCTGGCGGGGCGCTGCCGAGCGACGGTCATGATCGACTCCGCGGACGGTGCATGTGGTTCCACTGTCATCGTGATATCAGCACCCCCTGTCCCCAGACCACACCCTTAATCCGTTCTTCACCTCGCCCACAAACGGCACCCCGACCACTCCCCGCCGTTGCGCGTCGATCTTGCAGTTGTGGTGCCTGACAAGCTGGGCGTTGTGGGCGTGTCTCGGCACCACAACTGCAAGATCGGCAGAGGTGGGAACGGTCGGTGGTGGCGGACGTCGCAATAGACTGGCGCGATGCAGCGCTTGTGGCGAATTGTCCTGGTGTCGACGGTCGTGATCGTCGGCGGCACGGCGGTGGTGCTGGGCGTCCTGTACTCCGTCGGGGCGTTCGCCGAGCAGGGCCGGTTCAAGGCCGTCCCCGGCTGCGCGGTGCTCGACGCCGCGACGGTCGCGCCGGTGCTGCCGAGCGCCCAGTTCGAGGCCTCAGGGGGAAACTGCACGGCCACCGACGGTGCGACGCAGATCAACGTCGGGTTCACCCTCGTGTCCAAGCAGGGCCGGGTGGGCGGGCCGGAGCTGGCGTCGCGGTCCCTCGACGCGGTCACGGTCGCCGGCGGCGGCACCGAGCGTCTGCGGGGCGTCGGTGACCAGGCGATCCGGCAGCGGACGGAGGCGATCGGCCGGCCGCAGATCATCACGATGCGGGTGAGCAACCTGATCGTGGTCGTGTCGGTGGCGAATCTGAACGGGGGCGACCTTCCCGCGGCCGTGGACGACGGTCTGGTGCGGGTCGCGAAGGCTCTGGCGGCCCGGCTGACCGGCTAGGATTTCGCGCCTTCTGCACGAAGTCGCATTTCGGGAAAGCCGTGCCAAGGCCGCAGTCGTGCGCAGGCGGTGGCCGGCTACGGCAACTGGCGCAGGAAACGACCGGCGGCGTCCGACCGGTCCCGGTAACCCAGTGCCCGGTAGAACGCGTGGGCGCCCTCCCGGCTGCGCAGGCTGGTGACCTCGACGCTCGAGCAGCCGCGCATGAGCCCGAACGTCTCCGCCGCCGCGACAAGGCTGGTGCCGATGCCCCGGCCGCGAGCCGACTCCGACACGGCGAGGGCGACGATGCGCAGCCAGGCGCCGTCCTTCTCGAACGACGGGATGATGTGCGCGGCGATGGTGCCCAGCAGACGGCCCCGCTCGTCCCACACGAACGAGGCGCCGCCGGGGTGCTCCACCCAGCGCCGCAACCGCTCCGCGATGTTGGTCCCGGCCTGCGGGTAACCGAGCTGTTCCAGCAGCTCCGCCACCTGCTCCGTGTCGTCGGCGGCCAGGCGCCGGACCCCGCGGGCGACCTGCATCCGGTAGCTGTGCAGCACGTCAGCGCTCATAGTGAGCAAGGGTAGAACCGGGTGGTCGGTCCGTGCCCGCCGGAAGGCGGTCATTCACGTTCATGGTGCACATGCGAAATGTTCCTGCCTCTTGACTGTGCGCCCGCCCGGCCTATGATCCAGCACCCGCAGATGCACGTGCGATCAGACCGCGCGAGTCGTCGCATGAGTCGTCGCCGGGCCCGTTCACCAGCCGCCCGAGATGATCGAGGTGCAGACCAGTTCGGTGCCGATCGTCGCCGACTCTGGTCGGCGTAGTCGACCTCGTGGTCGTCCGGGACCACCAGCCAGGGCGCGACGGCGTGGGTCGCCTGGAGATCGGGTTCGACTTGTACTGCGCGTAGCGTCGCCGATAGTCGGCGAGCGAGACGATCTCGCTGCCGAGGTGCTGCCGCACCCCGGAGGAGCCCGCCCCGCCCTCGTAGATGTAGGCACCCAGGTGTGCAGGATCAGGTCGGACGGTCGTCGGCCATCCGCCGGTAGGCCGTGTAGTGCCCGGACTCGAAGTGCGCGCACGAGGCGAACGCCATCGTGAGGTCACGCCCGAGCGTGGTCACCGCCGGGGCCGTGCGGGTCCGGCCGACCGGCGAGATGTGGCCCTGCGCGCGGAACCGGTAGTAGTACTCGGCGTCCGGGTCGAGCCCGCCGGCCACGACGTGGACCGAGTGCGCCTCGGCGGAGCGGGCCGTCACCGTGCCCGACGCGACCAGCGCGGGCTCGCCCATGAACACAGTGTGTCCGTACGCTGGGTGGCCGGTTCGCCGGCCTGTTCGTGGCACGTCGCGGCGTTGTCCACAAGGGCTTCACTGTCCACAGAAACGCCCTGCGGCGCGAGCGGCGGCCGCGTGGTATGGCGCAAGCTCCCTCCGAGCCCAGAGGTGGAGGGAGACGAGGATGTTCGAGACAACGGTGACGGTGGTGGGCAACGTGCTCAACCCGCCGGACGCCCGGCGGCTGGTGGAGAGCCAGGCACTGGTCACACACTTCAAGGTCGCGACGACGTCGCGGCGGTTCGACAAGGTCAACGAGCGCTGGGTCGACGGGGACAGTCTGCGGGTCCGGGTGAACTGCTGGCGGCAGCTCGCCGAAAACGTGGCCCGCAGCGTCAACGTCGGCGACCCGGTCATCGTGACCGGCCGGCTCTACAGCCGCGACTGGGAGGGTGAGGACCACGTCAGGCGGGTGAGCTACGAGCTGGACGCGTTCTCGGTCGGTCACGATCTCTCGCGTGGCCGGGCGAAGTTCGCCCGGGTGAAGGCCAACACGTTGACCAGCGCGGTCGACGACGAGCTTTCCGACCAGCGGATCGGCGGCGCGCCGACCGTTCCCGCGTCGGAGGTCAACGAGCTGCCGCGGCGCCGGAAGTACGACGCCGAGCTCGGCGGGTTCGTCACCCTGGTCGACGAGCACGTGGCCGACCGGGATCCGTTCGCCGACGAGGTGCTCGCCGAGCTGGCGGGAGAGCTCGCCGCCGACCCGGCGTCCGTCTTCGCCGGCGCGGGGGAGCCTGACCCGGACGAGGACGGCGAGGACGACGAGGCCGTGGAGTCGGTGGACTCGGTGGCTGCGATGGACCCGGACGAGGACTCTGCGGTGGCGTCCGGCCGGCGGAAGCGGTCGCGCCGGGTGGTGGTGCCTGCATAGTCACGGTCCATTCGGGTAGGCGGGCCCGGGTGGAAGGCAGCCGTGGCCGGGTCGGTTCCAGCCCGTCTTCCGACGGGGCCGGCACCGGCCCGGCCGCTTACCGGAGAACATCGACGACCGGCATCGTCTGGGGCGGCTGTCGCGGGTGACCGCTCAGGCCGACCTTGATTGGACGAATGGATCATTCCCGACCCGTTGGGCAGGATTGCGGAATGGTCACCGACGCGTCTTGATCTGCGGTTCGTCCGCTGACATTGGCGACGTCAGCATAGACTTCGTCACGTAGAGCAGCGTTGCTCGTTGACCTCGATAGATTGACTGCCGTCGGCGGTGAGTCCTAAAGTCTGCGCGCGCGCTGTCGCACGCAGGCGGCCGATTGAGACCGAATAGTCCACGACCCGTCTGCCCATCGGGTTTGCTCTTGATCTGGAGGGCGGCATGGTCGCACCGGCCACGCTATGCATTGACGCCGACGAGCTCAAGTCCGTCGAGTGGACGATCGAGCACCTTGCCGACGAGTTCGACACCGTCGAAAGCGAGCCATTCCTCCGCGCGGTCACCCTCGCGTCCCATGAATTGCCGGCACGCATTCGTGCCGAGCTGCTGGACTTCAAGATGCTGGAGCCCAACGGCGCGCTGCTGATCCAAGGACTGCCGGTCGACGACGCCGCCATCGGACCGACCCCGTTCGGCCGCGGCCAGCTCGTCGACGAGAAGGCCACCCTCTGGCACGACATCGCGTTCTTCCTGTTCGCGTCCTGCCTCGGCGACCCGATCGGCTGGGAGACCTATCAGCAGGGCCGCCTCCTGCAGCACGTCGCGCCGCGGCCGGGTCACGAGTCCGATCAGACCAGCACCGGGTCGGTCACCAAGCTGGAGTGGCACACAGAGGAGGCGTATCACCCCTTCCGGCCCGAGTACCTGGGCCTGATGTGCCTGCGCAACCCCGACAACGTGGCGACGACGCTCACCCAGATGGCCGACCTGCGGCTCAGCGCGGAAGACCTGGCCCTGCTGCGCCAGAAGCGGTTCGTCATCCGCCCCGACGAGGCGCACATCCTGCGTCGCGACGAGGTGCCGGGCCTGACCGACCGCATGACCAGCTTCGACCGGATCGACCGGATGATCGAGGCGCCGGAGCCGGTCGCGCTCGTCTTCGGCGCGGAGGACCGGCCGTATCTCCGGGTCGATCCGTACTACATGGACCTGCCCGAGCAGGACGAGTTCGCCGCCGCGTTCACCAGGCTGTGCGCCGAGATCGAAACGCACCTTCAGGACGTGGCCCTCCAGCCCGGCGAGATCCTGTTCCTCGACAACTGGCGCACCGTCCACGGCCGCAAGGCGTTCCGCGCCCGTTACGACGGCCGTGACCGCTGGCTCAAGCGCCTCAGCCTGACCCGTGACCTGCGCAAGTCCCGCAGCATGCGGGCCTCGGTCAACGGCCGTAGCATCGGCTGATCAAGCCGTTTCGCAGAACCCTGTTGCCGCCCGCAGCGACGCGTGCTGTCCTTGGCGCAGCAAATCCGGCTCCCCGTAAGCAATTCCGCCCGGGGTGGCGGTAGCCTGTGCGACGACATGCGCTCGTAGCTCAGTGGATAGAGCAGGGGACTTCTAATCCCAAGGTCGTAGGTTCGAGTCCTACCGGGCGCGCAACACCCCTCCTGCCAGCGGAAACGCTGGGCAGGCGACGACACGCGTAGTAGTACGGCGCTAATACAGCAAAAGAGTGCGGCAAACGCGTATCGTGCCAGCATGCGAGCCCAACGCGTCGCCATCCCCAAGCACCACCTCGAGGAGGACCCCAACGGGCTGCACTGGACAGGCTTCCGCCGCTCCCTGCGTGCCGCCCGCCGATCCGAGGACACCATCACCGCCTACCACCGCGACCTCGCCGACCTCGCCTGGTTCCACGCCGGCAAAGACCTCGCCGACCTGAAAAAGATCGACATCCAGGAGTACTTCAGCGCACGCCTGGAGCGCCTCGCCGCCACCACCATGGCCATCCGCTTCCGCAGCCAGCGCGCCTTCTACAACTGGATGGTCGAGGAGGACATCATCCAGGCATCCCCGATGAAGGGCATGAAGGAACCCGCCGTCGACGATGTTCCGCCCCCGATCGTCGAGGACTCCGACCTGAAAGCCCTCCTCAAGGTGTGCTCCGGCACCAGCTTCGAGGAACGCCGCGACCATGCCGTCATCCGATTGTTCTGCGAGGCCGGCTCACCCAGGGTCGGTGAGATGGCCGGCATCCGCCTCGAGGACGTCGACCTGCGCACCGACGAGGTCACCGTCCGCGGCAAAGGCAACAAGACCCGCAAGGTGCCGCTCGGCCCGAAATGCGCCCAAGCCATCGAACGGTACATCCGGGTGCGTGCGAAACGCCCTAACGCGGCGGCGTCGCCGATGTTGTGGCTGAGCACCCTACGGAAGGAGGCTCACGACCACCTCACTGTGTCCGGGATCGCCCAGATGCTGGAGCGGCGTTGCGGCCAGGCCGGCATCGCGAAGATTCACCCCCACCAGCTACGGCACACCGCCGCGCATGTGTGGATGGACGCCGAAGGTTCGGAGGGCGACGCCATGGAGCTGTTCGGCTGGTCCTCGGATGCGATGCCGAAACGGTATGGGCGCAGCGCAAAGAACTCGCGTGCCCGGCGGGCGGCGAAGCGGAAGACGATCGGCGACCGCCTGTAGGGCGGCCCGGGCGGGGTAGTGGGTGGACGGGCCCGGCGGGTCACGGAGCGGGCTGCTACTCCATCACGTGGTTCCGCCGGGCCGCCCTCGGGGTCGTCCGGAGGCGAACCCGAGCCTGTTCGCTCGGATAGTTGCCCCTGATTGTCCACCGATGTGATTTCTTGCACTGACCCGGACGGCACCCATGCGGATCGATCCGCCGGGATCATCGGCCAGGTGGCAATCAGCCAGTTGGCGAGCAATTCCGGATCATGGCGGGAGCGGGTCGGCAACGAACGTGCCGGCCCTTGTCCGGTCGGTGATCAGGCCCTCCGTCCGCAGCACGACCTTCGCGGTGTCGATAGTCTGCCGGGCCACCCCGTACATCTCCGCGAGTTGCTGGTTCGTGGGCAGCCTGGAACCCGGCGGATACTCGCCGCCGCGAATCTTGGAACGCAAGTCTGAAGCCACCTCGTGATACGAGGTGGCCTTGTTTGCGGGCATATAGGTACTCCCGAGTCGGCACGGGTAGTAGACCATGCCCTTCGCATCGCCTGCAAAGAACTGCTGACCTGCCTGTACGTCTGGGCCGTCCTTGGTTTCTCCTAGGCAAATCGCTACGATCTCGGCGAGGCTTCCCGAGTCGGCAAACTTTGGGCGGGCCTCCGGTCGGCGCGGCCTTCCTGCTCGGATAGTCGCCGCGCCGGCCGCCCCCCGCACCGTGGCGGTCCCGCACCTCCACCCGGCCGTCGCGCCCCCTCTGGAGGTGCCGTGCCCGAGTCCGCGCCCCGTCCGCGTGGCCGCGCCGAGTTGGAGCACCCGGCCTGGTGCGAAACCAGGCTGTGCAGTCTCGAGATGATCGGTGTCGGCGGCTGCCATCAGCGCGAGTGGGTCGTGACCGACGACGAGGGACGCAAGGTGGCGTCGGTGCTGCTGCGCCAGTACGCGTCGGGTGCGGTGACGGTCGGCGTGGTGGGGTGGCGTGGGCGCCAGGAGTGGCTGGCGGCGGCTGCGGCGCGGGTGGCGCTGACGATGATCGAGGCGCGGCGGCATGCGGCCCGGGTGAGCTGACTACTGCTCGGCCGCCTTCTTCACGCCGCCGACGGCATGGTCGACCCAGGTGCGGGACCACTCGTGGTCGATGCCGCGCAGAATGTCGGCCTTCTTCATGCCGTCGGCGTATGCCTCGCGGATGGCCTGCTTGAGTTCGTCGCTGGCCTTGGCCTTGATGTCGTCGGCGCGCTTCTGCTCGCGCCGGTACCTGGTTACGGCACGGCGGAGCTTCTGGGCGCGTTCGTCCATGGTCACGATGATTGCACACTCCAGTTGGCACAGCAATGTGCTCCAAGTGCGGTTGACAGCAACAACTCCAGTTTGCAAACTGGAGTGAGCAGTCATCGAGTCGCTGAGGAGCCCCATGGATCTGTCCACCGTCGACCGCCGGACCCGCGACACCCTGGCCTACCACCTGCGGCACGTCGCCGCGATGGGCGGCTGGGTCACTGCCGCCTACTTCAACCGGATCTCCGAGCACAAGCCCGTCCGTGACCTGGCGTTCACCGAGGGACTGATCGAGCGCGGCGCGCGGGGCCGCATCCCCACGTTCGAGCTCACGGACGCCGGCCGCGCGTGGCTGGCGGGACTGGACGCCTGATGCCCGGCCTCAACGCCTACGTCACCACCAACGCGAATTTCCGGCTCACCGCGGACAGCCGCGTTTACGTCATGCCCCTCGACGACGCCGACGCCCCGCTTGTCCCCGAACGGTCTCCGGTCGGCGGTGTCCTGTTCTGGCACCGCGTCAACGAGGCCTTGGCGACGGTCGGCTGGCGGGTTGACGGGCACACCAGCCACCGCGAGGAGGACGTAACCGCGCTGGACCTGCCGTACACGCACGTCATCCATTTCCGCGCCGCGCCGAAGGGGTCGTGATGGCCGACGTTCACCGCACCCACGCACTGAAAGCCCTCGACGAGATCGGACGCTCCGAGCCTGGCGCCCGGCTCCTGGCGACGAGGGCCGTCCGGTCGGCGACCGGCTGCGACCTCCAGACGGCGCTCGCTGCGGTCGACTGGGCCATGGCCCGGCCGCCGGCGGCCAGCCTGCCGCTGAGATCGGTCATTGCCACTGACTTCGCTGTCTTCCTCAAGTCCGGGGTCACCTCCGAGCCCTCGATGCCATGGGTTGGGACCACGGACGTCATGTACGTCAACCTCTACGACGACGCCGAGGTTGACGATCTGATCCGCTCCGGACGGGCCACCATCCTGCGCGTCGGGGGCGGTGCGTCATGACCGCCACCTACCAGATCGTCGGCGACCACGGCCCGCAGGAATGGCCGCAGCACGAAATCGACGCCGCCGCGGTGCTGCTGATGGACGGCCATGACTGGCTGGATGTGCCCCGCGTGCTGCGTGAGCAGAACCCGGCTATGACGAATGCGATCGTGGTGACGGTTGCCGCGAAGCGCTGGATCGAACAGGGGTGCCCGGCATGACCCGCGACGCGGCGATCGACGCCGAGGTGGTCCGCTACGTCGACGCGGCCCGCCGCCACGACATCCACCTCGCCCACATCCGGCTCGCCACGCCGCGCAGCCTGCGCGGCCTGGCCCCGTACGACTCCGCCCGGTTGGCCGACGACACCGCCGGTGACGCCATGTTCGGCGATGACCACACCATCCGGGCCGTTGAGCCTGTCGCAGCCTGACGAGGAGACCGACATGCCACGGTTCGAGACGGTCCGCTCCAACGCGTACAAGCTGCTCGGCGACGCCCAGGACTGGCTGCACTCCGACGTCGACGACCCGCCGCGTGGCGACCGCGCGGAGGCGCTGCGCCGGGCCCGGCAGCACATCGCCGCGGCGAAGGAAGCGCTCAACGAGGCAGCGCAGGGGTCGCCGTGACCGCGACCCCACCCCCGGACGTCGAGGGCTTCCTGCGCCTCCTCGCTGCGGAGCCGACCCTGTTGCCGCCCGCCCCGGCGGACGGGATCGGCGACGCGACCCGCCGCCGCACCCAAGACGAGATCCACTCATGCCTCCGGTGCGGCCGGCGGGCGCAGGAGGCGTTCATCGCGGGGACCAGACTGGGGCCGCGGTGGCTTGACCTGTGCGCCGCGTGCGGGCACTGGCTGAGGACGTCGGCGCCGTGATGCGCACGGTCGCCGGGACCGGCCACCGCCCGGCGACCCGCACCAACCCGGACGGCATCACGCCCGCCCAGATGCCGTGGGTGCGGGCGAAGGCCAGAGCCGGGCTGTTGTGGCTGGCCGAGCACCACGACACCGAAGAGGTGTGGTCAGGGATGGCGTTGGGCTGGGACCTTGTGCTGGCCTCTGCCGCCGTCGATCTCGGCATCCCGCTGCGGGCCGTCATCCCGTTCGAGTCGCAGCCGGAGGTGTGGCGCGACCCTCGCGACGTCGCCGAGTGGCGCCGGCTGCGGGCCGCCGCGGAGTCGGAGATCGTGTGCGGGCCGAATCCCACGTCGAATCAGCACGCCGCCGCGCTGCTGCATGGCCGCAACGACGAACTCCTCCGCGCCGAAGGGCTGTTTGCGTGCTGGGATGCCCGGAAGCGCAGCGGCGGCACTCACTCGGCGGTGAAGAAGGCGGCGCGGCTCGAGCTGCCGGTCGTGCACCTCGACCCGGCCGCGCAGGTGGTGTGCGGACTGGGCTGCTCGTGCGTCGAGACGCTGAAGCCTTCAACCCTCTTTTAGCCCGCCGGCTAAATCTCACGCAGCTCGCCCACGTCGATGCCGTGCTCGGCGAGCGCCGCGACGAGCGCGTTGAGGCTCGGCAGGTTCCGCCGCACACCGGGCCCGTGCAGCGTGTACCAGACGACCACGGTCCCGGTGCCGCCGACCTCGACCCGCCACTTCCCGTCGGCCGTCTCCATCGCCCCCATGGCCTGAACGTACGACGCCCGCCGGCCCTCGTGGGGCTCGGCGGGCGAACTACACGGCTGTAGTTATCCACAGGGGTTATCCACAAGGCTGGAAGATGCTGGAACCTCAGTCGATCAGGAGCCGCTCCAGCTCGGCACCGGTGGCTGCCTCTAGGTGCCGGATCTTCTCGTCGCGCAGGTGGCTGAGCACGAACGCCTTCAGGTGCTCGAACGGCACCTCGACCCGTTCGACGCGGCCGGGCGTGTGCACCGATATGGTGACGTCGCCACTGCCATCGGCGTTGGCGTGGAACCGCGTCTCGACGCCGTCCCCGGTGGTGTAGCTGGTGGTGTGCGACATGCTGACCATCCTTCCTCAGGTGGCGTCGCTCGGGTCCGCGAGCCGCTCCGACCACCGCCATCCAGGCTCACTCCGTACCTGCTGCTCGTGGCTGACGCACAGCCGGGTGTACGACGTGGCCGGCTCGAACACGCCCTCGGCGAGCATGCCGACCCGGTAGTTGTCGAGGCACACGTAGTGCGCGGCCAGCTCGGGGCAGCGCGGCGCCGTCGACGACCATTGCTCGGCGAGCACGACGCTGCACAGGCGGTTGTCGGGGCGGCTCGCGGTGAGTAGCTGCCGGGCGGCGACCCGCAGGCGCTCGACGTCGGCGGCCTGGTTCGCGGCGGTGTAGTCCATGGCGGGCTCCTTCAGGCGGGGATCTCGGCCGCGAGTCCGGCCCATGCGGTGAGGTAGAGGGGGTCGCCGCCGAACCAGGGGTCGGCTTGCGGCGCGCGAGGGGCGGGGCGGTACGGGTCGGTGATGCTCGCGCGGATCGCGACGAGCACGTCGGCGGCGGGGTAGTGGCGCAGCATCGGGCTGAAGTTCATCGGGGTGCTCCTCAGGCGGCTTTGGTGCGCGGGTAGACGGCGTACGTGTCGTCGGCGTACCGGACGCCGATCGTGGTGAGCGTCCGGTCGACGCGGTGCACAACGATCGGGCGGCCGGTCCGCGGGTGCGCGACGGTCGCGCCGATCTCCGTGGCGGGGGCGGTGTCGACGTGGACGGCGCGCCGGGTGAAGTCAACGCCGCCGGGCCGGAACCCGACGCAGTTGACCTCGGCGTAGTTGCCGGTCCACGTGTGGATGGCGCCGGCGAGGATGTGCAGGACCGCGGCGGGCTCGTCGCTCATGGCGCCGTGCGGGTTGGAGACGGCGACGGCCAGGCAGGCGCCGTGGTTGAGGCACGCGGCGATGTCCTCGACGAGGACGACCTTGGGGAGCTTCACCGGCGTCTGGCGCTGCAGGTCGGCGTCCATCTCCAGCAGGTCGAGGGTGCGGATCCGGTCGGCGGTGTTGGTGACGGTGCGGCGCATGGGGGCTCCTCAGGCGGCGACGTTGATGGTCAGGGCGGTGGCGAGCCGGGCGGCGTGCTCGGCCACCTCGCGCTCGGCGGCGGTGAGCTGGTTGAGGCGGGTGCGGCCGGGGCCGGTGATGGTGCCGCCGGTGACGACGCGGCGGGCGTCTCGGCGGCCGGTCTGGTAGGTGAGGGCCAGGTAGCCGCGCTTCGCGAGGGCGGTGAGAACCTTGACGGACGCCTGGCCGGCCTTGCCGCCGCGCTCGACCCGGCCGTACATCTCGGCCACGGCCAGCGCCGTATGGCCCGGGTCGGAGACCTTGGTCTGGCGGCCCTTCGCGACGGGCGCGAGGCGCTGCGCGGGGATGGCGGGCGCGGCCGGGGTCGGCTCGGGCGCGGGGCTGGCCGGGTACTGCTCGAGCAGGGCGGCCCAGACGCGGCGCGCGTCGACCTCGAAGGTGTGGGTGGAGCACAGCTCCGGGGCGATGAAGTCGTTGCGGCGGGCCTCGATGCGGAAGCCGGCGACGGGGTGGGGACGGACGGCCAGAACGACGTCGCCGTTGGTGTGGACCAGGCCCTCGGCGGGGATGGTGAGCGGGGCGGTCGCCGTGTGCGTCATGTAAAGCAGTATGCAAACTGCTTTACAAGATCACAAGAGTCTACGGTCGTCCAAACGTGTAAAGTCGTTTGCATAGACGATCGCATTTCAGCGTGGGATACTCGCGCACATGGAGTATGACCTGACCCGTCTCACCAGGCTCGGCAAGCGACGAGCCAAACTGCTTGCCGACACCAAGGAGAACCTCAAAGAGATCCAGGACGAAATCCCCGTAGCCCGACGTGCTGGAGTCACCCAGGAGAAGATCGCCGCTGCTACCGGGCTAAGTCGAGTAACAGTTGCAAAGTACGATCCGGTCTCCGGAAACGACTCCGACAAACGGGGGGCGGCAGCGCCATGATCCAGGTTCACATCGCGCCGAAGACGGCCCCCGAGGCGCCCTTCCACGACTACATCGGCGAGTCAGGTGACGTCCCCCGGGTCGGTGACACGATCAGCATCAACCGCGACGACTACAAGGTCACGGACGTCATATGGTCGTTCGCTCCGGGAGGGTTTCAGGCGCCACCAACGCGGGTCACCGTCGTTGTGGAACGATCGCCGGTGGACTAGATTCCGCCACCCACCGCACCGTCATGCCCACCGACGCCAGCGCGCCCCCGACGAACTGGTGGGTGCTCGGCGGGTCGGCGGGCAGCAGCGGCAGCGTGACCACTGTCCCGCCTGGCTCGTCGGCGAGCAGCGCTGGGGAGAACAGCTCGCCCGGGTCGACCCGCATCGCGGCCGCGGCCCCGGCGAGCACATGCAGCGGTATCCGCTGCCGGCCGGCCTCGACGTTCGCCACCGACGACCGGGTGAGACCCGCGGCCGCGGCCAACTGCGCCTGCGTCAGCCCGGCCGAACGCCGGGCACGGTTGATCCGCTGCCCGGCATCGGCGTAGAACCGGTCGATCTGGTCCTCGGTCACGCCGGCCGCCTCTCGTCCTCGACAACCTTCAGCACGATCCGCCCCTCGCGGTTCTCGCGCAGCTCGCACTCCACGTCCCGGTCGGTGCAGCGGCTGACGCCCCGGGCATGCTTCGGCGGCCGGCACTCGCAGGTCAACGGCAGCTCGTCGCCGACACGGCGTGGGTCAACCGTCGACATTGGGCGCCTCTCGAATCATCTGCGCCTGAATCTCGGCCGTCATCGGCCCGTACTGGGCCCGCCGCACCGGCTCGTCGCAGCCCTCGCCGGCCGCCAGGACGTGCACCTTCGCCCGGATCGTGAACGCGCACCCGTCACTGCTCGACGGCTCGTCATGCACGCACAGCGTCGCACCGACCGGCATAACCGCCGCAAGCTCGTCGAGGCGCTCACGGTGCCGGCGGGCCGCCTCACCGACGACGCGGGCCAGCTCGCGCTGGTAGGCGTCCGGCCCGGTCACAACCCACCCGGCTCAACGATCCACGATTCGGCAGCCCAGTCGGCTTCCTCGCCGAACTCCAGCCACACCTCGACCTGCTTGCCGGTCTCGTCGGCCTGGCGCTGCGCAGCGGTGAACGCGGCATCCCGGTCCGGGTATGCCCGGCCGTCCAGCTTCCACGACTCGGTGAGCTGCGCTGCCGCGTACTGCTCAGGTGTCACCCCGCACTCGCGGAGAAGCCGGATCGCATCACGGACGGCAGGGTTCGCCAGAGGACTGTCGCTCATGCCTCCCACCATCGCAGATCCTCCCGGGACGCCTCGTGCGTCAGCCCCGGATCGTCGGCCTCGGTGCGCGCCCAGTCCCGCTCGACCGCGTCAGCCGCCGCCGTCCGCTCCTCGGTGGTCATCTTCTTGGTCAGCCACCGCCAGTCACCGTGCAGCCACACCGACGCCCAGGCCCCGTCCTCGACCCGCCGCACCTCATCCGGGTCGACGTCCATCGCGGCCATCGCCCGGGCGATGCGGTCCAGATCGGTGCCGAGGTGGCTCATCGCGCCGGCGAACCGGCGGACCAGCCCGGTCGCGGCAGCATTCAATGTGGCGCGTTCCGTCGTCAGCTCGCCGATCGGCGCGATCCCATACCCGTGGCTGGTCAGCGCGTCGTGCAGCGCCTGCCCGGCCTCGGCCGCAACCGCGTCCTCGGCGTACTCCTCGAACGTCTCGGCCAGGACCGCGGCGAGGAACGTCGGGCCGGCCCCGGTCACGCCGGCACCACCCAGACCTTGAACACGCCGTCATCGTCCGGCAGTTCCACCGAACCGGGATAGCTGTACGCGAATCGGTACCCGACCTTGGCCAGCGCCTCGGTCAGCTTCTCCTCGGCGGTAGGCTCCTGAGGGGGCACACCTGCCGGGATGTCGATGGTGACGCCGTCGACGGTGAGCGTGCCACCGGCGAGCAGGTTTCCCGGCAGCACTGGATGGTGGCCTCGGACGTACGCGGCGGTGACATTCACGACGTCCTCCCCGCCGGCGCCAGCGCCACCCCGTAGTTCCGGCCCCGCTTCCGCACGATCCACGTCTCCGCTTCCGTGCGCCCATCCCGGATGCCCGTGTTCGAGCGCCGCAGCAGATCGAGCAGGTCGGCGACGAACATCGGGTAGCTGCGTCCGCTGCTGTCGTTGAGCAGCACATACTTCGCCGACCGGCCCGACCGCATGCCGTCGAGCGCCATCACCGCCAGGAACGGCTCGTTCGCACGCCACTGGGCGTCTTGCCAGCGGTCGGCGTAGTGCAGCAGGTTCCCGTCGGCGTCGTACGGCACGTCGGTCACGGACGTCATCGCGCGTACTCCTCGTCGTCGTTCACGACCCCTCCTCGATCTGCCCGGCCAGCGCCGCCAGTAGCGCCCGGCCCTGCTCGTCCAGCCGGGCGACCGCCGCGAGCCGCAACTGCTCGGCCTGCTGCGGCCGGTGGGCGCACAGGCTCGCCAGCGACAGCACGGCACCGGCGAACTCCTCGGCGATGCACTGCTCCGTCCACGACAGGCTGGTCAATCTCCCTCCTCGGCCCATTCGATCGCCGCCCGTCCGGCGGTGATCCCGTTTGTCTTCACGTGCGGCGCAGCCTGCCGAGCCATCTCGAGCGCTGTCTCCAGGTCGAACCGGGTCCGGGCCAGGAACTCGTCGGAACGCTCCGACGGGATCGACTCGTACACCCAGGCGCCGTCGGCGGTGAGGCAGCGGTGCCGCCGGCGGTGAGGCAGCGGTGCCGCCGGCGGACCGCCCACCGGCCGGGCGCGACCCGGTCGACGGTGATCGCGAAAAGCCCCCAGTCCTGCACCGTCTCCGGGACGGCGCACACCGTGTAGCTCGTCGGCTCTGCCCACACGTCGGTCACGTCGCCGCCCCTCCGATCGCCCTGATCTGCGCGGCCCGATGCTCGGCGGTCACTGCGGGCCGCCCGTTGGGAACAGCCGCGCGGCGAGCCGCATCAACCCGGCGAGAATGAACACCACGCCGGAGATGACGGCGACCGACACGAACGCCGCCGGGGAACCGGTCAAGATCCACAGCCCGATCGACATCAGGTACAGGCCGGCCATGACCGAGCCGACCACGAACACGATCTGCTTGACGTCGTTGGCGAGACTCCGCCACCAGGTGGTCACGCCGACACCTCCACGGCGGGCAGTGTCTTGATCTCGGCGAGCTTCGCCTCCACCTGCTCAGTGGTCAGGCCCTGCGCGGTGCACAGCTCGCCGTCGTCGCTGTCCCATTCGACGTCAAACCGGAACGGGTGCACCGTGACGTGCGACGGGGCGACGCCGACCTCGCGGCCGTTTGGGAACTCGTACTGCCACCACAGCGTGCTGCCGCTGCCGTGGTTGGCGAGGTTGTCGACGAGGTACGACTGGTCAACGGGCATGACAGCCTCCTTCAGGCGTAGGGGTCGAATCCGACTTGGCCGCCGGGTTCGGTGATCGTGACGTCGCAGTCCATGTCGGAGATGGCGTGGTCGAGGAGGTGGTCGACCGTCCCGTCGGCTTTCGCCTGCTCGTACTCGGCACGGTTGACGGTGACGGTCGTGGTGCCGTGCTGCTCGATGGTCAGGGTGATCGTGTCGTCGGACATGAGGGCTCCTCAGGCTTGTTCGATGTCGTATTCGGTGATGACGAGCGCGTCCTTGACTTCGGCGATCAGCTCGTCAACGACGGACTCGTACTCGGCGAGCAGCGCGGGGCTGACGGCGGCGTACGGGTCGAGTTGACGCAGCCTTTCGATCCGGCGGACCTGCTGAATGGCGCGGGCCACGCGGGCGTCGGCGCTCACTGATGCCACTCCGGCATGGCCATGACCTCGGCGGCCAGCCTGTCAACTTCCTCCACCGCCGCCGTGACGGTCACCTCTCCGCCTGGGCCGTCGTAGGTGACGATGGTGACGATGGTGTTGTCGCTGCCGACTTCGGCTTTCAGGACCATTCGGCGCCTGTTCGGGAACTCGTAAAACTCCCAGCCTGTTGCCCAGTCCTGCCGGTACTGCAGGAGGGAATCCCAGAACTCCCGGCGTGCTTGTCGATCCATTGGGGCTCCTTCATCAGATGTAGCCGAGGCGTTCGGCAAGGGCCTGAAATGCCTCGGCGTAGTCGGGGCGCTCGGCCGCGAGGTCGCGGCACGGGCCGGCGAGGATCGTGTAGATCGCGGCGTCGGCGAGGCTGTCGTGCTCACGGCCGCCGGCGGCCTGCGCCTGGATCGCGGCCTCGACACGGTCGAACGCGGCGGGCATGTCGGTCATAGCGCACTCGCCGCTGCGTAGGCCGCGCGCTCGATCTCGGCGACCGCGACGATCACGGCCGGGTCGGTGACGATGCCGTGCCGATACAGCGCCTCCAGCATCGGCAGCCGACCGGGGCCGACGCACAGGTCGGTGTGCTCGCCGCCGCGGCAGCCGTTGCCCTTGCAGTGGGCGTCGCAGATGACGCCGACCAGGCGGAAGCAGGGGCACATGGTCAGTCCTCCTCGTCGGGGTTGCACCAGGTGCATTCGGGCAGGGTGATCGCCTTCTCCCACGTGCCTCCGACCAGCCGGTAGACGCACGAGCAGCCGAGGACGGAACCGGGCTGCGGCCCCGCGTAGTAGGACCACGGTGGCCGGGGTTCGGTCGGGCAGCGCAGGGTGACCGTGTCGCGCGGGTCGAGGTTGTCGACGTTCAGGCGGTCGAAGCCGGGCCAGGTGATCAGGGACCGGTCGCGGTGGTCGACGGCGACGACGACACGGACCGTGCCACGGTCGGGGACGAGCCGGTCACCGACACGGATCTGCCACGCGGCGGCCGGCACGTCGATGTAGTCGGTCACTCGGCCAACTCCTCGTCTCGGGCCTGCCGGACCTGCTCGAACAGGCTGCTCGTGAACCGCTCCATCGGGCCGGGGGCGTGCTCGGCGCGGTAGACGATGTTCTCGGCCTCGCGGACGGCCCGCCATTGGACGGCGGCCTCGAAGCTGCGCGGGTCAAGTTCGGGGTCGACGCCCCACTCGCTGGCGCTCATTGCAGCCTCCTGCGGTCGACCATTAGCGTCTCATTTGCAACACTAACAGTTAAGGAGGTTGTGTCAAGTGAGACAGCAGAGTGGTACCGTTCCACGCATGATCAGGCCGAAGTGGCAGCCGGCGAGCGAGGAGCAGCGGAAGGCGCTGGCTGCCGCTGCGGCAGCGGCACGAAAGGCCGATCGAGCCGAAGAAGAGACCTGGAAGCTGATCCTCGAAGCCCGCGACGCAGGCGTGCCGGACACGGTCGTGTGCGACCTGACCAACCGCAGCAGGGCAACGCTCAACCGAAAGTACGGACCACGGCGCGACAACGACTGATTACGACCGGCAGAGGGTTGCCCCATGGACATGGTGCTGTTTAGCAATCTCTCGCTCGACGAGACCCTTCGAGGAGCGGCCCGGAAGATGGTCGCCCGACTTGAGAATTGGGAAGCGAATTCTCTACTCGGAACCCCGGTGGCCGACGTAATCGATGAGCTGATGGACATCGGTTCCGTCGACTGTCCGCGCCTGCATCGCGACCAAGCGTGGCAGGAAGACCCGGTCGAGGACGTCGAACGCCGCGGCCACCACCCGTACCGGGTCGAGAGGCGCTTCACCAAGTTCATCCTCGTGGTGCCGTTCAGCGGCAACCGCTCAGTGCTCGACCTCCGAACCTCGAAGCACACGGGCAGCTATCCGTATGTAGAGAAGATGCGTGAGCAGGAAATATGGGTCTCTGCCGTCGGCGACGGCAAGAGCGCATCCACAGTCGAGGCCGAGCTCAACGCGGCAGTAGACAAAGTCGAGATGTACCTGGGATGGGCGCGGGAAGAGATCGAACGCCATAATGGACAGTTGCAAGCAGAGCTGCCCGAGATGGTCGAGCGTCGGCGCGCAAAGCTCTTGGCTGACCGAAATCTTCAGGCTGCAATCGGATACCCGATCCGGCGCCGGGCCGACGCGGACACCTACGCAGTCCCCATCCAGCGGCGCGCTATCCGGCCGCAGCGCGGTCACCGGCAATCGGCCGCCCCTTTCGTGCCAGAGCCTGTGATGGCCGAAGCGGACTATAGGGCGGCACTCGCGGTACTCCGCACCTCGCGAAACGGGCTGGAACGGTCACCGCGCCTGGCCGCAAAGCTGAATGAGGAAGAGATTCGAGACTTTCTGCTTTTCAACTTGAACAACAACTTCGAGGGTGCCGCAGCAGGTGAGGTGTTCAACGGCGACGGCAAGACCGACATCCTGATTCGCGTCGAGGACCGTAACATCTTCATCGGTGAATGCAAGGTGTGGAAGGGTCCGAAGACGATGGACGAGGCGTTTGACCAGCTCTTTGGCTACCTAGTCTGGCGCGACACCAAAGCGGCGATACTGCTGTTCATCCGCAGCGCCAACGTAACAGACGCGATCCGGAAGGCCGTAGCGAAGATCAAGGCGCATCCCAACTACAAGCGGCCGGCCCCGCCGCCAGCCGAGGGTGAGCATGCGTTCGTCATGCACGCCAAGGACGACCCGGAGCGCGAGATCCACCTAGCACTTCTGCCGTTCGCGCTCCGGCCGCCAAGAGCTACAACTTGACAAGCTGGTCGTGTAGCCGATTCAGCGCCGCGTTCGCGACCCGGATCGCTGCTTCCCGGGCCGCCGTCGAGTCCTCCGGATAGCAGTCGACCCGCCACCGGCCCGGCTCCACGTACAGCTTCCCGCCGAACCCGAGCGAGCCCATGAACCGGAACTCGGTGCAGCCGTGCGTCAGGTGGTGCACGAACTCGTCCCGGCCGTCCCCGCGGGCGCCGGCATGCCGGACCAGGATGTCGTAGACCGCGGTCGCCTGCTCCGGGGTCACACCGGCCTCCCAAACGCCCGGCAGCCGAGCGTGCGGCCGTCCAGGTCCCGCACCACCTCGTGCGGCACGAGCAGGTCGTCGCGGTCCCGGTTGACCATCGCCACCGGGCGCGACACGACCAGCCACACGCCCCGCTCGGGCGCCGGAAGACCCTCACCGCCGCCGAACCGGATGTCGACGACCGGCACCCCGTCGACCGGCCGCACCCTGCCGATCTCCGTCTCGCCGAGCCGCGGCGGGCGGTCACACGGCGGTAGGATCACGACCGGCTCGACGGCGCCGGGCACGATCCGGTCCGGGCAGGTCGACGAGTAGACGTGCATCGGATGCGGGGTCAGGTTGATGATCACGCCACACATCCGGCCAGCAGCACCTCGCGGGCCCGGGCGTACTTCCGTCGCAGCCGGTCTGCGGTCGCCTCGTCGAGGAGCGCCAGCCGCGCCTCGTCGCTGTTGGTCGCGTTGTCTGCGAGCTTCACGAGCCGCCCCAGCGGGTCCGCCGCCGCCCGTGCGATGAGGCCCATGTAGTCCTCGCCCTCGCGCCACGTCACCGCGTCCACGGCCCGCACGACAGCCTCGGGGAATCCCATCGCCCGTAGCTGGTCGAGCGTCACGTCGGTGTCCTCGACGATGTCGTGCAGGTAGCCGGCCATGACCGCCTCGTCGCTGTGATACTCCAGCCGGCGGGCAACCTCGGCGACATGCTCGAAGTAGGGGCGGCCGGCCTTGTCGACCTGGCTGCGGTGCGCCGCATAGGCAAGCTCGCGGGCGTCGTTCACTGTGCGGGTCATGGTGGCCTCCTCAGCCGATGTTGGCCAGCGGGTCGTAAGACTGCCAGGACTCGCTTCCACGCAGCGCAAGAACGGCCTGGTACTGAGCCATGAGCCAGCGCACGTCGCCCATCGCCGTGTGGCGGTCGAACGCGTCCGGGTCAACGCCGATCATGCGGGAGATGTCGTCGGACTTGAGGCCAGCCCCGGCCGGGACGCCGAGCGCGCCGGCCACGTAGGCGGTGACGTCCCACGGGTGATAGTGCCACGACGGGCAGAGTCCATACCGGCGCAGCAGGCGGTCGAGGTGCAGGTCGTCGAACGCGGGGTTCCCGCCGAGCAGCATCGCGCCGCGGGTCATCTGCTCGACCTTGCGGGCGGCGGAGAACTCCGGCAGGTATTCGCCGTCGGCGTCGCTGCGGTCGTCGTGCTGCTGCCGGTACCGCTCGTGGAAGCGGCCGAACTTGAGGGACTGCGGGTCGGCGTGAGTCAGGTCGACGTCGGCGATGAAGAACTCGGCCTCGGTCTCGGT
Source organism: Dactylosporangium roseum (assembly GCF_025264685.1). Taxonomy (GTDB): domain Bacteria; phylum Actinomycetota; class Actinomycetes; order Mycobacteriales; family Micromonosporaceae; genus Dactylosporangium; species Dactylosporangium roseum. The sequence goes on from NZ_CP073721.1 coordinate 1,165,462, forward strand.
GCCGTCGGGCTCGCGGCGGACCATCGCGATCTCCCAGGCGAGGCGGGTCTCGCGGTGGAGCGAGATCGTCTCCGTGTCGGTGAACGTGAGGGCAAGGGGGGTCATAGAGTCTCCTTGATTCGGTCATTCAGGGCTTGGCTCATGTCGTCGGTCCACCGCCACGACGGCAGCCAGTCGTACATCGGGTCGAGTCGCCCGTCGGCAACGACCGCGGCGGCCTCGAGCGTGCCGATCTCCACCTCGACGAGCGGCCGCATGTCCTCCGGCAGGCCCGGCAGGTACTCGCGGCGCCCCGCGGCGGCGTACCGGAGCAGCGCGGCCAGGTCGCCGGGCGCCGGTGGCGTCCACACGGCCGGCATGAACGCGGCCCGGCCGGCGTCGGTCAGCCGGGCCCGGAACGTGCGTGGCTGCTGCCCGGCCATGATGTCGACGAGCCCGGCGTCGGCGAGCGCGAGCAGCGCCCACTTCACCTTCGCCGGGATGTGCCACCACGTTTCGCCGGTGCGGTGCCGGGCGGCCAGCAGCTCGCAGATCAGGTACTGGGTCGGGGGCAGCCAGTCGACGTCGGTGCCGGCACTCACGCCAGGTCTCCGTCGCACTCGGGGGTGCACACCTCGTGCGTCTGGCCGGCCGGGCACGCCAGGTTGTTGCAGTAGTCGCCGCACTCGCCGTGCATGTAGCCGTGCCGAGGACCGTCCGGCCCGTGGAAGCCGGTGCACTGGTGACGCTGGACCGCGGCCAGTAGCTCGTCCCAGGTGTCGCCGGGTTCGACGGACCGGATCTGGTGGCCGTGGCACTCCAGCCAGAGGGTGTCGCCGTCGGTGGTGATGTGGACGTTGCTCAACGCTCACCGCCTGGGTGCGTCACGGTCATCGACCGCCAGTCGACCCGCACATGCCGGGTGTTGGCCTCGGTGTGGGCGCGCTCATAGTCGGCGTCGCCGAGATACCACAGCGGGCAGCCGCGTCCATCATCGCGGAACCGGATGCCCTCCTCGTGCTCGAACGTGAACGAGGCGACCGGGCCGCGTGGCGCCGTCTCCGGCGAGATCCGGTCGGCCCAGCGGCGAAGCAGGCCAGCGAATCCCGACAGGTAGGTTCCCGAACTCACCGCAGCACCGCCTCAGTCGCCAGCCGCAGCGCCTCGCGGCAGCCCGCGAACTCGGCGCGCATCGTGACCGCGTCCACGTCGGGCAGCTCACCCTCGGCGTACGCCAACGCCAACTGCAGGGCGTCACGAGTCTGGCCGAGCAGCGCGTGGAGGCGGTCGTAGTGCTCCAGCAGGTCGATCGCGTCGTCCTCGGTCACCACGTCGCCGTCGGCGAGCTGCCGGCGAACCCACGCAACCTTTCCGGGCTCGGCCATCAGGCCGCCACCTCCGTCCCCGCGTAGGCGGCCAGCACCCGGTCGACGAGCTCGGCGCGCAACTCCATGAGCACCGGGAAGTCGGCGGCGTACGCCAGCAGCTCCTGCTCCTGCATCTCGTACCGGGCCCGCAGTTCGTCGACGGTGACACCCTGCGCCCGCAGGGTTGTGCAGTCGTTCAGGATGTGTGTCAGCTTCGGCATCAGCTTGTCCAGTGCCCGCACGAACCGGGCCTCCGGTAGCAGTTGGCGCTCGTACTCGCTGATCGTCTGGTCAATCCACGGCAGTTCCAGCCCGAACTCGCTCATGATCCGCGAGTAGGCGGCGTGCTCGCGGGCCTTCTTCTGCGCCTTCTGGTCGCTGCTCAACGCGCGAAGGGTGGGCATATCACCGGCGTACGCCTCGACGAGGTCGTGCACCAGCGCGAACTGGGCGACCAGCCCGACGCGCAGGCCGGGCACGTGCTCGGTGGCGAACGCGCACGCGGCCAGCCCGAGCATGACGGTGTGGTCGGTGTCCGACTCGGGCGTGGTGCCGTCCGCGTGGAACGTGATCCGGTCGATGGTGCCGAACAGCAGCGACAGCCGGGCCAAGTCGACGAGCCTGTCGGCGAGGATCTGCGTGCTCACAGCGTCGGCCTGCTTCCGAGAGCGTCGTTGAGGGCATCCAGGGCATTCCGCCACGGGCAGTTGTCGGAGGAGTGCCCGCCGAAGTCGACGCCGAGGAACTGCCCGACGGCCTCGGTCAGCTTGTTGGCGACTTCCTCGGCCTGGTCGCGCTCCTTCAGAGTTTGGTCCCACATCTGGTCGTCGGTCGGGCGGAGAGCCTTCAGGCGCGCCTCAACGCGCTCCTCGACGTCGGCGGAGGTCAGTGTGTAGCCCATGATCAGTGCTCCTTCGGTTCGTTGATGTAGTAGGTGACGGGTCCATCCAGGTCGGGCAGCGCAGCCAGCAGCGACCGCCGACCGGCAGGCACCGCACGGACCGCGTCCCAGTCGATGTCCGGGCAGGCCCGCAGGTCCCGCAGATCCTTCGCCCGGAACAGCGCCACCCGCGATCCCCACTGGCCGTTCACGTACAGCCGCGGGCGCAGCCAGCCTTTCGCGATCAAATGCCGCCAGTCGCGCTCCCGGCAGCCGAGCAGCGTCATCGCGTCGACGGTCGGCATGAGATAGCCGTCGATCTCGGCCTGGTTGAGGACGGCGACGTCAGCGAACGCCTCGATCGCCCGGCCGTCGTACAGCCGGTGCGTCTTGTACGTGCCGGCCGCCGGGATCACACCGGTGCGGCACAACTCCCGGACCGCGTCGGCGGAGACGGGCAGACCCAGCCGCTCCGACAGAATCTCGGCCGCCCGGTGGACGCCCATGTCGGGGATGCTGCCCGCCCGGGCGGCGAGGGCCTTGCGGCGCCGGTGGAGGCGTTTCGCCACCGCCTGCGACCAGCGCCCGCCCGGCACATCGGGGGCGGGGATGGCCTTGCCGAGCCGCTCCACCTGCCACTCGGCAAGGCCGAGCAGATCCCGCAACTGCACGGGGCCGTAGTCGGCACGCCACTGCACACGCACGCCGGTCATGGCGCTACTCCTCTCGAGGGCCGGCAGGGCGTCTGGTCCATGCCGGTGTTGCGGCAGTTGCCACAGCCCGGCCCGGGCGTCTGGTAGTCCGGCGAACACGACAGGCACACGTGCGTCCAGAACGGCTTCCCGCAGGTGCAGGGCCCGCCGCCGGTCGCCGCGGCGCGGATGTCCCACGGCGTGATCGACAGTTCGCGGATCTTCGCATCCCCGGCAGGCCAGTCGACGGCGTCGCAGCCGTCCGGGTTCGCGTTCAGCCGGCCGATCATCGCCACCACCATCGCCTCCGCGCCGGCGGCCAGCTTCCGGCACGTCTCGGCGTCCAGGCGCCGGTTCGCGCGCGCCTCGTTCGCCTGGGACGCCAGCCACCGGGCGACCGCGTACGCGCCGGTCACATACCCCTGTTCGATGCCGTCGACAGTCACCGGTTGCCCACCACGCTCAGCACGAAGTAGTCGCCGCCCGCCTCGTACCGGTGCACGACCCGGTATACGCCCGGCCCGAGCTGCAGTTCCCGCGCCGGCTCAGGCCAGTCGGGATGCCCGACCAGCCAGCACTCGTCCAGCGGCGTCGACCAGCCCATGTCCAGGTTGCGGTGCCGGATGCCGTGCGCCTCCGGCTCGTCGTCGCCGTCCTCCTCAGACCACTCCAGCACGTCGCGGTCGCAGTCGGTGTCGAGGCACTCCTGCCAGGCCCGGCACGTGTCGGTCACGCCGTCGCAGGTCAGCGTGTACGTCAGGGCGCCGTCGACCTCGGTGATGGTCAGGGTGTGCGGCGGGAAGCCAGTGATCGTGAAGTCGGCGGTCACCGGGCAGCCGCCTCGATGACGCGACCGAACTCCCAGCCGAACGCTGACGTCTCATGCCACGTCCCGGTCGTCCGGTTGATCAGCGTGTCGAACCGGACCCGATGCCGGCACCAGTCCGGGTTCTCCTGCGACGGCTCGCAGCCGCCGAGGATGGTGGCGTCGTAGCCGTGCAGGATGCGGCGCTCACCCTCATGCACCAGGCACGTCTCGGCGGTCACCGGGCACCCGCCCCGGCCCGCAGCGTGCGCCACCGGTTCAGGTCGGCGTCACGGTCGGCGGCGTCGCTGCACAGCCCGCACAGCCGCTTCGCCCACGGCTGACCGTGCTCGCGGCCGATCCCGACCACCTCGCCACCGCAGCGCCGGCACTCGTACGGGGCCGTCGGGTCAAGCGTGCCGGCCAGCACCTCGGCGGCACACGGCAGGCATCGCGGCTGCTGGTCGCCGCCGAGCACCTCGGCCTCGTGGACGCCGCACTCGACACAGCAGCGGGACCCGTCGGTGCCGTTCGACGTCCACCGTGCCCGGCACTGCGGGCAGTAGAACCGGTCACCGTCGTGGGAGGTGGCGACGTGGCAGAACTCGCAGTCCGGCGGCGGGAAGTCCAGATCCGCCACCTCGACCCTGTCCAGCTCGGCGAGCCGGTCCGTGAGCGGGTGAACGCGGACGTTCGCGAGGGGCGCGAACTCGCCCGACGACGGGCGCAGCGTCGGCACACCCTTCAGCAGGTAGGCGTCGGTCCAGGTGGTGCTGGTGGTCCATGCGGCGGCAGGCGTGCGGCGCCACTGGATGAGGGTGCCGGGCCTGTGGGCGGCGTTCCAGGCCGCAACCTCGGCGGCCTGGTCGGTGGTCGTGGTCATCGCCCCGACCCCCGCAGCGTCTCGTGTAGGTCGCGGAGGGTCGAGTCCAGGCTGTCGAGCTGGTCGGCGACCGCGAGGGTCGCGTGCGCCTGGGCTGCGGCGATCTGCAGGTCGTAGTCGAGGCGATCCGGCTTGGGCAGGCCGGCGAGGATCGCCTCCGCCTGGGCGTAGTGCGTGGGCTTGTCAGGTGTGGTCATCGTGGTTCCTTCCGTTGGGGGAATCGGGCCGGTCACACGTGCTCGCGGCTGGCCTGGTGCAACGCCGCCGCAGCGATGGCGCAGAACAACGTCGCGGCGCCGATCGTGGCCCGAACCAAGTTCTCCAGGCCCAGGTGCACGACGGCCGCCACGAACGACGAACCGATCCAGGCGGCAAGCAGCGAGGGCGGAATCCACGCCTTGCGAAGCTTCTTCAGGCAGAACGCCACACCGGCAGCAGCGGACCCGAACGAGGCGAGGGCCGCCACGAGCAGCCAGAACGTCGTCATCGGTTCCGCACCCGCCCCGACACCGACGACGCGTCCAGGTCGATCCCGCCGGCCGCCCGGACCGACCCCGACACCGTCCGCGCGTCACACCGCGCCGACGACGGACCTGACACGTCGATCGACCCCGACGTGGAGTTCAGCCGCGCCCGGCCCGACACCCGCTCGACGCTGATCGAACCGGAGACGGTACGCACGTCGACGTCACGGACCGCACCGAGCTCCACCGAACCCGACGTGGAGTTGACGTCCGCCCGGTCCAGGTCGCCGACGACGCCGACATCACCGGAGATGGTGTTGACGCCGATGCTCGAACCGGACGGGACGCGGGCCACGACGTGTACCGGCGACATCGACACGAATGTGCCGCCCGACACTGGCCGGCCGTTGACGAACACGCCGCCGCCGGCCTGGATGACACCGAAGTTGTCGCCGGCGATGAACACCCCGCCGACGCTGTTGACGCTCACTGACCGGAAGCCACGACCCGACTGGATGACGGTCGTGCCGGCGTTCTGCGGGAAGCGGACGGTGAGTCGGTCGCCGGAGGCGTCGAGGGTTGCGGCGTTCACCGCGTCGGCCGACGAGCCGGAGTCGTCGGTGGTGGAGATGGTCAACTCGGCGTGGGTGCGCTGCTCGGCGATCACCGACAGGGAGAACGCGCCGAGAGAGGCGTGCAGCTCGATCGGGCCGGGGGATTGTGCGGCCAAGGTTCGGGTCGTGGGCATCGAAAGCTCCGTTCTGCAGGTCAGGCGCCAGGGGTGGACAGGACGTCTTCGCGGCATGAGGTGCAGACCGCGAATTGGTAGATCAGCGACCCGAACTGGACCACCGACGGGTAGATCGGGTCGTCGGCGCCGCCACCGGCGCATTCGTGGCCGCACGCGTCGCAGGTCCGGTCGGCCACCGACCCCTTCTTCGGGACCAGCAGGTACGTGCAGGCCAGGCAGACGATCGTGTTCAGCCGCCACGGTGCCGCGGTCACAGGCTGGGGCCGGTCGACGGTCGGGTTGTGCATGCAGGTGTCGGCGGTGCCGGTGCAGTAGGCGATCCACGCCTCGATGACGCCGAGGCGCAGCCAGCCGGGGACCTGTTCGGCGGTGCCGCCGATCCGGGTGCCGTTGAGGTAGGCGCCGATTTCGGTGGCGAGGTTGCGGGTGTGCCGGTTCGCGGCGCCGTGCTGGTCGGCGACGGCGGTCGGGAGGAGGTTCTGGCAGTGCTGGGCGATCTCGACGAACTGCGGGTGGAGCATCAGTTGCTCCAGCGCCAACGTGAATCGGGTGTCGGTCTTCATCGGGCGGACCTCCGGTTGTGGGCGGTCGGGCTCAGATCGGCGGCGAGGAACTGGCAGAGCGGGTGTCCGTACGGACCTCACGGCCGCCATCAGGCGGCCTCGACGGCGGCGGGGCACTCGTCGTGGTAGCCGGACGTCACGTCGATCAGGGCGACGAGTGCCCCGCCGCAGCGGGCGCACGCCGGCTGTTCTCCGGCAGTTCCGGCAGAATCGCCGTACTCCCCCCCGTGCGCGAGATATAAAACGCCCTGTACGTCACCGTCAGTGCCCTCGACATCGCGCGTCTTTCCGGGGTTGGGGACAGTGCGCTCTGAAACTGCCGGAACTGCCGGGGCAAGATCATCGTCGGGGGCTTCGGTCGGCCACTTCTCGTCCGTCTCGGTACGCAGCGTGATGTTCAACGCTCGGATCGAGCCGGGCGTCCGACGCACCTCGAACACGCCGTTGATGCTGGTCACGCGGTCGATAACCTTGCGCTCGCCCATTGGCTTCGCCTGCTGCTGCTCCGCCCAGCGGTTGAAAGCCTGCGCAAACGCACGCTTCGTAATCGTCAGGCTCCCCGGCAGTTCCGTCCCGGCAATAACTGCCGAGCCGTCCGGCGTAACTGCCTGGACCTTGCACTGCTCGGCGACAAACTGCCGGACCCGATCCGACCGCACCTCGAACTCGCGGCGGATCTGCGGGTCGGTCTTTAGGTAGCCGCCGCGGGCCGTCATCCGCTGCCAGGCAGTTACCCAGCGCACGAGAATGCCGGGCAGCTCCTCGGCGATCATCTTCGCCTCGATCGTCGGGTCCTCGCGGCCGGCGAACGACTTCAGGAACCCGAACGGCTTGATCCGCTCCACGTACGCCGACGACGACTCGCCAACCGTCGGCAGCTCGTTGGCGGAGAACGCGAACAGTGCCCGGTTGACGAACGCGAACTGACTGCCGAACTTCCGATCCGCCTGCACCGGATCCTCGCCGGTGAGCATCTTGAAGACGCTCATGTCCTCGACGTGCGCCGACGACAGGTCCGCCGCGCAGTTCAGGATTTTCCCGTACAGGTTCGCCGCCGCGAACCGGTTCTCGGACAACTGGTGCAGCGTCACCGCCGAGTAGTTCTCATCACCGGCGATCTTCTGCATCAGCCGTAGATAGGTGCTCTTCCCCGACCGGGACGGCCCGAACAGGAACACGGCCTTCGTCGGGGTCCGGGACGGGTCGAGCATGGTGGAGGTGGACTCTTCGAGGTCGTTCACCTGGTCGCCGATCGCCTCAGCGAGCCACCTGTCGTAGGTCGGGCACTTCGCGTCCGGGTTCCACTCGATCGGCAACTGCGTACCCGACAGGTAGATCGGGTCGTGCGGCTTCAACGTGCCGGTCGCAAGGTCCAGCATGCCGTTGCGGACATTGAGCAAGGCGGTGTCTCCGTGTTCGGGTAGAAAGCGGCTGATGTTGAACAACTGGCCGGCGGCGAACTCCTCGGCCGCGCCGCGATGCCCGGGCCGGTATCGGTCGCCGAGAAGATCGGAGATGACGCCGACGAAGGCGGTGCCGTCGATGTGGAAGACGCCGCTGCGGTACAGGGCGACCTTCCGTTCGCGGGTCAGCGCGGCCGGGTAGCGGTCGACGATGGCTAGGTAGAGCCGCTGGACGAGTAGTCCGTTGTGGTCGAAGAACCCGATGTCGCCTGCGGTTTCCTGGCGGTCGGTTCGCTTGGACGGTTTGCGGGGGAGCCGGGGCTTCGCCTGGGCGATGAGGTTGGCGAGGTAGGTGGTCCGGCGTTCGGCCGGGCGGGAAGTGAGGACGGTGGCGAGCCGGGCGCGGCCGGGCAGACTGAGGTAGCGGACGCTGCTCGCCCCGTCGGCCATGAGCGCGTCGGTCAGCGCAGTTGCCGCCTGGTGCGCCTGCGGATCGCCGGCAACGTCCATGGCGAAGGCGACGACGACGGGTTTGCCTTCGACGGCAGAGAGGTCTTCAGGCGGGCTGTCGCTGGTTGCCCAGCTTCGACAGCCCGCCACCCCGAGGACCTGCACGCCCGGGGGAGCGCACTCCTCGGCGACTTTGGCCTGCTCAACGCCTTCGACGACGAGGATCGTCGGTGCTTCGTCCGTCACGTGTCCCCCCGCGTGCCGGCCGCCCGCAGGGATGCGCCGCTACGGGCGGCCGGCTGTGTGTTGCGCATGGAGGAGAACCCCTTCCTTGGGGTCAGGAGGGGTGCTGTCAGAAGATGCGGTGCACGGACAGCAGCGGCGCGGCGTCGCGGAGGGCGGCGCGCAGCTCGTTGCTGTAGACGGCGTCGCGGCGACGGTTGCGCTGCTGGCGGTCCTCGCGGCGGGCGCGGGCGTCGGTGGTGATGGTGCGGGTGGTGCCGATCTTGCTAGGCTGAGCGTGAGACATGACGGAAGCTCCATTCCGTTAGGGCCCAGCGCAAAGGTGGTCGGACACCTGCTGGGCCTGTTGTCGTTTCTGGGATAGGGGTCAGGCGGCCTTCGCCGGCTTGGTGCTCTTGCGGGCCGCGCGGCCGTCGAGGGCCTGCTCTAGCTCGCCGAGAAGCTCCGCCCAACGGATCGCGGGTTCGCCGCGGGGGACAGCGAGTCCGTTCTCCCAGCGGGACAGCGCACCGACGGTGACGCCGATCGCGCCGCAGACCTCGTTCATCGACAGCTTCGCTCGCTGCCGGATGGTCCGGCCGCTGCCGCTTTCCGCGTGCTGGCGGGCCGCCATGAGGCTCAGGATGGCCTTGGTGGACATGACCCCATGCTGGCAGAAAATCAAGAGGTTTGCAACATCTGAAGACGCGGACAGACATCTTCGGATCGAACTTGACGCAAAGGATCCTTTGCAGACCTCTTAAAAGGCCATACCTTGGTCCGCGTGGGGGACATGACGAGGTCAGGGCATGCGCCCGCAAATGTGGACGCAACCAGGGAAGACCTGGACGGGCTTGAGCTCGAGCACTTCGCCGAAGACGACGTCACGCTGACCTTCCAGCGGTACCCCGACGACAACGGGCCATGGATGCTGCGCATGTACTGGCAGACCATCGACGGCCGGCGTGAATGCGTCGGGATCAAGCTGTCCTCCATGGCCACCCGCGCCGAGAACCGGGCCGTACCGCCGCCGCTGCAGATGCCGGCCACCGGCGTTCCACTCACCCCGGGCATCGTCCGCGAGTTGAGGATCGGCGACCTGATCCGGGCCGAGCGTGAGCGGCTTGACGAGACGCGGGACGCGCCTGCCGTGCGCCCGGCCGGGCTGCGTGAATCCACGTGGCGGCGCCTGCAGGAGGTGGCTGCCATCTACCGTGCCGCGTACTCGGCCGGCGGCAAGCCGACCACCGCAGTCGCCGAGCGCTTCGGGCTGACCGTCGGCGGCGCGTCGAGCCTCGTGTCGCGGGCGCGCGACGTGGGGTTGCTGCCGCCGACGTCGCGGGGGGCGTCACAGGGGTAGAGGGCAGCATCCAGGGGATCGGGCTGCGAGCCGGGGATCACGGTAGGGGAGGCGTGGCGGCGACGCCAGCCGCGAGGGCCATACCGATCCCGCCCGGGCGCTACGCTGCGCGCGTGACGATGGAGGCGCGGTACGGCGGGACCTGCCCGTTGTGTGAGCGGCCGTACCGGATCGGGCAGGACATTGCCCGAGTCCCCGGTGGTCGGCAGTGGGGTCACCCCGAGTGTGCTGAGGCGGCGGCGAACACGCAGGCGATCCTCGACGGCAAGACGTTCCGCGGGCACAAGCCGTCCGACTGGCGGCTCGGCCGTGGCCCGGGGTCGAGCCGCAAGCAGCGGTGACGACTGTCGCCGCATCGGGTTACCACTAGGCGGCCCGGGGAGCCCGAGGCCAGCCGCGGGGGCCATACGTGGTCGTCGATCGGTGTCCAGCCGTGACCGGCCGCCCGATGCGTTCCGCCCCCTACCGGGTGGACGATCCGACCATGACCCCTCTCCGTCTCATCGCCGCCGCTGCCCTGGTGGTCGCGTTGGCCGGCTGCGGCCCGGACAAGCCGGACAGCACCGGGAAGAACGCGGTTCTGTCGTCGCCGAGCCCGTCCGAGTCGCCGAGCCCGTCGCCGAGCCCGAGCCCCTCGCCGTCGCCGAGCGACGTCACCGCGCCCACCGCCGGGGCGCCCACCGCGGGCCGGACCACCACGAAGCCGCCCGCGCCGAAGACCACGAAACCGCCGGCGCCGAAAACCTCCGCCCCGCCAGCCGGTGGCCACACAGTCACAGCGGGCGCCTACTGCTCGCCGGAAGGCGCGACAGGCGTGACCGTGACGGGAAAACCCATGCGGTGCACGCGGAAAGCGGGAGAGGACCGGGCACGGTGGCGGTCCCCGTGATGCGGCTGGCCGGGATCTCGGCGCCGGGGAAGACCCCTGCGCCGGAGCTGTGTGTGATCTGCGGTCATGGCGCCTATGCGCACCGGGTGCGGGCCGAGGCGGGCGGTTGCGCGCTGTGCCCGGGCTCGGTGTGTCAGCCGCGGGCCGGTCGTGCTTTCACCACCAAGCGCGACCCATCCACCTGATCCGTTCCGGGTCTGGTAGGTGGACCATCCGACGGGTGATCCCTGCCCGATCCCTCGCCGCCGCGGCCGCCGTCCTGTACCGGCAGTGGGCGGGGTCGCCGGTGCAGGATCAGTGTGGGCATCGGGTGGAGGTGCCGTGACGATCGCACCGCCGCACGCCTGCAAGGACATCCCCGACGAGCAGTTCCTGACCGCGGTTGACGACGCGATCCAGATCCGCAGCGACGACGACGGCCGCCAGTGGGTGTGGGCGACCCGGTGGGATGTCGCCGCAGTCCTGGCCGGCCGGCCCGACCTGGTCGGCATCGGCGAGGCGTGCGACCCGAGTCTGTTCCCGCCGGACCTGCTGTCGGCGAAGATCGGGCAGTTGGTGCGGCGTGGCGTGCTCGACGGGTGTGCGTGCGGGTGCCGGGGTGACCTGTCGCGGCCGGGCGGGACGGAGCCGGAACGCATCCTCCGTTCGGACAGCGCCTCTTGAACTTTGCTACGCGACGTAGCATAGTGACTGGCGTGGGAGCTCATGCCACCACTGCCATCAGGAGGGCGCAATGATCGAAACCCGCGAACGCCTCATCGCCGCAGGCCTCGACCCGAGCCTGATCGAGACGCCAGGACCCCTCGTTCCGCAAGGGTCCCTCATCATCAACGGCTGGACCGTACGTCAATGGGCCACGGACCGCTGGGAAGTGACCCCGCCCAGCACCAGCTCCCACACCGGATTCGGCCCCGACGTGCTTACCGCCGCCGATGTCGTGTTGATCGTCCGAGACCGCCCGCCGGTCATGAGCGGCCTGCGGATGAACGACGGCCGCACCACGCCCGCCGCGCAAGCCCGCCCGGTGGCGGGCTGACCGCCGTATGGCAGTCCACATCATTCCCGCCGCCACCGCCGGGGCGCGGAGATCCTGGCGCAAGACCATCACCGGCGTCGACCCCGGCCAGACCAAGGGCTACGCCGTCCAGGGCGACTTCGTCGAGGCCGGCGCCGCCTACGACCTGCCCGCCGGGTCGCTGCTCCTCGGCGTCGACAAGACCGACGACGGCACCGTCGTCACCGTCTGGGAAACCACAGGCGACGAACTGCGCCAGATCAAACAGCTCACCCGAAAAGGCCCCTGGGCGGGCAAGGCCACCATCAGCACCCTGACGAAGCTCGCGGCCGCCCACCCGTGGCCCGCCGGCGCCAAGCCGCGCAAGACGCGGCACGCCACCAACACCACCACCGCGGACTGCCGCCACTGCCACCAGCCCGTGGCGCCGGGTGACGGCATCCAGGGCCGCAACGAACGCGGCTACCCGTACGCCGAGCACCGGCAGTGCCCGCCGCTGCGCAACGCCTACCCGGGCGCCTGCAAGCGCTGCTCCGGCTGGATCGACGTCGGCGAGGGTGTGCTCCACGATCGCCGGGATTTCGAGATGTACGGGCGGCTGGGGGCAGGACTCCCGCCGGTGACCATGGAGCAGTACCAGTCGCTCGGCGGGTTCGTCCTCACCCACGACGGACACTGCCCGCCCGCCGGCCCGACCGCCGACCACGTGGGCGCGTGCCGGCAGTGCGGCGCCGGCCTCGCCGCGGGTGATGGTCTGCACACCCACAAGACCTGCCCGCCGGCCAGCCGCAAACCGTCACCGCCCCCGCCGAACCGGTACACGGAGTCGTGCGCCCTGTGCTGGCAGATCGTCCCGATCGGCCGGGGCATCTACGCCAACCGTGCCGTCACCCACGCCGGGCAGTGCCCACCCGGGTACGACGGGCCGACCTGGACGGTCAGCTACGGCCATCCGGGCCGGTTCCATCCGCGCCCCGACCGCGGCTACACCGATGGCCAGGCGCTACGGGCCACCGTGTGCGACGACGTCCACCCGGTCCCGGCCGACGCGCCCGGCTACCGCCGCGACGGCAGGCTCGTGTCGATGATCGGTGTCGTGGTCGCCGAGGCCAAACCCGTCTACGTCCGCGACGAGGACGGCAACAGCCCGGCCGGCCTGGTCGGCACCGACGGCTGGTTCTTCCAAGCCAAGGTCCGTGTCGCCACCCCGGAGGAGGCCGCGGCGGTGCTCGCCGGCGAGGCGCACGTCGAGCACCGCGCCGTGTTGCGGGCACGGGCCGTGATGGAGTTCGTCCGCGCCGCCGACGCCGAGATCCCGGCGGCCGCCGGCGGGCTGCTCGAGCTGCCCGGTGTCCGGGTCGAGCCCCGCAACCCAGGGTCCCTGGCCTTTGCCGCATCGTTCGGCGCGTTCCTGCACCTGCGGGTCGACCGACCGGGCGGCTGGGTGTGGGTGTTGCAGTACAACGGCGCCGACGGCGACGACTGGTCCGTGTCGAACTACACGACCTACATCGCCCGCCGGGTGCCGCTGACCGGCGACCGCGCGCAGCTCGTCGACGAGCTCGGCGAAGCATTCGGGAGCCTGTGATGGCCCAGTACGACATCATGCACTCGTGCGGGCACGAGCAGACCCACCAGATCTACGGCACCGACGTCCGCGGGGAGCGGAAGCGCGAGGCGGAACGGCTGGCCCGTCGGCCCTGCAAGGACTGCTGGAAGGCCGGCCGTGACGCCGACCGGGCCGCGAAGGTCGCCGCCTACGTCGACGTGACGGCGCTGCCCGCGCTGACCGGCAGTGAACGGCAGACGGTGTGGGCGGCGAAGATCCGTGTCGACGGGCTCGCCGAGATTGTCGAGGTGGTGGATGCCCCGCCGGTCCCGGCGTACGGCACCGCCATCGCCGCGGTCAAGGCCGGGCACCCGGCGCCGATGTTCGGTCCGCAACTGCACCGGCTGCGGCCCGGCGACCGGTCAGAGGTCATTCGCATCCTGCTCGGCGCGGCCCTGCGGCAGACCGCCGCAGGGTGGTGGATCGATCACCGCGGCCGGGTGGCGTGGGCGGCGATGGACGTCATGTCCGAGGCCGAGCACGACCGGCTGGCAACCCTGCTGGGACACCCGGCGTGAAGGCGGCGTTCGCCGCGGAGGCGATCGGGCTGCGGCCCGCCGACGACCGGCTGTACCGGCAGCTCGGCATCCGCGGGGAGATGCACCGGGCGCGGCGGCCCTGGGTGGCCCGCCTCGAAGGTCTGTGCCCGGTCTACGGCTACCGTCGGGAGTTCCTCGACCCGGACATCGACTACACGGACGCGAACGGCAACGGCAGCCGTGGGGTGGTGTTCCGGTGGGTGCTGGAGTCCGGCCGGTTCTACGAGACCCGCTACCCGGTGTCGTGGTCGCGGATGGGGCACCGGTTCCTGACCGCGACGCCGGAGGGGGATGTGGTCGACGTGACGGAGGCGCAGATCAGGGCACGGTGGGAAGAGGAGGAGGTGCGGCGACGGTGGGCAAACGAAGCCTCGGGGTTGACGTTCTGACGGCGGCCCGGCAGCGGATCGCGCGGGTGTTCGACGACTTCCCGCGCATCTACGTCAGCTTCAGCGGCGGCAAGGACAGCGGCGTAATGCTGGAGCTCGTCGCCGACGAGGCCCGCCGCCGTGGCCGGCGGATCGGGGTGCTGTTCGTCGACCTAGAGGCCCAGTACCGGCTGACGATCGACTACGTCGCCGAGGCCTACGAGCGGCACGCCGACGTGATCGAACCGTACTGGGTGGCATTGCCGCTCAACCTCCGCAACGCGGTGAGCCAGTTCGAGCCGCAGTGGATGTGCTGGGATCCGGGCCGCCGCGCCGACTGGGTGCGTGACCCGCACCCGTCGTCGATCACCGATGAGGAGTTCTTTCCGTTCTTCCGGCGCCGGATGGAGTTCGAGGAGTTCGTGCCCGAGTTCGGGCACTGGTACGGCGGCGGGAAGCTGACCGCCTGTTTCGTCGGCATCCGTACGGCCGAGAGCCTCAACCGGTGGCGGACGATCGCGTCTGGCCGGAAACGGCCGTTCGAGGGCCTGCAGTGGACGACGTGGATCAAAGGCGGCCCGACGTACAACATTTATCCGATCTACGACTGGGCGACCGAGGACATCTGGACCTACTACGCCCGGGAGCGCCGCCCGTACAACCGGCTGTATGACCGGATGCATCAGGCCGGTTTGACGATCCATCAGGCGAGGATCTGCCAGCCGTACGGCGATGATCAGCGCAAAGGTTTGTGGCTGTATCACGTGATCGAGCCGGAGACGTGGGCGCGGGTGGTGGCCAGGGTCAACGGAGCGAACCAGGGCGCGCTGTATGCGCGGGAGGCGGGGAACATTCTGGGCCGGATCAAGGTGACGAGGCCGGATGGGATCACCTGGGAGGAGTTCGCGCATCGGCTGCTGGAGTCGATGCCGCTGCCGCTGGCGGACCACTACAAGGACAAGATCGCCGTGTTTCTGCGCTGGTATCAGGTGCGCGGATACCCGGACGGCGTCATTCCCGACGAGGACGTGATCGCGAAAGGCAAGCCGTCGTGGGCGCGGATCTGCAAGGTGCTCTTGAGGAACGACTATTGGTGCAAGGGACTGACCTTCAGCCCGCCGAAGTCGAGCCCCGGCGCGTACGAGAAGTACAAGAAACTCATGACGAAACGACGGGCACAGTGGCAGTTGATATGACGACCACGATTCAGCGGATGACGAACCAGAGCCGCAGCTTCTACCGGCTGCTGGGTCCGTTCCTGGCCCGGCGCGAGGTCGTCGCCGAGGTCGGCGGCCCGATCTGGGACGAGGATGACAAGACGTGGTTCGTGGCCCTCGCAGACGGGGTCGTGGTCGGTTTCTGCGCCGCCCGCGAGTCTGGCAGCGTGGTGACTCTGCAGTCGGCCTATGTGGTGCCCGGCTATCGCCGCTCGGGCGTATATCGGGCGCTGTTCGCTGACCGGCTGGCGTGGCTCGGGGACCGGCCGGCACGCGCGGTGTGTACCGAGGCGAGCCTGCCGGCATTCCTCGACACCGGCTTCACCGAGGCCCGCACGCGGGGCCGGTTCACCGAGGTGCGCCGTGGCTGAGGGTTTGCATGCCGCGTTGTGGGAGGCGCTGCCGAAGCGGATGCCGGGCATGGTGCCCGGTGTTGTGGCGCTGCGGGTGCCGGGCGTGCCGCTGCCGGTGGTGGTGGCCGCCCTGGAGGAGATGGTTGGTGACGGCCGGGTGATCCGGGTGGTGCGCCGCAAGCATGACGTGTACTACCGGGGCCCGTGGTCGCGGCCCGATACTGCGGCACCAGCCGCCAACTACGCAGAGGAGACCCCGCTATGGACCTGATCGGACAGCAGCTCGTCGAGCGCGCCAGCGCGCTGTTCGCCGAGCTCGACCAGATCCCCGAGGCTGAGCGCATCGACGTCATCAATGAGGTGCGGCTGGCGTTGCGGGAGCATTCGCCGATGCAACGGGAACCGGTCGACTGCGTGCTGTGGGTTGACGCGGATCAGGTAGCCGGAAACGAGTACAACCCGAACGTCGTGGCGAAACCGGAGATGGACCTCCTCAAGTTGTCGATCATGTCGGATGGGTTTACTCAGCCGATCGTGGCATGGCCGGTCGACGACGGGGCGTTCGAGGTGGTTGACGGATTCCACCGACACCGGATCGGCAAGGAGGTCGGAGCGATCACGAAGCGAGTCCGGGGGCGCCTGCCCGTCTCGGTGATCAACGCGGAGCGGACGGCGAAAGAGGACCGGGTCGCGGCGACGATCCGACACAACCGGGCCCGTGGCGTGCACCAGGTCGACGCCATGTCGGAGATTGTCGTCGACCTGGCGCGGCGGAACTGGTCGGACGAGAAGATCGGCAAAGAGCTGGGCATGGAGCCTGACGAGGTGCTGCGCCTCAAGCAGGTGACCGGCCTGGCCGAACTGTTCGCCGACCGGGGGTTCTCGGAGGCGTGGGAGGCTGAGCCGCAGGAGTCGCATCGGCGTACGACCCGGACGGTGGTGCGTCGCCGGTGACCGGCCCGCCCGAGACGCTGACGACGAGCGAAGTCGCGGCGCTGCTGCGGCTCGGCTCGGCGGCGGCGGCCCGCGTGCAGCTCGCCCGGATGGGTGTCGCCGCGGTGGGCCGGGACGTGAACAGCGGCGAGAAGCTGTGGCCGCTCGCCGAGATCAGCGCCAGGCAGGCGGAGCGTGACAGGCAGGGCACGAGAAATGATCTACGGCTCCGGAGGGGCGAGTTGAAGTTCGAGCGGTTCCTGATTGCCTCGAACTGGATCGGGGAGGCCCCGACCGGTTTCGAGGAGGCGTACTGGCTGCTGACGACCCCGACCCGGGACGGCGCCCGCCTGATGCCGCAGGTCGCGGCGATCCTCGGCCTGGATCAGGCCCGGCCCGGCCGGCCGAGCGCCGAGGCGGAGGTGCGAGTCGTGCTCGGCGACGGGACGGCGACCCTGCACGCTCCGGGCGGGCAGACGCTTGCAAGGCCGGTGGAGGGCGACTGGCCTGCGGTCGCGACGGCCCGCCGGCAGGTGGTGCTGGTGGTCGGGCTGGAGGCGATGCCGGTCGGGGCGCACCCGTGGGCGTATGTGGAGCGGCACGGGGACCGATGCGTGATCGGTCTCGTTCCGGTGCCGAGATTCGATGACAAAGGAGAGATGCTGTGACTCGTCCGGCCCCCGCCAACGATTTCGGCCTGGTCGCGACAGCGACGTTTGACGACTGGACCTCGAGCCCGCCCTTGTTACGGCAGTTCGCCGAGCAGAGCGTTGAGGTGCAGATCAGGGACTTGCCGCTGATCGCCGGGATGGGCGGCAACGCGCAGTTGGTGTGCTATGTGTCGCCGAGGACCGGGAAGCCGATGACGGTGCTGCTGGTGCCGCACCGGCCGGCTGTGGACCAGTACGCCGAGGACTACTTCTATTTCGAGATGGCGGCGGAGACGGCACTGGCGGGTGATGTGGATGCCCGCTGGGCGGAGCTGTACGACAGATGCATGGCGCTGTCCAGGGGCCACGGCGATACAGCTTGACGCGGTACAGGGTGACGCTGTAGCATTGTGGGTATGACGCAGATCGCCACCTACCAGCCCGGCGCCGAGATCGACATCGACGGCACCGCGATCATCCTGTGCCGCCGCAAGGGCAGCACCGGCATCCGCTGGACGTGGCTCAACCCCGAGACCAACCAGATGGGCGAGGCGTACCAGGCCACCCCCGAGGCCGCCATCGACCACGCCCGCCGCGCGCTCGGCAACCTCTGCGGCTGCGGCAACGTCGCCACCATGACCGCGTCGACCCGCCGGACCTGCGTGGACTGCTACGACCGTCACGCCGACTGAGGAGCCAACCCCATGACCCCCGCCCCCGCCCCCGCCCCCGCCCCCGCCCCCGCCTGCTCCGGCGTCTGCGCCACCCACGGCCGGCTCTGCGAACTCGACGACGGCCACCCCGACCACCACGAATGCGTCACCTGCCCCGACTACAAGGCCAGGCAGCGCAAGGCGATGATCGCCGACCGGGTCGCCGCTCACCGCACCTACGTCGACGTGATCGAAACGACCCCCGACGAGGACTGAACGATGATCGTAGACATCCACATCGGCGACCAGCCGGTCAAGGTCGACCTGGACCGGCTCACCCCGACCGCCCGGGCGCTCGCCGAGGCGGTCGCCGACCACCCCGCCCGCTCCACCGTCGACATCTGGATGGAGGCCGACGCCCCGATCCGCGACACCACCCCCGACTGGCATCTGTGGTACACGGAGGCCGAGGCCGCCAGGCCGGAGCGACGGCCGTGGCGAGGCTGGTCCACCAAGCCGCTCAACGGCACCGGCCCCCACGAGCGGCTCGAGGACGAGGCCGCGAAGATCCCGCCCGGATGGCACGTGCTCGGCGCCCACCCGGCCAGGCCGGTCCCGTCCGGGCCGGTGCGAGAGGCGACCAGCGCCCAGGTGTTGACCTACCTGCGGGAGCACGGCCGGGATATCACCGCAGCCACGTGGAGCTCGTACGTCGCCCGGAACCAGGCGCCGCAGCCGGTGCGGAAGGTCGGCCGGACACCGCTGTGGGACCTCGACGAGGTAGAGAGGTGGCATGCGCGATGACGTACGCGAAGCAGTTCTACGTCTACCAGGGCGAGTTCCGCGCCGAGGCGAAGCGCCTCGGCGTCTACGACTCCGACGTGCCCGCCGGCCCGTGGCTGCGCATGATCCGCGAGTATTTCGACGCGGACATCCCCGTCGCCGAGGCGGCCGCCTGGTACGCGCTCCAGCTCGGGCCGAGCGTCGCCCGGCTGCTCCGCGCCGCCGACCACACCCCGGCCAGCGCCGGCGCCTACATCGAGCGGATGCGGACGTCGTCACGCCTCGACGACCTCGGCCTGATCGTCGAGTGGATGGCCGCCAGCCGCCCGGTCGAGGACGCCGTCGCATGGGCGAACCTCGGCTACCTGCCGTCGGAGGCGGCGCCGCTTATCGCGCAGGACGTCACTCCGGAGATGGCCGGCGTGATCTCGGACGCGGCGGTCGCCGTCGACGGCGGGCCCGAGGGGCACCTGCGCGCCCAGGTGCTGCGACTCGCCGAGGACATTCCGGGCCTGCTCATCGACCCGGACTTCGCCGACCGGCTCGGCCTGGACGAGCCCGACGGGCACTGAACTCCGCTGCCGCCGTTGAGGGTCGCTGTCCGCGACGGCCCCAGGCCGGGCCAGGTGGCCGATGGCTTCCGGGTGCCATCTTCGGCAGGATCGGGTGTCCGCCCACCCCGAGGAGACGTCCGTGACCCAGCCCGCCCGCCGCGCCGGCGGCATCCCGCCCTTCGCTGCCGCCCTCAACGTTCTCGCCGGTGTGTGGGCCATCCTCGGCGTTGTCATCGGGCTCAGCCCCTGGCCGGCCGCCGACAACGGCTACACCAAGATCCCGGCCGAGGCGAAAGCCCCCGCGATCACGGCCATGTTCGTGGGTGGGCTCGCCGCCACCGTCGCGCTGGCTGGCGCCGCGGTCGTCGCCCAACTCGCCAAGCGCGAGGCGGGGGAGTCCTGATGCGTGCGGCCGGGATCGTGCTGCTCATCCTCGGCCTGGTCGTCGTGCTGTGCGGCGCAGGGTATGCGGTTGCCTACTACGCGACCAGCGGATTCTTCGACGGTGGTCCTGAACAGCTCGCCGACCTTGGTTACGGCAACCTGGCCGTCGCCGGGAGCGGCCTGTGCTGCGGCGCCGTCCTCGCCGCGGTTGGCGGGATCATGATGGTCGCGGCGAAACGGCGGCAAGGCTGACTCGGCGTCCCGGCTGTGCAGGTCGAGCGGCTAGGTGAACCTCCCCCGCCTGAAGGCGGGGGCTTCTCGGGGCGCTCATGCCGCGTCCCGATGGGCAGTTCCTGCCCGGAGAATGTTCAGGGCCGCGTTGCGGTCGGCGTGGTCGACGTGACCGCAGGCGAGGCACTCGAACTTGGCCTGTGCGACGCGGTTGCCCGCTGCTGTATGCCCGCATCGGGCGCAGCGGCGGGACGTGTTGGCGGGGTTGACGAACACGACCTCCCGCCCAGCTTCTTCCGCTTTGACGAGAATCGCGTTCACCAACACCCCCCATCCCGCGTCGAGGATCGACTTGTTGAGCCCGGACTTCGCGGCGGCACCGTTCGGCGCGAACGTGCCGTCTCCGTTCGGGACGGGCTTCGGCCGCTTGGTCATGTTGGCGGTCTGGAGGTTCTCCAGCACGATCACGTCGGCGTGCCGGACCAGCGCGAGCGCGGCCTTGCGGGCGCCGTCGACCCGTTGGCGGCGGACCTTGCCGTGCAGGGCGGCCACACGGTCACGGGCCTTGCGGCGCCGGTTCGATCCGCGTTGGCACCGGGAGAGCGCCCGCTGGGCGGTGGCGAGCTTTTCGGTGGCCGTGCGGGCGTGGCGCGGGTTGGGTGCGTGCCCGTCGTGGTCGGTGAGGTCGGGGATCGGCTCGCTGGCGGTGAGCAGGTGTGCGACGCCGAGGTCGACGCCGACCGTCCGGCCGGTCTCCGGCAGTGGTGCCGTGTCGACTTCGACGGGCAGGGCGACGTACCAGCGGGCGCGCGGGCCGGCGCCTTCGCGTTTGACGGTGACCTGGCCGAGCTTGGCGCCGTCGGGCAGGTTGCGGTGCATGCGGACCTTGATCACGCCGACGCCCTGTACGCGGAGGGTGGCGTGGCCGGGGCTGGACTTGGTGGCGTCGAACTTGATCCCGTCGCCGTGTCGGAAGTCGACGGAGTCGAACCGGTGCGCGGACCGGAAGCGCGGGTAGCCGGGCTTCTCTCCGGCCTTGATGCGGCGGAAGAACGCCTTGAATGCCTTGTCGAGGCGGCGGATCGTCTGCTGCTGGGATGTGAACGACCACACGGCCTGGTCGGGCCGGGCGGCGCGCATGTCGGTGAGTTCGGCCATCTGCTCGACGGCTCGGATGCTGGCACCGGCGCGGCGGTATGCCTCGCGCCGGTGTTCGAGTGCGGCGTTGTACAGCTCGCAGTGGTCGTGGAGCATCGCGGTCAGCCGGTCACGCTGCGGGGAGGTGGGGTAGAGCCGGAACACGTAGTTCCTGATCACGTTCACCTCCCTTATGGTAACTGACTTACCATAGAACTCTATCACAACTGAGCTACCACAAGCCGGTATGCTGGCCGGATGCTGGAAGGGTTCCTGACCTCGGACGAGGCTGCCGCGCACCTCGGGATCGCGAGGCAGACCCTCTACAACCTGGCCGCCACCCGCGACGACTTCCCCGAACCGAAACGCGTCGGTCGCACCCTGCTCTGGTCGGTCGCCGGACTCGACGAGTGGCGCGGGAAGCACCCGGCCCGGAAGCGACGCGATTCCCCCGCCCCCTGAAGGGTGCGACCCCCTCGCGCTACTTCGGTGGAGCGTGACGGGTGTGACGGGTTTTCGGCGTTTCTGGGCATGGAGCTGTCATACGCATGAGGTACATGCCGGGAAATCGCGAAAACCCGTCACACCCGTCACGCTCCATACTCCCCAAGCCCAAAAGCTCAGCGAGGAACAGCGCCGAACGGTCCGTGCGGACCCTCGCCCCGCGCCTTCCTCGCCGCCTCGACCCCAGCCACGACGAACCCGGAAGGCCCAGCAGTCCAGCACGACGAAAACGCCCCGCACCTCAAGAAGGGCGGGGCGCTGTTGCGTCTCCAGCTATAGCGAGCTCAGCCAGCGCATCGCGTCGACGATCAGCTTCCGTGCGGCTTCGCCGGTGACCGCCTCATCTTTGATCCGATCCATCGCGTCACTGAATGTCCTCGCCTCGTCGCCGGTCAGCGTGACATCGCCGGCGAAGTGCTCGACGCTGACCTCATCGTCGATCTGCATGAACCGGATCTGCGGCACGAACGGGATGTTGACACCGAACGGCACGATGCCGAACCAGATATGCGACGGTCCGCGGGTCGCCTCTAGGAGGCGGCCGAGTTGGCCGAGCATTACGTCCGCCGGGCAGTACGCCATGCGTAGCGCTGCCTCGTCGATGGAGAACTCGAACTGCTTGCTGGCATCGTCGAGCACCTGCTGGCGCTCGATTCGAGCCGCGACCGTCACGTCGAGCTCGGCCGGGTCGAAGCCGGCCGTCGTCAAGCCCTGTATCGCCTGATGCCTGGCGTAATCGGCCGTCTGCAGCAGGCCGGGGATGACGTTGTTCTCATGATTACGGATGCGATGCGCGGCTCGCACTCGCTCGTCGTAGCTGCGCTGAATAGCGGCCTGTCCAGCGTTGCGGCCACGCCGCCACGACCGGGTGATGACGCTGACCTGTTCACGTAGGTCCAGCAGCCGCTCGACGACGGCCTGATCGAGGTTGAGCGCGGTGCCGATGGCGCGGATGTCGTCGCTGCTGGGTAGCTGCCGGCCGTTCTCGAGCTTGGAGATCCGCGGCTGTGTCCAGCCTTCACCGAGTCGTTCGGCTAGGGCCGCGCCGGTGAGGTCCGCTTCGTCGCGCAGGCGTCGTAGTTCGCTGGCGAGTCCGCCGGGCTGCAAGAGCCTGGCTTCCGTCGGGTTGGTCATGCTCGCTCCTCAGGCTGCTGCGCTGCTGGTGAACGGCGCGCTGTGGTGGACTGCCAGGTCACGCCACGTGCAGTACCGAGAGACGATCGCGGGATCGGTGAGAATGGTGCCGCCGAGCGGTGTGCCGTCGTCGGCGAACCGCATGACGGCGACGGCTTCACTGTCGAACAGCCACCAGTCGGTGTCGGCGGGCAGCCCGGCCTCGACGGCGTCGGGCCTGCTGATGGTACGGAGGGTTTCGCCGGCGGCGACGTTGTACCGGGCCATGTGGAGTTCGAACGCCTGGTAGTCGGTGGGCGGGGTTTCGATGATGCGTACCCGCTCGAGACGGCGCCCGGCGGCGGTGACCTCGCGGACCTTTTCGAGCCAGGTGGCGTAGTAGTCGTAGTCGGTGGCCGGCCGCGGCTCACCCCGCAGGTAGTCGTCGAATGCCTCCCGCTCGACGTCGACGGTGTAGACCGGCCGCGCCTCCAGCCGGAACGCGTCGCGCCGGAAGTACCTGAAGGCGTCGTCGAAGTCGCGCGGGGTGAGCCGTGTCGTCATGGCTACTGGGCCGCCACGATGCCGGCGATGACATCCGCGGGGACAACGATCGCGTCCTCGTCGGGGGCGAGGTCGCGCAGTTGGGCACGCTCCTCGTCGGTGATCCTCCAGCCCTGGATGACGAACCGGCCATCCTCCCGCTTGTAGAGGGCCGGGCAATTGCCCGTCGTCGACTCGGCTGTTTTGCGGATGAACTCGATCTTCATGCCGCGCTCCTTGAAGGTCGCAGGGTCTCGCCACGTGCCCCCGATGCTCCCGCACCGGGGGCTTTTCCGGCAATAATTCGCGGCCCACGCGGGATAGGTGTCGCGTTTGCCGGACTTGGCGGACCTGGCGAGGCAAGTGTATGCGCATAATTCTTGCTATTGATCTCTAGTATGCGCATAATCAGTTGCGGGCGCCACGATCCCGGCGCCCGCAACGACTACCCCTGAAGGACCGACGTGGACGCATCAGCCGGCACCCTCGCAGCCCTCGACGGGCTCAGCGACGCCGACCGCGACACCTACGCCGCGTTCGTCCGCATCGCCGACGACGCCGAGCGCGCGGCCGCCATCACCGCCTGGGGGCGCCAGCGCGGGAACCTCCGCAAGCCGTTCACGACCCTGCGCACCGACGCTCTGATCAAGGCACGTCGACAGGCAGAGCGGGACGGCCGGAAGCTCACGCGGCTCGCCCGCCGGGTCGGCTTCGACCCGTCTCGCCTGTCACGCCTTACCAGGGCATCCTCCGAAGGAGCCGCAGCATGAGCACCGAGTCCACCGCCGCCCGCTCCGCCGCCAATCTCGGCGACCCGCTCAGCCGGACCGCGCTCGCCGCCAGTTTCCGGGACGCCGCCGGCCTCTGCATCGGCACCCGCGACGGGCTCGCCGCAGCCCCCGTCGAGATCGGCCTGCGGATCGACCCCACGCTGATCAGCGACCTCGGCGAGGTGCAGCAGCTTCTCGCCGGCATCGCCGTCCTGATCGAGTCCGGCGACGTGTACGCCGCCAGCCTGCGGACGGTGACCGCGTGACCGCCGCCGTGATCGACTTCGTGACCCGCCGCCCCGTCAACGTTGAAGCGACCGTGATCCACACGCCCGCGTGGTGGACCTGCCCCACCTGGTGCAACGGCGGCGACGACTGCTACGGCGGCGAGACGATCCGCTTCCCCAACGGCGGCGAGATCGTCACCTCCAGGCACCACGCCGGCGTCATCTGGTCCGACACCGTCCACGACATCGACGGCAGCCCCATCGACGTCCGTGTCGAGGTCGCCGCCATCGAAGACGCCGACGACGGGTTCATCGACGGCACGGTCGTCGACATCACCGTGTCGACGGTCACCACCGACCCCGGCACCGTCGAGAAGCTCGCCGACGCGCTCCGCGCCGCGGCCCGCGTCGCGCGGCAGCCGCTCCCCACCAGCCCCCGGCCGTCGTCAGAGGGCGACGGCCGGGCTCCAACGTCCGGCCGGGACGTCCCCCCGTTCGTCCCGGCCGGACCCTCCCTCACCACGGTGGAGGTGCTGTGACCGGCCAGACCGTCGAGTGGGGCGTCCAGCTCACACTCCCGACCGGCGGGATCACCGTCGAGCGGTTCGCCACGTGCGCGATCGCCACCAACTCGGCGGTTGCCTTCAACCGGCGAACGCGTCCTCGGGCCGGGATCTTCGGGCGTCGCGCCAAGAGTGACCGCGCCAAGGTCGTGTTCCGGGTCGTCCGATACGGCGACTGGACCGTCGGCAGTACTGGTGACGAGTGGGGCGTCCGCGAAACCTGGACCGACGGGTACGTCGAGATCCGGGCCTGCCTCGACCGCGACCACGCCGACTTCAGCGCCGGCCTCACCAAGAACGGTTCGACCCGGATCGTCGTGTCCCGCACCAAGCAGACCGGCCACTGGCAGCCCGTAGGGGTGGTCACGTGACCGCATCCCTCACCGAAAGCCCCTGGGCGGCCGGGCCCCCGCCGGTCGCCCAGGCCAACGGCCACCGGCCGATCATCGACCTGCCGTCGTGGACGAGCCGCGACGCGGTCGACGAACCGACCGACGTCGTGCCGGTCGAACCGACCGCCGACCGACCGACTGTCGAGGCGCCTGCCACCCAGTCGGTCACGGAGGCCGACAGCCAGGCGGTCGACCGACCGACCGGCGCCGGCACCGTCAAGGCAGTCGCCCCGCTCGTCGTCGTCAACGCCCTCGCCGTCTACGGCCAGCTCGCCTACGCGCTCGAGCACATCGCACCGACCGGCTGGATTCTGCCCGCCCGGGCAGCACTGTCGGTCGGGTTCGCCGCCGCAGTCGAGTCGGTCGCCCTGTACGTCGGCTGGCACGCCCACGACGCCCTCCTCATCAAAGCCCACGCCACCGCGCGTCGGTTGCGCCGCTGGTCGTTCCTCATCGCCGCGGCGGTCGCTGCGATGAACTACGCCCACTTCGCCCATCCCGGCCTCCGGCCGACCGCCGCCGCGTGCGCGTTCGGTCTGCTGTCGCTGCTGTCGCCGTGGATGTGGGGACTGCACACCCGCCGCCAGCAGCACCTCCAACTGGTCAAGGAACGGAGGGTCGACGAGGCCGGCGCCGAGTTCTCCGCCGAGCGTCGCCGGAACTTCCCGATCCGCGCCTGGCAGGCACGCCGCTGGTCGATCGACCACGGGGTGACGGACCCGCGGGAGGCGTGGGACGGGTACAACGCCGAGCGTCGCCGGAAGGCGGACGAGAAGTGTGACCGACGGGCCGACCGACCGACGGGCCGACCGGATCAGGCGCCGACCGCCACCCGTCCGGCCGACCGTGGCGCCGACCGTCGACCGTCCCCGCGACCGACCGTTGCCCCGACTGCCGGACCCGACCGTGAGTCGACCGACCGACCGGCCGCCGGGGCGACCGACCGACCGACCGGGAAACCGACCGCCGTACCGACTGTCGACCCGACCGGCCCACCGACCGCCAAGGCGACCGACCGGGCCCCGGCCCGCCGCCGACCGACCGTCAAGGCAGTCGGTCGCCACTCGTCGGCAGCGGTCGCTAACGCGGCCATCCTGCGCGAGCGGTACGGCGACCGACTGGCCCAGTCGGAGTACGCGATGCGGCAGGCCCTCGGCTGGTCGCACGGGCGGATGGTCGCCGCGGTCGCCGCGCACAAGGCAAAGGCCGACCTGCCGACCGACACCCCGACTGGAGGTGGAGGCAAGTGATGAGCACGGACCGACCGACTGCCCAGTCGGTCGACAGCTACCGACTGCAGGTGCATACGGCGTCGATGTTCGCCGCGGTGTTCGCGGCGGTCGCCGTGTTCGTCGATCGTCTCGGCTACACCGCGGAAGGTGTCGCCGGTGTTGTGTTCGGCGCGGTCGCCTTCGGTGTGGCAGTCGGTTCCGCCGCGCTGTACGACCGGGCGGTCGCCCGGCAGTCGGTCGGTGGTGTCGCATGAGCAGTCGGCGGACCCAATACCGGTGGGTGTGGCCGGTGCTGCTGGTCGGCATGCCTGCCCTGTTCGCCCTGGCCGCCGCTGTCGGGTGGTGGGCGTGATGGCGCTGCGAGGCACCCCGCAGGAGCGCCGGGAGCAGAAGGCGCGGCAGCGGGCAGCGAACCGGGTCGCGCACGTGCAGGCCAGGGCCGGTGCGGCGCGCGGCGGTCACCAGCTCGTGGTTGTGGCGTGCAACGCGGCGCTCGCGGCGAGCAAGCGGATCAACGACGAGGCCCGGATGCGGCTCGCGCGGGCGATCGCCGAGGTCGTCGAGCGGCACGACACGGCAGAGAACAGGAAGGAGAACCGGTGACTATCAGTGACGCGTTTCCGGTGGCTGCGGCGGCGGCAGACGCTGCGGCAGACCCTGCGGAGCGTCCGGAGAAGGCGCGGGTGCATGCCCGCATGCGCGCGCGAGAATACCGGTCACTCTCGGTGTTGGTCAACTTCCGGCGTCAGGTGTGGGCCGACCTCCGCGACGCGTGGTGGATGCCGGCCTCCCTGCCGACATTCCAGACCGCGTGGGCGGAGCGGATGCCGGACCGCGACCGTGTCCCCGGCGGCAACGGTGTGCTCTACGCCGGCTGGGTGGCCTACAACCACACCGTCGGGCTGCTCATCCCGGCCGTCGCGCTCGCCGTCGTCGGCGCCCTCACCCCGATCCTGTGGGCCGCCCGGCACCCGGCGCGGCTCGCCCTGCTCACGGTCATCGTGACCGCCCTCTACGCACTCACCCTCGGCTGAAGGAGGCCGCCATGAACCAGATCACCGCGTTCCTGTCCACCCTCAGCGGCCTCGTCCTGTTCGGCGCCGCCTACTACATCCACCAGAAAGTCCGGCTCACCCGCACCGCCTGCGTTATCGCCGCCGCCGCCGGGCTGCTCACCTACACCTCGGCGATCGGCACCTGGGTCAACAGCATCGCCGCGAAGGCCAGCATCCTGCTCGTCGCCGCCGTGGTCGTCGGGATCTGCGTCATCGTCGCCGACGTCAAAGGCAAGAAGAAGGGCGCCGACCGGCCGGCCCTGTTCGCGTTCTTCCTGGTGCCGCTGTTCCTCGTCGCGTTCATCTCGACGTTGCCGAACGTCCTCGACCAGGTCGGCGACAGCGTCGACCGCGTCACGCAGCAGACGGTGAAGTAGCCATGGAGGGACTTCTGGCGGTCCTGATCGTCACCTGGCTGCTGTCGAAAGCGGTCGGCGACACGATCGTCGATACGACCCTGGCGAAGCAGGGGAAGGTGTCGCCGCGCCTGGAGGCGAAGTACGGCGACAAGGCCGGAGCGATGGTCAAGAAGTACGGTCCGCTGGACTTCTTCCGCGACGCATGGAACGACTACTGGCCGCGGCGGACGGAGGCGCTGATCGCGGCCAGGGACGCGAAGGCGGCGAACCCGGGCGAGCGGGTTCGGCTGCGGGACCGGTTGGCTGCCGCGAAGGCTGCCGTGACCGCGAAGGCGGCACCGCTCGTAGAGAAGGCCAAGCAGTCGCCGGTCGTGCAGAAGCTCGTCCAGCCGGTCGGCAAGTCCAAGCCCACCGCCGTCTCCGAGCCGGCCGAGTCGGAACCGGTCCCGCGGATCGTCGACGGCGACGACGCAGACGAAGGCACCCGCCGGTTCAACGACGCTGGCCAGCAGGAAGAGTACCGCGACGGCCGGTGGCAGCCAGTCCCGAAGAACCCCGACAGTCCGCCGGAGCCCCCGGCGAAACAGCCCACACCCAGCACGGGAGGACCCATGACCGCACCGACCGGTGAGGCCGTCAACTACGAGACCACCGTCGCCGAGCTTGAAGCGCTCGCGAACGAGCAGCGCGGACACGTCGACCAGTGCGCCGCGGCGCTGCAGGCGATCGGGTCGGCGAAGGCCGCGATCGGCGACATGCAGGAGTCATACCGGGCGTCGGCCGCTGCGGCCGCCAGCACCGCCGAGCATCTGGCGGCGAAGAACCTCGACGGGGTCACCCTCGCCAACGCCGGCACGACCGTGGATGCGATGCCCGCCGGGAAGGTCGACGAGATGTTCGACCAGCTCGAGCTCATGGAGGCCGAGGCGCAGCAGCGGCTCGCCGACGCGGAGGTGGCGTTGGCGGCCACGGAGACGAACCTGCAGCACATCCAGGGCACCTACGGCGACGCGCACGCCACGGTCGCCGGGAATCTCGGCGGCGACTCGTCGTTCCTCGACGCTGGCGGCGGTGCGGCGCCGATGGGGGCGCTGGAACGCGAGATCCGATTCGACCCCAACGACCTGGGGCGGTGGGACGAGCCGCTGTTGATCGTGACACCTGCCGCAGTCAGCGGCTCGTCCCACCGCCAGCCGAACGGGGATGCCGCGCACGACGCGGCTCACACCGCAGCCCGCGAGGCGGGCATGCAGGCCGTCGACGACCGTGGCACGTCACTGAGCACGGTCGAGCAGCAGGAAACCTACCGGCAGGCGTACGACCAGGAGATGCGGCAGCGAGGGTTCGGCCCGGACGGGACCGCCAGCGTCTGACCGTTTCCGCCGGGCCGGACCCCCGTGCCGGCCTGTGCGGTGACGGCCAGTCAGGAGAAGGAGCAGCATCATGACCGCGCCCACCGTCGCCCCGCCGACCGGGCAGCCGTCGGGCCAGCCCGGCCGCCCCGGGCTCCCGGCGGGCACCCACAACATGTCCCGCACCTACTACGACGAGGAAAACCGTCGCCGAACGGCTGCGAAGCCGGTCCCGGTCACCGAGTACGGCCGCATCAACGGCGTTGAGTGGCAATGCCGGAAGACGAAGCGCAGCCGCTGGTACGGGCTGGCCGCCAAAGGCATCCCGGTCTGCGACTGCTGCGGTCGCCAGATGACGAAGCTCGGCGTGAAGCGGGCGCCGCTACTGCCGTGGTCCGACATCTGGTCGGCGGCGAACCGTCCACTGCGCCCGGTGTGGGCGCTGGCCGGGACGGCCTCGGCGGGGTTCGTCATCGACGCCGCGCAGATCCCAGCGCTGCCGCTGGCGGTCGCCGCGCCGCTGGCCGGCTGGGCCGCGACGAAGGCCGCCCGGAAGGTGCTCGCGAAGCCGGAGTACGCGAAGGGCCGCCTCGAGCACGAGGACCCCGACGGCGACAAGCGGCTTCGTGCCGCGATCGACCGGTGCGCCCGCACCGTCGGCTACTCGGCAGCGGGCGGCGTGGCCGCCCTAGCGATGGCCGCGGCGCTCGGCCTGGACCCGTCGACGTGGGTCGGCCGGATCGCCATGGCAGCCCTGGTCGCAGCGTGGCTGCTGCCGGCTGCGACGTGGTGGCGTGCCGAGCGTGAGCGCCGAAACCAGCCGGAGCCGGTCGTGGTCGAGGCGCCGGAGCGTCCGCAGCCGCAGATCGACGAGGTTGAGGCCGAGGTTCGGCGGCGGTGGCGGAACAAGCTGTCGTTCCGGCAGGGAGACCAGGTCGTCGACGACACCGGCCGCACCGTGGCCGCTCAGCGCGACGGGCGGCTGGCCGGTTGCCGTCTCGACGACTGGCACAAGTTGCCGGGCGGCTGGGGCGGCACGATCGTCGGCCCGATCGGCGCGTTCCAGTCGGAGCAGTTCGAGGCGGCCCGGGGTGCGATCGCGTCGGCGATGTCGATGAAGAAGTCGATGATCACGATCATGCCGGATGGGGAGGACGAGAACCTCGCCTACATCATGGCGCAGCGCACGAGCCCGATCACCGACGTGGTCCGTTGGGCCGGACCCGAGTCGATCGACGTCGCGAAGGGCACGGCGCCGCTTGTGCAGTACGCCGACGGCGAGCTCGGCAACTATGAGATCTACCGGCCCGGCTGGGGCGTGCCGCACGTCGCCGTGTTCGGTACCACCGGCTCCGGGAAGGCGCTCGCGCTCGACACACCGATCCCAACGCCTGACGGGTGGACCACCATGGGTGCGCTCGCCGTCGGCGACCGAGTCTTCGACGAGAACGGCAACGTCTGCAACGTTGTTGCAGCGACCGACATCATGCACGACAGGCCGTGCTACGAGGTGGAGTTCTCCGACGGAACCGTCATCGTCGCGGACGCTGAGCACCAGTGGCGGACGACGACGCAGCGGGGTCGGTGGCAGCAAGGCAACCTCCTGCGCCACCCGAACCCCAAGCGTGACCGAACGACACGGCGGGTCATGCTCGATGTTGAGCCGGTTACCACCGAGCAGATCGCGGCGACCCTGTACGCGCCCCGGGGTGGGAGTCAGCCGCGAGCAGTCAACCACGCGGTCGACGTGTGCGGCGCGCTCGACTACCCGAAGCGGGACCTGTCGATTCAGCCGTACACGCTGGGAGCGTGGCTCGGCGATGGCAACAGCTACGGTGCGACGATCTCCAACCCGGACCCGGAGGTACTGGAGGAGATCCGCCGTGACGGCTACATCGTGACCGACCACTCCGACGGGATCGGCCACGGCATCCTCACCGCCAAATTCAACAAGGGTGAGCCGCGTCCCGTCGGGCACCGGTCGTTCCAGGCGCTACTCAAGGACGCTGGCCTGCTGCTCAACAAGCACATTCCCGAGGAGTACCTGCGCTCGTCGATCGGGCAGCGTCGTGCACTGCTAGCCGGCCTGCTCGATACGGACGGAACCTGCGCCCCCAGCGGGGTTGTGTCGTTGGCCTTGTGCCACGAGCGGCTGGCCCGCGACGCGTTCGACCTGGTTCTCGGCCTCGGTTTCAAGGCCACCATGCGAACGAAGCGTGTCAAGGGGCGCACCGAGGCGACGTCGACCTGCTACACCATCGCATTTACAGCTCACGAGCCGGTGTTTCGGTTTCCGCGCAAGGGCGACCGGCAGCGCCCGGTGCCGGTGACATCGACGAGCCGGAGGCGCTACATTGTTGATGTTCGGTCGATCGAGTCGGTGCCGGTGCGTTGCATCCAGGTCGACAGCCCTCGCCACATGTACCTGGCGAGTAGGGCGTGTGTCCCGACACACAACTCCGAGCTCCTCAATGGGCTCTTCACCATCGACCGATGGGCGCACTACGTCGACGATCACGGCCAGAAGCGCGGCATCGTCGCGAACTTCCTCATCGACCCGCAGCAGGGCCAGAGTTTCGCGCCGTTCCTTGACAGCTTGGCCGCGCCGGTCGCGACGACGCTCGCCGAGGCGACGCTGCTGGTGGAGGCCTTGACGGCGGAGATGCTGCGGCGCAACCGCTATCTCGCGCGGGTCGAGTACCGCGACGAGCGTGGTCGGAAGCGGCGTGGTCGGAAGTGGTGGAATCCGCTGACGGACGGGCCGATCCTGTCGCTGACGATCGACGAAGCCCACGCCTTCCTGATCGACAAGGCGTTCGGTGGGATGGTGACCGCGGCTGGCCGGATGTGGCGGAAGTGCGGCGGCCAACTGCGGATCGCGACGCACACGCCGCTGCTCACCGACCTCGGCGGGTCGATGGCGCTGCGGGACATGCTGACCGGTGGCTACGTGTGGGTGGGGCGGACGGCGAACTCACTGTCGGGGCCGACGGCGTTCAACGGCCGGTTGCCGGTGGACCCGCGCACGATTCCGCAGGTGCCCGGCATGGCGTACGTCCTTGCCGGCGCCGATCCGAAGCCGATGCTGTCGCGGGCGATGTGGGAGCCGGACTACTACGACTGGGTGTTCGACGCCGACGACAACCCGATCGGCTACCCGGCTGTCCTGCCGCGGATCACGCTCGACACGTTCGGTCAGGAGTACGCGGCTTGGGTCACGGCGACCACCACCGAGCCGGGCTCGTGGACGCCGGAGGAGAAGACAGCACTGAAGAAGCCTGCGGTCGGCGGGAAGGCGGTCGACGCCGTGCTCGCGGTGTTGGCCGCCGCGAGCACGGCGATGGACATGGACGAGATCGATGCCGCGCTTAACGGTGCCGGTACACCGTTCGCGACGCGGACGGTCCGCGAGGCGTTGAAGGTCCTTCGGGATGAGCGGGGGCTGGTGTTCTCGTCGAAGGGCCGGCATGAGTTGACGCCGCAGGCCCGCGACGAGGATCAGGCGGTCCGGACGGAGCAGCAGGCGCTGTTCGATGCCGAGGCCGGGGAGTGACGCGGCTACCGGCTGCGGATGGCGTCGGCGATGGAGCCGAGTCCCCGTTCTATCGCGGCCGCGACGCCTTTCCAGCCTTCGGCGTGGACGCGCATCAGGTCGCGGTGGCGCTGGTCGGTGTCGCGGTCGCGTTTGTCCTGGTCTTGAGTCCAGCGGAACACGGCGTCGGCGTTCTCGATGATCCAGTCCTCGCTGATGATGCCGCGTCGCAGTTCGATGCCCATGCCGGTCAGGGTAGCGCCCGTCCGGCAATTTGACGTGCTCGCGGCGTAGGGCCGCGGGCTGAGGAGAGGAGCGCGATGAGCGCATACAAGGTCAACTCGGATGGTTCGGTGACCCTGCCGGGCGACAAGAGCGTCGACGACTGGCACATCCGGCCGGAGCAGGGCCGCGTTCGGGGTGGAGGTGCCGGCGTGAGCGCCTCGGTGTTCCGGAACGCGGACGGGTCGGCGCGGGTCGTGAACGGGGCCGGGAACTGGCGGGTGTGGCGGTCGCACCGCGGCTGGATCGCGGTCAACGACGGCCCCGGTGACCGGACGATCACCGACGACAACGGCTCGACCCGGGTGTTCGCGTCGGCCGGCAGGGCGATCGACTACCTGGTCGCCGAGTAGCTCAGCCTCCGGGCCCGCCCACAGCCGGCAAGCACGCGGCGGGCCCGGAGCACCCAACCCCAACAGGAAGAAGGGCATCATCATCATGACTGACTCTTGTGGTACGTGCGGGGCGCCGATCGTCCTGGACGGCAACGTGTGGTCCCACGTGGACCCGAGCGATGACCTGTCTCCGCACGTGCACGGGCCGCACCCGGCCGACCGGGGGAATGGCCGGTGACCGCCCACGAGCTGAAGCCCGGCGACCGGGTCCGTGACCGGCAGTGGGGCGGCAAGTACACCGGGACCGTCCGGCACAGCGACGGCGTTGACGGGGTGTTCGTCGCGTGGGACAACTCGTTCGTCGAGGACCAGATGGCCACGTCCGACGTCGAGCTCATCGAGGACCCGTCGTGAGCGCGTGGCAGCGCCGCAGCCCGGAGGTGGCGGTCGCCGGGCAGGTCGGTGGCGACTGGCAGATCGGTGTGGCGTACGACGCGAAGTGGGCCCGTCTGCTGCCGGGCGGGCTGTGGGCGATCGTGATCCGCACCTGTTTCCGGCAGGAGAACGACGGCGGGGAGTTGTTGACGACGGACACCGACTACAGCGTCCGTGACCACGCGGATGCGTCCGGTGATGCGGAGATCGCTTCGAACGGTCGGGTGTTCGGCACGGATCGGCCGGGCCGGTTCACCGACGCAGACGTGCAGGCCGAGGCCCGGTATGCGCGGGCACCGACCGACGCCGAGTGGAACGCGGCGATGCCCGACTGGACGGTGGCCCGATGATCGTCACCCGTGAACAGATCATGGCCGCGATCCGGCAGGGGCACGCCGACATCCAGGAGATCGGCGACCACCTCGGTGTCGGCGTGTGGTGGCTGCGTGAGCCGCTCGCCTCGATGGAGGCCGACGGCCTGATCTCGTCGTCCGACGGCGGCGGTGTGGTCCGGTACCGGGTCGAGCAGCGGAGGGCGGCATGACGACCGCGCGTGTCACGCTGCACGACCGGTGGCTGACGGTCGACTCGACTGTCGAGATCACCGACGGGGACGCCACGACGACGGTCCGGTGCGGCGACGTGCGGCGCGCGGCCGCGATGGTGGCGTGGACGGGCGTGCCGGGCCGGCTGCCCTGGTCGGCGGTCATGGTGGTGTGCATCGCCGCCGGCTGGAAACCGTCCGGTGATCCGTGGTCGTGGCTGCCGCCTGACGACGGCCAGGCCACCGCCGACGTGCTCGAGGTGCCCGTCGAGCCGGAGCGGGCCGTCGACCCTGGGGTTCTCCTGTGACGCAGGCGTTCCGCCGTGTCCCGGGCCAGCGTGCTGACGTGCGCCGGCCCGGGATCGTCTACGGTCTCAACATCCTCGACCCGGTCACCGGCCAGGTCCACGCCGACTATGTCGGGCAGACCCGGCAACAGTTGCTGAGCCGTGAGCGGCAGCACCGCGACGAGCGACCGTTCGCCGATCTGATCGTCGGGGACGCGTTCGTCGTCGAGCAGGGATCGTGGACCGACGCCGAGCTCGACGAGCGGGAGATGTTCCACATTGCTCGGCTTCGGCCACGGATGAACCACGACGGGAACCTCGACAATCCGGCGCGGATCCCGATCTGGCGGCAGCGGCAGGACCGTGACGTACGGGACCGGGCGAAGGGGCTGCCGGCGCGGCAGTGGCCGGACCCCCGTCCCGGTCCGGCGCCGGTGCCTGCGGTGCGCCGGTCGAGACTGTCGCCGCGGTGGCGTCGCCGCCGAAGCTGGGCGGCCGGGTTGGTCGCGGGCTGGCTGGTGGCGACGGTGCTGCTGTGGTGGGCCGACGTGACGACCGCGGCCGTGGATGTGCCGGGCCGCACGTACCCGATCGTGGGCGCCGGGCTGGTCGCGTTGGTCCCGGCGTTGCGGGTCCGCCGGATGCGGGACCGGCGGTGGGCCGTGGCCGTTATCACCGTGGCGTGCGCTGCGTTGTGGCTGGTCACGGGCTAGCGTCGTCGCGGGGGTGGGGGTATGGAGCTGGTGACGTTCGAGGCGTTACTCAAGGAGCGGGTGGAAGCGACCGGTCAGGTCGAGGTGAGGACCTTCATGGAGCTGTCGGTCCCGTTCCTCTACGGCCTGGTGATCAAGGTCGATGGTGGGGCTGTCGCGTTCCGGCTCACGAAGGGTTCCGGCACCGGTGACCCGCCGGCCACGGGGGAGGAGCAGGCCGCGCACGACGCGAACGTGGCCCGGCTCGACCCGAAGGCGACCATGCCCCGGCTGCAGCACACGCCAGAGCGGGTACAGAAGGCTTCGGGCCTGATCCGGGACGTGCTTGCTGCCGATCTGCCGGCGGGTGCGGTCGGGGTTGAGGGGCGGGCTGATGGGCGCGAGCTGCCCGGCGTCAAGGTCGTCTTCAAGACGGGTTCAGAGATCTATGTAGTGCCGGTCGGCTAGCCGTCGCCGGGAATACCCTAGGGTGTTGCGAATGCCAACACCCTAGGGTATTGTCATGGTCATGGTCGAGACGTTCTACCGCCTCCACAACAACACCGCCGCACCGGCATTCAGCGCCGAGCACGCCTACAGCGGACTGTGGGGCAGCGAGTGGAGCGAGGACGGCACACAGACCCGCTGCCACGAGTGTGATGGCGGCGCCCTGCTCGGCAGCATCATCGACAACTGCCGGACCTGCGACAACACCGGATGGGAAGACGCGCAGTACGGCTACTCCTGCTGCTGGTCCGGCGCGGACCTCATCGCCTACATGGACGAGCACGGCATCGTCGCCGACGACGACCAGGTGGTCGTCTTCGAGGGCCAGCGGGTCGGCACCGGCGGCGACGGCGAGCCCCTCGCGGTCCCGACCGGTCAGGTCCGGTGGACCACCTACGGCGCCCTGCGCGCCGGGAAGGAATGACCATGACCATGCCCGCCGAGCTGGCCGCAGCACTGACCGCCGTCGGCGTCGACGCGGCGGCATTCGAGGTCGACCCCGACGACCCCGACGCCATGGACTACCTGACCCCCGAGACGGTCGAGCACCTGGCGAGCACCACGTACGTGATGGACACGGACTGGGGCTGCGTCTACCTCAGGGTCTACAGGAAGGGTGATTTGAGTGTTTGGGGATGCGACAACGACGGCGAGAGCTGGGACGTCTACGACGGCCAGGATCTCGCCGAGATGGCCGCTCGGGTCGCCGCGGAGTGCAAGTGATCGCCGTGGAGTACGTCAACCTCACCGGCCACCCGGTGATCATCATGCCTGAGGACGGCGAAACGGTCTCGATCCCCCCTACAGGGGCCGTCCTCCGGATCGCGGAAAACGTCCGGCGTGTCGACGGACGGGCCGTCGTCGAACTCGGCGAGATCGCCGGGCTGCCCGATCCGGTCGACGGGACCGTCTACGTCACGTCGATGCCGGTGCTCATGGCGCTCGCGGCCAAGGGCATCCACCGGCCGGATCTGACCTACCCGTACGGGCGGGTCAAGGCCGACGATGGACGCACCCTCGGCTGCCGGGAACTAGCCACGCTGAGGGTCGCATGACCGCCCCCGGCGAGGGCTGGCCGACCACCCCGGCCGACGTGATCGCGTGGCTGCGCGCCCTCCCCGCCGCCGAGCGGTGGCGGGTCGCCGGGCTGCTGGTCGACCGCCACGTCACCGAGGCGGCGATCGGGCTGGAGCGGGCGGGCGCGGTGCACGAACTGACCCGGACCGCGACCTGGGAGGTCGTCGCCGAGCAGTTGGGGACCAGCACCGCGAACGTCAACAAGCTGGTCACCCGCTACCGTGGTGCGCTGGCCCGCGGGGAGTGCATCGCCTGCGGTGGGCCAGGTCCGGCCGACGACATGTGCGACGTATGCGCCGCCTCCGTCGTGCTCGATCCGCCCCACGGCGAAGAGCAGGAGGAGACAAGCGACGCCCCCGGCACCTGACGCAACGACGAAAGAGCGCCCGCCCACCGGTCCGTAGACCAGGGGCGGGCGCTTCACGTTGGTCGGCCGGGAAGGCGCCCGGTCGCGACGTCACGCTACCGCTTGATGTCGAGGCGCAGCCACATCGCGGTGTTCGCCGCGGTGGTGGTCGTGGTGTTCACCCACGACGTCACCTCGTTGCGGGGACGTGGCAGCTCAGGCGAGCCGACGAGGGTCTTCATGCCGCGTCCGTGGCCTTCGAGTCCTCGACAACCGACGGCGAGCCGACCGGGCCGACACCGGAGGACACGATCGACGTCAGCACCGACGCGATCGCGGCGAGCAGGCCGACGGAGCCGACCTGACCCCAGTCGACGTCAAGGACGCCGAGTCCGTCGCCGGTGAGCAGGGCGAGGCCGGCTTGGGCGAACGTCTTGACCGCGCGTTCGGCGGCGGCCTTCCAGAAGCTGGCAGTGAACATCGGTGGACTCCAATCGGGGAAGCGGTCTGCGGCGGTGCGTGATGCGCCACGTGCTGCGTTCGGTGGTGCAGGTGCAGGTCGGATTCAGGCAGGCGTTGGGGTAGCAGGGCCCGGCCGCGCCTCGCAAAAGAACGGCAGGACGTAGAACCCGCCGCCCTCGACCTTCATCCGGCCCGAGTTGTAGAGGTCGATGAACTCGGCGCGCTGGTCGGTGCTGAAGTGCTGGAAGTAGAACTTCGCCACCGTCTCGCCGCGCGACGACCCGAGCGCTACCTCGGCGATCTGCTCGATGTCGGCGGCGATCTGCTCGGCGGTCTTTCCGTCGCGTTCGCCGAGTTCGCGGACCGCGCGGACGGTCGGGTCGTTCGCTTCCCATCGCGCGCGTCGTTCGGCGAGTTCCGCAGCCGAGTAGGGCCGGGCGAAATACGCCTTGTATGCCTTGTCGGTGGGGCCGACGATCCAGCCCTCGGCGACGAGCCGCATGAAGTCGTCGGGGTGTAGCGACCCGCAGAACGAGCACGATCGGCCCGCCTGCGCCTGGCCGACGAGTCCGTGGCCGCTGTCGGCCCAGTGGTCGAGGTTCTCGGCCCGTTCCCATGGTCCCCAGTCGGTCATGCGGCGCTGGCACGTCTGCTGCTCGGGCATCGGCGTGGCGTCCGTGCTCACCGGCGGACCTCGACGTTCCCGGCGATCGGCGCGGTCAGGTTGGTGTCGAGCGCGGCGCGGACGAAGCAGTCCTTCGCCTCCAGCAGCTTCCGCAGGCCTGCTGTGAGTTCGGGCCCGTCGGGCAGCGCCTGGACCATGGCCTGGGCCAGGTCGGCGCACGGCCGGGACACGGTCTGCAGATGCTGGGGCAGATGCCCGTAGCTGAAGTAGCGCAGCAGGTGGGTGGTGCCCGGGTGCCGGTCAGCGGCCATGGTGGTGCTCCGATCGTCGATGGAAATGTCGTACGGGGCGGTTACGCTGCCTGGTTTCGGATGAATCTCGTACGGGCCCGTACGTGTGTGCGAAACTGCTGGTCATGCCCGACGAGTTAAAGGTGACCCGGCTCTCGCGGCCGGAAGGGCTCGCCGTCGCCCGTATCACCGGCACAGCGGAGAACTGCACCCTGCACCTCGGGCAGACCCCGAACGAGGCGCTCCAGCGGATCGCCGCCGAACTCGCGCCACTCGACCCCGCACGGCACCAGCTCGTGCTCAGCCACGCCGCCGCGACCTACATCGAGGGCGACCACCAGTACCAGGCCGACTGCCTCGCGATCCTCGGGCGGTCCGGCGCCGACCTCAACCTGGCGCTGCGCATCGCGATCCACCGCGCGTCACTGCCGAACTGGATACCGACCGACGAGGCGCGACGTGCCCGGCTGTTGGGGCTCGGCCAGTCACAGCCGGAGCCGCCCGGCTGAGATCAGAGCCGGCCGTTGACCTCGCCACCGCCGACCAGCGCCCGCAGCCGCTCGAGCGTTGCCGCCGGCGCCATGATGGCCCCGCGCAAGTTCCGCAGGTCCCGGGCCAGCGCCTCAGCCTCATGGCGGCATTCGGCGAGCTCGCGGCGGACCTCGGCAACCTCGCGACGCGCTTCCGCCGCGTCGAGCCGGGCCCGCTGAGTTTCCTCCTGGAACTCCTGCACCCACTTCAGTGACGAGTCGGACAGCCGGTCGGCGACCTCCGCCTTCCTCGCACGGCGGCCCGTGACGGCCTGGATGATCGCGACCAGCCCGCCGCCGCCGAACAGGATCGACGCGACCGTAAGCAGCGCCGTCAACCAGGTCGGCATCATCGGGGACCTCTCAGGTCTCGGCGGATCTGCACAGCGCGCACCACGTTCGCCGCCGCCCACGCGAACGCGATCCCGCCGGCGAACAGCGCACGCCAGCCAAGCGGCGTAACCGCCGCGCAGTACCAGACCAGCGACCCGGCGCCGACGAGCATCCCCGCCTGCTCCAGTTGCAGCGACCACGGCCGGCGGGAATACACGCCGACCAGACCGATCGCGCCGGAGACGGCCAGCCCGGCAGACCAGACGTGCAGTGCCCAGCCGGGCAGGAGCGCGGCGATCGACTGCGGCGGCGGGGCGCCGATCGTGTAGGCGATGCCGGTGATGAGGGAGACGACGAGCAGCAGGATCTCGTGGGGCCGGTGCCGGCCGCTGACGATGACCAACGGCCGCGGCATGGTCAGCTCCCCGGCACGCCGTTGAGGCCGGCACGCTCGGCCGGGCTGAGGTTCGCCTCGGCGGCTTCGCGGGTCGCGGCCAGCTCGGTCTCCAGCTCGGCGATCCGGGCCGCCTGCTGCTCGACGAGACCGGTCACGTCCGCGGTCCGCTGGTCGATCCGGGCCAGGACGGCGGCCGTGTCGACGCTGGTGCCGCTGGCCACGATCGCGTGGAACGCGTCGATGAGCGCCTGCTCCCGGTTCGCGCTGGCCGCCATCGCGGCGTCGATGGCGTTCAACCTGGCGTGCAGCCGGTTACGGGACAGCTCGGGCGCCTTGTCCGGGGTGAACCGGCCGCCGCGGATCTGCGGCTGGTCGCCGAAGATGGCGTCCATGCGCCACTGCAGGTCATCCCACTGCTGTGGGTCGATCATGTCGTCGTCCTTTCCACGCATGCGCGCGATGGGGTCGTAGTCGTCGGCGCGGGCGTCGTCGTCGACGTCGCTGCGGCCGGAGATGTGGATGTGGCCGTTGTCGGTGGACGAGCGGGTGACGTGGCCCGGTGTCCACCGCTCCTGGCGGCAGGTGCCGTTCTCGTCGGTCCAGTTCAGATACTTGATCCACATGACGCCGGGTACGCCCGCGGTCCGGTCACGGATGATCTGCCGCGCGATGTCGGCGTTCTCCTTGCGGTGCGCGTACGACTCGGACCGCGGCATGACGTCGAGCGCGCGGGCCTTCCACCTGGCGTTCAGGCCGGGCCAGCCGGTGACGGAGAACGGCGTGTGATCCTCGGGCGTCGACGCCGTGAGATGGGCGTCGTTCGGGTAGTCGTACACGGTCAGGCCGTAGGCACGCAGCTTCTTCTGGAGCGCCTTCGCGGGCCTGATCAAGGAGTACGGCTTGCCGGCCTTGAGCCAGTCGCGGTATCCCTGCGAGGCCATGTCATTCCTCCTCGTAGATCTCGTCGATCTCGGCGCCGGGCGCGGCTAGGGGGACTGGACACCCACGGCGTAGATGAGGGACGACCCGACAGATCCCGCACCGGAGGCCACCCGCATCTCGACATCCGCCCGGAACTGGGCCATGTGCGCCACGCCCCCAGGCAGCGGGCCGGTCAGCGTGACGTGCGTGGTCGCGCCGTCGGCAATGGCCAGCGGGCCGGCGATGACCGTGTCGGACACCGGGTCACGTACCTGGATCTCCCCGGTCACGCCGACGTCGGACGACACGAGCAGGTGCGCCTGCACGTTGGGGTGCTGCCGGATCCCGGTGACCGTCCACAGCGCCACAAACGTGGGGCTGGTGGTCGACTGCTGTGGGCTGGCGTGCCATGTCGTGGGGACGCCCTGCAGCGGAATCCACGGCGTGGCGAGGCCGGGCCCGCTGGTGTTGTCCGACAGCAGGAGGTTGCCCGCACGGTCGTAGACGCCGACGAATCCGAGGTCGCCGCTCTCGCCGGTGCCGTGGACCGCGATCGCGGGCGCGCCGCTGCCGGGCCGGTACAGCAGCACGCCCTTGAGGCCGGGCCCGTACGGCGACAGGTCGCCGAGCAGGCCGACGGTGCCTCCCGACTGGTCGAGCAGCCGGATGCTGCCGCCGTCCCGCACGGTGATGACCCCGCCCGCGCCGACGCTGGCCGACTCCAGCCGGCGGGCGGCCCGCAGCTCGCGGAGCTGGGCCTCGAGCCGGTCGACACGTTTGAGCAGCGCCGCGACCGGGTCGGTCTGTGCCTGGTCGGCCCGGATAGCCATCACGCCTCCTGTAGCAGGATCGGGCTGACACGGTCGGCGGCGGGATCCCATTCCCAGCCCCACGCCCTGGCCGTCACCATGACCCCGCCGCGGTGGCGGGGCGACGTGATGACGTGCAGGCCGACGGTGTCGCCGAGCCCCCAGTCCCGGCCGAGCCTTGGCGCCGTCGATGCGACCGCGTTCACGGTCCAGACCTGCGCGCCGGCCCGCATCGCCTCCAGCGCGGCGCGGGCGTGTCCGTCCAGCACGTCCTGTGCCCGGATCGACGTGCCGGGCGTGTAGCGGTGCTCGTAGCGGGGCCAGCCGGCGGCGAGCAGCTCACTGGCGACCATGTCCGCCGATGTGTGCCGGTCTTCGCCCTCGCCGTCGCCGCGTGCCCGGACCAGGTTGGCGCCCTTGCCCGTCTCGTACGACTCGGCGAGGGCATAGTCGGCGACGTTTCCCGGATGGACGAAGACGGCGCCAGGCTGGGCGGGCTGCACGCCGATACGGTTGCGGACCCTGGCCACCAGTTCGATCGTGGTCGGGCCGACTCCCGCCCGCCATCGCGGCTCGACCGTAAACTCGGGGCCGCCGTCAATGTCCATCAGCTCCTGTAGTCGGGACAAGACTGTCGCGTCGGCATCGTCCGTGTACTGGCGGTTCCGCGGCGTGCCGGTGGCCGGGGCGTCGATGGTGAGGCCGAGCCCGTCGACCTGCGTGTCACCGATGAGGCCGGCGGCGATCACCGACGCCTCGTCCTGCTGTGTCCATGCGTGGTTGCCGGCGTATCGGCGGTCGAAATATGCCTCGGGGGTCGCGCATCCGAGGGACGCGGTCGGTGCTGACCCGCCGGTGCGGGTGAGGATGATCCCGGCCCACACCGGCATGTCGTCGGCCAGGGCCACGATCATCGTCCGGCCGGGGTCGGTCGCCAGTTCCCACCGTGCCGGCGCGCCGGCCAGCGGCAGCGAGAAGCCGACGGAGGTGGGGCCGCCGATGCGGCGGGAGATCGGCACGGATGGTGCGAGTGCCGGCAGTTCGGCGGCGATCCGGCCGGTGGCGAGGTCGCAGCCGAGCCACGTGACGGTCATCTACGGCAGCCCGTACA
The DNA here is from genome assembly GCF_025264685.1 of Dactylosporangium roseum. GTDB lineage: Bacteria > Actinomycetota > Actinomycetes > Mycobacteriales > Micromonosporaceae > Dactylosporangium > Dactylosporangium roseum. Next base: position 1,208,221 of record NZ_CP073721.1, read on the forward strand.
AGGCGAACGATGACCCGGCGACAAAGTTACCCGAACCGGTTAGCAGCGTGAGCGAGTTGACCGCTGCGGTGTTGCGCCACCGGCCGGACCAGTGCTTGCTCTCAAAGCTCCCGCTGGCCGTGCCCAGGATCAGACCGTGGCTCACAGTCACCATTTTGTGCAGCAGTGTGCCTCGATACCACGGGATGTTGATCACGTGGACGGAGCCGGACCCCGCCGGGGTGGATGCCCCGGCGGTCTCGCCGACCAGCAGCCCTGACCCGGCGATGTTCTCGAACGCCGCGACGATCGCTGACTTGCCCGTGATCTGCTGCGAATCGTAGGAGGCGGTCGTGTCCCCGTTGATCCTCAGGATCGTTTCGACAAAGGCCAATGGCGCGTCTCCGCGGGCCGCCACCCATAGCTGCAACTGCCGGTATGTGGTGGAGATCGACGAGAATGTCACGGAGGCCGCGGCGGCGCCGAGGATGTTCTCTGCGATCTTCGCGGGGCGGAACTCCAAATACCCCGACCCGTCGGAGACCTCCAAGCTCTTGCGGTCCTGCCGCCACACCGCCAGGCCGTCGTAGGCGTCGACCGCGTCCCGCTCGGCCTGGTCCCGCACCGGCAGGATCCCGCCCGACGCTACGGTCCATCGCCGCCGGTCGGTGACCGCTACGGGACCGGTCGTGGGGACGAGTAGATCCCCGAGGAGCAGCGACCGTGGCGGCAGGGTCGGCGCCGCGGGCGTGCTGCTCGGCGTGCCAGCAAGGTACTCGATGTCAGCCTTTCGCTGCCCGGACGCGTCGACAGCGTGGTCGTACACGCGCGCGTAAACGCTGTCGATGCGGTTGAACGTGCCGTCCGCTGGGGGGATCGTGCGGGTCTCGGTCGCGGACGAGGCGATCAGGTAGGCGGCCTGTGTCGTCGTCACCGCGGCGTCGACGACACAGGCGCCGGTCTGGATCGTGGCGGTCGACCCGGACGCGGTGACCCGCAGCCCTGTCCCGCCCGGCCGCACGCCGGAGCGGGCGCCGAGGTTCGTCGCGCCGGGGGCGAGCAGCGCCGAAAGAACCTGCCGCACCCGCAGCGCCGAATACTCGACGGTCCCGTCGCCGGGGTCGTCGATCATCCATGCGGTGACTACCACCGTCGTCTCCTCACATCCACGCCGACCGCCACGAGCACGTCAACACGGCTGACGTGTAGTTCGCGGCGGTGAAACCGATCTCGGTGATACCGGGGTCCAGATCGAACCAGTCGCGGGCAGTCATCACCCCGTTCCTGGACGCCTGCCCGTTGATCAAGCTCGTCTTGAGGTCGACGTCCACGTCCAGCCACTGGCCAGCCGACAGGGTCAGGTCCCATCCGAGGGATCGCTGTGAGGCGATGTGCACGATCCGCGGCCCGACCACCGGGCCGTCGATCCGGAACGCCGGCCTCGTCGGGAAGTCCCCGGCGTTGTTCGCGCTGATCACACCGGAGGCCACCGTGGCAACCGACCGGAGAGGCGCCCGCACCGGCGCCCGCAAACCGCCCGACGACAATGGCAGGCCCGTCGATACCGCCGACGGCGACGCCGCGTACTTGCGCGGGTCCGGGGCCTCGACCTGTACCGACCACTCCACATCGCGGGTCGAGATCCACGTGGGGATCACGTCGTCCTGCCGGCGCACCATGCAGGTCCGCGCCAGCCCCGCCTCGGTGATCGTCAACGGTGACAGGGTCAGCGGGATCGCCCGGTAGAGCCGGGACAGGGCATCCACGGCCGCGGCCGCGGACGGCGCCATCAACGTTCCCTTGATCACCATGATCCGCGGGACCAGGTATGCGTCCCCGCCCCAGCCGCCGTGATCCCCCGACCGCTGCGCCACGTCCAGCGTCGAGCCGGGCGACCCCCAGCCCTGCACGTCTTCGCAGATCCACAACACCCCGGCCTCGTCCGGGGTCACGCTGCACAGGATGTCGCCGATCTGCACCAGCGGCATCGCCTCGTCCCCGCCGATCGGGGCCGGCACGTTGAGCACCTGGTCGATGGCGCTGTTCACTGCGGCGATGTAGGCCGCGAACGCGGCGGTCCGCTGCCCGGACTCCCGCATCACCCGGGACGTGTCGCCGCCGGGGAAGAACGCCTCCCGCTGCGCGGTCGACAACTCCAACTGCACGCCCGCACCCCTACGGGACAGGTTGGCGATGTTGCGGGCCTGCTGGCCCTGGATCTCGGGCCGGTCGTCGGCGGCAAGGGTGGCCGTGAACCCGGCGCGGGTCAGGGCGGCCCGGATCGCGTCACGCAGTTCAGTGTCGAGACCGCCGACCCATGTCTGCGCGGTGCCGCCGGACGCCCCGTGCCACGACACGACCCGTTCCACCGAACCGACCAGTTGCAACGCGAGCGGCTCGTCGAACTGGGTCGACGTGATGTGCAGCACGGAGTTGCCGGACGGTTTGAGGCCCTCGAAGGTGTAATAGCCGTGCCGGTCGTCGCCGGAGGCGGCGTCCGCGGCCTCCGTCGTGCCGACCTCGATCCCGCCGCCGTGGATTGAGATGTGCGCCAGTTGCGAGCGGCCGTAGCGGCGTGCAATGCGGTAGTCGACGCCCGCCACCTCGACGCCCGCCAATTCGGCGTAGTTGGCGTAAACCATCAGCGCACCCCCAGGGCAGCGAACCGGCGGGCGGACATCATCGCCAGGGCCCGCTCGTCGATCTGGGCCGCCGGGTAAAAGTTCTGTACCACGGGCCGCGCCGTCGCCGCCTGTTCCATGTCGCCCATCTGCCGGCTCGTCAGGACCTGCTCGGGGCGGCCGGTGCCGTTGTAGGCGATGCTGAGGCCCTGCGGCAGCCGACCACCGGAGTCGTAGACCCCGAACGGGACCGACGCTCCGACGAGGCCGCCGGTTCGCATCGCGATGTGGATGTGGTTGCGGTGCTCCTCCATCAACCGATTGTTGAAGGAGCCCTTGTCCCGGCCGCGGGTGTATGCGTAGTCGCGGGTGTTCGTCCGGTGGATCAGTTCCAGCGGTCGTTGCCGGGCAAGGAACGACGCGAGCGCGTCCTGGTTGTAGCCCATCCAGTCGACCGCCCGGCCGCTGTTGCCGGTCAGGAAGATTTCCTCGCCCTGTCGGGCCGTCCACGTGCCCAACGTTGTGGTCGGGCACCACACGTCCGCGATCCGTTTGTCGACGACGCGAAGGTGCCGGCTTTTGACGACCGGGGTACGGAACCCAATGCACTCCAGTGGCCGGGTTCCGAACCGGTCCTTGTCGAACATGGTCTTGACCCGCGTGTCGGGCCGGTACCCCTCCAGGTAGGCGGCCACTTTGATCGCCTCGGCGACCGGCCCAGACACCTGGAACGCGGCGTAACCGAGCCGCTCGTCGCTGGTGCGCGGGTCGCGTGTGCCGTCCGCGGCCAGGAAGCCCCGGACGAACGCCCGTCGCTGCGACACGGACAGGCTGTACACGAAGTCCAGCGCCTCGGCCTTGGATGCCTTGGACCGGGCCGACAGATCCTGCCAGCACTCCCAGGTCAGGGCGAACCGGAAAACCTCGTACTTCTGGTGACCCTCGGCCGGACGCCGGTACACGCGGTGCGGGAATCCCGCCATGAACGTACGCAGATACCGCACCTGCGCCGGCTTTGACTGGACGATCGTCGGCCCGTAGGGCTCCATGTAGCCGTCCGCGAAGATCCAGCCGATCAACTCGGCCTCATCGTCCGTGATAGGCAGCCGGCTGCCGAGATCCGCCGGCTTCGCCAGATGGACCCGCGTCGACTGCTTGAAGTCGCGGGTCGCGACCAACTGCTCCTCGTATCGCTCGCGGCGCGGAGTGAGCACCCCGTGTACGTCGGCGCGGTGTTTTGTCATGCCGCGCCCTGTGGCAAACTCCCGCCCGCACTCGGTACAGACCGTCTCGGTTTGTACCGTCACCTGCTGATCAGCAAGCCACTTGTGGTCTGGCGTCACCTCGGCCGTGAACCACGAGTTCTGGAGCCTCCAGACCTCGGCGTCCTCGTAATGGTGCAGGGCGACGATGAGGGTCCACTCGTTTTTGCCGGTCTGCGGGTTGTAACCGACGGTCTCATCCTTTCCCACGACGACGTCGTCGTAGGTGAGCCAGCCCCGCCGGGTCAAGATTCGGGTGTCCATCGGTACGCAACCGTGCCAAAGCGGATCTCCCGGCCGGTACGCATTCCCAAACTTGCCGGAAAGCGGCCCAGTGCCCTGGATCATCCGGACGACCGCGCGCCACACGCCGCTGTCGCCGCGCTGCGCGGCGGGGCTCGACGGCCACGTCGAGGTCGAGAACACGTACCTGACCGCGGCCGCGACCTCGGCACGGCTCGGGATTCTGGTCTGCTCCACACCAACGGGATACGGGTAGTGCTCGGCAAGGATCTGCTGAACCAGGCCGCCGTCCGCGTAGCCACGGACAGCCTGCCGTGGGATGGCGCGGCGCCGGATCGCCTCCATGAAGCCCTGACCGTAGTAGTCGACCGACGCGGTGGGCTGCACGAATTCCCCGTTGGACAGCCAGAACGGCGCACCGGTGCCGCGTTCCATCGCGGGCACGTCATCGGAAGTGCCGGTGCCGGGCCCAACAACCGGACCGCCGGTGTGCAGGTGGCCGCCGCGTGACTGGCCCTTGCCGCCGGGCGACGTGATCTGTGGCGAGACCTTGTCGCGGGCCTCGGCGAGGGTGATGCCGGTCCGCAGCGCCAACTGGTAGGCGAGCAGTTCGTCGAGCTGGCTCCTCGTCGCGTCCAGGCCGCGGATCGCGACATCGGTAGTCGCGGACGGGGGCACCTTGCCGTAGATGTCGATGAGGTGCTGCACAGCGCCGGCGTTGACGCCGTGCTGGGTGGCGTTCTTCTTGAGTGCCGCAACCTCCTCGTCGTGCTTCCTCGTCGCCTCCTCGATCGACATGCCGTTTGCAACGTTCGCCCTGAATGTGGCATTGATCGCGCTGAGTTGATCCTTGAGGGACTCCCGTAGCCGCAGGCCGGCATCGGTGTTGACGTCGAGCTGCTTCGCGCCCTTCGCGGTAATCGCAGCCCGATCGTCGAGGACCTTGTTGGTGTTCTGGACCGCGCGGGCCTGGTCGACAGCGGCCTGATCGGCATCACGGGCAGCGCCGAACAGGGCGTCCTCGGCGTCCTTCAACGCCTTGGCCTTATCCGCAGCGGTCGACGTCGAATCCGACAAGATCTTGTACGAGTCGGCGAGGGCCTTGACCGTCGGGTTGGCCTTACCGAACGCCTCCGACGTCATGTCGGTCGCGTCACCGGCCCGCTCGGCGGCGCCGGCGTAGGCGTCGGCGTAGAGCTTCGCGTCGTCATACGACTTCTGCAGCGACTTGACCAGTTCACGGGACCGTTCCGCGCGCTCCCGGAGTTCGGTGTTGCTGCCGAAACCCAGGTCGTCCTGGAACGCCTTGCGGTAGGCGGCAGCGTCCGCTTCGGCGCGTTCCCGGGCGGCGGCGAGGACCCGCCCCTGCAGTGCCAGGTTGCTCTGGTAGGACCGCCCGAGGTCCTCGACGGTGAGGCCCTGGTCGCGGAGGATCTCGGTCAGGTCCCGCAGTTGCGGGTTCTGCCGCACCATCTGCGCTATCGACTCGGCCGAGACCTGACCGGTTCGCTTGTACTCGTCGCCGATGTCCCCCAATGACCTGGCGTTGGCGTCGATGCGGGCCTGCACCTGCTCATACGACGTGATCAGGCTCATACGACGTGATCAGGTAGCCGATCGCGGTGATTCCGAGGCCGATCGCGATGCCCCACGGTCCGCCGAGGAACGCCGAGGTTGCCGAGAGTCCTCGCTGAAAGCCGGTGGTGGCCTTGCCCGCCTCGTCGGCGACAGTCTTGTACCGCACCATCCCGGCTGCGCCGGTGAGCATGTCGGAGTTGAGGAGGCGTTGCGCTCCGCCGGTCACGAGCGTGACCGTCTTGTATGCGGTGAGCGCGGCAACGAGCGAGGTGATCACCGACACGGGGATGGCGTTGATGACCTGGCCGAGGATACGCAGCTCGGTGACGACGACCGACCCGACCGGGGCGTACGCCTGCACGATCCGCAGGCCGGCACTCGCGAGTTCGCCGATCGTGGCGAGGACGCGGGGGCCTTCGGTTTCCGCGTACCGGACGAAGTTTTGGAAGCCCTGATTCGTCTCCAGGCTCCGGGACCAGTCGCGGAACCGCTCCGAAAGGTCGACGAGACCGCCGCCGACCTGCCGTTCGACGGGCGTGAACTCCAGTAGGACGCGGGCGAACCCCTCGGAGACGTTGATCGACGTCTCGTACATCTTGTCCAGGGTCGGGGTGGCCTCACCCGCGAGGTAGCCGAAGAATTGGCGCCAGAACGGGTTCGTGAAGGTCCGCGCCGCGCGAACCTCGAGGTCGCCGATGGTGCCGGCGACGTCGCCCACAAACGCGTCGAGGTCACCGAAGTAGGGCAGCAGGGTTTCGATCGACTGCTGCGCGCCGGGCAGGATGCCATCGGCGGCGGTCTCCTGCAATTCGTCGAGACGTGGCTTCAGCCCGAACAGGACCCGCGCGAACGCCTGCGCCGAGACGGGCAGCGCCCGCATTGACTCGTCGAGCTTGTCGACGGCCGCGCCGCCGGTCGCCGCCGCGGCGACCGTGGCAGCGCCCGCCGCCCGCTGCGCGTTGATGACCGCCTGCTGTGCCTGCGCGATGGCAAACGCCGACTGGCGGGCTTGCGCCGCCGCCTGCTGCCGGGCTTCCGTGACGCCGCGCTCGGCGGCGGCGACCCGCTCCTGCGCCTTGACGATCGCGTCCTGCGCGGCGACGACCCGCTCGGACCTATCGACACCGGTCTGGGCGTTGCGGTGCTGCTCGGCGGCCAGCCGCTCCCCGGCGACCCGCAGTTCCTCCTGCCGGAGCAGCGCCTCGTCGAGCGCGTCCTTCGTCCGTTCGCCGCCGCCACCCGCGGCGGCCTCGGTAGCGGCCTCGACCTCGGCGGCGGCCCGCCGCTGGTCGATCGCGTTCTGCCGCAGCCGGAACGCGACGTCCTGCTGGGAGCGCCGCTCCTCCTCGCGGGCGTCGTTGAGCGACTGCTGGGCGCGCAGCACTTCCCGCTGCGCCTGCCCGACCTGCCGTTCGGCGTCAGCGATCTGCTGCAGGCTGCGGCGTTGGGCGTCGGCGGCGTTCGCCCTGGTGTTCGCGAGGCTCGCCTCGGCGGATCGGACCTGGTCAGCGGAGGAGGCGATCGACCGCTGCTGCTGGGCGAGGGTGCCGCCGGTTTTCGCCGACTCCTGCTGGGCGGTGGAGAGGGCCTTGACGGCGGCACCGACCCCGCGGAACGCGAGTGCGATCACGCCGACAGCCGGTGCGGCGGACAGGGCGGCCGAGCCGAGGGCGAGAACACCGGCTGCGGCGGCGGCAGCGGCGGGCACGATCGCCGGGCCGAGAGCGAGCCCGGCACTGACCAGCGCCTGCATGTGCCCCATCGCCGTGGGGGCGTTGGTGTCGACGTCGACGGTGGCGTTGGCGCGGCGCCCGTCGAGGCGGGCGATCTCCCGGTCGACGGCGGCGAGTTCGATCGCGGCGTTGGCGGTGTCGACACGGACCTGCGCCGACGGCGACGACCCGGCGAGCCGGTCGAGTTCGGTCTTGAGCCGGCGGACTTCCTCAAGCGCTTCGGTGGCGCCGATGTCGACGCCGATGCGCTTGCTGGCCAGCGACGCGAGTTTGCCGCGCAGGTCTTTGAGCCTCTGTTCGGCCTCGGTCGTCGCGACACCGATCTGCGGTGTCGGCAGTGACCGCAGCGCGGCCTCGATCCGGCGGCGCGCGGTGTCGGCGAACGTGCCGCCGAACTCTTGCCCGTAGCGGCCGCCCTGGGCGCGCAGGCCGGTGCCGCCGGCACCGAGCCCGTCGCGGACGCCCCGGGCGATCCGCGCCGCGATCGCCTTGCCGATCCGGTCGCCGAGGTCGTCGCCGGCTTTCGCGGCCCCGGCCTGGTTGTCGGCGACGAACTTGGCCCAGAATCCGCGAGAGTTGGGTTCGACCTTGACGTAGACGGAGCCTGCGGAGATCCCTTCGTCCTCAACGGCCATCGACAGCCCCCTCCGCTGCTAGGTGGGTGGGTCGTCCAGGCTGTAGCCGTGCAGTTCGGCGTGCTCGCGGGCGATCTCCGCGATCTGCGCCTTGATGGCGGGATTCGACCGGCCACGACGGCGGCGGACGATCCCGGGCCGGTGATACGGCTCGGGCGGCTTCTCGTAGGCGTGCAGCGCCCAGCCGACGACACCGAGCCGGTCGATGATGTCGGCGAGCAGCAGGTCGGTGTGTGACCAGCGGCCGTGACCCTGCGGCGGCTCCGACGCCAGCTCGGCCAGATCGTCGTCGCTGAGCGCGTTCCGGACGGCCGTCTTGTACAGCGACTCGCCCGGCAGCGCGTCGAGGAGCACGTCCAGGCGCCGCGCGGTGAGCCGGGACGCGCCGCCGCCCTTACGGAGCAGGTCTCGCAGGTCGACGCCCTTCAGGAACAGGTCGCCCTCGATCTGCCGGGTGTAGCGGGCTACTTGGTCGGCGAGGCGAGCCGCGACGCGAAAGGGAGACCGGTCACCTTCTCCAGGTCGGCCATGAATGCGACGACCTGCCGGTTCGTCGGGTCGATCTTCGACCAGACCTTGGCAAAGTCGTCCTCGGCGAGGATCTTGCTCGCCCAAGTGGTGATCCGCCCCAACGCCAGGTCGTCGTCCGCCGAAGCCGGCCAGTCCAGGAAGTGCTTGACCTTCACGGCCGTGTCGGCGAGCGGCACGATCATCGTTTCATCGGCTGCATCCGGTTCCGTGGCGACCTCGGCGCGCAGGGCGTCGAGGTCGCCACGGTCCGGCGTGTCGGCGGGTGTGGTGGTGTCGTCGGGGGTTGTCATGGGCACTCCTAGCCGAGGTTGGGCAGGGCGAAGAACGGGTAGATGGCGTTTCCACTCGTGTCCGGGTAGGCGGTGAGCGTGACGCCCCAGTCCAGCGACTCCGAGCTGGCGATCTTCACGTCACCTTGGCCAGTGACCTCGACCGACGGGCAGTAGAACCGGACCCGGTTCACCCCGTCGACCATGTCGATGACCAACGCATACAGTTGCCGGCTGTAGGCGCCGGCTGCAACGCCGAAAGCACCAGTGACCGCGGCCGGGGTGATGGAGTTCAGTGCCCTGCGCCAGAAGACCTCCATGGTGCGGGCGTTCGTCTCACCAAACACCACGTCAATGGTGCGTTCCTGCTCGGTGACCAGAGTCCGCTGGATGTCGGTCGACCCGTAGAACTTCTTCTTCGTCGTCGAGATCGACTGCTTGATCGAGACGCCGGCCTCGGCCTGGCCGCCCATGTTCTTCCACGCTGCGGCGAGCGTCGTCGTCGCGTCGGTGGGGGCGGTCGATCCGGGCTGGGCCATCCAGACGAGGCCGGTGCCATCCGCGCCGGCGGCGCTGATGCCGGCGAGCAGGTTCCTGTTGTCGCTCACGGGCGCGGTCCTTTCAGGTGCACGAAAAACCCCGGCCGCTGGTGCGATCCGGGGCTGCGTGGTGGGTGCTGGTGTCAGCCGATGCCGGTGTACTGGTGGACGGTCATCTGGTAGCGCGCGCTGGCCCGGAACACGCTGGACGCGGACCAGGGCACGAGTTGCGGGGCGGACATTGTCTCGACCCGGCCGACGACCGCCCCGCCATGCTGGTAGCGCGGGAGCCTGGTGCGCAGCGCGGCGCGTACGTCCTCGCCGAGCTTCTCCGCCGCGTCCTCGCTGGAGGCGAACACGTCGATCTGAATGCGGGGACGATCGATGGTGAGCTTGTCGTCGGCGCCACCGAACCGGGCGATGACCAGCAGCGGCACGTTCGTCGCCAGGTTGCCGGGCGGCCGACGGTGGACGTTCTTGAACACGGCGACCTGGTCCGCTTCACCGATCTCGGCAAGGAACGCCTTCAGTAGGGCGTAAGCGGTGATATAGCCGGCCACAACGCCCCTCGACGTCAGGCGGTGGTGTCTGTGGTGCCGGTCTGCTTGTCCGGCGCCGCGGTTTCCGCCTGGTCAGGCGTGGACTCCGCTTCCGCGCTGCTCGACACCAGCAGCGCGTCGGGGTTTGCCGGGAGCGGCTCGGACTGCGGCTGCTGTTGGCCCGCCCGGCGACGCGGCCGGGCTGGGCTGGGGGCCGCGTCGACCGAGCCGATCGGCTCGGCACCGCCGGTGCGGTCGATGATGTCGGCGAGCAGCAGGTCGGTGTGTGACCAGCGGCCGTCGAAACCGGGGGCACGGTCCCGGTCGTAGGTGTCGAGTTCCTCGACGGACGGCTCGCGGGCGGTGCCCATCTGCAGCATCTTCACCGCCACCTCGTCAGGGATGTCCTCGACCTTGCCCATGCGGTCCACGTCCATGCCGGTGTTGTCGGCGTTCGGGACGACAACGATCGTGACGAGCATCGCGGCTCCTTGGTGATCAGATGTGGGTAGACAGAGCATCGAGGGCGTTTCCGAGCGTGCGCCGGGCTTCGACGTGCTCGTTCCCAAATTCCTGGGCTACCCCGTAGGGGTATCCTGTGGGATGGTTTGCAGACGGCACCGACCGGACATCGTTGGAGACGATGACGCTCGCCTTCCCGTCCCGGATCGCGGCGTCGACCTTGAAACCGCCGCCGGTCACCCCTGGGTCGTGGTTGGTGCCGAACGCGTACGCGCCGGTGTCGACGGCCGCGGTCCGTTCGGCGTCGATCCGAACCAGTTCGCCGAGGTGCTCCATGGCGGCGAGCATCTCCGGGGTGCGCAGCATGGCGGCGACACCGCGGCGGTTCTCGCGGAACTCGACGTCTCCCACGGCGTCAGCCGACGACCTGTGCGGTCACGCCAGCGGGCGCTGAGTAGTTCACCACGACCTTGTTCGAGGCCTGGTTGATGTAGCCCTTCAGCGCCGTCCGGCCCCATGACCTGGATGTGTTCGCCGCGACGGTCACCGGCGGCACCGTGCCGGCCGGTGTCCCAGCAGGCGTCTTGCCGGGGTCGACGAACGTGACGTCCGTCGGGGTGCCGGCGGCGAACACGGTGAACACGCCACCGTTTTCGATGTCAGCGCCGTCGATCCGGTCCCCGGACGCCACCGAGACCGGGGTCGAAACCAGGGAGACGGCACCGGTCGGGAAGACACCAACATAGTCGGTCATGGATTCCTCCAGTTCAGAGCAGCAGGTCGCCGTGGGCGGGTGCGGGCGGGAACGAATAGAGCGGCACGATCTCGAACACGGCGTCGGGGTCGTCGGGGTCGACGCCGGTGAGGGACTCGTTGCGGGCGGCGAGCTGCTTCAACATCTGGTCGGCCTGCTTGAACAGCCGATCCGACGTCTGGTTCGCGGTGTCTTTCGTCGGATCGTTGCGCTCGGGATAGCCGAGCTCAACGAAGGCGGCGGCCCTGATCGCGGCGCACGCGTTCGCCGACTGGTGCAGCGTTTTGTCGAGGTCGCCGGTGGAGTCGGTGACCCAGTTGACGGCGTCCATGATGATCACGTCGACTTGGCTGCCGGTGGGTCTGGTCGAGGCGTCGAACGTCAGCAGATCGGTGTTGCTGCCGTCCGCAGCGGGTACCAGTGGCCGTGACGGCACGTATGAGGCGACCCGGGCGCGGCTCGGCGTCCACTCCGGTCCACCGGCGAGCGGGTTGGGGGCGACGAAGAACCGCTCGTCGGGCTGGCAGGCGCCGACGCCGGTGACGTTCCAGGCCCGCACCCACCAGCCTGCGACGGTGTACTGGACTGCGGTGGCCGTGAACCGCTTCACCGCCTTGCCGTCGTCGTTGGTGAGCCCGACCCCGCCGTCGACGGGGATCGGTGTCCCGGTCGTGTTGGGGTCGGCGGGCGAGTGAAGCGTCAGGGTCACTGCGGTGCTGACGTCATACGGTGCGACGTCGAGGCATGCGGTCTCCCAGTCGCCGACCGACAGGTCAGGGATGGTCACAGTGCCTCCCGTCCAGTGCCGGTCTGGGTGTGCGGCCGGGTCGCGCCGGCGCGGGTGTAGGTGCGGGTGGCGCCGGGCTTGGCATAGGCGCGGCCGGCGTGCATCCGCACGTACCGGGCGGGGGCTGGACCGGGAATGGCCGGACTGAGGAGCGCGACCGCGACATCAAGCTCGAGCGCTACCGTGATGTGTCGCCGCTTCCCGCGGCCGGGTGTCCCGGCGCTGCTCGTGTCGCCCACGACAGCGATGAACCGCCGTTTCGCTGCCGCGACCGGCCGTGCGGTGTCGAGCCCCCCGGCCGTTCCGATGGCACGGCTGGCCGGGTTCCCGATCGGCAGGGCAGTACTGGTGTCGCCTGCGGCAGCGACACCACGGGCTTTGGCCCAGCCGACGGGACGAGCCGAGTCGGTTTCCGCGGCGGCGCCGACTGTCCGTGCCTTCGCCCGCGGAGCCGTCTGGGCACTGTCGGTCCCGCCGGCGGTCCCGACCTGGCGTGCCTTGCGCCGGCCAGCAGCGACCGTGGTGTCGGATTCGGCTGCCGGGCTGATGGTGCGGCTGTTGCCGCCGCCGGCGGCGAGCGCTGTGTCGGTCTCGGCCGCGATGCCGACCGTGCGCCGCTTCGCCCGGCTGGCAGGCCGGGCAGTCTCAGTGTCGCTGGCAGTGCCGACGGCCCGGGCCTTCGCGCGACCGACCGGGACCGTCGTCGCGGCCTCTGCCGCTAGGCCCGGAGCGCGGACCTTGACCCGGCCGGCGGGTGTGGCTGTGCCGGTTTCGGTGGCCTGGCCGACGGTTCGCCGCTTCGACCGGATCAGGGTGGCGGCGGCGTCCGTCTCGGCCGCGATGCCGACCGTGCGCCGCTTCGCCCGGCCCACGGCGACGGCCGTGTCGGGCTCGACAGCCTGGCCGGCGGCCCGCCGCTTCACCCGATTGAGCGTGACGGCGGTACCGGTGTCGACTGCGGCTCCAACCGCGACGGTCTGTCCGGCACCCCCACCGGCGTGACCGACAGCGACCTGAGGGCCGGAGCCATAGGTGAACACCGGCACTGAGCTCGTCGACACGGCCGTGCCGGCGATCGCCTGCTGGGTGGCCTGACCGGCCAGGTCGATGACCTGCTGAGCCGTGGTGGCCTGGTCGAGGAGTAGCAGCATGTCCGGTGCCGCCACGTACCACGCCTGCAGCGAGTAGGCAAGATTTTCGATCTCGTCCGGGGTAAGTTGCCGCTTCCAGACACCGACGACGGCGAGGTCGCCGACCCACGGGTCTGCGGCCGCCCACCGGCCGAGCTGCACCTTGCCGCCGGTGAGGTCGGCGCTGGACCCGCCGACCGACGTCCCGGCGGCGCTGTGCGTCCACGTGTTCGTGGCGTACACGTACTTGTGGCCGTTTGGTATGCCGGTGCCGCCGGACTTGTCGACCGCGAGGAGGCACCAGCCGTCCGCGACCGTGAAGCTGACCCCGGTGTCGACGTCCGTCGCCGACGAGACGTACGACAGCTTGTTGACGTTGGATATCTCGACACTCAGCGCTGGGTTGCCCGCGGACGGCTGAACGGCGACCGGGCACTGCCAGACCGAGTCGGCGCCGCGCCTCGCGATGATCGCGATGGTGTTCGCGCCGGCGGTGATCCCGACGAGGGTGCCGATCGTCATGTCGACGTGGTCGCCGGACGCCCACGTGCGCGCCATCGCTACTGCCCTTCGGGGAGGGTCCTCCCGGACCGCCACCAGCACACGAGCGCGAGCAGCGCCGCCTTCTGGGCTGAGGTGGCGGTCGTGCGGAAACCGGCGTTGAGTGAGGCGTTGTACGACGTGCCGGGCACGGTCGTGGCGGCCGAGTCGCACCAGTCGTCGACGTTGTCGACCGCAGTCCGCAGCACCGACTTCACGAATGCGCATGGCTCGCCGACGACGGTGCGCATATAGGCCCGCGTGACCGCGTCACGCTGGCCTGTGGTGAGCGCCATTGAACCCTCCTATGCCGTGTAGGTGAGGGCCGCGCCGACCATCTCGGCGTCGCCGGTGGCGGTGTCACCTGCGGCCGCGCCCTGTCGGGCGAGCCGGACCACCACGAAGTCGCCGGCGGCGAGCGAATCGGCGTTGGCGATCGTGATGGACGCCTCCTTCAGATAGCCGACGGTGCCGGGCACGGTGACGGTCGCCGTGTTCGCCACGGCGAACACCTTGGCGTCGACGTCGGTGGCGTCGCCGTCTGTGACGGCGGCTACCTGCGCGGCCCACACGACGTCGCCGCTCGTGGCGGACGTCATCTTGAACTGGACCTTCAGGACCGGCGCGGACGCGTAGTCGGCGGGCATCCGAAACGCCCAGGACGCCCACTCCTCGCTGGCCGCGTCGTACAGCAGTTGCAGGAAGTAGGGTGCAGGTGCTGTGCCGCTACTCTTGGCCCGCTGCATGGCAGGCGCCAGGTTGGTTGTGGTCCCGTCCGGCAGGATCGCCGAGCCCGGCGTGAGCAGGATGCTGCCCGTGGCCATCAGGAGGTCCAGCCAATCAAACAATACATAGCGGGCCTCCATCAATGTCTAGTCGGCGGCAGCGACCTGCCGGTCGAGGTAGGCCGCCGCGGCGCGCAGCCTTGTCGGGTCGTCGCCGAATAGGCCCAACGCGCGGTTGCAGTTCGAGCAGAGCAGACCCCGGATGCACTTTCCGCATGAGCGACTATCCGAACAGCACGAGCGATCGTGGTCGATCTTGAGCAGGTCGCTGTGATGTTTCGTCTCCGGTTGATTGCAGATGGCGCAGACGCCGCCTTGCGCAACCGTCATTTCCTCGAAGCGGTCGAGAGTGAGGCCATACCTGCCGAGATGTGCTACCCGACGACGACGAACTCGCTCCGCCTCGGCAAGACGGGCGCGGTGAGCATTGCTAGAAGCCCGGGCTCGTTCCCGTGTTCGCTTCGCCCGGCATTCGGGGCTGCAGAACTCTGGCGGTCGACCACACCGTCCGGACGGCAGTGTGAACTCGAATGGCTCGCTGCACTCAAGGCAAGTTGAGCTCTTCGTCGTTGACCAGCCGCGCTTACGGCGTACGTGTTCCTGCGATGAGATGGAGTTGCGTTTGCGGCGGCACGACTCCTCGCCGCAGGTGCTTGGGCGACCTCCGCCGCGCGGCTTCCACTCGAAGTGATTCCCACATATCACGCACGGCAACGTCACGCATCTATGATATCGCTACCGGGCAGCACTTTTACGATGCGCGGTAGAACACGTTTATCTGTGCTGTGGCATCACTTGAGTCCGGAGTGACAGCGAAATCGTGCTGGGTGCAGGGCCGGATCGCCGAGTCGGTACCCGTGGTCGAGTCGGAATCGTAGCCGATCACAAGGTCGGTGACCGCCGTGCCGGCACCGAGCGCCGTCCACGTCTGGTCGGCGATGTCGACGTCGACCCTGTCGTTCGTGTCGTCGACGGTGATCGTCATGCCCGACGCGTCGGTGATGACCTTGCGGGCGTAGTTGGCGTTACTGCCGGAGGTGAGCTCGGCCGTGTTCGCGTCGGCTTCGATCGCGGCGA
Source organism: Dactylosporangium roseum (assembly GCF_025264685.1). Classification (GTDB taxonomy): domain Bacteria; phylum Actinomycetota; class Actinomycetes; order Mycobacteriales; family Micromonosporaceae; genus Dactylosporangium; species Dactylosporangium roseum. The sequence goes on from NZ_CP073721.1 coordinate 1,223,685, forward strand.
AGTCGTCGAGGTCGCGCAGCGTCGCGTCCGTCGCCGACGTGTTGATCAGCCCGATGACGAAGACACTGTTGGCCGGGTCATTGGTGTTGATCCGGTTGGCGTACTCGGCGACACGACCCTTACTGATGTTGTAGACGAAGTCGGCCACGTCACGCCTCCCGCTGCAGGCCGTAGAACCAGTCGACGCGGGTGTCCCCGGCCACGTAGTGGTCGCGGGTTACCGGGTCGTCGTCGCTGCCATCCGCGACGTACTTGTCCGGCTGGTGCGTGATCCGGTAGCGGATGTCACCGGCGGCCGCGTGAATGACCAGCACGTCGGCGTGCACGAACGCGTGCGTGAGCGAGTGCGGGTCGCCGGCCGGGCCACCCGGACGCCGGACGAGCCTGGCGCATTCGAGCGTGATCCAGCCCTCCGACACCGCCCGGTCGACCCACCCGGTCGGCACGGCGCACTCGTCGGGAGCGTCGATGACCTCAACACCGGCGAGCGGCCAAGGTTCGTGATCGTCGCCCGGCGTTGCCGGGTTGACCAGCCTCTTGACGCCAGTCTCGGGGTCGTAGCGAACGACGCGCTCGCCGACGGTCTTGTCCGCCAGCTTGCGGACGGTGAGCAGGTTACCCACGGTTGACCCCCTCGGTCAGTTGAATACGGCGGCCAGCACCGGCCAGAAGAACGCGAGCGCGACGGCGCCGAGCATCGCCAGCGACACGTGCCGGGCCATCACCCCGCGCGCGGCGAGAACCAGCAGCAGCACCCCGAGCAGGGCAAGCAGAGCCTGGGCCATCGCACTCTCCATCTACGGCTTGAGGGTTCCCGCCGCCCGCTGCGAGGCGAGCAGCGCGTTGAGGGTCGTCCGCAGTGCGATCACGTCGTTGCGCAGCGCGTCGTACTCGGCCTTCGTCGGGTTCGCCCCGGCCGCCGCGACCGATGTGATCGCGGCAGCGTCAGCGACGGCCGCGGCGCCCTTGTCGCCGTAGTAGGCGGCACGTCGAATGGGAGGCATGTCAGGTTCCCTTCTTGGCGGCGGTGGCGCGCCGGCGGGTCGTCTTCGGCTTGGGTTCGTCGGCGGGCGCCGCCGCACTGGCAGGCGGGTCGGGTTCGCGGAGCTCGACCGGGTGCGGCCCGGGCCGCTCGTCGGCGGCGGGTTCGGGCTGGCCGTCCTGCCGGGCGGCGAGCATCTGACGGATCAGGTCGTTCTGCTCGGCGAGCAGGTCGGCGACGCGGCCGAGCTGCCGGCTGTGGTCGGCGTAGAACTCCTGGTCGATGCTCACCGCCCTGGGCAGGCCATCCATCGGGTCAGACTCCGCTTCCGTTGGAAGCGATCGTCATCCGTGTATCGATGAAGCTGCCCCCGAACACGTGGACGATCTTCTTCTCGGCCGCCTCGTGGTTGAACGACCACGGCACCTCGCCGCCGCCGATGCGGCGCATGTCCGGCAGCTTCTCGTACAACGCCGGCGCCTCGTAGCCGCGCAGGTGGCCGATCTCCAGCGCCGGACGGCCCGAGTTCGGGTTCGCGAACAGCCACCACGACGTCGCCGCATTCCCGCCGGTCACCACCGACGGAATCCACTTGTTGGTGTTGACGCGCAGGTTGCCCGCGACGCCGTTGCCCGCGATGACCGTGACGTCACCATTCGCGGCGACCGCCCGGTATTCCTTCGCGTCGAGGATCTCCCGCGCGGTCAGCGTCAGACCCGGCCCGACGACAAGCTCGACGGCGTCGATCTCGATCGGGTTGTTGTTGTCGTCGGTGCGCTGCATCAGTGTTGTGATCGCCAACTGCAGGTTCGACCGGGTCAGCGGCGGATTCCCCGTCATCAGGTTGCCGTTGCCGGTGCTGTAGTAGGTGGCGTTCGGGCCGGTCGCGTCGGCGAACAGGGTCGCGGCGAACCGCTCCTCGCTGTCGGTTGCCGAGTCGGCGAGATCCCGCGGGAGCCGCAGGAACATGTCGAGGTCGTCGTTGATCATCATTTCCCAGGACAGGGCAAACCCAGCCTCGTACTTCTTGACGGCGTACTCGTACTTCGCCTCCGTCTGCGCCCGACGCTTGTGCTCCTCGAGCTCCTTGACCTCGGTCAGGATGCCCCGCACACCGGACGTCGCGAACCGCTTCACCTTCCGGAAGTCGTTCACGGTCGCCGCGCGGACGTAGTTCCGCCACGTCGGCGTCGAAGCCGTGTACGCGCCGTACAGTTGGCGATCCAACGAGTCGGCCAGGTACAGCGGGAAGTCGGAGGACGACATCGCCTCCTGGAAAGCGCTCAGCCGCCGGCGACCTGTCTTGATCTGGTCGAGGAACCGCTCGGCCTCCAATAGCAGCTCCGGCTTGAGCTCCAGGCGGCGCGCCGCGACCGCCTGCTGGTCGCCGAACAGCGCGCCGAAGCTCGCCGCCTCGGCGTCCATCGCGGCGATGGCCGTGGAGAACAGGGTGTTCGTGGTCATGGTTGGGTCTCCTCAGCCGGCCAGGCGGATTTCGATGGTGGCGGTGGCGCCGGACCCGACGGCGCCGTTGGCGTTGCCGATGCGGGTGCTGTTGGTGCCGTTCGACTTCTTGGAGACGGGCGGGGTGTCGCCGTCGGTGTAGAACAGGTCGTCGCCCTCGGCGACCGCGACGTTGCCGCCGTTGCCGATGCCCTTGACGGCGAGGGTGGCGCAGCCGTCGAACTTGACGGTGGTCTTGCCCGTGACGGTGTCCTCGTCGGTGAGCGCGACCCCGGCCTTGTTGCCCCATCGCACCGGGTCGCCGGAGGCCGGGGTCGCCGGGTGGGAGACGGTGACGGCGAGCTGGTTACCGATCTCGCGCGTGATGTTCTTCGCCATGTCGTTCAGTCCTCTCTCAGACCGCTCGCCCGCGCGCCGCCGCGACAGCGGCTTCGGCGCTGAGTCCCCGGTTGCGGTATGCCTCCACCAGGGCGGTGTTCGGCTCGGCGTCCGGCGTCGCCCACGGGCTCGCCGGGGCCTGGCCGGTCGGCTGCGCGGTCTGCCCGAACCCGGCGACACGGCCGGCACCGGACGCCTCGGCGAGCTGCGCCAGGTACGTCTTCTCCGCGGTCGCCTCGGCCTCGACGAGCGTCTTCAGCGCAGCCTCGTCGAGCAGGCCGGCCTCCGTGAGCGGCACCCGCGCCACGACACCGGCGACGACCTTCGCCTGCGCGGCCCGCGGGAGGCCGGCCTCGGCGAGCTGGGCCTCGATGATCGGCCGGGCCTTCTCGACGGCGCGGAACCGGGCGAGCTCCTGCTCGGCCCGGGTGGCGCGGGCGGTCGCGTCCGCGGCCTCCTGCAGCGCCGTGTCGCGCTCCCGGACAGCGGTGTCACGCGCGGCCGCCGCCTCGCGGGCCTCGATCTGGATCGCGGCGGTGTCGACGACCGTTGCCGTCCCCGCCTGCCCCGGCTGTCCGCCGGTGTTGGTTCCCGACATGTCGGGCTCCTGTTCTCTCGGTGGGTTGGGTGAGCCGGTCGGCGGGGCGCCGTCCGTCACATCTGTGGTGGTGGGGGCCGGTTCGGCGGACTCGACGTAGTCGGTCACGACCACCGGCCGGTACACGGTTTCGGGGAGAACCTGACGCCGCGGCCCGTACAGCTCGATGCCGGTCGCGTGATCCCGGTACGGCTGCTCCCAGCAGGCGCTCTCGCCCGCGCCGCCGGTCTCGAACCACACGACGCCGCGTACTGGGTCGAAGTCGCGCACGTAGGCGTAGCTGCGTTCGCCCGACACGTATGCGGCGCGGATCGCGTGGTCGAGCAGCGTGCGGGTAGCTTCGGTCGGCGACTCCCGCAGCCGCGTGCGGGCCGACTCGAGCAGCGCCAGCACCTTCCCGCCCCGGCCGGCGCGGGTGACGAAGTCGACGGAGGCCGCGTCGCGGATCTCCTGCACGATCAGCCCGTCGCGGCCTTCGGCGGTGCCGTACTCGGCGAGCCCGCCGGCCCTGATACTCAAGCCGACTGCCTCGACGAAGTCCTTGTCGGAGAGCAGGTCACGGTAGGTGGGGAGCGGCTTCGCGAGAGCGACCAGCGCCCGCCGGTCAGCGTCGTAGCGGGCGTCCTCGGTGAGCACGGCCGCCAAGTCGCGCACCGACCGTTCGGGCCGGTCGTGTTCCTCACTGGCCGACGGGTGGTCCAAGTAGAGGTGCAGCCCTGCCGCGAATCGCCGGTCTCGGGCGGCCTGCTCCAGCACCGCGCCGGAGTAGTAGCCGGACGACCCCCAGCCTTCGGAGATGAGCTGTAGGAGCATGCGCCCGTCGTCGCTGGAATGTGTCACCGCGGCACCGCTGACCGTCTCCTGTAGCGGGGACACCTCGACGGCCAGCGCGGACTCGCGCAGCATGGCCCGGAAATGCGGAACCGCCGGTGTTTGGCCGGCGGTTCGCGGGGTGAACGTGCGTCGATATTTGGGCATGCGCGACCTCCCGGCGCGTCAGGACAGCGGCTGATGGCCGGATTTGGGCATGCAAGAGGCCGGGTCAGACGACCCGGCCTACTGGAAGATCAGAGAATGTTCAGTTTGGCGGGAGGAGTCGGCGTGTGGGTCAGGACAGGCCGGCGAACCGCTGCCAGGCATCGAACAGGTCAACGCTGTCATCGGCTGGGGTGAATACGAGACCGTCCTGTTCGTCGCCTCGGGGCTTGCGGTGATCGGCGCCCATGGCAATGTCGAACGGGATACCGGCCGGGTATGCGGCACAGCGCACCACAAGCGGCATCCCGTTCGGGTCGCTCGTCGCTTCACGGTGCTGGCACGACAAACACAGCGCCGGCACTTGGCTGGTCATGTCCTCACCATATCCAGTTCTTCGGCGAGGTGGCGCAGCGCGTCGCCCATCGCCTTGATGTGCGGGCGCGGGTTCTTGCTGGTGGTGTACTCCCGCCAGACCTCAGCCGTCAGTTCGTGGCCGTCCTTCGCGCCGTACTCGCTGACGGTCCGCCTCGCGCTCGACCGGCCACCGGCTAGCAGCCACGCATCAATAGATCTTTTGATGTCGCCGGATGTTCGCACGTGCTGCACGAGCCACCCGTTCGCGCCCAGACCATCGTCGAGCGCTTTGGTGAGTTTGGTGCGCTGCCGGCGGTCGGCGAGGGACAGGATGCGGAAGAACACGTGGTGACCGAACTCGTGGGCAGCCGTGCCCGCCGCGCCGGTCGCGTCCGAGTGCACCCACCAGCCCGATGCGCGTGCCCGCCGTACCGCCTCGTCCATCTCGCCGCGGTCACTGTCCCACCGTGGGTTCATGGAGATCGAGCGGAAGCTCGGGTTGTAGTAGGCCATGACACCGTGGCCGTGACTGCCGTGGTCGAACCTGCTCAGGTCGTCTATCTTGCCCAGTTCGAGCATGCTGCGCGGCGCGGTTTCTCCCTGACGGGACAGTTCCCCGGATAGCTCTTCGCGTAGCTCCGCGGACATGCCGGCCTGCGGCATGACCTTGTCGACGTGTGCCTGGATCTGCTCCTCGGACGGCGTGCCGATGACCCGCGCCGCGGCCTGCTCATCCCAGTGCGGCGACTCCCAGTTGTAGAACTCGTCCGACTTCTGGTCGATCCGCTTCTTGACGTAGAACAGCTTCCGTTCGAGGTCCTCCCGCTCCCGCGGGTCCTTGGTGGCCTGCAGTTGCGCGGTCAGGTCGTCGTGCTCCCGCCGGGCTTTGATCTTCTCGAATTCGCGGCGGGTGATCGGCTCCATGCGGGCGCCCGACACCTTGGGCTGCTTGCGGGCCGCTGGTGTTGCGGACGTTTTCGCTGGTGGCGGCTTCGGCGCCTTCGCGTTGCCGCCGAGGTCGGTGAGGAGTTTCGCCGCGATGCTGTCGCGGTCCTCGCCGCGGCGCAGTTCGATCCCGCGGGCCTTGGCGACCCTGCGCAACTGCTCGCGGCTGTAGCCGTGCAGCGGGTGTTTGTCGCCGTGTTCGCCGCGCCGGTGTGCGGCGATCGAGTCCTTGACCCGGTCGACCATCGGCCGCCACTGGCCGCCCTTCGGGTGACCTTTCGGGTAGCGGGCCTGGCCCGCGTCGAACACCTCGACCAGCACGCCGTCGAGTTCATCGAGTGCGGCGAGGAGGATCTGTTCGTCGTCGCCGAGCGGTTCCGCGTCGGTCAGGTCGTCGGGGTGGACTGGCTCGAATCCGCCCGATTCGACGATCGCAACCTCGACGAGGGTCGACGCGGGCGCGGCAGCGGCGAGCGGGATGTCGGTGGCCTGGCCGCCGAACGCGATCCGGAGCCGGTCGAACCGGATCGGCCCGGTCCGCCCGGAGATCTGCCCGGCCAGGGTCGTGTCGCCGGTGTACGCGAGGGTCACGTGCGGGAACCACGGTGTGCGAGGCTCGGGCATCGTGAACTCGACTGCGCCGTCGTGGAGGGCCTCCGAGACCATGCCCCGTATAGCGCCGAGCGTCTCGCTGGCGTTGTCCGGGTCGTCGCCGGCGAGGAGCACCCAGCACGGCTCCTCGCCATCCGGGTTGAACAGCGCCGGCGCGAACGCCTGGGCTTCGACCGGGAGCAGTTCGCGCCGCTCAACCATGTCGGTGACGGCGGTGATCAGTGCCGTGCGGGTCGACTCGTCGATCGCTGCGGCCTTCCCCAGGTAGTACAGGGTGAGGTGCAGCTCGTCAGCCGGTTCGCCACCATCGACGGCGATCTGCGCGGCGTCGGCTTCGGACGGAATCAGAGCGATCATCGCACCGGTGTGCGGCCCGGTCACGTCGGTGGCGTCCACGACTCGACCCGCTGGAACACGAGCAGCTTGCCGTTGGGGTCGACGCCGACCGGCTGGTATCGGTAGGTGGCGGCGACAACGATGTCGCCCTCTGGCCCGGCGGTGACCGCTCCGACCCTGCACATGTCGATGAAGGCGTCCATCTGGACCGCGATGATGTGCGCGTCATGCTCGTCAGCAATGACGATCCGGTCCCCGTCGCGGGTGGTGTTCAGCCATCCGTAGATGAGGTTCACGTCGACCTCCACGCTGGGTTCAGTTCCGGTTGCTGACGGGCCGGCCGTGGCCGTCGTCGCTGGCGGTATCTGAATCGTCCGGGTCCGTAGGCTGTGACGGTCCCGCGGCGGGCGGAGCCTGCTGGGCAGGTTTCGACGGCCACTGGAACTCGCCGTCCACGACCATCGCCTCGATGATCGTGTCGGCGTTGCGGACACCGAGCGCCGCCAGCAGCAGCCGCAGGATCTCCTCGGGCGGGATCGTGCCGGTCTCGTTCGCGGAGACGATCGCGTCGACGGCCTCCTTGACGGAGGTGTCGTCGAGGTCGGGCCAGACGGTGTCGATGGTGGTGTCGGTGTCGCCGTCGAGAGTGACGACCTCGCGGTCACGGAACCGATCGCGCTTGATCTTGCCCTTGAGTGGGCCCTGCGGGGCACGAACCGCTTCCGCGATGACGTACTGGCAGATCCGCTGGTCGACGCCGGTGTGCAGGTCCCGGCGCTGGCCCATCGTCAGCTCGGTCGGCTGGTCCAGTGTTTCGGCGACCGCCCGCGCGCCGGTCTGCCCGGGGTCGGACAGCAGCATCGTCACCGGCAGGCCGACACCGGCGGCGACCATCATCGCCAGCGGCCGGCCAGACTCCGAGTCGATCGTCGCGCCCGACTTCGGAATGGCCTCAAGGGTGTGGCCGACGCCGGTGACGGCAGTGGCACCGACCGCGTTCGGGTCGCCGTCGCCCGGATAGCGGGGCCCGGCGGCCGTCACCGCCGCCCGGATCTGCCGGGCCTGCTTAGCGCCGTCGGCGGTTGCTCGCCAGGCGAACTTCGACAGGGCGGCGACGAGCGACGCCCACTGCTCCAGGAACACCTTGTATGCCCTGGCCCAGTTGATGACGCTGTACAGGTCGGGGATGCCGTGCTGCCAGTGCTCGGGCCGGTTGACGTCCACGTGCAGCATCGGCGCGTCCCAGGCCACGTCGACCGTACCGAACCGTTTCGGCCTGGTCGCCGGCCGGTAGTTGACCGCCGGGTACAGGCGTTCCCGCTGGATCTGCTCCTTGTTCCCGCTGGCCGGGTCGAGGGTTTCCTCGATCCAGATGCGCCGGTAGTACCAGGGCTCGGTGCGGTCCTCGGGGTTGGTGATGATGTCGTCGATCTCGTCGGCGAGGACCACGCGGACCTGTACCTCGCCGGTCAGTGGGCGGGTGAACAGGGTGAGGAAGTATGCACCGTCGGTGGCGAGGGTGTGTTCGAGGCGGTCGCGGGCGGCGGCACCGGTGTAGGCGCGCTGGTTGCCCTCATCAGTGAGGAACGCGGAGACGACCGCCTGGACGTTCTGCTCCCCGTCGTGGCCTTTGCCGTTGGCGCGGGCGGTGATCTGCACGCCCTGGCCGTGGATGTAGGCCGACCGCAACTGCGTCGCGCGGACCAGCAGGGGGTTGGCGACGGCCATCAATCGGCAGACCGACCGCATCTGGCGGCGGCCGGCCGGCGTGAACTCCTGCTCTGTCAGCGCGGTGAACCGCTGCCAGCCGGGGTCGATGAGCCGTTGCTCCAGCTCGGACACCGACTCCCGTAGCGGCGCGCTGTCCTGTAGGCGCCGCTCGGCGAGCTCGTAGTTCCGGGCAGCGACGACCAACTGGGTGCGGGCGTCGGCCTCGGTGAACTGGGCGGCGGCAGGCCGGCGGCGGTTGCGGGAGCGGCCCAACGTCGACACCCCCGGTTCTACCAGGGGCTGATGCTGCCCTCTGCCTCGTACTGGTCGGGGTCTTCGTAGACGTCGGCACTGTCCGGCGGGGTAGCGGTCGCGGTCAGCATCAGCGCGTCGGCTCGGTCAGGCGATGGAAGGCCGCGACGCTTCATCTCATCCTTCGACTCGATGACGATCTGACCCCGCGACGTGTACTTGAACCGCAGCGAGCACAGTTGCGAGGCAAGCTCGTCGTCTTCGGGGTCCAGGTCGATGTCGCCCTGCTCAAACCGTTCCCTGAGGCCCCAAAACCACTCGGCCCGTGCATTGAGAAAATGCTCGGTGTCGATGGCGCTGGCGCCGGACTGCATGTCGACGACGTCGTATCCGAGCTCGGCGAGCCGATCGACGACGCCAGCCCCGACGCCAATGCCGTCGACGCGGATTTCGTCGACGGCATTGTCCTGTGTGGCGGCGATAACCTGGCCGGTGGTCGTCATCGTGTCCTGCTGGACGTGGTCGCCGATGATGCGGGCGACCGGTCCCCGGCGGTGTGCAAAGACCGTTCGGTCGGAGCCGTATCGGGCGACATCGACGCCGAGGATGCTGTACGGCCCGGGTGCGAGGTCGCGGTTACGGGCGGCCTCCACCCAGCGCGGCGGGATGAGCACGTCCTCGGAGATCTCCGGGAATTCGCCGAGTACCTTCGCGATGTAGCGGGGCGAGGTGACGCCCCACCTGCGGCGCTTGTCCTCCACCCAGTCGGGGGAGAGCATGAGGGGCCGGAGCGAGTCGGGGATGTCTTCGCCGGTGAAGTTGGGGGTGTCGAACGCAGAGACAGTGATGACGTTCCAGCCGGAGCCCGGCTTGCAGATGTCCCCGAATTCGGTGTTCGGATCGTCCGGGTTGCCGATGGCGAGGATGTGGACGTCGTCGGTGGTGGTGATTGCCTCGACGGCGGTCCATAGCTGTCGCGGGATGCCGCACGCTTCATCGACAATGACGAGCATGTGTCGGCGGTGGAAGCCTTGGAAGCCGTGCTGGTCGTTGTTGGCCGGCTTCCGGCCCCTGCCCACCAGTTTGCCGTTGTCGAGTTTCCACTGGTCCGAGTCGAGCACCCGGCCGGGCAGCTTGTTTCCGCGTGCGTCAGCCACCATGGCGGCGTCGCGGATCTCTTCCCACAGAAGGTCATGAACCTGCGGGTATGTGGGGGCGGTGGAGATCACGATGCCGTTGTCTTCGCCGTACGTATCGACGAACCACGCTGCGATTCGCGACGCCACCCGGGTCTTGCCCATGTTGTGACACGACTTGACTGCGGTCTTTTTGTGGGTCGCGACCGACTCGGCGACCTCGCGCTGCTTCGACCACAGGAACTCGCCGAGCTTGTCCCGAACCCATGCGACGGGGTCGGTGAGGTATGGGCTGGGTGGCTTGGGCTGGAATGCTTCGGCGAGCTTCTGGAGGGCGAGGCGTTCGAGCGGCGACAGTTGCGGGGCGATGGTCACCGCCGGCCACCTCGCTCAGTCGACGCCGAGGGTCGGGCCCTGCCGGACTTTGGGGGGAACAGGCAGGACCCGACCGTGGCGCGCGACCGCCCACCCCTCGAAGACGGTCGGCGCCGCCCGGCACATCGCGGCTGATCCGACCCCGAAGCAGGTCAGCGGCGGTTCCCGGGGCATGAAAAAAGCCCCGCATGGTGGCGGGGCTTCCTAGCGCTGTACATAATCCAGCACCATCAGTCGCGGACTTTACTGGACGGCCTAGCGTTTTGTCTAGGCACCATGCCGCAGAGTGCTTTGTCGACGTCCTCGCGCCGATAGCGGACGCTGCCGTCGGGGTGCCGATAGCGTCCCCAGTGCTCGGCGCTTGCCATCTTGTAGACCGTCGACTTCGCTACCCCGTAGATCTGAACGATCTCGTTGACAGTTGCGTAACCGAATCCGGGCATGTCGCCTCACCGCTCTGCACAAGGTCTTCAATGTGGGACCGGAGGCGTGACGACAGCCTGAACCACTCCGTTCGTGGCGTGCGTTCGGCGGCGAACCTGCGGTGGTAGCTCTTTTCTACCTCGTAGGAACCGGGGATGGTGTGGATCACCGCTCCTGGCGGGAGGTTGATCGCCATAAAGCGCTCGATCAGGTTGGTTGTCGTCCCGATCTTTACCTGGTCCCCGACGAGCGCGAAGTAGACCACCGGTTCATGCTTCCTCGGCCCCAGTTCTGCTGGGTGAACAGCAGGTGCAGAGTCTAGCCGAACCAACCAGTCCGGCTTGTTCGGCTCACTGTCGAACGTCGTCTTGTACTCGCGGCCAGCCCGGACCCAACTGGAGGGTGGGTAATTCGCATAGGTGTCAGGTAGGAGCGCCAGCGTCATCTCCTGGACGTGGGCGCCGCAGAGCGGAACGACCTCAGTGCGTTCGGCGGCCAGGTCGCAGCCCGCCGCTGCGCATCGGATGGTTTCGGCTTCATGTGCGACTACACGGACGCCTGCGCCACATCCACACCTGAAGGTGCCCTTCGGAATGGCGCGAGGCTTCATCTCCCGCGAGCAAACGCAGGTCACGGTAATCTGCATTCGTCGACTCCTTACAGTCGGCTGAACCCCGGGTGTTACAGCACCTCCGGGGTTCGCTAATTCTCTCTCAAATGCGTATCTACCTGTGACTATGCTGCGGCCTGCAGCATGCGCCGGCCGAGCTTCAGCCACTGCGACGCCGGCCACTGGTGCTCGTCGTCGTGGTTGCACATGATCTGCGGCGGGAGCCGGTCGCCGTCACGCCGCAGGATCGTCCACAGGTTTCCGGGGCACGGTTCGCTGTCGTCGACCTTCTCAGGGCAGGCCAGGTACCGTTCGCCGTTCAGGCCGGGCAGCTCGAACACCCGCACCCCCGTCGGGAACGCGGTCCGATGCGCCTCCCGGGACAGATCCCGAAGTGCGGCGGCATGCTCGCCGGCGCGGTCGTGGGCGGCGAGCCAGTCGGCGGACCGGGCGACCAGCCGGGCGAGCGCCGGCACCCGGAACGTGTGCCGGGTGCGGATGGTGGCGGGCATGGGGCCGATGAACCCGTGCGGACGCTCGGCGATGGTGGTTGTGGTTTCGGTTGGCCAGCCGAATCCGCGCTGGCTGCAGACGAGCCGGGCGAGCTGGTTGAGCAGCGTTTCGATGTCGCGGCGGACGGCGGCGGCGCGCAGGTTGAGGTTGATGTTGGGGTTGCGGTTGCCGCCGGTGGTGCGTTCTCCGGGCTGTCCGGTGCGGTGGAGGGCGAGGGCGAGCTGCCGGTGTCGGGCGGCGATGGTGAGGGTGTCGATGCCGATACAGCGGGTGTGGTGGGTGCAGAGTTTGAGACCGTCGGCGGCAAGTCCGGGGAGGCAGCCGTGGCATTTGGTGCGGTCTGGGCAGGTGTCGGTGTGCCGGTTGGGGATGGTGCAGGCTGTGACGGCGCACAAAGGACGGGGGTTGCGCATGTTCGACTCCTGTATCCGCTGGTGACGCGTACGATCGGCGGATCAAGAGCGCTGGGTGGCGGGCTTGGTGGGCGGCGTCCGGCGGGCAGGTCGGGCGCCGTCTTCGTGTCAGGCGTCGTTGAAGCGGTACGTGACTGCGTCCGGTAGCGGCTGGCGTGCGCCGTAGGCCCGGACGCCGGAGAAGATGCTCGGGTTCGCGTCCTCCAGCTCGCCGGCACACAGCGAACACAGGTCGATCGGCGCGCTGTCGCTGACTTCGCGGTCGGTGAGTAGCCTCGGCGGCCAGCATCGCCACTGTCCGCTGGAGTCGTTGTCACAGTCGGGCATTTCGCAGGTAGGAACGTCAGCCGTCATGGCTCTCCTCGGCAGGTGTCAGAGACCGGCGACGATGGGGCCGTCGTCGGGGCGGATGTGCCGCCAGCACACCCACTGCTCGGCGTGATGGCAGTCGGCGGTCGTCAGCGCCGGGTTGGACGTGCACGGGATCGGCTCGGGCGCGTCCGGCCCGCCGGTTTCGAGCACCGCATATACGACCTCGGCGGCGTTCAGCGGCTGCCCGCAGCGGGGCACGGCGCACGGGTCGCCGGGGCGCGGCATGCTGCCGTGGTCGGCGGGTGTGGTCGACGCCCACGCGTTGAGCAGCGGGTACGTCTTCGTGTGCGTGCGGGTGATCGTTCGGATCACTGCGCACGCTCCGCGCGGAGCCGGGCCAGTGCGGCCGCGTAAATCTCGTCCCGCCGGGCGGCGAGGGCCGTGATTTCGTCGTCGCCGACCGGCTCGGCAAGGTGACCGTATTGGCGATGCCAGTCGAGCCACGCCTGGAGCTCCGCCTTGTCGCGCGCCGTCACCATGCTTGCAGCAGTCACGCCGACGAGCTGACACACCCGCTCAGCGGCTTTCAGGCGCTGCTCCAGGTCTTCGATGCTGACCATGTCGACCCTCCTCGGTCGCTGTTGGGTTCGTTGTCGCTGGTCAGGGCAGCGAGTTCGGCCTCAGCGGCACGTCTCTCGTCGTCGGTGAGGTCGCCGCGGCGCAGCCACTGCTCGGCCAGGAGGATCTGCTCCCAGCGGGGCAGGGTCTCGTCGATCTGCGGCAGGACAGCGAGCGGCGTCCGGGCGCACAACGCGTCGCGGCGGTGCCTGCTGGGCTCGCAGCCGTCGTCCTCGGTGACGGTGCCGTCCGGCAGGTGGATCAGCGTGGTCACGGCATTCGCTCCATCAGGTGCCAGACGAGCGCGCCGCCGGGGACGATCGCGGTCCCGACGTGCTGGACGGGTTCGGTGACCGGCTGGCCGGTGCCGTACACCCGCAGCGTGCGGGTGACCGCCGTCTCCGGCTTGGCGTCGGAGTGCAGCGTCCACACCTCGACGACATGCGGGTCGCGGGTGGCGACGTGCACGATCGGCCCGGGTAGCGGCACGTCGTGCCAGGCGTCGTCGACGGGGATCGTGTGGCGCAGCACGAAGCTTGCTGCGGTCACGGCGTCACCACCGGCTCGTATGCGGCGACGAACTGCTCGTCGGTCATGCGCACGTACCCGCCGCCCGGGTGGGTGACGACCCAGTCGCTTTCGCGGACGAGCACCCACGTCGAGTGCGGCGCAGCCAGCAGTTGTGCGGTCGCGTCGGGGTCGTCGTCGCTGGGCTCGTCAAGCCGCCAGAAGTCGGGGCACAGCTCACGGACGTGGGCATCGTTGTCGCCGAGCCACTGCCGGCCACGGACATGGGTATGACGAGATGCGTAGGTGTCGTTCACGGTTTGATCTCCTCTCGGGGAATCGGTCGGGGTTGGGCAGCCTCGTGCCCGGCGGCCCAGCCGCGGAGACGGGCGGCCTGAATGAGCGCGAGCAGCCACGCGGCGAACAGTGGCCCGCGGACGAGACCAACCGCGACGAGCAGCCGTTCGTCGGTTGCGGCACTGCTGGCGGTCCGGGCGGCCACCCACAGGGCGAACCCGACCGCGAACGCGACAAGCCACCGGCGGGCGGTCCGCTCCGCTGCGGCTGCCCGGGGTGTCACCGGGGCTCCTGGGCTTGGAGAGCGGCCACCTCGCGCCGCGGGTCCTCCCACAGGTTCGGCACGTGCACCGGCCTCGGTAGAGTGTCGCGCAGCCAGTTGTAGAGCAGGGTGCCGGTGCGCCCGTTGCCGTCGCGGAACGGGTGAATCTCCTCGTACTGCCGGAACCACTCGGTGGCCTCGGCCTCGGAGCTGACAGGCTGCCGCTCCAACAGATCGTCAAGTGCGGCAGGCACGAGATCGTGATGCATCTTGACGTCCCAGCCGACCCGGACGCCGGCCTTGCGGAACCCGCCGCGGTTCTTGCGGGGTTCGACGAGCCGGCCGAGGGCGAGCACATCCCGGACCGTGATCGGCTTGAAGCGGTGCCGGTGGGCGTACCGCCACGCGTCGACCATGTCGGCGACGGACACCTCGCCGGACTGCTGCCACGAGCATTCCTCGGCGCAGTAGCGGACAACCTGGGCCGTGACGATGCTCAACAGGTCACCTCCTCAGGCAGCCAGAACCGGGCCGCCGCCTCCACGGCCGTAGTCAGGATTTGCAGGGTCGTGGTCGCGGTGAGGTAGTCGCGGTGCCCGCACAGGTTCGGGCCGCATCGGGCGACGTGCTCGGCGAGGTTCCGGCCGGCGGAGGCGTACGCGGTGAGCAGCGCCCGGTCGCGGGCGATCAGCCGGGCCATGAACTGCCGGTGGCGGCAGTCACAGCCGAACGGGCCACCGGACAGCAGGAGAGCGCAGCCGCCGAAATGCCCGCCCTCGTAGAGTTGCTCGGCGCGGTCGAGGGCCTCGGCCAGCCGGGCGGCAAGATCAGTCATGGTGGCCTCCGTGATCGATGCCGAGTTCCAGGGCGATGGCGGCCAGCACCTCGGACGGCGGGATCAGGTCAACGTCGGTCAGGCGCCCGTCGACAGCGTCGGCCTGGTGTGCGACGCACAACTCGACGACGGCGCGCAGGGCGGCGAACACCTTCGGCGGATCGTCACGCAGCCCGTACCAGGCCGGGTCGCAGCGGGTCAGGACGCGTTCGTGCAGGCGCCGCCGGTCGCGGGGGAGCGGTTCGGCGGCCGCCGGGGCCTCGGCGTCGGGTCGGTTCGCGGCGTGCCACCGGTCCGGGCAGCCGCCGGCGGCGCCGGCGTCGAGGATGGTCCGACAGGCTGGACAGCCGAACGGCTGCTCCTCGTACGGTCCGAGCCGGTGGTGGCACAGGCAGATGCACGCCTGGTCGTCGCAGCCGTCGAGGCCGTTCGCGCACCGCATCGACGTATAGCCCCACAGGCCAACCGAGGTGTGAACGTCAGCCACGGGCACCTCCGGGCAGTTCGACGTTCTGCCCCCAGCCGCAGCGCAGGCACCACACCGTCGCGGTGTGTGAGTGCACACCGCGCGGGCCTCCGCGACCCGCCCCGCAGCGGGGGCACTCGCGGATATCCCACTGGTCGCGGATCGGCTCAGCCACGGTCGCTCCCCTTGGGCTGCTCGGCGGCCCTCTCCATCACCAGGCCCTCATTGACCGCCCACCGTTGATAGACCCGCCGTACACGGTGCGCCGGGCAGCCCTCGACTGCTCGCGGTGTCGGATCCGGCGGGTCGAACACGTCGGCCGGGTCGCAGATGCACCGGAACTGGTCCGGGTGTGGCTGGCTCACCGTGCACCGTCCTCGGGCTGCTCGGGCTCGCGGATAATCGCTCGTGCGACGATGAGTGCCGCCGTGCGCTCCCTGACGCGTGGGGCAGTCTCTGGCTCGGTCTCTTCGTCGATGGCCACCGCAAAGAGCCACCCAGCGATGGCCACGGCGACGGGCGGATGCATGGTCGCGATGTACTCGGCGTCGAGCCACGGCACGTTGTCTGCCACGAGACGGGCGCCGGGGAACGTGTGAACGTTGCACGGCCGCATCGGGTCTACGGCGTTGCCGATGTGCCACGGGCCGTGCTGGGCGTCCTTCGCACGCTGATATAGATGGGAGGCCGCGCGGCGCAGCAGGTCGGCGGTCATCGGGCATCACCCTGGGCGGCTGCCTTGGCTGCGCAGTCGGCGCACCCCGCCTGCGGGCCTCCGAGCTCATGGGCATGCAAGCGGGGGTCGGGGGCGACGTCGACGACCGGGGCGGGCTCGGGCTGCTCGACGGAACTGGTCTCCCGCCAGAGCCATGTCGCGTCGTCCCATGTGCGACCTGACGGCGTTACCGTCTCCAACTCGACGTGGACTCGCCCTGCCGAGAACCTCCACAGCTCGGCGATGCCACGCTCTTCGGCGAGGCGTGCGAAGCAGGATGGGCAGACAATGCCGTCGAAGGCCTCCTCGCCGTTGATCGAGCCGCCCCGCATGACCGCGTTCCACAGCGGGGACGGTGCAGACCATGCGATGTTCGGGCCGCCGCAGCGGTGGCAGATCGCTTCCGGGTGCTCGGGCTGCTCGGCGGGCCAGGTGATCTCTCCCAGCCCGAATAGGGCGTGGTCCGTGAGGTCGTCCAGCGAGACACGGTCGGCCTCCACCGGCTCGGGCTGCTCGGCGGGCTCCCGCGTGCCGACGAACGGCTTCCACCGCAGCACGGTGTACGGCCGCTGCAACGAGACCATGACGCGGGCGCCGAGGTCATCGAGGTGGTACCAGCGGCCGTGGGCCAACTCCAGTTCGTGGTAGCCGTCGCCGAGGTCGCGTGGTTCGGCACCGTATGCGTCCCCAGCAGCTTGGCCTTCGCCGAGTTCTTGATCTTCTGTTGGGATACCGAGCTGCTCGGCGATGACCCGCATCTCCTCGCACGGGGCGTTGACCGCCGGACCACACGCCTTGCAGATGAAGTGACCGCCCGGGTCCTTGCAGCCCTGCCAGCGGCACGGCACCGGCTTGTGGCGCTCTACGACAGCCCGAAGAGCGTCGAGGGCTCGTGGTGGTTTGTCCGCCAGTCCCCACCAGGCCGGTTCGCAGCGGTTGAGTAGACGCGTGTGAAGGTCGGCCATCTACGCCACCGCCTCGAGGCCGTCACGCTTCACGGCAGCAACGAAAGCCGTCCACGCCTCCACGTCGAACGCTGTCTTCTCGCCGCCGTCCTTGGTGTCGTCGACCGTGACCTTGTCGGTGAGCGTCACCTGGACGCAGGCGGAGGAGGCGCATCGGGTGGAGATGTGGGGCTGGTTGGGTGTGAGCATCAGGACTCCTTGAGCTTGCAGTGGTGGGGGGCGAGGCGGTGCTGCTCGCAGGTGGCCCGGTCGCAGTGCAGGCACAGGTACCGGGCGCCCGCGTCGAGGCAGCCGCAGCCGAGCCGGACCGGTTGGGGCTCGCGGTAGCCGAGCAGCGCGTCGAGCCAGGCGGTGAGGCGGTGGATCAGGGCGGTCACCGGGGCCTCCCGATCACGCAGGCGCTGCCGTCGAGATGCCCCGGGTGCGCCGCCTCCGCACAGCCCCGGCAGCACATGTCGCCCGGCGGCTCGCAGAACCGGTTGTGCATATCGCAGCACGGCAGGACGACCGGCGGGGCCGCGTCGACGGTGGCGGCGACACGGCGCAGGTCGGATTCGAGGGCGTCGTCACTCGACATCCGCAGCCCTCCCCACCGGGTACGGCCCGGTTGTCGTCTTCGTCAGCCGCACCAGCATCTGAACGAGGTGCCCGGTGCCGGACTGTCGGGCGTCGACGAGGACGTGGTCGGCGACGCCGACGGCGTCGAGCTCGCGGACGAAGTCGCGCAGCGCCGACACATCCAGCCGTTCGCCGACGATCGACTCGATGAGCAGTTCGCTGTTAACGGTATGGGTCACTGTCGCCATCAGCACGCCTCCTCGGCGCTCAGAGCCTCTGAGAGGCATCGGGGGTCGCTGCGGTATTCACCGAGGGGTTTCGGGGCTCCAGGGCGGGCCACGCGGCCCTCGTTTGCGGCATCCCGTCGCGGTGAGGTCCCGGCCATCACGCCGCGACCCCGTCGATCTGCTTCGGCTGCGCCCCGGCGAGCACGGCGATCTTCGCGACCATCCGCGCCCGGAACAGCTCCGGCAGCCGGCCCGGGTCCGGCGTCTCCGCCGCCAGCGCCGCACACTCCGCCATCAGCTCGTCCAGCACCCGCTGCAGGTTCGTCGCGAACTTCGACGCCAGCGCATCCCTGGCTGTCTCCAGCCCGATCCGCACGATCTCCACGCCCAACTTCGCGTACTGCGCCTGCACCCGGTCGAACTGCTCCAGCAGCGCGTTCGGCCCAGCCTTCGACTTCCGCTCGAACTCGGCCGCCGAACCCGTCCGCAGCGGCACGCCGTCCTCACCGTCCTCCCCGTCCGGGCTCCGGCGGTCAACCTCGGACTCGACACCCCAGAACAGCGACTCCTCCGGCAGTTCGTTCACCCGCTGCTCCAGCCAGGCGACCTGCCCGGCGTAGCGGTGGTACTGCTCCAGGACCCCCTCAAGCGGGTGCACGGTCCGGGGCACCGAGTAGCGGCCGGCGAGGTCGGCGATCTGGGCGCGTTCGGCGGCGATCTTGTGGGAGGGCAGGTTCCCGCCGTGCCTTTCGCAAGATCCCCTTCCGAGGTGGTCGGTGCCCTGACCTGCCGTCCACGTGCAGAAACCCTCCTCCCGACGCTTCTTCGCCCCACACAGCGGACGACCCTCCGGCCAGCGCCGCGACCGCTCGCCGACGTACCGATCCCCACCTTCCGCGCGGCCGGCGCCATCTCCCACCTCAGGCACGGCCGCCGCCGAGGTCCAACTGCCCGGCCCGTTCGGCACGCCTCGCCCGCTGACGCTCGTGCTGGTCCCGCATCAACGCCAGCGCGGACCGCTGGTGCTCGGTGAGGCCCGGCCGCACCCCGAGCGCCGGCGCGTCCGTCGTCGGCTGCTGCGCCAGCCACCGGTCCACGGCCTCACCGGCGGCACGCCAGTACTCGATCTCGGCCCGCACGTCGTCGGGCATCGGCTCGCCCGGCCACGGCCACTCACACGGGTCGACAGCGTCGACGGTGTGCCCGACGACCTTCGCGGCGAGGTTGTAGACGACGGGCTGCCCGCAGGTGCCGCACGTGCCGTGGTTGACGGGGACGTTCGCCGCCCAGTGACGAACGGTCGGGCGGTCGGCGAGGACGGCCTGTTCGGCGTCGGTGCGCTGCCGGGCCACCCGATGCTCGGGTGCTTCGCCGCGCCGACCGGGCGTCCACCCGCACGGCAGCGGTTCGGCGGGGCCGTCGATGAGCATGCCGTGCTCGCGGAGCAGGCGCCGGTACTCGGCGCCGTCGCCGCTGGACTGCTGCCACAGCTCGGCGGGAGACGGGGTGCGTTCGGCGGTCACCGGGCCACCTCCCGGGTCGGCGCGGTCTGGGCCCGGACGCCGGGGCAGTCTTCGGCGCGATGGGACTGCCGGATCGTCTTCGTGTGGCCGTGCTGTTCGCAGGCCGGCGGGTGGGCGCGGTCGACGAGCCCGCAGGGCGCCTTCGGGCAGGGGCAGTTGTTTTCGAGGGTGGTGCCGGTCCAGGACCGGCCGACGTGGTAGGCGCCGGGGTTCGGTGTTTCGGCGGGGAAATGCGGATCGGGCATCGGGTCTCCTTGTCGTGGGTCGGTGACGGGCTGGCCGGTGAGGATGCGGTCAGCGACGGCGGCGTAGTGTTCCTCGGCGCTCATGCGGCGGCCCTCACCGGCTGCCGGGAGCGTTGGATCATGCGGCGGGGGTCGAGGATCAGGCAGGTCTTCTCGGCCCTGGTCGCGGCCGTGTACCGCCAGGACGCGGCGGCCTGCCGGAACACGGACGCCTCGTCGACGACGGCGACCCGCGGCCACTGGGAGCCTTGCGCGGAGTGGCAGGTGATGGCCTGCGCGAACGTGGCGGCGATCAGCCCCGAGTCGCGGTCGCGTTTCGCTTCGTCCTGGCCTTGCTGGCCGTGGAAGCCGCGGCCGTCGACGGGCCAGGGCAGCACGGTGCCGTCGTCGGTGCGGACGGTGAGCGCCCAGTCGCCGTCGTCGCCCTCAAACGCGTCGATGACGGTGGCTTGCTGGCCGTTGACGACGTTGTGGTCGGGGTCGTTGCGCAGGACCATGATCCGGTCGCCGGGTTCGGGGCGGCCGGGTTCGCGGCCGGCGGCGTCACGGAGGTGTTCGATGATCTGCCAGCGGGTGTGGTTGCGGCCGACGATGACCTGGTCGTAGTCCTTCAGGTCGGCGGGTGTCCAGGTGTTGCGGGTTTGTCCGGCGGTGCCGTTCCAGCGTGGCGCGGGCCGGTTGTTGCGCAGCGCGGTGGCGAGGTCGATGAGCGGTGCGGTGTCGCCGAAGCGGTGGATGGTGGTGAGCAGCGCGTCGGGGTCGCCGGCCTGCCAGTGGGCGTGTCCGGCGACGGGCGGGAGCTGGTGGGGGTCGCCGAGGGCGAGGACGGGGATGCCGAAGGAGAGCAGGTCGGTGAAGATCCGGTCGTCGACCATGGAGGCTTCGTCGAGGACGAGGAGGTTCGGCTTCCGGCCGCCGAACGCCTTGCCCGGTTCGCGGAGGGTCCAGATGGGTTGGGCACGGACTTTGGCGATCGCCTGCTCGAGCTTCTCTCGCTCGGTGGTCTGCCACAGCGGGGTGGCGTCGAGTGCGGCTTGAAGGGCGCGGATCTGCTGGGTGCGTTCTCCGGCGGGGGCGTAGATCGCGGAGTGGATGGTGCCGGCGTCGGCGCAGCCTTTCGACCGGAGGACGGCGGCGGCTTTTCCGGTGGGGGCGATGTACGTGGTGGAGCCGGGGGCGAGCTTGTCGGCGATCTGGCGGACGGTGGAGGTCTTGCCGGTTCCGGCGGCGCCTTCGAGGCGGAAGTAGAGCCGGCGGCGGGCGGTGTACCAGTGGACGGCGCGGTCGACGGCGGCGTGCTGGTCGGGGGAGAGGGGTGTCACGGGCGCTCCTTGAGCGTGATGGACGCAAGTTTGGGCCCAGGTAGACGGTGTCGGGGGCCGTGTCAGGCGGTGTCCGGGGCCGTGTCCGGACGTGTCAGGCCCGTGTCTGGCCGTGTCCGGCCCGTGTCCGGCGACGTTTTCGCAGGTCGCGCGCTGTTTTGGCCTGGCGTCCGGGACGCCGGCACCTATTACGCACCTGGCGTATACGCCACGAAAAAACATATAAACGGACAGTGACAACCGGTAACGCTCTGTTGAACGTTTTTTTCTGGTCCTTGTCACTTCACCGCTCAGAAGGGAGAAACGCCCGGACACCATGACACCGCAGGTCAGAGCGTCCGGACACGGGCCGGACACGGCCGGACACGGGCTCGGTGTCCGGGCGGTGTCCGGACACGGCACCCACCGCGGCGGGTTCACGGTCGCTCCCCGAGGCAGTTGATCGCATGGGATTGGGTGTCGTACTCGAAGCCGCACGTGCCGCAGGTGGGCACTTCGTCGATCAGGGCCGGCTGGTGTCCGGTGTCCGGCCGGTCCGCCTCGGCGTCGTCGCCTTCCTCCTGACCCAGACGCAACCCCTGCACGTAGTAGGGGCGCGGCTCGCCGCGCTTCCCGGGCCGAATGACCCGGACCTTGCCGTGATGCGCCGACCGCAGGTTCGCGCCGAACGTCTCCTTCGGGGTGACATGCTGCCGGCCCTCCCGCGTGGACCACCGCGTGAACTCCAGGTACAGCGTGTCCAGCAGCACCCGGTCGTCCTCGCCGAGCGTGCACATGTCCTCGACGAACGCGTACTCCGGCGACGCCGCCCGCCGGACCTGCTCACTGACCTCGGTGCCGCACGCCGGCTCCACGAACCGGCCGCGGGCATTGAGCGTCCGCAGCCCGTCGATGGCCCAGTTGAAGATCCCGGGCAGTTCGGCGAGGAGCTTGTCAGTCAGGTCCGGGTCTTCCCGGCCGACGAACGACTGCTCGAACACGAGCTGGATCATGCGGATCGCGAGGGCGCCTGACGCGTCGGAGAACTTGGGCGGGTCGTTCGACATGACCAGGAAGCGCAGGCCGAGCGTGCCGTGCCACGCGACGCGGTTCTTCCGATGCACGTCGTGGGCATCCTCGCCGGTGATGGCGAGGAAGATGTCGATCGCTTCCGCGGCGGCCTGCGTGTGCCACCGGACGTCGCCGAGGATGGCGAGGGTTTTGCCGATGAAGCTTTCCTCGCCGAACTGCCCGGCCATGTTGCGCAGGGTGGGGGCGACCACGTTGGCCTCGCCGAGGAGCGCCTTCAGGACGCGGGCGACGGTGCCCTTGCCGCATCGGGGCGGTCCGACGAGCGAGGCCAGTTTTTGCAGGTCGGTACGCCCGGACAGGCTGTAGCCGAACCACTCGCGGAGGAACTGCTGGCCCTGCTGCTCGGGCGGCACCCCCTCGATGTTCGGCAGCACCTGGTCCAGGAACTGCAGCCACAGGGGGCAGGTGGCGTCGGGGTCGTACGCGTAGGGCAGGGAGATGAGGTTGAACCGGCGGGGGTTGTGGGGGAGCAGTTCGCGGGTGGCGAGGTCGTAGACGCCGTTGGTGCAGGCGATGACGTGTTCGGCTTCGTCTTCGGCGGCGCGCTGGATGAGGGCGGTGCCGAGCGCGTCGACGACCTTGTTGACCTTGTCGCGGTCGGGCTGCCACGCCACGATGCCGCGGACTTCACCGGCGTCGTATTCGGCGTGTTCGGTCGCCCGGTAGATCCACTTCCGGACGGACGAAACGGGTTCGACGACCCACCGGGTGCTGTCCCACCGGTAGAAGTCGTCGCGCCACCATGCCCGGTGCGGGTGTCCGGCGGTCCGGGGCTCTTTGTCCATGAGGGCCCGGGCGACGGCGAGCGGGTTCGCGGGCGACGGCATGATGACGCCCTGGGCGATCGCCGCGTCGAGCCGGGCGGCGTGCCCTGCCGCGCGTTCGGCGGCTTCCCGGGCTTCCTGCTCCTTCTTGCGCCGGTCGGTGACCTGCTTGACGATGGCATCGAATTCGCCGACCGACAGATGCCCGTGGCCTTTGAGCAGGTCACGCCAGTCGCCGAGAACAGCCTGTTCGGCTCCGGTCTCGGCGACGAGCTTGGCGATCTGCCGGGCGCGGCTCCGGGCGGCGTTCTCGTTGGGGCTGAACGCCGCCAGTTCCTCGGCGGCCTGCTCGGGGGTGGGCGGTCCTTCGCCGGGGGCGGCGAGCGCGGCCGCTGCGGCGGGCCGGTCGACGCTGGTCGCGTCGCTGCCGGCCCGCTGGAGGGCCTCGAGCTGCTCCTCGAAGGACGTCACGCGGCGGCCTCCCGCCGGATGGTGTCGCCGTCCCGCGGCACGTGGGTGGTGGTGTCCCACCTGCGCCGGGTGGCGGCGGCGTCGAGGGCCCGTAGGTGCCGGTCCCGGATCTCGGGCCAGGGGAGTGCCTGGACTTCCCGCCAGGCGGCGGCGCGGGCTCCGGTGCTGGCGCCGGCCCACGCGAACCGCAGGCCGGGCATGAGCTCGCCGGCGAGGCTCTCCCGGCCCCGCCAGTAGGCGGCCTCGATGTCGCGCTGGGCGGAGGTGAGCCCGGCGGTGTAGCCGACGGCGAGGGCTTCGGCTTCGCGGCGGGTGCGGGCGGTCCAGGGCCCGCCGACGGTGGGGACGGTCGGCCAGTCTGGCGGGTCGCCGGTGATGTGCCGCCGGACGACGACCCGCCGGGCCCGGCGGAGGCGCCGGCCTCCACCGAGCCTGGTCGCGATCGCGGTCGTCATGCCGCGTCCAGGTCCATCAGGTCGAACAGCGTCGGTGCCGACAGCTCCCGCTCCTGCGCTCGCAGGTAGCCGACTCCGTCGCGGAAGTAGCCGCTGTTGAGCTCGACCGCCCGGCCCTTCCGCCCAAGCTTCATCGCCCGGACCGGCACCGTGAACAGCCCACCGAACGGGTCGAAGACCAGCTCACCGGGGTTCGAGTAGCGGTTGATGAGCCGGTCGACGATGTCGAACTGCAGGGGGCAGACGTGCATCGCCTGCGCCCGCCGGGACTGCTCCGTGTTGAGGGTGACCATCCGGTTGACGTCGTGCCACACGTCGGGGTGGTGCGAGCCGGGCGCCAGCGACATGAACGTCGCTGGCAGGGCGCCCTTTCGCTCGAGCTCCTCGCCGGTGGCGATGTGGTGCTCGTAGTTGTACACCTCGCGCAGCGTCTGCTCGGTGAACAGCCGCGACATCTGGTCGGCCGGCAGTGCGGCGAGCTCCTCCGGTGTGAGCGGCCGGTTCCCGGACGAGCGCCAGAACGCGTGTGCGTCGACCTGCCACCGGGCCCGGGTGTAGTTGGCCTTGTCCTTGACAACCGGGACGTCGGCGTATCCCTTGCTGCGGTCGGTCTGCGGCTTGTGGAACAGCAGGATGTACTCGGGGGAACCGGCCCCCATCTTGGTGCCGTCTTTGCACTGTTCGGACCAGCCGAGCCGGTACGTCTGGTTGTTCTCCCGCACGACGTCGGTGACGACGGTGATCATGCCCATGTAGTCGAAGCCGTGCCGCCGCGCGTGGAAGATCGCCTCGGCGTGGAACGGTGACACCGTGGGGATGCCGGCGCCGGTGACGTTGCCGAACAGGATGCGGTCTTTCACGTGGCAGGCGTAGATCCGGCCCGGTCGCAGGACGCGCAGCAGGTTGGGCGTCAGGTGGTCCATCTGCGCCCAAAAGTGATCGTTGTCGTCGGTGTGACCGAAGTCGTTGTACGACGGCGTGTACTCGTAGTGGTTCGCGAACGGGATCGACGTGACGATCAGGTCGACGGAGTTGTCGTCCATGCCCTGCGTCTCGAGCACGCAGTCGTTGTTCGCGACGAGCCACCCGTCGCCGGATTCCTCGACGCGGGTGACACCGATGGACCTGGTGAGGGCTTCGGTGACGCCTGCGGCGTCGAGTCCGTGCCGCCGGATGACCTGCGTCATCTTCGAGGTCAGCTCTTCGTGCTGGACCCATTTCTCCTGCAGGGTCCGCACGACCTCCCGCTCCGACTCGGCGTAGATGATATCGATCCGCACCGGGTGCTCCTGCTGGAACCTCTGAA
Organism: Dactylosporangium roseum; assembly: GCF_025264685.1. Taxonomy (GTDB): domain Bacteria; phylum Actinomycetota; class Actinomycetes; order Mycobacteriales; family Micromonosporaceae; genus Dactylosporangium; species Dactylosporangium roseum. The sequence goes on from NZ_CP073721.1 coordinate 1,248,683, forward strand.
TCCGGTGGATGGCCTGATACCAGTCGTTGAATGAGAACCCGACCCCGACGAAGATCGCCCGGTGGCAATGTCGCTGGAAGTTGCACCCACTCCCGCTGAGCTCGGGCTTACTGGCTAGAAGGCGGATCTTGCCGTCGCTGAAGTCGATGATCCGCTGCTCGCGGACGTCGAGGTCGAGCGAGCCGTACACCTCGGCCGCCTCGGGCAGCGCCCGCTTGATCGCGCGACGCTCGTCCTCCAGGTCGTGCCACAGGATGAAGTGCTCGTCGGGCGCCTCGGCGACGAGCTCGGCCATTTTCGCGACCCGGGCGTCGAGGGTGTCGCGCTTCTCCTTCGCCGCGCCGGTGACACCGAGCGGGTCGCCGCCCTTGAACAGGCGGATCTGCCCGTCGCGGTCGGTGCCGGCGTCGGAGTGGTCGACGGGGATCTCGTGGTAGACGACCTCGATCGGCGGCAGGATGTATCCGTCGTCGGGGAAGTTCAGGTCGGACGGCTTCTGCAGGAAGATTGCCCATGTGTTCAGCCACAGGTAGAACTCGGCCTCTTTGTGGCTGTAAAGCCGCAGGTTGTTCGCCTTGGTGGAGTCCCGCTGGAACCACCTGGTGAGCGCCTGTCCTGAGTCCATGACACCGAGGAACCCGGCGTAGTGGATGAGCTCCTTGTACCGGTTCGGGCTCGGTGTGGCCGTGGCGACGAACCGGTACTTCACCTGGTCGAACAGGGTGAGGAACGTCTGGTACGTCTTGGACCCGAACGACCGCAGCACGGAGGCCTCGTCGAGGCTGGCCGCGTCGAACAGGTTCGGGTCGAGCCGGCCGTCGCGGACGGACTCGTAGTTGGTGAGGTAGATGCCGGGCCCGTCGACCTCTTCGGAGCGGCGGACGAACCGGGTGGTGATGCCGAGCATGGCGGCGTCTCGAGCGAACTCCTGGCGGACACCGAGGGGGCAGACGATGAGGGCGCGGTCGCCGTCGCTGGCGAGGATGAGCCGCAGCGTCTCCAGTTGCATGAGCGTGTTGTGAGTGACCACGTAGTCGCGCGTGACGTACATCTGCGACGGGTGCTCGACGGAGATGCAGACGGCCTCGGCCTCGGCTGCGGGAACGATCGACGTGATCTTGCGCAGTGGTGCGTAGTACCGATCGCGGCAGCGGTCAACCTTGCGCGGCAGCAGGAACGGCACGATGCCGTTCGGCAGGCGCAACGTGAGCGTGTAGTGCTCGCGGCCGTGCCGGCGCTCACCTCCGTGGGTGTACGTCGGGATCTTCGTCGAACAACGCGCGGTGCCGCCGAGGGACTGCACCAGGGCCGTCACGCCGTCCGCGAGAGCTGGCGAGGATGAGCCGAACTGGATGGTGCCGTCCTTCCCGACGAACCCGTCGGTGTCCATCAGGCCGCGCAGCAGGTCGAGGCGCTGGGCGACGCTGCCGGTCATGTACTCGACCGGGATGAACTTCTGGTGGGCGAGGCAGCCCTGCAACGTCCAGTGCTTGAGCGCGTTGAGGAAGGGGTTGGTCTTGTTCCAGTTGGTGTGACCGTCAACGACGAGGCGGTAGCTCGACACCTTCCGGTCGGGGTTGAACTGGCTGATCCGCATGCCTTGCGGCAGCCGGCTCTTGACCTCGGCCGCGATTTCGGGGTCGACCGAGGTGAACGACGGTCCACCCGGGTAGCGGAACGTTCCATCGCCGAGCAGGACGCCGAGGATGTACGGGTCAATGGCGAGATTCGCGGCCGGGTGCTCGACGGGCTGGACGACCGGCACTCGCCAACGCTGACGACCGCACGGTTCAGTCAGGCCGCTCTCCATGAGCTGGCGGGCGGTGAGCGTGCGCCAGGGCCGCTCGTTGAAGACGTCCGAGTCCGACGCGACGGTCCAGAGGTGGTCTTCGTCGCAGCGGACCTCGGCGCCGTCGGTGAAGGTGACGGTCACGATGCGGCGGCGACCCTGGGGGAAGACGCCGCGGACGCGCGTCGAACGGCCATCGACTGAGATGACCTCGTCACCGACGCCGATTTCACCGATGGGGCGCCAGCCCCGCGGGGCCAGGACCGGCTCGTCGACAGGTTGGGCCTTGCCGAGCCCGAACGAGGCGAAGATGGCGCGCCGGCCACCACTGACCGCCCATTTGACGATGGCGGCCTGGTGGGGCTTGAGCAGGGGGTTGATGTCGGCGGGGTTGATGTCGAAGCCGTACGCCTGGTCGAAGTCGACCTTGTCGTGGAGGAACTTGAGATAGGGGTCCGCCGTCGCGTCAGTGTCGGTGATGAGGGTCAGGTCGTGCAGTGTGGTCATGGGGTGCTCCCGCTGGTCGGCGGGCTGGACCTGTATCGACTGGGCAAAGAGGTCAATCGATGCCTAGGATGGGTCTAGCTCGCGGCGATGGTGGGCTTTTGGACCCGGCTCGCGTGGGGCGCGGCCGGGTTCCGCCTTTTCAGGCGGTCAGATGCTCGTGTTCGGCCATGGCGTCGGCGAGCGCGCCGAGCGCCGCTGCGGCGGCCTGGCGTTCGCGTTCGGCTTTCTTGCGCAGCCGTTCCTCGACGCCGAGGCGGGAGATGCGGGCCATGATTTCGCGGCGCCGCTGCCGGGCCCGGAATTCGACCTCGGCCGGCGGGAGCGTGCCGTCGGGGTCGATCTCCTGCATGAGCTGCTGGAGCCAGCCGTGTCGGGCGGGCGCGGTGAGGGCTCGCCGGTCGTCGGCGGTGAGGTCGCCCATCCATCGGGCGTTGCCTTCCTGCATGAGCAGGACGGCGCGTTCTTTCTCGTCGGAGAGGGGCACGGTGCGGTCCCTTCGTGTCGGGACCGGCTCTCGGTGGCGCCCTTGGCGTGCCGTGCGACGGTGGCTAGGGTTGCGCTTCTGGAGCGCTGCGGGCGTGCCGCTTGTACATGCCAGCCAGGTTCACTACGGTTTACCGTTGGTCGTTCGTCGTTGGCGCGACGTCTGACCGGGCTGCCTGGCCGAGGCCGGGCGGTTCAACAGGTAGGTGGGGCGAGTGCTCTTCGGGGCGTTCGCCCCATCGTTGGTTCCGCGAGGCCCAGTCGAGCAACGGTGTTACCTTACGTGGTCGCTAGTCGATTCGCCACCCGCAACGCGGGCGAGTTCCTGAAGCCTTTCGAGATCGCCATTCCGGCCACAGAATTGCTCCGTAGCAAGAAACCTAGGTAAGTGACTGCCGTCCGGCCGCCACTATGGACATCGGTCATCATGTATATGAATGGTCGAATACCGTCACTCTGTGTATAGATTCTGTCAAGCTTGATCCACTTGCGTCGGGTGCGTCAGGGACGCCAATGCACAACTGGAGACGCCAGTGCACGTAAATCCCCGCAGCGTGCCAACGGCCCACTTCACCCTCCGCAACCGAGCAGCCGCGCGTTTCGCCCCCCGATCCGAGCCTGCGCCGCCTCCCACCGAGCCCGCCGCTCCGGCGTGTCGTCGGCCTCCATGTCCCGCCGGACCACCTCAGCCACGGCCCGCAGCGCCTCGAACACCTCCGGGCCGGCATCCGGGGAGACATGCGCGACCGCCAGCACCTCCCCGTCGTCGCCGACGATCGCGCGGGGGACGTGGTCGTCGTCAGGCCTGGCCACGGTCACCCCACAGCTCGCCGGCCACGGCCCGGATCGCCTCGGCGTACCGCGTGTCGAGCGCCCGCACCTCCGGCGTGAGCTCCCCGAACGGCACCAGCGACCGATGGTTCGGGTTGGTCGCGGTACGCCGAGGCGATCCACGCGTCGTGAACCGCCTCCTCGGTGGTGTTGACGCCGGTGACGAGCACCAGCAGCGCGTAGAGGCGGAGCAGGTCCGGCTTGCAGTCGTCGAGTAGCACGCCGAGCTCGGCGGCGATCCTGTCGATGTAGTTCACGTCGCGCTCCTTTGATCCGACTTTGGGGCAGGTGACAGACGCTCCCACGGCCCGAGCAGCTCCCAGCCGCCGGGCAGCACCCACGCCTCGGAGCGCTCGACGTGCCCGCCGTGGCGCCGCGCCACCTCGCGGAGGCCATCAGGCGGCCACCGTCCCGGCGGGTTCCTGCTGCTTCTCCGCCTGGCGGTCGCTGCGCAGGCGCTGCAGGTCGCGGCAGACCAGGTCGACGGTCACGCCAAGCCGTGCGGCGATGGCCTCTGTCGGCACGCGCTTCCCGGCGAGCCGGGCGACCTCCTCGCGGCGGATCATCGCGGGTGATGGCGCACGGACGATGTGGGCGGGGACCCTGTTGTGCCGGAACATGGAGCGGCGGCGGGTCTCGGTGAGCCCACCCCAGACGCCCCACTGTTCGCGGCGGGCCAGGGCACCGTCGGCGCAGGCCTGCCTGATCTGGCAGGTGTCGCAGACGGCGACCGCACGGGCAGTGCCGAGGTCGTCGGACGGGGCGGGGTACATGTCGACGCCCGCGGTGGCGCAGGCGGGGCGTGGTTGACGGTTGGTCATGGCATGCTCCTGGGGAGGGTTGTCGATGGTTCGGGTGGGTGCCGCGTAGCAGCGCGGCACCCATGACCTGCTAAAACGGAGGCTCGTCCCCGAAGTTGGACGACTGGCCGACACTGGCCTGCGCTGATGCCCACGGGTCGCCGTCGTTGCCGCCGCCAAAGCCGCCGCCCGAGTTGCCGCCGCCCCCGGACGAGCGCGACATTTTCTGGACTTTGGCGGTCGCGTAGCGCAGCGAGGGGCCGATCTCGTCGACCTCGACCTCCATGACGGTGCGCTTCTCGCCTTCCTTGGTCTCGTAGCTGCGCATCTTCAGCCGGCCCGACAGGATCACGCGCGCTCCGCGCTGCAACGACTCGGCCACGTTTTCGGCCGCCTGGCGCCAGATCTGGCAGGACAGGAACAGCGGCTCGCCGTCCTTCCACTCGTTGCTGGCCTTGTCGAACTGTCGCGGGGTCGACGCGACACGGAACTTCGCGACGGCCGCCCCGTTCGGGGTGAAACGCAACTCGGGGTCATCGCAGAGATTGCCAATGACGGTGATGGTGGTGTCTCCCTGTGCCATGAAGCCTCCTCAGGCTGCTTGTTGGGTGAGGTTTGTGGCGTGCCGCATGACGCCGCGGAGTGCGTTGTCGAATGCGCCTTTGCTGACGCCCGCGCGCCGGGCGAGCTGCCGGTACGACTCGGTGGGGTGTGCGAGCCGTAGCCGGGCGGCCTGCCGCTGTTCGGCGGTGAGGGGCGTCCCGGCGGCGATGACGGCCTGGACGGCGGGGATGGCCCGGTCGGCGGCGAGGTGGGTGCGGTCTCGTCCGCGCCGGTCGTCGTGTGGGTCGGACTCGGGCTGGTCGACGTGGCAGGTGTGCCGCCGATACGGCCCGGCCGGGTCGACGACCACCCAGGGCGCGTCGTGGCCTGCGACGACGCGGAACATGCCGTCGTCGGTGGGGTGGTTGTCGAGCCAGACGGCCCACCCGTCGAGGTCGGCGCAGACGATGACGGCGCCGCACGCGCAGGTCCGGCGGATCATCACGCCACCGCCCCGACGTGCTCCCGCAGTTGCTCGGTGGCGGCGATCAGCGAGGCGAGCACCTTCCCGCGTAGCCGGTCGGCTTCCCGGGCCGGGAGTGGTGTCCAGCCGCGCAGGTCGTACATGAGCCGCATGAACGTGCCGCCGAGCAGCCAGGCGTTCCAGATCGGCACCCAGTCGACGACGATCACGTAGCTGTGGACCCATGCGTCCCGGGCGACCTCGGCCCAGGTGCATTCGACGAGCGGCTGGGCGGTCCAGTAGCTGTCGGGTTTCCACGCGCCGCTGTCGTCGGCGCCGAAGTAGGCGACGGGGCCGCGGTGGCTGCCCCACACGGACGGGTGGTTGAGCCGTCCGTGCGTTGTGCCGCCGTACGTCCACAGCGGCGCGGTGACCTGGTCGAGAACCCCGGCGGCGCGGGGCACGACCTTGAGCAGGTCGGCGTCGAGGTCGTCGGACCAGAACCGGGGCGCGGTCACGATGCCGCCTCCGCACGACGCTGGTCACGGACCTCGTTGAACTCGCGCCAGTTCGCTGCCGCACGCTGCCGCGCCTCCCAGGCCGCGAGGGAGCCGTCTGCGAGCCCGGCTCGGATTTCGGCCGCCCGGTCGTGCTCGCCGGCAGCTTCGTGGACGCGGGCGATGTACTCCAGCGCGACCGGCTCCGGCAGGTAGCCGCCTTCGGGGACGCAGCCATACGAGCAGCGCATGACCCTGGTGAGGCCCCACAGGCGGCAGATGAGGGGCCTGATCTCGTACACGGAGCAGCGCTTGAACATGGTCAGTGCAGGGCAAGGCATCACTGGGTCGTGGACGGTCCGCCGAGGGATGGTCACGCCGGCGACTTGGACGATGCGTCGTCTTTCGACACCTGTCATGTCGATGTTGGTGCACGAGTCGTGGCATTGTCCTCGGCATTCGATGGCTGGCAGCTCCGCGTAGATGGCGTCGAGGGTCTCGTGGATGGTCATGACGCCACCGCCGTGAGCTGTGCCCGGACGGCCGCCTCGACGTCGCCGGGCAGTGTCCACGGCACGGCGAGCTGCCCGGCGACGCGCACCGGCTCGCCGAGCGAGCGGACGTTGTCGAGCACCAGGTGGAACGCGGGCCGGCCCGGCGCATGCCACGGCTCGCCCCACGGCCAGCAGCACGTTTCACCGATCGCGTCGAGGAGTGCCGCCTGGTGGCAGTCAACCAGGTCAGCGACGGCGAGGACCGCACCGACGGCCAGGCCGAGCGCGAGGAACCCGGGTGCGGCCGGGTCGACGTACGTGCCGTGGAGGTACCGCTGGACGCGACCGTCTGCGAGGCCCGCCTTGCACCAGGTGGCGCCGGCGTGGATCGCGATCTCGCCGCGGTAGCCGGTCGGCCGGCCCCGGTTTTCGGTGCGCTTCGGGAAGCCGGCGCCGAACGCGGGGTGCAGCGGCGGCTCGGTGATCGCGTGCACCCACGGCGGGCGGATGGTGATGCCACGAAGGGTCATGACGTCGTCTCCTCGTCCACGTCGGGGATGATCTGTCGCTGCATTTCGGCGATGACCGACCCGGCGAGGGCGCGCAGCCCGGCCCGGTAGCCGCGACCGAACTCCGACCCGGGCTGGATCTCGCCCGGCTGGGTCGGGGTGTCGTGGGGTTCGCACAGGTTGAGGATCGCGTCGAGCGCCTGCTGGTAGCGGCGCGTGTACTCGCGTTCCTTGCCGTGGCCGACGTTCAGCGCGGCGCGCAGGTAGTTCATCTCGACGGTCACGGCTTCACGTCCTCGACGTGGGCGCACCACCGGCACTGCCGGATCTTCGGCGTCGCCGGGTTCTCCGGCTCGATGTAGTGGTAGCCGTCCGGGTTGTCCCACTGGTGTACGCACGTCTCCCGCAGGTACTCCTGCAGGTCGCACCGCAGCTTGCGGAGCCATTCGTTGGTGGCGCCGACCGCGAGACGGCCCTCCAGCCGCCACAGCCAGCGCCGGTCGGTGGACGTCGGATCGGGGTTGCCTTCCCGGTCGACGCCGATCGCGTCGTCCTGCAGCATCGGGGCGGCCCGGTCCTGCCAGCGGGTGCCAGGGATGGCACGCCAGACGTCGGCGGTCATGCGGTCACCGTCCCGGCGAGGTGCTCGGCCAGGGCCAGCTCGGCGGGGATGCCGAGGATCTGGTCGGCGGTCGCCACGGCCTTCACGAACGGCGGCCAGGCGGGGTCACACAGCGGCGACAGCCCGTACTGCACCATCTCGTCCAGCAGGTCGGCCAGCGCGTGCCCGACCGCCGGGTGCAGCATCCCGATGTAGTCGGCGTCCTCCTGCGACATCGGCACGCACTCGTCGCAGTCCTCCTTGACCTCGACGACGGTGCCGGTGCGGTAGCCGTCGACACCCGGGCCGGCGTACAGCGCCGACCGGTGACGGTCGGGGTCGCCGAAGCCGGACCAGCCGCCCGGGTACGGGTCGGCGCCCGGCGTGGCCTTGCCCGCCGCGTCACGGACGCGCTTCGCGGCGGCCCGCAGCCGCTCGGCCGGCGGCGCGGTGTGGTCGACGCGCGGCTCGTCGGAGCCGAGCACGTACATGACCATGGCGCTGTTCTCGTCGCTCATGAGATCCTCCTCGGTAGGTTGTGGCCGGTCCGCGCGGCTCGGGGGTCGGTGGACCGGCCTCGGCTTGTCTCAGGGGGCGGCCTTGTGCGGGCACGTGGCGGAGCCGAGCATCTGCGGCAGCACGTCCCGGACGTACACGTCGTGGTCCATCAGCTCCGACGTCACACCGCGGTCCATCGCCGTGTTCCGCTCGGCGGTCGTCTCGTAGAAGTCGCGCCACGCCTCGGAGCGGGTCAGTGCCCGCCCGGGCCCGCCGGAGTGCGGGAACCGGACCGCCTCGAGCACACCGAACGGGCAGCCGCACGGCTGGAAGAACACCCACTGCTGGCGCATCAGGCACCTGCCGCCGCGTTCAGCCCGGCCACCATCGCCTCGGCCTGCACCCAGCGGGCCTCGACCTCGTCGTACTCCTCGAAGTCGCCCCACTCGATGAGCAGGTCTTCGCCGTTGTGCCTGACCGGCAGGTATCTGTTGCCGTCAGCATCCGGACCGGTCGGCACGGCCGATCGGCGGACGATCGAGATCCGCGTCTCGCCGAGGTCGTCCTCATGCCATTCGCGCAACTCGTCGATCTGCTCGACGTGGCCGCCCAGGTCGGACAGCACCGCTTCCCACCGCCCGGCGAGCGCTTCGGCGCGGATCTCGGGGTCGATGGCCATCAGGCGGCCTCCGCCTCGTCGTTGACCTTCACCGGCATGACCGCCCCGACGAACCGGTCACCGATCGCGACCAGCGTCGCCGACGTCTCGCCGGTGAACGTCAACTCCAGCGGGCCCGTCGGCCGCACCTTCGAGAACACCGCCAGCCGCTTCGCGTCGAACCGCAGACCCATCACCTTCTGCGTCACCGACGCGTCCGCCAGCACCTGCCGCACGTCCGGGAATTGGGCATCGGCCGGCAGCGCCTCCACCGTCGTCCGCTTCGCCGGATGCCCGGTCTCCCGGCCCCGCTTCACTGTCAGCCGGGCATGCTCGTGGTCGTAGTCGACGGTCAACGGCACCCGGCCCAACTTCGGGGCGAGCTTGTAGTCGGAGACGATCTCCTTCGCGTCGTCGAGGGAGATCGTGATCGACCACGGGTCGTCGCCGGAGTTGAAGTCGGTGAACAGGTCGTCCTCGGCGACCTCGACGCCCCACGTGTCGTCGTCCTTCGCGTACGACGAGATGCCGACGGCGTACATGTCGGTGGCGAGCGTGTGGAGCTGGTCGCCGTCCCATTCGATGCGGACGGCGTTGATGAACGGCAGGTCTTTGTCGGTGCAGGCGAACGGGATGACGTCGGCGAGGGCGCCAACGAAGTTCCCGGTCGGGACGGTCACGGACATGCGGGTCTCCTCTCAGGGGTTTCGGGTGAGCTGGGTCAGGGCGGTGCGGGCGAGGCTGAGGCGCATCAGGCGGCCACCTCGAACAGGTCGAGGCGGAGCTGATCGGGCCGGTCGACGGCGATCTCGTCGGCGATCCGCTCGTGCCAGCGGGCGGCGAAGTCGAGGCAGTTCGCCTCGTTTTTGTGGCTGACCGACCCGCACCGGGTGGGGGTCCGGCGACCGGCGTACGACCAGGCCATCGAGTCGGCGGACGCAAGGTGCCGTGCGTATCGGGCGAGACCGGACGTCTTGACGCCGAAGCCGTGCAGGTTGAGGCCAAGATCGGCGAGCGAGGCCATGATGTCCGCGATCTCGGAGGTGGCCTGCCGCCGACAGACGGAACCGACACCGACGACGGGGTAGTCGGGCAGGTTAACGCCGACCTGTTCGTACGCGTCGGCGCAGCGCAGGTAGTCGGCGATGGTCCAGCCCTGGAGGACCGGCATGAACGGGCAGAACTCAGGGTCGCGGCCGGCGGCGTCGTGTTCCGCCCGCCACCACAGGTCGCACAACTGGAGGTAGTTGGCGACGGTGCGCCGCTGGTGTTCGGCGACGGTGAGCCGGGTCTTGGCGAGCATGAACGGCTCGACCATCCAGTCCTGCGGGGCGGCCCACTCCAGCATGCCGATCTCGCGGTCGTAGCGGCGGACGGCGGCGACGTACTCCTCGGGGGTCGTCCGCCATTCACCGAACAGCGACAGCTCGGAGAAACCGCCGGAGTCGAGCGCCCACGGGGTGCGGGCGCGCGGCAGGGTGCGGCGACCGGCGAGACGGCGATGGGAGACGAACAGCCGGATGGGTTGGCCGTCGCGGTCGCGGGGTGGGATGGCCAGCCAATGCGGGTGGTGTGCGCCGAGGTAGAACGTCGTGGTCATGTGTCGGTCAGCCCGCGATCGGCCTGTTCGCCGGTGAGGTGTCGAGCACGGAAGCGGCGCCTCCGTGGCGCGGGTCGATGGGTGGCTGTGCGGCTCGCGGGCTTGCGTCGCCGATTGCTGTCGGATGCTGCGGTAATGGTCACGCGGACACTCCTTGCGTATTCCGTGAACCGTATCCGTGAACGAGCATCACGCTATGACCTCACGAAGTCAAGCCACGGAAGTGACGAGAACTCACCACACGCAGTCGCCCCGTGAACAGGGGCGTGCGACAATCACCGGCATGCCGCGCGCCAAGGACACGACCACCGGGCCCGAGGCCGACGCGCTCGACGCTGCGGCCAAAGTGTTCGCGCGCATCGAGGAGCAGTTCGAGCGGGCGAGGGCCGACCTCCAGGCCAAGGCCATCGCAGCGATCGACGCCGACATGTCCGTGGCCGAAGCGGCTCGCCGGGCCGGCTACACGCGCGAGCACCTGTCCAAGGTCTACACCGCGGTCAAAGGGCACCCGCCGAAGCGGCACACCCGGGAAAAGCCGCCGGTCGAGTAGCACCGTCACGCCGCCGCCTCAGGCTGCGGGTCGCCCGGAATCCGTTCGGCATCGAGCAGCGCCGAACGCAGGTCGGCCCGGCGGTGAATACCGAGCTTGCCGTACGCGGACTTGATCTGACTGCGAACCGTGTTGACGGACACCCACCGCTCCCGGGCGATCTCCGGAAAGGACAGAGTCGACCAGGCCGCAGCCCGGGCCACCTGCAGCTCCATCTCGGTGAGCCTGCCGGTCGGGCGGCGCACCTCAGGCGCTTCCACCTGGACCGCAGCCCACAGTTCGTCGATCTCCCGCAGCCGCAGGTTGATCTGCTCGCGGGCCTCGTCCACCGTCAACGGCCCGATCACGCGGCGAACACCTCCGTGTCGTCGTCGCCGTCCCGCAGCTCGGTGATCGTCAACACCAGGAGTCCGCCGCCCGGGTACGCCTTCCGGTCGACGTTCGGTCCGGGCCTCATGTCGGGGCCGACAAGGAAGTCGTCGTTGTCGTCGGCGGTCAGCCCGTAGTCGATGAGTCCGTCGATACACGCTTTTGCGGTCGGGTAGCGGTTCCCGGCGTCGCGGACACGGGTCATCGTGAAGTGGCAGCGGGCCAGGACATGCACCCTGGTCAGGCCCTTCGGGAGTTTGGCCTGGAGGGCGTACACCCGGGCCGCGTCCCGCCACGCCTTCACCACGACGCCCAGGTTCCGGGCGTGGGTGCGGCCGTTGGAGCTCAGCCAGTCCGCCGGCGCCGGGATGTGCAGCGTCCACACCCGCCGGTTGAACCGGTCGACGCCCGCGGTGTGCTCGGCGCGGGTAGTGACCGCGGCGCCGGTGACGCGCGGGCTGCGACGCTTCGCCGGCTTCCGCGTCGGCTTGGCCGGGTTGTCGGGGAGCAGGCCGAGGAGTGTCTGCTGGGTGGCGGCCATCAGGACAACCCCCCGATGACCAGCGCGGCTATGAACAGGCAGCCGACATGCAGCGACTGGTCTGCCAGGTACGCGCCGTTGAGTCCGCCCCCGGCGAGCCGCGCGAACGCCGCCGGCCCGGTGTGCTTCATCAGCCACCGCACCGGCCACCGCCGGTCGATCAGCCCGTGCGTCACGACCGAGAAAGCGACCCCGGCCGTGGCCGGCCAGAGCGGCACCTCGACGTCGACGACCCGCAGCGCGACCAGGGCGAGCGCCTGGCAGAGCCCATAGCCGAGCAGATGCCCGGCCATGGGCCGCAGCCAGCCCCGGTCGGCGGCTTTCCCTGCCGCCTGCCTGTCGGTCTGCACCAGGTGATCACCGACCATGTGGGAGGCGTACAGGGCCGCGAACGCCGCGGCGAACACGGTGGCGCTCATGCCGCCCACCCGTCGACCGGCGCCCCGAACGCGTTCCCGTCGGCGAGCTCCAGCGTGTCGATCTGGGCCTGCACGCGCGCCGCCCGCTCCTCGGCGAGGATCGCGGGCAGGAACTCGTCGCCGGCGCGGCACTCGGCCGCGGTCAGCTCCAGCTCGTGCAGTTCGCGGCGCAACGCCGTCAGCAGGTCACCCACCGGACACCGCCGGCAGGAGAACCTGCGCGGTGATCACCAAGCGGGTGCCTTCGGGGAAGTCGTCGGCGTGCGCCTTGAAGCCGGGGCCGAACGTGAAGCCGCTGCCGGACGTGCCGCCTTCGGGCAGCCAGTACATGCCGGGCAGGAACTCGTCGGGCTTGCGCGCCCACATCGACCTGCGGGCGACCGCAGCCTCGAACCCGGCCAGTTCCCGCTCGTAGCCGCAGTTCCGGACCCGGCTCGCGATCAGCACATGCGAGGTGGTGGTGTTGTCCGGGCGAAGCACCTGCTCCGGGTTGGCGTGGCGTGTGCATCTCCACGGCGACCGGGCCTGCTCCTTGTGGATTTCGGCGTACTCTCGCTGCGAGGTGTAGGAGTAGTGCCTCGTCTCGCGGCAGCCGTCCTCGGCGCACCGGATGCTCGTTGTCCGCTCTCTCCGGCTCATCAGAAGTAGTCCTCCCCGTACTTGGCGACGGCCTCCTCGTGGGCCTTGACGTCGGCGGGCGTCGGGCAGCATGCCGGGCAGGGCCGCCAAGCCGGCGGCGTGCCGTCCTCGGCGGAGCCGAACGCGATCCGGCCCGTGTCGCGGCAGCCGACACACGGCCGGTCGGACTCCAGCACGCCGTCCGCGTTGCGCCACACGTGCGCCTGCCGGGTCGCGCACCACGCCGGGATCGGCATCTCGTGGCCCGGGACCGGGTAGTCCACGGTCGGCGGGTAGCAGACACCGGCTGGCTGCGACCCGTCCTGCGCCAGCGGCACGTACGCCCCGCCGCACGCCGGGCAGTTGCCCTCGATCGGTGTGGTCGGCTCCAGCAGTTGGGGCAGCGGCAGGGCCGCCGTGCTCGACACGGCGGCCACCACCTTCACGTTGTCGCCGGTCACGCCGGCTCTCCAGCCTCGGCCAGGCCCAGCATCAGCAGACCCTGGTTCGCCATGGTCGTCTTCATCCGGTCCCGGGCTTCGGCCGACGGCTTCGCCGCCAGGTACGGGTCGCCCTGCCGGACCTCGACACCGGGGATCACCTCGCCGGTGGCCGGGTCGACCGGGTCGCCGAGCTTCGCCGCGGCGGACAGCAGCCGCTCCAGCCATGCCCGCCGCACCTGCTGCACCACCTCATCCGGGTAGCGGGCGGCGACCCAGCCGAGGAGCGCCGCCTCGTCGACGACGACCGCGGACTTCCGGCCGGGCACGAGCACGACAGCGCCGTAGTCGACGGCGTTGCCGTCGGTTACCCGGACCCGCTCCGCGCCGGACGACAGCATCGCCTCGGCGAGCAACTCCCGGGCCGCGTTACCCTCCTCGCGGGCGACGTCGGCGAGCACCTTCGACGCCATCGCGACCCGCGCGAGGTTCCGCATGTCGGTCACGCCGCCTCACCGCCCGACGACACCGCCGCCAGCTTGGCGGCGTTGCCCTTCGCCTTGATGAGCTCGCCGAGGGTCGTCGGGTCACCGTTGTCGTCGACGACCGGCGCCCCCAACTGCCCGGCCGCCTCGACCCGCTGGTAGACGCTGTACAGCTCGTCGCGGGACAGGCCCGGCGCGAGTACCTCCTCGCGGACGGCGAGCGCGTCGAACGCCGGCGCCGCACCGTCCTCCAGCCACGCCCGAACGACCCCGCCGAAGCTCTCCTCGTCCGGCAACTGGATGACGGCCTTCGCCAGCACCTTGCACCTCGACTTCGCCACGACGAGGGTGTTCTCCAGGTCGAGGTCACCGACGATGTCGAACTCGTACTCGATGCCGTCTCGCTGCTCCGGCTTCAGACCGACCTTCCGGGGTACCTTCCGGCCCCGGCTGTCCTCCTCGACCACGTACTCGGTCTTGGTGCGCATCGTGACGATCACGTGGCCGGGGTAGGCGAGCAGCGCGTCGACCATGGCCCGCTCCATCGGCCGGGCCTCTTTCCACCCGGCGAAGCTGTTCCCGCCGCCGGAGCGGCGGGCGGCGTGGTCGACCTGCTCCAGCATGCCGCCGGTGCCGGACCAGAAGTGCGACAGCGAGTCGACGACGGCGACGTCGTAGCCGGCAGCACCGGCCGCAGCGAGGGCCTTGACCAGGTCGCGGGGGTCGAACGTGTTCATGGCGAGGGTGTCGAAGTCGAACTCGTCGGCGTACTTGGACGCGGAGCCGCGTTCGGTGTCGATGACGGCGATCCGCTGCCCGAGGGCGCGGGCGGTCCGCAGGGACGTGTAGGTCTTGCCGGAGCCGGACGGCCCGGCGAAAGCGACGCGGGCTCGGGCCTGCGCCTTGGTGGCCTTCTGGAAGGTGAAGACGGTCATGGGTGGGTCCTTTCGGTCCGTTCCGCGTGGACGGCGGGCGATGCAGTGGTGCCGGCCGAACGTGCGGTGTGGGTTGGGAGGGTGGTTCAGCCGCGCCAGGTACGCGCGGTGGTCTTGATGCGGCTGCGGCGGACGGCCTTGACGGTCCACTGGTCGCCGAGGACGTGACGCAGGTTGTCGCGGTACTCGACCGCCTCGCGGCGTGGCCGGGCATGCCACGACCGAACCTCACCAGTGGCGCGGTGCTTGGCGACGACCAGGTGTGTGTTCCTGCGGGCCTGGACGGCGAGCGTCCGCAGGTCGGCGGCGTAGTCACGGCCGGGGAAGGTGAGCACCGTCATTCGGCACCCCCGGCGAGGATTGCCTGGATCTGGTCGGCCGGGATCTCCCAGGTCCGTTCGATCCGCAGGTCGGGTCGCACGCCCGGCGTCCGGGCGTGCCGGCCGGTCTCCTCGGTCGGGGCGGCGCCGTTCGTGTGTGCCGGCCACCAGTGGCCATCGTTGTCGTCGCTCCAGGCGGCGTGTTTCGCCTGGTAGGCGAGGTTCCCGACCTCGGCGGGCTGCACGGTGGCGGCATCAGCGTCGGCGGCCCCGGTCCGGGAGCCGTGCAGCAGCACGACCGCGAACGCGGCGACCGCCACCCACGAGATGGCGGCGATAGCGGCGTACCTCATCGCGCACCTGCCTGCGGGGCACGGTGCCGGCCGCCCGGCAGTGTCAACCAGTCCAGGTCGTACACGACCTGCGCCGGTTCGGCCGGCTGCGGCGCCTCGTCCGAGACCTGCACGGCAGGCTCGTCGAGGCGCGCGTCGCCGTGCGCCCACGCCGAGTGCGGCGACAGCGCCCGCGTGTGCCAGCCGGACCAGCCCTCACGCTCACCGGAGCCGTCATCGGCCCACATCCCGTCCTCGTCGATCTCGGCGCCGGGCGCGGGGGAGAGGAGCGACCGGAAGAACGGCACCGACACCGCGGTGACGACCAGCCCGGCCGATACGGCGACCTGCCACGGCACGAACGGAGACGCGACCAGCACGCCGGTCACGGCGGCGCCGACACCGACGCCGAGCAGGTAGGAGCGGCGCTTCACAGCCGCACCTGCGCAGCGGTCGCGGTGTCGAGGATCGCCTGCTCGGCCTCCGCCTGGCGGGCCAAGGTGCCAGCCTCGGCCTCAGCGATCCACCGGTCGATGTCGGCACCAGCCCGCGACATTTCCCGCCAGAATTTCGACAGGCCCGCCGCGGCCAGTAGCCCGGCCGCCGTGGCGGTCACCACGAGCAGGCTGTTCAGGCGGGCGCCGAGGTGGACGGCCTCGGCAAGCAGCGCCCCGCCGGCCGCCAGAGCGACGACGGCGCACACGAAACGACGCAGCATCAGCGCCTCCACAGGAAGAATTCGACGGCCGTCGACGCGACTACCAGGACGACGACGAACACGACGGCGTAAATGGCCAGGTCAATGACGGCGGCCACGACGAACCGGGCCACGCCGAACAGGACCGTGAGCAGCACCCGGGCTACGTGGTGATCCCAGCTATAGTCGTCGCGGCGGACGGGCTTGGCGTGGCGCTGCCGGAACCGGACCGCCCACGGCGACAGGTCGACGGTGGTGGCGTCCATGAGGCTCACGCGACCACCCCCGACCGGCAGCCGTACGGCGAGCAGCCGTCCGGGTCGCCTTCCTCCTCAAGGTCGGAGAGCTGGCCGAAGATGTCGGTCTGCCGGTCCAGCCACTCCCGCCGGGTCACACGGTCGATCGGTGCGATGGACAGCGGGACCCGGGACCGGTGCAAGAACGCCTCGCCGTTGAGCGGTAGCCCCCGCGCGCCACCCTTTCGGATCGCCTCGTCGAACGCAACCGCGTCGGCCCACTCATCCGGGTAGTGGTCGCGTAGCTCCCGCCATTGACGGTTGCCGTGGTAGGGGCACCCGGTACAGGCGCTCTTGGCGACCGAGGTCCAACCGCGGGAGCGGAGCCAGCGTTCGCAGTCGTCGCGGCTCATGCCCAGCTCAAGCAGCGGGTACCGCTTGGTGATGTACGAGACGCCGTCCTTGTCGGAGACGCGACCGATCTCGTCGGTGGAGAAACCGATCCACTGCTCGGCACGGTTGCCTTTCGGCACTCGCCGGAAGTCGGGCGCGGGTGCGCCGAGCAACTCGCGAACCTTCCGGTTGATCGGCGCCAACTTGTACTCCGAGGTACATTGACGCCTGCCCATGCCTTCGGATCCGTCGGCGTTGCGCACGAAGTACGGCACCGAGGCGTAGCGGTGCGCCGGGTCCAGTGAGTCAGCGCGGAGGTTGCCCTTGCTGACCCTGTAGAGCGGCACACCGGCCACGTTCAGCACCGCGCCGAGCTTGTTCAGGTGGTCGTAGACCCGCGGCGGCTCCCAACCCGTGTCGGCGAAAACGGCTCCGTCGAGCTTGTCGAGCGAGCCCTCGGCAGCCATGAGGGCGAGGACTGTGGACTGGATGCCTGCACCGAGGCTCAAGAGGCGGAGATTCGTCACGCGGACACCCCCGACTTGCGGTCCTGCAGGTGGGCGTAGGCGCCGAGCGCGAGCAGTGCATCGTGGACCACGTTGCCCGTCTTCCACGCCGGCTCACCCGGCGCCAGGCCGGTACGCAGCCGCGTCAACGCGCGTGTGAGCTGGTTGGCGACGTAGTGCTCCGCGAACTGCGCGCCGAATCCGTTCCGGTACAGCACGTCGACCATGTCCGTCGCCGACGCGTCCCGGACCGGAGACGGGTCCGCGACGTGCTTCTCCAACTCGCCGACCAGCAGGTCGGCGAGCATCGCCGCCGTCACGGTGCTCACGCGGCACCGCCCTCGGCGCGCAGCGGACCGACCGGCCGATCGTCGGCACGGCTCGGCACCCACACATCCGGCTGGAGCCGGACCGCGGCAACCTCGGTCAGCAGCTCCACGACCCGGGCCGCCGACATCTGAACCAGCGCCGGCGGGTACTGGCGGCCGTCGAGCTCGACGACGAACCAGCCGTTCTCAACCCGCATCGTGACGTCCCCGGTCGGCTCGACCCACTCGCCCTCGAACAGGGCGTAGGTGATGCCCTCGACGGTCACGTCCACCGAGAAGCGGCCCGCAACCAGCGACACGACCTCGGGCCGCCGGGGCGTGTTGACGAAGCAGATGATGTCGCCGTCGACGACCTCGCCGCGTCCAACCAGAACAGTCCGGCCGGCCTGGGAGACGAACACCGGAAGACGCTCCATGATCGTGGTCATGCCGCGTCCTCCAGTTCGGCGAGCGCACCGGCGGCAGCGTCGGCGGCGAGCCGTAACGCGGTCGCGGCGCGAAGGTCGGTGTCGGTGCGGGCACACGTCTCATGCGCGGTCGCGGCGGCGCGAAGCCGGGCGGCGAACGCCCGCGCGGCGGCCGGATTGTCGGCCCAGTTGCGGCGGACGAACGCGGCAGCGTTCTCGATCCCGGCGCGGGTCAGGGGGCTCACGCCGCCACCCCAGGCATCCACCGCGGTCCCCGACGCTCGGCGTTCCCGCGCGTCACCGGCACGTTGACCAGCCGCAACTCGGCGGGCGCCGGACGCAGCGTCCCGTCCGCGAGGCACGTCGGCCCTCCGGCCCGCGCAGCCCATCCGGACAGGTGCGCGTGGTCGAACCGCAGCCGCTCGTCGCAATGCGTGCCACACCAGCCGCAGGCGGCGTCGGCGGTGAAGCATGAAGGGCAGATCGCCATCGACGCACCGAACGGGCGTCGCTGCAGCACGGTCAGCGCGCACCGGGTGTGGATGTAGTAGGAGCCGGTCGTGTTCGGCGCCCAGTGCGCGATCAGCCCGTCGTCCTCGTGGCGGCCGACGAACTCGACACCGACGAGCGTGCCGACCGCAGGCGATGTGGCGGTTGCGACGGCGTGCGGGAGGACGGCGGTCATGCGGCCCACCTCCGGCGGATGCTCGTCTCCGACTGGCGGTCGTAGCGAAGGTGCTCGGTCCGGGTGTTGCCGGTGCAGTGGGTGCCGCACCAGGGGCACGGCGGGACGGCGACGGTGGCGCTGACTGCGACCCGCCCCGTAGTGTTGTGCGTCAAGGGGCCACGTCCTTTCGTCTGGTTTGTGGCTGGTTCCTGTTGGGCCTCGGCGGGTGAGAGCGCCGAGGCCCGCGCTTGTTTCAGGCGACGATCCGCAGTTGGGTCGGCTGGACCTTGAACTTGTCGGCCCAGTAGGCGTCGGCGACCGACTCGGGGACGCGGAGCTTGCCCTGCTCGCCGCTACGGCTCAGGTCGACCGCCGCGAGGTTGCCGGCGTGGATCTCGTCGTAGACGAAGCGCTTCGAGACCCGCCACAGCTCGGCGATTTCGGCAACGGTGTGCAGGATCTGGGCGGCCATGTCAGGCCGCCTTCTGTTTGCCGCGGTTCGCGGCCCGGGCCCGGCTCGACTTGAGCTGCAGCGCCTTGTAGTAGGCCTTCTTCGCCGACTCGGCCCGTTCGGCACGGATGTGGGGTTCGAGAACGCCGTCGGGGTCGACCTGCTTCTCGAACCTGGCGAGCATGCCGTCGAGGGCGGGTCGCATCGCTTCCTTGCGGTCGGGTTCCCGTGCCCAGCGGCTGTGCGCGGCGATCGACGCCCGCATGCTGCGCTGGGCGGGGGTCAGTTCGTCGGCCATGTCAGGCCGCCTTCGCCATGGTCGGCTCGGCGGCTGCGGGGAACAGTTCGTCGACGGTGAGGCCGGCCGCGCGGGCGGCCTGGCTGGCGCGGGCGGGGGTGCCGGCGAACCGGCCTCGCCGCCACCGGTTCAGGGTCATCGTCGTGACGCCGGCCGCCTCGGCGCGGGCCGTTTCGGTGGTGTACCCGCGCTCGCGCATGGCCTCGTTGAAGCGCTGGCCGTTGAATGCCAGCCGCTTCGGAACGTCCGAGTGACTCGGAGCGGAGGTCTTGGTAACACGCATGTGACGACCGTAGCGGTAACATCAGTGTTACGTCAAGGCGCGTCTCCCCCCTTTTCGGCAATGCCGGAGGATGGGATAGTCACACGCATGAAACCCACATCTCCCTGCGTCAATGCCGAAGAAGCGATGATCAGGCGCTGGTCACATCAAAGTGACGTAACATCGATGCGACTCGTGCCGCACCCCAAAGCGCCATACCGTGCACACGTGAGTGACGAAACGGGCGAGCGCGGTAACACGTGGGGCGCTTACCTCAAAAAGGCGCGCGAGGCTAAAGGCCTCTCGATCGACGACCTCGCCGACGAGGCCGAAGTCAGCCGCATGACCATCATCAGGTGGGAGAGCGGCAAGACCGGCTTCAAACACGAGACCATCACCCGGGTCGCCGGCGTCCTCGGTGTCGACCCGAACAAAGCCATCGCACTCGCCCGAGGCAACGCCGCCGCCTCACTGCCGCCGCCGCTCCCGGCCGAGATAGCCCGCCTCGTCGACAACCTCAACGCCCTCGACTCGGACGACCGTGGCCAACTCCTCGACCGCGTGGCCTGGGTAAACGAATGGGCCGAAATGTGGATGCGGCAACGCCAGGAACGGGAAACAAAGCGCCATCAGGCTTAGCCCTAATGTTCAATTCTTCGGCGGACTGATCGTCCGAACCCGAACGAGCATGTAGCGTCAGCCGGGTCCGCAACGGCATTGGACGGGCCACTGCTACCCCGTTCACGGCACGGGTTGGGACAGCGATCCCCCCCCGTGCCCTGAAACGAGCGCGGGGGTATTCCCATGAGCCGCAAAGACCTCGCCGGCAAGGTCGCCCGAGGCGTCGCCTACCTCAGCGGCGCCGGTGCGTTCGCGGCTCTCACCCACCGGTTCAACGCCGAGGCCGCGACCGGCCTCGCTACCGCCGCCGGCGCCCTTGCCGCCGTCTTCGGCTTCCTGCCCCGGGTGATCGTCAACGCCCAGCGTGCCGAGATGGCCAGGATCATCGACGAACGGTTCGACGCGCTGCGTACCGAGTTGGGGGAGGACATCACCACCGCCCTCCGTCATGCCGTCGAGCTCGGCGTCCACGATGGCGCGCTCCGGCGGAGTCTCGACCGGCGAGACGGCGAACCACCCCGGCCGCGGCGGCTGCACTCCGTGCCGCGCAACCGCGAAGGTGCGTAGCGGCCGGGCCTGGACCGGCGGTACCGTGGACTCGTGGCCCGCAACGGAGATCGAAAATACAGCAAAAGATTGTCCGTACGGCATACATCGCCGCAGCTCACGACCAGCGCCATAGTACGGCGCTACGAGCAAGGGGACTTCTAATCCCAAGGTCGTAGGTTCGAGTCCTACCGGGCGCACCACTTTCAGCGCCGCCCAGGCGCTGAAGAGCCGCTGCGCGGCGTCTGCTCGATCTCGGGCAGGACGTGGGCGTGCGTGTCCGTCGTCAACCCGATCCGGCTGTGCCCGGGGACCTTCATCATGGTCCGGGGCGAGTCACCGGACGGTGAGGAGGAACGTCGCGCAGGTGTGCGGCCGGAGCCAGTCGAGCCCTGCCTTTGCCCGCAGTGTGCCAGCATCGGTTGAGGGTGTCCGGCTCTGGCGGCGTTTCGTGGAGCTACCACGATGTCCGTCGTGGTCCGGGCCGTCGCTCCCGTTGCCTCGCCCTTCGCGTGTAGCCGCGCGCTTTGCCTCCGGCGGAGCCTTTGGCGCCGGGGAGGTCGCTCCGCTCCCCGGGCCGTCGGCCAGGTCGAGCCCAGCAGACCGGTGTCAGCCCTGCTTTGCGGTCGCCTTCGGCGAGCCGGGCGCGGCCGGCGCCGCCTGGCTCCTGGAGGGTGGCCGAGGGCATACGGGGAGACTCCACGACGGGTGGGACGGTCGGCTCAGGGAACCACGTGCGTAGCCCTGAAGGCGTAGCCGTCCTGGCCCGGTGACTCCCACTCGAGTCTCACCGACTGGCCAGGCTCCAGACTTCGAAAGCCCTCCATCGCAACGGCACTGAAGTGCGTCCAGCAGCCCCCGGGGGTTTCCGGCGAGTCCAGTACGCCCCAACCTTCTTCCATCATCCAGGTACGCACCGTCGCTTCGCACGCACCTGAACGCGTCCCAGTCACGTCTCAATCGTAGGGGCCAGCGCTGGAAAAGGACCAGCAAAGCCGACGTTGACGGCGCCGGCCCCTACGTATCGTGTCCGTGAGCCGACCGACGAGCAATCACGCAGCGACACCCAGCCGCCGCAGCGCCGGGACGGATCGCTGAGCGCTCGGTGTGCGTGATCACCCTGAGCGGCGGTCGCCGCGTGGGGAGTCACCTGGCGCCGGACGCCGTGGACGAGCCGGTCGAGTGCGGGTGAACGTCGCCGGGGCCGGTCGGGTGCCTTTGGGCGGCCGGCCCATCGGATCTCTCGTCGGCGCGGGGACGGCGGTGCCGAGCGTCCCGCCGTGCGCCGCTGTGCCGGCGTCGTGCGGTCGGTCTTGTTTCGAGGGCCCGGAACGGTTCGGTGGGCGTTGGTAATGTTCCGGGGGCCTCGCGGTCGTAGGGTTGAGTCGTGACCGGGCGCACCATAGTTGCCAGAACCCAGCGACCAGCCGAGGCGGATCGTTGAATGAGCGCCGGCGCGAGGACACGCGCAACGCCATCGGGGTGCTGACCCTGCTTTTCCAGTCGCCGCTGGACACCGGGACACGCAGCGAATACCTCCAGCAAATCATCGGCGACGACGACGCCGTGGTGGATATCGGCCGTGCCTTCACCGGGATGACCAACCTCGCGGCGCTCATCCTGATCGAGCACAGCAAAGCCACCGGCCGGCCCGCCACCGAGGTGTTGCAACGGATCGCGGCCGGCCTGGCTGCCGAAGAGGCCTCCTGACGGCCGTGCCGTTCGTCGGGGGCAAGGAACCGGCACGCCAGGTCCCCGCGAGCGACGACGGGGACCTGGCATCAGGCCGGGCGTTTGCTGGCATGCCATGGAGGGCTGTGATCGATCAGGCGGCGGCCGGACGCGGGGTGCGCTGGAAGTGCCGCCCGGCGGACGGGACGAACATCAGGGGAACAGCGCCCCACACCGCTGCCAGGTGGACGGTGCGGGCGGCCGCGATCAGCCACCATGCTGTGTCGGCGTCGGCCAACTGGGCACCGACCGAGTTACCGTCGAGGAGCCAGCCGATCGGCTCCACGACGAGCGACAACGTGCCGATGATGCCCTGCACCAGGGCCAGTGCGAGCCGGGCCCAGCGCTTGCCCGCCCGCATTCGCGACGCGGTGACTATCACGGCGGCGTAGACGGCGCAGCGGATCGCGACACCGGCGATGGCGCCGTCGCCGGTTTCCCCGCTCGCCACGACCACTGCGGTCTCGAATGCTCCCGCGCCGACGGCCAGGAGCCACAGCCCGAACGCGGCCCGGACCGCGGTGGGCGCTGCAACGGTTGTCATGCCCCCACTGTCGTTCGATGCGCTGCCCTGCTCACGCCCGCTGGCCACCCGGTTCCGGGTATGGGCAGCACCACCGGCGGCGACCGCCCTCCGAGTTGCCGCAGTCTCCGCTTGTTGCCCGTGTCCGCCATCGCCGCCCCCTTCCCGCGTCCGGGAAGAGCTTGCGACAGGTGGAGCCACCGCCGCTCGCGCCGGCGGTCGAATCTGTGGACAACCGCCGGCTTGTGGACAACTACACGAAGCGGTGCTGTGTGCCGTCGAGGGCGGGCGCGGGCCGTACATCTGCGAAGAACTCCCAGATACCTCGACGGCGAACCAGCAGCTTGCGTGACAGCAGATAACGGTCGCCGGCGAAGAACACGCGGTCGACGGCCCGGCGGACCTTGGCGAGGCCGGGCGGCGAGTGGGAGCCCGTCACGATGACCACGTCGCGGGCCGGCACGCCCACCACGAGCTCGCCCGGGACGGACCGCTCGAGCCCGGCCCAGAACGCCTCCGCGAGCAGCAGGGTCGACGCGATGCCCTCGAAGTTGACCATGAGCGCGGGCGGCTGCCCGTGGATCGCGGCGGCTCCGAGGCGGGCGTCGAGATTGTGGGCGGCCTCCCGGCGCAGCGCGCGTCGAGGCATTTCCATGCGTTGCAGGTCGGCCCAGGTGGCGAGGCGCTGCCCGAACGGCGGGCCGTAGCTGTAGCCGACCCCGAGTCCGCTCATGAAGTCGTCGAGCACGGGCGAGTGCGCGTCGTCGCGGCGAACGTCCCGCAGCGGCACGAGAACGGGCAGGAGCACGAGCTGCACGAGTGCAAAATAGGACGGTGACGGATGTGAGACAAGCTCTTGTTTTTGCGCCGTCTGCTTGCTAAGGGGAGGTGCCCGGAGGGCGGCTCGAAAAATTGTCAGTCGGTCTCTGTAGGTTCTGGCGCATGGTTCGACCCAGGTATGCGGCGGACGCGGCCGGCATCGTGCTCGGCGCGCTCCTCGACGTTGTGTTCGGTGATCCGCGCCGGTGGCATCCGGTGGCGGGGTTCGGGCGGTTCGCCCTCATGGTGGAGCGGCGCACATACGCGGATGACCGGGGCGCGGGGGCCCGGTTCGCCGCGGTGGCCGTCGGCGTGCCCGTCGCCGCAGCCGGGCTCGCGGGATGGCTGACGCGGCGCAGACCGCTCGCCCGCGTCGCGCTCGTCGCGGCCGCGACCTGGGCCGCGCTGGGCGGCACCAGCCTGGCGCGGGAGGGGCGCGTCATGGCGGATCGGCTCGAGAGCGGCGACCTGTGCGGTGCGCGGGCACAGCTACCCAATCTGTGCGGGCGTGATCCGTCGGCGCTCGATCCGCCGGAGCTGGCCCGTGCGACCGTCGAGTCGGTCGCCGAGAACACGTCGGACGCCGTCGTGGGGCCGTTGTTCTGGGGAGCCGTGGCCGGGTTGCCGGGCATCGTCGGCTACCGGGCCGTCAACACGCTCGACGCGATGGTGGGCCATCGCTCCGCCAGGTATGCCCGGTTCGGCATGGTCTCCGCGCGCCTCGACGACCTCGCGAACCTGGCGCCGTCGCGGCTGACCGGGGTGCTGACCGCCGCCGCGGCGCCGGTCGTCGGCGGTGATCCCGCGCAGGCGCTCCGCGTCTGGCTGCGGGACGGCAGCCGCCACCCGAGTCCGAACTCCGG
Organism: Dactylosporangium roseum; assembly: GCF_025264685.1. Lineage (GTDB taxonomy): Bacteria > Actinomycetota > Actinomycetes > Mycobacteriales > Micromonosporaceae > Dactylosporangium > Dactylosporangium roseum. The sequence continues at coordinate 1,273,314 of NZ_CP073721.1, forward strand.
CCAGTGCGAGGCGGCCACCGCCGGTGCGCTGGGAGTCCGGCTCGGCGGGCGCAACGTGTACGGCTCGCGGGTCGAGGAGCGTCCGCACCTGGGCGACGGCGGGCCGCCGACCCCGCTGGACGTGCGGCGCGCGGCGATGCTGTCGGTGACCGTGGGCGCCGCGGCCGTCGGGCTGGCCGCGGCCGCACGTTGGTGGCGAGGGCGGCGATGAGCGACGAGCCCGGAGCGGAGAGTGGGCGCGTGACCGGTCCGGAGCGGAGCGGAGGGGCCGGTCACCATGGGCTCAGTGTGGAGGTCGCGCGGCCGGAGCGGAGCGGAGGGCGTGTGACCGGTCCGGAGCGGAGCGGAGGGGCCGGTCACCATGGGCTCAGTGTGGAGGTCGCGCGGCCGGAGCGGAGCGGAGGGCGCGTGACCGGTCCGGAGCGGAGGGAAGGAAGTGTGACCGGAAAGGGTGGGCTGCTCGTCGCGGGGACCACGTCGGACGCGGGCAAGAGCATGCTGACGGCCGGGATCTGCCGCTGGCTGCGCCGGCAGGGGGTCGATGTGGCGCCGTTCAAGGCGCAGAACATGTCGAACAACTCGGCGGTGGCGATCGAGCCCGACGGCACCGGCGGTGAGATCGGCCGGGCGCAGGCACTACAGGCGGTCGCGTGCGGGCTGGCACCGAGCGTCCGGTTCAACCCGGTGCTGCTCAAGCCCGGCTCCGACCGGACGAGCCAGGTCATCGTGCTCGGGCAGGCGGTCGGACACATCGGCGCAGCCAACTACGCCGAGATCAAGGACCGGCTGCGCGCCACGGTGCTGGAGACGCTCGACGACCTGCGGGCCCGGCACGACGTGGTGATCTGCGAGGGGGCGGGCAGTCCGGCGGAGATCAACCTGCGGGCCACCGACTTGGCCAACATGGGCCTGGCCCGCGCCGCCGACCTGCCCGTCGTCGTGGTGGGCGACATCGACCGGGGTGGAGTGTTCGCCGCGCTGTACGGCACACTCGCCCTGCTCGACGCCGATGACCAGGCGCTGGTCGCCGGGTTCGTGATCAACAAGTTCCGCGGTGACGCCGGGCTGCTGCGGCCGGGGGTCGAGTCGCTCACGGCGCTGACCGGGCGGCCGACGTTCGGGGTGGTGCCGTGGTCGTTCGACCTGTGGCTGGACGCGGAGGACTCGCTGGCCTACGACGGCCGGGTTCTGGGGCGCCCGGCGCCGGCGCGGGGGAGCCAGTGGTTGCGGGTGGGAGTGGTGCGGCTGCCGAGACTGTCCAACGCCACCGACGCCGAGGCGCTGGCCTGCGAGCCGGGTGTGCAGGTCCGGCTCACGGTCGAGCCCGCCGACCTGGCCGACGTCGACCTCGTGGTGCTGCCCGGCAGTAAATCCACAGTGGACGACCTGGCCTGGCTGCGGGAGCGGGGGCTGGCCGACGCCGTGCTGCGGCACGCCGCGGCGGGGAGGCCGGTGCTGGGGATCTGCGGCGGATTCCAGATGCTGGCCGAGCGGATCCACGACGACGTGGAGAGCCGCCGCGGGGCGGTGCCGGGACTGGGGTTGCTGCCCGTCGACATCACGTTCGCGGAGCGCAAGACGCTTGCGCTGCCGTCGGGAACGGCGTTCGGCGGGGTGCCCGTCAAGGGGTACGAGATCCATCACGGGCAGGTCGCGCGACCGGCCGGTGACCCGTTCATCCGGCTGCCCGGCGGGGCCGGTGAAGGGGCGGTCGTGGGCAACGTGTTCGGCACGCACTGGCACGGGGCGTTCGAGACCGACGGGTTCCGGCGGACCTTCCTCACCGAGGCGGCCCGGCTCGCCGGGCGGCACGGGTTCGTGGTCGCGCCCGACACGTCGTTCGCGGCACTGCGGGAGCGGACGGTCGACGTCCTGGGTGACCTGGTGGAGGAGCACCTCGACACCGACGCGCTGTGGCGGCTCATCGAGGGTGGCGCGCCGGGTGACCTGCCGACGATCGTGCCGGGCCTGCGGGTGACCGAGCCGGTGACGGGGGTCCGATGACCGAGGCGAAACGAACCTACGCCGCACTCGCGCGGACGGTGATCGAGCGGCCGCCGCGGCTCGGGCCGGTGCGGCTCGTCGCGGTCGACGGGCGGGCCGGCTCCGGCAAGACGACGTTCGCGGGGCGGCTGGCGACCGCGCTGAGGGCCGAGGGGGTCGCGGTCGCCGAACTGCACACCGACGACTTCCTCGACGGCTGGGCCAAGCCGATGGCCTGGCAGCCGCGCCTGCGCGAGTGGGTCTTCGAGCCGTTGCGGGAGGGGCGGGCGGGTGCGTTCCGGCGGTACGACTGGGCGGCGGAACGGCTGGTGGACACGTGGACGCCGCTCGAGGTGCCACACACGCTGGTCGTGGAGGGAGTGGGCAGCGCGTCGGCGGCGGTTCGCCCGGACCTCACCCTGAGCGTTGTTGTCCACGCGCCACGGGAGCTGCGGCTGGCGCGCGGTCTGGATCGCGACGGCGCGCGGCTACGGCCGCAGTGGGAGCAGTGGATGCTCGACGAGGACACCCACTTCGCCGCCGATCCGACCGCCGACGCCGTCGACGTGCGGGCGGACGGAGCGCCATCGGTCGAACACGATCCGGAAATTGAGTACATCATGACCGCGAGCGGGTAGACGCCCTGCGCAAGACTGGGAGACGATCCGGTGAGCGGTTCGGAGCGGCCGTCGCCGCAGGCCCGGCGCGGGGCGGTCGCGGCCGGAGCGACGGCAGACGGGGAGGCGGGGCGAATGAGCACCGATGAGGCGCAGGGCGGAAACCCTCCGGCGCGACGGCGGGTGGTGCTGACCGGGATCAGCTCCCGGGCCTGGGAGCATCCGGCGGACCGGGGCGCCCTGGTGGCGCTGCGAGAGCTGCGCGGGTTCGACGACGTGCTCAAGTCGCTGCACGCGCTGTGGAACGAGCGAGCCTGGCGCCTGCAGTTCCTGGGCAACGCGATCCGCGTCGACCACCGGCAATACCCACGGGTGCACCGGCTGCTCGCCGAGGCCGGCGCGTCGCTCGACCTGGCCGAGCTCCCCGAGCTCTACGTGCAGGCGGACCGCTCGATCAACGGTATGTGCATCGGCATGTCGAAGCCGTTCATCGTGGTCAACAGCGGCGCGGTGGAGCTGCTCGACGACGAGGAGCTGCGGTGCATGCTCGGGCACGAGCTGGGCCACCTGATCAGCGGCCACTCGGTGTACCGCACGATGGTCCTGATCCTGACCGACTGGGCGGTCCGGCTGGCCTGGCTGCCGGTCGGGTCGATGGTCCTCCGGGCGATCATCGCCGCGCTGATGGAGTGGTGGCGCAAGGCGGAGCTGTCCGCCGACCGGGCGGGGCTGCTCGCCTGCCAGGACCCGGCTGCCTCGCTGCGGCTCGCCATGAAGCTGGCCGGCGGCGGCGACCTGTCCGAGGTCGACACGACCGCGTTCCTGGAGCAGGCGGCGGAGTTCGACCGGGCCGGCGACCTGCGTGACAGCCTGATCAAGATCCGGATGGTGACGGCGCGGTCGCATCCGATGCCGGTCGCCCGGGCGGCCGAGGTCCGGGCCTGGATCGACAGCGGGGAGTATCAGCGGATTCTCGCCGGCGACTACCCGCGCCGCGACGGCGACGGGGACGCCTCGGTCAGCGAGGAGATCAAGGCCGCGGCGGCGTCGTACCGGCAGGCGTTCAACCGGTCGCAGGACCCGCTCGTATCGCTGCTGCGCAAGCTCGGCGACGGTGCGTCGGACGTCGGCGAGTGGGTCGGTGCCGGTGCCGGCCGGATGCGCGGCTGGATGCGCGGCAACGGCTCCGACGGGTCCGAAGGCACCGACGGATCCGAAGGCGCCGGCCGCGGACCGGCGGAGTGAGCACGCGGACGAGAGACGGGCACCCGGCACGGGGAGGCGGCACGGAGAGACATGGGCGGCACAGTAAGTTCGACGGTATGACAGCGCTCACCGAGGAAGAACTCCGCGCCGCGATCCGGCGGGAAATGCCAGGGGTCAGGGCCGACCTGGAGCGCCTTGTGCGCATTCCGGGCATCGCCTTCACCGGGTTCGACCACAGCCAGGTCGAGCGGTCCGCCGAGGCGGTCGCCGAGCTGCTGCGTGGTGCCGGCATCCCCGACGTCCGGATCGTCCGCAAGGGCGGCCAGCCGGCCGTCATCGGCCGCAGGCCCGCGCCTCCCGGCGCGCCCACCGTCCTGCTGTACGCGCACCATGACGTCCAGCCGGTCGGCGACCTCGCGCAGTGGAAGACCGACCCGTTCGAGGCGGTGGAGCGCGACGGGCGGCTCTACGGGCGGGGCGTCGCCGACGACAAGGCCGGAGTCATGGCGCACATCGCGGCCCTGCGCGCGTTCGGCGACGACCTGCCGGTCGGGGTGGTGCTGTTCATCGAGGGCGAGGAGGAGTTCGGCTCCGAGTCGCTCGAAGACCTCCTGCGCGAGTACCGCGACGACATCGCCGCCGATGTCATCGTCATCGCCGACTCCGGCAACTGGGACATCGGCCAGCCGGCGCTCACCACCGGGCTGCGGGGCATCGTCAACGGCTTCGTCGAGGTGCGGACGCTGGCGAACGCGGTCCACAGTGGAATGTTCGGCGGCGCGATCCCCGACGCGCTGATCACGCTCTCCCGGCTGATCGCCACCCTGCACGACGACAACGGCGACGTCGCCGTCGAGGGGCTCGTCCGCACGCCGTCCGCGCCGCTGGACTATCCGCAGGACCGGTTCCGCGAAGAGGCCGGAATGCTCGACGGTGTCTCCTTCATCGGCACCGGCAGGCTGGTCGAACGGCTGTGGACCCGGCCGTCGATCTCCATCCTCGGCATCGACGCACCGCCGACCGCCGGTGCGCCCAACGCCCTGGTGCCCGTGGCGAAGGCCAAGTTCAGCGTGCGGATCGCGCCCGGCGACAACGCACAGCGGGTGTACGACACGGTGACCGCCCACCTGCGCAAGCACGCGCCGTGGGGCGCGCAGGTGACGGTCGAGCTCGAGCAGCTCGGCGAGCCGTGTGTGATCGACGCGACCGGCCCGGCCTATGACGCCGCCCGGGCGGCGTTCACCGAGGCCTGGGACGGCGCCGAACCGGTCGACATGGGCGCCGGCGGCTCGATCCCGTTCATCGCCACGTTCCAGGAACTGTTCCCGAAGGCCGCGATTCTCGTCACCGGCGTCGAGGATCCGGAGACCAGCGCGCACGGCCCCAACGAGAGCCTTCACCTGGGCGAGTTCGAGCGTGTGTGCGTCGCCGAGGCGCTGCTGCTGGCCAAGGTCGCGCGACTGAGTTGAGTCCGGGACCCCGCACGGCCCCGGCCGTGCGGGGGCTTCCGTGCGGCTGAAGGCCGTGAAGGACGCTGAGCCGCACAGGGAAAACCCCGGAGTGGCGCAGCCTGAGGCCGGCGAAGAGCGCGCGGGAAAGCTTCCACGTGGCCCGGAGCGGCGGAGCCTGAGGCCGGCGACGGCTCTGAAGGCGGGTCAGCCGCGCGGGGGGAGCTTCACGACGCTGACGAAGAACTCGTCGATCTGGCGCACCACGGCGATGAAGCTGTCGAAATCCACCGGCTTGGTCACGTAGGCGTTGGCGTGGAGCGAGTAGCTGCGCAGGATGTCCTCGTCGGCCTGGGAGGTGGTCAGCACGACGACCGGGATGCGACGCAGGTCCTGGTCCTCCTTGATGACCTGGAGCACCTCGCGGCCGTCCACGCGCGGCAGGTTGAGGTCCAGCAGGATCAGGTCCGGGCGGGTCGCTTCGGCGTGCTTGCCCTCCCGGCGAAGATAGGCCAGGGCCTCCTCGCCGTCCGGCACCACGTTGAGCTTGTTGCGGACCTTGTGCTCCTCGAACGCCTCCTGGGTCATGAGCACGTCGCCCGGGTCGTCCTCCACCAGGAGCACCTCGATCGGCAGGGATGCTTCCATGGGCGCGGTCATGAGACGGACTCCTCGATCGGGGACGGGCTCGCGGCGGACTCGGCGGTTTGATCAGGCACCGGGAGCGTGAACCGGAACAGCGTACCTTCGCGGCGCGAAGGGTCGATCCAGATCTGTCCACCGTGGTACTCGACGATTTTCTTGGCGATCGCGAGGCCGATGCCGGTGCCGGGGTACGTCTCCTTGGCGTGCAGCCGCTGGAAGATCACGAACACCTTGTCGGCGAACTCGGGCTCGATGCCGATGCCGTTGTCCGCGACGCTGATCTCGTATTCGCCGCCGACCCGCTGAAAGTCGATCACAACCCGCGGAGCCCGGTCCGGGTGACGGAACTTGAGCGCGTTGCCGATGAGGTTGCTGAACAGCGCCCCGAGCAACGGGTCCTCGCCGCGGACCGCCGGCAGGTCGGCGAAGACGATCTCGGCGCCGGTCGCCTCCCGCTGCGCGTCGAACTGCGCCGCGGCGTCGGCGGCCACCTTGTTGAGGTCGACGTCGGTGAACCCGTTGGTCAGCCGGCCGATCCGGGAGAACGCCAGCAGGTCGTTGATCAGCCGCTGCATACGCTGGGCGCCGTCGACGGCGAACCCGATGTACTGGTCGGCCCGCTCGTCGAGCTGCCCCGAGTACCGCCGCTGGAGCAACTGGCAGAAACTCGCCACCTTCCGGAGCGGTTCCTGGAGGTCGTGGCTGGCGACGTAGGCGAACTGCTCGAGATCGCGGTTGGACCGGGTCAGCTCGGCGGCCTGCTGCTCGAGCATCCGGTTGGCCTCCTCGATCAGCCGGCGGGCCTCCAGGACGTCGGTGAGCTCGGCGTTGATCCGGCGGCGCATCGTGTCGACGTCTTCGGCGAGCGCCGACAGCTCGGGCGGGCCGCTGCTGCGGATCTCGTAGTCGTAGTCGCCCGCCGCCACCCGCCGCACCTCGCCCGCCAGGTCCGTCACCGGCCCGGTCACCAGCCGGCGCAGCAGCAGCGCGAGCGCGGCGCCGGCCACGACGACCACGACGGCGGCGAAGACCAGCAGCAGGACCAGCACCCTGCCGGTGCCACGCACCCGTCCGGCGACGTCGTCGCGGCGGCTGTCGAGCGCCCGGTTCAGCACGTTGATCCGGTTGGCGGCAGCGGTGTACACCGACCGGGCCTGGTCGGTCGGTGCGGCGCGCCCCGGGTCCGGCCCAGTGGCACGGGTCTGCTCGATCAGCGGATCCGTGACTTCGCTGCGGTACCGCGCCATGGCGGCGCCGACGTCGCGCACCGCGGCCACGAGCGCCGGTTCGTCGGACACGAGCCGCTCGGTTTCGGCGAGGGTCTGCTGCTCCTGGAGTTGCGCGTCACGGTACGCGTCGAGGTCCGACTCCCGCCCGGTGAGCAGGAACGTGCGCGTGCTGGTCTGCTGGCGCAGCAGTTGCGAGTACAACCGCTCGGCATTGACCAGCGCGGGGGTCAGCCGGTCCATCACCTCGGTGGTGTCGGTCCGGTTGGCGGCGGCGGTGACGGTCGCGCTGGCCGCGATCATCACGAGCAGGCTCGCGATCACCGCGCAGAGTGCGATGATCCGCCGCCAGAGCGACCAGGAGGTTGTGATCATGACGTCCTCGAGTCGGAGGTGCGCGGGCTGAGCACGAGCACGGCGATGTCGTCGGACACCGGACCCCCGTTGTGGGCCTCCACCTGCACCGTCAGCCACGCCGGCAGGTCTCGCGGCTGGGCGCGGTCGGGGCTCGCCAGCACCCGGCACAGCCCGTCGACGCCGAGACGCTCACCGGCGACGGAGCCCGGGCCGGCACCGCCCTCGATCAGGCCGTCGGTGTACAGCAACAGCGACCAGTCCGCCGTGCCGAACGAGACCTCGGCCGCCGGCCGGTGTATGCCGGGCAGCACGCCGAGGACCAGGCCGGGCTCCACGTCGCACGGCACGGCACGACCGCCGGCCAGCAGGATCGGCGGTGGATGTCCGGCGAGGCGCATGCGGGCGGTACCGGCGGAGACGTCGACGGTCACCACCGCGACCGTCGCGAACAGCTCGTCGGAGCGCCGCTCGCTGACCAGTACCTGCTCCAGCGAGGGCAGGACGTGGTCCTCCGGCACGCCGGCGAGCACCAGCGCCCGCCAGGCGACGCGCAGCGCGACCCCGAGCGGGGCCTCGTCGACGCCGTGGCCGCAGACGTCGCCGATGAGCAGGTGTAGCTGAGTCCCGTTCGCGCCGTCCATGGCGACCGCGTCGAAGAAGTCGCCGCCGAGCAGCGCCCGGTCGCGGCCGGGGCGGTAGATGGAGAAGAGGTCGGCCGAGACGTTGCCCATCAGCGGCTGGGGGAGCAGGCCGCGCTCCAGCCGGGCCGACTCCGCCTGGCGCAGCTCGGACTCACGCAGGAGCCGGGCGTTTTCGTCGGCGCGCTTCCGCTCGACCGCGTAGCGCACGGCCCGGGACAGCGAGGCGCCGTCGACCGTGCCCTTGACCAGGTAGTCCTGTGCGCCCTCCCCGACGGCGGCGATGCCGAGGTGTTCGTCCTCCATGCCGGTGAGCACGCAGACCGCGGCGCCCGCCGCGTGCTGCAACACCTGCCGCAACCCGTCGAGCCCGCTCGCGTCCGGCAGGCCCAGGTCGAGCAGCACACAGTGCACCTCGCGGAGCCGGGGACGCGCCTCCCGCATGGTCTGGGCGATGTGCACGTCGAAGGGGGCGTCCGCCTCGGCGAGCAGCTCACCGACGAGGAACGCGTCACCCGGGTCGTCCTCGACGAGCAGCACGCGGATCCGCTCCCCGGCGAACGGCCCGTGCCGCCGGTTGCGCAGGTCCACGGTCGTGCCCACGTCGGCCATGCTCACACCCACCCGTTGGGCACAGGTATTTGTCGCGCGGCACACATGAGGACGATCCTTCCCTACGTCACGGCTTGTTGCACGTGCGGATGAAGTCTCTCAGGAGCGGGGCCGACCCCGCACGGGACGGTCGCGGGCGCGTTCGCGCCGGTGACGCGTGGTGCGGATCACGTCACTCCCTCCCGACGGAACCGGTGGATAGGCTTCGGCCCGTGCACGGGCTGGAAAACGTCGTCGGACTGATCGCGGTCGTGGTCGCGACCTCCGTGGTGGCTCGCAGGATCGGTGTGCTCTCCCCGATCCTGCTCGTCATCGTCGGCATCGGCATTTCGTTCGTTCCAGGACTGCTGGAGATCGAGCTCGACCCCGAGGTGGTGCTGCTCGGCATCCTGCCGCCGATCCTTTACGTCGCGGCGCTGGAAACCTCGGTCCCGGCGTTCAAGTTCAATTTGCGGCCCATCCTGCTGCTCGCCGTCGGACTGGTCCTCTTCACCACGGCCGCGGTCGGTTTCACGTTGAAGGCGCTGCTCCCGGACGTACCACTCGCGGCGTGTCTTGCTCTTGGCGCGGTGGTGGCGCCGCCGGACGCTGTCGCGGCCACGGCCGTCGCCCGGCGCATCGGCCTGCCCAGGCGGGTGGTGACCGTCCTGGAGGGCGAGAGCCTGATCAATGACGCCACCGCACTGGTGACGCTCCGTGTGGCCGTCGCCGCGGCGGTCGGCGGGGCGGTGGACACGGTGTCGATCACCGAGCAGGCGCTGGTCGCCGTTGTCGGCGGGATCGCGATCGGCGTCCTCGGCGGGATCATCGTGATCTTCGTGCACAAGCGGGTCACCAACCCGCTCATCGACAACGCGGTCTCACTGCTCACGCCCTGGGTCGTGTTCCTGCCGGCGGAGGCGATCCACGCGTCGGGGGTCGTCTCGGTCGTCGTCACCGGCCTCGCGCTGGGTCACCGGATGCCCACGCTGATGTCGGCGGCGTCCCGGCTGCAGATGGACGCCTTCTGGCGGATGGTCAAGTTCCTGCTCGAAGGGGTCGTCTTCCTGCTGGTCGGCCTGCAACTGCGGACGCTCGTCGCCGACGTCGAGCGCGGCTTCTGGTTCACGGCCGGCGCTCTCGCCGCGGTGGTCGGTGTGGTCATCGTGGCGCGGATCGTGTGGATGTTCCCGACGGTGTACGCGACGCGGCTCATCCCGCGCATCCGCCGCCGCGACCCCTTGCCGCCGCTGGCCATGCCGGCCGTCATCTCCTGGGCCGGCATGCGCGGGGCGGTGACCCTGGCCGCCGCGCTGTCGCTGCCGGCGGCGCTGGCCGACGGTGCCGCCTATCCCCGTGGCCTGTTCGTCGTCCTGGCTTTCGGCGTGATCGTCGCGACGCTGGTACTGCAAGGAGCCACACTGCCCACGGTGGCGCGATGGCTGAAGGTGCCGCCGGACGACCGGAAGGAGGACGCGCTCGCCGAGGCGTCGGTCCAGCACGAGGCGTCACGGGCGGGCGAGCGGCGACTGGAGGAGGTGGCCGTGGACGCGCCCGAGGGGGTCGTCGAGCGGCTGCGACAGGTCGCCCTGAGCCGGTCCAACCTGGCCTGGGAGCGGCTGGGTCGCGCCGACCGGGAAACCCCGTCCGCGGCATATGCCCGGCTTCGGCGCGAGATGCTGAACGCGGAGCGGGAGGTGTTCCGCCGGGCCCGCGACAGCGGGAGGATTCCGGAGGAGACGCTGCGCCAAGCGCAGCGGGACATGGACCTGGAAGAGTCGCTCCTCGAGCGCGAGGACCATTCGTGACCTGTGTGCACATCGAGGCGGCCGAGAAGATCGAGCCGCCCGCCGTCGACGAGACCGTCGGATAGCCCGTACCACCTGCGGGTATGCGTGTTCTCAGCGCTTTCTAAGGAGACGCGGGACACAATCATGCTCAGTTGGGCATGCAGTCGGTGGTGACCGTGTTGCAGTGGTCAACGGGGAACAGTTCTGCCGACGGGGTTAGGGGCGGGCCATGGCGAGCTCGAGATGGTAGACGCGATATTGAGCCTGGTAGCTGCGCCGGGCGTGCTCTACGCGGTGGTTCTGGTGCTCCTCACCCTTGACGCGTTCATCCCGGTCGTGCCTGCCCAGGCGCTCATGATCGGCGGAGGCATCCTCTCCACGACCGGCCATGTCGAGCTCGTGCTCCTCGTCGCGGCCGGCGCCGTCGGCGTCGTCGCCGGCGACCTGCTCGCGTTCCTCGTCGGCCGGCGCCTGGCCCACCGCGACGCCACACGGATCGCCCGGCGCAAGCCCCGGGCTATCACGCTCCGCCTGACCGAGGCGATGCGCCAGCACGTCTTCCTGGCCGTGCTGCTCTGCCGGTTCGTGCCCGCCGGTCGCATGATCACCGCTGTGCACGCGGGCCGAAACGGCGTGTCGACCCGCCGTTTCGCGACGTACGACGTGGTCGCGGCGACGCTCTGGGCCTCGTACGGTGCGCTGCTCGGCCACTTCGGCGGCGAGGCGATCGCCGACTCGTCGTGGCTCCCGCTGGCCCTGGTCGTCGCCGCCGCCCTGCTCTTCATGGCCGGCGCTCCGCTGCTCGGCCTGATCGGCAAACTGCGCCGCCGGGCCGCCGCTGCCGCTCCGGCCCAGCTCCGCCGCCGCAGCGCGACGGAGACCCTGGCGGCCGCCGAGCCGCTGGCCGCGATCGAAGTGATGGTGGCCGCCGAGGCCGTCGCGGCCGCCGAGTCCGTGGTGGTCGGCGTCAACGGCCTCCAGCCCGCCGCTTGACCTGGGCAAGCAGTCAGGGGCGCGGCCCGGAAGCCGGGTCGCGCCCCTGACTGATGGTCCCGTCTGGCTTACTGGCCGATCTGCTGACCGCTGTCGTTCCAGGTGTTGTTGCTCCACTCGGGCAGCGTCGACGCCTGCATGGCCTGTGGGCCGTAGTAGCCGCCCTTGGGCCAGTAGCCACCACCGGAGGACCGCATGAACTTGTTGTTCGTGACCTTGCCGTTGGTGATCTTGTAGTTGGCGTCGTACCAGTAGAAGGAGTATCCGCCGCCGTTCATCAGGTTGCTGTCGACGACCACGTCACTGATCGGGCCGAGGTCGGCCTTGAGCAGGATGCAGGACGTCTGGGTGTGCTGGTTCTCCAGCCGGTTGTGCAGGATGCGGATGTACTTCGCGTTGGTCGACTGGATCACGTCGTTGTGCTGGGACGAGCCGGTCCCCTTGGGGTCGTGCAGCCAGGAGTCCTGGACCGTGCCGGTGCCGTCGATGCGCAGGATGTCACCGGAGCCGTGGGCGTTGACCCGAAGGAGGGTGAAGCCGGTCCGCCCGATGAGGGCGATACCGCCGGGCGACGCGTCCATGCCCTGGCCGTCGATCTCCGTGTCCTCGATGCGGAGGCCGGCGTCGTCGGCCGTGGCCGTGACGGCCTGGACGTTGGCGACGCGGATCCGGCTGTTGCGGATCGTCACGTTCTTCGCCTTGATCTCCAGGTGGCCGTTGATGTCCTTGCCGTCGATGACGGTGCCGTTGACCGTGATCGTCATCGGGCCCGTATACGGCGTGAGGGTGACCTTCTTGCGCGTGTCACCGGGCAGGCCCTGCGGGTAGCCGGTGTTGTGCGCGGCTGGGAAGCCGGCCACGGTGTACGTGGGGTTGCCGCCGCCGGCCGGCTTCGTCGGCGTGTTGCTCTTCGTCGGCGCGGGAGACGTCGAACTGGAGGGCGAGGTCGAGGCGACCGGGGCGACCGAGGCGCCACCCAGACCGGCGGAGGCGGACGGATCTGCGCCCGCGCTCTCGGAGACGCCGGGCTGAGCGCCGGTGGCGGGGAGGTTCTTGCAGGCGGTCAGGCCGCCGGTGGCGAGCAGGGCCGCCGCCACGATGCCGACGCTCGTCCGGCGCAGCGCGCTGCGTCCGACGGTGGCGCGCGAAGAAACCTGGGTGGGGTGGAGCGGGGAGCCGTCGGCGGTGGGGATGGGGAGTCCGCCGGCGAGATCGTTCGAGTTGTTGTGCGGGTTCATGCTGTGGGAATCCTCCCGGTCAGTCGACATCCGTCAGTCGACGGCCATTGGCCTGTCGCAGCTTTTCGGCGTGAAAGTCGGTTGGGGTTCCACTCCTAACTTCAACTTCCTATGTCTGCGGGAAACGCGACAGTTCATTTCGGAAAATACCGAAATGAACTGCGTCGTGATCGGCGTTTCCGCCGCCCGAGACCTTGCCGTAACCATTCCGGTCGAAAGCATGCCACGGCTCGGCGGGGGAGTGAAACCCTGAGGGCCAGATGAACCGCTACCTTTAGTATTCTTAAGTCGCAGCTAAGAGGCAGTACGACTAGGAAACCCCACGTAACTCCCGGATCGGGCAAATCGGTGTCGGGCTCGGAGTGGCCCGGATCACGCCTAGGGGTGTAGTGCGGAATGACGATCTTCGTCGTATCCGCGATGCCGTGAACCATACAGCTACCTAGCCGTTTGGCCTAGTGGGTGCGGGGTGTGATCTGGTTCGCCATCGATCCGTTGTCGACGGTTTCTCGCCATGTCCAGATAAATCGGACAAGGCGGCAGGATGGGGATTGCGCGGAAGGGCGCAGGGCGATGGGCCCCGGCGGCCCGCCGTTTGGGCGTGGCGGTAGGCGGCCCGCATCGGCGCGCGTGCGCGGCGTGGTGACGATTGAGTGCGTGCGGTGGCTATTGCCACTGCGCCCCCATGATCGCGACTGATTCGCAATCCTGAATATCGTGCGGCTGGGGCGCCCCCGTCCTGTTGACCTTGGTCGATTTCCGCTGCCCGGACCACGGAAATCGGCCAAGGTCAACAGGACGGGATGGGTCGATTACCCGCGAAACGGGTCGTGGTCCGTCAGGATCTTGTCGAGCCTTGCCTGGTCGACGCGGTGTACCACCGACTCGGTTTCCTGGTGGTCACGGATGCATTTGGCCAGGGTGAAGGCAGACGTAACGGTATAGAGCAGGCCGATGCCGAGAAAAGCCCGCATCCACGCGTTCACCGGCAGATAGGCGATGCCGACGCCGAGGCCGACGAGCGCCACGCCGAACGAGACGGCGGACTGCATGAAGAATGCCGACGTGGTCTTCGGTGGGACTGGAGCGGTCATGCACAGAGTCTCGGCGAACCCGGGCGCGGCTCGCCTGAGTACGCCTACTCAATCAGCGTCCGACGTGGACCCCGAGTGGGTTGTGGGCCGGGACGGGCAGCTCGATCCGGTGCAGGCGCTCCCACGCCTCGACGACCGGGCCGGTCACGTGGGCCCTGAAGTAGTCGTTCGCGCTCAGGCGGCCGGTGACGGGCTCCTCACCTTCGGCGAGCAGGCTTGCCGGCACGAGATGGAGACCGCTCCGCACCGCGGCACTGAGCCGGCGGTGACCGTCGATGACGAAGTAGTCGGGGCCGGAGTGCCCGATGGTCAGCGGCTCCATCGTCTCGGGCGTGTCCACCTCGCTCGCCGGCGCGGGGAACTCGATCTCGCGGGTCGGGTACACCCTCATGGGGTCGAGCAGCAGCAGTGGCGGCCGCTCGCGCAGGATGTCGGCGCCGAGCCGGCCCTCGAACGCCGCCTGCACCAGGTCGACGATCTCGCCGGGCCGTGCCCGGGTGCTGTCGCACACCAGGTCGTAGTTGCGCAGCCGGTACTTGTCCGCGCCGTACCGCGTCAGGAAGCGCATCCGCTCGCTCTCGCTGCGGCTGCGGAGGTTGGTCTTCGCCTCGTCGAGCGACGAGTAGTTTTCCACCTCGCTGTGCGGACGGGCCAGCACCCGGCGGGCCGCCTCGTTCGGCTCGGTGATGAGGTGCACCTTGAACGCCTCGTGGAAAAAGAACCACGCCAGGCGGCTGTCGACGATGAGCTGCTCGCCGGACTTCGCGATGTCACTCTGCAACTGGTCGACCGCGCTGTCGATGGCGTCGTCGAGCTCGGCGTGCAGGTTGAGCTGGAGGGCGGTCATGCCCCGTCGCTGGGCCATCTCCCGGTACATGTCCCCGACGCTGATCCGGCGCAGGTTGAGTCGGCTGGCCAGCTCGACCGAGACCGTACTCTTGCCGCTGCCGAGGTCGCCGTTGATGACCACGGACCGGTGATTGCTCATGCGCAACTCTCTACGTAGTGGGGCCCTGACCATGAGCTACGCCCACCCGGGGTCAGTCCAGGGCTGGAGCCTAACACGCCCTGGTTGCGACCCTTTCCGAATGCGAGCCCGGCAAACCAAGCGCAGATCGCGCCGCGAAGATCCCACATCGTACCGAAATATCAGTTCAATCGTGCCGAAACATCGGGATGGAACCATCCGGCCGCTGGCCGCGGGCGGCACGCTGGACCCAGGCGGAGTTCCTGCGGACGCGGGCGGAGGTGGAGGACCTGGTCGCACCTACCACCGCCGTCATGCGGGAGCCGTCGCCTGATCCCTCCTACGGCACCGGGTCGTGCGTGCCCCGTGGTGTCGACGGGTTGCAGCGCCTGATCCGGGCCGCGGTCAGACGGGAGCCTTCCACCAGGCCGTACCACTGGACGGCCCGCAGGCCGTAGTCGCTGCACGACGGGATCTGCCGGCAGCGGGTCGGCAGGTGGGGGGACAGCCATCGCTGGTACCCCCGGATCGCCACCATCCCGGCCCGCCCCGGCCCGCTCGCCGACCTCCGCGGCGGGCGGGTCGGCGCCGCCAGCGCCATCATGCCGAGGATCGAGCCCAGCATGAACGGGTTGCAGTCGCAGTCGCAGAAGTCGAAGTCACCGCAGTCGCACGAGTCACGCTTGCGCTTGCGCTTGTGCTGCTGGTGCGCCCGGCGCTGCTGGCGGCGGTGCCGCCGGATCGCCAGGAGGTCGCCGAGTCCGATGCCCATGGCGGGATTGTGTGACCTCCGAGCAGGGATGATCAAGGGCCGGTCGGAAGCCGGACAGAGGAGAACGCACCCGGATGGCCGACTTCGTTCGGGCGGCCGGGAATGTCCGGACAGTCCCGGACGCCCGAACGAAGTCGAACAACCGAGTGCGTCTGTTGCTGTGTGGGGACTCCGGCCGGGGGCTGAGCCGCCGGCCGGGCCTGAAGCCACACCATGAGCCGCGGGCCGTTCTTACTTGGCCGTCAGCTCGCCCTCGCTGCCGCGGAACTCCGTGGCGTCGACGAACGCGGTGTCGAAGCGCTCGCGCAGCGCGTCGAGCTCGCTCCACTCCGACGCCTCCACCGACTGCGAGCCCGAGGCCGCGAAGATGTGGTCGGTCTCGGCGGCCGAGTGGTTGTAGTTGGTGTAGTCGGTCTCCGAGTAGCTGGCGCCGTTGCCGTCGGTCCACTGAACGTTGTGGCCCTGCTGGAAGCTGGTGTTCTCGGCGGCGGCGTGGTCCTGCTCGTAGACGTTGAAGTCCTCGTCGCGGCTGTACTCGCTGCCCGAGGCCTGGTGTAGCTGGTCGATCTCGCCGTGCTCCTGGCCGGCCGAGTAGTCCGCATACTCGACCTCGTTGCCGCCCTCGTAGGTCTCGATGTCGCTCATGGTGCGCTCCTTCTGGGAAGTTGTCGGTGTGGCCTTGCGATGAATATGAAGTTACGGTCCACCACCGGCCCCCGAATCCCGGAAACGTGCCACCCCCGCCAGAGCGCTTCAGAGACGCCTCAGCGCCTCCGCCGTCGCCGCGTCGGCCGGGAAGAACGACTCGATCGCCAGCTCGGCGACGGTCACGTCGAGCGGCGAGCCGAAGACCGCCGTGACGCTGAAGAAGCGCAGCTCACCCTCGCCGGCCCGGATGC
The DNA here is from genome assembly GCF_025264685.1 of Dactylosporangium roseum. GTDB lineage: Bacteria > Actinomycetota > Actinomycetes > Mycobacteriales > Micromonosporaceae > Dactylosporangium > Dactylosporangium roseum. The sequence continues at coordinate 1,289,778 of NZ_CP073721.1, forward strand.
ACAGCGGCACGACGACGTCCTGCGGGCCGGGGCGGCCTCCCGCGGTACCACCCGGATATCCACGCAGCTCCTCGAGCAGGGCTCGCAGGTCGGCGTCACCGATCGCCGCGGCCTGCCGCTCCAGGCGGGTCAGCAGATGGGCCCGCCACTCGCCGAGGTTCACGATCCGCGGCGCCAGCCCGTCGGGGTGCAGCGCCAGCCGCAGCACGTTGACCGGCGGCTCCAGCAGCTCCGGTGCGGCACCCTCGGCCAGCCGCAGCAGCGGTCCGTTGGCGTCGAGCACGTCCCACCGCCGGTCGACGACTACCGCCGGATAGGGCTCGTGGGCGGTCAGCACCTTGCGCAGCGACGCGCGGACCGCCTCGAGCTGCGGCCCGTCCAGCCGCCCCTCCGGATACGCCGGCGCGAACCCGGCCGCCAGCAGCAGCGTGTTGCGCTCCCGCAGCGGCACGTCGAGGTGCTCGGTGAGCCGCAGGATCATCGCGCTCGTCGGCCGCGACCGCCCGGTCTCCACGAAACTGAGGTGCCGGGTCGAGATGTCCGCCTGGATCGACAGCTCCAACTGGCTGAGGCGGCGCCGTTCCCGCCACTCCCTGAGCATCACCCCGACCGGCCGGACAGAAGCGCTGGTCATCGCATGATCGTAGAAGCGGTGCCGACGGCCCGGCCATTACCCCCGGCGTAATCGACGGCAGGCACCCCGAGCGGCACGCTGAGGTCCATGACGGATTTTGCAAAGATCGTCGAGCGGTACCTGCGAATCTGGAACGAGACCGACCCCGGCGCCCGGCGGGCGGCGATCGACGAGCTGTTCACCGAGGATGTTGCGTTCGTCGACCCGATGGCTTCGGTTTCCGGCCGGGCCGGCGTCGACGGGTTGATCGCGGCCGTCCAGGCGCAGTTCCCGGGCTGTGGGCTGGCGTTGCTGGGCGGGGTCGACGGCCACCACGAGCAGGCCCGTTTCGGCTGGGAGATGGGGCTGCCGGGCCGCCCCGCCGACGTCGTGGGCTTCGACGTGGTGACGCTGGCGCCGGACGGGCGCATCAACCAGGTGCTCGGCTTCCTGGACCGCGTGCCGGCCTGACCGGAGGTGTCACACGGGCAGGTCGGCACGGCAGACCTGCCCGTGGGTGCGCCGGGGTGGCAGACCTCGTTGCCGTGGACAGCGAAACTTTCTGGTCGATCATCGACGGCGCCCGGTCCGCCGCGGGCGACCGTGTCACGCCGGGCTTCGTGGAGCGTTTCACCGCCGCGCTGCGCATGCGCCTGGCCACCCTGGACAAGAGCGGACTGCTGGACTTCGACGCCCGCCGCACGGAGTTGCAGGCCCGCGCCAACTCGTCCGGCCGCAGCCGACGCGTGATCTGCCCACGTGGTTGACCTTGGTCGTTTTCTGTTGTCTGGACCACGGATTTCCGCCAAGGTCAACCAGGTGAGTGGTCGGGCGAGCCGAGGTCAGGCTGCGGCGCGGATGCAGCGGAAGCCGGAGTAGAGCATCCAGGCCGGCAGGGCAGTGGTGATCGCGGCCGAGGTCAGGCCGAGCGGGGTCGCCGCGAGGGTGGCGGTGTGCCAGGCCGGGCTGAGCAGTGACAGCGCCGCGCCGCCCAGGAGGAAGAAGCCGACCACCGTGATGGCGGCTATGCCCGTCGCGCGGGCGAAGGGGCGGCCGACCGTGCGGAAGCGGGTGCCGATGCCGCAGGTCGCCGCGGCCAGCAGGGCGCCGACGAAGACGGCGTAGCCGGCGTAGTCCACCGTGTTCGCCAGGATCGCGTAGAAGCGGTCCGGCTGCCAGGACCAGCTCGTCGCCGCCGTGCGCCACGCGATCTCCGAGACGACGGTCTGGGTCGCGACCGCCAGGGCGACCAGCAGCGCGGTGCGGCGGGCCTGCGCAAGGGCGAGCTCGCGCTGGTAGTCGGGGGCGAGCTCGCGCACGTCGCCGAACTCGTCCACCGCCAGGCGCTCGGCCTCGGCCCGGTCGAGGCCGTCCCGCTCGTAGTGCTCGGCGGCGTCGAAGAGGCTGTCGCGTGCCTCCCGCACCAGGTCGGCCTTGGCGCCGCGGGGGCCCCGCAGGGCGCCGCGCAGCGAGGCGACATATGCGTCGATCGGACCACCGGCCATCACCACCCGACCAGTATGCCGACCCCGCAGTCTGGGGGAGTGGGGGTTGACCCTGACCTTTCCCCGGGTTGTCGGCTCGGCTCTGGCGAGCGGCGTCGAGTACAAGGGAGGCTACATGTAGCTATGCTACCTATGAGCGAAGAGGGGAACGACCGTGCGCAAGTGGCTCCTGGGCGGCCTCGGCCTGCTGCTCCTGCTCTGCGGAGGCGGGGTCGCCGCTGTTACCTGGTTCCTCACCCGGTCCGGGATCGACACGACCGGCAAGGTCGAGTTCGAGCGGGCGCTCCGCATCCCGCCGCTCGCCGAGTCCACTGTGGACAAAGACGGCCGGCGGGTCTTCGAGCTGCGTGCGCAGGCCGGCGAAAGCGACCTGGGGCACGGCGCGACCCGCACGTGGGGCTACAACGGGTCGTACCTCGGGCCGACGCTGCGGGCCGGGCGCGGCGAACAGGTCGTGGTGAACATCCGCAACGGCCTCGGCGAGTCGACCACGCTCCACTGGCACGGCATGCACCTGCCCGCCCGGGCCGACGGCGGCCCGCACCGCCCGATCGTGGCCGGCGGCTCCTTCCAGGCGGCGTGGAAGCTCGACCAGCCGGCGGCGACCCTGTGGTACCACCCCCACCCGGACCGGCACACGGAGGCGCAGGTCTACCGGGGACTCGCCGGCATGTTCATCACCGACGACCCGGGCACCGACAGCGCGGCGCTCCCGCACGAGTACGGCGTCGACGACGTGCCCGTCATCGTGCAGGACAAGGACTTCGACGGCAGCCAGCTCAGCATGGGCGGCAGGTTCGGCGGCGACATCGGCGTGCTCGGCGACGAGATCCTCGTCAACGGCACCCCCGGGCCGTACCTCGACGTGCCCACGGAACTGGTCCGGCTGCGCCTGCTCAACGCCTCGACCGCCCGGATCTACAACTTCACGTTCTCCGACGGCCGCCCGTTCGCGCTGGTCGGCACCGACGGCGGGCTGCTCGAGGAACCGTACCCGATGCGGCGGTTGCGCCTGTCGGTCGGCGAACGCGCCGAGATCGTGGTGGCCATGCGGCCGGGCGAACGGGTCACGCTGCGCAGTGTGAAGCCGCTGCCGGACTTCGGCTTCGGCGACCGGAAGTTCAGCGGCGGCGAGGACTCGTTCGACGTGCTGCAACTGCGGGCCGCGCCGGCCCTGCGCAAGAGCACCGCGGTGCCGAAGACGCTGGTCGCCACGCCCCGGCTGGACCCGGGGCAGGCGGCGAAGACGCGTGACTTCACGCTGTCCGGCCGCCAGATCAACGGCGACCGGATGGACATGGAGCGGGTCGACGCCGTGGTCGTCAAGAACACGATCGAGGTGTGGAACGTGCGCAACGGCCACGACACTCCGCACAGCTTCCACATCCACGACGTGCAGTTCCAGGTGCTGACGGTGGACGGCGCCGCGCCGCCGCGGCAGTTGGGCGGCTGGAAGGACACGATCTTCCTGGAGCCGCGGAAGCGCTACTCGGTCATCGCGCGGTTCTCGGACCACGCCGACCCGACGACCGCCTACATGTTCCACTGTCACGTCCTGCGGCACGAGGACGAGGGCATGATGGGCCAGTTCGTGATCGTGGAGAAGGCGGGCGACAAACCGCGGCTCGCGCACGGGTGAGGCACGTCGAGGTGCCGGGCCCCCGTGGCGGCGCGGGCCCGGCACGTCTCGCAAGCGTTCCGTCGTCCCCGTGTGCGTCGGCCCTGCGGCGGTGGCAACCCAACGAGACCCGCTCTGTGACGGGCATGAGACATCGATCGTCGCCCCCGTGTCAAGAGCCGGGTGTCGGGGATCACTGTGGCGCACCGAGGTGCCGGGCCGGGCCGAGCGGCGCGAACCGTCCGGCACACAATGTCAACGATCGTTGAAATAGCGATGAAGGCCACGTCAGGTTGACCTGAAGGCCACTTGAGATGCGACTGTCAGTGCGTGCAGAACAGACGCGCCCTCACCGTCGGCATGGTCACGCTCGTCACGTTCGTCGCCTTCGAGGCGGTGGCCGTGACGGCGGCGATGCCGACCGTCGCCCGCGCCCTCGACGGCGTCCCGCTCTACGGGTTCGCGTTCGGCGGGCCGCTCGCCACGAGCCTCATCGCGATGGTGCTCGCGGGAAGCTGGAGCGACCGGCGCGGGCCGGCGCAGCCGACGGCGATCGGCGTGGCCCTGTTCTGTCTCGGACTGCTCATCGCCGGGCTGGCGCCGGACATGTGGATCTTCGTGGCCGGACGGCTGGTGCAGGGCTTCGGCGGCGGGCTGGTGACCGTCGCGCTCTACGTCGTCGTCGGTCGTGCGTACCCGAACGAGCAGCATCCGCGCGTCTTCTCCGCCCTCGCCGCGGCCTGGGTGCTGCCCGCCGTCGCCGGGCCGGCGGTCGCCGGGCTCATCGTCGAGCACATCGGCTGGCGCTGGGTCTTCCTGCTCGTGGTGATCGTGTCGGTACCGGCGATGCTGCTGATCTGGCCGCAGGTGCGCTCGGTCACCGCGCCGCCATCGGAGCGGACCGTCAACCGGCGCGTCCCGTGGGCGGTCGGCGCCGCCGTGAGCCTCGGGCTGCTGTACTTCGGCGGCCAACACGTGGATCTCGCCGCGCTGGTCTACCTCGCCACCGGCCTGGTCGGCGTCGTGGTGTGCGCGCCCCGCCTGCTGCCTCGGGGTACCTTCGCCGCGCGGCGCGGCCTGCCGAGCGTCGTGCTCCTGCGCGGACTGTCCGGCGCCGCGTTCCTGCAGACCGACGTCTTCATCCCGCTCATGCTGACCCGCGAGCGCGGCCTCAGCCCGTCGCTGGCCGGGCTGACCCTCACCGCCGGCGCGGTCTTCTGGTCGGCCGGCTCCTGGGTGCAGGCCCGCCAGGCGCAGCGACTCACCGCGGCGACCCGGCTGCGGATCGGCCTGGCCGCCATCACGGTCGGCGTGCTGTCGGCCGTCGCGCTCGTCGTGACCGCCGCTCCTGTCGCCGTCGTGCTGGCCGGCTGGGCGGTCGGCGGCTTCGGCATGGGCCTCGCGTACCCGACGATGTCGGCGCTGGTGCTGAGCCTGTCCAAGCCGGGCACGCAGGGCGCCAACAGTTCCGCGCTCCAGGTCGGAGACGCGCTGCTGACCACCACGGTGCTCGCCGCCGGCGGCTCACTGTTCGCCGTGCTCGTCGACGGGCCCGGCCCGGCCGCCTACCTCGCGGCCTTCGGCGTCGCGCTGGTTCCGGCCCTGCTCGGCGTCTGGGTGGCGGGCCGGACGGCCCAGCAGAAGGTGGGCGACGACGAGGGGGAGGACACCCACCGGATACCAGAGGAGGTCGGTGGCGTCGAACGTCACGCCGAGCGCCAGCCGAGCGAGCACGCTGTGCGCGGATAGGGTCGCTGGGACGCCGGTGAGCTGGGCAAACTCGACGAGCCAGCACCAGCCGAGCGCGCCGGCGGCGGTGCCGAGCGGCGTCATCCGTGGCCGTACGACCAGCAGCCCGGCGTAGACCATGGCCGCGTAGAGAGCCGTGCCGGAGTGCTGTTCGACGGCGTTGTTGGTCTCCAGGTAGCCCCCGCTGAGCGCCCGGATGCCGAATGCGAGCCCCATCGCGGCGACGACGGTCCCGAGCGCGATTCCCCGGACAGCCCACGGCCTGATCGACATTCCCCGGATGGTAGCCACCGCGCGCCGCCCGCCGCAGGGTACCGTCTCGATCATGACGAACGCCGCGGGGGCAAGCCACAGTCTGACCCGTGCCGAGGCGGAGCGCCGTGCTCGGCTGCTGCGGGTCCGCGCCTATGCCGTCGATCTCGACGTCACCGGTGACACCGACTACGACACCGCCACGGTTGTCGACTTCGCCTGCACCGAGCCGGGTGCCGACACCTTCGTGGAGCTCAAGGGCGCGCGACTCGTCAAGGCCGTCCTCAACGGGCAGCCGCTCGACCCCGCGCGGCTCGACGGCAACCGGCTGCCGCTGACCGGCCTGCGAGCCGAGAACCGGCTCGAGGTCGAGGCCGTCGCGCCGTACTCGCACGGGGGCGAGGGCATCCACCGTTTCACCGACCCGGAGGACGGCGAGGTCTACCTCTACGGGCAGGCGCCGCTCGACGACGCCCAGCGCATCTTCGCCTGCTTCGACCAGCCGGATCTCAAGGCGCCCATCACGCTGAGGGTCACCGCACCTCCACAGTGGACGGTGCGCGGGAACGCGGCCGGGGCGCGGGTCGCACCCGGGCGGTGGGAGTTCGAGGCGCCGCCGCCGCTGTCGACCTACCTTTTCAGCCTCCTCGCCGGGCCCTGGCACGTCCGGGCCGCCGAGCACGACGGGATCCCGCTCGGGCTGCTCTGCCGCCGCTCGCTCGCGCCACGTCTCGACGCGGACGCCGAGGAGCTGTTCTCGGCCACGGCCGCCGCCTTCGACCGCTACCACGCGCTGTTCGGCGTGCGATACCCCTTCACGAAGTACGACCAGTCTTTCGTCCCCGAGTTCTCGGGTGGCGCCGTCGAGAACCCGGGCCTGGTCAACTTCCGCGAGGAGTTCCTGTTCCGCGCCGTGGCCACCGGCAGCGAACGCCGGCGGCGGTTCGTCGTGATGGCGCACGAGCTGGCCCACATGTGGTTCGGCGACCTGGTCGCCCTGCGGTGGTGGGACGACATCTGGCTCAACGAGGCGTTCGCCGAGTACATGGGCTGGCGGGTCGCCGGGGAGACCGGCCGCCACCCGGCCGCGCTCGCCGACTTCGCGATCTGGCGGGAGCGCTGGGGGCACCTCGCCGACGAGCGGCCGTCGACGCACCCCGTCGCGCCCGACGACGTCACCGACACCGCACTGGCGATGCTGAACTTCGACGGCATCTCCTACGCCAAGGGCGCCGCCGCGCTGCGCCAGCTCTCCGCGCTCATCGGTGACGACGTGTTCCTGACCGGCCTCCGCGCGTACTTCGACCGCTTCCGCTTCGCCAATGCCACCCTCGCCGACCTGCTCGCGGTGCTCGGCGAGACGGCCGGCCGGGACCTGACCGGGTGGGCCGAGCTGTGGCTGCGCAGCACCGGCGCCAACACCCTGCGGCCCGTGGTGACCCGCGCCGCCGACGGCACGCTCGAGACGCTGGCCGTCGAGCAGTCGGGCCGGCCGGTGCGGCCGCACAGCACAGCGGTCGCCGCCTACGCCTCCGACGGTTCGGTACGGCGTGTGCCGTTCACCCTCGACCGTGACGCCGTCCCGCTGGACGGTTTCGCGGGCTCGCCGACCGGCACCGTGTTGCTGCTCAACGACGGCGCCGCGACGTACGCGAAGGTCCGCCTCGACGACGGCAGCCGCGCCGCGCTTCCCGCGGTGCTGCCGGACCTGGACGACGCTCTGGCGCGGGCGGTGATCTGGACGGCGGTCATCGACGCGGTCCGCGACGCCCTCATGCCCCCGGCCGAGTTCCTGGCCCTGCTCGTGGCGGCCCTGCCGGCCGAACGTGAGGAGGGCGTCTTCGACGAGGTGCTCGCGTTCGCCCGGGACGGGCTGGCCCGGCGCGGGCTGATCCCGTTCGCCCCGCTGGCCGGGGTCTGCGCGACGGCGCTCGCGGATGCCGCACCGGCCAGCGGCCGGCAGCTCACCATGGCCCGCGCGCTGGTGAGCGTCGCCGATGCCGGGGTGCTGCGGTCCTGGCTGGCGGGGCAGGATCTGCCCGACGGGCTCACCGTGGACGCCGGGCTGCGGTGGGCGCTGCTGCTGCGGCTGGCCGTCCTCGGCGCGGCCGGCGAGGACGACATCGCCGTCGAGGAGCTGCGCGACCCGAGCGCCGCCGGGGCCGAGCGCGCCGCCGCCTGCCGGGCCGCCCTGCCGACGGCGGCGGCGAAGGCGAAGGCGTGGGACGTGCTCGTCGGGGACGAGCGGCCCCGGATCGCGATGGCGACCGCCGCGAACTTCTGGCAGCCGGGCCAGGAGCCGCTCACCGACCCGTACGTCGAGCGCTACTTCGCCGACGTGCCGGCCATCCTCGGGGGGCGGTACGCGCTGGCCGGGCTCCAGGTCGTCCGGTTCAGCTTCCCGCAGTACGACTCCCGGGCGCTGCCGCTGGCGGACGCCATGCTGGCGCGGGCCGACCTCGACCCCTCGCTGCGGCGCGAGATCGGCGACGGCGCCGACGAGCTCCGCCGCTGGACCCGCCTCGGCGAAATGCTTCCGGGTCCGTCGTCGAAGCCACGGATCGCCGTTCGACGCGTAGACGAAGGCCGGTGATCCTGCCGGCCAGCACGACACGACGCCACAGGGAGACCGATATGCGGTACATGCTGCTGCACAAGTTCGACGACAAGGACCCGGCCGCCTGGTCGCCGACCCCCGAGTTCATCGGCCGGATGGGCGCCTTCATCGAGGAGGCCGTGAAGGCCGGGGTGTTCCTCGCCGGCGAAGGGCTGCGGCCGACCTCGGCCGGCGCCGCGAAGATCACCGTCAAGAACGGCGGCACGACCGTCGTCGACGGGCCGTTCGCCGAGGCGAAGGAGGTCATCGCCGGCTTCGCGATCCTCGACGTCCGGGACCTGGCCGAGGCCGTCGAGTGGGGCACCCGGTTCGTCGCCCTCTTCGAGGACACCGAGATCGAGGTCGAGATTCGCCGGGTCGCCGAGTTCGAGTAACGGCTCGTCCACACCGGGCGGCGGTTGGCTGTCCATGATCATGTGCTTCTCGGGAGCCTGGAGACTTTTTGCTGTTAACACCCCGTCATCGCCGCCCCGCCCCGGCGCTATGTTGGGCCGGTGACGGCAACCGACACGAACAAGGCGATCGAGGCGGTCTGGCGGATCGAGGCGGCGCGGGTCATCGCCGGCGTCGCCCGGCTCGTCGGCGACGTCGGGCTGGCCGAGGAGGTCGCGCAGGACGCGCTCGTCGCGGCGCTGGAACAGTGGCCGTCCGAAGGTGTCCCGCGAAACCCCGGGGCATGGCTGACGACCACCGCCAAGCGGCGGGCCATCGACCAGATCCGCCGCCGGCAGCGGTTCGAGCAGAACCTCCCCGACCTCGTCCGCCCGGAGGAGGCCGACACGTCCGACTTCGACGCGCTCCTCGAAGAGGAGCCCATCGAGGACGACCTCCTGCGGCTCATCTTCACCTCGTGCCACCCGGTGCTGTCGCCGGAGGCGCGGGTCGCACTCACCCTGCGGCTGCTCGGCGGGCTGTCCACCGACGAGATCGCCCGGGCGTTCCTGGTCCCGTCGCCGACGATCGGGCAGCGGATCAGCCGCGCCAAGAAGACCCTGGCCGACGCGCACGTGCCGTTCGAGCTGCCGGTCGGGCAGGACCGCACCGAGCGGCTCGCCTCCGTCCTGGAGGTCATCTACCTGATCTTCAACGAGGGGTACTCGGCGACGGCGGGCGACGACTGGATGCGCCCGGCCCTGTGCCAGGAGGCGATGCGCCTCGGCCGGGTCCTGGCGAGCCTGATGCCGGCCGAGCCGGAGGTCCACGGCCTCATCGCCCTGCTCGAGATCCAGGCGTCGCGCAGCGCGGCCCGCACCGGCCCGTCCGGCGAGCCGATCGTCCTGCTGGAGCAGGACCGGCGCCGCTGGGACCGGCTGCTGATCAGCCGGGGACTGGCCGCGCTGGACAAGGCCGAGGCGCTCGGCGGCGGGCTCTACACCCTCCAGGCCGCCATCGCCGCCTGTCATGCCCGGGCCCGCACGGCGGAGGAGACCGACTGGGTGATGATCGCCTCGCTCTACCGCCGGCTGGCCGAGGTCGCCCCGTCGCCGATCGTGGAGCTGAACCGCGCCGTGGCGGTGTCCATGGCCGACGGCCCGGCGGCCGGCCTGGCGGTGCTGGATCCGCTGCTGGAGGAGCCGGCGTTGCGCAGCTACCACCTGCTGCCCTCGGTCCGTGGCGACTTCCTGCTGAAGCTGGGCCGCCGGACCGAGGCGAAGGAGGAGTTCGAGCGGGCGGCGTCGATGACGCGAAACGAGCGTGAACGGGCGCTGCTGCTCGATCGCGCCGCCGTCTGCTGACGCGGCCAGCCGGGTGGCGGCCCGTTCCACCCCTGGGCCGTGGACCGCCGCCCGGATCGTCGACCGGCCGGTCCGTCGGGGCGGACCCGGTCAGGACGTGGTGGTGCCGGGCTGGTCGAGCCGGACGACCGCGTCGGGGCCGAGCCGCAGGAAATCCAGGAGGTTGGCCGCCTCGCCGAGGACGGTGGCGGCGTCGGTTTCGGACAGGCGGCGAAACGGGGTGATCCGCAGGGTCGCCCGATCCACCGCCCAGATGCCCGCGACGAAGCCGTCGACGAGGAACGTCGGGTGGACCATCGAGTATCCCGGGCAGACCCGCGCCCGGTCCGTGTCACTGATGATCCGGGTCCGATCGTCGTGGCTCAGCACCAGGTTGTCGAACTCCGGCAGGAAGCGCACCGGCGCCGGCTCGTCCGGGTCGGCGATCGGCAGGTCCGGCAGGTCGAACAGCTCGCGACCGTCCTCCGCGCGGTACACCCGCAGTGCCGGGCGCAGGGCCTCGACCTCGTCCCGCAGGCGGCGCAGTCCGGCCCAGTTCCGCAGGTCGGTGTGGGTCGCCGGGCCGCACGACAGCAGGTACCGCTCCAGCAGGGTCTTGATCTTCGGTTCTTCCTCCAGGGGTCGGCCCAGCCAGTCCTCGGCCAGGGCCACGGACACGTGCCCACGCCGGCGCCAGACGCCGGTCGGCGGCGGGTGGATCAGTGCGAGCTGGTGCTGCGCCGCCCAGGCCAGCGGAAGCGCGTCGCGCCCGGGGAACCGCTCGCCGAGCAGCTTCGCCAGCTTGGGTCGGGTCAGGACCTGGCCGCGGAGGATCTCGCGGCCGGCCGCCGCCAGCTCCGCCAGGTCGAGCCCGTCGAGCTGCCGGCGAAACGCGGACAGCCCGCCCCGGCCGATCCGCTCCCTGACGAGCGGCCGCAGCCAGAGATAGTCGTCCCCGGCGGTGATGTGCTGCGTGCCGCGCAGTAGACCGCCGCGCACCAGCCGGCGGTCCTCGAGCGCCGCGGTGAGCTGCTCGTGCTTGAGGCCGGCCATCCGGGTCCAGAGCCCGACGTACGGGGCGTCGACCTCCTGCGCCTGCACCGCCACCAGGTGCGCCACCACCTCGTCGACCGGGCGGGGATCAGGGCGCAGGAGGAGTTGCCGTTGCAGGTAGGTGCGGTTGAGCTGCCGCGTGGAGAGCTTCACGCCGTCGACCGTACGGCCGGATGCGGTCAGGAACGGTCCTCATTCTTCGAGGACGGCGCGGTGCCGGACCACCCTTTCCAGGGCGAAGGTCCCGTCCGCGTTCTCTCCGGCGGGCGCGTAGCCGGCGGCACGCAGCGCGGCGAGCGTCTCGGCCGGGGGCAGCACGCTCACCAGCACGGTGGGCGCGAGCGCCGACAGGCCGAGCCGGGCCAGGCTCTTCCCGCGGAGGATCTCCTCGAGCAGCGTCGGGTCGTCGCTGTGCACGACGCAGCCGACCGGCCGGACGCGGACGTTGCCGTGCCGGCGGGCGAGGTCGGTGACCAGGTACTCCAGCGGCTGCGGCACCCGGCTCGCGCTCGCCGCCTCGCGCAGCGCGGCCAGCAGCTCGTCGGCGGACGAGCCGGCGTCGAACGCCCGGCGCACCGACGCCTCGGAGAACCGCCAGGTGTGCGCGCCGCCGCGGGACTCGCGGTCGGCGGCCAGGTCGAGAAACGCGGTCAGCCGGGCCGACGGGGGGCCGGTCGCGACCGCGGTGAGGTCGCTCTGGAGGATCACCGTACTCTGTGCCGCCGGCAGGAACCGGCTCAGCACGTCGGCGATGCGCTCGGGATCACCGGTGACCAGCGCCCGGCCCAGTGCCGTCGGCGCGAGGTGCGCGCCGACCCCGAGCAGTTCCGCCTCCCGCCAGAAGGCCAGCGCGCCCGCCAGGGCCTGCTCCGGATCGCTGACGATGAGCGGCCGCGCGAACATCAGGGAGCCGCCGAGGACGTCGACGTTCGCCGCGCCGCGCCCCTCCGGCAGGCCGGTGAGCAGCGTGACGAAACTCTGCCGGACCAGCGCCGCTCCCTCGTCGCGGCGGCTGCGCAGGAGCGCGGCCGTGTCCAGGGCGAGCAGCGGCGCGGCGTCCATGTCGATCCAGCCGTCGAGGAGCCAGCCGTACTGCCCGGCGGGGTCGAGCTTCAGCCAGTTGTCGTACTCCTCGCTGGGCGCGACGCGGTTCCCGGCGAGCCCGATGAGGCCGCTCAGCCCGGCCAGCACCAGCCAGAACCGCACGTCGGTCTCGTCGCAGCCGAGCAGCTTGCGGAGCCGGCGCAGCTCGCGGACGCCGACCCCGCCGTTCTTGAGCGTCGGGACGGGTTCGCGGCCGCACTCGTCGAGCAGCGCGGTCATCGTGGCCAGCGCCGCGCGCGCCGCGGCGGCACCCTCCCGGTCGACCAGCTCCGTGCTCACCTCGACCGGCGCCAGGTGGGGCGGTTCGGGGTCGAACGGGGCACAAAAGCCGTCGCGCAGCACCACCCCGACCTCGCTCGGCAGCATCGCGACGCCACCATCCGGGTTCCAGATCAGGAGGCCGTGGTCGACGGCCCAGCTCAGCGGGGTCCGGCGCGCGGTGCGCAGGGCGGCCATCTGCCGCGGGTCGTAGAAGTACGGCTCCGCGCCGACCAGGTCGAGCACGAGGTCCCGGGTGTCGTCGGGCGCGGCCGCGAACTGGGCCCGCACCACGTCGGCGTCCGAAAGCGCCGCGACGATCCCGCCGATCAGACCGGCGCGGTTCCGCCCGACCGGCGCGCCGAGCTCGTACGCGATCCGCTGGAGCTGGCCCACCGGCACGAACTCCAGTGCCGCCACCGCCGACGGCGCGAACCCGAACCCGCCGTCGATCACGCTGTGCAGCGGGAGGCAGCGGATCCAGTCGCCATCGTCGTCGGGCCAGGCCAGACCCCACTCCTCCAGGGCCGTCAGGGTCTTGTCGAGCCCGGGGTCGTCGGCCGGCACGCCCACGGCGGCCGCCAGGTCCCGGCGCCGGGTCCCGCCCGCGCGCAGCGCCAGCACCTCGGCCAGTTGCAGGGCGGGCAGCGTCTGGAGCGTCAGCGTCCACACGATCGACTCGTAGGTCGACAGCTCAGCCGCGAACCGCCGCAGGTCCGTCGGCGGCGGCCCGTCCGGCCGGTGCAGCTCGGCGAGGTCTGCCAGTCGGCCCGGTGACAGGCCGTCGAGGTAGTCGAGCAGCGTCTTCACGCTCGCGAGGTCTCCACCGCAGCGACCCTACTCCCCGGCGGCCGGCGGGACCCCTACCGACCGCGCGGGTGCGCGACGGGGATGGACAGTTCGACGATGTCCGAGTCCGCAGAGGTTCAGGCCGATGCGCCGAGGCGACGCTCGACGCTCGCGACCTTCGCGTCGAGTGCTCCGGTCGCGTTGTCGCGCCAGTCGACCTTGATGACGGTGCTCGTGCGGGGCGAGCGGGCGTGGACGGCCGCGACCGCGGCTCGTACCACCTCCATCACCTCGTCCCAGGTCGCTCCCTCGACGGTGGTGAACATGGCATCGGTACGGTTCGGCAGGCCCGACGCGCGCACCACCCGCACGGCCTCGGCGACCAGCTCCCCGACGTCCTCCCCGACCCCGAGCGGCGTGACGCTGAACGCGACCAGCACAGACATGCCTCCGACCCTACCGCCGCGCCGGCCTCGGCGGCGCCCCGTCGTTCGGCACCGTCAGTCGAGCAGTCCGTCGGTGTCGAGCCGGAATGGAAAGGGGACGTCGGAGACCAGGGTCTCGCCGCCCTTCGCCACGGCATGCTCGACGTAGTGCTCATCGTCGAGCCGATAGAGCCGCAACGTCACCGATTCCTGCTCGGACGGCTCCGGCTCGACGAGCAGATACCACTCGATCCTGGCGGCGGCGTAGTACCGCATCTTCTGTACCCGGTCGGCGGAGGCGTTGCCCGGCGAGACGATCTCACAGATGAGGGCCACGTCGGAGGCGTCCGTGACGGCTCCGAATCGGCTGGTGTCCGCCACGACGACGTCAGGGATGACGATGCGTCCGGGCGCCAATCTGATGTTGATGGCCTCATAAGCCCTGAGGCCGACCGCCCGAGCCTTCGGACGAAGCGCCGCTGTCAGCAGGAACGAAACGTCGTGGTGCGGCTTGCTCGCGGCCGGGCTCGCCACTAGACCCCCGTCGATCAGTTCGATCCTGTCGGGGGTCTCGCCGAGAGCGAAATAGTCCTCTTCGCTCCAAGGTCCGGAGTGGTTGATCGGTAGGGCCATGCTCATCGACATCTCACCTCCACACGGATCTGCCCCAAGTTTGCCAGTTCCAACGCCTTCGCCGCGACGGCCGCGAGTTTAGCAGGTGAAATAGCCATGTGGCTACATGCGGGTGGGGGGTGTCTCAGAGCCGATAGACGCGGCGGGCGTTGTCCGTGCCCACCGCTCGGGCCAGGCGTTCGGCGTCCGCGGCGGACATCGCAGCAGCCGGCACGCCTGCTCGGGGCCGAGCGTCGACAACATCGCGAACGCGCCCGCGTCGAGGGGGTCGCCGACGACACCGTGGCAGTGCCCGTCGACGAGGCCCGGGCCGTCCAGCAGGTCGTCCACTCAGTACCGCCAGCGGGTGGCGGCGACGATCTCCTCCGGCTTGCTGTCGGCGAACAGTTCGACCTCGCCGCGCCGTACCGCCAGAAACGCCTCGAACAACGCATCGCCCATCGCGGCCCGGAGGCCGGAATCGGCCGCCAGCCGGTCGATCGCCTCGGGCAGTGTCGTGGGCAGGCGGGGCGGCCGGCCGTCCGGATCGAGTATCGCCGGGTCGACCGTGACCTCGGGCGGCAGCCGCAGCCCGGCGTCGACCGAGTCCACGACGACGGCGCAGACCGCACCGACCATGAGGTACGGGTTGGCGGCGCCGTCGCAGGCCTTGACCTCCGCGTTGGCCGCGCGGTCGCCGGTGCCCGCCACGCCGGTGACGAAGCGCAGCGCGGCCTCCCGGTTCTCCCTGCCCCAGCACTGGTACGCGCCGGCCCAGTGTTGCGGCACCAGGCGGAGGTAACTGGCCACGCTGGGAGCGCCGATCGCGCACAGCGCCGGCAGCCGGGCGAGCACCGCGGCGAGGACGGACTCGCCGCGCTCGGTCAGGCCGTGCGGGCCCGGACCGCCCGCGAACAGGTTGCCCCGCGCGTCCCGCGCGGAGAAGTGGAGGTGCGACCCGTTGCCGACCTGCCAGGCGGTGACGACCGGCGCGAACGACACCCGCAGCCCGTGGCGGGCGGCGACGGCACGGATCGTCTGGCGCACGAGGACGTTGAGGTCCGCGGCGCCGACCGGGTCGGTGGCGGCGACCGAGACCTCGAACTGGCCGGGGGAGTACTCGGGGTGGAACTGCTCGACCGCGACGCCCTGCGCGGCGAGCGCGGCAAGCAGGTCGTCGGCGTAGGTGGACAGTTCCACGACGCGGATCATGCCGTACGCCGGGCCCTCGCACGCCGGTTGCGGCTCCGAATCGTGGGCGCCGACGAACCACTCCACCTCGAACGCCATCCGCAGCGTCAGGCCGGCCGCGGCGGCCCGCTCGACCATCGCGCGGGCGAACCGTCGCTGGCACGGCTGGTACGGCTCGTGCTGCTGCGTCCGCCGCTCGACCGGCGCCCAGGCCCACCCGGGCTGGGCGGCCAGCACGGTCAGCCGCTCCAGGTCGGGGTGGAGCCGCAGGTCGCCGACCGGTCCGCCGATGAACCGGCTGGTCGTGACGGAGTCGTCGACGAGGAACACGTCGAACACCGGTGACATGCCCACGCCCGCGACGGCGACCTCGGGCAGCCGGTCGAGGGGCACGGTCTTGACCCGGGTGATACCGGCGTTGTCGACCCAGGTCATGGCGACCGCGCGCACACCCCGGGCGGAGAGCGCGGCGGTCGCGTCGCGCGCCTGCATGCCCACATCCTCGCCGCACCCGAGTGACCGGCGGGGCGAATCCCGGCCCTCCTTCACCCGCCGGCTCACCCGCCGGCGGGTGCGGGACGGAGTAGCTTCTGGTGTAGACCTACGAGACGTGCGGGAGAGCCCAACTGGATGACAGTTGAGCTGAGAGGCTGAACGACCGAGAGGCCGAACGGCGATCCCCATTCACCTGATCCAGGCAATGCTGGCGAAGGAAAACCGCCTCGTAGGTCTTTGTCGTGCCCGTTGGCCGCGACTGGCCGATCATACTGCGCCGGCCCCCGGAGCCGCTTGATCTTGGATCGTCAACATCATCTTCTTGCGTCGCGGCTGACTTGAGCCCAGACGCCCTCACCCGCACCTACAGAGACAGCCGGCCGGCTCGCCCGAGGGTGCGCCAAGGGCGAGCCGGGGTCACCCGGAGTCCGCGTGGGTCAGCGGCTTCGCGAGGGGTTGGCCGTGGCGGTGGATCGCTGCGGGTCGGGGGACGACGACGTGCGGTTGTCGGTCGGGCCGGGGGCTGACGACGGGTCGCTCGCCGAGCGGCTCGTGGAGGTGGTGGAGCTTGGGGGCGACAGCGTTGGAACGCCGTAGAGACCCAACCAGGGCTGTCCCGGTTCGTAGCAGGTGGGGCCGGGCTCACGGAACACGTCCCTGATGACGTGCGTCCGTTCATCCCCCGCCGGCCCGACGCGGATCACGCTGATGACCAGCACTTCGCCGGTCCCGATGTGGTCGGGGCGGATGATGATGGAGTTCGCGCCCAATTCGGGGTGTTCCTTGTCGTCCCGGAACATCTGTGCCACCCCGGTCGTATATGGGCGTAGGTGTGTTCCCCGCTGATCGGCGGGGCAGGTGCCGGGCTGGTGGGCGGGCAGGACGATCGCCCGAATGCCGGCCCGGCGCAGCGCGCGGGTGGCGCCCTCCGGATCACTGACGTCGTTGATCACGAAGGTGACCGTTCCGTCCGCGTTGGGCGTCAACGCGTACGCCGGGTTCGACCTCGACCCGATCAGGCTCGGCACGCCGATCGCCGCGGCGATGACCAGACCCGCGGCCGCCAGCGTCAGGTGTCGGCGCCGGTGGGATCGCACCGTTTTCGGGAGGTCCGCGGAATGCTTGTGGAAGGCGGTGATGACCTGCTCCTTTCGAGCCAGGAGCCGGTCGGCGGAGAATTCGGGGGGATTCGGCGGTGCGAACGGGTCAGGTTCCATCGAACACCTCCAGTGCCGGCCGGGACAGCGCGGTGCCGTCACCGGGTTCGTGTCCGCCGCGCTGCGGCGCTTCGTCGAGTGATTTCTTGAGCCTGGTACGGGCCCGGTGCAGCCGCGAGTGCACGGTCCCGACCGGGATGCGTAGCGCCGCGGCAGCCTCGGCCGGGCTCAACCCCATCCAGACGCACATCTCAAGGACGTCCCGTTCTCTTCGGGGCAGCCGTTCCAAGGCAGCGCGTACGGCTTGCATGTTCCGCTGTGCGTCGATCCGGTCCGCGATCTCGTCGACCGGATCGGGCGAATCCCGCAGCGGCGGCAGCCGCGCAAGAGCGGCGCGGCGTCTTCGCGCGGATCGCCACTGGTTGCGTACAAGGTTGTGGGCCACGCCGAGGAGCCATGGCAGCAGGCTGGGCTCGGTGAGTTCGGTACGCCCGCGGGACGCCCACACCTGCAGAAACACCGCAGCGCTGAGGTCCTCGGCGAGTGCGGCGTCGGACGTGCGCCAGAAGCAGAAGGCGTAGACCGCCCGCGCGTGCCGCTCGTACAGCGTGCCGAACGCCGAGGCGTCGCCCGCCCGGGCCCGGCTCCACAGTTGCTGGTCGTTGTCATCCATCACAAGAACCGTGTTCCGAGCCGGTCCCCGCTTCCCGGTTGATGGTCACGAGATGGTAACTGCTGACCCGGTGTTGGCGGGGTTCGCGGCACTCGTCCGAACGGGTGGCCTGCCGAGCGTCGCAGACGACGGCTGTTCCTTTCCAGTCTCGGCAGCAGGTAGAAGTACCATCGCGGCCCGAACTCCAACAGGATTCTTGGGCGCTTATGGCAGCTCGGGAAACCGTTCGCGTAGGTAGGTCAACACTGCCAAGACGCGGCGGTTGGTGTCGTCGGTGGGCGGGAGGTCGAGTTTGGCAAGGATGTTGCCAACGTGCTTGCCGATCGATGCCTCGGACAGGACCAGTATTTTGGCGATGGCCGTATTGGAGTGGCCCTCGGCGACCAGCGCGAGCACCTCGCGTTCGCGTTGGGAGAGACGGGCGACCGGTTCGTTGTGGCGGTTGAGCAGGCGGCGGACGACCTGGGGGTCGATCACGGTGCCGCCGGCGACGACGCGGCGCAGGGCGGAGACGAAGTCTTCCACGTCGACGACACGGTCCTTGAGCAGGTAGCCGACGCCGAGGCCGCCGCCGGAGTCGAGGAGCTCAGCGGCGTAGCCGTGCTGGACGTACTGGCTTAGCGCGACCACGGCCAGGCCGGGGTTGTCCCGGCGCATCTCGACGGCCGCGCGTAAGCCCTCGTCGGTGAACGTCGGTGGCATGCGGATGTCGGTCACCACCAGGTCGGGTGAGTGCTGCGCCACGGCCCGTAGGAGTTCCGTGGCGTCGGCGACGCCGGCGACGACGGTGAAGCCGAAGCGTTCCAGCAGGCCGGCTAGGCCCTCGCGCAGCAGGACACCGTCCTCGGCCAGGACTACGCGCATGGTAGCTCCGCTCGGATCAGGGTGGGGCCGTCGGGCGGGCTGGAGAGCAGCATTCGCCCACCGGCGACGGCGACCCGGTCGGCAAGGCCGGTGAGTCCGGTGCCGTTGGAGGGGTCGGCGCCGCCCCGGCCATCGTCGCGGATCTCGACGGTGAGCAGGTCTGCGGTCTCGCGGGCGGTGACAGTGACGGTGGTGGCGCCGCTGTGTTTGGCGACGTTCGTGAGGGCTTCGGCGACGACGAAGTACGTGGTCGCCTCGATGTATTCCGGTGGGCGCCGGGGCAGATCGGTCTCGACGACGACGGGGACGGCGGACTGGTCGGCCAGTTCGCGCAGCGCGGCGGGCAGGCCGAGGTCGGTCAGCACACCTGGGCGAATGCCGTGGATCAGCTCGCGTAGCTCGGACATGAGCTGTTTGGCCTGATTGTGGGCTGTTTCGACGGCGCCCGCGACGGGGGAGGCGGCTGGGAGGTCGAGTTTGACCAGGCCGAGTTGGAGGGTCAGCCCGACGAGCTTCTGCTGTGCGCCATCGTGGAGGTCGCGTTCGATTCGGCGGCGTTCGGCCTCGAACGCGCCGACCAGCCGGGCCCGTGACCGCGACACTTCGACGAGTTCCGCATGAAGCTCATCGCGGCTGCCGGGGTGGAGCAGCGCCCGGGCGACCGCGCCGTGGAAGCCGGCGGCGAGGGCGAGCAGGTAGGGCACGGTCACCAGGGCCGCAATGCCGGCGATGGAGTAGGGCACGGCCTGTGACGACGTGGTGATGACAATGACGCCGAAGTTGATCTCGCCCGCGGGGACCAGCCAAGGGCTCAGCGCGCACACCCCGATCAACACAAGGGCCAACGCGACCATGCCGTAGAGCGCGGGGACCATGGTCACGAGCAGGACGGCGTACGCCAGCTCCCGCCAGGTCAGCGACTGGCGATACCAGGACGGGCCGAACGGCACCCGGCGCGCCGGCGGGACCGGCCGGGAGTCGACCAGACGCAGCCGGACCCGCTCGATGGCGGCCAGCGGCCAGGCCACCAGCGGCCCGAGCCCGGCCACCAGGGCGGTGCCGAGGAGGAGCAGGAACAGCTCGAACGCGGGCTGCCCGGTGCCGGCGGCGACCCGCCGCGCGAGCAGCGCCCATGGGAAGGCGAGCAGGCCGAGCGGTACCGCGAGGAGCATCGCGATCGGAACCGTCGACAGTACGTACACCACGGACTTGATAGGCCAGACGGAGATCAGGAAACTCCGTCTGACGAGCGCGGAGAATGCGGTGCGGGGCGGGTTGGCGGACACCGGATCACGCTAGCCAGCACAGACGGCTGGCTCCACCGGCTTGCTGCTACACCGGAGGTATAGCCAGCCCTACCAGGAATCGGTGACTACACGTAGTGCCCGCCCACCCGGCTCGCTGGTCTGCTTCCTGGCCATGAGAAAGCATCCGCTACTGGCCTACTTCGTACTGTCGTATGGCCTGACCTGGCTGTGCTGGATTCCCTACGTCCTCTCCGAGACCGGGCTCGGTCTGCTGCCCATCCGCTATCCCGAGATTCTGGGAAGCTCACAGACCTTGGGGGTACTGCCCGGTGCCTATCTCGGCCCGATCACGGCTGCGTTCATCGTCACCGCCGTCGTGGATGGCCGGCCCGGACTGCGGCGCTGGGCGAAGCGGCTGGTCCGCTGGCGGGTGAGCCTGCGTTGGTACCTCGGGATCGTGCTGGTGGTCCCAGTCGTTGCGGTCGTCTCGACGTTCCCGGTTCCCGGTGCACTGGACGACTTTCGCATTCCCGGCGCGACCGTCTTCCTGATGTACATCCCGCTGCTGGTAATGCAGTTCCTGACAACCGGTGTGGCGGAGGAGCCGGGCTGGCGTGACTTCGCCCAGCCCCGGCTGCAGGCCCGCTACGGCCCACTCGCCGGCTCGCTGATCCTCGGCCCGCTGTGGGGTGCGTGGCACCTGCCACTCTTCTTCAGCGAGTGGGCCGGTTGGCCCGACGTGAATTGGCTGACGGCTGCGGAGTTTGTCGGATCGGCCGTCCCGCTGAGCATCGTGATGACGTGGGTTTTCAACCGGACGGACGAGAGCCTGCCGCTCATCATGCTGTTCCACGCCAACATCAACACCGTGTACTCCCTGGCATGGGGCGAAGTCTTTCCGTCGCTGGACGTGTTCAGTGACAGCTTGCATTCGCTGGCGATCGGCTCCGCGGTGACGGCGGTCGGGCTGCTCATCGCCACCCGGGGCCGGCTCGGCTACAAAACAATCGCCGCCGGGCTCCAGAACGCCAGCTCGTAGCGCTGCGGCACGCGAAGCGCCCCGCCCAGGAACCTGGCCGCTGCGGCGCCTCGGGACGATCAGGTTACGACCCCGTCTGCGATAGGTCTCGGGCGCCTGGGTGAGATGCTTTGCGTGTCACCCAGGACGCGAACCTGCGACAACTCTGGACGGCGCCGCAGGGCAGTTGAGCTGCGCAGACTGCCGATAAATGAGACGCCGACACGACCCTCAACATGACTTCACGACCGCCGCCATGCCACGATCAAGGCGCTGAGCTGCTAAAACTCATCGAAGGTTGGTGCCCCCGGCAGGACTCGAACCTGCGCTCCCGCCTCCGGAGGAACAAGCGCCTCGGGATTGGAAGGCCCCCTCACCTGGGATTCCCTGCGACTGCCAAGATCCGTGACAGAAGTTGGCCGCCTATTTGCCGTAGCGGATCGAGTGACGCAGACCTCCGCGCCCGGCCCAACCCGCGACCTCTTCGGCGTGAATTAGGTCCATGATCGCGGCCGTACTGGGCCGGGTTGCAAACGTGCTGCTCGGGGCGTTGGTGGCCGTTGGTCTGTGTTGGCCTGGCGACCTCTCGTTTCAAGATCGTCCCCTGGATTTCCCCTGCGGTCGCAGTTCACGTTCGCGGCGAAGACGCGAAGCGTCTCGCCGAATCTCCACCCCCGGCCTGGCTTCCCGTCGCGCAGGCGCGGTCTGGCTGCCTTCGGTGCGCGACGGGGAGCCAGGCCCCTACCGCAACCACCCCCTGGCCGGTATCGCTTCGGCGTGCCGGGCCGGGTCGGATGCGGGTGGCGCGCACGAAGGTTGGCAGTGATGCTCGCCACGTGGGTCGATCTCCGCCGTCAAGAACGCCGTCACCGCAACGAAAGGCGCGTCCGCAAGATTGGCGCGGAACATCGCCGAAGGCACAAAGAACCACTATCAAGATCGGGTGCGGGGGGCAAGGGCTTCAGCCCGGACACCAAGGTTCAGATGGCCGACGCTGCCAGACGCCCGCAAGGACATCAAGGTCGACGACACCGTCCTGGCCACCGACCCGATTATCGGCAAGATCAAGCTCCAGGCGAGGCGGAACCCCACACGGTCACGGCCGGCGGGCGTGGCCAAGGAGTTGTGTTGCTCCGCGAGGGCCGCTCGAGGTACCAAACAAAATTCCCTAACCTGCACCTGTCGCAGTCCGATGTCGGGGATGTGGAACGACTGTTGCGTCGGTGGAGTGTGCGGGCTCGGCTCGTCGCCGGGTTCGCCCTGGTGCTGGCTGCCACCGCCACGCTGGTGCTTGTGGGCTATGTCGGGATCGGCGACCAGTCCACCGTTTCGGCGACCGCGAGCCAGCAGTCGGTGTTGGTCGAGCGAGCGCTGGAGACGAAGCACTGGGCCGCCGACTGGGATGCGCGGCAGACCCGCTACGCGTTCGACATCGTGCGCGGTGTCCCGGACGCGACGAGCGATGAGGCCAAGAGTCGTAAGGCGTTCCTCGAGGCGACGGCCAGTCTGCGCAAGGCGGTGGACCAACTCGCGAGTTCGACCGGAATTTCCGAAACCTCCAAGGGAGCGATCCTGCGTGTGGTGACGGCGATCAACGCATGCCTCGCCACCGACAAGAAGATCATCACAGCCTATCGGGAAGGCACGCCGGCCGGATTGCGCACGGCGAACAACCTCATCACCGGCGAACAGATCGTCCTCTACCAGGCGGTGACCGGGGCGATCGACGACATTGTCGGCGAGATCGTGCCCGCCAACGTGGCGGCGCTCGCCGAGGCGCACGAGACTGCCACACATACGCAGGCGACAATGCTGATCGTCGGCCTGCTCGCCCTAGTGCTCGTCGCCGGGATCACGCCGCTGCTGGTGCGGTCGATCGTCCGACCGCTCAAGATGTTGAAGGCGAAGCTCGTGGACATCGCCGATGGCGAGGGTGACCTCACCGCCCGGCTGAACATCGGCGGGCACGACGAGATGTCCGGTGTGGCACACGCGTTCAACCAGTTCAGCTCGCGCATCCAGCGGCTGGTCCAGCAGATGGGCGACGCGGCGGCCAGGTTGTCGGAGTCGGTGCAGAGCCTCGGTGGCGTCGGCGACAAGATGTCCTCGGCCGCCGGGCACACCAGCGATCGGGCTACTACCGTGTCGACCGCGGCGGAGGAGGTTTCCCGCAATGTCGGCACCGTAGTCGCGGCGATCGAAGAGCTGAACAACTCCGTCGGGGACATCGCCGGCGGGGCGTCCAAAGCGGCTGCCCTGGCTCACAGCGCGGTGGGGGTCACCGAAGCGGCGAACCGGACCGTGGCGCAGCTCGGGCGATCCAGCGAGGAGATCGGCGACGTCGTCAAATTGATCACGTCGATCGCCGGGCAGACGAACCTGCTTGCCCTGAACGCCACCATCGAGGCCGCTCGGGCCGGCGAGGCGGGCAGAGGCTTCGCGGTCGTGGCGAACGAGGTCAAGGAGCTGTCGCTGGAGACCGCCAGGGCGACCGAGAAGATCATCCGTCAGGTCGACGCCATCCAGAACGACTCCGGCGGTGCGGCCAGCGCCATCGAGGAGATCGCCGAGGTGATCAGCAGGATCAGCGATTACTCGGCATCGATCGCGTCGGCAGTGGAGGAACAAACGAGCACCACCAATGAGATGGCCCGCAACGTCAACGATGCCGCAGCCAGCGCCGCGGACATCGCCGAGAACATCGTGGAAGTCGCGGCAGCCGCAGGTGTCACGACGGACGCGGCCACCGACGCGACAACCGCCACCACGGCCATCGCCGCCGTGGTGGCGGAGCTGGAGCTCGCGGTCGGCCGATTCCGGTACTGATCATAGTGAGGGACGATGTTCGAGCGTCGGAAACGCAGTTGGCAGTTCACCATCGCGGTATGCGCTCTGGTGGCGGTGCTGAGCACCAGCGCTTGCCGGGACGGGGCTAGCGGGCCTCCGGCCGCCACCTACCCGAACGCTCCACTGGAGCTGGTCGCGCCGGCCGCGGCCGGCGGTGGCTGGGACCTCACCGCCCGCTCGATGCAGCAGGCGCTGGTCGGTGCCGGTCTGGTCAAGGGTGAGGTCAAGGTGGAGAACGTCCTGGGGGCGGGGGGTGTCATCGGCCTGTCCCAACTGGTCACCACCCACCGCCGCGACCCTCATCACCTCATGGTGACCGGCCTGGTGATGGTCGGCGCGGCAGTCGTCAACGAGTCCCCGGTCGACCTCGCCGCCGCCACGCCGATCGCGACCCTGACCGCGGAGGCCGAAGCAATCGTCGTGCCCGCCTCGAGCCCGTACGTCAACCTGCGGCAGCTCCTCGACGCGTGGAAGGCCAACCCGACCAGCGTCAAATGGGGCGGTGGCTCAACCGGCGGCACCGACCACATCCTGGTCGGGCTGCTCGCCAAGCTGGTCGGCGTCGGCGCCCGGAAGGTCGAGTACGTCGGACACTCCGGCGGCGGCGAGATCAAGAGCGGACTCACCAAAGGTGATTTCACCGTCGCGGTCTCCGGCGTCAGTGAGTTCAAGGACCTCATCGCCGGCGGCAAAGCACGTGCCCTCGCCGTCTCCAGCGCGACCAGCATTAACATCGCGGGTCGGCCCGTACCAACCATCGGATCGAGTGGCTACAATCTCGAACTGATGAACTGGCGCGGGGTGCTTGCCCCACCCGGGATCACCGAGGCGCAACGCGCGGCAATGGTGAAGCTCGTCGACCAGATGCACGACACACCGCAGTGGAAGCAGATCCTGGCCGACCAGGGCTGGACCGACCTGTACCGCAGCGGATCCGACGCCGCGACCTACTTTCGCAGCGAAACCGAGCGGATCAAAGGTGTGCTCGTCGATCTCGGCATGGCACCCTGAGCCACCGGGTCGGACGCGCGTCAACGCGCCCAGAAATCGTCCGGCAGCATCTCGACGTCCGCCGCAGACGTTTCGAGGTTGTCGGCGACTGGCAGCAGAGCGATCGCAGCCGGGTCCCCGGCTTCGGCCATGCCGCGAATGACGCTTGCCTGCCGTCGAGCGCGCTGCGCGGTCACGGCTCGGAACGCGTGTCGATCGCCGTCGTACCCGTAGGCGTCGAGGAGGAGATGAAGGCGACGGGATCGATCCTCGAAGTCGTGGAAGCCCAACTCCTCGGCCGCCCCTCGCGGGTAGATCGGTACCCAGGAAAGCATCGAGAACGCCAGATCGAATTCCCGTGACGACGGACCCGCGGTGTCCCAGTCGAAGAAGCCGACCAGCCTGTCGCCGTTCATCGCCGCGTTGTACGGAGCCGCATCCTGGTGACCGACGATCAACCCGGGTTGCATGGTGGAGCCGGCAAACCATCGTTCATCCGCGGGCGGTAGGAAGTCGGCTGTCGCGTCGTGGACGCGTCGCAGCCACCGGCCCACCTGCACGAGCGTCGAGTCGGCGAAGGCCCACGCGGGCCAGGGGAGGCGGCCGCCGATCGTTTCCCCCGGCAAATAGGTGATCATTTCGCGCCCCTGGTCGTCGAAGCCGAGCGCTCTTGGGGCGCCGTCGACGCCGGCCTCCTCCAGATGCCGCAGCAACGCGTGCACCGTAGGTGTCCAAGGCGAGGCCAGCTTGTGGACGACGGCACCGATCCGCACGGCGCCGGCGGTGTTGCCGCCCCGCAGGGCTTCTTCGCTCATTGGTGGTTCATACCGGGCGTCGAGCGGCGGCGATACCGAATTAAGAGGTGGCGCGAATAGGTGGCTTCAGGGTCGGCGGGTGGGGCGGGTATCCCAGCGGTAGAGGGTCCAGTCCTGGCGGATGAGGCTACGGATGGTGATGATGGCATCGGCGAGGTCGAGGTAGGCGTGGATCACGTTTTCCTTGCGTTCGTAGCAGCGTTGGAGTCGGTTGAAGGCGTTGTGCCAGGCGTTTGTACGTTCGATGTACCAGCGTCGGGTGGCCTGGACGGGGGCTTTGACGCCCTTACGGGCGATCTCGCCGGTCAGTCCGCGGGCGGTGAGCAGGTCGCGAGTGGCGGCGGAGTCGTAGCCGGCGTCCAGGTGCACGGTGATGTCGTCGGGTAGCGGGCCGCGAGGTCGTTGAGCCGGTCCAGAGTGGCCTCAAGGAGCGGGGAGTCGTGGCGGTTGGCGCCAGCCAGGACCCGGCCCAGGGGGATGCCGCGGGCCTCGACCATCATCGAGCGTTTCATGCCTTGTTCGCCGCGGTCGACCGGGGATCTTCCAGCGACCTCGCCGCCGCCGGGGGCCTTGGTGATGCGCCGCCGCACGCCACCCGATATAACGAACCCGCCCACAGTGGCCGTGTATTGACGCTGAACGCGAGAATTCCCGGAAGCTCAGCCGGGGCATTCTCGCTAGCCTGCTTTCCGCAGGTTCTGAGTTTTCGCAGGTCGCCCAGCTTGCAAGATCCGTAACCGACCGTAATCGGTGCTGTTCCACGAGCCGATGTGCGGAAAGCAGGGCTAGCTCGATGCTGAGTTGCGACCGGCCGGCTCTGCGCCTCGAACAGCCCTGCTACTGGACCCAGCGCCCTTGTAACTCCCTCAGGAACCTTGCACGGGAGACGCCCCGGCACGTGCCGGGGCGTCTCCCGTGCAGCTCAGGACTGCCGGAGCGGCGGTAGCGGGTAGGTCGCTTCGATGATCAGCACGCCCGTTGGGGCGGCGCAGTTCTTTCTGGTGCCCCGGAAGGATTCGAACCTGCGCTCCCGCCTCCGGAGGGCGGTCAAGCCATGCACCGATACCTGTACTCTGACCTGCTTGAACGCCCTCCGAGGTTCCCCGGTGGTCGAGGAGTTGGGCATGTATTGGGAACGTGTGGCGGTCGGGACGCGTACCACTGCTGTGGTGGGGTGTGGTCGTCTCCGACCGTCACGGTCGTACGGACTCGGGAGCCCGCAGCGATTGACCAGCAAGGAACTGGAGTTCGGTCAAGTTGGTCGGCTCGTTGTGGGTATCACGCAGGTTTCGGCGCCAGAGCGCATCAAGTGCAGCCTGATCTTCGGCGCAGAGTTGGCTGACTTTTTGTCTCACGAAAGCAGGATCAATCTGGCCGAGCGACTGGATCGCCCATGCGTGACTTTGATCGTCAGACAGAGCGGCGGCCAGCTCAGCGACCGATCTCGACCGCGCCAATAGCGCGGCCGCGAGTGGGGCTCGATCTACTTCCTTCAGCGCTGCAACGAGGTCTGGAAGATCGTTCTGAGTCGGCGCCCCGAGGCTTGCCTGGGCGTGCCGACGGACCTTTTCGCTCGCGTCGAAGGCGAACGACCAGCAGTAGCCGAAGTGATCGTGCCATGCAGCGCCAAGTCCCCAGACGGCTGCTGCCCGAACCTCGTCCGAATAATCAACGCCTTTAGCAATCTGAAGGAGGGATTCGGTCGCAGCTTGCGACCCAACGAGTTCAGACAGCAGGAGCACACGCTCCATCTGCATTGCAGCGTCAACGTCTCCGTCATCCAAGTCAGCGAGCCGGTCGACAGCGTGCGGATCGCTAAGTCGTGCCAGAGAACCGAGCGCCTCGATGCGTAGCCGCATGTCTCGCTCGTCGTCGTGGGCGATAGCGCGAACTGGGTCGACTAGATGCTCAGCTTTCAGCACGCCTGCCGCTTTGACTGCTGCGAAAGCTTCGACCTCGTCGTTACTAGCGATCGCTTCATGGAGGTTCCACGTGGCGCCAGAGCAGTTTAGGTTGGTTGCCGGAGTAACAGTCGAACTGAGCACCGTGCCATTTTCGACATGATCGCCAACCTGCACCAGCGGCTGATCGCCCGGACGTCCGAGGGTGCTCGCCTTCGCGCCGGGGGGCTGGACCGTCACTTTGCCAGATTGGATGCGGGTCACGATGCCAGCTCGCTTGGCAACCGTAATCGGCCAGTATACGTCCCGTTCGGAGCCGTCTGCGGCACTCTTAAGCTGGCCCTGTTTGGGCGTAATTCGGTTCATTGACGCTGTCGCTAGATACAGCGGACGACCGATTCCTAGCGGCATGTTATTGCTGTCGACCGTTACGGGCAGGAACGCAAAAACGTCGTCTGGCCGCATACCGTCGCTCCAACCGCGGCCTGCCTGCTTACTATCACTGAGTTTGACCTCAAGCTTGGACTTGGCTTTTGCCTCGAACCGCCGTCCGCATGACACACAAAGCAAGTCGGCCATCCGGAGCCGCTTGACCTTGGTTGTCCAGATCTTGTTAGCCATGGCGTAGCGCTCTAGCTCGATGATGTGGTGGCCGCGCCCAGCGAGATCATCGGCGACACGTTGAGCGCCGAGCGCTCCCATCGTAATGAACCGAGCGAACTTGCTGTCCTCTTTGAGTCCCACTAATAGTTGCCGACTGGGTTCGAGCGGCCAATTTGCGGCCACACCTGGACACCGTGAAGCGCAATCCACTTGAGCGGAATCTTCGGATTGTTCAAATGGTTGGGTGCACCACCGACCGGCTGACCTTGCAATGCAAGCTTTTTCTCCCATTCAGCGAAGTACCGTTCTAGCTTCGCGGGCGGGATTTCGTAGATTACCTCTGGGCGCGACTGATCGAACACGGCGACGATCCAGAGAAAGGTTGCGCGATAGCGGTCGATATTGGCCTGGGTCAAGGTGTGCTCGGTCGTGATCGAAAGGCTTGTCTTGCGTTTGCCCGTAGAGCTGACACGAGCAACCGTCTTCATTTCGTAGCGCCGGCCTTCTGCGTCCTCGGCGTCGTCGCCCTCCCGGTGGAGCTTGCGTAGGTTGAACAGGCTGAGCATAAGGAGCTCCTTGTACCCACCGTCATCGAAGACATTGTGGATACCTCGGAGAGTCGCCGCAGCTTGAATCTCGGTACCTTGGGCGAGTAGGTGCTCGATGTCGCCGGTCGGCTCAAGTACAGGTAGGTGCGTGCCGTCGGGAGAGATTCGCTCGCCGAAGTCCGGCTCCGGAATTGGCGGATCGTGGTCGCCAAGTGTTAGGTCTTGGTCGCCGAAGAGTGTCACGGCGTATCCTCCGCGAACAGGTCGGCCGCGGGAACGCCAAGAGCAGCGGCAATCGCCAAGATGTTGTCCAGTCCGACGTTGCGTTGCCCGCGCTCCAAACTCGACATGTAGGTCCGGTGAACCCCCGCCAGCTCGGCCAACTCTTCCTGGGAAAGTCCGCGCGCCTGGCGGAGATTTCGGACACGCCGACCGAAGCTGAGGTGCTGGGCGCGCACGTCGTCGTCGTTCCTCTCGGGCATGATGACGGAGACGGTAGGACCTATGCAGACTATGGGGCTACAGACTATGAGTAACATTGACCGGGTGTCCGAAGAGCTCAGCGTCGGCCGAGGCGATCCCGTCTACATGGCCCACGCCTACCTGACCAAAGTGCCGGTACCCGCGATTGAGCCGTTCATCAATGCCTACTCGCCCCCTGGTGGTACTGTCGCTGACCCGTTCGCAGGATCAGGCATGACCGGAGTCGCTGCAGCCATGATGGGCCGCAAGGCTCGGCTCTTCGACATCAGCGTGCTCGGGCGGCACATCGGCCGAAACTTCGTTAACCTGGTCGACGCGGAGCAGTTCGTGAAGCATGCCGACGAAGTCGTGCGCGCAACGCAGGCGGAACTCGGTGACATCTACGCCGTCAAGTGCGCCGCCTGTGGCTGTGGGGGGACCCTTGGGAAGACTGTCTGGTCCATCGTTGTGGAGTGTGTCCAGTGTAAGGAGCCGGTGAACTATTACCGCTCGATGGAAGCGGCGGGATGGCGTAAAGCCGACATGGTTTGCAGCAACTGCCATGCCCCCGTCAGTAGTCGTAATCGACGCATCGGCGAGGCCCCGGTACTCGACTCCATCGGCTCGGAATGCTCAGCCACTCAGCTAGATCAAGCACCCGCCTCTAACTCGATCAAAATCGACCTAACAAAGATCGACTATCCGAGGGTTGAAATCACGCCTGATCGCCAGATGTATAAGGCATCAGCCCTCGGCAAAAGTGGCATGACAACGATCGCCTCGTTCTACTCGGATCGCAACCTTGCCGTCCTCACAACGCTGCACAGGTACATCAACAATGTCGATGATGCCGCGATTCGTAACAAGCTTTTGTTCGCCTTCACCGCATGTCTTACTCGTGCATCAAAGCGTTACCAATGGTCTCGGCAGCGCCCGCTCAATGCGGCTAACGCCAACTATTACGTGGCGGCCGTCTTCTACGAGTGGAACGTCTACGACCTATTCCTTCGCAAGACCAGGGCCGTCCTGAAGTCCGACGCTTACATTCGGGCAGCTCGTGAGGGTCATGTTGAGTGCTCGGAGATCAACGCTCCCGACATCACCTACAGCATTGGAAGCGCGGATCGTATCGCCCTCGACGATAACAGCGTCGACTACGTATTTACCGACCCGCCCTTCGGTTCCAATCTTTTCTATGCGGATATGGCGCTATTTCAGGAGGCGTGGCTCGACGGCTTCACTGACGTCGACCAGGAAGCGGTTATCGATCGCAGCAAGGATGGCAAGCGAACAGCGGAACGGTACGAAGCGTTGCTGACCAGCGCGCTCCGCGAGTGCAATCGAATCCTGCGGCCGGGCGGTCACGTCAGTATGGTGTTCGGAAACTCGTCGGGCAGCGTTTGGGGACTGATCCAACGTTCGGTTGCGAATGCTGGACTGATGATCGAGCCTGACAAGCTCGTCGTCCTCAACAAGGGTCAGCGCTCGGTGAAGGGACTGGCGTCAGGTTTTGAAGATGTCGCAACTCTTGATTTGATAATCACGATGCGCGAGGCTGACGGCGAGGTGCCGACGACACTCAAGACGGTTGATCGGGCGACTGTGGCTACGACGATCCAGGAATTGGCTAATGCCAGTCCGGCGACGCCAAGCCATCTCTATCTTGAGCTCCTGCGGACGGGAATCCGTGAAGGCTGGGAGCTCGGCAAACTGGACTTACGAGATGTCACCGCCGCCTTAATTGCGGACGGCTGGGACATCGACTCAAAGACTGGGCGGCTTAGTAAGGGTGACACAGGCGAAAGCGGCGGGCTTCGGTAGGTTTGTTTTCGTCCGGGCTGACGGGATTGCGTCCGTCTCCCGAACTGGCAGCAGCTTATGGTGGCGGATCTTAAATGGTTGTCTGCCCCAGTGCACGCCGTGTCCGCCGGATGCGGCAAGCTTATTAGGGTTGAACAACTTCGGGAACTGGAGACTGGGTATGGCGGCGTTGGAGCGGACCCTTGTACTGCTGAAGCCGGACGCGGTGGCGCGTGGGCTGGCTGGGCGGATCATCCAGCGGTTTGAGGACGCTGGGTTGAAGATCGTGGGCACGAAGATGGTGCAGATGGACGCCGAGCTGGCGAAGAAGCACTACTTCGACCTGGAGGAGCGGTTCGGCAAGTCGGTCTTCGACGTTACCGCGAACTTCATGCAGACCGGGCCGGTCATCGCGCTGGTCCTGGAGGGCGTCGAGGCGGTCGCGACCGTGCGTCGGCTCGTCGGCGTCACCTTCCCGAACCAGGCCAATCCTGGCACGATCCGCGGCGACTTCGCGCACACCTCCAAGGCGTACACCGAAGCGAAGCACACCGTCGCGGCCAACCTCATCCACGCGTCCGGCAACCCGGAAGAGGCGAAGTACGAGGTTGAGCTGTGGTTCGGTGCGGCGGAGCTGTTCGACTACCAGACCGTGGCCGAGAGGTTCCTCTTCTGATGTTCGACGAGGCGCCGGTCGTGACGATCGGCGAGTTGCGCAAGCAGTACGACGAGGAGCGGTTCTACCAGGACGACCGGGCCGCCGCGGAGTACGCTTACGCGCTCGCCGTGCGACTGCGCGAGCTGGGAGAGACCGACGAGGCGCGCAAGTACGCGCGGGAGTGTCTCCAGCTCGCCGAGGCGCTGCCGTCGCGCAGTCTCGACGATGTTGCCTCGACACGGCAGGACGTTGGTGGGGTGCCGTTGCCGGACCACTTTCACGACGGCGTGGTCCGGGCGCGCCTGGCCGATCTCCTCGAAGCGGCTTAAGAAAGCACGGTGTCGAGGTACTCCTGCACCGGTCCGAAGAACGGATACGGCACGTACTCGGTGAGGGTGGCGCGGTCGCACCACGCCACCTCTGCCAATTCCTCCTCGTCGCCGACGTAGGCGTCGCCGCTGAGGCGTTCGCACGCGATGTACGCCATCGTGCGCCCGGTGTTCGGATGCACCCGGCTGCCGAGTGACTTGGTCGCTCGTACGGTGAGGCCGGTTTCCTCCAGCGCCTCCCGTACCGCCGCATCCTCATCCGTCTCGTCCGGCTCTACCTCGCCGGCGGGGAACTGCCACGAGAGCTGTCCCTCGCTGACTTGGCGGCGGACCATCAGCAGCCGGCCGTCCTCGACGATGATGGCGGCGGCGATCGTGGGTCGGGTGGGCTCGCTCATGGCTCCTCGTTCGATGCGGTCAGCGCCTGCAAGGCAGGCGGGTAGATGCGTTCGGGCGGGATGAAGTCGGTGACCCGTTGCCGGGGAATCCAGATCGCGTCGAGGTTCTCGGCGGTGTCGCGGTTCTCGACCTGGCCGGCGAGGTAGACACAGAGGAGGTACTCGGCGAAGACGCCGGTGACCGGGTGGATTCGGCTTCCCAGCTCCCGTACGACCGAGCAGTGGATGCCGGTCTCGGCGAGGGTTTCGCGGATCGCGACGGTGCGGGAGCTGGCGCCCGGCTTGACGATGCCGGCGGGGAACTGCCATGTGATGCCGCTCGGATCGTCTTCGCGGCGGCAGACCAGCAGGACGTCGGTGTCGTTGGTGACGACGGCGATGGCGACCGTGAGCGTGACGCCGCTCGGGGCTGCGTCGATGTCGGCTCTGTCGTCGGCGCGGAGTTGGCGCGCGAAGCGCACCTTGACGGTTTCGGGTGCTCGCTCGTACGCGGTGTCGAGTGCCCGTTGCAGCTCGGGCCGGATTCTGACGTCGGCTCGTTCGTGCCAGGCGGCGATCGTGCGCTTCGCTACGCCGATGAGCGCCGCCATCTCGTCCTGCGACATCCGTAGCGCGGCTTGGAGCGCGGTGGCGTGGCGTCCGGTCCACTGGTCGATGACGGTGTGCCGTGCGGGCTGACTCACGGAGGTACCTCGGAGTCGGGCGCTGCGCGGCTGGTGGTCATCGGTGCTGTCAGTCGGCGACCGTCAAGGTGGTGCTTGCGGGAAACGTCTCGATCTCGCCGTCTGCGCGGGTCACCGTGAGGCCGGCGCTCGACGTGACAGTGTCGCCGGGATGCAGCTCGACGATCGGCGGCGCGTCGACAACGAATGTGCCGTGTCCTTGCCGTACGTCGATCAGGCCCTCTTGCCGCAGGACGGCCAAGGCGCGCCGGACGGTCTCACGTGCCAGACCGAACTCGTCGTGCAGATCCTTCTCGGACGGCATTCGCCGGCCGGGTGGTAGCTCACCGTTACGGATGCGCTCGCGCGGGACGGCGGCAAGCTGTCTGTACGCAGCGCCTTCGCAATCCGGCGTGATCATGACGTCATTCTATATGGCCCTGTAGGCATCAGGTGGTGTATGTGTCCAGGCGTCCGGACCTTTGAGCTTTAGCCATCAAAGGAGAGGAAGGGGAAGCGCGACCGCAAACCCTGCGGCTCCGGCTGTGACCGGCAGCCCTGTCTGGTGTCGCACCAACCGCAGGGCGATGGGTGCGGTATTCCACACGTACTGCGCCGGGGAATTGGGCTGGACCGAAGGCAGCATCGACCTCATCGTGACGAAACGCAGTTACGGCGAGGGTGTCGAACTTGCCTACCATTCGGCCAGCGATGCTCCGGCGATCGCGTTCCTCAACCGCGACAACGTCCGGCGCCTCCGTGACTGCCCGGACGATGCCCTGAGCGCCATGGACAGTGCGGCGTAGGTGCGGCAAGCAGAAGGCCCCGAGCGCGGATGCTCGGGGCCTTTCGTTGTACCAGGCGGCGAAGTGCACTGTTACCGCATCGGCACTGCATCGATGATGATGGTTTGCCTCATCGGCGGCGCGTCGGCTTCCCGGTTGACTTGTCCTCACCGGAAGACGACGCACCGGAGGGAGGTGAAGCATCCGTGTTCGGTTCCACGGCAACAGATCCGCGGCGCGGGCGTGAGGCTTGCCAAGCCTTGACCGCCGCCGGCCGCCAGGCCGGCGACCGGCCGAACATGCGGTCGGCGGCGGGCGCCTGGCCGCGCGATACGTAGGCCGCCCACGTCACGCGACTGATCGGCGCACCCGCGGATCGCAGGTACGCCAGCACGTTTTCAGTGGTCCACCAGTCTGCTGGCAGCTCGTCGGTCATCACCGCGAGCGTACGTCAAGCGTGCTTTGCACGGCTGGATCCGACCTTGCCCGATTACAACGTCAAGTTGTACCGTGCGGATACTGAATACAACGTCGAGTTGTAAAAGATCTCTCGTGAAGCTTGTCCGTCCCGTGCCGAGCGACGGCCCGTCGCCGGCCGACCTGGCCGCCATCCAGCGCGAATGGCCGCTGATCGAGGCAGAAATGGCCCTGGTCGCCGCCGAGATCCGCGTCCTCACCGCCGAGCCGCAGCCCACCGTCCGCGACTGGCACCGGCTCCGCACCGCCGAGCGGCGCGTCCTGCGCGAGGCCGCCGCGCTCGTCTGTGCCCGCCTCACCGAGGCACTCAACGACGCCGCATGAAACCCCTTCAGAACCGGAGGCTCCGATGAGCCTGGGAATCTTCGCCATGATCCTGCTCGGCCTACTCGCAACGCTGTTCGTCGACCGCCGGACCCGCGGCCGGATCGCCGTCACCGCCGTGTCCGCGTTCCTGCTCGGCCTGGTCGTCGCCGCCTCGAACGGCGTACTGACCAAGCCGTCGCACGCCCTCGTGGACGGCGTCCGCACGGGCATGACCGCCATCGGCGAATCACTCGGCGGTGGTAAGTGACCGAGCAACACCTGATCCGCGTGCGATGGGGAGTGCGCGGCGCCCTGGTCCTGAGCGTCGCCACCTCCGTCGCCGCGAACATCCTGCACGCCGACCGGCGTGGGCACGGTCGCGAACCGAGCTGCTGACCCAGGCCCGGTGGGTCGTCGGCTTCTACACGCATGCCACCACGTACCACCTCACGCGCTTCCCGAAGTACACGATGAAGCTCTTCGCTCGTGCTCCGCGTGGCGCGATCCGGTTCGTTGCCGGCACCGCGCGGTGGGTCACCGACGCCGAGGGCGCCCCGGTCCGCGCGGCGGCGGTGCGGCGGGAGAACGCCGAGGAGTACCTCCGGCTCTCGCGCCAGCGTGACGCCAGGGTGCGGCTGCGCACCCTGGTGTTGCTGGCGTTGGGCATGCTCGGCCTCGGCGGCGTGATGTTCCTGCTCATCATGACGCCGCGGGTGTACTGGTATGCCGCGCTCACCGCCGCCGTGGCGCTCCTCGGCGCGGTCGGCTCGCCCGCGGACCGGCCGCTGCTCGACACCGCCGTGTCGGTCACCCGGGCGCCGAGGCTGACCTCCGACGTGGTGCTCGCAGCGCTCAGTGCCATCGGCGTCGCCGGCATCAACCAGGCCGTCGCCAAGAAGGGCGCCAAGGACGCCATCCGGTTCGCCGAGCCGATCAGCCGCGACGGCCCCGGCTGGCGCGCGGTGGTCGACCTTCCGCCCGGCACGACCGTCGACCAGGTCGCCGACCGGCGCAAGGAACTCGCGTCCGCACTCGGCCGCCCGCTCGGCTGCGTCTGGCCGGAGGGCAACCTCGACGTGCACCCGGGGCGGCTGGTGCTGTGGGTCGGCGACGAGGATCTCTCCAGGTCCCGCCAAGCCGCCTGGCCGCTGCTGAAGTCGGGAACGGTCGATCTGTTCAGGCCCATCCCGTTCGGTACCGACCAGCGCGGCCGACCCGTCGTCGTCACGCTCATGTTCGCCTCGATGGTCATCGGCTCCATCCCGCGCGTGGGCAAGACGTTCGCCGCTCGGCTGCTGCTCCTGGCCGCCGCGCTCGACGTGCTCGCCGAGCTGCACGCGTACGACCTCAAGGGCATGGGTGACTTCGCGCCGCTCGAACCGGTCTGCCACCGATACCGCGCCGGCTCCGACGACGAGGACATCGCCTACGGCCTGGCCGACATGCGCGAGTTGGCCGCCGAGCTGACCCGTCGTACGAAGGTGGTGCGCGGCCTGCCGCGCGAGCTGTGCCCGGAGTCGAAGATCACGCCGGAGTTGGCGGCGCGGAAGTCGTTGCGGCTGCACCCGATCGTGCTCGTGGTCGACGAGTGCCAGCGCTGGTTCGAGCACCCGACGCAAGGCGACGAACTGCGCGGCATCGCCGAGGATCTCGTACGGCGCGGCCCGGCCGCCGGCATCATCGCCGTCTTCGCCACCCAGCGCCCCGACTCGAAGTCGCTGCCGACCGGCATCTCGGGCAACGCGGTGCTCCGCTTCTGTCTCAAGGTGATGGGCCAGATGGAGAACGACATGGTGCTCGGCACCAGCGCGTACCGCAACGGCATCCGCGCCACCATGTTCAGCCGGCGCGACCTCGGCATCGGGTACCTGGCGGGGGAGAGCGACGAACCGCAGATCACCTGCACGTACTACGTGGACGGCCCGGCCGCCTCGGCGGTAGTCGCCCGCGCTCACGCGCTGCGGGAGCAGGCCGGCACGCTTCCCGGCTCGGTCACTCCCGTGGCCGTCGCGACGGTGTCGTTGCTCGACGACATCGCCGCCGTGGTGTCGACGGCCGAGGCGATGCGGCCGGATCGCTGCCGCTGACCGGTCCGACCGCGCACGGGCGTGGCGTCTGTGGAGGCACCATCGGTGGCGGGTTACCTGTGTTAGGGCTACACGCCTAACTCGATGGTGTCGGAACGCTACAGACAAGAAGAGCGGCGGAATGTCGCCGGCACCAGAATTATCGTGTTCGGTGAACCGGCTCCAGAGGCCGTGAAACTTGGGAACCGCTTGGGAACAGCCGGCCGATCACGGTCGGTCAGAGCCCGCTACAGCCGTAGACAACAGCGAAGCCCTGGACAGCGTCTGCGCTGCTCCAAGGCTTCGTTTGGCCTGCTAGACCGCCTTCTGATGGGTGGTGCCCCCGGCAGGATTCGAACCTGCGCTCCCGCCTCCGGAGGGCGTGAAGATCGCGGCGCCAGTTGGAGCGTTGACGTGCTGGAACATCGTTGTGGACCATGCTTGCGTTCGGTTCGGTGGCGTGCCGGTGGCGTGATCATGCCTGCACATCATCTGCGGCTTGCGTGGTCCCCGCGGCTTTCAGCCTGTTGGTTGGCTGTGCCTGTATCAAGTTGCCGGGCGCAGTCCTGCCACAGTTCGGCCAGGGTTGCTGAGTCGGCCGCACCGTACGTGTGGTTGCCTGCCTTGTACTGGGTCACCCGTCACGCCAGGGCGGTTAAGTAGTCGTAATAGCTTCGTCTTCGACCTATCATCGATGCCGCCTGTTCGCGACGACGCTGGGAGCACGGGATGCCGGACGTAGACAAGTTGCTGGCGTATGCACGCGAACTTTCTAGTCAAGCACAGAAGGACATGACCTGGACGCATTCGGAGTATAGTGGTTGGTCCTGGCGAGCAAACGGCAATGAGAGCGTCGGCATCATCGAGGCACGCGCGGTAAGCGTTCTTGAGTTCCTTCGCCAATATGCAGGTGAAGGTAGTTCCTGGGCAAAACACGCTACCGAGAAACTCGCAAAAAAAGGCGATACGATTGCGGACAAGTCTCACGGTCTCGGCGACATATTGCGCGGCTGGGTTGATCAGGTTGAGGCGGGCGTTGTCGAGATTGCCGGTTCACGCGCGTGGGCAGAGGTAAGCGTCGTAAGCACCGACCTAATGAGCCAAGTCCGCCGACTTCTCAATGATCGGGAAACGCATCCCGCAGCGCCGATTGTTCTTTGCGGCGCTGCCCTTGAAATTGCCCTGCGCGCCCTCGCGGACGCCCGGAACGTGATCGTGCCATCGCGCCCGACCATAAGCACGCTCAGTGCTGTCCTGCGGCAGGCGAGTATCCTCACTGCGCAAGACGTCAAGGATCTAGAGCAGTGCGGCGGCATTCGCAACGCAGCCGCGCACGGCGAATTCGATATTCTCAGCAAGGAGCGCGCCGGGCTAATGGAACAGCAAACAAACCTGCTGCTCCGTAGGCTTGCTGACCTCCATCCTTAAAGCGCGTCGCCTTGAAGGCCCGCTAACGATCCGCTGCCTCCGGAAGGCTGAGAGCGCACAAAAAGCAGGGCTGCTCAACGGGAGCATGCCCCGTGAGCAGCCCTGATGTGCCAGTGCTCAACTGGTCAGCGAGGGCCACCGAACGGTGATCACCACCGAATCTTCTTCGGCCTGCCAGGAGTGATCGATACCGGGGCCCCACACCACGTAGTCTCCCTGGCGTTCCAACACCGTGCTGTTGACCGTAAGGTCGAGCCGGAACCGGCCTTTGACGAGCAGAAGTAGCGTCGTTCGCTGGTCATCCGCGGTCCACTCGGGCCGCTGTTGGCCCGCCGGGTGGATGCCCCACTTCACCTCCACGTCGTTCGACGCGCGAATGCCGGAGCCGGGCGTTTCCGACGCGATGAAGTGGCCGAGCAGCCAGCCGCGATGCTGGTCTGCGTCGTCGGCAGCGTTACCCATGTACCAGTTGTCCGACATGACTCAAAACTCCCATTCAACGGCTGGTAGATCGGTGCGGGCGCCTCCAACGACGGCGAGGCGCCGGAAGCCTTGCAGCAGGGCGAACAGGCCCTCATTGCTCCATGCGGCATCGTGCGCAAGCGCGTCGAGCGGCCCTCGGTCGCGGCTGGAGTAGCGGCGGAGCGTGTCCGACTCCCAGTTGGCCTCAACGCTGCCCCCGAAGCGGCCCCACCACTCCTCATCCTCGATCACGATCAGGCTGGCGAACTCGTAGTTGCCGCTCACCAAGTTGAAGCCCAACCCTGTGCATTCCATCCGCCAATGCCCACCGTCCAAGCGGTCTAGAAGCCACCGCATCGGCTCGGAGAGCCGGCTTGGGTGCATCGGGTCTGCATGGCGCTGCTCCCCGCTCGTGGAGTCGACGTCCGTGCGCCCGAAAAGCTCCTCCTCCATCTCACGCTCCAGCGTCGCTCCAATGGCTGCGTCGTCACCGTAATCCACGAGCGGCTCGTGGAATGCCTTGGGGATGACCGCAAGGCGCCTGGACGAGTTGAGCACGCGCCCGGACCGCTCCTGCACGAGCAGCAGGTAGTCGCCGCCCTGGCGCCGTCGGCCACCGGGCCGAGCAATTGCGGTCAGGGCGAGCGGGCCACCGGCGCAGAGGCGCCGCCCGATGCCGCAGACGGCCGCGACATCGGGCAGGTGGCGATCCCGAAGCGGCAAGTGACCTGGGGTCACAGGTCGGCCCTCGGCAAGCGCGTCGATCAGCTCGTTTTCGAGCAGGTCCATGGTCAGCGCGTACCCGACGAAGTCGGCGAGGGCGACGGTGCCGGACAGGCCGGTGCTGCTCGCCTCGACCTCGGTCAAGCGGTAGATCGGCGCGTTCACGAGCATCATGTTCAGCGTCAGCACCTCGGCGAGGCGCTGCACCGCTGCCGCGCCGGCCGCCGCGTCGACCTCGGGCAGCACCTCAGTGGCCGGAGCGAACCGCAGCCCATCCGTGTCGAGCGGTAGCGACAGGTCAAGCCAGTCGGGCCGAGTGAGGATGCTGGTCACCAGCGACCCTGACTCGGTTCGGGCAGCGTACGGCCGGTAGTCGCCAGACTGGCCGTAGTAGGCGCCGAGCGCCTCAGCAATCACGCGCTGACGGACACGCCCGCGGCCGTGCCCGCGATCCTGCAAGGCGCGAGGATCTGCGTCGTCTAGCCGCGTCGCGACGCGGATGCGCGCAGTCCCCGGCGACCAGCCTGCGGCCCGATCGAGCCAGTCAAGGGCGGCTCCGATGTTTCGATCCGCCGCCAGCCGTAGCTCTGCTGCTGTCGCTTCTCGGGGCGTCGCCAGGGCGCTGCCGTCATCGATGCCAATTTCGCTGGTGAGGAGCATTGCGAACCTCGCTTTCGCGCCATCGGACGATTGTGTAAGCAACGTGTCAAGCGCGTGCTGCATGTCGGGTGTGGGCACCATGGCGGGTTCGGCGTTCCACTTGGCGACGGTTCGTATTGCGGTGCCCAAGCGTTCAGCGAAGCGCTCGTTGGTCAAGCGCAGCGCCCTGCGCAGTAGGGCGGCACGGCGCCCGGTCCACTCATCAACCACGTCCACCTGTTCGGCCTTTCCCCGCGATTGAACGGCGTAGCTGCACCACGAGTGCACCGCCAGTACATCGCCCATGCATGGGCGATGTGTCAGAGAGCAGCTTGAATGAATTCGTCAAGCAAGCAGCAAGAACGACGGAGGTGAGCACTGGATGGCAAGCCGTGCCAGACCAGATCGGCGCTTACCGAATCCCGCGGATGACGGTCTTGACGGTTGCCAGGGACACGCCAGCCGCTTCCGCAATCTCGGGCACGGTGTGGTCCGTCGATCGGCGTATGTCCCTGATCAGGTCATCGCGTTCCTGGCGAATGTCGTCGAGAGCTTGATCGGCTGCGCGCACTCGCTCAGCCGCGGCCCGGAGGTCATCAAGAGTCGGCATGTCAACAGTCTACCGGACACCAAACTATCCGGAGAGACGGCTTGACGGCTAGTCGACTAGCCGTATAGCGTACCAACCAAGCAAGGATGCAGGGACCCCGGAACGGCGGCACGTGGTTGCCGCGCGCCCATGTTCTGCCGGATTCATCCGTATTGATC
Source organism: Dactylosporangium roseum (assembly GCF_025264685.1). Classification (GTDB taxonomy): domain Bacteria; phylum Actinomycetota; class Actinomycetes; order Mycobacteriales; family Micromonosporaceae; genus Dactylosporangium; species Dactylosporangium roseum. The sequence continues at coordinate 1,330,400 of NZ_CP073721.1, forward strand.
CGCATTGTTGATTGAGAACTCCATAGAGGCAGCGTTGACCGGCCTGCATACCGAACGGTCAGGCGCCCTGCCCGGGACTGTCGGGAGACAGCAATCCGGACGGCGCCAGCAGTAAAGCGACAGGTCTAGGCCCCGCTGAGTGGCCAGCACGAACACTGGCACCCCCGTACCTGCCTGCATAGGCGGCGGGGTCGCATGCGCACCGTGGCGGACAAGTAGACCTAGCTCGATACGTAGACCTGCCCGAAGGTCGAAACCCCTTTGCGTGGGCCGCGCGCCGAGGTTTGGCGTGCGGCCCGCTGAACGTTCCTGATCCGACTTTCTACCGGTCCTGACTTGGGGAGGCGTTCCGGTGATGACTTCGAAGCTTGCGGCGACTGTCCGCATCACGGCCAGGGGTAACGCGGTGTGGCGTGAGTGCGCCGGTTGCGGGTCCCTGGCTCCTTTGGCCCCGAACGAGTCTCGCTGCCGGGAGTGCCCGGCGGTCGGCCGCGCTGGCCGTCGCCGCCGTGCGGCGCCGCCCCGGCCCGTGTCCGGAAGGAACTAGCGACGTCATGGAGTACGACCAGGATTTCGACGGTGCGGAGCCGTCCGCGGCGCAGTTGGCCGCGATCGAGGATGAGGAACCGGTGCTGGCCGCAGAGCTTGAGTTGCTGGACGTGCAGTTGATGCTGCTTTCCGGTCGCGGCCCGGTCGACGCGGTGACCGCGTATCGCCTTGAGCGGGCGCGTGCCGCGGTGGTCCGCGAGACCTGCGCCTGGTACCGCCGCCGGTTCAACGCGCGGCGTAGCGCGGCCTGACGGCGCGCTGATGGCCGTTGCCGGCATCGTGTACCTGCTGCATTTTGACCGCGCGTTCGGTCACGCCCGGCATTACACCGGCTGGACGAGGGACCTTACGGCCCGGCTCGCCGAGCACGCCGCGGGTCGTGGTGCTCGCCTCCTCGCAGTGGTGCATGCGGCCGGGATCGGCTGGCAGCTCGCCCGGACGTGGGAGGGCACGCGCGCCGATGAGCGGGCGCTGAAGCGGCAGGGCGGCGCTTCAAGGCGCTGCCCGTTGTGTGGTGTCACCGCGCGGCGCCGGTAGGGCATGGCCCTGCTGTCGAGTGCCGCGCACCCCCTTCTTTGACTTCGTGAACTGGAGGTTCACTCATGTACAGCACAACCCCTGACGCGGTGGCCGATGAGCTGGTCGCCCTGGCCGAGGCGGTGCGGGCCGCTGGTGCGTCCACGGTGCAGCTCTACGTGAGCTTCGGCCCGGACATGTTCGCGCCCGAGCCGGACCGTATCGCCGACGTCGACCGGCTCGCCGAGGCGTTCGGCCTGACCGCGGAGACCGCGAAAGGTTCCAGCGGTTGGTACCGCGGCGCGAAGCGCGACCACGACGGGATCTTCGTCAAGGTCGACACGCGCGTGTCGGCACCGGCGCAGCGGTGCGCGTGCGGCGCGGTGTGCGAGCACAGCGGGGCGGTGGCGGCGTGATGGGCACGACGGCTGAGCTTGACGCCGAGCTGGCCGCGACGGTCCGCCGGACCGGGTACATGCGGCAACTGTTCTACGTGGTGGTGCTGCTGGTCGCGCTGGCCGGGCAGGTGTCCGGCGCGGTCACGGCCCTCGGTATCCCGCTGATCTGGGCCATCCCGGCGGTTGGCGCGTTGGAGCTCGGCGGGATCGTGGTGCTGTCCAACGCCGACGTGCGCCGCCGGCTGGGGGAGCGGGCGACCGCTTCCCGGCTGCTGTCCGCTGCGATCGCTGCGGGTGCGGTGACGTTCAACTGGCTGGCCCACAGCAATAAGCTCCTGGCCGGGTTCTTCGCCGGCATGTCGGCCCTCGGCTATCTGGTGTGGTTGATGCACACCGAGAACCAGCGCCGCGACCGTCTGCGGGCCAAGGGTGACTTGCCGCCGACCACCCCCGCCTATGAGCTGTTCGGGCACTGGCTGCGCCACCCGGTATTGACCCTGCGCGCGAAGTCCGTGGCCAAGGCCAGCCCGGAGCTTGGCCTCTACGGGTCGCTTGCCGCGGCCCGCGTCGAGATGCGGCGGGAGCGGCAGCACGCCGCGATCGCTAAGGTGCTGCACCGCAAGATTCGGTCCGCGGTCGACCCGACCACGGCGGACATCGCGACCGCGACGTACGACCTTGGCGAGGTCGCCGCCCGGCTCGCCGCGGGCGCGGACTATGACGGGCTGACCGCGCTGATCGCCGCGGACCTGACCGCCGAACGCCTTGCCCCGACCTCCCCGGCCGAGCCGGCCGCCGAGGTCGGCGAGCCGATGGCCGAGCTGTCGGCACCGTCCGGTGAGCCGGTGGCCGAGCGGCCCGTGCCGGTCCGGCTGGCGTTGCAGGCCGCCCCGACCGGCGACGATGCCGCGCCGAGCACAACGCCGAGCACATCGCGGGGTGTGCGGCCGGCGAAGCGGCAGCCCTCGGCGGCTGAGCGGGTCGCGAAGGCCAAGGCCCGCAACCCGGACGCCACCCCGGCGCAGCTCGCCGCCCGGCTGAAGCTGTCGGAGCGCACCGTACAGCGCCACCTCGCCGCGAACCGCGCCGCGACCCCCGACACCGACGCGGCCTGACCCCTGCCCTTGACCCGCCATCCACAACAGGAGACCGACGATGACGAGCAAGAAGCTGCTCGGCTGGGCCGTGCTGGCCCTGCTGCTGTACTACGCCGCCACCGCCCCGGCCGACGCCGGGCACACCGCGCGGGACGCGATGTCCGCCGCCGCGCAGGTCGGCAACGGCCTGATCACGTTCCTGAAGTCGGCGACCAGCCGTTAGCCCTGCCCGGCGCGCGGCCCTCTGGCCTAGGAACCGTGGCCGCGCGCCGGCCCCCTCTCCTGAAGGAGGAACGCCTTCCATGGCGAGCACACGCACCTTCCGTCCCCGCGTGTTCGGCGCCGGTCTGATCGCCACGGCGACCGGATGGGTGCTCACCCAGGCCCCGGACACGCTCGATGTGGCCGGCTACGGCTATGCCCTCGGCGTGGCCGGTGCGGCGACCGCGGCCGGGACCGTCTACGCCCGGTTCCGCGGCGCGGCGGGCAGTAACCGGCTGATCGGCCGGTGGGACCGCAACACCCGCCGCAACGGCGGCACCGCCTCCCGCTGGCAGATGCTCACCGTGTCGTCGCGCTGGAGCATGGCCCGCCGCGCGCCGGTGTTGCGCCCGTCGCTGCGCGACCTCGGCTGGTGGGACCGCTGGCGGACCCCGGCCCTGTCCTACGCCACCCCGCTGTGCAAGGTCGGCGGTCAGACGGTGTGGACCTCGTGTGAGGAATCCACGCTGCGTATCGGCATCCCGGGCACCGGCAAGACCGCCGAACTCGCCTGCCGGGTCATCGACGCCCCCGGCGGCGCCGTGGTCGCCTCGACCGCGACCGACCTGTACGACCTCACCGCCAAGCTCCGCGAGCCGCGCGGCCCGGTCACGGTGTTCAACCCGGGCGGCATCGGCGAGGTCGCCTCCACGCTGCGATGGTCGCCCCTGGCCGGGTGCAAGGACCCGGCGACGGCGGCCCGCCGCGCCGCGGACCTGATCGGCCCGTCCGGCGGCAACGACGAGGGCGAGCGGTGGAACATCCACGCCCGCCGAGCCCTGGCCGTCATGCTGCACGCCGCCGCCCTCGGCGGCTACCGGATGCGCGACGTGCAGCGGTGGGTAGCCAACCCCGACGCCGCCGCCGCACAGGTCATGACCGCCCTAGCAGGGTCGCCGAACCCGGCCGAGATGTGCCAGACCGCCGAGCAGACGCTGCGCATGACCGCCCGCACCCGCGACGGCGTGATGCTGGCCGTGGCCCCAGCGGTGGCGTGGGTGATGCAGCCGGCCGCCGCCAAGTGCGGCGACGCCGACCCCGACACCGCCGCCGAATTCATCGACGACCTCACCGACAAGGCGGGTACGTTCTACCTCCTCGGCGACGAAGACGGCACCGTTGGGCCGCTGGTCGCCGCGTTGACCGCAGAGATCGTGCACCGCTCCCGAGCGATCGCCGCCGCCCGTCCGGGTGGCCGCCTCGATCCGGGGCTGGCGCTGATCCTCGATGAGGTCGCGCTGATCTGCCCCACACCGCTTGACCGGTGGATGGCCGAGCTTCGCAAGCGCTCCATCGTCGTGCACGCCGCCTGCCAGGGCCTCGGCCAACTGCGGCAGCGGTGGGGCAAGGACGGCGCCTCAATGATTCTCAACGCCGCCGCGGCCGTGCTGGTGTTCGGCGGCTGCAAAGACCCTGGCGACCTGGCCGCCTTCTGTGACCTGGCCGGGGAACGGGAAGAGGTCAGCGCCACCCGCGACGCGGACGGGCGGGTCACCTCGAGTACGACCCGCCGGGTGCCGGTCATCTCAGCCGCGATGCTGGCCGGGCTGCCCAACCATCGGGCCATGCTCATCCGCCGTGGCATGCCGGTCGCCCTCGCCGCGACGCCGATCGTGTGGCGCCGCCGCGACGTGCGCCGCGCCGTCCGCGGCCAGACCCGCACCGCCCGCGCCGCGGCGTGGACCCTGCGCACCGTCCGCCGGGCGGCCCGGACCAAGGCGGCCCAGACCAAGACGGCCCAGACCAAGGCGGCCCAGACCAAGACGGAGGAGGTGCCGGCGTGACCCGACGCATCGACAGACAGCCGGAAACCGCGGCAGACACCCGGTTTTTCGACCTGCGCGAGTCCGGCTACACCGGCTGGATCGATCAGGACGGCTACGCGGTCGCCGGGCCGCCGGCATGGCCGACCAGCACCGCCGACACCGCCGACACCGCCGAGGCCGCCGAGGCCGCGGACGGGGACGGGGACGGGGACGAGTGGTGACCGGCACTGACCGCGAAGAGGAGATCCGGTTCCGGGACTGGCTGCGCACCCTCGACGCGCAGCCGTCCGAGGTCAACGGCGACAACCGTTGGAATCACAACGTCATCGCGGACACGTGGGACTACGTCACCGACCCCATCCCCACCGGTACCGCCGCACGGGTCGACACGGCCGACGACGACACGGACGGGATGTGACCCGTTGACGACACCGTACGGAATCGACCCGGACGAGTGGGCCGAGGCGATGCGCGACGCGATGCTCACCGGCGGCGCCACCGAGGCCGAAGCGATCGCCGAAGCGGACCAGGCCCGCGCCTGGTTGACGGACCCGGCCCGCGCCAACGACCCCACGTACGTGCTGCACAACACCACGGAGGACATCCGGCAGTGGGAAGCCGAGCTGTCCAGCACCGCCGACACCGCGGACGACACCGACGACGCGGACACCTTCTGACCCTGTGCTGATCCTGCCCGGCGCGCGGCCCTCTGGCCTAGGAACCGTGACCGCGCGCCGGCCCCCTCACAACGGAGGAACCCACATCATGACAACCGATTCGCAGTCCGGCTCCGGCTCGACGTTCGATCCCGCCGCGTTCAGGCAGCGGGCGATCGAGCAGGCAACGCTGTCGTGCAGCCGCGACGCGGACGCGTTCGACCGTGACGCGCAACGACTCGACGCCACCGGCAACCACGACCGGGCCACCACCCAGCGGCACACCGCCGCCGCGATCCGCGAGGTCGCCGCAGGCTGGTCCGACGCACCGAGTGCAGCCGTTGACCTGCAAGCCGCCGAGCGGTTCGCCGCAACGGCCGCGCGCCTGGCACCGGCCGACAGTCACACCGACACCGACACCGACGACAACACCGACGACGACGCGGACACCTTCTGATCTGTGCTGACCCTGTTCTGATCCTGTGCTGATCCTGCCCGGCGCGCGGTCCTCTGGCCTAGGAACCGTGACCGCGCGCCGGCCCCCTCACAACGGAGGAACCCTCATCATGACAACCGACCCGCACCCCGGGGAAGGGCGGGCTGACGACAGCGTGTCGACAGCCGAGACCGACGCCGCCGTGCTCGACCTAACCGCGGCCCGCGCCCGCCGCGGCGCCACCGACCCACCCGACCATGACCCGGCTGTCGGCACTGCTGTCGGGCCGGCTGTCGACAACCACGGCGACACGGCCGGTCGCCCGGACCCTCGCCCGGACGCTCGCTCCGACGCACCCGACACGCACTTTGACGTGGCGCTGGACGAGGAACCGCAGCCCGGCGGGGCGCTGGTCGACCCGCCACCGGTCGACAAGGCCGGACGACAGCCGATCATCCCGGCCCGGCTGATGGGCTGGCAGAACTTCAAGGCCACCTTGCGCGACATCGCCACCGACACGCTGCACCGCTCCGCCTACCACGCGGTCCGCGCACCCTGGTACGGCCTCCAGGCCGGACTCTGGTCGACTGTCGGCGTGGTCCGGCTGATCGGCCGACAGTTGCGCTGGTGGTGGCTGTCGGAACAGTACGGACTCCGGCAGGCCGCCGCGGACGCCAACGACCCGCAGACGTGGTACCGGCTGCACCGCGAGGTCAAGGCCACCCGCGCGTGGCGCGGCATCGTCCTGGCCGCCGAGACCGCAGCTCTCGCCATCGGCGGGCCGGTCGCCTACGCCCTCGCACCGTGGTGGGTCGTCGGGCTGGCCGCGGCCGGCGCGGTGTGCGGGCTGGCCCGGCTCGGCCGGCCCGAGGACCGGCCGATCCTGCGTCCGGCGGTGGTCACCGGACGGTACCGGCGGGTCAACCCGGACATCATCCTGCGCGCCTACTACGCCGCCCGGCTCGGGCACCCGGACAAGCCGGATCAGCAGATCACGTTCGCCTCCACGATGTCCCGCGACGCCACCGGCACCGGGTCGCAGGTGCTCATCGACCTGCCGTACGGCAAGGGGTGGGACGACGTGGTCAACGCCAAAGCAGCCATCGCGTCCGGCCTGGACGTGTCGGTCAACCAGGTGTATCTCACCAAGGACCCGACCTCGCACCGGCGGCATCTGCTGTTCGTCGCCGACCGCGACCCGCTTGCCATCCCGGCGGGCAAGACACCACTACTGGACGGCAAGGTCCGTGACATCTGGACCGAGGCCCCCCTCGGGCTGGACGAGCGCGGGCGCAAGGTCGGGCTACTGCTGATGTGGATCAGCGTGCTCATCGGGGCGCAGCCACGCAAGGGCAAGACGTTCTTCACCCGGCTGCTCGCGCTGTACGCAGCGCTGGACCCGTACGTGACGCTGCTGGTGGTCGACGGGAAGATGTCCGCGGACTGGGACAAGTTCCGGCTCGTGGCGCACCGCTACGTGTGCGGCGTGGTCCCCAACAGCCGCGACAACGACCCGATCACCCACATGCTCGACATGCTGCGCGAGGTCAAAAAGCACATCGAGGACGTCAACGACTTCCTCTCCAAGCTGCCGACCTCCGAATGCCCCGAGGGGAAGATCACGCGGGAACTGTCGCGCAAGTACCCGCTGCTACGGGTGTGGATGCTGGTCATGGAGGAGTTCCAGAACTACTTCGAGACCGACGACCAGGCGGTCAACAAGGAGATCGCCGCCCTGTTGTCGTTCATCAAAGCGGTCGGTCCCTCCGCGGGTGTGATCATCCTGTCCAGTTCACAGAAGCCGTCCGGCGTCGGCGCCGGGGACGTGCAGCGGCTGTTCAACCGCTACCGCGACAACCACGACGTACGGTTCGCGCTCAAGTGCGGCAACCGCATCGTGTCAGAGGCGATCCTCGGCGGTGACGCCTACGCCGAGGGCTTCGACGCCTCCGCGCTGCCGGTGGGCATGCCGTACCGGGGTGTCGGCATCCTCTACGGCGCCAGCGACGACACCCCGACCGTGCGGACCTACCTGGCCGACCACACCGACGCCGAGCAGATCCTCACCGCGGCCCGCAAGCACCGCGAAGCGGCCGGCACCCTCACCGGGTTCGCCGTGGGTGAGGTCGTCGCCCGCCAGGCGCGTGACGTGCTGGCCGACGTCCGCGGCGTGTTCGAGGCCAACGAACCGGGCCTGCACTGGTCCACCATCGCCGAACGGCTCGCCGAGCGGCTGCCGGAGCACTACGACGGCATCACGGCCGAGGCGATCTCGGCAACGGTCCGCGGCCTTGGTGTACAGAGCGTAGGCGTCAAGGTCCGCGGCGTGAACAACCAAGGGTGCCGTCTGGAGCGCCTGAGCGCCGCGATCGACAACCGCGAGATCTCCTGAACGGTAGGGGCAGTCCTCCTACCGGTAGGACTGCCCCTACCCCCAGGCCCTACCGCCCTGGCCAGCCCACACCTTCCCAGGTAGGAGGTAGGGCCAGCGGCCCCTCACACCCGAAAACCGGCCCTGGAGGCACTTTCGTGGTCCCGATCGCCGCTACTACTACCCCCGACCCCGCCACCGCCGGACTCTTCCTCCTCTGCCTGATCGTCGTCACGTTCGGTTACGTCACGGCGTGCTGGCTCTGGCCGTTCGTGGCCTGCCGCCGCTGCCACGGCACCGGCAAACGACCCGCCCTGTTCGGCGGCAAGGCGTTCGGCATCTGCCGCCGCTGCGACGGCACCGGCCGCCGGCTACGCCCCGGCCGCCGCGTTCTCAACTACCTGCGCACCATCCGCGGAAGGGACACCAACCGATGAACCCCATCACCCGCCGCACCCGCACCGCAGCCACCCGGTTCGACCCCCGCAAGCACACCGACTGGTGCGCCGGCGGGCACCGCTGCAACCTCGGCGAACACCGCGCCGACCCCCTCACCATCGACGTGCCCGGACTCGGCCGCGCACTGCTCACCCGCGTCCGTGGACGCGACGGCCGCGAACACGCCGAGGTGACCCTCACCGTCGCGCTCGCCGCGGACGAGCCCCGCGCCCGCGGGCAGTTGCTCGGGCTGGCCCGCGACCTCACCGCCGTGATCGAGCGGGCCACCGGCCCGGCCAGCACCGGCCAGCGGCGGGCAGCATGAGTACGGTCGTTCGGGCCATCAGCTACGGCGGCGGTGTCCAGTCCACGGCCCTGCTGGTGCTCGCCGCCACGGGGCGGATCGACTTTCCGGTGTTCCTGTTCGCCAACGTCGGCGACGACTCGGAAGACCCGGCGACGCTCGCCTACCTCAACCGGTACGCCAAGCCCTACGCCGCGGCGCACGGCATCGAGCTACACGAGCTGCACCGGGTACGCCGCGACGGCAGTACCGAAACGCTGTACGGCCGGCTGACCCGGCCCCAGTCACGGTCGCTGCCGATCCCGGTCCGGATGTCCAACGGCGCACCCGGCACGCGAAGCTGTACCGCCGATTTCAAAATCAAGGTCATCGGCCGGTGGCTGAAAGCGCACGGCGCCAGCGAAGCGGCCCGCGCAGTGGTCGGCATCGGCATCAGCCTCGATGAGATCGAGCGGGTCAACGCCCGCCGAGCCATGGCCTACGAGCGGCCGGTGTATCCGCTCCTCGACCACGATCCGCCGCTACGGCGCATCGACTGCCAACGCATCATCCTGGCCGCTGGCCTGCCGATCCCGCCGAAGTCGGCGTGTTGGTTCTGTCCCATGCGGCGGCCGTCGACGTGGGCCGAGATGCGCCGTGACCGGCCAGCACTGTTCGACCGCTCGTGTGCGCTGGAGGAGCTGCTCAACCAGCGGCGCGCCATGCTCGGCCGCGACCCGGTGTACCTCACCCGGTTCAACCGGCCGCTACGGGCCGCCGTCAGCACCGCACAAGCCACCCTGCCCGGCCTGTCACCCGACCGATCGCCCGGCCTCGATCACGCCGACGACGAGGGCGGCTACTGCGACAACGGGGCGTGCTTCACATGACCCCCGGCCCTGGCAGGTGCGGCTTCTGGTTCGGCGACCTGACGCGGTTCTGCGGCGCCGCCGAAGATGTGCGGCCGTACCTGCCGGGGTGGCGCTGTCCGCTGCACACGCCCGCGGCGATCGCCGGACGGGCCGAACCGCCGTCCGTTCCGCTGCGCCCGCCGCCGACCTTTGGAGAGTCCACAATGGCACTTCGTGCTGACCCTCAGGCGTTGCTGCGCAACGCATTGGCCGCCGCCGCGCGTGGCTGGCACGTCTTCCCGCTCCGCCCCGACAACCGGCCCGGAGCCGATGACGACGAGGCCAAGCGGCCCGCGTTCCCCGCCCGCTGCACCGCCGAACACTGCGACCAAACCGACCCGCGATGCCGGGCCGCCGGCCGGCACATCGGATGGGAGGAACGCGCCACCACCGACCCCGACCGGATTCAGCGGGCATGGAGCCGCGTCCCGTACGGCATCGGGATCGCGTGCGGCCCGTCCGGACTGCTGGTGGTCGACCTCGACCGGCCCAAGCCCGGCAAGGCCCGCCCGGACCGGTGGGCGATACCCGGCATCGAGGACGGGTTCGACGTGTTCGCCGAGGTCTGCGCCGAGGCCGGTCAGCCGTTGCCGACCGAGACGTACACCGTCACCACCGGCCGTAGCGGGACCCACCTCTACTTCCGCCACCCCGCCGAAGGCGAGCAGTTGCGCAACACCGGCGGAGACCGCGGCGGCGGCCTCGGCTGGCTGATCGACACCCGCAGTCACGGCGGCTACGTCGTGGCCGCGGGCAGTACCGTCGCCGGACGGCCGTACACCGTGGCGCACGACATCGACCCGGCACCGTTGCCCGGCTGGCTGGCCGAGCGGCTCCGCCCGGCGCCGCAACCGCCGGCCCGGCCCGCCGTGGTCCACCTCGCCGGACTCGGCCGGCAGACCAAGTTCCTGAACAAGGCGATCACCGCCAGCCTCGCCGCGATCGCCGCGGCCGGCGCACCCAACAGCGGCATTCTCAACAACGTGGTGTGGGGCGCGGCGGTGTCCCTCGGTCAGTTGGTGGCCGGCGGCGCGCTCAACGAGCACGACACGGAAGAGCTGCTGCTGGCCGCCGCGGTCGCTGCCGGGCACCCGGCCGCTGGGGCACGCAAGACGATCCGGTCCGGGTTCCGGCGCGGCGCCGAGCGTCCACGCAGCCTCGGAAGCGAGGCGGCATGAGTAGCACGGCCGCGCCCGCCGCTGCACCGACCGACTCGCCGGGCCGTGAGCCGCGGCGGGTGGAGGTCGGTTCCGGCCCGGAAACGATCCGGGTCCTCAAGGCCGAACTGGTCAACGGGCTGCTGCCCGACACCTACGTCTCAGAGGGAGCCCTGGTCCACATGGAAGAGATCTCCGGCGGGCAGATCAGCCCGGCCGCGGATGAAGACTCACCGCTGCCGATCGCGGCCAGTCCGCTCACCCCGGCCACGTTCGCCGGCCTCCTTGCCGAGCACACCTACACCTACCGGTGGCGGGCACGCAAAGACGGCAACGGCGGTATCGAGACGTTCGAGGAGGAGTTCACCCCCTCGCGGGAAAACCTCGCGTCGGTGCTGGCCGGCAAGACCTGGCCGGGCGTGCCGCCGCTGCGCGGGGTGATCGGCGCGCCGGTCCTGCGCCGCGACGGCACCCTGTTGCAGCAACCCGGGTACGACCCGGCCACCGGCCTCTACCTCGCCTCCAAGGTCGACCTTCCGCCAGTGCCGGACCAGCCGACCACACAGCAGGTGGCCGAGGCGCGGGAGTTCCTGCTCACCCGGTTCCTGCGTGACTTTCCATGGTCCAGCCCCGCGGACAAGGCCAACTATGTGGCGCTGCTGGCAACGCCGATCCTGCGGCACTACACCCGGTCGTTGACCCCGTTCGCGCTGATCGACGCGACCATGCCCGCGTCCGGAAAATCGATCCTGACCGCCGGTCCGGGCATGCTCTACGGGCAGCGGGTCATGCCCTGGGCCTACACCGAAGAAGAGTTGCGCAAGTCCATCACGGCCGTGTTCGCGCAACAGGTCGGGGTGGTCATCTGGGACAACCTCGCCGAGGGCACCGTCATCGACTCGGCCAACTTGGCCCTGCTGGTCACGGCCGGGGTGTGGTCCGACCGGCAGCTCGGATCGTCGCGCAACGTCGCCGCGGTCAACGACCGGTTGTGGATGGCCACCGGCAACAATCTCCAGGTCGGCGGTGACATGGCCTCCCGGACCGTGCGAGTGCATTTGGACCCGAACATGCCGCGGCCGGAACAGCGGGACCAGTCGAAATTCGGCATCCCGCACCTCGACCAGTGGATCACCATCCCGGCCAACCAGATGACCGTGTTGTCGCACCTGCTGGTGTTGGTGCTGGACTGGACCCGCAACGGCGCGCCCCGCGCCAACACGGTGTCGATGCGGCAGTTCACCCCGTGGGCGCAGGCCCTCGGCGGGTTCCTCGCCCACCACGGCATCGGCGGGTTCCTCACTAACGCCGCCGACGTGCGCGCCATCGACGAAGATGAAACGCGCTGGCGCGCCTTCCTTTCCTGCTGGCACAGCCTCCACAGCGGGCAGCAGATGACCGCCGCGGACCTGCGCCGTTCCGGAGAGCCGGACCACTTCGCCGGCAACGAAGTCGACCGGTGGGACGGACAGTTCATCACCACCCACACCGGGAAACTGCCCAACGCTCTCGCGCTCGGCCGGCTGCTCACCGGACAGGTCGGCCGGTGGCGCGGCGACTACGTGATCCGGGCTGGCAAGAACGACCGCGGGGACCGCGCCGTGTACTGGGTCGAACACCACACCGGTTGACGGCCGGTCGAGCGGACTCAAAACCGCTGAAGCATCTCCGGATCTCCGGATCTCCGCAGCGACCGTTACTGACCTGCGCAAACAGTTGCGGAGATCTAGCCGATCGAGAAACGTCCATCTCCGCATCTCCGCAACCACTGCGGAGATGAAGGCCGGTTGCGGAGATGGAACCCATCGACCAGTTCCCATCTCCGCAACTGTTTTCGCAGGTCAGCGCCATATCTGCGGAGATCCGGAGATCCGGAGATGCTTCAGCCCTCCTGAGCAACGACGCACCGTAGGGCTACAACCAGAACGCCCGCGCGGGCGCTCTCAGAAGCTCTCTGCCGACTCGACGCTTAAGGAAGACATCGACCTTCATAAGATCTTGGCTCTGTGTGGCTCTCAGCGGGCCGTTCTAAGGCCCGCTGAGAGCCACGCCCTCCACTTGCGCCCCGACCCGTTCCAGACCCGAAAGGCGCTCACCGTGCGACTCAGGCTTCACGGCACCCGGCCAGAGATAGCAGCCACCCTCGCCGCGCTCGCCGAAGTGCTCGACATCCGCACCATCAGCCGGCACTACCCCGACCGGCCGCCGTCCACCCTTGAGCGCGTCTACGTGGACGCTGCGCCGCGCGACAGGAAGGAGCTTCACCGATGACAACCCCCGCTCCGCGTCGCGCGCAACCCAAGGTGGCGAGAGGGCATCTCACCGTCGCCGACGTGTGCGAAGAGCTTGGGATTACCCGATCGACGTTCTACGACTGGCGCGCAAAGCGGAAGGCCCCGCCGTGCCTCAAGCTACCGAACGGCGATATCCGCATCCGTCGCGCCGCTTTCGAGAACTGGCTGAACAAGCTCGAAGAGGAGGCGGCATAGGTGGCATTGACCTACGACGTTACGGTCTGGAAGACCGAGGTCTACGAGGGCAAACGGCGAAACTCGTATCGGGTCCGATGGGTCGTTGCCGGCAAGCCATGGAAAGAGGTATTCCACACATCGGCACTCGCGGAAAGCTTCCGGTCGGATCTGATTGCCGCCGCGCGGAAGGGTGAGGCATTCGACATCGACACGGGACGTCCGGTCTCGATGGCCCGCACGGAACGCGACATGACGTGGTATGAGTTCGCCTGCAAATTCGTGGACATGAAGTGGCCACTAGTGGCCGCGACCACGCGTCGTACACATGCGGAAGCCTTCACGGCATTCACTCCTGCAATGTTCGCCACGACGCGCGGCAAGCCGGATGACAAGCTGATCCGGCGGGCGCTGTGCCGGTGGGCATTCAACACCGCCAAGCGCAGCGATCCTGAATGTCCGGACGATGTGAAGGCGGCTCTGGCGTGGGTGAAACGCAACACTCGCTCGGTGTCTGCGGTCGCCGACCCCGAAATACTGCGACCGCTACTTGACGGTCTTGCAGTACGACTGGACGGTGTCTCAGCCGCATCGAGCGTCATAAGCCGTCGCCGGAAGATCCTGAACACCGCTGTTGAATATGCGGTTGAACTGAAACTGCTTGATGCGAATCCGATTCCGGCCCTGAAATGGAAGAAGCCCAAGCCGGTACAGGTGGTCGATCCGCGCTGTGTGCCCAATCCGGTTCAGGTGCGCACGCTATTCGATGGCGTGCGGAAACAGGGCCGTGTGGGTCGCCGTCTGGTTGCGTTCTACGGATGCCTGTATTACGCCGGGATGCGGCCGGAAGAAGCGGCATTCCTGAACAAGCGGCATCTTGCGATTCCAAAGGAGGGATGGGGGGAATTTCACCTCGACGGCGCTGATCCGTACGCAGGAAAGGACTGGACGGACACGGGAAGGGATCGAGACAGGCGGCAGTTGAAGCAGCGCGAGCGCGGGGAATCGCGAATCGCGCCATGCCCGCCCGAACTGACCGCGCTCATCCATGCCCACCTGGACGAGTTCGGCACGACGCCAGACGGACGGCTGTTCGTCGGTGATCGCAACCGCGACGAGCTGCCGAAGCTCACGGTCGTGCGGGTGTGGGACCGAGCGCGCAAAGCGGTGTTCACGGAGGATGTCGTGGCCTCGCCGCTGGCAGGCCGCCCGTATGACCTCCGCCACGCGGCTGTGTCGACGTGGCTCAACGGTGGCGTTCCGCCAACGGACGTAGCGGAATGGGCGGGGCAGTCGGTAGAGATCCTGTTCAGGATCTACGCCAAGTGCCTCGACCGTGGCGTACAGCGCAACCGACAACGCGTTCAGCAGGCCCTCGGCCACGGGTAGGCACGCCCCAGCGTGCCCCTAAACGGTGGCGCGCCGGTGGCGTGGCTGACCGATCAAGGCCGGATAGCGCCAGTGGCAACCGGACATTACAACGGCGCCGCTGACCCGCATATCCGCAGGTCAGCGGCGCCGTTTCTGCTGCTAGAAGGTGATTTGATCAATGGTGCCCCCGGCAGGATTCGAACCTGCGCTCCCGCCTCCGGAGGGCGGTGCTCTATCCCCTGAGCTACGGGGGCCTCTCGGACCTCGAAAAGAGTAGCAGAACCCACCGCCCGGTCGCGCATCGGTTCCCGTGTGGCGGCTGTGGCACACGATTCGCTGGTCGGACCGGGTCGGCGTGTTCCAGGTCGGGCGGCGCCGTGACGCTTCTATCGAGGTGGTGATCGGGCCCGGGGTTCGTGATCATGGAAAGAACTCGGCGTCGCGGCGCATGGCCGCGTAGTTGAGGCGAGCGGTCGTCTGGCAACCCCGGTGTTGCGCTACGGACAGTGACGCACAGTCGCGCGGGTGGTATCCGTCGCTCGTGGTCGCCGCCGGACCCGGGATGGCGCGGTCCGGGCCGGGCGACTCCATGATCATGGGAAAGATGTGGCTATCGGGGCAGCCATATCTTTCCCATGATCATGAGGTCGAGCGGCGTGGTGGCGGATTGCGGTGGAACGCGCGTCGGCCGGCATGCCTCGGCGACGACGTCCCGCGCTCGAAGTGGCGGCATTGTTCGGATTGACCCAGCTAAATACGGAGCGGGTAAGACGAGCGCGCCGAAGAGGGAGGGTGCCGGGGGCGTCGTGCGGAGACGTCCCGGGGGGAAGGGACGAGGTGTCGGCGAGAATGAGATACCGGGGGAGAGGGGTGCCGGTGAGGAGTGCGGCGTCCGCAAGAGTTCGTGCCGGCCCAGGCGTGCGTCGAAAACGTCAGCGGCTGATCCACCAGCCGCCCTTGCCGCGATCTTGCAGAGCCGGCCCGCCCCGCACCAGCGCCGTCCGTGCCGAGACGTGCAGGGGGTCGCCGGGGCTGGGTGAGGCGGGCTGCGGTTTTGGGAATGGGTCGGTCGTGGAGTCCTGTGGTCGTCTGGGCGACCAGAAGACTCCACGGCCGACGAAGGTGGTAGGTCCCGGGAGAGCTACGAGGACAAGGGTTGGGCGCCCAGGTCCTTCAGTTTGTCGGTCAGCGCCGATATGTCGTACTGCTGGGCGGCCCGCATCTGCTCGGCGGCGGTGCGGACCTCCGTGGTCTGGGCCTTCTGGGCCGCGACCTCGGCCATGTGGATGCCGCCCAGGTGGTGACGGAGCATGAGCTGGCACCAGAGGACGTCGAAGTCCTTGCCCGTCGCCGACTTCAGGCGCTTGAGCTCGTCGCTGGAGGCCATGCCCGGCATGCGGCCGTCCGGCTGGAGCGTGTTCTGCCCGTCCGGCATCCAGGACATCGGGCGGTTGTCGGAGTGCGGGAGCAGGTGCCACTGCGTGAGCCAGGTCTGCATCTGGCCGATCTGCCACTGCTGGCTCGCGGCGATGTCGTAGCCCAGCGTGCGGATGTCGTCCGTGCTGCCCAGCCGATAGGCGAACATCGCCATCTCGACGGCCTGCGCGTGGTGAACGCTCATGTCCCGGGCGAAGCCGGCGTCGATCGAGTCGTTGCCCGGCTGGCGCAGGACGGGGACCAGGTAGCCGACGGCGATGCCGGTCGCGAGCAGAAGGACAGCGGCGAGCGCGCCCAGGCTCAGGCGCGCTCGCCGTGACAGTCGCATGAACACGATCGGGTCAGTTGCCCTGCGCCGGCATGCCGCCGCCGGAGTCCTTGCCGAGGTCGCGCGGTGCGGTGCCGGTCTCGGTGATGATGTCGCCGCTGGAGCACGGGGTGCCCGGCTCGAGGCTGGCGTTCTGCCGCAGCGCCTTGACGAACTCGTCGATCCGGGCGTCACGGGCGTTGTCGACCTTGAGCTGGAAGCCCCACGCCTGCAGCGAGATCGGCCGGTCCTGGCCCGGGAACGGGCTCATGAGCATGTAGTCGTTGCCGCGGACCTTCTTGGCCAGCGCCTCGACCTGGTCGGCCGGCAGGTCGGGCCGATACGTGATCCAGACGGCGCCGTGCTCCATGCTGTGCAGCGCGTGCTCGGTCGCGATCGCGGCCGGGTAGACGTCACCCAGGCAGCGCTGCCAGTTCTGGTTGTGGTTGCCGGCGACCGGCGGGTTCATCGAGTACTTCTGTGCGCCCCACACGTGGTCGCGCTGGCCGACGAGCGCCTTGTCGGTCTTGCGGTAGTCCACGAGGCCCTCGATGCGGTCCGCGCGGTCCTGCCAGTTCAGCCCGTTTTCGTAGACCTGCCAGCCGGCGAAGCCGATGATGCCCAGAGCCAGGACGCCCACCGTGGTGAACAGCGCGATGGGGCCCCAGGAGGTGCCCTGCTTGACCTTGACCGGGGCGATCTTCTTCGCGGCCGGGCGCGTCGAGCCGGCGGGGCGCTTCGGGCCACCGGGCGCCGTCTTGCGGACCGGCGCCGACTTGCGCGGGTTGGCCTTGGGGCGTGCCGAGGTGGTCTTGGCGGCCGGCTCCTCCGACTCCTCCGCCGTCTCGTCGGCCGCGGTGGCGTCGAGATCCTCGAGATCCTCGTCGCCGCCCTGTTTGGGCTTGGCGCCGGAGGCAGCCTTGGTGGACGGTTTGCGGTTGCCGCCACTGTGCTGGGTGCTCATGCTCATCGCGTCGCCTCGCTACGCTCAGCGGTCTGCTCGCTCATCGGGCCTCGTCTGGTCGGCGGTCGGGGTCAGGGCGGACAGCGAACGTCCCGGTGGAAAGTGCCGTCCCGCATTGTGACCAGCACAACGGGCCGCCGCCAAGTACCGGAGTCTACCCCCGATAACATTTGTCGGTGACTCCCGCTGAACTCGCCGTAGCAGTCCTCGAAGCCGCCCGTGCGGCGCTCACCGAGCGTGACCTCGACACGTCCGTTCTTCCGGCGACCACCAGCGTGGAGCGACCCCGAAACCCGGAGCATGGTGACTATGCGTCCAATATCGCCTTGCAACTGGGCAAGAAGGTAGGTCTCAACCCGCGCGAGCTGGCCGCCGCCGTCGCGGAAAACTTGCGGGAAACTCCCGGGATCGCCAGTGTCGAGATCGCCGGGCCCGGCTTCCTGAACGTGCGGTTGTCCGCGGCCGCCGCGGGCGCGCTCGCGCGTCTCGTCGTGCGGGCCGGCCCGGCCTACGGCCGCGGCGAGACGCTCGCCAAGGAGAAGGTCAACCTCGAGTTCGTCTCGGCGAACCCGACCGGGCCGATCCACCTGGGCCACACCCGCTGGGCGGCGGTCGGTGACGCGCTCGGCCGCATTCTCGCGGCCGCCGGCGCCGACGTGACCCGCGAGCACTACATCAACGACGCCGGCGTGCAGGTGGCCCGCTTCGGCGAGTCGGTGATGGCCGCCGCGCACCGTCGGCCGACGCCGCCGGACGGCTACCCGGGTGAGTACATCCAGGAGATCGCCGCCCAGATCGCGCAAACCCATCCGGACATTCTGCAAAAATCCGAAGAAGAGCAAGCAAATGCCTTCCAGCAGGAAGGCTACAAGGCGATGCTCGCCGAGATGCGGCAGAGCCTGGAGCGGTTCGGGGTCCACTTCGACGTCTGGTTCTCCGAGAAGACCCTGCACGACGGCGGCGCCGTCGAGCACGCCCTCGACGAGCTGCGCAAGCAGGGGCACGTCTTCGAGAGCGAGGGCGCCATCTGGCTGCGCACCACCGACTTCGGCGACGACAAGGACCGGGTGCTGATCCGGTCCAACGGCGAGAAGACCTACTTCGCCGCCGACGCCGCGTACTACATCAACAAGCGCGAGCGGGGCTTCGAGCGCTGCATCTACATGCTGGGCGCCGACCACCACGGGTACATCGGCCGGCTCAAGGCCATCGCCGCCTGCGCCGGCGACGACCCGGACCGCAACATCGAGGTGCTCATCGGCCAGTTGGTCAGCCTGCTGCGCGGCGGCGAGCCGGTCCGGCTCAGCAAGCGCGCCGGCACGCTGATCACCCTCGACGAGCTGATCGACGCGGTCGGGGTGGACGCGGCGCGCTACTCGCTGGCCCGCTCGTCGACGGACTCGCCGCTGACCCTCGACATCGAGGTGATCACCCGGCAGAAGAACGACAACCCGGTCTTCTACGTGCAGTACGTTGGCGCCCGGACGGCGTCGGTCGCGCGGAACGCCGCCGATCTCGGCCACGAGCGCGGCGAGGACTTCGACGCCTCGCTGCTCGCGCACGAGAAGGAGCTCGACCTGCTCAAGGCCCTGGGCGACTTCCCTTCGGTCGTCGCGACCGCCGCCGAGCTGCGGGAGCCGCACCGCGTGGCACGCTATCTGGAGGACCTTGCCGGCGCGTACCACCGGTTCTACGACAACTGCCGGGTGCTGCCCCAGGGCGACGAGCCGTTCACGGAGACCAACCGGGCGCGGCTGTGGCTCAACGACGCCACGCGCCAGGTCATCGTCAACGGCCTCGACCTGCTCGGGGTCTCGGCACCGGAACGGATGTAACAGCGATGCGAGCACATGAGGCCGGAGCGCTCCACGCGGACCTCGGCGGCAGCCGCGGCCCGTCGTGGCTCCGCACGCCCGGGGACGTCAACGCGCTCGTCCCGATCCTGTGGCCAAAAACGGTCAAAAGGGATGATCTGACCGGCGCGATCACCGTGGCGGGTGTCGACGTCAACAAGATCGCCGAGCAGCACGGCACCCCCGCCTACATCTTCGACGAGGCGGACTTCCGCGAGCGGTGCAGGCGGTTCAAGGAGGCGTTCGGCGGCGCCGACGTCTACTACGCCGGCAAGGCTTTCATCGCCACCGCGATCGTCAGGATCCTCGTCGAGGAGGGCCTGTTCCTCGACGTGTGCACCGGCGGCGAACTGGCGGTGGCCCTCCAGGGCGGCATGCCGCCGGAGCGGCTCGGCCTCCACGGCAACAACAAGTCGACCAGCGAGCTGTCCAGGGCTGTCGAGGCCGGGGTCGGCCGCATCGTCGTCGACTCCTTCGACGAGATCGACCGCCTGACCCGGATCGCCCGGGACACGGGAAAGACGCCGAAGGTCATGATCCGCGTGACCGTCGGTGTCGAGGCACACACCCACGAGTACATCGCCACCGCCCACGAGGACCAGAAGTTCGGCTTCTCGCTGGCCGGTGGCGCCGCGGAGCGGGCGGCCGAGCGCATCCTCGCCGAGGGCGTGCTGGAGCTGCGCGGCCTGCACTCGCACATCGGCTCCCAGATCTTCGACTCGTCCGGGTTCGAGGTCGCGGCCCGGCGGATCCTCGGCCTGCAAGCCAAGATCCACGAGAAGTGCGGTGTCGAGCTGCCCGAGCTCGACCTCGGCGGTGGCTTCGGCATCGCCTACACGACCCAGGACAACCCGGCCGAGCCCGCCGACCTCGCCGGCGACCTGATGCGGATCGTCAAGCAGGAGTGTGCCGCGCTGCACCTGAGCGTGCCGCACCTGTCCGTCGAGCCGGGCCGAGCGATCGTCGGACCGGCCATGTTCACGCTCTACGAGGTCGGCACGGTCAAGGACGTCGACGGCATCCGCACGTACGTCTCGGTCGACGGCGGGATGAGCGACAACATCCGCACGGCCCTCTACGATGCCGCCTACTCGGCGACGGTCGCCGGCCGGACGTCCACCGAACCGCCGATTCTCGCCCGCGTGGTGGGAAAACATTGCGAGGCGGGGGACATCCTCGTGAAGGATGAATTCCTGCCGGCAGACGTCCGTGCCGGAGATCTTCTCGCGGTTCCGGGCACCGGCGCCTATTGCCGCAGCATGGCGAGCAATTACAACCACGTGCCACGCCCACCGGTGGTGGCGGTGGCCGACGGGGCGTCGCGGGTGATCGTCCGCCGGGAGACCGAGGACGACCTACTCAGACTGGACGTGGGGTGACAATGCCGCAATCGGTCAAGGTGGCCCTGCTGGGCTGCGGGACTGTGGGTTCAGAGGTCGTGAGGCTGCTGCATGAGCAGGAGGACGACCTCACGGCCCGCATCGGGGCGCCGCTCGAGCTCGTCGGGATCGCGGTCCGGCGACCGGGCCGGACCCGCGACCTGCCGGTGCCGGAGAGCCTCTTCACCACCGACGCCCTCGGCCTGGTCAAGCGGGACGACGTCGACGTGGTCGTCGAGGTCGTCGGTGGCATCGAGCCGGCGCGCACCTGGCTGCTCGAGGCGCTGCACGGCGGCAAGAGCGTGGTCACCGCCAACAAGGCGCTGCTCGGCGAGGACGGCGCCACGCTGCACAAGGCCGCCGCCGACGCCGGTGCGGACCTCTACTACGAGGCGTCCGTGGCCGGCGCGATCCCGCTGCTGCGCCCGCTGCGCGACTCACTGCACGGGGACCGCATCACCCGGGTGACCGGCATCGTCAACGGCACGACGAACTTCATCCTGTCGTCGATGGACGCGACCGGGGCCGGGTTCGCCGAGGCGCTCGAGGAGGCGACCGCGCTCGGGTATGCGGAGGCCGACCCGACCGCCGACGTCGAGGGCTTCGACGCCGCGGCGAAGGCGGCGATCCTCGCCTCGATGGCGTTCCACACGCGGGTCACCGCCGCCGACGTGTATCGCGAGGGCATCACCGAGGTCACCGCCGCCGACGTGGCCAGCGCCAAGGCCATGGGCTGCACGATCAAGCTGCTGTGCATCGCCACCAAGCAGGACGGCGCCGTCTCCGTGCGCGTCCACCCGGCGATGATCCCGCGGACCCACCCGCTGGCCGGCGTCGGTGACGCCTTCAACGCGGTCTTCGTCGAGGCGGAGGCCGCCGGCCAGCTCATGTTCTACGGTCGGGGTGCCGGCGGCGCGCCGACCGCCAGCGCGGTGCTCGGCGACATCGTGGCCGTGTCCCGCAACCGGCTCGCCGGCACCCACGCGGCGTCCGAGTCGGCCTACGCGGACCTCCCGATCGCACCGATCGGGGACGTGCTCACGAGGTACCACATCTCCCTCGACGTCGCGGACAAGGCCGGTGTGCTCGCGGCCGTCGCCGGGGTGTTCGCCAAGCACGGGGTCAGCATCGCGACCGTCAACCAGTCGGGTCGCGGCAACCAGGCCGTCCTGGTCATCGTCACGCACGCCGCGCCGGACCGCGCCCTCGCCGCGACCGTCGCCGAGTTGCGGGCACTGGACATCGTTCGCGCCGTGGCGAGCGTTCTGCGGGTCGAAGGAGAGTAGCGCCATGTGGCGTGGATTGATCGAAGAGTTCCGGGACCGGTTACCCGTCGGTCCGCAGACGCCGGTGGTGACGCTGCACGAGGGCAACACGCCCCTGCTGCCGGCGCCGGAGCTCTCCGCGCGCACGGGTTGCGACGTGTACCTGAAGGTCGAGGGGTCCAATCCGACCGGATCGTTCAAGGACCGCGGGATGACGGTCGCCGTCTCCAAGGCGGTCGAGGAGGGGGCGAAGGCGATCATCTGCGCCTCGACGGGCAACACGTCCGCGTCGGCCGCCGCCTACGCCGCGCGGGCCGGCATCACGTGCGCGGTGCTCGTACCGACCGGGAAGATCGCGCTCGGCAAGCTGGCGCAGGCGCTGGTGCACGGCGCCCGGCTGCTGCAGGTGGCCGGCAACTTCGACGACTGCCTCGCGCTCGCCTCCAAGCTGTCGCTCGACTTCCCGGTATCGCTGGTCAACTCGGTCAACCCGGACCGGCTCGAGGGTCAGAAGACGGCGGCGTTCGAGATCGTGGCCGGCCTCGGCGACGCGCCGGACATCCACTGCCTGCCGGTCGGCAACGCCGGCAACATCACGGCGTATTGGATGGGCTACAAGGAGGACAAGGCGGCCGGCAACGCGACGCGCACCCCGCGCATGTTCGGCTTCCAGGCCTCCGGCGCGGCGCCGATCGTCAACGGGGCCGTCGTCCGGGAGCCGAGCACCATCGCCACCGCGATCCGCATCGGCAACCCGGCGTCCTGGACGCGGGCCGTCGACGCCCGCGACGAGTCCGGCGGCCTCATCGACGCGGTGAGCGACCGGGACATCCTCCAGGCGTATCGGCTGCTGGCCCGCTCCGTCGGGGTGTTCGTCGAGCTCGGCAGTGCCGCCAGCGTGGCGGGCCTGCTCCAGGCGAGCGCCCAGGGCCGGATCGAGCCGGGCCAGACCGTCGTCTGCACGGTCACCGGTCACGGCCTGAAGGACCCCGACTGGGCCATCTCGACCGCACCAGCCCCGACGACGGTGCCGGCGGACGTGCTCGCCGCGGCGAAGGCGCTGGATCTGGCGTAGTGCTTTTCAGGGGGCTCGGGTCCGTGCAACTGACGACCGTCGCTCCCGCCAGACACCGGCCGTGCGGGGCCCGGCATCCGCCGGGCCCCGCACGCGCCTGCCGGCGCCGTCGTCCCAAGAGCCCGCGGCCTGCGGCCGCGCCGTGGCGCCCGCGCGGCGCGGGCGGAGCACCGTAAGATCGGCGCGGTTGGATGTCGCCTAAGGTGGCGTATGTGCCGCCAATCCTCTCGGTCCTTACCCGCAACAAGGACTTCCGCAACCTGTTCACCGCCGAACTGATCGGGCTGGGTGCCGACTGGTTCGTGCTGATCCCGCTGATCAGCCTCCTGCCCCACCTCACCGGGTCGGGGTTCTGGGGCGGACTGGTGCTGGCAGTCGACACCGGGGTCATCGCGCTGCTGCTGCCCTACACCGGCACGGTCGCGGACCGGATCGACCGGCGGAAGATCATGCTGGCGGCCAACCTGGCGATGGCGGCGTGCACGCTGGCGCTGTTGCTGGTGCGCAGCGCCGGCACGGCCTGGATCGCCCTCGTCGCGGTCTCGGTCATCGCGGTGGCCAAGGCGTTTTTCGTGCCGGCGGCCGCCGCGGGCCTGCCGAACGTCGTCGACGAGGCCGACCTGTCGGCCGCCAACGCGCTCAGCGGCTCGGCGTGGGGCACCATGCTGGTCGTCGGCGCCTCGCTGGGCGGGGTCGCCTCGTCGCTCGTCGGGCCGTACCCCTGCTTCCTCATCGCGAGCGCGCTGCTCCTGCTGGCGCCGGTGCAGACCTGGCGGATCCGCCGTCCGCTGCAGTCCGGGACGCCGGCGGTGCGCACGCACCCGTTCGCCGCCGTGGGAGAGGCGCTGCGGTACATCCGCCACCACCCCCGGGTCGCCTCGCTCGTCACCGTCAAGTGCGCGGTCGGCCTCGGCAACGGCGTCCTGACCGCGTTTCCACTGCTGGCCGCGGGGCTCGGTGCCGGGCCGCTGGGCACCGGCCTGCTGTTCGCGGCCCGCGGGCTGGGCGCCCTGATCGGCCCGCTGGTGCTGCGCCGGGTGCTCACGCACCGCTCCTGGCTGCTGCCGGGCCTCGCCGTGTCGATGGCGATCTACGGCATCTCGTACCTCAGCGTGAGCCTCCTGACCTGGTTCCCGCTCGTGCTGCTCGGGGTCGTCGTCGCCCACCTCGCCGGCGGCGGCAACTGGATGATGTCGAACTACGTGCTCCAGGCCGAGGTCCCCGACGCGCTGCGCGGCCGGATCTTCGCCACCGACGTCATGCTGGCGACCCTTTCGGTGTCGGTGTCGCAACTGGCCGTCGGGGCGCTCGTCGACCGGGTCGACCCGCGCCCGCTCATCGCCGCCTGCGGCGCGGTCACGCTCCTCTACGCCGTCGGCTGGGCGCTCGTCACGAGGCGTGGAAGGGCCGGCGCGCCTGAGCTATCGTAGTGATATCACTTCGATAGCCAGGAGGCGTGATGGAGCGACCGGCGTTCCGCATCCCAGGGTTCGTCATGCTCGGTCTGCTGACCGTCGCCACGGCCGCCGTGGTGGCGGTCGTCGCCACACAGCCCGAGGACACCGCCGGTTGGCTGATCGCGATCTTCGTGGTCGTCGTCAGTCCGGTGCCGGCCGGCTTCACCGTGGTCAACCCCAACGAGGCCCGCGTCGTGCAGTTCTTCGGGCGATACGTCGGGACGGTCGGGACCGCCGGCTTCCACTGGACCGTCCCGTTCAGCGCCAAGCGGCGCATCTCCCGCCGGGTCCGCAACTTCGAGACCGCCCGGCTCAAGGTCTCCGACGCCGACGGCAACCCGGTCGAGATCGCCGCGGTCGTCGTCTGGCGGGTCGTCGACACGTTCAAGGCGTCCTTCGGCGTCGACGACCACATCTCCTACGTCGCGGTCCAGGCCGAGGCGGCCGTGCGGCACCTGGCCACGAGTTATCCGTACGAGTCGCACGGCGACGGCCGGGCCAGCCTGCGCGAGGGCAACATCGTCAGCGAGGAGCTCACCACCGAGCTCGGGGAGCGGGTCGCGCTCGCCGGCGTCGAGGTGCTCGAGTCGCGGATCACGCACCTGGCGTATGCGCCGGAGATCGCCCAGGCGATGCTCGCCCGCCAGCAGGCCAGCGCGATCGTCGGCGCGCGGTACAAGATCGTTGAAGGGGCGGTCGGCATGGTCCAGAGCGCGCTGGAGAGTCTGAGCGCGCTGGAGGTCGTCGAGCTCGACGAGGAGCGCAAGGCGCAGATGGTGGCCAACCTGCTGGTGGTGTTGTGCGGTGACCGCAACGTGCAGCCCGTCGTCAACACCGGCTCGCTGTACGGCTGACCCGTGGCCGAGCGCAAGAAGCTGCTGCTGCGGCTCGATCCGCAGGTCTACGACGCGGTCGCCAAGTGGGCCGCCGACGACCTGCGCAGCGTCAACGCGCAGATCGAGTTCGTGTTGCGGCTCGCGTTGCGTCAGGCCGGACGGCCCCCGCGACCCGGCGTCGCGGGGGATTCCGACACCGTGGGGGATTCCGGCGATGCCGCGGAGGCGCCCGAAGAGTGAGCGGTGCCGTCCCCATGGTGAGATGGGAGGTATGGCCCTGCTGTCCCACCCGGTCGTCGCGCGCGTGCCGGCGACGAGTGCCAACCTCGGCCCCGGCTTCGACGCGCTGGGACTCGCCCTGACCCTGTACGACGACGTCGAGGCACGGGTGACGGCCGGCGGCGTCACGGTCGAGGTTCGTGGCGAGGGTGCGGGTGACCTGCCCGGCGACGAGCGCCATCTCGTGGTGCGCGCGATGCGCCAGGCGTTCGACGTGCTCGGTGAGCAGCCCGCCGGTCTCGCATTGCGGTGCCGCAACCGCATTCCCCAGGCCCGCGGGCTCGGCTCGTCGTCGGCGGCGATCGTCGCCGGGATCGTCCTGGCCCGCGGACTGGTCGAGGGCGGCGCCGAGCGCCTCGACGACACCGCCGCCCTGGTGCTGGCCAACGACATCGAGGGCCACCCGGACAATGTGGCGCCGTGCCTGCTGGGCGGGTTCACCATCGCGTGGACCGACGATTCCGGCGCCGCCGCGGTGCGGCGCGAGCCCGCACCCGGCATCCGCCCGATCCTGTTCGTCCCGGAGGAGCGCGGGCTGACCGAGGTCGCCCGGGCCGCGCTGCCGCCGGCCGTGCCGCACGCCGACGCCGCGTTCAACGCGGGCCGCGCCGCGCTGCTGGTCCACGCGCTCTCCGGCGATCCCGGCCGGCTCTTCGCGGCGACGGAGGACCGGCTGCACCAGCGGTACCGTGCGGAAGGCATGCGCGGCACGGCGGATCTCGTGTCGGCGCTGCGTGGCCAGGGTGTGGCCGCCGTCGTCTCGGGCGCGGGGCCGAGCGTGCTCGCGCTCGCCGTCGCCCACTGGACGCCGTCACCCTTGCCGGGTTGGCGTGTTCTGCCGCTGGATGTCGATATGGCGGGTGCGCGTCTCGGCGCTGAGCTGGGATGGGGTACGCTTGAACACGCCGAGCGGGACGACCCTGTTGCCGCTGGCTAGCGGAGTTGATTACTCTCTAGTCTTACAGCAGCCGCTCAGTGCGGCGATCTCATGCGGGGCGGCGTGCTCCGATTTCCGTGGCACCCCTTGCGCACGCCCGGTCGCCAACCCGCGTCTCTTGTGGTCGCGCGCGTACGGCTGGGCCAGATGGTGGCGTCCAGCCCAACGGCATAGCAGCGCTGCAACACCTCCCGCACCGCTCGCGAGGCGGGAGCACCCGCGGGCCGCCCGGCCACCGTATCGCAGATCCGGGCAGCTCCGGCCTAACGAGGGAAGGAATCCATTGAGCGACACCACCGACGTCACGTCGGATGTCTCGAACGACCGCACCGCGGTCGAGGCCGACGGCGCCGAAGCGGGCGCGACGCGTCGGCGGCGCTCGGGCACGGGGTTGTCCGGCATGCTGCTCCCCGAGCTGCAGAGCCTGGCCGCCTCGATGGGCATTTCCGGCACCGCCCGCATGCGCAAAGGCGAGCTGGTAGCGGCCATTCAGGAGCGCCAGGCGGGTGAGGCGCGACCGGCTACCACCACGCGCGCCCGCTCCTCCCGCACCGCGACCCCCGAGGCGGAATGGCCGTCCGCCACCGAGGTCACCGAGGCACCTGCCCGCGCCCCTCGGCGGGCCACCCGGGCCGCCGGCCCGCCCGAGCCGCGTGCGGCTCGTGAGGACGCCGCCGCGGCCGCCCCGACCGAGTCGGCCGAGAAGGTCGAGAAGGTCGAGAAGGTTGCCGAGCGTAACGGCCGTGCCGAGGCACCGGAGCGCGCCGAGCGTCCCAGCCGGTCCGAGCGTGCGTCCGAGCGTGCCTCGGAGCGTGCGGACCGGACTGAGCGGACCGAGCGCGGGGAGCGGACTGAGCGGACCGAGCGCGGGGAGCGGACTGAGCGGACCGAGCGCGGAGAGCGGGCTGAGCGCGGAGAGCGGGCTGAGCGCACCGAGCGGGCTGACCGGACCGAGCGGGCTGAGCGCAACGAGCGTGGGGACCGGGCCGAGCGCACCGAGCGCACCGAGCGCACCGAGCGCGGCGGCGCCGACCGCAACCAGCGTGGCACTTTCACGCAGCACGACGAGGACTCCGACGACGACGGCTCCGGCCGCCGCAGCCGCCGCAGCCGGTTCCGGGACCGTCGCCGGGGCCGCGACCGTGACGGCGCCGAGACCGGTGCCCGCGGTGGCAACGAGCCGCAGGTCAGTGAGGACGACGTCCTCGTGCCGGTGGCCGGCATCCTCGACGTGCTCGACAACTACGCCTTTGTCCGCACCACCGGCTACCTGTCCGGGTCCAACGACGTCTACGTCGCGATGTCCCAGGTCAAGCGGTATGGGCTGCGCCGGGGCGACGCGATCACGGGTGCGGTCCGCCAGCCACGCGACGGCGAGCAGCGGCGCGACAAGTACAACCCGCTGGTCCGGCTCGACACGGTCAACGGCATGGACCCGGAGGAGGCCAAGCGCCGCCCCGAGTTCTACAAGCTGACCCCGCTCTACCCGCAGGACCGCCTGCGGCTGGAGACCGAGCCGCACATCCTCACCACGCGCGTCATCGACCTGGTGATGCCGATCGGCAAGGGCCAGCGCGCGCTCATCGTGTCGCCGCCGAAGGCCGGCAAGACCATGGTGCTCCAGGCGATCGCCAACGCGATCACCCGCAACAACCCCGAGTGCCACCTGATGGTCGTCCTGGTCGACGAGCGGCCGGAAGAGGTCACCGACATGCAGCGGTCGGTGAAGGGCGAGGTCATCGCCTCGACCTTCGACCGTCCGCCGACGGACCACGCCACGGTCGCCGAGCTGTCGATCGAGCGGGCCAAGCGCTTGGTGGAGCTGGGCCACGACGTGGTCGTCCTGCTCGACTCGATCACCCGGCTCGGCCGTGCGTACAACAACGCGTCGCCGGCGTCGGGCCGCATCCTCTCGGGTGGTATCGACTCGACCGCGCTCTACCCGCCGAAGCGCTTCCTCGGCGCCGCCCGCAACATCGAGAACGGCGGCTCGCTGACCATCATCGCGACGGCCCTGGTGGAGACGGGCTCGACCGGTGACACGGTCATCTTCGAGGAGTTCAAGGGCACGGGCAACGCCGAGCTGAAGCTCGACCGGAAGATCGCCGACCGGCGTATCTTCCCGGCGATCGACATCGACCCGTCCGGCACCCGCAAGGAAGAGATCCTGCTGGCGCCCGACGAGCTCGCGATCGTCATCAAGCTCCGCAAGGTGCTGCACGCGCTCGACTCGCAGGAGGCGCTCAACCTGCTGCTCGACCGCCTCAAGAAGACCCGGACCAACGTCGAGTTCCTCATGCAGATCGCCCAGACGACGCCTGGCGAGTAACGACCCGGACCGCCCCCGCGTGCCACGCGGGGGCGGTCCGGTGTTCGACGGACACACTCGCACGACGTGGGCGCGGCGCACCGGCGAACCCGCACGCCGACCGGTGGGCGGGCCGCGACATCGAGCCGTGCGGTCGTCTATCGACCCCCTCGTCGCACTACCGGATCGTGACGTACGGGCGTGCGGGTGGTGCCTGTCGCTCGTGGTCGCTGCTGGACCGGGCGACTCCATGATCATGGGAACGATACGGCTGCCCCGATAGCCACATCTTTCCCATGATCTGTGAGTCGCCGGCCCGGAACCCCGCCGCCCCCGGGTCCAGCGGCGATCATGAGCGACAGGCGCCATCCGCACGACTGTGCGTCACCATCCCGTAGCGGAATACCGGGGTTGACGGACGGCCGCACGGCTGAGCCTTGCGGCTAGAAGTCGCCCTCCGCGACCTGGAACACCGTCAGCCCCAGCGAGCGCCACATGCGCACCACCTGCTGGCGGTCGTCGAAGACGCCGACCACGTGGAAGCGGCTGCGGATCTCCTTCTCGAAGATCTCCGCCTTCACCACGCTGTCCCGGCGCTGGTCGCCGAACTGCCGCATGAACAGGCCGGAGTGCGGGACGCCGACGTGCTCCTCCAGCCACGCCGCCGTCTCCTCGCGGCAGTCGTCGCTGCGGCCCGAGCAGAACACGATCTCGTGGCCGGCCGCGTGCATGGCCCGGACAGCGGCGATCACCGGTGCGTTCGGCAGGTCCGTCGAGACCCGGCTCATGTCGTACGGGCTGCGCCCGTTGAACAACGCCACGGTGCCGTCGATGTCGACCAGGACGGCCCGCGGTGCGTCCGGCGGCGGCACGTACGTCTCGCCGTTCGTCGCGTCGAGCACCGGCAACGGCAGCGGCAGGATGCGGCCCGCGAGGTACCGCTGATGCATCGAGCGGATGGCGTCCTCGCCGACGCGGTCCCCCTCGCCGCGCAGGGCGTCGCGGCGAAGGCATTCCTCCAGCGGCACGTCGGTGAAGTCGCGCACCGCGAAACTCGCCCCGCACCTGGCGGCCAGCTCGGCGAACTCGCGCACGACCCGGCTGCGCAGGTTGGTGTCGTCGCAGACCACGTGGGCGCCGACGCGCAGCAGGGCCTCGACCGCGGCATGGTGCGCGGCGGTGACCTGCCGCTCGGCCCGGTTGCGGCGCTCGTCCTCGTCGACCCGGCCGCCGTGCAGCATGCGGCGCAGGTCGTCGCGGTTGACCCGGACGAGGTGGGCCTGTTCCCTGGCCCACGTGGTCTTGCCGGAGCCGGGGAGTCCCCGGGTGATGGTGAGGCTAGGCAACGACTTCCTCCGTGACCGCGACCGACGGGCGCACCTGCTGCCAGAGGTACCTGCTGTAGTCCTTGCCGTCCAGTCGCAGGAACAGGCAGGCCCGCATGGGGTGCCGCGCGACGGCGGCCGCGAAGTCCCGCCGCGCCCAGCCGTCCGGCAGCCCCGACAGCGCCGCGGCGAAGGATGCCTCGACCCCGGCCGCGAGCTCGTCGACCTCCGCCCGGAGGGACGCGGCGATGCCGGTCGCCCAGGCGTGGAACTCGTCCGGCAGCGGCTCGAGCAACTCGTCGAGCTCGCCGTTGACGATGGCCTCCCACACGACGCGGGCGTTGAGCCCGGTGACGATGCGGTGCAGGCGCACGTATTCGGCGTACTTGATCTTCAGTCGCGTGTCGGGACCGGTGAAGTGGACGACGAGCCCCTCCCGGTTGGCGCGGGGCGGCGCGGCGAGCGCCTCGGCGAACGTCGAGTATCCGAACGACTCGACGACCGGGCCGGGCCAGTCCGGCACGGCCGACGGCGCGTGGCTGCGCCCGGTCGCGATGTCGACGGCACCGAGCAGCACGAGATCGTCGAGCCCCGCGTAGTCCAGCACGATCCGGTTGGCCGGATAGATGATCTCGAACAGCACCGTGCGGCCCGGCGGCGGCGTGAAGCGGTGCGCATACCGCGTGCGCCACGTCTGCGTCGCGTGCCGTGCCTGCTCGGAGTCGAACGACCCCCGTGTCGCGATCGCCCAGCCGTCCGGCGTCGGGAAGAGCACGCCGAGTGATCCGTCGGCCTTGTCGGTGACAATGACCGGACCGTCGAGATCGAGCTCCGGGGCGCCGGGCTGATCGTGGTTGAAGAACTTCGTGAACGGCCGCGCCAGCACCTCGCCGGTCGCCGCCGACACGACCAGGCCGCGGCAGGCCAGGGTCGCCCCGTTCCACACGCCCTCGTACTGCGCCTTCTCGGTGTAGTTGTAGATCAGCAGCGGCAGCGAGGGGTGCCGCTGGGCGCGGACGTACCCGCCGCTCGCCATGTCGGCGAGCAGCGCGGGATCGCAGAGTTCATCGAGGTGGAGGCTCATGGCGTGAGCCAGGGTAGGTGAGATCGGCAACCACCGCGACGGGCTTTCGTCCGGGTGTCGTTCGTCATCCCGGCGGGCCCGGAAACCGGTTCAGGCCGGCGGGAATGCGGCGCCGCCCGCAGGCGTTGCGTACACCGGTTGAGGTGCCGTGACCCGGTCGTGGCAAACTTGACCGACGGCCAGGTTCCGGTTCACGCCAGCACGGCGACCCGGCGACCGATTAGCGAAAGGACCGCGGCCATGAAGCCGGACATTCACCCGGAGTACGTGACCACCGAGGTCACCTGCTCCTGCGGCAACTCGTTCACCACCCGCAGCACCGCCAAGGGCGGCACGATCCACGTGGAGACGTGCTCCGTCTGCCACCCGTTCTACACGGGCAAGCAGCGCGTCCTCGACACCGCTGGCCGGGTCGCGAAGTTCCAGCAGAAGTACGCGAAGGTCCAGGCCAAGCAGGCCGCCAAGTAGCGACGCTTCCGGCGCCCGCTCCGCCCGTGTGCACGGGACCGGAGCGGGCGCCGGCTTCGTTTCACCCGATTTGTTCGTAGGGACCCGAGGGGACATGAGCACCGACAGCAGGCTCGCCACGCTCCTGGCGGAGTACCAGGAGCTCGAGCAGAAGCTCGCCGATCCCGGCATCCACGCCGACCAGGCGCTGGCCCGCAAGACCGGCCGGCGCTTCGCCGAACTGTCCCCGATCGCCAAGACGGCGGGCGAGCTCGACCAGACCAGGCAGGACCTCGACGCCGCCCGTGAGCTGGCCGCCGAGGACCCGGCGTTCAACGGTGAGGCCGAGGAGCTGGAGGCCCGCATCCCGGCGCTCGAGGAGCGGCTCGCCGAGCTGCTCGCGCCCCGCGACTCCAACGACGCCAAGGACGTCATCCTCGAGATCAAGGCGGGGGAGGGCGGCGAGGAGTCCGCGCTCTTCGCCGGCGACCTGCTGCGGATGTACCTCCGGTACGCCGAACGGCACGGCTGGGCCACCGAGATGCTCGACTCCCAGGAGTCCGATCTGGGTGGTTTCAAGGATGTGGCGGTCGCCGTCAAGACCCGCGGCATCCCCGACGGCGGCAACGGCGTCTGGTCGCGGCTCAAGTGGGAGGGCGGCGTGCACCGCGTCCAGCGGGTGCCGGCCACCGAGTCGCAGGGCCGCATCCACACCTCCGCCGCCGGCGTGCTCGTGACCCCGGAGGCCGAGGAGACCGGCGAGATCGAGATCGACCCCAACGACCTGCGCGTCGACGTGTTCCGCTCCTCCGGCCCGGGCGGGCAGAGCGTCAACACCACCGACTCGGCGGTCCGCATCACCCACCTGCCGACCGGGATCGTCGTGTCCTGCCAGAACGAGCGCTCCCAGTTGCAGAACAAGGACCGCGCGCTGCGGATGCTCAAGGCCAAGCTGGTCGCGCTCGCCGAGGAGCAGGCGGCCGCCGCGGCCGGCGACGCGCGGCGCTCGCAGGTGCGTACCGTTGACCGGTCGGAGCGGATCCGCACGTACAACTTCCCGCAGAATCGGATATCCGACCATCGGATCGGTTACACCGCGTACAACCTGGATCTGGCCCTCGCGGGTGATCTCGACGGTGTGCTGGACGCGCTGGCCGAGGCGGACCGCAAGGCGCGGCTCGCGGGCGAGGACCAGCTCAGCAGAGGGTGATGCGGGTCTAACGCGGACGTCACATCATCGAAACCGTGCGGCGGGACGCTGGACTCCGGTAGCGTTTCGTGCCGGACGGAGATCGTACTGATTGTGACCGCCGCTATTCCATCGACGCCACCCGGAGGGATGCCATGCCGTCGTCGTCGCCTGTCGACCTGTCCGCAGCCCCACGCGCCGTCGTGAGCACGGCCGCCGAGCTGATCTACAAGGTCGGCCGTTCCGTGCTCGGCGCGGAGCGGATGCCGACGGCGAAGGCCAACGCGTGGGCGGCGGTGTGCGCCGACCAGGAGCGTGCCCGCATCCGCGAGGAGAACGCCCGCGTGCTGCTGTCGCGGGCCAACTGACCCGCCGGTGCTCAGGACGCCGCGCGGGGCCTCGGGGCCTTGGCGCGGAGCATGGCGTGGTCGGCCGCCTCGAACGCCTCGGCCACGCTGTCGAAGTGCTCGCCCGACAGGCCGGCCCAGCCGATGGTCACGCCCACCGGGGTGCCCGGCACCAGTGACTGCCAGTCCTCTGCCGCCACCGCTGCCCCGATCCGGCGGGCGATCTCCCTCGCCTCGCCGGCGCTCGTCGTCGGCAGAACCACCACGAACTCGTCACCGCCGTAGCGCGCCACGAAGTCGCCCTTGCGCATCACACGGTTGAGGACCCCGGCGAAGCGCTGCAGGACCAGGTCGCCGGAGAGGTGGCCGTGGACGGTGTTGACCTCCTTGAACCCGTCGAGGTCGAGCACGCCCAGCACCGCGCGGCCGCCGGTCTCGAACAGCTTGGCGACGTGCTCCTCGAGGTAGCGGCGGTTGGGCAGGCCGGTGAGCGGGTCGGTCTGCGCCTCGCCCCGGTGGAAGTCGATCCGCCGCACCATGTCCTCGTGGTCGAGCAGGGCGGCGACACCCTCGACGAACAGGTCGCGGAGCCGGTCGAGCTGGGCCACCGCGACCCGGAACGAGCTGCGGTCGGCGTGGTAGGCCAGCCGGTAGTCGGCGGCGCCCAGGTGCGCCAGGGCGCGCAGGCGGTGCAGCTCGGCGCCGCCGAGGGAGTCCTCGCTGACGTCGGCGGTCTCCAGCCGCGCGACCGCCTCGATCGGGCGGCGCTCGGCGATCGCCTGGCAGACCGCCCCGAGGGTGCGCAGGTCGCGGGCCCGGGTCGACATGCCGCCGGATTCGAGCAGCGGCCATGCCTCGATCCCGGACCGGACCGTGCCCAGCGTGCCCATGCGGACGATCGCGTAGCCCATGGCGCCGCGGGCGATCGGCCGGAGCCTGTCGACCTCGTTATCCTTCTGCTTGCGCTCCAGGTCGTGCACGATGTCGCGCAGGATCCGCTGACACCCCTCGCTGTCGCCGCGGTGGTCGAGGTCGACGGCGAGCCGCAGCCGGATCTGCGGCGCGGCGAAGTCGGTGTTGGCGGTCGGCGAGCCGACCTCGACGGCCACCTCGCGGGCCCGCTCCATGGCGGCCAGTGCGTGACCGTGAAACCCCGTGTACGAATACGCCATCGCGAGGTTGTGCCAGCCCCAGGCGGTCGTCTCGTCGGTGAGCTCGACGGCGCCGAGCGCGCGTGAGCCGTGCACCAGCGCCCGCGCACAGCGGTCCAGCGAACCGGCGCGCAAGGCCACGATGGCGGCCAGCGCCTGCAACTCGCCGTATTGGGCGGGGTCCTGCACCTGGCTGGCCGCCGCCAGCCCGGCGTCGAGCGCGGCCGGATAGTCGGCCGACCGGCCCATGTTGATCAGCGCGATGAGCCGGAGCGTCAGCGCCTCGACACGGTCGTGCGGGGACTGGTCGTCGGCCAGCACCCGGTCGACGACCGCCATCGCCTCGCCCAGGTGATCCTGGAAGATCAGCCGGCGAGCGCGCGTCAACTCCGACGTGCGGTCGGCAACCGCCATCGGAACCCCCTTTCGGCGCGCCTCATGATTATGGGGTGCACAGCCTCGAAGATGACATGCCGGAACGCGGGTTGCCCACGCCGTCCGCGGCGATCGCCGGCGCGGCCCGGGTCCTGGCCCGCGCCGGTGTCGCTTCGCCACGGGTCGACGCGGAACTGCTGGCGGCGCACGTTCTGGGCATTCCGCGCGCCCGCCTCCTGACCGCACCCCGGTTCGCCACCGAGCAGGCGGCCGAGTTCGACCGGTTGGTACTGCTGCGCGCCACCCGTGTGCCCTTGCAGCATTTGACCGGGGAAGCGCCGTTCTTCGGGTTCGAGCTCCTGGTCGGCCCGGGCGTCTTCATCCCGCGGTTCGAGACGGAGCTGCTCGTCGAATGGGCGCTGCGGCACCCGGGCCGCACGGTCGTCGACCTGTGCAGCGGTTCGGGCGCGATCGCGATCGCGGTCGCCCGGGCCCGGCCGGACGCCGACGTCTACGCCGTGGAGGCGTCGGCGAAAGCGCTGGACTGGTTGCGCCGCAACGCGACCCGGCTGGCGCCGTCGGTGCGTGTGGTGCGCGGCGACGCGACCGACCCGACGGTGCTGTCCGATGTCGATGGCGCGGCCGACCTGGTCCTGTGCAATCCGCCCTACGTGCCGGAGGATGCCCCGGTCGACGTCGAGGTGCGCGACCACGATCCGCACGAGGCGGTGTTCGGGGGCCGGGACGGCATGGACCTGATGGCCGGCATCGCCCGCCGCGCGGCGGCGCTGCTCCGTCCCGGCGGCGTCCTGGCGATCGAGCACGACGACACCCAGGGCGAGACCCTGCCCGCGCTGCTGCGCGAGGCCGGCTTCACCGAGGTCGCCGACCACCGGGATCTGGCCGGTCGCCCCCGGTTCACCACGGCGCGGCTCCCGGCCTGACCGGGCGGGCCGCATCCCGGGAACGCCTGGCAGACTAGCGATCGTGATGCTCTACGACTGCAGCCAGCTAGCCGAGCGCGAGCGCGGCATCGCCGCAGCCATCGAGGCGGTGCAGCGGGGCGACCTGATCGTCATGCCGACCGACACCATCTACGGCATCGGCGCCGACGCCTTCAAGTCGTGGTCAGTCACCGCGCTCAACAACGCCAAGGGACGCACGGCACCGGTGCCGGTGCTGGTCGGGTCGCGGCACACCCTCGACGGGCTGGTGTTCGGCCTGCCACAGGCGGCCCGCGACCTCGTCGACGCGTTCTGGCCGGGCGCCCTGACCATCGTGGTCGAGCACGCCCCGAGCCTGCAGTGGGACCTGGGCAGCGACGACGGCACCGTGGCCGTTCGCATGCCGCTGCACCCGATCGCGCTGGAGGTGCTGCGCGAGACGGGCCCGATGGCGGTCTCCTCGGCGAACAAGGTCGGTCAGCCGCTGCCGCAGACCGCGGAGGAGGCCCGCGACCAGCTCGGTTATGCGGTGAGCGTCTACCTGAGCACGCCCGCCGAGCTCGACAACGTCACGAGCACCATCGTCGACGTCACCGCGAACCGCATGCGCGCGGTGCGCCTCGGCGGCATCGACCTGGACCAGCTCCGCGAGGTCGTGCCCGAGATCGAGGACCCGGCCGCCGCCTGAGCGGAGCCGGCCGGGCACGTCAGCCGGCGACGGCCTTGATCTCCTCGAGCGTCACCGGACCCTGCCGGAGCACCTCGAAGCCGTCGCCGGTCAGCCGGACCAGCGTCGAGGCCTTGCTGTGGGTGATCGAGGTCTTGTCCTCCAGCACCGGCACGACCTCTTCGCCGGACCAGTCCAGCTCGGGCAGGAAGTCGAAGTCCAGCGGCGCGCTCTCCTCGCCGGACCGGTTGAGGCTGGTCGCCGTGACGGGCGCGCCGAGCAGGTCGACGACCTGGAGGGTCGCCGGGTGATCGGGGACCCGCACCCCGACGGTGCCGTTGAGGGTGACGAGCCGGTCCGGCAGGCGACCGCTCTGCGGTACCACCACCGTCAGCGGACCCGGCGTGAACGCCCGGACGAGCCGGTCGGCCACCTCGTCGAGCCGGGCGAACTCGTGGGCCATGCGCAGCGATCCGCACGCCACGTGCATCGGGTTGTCGAGGCTGCGGCCCTTGGCCCGAAAGACCTTCTCGACGGCCCGCTCGTCCGTCGCCAGGGCAGCGACCAGATAGCCGGTCTCGGTCGGCAGGACCGCGAGCCCGCCCCGGCGCAGATGGTCGGCGACCCTGGCGGCGGCGCCGAAGGACAGCAGTTTGGCGGGGCTGTGCGCGAGCGCTTCGAACGTGGTCACGGACCGCCATGCTATCGCTGCCCCGTAGGCTTGCCGTCATGTCGTCACCCTTCAGCGTCCTGTGCGTCTGCATGGGCAACATCTGCCGGTCGCCGATGGCGGAGCGGCTGCTCGTCGCCGACGCGCTCGCGCTCGGGGCGTCGTCGGACCTGCTCTACGTGCACGGGGCCGGGACCGGCGGGTGGCACGTGGGGGAACCGATGGACCCGCAGGCCGCCAAGCAGGTGCTGGCCCGCGGCGGTGACGTCACCGACTTTCGGGCCCGCAAGCTGCTCGCCGAGCACGTCGACGCGTCCGACCTGGTCCTGACGGCGACCGGCGAGCAGGTCGACTTCATCCGTGAGCTGCGGCCCGACGCGGCGGCACGCACGTTCGTCTTCGGCGAGTTCGGCCGCCTGCTGCGGGAGGTCGACCTGGCCGCGCTCCCGCCGGCCGGCCGCGACGCGGACGGCGTCCATGCGCGCGGGGTGGCGCTCGTCGAGGCGGTCGACCGGGCCAGGGCGGACCGCGCGCCGCTGCCGGAGGACGACCTGGACGACCCGTGGGGGCGGCCGGACGCGTACTTCAGCCGCGTGGCCGACGAGGTCCACGCCGTCACCCGCCCCCTGTCCGCCGCCCTGTTCCACCACCCCGCCAAGTCGCGTTGATCATGCACTCGTGGTGCCGCGACACTCCCAAGATGCCCGGTTTGTCAGGCACCACAAGTGCATGATCAACGCGACTTGGCGGGGCGGGTGGCGGTCCTTGCGATGTTGCGGGCCATGCCGCCGAAGACGAACGCGTGGAACGGCGCGACCGACCACCAGTAGGCGTGGCCGGCCAGGCCCTTCGGCAGGAAGACCGCGCGCTGCTCGTAGACGGTGCCGCCCGAGCCGTCGCCGACCACGCGCATCTCCAGCCAGGCGCGGCCCGGCAGCCTCATCTCGGCGCGCAGGCGCAGCAGCTCGCCGGGAACGATCTCCTCGACCCGCCAGAAGTCCAGCGCCTCGCCGACGTAGAGCCGGTGCGGGTCCCGCCGGCCGCGGCGCAGGCCGACACCGCCGACCGCGCGGTCGAGCCAGCCGCGCACCGACCAGGCGAGCGGGAACGAGTGCCAGCCGTTCTCGCCGCCGATCGCCTCGATGACCCGCCAGACCCGGTCCGGAGGCACGGCGACGCGGTGGGAGCGCTCGTCGCGGTACACGCTGCCGCCCGACCAGTCAGGATCGGTGGGCAGCGGGTCGCTCGGCGCGCCCGGCAGGACGGCGTTGGCCCAGCGGGTCTCCACCTCGGCGTCCCGGACCTTCCGGAGCGCCAGGTGTACGGCGAGGTCGAACCCGGTCAGCCCGTCGTGCGGATCCGGCACGTAGCCGGCGATGTCGTGCTCGC
Organism: Dactylosporangium roseum; assembly: GCF_025264685.1. Taxonomy (GTDB): domain Bacteria; phylum Actinomycetota; class Actinomycetes; order Mycobacteriales; family Micromonosporaceae; genus Dactylosporangium; species Dactylosporangium roseum. Next base: position 1,368,763 of record NZ_CP073721.1, read on the forward strand.
GGCAGACCGCCTCGTGGATCAGGCTGCCGACCAGCGGGCGGGCGATCCGGTTCGGCACCGGCGTCACCAGGCCCACCCAGTGCGACGAGAGCCACGGCGTCAGGACGCGAATCGGCAGCAGGACGCGGCGGCGCAGGCCGGCGACCTTCGCGTACCGCTGCATCATGTCGGCATACGTGAGGACGTCCGGCCCGCCGATGTCGAACGCCCGGTTGACCCGCGGCGGGAACACCTCGGCGGCGGCGACCAGGTAGCGCAGGACGTCGCGGATGGCGATCGGCTGGATGCGGTTGCGGACCCACTTCGGGGTCACCATGACCGGCAGGCGCTCGGTGAGGTACCGCAGCATCTCGAACGACGCCGAGCCGGACCCGATGATCACCGCGGCCCGGAAGACCACGGTCGGCACCCCGCTGCGCAGGAAGATGTCGCCGACCTCGCCCCGCGAGCGCAGGTGCGCGGACGCCCGCTCGCCGGGCACCGGCCCGCCGAGGTAGACGATGCGCTGGACGCCGGCGTCGCGCGCCGCGATCACCACGTTCAGCGCGCTCTCCCGGTCGACGTCCTCGAACGCGGCCCGGCCGAGGGCGTGCACCAGGTAGTACACGACCTCGATGCCCCGCATGGCCGCGGCGAGGCCCTCCTCGGAGGCCACGTCGCCGGCGACGATCTCGACCTTGCCGGCCCACGGCACGTCACGCAGCCGGCGCGGGTCGCGGGTCAGGCAGCGCACCTCATGGCCGGCGGCCAGCAGGCGCGGGACCAGCCGACCCCCGACGTAGCCGGTCGCGCCGGTCACCAGGCATCGCATGACTTCATGCTTACCCTGAGCCGTCGCCACCTAGACTGCGATTCATGGGCGACACGTACTGGGGTCCGGACTTCGAAGCACTCCGCGATACCGATCCGGAGATCGCCGACGTCGTCCTCGACGAGCTGCAACGCCTCCGCGGCGGGTTGCAGTTGATCGCGAGCGAGAACTTCACGTCCCCGGCGGTGCTGGCCGCGCTCGGCTCGACGCTGACCAACAAGTACGCCGAGGGGTATCCCGGCCGGCGGTACTACGGTGGCTGCGGCCAGGTGGACCGCGCCGAGGAACTGGGGATCGAGCGGGCCAAGGCGCTGTTCGGCGCCGAGCACGCCAACCTGCAGCCGCACAGCGGCGCGAGCGCCAACTTGGCCGCCTATGCCGCGCTGCTCGTGCCGGGCGACACGGTGCTGGCGATGGAGCTGCCGCACGGTGGCCACCTGACCCACGGCAGCAAGGTCAACTTCTCCGGCAAGTGGTTCAACACGGTCGGCTACCCGGTGAGCAAGGATGACGAGCTCATCGACTACGACGAGGTTCGCGACCTCGCGCTCGCCCACCGGCCCAAGATGATCATCTGTGGGGCGACCGCCTACCCGCGGCTCATCGACTTCGCGCGGTTCCGCGAGATCGCCGACGAGGTCGGCGCCTACCTCATGGTCGACGCGGCGCACTTCATCGGGCTCGTCGCGGGCAAGGCCGTCCCGTCGCCGGTGCCCTACGCCGACGTGGTCTGCTTCACCACGCACAAGGTCCTGCGCGGCCCGCGCGGCGGCATGATCCTGTGCCGCGAGTCGCTCGCCCAGCGCATCGACAAGGCGGTCTTCCCGTTCACCCAGGGCGGCCCGCTGATGCACGTCGTGGCCGCGAAGGCGGTCGCGCTCAAGGAGGCGGCGCAGCCGCGGTTCGCCGACTACGCGCGGCAGGTGGTCGCCAACGCCCGTGAGCTCGCCGCCGGGCTGGCCGCCGAGGGCATGCGCCCCGTCTCCGGCGGCACCGACACCCACCTGGCCCTCATCGACCTGCGTGCGCTCCAGGTCACCGGCCGGGAGGCGGAGGAGCTGTGCGACGCGAACGGGATCACGCTCAACAAGAATGCCATCCCGTACGACCCGGAGAAGCCGATGACCGCGTCCGGCATCCGGGTGGGCACCCCCTCGGTGACCACCCAGGGCATGAAGGAGCCGGAGATGCGGGAGATCGCCGGCCTGATCGCGGCCGCGGTGCGCGGTGAGCGGGTCGGCGAGCGGGTGTCGGAACTGGTCGGGCGGTTCCCGGCGTATCCTGCACCGTTGTGAGGAAGCGACTGCGGCACCTGCCCGCCGGACTGATCGCGATGGCGGCGCTGCTCGTGGTGACCGTGCCGCTCGCGCTGTGGCGGGACGGCGGCGCGGGCGCGGCCGGCGCGGTCGCCGGCGTGGCCCTCGTCACCGCCAGCTATGTGGTCTCCGGCCTCGTCGTCGCCTGGACCGACCTCAAGGCTCGACACCTGCTCATGCCGGTGGCCCTGGCCACCTACGTGCTGAAGTTCGCCGTGATCGGCGTCGCCATGTGGTTCGTCGGCGGCTCCGGCTGGACCGGCCTGAGCTGGATGGGCGCCCTGGTCATCGCCGCGGTCGTGGTGTGGATGGCGGCCCACGCCGTGTGGGTGTGGCGCGCCAAGATCCCGTACGTCGAGCTCTAGCGCCCCCAAGCCCGCGTCGATCTTGCAGTTGTGGTGCCGGGACACTCCCTGAATGCCCGGGTTTGTCAGGCACCACAACTGCAAGATCGATGCGCGACGGAGCGGCCGACGGGTGCCGTGACGCGCGGTGGTGATAGCGAACGGGCGCACCGTCGTGCTGTTCGCACTCTGCGACGAGGCGTCGGCGGCTTGCTGGCGGCGATAGCGGCTAAATCACGAAAAAAGCGATTGTGGTGTTGCGCACGGTCATCTCTGCCATACGCATTGTTAAGCTGGACTGTCCGCAGAGCCGGTGGGGGTGACCGTGCGCAACATTTACTCAGGTATCGGTCGTGTAGTTGACGTCCACCGAGCGTCGGGCGTAGTAACGTTGACGGCCGCCGGTTGATGGCCTTGGACCCACAGCAACCCCCGCGCGAGCAGCACGCGGGGGTCGACGCACAGGTGTTTCCGACCGGCTGATATGGTCACCGCGTCATGGCCGGTAACCAGACTCCCAAGCAATCCGGATCGAGTGGAGCCAACGAGGGTTGGGTCGCCGTCGGATACCTCATCTCGGGCATTGCCGTGTGGGGCTTCATTGGTTGGCTGGTCGACCGGTGGCTCAACGCCGGTGGCATCGCCACCGCCATCGGATGTGTGCTCGGTGCGGCAGGCGGCATCTATCTGGTGGTCAAGCGCCTCGGTGCCTGATCCACCGATGGTTTCGATATCGAAAGGGACGTGGTGAGCGGTCTGGTTTTGGCGGAGGCGCCGTTCCCGCCGAGCGTGAACGACATCTTCCCCCCGAACATCGGGGACATCGGCCCCTGGCTGAGCAAGTTCACTCTGTTCATCTGGCTCGCCGTTGCCATCGTCCTGATCTTCTTCCTGGTGTCGTACCGCAACCCCAAGCTCGTTCCGACCAAGAAGCAGTGGCTCGCCGAGTCCGTCTACGGGTTCGTGCGTGAGGGCGTCGCCAAGGACGTCATCGGCCACGAGGGGCTGCGGTTCGCGCCCTACCTGGCCTCGCTGTTCTGCTTCATCCTGGTCGCCAACGTCTTCGCGATCGTGCCGTTCATCCAGGTTTCACCGATGGCACACATCGCGTTTCCGCTCATGCTGGCGCTGTGTACCTACGCCCTGTACCTCTACCAGGGCGTCAAGAAGCACGGCTTCCTCGGCTATCTGAAGCACGCCACCGTGCTGCCCGCCCCGTGGTTCATGCAGCCGCTGCTGCTGCCGATCGAGGCGCTGCAGGCGTTCATTCTCCAGCCGGCCACGCTCGCCCTCCGTCTCTTCGCCAACATGTTCGCCGGCCACATGCTGCTGCTGGTGTTCACCCTGGGCGGCTTCGCGCTGCTCAACGCGGAGAGCCTCTTCCTCAAGCCGATCTCAGTGATCTCCTGGGGCATGACCATCCTGCTCACGTTCTTCGAGCTGCTGGTCGCCGCCCTGCAGGCATACGTCTTCACGCTTCTGACGGCCAACTACCTCGCCGGCACGCTGGCCGAGGAGCACTGAGCCGACCCCCGCTTCGAGCCTCGAAAGCGAACGGCACCACCTTTTTCAGTTGTCCCGCGTGATCGTCACGCGAGATCTCAGGAGGAAACACACCATGACCCTGGCAGAAGTCAGCGGTAGCCTCAGCGCCATCGGTTACGGCCTCGCCGCCATCGGCCCTGGCATCGGCGTCGGTATCGTCTTCGCCTCGTACATCCAGGCCACCGCCCGCCAGCCCGAGTCGGCCGGTCTGACCCGTACGTACATGTTCCTCGGCTTCGCCGTGGTCGAGGCGCTCGCCCTGCTGGGTATCGCCTTCGGCTTCGTGTTCCGTAGCTAGTCCTCCCGCCCTCATCCACCACGAAAGCGGGAGGTTTCCCAATGCTGTTCTACGCCGCAGAGGCAGAACACAACCCGATCATTCCGATCTGGCAGGAGATCGTCGTCGGCCTCGTCGCCTTCGCGATCCTGTGCTTCGTGCTGATGAAGCTCGTCTTCCCGCGTATGGAGGAGACCTTCCGGGCACGGGTGGACGCGATCGAGGGCGGGATCAAGCGTGCCGAGGAGGCGCAGGCCGAGGCGAATCGGCTGCTCCAGCAGTACAAGGAGCAGTTGGCCGAGGCTCGCACCGAGGCGGCTCGCATCCGTGACGAAGCGCGCGCCGACGCGACGGGGATCCGCGAGGACATCCTCGCGAAGGCCCGCGAGGAGAGCGACCGCATCATCGCGGCGGGCCGGGATGCCCTGCAGACCGAGCGGCAGACCATCGTCCGCCAGTTGCGGGCCGAGGTCGGCTCGCTCGCGGTCGACCTGGCCGGCCGGATCGTCGGGGAGTCGCTGGAGGAGGAAGCGCGCCGGCGGGGCACCGTCGAGCGGTTCCTGCGGGAGATCGGCGACGCGGACGCGGCCGGTGCCGCCGGGCGGCGTTGATGGATGCGATCAACCGGGAGGCCTACGGGGCCGCCGCCGACAAGCTCGCCGAGTTCTCGGCGAGCGCTGGCGTGCAGCAGATCAGTTCGGTGGCCGAGGAGATCCTCGCCGCCGCCGACCTGCTCCGGCGCGAGCCGCGGCTGCGCCGGGCCCTGGCCGACCCGGCCCGCGCCGCTGCGGACCGCAGCGGGCTGGTCAGCTCGATCCTGTCCGGGAAGGTGAGCGACGAGACGGTCGCGCTGCTCTCCGCCCTGGTGAGCGGTCGCTGGTCCGGCCCGGGCGCGCTGCTCGACGGCGTCGAGCGGCTCGGCGTCGACGCGCTGCTCTCCGCCGCCGACAAGGCCGGGGAGCTGGCCGACGTGGAGGACGAGCTCTTCCGCTTCGGGCAGGTCGCCTCCGGCGACCCGCGGCTCGCCGCAGCGCTCGCCGACTCGACCGCACCGCTGGCCTCCCGCCAGGAGCTGGTCCGTGACCTGCTCGACGGCAAGGTCAAGCCGGCGACACTGAGCCTCGCGCTGCTGGCGCTGGCCGGGTTCGGCGGCCGTGGGGTCGACAGTTCGCTGTCCCGTCTCGTCGAGCTGGCCGCCGCCAAGCGCGACCGGTCGGTGGCGCACGTGACCACCGCGATCCCGCTGACCGCTGAGGAAGAGGATCGCCTGGCTGGCCGGCTCGCCGCGCTGTACGGTCGAGGAGTCTCCCTGAAGATCGACATTGATCCGCGCGTTATCGGAGGCATGCGGGTCAAGGTCGGCTCCGACCTCTATGACGGCACGGTCGCGCGCCGCCTCGCCGAGGCCCGCACGGCGCTCGCCAAATAATCCAATCCCCGAAGCTTGATACACAGATAGAAGGTTGAGGATGGCCGAGCTGACCATCTCCTCGGACGACATTCGGGGCGCACTCGAGCGCTACGTCTCGTCCGTTGAATCACGGATCTCCCGCGAGGAGGTCGGCGTCGTCTCTTACGCCGGCGACGGTATCGCCCAGGTCGAGGGCCTGCCCTCGACGATGGCCAACGAGCTGCTCGAGTTCGAGGACGGCACGCTCGGCGTCTCGCTCAACCTCGACGTCCGCGAGATCGGTGTCGTCGTCCTCGGCAAGTTCGAGGGCATCGAGGAGGGCCAGCAGGTCAAGCGGACCGGCCGGGTGCTCTCGGTCCCGGTCGGTGACGCCTTCCTCGGCCGCGTGGTCAACCCGCTCGGCGAGCCGATCGACGGCCGTGGCGAGATCGTCAACGAGGGCCTCCGCGAGCTGGAGCTCCAGGCGCCCAACGTCATGGCCCGCCAGCCGGTGAAGGAGCCCCTGCAGACGGGCATCAAGGCGATCGACGCCATGACCGCCATCGGTCGGGGCCAGCGCCAGTTGATCATCGGTGACCGCAAGACGGGCAAGACGACCGTCGCGCTCGACACGATCATCAACCAGCGGGACAACTGGCAGTCCGGCGACCCGAAGCGGCAGGTCCGCTGCATCTACGTCGCCATCGGCCAGAAGGCCTCCACGGTCGCCGCCACGCGCGGAATCCTGGAGGAGCAGGGCGCGATGGAGTACACCACCATCGTCTCCTCGCCCGCGTCCGACCCGGCCGGCTTCAAGTACCTCGCCCCCTACGCCGGTTCGGCCATCGGCCAGCACTGGATGTACGGCGGCAAGCACGTCCTCATCGTCTTCGACGACCTGACCAAGCAGGCCGAGGCGTACCGCGCCGTGTCGCTGCTGCTGCGCCGCCCGCCGGGCCGTGAGGCCTACCCGGGTGACGTCTTCTACCTGCACTCCCGGTTGCTGGAGCGCTGCGCGAAGCTCTCCGACGAGCTCGGCGGTGGCTCGATGACGGGTCTGCCGATCATCGAGACGAAGGCCAACGACATCTCGGCCTACATCCCGACGAATGTCATCTCGATCACCGACGGCCAGATCTTCCTCGAGTCCGACCTGTTCAACCAGGGCGTCCGCCCGGCCATCAACGTCGGCACCTCGGTGTCCCGCGTCGGTGGTTCCGCGCAGGTCAAGGGCATGCGCAAGGTCGCCGGCCGCCTGCGTCTGGACCTGGCGCAGTATCGCGAGCTCGAGGCGTTCTCGGCGTTCGCCTCCGACCTGGACAAGGCGTCGCGGGCCCAGTTGGAGAAGGGCGCCCGCCTGGTCGAGCTGCTCAAGCAGCCCCAGTACTCGCCGTTCGCGGTCGAGGAGGAGATCATCTCGATCTGGGCCGGCACCACCGGTCAGCTCGACGACGTCCCGGTCTCCGACATCCGCCGGTTCGAGTCGGAGCTGCTGCAGTACCTCCGCGGCAACCGCAAGGAGCTGCTGATCAAGATCGCCGAGACCAAGGATCTCGACGACGAGACGGTCAACAGCCTCACCGAGGCCGTGAAGAGCTTCAAGCAGGTGTTCTCCACCAAGGCGGACGAGGTGCACCTCAACGAGGCGCCGGCCAAGGCGCTGGAGGGTGAGCAGGATCGCGAGACCGTCACCCGCCAGGTCCGGAAGTCGGGCTGAGCCATGGCCGGTCAGGTACAAGCACTGCGCCGGAAGATCCGCACGGTCAAGTCGACCAAGAAGATCACCAAGGCGCAGGAGCTCGTCGCCACGAGCCGCATCGGCAAGGCGCAGGAGCGGGTCGCCGCTTCGCTGCCGTATGCCGAGGCGATCACGGGCGTGCTGACGGCACTGGCGACCAACACCAACGTCGACCACCCGCTGCTCGTGCCCCGGACCACGGTCCACCGGGCCGGTGTCCTGCTGGTCACCAGCGACCGCGGACTGTGCGGCGGCTACAACGCCAACGCGATCCGCACGTGTGAGCAGTTGATCGCCCGCCTGCGGGAGGACGGCAAGCAGGTCGCCCTCTACATCGCCGGACGAAAGGGCGTGGCCTACTACCGGTTCCGCGGCCGCGAGATCGCGGGGAGCTGGACCGGCTTCTCCGAGCAGCCGCGGTACGACAACGCCAGCGAGATCGGCGAGACGCTGATCCAGGCGTTCGTCAACGGCGCCGACGACTCGATCGACGGCCCGGGCGCCGACGGCATCCTCGGCATCGACGAGCTCCACATGGTCCACACGCAGTTCCGCTCCCTCATGACCCAGACTCCCGTCGCGCGGATCGTCGCGCCGATGGAGGTCAAGGAGCAGGAGGTCAGCGGGCCGCTGCCGGCCTACGAGTTCGAGCCCGAGGCGGAGCAGCTACTGGACGCGCTGCTGCCGAAGTACATCAACACGCGGATCTTCGCGGCGCTGCTGGACTCGGCGGCCAGCGAGTCGGCCGCCCGCCGACGCGCCATGAAGAGCGCCTCCGACAACGCCGACGACCTGCTCAAGCGGTACACCCGCGAGATGAACTCCGCTCGGCAGGCGGCGATCACCCAGGAAATCAGTGAGATCGTCGGCGGCGCCAACGCGCTGGCGGCGGCGGGAAGTGATGTGTGATGACTGCACCAGCAGACACGAAGACCGCGGTCGGCCGCGTGGTCCGGGTCATCGGCCCGGTCGTCGACGCCGAGTTCCCGCGTGACGCCATGCCCGAAATCTACAACGCGCTCCATGTCGACGTGGTCCTCGCCGAGGGCACGAAGAAGCTGACGCTCGAGGTTGCCCAGCACCTCGGCGACAACATGGTGCGCGCCATCTCCATGCAGCCTACCGACGGCCTGGTCCGCGGCGCCGAGGTGCGCGACACCGGCGCCGGCATCTCGGTGCCGGTCGGCGACATCACCAAGGGCCACGTGTTCAACGCCCTCGGCGAGGTGCTCAACGCCGACGAGTCGACGCTCGAGATCAACGAGCGCTGGGAGATCCACCGCCCGCCGCCCGAGTTCGCGGAGCTGGAGCCGAAGACCGAGATGCTGGAGACCGGCATCAAGGTGCTCGACCTCCTCGCGCCGTATGTGCGCGGTGGGAAGATCGGCCTCTTCGGTGGCGCCGGCGTGGGCAAGACGGTGCTCATCCAGGAGATGATCATCCGGGTCGCCCGGAACTTCGGTGGCACCTCGGTGTTCGCCGGCGTCGGCGAGCGGACCCGTGAGGGCAACGACCTCATCCTGGAAATGGCCGAAGGTAACGTCCTGGACAAGACCGCTCTGGTCTTCGGCCAGATGGACGAGCCGCCGGGCACCCGGCTGCGGGTCGCGCTGGCCGCGCTGACCATGGCGGAGTACTTCCGCGACGTGCAAAACCAGGAAGTGCTGCTCTTCATCGACAACATCTTCCGGTTCACCCAGGCCGGCTCCGAGGTGTCGACGCTGCTCGGCCGTATGCCGAGCGCCGTGGGTTACCAGCCGACCCTGGCCGACGAGATGGGTCAGCTCCAGGAGCGCATCACCTCCGTCCGGGGCAAGGCCATCACCTCGCTCCAGGCGATCTACGTGCCCGCCGACGACTACACCGACCCGGCGCCCGCCACCACGTTCGCCCACCTGGACGCGACGACCAACCTCGAGCGGTCGATCTCGGACAAGGGCATCTACCCCGCCGTCGACCCGCTGGCGTCCTCCTCGCGCATCCTCGCGCCGGAGTTCGTCGGCGCCGAGCACTACGGGGTCGCCCGCGAGGTGCAGCGGATCCTGCAGAAGTACAAGGACCTCCAGGACATCATCGCCATCCTCGGTATGGACGAGCTGTCCGAAGAGGACAAGGTGACGGTGGCCCGGGCGCGGCGCATCGAGCGGTTCCTGTCGCAGAACACCTACGCGGCGGAGCAGTTCACCGGCGTTCCCGGCTCGACGGTTCCGCTCAAGGAGACGATCGAGGCATTCAAGAAGATCAGTGAGGGTGAATACGACAGCTTCCCCGAGCAGGCCTTCTTCATGTGCGGTGGCCTTGAGGATCTCGAGCGCAACGCGCACGAGCTCATGAAAGGCTGACCGGCCGCTCCAGCGACCCAGGAGAAGGCGCGGACCCGGCGGGTCCGCGCCTTCTCTCGTTCCGCGGGATCGCCTTGTGCCAAAGCAACACCCGCGGTGGAAAATTTCAGCGATTGCCCCCGCTAGTCGGTGACGTGCGTCACGCTCTGAGGTAGTGGAAACTCACGTCGGGTAGTCGCCCCGGTCAATCCCGCGGCAGCGCGCTGAATCCGTTCCTGGGCTGTTGTGCCAACGTGGCGAGGGCCACTGCTCGATCGCCCGGATCATTGACTAGACTCGTCCAAACCGAATTGCGCACACGAGGAGTAACTAGCGTGGCGAGGCAACTGCACGTCGAGCTCGTAGCCGTCGAGGAAAAGGTGTGGTCCGGCGACGCTGACATGATCGTCGCCCGCACGACCGAGGGCGAGCTCGGTGTGCTCCCCGGACACGCTCCGCTGCTCGGCCAGCTCGCCGAGCCCGGCCAGGTGCGCATCAAGCAGTCGGGCCAGGAGTTCGCCTTCGACGTCTCGGGCGGATTCCTCTCGGTCACCGCGACAGGGGTGACGGTGCTCGCCGAGAGCTGCGCGCCCGCTTCCTCCGCCGCGGCGCACTAGGCAGAGGCGGCGGAGGTGAGGATCGTCGAGGCAATCGGGATCGGCGTCCTCATCCTGCTCGCCGCGTTGGCGCTGCTGTTCCTGCGCCGCATGGTCATCACCCGCCGGGGCGGCACGATCGAGCTCGGTGTGCGGTTGAGCACCATGGTGCCCGGCCGTGGCTGGTCCGCGGGCCTCGCGAGGTTCGCCGGCGACGACCTGCGGTGGTATCGCATCTTCAGTTTCTGGCCGGGCCCACGTCGGGTGCTTTCCCGACGTGGGCTTGCCGTTGACCGCCGCCGCGCCCCCGATGCCGCCGAGCGTCTCGTGCTGCCGCCGGACTGGGTCATCGTCCGCTGCGTCACCCGGCAGTCCCCGGTCGAGATCGCGATGGCCGAGCGGGCGTTGACCGGCTTCCTGTCCTGGATCGAGGCGGCCCCTCCCGGCGAGTCGACCCCGGACACCCGCCCGTACCGCTACCGCGCCGGCTGAGCGGCTTCCGCCGGCAAGGGGTCAGCGGGAGCCGCCCGGGACCCACTTCACGTCGCCGTCCGGGTTGGCGATCCGGCACAGGATGAACAGCAGGTCGGAGAGGCGGTTCAAGTACCGCAACGCGACCGGGTTCGTCGTGTCCGGCGCCACCTCCATCAGGGTCCACGCGCTGCGCTCGGCGCGGCGGGTCACCGTGCGCGCCACGTGCAGCAGCGCCGCGCCAGGGGTGCCGCCGGGCAGGATGAACGAATCCAGCTTGGGCAGCCGCGGATTGAACTCGTCGCACCACGCCTCGAGCCGCTCGACCTGCGCCTCGGTGACACGCAGCGGCGGGTGTGCCGGCTCCGGGGTGATCGGGTTGCACAGGTCCGCCCCCACGTCGAAGAGGTCGTTCTGCACGACGGTCAACGTGTCACGCACCTCGTCGGCCAGGTCGCCGAGCGCCAGCGCCACCCCGATGGCCGCGTTCGCCTCGTCGACGTCGGCGTAGGCGCCGATGCGCGGGTGTGTCTTCGGGACCCGGGAGAAGTCCCCGAGTCCCGTCTCGCCGGCGTCGCCGGTCTTGGTGTAGATGCGTGTGAGGTGAATGGCCATGCCTTCGACAGTACGGAATGCCCCTACGATGGCGGACGTGGACGTGATCCGTGTTGTGGGCGGCGCTCGGCTGGACGGCGACGTCTCCGTGGTCGGAGCCAAGAACTCGGCCCTGAAGCTCATGGCGGCAGCGCTCCTGGCGACCGGCCGGTCGGTGCTCACCAACGTGCCGCGCATCACCGACATCGCCATCATGGCCGAGGTGCTGCGCCGGCTCGGCTGCGACGTCGAGCAGGACGGCGACCGGGTGGTCATCGACGTGCCCGAGCAGTTGGGCGCCGAGGCCGACTACGATCTCGTCCGCCGCCTGCGGGCCTCGATCTGCGTGCTCGGCCCGCTGGTCGCCCGCTGCGGCCACGTGCGGGTCGCCCATCCCGGCGGCGACGCCATCGGCTCGCGGGGCCTCGACATGCACGTGGAGGGGCTGCGCCGGATGGGTGCGGACATCTCCGGTGAGCACGGGTTCGTCATCGCCACGGCGCCGAAGCTGCACGGCGCCACCATCTGGCTCGACTTCCCCAGCGTGGGCGCGACGGAAAACCTGCTGATGGCGGCGGTGCTGGCCAACGGCCGCACCGAGATCGACAACGCCGCGCGCGAGCCGGAGATCGTCGACATCTGCCGGATGCTCACGGACATGGGCGCCGACATCGAGGGTGCCGGCAGTTCCCGCCTCGTCGTGCGGGGCGTCAGCGAGCTGCGCCCCGTGGTGCACCGCACGGTCGGCGACCGGATCGTGGCCGGCACCTGGGCGTTCGGCGCGGCGATGACCCGCGGTGACGTGACCGTCCACGGCATCGACCCCGGGTTCCTGGAGATCGCGCTCGACAAGGTCGTCACCGCCGGCGGCGAGGTCACCACCGGGCCGGACTCGTTCCGGGTGCGGATGGCCGAGCGGCCCCGCGCCGTCGACGTCGTCACCCTGCCGTATCCGGGCTTCGCGACCGATCTGCTGCCGATGGCGGTCGGCCTGGCGTCGGTCAGCGAGGGCTCCTCGCTGGTCACCGAGAACATCTTCGACGGCCGGTTCATGTTCATCAACGAGATGTCCCGGCTGGGCGCCGACATCCGCACGGACGGCCACCACGCCGTGGTCCGCGGCAAGGAGCGCCTGTCCGGCGCACCGGTCACCGCGACCGACATCCGGGCCGGCGCGGGCCTGGCGATCGCCGGTCTGTGCGCGGACGGCGTCACCGAGATCCGCCACGTGCACCACATCGACCGCGGCTACCCGAGCTTCGAGTCGGACCTGCGGGGACTGGGCGTCGCGGTGGAGCGGGCGGTGGCCCCGCCCGACGAGTTCGACTTCTGACGATAACCCGAATGACAGCGTCGATCATGCACCTGTGGTGCCTGACAAACCCGGACGAGTTGGGAGTGTCACGGCACCACAAGTGCAAGATCGACGCATGGAAGGGGCGGTGGGTGGGTCAGGAGTTGATCAGGCGTCTGGCTCGGTCGAACTCGTCCGCGAAGACGAGCACGCGGACCATCCCGTCATGCCCGGTCGCCAGGGTGGCGCGCACGCCGTTGTGCCGGAGGCGGTCCCGCACGTCGCGGGCGAAGGCCAGGTCGCCGATGACGGAGACGGACCGCAGGAGGCCGTAGTCGTCGGTGGGGAACGGTGTGAGGGATATGCCACTGGGTGCCCCGCTGTCCTTGATCAGCCGGATGATGAAGACGAGCGCGGTGAGCACGCCGGCGGAGGCGGCCCATCCCGCGAGGTACATGAGGGGCACGTGGACAGTTTGCCACCGACGAGTAACGCAGCGTAGCGAGTTGGGTTCAAGAAACCGAGGAGAGAGAGCATGGCGGGTCGTCTTGCGGTCATCGGAGCGGGGCTCATGGGGTCCGGTATCGCCCAGGTCGCCGCGCAGGCCGGTTGGGAGGTGACGCTGCGGGACCTGAACGACGAGGCCGTCCAGCGGGGTCTCAGCGGCATCCGCGCGAGCCTCGGCAAGTTCGCGAGCAAGGGCACGATCAGCGAGGCCGACGTCGAGGCCGCGCTCGCCCGCATCCACCCCGCCACCGACCTCGACGCGGCCGCGAACGCCGACATCGTGGTGGAGGCCGTGTTCGAGCGGCTGGACGTCAAGCACGAGGTCTTCCGTGCGCTGGACAAGATCTGCAAACCGGACGCGGTACTGGCGACGAACACCTCCGCCATCCCGGTGACCCAGATCGCGGCGGTCGTCGAACGGCCGGAGCGGGTCGTCGGCACCCACTTCTTCTCGCCGGTCCCGGTCATGAAGCTCTGCGAGCTCGTCCGCGGGTACAAGACCTCCGACGAGGCGCTGGCGACCGTCCGGGCCTTCGCCGAGGAGATCGGCAAGACGTGCGTCGTGGTCAACCGCGACGTCGCAGGCTTCGTCACCACACGGCTCATCGCGGCCCTGGTCGTCGAGGCGGTCAAACTCGTCGAGAGCGGCGTGGTCAGCGCCGAGGATCTCGACCTGGCCTGCAAGCTCGGCTTCGGTCACGCCATGGGCCCGCTGGCGACGACCGACCTGACCGGCGTGGACGTGCTCTACCACGCGACCAAGAACATCCACACCGACACCGACGACCCGAAGTTCTTCCCGCCGGAGCTGCTCGCCCGGATGGTGACCGCGGGTGACCTGGGCCGGAAGACCGGCAAGGGCTTCTACACGTACTCGTGACGCTCGGCGCCGTCGTGCGCGGCGGTGGACGGCGCGAGGTCCACCGCCGCCGGGACGGTGAAGCTGAACCGGCTGCCACCGCCGGGGTTGTCGGCGACGGTGATCGCGCCGCCGTGCCGGTCGACGACCCGGCGGCAGATGGCCAAGCCCAGCCCGGTGCCGCCGTACGGCTGCCCCTCGTGCGCCCGGTGGAACGACTCGAAGACGCGCGGCTTGTCCGCGTCGGGCACGCCGATGCCACGGTCGGCCACGTCGACCCGGATCCAGCCGGGCCGGTCCACCACGGCGCTGATGTCGATCTTCGGAGTCCGACCCGGGTGGACGTACTTCAACGCGTTGCCGATCAGGTTGTCGAGCACCTGCCGCAGCATCGCCGGGTCGGCCTCGACGACGGGCAGCGGCCCCACGTAGATGTCCGGCCGCGCGGCGAGGTGGTTCACCCGCTCGGCCACGACCTCGGACACCAGCTCGGCGAGGCCGATCGGCTGGGTGCGCAGCGCCGCGTCCCGGGCCGTGGTGTAGGCCAGCAGGTCGTCGATCAGCCGGCGCATGCGGATCACGCCCGCGCTGACCCGGTCGATGCTCTGCAGCGCCTCGCGGGCGTGGGGCGGCGTCTCGGACAGCGCGTCGTGCGCCAACTCGGCGTGCGCCGCGAGGACGGTCAGCGGGTTCTTCAGGTCATGCGCGACGATCCCGGCGTACGCGGCCAGCTCGGCCTCACGCTCGCGGGCCGCGGTCACGTCGTGGAACACGGCGATCGCGCCCCGGCGACCGTCGACGTCGAGCGGGCGGCCACTGACCGAGAGCAGCAGGCCGTCGGGCCGGCCGGGATTGCGGATGACCATCTCGACCCGGTCCGTCGACTCGCCGTCCAGGGCGCGGACGAGCGGCAGCTCCTCGGCGGGGAAGGGGGTGACGCCGTCGGGCCGGTAGATGCCGTAGTGCGCCTGCCAGTGCTCCACGCCGTCGATGTCGGCGTCCACACCGAGCATCGCCTTCGCGGCCGGGTTGTGGACGAGGAACGCGCCGTCCTCGTCCACCACCCCCACGCCGTCACTGATCCGCTCCAGGATGCCGTTGAGGAGTGCCACCTGGCGGTGTGCCGACCGCTGCGCCTCCCGCAGTTCGGCGGTGGCGGCCGCGACCCTGGCCTCGGCCCGCAGTCGCGCACCGGCGAGCGCCCACAGCATCGCGCCGACCAGCAGCGTGAGCATCGTCCCGCCCACGCCGACCGTCCACGGCAGCAGCGGTGACCCGCCGCCGAGTCCGGCGGAGTCGGCGGTGACGACCAGCCGCCACTGCCGGTTGGCGATCGGGACCGCCACCTCGCGCCGCAGGTCCGGCCGCGTGGCCTGGCCGCGGCGCAGCGAAGCGACCAGCATCTCCTGCCCTCCGCCGTTGGCCGCGAGCAGGCTGCCGTCGACCTGGCCGCGGATCGCCTCGGTGAGCACCCAGCCGGCGAAGTCCTGGCCGCGCAGCCCGAGGATCACCCAGCCCTTGAACACCTGCCGGCCGCTCGGGTCCGGCACGCCCAGGACCGGCGCGGCCATCACGAACGACATCTGCTGCTCCTCGATCGGCAGTTCCCGGTCGCGCAGCAGCACGTACGTGTCCGACACGGCGGGCACGCCCGACCGCCGCGACTCGTTCAGCGCCGCCGAGGGCTCGGCCGACTGCGACAGGTCGACGCCGGCCGCGATCGCCGGGTTGCCGTCCAGCGGACGAGAGAAGATCGTGAAGAGGTGCTCCCGGCCGCTGCCCTCGGCCCGCAGGTCGAGGTTGGTCACGCCGCGCTCCCGCCAGTACCGCTGGATCTCCGCGATCCGCCCGTCCGCCGCGGCGACCGCGAAGACGAGTGACGTGGCGCCGGCGAGCCCGGCGTCGCGCAGCGGTGCCGTGGTGGCGGCGAAGTCGTCGGAGGTGAGGGTCTCGTGCGCGCCGAGCGCCGCCGCGACCGTGCGCAGCGTGTCCAGGTACCGATGGATCTCGGTGCGGACGGCGACCTCCGCGAGTGACGTGTCGCGGTCCAGCAGGGCGAGCGCACGCTCGTGCCGGCCGTCGCGGATCGACCCGGCCGCGTGCCACGACGCCGCGAGGCCGAGGGCGACGACGAGCCCGATCGCCAGGATCCCGGCCGTGCCGGCCTGCCGGATCGCCCTGCGCAGCCGTCCCGTCACCTTGCACTGTTCGGCAACGGTCCGGCAACCCTGAGGTTTTCAGCCCCGCGTGATCATGAGCGGTCGGTCCAGCGGAACGTCGCCAGGCACAGCACCAGCCCGCCCACGATCCACGCGCCCAGCACCAGTGCCGTCGTGCCGTGCTGCCAGCCCCCGTCGACCTCCTGCGCGGCGAACGAGTCGGGCAGGAACACCGACCGCATCCCCTGGCACATCCACTTCAGCGGGAACACCGACGCGATGTCGCGCAGCCAGCCCGGGATGTTCTGGTACGGGATGAAGATCCCCGAGATGAACTGCAGGACGATCGCGACCGGGGTGGCGACCGCCGGCCCGCTGCGGCCGCTGCGGGCCAGCGACGAGAACGCGATCCCGCACAGCGTGCAGGCGGTGATGCCGAGCACCCCGACCCAGGCGAAGGTCAGCCACTTGCCGGCCGTGGACGGCAGCGGCAGGTCGAACAGCAGCACTGCGGTGGCCAGCAGGAGCACCGTCTCGGCCAGGCCGATCGCGAGGACCATCACGACCTTGCCGACGAAGTACGCGACGCGGGGCATCGGCGTGCCGCGCAGGCGCTTGAGGATGCCCTTCTCGCGCTCGATCGGGATCTGGATGGCCAGCGACTGGAACCCGGTGGACAGCAGGCCGGCGGCGAGCATGCCGGCGGCGAAGTACTGGGTGTACGACACGCCGGGCGCGAGCTCGTCCTCGAAGATCGCGCCGAACAGGACGAGCAGCAGGAGCGGGAACGCGAGCGTGAACACCACCGACTCGCGGCTGCGCAGGAACTGCTTGATCTCCAGCCCGCCGCGCAGGAGGCCCAGGTGCAGGGCGGTCATTCGCCGGCGCCGATCATCCGCAGATACACGTCCTCGAGGCTGGGTCTGGTGATGGTCAGGCCGGGCACCTCGCCGCCGAACTGCGCGGCGAGCCTGGTCACGACCGCGGTCGGGGTGTCGGTCCGCTCGGACCGGGGCCCGTCGGGGCCGAGCCAGCCGACGGTCGCCGTGCCGCTGCCCCGGTCGCCCAGGCGGTCGGGCGTGTCGACGGCGATGAGCCTGCCGCCGGCCAGCACGCCGACCCGGTCCGCCAGCGTCTCGGCCTCGTCGAGGTAGTGCGTGGTGAGCAGGATCGTGGTGCCGGCGGCGGCCAGGTCCCGGATGAGGCCCCAGAACTCACGGCGCGCCTCCGGGTCGAAGCCCGTCGTCGGCTCGTCGAGGAACAGCAGCTCCGGACGGCCGACGATGCCCAGGGCGACGTCGAGCCGGCGCTTCTGACCGCCGGAGAGCACGCGGGTGCGGTCGTTCTGCTTGTCCGTCAAGCCGACCCTGGCGAGGACCGCGTCGGGATCGTCGGCCTTGGGGTAGTACTGCGCGAAATGCCGCACGACCTCGCGCGCCGTCAGGTCGTCGAACTCCCCGGTGCTCTGCAGCACGACGCCGACCCGGGAGCGCCACGTCGCGTCGCCGTGCTGCGGATCGACGCCGAGCACCGACACCTCGCCCGAGGTGCGCCTGCGGAAGCCCTCCAGGATCTCGACGGTGGTCGTCTTGCCCGCCCCGTTGGGGCCGAGGAGCGCGAACACCTCGCCGTCGTGGACCCGTAGGTCGACACCGTCGACCGCGACAGCGTTCTTGTAGCGTTTGTGCAGCCCGCGCACGGTGATCGCATCCGACACGGCACTCACCCTAGCCGCGGTGACAACTTTCACCCACGCGCCATAGTTACCGTTCAGTAAGGTTCACCCATGGTTTCAGAGAGGCTCCCAGAGCGCGACCGCCCGTGGGTCATGCGGACCTACGCCGGCCACTCGTCGGCCACCGCGTCCAACGCGCTCTTCCGCCGCAACCTGGCCAAAGGTCAGACGGGGCTCTCGGTCGCCTTCGACCTGCCCACCCAGACGGGTTACGACCCCGACGCCGAGCTCGCCCGCGGTGAGGTGGGGCGGGTCGGTGTGCCGATCGCCCACCTCGGTGACATGCGCACCCTGGTCGATGGCATCGATCTCGGCCGGGCCAACACCTCGATGACGATCAACGCGACGGCCATGTGGCTGCTGGCGCTGTACGTGACGTGCGCGCGCGAGCACGGCGTGCCGATCGAGTCGCTGGCCGGCACCACGCAGAACGACATCGTCAAGGAGTACCTGTCGCGGGGTACGCACATCTTCCCGCCCGGGCCGTCGCTGCGCCTGACCACCGACACCATCGCCTGGACCGTGGCCAACTGCCCGAAGTGGAACCCGGTCAACATCTGCTCGTACCACCTCCAGGAGGCCGGCGCGACGCCGGTCCAGGAGGTCGCCTTCGCCCTGGCGACCGCGATCGCCGTGCTCGACGCCGTGCGCGACTCCGGCCAGGTCCCCGGCGACCGCTTCGCCGACGTCGTCGCGCGGATCTCGTTCTTCGTCAACGCCTCGGTGCGGTTCGTCGAGGAGACGGCGAAGATGCGCGCCTTCACGACACTGTGGTCGTCGATCACCGAGTCCCGCTACGGCGTGACCGATCCGGCCGCCCGCCGCTTCCGTTACGGCGTGCAGGTCAACTCGCTGGGGCTCACCGAGGCGCAGCCGGAGAACAACGTCCAGCGGATCGTCTTGGAGATGCTGGGGGTGACGCTGTCGCGTGATGCGCGGGCACGGGCCGTACAACTCCCGGCCTGGAACGAGGCGCTCGGCCTGCCGCGGCCCTGGGACCAGCAGTGGTCCCTGCGGATGCAGCAGGTGCTGGCGTTCGAGTCGGACCTGCTGGAGTACCCGGACCTGCTCGAGGGTTCCCACGTGATGAGGGCGCTGGTCGACGAGATCGTCACCGGCGCGACCGCGGAGCTGGACCGGGTGCTGGAGATGGGCGGCGTGGTGGCCGCCGTCGAGTCCGGCTACCTCAAGAGTTCCCTGGTCGCGTCGCTCGCCGAGCGCCGGGCCCGCATGGAGCGCGGCGACGACGTCGTGGTGGGCGTCAACCGGTTCACCGAGACCGAGCCGTCGCCGCTGATGGCGGCCGGTGCCGCGGCCATCGAGCAGATCGACCCGGCGGTCGAGGCCACGGCGGTCGCGTCGGTCGCCGAGTGGCGGGCGTCCCGCGGCGACGTGAGCGCCGCCCTGGACGCGCTGCGGACGGCGGCCTCCGGGGAGGCCAACCTCATGGAGGCCACGCTCGAGTGCGTGCGCGTCGGGGTCACCACCGGCGAGTGGGCGGGCACGCTGCGCTCGGTCTTCGGCGAGTACCGCGCGCCGACCGGCCTCTCCGCCTCGGTGTCCCCGCCGACGGCCGACGGCCACCTGGAGCAGGTCCGCGAGCGCGTCCGGCGGACCGCGGACGAGCTCGGCAGCGGCCGCCTGCGCATGCTGGTCGGAAAGCCCGGGCTCGACGGCCACTCCAACGGCGCGGAGCAGATCGCGGTGCGCGCCCGGGACGCCGGCTTCGAGGTCGTCTACCAGGGCATCCGGCTGACCCCGGCGCAGATCGTCGCCGCGGCCGTCGAGGAGGACGTCGACCTGGTGGGCCTGTCGGTGCTCTCCGGTTCCCATCTCGCGGCCGTGGCGTCGGTACTGTCCGGGCTGCGCGCCGAGGGCCTCTCCGACGTGCCGGTGGTCGTCGGCGGCATCATCCCGCCCGACGACGCCGAGGTGCTCCGCGAGTCGGGGGTGGCGCGGGTCTTCACCCCCAAGGACTTCGCCATCACCGACGTGGTGAACGAGCTCGTCACCGTGGTGCGGGAGGCCCACAACCTCGCATAGCGGCCGGACCACCGCCGCCCTAGGACGGTCGATAGCCCTGGGCGTGGGCCCACTTCGCGGCTTCCTTCTCGGCCTTGCGGCGCTTCCGGCGGCGCAGCAGCCAGCCGAACCCGAGGAAGAGCAGCAGCAGGAACAGCAGGACCAGCACCGGCAGGACGATCGCGATCACCGACAGCAGCACGCTGGCGATGTCCTCGACGGTGCTGGCCACCGGGGCGCCGAAGCCGACCGTCGTGGCGTTGATGACCGGCCGTGACGCGGCCTTCATAGTGTGCACGCCGAGTGAGATCGCGCCGCCGACGACGATCGGGACCCATTGATGGCCGCTGAAGAAGTCGCCCGGGTCGGTGACCGTCACCGTCGACGAGCTCGCCGCCGCGCCGAAGGCCAGCCCGCCCGCCGTCGGCCGGATGAACGTCTGGATCACGTCATTGACGTGGTCGACCACCGGCACCTTGTCGGCGACGAACTCGATGGCCAGCAGCACCGCGACGATCGCCAGTGTCCAGCCGTTCTCCATCCACGCCCAGTTGGAGGGCAGGGTGATGAGGTCGGTGTACCGCGCGAGCACGCCGATGGCCAGCAGGGGGATGTACGCGTTCAGCCCGGCCGATGTCGCCAGGCCGAGGCCTGTCAATGACTCCAACACGTCCTCAGCATGACACCGGGACGCCAATCCGGCTGGCTCGGCATGCTCCGCGTAGGCTGTCGCGGTGCGTCTCGTCATCGCCAAGTGCTCGGTCGACTACATCGGCCGGCTCACGGCCCACCTGCCGCCCGCGACCCGCCTCCTGCTCATGAAGGCTGATGGTTCGATCTCGATCCACGCCGATGACCGGGCATACAAGCCGCTCAACTGGATGAGCCCACCCTGCCGGCTGGAAGAGTCCGAGGGCCTGTGGAAGGTCGTCAACAAGGCCGGCGAGGAGCTGCGGATCACGATCGAGGAGATCCTGCACGACTCGTCGCACGAGCTGGGCATCGACCCGGGCCTGGTCAAGGACGGCGTGGAGGCCCACTTGCAGGAGCTGCTGGCCGCCGCGCCGCAGACGCTCGGCCAGGGGTTCACGCTGATCCGCCGCGAGTACATGACGGCCATCGGCCCGGTCGACCTGCTCTGCAAGAACGGCGAGGGCGCCACGGTCGCGGTCGAGATCAAGCGCCGCGGCGAGATCGACGGGGTCGAGCAGCTCACGAGATATCTCGAGCTGCTCGGCCGTGATCCGCTGCTGGCGCCGGTGAGCGGCGTCTTCGCCGCCCAGGAGATCAAGCCGCAGGCTCGGGTGCTGGCCGAGGACCGGGGCATCCGCTGCGTGGTGCTCGACTACAACGCGCTGCGCGGCATCGAGCGCGACGAACTGACCCTCTTCTAGTCCCTCGGCCCGTCGGGCCCCCGTCGGGCCCCCGTCGGGCCCCCGTCGGGCCCGTCGGGCCCGTCGGGCCCGTTCGGCGCGTTGATCATGCACTTGTGGTGCCTGACAAACCCGGACATCTTGGGAGTGTCGAGGCACCACAAGTGCATGATCAACGTGGGAAGGGGGTTAGTGGGAGCGGCCGTGCACCAGGCGGACCACCTTGACGATCTGGGCCATGCTCTTCTCGGTGCGGTTGAAGGTCATGGCGGCCAGGACCGTCGGGCCGCGGCGCTTCACGATCGCCTTCGGGCGGGTGAACTCGCGCAGGCCGTCCTCGCCGTGGATGCGGCCGAAGCCGGAACCGCCGACGCCGCCGAAGGGCAGTGACGGCATCCCGGCGAACGTCAGCGCCGAGTTCACCGAGGTCATCCCGGACCGGATCCGCCGCGCGAGGTCCACGCCGCCCGACTTGGCGAACACCGCACCGCCCAGGCCGTAGCCGGTGCCGTTGGTCAGCCGGACCGCCTCGTCGGCGTCGCGGACGCGAGTGACCGTCAGGGTCGGGCCGAACGTCTCCTCCTGTACCGCCGCGGCATCCTCCGGCACGTCGACCAGGATCGTCGGGCTGACGAACGGCGGCCGGACCGCCTCCGCGCCGCCGAGCACCGCCCGGCCGCCCCGGGAGAGGGCGTCCTCGATGTGCCGGCGGATGACGTCGATCTGGGACGGCATGGTGATCGGGCCGATGTCGGCCGTGGCGTCCGCGCCGACCTGGAGCTTCGCGGCGCGGGAGACCACCCGGCCGAGGAAGTCGTCGTAGACCGCGTCGGCGACGTAGACCCGCTCGATGCCGACGCACGTCTGGCCGGCGTTGGTCAGGCCGCCCCAGACACAGGCCGACGCGGCGGCGTCGAGGTCGGCGTCGGCGGCCACGATCATCGAGTCTTTGCCGCCGCACTCGAGCAGCACCGGGGTCAGCGACTCGGCGGCCGCGGCCATGACCTTCTTGCCGGTGGCGGTCGAGCCGGTGAACGCGATCTTGTCGACGCCGGAGCGGCACAGGGTCGCGCCGACGTCGCCCATCCCGTGCACGACCTGTAGGACGGGACTCTCGGGTACCACCTCGGCGAACCGGTCGGCCAGCCACTGCCCGACCGCCGGGGTGTACTCGCTGGGCTTGAAGACGACCGCGTTGCCCGCCGCCAGCGCGTAGGCGATCGAGCCCATCGGCGTGAGCACCGGGTAGTTCCACGGGCCGATGACGCCGACGACACCGAGGGGGAGGTACTCCAGGTACGACGTGTGCTCCTTGAGCAGGAGCGAGCTGCTGACCCGGCGCCGCCCGAGGACCTTCCGCGCGTGCTGCGCGGCCCACGCGATGTGGTCGACGGCGGCGACGGCCTCGACCAGCGCGTCGGCGGTCGGCTTGCCGCCCTCGCGGCGCATGAGCTCGGTGAGCTCGTCGATGCGGTTGACGAGCAGGCTGCGGTAGGCGAGCAGCCGCCGCCTGCGACCGGCGAACTCCAGGCCCGCCCACCACGCGGCCGCGTCACGGGCGCGGGCCACGGCGGCGGTGAGATGATCCGGGGAGGCGACCGGAAAGCGGCCGACCTCCTCGCCACCGGCGGGATTGGTCGAGATCAGCGAGCCCTCGTCGACGGCAGGGACACCGGGAGTTCGCGTGGCGGTCATGGCGCGATTCTAGACCCGGAAATTACTCACGAGTAGGTCACGGATCCATGTCGAGGACCGCAGTGGTGCTCCGACCGGTTGGCGAACGACGAGTCAGGAGGAACCGTTGAAGACCGAGACCCTCACCGTGCCGGGTGCCACCGTCTACTACGAGGTTCGCGGTAGCGGGCCTGTGCTGCTGCTGATCTGCGGCGGCGTCTACGACGCGGAGGGCTTCGCGGGGCTGGCCGACGGGCTCGCCGACAGCCGTACCGTCGTCACCTACGACCGGCGGGGCAACTCTCGCAGCCCGCTGGACGGCCCGCCCGCCATGCAGAGCGTCGAGGAGCACGCCGACGATGCGTACCGGTTGCTCGCCGCGGTCGGGGTGACCGAGCACGAGCCGGCCGAGGTGTTCGGCAACAGCTCCGGCGCGACGATCGCCCTGGAACTGGCCGCCCGGCACCCCGAGCTCGTGCGCACGGTCGTCGCCCACGAGCCGCCGGTTTTCGAGCTGCTGCCGGACTTCGACCGGTTCCGGACCCTGACGCGACGCGTCGAGGAGACCTATCGGCAGGCCGGCTGGGGCGCGGCGATGGGCGTGCTCGGCGAGGGCATGGGCGAGGGACACCATGACGCCGGCGAGCCGCCGTCGCCGGAGTTCGCCGCGCGGATGCAGAAGAACATGGAGTTCTTCGTCGGTTACGAGGTGCCGCCGGTCGGCGCCTACCTGCCCGACCTCGAGGCGCTGCGGTCCGGCGCCACGCGCGTGGTGCCCGCCGTCGGCGCCGCGAGCACCGGCGAGCCACCGAACCGGGCCGGTCTGGAGCTGGCCACCCGGCTCGACACGACCGCCGAGGTCTTCCCCGGCGGCCACGGCGGCTTCGGCGACGCGGCGAACTTCGGCCCGAAGCTCCGCGAGGTCCTGGACCGCGGGTAGGGCGCGGAAGCGAGCGACCAGTTGTCATGATCGCGGAGCTGCGCACCCCCTTGGCTCAAGGCCGCGAAGTCGAGCCCAGCAGCGCCTGGTCGAACCCGGCCAAGGTGAACGATTCGGGCGCGTGGTTTCGCCGCCGAGGTGTGCCGGCCGGCGCGATCCGCCGCCGTGCCGTTCGCTTTTGTGATCATGGGAAAGATGTGGCTGCCCGGATAGCCAGATCTTTCCCATGATCATGGGGTCGCCCGGCACGGAACGCGCCGTGCCGGGTTCAGCGGCGACCGCGATCGACGGACACCCGCCCGCGCGAGCGTGCGAGCGCAGCCCGCAATGCCGCAGGCCGTACGGAGACGGACACCCGCCCGCGCGAGCGTGCGTCACCGGCCCATGGCGCAACACCGGGTAGACGGACCTCTACGCGGTCAGGAGTGCAGAACGCTTCGCGATGATGAAACTGCGGTCGAACCGCTCAGGAAGCGTGCTCCTTGAGGATTCGCTCGGCGACGGCGACCGGGTCGGCGAGCTTGCCCTCGATGTGCGCGTCGACCCATCGCTGCTTGCCCGGGAAGTAGGCGCCGGACCCCGCGGCCCGGCGGATGGTCTCCTGCATGCCGGTGTCCATCATGCCCGGGTCGACGTTGACGACGCTGATCCGCTCGTCGTCCTGCACCTGTGAGGCGACGACGTCGATGAACGTCTCGCCGGCCGCCTTCGTGGTGCAGTAGAGCGCCCAGCCGTCGATGATCCGCCGGGCCGCGCCCGAGGAGATGAACAGCACCCGCAGGCGTGCGTCGCGCGGCGCGGCCCGCAGGAAGGTGTTGGTCAGCACGACCGGCGCGGTGAGGTTGACCGCGATCGCGTTGGTGATGGCCTCGGTGGTGAGCTTGCCCACCTCGCCGATCGGATCGACGACGGCGGCGTTGTGGATGAGCACCGCGTCGTCGGAGCCCCGCAGGAACGAGCGCAGTGTGTCGTTGTCCGGGAGCCAGTGCGCGTCGGCCAGATCGGTGGAGAACAGCATGACGTCAGTGGGGCGCTCGTCACGCTGTTCTTGTTGGTCGGGGGTGAAGTGGCGGCCGACCGCCAGGATGCGGTCACCACGCGCGTTGGCCACGTCGAAGAAGGCGGCCCCCAGGCCGCGGGACACTCCGGTGATCACGACGGCACGCATGCGGTCACTGTATTCCTGTCGCGGCGGCATTTATATGGCGCGGGCGCCGGGGATCGGTGGTCCCTTCGGCGCACCGGGACACGTCTCGCCCAGCTTGCCCGCGATCGTGCCGAGTGCGTCGGCGAGCGCGGCGGTCTGAGCCCGGTCGAGGTGGTCGAAGATCAGCCGGCGCACGTCGGCGAGGTGGGCCGGCGCGACCTCGTCGGCGAACCGGCGGCCGGCCTCGGTGATGCGGGCGATGGTCACCCGTCCGTCGCAGGCGTCGCCGGTCACCTCGACGTATCCGAGGTCGACCAGCTTGCGCATGCGGTGACTCAACCGGCTCGCCGTCATGTTCATCTTGCCGGCCAGGTCGGACAGGCGCAGCCCGTCGTCGGCGTGGCTCAGCGCCGCCAGCAGCCCGTATTCGACGTGGACCAGGCCGTGCGGACGGAACGTGCGCTCCAGTTCGGGAAATCCGACGAGCACGATGGCGAGCAGCGACAGCCAAGCGCGCTGCTCGGTGTCGTCCAGCCGCCGTGCCTCGTCGTTCATGCCATCCATGGTGCCTGGATCTTGCCGGATGGGGCCAATGACGGGTCCGAAACGCGTCAGAACGCGTCAGAAGCGGCCGATCGCGATCACCACGGCGAGGGCGCCGAGGATCACGTTGATCGGGATCACCTGATGTTCCCTGGCGCGCACGTGGTCGGCGACGGCCAGGACCATGATGAGCGCGAGGCCGACCGCGGCGAGGGGCGTCAGGATCGTCGCGATCCCGGTCGCCCAGGGCAGGATGAGCCCGAGGCCGCCCAGGATCTCCGTCGCGCCGATGAACTTGACCGTGCCCGGCGTTCGCCGCTCGACCCACGTCATGTTCTTCGCGAGTTTCTCCTTGGGCTGACCGACTTTCATGGCGCCGGCCACGACGAAGGCCGCGCCCAGCAGGCCTTGCAGGATCCACAGGAAGACGTTCATTCCGGTTCCTTATGGTTGAAGGTTCAAGTTATTGACGCTCACGATATGACGGTCGTACTTGACGCGTCAAGCATTGCTCCGGGGTCGACCGGCACCGATGGGTCGTCGGGTGGGTCGCCGGGCGCATGCCGTCATCCTCCGGCCCACCCGGCCGCCGGTCATGGGACGAAATGTCCCGACGTCCGGGTGACGGAGGTTCACCCAGGGTCAGCCGACCGTGGCGGCATGGATACCACTTCCAGCTCGATGCGGCAGCGGTCCCGCTGGATCACCAGCTTTGCCGTCTTCGGTGGCAGCATGATGATCGTCATCGGCATCTTCCAGATCGTGGTAGGCCTGACCGCGATCTTCGAGGACACCTTCTACGTGCTCAGTGACAACTACCTCTTCGGCTTCGACGTGAGCACCTGGGGCTGGATTCACCTCGCGCTCGGTGTGATCGTCGCCGCCGGAGGCGTCGGGGTCCTCGTCGGGCAGGTGTGGGCACGCGTGCTCGGTATCGTGCTGGCCGCGCTGAGCGCCGTCGCCAACTTCCTGTTCCTGCCCTACTATCCGCTGTGGTCGATGCTGATCATCGCCGCCGACGTCGCGGTGATCTGGGCCCTGACGAAGTATGGGCGCGACGAGGCCATCGTCACCTAGGACCGTGTGGCCGGCCCACATGTGACCCGGCGCCACTCGGTGCGACCATGCGGTGATGCACGTCACTACACGCGGGCCGATCGACGGTCCACCCGTCTTGCTCATCCACGGCAACTGCTCCTCGTCGGGCTATTGGGAGCCCCTGATCCGTCACCTGCCGTCCGGGTGGCGGATCGTCGCGCCCGACCTGCGCGGCTACGGCGCCTCGGAGGCGTTGCCCGTCGACGCCACGCGGGGACTGCGCGACTTCGCCGACGACGTCGCCGGTCTGCTCGACTCCTTCGGCGGCGCGCGGCCGGTCGTCGTGGGGCACTCGCTGGGCGGGGGCGTGGCGATGCAGTTGCTGCTCGACCACCCCGACTCGATCGCCGCCCTGGTGCTCGAGTCGCCCGTCTCGCCGTACGGCTTCGGCGGCACCCGGGACCTGGACGGCACGCCCACCACACCCGACTTCGCCGGCACCGGCGGCGGCTCGGCCAACCCCGACTTCGTCCGCCTGCTCGCCGCCAAGGACCGCGGGACCGGCGAGCAGGCCAGCCCGCGCAACGTCATGCGGGCGTTCTACGTCGCCGCGCCGGAGTCCTTCGGCGCCGACGAGGAGCTCCTGCTCGACACCATGCTGTCGACGGCGACGGGCGAGGACAACTACCCGGGGGACGCCTCGGCGAGCGAGCACTGGCCCAACGCCGGCCCCGGCACCCGCGGCGTCCTCAACACCTTGTCACCGCGCTGGGTGAACCTGTCCGGCATCGTCGACCTGCCGGTCAAGCCGCCGATCACCTGGATCCGCGGCGACAAGGACGCGATCGTGTCCGACGCGTCGTTCTTCGACCTGGCGCAGCTCGGCAAACTCGGCCTGGTCCCCGGCTGGCCGGGCGACGAGGCGTGCCCGCCGCAGCCGATGGTGGGCCAGACCCGGGCGGTGCTGCAGCGGTACGAGCGGAACGGCGGCACCTTCCGCGAGATCGTCTACGACGACTGCGGCCACTCGCCGCACATCGAGCGGCCGGCCGAGTTCGCCGCCGTGCTGAAGGAGGTCGTCGGCGCTGCGAGGGTCCGTCAGTAGGGCGGTGGTGTCCGGCGAGGTCGCGGTGCCGCCGACCTTGACACCCCTTAGAGTCTTCGCGTGGATCTGACCGACAGCAGCGGGCTGGTCTCGCTCCTCGCCGGCGCCGCGGTGATCATCGGTGTCGTCGGGGTCGTCGTCCCCATGCTCCCCGGCCTGGTCCTGTGCTGGGCCGGGGTGATGGTGTGGGCGCTTTTCGGCGGTCACGGCGCCGTCGGCTGGACGGTCGCCGTCGCGGCCACCGTCGTGCTGGCGCTGGGCCTCGTCGCGAAGTACCTCGTGCCGGGACGCAACCTGAAGCGCGCCGGGGTGTCCAACCTCACCCTGCTGCTCGGCGGCGTCTGCGGCCTCGTCGGCTTCTTCGTCATCCCGGTCGTCGGCCTGGTGATCGGCTTCGTGCTCGGGGTCTACGTGGTCGAGCAGATCCGGCAGAAGGACGCGCGCCGCGCGTGGACGTCGACCAAACACGCCCTCAAGGCCGCCGGCGTGTCGATGCTCATCGAGCTCGCCACCGCGCTGGTCATCGCCGGCATCTGGGTCACCGGCCTGCTGATGGTGTGAAATCTCGCTACGGATTTTGTCCTAGGCGTCTGGCAAAGTGACGGGATGGAGATCGGTCGGCACATCGACGCCCTGGAGCGCGCCGGGCTGGACTTCGTCGACGCGGCGGAGAAGGCCGGGTTCGACGCACCCGTTCCCACCTGTCCCGAGTGGACCGTTCGAGAGCTGGTGCACCACGTCGGTTATGTCCATCGCTGGGCCGCCACCTACGTCCGGGAGTGCCGCACGGTGGTGCTGACCGACGACGAGGAGGAGGCCGCCGTCGGCCCGATGCCGGGCGACGCCGACCTCGTCGCCTGGTTCCAGGCCGGACACGCCGAGCTGGTCGACCTGCTGCGCGCCGCGCCCGGCGACCTCACCTGCTGGCACTTCCTGCCCGCGCCGTCGCCGCTGGCGTTCTGGGCCCGTCGGCAGGCCCACGAGACGACCATTCACCGGGCCGACCTACAGGGTGCCGTCGGCACGATCGGGGGTGTCGATGCCGACGTCGGCATCGACGGCATCGACGAGCTGCTCATGGGGTTCTACGGCTCGCGTGGCGGTCGTCGCCTGCGCGCCGAGGCGCCGTGCACGCTCTCGGTCGGCGTGACCGACGGGGCCTGCTGCGCCGGCCCCCACGCGTGGACCGTCCACATAGGGCCGGAGGGCGCGGAGATCAGCCGCGGCGACCCGGACGCCGCCGACTGCACGCTCCGCGGCCCGGCCAGCGATCTCTACCTGGCGTTGTGGAACCGGCGCGCCACCGCCGACCTCCACGTTGACGGCGACCCGGCGGTCCTCGACCTCTGGCGCTCGCGGGCCGCGATCCGCTGGACCTGATTTCTTGTCGTAGCGGTCCTGACGCGGCGCACGACGGTCGCCACGAGTTCGTCTTCGGGTCGTGGCGCATCACAAACCGGATGGAGCCGAGGACTTCGAGGGCTTCAAGCTCCGCCGGTTCGACCCCGTGGCCGGGGTGTGGCGCATATGGTGGGCATCGAGCCGGAGCGCCGGGCTGTGGCGGGCCCAAGCGCCCCCTGGCCGGCCGGTGAAGCACCGCCGGATCGGCGGACACGGTCCGCTGGGCGCCGGCGTTCGCCGAGGACGGCGGCGCGACGTGTCGCACCAACTGAACCATGAATGTGACTCGGGTGGTGAGCGGTGTTCACCGGAAGCACTCACCGGCCCGGCTCCGGCGGCATGGGATACTCGCCGGTAACTTGAGCGGTCGTCAGGGAGGTCGTGCGGTGGGGCGCGAGTTTGGATCCGTGGGCGTGGTGGGTCTTGGCACCATGGGCGCCGGCATCGTCGAGGTCTTCGCCCGCAACGGGCTGGCGGTGACCGCGGTCGAGGTCGGCGACGCGGCCCTGCGCCGGGGCGCGGAGACACTGCGGGGCTCGATCGACCGCGCGGTGAACCGCGGCAAGCTCTCCGCCGAGGACCGCGACACGCTGCTCGGTCACGTGACGTTCACCGTCGGGCTCGACGCCCTGCGTGACGTCGACCTGGTGGTCGAGGCGGTGCCCGAGCACCTCGACCTCAAGCGGCGGATCTTCGCCGAGCTCGACCGGGTCTGCAAGCCCGGGACGATCCTCGCGACCAACACCTCCAGTCTCTCGGTCACCGAGATCTCCGTCGCGACCAGCCGGCCCGACCAGGTGGTCGGCATGCACTTCTTCAACCCGGCGCCGATCATGAAGCTCGTCGAGGTGGTGCGCACGGTCGTCACCGCCGAGGACGTCGTCGCCGACGTCGAGGCGCTCTGCACGCGGCTCGGCAAGGTCGACGTGACCATCAACGACCGGGCCGGCTTCATCGCCAACGCGCTCCTGTTCGGCTACCTCAACCAGGCCGTTTCGATGGTCGAGGCCAAATACGCCACCCGCGAGGGCGTCGACGCCGCGATGAAGCTGGGTTGCGGCCTGCCGATGGGGCCGCTCGCCCTGATGGACCTGATCGGGCTCGACACGGCCTACGAGATCCTCGACACGATGTACCGGCGGGGCGGGCGCGACCGCCGTCACGCACCGGTCCCGCTGATCAAGCAGATGGTGACCGCCGGGCTGCTGGGGCGGAAGTCGGGGCGGGGCTTCTACACGTATGAGAAGCCCGGCTCGCCGGTGGTCGTGCCCGACGAGTTCACGCCGCGCGCCGACGCCGGGACGGCCGGCGCCGCCCGCGACGTCGCCAAGGTCGGGGTCGTCGGCTCCGGCACGATGGCGACGGGCATCATCGAGGTCTTCGCCAAGGCCGGGTTCGAGGTCGTGTCGGTGACCCGCGGTGCCGAGAAGTCGGCCCGGGCCTGCGAGGCGCTGAAGACGTCGCTGAACAAGGGCGTGGTCCGCGGCAAGCTGACCGAGGAGCAGCGCGACGCGACGATCGGCCGGATCACCTGGTCGGCGACGCTCGAGCACCTGTCCGACGTCGACCTGGTCGTCGAGGCGGTGGTCGAGGAGCTGTCGGTCAAGAAGGCGCTGTTCGCGTCGCTCGACGAGATCTGCAAGCCGGGTGTCGTCCTGGCCACCACCACGTCGAGCCTGCCGGTCATCGAGTGCGCGGTGGCGACCGAGCGGCCGGCCGACGTGGTGGGCCTGCACTTCTTCAACCCGGCGCCGGTCATGGGCCTGGTCGAGGTCGTGCGCACGATCCGCGCGTCCGACGAGACGGTGGCGACGGCGACGGCGGTCTGCCGCGCGCTGGCCAAGCACGCGGTGGTCTGCGCCGACCGCTCGGGCTTCGTGGTCAACGCGCTGCTGTTCCCGTATCTCAACGACGCGGTCAAGATGGTCGAGGCCTCCTACTCCACGGCCGACGACATCGACCACGCGATGAAGCTCGGCTGTGGCTACCCGATGGGTCCGTTCGAGCTCCTCGACGTGGTCGGCCTCGACGTGTCGCTGGCCATCCAGCGCGAGCTCTACCTAGAGTTTCGCGAGCCAGGCTTCGCCCCCGCCCCGCTGCTCGAGCACCTGGTGACCGCCGGCTACCTGGGCCGCAAGGTCGGCCGCGGCTTCCGCGACTACTCGAAGCGCTGACCGGAGACCCGGGCGGCATCAGCGAGTTCAGGCGCCCCGCCGCCGAGCACCGGATCCGATCGGTGGGGTGAATGATCGGTACGCTGAAGAGGTGAGTCCCCGTCGCAATCATTCTCGCCGCGACGCCGAGCCTGAGCCGCTCGACGTCGAGCGCATCAAGCGTGGCGTCGGCGGGGTGCAGGCGTGGAGCGACGGGGACTGGCAGGTGCGCACCATCCCCGCGGGCGCTGCCGCCAAGCCGTACCGCTGCCCGGGATGCGACCACGAGATCGCTCCCGGGATTCCGCACGTCGTGGCCTGGC
Source organism: Dactylosporangium roseum (assembly GCF_025264685.1). Classification (GTDB taxonomy): domain Bacteria; phylum Actinomycetota; class Actinomycetes; order Mycobacteriales; family Micromonosporaceae; genus Dactylosporangium; species Dactylosporangium roseum. The sequence goes on from NZ_CP073721.1 coordinate 1,400,439, forward strand.
CCGCCGACGAGCGCGGTGATCTCACCGACCGGCGGCACTGGCACACAGGGTGCTGGCGCGCTCGCGACCGCCGGACCCCCAACGTCCAGCGGTCGCGGAGCGCACCCCGCTACGGGTGACGGTCGCCGACCGTTTCCGCCGGGGCGGGAGCCGCCGAAACCGGCGCCGGTGGCGACTGCGCCGGGACGGCCGGCACCACCGGCGTCGGGGCGGGCCAGCCCGCCAGCCAGGTCGCCCGCTGCCGCCAGACGTCACGCCAGCCCTTGCCGGCCAGTGCGCGTAGCAGGACGCCGGCGCGCAGCAGGAGCCGGGCCTTCTTGGCGCGGCCGGCCGGCCAGCGCAGCCGGACGTAGGTCGTTTTGCCGCGCAGCACCATGATCCGCTTGTTCACCGTGCTCGACGCGGCGCCGCCGATGTGGAGCAGTTGGGCGTCGGGGACCAGGACCGGGCGGGCGCCGCGCTCGCGAGCCCGGGCGCTCAGGTCGATGTCCTCGCTGTACATGAAGTAGTCCGGCGTGAACCCGCCGAGTTCCTCCCACAGCGGACGGTCGATGAGCAGCAGGCAGCCCGAGACCGCCGGCACCTCGCCGCCGATCGCACGGTCCAGCGCCGGCAGCTCGTCCGGGTTGAACCGGGCCGACTTGCGAAAGACCGAGGACAGGCCGGTCGCGAAGCAGAGGTACCCCCACAGGCTCGGCAGCGCGTGCACCGAGTGCCCGTCGTCGGTCCGGTCCGCGCGGAGCGTCCGGCCGGTGTAGATCCGGTGGTCCGGGTGTGTCGCGGCGAATTCGATCAGGGTGCGGATGACGTCGCCGATCGGCTCGGTGTCCGGGTTGATGAGCAGGATCCAGCGGCCCCGGGCGTGTGCCGCGCCGAGGTTCACCGCGTTGCCGAAGCCGGCGTTGGTCGGCTGGCGCAGGACCCGGACCTCCGGGAACGCATGCTGGACGGCGGCCGCCGAGTTGTCGGTCGACGCGTTGTCGACCACGATCACCTCGATCGGCACCACCGTGCCCGCCTGTAGGGCCGCGAGGTTCTTGAGCGTGTGTTCGCGGGTGTTGTACGAGACGAGGACGACGCTGACGAGCGGGTCCTGGTTACGGCTGTTCACTGCGAGACTCCGACGCTGGTGCGAGTGGACGAGTCGTGGCCCCAGCCGACCTGGCTCCGGCGGGCGGCACGCGAAGCGGCGACGGTCAGAGCGACGTAGCCCACGGCCGCCGGCAACAGCCAGGGCCGGGGAAGGACCACGTCGCGCAGCCACGAGGAGCGCGCCGCCGGGCGGGCGGCACCCGCGGCGCGCAGAGCGGCATTACCCGCGCGCACCCGCGCCAAACGTCGAACCAGGTCGGAAGTGCGCCGCGGGGTCTCCACGACCGCCACCACGGCCGGTGTCTCGGCCTTCTCGCCGGGTCCGAAGAGCCCGTCGAGGAACAGGTCGTCGGCGACGACCTCCGGGAACGTGTCGAAGCGGGCGCGTCCCGCTGCGGACAGCATGACGACACCGCGGCCGTAGAGGGCGTCACGGTACGCCGGGAGCCGCCCGTTGATCGCGCTGTGCGCCCGGACGAGCAACGGCCGCTTGCGGGTGTCCAGGGTCCGGTGCGCGGTCGCGGCGAGGAGTCCCGGTGTCGAGGACAGGAAGGCCGCCAGCGCGCGGATGTCAGCGGCGGTCAGCGGGATGTCGGCGTCGAGGTACACGCGCGGGAAGCCCACCGCGACCGCGTCACCGGCGTTGAGCGCGGCGGACTTGCCCGGCTCCGGGCGATCGACGACCCGGACACCGGGACGCGCGGCGGCGACCGCGGCGGTGTCGTCGGAGCAGCCGTTGGCCACGACGGTGATGTCGATGTCCGGGGCGAGCAGTCCGTCGAGGCACCGGCCGATCACGGCTGCCTCGTTGTGGGCGGCGATCACGACCGAGATCGACCGCCGAAGGCGCCGGTCGGTGGGGGAAGGGTCCGAGGTCACTGATGGCTCCAAGAGAGTCAGCGGTTGAGCGCGCCGACCGCGGCGCCGCGGGTGGTGCGCGCCGGGTGGGTGAACCGCCACATCGCGCCCGCGGCGCCGAGTTGCAGGCCGAGCACCACGACGAAGGTGCTGAACGAGAACGAGTCGAACGTCAGACCGGTGAGTGCGGCGATCAGCGGCACCGCGGCGATCGCCGCGCACAGGTGCCGGTCGACCTCATTCTCGGCCCGGCGGAACGCGATGATGGCGAGGAACACGCCGGTGAAGTGCAGCACCACCATGGCGGCGATGCCGATGTAGCCGTTGTTCATCAGCGTCATGAGCCATTGGTTGTCGAGGTAGCGGTACAGCTCGGGGATGAACGTGCCGGTGCCCCGGCCGAGCCACGGCCGCTCGGAGGCGTACTGGAAGACGACCTCGTAGTCGTCCGTGCGTCCCTTGATGCTCGGGTCGTCCTCGGCGTTGCTGAACAGCGAGCGCAGGGTGCCCAGCAACCCGGGCCGGACGACCGAAAGGACCCCGAGCAGACCGGCGGTGACGACCAGGACATTGAACCGGAAGCGCCAGTTCCAGGCCGGCCACATGCACAGCAGGGCGACACCCACGGCGAGGATGCCGGTGCGGGACAGTGCGAGCGGGATGGAGCCGGCGATGATCAGCGTGCAGATCAGGAACAGCCGGCGCTCGGCCTTGCGGGCGGCGAAACGCGCGTAGTGGATGCCCAGCGGCACCGCGAACGCCATCACCACGCTGAACTCGATGTAGTGCCCGGTCGTGCCGGCCACCCGGATCAGCCCGCCGCCGCCGCGGTCGGCGAGGCCGACCAGCTCGCCCTGGAGCGTCAGGCCCGGGATGATGATGTTCTGCGTGAGGTCCTTCTTGGTGATGAACTGCAGGATGCCGAGCAACGAGTTGATCGCCGTGCAGTAGATGAGGACCCGCTGCAGGTCGTCGAGCCGCTCCCGGGTCGGCACGCCGTCGGCGGTCATGAAGACGATGCCCATGAACGCCAATGCGCCCAGCAGGGCGCGGTCGGCGGAGTTGGCCTCGAGGGTCGGCATGCCCCGGAACTGGCCGGCCGCATACGACAGCAGCAGCGACAGCGCGTAGGCGACGAACGCCCAGCGCATCGGCTGCGGGCCGGTCATCGCCAGCCGGGGATGCAGCTTGGACAGCAGCCACCACACCGCGAGCAGCAGGCCGACCAGCAGGCCGGGCCGGCCGACCGAGGTGAGGTCGGGCACGACGAGCCGGGAGGGCAGTAGCTGGATCAGGACGATGACGAAGACCAGCAGCGACGCCGCGTCGACGTGGCTACGCCGGCGCCGCGAGGCGTAGGTGCCCGTGTCGACGAGGACCGGGAGCAGGTCGGGGGAGGGCCGATAGGCCGCCGGCCGCTTCCTCGGCCTGCGTTTGAAGATCCGCAGATCGTCGGGCGCCACCGGGGTCGGTGGCGCCTTCGTCCCGCGGGTCTGCCCGGCCATCGTGCTGGAGGTCAACGGTTGCGCGCCTCGGCGTCCGCGTCCCGGCCGTCACGCCCGGCCCAGGGCGTGTTGCCCAGCGGCAGGATGATCGTCGCGTCGTCCGTCTCGCCACCGCGCCGGTGGTCACCCTCGCCCTCCACCTGCTTGTACGAGACGGTGAGCCCGGAGCCGTTGGTGTCGCTCACATTGCGGTTCTTGGCCTTGCCACCGTTGTTCGAGACGATCGTCGTCGGCTCGTCGGACAGGTTGACCGGCCGCCTCGGCTCGTTGCCGTTGACCGCCGTCGGTATCCGGCTCTTCGTGACCCGGTCGCTGTCGGCGATGACGTCGGTGCCGCCGTCCGGCTCGAGGTCGTCCGGGGCGGTCAGGCCCGCGGCGCGCCGGCGGGTGTTGTTCCGGCGGCGCAGCAGGTTGTCGCCCACGATCGTGATCGCCGCGGTGAGCAGCAGACCGACGCCGATGATGACCACGGCGGCGCGCTTCACCTTCGAGGAGACGACCTCGATGGTGTCACCCGGGTCGAGCACCTGCGTGGTGATCGCGCGGCCGGGCTGCGGCTTGTACCGGGCCTGCTTGTCCTCGACCTCCTTGGCGACCTGCTGCTCCAGGCGCTGCACGGTGGCCTTCGCGGCCTCCGGCGTCGACGCGGTCGCGGTCACGGTGAGAATGCTGGACCGGTCCTCGGCCACCACCTCGAACGAGGGGGAGAACCCCTCGGCCGCGATCTCCTTCTTCGTGGCGTCGGTGTTGAGCGAGATCGCCACGGCGGTCGCCATGATGTCCTCGCCGACCTCGACCCACGTGTTGGTCGACGCGAGCTCGGCCTGCGTCAGCGGGGTCCGGTTGGCCGGCGGGATGAGCATGATGGTGCCGGTCGACGTGTAGTCCGGCTTGATCGTGACGAGCGCCCACGTGGTAGTGGCCAGCGTCAGCAGGATCATCGGTGCCATCAGGTACCACCGTCGACCCATCAGCTTGGCGAGATCCCAGAGGTCCACGTCATCCCCTCACACAAGCGCGGTCGCTCGTCGGTATCACTGTCGGTGTTCTGCCTGGCGGACTTCAAGAGGCTGTTCGCCCGGGCCTGGTTGCCGAACGATTGAAGTCGTCTTGTATCTGGCCCGGCGGGTTGACAGCAAGTCATCCCATAGCCGGACATAGGCCGCCGCCTGATGCTCCCAGGCGAGGGTGTTACGGAATCGGGCCAGTGCGACATTTCGCATCGACGCGCGGGCCACGGGGTCATCGAGGAGGCGGTGCAGGGCGGCGGCAAGTTCTTCGGGCGTGCCGTGTTCAACGTAGACGCCGGCGTCACCGGCGCTGCGCCGGGTCTCCCTCATGTCCACACCGACCACGGGAAGCCCTCGTGCGAGGTACTCCACGGTCTTGGCCATTGTCGACACCTCGGCGTGCGCACTGCGCGGATCTGGCTGCAATCCGACGGAAGCGGTGCGCAACAGCCGGTCGATCTCCTCGACGCCGAGCCAGCCGGTGAACTCGACGACGTCGTCGAGCTTCCGCTCGGTGGTCAGCGCCCGCAGGCTCTCCAGGCACTCGCCGTCGCCCGCGACCACGAGCCGCCAGCCCAGCCGGCCGCGCAGCTCGACCAGCCGCTCGGCGGCCAGGATCGCGTTGTCGACGCCGTCCTGTGCGCCGAGCACCCCGAGGTAGACGATCGTGTGGTCGTCGTCGGCGGCGGGCGCGCTGTCGACCGGCTTGACCTCGCTCGCCGCGGGACCGTTGCGGACGACGACGACCCGTGACGGGTCGCAGCCGCCGCGGGTGATGGCGAGCTCCCGGTAGGACTCGTTGGTCGAGACGACCGCCGAGGCGGTGCGCTGGGACCACTTCTCGAGGCGCAGGAGCACCTTGTCGAGGGCCGAGCCGGGCCGGCCGCCGCGCGCCTGGTAGACCTCGGGCGACAGGTCGTGGTGGTCGAAGACCCACGGCCGGCCGATCGCGCGCATGGCGATGGCCAGCGGCCAGAAGACGTCCGGCGGGTTGCAGACCTGTGCGGCGACGGCCCTGTCCCGAAGTACCGCTGCCATGAGATGCCAGCCGATGCACAGGAACGACCAGGCGAACTCGACCGCGAACGAGACCGCGCCGCCGCTGGACTCGTACATCTTGTACGAGCGGATCCGCGCGTCGTTGGTGCCGGGCACCCTCGTGAGCTTCTGCTTGCCGCGCGGGCAGATCACCGTCACGCGGTAACCGGCCGCCTCCAGGGCCTTGACCTCACGAATAACCCGCCGGTCGCGCTCGACCGGCAGGTTCGCCACCGCTATGACCACGTGGAGCCGTGGATCTTTGTTCCTCACCGAGCCACCGATCGATTGAAGACGACGCCGACCGTGCGGAAGAGAATCTTGATGTCGTACCAGAGCGACTTGTTCTCGACATAGACGACATCGAGGTCCAGCGCGGCCTTGAAGTCGAGGGTGCTGCGGCCGGAAACCTGCCACAGGCCGGTCATGCCCGGCCGGCACGCGAAGCGGCGCTCGGCCTCCGGCGGGAACAGGTCGGCCTCCCAGGCGAGCACCGGCCGGGGGCCGACCAGCGACATCTCGCCGCGCACCACGTTCCACAACTGCGGCAGCTCGTCGATGCTGGTGCGGCGCAGGAAGCCGCCGATCGGGGTGATCCGCGGGTCGTTGACGAGCTTGTAGACGCCCTGCTCGCCACCGTCGACGTCCTCGTCCGAGGTGAGCATCTTCTTGACGAACTCGCGGTGCTGGGCGTCGCTGTTCTTGTTCGACATCGTGCGAAACTTGATGATCTTGAAGGAGCTGCGGTGCAACCCCAACCGCTCCTGCTTGAACAGCATCGGGCCGGGGCTCGTCCACTTCACGGCGAGCGCGACCACGAGGAGCACCGGAGACAGCACGACCAGGATGCACAGCGCGACGAAACCCTCGACCAGTTGCCGCAGCGACCGCTTCGGGATGAGCGAGCGGCCCTCCCGGTGTCCCTGGATCAGGCCCCAGCCGTTGCCGACGACCCGCAGGACGCGCTGCGGCATCGGGATCTCGACGGTGGCGTCGTCGGCGAGCTCGGACGCGGGTTGCTTGGGAAGGGACGAGAGCTCAACGGTCGCGTCGCCGGTGTCGACGACGGAGTCGGGAACAGCCTGGGGCGCTGTCAACAGCGACACCTCCTCACTGCGCGTTGGTGCGACAACGAACGAGCGAGCACTACGGGCCGGGGTCGGCTCAGACCGCGGCGATCGCCTTGGCGAGGCTTTCAGCCACGTAGGCGATGTCGTCGTCCCGCATGTGCGGGAAGAAGGGAAGGGACAGGATCTCGGTGGCGGCCTGCTCGGCCACCGGAAGGCTGACGGTCTGATCGGAGAGGTAGGCGAGCTGCTGGTGGCACGGCACGGGGTAGTGGACCCCGGTGCCGATGCCGGCCTCGTCCAGCAGGCGGCGCACGGTCGCACGCCCCGGCACCCGGACGACGAGCAGGTGCCAGGCGCTGTCCACGCCGGACAGCGGCGCGACCAGCGGGATGCTGTGTGCGGCCAGCGCCTCCGCGTAGACCGACGCGACGCGCCGGCGCTGCGCGGTGGCTTCGGGGAGGTCTGCCAGCTTGCGCCGCAGTACCGCGGCCTGCAGTGCGTCGAGCCGGCTGTTCCGCCCGATGTATCGGTGTTCATAGTGGTCGGTGCCCTCGGACCGGCCGTGGTTGGCCAGCGAACGGATGCGGGAGGCGAGTGCCGGGTCATCGGTGACGACCGCGCCGCCGTCGCCCCACGCGCCGAGGTTCTTACCCGGGTAAAAGCTAAAGGTCCCCGCGACGCCGTACGATCCGGCCCGCGTTTTCTCATCCCCGCCCTCATTCGGGGCGTCGGCGCCGTGGGCCTGCGCCGAGTCCTCGATCACGATCAGGCCGTGCCGCTGGGCGAACGCCAGCACGTCCGCCGGCGGCACCATGTGCCCGAAGAGGTGGACCGGGACGACCGCCTTGGTCCGCTCGGTGAGCCCGGCCTCGAGCGTCGCCGGAGTGACCAGGAGGCTGACCGGGTCGACGTCGACGAAGACCGGCCGGGCGCCGGTGGCCGCGACCGCGGAGGCGGTGGCGATGAACGTGTTGGCCGGGACCAGCACCTCGTCACCGGCGCCGAGCCCGAGGGCGCGCAGCGTCAACTCGATCGCGTCGGTGCCGTTGGCCACCCCGACCGCGTGCCGGGTGCGGCAGAACGCCGCGAAGTCCTGCTCGAAGGCATCCACCGCCGGGCCGCCGATGAACCGCGAGTTGCCGGCCAGCGCACGGACCTCCGCGACGACGTCCTCGACGATCGACGCGTGCGGAGTGGCGAGGTCGTTGAACGGGATGCGCACGAAGGGGGGGTCCTTTCCAGCAGGAGCGAGGATTACGCCGGCACGGCGTCGGTGGCGATGTCGTTGGCGGGAGAGATCTCGACGGTCCGGCCGGTCGCCATGGACTCCGCCGCGGCCTCCAGGACCTCGACGACGGCCAGCCCGCGGCGCCCGTCGACGGCCGGACGCCGGCCGGTGACGGCCGACTCGACGAAGTCGCGGTCCACCTCCGCGAGCGGCTCGGTCATCGGGATGTGCGGGGAGACGATGCCGCCGTAGCGGTACGACATCGGGACCGTGCCGTCGAGCGGCGCACCCTGGACACCCTTGTCGTAGATGCGCAGGCGGCCCTCGTCGAGCATGTCGTCGTAGACGGCCATCCGCTGGCTGCCGACCACGGTCACCCGGCGGACCTTCGACGGGTCGAGCCAGCTCACGTGGATGTTCGCGGTGGCGTCGATGGTGCCGTATTCCAGCCGGAGGTACGCGACGTCCTCGAACGGTGTGCCGGCGTGCCGGTCGCCCCGTGCGCTCACCGCCGTCGGCGTGGCGCCGAGGATCATGTTGATGATCGAGATGTCGTGCGGCGCGAGGTCCCAGACGACGTTGACGTCGGGCTGGTAGAGCCCGAGGTTCAGCCGCGCGGTGTCGAAATAGTAGATCTTGCCCAGCTCACCGGCGGCGACGATGTCGCGCAGGTGCTTCACCACGGCGTTGTGCTCGAAGGTGTGCCCGGTGGCGAGCGTCAGGCCGGCCTCGTCGGCCATCGCGACGAGCTCGCGGGCCTCCGCCGTCGACGCGGTCATGGGCTTCTCGACCATCACGTGCTTGCCGGCCGCGAGCAGCCGCTTGGCGAGCGGGCCGTGTGAGCGGGGCGGCGTGGCGATGACCGCGGCGTCGATGAGGTCGATGACATCGTCGAGGCTGGTTACGCACAGTGCGCTGGGGTACATGCGGCGCAGCGGCTCGATCCGCTCTGCCTGGGCGTCGATGGCGACGACGAGTGACACTTCGGGCAGCGAGGAGAGCACGCGGACGTGCTTGGCTCCCCAGTAACCACAGCCGATGACGCCAACCTTCATGACCGACCCTGACTCTCGAAGACAGATCCCGAAGAAAAATCCATCGCGCACCCCCCATGGGCAGTCGCCTAGGAACCCTCGCGGATGACGCACTCGCGAGGCAAGTAGGCATCGGCACTCTCGCCGTGTCGCATTTTTTACACGCGTCATTCAACGCGAACATGAAATGCCGCTACTGGTGCTGGGCCGCATAATTCTGAATTATTTGTATATTTTTGACTTAGGTTATTAAACGGACAGAGTGGTCTTCTGATCCGCAGGTCAACGCCCGTGTGGCCAGTAGCTCGACGATGTTCTGCCGGCTTGGTGCGCACTCGGTCGTTTTGTCAACCAGGACTAGCCGAACGGTTGAACAAATTCACCCTCAACCGGCTGGCTGTCGGATCGGATCATAGCCGTGCGGGCAATTCCCAAGTCAATTCCTGTCGACATAGTCACAGGGCAGCGTGGCGTGCCATCCGGGTGCCGCCAGCGGCGGCAGTTCGATGGACACGGTGCCGCCGGGTGACTGCACGCATGCGACCCGACCTGAGTCAATCCCGTCGTCCCACGCCGGTCCTTCCGATCTGGGATTGACCACCCGGAAGTTCACTACGCAGACGATCGCGATCAGCACGCTCAGTGCCGTCAACACCCGGGCGTCGTACTTCGGCAGCACCAGGCTGACCACCGCGACGAGCAGGAGGAGGGCGGGCGCGACGTTGTAGCGGGGTGTGGCGATGCCGCTCAGCCCGACCGGTGCGATGTAGAGGGCGGCGCTGTGCAGCGCCGCGGCGAGCGCGAACCACCACCGTGCCGTGGTCCTCCGCAGCCAGGCCAGCAGCAGCACCGCCACGACCAGCAGGACGGCCAGCGCGGTGAACACGAGGCTCACGGTGCTCACCTTGGTGCCGACCCACCGCTCGCCGAAGAACGCCGCCGGCACCGCGCGGAAGACGTAGCCGGTGACACCGAGCACCGGGTCCGGCGTGAGCCCCTCGCGCTCGCTCTGGCCGGTCAGCAGACCGAGGACCTGCACCGCGAACGGCACCCCGAACGCGGCGGCCTTGATCCAGGCGTACCGGTCGCGGTGGAACCAGACCACAAACGCCGCCAGCGGCACGTAGACGCCGGTGAGGATGTCGCTGGCGGTGACGAGCACGATGCCGGCACAGGCCAGGACCCGCCCCGCCGTGGTCGCGGGCCGGCTCACCAGCAGCCAGAACAGCAGGTACAGCCCGGTCCAGTGCAGGTTGGCGGGGGAGTTGAGCACGTCGCCCTGCGCCATCGGCAGCACGGCGACCGGGACCGACACCACCAGCCGGGGGAGGGTTGAGGTCAAGCGCCGAAGGCGTCGACCGGTGGGGGGTGGATTCGACGACAGGTATTCGCCGCTGAGGTGGTAGACGGCGACGGCGAACACGGTCGTGATCAGCGCGGCCCCGGCGGCCAGAACGGCACCCGCCCAGGCGGCGGGCAGCACCGCGGCGACCGCGGCCACGATCCGGGCGACCAGGTGGTAGTAGCCGGCGTACGACGTCGTGAACGCCCCGGCCCCGTCGCGCACGGCCTGGGTCAGGAAGATCTCACCGTCTTCCGCCCAGATCGTGTTCAGCGCGCCCGGGCCGGGCTGGCGCAGCAGGCTCGCGGCCGTGCCGGCCACGACGGCGGCCGTGGTCAGCGCGATCGACCTGCCGCGGCCGCGCGGTGGTGTGTCGATCGCCTCATTTGTGCGGGTCTGCGACGTCAGCGCCATGGACAGTCCTCAGACGTACGGGCGGAACACCGGCTTCACCGGCCGCCCCACCAGATGACCCTCGACACCGTCACTGAGCGCCTTCGCGTAGACGGCGAGCGCACCGTCGACCGCTTCGACCGTACGGTCGACGTCCGCGTCGGTGTGCGAGTAGCTCATGACGAACGACGGGGCGATCACCCCGCGGCGGATCAGCTCCTGAAGGAACAGCGTCCGGAACGCCTGGGAGCGCTCGCCCTCGGCGTCCTTCGTCACGTAGATGAGATTGCTGTCCCGGCCGGCGACGCCGAAGAACTCGGCGATCCCGTGCGCCTGCGCGGCCTGCCGCACACCCTCGGCGAGCCGGCGGCCCTGCCGGTGCAGGTGCTCGATGACCGGCTCCCGCTCGTACGCTTCGAGCACCGCCATCGCCGCGGCGAGCGTGTGCGTGTCGGCGCCGTACGTCGTGGAGAGCAGGAACACGCGCTCCCGGTCGGTGCGCAGGCCGCCCAGCTCCATCAGCTCCGGCTTGCCGACCAGCGCCGCGACCGCGAAGCCGTTGCCGAGCGCCTTTCCGTAGCTGGTCAGGTCGGCCCGGACCCCGTACACGTGGGAGGCGCCCCGGACGTGCCAGCGGAAGCCGGTGATGATCTCGTCGAAGATGAGCACGATGCCGTGCGCGTCGCACAGCGCCCGCAGCCCGGCCAGGAAGCCCGGCGCCGGCGGCTCGGTGGTCTCGACCTCCTGCACCAGGCAGGCGATCCGGCCCGGGTGCGCGGCGATGAGCGCCTCGACGCTCGCGAGGTCGTTGTAGCGGTACTTGACGGTGAGCTCGCGGACGGCCTGCGGGATGCCGCCGGGCATGCCGGTCGTACCGATGAACCAGTCGTCGGTCGAGAAGAACGGGTGGTCGCCGCAGATCGCCACCAGGTCCCGCCCGGTGGCCGCCCGCGCGAGCTTCACCGCGGCACTGGTCACGTCGGAGCCGTTCTTGGCGAACTTCACCATCCGGTCGTCCTGCCCGAGCGTGCGGCGCAGCTTCTCCGCCGCGGTCAGCTCGAGCGCGGCCGGGCGGGTGAAGTTGAGCCCGTTGCGCATCTCGGCGGCGGCCGCCGCGACGACCGGGGCGTACCCGTGGCCGAGCGAGACGGCCCGCAGCCCCATGCCGTATTCGACGAACTCGTTGCCGTCGACGTCCCACACGTGGCAGCCCTCGCCACGCACGATGAAGCCCGGCGCCTCTTCCGGGAACTGGTCATCGCCCTTCGCGTACGTGTGGGCGCCACCGGGGATCACGGCGTGCGCCATCGGCCGCAGGCGGTTCGACTCCTCGAACTGCAAGACTCTTTCCTACGCTTTCTTCAGCATGGGGCGGATTCGTCCCATGACCATTCCCGACAGGCGCCGGTCGAGCGCGAGCAGCACGCCGCCCGAGATCGCCGTGGCGAGGACGCCGTAGACCACGAACTTGAGCGTCCACGGTCCGCTGATCAGGCCGAAGCGGTCGACGCTCCAGGTGATCCCGAAGCCCAGGAGGCTGGCGAAGAGGGCCGGCAGGGTCGGCCGGACGACGCGCCAGCTACTGACCTTCAGCACCCGGTTGAAGGTGATGTAGGCCATGACGATCGTGATCGTCAGCTCCAGGCCCGCCATGCCGAGCGCGATGGCGGCGACCTGCTTACGGTCGTCGGCCGAGCCGTCGAGCCACTGCCCGATGACGTAGAACCCGACGATGCCGACCGCTAGCTGGGTCCAGGCGAGCGCGGTGTTGATCCCGACCCGCCCGACCGCCTGGAGCGCCGGGCCGAGCAGCACGCCGTAGACGTTGACCGCGCCGACGATGCACAGCAACTGCATGCCGACACCGGCCGGCGACCACTCCGGGCCGAGCAGCGCGACGAGCGGCTTGGCGTCGGCGGCCAGGATGCCCAGCGCGGGCAGCCCCACGACCGCCGAGACGTGCAGCATCTTGCCGAGCCGGTCGGCGAGCACCTCGGGCTCCCGTTGCAGGCGGGCCAGCTCCGGCAGCGACACCTGCTGCAGCGACCGGGACGTCACCTCGGTCAGCATGTCGGGCAGGCGCTGCGCGATGCGGTAGAGACCGACGGCGACCGGCCCGAACCACTTCGCCAGGACCAGCACGTCGATCCGGATCGCCAGGAAGACGCCGATGCCGCCGAGCGCGGACTGCGCCGAGAAGCCCCGCAGGTCCCTCCACGCCTGCCTGGGGAACCGGAGCCGGGGCCGCCAGTCGGTGACCGTCCACAGCACGACCGCGCCGACCACGCCGGTGACGAGCTGCTGCGCCACCAGCGCCCACGCCTGGAAGCCGACGAGCGCCAGGATGATGCCGACGATGCCGCCGATCGCGTTCGCGATGAGCGTGCGGATGGCCAAGGGACGGAACGTCATCTTCCGGCGCAGGATCGCCTCGGGCACCACGGTCAGGCCCTGCAGCACGATCATCGGTGTCAGCGCGACGCAGAGCCAGGTGATCTCCGGCTGCTCGTTGAACGCCGCCCACAGCGGTGCCGCGCCAGCGGCCAGGGCGGTGAGGCCGAGGCTGCCGCCCATGACGACCCAGAAGCCCGCGTCGAGGTGGTCGTCGTCGAGCTGCTCGCGCTGGATGATCGTGGTGAGCAGCGTCTGCTGGAGCAGCATCTGCGTGATCATCACGAACAGCAGTGCCGTCGCCACGACGCCGAACGCGTGCGGGCCCAGCATGCTCGCCAGGACGAACGTGACGATGGTGGTCGTGCCGAGCCGGCCCGCGGTCAGCGCGTACGACCAGAAGATGGCGGACTTGAGCCGTTTCCGCGGCGCCTCTTCGCGCTCTGGCTGTTCGGGCGCCTCGATCTCGACGGTGCGGTCCAGGTCGACGGTCCGGTCGAGCGGGTCGACGGACTGATCGATGGTCTGGCTCATGCGGGCTCCGCTCGCTGCTTCAGGACTGCTGGGAATCTCCCGCCGGCGGCTGCTCCCACGGCGGCGGAGCGATCGGCGTGCGCGTGATGGTCCGGCGGATCCGGCCGAGCTTGGCGCGACCGCGCCGGGTGCCCCACGACGTGAGGAACGCCGCGGTCCCGGCGGCCCGCTGTGTCACCGGCAGCTCGTTGTTGAGCAAGGCCTTGGTGATCTCCCAGGTCATCCGGGTGTGGTGGCTCTGGTTGCTGGCCGGCCTGCGCTTCTTCGACTTCTTCGCGCCCGGCTCCAGCCACTCCAGGACCTCGTCGGTGTCCCGGTTGGCGCCGAACGTGTTGGTGGCGTGCATGCGGCGGAAGAACAGCCGCTCCGGCACCTGGACGAACTCACCGCGCAGCGCCAGCTCGTGCAGCATCACCACGTCGCTGGAGAGGAACGGGCCGAGCAGGCGCGTCCTGCGCAGCACGTCGGTGCGCAGGACGCCGAATACCTCGTTGCAGAGGTTCCACTTCCGGGCATACCACGAGACCCGGCTCCGCGAGCGCAGGTCCGCCGTGTCCATCGCGTCGTCCCACGGGCCGATCTCGTTGCCGTCGCTGTCGATCAGCATCGTCTGCGGGAACGCGAGGATCGCCGACGGGTGCGCGTCGAGCGCGGCGACACACCGGCTGATGAGGGTCGGCGCGGCGAGGTCGTCGTGCGCGGTGAGCCGGAACAGCTCGCCGCGCGCCAGCGAGACGACGCGCCGGAAGTTGCCCGCCTCGCCGAGGTTCTCCGGATTGCGGTAGATCCGCAGCCGGTCGTCCTTCTGCGCGTAGGTCTCCAGGATGTCCCAGGTGCTGTCGGTGGAGAGGTTGTCGCAGACGACGATCTCGAAGTCCGGATAGTCCTGCGCCAACATGGACTCGAGCGCCAGCGGCAGGTATCGCTCGACGTTGTACGTCGTCATGCCGATCGTCACCCTGGGCGTGCCAGCACCGGTCATGTCAGGCCACCAGGATCTCTGCGGTCACGCCCAGGTCCGCCAGGGACTTGGCGATCTCGTCCTTGTACGCCGGGTTCGTGATGATCACCGCCTTCGGTTGGAGCGCCGTCAGCGTCGACGGCGGGTCGACCCGGTGTCCGGTGACCGGCAGGAACCGTCCCCACTTCCTCGGGTTGAGGTCGACCACACCGTGCAGGCCCAGTTCGCGGTCGGCGAGCGTGAGGAACTGCACGCCCCGCGATCCGGCGCCCCACAGGACGGGCTTCGCGCCCTCCGCGTTGAGCCGCGAGATCGTGCTCCGCCAGCGCTCGCGCTCCGCGTGGTGCCGCTCGGCGAAGCCGGCGATCGCGGCGAGCTGCTTGTCACGGGCACGCAGCGAGGGCAGCTCGCCGGTGTGGGCGACGTGGCCTCCTGCCCGTGGGCGGTTCGCCGAAACCTCGATGTAGCGGAACATCCCGGAGAACAGCGTGCCGGTCGACTCCACCGTCCAGCCGGCCCGGCCGAAGATGCTCGCCAGCGAGTAGGCGTCGAAGTACGACACGTGCGGGTAGATGACCTCCCAGCCGGCGGTGGCGAGGTCGTAGACCGCGTCCGGCACCTCGACGTATCCGAAGACCTCGCGACCCTTGGCCTGCTCGCGCAGGTCGACGAGGAACTCGTAGGGGTCGTCGAGGTGCTCGAACCAGTGGCGCGAGGTGAAGAAGTCGTAGTCGGGCAGGCCGCTGCCGCGCGGCGCCAGTCCGCTGTGGAAGGTGACCGCGCCCTGTTCGCCGACCTCGCCGGCGTACATCGCGTCGTAGCCGACGCCGCGCGCGCCGCCGACGTGGGTCAGCTCCTTGAGGAACTCGCCCTGCCCGCAGCCGATGTCCAGCACGAGCTTGCCGCTCAGGTCGTACCGCTCGCTGAGGCTCTGGACGAGATCGCTGGAGAACCGCTGGAACGCCGGGGAGAAGTGGAGGTTGGTGTCCATCGTCGTGTCGTAGACCAGCAGGTCCTTGTCGAACGCGACATTACGGACGTAGGCACAGGTCGGACAGTGCGCCAGCACCATCCTGCCCACCGGTGAGGCGACGGCGTCGCCGTGCGCCTCCCAGTGCACCCCGCACAGGACGGGGATCTCGCCCAGGTCGGCGAACTCGACGAGCCGGTCGTCGCCGCAGGCGTCGCAGATCCGCTGATCGTCGCTCACGCGTTCACCCACCGCAGGTTGTCGTCCAGCTTGCCCTGCTCCATCAGCGACCGGATGCGCTTGATGCGCTGGTGCCGCTCGCTGCCGAACTGCTCGATGGTCAGCCCGTGCCGCTGGTACTCCTCGACGAGCTGCTCCACGCCCAGCTTCACCGTCCACTTCGGCTGGAACTCGGGGATCTCGGCGGCGATCAGGTCACACGTGACGCGGTAGTTGCGCAGGTCGGTGCCGGCGCCGGCCGCGAAGGTGACCTCGCTGCCCGGGACCACCTCGGCGACCAGGTTGGCCACGTCCCGGATGAGGTAGTTCTCGCTGGAGCGTCCGATGTTGTACGCCTTGGCGTGCACCCGCTCGCGGCCGACCTCCAGCAGCGCGAGGAACGCCGCGGAGATGTCCTCGATGTGCACCAGCGGCCGCCATGCCTTGCCGTCGGACAGCAGCCGCACCTGGCCGGTGAGCAGCGCGTGCGCGGCGAGGTCGTTGACGACGAGGTCACCGCGCAGGCGCGGGGAGAAGCCGTACGCCGTGGCGTTGCGCAGGAACGTGGGGGAGAAGTCGTCGTCGGCCAGCTCCAGCAGCCCCTGCTCGGAGAGGATCTTCGACTCGCCGTACGGGGTCACGGGCTGGAAGCCGGCCGTCTCGTCCAGCGGCGTGTCGTCGTCGCCCTTGCCGTACAGCGAGCAGGACGACGCGAAGAGGAAGCGCCGCGCGCCGACGGCCTTCGCGGCCCGGGCCAGGCGGAGCGTCGAGCGGTGGTTGACGTCGTACGTCAGGTCCGGGTTGAGGTTGCCCAGCGGGTCGTTGCAGAGCGCGGCGAGGTGCACCACCGCGTCGAAGCCGGTGACGTGCTCCGGCTCGACGTCCCGCAGGTCGACGCGGAGCGTCTTGACCTCCTCGGGCGCCGGGCCGAGGACGCAGTCCGCGAAAAGCCCGGTGTCCAGGCCGACCACCTCGTGCCCGGCTTGACGGAGTATCGGCACCAGCACGCTGCCGATGTATCCGTCGTGACCAGTGACGAGTACGCGCATGGCAAAGCTCCCGAACGCTCGGCGGGTGGAAGGCGAGTCTATGAGGCGCCGAAAAGGCCCTCGGTGGTGTGTCGGACTTCTTACTCTGGCGTTTACCGGAAGCCACCGGCGACCGCTAGCTTCTTGCCTTGGATTTTGCCTTAGGCTGACTCGTCCATGGCCGCGTGGGGCGTGGCTTCGGATGTGATTCGTCAGTCATTCGCTGGATCGCCGGTTCGCTGGTGGGGAGCCTAGCGCCAGTGACAATTTGGGGGGAACATATGCCCGTAGTCTCGTGCCGGTTGTGTGGGGCCGAGCTCACCGAGACCTTCGTCGACCTTGGGATGTCCCCGCTCTGCGAGAGCTACGTGCCCGCGGAGAAGATCGACGCCCCGGAGACCTTCTACCCGCTCCACGTGCGGATCTGCTCCGAGTGCCTGCTCGTGCAGCTCCCGGCGTACGTGGCGGGTGAGGAGATCTTCTCCGACTACCTGTACTTCTCCTCCTACTCGACGTCCTGGGTGGAGCACGCCCGGCGGTACGCGGTGTCGATGATCGAGAAGCTCAACCTAACGGCCGACAGCCTGGTCGCCGAAGTGGCCAGTAATGACGGATACCTTCTCCAGCATTTTGTGGACGCAGGTATCCCGGTGGTCGGCGTTGAGCCAGCGGGAAATGTCGCAGCGGTTGCCCGGGAAAAGGGCGTCCGCACCGAGGTGTGCTTTCTCGGGCCGGAAACGGGTGCATCGGTCGCGGCGCAATACGGCGCCGCGGATCTGGTGGCGGCAAATAACGTTTATGCCCATATTCCGGACATTATTGGGTTTTCGCAGGGCCTGGCTAATCTGGTCAAACCGGGCGGGTTGGTCACCCTTGAGTTTCCGCACCTGCTGCGCCTGATCGAGCGGCGCCAGTTCGACACCATCTACCACGAGCACTACCAGTACCTGTCCCTGCTCACCGCGTCGCGGGCGCTGGCGAAGGGCGGCCTCACCGTCGTCGACGTCGAGGAGCTCTCCACGCACGGCGGCTCGCTGCGCGTACACGCCATGCACGCGGATCACGCGGGGGAGCCGTCGCTCGCCGTGAAGAACCTGCTGGAGGCGGAGGCGGCCGCCGGCCTGCACACGCTGGACGGGCACAAGGGCTTCGCCGACGAGGTCTTCACGATCAAGCGCGACCTGCTCGACTTCCTCATGACGGCGCGCCGCGAGGGCAAGCGGGTGGTCGGCTACGGTGCGCCGGGCAAGGGCAACACGCTGCTCAACCACTGCGGCATCCGGGAGGACCTGCTCGAGTACACGGTCGACCGGTCGCCGCACAAGCAGGGTATGTTCCTCCCCGGTACGCACATCCCGATCCACGAGCCGGAGCGCATCGCCGCGGACCGGCCCGACTATGTCCTGGTCCTGCCGTGGAACCTGCGCACGGAGATCGGCGCGCAGCTCTCCTACGTGCGCGACTGGGGCGGCAAGCTGGTGTACCCGATTCCCGCGCTCGAGGTAGAGGGGTAGTTGCGGTGAAGGTGGTCCTGTTCTGCGGTGGCCTCGGCATGCGCATGCGCGAGGGCACGAACAACGCGCCCAAGCCGATGGCGATGATCGGTGACCGGCCGCTGCTGTGGCACGTCATGCGGTATTACGCACATTTCGGGCACACCGACTTCATCCTCGCGCTCGGCTACGGTGCCGCCGTGGTCAAGGACTACTTCCTGCACTACGACGAGACGCTGTCCAACGACTTCACCCTCGTCGGCGGCAACCGTGACGTGCAGTTGTTCTCGACCGACATCACGGACTGGAACATCACGTTCATCGACACCGGCCTCAAGGCGACCATCGGCGAGCGGCTCATGCGCGTGCGCAAGTATGTCGAGGACGAGCCGATGTTCCTGGCCAACTACGCCGACACGCTCACCGACGCGCCGCTGCCCGAGATGGTCGAGCGGTTCCGCACGTCGGAAGCGACCGTGAGCATGCTGGCCGTACCGCCGGTGTCGACCCACCACGTCGTCGAGATGGGCGACGACGGGTCGGTCTCCCGGGTCCGGGACTTCCGTGAGCTGATGACGTGGGAGAACGGCGGATACTTCATCATGCGGCCGCAGATCTTCGACGCCCTGCGGGAGGGCGAGGACATGGTGCCGCACGCGTTCGACCGGCTGATCCCCGACCGCAAGCTCCTGGCCCAGCAGTACGACGGGTTCTGGCGCGCGGTCGACACCTTCAAGGACCGGGCGGAGATGGAAGAGGCGTACAACGGCGGCAACTGCCCCTGGATGCTGTGGGACTCCGCACGACGGCCGGTCGTACCGGCGCAGCGCTCATGATCGGATTCTCACTCGCCGGCGTGCGGTCCGTCGTCCTGCTGGGTGCCCACCCGGACGACATCGAGATCGCCGCCGGCGGCCTGCTGCTGTCGTTGCCGGCCGGGGTGTCGGTGGAGTATGTCCTGGCGACCGGGGTCCCCGACCGGCAGGACGAGGCCCGGTCGGCGGCGTCGGCGTTCCTCGCGCGGGCGTCGTCGCTGCGGTTCCATCTGCACGACCTGCCGGACGGGCGGCTGCCCGCACACTGGAACGCGGCGAAGGAGATCGTGGAGGCGGCGGCCGGGCTGGGCCGGGCAGACCTGGTGCTGGCCCCGTCCCGGAACGACGCGCACCAGGACCACCGGCTGCTGGGCACGCTGGCGTCGACCGCGTTCCGCGACTCGCTGGTCCTGCACTACGAGATCCCCAAGTGGGACGGCGACCTGTCGCGGCGAAACGTCTACGTGCCGTTGACGGTGGAGCAGGGCCGCCAGAAGGTGGCGCTGCTCCACGAGCACTTCCCGTCGCAGAAGGCGCGCGACTGGTGGGACGACGAGGTGTTCCTGGGCTTGGCCCGCCTCCGCGGCATGGAGTGCCGGTCCCACTACGCGGAAGCGTTCACGGTGGACAAGGCGGTCTTGTCGTTCTGACCGCGTCAGCCCGCCTGTCGCCGAAGCCGACTTGACCTTGGTGGCTTTCGGGGGCCCCGACCACGGAAAGCGACCAAGGTCAACGCAAGCCCTCATGATCTTGAATCTATCGCGATCATGGGCAAGGCGGGGTGCTGATCGGTGTCAGCCGTGGGTCACGGGCTTGGCGGTGTCGAGGTACACGTTGCTCGACTCCCACTTCACGCCCGGCAGGTCCTCGTTCGACGCGGGGCCGTAGCGGCTGTTCCGCACGAACACGTTGCCGCGGAAGACGACGTTGTCGGCCTTCGTGTCGGGGCGGATGTTCACCGTGTAGTTGCCGCCGGTGAACAGGTTGTCCTCGACCAGCAGGTTGCTCAACGACGGCGCCGTCTCCGAGCCTAGCTGGAACCCCGCGTTGAACGGTTCGTTCGTCGTGGGGTTGAAGGCCTCCAGCGTGTTGTGCCGCACCACCATGCCCGTGCCGCCGGTCGTCTGCAGGATGTCCTGGTGATCCTTCTCGTCGGTGAAGATCAGGCCGTGAATCCAGCAGTCCTCGATCACGGCGCCGTCCGAGACGCGCGGTCCCTCGTTCAGCGTGTGCATGTGGACCCGGCGCAGCGTGTAGTGGCCGAAACCGACGCCCAGCCCTTCACCCTCGCCCTGGATCTCCGAGTCCTCGACGGTGAGGCTCGCGTCGGGGACCATGTCGTCGAACACCCGGATAATCATCCCGCCCTTGTTCTTGCAGGTGATCTTCGACCGCTTGATCGTCACGTTCTTCGCCTTGATGTCCAGGCAGTCGGTGAGGATCTTCCCGTCGATGACCGTGCCGGGCTCGGTGATCACGTATTTTCCGGTGTACGGCGTGAGCTTCGTCCCGGCGGGAACGCCCGTGTTCTCCGGCCCGGGCCACGGCTTCGAGGCCTTGACGGGGCCGGGAGTGAGGCCGGCGCCGCTGGTCGCGTGTTTCTTGCCGGGCTCGTCGAAGGCGTACTTCGCCTCGTACGGCTTGGCGTCGACCGACGAGTCGCTCACGATCACCGGCGCCGCGGCGCTGTGCGAGAAGCCCGTCGTGCAGCCGTGGACCTTCACCCGGCTCGCCGTGTAGTTGCCGTGGCCGACGCCGGTCATGTCCTTGCCGCCGCAGAACACCTCGGTGTTGTCGATGACGGTGCCGGTGAACCCGGCGAACACCTTGATCGCGACCGTTCCGGTGTGGTGGACGGTGGTGTTGGTGATCTTGACGTTGTTCGCCTTGACGTACAGGGCGTTGGTGAGCTTCTGCCGGTCGACCGTGGCACCGTCGGTGCTGATGACGGTGGCCTTCTCGTGGGTGCCGCCGTCCGGACCGGCGTGGCCGTCACCGTCGACCAACTGGAGGATCACGACGGTGGCGGCGCCCACGACGGCCAGGGCGCCGACGATCGCGCCTCCGATGATCCACGGGCGGCGCGGGCGGGATGGCGGTGGTGTCGCATCGCGATCGGCTCGGCTTCCCCGCACCTGATCAGTGCTCACACCATCTCCCCCAGAACGCGGTCTGGCCACCCGCCGCACAGACCCGCGGACGATACGTGAGGAACATTGCCCCGATCAACCCGACTGTCAACTTTCGGCATCCTTCCCACAGGAAGTCGCAGGCCACAAGCAGTCGGGGCCACGCACCGAATCGTCGGCGCGCGGCCCCGAGCCGACGGGAACGGTCAGCGCGTGCCGCCGTTGGCCTCCACGGCGACCTTGCCGTTGCTCGGCGCGCCGGTCGTCGTCTTCTCCTGCGTGGCCGCCTCGCGGATGGCCTCGGCGGCCTTCTCGGCGTCGGCGACCGTCTGAGCGGCGCGGTCGGCGGCCTCGGTGCCGGCGGCCGTCGCCAGTTCGTCGATCTCCTTGGCCCGCTGCTCGGCTTTCCTGATCTTCTCCTCGGCCGCGCGGAGCCGCTCCTCGGTGGCGGCGAGCTTCGCGGCCGCCTCCTCGGCATTGGCCGTCTGCTGCCGCAGCTCGGCGAGACGCATCTCGGCTGCGGTGACCTGGCTGGTCAGCTCGGTCTCCTGAGCGCGCAGCCCGGCGAGCTGGGTGCTGAGCTCCGCTTCCGACTTCGCGATCCGGCTGGTGAGCTCGGTTTCCTGCTCGCGCAGCTCGGTCAGGCGCGCCTCGGCCGCCTCGACCTCTTCGGCCCGCTTGTCCAGCGCGGTCTCCCGCTCGCGCAGCTCGGCCAGACGCGTCTCGACGTCGGTCTCCTTCGCCTGCACCTCGGCCAGGCGCGCCGCGGCCGTGGCCGCCGACTCCGCCGCCGTGGCCGCCGTTGCGGTGTCGGCCGCACTCACAAGTGCCTCGGCCTCGGTCTTGGCGGTCGCACGGAGCTGCTCGGCCTCCGTTTCCGCGGTGGCGCGGGCCTTGGCCAGCTCCTCCTCGGCGGTCGCCCATAGCTGGGCGATCTCGGCCTCGCGCGCCGTGCGCAGGTCGAGCAGCTCCTGCTCGACGGCGGCGCGTTGCTCGGCCGCCCGCTGTTCGGCCTCGGCGCGGGCCTGGTCGTCGTCCTTGGCGGCCTGCTGCTGGATCTGCGCCGCCTGCTGCCTGGCCTGCTCGGTCACGGCGGCGGCCGACTGCTCGGCCTGCGCGGCGAGCACGTCCGCAGCCTCCCTGGCCTGGGCGGTCACGGTGGCGGCGTGCTGCTCCGCCTGCGCGGCGACGGCCGCCGCGGCCTCCTGCGCCTTGGCCGCCACGGCCGCGGCCGCCTGCTGGGCCTGGGCATTGACCGCCTCGGCCTGCTGTTGCGCCTGCGCGGCCAGGGCCGTCGCCTGCTGCTGCACCGCCGCGAAGTGCTGGTCCGCCTGCGCCCGCACCTGGGCCGCGTGCTGCTCCGCCTCGGCGCGCAGCGCCGCCGCCTGCTGCTCGGCCGACGTGCGCAGAGCGTGGGCGTGCTGCTCGGCCTGCTGGCGGGCCTGCTCGATCTGGGCGGTGCCGGTCTGGACGATCCGCTGTGCCTCGGTCTGCGCGGTGGCGATGATGTGCTCCGCCTCGGCGCGCGCCCGCGTCGCGCGCTCCTCGACGGCGCGGGACTCGGCGTCGATCGACCGGCGACGGTCCGCCACCGTCCGCTCCTCCTCGGTGCGGCGGGCGGCGAGGGCGAGCTCGAAGTCCTCGTTGGCCTGGGCGGCGCGGCCACGGGCGTCGGCGAGGAGCCGCTCGGCCTCGGCACGCAGGCCGGCGATCTCCTGCGCCGCGCTGGCGCGGATCGATTCGGCCTGGTCCTCGGCGAGGCCGAGGATCTGCTCGACGCGTGGTCCGAGGTGCCGGAAGGAGACCTCACCGTGGTGCGGGATGCGACGGCGTAGCTCGGCCAGCTCCATCTGCAGGTCTTGCGCCTGCGAGGCGAGGGCCTGCACCTGGCCCCAGACCTCCTCGTTCTCCAGTTTCAGTGCGGCGATCTCGTTCTCGGACTGGGTCCAGTACTTGTCGACCTGGTCCTTCTTGTAGCCCCGGATCGCGGTCTCGAAGTCAGGCTCCGAAGAGACCCCGGTCCCCGAGCCGAAGAGGTCGCCGTCTGACATAGCATCCATCCTCACACGCAACGTCCCGCCACGCGCAATTACACACCGCGCATGACGGGACGTGCGATCGAACTCCCCGTGAATGGTTCAGGAAGCGGCAGATCATCCGCCGCGACCTACCGTACGTCAGGCGGAGACCTTCTCGCCGTCTCCCGACTTGCCCTTCTTCTCGGACCCACCCTGCTGCGGCGGCGAGACCGACGGCATGATGCCGGCGAGGCCGGAGAGCATCTGACCGAGCTGTGAGGTGACCGCGTCCTTCTGGCGGGTGAGGTCCTCGACCTCGCGCCGGGCACGCTGCGTGGTGTCGTCGGCCTCGGCGCGGGCCTCGCTGAGCACCCGGTGCGCCTCGGCGCGGGCCTCGTTGACCGTCTTCTCGGCGAGTGCCTTGGCCTTGTCGACGGTCTCGGCGGCGGCGCGCTCGGACTCGACACGGCGCGTCTCGGCGCGCTGCTCGATCTCCTTGGCGCGATCTTCGGCGGCACGGGCGCGGCCCTCGGCCTCGGTGACGAGCTTCTGCGTCGCGGCGACGGCGGAGGCGTGGCGGGCGGACTCTTCGCGCTCGGCCTTCTCCTGCCGCTCGGCGATCTCGAGGGCCAGGGACTGGAGGTCCTTGTCGCGCTTGTCGCGGGCGTCGGTGAGCAGCTTGGTCGCCTCGGCGCGCTTCTCCTCCGCCTCGCGGGCGGCCTTGGCGCGTAGCTGGGTGATCTCCCGCTCGGCGGTCGCTCGCAGCGTCGCGACCTCACGCTCGACGGTCGCCTTCAGTTCGGCGACCTCGTGGGCGGTGGCGGTGCGGAGCTGCTTGGTCTCCCGCTCCGCGTCGGCCCGCAGCGTGTCGGCCTCGCGCCGGGCCTGCACCCGGACCTCGGCGGCCTCCCGCTCCGCGGCGGTGCGCAGGTTGCCCGCCTCGCGCTCGGCGGTCGCCTTCATGGCGGCGGACTCGGCGCGCGCCTTGTCGGTGATCTCGCGAGCCTCGAGCCGCGCCGCGGAGATGATGCCCTCGGACTCCCGCTTGGCCTCGCCCCGGTGGTCGTTGGCCTGCTCCTCGGCCAGGCGCAGGATCTGCTCGACCCGCGTGCCCAGGCCCGACAGCGTCGGCCGGTTGTTCTCCTCCAACTGTTTGTTGGTGTCGCTGAGCTTCTGCTCCATCGTGCCGAGCCGCTGTTCGGCCTGGCGGATGCGGCGCTGGGCCTCGGCGATTCGGCCCTCGGCCTCTTCCCGGGCCTGGTTGGCCTGCTGGAGCTGCGCGTTGAGACGCTGCAGCTTGCTGTCGACCTGCTGGCGGTCGTAGCCGCGCAGGACGACGCTCAGCTCTTCGTGATCCGAGCCGTTCTGGAAGAAGTCAACCGAGGACTGCTGCTGGGGCATTGGCACATACTTGCAGACCACCCGGGGGCCTTCGCAAGGGTACAACGGCTATCTTCCTCAGGGCCCGCATGGTCAACTTTGCGGGTCCAGGACACGCCACGGTTTTGTCATGCGGTGCGGGCGTGTCACCTGACGGTGCGACCGCTGAGCCGCACCGGGCCGGTCACGACGCTGTGACCGTCCCGGGGCGGGGTCATGGTGGGCCGGCGGGCCGGCCTACCGGTCGCGGAACCGGTTGATGGCGTCGGCGTGGCGGGCGCGGAACTCGGGATCCCGCACGCCGAGACCCTCCGCGGGAGCCAGGCCGAGCACGCCGACCTTGCCCTGGTGCGTGTTGCGGTGGACGTCGTAGGTCGCCTGCCCGGTCTGCTCCAGGGAGTAGGTGCGCGAGAGCGTCGGGTGGATCCGTCCGCGCGCGATGAGCCGGTTGGCCTCCCACGCCTCACGGTAGTTCGCGAAGTGGCTGCCGACGATGCGTTTGAGGTTCATCCAGAGGTACCGGTTGTCGTACTGGTGCAGGTAGCCGGACGTGGAGGCACACGTGACGATCGTGCCGCCGCGCTTGGCGACGTAGACGCTCACGCCGAACGTCTCCCGGCCCGGGTGCTCGAACACGATGTCGGGATCCTCGCCACCGGTCAGCGAGCGGATCTCCGCGCCGAAGCGGCGCCACTCGGCGACGTCCTGCGTCTGCTCGTCCTTCCAGAACTGATACCCCGACCGGTCGATCACCAGCTCGGCGCCCATGCTGCGGCACAGCGCGGCCTTCTCCGGGCTGGACACGACACACACGGGCGTGGCGCCGCCGTTGAGGGCGAACTGGACCGCATACGAGCCGAGGCCGCCGGACGCGCCCCAGATGAGCACGGTGTCACCCTGCTTCATCTGTGCGCCGTGGTGGGAGACGAGCTGCCGGTAGGCGGTCGAGTTGACCAGCCCGGGGCAGGCCGCCTCCTCCCAGGACAGGTGCGCGGGCTTGGGCATGAGCTGGTTGGCCTTCACGAGCGCCAGCTCGGCGAGCCCGCCGAAGTTCGTCTCGAAGCCCCAGATGCGCTGCTGCGGGTCGAGCATCGTGTCGTCGTGCCCGGCCGCGTCCTCCAGCTCCACGCTGAGGCAGTGCGCGACCACCTCGTCGCCGGGCTTCCACTTGCTCACCCCCGGTCCCACCCGCAGGACGACGCCGGCCGCGTCCGAGCCGACGACGTGGTACGGCAGGTCGTGACGTTTGCTGAGGTCGCTCTGGTTCCCGTACCGCCGCAGGAACCCGAACGTCGAAACAGGCTCGAAGACCGAGGTCCAGACGGTGTTGTAGTTGATCGCGCTGCCCATCACCGCGATGAGCGCCTCACCCGGTCCGACGGCCGGTGTCGCGACCTCCTGGACGTGCAAGGACTTGCGCGGGTCCTTGTCGCGGGTGGCCAGGCCGGCGAACATCTCGGCCTCGTCGGCCCGGACCACCACGCCCCGGTAGCTGTCGGGCACCGGCAGGTCCGCCACGGCGCGGAGCTCGGCCGCGGGGTCGGTGGCCCCTTCCGCCTGCATGATCGCGTCGAGGATGTGCTGCACCGCTACGTCTCCTAACGTCCACGATTTCCAAGGGAAGCGTCGCCGGAGGAACAGGGGGACGACTATGGGGAACGGCGACACATTCACGTGCGCCGAGGCGGAGGTTACTGAACGGTAGCTAAATCAGGAACCGGCCTGTGAAGAACTCCACTGGCCCGCTTCAGCCGTCCTCGCGTGAATCTGCGCGGCAAGGCTCCACCAGCTCCACGAGCACGCCGCCGGCGTCTCTCGGGTGCACGAAGTTGATGCGCGAGTCGGAGGTGCCACGGCGGGGCGTGTCATACAGCAGCCGTACCCCGCGCTCGCGCAATGAAGCGCACGCGGCGTCGACATCCTCCACGGTGTAGGCCAACTGTTGTACGCCGGGACCGTTGCGGTCCAGGAACTTGGCGATCGTCGACGAGGGTGACAGCGGTGCGAGCAGTTGCAGGCAGCCGCCTTCGGTGGAGGGTCCGACGGACAGCATGGCCTCGCGGACGCCCTGCTCCTCGTTGACCTCTTCGTGCACGCAGCGCATGCCGAAGACCCGTGCGTAGAACTCGATCGCTGCGTCAAGATCCGCGACCGCGATGCCGACGTGGTCGATCCGCAGGATGCCGATCGGTGAGATATCCAACTTCTGATCCGAGGTCTCCATGGCGATAGTCTGAACTGATCCATCGTTCAGGTCGCAACGCGGCTGCTGTGAACCATCTCTCGGAGGCCACCCGATGACTCAGTCGGTGATTGTCAACGGCGCCCGCACGCCGATGGGGCGACTGCTCGGCGCGCTCAAGGACTTCCCGGCCACCAAGCTGGGCGAGATCGCGATCAAGGCGGCGCTCGAGCGCTCCGGCGTCGCGCCTGACCAAGTGCAGTATGTGATCATGGGGCAGGTGCTCCAGGCCGGGGCCAGCCAGATGCCCGCCCGCCAGGCGGCCGTCGGCGCGGGCATCCCGATGAGTGTGCCGGCCCTCACCATCAACAAGGTATGCCTGTCGGGCCTCGACGCGATCGCGCTCGCCGACCAGCTCATCCGGGCAGGTGAGTTCGACATCGTGGTCGCGGGCGGCATGGAGTCGATGACCAACGCGCCGCACCTGCTGCTCAACCAGCGGCAGGGGTACAAGTACGGCGACGTGGTGGTCAAGGACCACATGGCCCTCGACGGGCTCACCGACGTCTTCGACCAGGTGTCGATGGGCGAGTCGACCGAGCGGCACGTCGCCCGACTCGGCATCACCCGCGAGGCGCAGGACGCGTTCGGCGCCGCGAGCCACCAGAAGGCCGCCGCCGCCCAGAAGAACGGCCACTTCGCCGAGGAGATCGTCCCGGTGGAGATCCCGCAGCGGAAGGGCGACCCGCTGCTGGTGACCGACGACGAGCAGATCCGGCCGGAGACGACCGCCGAGACGCTCGCCAAGCTCCGGCCGGCCTTCACCAAGGACGGCACCATCACCGCCGCCACCTCCTCGCCGATCTCCGACGGCGCCTGCGCCGTTGTCGTGATGAGCCGTCGGAAGGCCGAGGAGCTGGGGCTCACCTGGCTCGCCGAGATCGGCGCGCACGGCAACGTCGCCGGCCCGGACAACTCGCTGACCAGCCAGCCGTCCAACGCGATCAAGCACGCGCTCACCAAGGCCGGGCTCACCACCGACGACCTCGACCTGGTCGAGATCAACGAGGCGTTCGCCGCCGTGGGCGTGCAGTCGACCGCCGACCTCGGCGTCGACCCGGCGATCGTCAACGTCAACGGCGGGGCCATCGCGCTCGGCCACCCGATCGGCATGAGCGGTGCCCGGCTCGCCCTCACGCTCGCCTTGGAGCTGCGTCGCCGCGGCGGCGGGCTCGGCGCGGCCGCGCTGTGCGGTGGCGGCGGCCAGGGTGACGCGCTGCTGCTGCGGGTCCCCAAGCAGTGACGGTCCGCCGCTCCCGAGACGTGTCGTCGCTCGTCGAGAGCGCCCGCGACGGCGACCCCCGGGCGGTGGCACGGCTGATCACGCTGGTGGAGGACGGCGACGAGGTGCTGCCGCGGCTTGCGGCGGCCCTCGCGCCGCACACCGGTGACGCGCGGGTCATCGGCCTCACCGGCGCGCCCGGCGTCGGCAAGTCCACCACGACCAACGAGCTGGTCCGGGCCTTCCGCAAGGCCGGACGGCGGGTCGGGGTGCTCGCCGTCGACCCCTCCAGCCCGTTCACCGGGGGTGCGATCCTCGGCGACCGCGTCCGCATGCAGGACCACGCCACCGACCCGGGCGTCTACATCCGCTCCATGTCCAGCCGCGGCCACCTCGGCGGGCTCTCCGCGGCCACCCCGCAGGCGGCACGGGTGCTCGAAGGGGCGGGCTGCGACCCGGTCGTCGTGGAGACGGTCGGCGTCGGGCAGGCCGAGGTGGAGATCGCCGGCCTCGCCGACACCACGCTGGTCCTGCTCGCACCCGGGATGGGCGACGCGATCCAGGCCGCCAAGGCCGGCGTGCTCGAGATCGCCGACATCTTTGTCGTGAACAAGGCCGACCGCGACGGCGCCGACGCCACGTACCGCGACATCCAGGGCATGATCGGCCTCGGCGAGCGCGCACCGGGGCAGTGGCGGCCCCGGGTCGTGCGCTGCGTCGCGGCCCGCGCCGAGGGCATCGACGACGTCGTGGCCGCGATCGACGAGCACCGCGAGCACCTGGAGCGCTCGGGCGAGCTGCGCCGGCGGCGCGAGCGGCGGGCCGCGGCGGAGGTCGAGGCGATCGCGCTGGGCACCCTCCGCGCCCGCATGAAAGACCTTCGCAGCGGCACCGAACTGCACTCCCTCGCTACGGAAGTAGCGCACGGTCGACTGGATCCCTACGCAGCGGCAGCGGCCCTGTTGGCTCAACTCGACGCAGGTGGGCGGTCTGGCTAAGGTCTGCGCGTCAACCTTTCGTCAGGGTCGGTCCGGCCGATCCTGACGGCCCGTGGCAGGCCGTCAGGATCGGCCGGACCGAGCCTGGGACCAGCACAGGGGGCTCACTTGACGGCCTGGACCGTCATGTTGCGCGGCATCAGGCACCGGGCCGGCCGGTCGCTCGTGGTCTTCCTCCTCGCCGTCACGGCGACCACGGCGGCTGTCCTCGCTCCCGCGTACGGACGTGCCGCGCAGCAGTCGGTGCTCACCGACGGGCTGTCCGCAGCGTCCACCGGCGCGACCGGGCTCACGGTCGGCGCCAAGGGCACCGGCGACAGCGCGGCCTTCATGGACCTCGCCGAGATCCGGCGCGCCATGAACACGGCACTCGCCAAGGACAACCGGCTCGCTGACCGCCTGGACCTGCCGGTGGCCGCCGTCGACACGGAGGTCACCTTCGACGGGACGGGCGCCAAACTCGCCTATCGCGACAACGCCTGCACCCGGCTCGACATCGACGGGGACTGCCCGGACGGGCCGGGCCAGATCGTCGTCAGCAAGCGCACCGCCGCCGGCCGGAATCTCCGGAAGGGCGACGACCTCACGCTGCACCTCGGTCCGGCGGGCGCCGGCCGGGACAAGACCTTCCGGATCACCGGGCTCTACAGCCCGAAGGACGCCGACGCCGCCTACTGGGGCCGCACCGCGTACTTCAGCGCGGGGACGGACGGTGCCGGTGAACACGTCGACTCGCTGTTCACGATGACCGAGGAGGACGTCCGCGCCGACGCCGCGGCCACCGTCTCGGCCCGGCTGGAATACCCGCTGCGCCCCCGCCTGGTGCACCTCGACGACGTCGCCGGGCTGCGCGACGGTCTCCAGCTCCTCGGCGACCGCCTGCGCGGGCAGGAGCTGGAGGTCACCACGACGCTGCCGGCGGTGCTGCGCGACATCGACGCCGACCAGCGTGCGATCGCCCGCACGGCACCCGTCGTGGCCGTACCGCTGCTGCTCCTGTGCTGGTTCGTGCTGTTCCTGCTTGTCGCGTCGCTCACGGAGGAGCGTGCGCCCGAGATCGCGCTCGCGAAGTTGCGGGGTTATCCGGCCGGGCGGGCGGCGCGGTTCGGTCTCGGGGAGGTGCTGCTGCTGACCGCGGCGGCGGTCCCCGTCGGCATCGTCGCCGGACTCGTGCTGGTGCGGGCCGCCGCCGGCGCGCTCCTCGCGCCCGGCGTGGGCGTCGAGGTGCGCTGGCCGGTGTTCGCCGCGGCCGGCATCGCGTTCGCCGCCGGGCTCGTCGCCGCCGTCCTCGCCGGCCGCCAGACGCTCGCCAGACCCGTGCTCGGCCTGCTGCGGCGGGTGCCCGAGCGGGGCGGCCGGCGGGCCGGCGTCGCCGAGGGGATCGTCGTGGCGCTCGCCGCGGCCAGCCTCATCGCCGCCGTCAGCGACCGCGGATCCCCGCTCGCGCTGCTCGCGCCGCCGCTGCTCGCCGTGGTCGCCGGCGTGGCCGCGGCCCGGCTGCTCAGCCTCTGGTCGGTTGCCCGGCTGCGGATCGCGCGCCGGCGCGGCCGCATCGTCGCGCTGCTGTCCGCGGCCCAGTTGTCCCGCCGCCCCGCCGGCCAGCGGCTGGTCGTGGTCGTCACCGTCGCCGTGGCGCTGCTGTCGTTCGCCGCGACCGCCTGGGACGTCGCCGCGACCGCCCGGCGCGACACCGCCGAGGACGCCGTCGGTGCGCAACGGGTGCTGACGGTCAACGCCCAGCACCCGGCCGAGCTCGCCGAAGCGGTCACGAAGGCCGATCCCGGTGGGCATGCGATGGCGGTCGTACGAGCAAGCCAGCGCTTCGACAACAGCACCGTCGAGCTGCTGGGGGTCCAGGCCGACCGGCTCGCCGGCGTGGCCGTCTGGCGCGGGCACTCCCGCGAACAGGTGGCCGAGATCGCGGGGCGCCTGCACCCGACCGCCGCCGACCCGCTGCGGCTCGGCAAGGACCTCAGCGCCGAGGTGTCCGTCGAGACGCTGCCGGCCAAGCCCGCGCTGCGCCTCGCCGCGATCGTCGCCGACCCCGGGCAGCCGCCCCGGACGGTGCCGCTGGGCCCGCTGGCCAAGGGCATCCGCACCTACCACGCGGTGCTGTCCGGCTGCGTCACCGAGTGCCGGCTGATCGGGCTCGCCGTCGGCCGGGCCGCGGGCGGCAGCGACCCGTTCACGGTCACCGTCGCGGTGCGCGCGCTCACCACCGACGCCGGCCCGCTGGCGCCCGGCTTCGACCTGGCCGGCCGCTGGCAGGCCCGGCCCGGCGCCGGGAGCGCCAAGGTGACGGTCCACGCCGGCACGGCCCTCGTCATCGACGTCTCCGGCAGCGACCCGGCCGACGCCGTCGTCGAGCACGTCGACACGCCCGAAGCGCTGCCCGCCGTCCTCGCCGGTGGCGCGCCGGCCGACGACGCGCGGGCGGCGACGTTCGCACTGCCCGGCTTCTCCGAGCAGCCGCAGCCCTTCACCGTCGCGGCGCGCACCGACAGCCTGCCCCGGGCCGGGCGGCACGGCGTGCTCTTCGACCTGGACTACGCGACCCGCATGGCCGAGCGCAGCGCCAGCCTCACCGACAACGGCGGCCTGCGGTACGAGGTCTGGGCCGGCACCGGCGCACCCGCGGACCTCGACCAGCGGCTCGCCGCGGCGGGGGTGCGGGTGCTGACGAGCGAGACCATCGACGGCTACCTGGACCGGCTGGCCCGGCGGGCACCCGCGCTCGGGCTGTGGCTCTACCTGCTGGCCGGGGCCGCGGCGATCCTGCTGGCGATCGGCGTGGTGCTGCTGACCGCATACGTCGGGGTGCGCGCCCGGCTCTACGAGCTGGCCGCCCTGCGAGTCGCCGGTGTGCGCGCCGGTCAGTTGCGGCGGGCGGTCTTCCGCGAGCACCGTGCGCTGCTCGGCCTGCCGTTCCTGGTCGGCCTGGCGGCGGGCGTCGCGGGCGCGTTCGTGATGCTTCCGGGCATGCCGCTGGTGACCGTCGACGAGCCGACCGGCTCGTTCGCCTTCGAGCCGGGCATGGGCGCCCTCCCGGCGGCCGTCGCCGTCATGGTGGTCGGCCTGTTGCTCGCCGTCCTGGTGGTGCTGCGTCTGCTCGGCCGCGCCACCCCGCTGCGGCTCAAGGACGGTGCCCAGTGAGCGGTCCGGAGCGGAGCGGAGGCGGCGTGAGCGCAGGCCTTGCTGTGATGTGCCGGGGGCTGGTGTACATCTACCGGCTCGAGGGATACGACGTCGTCGCCCTGTCCGGCGTCGACCTCGACATCTCGGCCGGGGAGTCGGTCGCGTTGCTCGGGCCGTCCGGTTCCGGTAAGTCGACGCTGCTGTCGCTGCTCGCCGGGCTGCTCCCACCGTCCGCGGGCCGGCTCACGGTCGGCGACCACGACCTGGTCCGGGCCACGCCGGCCGAGTTGCAGACGCTGCGGGCCACGGACGTGGGCGTGGTACTGCAGGGCGCGTCGCGCAACCTCCTGCCGTACCTGACGGCGGAGCAGAACGTGCGCTTCGCGCAGCGCGGCGTGCCCGCGGAGCGGCGGCGGGAGCTGCCCGATCCGCGTGACGCGCTCGCGATGGTGGGCCTGACGGGGCGGGGCCGCAACCGGCAGCGCCCGCAGCGACTCTCTCCTGGTGAGCGCCAGCGGTTGGCGCTCGCCGTAGGGCTGGCCGGCCGGCCGGGCCTGCTGCTCGCGGACGAGCCGACCAGCCAGCTCGACACCCGGGCCCGCGACGAGGTGCTCCTCGCCCTCGACGCGGTGCGTCGCTCGGGCACGACCGTCGTGGTCGTGACCCACGACCCGGACGTCGGGCTGCGCATGGGGCGCACCGTCACCATCCGCGACGGCAGGGTCGGCGCGGAAGGCAGGCGCGGAGAGGACTACGCGGTGGTGGGTCGCGACGGTACGGTGCACCTGCCGCAGGAAGCGCTGCGCATGCTGCCGCCGGGCACGCTCGTTGGCATCGAGCCCCAGCCCGACGGCACCGTGCTGCTGGTGCCGGCCCGTTCGTCCGACGTGGAGGGTGTGCAGTGAAGACGTTGACGGTCGACGGCGTGACCGTGGCCTACGAGCGGGACCATCCCGTCCTGCGTGACGTGTCCGTCGTCGTGTCACCGGGGCAGATCCTCGCCGTCACCGGACCGTCCGGCGCGGGCAAGACGACGCTGCTGTGGGCGATGGCGGGCCTGTTGCGCCCGGCCGTCGGGGCGGTGTCGGTCGACAACACGCCGCTGCGCGACCGCGACCACGCGGTCGCCGAGCGGGTCGTGCTCATCCCGCAGGACAACGGCCTCGCCGCGATCCTCACCGCGCAGGAGAACATCCAGGTCGCGATGATCGCCGGCGGCGCCGCACCGGCCGACGCCCGCCGGGCGACGGTGTCGTCGCTGGAGCGCCTGGGCCTGGCCGGCCAGGCCGACCAGTTGGTCGAGGAGCTTTCCGGCGGCCAGCAGCAGCGCACCGCGATCGCCCGGGGCCTGGCCCTGCACGGCGAGGTGGTCCTGGCCGACGAGGTGACCAGCGAGCTGGACGCGACGAACCGCCAGCGGGTCATGGAGATCCTCCAGGAGGAGGCCCGCCGCGGCGCCGCGGTCGTCTTCGCCACCCACGACCCGGAGGCCGCGGCCGCCTGCGACCGCGAGTTGCACCTCTCCGACGGCGCCGCCGAACTGATCCGCTGACCGCTCGCCCGAACACGGCGGACCCGCACCGCTCGGAGTGCGGGTGCGCCGCTCGACGCCGACCGGTGCACGGATGGTCGTCGCGGCCCTCTCGAGCGCCGTTGCGGGATTGCTCCGGGTAGCGGGGCGGACCGTAAGTCGGGGTGTTCGGGGGAGTCCCTTGCCTGGCGGGCCGCGAGTACGCTCGGCGCGGCCTGAGAACAGGGACAGGGGAGAAGCAGACATGACCGAGGCGACGGCGGGCATCCCCGCCCGCACCGATGCGCACGATCCTGACATGACCCGCGACGCGCTCGCCGCCGTCGAGCCCGCCGCGCCGGCCGCCGTACCGGCCGCCGTGCCGGCCCAGGGCGGCGCGCCGGCCGAGGAGCAGTCGCGCCTGCGTGCCGCTGCCGACGAGGCGGCCGAGCGGGTGACCACCTTCGCCGCCGACGCCGCCGAGCGGGTCGGCGAGTTCGCGTCCTCCACGGCGGCCGCGTCCGGGCGGATCGCCTCGCAAGTGGTCGACCGCCTGCGCAACAACGCCGAGCTGGCCGCCGAGCGCGGCACCACCACGATCGCCGACGAGGTCGTCGAGAAGATCGCCGGCATCGCGGCCCGCGAGGTGCCCGGCGTCTACGACCTGGGCGGCGACGTCGCACGCGTGTTCGCCGCCGTCCGCGACCGCATCGGCCTGGGGGAGTCGGAGGGTGAATCCTCCGACCGCGGCGTGCAGGTCCGCCTGGAGGGTCGTTCGGCCGTCGTCAAGATCACGCTCGTGATCGAGTACGGCTTCGTCCTCTACTCGGTGGCGGAGAAGGTCCGCGCCAAGGTCATCGGGGCGGTCGAAAACCTGCTGGGTCTCGAGGTCACCGCGGTGGACATCGTGGTCGACGACGTTCACGTCGAGGACAAGGCGCCGGTCGGCGACGCGGCCGACTACCACCCCTGACCCACCGCCCAACCCTCTCGACTCCCGTCGATCTTGCAGTTGTGGTGCCCCGCAAACCCGGACAATCTGGGAGTGTCCCGGCACCACAACTGCAAGATCAACGCTAAATGGGGGGAGGGGGTCCGGTGGGCCTTAGCGATCGTTCAGGGGGTCGATAGCATCGAGGGAGACGGAGAACCCGCCACACCCGAGGAGCGCCGACATCCATGGACGCCCACGAGATCGCCGAGGGGCGCGCGCGCTGGCAGCGCCGCTACGACGAGGCCCGCAAGCGTGACGCCGACTTCACCACCCTGTCCGGGACGCCGGTCGAGCCGGTCTACGGGCCGCCCGAGGGCGCCGACGTGCCCGGCTTCGAGCGCATCGGCTGGCCCGGCGAATTCCCGTACACCCGGGGCCTGCACCCCACCGGATACCGCGGCCGCACCTGGACGATCCGCCAGTTCTCCGGATTCGGCAACGCGCGGCAGACCAACGCGCGATACAAGATGCTCCTCGGCGCGGGCGGCGGCGGGCTGTCCGTCGCCTTCGACATGCCGACCCTGATGGGCCGCGACTCCGACGAACCGCAGTCGCTCGGCGAGGTCGGCCACTGCGGCGTCGCCATCGACTCCGCCGCCGACATGGACGTGCTCTTCGACGGCATCCCGCTCGCCGACGTGACCACGAGCATGACGATCTCCGGGCCCGCCGTCCCGGTCTTCTGCATGTATCTCGTCGCGGCCGAACGCCAGGACGCCGACCTCCGCAAGCTCGACGGCACCCTGCAGACGGACATCTTCAAGGAGTACATCGCGCAGAAGGAGTGGCTGTTCCCGCCCGAGCCGCACCTGCGTCTCATCGGCGACCTGATGGAGTTCTGCGGCGCGAACATCCCGAAGTACAAGCCGCTCTCCGTGTCCGGCTACCACATCCGCGAGGCCGGCGCGACCGCCGCGCAGGAGCTGGCGTTCACGCTCGCCGACGGGTTCGGCTACGTCGAGCTGGGCCTGAGCCGCGGCCTGGACGTCAACAAGTTCGCCCCCGGGCTGAGCTTCTTCTTCGACGCGCACATCGACTTCTTCGAGGAGATCGCGAAGTTTCGCGCGGCCCGGCGGATCTGGGCCCGCTGGCTGCGCGACGTCTACGGCGCCACCAGCGAGAAGGCGCTCTGGCTGAAGTTCCACACGCAGACCGCCGGCGTCTCGCTGACCGCGCAGCAGCCGTACAACAACGTCGTCCGCACCGCGGTCGAGGCCCTGAGCGCCGTGCTCGGCGGCACGAACTCGCTGCACACCAACGCGCTCGACGAGACCCTCGCGCTGCCCACCGACGAGGCCGCCGAGATCGCGCTGCGCACCCAGCAGGTGCTGATGGAGGAGACCGGCGTGACCAACGTCGCCGACCCGCTCGGCGGTTCCTGGTACGTCGAGGCGCTCACCGACCGGATCGAGGCCGAGGCGGAGGCCATCTTCCAGCGGATCCGCGACATGGGCGGCGACGGCACCGTCACCAGCGGCATCCTGCGCGGCATCGAGGACGGCTGGTTCATGTCCGAGCTCGCCGACAGCGCGTTCCTGTACCAGCAGGCCTTGGAGAAGGGCGACAAGCGGGTCGTCGGCGTCAACGTGCACACCGGCTCCGTCACGCGCGACCTCGACATCCTGCGGGTCTCGCACGAGGTGGAGGTGGAGCAGAACCGGCTCCTCGCCGCCCGCCGCACCGGCCGCGACAACGCGCTGGTCAAGGAGCGCCTGGAGCAGATGGTCGCCGCGGCGCGGACCGACCAGAACCTGATCCCGGCGATGCTCGACGCGGCGCGGGCCGAGGCGACCCTCGGCGAGATCTGCGGGGCATTGAAGGATCTCTGGGGCGTGTACCGGGAGCCCGCCCGCTTCTGACCCTTTCCGCGTTACCGAATCGCAACGCAACCGGATTCTCCCCCGGCTGGTCTACCTACGTACGACCTTGACCAACGGGGGAGGGTCCTTGCTGGCACTCGTGCTCGCGGCGTTGCGGGCGAGGCGCGCGCAGGCGCTGACGCTGCTCGTGTTGAGTACCTTGGCCGCGGCCGCCGCGGCGGCCGCCCCGTGGTACGTATTGGCGTCCACCGAGCGGGTGGCCACGCGACACATGGAGACGGCGCCGATCCAGGAGCGCTCCCTCGAAACCATCGCCGAAGGTCCCATCGAGGGCGGCTCGATCGCGGCGCTGCTGGCCGCCGACGCCGAGCTCACCCAGCGCATCGTGGGCCTGGACGGCTTCACCACGTACACGCAGGCGTTCATCGGCGGCCAGGCCAAGTCCGCGCAACCGACCGCGCAGGGTGACACGCGTGGCACCACCTCACCGCTGACGCTGCGCACCGGCGCCTGCGAGCACGCCTCGATCGAGGGCGCCTGCGCGACCGGCGCCGACGAGGCGATGCTCAGCTACCGCACCGCCCGCTGGCTACAGGTGAAGGTCGGCGACCAGATCACCTTCTCCAGCCCGGACCTCCAGGCGCCGGCCGTGCTGAAGGTCGTCGGCATCTATCTCCCCGAGAACCCGGGCGACCCGTTCTGGAGCGGCAACGCCAAGTTGCTCGCGGTCGACCTGCCGACCGGCGCGGCGCCCGAGATCACCGAGCCGGTCGACGACGCCGTGCTCGTCGGGCCCGCCGTCCTCGACCGGCTCAAGCCCAAGGCCGTCCGCATGATCGTCGACATGGTGGCGCGGCCCGCGCTGCTGGTCGACCACCAGCCGGACGAGGTCCGCGCTTCCCTCAACGCCTCGACGGTCGAGGCCGGCAACAACCGGCTGACGCTCAACACCCAGCTACATGCGACGATCGACCGGGTCGAGCGGGACCGGCAGTTGGTCTCGCTGGGCGTGCCCGTCGGCGCGTTCCAGCTCCTCGTGCTGTGCTGGTTCGCGCTGTACCTCGCGGTGAAGTACACGGGCGAGGAGCGGCGGCCCGACATCGGGCTCGTGAAGCTGCGCGGCGCGACCCGCGGTCGGACCTGGGCCCTGGTGAGCGGCCAGAGCGCGCTGCCGATGCTGGCGGGTGCGGTGCTCGGCCTGCCGGTCGGATATCTCGTCGCCACCGCCGTCAACGGCTCGATCCGCGAGCCCGCCGTGCGGGACCGGGCGTTGACGCTGTCGGTCGGCGCGGTCGCCCTCGCCGTCCTCGGCGCACTGCTCGCGGCGCTGCTCGCCGAGCGCCGGTCGCTCGGGGCGACCGTCGCCGAACTGCTGCGGCAGAGCCCGGCCCGGGCCCGCGCCTGGCGGGACCTCTTCGACCTGGTGCTCGTGGTCGTCGCGGTCGCCGCGGTCTGGCAGGTGAAGACCCGTGCCGAGGGAGACATCGCCGGCCTCGCATTGCTCGCCCCGGGCCTGGTCGCCCTGGCCTTCGCGCTCGTCGCCGCGCGCCTCATCACGTACAGTGCCGGCCGCATCGTCGAAAGCGCGCTGCGCCACGGCCGTGCGGCGCGCGCGCTCACGGCCATCTACCTGGCCCGGCGCCCGGGCGTGCACCGGCTGGCCGCGCTGATGATCGTGACCGTGGCGCTGCTGTGCACCTCGTTCCTGACCTGGAGCGCGGGGCGGGAACAGGGCCGGGTCCGCGCGGAGCTGGAGGTCGGTGCCGACCGGGTGTTGTCGGTACGCGCGGAGAACCGCCTCGCCCTGCTCCACGCGGTCCGCCGCGCCGATCCCGAGGGTCGCCACGCGATGGCGGCCGTCCAGTCACTGCGCTCCGGCAACGACCGGGTCCTCCTGGTCGACAGCCCGCGGCTGGCGGCGACGGCGACGTGGCGGCCGGAGTACGGCATGACCGCGGCGGAGACCGCCGCCGCCCTGCACCCGCCCGCCCCGGACGCCGCCTACGTCACCGCCGACACGCTGACGCTCGACGTCACCAACCACTACACGGTCGTCGACGATCAGCGGGTGGTCGTCCTCGACGTGATCATGGCCGATCCGAAGGGCAACCGGCTGGTCGCCCGGCTCGGTCCGCTGCGGGAGGGCCGGCAGCGGCTCACCGCGTCGCTGCCCGCCTGCGCGACCGCACCCGGCTGCCGGCTCAGCTCGCTGGGCATCATGCAGAGCACGCTGGAGGCGAAGATCTACTTCCCGTCTCGCCCCGGCGTCGAGGTGACCGTCCACGGCATCAGCCAGAGCGGCGCCGACCCGACCGTGGTGGCCAGGGAGACGCTCACGGACCGCACCCGGTGGCGCCTCGACGTGTCCGGCACGCCGCCGAACCTGATCGTCACCCCGGCCGCCGACGGGCTGCTGCTGCGGGTGGGGCCGATCCGCCAGGGCAGCACCGACCCGGGCGTCTATCCGCTCGACTCGCCCGCGCCGATCGCGAGCATCCGCGCCAAGCGGCTCCTGCCCAAGATCGCCGGTGACCAGCGGGTCAGCTACGGCTCGATCGCCCTGTCCGAGCGGGTCGTCGGCACCGCCTCCCGGCTGCCCCGGCTCGGCGACCAGGGTGTGCTCATCGACCTGGAATACGCCGACCGGCTCGGCGCGGACTTCGGTGCCGGCGAGTCGATGCAGGTGTGGCTGTCCGCGTCCGCGCCGGCGGACATGACGGACCGGCTCAGCCGCGAAGGGCTCATCGTCCTCGGTGAGGAGACGATCGACGGTGTCGCCGACCGGTACGGGTCGTTCGGCCCGCCGCTGACCCTGCAGTTCATGCTGCTGTCCGCGGTCATCGGGCTCGCGCTGGCGATCGGCTCGGCCTCCGTGGTCGCGGCGGTGGAGCGCCGGCCGCGCGCCCGGGAGCTGACCGCGCTGCGGTCGCAGGGCGCCTCCGCGCGGCTGGTCCGGCGCGTGAGCGTCGAGGGCTACATCGTCCTCGTGGGCGTGTCACTGCTGCTCGGCCTCGTGCTCGCGGCGCTGATCCGGTTCACGATCGGTGACGTCATGCCCTACTTCGCCGACGGATGGAGCGCGCCGTGATCGGGCTGGCCCTGTCGATGATCCGGGCCCGTCCCGGACAGGCGCTCACGGCGTTCATCCTGGCCATGCTGGCGATGGCCGCCGCCGTCAGCGCGCCGGTCTACACGACGACCGCCGACCGGGCGGTCGTCGCGAGCGAGGTCGCCGCCGCGCCGGTCGAGGAGCGGGTGGTGCGGGCCCGGCGGGTGTCCGAGACCCGGGACCGCGCCTTCGAGGACCTGGTGCCGCAGGTCTTCACCATTCCAGGGTTCAGCGGCGTGTTCAGCACCGAGTACGACTCGTACGTGACGACCGCCGACCCGAAGGTCGATGCGGTCGCGCCCCGCCTGGTCTACCGCGACGACGCCTGCGCGCACCTGCGCTTCGTCGCCGGCCGCTGCTTCATCAGCGACACCGAGATCGTGCTGAGCAAGGAGACTCTCGACCAGCTCAAGCTGCCGATCGGCGCGACCGTCCAGACCAGCTTCGCGGCCTACGACACGGAGGGCTACGAGTGGGTCTCCGCCGGGCCCGCGGTCACGCTCACCGTCGTCGGCGCCTTCGAGGTCGTCGACAAGACCGACCAGTACTGGGCCGACTTCGACTACTTCAACCCCCGCCGCACCGACCGGCTGGTGACCTCCCCGATCTTCGCGAGCCGGCTCACGCTCGAGGGCATCGAGCACTCACGCGAGCGGCAGGGCCTCGACGTGGTCATCGGCGACGGGGCCATCTCGGGCGACACGCTCGACGGCGTGAACGCGGCGGTGCGGGAGGGCCGCGACAAGCTGACCGCCCTGCCCGGCGGCGCGACCGTGCACACCGGGTTGCCGGCCCTGCTGGCCCGGATCAACGCCAACCGCTCGCTCGTCGGCGAGGTCGTACCCATCGCCGCGGTACCGCTGGTGCTCCTGTGCTGGTTCGTCCTCTTCATCGCGGTCGCCTCGGCGACCCAGGAGCGCCGTCTGGAGCTCGGGCTGTTCGCCCTGCGCGGGGTCAGCGCGCCCCGGCGCTGGTGGCTCGCCGCCGGCGAGAGCATCGTGCCGATCCTGGCCGGGGCCGCCGCCGGCTTCCTGCTGGGCCACTACCTCGTCCGGCTCGCCGCCTGGCTGCTGCTGCACAGCTCGGCGGAGGTACCGCTGTCCGCCGGCGCCGACTGGTGGGCGCTGACCGCGGTCGCCGGCGCGATCTTCGCGGCCCTGCTCGCCCAGCGTGCCGAGCTGGCGAAGAAGACCATCGACCTGCTGCGCAACGTGCCGAGCCGGCTGTCGCGCTGGCGCAACGCCCCCGTCCTCGAGGCCGCGGTGGTCGTGCTCGCCGTCGTCGCCGTGATCCAGATGCGCCAGGGCGACAACGGGCTGACCGGGTTCGCCGTCTTCGCGCCCTCGCTGATCGTCATCGCCGTGGCCCTGCTCGCCGCGCGGGCCGTGCTCCCGATCGCGGAGCGGGTCGGGCGCCGGGCCATGCGCCAGGGCCGGATCGGTGCCACGCTCGCGGCCTACGCGATGTCCCGCCGTCCCGGCAGCCAGCGGATCCTCGCCTTGTTCGTGGTGGCGATCGCGCTGCTGTGCTTCGCGGCGACCGGGGCCAGCGCGTCGAGCGACACCCGCGACCGGCGGACCCGGGTCGAGCTGGGCGCGCCGCGCGTGCTGTCGCTCGAGCCGCTCAGTCGCGCCGCGCTGCTGGCCAAGGTCCGCGCGCTCGACCCGGACGGCACCTTCGCCATGGCCGCCTCGATGGTCCCGGTCTCGGAGGACACGGGCATACCGCCGATGCTCGCCGTCGACAGCTCCCGCCTGCCCACTGTGGCGCTCTGGGACGACCCCCACGTCACCGCGCAGGAGGCGGCGGCGCGGCTGCATCCCCGGGTCGGCCGCGAGCCGATCATCGTGAACAACAAGGACCTGTCCCTCGACGTCACCGTCGACGCGATGGTCGACGCGTTCCGCGTCCGGTGGACCGCGGTGGTCGTACCGCTGGACGGTTCGGCGACCGGGGAGGTCGACCTCGGCGGGGTCCAGTTGGGCCGGCGAACGTACGTGCGGAACCTGCCGATGTGCGTTGACGGCTGCCGGCTCGTGGCACTGCGGATCGACCAGCCCGAGGGGCGCGGCTTCGACGTCTCGATGACGCTGCACAGTCTGAAGCAGGCCGGGAGGACCATCGCCGACGAGGCCGGCTTCGCCGACACCGACGCGTGGCGGGTGCCTCAGTCGCCGGGGCCGAAGCTGCTCGTACCGACGCTGTCCGCGACCAAGGACGGACTGCGCGCCGAGGTGGCCAACTATCGGGGCGCCGACGTCGCCGTGCGGATCATGCCGACCGACGCGCCGTCGCCGCTGCCGGTCGTGATGGCCCGTACCGCGGGTATCGGCGACCACATGAGCGGCTTCGACGGCGCGCAGCTCCCGATCGACCTCGCGGCCGAGGTCGACGCCGTGCCACGTCTCGGGCCCAAGGGCGGGCTCGTCGACTTCGACTACGCCGAGCGGCACTCGATCGACGGCGGCGAGGCGTCACAGCCGCAGATCTGGCTCGGCGAGCGCGCCCCGGCCAACGTGCTCGACCTGGTCCGCGACCAGGGCCTGACGGTCATCTCCGACCGGCAGCTCGGCCCGCTGCGCGCGCAGCTCGACGAGCAGGGGCCGGCGGTCGCGCTGCGCTTCCACGAGCTGGCCGGCGGGTTCGCGGTGCTGCTCGCGGTGGGCGCGCTCTGGCTCGTCTCCAGCCTCGACCGCCAGCGGCGCGCGGGCGAGCTGCGTGCGCTGCGGGCACAGGGTGTGGCCCGGCGGGACGCCGCCGCCAACGGATACCTCGCGCTCGTCGGCACGGCGGCGGTCATCGGGCCGTTCGCGGCCTTGGCGAGCTGGCTCCTGGTGCGCGAATACCTCCCGGTGTTCACCGACGACCCCGGTACGTTCGAGGTCTCGTACTGGCCGTCGCCGATGCCGGTCGCCGTGGCCTGGTCGGCGGCCGGGCTGCTCCTGGCCGTGGCCGCACTGCTCGCCGGAGCCCGGCTCCGCGCTTCGACAAGGGGGATGCGATGAACGGTTTGGCGGTCGCCTGCCGGCGGGTCGTGCACATCTACCGGGCCGAGGCCGGCGACGTCGTCGCGCTCGCCGGGGTGGATCTGTCGATCGGACCGGGGGAGACGCTCGCGCTGGTCGGGCCGTCCGGCTCCGGCAAGTCGACGCTGATCGCGCTGCTGGCCGGGCTCATGCGTCCATCGGCCGGCCGGGTCAACATCGGTACCTACGACATGGGCAAGCTGTCCGACAGCGAGATCGCCCGGCTGCGGGGCACCGAGATCGGCGTCGTCCTCCAGGGCGCCGCCCGCAACCTGCTGCCCTATGCCTCGCTGCACCGCAACATCTGGCTGGCGCAGCGGCGCGCGGCCCGTACCGAAGGCATCAAACTCGACGATCCCGACCGCATCCTCGACCTCGTCGGCCTGCCCGGTCTGGGCCGGGCCCGCATCGACGAGCTGGCGCCCGGCGCCCGGCAGCGCGCGGCCCTCGCCGTCGGTGTCGCCGCCGGCCCCGGCCTCCTCCTCGTCGACGAGCCGACCAGCCAGCTCGACACCGCCGGCCGGGACGAGGTGATCGAGGCGCTCGAGACGGTCAACCGGGAGCGCAACACCACCATCGTCGTGGTCACCCACGACGGTGAGGTCGGCACCCGGCTCGGCCGCGCCGTGACCATCCGCGACGGCCGGGTCGGCGCCGAGGGGCGCGACGGCCAGGACTTCGCCGTGGTCGCGGGTGACGGTACGGTGCAGCTACCGCCGGAGGTTCTCGGCGAGTTCCCGCCCGGCACGCTCTTCACCGTCGACCACGTCGACGGTCAGGTCACGCTGGTGGCGGGCGGATCCGACCGGTCACTTGCGGCGGACCACCTGGGGCACGTGCAAAACTAGGGCCATGAGCGACCCACGGCAGACCCAGTCGATCTTCACCCGCGGGGCGGTGGACCTCGGCGCCCTGGCCCGCAGCAACGCGGCCGCCGCGCAGCGATCTGCCCAGCCCACCCCCGCCTCCCCCAGTGCGCACATCGTCGACGTCACCGAGGCGAACTTCCAGAGCGAGGTTCTGCAGCGGTCGCTGACCACGCCCGTCGTGGTCGACTTCTACGTCGCCGGGAGCCAGCCGCACCAGCAGTTCTCCCCGCTGCTGGAGAAGCTCGCGGCGGAGAGCGACGGTGCTTGGGTGCTCGCCAGGGCCGACATCGAGGCCAGTCCGCGCCTCGCGCAGATGTTCCGGATCCAGGGCATCCCGTTTGTGGTGGCGATCGTCGGCGGCCAGCCGGTCGACGCCTTCAACCAGATGCTGCCGGAGCCGCACCTGCGCCAGTGGATCGACGCGGTGCTCAAGGCCGCCGGTGTCGACGTCGAGCGACCGGAGGACCCGCGCCTGCTCGCCGCCGACGACGCCATGGCCGACGGTGACCTGGACGCGGCCGAGGCCGCCTACCGCAAGATCCTGGCGGAGACGCCCAACGACGCCGTGGCCGAGTCGGGCCTGGCCCAGGTCGGGCTGCTCCGCCGCACCGAAGGCGTCGACCTCGGCGCGGCCGTGGCCGCGGCGCAGGCCGCGCCCGGCGACATGGCGGCGCAGTTGCTCGCCGCCGACGTCGAGGTGCTGTCGGGCGAGGCGGAAAAGGCCTACCAGCGACTTGTCGACCTGATCCGCCGCACGGCGGGCGACGACCGGGAGACCGCGCGCAAGCACCTGGTCTCGCTGTTCACCGTCGCCGGCCCCGACGACCCCGCGGTCGCCAAGGCCCGCCGGGCGCTGGCGAGCGCGCTCTTCTGAGCCGGGCGCACATGCGCCGAATCGCCGTCGTCGACGCACCGAGCAACCTGGGGTTGC
Source organism: Dactylosporangium roseum (assembly GCF_025264685.1). Taxonomy (GTDB): domain Bacteria; phylum Actinomycetota; class Actinomycetes; order Mycobacteriales; family Micromonosporaceae; genus Dactylosporangium; species Dactylosporangium roseum. Next base: position 1,444,803 of record NZ_CP073721.1, read on the forward strand.
GGCCACCGACCGCCACCTCCGTGCCCGGCTGCGCGAAGGCGCCCGGTGCCCTGCGCGACAACGGGCTGCTGACCCGCCTGGGTGCCCGTGACGCCGGGTGCATCACCCCGCCGCGGTACGACCCGGCGGGGTGGGAGCCCGGCGACGGTGTGGCCCAGGCAGACGAGATCGCCGTGTTCGTCCGCCGGCTGGCCGACCGGATCGGCACGATCCTCGGCGCCGGTGACTTCCCGTTGGTCCTCGGCGGCGACTGCTCGATCCTCCTGGGCGCGGGCCTGGCGATGCGGCGCCATGCCGCGACGCTCGACGGGCGGATCGGGCTGGTCTACGTCGACGGTCACTCCGACTTCCGGCACGAGGGCAACGCGTCGTACGTCGGCGCCGCCGCGGGTGAGGCCCTGGCCCTGGCCACGGGCCGCGGCCAGGCCAACCTGGCGGCGATCGAGCAGCGGCGCCCGTACTTTCGCGACGTCGACGTGGTGCTGCTCGGCATCCGCACGCACGATGAGTACCGTCTGGATCTCCAAGCGGCGGGTATCGTCGCGCGCGCCGTCCCGGAGCTGCGCTCCAACGGCGCGGCGCGCTCGGCGCAGTGGGCTCGCGACCAGCTCCGCGACTGCACCGGCTTCTGGGTCCACGTCGACGTCGACGTGCTCGACCCCGCGGTCATGCCCGCGGTCGACGCCCCCGATGTGGGCGGCATCGCATACCGGGAGCTGGAGATCCTGCTGAGCAGCCTGGTGTCCGACCCCCGCTGCGTCGGCGCCCAGGTGACGGTGTTCGATCCGGACTACGATCCGGACGGCCGGTATGCGGCGGAGGTGACCGACGCGCTGGTGGCGGGCCTGGAGCCGCTGGTGACGTCGTCGGCCCTGGTCGCGGCCGACCTGCCCCCTCCGGTTTCGGCTCCTCCGGTGTCCGCTCCTCCTGTGCTCTCGGTGCCGCCTGTTGTCTCCGCTCCTCCTGTGCCGGCTCCGCCGGAGTTCGTCGAGGCTTCGCCGGAACAGGCGGACGATCCTGATCCCGTGGAGCCGGACGGTCCGGAGCCCGGGCGGACCAGAATGCTGGGGCCCGGCGCGCTGGCGGTGCCGTTCGTGCCCGCGCAGACGGTCCCTCACCGCGATGCCGCGGACGGGGTGGAGCCCCCGGAGTCGCCGCTGGCCGACGTCGTGCCGGCGGCGCGGACCCCCCTCGACAAGGAGGAACCCGAGCCGGCGAGCTGAGCGGCACGGCCTGGCGGCGGATTGCGGCGGAACGCGTGCCGGCTGGCGCGCCCCGGCGGCGACACCTCCGAGACCCGCGCCCGAATTGTCGGCTTTATTGCTGGTTGGTCGATGCGAAGTCTTTCGGATCACGACAAGTTCGCCCACCGGCCACCCCGCCGGGGTCAGCCGATCGTCTGGAAGAACTTGCCGGCGATCGGGACCGCCGCCGCGGTACTGGCGCCGCCGTTCTCGACGAACACGCAGAACGCGATGTCGCCGCGGTAGCCCATGAACCACGAGTGCGTGTGCGCCGGGTCGTTGTCGTACTCCGCCGTGCCGGTCTTGCCCCGCAGGTCGCCCGGCAGGTTCTTGAGCTGGTCCGCCGTGCCGACCGTGACCACCTCGCGCATCATCTGCCGCAGCGCGTCCAGCGACGCGGGGTTGAGCTGCGGGCCGTCGGCCGCCGGGCTCTTGGGGGCCGGGTCGAGAACGAGCTGCGGCTGCTTCCACTGGCCGCGGGCGATCGCCGCCGCCGCGCCGGCCAGGATGACCGGGGACGCGAGCGTGGTGCCCTGGCCGAAGGCGGCGGCCGCCTGCTCGGACTTCGAGCCGTTCGTCGAGACCTTGCCGGTGAACACGTCCGCGCCGAGGTCCCACGGGATGCCGATGCCGACCGCCTGGGCGGTCTTCGCCAGGCCGTCGGGACCGAGCTGCGGCGCCAGGCTGGCGAACGCGGTGTTGCACGACTTCGCGAAGTCGGTGCGCAGGGGGACGTTGCCGAGTTCCATGTCGTGGGAGTTGCGGAACGTGCGGCCGTCGACCGTCAGGTTCTTCGGGCACGACACGATCGACTCGCCGGTGAGGCCCTTGTCCAGCGCGCTCAACGCGGTGATCGTCTTGAACGTCGAGCCGGGTGGCGTCTGGCCGGTCAGCGCGAAGTTGTTGCCGGCCGCGCCGGGGCCGTTGGCGACCGCGACGATCGAGTTGTCGCTGATCCGGATCGCGACCAGGGCCGAGCGGCGCGTGTCGAGCGCCAGGGCCTGCTCGGCCGCGTTCTGGATGGTGACGTCGAGCGTTAGTTTGATCTTGGCACCCTCGGCGGGATCCGCGGAGAAGAGCTTCACATCGGGTGTACCGGTGGGCTTGGGGATGACCACGGACACGCCGGGCCTGCCCTGGAGGATCGAGTCGTACCTCTGCTGGAGCCCCGACAGGCCGACGACGTCGCCGACCTTGTACTTGCCCGGGTTCTTGTCCATGATCTCCTTCGTCACCTCGCCGGAGACGCCGAGGAGCGCGCGGGCGAACTGCGCCGAAGGCGCCAGGGACTGCGTCGAGTTGCGGGTGACGACACCCGGCGTGGAGCGGAGCTTGTTCGCGACCGAGTCGTACGCCTCCTTGCGGAGCGTGACGATCTCGACGAACGCGTCCGACTTGGCGGACTTCACCCGGTTGGGCAGGTTGGTCAGGTCGACGGACACGTTCGCCGCCGTGAACGCCTCGCCGAGGTTCTTGACGACCAGGTTGATGTCGGTGATCTGGCGCGGCTCCACGCCGACGATGACCACGGCCTTGCTGCTCACGATCGGCTGCCCGGCGCCGTCGAGGATGCTCCCGCGGGTGCCCGCGGTCTTGCGGACGGCGAGTTTGTCGGTGTCCTGGAGGTCGGGGTGGATCGTCTTCGCGCTGAAGACCACGGTCCACTGCTTGTCGACCCGCCTGGCGTTGACCGTCGTGTCGTACGCCCACGTGGAGCCCGACACCGGCCACTCCACGCCGACGACCGCGCTGCTCTGGTCGTCCTTGACCGCCGGGGCGCCCTTGAGCGCCAGCTTCGGCGGCTGGGCGGCCAGGTCGCCGGCGACCGTGGTCAGCAGTTTCTGGGCCGCGTCGCCACTGAGCGCCTTGCCGTCCGGACCCACGAACTTCAGGCCCGCGATGTTGCCCTGCTCCCACGCCCCGAGGAACGTCTTCAACGCGTCGTCCGGCGGCTTGCTCGAGCACGCCGGCAACGTGCCGAGCACCGCCAGGGCGGCGAAGAGGGCGATGGGGCGACGGAGTGAAACGGCCATGTGGGCGATTCTGCGTCATGAAAGCCAGGATCCGCACGCCCCAAGATCGAACAAGTACGACAATTAGTGCACGGGTGTGCGGTTGATCGGGTAACCGACGTTTGCCCGGCTGGGCGGCGGGTCGACATGTCAGGGGTACGTCTTAGGCTGTCAATGGACAACCCACAGCGTCGTGGGTGAGGGGAGAACAACCGATGAACGGGCCTACGGCCACCCGGGTGAGCGAACCCGAAGCCGAACCTGCGGTCGAAGACGACGAGTTAGAGCAGCAAGTGCCAAACGCGGAGCATCTCGTCGCGGAGGCCGTCGTCCTGGCGACAGCCCAGGACGCCGACCCCGAGCTGGTCGCGCACTACTGGCGCCTCGTACCCGACGAGGAGCTCGCCGGCTGCGACGTGGCCAAGATGGTCGCCGCCACCCGGTCCCACCTGGAGCTGGCCCAGCAGCGGGTGCCCGGCGAGCTGAAGCTGCGGCTCGGCATGAGTGTCGCCGGCGGCACGTCGCTGGAGATCGTCACCGACGACATGCCGTTCCTCGTCGACTCCATCACAAGTGCCCTGTCGTCGCGCGACATCGACCTGAATCTGATGGTCCACCCGCTCGTCGTCGTCCGGCGGGCACCGCTGGGCGCGCTGGAGAAGGTGCGGGTCGGCCTCGAGCCGGAGGACGCCGCACCGGGTGACATCGTCGAGAGCTGGATCCGCGTCGAGGTCGACCGGATCCGCGACGAGGCCGATCTCGAGGAATTGCGCAACGACCTGGCCCGGGTGCTCAACGACGTGCGCGAGGCGGTCGAGGACTGGCCCAAGATGCGCATCCAGGCACTCACGCTGGCCGACGAGCTCGGCAGTGCGCAGCTACCGGTGCCGGACAAGGACATCACCGACTCCGTCGAGCTGCTGCGCTGGCTGGTGGACGACCACTTCACGTTCCTCGGCTACCGGGAATACCGGCTGACCAAGGGGGACGACGGCGAGGAGTTGCTGCAGGCGGTGCTCGGCTCGGGCCTGGGCATCCTGCGGGCCGACCAGACGCACCCCCGGGTGCTGAGCTCGATGACCGCCGAGGCCTACGCCAAGGCGCTGGAGAAGCGCCTGCTCATCATCACCAAGGCCAACTCGCGCGCGACCGTCCACCGTGCGGCATACCTGGACTACATCGGGTTCAAGCAGTTCGACGCCCAGGGCAACGTGGTGGGGGAGAAGCGGTTCCTCGGCCTGTTCTCGTCGGCGGCCTACCGCACCAGCGTCCGTGACCTGCCGGTCGTCAAGCGCAAGGTCGCCGAGGTGGTCGAGCGCTCGGGGCTGTCGCCGCGCAGCCACTCCGGCAAGGACCTGCTGGAGACGCTGGAGACCTACCCGCGCGACGAACTGTTCCAGATCACGACCGACGAGCTCTTCAACGCCGTCATGGGCGTCCTGCGCCTGGCCGGCCGCCGTCAGCTACGCCTGTTCTTGCGCCGCGACGGCTACGGGCGGTTCATCTCCTGCCTGGTCTACCTGCCCCGCGACCGGTTCACCACCGCCAACCGGCTGCGCATCCAGCAGATCCTGCTCGCCGAGCTCAACGGTATCGGCGTCGACTACACCACCCGGGTCGGTGAGTCGAAGTTCGCCCGCGTGCACTTCATCGTGCGCACCGAGCCCGGAAACCCGCCCGGCGACCTCAACGTCGACCGTCTCACCGAGCGCCTGGCCGAGGCCACCCGCCTGTGGGACGACGACTTCCACATGGTGCTGGAGCGCAAGCTCAACGACGAGCACCAGGCCAAGCAGCTCCACCAGCGGTATGTGGGCGCGCTCCCAGAGACGTACAAGGACGAGCACACGCCGAACGAAGCGGTGAAGGACGTCGCCAAGCTGGAGCTGCTCGACGAACCGGGCCAGCTCGTCATGCACGTCTACCGGCGCCGGCAGGATGAGAGCGACCTCCGGTTCAAGGTGTTCCGCTACGGCGAGCCGATGATCCTCTCCGCCGTCCTCCCGGTGCTGCACTCGCTCGGCGTGCGGGTCACCGACGAGCGGCCGTATGAGATCGTCCGCTCCGACGGCACCATCTACCTCTACGACTTCGGGCTGCAATTGCCGTCCGACTCGCGGGCGATCATCGAGGTCCGCCCGCACCTGGAGAACGCGTTCTCCGCCACCTGGCGGGGTGAGGCCGAGGTCGACAGCTTCAACAGCCTCGTGCTGAAGGCCGGCCTCACCTGGCGCGAGGTCGTCATCCTCCGGGCCTACGCGAAGTACCTGCGCCAGGCCGGCACGGTGTTCTCGCAGGACTACATGGAGACGACGCTCCTGACCTACCCCTCGATCGCCGCGAAACTCGTGGACCTGTTCACGGCGCGCTTCGACCCGCGACTGCAGCTCTCCGACACGGCGCGCTCGGAGTGGTCGAAGGAGATGGTCGCGGCGATCAACGAGGACCTCGACACGGTGACCAGCCTCGATCAGGACCGCATCCTGCGCTCGTTCCTGCACCTGATCCAGGCCACGCTGCGCACGTCGTTCTTCCAGCGTGGTGCGGCGGGACGCCCCAAGTCGTACACAGCCTTCAAGTTCGACTCGCAGTCGATCCCCGACCTGCCGGCGCCGCGACCGCGGTTCGAGATGTTCGTCTACTCGCCGCGGTTCGAGGGTGTGCACCTGCGGTTCGGCTCGGTCGCGCGGGGCGGTCTGCGCTGGTCCGACCGGCGTGAGGACTTCCGGACCGAGATCCTCGGCCTGGTCAAGGCGCAGATGGTGAAAAACTCGGTCATCGTGCCGACCGGTGCCAAGGGCGGGTTCGTCCTCAAGGAGAAGCCGGGCGACCGCGACGAGGCCGTCGAGTGCTACCAGCTCTTCATCTCGGCCCTGCTGGACGTCACCGACAACCTCGATGGCGGCAAGGTCATCGCGCCGCCCGAGGTGGTGCGGCACGATCCCGACGACCCCTACCTGGTCGTCGCCGCCGACAAGGGCACGGCGACGTTCTCGGACATCGCCAACGAGATCTCGATGAAGTACGGCTTCTGGCTCGGCGACGCGTTCGCGTCCGGCGGCTCGGCCGGCTACGACCACAAGAAGATGGGCATCACCGCCAGGGGCGCCTGGGAGTCGGTGAAGCGGCACTTCCGCGAGCTCGGCGTCGACACCCAGACGACCGAGTTCACGGTGGTCGGCGTCGGCGACATGTCCGGTGACGTGTTCGGCAACGGGATGCTGCTCTCGCGGCACATCCGGCTCGTGGCCGCGTTCGACCACCGGCACATCTTCATCGACCCGCAGCCCGACGCCGCGACGGCGTTCGAGGAGCGGGCGCGGCTGTTCGCACTGCCCCGGTCCTCGTGGGACGACTACGACAAGGCGCTGATCTCCGCCGGCGGCGGTGTCTACCCGCGCACGGCGAAATCGATTCCGATCTCGCCCGAGGCGAAGGAGGCGCTGGGGATCCCGGCGTCGATCACCGCGCTCACGCCCAACGAGCTGATGCACGCGATCCTGGCCGCGCCGGTGGACCTGTTCTGGAACGGTGGCATCGGGACGTACGTCAAGGCCACGAGCGAGTCACACGCCGACGTCGGCGACAAGGCCAACGACTACGTCCGGGTCAACGGCCGCGAGCTGCGCGTCAAGGTCGTCGGTGAGGGCGGCAACCTGGGCCTGACCCAGCGGGGCCGGATCGAGTTCGCGCTCGGCGGCGGCCGCATCGCGACCGACTTCATCGACAACTCCGCCGGCGTCGACTGCTCCGACCACGAGGTCAACATCAAGATCCTGCTCGACCGCGCGGTCCTCGACGGTGCGCTCGCCCCGAAGGACCGCAACCCGCTGCTCGCAGAGATGACCGACGAGGTCGGCGAGCTGGTCCTGAAGGACAACTACGACCAGGCGACGGCGCTCGGCAACGCCCGTGCGCAGTCTCGCTCGCTCCTGCCGGTCCACAAGCGGCTCATCGCCGACCTGGAGCGGCGTGGCCAGCTCGACCGCGCGCTGGAGGGCCTGCCGACCGACGAGGAGCTCGACGCGCGCGCCGAGGCGGGGGTCGGCCTGACCTCACCCGAGTTCGCGGTCCTGCTGTCCTACGTCAAGATCGTCCTCGAGCGCGAGATCCTCGACTCGAACCTGCCCGACGAGGACTGGACCAACGCGGTGCTCGTCGACTACTTCCCGACCCCGCTGCGGGAGCGGTTCGTGGAGGCGATGGCCGAGCACCCGCTCCGCCGCGAGATCGTCACCACGCAGGTGGTCAACGAGGCCGTCAACCGCGGCGGCACGTCGTTCTTCCACCGCGCAGCCGAGGAGACCGGAGCCGGCGCCGCCGACATCCTCCGGGCATCCGTGGTGATCCGGGAGGTGTACGGCCTGGGCGAGCTGCGCCGCGCCGTCGAGTCCCTCGACAACCAGGTCCCGACGGGGGCGCAGACAGCGGTCTACCTGGAGAGCCGGCGACTGCTCGACCGGGCGGTCCGCTGGCTGGTCTCCAACCGGCGCCTGCCGATCGACGTCCCCGGCGAGATCGCCCGGCTGCGGCCCGGCGTCTCGCGCCTGCTGCCGCAGATGGAGACGCTGTTCCGCGGCCAGGAGCGGGAGGCGCTGCACGCCAACGCGGCCACGCTGCGGGGGATGGGCCTGCCGGACGAGATCGCGGACACGATGACCCGGATCATGTACGGCTTCGGTCTCCTCGACATCGTCGAGGTCGCGTCGCAGACGGGCCGGGACGTCAGCGAGGTCGCCACGGTCTACTACGTGCTGTCGGAGCGGTTCCGCGTCGACGACCTGCTCTCGCGGATCTCCAGCCTGCCGCGTGAGGACCGCTGGCAGACGCTGGCCCGGATGGCGCTGCGCTACGACCTGTACGCGGCCCTGGCCGCCCTGACGGCGGAGGTCCTCAACGCGACGGCGCCGGACGACGACGCCGAGGCCCGCGTCCACGAGTGGGAGCAGAGCAACGCCACGTCGATCGCCCGCACCCGCAACGCGATCGGCGAGTTCGGCGAGTCCCCGGGCGACCTGGCCGCCATCTCGGTGCTGCTCCGCCAGATCCGCACACTGGTCCGCACCTCCGCCGCCTGACCACCCATGATCGCGAAGGGTTGTGGCACCCCGGGTGCCGCAACCCTTCGCGATCCTGACGGTCGGGTCAGGCGGCCAGGCCCAGGGTCTGAGCGGCGGCTCGGCCGTTGGCGTGGCTGGCGCCCCACGTGGTGATGAACGCCTGCGCCTTGGCCGGGCGCCACGACGACGGCCAGCCCATCTCCACCACCGTCACCGCGTGGGTCTCGGCCAAGTCCTCGACCAGTGCGCGGGCGCCCGGCAGGCGGTGGACGTTGCGGCCCACGACGACGATCGGACGGGCGCCGGCCCGGGCGCGGAGCTGGGCGGCGTCGGCCTGGTCGGCCACCACCCGGACCTGCTCGGTGCCGTTGACGTGCGGGCCCAGGCCCCACGGGACACGGCCGGCGGCGATCGAGGACTCCGACTCCAACTGGACGATCAACGGGGGCGTGCCCGCGTCCAGTTTGCCCTCGACGCGCACCGCGCCCAGGGCGGCCGGGTAGCCGACGCCGGGCTCCTCGCGGTCGGTGCGGTCGCCCTGGCGGGTCCACTCCGCCAGGGCGGTGACCCGGGCCACGGCCTCCTCCAGGCGCGCCACCGGCAGGCGGCCGTCGCGGACCGCGGCCACGATCTCGTCGGCGCAGGCCAGGGTGAGCGCCTCGTCCACGTCGGCGCCGACGCAGAGCAGATCGGCGCCCGCCGACAGGGCCAGGACCGCGCCGGCGGGGACGCTGCCGGCATGCCGGGCGGCGCCGAGCATCTCCAGCGCGTCGGTGACCACGACACCGTCGAAGCCGAGGTCGCCGCGCAGCAGGTCGACGAGGACCGCACGGCTGAACGTGGCCGGGGCGTCGCCGGTCAGGGCCGGCACCCGGATGTGGGCGGTCATGATCGACTTGATGCCGGCCTCGATCGCGGCGACGAAGGGCGGCAGCTCCCGGCCACGCAGGACCGACAGGTCGATGTCGACCGTCGGCAGCTCCAGGTGCGAGTCGGCGAGGGTCGCGCCGTGGCCGGGGAAGTGCTTGGCGCAGGCCGCGACCCCGGCGCTCTGGAGGCCGAGGACGGCGGCGGCGGCGTGCGCGGCGACGGCCTGCGGGTCGGCGCCGAAGCTGCGGGTGCCGATGATCGGATTGTCGTCGGCGGTGTTCACGTCGACGGTCGGCGCGAGGTTGAGATTGAGCCCCAGCTCGTCCAGCTCGGCGCCGATCGTGCGGTAGACACGGCGGGTGATGGCGGGGTCGCCGAGGACGCCGAGGGCGGCATTGCCGGGATACGGGCTGCCGGAGCGATGGGCGAGCCGGGTGACGTCGCCGCCCTCCTCGTCGATGCCGATGAGGACGCCGTCGCGGGCGGCGTGCAGGCTCGCGTTCAGTGCGGCGAGCTGGTCGCGGTCCACGATGTTGAACCCGAACAGGACATGCCCGGCCAGCCCCTCGGCGAGCAGGTCCACGGCCCAGCGTGGAGCCTGCTCTCCCCGGAAGGCGCTCAGCAGCGTGCCCAGGGCCAGCCTGCGGAGTCCGGGATCAGTCGACACGGTATCCCCCCTCGGCGCCGACGAATGCCGCACACTCGTCTGATGCGCTATCCACGATCGTAAGAGCTTCCTGGCCAGTTGTGGGTAGGCCGAGTGGGTGATCCGACCGTACGCTTTCACATTAGGTTGCCTGTGGCAGGTTAATAGGAAAGTTTACTAAAAGCTAGGGGTGTTCGTCGCGATGAGTTCCGCCCGATTGCCCGGCACCCCCAGGTTGCTGCGTGCCCTCAACGACCGTGCCGCTCTCGAGCTGCTCCTGAGCCGCGGACCGCTGACCCGGGCGCAGCTCGGCGAGCTCACCGGGTTGTCCAAGGTCACCGCGTCGCAGTTGGTGGAGCGGCTGGAGGAGCGCGGCCTCGTGACGCGTGTCGGCGAGCAGGCCGGTGGCCGTGGCCCCAACGCGCAGATGTACGCCGTGGTGCCGGAGATCGCGTACGTCGTCGGTGTCGAGGCCGGCCCGCAGCACGTGGTCGCCGCAGTGGCGGACATCACGGGCAACATCGTCGGTCGCACCGACGTCTCGATCGGCGACGGGGTGGAAGACCCCGTCAAGGTCGTCCACGCCGCGGTCGTCGAGGCCGCGAGCGCCGCGGGCGCCCCGACCGACCGCATCCGCCGGATCGTCCTGGGCACGCCGGGCCTCGTCGACCCGAAGAGCGGCGAGATCACCTTCGCCTGGGACCTGCCGCGCTGGCACCGTGGGCTGTTGCCCGCGCTGAAGGAGGACCTCGGCCGGCCGGTCCTGTTCGAGAACGACGTGAACCTGGCCGCGATCGCCGAGCAGCACAGCGGCGCCGCCGTCGGGGTGAAGGACTTCGTGCTCGTCTGGCTGGACCGCGGCGTCGGCACGGCGGTCGTCCTGGACGGACGCCTGCACCGCGGCAGTGTCGGTGCGGCGGGTGAGATCGGATACCTGCCGGTCGCCGGCACGCAGGTGAGCCGCGACGTGTCCCGCCGGGCGAAGAGCGGGTTCCGCACCCTGGCCGACGCGGCGGCGGTCAAGGCGATCGCCAGGACGCACGGCTTCAAGGCCGCCGGGGCCGCCGACGCGATCCGGTCCGCGATCGCCGCCGGCACGGCGGGCAGCCCGTTTCTCGACGAGTTGGCCCGGCGCATCTCGCTGGGTGTCGCGTCGGTCGGCCTGGTCCTGGATCCGGAGCTGGTGGTGCTGGCCGGTGACGTCGGCCAGGCGGGCGGCGCCGACCTGGCCCAGCGGGTCCAGAACGAGGTGGCCGCCATCGCGGTGGTGTCGCCGCGGGTGGTGGCCACGGAGGTCGAGTCGGAGCCGGTCCTCCACGGCGCGATCCTGACCGCCCTGGACACGGTCCGCGAGGAGGTGTTCGGCTCGACGGCGTGACGGCGTGACGGCCGCCGAGCCGGAGCGGCGTGGTCGCCGAGCCGGGTGGCGTGGAGATGCGAGCGGCGCGGCCGCCGAGCCGGGCGAAGGCCGATCAGTTGGCGTCGCGGCGGCGCATGCTGACGAACGCACCCGCCAGTACCGCCGCCAGCGCCAGCGCGATGATCAGGCCACCCTGCTGCCAGCTCCCGGAGAAGCCGGCCTCCGGGACGCAGCCTCGCAGGCGGCAATCGGCGGTGTCCACCTCGAAGGTGTAGCTCTTGGTGAGCCAGGCCGACACGTAACTCGACAGCCGGTACTTCTCCGAGTAGTCCGTGCCGATCAGCCCGAAGATGATGATCGACCCGAGCTCGTAGATCAGCAGGTAGGCGACGCCGACGCCGAGGGCCGTCGACGTGTGCCGGCCGATCGAGGCGATGGCGAACCCGAGCGCCGTGCCCGCGGCGGCCAGCAGGACGACCCGCGCGCCGGTCAGGAGCAGCGACACCACGTCCGAACCCGACAGATGGCTGACGGTGTCCGAGCCGGCGGACACGGCCAGGAACGCGCCGGTCCAGACGGCCAGGTACACCACCGAGACGGCCGCCACCCCGGTACACGCGGCGATGAGTTTGGCGGCCAGGACCGACGCCCGGCGCGGGACCCACAGCAGCAGGTTGACCATGCCGCCCGAGCTCCACTCCACGCCCACGAACGAGGCGCCCAGCACGAACCCGGCCACGGCCAGCACGATCGCCGCGGTGTAGTACAGGTCGGGCCACTGGCGGTGGAACGAGAAGCCGTAGTCGAGCATCATGTCGGCGGTGGGGCGCGGGCCGTAGTCGCAGCCGCGCGGGAACTCCTGGCCCGGCTCCGGCTGCTTGAGGCCGCTCTGCACCTTTTCGCACGTCTCGACGTTGCGGTCGTAGACGGCGGCGGCGCCGGCGGCGCGCTCGGTGGCGGTGGCCACCTCGCCGGCCGTGGGGGTGCTGCGGGTCAGCGTGAAACCGAACGTGAGGAACGCCAGCAGCGTGCCGATGAGCACGAGCGTGACGACCGTGACCCGGCGACTGAACAGCCGCGTCCACTCAGCGGTCAGCAATTCGGTCATGCGTCCTCCGCTGCGCTCCGGACCCGCCTGACCTCCGGACTGCCTGACCTCCGGGCTGGGCCCATGATGACCGGCCCCTCCGCTGCGCTCCGGACCGGTCATGCCGGCCGGCCGTGTTCCATGACGTGCCCCGTCGGACCGTCCACGACGTCCTCCGGTCCGGGCCAGTCGGAGTTGTCCACCGGGCGGAACTGGCCGCGCCGCGGGCCGCCGCCGGTCAGGCTCAGGAACGCGTCCTCCAACTGCGCCACCGGCGTCAGCTCGCGCACCCAGAAGTCGTGGAGGCCGAGTGCCCGCGTCACCCATGCCGCGTCGGCCAGGTCGCGCACGACGATGTGATCGCCCGCCACGGTCACGTCGGCGCCCGCGTCGGCGAGGAGCCGCGCGGCGCGGTGGTGGTCGTCGACCCGCACCCGATACGTGCCGCGGTCGGCGACCGCGAGCACCTCGGACACCGGTCCGGCGGCGACGGTACGCCCGCGCGAGATGATCGTCACCGAGTCGCAGACCTGCTGGATCTCGGCCAGGATGTGGCTGGAGATCACGATGGTCATGCCCCGGTCGGCCTGCTCGCGCAGCAGGTCGCGCATCTCGCGGATGCCCGCCGGGTCGAGGCCGTTGTTCGGCTCGTCGAGGATCAGCAACTCGGGGTCCTTCAGCAGCGCCGACGCCACGGCCAGCCGCTGTCGCATGCCCAGCGAGTAGGACTTGACCTGGTCCTCCGCGCGGTCGGTGAGCCCCACGTGGTCGAGGACGACGCCGATCCGGTGCTTCGGCACGCCGCCGGCCTTCGCCAGCAGTGCGAGGGTTTTGTACGCCGTGAAGTTGCCGAAGAACGCCGGCGCCTCCACGATCGCGCCGACCCGCGACGCGACCGCCGGCAACGCCCGTGGCACGGGCCGGCCGAGAATCCGCATGGTCCCGGCGTCGGGGCGCAGGAGCCCGAGCAGCGTCTTGAGCGCGGTGCTCTTGCCGGAGCCGTTCGGGCCGAGGAAGCCGTGGATCTCACCCTGCGCCACGACCATGTCGAGGCGGTCGAGCGCGACCCGCGGCTTGCCGAACAGGCTCTGGTAGGTCTTCACAAGACCTTCGATTTCCAGCGCGGCAGTCATCCCCGCGCACGATACGGGTTCCGCCGACCGTGTGGGGGGCAGGCTCGGACATCGGCTCGGCCCGTGGTTGGATTGGCACGTGTCAGATGACCTTGTCATCGCCGTGGATCGGGCGACCGTCACCCGCAACCGCACCGACCTCGTCCGGTCGGTCGACTGGCAGGTCGAGCTCGACGAGCGGTGGGTGGTGCTCGGGCCCAACGGCGCCGGCAAGACCACGCTGCTCAACCTGGCCGGTGCGCGCGTCTATCCCTCGCGCGGCTCGGTCACGGTGCTGGGGGAGCGGCTCGGCCGCACCAACGTCAACGAGCTCAAGACCCGGCTCGGCTTCACCTCCAACGGGCTGGCCCTGCCGCCGGACGAGACGGCCCTCGACGTGGTGCTCACGGCGTCGTGGGCGGTGGTCGGCCGGTTCACCGAGCGTTACGACGACGTCGACGTGGCACGGGCGCGGAGCCTGCTGGAGCAGTTCGGCGTCGGCGCGCTCGCCGACCGGCTCTACGGCACGCTGTCGGAGGGCGAGCGCAAGCGGGTGCAGATCGCCCGGTCGCTGATGGCCGACCCCGAGCTGCTGCTGCTCGACGAGCCGGCGGCGGGCCTGGACCTCGGCGCCCGTGAGGATCTCGTGCGCCGGCTCGGCACCCTGGCCGCCGACCCCGACGCGCCGGCGATCGTGCTCGTCACGCACCACGTCGAGGAGATCCCGCCCGGGTTCACGCACGCGCTGCTGATGCGAGCCGGCGGCGTGGTCGCCCAGGGCCTGCTCAGAGATACCGTCACCGCGGAGAATCTCTCGAAGACCTTCGGCCTGCGGCTGCGACTGTCCACAATCGACGGCCGGTATCACGCACAGGCGGCCTGACGGCTCCGCCGATTCTTCGGTACGGTTCGATGAACCGAAACGGAGGATCGTTTGGCAGAGCCGGAAGTCGAGGCACCGCCGGAGCCGAGGCGGGTCCACCGGACCAGGCTGGTCCGGCTGGTGGCGTGGATCGTGGTCCTGGTCGCCGTCGTGGTCGTGGCGGTCGTCGTGGTCGTCGACGTCGGGCCGCCGTCCGAGGCGGAGCTGCGCCGCCAGGCCGTCGGCGGCAAGAGCGAGCTGCTCATCGGTGTGAAGGACGACACGCCCGGCGTGAGCCTGCGTGACCCGGCGACGGGGGAATACACGGGGTTCGACATCGACATCGCCTACCTCGTCGCCGGTGATCTCGGCTTCCGCCCCGACCAGGTGCGATTCCTGTCGATCGAGACCGAGGACCGGTCCCGCATGCAGGCCCGCGGCGTCGACGGCCGGTTCGTGACCGTCGATCTCGTGGTGGCGAGCTTCAGCATGACCAAGGAGCGGGCCGAGCAGCCGGGCGTGCGGTTCGCCGGGCCGTACCTGAGCACCCAGCAGTCGGTCGTCACGCTGACCGGGCACAAGGGTGTCAGCAGCCTCGAAGACCTGCGCGGCGAGAAGGTCTGCACGCTCGCGACCTCGACGTCGAGCAACGCGGCGAAGGCCGCCGGCGTCACCTTCTCCGGCAAGAACGAGATCAGCGACTGCGTCGCCGGGCTCAAGGCCGGCGAGTTCGACGCGGTGACCACCGACGCCGCGATCCTCGCCGGGTTCGTCGCCGACGACCAGGGCAAGACGCTCGTCCACCACGACGTCGGGCTGGTCGACGACGAGCTGTGGGGCATCAACTGTGGCGACGACGATGCCATGCAGACGCTGGTCAACCTCATCCTGTACCGCTCCGCGCACGACCCGGCGGACCGCCGCTGGGAGGAGGCGTACGACCGTCACCTGCGCAGCGAGCAGCGGTGGAGTCCCAACCAGCAGGTCGCGATCGACCACCAGCCCGCGATCCGCCGGCCGGACGTGCGTCGCTGGCCGTGGGAGCGCAGTTGACCGACCGGCAGTGGCTGCTGCCCTTGCTGCCGGCGTTCCCGCTGGTGCTGCTGGTGCTGCGGCTGTGGTACCTGAGCCGCCAGAACCTCGAGACGATGCTGCTCCTGGTGCAGTACGTCAGCCCGCTCGGCCTGCTGAGCACGCTGACGATCGCGCTGCTCTGGGTCTTCCCGGCGACGATCCTGCTCACCCGGGCCCTCGGCGCGCTGCTGCTCGTCAGCGACCCGCACCGGGCCGCCCGGTCGCGGCTGGCCCGTGTCGCCGGGCGCATCCCCGACTGGGTGGTCGTCGTCGCCGTCGTCGTCGGCGCGCTCACCTGGCAACTGCGGTTCCTGCCCACGCTGGTGATGGCCACCCTGTCGATCCTCGGCCTGGTGATCCGCCAGCGGGTCGCCAACGTCGGCGCCTACGCCGCCGCGACGGGTGTGGTGCTGCCGTTCGTCGTGGCCCTGCTGGAGTACACCTCCTTCGGCCCGGCGATCGTCGACGCGATCCGGGAGGGCGAGGCGGTGACCGTACTGCTGCTGGCACTGCCGCCGGCGGCGACGCCGCTGCTGACCGGGCCGGTGCCCGCCCGGGCGGCCCAGGCCGTCACCCACTGGCCGGCCGGGTGCGCCGCGTTCGCCGCCCCGTTCCTGATCGGCGTGATCTTCCTGCGGGCGCCGATCCTGCCGACGGTCGCGATGGAGGTCGACGACGGCGTGCTCGTCGGCTCCGTCATCACCGTCGACGACCGGATGACCACCGTGATCGACACCGGCGGCGCGGTTCGGTTCGTGCTGAACGACCACGTGCGGTCGAAGACCCTGTGCGACGCGGGCGACCGGCCACCGGCCAGCCGGGTCACCGTCCACGGCTGGTCGGTCGAGCGGACCGCACTGTCCTGGATCGCCCCGGCCCGGCGGCCGGCGGCCATCGACCCGCGATGCGAGGGCCGGGCTACTTCCCGGTGAAGGTCGGCTTCCGCTTCTCCACGAACGCGGCCATGCCCTCGACCTTGTCCTGCGTGGCGAAGAGCGCGGCGAACAGCTCGCTCTCCCACCGCAGGCCGGACGCCAGATCCAGGTCAAGGCCGCCGTCGACGGCCAGCTTCGCCGCGCGCAGCGCCAGGGCGGGGCCGTCGACGAACCGGCGCGCCATCTCCACCGCGGTGTCGTAGACGGCCTCAGCCGGTACGACCCGATCCACCAGCCCGATCGAAAGGGCCTCGTCCGCCTTGACGAACCGTCCCGTCATGACGAGGTCCTTGGCGCGCGCCGGGCCGATGAGGCGGGCGAGGCGCTGCGTGCCGCCCGCGCCGGGGATGATGCCGAGTGTGATCTCCGGCTGGCCGAGCGTCGCGTCCTCGGCCACGACCCGCCAGTCCGCGGTCAGCGCCAGCTCGCAGCCGCCGCCGAGCGCATAGCCGTTGATCGCGGCGACGACCGGCTTCGGGATGCGGGCGACGGCGTCGAACGCGCTGGTGAGCGCGCTCGCCCGTGCGGCCATCGCCGCGTAACCCATGCCGGCCATCTCCTTGATGTCGGCACCGGCGGCGAACACCTTCGGTCCCCCGTAGAGGATGATCGCGCGAACCGACTCGTTGTCGGTCGCCTCGCGCGCCGCCTCCCGCAACTCCTCCTGGACCTGGATGTTGAGCGCGTTCATCGGCGGGCGGTCCAGCCGGATCGTGCCGATGCCATCGGCGATTTCCAATTGAACCAGTGCGCCGGCCTTCTCCGCCACCATGTGTCTCCTCAACGTCGTTGTCGTTGTCCGCAGCGTATTCCGCCGTACCCTGTGAGGTGCGATGGCCACCACCTATTACCGCGACAACGTGGTGCACGTCAGTTCCGGCGGTGTGCGGGTCGATGACGTCTGGTATCCGCTGGAGACCCTGACGTACATCTGGCACCGGCGGACCGGACGGCTGCGCCACGGTGGCTACATGCTGTTGACCCGCGGCCTCGGGGTGCTGGTGGTCCTCGGCCTGCTCGCCGGCGGGGGCATCCTGGCGCGGCGGATCGACTTCAGCGGCGAGCAGAAGACGATGTACATCGCCGGCGGCATCCTCGGCGTGCTCGTCATCGGCGGGATCGTCGCGTTCAGCGTCGAGGGCCTGCTCGACCTGCTCGACCGGGCGCACGACCACGGCAAGGGCGTCCACGAGATCTGGGTCCGCACCAGCGACGGCGAGACGATGATCTACTCGACGACGGACGCGCCGAAGTTCGGCCAGATCTACCGCGCCCTCCAACGTGCCGTGGAGCAGGCACCGTAGTTCTAGACTCGCCCGCATGGTGGCCTTGGGTGTCGACTTCGGCACGTCGCACACCGTGGCCGTCGCGCGGTGGCCGGACGGGCGGGTCCGTCCGCTGCTCTTCGACGGCTCGCCGCTGCTGCCGTCCGCCGTCTTCTGCGAGCCCGGCGACGCCGACCTTGTGGTCGGGCGTGACGCACTCCACAGCGCCCGGCGGGAGCCGTCGCTGTTCGAGCCCAACCCCAAGCGCCGCATCGACGACGGGTCCGTGCTGCTCGGCGAGCGCGACGTCACCGTGCACGCCCTGCTGACCGCGGTCTTCCAGCGGGTCCTCGCCGAGTTCACCCGCACCGCCGGTGGCGCGCCGACGGCCGTGACGGTGACCCACCCCGCCGGTTGGGCCGCCACCCGGCGGAAGGTGCTCAAGGACGCGGCGCGAGCCGCCGGTCTCACCGGCGCCGTCCTCGTGCCCGAGCCGGTGGCCGCCGCGACGTACTTCGTGCGGGTCCTGCGCCACATGGTGCCGGTCGGCTCCGCCGTCGTCGTCTACGACCTGGGCGCCGGCACGTTCGACGGCAGCGTCGTCGCGCGGACGGCGGAAGGCTTCGAGGTGCGCGCCGTCGGCGGCCGCGACGACCTCGGCGGCCTCGACTTCGACGAGGCCGTGCTCACCCTGATCGGGCGTTCCTGCCCGGCCGCGGACCGGCAGCGGCTCACGGCGCCGTCGACGGTCGAGGAGGCGCGTGCCGCCCGGCTCCTGCGCGAAGAGGCCAGGGAGGCGAAGGAGCGGCTGTCGCGGACCTCCGCCGTGACCGTCCTGGTGCCGCTGCTGGACGTGGACGTCCAGCTCACCCGCGACGAGTTCGAGGCGGCCGCGCGGCCGCTGGTGGAGCGCTCGGTGCGAGTGCTGACGGAGACGGTACGGCTGTCGAAGGTCGCCTCCGACCGCATCGCCGGCATCTTCCTCGTCGGCGGGGCGAGCCAGATGCCGCTGGTGGCGACCGAGCTGCACCGGGCGTTCGGGCGGGCGCCGGTGATGATCGAGCAGCCCGAGCTGGTGGTCGCCGAGGGCAGCGTGCTGGTCGGCCCGGCGGTGCGCCCGCGGTCCGCCAAGCCGTCGACCGAGATCGTCCCGGCCAGCCCGGCGCCGGTGCTGCCGCCGCGTTCGCCGGCTGGTCCGGCGCCCGGGTCGCCGGTGCCGCCGCCGGTCAGTCCCGGGCCCGCGGGGGTCGTGCCGCACAGCCCGCCGTCCCCGCGGCGGCGGCCGGTGTCGCCGGCGGCCGTGCCGATGACGCGGCCGGGTCCACCGTTCGTGCCGGTACCGCAGCCGATCCGGGTCGTCTACCCGCCGCCGCAGGTGGTGTATGTCCCGCAGTACGTGCTGCCGCCCGTCCCGCCTCCTCCACGCCGCCGGCCGCCGTGGAGCATCCGCTGGCCGGCGCGGTTCATGACGCTGTACGCCGTGCTGCTGTTCATCTTCGTCGCGCTCGCGTTGCTCGTGCAGGTGGTCGAGCCGGAGACCAGGGACCAGGCCGAGTGGCGCCAGTTGCGGGGTGATGCCCTGCAACTGGCGATCGCGGGCGCGATCCTGGCGTCGCTGCTGATCCACGCCGCCCGCCGGCTCCGGCGGGGGACGAACGGGCACCTGTGGTATCCGCTGCTGCTCTGCGGCACGCTCGGCGTCGGCGCGGTGGTCACCGGGCTGGGCCACCGGTCGGCGGAGGCACTCGGTGCCGTGTTCCTGGCCTCGACGGTGTTCCTGCTGCTGCCGACCGCTCGGGCCTGGGTGCGCAAGCCCCCGCGCGCCCCCGAACCGGACACCTCCGAGGGCACGGAGAGCTAGTGCGCGCCGCCTAGACTTCCAGGCATGCCTACGCCTGGGATCCGGCTCGGTGTCGACTTCGGCACCTCGAACACCGTCGCGGTGGTGCGGTGGCCGGACGGGCGTTCGCGCCCCCTGCTCTTCGAGGGCTCGCCGCTGCTGCCGTCGGCCGTCTACGCCGAGCCCGCCGGTCAGATCGTCGTCGGCCGGGACGCGGTGCATAGCGCGCGCCTGGAGCCGGCCCGCTTCGAGCCCAACCCGAAGCGCCGCATCGACGAGGGCACCGTGCTGCTCGGCGACCGCGAGGTGGCGGTCAACGACCTCATCGCCGCGGTGCTGCGCCGCGTGCGGGACGAGTGGACGCGTACCGTCGGAGGTGAGGCTCCCGACGTCACCGTGACGTTCCCGGCGTCGTGGGGCGCGACCCGCCGGCTGTCGATCGCCGACGCCGCGGCCGCCGCCGGGCTCGGCCGGGTGCGGCTGGTGCCCGAGCCGGTGGCCGCCGCGGCGTACTTCACCCAGGTCCTCGGTCACGAGGTGCCGGTCGGCTCGGTGGTCGTGGTGCACGACTTCGGCGCCGGCACGTTCGACGCGTCGGTGGTGGCGCGCACCGCGGGCGGCTTCGAGGTGCTCGCCGTCGACGGCCGTGACGACATCGGCGGCATCGACGTCGACAACGCGATCGTCGCCCACATCGGGTCGATCTGCCGGCCGCAGGACCCGGCGGCGTGGCAGCGGCTGATGAGCCCGGCGACGGTCGAGGACCGCCGGCACCGCCGCATGCTCTGGGACGATGTCCGGGTCGCGAAGGAGCGGCTGTCCCGCCAGCCGTCCGCCGACCTGACCGTCCCGCTGCTCAACGTGGACGTCCACCTGACCCGTGAGGAGCTGGAGCGCCTGGCCCAGCCGCTGCTGGAGCAGACGGTCCGCGTCACCCAGGGCGTGATGCGCTGGGCCCAGTTGAGCGAGGACAGCATCGCCGGCGTCTTCCTGGTGGGTGGCTCCAGCCGGATGCCCCTCGTGGCGACCCTGCTCCACCGCGCCCTCGGTGCCGCCCCGGTGGTGATCGAGCAGCCCGAGCTCGTGGTCGCCGAGGGCAGCATGCTCGCCGGCTCGACAGCGATCCCCGCCGCCGCGGCGCCCGCCCCGGGCCCGGCGACCGGCGTGTTCCCTCGGGTGCCGGGCTTCGACTGGCAGCAGCCCGCCCCTACGTCCGGCCCGCCGGCGGGTGCGTTCGGCCCGGCGGGCGCCGCCGGCCCGGGCGGGGTGGGCGCGGTCGACGGGTTGTTGTGGCCCGATCTGGGCTCGATCAACGGCGACGCGCCGGTTTCCGCCGCCCCGATGTCCGGCATCCCGGCCTCCGGGCCGCCGGCCGGTCATCCCACGTCCGGGCCGCCGGCCGGGTATCCGACCTCCGGGCCGCCGGCCGGAGGGCCGCTCGCCGGTGCGGGGCCGGTCTTCGCGCCGCCGGGGAACCCGCGCGGGCCGGCCGGCGGCGCCAGGTCCGGGACCTACACGGCCGGGCAGGTGCCGGGGCCGCCGCCGGGGAGCAACCGGCCGGTCTCCGCGCCGCCGCAGCGGCCGACCGGTGCCGGGCGGGTCTTCGTCTCCGGCGGGGCCGGTCCCGCGCCGAAGGCGGAGCCCGCGACCCGCTACGACGAATACGGCAAGTCAGTCCGCCCCGATGAGGCTCCGCCGCTGCCGCGATCGGGGCCCGCCCGGCAGGCCACCCCGAGCCGTCCGCGACCGGTCGAGGGCGAGCGCCGGCGGGGCCCCTTCGCCCGCGCCGTGCTCACCCTGTTCACGCTCCTGCTGCTCGTGCTCACGCCGGTCGCCGCGGGATACGTCTCGTACTACCTGACGACCGATCGCTGGCCGCCGCCGGTGCGGGGCTGGCTGGGCGACGACACGAGCCCCTGAACTCCGAGGGTCCGTCCGTAGGGCGGCGGCGCCCTGCTGACGAACCCTCTTGTGAGTAGCATTCGCGTATGACGCAGATCGACGGGCACGGCGGAGACCTGGCACTGGCCGCATTGCGGAGCTTCGGGGTCGACGAGATGTTCACCCTCTCCGGCGGGCACGTCTTCCCGCTGTACGACGCGGCGAAGAAGGCCGGCGTGCGCATCGTCGACGTGCGGCACGAGCAGTCGGCGGTGTTCGCCGCCGAGGCCGTCGCCAAGCTGCGGCGCCGCCCGGGGCTCGCGGTCCTCACCGCCGGACCCGGGGTCACCAACGGCGTCTCCGGGCTGACCAGCGCGATGTTCAACGGCGCGCCGATCGTCGTGCTCGGCGGCCGCGCGCCGCAGTTCCGCTGGGGTTCCGGCAGTCTCCAGGAGATGGACCACCTGCCGATCGTGCGGGCGGTCACCAAACACGCGGAGACGATCTTCGCGACCGACGAGGTCTACGCCCGGATGCAGGCGGCGGCACTGACCGCCCTCACCCCGCACCGCGGACCGGTCTTCGTCGACCTGCCGCTCGAGGTGGTGTTCTCGACCGCGGACGGCGTCGAGGCGACGCGGGCACAGCCCGTACCAACGCTGGAACCGGATCCCGACGAGGTGCACAAGGCCGCCAGCATGCTCGGCGCGGCCGAGCGGCCGGTGATCATCGCCGGATCCGACGTCTGGGCCGGTGACGCGACCGCCGCGGTGCGGGAGGCCGCCGAAGCGTTGCGGATCCCGGTCTTCGCCAACGGGATGGGTCGCGGCTCCCTGCCGCCGGACCACCCGCTCGCCTTCGCCCGTGCCCGGAAGGCCGCGTTCGGCGGTGCCGACGTGATCGCCGTGATCGGCACACCGCTCGACTTCCGGCTCGGCTTCGGCGACTTCGGCGGCGCCCGGGTCATCCACGTCACCGACGCCCCGTCGCAGAAGGCCGGCCACGTCACCCCCGCCGCGGCGCCCACCGGCGACCTCCGGCTGATCCTGTCGGCGTTCGCGAGCCACAGCGGATCCGTCGCCGACCACGAGGGCTGGATCGAGACGCTGCGCGCCGCGGAGAACAAGGCCAAAGCCAAGGAGGTCGAGGCCCTGGAGGCCGACACCGACCCGATCAAGCCCAGCCGAGTGTACGGCGAGCTGCGCAAGGTCCTGGCCGAGGACGCCGTGACGATCGGCGACGGCGGCGACTTCGTCTCCTACGCCGGCAAATACCTCGAGCCGGCCCGGCCGGGCACCTGGCTCGACCCGGGCCCGTACGGCTGCCTCGGCACCGGCATGGGGTATGCGATGGGCGCCCGGATCACGTATCCGGACCGGCAGATCTGCGTGCTGATGGGCGACGGCGCGGCCGGCTTCTCGCTGATGGACGTGGAGTCGCTGGTGCGGCAGGACCTGCCGGTGGTCATCGTGGTCGGCAACAACGGCATCTGGGGCCTGGAGAAGCATCCCATGCGGATGATGTACGGCTACGACGTCGCCGCCGATCTCCAGCCGGGCCTGCGCTACGACGACGTGGTGAAGGCCCTGGGCGGCGCCGGCGAGACGGTCGAGAAGCCGGGTGACCTGGCGGCTGCCCTGGGCCGGGCGTTCGACTCCGGCGTGCCGTATCTGGTGAACGTCCTGACGGATCCGGAGGACGCCTACCCGCGGTCCTCGACCCTCGCCTGACCCGCCACCCCCCTCCCGCGTTGATCTTGCAGTTGTGGTGCCTGACAAACCCGGACATCCTGGGCGTTTCGAGGCACCATAACTGCAAGATCAACACGGGGTTAGAAGGCTCCCGCTCTGCGCAGCCTCCGGGGGCGGCCGTCGGGGTCGTGGACGACGCGGTACACCAGGCCCGACCACTGAGAGGTCCACCACGACAGGCGCGGCGCGTGGTACGGGCGGAGCCGTCCCCTGGGCCGCGGCCCGCTGCGGCCGTCGTCGTGCCACTCCTGCAACGCCCGCGCCGACTCCTCGAACACCTTGACCGCCGCCGGCGGGTCGGCGGGCACGTCGTCGAGCTCGAGATGCTCGCGGGCCAGCCGCAGGCGCAGCTCCCGGCCGTACTCGCCGGACGGGTCGAGGACCGCGCAGGTGAGCTCCGAGTCGTGGGTCCAGGATCGCAGCGACACGTTGTCGGAGCCGACGGTCGCCCAGGTGTCGTCGACGACGCAGACCTTCGCGTGCACGTAGATCGGCGTGCCCTCCGCGTTCTCGGGGCTGAAGACGTGCAGCCGATCGCCGCCGGCCTCGCGCAGCATCGCCAGTGCGCGGTCCCGGCCGTACAACTGCGGGAGCCGCCCCAGCAGGCCCGGTTGGTCCGGATAGCGCGGCACCACAGCCACGAGGTGCAGGTCGGGCTGGTCCCGCAGCGCGTCGGCGAAGCAGCCGGCGACCTGCGGCGACCACAGGTACTGGTCCTCGAGGTAGATGAGCCGCCGGGCCTTCGCCACCGCCTTGCGGTAGCCGCGCGCGACGCTGAACTCACCGCCGGGCGCGAAGGGGTAGCCGCCGTGGCGGTGCGGGTAGGTCCGCAAGAGCTGGACGCTCAGGTCCCCGGCCGGCGCCGGGTCGGGCAACTGCGGCGGCAGCGGGTCGGCGTGGGTGTCCTCGTTGTAGAGCTTGTCGTGGAGCCGGAAGAACGGGTTGCGGGACAGCGGTGCGGGGTCCTCCCAGCGCTCGCGGAACGTCCGCTCGACCTCGCCGACCACCGGCCCTTTGAGCTCGAGCTGCACGTCGTGCCAGGGCGCCCGGTCACCGTAGACCGGCGCGATCGCGACCGCCTGCGGGTCGCCGGCGTGGCCGCTGTCGTCGCCGCGGCCGTGGCACAGGTCGATGCCGCCGACGTAGGCGACGTCCAGCTCGGGGCGGCCCGGGTGGCGCAGCACCACGAACTTCTGGTGGTGCGACCCGCCGGCGCGCACGCGCATGTCCCGCAGGCACTCGCCGCCGGCCGCCTCGATCTCGTCGCCGAGGTGCTGGTTCTCCTCCTCGCTGAACTGGAGACCGTCCCAGTGCGAACGCCACACCAGCCCCTTGACGACCACGCCGCGCCCGGCCGCCTCGCACAGCACCCGGGAGATCTCGGTGCCGCCGTCGCCGAGCCGCTCGTCGGGGTCGCCGCGCCAGTCGGTGAACATCAGCACGTCGCCGCGCACCATGCGCTCGATCGCCGGCAGCAGCTCCGCGTAGTAGTCGCGGCCGTCGACCAGCGGGCGCACGGCGTTGCCGTCGGACCAGGGGCGCAGTCGCGTGTGCGGGTTGTCCCGCTCCTCCTCGGTCAGGAACCAGTCGCTCACCGCGCCGCGACCTCCTCCAGGTCGCTGCGGGCCGGCGGTGCGTCCTCCTCGCACGGCTCCGCCGTGAGGTCACAGTTCGGCTGGATGAGCCACCAGACCGCGCCCACCCAGAGCGCCGCCAGCAGCAGGCTGCCGAGGACGTCCGTCGGGTGGTGCATCCCGCGGTACATCCGCGAGACCGCCACCCAGGCCGGCATGAGGACGGCCGCGCTCACGAACAGCCAGCGCCACCAGGACCGGGTCCGCGGCACGACGAGGACCGCGGCGACCGCCCAGACGCAGATCGTGGCCGCCACGTGCCCGGACGGGAAGCTCGACGTCGGCATCGGCCCGTCCATGTTCTCCACGTCGGGCCGGGCCCGGCCGACGATGGCGGCACTCGACAGGAACAGCGTCAGCTCGCCGAACATCACCGTCACCAGGAAGACGACCGGTCGCCAGCGGCGGATGGCGGCCAGCGCGACCGCGCCGAGGGCCAGGCCGATGGCGAGGATCGCGTGGGTGTTGCCGACCTCGCTGCCGATGATCGTGACCCTGCCGAGCACGTCGTGCCGGTTGCCGGCGAACCAGTGCGGGACGGTGCGGTCCCACAGGATGTCGCCGTTGCCGTCCTGGTACCGCGCGAGCGGC
The DNA here is from genome assembly GCF_025264685.1 of Dactylosporangium roseum. Classification (GTDB taxonomy): domain Bacteria; phylum Actinomycetota; class Actinomycetes; order Mycobacteriales; family Micromonosporaceae; genus Dactylosporangium; species Dactylosporangium roseum. The sequence goes on from NZ_CP073721.1 coordinate 1,470,027, forward strand.
AGGCCCATCGCCACCAGCGCGCCGAACACGAGCACCCAGGCGATCGCGATCCCGGCGACGGCCGTGCCGGTCCGCCCGGTGCGCCGGTGCGGCGCGGTGGGGCGCAACTCGCCCGCCGCCTCCGGCTCGATGCCCTCCTCGAGCGGGTGGGTGACCCGCTCGCCCTCGTGGCGCCGCAGCAGCTCGAACGCCGTGGTGCACACCAGCAGCCACGCGATGCCGAGCGACCAGGCGCCGATCACGTCCGACAGGAAGTGCACGCCGAGCGCCAGCCGGCTGAACCCGACGAGCACGACCAGCGCGCCGACGCCGATCAGCGCCGCCCTGCGCCACCGCGGCCGCAGCGCGGGCAGGAACACCAGCAGGAGCGCGCCGTAGCAGATCAGCGAGTTCAGGGAGTGGCCGCTGGGGAAGCTGTTGCCGCCGCCGTGGGCGATGGGCTGCTCCACGACCGGCCGCAGCCGCCCGACGGCGATCTTCAAGGTGGGATCGAGGACGAGACCGCCGGCCGCGGTCACGACCAGGAACGCGGCGAGCTTGTACTGTTTGCGGACCGCGACGAGGGTCACCCCGATCGCGATGAGCCAGAACAGCACGCCGAAGCTGCCCAGGCGGCTGATGCCACCCATGATCGCGGTGTGGAGGTCGCTCGGCGCGATTGCGGCGTTGAGCCGTTCGGCGATGCCACGGTCGACAGACTCCAGCGGCACCCATCGCACCCGTACCGCGATCACGAGCAGGCTGAAGAGCAGGGCCGCGGCTCCGAAGCCGGCCATCCGTCGCAGTGCGCCACTATCCGTCCTCACGTTTGCCAGCATGCCCAAATTGGGGAACCAGAGAACATGACCGCCGTGACTACCGCTCACCGGGCCACCGACAGTGGGCTCCTGAAGGGCCTCACCCGCGTAGGCTTCATCGGATACGGGTTGCTGCATCTTGCGCTCGCCTGGGTCGCTGCGCAGATCGCCCTGGGGGAGAGCGGCCAGGAGGCGGACCAGTCCGGCGCGTTCCGGACGCTCGCCGCGCAGCCGTTCGGCAAGCCGCTGCTGTGGTTCGTCATCGCCTGTCTCGTCGCCCTCGCGGTCTGGCAGGCCATCCTCGCCGTCTGGGGTCACCGGGACGTCCGCGGCAAGGAGCGGATCGCCGAGCGGGTCTTCTCGGGCGCCCGCGTGATCGTCTACCTGGTGCTCGCGTGGTCCGCCGGGAAGGTCGTCACCGGCGCACCGCAGTCGAGCGCCGAACAGCAGCAGCAGGTCACCGCCGGGATCCTGGCCAAGCCGGCCGGGCAGTGGCTGGTCGCGCTGATCGGCGTCGGCGTGCTCGCGTTCGGCGTCGGGATGATGTGGTACGGCCTGAAGCGCGAGTTCGAGAAGAAGCTGTCCATCGGCGGCGAACTGCCGTACAAGGCCCGCCGGGCGGTGATCCGCGCCGGGCAGATCGGCTACACGTCGAAGGGCGTCGCGTTCGGCATCGTCGGCCTCCTGCTGGTGCGGGCCGCGGCCACGAACGACCCGGCGAAGTCCCGCGGCCTGGACGCGGCCCTGCACACGATCGCCGACCAACCGTTCGGCAAGTTCCTGCTGCTCGCGGTCGCCCTCGGGGTGGCGGCGTTCGGCGTCTACTGCTTCTTCCAGGCCCGGTACCGCAAGGTGGGCACGTGACGCGCTCCGCGGTCATCGTCAACCCGTCGAAGGTCGTCGACCTCGACGAGCGTCGCCGGGAGATCTGCGCCGCGCTCGCGGCGGCGAACTGGCCCGAGCCGCTCTGGCTGGAGACGACCCCGGACGACCCAGGCTGCGGCATGGCGGTGCAGGCGGTCGCCGAGGGTGTCGACGTGGTGCTCGCGTGCGGCGGCGACGGCACCGTCATGGCCGTGGCGTCCGTGCTCGCGGGCACCGGCATCGCCCTGGCGCTGATCCCCTCCGGCACCGGCAACCTCCTGGCGACCAACTTCGGCATCACCAGGGACGTGCGGGCGGCGCTCGACGTGGCGATCAGCGGCGCCCGCCGCCGGATCGACGTCGGGGTGGTCGAGGGCGCCGACACGGTGACCGGCCATCCGGGCACGTTCACCGTGATGGCCGGCATGGGGTTCGACGCCGCGATGGTGGGCGAGACGCCGGACGACCGCAAGCGCCGGTTCGGCTGGGTCGCCTACGTGGTTTCCGGCCTGCGCAATCTCCACCGTCGCCGGATGCCGCTGCGGATCCGCCTCGACGGTGGCCGGTGGATGCACCGCCGGGCGAGCAGCGTCCTGGTGGCCAACGTGGGACGCCTACAGGGCGGCATCCCGTTGCTGCCCGACGCGGCCCCGGACGACGGGTGGCTGGACGTGGCGGTGCTCACGCCGCGCGACATCACGGACTGGGCGCAGCTCGCCTGGGGCGTCGTCCTGCGGTGGGGAAGGACACCGCGGCTGGAGACGTTCCGAGCCCGCCGGGTCGAGGTGCTCACCAGCCGTGCGGAGCCGCGCGAACTGGACGGCGACGTGGTGGCCCCGGCCCGCCGCCTGATGGCCGAGATCGTCCCGGGTGCCCTGCTGTTGTGCGTCCCCGCCGAGCGGGGCTGAGCAGCGGCGACGTCGACTGGGAACGCGCCATCCGGCTGCCGGCCGACCCGAGGACTGCCCTCGATCAGGGCGTCGGGCCTTCGTCCTCCCGGCGCTTCAGGTCCTCCTCCCAGCGACGCAGCAACTCCGCGTCGTTGCGGGACTGCGTCGTGTCGATCCCGCGCAGGAACTCGGGGTCGTCGTCCGGTGCCAGCGGCCGCCTCGGGCCGCGGCCGCCGGCCGCCACCCCGGCGTGTTGTTCCATGGCGACCGGCCGCCCGGCGAAGAACCACGCGATCGGCCCCACGATCGGCAGCAACAGGATCACGAAGAACCACACGGGCCGGGGGAGCCCGCGGACGTCCTCACGCTCCGAGGACAAGCAATCGATCAGCGCGACGAGCGTCGCGACCAGCACGATGATGAAGGGCAGTGCGCGTCCCATGGCGCCATCATGACTCAGCGAACGGGCCTATGACACCAGCAAGAGGGTGCCCGTCACGCAGTACAGGAGGATGAGGACGACGAGCGCCGGCAAGGACCGTCCGATCGGGGTGGGGATCCGCCGGGTGCGGCGGCGGGTCAGCGCCACCATGCCGGCCCAGACGAGTGCGATCGCGGCCAGTGCCCACGTGCTCACGGGTGGCGCCGTGTGGGTGACGGCCATGCGGGCTAGTAGCAGGGCCACCACGGTGAGTGAGATGAGGGTGCGCCGCCAGGACAGGATGGTGCGTTCGATCTGGGCGCCGTCGGGGTTCACAGCAGGGTCGCCACGAGCAGGGCACCGGCGCCGATGGTGACGATCAGCGCGAGGACCGCCGGGAAGCGGGACGGCGGCAGCGCCTCACCCAGCCGCATCGCCCGTTCGCTGCGGGCCCAGTGGTCGACCGCGCGCAGCGCGACCAGGCCGCCGAGGGCGAGCAGCGACACCGCGATCCCCACCCGGAGGCGATGTTCCGGGAGGAACTGGGAGACCGCCAGGCCGCCACCGACGAGGGCCAGTGCGGTGCGGAGCCAGGCCAGGAACGTGCGCTCGTTGGCCAGCGAAAAGCGGTAGTCCGGAGTGGTGCCGACGGATCGGACCTCATCCGGATCGAACCAGCGTCGGATCATTGCCCACAGCGACAAGGTTGTCAGACTCCCTCGGTACAGTCGCGCGCGATGCTGCGAACAACTCTTGCCGGACTACGCGCGCACAAGCTCCGGCTGTTGCTGACCGCGACCGCCATCATGATCGGTGTCGGTTTCCTGGCCGGCACCCTGGTCTATGGCGACACGGCCAAGGCGGCCTTCTACGACGACCTGGCCCGGGCCGCCAAGAACGTCGACGCCTCCGTCGGCACCTCCAATGCGGTCAGCTTCGCCGAGACCTCGCGGCGTCTCGACTTCGGCGTCGTCGACGAGGTGCGCTCGGTGCCCGGCGTGGCACACGTCGACGGCCGCATGGCCGAGCGGCTGCCGATGCTGGACGGCAAGGGCCGCCTCATCTCCAACCTTGGCCGCATCGGCTGGGCGTTGTCGACGCCGGGTGACGGGCATCTCTCGATGTACGACATCGGAAAGGGGCGCCTCCCCGCGCGCACCGGCGAGATCGCGGTCGACGACACCACCGCGGAGATCTACGGCTTCACGGTCGGCCAGCAGGTCTCCGTCGTCGGACCGGACCAGCGGCCGGTGGCGCTCACCATGGTCGGCGTCATGGACCTCGGCGCCAACAAGCGCTTCGCGGGCCTGACCGTCGCCGCGCTCACGCCGGAGGACATGCGCACGCTCACCGAGGCGAGCGGGTTCGCCGAGGTGGTCGTCTCCGCGCGGCCCGGTGTGACCCAGCGTCAGCTCGCCGACCGCCTCCAGGAGCACCTCGGCGGCCGGGCGCGGGTGCTGACCGGCGAGGAGGCGCGCGCCGACTACGCGGTCGCCGCCGCGAAGTACGTCGACGGCTTCCTCGTCGTCATCTTCGGCTTCGGCCTCATCGCGCTCGCGGTGTCCGTCTTCGTCATCTACAACACGTTTGCCATCCTGGTCGCCCAGCGGGTCCGCGAGCTGGCGCTCCTGCGCTGCGTCGGCGCCTCCCGACCGCAGTTGTTCGGCTCGGTGGTGCTCGAGGCGGTGGTCGTCGGCGTGGTCGCCTCGCTCGGCGGCCTGCTCGTCAGCACCGTCGTCGGCGAGGGCCTGCTCATCGGCCGCAACACCGTCGGCAGCGGCGTGCGGGTCGACCGGCTGATCGTCACGCCCACCACCGTCGTCGTCGGGGTCTGCGCGGGCACCTTCTGCACCGTCGTCGCCGCGCTGCTCCCGGCGGTCACCGCGAGCCGGATTCCGCCGTTGGCCGCGCTCCGCGCCACGACGCTGGCGGCGGCCGCTCCCGGCGGCCGTCCGCTGCGCACGGTGATCGCGGCGGTGCTGGCCGCGGGCGGTGCCCTCGTCATGATCGCCGGCACCCGGGTCCCCGGCTTCAACGGCGTGCCGATCGTGTTCGCCGGCGCGATCGCGGTCTTCACCGGCATCGTCATCGCCTCGCCGCTCATCGTCGCCCGGCTCACCGCCTGGGCCGGCTGGCTGCCGGCGAAGCTTCTCGGCGCGCCGGCCCGCCTCGCGGTGACCAACGCGCTGCGCAACCCGAAGCGGGTCGCCGCCACCACGAGCGCGCTCATGGTCGGCCTGGCCCTGATGAGCGTGTTCAGCGTCCTGCTCGCGACCGCCCGCGCCCAGGCCGAGCGGGAGCTCGACGAGAACTTCGCGGTCGACTACATCATCAGCGGCGTCTACACGCCGGGTGGCCAGACCCGGCGGGTGCCGATCGCGGTCACCGAGGTCCTGCGCTCGCACAGTGAGCTGGCGGCGGTCGCGGGCGCGCGCAGCCGGGACGCCGACGTCGACGGCCGGCGGGCCGAGATCTGGGCGATGGAGCCCGGCGCGCTCGACACCGTGCTGCGACCGGAGATCACCGCCGGTTCGGCCGCGGCGCTGCGGCCGGGCACGGTCGCGCTCAACCGGTTCTTCGCCGACGCGATCGGAGCGAAGGTGGGCTCGGAGATCCGGGTCAGGTCGCAGACGCTGCGGGTGGTGGCGCTCTACGACGACGCGCCGACCGAGGGCCAGGCCCTCGTCCACTGGGACGACTACGCGACCATCTTCGGGCCCGGCGACCCCGATCAGGTGCTGGTGAAGGCCGCCGAAGGGGTCAGCCCGGAGGCGTCTCGCGCGGCGGTCGACGCGTCGTTGAAGGAGGCGCCGCTCACCCAGGTCTCCAGCCAGGCCGAGTGGCGCGCCCGGATCACCGGCACGCTCGACGAGCAGCTCGGCGTGTTCTCGGCGCTGCTGGGCATGTCGATCGTCATCGGCCTGACCGGCATCGCCAACACGCTCGCCCTGTCCGTCCTGGAGCGCACCCGCGAGTCCGCACTGCTGCGCGCTCTCGGCCTGTCCCGCGGCCAGCTTCGCGGGATGCTCGTCCTGGAGGCGATGCTCATGGCGGTCGTCGGCGCGGTGGTGGGTGTCGGGTTCGGCGTGCTCGTGGGCGTCTCGGCGGCGGTCGGCCTCATCCGGCAGTACGGTCACGGCAGCCCCGTCCTTCCGTATGGCCAGCTCCTGCTGTACGTCGTGATCGCCGCCCTGGCCGGCGCCGTGGCCGCACTCCTGCCGGCCCGCCGCGCCGCGCACCCCCCAATAGCGCCCGCCATGACCGACACCTAACCCGCCGCCCCCGCCGCCCGTTACCCCCACGCCCCCACCCCCATCCGCGTCGATCTTGCAGTTATGGTGCCGGGACGCTCCCTGAATGCCCGGTTTGTCAGGCACCACAACTGCAAGATCGACGCGTCATCGGCGGGGGCCGGGGTGGGGGTGCGGCCTGCGGCGACGGTGTGTGACCTTTTCCGCAGCGGGGTGGGATGTGGCTGCGGAGTGTGGTGGAATGAGTCGGACTTATCGGGAATTATGGGCTATTTCGCCCCCTCTTGGGTGCGGACTGCTCTCGTTGGGTGACGATTTTCACCGCCAAATCCAACCTACTCACAAGTAACGTTCGGAGGGCGAGCCTGTTACCACGCGGGTCGCGCCGTAACGTGGGGCGCAAGTCGCCGGCGAAGGCGCAGGTGACTGTCAAGCAGGAGGACCTCGGACAACGATGAAGATCGTCGTACTCGTCAAGCAGGTGCCGGACTCCGGTGCTGAACGGAACCTGCGCAGTGACGACAACACCGTCGACCGTGCGTCGGCGAACAATGTGATCAACGAGATGGACGAGTACGCCATCGAGGAGGCCCTGCGCCTCCAGGAGGCGCACGGCGGTGAGGTCGTCGTCCTGACCGTCGGCCCGGAGCGCGCCACGGAGTCGATCCGTAAGGCGTTGTCCATGGGCCCCGACTCGGCAGTCCACGTGGTGGACGACGCGCTGCACGGCTCGTGCGCCGTCACCACGTCGAAGGTGCTGGCCGCCGCCATCGCCCAGCAGAACGCCGACCTCGTCATCTGCGGCGCCGAGTCGACCGACGGCCGTGTGCAGGTCATGCCGCACATGGTCGCCGAGCGGCTGGGCGTCGCGGCGCTGACCGGAGCGCGCAAGCTGACCGTCGACGGCTCGAACCTGACCATCGAGCGGCAGACCGACGAGGGCTACGAGGTCGTCACCGCTGCCGCTCCCGCGCTGGTGAGCGTCTGGGACACGATCAACGACCCGCGGTACCCGTCGTTCAAGAACATCATGGCCGCCAAGAAGAAGCCGGTGCAGACGCTGTCGCTGGCGGATCTCGGCATCGCCGCCGGTGAGGTCGGCTTCGCCGGAGCGACCAGCGCGGTTCTGGAGCACAGCAAGCGCCCGCCCCGCCAGGCCGGCAACAAGATCGACGCGGGTGACGACGGCGGCGTGAAGCTCGTCGAGTACCTCGCCTCCGAGAAGTTCGTGTAAGGGGAGACGGAAACGATGGCTGAAGTTCTGGTCGTGGTCGAGGCCTCCCAGGGCGGGGTCAAGAAGGTCACGCTCGAGATGCTCACCCTGGCCCGCGATCTCGGCGAGCCCGCCGCGGTCGTGCTGGGCGGCGAGGGCGCCGCGGCGCCGCTCGTGGACAAGCTCGCCGAGTTCGGTGCGACGAAGGTGTACGCCGCGGAGAGCGCCGACATCGACGGTCACCTGGTGGCGCCGAAGGCCACCGTGCTGGCGAACCTCGTCCGGCAGGTCTCGCCGGCCGCCGTGCTGCTGCCCTCCACGCAGGAGGGCAAGGAGATCGCCGCCCGGGTGGCCGTGAAGCTGGACAACGGCCTGCTCACCGACGTGGTGGCGCTCGGCGCCGACGGCGTCGCGACCCAGCCCGTCTTCGCCGGCTCGACGATCGTCAAGTCGAAGGTCACCAAGGGCCTGCCGATCGTGACGGTCCGCCTCAACTCGTTGACCCCGACGCCGGCCCCGGTCACCGCCGCGGTCGAGTCGGTCGCGGTCAGCGTCGAGGACAAGGACAAACTGGTCAAGATCGTCGAGCGGAAGGCGGAGGCGAAGGGCGCCCGCCCCGAGCTCGCCGAGGCGTCCATCGTCGTGTCCGGCGGTCGTGGTGTCGGCAGCGCCGACGACTTCAAGCTGGTCGAGGAGCTGGCCGACCTGCTCGGCGGTGCCGTGGGCGCCTCCCGCGCGGCCGTCGACAGCGGCTACTACCCGCACCAGTTCCAGGTCGGGCAGACCGGCAAGACGGTCTCCCCGCAGCTCTACATCGCGCTGGGCATCTCCGGCGCCATCCAGCACCGGGCCGGCATGCAGACCTCGAAGACGATCGTCGCGGTGAACAAGGACCCCGAGGCGCCGATCTTCGAGCTCGCCGACTTCGGCGTGGTGGGCAACCTGCACAAGGTCGTCCCGCAGGCCGCGGAGGAGATCCGGAAGCGCAAGTAGGGTCCGGTATCGCGGGAAAGAGCGCCTCTCGGGGCGCTCTTTTCTCGGTGGGCCGGCCTTCCGCGCGGGAGGCCGCCGCCGGAGTGCGCGGCGTCGCCGTCGTCCTGGGGCTGGCGGCCAAGGCGAGTGGACGTGCCCGCCGTGCGTGCGGCGGGCATGCCGCTCAGGCAAGGGTGCGTTGGCGAAGTGCCCGAATTGGGCCTGGCGATCGGGTGGCCGTGACCAGGATTGAACGACCTCCGCACCCGGCACCACCGTGCCAACGTGGTGATCATGGGACGGCCGGTAGGGAAGTAAGGAGCGGCTGCCCGTTAGGCTTGGGCCCAATGTCGTACCTCGACCACGCCGCCACCACGCCGATGCTCCCGGAGGCGCTCGACGCCTTCGTCGCCACCGCGCGCGAAGTCGGCAACGCCTCGTCGTTGCACGCCCCCGGCCGCCAGGCCCGTCGCCGGGTGGAGGAGGCGCGCGAGCGGGTCGCCGCCGCGCTCGCCGCCCGCCCGTCCGAGGTGATCTTCACCGGCGGCGGCACCGAAAGCGACAATCTCGCCGTCAAGGGCATCTTCTGGGCGCGCCGGGCCGCCGACCCGCGCCACAACCGGGTCGTCGCCAGCGCCGTCGAGCACCACGCCGTGCTCGACTCGGTCGCCTGGCTGGAGCAGCACGAGGGCGCCGCCGTGACCTGGCTGCCGGTCGACGCCGACGGTCGGGTCCGGCCCGAGGCGCTGGCCGAGGCGCTGGCCGGTGGCGACGTCGCGGTGGCGACCGTCATGTGGGCCAACAACGAGGTCGGCACCGTCCAGCCCGTCGGCGAGCTGGCCGCGCTGGCGACGGCGGCCGGCGTGCCGTTGCACACCGACGCCGTCCAGGCGGTCGGCCAGGTGCCGGTCGACTTCGCCGCCACCGGGGCCGCGGCGCTGACCATCAGCGGCCACAAGCTGGGCGGCCCGATCGGCGCCGGCGCGTTGCTGCTCGGCCGGGAGGTCGGCTGCACGCCGCTCGCCCACGGCGGCGGCCAGGAGCGGGACGTGCGGTCCGGGACGCTCGACGTGCCGGCCATCGTCGCGTTCGCCGTCGCGGTGGAGCTGTCGGTGAAGACCTCTCGGGAGACCGCCGAGCGGATCGGGCGGCTGCGCGACACGCTGGTCGAGCGGGTCCGCGCCGTCGTGCCCGACGCGATCCTCAACGGCGACCCCGTCGACCGGCTCCCCGGCAACGCGCACTTCTCGTTCCCCGGCTGTGAGGGCGACGCGTTGCTCCTGCTCCTCGACGCGCAGGACATCGCCTGCTCGACCGGCTCGGCCTGTTCCGCGGGGGTGGCCCAGCCGTCGCACGTGCTGCTGGCCATGGGCGCGGACGATTCGCGGGCCCGCTCGTCGCTGCGGTTCACGCTCGGCCACACCTCGACCATGGACGATGTCGACGCCCTGGTCGCGGCCCTGCCGGGAGCGGTGGAGCGAGCCCGCAGGGCGACCGCCAAGTTCAGGTGACCGAAACGGAGGGGCCGGGACGGGCGCCGGTGGGCCGAATCCCTTCGGGTGAATTCACCACCGACGCCGGTGAATATCGCCAGGTGTGGCGGCCGGTGATTTGGTTACGGCAATTCTCCGGCGTTTCTCTCGCCGTGCCGAAGAGCGCCTCACCCTATGTTTGCGCCGTGTCTGTCGAAACCGCTTCCGCCGTCGTCGCGGTCAAGCTCGACCGGGAGCGGCCGCGGCCGCTGTGGGTGCTGCCGTTGCAGCAGTTCGTGTACCGGCAGTTGATGTACGTGGTGCTCATCCAGTCGTTCGGCACCGCGCTCACCGGGGCGCGGCCGCGGTGGCACAAGCTGCACCGCACCGGCACGGCCGGGGCGAACGCCCCGGCGGTTCCCGGCCCACGCGGCGTCGCCAAGGTTTCACAGTCCGTCGGGGAGGGTTCCTGAGTGCGCCGTACCACCGTCCGCCGCCGCCTCGGTGTCGCGGTCTTCCTCATCGTTTCGCTGGCGATGGCCGGCCTCGCGACACCTGATCAGGAGGCGCCCGGCGTGCGGGAGCCCACGGCGCACTCGACGCCGGCCCGCGCGCAGGCGCCCGGAACCGACCGGCGGGCCGTTGTCGCGTCACCGGTGGCGTCGCCCTCGAAGCGCTCGATCACGGTGCCCTCCGGCCAGCGGATCCGTGGCGATCTCTCGGACCCGCGGCAGCAGGACATCGCCATGCGCCTGCTGTCCAGCGCCGAGAACTCCACGCTGGACTGGACCGCGCGGTACGCCTACATCGAGGACATCGGCGACGGCCGCGGGTACACGGCCGGCATCGTCGGGTTCCGCACCGGTACGGGCGACCTCAAGACCGTCGTCGAGCGGTACACGACGGCGGTGCCCCGCAACCGGCTGGCCGCCTACTTGCCAGCCCTGCGGAAGGTGAACGGCACCGAGTCCCACGAGGGCCTCGACCCGGGGTTCGTTCCCGCCTGGCAGGCGGCCGCCGCCGATCCGGCGTTCCGGCGCGCCCAGGACGCCGAGCGCGACCGGATGTACTTCACCCCGGCCCTCAGCCAGGCGAAGCAGGACGGCCTGAAGGTCCTGGGCCAGTTCGCGTACTTCGACGCGATCGTGACGCACGGCGCGACCGGGCTGGCGACGCTGCGCCGGGCCGCGGCCCAGGTGGCCCCGCCGCCCGCGAAGGGCGGTGACGAGGCGGCGTACCTGGAGGCGTTCCTCGACGCGCGGATCGCCCTGATGAACACCGAGCGGGCGCGCCGGGACCTGAGCCGGATCGAGAGCACTCAACGGGTGTTCCTCCGCGACCGCAACTTCGACCTGAGCCTCCCGCTGCGCTGGACGGTCCACGGCGACGCGTACGAGATCGGGACCTGAGTAGGCTTGTCGTGTGAGAGTGCTAGCGGCGATGTCCGGCGGGGTCGACTCGGCGGTCGCGGCTGCCCGGGCGGCGGAGGCCGGGCACGACGTGACCGGCGTCCACCTCGCGCTGTCGCGCAACCCCCAGACGTACCGCACCGGTGCCCGTGGCTGCTGCACGCTGGAAGACGCCCGTGACGCCCGCCGGGCCGCGGATGTGATCGGGATCCCGTTCTACGTCTGGGACATGGCGGAGCAGTTCCACGCCGGCGTCGTGGACGACTTCGTGGCGGAGTACGCCGCGGGTCGTACACCCAACCCCTGTCTCCGCTGCAACGAGAAGATCAAGTTCGCGGCCGTCCTCGACCGGGCCGTTGCCCTGGGCTTCGACGCCGTCGTGACCGGCCACCACGCCCGCCTCGGCGAGGACGGGCTGCTGCGGCGCAGCGTCGATCCGGCCAAGGACCAGTCCTACGTGCTGGCGGTGCTCACCCGCGCACAGCTCGACCGCTCGATGTTCCCGCTGGGCACCTCGACCAAGGCCGAGGTGCGTGCCGAGGCGGCGGAGCGAGGGCTGGCCGTCGCCGACAAGCCGGACAGTCACGACATCTGCTTCATCGCCGACGGTGACACCAAGCGTTTCCTGGCCGACCGGCTCGGCTCGACACCCGGCGACATCGTCGACGTGACCACCGGCGCCGTGATCGGGCGACACGAGGGTGCGTATGCGTACACCGTCGGCCAGCGGCGCGGGCTCGACCTGCGGGTGTCGGCGCCGGACCGCACCCCGCGATACGTGCTGTCGATCACGCCGGTGACCAACACCGTGACGGTCGGGCCGGCCGCGATGCTCGATGTGTCCACTGTGGTCGGTGAGCGGCCGGTGTGGATGACGGCGTCGTCGTCGGTGCGCTGCGAGGTCCAGATGCGGGCACACGGCGAGACGACCCCCGCCGCGGTCGAGCTGGCCGGCGACCGGCTGGTGGCCCGGCTGGAGCGACCCGCCCGCGGCATCGCGACCGGGCAGGCTGTCGTCTGCTACCAGCCGTCCCCGGACGGCGACATCGTGCTCGGCTCGGCGACGATTGCGGAGACATCGTGACCTTTCCCTGGCCCGCCGGCAGCGCCACCGGTATCGGCTCCATGCCCGGCACCGACGTCGGCGAGGCGCAGCGGATCGTCCTCGGGGAGCTGCCCGACCTGCCCCACCTGCCGGAGCTGCCCGGCCGCGGCCCGGGCGCCAACATGATCGGGCGGGGCGGCACCTTCCTGGTCGAGCTGCCGATCGAGTTGTACGCGGCGCGCTGGCGGCTCGCGACCCGGCCCGGCCACGACCTGCGGGTGGCCCGCGACTTCCTCGAGCGCGACCTGGACACGATGACCGAGCAGGCGGGGGAGTTCGCCGGCACGTTCAAGGTCCAGGTGCCCGGCCCGTGGACCCTGGCCGCCGCGCTGAACCTGCCGATCGGCGGCGCGGTCCTGCGCGATCCGGGTGCCACGCGGGATCTGGCCGCGTCGCTGGCCGAGGGTGTGCGCGAGCACGTCGCGTCGGTGCGGGCGCGGCTGCCGCACGCCTCCGTGCTGCTCCAGCTCGACGAGCCGTCGCTGCCGGCCGTCCTGGCCGGTCGCGTCCCGACGGAGAGCGGCTTCGGCACGCTGCGCTCCGTGGACGTCAGCGTGGCGCGTTCGGTGCTCGCGCAGGTGATCTCCGCGGCGGAGGTACCTGTCGTGGTGCACTCCTGCGCACCGGACGTGCCGCTGTCCCTGTTGCGTGAGGCCGGGGCGGTCGGGGTCGCGCTCGACCTGTCGCTGGTCCGCGACCTGGACGCGCTGGGCGAGCAGTTGGACGGTGGGATGGGCCTGTTCGCCGGGGTGTCCGGGCGGACCTCTGCCGACCTGGCGTCGTCTGTCCGGGACCTCTGGCGCAAACTCGGCTTTCCGCTCGCCTCCATGGCGGCGCGGGTCGTCGTGACGCCGCCGTGCGGCATGGTCGCCGTCGCGGTGTTGAAGGCCGTTCGCGACGCAGGGCGACGGCTCACGGACGACGCGTCGTAGCTGCGATTTTTTGTCGTACGGGGGCGGTAGATTCGGGTCATGAGCGACCTTGATGCCGAGCCCACCCTCGAAGCGCGTGAGCGGCACGCCGAGCTCTCCCGCGAGCTGGACGAGCATCAGTATCGCTACTACATCCTCCAGTCGCCGAGCGTCGACGACTCGGTCTACGACCGGTTCATGCGTGAGCTGGAGGCCATCGAGGCGGAGTATCCGGCACTGATCACGCCCGACTCGCCCAGCCAGCGGGTCGGCGGCACCTTCTCGACCGACTTCGCCGCGGTCACCCACGCCGAGCGGATGCTCAGCCTCGACAACGCGCTCAACGACGCCGAGCTGGACGCGTGGGTCGAGCGCATCGAGCGCGACGCCGGCCAGCAGCCGAGATACCTGTGCGAGCTGAAGATCGACGGGCTGGCGGTCAACCTGACGTACAAGAAGGGTCGCCTGGTCCGGGCCGCGACCCGCGGCGACGGGCGCACCGGCGAGGACATCACGCTCAACGTCCGCACCATCCGCGACGTCCCGGAGCGGCTCACCGGCGACGATCTTCCCGCACTGCTCGAGGTGCGCGGCGAGGTGTTCTTCACACTGGCCGGCTTCGAGGAGGTCAACGCGGCACAGGTCGCGGCGGGGGAAAACCCGTTCGCCAACCCGCGCAACGCGGCCAGCGGCAGCCTGCGCCAGAAGGACCCGCGCATCACCGCGTCCCGCCCGATGCGCATGCTCGTTCACGGGTTCGGTGCCCGCGAGGGGTTCAACCCGGTCAGCCAGTCCGAGGCCTATGAGCTGATGCACGCCTGGGGCCTGCCGACCTCCGAGCGGTGGAAGGTCTTCGACGATCTCAAGGGCGTCCGGTCCTACATCGCCGACTACGGCGACAAGCGGCACAAGATCGAGCATGAGATCGACGGTGTGGTCGTGAAGGTCGACCAGATGTCGATCCAGCGCCGGCTCGGCTCGACCAGCAAGGCGCCGCGGTGGGCGATCGCGTTCAAATATCCGCCCGAGGAGGCGATGACCAAGCTCCTCGACATCGAGGTCAACGTCGGCCGGACGGGTCGCGTCACACCGTTCGCGATCATGCAGCCGGTGTTCGTCGGCGGTGTCACGGTCGCGCAGGCCACCCTGCACAACGCGCAGGAGGTCGTGCGCAAGGGCGTGCTCATCGGTGACACGGTGGTTATCCGCCGCGCCGGGGAGGTCATCCCCGAGGTGCTGGGTCCGGTCGCCGACCGGCGTGACGGCACCGAGCGCGCCTTCGTGATGCCGACCCACTGCCCGTCCTGCGGGACGGCACTGGCCCCCGAGAAGGAGACCGACGTAGACATTCGCTGCCCCAACGCCCGCTACTGTCCGGCCCAGCTCCGTGAGCGCCTGTTCGCCCTCGCCGAACGCAGCGGCCTCGACATCGAGGCGCTCGGCGCGAAGTCGGCCGCGGCCCTGCTCGAGTCGGTGATCACCAACGAGAGCGAGCTCTTCGACGTCACCGCAGACCGGCTGCTCAAGGCGCCGTTCTTCGTGAACAAGGACGGCTCCCTCAGCAGCACCGCCCAGCAGCTCCTGGTCAACCTCGAGGAGGTCAAGCAGCGCCCGCTCGCGCGCGTGCTGATCGCTCTGTCGATCCGCCACGTCGGCCCGACGGCGGCGCAGGCGCTGGCCAACTCACTCGGCTCGATGGAGGCGATCGCCAACGCCACGACCGAGGAGCTGGTGGCCGTCGAGGGCGTGGGACCGACGATCGCCAGGGCCGTCCACGACTGGTTCGAGGTCGACTGGCACCGGGAGTGGGTCGACCGCTGGGCCGCCGCGGGCGTCCGCATGGTCGAGGAGCGCGCGGACACCGGCCCGCGTTCCCTGGAGGGCATCACGGTCGTCGTGACCGGCTCCCTGGACAAGTATTCGCGCGACCAGGCCGCCGAGGCGGTGACCTCCCGCGGCGGCAAGGTCTCCGGCTCGGTCTCCAAGAAGACCCACTTCGTCGTGGTCGGCGAGTCCCCGGGCTCCAAGGCCGACAAGGCCGCCTCCCTGAAGGTCCCCATCCTCGACGAGTCCGGCTTCGACCTCCTGCTCTCCGCCGGCCCGGAAGCCGCCCGCGCAGCGGCCCAGCCCACCGAGCCCCCCGCCTGACTACTCCTTACCGGTCCTTACCGGTCGTGCTCGGCCCGATCTGGTCCGGCAGCTCGGGTGAGTCGGTTCGCCGCGACATCACCGCCCTGCTGACGGACCCGGATGAGGCCGACAATTCGGGCGCGCGGCTCGGCTTCGCGGCTTGCACTGGGCGGCGTCGCGTCTTCCCGGGCCGTGCTGCTGATCTATCCATGGTGGCATCGCCCGGTCGGTTGAATACCGGCGGCTTGTGCATCGATTCCGCATCCTTCCCGATTCCGGGGCCGCCGAGGGTGCAGGCTCGCAGGGCGCCGACGAAACGACACCGAACACCAGTGCGTCGATGATGCCGAACCTGGGGGAGCCGATGAAGCAGAGCGCGCTGCGTAACTCGGCGCCTCCCCGCAACGCTTCCCGGTTCGTCGCCTACGTTGCCACCATCATGGTCGCCGCCGCCGGCGTCCTGCTCGCCAGTCTGTTGAGCGGCTTCCCGGACAGTCTGCCCGCCGCGTTCTGGTGCTTCGCCGCCCTCGCCGTCGTCGCCGACACACCGTGGTTCATGCAGGCCGGGCCCGACGACGTGGTGCCCGCGTTCCCGTCGGTCTGCTTCGCCTTCGCCGTCATGCTGGCGTTCGGGTTCGCGCCCGCGGTGCTCGTCCAGTTGGGAGCGGTCGCCGTCGCCGCGGTGTGGCTCAAGCATGCCGCCTGGCGGGCCGCGTTCAACGCGGGGCGGTATGTGCTCTCCTTCGCCGCCGCGGCCGCCCTCCTCGACGTGGTGCTGCCCGAGCGGCGCGCCGACATGCACACGATGCTCAACGGCGGCATGCCCGTGCTGTGGATCGTCGTCGTCGCCGGGTGCTGGTTCCTCGTCAACAACCTGCTCGTGTCGACCGCCGTCTGGCTGCGCTTCGGCGGGCGGTGGCCGGCGGTGCTCAAGACGGCGCTCCGCGACGATGCCCTGCCGGCCGGGGCGTTGCTGCTGTCCGCGCCCGCCCTGATCGCCGCCGCGCACGTCGACGTGCTGCTCGTCCCGCTGGCCATGGTGCCGCTGTTCGCCGTACGCCGGATGACCAAGCTGTCGCTGCAACGGGCGCGGGAGGCCCGGCTCGACCCGCTCACCGGCCTCGGCAACCGTACGGCGCTGGAGCGCGCCGTGGCCAACTGGGTGCCGGAGCACGCCGAGCGTGCCGAGGGCGGGGCGGACGATCGACGCCTCGCCCTTCTGCTGCTCGACCTCGACGGCTTCAAGCAGGTCAACGACGCCCTCGGGCACCGGGTCGGGGACCGGTTGCTGGAGGAGGTCGCCCGGCGGGTCGCCGGCGTGGCGGACACGGGTCTTGTCGGGCGGCTCGGCGGCGACGAGTTCGCGGTGGTCGTACCACATCTGCGGGACACGGCGGAAGCGAAGGCCCGGGCCGCCGGGATGCTCGCCGCACTGGCCGAGCCGGTACTCCTGGACGGGCTCCCGATCGACGTCGGCGGGTCGGTGGGCGTGGCCGTCTACCCCGAGCACGGCGGCGACTTCGAGGAACTGTTGCGGCACGCCGACGTCGCGATGTACGACGCCAAGGCCCGCGGCGACAACCTCGCCGTCTACGCCCCCGAGTCGGACCACAACACACCGGAGCGGCTGAGCCTCCTCGCCGACCTCCGCCGTGCGCTCGAGTCTCCGGAGGGCACCGGAATCGAGTTGTACTACCAGCCGCAGGTCGAACTCGCCACCGGCGCCGTCGTCGGGCTGGAGGCATTGCTGCGCTGGCGGCATCCTGTCCGCGGGCCGGTCGACCCGGAGGAACTGATCAAGGTCGCCGAGCGCAGCTCCGTCATGCGGCTGCTGACGCTGCGCATCGTCGACGAGGTCATCGACCAGCTCGCCGCTTGGGGCCCGGCCGCCGACGGCATGCGGGTCGCGGTCAACGTCAGCGTCCGCGACCTGCACACCGGCGAGATCGCCGACCGGATCGCGGCCCGCCTGCGCGAAACCGCGGTGGACCCGTCGCGGCTCGAGCTGGAGATCACCGAGGGTGCGTTGATGGCCGATCCCCGCCGGGTGCTGGCCACACTGGCCCGCCTGGAGCGTCTCGGTGTCGCGATCGCGCTCGACGACTTCGGTACGGGCTACTCCTCGATGCTGCACCTGCGCCGGCTGCCGCTGGCCGAGGTGAAGATCGACCGCTCGTTTGTGCTGGGCCTCGCCACCGACCCCGACGACGCGGCCATCGTGCGGTCCATGATCGACCTGGCCCGGGCGCTGGGCCTGCGGGTCGTCGCGGAGGGCGTCGAGAACGAGCGCACCTGGCGGCTGCTGGTGGACGCCGGCTGTGACCTGGCGCAGGGCTGGTACTTCGCGCGGCCCATGCCACCCGCCCAGCTCATCGACTGGCTCGCCAGGCGGAATCGGTCCACCGTCGCGCACAGCGCCTGACACGGACGAAATAGACTCGTCGGGTTGACGACCGCATGTCACGCCGCGTCAAGCCGACGACTGAAGGAGTACCGCGCCGATGGCCACGATTTCCCGCGAGGAGGTGGCGCATCTCGCGCGCCTCGCGCGGCTTGCCGTCACCGATGAAGAGCTCGACACCTTCGCCGGGCAGCTCGACGTCATCCTGCAGGCCGTCGCGCAGGTGGGCGAGGTCGCCGCGGCCGACGTGCCGCCGACCTCGCACTCGGTGCCGCTGACCAACGTCTTCCGCGACGACGTCGTGGCCCCGTGCCTGCCCCGTGCGGACGTGCTGGCCGGTGCGCCCGACGCCGAGGACAACCGCTTCCGCGTCCCGCGGATCCTGGACGAGGAGGCCTGATCCGATGACCGACGTCACCAAGCTCTCCGCCGCCGAGCTGGGCCGCCGCCTGGCCGCGAAGGAGGTGTCGGCCGTCGAGGTCGCCACCGCGCACCTGGACCGCGTGGCGGCCGTCGAGGCCAAGGTCAACGCGTTCCTCCACGTCGACCGCGACGGCGCACTGGAGGCCGCCAAGGCCGTCGACGCCAAGCGGGCCAAGGGCGAGGAGGTCGGGCCGCTCGCCGGTGTGCCGATCGCCGTCAAGGACGTGATCACCACCAAGGGCGTTCCGACGACCGCCGGCTCGAAGATTCTCGAAGGCTGGCGCCCGCCGTACGACGCGACGATCACCACCCGGCTGCGTGCGGCCGGCCTGGTCATGCTCGGCAAGACCAACATGGACGAGTTCGCGATGGGCTCGTCGACGGAGTACTCGGCCTACGGCCCGACGTACAACCCCTGGGACACCTCGCGCATCCCCGGCGGCTCCGGCGGCGGTTCGGCCGCGGCGGTCGCGGCCTATGAGGCGCCGCTCGCGATCGGCACCGACACGGGCGGCTCGATCCGCCAGCCCGCCGCGGTGACCGGGACCGTGGGCGCGAAGCCGACGTATGGCGGCACCTCGCGGTACGGTCTCATCGCTTTCAGCTCTTCCCTCGACACGCCCGGCCCGTGCGCCCGGACCGTCGAGGACGCCGCGCTCCTGCACGCGGTCATCGGGGGTCACGACCCGATGGACTCGACCTCGATCCCGCAGCCGGTGCCCGACGTGGTCGGCGCCGCCCGGCTGGGCGCGACCGGCGACCTGAGCGGCGTGCGGCTGGGGCTGGTGAAGGAGTTCGCGGGTGAGGGCGCCGAGCCCGGCGTCGTCGCCGCCTATCGCGAGTCGATCGAGGCGCTGGTCAAGCTGGGCGCCGAGGTCGTCGAGGTGTCGTGCCCGAGCTTCAAGTTCGCGCTGCCGGCGTACTACCTGATCGCGCCGAGCGAGTGCTCGTCCAACCTGGCCCGGTTCGACGGCGTCCGGTACGGGTTGCGCACCGGCGACAACGGTGAGCACTCGCTGGAGGAGGTCATGTCGCTGACGCGCGACGCGGGCTTCGGCCCGGAGGTCAAGCGGCGCGTCATCCTCGGCACCTACGCGCTGTCGGCCGGCTACTACGACGCCTACTACGGGCAGGCCCAGAAGGTCCGCACCCTGATCACGCGTGACTTCCAGGCGGCGTTCGGTGTCGCGGACGTGCTGGTCGCGCCGACCACGCCGTTCGTCGCTTTCCCGCTCGGATCGCGTACCTCGGATCCGTATCAGATGTATCTCGCGGATCTTTACACGATTCCGTCGAACCTCTACGGCGGGCCGGCGATTTCGGTGCCGAGCGGGCTGTCCGAAGGGCTGCCGGTCGGACTGCAGATCATGGCCCCGACGATGGCCGACGACCGCATGTACCGCGTGGCGGCGGCGCTGGAATCGGCACTGCCGCCGTTGACGCCGCCGCCGCTGTAGTCATGGGAATCCGGGGGCTTCGGCCCTGTGCGCAAAGCCCCCGGTCGGCGTCAGCCCCGGCTGCCCTGCCGCCAGGAGAACGGGCCGGGCAGGTCGACGCGGTTCTTCTTGGTCCGCGAGTTCCACGACCAGGGGCCCAGCTTGAAACTCCACGAGGAGAATCCGTCCTGCGTGAAGTGGAATATGAACGGGCCGAACTTCTTGCTCTTCCGAAACTGCACGGGCATGACATCGCTCCTTCCGAGTGGTGGCCAGTTGATACCCAATGCCGTGCGTGGATACACCAAGGCTGAAAGCAGGCAGACACAATGAGCACCGTGACGCAGATGTCGTACGACGAGACGGTGGCCCGGTTCGAGCCGGTCATCGGCCTGGAGACCCACGTCGAACTGGGCACCAACACCAAGATGTTCTGCGGCTGCCCGACCACGTTCGGCGCCGAGCCCAACACGCAGGTCTGCCCGGTCTGTCTCGGCCTGCCCGGCGCGCTGCCCGTCGCCAACCGGGCCGCGATCGAGGCGACGATCCGCATCGGCCTGGCGCTCAACTGCTCGATCGCACCGTGGGGCCGGTTCGCGCGGAAGAACTACTTCTACCCGGACATGCCGAAGAACTTCCAGATCAGCCAGTACGACGAGCCGCTGTGCGTCGACGGTTACCTCGACGTCGAGATGGAGGGCGAGCTCGTGCGCATCGGGATCGAGCGGGTGCACCTGGAGGAGGACACTGGCAAGACCCTGCACGTCGGCGGCGCGACCGGACGCATCCACGGCGCGACCGAGTCGCTCGTCGACTACAACCGGGCGGGCATCCCGCTCGTCGAGATCGTCACCAAGCCGGTCCCCGGCACCGGCGCCGGTGCGCCGCAGGTCGCCCGCGCGTACGTCACCGAGCTGCGCGACGTGATCCGCACTCTCGGCGTCTCCGACGTCCGCATGGAGCAGGGCTCGCTGCGCTGCGACGTGAATACGTCGCTGAACCGCCCGGGCTCGCCGTGGGGCACCCGGACCGAGACCAAGAACGTCAACTCGCTGCGCAGCGTCGAGCGAGCGGTCCGTTCGGAGATCATCCGCCAGGGATCGGTACTGGAGGCAGGCGGCACGATCGTCCAGGAGACCCGCCACTTCCACGAGGACACCGGCGACACGACCTCGGGCCGCAGCAAGGAGACGGCGACCGACTACCGGTACTTCCCTGAGCCCGACCTGGTGCCGCTGGCCCCGGCGGCGGAGTGGGTCGAGGAGCTGCGGTCCGCGCTGCCCGAGCTGCCACGGGTCCGCCGGGCACGGATGCAGTCGGACTGGGGCTTCTCGGATCTTGACATGCAGTCCGTCGTCAACGCGGGCGCGGTGGAGCTGATCTCGGCGACGGTGTCGGCCGGCGCGACCCCCGCGGCCGCCCGCAAGTGGTGGCTGGGCGAGCTGGCCCGTCGCGCGAACGAGACCGAGGCCGAGCTCGACGCCCTGGGTGTGACCCCGGCCGCGGTCGCCGAGCTCCAGGCGCTCGTCGACTCCGGCAAGATCAACGACAAGCTGGCGCGGGTCGTCCTGGAGGGCGTCATGGCCGGCGAGGGCACCCCGGCCGAGGTGGTGTCGTCACGCGGCCTGGAGGTCGTATCCGACGAGGGTGCCCTGACGAAGGCGGTCGACGAGGCGATCGCGGCCAACCCGGACATCGCGGCGAAGGTCCGCGACGGCAAGGTGGCGGCCGCCGGCGCCCTGGTGGGTGCCGTGATGAAGGCGACCGCCGGCAAGGCGGACGCCAAGACGGTGCGCGAGCTGATCATCACCCGCCTGTCCTAACCCCCTCCCCCTTCCTCTCGCGTTGATCATGCACTTGTGGTGCCTCGACACTCCCGCGATGTCCGGGTTTGTCAGGCACCACAACTGCATGATCAACGCGAAAGGAAGGGGGAGGGGGAGGGGGTTAGGGTCGGGGTCGGGGTGGCGCCGGGCTTTGTGTCCTCGGGGACGATGTGGCGCTGGAGGGCCACCTCGGTCAGGCCGGTGCCGCCGACCTGGATGTCGTCGTAGGCGGACAGGCGATGGTTCTCGTCGAAGTACAGGATGGAGAGCGCCAGCGGGAGGGGCTTTTCGCTTTCGAGGCCGCGCAGGCCGGCGCCGCCCGTCGAGCCCTCCACCATCAGCAGGGTGCGTTCCGTCGGCTGCTTCGGCGGTTGCGGGCTCGCCGACGCGGAGGCCGACGCGGAGGCCGACGCCGACACCGACGGCGACGGGGCCGCGACGGCCATCGGCGCCGGCGCGTCCAGGCGGGTGATCGACCGTTGGTGCTTGTGGCCGGCCAGGACCAGCGGGCACGCGCCGGCCAGCGGCTGGGCGGCCACCGGGTCGTGGACCAGCGCGACGTCGACCGGCTTGTCGCCGGAGCGGATCTTCTCGGCCAGCAGTTCGCCCGAGGTGATCACCTGGTCGTGCTGCTGGTTGTTGGTCGTGTCGGTCGACTTGTCGGGCGTGAACCTGGGGTCGCCGATGCCGGCGAAGGTCAGGCCCTTGACCGTGGTGATCGAGTTGTCGAGGACGATCGCGTTGGGCTGGCGGGCGACCGCCGCCGCGGTCACGGTCGAGTCGTGGTTGCCGCGGATGTAGAGGTACGGGATGCGCAGCCGGCTGATCTCGTTGACGTACGACGCCTCCGGCTCGCTGCCCCAGTCGTTGATGTCGCCCGTGTCGACGATGACGTCGACGGCGAACTGGTCGGCCACCGAGCGGATCACGCCCCAGGCCGCCGGGTTGAGGTGCATGTCCGAGATGTGCAGGACCTTCGTCGCGCTGGTGTTCGGCTCGTAGACGGGCAGGGCGGAGATCGTGCCGTAGAGCTTGCTGACGTTGAGCACGAGCTTCTGCAACTGCGCGCGGTACTCCTCGTAGCGGTCGGAGATCTTGCGCGCGTCACCGATGATGGCGGGCGCGTTGACGAGCAGGCCGCGGTAGGTCGGCTCCTGGATCGCGGCGGGCTTGAAGGTGAACACGGTCGCGCCGCCGGTCGAGGCGAGCGCGGCGACCACCAGGACGCCCGCGATCGCCGTCTCCCGCCGCGCCCGGAACGCCAGGCCGACCAGGACCATCGCGCCGAGGATGCCCGAGCCGGCGGTCTGTAGCGCCAGCCGGCGCACGCCGAGGTCGAGCTGGTCGACGGCGTCGTGGCTGATCTGCTCCAGGTTGCCGCCACCGTCGGCGACCACCGCCCGGGCGCGCGCCTCGTCCAGGGAATCCAGCCGGATGCGCAGGTGGACCGGGCCGTCGTGGCTGTCGAGCTCGAGCGAGCCCAGCGGCGGGATCTCGACCGACGTGTCGCCGTGCCAGGCCGGTAACAGCGACAACTGTGCCCGGAACGGCCCGATGTCCTGGGTGGTGGTGCCGCCCAGGGTCACGCCGATCAACATGCCGATCATGGCCACGACGCCGACGAGCGCGCCGCGCAGGACGCGCCGCAGCCGGGCGAGCGGCGGTGCGGCCGGCCGGATCGGACGGCGCCTCCGCCCGGCCGCCATGAGGATCGCCCGGCGCTGGACACGGCGGGCGGCCAGGGCGGCTCGTCGATGGAACGGAGACGTCAACTCTTGCCGGCCTCACCGACGTTGCTGATCACGATTCGGAGGAGTTTGTCGTCGTCGGCCTTCGGCGTGCCGCGGCCGTCCTTGTTGGAGGTCGAGATCCACACGCTGCCGTCCGGGGCGAGCTGGGCGGCGCGCAGCCGGCCGTGGGCGCCCTTGAGCAGGGCGGTCGGCGCCCCGAAGATGCCGCCGGCCTGGGTGACCTGCATGACGTACAGCCTGGCGCCCTTGAGGCAGGACGCGACC
This sequence comes from Dactylosporangium roseum, assembly GCF_025264685.1. Taxonomy (GTDB): domain Bacteria; phylum Actinomycetota; class Actinomycetes; order Mycobacteriales; family Micromonosporaceae; genus Dactylosporangium; species Dactylosporangium roseum. The sequence continues at coordinate 1,493,563 of NZ_CP073721.1, forward strand.
AGGTATCCGTCGACGTAGGTGAGACCCGAGCAGGACGCCTCGTCCGTCTTCCACACCTGGATCGGGTTGACGTACTTCGGGTCGCTGCCCTTGCCCTCGACCGCGGGCCAGCCGTAGTTCTTCCCGGCTTCGATCATGTTGATCTCGTCCCAGTTGCCGGCGCCGAACTCCACCGCATACAGCCGCTTGCTGTCGTCCCAGGTGAACCCTTGCACGTTGCGATGTCCGTAGCTGTACACCGCGGTGCCGAACGGGTTGCCGGGCGCCGGCTTCCCGTCGGGCTGGACGCGCAGGATCTTGCCGCCGAGGCTGTTGAGGTCCTGCGCGGTCTCCGGCCTGGCGCCGTCACCGGTCGAGACGTAGAGGAAGCCGTCGGGGCCGAAGTGGATCTGGCCGCCGTTGTGGATGGTCGACTTCGGGATGCCGGTGAGGATCGGCGTCGGCTGCTGGCCGAGCACGAACTTGCCGACCCGGTTGTCGTCCTTCGCCGTGTAGTAGACGAACACGGTCTTGTCGGTCTCGTAGTCGGGCGACACGGCGATGCCCATGAGGCCGCCCTCGCCACCCGGCACCGCGTCGCCGATCTTCTGGAGCTCGGCCACCTGGAGCCCGTCGGACGTCGACTCCTTGCCGACCTTGAGCAGCCGCTTGCTGTCACGCTCGGTGACCAGAGCGGAACCGTCCGGCAGGAATGCGATGCCCCACGGCACCGCAAGACCCTTGGCCAGGACCGTCGTGGCCACCTCGGTCTGACCGCCGCCCTCAGCACCGCCGGAACCCGAGACTGTGGGATACGGCGAGAGCTTCGGCGGTGAACCCAGCTCATCAGGCGGCGGAGGCCCGAACGAGCAGGCTCCCAGGGCCAGAACCGTCGCCACCGCGGCGATCAGGCTCCGGCCGATGTGTCGGTACGTCCGGGCGCTCACCCGGCCAAGACTAGCGTCGCCGGACATCATTCCACCTTTCAGTCACGACCAGAGGAGCCACATGGCGCCCGGTGCGTTCCGACGGCGGCAACCCGCATCATCGAATCCATGACGAACACGACGAAGATCTGGATCCCGCACGAGCGCGGGTCCGACCTGCTCGGCCCGGTGCCCGAAGGCTGCCGCGTCGAGATCATGCCGAGCCCGGACGAACTGCCGTCCGACCCGGCCGACGTCGTGTTCTGGGTGCCGCCGTTCCTGGCCAAGCCCGACGTCGTGACCCTGGCCGAGCGGATGCCGGCACTGCGGGTCGTCCAGCTCATGACTGCCGGCGCGGACGCCTGGACCGGCCGGCTGCCGTCCCGGGTCACGCTGTGCGACGCGCGGGGCGTGCACGACTCGTCGACCGCGGAGTGGGTCGTCGCCGCGATCCTCGCCTTCCTTCGGGACTTCCCGGTGTTCGCGCGGGCTCAGGAGCGGGGGCACTGGGCGTACCGCCAAACGGGCGAACTCGCCGGGAAGCGCGTCCTGATCGTCGGCTCGGGCTCGATCGGGCGGGCGCTGGAGGCCCGGCTGCTGCCGTTCGAGGTGTCGGTGACGCGGGTCGCCCGGCGGCCGCGGCCCGGCGTGCACGGCGTGGCGGAGCTGGCCGGGCTGCTGCCGTCGGCGGACATCGTGGTGCTGCTCGTGCCGCTGACGGCGGAGACGATCAGGCTGGTGGACAAGGCGTTCCTGGGCCGGCTGCCCGACGGTGCGCTGCTGGTCAACGCGGCCCGCGGGCCGGTCGTCGACACCGAGGCGATCATGGCGGAGGTGTCCGGCGGCCGCATCGGCTTCGCCGCGGACGTGATCGACCCCGAACCGTTGCCGTCCGATCACCCGTTGTGGCGACTGCCGAACGTCTTGCTCACCCCGCACGTGGCCGGGTCGGTGCGCGGACTGTTGCCGCGGGCGTACGGGCTGGCGGGGGAGCAACTGCGCCGGTTCGTGGCGGGAGCGCCGCTCGACAACGTCGTCAGCGACGGCTACTGAGCCTTTTCCAGCTCCTTGCCGCTCGCCTCGATCACTCGCGGGAGATCGTCGGCGCGGACGGCGTCGAGGGTGACCAGGTGGCCGTTGGCCAGCCGGGCCTGCACGGAGCCGCCCTGGGCGACGAGCCCGTCGACGGCGGCCCACAGGAACCGGCGGCTGCCCAGCAGGGCCCGCACGGTGAAGCCGCCCTCGTCGACGTCGGTGCCGGCCCGCCACGCCCACACGGTCACGGCCAGCGGGATCAGCGGCACGGGCAGGAACCAGAGGCTCTCGGCGAGCAGCGGCACGGCGCCGATCACGGTGATGGCGGCCGCGACGGCGATCGCGGCGCTGCGCCGGAACTTGACCTTGACCTGGTTGCTCACCCTGCCATCCTCCCATCTCCCGGGGACCGGTTTCTGCCGGTGGGTGGAGACATACTGACGGCCGTGGGGATCCTCTCGCTCGACACGTCCGGCGGGGTTACGCTCGGTGCCGTGTTGGACGAGATCGGCACCCGTCGGCCCCGGGTGCTGCCGTCGATGGCGGGAGGCTAGGACTTGACGACCGCAAACTCCTGGGTCGCCGGGGTCAAGAGCAGCCGCCGCGTCGGTGTGCGCCCGACCGGGGTGCTCGCCGGCGCGCTGCTCGTCACCGCCACGCTCGTCGCGCTCGTCGTCGCCGGCTGGGGCATCAAGGAGTTCAGCATCCTGTGGGGCGCCGCCGCCGTCGTGTCACTCGCCGGGGTCCTCACCCTCACGCTGCGCGGCTTTCCGCTCTTCGCCATCCTGACGGCGGTGGCCGGTGCCGTCGTCTGGGGCGCCGCGACCCGCACCTGGCTGCCCGAGAGCTGGTTCGACCTGGTCGGGCTGCTCAAGTTCATCGGCATCAACCTGGCCTTCGACGTGCCGCTCGTCGGCGGCTTCCTGTCCGCACTCGTGCTCGACGCCCGGCGCCTCTCCCGAGCCTCGATCGAGGAGGCTGTGAGCGGCCGCCGCTGGTGGGGTGAGCCCGACGACCACCTGCCGCGGCTCAAGGAGTTGGAGGCGCTGCCCTCGGCCCGGTTCTTCGCGCTCGGCGAGGGCGGCTGCACCCATCTCGTGGTCGCCGGCCGCCGGGTGGCACTGTTCCTGCCGACGGTCTGGCCGCACGGCGAGTTCACGATGGACACCGCCGGCCAGGTCCTGCGCGGCGGCCGGCTGTTCGTCCCCGGCTCGGAGGACGTCGACGGCCTCGCCGCCGAGGTGCACACCTGGCGCGAGCAACTGGCAAAGGTCGGCGCCGCGGTCCGGGGCTATCTCGTGGTCGCGCCGCCCCGGGGCGACGCGACCACGGACCTCGCCATCTCCGTCGCGCCCGGCGAGCACCTCCAGTTGGTCCACGCGCACGAGATGGCGGAGGCGGCGGGGCGCTGGCTGGCCGCCGAGCCGTACCGGGTGGACATCGCGGTCATGGAGCGCCTGCTGAAGATCGCCTCCGGCAGCCAGTTGCCCGAGCCGTCGCCGTTGGCCCGCACGTTCGCCCGAGAGGCCGCGACCCAGCCCGCGAGCCGCGCCGCACTGCCCACCGACGCGGCGTTCGCCGCGGCCGCCGGCGAGACCGAGGACGTCGCCGACGAGCGCAAGAGCCCGGTGCGCGGCCGGTTGGGCCGGCTCACGCGGGGCGCCGACCCTCGCACCCGCGACGAGTCCGGCTCCATCCCGGCCGACGGAGCTTCCGCTTTGGAGGCCGCCGACCGGGATTCCGTCGCATCCGGCTCCGCCGACTCGGGGGAGTCCCGGTCGACCCGCGAGCTGGTCGGCGCCTGGGACAGCGACTCGGCGAGCCGGCTGGCGGCCTGGGCGGCCGACGACCCCCCGCCCACCGAGATGCCCCGGGCCGGCCGGCGAGCCCGCCACGAGGCGCCCGAGGACGACCTGTCCTCGCCGGTATCCTCGTGGTCCTCGCCGCCGGCCGACCGGCTGAACACCGGCGAGTTCGTCGTGCCCGCCGTGCCCGGCGAGCCGTCCCGCTGGTCGAACGCCGGCGACGGCTTCCCGGTGATGTACGAGACCGGGACCTGGCCCGCGTCGAGCCCCGAGACCACGCCGTCGTCCAGGTGGGAGCCGCGTGCCGACCCGGCCGAGTCCGTGCCCCGGGCCGGCCGGCGCCGTGCCCGCTCGGACGAGGACGAGCCCCCGGCGACGCCGCTGTCGACAGGGTCGTTCGGTTACAGCACACCGGCGCCGCCGCCCATCGTCCCGGCCGGCGCCACCACGAGCGGGAGTCCGGACACCCAGCCTTCTTCGCCGCCACCGGCCGCCGTCCGGCCGGCCGCTCGTCCGGTGGTGCCGCCGCCGGCCGTCGCTCGTCCGTCTGTGCCGCCGCCGGCCGCGCGGCCCGTTGTTCCGCCGTCCTCAGCCGCGCCGCCGCCGTCCTCAGCCGCGCCGCCGCCGGCGGGGCGGCCGTCGTGGAGCGGCGGCCTGTTCGACGAGGTCGTGCCCGATCTGGTCGCCGAGCCGTTCGAGCTGCGTCGCTCCTGGGAGCCCGACCCGGCGGCCCGTTCCGCGCGCCGTCGCGAGCGGACCCAGCCGGCCGAGCCGCGGCCGTCCTCCGGCGGTCCCGCGCAGGCCGTTCCGGACGCGTCGTCCAGCGGCCCGCCGGTGCGTGATCTGCCGGTCCGTGATCTGCCGGTGACGCCGCCTCCGCCGGTCGACGAGGGCCCGGCCTGGTGGGAGCCGGAGGCGGCCAAGCCCGTCCGCGACCCGAAGCCGGCCGAGAGCGGCGGCAAGCGTTCGCGCTGGGGTCGGGCCAAGTCGTCCGACAAACCCGATAAGCCAGATAAGCCCGACAAGCAGGAGCTTGCCGAGCCGGTCACCGTCGGCAAGGCCACGGAGGCCACGACCCGCTGGGACCGCTTCGGTTCGGCTGCTGGACCTGACGAGACGTCCAGCCGGTCGTCCGGACCGAGGCCGGACGAGTCGGTGGGCCGTCGGGGTGGGACCGGTTCGGCGGCACGCTCCGACGAGCCCGCGGGCCGGTGGGACAGTCCCGGTTCGGTCGAGCAGGCCGGCACGTCGACGAGCCGGTGGGATCGTCTGGGGGCGGCCGAGGGCGGCGACGATCGGACGTTCCGGCGGGACAGCTCGGCGGCGGGCCGGGAGGTCGGCACGGAGCGCCCGGCGTGGGCCACCGAATCGACGTCGAGCTACGAGAGTGACCCGAGCGGCGAGTTCGCTCCCGGCCGCCGGTCGAGCCCCGACCCGGAGGACCGCCCAGGCGACTCCGGCGATCGTGGGTCGTTGCCCGCCCGGCGACAGCGTGACTTCAACTTCGACGACGACGTCAAGCCACTGGAACTCAACCTCGACGAGGAGCCCCGCAACAAGGAGGGCCGCGGCCGCCGCTTCCTGCGCCGAAAATAGCCTCGGCGGACCGGGCATTCGGGACATCACGATGCATCGGCGCTCATGTATGAGCGGGACTTTCATGATCGCGAAGACTTGTGTGCCATGGGGTCGGCCGGCGACCCCGGTGTTGCGCTACGGGACGGTAACGCACAGTCGTGCCGGTGGTGTCTGTCGCTCATGATCGCCGCTGGACCCGGGGCGACGCGTTCCGGGCCGGGCGACTGCATGATCATGGGAAAGATGTGGCTATCGGGGCAGCCACATCCTTCCCATGATCATGGGATCGAGCGCCTGGCGGCGGATTGGGCCGGAACGGGCGCCGGTCGGCGCGCCTCGGCGACGCTTCGCGAGACCGCGGCCCAATTGTCTGCCCTGTTCGGGTTGACCAGGGGGTGCCGGGGCTGAACTTCGCGCCCTGTGGCATAGGTGCGGCAAGTCTTCAGGATCATGAAAGCACGGCGATAGCGGCGCGGAACGCCGACGGGCGATCCGCGCCGCTCGCGGCACGGGCTAGTGCCAGCCGGGCATCGGGTAGCCGGCCAGCAGCTCGCGGACCTCGGCGGCGATGGTGTTCAGCGCCGGCTCGTCGTCCTTGACGGCCGCGTCGACCGCGCGGGAGATCCAGTCTGCGACCTGGGGCATCTGGGCCTCGGTCAGGCCGCGGGTCGTCAGGGCCGGGGTGCCCAGGCGGACGCCCGAGGGGTCGAACGGCTTGCGGGTGTCGTACGGGACCGTGTTGTAGTTGGTCTCGATGCCCGCCCGGTCGAGCGCGCGCGCCGCCGGCTTGCCGCCGATGCCCTTGTTGGTCAGGTCGAGCAGGATCAGGTGGTTGTCGGTGCCGCCCGAGACCAGGTCGAAGCCGCGCTCGATCAGGGCGTCGGCCAGTGCGCGGGCGTTGGCCACGATCTGGTGGGCATACGTCCGGAACTCCGGCTTCGCCGCCTCGCCCAGGGCGACCGCGATGCCCGCCGTGGTGTGATTGTGCGGGCCGCCCTGCAAGCCGGGGAAGACCGCCTTGTCCAGCGCCTTCGCGTGCTTCTCGTCCGACATCAGCATCGCGCCGCGCGGGCCGCGCAGGGTCTTGTGGGTCGTCGTGGAGATGACTTCGGCGTGGCCGACCGGCGACGGGTGGGCGCCACCGGCGATCAGGCCGGCGATGTGGGCGATGTCGGCCACGAGCACGGCGTCGACCTCGCGGGCGATCTCGGCGAAACGCGGGAAGTCGATGGTGCGCGGAATGGCCGTACCACCCGAGAAAATGATCTTCGGTCGTTCGCGGAGCGCGATGTCGCGCACCTCGTCGAAGTCGATGCGGCCGTCCTCGCGGCGGACCGTGTACTGCACGGCGCGGAACCAGGCGCCGGTGGCCGAGACGGACCAGCCGTGGGTCAGGTGGCCGCCCATCGGCAGCGCCATGCCCATGATCGTGTCGCCCGGCTTGGCGAGCGCCATGTAGACGGCCAGGTTGGCCGGCGAGCCGGAGTAGGGCTGCACGTTGGCGTGGTCGACGCCGAACACCGACTTGGCGCGGGCGATCGCCAGCTCCTCGATCGGGTCGATGAACTTCTGGCCCTCGTAGTAGCGCTTGCCGGGATAGCCCTCGGAGTACTTGTTCGTGAGGACGGTGCCGGTCGCCTCGAGCACGGCCTGGGAGACGTAGTTCTCCGAGGCGATCATCCGTAGGGTGTCGTGCTGCCGCTCGGCTTCACCCTGGATGAGGCCGGCCAGCTCCTGGTCGGCCTGGGTGAGGGCATTCAGTGCGGGGACGTGCATGAGCTGCCTCCTGGCGTTCAGCCGATCGGGCACCCAGGCGCGCGGTGCCAGCGATGCAATGGGAGCTCCCCGGTGGTCGGTTCCACCTTGATGTGCGCCAGTCGCGGGTACCCCGAGATGGTAGTCCACAACCGGACCGGCATCCGCGGGGTACGGCGCACGTCACGGCACCTTGCGATACGCCCCGTCGCTCGCGGACGTCGCCATCGAGGCGTAGGCCCGCAGCGCCGCCGAGACCGGGCGGTCGCGGTCGGCCGGGGTGTACGGGTGTTCGCGCTTGTCCTGCGCCACCCGCCGCGCCTGCAACTCGTCCTCGGACACGCGCAGCTCGATCGACCGGTTGGGGATGTCGATCTCGATGATGTCGCCGTCTTCCACGAGGGCGATCAGGCCCCCGCCCGCCGCCTCGGGGGAGACGTGGCCGATCGACAGACCGGAGGTGCCGCCGCTGAAGCGCCCGTCGGTGATCAGCGCGCAGGCCCGTCCCAGGCCCCGGCCCTTGAGGAACGACGTCGGGTACAGCATCTCCTGCATGCCCGGGCCGCCCTTGGGCCCCTCGTAGCGGATGACCACGACGTCGCCCTCGGTCACGACCTTGCCGAGGATGCCCTCGACGGCCGCGTCCTGCGACTCGAAGACGCGCGCCGGGCCGCGGAAGGTGAGGTTCTCCTCCGGCACGCCGGCGGTCTTGACCACGCAGCCGTCCGGCGCGATGTTGCCGAACAGGATCGCGAGGCCGCCGTCGGCGGTGTACGCGTGCTCCAGGGAGCGGATGCAGCCGTCGGCGGCGTCCGTGTCCAGGGTGTTCCACCGGTTGGTGGTCGAGAACGGCTCGGTGGTGCGGACCCCGCCGGGCGCGGCGTGGAAGAGCTCGATCGCGGCCTCGGAGGCCGTGCCGCCGCGGATGTCCCACTCCGCCAGCCACGTCTCCAGTGTCGGGGCGTGGACGCTGGAGACGTCGCGGTTGAGCAGGCCGGCCCGGTCCAGTTCGCCGAGGATGGCCGGGATGCCGCCCGCCCGGTGGACGTCTTCCATGTGGTACTTCGGGCTGTTCGGCGCCACCTTCGCGAGGCACGGCACGCGGCGCGAGATCGCGTCGATGTCGGCGACGCTGAAGTCGACCTCCGCCTCGCGGGCGGCGGCGAGCAGGTGCAGGATGGTGTTGGTCGAGCCGCCCATGGCGACGTCGAGAGCGACCGCGTTTTCGAACGCGGGGCGGGAGGCGATCGCGCGGGGCAGCACCGCGGCGTCGTCCTCGCCGTAGTACCGCTTGCAGAGGTCGACGATCAGAGTGCCGGCCCGCTCGAACAGCGCCTTGCGGGCGGCGTGCGTGGCGAGGACCGAGCCGTTGCCGGGCAGGGCGAGGCCGATCGCCTCGGTCAGGCAGTTCATCGAGTTGGCGGTGAACATGCCGGAGCACGAGCCGCACGTCGGGCAGGCGGAGCGCTCGATCCGGGCGAGCTGCTCGTCGGTGACGGCCTCGTTGGCGGAGGCGATCATGGCGTCGATGAGGTCGAGCTTTTCGTGGACCACGCCCTCGATCGCGACGGTCTTGCCGGCCTCCATGGGGCCGCCGGAGACGAAGACGGTCGGGATGTTGAGACGCAGGGCGGCGAGCAGCATGCCGGGCGTGATCTTGTCGCAGTTGGAGATGCACACGAGGGCGTCGGCGCAGTGCGCCTGCACCATGTACTCGACGGCGTCGGCGATGAGCTCGCGGCTGGGCAGCGAGTAGAGCATGCCGCCGTGGCCCATGGCGATGCCGTCGTCGACGGCGATGGTGTTGAACTCCTTGGCGACCCCGCCGGCCTCGGCGACCGCGTCGGCGACGATGATCCCGAGGTTGCGCAGGTGGACATGGCCCGGCACGAACTGCGTGAAACTGTTGGCGATGGCGACGATCGGCTTACCGAAGTCGGAGTCGGTCATGCCGGTGGCGCGCCAGAGGGCGCGTGCGCCGGCCATGTTGCGACCAGAAGTAGAGGTCTTGGACCGCAGCTCGGGCATACCTGCCAGCATGACATGGTCCAGATCCTGGGATCGGTTGACTCAGGCCGTGAGATACGTCAGAGTGGGCACATGTCGTCGAGGTCGCTCCGAGTACTTATCATCTAGCGCGCCGACGCCTGCCGTCAGCGCGCTAGCCCCCCGTGCATCGCACGTGGGGTTTTTTCATGTCCGGGGCCATGACCAAGACACCTTCGAGCGAAAGTGCGAACTGCGATGACGAGACCGACGCCTGAAGTCCTCGCCCACCGAGCACATCCGACGCCACCGCCCGCCGCCGCGTCCACCGCGACGCCGGCCACGGTCGCGGCCGAGAAGGTCGCGAAGCCGGCAGGCCGCCCGGCGGAGGAGCTCCTCACCGGTGCCCAGATCCTGGTGCGCTCGTTCGAGCAGCTCGGCGCGGACGTCGTGTTCGGCATTCCCGGCGGTGCGATCCTTCCGGCGTACGACCCGCTGTTCGACTCGGAGGCGGTCCGGCACATCCTGGTCCGCCACGAGCAGGGCGCCGGCCACGCGGCGACCGGCTATGCGCAGGCGACCGGCAAGGTCGGCGTCTGCATGGCCACCTCCGGTCCCGGCGCGACCAACCTGGTGACCCCGATCGCGGACGCCTACATGGACTCCGTCGGCATCGTCGCCATCACCGGCCAGGTCTCCTCGGCCTCGATCGGCACCGACGCGTTCCAGGAAGCGGACATCGCCGGCATCACGCTGCCGATCACGAAGCACAACTACCTGGTCAAGTCGGGCGAGGAGCTGCCCCGCATCCTGATGGAGGCGTTCCACCTCGCCTCGTCCGGCCGGCCTGGCCCGGTCCTCGTCGACATTCCCAAGGACGTGCTGCAGAAGCAGACGACGTTCAAGTGGCCGCCGACGATGGAGCTGCCCGGGTACCACCCGACGCTGCACCCGCACGGCAAGCAGATCCGCGAGGCGGCACGCCTGATCACCAACGCCAAGCGTCCGGTTCTTTACGTCGGCGGCGGCGTGATCAAGGCCCGCGCCTCCGAGGTGCTGCGGAAGCTGGCCGAGCTGACCGGCGCGCCGGTCGTCACCACGCTGATGGCGCGCGGCGCGTTCCCCGACTCGCACCCGCAGCACATGGGCATGCCCGGCATGCACGGCTCGGTCGGGGCGGTCTACGCGCTGCAAAAGGCCGACCTGCTGATCGCCCTCGGCGCGCGGTTCGACGACCGCGTCACCGGTGAGCTGGCCACGTTCGCGCCGAACGCGCAGGTCGTCCACGCCGACATCGACCCGGCCGAGATCGGCAAGAACCGGGTCGCCGACGTGCCGATCGTCGGTGACGCCAAGCACGTCATCGAGGAGCTGATCGCCGCGGTGACCGCCGAGCACAACGCCGGGCGCAAGCCCGGCCTGACCGACTGGTGGGCGACGCTCGACGACATCCGCGTCCGGTATCCGCTGGGCTACGAGGAGCCGGCCGACGGGACGCTCTCCCCGCAGTACGTCATCGAGCGCATCGGCGCGATCGTCGGGCCGGACGCGATCTACACGGCGGGTGTCGGCCAGCACCAGATGTGGGCCGCGCAGTTCGTCAAGTACGAGCACCCGGCGACCTGGCTGAACTCCGGCGGTCTGGGCACCATGGGCTACGCGGTGCCGGCGGCGATGGGCGCCAAGGTCGGCCGGCCGGACAAGACGGTCTGGGCGATCGACGGCGACGGCTGCTTCCAGATGACCAACCAGGAGCTCGCCACCTGTGCGCTGGAGGGCATCCCGATCAAGGTCGCCGTCATCAACAACGGCAACCTCGGCATGGTCCGCCAGTGGCAGACGCTGTTCTACGACGAGCGGTATTCCAACACCGAGCTCGGCACGCACAAGCACCGGATCCCCGACTTCGTGAAGCTGGCCGACGCGCTCGGCTGCGTCGGTCTGCGCTGCGAGAACAAGCAGGACGTCGACGCCACGATCGAGGCCGCGATGCGGGTGACCGACCAGCCGGTCGTCGTCGACTTCGTCGTCGGCAAGGACGCCATGGTGTGGCCGATGGTCGCCGCAGGCACGAGCAACGACGAGATCATGTTCGCGCGCGGCGTCGCGCCCACGTTCGACAAGGACGACATCTGAGATGACCAAGCACACCCTCTCCGTTCTGGTCGAGAACAAACCCGGCATCCTGGCTCGGGTCGCCGGGCTGTTCGCCCGGCGCGGCTTCAACATCGACTCCCTGGCTGTCGGCGAGACCGAGCACCCCGAGGTCTCCCGGATGACGATCGTGGTCAACGCGGAGGACTCTCCGCTGGAGCAGGTCACCAAGCAGCTCAACAAGCTGGTGCAGGTCCTGAAGATCGTCGAACTCGACGCCAACGCGAGCGTGCAGCGCGAGCTGCTGCTGGTGAAGGTGCGCGCGGAGCGTCCGGTCCGCTCGCAGGTCCTCGAGACCGTGCAGCTCTTCCGGGCCCGCGTGGTCGACGTCTCCCCGGATGCCCTCACGATCGAGGCGACGGGGACGTCGGAGAAGCTGGACGCGCTGCTTCGTGATCTGGAGCCGTTCGGTATCAAGGAAATGGTCCAGTCCGGCGTCGTGGCCATCGGCCGCGGTTCCCGCTCCATCACGACCGGCCCGGCGCTTCGCGCCGCCTCTTAGAAACCATTGAAAGGACAAGCAATGCCCGCCGAGGTGTACTACGACGACGACGCCGACCTGTCGTTGATCCAGGGCCGAAAGGTCGCGGTGCTCGGCTACGGCAGCCAGGGCCACGCCCACGCGCTGTCGCTGCGCGACTCCGGTGTCGACGTTCGTGTCGGCCTGCCCGAGGGCTCGAAGAGCCGCGCCAAGGCCGAGGAGCAGGGCCTGCGCGTGCTCACGCCGGCCGAGGCCTCCGCCGAGGCGGACGTGATCATGATTCTGGCGCCGGACACGGCCCAGCGGACCCTCTACGCCGAGTCGGTCGCGCCCCACCTGACCGCCGGCAAGGCGCTGTTCTTCGGCCACGGCCTCAACATCCGGTACGGCTTCATCACTCCGCCCGCGGACGTGGACGTGGCGATGGTGGCACCGAAGGGCCCGGGCCACCTGGTCCGCCGGCAGTTCGTCGACGGCAAGGGCGTGCCCTGCCTCGTCGCCGTCGAGCAGGACGCCACCGGCAACGCCTTCGCCCTGGCCCTCGCCTACGCGGCGGGCATCGGCGGCACGCGTGCCGGCGTGATCAAGACCACGTTCAAGGAGGAGACGGAGACCGACCTGTTCGGCGAGCAGGCGGTGCTCTGCGGCGGCGCCTCGGCGCTGGTGCAGACCGGCTTCGAGGTGCTCACCGAGGCGGGCTACGCCCCCGAGGTCGCATACTTCGAGTGCCTCCACGAGCTGAAGCTGATCGTGGACCTGATGTACGAGGGCGGCATCGCCCGCATGCGGTACAGCGTCTCCGACACCGCCGAGTACGGCGACTACAGCCGCGGCCCGCGCGTCGTCGACGCCCGGGTCAAGGAGGAGATGAAGCGCATCCTGGCCGAGATCCAGTCCGGCGAGTTCGCCCGCGAGTGGATCGCCGAGGACGACGCCGGCCGGCCGAACTTCGCCAAGTACCGCGAGCAGGGCGCGAACCACCCGATCGAGGAGACCGGCAAGAAGCTGCGCTCGATGATGAGCTGGGTCGACCGGCCCATCACCGAGACCGCCTGACATCCGGCGAAGAGGCCCTCGCCACGGCGGGGGCCTCTTCGCTTGACTCTCCCGTCGCTGGAGGCTCCACGCTCGTCGGTATGACGACGAACCTGACGCCTGACGAGCAGCGCGAACTCTTCGGAGACTTCGACCCCGACCAGCACGCCGAGGAGGCGGAGCGGAGATGGGGCCAGACCGAGGCGTACCGGCAGTCCGCGCAGCGGACCTCCAACTACACGAAACAGGACTGGGAGCGCATCAAGGCGGAGGCCGAGGCGAACACCGAGGCCCTCGCGGCGGCGTTCACCGCCGGTGTCCCGGCCGGCGACCAGCGGGCCACGGATCTCGCCGAGGAACACCGGCGGCACATCAGCCGGTGGTTCTACGACTGCTCGTACGAGATCCACCGCGGTCTCGGTGACATGTACGTCGCCGATCCGCGGTTCACCGCCAACTACGACACCGCCCACCCCGGCCTGGCGCAGTACATCCGCGACGCGATCCACGCCAATGCGGACCGCGTCCGGTCGTAGGACCGAACCCGAGCGCGGCCCCGGTCGTGGGGGACTCCACGACCGGGGCCGTCGCCGTGGTGCGGGGGAGCCTGGTCAGGATCCGGCAGGGATCGACACGGACGGGTGTTGTGATCGCGCTCACGCCGCGGTGAGCGGGGGGTGCCGGGGCCACGGGCCTACGATCGCGTGAAGGCCGACCCCAGCCCGGCCCCGTCGCCGTCTCTTGTGCGTGGCGTGCAATGCCGCGCCCCACGCATCGACGCCAGCCGCAGCCTGAGAGCCGAGGACCGCCGTATGACCCTCCCTCCTGACCCCCCGGTGGTGCTGATCGCCGAGGAGCTGGCCCCGTCCGCCCTCGAAGTGCTCGCCGACGACTACGACGTCCGTCACATCGACGGCACCGACCGTCCGGCGCTGCTCAAGGCGCTCGCCGACGCCAGTGCGGTGATCGTGCGAAGCGCCACCCAGATCGACGCCGAGGCCGTCGCCGCCGCGCCCCGGCTCAAGGTCGTCGCCCGCGCGGGCGTCGGCCTGGACAACGTCGACGTCCCCGCCGCCACCGCCCGTGGCGTCATGGTCGTCAACGCACCCACCTCCAACATCGTCTCCGCCGCCGAGCAGGCCGTCACGCTGCTGCTCGCCGTCGCGCGCAACACCGCCGCCGCGTCGGCCGCGCTCAAGGCCGGCGAGTGGAAGCGGTCGAGGTACACCGGCGTCGAGCTGTCCGGCAAGGTCGTCGGTGTCATCGGCCTGGGCCGCATCGGCGTCCTGTTCGCGCAGCGCATGGCCGCGTTCGGCGTCCGGCTGGTCGCCTACGACCCCTACATCCAGCCCGCGCGCGCCGCCGCGCTGGGCGTGCGGCTGCTCGGCCTCGACGAGCTGCTGCGGGAGAGCGACTTCATCTCCATCCACCTGCCGAAGACCCCGGAGACGGTGGGGCTCATCGGCGCCCGCGAGCTCCAGCTCGTCAAGCCCGGCGTCCGCATCGTCAACGCGGCCCGCGGCGGCCTGGTCGACGAGCAGGCCCTCGCCGACGCGATCGCCGCCGGCCGGGTCGCCGGCGCCGGCATCGACGTCTTCGCCAAGGAGCCGTGCGTCGCGTCGCCGCTGTTCGCGTTCGACAACGTGGTCGCCACGCCGCACCTGGGCGCGTCCACCCACGAGGCGCAGGACAAGGCGGGCCTGGCCGTGGCGCGCAGCGTCAAGCTGGCCCTCGACGGGGAGTTCGTCCCCGATGCGGTGAATGTCCAGGTCGGCGGCGTCGTCGCGGAAGAGGTACGACCCCTGCTGCCCCTGGCGGAGAAGCTCGGCCGGGTGTTCACCGCGGTCGCCGGCGGGGTCGCCTCCTCGGTCACCGTCGAGGTGCACGGCGACGTGGCGGCGCACGACGTGTCGGTGCTCAAGCTCGCCGCCACCAAGGGGCTCTTCAGCGGTGTCGTCGCTGAGCAGGTCACCTACGTCAACGCGCCGCACCTGGCGGCCGACCGGGGCGTCGAGGTGGCCCTCGCGGTGTTCACCGAGTCGACAGATCACACAAATCTGGTGACCGTGCGTGGGGCGCTTCCGGACGGCCGGGTAGCCTCGGTCTCCGGCACCTCCGTCGCCGGCCCGCGCGAGGCCCTGAAGCTGACCGACATCGACGGCTTCAGCCTGGAGCTCGGCGCCGATGGAGTGCTGTTGTTCTTCCGATATGCCGACCGCCCCGGGGTCGTCGGCACCGTCGGGTCGATACTGGGAACGGCGGGGGTCAACATCGCGGCGATGCAGGTCGCCCGGCGCGAGGCCGGCGGCGAGGCGCTCATGACGCTGACCGTCGACAACGCGGTCGGGGCGGACCTGCTCAACGAGGCGCAGCAGGCGATCGGCGCCACAGCGGCGAGCACGGTCGACCTGTCCGGCGAATAGCAGACATTCCTCTCAAAGAGGGCGGGGAGCGTGGCGGCGTTCCCCGCCCTCGCTTTTGCGGTGTTTCCTGGATCGTGAGACGGCCGTCCACGAAGTAGGACGAGCGCGTACCGTTATCGGGTCTGAGGAAAGGGGCGCAGTGGTGGCGAGAATCGCGGTCGTGGCCGGCGACGGCATCGGGACGGAAGTGGTGGCACAGGCGCTGAAGGTGCTGCGTGTCGTCCTGCCGGAGGTCGAGACGAACGACTACGACCTGGGTGCCGCCCGCTACAACCGCACCGGCGAGGTGCTCCCCGGCAGCGTGCTGGAGGAGCTGCGCGGCCACGACGCCATCCTGCTGGGTGCCGTCGGCGACCCGAGCGTCCCGCCGGGTGTCCTGGAGCGCGGCCTGCTGCTGAAACTGCGGTTCGACTTCGACCAGTACGTGAACCTTCGCCCCTCTCGGCTCTGGCCGGGCACGACCAGCTCGCTCGCCGGCGTGAAGCCCGGCGAGATCGACCTCGTCGTCGTCCGGGAAGGCACCGAGGGCCTCTACGTCGGCGCCGGTGGCAACCTGCATCAGGACACGCCCGCCGAGGTCGCCACCGAGGAGAGCCTCAACACCCGCCACGGCGTCGAGCGGGTCATCCGCGACGCCTTCGCCCGTGCCCGCAAGCGCGAGCGGCGCAAGGTGACGCTGGTCCACAAGACCAACGTCCTCACGCACGCCGGTGGCCTGTGGGCGCGGACCTTCGACGCGGTCAAGGCCGAGTTCCCGGACATCGAGACCGAATACCAGCACGTCGACGCGGCCGCCATGTTCCTGGTGACCAACCCGCAGCGCTACGACGTGGTCGTCACCGACAACCTTTTCGGTGACATCCTCACCGACATCGCCGCCGCGGTCACCGGCGGCATCGGGCTTGCCGCCAGCGGTTCGATCAACCCGGAGCGGGCGTTTCCGTCGATGTTCGAGCCCGTGCACGGCTCGGCGCCGGACATCGCGGGCAAGGGCATCGCCGACCCGTCGGCCGCCGTGCTCTCCGCCGCGCTGCTGCTCGACCACCTCGGTCACCCCGAGGCCGCCGCGCGGGTCTCCGAGGCCGTCGGCGCCGAGGTGACGGCACGGACCCCCGGTTCCGCGCTGTCGACCGAGGCGGTCGGTGACCGCTTGGCCGCCGCGGTGGCATGACCCCACGTCCGGCAAGGCGTCCGCGAGCACCGCGGGCGCCTGCCGGAAGTATCCGCCGTTCCGCGCGCTGGCTGCGATTGAACGTCCGTTCGGGTAAGTTGCAGGCACGGCGTGCGGACTTCGCGTGCCGAGATTCTGGGTGTATCCGGGTGTAGTGGAGGCAGGTATGAACGGCGGTGAAACTCTCGACTTCGAGATCCGTCCGCATTTGTCGCCGGTAGCCGCCGAGGAACGGTCCGCGTTGATGGCCAACCCCGGTTTCGGGCGGATCTTCACCGACCACATGGTCACCGTGCGGTATGCCGACGGCAAGGGCTGGTATGACGCCCGCGTCGAGCAGCGCGCGCCGATCCCGATGGACCCGGCGACCGCCGTGCTGCACTACGCGCAGGAGGTCTTCGAGGGCCTCAAGGCCTATCGGACCGTCGACGGCGGGGTCACGCTGTTCCGCCCCGACGCCAACGCCGCCCGCTTCCGCGCCTCGGCGCAGCGGATGGCCATGGCCCCGGTGCCCGAGCGGCTCTTCCTCGACGCGCTGGAAGCGCTCATCCGCGTCGACCGCGAGTGGGTGCCCAACGATCCGGAGGGCAGCCTCTACCTGCGCCCGTTCCAGTACGCGAGCGAGGTGTTCCTCGGCGTCAAACCCTCCTCGGAATACCTCTTCCTGGTCATCGCGTCGCCGGTCGGCAGCTATTTCAAGGGTGGCGTGAAGCCCGTCAACGTCTGGGTGTCCCGCGACTACACGCGGGCCGCCACCGGCGGCACCGGCGCGGCGAAGTGCGGCGGCAACTACGCCGCCAGTCTCGTCGCCCAGGCCGAGGCGATCGAGCACGGCTGTGACCAGGTGGTGTTCCTCGACGCCGTCGAGCAGAAGTACGTGGAAGAGCTCGGCGGCATGAACGTCTTCTTCGTCTTCGACGACGGCTCGATCGTCACCCCGCCGCTCACCGGCACGATCCTGCCCGGCATCACCCGCGAGTCGGTGATCCGCCTGGCCCGTGACGGAGGTCTGACGGTTCGCGAGGAGCTGTATTCGTACGAGCAGTGGCGTGCGGACGCGGTGAGCGGCAGGCTGCGCGAGGCGTTCGCCTGCGGGACGGCTGCGGTGATCACCCCGATCGGCGTGGTCCGCGACCGCGAGGGCGAGTTCACGGTCGCCGACGGCAAGGCCGGCCAGACGACGATGTCGCTGCGTGACACGCTGGTGGGCATCCAGCGGGGCCAGTTCGACGACCCGTACGGCTGGGTCCACCGCGTCCTGTGACCCCGGTTGACCCGGGTTCGATCCTGGCAGGTCCCACGACCTTCTAGGATCGGCCGCGGTCAGGCGGGCCAGCGGCCCAGGTTGGCGTTGCGGCCCAGCGCGGTCCGGTTGATCCGCGGGGCCGGCCGGCCGTAGGCCATACGCAGCGCCTCCTCGGCCAGTCGCGCATCCGGGCAGGGCCAGAACGCCTTGCATTCGCAGAAGTTGTCGGGGCGTGGCCGGTGCGCCTCGTGCAGGGCCCGCGCCACCCGCCACAACAGCGGGTCCGCGCATCCCGACGGAGGGTCGAGCGGTGGCCCGTCCGGGCCGTTCGGAACTCCGTCGGTCATCGTGCCCCCAGGTCCACGGCATACGCGCTGCGTAACGACCGTTATCGTCGCGACGCGGGCAGGCTGTCCGCAACGTGCACATGCGAGTTACACCGCAACGGTCGATGCCGTCCACCCGAAAGACCCGGACATGCGTACGGGTGCCGGAGCCGCCACTCCGACACCCGTACAAGAGGAAAGCTCCGTTAGCCGAGAGCCGCCTCTGCATCGAGGGTTACCGCCAACGCGTGAACCACCGCGGCGGCGCGCAACACCTCGTCGACCACTTCCCGGGACACCCCTGCACCGTGAAGTGATCTTTCGTGCGATTCCAGGCACACCCCGCACCCGGTGATCGCGGATACTGCCACTGACCACAGCTCGGAGTCGACCATGGGGACCCCGGGCGTGGCGGTCACCTGGCGGCGCAGCCGCGCCGGCAGGTGCTGATACGCCTCGTCACCGATCAGGTGCTTGGCGCGGAAGTAGACGTTGTGGATCGCCATGCGCGACGCCACCGCCTTGGCTGTCTCGGCGGCCTCCGGCTTGAGGTGGTCGTCGGCCTCGGCCGCGACGGCGCGGAGGACGAGCGCGCTGCGGGTGGTCATCGCGCCGGCGAGCACGGTGCCCCAGAGCTGCTGCTCGGTGAGCCGGTCGCCGGAGAGCACGGAGTTGAGGTTCAGTGCGACGTCCCGCGCATACGGCGGGAGCGCCGCCTTGAGCGCCGAGATCGACATCGAACGTGCACCTCCCTCACCACGGCGTCCCTCCGAACCTGCTCCAAACCTTGACCGATCCGCGTTACAGCTTCGTGACGAACAGGGTGAATCGTGAAGCAGATCACCTGAGTTCTCAAAATCCGGAATCACCTGTCACACGCGGCGAGCGCGTGGCAAGCTACCGAACGTGACTCGGCTCATTATTGGCCCCTAGCGCGCCCAGCATCCTCCGCTGGCCGCGCAGACCTCTCGCATTCCGCGAGGGGTCTTTTTGTTGGTCCTGCCCCCTGCCGAGAGTCGAGAGTGCCAAAGCCAAGAGGAGACAAACCATGCAGGTGTACGACACGACACTGCGCGACGGGGCCCAGCGCGAGGCGATCAGCTACTCGGTGGTCGACAAGCTCGCCGTGGCGCGGCTGCTCGACGAGTTCGGCGTCGGGTTCATCGAAGGCGGCTGGCCGGGGGCGTTGCCGAAGGACACCGAGTTCTTCCGGAGAGCGCGGACCGAGCTGAACCTCAAACACGCGGTGTTCGTGGCGTTCGGCGCCACCCGGAAGGCCGGCGTCCGCGTGCAGGACGACGCCCAGGTCCGTGCGCTGCTCGACGCCGAGACCCCGGCGGTGACGCTCGTCGCCAAGTCCGACCTGCGCCACGTCGAGCGGGCCCTGCGCACGACCCCCGAGGAGAACCTCGCGATGGTCCGCGACACGGTCGCCTACTTCGTCGCCGAGGGCCGGCGGGTCTTCCTCGACTGCGAGCACTTCTTCGACGGCTACCGGTTCGACCCCGACTACACCGCCGGCGTCGCGCTGGCGGCCCTGGAGGCCGGCGCGGAGGTGGCCGTCATGTGCGACACCAACGGTGGCATGCTGCCGTCGCTGATCACCCGCACGGTCGGCGAGGTCCGCGAGCGGCTCGCGGTGGCCCTCGGCATCAGCCCGGAGGAGGCCGTCGCCCGGCTCGGCATCCACTGCCAGAACGACACCTCCTGCGCCGTCGCCAACACCGTCGCCGCCGTCGAGGCCGGCGTACCGCACTTCCAGTGCACCGCCAACGGCTACGGCGAGCGGCCCGGCAACGCCGACCTCTTCGCCGTCGTCGGCAACCTGCAGCTCAAGCTCGGCATGCCGGTCCTACCGGACGGCTGCATCGAGCAGATGGTGCGCGTCTCGCACGCCATCGCCGAGATCGCCAACATCGCACCCGACACCCACCAGGCCTACGTCGGGTCGTCAGCGTTCGCCCACAAGGCGGGCCTGCACGCGAGCGCGATCAAAGTGGATCCCGTGCTCTACAACCACATCGACCCCGTCGTCGTGGGCAACGACATGCGGATTCTGGTGACCGAGATGGCCGGCCGGGCCAGTATCGAGCTCAAGGCGCGCGAGCTCGGTATCGACCTGGCCGGTCATCCGGAAGCCCTGTCGCGGGTCACCACCCGGGTCAAGGAACTGGAGGCCCGCGGGTGGTCGTTCGAGGCCGCCGACGCCTCCTTCGAGCTGCTGGCCCGCGCCGAGCTCGCCGACGGCACGCTGCCGCGGCCGTTCGCCCTGGAGTCCTACCGGGTGCTGGTCGAGCACCGCGAGGACGGCGCGGTGGTGTCCGAGGCGACGGTGAAGGTACGGGTCCGCGGCGAGCGGATCATCGCCACCGCCGAGGGCAACGGCCCGGTCAACGCCCTCGACGAGGCGCTGCGGGTGGCGCTGACGAAGCACTACCCCGAGCTGTCCCGCTTCGAGCTCGCCGACTACAAGGTCCGCATCCTGGAGGGCAGTCACGGCACCGGTGCGGTCACCCGGGTGCTGGTGGAGACCCGGTCGACGGGCGAGGACTGGACCACCGTCGGTGTCCACGAGAACGTGGTGGAGGCGAGCTGGCAGGCGCTCGTCGACGCCCTGAGCTACGGCCTCTCGCACCAGGTGCGCGTCTGACCGGTACGGTGGGGCCGCCGTCCGGCGGCCCCACCGTCTACGGGCACTTGTTCTGCTTGAACGCCGCCAACTGGGCCGGGTCCGGCTCGAACCGCCATGCGCCGTCCTGGTAGCGGACCGTGCTGGTGCCGGTCTGGTTGTTCGTGCTCCCGGTGGGCGTGTGCGACCACTTGATGGTGGCGGTCGAGTCGTCGACCGGCGTCACCGCGGTCACCAGATAGTTGCCCTGCTGCGTCGCGCACGTCGATATGAGATCGACGTAGGCGTCCTTGCCGATCGCCGCCTTCGCGTTGTCCGTCCACAGGTCCCAGGCGCCCGCCCAGTCGCCGTCGGACAGGCTGTCGAACAACTGCTCGGCGGTGACCTGAGCGGTGGCGGCGTCCTGAGGCTGCGCCGTCACCTCAACCGTCGGGCGGTCGTCAGCCGACTCGCCGGCCTCGTCCGTCTTGCCCGAACACCCGGCAATGCCCAGGACAAGCGGCACGACGAAGGCGACCGCGAGGCCGCGGAAGGTTCGTGTCACCCATCTGCTCCAACATGGTTCATGTCCGGGCGGTCCCGCCCGATCCGTACGTGAAGGTACTCCCGGCCAACGAACCGCGTATAGCCGGAGGTACGCAGGAGCGAGGTCTTCTGCCGGATTCGGCACGAACGGCCGGTTCAGTTCCCACCCTTCGGCAGCACAAGTTCCGCGTAGACAGCCTTGTGGTCACTGCCGGTGATCCGGTGGACCGACACCTTCCGCACCCCGACCCGCTCGTCGGCGACCACGTGGTCGAGGGTCACGCCCGGGATGTACCACCGATCGTCGTAGGGCCACGACGTGACGAGCCCGGCCCCGACCACGTCCGCGGCGTCGCGGTAGCCCTTGGCGAGCACCTGGCGGAACGCCTCGTGATCCAGCGTCGCGTTGAAGTCACCGAGCAGGATGTTGACCGGCCCGTCGGGCGTGGCCGCCGGCTGCGCCGCCAGGTCGGCGACGAAGCAGTCGTCGCGGGACCTCGTCGCCGGCGCGCACGGGTGCACCGACTCGACGTGCAACTCCACGGCACCGGGCACGGTCACGCCCGCCTTGGCCTGGCCGAAGTCGGAGACGAAGCGGCGGTATCCCTGGTCGGCGACCGAGAAGCGGCTGTACACCGCGGACCCGCTGACGCCCGGTCGCGGGTAGGACACGGCGTTGGGCAGCAGGTCGTCGAGCCCCGCACGGCGCAGTGCCGCCTTCGCCTCGTCGGTGAACTCCTGCAACGCCAGCAGGTCGACCTTGTGGTCGCGGACCAGGGCGACGATCTGCGCGGGATCGGCCCGGCCCAACAGCATGTTGACGCTCATGACCCGCAGCGACGGCCCCTGGTCGGGACCCGGGTCGCCGTCGGCGATCCAGCGCGGCAGCACACAGGCGGCCAGCGCGATCGCGGCGAGCGCGACCAGCAGGGCCGGCCAGATCCGCTTGGTGAGGATCGCGACGAGCAACGGGACGAACGACGCGACCGCCACATACGGCGTGAAGGCGATGAGCTGCACCGTCGGGAAGCCGCTCTCCAGCCCGAACACCCGGGCGGCTGCCCAGAGCACGAACGGCGTCACCATCAGCCACAGGAGTGCGGTGAGCCATCGCCGCCGCCGGCGCGGGAGCTCCGGAGGGGCGACGGGCAACGTCTCCGCGGTGCTGACCATCCCGTCAGGGTAGAGCAGCCGCGCCAGCCCCGGGGGCACGGCGATGTCGGCTCGGCGCCTTCCGCGCCGTTCCGGGCGCTTTGGCAGTAGGCTCGGCAGCCGTGCACCCGGTGATCGCGCGGTTCGGTCCGGTGGCGATCCTCACGCACGACGCGTTCGTCACGCTCGGCATCGGGGTTGCCGCCCTGGTCCTCCTGTGGGAGGTCCGGCGGCGGAAGGCCCAGGACGAGCGGTTGTGGTATGTGCTGGCCGGTGCCCTCGCCGGCGGAGCGCTGTTCGCCCGGCTGGGCACCTGGGCGCAGCACCTCGACCCGCGCGACAACGCGACGCTGATCGAGCAGTGGGCGTACGGCAATCGCAGCATCCTCTCCGGCCTCGTCGGTGCCTATGCCGGCGCGCTCGTGGCGAAACGGGTCGCGCGGTACCCGTACAAGACCGGCGACCTCTTCGCCCCGGCGGTCGCGATCGGTATGGCGGTCGGCCGGCTCGGGTGCTTCTTCGCCGAGCCGCCGGGCACGCCGACGAGCCTGCCGTGGGGCGTCACGCTCGACGCCGGGCAGGCGGCGGCCATGCACGTGCCGGCCGGCGTGCCCCTCCACCCGTCGTTCGCCTACGAGATACTCTTCCACGCCGCCGCCTTCGTGGCCCTGCTCGCCCTGCGCAAGCGGGTCACCACACCGGGCCGCCTCTTCACGCTGTACCTCGCCGCGTACGCCACGTTCCGGTTCGGCGTCGAATTCGTGCGCGGCAACGAGGTCGTGTACGCGGGGCTCACCCGAGCCCAGATGTTCCTCCTGGCCTGCGTGCCACTGGCCGCCGCCCGCCACGCCTGGCGGGCACGCACCGACCGAGCGGAGACCGTGACGACATGACGCCGCCATCGCCGAACAACTGGACCGTCCCGCCGCCGCCCGGCGAGGAGCGCCCGATCCGCGGGAAGAAGGTCTTCGCCGGGATCGGGCTCGCCGCCCTGGGGCAGGTCGCCGCGATCGGGCTCGGCGTGCTCGCCACGTTCCTCTTCGCGATGTCCGAGAACAGCGAAAACGCGCTGTTCGGCGTCTACCTCGAGATCCTGCTCCAGGTCCTGCTGTTCCTGGCCTGCCTGATCCTCGGCATCGTGTGGATCGCCCGGAAGGACCGGGGGATCGGCCTCGGCCTGATCATCGGCTGGGCGGTCAGCGTCCTGGTCTTCCCGGTCGCCGGGATCGGTGTCTGCATCGCCATCGTCAACAGCCAGGGAGCGTCGTGACCGATACGGGAATGCCACTGCGCGGGGACAGGATCCACCGGTACGTCAACGCCTTCTGCCCGCGCTGTCACGACGAGTGGCCCGACCGGCCCCTCCAGGACGTGCGGCGGCTCTCCGGCTGGCTCGCCGAGCGCGACGGCCGGATCTGGCTGGAGCGCGGCTGCCCCAGCCACGGCCTGATCCGCACGCTCTACGACGAGGATCCGGAGATCCTGCGGTACCTCGAGCGGTGGACGGCGCCGACCAAGTCGCACATCCCCGACCTGGCCGGCAACTTCGCACCCGTGCCGTCGGCGTATCTCGACGGACTGCCGGAGATGCAGACCCAGCACACGTGCATCCTCCTGGCCGATCTGACGGACGCCTGCAACCTGCGCTGCCCGACGTGCTTCACCGACTCCTCGCCGGCGATCGAGGGTGTGGTACCGCTGGCCGACGTCCTCGCGAGCGTGGACACCAAGCTCTCGCGCGAGAACGGCCGCGTCGACGTGCTCATGCTCTCCGGCGGCGAGCCCACCCTGTACCCCCACCTCGAAGAACTCCTGCGGGAGGTCGCGACGCGCAACGTCGTGCGGGTCCTCGTCAACTCCAACGGGGTCCGGATCGCCCGCGACGACGGCCTGCTCGACCTGCTGGCCGAGCACCGGGAGCGGGTCGAGGTCTACCTCCAGTACGACGGCGTCACCGAGCGCGCCGCCCGCCACCACCGCGGCGCCGACCTGCGCCGGCTCAAGGAGCAGGCGATCGACCGGCTCTCGTCCCGCGGCATCTTCACCACGCTGACCATGACCTGCGCGCTGGGTGTCAACGACGACGAGATCGGCGCGGTCGTCAAGCGGGCCCTCGACACGCCCTACGTCGGTGGGATCTCGCTGCAGCCGCAGTTCGGCTCGGGTCGTTCGGGTCCGATCGACCCCCTCGACCGGCTCACCCACACCGGGGTCCTCGCCCGGCTGGGGCCGCAGACCGGCGACCTAGTCACCTGGCGCGATCTCACGGCGTTGCCGTGCTCGCACCCGCACTGCTGCTCGGTCGGGTATCTGCTGCGCGACGACGCCGGGCAGTGGCAGTCGATGACGAAGCTGATCGGGCACGACCGGCTGTTGTCGTTCCTCGACCTGGCACCGGACCTGGTGGCCAACCGGATCGCCGACGTCCAGCTCCCGGCGGCGCTGCGAGCGGCGGTGAAGGACTCGTTGCTGGGCCTGCTGTCGGAGCAGTCGTCGCTGTCCCACCCCGACGTCGGCCAGCTTTGGCGCGACATCTGCGAGAACTGCGACCTCGGCATCTCCACCCTCACGACGCTGGTCTCCTCGTCGCTGCCCGGCGGCCGCAACCGGCTGCGCAAGATGCTCGGCGAGCGGGTCAAGCGGATCACCGTCAAGCCGTTCATGGACATGCACACGATGATCGAGGAGCGCCTGCTGCAGTGCTGCGTCCACGTGGCGACGCGCGGCGCCGGCGACCGCGACCAGTGCGCGCCGTTCTGCGCGGTGCAGGCGTGGCCGCCGCTGTCGATCCAGCGTCTGCCGCGGGCCGCCGGCCGTGGCTGACAAGCCCTACGACCCGCTCCGGCTCTGCGTCTACGCGACGATCGCGGCCCTCGCCTGGGTCCTGGGCCCGATCGCGGTGGTCGGCTTCGCGCTGCTGGGCTTCTTCGGGTACCTGCGGGCGCGGCGCCAGGGCCTGACCCGGTCCAAGTGCGTCCTGCGCGACACCCGGCTCGTCCTGACGTACCTGGGTGTCCTGGCCCTCGCGGGGGTGGTCGGCGTCGGGTGGCAGGTCTACGGTTGGCTGCCGTGAGCGACCTACCGCCCGCGCTGAACCGGAACCCGAACGGTTCGCAGCCCTTTCTGCACGAGCACGTGACGTGCGTCGCCGCGCCGGCCACCTGGCTCTCGCGCCCGTCCGGCCAGCTCACCGGCGGCGCCGACGGCCTCTACGTCAACGATCGCAGGGTGGTGTCCCGGCTGGTCGTCACCGTCGACGGAGTGCAGCCCGTGCCGGTGACCGTGCACCGCACGGGTGCCGCGTCGGCCCGGTTCGCGGCGGTGCTGCCGGGACTCGGCGACGACGGCCCGGACCCGACGGTCACGCTGTCGCGGCGGCGCCTCGCCGAGCCGCTCGGCGGCACCGAGACGATCACGCTGACCAACGTCTCCCACACCACGCTGACCGTCGAGGTGGCGGTCGACGCGGCGACCGACTTCGCGAGCGTCGGCGCGGTCAAGGACGGCGCGGCCGGAGCCGCGGTGTCCGACGGCTGGCGCGCGGCCGACGGCATGGCGGTCGCGGTCGAGGCGACCCCGCCGGGCGACGCCGGGCCGCTGCGCTGGCGGGTCACCGTGCCGCCGCGCGGCGAGTGGTCGGCCGAGCTGCGCTTCACCCGCACCGATGTGCCGCAGGTCGCGCGCGGCAAGCGGTTCAGCACGCTGCGGGTCGCCGCCGCCGACCGGCGCCTCGACGCGCTGATCCGGGCGAGCGTGCAGGACCTCGACGCGCTGCGCCGCACCGACGGCGAGGACGTCTACTACACCGCGGGCAGTCCCTGGTACCTCACGCTCTTCGGCCGCGACTCCCTCTGGTCCGCCCGGCTCGGCCTGCCGCTCGGCCACGAGGTCGCCGCCGGCACGCTGCGCGCGCTCGCCAAGCGGCAGGGCGTGCGGTCCGACCCGGACACCGACGAGGAGCCCGGCAAGATCCCGCACGAGATCCGGCCCCCGGACGCCGCCTACCACCTGCCGCCGGTCTACTACGGCACCGTCGACGCGACCGCTCTCTTCGTCAGCACCCTCGCCGACGCCTACCGCTGGGGCATGCCCCGCGCGACTGTCGAGCCGCTGCTGTCCAATGTGGAGCGGGCACTCGAGTGGCTGGCCGGGCACGACGGCTTCATCGCCTACCGGTCCAGCGGCAAGGGCCTGACCAACCACGGCTGGAAGGACTCCGGCGACGGGATCCAGCACGCCGACGGGCGGCTGGCGACGGGCCCGCTGGCGCTCAGCGAGGCGCAGGCGTACGCGTACCGGGCGGCCGTCGACGCGGCCTGGTTGCTGGAGTCGTTCGGCCGCGAAGGAGCCGGGCGGTGGCGTGCCTGGGCGGCCGACCTGGCGAAGCGCTTCCGCGCCGCGTTCTGGTGCCGCGGCGGCTATCCCGCCATCGCGCTCGACGGCACCGGGCAGCAGGTCGACAGTATCGCCTCGAACATGGGGCACCTGTTGGGCACCGGCCTGCTCGACGCGGGGGAGAGCACCGCGGTCGCCGGGAAGCTCGCCGAGCTGCGCTCGCCGTTCGGCATCCGGACCGTCGCGCCTTCCTCGGCCGGGTACAACGCCCTTTCGTACCACCTCGGCTCCGTCTGGCCCCACGACACCGCGATCGCGCTCCTCGGGCTGGCGCGCGACGGGCACGCGGCGGAGGCGGCGGCCGTCGTCCGGGCGCTGCTGGACGCGGGGGAGCGGTTCGACTTCCGGCTGCCGGAGCTGTTCGGCGGCGACGATCTGCCGACGCCCTATCCGGCCTCGTGCCGCCCGCAGGCGTGGGCCGCCGCGGCCGGCCCGGCGATCCTCACCGCCCTGCTCGGGCTCGCCGCCGACGTGCCGAACGGGCGGATCACGTTCGCCCCGCTGGCGCCCTCGCCGGTCGGTGCGTTCCGGGTGCGGGGCCTGAAGATCGCCGACGGTGAGCTCGACGTGAGCGTCGACGCGTCCGGCGGCCTGACGATCCACAATGGACCTGTCGGCGTGCTGTTCCGCTTGGCCGACGGGTCACCGGCGCGGATCGGGCCGGCTGCGTCGGCGGCGTGAGCCGCCGGACGGTGCCGCCGCGGTTCGCCGCGTTCTAGACTTGTGCGGTGCGCACGCTGACCATGCTCGACCGGTCGACGTGGGAGGCTCGCCGGGCTGCCCACGAGGGCCGGGTCGACGCCTGGGTCGTGCCGCACCTGGAGCGGCGCAAGCGGGGGCAGAAGCATCCCGTCGAGGACTTCCTGTTCACCTACTACTCGTATCGCCCGGCCCAGTTGCGACGCTGGCATCCCGGGGCCGGTGCGGCGCTCGAGGGTGACGAGGAGAGCACCGTTCCGGCCGAGCTCGTCACCCGGCGGCAGCCGGCGATCGCCTGGATCCGCGGGCTGCTCGCCGCCACCGCGTCCCGGCCGCCGCACCTGGGCTGCTTCGGGCTGCACGAGTGGGCCATGGTCTACCGCCAGACCCGGGACGAGATCCGGCACAACGCGTGGCCGTTGCGCCTCGGATCCGCCGGCACCGACGCGGTCGTTGCGGCCGGCCGGCTCCGGTGCAGCCACTTCGACGCGTTCCGGTTCTACACCGCACCCGCCCGGCCGCTGAACCTCCTCCAGCCCACCCGCGACGGACAGCACGCCAACGAGCAGCCGGGGTGCCTGCACGCCAACATGGACCTCTACAAGCACGCCTACAAGCTCGCCCCGCTGGTGCCGGCGGAGCTGGTCGCCGACTGCTTCGAGCTCGCCCGGGACATCCGCACGCTCGACATGCGGGCGTCGCCCTACGACCTCGCCGGGCTCGGCTACGACCCGGTCCGGATCGAGACGGCCGAGGGCCGGTCGCGATACGTCGAGGCGCAGCGGTCGTTCGCCGAGCGTTCCGCGCCGCTGCGCGCCCGGCTGATCGCCGAATGCGACCGGTTGCTCGCGGTGGGGGAGGACCCGTGACCGGCGGGACGCCGTGGGTCCGGGGCGAGCTGCCGTGGCTGCGCTCGGGCCCGCTCTACCGCGTGCACACCGACGCCCTGCCCGAGCTGTCCCGGTTCCTCGACCGCTGGTCCTATCACCGGGTCGACCTCGACGGCCGCCCCATGGCCTCCCGCGCCGGGGCACACCGCGCGCTGGCCACCGTGTTCGGCTTCCCGGACCACTACGGCGCCAACTGGGACGCGTTCGCCGACAGCTTCGCCGACTACCTCGCCGCACGCGACGAGCACATTCCGGTCGCGATCCTGTGGCACGACATCGAGTCGGCCGCGCCCGCGACCGCGGCGGAGGTCGGCTGGGCGCTGCTGGAGCACGCCGCCGCCGCGCCCCTGCCGGTGCACGTCTTCGCCATCGGCGATGGGGACGACTTCGACCGGCCGTCCGGGCCCCCAAATCCACATACCTGACGCGGCGTCCGGCCCCGTACGATCTTGTCGACCCCCGACCCCCATCCCAGACGAGGACGGACGGCATGAGCGAGGTGCGGCGGCTGCTGCGGCCGTTGCTGGGCCTGTGGGACATGGAGGCGACCGTCGGCGGCGTGGTCACCAGCCGCGGCTGGACGAGCTTCGCGTGGGCCGACGACGGCGAGTTCCTCGTGCAGCGTGCCGACGCCGGTCCGCCCGGGGAGGACGTGCCGCGGGACTGGCTGGAAAGCTCACCGTTCCCGACCGTCTCGGTCATCGGCTACGACGACAGCGAGGAGGGCTTTACGCTGCTCTACTCCGACGCGCGCGGGGTCCTGCGGGTGTACGGATTGAGCCTCGTCGGCCGCGAATGGCGCATGTGGCGCGCCGCTGAAGGGTTCCACCAGCGGTTCAAGGGCGTCCTGAGCGACGACGGCCACAGCATCACCGCATTCTGGGAGCGCTCGACCGACGGCCGCACCTGGCTGCGCGACTTCGACATGACCTACGAGCGCCCTCGCTGAGGGTGTTCACAGTTTCTCTTAGCGCCCCCACAGCATCACTTCACTAGCTTTCCGCTCGTAGCAGACGCTCCGGCGGAAGGACCCTCTCATGATCGAGGCTGTCGGCCTCACCAAGCGGTACGGCGAACGGGTCGCCGTCGACAACCTGTCGTTCACCGTCCGGCCGGGTCAGGTCACCGGGTTCCTCGGTCCCAACGGCGCCGGCAAGTCGACGACGATGCGGATGATCCTCAGCCTCGACGCCCCGACCAGCGGCCGGGTCACCGTCAACGGCAAGGCGTTCACCGCGCTGGACAACCCGATGCGCGAGGTCGGTGCGCTGCTCGACGCCAAGGCCATCCACGGCGGGCGCAGCGCGTACCACCACTTGCTCTGCCTGGCGCAGAGCAACAACCTGCCGCCCCGGCGGGTCGACGAGGTGCTCGACATGGTCGGCCTGTCCGGGGTCGCGCGGAAGCGGTCCAAGGGCTTCTCGCTCGGCATGGGCCAGCGGCTCGGCATCGCGACCGCGCTGCTCGGCGACCCGCGGATCCTGATGTTCGACGAGCCGGTCAACGGCCTCGACCCCGAGGGCATCCTGTGGATCCGCAACCTGATGAAGTCGCTGGCCGCCGAGGGGCGCACGGTGCTCGTCTCCAGCCATCTCATGTCGGAGATGGAGCACACGGCCGACCACCTGCTCGTGATCGGCCGCGGCCGGATGATCGCCGACTGCACGGTGCGGGAGTTCATCGACCGCAACTCCGCGCTCGCCGTCCGCGTCCGCACGCCCGACAGCGCCTTCCTCGCCGAGGCGGTCACCCGCAGCGGCGGCAAGGTCGCCGCCCAGCCCGACGGCGCGCTGCTCGTGACCGAGCTGCCGCTCCAGCGCGTCGGCGACCTTGCCTTCGAGCACGGCGTCCGGCTGCACGAGCTGTCGCCGCTGCAGGCGTCGCTGGAGCAGGCGTTCATGGAATTGACCAGGGACAGCGTCGAGTACCACGCCGCCGTCCCGTCCACCTCCCAGGAGGTTCGATGACCGACTTGGTACTGCCTCGCGCCGGCCTCGGCGGCATGCTGCGCTCCGAGTGGACGAAGCTGCGCACCGTCCGCTCGACGATGTGGTCGCTGACCGCGATGGCCGCCATCTCGCTGGGCCTGATGTCCGTGATCGCCTGGGCCATCGTGCTGCAATGGGACCAGTCGTCCCCGGAGCAGCACGCCCTCCTGCGCGGCGCCCCGCTCCAGATCGTGATCAACCAGCCGATCTTCATCGCCCAGTTGGTGATCGCGGTGCTCGGTGTCATGGTGATCTCGGCCGAGTACACGACCGGCATGATCCGCTCGACACTGCAGGCCCAGCCGCGCCGGGTCACGGTGCTCGCCGCGAAGATCCTGGTCTTCGGCGCCCTGATGCTGGTGGTCGGCGAGGTACTGTCGTTCGCCGCGTTCTTCCTCGGCAAGGCGATCATGGCCGAGCACATCCCGCTCTCGCTGAACGACCCGGGCGTGCTGCGCTCGGTCGTCGGTGCCGGCCTGTACACGGCGGTGCTCGGCCTGTTCTCGCTGGCGTTCGGCGCCATCGTGCGCCACACCGCGGGTGCCATCACCGCCGTACTGGGCCTGATCCTCATCGTGTCGAACCTGGCCGGCCTGCTGCCCGGCCGCTGGGGCGCGTACGTCTACTCCTGGATGCCGACGAACGCCGGCCAGCTCGTCTTCCAGCCGACCCTGTCCGACAACCCGCTGCTCACCCAGTGGCAGGGCTTCGCGGTGTTCTCCGGCTGGACCGTGCTCCTGCTGGCGGTCGCGACCTTCCTGTTCGTCAAGCGGGACGCGTGATCCGGCCGACGAGGTCGGCCACCTCGTCGGCGTAGCCCCAGGCAAGGGTGATTCCGGCACCCCCGTGGCCGTAGTTGTGGACGACTCTCGTGCCGCCGGGCAGCGGCACGGGGTCGACCTCGATCCGGGCGCCGCCGTGGCGGGCGGGGCGCAGGCCGGCGGCGTGCCGGAGCACCGCGGCACCGGCCAGCTCGGGGACGAGCCCGACGCAGCGGCGCAGGATGGCCGCACCCGTCGCCGGGTCGGGGGTGGTGTCCCAGTAGTCCGGCTGGAAGGTGCCGCCGAGCACCACGTCGCCGCTGCGCGGGTGGATGTACGTCATCCCCTCCGGATGGTCCTCGTCTCGGACCGACGTCACCAGGCCGGGGTTGGCGACCACGACGATCTGCCCGCGGGCCGGGTGCACGGCCGGGTCGTCCGCGAGGGTCCGTGCGCCCAGGCCGGTCGCGTTGACCAGGACCGGCGCCTCGCCGGCCAGATCGGCCAGCCGGGCGATCCGGCGCGTGACGATCGTGCCGCCCAGCGCCGTGACGCGGTCGGCGAGCCACCGGAGGTACACCTCCATCTCGACCGACGGCACCGTGAACCGCCACTCGCCGGGCACCGCCGTGAAGTCCGGCACCGCGGCGGCCCACCACGGCGTCGCGGCCGGCCCGCGCAGCAGCATGCGGGTCGGGCGGGG
Source organism: Dactylosporangium roseum (assembly GCF_025264685.1). GTDB lineage: Bacteria > Actinomycetota > Actinomycetes > Mycobacteriales > Micromonosporaceae > Dactylosporangium > Dactylosporangium roseum. The sequence continues at coordinate 1,525,205 of NZ_CP073721.1, forward strand.
CACCACGCCGGGCACACCGCCGGATGCCTGGACGCTCAGCTCGTCGTACGTGCGGCGGGCCCGTTCCAGGACCCGCGGGCCGCCTTCGGTGTGCGTCGGGTACCACACGGCGGCGGCCAGGGCCGACACGGTCGCGGACGGCTCGTCGGCGGTCGTCACGGTCACGCGGGCACCCGCCTCGAGCAGCCGCACCGCGGACGTCAGCCCGACGACGCCGGCGCCGAGAACGATCACGTCGGTCATGTCTCCAGGCAAGCAGGCTTTTGCCCGGCCGTCCAATGCGCATGCGGTGCCGCGCGACAGGCCACACCGTCCTCGCCGGCGCCGTCCCAGTCGAGGTCGTAGACGTCGGGCCCGATGGCGGTGATCGGCGGAGCCGGCCGGGCGGCTCGACCCCGGTGGCAAGTTCCGCAACGCGTTCGTGCGGCGGCATCTGTCCGGGGAGTAGATTTCCGACCGTGCGTATCGCTCGTTTTGCCCACAGCAGTGGCATGTCATTCGGGGTCGTCGAGGGCGAGCCCGCGGCGGGGCCGGCCGGCCTGACCGTCGCCGAGATCGACGGGCACCCCTTCGGGGAGCTCCGGTTCACCGGCCAGCGCTGGGCGGTCGCCGACGTGCGACTGCTCTCGCCGATCCTGCCCAGCAAGGTGGTGTGTGTCGGGCGCAACTATGCCGACCACGCGGCCGAGCTCGGCAACGACGTGCCGAAGGAGCCGCTGCTCTTCCTCAAGCCGTCCACCTCGATCATCGGCCCCAACGACGCGATCCGGCTGCCTCCGCAGTCCCAGCAGGTCGAGCACGAGGCCGAGCTGGCGGTCGTGATCGGTGTCACCGGTGCGCGCCGGGTCGACCGGGCGGGTGCCGCCGCGGCCATCTTCGGGTACACCTGCGCCAACGACGTCACCGCCCGTGACCTGCAGCGCAAGGACGTGCAGTTCACGCGGGCCAAGAGCTTCGACTCGTTCTGCCCGATCGGGCCGTGGATCGTCACCGGCGTCGACGTCGGCGACGTCGAGGTCCGCTGCGAGGTCAACGAGGAGGTCCGCCAGTTGGGCCGGACCAAGGACATGGTGTTCGACGTGCTGACACTCGTGTCATATGTGTCACATGTCATGACGCTGCTGCCCGGCGACGTGATCCTCACCGGCACCCCCGCCGGTGTGGGCCCGCTGGCGGCCGGCGACGAGGTCGTGGTCTCGGTCGAGGGCGTCGGCGCGCTCAGCAACAAGGTCCTGACCTTGGATTAGGCGTGTCGGCGACAAACGATTTGGCGGGGAAGGGGACCTCCGGTAAAGTTCTCTTCCGGCGCGTTGAGCGCCAATGGGGTATGGGGTAATTGGCAGCCCAACTGATTCTGGTTCAGTTAGTCTAGGTTCGAGTCCTGGTACCCCAGCGCCGCAGCAACATCGCGGTGCTGTAGTGTTTCACCGCACGTCAGCACGAAGCTGGAAGTACTGGGGCCCCGTCGTCTAGCGGCCCAGGACGCCGCCCTCTCAAGGCGGTAGCGCCGGTTCGAATCCGGTCGGGGCTACCACAGCGCGCAGGCCGCGCTCCTCATTCAGGGGAGCGCGGTTTGTTCGTTCAGGGCCGGCCCCGCCTGGCCCCGGACTCGGCCCACTCCGGCCCGGACCGCTGCGCACGGCTCCTCGATCTCCCTACGCCGCCGGCCTCGCGTTTCGGGTCCGCTCGGCCGCTGGCTTCTGTTGGTGGCTGGTCGGCGGCGTCGCCGTACGGCTACTTGATCACGCAAAGCCGCGAAGTTCAGCCGTGCGGTCGTCTGTCAACCCGGTGTCGCGCTACGAGACCGTGACGCACAGTCGTGCGGGTGACATCTGTCGATCGCGGTCGCCACTGGACCCCGGACGGCGCTCTCCGGTCCGCCCGACTCCATGATCATGGAGTCGGGCGGCGTGGCGGCGGATTCCGCCAGAACGCGCGCCAGCCGGCGCGCCTCGGCGACAACACCTCCGAGTCTTACGCCCGAATTGTCGTACTTGTCTGGTTGGCAAGGGGCTGTCAGGCTCGACGTCGCGGCCTGCTTGATCACGCGGCGGCCTGGACCGCGGTGTCCGCGCCGTCGCGGCCGGTTCGATCGCTTGATCACGCGGCGGCCTGGACCGTAGTGTCGGCGCCGTCGCGGCCGGTTCGATCGCCTGCGCCTGGCCGTTCTCGCTGAACGCCGGCTTGCCGTCCAGGCACGGCGCCGCGGACGGCTTGGCGACGCCGCCGGTCATGGCCTCCTCGAACGGCGGGCTGTCCGCCAGCTTGCCGACACGTGGGCGTCGCGCTGCTCGCAGGCGGCATCGGTGATCCCGGTCGGGTCACCCCGCGGGTTGCTTGGCCGCCGCAACGCCAGGCAGCTTCACGTCCGCGAGGAGTGGGACCGCGATCGCCTTGACCGCGTCCTCGGCGGGGGCCGGAGGCCGGAGGCCGCGACGAGGGTCACCGGATCGTCCGGGCGCGCGGGACCGGCGCACCGCGGCCCGATGCGGTCGTCGGACCAGGGTCTCGAGATCCTCGAAGACCTTGCGCTTCCGGCCGTCGAGCGGCGACTCGAACGTCGGCCGCCGACCCGGGTCCGGTGACCGGGTCGACCCGGGCGAACGCCGCCACGGAGCCGGGAACGGCGCGCCCAGGCAGGGTGCCGTCCTTCCAGCGCCGCACCACGGCGAACGCGCCGCCTGTGGCGATCACCGCCAGCCCGTTGACGTCGACCGGGATCGTATCGAAGGATTGCCATGTGGGCGTTCGACCGATCCGGCGCTCTCCGTTGGCCGGAGAGCACCGGATCGGTCGATCTCAGAGCTGGGTCGCGATGCCCAGCAGGGCCGCGATGAACACGAACAGGCCGATCATCGTGGTCATGCAGCCGCCACGGCCGGTGCCGCTCGGCTGGGCCGGCGGCTCGGGAGCGGCGGGAGACTCGGGCGCGTCGCGGCCGTCGGGGCCACCGGTCGACGGGGAGGCCGGGGTGCCGGCCGCCGGCGCCGCGGAGTTACCTTCGTCCAGTGGTTCCGGTGCGGCTGGGGTGGTGGAATCGGGCACTGGCGTTCCTTCCAGCTCATGCATTCCAGGAATGCGCCGAAGGCGCACCCGAGATGGTAAACGCCACCACCGAGTTGACCTTGGCGGGCTTCCGTGGAACGGACGGCTACAGGCCGGAGAGGCGTTGGCCCGCTCGAACCACCGCCATCGCGTGGCGGTCGCCCGGGCGGCGGCCCAGACGCTCTATCGGGCCCGACACGCTGATCGCCGCGATCACCCGCCCCGTGCGGTCGCGGATCGGAGCCGAGACGCTCGCCACGCCCGGCTCGCGCTCGGCCACGCTCTGGGCCCATCCCCGCCGGCGGACCTCGGCCAGCGTGCGGCCGGTGAACTTGCACCGGGGCAGCAGCGGCATCACGGCCTCCGGGGGCTCCCACGCCAGGAGGACCTGGGCCGCGGAGCCGGCCGTCATCGGCAGCACCGCGCCGATCGGCACGGTGTCGCGCAGGCCGCTGGCGCGCTCCGCGGCCGCTACGCACAGCCTTTCGTCCGCGCGTCGCAGGTACAACTGCGCACTCTCGCCGGTCGCGTCGCGCAGTGCGGTCAGCATCGGCTCCGCGGCGGTCAGCAACACGTCGGGCGCGGCGTTCGCGAGCTCGCCCAGACGCGGGCCGGGGCGCCAGCGCCCTTGCGCGTCTCGAACGAGTAGGCGGTGGATCTCCAGGGCCTGTGCGAGCCGGTGCGCCGTTGCCCGGGGAAGCTTGGTCCGGTCCACCAGTTCGGCAAGGCTGGCGCCGTCGACACAGGCGGCCAGGATGACCACCGCCTTGTCGAGCACGCCGACACCGCTCATACTGTGTCCCACAGACCGAAACATACCTCCCAAACTTTAGGATGTCCAGATGGTGGGAGACGCACAACAGACGCCACGCACGCTGGCCGAGAAGGTATGGGACGCGCACGTCGTACGTTCCGCTGCCGGCGAGCCCGATCTGCTCTACATCGACCTGCACCTGGTGCACGAGGTCACCAGCCCGCAGGCGTTCGACGGCCTGCGCATGGCGGGCCGCCCGGTCCGCCGCCCCGATCTCACGATCGCGACCGAGGACCACAACACGCCGACCGACAACCTGCTGACGATCAGCGACCCGGTTTCCCGCACCCAGATCGAGACGCTGCGGAGAAACGCCGAGGAGTTCGGCGTCCGGCTGCACTCGCTCGGCGACGCGCAGCAGGGCGTGGTCCACGTGATGGGGCCGCAGCTCGGCCTCAGCCAGCCCGGCATGACGATCGTCTGCGGCGACTCACACACCTCGACCCACGGTGCCTTCGGCGCGCTGGCGTTCGGCATCGGCACGAGCGAGGTCGAGCACGTCCTCGCGACCCAGACCCTGTCGCAGGCCCGGCCGAAGACCATGGCGGTCAACGTCGTCGGCGAGCTCGGCCCGGGCGTCACCGCCAAGGACCTCGTCCTGGCGCTCATCTCGCAGGTCGGCACCGGCGGCGGTCGCGGACACGTGGTCGAGTACCGCGGGCCCGCCATCGAGAAGCTCTCGATGGAAGGCCGCATGACCATCTCCAACATGTCGATCGAGTGGGGCGCCAAGGCCGGCATGATCGCGCCGGACGAGACGACCTTCGCCTACATCGAGGGCCGGCAGTACGCGCCCAAGGGCACCGACTGGGACCGCGCCAAGGAGTACTGGCAGAGCCTGCGCACCGACGAGGGCGCCAAGTTCGACACCGAGGTGACGCTCGACGTCTCGCAGCTCACCCCGTTTGTCACCTGGGGCACCAACCCGGGCCAGGGCGCGCCGCTGGGCGGCCATGTGCCACACCCCGAGGACTTCACCGAGAGCGCCGAGCGGACCGCCGCCGAGAAGGCGCTGGAATACATGGCGCTGGCGCCGGGCACGGCGCTGCGCGACATCGCGGTCGACGTGGTGTTCCTCGGCTCGTGCACCAACGGCCGCCTCGAGGACCTGCGCGCCGCCGCCGAGGTGCTGCGCGGCCGGAAGGTCGCCGACGGCGTCCGGATGCTCGTGGTGCCCGGCTCGGCGTCCGTGCGGGCCGCCGCCGAGCAGGAGGGCCTGGACAAGGTCTTCGCCGAGGCCGGTGCGGAGTGGCGGTTCGCCGGCTGCTCCATGTGTCTCGGCATGAACCCCGACACGCTCAAGCCGGGCGAGCGCTCGGCGTCGACGTCCAACCGCAACTTCGAGGGCCGGCAGGGCCGTGGCGGCCGTACACATCTCGTGTCGCCGCCCGTCGCCGCCGCCACCGCCGTCGTGGGGCGGCTCGCGGCCCCCGCCGACCTGAACTGAGACCGGAACAGAGGGACACAGGACCATGGAGAAGTTCACCGTTCACACCGGCACGGCCGTCCCGCTACGCCGTTCCAACGTGGACACCGACCAGATCATCCCGGCCGTCTACCTCAAGCGGGTCACCCGCACCGGGTTCGCCGACGGCTTGTTCAACGCGTGGCGGTCCGACCCGGCGTTCGTCCTCAACAACCCGGCGTACGAGGGAGCGTCGATCCTCGTCGCCGGGCCCGAGTTCGGCACCGGCTCGTCCCGCGAGCACGCCGTCTGGGCCTTGCAGGACTACGGCTTCCGGGTCGTCGTCGCGCCGCGTTTCGGCGACATCTTCCGGGGAAACGCGCTCAAGGCCGGGCTCCTGCCCGTTGAGCTCGACCTGAAACTCGTCGAGATCCTGTGGGCCGCCGTCGAGGCGGATCCGAAGCTGTCGGTAACGGTCGACCTCGAGGGTCGCCAGTTGCGCGCCGACGGCCACGAATGGGAGTTCCCGCTGGACGATTTCAGCCGTTGGCGCCTGCTGGAAGGGCTGGACGACATCGGTCTCACCCTTCGCCATGTGGACGCTATCGACGCCTTCGAACAAGGTCGTCCGGAGTGGACACCCGTCGTTCACTAGGCCCACGTTGGGCGTCTCGATGAGCCTTCGGTCAAATCCGTTGCTCCACAACGATTTCTTTTCCGTCATATGTTTGTATCCTGTGTGCGTTGGGATACCTTGCCCACAGGGACTTCATTTCTGGTACGGGAGGAAACGTGAACAAGGCCGAGCTCATCGAGGCGCTCAGCGCTCGCCTGGGCGACAAGAAGTCGGCAAACGCGGCGCTGGACGCGGTGCTGGCCGAGATCCAGAACGCCGTGACCAAGGGCGACAAGGTCGCCATCACGGGCTTCGGGGTCTTCGAGAAGCGCGTTCGTGGTGCGAGAACGGCCCGCAACCCGCGCACCGGCGAAGCGGTGAAGGTGAAGAAGACCTCGGTGCCCGCGTTCCGCGCCGGCGCCAGCTTCCGCGAGATGGTTGCCAGCGGCAAGGTGCCGAAGGTCGCCCCCGCGAAGAAGGCCGCCACCAAGACGGCCGCCGCGAAGGCCACGACGGCGAAGGCCACCGCCGCCAAGGCGACCACGGCGAAGGCTGCTCCGGCCAAGGCCGCGAAGGCCGCTCCGACCAAGGCCGCCGCCAAGGCCGCCGCCAAGGCGGCGCCGGCCAAGAAAGCCGCCGCCAAGACCACGCGTGCCGCTGCCGCGACCACGGCGCGCAAGACCACCACCGCCACCACGGCCGCGAAGACCACGGCCGCGAAGAAGGCGCCGGCCCGGAAGGCCGCTGCCAAGTAGGCGCACACCATCCACTCACGCACGACGAAGGGCGGCACCGCGATCGCGGGGCCGCCCTGCTTTCTGGAGAGCGTCCAGATCGGACGTCCGAAGTGGACCTTTACGACTGGTCGGCGACGGTCGCCGGGACGAGCTTGTCCCGGCCCACGAGGCGGCCGTCGGCGAAGCTGAGGATCCAGCCGGCGCCCTTTCGAGTGTGGAAGTCCACGTCGGTCCGGCGGGTCAGCTCGGTCAGCAGGGGCGGCATCAGCTTGCCCTGGCTGCACACCACCGTTACGCCGCCCTGCTTGGCCACCTCGACCAGCGCCGCCGCCGCGGTGTCCGGCGGCTGCTCCTCGTCGAAGCGTGCGTCGAGCTCCAGCGGCAGGCCCAGCGGCTCCACGGTCTGCCGGCACCGCAGGGGGGTGGCCGACACCGTCCGCTCCGGCCGCAACAGCGTCAGCAGCTCGTTCAGGGCCCTTGCGTCGCGTTCCCCGGTGGCGTCCAGCGGCCGGTCGCCGTCCGGGCCGGACCATTCGCGCCGCTTGCCGGCCCTGGCGTGCCGGACCAGCGCCACGACGGAGGTCACCCGCGGCAGGTCCAGGAACGCCCGGACGACCCCGCGGTCGTGGGCGTAGCTCAGCAGGCGCTGCGCCTCGCCGGCCGGCACCCACCGGGCCTCCTCGATCTCGTCGTCGGCCGGCCGGGGCGTCCACGACTGCGCGCGCATCGACCAGAAGTCGACGTGCTTCTCCACGCCCGGCTCGCCGGTCAGGTACCGGATGGACGGCAGGCGCACCTGCGGTACCGCCGAAACGAGGGTCTCCTCGTAGACCTCGCGCACGGCGGCGGCCAGCGCGTGCTCGCCGGGGTCGAGCTTGCCCTTCGGCAATGACCAGTCCTGGTAGCGGGGACGGTGGACGAGGACGACTTCGACGGCGCCGCCGGCGACGGTGCGCCATACGACGCCACCCGCCGCGCGGATGACCGTGTTCACTTCAGCCATGCGATGTTCTTTTCCTCCATGACAGCCGCCCACACCGCCGGGAACGTGTTCCGTGACCGGGTCACCGCGGCGCGTTCCCGCTCGAACAGCCGCCCGGCGGTGACGGCGAGGGTGTGGTCGTCGGGGTCGGACGCGGCGATGTCCAGCCACGCGTCGGCGGCGATCGCGGCGTCCTGGTGCTCGCCGAGGACGGTTTGCGCCTTGGCGATGGCCTTTGCCAGCAGTGCCGCGTCCGGGCCCACGATCGGGGCGGCCGCGTCGGCGGCGTAGCGGGCGCGCTTGGCCCGCTTGCGGACCTCGTGCCACTCGTCGTCGGGCAGGTCCAGGGTGAGGCCGCCGGCCGCGGGAGCCGCACCGCCGCCGTAGGCCAGGCGCCGCCACGGTCTGCGCGCGATGTCCGGCAGGACCTCCGTGGCCCGTGCGGAGGCCGGCGGCGACAGGCCCGGCGCCCGGGCCGCCTCGACCAGCGAGTCGAGCAGCGCGACGTACCGCGGCGCGTGCAGCGCCTCGTCCAGCGCCGTCAGCGCCTTCTCGTGCCGCGCGGCGAGCTCCGCGTCGATCCGCTCCACCGCCGCGGCGGCGAGCGGCGCGAGCGGGTCGCGCGCCGCGGTCTGCCGCAGCCGGGCCCGCAGCACCTCGACGTCCCGGGCGCCGCCGAGCGCCTCGGCGAGCCAGCTCAGCTCCGCCCGGAGCGTGGCGGTCCAGGCCGGATCCAGCAGGGCCTGGAAGGTCTGGAGGTCGCTGCGCAGCCGGCGGGTGCCGACCCGCATCTGGTGCACGGGGGTGTCGCCGTTGGGCAGTGTCTCGCGCAGCCTGGCGAACGGGTCGTGCCGGACGATGCGGGCCACGTCGCGGCGGATCGCCTCGGTCACCACGTCGCCGGCCCGGGCCTTGCGCCGCAGGGGCGCCGGCGGCGGCACCGCTGGATCGGCCAGCGGCCCGCCCGCCGTGAGCGCGCGCACGTGTTCCGGGACGCTGTCGGAGACCGTCGCCCCGGCCGTCAGGAGCAGATCCTCCAGCCGGTCGAGGAGCCGGGGCGGCCCCGCGCGCAGCTCCAGCGCGATCTCGCGGAACCGGTGGGCGACCTTCCGGCCGTCGAGCACCGTGACGAAGTCGTCGGCGACCTCGGCGAGCACCGTGCCGTCCCGGTTCACCACGTCGTGAACGGTCCGCACGGTCCGCAGCACGGCGGCCGGTGCCAGGTCGGCACCGCGCCGGTAGGCCGTCACGAGGTCGAGCAGGACCGGCGGGACGACGCCGGGACGGGTGGCGGGTCGCGAGTGCTCGTGCCGCACGCCGGCGACCGACGACGGCAGGTGCACCGTCCAGGCCTTCGCGGCCGACTCGCCCTTGCGGTGCCGCAGCGAAGCCCCGGCCCGCGCGAGCAGTCGGTCGGCGGTGTCGTAGTAGGTCGCCTTCAACGTCACCGGGGGGCGCACCGCGACCCTGGTCCCACCCTTGCCGGCGGCTTCGAGATCGGGCATCGTGAATTCCTCGGCGACCAGGTATCTGTGGTCTTCCTCCGGCATCCGGTCACCCTAGCGTCTGCTGCACGGCCGCGGCCCGGCCTCGGTCATGGGACAGACGCTACAGGCTGTCACTCCGCGCGGTCGACGATCCGGCGCAGCAAGGCCTCCTGCGGATTGCGGCCCGGGCGTCGGTGCCACTGGCCGCTGCCGGTCAGCTCGAACGCCCCGGTGTCCTCGCTCATCATGAGCGTCAGCACGCGGTTGAGCTCCTCGGTCGAGGCCGGGTCGGTCACCTGCACCAGCGCCTCGACACGGCGGTCGAGGTTGCGGTGCATGAGGTCGGCGGAGCCGATCCAGTACTGCGCCGCGGCGCCCCGGCCGAATCGGAACACCCGTGAGTGCTCCAGGAACCGGCCCAGCACCGAGCGGACGCGGATGTTGTCCGAAAGGTCCGGCACGCCCGGGCGCAGCGCGCAGATGCCGCGCACGATGAGGTCGACCCGCACGCCCGCCTGGCTGGCCCGGTAGAGCGAGTCGATGATCTCCTCGTCGACCAGCGAGTTGACCTTGATCTGGACCAGGCCCTCCGGGCCGATCGCGATCTCCCGGTTGATCCGCTCGACGATGCCGCGGCGCACCCCGTGCGGCGCGACGAGCAGCCGCCGGTAGGAGGTCTGCCGGCTGTATCCGGTGAGGACGTTGAACAGGTCGGTCAGGTCGGCGCCGACTTCCGGGTCGGCGGTGAGCAGCCCGTAGTCCTCGTAGAGCCGGGCCGTCTTCGGGTGGTAGTTGCCGGTGCCGACGTGGCAGTACCGCCGGATGTGGTTGCCTTCCTGCCGCACGACCAGTGCCGTCTTGGTGTGCGTCTTGAGGCCGACCAGGCCGTACACCACATGGCAGCCGGCCCGCTCCAGCGTCCTGGCCCAGCCGATGTTGGCCTTCTCGTCGAAGCGCGCCTTCACCTCGACGAGCACCACGACCTGCTTGCCCGCCTCGGCCGCGTCGACCAGCGCGTCGACGATCGGTGAGTCGCCGCTGGTGCGGTACAGGGTGAGCTTGATCGCCAGCACGTTGGGGTCGGCGGCGGCCTGCTCGATGAACCGCTGCACGCTCGTGGAGAACGAGTGGTACGGGTGATGGACCAGGATGTCGTGGTCCCGCAGCCGGGCGAACACGCTGCGCGGCGTCTCACCCTCGGCGAAGTGCGGGTGCGTCGCCGGGACGAACGGCGGGTCCTTGAGGTCCGGCCGGTCGACGCCGTTGTAGATCTGCCACAGCGCGGTCAGGTCGAGCAGGCCGGGGACCCGCAACACGTCGTGCGCGTCCATGTCGAGCTCGCGGACCAGGAGCTCCAGCACGTGGTCGGAGATCGACGCGGCCACCTCGAGCCGCACCGGCGGGCCGAACCGGCGCCGGGCCAGCTCCCGCTCCAGCGCCTGCAACAGGTCCTCGTCGCGGTCCTCGTCGAGCTCCACCTCGGCGTTGCGGGTCACCCGGAACAGGTGGTGCTCGACCACCTGCATGCCGGAGAACAACTGCCCGAGGTGCGCCGCGATCAGCTCCTCGACCGGCAGGAACCGCATCACCCGGGCGCCGTCGCGGGTGACCCGGTCGAGGGCGAAGAAGCGCGGCACATTGTTGGGGACCTTGATCCGGGCGAAGAGCTCCGGGCCGCCGTCCTGCTCCCGCACCACCACGGCCAGGTTCAGGGAGAGGCCGGAGATGTACGGGAACGGGTGCGCCGGGTCGACCGCGAGCGGGGTCAGCACCGGGAAGATCTGCTCGCGGAACGACGCGCGCATCTTCTCCCGCTCGGCCGGGTCGAGCTCGCTCCATCTGACGATGTGGATGTGCTCCTCGGCCATCGTCGGCGCGATCTCCTCGGCGAACACCCGCGACTGGCGGGCCATCAGCGCCGACGTCTGCTCCGCGATCTGCTCCAGTTGCTCCGTCGGCGGCAGGAATCCGGGCCGGCGCACCGGCAGGCCGGTCTGTAGGCGCCGCTTCAGGCCGGCGACGCGCACCATGTAGAACTCGTCGAGGTTGCTGGCGAAGATGGCCAGGAACTTGGCGCGCTCCAGCAGCGGCGTCGCGCGGTCCTCCGCCAGGGTCAGCACCCGCGCGTTGAAGTCGAGCCAGGACAGCTCGCGATTGAGATACCGATCCTCGGGGAGTGGTTTCGCCTCCGGTACGGGCAGTGCCTCCTCCGCCGGCCCCGAAGGCTGCGGCACCGGCCGGCGCTCGGCAGCGGGCGCCGCTTCGGTCGTGGTGCCGATCGTTGCGCTGTCTTCCACCGTGATCTCGTTCACCGTGACCTCGCTCACCGTGACTGGATCCGGCGCCGCGGGCCTCGTGACCTTGGTGGCTCGCCGAGCCCGGGCCGGCGTCCCCGTGCTGCCGGAACGCGTCGTCCTGGCCGGTGTGCTCGCCGGGTCGGACCGCTGGGCGGTGCCGCGCGAGCGGCTACGACCGGTCGAGCTCTCGTCCACCGGATCATCATGGCCTGTTCGTGCCGGTCTCAACATGAACTTATCGCTGCCAAAGGGTCACGGGAGCGTCGGGAGTGTGACCTTGGTGACCGTGCCCACGTCGTCGTGGTCGAGCCGGACCCGCTGACCGAGCCGCAGGTGCCGCAAGCCGGAGGCGTCGAACGCCGCCGCCGGGAAGGAGATCTCGGCGCCGTCGTCGAGCAGCACCGTGCCGGTGCGGGTCGCCTCGTCGAAGGTCGCCACCGTGCCCTGCATGCGATCACGCTACCGTGCAGAGGACCTGTCCGGTATGCGTGCCGAGACCCAGTCTTGCCGCAGCGTCCAGATCCGCCGCCGTGTCGACGTCCCGGCGCAGGCTGGGCCACCTGCCGTCCAGCTTGGCCGCACCCGAGCGCAGGTGCGCGGCGGCCGAGCCGGGGCCGAAGCGCGGTGCCAGGGCCGCCCCCGACGGTGCCGTGAGCAGGACGGTGCCGGTGCCCTCCAGGTCGGGCACGAATGCCCGCCCACCGGCCCGCACCGCCGCCACCAGTGCCGACTCCAGGTCGGCGGGGCGCAGCGCGGGCAGGTCGGCGGTCAGCGCCGCCACCGGGCCCGCGGCACCGCGGGCGCCGAAGGCGAAGGCCGCGTTGAGCCCGGCGGCCGGGGCGTCCGGCAGGCAGTTGGCGCCGAGCCGGGCCAGCTCGGCACGGACGGCCCGGTCGTCGCAGACGGCAACCACACCGGCGACCACCCCGCAGGCGAGCGCCGCGGCGACCGTGTCCCGCGCCATCGCCAGGACAAGATCGGGGTGGGTCGCCTCGGGAACGGCGCCGCGCAGCCGGGTCTTGGCGGTCGGCAGCGGCTTGACCGGCACCACCGCCACCCACGTCACCGGCGTGTCCGGAGCCGTCGACCGGCCGTGGCTGAGCATGACCCATCCTGACACGGCGGCGTAGCCGGTCGCAGTGGCATGATTCGCAGCAGAGCCATGAGGGGAGGGTGAGATGGCGCGCCGGAAGCTCGGCTTTTGGCGGCGTTTCGCCGTCATGACTGTGAAACCCACGATCAAGGCGCTGACCCGACGCGCCTGGGCGGGAATGGAGCACATCCCCGCCCAGGGTGGGGTGATCATCGTGGTCAATCACATCTCGCACGCCGACCCGCTCGCTGTCGCGCACTACATCTACGACGCCGGCCGGTGGCCGTCGTTCCTGGCCAAGTCGAGCCTCTTCGACGTGCCGGTCCTCGGTTACCTGCTCAAGGCCGCGCACCAGATCCCGGTGCGCCGCGGCACCACCGACGCGGTCAAGGCGCTGGAGGCGGCCCGGGCCGGGATCCGCAACGGCGAGGCCGTCGTCATCTACCCGGAGGGGACCACCTCCCGAGAGCCCGAGCTGTGGCCCATGCGCGGCAAGACCGGCGCGGCGCGGCTCTGGCTCGACACCCGCGTGCCGGTGATCCCGGTGGTGATGTGGGGCCCGGAGCAGATCTTCGACCCGCGCACGAAGAAACTGGACCTGTTTCCGCGGAAGCTGATGCGGATCACCACCGGCGCACCGATCGACCTGTCCGCCTGGGCGGACGCCCAGCCGAGCGCGCAGATCCTCACCGAGATCACCGACCACATCATGCTGCACCTGCGGGACATGCTCGTCGAGCTGCGCGGCGGCACCCCGCCGCCGCTGTGGATCCCCGGACGTTCCAGCCGATCGGACGAAGAGCGGACGGTATGAGCCGAGCGGAGAGGCCGCTCATCATGGGTGCGGGAAGCGCAGAGTTGGCCAAGGGCTCACGGCGGCGCCGGGGCGAAGCGGAGGCGGTCGAGTGACCATTCGTAGGGCAGCGGTACTCGGGTCGGGCTCGTGGGGCACGGCCTTCGCCAAGGTGCTCGCCGATGCCGGGACGCCCGAGGTCACCATCTGGGCGCGGCGGCCCGAGGTCGCCGCCGCGATGCGGGAGCGGCGCGTCAACCTCGACTACCTGCCGACGATGTGGCTGCCCGACGCGGTGACCGCCACCGGTGACGCCGCGGCGGCCATCGACGGCGCCGATCTCGTGGTGCTGGCCGTGCCGTCGCAGACGCTGCGGGACAACCTCGCCGGCTGGGCCGGCCTGATCGACCCCGACGCGACGCTGGCCAGCCTCATGAAGGGCATCGAGCTCGGCACGCTCAAGCGCATGAGCGAGGTCGTCGTCGAGGTCGCCGGCGTCGAGCCCGAGCGCGTCGCCGTGGTCACCGGTCCGAATCTCGCTCCGGAGATCGCCGCGGAGCAGGTCGCGGGCACCGTCGTCGCGTGCCGCGACATCCGCCGGGCCGAGCTGGTGCAGCGGGCGATCAGCACGCGCTACCTCAGGCCGTATACCAATGACGACGTGGTCGGCTGCGAGCTCGGCGGTGCCGTGAAGAACGTCATCGCCCTCGCCTACGGCATGGCCGTGGCGCTGGGGTTCGGCGACAACACCCGCGCGACGCTGATCACCCGCGGCCTGGCCGAGACCGCCCGGCTCGGTGCGGCGCTCGGCGCCAACCCGATGACGTTCGCCGGCCTCGCGGGCCTGGGCGACCTCGTCGCCACGTGCTCGTCGCCGCTGTCGCGCAACCGCACCTTCGGCGAGCGGCTCGGCCGCGGCGAGACGCTCGAGCAGGCGCAGGCCGCGACCCGGCAGACCGCCGAGGGCGTCAAGAGCTGCCTATCGATCCGCGACCTCGCCCGCAGCGTCGGCGTGGAGATGCCGATCACCGAGCAGGTCGAGCTGGTCTGCCACGAGAACCTCGACCCGCTGAAGGCCCTCGCCGCGCTCATGGCACGCGAGACCAAGCCGGAGCGGCCGGGCGTGCCGTCGACCGGCCAGTAGGGTGGCCGCATGCCTCTCGGTGACGGCACGCGGGCCGTGCACGCCGGACTGCCCGAGGCGGTGCCCGGCCAGCCGTTCCTGCCGGGTCCGGTGCTCGGCGCGCCCTACCACCTCGATCCGGTCGCCGGTCCGCGGCCGGGCGTGGACGGGTACGGGCGGACGGACAACCGCACGTACCGCGCCCTCGAAAGCGCGATCGGCGAGCTGGAGGGCGGCGAGTGCGTCGTCTTCGCGTCCGGCATGGCGGCCGTCACCGCCGTCCTGCTCACCACGCTGCGCAGCGGCGACACCGTGGTCGTGCCCCAGGACGGGTATTACCTGACCCGCGCCTTCGCCGGCGAACACCTGCCCGACCGCGGCGTGACGGTGGCGACGGCGCGGACCGCGGGGCCCTACCCGCCGTTCGACGGCGTGCGCCTGCTGCTGCTGGAAACCCCGTCGAACCCGGGACTCGACGTCTGCGACGTCGCCGGGCTCGCCGCCGCCGTCCACGAGCGGGGCGGTCTCGTCGCCGTCGACAACACGACCCCGACCCCGCTCGGCCAGCGCCCGCTCGACCTCGGTGCCGACTTCTCGGTCGCCTCCGGCACCAAGGCGCTGACCGGCCACTCAGACCTGCTGATGGGCTACGTCTGCACCCGCGACCCGGAGCTGGCCGCCACGATCAGCACCTGGCGCGACCGCACCGGCGCCATCCCCGGCCCGTTCGAGGCGTGGCTGGCGCACCGGTCGCTGGGCACCCTCGACCTGCGGCTGACCCGGCAGGCCGCCAACGCGGCGGCCGTGACCGAGCTGCTGGCCGGCCATCCGGCGGTACGGTCCGTGCGCTGGCCCGGCCGCCCGCAGGACCCGGCCTACGGCCTGGCGCGCCGGCAGATGCGCCGGATCCCGGGTGTGGTGACGTTCGCGCTCGCCGACAAGGCCGCCGTCGACCGCTTCTTCGCGGCCTCCGAGCTGATCTTCGCGGCCACCTCGTTCGGCGGCCTGCACACCTCCGCCGACCGGCGCGCGCAGTGGGGCGACGACACGCCGGAGGGGCTGGTGCGGTTCTCGTGCGGTGTCGAGGACACCGCGGACCTGGTCGCCGATCTGCGTCAGGCGTTGGACGCAGCGGGGACTTGACTTGTTGGCTAGGGTCGGCGGCGTGGAGACGCCAGAGAAGACCCGGGTCGCCGTCGTGTTCGGCGGCGGCAGCACCGAGCACGCCATCGACAGCGTCGGCGCGGCCGACGTCCTGGCGGCGCTCGATGCCGACGACCAGTTCGAGATCGTGCCGATCGGCGTGACCAGCGAGGGGCGCTGGGTCCTGCCGGCCGGCCCGGCGGCGAGCTCCACCGACCTCGTGCCGGTCACCGGCGACATCACGGTCGTCGACGCGCGCGACGGGGTCGCCCGGCTCGCCGGCATCGACGTCGTCTTCCCGGTGCTGCGGGGAGCCTTCGGCCACGAGGGCACCATCCAGGGCCTGCTGGAGATGGCCGACCTGCCCTACGTGGGCTCCGGCGTCTTCGCCTCGTCGGCCGCGCTCGACCACGACCACCTGCGCAAGCTCGCGGTGGCGGCCGGCCTGCCGGTCGCGCCCTATGCGGTGCTGCGCGCGGGCGTCTCCCTCGATGAGGCCGATCGTGCCCGGCTGCCGCTTCCGGTGGTCGTGCGGCCCGCGCGTGGCACCGGCGGGGAGACCGTCGTGGACGACTGGGCGGACCTCGGCGCCGCCGTCGCCGCCGCCCGTGAGGTCGACGGCAAGGTGGTCGTCGCGACCGTGCCGGCCGGCCGGCGGGTGACGGTCGGCGTGCTCGACACCGCCGGCGATCCCGAGTGCAGCGTCCCCGGTGCGGTCACCGGCGACGGCACCACGGCCCCGGCGGAGCTGGACCGTGACGTGGAGCGGGCGGTGCGGGAGCTGGCCGTCCAGGCGTTCGTGGCGCTGGACTGCGCCGGGCTGGCCCGCGTCGACTTCACCGTGACCCCGGCGGGCGAGATCACGCTCGACCGGATCGACACGATGCCGGCGTTCGAGCCGGGCGCGCCGTTCCCGTCGGTCTGGGCGGCGAGCGGGTTGCCGTACGACTCCCTCGTCGCACGCCTGATCCGGGCGGCGGTGCGGCGGGGGACCGGCCTGCACTGACCGCCGCTCAGAGGTCCTTGCCGAAGGAGCGGACGTCCTCGTATTCCTTGTAGTGGCCGAAGTCCTCGATCCGGACGTAGCCGGACCGCTCGTACAGGGCGATCGCCTCGGGCTGGGCGGTGCCGGTCTCCAGCCACATCCGCCGCCGCCCGCTCCGCCGCGCGTCGTCCTCCACGGCGACGAGCAACGCCTTGGCCACGCCCCGGCCGCGGTGGCCGGGAACGACGTACATCCGCTTGAGCTCCGCCGTGTCCTCGTCCTCGGCCAGGGTCCGCCAGCCGACGCAGCCGATCGGCTCGTGGTCGGGGTCGTAGGCGATCAGGAAGCCGCCCCCCGGCGGGTCGAACTCGCCGGGGAGGATCGGGGTGCTGTCGCCGTCGCCGCCGTACCGCTGGACCAGCTCCGCCAGTGCGGCGGTCGTCAGGGTGTTGGCGACCCGCGAACCGTAGCGGGTCAGCCGGATGTCTATCTCGCTCACGAGGGTAAAGGGTACGAGTCGATCCGTGCCTTACCGCATCGGTGGTGGTCGACTACCTGAAGTGATCCCAGCCCGGGGCTCCGCCCGTGTACCGGCGCCCGTCGACCGTCACGCCGCCACCCGCTGTGAACGGGCCGGCGGGCAGGACGGAACCGACGACGAGCCACTCGGCGGCCAGCTCGGTGTCGGCCGGGAAGGTGGCGGCGAGCGCGTGGTCGTCGCCGCCGGCCAGGATCCAGCCGTAGGGATCCACGCCGAGCGCGGTCGCCGCGTCACGCATCTGCGCCGGCACCGTGAACGCGTCGCGCCGCACGTCGATGCCGACGTCGCTGGCGGTCGCGATGTGCCCGAGGTCGGCGAGCAGCCCGTCCGAGATGTCGATCATCGAGGTGGCGCCGAGCCGGGCCGCCAGCGGGCCGAGGTGGTACGGCACCTCCGGGCGCCGGAACGCCTCCACCAGCAGCTTCGGCGAGCGGAAACCGCGCGACAGGATCGTGTACCCGGCCGCGGCGTGCCCGATCCGCCCCGCCACGGCGACGATGTCGCCGGGCTGTGCCCCCGTGCGGACCACCGGCTCGCGTCCCTCCAGGTCGCCGAGCGCGGTCACCGCGATCGTCAGCGTCGGGCTCGCCGAGGTGTCGCCCCCGACGACGATCGCGCCGGTCTTCGCCGCTTCCGCCGCGAGCCCGTCGGCGAGCTCCTCCGCCCAGGAGATCTGGAGATTGGCCGGTGCGCACAGGGCCACCAGCAGCGCGGTCGGCCGGCCGCCCATCGCGGCGATGTCCGCCAGGTTGGCGGCGGCGGCCCGATGGCCGATGTCGCGGGCGCTGGACCAGTCCCGGCGGAAGTGCCGGCCTTCGACCAGCACGTCGGTGCTGGCCACCACCCGGCGGTCGGGGGTCGCGACCAGCGCCGCGTCGTCCCCGGGTCCGAGCAGGACATAGGGCGACTCCGCCCCGAGCCGGGCCGTTACCCGCGAGATCAGCCCGAACTCCCCGGCGGCTGCTACCGTCACCCGTCCTCCAAATCGATGCTCGATTCTGTCGCCGAAGCTGCGTGTCGTGGCATGATCACGCACGGCGGTTGATTTGCCGATTCCCATGGTGCGGTAGGTTCACGCCTGATCAGCGCTCGCGCGGCGCAGGAAGGGGTCGTGTCGTGGTACAGGCATACATCCTGATCCAAACAGAGGTCGGCAAGGCGCGTGATGTGGCATCGGCCATTCAGGGCCTCGCGGGTGTGGTCCGGGTCGACGCTGTCACGGGTCCGTATGATGTAGTGGTGCTGACGGAGGCCCGCAGCGTCGACGAGCTGGGCAAACTTATTGTGAGCAAGGTCCAGATGGTGCCCGGCATCACCCGTACTCTCACCTGCTCGGTGGTGCACTTATAGATGTCTCCCGCGAAAATCGCGACCCTCACCGCGTTGCCTGTGGCGCTGGTGGCCGGCCTTGTCGTGTTCTGGGTGCTCGGCGGATTCCCGCAGCAGCCGAAGCCGGCGTCGGTCTCGGCGGTGCAGGTCGAGGCCGCACCCCTCGATCCTGACACGGCCACGGTCTGCCGTGCGCTGACGGCGAAGCTGCCCTCGACGCTGGGTGGCCTCGACCGCCGCCCGGTCACGGCCGGCAACGAGCAGAACGCGGCGTTCGGCGACCCGGCGATCGTGCTGTCCTGCGGAACGGCAAAACCGGCAATTCCGCAAAATGCCCAGCTTCTCGGTCTTTCCAACGTATGTTGGTTCCCGGAGGAGCGCGGCGACCAGACCGTCTGGCAGACAGTGGATCGCAAGGTGCCGCTCCGGGTGGTGGTACCGAAGGCCGTCGACGGCTCGTGGGTCGTGAACCTCTCGGCCTCGATCACCGAGACCGTTCCCGCCGCCGACCCCGGTCCTGTGCACTGCTGACCGCCTGCCGCCCTCCGCGTGGTCTTCCCCTCGGTTCGGAGTTCTGTTCCGTTCTTCGAGGAGACCACCATGCGTGTAGCACTGGCACTCACGACCGTCGCCACCGTCGTCTCGGCCGGCGTGCTGGCCGGCGGCCCCGCGTCGGCGGC
Organism: Dactylosporangium roseum; assembly: GCF_025264685.1. Lineage (GTDB taxonomy): Bacteria > Actinomycetota > Actinomycetes > Mycobacteriales > Micromonosporaceae > Dactylosporangium > Dactylosporangium roseum. The sequence continues at coordinate 1,544,275 of NZ_CP073721.1, forward strand.
GCCGCCGACGATCAGCCTCGGGGCGTACCTGACGGGGCGGCAGGAGGTGCCGAAGGGCAGCGGAGACCCGGACGCCACGGGCATAGGGTTGTTCCGGCTGCACCCTGACGGCCGGCTCTGTTACGTCCTGAGGGTGCGCGACGTCACGGGCGACGTGACCCAGGCCCACATCCACGCGGGCCGTGCGGGCCGCGACGGCGGCGTCGTCGCCACGCTGTCCCCGCCGGCCTGGCACGGTTCGGTGGCCGGTTGCCGGAACATCGGCTCGAAGGCGGCTCGCAAGATCGCTTCCAACCCGGCCCGCTACTACGTGAACGTCCACTCCACGGACTTCGAGAACGGCGCGTTGCGCGGTCAGCTCCACCGCGCCTGAACCGGCTCTCGTGGAGCGTTGTGGTCGCCCCGGCAGCCACGACGCTCCACGGCCCGGGAGCTCCCGGCCGGACACGCCAAAAGGCCCCGCGACCACGTCGCGGGGCCTCACGCTGGCTGGATCAGCCGCGGACGACCTTGCCGGCCTTCAGGCAGGAGGTGCAGACCTGCATCTTCCGCGTGGTGCCGCCACCGGCCGGGGTGCGCACCGTCTGAATGTTGGGGTTCCAACGGCGGTTGGTCCGCCGGTGCGAGTGGGACACATTGTGGCCGAAGCCCGGTCCCTTGCCGCAGACGTCGCACACGCTAGCCACGGGGATCTCCTGGGAATTGATTGCGTCTCGGGCTGGAATCACACCCGCGCCGCGGGCCGGACTCCAGGCGTCATCCGCTGGACTCCCAGCAGACAACCCGGCAAGGTTACCTGATCCAACCCCGCCACACCCAATCGGCCCGGTCAGGCGCCGCTTCGGTGGGGAATGTCAGTGGTCGCCGTTAGGCTCGGGCCGTGCCCGACAGTGTGGACGCCGCCACCGTCGGCCGGTGGTGTGCCACCGGCCTCGACGCGCTGCGTCGCCACGAAGACGAGATCAACGCGCTCAATGTCTATCCGGTGCCCGACGGTGACACCGGCACCAACCTGGTGCTCACGCTCGCCGCCGCCGTCGATTCCATGACCACCGCCGCCGAGGGCCGAGCGCTCGGCGCGACCCTGCGCACGGCTGCCCGTGCGGCGCTGCTCGGCGCGCGGGGCAACTCGGGCATCATCCTGGCCCAGTTGTTCAAGGGACTGGCCGAGTCGCTGGCCGACACCGAGACGGCCGGCGGGCCGGACCTGGCACGGGCGCTCGACCACGCGGCGAAGACCGCCTATCTCGCGGTCGCCGCCCCGGTGGAGGGCACCGTGCTGTCGGTGGGCGCCGCCGCCGCACGAGCCGCGAACGCGGCGGTCCTGCGGGCCGCCGCCGGTGAGCCGGTCGGCGCCGCGGAGGTGGCCGGCGGCGGTTCCGCGGGGTCGGCGGGGGCGGCAGGGCCGGTCGGCGCCGCGGGCGTGGCCGGCGGCGGTTCCGTGGGGGCGGCAGGAGCGGCAGGGCCGGTCGGTGCCGCGGGCGACACCGTGGCAGCCGTCGCACGGGCGGCGGCCGACGGGGCGCGGGCGGCGCTGGCCCGCACGCCGGAGCAACTGCCGGCGCTCGCCCGGGCCGGGGTCGTCGACGCCGGCGGGCGCGGGCTGGTGGTGCTGCTCGACGCTCTGGTCGAGACGCTCACGGGAGAGACCGCGCCGGAGTTCGCCACCAGGGTGCCGGCCATCGCGGGCAGGCCGGCCATCGCGGGCCGGGCGTCCGCCGGGGAGGGCCGCCCCGCCGAGATGGAGCGCGAGGCGGGGTCGGACGAGTTCGCTTATGAGGTGCAATACCTCCTGGACGCGCCCGCCGAGGCCGTCGACCGGCTGCGTGATGTGCTCGGCCGGCTGGGGGACTCGCTCGTCGTCGTCGGCGACGAGCGGACCTGGCACGTCCATGTGCACGTCAACGACGTCGGGGCCGCCGTCGAGGCGGGGATCGAGGCGGGGCGGCCCAGCCGGATCACCGTCACGCGGTTCGCCGATCAGATCGCGGCCCGGCAGGGGCTCGTGCTCATTCCGCGGCAGCGGGAGCGGGCCGTCGTCGTGGTCTGCGCCGGGACGGGACTGGGGGAGTTGCTCACGGCCGAGGGGGCCACGGTGCTCGGCGGCACGCCGTCGACCGGGGAGATCCTCGAGGCGATCAAGGCGACCGGCGCCGGGCGGGTCGTCGTGCTGCCCAACGACCCCAACGTGCTGGCCGTCGCCACCGCCGCCGCGGCCGAGGCGCGGGCCGTCGGCATCCGGGCCGGGGTCGTGCCGACGCGGTCGCCGGTGCAGGCACTCGCGGCGATGGCGGTGCGGGATCACCAGCGGCGGTTCGAGGACGACGTGATCGCGATGGCCGAGGCGGCCGCCCGCTGCCGGTCGGCCGAGGTCACCGTCGCCAGCCGCGAGGCGCTCACCGTGGCGGGACGGTGCCGTTCGGGCGACGTGCTGGCGATCGTCGACGGCGAGGTGAACCTCATCGGCCAGGACCTGTGCCAGACCGCCGTCCAACTGCTCGACCGGATGCTCACCGCCGGTGGTGAGTTGGTGACGTTGATCGTGGGGCAGGGGGCGCCCGCCGATCTCGGCGAGACGCTGCGGGCGCATGTCGGTGGCGCCTGGCCGTTCGTGGAGGTGCAGTGCTACGAGGGCGGCCAGCCGCACTACCCGCTGCTGGTAGGAGTGGAGTGACGCGGTGACCGAGATCGAGATGGCGACGCCGCTGCAGAAGGTGGTCGGCGGCAACGGGGCGAAGCTGCTCGGCGAGAGCCTCGACCTGCACACGGTCGGCGACCTCGTGTATCACTTCCCGCGCCGCTACGAGGAGCGCGGCGAGCACACCGACATCCGCTCGCTGGAGATCGACGCCGAAGTCACGGTGTTCGGGCAGGTCAAGCGGGTCAGCTCGCGGTCGTTCACGCAGCAGCGCGGCGCGACCAAGGGCAAGCGCGGCTCGCTGGTCGAGGCGGTCATCGGCGACGACAGCGGCGGGGAGATCAGCGTCACGTTCTTCAATCAGCCCTGGCGGGAGAACCAACTGCGGCCCGGGCGCTGGGGACTGTTCTCCGGCAAGGTCGGCCGCTTCAACAACAAGCTCCAGCTCAACCAGCCCGACTACCTGCTGCTCGCCGCGGGTGAGGGCGCCACCGAGGGCGAGGAGGCCGTCGAGGAGTTCGCCGGGGCGATCATCCCGGTCTATCCGGCGACCGCCAAGGTCCCGACCTGGCGGATCGCCGCCGCCGTCCGCACGGTGCTCGACGTGCTGCCGCCGACGACCGACCCGGTGCCGGCGACGATCCGGGCGAAGCGCAAGCTGTCCGCGCTCGACAAGGCGCTGCGCGACATCCACCGACCCGAGTCGCAGCAGGCGCTGTACTTCGCCCGGCGCCGCCTCAAGTGGGACGAGGCGTTCGCGCTGCAGTTGACGCTCGTACAACGCAAGCTCCGGGCGGCCGACTGGCCCGCGACACCACGGCCGAGGCGCCCGGACGGCCTGCTCGCGGCGTTCGACGCCGGCCTGCCCTACGAGCTGACCCGCGGCCAGCACGACGTCGGCGAGGAGATCGCCGCCGACCTGTCACGGCCCCACCCGATGCACCGGCTCCTCCAGGGCGAGGTCGGCTCCGGCAAGACCCTCTGCGCGCTGCGCGCGATGCTCCAGGTCGTCGACGCCGGCGGCCAGGCGGCGATGCTCGCGCCGACCGAGGTCCTGGCGGCCCAGCACTACCGCAACGTCCAGGACCTCCTCGGCGGCATGGCCCGGGCCGGCGAGCTCGACGCGGCGCCGGAGGCCACCCGCGTCGCGCTGCTGACCGGCTCGCTGGGTGCGGCCGCGCGCCGCCGGGTTGTCGAGGAGCTCCGCGACGGCACGGCCGGCATCGTCGTCGGCACCCACGCCCTGCTCTACGAGGGGGTGGACTTCGCCGACCTCGGCCTGATCGTGGTCGACGAGCAGCACCGCTTCGGCGTCGAGCAGCGCGACGCCCTGCGCGCCAAGGCGGAACAGCCGCCGCACGTGCTCGTCATGACCGCCACCCCGATCCCGCGCACCGTCGCGATGACCGTCTTCGGTGACCTGGAGACCTCGGTGCTGAGCCAGTTGCCCAAGGGCCGGTCGCCGATCGCCTCCCACGTCGTGCCGGTGACGGAGAAGCCCGCGTTCCTCGACCGGGCCTGGCGGCGGCTCCGCGAGGAGGTCGCCGCCGGCCATCAGGCCTACATCGTCTGCCCGCGCATCGGCGACACGAAGTCGGAGGGTGAGGACCTCGGCGGCGACGACGGCCGCCGCCCGCCGGTGGCGGTGCTCGACGTGGCGCCGGAGCTGGCCGACGGGCCGCTGCACGGCCTGCGCATCGGCGTGCTGCACGGGAAGCTGCCGGCCGACGAGAAGGACGCGGTCATGCGCTCGTTCGCGGCCGGTGACCTCGACGTGCTGGTCGCCACCACGGTGATCGAGGTCGGCGTCGACGTGCCGAACTCCACGATGATGATGATCCTCGACGCCGACCGGTTCGGCGTCTCCCAGCTCCACCAGTTGCGCGGCCGGGTCGGCCGGGGCAGCGCACCCGGGCTCTGCCTGCTCGTCACCGAGGCGGGCGAGGGCACCCCGGCCCGCGCCCGCCTCGACGCGGTGGCGTCCACGACCGATGGGTTCAAGCTGGCCGAGCTCGACCTGGAGCAGCGCCGCGAGGGCGACGTGCTCGGCGCCGCCCAGTCCGGCCACCGCTCCCACCTGCGGCTGCTGTCCCTCCAACGCGACGCCGAGCTGATCGGCGAGGCGCGGACCGAGGCGATCGAGCTGCTCGAGGAGGATCCGGAGCTGCGGCGATACCCCGGGCTGGCCGCCACGATCGCCCAACTCGTCGACGAGGAGCGGGCCGAATACCTGGAGAAGGGCTGATCCGGCGGCTGCGGGCCACCCCCTAGGCTGAAGTCGTGACACGCATCGTGGCCGGGACGCTCGGCGGCCGGAGGCTGGTCGTGCCGGCCGGGCAGGGGACCCGTCCCACCTCCGACCGGGTGCGTGAGGCGCTGTTCAGCACGCTCGACACCCTCGTCGACCTCGACGGTGCCCGCTTCGCCGACCTCTACGCCGGCTCCGGCGCCGTGGGGCTGGAGGCCTGCTCGCGCGGGGCTTCGCACGTACTGCTGGCGGAGTCCGACGCCAAGGCCGCCCGGGTCGCGCGGTCCAACATCGCCACGCTCGGCGTGGGTGGCCGGGTCCGGCTCGTCGCCGACAAGGTCGAGCGGCTGCTCGCCGGCCCGCCCGAAGAGCCGTTCGACGTGGTGTTCGTCGACCCGCCCTACGCGGTCACCGACGAGCGGGTGCGTGACGTCCTGCGGGCGCTCGCCGAGCGGTGGCTCGCCCCGGACGCCCTGGTGGTCGTCGAGCGGTCCGGCCGCGGCGCCCCGATGGCCTGGCCGGAGGGCCTCCAGGGGCACGCCGAGCGGCGGTATGGCGAGACGACCCTGTGGTATGCCCGACGCGACGCGGAAGGCTGACGTGGCCTTGTCCGGTCCTTTGGTACGGTCCCCGCTCATGAGGCTTGGGCTGGTGCGATGAGGCGCGCGGTCTGTCCGGGTTCGTTCGACCCGGTCACGAACGGGCACCTCGACATCGTCGGGCGGGCATCGAAGATGTTCGACGAGGTTGTCGTTGCTGTGCTGATCAATCAGAGCAAGGCGGGGCTGTTCACCGTCGACGAACGGCTGGAGATGCTCGCGGAGGTGACCGCCCCCTACGCCAACGTCAGGGTCGACGCCTTCCAGGGCCTGCTGGTCGACTTCTGCCACACCCATGAGATCACCGCGATCGTCAAGGGCGTCCGGGTCGCCGGCGACTTCGACTACGAGCTGCAGATGGCCCAGATGAACCTGGGGCTGGGGGGCATCGAGACCCTCTTCATGCCGACCAACCCCAGGTTCTCGTTCGTCTCCTCGAGCCTGATCAAAGAGGTTGCCAAGTGGGGCGGCGACGTTTCGCCGCATGTACCCGATCTCGTGGTGAATCGGCTGCGGGAGCGGTTCGCCTCCGGCCGTGATCCGTCGCGAAACTGAGCGGAAACCAGAGTGGCGATGGAGCGGCATCACGGTTTGGGCCGCATGATGGTTACGTCGTTCGACGTTGGACAGGAGTGACCGCAGGTGGATCCGCTCGAGAACATCGACCAGATCATCGCGCTGGTTGAGGGTGCACGGTCGGCGCCGATGTCGCGGAGCAACTTCGTGTTCGACCGGGCCGAGATGATCAACCTGCTCGACCAACTGCGCGCCGACCTGCCGGGTGAGCTTCGGCGGGCCACCGCGCTGCTCGAGGAGCGGGACAAGATCGTCGACGCCGGGCGGCGCGAGGCCGAGCGGATCATCGCGGAGGCGGAGGCGGAGCACACCCGTCTCGTCTCGATCAACGAGATCGTCGTCTCCGCCGAGCACGAGGCGTCCCGGATGATCAACGAGGCGCGTGCGGAGACCCAGCGGCTGCGCGACGAGGTCGACGACTACGTCGACACGGCCCTGGCCAACTTCGAGCAGTTCCTGACCAGGTCGCTCGCCTCCATCGAGCGCGGCCGGGACAAGATGCACGCCCTGCGGGAGATCGGCTCCTTCACCCCGTCCGGCGAGGACGACCGGCCGTTGCCGTTCTGAGAGGCGCCCGGGGAAGCGATAAGGTAGGGGCGATTCGACGGAAGATCTGCCGCTCGGGTAGCCTTGTCCGTCGGCCCTGCCTGGCCGGAGTCTGAAGATGCCACACCAACAGCACCCGCAACTGGATCCCCGGTCGCCGCTGGTCCTCGAGACGAGAGACCTCCCACGCCGACCGGGTGCTCTGCATGCGGTCTCGCGGAGGGTGCCGGCCCCGGATGACCTCGGTCTGGAGCTGATCGGCGTGCCCCAGGGCGCCGAGCTCGACCTCCGACTGCGCATGGAGTCGGTGTCCGAAGGCGTTCTCGTCTCCGGCACCGTCACCGGCCCGCTGGTGGGTGAGTGCGGACGCTGCCTACGTCCGATCAGCGACACGCTGGACGTCCCGATCCAAGAGTTCTATGCCTACGTGCACAGCACCACGGACGAGACGACCGACGAGGACGAGGTCGGACGGCTGCAGGGCGACCTGATCGACCTGGAGCCGGCACTGCGGGACGCGGTGGTGCTCTCCCTGGCCGCCAACCCCGTGTGCCGCGAAGACTGCCCAGGGCTGTGCCCCGACTGCGGGGTGCCGCTCGACGAACTGCCCGAGGGACACAGCCACGAGCAGCTCGACCCGCGCTGGGCCGCCCTGTCCCAGATCAAGACGTCAGAGGAGTAAGACCCGTGGCCGTTCCCAAGCGGAAGATGTCGCGCAGCAACACCCGGTCGCGCCGGAGCCAGTGGAAAGCCGTCGCGGTCTCCACGCAGCCGTGCCCCCAGTGCCGCTCGCCGAAGCTGCCCCACGCTGCCTGCTCGGTCTGCGGCACGTACAACGGCCGCCAGGTCATCGAGGTCTGACCACCGGGTCCGGGTGACGCGATCCGACCGATCGCCGCACGGCGGGGATCTCCCGTCCGGCGTCGCGCGGATCGCCGTCGACCTCCTCGGCGGGGATGGGGCTCCCGCCGTGGTGGTTGACGGCGCTCTGCGTGCATGCAGCGCCGATCCAGACCTCCAACTCGTCCTCGTCGGGCCGCAAGCAGCGGCGGACGAGGTCATCGGCGCGCTCGCGGTCGCAGACCGGGAGCGCGTCAGTGTCATCGTGGTCGAGAGTCACATCGGCATGGCCGACGCGCCGTTGCGCAACATCCGCCGGGAGACGACGGTGCGGGCCGCCGCCGAGGCGGTCTACGCCGGCCGGGCCCACGGCATGGTCTCGGCCGGGTCGAGCGGCGCCGCCGTCGCCGCGTCCGCGCACGTCCTGGGCCGGCTCCGCGGTGTCCGCCGGCCGGCGCTCGCCGCCGCGCTGCCCACCCCGCACGGGCCGGTCCTGCTCGTGGACGTCGGGGTGACCCTCGACGCGACGATGCTGGAGCTCGTCCAGCACGCGGTGCTCGGCGCCGCCTACGCCGTCGCCGCACTCAAGATCCAGAAGCCGCGCGTGGGCCTACTGTCCATCGGCAGCGAGCCCGGCAAGGGCGATCGCCTGCGCCGCGCCGTCTCCATCGCACTGTCGGACATCCCGCTGCCGACCGGCGGCCGGTACGTCGGCCTAGTCGAGGGCCACGACGTGCCGCAGGGCGGCCCGGCCGACGTCGTGGTGACCGACGGCTTCACCGGAAACGTCCTGCTCAAGGGCATCGAGGGGGCCCTGCGGGGCACCCGGGGCCACGAGGCGGCCGCCGTGCTGCTCGGTGTCGTCGGCGACGTCGTGGTGTGCCACGGCTCCGCCGCCGGCGCCGACATCGCCGACGGCATCACCCTCGCCGCCCGTCTGCACCGCGACCGCATCATCCCCGCGGTCGCGGGGCTCGCCGACGATCTGCTGACCGAACTCTCCTCGGCCGGCGGCCTCACCATCCGTGACGCATTGGGAGAGCGCTCGTGAAGAAACCGACCCAACTCGAGGCCGCCTTCGGCGTCGACTTCGACTCCGACATGCTGCGGCGTGCGCTGACGCACCGGTCCTACGCCTACGAGAACGGCGGCCTGCCCACCAACGAGCGGCTGGAGTTCCTCGGCGACGCGGTCCTCGGTGTGGTGATCACCACCGCCCTGTTCCACAACCACCCCGACCTGCCCGAGGGCCAGCTCGCCAAGCTTCGGGCCAGTGTGGTCAACATGCGGGCCCTCGCCGAGGTCGCCCGCCGGCTCGGCCCCGAGGGCATTGGCCCCTACCTTCTGCTCGGCAAGGGCGAGGAGGCCACCGGCGGGCGGGACAAGGCGAGCATCCTCGCCGACACACTCGAGGCGCTCATCGGCGGGATCTATCTGCAGTACGGCCTGGACACCACCGCGCAGGTGATCCACAAGCTGTTCGACGGGCTGATGGCGGAGGCCGCGCTCCGCGGCGCGGGGCTGGACTGGAAGACCAGCCTCCAGGAACTCACCGCCGGCCGTGGCCTGGGCGTTCCCGAGTACCGCATCGACGAGGAGGGGCCCGACCACGCCAAGAAGTTCACCGCCTGGGTGATCGTGGCCAAGCGGCGCTACGGCGGAGCGCAGGGCGGCAGCAAGAAGGAGGCCGAGCAGCGGGCCGCCGAGGCCGCCTGGAAGGAACTGTCCGCACGGTCGGTCGCCGACCAGGGGCGGGCCGGCGAGCCCGAGCCGGCGGAGACCGAAACCCTCGATGATGACGCCGGTCACTGAGGTTGTGCAGCGGCACAAACCGATGCTGCTGGCGTACCCCCTGGGGCTGTACGCGCTGAGCCGCCTCCTCCAACTGCTCTTCGTCTGGTGGATGGCGGACGACGGCAAGGTCCGTGACCGGCTGCTCGCCTGGGACGGCGGGCACTTCATCCGCGTCGCCGAAGAGGGCTATCCGACCGGGTACACGTACAACGCCGAGGGTCAGCTCGTCGGCAACGGCCTGGCGTTCTTCCCCGGCTACCCGATGCTCGTCCGGCTGACGCACTTCGTCACGCAGTTCGACTACGGCACCGCCGCGATCACCGTATCGTGGATCGCCGGAGGCTTCGCAGCGGTCCTGCTGTGCGCCCTCGGCACCCGGTTGTACGACGAGCGGGTCGGCCTGGCGCTCACCGCGCTGTTCTGCGCCCAGCCGATGTCGATGGCGCTGTCGATGGCCTACTCGGAGGCGCTGTTCACCGCGCTCGTGGCCGGCATGCTGCTGTGCGCGCACCGCGGCGACTGGCTCCCGGCCGGGCTGCTCGGGCTCGGCGCCGCCCTGACCCGGCCGACGGGCGCCGCGGCCGCCGTCGCGCTCGCCGTCGCGGCCGGGCTGGCCGTCCACCAGGGGCGGCGGGAGGGTGGCACAGGCCGTACCACTGCCTGGAAACCCGCGGTCGCAGCCGGGATCGCACTGGCCGGTGTGCCCGCCTACCTGCTGTGGGTCGGCATGCGTGTCGGCGATCTCGGCGCGTGGTTCGACATCCAGACGGCCGGCTGGGGCACGACGTTCGACTACGGCCGATCCAGCCTCATGTTCGTCCGCGACGCGCTGCGCGACGGCGATGGCTGGGTCCAGGTCAGCGTCGCCTGGATGCTGATCGCCGTGGTGATCGCTGCCGCGGTGGCGATCACGATGAAGGTCTGGCCACCCCTGACCGTGTACGGGCTGATCGTCCTGGTGCTGGCCGTCGGCCAGGGCGGCTACTACCACTCGAAGCCGCGGCTGCTGGTCCCGGCGTTGCTGATCCTCGTCCCGCCGGCCGTCGCACTCGGCAGGGCCAGACCGCGCACGATGGCGCTAGTCTTGGCGGCCTGCGGTGCGTTCGGGCTGTGGTACGGCTCGTATCTGATCACCGTCTGGCATTACGCGATCTAAGGACTCCTATGCCTGAGCTGCCCGAGGTCGAGACCGTCCGCCGCGGCCTCGACAAGTGGGTGTCCGGCCGGCGTATCGCCACCGTCGAGGTGCTGCACCCGCGGGCGATCCGCCGCCACCTGCCCGGCTCGGCCCACTTCGCCGACGTGCTCGCCGGTCGGCGGGTCGGGGCGGTGATGCGGCGCGGGAAGTACCTCTGGCTGCCCCTCGACGACGAGGACGCCCTCATCGGCCACCTCGGCATGTCCGGTCAGCTCCTGCTGCGGCCGGTCGCGGCCCCGCCGGAGACGCACCTGCGGGTGCGGTTCACGTTCGACGACGACGGCCCGGAGCTGCGCTTCGTCGACCAGCGCACGTTCGGCGGCCTCAGCGTGTCGGCGGGCGGTGCCGTCCTGCCGGCCGAGCTGGCGCACATCGCGCTCGACCCGGTCGACTCGCTGTTCGTCGACGACGCGTTCGTGGAGGCCATGCGCCGCCGCCGGACGGAGGTCAAGCGGGCGCTGCTGGACCAGACCCTGATCTCGGGCGTGGGCAACATCTACGCCGACGAGGCGCTGTGGCGGGCCTCGTTGCACGGTGCGCGGGACACGTCGCGGCTGACCCGTCCGGCGGTCCGCCGCCTGCTGGAGCACGTCCGTGACGTGCTGAACGAGGCGATCGGGCAGGGCGGGACAAGTTTCGACGCGCTGTATGTCGACGTGAACGGTGAAAGCGGATACTTCGACCGGTCGCTGAATGCGTACGGCCGGGAGGGTCTTCCCTGCAAGCGGTGCGGCACTCCGATCCGCCGTGAGGCATTCATGAACCGGTCGTCATTCTCGTGCCCGAAATGCCAGCCCCGTCCGCGCCGCATTCTATAGACGGTGGTTGTTGTACGGTCGACGGTTTTTCTCTCGGCCGAGCGCGCACGTTTTCTCCCGTCACGATCTGTTGCGAATTGCCGAGAAGAGGTCGATCTTGGAGGATTCCGGCCCTGTGGCGGGGTTCAGGCGCCCGCTGCCGGGCCCCACACGGCTGCCGCCGTCGGGGCCGCGTTGACCTGGCGGTGCGGGCGGGAGCGGCGGGGGAGCGGCGTGGGCTTGCTCAGCTCGCCGATGCTCCGACCCAGGCCGCACCAGGCGGGCAGGTCCGCGTAGGGATCCGGGGCGCCCAGGTCCGTCACCAGGCCGAAGCCTGCCCCACGGGCCACCTGTAACCGCGACGCCTCGTCGAGATTCCACGGCGGAACCGCGTGCACCAGGTGCCCGTCGCCGGGGCGGGCCCCCTCGCACGACCAGCGGCGGTACTCGCGCCAACTCCCGTCGAACACGCACACCGGGATGCCCAGGTCGCGGTACGCATCGTCCGGTGGCTCGCCGGGGTTCAGCACGACGTCCGGCAGGCCCGCGCGGGTCGCGGCCTGCGCGGCGACGGCCACCGGGCCGATCGCGTACGGACTGACGGGCGTGCGGTCGAGGAACACCCCGCGGACCGGGTATCCGGCCCAGCGGTACACGTCGGCGCGGATCTGGCTGACGGGCCGGGTGCCGTAGTCGACGTCGACGTAGCCGAGCAGTCGCGTGCCGGCGGCATCGAGGCGGCTCATGGCGGCCGTCCACAACGGATCACGGCCGCTGCCGGGTCCGTGCGCCACGTCGACGACGACGGTGAATGCCGGACCGTGTCCCGCGATGATCTCCCATGCGTGTGGCCGGGCGAGCGGATGCGCCCGCAGTGGCAGGAGCGTCGGAACCCGGTCCACGACCGGACTAACGATGCTGGGCCCCCTCAAGCACGGCCGGTGTCCATGGTCCGACAAGCCGTGCGGCCGCGCATCGCGGCGCCGCCACCGACCGGTCTGATGTCGCGGCCGACCGGTACGTCGCGATCGTTGTCGTCGCGCGGCCGGCCCCTGACCGCGTCGCCCGCGTCGCCCGCGTCGCCGCGCCGCGCGGTCAGCTCGCCGGCGAATTCCGAATAGCCGGCCTTTGCTGCGCGTGCCGCCGGATCGCTGCCGTCATTGCCCCTGCCGCCGGTGACGTTGTTGGTCGCCGGGTCCGCGCTGTTTGCCCGTGCGGCGGTGCGGATCTGGCCATTCATGCGGACCGGCTCGCATCGCTCCTTCCGCCGTCCATTGTTCACGAGTTGTACGATCCGGTCCTCGTAATTCGTATTGAACTTCGCGGAACCGAGTGCGGGCGCGGCGCTGCTCGATTTCCCGGCCGGGGACGCGGATTGCGACGGCGCGACGGAAGTGGGCTCGCCGGTCCGCTCCACGACGGTTTCCGGCGCGGCCGGTTGCGCATTGCCGGTGCTGGGTCCACCGTCCGTGAGAGCGGGAATGATCACCGCGCTCAGGTCGTGGCGGACCGGCACGCCGGTGGTGATCGTGGCGCTGCCGACGGGGCCGAGCCGGTCCAGGAGACCGGGCTGCGGCGCTGTCATCGCATGTCTCCCGGTCTGCTCAGCAAGGCCTTTGAATTTCCCCGGAGACGCTACTTCCCAGTGGCGCCGTGGGGCAACCGGTGGCACACTGCCACGATCGGGCGGCGCGGTGCCGATCACGCACCCGGGTGAGTGAGAACACCCTGGCCAGGACGTTTGGCGTGCCAGTTGGCTTGACTAAGTCGCGTGCCCGAAGGAACATAGAGGGGTCGCCAGTCGCGCCCATTCATGCCCTTGTGCTTCGGTCGCGGGTGCTGGGCGCGCGTTTGCCGGAATCGACCGGCTGCGCTTATCAAGGAGACGATATGGCTAAGGCCCTCTTCGGCCACGTGGGCGGTGCGCCCGATCGGCGCCTCGTAGACGAGGTCACTCAACTGCGTGCCAAGGTTCGGGCGCTCGAGTTCGAGATCGTTCGGCTCCGTGCCGAAAACGACCGGCTCGCCGCGGCGGCTTCGGAGACGGATCACCTGGTCCGCCTCGCTGAGCCGGCGATGGCCTGAGTTTTCAGGACGTCGGAAGATCGCCGGCAGGCCGGCGATCCTCGGTGGAACCTACGCAGAACCGCACAGTAACCCGCGCGCCGACATCCATGGGGTCTCGGCGCGCAGTCATGTCCGGGGTCGGTCGGCCCGGACGTCCGGTTGGTGACTCGAGTGACCCGAGTGGCCGGTGTGCCCACGACACGCGCATTATGGTGTGCGGTGCTGCGGGGTTGGGTAGTCTCCCGGCGGTACCCTCCCGGATGACACAGCCCGGCAAATCACCTCGACCCGTGGAGTTCCGTGCACCTCAAGAGCCTGACGGTCAAGGGCTTCAAGTCCTTCGCCTCCGCGACCACACTGCGGCTGGAGCCGGGCATCACCTGCGTCGTCGGGCCCAACGGCTCCGGCAAGTCCAACGTGGTCGACGCGATCTCCTGGGTGCTGGGTGAGCAGGGCGCCAAGGCGCTGCGCGGCGGCAAGATGGAAGACGTCATCTTCGCCGGGACCGCGGGCCGGGCCCCGCTGGGGCGCGCCGAGGTCACCCTCACGATCGACAACGCCGACGGTGCGCTGCCGATCGACTACACCGAGGTGTCGATCACCCGTCGGATGTTCCGCTCCGGCGAGAGCGAATACGAGATCAACGGCAACCAATGCCGCCTGCTCGACATCCAGGAACTGCTGTCCGACTCCGGCATCGGCCGCGAGATGCACGTGATCGTCGGCCAAGGCCGGCTCGACGGCGTCCTGCACGCCCGGCCCGAGGACCGCCGCGCGTTCGTCGAGGAGGCAGCCGGCGTCCTCAAGCACCGCAAGCGCAAGGAGAAGGCCCTCCGCAAACTCGACGCGATGCAGGCCAACCTCAACCGCCTCGGTGACCTCACCACGGAGCTGCGCCGCCAGCTCAAGCCGCTCGGCCGGCAGGCCGAGGTGGCGCGGCGCGCCGCCGGCATCCAGGCCGACCTGCGTGACGCCCGGCTCCGGCTCCTCGCCGACGACCTGGCGACACTGCGCACCACCCTCGACAAGGAGATCGCCGACGAGACCGCGCTGCGCGCCCGCCGCGAGGAGGTCGAGGCCGAGGTCGAGGCGATCAACGAGCGGCTATCCGCGCTGGAGGCAGAGCACGCCGCCGACGCGCCGGTGCTCGCCGAGGCGCAGGACACGTGGTACCAGCTCTCCACCCTCCAGGAGCGCTACCGCTCGCTGCACCAGCTCGCCGCCGAGCGGTACCGCAACCTTTCGGCGGCCCCGGTCGAGGAGCGCCCCGGCCGGGACCCGGACCAGCTCGTCGCCGAGGCGGAAAAGGTCCGCGAGCAGGAGGAGGAGCTGCGCGCCGCGCTGGAGGCGAGCCAAGAGCGCCTGGCCGAGGCCGTCGAGCGCCGGCAGGACCTGGAGCGCCGGCTCGCGTTCGCGGAAAAGGCGATCGTCGCCGCGCACAAGGCCATCGCCGACCGGCGGGAAGGCCTCGCGAAGCTCACCGGCCAGGTCGAGTCCGCCCGCAGCCGCGCGACCGCCGCCGCCGACGAGATCGAGCGGCTCGCCGTGCAGCTCGCCGAGGCCGAGACGCGCGCAGAGCACGCTCAGGGACTCTACGAGGAGGCGAGCGCCGGCGCCTCCGTCGCCGACCACGCCAACGCCGACCTGGAGCTGCGCCACCAGGAGGCGACCCGCGAGCTGGAGTCGATCAACAACGAGGTGCGCCTGCACAGCGACGCCGAGCGGGCCGCCGAGAAGGAGGCCGCCCAGTGGAAGGCGCGTGAGGAGGCCCTCGCGATGGGCCTGCGGCGCAAGGACGGCGCCGGCACCCTGCTGGCCCGCGGCGACCGGGTGCCCGGCCTGCTCGGCAGCGTCGCCGCTCTGCTGTCGGTCGAGGCCGGCCACGAGGCTGCCCTGGCCGCCGCGCTCGGCGCGCTCGCCGACGCCGTCGCGGTCGCGGGCGTCGAGGGTGCGGTCGCGGCCGTCGAGATGCTCAAGCAGGACGACGCCGGTCGTGCCGCGTTGCTCATCGCCTCGGCGCCGATGCTCGACGCGCCGCCGGTCGAGCGGGTGCCGTTGCCGCCGGGTGCCGCCTGGGCCATCGACCTGGTGCGGGCGCCCGAGGAGCTGCGTCCGGCGCTGGAGCGGGCCCTGGGCGACGTCGTCTTCGCGCCCGACCTGGCGGTGGCCAAGCGCATCGTCTCCTACGCGCCCGGCCTGCGCGCGGTCACCCCGGAAGGCGACGTGCTCGGCGCCTACGCGGCCGCCGGCGGTTCGGGCAAGCAGCACAGCTTCATCGAGGTGCAGGCCGCCGTCGAGGAGGCCCGCCAGCAAAAGGTCGACGCCGAGCGGCGCGTCGCCGAGGCCCGTGAGCTGCTCGCGTTGGCGCGCAACGCGGCCGGTGCCGCCAAGCAGCAGGTCGCCGAGGCCGCCGCCGCGAAGAAGGAGGCCGACAGCCAGCGCAACGCGGCCGCGCGGCGGCTCGCCGAGTTCGGCGCCGCGGCGAAGTCGGCCAAGGCCGAGGTCGAGCGGCACGCGGCGGCGAAGGCCAAGGCGGAATCGGCCCGCGAGTCCGGCCTGACCGCCCTGGCCGAGCTGGAGGAGCGGCTGGCGCTCGCGGAGGATACGCCGCTCGACGAGGATCCGTCGACGCAGGAGCGTGACGACCTCGCGGCCGAGGTGCCGGCGGCCCGCCAGCACGAGATGGAGGTCCGGCTCGCCGTGCGGACCGCCGAGGAGCGCGTCGGCGCGCTCGTGGGCCGGGCCGACGCGCTGCTGCGCCAGGCCGCCGCCGAGCGGGCCGCCCGGGAGCGGGCCGCCGCGCGCAAGGCGACCCGGGCCCGGGGCGCCAAGGTCGCCGAGACCGTCATGTCCGGTGCCGCCTTCGCCCTGGAGCAGCTCGCCACGTCGATCGCCGAGGCCCAGGAGACCCGCGACACGCTCGCGTCCACGCGGGCCGAGCGCGAGACCGAGCTCACCGAGGTCCGCGGCCGGTCCAAGCAGCTCACCGCCGAGCTGGACCGGCTCACCAACGCCGTGCACCGCGACGAGGTGGCCCGCGCCGAGCAGCGACTGCGGATCGAGCAGTTGGAGGCCCGCTCGGCGGAGGAGTTCGGCCTCGACGCCGACACGCTCGTCGCCGAATACGGTCCCGAGGTGCCGGTCCCGCCAACCGCCCCGGAGGTGGCCGCCGCCGAGGCCGAGGGGAAGCCGGCGCCTGAGGCGGTGCCGTTCGACCGTCCCACGCAGGAGAAGCGCGCCGCGAAGGCCGAGCGCGAGCTCAACCTCCTGGGCAAGGTCAACCCGCTGGCCCTCGAGGAGTTCGCGGCGATGGAGGAGCGGTACAAGTTCCTCTCCGACCAGCTCGAAGACCTCAAGGCCACCCGGCGGGACCTGCTCACCGTGGTCAAGGACGTCGACGACCGCATCCTCGAGGTCTTCACCAGCGCGTACCACGACACGGCCCGCGAGTTCGAGCAGGTCTTCTCGGTGTTGTTCCCGGGCGGCGAGGGCCGGCTGGTGCTGACCGACCCCGAGGACATGCTCACGACGGGCATCGAGGTCGAGGCCCGGCCGCCAGGCAAGAAGATCAAGCGCCTGTCGCTGCTCTCCGGCGGCGAGCGCTCCCTGACCGCGGTGGCGCTGCTCTGCGCGATCTTCCGCGCCCGCCCCAGCCCGTTCTACATCATGGACGAGGTCGAGGCCGCGCTCGACGACGTCAACCTGGGCCGGCTGATCACGCTGTTCGAGCAGCTCCGCGAGCGCAGCCAGCTCATCATCATCACCCATCAGAAGCGCACGATGGAGGTCGCCGACGCCCTCTACGGTGTGACCATGCGCTCCGGTGTCACCGAGGTCATCTCCCAGCGCCTGCGGACGGAAGAGGCGGCGTGATCCAGAAACCCACGGCGGTGCTGATCGACTTCGACGGCGTCGTGCGCGCGTTCGACCCGTCGATCAATGCCGAGATCGAGGCGCGGTACGGTCTGGAGCCCGGCACGGTCCTCGACACCGCCCTCCAGTGGGACCGCCTCCTGCCCGCGATCACCGGCCGCATCACCCACGAGCAGTGGTTGTCGACCGTCGCCGACACCCTGGCGGAGAAGGTCGGCGGCCCGGAGCGCGCGGCGGAGCTGATGCGTGAATGGGTGGTCTACCCGGGCCATGTGGCGCCGGAGGCCCTGCGATTCGTCCGCGACGTCCGCGCGGCGGGCTTGCCGGTCGGCCTGGCGACCAACGCGACCGGCGACCTCGACCGCGTGCTGGCGTCGTTCGACCTGGTGGGAGAGTTCGACGCGGTGGCAAACTCGTCGGCGATAGGGTTTCACAAGCCGACGAAGGAGTTCTTCGCCGCGGCCTGCAAGATGGTCGACACCCCGTCGGCGCGCTGCCTCCTCATCGACGACACCGACCGCATGGTGCGGGGTGCCCGGGTCGCCGGCCTGACGGCGTACCGCTATTCGCCCGGCGACGACCTCACCTACCCCCGCCGCGCCCTCGGCATCTAGCCCATCGTGCGGACATGCCCCGCGAACGATATTCCGCCGAGGAACGTTCATTCATGAACGGAACATCGTTCGCGGGGCATGTCCGTTCGTGGCGCGCAGCGGTGTCCGCTCGATCTCATGATCATGGGAAAGATGTGGCTGCCCCGATAGCCAGACCTTTCCCATGATCATGGAGTCGCCGGCCCGAGACGTGCCGCCCGGGTCCAGCGGCGCCCACGAGCGACCGGGCGCCACCCGAACGACTGTGCGTCACGATCCCGTTGCGCAACACCAAGGTTGACAGACGACCTCGCGGCCTCGCGTTCCAGCGGCACGAAGTTTTCCTCGATCATGCTCCGCGCTAGGACAGCGTCGACTCGATCGCCTTCACCACCTCGTCGGACTTCGGCTGGACCTTCGGGGCGAACCGCGCCGTCACCGCGCCGTCGGGGCCGATCAGGAACTTCTCGAAGTTCCAGCGGATGTCGCCCGCGTGACCGTCGGCGTCGGCGACCGGGGTGAGCAGGTCGTAGAGCGGGTGGCGGCCGGCGCCGTTGACCTCGACCTTCTCGGTCATCGGGAACGTCACGCCGTAGGTGGTGCTGCAGAACTCGGCGATCTCCTCGGACGTGCCCGGCTCCTGCCCGCCGAACTGGTTGCACGGCACCCCCAGCACCGTGAAGCCGCGCCCCTCGTACTCGTGCTGGAGCGCCTCCAGGTCAGCGTATTGCGGCGTCAGGCCGCACCGCGACGCCACGTTGACGACCAGCACCGATTGACCCTGGAACCGCCCCAGATCCAGCGCGTTCCCCCGCAGGTCCGAGATCTTGATGTCGTAGAAGCTCATGCCTTGATGGTAGGCGCGGACCCACCCTCCGCCCCCCCAACCAGCGTCGATCTTGCAGTTGTGGTGGTTGACAAACCGGAACATTCTGGGAGTGTCGCGGCACCACGACTGCAAGATCGACGCGGGTTGGGGGGCGTGGGCGTGAGGGGGTGGGGCATAGGGTGGTTGTTGTGGCGGGTCAGCAGATCGCGGTCGGTGCCGTGGTGCGTCGGGGCAAGGACGTCCTGCTCGTCAGCGACCCGCCGGACTGGGCGCTGCCCGGCGGGGCGGTCGCCGCCGGGGAGCCGCTGCTCGCCAAGGTGGCCGTCGAGGCCGGCTACGCGACGGTGCTCGCCGAGCGGCTCCTGTGGGTCGCGCGCTACACGACCCAGGGCGTCGACTACGAGATGCTCGGCTTCGAGGTGACCGGCGTCGGGCCGCGCGACGGGGCGGCGGGGGAGTGGGTCCACCTCACCGAGGTGGTGGAGCGGCTGCGGCGCATGTGGTTCGCGCCGATCCGTGAGCCCGCCGTCGCCTATCTCACCGGCCGGGCCCGCGTCGCCACCCTGTGGACGTGGGCCGACCTGGAGGGTGACCCGGTCACGCACCCGGCCGTCAGTTCAGCTTGAGGGCCGCCACCTCACCCAGCGACTTGTCCGGCCGGGTTCCCTGGATCACCACCCGCGCCGCGCGACCCTCCAGCAACAGCAGCCCCACGGCGTTGCCGAAGTACGGGCCCGCAAGCTTCTTCCAGCGCACGACCGGCTTGCCCAGGCCCAGCACCCGCGCGAACGAGCGCATCACGCGGGCCGCCGGCGGATTCCAGCCGAACTTCATCGCCGGCCGGATCAGCTTCGGCATGTCGTTGTGCACCGGCGAGCAGGTTAGCTGGTACACCGGCGTGACGACCTCGGGGCCCAGCGACGCCTTCGCCGCGTAGGAGTGGTGAACGTCACCCGAGAGCACGCTGATCGTGGCCGGGGCGGGTGACACCCCGCCGTTTCCGGCGCCGATCTGGCTCAGCAGCGCGGTGAGCGCCTCGAACGAGCGGCCGAACGCCGCCCAGTGCTCGAGGTCGACGGCCTGGCGCAGCCGTTCGCCGAGCCGGCTCACCCAGCCGCGCGGCGACTCGGCGAGCTTCTCGGTGGCCGCCTCCAGGTGGTGGATGGCCGGCGGCAGCAGCCACGGCAGCGAGGAGCCGATCAGCAGGTGGTCGTAGTCGCCGGGCAGCTCCTTGGCGAACCATGCCCATTCGCTGTCCAGCAGCATGGCCCGCTTGCCGCGCTCCAGCTCGCGTCCGGCCCGGTTGTCGAGCACCACGAGGCGCGTCCGGTCGATGTCGACGGTGTAGCTCCAGCGGTACGAACCCCGCTCGCGATCCGCCCGCGAGCCGAACCCGTCGAGGATCTCCGTCGCGTCGCCCGCCGCCACCACCGCCGAGTACACCGGGCACTCCGCCAGCGCGCCGGGCGCCAGGTTGCCCATGTGCTGATACACCCAGTACGACGACAGGCCGGCTTGTATCCGCTGGTCCCACCAGCTCAGCCGGGCCATTTGCTCGCGCCAGCGCTGCGAGGTGTTCCAGTCGTCGATGATCTCGTGGTCGTCGAAGATCATGACACTCGGCACAGTGGACAGCAGCCAGCGGATCTCCGGGTCGGTCCACGAGTCCAGATAGAGCTTCGTGTACTCGTGGAAGTCCACCACCTGCGTCGACGGCGCGTCGGCCCGCCGCTTCGCCCGCCGCCGCCGCAGCCAGCGCTGGATCTTCTCGGGCGTCTCGTCGGCATACACCTGGTCGCCGAGCAGCACCAGGAGATCGGGCCACTCGGTCGGACCGGCCGACCGGATCGACTCGATGAGCCGGGCCGCGTAGGCGTCCAGGGCATCCGGTGGATAGCGGGTGACGCTCAGCGGGCTGGCCTCCCGGCACGATCCGAACACCAGCCGCACGGGCGCACCCTTCGGCCGAGTCCGGATGACCGGAGGTGGGCACGGGTCGTCCGGCAGGGGCCAGACATCGACGCCGTCGATCCGCAGGGTGTACTCCGTGACGGCGTCCTCCGGCAGCCCGGAGACCACGACCAGCGCGTAGTGGTGCCCGTGGACCGAGAAGGTCCGGGTGGCCCCGCTCGCGGGCCCGGCGACCACCTCGACCGTCGCGGGCCGGGCGGTCTCGACCCAGACGGTCGCCTGGTCGCCCTCGACCCGGCGCAGCACCGGCCCGAGCACGAGCACGCCCCTGTCGACGTCCAGGTCTGTGGCGGAGGTGTCGGCGTCGGACACGGCGTCGGACATGACGGGGGACCTCCAGGGCGCGGCGGGGGTGGTGCCGGGTGGCTGCCGGGTGCCTTCCGATGATCCTGCCCAGCACGTCTCGGCGCCACCGCAAGCCGTTCGCCGTGGCGTCTGGGAGGATTCCTGACATGGAGTCGTACATCGTCTTCGGCCTGGTACTGCTCGTTGTGGTGATCGGGGCCACTCTGGCGCTCGTCGCGCCGCGCTATCGGAAACCGCCGACACTGCCACCGCCCACCGAGGAGAAACCCCCGACTCCGGCGCCCACCGAGCAGGCGCCCACGATCGAGAAGGCGCCACCGAGAGCGAAGGCGCCGCCGGCCGGGATCAAGCCGTCGGTCATCGATGCCCCGCCGCCGGTGCCGGCGGCGCCGCCCGTTGTCGAGGCCCCGCCGCCCGTCGAGGTGCCCGAGGTCGAGGTTCCCGCGCCGACCGCCGGCCGGCTCGTCCGGCTGCGGGCCCGGCTGTCCCGCTCGCAGAACGTCTTCGGCAAGGGCCTGCTGGCGCTGCTGTCCCGCGACAAGCTCGACGACGACACGTGGGACGAGGTCGAGGAGACGCTGATCGGTGCGGACGTCGGCGTCGCGGCCACCACGGATATCGTCGGCAAGCTGCGCGAGCGCGCCCGGATCCACGGCACCGCGACCGCGACCGAGTTGCGGGCCATGCTCGCCGACGAGCTCGTGGCCGCCCTCGACCCGCAGATGGACCGCACCCTCGCCGCCAGGCCGCAGGACGGCCGTCCCGCGGTGCTGCTCGTCGTCGGTGTCAACGGCGCCGGCAAGACCACCACCTGCGGCAAGATCGCCCGGGTGCTCGTCGCCGACGGTCACACCGTCGTCCTCGGCGCCGCGGACACGTTCCGTGCCGCCGCCGCCGAGCAGCTCGCCACCTGGGCCGGGAGGGTCGGTGCCGAGGTCGTGCGCGGCCCGGAGGGGGCCGATCCGGCGTCGGTCGCGTTCGACGCGGTCAAACGGGGTATTGATGCCGGTGTGGACACGGTGCTGATCGACACGGCCGGCCGGCTGCAGAACAAGGTCGGCCTGATGGACGAGCTGGGCAAGGTCAAGCGGGTGGTGGAGAAGCACGGGCCGGTGGACGAGACCCTGCTCATCCTCGACGCCACCACCGGACAGAACGGGTTGGAGCAGGCCCGGGTATTCACCGAGGTGGTGGACGTCACCGGGGTCGTGCTGACCAAGCTCGACGGCACCGCGAAGGGCGGCATCGTCATCGCGGTCCAGCGCAAACTCGGCATTCCGGTGAAACTGGTCGGCCTGGGCGAGGGCCCCGACGACCTCGCGCCGTTCGATGCCCGACAGTTCGTCGACGCGCTCGTTGGCGCGGACGCGTAACCTCGGACGGTACCTTGGGACCGTAGGTCTCGCCGGCTCGGTCAGCGAAGGACGATCACGTGACGCAGCAGGAGATCCCGCTCCACGGCGGGAACACCTCCGTCGTGGTGCGCTCGGGCGACACGGTGCGCCGCAACGCAGGCCCGTGGACCCCCGCGGTGCACGCATTGCTGCGCCATCTCGAATACGTCGGGTTCACCGGGGCGCCGCGGGCCTTCGGCATAGACGAGCGGGGCCGTGAGGTCCTGTCATACCTGGAGGGCGAGTGCGGTGAATACCCGCTCGCCCCCCACTGGGTCACCGACGAGGCGATGGTCACGGTGGCCACGATGCTGCGGATGTTCCACGACGCCCAGGCGGGCTTCCGTCCGCCGCCCAACGCGGTCTGGCGCTCGTTCGGGCCCCCGCCGCCGGACACCGAGGTGATCTGCCACCACGACGCGGCGCCGCACAACGTCATCTGGCGGCCCGACGGCACGCTGTCGCTCATCGATTTCGACCTCGCCTCGCCGGGCGCCCGCATCTACGACGTGGCTTATGCGGCCTGGACCTGGGTGCCGCTGTTCTCCGACCGCGACTCCTACACGCTGGGCTGGAAGCGGCCCAACCGTCCCCGCCGGCTGCGGATGTTCGCCGATGCGTACGGGTTGACTCCCCGCGACCGGCACCGCCTGGTGCGGGTGATCCGCAAGCGGATCGTGGACCACATCGAGGGCATCCGGCGGATGGCAGCCGCCGGCGATCCGGCCTTCGTGCGGATCGTGCACAAGGGACATCTCCGCCGTCCGGTGCGTGATCTGCGCCTGATCGACTATGAGTGG
The DNA here is from genome assembly GCF_025264685.1 of Dactylosporangium roseum. Taxonomy (GTDB): domain Bacteria; phylum Actinomycetota; class Actinomycetes; order Mycobacteriales; family Micromonosporaceae; genus Dactylosporangium; species Dactylosporangium roseum. Next base: position 1,567,344 of record NZ_CP073721.1, read on the forward strand.
CACACGCTCGAATACGCCCTTCGGTAGGTCCATTTCGTTTGTGTGAGCGTTTCTTCACACGCAGGAAACATGACGTGACGCGGTAGAAACCGCGCGGCGCCGGTGCGCGAAACGTGGGACATGAAAGCTCTCGCGCAACCGGCTGAAGGGCAGTGCCGCCTCGACGGTCGGGAGGGAGGATCTCGCCTACGAGGAGGCCAGCGTGCCTGAAGCGACCATCGATACCGGCAACACCGCATGGTTGCTGGTGTCGACAGCGCTCGTGCTGCTCATGACGCCCGGTCTGGCGCTGTTCTACGGTGGCCTGAACCGCTCCAAGGGCGTTCTCAACATGATGATGATGAGCTTCTCGGCGATCGGGCTCGTCAGCGTCCTGTGGTTGTTCTACGGCTTCTCGGCCGCGTTCGGTTCGGACTCCGCCGGCGGCCTGTTCGGTGACCTCGGCCAGTACTTCGGCACAAAGACCTACATCGACCTGTTCTGGGGGGCCACCGCCGGGAACCCGAGCGGCATCGGCATCCCGACCTTCGTCTTCATGGTGTTCCAGATGACGTTCGCCGTCATCACGGTCGCCCTGATCAGCGGCGCGATCTCCGACCGGGCCAAGTTCGGCGGCTGGCTGCTGTTCGCGTTCGGCTGGGCCACCCTCGTCTACTTCCCGGTCGCCCACAACGTGTGGGGCGGCGGCTGGATCGCGCGGAAGCTCCACCCGCTCGACTTCGCCGGTGGTACCGCCGTCCACATCAACGCCGGTGCGGCGGCTCTCGGCGTGGTGCTCGTCCTCGGCAAGCGCATCGGCTGGCCGCGCGAGAGCATGAAGCCGCACAACGTGCCGTTCGTCGCGCTCGGTGCCGGCCTGCTGTGGTTCGGCTGGTTCGGCTTCAACGCCGGCTCCGAGCTGACCGTCGACGGCGTCACCGGCCTGGCCTTCGTCAACACGCAGGTCGCGACCGCCGCCGCGGTGCTCGGCTGGATCATCGTCGAGTGGATCCGTGACCGGAGGCCGACCCTCGTCGGCGCGTCCTCCGGCGCGATCGCCGGCCTGGTCGCCATCACCCCGGCCTGCGGCTTCATCGACTCGTGGGCGGCCGTTCTGCTCGGTCTCGTCGCCGGCATCGTCTGCGCCCTGGCAGTCAGCCTCAAGTACCGCTTCGGCTTCGACGACTCGCTCGACGTGGTCGGTGTCCACTTCGTCGGCGGCTGGATCGGCTCCCTGTGGCTGGGCTTCTTCGCCAACCCCGACCTCAACGCGGCGATCACCGACACGGTCGGCGCCAAGGCAGGTCTCTTCATGGCTGGTGGCGCGGGCCAGCTCGCCGGGCAGGCCGCTGCCAGCGCTATCGTGACGGTCTACTCGTTCGCGATCGCCTTCCTCCTGGCCTTCGTGATCCAGAAGACGGTCGGCTTCCGGGTCAGTGCCGAGGCCGAGGTCGAGGGCATCGACATCGCCGAGCACGCGGAGAGTGGTTACGACCTGACCCCGTCGGGTGGCGGCAGCGGCGGCGCGTTCGCGATGGCGGGCGTGGGGACGAGCAAGGCGGCAGCAGCGCCGGCCGAACAGCCGGCGTCCGAAAAGGTAGCCGGATAGCGTCGAGGGATGTCGGAGGGAATGGGCATGAAGCTGGTGACCGCGGTCATCAAGCCGTACCAGCTCGACGCGGTGAAAGAGGCACTCCACGCCCTGGGCGTGGCCGGCCTGACCGTGAGCGAAGTTCAGGGATACGGACGTCAGAAGGGTCACACCGAGGTCTACCGCGGTGCGGAGTACACGGTGGAGTTCGTCCCGAAGATCCGGGTCGAGATCGTCACCGACGAGCTCGACTTCGAGAAGGTGGTGGACGCCATCGTGACCGCCGCCCGCACCGGCAAGATCGGTGACGGCAAGGTCTGGGTCACCTCTGTCGACGAGGTGGTCCGGGTCCGCACCGGCGAGCGCGGGCTCGACGCCCTGTAAGCCGCTGCGATCCCTACCCTGAAGCACATGACACGACCGTCGGCGCCCGCCCCGGTGCTGTCCACCGAGGCGGGCGCCGACGCGCGTGCCGAGCGCTCCGCCGCGCTCGACGGCTGGCTGGCGAAGGTCTACGCCGAGGCGGGCGGTGTCGCCGACGGCTTCGCGCTGGTCGCCGTCGGCGGTCTCGGGCGCCGCGAGTGCGCCCCGCGCAGCGATCTCGACCTGGTCCTGCTGCACTCGGGCGGCGCGGCCGAGTCGGCGGCGGGCGAGCTGGGGACGCGCATCTGGTACCGGATCTGGGACGCGAAATTCGCTCTCGACCACTCCACCCGCAGCCCGGAGCAGGCGCTCACGCTGGCCCGCGAGGACGTCAAGGTCGCCATGGGGCTGCTCGACGCACGACTCGTCGCCGGCGACGGCGGCCTGCTCGATCGGCTGCACCAGCATGCCGTCGCGCAGTGGCGGCGGGAGGCCCGTCACCTGCTGCCCGCCCTGCGGCGGCTCACCCAGGACCGCTGGAAGGCCCACGGCGAGCTGGCGTTCCTCCTGGAGGGTGACGTCAAGGAGTCGCGCGGCGGCCTGCGCGACTTCGGGGTGCTGCGCGGCATCGGCTTCGCCGGGGTCGCCGACGGGCCCCGCCCGGCGGTCCGCGGCGCACACCGCACCCTGCTCGACGTCCGCGACGCCCTGCACGCGGTGCGCGGCCGGCGGGTCGACCGGCTCCTCGCGCAGGACCGTGACGAGGTCGCGGAACTGCTCGACCTGGGCGACCGCGACGACGTGCCGCGCCGTATCGCCGAGGCCGCGCGGACCATCGCCTACGCGAGTGACGACGCCTGGCGCGCGGTCGAACGCTGGGCGGCGCCGAGCACCCGCGGTCACACCGGGCGCCGACCGCTGGCCCGCGACGTCGTCGAGCAGCACGGCGAGGTCGTGCTGGCCCGGACCGCGGTCACCCCGCGCCCCGAGCCGACCCTGCCGCTGCGGGTCGCCGCGGCCGCCGCCCGGGCCGAGCTGCCGATCGCGCACGCCACGCTGGAGTGGCTCGGCGGGTTTGCCGCCCCGATGCCCCAGCCGTGGCCGGCACCGGCCCGTGACGCCCTGTTCACGCTGCTCGGCAGCGGTCCGTCCATGATCGCGGTCTGGGAGGCCTGCGACCGGTACGGCCTGGTCGTGAACTGGCTGCCCGAGTGGGCCCGGGTGCGCAGCCTGCCGCAGCACAACCCGGTGCACCTGTTCACGGTCGACCGGCACCTGGTCGAGACCGCCCGGCAGGCGGCCCGGCTGTCCCGCGACGTCGACCGCCCCGACCTGCTGGTGCTCTGCGGCCTGTTGCACGACATCGGCAAGGGCCTGCCCGGCGACCACAGCATCGTCGGCGCGCCGATCGCGGCCGGCGTCGCCGCCCGCCTCGGCCTGAGCCCGGCCGAGGTCGCGCAGGTCGAGAAGGTGGTCCGGCTGCACCTGCTGCTGCCCGACACCGCGACCCGGCGGGATCTGTCCGACCCGCAGACGATCGCCACTGTGGCGCGGGCCGTCGGCGACGCCTCGACACTGGCGCTCCTGCACGCTTTGGCCCGCGCCGACGCGGCCGCGACCGGGCCCGCCGCCTGGTCGGACTGGAAGGGCCGGCTCATCGCCGACCTGGTCCGCCACGTCGAGCGGGCACTCGACAGCGGTGTGGTCGAGCCGCCGCCCTCGCCGGCCGCCGCGCTGCCGCTGCCGGCGCGGCTTCCGGACGTACACCTCGATGCGGATTCCGTGTCGGTGACCGCACGGGACCGTCGTGGCCTGCTCGCGGCCGTGGCCGGGTGCCTCTCGCTGCACCGGCTCGACGTGGTGACGGCCGACACGGTGACCCTCGACGGGGTGGCGCGCATGGTGTGCGCGGTGCAGCCGCGGTACGGCGGGGAACCCGACCGGGACGCCGTCGTCAGCGACCTGCGCCGGGCCGTCACCGGCGACCTGCCGGTGGCCGAGCGGCTGGCGGCCCGGGAGCGGTCCGCCCGGCGCGGCACCGCCGCACCGCCCCGCGTCGTCTGGCAGCCGGCCGCGGCGGCCACCGACGCGACGGTGCTCGAACTGCGTGCCACCGACACACCGGGCCTGCTCTTCCGGGTGGCCAGCGCGCTGGAGGACGTCGGCGCCGACGTGCGCTCGACGCGCATTTCGACGCTCGGCGGTGACGTGGTCGACGCGTTCTACCTGGCAGGCATCTGGGAGGCGGATGACCGGGCACGCGTCGAGGCGGCCGTGCTCCAGGCCGCGCCGTCGGCCTGACGGTCGCGCCGCCCTGCCGGTGGTCGCGTACCCTTCAAGGGACTCCTACACCCGAGGACGGATCCGTCGTGTTTGACACCTTGAGTGACCGGCTCTCCGGCATCTTCACGAAGCTGCGGAGCAAGGGGCGGCTCACCGACGCCGATGTCGACGCCACCGCGCGGGAGATCCGGCTGGCGCTGCTCGAGGCCGATGTCGCGCTGCCCGTGGTCAAGGCGTTCGTCGCCCGGCTCAAGGAGCGTGCGCGCGGCGCCGAGGTGTCGCAGGCGCTCAACCCGGCCCAGCAGGTCATCAAGATCGTCCACGAGGAACTCGTGGCGACGCTCGGTGGCGAGGCCCGGCGGCTGCAGTTCGCCAAGAACCCGCCGACCGTGATCATGCTCGCCGGTCTCCAGGGCTCCGGCAAGACGACCCTCGCCGGCAAGCTGGCCCGCTGGCTCAAGGCGCAGGGACATCAGCCGCTGCTCGTCGCCGCCGACCTCCAGCGCCCCAACGCGGTCAACCAGCTCCAGGTGCTCGGCGGCCGGGCCGGGGTCGAGGTCTACGCGCCGCAGCCCGGCAACGGCGTCGGCGACCCGGTCTCCGTGGCCCGCGAGTCGATCGAGCACGCCCGGCGGCAGATGCGCGACATCGTGATCGTCGACACCGCCGGCCGGCTCGGCATCGACGCCGAGATGATGCGGCAGGCCGTGAACATCCGCGACGCCGTCGACCCCGACGAGGTGCTGTTCGTCATCGACGCGATGGTCGGTCAGGACGCGGTCGCGACTGCCGAGGCCTTCCGCGACGGCGTTGGCATCTCCGGCGTGGTGCTGTCCAAGCTCGACGGCGACGCCCGCGGTGGCGCGGCGCTGTCGGTGCGTCACGTCACCGGCCAGCCGATCATCTTCGCGTCGACCGGTGAGAAGCTCGAGGACTTCGACGTCTTCCACCCCGACCGGATGGCTTCGCGCATCCTCGGCATGGGCGACGTGCTCACCCTCATCGAGCAGGCCGAGCAGGCGTTCGCCGAGGACGAGAAGGAGCGGATGGCCGCCAAGCTCATGGGCGGCGAGACGTTCACACTCGAGGACTTCCTCGAGCAGCTCCAGGCGGTGCGCCGGATGGGCCCGATCGCCAACGTGCTGGCCATGATGCCGGGCATGGGGCAGATGAAGGATCAGCTCGCGGAGCTCGACGACAAGCACTTCGACCGGGTCGTCGCGATCATCCGGTCGATGACCCCCAACGAGCGGGTCAACCCGAAGGTTCTCAACGCGTCGCGCCGGGTGCGCATCGCCAACGGCTCGGGCACCACCGTCACCGACGTCAACCAGTTGCTCAACCGCTTCGCCGACGCGCAGAAGATGATGAAGCAGATGGGCGGCATGATGGGCCTGCCCGGCGCCCGGCGCAAGGCGACGAAGTCGCCGAAGAACAAGCGCAAGGGCAACAAGGGCGGCAACGCGCGCCAGCCGCGCCTCGGCGGCGGCATGCCGATGATGCCGCAGCTCCCGCCGGGCCTCGACCCGTCGCAGTTCGACCCCAACGCCGCCGGCACGCCACAGGGGTTCCGGCCGCCGAAGCTCGACTTCTCGAAGCTGATGAAGCGTGACAAGGAGTCCTGAGCCCGCGCTGCACGTCCGGGGCGTGCTGCTGCCCGAGGACACGACCGTCGACCTGTGGCTGGTCGGGGACCGGGTGACCTTCGAGCCGGTCCCGTCGGCGGTGACGGTCGCCGACGCGGGGTTCATCCTGCCGGGCCTGGTCGACGCGCACTGCCACCTCGGCATCGCGCCGGGCGGGCGGCCCGCCGCCGGGGTCGGTGAGGCCCGCTCGCTGGCGGTCGTCGACCGTGACGCCGGGGTGCTGGCGATCCGCGACGCGGGATCCCCGATTCCGTACGGGTCGCTCGACGACGACCCCGACGTGCCGCGCCTGGTGCGGGCCGGGCGGCACGTCGCGCCGCCCAAGCGGTACCTGCGCGACATCGGCGTCGAGGTGGGCGAGGCGGACCTGGCCGGTGAGATCACCCGGCAGGCCGCCGCCGGCAGCGGCTGGGTCAAACTGGTCGGCGACTGGATCGACCGCGGCGTCGGCGACCTCGCCCCGGCGTGGGACCTCACTGCCATGGCGGGCGCCGTCAAGGCCGCGCACGCCGCAGGCGCGCGGGTCGCGGTGCACACGTTCGCCGAGGAGTCGGTCGCCGCCCTGGTGCGCGCCGGGGTCGACTCGGTCGAGCACGGCACCGGCCTCGCGGAGGACGACATCGCCGAGATGGCCCGCCGTGGCACCGCCCTGGTCCCGACGATGATCAACATCGCCACGTTCGGCGGGATCGCGGCGCAGGCCGAGGGCAAGTTCCCGGGGTACGCCCGCCACATGCTCGCCCTGCGGGACCGCTTCCCGTCGGTGGTGCGCGCGGCGCACGAGGCCGGCGTGCCGATCTACGTCGGCAGCGACGCGGGCGGCGGCATCAACCACGGCCTGGCCGCCGAGGAGATGCTCCTGCTGCACCGCGAGGCCGGCCTGTCCCCGCTCGACGTCCTGCGTGCCGGCTCCTGGGGCGCCCGCGCGTGGCTGGGCTTCCCGGGCCTGGTCGAGGGCGGCCTGGCCGACCTGGTCGTCTACGCCGAGGACCCGCGCACCGACCTGACCACGCTGCTCCGACCGGAGCGCATCGTGCTGCGTGGCCGGGTGGTGCGCTGAACGACGGCGGCCGGCCGGTTGGCCGGATCGAGTAGGCTGGGTCCGTGCCGCTGCGTCCCGGAAGACCGGTCCTGCACCGGCACTTCACCCATGACACGCTGGTCTGGGCGCCCCTGACGCGGGTGGTCTCCGACGACGAGCAGGGCACGTGTCTCTGGCTCGCCACCGGCAGCCCGCTCATCCGTGAGGTCACGGTCGACGGCGCGGGGCCGCGCGACATGCCGTTCGCCGACTGGATCGAGAGCCCGAAGAAGATCATCCAGGATGTGTACCGCGGGCCGAGCTGCCTCAAGTTGCATCCTCGCGACGCCGCGTATTCGGTCTGGTGGCTCTTCGACCCGCAGGGCGGCTTCCGGGCGTGGTACGTCAACCTCGAGGAACCGTCCGTCACCTGGGACGACGGTGAGGTCGCCGGTGTCGACCTGACCGACCAGGACCTCGACATCTGGGTCTGGCCGGACCGCCGCTGGGGCTGGAAGGACGCCGACGAGCTCGAGGAGCGCCTGGCCTATCCCGGCGCCTACTGGGTCGATGACCCGGACGCGGTCTGGGCCCAGGGCCGGGCTGTCGTGCCGGCGATCGAGGCCGGCGCCTGGCCGTTCGACGGTACGTGGACCGACTTCCGGCCGCCGGCGAGCTGGACCATCCCCGAGCCCGTCACGGAGGGCTGGGACCGACCGAGGGAGCGCCGTTGAGCGTGGTCTTCACACCCGGCCAGGTGATCATGCACCGCAACGTGCGGCTGGGCCGGATGGGCTGGGTCCGCCCGGCCCGCGTGGTTTCCGACGACGAGCGGGGCCTGCTGTTGTGGATCGCCCGCGGCACACCGGTGGTCAACGAGGTCTCCGGCGACGGCCGGGGGATGCGCACGATGCCGTTCGCGGAGTTCGTGACGCTCGGCACCAGCCTGAAGCACGGCACCTGGAGCGGTCCCGGCGTGCTGAAGCTGCACCGGCCCGGCGACCCGGCGCACTCGGTGTGGTGGTTCCGCGACGACGCCGACGAGTTCACCGGGTGGTATGTCAACCTGGAGCGCCCGGCGATCCGCTGGAGCGACGACAACGGCACCTCCGGGGTCGACGTCACCGACGAGGACCTCGACATCCAGGTGGCGCCCGATCGGTCGTGGAACTGGAAGGACGAGGAGGAGTTCCTGGAGCGGCTCGCGCTTCCCGAGCACTACTGGGTGAAGGACGAGGCGGCCGTACGAGCCGAGGGCGAACGTGTCGTGAAGGAGATCGAGGCGGGGTTGTTCCCGTTCGACGGCACGTGGATCGACTTCATGCCGCCGCCCGAGTGGAAGCTGCCAGCGCTGGAACCCGGCTGGGACCGTCCGCCGATGCAGTGAGCCCCTGGTTTTTGCGCTCGGTAGCCGGTCTGGCACAATGTTCTGTTGGTATACGGTGCGCGTCCGAGCCCTCTAACCCGGCGTCGTGCCAGTCCCACAGAGCTGCCGACGGCGCCATCCCCACGGTGTCCGGGCGGTCGCTCGGCTTCCAACAGATCCAGGAGCGAGCAACCAAGTGGCCGTCAAGATCCGGCTCCTGCGGATGGGCAAGATCCGCAACCCGCAGTACCGCATCGTCGTCGCCGACTCGCGCACCAAGCGTGACGGTCGGGCGATCGAGTTCGTCGGGCTCTACCACCCGAAGGAGGAGCCCTCGCGCATCGAGGTCAACTCCGAGCGGGTCCAGCACTGGCTCTCCGTCGGCGCCCAGCCGAGCGAGGCCGTGCGGGCGATCCTCTCCAAGACCGGCGACTGGCAGAAGTTCAAGGGCCTGCCGGCACCGGCCGAGCCGCTGAAGGTCCGCGCGGCTGCGCCGGACCGCCGTGCGGCCTACGAGGCGGAGGCGCAAGCCGCCGCCGGCCTGGCCACCGCACCGAAGGCGAAGAGCGCTCCTCGCACCCGCGGGGACGGTCCTGCCGAGGCCGGGGCTCCGGCCGCACAGGCGGAGGAGCAGAGCGGTGCCGGCGCCGGCGCGGAGGCCTGACGTGCTGCGCCCCGCGCTGGAGCACCTGGTCAAGGGCATCGTCGACAACCCTGACGACGTCCGCGTCCGCATGGTCGACTCCCGGCGTGGGCAGCGTCTCGAGATCCGGGTCAACCCGGAGGACCTCGGCACGGTGATCGGCCGGGGCGGCCGCACCGCGAAGGCGCTGCGGCAGGTCATCACGTCGATCGGTGGCAGGGGCGTGCGCGTCGAAATCGTGGACGCGTACTGAGCGGCATGCTGCTTGTCGTCGGCCAGATCATCCGTGCGCACGGCGTCCGCGGCGAGGTCGTGGTCGACGTGCGCACGGATGATCCGGCAGATCGTTTCGCCGTCGGGTCGGTCCTCACGACCGACTCGACGGCGGTCCGGCGCCTGGCGGCCGTCCCGGCCGGTGCCTGGCGGCCCCCGGCGGCCGTGACCGTCGAGTCGGTGCGGCCCCACCAGGGGCGCCTGCTCGTCGTCTTCGAGGGCATCTACGACCGCAACCTCGCCGAGGACATGCGGGGCGTCCTGCTGTGCGTCGACAGCGCCGTCATTCCGCCCAGCGATGATCCGGACGAGTTCAACGACCACGAGCTGGTGGGCCTGAGCGTCGTCGACGCCGGCGGCGAGCGGGTCGGCGAGCTGGTCCGCGTCGACCACGCGCCGGCGCACGACCTGCTCGTCGTGCGGCTGACCGACGGCCGGACCGGGTTGGTGCCGTTCGTCCGCGAGATCGTCCCGCAGGTCGACGTGCCCGGCGGCCGTATCGTGATCACTCCGCCGGAAGGCCTCTTCGACCTATGAGGGTCGACGTCGTCACCATCTTCCCGGACTATCTCGCCCCGCTCGACCTGTCGCTGATCGGCAAGGCCCGGGCCGCCGGCACGCTCGACCTCGCCGTGCACGACCTGCGCACGTGGACGCACGACGTGCATCGCACGGTCGACGACACGCCGTACGGCGGCGGTCCCGGCATGGTCATGCGCCCCGAGCCGTGGGGCGAGGCCCTCGACGCTCTCGCCGGGCCGGAGACGCACCTGATCGTCCCGAGTCCGGCGGGCACCCCGTTCAGCCAGGCAACCGCCCGGGCGCTCGCCGGCGACTCCCACCTGATGTTCGCCTGCGGCCGGTACGAGGGCATCGACCAGCGCGTCCTCGACCACGCCGCCTCCCGCATGCGGGTGAGCGAGGTCTCGCTCGGTGACTACGTGCTCTTCGGTGGCGAGGTTGCCGTGCTGGTCGTCCTGGAGGCGGTCACCCGGCTGCTGCCCGGCGTCCTCGGCAACGCCGACTCACTGGTCGAGGAGTCCCACGCCGACGGCGTGCTGGAGGCGCCGATGTACACCAAGCCGCCGAGCTGGCGGGGGCTGGACGTGCCGGAGATCCTCCGCTCGGGTGATCACGGAAAGATCGCCCGTTGGCGCCGTGAGCAGGCACTTCAGCGCACGGCCGAGCGACGGCCGGACCTGATCGCCGGCCTGGAACGTCCCGATCAAGGGGCCTGATTTCAGGTTCGCGGTGCCGATGTGGCAAAGTGGTGAGGTTGCCGCGGGCAGAAAGCCCGCGCGCCCATGATCACCCTAACCCTCGCGCGCCGCGGAATTCGGGCGTGCCTTGAGTGACGAGGAACAGCCGCGATGAACACGCTGGACGCGCTGGACGCACAGTCGGTGCGGACCGATATCCCGAGCTTCCGCGCCGGCGACACCGTCAAGGTGCACGCCCGGGTCGTCGAGGGCAACCGGTCCCGGGTCCAGATCTTCCAGGGCGTCGTGATCCGTCGCCAGGGTGCGGGCCTGCGGGAGACCTTCTCGGTCCGCAAGGTGAGCTTCGGCGTCGGCGTCGAGCGCACCTACCCGGTCAACAGCCCGGCCGTCGACCGGATCGAGGTCGTGACCCGGGGCGACGTGCGCCGCGCCAAGCTCTACTACCTCCGTGACCTTCGTGGCAAGAAGGCGAAGATCAAGGAGAAGCGCGAGACCAAGGTCAGTAGCTGACCGCACGGTTGTCCTCAGGGAGGGGCGCGACGCGCACCCTCCCTGAGCCGTGTCCGGGAGTGGCGTTTCGGTCGAGCGGGGATCGGACTCCCCAAAGCGGTCTTGTGCATCTAGGCTGACGCCGATGGCAAGCGACCCCTACGGCCGCGACGGTTACGACGATCGCGACGATGACATACACCCACGTCAACGCCCCCTTGAGCAGGAGGGCGGGGAGCGTGGGCAGCGCGGCTTCGGCGGCGTGCAGTATCCGGGCCACGACTACTGGGGCACCGGAGGGCAGCAGGCCGAGGGCCGGGATCAGCGCCTCTATGACGGCGGCTGGAGCCGTGACGACGACCGCGCCGGGTGGAACGCCGGCCGGGAGTATGACGACCCCTACGACAGCCGTGGCCGCCGGGACCGTGACGAGCCGCCACTGATGCGTGACCGGGCCATCGACGACGACCGCGGCGGCCCTCAGCCCGGCCACGACGACCGCGCCCACGGCGACCGTGGCTACGAGCGCAGTTACGACCGTGGCCGCGGCGCCGCGCGCTCCCGGGGCGGCTACGACGAGGACAGCTCGGCCTCGTCGTGGCGCAGCAAGGTCCGCAGGAAGCGCAAGAACATGCCGCTGTGGCAGGAACTGCCCCTGCTGCTCATCGTGGCGTTCTGTCTCGCCGTCCTGATCCGCACGTTTCTCGTCCAGGCGTTCTTCATCCCGTCGGGCTCGATGGAGGAGACCCTCCTCGTCGGCGACCGGGTCCTGGTCAACAAGGTCCTCTACGACGTCCGCGAGCCCGAGCGCGGCGAGGTCGTCGTTTTCCAGGGGCCGGCCAACTGGGCGCCGGAGAACCAGGTCGACAAGGATGCCGGCTTCTTCGCGGAGCTGGGGCGGACGGTCGGCGACCTCGTGGGATTTTCACAGCCGGGCGAGAAGGACTTCATCAAGCGGGTGATCGGACTGCCCGGCGACACGGTCGCCTGCTGCGACGTGCAGGGCCGGGTGACGGTCAACGGCTATCCGCTCGACGAGTCGTCGTATATCTACGAGGACTCGCCGCTCGACGCCGTGCCCAACCCGAGGCAGTGCACCGCACGCCGCTTCGATCCGGTCAAGGTCGAGCCCGGCCAGATGTTCGTCATGGGTGACCACCGGGGTGTGTCGCAGGACTCGCGCTGCCAGGGTCAGGTGCCGATCGAGAACGTCATCGGCCGGGCTTTCGTGATCCTCTGGCCGAGCAGCCGGTGGGGGTGGCTGTCCGTGCCGGACACGTTCAAGAACGTGCCGAGGAGCGCCGCCGGCCCGCCCGGTCCGCACCTCACCCGGGCACCGCGAATCCCGTTGGTTCCGGATATGGTGATTGCCCCGCTGGCGATGTCTCTCACGGTTTCGACCCGTTCGGCGCGTCAGGTGTGGTTGAGGCGCCGCTGATGGAAATGAACACGTACCCTTCAGTGCGTGATTGACGAGCAGACCAAGAAGCCCAGTAGCTTTTGGCGCGAGTTGCCGGTGTTGCTGGGTGTGGCGATCATCGTCGCCGTCGTGGTGCGGGCCTTCGTTCTCCAGACGTTCTACATCCCCTCCGAGTCGATGGAGAACACGCTGCTGATCAAGGACCGAGTGCTGGTCAACAAGCTGGTCTACGACTTCCGCTCGCCGCACCGGGGCGAGGTCGTCGTCTTCGAGGCGCCGAACTCCTGGCGCAACGACCCGTCGGAAGAGGACTTCATCAAGCGGGTCATCGCGGTCGGCGGGGACCACGTCGTGTGCTGCGACGACAAGCAGCGGATCACGGTCAACGGCACGCCGCTCGACGAGACGTACATCTACACGAACCCGGACGGGCTGCAGGACCTGCCGAGCGAGGAGCAGTTCGACGTCACGGTGCCGAAGGGTCGTCTGTGGATGATGGGTGACCACCGGTCGAGGTCGGGCGATTCGAGGTACAACTTCATCCGCTCCAAGGATCCGAACCAGGCCACCATCGCCGAGGACGACGTCGTCGGGCGGGCGTTCGTGGTCTTCTGGCCCTTCTCCAGAGCGAAGTGGCTCAGCGTCCCGGACACCTTCGACAAGGTGCCGAATCCCGCCACCGGGTGACGACGCCGTAGGCTCGTCGCTATGACGGAAGAAGCGGGACCCACCGACCGCTGGGCGGCCCGGGTGCTCCTGCTCGATCCGGCGGGCCGCGTGTTGCTGCTGCGCGGCTGCGATCCGGCTCGCCCCTCCTACCAGTACTGGTTCACGGTGGGTGGCGGGCTGGAGCCGGGGGAGACCCCGGTCGAGGCGGCGATCCGCGAGATCTTCGAGGAGACCGGGCGGCGCGTCACCGCGGCCGACCTGGAGGGTCCGGTGCGCAGCGACGTGGTGCGCTTCCCGTTCGACGGCCAGTGGTACACGCAGGAGCAGTCCTTCTTCGTGGTGCGTACGCTTGCATTTGAAGTTGATTTGACGCACTTGGGCGAGTACGAGATCGGCAGCATAGACATTAGTCGGTGGTGGACCGTCGATGAGCTGACGGCCACCTCGGAGCGGTACTACCCGGAGGACCTCGTCGCGCTGCTGCGGGAGGTGGGGTGACGATGCTCGCGCCGCCGCGCACCGTCGTGCACCGCGCCGCCGGCCTGTGGGCCTTGGAACGGGCGTTGCAGCGCCGAGGCTTCGACCGCGTCGCCGGGGCCGACGAGGCGGGACGGGGAGCCTGCGCCGGGCCGCTCGTGGTCGCCGCGGTCGTGCTGCCGCAGGGCCGGCGCGGCGAGATCGAGGAGCTCAACGACTCGAAGCTGCTGACGCCCGCCGCCCGCGACCGGATCTACGACGAGGTCGTCGCCCGGGCCGAGGCGTGGTACGTGGTCGTGATCCCGCCGGGGGACATCGACCGCCGCGGCCTGCACGTGTGCAACCTGGCCGGGATGCGCCGCGCGTTCGCCGGACTGGCGGTGCGGCCCGACTACGTGTTGACCGACGGCTTCCGGGTGGACGGCCTCGGGGTGCCGGGCCTGGCGGTGTGGAAGGGCGACCAGGTCGCCGCCTGCGTGGCCGCGGCCAGCGTGGTGGCGAAGGTCACCCGGGACCGGATCATGCGGGAGCTGCACACCACGTACCCGCAATATGGTTTCGACGAGCACAAAGGCTATTCGACGCCGGATCACACGGCGGCGCTCGCGGCGCACGGGCCGTGCGCCGAGCATCGTTTCTCATATGCGAACGTGGCGGCGGTGGAGCGGCCGGGCCGAAGGCGCGGTAACGTCGGCGTGGCGCCCGGCGAGGCCGCACGGGTGCCGGCGCAAGTGGGCGACAATGTGGCTATGGAAGGCGGACCGCGATGAGCGCCGAAGATCTCGAGAAGTACGAAACCGAGATGGAGCTCCAGCTCTACCGGGAGTATCGCGACATCGTCCGCCAGTTCTCCTACGTGGTGGAGACCGAGCGCCGGTTCTATCTGGCCAATCAGGTCGACCTGCACGTGCGCAACTCGGACGGCGAGGTCTACTTCGAGGTCGAGATGCACGACGCCTGGGTCTGGGACATGTACCGTCCGGCCCGCTTCGTGAAGAACGTTCGCGTGATGACCTTCAAGGACGTCAACGTCGAGGAGCTGGAGAAGCCCGACATCTCGCTGCCGGACAACGGCTTCGGTAGCTGAGCCGAGCCGACGGCGGGTCTCGTGCGCGTCAGCGCCGAACCCGCCATGGGTCGGTGCCCCTGACCTTGTTGTAGAGGTACCAGCCGCCGCCGACCACCAGCGCGCCGACGATCAGGTAGAAGACGGCGCCGAACAGCATTTTGATCAGCCACCAGGCGACCATCCCGATGAGGATGAGCGCTGCGGTGACCAGGAGGATCTTCACGGCGTTCATGTGACCGATGGTCGCACACTTGTCCACAAGGCCCGTGTCGTCCACAGGCCGGGCCGGTGGCGGTTGCCGGGCCCCGGCAGATTCGGCGAGGCTGCGCGGCGTGTTGAGGCTTCCGCTCAGGCTCATTGTCATCCTCACTGTCGCGGCCGCGTCCTGTCTTCCCTGTCTTCCCGGTGGCGTGCCGGCCGTGGCGGCACCTTCCGCGGCCGTGTTCCGGTCACCGCTGGCCGGCCCGCTCTCCGTCACACGGCGGTTCGAGTCGCCACCCGATCCCTATGCCGCGGGCCATCGTGGTGTCGACCTGGCCGGGGAGCCCGGGGCGCAGGTGCTGAGCGCGGGCACCGGTGTCGTCGCGTTCGCCGGACCGGTCGCCGGACGGTCCGTCGTCAGCGTCGACCACCCCGGCGGCCTGCGGACCACCTACGAGCCGGTCGACCCGGCCGTGCGGGCCGGCACCGTGGTCGCCGCCGGCACGCCGCTCGGCGCGCTGCATGCCGGCCATCCGGACTGTCCCGCGGCGGCCTGCCTGCACTGGGGCCTGCGCGCCGGCGACACCTACCTCGACCCGCTGCGCCGCCTGCGCCGCGGCCGGGTCCGGCTGCTGCCGCTCATCTGATGAGCTTCGGCAGGCCGTCGGCGAGGCGCTGGAAGTCGTCCACGCGGTTGTACACCTGGGCCGACAGCCGCAGGTATCCGCGCCCGTGCCACGCCGCCAGCCCGACCTCGGCGCTCAGCTCGTCGGAGATCCGCCGCCGCAGCGCGACCGCCGACGTCAGGTCGGCGGCGACACCAGGGGGCAGCGGCACCAGCGTCATCGGCAGGCCCGTCGCCGGCGGCACCTCGACCCCGAGGGCATCGGCGACGAGGCGCTGGCCGTGCTCGGCGAGGGCCCTGTTGTGCCGCCGAACGGTCTCGAGGCCCAGCGACCGGAGCACGAAGAGCCCGGTCGGCGCGGCCAGCCAGGGGGTGTAGTCGTGGGCGCCGAGCCACTCGAGGCTCGCCGGGAAGCCGGCCTCCGTCGACCAGGAGAGCACCAGCGGGCGGATCCGGGCGCGCCAGGCGGGTGCCACGGCCAGCAGGGCCGTGCCACGGGGCGCGTAGGCCCACTTGTGGAGGTTGCCCACCCAGAAGTCGGCGCCGAGCTCGCGGACCGGCTCGTCGAGCAGCCCCGGGCCGTGCGCGGCGTCGACGTGGATCGCGACCCGGTCGCCGTGCGCGCCTCGCACAGCCTCGATGATCCGCCTGACCGGAAACACCCGGGCGGTGGCGGCGGTGATCGGGTCGACGATCACCAGCCGGGTGCGCGGTGTGACCGCGGCCAGCACCGCCGCCGTCACGGTGGCGTCGTCGGCCGCCAGCGGCACGGGCGCGATCCGATGGACCGCACCGGTGCGCCGGCAGATCTCGTCCACCGCGAGATCCACGGCGCCGTAGCCGTGGTCCGTGGTGACGATCTCGTCGGTGGCGGCGAAGCCGAGGCTGGACAGCACGATCGAGGTGCCCGTGCTGGCGTTGTCGACGAGCGCGCTGCCGTCCGGGTCGGCACCGACGAAGGTCGCCAGGTGCCGGCGGACGTGGGTGATCCGCTCCTCCAGGCCGACGCTGAAGAAGCGGTGCGGATTGGCCTCCATCTCGTCGCGGAGCCGCTGCTGAGCGCGTTGCACGGCGATCGGCACCATCCCGAAGGACCCGTGGTTGAGCTGCGCCACGGACGCGTCGTTGGAGAACAGCAGCCGCGCGCCCGGAATCGGCTGCGGTGCGTCAGGCGCGGGGATGGGCTTGTTCATATGCGGCACGCAATCGCTCGATCGACACATGAGTGTAGATCTGCGTGCTCGACAGCGAGGCGTGTCCGAGCAATTCCTGCACCGAGCGCAGGTCGGCGCCGCCCTCCAGCAGGTGTGTCGCGGCGGAGTGGCGCAGATCGTGCGGTGACGTGTGGGGCAGGCCCGCCGCGCGGGCGTATCCGTCGACGAGCCGCCGCGCCGCCGTCGCCTGCAGCCGGGCGCCCCGCGCACCGAGCACCAGCGCGTTGCCGCTGCGCTCGTTCGCGAGGGCCGGGCGGCCGTGTCGCAGCCACGCGGTGAGCGCCTGGTCGGCCGGCAGCCCGTAGGGCACGGCACGCTCCTTGTCGCCCTTGCCGACCACCCGCACGACCCGGCGCATCCGATCGATGTCACCCAGGTCGAGCCCGCACAGCTCGCTGACGCGGATGCCGGTGGCATAGAGCAGCTCCAGGACGAGGCGGTCGCGGAGGCCGACCGCGTCGGGCCGGGTGCCGGCCGCGGTGACGAGCGCCTCGGCCTGGTCGGCGCGCAGCACGGTCGGCAGGTCGCGGTGGGCCTTCGGACTGGCCAGCCGCTGCCCGGGATCGGTCTCGATCAGCCCTTCGCGGTGTGCCCACGCGGTGAAGGTGCGGGCGGCGGCCGCGTGCCGGGCCAGGCTCGTCCGTGCGCGACCGGCGGCCCTGCGCCGGGCGAGCCAGCCGCGCAGGACGGCGAGAGTCAGCTCGGCCGGTCGGGCGGCGCCGCCGCGGGCGGCGTGGTCGAGCAGCGACACGACATCGCCGACGTAGGCGCGGACCGTGTGGACCGAGCGGTTGCGCTCGGCGGCGAGATGGCGGGCGAACTCGTCGACCGCCTCGCGCATGGCCTCCGGCAGGGCGGCATGCATGTCCTGTACGGCCTTCGGCGCGCTCACCGGCGCTGCTGCTCTTCGAGGAACCGCTCGATCAGGCCGCGCACGACGGCGGCCATCGTGAACCCGTGCTCGGCGCACCAGGCCCGCAGCTCGGCGTGCCGGTCCGTGGGCAGCCGAAACGTCACTAGCTGGCTCTCCTCGCCGACGGGCAGCGCACCGCCGAGGGCCTGTAACTGGACCGGCCGCAGCTCCGGCGTGCCGATCAGCGCCCGTCCGCGCAGCTCGGGGCCGGCGAGCAGCTCCGAGTGCCCGGCGGGGCCGGTGCGGCCCAGCAGCCAGACGGTGATCTCCTGCCGGCTCTCCGGCGGCAGCGTTTCGAGCAGTGCGACGAGCTTGTCGGCGGGCCCTGTCATAGCTCCACGATAGCGGCCGCTATCGACACGTCCAGGACTCGAACGCCCTGGATCTCTTCGAGTAGGGCGGGGAGCGACCGGTCGATGACGGCGCCGGGCACACTCACGGTGAACTCGTCCGTCGCCACCAGGCCGTCCCGGCTCAACACCCGCATCTGCCGGATGTCAACGCCGAGACGGCCCAGCAGCGTGGTGACCTGACCGAGTGAGCCGGGCCGGTCGGGCAGTTGCACGATCACCTGACGGAGCGACATGGGGCAATCCTGACGACCGGGCGTTTCCGGGCAGTTACGACGCCACGTCCCGCGGCTTTCCGGTTAATCGTTGACGGAGTCAAGTAATTGCATGACGATGTCAATCATGACTATCGACACGGTTACGGCGGTGCGGCGGTTCAGCCGCTTCTACACGAACCTGATCGGGGTCCTGCGTGCCGGGCTGCTCGACTCGCCGTTCTCGCTCGCCGAGGCCCGGGTCCTGTTCGAGCTGGCCAACGCGCCCACCGCGCTGGACGTCGCCGACCTGCGGCAGCGGCTCGACATGGACGCGGGGTACCTCAGCCGGATCCTCGGCCGCTTCGAGGCCGACGGGCTGGCGGTCCGTGAGCGTTCCGACACGGACGCGCGCCGGCAACGCATCCGGCTGCTGGAGGCGGGCCGCGCCGCGGCCGCCGACCTGGATGCCCGCTCGAACGCGCAGGTGCGCGACCTGCTGTCTCCCGTCAGCGAGACCGACCAGCGGCGGCTCGTCGGCGCGATGGGCACGATCGAGTCGATCCTGGGCGGTGCGGCGCCGCCGCGGACGGTCGTCCTGCGCCCGCTCGGCCCCGGCGACCTCGGCTGGGTGGTCCAGGGGCACGGCATTCTCTACTCCCGGGAGTACGGGTGGGACGCGACCTTCGAGGCGATGGTCGCCCGCATCGTCGCGGACTACGCCGAGTCCCACGACCCGCACCGCGAGCACGCCTGGATCGCCGAGGTCGACGGCGTGCCGGCCGGGTCGGTCTTCTGCGTGCGCGAGTCGGCGGAGACGGCCAAGCTCCGGCTGCTGTTCGTCGACCGGGAGGCCCGTGGACTGGGTGTCGGAAGCCGCCTGGTCGACGAGTGCGTGCGGTTCGCCACCCGGGTGGGCTATCGCGAGATGGTCCTCTTCACCCACGACGTCCTCGCCAACGCCCGGCGCATCTACCAACGGGCGGGTTTCGTGCTCGACAGCGAGGAGCGCAAACCCGCCTACGGCCAGGACCTGGTCCACCAGTACTGGAGGCGCACGTTGTCCACAAGCACCCCGTTGTCCACAGTTTGATCTCCACGGGCCCGCGCCGCCCGCCCCGTTCCGGCACAGTCGCCGCATGACCCACCACAACCAGCTCGTCGGCGGCTATGGCGAGCGCCTCGCCGGTCGATATCTCGTGTCTCAGGGCCTGGTCATCCTCGACCGCAACTGGCGTGTCCCAGCCGGCGTCCGCGAGGTGCGCGGCGAGCTCGATCTGATCGCCCGAGACGGCGACGACATCGTGTTCGTGGAGGTCAAGACGCGCCGCAGCACGCGGTTCGGCGGGCCGGCCGAGTCGATCGTCCCCGGCAAGGCCCGCCGCCTCCGCAAGCTGGCCACGCAATGGCTCGCGGCCAACGGTGCCGGATACCGCGACGTCCGCTTCGACGTGATCAGCGTCTTCCTGGGCCGGACAGCCGCGGTGCAGCACCTGCGCGGGGCACTCTGATGGGCTACGCGAAGGTCCGCTCCGTCGCGCTGCACGGTGTCGTCGGCGAGGTCATCGTCGTGGAGGCCGACGTCGCACCCGGCCTGCCCAGCCTGATCGTCTCCGGCCTGCCCGACGCCGCCCTGAGCGAGGCCCGCGACCGGATCCGGGCCGCCGTCCACAACTCGGGCGCGAGCTGGCCCCAGCAGCGCATCACCGTCAACCTCCTGCCCGCCCACATCCGCAAGCACGGCTCCGGCTTCGACCTCGCGATGGCCGTCGCGGTCCTCGCCGCCGGCGCCGGCCTGCCCATCGGTCGTGTCGTCGACGCGGTGGTGCTCGGTGAGCTCGGCCTGGACGGGACGCTGCGTCCGGTCCGTGGTGTGCTGCCCGCGGTCCTCGCCGCCAGCCGGGCCGGGGTAGGTTCGGCCGTCGTGCCGGTCGGCAACGTCGCCGAGGCACGGCTGATCCCCGACATCGCGGTCCGCGCGTCCGACAGCCTCGGTCGGCTCATCGGCTACCTCCACGGCTCAGAGCGCCTGCCCGACCCCGTCACACCATCGGCGCCGCCCGAGCCGGCCGCCCTCGACCTCGCCGACGTCCTCGGCCAGGAGCGCGGCCGGCGGGTCATCGAGCTGGCCGCCGCCGGCCGCCACCACATCGCCATGTTCGGGCCGCCCGGCGCGGGCAAGACGATGCTCGCCCAGCGCCTGCCGGGCATTCTGCCGCCACTCGGCGACCAGGAGGCCATCGAGGCGACGGCCCTGCACTCGGTCGCCGGGACGCTGCCGCAGAGCAGCCCGCTCGTCCGTCGCCCACCACTGCAGGCTCCGCACCACACGGCCTCGGTCGCGGCTCTCGTCGGCGGTGGCTCGGGCCTTGCCAGGCCGGGCGCGATCAGTCTGGCCCACCACGGCGTGCTGTTCCTCGACGAGTGCGCCGAGTTCGCCCCCCGTGCGCTCGACGCGCTCCGGCAGCCGCTCGAGGAGGGTGTGGTGCGCCTGCGCCGCGCCTACGGCGAAACGGTCTTTCCGGCCCGCACCCAGCTCGTCATGGCCGCCAACCCGTGTCCGTGCGCCCGCGAGCAGCAGTCGTGCCGGTGTCCGTCGCTTGTGCGCCGGCGTTATCTGGCGCGGCTCTCCGGCCCGCTGATGGACCGGGTCGACCTCCAGGTGGACCTTGATCCGGTCCGTTCCGCGGCGCTGTTCGGCACCGAGGACGTCGAGCCGTCGAAGGCGGTGGCGGCCCGCGTGCTGCAGGCCCGCGCGGCGGCGGCCGAGCGATGGACACCGCACGCCCGATCCAACGGCGAGGCGCCGAGCGCGCTGTTGCGCCACCGCCGGTTCCGCCTTCCGGCGCAGATCCTCCAGCCGCTGCGGCAGGCCATGGACCAGGGCCGCCTGTCGGCGCGCGGGTTCGACCGTGTGATCCGGGTGGCCTGGACCGCGGCGGACATCGACGGCCGGTCCACACCGGACGCCGGTGACGTCCGGGAGGCGCTGCAGGTGCGATCGCGGAGGATGCGATGAGCGACGACCGGCTCGCCCGCATGGCGCTCGGGTTCCTCGTCGAGCCGGGCAGCCGTGAGCTCGGTCTTCTCGTCCGTGAGGTCGGCGCCCCGGAGGCACTGTCCTGCGTGGTCGCCGGGCACGCCGTCACCCCCGCGCTGGCCGGGGCGGTTCGTGCCCGGCTGGAGGCGGCCGGTGTGCGGCGCACCGCGGAGGCGGCCGCCGATCTCGTGGAGCTGATGACCACCCGTGCCGACCAGCTCGGCGCCCGGATCGTCACGGCCGCCGACGACGAGTGGCCGATCGCACTCGACGACCTGGTTCTCGCCAGCCGGGAGGGCAGCATCCTGCGCCGCGACACCGACCCGCCGATGTGCCTGTGGGTCCGCGGTGCGCCCCGGCTGACCGACGCCCTGGAGCGTGCGGTGTCAATGGTCGGCGCCCGGGCGGTGACCGGCTATGGCGAGTTCGTCGCCTCGGAGTTCGCCTTCGGTCTGGCCGAGAAGGGGTGGACGGTCGTGTCCGGGGGAGCGCTCGGCGTCGACGTGACCGCCCACCGCGGCGCACTGGCCGCGGGCGGGCTCACGGTGGCGGTGCTCGCCTGCGGGATCGACCGCTACTATCCGGCAGCCAACGCGGGCGTGCTGGAGCGGATCGCCGACGAGGGCCTGGTGCTGACCGAGTGGCCGCCGGGCACCCACCCGCACAAGACCCGGTTCCTGACCCGCAACCGGGTCATCGCCGCCGCCACGCGGGGCACGGTGGTGGTTGAGGCCGGCTCGCGCAGCGGGGCGCGCAGCACGCTGAGCTATGCGCGGCTCCTGCACCGCTCCCCGATGGTCGTGCCCGGTCCGATCACATCGGCCATGTCGGTCGGCTGCCACATCGAGCTACGGGTCCAGGGCACGGTGCCGGTCACCCGCGTTGAGGAGATCATCGAGGAGATCGGCCGGGTCGGGGAGCTCGCCGACCCGATTCAGGGTGCCGACCGGCCCGAGGACGCCCTTGACGCGCTACAGGCCCGCATCCTCGACGCGGTGCGGCCAAGGCTGCCCCGGTCGGCCGAGGAGATCGCGGCGGTCGCCGGGGTGAGCGGCCGCGACGCCCGGCGCAACCTGCCTCTTCTCGAAGAACTCGGCTTCGTGGTGTCCACCGGGAGCGGCTACCGGTTGGCCCGCCGCTCGCCGGTGTCCAGGTCCCCGGAGGAAGAGTGAGATGCGCCGCTCACAGCCGCCGCAGGCGGGTGACGGCCTCGTCCAGGACCTCGTCGCGTTTGCAGAAGGCGAAGCGGACCAGTCGGCGGCCGGCGTCCACGTTGTCGTAGAACACCTGCGTGGGCACGGCCACGACACCGCAGCGCTCCGGCAGGGCGAGGCAGAATTCGACGCCGTCGGTCCCGCCCAGCGGCGTGATGTCGGCCGTGACGAAGTAGGTGCCCTCCGGCCGCAGCACCGCGAAGCCGGCCTCGGTCAGGCCCTCGCACAGGCGGTCGCGTTTGCATTGCAGGTCATCGCGGACCTGCTCGTAGTACGACGGCGGCGAGTTCAGCGCCACCGCCACGGCCGGCTGGAGCGGACCCGCGTTGACATAGGTGAGGAACTGCTTGACGCGGGTCACCGCCGACACCAGCGGACGGGGACCGCAGACCCAGCCGACCTTCCAGCCTGTGCAGGAGAAGGTTTTGCCCGCCGACGAGATCTGCACGGTCCGGTCCCGCATCCCGGGGAGGCCGGCCAGCGGCACATGCGCGGCCGCGGCGTCGGTGAAGACGAGGTGCTCGTAGACCTCGTCGGTGACGGCGTAGGCGCCGAACTCCGCACACAGGGCCGCGACCTGCGCGAGGTCCTCGGCGGTGAAGACCTTGCCGGTCGGGTTGTGCGGCGAGTTGAGCAGCACAAGGCGGGTGCGCGGGCCGAACGCCGCCCGCAGTTCGGCCGGATCGAAGGCGTAGCGACCGTCGACGACCCGCAGCGTCACCGGCCGGCGGACCGCTCCGGCGAGGGCGATCGAGGCCGCGTAGGAGTCGTAGTAAGGCTCGAAGCAGACGACCTCGTCGCCGGGCTCGCACAGGGCCAGGATGGTGGCGGCGATCGCCTCGGTCGCGCCGGCGGTCACCAGGATCTCGCCGTCGGGGTCGTAGTCGAGACCCCAGAAGGCCTTCTGGTGGGCGGACACGGCAGTGCGGAGTTCTGGAACGCCGGGCCCCGGCGGATACTGGTTGCGCCCTCCGCGAATGGCCGCCGCCGCGGCGTCGAGCATCGCCGTCGGGCCGTCGGTGTCGGGAAAGCCCTGGCCGAGGTTGACCGAGCCGGTGCGCACGGCAAGGGCCGACATCTCCGCGAAGATGGTGGTGCCGAACGGGCGCATGCGGGCGACGAGCGGATCACTCGGTACGTCAGTCACCCACCGAGTATGCGGGTGAGCCGCGGAAAATCGGATCCCGGCGGCCGGCTGCCGGGCAGCGACGCATATTACAGGGACCTTTTGCCGGATGGCGGGGATCTTGCCGAGGGCCTACCGTGACGGACCGTGGATGGACGCCGGAATTTCCCGTCGGACCCGGATGCCGAACCCCGCTGGTATCCGGACGACCGTGGGTATGACGACCGTGCCCGGGACGAACTGCCCCGTGACGACCGGGGGCGTGACGACCGTGGCTACGGCGACGACCGCGGCTACGGCGACGACCGGGGATACACGCCGACCCGGTATGCCGACGAACGCGATAGCTACCGAGTGCCCGAGCCGCGCGGCCTACGGGGATACAGCAACGACCCGTTGAACTACGGAGACAGCCCGAGCGGCCAGTTCGCCGGGCCGGCGGGCCGCCCGGAGCAGTACGGGGCAGACGGCGGCTACGGGGCAGACGGCGGCTACGGGGCAGACAGCGGCGAACTGTCGGTTGAGTCGGTGAGCCGGTCGCGGCGGTCGGAGGCCATCGACCGTAGTTCCCTGCACCGGCCGACCTCCGGTGGGCCGGCCGCGGTGACGCAGCCCACGGCACCCGCACCGTCGTCCGGGGCTCCGGTGCCGGCGGCTCCCATGTCCGCCGCTCCCATGTCCGCCGCTCCCATGTCGGGTGCTCCCATGTCGGGTGCTCCCATGTCGGGTGCGCCGATGTCCGGAGCGCCGATGTCGGCGCCGACGCAGGCCGTGCCGTCGCCGGGCATGCCGTACGACCAGGCGGCGGCCGGTGGGCCGAGCGCGTTCGCGGCGCCGACGACGTTGACCGCGGCCATTCCGCCACCGGTCGCGGAGCCCGGTGGCGCCGTGTACCGGAGCAAGCGGCACGGGCTCGCCATCGTCCTCGTGCTGCTGACGATCCTGTTCGAGGTGCCGGTCCTGCGGCTGTTCCTGACCGCGATGACCGCCGACAAGATCGAGGCGGCGGGGACGCTGGCCGGCATCTTCATGATTCTCGGCCTGCCGATGTTCGCCCTGGGTCTGTACGGCCTGATCGGCGGGGCCGCCGCCGCGGCCCCGGGCGGGCGGGCGTGGTTGCGGACGCCGCTCGCGTACCTGCCGGTGGCGCTCCTGCTGTTCGTCGCCGCCGCCCTGTCGTCCTGACCTCGCTGCCTCTGGCGTCGCCCGCTTCGTGAGCCATGTCGCGGGCGGCGCTGTCTCAGCGCGGTGGCCGTGCTGTCCCCGCGGACCCTCAACGGCGCCGACCCGGGACCGTTCTCGCCGTCCTCAGCGGCGCCCTTGCGATGTCACTCGCTGTGGTGATGATTCATCCTGACAAATGCGGTGAAACCGGACCACTCTTCGGCTCTGCCGGGGGGATTCCAGCCTTCCCTCCGACTGCGCGTACACTTTCCATCGGCGACCGCGCCTGCGCGGTCGACCTCGCGTGCCCTCCCGCAGTCCGCCGCAAATCCTTCGCGCCGGGCGAGTAAGGGCGGCGGCCGCCCTGGTCCCGATCAGCAGCAGTCTGCGTTCGGGTGAGACGGCCGACGACCGGGCGCCAGGACGGCGGACCGACCGGCCCGCCGTGACAACCAGGATCGAAGGGATCCGCCAACATGGCTGTGACCATGCGTCAGTTGCTGGAAAGCGGCGTGCACTTCGGGCACCAGACCCGCCGCTGGAACCCGAAGATGAAGCGCTTCATCTTCACCGAGCGCAACGGCATCTACATCATCGACCTGCGCCAGACGCTCGACTACATCGAGAAGGCCTACGACTACATCCGTAACACCGTCGCCGAAGGCGGCTCGGTGCTGTTCGTGGGCACGAAGAAGCAGGCGCAGGAGGCGATCGCCGAGCAGGCGACCCGTGTCGGCCAGCCGTATGTCAACCACCGCTGGCTGGGCGGCATGCTGACCAACTTCCAGACCGTCTACAAGCGGCTTCAGCGCATGAAGGAGCTCGAGTCGCTCGACCTCACCGGCACCGCGCAGGGGTACACGAAGAAGGAGACCCTGCAGCTATCGCGTGAGCAGACCAAGCTGAGCCGCACGCTCGGTGGTCTCCGTGACATGCAGAAGCTGCCGTCGGCGATCTGGGTCGTCGACACCAAGAAGGAGCACATCGCGGTCGACGAGGCCCGCAAGCTGGGCATCCCGGTGATCGCCGTGCTCGACACCAACTGCGACCCGGACGAGGTCGACTTCCCGATCCCCGGCAACGACGACGCCATCCGTTCCGCCGCGCTGCTGACCCGCGTGGTCGCCGACGCGGTGGCCGACGGCCTCATCGCCCGGTCCGGACGCGCCACCCGCGCCGACCAGAAGCCCGAGCCGGGCGTCGTGGCCGGCGACGAGCCGCTCGCCGAGTGGGAGCGTGAGCTGCTCGAGGGTGCCAAGCCCGCCGACGCCGCTCCCGCCGCCGCCGACACCACCCAGGCGTAACCCCGAAGAGCGAGAGAGAATCATGGCCAACTTCACCGCCGCGGATGTCAAGCGACTCCGCGAACTGACCGGCTCCGGCATGATGGACTGCAAGAAGGCGCTCGAGGAGGCCGAGGGCGACTTCGACAAGGCCGTCGAGCTGCTGCGCATCAAGGGTGCCAAGGATGTCGGCAAGCGTGCCGGGCGCACCACCGCCAACGGCCTCGTGGCGCACTACGGCTCGGGTTTCGTCGAGGTCAACTGCGAAACCGACTTCGTCGCCAAGAACGAGGCGTTCATCGAGCTGGGCCAGAAGCTCGCCAAGCACGTCGACGAGACCAAGCCCGCCGACGTGGAGACGCTGCTCGGCTCCGAGCTCGGCGACAGCACCGTCGCCGACCTGATCCAGACCGAGTCGGCGCGCATCGGTGAGAAGCTCGTGGTCAACCGCATCGCGGTGCTGGGCGAGCCCGTCGCCGTCTACATGCACCGCAAGAGCCCCGACCTCCCGCCGCAGGTCGGCGTCGCGGTCGAGTTCACCGGCAAGACCGACGAGGCTGCCGTCGCCGACGCGCGTGGCGTCGCGATGCAGATCGCCGCGATGCGCCCGAAGTACCTCACCCGCGACGACGTGCCGGCGGAGGTCGTCGCGTCGGAGCGCCGCATCGCCGAGGAGACCGCCCGCGAGGAGGGCAAGCCCGAGGCTGCCCTTCCCAAGATCGTCGAGGGTCGGGTCAACGGCTTCTTCAAGGACTTCGTCCTGATCGAGCAGCCGTCCGTGAGCGACAACAAGAAGACCGTCAAGCAGGTGCTGGCCGAGGCCGGCATCGAGGTGACGCGCTTCGTGCGCTTCGAGGTCGGCCAAGCCTGATCCGACGGAGCCGAGAACGGTAGCGATCGCGCGGAGGGGGTCACGGTGTCCACATTTGGAGGCCGCGACCCCCTCGTCGTACATGTCAGTAGTCCGACCGCTCGAAAGGTGCCCTAGATGACGAACACCGCCATGGAAGCGACACGGCAGGCCCTGGCGCCGACCCCGATCGGGACGCGGCGCGTCGTCCTGAAGCTCTCCGGCGAGGTGTTCGGCGGCGGCGCCGTCGGTGTCGATCCCAACGTGGTCCGGCACATGGCCCGCCAGATCGCCGCCGTGGTCCGCCGCGGTGTGCAGGTCGCCGTCGTCGTCGGCGGCGGCAACTTCTTCCGGGGCGCCGAGCTGTCCCGCGCGGGCATGGACCGTGCCCGCGCGGACTACATGGGCATGCTCGGCACCGTCATGAACTGCCTGGCGCTGCAGGACTTCCTGGAGAAGGAAGGCATCGACACGCGGGTGCAGAGCGCGATCAGCATGGCTCAGGTCGCCGAGCCGTACATCCCCCGCCGGGCGATCCGCCACCTGGAGAAGGGCCGTGTGGTCATCTTCGGCGCGGGCGCCGGCATGCCGTACTTCTCGACCGACACCGTGGCGGCCCAGCGGGCGCTGGAGATCCACGCCCACACGGTGCTGATGAGCAAGAACGGGGTCGACGGCGTGTACACCGCCGATCCCCGCACCGACCCGACCGCGCGGAAGCTCGACAGCCTGACCTTCGCCGAGGCGCTGATGCAGGGCCTGCGGGTGGTGGACCAGACGGCCTTCAGCCTCTGCCAGGAAAATGCGCTGCCGATGTTGGTCTTCGGCGCGGAGGGGGAGGACAACGTCGCTCGCGCGTTGATTGGTGAGAAGATCGGCACGCTCATCACCGCCGAGCCCATCCCGGACCGAGGAGGACAGACCACGTGATCGAAGAGACACTCTTCGAGGCCGAAGAGAAGATGGAGCGCGCGATCGAGCACGCCAAGGAGGAGTTCGCGGTCATCCGGACAGGCCGCGCCACCCCGGCGATGTTCGGCAAGGTGATGGTCGACTACTACGGCACGCCCACCCCGCTGCCGCAGATGTCCTCGATCGCGATCCCCGAGCCGCGCATGGCGCTCATCAAGCCCTACGACGCCTCGCAGATCGGGGCGATGGAGAAGGCGATCCGCGACTCCGACCTCGGAGTGAACCCCAACAACGAGGGCACCCAGATCCGTATCCTGTTGCCGCAGATGACCGAGGAGCGGCGCCGGGAGATGATCAAGGTTGCCCGCCACAAGGCCGAGGACTCGCGGGTGGCCATCCGCAACGTCCGGCGCAAGGCCAAGGAAGAGCTCGACCGCCTCGTCAAGGACGGCGAGGTCGGCGAGGACGAGGGCCGTCGGGCCGAGAAAGAGCTCGACGACCTGACGCACAAGTTCGTGGTGCAGGTCGACGAGTTGCTCAAGCACAAGGAAGCCGAGCTGCTCGAGGTCTGATGGCCCACCTCGACCGAGCACACCGGGCCCCCGGAGACCCGTCGACCCGGGCGCGGCAGGACGTTGCCGCGCCCGAGGTGTCCGCCGGCCTGGTGGAAAGAGCCGAAAACCCGATTCTGGAAGTGGTACCCGCTGTGCCGGCATCCGACGCTCAGCCGTCCCCGGAGCCGGCGAAGCGGAAGAGCCGGGCCGGCCGCAACCTGCCCGCCGCCATCGGGGTGGGGATCGGGCTCGGCGGGGCGCTCCTGGTCTCGCTGTTCCTCTTCGACATGTGGCTCTTTCTCGGGCTGGTCGTCGTCGCCGTGACGGTCGGCGCGTGGGAGATGGTCCGCGCCGTCAGTGTGCAGAAGGCCCGGCCGCCGCTGGTGCCGCTGCTCATCGGCGGGCCCGTGATGGTCGGCCTGGCCTGGTTCGGCGGCGCCGACGTCCTGCCCCTCGGGCTGCTGGGCACGCTGTTCCTGGTTCTCGTCTGGCGGTTCGCCGGCGGGGTGCAGCACTACCAGCGCGACGTCACCGCCGGTGCGTTGATCGCCGTGTACGTGCCGTTCCTGGGCTCGTTCGCCGCGCTCCTGGCGTATCCGGCCGCCGACGGCAGCGTCCGCGTGCTGGTCACGGTCCTCGCGGTGGTGCTGTCGGACACCGGCGGCTACGTCACTGGCGTGTTCCTCGGCAAGCACAAGATGGCGCCGTCCGTCAGCCCGGCCAAGTCGTGGGAGGGCTTCGGCGGCTCGGTCGTGTGGACCGCCGCCGGGAGTGCGGTGGCCCTGCCGCTGCTACTTTCCGGCGCGGTCTGGTGGCACGGTGCGGTCTTCGGCGCGGCGGTCTCGATCGCCTCGGTGCTGGGCGACCTTGGCGAGTCGATGATCAAGCGTGATCTCGGGGTCAAGGACATGAGCAATCTGCTGCCCGGGCACGGAGGACTCATGGACCGGCTCGACTCGATCCTGCTCGCCCTGCCGACCGCATACGCCGTTCTGGCGTTTCTGGTGCCCCCGTCGTAGCTCAGCGTGACGCTCTCGCGAGCGGTCTTGTAGAGCACGCGACTCGGCATGGGACACTGGATCCGCCATGACACAACTTCCCGTACTGAACCTCTCATCCACCGCGACCGGCACCACCAGTGACGGCCGGCGAGCTTCGTTGCCCCCGCGCCACCTGGCCGACCTTGATCTCGCCGGGCGCCGCGCTGCGGTGGCCGAGCTCGGTGAGCAGGCATTTCGAGCCGGGCAGGTGTCGGCGCACTACTTCGGGCGCCTGATCCGCGACCCCGCGGAGATGACCGACCTGCCGGCGCGCAGCCGCGCCACGATCGCCGAGGCGCTCCTGCCGCCGCTGCTGCACCCCGTGCGCGAGTTGGCGACCGACAACGGCACCACTCGGAAGACGTTATGGCGCCTTCACGACGGCTCGCTCGTTGAGAGCGTGCTGATGGGATATCAAGATCGTGTGACGGTGTGCGTGTCGAGCCAGGCGGGGTGCGGCATGGCGTGCCCGTTCTGCGCGACCGGCCAGGCCGGGCTGACCCGCAACCTGTCGACCGCGGAGATCGTGGACCAGGTCGTGTGGTTCGCCGGCCAGGCCGCCCGCGGCGCGCTGCCCGGCTGCCCCGACCGGCTGTCCCACGTGGTGTTCATGGGCATGGGCGAGCCGTTGGCCAACTACAACCGGGTGATCGCGGCCGTCCGCCGGTTGACGGCGCCCGCCCCCGAGGGCCTGGGCCTGTCGCAGCGGCACATCACGGTGTCCACCGTCGGGCTGGTCCCGGCCATCCGCCGGTTGACGCAGGAGGGGCTGTCGGTGACGCTTGCGCTGTCGCTGCACGCACCCGATGATGATCTGCGCGACACGCTCGTGCCGGTCAACCAACGTTGGAAGGTCGCCGAAGTGCTGGATGCCGCGTTCGAGTATGCGGCTCGCACCGGTCGGCGGGTGTCCATTGAATACGCAATGATCCGGGATGTGAACGACCATCCGTGGCGGGCGGATGTGCTTGGCCGGCTCTTGTCCGGCCGTCTCGCGCATGTCAATCTCATCCCGCTCAATCCGACACCGGGCAGCAAGTGGGACGCTAGTCCCAAGCCGGTTGAGCGTGAGTTCGTCCGACGCCTCCGGGCTGCCGGTGTCGCGACTACGGTCCGTGATACTCGCGGTCGGGAGATTGACGGAGCCTGCGGGCAGCTTGCCGCCTCTTCGGGTGGCAAGGTGGGAGAGCGTCAAGACGGCTTGCTAGCGCGGCGAGCGAACGAGGAGACACAGTGAGTCAGGGTCAGCGGTTCCGGCGCCGTGCGATGCGTCGGGGATACAAGGTCGACGAGGTCGACTCCTTCCTCGACCGGGTGGAAGCAACGCTCTCCGGAGACCCTATGGGCGCGCCGGTGAGCGCTCAGGAGGTCCACGACGTGGTCTTCCGAGTCCGCTTCGGCGGCTACGACGAGTGGCAGGTCGACCTGCACCTCGACCGTGTCGAGCGCCAGTTGGCCGAGCTCGAGGAGCGCGGCGGCGGTGGGTTCGGCCGGACCGTCGACTCCCGCGCCAGCGGTGAGCTGCGCATGGCTCCGGAGCGCATGCCGGAGCGTATGGCACCTGAGCGGATGCCCGAGCGCATGGCGCCGCCGCCCGTCGACCGCATGGGACCGCCTCCGGTCGACCGCATGGGACCGCCGCCCATGGACCGCATGGCTCCCGATCGAATGGGTCCCGGTCCCGACCGGATGGGTCCGCCACCGATGGAGCGCATGGCACCTCCCGCCGTCCCGGCGCCTCCGATGCCGACCCGGCCGGCCCCGGCACCGCCCGGCCCGCCGTCGCGCGACCCGGCGTACGGTCGCTATGACGAGCCCACCTACGGCGGCGCGTTCGACGACGACCGTGGCTATGACCCTGCGCCCCGCCAGCCGCGCGGTGACATGACCGCCGAGATCCGGATGGACCGCGACCGGCCCGAGCCGGTCACCTACGGTGGCGGCCCCGGCCCGGACCGCGACCCGTATGGCCCTGGTCCCGGCCCCGACCCGTATGGTGCCCCGGGTGGTGACCCGTATGGTGCGCCGGTCCAGCACCAGTCGTCCGAGGTGGCCCGCATCGACCAGCTCCGCCGGACGTTCCAGCTCCGCCGGTTCGGCAGCGGCTACGACCGGGCCCAGGTCGACCGGCTCTTCGAGGGCGTCATGGCGTCCCTCTCGGGTCGTGGTGGTCCGCTGACCGACGGTGATCTCGACCCGTCGCATTTCAACCTGGTCCCCGGCGGCTACTTCGAGGCCGAGGTCGACGCGGCCCTCAAGGAGGTTCGCGACATCGTGACGCGCCGCCGCTAAGGGTGGCTCGCGGCGCGCCCGACACCAACCGGGCGCGCTGGCTGCTGCCCGCTCGCGTCGCGTTCGATGGAGGCGAGCGGGACGTTGCTCTTCGGCTTGTCCTCAGGCGCGCGCCTGGTCCCGCTTGGCGCCGCTTCGCCGTGCCGGCCCGGAGCAGGCGCGGACGGAGGCGACGGTCGTGCGGTCCGACGGTGGTTCGGCTGCGAGAATCCGGGTCAGCGCAGGCCGTTGCGGCGCAGGACCCAGTCGCCGACCAGCGCCAGCAGCAGCACGGCAGCGCTGGCGGCCAGCCAGATGTCCTCGACGCGGCCATGGTGGTTGCCGATCAGCATGCTCAGCAGCAGCAGCACCGTGACGGCCGCACCGAAGCGGGCCGCGCGCGGGTGTCCCGGCTTGTGCTGGTCGGGGGAGGTCACTGGCTCGTGCTCGGCCACGGTGCGTCCTTTCACTGCTGATGGTCTTGCACAAGTCTGGCATGCGGCACTGGAACCGACGGCTCCGGGTCGGTCGGGTAGCGTCGGGATCGGCGTCACACGTACCAGATCAAGGAGGAACGCGGTGCGTATCACCGGGACCGGCCATGCGAGCCTGCGGATCGACACGGCCGCCGGCAGCATCCTGTGCGACCCGTGGGTCAACCCGGCGTATTTCGCGTCGTGGTTCCCGTTCCCGGACAATTCCCAGCTCGACTGGGAGGCGCTCGGCGATTGCGACTACCTGTACGTGTCGCATCTGCACCGGGACCATTTCGACGCCGAGCACCTCAAGCGGTTCGTCTCGAAGAACGCGACGGTGCTCCTGCCGGAGTTCCCGACGAGCGAGATGCGGGACGAGCTGACCGGGCTCGGTTTCACGAAGTTCCTCGAGACGAAGTCGGACGAGGTCCATGAGCTCGACGGCGGCCTGAAGATCATGATTCAGGCGCTGACCTCACCGACGGACGGGCCGATCGGCGACTCGTCGCTGTGGGTCGAATACGACGGGATTCGTATCCTCAACCAGAACGACGCCCGCCCGACGGATCTGACGACGTTCAACGCGCTCGGGCACGTGCATGCCCATCTGCTGCAGTTCTCCGGCGCGATCTGGTATCCGATGGTGTACGAGCTGCCCGAGGCCGCCAAGCGCGCTTTCGGCAAGCAGAAGCGCGATCGGCAGTTCGACCGCACGTTCCGGTACATCAACGATCTGAAGGCCTCCCACGTGGTGCCGATCGCCGGGCCGCCGTGCTTCCTCGACGACGAGCTCTGGCAGTTCAACGACATCTTCGGCGACGAAGGAAACATCTTCCCCGACCAGTGGGTGTTCCAGCAGGAGTACGCGAAGGTCGGCGGCACCAATTCGATCGTCCTGCTGCCAGGCTCGGTGCTGTCGCTTTCCGCCGACGCTGCCGAAACGACGCACCCGGTCGACAGCCTCGAGGACTTCTTCGCGCGCAAGCGGGAGCACCTCGAGGAGATGCGCGAGCGGAAGCGGCCGGTCATCGAGGCCGCCAAGGCGTCCTGGCGGCACCCCGAGATCGACGTGCTGAAGGAGATGAAGCGGCGGATCGAGCCGCTGCTCGACGAGTCGGTGTACCTCGCGAAGGGCGTCGGCGGCCCGGTGCGTTTCGATCTGGTCGGCTACGACGGCGCGTCCGTCGAGTCGATCGTCGTCGACTTCCCCGAAAAGCAGGTGCGGCATTACGCCGACGAGAAGGTGCGCTACCGGTTCCGCACCGAGCGGGCACTCATCGAGCACCTGCTCTTCGTCGAAGAGATCGACTGGGTCAACTCGCTGTTTCTTTCCTGCCGGTTCTCCGCGGCGCGGATCGGGCAGTACAACGAATTCGTCTACTCGTTCTTCAAGTGCCTGTCGGAAGAGCGCCTACAGTACGCCGAGGGCTGGTTCGACCAGCAGAAGCCCGACGCCGAGGACATCAAGCTCGGCGACTGGATCGTGCAGCGGCGCTGCCCGCACCTCAAGGCGGACCTGACCCGGTTCGGCATCGTCGACGGCAACACGCTGACCTGCCAACTCCACGGCTGGAAGTTCGACCTGCCGAGCGGGCGCTGCCTCACGAGCGTCGGCCACGAGCTTCGGTCACGCAGAGCGGGCGCGCCAGCACCCGACGGTGACACTGGTGCGGTGGCGGCGGAAAGTGTCGTAGGGCAGGGCTAGCGTCCCCGGCAACAGTGGGATGGGGGGCACTGATGCTCGACAAAGTCCGCAAGTTGCTGGCCAAGGCCGAAGACCCGGCGTGCACCCGGGAGGAGGCGGAGGCGCTCACCGCCAAGGCGGCTGAGCTGATCGCCAAATACGGCATCGACCAGGCGGTCCTGGCCGCGGCCGCGGCCGCCGGCCGGCCACAGGCGGTGGGCAGCCGCCAGGTCGAGCTCCAGGCGCCCTACCTGCGGGAAAAGGCGCACCTGCTGCACGTCGTGGCCGGGTCGCTGCGCTGCCGGTCGGTCCGGCTGGAGCGGCGCGGCCCCGACGGCCTGCGCATCTCGATGCACCTGTTCGGCTTCGAGGCCGACGTCGCCGGGGTCGAGTTGCTGTTCGCCTCCCTGCTGGTGCAGGCGGCCCGGGGGCTGCTCGCCGAGCAGGCGCCGCCGGGGCAGCAGGTCGCGGCGTGGCGCCGGTCGTGGCTGGTCGGGTTCGCCTCGGCGGTGGCGCACCGCTTCGCCGAGGCCGACCGGCGCAGCCGGGAGCGCGAGGAGGAGCGGGCACCGGGGGTGGCGCTGGTCCTCGCCGATCGGCAGCAGGCGGTCGACCGGGCCGTCGAGGAGCAATATCCGCTGCTCACCCGGGGTCGGGCACGGCGGCTCACCGGCGGGGGCTTCGCGGCAGGCAAGGAGGCGGGGCGGCGGGCCGACCTGGGCGGTGCGCGGGTGGCTTCGGCCGAGCGGCACGCCGTCAGCGGGGGGCGTTCTCGACCTGCTCCCGGGTGATCGCCTGCGGATCGGTGTCCGGGTCCTTGTCGAGTTGCTCGTCGACCGGCACCCACTGGTCGGGCACGACGGGACCGGGCACGCCGACCCGGCGGGCCTCTAGCTGGGCGCCGAAGGCGATGCCGAGGAAGATCGCGACCCCGGTTAGGTTGGCCCACAAGAGCAGCGCCATGATGCCGGTCAGCGCGCCGTAGGTGGCGCCGAAGGAGTCGCTCGTGCTGACGTAGATCGCCAGCAGCGCGCTGATCAACCACCACAGCGCGGTCGAGGTCGCGGCGCCGAAGAGCAGCCAGGAGAAGGCGGGCTGGCGACGGCGCGGGGCCCAGCGGAAGATCGCCGCGACGGCGCAGACCACGAGCGCGACGGAGATGGGCCAGCGCAGCACCTCCCAGACGACGTCGACCACGTCACCCCAGGGGTAGTGCGACCGCACCGAGGCGCCGAGGGCGTCGCCGGCGACCAGCATCAGGAAGCCGACGAGCGCGGGCAGCCCGGCCACGAGCGCCAGCACGGCCGCCCGGACGTATTTCACGTGCGCCGGGCGGTCGCGCTCGACTCCGTAGATGCGATTGGCGCCCCGCTCGATCTGGGCCATCGCCATGGTGAGCGCGACCAGCCCGGTGAGCAGACCGACAGTCAGGGCGAACTCGCCGATGTCCTCGGTCCGCTCGCTGTCGGCGAGCAGGCCCTGCACGAGCTGGTCGCTGGCGCCCGGCGTGAGCGCGAGGACGGTGTCGGCGACGACCTGGCCGCCCTGCTCCACGCCGAGCTCGCTGACGAGGCCGCTGAGCGCGATGAGAAACGGCACGATGGCCAGACACAGTTGCAGGCCGAGGGCACGGGCGTGGCTGAATCCGTCGCCGTAACGGAAGCGCAGAAACGCGTCGTGCAGCAGCCGCCAGCCGCCGTAGCGCTTCAGCGCCTGCCACGCGTCGTCCGCGGACAGGTCGTCGTGCGACATCAGCCTGGTCTCCGGCACCTGTCGGGTACTGCTCATACATGCTCGAATTCCCGTCGCGGTCATCCGGAAAACCCGCCTATGCTCGGTCCAGCAGCGGGGTGGCGAGTGACGACCGCCGATAGCCCCGCCGGTCTTGCCTCCCGTCATCGAGGCCGAGAGGCCGCGGCGGCCTGCCGCGGTGAAGGTGTGGTGGCACCGCGACCGGCCCCATCGCCCACACCTCCGGGGAGCGGATTCCTCAGGAGGTGCACATGCAACGCATACTGTCCGACCAACTCCCGGCCCACACGGGTGAGACCGTCCGGCTCGCCGGCTGGGTCCATCGCCGACGGGTCCTGTCCAAGGTCGCCTTTCTCGTGCTGCGCGACCGCCGCGGGCTCGCCCAGGTGGTGTGCCCGTCGGCCGAGCTGCCGGCGGAGGAGACGGTGGTCGAGGTGACCGGGCGGGTCACCGCCAACGCGGTCGCTCCCGGCGGGGTCGAGCTGGTGTCGCCGTCGATCACGGTGCTGTCGCAGGCCGAACCGCCGCCGGTGGAGCTGTTCCGGCCCGCGCTGGGCGCCTCGCTGCCCGCGCTGCTCGACCACGCGCCGGTCACGCGCCGGCACCCGTCCCGGCGCGAGCTCTTCGCGGCGTCGTCGGCGGCGGTGCGGGCGTTCCGGTCGACGCTCGACGAGTTCGGGTTCACGGAGGTCTTCACGCCGAAGATCGTCGGTACCGCGACCGAGTCCGGCGCCAACGTGTTCGCCGTCGACTACTTCGGCCGGCCCGCGTATCTGGCCCAGTCCCCGCAGTTCTACAAGCAGACGATGGTCGGCGTGTTCGAGCGGGTCTACGAGGTGGGGCCGGTGTTCCGGGCCGAGCCGCACGACACGTCGCGGCACCTGGCGGCGTATACGTCCCTCGACGCCGAGCTCGGGTTCATCGCCGACCATCGCGACGTGATGGAAGTACTGACGGCGGTGCTCCGGTCGATGGTGCGGGCCACCGGGGTCGAGGGTGTGCGGCTGCCCGGGACGGTGCCGGTGCTGCACTTCGGCGAGGCGCTGGAGGTCGCCGGTGCCGCGCCGGACGAGCCGGACCTGGCACCGGAGCACGAGCGTGCGCTCGGACTGTGGGCGCTGCGGGAGCACGGGTCCGACTTCATCTACGTGGAGGGGTACCCGATGGTGAAGCGGCCCTTCTACACGTATCCGGGGCGGTCGTTCGACCTGGTCTTCCGCGGGATGGAGCTGGTCACCGGCGGGCAGCGCCTGCACCGGTACGAGGACTACCTCGCCGCGCTGACCGCCCGCGGCGAGCAGCCGGAGGCGTATGCGTCGTACCTCGCGGCGTTCCGCCACGGGATGCCGCCGCACGGCGGGTTCGCGATCGGGCTGGAGCGGTTCCTGGCGCGGTTGACCGGCGCGGCGAACGTCCGCGAGACGACGCTCTTCCCACGTGACCTGCACCGGCTCGCGCCGTAAATCGATTGCCCGGCATGCAGTGAAGATCTATAATTGATACATGCGTACTAACGGGGATGGCGTCTGGGATGCACCGCGATGACGGATGGGCGCGAGGTGGCCGGCGGGCCGCCGCGCGCCGCATCGGCTCAGCTCGCGCCGCTGTTGATCACCAACTGTGGCAGCGAATGACGCCTTGATGGAAGCGGTCGTTCGGGTGGGCTAGGACGACCACTTCCGGCTTTCTGTCTACAAAGGATGGTTGTGGTACCGGGCCGGGTCGAGGCCGAGCGGCTCGGCGTCGAACCTCGGGCCCGCGTCGCTCAACGCGACGTCGAGGTGACGGCGGGCCTCGGGCGTCGCGACGATCGGATACGCGCCGACCGGCCGTGCTCCCTGTGCGCGGTTCGTCGACGAACCCGTGCGGTTGCTCGGCCGGCCGCGGATGGAGGTCGGTCTCGTCCGGCACCGGAAACGGCAGGTGCTGCCACAGTTCGACGCGCGGACGTGCGCTGCGCGCCCGACTGGGATTCGTCTGTGGACGCTGCCGCATGCGGCGGCTCGATGCCGGTCGCGAGGTGTCGCAAAGTGGACCTTGGTGGGTTCGGTGGCCACGGCCACGGAATCCACCAAGATCAACGTTCTGTGGGATTTGGTTGATCTCGGGCTCGGCTAAGGCGACAATTCGGGCGTGGTGTGTTGCCGCCGAGGTGTGCCGGCCGGCGCGGGTTCCGGCTCGATCCGCCGCCGTGCCGCTCGACCTCATGATCATGGAAGAGATCTGGCTGCCCCGATAGCCACATCTTTCCCATGATCTGTGAAGTCGCCCGGCCTGGAACGCCGCCCGGGTCCAGCGGCGACCACGAGCGACGGAGACCCGCTCGCATGACCGTGCGTCACCATCCCGTAGCGCAAACACGGGGTCGACGGACGACCGTGCGGCTCAACCGCAAGGTCGATTCGTCCGCGACCACGACCCGCACGCTGACGCTGACGCTCTTTGTCGTGCTGGTCGCGGTCACGCTCGGGATCACCGTCTGGGCCAGCCGTTCGAGGTGGGTTCGCCGTTCGTCCCGTCCGGCCTCGTCCCACCCCTGTGCTCACCTCCGTCGGTCGGCCGTCGCCGGCCGGTGGTGGGAGTATCCGGTGGTCGTGTGGGAAAGGTGTGGAGGTTCGGCGCCTGCGGCCGGAGGGCTTCGGGGTGCCTGAGACAATGGGGGACGTGATCCCCCGCGACATCGTCCTGCTCGGCTCGACCGGGTCGATCGGTACGCAGGCCATCGACATCGTCCGTCGGAATCCTGACCGCTTCAGGGTGGTCGCGATCGGTGCCGGTGGCGGCAACGTCGCGTTGCTCGCCCGGCAGGCCCTGCAACTCGGGGTCGACGTCGTCGGAGTGGCCCGCGCCAGTGTCGCTCAGGATCTCCAGCTCGCGTTCTACGCCGAGGCCAAGGCCAAGGGGTGGGCCACCGGAGACTTCCGGCTGCCCAAGATCCTCGCCGGGCCCAATGCCATGACCGAGCTCGCCGAGTGGCCGTGTGACACGGTGCTCAACGGGGTGGTCGGATCGCTCGGGCTGGCGCCGACGCTCGCCGCGCTGCGCGCCGGGCGGGTCCTCGCGCTGGCCAACAAGGAGTCGCTGGTCGCCGGCGGGCCGCTGGTCCGCGCGGTCGCGAAGCCGGGGCAGATCGTCCCCGTCGACAGTGAACACTCGGCGCTCGCGCAGGGGCTGCGGGGCGGAGCGCGCGGGGAGGTGCGGCGGCTGGTGCTGACCGCGTCCGGCGGGGCGTTCCGCGGGCGCACGCGCGACGAGCTCAGGGGCGTCACGCCGCGGGAGGCGCTCGCACACCCCACCTGGGACATGGGGCCGGTCGTCACGATCAACAGCGCGACGCTGGTCAACAAGGGGCTCGAGGTCATCGAGACGCACGAGCTGTTCGACATCCCGTACCGGGACATCCAGGTCATGGTGCACCCGCAGTCGGTGATCCACTCGCTGGTCGAGTTCGTCGACGGGTCCACGCTCGCACAGTGCGGCCCGCCCGACATGCGGCTGCCGATCGCGCTCGCGCTGGGATGGCCCGATCGGGTGCCGGACGCGGCACCCGGCGTCGACTGGACCAAGGCCCACACGTGGGAGCTGCGGCCGCTGGACGAGGAGGCGTTCCCGGCGGTGGCGCTGGCGAAGGCGGCCGGCGCGGCGGGACGGTGCCGTCCGGCGATCTACAACGCGGCCAACGAAGAGTGTGTGGCCGCGTTCACAGGCGGTGATCTTCCATTCCTGGGGATCGTGGAGACGCTCGAGCGGGTGCTTACCGACGCCCCGGATTTCGCCGAACCAGGTACCGTCGATGACGTGCTCGCCGCCGAATCCTGGGCGCGGGTCTATGCGCGCGAGATCATCGCGAACCAGAGAGGGGCCTGATGGAGTTCGCGTTGGGGATCGTCCTTTTCGCTGTCGGCATTCTCGTCGCCGTGGCACTTCACGAGGCCGGTCACATGTGGTCGGCGCGCGCGTTCGGGATGAAGGTCACCCGCTTCTTCATCGGCTTCGGTCCGACGATCTTCGCGTTCAGCCGCAAAGGCGTCGAATACGGACTCAAGGCTCTGCCGTTCGGCGCCTTCGTGAAGATCACCGGCATGACGCAGCAAGAGGAGGACCTCGACCCGGAGACCGGCAAGCCCGCCGCCGAGCATCCGCGCGCGATGTGGCGCTATCCGGTGTGGAAGCGCACGATCGTGATGTCGGCCGGGTCGATCACCCACTTCGCGCTCGCGCTGGTCACGCTGTGGGTCCTGTTCTCGTTCGTCGGCGTTCCCGACACCTCCAAGATCAACGATCTTCCGGTCCGGGTCGGCGCCGTGTCCGAGTGCATCAGCCCCAAGTACGAGTTCGACCCGAAGACCGGCACACAGAAGGCCTGTGACCCGGCGACCGACCCGAAGAGCCCGGCGGCGCAGCTCGGACTCCAGCCCGGCGACATCATCGTCGCGGTCGACGGGCAGGCGATCGGCGGCAACCAGCAGTTGCGCGACGTGCTCAAGGGCGCCGTCGACAAGACCGTCGAGGTGCGGTACAAGCGCGGTGACCAGGTCCTCAGCGGACGCGCCACCATCCCGGCGGCCGAGCGGCCCAAGCCGGGCAAGCCGGCCAACGAGATCGGCCCGGCCGACCTGGAGCGCGGCGGCCTCCTCGGCATCAACGTGGACCTCCGCTACTCCGACCTGCCGACCCACACCTACGGACCCGTCGACGGCGTCGGCCAGACGTTCATCGTGACCGGCAACCTGGTCGAGCGCACGTTCGCCTCGTTCAAGGACATTCCGGAGAAGATCCCGAACCTGCTCAAGGCGATCCTCGGCGAGCAGCGCGACCCGGAGACGCCGGTCAGCGTCGTGGGCGCCAGCCGGATCGGCGGCGAGCTGTTCGAGCTGGGTGACTGGGCGTCGCTGCTGTCGCTGTTCGCCACCCTCAACCTGTTCTTCGGCATCTTCAACCTGTTCCCGCTGCTGCCGATGGACGGCGGCCACATCGCGATCGCCTGGTACGAGCGGGTCCGCTCGTGGATCGCCGCGAAGCGCGGCCGCCCTGACCCGGGCCGGGTGGACTACTACAAGCTGGCGCCGATCACACTTGCGGTGATAGGTGTCCTCGGCGTCTTCGTCCTGCTGACGGTGACCGCCGACTTCGTCAATCCGATCACGCTCAAGTAGGGGCGCACTTCATGACCGCTGTCAGCCTCGGCCTGCCCACCGCGCCGCCGCCGCCGTTGGCGCCGCGCCGGAAGTCCCGTCAGATCATGGTCGGCCCCGTGCCGGTCGGCGGCGGCGCGCCGGTCTCGGTGCAGTCGATGACGACCACCCTCACCGCCGACGTCAACGCCACGTTGCAGCAGATCGCCGCGCTCACGGCGTCCGGCTGCCAGATCGTGCGGGTCGCGGTGCCGAGCCAGGACGACGTCGAGGCGCTGCCGGCGATCGCGAAGAAGTCGCAGATCCCGGTGATCGCCGACATCCACTTCCAGCCCAAGTACGTCTTCGCGGCCATCGACGCCGGCTGCGCCGCGGTGCGGGTCAACCCGGGCAACATCCGGCAGTTCGACGACAAGGTCAAGGAGATCGCCGCCGCGGCTTCGGCCGCCGGTGTGCCGATCCGCATCGGCGTCAACGCCGGCTCGCTCGACAAGCGGCTGCTGGAGAAGCACGGCAAGGCGACCGCCGAGGCGCTGGTGGAGTCGGCGCTGTGGGAGTGCTCGCTGTTCGAGGAGCACGGCTTCCGGGACATCAAGATTTCCGTGAAGCACAACGATCCGGTCGTGATGATCCGGGCGTACCGCCAGTTGGCCGAGCGGTGCGACTACCCGCTGCACCTCGGCGTCACCGAGGCGGGCCCGGCGTTCCAGGGCACGATCAAGTCGGCGGTCGCCTTCGGCGCGCTGCTCGCCGAGGGCATCGGTGACACGATCCGGGTGTCGCTGTCCGCCCCGCCGGTCGAGGAGATCAAGGTCGGCCAGGCGATCCTCGAGTCCCTCGGCCTGCGGGAGCGGGGCCTGGAGATCGTCTCCTGCCCGTCGTGCGGCCGGGCCCAGGTCGACGTCTACACGCTGGCCGACCAGGTCACCGCGGCGCTCGAAGGCTTCCCGGCGCCGCTGCGGGTCGCGGTCATGGGCTGTGTCGTCAACGGCCCGGGTGAGGCCCGTGAGGCCGACCTCGGTGTCGCCTCAGGCAACGGCAAGGGCCAGATCTTCGTCAAGGGCGAGGTCATCAAGACCGTGCCAGAATCGCAGATCGTCGAGACGCTCGTCGAGGAGGCGCTGCGCCTCGCCGGGGAGATGGGCGTCGACCTGCCGGAGGAGCTCCGCGGCCTCGGCCCGTCGGTGACCGTTCACTGACGGGAGGGTATGTACAGCCCCATCCCGGTTGATCTGGCAGGCTGGTACGCATGCTCACGGTGGCAGCGCGGCTCCTCGGTGACGCGGAGCGCGGTTCGGTCGAGCGACTGCTCGACCAGGACCCGTACGGCGGGGCGCAGGTGGCCGAGCGCATCTCGACGGCCGGGCTCGCCTGGTGGCGCCAGGACGCCCGGATCTTCGGCTACGGGTCGCGCCGCCACCTGGAGTCGCTCTGCTGGCTCGGCGCCAACCTGATCCCGGTCCACGCCACGCCGGCGGCGGTGGCCGCGTTCGCCGAGATGATCGGCAACGAGCCGCGGGGTTGCTCGTCGATCGTCGGCTCCGCCGACGCCGTCCTCGGACTCTGGGACGTGCTCGCCCCGAGTTGGGGGCCGTCCCGTGACGTGCGGCCCGACCAGCCGCTCATGGCGACCTCCAACCCGGCGTCGGTCCCGGCCGACCCGGCGGTGCGGCTCGTCCGGCCCGACGAGGTCGACGTGCTCTTCCCGGCGGCGGTCGCGATGTACACCGAAGAGGTCGGAGTCTCGCCGACCGCCGACGGTGGCGAGCGGTCGTATCGGGAACGGGTCGGCGAGCTGGTGCGCGCCCGCCGGGCGTACGTGCGGATCATCGACGGCCGGGTCGTCTTCAAGGCCGAGCTCGCCGTCGTCACCCGCCACACCGCCCAGATCCAGGGCGTCTGGACCGCACCCGAGTGGCGCGGGCGGGGCATTGCCCGGGGTGGCATCGCCGCGGTCGTCCGGGACGCGTTGCGCCGAGTCGCGCCATCGGTCAGCCTGTATGTCAACGACTACAACACACCCGCCCGGCGGGTGTACGAACGGTGCGGATTTCAGCAGGTGGGCACATTCGCCACGGTCCTGTTCTAGGGTTGCGATTTCCCGACAAATCGCCCGGCCATGGCGGATGATCACGGGGGAACCCCGATCGAGCCGACGGAGGGGATGCTCCCCATGGGCCAGATAGTCCGGCAGATTTCGCCCAATACGACCCGGTACTACTGGTATCCGGGGGACAAGAAGGAGTGGCTGCGCGCCCTCCTCGCGGTCGGGGTGGGCGCCGGCGTGTTCGGCTTGGCCTACCTCGTCACCCGCAGCATCCTCGCCGCGACCGTCCTCGGCCCGGCCGCGACGACCGGGGTCCTCGGCTTCAACCTGGGCCGGCGCGACCTGCGGGCCCTCGACGCCGCCGCGCAGGCCAAGGGTCGCCGTGCAGCGGCCGAGGTCTCCGGGCGAGCCGCCTGGCGAGGACTCGTCGGTGGTGGTGTCGCCGCCTTCGCCGGCCTGGTGATCGTGCACCTGCCGGCCCGCGGTGTCGTCGCCGACTGGCTGCTGCCCGTCGTCCCGGCCGTCGTCGCCGCGCTGGCCCGGCAGGCCGGCCTGCTCAGCGGCCATCTTGCCCGCGAGTCGGCACCGGCGTCGGCCTACGCCACCATGGCCTCGCGCAGGCCGCACAACACCGACGCCGTAGGCGAGCCCGGCACGGCCGTGTAGAACACCACCCGCTGCCCCTGCTCGTCGGCGTGCAGCGCCCGGCACTCGAGCGTCAGCTCGCCGAAGTGCGGGTGGTGCGACGTCTTTCGTCGTCCGGCGCACGCAGACCTGGGGCTCGTTCCACCGCCGCACGAGCTCCGGGCTGTGCTCGGGATCAGATCCTGAACGCCCGGATCCGGACGGGCCCGTGGTGACTCACAGGTAGCCGCGAGCGTGTGCGAGCCACGCGGACGCCGCGGGGCTGGTCGGGCCGGCGAGCCGCCAGGCCAGCCCCAGCCGCCCGCGCAGCGCGGGTCGGGTGATCCGCAGCGGGTGCAGGTCGGCGCGCCTGCGGGCGATCGACGCCGGCAGGATCGCGACGCCCAGCCGCCGCGCCGCGAGGTCGCCGAGCACCGACGGCACGCCGGCCTCGAACGAGACCTTCGG
This sequence comes from Dactylosporangium roseum, assembly GCF_025264685.1. GTDB lineage: Bacteria > Actinomycetota > Actinomycetes > Mycobacteriales > Micromonosporaceae > Dactylosporangium > Dactylosporangium roseum. Next base: position 1,610,990 of record NZ_CP073721.1, read on the forward strand.
TGCGAACCCGGCCGCCGCACACGCCTCGTCGAGGATCGCGCGGATGCCGCTGCCGCGCGGCAGGCAGACGAGCGTGCGGTCGCGCAGCGCACCGAGCGGGATCTCCGTGCGGCCGGCCAGCTCGTGACCGGGCCACACGGCGGCGTCGATCGCCTCGTCGGTCACCACGTGGGCGGCGAGCCCTTCGGGCAGCGTTCCGTAGGCGATGACGGCCACGTCGTGGCGCCCTTCCCGCAGCCCCTCGACGAGGCGGTCGGTGGAGTCCTCGGCGAGCGTGACCTCCACGCCCGGGTGCCGCGCGTGGAAGTCGGCGAGGATTCGCGCCAGGTCGACGTTGTGCGAGGTCACGGTGCCGATCGCGACCCGGCCGCGGGTGAGCCCGGTGAGCTCACCGACCGCCTGCCGCATCCCGTCGACGGCCTGGAGCGCGGCCCGCGCATAGGGGAGCACGGCCTCCCCGGCGGCGGTCAGCCGCACCGTCCTCGCGGACCGGTCGAACAGCGCCTGGCCGAGCTCCCGCTCCAGCCGCCGCACCTGCGCGCTCACCCCCGGCTGGGCGACGTGGAGCCGGCTCGCCGCCTTGGTGAACCCACCTTCTTCGGCGACGGTCACGAAGTGCACGAGCTGATGAAGCTCCATAAGCGACGATTCTAGATCACAGAATGAGCTGCTCTTGGAGTTCTGGATCGGGTCGCGTCAGGGTTGGGGTATGACCACCAAGGCGATGACCCCGGAAGACATCTCACGGCTGTTCGTGGAGCGCGCCAACGCCGGCGACGCGGCCGGCCTGGCCGAGCTCTACGAGCCCGATGCGGTGCTGGCCTACCCGCCGGGGTCGGTGACCGTCGGCCGCGACGCGATCCGGTCCGTGTGCGAGCGGATGCTCCAGCACGTGTCCCGCTTCGAGGTCGAGGAGCCGCTGCCCACGATCCGTCACGGCGATCTCGCGCTCACCTCGACCCGTCCGTCGGACAACACCGGCGGCCGTGTCCAGGTCGTGCGGCGCCAGCCCGACGGCACCTGGCTCCGCGTGATCGACAGACCGGAACCCCCGTTGAGTTGATCATGCAGTTGTGGTGCCTGACAAACCCGGACATCGTGGGAGTGTTATGGCACCACAACTGCATGATCAACGGGGGCCTGGGGTGTCCACAACGGGGGTGTTGTCCACAGGAGGGGTCGCGGCGGTGTTGTGAGGGCGCGGTCGGTGCGGGAGGGTGTGCGGCCGTGAACGAAGCACTGCGCACCTACCGTCAGATCCTGGCCGGGGGAGTCTCCCGGCAACGCCTCCGGGACCGGGTCGCTTCCGGTGTTGTCGCCGCGGTGACGCGGGGTGTCTACGGCCCACCCGTTGGTGACGAGATCGACCGCATCCAGGCGATCCTCATGCGATTGCCGGAAGAGGTCGTGCTCAGTCATCAGTCGGCCGCGGTGCTGTACCGGTTCGCCGTCCCCGAGGACCCGTCGGTGCACGTCCTGGTCCCGGCCGGCATGCCGAAGCCCCGGCTCGAAGGTGTCGTCGCCCATCAGGCCGTCGTTCCGGTCGCCACGGTGGAGACGGTCTTCGGCCTGCGGTGCGCGCCGCCGGCCCGCGTGGCGATCGACCTGGCCCGGTCCGGGCGGCGCTTGGACGGCATCGCCTTGCTGGACTCGGCGCTGCACTCGGGCCTGACGGACGTGGAGGGGCTTGCCGAGGAGTTGCCGCGCCACGGCGGGCTGCGCGGTGTGCGGCTGGCCCGTGAACTCGTGCCGCTGGCCGACGGTGGCGCGGAGTGTGCTCAGGAGAGCCATCTCCGCCTGGTGTTGATCGACGGAAGGCTGCCGGTGCCCCAGACGCAGGTCTGGGCGTGCACGGCGCAGGGGCGCCGGGTGTTCCGTATCGATCTCGCCTATGCGGATCGCAAGGTCGGCATCGAGTACGACGGCGCGTCGCACCTGGACCGGAACGCGCTGCGTGGCGATCGGCGGCGGATGAACTGGCTTACCGCTCAGGGCTGGACCATGCGGTACTTCACGGCTGCCGACGTCTATCGGAACCCTGTCGGCGTGGTGGCGACGGTCCATGACGCCCTCCATGGCCGTTGATCATGCACTTGTGGTGCCTGACAAACCCGGACAAAGACGGAGTGTCGAGGCACCACAAGTGCATGATCAACGCCGAAGGAGGGGGTTAGGAGCGGACGCGGAGCATTTTCGGGTCGTAGAGGGGGGCTTGCCTTACGAATCCTGGGGTCCAGCGGTCGAAGACGCTGACCTCGACCGGGGCGCCGACGGGGACCTCCGACGGGAGGTACGCGTACGCGATCGAGGCGCCGACCCGGTAGCCGAAACCGCCCGACGTCACCCTGCCGCAGGGTGTGCCGTCGACCCGGACCGGTTCGCTGCCCAGGCAGACCGTGCCGGGGTCGTCCAGGACCAGGCAGCGCAGGACCCGCGGTGGCTCGCCGGCCGACCGCAGGGTCTCCAACGCCTCGCGGCCCAGGAACGGCTTTTCCATGTGGACGAAGGAGCCCAGGCCGGCGGCGAACGGGTCGGTGTCCGTGGTGAGGTCGGAGCCCCAGACCCGGTAGCCCTTCTCCAGCCGCATCGAGTCGATCGCCCGGTACCCGCCCGGCCGCAGGCCGAACGGGCGGCCGGCCTCGGTCAGCGTGTCCCACAGGGTCAGCATGTATTCCGTCGGCGCGTACAGCTCCCAGCCCAGCTCGCCGACGAACGTGACCCGCTGCGCCAGCACCGGGACGGCGCCGACCGTCAGGCGCGCGGCGCGCAGGAAGCGGAAGTCCTCATTGGACAGTGAGGTGTCGGTGAGCGGCTGGAGGATGTCCCGGGCGGCCGGACCCCACAGGCACAGGCAGCCGTGGGCGCCGGTCACGTCGTCGACGAGGACATCCGCCGACCACTCGGCGGCGTGTTTGCGGATCCAGTCGGCGTCGCGAACCCCGCTCGCCGTGCTCGTGACGATCCGGAAGTGCTGCTCGCCGAGGCGGGTGACGGTCAGGTCGGCCTCGATGCCGCCGCGGGCGTTGAGCAACTGCGTGTACGTCGTCGCGCCGACCGGCCGGTCGACGTCGTTCGCGCACAGCCGGCCGAGCAGGCCGGCGGCTCCGGGGCCGCGGACGTCCAGCTTCGCGAACGACGACTGGTCGAACAGGCCCGCCGCCTCCGTGGTCGCGGCGACCTCCCCGGCGATCGCCGGGGACCAGAAGCGGCCGGCCCAGCCCTTGGGCCGCTGCGCCTGCGGGGTCAGCCCGGCGTTGGCGCCGAACCATTCGACCCGCTCCCAGCCGCCCTTCTCGCCCAAGGCCGCGTCGAGCTCGGCGAGCCGGGGCCAGACCGCCGAGCGGCGCAGCGGGCGGCCGGCGGTCCACTCCTGCCCGGGGTAGACGACGTCGTAGTACCGGGCGTAGCCGGCCAGTGCCTTGGTGCTCGCCCAGCGACGGCTCGCCGCGTGCGCGCCGAAGCGCCGGACGTCCATCGTGGACACGTCGTACTCCGGGCTGCCGTCGACGATCCACTCGGCCATCACCTTGCCGACCCCGCCGGCAGCGGCGAGGCCGTGCACGCAGAACCCGGCCGCGACCCAGAACCCGGCGACCGCGGTCTCGCCGAGCAGGAACTCGCCGTCGGGAGTGAACGCCTCCGGGCCGTGCACGACCCGGGCGATGTCCAGGTCCCGCAGGGCGGGCACGCGGTGCCGGGCGTTGGCCCACGACTCGGCGAACCTCGCCATGTCCGGCTCGAAGAGCGTCCGCCGCTCGTCGAGCGGTGCGCCGGACTCGGGCCACCACAGCTCGGGGTCGCGGGCGTATCCACCGACGAGCAGCCCGGTCTCGTCGCCGCCGCGGAGGTACACGATGCGGTCGGGGTCCCGGACCGTCGGTACCTCCATCGTGGGCATCCCGAGGGAGGACGAGACGACGTACTGGTGCTTGATCGGGACGATCGGCAGCTCGACCCCGGCGAGCCGCCCGACCGCACCCGCCGCGGCGCCGGCGGCGTTCACCACGACCTCGGCGGTCACCCGGCCCTGCGTGGTGTCGACGCCGCGGACCCGGCCCTGCTCGACGACGACCCCGGTGACGCGGGTGCCGGTGACGATGCGGACGCCGAGGGAGACCGCACCCTCGGCGAGCGCGGTGGCGAGCCGGGCGGGCTCGAGCCAGCCGTCGCCGGGCAGCCAGCCGGCCATCCGTACGTCGGCGACGTTGAGCAGCGGCAGCCGGTCGACCGTCTCGGCCGGGCCGAGCAGTTCCATCGGCAGCCCGTACGTGGTCGCGGAGCTCGCCTGCCGGCGCAGCTCCTCGACCCGCGCCGGGGTCGTGGCCAGCCGCAGCCCGCCGACACCGCGCCACCCCGGGTCGAGACCGGTCCGCGAGCGCAGCTCGGCGTAGAGGCCGGACGAGTACATGATCATGCGGGTCTGGCTGATCGTCGAGCGGAGCTGCCCGACGAAGCCGGCCGAGTGCCACGTCGTGCCCTCGGTGAGCTCGTGCTGCTCGACGAGCACCACGTCGGTCCAGCCCAGCCGGGCAAGGTGGTAGGCGATGCCGCAGCCGGCGACGCCGCCGCCGATGACGACCGCGCGTGCCGTCGTGGGAAGCATCGCATGATTGTGACGCCGGAAACGTCGCCGCAAAAGGTCTGAAGCCGTGCCACTTCATTCCGGCGAACCGGTCTTGACGGGCGGGGGACAGCGGCGTTAACTGTGCCCACCATGATGCGGATCACATCGACACGGGCCTCATAAGGCACGGATTCGGCGGTGATCGCGGCGAGGGGGCCGGGGCCATGACTGCGGTGCCGTCGATCGGGGACCTGCTGGAGCGGGTGCCGTCGTGGGTGGGCCGCGCCGTCGAATGGCAGCGCCTCGACGGCGGTCTGTCGCACCACATCTTCCGGGTCGAGGCCGACGGCCAGCCGTATGTGCTGCGGGTCCTGGAGCCGGCCGTGTCCGCGGCGGGCCTGGGCATCCCGCCGGAGCAGGAGATCGCCAACTCGATCGCGGCGGCCGGGAGCGTCGGCGCGCAGGTCTACGCGGTCCTCGAGGACGTGCCCGCGCTCGTGCTGGAGTTCCTGCCCGGACGGACGCTCAGCGCCGCCGAGGTGCGCCGTCCCGAGGTCGTCCCGGCCCTGGCCGAGGCGTGCCGGCGGCTGCACGCCGGGCCCGCGTTCGGCAACACGTTCGACATCTTCGCCAAGCGGGCCGAACTGCTCGACGTCTGCGCACGGCACGACCTGCCGCTGCCGGACGGGTACCTCGACCGTTCGTCCACAGTGGATGCCCTTCGGGCCGCGCTCGGCGTCGCGCCGCTGCCCGCCGTGCCGTGCCACAACGACCTGCTCCCCGAGAACTTCATCGCCACCGGCGACGGCGTACGCGTCATCGACTACCAGTTGTCCGGCAACAACGATCCCGCGTTCGAGCTCGGCGACATCGCCGCGGAGGCCGACTACGACCCGGATCTGGTCGAGCGGCTCGCCGACGCGTACTTCGGCGCGGACCGCACGCCCGCACTGCTCGCCCGGGTGCGGTTGTTCCAGATCGCGTCCAACGTCACCTGGGCGCTTTGGTTCACCGTCCACCACGGCCTGCTGCGCGACGCCACGGTGAACTTCGACTATCAAGCGGAGGCGGCCGACAAGTGGGGCCAGGCGTGGCGTGCCCTGGACGATCCCGGCCTCGGTGACCTCCTCGACACGGTGACCGGAAGGAAAACCACCACCCCCGAACATTGAGGAGGTGCCCATGTCGGCATCGCCGACCCAGGCCGACCCGCCGATCGACGACGACGAGAAGCGGCTCGCCGAACTGGGCTACAGGCAGGAGCTCCGGCGCAAGTGGAGCGGGTTCTCCAACTTCGCCATCTCGTTCTCCATCATCTCGATTCTCGCCGGCTGCTTCACCACGTTCGGCCAGGCCTGGATGAACGGCGGGCCCGTCGCCATCTCGTGGGGCTGGCCCCTCATCTCGATCTTCATCCTGATCATCGGCTTCTGCATGTCCGAGCTCGTCTCGGCCTACCCGACGGCCGGCGGCATCTACTGGTGGGCCGCGAGGATGGGCAAGCCGGTCCACGGCTGGTTCACCGGCTGGCTCAACCTCGTCGGCCTGGTCGCGGTCACCGCCTCGGTCGACTACGGTTGCGCGACCTTCCTCAGCCTGGTGCTCGACGCCTACAGCTCCTGGGACAGCACCAACCTGAAGCTGACCTTCCTGCTGTTCGTCATCATCCTCGCGGCGCACGTGGCCATCAACATCTTCGGCCACCGCATCATCGACGTGCTCCAGAACGTGTCGGTGTGGTGGCACGTCGTCGGTGCGGCGGCGGTCGTACTGATCCTGGTGTTCGTGCCGGAGAAGCACCAGAGCCTCGAGTTCGTCTTCACCCAGCGTTTCAACAACTCCGGGTACTCCGACGCCACCTACTGGTTCCTCGTGCTGCCCTTCGGGTTCCTGCTCACGCAGTACACCATCACGGGTTTCGACGCCTGTGCCCACGTCTCGGAGGAGACCAAGGGCGCGTCGATGGCCGCGGCCAAGGGCCTGTGGCAGTCCATCTTCTACTCGGCGATCGGCGGCTGGATCCTGCTGCTGGCGTTCCTCTTCGCCGCGACCGACGTCGAGGCGATCACCAAGGCCAACGGGTTCTCGGGCGCCATCTTCCAGACCGCGCTGAGCGCCGGCTTCTTCAAGGCGGTCGTCCTCATCTCCACGATCGGGCAGTTCTTCTGCGGCATGAGCTGCGTGACGAGCATGTCCCGGATGACGTACGCCTTCAGCCGCGACCGCGCGGTGCCGGGCTGGCGGTCGTGGTCCAAGGTGGACCGCAACGGCACGCCGGTCAACGCCATCGTCGGCGCCGCGATCGCCGGCCTGGTCCTGACCCTGCCGGCCCTCTACACCAGCCCGACCGGCGCGCCGACCGCGTTCTACGCCGTCGTCTCCGTGGCGGTCATCGGCCTCTACCTCGCGTTCCTCATCCCCATCTACCTGCGGCTGCGGATGGGCGACCGGTTCGTGCCGGGGCCCTGGACGCTGGGCGCCAAGTACAAGGTGCTCGGCTGGATCGCCGTCATCGAGATCGCCGTGGTCTCGATCTACTTCATCATGCCCTTCACGCCGACCGCGATCCCCGGCAACGAGGGCTTCACCTGGACGGCCGTGAACTACGCGCCGATCGCCATCCTCGTGGTCATCGGCGGTGCCGCCCTCTGGTGGGCGGTCTCGGCACGGCACTGGTTCAAGGGCCCGATCCGGACGATCGACGAGACCCCGGCGGAGGGCATGGCCAAGGCCGCCGAGTAGGGAATGATAGATGGTCCGGGCCGGGATCCGGCCCGGACCATCACTGGGGAGGACGGATGCCGGCGGCTGCGGAGCCCCTCTCGGGCGTGCCGATGTGGCGGCCGGTGCGGGGCGGGAACGCGTTCGAGATCACCGTCGCCCGGCTCGCCCAGGCGATCCGGCTCGGGCTGGTGCCTGTGGGCGAGCGCCTGCCGCCGGAGCGGGAGCTGGCCGAGCGGCTCCAGGTGAGCCGCGTGACGCTGCGGGAGGCGATCGCCGCGCTGCGGGAGGCCGGGTTCCTGGAGTCGCGGCGGGGCCGGTCGGGCGGCACGTTCGTGGTGCGGTCGGCCGGGGACGCCACGCCCTCCCAGGACCGGGACGCCGCCGAGCTGGCCCGCGAGATGGGCGACGGGCTCCACGACGCCCTCGACTTCCGGCGGGTCCTGGAGCCCGGTGCGGCGGCGCTCGCCGCGACGCGCGCACTGTCGGCGGCCGACCGGGCGCACCTGGTCGCCTGTCTCGCCGCGGCGCGCACCCGCGACCCGCTGGACCGCCGGGTCAACGATTCCCGGCTGCACCTCGCGATCGCGTCGGCGAGCGGCTCGACGTCGGTCGCCGCGTCGATCGCCGACGTGCAGATGCGCCTGGACCGGCTGCTGGCCGCGATCCCGGTCCTGCGGCGCAACCTCGACCACTCCGACGCGCAGCACGAGCGGGTCGTGGAGGCGATCCTGGCCGGTGACCCGGCGGTGGCCCGAGCGGAGATGGAAGAGCACTGCGACGCCACCGCCGCGTTGTTGCGCGGCCTGCTGGGTTGAGTTTATGGTTTGCAAATAGACCTTTAGGGGTGGCCGATGTTGACCGTTGAGCAACTACGCGTCGCCGTCGACGAGGGAGAGATCGACACCGTCGTCGTGGCGATCACCGACATGCAGGGACGGCTGCAGGGCAAACGGTTCCACGCGCGCCACTTCCTCGACGAGGTCGTCGCGCACGGCACCGAGGGCTGCAACTACCTGCTCGCCGTCGACGTCGAGATGAACACCGTCGACGGCTACGAGATGTCCTCCTGGTCGCGGGGTTACGGCGACTTCGCGATGATCCCCGACTTCACGACGCTGCGGCGCATCCCGTGGCAGCCGGGCACCGCGCTGGTCCTGGCCGACCTGCGCTGGCTCGACGGCGAGGCGCCGGTCGCCGCCTCGCCCCGGCAGATCCTCCAGGCGCAGCTCGCCCGGCTGGCCGAGACCGGGCACACGGCCTACACCGGCACCGAGCTCGAGTTCGTCGTCTACCGCAACACCTACGAGGACGCCTACCGGCGCGGGTATCGCGACCTGACGCCCGCCAACCTCTTCAACGCCGACTACTCGCTGCTCCAGACGGCGCGCGTCGAGCCGCTGCTGCGGCGGATCCGCAACGACATGGCGGGTGCCGGCCTGGTGCCGGAGAGCGCGAAGGGCGAGTGCAACCTCGGCCAGCACGAGATCGCGTTCCGATACGACGAGGCGCTGCGCAACGCCGACGGCCACACGCTCTACAAGAACGGGGCGAAGGAGATCGCCGCCCTGGAGGGCATGTCCATCACGTTCATGGCCAAGCCCAACGCGCGCGAGGGCAGCTCCTGTCACATCCACTTCTCGCTGCGCGGCTCGGAGGGCCCGGTCGCCGCCGAGGTCTTCCGGCACGCGATGGCCGGCCTGCTCGGCACGATGCGCGAGTTCACGCTCCTCTACGCCCCGAACATCAACTCCTACAAGCGGTACCAGGCCGGCTCCTTCGCACCGACCGCGGTGCGCTGGGGCGACGACAACCGCACCTGCGCGCTTCGGGTCGTCGGCCACGGCACGTCGCGCCGGGTGGAAAACCGGGTGCCCGGGGCGGACGTCAACCCGTATCTCGCGATCGCCGCGATGACCGCCGGCGCCCTGCACGGCATCCGCAACGAGTTGCCGCTGGAGGACATCTACACCGGCAACGCCTACGAGGACGCCACCGCGCCCCGCGTCCCGTCGACACTGCGTGACGCCCTGGCTCTGTGGGAGTCCAGCGCCGTGGCCAAGGAGGCTTTCGGCGACGAGGTGGTGGCGCACTACGCCAACAACGCGAGGGTGGAGCTGGCGGCCTTCGAGTCGGCGGTGACGGACTGGGAACTGCTGCGCGGCTTCGAGCGCCTCTGACGCCACCAGCCGCGTTGATCTTGCAGTTGTGGTGGCGACAAAAGGGTAGTAATGCTGCCGATCCGGGCACCACAGGTGCAAGATCGACGGGAAAAGGGGGGAGGGAATGTGCGGGATGTTATTTCGCCGGTGACCGAGGGGGTCGTCGCCAGCGTGGCGGTGGCTTCGGTCGAGGACACCGACGCGGCCGTCGACCGGGCGCACCGGGCGTTTCAGGACTGGCGGGCCGTGTCACCCGGTGACCGGGCGCGGCTGCTGCGCCGCTTCGCCGCCGTCGTCGACGACCACAACGAAGAGCTCGCCCAGCTCGAGGTCCGCAACTCCGGACACACCATCGGCAACGCCCGCTGGGAGGCCGGCAACGTCCGCGACGTCCTCGACTACTACGCGGGTGCCCCGGAGCGGCTCAGCGGCCGCCAGATCCCCGTCGCGGGCGGCCTCGACGTCACCTGCTACGAGCCGCTCGGCGTCGTCGGCGTCATCGTCCCCTGGAACTTCCCGATGCCGATCGCCGGCTGGGGCTTCGCGCCCGCGCTCGCGGCCGGCAACACCGTCGTGCTCAAGCCCGCCGAGCTCACCCCGCTGACCGCGATCCGCCTCGGCGAGCTGGCCCTGGAGGCCGGCCTGCCGGAAGGGGTCCTGACGGTCGTGCCCGGCAAGGGATCCGTCGTGGGCGAGCGCTTCGTCACCCATCCGCTGGTCCGCAAGGTGTGCTTCACCGGGTCGACCGAGGTCGGCAAGCGCATCATGGCCGGCTGCGCCGATCAGGTGAAGCGGGTGACGCTGGAGCTGGGCGGCAAGAGCGCCAACATCGTGTTCGCCGACGCCGACCTCGCCCGGGCCGCCGCCGCCGCGCCCGGCGCGGTTTTCGACAACGCCGGCCAGGACTGCTGCGCCCGCTCCCGCCTGCTGGTCCAGGCGAGCGCCTACGACGAGTTCATGGGCCTGCTGGAGCAGTCGGTGAAGGCGTTCCGCTGCGAGGACCCGGCGCTGGAGAGCGCCCAGATGGGGCCGCTCATCTCCGCCGGGCGGCGCGCCTCGGTCGCATCCTATGTGGACGACGACGCCGTGCTGTTCCGCGGCACCGCGCCCGAGGGCGCCGGGTACTGGATGCCGCCGACCGTCCTGGGCGCGCGGTCCACGCAGGACCGGCACTGGCGGGAGGAGATCTTCGGGCCGGTGCTGTCCGTGCTGCGCTTCGACGACGAGGCCGACGCGATCCGGATGGCCAACGACACCGAATACGGGCTGTCGGGCTCGATCTGGACCCGCGACCTGGGCCGCGGCATCCGCGTCGCCCGGGGTGTCGAGGCGGGCAACCTCAGCGTCAACTCCAACTCCTCGGTGCGTTACTGGACCCCGTTCGGCGGGGTCAAGCAGAGCGGCCTGGGTCGCGAGCTCGGCCCGGACGCCGTCGCCGCGTTCTGCGAGGTCAAGAACATCTACTTCAGCACGGAGGCATAGGTGCGGGCACGTCTGCAGGACCGCGTCGCGGTCATCACCGGCGCCGGCAGCGGCATCGGGCTCGCCACCGCCCGCCGGTTCGCGTCGGAGGGCGCGAAGGTCGTCGCGGTGGACCTGAACGCCGACGCCGGCAGGGCCGCCGCGGAGGAGGTCGGCGGCGAGTTCGTCGCCGCCGACGTGGCCGACGCGGAGGCCGTGAAGGCGCTGTTCGACGGCGTCGTGGAGCGCCACGGCCGGCTCGACGTCGCGTTCAACAACGCCGGCATCTCCCCGCCCGACGACGACTCCATCCTGGAGACCGGCATCGAGGCGTGGGAGCGGGTGCTCAAGGTCAACACCACGAGCGTGTACCACTGCTGCAAGTACGCCATCCCGCACATGCTGGCGCAGGGCAAGGGCTCGATCATCAACACGGCCAGCTTCGTGGCCCTGATGGGCGCGGCGACGTCGCAGATCGCCTACACCGCCAGCAAGGGCGCCGTGCTGTCGATGACCCGCGAGCTCGGCGTCCAGTTCGCCCGCCAGGGCGTCCGGGTCAACGCGCTGTGCCCCGGCCCGATCGCCACCCCGCTGCTGCTGGAGCTGTTCGCGAAGGACCCGGAGCGCGCGGCCCGCCGGCTGGTGCACGTGCCGATGGGGCGCTTCGGCACGCCGGAGGAGATCGCCGGCGCCGTGGCGTTTCTCGCCAGTGACGACGCCTCGTTCATCACCGCCTCGACCTTCCTCGTCGACGGCGGCATCACCGGCGCCTACGTGACCCCGCTGTGAGGCCGCTGATCGGGATCACGGCCTATGCCGAGCCGGCGCGATGGGGCGTCTGGGACACCCGGGCGGTGTTGATTCCCGAGTCGTACGCGCGGATGGTGCGCGAAGCCGGCGCCCGCCCGGTCGTCCTGCCGCCCGACGCCGGTGACGACGCCGTCGAGCTGGTCCGGCGGCTCGACGGGCTGCTCCTGGCCGGCGGCGCCGACATCGCGCCGGAGCGCTACGGCGCCGAGGCGCATCCGGCGACGGCGACCCGCCCCGACCGGGACGCCGGCGAGCTGGCCGTCCTGACCGCCGCGCTCGACGCCGACCTGCCGGTGCTCGGCGTCTGCCGCGGCATGGAACTGCTGGCGGTCGCCTACGGCGGGACGCTGCACCAGCACCTGCCGGACCTGTTGGGCAACGCCCGGCACCAGCCGTCCCCGGGCGTCTACGGCGCCCACCCGGCCCGCTTCGCGCCCGGCTCCAGGGCGGCGGCCGTGTTCGGCCCGGCGGCGCAGGTGAACTCGTACCACCACCAGGCGGTCGACAAGCCCGGCACGCTGACGGTCACCGGCTGGGCCGACGACGACGTGGTCGAGGCCGTCGAGGATCCCGCGCGCCGGTTCGTGCTCGGCGTCCAGTGGCATCCCGAGGAGGCGGATGATGTGCGCCCCTTCGCGGCGCTCGTCACCGCGGTCTGAGTAGGTTTGGGGGATGCGGATCGGGTTCGGGCTGCCGGTGTCGGGCACGTGGGCCGCGCCGGACCGGCTGGCGCAGGTCGCCGGCGAGGCGGAGCGGATGGGGTATGACTCGCTCTGGACGTTCCAGCGCCTGTTCGTCGGGGCGGACCAGAAGGTCGACCCGGTGTACCAGAGCGTGCTCGACCCGCTCATCGCACTCGGGTATGCGGCAGCGCGTACCGAATCCATCCGCCTCGGCGTCGCGGTGATGAACCTGCCGTTCGTCTCCCCGGCGGTCCTCGCCAAGCAGGCGTCCACGCTCGACGTGCTCAGCGGCGGCCGGTTCGACCTGGGACTCGGGGTCGGCTGGGCGGAGGCCGAGTTCCAGGCGGCGGGCGCGTCGACGGAGCGCCGCGGCGCGCGCACGAAGGAGTACGTCGCCGTGCTGCGCACGCTGTGGGGCGACGAGGTGAGTCGGTTCGACGGCGAGTTCTACACGGTGCCGCCCGGCCGGATGCTGCCGAAGCCGATCCAGCGCCCCGGCCCGCCGATCCTGCTCGGCGGCTCGGTGCCGGCCGCGTTGCGCCGGGCCGGCCGCATCGCCGACGGCTGGGTCAGCCGCAGCGCACACGACCTCTCACAGATCCACAAGGACATCGCCCTGGTCCGTGCCGCTGCCGAGGAGGCCGGCCGCGAGCCAAACCGCCTGCGGTTCGTGTGCCGGAGCGTGCTGCGCCTGACCGACACCGAGATCGCGGGGGAACGGCGGCGTCTTTCGGGGACGTACGAGCAGGTGCGCGAGGATGTCGCCTGGCTCGGCACCCAGGGCGTCACCGAGGTCTTCTACGACCTCAACTGGGACCCGCGGGTCGCCGGTCCCGGCGTCGACCCGTCGGCGGCAGTCGATCGTGCGCTCACGGTCCTCCACAACCTCGCCCCGGTGGGACTAAGTTGAAGGCATGGCACGACCGGTCATCGGGCTCACGACCTATGCCGAGGAGACCCGATTCGGACTCAACGACACCTTCTCCGCGGTGCTGCCGCTGTCGTACGTCCACGCGGTGCACTCCTCCGGAGGCCGCGCGGTCCTGGTGACCCCGGACGATCCCGACGTCGACGTGCTCGACGGCCTCGACGGGATCGTGTTCACCGGCGGCTCCGACGTGAACCCGGACCTGTACGGTGAACCGCCGCACCCGACCACCAAGGTGAAGCCCGAGCGCGACGCCGCCGAGCTGCTGCTGATGCGCGCGGCCCTCGACGCCGACCTGCCCCTCTTCGGCATCTGCCGCGGCATGCAGCTCATGTGCGTGGCCTACGGCGGGCGGCTCCACCAGCACCTCCCCGACGTGCTGGGCCACCACAACCACCGGCCGGTGAGCGGCCCGAAATTCGGCGAACATCCGGTCCGTCTCGCGCCCGGGTCGAAAGCGGCAGCGGTGCTCGGTGCGGCTGTCGAGGTCAACTCCTTCCACCACCAGGGCATCGCCGACCCGGGCAAGCTGACGCCTACCGGCTGGTGCCCGGAGGACGACCTCATCGAGGTGGTCGAGGATCCGGCCAAGACATTCACGATCGGCGTGCAGTGGCACCCGGAGGACACGACCGACTTCCGCCTGTTCGTGGCCTTCGTCGAGGCCGCGCGCACCTTTCGGCAAAATGTAGCCATACGGCCATGACTCAGGATGTGGCCGTGCGGCGAGGACGTCGCCACGGTCGCCGACAACCCGCTTGCCGGGCTCCGCTACGAGATGCACGAAGGGGCGCTGCGGATGGCGCCGACGGCGGCCGGGTGGCACGACGCCATGGCGATCGAGGCGCGGCGGCCACGCGGCCCCGGCGCCCGTCGCGGTTCGAGCGGGAGGCACCGGAGGTACCACTTCCGGCTCTTGATCTTTGTCAGGATGCGGCCTCGTCCGAGGTGCGGTGCTCGATGCGCAGGTCAGGCGTGGTTTCGCGGTACTTCTCGCGATCGTCGGAGTCGCGCAGGAGGGCCTCGGCCTGCGCCTGCGGGTCGTCGCTGCCCGCCGCCAGCTCCTCTGGCAGGAGGAGGGCGGCCCGGTCCTGCACTCGGTCGTCGTCGATCATGCCGACCGGGTTACCCAGACCCTGCCCCGTTGATGCGCGTTAGGCTTTTCGGCATGACCGTCCGTGCACTACTCGCTCCCGGCACGCAGACCCCCTGGCGCCAGGTCCCCGGCAGCATCGCGCGCCCCGAATACGTCGGCAAGCGCGCGCCCAAGAAGCATCGCGGATCCGACGTGCAGTCGCCGGAGATCATCGAGAGGATGCGCGTCGCCAGCCGCCTCGCCGCCCAGGCGACCGAGTTGGCCGGCGAGCACGCCAAGCCGGGCGTCACCACGGACGAGATCGACCGCGTCGTGCACGAGTTCCTGTGCGACCACGGGGCCTACCCGTCGACGCTGGGCTACAAGGGCTTCCCGAAGTCGTGCTGCACCTCGCTCAACGAGGTCATCTGCCACGGCATCCCGGACTCGACCGTGATCCAGGACGGCGACATCCTCAACGTCGACGTGACCGCCTTCATCGGCGGGGTCCACGGCGACACCAACCAGACGTTCTGCGTCGGTGACGTGTCCGAGGACGCTCGTCTGCTCGTCGAGCGCACCCGTGAGGCGATGATGCGCGGCATCAGGGCGGTGGCGCCCGGGCGCCCGCTCAACGCGATCGGCCGGGTCATCGAGGCGTATGCGAAGCGGTTCCAGTACGGTGTCGTGCGCGACTTCACCGGCCATGGCATCAACGAGGTGTTCCACACCGGGCTCTACGTGCCGCACTACGACAACCCGCGACTCACGACGATCATGGAGCCGGGCATGACGTTCACCATCGAGCCGATGATCACACTCGGCACGCACGAGTATGACCTCTGGAAAGACGGCTGGACCGTGGTCACCAAGGACCGCAAGTGGACGGCCCAGTTCGAGCACACCATCGTCGTGACCGAGGACGGCTACGAGATCCTGACCCTGCCATGAGCCGTCCGGCGGCAGACGGGGCCGGGTTGTTCGTGGCCCGCTTCACCCGGCGGTCGTGGTGGTGGTCGGGCTCCGGCAGCTACTGCTCGGCGCGGCGGCCGGGGCGACATAGCTGATCGATCGACTTTTCGTGGCCTGACCCGTCTCGGGAAACCGGGTGGTCCCCGAGACGGCAGGGCTCACGAGACGGGTTTCTAACGACGCGGCTGCATCGTCGGACCGGCCCACGCGGTGCGGCGCATGTCGGGCTCCTCTCGTTTCGGACGCTCGTGGCGTGATGCATCGATCATCGCGGAGCGGCCCGGCCCATGGGGGGCTGTGCCGTAGCTGTGGCACGGTTTCGGGAGAGCCGGGATTTCCCCCGGGTCAGAGCTTCCCCGGGAACGGTACGGACATCGGCGTGACCCCGGCGGCCCGGCGAAACACGACAGCCCGGGCGGCGCAGTCCACGAGGGCGTCCAGCGACAGTTTCCGCACCTCACCGGTGGTGACCGGCAACGCGAGCCGCCATTGCGCGCCGGTGCGCTCCTCGATCAGCACCGCCAGCTTCAGCGCCGACGCCCGATCGGTGACCGGGAACGGCAGCGAGTAGGCCGGCGCGGCGGGCGGCGGCGTGACCCCGGCGCCGGCGAGCCGGACGATCAGTGCGTCGCGACGCGTCCGGTGCGCGGCCTCGGCGGTGCGGGCCAGGCTGACGGCGCCGTCGAGCTTCGGGCCGACCGTCCCGTAGCCGTAGATGGCGGCGTGCTCGGCCTGGAGCGCGGCGACGAGCCGCTCGTCGGACGGGGTCATGTCAGGGCCTCGATGTGGCCGGCGCGGCAGGCGGCGATCGACCCGAGCAGTGCCGCACGGTACGACGGGGCGGACAGGCACGCGTTCTCGGCGTCCGCGCGGGCCCGCTTCTCCAGGTTGACCAGTTCGGTGAGCGCCGCACCCTGCTCGGCCGGCGGCGCGTCCGCACTCGGCGCCGCGCTGCCCTGCGGGAACGGCCCGGACTCGTTGAGCCCGACCTCCCGGGCGAGCGCGATGACGTGCTGGTCGTGGTCGTCCTTCAGCGGCCCGAGCCGGTCCCGCAGGCCCGGAAAGGCGGACAGCGCCTCGCCGTAGCGGTCCCGCAGGGCGACCGTGCCCCGGAGCAGGGGCAGCAGGGCGTCGGGGGCCGGGTGCCACTCCGCGGTCTGTCGCGCGGCGGTGTCGCATCCCGCGGCAAGGGCCGTCATGAGCGCGGCGCCGCCGGCGAGGACGGTTCTGCGTGGGATGGACACGCGCATTAGTCAACACCATCCCGGCCTCTTCCGGTGCACCAGACTCACAGACCCTACGCACCGACCGGACCGGGTTTGGAGCGCCGCCGGGACGCCCCGCGGCACATCGCGTTACGCTCATGGCTGAGCCGCCCGCGCGTATCGACGCTGGCGGCGTGACGGCGTTTGCCCGGGAACCGGGCCCTATAGGGAAGGTGTCGACCGTGGCTCAGCATCGTCAGCGCCTGCTAGCGGTGGTCGAGCCCGTGGTCACCGCCACCGGCTACGACCTCGAGGACCTGTCGGTCAGCCGGGTGGGCCGCCGGCACCTGCTGCGGATCGCCGTCGACAGCGACAACGGGGTGGACCTCGACGCGGTCGCCGACCTGTCGCGCGCGGTCTCCGCCGCCCTCGACAAGGCGGAGGCGGACGGTGCTGAGCTGATCGCGGGGGAGTACGAGCTGGAGGTCGGTTCGCCGGGTGTCGCCCGGCCGCTGACCGAGCCGCGGCACTGGCGGCGCAACCGGACCCGGCTGGTGAGAGTCCGGGTGGATGGCCAAGAGGTGACCGGACGGGTGGTCGCCGCGGACGACGACGGCGTCACGCTGGACGTCAACGGCACCGCACAGACCGTTGCCTATGGTGCCCTCGGGCCCGGGCGGGTCCAGGTGGAGCTCAAGCGCCTCGCTGAGCTGCCGGACCTGCCCGACGTCGACGAGGATGAGGATGAGGAAGAGGAGGACGGGGAGTGAACATCGACCTTGCGGCCCTCCGCGCGCTGGAGCGCGAACGGGAGATCCCGTTCGAGACCATCCTCGCGGCGATCGAGACGGCCCTGCTGACGGCCTACCGGCACACCGAGGGTGCCAACGCGCACGCCCGGGTCGAGATCGACCGGCGCACGGGCGCGGCTTCGGTGCTGGCCCAGGACCTCGACGACGACGGCACGATCGTCCGGGAGTACGACGACACCCCGCACGACTTCGGGCGGATCGCCGCGATGACCGCCAAGCAGGTCATCCTGCAGCGGCTGCGTGAGGCGACCGACGAGGCGCACTTCGGGGAGTATGTCGGCCGGGACGGTGACCTGGTGACGGGTGTCATCCAGGCACACGAGGCACGGACCGAGAAGGGCATCGTCACCATCGACCTCGGCAAGATCGAGGGCATACTGCCGGCCGCCGAGCAGGTCCCGGGCGAGCGCTACGAGCACGGCCAGCGGATCAAGGCCATCGTCGTCCACGTGGCAAAAGGCTTCCGCGGACCCCAGGTCACCCTGTCCCGGTCCCATCCCAACCTGGTGAAGCGCCTGTTCGCACTGGAGGTGCCGGAGATCGCCGACGGCACGGTCGAGATCGCGGCCATCGCTCGGGAGGCCGGACACCGGACCAAGATCGCGGTCCGTTCGACGGTGCCGGGTGTGAACGCCAAGGGTGCCTGCATCGGGCCGATGGGCCAGCGGGTCCGGGCGGTCATGAGCGAGTTGCACGGTGAGAAGATCGACATTATCGACTGGTCCGAGGACCCGGCGCAGTTCGTCGGAAATGCCCTTTCTCCCGCAAAAGCGCTCAACGTCGAGGTCGTCGACGCGGCGAACCGAGCGGCCCGGGTGACCGTCCCCGACTTCCAGCTTTCCCTGGCCATCGGCCGTGAGGGCCAGAACGCGCGGCTCGCGGCGCGGCTCACCGGATGGCGGATCGACATTCGACCGGACAATGCGCCGGATGGCAACGTCGATCACGTCACCGGACCGGGCGCGGCGCGAGCCGAAAGTGCAGGGTAGACTTCTTGGCGGTACGTCGCACGCCCCCGGCTGGCATGCCCGCGATTCCGGCTGCGCCGGTTCGCACCTGTGTGGGTTGTCGGAAGCGTGCGTCATCCTCCGAGTTGCTGCGTGTTGTCGCGATCGAGTCCGGCCTTGACCAGTTCAGGGCTGTTCCCGATCCGGCCCGCAGACGGCCGGGTCGGGGAGCGCACCTGCATCCTGATCCGGCTTGCCTCGCGCTAGCGGAGCGTCGGCGCGCCTTCGGGCGGGCTCTGCGCGTGACCGGGGTCCTCGACACCGGTTCGCTTGCCGAAGCCGTCGCCGCGGCGGCGCCGTCCTCGATGGCGGCCTCCGGCGGGGTGACGGTGACGGAGCCGGAGCAATCGCGGTGATCGGAACCGCCGATGGTGGGAGCGCGACGCTCTCACCCGGACACGCAAGGTAGGACGACGGACATGAGCACACGATGAAGTCCCTGAGATGACCAGGCTTCAAGTGCACGAGTGAGGTCGGTGCGGACTTTGCCGCCCGGCCTCGAGATGAGGAGTGTAGTGGCAGGCAAGGCCCGCGTACACGAGCTGGCGAAAGAGCTCGGGGTCGAAAGCAAGACCGTGCTCGCGAAGCTGCAGGAGCTTGGCGAGTACGTGAAGTCCGCATCCAGCACGGTCGAGGCGCCTGTGGCGCGCCGGCTGCGTGCGAGCTTCGAGTCCGGAGGTGCCGGCTCGGCACCGTCCATCCCTCCTGCGCCGGCATCGTCGGCCCCATCGGCCGCGCCCGTTCCGACGGCACCGCGTCCGACGCCGGTCAGCCCGGCAGCCAAGCCGTTCGCGCCGCCGAAGCGGCCGCAGCCCCAGGCGGGCGGCGGTCAGGGCGGTGGACGAGGCCCCGTTCCCGGACCGCCGCGCCCGACCCCGCCGGCGGTCAAGCCCACAAGCGCACACGACATCGAGGTGGCCGCAGCCGAGCAGCGCGCCGCCGCGCTGAAGGCTGAGCAGGAAGCGGCGATGAAGGCCGCCCAGCAGGCCCGTCAGCGTGAGAACACCCGGCGTGACACGCCGCCGTCCGGCGGTGGCGCCCCGGCGCCGGGACCCCGTCCGGGTCCGGTGCCGGCGCCGCCCGGTGCCGCGCCGGCCCCGGGCGCACCGCGTCCCGGCCAAGGCCCACGCCCCGGTGGCAATCGCCCGCCGGGCCGGTCGCCGGGCAACAACCCGTTCGGTGTCTCCGGTGGCGCGACCCCGCGTCCCGCGACACCGGGCAACATCCCGCGGCCCAACCCGTCCTCGATGCCGCCGCGGCCCAACCCCGCCTCGATGGGCGGCCCCCGGCCGAACCCGTCGCAGATGCCGAGCCAGCGCCCGGGTCGCCCCGGTGGCGCCGGTGGTGACCGTCCCGGTCGTCCCGGCGGCGGTGGCGGCTTCCGCGGCGGTCCCGGTGGCGGTGCCGGTCGTCCCGGCGGTCCCGGTGGCGGCGGCGGTGGCGGTGGCTTCCGCGGCGGTCCCGGTGGTGGCGGCGGCGGAGGTTTCCGCGGCGGTCCCGGTGGTGGCGGCGGCGGAGGTTTCCGCGGCGGTCCCGGCGGTGGCGGCGGCGGCGCTCCCGCGGGTGCGGGAGGTGCCGGTCGTCCCGGTGGTGGCGGCGGTGGTCGTGGCCGTGGCGGCGGTGCCGCGGGCGCCTTCGGGCGTCCGGGCGGTCGCCCGACCCGTGGCCGCAAGTCGAAGAAGCAGCGCAGACAAGAGTTCGACAACCTCTCCGCGCCCACCATGGGCTCGGGCGCCCCACGGGGTCAGGGTCAGACGATCCGCCTCCCGCAGGGTGCGTCGCTGTCGGACTTCGCCGACCGGATCAACGCCAACCCGGGCTCGCTCGTCCAGGAGATGTTCAACCTGGGCGAGATGGTGACGGCCACCCAGTCGTGCACCAACGAGACGCTGCAGTTGCTCGGTGAGCACCTCGGCTTCGACGTGCAGATCGTCAGCCCCGAGGACGAGGACCGCGAGCTGCTGGCCCGCTTCGACATCGACCTCGACGCCGACGTCGACGAGGAGCGCCTCGTCACGCGGCCGCCGGTCGTGACCGTCATGGGTCACGTCGACCACGGCAAGACGAAGCTGCTGGACGCGATCCGGCAGACGAACGTCGCCGCGGGCGAGGCGGGTGGTATCACCCAGCACATCGGTGCCTACCAGGTGCACGTCGAGCACGAGGGCGAAGACCGCGCGATCACGTTCATCGACACCCCGGGTCACGAGGCGTTCACCGCCATGCGTGCCCGTGGTGCCCAGGCCACGGACATCGTGGTCCTGGTGGTCGCGGCCGACGACGGTGTCATGCCCCAGACGATCGAGGCGTTGAACCACGCCCGGGCGGCCGACGTGCCGATCGTGGTCGCGGTCAACAAGATCGACAAGCCTGAGGCCAACCCGGGCAAGGTGCGCCAGGAGCTGACGCAGTATGGGCTGGTCGCCGAGGATTACGGCGGCGAGACCATGTTCGTCGACATCTCCGCGAAGAGCCGCATCAACATCGAAGGGCTCCTCGAGGCGGTGCTGCTGACCGCGGACGCCGCCCTCGACCTGCGGGCGCCCATCGACGGGCCGGCGCAGGGCATCGCGATCGAGTCGCACCTCGACCGCGGTCGTGGTCCGGTCGCGACGGTGCTCGTCGAGAAGGGCACGCTCAACGTCGGTGACTCGATCGTCGCCGGCCGGGCGTATGGTCGCGTCCGCGCGATGCTCGACGAGAACGGCAAGCCCGTGCCGCACGCCGGTCCGGCCCGCCCGGTCCTGGTGCTCGGTCTGACCTCGGTGCCCGGCGCCGGCGACACGTTCCTCGCCGCCGACGACGACCGCACCGCACGGCAGATCGCCGAGCAGCGGCAGGCCCGTCGCCGCGCGGCCGAGATGGCCTCGCGCACCGGCCGGGTCACCCTCGAGACGCTCTTCGAGCAGCTCAAGGAGGGCGAGAAGACCACGCTCAACCTCATCCTCAAGGGCGACGGTTCGGGCTCGGTCGAGGCGCTCGAGGACGCTCTGGTCAAGATCGTGGTTTCGGACGAGGTCCAGCTACGCATCATCCACCGGGGTGTCGGTGCCGTCACCCAGGACGACGTCAACCTGGCCAGCGCGTCGGACGCGATCATCATCGGGTTCAACGTGCGGGCCGAGGGGCGCACCCGGGAGCAGGCCGACCGCGAGGGCGTGGAGATCCGGTACTACACCGTCATCTACCAGGCCATCGAGGAGATCGAGACCGCGCTCAAGGGCATGCTCAAGCCGATCTACGAGGAGGTCGAGCTCGGCTCGGCGGAGATCCGCGAGGTCTTCCGCTCGTCGCGCTTCGGCAACATCGCCGGCTGCATCGTCCGTACCGGCCTCATCCGGCGCAACAGCAAGGCGCGCCTCATCCGCGACGGCGCCGTCGTGTCGGACAGCCTGTCGATCGCCGGTCTGCGGCGGTTCAAGGACGACGCGACCGAGGTCCGCGAAGGGTTCGAGTGCGGTATCACGCTCGGCACCTACAACGACATCCAGGTCGGCGACGTCATCGAGACGTGGGAGCTGCGCGAGAAGGCGCGTAGCTGATCACCTCGAGGTGCTCGAAGGGGCCGTGGGTCATCCCGCGGCCCCTTCGCATGTGCCGTCTTCGGCACGCCGGGACGGTCGACTCGGCGATGTGACGGGCGTGCCGTCGGCCGGGTCATGAGTCTTTCGTGGCGGTCGATCGAGCAAGGCCGCGAAGTTAAGCCCAACGGCCTCTTGTCACCCGGACCAGGCTGACAATTCGGGCGCTGGGCTCGGAGGCGTCGCCGCCGAGGTGTGCCGGCCGGCCCGCGTTCCGGCGCAATCCCGCCGCCAGGCCGGGCGACTCCATGATCATGGGAAAGATCTGGCTATCGGGGCAGCCGCATCTTTCCCATGATGGGGTCGCCCGGCACGGAACGCGCCGCCCGGGTCCAGCAGCGATCATGAGCGGCAGACACCAGCCGCACGACTGTGCGGCATCATCCAGTAGCGCAATACCGGGGTGGACAGACGACCGAACGGCTCAACTTCGCGGCCTTGGTCGATCGAGGTGCGCGGCGGGACATGCTGTCCCGGTCGTGGTGGCGGCGCCGGCCACCAGCGGCACCGTGGTCCGGTGCCCGCGGCGGGCACCGCTGCCGGAGAGGCCTCCGCTGCTGGTCTCCTGAGGCCGCTCGCGGCCCCTTGCGTGGAATACCGGGAGACGGTTCAGCCGTCCGCCGGATAAGATGCTGCGCCGTGTATACCGGAACCGCGGTCTTCGACCTTCTTCTTCCCGATGATTCGCGCTCCCTGAAGGCCAAGCGGTCGTATGTGCGGCCCCTGGTGGCCCATCTGCGCAAGTTCGAGGTGTCCGTCGCCGAGGTGGGGGCCCTTGACCTGCACGGACGGACCGAGATCGGGGTCGCCGTCGTCGCGGCCGAGGCCGGGCACGTGCGGGAGGTGCTGGACAGTTGCGAGCGGGCGGTCGCGGGCCGGCCCGAGGTGGAGTTGCTCTCCGTGCGCCGTCGGCTGCACGGTGACGACGACGAGTAATCCTGCGTTCCGAACGCGGCCCTGTGGGCGGGTCGCGGGTACTGTCAGAGCGTTGGTCAGATCTCCAGATCCGGGGCGGTCGGCGACCGACCGGCGGATCGTTTGGCTGCGGAGGTGTTCGAGATGACGGATCCGGCGAAGGTGCGGCGGCACGCGGAGCGTGTGCGGGAACTTGTCGCATCGGTGGTGCGGACGCAGATCAAGGACCCCCGGCTGGGCATGATCACGATCACCGACGCGCGGATCACGGCTGATCTGCGCGAAGCGACGGTGTTCTACACGGTGCTCGGTGACGCGGCGGCACAGGCCGGCACCGCGGCCGCTCTGGAGAGCGCCAAGGGCCTGCTGCGCTCGACCGTGGGAAAGGCGCTCGGGCTGCGGCACTCACCCAGCCTGACGTTCGTGCACGACGACGTGTCCGACCACGCCAAGCACATCGACGAGTTGCTGGCCAGCGCCCGCAGCGCCGACGCCGAGGTGCAGCGGCTCGCCGCGGGCGCCCGATACGCGGGTGACCCCCAGCCGTACAAGCTGGAGGACGACCAGGACGACCTGGAGTCCGACGGCGCCGACGACGAGGTGGTCGTCGGCCAGGACCGGCGGTGACCGGGCTCGCGCCCGGCACCGTGCCGGGCGCGGGCACCGGCCTGCCGGCCGGCGCGACGAAACCCGGCGTTGTGAAACCAGGCGTCGTGAAACCCGAGGTTGTGAAACCCGAGGTTGTAAAACCTGACGTGGTGAAATCCGACGCTGGGGAAGCACGCGTCGCGAAATCCGGCACGGGGAACGCCGCCATGGGCGACGGTGACCGGGCGGGGCCGGGCGACGGGCCGTCCGACACGGGCCCCGGGGCACTCGGTGTGGTGCGGGTGGGTGTCGGAGCCGTGTCGGTCGAGGCCGCTCCCGCGCGGGAACGGCCCGCGCGGGAGGAGTGGGACGCCGCAGTGCGGGCGCTGCGGAGCCTCCCGGCCGGTGCCAGTGTGCTGCTGGCCTGCCACGTCAACCCCGACGGCGACGCGCTCGGCAGCATGCTCGGGGTCGGGCTCGGGCTGCGGTACATCACCGGCGAGCTCGGCATCTCGCGGCTGGAGGCGACGTTCCCCGGCCCGCTGGAGCTGCCGCCGCCGTTCGACCGGCTGCCCGGGGTCGAGCTGCTGGTGCCGGCCGGAGCTGCCGACCCGGCGCCCGACGCGATGATCGTCTTCGACGCGGCGAGCATCGAGCGGCTCGGGGAGCTCGCCGGGCGGCTGCGCACGACGCCGGTCGGGATCGTGGTCGACCACCATGCGTCCAACCCCGGCTTCGGCGGCATCAACCTGGTCGATCCCGGCGCCGCCGCCACGTCGGTGCTGGCCGAGGGGTTGTTGCGCCGGCTGGCCGTGCCACTCGATGCGCAGATCGCCGAATGCCTCTACGTCGCCCTGGCCACCGACACCGGGTCGTTCAAGTTCGCCTCGACCACGCCCGCCGTCCACGAGTTCGCGGCGCGGCTCATCGCGACCGGGATCCCCGTGGGGGACGTGTCGCGGCGGCTGTTCGACACGCGACCGGTGGGCGCCGTGCGGCTGTTCGGCGTCGCGCTGGCGCGCACGGCATTCGAGCGGGACGGCGCCGGTGGGCTCGGGCTCGCCTGGACGTACCTGACACTCGACGACCTCGCCGAGCACGGTCAACCACCCGCAGCGGTCGAGGCGCTGATCGACGCCGTGCGGTGCGTGGAAGAGGCCGACGTCGCGTGTGTCGTCAAGCCGGTGCGGCCGGACGAGTGGTCGGTCTCCCTGCGCAGCAAGGGCGGCGTGGACGTGAGTCGCGTGGCCGTGGAGCTCGGCGGGGGAGGGCACCGGTTCGCGGCGGGGTTCAGCGCCCGCGGCAGCGTCGCCGGCATCATCGCGTCGATCCGCGACCGCCTGCGGGCATCAGGGTGAACTCCGGGCCAATATCCGGGCGATTACCGCTGGCCGGGCGGCAGTTGGTGCGGCGACAATCGATGGATGGACCGACCCGAGCTGGTAGCGGAGGTCGACCGGGCCTGGGCCCGCCCGGTTGTGCTCACACCCGTGTTCGCCCTGATCTCGCTGGTGGGTGGGGCGTTGCCGTCCTTCTCGCTCCGCGCCAACCTGCTCGTGCTGGGTGTCGGCGGCGCGCTGTTCTGGCTCGGCATGTCGGCGGCCGTGCCGAGGCGCCCGACGCCGGTCCGGCTTCCCCGCTCGGCGGCCTGGTGGCTGGTGCCGCTGCTGCTCTTCGCGGTCGTCGAAGGCATCACATTCCTGATCGGTTCCCGGGCCTATCCCACGCTCTCCAGACTCGCTGACCCCCTGCTGGAGCACTATCTCGCCCGCGCCGCCGCCTACTTCGGCTGGCTGTGGGCCTTCTGGGCGATGATTCGCCGATGACCGCGGGGCAGGTGCTCATCGCCGCGACGTTCGCGGTCGCGCTGGGGCTGTTCGGTGCGGTGGAGTTCCTCGCCCGCCGTGAGGGGTCGAAGGTGCCGACGCTCGGCGAGGTGTGCGGGGTCGTCATGCGATACCGGGTCGGCCCGCTACCGGTGGGCCGGATCGCGATGTTCGGCTTCTGGTGGTGGCTCGGCTGGCACTTCCTGGCGCGTTGAACAGCCCGCCGGGGTTGTCCGCGCGGAGGGCGTGGCCGGGTGCCACTTCCGCGTTGACCTCGGGGTTTGGCCTCCCAAATATCGGGATGGCGTCGCACATCGTGGACCTGAACGATAACTTAGTCGCTATGCGCAACGTACGAATTCTTCGCTGCCCGCCCCGGGGCGACCGCTTCTGACAGCGGATCCCGGTGGTGGGGTGAACGGCCCATGCAGCAGCCGCCGGAAGCGAGGATCACGTGCGCACCACATCACATGTCAGGCCGACACCACCCGCGTCGGTCTCCTCCGCGTGCGTTCGCGCGGGTGCCGGTGATCCCGGCGCATCCGTCGACACACAACTCGTCAACTCTGTGCCGCGAGGCTCCGGGCCCCGCCCGCAGCGCACCAAGGAGACCGCGATCATGCCTGAGCAGCCCAAACCGCAGCCGAAGCCCCAGGAGCCGACCGCCGACACCCGCGAGCGTGCCCGTGCGGCCGTGCAGATGTCGATGGATCGCCGGGGCTGACACCCGCGCGCGACACAATCTTCGGGAAGCCCGGACGCCCGTCGTGACGTCAGGGCTTCCCGAAGATTGTGCCGACCGGGATTGGTAAGTAGCCGAACCGGGCTACCATCCTTACTCTGGGGCGGTGACCCCGACCGCGGCCAACCCCGCCACGATGAGGAGGGTCGTCGCCCTCGCCGTCCCCGCGCTCGTGGTGCTCGCCGCCGAGCCGCTCTACGTGCTGGTGGACACGGCGGTGGTCGGCCATCTCGGCCGCACGCAGCTCGCCGCCCTCGCCATCGGCGGCTCGGTGATGTCGCTCGCCGTCTGGCTCGGCACCGTCCTCGCCTACGGCACCACCGGCCGCGCCGCCCGCAGGTTCGGCGCCGGTCAGCGCGCCGCCGCCGTCGAGGAGGGCGTGCAGGCCACCTGGCTGGCGCTCGCCGGCGGGACGACCATCCTGCTCGTGCTCGAGCTGATCGCGGGCCCGCTGGCCAGGGCGCTCGCCGGTGGTGCGGGCGCGGTCGCCGACAACGCCGAGACCTGGCTGCGTGTCGCGGCCCTCGGCGCGCCCGGGCTGATGCTCGGCACGGCCGGCAACGGCTGGATGCGCGGCGTCCAGGACACCCGCCGCCCGCTCTACTTCGTGCTCGGCGCCAACGCCCTGTCCGCGGTCCTCTGCCCGATCCTCGTGTACCCGGCCGGGCTCGGCCTCGTCGGCTCGGCGGTCGCCAACGTCACCGCGCAGACGCTCGTCGGCCTGCTGTTCGTGCGCGCCCTGGTCACCGAGAAGGTGCCGCTGGCGCCCCGGCCCGCCGTCATCGGCCGTCAGCTCGTGCTCGGCCGTGATCTGCTGCTGCGCGGCGCCGCGTTCCAGGCCTGCTTCCTGTCCGCGTCGGCGGTCGCCGCCCGTTTCGGCGAGGCCGCGCTCGCTGCGCACCAGATCGCCGTTCAGATGTTCTTCTTCACCGCCCTGGCGCTCGACGCCGTCGCCATCGCGGCGCAGTCCCTGGTCGGCGCGGCGCTCGGCGGCGAACGGGTCGCCGAGGCCAAGCACCTGGCCCGCCGGATCAGCCTCGCCGGACTGGTCTCGGGGATCGGGTTCGCGGTGGTCGTGGCCGCGGCCCTCCTCGTCGTCCGCCCGTGGTTCGGTGCCGATGAGGAGGTGTACGGCCAGGCGCGGCTCGCCTGGTGGTTCTTCGTCGCCATGATGCCCGCGGCCGGCGTGGTCTTCGCGCTCGACGGGGTGTTCCTCGGCGCGGGCGACGTCCGGTACCTTCGCAATCTCACGCTGATCTCCGCCCTGGGCGGCTTCCTGCCCGGCATCTGGCTGGCCTATCTGCTGGATTTCGGCCTCCGCGGGGTCTGGGCCGCGTTGACGTTGTTCATCGCGCTCCGGCTGGCCGGTCTGCTGTTCCGGCTGTCCGGCGACGCCTGGGCGGTGGCGGGTGCGGATCGCGGATGACCGGTCGGCCAGGGCGCGCCCGTCCGGTCCGGCGCGGTCACTAGGCTTTCGGCTGTGGTGGACAAGGCAGTGGCGAAGAAGGCGCCGGCACGGAGCGGGCTCGTGGTCGTGGACAAGCCGGGCGGGATGACCTCGCACGACGTGGTGTCCCGGATGCGCCGGCTGGCACGGACGCGACGGGTCGGGCACGGCGGCACGCTCGACCCGATGGCCACCGGCGTGCTGATCATCGGTGTGGAGAAGGCGACCCGCCTGCTCACGTATGTCATCGGCAGCACGAAGGAGTACCGCGCGACGATCCGCCTCGGCCAGGCCACCGTCACCGACGACGCCGAGGGTGACGTTGTGTCCACAATGGATGCCAGCGGGCTCACCGACGGCGACCTGCACGCCGGGCTGGCGCCGCTGCGGGGCGAGATCCTCCAGGTGCCGAGCGCGGTGTCGGCGATCAAGGTCGACGGTGTGCGGTCGTACCACCGGGTGCGCGCCGGTGCGGAGGTCGCGCTCGAGGCGCGCCCGGTCACCGTGTCCCGCCTCGACGTGCTGGGCATCCGCCGCGAGGGCGAGGTGGTCGACGTCGACGTCGACGTGGCCTGCTCGTCGGGCACCTACATCCGGGCGCTGGCCCGCGACCTCGGTGCCGCGCTCGGCGTCGGCGGCCACCTGACCGCACTGCGGCGCACCGCGGTCGGCGCGTTCACCCTCGCCGAGGCGGCGACGCTCGACGAGTTGGCCGAGCGGGACGACCCGGTGACGCTGCCGCTGCCGGCGGCCGCCGACCGCTGCTTCGCCCGGCGGGACGCGACCCCGGACGAGGCGAAGACACTGTCGCACGGCGGTCCGCTCGCCCCGGCCGGCATCGAGGGACCGTATGCGGTGTTCGCTCCCGACGGCACGGTGCTCGCCATCGTGAGCGAGCGCGGTGGCAAGGCGCGGCCGGAGATCGTGCTGGTGCCGTAGCTACCGGGTGTGCGGGCGCGGGCCGGTGCCGGCACGGGTCGCGCGGGCGTGGAGGCCGGCCAGCCGCTCCACGGTGAAGTCGGCACCCGGCACCGTCCGCAGGTCCGCGACGTGGCTGCCGGCCGCCTTGCCCGCCGGTACACCTGCCGGAGCATCCTCGACGGTCAGCATGGCCGCCGCCGTGAGGGTGGCCCTCCGGGTGTGGCTCGGCGCACTCGATCTCCGAGATCGTCACCAGCCCGTTCAGCGCGCCGCGGGTCGCCACGACGCCCGCGACGTCGGCGTCGACCGGTGCCCGTCCATGTCGAACGACACCGGGGAGACGTCCGCCATGTCGGCATCCTGCCCCGGCGCTAGGCTCGGTGGCATGCAGCGGTGGCGGGGAACACAAGCGGCGCCCGGGGGATGGGGACGGGCGGTCGCCACGATCGGTGTCTTCGACGGCGTCCACCGGGGACATCAGCAGATCATCGGGCACGCGGTGAAGCGGGCCGGGGAGTTGGGTGTGCGGTCGGTCGTGCTGACGTTCGACCCGCATCCGGCGGAGGTGGTCCGCCCGGGTTCGCACCCGGCGGTCCTCACGGAGCCCTCGCGCAAGGCCGAGCTGATCGAGGCGCTCGGCGTCGACGTGCTGTGCGTGATCCCCTTCACGGTGGAGTATTCGCGACTGTCGCCCGAGGCGTTCGTCCACGACGCGCTGGTGGAGCACCTCCACACGGCGCTGATCGTGGTGGGGGAGAACTTCCGGTTCGGCCACAAGGCGGCCGGGGACGTCGAGCTGCTGCGCCGGCTCGGGCGGACCTTCGGGTTCGGGGTCGAGGGAGCGCAGCTCGTCGCGGACGAGGGCACGGTGTTCTCCTCGACGTACATCCGCTCCTGCGTCGACGCGGGTGACGTCGTGGCGGCGGCCCGCGCGCTCGGTCGGCCGCATCGGCTGGAGGGCGTGGTGATCCGTGGCGATCAGCGCGGTCGCGAGCTGGGCTTCCCGACCGCCAACCTCCTCACCCCGCCCAACGCCGCGGTGCCCGCCGACGGCATCTACGCGGCGTGGCTGATCCGTGACCGGGACGGGGTGGCGCTGCCGACGGCCGTGTCGATCGGCACCAATCCGACCTTCGCCGGCAAGGAGCGCCGGGTCGAGGCGTTCGTGCTGGACTTCGAGGGCGACCTGTACGGCGAACGGGTGAGTCTCGACTTCGTGGATCGGCTGCGTGAGCAGCGCACATACACCGGGGTGGAGCCCTTGATCGCGCAGATCGACGAGGACGTCGCGCAGACCAGACAGGTGCTCGGCAGATAGGTCTGTTAGCCTTGGATTGACGCCGGGTGACCGGCGGGGGTCAGGCTGCCTGCACGACGCCGCGGGTGCCGCGACCTTGCACCGTTTCCGCAGACCCAGCATTAAGGGAGAACATGGCGCTCGATTCTGCGCAGAAGACCGAGATCATCACGAAGTACGCGACGGTCGAGGGTGACACCGGTTCGCCCGAGGTCCAGGTCGCGATGCTGACGAAGCGGATCGCGGATCTGACCGAACACCTCAAGCAGCACAAGCACGACCACCACAGCCGGCGCGGCCTGCTGCTGCTGGTCGGCCGTCGCCGCCGCCTGCTCAACTACCTGCAGCGCAGCGACATCAACCGCTACCGATCGCTGATCGAGCGGCTCGGATTGCGCCGATAGCTACCCATCGGACGGGGGAGTGGCGACATTCGCCGCTCCCCCGTCCGGTAATGACACACTGAAATGGAGAGCCCGCCGAGCGAGTCGGCGCACCGGTCTCCGGTAGTGGCTTCCGGGATAGCGACCCGTGAGCTTCGATCGAAGACCGGCCGCAGACAGCTCCGCCAGGGCGAACCACGACCTGAAGGAGTATTGGAACACCATGACCGAGCAGAGCACTCTCGGTACTCACACCAGCACTGCGATCATCGACAACGGCTCGTTCGGCACCCGGGAGATCACGTTCTCCACGGGTCGTCTGGCGCGTCAGGCGGCGGGCTCGGCCCTCGCCCGGCTCGGTGAGACCGTCGTGCTGTCGGCCACCACGGCCGGCAAGCAGCCGAAGGAACAGTTCGACTTCTTCCCGCTGACGGTCGACGTCGAAGAGCGCATGTACGCGGCCGGTCGCATCCCCGGCTCGTTCTTCCGCCGCGAGGGCCGGCCCAGTGAGGACGCGGTCCTCACCTGCCGTCTCATCGACCGGCCGCTCCGGCCGAGCTTCGTCAAGGGCCTGCGCAACGAGGTGCAGGTCGTCGAGACGGTGCTCGCGCTGGACCCGGCCCACCCGTACGACGTCGTCGCGATCAACGCCGCGTCGCTGTCGACCAAGCTGTCCGGCCTGCCGTTCTCCGGCCCGATCGGCGCCACCCGCATGGCCCACGTCGACGGGCAATGGGTGGCGTTCCCGACGGTCGAGGAGCTCGGCCGCGCCACCTTCGACATGGTCGTCGCCGGCCGGGCCCTGCCCGACGGCGATGTCGCGATCATGATGGTGGAGGCCGAGGCCACGGAGCACACCGTGGGCCTCGTCGCCGCCGGCGCCACGGCGCCGACCGAGGAGGTCGTCGCCAGCGGCCTGGAGGCGTCCAAGCCCGCCATCCGCGAGCTGTGCCGGGCCCAGTCCGAGCTGGCGGCCGTCGCCGCCAAGCCGGTGCAGGAGTTCCCGGTCTTCCTCGACTACCAACCGGACGCCTACGAGGCCGTCGCCGCCGCGGTGAAGGACGAGGTCTCCGAGGCCCTGCGGATCGCCTCGAAGGCGGAGCGCGAGGAGGCCCTCGACCGGATCAAGGAGGCCGCCTTCCAGCGGCTCGCCGCCGACTTCGAGGGGCGCGAGAAGGAGATCGGCGCCGCCCTGCGGTCGCTGACCAAGAACGAGGTCCGGGCGCGGGTCCTGCGCGACCAGGTCCGCATCGACGGCCGCGGCCCGCGCGACATCCGGCCGCTGACCGCCGAGGTGCAGGTGCTGCCACGCGTCCACGGTTCGGCGCTGTTCGAGCGGGGCGAGACGCAGATCCTCGGCGTCACCACCCTGAACATGCTGCGCATGGAGCAGACGCTCGACACGCTGGCGCCGGAGAAGTCCAAGCGCTACATGCACAACTACAACTTCCCGCCGTATTCGACCGGTGAGACCGGCCGGGTGGGCGCGCCGAAGCGGCGCGAGATCGGCCACGGCGCGCTTGCCGAGCGGGCCCTGATCCCGGTGCTGCCGGCACGTGAGGAGTTCCCCTACGCGATCCGTCAGGTGTCCGAGGCCCTCGGCTCCAACGGCTCGACCAGCATGGGCTCGGTCTGCGCCTCGACCATGGCGCTGCTGTCCGCCGGTGTGCCGCTCAAGGCGCCGGTCGCCGGCATCGCGATGGGCCTGATCTCGGACGAGGTCGACGGCAAGACGCAGTTCGTGACGCTGACCGACATCCTGGGCGCGGAGGACGCGTTCGGCGACATGGACTTCAAGGTCGCCGGCACGCGTGACTTCGTGACCGCGCTGCAGTTGGACACCAAGCTCGACGGCATCCCGTCGGACGTGCTGGCCGGCGCCCTGCAGCAGGCCCACGACGCGCGCCACGTCATCCTCGACGTGATGGCCGAGGCGATCGAGTCGCCGGCCGGCATGAGCCAGTACGCACCGCGTGTCACCACGGTCCGCATCCCGGTCGACAAGATCGGCATGGTCATCGGCCCCAAGGGCCAGACCATCAACGCGATCCAGGACGAGACCGGCGCCGAGATCAGCATCGAGGACGACGGCACGATCTACGTCGGCGCGACCGACGGCCCGTCGGCCGATGCCGCCGTGGAGCGGATCAACGCGATCGCCAACCCGACGATGCCGAAGGTCGGCGACAAGTTCCTCGGCACGGTGGTGAAGACGGCCGCGTTCGGCGCGTTCATCTCGCTGCTGCCGGGCCGCGACGGCCTGCTGCACATCTCCAAGGTGGGCAACGGCAAGCGCGTCGAGAAGGTCGAGGACTTCCTCAACGTCGGCGACAAGGTCGAGGTCCAGATCGCGGACATCGACAACCGCGGCAAGATCTACCTGGACAAGGTGCTCGCCGAGGGTGAGGCGCCGGCCACGCCCGCGCCGTCCGAGGGTGGCGAGCGCCCGCCGGCCCGCGACCGGGGCGACCGCGGTCCCCGCGGCCGTGACCGGGGCGACCGGGGCCCGCGTCAGTCCTCCTCGGCGCCCTCCTCGTCGGAGGAAGGGTCGTCGCCGGAAGAGGGCGGCGAGGGCGGCGAGGGCGGCGAGTTCCGTCGTCGGCGGAACCGGCACAGCTAACCCATGGCGAGCCGGGCGCTGACCCAGACGTTGGCTGACGACCCGTTGGGCGGCACGGTACGGCGTACCGTGCTGCCCAACGGGCTGCGCATCCTGACCGAATCCATTCCGGCGATGCGCAGCGTGTCGTTCGGCGTCTGGGTCGGCATCGGTTCGCGGGACGAGACGCCCGCACTGTCGGGCGTCTCGCACTTCCTGGAGCACCTGCTCTTCAAGGGCACCAAACGGCGCTCGGCGCTGGACATCTCCGCGCAGATCGAGGCCGTCGGCGGCGAGACCAACGCGTTCACCGCCAAGGAGTACACGTGCTACTACGCGCGTGTGCTCGACGCCGACCTGCCCCTGGCGATCGACGTGGTGTGCGACCTGGTGACCGAGTCGGTGCTGGCCGAGGCCGACGTCGAGACCGAGCGCGGCGTGATCCTCGAAGAGATCGCCATGCACGACGACGAGCCGGGTGACGAGGTCCACGACGTCTTCACCGAGGCCGTCTACGGCCAACACCCGCTCGGCCGGCAGATCTCCGGCACCGTCGCCAGTATCTCCGCCCTGAGCCGCAAGCAGATCGACGGCTTCTACCACCGGCGATACCTGCCCTCCGCGATGGTCGTGGCCGCGGCCGGCAACCTCGACCACGCCAAGGTCGTCAGGGACGTGCGCGCCGCCTTCGACCGGGCCGGGCTGTCCGACCCGGCGGACCCGATGGCGCGCCGTGCCCGCACGACCCGGGTGCCGTCCCGCTTCGGCCAGGTCGTGGTGCGCACCAAAGACACCGAGCAGGCGCACCTCGTGCTCGGCTGCCTGGGCTATCCGCGCCAGCACGACAACCGCTGGGCCGTCGGCGCGCTCAACAACGTGCTCGGCGGCGGCATGTCCAGCCGGCTGTTCCAGCAGATCCGCGAGCAGCGCGGCCTCGCCTACTCGGTCTACTCCTTCACCTCGCAGTACAGCGACACCGGTCTCTTCGGCGTCTACGCCGGTTGCGCGCCGGGCAAGGTCGAGGAGGTCCTCGACATCACCCGGGAAGAGCTCGCCCGCGTCGCCGCCGCCGGCGTCACCGACGCCGAGGTCGAGCGGGGCAAAGGCATGCTCAAGGGCGCCGTGGTCCTCGGTCTCGAGGACACCGGCTCCCGGATGAGCCGCCTGGGCAAGGGTGAGCTGCTGTACGACGAACTGCTGTCGGTCGACGAGATCCTGCGCCGGGTCGACGAGGTCACCCCAGAGATGGTCCGGCAGGTGGCGGCGGACCTGCTGGCGCGGCCCATGTCACTGGCCGTGATCGGCGAGTTCGACGGTCAGGACCTCGCCGGGGCACTCGGCTAGCGGGTTCGTGGGCGTGGGATAGGTTGTGCCGCGTGAGCGATGAGGTTGAGCCGATCCGGGTCGGCGTGCTGGGCGCACGCGGCCGTATGGGCACCGAGGCGTGCCGTGCCGTCAATGCCAGCGAGGACCTGGAACTGGTCGCGATGGTCGACGACGGCGACTGGCTGTTCAACGTGTCGGACGCCGGCGCCGACGTGGTTGTCGACTTCACCACCCCCGACGCGGTGATGGACAACCTGCACTGGTGCATCGACCAGAACATCAACGTGGTCGTGGGCACCTCGGGCTTCACCGCCGCGCGGCTCGACCGGGTGCGGAGCTGGCTGAGCCACAAGCCCGGCCTCGGGGTCATCATCGTGCCCAATTTCGCCATCGGCGCGGTGCTCATGATGGAATTCGCCGCCCGGGCGGCACGCTTCTTCGAGTCGGCCGAGATCGTCGAGATGCATCACCCGCAGAAGGTCGACGCGCCGAGCGGCACGGCCATGCGCACGGCCCAGATGATCGCGGAGGCCCGCGCGGCCGCCGGCCTGGGCCCGGTCCCCGACGCGACGAAGGACGAGATGGCGGGTGCCCGCGGCGGCGACGTCGACGGCATCAAGGTCCACTCACTGCGCGCCACCGGGCTCGTCGCCCACCAGGAGGTCCTTTTCGGCGCAGTCGGCGAGACGCTGACCATCCGCCACGACTCCTACGACCGCAAGTCCTTCATGCCAGGGGTGCTCCTGGCGGTCCGTGAGGTTGTGAAGCGCCCCGGCCTGACGGTCGGCCTGGGAGCGTTGCTCGGCTGAGTTCGCTGGTTTGTCAGGGCCCGCCCGTGGTTCAGGCGGGTCTTTGCTCACTCCGGTTTGTCAGGGCCCGCGCCCGTGGTTCAGGCGGGCCTTTGCTCACTCCGGCGACCTCCGCGGCCGCCGTCCGGCTCCCGCCTCGTCGCCCGCCACGTCCGCGGCGTGGCGGGCGACGGGCTGCGGCTCACAGGTCAGGGAGCCCCGGCGGCGCGTTCCGTGCCGCTCGATCTCATGATCATGGGAAAGATGTGGCTGTCGGGGTAGCCACATCTTTCCCATGATCATGAGATCGAGCGGTGTGGCGGCGGATTGCGCCGGAATGCGCGCCGATCGGCACGCCTCGGCGGCGAAACCTCCGACCGATTCACCCGAATTGTCGGCCTTGGCCGGGTTGGCTAGGGGCTGTTGGGCTTGGCTCGCGGCCTTGTATCGGGGGTGGCTGGATGTTTCCCACGATCAAGAAGCCCTGCCGGGCCGGTCGCGGAGCGCGGCCCGGCGTTGTGGCCCGGCGTTGTGGCCCGGCGTTGTGGCCCGGCCGGCGCTGCGGTCCCGGCACCGCTTGACCTGTCTTGAGTGCCGTCGATGTCCCGCAGAACCGCCGCGGTCGAGCCGGTATGCGCGGGAGTGGGTTATCCTGTGACGGACACGCTGTGTGACGGCGTTATGTCCGATTGGTGGTGTCCACATACTGGGATCCGAAGGACCCGATTGGGGCGCAACAGGGTTACACCCCGGTAACGACAGGGGGTTCCAAGGGATCCAGGGCGACGTGCCAACGGATCTGCGGAACGAGCAGATCGTCAACGTCGAGTGACCGGCTGACTCCGTCCGGGGCCCATCCGGCACCCTCGAGAAACCGACGCGTAACAGAGTCGTCGGCAAACGTCCAGGCGAGAGCTGTCGTAAACCCGTCAGTACGCCATAAATCGACACTAGCCGCCAACAATCGACTGCCGTGTCCGCGCCGGCCCCACCGCGGCTCGACCAGCAGGTCAGTGATCGCCGCCGTGTCCTCCAACGCCTTGTCAAGGCCTCTGTGATCTTCGTCTGGCGCGAGTGCGGTGTCATCAGCCGGACCTGACGCCACGAAACCGACGACATATGATGACGCAGGTCCGGCGTCGGGCGACTCGCGTTGTTCGCTCGCGACCAGGACCCGGTGTTGCGGTGACGGTGGTTCGGCGATTGCCTCCCGCCACCTTCGGGTAATCCAGTCCTCGTCCAACTGGTCGAGGATGTGTTTGGGCAGCAGTCGTCGATAGGCGACCCGCCAGGTCGTGAGTTGGATGCGCGTGATCTCGACGACGTCGTCGAGTCGCGCCGGTCGGACGAACCCGAGCGTCATGTGTCAGCAGCCTACGGTTTTTGTGTGAAGGGCCACGTGGCGGGGTAGCGCCGGGACGTCACAGTTGAACCCGGGCCACCGTTGAGACAGCAGGTTTAGCCAGCGAGTGAGTGGAGGGCAGCACAAGTGGCGGAGCGAGGACGAGTCGCCGTGTTGACGGCCGTCCGGCCCAAGCTCCGGCCCGCCGTCAAGAAGGTGCTCATCGTCGCGGCCTTCTGGGCCGTGGTCGGGGCCTTCCTGTCGGTGGCAGCCGCGAGAAACGGGTATTTCGACCTCAAGGTCTATTACGGCGCGATGGACTACTGGGTCAACCGCGGTGGCGACATCTACGACTACCTGGTTCCCGGCACGCCGTACGGCTTCACATATCCGCCGTTCGCGGCGGCGCTCATGACGCCGATGGCCTACATCGGCTGGCATACCGCCATCACCGTCAGCGTCGTGATGAATGTGCTCGCCCTGCTGGCGATCCTCACCTGGATCGTCGGCCCGGTCATCAAGCGCCAGGGCTGGCAGTTCTGGTTCGCGATGGCGCTCGCCTTCGGCCTCGTCGCCGCGTTCGAGCCGGTCCGTGAGACCGTCAACTTCGGCCAGGTCAACATCCTGCTGCTCTTCCTGGTCGTCGGCGACGTGCTCCTGCTGGTCCGCGGCGGCAGCCGCCTGGGCGGCATCGGCATCGGCCTGGCGACCGCCATCAAGCTCACCCCCGGCGTCTTCATCATCTACCTGCTGGTCACCCGTCGCTGGCGCGCCGCCGCGGTCTCGGCCGCGACCGCCGCGGCGGCCACCTGGGTCGCCGCGACGTTCGCCCCTGACGCCTCGCGTGTGTTCTGGACCGACGCGATGTGGAACACCGACCGCGTCGGCTCGCCGAGCTTCGTGTCCAACCAGGCGCTCAGCGGCCTGGTGTCCCGACTGTTCAACCCCGACCCGATGAAGCCGCTGTGGCTGCTGCTCGTCCTCATCACGCTCGTGGTGTGGGCGTGGCGGGCGCGTCGCGCGATCAAGGCTCGGGACGAGCTCGCCGGCTTGGCGCTGACCGGTCTGATGGGCTGCATGGTGAGCCCGATTAGCTGGATCCACCACCTGGTCTGGGTGCTGCCTTCGATGGCGGTCCTGTTCGACTACGCGACCGACAAGTCGATCGACCCGCGGCGCCGCCGCAACCTCGCGATCTTCGGCGGCTTCGCGTACCTGCTGCTGTGCAGCCGCACGCCGTGGGCGTTCCACGAGAAGTTCGACGGGCTCGGCCTCATCGGCGGCAACGCGTACATCCTGCTGATGATCGGCCTGCTGATCGGCCTGCCGATCCGGGAGCCCGCCGACGCGAGCACCGGCCCGGCCCGTTCAGCGGACCCCGGCCACTCCACCGGCCCGGCCGTCGAGGACGTGCCGGACCTCGTCGAGATCGACCGGCGGGTCCGTGCGGCGTTCGACGCGAAGGACGCCGGAGCGGCCGTCGGGGGCAAGCCCGGCGACGGCGTAGCACCGTCGCGCCCACTCGTCGGCGCTTAGCGCCTGTTGCCTAGCTGGGGCGGGCCCCAGCTAGGCAACAGCTCACCGGGTCATCGGCGGAGGCCGTGGCCGGCATCCCGGCGGCGCTCGCCGGTCCGGGGGATACGGGCAGCGTCGCTGTCCCATTTTTTGTCGTACCCCCGGGCTAGCCTCCATGTCGATGACCCAGACCATGACCGAGACACTGTCGCTCACCCAGGCCCGGCGAGTCGCCCTCGCCGCGCAAGGCTTCACCGACCGCGTCCCCGCAGGGGTGCCGGAGCGCCGGCACGTGCGGCGCGTGCTGGCCCGCACCGGCCTGCTGCAGATCGACTCGGTCAACGTGGTCCAGCGCGCCCACTACCTGCCGGCCTACAGTCGCCTGGGCCCCTATGCCACCGACCTGCTCGACCGGATGGCCTACCGACGGCCGCGGGAGCTGTTCGAGTACTGGGCGCACGAGGCGTCCCTGGTTCCGGTGCACCTCCACCCGGCGCTGCGCTGGCGTATGCGGTCCGGCGCGGCCTGGGGACGGATGGTCCGCATCTCCCGCGAGCAGCCCGACCTCGTGCGATGGGTGCTCGACGAGATCCGGGCCAAGGGGCCGATGACCGCCGGTGAGGTCGAGGGCGATCTGGTCCAGCCGCGCCGGAAGGACCACTGGGGCTGGAACTGGTCGGACACCAAGACCGCGATCGAGTGGCTGTTCTACTCGGGTGAGGTCAGTGTGGCCCGGCGCAACTCGTCGTTCGCCCGGGTCTACGACGTTCCCGAGCGGATCTTCCCGGCCGAGGTGCTGGCGGCCCCGACGCCGGAGCCGGCCGACGCCTTCCGCGAGCTGGTCCGGGTGGCGGCCCGCGCGCTCGGTGTCGCCGCCGAGGCCGAGCTGCGTGACTACTTCCGGCTCCCGCTCGACGGCGCCCGCACGGCCATCGCGGAGCTGGTCGAGGCGGGGGAGCTGGTGCCGGTCCGGGTCGAGGGCTGGATCCCGCGGGGTTACCTCCACGCCGAGGCGCGGGTGCCGCGGCGGGTGAGCGCGGCGACGCTGGTCAGCCCGTTCGACCCGCTCATGTGGGAGCGGGCACGGGTGCAGCGGCTGTTCGGCTTCAACTACCGCATCGAGATCTACGTCCCGCCGCTCCAGCGCTTGTATGGGTATTACGTGCTTCCGTTCCTGCTCGGTGACCGGCTGGTGGCGCGGGTGGACCTCAAGGCCGACCGGAAGGCGGGCGTGCTCCAGGTGCCGGCCGCGTGGGTCGAGACGCCGGCGGGACGCGGCGCGCCGGGGCCCGGCGCGGTCGCTGAGGCACTCGCCGCCGAGCTGCACCGGTTCGCGGGCTGGCTCGGCCTGGCAGCGGTCGAGGCACCCCAACGGGGCGACTTCGCCGACCAGCTCGCCAAGGCGCTGGCGAGCGCCGGCGGTGTAGCGTGATGAGCGTGACGTCATCCCTGCCGGCTGCCCTCACGGTCGCCCAGCCGGCGGCGCCCGCGGCCGACGAGACGGTCCCGCCGCCGCCCGTCTACCACTATGCCTATCAGCCGCTACCCAAGGGGCGGTTCCAGCGGCTCGTCGACCGGCTGCCGGCCTGGTCCGGACCGGCCGGGGTGGGCGCGCTGATCGGCGGTGGCGTGGCCTACACGCTGCTCATGAACCCCACGCGGGCGGGCGCCACCGACACGCCGACGTGCATCGTCAAGCTGCTGACGGGCTTCGACTGCCCGGGCTGCGGCGGCACGCGCGCCGCGTGGTACATGCTGCACGGCGACATCCCGGCCGCCGCGCACCACCATGCGCCGCTGCTGTTCGCGGCGCCCTTCCTCGCGTATCTCTACGTGAGCTGGACGGTCAACCGGCTCAACCTGCCGTTCAAGCTGCCGGTGCTGCGGATCTCCAACAAGGCGCTGGTCGGCTTCCTCGTGGCGTGGCTCGCATTCTCGGTGTTGCGCAACCTCCCATGGGCGCCCTTCACCTGGTTCTTCGTCTAGGGTCTGGGCATGCTCTCCGTCAAAGCGATCGCGTGGACCCACTTCGAGCCCCCGGCCGACGTGCCGTGGGAGACCGACGCGGAGGGCGGTGAGGCGCTCGCCGAGTTCGCCGGCCGCGCGTGCTACCAGTCGTGGAGCAAGCCCAACCCGGCCACCGCCACCAACGCGGGTTACCTGCGGCACATCCTGGAGGTCGGCCACCTGTCGGTTCTGGAGCACGGCTCGGTCACGTTCTACCTGACCGGCGTGTCGCGCTCGTTCACCCACGAGCTCATCCGGCACCGCCACTTCTCCTATTCGCAGCTCTCCCAGCGCTACGTGCCGGGCCGCGACGCCGCGATGATCGAGCCGGCCGTGATCGCCGAGGACCCAGCCCTGCACAAGACCTTCGTCGAGGCGAGTGAGGCCGCACTGCGGGCCTACAACGAGCTTCTGGAGGGGCTCGAGGCCAAGTTCAGCGACGTGGCCAACGGCACCCTGCGGCGCAAGCAGGCCCGGCAGGCCGCCCGTGCGGTGCTGCCCAACGCCGCCGAGACGCGGATCGTCGTCACCGGCAACTACCGGGCTTGGCGGCACTTCGTGACGATGCGCGCCACCGAAACGGCCGACGTCGAGATCCGCGAGGTCGCCGTCGCCTGCCTGCGTGAACTCCAGCGCATCGCGCCCAGCGTGTTCGGCGACTTCACCATCAGCACGCTCCCGGACGGCACCGAAGTCGCCACCGGTAAGTACAGCCAGGAATCTTGAGAAGAGCGAAGGAAAGGCGTCCGCTAGGTTGTGCGTATGACACGCACCGGTTCCGTCCCAGGCCGGCCCTTTGGCCGACTGCTCAGCGCGATGGTCACGCCGTTTCGGCGTGACGGCTCGCTCGATGTCGACGGTGCGGCACGATTGGCGACCCACCTGGTCGACGAGCAGGAGCACGACGGCCTGGTGATCAACGGCACCACCGGTGAATCGGCGACGACGTCCGACGCGGAGAAGGATCAGGTCCTGCGGGCGGTCGTCGAGGCTGTCGGCGACCGCGCCACGGTCATCGCGGGGGTGGGCACCAACGACACCGCACACACGATCGAACTGGCCCGGGCCGCCGAGAAGGCCGGCGCTGACGCCCTGCTCGTCGTGACGCCGTATTACAACAAGCCGCCCCAGGCGGGCATCCTGCATCACTTCCGCAGCGTGGCGGACTCCTCCGGCCTGCCGGTGATGGTCTACGACATCCCCGGCCGCACCGGGATCCCGATCGAGACCGAGACCATGTGCCGACTCGCCGAGCACGAGCGGATCGTCGCGGTGAAGGACGCGAAGGGTGATCTCGGCGAGAGCGCCTGGGTGATCAAGCGGACCGATCTGGCGTACTACTCCGGCGAGGACAAACTGACGCTCCCGCTGGTGTCCGTCGGGGCGGTCGGCGTTGTCGGCGTTCCGACACATGTGTTCGGCCCGGAGAGCAAGCGCATGATCCTCGCCTACGAGGCCGGTGACATCGCCACGGCCCGTGACCTGCACCTGAAGCTGCTGCCCGCGTTCTGCGGGTTCTTCCGCACGCAGGGTGTCATCCTCACCAAGGCCGCACTGACGCTGCTGAACCTTCCCGCCGGCCCGGTCCGGCCGCCGCTCGTCCCGGCGAATGCGGCAGAGCTCGGCCGTTTGCGGGAAGATTGCGCTGAGGCGGGCCGCACGATCGGGACCGCGGAGCAGATTGCCCACCACAACGAACTCGGAGTGCCCCTATGACCGTGGCGCACGTCGAGCTCGATCCGCCACCACCACCGGGGCCAGCCACCCTGCGGATCACCCCTCTGGGCGGTCTGGGCGCGATCGGCCGCAACATGACGCTGCTCGAGCACGCCGGCAAGCTGCTCATCATCGACTGCGGGGTGCTCTTCCCCGACGTGGAGCAGCCGGGCGTCGACCTGATCCTGCCGGATTTCTCGTCGATCCTGGACCGGCTCGAGCAGGTTCAGGCGATCGTGTTGACGCACGGCCACGAGGACCACATCGGCGCCGTGCCCTACCTGCTGGCCCACAAACCGGACATCCCCCTCGTCGGATCGAAGTTCACGCTTGCCTTGGTCGAGGCGAAGCTGGCCGAGCGGCGCATCGAGCCCTACTCGCTGACCGTCCGCGAGGGCCAGGTGGAGCAGCTCGGGCCGTTCGAGTGCGAGTTCTTCGCGGTCAACCACTCGATTCCGGACGCACTCGCGGTCGCCGTCACCACGTCGGCCGGGCGGCTGCTGCACACCGGCGACTTCAAGATGGACCAGTTGCCGCTCGACGGGCGGATCACCGACCTGGCCGGATTCGCCCGGCTCGGCGCCGAGGGGGTCGACCTGCTGCTGTCCGACTCCACCAACGCGGAGATCCCCGGCTTCGTGACGCCGGAGCGGGAGATCGCGTCGGTGCTGGAGGGCATCTTCGGCCGGGCGAAGGGGCGCATCATCATCGCGTCGTTCGCCTCCCACGTGCACCGGGTGCAGCAGGTGTTCGACGCCGCCCACGCCCACGGGCGCAAGGTGGCGCTGATCGGCCGCTCGATGGTGCGCAACATGGGCATCGCCCGCGACCTCGGGCTGCTGCGCGTGCCGGCCGGCCTGGTGGTGGCGACCGACGAGGCGATGAGCCTGCCGGCGGACCGGATCGTGCTGATGTCGACGGGCTCACAAGGCGAGCCGATGAGCGCCTTGGGCCGTATGGCCAACGGCGACCACCGGCATGTCGTCATCAGCGAGGGCGACACCGTCGTGCTGGCCTCCTCGCTCGTGCCCGGCAACGAGACCGCCGTCTACCGGGTGATCAACCAGCTTTCCCGGGCGGGCGCCATCGTCGTGCACAAGGACGTCGCCAAGGTTCACGTGTCCGGCCACTCGCCGGCCGGGGAGCTGCTCTACCTACTCAACGTCGTCAAGCCGCGAAACTTCATACCGGTCCACGGCGAGTGGCGCCACCTGCGCGCCCACGCCCAGTTGGCCCGCGAGTCCGGTGTGCCCGACGACCGGGTGGTGCTGTGCGAGGACGGCGACGTCGTCGACCTCGTCGACGGGCGGGCCATGCTCGTGGGGCACATCCGCTCGCGGTATGTCTACGTCGACGGTCTCGCCGTCGGTGACGTCGGAGAGTCGCTGCTCACCGAGCGGCGCATCCTCGGCGACGGCGGGTTCATCGCCGCGACCGTGGTCATCGACTCGGTCACCGGCAAGGTCGTGGCCGGTCCGACGGTGTCGGCGAAGGGCTTCTCCGACGATCCCGCGGTGTTCAACGCGGTGCTGCCGCTGGTCACCGAGGCGCTCAACAGGGCGGCGACTGAGGGCATCACCGACCCGCACCAACTGCAGCAGATCGTCCGGCGCACGGTCGGCCGCTGGGTCAACGAGGCATACCGGCGGCGGCCGATGATCGTGCCGACGGTGGTCGAGGTCTAAGGCCGGAGCCGTGTTCGAGGTGCTCGCGACCACGGTGCTCGTGGTGCACTTCGCGTTCCTCGCCTACGTGGTGCTCGGCGGCTTCCTCGCCTGGCGATGGCCGAAGGCCTTCTGGCCCCACCTGGCAGCCGCCGTCTGGGGTCTCACCGTGGTGACGTTCTCGCTGAGGTGCCCGCTCACCGCCGTCGAGCACTGGGCGCGGCGCAGGGCGGGGCAGGGCGGCGTCGAGCGCGGGTTCATCGACCAGTACATCGAAGGCGTCCTCTATCCGGCGCGGTACACCCACTATCTGCAGGTCCTGGTGGGCGTGGTGGTGGTCGGCTCCTACGCCGGGCTCTGGGTGAAGTACAGAAACCGGCGGGACACGACCCGTCGAAGCGAAGAAATGTCGGAGCCCCCCGCTACGGTGTGACCATGGCGGGCCGCACCTCCCAGGCCGGCCGCGGCGGCGGCACGTCCAACGCGCGCGGCGGTTCGAACACGCGTTCGGCCAGCCCGGCGAAGCGGACGGCGCCCCGGGCCCGCGCGACCACTCCTCCGGCCGCCCGCGGTCGCACGACGACGCCCCGGACCACACCCGCCGCTCGGCGGCGGCGTGGCGGCGCCGTGGTCGCCACGCCGCTCGGCCTGTTCGGCAGGGGCATGATCGCCGTCTGGATGGGGCTCGCCCACGGGGTCGGCTGGGCCGCCCGGGCCGTCGGCCGGCAGGCCGCCAACGCGCGCGGGCTCGATCCGGAGCACCGCCGTGACGGCGCGGGGCTGGCGCTCATCGGCTTCGCCGTCCTGCTGACCGCGGCGTTGTGGTTCCAGGCCGCGGGTCCGGTCGGCCGCTGGCTCGCCGACGTCTGCCACACCTTCATCGGTGCCGCCTCCGCGGTGCTGCCGGTGCTGCTGCTCAT
This sequence comes from Dactylosporangium roseum, assembly GCF_025264685.1. Classification (GTDB taxonomy): domain Bacteria; phylum Actinomycetota; class Actinomycetes; order Mycobacteriales; family Micromonosporaceae; genus Dactylosporangium; species Dactylosporangium roseum. Next base: position 1,654,967 of record NZ_CP073721.1, read on the forward strand.
CGGCGGGATCCGGGTCATGCGCTCCGACCCGGAGGACGACCACCGCGGTCGCGGGCTCGTCGGCTGGACCGCGCTGTCCAGCGGCGCCACCGGCCTCATGCACCTGGCCGCCGACAGCCCCACCCGGCCGGCGCAGATGGACGAGGCGGGCGGCCTGCTCGGCCGGGCCGGGGGCGGGCTGCTGGAGATGGCGGTGACCGCATGGGTCGCGGTGCCGCTGCTGTTGCTGCTGTCCGGCTTCGGCCTGCTCGTCGTCACCTCCACCCCGATCTCCCGCATCCCGCACCGCTGGCGCCAGCTTCGCGACCTCGCGCTCGGCCGGGTCGAGGACCCGACGCTGGCGGACGACGACGAGTTCGACGAGCTCTACGACGAGCCGGAGCCCAAGCCGGGCCGGCGCGGCCTGGCGCGGCGCCGCCAGGCCTCAATGCCGCACCCGACCGATGACCCGGAGGGGCTCGACGGCCCGGGCGGGGGCGTCCTCTTCGACGCCGCGGCGCCCGACCTGGCCCCTGAGCCGGTGCACGACACGGTCGTGCTCGACCGGGTGCCGCCCGCGACGAAGCGGAAGAAGGCCAAGGAGCCGCCGGAGCACTCGCCCCTGCCCACGCGGGCCGAGCAGCTCGCGCTCACCGACGCCGACTACAAGCTGCCCCCGCCGACCCTGCTCGGCACCGGGGACGCCCCGCGCGGCCGCACCCGCGCCAACGACGAGGTCACGGCCGCCCTTCAGGGCGTCTTCGAGCAGTTCGGCGTTGACGCCCTCGTCACGGGCTTCACGCGAGGCCCGACGGTGACCCGCTACGAGGTCGAGATCGGCCACGGGGTCAAGGTGGAGCGGATCACCGCGCTGTCGCGCAACATCGCCTACGCGGTGAAGTCGCCCGACGTGCGCATCCAGAGCCCGATTCCGGGCAAGAGCGCGGTCGGCGTCGAGATCCCCAACTCCGACCGGGAGAACGTGGCGCTCGGCGACGTGCTGCGCTCGCGACCGGCGACCAGCGACCACCACCCGCTCCTGGTGGCGCTGGGCAAGGACATCGAGGGCGGCTACGTGGTGGCCAACCTCGCGAAGATGCCGCACATCCTCATCGCGGGCGCGACCGGCGCGGGCAAGTCGAGCTGCCTCAACAGCCTGCTCGTCTCGCTGCTGACGCGTGCCACGCCCGACGAGGTGCGGCTGCTGCTGGTCGACCCCAAGCGGGTCGAGCTGACCAGCTATGAAGGCATCCCGCACCTGGTCACGCCGATCGTCACCAACCCGAAGAAGGCGGCCGACGCCCTCGAGTGGGTGGTGCGCGAGATGGACATGCGCTATGACGACCTGGCCGCGGCCGGAGTGCGGCACATCGACGACTACAACCGCAAGGTCCGCGCCGGTCAGATCACCGCGCCGCCGGGCAGCGAGCGGGTCATCCGCCCGTATCCGTATCTGCTGGTGGTCGTCGACGAGTTGGCCGACCTGATGATGGTGGCGCCGCGCGACGTCGAGGACTCGGTCGTGCGGATCACGCAGTTGGCCCGGGCCGCCGGCATCCACCTGGTGCTGGCCACCCAGCGGCCGAGCGTCGACGTCGTCACCGGCCTGATCAAGGCCAACGTGCCGTCGCGCCTCGCTTTCGCCACGTCCAGCCTGGCCGACTCGCGGGTCATCCTCGACCAGCCCGGCGCCGAGAAGCTCATCGGCCGCGGCGACGCGCTGTTCCTGCCGATGGGCGCGTCGAAGCCGATCCGCATCCAGGGCGCCTGGGTCAGTGAGACCGAGATCAACGACATCGTCAAGTTCTGCAAGGACCAGCGCGAGCCGGAGTTCCGGCCCGACGTGCTGGTCAAGGCCGAAGACGGCAAGAAGAAGATCGACGAGGAGATCGGCGACGATCTCGAGCTGCTGGTGCAGGCGATCGAACTGGTGGTCACCAGCCAGTTCGGCTCGACGAGCATGCTCCAGCGCAAGTTGCGGGTCGGGTTCGCCAAGGCCGGTCGGCTCATGGACCTCATGGAGACCCGCGGGATCGTCGGCCCCTCCGAGGGGTCGAAGGCCCGCGACGTGCTGATCAAGCCCGACGAGTTGTCAGAGGTGCTGGCCGCGCTCCAGTCCGGCGACGCCGACTGACAGGCGGGTGCTCGCCGCCTTCGTGCCGATCTGGGCGTTGACCGCGATCGGCTTTCTCGTCGGGCGCACCCGCGTGCTCGGAACCGGCGCGGTCGACGTGCTGGGCCGGTTCGTATTCTACGTCGCCATGCCCGCGGCGCTGCTGGACCGGCTGACGCGGGAGCCGATCAGCGGGCCGGCGGGGCGGGGGATCGCGGCCTTCGTCGTCGCGACGATGCTCATGGGCGCGGTGGGGTTCGCCGCCGCCCGCTGGGTCTTCCGCCGGCCGCTCGCCGAGCAGACGGTCGCGGCAATGGCCGCCGGCTACGTCAACGCCGGCAATCTGGGCATTCCGGTCGCGGTGCAGGTGATCGGCAACGCGTCGTTCATCGCCGTGGTCCTGCTGGTCCAGACCACGATCCTCACTCCGGTCATCCTCGGCGCGCTCGACTTCGCCCGGGCCGAGCACCCGTCCGGCCGCTGGCGCCGCCTGCTCACCGTGCCGCTGCGCAGCCCGGTCCTGCTCGCGTGTCTCGGCGGGGTGATCCTCGGCGCGGCGGGCGTGCGCCTGCCGGGGCTGCTCGCCGACGTGGTGTCCCTGCTCGGTGCCGCCGCCGTGCCGTCCGCCCTCGTGGCGTTGGGGCTTTCACTCGTACGGGCTGAGGCCGCCGACGCCGAGCCCCGGCGCCCGGCCGAGGTGGCGCTGGCGGTGCTGCTGAAGTCGTGCGTCCAGCCGGTCGTGTGTTTCCTCGTGGCCCGGTTCGCCTTCGGGCTGACCGGCGTCGATCTGCTGGCCGCCGTGCTGTGCTCGGCGCTGCCGACGGCGCAGAACACGTTTGTGTACGCCCGGACGTACGGGGTGGACGGCACGTTCGCGCGCGACGCCGTCGTGGCGTCGACGGCGGTGTCGATGGCGACGCTGACCGTGGCGGCGACGCTGCTGCGATAGTTGTCCGCGTGACCGGCGAAGGAGTCGAGGCGCTGGCGGCGCTGGGTGAGCCACAGCGCCGGGCGGTCTACGAGCACGTCGTCGCCGCGGGAGCGCCGGTGAGCCGCGACGACGTGCCGGGCGCCCCTCGAAGCTCACTCTCCGTAGCGCGCATCTTGACGTGCTGCGACGCCGGCGGGAGTGGTTCGAGCCGTTCGGTGACGTCTACGCGGTCACCGGGTGGATTCCGGCCGGGCACATCCCGACGCTGACCGAGGCGGGGCAGCGGCTCGACCTGCTGCGACGCGAGGGGCCTTCGCCCGCGGCCGTCACCTTCCGCGACCCGTTCCCCGCGGCCCGAGGCCGGATCCGCCCGGCAAATTGTCAGTCCCGGTCGGTACCCTCGACAGCATGTCCACCAACGCTGACCGCCGCGTAGCCCTGCTCACTCTCGGCTGTGCCCGCAACGAGGTGGACTCCGAGGAACTCGCCGCCCGCCTCGCCGACGGCGGCTGGTCCGTCACGACCGACGGCAACGACGCCGCCGTCGTGCTGGTCAACACCTGCGGTTTCGTCGCCAAGGCCAAGCAGGACTCGATCGACACCCTGCTGGCCGCGGCCGACACCGGTGCCAAGGTGGTGGCAACCGGCTGCCTCGCCGAGCGATACGGGCAGGAGCTGGCCAGCGAGCTGCCCGAGGCGCATGCCGTGCTTGGCTTCGACCACTACCCGGACATGGCCGCCCGCCTCGACGCGATCCTCGCCGGCGAGACGATTTCGTCACACGTGCCGCGCGACCGGCGCACCCTGCTGCCGATCACGCCGGTCGAGCGGCGCACGGCCCAGGTCGTCACGCCCGGGCACCTGCCGGCGCACCTGCGCGGTGTGCTGCGGCAGCGGCTCGACTCGGGCCCCGTCGCGCCCTTGAAGCTGGCCAGCGGCTGCGACCGGCGCTGCTCGTTCTGCGCGATCCCGGCGTTCCGCGGCGCGTTCGTGTCCCGCACGCCGGACGAGGTGCTCGCCGAGGCCGAGTGGCTGGCGGCCAACGGCGTGCGCGAGCTGGTGCTCGTGAGTGAGAATTCGACGTCCTACGGCAAGGACCTCGGCGACCCCCGCCTGCTGGAGAAGTTGCTGCCGCAGCTCGCGGCGGTGCGGGACATCGTGCGGGTCCGCGTCTCCTACCTCCAGCCCGCCGAGACCCGTCCCGGCCTGGTCGAGGCCATCGCCACCACGCCGGGCGTCGCGCCCTACTTCGACCTGTCGTTCCAGCACTCCAGCGAGCCCGTGCTGCGTCGCATGCGCCGATTCGGCTCGACCGGGCGGTTCCTCGACCTCCTCGACAGCGTCCGGCGGCTCGACCCCGCCGCGGGCGCCCGCAGCAACGTCATCGTCGGCTTCCCCGGCGAGACCCGCGAGGACATCGACGAGCTGGCCCGGTTCCTGACCGAGGCACGGCTCGACGCGGTCGGCGTCTTCGACTACAGCGACGAGGACGGCACCGAGGCCGCCACCCTGCCGGACAAGGTCCCCGCCGACACGGTCAAGAAGCGGTACGACTGGATGAGCGCCCTGGCGGAGGAGCTGTGCGCCCAGCGCGCCGGCGACCGCGTCGGCTCGATCGTCGAGGTGCTGGTGGACTACATCGACGAGGAGGTCGTCGAGGGACGCGGCGCCCACCAAGCGCCCGAGGTCGACGGCTCCACGACGCTCGTCGCCGGTGCCGGGCCCGACCCGGCGACCCTGCGTCCGGGCGACTTCGTGCGGGCCAAGGTCACCGAGAGTGTCGGCGTCGACCTGGTCGCTACGCCGATCGAGATGATCAGCCCGGCGGGGCCATGACGGCGATCAAGCCCGTCCCACTGCTCAACGCGGCAAACATCCTCACGGTCGTGCGGATGGTGCTCGTCCCCGTGTTCGTGCTCTTCGTCGTGGCGAGCGGCATGACCCGCGACGGATGGCAGCTCGCGGCGGGCATCACGTTTGTCGTGGCCTCCGCGACCGACTACGTCGACGGCTGGATCGCCCGTGCGCACAACCTGGTCACGTCGTTCGGCAAGGTGGCCGACCCGATCGCCGACAAGGCTCTCACCGGCACGGCGCTCGTGCTGCTGTCGATCTACGACAAGCTGCCCTGGTGGGTGACGCTGGTCATTCTGGTCCGCGAGTGGGGCGTCACCGCGCTGCGCCTCTGGGTCATCCGGCACGGGGTCATCCCGGCCAGCCGGGGCGGCAAAGCGAAGACCGCGCTGCAGATCCTGGCGATCGGGTGGTATCTCTCGCCGCTCCCCGACGGCCTGGCGGCCGTCGGCCCGTGGCTCATGTTCGCCGCCGTGATCGTGACGGTGGTCACAGGCGTCGACTACGTGCTCCGTGCCATCCGCATCCGGCGGACGGCGCTCCCCTTTCCCGGACCGGCGCCGACGGTGGCGCCCGCAGCGGACGAGGCCGCATGAACAGCGCGACGAGCAGCCCGGCCGGCCCTCCGGCGATCCTCGATGAACTGGTGGCCCGCGGTGCGACGCTGGCGGTGGCCGAGTCGCTGACCGGCGGGTTGCTCGCCGCCGCGTTCGTCGAGGTGCCGGGCGCCAGCCGGGTGTTCCGCGGCGGCGTCGTGGCATACGCGACGGACCTCAAGGCCACGCTGCTGGGGGTGCCGACGCCGCTGCTCGACGCGCACGGCCCCGTCGACGCCTCGGTGGCCGCCGCGCTGGCCGCCGGTGCCCGTGAGCGGTGCGGCGCCGACTGGGCCGTGGCCACGACCGGGGTCGCCGGGCCGGACCCGCAGGCGGGTCAGCCGGTCGGCCGGGTCTATGTCGCGGTGGTCGGCCCGTCCCTCGCACACGGCGACCCCGAGCGGGTGGAGGTCCGCGAGTTCACTCTGGCGGGCGACCGCTCGGCGATCCGCCGGGGTGCCGTCGACGCCGCCGTGGCGCTGCTCGCCGAGGCCCTCGCGATCACCCTCACCCCTCGATAACCGCGGGGCGGGGTGTCGATCGGCTCCGCACCAGGTACCGTGACGGGTACCAGTTTTCGCGGGCTTGTCAGTTGCCTCGGAGGGGGTGCCGCCGTGCTGCTTCGTCGAGTGATCGGTGACGCGCTACGAGCGCGACGGCAGGCCCAGCATCGGACGCTGCGTGAGGTGTCGACGGCTGCCAACGTGAGCCTCGGTTACCTGTCGGAGATCGAGCGGGGCCAGAAAGAGGCCTCCAGCGAGTTGCTGGCCGCGATCTGCGAGGCCCTGGGCGCGGCGCTGTCCGAGGTCCTGCGCGACGTGAGCGACACGCTGGCGCTGTCCGAGGACATGCCTCGGGTGCTCGTGCCGGTCGGCGCTCCGGCGCCCTCCCCCGACGAGAGTTCCGGCTCGGCGGCCACTTCCTCGGCCGAGGGAGCGACCGCCCCTCCTCCGTCAGGGTCGGGCTCGTCGGCCTCCACCGGCCCGTCGGCTCCCGAGGCGCGGCTCGCGCGCGGCACTCCCAAGGCCAAGCTCGCCACGGACGTGAAGCTGTCGGTCGCCGTCCACCACGACGGCCCGCTCCGCACGACCCTGCGCGCCCGCCCCGCGGTGGACCGCGAGCGCGACGTCGTCTACGCTGCCTGACCCTCTTCCGGGCGTTCCTTCCTCCCGGCGTCGCACCGTGCCGCTGTGTCGCAGCACGCTGTGCAGCGGACACTTCCGGGCGTTGTCGACCGCACCTGCCACACTGATGCCACGCCGGATGGCGGCGTGCAACAGTGGCTTTCGCGGAGGCGACGACTGTGACCTTCCCGGCACCGACCCGGCGGCGCAACCCTTTACCGATCATCGTCGCGGTGGTGGTCGGCCTCATCGCGATCTGCGGGGTCTACGTCGTGCTGACCGTGACCCGGGGCGGCGGCCAGGGCGACGACAAGACCGCCACCCCGCGCCGTGAGGGCTGCACGCCGCTCCACATCGCCGCCTCAAGCGAGAAGGCCGCGCTGCTGCAACAGATCGCCAGGGCGTACATCGAGCAGGACCGCCGCTTCGACGGCAAGTGCGCCGACCCGGTCGTCACGTCGAAGGCGTCCGGCGCGGCGCTCGACGCCCTCGCCGCCGGCTGGGATCCGGCCAAGGACGGTCCGGCGCCGCAGGTGTGGACACCGGCGTCGTCGTCCTGGGTGGCGCTGCTGCGACAGCGGCTGGCCAGCGGCGACAAGGGCGGCCTGGTTCCCGACGGCAAGCTGCCCACGGTCGCGCAGTCGCCGCTCGTGCTGGCGATGCCCAAGCCGATGGCGGAGGCCCTCGGCTGGCCCGACAGGCCGATCGGCTGGGGCGACGTGCTCGGGCTCACCAACGACCCCAGCGGCTGGGGCGCCAAGGGGCACCCGGAGTGGGGGCGGTTCAAGCTCGGCAAGACCAACCCGCACTTCTCGACGTCGGGCCTCAACGCCACCGTCGGCGCCTACTTCGCCGCGACCGGGCGCTCCACCGACCTGACGGAGAAGGACCTCACCAACCCGGCCGTGCTGCAGTTCGTGAAGTCGGTCGAGTCCGGCGTCGTGCACTACGGCGACACCACGCTGACCTTCCTGTCGAATCTGGCCGCCGCCGACCAGGCGGGGCGTGGGCTCAACTACGTCAGTGCCGTGGCCGTCGAGGAGAAGTCGGTCTACGACTACAACCAGGGCAACCCCACCGGCGACCCGGCGCTGGCCGGCAAGGGCGCGAAACCGCGCGTACCGCTGGTGGCCGTGTACCCGAAGGAAGGCACGCTGCTGTCGGACCACCCGTACGTCGTGCTGACGAACGCGAGTGACGAGCAGAAGGCGGCCGCCGACGACTTCCTCGCCTACGTGCGGGACGCGAAACAACAGCAGCGGTTCACCGACCTGGCCTTCCGCACATTTCAGGGCAAGGGCGGCGCCGGGCTCACCACCGCAAACGGCCTGCTGCCCGACGCCAAGCTCACCGTCATCGACCCGCCGTCGCCGCAGGTGCTGGAAAAGGCGCTGACGACCTGGGACACGCAGCGCAAGCGGGCAAAGATCCTGCTGGTGCTCGACGTCTCCGGCTCGATGGACAATCCCGCCGGCAACGGTCAGTCCCGGATGGAGCTGGCGAAGTCGGCCGCGTTGCAGTCGCTGAAACTGCTGGCGCCGGACGACGAGGTCGGGCTGTGGACGTTCTCGACGGAGGTCGGCGGCGCGCCGACGCCGTACACGGAACAGGTGCCCGTCGGTGCGCTGTCCGCCAACCGGGTGCCGCTCGAACGGATCCTCAAGTCGCTGAGCGCCGAGGGTGGCACGGCGCTCTACGCCACCACGCGCGCGGCGCAGCGCAAACTGGCCGAGACCGCCGACCCGAGCCGCATCAACGCCGTCGTGGTGCTCACCGACGGCAAGAACGAATACCCGAAGGACAGCGACCTCGATGCGCTGGTGCGCGACGTGGACACCTCCGACAAGGAGATCCCGGTGCGCGTCTTCACCATCGCATACGGCGGGCAGGCCGACCTCAAGGTCCTCCAGCGGATCTCGTCGGCGTCGCGGGCGGCGGCCTACGACGCCAGCGATCCGACGACGATCGACAAGGTCCTGATCAACGTCCTCAGCAACTTCTGAGGCAGACTTACGTTCGTGGGCGTGAAGGAGCAGCTTACCGAGCCGTGGGGGCTCGTCGCCGCCGGGATCCTGGGCGGCATGGGCGGGGCGGTCGCGGCCGCTCTCGCCCCGGCGGGCCTGCTGGTCGGCGTGCCGGTCGGGCTGGTCGTCGCGGGTGCCGTCTACGGCATCCGGATCGGACTCGGCACGATCACCGACCGGACCGCCGACCCGCACCCCCGGATCCAGCCGCCGCCCGACCTGCCCACGCCGCCGCGCGGCAGCGATGCCGAGCGGTGGCTGCGGCGGGCCGAGGCGGCGGTCCGCACGCTGCGGCGGCAGTCGGAGAGCCCGGCCGATCCGGTGCTGCGCGGCCAGATCGGCGAGGTCGACGACCAGGCCGCCGGCGCGCTCGCCGACCTGGTGCGCTTCGCCGGCCAGGTGACGCTGATCGAGCAGACCGCGGCCGGCATCAACGTCCAGCGGCTCCGGCAGGATCGTTCCCAGCTCCAGCGCGGCCTCCAGGGCCTGCCGGCCGGCCCGCTGCGCCAGGAGCGGGAGCGGGCGCTGCGGGCGGTGACCGACCAGCTCGACGTCGGCCGGCGACTGCAGGAGGCCCGGGAGATGCTGCTCGCCCGGATGCAGTCCGCCGTGCTGGGCATGGAGGGGCTGGTGGCGCGCATGTCCGAGCTCCTCGCGCTGCACGCCACAACCGCGGGAGGCGCGACGCTCACCGCCTCGAAGGTCGCCGAGCTCACCAACGATCTTGAGGGTATGCGGGCCGGGCTCGCCGAGGCGGAGCGCCTGTCCCGTTCGGCGCTCTCCGGAGGGGAGCACATGTGATGAGTCGCAGCCCTGAGATCACCCTGAGTTGCATAACGTTTGACCTGGTTTGCCCGGTATTTCCGTGGCTTTGCCCACAAGGTAGGCGTGACGCTCTAGCGTGCGCCTGACACGATGGAAGCCGCATGTTCTTGTGCTGGCCGAGAGAGGACCGCGAAATGGCGAATCCGTTCGCTAAGGGCTGGAAGTACCTCATGGCGCTCTTCGGCGCCAAGATCGACGAGTATGCCGATCCCAAGGTACAGATCCAGCAGGCGATCGAGGACGCGCAGCGTCAGCACCAGGCCCTGGTGCAGCAGGCCGCGGCTGTGATCGGCAACCAGCGGCAGCTCGAGATGCGCCTGTCCCGGCAGATGTCCGAGGTGGAGAAGCTCCAGGGTTCGGCCCGCCAAGCACTCGTCCTCGCCGACAAGTCGCGCGCCGAGGGCGACGAGGCCAAGGCCACGCAATACGAGCAGACCGCTCAGGTGTTCGCGACCCAGTTGGTCGCCGCCGAGCAGGGCATGGAGGACCTCAAGACCCTCCACGACCAGTCGCTCAACGCCGCCGCCCAGGCGCGCAAGGCCGTCGAGAACAACGCCATGATGCTCCAGCAGAAGCTCGCCGAGCGCACCAAGCTGCTCAGCCAACTGGAGCAGGCGAAGATGCAGGAGACGGTGGCCAAGTCGCTCGAGTCGATGAGCGGGCTCGCCGCCCCCGGCAACACCCCGTCGCTCGACGAGGTGCGCGAGAAGATCGAGCGGCGCTACGCCAATGCGATGGGCCGTGCCGAGCTCGCCTCCAACTCGGTGGAGGGCCGGATGCTCGAGGTGCAGCGCTCGACGCTCGACATGGCCGGCAGTTCCCGCCTCGACCAGATCCGCGCGAGCATGGCAGGCGAGAAGCTCGCGGCCACCCCGGAGTCGCCGTCCGTCGCGGCGCCCGCCGCGCAGAAGGACGCCAGCGTGGCCCGGCTCGACGAGATCCGGGCGAGCATGAACAAGGACAAGCCGGCGGGAGACTCCGCCAGCGCGAGCTGACCGACCGGGGGGAACAGTAATGGCCACGGCACGGACCAAGCACCTGAAACGACTGCGGAGGCTGCACCGCTCCGCCCGGGGCTGGTCTGTGCGGGCCGGGCTGCTGACCGGCGCCGCCGCGGTCCTGGTGCCCTACAGCGGCCTCGGCCTCCCCGACGCCTTCTGGGCCGCCGGCGCCGGTGGCTCGATCGCGATCGCGATCTGGCGGTGGCTCGACTACCGCGCGTTCCGCCAGCTAGCGGTCCCCGAGGATCCCGACCCGGCCGTCGCTGGCGCCCTGGCCCGCCAGAAGCTCGTGGGCCTCGTCCAGCGGCTCCCGGCCGGCAAGACGGCGCTGGCGGAGTTCGACCGGCAGCGCGAGTCGTTCCGCCTGCGCGGGCTCACGGTCGCGGAGCCGTGGAGGCGTCTCGACCGCGCATCGGTGATGCTCAGCGGGCTCGTCGGCCGCCTCGGCCCGGCCGCCGAGGCCGCTGTCCTCGACGCCGCGGTCGCCGAGCGCTCCCTGCGGGACCTGGCCCAGCGCACCGCCTCGGTGGAGCGGACCATGAGCCTCGGCCCAGCCGGCGAGGCGCTCCGTCCGGCCCACGCGACGCTCGCCGCGCAGCTCGAGCAGGGTGTCACCGCCTACGAGCAGTTCGTCACCGCGGCCGCCGGCTGCGTGGCCGAGGACAGCGCGACACTGGGCAACCTCTCCGACGCCACCGCCTTCCTGCGCGGTGTCGCCGAAGGGCTGGCCGACCTGCGCAACGCCCCCAACCCCCGGCCGCAGCCCGCGTGAGTCACTCGTTGGGGAGCAGATAGCGCCAGCTAGCACGGACCAGGGTGCCGTCCGGGATGCGGTATGCCGGCCAGGCGCCCCGCTGGTCCAGGTCTCGCGTCAACTTCCGCACCGCGCCGCGGGCCGCGTCGCCGTCCAGGTCGGCCTTGCGCAGGTCCCTGTCGCCGGCCGCCGGCAGCGCCACATCCGCCGGCCACGCCGTCGCGCCGGCCACGTCGCCGTCGACCGGAACCGCCACCACCCGGACCCGGGTCGCGAGATACGGCTGCGCCGTCGCCGACACCGTCTTGTGCACGGCGGCGAGGCGGTCCCGCGCGGTGTAGAGCACGTCGGCGTACAGGCGATCCGCCTTGGCCTCGTCGAGTCCTTCGGCGGCGAAGGACAGCGTCCCGGATTCGGACCACACGGACACCTTCGTCACCGGCGCGTCGAGCATCGTCGGGGTCGCCGTCGGCTTCTTCTGCGCCCCGGACGACCGCAGGTCCTCGGTGAGGCCCGCCGCCAGGCTCCGCAACTGGTCGGAGTCCAGTCGGGCTCGGTAGGCGGCGTCGGCGATCGCCTCGCCGTCGCCGAAGACGACCAGCCGCGGTGCGCGCAGCGCGAGCATTCCGGCGCCGTTGCGGCCGCCGGTGAGCTCCCAGGCGGCGAGCGGAGTGTTGGCGGGCGGGCGGACGGTCGGGGCCGCCGTCGGTGTCACCAGGGGAGTGTTGTCGCATCCGCCGAGCGCGGCCGCCACGAGCGAGGCACCCGCTCCGGCGAAAAGCCCGCGCCGGCTCAGCGGGTGATCCACCGGTACGCCATCGCACCCAGCGCCACCCCGCCGAAGATCGCCGCCGCCCGCGACATCGACGAACAGCTCTTGAGCCCCGCAGACGTCCTGCTCATCGCCCCTCCCCAGGAGACGTGCCCAGCAGCCGCTGCTGCGCGGCCGTGTATCCGGCGTCGGTCAGCTCGCCGGCGCCGTGCGGCCGGCTGAGGCGTTCAAGTGCGGATGCGAGCTCGCCCGGGTCGGCGCCGACCGGTCGTGGCGGCTCGGCCGGCGCGCGGGCGTCCAGTACCTCCAAGACCCTACCGTGCTCGCGCTCGGCCGCCGCGCGGGGCGTCGTGCCGGGGGCGGGCCGGCGACGGGCCGCAGGCCCACCGGCTCCGGCGGTTCGTGGTCGGCCCACGGCGTCGAGCGCCCGAACTCCTTGTCCAGCGGGAAGAATGGGCCGGCGCCCGGGGCGAGGAAGATCACCCCGCAGATCAGCCAGCCGACGGCAACGCCGTCACCGTCCGAAATCGCGGCCTGCGGCACATGCTCCGGGCACGTCGGATACGCGACAGCGCCCGGCGGGTCTGCGGGTCCTCACCCGCGCGACGGAGGCTCACCGGGCTGGCAGTGCGGGCACCAGTACGTGATGCGGTCGTGATCACCACCGGTCCAGCGCCGGATCGTCGTCCCGCACCGGCGGCACGGCCGTCCGGCACGCTCGAAGACCCAGTTGGCCTCACCGGGCCGCAGCGAACCCGTCGTCGCCTGGGTCCAGCGCCCGCGGTTCGAGTTCAGCAGGCGGTGCGCGAGGTCGACCGCGGCCGGCAGGTCGGCGACCTCTCCGACCGTGGCCCACGGCGACAACCCGCGCAGGAACAGCGTCTCGGCTTTGTACAGATTGCCGATGCCGGCGAGGTTGCGCTGATCGAGCAGCGCGTCGGCGATCCACCGGTCCGGCTTCGCCCGCAGCCGCGCGACCGCCTCGCCGGCGTCCCAGTCGTCGCCCATGAGGTCCGGGCCGAGGTGTCCGACGAGCTGCCGCTCCTCGGCCGTCGGCACGACGGCGAGCTCGTGGAGGTGGTAGCCGACGGCGGCCACGGTGCCGGTGTGCAGCACCACACGGATCAGGTGGGACGGGCGGCCCGACCAGCGCTCGCCTGCACGATACGTCCGCCAGACGCCGTCCATCCTCAGGTGGGAGTGGAGGGTGAGCGGCTGCTGGCCGTCCTTCGTCAGGCGCAGCAGGAGGTGCTTGCCGCGGCTCGCCGACTCGGCCACCGTCCACCCACCGAGGTCCACGGTGGCGAGCCGGGGCACCCGGAAGTCGCTGCGCTCGACGACCTGCCCCGCCAGGGCGCGACCGATCACACGGGCGGTGTTCCAGACGGTGTCACCTTCGGGCACGCCGTCAATCCTGCCTCGTGGCTCGGGTGGCCGGATCGCGGCCCGCTCGAGCCGCCGCGTGGCGGGTCCGCAGGATGTCGGTTGCCGCGGCCAGCAGGGCGAGCAGCATGAAGCCGATCGACGCGGTCAACGAACCCTGGAGCGCGGCGGTCCAGTCGCCGCCCGTCGCGTTCAGGCGGGCGAAGAACACCGAGCCGATCGTGGCGATGCCGAACGCCGCGCCGACACGTTGTGCGGTCTGGACCACGCCGGCCGCGCTGCCCGAGCGGTCCACCGGTACCTCCGCCAAGGTCAGCGTCTGGTTCGGCGTGATCACCAGCCCGCTGCCGGTCCCGGCCACCAGCAGCGGCAGCGCCATCGTCACCCCGGGAGACACCTGCGGCACCAGGCGGAGCACCACGATCGTCGCGGTCAGCCCGGCGATGACGGTGACCAGGCCGAGCGCCACGAGGGGGCGGCCGAGACGGTTGACGATGCGGCCGCCCACGAACGCCGCCACCGCCGAGCCCAGCGCGAACGGGGTGATCGCGAGGCCGGCCTCCAGCGCGGAGTAGCCGTGCCCGCGCTGGAGGAGCAGCGTGAAGATGAAGAAGTTGGCGGTGAATCCGGCGAAGTACAGCAGGACGAGGGTCGTCCCCAGGCCGTACGACGGCACGCGGAACAGGCCGAGCTCGATCAGCGGCACGCCCCGCCGGGCGAAGCGCCGCTCCCAGGCCATGAACACCGCGAGGGTGGCGAGGCCGGTGGCGACCAGCAGCCACTTCGCGTTGCCCTGCCACTGCCGTTCCTGGACCAGCGGCAGCAGGATCTGGACGACCGCCGCGCCGAGCAGCACCACGCCGACCGGGTCGAGGCTCTCCCGGCGGCGCCGCTCCGCCGGACGGCGCGGGATCAGCCGCCAGCCCAGCACCGCGGCGAGCACACCGACCGGCACGTTGATGTAGAAGACCCAGCGCCAGCCCTCCGCCGAACCGCCGAGCTGGATCAGGACCCCGCCGAGCAGCGGGCCGATCGCGGTGGCGATGCCGATCGTCGCGCCGAGCAGGCCGAACGGGTGGCCCCGCTCGGGCGGCGGGTACAGGCGCTGAATCAGGCCGGTGACCTGCGGGTTGAGCACGCCGGCCGCGGCGCCTTGCACCAGCCGGGCCGTGACCAGCCAGAGTTCGTTGCGCGCCGCTCCGGCCACGGCACTGGCCAGGGTGAAGCCGAGCAGCCCGGCGACGAACACGCCCCGGATGCCGCGGGCGTCGCCGAGCCTGCCGGCCGGCACCAGGAGCAGGCCGAACGTCAGCGCGTAGCCGGAGAGGATCCACTGCAAGCCGCTCGTGCCGACGCCGAGGTCGGCCTGGATGGAGGGGATCGCCACGTTCACGATGCTCACGTCGAGCAGGGTCATGAACGCGGCCACGAGACCGACCGCGAGAGCGCGGTTACGCATCGAGCACCTGGCGGGTCATGGGCGTCAGGCGCTGGCACAGCGTCGGCTGAGGCCAGGTGACGCTGCGCAACTCGTCGGCGTACGACATCCAGTAGTGACCGCTGCCGTCGTGGTCGAAGTACGCGTGCGACTCGTACGCGGTCCGGTTGAGCGGGTCGACGATCCACGCCGTCGGGTGCATCTGCCCCCACGACGGCGGGCCCATCGGGACGTACCCGCTGACGAGGATCGCCCGCCGATCGCCGGTGGATCGGATCGCGTCGACGGCCTGCTGCGCGGCACGCTCCCAGATCAGGGCGCCGTCGCGGCCGTCGGCGGCCAGCCGGGTCGGCTCGTTGAGCAGCCCGAGGCCGATGACGGCCGGGTCGTCGGCGGCGCGGCTCATCCGCACCCAGAAGTCGGCGAGCGCCGTCGTCGGCAGCCGGTCGTCGCCGAGCCGCAGCATGCGCGGCTGGCCCGACGGGCCGCCGCCGGCCGCGTAGTCGCCGTAGTTGTGCAGGTCGAGGATCACCGCGAGGCCGGCCGCCCGCGCGTGGTCGAGCGCGTCACGAACCCGGGCCACCTCGACCTCGTCCAGCGGCCCGAACGGGCGTGGTTGCAGCCGCTCCCAGTTGACCGCCAGCCGCACGAGGTGGACGCCCCGCCCGGCGAGGAACGTGTAGCTGGCGGGTGTCTCATACGTGTAATCCTGCCCGTACCGCCCGGGGTTGCCGGTGCCGAAGCCGCCGTTGACGTCCGACGTCGCGAATGAGCCCGCCGCCAGGTTGACCCCGCGGAGGTAGGTCGGCGTCGTGCCGTGACGCTCGATCACCCTCGCCTGCGGGCCGGCCACGTCCACCGTCTGCCCCTGCGCGACCGGGCGGTACACGGCCATCGGGTAGTTGGCCGGCCACGTTCCGGCGGCCCAGGCGGTGACCGGCAGGCCGACGATGTCGGCGGCGTTGTACCAGGCCTCCGCGACGCCGGTCCACTGCTCGGCGTCGCGGTCCGCCGGCCAGCCGATCTCGCCGATGAACCCGGTCGCGTGGTTGCGGCGCAGCCAGCCGGAGAAGTTCGCCAGCCCGGCGACCGCCCGGGCCTGGACGATGTCCGACACGCACAGCACTCTCGCCGGTCTCGGGAGCTGCAGCGGTACGGCGATCGCCGCCACCAGCAGGAGCACGGCCGCGACCAGCGGCGGGGCCTTGCGCACCACCGCGGGCCACTGCCCGCCCTTGGGTCGGTCATGCCCGGATTACGCCTTTTTTGCCACGCCGCCGTAGACCGCGACCTGGGTGTCGGTGGCGTTCGCGTCGACGGCCGCGTCGGGACGCCACTTCGTGACGACCGGCAGGCCGGGCTCGACCAGCTCCAGGCCGGTGAAGAACCGGGCGATCTCCTCGTGCGAGCGCACCTGCATCGTCACGCCCTGCTTCGCGTAGATCGCCGCGACGCGGTCCCAGGCGGCCTGGTCGAAGTCGCCGGTCAGGTGCGACAGCGCGAGGAAGCTGCCCGACGGCAACGCGTCGACGAGCCGGCTCACCACCTCATACGGCCTGTCGGCGTCGCCGACGAAGTGCATGATCGCGATCAGCATCAGCGCGACCGGCTGGTCGAAGTCGATGACCTGCCGGAGCTGCGGCGCGGTGAGGATCCGGTCGACGTCACGCAGATCGGCGTCGATGTACTCCGTGCGCCCCTCCGGCTTGCTCGTCAGCAGCGCCCGGGCGTGGGCCAGCACGATCGGGTCGTTGTCGACGTAGACGATCCGCGACTCGGGCGCGATGTCCTGTGCGACCTCGTGCACGTTGGGTGAGGTCGGGATGCCCGTGCCGATGTCGAGGAACTGCCGCACGCCCTGCTCGGCGGCGAGGTGCTCGACCACGCGGCGCAGGAAGTTGCGGTTTTCCCGCGGGGGGATGCGGCTGCTGGGGTTGGCCTTGAGGCCCGCCTCGGCGGCGGTGCGGTCGGCCGGGAAGTTGTCCTTGCCGCCGAGCAGGAAGTCGTAGACCCGCGCCGGGTGGGGCCGGTCGGTCTGCAGGTCGACGGGCTCGTATGCCACGTCGGGCTTGGGCTTCATCCAGTCTGCGCCAGACATGTCCGCTCTTTCGCACGTGTGGTCAGCTTCGGCATTCCCGTCCGGCTCGGATCATATGCCCCCGCGTGTCGTGGACCTAGGGCGTTGATCTTGAGTCGTACCGGATGATCGTGATCCGGTCGCCGGGGACCGACCCGAGCCGGTCGGCCGCGCTGCCGCCGTTGACGGCGACCGCGAGGTGCCCGGCGGAGTCCGTCAGCACCACCAGCTCATCCGGGCCGACGTCGCCGAAGGTGGCGCCGGTCCGCGCCGGCTGCCCGTTGACGCTGACCGCCGTCCCGGGGCCGCCCGGTGGCGCGGTCGTGGTGGCGAGCTGGAGGTTGCCGAAGCGGTCGGCCGTCAGTACCTCGGCCCGCACGCCGTCGGGGAGGTGTTCGACGTGCGGGGGCACCGGCCGTACGACATCCGGCACTGTCGCTCCCGCAGTCGTGGGATCCGCGCCGAGTGCCAGGCGGGCGGCGACCGGCGCGAAGACGTCCCGCCCGTGGAACGTGTGCGAGACGTGCGGGGCGAACCACTCCCGGTTGGTGAGGTGCACCGCCCGGCGGATGCCGCCCAGCGCCTCGGCGGCGGGGACGAGCAGTCCGTTGTCCGGGCCGACGAACAGGCTGCCGTCGGCGGCCTCCACGACGATCGCGCGCCGCGCCGTGCCCACGCCCGGATCGACGACCGCCAGGTGCACGGACGGCGGCAGCGACGGCACGGTCTGGGCGAGCACCGCCGCGCCGCGGGTGACGTCGCCGGGTGGTACGAGATGCGTCACGTCGATCACGCGGACCTCGGGCGCCAGCCGGGCGATCACGCCGTGGCACGCCGCGACGAACCCGTCGGTCAGTCCATAGTCGGTGGTGAACGAGATCCAGCGCACGGGCACCACGATAGTGTCGGTGTCATGCGGCTTTGCGTGTTCACCGAACCCCAGCTCGGCGCCACCTACGAGGATCAGCTCGCGATCGCGCAGAGGGCCGAGCGGCTCGGCTTCGAGGCGTTCTTCCGTTCCGACCACTACGTGACGATGAATGGCGACGGGCTGCCCGGCCCGACCGACTCGTGGGTCACCCTCGGCGCGCTTGCCCGCGAGACGTCGACGATCCGGCTCGGCACGCTCGTGTCGTCGGCGACGTTCCGCCACCCGGGCCCGCTGGCCATCACGATCGCGCAGGTCGACGCGATGAGCGGCGGCCGGATCGAGGTCGGGCTCGGCGCGGGCTGGTTCGAGCGGGAGCACACCGCATACGGCATCCCGTTTCCGCCGGTGGGCGAGCGGTTCGACCGGCTGTCGGAGCAGTTGGCAATCTTGACGGGCCTGTGGTCGACTCCGGCGGGGTCGACGTTCTCGTTCGAAGGCCGGCACTACGACCTGGTCGACTCCCCGGCGCTGCCCAAGCCCGTGCAGCAGTCCGGCCCGCCGATCATCGTCGGCGGCAGAGGCCCGCGCCGCACCCCGCGACTGGCGGCCCGCTACGCCGCCGAGTACAACGTGCCGTTCTCGAGCGTGACCGACACCGACGCCGCGTTCAAGCGCGTGGTCGCCGCCATCGAGGAGGAGGGCCGCGACGGCCGTGCCCCGATCGTGTTCTCGGTCGCGCAGACGATCGTCTGCGGCGAGAACGAGGCGGAGGTACGGCGCAGGGCCGCGTCGGCAGGCCTGGATCCGGACGCCAGGCGCAAGGGCGAAGGCCCGCTGTTCGGCACTCCGCCGGAGATCGCCGAGCAGCTCGACGAGTATGTGAAGATCGGCGCGTCGAGGCTCTTCCTCCAGGTGCTCGACCTGCGAGACCTGGACCATTTGGACCTGATCGCCGCCGAGGTGGCCCCGTTGCTCCCGTAGCCGGCGTTGCTTGTGTTGTCACGGCTCGTGCGGGCGCGGACCGGGTCGGGCTGTCGGGGGTCAGCCGCGCAAGCGGAGGCCCCGCGGGGTGGTGCGGAAGCCGGCCGCGGACAGCGCGTCGCGCAGTGGGGAGTCGTGGATCGACTCGCCGTCTGCTCGCTCGACCGACAACGCGCCGAGGGCGCCGCCGTGGACGGCGTCGGCCAAGGCCTTGGCGGCCAACGAGAGCAGCTCGGTGTTGTCCACATAGGACAGCAGGGTGCGGCCGCCGCGCTCGACGTAGAGGACCAGGTCGCCGCCGACCGTCACGACCAGGGCACCCGCCTTGCGGCCGGCTCGGTGGCCGGAGCGCTCGCCGTCGCCCGCGTCGACGACCCGCTCGGGCCAGGGCAGCGCCGCGCCATACGGGTTGGCGGGGTCGGTCGCGGCCAGCACCAGAGCGTCGCGGCTTTCGTCGCCGCCGTTGCCGCCCCGCAAGCGGTCGACCGCGCCGGGCAGGGCGAACTGCGCCGCGCCCAGGCCCTCGACGAAGTAGCCGCGCCGGGCCGCGCCCCGTTCCTCCATCGCGGCGAGGACCGGGTAGACGCCCGCGAAGGCGCCGGGCAGGTCCTCGGCCATGACCGCGCCCCGGGTCACCACGCCGTGCCGGTCGAGGAGCAGCTCGGCGTTGGACGTCGCGCGGCGGGTCGGGTCGAGGTCGCGGTCGGGGAGGCGGTGCCAGCGGCCGGCGGCCACCGGCGGACCGGTGCGGGCCGCAGCCAGCGAGACGCGAGACAGCGCCGCCGAGCCGGGGCGCCGGTATCGCGACCGAGGGGTCGAGGGCCGGGAGCGGTGTGCTCCGCCACCGCCGAGCTTCGCGCGCAGCGGCGCGAACGTGTCGTTGGACAGGTGACCCGCCCAGACGAGGTCCCACACGACCTCGATGAGCTCCGCTTCCGTCGGGGGAGCGGGCAGCGCGGCGGCGGCGCGCTCGGACAGGTTGCGGAAGAACAGTGCCTGGCCGCCGTCGAGTGCGGCCAGGATCGCCTCGTGCAGCGGGCCGCCGACGTCGGTCGGTGCGGGTAGGAGCAGCGGGGCCGTGTCGGCGAAGGCCAGCCTGATCCAGCCGTCGTGCTCGCCGATCGCCCCGCCGCCGGCCCATACGAGATCGCCGGAGGAGCACAGCTCGTCGAGATGGGCCGGGGCGTAGTCGGCGACCCGGGAGGGCAGGATGAGCCGCTCGAGTGCCGACGCGGGCATGGCCACGCCCTGCAACTGCTCGATCGCCGAGGCGACGGCCTCGACGCCGCGGGCACGGGAGGCGCCGATGTGGTGCCACTGCGGCAGGAACCTGGCGAGCGCCCGGGGCGGCACGGGCTCGATCTCCCGGCGCAGCGCGGCGAGCGAGCGGCGGCGCAGCAGGCGCAGCACCTCGGCGTCGCACCACTCGGTGCCGGCACCGCCGGGCGAGAACTCACCCGAGACCACCGCCGGCAGGCGTCGCAGCGCCTGCTCGAGGACGAACACGCCGAGCCCGAACCGGGCCGCGCACGTCGTCACGGCAAACGGTCCGTGCGTGCGCGCATAGCGGGACACCAGGTCGCCGAGCGGGTCGGTGACCGGCTCGAGATAGGCCGTGGGGAGCCCGACCGGCAACGCGACACCGAGCGCGTCGCGGAACCGGCCCGCGTCCTCGACGGAGATCCAGCGCGCCTCGCCCGCCACCCGCACCTGGATCGCCCGGCGCTGAGCCGCCAGCTCCGCGGCCCACGCCGGATCGGCGCCCCGCGCGACCAGCTCGGCGTCGGACAGGTCACCCAGCACGCGCAGCATCTCGGCGACGTCCTCGGCGTCGCGTGGAGTGCGCTGCGCGCCGAGCCACTGCAGGGTCCGCTCGGTCTCGGCGACCACCTCCGGGTCGAGCAGCTCGCGCAGCTCCACCCGGCCGAGCAGCTCCGCGAGCAGCGTCGGGTCGAGCGCCAGCGCGGCGGCTCGCCGCTCGGCCAGCGGCGCGTCGCCCTCGTAGAGGAACGCGCCGACGTAGCCGAACAGCAGCGACCGTGCGAACGGAGACGGGCGCTGTGTCTCGACCTCGACGAGCCGCAGCTTGCGGCCGGCGATCTCCCGCATGACGCCGACGAGGCCGGCGACGTCGAACACGTCCTGGAGGCACTCGCGGGCCGCTTCGAGCGTGATGGGGAAGTCCGCGTAGTCCCGGGCGACGTCGAGCAACTGCGCGGAGCGCTGCCGCTGCTGCCACAACGGCTGGCGGCGGCGCGGATCACGACGCGGCAGCAGCAGCGCCCGGGCGGCGCACTCGCGGAAGCGGGCGGCGAACATCGCCGACGTGCCGACCGTCTCCTCGACGATGCCGGCGATCTCGTCGGGGTCGAACGCCACCAGGTCCGCGCCCGGCGGCTCGTCGACGACGTCGGGCAGCCGGACCACGATGCCGTCGTCGCTCGGCATGACCTGCCCGTCCACGCCGTATCGCTCGTTGAGCCGCCGCGCGATCGCCAGCGCCCACGGCGCGTTGACACGGGCGCCGAGGACACAGTGGACGGTCAGCCGCCAGTCGCCGAGCTCGTCGCGGAACCGCTCGACCAGCACCGTGCGGTCGTCGGGCAGGTGCCGCGTCGCCTCGCGCTGCTCGCGCAGGTAGGCCAGCAGGTTGTCGGCCGCCCAGTCGTCGAGTCCGCCGGCGCGCAGGTGTGCCCGGGCCGCGTCGTCGCCGGACTTCACGAAGCCGCGCAGTCGCGCACCGATCGCGCGGCCCAGCTCGACCGGGCGGCCGGGCGAGTCGCCCTTCCAGAACGGCATCTTCGCCGCGGCGCCGGGCGCGGGGGAGACCAGCACCCGGTCGGGCGTGATGTCCTCGATGCGCCACGAGGTGGAGCCGAGCAGGAAGACGTCGCCGACGCGCGACTCGTAGACCATCTCCTCGTCGAGCTCGCCGACCCGGGCGGCCTTCTCCGCGCCGGCCAGGAACACGCCGAACAGGCCCCGGTCGGGGATCGTGCCGCCACTGGTGACCGCGAGCCGCTGGGCGCCGGGCCGGGCCGTGAGCACGCCTTCGGTGCGGTCCCACACCACGCGGGGGCGCAGCTCGGCGAACGCCGTCGACGGGTAGCGCCCGGCGAGCATGTCGAGCACGGCGAACAGCGCCGAGTCGGGCAGGTCGGCGAAGACCGCGGCCCGCCGGGCCAGCGCCGCCAACTCGTCGACGTGCCAGGGCTCCATGGCGACCATCGCGATGATCTGCTGGGCCAGCACGTCGAGGGGGTTGCGCGGATAGCGCAGCTCCTCGATGCCGCCCTCGACCATCCGCTCGGCGACCACGGCGCACGACACCAGGTCACCCCGGTGCTTGGGGAACACCACACCGCGGGACACCGCGCCGACCTGATGCCCGGCCCGGCCGACCCGCTGGAGCCCGGCCGCGACGCTCGGCGGCGCCTCGATCTGCACCACCAGGTCGACCGAGCCCATGTCGATGCCGAGCTCCAGGCTCGAGGTGGCGACGACGGCGGGCAGTCGGCCCGACTTGAGCGCTTCTTCGATGTGTTTGCGCTCCTCGCGCGACACGCTGCCGTGGTGGGCGCGGGCGACGACCGGCGGCGCGCCGTTGGCGGTGCCGGCCTGCGCCATCATCTCCGCGGGCGCGCGCGCCGGATCGGGCCCCGGCACGCCGGCCCGAGCCCCGGCCAGCTCGTTGACGCGCGCGCAGAGGCGCTCGGCCCCGCGGCGGGAGTTGGTGAACACGATCGTCGACCGGTGCGCCTCGATGAGGTCGAGCACGCGCTCCTCGACCGCGGGCCAGATCGACGCCTGTCGCGGCTCGTCGTCCTCGCCGGGTGTGGTCGCACCGAGCGTGGTCATGTCCTCGACCGGCACCTGCACCTCGACCTGGATGGTCTTGGCGGTCGGCGGCTGGACGATCTCCACCGGGGCGGCCCCGCCCAGGAACCGTGCCGTCTCGTCGATCGGCCGCACCGTCGCGGACAGCCCGACCCGCTGCGCCGGGCGCTCCAGCAGGGCGTCGAGCCGCTCGAGCGACAGCGCGAGGTGGGCGCCGCGCTTCGTCGAGCAGACCGCGTGGACCTCGTCGACGATGACGGTCTCGACGCCCCGCAGTGCGTCACGCGCCTGCGACGTCAGCAGCAGGTAGAGCGACTCGGGAGTGGTGATCAGGATGTCGGGCGGTGTGCGGGCGAACGCGCGCCGCTCGTCGGCCGGGGTGTCACCGGTGCGCATGGCCACCCGGATGTCCGGCGGCTCCTGCCCCAGGCGGGCGGCAGCCTGCCGGATGCCGGCCAGCGGCGCGCGCAGGTTGCGCTCGACGTCGACCGCCAGCGCCTTCAGCGGGCTGACGTAGAGCACCCGGCAGCGCTTCGCCGGGTCGGCCGGTGGCTGCGCGGCGAGCTGGTCGAGCGACCAGAGGAACGCGGCGAGCGTCTTGCCGGAGCCGGTCGGCGCCACCACGAGTGCGTGCCGTCCGGCGCTGATCGCCGTCCACGCACCCACCTGAGCGGCGGTCGGCGCCGCGAACGCGGCGTGGAACCACTCGCGCGTCGCCGCACCGAAACGTCCCAGCTCATCCATGCCAACCATCCTGCCTCGGGGGTACGACACTTTCCGAGGGTCGGCCATTCGGATTATCCGTATTTGCCCGAAATAAGGAGTTTGGCTATGGTGTGCGAAGCCCCGCGGTGTGGTTGAGCGCCGCCGGGGAGCACCGACGATGGCGCGCACAGCACAGGAGTGGCCCGTGGCAGCACAGCGCACGATCGCCGCGCGGGCGGTCCGGCAGGAGTCCGAGGTGCTGTCGCGGCAGTTGGAGGCCTATCTCGGGGCGCTGCGCACCGGCCGGCCCGCGGCGGACGTCGACCGTGCGGAGCGGGTCGCCGCCGCGCTGCGCCGGCTGATCGCCGACACCGCCGACGCCAGCGCCGTCGACCGTGCCCGCGTCCGGGCCGCCGTTCACTACTTCGTCTGTCAGGGCCCGGCCCGCGGTGGCGCACGCCTCGCGCTGCTCACCGGCGGCCGGGTCGTGGCCGACCGCCGGCGCGCCGGCGACGAGTGCGTCGTCAACGACCTGCTGCGTGAGCTCGGCCGCCCCGACCTCGTCGTGACCGAGTAGACCGACAGCGCTCCAGCGAATGACTTGCCTGGCCGGGCAGCGAAGGGGGGTCTCTCACCGCAGGGTGGGAGACCCCCCGTGCGGTTCAGGAGATGCTCGCGGTCGCCAGCTTCACGCCGAGAACGCCACGAACACGCCGCGCACCGAGGTGCTCAGCCCGGCGGCACGGGCGCCGGACGGGCCGGTCGGGCGGCGGCGGCCCAGCTATGCGACAGGCGCTGACGCCGCACCCAGGCGTGCCCGGGCCTCGGGCCAATCGTCGGCGATCATCGCGAACAGGACGGTATCGCGCCAACTGCCGTCAGCTCGCTGCCGGTGAGCCCGCAGCACACCCTCGCGCCGGGCGCCGAGCCGCGCGATGGCCCGCTGCGACCTCTCGTTGCGGACGTCGGTGTGCCACTCGACCCGGATCGCGCCGAGCGTGTCGAAGGCGTGCCCCATGAGCAGCAGCTTCGACTCGGTGTTGACCCCCGAGCGCCACCAGGGGCGGCCGAGCATGGTGTGCCCGATGGCGACCGAGCGCCGGTCCGGGTCGATCGCGTAGAACGAGGTGCTGCCGACGATCGTGCCGGTCGCCGGATCCTTCTGCACCATGGCGGTCCGCGACGGGTCGGCGATCGCGGCCGCGACGATCGACGCCATGTCCGCCGCCGAGGCCGGCCGGGCGACCGTGAGGTGGGTCCACACCTCGGCGTCGTCGAGCGCGGCGAACAGCCCCTCGGCGTGCAGGTGGTCGAGCGGCTCCAGCACGACGTGCGTGCCTCGCAGCGTGGGCGCGGCATGCCACGGTGAGCGCTTCGGCCGCAGATATTCCGGGAGTGGCACCCGCAGATCCCGCGCCGGCACCGGCGCGCCGGCGGTCAGGCGCAGCGGCACCACGCCGGCCCAGTGCGGCAGGGCGAGGTCGGCCTCGTCGTCGGAGACCCCGCCGGTGCGCACCTTCGCCGAGACCTCCTCGAGCCGCAGCGCCAGCACCGCGGTCTGCGCCAGCTCCTTGGCGTCGGCCGGGCGGCTGTCGGCGGCCCGGCCGGGCGCGACCTTGTCGACCAGGGCGGCGAAGGCGTCGGCCCGCTCCCGCTCGTCGGTGACCAGCCGTGCCGTGCCGTGCGCGACGACCGAGCGGTAGTTGACGCTGTGGTGGAACTGGGATCTGGCGAGCACCAGCCCGTCGATGAGCGTCACCGTGACGCAGACCGGCAGGCCCCGCTCCCGTGCGGTGAGCATGGCCCGGCTGCCGGTGGACCCGTGTAGGTAGACCGTGTCGCCGACGCGGACGTGCAGCGTCGGCAGCACGCGGGGCTCGCCGTCGGCGACGAAGCCGACATGGCAGACATGGGCCTCGTCGAGCACGCTGTGCACGAGCGCCGCGTCATAGGAGGCGCGCTCGCCGAGCCGCTTGGGCGTGGTCCGTGCCGTCTTCGGGTAGGTGTCCACCGCGACCTCCTTTGTTCTAGTACAGTCTGTGAACTGTGGCAGTACAATATCAGCCGTCGGCGGAGACGGCAGCCGTGATTTCCGGCGCGACGGCGGCCGGGATCGCCGCCAGTGTCGAGGCCGCCGTGCGCACCGGCGGGCTGGACCCGGGCGCCGTGCTGCCGCCGGTGCGCACGCTGGCCGCGACCCTCGGCGTGAGCCCGGCGACCGTCGCCGCGGCCTATCGGGTGCTGCGCGGGCGGGGCCTGATCGAGACGGCCGGCCGGGCCGGCACCCGGGTGCGCGCACGCCCGCCGCTGGCCCGCCGCACCGGGCACGCGCTCGGGGTGCCCGAGGGGGTCGTCGACCTCGCCTCCGGCGCGCCCGACGCCGACCTCCTGCCCGGCTTCGCGCGGCACCTCATCAAGCTGTCGCGCAACCTGCCGCCGACCAACTACGGCGCGGGCGGCCCGCTGCCCCAGCTCCTGCACCTGGCGGGGGAGCGGTTCGCTGCCGACGGCGTCCCGGACGGCCGGCTCACCGTCACCGGCGGCGCGCTCGACGGCATCGAGCGGGCGCTCGTCGCCCACCTGCGGCCCGGCGACCGGGTCGCCGTCGAGGACCCGGGCTGGGCCAACCTGCTCGACCTCGTCGCGGTGCTCGGGCTCACGCCGGTGCCCGTGCCGGTCGACGACGAGGGCCCGACGGAGGACGGCCTGTCCGCCGCGCTCTCCTCCGGGGTCGCGGCCCTGGTGGTGACCGGTCGCGCGCAGAATCCGACCGGCGCGTTCGTCACCCGCGGGAGAGCGCTCGCGTTGCGCCGGAGACTCATGCGGTACCGATCGATTCTGGTTCTTGAAGACGATCACGCGGCCGAACTGGCCCATGAACGTCCGCATCCGCTGGCCGGTGCGACCGACTCGTGGGCCTACATCCGCTCGTTGTCCAAGCCGTATGGTCCCGATCTGCGGGTGGCGACGGTGGCCGGGGACGAGACCACCGTCGCGCGGATCGAGGGACGCATGCGGTTCGGCACCGGCTGGGTCTCCACCGTCCTGCAGCGCCTCGTCATCGAGCTGTGGCGGGATCCGGAGACGAAGGGGCTGGTAAGACGTGCCCGGGATCACTATGCGGAGCGGCGGCAGGCCCTGCGTGACGCTCTCGGCGGGCTGCCGGCACGCGGTGTGAGCGGCTTCAACGTCTGGGTCCCGGTCGCCGACGAGACCTCCATGGTGGCGGGACTGCGTGAGGACGGGTTCGCGGTGGCCCCCGGCGCGATGTATCGGCTGGTGAGCCCGCCGGCGATCCGCATCACGACGGCCACGCTCGATCCCCGGGACGCGCCGCGCGTCGCCGAGGCGGTGCTGCGCCGTGCCGCCGGGACCGTTCGGCGACAGGTGTGACAAACCGCTCTTGTTGTGCGGTTGTGACACAAGTGAGTCGAGGAATGTCAGAGCCTCCCGCTACTGTCCCTCGGCGTGGCCACCGACACGGGGCGGTGCCACCCTGTTCAGGGAGGAACAATCAGAGTGAAGATCGCGAAGAGCGTCGTCCTCGGCGTGGTCGCCGTGGCCTCGTTCGCCCTCGTCGCCGCCTGTGGTGACAGCGGTGGGTCGGACACGTCGCCCGCCTCGTCATCGTCGGTGGCGGCATCGCCCACCAAGGCGCCGAGCGCGACCGACCAGTTCTCGGCAGCCGTGAAAAAGACCACCGCCTCGACGTATGCGTTCAAGGTGGCGATGATGGCCGACGGCACCTACGAAGGCGCCACCGACCCCGCGGCGGGTGTCGGCACCGGCCGGATCGCGGTTGAGGTCGAGCCGGGCGTGAAAATGACCGTCCAGTCGCAGACCACCAAGACGGCCGTCTACCTCAAGATCAGCGGGCTGCCGCTTCCGGGCTTCGACGGCAAGAAGTGGCTCAAGATCGACCCGTCGAAGGTCACGGCGAAGGACATGCTGGGCGTGGGCAACCCCAAGGATCCGGTGGACCTCAACGACCTTTCGGGTGCCGTCGCGACGGCGGAGACCACCGACGGCAAGTTGATCAAGGGCACCTTCGACTTCACCAAGACGACGTGGGGCACGATCGACGACGAGGCTGTCAAGGCGCTCGGCGACAAGGCGAAGGCTGTGCCGTTCGAGGCCACGGTCGACGACAAGGGCAACCTCGCCGCGCTGAAGGTCAGCGTTCCGGCCCACGGCGACACGAAGGCCGGCGACCTCACGGCCACGTTCAGCAACTTCGGCGCTCCGGTCACGGTGACCGAGCCGGCCGCGTCCGAGGTTCAGGACGCACCCGCATCGGTCTATTCGGTGTTGAACGGGAAGTAGGCCGGCCCCGCGGGGGCCGGCAGCATCGGCGCCGGCCCCCGCGTCACCGGCCGGGCGCATACTCAGGGAGGGGAAGCATGCGCACCAGCAGGATCATCGCGGTCGCCGTCTCGGTGGCGGCCCTGGCACTCGGCACCGCTTGTGGGGGCGGCGACGAGAAGAAGACCAGTGCCGACAACCACACCGCACCGGCCTCCGCGTCGCCGACGCCGACCGCCAAGGAAGTCCTGGACAAGGCGGTCAAGGATCTCAACTCCTCGACCTACACCTACACGATGAAGATCGACGAAGGTACCTTCTCCGGAGCCGTCGACCCGGCCGGCAAGCATCAGGTGAAGGCCGACGGCGTCGTCTCCGGCGTGAAGTACACCATCGACGGCATCGTCATCGGCACCGACTATTACTTCAGGACGAGCATCCCGGCGAGCGGTGTCAATGCCAAGAAGTGGTACAAGCTCGACCGCGCCAAGGTCACCAAGGGGGAGATCGTCGGCCTGATCGAGGCGAAGGACCCGACCAGCAGCCAGCAGTTCGTCGGCCGCGTCGGCACGGCGAAGCAGGAGAGTCCGACGACGATCACCGGGACCTACGACCTGAGCCGGGGCGGAGACCTGGGCATCGACGACAGTGCCGTGCTCGCCGCGCTGGGGGAGAAGGCCAAGGCCGCGCCGTTCACCGCGACGCTCGACGCCCAGCAGAAGCTGACGTCCATCAAGATCACGGTCCCTGCCTACGGGACGGTGTCCGAGCGGATGATGACGCTCGACTACGCCGGCCATGGGCAGCCGGTCACGGTCGCGCCGCCGAAGGCCGCCGACGTCACGCCCGCCACCGCCGCGGTCTACAGCCTGCTGAACGGCTGACGCGCCGGCGGCGCTACGCTGCGCCGGACGAGGGGGTGCGCGGCTCGGCGTACACCCCGCTGACGGGCCTGCCGCTGCCCGGGTTCGACGGCAACGCCTGGTTCCGGGCCGACCCGGCGCACGCGTGACGCGGCCGGGCGCCCTCGGGCTCAGCGCGATCGCGGACCCGACGGGTGTTCGGGCGCTGGTCGCGGCCACGCGTGGCGCTAGGCGAGACTGTGCCTCGCGTCGCACACTTGCCCGCATGGAACACCACGTGTACGAGGCCGAGCACCATGCCTTCCGGGAACTGTGCAAGGAGTTCCTGGCGCGGGAGGCTGTGCCGCACAACGACGAGTGGGAGAAGGCCGGCATCGTCGACCGCGACGTCTGGCGGAAGGCCGGAGCCGTCGGCCTGCTCGGCATGGACGTCGACGAGCGGCACGGCGGCGGCGGGCAACGCGACTTCCGTTTCAACGCCGTGCTGGTCGAGGAGATCGTCGCCGCGGGCGCGTCCGGGCTCGGCTTCGGGCTGCACAACGACGTCGTCGCGCCCTACCTCACCGATCTCACGACCGAGGATCAGCAGAATCGCTGGCTGCCGGGATTCTGCTCGGGCGACATCGTCACCGCCATCGCGATGAGCGAGCCCGCCGCCGGCAGCGACCTGGCCGGCATCCGCACGACCGCGGTCCGTGACGGCGACTCGTGGGTGCTCAACGGCCAGAAGACCTTCATCACCAACGGTGAGCTCGCCGACCTCGTGATCGTCGTGGCCAAGACCGACCCGTCCCGCGGTGCGCACGGCATCAGCCTCTTCGGCGTCGAGCGCGGCACGCCCGGCTTCAGCCGCGGCCGCCGCCTGGAGAAGGTCGGCCTCAAGGCCAACGACACCGCCGAGCTCTTCTTCGACGACTGCCGCATCCCCTCCGACCACCTCATCGGCCAGGAGAACCAGGGCTTCTACCACCTGATGGCCAACCTGCCGCGGGAGCGCCTCGGCATCGCCGTCGCCGCGGTCGCCGCCGCCGAGCACATCCTCTCCGTCACGCTGGACTACGCCAAGAGCCGTGCGGCGTTCGGCCGCCCGATCGGCAAGTTCCAGCACAACCGCTTCCTGCTCGCCGAGCTCGACACCGAGGTCACGATCGCACGGACGTTCCTCAACGCGTGCATCGTCGAGCAGAACGCCGGCCGCCTCTCCGTCACGGACGCCGCCAAGGCCAAGTGGTGGACCACCGAACTGCAGAACAAGGTCGCGGACCGGTGCCTGCAACTCCACGGCGGCTACGGGTTCATGCTGGAGTATCCGGTCGCCAAGGCGTGGCTCAACAGCCGCGTCCAGACGATCTACGGCGGCACCACCGAGATCATGAAGGAGATCATCGGCCGGAGTCTGGGCCTGTGACGGCGGCCAGCGCCGCGAAGATCAACGCGGTCGAGGTCGCGCCCGGATCCTGGTGGCCGACGCTGCGTGCGCCCAGGTAGGAGGCGCGGCCCTTGCGAGCCTGGAGAGGGATGGTCGCCCGCATGCCGTCGGCGGCCGCGGCGGCGGCGGCCCGAGCGGCCCTCGCCGCGTCGTCCGAGGCCGCCGAGTACGCCTCGACCGCCGGGGCCAGGGCGTCGACCATCGTCTTGTCGCCGGGTGCGGCCTTGCCGAGCTTCTGGACGGCCTCCAGCGCCGCCTCCAGCGCCCGCGCCACCGAGGACTCCTGTCGCAGTGCCTTGCCCATCGCGCGGAACGCGGAGCCGTACAGGGGGCCGGATGCGCCGCCGACCTTCGACACGAGCGTCGTCCCGGTCTTCACCAGCACGTCGCCGGCGGCCGGCGTCTCGGCGGCCTCAAGCGCGGCGACGACCGCGTCGAACCCGCGGCGCAGGTTGACGCCGTGGTCGCCGTCACCGATCGCGGCGTCGAGCCGGGTCAGCTCGTCGGCCCGGTCACGCACCGCCGAGGCGATGCCGGCGACCCAGGCCCTGGCCAGCACGGCGTCCATGTCACATCCCCCAGCGCAGGCCCGGCGTGCGGACCGGGGCGTCCCACAGCCGCAGCAGCTCGTCGTCCACCCGGCAGACCGTCAGGGACATGCCCGCCATGTCGAGGCTGGTCACGTAGTCGCCGACGAGCGAGCGGGCGATCCGCACCCCGGCGGCGTCCAGCAGGCGCGCGATCTCGCCGAACATGACGTACAACTCCATGAGCGGGGTCGCACCGAGACCGTTCACCAGGACGATCACGGGCTCGCCGGACGCGATCGGCTCGGCCGTCAGGATCGGCTCGGTGACCAGTGCGGCGATCTCCTTCGCCGGGCGCAGCTTCTGCCGGCTGCGGCCGGGCTCGCCGTGGATGCCGACGCCGACCTCGATCTCGTCGTCGGGCAGCTCGAACCCGGGCCTGCCGGCGGCGGGCGTCGTGCAGGCGGTGAGCGCCACCGCGAACGACGCCGACAGCTCGTTGACACGGCGGCCGACCGCGGCCACGTCGGCCAGCGGCGCGCCCTCCTCGGCCAGCGCACCGGCGATCTTCTCGACCAGCAGCGTCGCGCCGGTGCCGCGGCGGCCCGCGGTCCACGTCGAGTCCTCGACCGCGACGTCGTCGTCGACGAGCACGGTCTCGATCCGGATGCCCTCGTCGGCGGCGAGCTCGGCGGCGAGCTGGAAGTTCATCACGTCACCGGTGTAGTTCTTCACGACGTGGACGACGCCCGCGCCGCCGTCGACGGCCTTGGTGGCGGCCAGGATCTGGTCGGGGACCGGCGACGTGAAGACCTCACCCGGGCAGGCGGCGTCGAGCATCCCGGGCCCGACGAACCCGGCGTGCAGCGGCTCGTGCCCCGAACCGCCGCCGGAGACCAGCCCGACCTTGCCGGTGCGCGGCGCGTCGGCGCGCACGACGAACTGCTCCGCGAGGTCGACCCGCAGATCGGGGTGGGCGGCGGCCACGCCGGCCAACGCCTCCCGCACCACGTCGGCCGGATCGTTGACGAACTTCTTCATGCCTGTCATTTTGGCGGTACCGCGGGCACATAGCATTGCCCGACATGGAGCAACCGGTAGGAATCGTGCTGGTCTCGCACAGCGAGCGGCTGGCGCACGGGCTGCGGGACCTGCTCGTCCAGGTGGCGGGCGAAGAGGTGCCGATCGAGGCGGCCGGCGGGACCGACGACGGCGGCCTCGGTACCAGTTACAACCGCATTCTCGTCGCCGTCGACCGCGCGGACCGGGGCGCCGGCGTCCTCGTGCTGACCGACCTCGGCAGTGCCGTGCTCACCGCGCAGACCGTCCTGGAGGACCGGGTCGCCAACGACGCGGTGCTGGTCGACGCGCCGTTCGTCGAGGGGGCGGTCGCCGCGGCGGTGCTCGCCGGCACCGGCGCCGGTCTGGCCGAGGTGACGCAGGCGGCGGTGGAGGCCCGTGATGTCCGCAAGCTCTGAGCTGTCGGTGGTGCTGCCGGCCGACCTGCACGCCCGGCCGGCCGGGGCGCTGGCACGGGCCGCGGCGGGCTTCACCAGCACCCTCGAGGTGGTGTTCGACGGCAAGCAGGCCAATGCCCGCAGCGTGCTGGCCGTGATGGGGCTCGGCGCGCGGGCCGGCGCGACGGTCGTGGTCCGGGCGGCCGGCGCGGACGCCGCCGAGGCGGCCCGCGCGGCCGTGTCGATTCTGGAGGACGTGAAGTAAGGAGTGGTGCGCACCTCGGTGCGTACGCGACGATGACGGGCGTGACCGCTCTCATCACCCCGCCCGGCATCGACGTCCACCGGCTCCAGCGCCGCACCCTCGGCCTGCTGGTCGGCATGCAGGTCATCGGCGGGCTCGGCGTGGCCAGCGGCGTATCCGTCGGCGCGCTGCTCGCGGCGTCGATGGCGGGGCCGACCGCGGCCGGGCTCGCCGGCAGTAGCGCGGTCATCGGCGCGGCGCTCGTCGCGGTGCCCGCCGCGCGGCTGATGCGGTCCGGCGGGCGGCGGCCCGGCCTGGTGTTCGCGTATGCCGTCGGCGCGCTCGGCGCCCTGCTGGTGGCCGTGGCCGCGGGGCTGGACAACGTGCCGCTGCTGTTCCTCGGCATGTTCCTCTTCGGCGGGTCGAGCGCGGCGAACCTCCAGTCCCGCTACGCGGCGGTGGACCTGGCGGCGGCGGACCGGCGGGCGCGGCACCTGTCGATCGTGGTGTGGGCGACGACGATCGGGGCGGTCGCGGGGCCCAACCTGGCGCCGCTCACGGATCGCCTGACCGCGCGGTGGGGAGTTCCGGAATACGGCGGGCCGTACCTGTTCAGCGCCGTCGTGTTCGGTTCGGCGGCGGTGGCCATGCTGGCGTTCCTACGGCCGGATCCGTTGATGACGGCGCGGTCACTGGCCGCCAAATCGAACATTTCGGATAAGCCGCGTGGTATGTGGCGCGAGGCCGTCCGCACCGTCCTGGCCGGCCCCGATGCGCGGGTGGGTGTCGCCGCCGTCGCCGTCGGTCACGTGGTCATGGTCGGGGTGATGTCGATGACCCCGGTCCACATCGGCGACCACGTCCACGATCACGGTGACCTGCTGCGCGTCGTCGGTCTCGTGATCAGCATCCACATCACCGGCATGTACGCGCTGTCGCCCGTCATCGGCTGGCTCGCCGACCGCTACGGCCGCCGCCCGCTCATCCTCGCCGGCGTCGCACTGCTCCTGCTGGCCTGCGCGCTCAGCGGCACCGCCGGGGGCAGCATGCCGCGGCTCTCCGTCGGGATGGCCCTGCTGGGGGTGGGTTGGGGCTGCATGATGGTGGCCGGTTCGACGTTGCTGTCGGAGTCGGTACCGGTCGAGCAGCGCGCCGGCGTGCAAGGCCTGTCCGACCTGGTGATGGGGGTGTCCGGCGCGTCGGCCGGAGCGCTCGCCGGAGTCGTGGTCGACCTGTTCGGCTATCCGGCGCTCACGATCGTGGCGGCCGTCGCCGTGGTCCCGCTCGTGGCGGTGGTGTCGCGCCGGCGCGACACCACCGCCCACCGGCGGACCCTCTAACGTGGTCACGTGCGTTTGACGGATTTCTGGCAGCGGCTGGAGCAGGTGTTCGGCGCGGGGTACGCCAGGAGCATCGCCCACGATCAGGTGTTGTCGCAGCTAGGCGGCCGCACCATCGACGAGGCCCTCGCCGGCGGCGAGGAAACTGCCGCCGTGTGGCGGGCGGTAGTCGCGGCTTACCCGGAGCGTGTTCCCGCACGTCTTCGTTGACATTTTTGGCGTGTCGGCGTGTCGGTCGAACAGATGTACGGGTAATCTCCTTGCTCGTTGGGCACCACGCGGGCAGTTTTTGTCATACCCGGCGCTTAGCTTGTCTGCGTGACCAAACGAACGCCGACGAAGACCGCGAACCCAGGGGTGACGGACATGGCAGTACAACCGGACCGGGAGAAGGCGCTCGGGCTCGCCCTCTCGCAGATCGACAAGCAGTTCGGCAAGGGCTCCGTGATGCGCCTCGGCGAGCGCGTCCTGGCCCCGCAGGCGGTGATCCCGACCGGATCCATCGCGCTCGACGTGGCACTCGGCATCGGCGGCCTTCCCCGCGGCCGGGTCATCGAGGTCTTCGGGCCGGAGTCGAGCGGCAAGACGACCGTCGCGCTCCACGCGATCGCCAACGCGCAGGCCGCGGGCGGCATCGCG
Organism: Dactylosporangium roseum; assembly: GCF_025264685.1. Taxonomy (GTDB): domain Bacteria; phylum Actinomycetota; class Actinomycetes; order Mycobacteriales; family Micromonosporaceae; genus Dactylosporangium; species Dactylosporangium roseum. The sequence goes on from NZ_CP073721.1 coordinate 1,689,033, forward strand.
GCGTTCATCGACGCGGAGCACGCGCTCGACCCTGACTATGCCAAGGCGCTCGGCGTCGACACCGACGCGCTGCTCGTCTCTCAGCCGGACACCGGTGAGCAGGCGCTCGAGATCGTGGACATGCTGATCCGCTCCGGCGCGCTCGACATCATCGTCATCGACTCGGTCGCCGCTCTCGTGCCGCGCGCCGAGATCGAGGGCGAGATGGGCGACAGCCACGTGGGTCTGCAGGCCCGGCTCATGAGCCAGGCCCTGCGGAAGATCACCGGTGCCCTCAACTCGTCGGGGACCACGGCGATCTTCATCAACCAGTTGCGCGAGAAGATCGGCGTCATGTTCGGCAGCCCGGAGACCACGACCGGTGGTCGCGCGCTGAAGTTCTACGCGTCGGTCCGTCTCGACGTGCGGCGCATCGAGAGCCTGAAGGATGGCACCGACGTCGTGGGTAACCGCACCCGCGTCAAGGTCGTCAAGAACAAGGTGGCCTCGCCGTTCAAGCAGGCCGAGTTCGACATCATGTACGGCAAGGGCATCTCCCGCGAGGGCTCTCTCATCGACGTGGGCGTCGAGCAGGCGATCATTCGCAAGTCCGGCGCGTGGTACACGTATGACGGCGACCAGCTCGGCCAGGGCAAGGAAAACGCGCGGAAGTTCCTGCGCGACAACCCCGACGTGGCCGCCGAGATCGAGAAGAAGATCAAGGAGAAGCTGGGTGTCGGCGTCGGCCAGTCGACGGACGCCGCGGGCGGTCCGGACGTCGCCACGGTCGACTTCTGACGATCTTCGACGGTCGGCTTCTGACGGTCAACCGAGACCGACCCGATGCCGGCGTCGTGTGGGCCAAGCCGCGCGACGCCGGCACCGGGTCCGCTGCCGCTGGATGAGCGGTCATCCGGCGCGGGTGATACCGGAGGTGATTGATGCCGGGCTGGGGGAACCGGCGGGGCGGCCGGCGCCGGAGTGCCGAGGACGCCGAGTCTTCGCCCTCCACTGACGATCCGGGATCGGGTCGCGGCGCTTCACGGTCGGCTCCGGCCGACCCGAGGGAGGCGGCGCGGGAGATCTGCCTGCGTCAGTTGGCGGTGCGGCCGCGCACCCGGGCGGAGCTCGCCACGGCGATGCGCAAGCACGGCGTGGCGGACGACATCGCCGCCGAGATCCTCGACCGGTATGACGAGGTCGGCATCATCGACGACGCGGCGTTCGCCCGGGCCTGGGTGACCAGCCGCCACCACGGTCGCGGCCTGTCCCGGCGGGCGCTCGCCGGCGAGCTGCGGCGCAAGGGCGTCTCCTCCGACGAGGTCGGCGAGGCGCTCGACCAACTGGCCCCGGACGTCGAGGAGCAGACGGCCCGCGACCTGGTGGCCCGCCGCCTGCGGGTCGAGTCCAACGCGGCTCCCGAGGTGGCGTTCCGCCGGATCGTCGGCATGCTGGCCCGGAAGGGCTACCCACCGGGCCTGGCCATTCGCCTGGTCAAGGAGGCGCTGGCCGACCGCGACGCGGCCGCGGCCGAGTTCGCGGACAGCATCGACCCCGACGCCCTGGCCGACTCCACGCTGGAGCCGGACTCCCGCTGAGCCCCGCTCGTGCCCGGGCCTCACGTGCCGCGCGGCCGGGTCATTCCAGCGTGGCTGCCTGCCGGCCGTGGCTCGTGCAGCCGCTTCTGGCGCACTTTTTGTTGTGCCGTTCGGCCGTCAGCGCCGGCAGGCCCGGGGCGTCCGGGTGACTTCAGGGTGTGGCGGCTCGCGAGCACAAAGTTCTGCGGGGTGCTGGGCCACGGCCGCGAAGTTCGCCCAACAACCCTTGTCAAAACTGAATAAAGTCGACAATTCGGGCACGGTGCGTCGCCGCTGGGGTGTGCCGGCCGCCGCGTTTGGCCGTCATTCGCCGCCGTGCTGCTCGACCCCATGATCATGGGAAAGATCTGGCTATTGGGGCAGCCACATCTTTCCCATGATCATGAGATCGGTGACCGCGATCGGCGGGCACCACCCGCGCGACTGTGCGTCACTGTCTCGTAGCGCGACACGTGGGTGGACGGGCGACCGCGCGGCTTCACTTCGCGGCCCTGGGTTCTGGGCCATGGAAACGTCCGTGATCATGGCTGGCGGCGGGTTGCCGAGTGGCGGTTTTTCGGCGTGTGGGTAATCGGGTGGAAAGGGCGGCTTCTGTGACCGGCGTCGATGATGCGCTTGGTGGTGGCCACGGTGTGTGGTGGAATGATTGCAGCCGTACCCCGGCTTGATCTCAACGCCGAGTCTTCGGGACGCTACCCTGGGTCGAACTCAGCCGGTCCTGAGCGACCGACATGCCGGAAACATCCGGTCAAATGTCGCTGCTACGATGTTTCGGCTGGCGAGCGTACTTGGCCGACTTACGTCCCATATGGTGCCCGATCATGAGTCCTTGACCGAAGCGCCCTTGACGACCTAGCCTCGGCGTTACCAGATGGAGACCGCCCAACCACCGCGGGTTTACCGCACAACATAGATCGCGTCACAGATCAGCAACACTTACGAGATTGCAGCAGATAAGCGCGCCACGCCTTGCGGGAGGTGTCGGTGCTAGCAGCGGCCAAGCAGTGGGGCTCTCCGGGCCCCAATATCGACATATCTTGATGCAGTGGTCGGGCGTCTCCTCCATATCACCCGCGTCGCCATATGTGCGACGCCGAGCGGAGCGAGGTGACGTCGTGACGGAATGCGCCCGTGTCATCCTCTGCGACCCGAATGCCCACGCCAGCCGGGCCGGCGACCGCGCGGCCGTCGATATACCTGGCGCCGACATACCTGACGATCAGACCGGCTACACCCATAGGGCCATCGCCGAAGGTGTTGCCGGCTGGGCGGGCTTGGACAACACCGCCCGGGCCGGCCGAGCGGGCTTGGCGGGCCCGGTGAGCCGGGCGGGCTTGGCGGGCTTGGCGGGCTTGGACAACGCCGCCCGGGCCGGCCGAGCGGGCCTGGGGAGTGCTGGCCGAGCCGGTGTCGAGAACCACGGTCCGTTCATCACGATGTCGACCGATCGCCGCCTGAACGGTCGCGCGGGTGCTGCCGCCGGGCGGAACGGTGTGAAGTGCTTCGAGGTGGCGGCGTGAGCGGGATCGAGATAGTCCTGACCGTTGCGGTCGCCGTCCTTGTCGTGGTGGTCGTCGTGGTGGTCGCCGCGGCCCTCAAGGTGGTCCGGCGGCTCAGTGTCGCGCCCGTGCCCGTGGCACCGGCCGCCGACGATCCGGCGTTCCTCGCCGAGAAGGACCGCCAGGAACATTCTCTCGCATCGTTGCGTACCGCCGCCGAAGACGCGACCGCCGCCGTCGACGAGGCGCGGGCGGCGGCGGCCGCTGCCCGCACCGAGGCCGCGGCGGCCAAGGCCGAAGCGTCCTCCGCACGCTCGGAGGCGCGGCGGATTCTGGACGCCGCCCGGGCCGAGGCCGACTCGCTCCTGGAGCGGGCACACCGGCAGGCGGAGCAGGACGCCGAGCAGGCCAGGGCCGCCGCCCGCCGCGCCGGCGAGCGGGAGGTCAGCCAGCTCACGGCCGTCGCCAAGGAGCAGTCCCAGGACGCCGAGCGCCGGCAGCGCCGGTTGGACGAACGGGAGCGGCTGCTCGCCGAGGAGGCCGAGCGGCTGGCGGAGCGGGACCGGCGCATCAGCGGTACCGAAGCCGATCTCTTGGAACGTGAAGCGACGTTCACGCGCCGTGAGTCGGAGGTCGCCGAGGCGGAGGAGCGGCACCGCGAGGAACTGGAGCGCATCGCCGGGCTCACCGCCGACGCGGCCCGGATCGAGGTCGTCGAGATGATCGAGGGGCAGGCCAAGCGGGAGGCCGCGCTGCTCGTGCGGGACATCGAGAGCGACGCGCGCAGCACCGCCGAGCAGCGGGCCCGGCACATCGTCGTCGACGCCATCCAGCGGGTCGCCAGCGAGCAGACCTCGGAGAGCGTCGTCAGCGTGCTGCACCTGCCCAGCGACGAGATGAAGGGCCGGATCATCGGCCGCGAAGGGCGGAACATCCGCGCGTTCGAGTCGACGACCGGGGTGAACCTGATCATCGACGACACGCCGGAGGCGGTGCTGCTGTCCTGCTTCGATCCGGTACGGCGCGAGATCGGCCGGCTCACCCTGGAGAAGCTGGTGCTCGACGGGCGGATCCACCCGCACCGCATCGAGGAGGTCTTCGAGCAGGCCAAGCACGAGGTCGAGCGGCTGTGCAACCGGGCCGCCGAGGACGCGCTCGTCGAGGTCGGCATCACCGACCTGCACCCGGAGCTCATGACGCTGCTGGGCCGGCTGCGGTACCGCACCAGCTACGGCCAGAACGTGCTCAAACACCTGGTGGAGACCGCGCACATCGCCGGGATCATGGCCTCCGAGCTGCGGCTCGACCCGGCGCTGATCAAGCGGTGCGCGTTTCTGCACGACATCGGCAAGGCGCTCACCCACGAGGTCGAGGGCAGCCACGCGCTGATCGGCGCCGACGTGGCCCGCAAGTTCGGCGAGTCCGACGAGGTCGTCCACGCGATCGAGGCGCACCACAACGAGGTGCCGCCGCAGACGATCGAGGCGGTCCTCACCCAGGCGTCCGACGCCTGCTCCGGCGGCCGGCCGGGTGCGCGTCGGGAGAGTCTGGAGGCGTACGTCAAGCGCCTCGAGCGTATCGAGGAGATCGCCGGCGGCAAGTCGGGCGTCGAGAAGGTCTTCGCGATGCAGGCCGGACGCGAGATCCGGGTCATGGTCCGCCCCGACGACGTCGACGACATCGGGGCGGCCGTGCTGGCCCGGGACGTGGCGAAGCAGATCGAGGAGGAGCTGACCTACCCCGGCCAGATCCGTGTCACAGTGGTCCGCGAATCGCGGGTGACGGAGATCGCGCGCTAGCTGGCCGCTGTTCCTACCTGGGGCCCGCCGCAGCCCGGCCTCAGCTATGAAACAGGCGCTGGGGCTCCCTTGCACTGTTACGTCGAGTGGCGCCGAACGTGGTCACCGCCTGCTAGGGAGCGATCTTCGCGTCCGGCTTCACGTACGGGTTCGCCACCTTGTACGACCAGATCACCGGATCCGGAACGTCGAGGTCGCCGTCCCGGCCGAACTTGATCCGCCGGGACACGCCCTCGCCGTCGTACGACTTCACGAAGGTCTGCATGTCGGCCCGGGTGCCCTTGCCGGCGAGGAAGCCGGCCAGGTAGATGTTCGCGGCGTCGTACGACTCGGGGCCGTAGTAGGTGGCCGACTTGCCGTACTTGGCCTGGTAGCGCGAGCCGAAGTCGCCGCCGGCCTCCTCCGGGGGCAGGCACGGGCAGGTGATGATCACGCCGTCGGCCGCACCGGCGGTGTTGTTGACGAAGCCCTGCGTGAAGATCCGGTCCGCCGCCACGACCGCGATCGCCGGCTTGGCGGTCCGCAGCGCCTTCACGAAGGTCGCCCCGTCGTCGGCCTGACCGGCGAAGTACACCCCGTCGGGGTTGGCGTCCGTGACCTGCTTGACCGCCGACGCGAAGTCCTTGTCCGTCCGCCGGATCGAGACCGTGCTGCTCGCGATCGGGCCCAGCGCGTCCGACGCCGCCTTGCGCCCCACCGTGCCGAAGTCCGTGTCGTCGTACACGATCACGACCTTCTTCGCCTTCAGGACGTTCTTCAGGTAGCGCCCGCCGGCCGCCGCCTGATCCGTGTCCGAGCCGATGATTCGGTGGAACGTCGCCCAGCCCCGCGTGGTCAGGTCGTCGTCGGGCGCGAACGGCGTGATCATCGGGATGCCGGCCTTGTCGAGGATCGGCCCGGCGGCGATGATCTCGTTGCGGTACACCGGCCCGACCACGCCCATGATCTTGGGGTCGTCGACGAGATCCTGGGCCTTGGACTTGCTGAGGTCCTCCTTGCCCTGCGTGTCGAACTCCGCGAACTCCACCGTGCACGACGGGTTCTTGGCGTTGAAGTCCTCGACCGCCATCTTGACGCTGTTGCGCATCATGACGCCGTCCTCGGAACTGGTGCCGCTGGCCATGCCGAGGTAGGCGATCTTGTTCCCGCACACCGGGGACGCGGGCGGCGCCGCCTGCTTCGACGAGCCGTCGCCCGGCTCCCCGCCGCCACCGCGGTTGACCCACCAGACGAGCCCGCCGACCAGGAGCAGCAGCGCCAGCACGCTGCCGCCGATCGCCGCGACAAGGGCACCCGAGCGTTTCTGATTCGGCGGCTGTACGGGCTGCTGCCAGGCCGGCGGCGGCTGCTGCACGGGGATCTGCGGCACGGCGACCGGCTGGACGGGCGGCCGCTGGACCACCGGTGGTTGCTGGACGACCGGCTGCGGGTACACCGGGGGCCGCTGCTGCTGATACCCGACCGGCTGCTGCACGGGCGGCCGCTGGACCACCGGTGGCTGCTGGGCCGGCGGTGTGCTCACCGGCCCCGGCTGGTGCGGCACGGGCGGCGGGCTCGCCGGTGGCGTGCTGACCGGCGGTGTGCTCACCGGCCGACCCGAGGTGGGCTGCGCCGGCACGATCGGCATCGAGCCGGTCTGCAGCAGCGGCGGCAGGTGCGGTGTCAAGGACGGCATGCTGAACGCCGGCTCGCCCGAGACGGGCTGGCCCGACACCGGCTGGCCGGAGGTGGGAACCCCCGACACGGGCGAGGCCGCCACGTCGCCGCTCGGCTCCGTCCCGCCCGGCCCGGCCAGCGCTCCGCCGCCCGAGGTCGGCCGCGGACCGCCGGAGATGGGGGAGGGGACGAGCGGCGACCCGGTCGCGCCCGCGCCGCCGACCGCCGCCCGGCCGGTCGGCGGCGCCAGGTGCAGCGCACCCTCAGCCACCACCAGTTCCGGCTGCTCGATCGCGGTCGGTGCCAGTCCCATGGCCCGGTGCAGCAGGGTCGCCGCGAGCGGGATCCGGCTGGAGCCGCCGACGAGGAACACGGCCGCGACCGGTGACTGCCCCACCCCCGCGGACTGGAGGGCGATCTGCGTCGTGGTCACCGTGCGGTCCAGGATCGGCTTGGCCAACTGCTCCAACTGCTCCCGGCCGATCGGCACGCTCTCGTCGAACAGCGGCACGTGCACGTATGTCGTCGCGGCCCGGCTCAGCATCTCCTTCGCCAGCCGGGCGTCCTCCCAGAGCTGCCAGGCGGCCCGCCGGTCGGTTTCGCTCTCCGGGTTGGTGAGGCGCTGCCACTGGTCGCCCTCGCGGCCGGCGAAGTTGCGTCCGAGGTACGCGACCACGGCCGCGTCGACGTCGAGACCGCCCGCGTCGGGCAGGCCCTCGCTCACGAGCACGTCGAAGCCGCCGCCCGCGTTGCGGCGCACCACACTCGCGTCGAAGGTGCCGGCACCGAAGTCGTAGACGACGGCGACGCCGCCCACCGGGACGTGCGTGCCGACCGTACCGACGAAGTAGGACGCGGCGGCGACCGGCTCGGGGGACAGCAGTGGCGCCGGCAACCCCGCCATCGTCGCGGCCTGCGCGAGCGTCTGGCGGCGCTGTGGCGGCCACGTCGCCGGATGCGTGATCGTCACCTGGCCGGGCTTGGCCCCCGCCACCCGCTCGGCCTCGACGGCGACCCGGCGCAGGACGCTCGAGACGAGCTCCAGCACGGGCACGTCACGCTCACCGAGCCAGACGACGCCCTCTTCGACGCGCCGCTTCGGATACGGCTCGAACCGGTGCGGTTGCAGGCGTGCCGAGTGGACGGCGTCACGCCCGGTGAGGATCGTGCCGTCGGCGTTGACGTAGACGGCCGAGGGCAGCAGCGGTGATCCGTCGAAGAGCAGGGGCTTGGTGCGGCCGTCCGGCCACCGCAGGACCGCGACGGTGTTGGAGGTGCCGAAGTCGATGCCTAGCCGAAAACCGCTGTCCGCCACCCGGGCAGCGTACGCACCGGCCGCAACCTTGCCAATCGCCTCAAACGGCAGCCGTACTTCCGGTTTCCGTCGTCGAAGGGCCCGGTCGCGCCGTCGTCCTGCCCCGTCGGCTGCCACGGTTCATCCGCTTCTGCAGCCAGTAGGCGAAGTAGCTGAGCAGGCCGCAGGTCGCGATGTAGATGGCGGCGACGATCAGGTAACTCGGCACATAGGGGAATCCGAACGTCAGGCGGCCCCCGATCTGCTTGCCGACGGTCAGCAGCTCCGGCACGGTGATGATGAACCCGAGCGCGGTGTCCTTCAGCAGGACCACGAGCTGGCTCACGATCGCCGGGAGCATCGAGCGCACCGCCTGCGGCAGCAGGATGAGCGTCATCACCTGGGTCTTGCGCATGCCCAGGGCGTACGCCGCCTCGGACTGTCCGCGCGAAACCGCCTCGATGCCAGCGCGGAAGATCTCCGCGAGCACCGAGCCGTTGTAGAGCGTGAGACCGATCACGAGCGGCCAGAACGGTTCGATCTTGAAGCCGAGCTGGAGCGGCCCGTAGTACGCGAAGAAGATCAGGATCAGCAGCGGGATCGCCCGGAACAGCTCGACCACCAGGGTCGACGGCGCCCGGAAGAGCGCGTGGTCGCTCAGCCGGCCGGCGGCGAACATCGCACCGAAGACGAGCGCCAGCACCGCCGCGGCGCCCGCCGCCCGCAACGTGGTCAGGTAACCGTCGAGAAGCTGCTCCTGGATCGCCGTGTACTGGAACTGCTGCCACTTGATCGACTCGAACTGGCCGGTCTCGTCGAAGCGGTACACGACGTACCCGAGCAGGGCCAGGATCGCGAGGGCGCTCACCACGCCGATGATTCGGTTACGCAGCCGCGCCTTGGGTCCGGGCAGGTCGTAGAGCACGTTGGTCATCGCGCGACCTTCCAGCGCCGTTCGAGCCGCCGCTGCAGGTAGACCAGCGGGGCGATGATGATCAGGAAGCCGATGGTGACCCAGAGCAGGACCTGGATCTGGTTCTCACCGCGCTCGGCGAGGTATTGGCGGATGGCGCCGGCCTCGGCGACCGAGAAGCCGGCCGCGACGGTGGTGTTCTTCAGCATGGCGATGAGCACGCTCATCATCGGTGGCACGATGCTGCGGAACGCCTGCGGCAGCACGACCGAGCCGAGCACCTGGGTGAACGTCATGCCGAGCGCGCGGGCGGCCTCGGCCTGCCCGACCGGCACCGTGTTGATGCCGGAGCGCAGCACCTCGCAGATGAACGCGCTGGTGTAGGCCGTGAGCGCGATGCACGCGCCGGTGAAGTAGTCGAAGGTCACGTTGAGCTTCGGCACCGCGAAGACGAGCAGCGCGAAGACCAGCGTCAGCGGCGTGTTGCGCAGCAGTTGCACGTATGAGGTGCCGAACGCGCGCAGTGCCGGGACCGGGGACACCCGCATCGCTGTGAGCAGCGTGCCGAGAACCAGGGAACTCACGGCGGCGATCACGAACAGCTCGATCGTCGACAGGAAGTGCGGGCCGATGACGTCCCAGTTGTCGGTCAGTATGTGCCAGAACGAACCCATGAAGACCTCGGGGAAGGGGAAGGGGCGCCGCTCGCGGCGGCGCCCCTCGCGGTGTCGACTAGTACTTCTCGAGCTTCGGCGGGGTGGCCGACGAGCCCGACTTGCCGAGCGTGCCGTCGTAGATCTTCTGCCAGGTACCGTCACCGAAGGCGGCCTCGAGCGAGGCGTTGACGAAGTCGCGCAGCGCCTTGTCGTCGTGGTTCAGGCCGATGCCGTACTTCTCGGGGTACGGCTGGCTCGTCGCCGGGTTGATGAACGGCTTGCCGACGACCTTCAGCAGCGCCGGGTTCTGCGCCGCGTAGCCCTTGAGGATCGCGTCGTCCGTGGTCACCGCGTCGACCTTCCGGTCGATCAACTGCGACACGCACTCGGAGTAGGTGCCGAACTCGACGATCTTGCCGCCGGGCTCGGTCAGCTTCTGGTCGCGGACCCGCTGGATCGGGGTCGAGCCGGTCGCGGAGCAGACCGTCTTGCCCTTGAGCGAGTCGGCGCCGGTGATCGAGCTGTCGTCCTTGCGCACCAGCAGGTCCTGCGCGGCGACGAAGTACGGGCCGGCGAACGACACGTCGGCCTTGCGCTTGTCGGTGATCGAGTAGGTGCCGACGTAGTAGTCGACCTCACCGCTCTTGATCGCCGTCTCGCGGTTGGCGGACGGGATCTCCTTGTACTCGATCTTCGCCGGGTCGATGCCCAGCTTCGAGGCGATCAACCGCGCGATCTCGATGTCGAAACCGCAGCGCTTGCCGGACGCGTCCTTGTAGCCGAGGTTCGGCTGGTCGAACTTGACACCCACGACCACCTTGCTCGCCGACTTGATCTTGTCGTAGGTCGGGCTGCCGGTGATCGCGACGTTACTGGCCGGGGTGAGCGTCACACCCGACGAGCTGCAACTGTCGCTGGCCGGCGCGTTCGACCCCGCGGCGCCGGGGGTCTCCGGGGTCGGCTCGCCATCCTTGCCGCAAGCGGCAAGACCCAGCGCAAGGGTGGCGACTGCGGCTACCGCCGCGATCCGCGTGATTCGCATGCTTGCGTGCTCCTTCCATCACCTCAAGCCGCCCGGGCTCGCCGGACGGCCGGAAACGCACCGGTCAGTGCGTCAAGATCTTCGACAGGAAGTCCTTCGCCCGGTCGCTCTTCGGGCTGGCGAAGAAATCGGCCGGCGCCGCTTCCTCCACCAACTGGCCGTCGGCCATGAAGACGACGCGGTTGGCCGCGTGGCGGGCAAACCCCATCTCGTGGGTGACCACGACCATGGTCATGCCCTCCCGGGCCAGTCCCGTCATCACGTCGAGCACCTCGCCGACCATTTCGGGGTCGAGGGCGCTCGTCGGCTCGTCGAACAGCATGGCCTTCGGCTGCATGGCGAGCGCCCGGGCGATCGCCGCGCGCTGCTGCTGGCCGCCCGAGAGCTGTGCCGGATACTTCTCCGCCTGCGTGCCGATGCCGACCCGGTCGAGCAGCCCCATGGCGCGCTCGCGCACCACGGCCGGCTTCTCCTTGCGGACCTTGACCGGCCCCAGCATCACGTTTTCCAGCACAGTCTTGTGCGCGAACAGGTTGAACGACTGGAACACCATGCCGACTTCACTGCGCAGCCGGGCGAGCGGGCGGCCCTCCTCGGGCAGCCGGGTGCCATCGAAGACGATCTCGCCGTCGTTGATCGGCTCCAGTCGGTTGATGGCGCGGCAGAGCGTCGACTTGCCCGAACCGGAGGGCCCGACGACGACCACGACCTCACCGCGGCCGATCGACAGGTTGATGTCCTTCAGAACGTGCAACTCGCCGAACCACTTGTTCACGCCATTGAGCACGATCAAAGGTTCGTCTGTCATCGGCCGCCTCGCTGCGTGGGAATGCTTTCGGGAAACGTTAGCGGTGGTATTGCCCCCGAACGGCGGCGCGGCGGTCACGGACCGATAACGGCGAGGCGCTTGCCACACTGGCGGCCATGAGAATCCTGGTGACCAACGACGACGGCATCGACAGCCCCGGGCTCCACGCACTCGCCGCGACGGCCGTCCGGGCCGGACACGACGTCGTGGTCGCCGCCCCGGCGAGGGAGGCGAGCGGCGCCAGCGCCTCGCTCGCCGCCGTCGACGTGGGTGGGCGTATCAGCATGGAAGAGCGCATCCTGCCAGCACCCCTGGCCGCGGTACCGGCGTTCGCCGTGGCCGCCTCGCCGGCGTTCATCGTGCTCATCGCGACCCGCGGCGCCTTCGGCGAGGCACCGGTCGTGGTCCTGTCCGGGATCAACCGGGGCCCGAACACGGGTGCCGCGGTCCTGCATTCCGGGACGGTCGGCGCGGCGTTCACCGCTGTCGACAACGGTTGCCGCGCGATGGCCGTCTCCCTCGGCGTGTCCTTCGACCCTCGGGTCGAGGCCGACCCGCACTGGGAGACCGCCGCCGAGGTCGCCGGCACCCTGATGCCGCTGCTCACCGGCCCGTTCGTGCTCAACGTCAACGTCCCGAACGTGGCGGCCGGCGACCTGCGCGGCATCCGGCGGGCGCACCTCGCCGAGTTCGGCACGGTACAGATGACGATGCTGGAGCGGGGCGAAGGCTTCGTGCGCATGTCACTGGAGCAGTTGGACGGTGGCGCGGAGCCCGGCAGCGACGATGCGTGGCTGCACGACGGCTACGTGTCGGTGACGCCGATCCGGCCGCCCCACGAGGCTCTGGACGTACCGCTGCCGGGGTTGGTGGATACGTCCGGGGAGCATGTCGGGGGCTAGACTTCGTGCTGCCATGACTGCTCCCATTTCCGCGCCGCGCACCTTCAAGGTGATCACGTACGGCTGCCAGATGAACGCGCACGACTCCGAGCGCATCTCGGGTCTGCTGGAGGACGCCGGCTATGTCCCGGCGGCGGCCGGCGGCGACCCCGACGTGGTCGTGTTCAACACGTGCGCGGTGCGGGAGAACGCCGACAACCGCCTCTACGGCAACCTCGGCCACCTGCGGCCGACCAAGAGCGCCAATCCCGGCATGCAGATCGCCGTCGGCGGCTGTCTGGCGCAGAAGGACCGCGGCGAGATCGTTAAGAAGGCGCCCTGGGTCGACGTGGTCTTCGGCACCCACAACATCGGCTCGCTGCCGGTGCTGCTCGAGCGCGCCCGGCACAACGCCAGCGCCGAGGTCGAGATCCTCGAGTCGCTGGAGGTCTTCCCCTCCACGCTGCCGACCCGCCGCGAGTCGACCTACGCCGGCTGGGTGTCGATCTCCGTGGGCTGCAACAACACCTGCACCTTCTGCATCGTGCCGGCGCTGCGCGGCAAGGAGAAGGACCGCCGGCCGGGCGACATCCTGGCCGAAGTCCGGGCGCTGGCCGCCGAAGGTGTACTGGAAGTGACGCTGCTGGGGCAGAACGTCAACTCCTACGGTGTCGAGTTCGGCGACCGCCTCGCCTTCGGCAAGCTGCTGCGCGCCTGCGGCTCCGTCGAGGGTCTGGAGCGCGTGCGGTTCACCAGCCCGCACCCGAAGGACTTCACCGACGACGTGATCGCCGCGATGGCCGAGACGCCGAACGTGTGCCACTCCTTGCACATGCCGCTGCAGTCGGGCTCCGACGCGGTGCTGCGGGCGATGCGCCGCTCGTACCGCGCCGAACGCTACCTGGGCATCATCGACAAGGTCCGGGCCGCGATGCCGGACGCCGCGATCACCACGGACATCATCGTCGGCTTCCCCGGCGAGACCGACGACGACTTCGAGCGCACCCTGGACGTCGTCCGGGCGGCGCGCTACTCCAGCGCCTTCACGTTCCAGTACTCCAAGCGCCCCGGCACCCCCGCCGCGACGATGGAGGACCAGGTGCCGAAGGCGGTAGTCCAGGAGCGGTATGACCGGCTGATCGCCACCCTCGAAGAGATCAGTTGGGCGGAGAACAAGCAGCTCGTCGGCCGGACGCTCGAGGTCCTGGTGGCCGTCGGCGAGGGCCGCAAGGACGGCGCGACGGGCCGGCTGTCGGGCCGCGCCCGCGACGGCCGCCTGGTCCACTTCGCAGCCGACCCGACAGCCGCCATCCGCCCCGGCGACGTGGTCCACACGACGGTGACCTACGCGGCCCCGCACCACCTCAACGCCGACGGCCCGCTGATCTCCCACCGCCGCACCCGCGCCGGCGACGCGTGGGAGGCCGGCCGGGTGACCCGCACCCCGGGCGTTTCGCTGGGCATGCCCACGATCGGCGCGCCACCACCCCAGCCGGCGACCAGCTCCTGCTGACAGCCGCGAAGTTCAGTCCAACGGCCTCTTACCAACCCGGATCAGGCCGACAATTCGGACGGGGCCTCGGAGGTGTCGTCGCCGGGTGCGTCGGCGGGCGCGTGTTGCGCCGCAATCCGCCGCCGGAACCCGCCGTCCCAGGTCCAGCGGCGATCATGAGCGACAGCCACCCACCCGCACGACTGTGTGTCACCATCCCATAGCGCAACCAACACCGGGGTGGACAGGCGACCGCACGGCTTCACTTCGCCGCCTGACCCGCGTCGGCAATCAGCGTTGCCACCGGGAATGGCGGGTCGCAGCCGCCGGTCCGACCCCGAAACGACGTTGACCACTACACGCACGTGGCGCGTAGTGGTCAACTTTTCTATGTCGGACGGGCGGTGCCCGTCACTGGAGAGGCTTGTGAACCGGTCAGCCTGAGTGCTCGGCCATGGCCAGGAACTTGCGCTTCGACTCGAGGGCCTTCTCGGCCTCCTTGATCCGGCGCTGGTCGCCGGCGGCCTGGGCGCTCGCGAGCTGCTGCTCCGCCCGGGCCACCTGCTCGCGCATCTGGGCGAGCAGCGGGCTTGCCTCCGGCGGGGTGCGGCGCCAGGCGGCGTCCATCGCGGCCTTGACCTTGTCCTCGACCGCGCGCAGGCGGCGGTCCAGGCCGGCCTGGGACTCGCGCGGCACCCGGCCCACATCGTGCCAGGTGCCCTGGATCTCGCGGAGCTTCGCCTGGGCGGCCTTCGCGTCGCCGTCGATGTCGAGCGCCTCGGCCTGGGCGAGCAGCTCCTGCTTGCGATCCAGGTTGTCCTTGAACTCGGCGTCGCGGGCGCTGAAGACCTCGCTGCGCCGCTTGAAGAACGCGTCCTGCGCGGCCCGGAAGCGTTCCCACAGCCGCTGCTCGGTCTCCTTCGCGGCCCGGGGAGCGGCCTTCCATTCGGTCATGAGCTCCTTGAGGCGGGCCGCCGTCGCGTTCCACTCGGTGGAGTCGGCGATCGACTCGGCCTCCGTGACCAGTTCCTCCTTGCGGCCCTGCGCCTGCTTGCGGGTGGCGTCCAGGGTCGCGAAGTGCGCGCCCCGGCGGCGGGTGAAGGCGTCGCGGGCCGCGGCGTACCGCTTCCACAGCTCACCCTCGGCCTTCTTCTCGACGCCGTGAATGGACTTCCACTCGTCGAGGATCTCCTTGAGCCGGTCGCCGGCGGTCTTCCAGCCGGTGGCCTCGGCGGCGATGTGCTCCGCCTCCTCGACCAGCCTGGTCTTGCGGGCGAGGGCCTCGGCGCGCGCCGCGTCCCGAGCCGCCCGCGCAGCGCCGGCCTTCTCCTCGGCGACCGTGGTCAACTTGTCGAGCCGGGCGGCGAGCCCGTCGATGTCGCCGACGACGTGCGCCTCGTCCAGGCCGCTGCGCAGGCGGCGGATGGTGGACAGCGACTGTCCGGCGTCCGCCGCACCACTGGCGAGCCGTGCCTCGATCAGGTCGACCTCGGTGACCAGGTCGGCGAACCGGCGCGCGAAGTGCGCCAGGCCCTCCTCCGGGGTCCCGGCCTGCCATGAACCGATGGCCCGTTCGCCGGCAGCCGTCTTCACGAACACGTTGCCGTCAGCGTCGATCCGTCCATACGTCGTAGGGTCGCTCATCGCCCATCCTCGCTCCCGGCGCCCGCGGGATCGGGTATCCCACCGTCACGCCGCCATCGCACAGCAAAGTTCCCCAGGGCATTCTCACAGGTGTGCCCCGGGGCCGGTCGAGGGCCTGCGGCCGAACCGTGACCATTCCGGTGCCATTCGCAGGCCGCGCGGCTGCGCAAAGACCGTCCCCGATAACGTTATGCCGTGTCACTCGTCGCCGCCGCGGTCTGCCCACATCCGCCGTTGCTCGTGCCGGAGGTGGCCGCCGGGGCGGCGAGCGAGCTTGACGGCCTGCGGGCTGCCTGCCGCGCCGCCATGGCGCACCTGGCGAATGCCTCGGTCGACTCGCTCATCGTCGTCGGTGCCGATACCACGACGGTACGCCGTCATGCGCCGTTCGGGGGGACCCTGTCCCCGTGGGGGATCGATCTGCCGGTCGGAACACCGGGCGGAGACCCGTTGCCCCTCAGCCTGCTGATCGGCGCGTGGCTGGCGCCGCGGGCCGGCGCCTTCCAGAGCGTGGCATCGACCGCGTCTCCGGACGAATGCGCTGAACTCGGACGTTCACTTGCCGCCGAGGCCGAGCGTGTCGGGCTGCTGGTCCTCGGGGACGCCTCGGCCTGCCGGAGCGAAAAGGCGCCGGCCTACCTCGACCCGCGCGCGGCCGGGTTCGACGCGGCCGTGGCGGACGCCCTGGCCGAGGCCGACACGCGGGCCCTGATGGCGCTCGACCCGGTCCTGGCCGACGAACTGCTGGTCGCCGGCCGCGCCCCCTGGCAGGTGCTGGCCGGAGCGGCGGGCGACGAGCCGCGGCACGCCGAGCTGCTCTACGACGACGCGCCGTACGGGGTCGGCTATCTGGTGGCGAGCTGGCGATGACGAAGGTCGTCGCGATCGTCGGACCGACGGCGGCCGGCAAGTCCGCGCTCAGCCTCCACCTCGCCGAGGCCCTCGGCGGTGAGGTGGTCAACGCCGACTCGATGCAGTTGTACCGCGGGATGGACATCGGCACCGCCAAGCTCACCGTCGCCGAGCGGGCCGGGATCCCGCACCACGTGCTGGACGTCTGGGACGTCCGGGAGCCCGCCAGCGTCGCCGTGTACCAGCGGCTCGCCCGCGCCGCGATCGACGACGTGGCGAGCCGGGGCAGGGTCCCGCTGCTGGTCGGCGGTTCGGGCCTGTACGTCCGGGCCGTCCTCGAGGACTTCGACTTCCCGGGCACGGACCCGCGGCTGCGCGCCGAACTGGAGGAGGAGTTGGAGCGGGCCGGCCCCGCGCCGCTGTACGCGCGGCTGGCCGCCGCCGACCCGGCCGCCGCGGAACGGATCCTCCCCGGCAACGGCCGGCGCATCGTGCGCGCGCTGGAGGTCATCGCGCTCACCGGCGGCGCGTTCACCGCACGGTTGCCGGAGCCGCGCCCCGTGTACGACGCCCTCCAGATCGGCGTCGACGTCGGCACCGAACTGCTCGACGAGCGGATCGAGCGGCGCGTCGAGGCCATGTGGGCCGCCGGGTTCGTCGACGAGGTACGCGCGCTCGAACGGCAGGGCCTGCGGGAAGGGCGGACGGCCGGCCGGGCCCTGGGGTACCAGCAGATCCTCACGTTCCTCGCGGGAGGGTGCGAAGAGGGTGAGGCGCGTGCCGAGACGGTGCGGGCCACCCGGCGGTTCGTGCGCCGGCAACGGTCCTGGTTCCGCCGTGATCGGCGGATCGTGTGGCTCGACGGCGCGGCGGCGGACATCACGGCGGCGGCACTGGGCGTCGTGCGGCAAGATTGACGCCATGCGCTTCGCCAAAGGACACGGCACGGGCAACGACTTCGTCATCCTGCCCGATCCGGACGGCGTGCTGCCGTTGACCCCGGCGTTCGTCGCCGCGCTGTGCGACCGCCGTCGCGGGATCGGCGCCGACGGCGTCCTGCGGGTCGTGCGCAGCGCCGCCCACCCCGACGCCGAGGCGTCCTCGGCCGTCGCCGAGTGGTTCATGGACTACTGGAACGCCGACGGTTCCCAGTCGGAGATGTGCGGCAACGGGGTGCGGGTCTACGCGCGGTATCTCGCCGAGGCCGGTCTCGTCGCCCCCGAGGGGTCGTTCAACCTCGTCACCCGGGCCGGCGTGGTGCCGGTGACGATCGGCGAGGAGATCGCCGCCGGGATGCCGGTCCCGAGGGTGTACGTGCAGAGCGACGCCGGCACGAACGGCGCCACGTTCGCCGGCACCGCCGTCGACGTCGGCAACCCCCATCTCGTGTGCCCGGTCGACGAGCCGACGCTCGAGTGCCTCGACCTGACCGCCGCGCCCGCGGTCGACCCGCTGATCTTCCCCGCCGGCGTCAACGTCGAGTTCGCCGCGGCCGGCTCACCGCCGGTCGGTGCCGATCTCTACCGGCGGATGCGCGTCTACGAGCGCGGCTCCGGTGAGACCCAGTCCTGCGGCTCCGGCGCCTGCGCGGTCGCCGCCGTGGCGCTGCACCACACCGGCCTGGAGGCGGGCGTCGTCGTAGTCGACGTGCCCGGCGGCCGGCTCACGGTGACATCGACCCCGACGGAGTGCGTGCTCCAGGGCCCCGCGGTGATCGTCGCCCACGGCGACGTCGACGAACAGGCCATCCGCCACCTGACCCCGGCCCACTTCTGACCGCCCCCTCGACCCTTCTTTTGCGTTGATCTTGCAGTTGTGGTGCCTGACAAACCCGGGCAAAGAGGGAGTGTCGCGGCACCACAACTGCAAGATCAACGCGCGGGGCGGGGTCAGGACGGCTCGCCGTCCGGGGTGGAGTCCAGGTGTGGGCCCTTCGCCGCCGCTCGCACCGCCGCGGCCACGGCGGGGGCGACCCGGGCGTCGAAGACGCTGGGGACGATGACGGTCGGGTTGAGCTTGTCCTCGCCGACCGTGTCGGCGATCGCCTGAGCGGCCGCCAGGGCCATCGCCTCGGTGAACTCCCGCGCCTGCGCGTCGAGCATGCCCCGGAACACGCCGGGGAAGGCCAGCACGTTGTTGATCTGGTTGGGCTGGTCGGAGCGGCCGGTGGCGACGATCGCGGCGTGCTCGCGGGCCTCCCGCGGGTCGACCTCCGGGTCGGGGTTGGCCAGGGCGAACACGATCGAGCCGGGCGCCATCGCGGCGATGTCGTCGCCGGTGAGCAGGTTGGGGGCGCTCACCCCGATGAACACGTCGGCGCCGACCACCGCGCCGCGCAGGTCGCCCCGGTAGTCGTCCTTGTTGGTGTTGTCGACCAACCACTGCCAGGACCTCGACAGCCCGGTCATGCCCCGGTGCAGCGCGCCCGGCCGGTCGGAGGCGATCACGTCGCCGACGCCCTGGCGCAGCAGGAGCTTGATGATGGCGGTGCCGGCGGCGCCGGCACCGCTGACGACCACCCGGACCTGGTCGATCGGCTTGCCGACCACCCGCAGTGCGTTGGTGAGGGCGGCCAGGACGCAGATCGCCGTGCCGTGCTGGTCGTCGTGGAAGACGGGGATGTCGAGCTGGTCGCGGAGCCGCTCCTCGATCTCGAAGCAGCGCGGCGCGGCGATGTCCTCGAGGTTGATGCCGCCGTAGGCCGGCGCGATCGCCCGCACGATCGAAATGATCTCTTCCGTGTCCTGCGTGTCGAGCACGACGGGCCAGGCGTCGACCCCGCCGAAGCGCTTGAACAGGGCGGCCTTGCCCTCCATGACGGGCATCGCCGCATACGGCCCGATGTTGCCCAGGCCGAGCACGGCCGAGCCGTCCGTGACGACGGCGACCGTGTTGCGCTTGATCGTCAGGCGGCGGGCGTCCTCGGGATGCTCGGCGATGGCGAGGCAGACGCGGGCCACACCGGGCGTATACGCGCGGGAGAGCTCGTCGCGGTTGCGGAGGGCGACCTTGGGTGCGACCTCGATCTTGCCGCCGAGGTGCAGGAGGAACGTGCGGTCGGAGACCTTGCGGACATCGACCCCGTCGAGCTTCTCCAGGCCCGCGACGACCTGCTCGGCATGGGCCGAGTCGGCGGTGTCGCAGGTGAGGTCGACGACGACGTTGGCACTGTCGGAGTCGACGACGTCGACGGCGGTGACGATGCCGCCCGACTCGCCGACCGAGGTCGTGAGGCGGCCGATCGCGGAGGCATCGGCCAGCACGGAGACGCGAATGGTGATGGAGAAACCGGCGCTGGGCAGACGGTGCGTGGCAGGTGTCACGTGCCCATTCTCACCCCATTCTCACCCCGCCCGTCACCCGGCTGCCGCACCGGGACCTTCTGATCGTGACAGGTCGATGGCCGTACGGCCAATATCAAGTGCTTTCGGATGCCTGAGGTGTCACGATTGACGGGTTGTCACCGCACCATCGAGGAGTACATGTTGCGAGCACGAGCGACGTTCGAGGACCTTGCGGACGATGTCGAGTTCGACGCGGGTGATCTCGAGCTCGAGGAGCGCCACGCCCTCCGCCGCGTCGCCGGCCTTTCCACGGAGCTCGCCGACGTCACCGAGGTCGAATACCGGCAACTGCGCCTCGAGCGGGTGATCCTGGTCGGGGTGTGGACGGAGGGCACCGCCACCGACGCCGAAAACTCCCTGACCGAGCTGGCCGCGCTGGCCGAGACCGCCGGATCGCAGGTCCTCGACGGGCTGATCCAGCGGCGCAGCCGGCCGGACTCTTCGACGTACGTCGGCCGGGGCAAGGTCGACGAGCTGCGCGCCGTCGTCCGGAGCACCGGCGCGGACACCGTCATCTGCGACGGCGAGCTGTCGCCGTCCCAGTTGCGCACCCTGGAGTCGCAGGTCAACGTGAAGGTCATCGACCGCACCGCGCTGATCCTCGACATCTTCGCCCAGCACGCCAAGAGCAAGGAGGGCAAGGCCCAGGTCGAGTTGGCCCAGTTGCAGTACTTCCTGCCACGGCTGCGCGGTTGGGGTGAGGCGCTCAGCCGGCAGGCCGGTGGTTCGGCCAGCGGCAACGGCGGCGTCGGCCTGCGCGGTCCCGGTGAGACCAAGCTGGAGACCGATCGGAGGCGCATCCGCCACCGCATCGCACGCCTCAAGCGGGAGATCGCCGCGATGGCGACCATCCGCGACACCAAGCGGTCCACCCGCCGGCGCAACCGGGTGCCGAGCGTGGCCATCGCCGGCTACACCAACGCCGGCAAGTCCAGCCTGCTCAACCGGCTGACCGGCGCGGGGGTGCTGGTCGAGGACGCGCTGTTCGCCACCCTCGACACCACCACCCGGCGGGCACGCGCGGCGGACGGGCGGATCTACACGCTGTCGGACACCGTCGGGTTCGTCCGGCACCTGCCGCACCAGTTGGTCGAGGCGTTCCGGTCGACCCTCGAGGAGGTCGCCGAGGCCGATCTGGTGCTCCACGTGGTCGACGGCGCCCACCCAGACCCGGAAGAGCAGGTTCGAGCAGTACGTGAGGTGCTGGCCGAGGTCGGCGCCGACGCGGTGCCCGAGCTGCTCGTGGTCAACAAGGTCGACGCCGCCGACGAGGAGACCCAGTTGCGGCTCAAGCGCCTGTGGCCCGACGCCGTCTTCGCGTCGGCCCGCACGGGTGCCGGCATCGACGACGTCCGTGCGGCGGTCGAGGACCGGCTGCCGTGGCCGGCGATCGAGCTGACGGCCGTGGTGCCGTATGACCGCGGCGACCTGGTCGCCCGCGTCCACGCCATCGGCGAGGTGCTCGAAACCGCGCACCTGGCCGAGGGCACGCGCATCCGTGCACGGGTCACCGAGGCACTCGCGGCCGAGCTCGCTCCGTTCGCGATGTCCGCATAGAGTTTCTGCAATCACAGGGAGTGACAGCCGGACCGGGCGCACCCAGAACCGGTCCGGCTCTGCCAGACTTGTGCGATGCGACGACGGGTGGGGCTCTGCGCGGCCGCTGTTCTGAGTCTGTCGGCCGGGCTGTCATCTCCGGCCGCGGCAGCGCCGTCCCCGTCGAGCCATCCGTCACCCGCCGCGTCCGGCGCCGGCCAGGCCGTTTGCACCCCGGACGGCCGGCAGGTGAGCGAGATCTCCGGTCTCGTCGCCACCGCCACGGGCTTCTACGCCATCCAGGACAGTCAGTCCGGCGGCAACAAGGCGAAGATCTTCCAGCTCGACAGCGCGTGCAAGGTGGTCGGCACGATCAGCTACCCGTCCACGGCACTCGACCCCGAAGACCTGGCGATCGACAAGACCGGCACGCTGTGGATCGCCGACATCGGCGACAACGACGAGGCCAGCGGCGGTAGCAAGGACCCGCGCCGGACGATCGCGGTGTGGAGCCTGCCGGCCGGCTCCAAGGAGCCGACGATCCACCGGCTCGCATATCCGGACGGCAAGAAGCACGACGCAGAGGCGATGCTCCTGGCCGCCGACGGCAGCCCGATCATCATCACCAAGACGCCGGCCAGCGAGGTCTGGGTCCCCGAGGGGCCGTTGCAGCCGAAGGCCCAGGAGGGTGTGAAGCTCAAGAAGGTCGGCTCTTTCACGGCGCAGGACACGAAGACGCCCAACCCGCTCGGCCTGCTCGGCTGGAAGCTCGTCACCGGGGCGGCGGCGTCGCCCGACGGCTCGAAGGTCGTCATCCGGACGTATTCGGACGCATACGAGTTCGACGTCCCCGGTGGTGACGTGGTCAAGGCGATCACGACCGGCAAGCCGCGCATCACCCCGCTGCCGAACGAGCCCCAGGGCGAGTCGATCACATATTCGGCCGACGGTAAGACCTACATCACCGCCTCGGACGTCGACTCGGCGAAAAAGGTTCCCCTGCTGCGATACACGCCGACCAACATCAGTCCGGGCAAGGGCGCCGGCGCCAACCTGCCCGCGCCGAAGGGCGACGACCAGTCGTTCCTGGAAAGCCTGACGCTCCAGGACATCACGTATGCGGTGGCGGCCATCGGCATCGTGGGCCTCATCCTCGTCGCGGCCGGCATCTTCGGCATCCGCCGTGCCCGCATGGCCCGCCGCAACGCGCCGCCCGCGGCCCCGGTCCGCGCCGCGGCCTCGGTCGGCGGGCCGGGTGGCGGTTTCGGCGGCCGCCCAGGTGGCGGTTTCGGCGGCGACCCGCGCGGCGATCCGTTTGAGGCCGGTCCGCCAGGTGGTTCGGGCGGCCCAGGTGGCCCCGGCGGTGCGGGTGGCACGGTCTACGGCGCCCGTCCGGCCGCTCCGGCCACGGCTCCAGCGCCGGCCAACCGCGGCGGCACGGTCTACGGCGCTGCCCCGTCGAGTCCCGGTCCGGCCGGATACGACCAGGACGGTCCGGACCGGGACGGCCCGGTGTACGGCCGGGGCGGCTCCGGCTCGGCCGGCCACGGGCAGCAACCCTCGGGCACGCGCGGCTTCGGCCAGCAGGGCGGCTTCCCTCCTCCGCCGCCCCCGCCGGGCCAGACCGGCGGCGTGTACGGCCGAAGCCGGCACCCCGGTGACCACGACGGCTACGACCGCGGCTACGCCCCACACCGCTGACACCCCTCGCGGTCCGCAATTGACCTTGGTGGCGATCCGTGGCCCGGCCACTGGCCAGGTCCACGTCCGGCCGGAACGTGCCGTGCCGGGTCCGGCGGCGACCGCGAGCGGCGGACACCGGACCGTGCGACTATGCGCCACCGTCCCGTTGCGCAACGCGGGGTTGACGGGCGGCCGCGCGCCTGCAAGTCGCGGCCTTGGATGGTCCACGACGATCCTGGCCGCGATCCAGCAGTCGCCCGCCACGCCGCACCGATCACCAAACGTGCGAACGTCGAGCCACCGGAATCCGGCAAGGTCGGATCGGGCTGGCGTCAGATGCGGCGGACCACCGTCACGACGCGGCCCAGGATGGTCGCGTTGTCGCCCGGGATGGGATCGAAGGCGGCGTTTTGCGGCATGAGCCAGACGTGGCCGTCGCGGTTGCGGTAGGTCTTGACGGTCGCTTCGCCCTCGAGCATGGCGGCCACGATGTCGCCGTTGTTGGCGTTGGGCTGCTGGCGGACGACGACCCAGTCGCCGTCGCAGATGGCGGCGTCGAGCATCGAGTCGCCCTTGACCTGCAGCATGAAGAGCGTGCCCTCGCCGACCAGCTCGCGGGGGAGCGGGAACACGTCCTCCACCGCCTGCTCGGCCAGGATCGGGCCACCGGCGGCGATGCGGCCGAGCACCGGGACGTAGGCCGGCGACGGGCGGGCCGCGCGGGCCGCCTCCTCGTCGACGGCCACCAGCTCACTGGGCGGGCGGACGTCGACGGCACGCGGGCGGTTGGGGTCGCGGCGCAGGTAGCCCTTCCGCTCGAGCTCCTTGAGCTGATAGGCGACGCTCGACGGGGAGACCAGGCCGACGGCCTCGCCGATCTCGCGGACGCTCGGCGGATAACCGTTGCGCTCGACCGCGCCGCGGATGAATTCCAGGATCCGGCGCTGCCGGACGGTCAGGTCGGCGGCGAACAGGTCGGGGAACGCGCTGACCACCGCGGTCACCGCGCGCATCTCCGGCTCGCCTCCGCGCCGGCGGGTGCCGCGGCGGGAGCCACGGCCAATCGCGGTGACCTCGGCCGGCTCGCTCACGGGTGCGTCGGTGCGGTCGTCGGCTGACACGTCGTCCTCCCTCTGTCGACACGCGCAGCCGCTGCGCGTGCGGACGGGCCGTGGGGTGGCCCGTCGACCTGTTCGGCCCGGCTGGGCGGCCCAGGCTGTCATGTTTCGCCCTGCCACGATCATCAACACACGCAACGCCTTGATCGTGTGTGGATCACCGTATCGCCGAAGTGTGCCAGTTTCAAACATCTGTACTACGTGGCGGGCTGTTTTTCGGCGGGTCCGCTCGACACGTGTCTTCTTGCTCTGATAGGACCATCGTACGTCCGTTCGATAGAACGGCTGTACGGAAATGAGGGGGAGCCGTGCCGATTCGCCTGACCCGGCGGGGTCGCGTCGTGGTGTTCTGTTTCCTGCTCGCCGTCGCCGGGGGTCTGCTGGTGCTGGTGTCCACGCCCGGCCGGGCCGCCGATCCGCCCGGCCCCGCGCCGACCGTGATCGTGCAGCCGGGCGACACGTTGTGGGGAATCGCCGGTCGTCACGCAGGGTCGCGTGGTCGTGACGCCACGGTCGAGGACATTCGCCGTCTCAACGACCTGGACGGCTACGGGATCGATGCCGGGCAGCGATTGATCTTGCCGCGCACCCGCTGAGCAGGGCGAATGTTGATCGAGGGTCGTCCAGTCTGTTGAGACGCGCGACACAAACGTGTCGGGATCCGCGTTTGACTTGCGTAGGCGTAGGCGTCGGCATAGCGTCTACCCCTAGATGTAGTAGTTACAGGGCTGCAAGTCGTCCACAGGTTGTGGATTCGACAATCACCCCTACCTAACGTCATCTTTCCGGCGGAGCCCGCACCAAGGGTGACCGCTGGATGTCCGTGTGCGTTTTATACGGACATATCCGGCGTAGACTGAGAGAAGGTGCATCGATGCGGTGCCCGTACTGCCGGCACGCCGATTCGCGGGTGGTCGACTCCCGTGAGGCAGAGGATGGCCAGATCATCCGGCGGCGCCGGTCCTGCCCGGAATGCGGCCGGCGGTTCACGACGGTCGAGGAGGCCGTGCTCGCGGTGGTCAAGCGCAGCGGGGTGACCGAGCCGTTCAGTCGCTCGAAGATCATCTCCGGCGTGCGGAAGGCCTGCCAGGGACGGCCGGTCGACGAGGACGCGATCGCGTTGCTCGCGCAGAAGGTCGAGGAGACGGTGCGCGCCAAGGGCGCCGCCGAGCTGCCCAGCCACGAGGTCGGCCTGGCCATCCTCGCGCCGCTGCGGGAGCTCGACGAGGTCGCCTACCTGCGGTTCGCGAGCGTGTACCGGTCGTTCGACTCGCTGAGCGACTTCGAGCGGGAGATCGCCGCGCTAAGGGCCGGGCAGAAGCAACAGCCGCCGACGCAACAGCCGCCGGCGCACCACCAGCAGCCGGCGCAGCAGCAACAGCCGGTACAACCGCAGCAGCAACAGGCGCAGCAGCCACCGTCGCGGCCGGAGCAGAAACCGCCGGCGCCGGCGAAGGAACAGCAGGGGGAGGCCGGGGAACCGGCGGACAACACGCTGACGGCGGCCGGAGGCGTGCACACCGCGCGCCCGGTCGCATGACGCGAGCACCACAACTTCGAACCAGGATCATTGACCAGAGGGGGCCGCGGATGGCGGGGGAGACGAAGACCAAAGCATCGGCACGCAAGGGGCTGCGGATCGAGCGCGTGTGGACGACCGAGGGTGTCCACCCCTATGACGAGGTGACGTGGGAGGCCCGTGACGTCGTCATGACCAACTGGCGGGACGGCTCGATCAACTTCGAGCAGCGCGGCGTGGAGTTCCCGCAGAGCTGGAGCATCAACGCGGCGAACATCGTCACGACGAAGTACTTCCGCGGCGCGGTCGGGACCGAGGGCCGTGAGCGGTCGCTGCGCCAGCTCATCGACCGCGTCGTGTCGACGTACCGGAAGGCCGGCCAGGACTACGGCTACTTCGCCACCGACCAGGACGCCGAGATCTTCGGTCTCGAGCTGACCTGGATGCTGCTCCACCAGGTGTTCAGCTTCAACTCGCCGGTCTGGTTCAACGTCGGCACCCCCAGCCCGCAGCAGGTCAGCGCCTGCTTCATCCTCGCCGTCGACGACTCCATGGACTCGATCCTCGACTGGTACAAGGAAGAGGGCCTGATCTTCAAGGGCGGCTCCGGATCCGGCGTCAACCTGTCCAGGATCCGCTCGTCCAAAGAGCTCTTGAGCAGTGGTGGCACGGCCAGCGGCCCGGTCTCCTTCATGCGCGGCGCCGACGCGTCCGCCGGCACCATCAAGTCGGGCGGGGCGACCCGCCGCGCGGCGAAGATGGTCATCCTCGACGTCGACCACCCCGACGTGGAGGAGTTCATCGAGACCAAGGCTCGTGAAGAGGACAAGATCCGCGCCCTGCGGGACGCCGGCTTCGACATGGACCTCGGTGGCAAGGACATCGTCAGCGTCCAGTACCAGAACGCGAACAACTCGGTCCGCGTCTCCGGCGAGTTCATGCGCTCGGTCGAGGACCACACCGAGTTCGCGCTGCGGTCGCGGCTCGACGGCAGCGTCGTGTCGACGGTCAAGGGCAAGGAGCTGTTCCACAAGATCGCACAGGCGGCGTGGGAGTGCGCCGATCCGGGCATCCAGTACGACGACACGATCAACGACTGGCACACCTGCCCGGAGACCGGTCGGATCACCGCGTCGAACCCCTGCAGCGAGTACATGCACCTGGACAACTCGAGCTGCAACCTCGCCTCGCTCAACCTGCTGAAGTTCCTCGACGCCGACGGCACGTTCGCCGTCGAACGGTTCGTGAAGTCGGTCGAGCTCGTCATCACCGCGATGGACGTCTCGATCAGCTTCGCCGACTTCCCGACCGAGAAGATCGGCGCCACCAGCCGCGCGTACCGGCAGCTCGGCATCGGCTACGCCAACCTCGGCGCCCTGCTGATGGCCAGCGGCCTCGCGTACGACTCCGATGGTGGCCGTGCCGTCGCGGCGACGATCAGCAGCCTGATGACCGGCACGGCGTACCGCCGCTCGGCCGAGCTGGCCGGGGTGGTCGGCGCGTACGACGGCTACGCCCGCAACGCCGAGCCGCACCAGCGGGTCATGCGCAAGCACGCCGACGCCAACGACGCGATCCAGACGGTCGGCACCGTCGACACCGCGATCAAGGCGGCGGCCACGGCGGAGTGGCGGCGCGGCAACGAGATCGGTGCGAAGAACGGCTGGCGCAACTCGCAGGCCAGCGTGCTCGCACCCACCGGCACCATCGGCCTGATGATGGACTGCGACACCACCGGCGTCGAGCCCGACCTGGCCCTCGTGAAGTTCAAGAAGCTCGTCGGCGGCGGCTCGATGCAGATCGTCAACCAGACCGTGCCGCGCGCCCTGCGCAACCTGGGCTACCAGGAGGAGCAGGTCGAGGCGATCGTCGAGCACATCTCCGCCCACGGCCACGTCGTCGACGCGCCCGGTCTGCGGCCCGAGCACTACAACGTCTTCGACTGCGCCATGGGTGAGCGTACGATCGCGCCGATGGGGCACGTCCGCATGATGGCGGCGATCCAGCCGTTCATCTCCGGCGCCATCTCCAAGACGGTCAACATGCCGGAGTCGGCGACCGTCGAGGACGTCGAGGAGATCTACCTCCAGGGCTGGAAGCTCGGCCTCAAGGCCCTCGCTATCTACCGGGACAACTGCAAGGTCGGCCAGCCGCTGTCGGCGGTGAACAGCTCCAAGAAGGAGGCGGCCCCCGTCCAGGAGGTCGTGAAGACCGAGAAGGTGATCGAGTACCGGCCGGTGCGCAAGCGGCTGCCGAAGAAGCGGCCCAGCTCGACGGTCTCGTTCTCCGTCGCGGGCGCCGAGGGGTACCTGACCGCGTCGTCGTACCCGGACGACGGCCTCGGCGAGGTCTTCCTGAAGATGTCGAAGCAGGGCTCGACCCTGGCCGGCGTCATGGACGCGTTCTCGGTGGCGATCTCGATCGGCCTCCAGTACGGCGTGCCGCTGGAGACCTACGTCAGCAAGTTCGTCAACATGCGGTTCGAGCCCGCCGGCATGACCGACGACCCGGACATCCGCCTGGCGTCGTCGGTGATGGACTACATCTTCCGCCGGCTGGCGCTGGACTTCCTGGACTTCGACACCCGCTCGGAGTTCGGCATCCTCACGTCGGCGGAGCGCGCGGCCCAGCTCCGTGCCGAGGCCGGCGAGGCCGACGTCGACCTGACCGAGATGCGCAACTCGGCCCCGGTCGAGAAGGTGGAGAAGACCGAGAAGCCGGCCGCGGCGGCGAAGCCCGTCGAGACGCCGGCGACGCGCAAGGCCGGCTCGTCGACGGAACTGCTGGAGCTGGTCCAGGGCAAGGCGGCCGACGCGCCGCTGTGCTTCACGTGCGGCACGAAGATGCGCCCGGCGGGTTCCTGCTACGTCTGCGAGGGCTGCGGCTCCACCAGCGGCTGTAGCTGAGCCGCCGGAGCGACGACCGCCCGGCTCCCCCGAGGGAGCCGGGCGGTCTGCCGTCGGCGGAGCCGGGGGCGGGTCAGAGGCGTACGACCTCGATGTCGAGCTCCGGGTGACGGGCCCGCACCGCCAGCGCCCGGCGCTCCGCGGTCTCCGACAACGCCACCAGCCGCATGCTGCCCGGAATCCGTGCCACGACCGCGTCCAGGCGTTTCGGCGACGACACCGGCTCGTGTTCGTACGTCGCCGCCGCCATCGTGCCCGACGTGCGCTGCAGCGTCTGCAGGAACAGGGTCATGCGGTACGACTCGTAACCCTCGTCGTCGCCGACGATCACCGTCGGGATGACCGGATCGTCGGTGAACCGCGCATGAGTCTCCAGCACCGCCCGCGCCTCCGCCCAGTGCCGCGTCAACTGGTACCGGCGGTCACCGGGCCCGGCCGTGAAGCCGCCCACGACGAGCAGGAACACCAGCACCGCCGCCGACCAGCGGGGAACGGCCGAGCGACCGGGTTCGGGGGGCGGCAGGTGCAGCAGCACCGCGCCGACGCCCGCGATCAGCAGCGCGAACAGCAGGAACAGCGCCTTGCTGGCGTAATAGCCGCCGCTGCCGCTCGCGAACCACTGCGCCGCGGCCATGGCACCGGCGAAGCCGGCGACGGGCACGAACACCATGGCGTAGCCGCGCCAGACGCGGCTGCGGCGGGCCCGCCGCGTCAGCAGTGACACGCCCACCACGACGCCCAGCACGACCATGATCGTGCGGTCGAAGCCCATCGCGCCGGCCGTGAACAGCACGCTCCCCTGCCCGGCGAGGAGGACCCCCGTCGCCATCGGCACGGCCGAGACGACGGCCAGGGCGGCGGCCACCCCGGCGAAGGCGCGGTGCTTGAGGACCCGGTGCCGGTCGCGCCGCAGCCAGACGAGGACGGCGAGCCCGACCGGCGGCAGGTACAGGTAGTAGGTGAAGCCGACCGCGCCGAGCAGCAGCCCGACGAGGACCAACTGCTGACGCGCCCCGGCGAGCGGCCGGACCAGCAGCGCGAGCAGCAGCACCGCCGCGGCCAGGCCGGCGACCTGGCTCGGGTAGCCCATCCGCACCATGTCCAGGAGCGGGCCGAAGCCGCACAGCCCGGCCACGAACGCGGCGACCGGCAACTGCCGGGAGGGGGTCAGGACGGCCGCGCCGATCCACTGGGCGGCCCAGATCAGTGCGAGGGTCAGCAGCAGGTATCCGCCGAGGACGTAGGCCAGGTAGTGCGTCAGCATGCTCGTACCGCTGCCGAGATCGCCCGACGACGAGCGCACGAAGCCGTCGAGCAGCCCGGCCAGGAGGTGCGACCCCTGCGGGTAGGTGACCATGCCGCGGTAGACGAGCCGCTCCGCCGCCTCCGGCTGCTCGAACAGGTAGCCGCCGGTCCGGCGGATCGCGTCGAACACCGAGGTGTGCCGGGCCAGGTCCTCGCCGTCGAGCATGCGCGCGAGCCGGCCGGCGGGGCCGTCTCGCAGCACCGGGCGGATCAGCACCGCGGCCACCCCGCCGACCGCGGCGGCCGCGATCGCGTCGCCGATGCGGGGCCGGGGCAGCGCCGGCCGACGCCCGGTGACGGCCGCCGCGACGATCAGGACGGTGAACGCGGTCCCCGCGACGGCGACCGGGTGCAGGCCCCAGGGCCAGACGGCGAAGACGAGCCCGGCGACGCAGGTGAGGCCGAACAGCAGCCCGATCGCCAGCATCAGCCGGTCGAGGAGTGTCCGGCCGCCGCGGAGCACGGCGGCGACGGCGACCACGAGCAGCGGTGGGAGTATCGCGGCGACACCGGCGGCGTACGCCGCGACGACCACCACCCACGCGGCCGTCACCAGTCCGGCCGTGCGTAGTTGAACCCGGTTGCCCGGACCCGCTGTGACCTGGACGTCCCGGGACTCGCCGGGCGTGGCGTCCGGCTCAGGTGGCGCTACCACTGACACAATCCGTTCAACGAGCAAGTCGGTCATTCGGTATTTACCGCTTTTATCAGCAAATCTCGGTGCTGGTTGCGTCGTTGATCGGGGAGACACCCCACCGGATTGGACCTGGCGTGCGGATCATCGCTTCCTGGTCGCAGCTACCGACGCTGCGTTCGCGGTACTCGCCGAAGGCGAACAGCCTCGGTTTCCTGCGCCTGGGCCTGGCCTTCGCCGTCCTGGTCGCGCACTCCTGGCCGCTCGGCTTCGGCGCGGGCAACCCCGGCCTGCGGCAGACCCACGGCCAGATCGACCTCGGCACCCTGGCCGTGGACGGGTTCTTCGTCCTGTCGGGCTTCCTGGTGACCGCGAGCGCCCAGCGCCTCGGCGCGATGCGTTTCGCCTGGCATCGGTTCCTGCGGATCTTCCCCGGGCTGTGGGTGTGCCTGCTCGTCATCGCGTTCGTCGTGGCGCCGCTGCTCAGCGTGATCACGCGCGGCTCGCTGCGGTCGCTGTTCGACCACCCGGCGGGCCCGATGCGGTACGCGTGGGCCAACTGGTTCGGCAACCCGCACCAGTGGGGGATCGGTGACCTGCTGACGGAGACGCCATACGGGCGCCTCGCCCACGGCAGTGTCTTCAACGGTTCACTGTGGAGTCTGGCGTACGAGCTGAGCTGCTACGCCGGCCTGATCGCGCTGATCGCCGCCGGGGTGCTCCGCCGCTCGCCCGGCCTGGTCCTGGTGCTCGCCGTCGGCACGTACGCGGTCATCGTCACCGACTTCTTCCTGGCGCTGCCGTCGTCGGGCCCGGCGACGCATCCGCTGCAGCGGGGCGTCCTCGGCCCGATCCCGCTGATCGGCTACCTGGACCTGCAGACGATGGTCTACCTGGGCTTCCTCTTCCTGCTCGGCGCGGTGTTCCAGTTGTACCAGCACCGCGTCCCGATCCACCCCGTGCCGGGCCTGGCCGCCGCCGTGGTCCTGGCGTCGTCGATGTTCGTGGGCGGCTTCTACGTGTTCGGTTACCCGGCCTACGCGTACCTGCTGATCTGGGCCGCCTGTGCCCTCCCGCCGGTCCTGC
This sequence comes from Dactylosporangium roseum, assembly GCF_025264685.1. Lineage (GTDB taxonomy): Bacteria > Actinomycetota > Actinomycetes > Mycobacteriales > Micromonosporaceae > Dactylosporangium > Dactylosporangium roseum. The sequence goes on from NZ_CP073721.1 coordinate 1,720,277, forward strand.
ACCGGGTGGGCCGGGACCGCGACTACTCCTACGGCATCTACATCTACGCGTTCCCGGTGCAACAGTCGGTGGCCCTGTTCGGCGGCGCGCAATGGGGCCTGGTGCCGTACATCGTGCTGTCGGCCGCCGGCGCGCTGGCACTCGCCGCGCTGTCCTGGCACGTCGTGGAGAAGCCGGCGCTGTCGCTGAAGCACTGGTCCCTGCGCCGCGAGATCCGCCGGCCCGCCGAGTCCCCGGTCCTGGTGGGCGCCGGCCGCCCCTGACAGCGACACCGCTACGGCCCGTCCCGGTCGCTGGGCGCCTATCGGGAGACCGCCGTGTCGAGCGTCGCCGAGTTGCTGGCCGGAGCCGTTCCCGACGGGCTCTGAGCCGGGCACCGGACGCCGTGCTGGCCCGGTGGGACTACGCTTCCGCCACGCCCCGCGGTTGGAGGAAGCCATGTCGAAGGTGAAAGCGTCCCTATTCGGGCTCGCGTTCGGCGACGCACTCGGCGCGCCCACCGAGTTTCTGAGCTACGAGGAGATTCTGCGCCGATACGGGCAGCGCGGCCCGCACGACTTGCCACCGCGGGCGATGGTCACCGACGACACGCAGATGACCCTCGCCGTCGCCGACGGGCTGCTCAGCGCGATGGAGGAGCCGCCGGTCACGGCCGAGCGGCTGGAGCCGCGGATCCGGGGCCGGTTCCTGCAGTGGTGGAGCAGCGACGAGAACGACCGGGCGCCCGGGCGCACCTGCATGGACGCCTGCGCCGGGATGGCCGCCGGCAAGCCTTGGTGGGAGGCGACCGTCGCCGGCTCGAAGGGCTGCGGCGCCAACATGCGCGTCGCGCCGATGGGTTTCGCACCCGGCCTCACCGACGACGAGCGCGCCGGTGCCGCGCAGTTGCAGGCGGCGCTGACGCACGGCCACCCGACCGGGCTGGCGGCGGCGGAGCTGTCCGCGTTCGCCGTGCGCTGGTTGATCGACGGTCTGGCGGTCGCGGAGCTTCCCGAGGCGCTGCGGGAACGGTGCGCGTCGCAGCGGACCGTGTACCGCGGGGACTGGCTCGGCGACCAGCTCTGGCGGCAGCCGATGGCCGAGTCGCCGGAGCGGTTCATCGCCCGCGGCTGGGACGAGTGCCGCACCGCGCTCGACGGGATCGAGGACGCGGTGCGGTACATCGGGCCGGACGTCGACCCGTGCTCGGCCGCCGGCGCCGGCTGGGTCGCCGAGGAGGCGCTCGCCACGGCGGTCTACTGCCTGCTGCTCTTCCCCGACAGTCCGGTCGACGCGATCGCCCGGGGTGCCGCCTCCTCCGGCGACTCCGACTCCATCGCCTCGCTCGCGGGCGGCTTCGCCGGCGCGGCGCACGGCGAGGACGCCTGGCCGGCCGAGTGGTACGAGCGGATCGAGTACCGCGCGGAGCTCGACCGGCTGGCGAAGGCCTGGAGCTGACGAGCGGGCCGGCCGCCTGGTGTACACGTTCGCCCAGGCGCTGACGAAGGCGCCGCTGGGCCTCCACAGGAGGGCGGCGGCGCCGCGCCGGGCCCAGCCGCCCGCCGGCGGACCCGCTAACCCGCCGAGCGGCGGATCCGGCGTAGGCCGACGGCGGCGGAGACGCCGGCCGCCGCCACGTCGGCGAGGGTGAACAGCAGCCGCGACACGAGCGTGATCGCCCACGCCGACGGCCACGACATGCCGAGGCCGGCCAGGGCGACCGCCATCAGGAACTCGCGGGCGCCGAGGCCCGACGGGGCCACGATGACGAAGGTGCTGATGCTCAGCGCGAGCGCCATGGCGAACACGCTGCCCAGGAAGCCCTCGAAGCCGGGCAGGTCGGACCGGACCAGCAGCCAGACGTGCAGGCCGGCGGCCAGGTAGCCGATCGCGATCCAGGCGACGCTCTCCAGCACCGGCCGCCACCCGATCGGGCGGTCCAGCGGCGCGCGGCGCAGCAGCCGCATCGCCCGGTTGACCAGCCAGGTGAGCAGCGGCGGGTAGCAGCAGACGAGGGCGAAGGGGAAGAGGATCACCGCGGACCAGACCGCGATCGGCCCGAACGTGCCGTGGCCCGACGCATCGGCCCCGTCGGAGGCGAAACCGAAGCCGGGTGCCGACAGGATCAGGCCGCACGCGACACCCAGGCCGGTCACCACGACCGACCCGATGAACACCTTCGCGCGGGAGACCCCGGCCCGGCGGCCGAGCTCCATCTGCACGACGTAGGCCCAGACCGTGCCCGGCAGATACTTGCCCAGTGCGCCGACCAGCATGATCGGCGCGGCGTCCCGGACGCGCAGCCGGTGGTCGAGGTTGCCGACCATCGCGCGCCACGCCATCATCGTCGCCCACAAAGAGACGACGGCGGCGGCGAGCGAAGCGACCAGCGACGGCCACGACAGCTCCCGGAACGTCGTCGCGACATCGCTCCACTGGTCGACCGTGGTCGCGACGATGAAGTAGACGATGCCCAGCACGGCCAGGATGCGGACGGCCTTGACCAACCTGGCACGCCAGGGACGGGCCGGTGGCGTCGGAGCGACCGCCGGGTCCTGCACAGGGTCGCCGGTGATCGTTTCGGACTCACCCACGACCGGTCACGCTAGCATGCAGGCCTGCGACCCTCTCAGGCTGAAGGAGCCCACGTGCGGTACGTGGTCATCGGTGGCGGCATCGTTGGGCTCGCCACCGCCCACCGGCTGACCCTGGAGCACCCGGACGCGCAGGTCACGGTGGTCGAGAAGGAACACACGTGGGGTGCGCACCAAACCGGGCACAACTCGGGCGTGATCCACGCCGGGGTGTACTACAAGCCCGGCAGTCTCAAGGCGACGCTCTGCAAGGCCGGGAGCGCGTCCATGGTCGAGTTCTGCCGGGAGCACGACATCCCGCACCGGGTCACCGGCAAGCTGATCGTGGCGACCGACGAGTCGGAGTTGCCGCGCCTGCGCGCGCTGTACGAGCGGGCGCTCGCCAACGGCCTGCCGGTGCGGATGGTCGGCCAAGGGGAGGCCCGCGAGCACGAGCCCGAGGTCGCCTGCGTCGAGGGCATCCACGTCGCATCGACAGGCATCGCCGACTTCGGCGCGGTCTGCGTCGCCCTGGCCGCGCTCAGCGAGAAGAACGGCGCCACCCTGCGCCCCGGCAGCGCCGTCACCGGCATCCGCGACCGCGGGAACGAGATCGTGGTCGGCACGACGACCGGCGACCTGACCGCCGACGTCCTCGTCAACTGCGCCGGCCTGCACGCCGACCGGGTCGCCCGGATGGCGGGGATCCGCCCGCCCGCCCGGATCATCCCGTTCCGGGGGGAGTACTTCGAGCTGCGCGAGGACCGGCGGCACCTGGTCAACGGCCTGATCTACCCGGTGCCCGACCCGCAGTTCCCGTTCCTCGGCGTGCATCTCACCCGGATGGTGGACGGCAGCGTCCACGCCGGGCCGAACGCGGTTCTCGCCCTGGCCCGGGAGGGCTACACGTGGGGCCGCATCCGGCCCCGTGACGTCGCCGACGCTGTCACCTACCCGGGGCTGTGGGCGCTGGCTCGCCGCCACCTGCGGTACGGGCTGACGGAGGTGCGCCGGTCGCTGTCGAAGCGCCGGTTCGCCGCGAGCCTCGCCCGGCTCGTCCCCGCCGTGACCGCCGACGACCTGGTGCCGGCCGCCGCGGGGGTCCGCGCCCAGGCGATCACCCCCAAGGGGGACCTCGTCGACGACTTCCTCATCGTCGCCGAGGGGCGGCAGGTCCACGTCCTCAACGCACCCTCACCGGCGGCGACCAGCTCGTTGGAGATCGCCAAGTACATCACCGCACGACTACCGGTGGGGTAGGGCTTTCCATCGAACGCGGTCGGTACTACGGTGGGCCGCTGTGCGAATGGTGTTGGTGGCCGCGTGCTGTGCACTGCTGCTCGGCGGCTGCGACGGGGACGCCGGCGCCGCGCCGGCCGCTCAGCGATCGACGGCACCGGCGGCCGCGGCCGGCGGCGCGTGCCAGCTCCTCGACTTCGCGATGGTCAACGCGAAGCTCGGCCTCGACCTGAACGTGGCCGCGGCGGCGACCCAGGAGAACACCTTCACGTGTGTGCTCCAGACGCAGGGCGCCAGCTACCCCGACCTGATCCTGTCGGTGAGCAGCACCACGGTCGGCGCCGACGTCTTCGGCTCGATCGTCCAGCCGAAGGACGCCACCGCCGTCCCGGACCTCGGTCTGGTCGGCTACGAGATGCCCACCCCGCCGGTGGGCGACGCCGGGCCGGGCGTCGAGGTCGGCTGGCTCGCCGGCAACAAGCGCATCATCGAGCTGTCGCTGCGCTTCGCCCCCGGCACGGGCGACGACAAGGCCGCGGAGGCGATGCCGAAGGTGGTCGAGCTGGCCAAGCTGATCGACCTGAGCAGTCTGTGAACCGGCCGGCGTCCAGGTCAGCCCCGCGCACCGACCGCGGCGGCGAACAGCCGCTCGGGGTCGCCGAAGTACCGCCAGGGCCACACCGCGGGCCGGGTGCCGCTCAGCCGTAGGTGCGGACGGGCCCGGTCGGGAACGTTGGCCTGGTGGTACAGCGCGGCGAACGCCTGGTGGGCCGTGATCGTCCACGGGTGGTTGGCGAAGGCCGCGGCTCCGGCGAGCAGCCGGTCGGAGGCCGCGTCGACCTCCAGGCGGATCGCGGTGTCGGCGAAGTACCGCCAGGCGCGCCAGAACCGCGTGAACACGGTGCCCCGCAGGAGGCCGTCGACGTAACCCTCGATGTGGGCCAGGGCGACCAGGGCCAGGAGCGGGTGGCCGTCGGGCCGCTCCGCCGCCCGGGTCCGGGCGAACGCCAGGACCCTCTCCTGGCTGCCGTACCACTTGTTGGTGAGGCCGGCCAGGTAGCGGGTGTGGGCGCGGTACAGGTCCGGCGCCAGGATCATCGCCCGCTTGAACACGTCGGTCGGCTCGCTCGTGTACAGCGGCGCGCCCAGTACCACCCCGACGAGCTCGCTCCACGGCACCGGGTCGCTCAGGTCGAGCGCCGCCGCCCGGCGCAGGGCCCGGCGCGCCTCGCCGACCAGGACCTCCTGGTCGCGTAGCTGCCGATGGCTGGTGTGCTCGCCGTCGGCGGTGCCGCGGGCCGTCCACGCCGCGGCGGCGAGCGACGCCCCGAGCAGGAGCCAGCGCTCCGGCCGGTACGGCTGCCGGTCGGCGAGGTCGCGCAGCGGGTCCAGGTGCCGCTGTCCGGCGCCGCCGAGCACTTCGACCACGTGCTCCTTGCGATGGACGTCGCCGGCGGTCGTGATCAGCTCCAGCGCCGGCTGCGGGTCGGCGTCGTCCGCGAGCATCCGGAGCGCTTTCTCCAGCACCTCGTCGGAGAACGCAAGGTCGAGGGCCACGACGAGAGCCTAAGGCGGCATATGGCGTCAGGAGCGGCGCAATCCGTCACTATCGCCCTCGGGTGGGTTCGCCCGGTCGTCGTAGCGGCGGCGGGCCTCCGCGACGTCGGCGCGGTGGCGCTCGGCCCAGGCGGTCAGGGCGACCAGTGCCGTGTGGAGCTCCGTGGCCATGGGCGTCAACCGGTACTCCACCCGGGGCGGGACGGTCGGGTAGACGGTCCGGACCAGCAGGCCGTCACGTTCGAGGTTGCGCAGCGTCAGGGTCAGCATCCGCCGGCTGATGCCGCTGATGGCCCGCTCCAGCTCGGTGAACCGGATCGGGCCGTCAGCGGCGGCGACGAGAATGCACACGCTCCACTTGCCGGCGACCCGGTCGACGACCTCCTGCACGGAGCAGGCGGGCGCGCAGCCGTCCTCGGACCGCATGACTGGTCAGTGCGCGGCGACGAACACCCGCGAGGCGACCTCGCGGGGAAGGCGGATGCGTTCGCCGGCACGGTCGATGCTGACACCGTCGCGCTCCTGCGCCACGGTGACCGTCGCGCCCGGGTCGATGCCGGCGGTGTGCAACTGGCGCAGCACGTCGGCGTCGGTCTGGACGCTTTCGCAGATGCGGCTCACGACGACCGAACCGGCGAGCCCGGGAAACGCCAGGTTGCGCTCCGCGTCGCCCACCTCGTCGGCGGTGCCGCTGCCCTCGAGGCTCTCCAGGCCCGGGATCGGGTTGCCGTAGGGCGAACGGGTCGGCCGGCCGAGCAACTCGTAGACCCGCTGCTCGACGGCGTCGCTCATGACGTGCTCCCAGCGGCAGGCCTCTTCGTGAGCCTGCTCATACGGCAAGCCGATGACGTTGACCAGCAACAACTCGGCCAGCCGGTGTTTGCGCATGACCGCGACCGCGTGCGCGCGGCCCCCGTCGGTCAGCGCCAGGTGGCGGTCGCCCTCGACGATCAGCAGGCCGTCACGCTCCATGCGGGCGACGGTCTGGCTGACGGTCGGGCCACTCTGACGCAGGCGCTCAGCGATCCTCGCCCGCTTGGGGACGATGCCCTCCTCCTCGAGCTCCAGGATCGTCTTCAGATACATCTCGGTGGTATCGACCAGGTCGTTCACTGCCCTGCCCTCCCGGTACGCGATGCTACCCGCTGCGTACGACAAGATTGGAACGTGACAGCCAACCGGGCGATCTTGGACGTTGCCGTGCTCGCCGAGCTGGTGCGGTCAGCCCAACCGCCGACTCTTCTCGATGTGCGCTGGACCCTTGCGAAGGACGGCCGGGCCGCATACACGGCCGGCCACCTGCCTGGCGCGGTCTTCGCCGACCTCGACGTCGACCTCTGTGGGCAGCCGGGCGCCGGTGGGAGGCATCCGCTGCCCGATCCCGCGGAGCTGGAGACAGCGCTGCGGAGATTGGGGGTCCGCGCCGGACATCCGGTGGTGGTGTACGACGCAGGCGGGTCCAATCCTACCGGCGCCGCGGCCCGGGCCTGGTGGACGCTGCGCTGGGCCGGTGTGGACGACGTCCGGGTGCTCGACGGCGGATACGCGGCGTGGGTGGCGGCAGGACTGCCGGTGACGACCGAAGCGCCGGTGCCGGCAGCGGGGGACGTCGTTGTGACGCCTGGACACATGCCGGTATGGACGGAGGTCGAGGCCGCCGACCCGCGCAACACGCTCATCGACGCCCGTGTCGCCGCCCGGTTCCGCGGCGAGGTCGAGCCGGTCGACCCGGTCGCGGGCCACATCCCCGGCGCGGTCAACGTCCCGGCGGCGCGGACCGTCACGCCGGAAGGGCTGCTCACACCGCTCGGCATCAGCGGCGACCGGATCGGCGCCTACTGCGGGTCGGGGGTCACGGCCGCGCAGATCGTGCTGGCCCTCTACGAGCAGGGGCTGGACCCGGCGCTGTACGTGGGATCGTGGAGTCACTGGATCACCGATCCCACCCGTACCGTCGCAACGGAGGAATCGTCGTGAACACGCTCGTGGTCTGGGACGAGGCGCTCCTGCGGTACGACATGGGCGACCATCCGCTGGATCCGGTGCGGGTGGAGCTGACCATGGCGCTCGCGCGGTCGCTCGGGGTGCTGGACCGGCCAGGTGTCACCGTCCAGCGGCCGGAGCCGGCCACCGACGCGATCCTCGCGACCGTCCACGACCCCGACTACATCGCCGTCGTGAAGGCCGCGTCGACCGGCCGGCGGATCGGCATGATGGGCCTCGGCACGCTCGACAACCCGACGTTCGTGGGCATGCACGAGGCGAGCGCGCTGATCGCCGGCGCCACGCGGCGGGCCGCCGAGGCGGTGTGGCTGGGCGAGACCGACCGCGCGGTCAGCATCTCGGGCGGCCTGCACCACGCCATGCCGGACCGCGCGGCCGGATTCTGCGTCTACAACGACCCCGCGGTCGCGATCAAGCGCGTCCTCGAACTCGGCGCGCAGCGGGTGGCCTACGTCGACATCGACGTGCATCACGGCGACGGGGTGCAGGAGATCTTCTACGACGACCCGCGGGTGCTCACCGTCAGCCTGCACGAGTCGCCGCGCACGCTGTTTCCCGGCACCGGGTTCCCCGACGAGACCGGCGGGCCGGGCGCGGAGGGGTCGGCGGTCAACGTGGCCCTGCCGCCCGGGACGGATGACCAGGGCTGGCTGCGGGCGTTTCACGCGGTGGTACCGGGTGTGCTGCGCGCCTTCCGCCCGCAGTTGCTCTTCACGCAGTGCGGTGCCGACACGTACCGGCACGATCCGCTCGCCAATCTGCGGCTCACCGTCGACGGTCAGCGCGCGGCCTATCTCGCGCTGCGGGACCTCGCCGCCGAGGTCGCCGGCGGGAAGTGGGTCGCCAGCGGCGGCGGCGGATACGCGCTGGTCGAATGCGTTCCCCGGGCCTGGACCCATCTGCTGGCGGTGCTGACCGGCGACGCGCTGGACCCGGCGGTGGAGACACCCGCGGCCTGGCGGGAGCTGGCCGCCGAGCGGCGCCCCTCCCATCGGGTGCCGCCGGCGATGACGGACGGCGGCGACGTCGAGTGGATCCCGTGGGTGCCCGGCGAGTCCCCGGACGCGATCGACCGATCGATCATGGCGACGCGCCGCCTGACGTTCCCGTTCTTCGGCCTGGACCCGCATGACCCGCGTGACTGACCCGCACCCGCCGCCGTCCCGCGCCGATCTTGCAGTCATGGTGCCGCGACACTCCCACTTTGTCCGAGTTTGGCAGGCACCACAACTGCAAGATCAACACAGCGTGGGGGGCTCGGGGTGCGGGACGTCAGGTGCGGACGACGGCCTCGATGCGCGACAGCCGTTGCTTGATCTTGTCCAGCTCGGCCAGCATCGCGCTCTCCGCCGCCTGGGATGTGCCGAACGACGTCTCGGGCGACGCGGCGGACCGCAACGACGACAGCTCGTCGTGCAGCGCGGTCAGTGTCCGGGCCACGACGTCGAGGAACTCGTCCACCTCGTCCTCGTCGTAGCCGCGCTTGCCGAAGGGCGCCTTCGGGAACCTGACGGCCTGCACGTCCGCCGGGGTCAACATCATGCCGGACACGGTACATCCCCCGTGGTGCGACGATGGGGAACGTGAACGACACGTCGAGCCGGGCCGCGGACGTCCTGCTCTCGGACGGCACAACCGTCCACGTGCGGCCGATCCGGCCCGACGACGCCGACCGGATCGTGGCGCTGCACTCGCGGTTCTCCGAGCGCACCCGCTACCTGCGATACTTCTCCGCCTACCCGCGCATCCCGGCACGTGACCTGGAGCGCTTCGTCAACGTCGACCACCACGACCGCGAGGCGTTCGTCGTCGAGCACGCCGGTGGGCTGATCGCGGTCGGGCGGTACGAACGGCTCGGCGCCGGCTCGCACCAGGCCGAGGTCGCCTTCGTCGTCGAGGACGCGCACCAGGGCCGGGGGATCGGTTCGGTGCTCATCGAGCATCTCGTCGCGGCGGCAGATGCCGAGGGCATCACCGAGTTCGAGGCGGACGTGCTGCCGGTGAACCAGGCCATGCTGCGGGTGTTCGTGGCCGCCGGGTTCCGGATCGAGCGCGAGTTCGCCGACGGGGTCGTGCATCTGTGGTTCCCGATCGCCGCCACGCCCGACTCCCTGCGGGTCCAGTGGACCCGCGAGCAGCGGGCCGAGGCCCGCTCGATCGGGTGGCTGCTCAACCCGCGCGGCGTGGCCGTCTACGGCGCCCGCGCCGACGGCACCGGCGTCGGCGCGGCCCTGCTGAACCACCTCAAGGGCGCCGGCTTCGCCGGTGAGCTGATCCCGGTCCACCCGTCCGCCACGGTGGTCGGCGGCCGTCCCGCCGTCGCCTCGTTGCGCGGTATCTCCGGCGTCGACCTCGCCGTCGTCGCGGTCCCGGCCGAGGCCGTCCCGGGTGTCGTCGAGGATTGCGCCGCGGCCGGCGTCCACGGTCTCGTCGTCGTGTCGGCCGGGTTCGCCGAGGCGGGCCGGGCCGGCGCCGAGGCGCAGGCGGCGCTGCTGCGGGCGGTCCGCGGCCAGGGCATGCGTCTCGTCGGGCCCAACTGCCTCGGCATCGCCAACACCGACCCCGGCGTGCGGCTCAACGCCACACTGGCGCCGCTGCTGCCCCGCCGGGGCCGCGTCGGCTTCTTCAGCCAGTCGGCCGCACTCGGCACGGCGCTGCTGGCCGAGGCCGACCGGCGGGGCCTGGGCCTGTCGACGTTCGTCTCGGCCGGCAACCGCGCCGACGTGTCCGGCAACGACGCGTTGCAGTACTGGCGGGAGGACCCGCAGACCGACGCCGTCCTGCTGTACCTCGAGACGTTCGGCAACCCGCGCAAGTTCGCGCGCATCGCCCGCGAGCTGGCCCGCCGCAAGCCGGTCGCCGCCGTCGCCAGCCCGGTCCGGCCGCCGGCGCTCGACGCGGTGACGACCGGCCCCGACGCGCGCGGCGTGGCGGCCCTGTTCGCCAGCTCCGGCGTCATCCGGGTCGACACCGTCGCCGAGCTGTTCGACGTCGGGCTGCTCATCGCCGGGCAGCCGCTGCCGCCCGGCAACCGGGTCGCGGTCGTCACCAACGCCGCCGCCCTGGGCGTGCTCACCGTTGCCAAGGCGCCGGCCGCCGGGCTGCGCGTCGCCGACGGTTACCCGCGGGATCTCGGCCCCGCCGTGTCGGACGTGGACTTCGTGAAGGCCGTCCACGACGCCCTCGACGACGAGACCGTGGACGCGGTGGTCGCCGCGTACGCGCCCGCGCTCGCCGAGGGCGACAATCTGGGCGTCGCCGAGCTCCTGCGCAACTCCACCGCTGGGTCGGCCCGGCCGCTGGCCGTGGTGATGCCGGCGGACCCGTCGTTCACGGTGGCTCCCGCGTACGTCGACGGCGACCCGCCCGCGCTGCCGATGTTCCCCGCGATCGAGGAGGCGGTGCGGGCGTTGGGGCGGGTCGCGCGGTACGCCGCGTGGCGCCGGGAGCCGGTCGGCGCCCTGCCGGCGGGCCTGGCCGGCGTGGACACCGTCGCGGGCGGCGCCGTCGCCGTGCGCCTGGCCGCCTCGGCGCCCCCCGGCGACGACGTCGTGGCTGACGAACTGCTGGCCGCCTACGGCATCCCGGTCGTGCCGTCCCGTCCGGCCGCCGGCGCGGCGGTGGAGGCGGTGGCGGCCGAGTTCGGCTGCCCGGTGGCGTTGAAGGTGGCGACGAAGCCGTGGCGCCACCGGATCGACCTGGGTGCGGTACGGCTGAACCTGACCTCGGCGGCCCTGGTCCAGGAGGCGTACGAGGAGCTGGAGCGCCTCTTCGGCCGCGGCGTCGAGGTGGTCGTCCAGCCGATGGTCGCCCCCGGCGTGGCGTGTGTCGTCGAGGTGGTCGACGACCCGTCGTTCGGCCCGGTCGTCGGCTTCGGCCTGGGCGGCGAGGCGGTCGACCTCCTCGGCGACCGCGCCTGGCGCCCGGTGCCGCTGACCGACCGCGACGCGGCCGCACTGGTCCGCGCGCCGCGGGCGGCCCCGCTGCTCACCGGCTACCGCGGCGCGGCACCGGTCGACCTGGACGCGCTGGCCGACCTCCTGCTGCGGGTCGGCAGGCTGGTGGACGAACAGCCGGCGCTGTCGGCGCTGTCGCTGAACCCGGTGCTGGCCCGCCCGACAGGCCTGGCGGTGCTGCACGCGAGCGCGGTGTTCGCCGGCCTGCCACGTCCCGACCAGGGCCCGAGGCGCCTCTGACCGTGTCGTCGCGTGTTGACCTTGGTGGTTTTCCGTGCCCAGAACCACTGAAAGTCACCAAGGTCAACTCGTTCGGGTCAGGAGGCGTAGGCCTCGAGACGCTTGGCGCGCGAGGGATGGCGGAGCTTCAGCAGCGTCACCTTCTCGATCTGGCGGATCCGCTCGCGGGAGAGGCCGAACTCGCGGCCCACCTCGTCCAGCGTGCGCTGCCGGCCGTCGTCCAGGCCGAACCGCAGGCGGATGACCGCCTGCTCGCGCTGGGACAGCGTCGACAGTACGATCTCGACCTCGGAGCGGAGCATGCCCTGCGAGACGCTGTCGGCCGGCTCCTCGCGGGGGTCGATCCGGGCGACGAAGTCGCCGAGGGCGCTCTCGCCGTCCTCACCGACGGCCTGGTCCAGGCTGACCGGCTCGCGATCGTACGAGATGAGCTCGATGACCTGGTACTCCTCGACGCCCAGCGCCGCGGCGATCTCGGCGACGACGGGCTCGCGGCCCAGGGAGGCGGACAGGTCACGGCGGACCCGGACCATCCGGTTGACCTGCTCGACCATGTGCACCGGGATGCGGATGGTGCGGGCCTGGTCGGCCATGGCGCGGGTGATGGCCTGCCGGATCCACCAGGTGGCGTAGGTGGAGAACTTGTAGCCCTTGGTGTAGTCGAACTTCTCGACGGCGCGGATGAGGCCGAGGTTGCCCTCCTGGATGAGGTCCAGGAACGCCATGCCGCGGCCGGTGTACCGCTTGGCGATGCTCACGACCAGGCGGAGGTTGGCCTCCAGGAGGTGTGCCTTCGCGGCGCGGCCCTCGCGTACGACGACCTCGTAGGTGTTCATCCACGCGGGGTGCACCATGCCGGTGGAGAGCTTCTCCTCGGCGTAGAGGCCCGCCTCGATCCGCTTGGAGAGCTCGACCTCCTGCTCGGCGGTCAGCAACTTGGTGCGGCCGATCGTGTTGAGGTACGCGCGAACCAGGTCCGCTGAGACGCCCGTGTTGTCGATCTGGGGCTCGTGTTGCTCGTCGGTCTCAACGTCGGTCGCGTTGAATTCCGTAATGTCACTCAGCGGCTGGGCCACTTCGCTCGCCTCCCGTGGTTTGACAAGTGGCGCGATCATTCCTACGGGAAGAAGCTTCGCTGAGCGGGCGTGAAGTGGCGGTGAGGCGGACGACCCGTGGCACGAAACCGGTAGTCCGCGCGGCGATTAGACCTCCAACAGCACGGTCCGTGGCCCTACGTTCACGCTTTCCACCAGCATGTGAGTCCGGAATCGGCCGGTTCGCACCGTTGCGCCGCGGGCGCGAAGCTCCGCGCAGAAGTCCTCGATCAGCGGCTCCGCGACCTCCGGCCGGGCCGCCGCGATCCACGTCGGCCGCCGGCCCTTGCGGGCGTCGCCGTAGAGCGTGAACTGCGAGACGACGAGCAGGGGTACGCCGACGTCCGACGCCGACCGCTCGTCGTCCAGGATGCGCAGCTCGTGGACCTTGCGGGCCAGCGCCGCCGCCGTCGTGGCGGTGTCGCTGTGCGTGACGCCCACCAGGACGAGCAGGCCGTTCTCGATCGCACCGGCCACCTCGCCGTCGACCGTCACCGAGGCCCGGCTGACGGTCTGGACCAGGGCGCGCACGCTACGCCGCCGGGCCGGGCAGCAGGATGCCGCGCTCGACCAGGTGCGCGACGAGGGGCACGGCCACGTCGGCGAGCACCTCAGCCGGTACCGCATGCGCCGCCGCCAGCACGTCGACCTGATCCCGCAGGGTCACCGAACCGTCACAGGCGCCGACGAGCGCCAGCGCGACCGGGTCGACCTCCTCGATCCACCGCAGCCCGTCGGGCAGCATGAGGAGCTGCCGGTCGACCTCCCACCCCTCCGGCCCCTGGCTCGCCTCCTGCTGGAGCCGCAGGCCGGGCGCGGCGCGGAAGCGCGTGGCGAGCAGGTCGCCGTCGCGCAGGAAGTCCTGCCGGTCGAACCAGTCGCCGATCAGCGGGCCGAGCGGTCCGTCGACGGTCTGCCGCAGGTCCTCGATGCGCACCGTCGGGTCCTCGTGCCCGCCGGCCCGCAGTGTGACCAGCCCGAACCCGACCGCGTCCACCTTCCGGGCGTCGAACCAGTCCAGCCAGGAGGCGGCCAGCGCCGGTTGTACGCGCGGATCCTCCGACGCGTCCGTGAGCCAGAGGTTGACGTACGCGACCGGATCCGACACCTCGCGCTGGACGACCCACGCGTCCAGCCCGGTGCCGGCCAGCCAGCCGGCGACCCGGTCCTGCCACGACTCGCCGGCGACGTGCAGCCAGTTGGCGAGGAACTGCATGTGCCCGCCGTCGGCCAGCAGCCCCGGCGCCGCCGCCACCAGCTCGGCGCAGACCGCGTCACCCGGACGGCCGGAGTCGCGGTAGGTGTGCGCGGTCGTCCCGGGCCCGGCCACGAACGGCGGGTTGCTCACCACCAGGTCGAACCTGCGCCCTCGCACCGGCCCGGTGAGGTCGCCCCGGAGCAGTTCCCAGTCCAGCCCGTTCAGCGCGGCCGTGGTCGCCGCGAACCGCAGCGCCCGGGGCAGGACGTCGGTCGCGGTCACCCGCCGCGCGTGCGCCGACAGGTGCAGGGCCTGGACCCCGCAGCCCGTGCCGAGGTCGAGGGCGCTGCCCACCGGGTGACGCAGGGTCGCGGCGGCCAGCGTCGTCGAGGCGCCACCGATGCCCAGGACGTGGTCGCCGGGCAGCGGGCGGCCGGGCCGCATGCTCGCGGACAGGTCGGCGACGACCCACCAGTCGCCGTACGGCTCGAGCTCCACGGCGGCCCGCACACCGTCACCGTCGGCCTCCAGCAGCGGTAGCGCGGCCTCCAGCGGCAGCGGTGCCAGCGCGGCGGCGACCCGGGACAGCGGCTCGGTCTGGCCGCACACGAACAGCCGGATGAGCGTCGCGAGCCGGTCGCACTGCTCCTCGGTAATCTTGAGCGCGGCCCGGAAGTCGTTGCGCGCCAGCGCCGCGGTCGCGGCCGCGCCGAGGTGGTCCTTGATGCCCTGGGAGGTGTACTCCGCCGAGGTCAGCGCCTCGCGCAGCCGGGCAAGTCCGGTGGTGTCGAGCAGTGCGTCCACCCGTGACATCCTGCTACGTCAACGTTGGTCGATCCCAATGCAGGCGACGACCCGGTCCGCCTCGGGCGTCAGGAAGATCTGGAAGTGGGTCGGCGGATCCTCGACCTTCGCCTCGCCGGTGCGCAATGGACGGTCGCCCGAGGCCTGCAACTGGCGGATCGCCTCGTCGCCGCCCAGCATCGGGTTGCCGATCTTCGCCATGTGACGCGCTCGCCGCGAGTAACTGCGCGCGAGCTGGTCGGCGGGGAGGGTGTGGTCCCAGACGACATACTCGGCGCCAGCGCGGATGGCCTCGCCGCAGGCCACGAAGGCAGCACCCGGCTCCTCGGCGAGGAGCCGGACCAGTGCTTCACGCTCCATGCTCTATGTGACCATAAGGGTGGTCATTTCACTAGAAGCAGTTCTTCAATTGCGAGCGGATCGCCTGCGGGACGATGGTGTCGCAGACGCCGTCGGTGCCGCCGGTCACCGCGAGCCACATCTTCTTCGTGCCGTCGTAGTGGAACAGCACCGTCGCCGGATCCACGGTATCCGGCCGGGTCCGCGCGGTCGCGTAGTCCTGCGCGCAGCTAATGTCCGTGAGCCCGGCGCCGAGCACGAGGTGTGTCGACAGCTCCTTGTGCTGCCGGAACGCCTTTTCCAGCGTCGCGGCGTCCACCGGGCAGCCGGCCTGCGGGCTGGCGCCCGGCTTCGTCGGCGCCGGCCCTGTCTGCGGGACGGTCGACTCCTCGGCGGTCGGCGCGACGTTCGTCGGCGCGGCGCCGGATGGGCCGCCGCCGGAGCAGCCCGCGAGCGCACCGGCGACGGCAAGGGGGAGGAGGGATATCTTGAGCACGAGCGGCAATTTACGTCACTCTATGCTCCGGGGGCCAGCAGTTCTTGAGATGCGGCTGGATCGCAGCCGGCACGCTCGCCCCGCAGGCGTTGTCGGCCGGCGCACCTCGGCGACGACAACTCCGAACCTCGCGCCCGAATTATCGGCCTTGGTGGGGCTGACCGGCGCGGCGATGATCGGCTAGGACCGCTCGAAGCCTGTGAAGGTCGCCACGACCCGGCCGTCGGGGGCCAGCGCGTCGAGGCGGCCGTGGGCCAGGTTCGCGCTGCGGAACGAGAACGTCCGCACGCCCGGTTCCAGGTCGAGCAGCGGGACGGTGCGCGACAGCCCGCCGGGCGCCGACCGATAGCGCAACCGCGCCACCTCCGCGCCGGCCACGCCGTTGACCCGGACCTTGGTCTTCTCCCGCCGCACGAGAAAGCGCACCGGCTCGCCGGGGAGCGGGTCGGCGCTGAAGTAGAAGTACCGCGGGTTGGCCAGGTCGCTCGCCGAGTACGCCTTGAACGTCGGGTCGGCGCCCGCCGGCAACGGCAGCAGCGCGATCACGGTCAGCGCGACGGCGACCGCGGTCACCGGCCGCAGCCAGGCCCGGGAGCGCCGGACCGTGACGACCGCGGCGCCGCCGAAGCCGGCCAGGCAGACCGCGACGAGCCCGATCGAGCGGGCGTTCTCCAGCAGGAACTGCCAGCCGGGGTAGGTCGAGACGCCGCGGAGCACCGCGCCGAGCGACAGCGTCATGACCACGAGCAGCACCACCCCCGCGGCGCGCCGCCAGACGCCGTCGGTGGCGATGAGCAGCATCGCCGCCAGTACGGTCCAGACCTGGTGGTGCGTCCAGGACACCGGCGAGGCGGCGACCGTCGCGCAGCCGACCAGCACCGCCGCCCGGACGTGCTCGCCGTAGCGGTGCAGCCGGCAGGCCCGCAGCATGGCGGCGCCGCAGACGACGGCGATCAGCCCGGCCCAGACGAAGGGCAGGACGGCGGGGGAGACCCCGGCCCGCATGAGCATGCCGTGCACCGACTGGTTGCCCAGCGACGCGAGGTTGCCGATGCGCGAGGTCTCCAGCATGGTGCCGGACCAGTACGCCCAGCTATCGGCCGGCAGCAGTGCCGCCGCCAGCAGCCCGCACCCCGCGAACGCCCCGGCGGCCCGGGCCGCGTCCTTGTAGCGGCCGGTGATCAGGAAGTAGCCGACGAAGAGCAGCGGGGTCAGCTTGATCGCCGCGGCGACGCCGACGAGGATCCCGCGGTACCGCTCCGGCAGCAGCCCCATCGCGTCGACGAGGGCCAGCAGGACGATGAAGATGCTCACCTGGCCGAAGCGGAGGTTGCTCTGCACGGGCGCCGACACCAGCAGCGCACACGCCATGCCGGCCACCGCGAGCGGCCCGAGGCCCAGCCCGCGCCCGACGGACCGGGCGATGACCACGACGGCGGCGCAGGTCAGGGCGAGCCAGAGCAACTGCACGGCACCCTCGGGCAGCAGCGTGAGCGGCCGGAACAGCAGGACCGCGAACGGCGGGTAGGTGAACGGCCCGCCGTTCTCCGCGACGTAGCCGTAGAGCGGGTCTCCGGTGTTGACGGTCTCCGCGGCACCGTAGTAGATGTGCAGGTCCGACAGGCGCTGCGCGATCGGCCGCCGCATGACCAGCACGGACGACACCGCGGCGACGATCCCGAAGACCGACCAGGTGGCGACAGCTCTGCGCTCCAGCATCGCCTCAGGGTAGTGAGCCTCCGCAGACGAGGCTCGCCGCTGACGCCAAGCCGTCACCGGCGGCGTCGCCGAGCTCGTGGCACAGGGTGACGCCGACCGGCAAAATGTTCGGCATGGCCATCACGCTGCCGATCGACGACGACGCCAACCAGTTGCTGACGCGCAGCCCGCTCGCGCTGCTCATCGGCATGGTTCTCGACCAACAGGTGCCGCTGGAGAAGGCGTTCTCCTCGCCGCACGTGCTCGCGCGGCGAATCGGGCACGAGCCCACCGCCGAGGAACTCGCGGCCTACGATCCCGAGGCGCTGGTCGAGATCTTCGCCCGGACGCCGGCCCTGCATCGGTTCCCGAAGGCGATGGCGGCCCGGGTGCGGGAGGTCTGCCAGGCACTCGTCGACCGGTACGACGGCGACGCCGCGGGGCTCTGGGGCGGCGTCGAGACCGGGCAGGAGTTGCTCCGGCGGGTCGGCGCGCTGCCCGGGTTCGGCAAGCAGAAGGCGCAGATCTTCGTCGCGCTGCTCGGCAAGCAGTACGGCGTGCGGCCCGACGGCTGGCGTGCGGCCGCCGGTGCGTACGGCGAGCAGGGTTCGTACCGCTCGGTCGCCGACATCGTCGACGCCGCGTCCCTGGCCAAGGTCCGCGAGTACAAACAGGCCATGAAGGCCGCCGCGAAGACGAAAGCCTAGAGGCGTACACCCCGGGTGCGGTTGCAACCCGGGGGCCGTAGGGTGCCTACCGTGCTGAAGGGTTTCCGGGATTTCATCACGCGCGGCAACGTGATCGAGCTTGCCGTCGCCGTTGTCATCGGCGCCGCCTTCAACGGCGTCGTCACCACGTTCACCAAGTCGTTCCTCGAACCGCTGATCAAGCTGACCGGTGGCATCGGCCTCTCCGACAAGCGGCAGGGCCTCCCGATCGGCAGCCAGGTCCTCGAGTGGCCGGCGTTCGTCAACTCGGTGATCACCTTCCTGTTCACCGCGGCGACCGTGTACTTCCTGGTCGTACTGCCGATGAACAAGCTCGCGGAGCGCCGCAAGCGCGGGGTTGCGCCGGAGCCGGCGGCGCCGAGCGACGAGGTGCGGCTGCTCACCGAGATCCGAGACCTGCTCCAGACCGGCACCACCGAGCGTGAGCGCAACGCGGGTGGGGTGCCCGCGGGCGGTGCTCACTCGGTGCCGGTGAAACCGACGGACGTCTGAGCTCCTCCCTCACGGTCCGGGCTGCGGGCGTGGCAGACTCGGGGGTAATGGCACGCAGGGAACGACCCCAGTTGATCACCGACGCGGCCCGCAGTCCCGAGCAGGAGCTCCGCGAGCGCGAGGTGCGGTATGTGCTCATGATGCTGCTCCGGGCCGTCTGCGTGGTGGTCGCGGCCATCCTGGTCGCGACCCGCCCACCGCTGCTCTGGCTCTGGCTCACCCTGTGCATCGTCGGCGCGGTGGTCCTGCCGTGGGCCGCGGTTCTCCTCGCCAACGACAAGGCCCCGCGCCCCGAGCACCAGCTCCGCAACAAGCTCCACCGCCAGCCCACGTCCCACCCCGACCCGGCCCACGCGCTCCACGACCGCGAGCACCGGATCATCGACGTCGAGAAGTGACCGCCCTTCGGTGGGTCACGGCCGGCCGCCGAGCCGGCTGACGGCGGCCGCGCCGAGCTCGTTGCCCCGTCGCAGGGCCTCCGCCGGCGGCGCGCCACCGAGCCACGCCGCCAGATAACCGGCGGCGAAGGCGTCGCCCGCACCCGTCGGATCCACCACCTCGCCCACCGCCACCGCGGCGACGTGCACAGGTGCCTCCGCCGTCCGAGCCGCCCAGGTGGCGCCGCCGGCGCCCGACTTCACGACCACCTGGCCGGCGTGCTCCAGCAGGGCCGTGGCCAGCTCGCCGGGAGTGCCGTCCGAGCCGGCGATCACCCGCGCCTCGTCGAGGTTGGCCAGCAGGAGGTCGGCCCAGGGCAGCATCCTCGCGCCCGCGTGTGCCAAGGGAGCGGCCGACGCGGCGTCCAGACTCGTGGTCATGCCACGCCGCCGCGCCTCGTCCAGCGCGTGCCGGCCCGCCGGCGCGCAGTCCGGGTCGAACAGCACGTATGCCGAAACATGCAGGTGCCGCGCGCCCGGATGGTCGAGGGCCCGGTCCGCGTCGGCTGGGGAGAGGAGCCGATTGGCGCCCCGGTCGGTGAACATTGTGCGCTCGTCGTCCGAGGTGAGCACGACCACCGTGCCGGTGCTCGCGCCGGGCACCCGGCGGACCGACGTGCGCACCCCGGCGGCGTGGAGCTCGGCGAGCCGCGCGTCGCCCGGCTCGTCGGCGCCGGCCACACCCGCGAACACGACGGGGTGGCCGGTCGACGCCAGCCAGGCGGCGGTGTTCGCCGCGGAGCCGCCGCCGTTGATCCGCACGGCGGCGATGGTGTCCGAACCGATGGCGAGAGGACCCTCGTGCACGGTCAGGATGTCGGTGACCACGTCACCGATCACGACGACCGTCACAGGGCCGCCGCGATGCGGGCCGCCAGCCGGGCGTTGCGCAGGATGATCCGGACGTTGACGTCGAGGCTCTTGCCCTCGGTGGCCGAGTGGAAGTGCGCGAGGAGGTACGGGGTGACCTCCTTGCCGGTCACGCCGTCCCGTTCGAGTCCGGCCAGACCCTCGGCGAGCACCCGATCGTGCAGCGCCGGATCGAGTTGCTCGTCGGCCGGGAGCGGATTGGCCACGACCAGCGCCCCGTCGTGCACCTCGTGGGTGCGCGCGGCACGGATGAGGTCGGCGACGCTCTCCGGGTCGTCGACGGACCAGTCGAGGTCGAAGCCGGCGTCGGTGAGGTAGAAGCCGGGGAACCGCCGCGTGCCGTAGCCGACGACGCTGACGCCGAGGGTCTCCAGCCGCTCCAGGGTCGCCCCGACGTCGAGGATCGACTTGACGCCCGCGCAGACGATCGTGATCGGCAGGCGGGACAGCGCGGTCAGGTCGGCCGACTCGTCGAACGTGGCCGAGGCGTCGCGGTGGACACCGCCGAGGCCGCCGGTGGCGAACACCGGGATGCCCGCCTTCGTGGCGATCGCCGAGGTGGCGGCGACCGTGGTGGCGCCGTCGGCGCGGGCCGCGGCGGCCGGGGCCAGGTCACGCACGGACAGCTTGACCACGTCGTCACTGCCGGCCAGGTGGTGGATCTCACCCTCGTCGAGGCCGACCACGATCTCGCCGCCGATCATGCCGATCGTGGCGGGGACGGCGCCCTCGGCCCGAACCGTCGCCTCGATCTCTTTCGCGACGGCCAGGTTGGCCGGGCGCGGCAGCCCGTGCGAGATGATCGTGCTCTCGAGCGCGACGATGGGCGCGCCGGCGGCGCGGGCCGCCTCGACTTCGGGGCCGAACCGGATGACATGGTTGATCACCAGCCCACCATAGCCCCGCCTCGGCGGGCCGAACCCGGTCGAGCCTGGCAGACTGGGAGCCGTGACGACCACACCCGAGAGCGATGGCGGGACCCTCCTCGACGAGCAGGTCGAGGAACGGACCGACTACCGGTACGACGAAGGCGACCACGAGAAGTTCGCGCACTACGTGCCGAAGGACAAAATGATGGAGGCCATGGTCAACGGCACTCCGGTCCGCGCGTTGTGCGGAAAGCTCTGGGTTCCCACGCGTGACGCGAGCCGGTTCCCGGTGTGCCCGGTGTGCAAGGACATCTACGAGAACGTCGTCCAGAACGACGATCCGTCGTAGTGACGTTCGGCGCGTGCCGGGGCCTCACCGGCGCGCGCCCGCTAGGCTGACAAACGCCTTCGAGGTCCACGACCCGGAGGCGTTTTCATGCGTGGTCGTCTCGAGGGGGTCGCATGCCGCCGCGTCCGGTGGTGCAGCAAGGTCAGACGCTCCGGGTGTGGCAGCGCAAGGCGCTCATGGAGTACCTGCGCGGCAAGCGTGAGGACTTCCTGGCGGTCGCGACGCCGGGCGCCGGCAAGACCACGTTCGCGCTGCGGGTGGCCCTGGAGCTGTTCGCCGACGGCACGATCGACAACCTGACCGTGGTCACCCCGACCGAGCACCTGAAGACGCAGTGGGCGGAAGCCGCGGCACGGGTCGGCGTCGACCTCGACGCCGGGTTCCGCAACTCCGACGTCCACGCGTCGTCCGACTTCCACGGCACCGTCGTCACCTATGCCCAGGTCGGCATCGCACCGGCGGTACACAAGCGGCGCACGATCACGCGGAAGACTCTCGTGGTCCTCGACGAGATCCATCACGCCGGCGACTCGCGCTCCTGGGGCGACGGGGTGCGGGCCGCGTTCGAGCCGGCCGTGCGGCGGCTGATGCTGACCGGCACACCGTTTCGTTCCGACGAAAATCCGATCCCCTTCGTGCAGTACGAGCGGGGCATGGACGGCCTGCAACGCTCCCGCGCCGACACCGTGTACGGATACGCCGACGCGCTGCAGGACGGCGTCGTCCGGCCGGTGATCTTCCTGGCGTACTCGGGCGAGACCCGCTGGCGCACCTCCGCCGGTGACGAGTTGGCCGCGCGGCTCGGTGAGCCGATGACGCAGGACCTCATCGCGCAGGCGTGGCGGACCGCCCTCGACCCGACCGGCGAATGGATGCAGCAGGTCCTGCGCGCGGCCGACGCACGCCTGCAAAACCTGCGCGCCGGTGGCATACCCGACGCCGGTGGCCTGGTCATCGCGAGCGACCAGCAGTCGGCCCGCTCCTACGCGAAGGTCCTCGGCGAGATCACCGGCGAGAAGGCCGTGGTCGTCCTCTCCGACGACGTCGGCGCCTCGGGCCGGATCGCGGCGTTCGCCGCCTCGCGGGAGCGGTGGATGGTCGCCGTCCGCATGGTGTCCGAGGGCGTCGACATCCCGCGGCTGGCCGTCGGCGTCTACGCGACGAGCGCGTCGACCCCGCTGTTCTTCGCCCAGGCCATCGGCCGGTTCGTCCGCGCACGCCGCCAGGGCGAGACGGCCACGGTGTTCGTGCCCAGCGTGCCGCACCTGCTGGAGCTCGCCAGCGAGATGGAGGCCCAGCGCAACCACGTCCTCGGCGAGCCGAAGACGAAGGACGGCCTCGACGACGACCTGATCGAGCGCGCCCAGCGAGCCGAGGACGCGAGCGGCGAGCTGGAGAAGCGCTTCGAGGCCCTGTCCGCGACGGCCGAGCTCGACCAGATCATCTTCGACGGCGCGACCTTCGGCCTGCCGGCGCAGGCGGGGACCCCTGAGGAGGAGGAGTACCTCGGGCTGCCCGGCCTGCTGACCCCCGACCAGGTGTCGGCGCTGTTGTCGAAGCGCCAGGCGGAGCAGCTCGCGGCCCAGCAACGCAGCGCTCCGGCCGCGACGGTCGCGGAGCCGGCACCGGCACAGCCCCGCACGGCGGGCGAGCGCCGGATCGTCCTGCGCCGCCAGCTCAACACCCTGGTGGCCGCCCACCACCACCGCACGGGCCTGCCGCACGGCAAGATCCACGCCGAGCTGCGCCGCCTGTGCGGCGGCCCGCCCAGCGCCCAGGCGACGATCGAGCAGTTGGAAGAACGGATAGCCACGATCCAGACCCTGTAGCACCCGCCCCGCCCCGATCCCATGATCATGGGGTCGCCCGGACCGGAGCACGCCGCCCCGGCTCCAGCGGCGACCGCGACCGACAGATACCACCAGCACGACTGTGCGTCACCATCCGAGCCTGGCCCGGGAGTGGATCCATCCGGTGCGGACCGGGGCCCGTGGGCTGGAGCTGTGGTCGCTGGCGGGGCGGGCTGAAAAAAGCGCACAGGGCGTCCCCCGGAAGGGGCACCCTGTGCCACGTAGGTATTTGTCAGCTAGCCGAAAGCTCGGTCCCACGCCACGCGAAGTCCGGGGCGACGGCTACCTCTACCGCGATCTTGACCAGTTTGTCGGCGTACTTGTTGGCGTGATGTCCACAGAAGATCAGGTCGCCGCCTTCGGCGAGCCGGACTCGGAGTTTCCCTGCCGCGTTGCAGCGGTCGCACCGTTCATCGGCGGCGGGGGGTGCCGCCGTCTCCGGTGGCGGCGTGAGGGTCGGGGTCATCGCCTTCCTCCTCTGATCGTCACCGACGAACGCTTCCTTGCGTCGTTCACAATTCGTTCAACACCAGGTTGCCCGACATCGTTCCCGGGTGGTGTGCGGGACCGATGTCACATTTCCGTCGAGTCTCGCGGGGATCGGTGCAACCCCCGCTACGCCTTCCTATCGCGCCCCGGCTGCGATCACAAGTGGGTTGGCGCGTCGCCACCGGTCTGGAATGCCCTCAGTGACCCGAAACACACCCGGGCCGCCCCAAAAGGGACAGCCCGGGTTCGCCACAAGCGAAAACTCAGTCGAGATAGTCCCGGAGGACCTGCGAGCGCGACGGGTGGCGCAGCTTGGACATCGTCTTCGATTCGATCTGGCGGATCCGCTCGCGCGTCACGCCGTACACCTGGCCGATCTCGTCGAGCGTGCGAGGCTGGCCGTCGGTGAGCCCGAACCGGAGCCGCACCACGCCGGCCTCGCGCTCCGACAGCGTCTGCAGCACCTGCTGGAGCTGGTCCTGCAGCAGCGAGAAGGACACCGCGTCGACCGCGACGACCGCCTCGGAGTCCTCGATGAAGTCACCGAGCTGGCTGTCGCCCTCGTCGCCGATCGTCTGGTCGAGGGAGATCGGCTCACGCGCATACTGCTGGATCTCCAGCACCTTCTCCGGCGTGATGTCCATCTCCTTGGCCAGCTCCTCCGGGGTGGGCTCACGGCCCAGGTCCTGGAGCAGCTCGCGCTGGATGCGGCCGAGCTTGTTGATCACCTCGACCATGTGCACCGGGATGCGGATGGTGCGGGCCTGGTCGGCCATGGCGCGGGTGATGGCCTGCCGGATCCACCAGGTGGCGTAGGTGGAGAACTTGTAGCCCTTGGTGTAGTCGAACTTCTCGACGGCGCGGATGAGGCCGAGGTTGCCCTCCTGGATGAGGTCCAGGAACGCCATGCCGCGGCCCGTATACCGCTTGGCGAGCGAGACGACCAGCCGGAGGTTGGCCTCCAGCAGGTGGTTCTTGGCGCGCTCGCCGTCGCGGGAGATCCACATGAAGTCCCGCGAGGCCGGCATCTTCATCGGCTCGCCCGACTCCTCGGCCGCCCGCAGGCGCTCCGCGGCGTAGAGCCCGGCCTCGATCCGTTTGGCGAGCTCGACCTCCTGCTCCGCGTTGAGCAGGGGGACCTTGCCGATCTGCTTCAGGTAGGCCCGCACGGAGTCGGCCGACGCGGTGAGCTCGGCGTCGCGCCGGGCCTGCTTCAGCGCCTCGGACTCGTCGTCGTCCCACGCGAAGTCGTCGTCGGTCGCGTTGGCCTCGGCGTCCGCCTCGGCTTTGGCGACTTCGGCCGGCTCCTCGGCGGCGACGTCCTCGATCTCGGCCGCCAACGCCTCGGCGTCGAGCTCCTCGAGATCCGGCTCGTCGCCGCCCGCGGCCGGGGCCGCAGGGTCCGCGGCCTCACCGGGGGACGCCTTCTTCGTGGCGGCGACCTTGGCCGGCGCGGCCTTCTTGGCGGGCGCCGCCTTTGTCGTGGCCTTCTTCGCCGGCGGGGCCTTCTTGGCCGGAGCGGCGGGTGCAGCGGAGGGCGCCTCGGGCGCGGCCTTCTTCACGGGGACCTTCTTCACCGCCGTCTCGTCCTGTGGGGAGTCGACGGCTGTCAGCGGCTTGGGCGGCGCCTTGCGGGCCGGTGCGGCCTTGGCAGTGGCCGCCTTGGATGCCGGCGTGGCCGACCGGGCGGCGGCAACCTTGCGCCGGCCGTGGGCGGAGTCGTCGACCACGACGGTCACACCCGCCTCGGCCAGGCTCCGGAGCAGCTTCTTCGCATGCGCGGGGGTTACGTCTGCGGTGTCGACCGCCTGCGCGACCTCTGCCGACGTGAGGTGGCCTCCGTTGGCGGCGGCACGCGCGATCAGCGTGTCGGCGAGGGAGCGTACGTCGACGCTGGGCTGGTGAGCTGCTGTCACGAACGACCTTCCGGTGCGATGAGCGAGCGACGGCCGGTGCGGCCGGGTTCGCGCACGGCGCGGCCGTGCTGAGTGGCCGGGTTGCTTTGGTGGCACCCGTGCGCTGTGCCTCCGGGGTGGATTCACAAGCGACAGCGGGCAGCGCGTGAATTGTAACGCTCTCTCGCGCCAACATCCCGTCTTGTGGACCCCGAACTCGCCTGTTGTGACCGAACGGATGGGCTCGAATCGGACCCCGGGGGGCTTTGTAAGGATAGTGACCATGGAACTTCTGGCTCTCGCCGTCTCCATCGTCCGCTCCGCGGCAGCGCTCGCCAACCGAATGCGGGCCGAGGGCGTCGCGGCGGTGGCGACCAAGTCCACGGCCACCGATGTGGTCACCGCCGCCGACCGGGCGGTCGAGCGCCACGTCCGCGAGGCGCTGCTCGCCGCCCGGCCCCATGATGTGGTACTGGGTGAGGAGTTCGGTGGCGGGCAGGGCGAGGCCCCGGTGCGCTGGATCCTCGACCCGATCGACGGCACCGTGAACTACCTCTACGACCTGCCGCAATACGCGGTCTCCCTGGCCGCGGAGGTGAACGGCGAGGTGGTCGCCGGGGTGGTCCGCAACGCGGCCACCGGCAAGGAGTGGACCGCCGTCCGCGGCGGCGGGGCCTTCATCGGCGACCGGCGCCTCACCGGCTCGGCCGAGACCGACCTGTCACAGGCGCTGGTCGGCACGGGGTTCGGCTATGCGGCGGAACGACGCCTGCACCAGGCCAAGGTGCTCGCCGGGCTGATCGCCGACGTCCGTGACGTGCGCCGGATGGGCGCCGCGTCGATCGACCTCTGCCTCGTGGCGGAGGGCGGCCTCGACGCCTACTACGAGAAGGGCCTCAACCCGTGGGACCACGCGGCGGGTGGCCTCGTCGCCGCGGAGGCGGGTGTGCTGGTGACCGGCCTCGACGGCGCGCCGCCCGGGCCGGACATGGTGGTCGCGGCGCCGCCGGCGCTGCACGCACCGCTGCACGAGCGCCTGGTGAGGCTGGACGCGGCCGGCGGGCCGTGACCGTCACCCCTCGGCCGCGCAGGTGCCCTCGGGCAGCGTCGGGTTGCCCAGGGCGCCGATCGCCTGGTTGACCTCGGTGGTGGTGGGCAGTTGCTGGAACTGGCCGCCGATGATCACGTCGACCCGGTCGTCCTGCCGCGCCTTGTCGAACTCGTTGCGGGACTGGTTGAGGAAGTATGCCCGCACGAGCCACGCGGCGCCCACGGCCTGCGGCCCGAAGCGGATGACGGCCACCACGTCGGTGGGCTTGGTCACCGCCGGGCTGGGCTGCGCGGTCTGGACCTTCGCCTCCTTGAACTTGCGGGCGAGGAAGTCCTGCGACACGTTGCCGGCCAGACCGGGCTTGTTCGTGGCGTTGTAGATGTTGAGCTTGACCTCTTCGGGGGTCGGCAACTTCGCGTTGGCCACGACGGCGCCCTCGGCGCATTTCTCGGCGGACTGCGGACTGCTCTGACGATCCTTGACCAGGGCGACGACCACGAACACCGCTGCGGCGACGACCAGGATGCCAATCACCACGAGTGCTCTGACTCGCGCAAAACTCATGGTCTGCTCCCGCGCCGCTACGACTCCGTCACCAGAAGGACGCTCTGGCTGCCGGAGAGGTTAGCGCCTGTCGGCCGCCGATGTTGAAGTCCCACCCGACATACCACAAAGTTCCCACTCGTCGTCGCGGTACGACTCCGCACGGACACTGTCGGGTGGCGGTATCGTCGCATCGCCGCTGCGCGGGGACCCGTTCGGCGCCGGGAAGATCGTTGTGTCGCCTCGGTCACATTGGGAACAAGTTTCCGCGCATGGGCGTACAACAAACGGCACAAGGGCGGTAAGGTACGCCGCTCGTTGGACGTTACACCGGGCGCGAAACCTACGGGCGACACGAAATAGGAGTGTGAACACCGATGGCCACCGACTACGACGCGCCACGACGCGACGAGGTCGACCTCGGGGAGGACAGCCTCGAGGAGCTGAAGTCCCGCCGGACGGACGCACAGTCCGCGATCGTCGACGTCGACGACTCCGACATCGCGGAGAACTTCGAACTGCCGGGTGCCGACCTGGCCGACGAGGACATGACGGTGAAGGTCCTGCCGATGCAGGCCGACGAGTTCCGCTGCTCGCGGTGCTTCCTGGTGCACCACCGCAGCCAGTTGGCGGCCGAGCGAAACGGGGAGCTGATCTGCCGCGAATGCGCGTGATCCGGATGTTGATCACGCGGAGGTGGCGCCGGCGTGCTTGAGTCATGAACGGCAACGGTCCGCACCCCCCGGAGGTTGACGATGGTGCAGTCGGTCCCCGCCGACGAGGCGGCCGAGAACGAGCCCGTCAACGAGGCGGAGCTCACCAACGCCGTCGCGGCCCTCACCGAGGAGGACATCGCCCCCAGAGAGCGGCGGCGTCAGTTGGGCCGCCTCGTGCGGCTGGAGGTCCGCGAGCGCGGGATCAAGGACCTGTTCCGGCCGAAGAGGGCGATCAACTGGGTGACCGACTCGGTGACGCGGGTCGCGCCGTACATCCCCGTGCGCGACCTGGAAACCCTGAAGGCGCACCACGGCGGTCTCGAGGGTGACGCGCTCGCCGAGCGGCTGGTCCGCAACGCCTCACGGGTCACCGCGGGCATCGGCGCCGCCGGCGGCGGCGTGGCCGCGGTCGAGTGGGCTGTGACACCCTCGCTGCTCTCGGCCCCTGTCCTGCTGGCGGCCGAGACGGTGGCCGTCGTCGCGGTGGAGATGAAGCTCATCGGCGAGCTGCACGCGGTCTACGGCCGCCCCATCGAGGGCAACGGCACCCAGCGCGCGTTCGCACTGATCCAGGCCTGGGCAGAGCGCCGCGGGGTCAATCCCCTGCGCATCGGCGGCAGCGTCGCCGCCGCGATGGGCACCGCGCTGCGCAAGGAGCTGCGCGATCGGCTGCTGAGACGCTTCGGGCGCAATCTGAGCACCCTGGGGCCCTTCTTGACCGGCGCGGCGGTCGGCGGCTTCCTGAACCGCCGGGCGACGCTCGCGCTCGGCGCGGACATCCGCAAGGACCTGCGGAAGTCAGCGGGCCCGCGCGTCATCGAGGGCTGAGCGCAGCGCCTCCGGGTGGCGGGTGCTGATCAGCCAGTACGGCGTGGGATCGGCCTCGTCGAGCACCTGCACGCGCACAGCGCCGCCGATCCAGGGCCGCTGGACGACGAAGGCCTCCGGATCGGCGTAGGGGCCGAGCAGGTCCCGCTTCTCGGTCGCGGACACCGCCGTCACCTCGCCGACGTACCGCAGGGGGATGTGCGCGTCGTCGACCCGCAGCTCGCCGTTGGACACCTCGACGCGGATGCGGCCCAGCCACCACAGCCCCACGGTGGCCAGGGGCAGCAGGACGAGGTACGGGATCCAGGTCGCCACGCCGGGTGCCCCCAGCCTGACCTCGGCCGCCAGCAGTCCGGCGAACGCCACCGCGGGCAGCCAGAGCCACCAGGCGACGGTGAGACGCTCACGGTACGGGTTCGGCTGTGCCACGAGTGCGAGGGTACGTGTTCGCGTGCCCGGAGGACCCGGCAGGATGGAGGCATGGTGACGGAGGTGCTCATCCAGCGGCTCGTGCCCGACCTGCCGCTCCCGGCGTACGCACACCCCGGCGACGCCGGCGCCGACCTGGTCGCGGCCGAGAGCGTCGAGCTCGCCCCGGGCGAGCGGGCGCTGGTCCGCACGGGCATCGCGATCGCCCTGCCCGAGGGCCACGTGGGCCTTGTGCACCCGAGGTCCGGGCTGGCGGCCCGGCTCGGGGTGACGGTGCTCAACGCGCCGGGGACGGTCGACGCCGGGTACCGGGGCGAGATCCTGGTGAACCTGGTCAATCACGATCGGGTGACCACGGCGAAGATCAGCCGAGGTGACCGGATTGCGCAGCTTGTGATTCAACGCGTGGAGCGGGCACACTTCCACGTCGTCGACGACCTTCCCGATACTGTGCGCGGGGCTGGTGGCCACGGGTCCACCGGCGGGCATGCCGGACTGGCGCCGGCAGCGAACTTGGAGGCAGAGCAGTGATCTTCTCGCGCAATCGCGGGAGCGGACGGCACGCCAAGGCCGACACCCGTCCGGGTGCCCCGCGCCGGGCAGAGCCCGACCTCGACCCCATCGAGGACGACGAGGTCGAGGCCCCGGTGAGCGGCAAGTCCGAGCGGATCGAAGGTCCGTACGACGTCGCCGAGGCGCCCGAAGGGATCGCCCAGCTCGACCTCGGCGCGCTGAAGGTGCCGGCGGTCGACGGTGTCGAGGTCCGGGTCCAGGCCGACAACGACGGCAAGATCCAGCAGATCGTGCTCGTCGCGGGCGACAGCGCGTTGCAGCTCGGCGTGTTCGCCGCGCCGCGCAGCGAGGGCATCTGGGACGAGGTCCGCGGCGAGATCCGCAAGCAGTTGTTCAACGACGGTGTCGCGGCCGAGGAGGTCGACGGCGACTACGGCATCGAGCTTCGTGCCCGGGTCCGCGCCCCGGAGGGGCTGACCGACATCCGGTTCGTGGGCGTCGACGGGCCGCGCTGGTTGGTCCGCGCCGTCTTCCAGGGCCCGGCGGCGGTCGACCCGTCCGTCGCCCCGCCGCTGCTGGAGTGCCTGCGCAACCTGGTCGTCGACCGGGGTCACGAGGCGATGCCGGTGCGCGAGCCGCTGCCGCTGCGCCTGCCCAAGGAGATCACCGATGGCGAGGCCGGGCCGGACTCGGCGGACTCGGCGGATCCGGGGTCGGGCGGGGCACCGGCGGACGGCGAGGAGCCCGGGCGCAGAAAGCCGTCACCCCGGCCTCGTCGCAAATAGCGAAATTGCGCGTACCGTCGTATCGAGGGTGTCATGACAGCCAAGGAGGGTGGCACCGTCATCATGGCCACGGACAGCGACAGCGCGGTGGAGCAGCGGGGGCTGCGGAAGTTTCTGCGTCGCCTGACGGCGAGCGAGGCGGAGCTCGACGCCGAGGAACTGCAGCGCGACGCCAAGGAGTGCGGGAGCATGCCGGCGCTGGCATGCCGCCGGGGTCAGATGGTGAGCCTGAAGGGACGGCTGCGTACCGTCGTCTACACCCCGCGCACCAACCTCCCTACGCTGGAGGCGGAGCTCTTCGACGGCAGCGATCTGGTCACACTGGTGTGGCTGGGCCGGCGGCACATCGCCGGCATCGAGCCGGGTCGGGCGATCACGGCGAAGGGGCGCATTGCGGTCCGCGATGGCCGTAAGGTGCTCTACAACCCGTATTACGAGCTCGATACCCCTCGATAGACCGACGCGGATGAGGCCGGATGCAGCAAGGCGGTAAGACCAGCACCCAGACCGAGGAGGAGCAGCTCCCGTCCTTTTCGGTCCAGATGTCGGAGCAACTGGGCGGGGTGCGCGGGCTCGTCGAGTCCAGCATTCCGATCACGCTCTTCATCGTGGTCAACTTTCTCGGCGACCATTTCAAGTGGTGGTCCCTGCGCACCTCGCTGATCATCGCGGTGGGCGCCGCGCTGTCCATGGCGGCCTATCGGCTGAGCCGGCGTGAGCCCACCCGGCACGCCTTCAACGGCGTGTTCGGCATCGCCGTCGGTGCGTACATCGCCTGGAAGAGCGGCGACGCGAAGGACATCTACCTGCCGGGCATGTTCCTCAGCGCCGGCTACGTCGTGGGCATGCTGGCGTCGGTCGTGTTCGGCCGGCCGCTGGTCGGCTGGCTGTGGTCGGTGATGCTGGACAAGGGCGGCACCCGCTGGTACGACAACCCGCGCCTGCGCCGGGCGTTCGTCTGGCTGACGGTCCTCTGGGCGTTCGTCTACGCCGCGAAGCTGGGCGTGCAGGTGCTGCTCTACCGCGACACCGCCGAAAACGCCGACGATCTGCTCGGTGTGGTCCGGCTGGCGTTGGGCTGGCCACCCTATGCGCTGCTGGCCGCCCTGACGGTCTGGCAGGCCCGCCGGATCCTGCGCAGCGAGGCGGCAGCCGAGTCACGTTGACCTTGGTCGACCCGGCGAGCCGGGCGACGGTCAGTAGTGCTTGTTTCGCGTCTTCTCGACGCTGTCGGCGCCCAGCATCACGACACGGACGGCGTCCTCCATCTCGGACGTCACCACGAAGATCAGCTCGTCGCCGGCCTCCAGCGGGTCGTCCGGGGTCGGGACCAGGACTCGCCGGCCGCGCAGGATCGCGACCAGGGCCGAGTCGTGGGGGAGCGGGACGTCGCGGACCGGGTGGCCGACATACGGGGCCGACTCGGGCAGCGTGATCTCCACCAGGTTGGCCTCGGACTGGCGGAACGTCATCAGGCGGACCAGGTCGCCGACCGACACCGCCTCCTCGACCAGCGCGGCCATGAGCCGCGGCTTCGAGACGGAGACGTCGACACCCCACTGCTCGTTGAACAGCCACTCGTTCTCGGCCCGGTTGATGCGGGCCACCACCCGTGGCACCGCGAACTCGGTCTTCGCCAGCAGTGACACCACCAGGTTGACCTTGTCGTCGCCGGTCGCGGCCACCACGACGTCACAGGAGGAGAGGTCGGCCTCCTGGAGGCTGGACAGCTCGCAGGCGTCGGCGAGGATCCACTCCGCGGCCGGCACCCGCTCCGGGCGCACCATGCTCGGCACCCGCTCGATCAGCATGACCTGGTGGCCGTTGTCGACCAGTTCCCTGGCGATGGAGCGCCCCACGTTGCCGGCCCCGGCGATCGCGATCCGCATGGGTCAGTGTCCCCCTTCGGGCGCCAGGCTGGTGACCTTGCTCACCGGGCCGGCCGTCTCGGCGGTGACGAGCATGAAGGCCAGGTCGCCGTCCTGGATCACGGTCGACTCGGTCGGCAACATCGCGAGACCGAACCGCATGAGGTAGGCGAGGCGGGCGCCGCTGCGCCGCTCGAGCGCGCCGACGGTGTGGCCGATCCAGTCGGGGTGCATCGGCACCTCGACGATCGAGACGGTGCTCGTCGGGTCGCGCCAGACCTCGACGTTGCCCTCGGGGACCAGGTGGCGCAGCATCCGGTCGGCGGTCCAGCGCACCGTCGCCACC
Source organism: Dactylosporangium roseum (assembly GCF_025264685.1). GTDB lineage: Bacteria > Actinomycetota > Actinomycetes > Mycobacteriales > Micromonosporaceae > Dactylosporangium > Dactylosporangium roseum. The sequence goes on from NZ_CP073721.1 coordinate 1,752,512, forward strand.
GTCGGGATGCCGAGCCGCTCGTAGACCTCGGCGCGCTTCGGGTCGTAGATGCGGGCCACGACCCGCTCGACGCCGAACGTCTCGCGCGCCACGCGGGCCGAGATGATGTTGGAGTTGTCGCCGGAGGAGACCGCGGCGAACCCGTCGGCCCGCTCGATGCCGGCCTGGAGCAGCACCTCGCGGTCGAATCCGACACCGGTGACCGTCGTGCCGGTGAACTCCGAGCCCAGCCGGCGGAATGCGTCCGCGTCGATGTCGATCACCGCGACCGTGTGCCCGCGATTTTCGAGGATCTGGGCCAGCGTGGACCCCACGCGGCCGCATCCCATGATCACGACGTGCACGTCCCCGCCTCCGTGTCGAATGAGCACTCGCCGTTGAGCATGTCATGGTCCGGCCAGACCGGTGCATCGGGAGGCGTGACGGCCCGTACGCTTAGATGTCGTGGCCAGTCCGACCTCCCTGTTGAAGCGGCTGCTCCTGGGTCGACCGTTCCGCTCTGACCGGCTCAAGCACACGCTGCTGCCGAAGCGCATCGCGCTGCCGGTGTTCGCCTCCGACGCCCTGTCGTCGGTGGCCTATGCCCCCGACGAGATCCTGTTGACGCTCTCCATCGCCGGCGCGTCGGCGTTCTTGATCTCGCCGTGGATCGGTGCCGCCGTCGCAGTGGTGATGCTCACAGTCGTGGCGAGCTATCGGCAGAACGTGCACGCCTACCCGTCGGGCGGCGGTGACTACGAGGTGGCGTCGGTCAACCTGGGCCCGCGCTTCGGCGTGGCGGTCGCGAGCGCGCTGCTCGTCGACTACGTGCTGACCGTGGCCGTGTCGACCGCCTCGGGCGTGGCCAACCTCGGCTCCGTCGTCCCGTGGGTCGCCACCCACAAGGTCGCCATCTCGATCATCGCGATCGCGCTGCTGACCGCGGTGAACCTGCGGGGCATCCGGGAGTCGGGCGCGGCGTTCGCCGTCCCGACCTACGGGTTCATGATCGTCATGATCGGCATGCTGGTGACCGGCCTCATCAAGATCTTCGTCCTCGGTGAGGATCTGCGGGCGCCCAGCGCCGGCCTGGTCATCCACGCCGAGGAGGCGCACATGACCGGGCTCGCCATGGCGTTTCTGCTGCTGCGGACGTTCTCCTCCGGCTGTGCCGCGCTGACCGGTGTCGAGGCCATCTCCAACGGCGTCCCGGCGTTCAAGGAACCCAAGAGCAGAAACGCGGCGACCACGCTGCTGCTGCTCGGCTCGATCTCGATCACCATGCTGCTCGGCATCATCCTGCTGGCCCGCAAGACCGGCCTGCAGTTCGTCGAGAGCCCGGACCAGATCGTGAGCGGCCCCGCCAACTACGTGCAGAAGACCGTCACCACCCAGCTCGGCGAGACGGTGTTCGGCGCCGGATCGATCATGCTCTACGTGGTCGCGGTGATCACCGCGCTGATCCTGTTCCTGGCCGCGAACACCGCCTTCAACGGCTTCCCGGTGCTCGGCTCGATCCTCGCGCAGGACCGCTACCTGCCCCGCCAGTTGCACACCCGCGGCGACCGGCTCGCGTTCTCCAACGGCATCGTCCTGCTGGCACTGGCCGCCATGGTGCTGATCATCGGGTTCAAGGGCGAGGTCACGCGCCTGATCCAGCTCTACATCGTCGGCGTCTTCGTCTCGTTCACGCTCTCCCAGGCGGGCATGATCCGGCACTGGAACCGCCTGCTGCGGACCGTCCGCGACCGGCAGACCCGCAACCGGATGATCCGCTCCCGCACGATCAACATGATCGGGCTCTCGATGACCAGCGCCGTCCTCGTGGTCGTGCTGGTCACCAAGTTCCTGCTCGGCGCGTACATCGCCATCATCGCGATGATCGTCATCTACTTCCTGATGGTCGGCATCAAGAGGCACTACGACACCGTCGCGCGGGAGCTGACGCCAGCGCAGGACCGGCCGGTCCTGCCGTCGCGCAACCACGCCGTCGTCCTGGTCAGCAAGGTGCACCGGCCCACGCTGCGCGCCGTCGCCTACGCGCAGGCCACCCGGCCGGACAGCATCACCGCGCTGACCGTCAACGTCGACGACCACGACACCCGGCAACTCCAGCAGGACTGGGAGCGCCGTGGCATCCCGGTCCCGCTGACGGTCGTCGACAGCCCGTACCGGGAGATCAACCGCCCGATCCTCGACTTCGTGCGCAACAAGCGCCGCGACGCGCCACGTGACGTGGTGACCGTCTTCATCCCCGAATACGTCGTCGGGCGCTGGTGGGAACACCTCCTGCACAACCAGAGCGCGCTGCGGCTCAAGGGCCGGTTGCTCTTCGAGCCCGGTGTGATGGTCACGAGCGTGCCGTGGCAGCTCAGCTCGCTGCAGGACGTCGACCTCGACAAGATGGACGCGACGCTGAGCCGAGGCCCGAAGCGCGGCCCGCGCTCGCCCTCCACCACGCCGGCCGCGACCCGGTCGGCGACCGCGATCACCGCCGCGTCACCGGAGCACCGTGATTCTTGAGCTGGAGGTCGGGCCGGTCGCGCACGGCGGCCACTGCGTCGCACGGCACGAGGGGCAGGTTGTCTTCGTCCGGCACGCCCTGCCCGGCGAGCGGGTGCTGGCCCGGGTGACCGAGGAGCGGCGCGGCTTCCTGCGCGCCGACGCGATCGAGATCCTGCTGGCGTCGCCCGACCGCGTCATCCCGCCCTGCCCCTTCGCCGGACCGGGCGCCTGCGGCGGCTGCGACTGGCAGCACGCCGATCCCGGCGCCCAGCGCCGGCTCAAGCAACACGTCATCGAGGAGCAGTTGGCGCGCCTCGCCGGCGTTTCCGCGACGGTACCCGTGGAGCCGCTGCCCGGCGGGCCGCTCGGCTGGCGGACACGGGTCCAGTACGCCGTCGGCCGGGACGGACGGCCCGGGTTCCACCGGCACCGCTCGTCCGGCATCGTCCCGGTCGACCGCTGCCGGATCGCGCATCCGGCCGTGCAGGCGCTGCCCGTACTGCGGGAAAACTGGCCGCCGGGATCGTCGGTCGAGGCCGTGCGCTCCTCGGTGGGTGACACGGCCGTCATCACGCGCGACTCCCGCACCGGCGGGATCGCGTCGCCCGTGCCGAAGGTCCGCGAGACGGTCGGCGACCGCACCTGGAACCTCGACGCGAGCGGCTTCTGGCAGGTCCATCCCCACGCGGTGACGGCCTTCACCGAGACGGTGCTCGACATGCTGCGGCCGGCCGAGGGCGAACGGGCCTGGGACCTGTACGGCGGCGCCGGTGTCTTCGCCGCCGCCCTGGCACCGCACTGCGGCCCGGTGACCGTGGTCGAGGCGGACCGCCGCGCGGTGGCCACCGGGCAGCGCGCACTGCGTGACCTGTCGAATGTCCGCTTCGCCCGCGGTGATGTGGCCGCCGTGCTGGCGAACCCGAACTGGCGCGGCGTCGACGTGGTGGTGCTGGACCCGCCCCGGGCGGGCGCCGGACGCGCGGTGGTCGAGAAGATCGTGGCGCGCTCGCCGCGGGCGGTGGCCTACGTGGCCTGCGACCCGGCGGCCGTCGCCCGCGACGTCCGAACGTTCCGCGACCACGGCTACGACCTCACCGGGGTCCGCGCGTTCGACAGCTTCCCGATGACCCACCACTTCGAGACGATCGGCCTGCTGGAGCGCCGCTGACGCCGAGATCCGCTCTCCGCGGGCCAGGCCAGCGGCTCCTCCCCGGCGGCGAGCTCCAGCCACGCGCCGCCGGAGCCGGGACGGGACGGAACGGGGCCGTTCTGAGCGGCGCCGTAGACTCCCCCTGTCGTTTCACAGGCAGGGGGAGTCATGGCAACGCTGCGTGAGCGGCTCGCCGACGAGGTGCCACTGGTCGCGGTGAGCTTCGGCGACGACGACGCCGAGCGGGACGCGGCCCGGGTCGGTGACCTGCGGGTCGACGTCGCCGAGCTGCGCGTCGACTGGTACTCCTCCGTGGAGCCCGACCACGTGCTCGACCGGGTGCGCCGGTTCCGCGGCCTGCCGACACTCGCCACGATCCGGTCGAAGGCCGAGGGCGGCTCCTGGCCGGGCGGCGAGGCCGAGCGGCTGCGGCTGTTCGAGGCGGTGCTGCCCGAGGTCGACGCCGTCGACGTCGAACTGTCGTCCGAGGAGATCCTGCCCGGAGTCGTCGCCGCCGCGCGCCGGCACGACCGGCTCGTCGTCGTGTCGTATCACGACTTCACCGGCACACCGCCGGCCGGACGGCTCACCGAGATCGTCGAGGGCGCGGCGGACGCCGGGGCCGATCTGGTGAAGATCAGCACGATGGCGCACGGCCCCGGCGATCTGCTGGCGCTGGCGGAGCTGCTCACGCGGCACAGCTCCCGGCGGCTGATCGTCATCGGCATGGGCGCCGAGGGCGCCGCGTCGCGGGTGTTCTTCCCGCTGCTGGGCTCGCGGATCACCTATTCGGCGATCGGCGGACGGTCGGCGCCCGGCCAGCTACCGTTCGACGAGACGGTGCGGCTGCTCGAGACGTTCTCCCCGCGGTTCGCGGAGCGGCGTCGTGACTGAACCGCGCCGCGACCCCTGGCGGGCCGTCCGCAAGTCCGTCGCGCAGGCGGTCGTGCTGTTCACGGTGGTCTACCTCTTCATCTTCGGCCGCGCCGCGCTCGGCCTCGGCCGCTCCCGGGACATCGAGCGCAGCACCGCCGCCTGGACGGTGTGGACGGCGGGGATCGTGCTGATGGTGGCCGGTTCCACGCTTGCGGTGCAGCTCCTGCGCGGCAAGGAGCCCGCAGCGACGGGGCGCCGGACGATCTGGTGGTGCGCCGGCCTGTGGGCGGCCGGGTTCGCGCTGGCATCGGTCTATTCGGCGATGGTGGCTCCGCCGACGCGGTGACCCGTGCCCACCCGCACAGCGAACCATCGACCGCCGTGGGCGGGAGGCCGGGATGTGCGCGGGAGCCCTATCTTCTGTGTCGAGCCGTCTGGCGCGATCCGCGATTCGGAGGAATCATGACCCAACCCCCGCCACCCGGCCCCGAGCAGCCGGCCCAGCCGCCGTTCCCGGGTCAGGGGCCCGCGGGCCCTCCGGTGCCCGTCGACCCGGCCGCGCCCGCCGGTGACCCGGCGCAGGCCTATTGGGCGGCGCAGGGCCAACCGGCGGCGCCGGAGGGATTCGGGCCGCCGAGCGGGTATGACCCCTCGGCGGGCTACCCCGTCTACTACCAGGCCGCGCCCACCGGCGGTTACGGCGTGCCGGTCTTCGGTCAGCAGGCCGGCTACGACCCGCTGATCAGCCCGGATTACGGCGGCTGGTGGAAGCGGGCGATGGCCGTGCTCAAGCCCGGCTGGAAGCTGTTCGCCGGGCTACAAGCCATCGGCGTCGTCATGTCGCTGCTGGTCGCCATCCCGCAGGCGCTCTACCTGCTGTACCTACAGGACCAGCTACCCCGGGCCAACGCGGACGGCACGATCACCACGACCGAGGTGGACCTCACCCCGTTTCTCGCCGTCTTCGGCATCACGGTCGTCGGGATCTTCCTGACCTTTCTGGTCCAGTTCGCCATCACGATCGCGAGCAACCACGTCGGCGTCTCGATCGCCGCCGGGTTGAAGCCGAGCCTCGGCACGTCGCTGTTGACGGCGGCGAAGCGGGTCTTTCCGCTGCTCGGCTGGCAGCTCCTGGCCGGCCTGATCGTCCTGGCCGGCATCTGCGCCTGTGTGTTGCCGGCGATCTACCTCGCCGCGGTGTTCATGGTGCTGCCGGCGGTGGTGACCTTCGAGCGGACCAACGTGATCAGCCGGTGCTTCCAGCTATTCCACCGCGACCTGGGCGCCTCGGTCAGCCGTATCGCGACGATCGCCGGCATCTCGATCGGCGTCGGCATCGTCGGCGCGATCATCGCGCAGGTGGTCCAGCTCGGGTTCGGTGGCACGCAGGCGCTGACCCCGGACTTCGAGACCGGGGGCCCGATGTTCACGACGACGGTTGTGGTCGGCATCGTCGTCAGCTCGGTCATCAGCAGTGTGCTGGCCGCGGCGGCCGCGGCGTTCACCGCGCCGCTCACCCTGACGGCCTACGCCGACCTGCGGTCCCGGGTCGAGACGCTGTCGACGGCGACCCTGGCCGCCGAGATCGGCATCGCCACGCCGTCGACGCCCGAGTGGGGTGCCCCGTCGGCCGTCTGACGCGCCGCGGATGAGCGGGGAGGTCACCTGTCCGGGCGGGTGTCTGTCGATCGCGGTCGCCGCTGGCCCCGGGCGGCGCGTTCCCGCTCGATCCCATGATCATGGGATCGAGCGGCCTGGCGGCGGATCGGGGCGCAGCGCGTGCCGGCCGGCACCCTCGGCGGCGACACCTCCGAGGCCCGCGCCCGAATTATCGGCCTTGTTCGGGTTGGCGGGGGCCGTCGGGCTGAACTTCGCGGCCTTGGTTGATCCCGCGTGAACGGGATATAGCCGCAGAACCTGTTCGTCGCCGGGTGACCACCCGGCTTCAGTTGGGGCAACAGGCGCTGGCCGCGGGGTGACCTGGGGAGTCTGTGTGGAACCTGTCAAGATTCGTCCGGCCGAGATGCGTCCGTGCGGGGCAGCACTAGACTCGGCGGGCATGAGTGCAGAAGAGATCGAGGCCGCGTCCCTGCTGAGCACGGTCCGCGAGCCCGGTGATCTCCGCAATCTGACCGGTGAGCAGCTCGATGTGCTGGCTGCCGAGATCCGCGACTTCCTCGTGGCGAAGGTCTCGCGCACCGGCGGTCACCTGGGGCCGAATCTGGGCGTGGTGGAGCTGACGCTCGCCCTGCACCGCGTGTTCGACTCCCCGAAGGACCGGCTCCTCTTCGACACCGGCCACCAGGCCTACGTTCACAAGATCGTTTCCGGCCGGCAGGACGGCTTCGACCTGCTCCGCCAGCGCGGCGGGCTCACGGGCTACCCGAGCCGCGCCGAGAGTGAGCACGACGTCATCGAGAACTCGCACGCCTCGACCGCCCTGTCCTATGCGGACGGTCTGTCGAAGGCGTTCGCGCTGCGCGGTGAGCCGCGTCACGTGGTCGCGGTCGTCGGCGACGGCGCCCTCACCGGCGGCATGTGCTGGGAGGCGCTCAACAACATCGCCGCGGCGAAGAACCCGGTCGTCATCGTCGTCAACGACAACGGCCGTTCGTACTCGCCGACGATCGGCGGCCTCGCCGACCACCTGTCGAACCTGCGACTCAACCCGAGCTACGAGAAAGTCCTCGACGTCGTCAAGGACTCCCTCGGCCGCACGCCGCTGGTCGGCCCGCCGCTCTACGAGGTGCTGCACGCCGTCAAGAAGGGCATCAAGGACGCCGTCGCGCCGCAGGCGATGTTCGAGGACCTCGGCATCAAATACGTCGGGCCGGTCGACGGCCACGACCGCGAGGCGGTCGAGTCGGCGCTGCGCAAGGCGAAGAACTTCGGCGGGCCGGTCATCGTCCACGCGGTCACCCGCAAGGGCTTCGGTTACCGCCCCGCCGAGGAGGACGAGGCCGACTGCCTGCACGGGCCGGGCGCGTTCGACATCGAGACCGGCAAGCTGCTCGCCCCCGCCTCGCTCAAGTGGACCGGCGTCTTCGCCGACGAGCTCGTCGCGATCGCTGACGAGCGGGCCGACATCGTCGGCATCACGGCCGCCATGGCCGAGCCGACCGGCATCGCCAAGCTGATGCGGAAGTACCCCGAGCGGGCGTACGACGTGGGCATCGCCGAGCAGCACGCGGCGACCTCCGCCGCCGGCCTCGCGATCGGCGGTCTCCACCCGGTCGTCGCCGTCTACGCGACCTTCCTCAACCGCGCCTTCGACCAGGTGCTGCTCGACGTCGCCATGCACAGGCTGCCGGTCACGTTCGTGCTCGACCGGGCCGGCGTCACCGGCCCCGACGGCCCCTCGCACTACGGCATCTGGGACATGTCGGTCTTCGGTGTCGTTCCCGGCCTGCGGCTCGCCGCGCCCCGTGACGCGCAGACCGTGCGCGAGGAGCTGCGCGAGGCCGTCGGCATCGAGGACGGGCCGACGATCCTGCGCTTCCCGACCGGTGCCGTCCCGGCCGACCTGCCGGCGCTGCGCCGCGTCGGCGGCGTCGACGGCTTCGGCGGGGTCGACGTGCTCGCCGAGCACGAGCGCAAGGACGTGCTGCTGGTGAGCGTCGGCGCGTTCGCCCACCTCGCGGTCGACGCGGCGGCCCGGCTCGCCGAGCAGGGCTACGGCGTCACCGTGGTCGACCCGCGCTGGGTCCGGCCGGTGCCCGTCGAGCTGGTCGGCCTGGCCCGGGAACACCGTCTGGTCGTCACCGTCGAGGACGGCGTGCGCACCGGCGGCGTCGGTGACGCGATCGCCAAGGCGCTGCGCGACGCCGACGTCTGGGTGCCGCTGCGCGACCTGGGCGTGCCGTTGGGCTGGCACCCGCACGGCTCCCGCACCGAGATCCTCGCCGACCTGGGCCTCACCGCCCAGGACGTCGCCCGCCAGGTGACCGAGTGGGTCAGCCGCCTCGACGACCAGACCCCGATCGCCGTGCCGTCGGCCACCCGCACCGGGCGATAGCGTCCGTCCTCCCGGTTGCCGGTCCGGCGGGGCGGCAACCGGGACGGCGTCGTGGGACTCTCTTCTCTGCGAGAAGGGGGATCCGTGCCGGACGCGATCATCGAGCTCGACCTCAGCACACCCTGGGAACCACCGGACCCGCCGCCCTCACCGCGGCGCCGCGCCTATCGGCGATGGCTCGCGTTCGCCGTCGTCGGGCTGGTCGCCGCCGGGGTGCTCGGCGCGGCGGCGCCCGGCCGGGACACCGGGCCGGTGCTCAGCGTCGACCAGCCGGTCCTCAGCATCGGACTGTCCGCGCGGCGGATCATCGTCAGCCGGTACGAGCAGGCGGCCCCGGTGGTCGAGGCACTGGACGTGCGTGACGGCGGCCGGCTCTGGTCGCGGCCGGTCTCGCGGGGGCAGCACGTCGGCTTCGTGACCGAGCACGTCGTCGCGCTGCTCACCGAGAGCGGGGACGAGAACGGGACGACCCAGACGCTGACGGCGCTCGACGCGGCCACCGGCGAACGGCTCTGGGAGCGCTCGCGGATCCAGGTGGCCGGGCGGACACCCGGCCGGTTCCTGGTCGAGGACATGACCGGTGTCACGCGCGACGACCGGGTCATGACCATCACCGACGACGCGCAGGACGCGCCGGTCAACGCCCCCGCCGAGCAGTACGAGCAGCGCTACCGGGCGCTCGATGAACGGACCGGTGCCGAGATCTGGTCGTTCGACGTGCCCGAGGGCTCGGTCACCTCCTTCGACTGGGAGAGCGGATACTGGGCAATCAAAGGCATCTCGGAGCTGAGCCCGGCCGGTGTCCTGCGGTTCCGCGACGTCACCACCGGCGCCGTCACCGTCACGCACCGGCTGGACTGGTCGGGCACGATCTCGGGCTTCGCCGTCGGCACGGCGCTGCCGGGCATCGCCGGCACCGCCGGCGGCCAGGTGCTGCTCTATGCGGCCGGCGAGCGCGGTGCCGACGTCCACGACCTGCGCACCGGCCGCCGGCTCTGGCACTGGGAGGCCAAGGACAGCCGCACGTACCACGGCCTCTTCCCGTGCGCCGGGGACCTGTACTGCGTGTGGGACAGCAACGGCACGGACGCGCTCGACGCGCACACCGGGCAGCCGGTCTGGCACGTCGACCGGTACAACATCGTCCTCCAGCGCGGCAACGGCACCCTGTTGCTCGGCAGATGGGACGAGAAGGGGCCGTTCTCCAGCATCGCCGCGACCGTCGACGGGCGCACCGGCCGGGTCCTGCGGCGGTACGAGGGGTGGTACCTCCTCCAGAGCCAGGGCATCGGCCCGCTCGTCGTCTGGAGACAGGCGGACGGGCGCGGCGCCCTGCTCGGTGTCCTGGACGCGCGCTCCGGCCGGGTCACGGTCTTCGGCCGGGCCACCGACTGGTTCGGTTCGCCGGCCTGCGTGGCGGCCGGCGACGATCTGGTCTGCTCGGGCGTCGGCGGCCTCACGGTGTGGAAGCTCCCATGATCATGGGGTCAGGCGGCATGGCGGCGGATCCGAGCCATGCGCCCGGATTATCGGTCTTGGCCAGGTTGACAAGGGGCTGTTGGGCTTTGCTTCGCGGCCCTGCTTGATCATCGAGCTCGATCTCGCGACACCCCGGGAGCCGCCGGCGGCCCTGTCCGTCTGGAGGCTGCCACCGACCCGTCGTCATCAGCACAATGGACGCGTGCCGGTCAGCACGGTCACCATCGACCTGGGTGTGGTCGACGACGGCTGGGCCGCGGAGGTCGACGCCCGCCCCGCCGGGTTGCCCCGCGGGTGGGGACTGCTGGCCGCGGCCGCCCTGGTGCTGTCGCTCGCCTCGGCGGTACCGCTGCCGGAACCACCGCACGAGGTCACCCGGCAGCCGCTGCGAAACGGGCAGTTCCACCTGACCGGCGGGGCGCTGTTCGTGCTCGAGAGCGACCGCACCCCGACCCCGGTCGAGGCGTTCGACGCGGCCGACGGCAGCACCCGGTGGACGTACACGCCGGACGGCCTGTCGACCCTGTCGTTCGTCACCACCGACGGCGACCTCGCCGTGCTGTCGCCCGACCTGTGCCGGTCCGGGGTCACCGGCACCACGTTCGCGGTCGACCTGCGCACCGGGTGGGAACGCTGGCACGCGACCGGCGTCCCGGTCCGCACCCCGCCCGGCGTCGCCGGGACCGTCGTGCTGCGCAGCCTGTGGTCCGACGGGTGCGGCGCACTGGCCGCCAACACCCCGATCGCGGGCACGCTGCGCTGGCAGGCGATCGACGGCGCGGGCCGCACGCTGTGGGAGGTGCCGGTGGAGCCCGGCACCCGCGTCGCGGTCGACACCGCCGAGCAGGGCGCCGCGTGGGCCGCGCTGCTCGACAAGCAGGGCGGGATGAGCATCGTGGACTTCGCGACCGGCGCGCGGTCCTCGCCCGTGCCCGGCGTCTTCGCCGGCGACCTGTTCGCCGTGGCCGGCGACCTGCTGATCGTCGCCGGCTGGGACGCCTCCGGCACGGTCCTCACCGCCTACGGCCGTGACTTCCGGCGGCGCTGGGAGTCACACGTGCCGACCGGCCCGGCGTCCGGCCGGACGGACCGGCTGACCGTCCGGCCGTGCGCGGGTGCGCTGTGTGTCACCGGCCAGCGCACGGCGGTGCTGGACTCGGCGACAGGGGTGCTGTTGTGGACCGCGTCCGGCCGGCCCCCGCTGACCGCGGTGCCCGGCGGCCTGCTGGCGGCGCCGGCGGTGGGCAGGGTCGCGCTGCTGGATCCGGCGACCGGACTCGCGGCGACCGAGCTGCGGGGCTGGGACGTGCTCGGCATCGACGGCGCGCGGATGCTGCTGGGCCTCCAGTCCCCGGACGGCACGCTGCTGGCCTGGTCCGCGGGGCCGGAGGTGACCCCGTTCGCGACGGTGGAGGGCCGGCTCGTGGGGTGCGAGCTCGACGCCGCGCTGGTGGCCTGTCGCACGGCGGCGGACGAGGTGCTGCTGCTGCGCCTCCCGGTGGCCTGACGGCGGCGGCGGAGCGCTCCTGCGGGGAACCTGAACCGGGGGTGACTCGTCGGGGCCGATCCGCGGCGGCCGCCGTCGTGCCCGGCCGGCGGGGGACTCGGTACATCTGGGGCGGTTGCCGGGGTCCTAGGCTTGTTCACGCGGACTTCACGTCCGGTGGACGAGACTGGCCCGATTCCGGGTGGGGGGAACAGCGTGCGTGTGCTGGTGATCGAAGACGAGCAGAGCCTTGCCGACGCGATCGTTCGCGGGCTGCGCAGGCAGGGAATGGCCGTCGACGTCGCCTACGACGGCACCGCGGGGCACGAGATGGCCATGGTGACGCGATACGACGTGGTCGTCCTCGACCGGGACCTGCCCGGCACCCACGGCGACGAGATCTGCGCCGACCTGGTCGCCTCCGGCGCGCTCACCCGGGTCATCATGCTCACCGCGAGCGGCAGCGTGGCCGACCGGGTCGAGGGCCTCCAGATCGGCGCCGACGACTACCTGCCCAAGCCGTTCGACTTCAGCGAGCTCGTCGCCCGGGTGCAGGCGCTCGGCCGCCGGGCCACGCCCGCCGCGCCGCCGGTGCTCACCATCGGCGATCTCGTGCTCGACCAGGCCAAGCGGGTCGCCACCCGCGGTGGCCAGCCGCTCGACCTCACCCGCAAGGAGTTCGGGCTGCTGGAGGAGCTGCTCAAGGCGCGCGGCGCGGTCGTGTCCAGCGAGGAGCTGCTGGAGCGGGTCTGGGACGCCAACGCCGACCCGTTCACCACGACGGTACGGGTGACGATGATGACGCTGCGCAAGAAGCTGGGTGACCCGGCGCTCATCGAGACCGTCGTCGGCGCCGGATACCGCACCAGGGAACCACAATGACGATCTACGACGCGCGCCGCGCGGCCTTCTTCCGGCCCACTCTGCGGCTGCGGCTCACCCTCCTCAACGGCATCCTGCTGGTGGGCGCCGGCCTGGTGCTGGTCGTTCTGGCGTACATCCTGGTGGACGGTGCCATGAAGCCGGCCGACCAGTTGCAACCCGGCACCCGGGTGGTGCTGGAGAACGGCACCGAGGTCGACGCTCGGCAGTGGCAGACCGAGCTGGTCGACGCCGCCGAGTGGGAGCTGCTGACCCGGGGCAGCCTGGCGCTGCTGCTCATCGGCGCGGTCGGGGTGGCCGGCGCCTACGTGGTCGCCGGGCGGGCCCTGCGGCCCCTGCAGAAGGTGACCACGACCGCGCAGCGGCTGTCCGGGGAGACCCTCGACGCGCGGATCAACTACGACGGGGCCGACGACGAGGTCTCCGAGCTGGCCAAGACGTTCGACGCGATGCTCGACCGAATAGCCGAGGCGTTCGAGACCCAGAAACGGTTCGTCGCGAACGCCTCACACGAGCTTCGCACGCCGCTCGCCGTCATGCGCACCGAGGTCGACGTCACGCTCGACGACCCGGAGGCCGACGTCGATGAGTACCGGCGGATGGCGACCGTGGTGCGCGACGCGTCGATGCGGGCCAACGCGCTGGTCGAGTCGCTGCTGCTGCTCGCGCGGACCGAGGCGCAGGCGGGCCGGCGGCTCGGCCGCAAGGTCGGCACCGACCTGGCGACCGGCGTGGCGGTGGCGATGTCCGCGATGGGCAAGGAGATCAAGCGGCTCAACCTGGACGTGCGCACCGATCTCGCGCCGGCCAACGTCGTCGGCGACCCGGGCCTGCTGGACCGCCTCGCCGGCAACCTCATCGAGAACGCGGTCCGCTACAACCACCTCGGCGGCCGGGTGTGGGTGCGCACCGGCACCGACGAGACCCTGGCGTGGCTGGTGGTCGGCAACACCGGGTTCGAGGTCGACGCGGCCGACGTCCCGGTGCTGTTCGAGCCCTTCCGCCGTGGCGGGCGGGAGCGCACCGGCGCGCGTGGATCGGGCCTCGGCCTGTCGATCGTTCGGGCGGTCTGCGACGCGCACGGCGGCGGCGTCAGCGCGGTCGCGCTGGAGGGCGGCGGCCTGGAGGTGACGGTGAGCCTGCCGGCGGCGGCGGTCACGCCGTTGCTCTCCGGAACGGCAACGGTGCCGATCGCGACCGAGCGCCCAGCCGCCTGAGCAACCCCTCTCCACCCCACCCTCTTTCTGCGTCGATCTTGCAGTTATGGTGCCGCGACACTCCCCGAATGCCCGGTTTGTCAGGCACCACAACTGCAAGATCGACGCAGAAAAGCGGGGGTGATCGCGGGCACAACTGCTCAAGGCTGGGGTGGGGGGCCGATCTTCTGCCTATAGGTGGGGATCAGGGGGAGGAGCCACGGATGCGGCTGCGCGGTTGGCTCGTCGTGGGGCGTCAGCGCGGCGCTTCTGCTGGGCATCGGCGCCGTCGGCATCTCCGTGAACCGTTCCGCGCTCCGGGCCGCCGAGACCGTCCACCGGGCCGACACGCTGGCGCTGACCACCAACAACGGCGGCCTCGCGGAGCAGTTGCTGCTGGTGTCCGCGAAGGAGCTCAGCGACTTCGCGATCGGACACCCGCTGTCGCTGACGCGCGGGCTCCGGATCAGCCGATCGGGGCGCCGTGGGTGCGCATGAACGGCAGCGGGTCGATGGCGTTGTGCGGGCCGGTCGGCGGCGCGTTGACGTGCACCTCGTAGTGCAGGTGCGGCGCCGAGGAGTTGCCCGAGCTGCCGACGTAGCCGATGATCTGGCCCGCCGCCACCTTCTGGCCCGGCTCCACCACCGCGCGGCGCACCATGTGGCAGTACAGCGTCGACATGCCGCCCGGGTGCTGGAGCTTCACGTACCAGCCGCAGCCCCGGACCGAGGCGCTGCCGGGCCGGTCGCAGCTCTGGCCGGCCTCGATGTTGCACACCACCTCGACCACCGTCCCCGCCGACGCGGCGCGGATCGGGGTGCCGGTGAACGCCATGATGTCGACGCCGATGTGGTTGGGGTTGCGTGCGGTCCGGAAGCCCGGCCGGGCCGAGAACCCGGGCAGCGGGCTGACCCACTGCTCGCCCGGCGCGGCGGTGACCGGAGCGGCCGGCGGTGCCGCGGCCGGGCACGCCGGTGGCGTGGCGCCGCGCCGCACGTACGCGTCGGAAACGTAGGTCCCGGAGGGCAGCCGGTTCCACATCGGCGTGGTGCGGACCAGGCCGGCGATGTTCTCCCCGCGCACCTGGCACACCAGCGTCAGCGGCGTGCCGTCGGGCAGCGCCGAGATCAGCCGTGCACCGTGCGCGGGGCCGGTGCGGGCCTTCAGCGGGATCGAGCCGCTCGCCACGGTGCCCGTGGTGGTACCGGCCGCGGCACCGGCAGCCGGTGCCGCGGCCGCGGGTGCCGTGTCGCACGGCGGTGGCGCCTGCTGAGGGCGGCCGATCCACGCGTCGGAGACGTACGAACCGTCGCTCAGCCGGTCCCACCGGTCGGTGACGCGGACGCTGCCCTGGTTGATGAGCTGGCCGCGCACCTGGCAGACGATGGTCACCGGCGAGCCGTGCGGCAGCGTGCGCAGCGGTGCGGTCCAGACCGCGGCGCCGGCGCGGACGTTGAGCGGTCGCTTCGGTGAGACGACGGTCGCCGCCTGGGCCGCCTGCGCCTCGACGGCCGGCAGCAACGCGCCGACGAGCACAGCGGCCAGCAGAACGATTTTGCGCATGGTGCACCCCCGTGGCCGGAACGAGCCGTGCGGCCGGGGGGACCGCGCGCGAACCCCGCCAACGCTAAGCGCCGGCGGGGTCCGATGCGGGTGGTTCGGTCGATATTCCCTCGTATGAGGGGTTACGGGGTGTTCGCCACTCCCGGGGGCAGGAACCGGGATCCGGTCACCTTCTCCGAGACGCCCTCCCGGTCCAGGTACGGCGTCACACCGCCCAGGTGGAACGGCCAGCCGGCGCCCAGGATCATGCACAGGTCGATGTCGCGCGCGTCGGCGACGACGCCCTCGTCGAGCATGAGCCGGATCTCCTGCGCCAGGGCTTCGGTGGCCCGCTCCCGCAGTTCCTCCGCGGTGGACGGCCGGTCGCCGACCTCCAGCAGGGCGAGCACCTCCGGGTCGGGGTTGCCGTCGGCGTCGGTGAAGCCGCGCTTGCCCGCGCCGACCACCTTCGCCAGGTTGGGCGACACGCCGAAGCGGGCGGGGAACGCGTGGTGCAGCGTCTCGGCGACGTGGTGCGCGACGGCCGGGCCGACCATGGTGAGCAGCGCCATCGGCCGCATCGGCAGGCCGAGCGGGTCGAGCGCCGAGTCGGCGACGTCGATCGGGGTGCCCTCGTCGACGGACGACGTCACCACGCCGAGGAAGCGGGTCAGCAGGCGGTTGACGACGAACGCCGGCGCGTCCTTCACGAGCACCGCGGACTTCTTCAGCGCCTTGCCGACGGCGAACGCGGTGGCCAGGGTCGCGTCGTCGGTCCGCGCCGCCCGGACGATCTCCAGCAACGGCATCATGGCGACCGGGTTGAAGAAGTGCAGCCCGACCACGCGCTCCGGGTGAGCCAGGTCGGCCGCCTGCTCGGTGACCGACAGCGACGAGGTGTTGGTCGCCAGGACGCAGTCGTCGCGGACGATCTTCTCGATCTCGGCCCAGACCTGCTTCTTGACCTTCAGGTCCTCGAACACGGCCTCCAGCACGAGGTCGGCGTCGGCGAACGCGGCCTTGTCGACCGAGCCGCTGACGAGCCCCCGGTACTTCGCCGCCTTGCCCGGGTCGAGCCGCCGCTTCGACACCAGCTTGTCGATCTCGGCCTGGACGTAGCCGACACCCTTGTCGACGCGCTCCTGGTCGAGGTCGGTCAGCACGACCGGTACCTCCAGGCGGCGCACGAACAGCAGCGCGAGCTGGGAGGCCATGAGGCCGGCGCCGACGATGCCGACCTTGTTGACGTCGCGCGCCAGGCCCTTGTCCGGGGCGCCGGCCGGCCGCTTCGCGCGCCGCTGCACCAGGTCGAAGGCGTAGAGGCTGGCCCGCGCCTGGTCGCCCATGACGAGGTCGGCGAGGGCCTCGTCCTCGGCGGCGGTGCCGTCCTCGAACGACGCCTCCTTGGCCAGCGCCAGCAGCTCCAGGGCACGGTTCGCGCTGTTGACCGCGCCGTGCAGCCGCTCGTCGAGCTGTTGCCTGGCGAAGAACAGCACGCCGTCCCACATCTCCCGGTCGATCTCCGGCCGGGTCACGGTGACCGTGCCGTCGACGACGCCCTCGGCCCACTCCAGCGAGCGTTCGAGGTAGTCCGCCGGCTCGAAGATCGCGTCGGCGATGCCCAGCTCGTGCGCCTGCGCCGGCTTGAGCTGCTGCTGGGTGAGCGGGTTCTGCAGGATGACCTGCGCGGCCGCGGCGATGCCGATGAGGTTGGGCAGCAGTTGCGTGCCGCCCCAGCCGGGCACCAGGCCGATCGCGACCTCGGGCAGGGCGAGCGCCGCGGCGCCGCTGCTCACGGTGCGGTAGTGGCAGTGCAGGGCGACCTCGAGCCCGCCGCCCATCGCCGCGCCGTTGACGAACGCGAAGGTCGGCACGGTGGAGTCGCGGAGTTTCCGGAAGACGCGGTGGCCGTACCGTCCGAGCTCCAGCGCCTGCTCGCGGGAGGTCAGCAGCGGCATGCCGGTGATGTCCGCGCCGACGCAGAAGATGTACGGCTTGCCGGTCAGCGCGATGAACTTGGGCCGCGCCGCGACGGCCTCGTCGATCGCCGCTTCCAGGCTGGCCAGGCCGCCGGGGCCGAACGAGTTCGGCTTGGTGTGGTCGAAGCCGTTGTCGAGCGTGATGAGCGCGGCCCGCTCGCGGCTCGGCAGCGTCACGAAGCGCAGCAGCGCCCTGGTCACGACCTCGTTCGGGTTCTGGATCGCCGTGGTCACTTGTCGCCCTTCCAGTTGGGGTTCTCCCAGATCACGGATGCGCCCATGCCGATGCCGACGCACATGGCGGTCAGGCCGTACCGCACCTCGGGGTGCTCGGCGAACTGCCGCGACAACTGCGTCATCAGCCGCACGCCCGAGGAGGCGAGCGGGTGGCCCACGGCGATCGCGCCGCCCCAAGGATTGACCCGCGGGTCGTCGTCGGCGATGCCGAAGTGGTCGAGGAACGCGAGTACCTGCACCGCGAACGCCTCGTTGAGCTCGAACAGGCCGACGTCCTCGATGGTGAGGCCGGCCCGGCTCAGCGCCTTCTCGGTCGCCGGGACGGGGCCGTAGCCCATGACCTCGGGCTCGACGCCGACGAAGCCGTACGACACCAGGCGCATGCCGACCGGCAGGCCCAGCTCCCGCGCGACGTCCTCGGCGGCGATGATCGCGGCGGTGGCACCGTCGTTGAGGCCGGCCGCGTTGCCCGCGGTCACCTTGCCGTGCGGGCGGAACGGCGTCTTGAGCGTGGCGAGCTTCGCCAGGCTGGTCTCGCGCGGCGCCTCGTCGACGGTCGCCAGGCCCCAGCCGGCCTCCGGGTCGCGGGTGGCGATGCTGACCAGGTCGGGCTGGAGCTTGCCGGCCTGATACGCGGCGGCGGTCTTGACCTGCGACGCATAGCCGAACCGGTCGGCCCGCTCCTTGGTGATGCCGGGCAGGCGGTCGTGCAGATTTTCCGCGGTCGAGCCCATGACCAGCGCGGACGGGTCGACCAGCTTCTCCGCCAGGATGCGCGGGTTGGGGTCGACGCCCTCACCCATCGGGTGACGGCCCATGTGCTCGACACCGCCGGCGATGGCAACGTCGTAGGCGCCGAAGGCGATGCCGCCGGCGACGGTGGTCACCGCGGTCAGGGCACCGGCGCACATGCGGTCGATGGCGTAGCCGGGGACGGTCTTGGGCAGCCCGGCCAGCAGGGCCGCGGTGCGCCCGATGGTCAGGCCCTGGTCGCCGGTCTGCGTCGTGGCGGCGATGGCGACCTCGTCGACCCGCTCGGGCGGCAACTGCGGGTTTCGCCGCAGCAGTTCCCGGATGCAGCGGATGACGAGATCGTCGGCGCGGGTGTTGGCATACATCCCACCGGCCTTGCCGAACGGGGTGCGCACGCCGTCGACGAAGACGACGTCGCGGACGGGACGGGGCACGGGAGTCCTCCTAGCAACGAGTTGCGCCCAATGTTACTCGCCAGTAAGTGTCGGCGGGCAGTGGACCGGACCACATCCCCGGGACGCGAACAACGGCACGCGCCCGCTCGAGAGTGTTCACTCGGAGCGGGCGCGTGCCGTACGGAAGGCTCAGGCCGGGAGGCGCAGTGCCGCGGTCAGGCCCGGCGTCACCAGCGCCACCTGCCACGGCCGTGCGCCGTAGCCGGCCAGCACCGCCGCCACCGCCTCCTCCGTCAACTCCTCCGGAGGGGACCAGGCCAGACGGCGTACCGAATCCGGGGCTATGAGGTTTTCCGGCGGCACCCGATGTGCCGTCGCCAAGCCTGTCACCACCTCGCGGCACCGGGCCAGGCGCGCCGCGGCCGCCGGGTCGCGCTCGGCCCAGCGATGCGGCGGGGGAGGGCCCTCCGACGGCGGGGTCGTGGGCAGTGCCTTGTCCGCCAGGGCACGGGCGTCGGACAGCGCGGTGAGCCAGGTCGGCGCCAGGCGGCGCACCGAGCGGCCGCCGAAGCCGGCCAGAGCCAGCAGGCTGCGCTCGTCCTTCGGATCCGCCTCGGCGGCGGCGATGATGGCGGCGTCGGCCAGGACGCGGCCGGGGGAGGCGTCGCGCCGCTGCGCGATCTCGTCCCGGGCCTGCCAGAGCGCCCGCACCCGGGCCAGGGCGCGCGCACCGCGGACCCGGTGGATGCCCGACGTGCGGCGCCACGGGTCGGCGCGGACCCGCGGCGGGTCGCCGGCCGAGGCCACCAGCGCCGCGAACTCCTGCTTGGCCCATTCGGTCTTGTCCTGCTGGTGTAGTTCCTCGGTCAGGGTGTCGCGTAGCTGGAGCAGCAGCTCGACGTCGAGTGCTGCATACGTCAACCAGGAGGCCGGCAGCGGTCGGGTGGACCAGTCCGCCGCCGAGTGATGCTTCTCCAGCGTGTAGCCCAGCAGCGACTCGGTCAGCGCGGCCAGGCCGACCCGCTCGAACCCGCACAACCTCGCGGCGAGTTCGGTGTCGAACAGTCGGGTGGGGCGCAGCCCAAGCTCGGTGAGACAGGGCAGGTCCTGACTGGCGGCGTGCAGGACCCACTCCGTCGGGGAGATCACCTCGTCGAGCTCGGGCAACTGGCCGAAGGGCAGCGGATCGATGAGCACGGTGCCCGCGCCGGCACGGCGCAGTTGAACAAGGTACGCGCGATGCGTGTACCGGTAGCCGGAGGCGCGCTCGGCGTCGACGGCCACCGGGCCGGTGCCCTGGGCGAAGCGCTCGACGGCGCGCGCCAGCTCGGCCCGGTCGACGATCGGGTCGGGTGTCCCGTCTCGGGGGGCGGTCAGCAGGACGGGCTCGGTCTTGTCGTCCGGTTTGTCCGGACTGTCTGGCTCCTCGTCCCGACGCCGCGCGGGGGGTTCGTCGGTCACGCGACCACGGTACGTTGCGCCGCAGGCGCGCCGGTGCAGCCGGTCCGGCGCGTCGGGTTGTTGGGACCTTCCCGCGACCTTGATATGGGTCAGACAGGCGCCCGCGTCAACCGGTACGGTCGCGTGCGCAGGACAACCGGTCCTGTCGGCAGGTTGCTTCTGTCCAGAGGTTGCCTCGGAGGTCGCGAGGCTTGTGCTGGCCGTCTAGGGTGAGGCCGACCGATGACGTTGCGACATGGCTGCCTGCGGGTGGGCACACGTCCGGCGAAACGGGCGGAACCGTAACAGGAAGGAAACGAGAAGCATGACGGCCGGGTATGACCCCTCCAACCCGGTGGCTTCCGGCACCTCCGATTCGTTCGACCGGCCGCGGCACACAGACCGCCCGGCCGACGAACCGGAGCGACTCGGTCCACTCCCTCCGCGGATGACGTCCACCGGATCGTTGCCGGCGGTGTCCAGCGCCGAGCAGATCCCGGCCAACACGGGCTCCCTCCCTGCCCAGCAGACGAGCACGTGGCCGGTCTCGGCGCCCGTGGGCCCGCCGCCGCACAGCGCGCCGCCCATGACCGCTCCCGCCCGGCGCAACGGCGTCGCCGCCTTCGCCCTGACGCTCGCGGTGATCCTGCTGATCGTGGCCGGTGTCCAGGCGGCGTTCATCGTCAACCTGCAGCAGCGCCTCGGCAAGGCCGAGGACCGCGCCGCCGCCGCGCAGAAGACGGACGAGGAGCGCCTCAAGTCGCTGGAGGGTCGCGCGGACAAGATCGAGGCCAAGACCGGCGGCAGCCTCGACGCCGCCGAGGTCGCCGCGAGCGTGCGGCCGAGCGTGTTCCGGGTCTCCACCAGGTACTCCACCGGCACCGCGTTCGCCATCGGCAAGGCCTCCGCGGGCGGCGGCACCGACTTGATCACGAATTACCACGTGGTCGAGCAGGCGTACGTGAAGAACGAGCGGGCCGTCAGCCTCGAGCGCACCGATCAGCGTTTCCCGGCCCGCATCGTCGAGGTGCACCCGGACAAGGACCTGGCCGTGCTGCACTCCGACGAGCAGTTCGCGCGGCTGGTTCCGGCCGGGGCGGTACCGAAGGTGGGTGAGCCCGTGCTCGTCGTGGGATCCCCGTACGGGCTTGAGGACACCGTCACCACCGGCGTGGTGAGCGCGTTCCGGACGATGCAGGGCGAGCAGCTCATGCAGTTCGACGCGGCCATCAACCCGGGCAACTCGGGCGGGCCCGTGTTCAACGCGAAGAAGGAGGTGGTCGGTGTCGCGACGCTGAAGGCGAGAGAGGCCGAGGGCATCGGTCTGGCGATCCCGATCACCGTGGTCTGCGACACGATCAGCTTCTGCTGATCCGTATCCCGTTTCCTACGTTTCCCGGCCTCGCCGGGGGCACCACCAGTCGTCGCGTCCCGGTCGTGACGGCCGAACGACTCCCCCCGGGCGCTGCCCGGCGGGACCACCAGGAGGAAGAACATGTCATACCCCGGAAACCCCCAGGGGAACCCGAACGAGGGATACGGCTACCCCGATCCGAACGCGCCCGCCGGGGCCTACCCGCCGCCGGCAGCGCCCTACGGTGACCAGCCCGTCTCGCCGTACGGCGGACCGGTGCCCCAGCAGCCGGCCCCGATGCACGACCACAGCACCACGCAGCTACCGACCTACAGCAACGAGGGCTCCTACAGCCTCGACCCGTCGGTCTCCGCGCCGCCGACCGCGCCGATGCAGGCCAACCCGCCGATGTCGGCTCCGCCGATGTCCGGGCCGCCCATGTCGGGCCCGCCCAACACGTACGGCCCGGTTTCCGGCGCGCCGGTGTTCCCGGCCCAGCCGGTCGGCTACCCGCCCGTCGACCAGCCGAAGAAGAAGGGCATCGCGGTCCCGATCCTCGCGAGCCTGCTCGCGCTCGCCGTGATCGCCGCCGGTGTCTTCGTCGGCCTCTACATCGACAAGAGCGGCAAGCTCGACAAGTCGGAGAAGCTCTCGGCACAGCGTCAGCAGACCCTCGACTCGACGCAGAAGGACCTGGACACCACCAAGTCCGACCTGCAGAAGAAGGCCAACGACCTGACCAAGGCCCAGCAGGACCTGCGTGGCACCCAGGCCGACAGCACCGAGGCGAAGCGCCAGCGCGACGTCATCGGCAAGTGCCTCACGCTGCTGCTGCAGTTCATCGAAGCCGCCAACAAGGGCGACCAGACCACGATGCAGAACAAGCTCAACGAGCTGGACAAGCCCTGCGACGAGGCCTCGACCCTGCTCGGCATCTGATCTCGGGCAAGTGATTCCGAAAGGCCGGCGCTCCCGGGCGCCGGCCTTGCTCATGCCCGCTTCACGCCCGCAGGGCGGTGACCCCGGGCGGTGGGAGTCCCGCCGTCGAGGCCAGCAGCGCGCACCAGGCGTGGACGTGGGCCTGCATGTCGTCGTCGGTCGGCGTCCACGACGCACGGATCTCCAGGTCGGCCGCCGTCGGCGGGCCGGCCAGGTCGCCGAACCGGGTCGAGAGGGTCTGCGTGACGGTGCCGCCGATGGCCGTGTACGCCGCGCCGTGGCCGTCGAGGGCGTCGGTGAGCCAGCTCCAGCCCACGCCCGGCAGCAGCGGGTCGGCGGCGAGCTCCGCCTCCAACTCGGCGGTCACGTAGGTCACCAGGCGCATCGTGCCGTCCCACGCGTCGTGCCCGGCCGGGTCGTGGAGCAGGATGAGCCGCCCGGTCGCGACCTCGTCGCCGTGCCGGAGGACCGTGCCGCCCATCGCGTGCGCGAACGGTGCCAGCCGCTGCGGCGCCGGCAACTCCTCCAGCGTGATCTCCGGCCGGGCGGTCACGGCACGCAGCTCCTCCACCGCGCGGGTGAACGTCGGAGGAGTCGCGATTTGTGGCGCCATAACGGAAGACTAAGAGAGAAAGTCGCGTAGAGGGTGCCGCCGCGCCGCCGCCGTGTACTGAGTGCGACGATGGTTGCGCTATGGATGACACGACGAAGGTCCTGTTGCGCGCGATCCGCGGCGAGGCTGTGCCGCACACACCGGTCTGGTTCATGCGTCAGGCGGGCCGCTCACTGCCCGAGTATCGCGCGGTGCGTGCCGGGATCGGCATGCTGGAGTCCTGCCGGCGGCCGGACCTGGTCACCGAGATCACCCTTCAGCCGGTGCGCCGGCACAAGGTCGACGCGGCGATCCTGTTCAGCGACATCGTGGTGCCGCTGCGGGCGGCCGGGATCGACCTGGACATCGTCGCCGGCACCGGTCCGGTCGTCGCCCACCCGGTGTCGACCATGGCCGACGTCGAGGCGATCCGCCCGCTCGAGCCCGAGGCCGTCGGCTTCGTCGCCGAGGCGGTCCGCCAGTTGCGGCGGGAGCTCGGCACGACGGCGCTGATCGGGTTCGCCGGTGCGCCGTTCACCCTGGCGAGCTACCTCGTCGAGGGCGGGCCGTCCAAGCACCACGTGAAGACCAAGGCGCTCATGTACGGCGCGCCCGAGGTCTGGAACGCGCTGTGCGCCCGCCTCGCCGAGATCACCCTGACGTTCCTCCGCGTCCAGGCGGAGGCCGGCGTCGACGTGGTACAACTGTTCGACTCGTGGGCGGGCGCGCTGTCGGAGGCCGACTACCGCAAGTACGTGCTGCCCCATTCGGCGGCGGTGCTGGGCAACCTGCCGGAGGGCCTGCCCCGGATTCACTTCGGCGTCGGTACCGCGGAGCTGCTCACCGCCATGGGCGAGGCGGGCACCGACGTGGTGGGTGTCGACTGGCGCACGCCGCTCGACGTCGCCGCCAGCCGGGTCCCCGGCAAGGCGGTCCAGGGCAACCTCGACCCGTGCGTGCTGCTCGCACCGTGGGAGGTCGTCGAGCGGGAGGCCACGCGCGTGCTCGCCGAGGGCGCCAAGGCACCCGGCCACATCTTCAACCTGGGTCACGGCGTCCTCCCGGAGACGGACCCGGGGGTGCTGACCCGCCTGGTGGAGCTGGTCCACCACGCGCGCTGAAGGTTCAGCGGGACGGGCTCCAGCGCGGCCAGCCGTGGTCGCCGGCCAACTGGGCCAGGCGCGAGGCGAGCATCAGCGTGGTCGACGGCTCGCTGCCGGTGAGGCGGTCGTGCACCTGTTCGGCGATCTCGGGCGCCCGGTACTCGGCGTGTTCCAGCACCTGGAGGGTCACCGTCCACCAGTACCGGTCCTCGTCGGTGGCGTGCGGCGCGCCGGTCCGGAACCACTCGGCGAGCCCGTCGAGCAGGTCGTCCCCGACGCCGTCGGGGTCGGTGAGGCGCAGCGCCGCGCAGACCCGGGCCACCACGTCGTCGTCCCAGCCGGCGAGGTGGCCACGGATCGGCGTGTGCAGCGACGAGTGGCCGAGCGCGCCGGCCGCGTCGATCTCCAGCGAGAAGACGTTGTCGCGGGACAGCCGCTCGCGCAGGACCGGCAGCGCCCGCTCGTCGCGCCGCCGGGCCAGGCCGAGCAGCGCCTCGCAGCGGGTGTCGTCGTGCGGGTCGTCGAGCCGGGCGGCCAGCGCGTCGCGGACCATCGGGGTGTCCACTTCGGATAGCTGCGTGCCCAGCGCGAAGCAGGCCCAGTCGCGCACGTCGTCGTCCTCGTCGGCGCTCAGGGTGAGCAGGGCCCGCACGGTCTCGTCGGGCGGCGCCTCGCCGAGCACGCTGGGCAGCGCCTGCGCCACGGCCCGGCGCACCCTGGGGTCGTCGTGGCGGACCAACGGCAGCAACAGCGGTAACGCGGCGTCGTCATAGCACCACGCGACGGCGTCGGCCAGCTCCGCCGACGAGGTTGTCGGAGCGCCGAGCAGGGCGGCGATGGTGTGCGCGGTCGGCTCCGAATCGTCGAGCGGGGCGGCCTGCTCGACAAGTCCGGCCACCCCGGCGAGGTCCGCCAGGTCGGCGATCACCTCGGCGAGCGGGTCGTGCCCGGACGCGTCGGTGGAACGGCCGCGCGGGTCCGCGGGGTCGTCCGGCGAGGGTACGGAGGACGCGAGGTCGCTCATCCGAGAGAGTGTGCGCGCGTTCGGCGAGATCTTCCAGAGGGGTTCGCCCCACAGGTGGACAACACCCAGGTGACGATCACCCGACCCGTCGACATATCGACGCACATCGGGTGATCGGCCATCTGGCGGATCGGCCACAAGTAGGTCGCGCTCGGCACTCAAGCTGTCGCGCAGCGTGCCCGTCGCGCGTGCGAGGTGTCGCCGCCGAGGCGTGCCAGCCGGCGCCGTCAGTGGCGACGCCTCCGAGGCCAGCGACCGAATTGTCAGCCTGGTCCGGGTTGACAAGAGGCCGTTGGGCTTAACTTCGCGGCCTTGCATGATCATGGGAATGATGTGGCTGTCGGGGCAGCCACATCCTTCCCATGATCTGTGAAGTCGAGCGGTCCGGAACGCGCCGGCCCGGGTTCGGCGGGGATCACGAGCGACAGACGCCACCCGCACGACTGTGCGTCACCGTCCGGTAGCGCAACCGTGCCGGTGATCGCCTCCAGGCGCAGCGGGAACTGCCGTACTACTGTGCGTCACCGTCCGTAGCGCAATGCCGGGTGGGCGGACGACCGCCCGGCTGAACTCGCGGCCTTGAGTCATGGAGGACGAGTCGAGGGAAGTCGGATGCGCCGCGCTGGCTCAGGAGGTCGGCGTTCATGGCGCCCGGACGTGCCGTGATGCCGGCACCGAGGGCGGTGTCCGTCCTGGTCGTCCGGCGTCCGGGCGCTCGCGGGGTGTCACCTGACACCCCGCGGTCGGTCAGCGGGCCCGGCTCTCCAGGCGCAGTGACTGCCACGAGCCGTCGGCCGCCCAGCCGCCGTCGACGGACAGGGCTGCGCCGTTGACGAAGGCGCTGCGCGACGGGTCGGCCAGGAACGCGACGGCCTGGGCGATGTCGTCCGGCTGGGCGAAGCGGGCCATCGGGACGTGGTCGGTGATGTCGTGGTCGCCATAGGCCCCCGCACCCTGTGACTCGTCGTCCATCTCGGTCTTGACCCAGCCGGGACACACCGCGTTGACCCGGACGCCGCGGCCGCCCCACTCGACCGCCAGCGTGCGCGTGAGGCCGATCAGGCCGTGCTTGCTGGCGTTATACGCCACCCGGTCGGCCACGCCCAGCAGACCCGCCACCGAGGCGATGTTGACGATCGAACCGGTGCCGCGCACGAGCATGCGCCGGCCGAACGCCTGACAGAGCAGGAACGGGCCGGTCAGGTTGACGTCGAGCACCCGGCGCCACTGGGTGACGCCGGTGTCCTCGGCCGGGGCGATGGAGGCGATGCCGGCGTTGTTGACCAGCACGTCGGTCCGGCCGAAGCGCGTCTCGACCGCGGCGACGAACTGCGCCACGTCGGCCTCGTCGGACACGTCGCCGACGAACGACAGGCCGTCGAAGCCGGACACCGGTCGCCGGTCGAACACGGCGAGCCGGTAACCCTCCTCGGCCAGCACCTCCGCCGTCCGCCGCCCGATGCCCTGCGCCGCCCCGGTGATGACCGCCACTCGCTCTTCCGTCATGCCGCGACAATAGACTCGGGGTATGACAAAGCGCGTCGTGGTCGTCGGTGGAGGCATTGCCGGATTGGCCGCGGCGCACCGGCTCGCCGGTGCCGGCGTCGACGTGGTCGTCGTGGAGCAGGGCGAGCGTCCGGGCGGCAAGCTGCGCACCGGCTCGCTCGCGGGCGGCCCGGTCGAGCGGGGCGCGGAGTCGTTTCTCGTCGCCGACCCTGCCGGCGGCGCCAGCGCCGCGCTCCGGTTGGCCGACGCGGTCGGGCTCGCCGGCGCCGTGGTCCACCCCACGGCGGCGCGCGCGGCCGTGTCGCTCGACGGCGGCCTGCGCGACCTGCCGTCCGGCACGCTCATGGGCATTCCGCTGCGGGGCGAGGAGGGGGTGCCGGACGTGCCGTCCGCCGCGCCGCTGCTGCCGCCCGGCGGCGACGTCACCGTCGGTGAGCTGGTCCGGCCGCGCCGCGGTGACGCGGTCGTCGACCATTACGTGGAGCCGCTGCTCGGCGGGGTCTACGCCGGACGTGCCGACGCACTGTCGCTGCGGATGGCGCTGCCCGCCCTGGCCGCTGCCGCCGAGCGGTCGCACACCCTGACCGAGGCCCTCCAGGCCGCCGTGGCGGCCCGGTCGGGCACGCCCGGCGGTCCGGTGTTCGGCACGATCGAGGGCGGCATGAGCCGGCTCGTCGAGGCCGTCGCCGCCACCCTGCCCGACGTGCGCCTGGGCCTGCCGGTCCGCGCGCTGCGCCGGCACGGCGCCGGCTGGCGGCTCACCGTCGGCTCGAACCGCGACGCGAGCACGCTGGACGCCGACGGGGTGGTGCTGGCGGTGCCGGCGGCCCCCGCCGCGCGCCTGTTGTCCACAGTGGACGGCATCGCGGGGGTGCCGCTGGACTACGCGAGCGTCGCGCTCGTCGCGCTGGCCCTGCCCGCGACCAAGCTGCCGGACCTGTCGGGCTTCCTGGTGCCGGCCACCGAGGGGCACGCGGTCAAGGCCGTCACGTTCTTCGACCGGAAGTGGGCGCACCTGCGGCGCCCCGGCGTCACCGTGCTGCGCGCCTCCGTCGGCCGGCACGGCGACGAGGAGGTGTTGCGGCGCACCGACGCCAACCTGGTCGAGCTGGTCCGCCACGAGCTCGCCGTGCTGCTCGGCATCGACGCGCTGCCGGACCACGTCGACAGCGGGGTCTACCGCTGGGGCGGGGCGCTCCCGCAGTACCGACCTCATCACCGTGAACGCGTGGAGGACCTCCGCGCGGCTCTGCGCACGCATCCGGCCATCGTGGTCGCCGGTGCCGCCTATGACGGCGTGGGCATCCCCGCCTGCGTCAAGTCCGGGTGGGCCGCCGCCGGCTCGGTGCTCGAGGGATTGGGAGAATAGTCGCATGACCAGCAACGCCGCACGCATCCGCGAGATCAACGACGCCATTCGCTACACGATGTGGTCCGTCTTCCGCGCCGCCGGCCCGCTCGACCCGGCGAAGCGCGACGAGACGGCGGCGGAGGTCGCCGCGTTCTTCACCGACCTGGCCGCGAAGGGCGTCGTGGTGCGCGGGACCTATGACGTGGCCGGCCTGCGCGCCGACGCCGACATCATGGTGTGGTGGCACGCGCCGAGCGCGGAGGCGCTCCAGGAGGCGTATTCCGCGCTGCGCCGCACCGCCCTCGGCCGGCAGCTCGCGCCGGTCTGGTCGCAGATGGCCCTGCACCGCCCGGCGGAGTTCAACAAGAGCCACATCCCGGCGTTCCTGGCCGACGAGCGCGTCAGGGAGTGGGTCTGCGTCTACCCGTTCGTGCGGTCGTACGAGTGGTATCTGCTGCCCGACGACGAGCGCCGCGCGATGCTCGCCGAGCACGGTCAGATGGCGCGCGGCTACCCCGACGTGCGCGCCAACACGGTGGCCAGCTTCGCGCTGGGCGACTACGAGTGGATGCTGGCGTTCGAGGCGGACGAGCTGCACCGGATCGTCGACCTGATGCGCGAGCTGCGCGCGGCGAGTGCCCGCCGGCACGTGCGCGAGGAGGTCCCGTTCTACACGGGCCGCCGCCGCGAGATCGCCGACCTGGTGGCCAACCTCCCGTAGCCGCCCCTTCCCATGCGTTGATCATGCAGTTGTGGTGCCTCGACACTCCCAGGATGTCCGGGTTTGTCAGGCACCACAACTGCATGATCAGCGCGATTGTTTGCGTTGCGCGCCCGGGGTGGCCTCCGTGGTCATGGAGAGGCTGGGCGGCGCATTGGGACGTGCTCGATGCCGTCCTCTACGAAGGTCGGGCCGGCGGGTCGGAAGCCGGCGCGCTCGTAGATGCGGATCGCGTCGGTCTGGGCGTCGAGGACCGTGACACGGCCGGGGCCGATGTGGTCCAGCGCGGCCCGCAGCAGCCGGCCCGCCAGGCCCTGGCCCCGGGCGGACTTGGCGGTCACCACGCGACCGATGCGGGCCGAGCCGTCGGGCTCGGTGAGCACCCGCAGGTAGGCCGACAGGGCGCCGTGCTCGTCGTCGAGCCAGAGGTGGGCGGTGCCGGGCTCGGTGTCCCTGCCGTCCAGTTCGGGGTAGGCGCATTGCTGCTCCACCACGAACACGTCGCAGCGCAGTTTCAGCAGCCGGTAGAGGGTCGGGGCGTCCAGGTTCGCGAAGGTCGCCAGCACGCAGCCATCCTATGGACCCGCTCGCCCATTGCGTTGATCTTGCAGTTGTGGTGCCTGACAAACCCGGACATTCTGCGAGTTTCATGGCACCACAACTGCAAGATCAACGCAATGAGAGGTGCTCGGCGGCCTTACGGGCGGCGATGAGGATCGGGTCCCACACCGGCGCGAACGGCGGGGCGTAGGACAGGTCGAGCGAGGTCATCTCCTCGACCGTCATGCCGTGCCACAGCGCGACCGCGAGGGCGTCGATCCGCTTGGCGGCGCCCTCCTGGCCGACGATCTGGGCGCCGAGGAAGCGTCCGGTCGTACACTCCGCGATGATCTTCGTCGTGATCTTCTTCGCGCCCGGGAAGTAACCGGCCCGGGTCGTCGACTCCGTCACCACGCTGAACGTCCGGAAGCCCGCGGCCTCCGCCTCGGCGGTGCTCAGGCCGGTGCGGGCCACCTCGTCGGCGCAGAGCTTCGACACCGCGGTGCCCACGACGCCGGGAAACGTGGCGTAGCCGCCGCCGATGTTGATGCCGACCGCGCGCCCCTGCTTGTTGGCGTGCGTACCGAGCGCGACGGCCACCGGCCGCTGCGACACCAGGTGCAGGTTCTCCACGCAGTCACCGGCGGCCCAGACCCCGTCGGCCGAGGCGCGCAGGCGCCGGTCCACGCGGATGCCGCCGGTCTCGCCGACCGTGATGCCCGCCGCCTCGGCCAGGTGGCTGTTCGGCCGGGTGCCGAGGCCGAGGATGACGACGTCGGCGGGGATCTCGCCGGCGGACGTGTGCACCGCGCTCACGCGCCCCGCGGTGCTGCCGAAGCCCTGTAGCCGCTCGCCGAGCCGCAGCCGCACGCCTTCCCGCTCCAGGGCCGCTGCGACGAGGGCGCCCATGTCGGGGTCCAGCGTGCGCATCGGCTGCTCGGCCGCGTCTACCAGGGTCACGTCGAGGCCGTGCCGGATCATCGCCTCGGCCATCTCCAGCCCGATGTACCCGCCTCCGACGACCACGGCCCGGCGCGGCGTGTGCCGGTCGAGGTGCTCCAGGATGCGGACGCCGTCGTCGAGCGTCTGCACGCCGTAAATGCCGACGGCCGCGCCACCCGGCACGTCGGGGCGGATCGGCTCCCCGCCGGTGGCGATGACGAGCTGGTCGAACGGTTCATGGTATTCGCGGATGGCGTCCCGGACGGTCACCTCGCGCCGGTCGGTGTCGATCGCCACGACCTCGCTGTCCAGCCGCAGGTCGATGTGCTGCCGCTCGCGGAACTCCTCCGGCCGCCGGGCGACGAGGTCGTCGGCGTCCTCGACGTCTCCCGCCACGAGGTACGGGATGCCGCAGGCGGAGTACGACACGTGCCGGCCCCGCTCGAACGCGACGATGTTCAGGTCGTCGGGGGAGCGCCGCTTGCGGGCCTGGGAGGCGGCGCTCATGCCCGCGGCGTCCCCGCCGATCACTACCAGTCGCTCGGTCACAACGGCCATTCTCCGCAATCGTGCCGGGATCGGCGCGCCGGTGTCACGATACGGATCACAGGACGAAGGCGTCGGTCCACAACTGCCGGGACCGCCCCGAGAGCGCCTCGAGCAGTCCCACCGCCTGCCCGTCGGTGAGCGCCGCGACGAAGTCGACGATCGCCCGGCCGCGGGCCAACGCCGCGGTGTCGAGCCGCGTGCCGGGCGCGAGGCCGTAGTCCTCGCCGGTCAGCTCCGCCACCTCGGACTGCGCCAGCTCGACGAGGTCGTGCAGCCGGCGGGGGAGCCGGGCCTCCTCGTCCGGGTCGACCAGCCAGGCGTGCAGGGCGTCGACGAGTGCCACCAGCAGGCGCGCCTGCCCGCGCTGGTGCAGTGCCAGATCCGGCCGCTCCAGGACGAAGCGGTGGTGGATGAACTTCAGCACCTGTACCTCATGCCACTGCGCGGCGCCGAGGAGCACGTGCCCGGACCGTACCGGCGGATCCGGCCGCACATGGATCGCGTCGATCAGGTGGCGGGTCCACCTGGCGGAGAACCCGGCGATGGTCTCCTCCGCGTCGATCGAGCCGTCGAACGGCACGGCGAGCAGGCCGTCGACCAGCTCCTGCCGGACATGCTCGACGGCGGCCTCGAACGCGTCGTCCCCGCAGATCCAGTCGTCCTTGCGGCGCAGGTCGCGCCGCAGCAACTCGACCGAGTGACCGGGCCGGCGGCTGGTCGCCCGCAGCGCTTCGACGCTCATCCCGCGCAGCGTGGCCGCGTCGCGCCGCCAGGCTTTGAGCTCGGTCGACACCGGCCCCTGCTGGAGCACGCCGACCCGGTGGAAGTCCTCGAGGTCGTGGATCGCGTAGGTGATGTCGTCGGCGGTGTCCATGACCGACGCCTCGGCCGTCTGCTGCCAGTCGGCCAGCCGCCCGGCGAACGGCGCCCGGGCCTGCCGCAGGTCGGCCAGCTCCGTCACATAGGCGCCGAACTTCGCCGAGCCGTCCATCGGGTCGCCGCCGGCGCCGCGGGGCGTCGGGGTGAGGTGCCGCGGGTGCGGGTCGGGATACGTGCGCCGCGTCCACGGGTACTTCAGCAGGGCCGCCCGCACCGCCGCCGTGAGATCGAGCCCGATCGTCTTGCCGTCCATCCGGGTGCCGGTCACGATGCGGTACGACTGTGCGTTGCCCTCGAAGCCGTCGGGCAGCCCGAGGCGCTCCCGGGCGACGCGGTCCAGGACCCGCTCGCCGAGGTGACCGAAGGGCGGGTGCCCGAGATCGTGGGCGAGCGCCGCCGCCTCCACGACGTCGGGGTCGCAGCCGCCCAGCTTGTCGAGCAGGTCACGGTCGCCCGACAGCCGCTCCACGATGCCCCGGGCCACACTCGCGACCTTCAGGCTGTGCGTGAGCCGGTTGTGCACCAGCAGCCCCGAGCCGCCGGGGCTGATCACCTGCGTGACACCGCCCAGGCGGGCGAAGAACGGCGACGCGACGATCCGGTCGCGGTCCACCCGGAAAGGGTTGCCCGCGAGGTCGCCCGGTGCGACCGCCGTCCCGCCGAAAAGCCGTTCCTCACGAAGATCCATACCCGGGAGCCTACGCGGACGGCCGCCTATGCGGGTTTACGCACCTCGACGACAAAGCCGCTGGCGACCTGCGATGCCATCGGATGATGCGCCAGCACCAGGTCGAGCACCTTCAGCGGGGAGAGAATCCAGGTCAGGGGCAGGATCGCGCGATAGAGCCTGGTGCTGCCGAACGACAACAGCATCGCCAGCCACTCCTGGAACACCCAGACCATGCCCGAGGTCGGGCCGGCGCCGACCTTGACGTCGAGCACCTCGAACTGCGGGAACTGCTCCTTGAGCCCCACCTCGGTGTAGCGCTGGAAATCGTGGGGCGAGGCGTGGAACGGCTGCATGAACGGCACGAACACCAGCATCCGGCCGCCCGGCCGCAGCACCCGGTGCATCTCGGCGACGTGGTTGGCCGGGTCCGGCACGTGCTCCAGAACCGCGATGCTCACCCCGCCGGCGAGGCTGTTGTCGGCCAGCGGCAGCCTGCGCAGGTCGGTGACGATGTCGACGTTGCCGTAGGAGCCGCCGTCCATGCAGATGACGCGCTCGTCCCGGCGGTGCGTGCCGCAACCGAAGTCGGCGACCAGGTCGCGGTCGAGGTCGAAGCTCTTCAGGAAGCCGGTGATCGCACCGGGGCGGTCCATGACCGGCGAGAGGACCTTGATGGCCGTCGGGTAGACCTTGTGGAAGCGGGTCTTGACGAACTCCTTGACCCGGTTCAGCGCGTCGGCCTTGAGCTCCTCCGGCTCGAAGCCGCCGAACCTGTACCGGGTGCCGTCGCGCCGGCCGGTGGTGCCGCAGCCGGCGCAGACGACCGTGCCGTGCAGCGGCGCGTGACAGGCGGGGCAGGCCAGCACCTCGGCGAGGCGGGCGTGCCGGGTCGCCGCGGACGGGGCCGACGGGGCGGTCGGGGGTGTGTCGGTGACAGTGTCGTTCATCGTCCTCAGCGCTCGATCTCGTAGACGGCGATCCGGCCCGCCCGGAAGCGGAACTTCGCGACATCGGCCAGGCCGGGGTTGGGCGTCTCGTAGGTCTCGTCCACCATCAGCCACCGGACCCGGTACACGTCGCGCAGCCTGCCGATCGTGACGGCCGACGGATCGTGGAACGCCGCGTCGTTGTCGGCCAGCTTCCGTTCGTCCCAGAACGGCACGTACACGGCGTTGCGTTTCGTCTCCGCCGCCCTCTCGTGCGTGCGGTTGGTGAAGCCCCAGCTCTCGACCAGGAACCGGCGCTCGGTGTAGGCGGACAGGGAGAAGTGCCGGTTGTCGCAGCCCTCCGGGCGGTCCTTGCCGATCAGGCAGTGCGCGTTGGTGGCGACCACGTCGTCCGGGTCGGAGTGGTCGCGCAGCCAGCGCCCGGCCTTCTCGCTGCCCGCGGTGATGTACGGGTCGGCCGGCCTGACACCGTGGAAGCCGGTCGTCGAGGCCTCGCGGCTGGTCAGGTAGAGGTGGACGACGGTGCCGACCAGGCAGACGCCGGTGAGCACCGCCGCGACGAGCGTCTGCTTGGCGGGGAGGCGGCGGGAGCGGTGGATGACGAACACCGCGACGCCCACCAGGACGGTGATCAGCAGGTACGGCCAGACGAGCTGCCAGGCGGTGCCCACGTAGCCGCCGGTGACCGCGATCCCGGGGGCGCGCTGCGAGCCCAGTTCGCGCACGCCGATCATGATGAGCGCCCCGGTGGCCACGGCACCGCAGGCCGCGATCAGCGTGCGGCGCCGCGGCAGGCCGGGCGGCGTGACGAGGGCGAGGCCGACCGCCGCCGCGAGGGAGAGGTACGGGCGGCCGGAGACCATGAACCAGCCCTCGGCGCCGCCCTCGTGTCCGAAGATCATCAGCGCGCCGACGCCGGACAGGCCGATGCCCAGCACGAGGATGACCGGGTCGGCGGCGATCTGCGGATCGGGCCGGCGGCCCTTGACGAGCCGCGCGAGGCCGAGCAGCCCGGGCCAGATGAAGGCCCAGCAGAGCAGCGTGATCAGCGTGACGAGGACGAGCCGCCAGAGCGCGGGGGAGGGATCTGGCCGGGCGAAGCCGGTCGAATACGGCGCGCCGGAGATCTGTGCGAAGTGCAGCGGGTCGATCGCCATGCCCTGCGCGGCGCCGCCGAACAGCACGAACTGCGCGAAGAGCAGCGCGACGAAGGCCAGGCCGGCGGCGAGCAGCGCGCCCCGGTGAACCCGCCGGCGGGTCAGGATCCGGGTCACGACGACGAGCAGCAGGCCGGCGAGCAGCATCGGCAGGAAGGTCGCCTTGGCGCCGGTGACCGCCGCGGTCAGCAGCACGACGAGCGCCCAGCGCAGGCGGGTGCTCTCGGCCAGCGCCTCGACCAGCGCGAGCGCCAGGGCGGCGAAGAGGACGGCGCCGAAGGTCTGGGTGGGGCTCGTCCAAAGCTGGGCCCGCAGCGACGAGCCGTCCTCGTAGGCATTGGTGGCGAAGGTGGAGAACCAGCCGTTCAGCCGCCACTGGTACGGCGCGGGCGTCAGCGCGAAGAACGTGATCACGGCGGCGGCGGCGCCCGCCCAGTATTCGCCGGTGAGCCGCCTGCCGAGGACGCCGACGAGCACCAGGAAGCCGATGATCATCGGCAGCGGCGAGAGCCGGATGAGCAGCGTGTGCGGCTCGATGCCGGTGATCCACGAGGTGGCGGACATCTCGGCGTAGACGAACCAGTGGTACAGCACCGGCTGGTCCGGCAGCCAGGGTGACATCAGCGGCATGTGGTGCTTCGCCTCGCCGAGCAGGGCGAGGTGGAACGGTGAGTCGGCGTCCGGGGCGCGCGAGCCCGGCTCGCTCAGGTCGTGGGTGCGGAAGAACCGGACGCAGCTCCAGTAGAAGAGGATCACGGCCGACGCCGAGAGGATCAGCGACCACCAGAACGGGGTGCGCTCCTCCGGCCGGTCGCTGCCGCGCCAGTGCCGGCGCAGCCTCGGCACCGCCGCGAAGGCGGCGACGGTCGCGACGGCCCACGCCACGGTGAGGAGCGGGAGGCCGAACCAGCGGCACACGATGTAGACGAGAACCTCACACGAATATCCGACCGCGAGACCGGCGGCCACGTCCTCCACGAACCACCCCGACCGGCCGCGGACGCCCCGCCAGATGAGCGTGCCCGGAAGGATGACGCCGAGGGCGAGGTACGCCGCGAAGATCGCGACGGTGAGCAGCGGCACGCCGTAGTACGTGAGACCGGCGGCGATCATCACCGCGACGGCGGCCGGGGGCGCCCAGGCCAGCAGGCGGCGGCCGGCCGGTGCCGCGGCGATGGCCTCCGGCGTGGGCACTTCCACCGTTGCTGTCACGCGATCCGCCCGTTTCTCGAAAATGACCGTCGTACCTTCTCAACGTGTGACGGTGGGGTCAGGCTGCGCCCGCGCCGGCACACTCGCCGCTTTCGTTGCGCCGGCGGATGAGCGCGGCGATGCCGTCCGTCATTCGTTCGAGCCCGAACTCGAAGTCCTCGTCCGGATCCCCCGCCGGCAGGTCGAGGATGCCGGAGGCGATGAGGTCGCCGAGGGCCGGAAAGCGCCGGGGGTCGACGAGTCGCGTGAGCAGCCGCCCGTAGCGGAGGATCGCCTCGTCCGTCGTCTCGCCGGCCGCCTGCGCCGCCGTGGACATGTCGGCGGTGATCTGCGCCCAGTGCCGCACCAGACCCATGAGCGTCATGATCGTGGACAACTTCTCGAATTCGCGGAGTCCCGTGCCGCGAAGGATGCTCAGGCCGCGATCCATCCAGGCGATCTGGTTGGGGGCCAACGGCGGGCCGCTGAGCACCACGCGCATGACCCACGGGTGACGGCGCAGCAGCGCGAGGTGGGCGTACGCGAACCGGTGGAGGCCGCTGCGCCAGTCCTCGCCCGGCTCGGCCGCCGGCGGCTGGCCGGCCGCCGCGTCGACCATCAGGTCGAGCAACTCGCCCTTGGCGGCCACGTAGCGGTACAGCGACATGGTCGCGGCGCCGAGCTCCGTCGCGACCCGTCCCATCGAGACCGCGTCGAGACCCTCGGTCTCCGCGATCTTCACGCCCGCGGCCACGATCCGCTCCAGGGTGAGGCCCGGCTTGGGCCCCTTGCCGGGCCGGGCGCGCAGTCCCCATGCCGCGGCCAGGCTCGCCGGGAGGCGATCGACAACCCGGTCGGAGTCCCGCCCTGTCTCTTGCGAGGTCTCTTCGTGCACGTCCGCTCTTTTCGTCATTGACTTCGGATCCTACTTCTGCGTATAACTTACGCAGAAGCGCGTATGACGTACGCAATTAAGGGCCAGGGAGGGTCATGACAGACGACCTCGCGATCGAGGCCACCGGCCTCGTGAAGTCCTACGGGAAGGTCAAGGTCCTTGCCGGTGTCGACCTGCGGGTCGCCTCCGGCACGGTGTTTTCGCTGCTCGGGCCCAACGGCGCGGGCAAGACCACCACGGTGCGCATCCTGGCGACGCTCCTGCGCCCCGACGCCGGCCGCGCCCGGGTCGCGGGGCACGACGTGGTGGAACAGCGTCGTCTCGTCCGCTCGCGCATCAGCCTCACGGGACAGTACGCCGCGGTCGACGACCTCCAGACCGGCGCCGAGAACCTGCGGATGATGGCCCGGCTGAGCGGCCTGTCCCGGGCCGGCGCCCGCCGCCGCGCGGCTGAGCTGCTCGAACGGTTCGACCTGACCACCGCGGCGAACCGGGCGGCGGGCACCTACTCCGGCGGCATGCGGCGCCGCCTCGACCTCGCCGCCGGCCTGGTCGCGCAGCCCGCGGTGATCTTCCTGGACGAGCCCACGACCGGTCTCGACCTGCCCAGCCGGCAGGCCATGTGGGAGGTCATCACCGGACTCGTGGACTCCGGAGTCACCGTGTTTCTCACCACGCAGTACCTCGAAGAGGCGGACCTGCTGGCCGACCGCATCGCCGTGGTGGACCACGGCCGGGTGGTCGCCGAGGGCAGCCCGGCCGA
The DNA here is from genome assembly GCF_025264685.1 of Dactylosporangium roseum. Lineage (GTDB taxonomy): Bacteria > Actinomycetota > Actinomycetes > Mycobacteriales > Micromonosporaceae > Dactylosporangium > Dactylosporangium roseum. The sequence goes on from NZ_CP073721.1 coordinate 1,789,550, forward strand.
ACTCAAGCGCCGCTTCGGCGACCAGCGGCTCGACCTGGACCTCGACGACCTCACCACCTGGCGGGCCGTGGTCGAGCACCTCGGCGCCCGGGTTGTGCGGAGCGACCCCGACCGGCTCACCGTCGGCGTCACCACCGACGGCAGCGCCGCGCACGTCCGCGCCGTGCTCGATGAGATCGACCCGCACCATTCGGCGGTCCGCCGCTTCTCGCTGCACAGCGCGACGCTCGACGACGTCTTCCTGTCCCTCACCGGCACCACGAAGGAGCCCGCCCGTGCCTAGCTCGACCGCTACCGCGCAGTGGCTGACGATGGGTGGCCGCTCGCTGCGGCTCGGCCGGCGCAACGTCGACGGCCTGATCCTCGCCCTGGTGCTGCCGGTGATGCTGATGGTGGTCTTCGTCTACCTCTTCGGTGGTGCCATCCAGACCGGCACGGAATACGTCACCTACGTCGTGCCCGGCATCATGCTGCTCTGCGTGTCGTTCGGCTCGTCCATGACCGCGGTGTCCGTCGCCAACGACCTGGCCGGCGGCATCGTCGACCGCCTGCGGTCGCTCGACGTCGGCGGCGCGGCCATCCTCGCCGGGCACGTGACCGCGAGCGTGGCGCGCAACGCGCTGTCGAGCGTGCTGGTCTTCGGCGTCGCATACCTGCTCGGGTTTCGCCCGCAGGCCGACGGGTGGCAGTGGCTCGCCGCCGCCGGGATCCTGCTGCTGGTCATCGCCGCGGTCTCGTGGTTCGCCGCGGCGCTCGGCATGCTGGCCCGCTCACCGGAGGCGGCGAGCGGCTACACCTTCTTCATCACCTTCCTGCCGTACGCCAGCAGCGCCTTCGTGCCGATCGACACGATGCCCTCCTGGCTGCGGGGCTTCGCGGGCAGTCAGCCGGTCACGCCCATCACCGAAAGCCTCCGCGGTCTCCTGCTCGACCAGCCGGTGGGTGACGCGCCGTGGCGGGCGGCGGCGTGGTGTGCCGGCATCCTGCTGGTGTCGATCGTCGCGGCGGCGGTGCTGTTCCGCGCGCGGACCCGTGGCTGAGCGAAACGGCACATGGTCGCCCTCGGGGCCGTGTGCCGTTCGGTGCCGCCTACCGCTTCGGGTCGAGCCGGATCGACAGGGAGTTGACGCAGTGGCGGGTGTTCTTGGCGGTCATCCGCTCGCCGCGGAACACGTGCCCGAGGTGCGAGTCGCAGCGGGCGCAGCGGATCTCGGTGCGGACCATGCCGTGCGAGCGGTCCTCGATCTCCTTGACGGTGCCGGGGATGGCGTCGTCGAACGACGGCCAGCCGCAGTGCGAGTCGAACTTGGTCCCACTCTCGAACAGTTGCTCGCCGCACGCCCGGCAGCGGTAGACGCCCTCGGTCCTGGTGTCGACGTACTCGCCGCTCCACGGCGCCTCGGTGCCGGCTCGGCGCAGCACCCGGAACTCGTCCGGGGACAGCCGCGCCCGCCACTCCTCGTCGGTCGTGGGCAGGCTGGCAAGTGGCTCGGTCATGCGTCCTCCGCTGCGCTCCGGACCGGTCATGTCTCAACGGTAGGCCCGGCCCTGGGCGGCGACCATTACGGCTTGCGAACGCCGTTCACCGGTCCGGGCGGGGAAAGTCGGCCGGTCCGCGGCGCGTCGTTCCCGGGCGCCGGCTCGTTGAGCCGCTGGAAAGCCGTGATTCGGACTTTCTTCGCACAACGGTTCTGCTGGTACACACGGGGCGATGATCGGGGTACGACAACGATGAGGATGCTCTACAAGGCTATTGCGGTGGGTGCGGTGGGCGCCGCGGGCGTCACCCCGCTGGCGGCGGCTGCCCATGCGGCGCCGTCGCCGCAGGAGCACCGGGCCGGCGACTGCGGCGGGCTGCTGTCCAGCGCGTTGGAGCTGTGCTCGGAGACGTCGTACCCCGGCACGGCAGGCTACGGCGACGCCGGCCCGGCAGCCCGGACCTGGGGCGACTGGAACCCCGACGACTCCTACGGGAGTGGTTCCGGAACCGGTGGCTCCGGTGACCAGGGCTCCGGTGGTTACGGCTCCGGTGGTTACGGCTCCGGTGGGCATGGCAACGGTGGTTACGGCGGGCCCGGTGGTTCCGGAAGCGGTTTCCCCGGTGGTGGCAGTGGCCCGGGTGGTACCGGCAACGGTGTCCCCGGCGGCGGCACCGGCAACGGCACGCCGGGCGGTGGCGGCAGCGTTCCCGGTGGCGGCGTCCCGGGCGGTGGTACCGGCAACGGTGTCCCCGGCGGGAGTGTCCCCGGCGGCGGGCAGGGCAGCAGCGGCGGGGTGGCCGGCGTGCCGGGCGGCTCCGGCACCGACAGCACCTCCGGCGGAGCGACCGGCGTCGTGGCCGGTGAACTCCCGGTCACCGGGGTGTCGTCCCCGCTCATGACGACGATCGGGTTCGCGTTCATCATCGGGGGCGCCGGCGTCCTGTACCTCACCCGCCTCGGCGACCGGGGCGAGGAGCCCGAGCCGCCGCGGGTACCGTCGCCGCGGGACCGCGGGCCGAAGACCGGTGCCGCCCACCGCCGTCGGCCCGGTCCGCAGCCGATGCGCCGGAGCTGACGGCCTCCCCGGCGGGGTCGCGCGGGTTATGGTCCATGAATGGGCGATGCGCTGGAGATCGAAGTGGCGGGACGGCCGGTCCGGCTGACCAGCCCGGACAAGGTGTACTTCCCTGAGCGTGGCTTCACGAAGCGCGACGTCTTCGAGTACTACCTCGCCGTCGGCGACGGCATCATGCGCGCCCTCGGTAACCGGCCCACGACGCTGCAGCGGTTCCCGGACGGCGTCGGCGGTGAGATGTTTTTCCAGAAGCGGGTGCCGACCCGAGGCGTGCCGGGCTGGATCGAGACGGCACAGATCGCGTTCCCGAGCGGCCGCAAAGCCGACGAACTGTGCCCGGCCGACCTCGCCCACGTGGCGTGGGCCGCGCAGATGGGCACGATCGTCTTCCACCCGTGGCCGGTGCGCGGGACCGCCGTCGACCACCCGGACGAGCTGCGCATCGATCTCGATCCGCAGCCGGGCACCGACTTCGCCGACGCGGCTGTCGTGGCCGGTGAGCTGAAGGCGGTGCTCGACGAGCTGGGGTTCGCCGGCTGGCCGAAGACTTCGGGCGGCCGGGGCATCCACGTGTACCTGCGAATCCGTCCACAATGGACCTTCATCGAGGCGCGGCGCGCGCTCATCGCACTCGCCCGTGAGGTCGAACGCCGCCGTCCGGACCTGGCGACGACGAACTGGTGGAAGGAGGAGCGCGGCGAGCGGGTGTTCATCGACTACAACCAGATGGCGCGGGACAGGACGATCGCCTGCGCCTATTCGCTGCGTGCCAACGCGAGGGCGACGGCCTCGACCCCGCTGCGGTGGGACGAACTCCCCGACGTCGAGCCCGACGACTTCGACCTGCGCACGGTCCCCGAGCGGATCGCCGAACTCGGCGACCCCCATGCCGGCATCGACGACGTGGCGCACGACATCACACCGTTGCTGGAATGGGCCGAGCGTGACGCCGCCAACGGCGAGGGCGACAAGCCCTATCCTCCGGAGTACCCGAAGATGGAGGGCGAGCCGATGCGCGTCCAGCCCAGCCGCGCCAGACCCCAGGCCGACCCCCGTTGAGTTGACCTTGGCGCATCTCCGTGGCTCGACGCTCGCACTTTGGGTGGTTGGACGGCGGCTTCGGTCCAGACCAGGCGGAGGGCGCGGAGTCCTTCGGTGGTGGGGTTGAGCTTGGCATGCGTCAAGAATTCGGGCGACGATCAGGGTCCGGCGGGCTTGGTGATCATGCAAGGCGCGAAGTTGAGCCCAACAACCTCTTGTTAAACCCGGACAAGGCTGACAATTCGGGCGCGTAGCTCGGCGGTGTCGCCGCCGAGGCGCGCCGACCGGCGCGCGTTCCGCCGTAATCCGCCGTCGTGCCGCTCGATCTCATGATCATGGGAAAGATGTGGCTGCCCCGATAGCCACATCTTTCCCATGATCATGGCGCCGCCTGGCCCGGACCGCGCCGCCTGGGCGCGGTGGCGACCACGAGATGATCTCGGCCGCGATCCAGCAGTTGCCCCAAGCCACCCGGGCCTGCTTGGTACGGGTCTTCGCCGTGCCCTCATTGGAGCCAGCCCGGGGCCGCGGCCCGGCGCGGAGTGGCTGCCGAAGGAGTGGCGGCGGAGTTACTTGTCGCAGGTCAGGTTGGCTGGCGGGACGCGGAGGTCGATCAAGTAGCGGTCGACGGCGTCGATGATGCAGCCGGTCTTGGGGTAGGCCGTGTGGCCCTCGCCCTTCCAGGTGACCAGTGTGCCGACGCCGAGCATCTTGGCCAGGGCGGGCGCCTGCTCATACGGCGTGGCGGGGTCGCCCAGCGTGCCGATGACGACGATCGGGGCGGAGCCGGTGGCGGCGCCCGTCGGATACGGGTCGCGCTTGCCCGGCCACTGCGCGCAGATCAGGTTGAGGGCCAGCGAACCGCCGAACAGCGGATACTTCTGCCGCCACTGCGCCTGCAAGGCCCGCGCCTGCTCGACGGTCGGGGTGTCGTCGCTGTCCGTGCAGCCGACCGCCGCGTTGGCGTCGAACATGTTGTTGTACTTCCCGCTGGGGTCCCGCTCCGCATAGGAGTCGGCCAGGACGAACATCTTGTCGGGCTTGCCCGACCGCAGGTCCTGCATCGCCTGCGCGAGCGTGCGCCAGCTCGACTCGCTGTAGAGCGAGGACACGACCGCCGTGAACACCCAGCCGGCCGTCGCCGTGCGCCCGTCCCGGCCCTTCACCGGCGCCGTCCGCGCGTCGGTGATCGCCTTGGTGACCACCGCGCGGGCGTCCGGTCCGATCGGGCACGAGGGCGCGTTGTCCCGGCACCAGTTGGTGAAGTTGGTGAACGCCAGCTCGAAGCCGGCCGCCTGCTTCTCCGCCGAGTCCTGCGTCGACAGCGTCGGGTCGACGGCGCCGTCGAGGACCAGGGCCCGCACGTTCTTCGGGAACAACTGCGCATAGACCGCGCCGAGCAGTGTGCCGTAGCTGTAGCCGAGATAGGTCAGCTTCTCCTCGCCGACGGCCGCGCGCAGCGCGTCCATGTCGCGGGCGGCCTGCTCGGTGGAGAAGTGGCGCAGCGCGTCACCGTATTTGTCGCCACAGCTCTGCGCGAGCCGCCGGGTCAGCGCGACGCTCTGCTGGAACTGGGCGTCGCTGACCGGATCGGGGTCGATGCCGAAGTTGGCGTCGAGGTCGGCGTCGGAGAAGCACTTCACCGGCGACGACCGGCCGATGCCGCGCGGGTCGAAGCCGATGACGTCGAAGCGCCGCACCACCTCGGCCGGCAGGTAGACCGACCGGTAGACGGCGTAGTCGAAGCCGGACGCGCCGGGACCGCCCGGGTTGATGAACAGCGAGCCGACCCGGTCCCGCTGCGTGGTCGAGCGGCCGCGGACCAGCGCGATGTCGAACGTGTCGGAGCCCTTCGGGTTGTCCCAGTCCCGCGGCACCTTCACGGTCGCGCAGGAGAACGACACGTTTTGCGGCGGCTTGGGGAAGACCGCCTTGTAGGCGTCGGGGCACGGCTGCCAGTCGGCCGGCGCGATCGGCACGCCCGAGCTGGACGCCGACGGGCGTGCCGAGGGGCTGCCCAGCGGCCGGCCGGACGTCGGGACGGTCCACCTCGCGTCGGGCGTCATACAGCCGCCCAGCAGGACCACCACGACCAGGAGCGGGACCAGGCGAGCGAACCGCGACGGGATCAAGGACGCCCTGCCAGCACGCTCTCGACGTCGAACCGCACCGGGAGGTCGAGCTGCTCGTAGGTGCAGGAGCGCGGATCCCGGTCGGGCCGCCAGCGCTTGAACTGCGCGGTGTGGCGGAACCGGTCGCCCTCCATCGCGTCGTAACCCACCTCGACCACCAGCTCGGGGCGCAGCGGGACGAACGACAGGTCCTTCTTGCCGGTCCAGCGGCTCACCCCGCCGGGCAGCCGCGTCGCCGCGTCGCCGGCCGGCACCGAGTCGATGCTCGTGGCGGCGCTGCCGGGCTCCTGGCCTGCCCAGTTCCACGGATGGTCGACGATGTTCTCCCGGTATTGCGCCAGCTCCTCGACCAGCTCGGCGCGCCGCTGCCGGGTGAACGAGGCGGAGACGCCGACGTGGTGCAGGCGCCCCTCGTCGTCATAGAGCCCCAGCAGGAGCGAGCCGACGATCGGACCGTCCTTGTGCCAGCGGTACCCGGCGACGACCACGTCGGCGGTGCGGGTGTGCTTGATCTTGAACATGGTGCGCTTGCCCGGCTCGTAGACCCCGTCGGCGGGCTTCGCGATGACGCCGTCGAGCCCGGCACCCTCGAAGCGCTCGAACCAGTCGCGCGCGGTGTCGAGGTCGGTCGTCACCGGCGTGACGTGCACGGGCGGCCGGACCGCGGCCAGCGCCTCGACGAGCGCGACACGCCGCTTCGCGTATCCCTGCTCCATGAGCGACTCGTCGCCGAGCGCGAGCAGGTCGAAGGCCACGAACGACGCCGGCGTGTGCTCCGCGAGTATCCGCACCCGGCTCGCGGCCGGATGGATCCGCTGGCCGAGCAGCTCGAAGTCGAGCCGTGGCGCACCGCTGTCGCGCCGGATCACGATGATCTCGCCGTCGACCACGCAGCGCTCGGGTAGCTGGGCCCGGACCTGGTCGACGACCTCGGGGAAATATCGCGTCAGGGTCTTGCCGCCCCGGCTGGCCAACTCGACCTCGTCGCCGTCGCGGAAGACGATGCAGCGGAAGCCGTCCCACTTCGGCTCATAGCTCGTGCCGGGCGCGCTGGGCAGGCTCGGGATGCTCTTGGCCAGCATGGGCTCGACGGGCGGCAGGACGGGCAGCTCCACGAGGACCAGTCAACCACACACCTACGACAACTTTCAGAATCGCGCGAACGACCGCAGCGGCATCCGCGGGCCGAACCGCGGTGCGCCGATGCCCGCGGCGGCGAAGAGCGTGCAGACCCGGCCGCGGTGCCCGGCGTACGGCGCGAGCAGTTCCAGCATGTGCTCGTCGGTGCCGCGGGCCGCTCCGGTGAGCGCGTACGCGACCACGTTCTTGAGGTGGTAGTCGCCGACCGACACCGCGTCGGGGTCGCCGAACGCCACCCGGGTCACCTCGGCGGCCGTCCACGCCCCGATGCCCCGGATGCTGACCAGCCGCGCGGTCGCGGTGGCCGCGTCGGGGGAGCGCTCCAGCGCGGCGGCGTGCGCCGCGGCCCGGCGCAGGGTCTCGGCCCGCTTCTGCTCGATGCCGAAGGGGTGGAACACCCAGTACGGCGTGGCGGCCACCGCCGCCGGATCGGGTGGCAGCCGCAGCCGGTCGAACGGGCCGGGTGCGGGCTCGGTCGTGAAGTGGCGCAGCACCTTCCGGTACCCCCGCTGCGCCTCGATGCCGGTGACCTTCTGGTAGAGGACCGCCGGGACCAGGTGGTGGAATATCCGGCCGGTCGCGCCCATCCGCAGCCCGGCGTGCTCGTGGGCGAGCCGTGCGACGAGCGGGTGCCGGCGGGCCAGCCCGGGGAAGCCGGTGAGGTCGTCGCGCAGGCCCGCGACGGCGTCGGCGCGCGCCATGAGCCAGTCGGCCCCGGGTCCGAACGCCTCCGCGTGGACGAAGCCGTCGGAGTACGTCAGGTGCAGCGTGCCCGGTCCGTCCGGGGTGCGCGTGGCGAACCAGGCCTCGCGGGAACCGACCGAGAGCGTGGGGTCGCCGTGGATGACCGCCAGGCCGTGCAGGGTGCCCGCGAAGTCGTACCGCGCCGGGGCCGCGAACCTCACGCCGCCGCCCGGGACAGGGCACGGTGCAGCAGCCGGGCATCGCCGAGCATGGTGCGAAGTTTACGCTCCAGACCCGCGATCGGGACGAGGTTCTGCGGCGCCCTCGGGTCCTTGTACGCCGTCGAGGCGAACCGGGGGAGCGTCACCGCCGACAGGTCGGCCAGGGCGACGGCGTCGGCCGGCACCAGGTCCGCCGCGCACTCCGCCCGCACGAGCCCGGTCCACGGCGACCCGGCCGGGCCGGGCAGCCGCAGGTACCACGCGAACCTGTGCCACGACGTGCCCAGCAGGAACACCGGCGAGCGCTGCCCTGCGCGCAGCGCGGTCACGACCGCCGTCAGGTCGGCCGGGAGGTACTCCTTCTGGTGCGTCTTGATGTAGCCCAGCGCCCGCGGCAGGTGCGCGCGCTCCTGGAGGGGCCCGTCGACGATCAGCAGGTCGCCGTCGGTCCGCTCCTCGTTCGACACGCCGACCTCGAGCGCACGCATGTGTCGTTGTACGCCCAGCGCCAGGTCCTTCGGCTCGCCCCGGGACACCCGCCGCGCCGGGTAGCGGATGGTGCCCGCCACGATCGGCGGCAGCGGGTCGAGCGGCGTGAACAGTCCGCGCTCGATCCGCGTGGTGGCGACCTGCGCGACACCCCGGTCGAGGTCGCAGCGGACGACCCCGGCCGCGTACGACGCCGCGACGCCCGGATGCGTGGTGCCCTCGTCGTCGGTGACCCAGACCCGGGCGTCGACACGCTGCACGCCGTCGACGATGAGCACGGTGCCGGGTGGCCGCAGGCCCGGTGCCGGCTCGATCGGGCGCCACGCGGCGGCGGGCAGCTCGACATCGGCCTGGATCTGCGCGCTGCTCTGTGCCTGCGGGCCCCCGGGCCCTTCGGCGGCGTCGAACGCGATGCCGTAGGCGGGGTCCCAGGCGTCGACGTGGAGCTTCACAGGCCGACCCGCTCGATGCGGGCGGTACGGGCGTCCCGCCGGACCTCGAACCGCACCGGGATCCGTTCGGCCAGTGCCCCGACGTGGGTCACCACGCCGACCATCCGGTCACCGCGCGCGGCCAGGTTTTCCAGCGTCGCCGCGACGGTGTCGAGCGTGGTCGTGTCGAGCGTGCCGAAGCCCTCGTCGAGGACGATCGACTCGAGGCTCGCCCCGGACGCCGACATGCCGGCGAGCTGATCGGAGAGCGCCAGCGCGAGCGCGAGCGACGCCTGGAACGTCTCGCCGCCCGACAGTGTCCGCACCGCCCGGCGCAGCCCGGCGTCGTGGTGGTCGACGACGAAGAACTCGCCCTTCTCGTGGCCCAGGTCGTACTGACCGTTGGAGAGCTCCCGCAGGGTCCGCGAGGCGCCGTCGACGAGTGTGTCCAGCGCCTCGGCGAGCAGCCAGCGCTCGAACCGGTCGGCCCGCAGGTGCTGGGCGAGCGCCTTGGCGACCTGGCTCTCCTTGGCGACCTCGTCGCGCTGCCCGCGGATCCGCTCCGCGTCGGCCCGCCGCTCCTCGATCCGCCGCAGCGCCGCGTCGGCCCGCTCCAGTGCGACGGCCGCCTCCCGCGCCGGCTCCCCGCCCGGCGCGGGCAGCCCGGCGTCGGTGAACACGGTCAGCAGCTCCTGCCGGACGTCGCCGACCCGGTGCTCGGCCGACCGCAGCTCGTCGACGGCGGCCTGCCGGCCGGCCCGGCGGCGGCCCGCCTCGCCGGTCGCCCAGGCGGTCAGCGTGGCCCAGGCGTCGGCGAGGTCCTCGCGGTTCGCCGGCGGTGGCGTGTATGCCGCGAGCGCGTCCCGGGCGTCGTCGAACGACCGCCAGGCGGCGCGCAGCCGCTCCTCGGCCCGGTCGGCGGTCGTGGACGCCTTGCGGTGCGCCTCGCGCGCCTTGCGGACCTCCGCGCCGGCCTTCTCCAGCGCCCTGCCGAGCTTCGCGATCGCGTCGAGGTCGCGCCGCAGCGCCTCGGGGGCCGGCGCACCGTGGAGCGCCTTGTCCAGCGCGGCGAGCCGTGCGTCGACCTGCTGGGCGTGGGCCTTGGCGGCCGCGAGCGCCCGGTCGAGGTCGCGGACCGTGCGGTCGTGCTCGGCGACGACCTTGTCGGCGGCCTCGCTGCGCTTGCGGGCCGCCTTCCCGGCGGCCTCGGCCGTGGCGACCGCCGAGTCGTGCGGGACGTCCGGCACCGTGCGCACGGTCTGCGTGCACACCGGGCACTCCTCGCCGACCCGCAGGTGCGGCCGGAGGGCGACCGCCCGGTCGACGGCGACCGCGGTCTGGTACGCCTCCCGTGCCGCCTCCAGCGCCGCCAGCGCGTCGGCCGCCTGCACCTTGACCACGGCGAAGGCGTCGACCGCGGCGGTGTGCTCGCGCTCGGCCCGCTCGACCGTGCCGTGGACCGAGGCGGCCTCGGCGGCGAGCGTCTCGCGCTCGCCGTGGGTGTCGAGCAGCCGGCGTAGCGCCGCGGCGTCCCCGGCCGCCTGCAGTTCGCCGCGCAGCTTCTCCTCCTGCTCCTCGGCGACCCGGGACCCGTCGAGGGCCGCGACGACCGCGGCGCGGGCCGTCGCGGCGGCCGCGGCCAGCGTCGGCGCCTCGGCCGGGACGGCGACCGCGGCGAGGCGGCCGATCTGGGCGTCGAGCGCGGCGAGCGCCTCCGCCGCCTGCGCCGCGAGCCGGCCCGCGTCGGTGAGCTGTGGCGCGATGCGCTCGACTCGCTCGACGAGCGCCCGCAGAGTCTCGACGCGGCCCTGCGCCGCGGCCAGGGCCGCGTCGTCGACGTCGGACAGCGCGGCGAGCTGCTGGTCGAGCACCTTCAGCTTCGCGTCGGCGGTGGCGCCGAGCGCGGCGGCCTTCTCCCGGATGTGCCCGTACACGTCCAGGCCGAGCAGGTTGACCAGGATCTTCTGCCGCTCGGCCGGCTTGGCGTGCAGGAACGCCGCGAACTCGCCCTGCGGCAGCACGACGCACTTGGTGAACTGCTCGTAGGGGAGTCCGACAACGGCCTGGATCGCCTCGTCGACCTCGCTCGGCGTGCCGGCGAGCACCTCCGTGACGTCGTCGGCGGTCAGGCCGTCGGCCAGCTTGCCCAGGTCGAGACCGGGTGCCAGCGCCTCGAGGCCGGCGTGCTTGGTGGCCACCGCGCCCTTGCCGTCCCGGCGGACGACCCGGGCCAGCACGTACCGCACGCCGGCCGACTCGAAGACCAGCCGTACCCTGGCCTCCACGGCCGACGGGGCGAGCGCGTTGGCGATGGCCCGCCGGTCGCCCCAGCGCGGGACGGTGCCGTAGAGCGCGAAGCAGATCGCGTCGAGGACGGTCGACTTGCCCGAGCCGGTCGGCCCGACGAGGGCGAAGAAGTCGGTGTCGGTGAAGTCGACGGTCGTCGGCTCCCGGAAGACGGTGAACCCGTCGAGGTCCAGGCGGATCGGTCTCATGACGACACCACCTCGTCGTGCAGCCGGTGGAACAGGGACACGGTCGCCTCGTCGGCGTGTCCCCGCTGGCCGAGGTAGTCGGCGAACAGTTCCCCGGGCGAGCGGCCGGCACGGGCGCCGGACGAGCGGTCCGCGGCCTTCGGATCGGGCAGCAGTTTGGGATCGATGCGTACCTCGAGTGCCTTCGGCAGCAGCTCCTGGACCTCTTCGCGCAGGCCCGCCCGCGGCGGCTCCTGCACGTACACCCGCAGCCAGGCGTCGCCCGTGTCCAATGTGGACAACTGGGTGAGCGTGCCCCGGACGGTCCGCAGCGGGGTCACGACCGGCAGGGGGATCTCCCGTGCCCGGGCCGCGGTCGTCGCGGTGACGTCGACGACGCAGGCGGTCGAGAGGTTCTCCTCCTCGCCGAAGTCGATCGGCAGGGGACTGCCGCTGTACCGGATCGGGCAGGGGCCGCTGACCGCCTGCGCCCGGTGCAGGTGCCCGAGCGCGACGTAGTGCGCCGACGACGGGAAGACCCCGGCCGGCACGGCGTAGCCCATGATGGTGTGCGCCTCGCGCTCACCACCGCCCATCGTCGCGCCGATGACGGTCAGGTGGCCGGTGACGAGATTCACCGTGCCGTCGCCGAATCCCTTGGCCAGCACCGAGATCAGTTGACCGATGGCGCTCGCGTACGACTGGACGGCCTCGGCGGCGCTCAGGTCGAACATCTCGCTGGCCCGCAGCGCGTACCGCTGGGAGACGAACGGCAGCGCGACGAGCCGCCACTCCTCGCCGCCCTTCGTCGTCCCGGTGACGAGATGCTCCTCGGGCCGGCCGACGGCGCCGCGGACGGTGATCCCGGCCGCGTCCGCCCAGGGCCGCAGCGCGTCGAGGGCCGGGCCGTTGTCGTGGTTGCCGCCGATGACGACGACCTCGGCGCCGGTGCGGCGCAGCGCGGACAGGCCGCGGGTGACGATCCGTGTCGAGTCGGCGGTCGGGCTGGCCGTGTCGTAGAGGTCACCGGCGACGATCACCAGGTCGGGCTGCTCGGCCTTGGCGACCTCGACCAGCGCGTTGAGCGCCGCGATGTGGTCGGCGGCCCGGGACTGTCCCTTGAGGACCTTGCCGACGTGCCAGTCCGAGGTGTGCAGGATCCGCACCCGGTCTCCCCTCTCTAGAACGGGATGTCGTCGTCGGAGATGCCGCCGCCGCCCACCCGGGCGACGACCGCGAACGGGTCGCCGGCCTGCACGATCGAGCGCAGGGTCGAGCTCGGCGCCGCACCCGCCTCGCCGGGGCGCGTCGCCCACGACGGGAACGGGAACTCGACGCACAGCGGCACCGGGATCTCCGGCTGCGAGACGAACATGGTGCCGGGCTTGGCCAGCAGGGCGCGCTGGCGCTGGGCCGGAGGGAGGAAGCCGTACTCCGGGCGGGACGCCTCGGCGGGGTCGAGCCGGCCGACGACCCGGATCGCGGAGTTGGCCACGATCCGCCGCTCGACCTCGCTCGCGGTCTGCTGCGCGCCGATGAGCACGACGCCGAGGGAGCGGCCGCGCTCGGCGATGTCGAGCAGCACCTCCTTGATCGGGCTGGTGCCCTCCCGCGGTGCGTACTTGTTCAGCTCGTCGAGCACCACGAACAGCAGCGGCTTGGCGGTGCCGGCCTTCTCCTTGCGTTCGAACTCGGTCCGCAGGGTCACGCCGACGACGAACCGCTGCGCGCGGTCCGGCAGGTTGTGCAGGTCGACCACGGTCACCTGGGCGCTCTCCGCGGTGTTGATCTGGTGCGGCCTGCGCACCGCGAGGTCGCCGCGGATCAGCCGGGAGAGGTCCTTCTTGCTGCCGATGAGCCGCCGGGCGAAGGCGTTGACCGTGCCGAGGCCGACGGCGCTGCCCGCCCACTGGCCGCGCGTGGCGTCGTCGTTGAGCTGCTCGACGACGAAGTCGACGAGGTCCGCGTACGAGTTCAGGCGGGTGCCGTCGATCGCGATCCCGCCCTCGGCCGGCTGTGCGGTGCGCGCCAGGTGCGCGGTCACCGAGTGGACGACCATCGTGTACTGCTGGCGCTCGTCGTCGGCGTCGGCGAACACGTACGGCAGCAGCCGGTCGGCGCAGAACTCCGCCAGCGTCCAGTAGAACGGGTCCACGCCGGACAGCCGGCTGCTGACGTCGGGCGTGCCGCTGGAGTCGCCGGGCCGTGGCGGCGCGTAGACCCGCACGTCGGGGAAGGGGCCGGCGATCAGGCCGAGCCGGGCGTAGCTGTCCTCGGTCGCCTGGTCGAGGCGGCTGTTCGGGTGGTCGAGGAACAGCAGGTCCTCGCCCTTGACGTTGAAGATGAGCGCGCGGGTGTTGGCGGTCTCGCCGGCGCCGCCGAGCACGCCCGAGCGGAAGACCGAGTAGAGCAGGAACGTCGCGAAGCTGGTCTTCGTCGCCACGCCGGAGATGCCGGAGATCGACACGTGCGCGCCCCGGGTGCCGTCGAGGAAGTCGGCGTTGAGGAACATGGGTGCGCCGTCGCGGCCGAAGCCCATCGGGATGGTGCGGTCCATGCGGTCGAAGTACAGCGCCCCGGCCCGCGCCTCGCCGCGCGCCCGGTGGACCAGTGCGCCCGGCGTCGGCGGCACGTAGACCTCCGGGTCGACCCGGGTGGTGGTGATCTCGGCGGCCTCCTGGATCGTCGCCGGAAGCGTGCCGTCGGCGACGAGGAACACGTCGGAGTCGAACACGACGCCCTCGTGTCGCGCCCGGACGGCGGTCACGACGCCGGCGATCCTCACCGGGGCATGCTCGGGAAGCTCGCGCTCCGTGATCACAACGTCGTCGAGCTGTAGGTAGGCACCGTCCTCGACGGCCACCCAGAACGTCAGTGGGGTCGCGTCGGCGGTACCGAGCACGCGGCCGACGACGGGCCCGTCGTCAAGGTCCAGCGCCGCGGGCGTCGACCGATCCGAATCCAGACCGCCGGTGGCTGTCTCGTCCTGCATCGTCGACCCCCAGTACATGTGTTCGCCTGTGCATCGTGCCTCAAGACCGCCAACGGGTCGACGCCACCACGCCAGCGGTGGACGGTTTCATGGTCCAAAATGCGGACAGAACCGGATGTAATACGCAGGATCGTCGAGTGACCTATCGCGAGTACCGCAGCATGAGCTGCCCGTCCGCAAGCAGGACATGACGCAGCGTGAGGCGCTCGGGGATGGTCAGCGGCGGGCCGGCGATGATCCGGTCGGGACCCGGTCCGGCCAGCAGCGGCGACAGGGTGAGGCACAGCTCGTCGGTCAACCCCGCCGCGGTGAGTGACCCGAAGAGCTGCGGGCCGCCCTCGCTCAGCAGTTGCCGGAACCCGCGCCCGTGCAGGTCGGCGACCGCGGCGGCCAGGTCGACCCGGTCGTCGCCGTGGCGCACGACGTCGGCCACCTCGGCGAGCCCGCTGCCCGGCTCGGTGGCCGTGCGCGTGACGATGATCGGCCGGACCGGCGCGTCGACGAGCGCGGGGTGTGCCGGGTCGAGGTCGGCGCGGCCAGAGACGACGACCAGGGTCGGATACTCCGCCAGGCCGTTGGCCCGCCGCCACGCCCGGCGCTCCTCGTCGAGGCGCAGCGACCGGTAACCCTCCTCGCGCAGAGTGCCGGCGCCGACCACGAGCGCGTCGCACAGCATGCGCAGGATGCCGAAGACCCGTTTGTCCTCCGGGCTCGACAACCCCTCGGACCTGCCCTCGACGGTGCCCGCGCCGTCGAGGCTCGACACGAAGTTGAGCCGCAGCCATGGGCTCTGCCCGACCCGGTAGAGCGCGGTCAGGTCAACGGGATCGGCCGTGGTGGGCCAGAGTTGCTGCACCCGCCGAATCTACTCGCCGGGTGGCCCGGTCACCGGCGGTGTCGGCACGGGCTCGCGGTGCTGGCAGTCGCAGTGGTCGCGACCCGGGCACTCGTCGTGTCGTTTCTCCCGACACGCTCGACAGATCACGCCTTCAGCGTGCGCCGCCCGCCCCGCGCGGTCAACAATGACTGCACCATGGCACGCTTGATCTACCAACTGCGGATCGCCCTCGAAGGCGTCGAATCACCCGTGTGGCGGCGGGTGCTGGTGCCCGGCGGCTTCACGTTGGACCGGGTGCACCGGGTCGTGCAGTTCGCGATGGGCTGGAGCGACCGGCACCTGCACGTGTTCGACATCGGCGGCGTGCAGTTCGGCGTGCCGGACCCCGACGGTCTGCTCGAGGTCCGCGACGAGCTCGACGCGCGCCTGGACGCCGTGGCGCGGAAGGGCACGCGGCTGCGGTACACGTACGATTTCGGCGACTGGTGGGAGCACGAGATCGTGGTCGAGGACGTCGTACCGGCTGATCCGGACACCCGCTACCCGATGTGCGTCGGCGGCGAGCGAGCCTGCCCGCCGGACGACGTCGGCGGCCCGGACGGCTACCGCGATTTCCTCGCCGCCTGGGGCGACCCGGCGCACCCCGACCACGCCTCGATGCGCGAGTGGCTGGGCCGCGACTTCGACGCGACGCTGTTCGACGCGTCCCGCACCACGGCGCTGTTACGCCGGATGACGTGAGACCGAGGTCGACCTTGGTGGGTCTCCGTGGCTCGGCTTTCGCACTTCGGGGTGGATAGGCGGCGGCTTCGGCGCAGGCCGAGCCGAGGGCGCGGAGTCCTTCGGTGGCGGGTTGAGCCCATGATCATGGGAAAGATGTGGCTGCCCCGATAGCCACATCCTTCCCATGATCTGTGAAGCGCCCGGTCCGGAACGCGCCACCCCGGGTCCAACGGCGACCACGGCCGGCAGACACCCGCCCGCGCGACCGTGCGTCACCGTCCCGTTGCAACGCCCGGGGTTGGCAGACGGCCGCACGGCTGAGCTTCGCGGCCTTGGACGATGCGCGATGATCTCCCCGCCGGTTGCGGCGGTAGGGTCTCGTGCCGCCGCGTCTGGACCGATGTCGCCTCGCCACACCGCACCTGATCACCAACAGTGCGAAAGTCGAGCCACGGCTGGCCGTCGGCGATGTGTATCGATGCCGCAGGGCCCGGCGGCGGGTGGCTCGCCCGGTGGGGAGCTGTCGGCGACAAATCCCGCAAAGCCGGACAAGCTGGGATGTCGAAAATCCTGCGATAACAAAATGGGAACGCTCCCATAGCCCCATTGACACGCCGACGTTCGCAGGCCACGCTCGTGGGAGCGCTCCCGAGGCTGTGGCAGGTGCCACACCCCGCAGCGGTAGGGGCATCGATTCGCATGTCCGCCAGACCCGGACAGGGGCTCGCCGTGCCCTGTCGCCCACGCATCACACCCCCATGCCCACACCCGTCACGACCTGAGAGAGGGGTCAGGATGAGCGTCACCTCGCGCCGCCTGCGCTCGATCGCCGCGGCAACGCTCACCGCAGGGCTTGCCCTCGGTATGGGAGCGTGCAGCGCGAAGAACGACGAGCCCAGTGCCGACGGCACCGGGCCGGTGACCATTTCGCTGTCGTACTTCGGCACGCCCGGCTTCACGCAGGCGGTCAAGGACTTCGAGGCGAAGCACCCGAACATCAAGGTCGACGTGAAGAACGAAGGCCAGACCAAGGACTTCGTGCCGAAGCTGGCCCAGCAGATCTCCGCCGGCAGCGGCGCGAGTGACGTGGTCATGCTCGAAGAGGGCATGCTCCTGCAGTACCTCAAGGACAACAAGGGCTTCGCCAACCTGCTCGACCTGGGCGCGTCGTCGCTCGAGAGCGAATACCTGGCGTTCAAGTGGAAGAACGCCTTCACCGCGGACGGTAAGAAGCTCGTCGGTCTCGGCACCGACGTCGGCCCGCTGGCCATGTGCTACCGCACGGACCTGTTCGAGAAGGCCGGCCTGCCCACCAGCCGCGACGAGGTCAGCAAGCTCTGGCCGACGTGGCAGGACTATGTCGAGCAGGGCGAGGCCTTCAAGGCCAAGAACACCGGCGCGGCCTGGATCGACTCGGCGACGTCGATCATGCAGCCGTACATCATGCAGAACAGCGACACCTGGTTCTACGACAAGAGCGACAAGTACGTCGGCGACACCAACAAGGCGGTCAAGGACGGCTACGACATGGGCATGGACATGGCGTCCAAGGGCCTGACCGCCAAGTTGCAGCGCTGGCAGGCGGACTGGGACGCCGCGTTCAAGAATGCCGCGTTCGCGACCGTGCCGTGCCCGCCGTGGTACACCGGTGTGATCAAGGAGCGGGCGGGCGACGCCGGCAAGAACAAGTGGGACATCGCCACCATCCCCGGTAAGGGCGGCAACTGGGGCGGTTCCTACCTGGCGATCCCCGCGCAGAGCAAGAAGAAGCAGCAGGCCTTCGAGCTCGTCAAGTACCTGACCGGCAAGGACGGCGGCCTGGCCGCGTTCAAGGAGGCCGGCCCGCTGCCCTCGTCGGTGTCCGCACTCGCCGACCCGACGCTGACCGGTGCGACCAACGACTACTTCAACAACGCCCCCGTCGGCCAGATCTACGCCGGCGCGGCCAAGGATCTCAAGCCGATCTACCTGGGCCCGAAGCACCAGGCCATGTGGGAGAACGGCCTGGAGCCGGCCATGCAGGCGGCCGAGCAGGGCAAGCTGACCGCCCAGGCCGGCTGGGAGAAGGGCGTCAAGGACAGCAAGGCGCTGGCCGAGGACTGATCGAGTCCGCTGTGCAGAGGGTGGAGGTGGCGTCCACGCAAGTCCGGTGGACGCCGCCTCCACCGCTCGATCGGAGCCGGAGCTGATCGAGCCGAGTCGCTCAAAGAGAAAGCCGGAGGGAAGGACCACCCATGACCACCAACGTCGGCGAGGTCACCGGGCCTCGCCACGGGCGTGCACCGGGCAGGCCGCCGAAGACACGCACCGTGCGTATCGGCCAGCTCGACCTCAAAGTGTCGCCGTACCTGTTCGTCGCGCCGTTCTTCCTGCTCTTCGCGGTGTTCGGGGCCTACCCGCTGATCTACACGGCCGTCCTGTCGCTGCGGAAGAACACGCTCACCGGTGGCGACCAGGGGTTCGTCGGGCTCGAGAACTACGCCAAAGTCCTCACCGACGACCACTTCTGGACGGTCGTCTACAACACGTTCGGCCTGTTCATCGTCGCGACCGTGCCGCAACTGGTGCTCGCGCTGATGGTGGCGAGCTGGCTCAACAAGAAGATGCGGGCCCGCACCCCCATCCGGATGGGCGTGCTCGTGCCGAACATCACGTCGGTGGCCGCGGTCGGCATCCTCTTCGGCCTCATCTTCGCCGACCGTTACGGCCTGGCGAACTGGCTGCTGCAGACCGTCGGGCTCAACCCCGTCGAATGGCGCGGCAGCCGGGCGGCGTCGTGGACCGCGATCGCGTTCATGGTCGACTGGCGCTGGACCGGCTACAACGCGCTGATCTACCTCGCCGCGATGCAGGCGATCCCGAAGGAGTTGTACGAGTCGGCGGCGCTGGACGGCGCGTCGGCCGCGCGGCGGTTCTGGCGGATCACGGTGCCGCTGATCCAGCCGACGATCCTGTTCACCGTCATCATCTCCACCATCGGTGGCATGCAGTTGTTCACCGAGCCGCTGCTGTTCAACTACGGGCGCATCCAGGGCGGCACCCTCAACGAGTTCCAGACCGTCGCGATGTACATCTACGAGACCACGTTCATGAACAACTACAACGTCGGCCGTGGAGCGGCGATCTCCTGGCTGCTGTTCCTGATCATCCTGATCTTCGCGCTGGTGAACTTCCTGCTGGTGCGCAGGTCCGTTCGAGGGACGACCTCATCATGAGCACGCTGACCCCGGTCGCCGCGCCGCCGCAGCAGAAGCAGGCGCCGGCGCCGCCGCCGAAGCCCAAGGGCCGGGTCCGCAGCGCCTCGACGGCACTGTGGCAGGCCAGCCCGCTGACCTACCTGGCGCTGATCCTCACGATCGTGCTGTCGATCTTCCCGATCCTGTGGTCGTTCATCGTGGCGTCCCGGGACAACAGCGCCGTGACCGCCATCCCGCCGCCGCTCCTGCCGGGGCCGAACTTCTTCGACAACGCCAAGCGGGTGCTCGAGAACACCGACGCGAACTTCCTCTACGGCCTCGTCAACTCCGCTGTCGTGGCCGGCTCCGTGACGGTGTCCGTGGTGTTCTTCTCCACGCTCGCCGGCTTCGCGTTCGCCAAGCTGAAGTTCCGCGGCAAGAACGCGCTGCTGCTGGTCATCATCATGACGATGATGATCCCGACCCAGATCAACATCATTCCGCTGTACCTGCTGATGGTGAAGCTGGACTGGACCAACACGCTCCAGGCGGTCATCGTGCCGTTCCTCGTGCAGGGGTTCGGCGTGTTCATGATCCGGCAGTACGCCGAGTCCGCGATCAGCGACGAGTTGATCGAGGCGGCCCGCATCGACGGGGCGTCGACCTGGCGCACGTACTGGAGCGTCGTGCTCCCCGCGCTGCGTCCGGCGGCGGCCGTTCTCGGCCTGCTCACCTTCATGCAGACCTGGAACGACTTCCTCTGGCCCTACGTGGTGCTCAACGGTGACACGCCGACGGTGCAGGTTTCGCTGAACATCCTGGCTACCGGTTACTACAAGACGGACTACGTGCAAGTCTTCACCGGGACAGCGCTGGCGATCGTGCCGCTGCTCATCGTGTTCATCGCATTCGGCCGGCAGATCATCGGCGGCATCATGGAAGGTTCGGTCAAGGCGTGACCAGCATCGACCCGCTGACGAATCCTGCCCCTACCGATCGACGCCTTCGGCGCTTGATCTCGTTCCCACCCGGTTTCCTCTGGGGGGCGGCCACCGCGTCGTACCAGATCGAAGGGGCGGCCGCCGAAGACGGCCGCACCCCGTCGATCTGGGACACGTTCAGCCGCACTCCTGGAAAGACGCTCGGCGGGGACACCGGCGACGTGGCGTGCGACCACTACCACCGCTACCGCGAGGACGTCGCGTTGATGGCGGACCTGGGACTCCAGTCCTACCGCTTCTCCATCGCGTGGCCGCGGGTGCAGCCGGGCGGCAGCGGGCCGACGCGCCAGCAGGGCCTGGACTTCTACCGGCGGCTCGTCGACGAGCTGCTCGAGCGCGACATCCTGCCGTGGGTCACGCTGTACCACTGGGACCTCCCGCAGGAGCTGGAGGACGCCGGCGGCTGGCCGGCCCGCGACACCGCCGCCCGGTTCGCCGAGTACGCCGCGCTGGTGCACGGCGCGCTCGGCGACCGGGTCCGGCACTGGTCGACGTTCAACGAGCCGTGGTGCTCGGCCTTCCTCGGCTACGCGTCGGGCGTGCACGCGCCCGGCCGGAAGCACGCGCCGGACGCGCTCGCCGCCGTGCACCACCTGCTGCTCGGCCACGGCCAGGCGGTGCAGGCGATCCGCGCCGCGGACGCCGGGGCGCAGCTCGGGATCACGCTCAACCTCTACGCGATCTCGCCCGTGGACCCGGCCAGTCCGGCTGACCTCGACGCCGCGCGGCGCATCGACGGCCTGGCGAACCGCATCTTCCTGGACCCGGTACTGCTGGGCCGCTATCCCGAGGACGTCACGCGGGACCTCGCCGGGGTCAGCGACTTCGGGTTCGTCCGCGACGGCGACCTGGAGACCGTGGCCGCGTCGCTCGACTTCCTCGGGATCAACTACTACAGCCGGCACGTCGTCGCCGCGCCCGACCCGGCGGAACCCGCCGAGCCGTACTGGCGTGCGCCTACCTCCTGGCCGGGAAGCGAGGGCGTGCGGTTCCAGAAGCGGCCCGGCGTCCCGGTCACCGACATGGACTGGGAGGTCGACGCGCCCGGCCTCACCGAGACGCTGGTGCGGGTCGCGAAGGACTACCCGGCCATCCCGCTCTACATCACCGAGAACGGCGCGGCCTACCGCGACGCCGTCGAGCCCGACGGCAGCGTCGACGACCAGGACCGGGTGGCGTACTTCGACGCCCACTACCGGGCCTGCCACGACGCGATCGCCGCCGGTGTACCGCTGCGCGGCTACTTCGCCTGGTCGCTGCTCGACAACTTCGAGTGGTCCTGGGGATATACGAAGCGGTTCGGGATGGTGCGCGTCGACTACGAGACGCAAAAGCGCACCGTCAAGGCCAGCGGGCACCGGTACCGCGAGGTCATCAAGCGCAACGGCCTGGCCGGATAGCGTGCGCCGGCCGACCCTCGACGAGGTCGCGGCCCTGGCGGGCGTCGGCCGGGGCACGGTCTCGCGGGTGATCAACGGCTCGCCCCAGGTGAGTCCGGAGGCACGCGCGGCCGTCCGCAAGGCGATCGACGCCCTGGGTTATGTGCCCAACCGCGCGGCCCGGGCACTGGTGACCCGCCGCACCGACTCGGTGGCGCTCGTCGTCTCCGAGTCGGAGGAGCGGGTCTTCGGCGAACCGTTCTTCGCGGGCATCGTGCGCGGCGTGAGCTCCCAGCTCGCCGACACGCAGATGCAGTTGTGGCTCGCCATGGCCCAGTCCGTCGCCGAGCGCACCCTCGTCGAACGGCACCTCAGCGATCAGCACGTCGACGGGGCGCTGCTGCTCTCCCTGCACGACGACGACCCGCTGCCGCTGCTGCTGGCTGGGCGCGGGGTGCCGACCGTCCTCGGTGGGCGGACCGCTTACATGCTGGAGACGGGTGAGACCGGGCACGTGGACGTCGCCTTCGTCGACAACGACAACGAAGGGGGTGCCCGGTCCGCCGTGCGACACCTGCTCGATCTGGGACGCACCTGCGTCGCGGCGATCGCCGGACCGCAGGACATGGGGGTGGGCAAGGCCCGCCTCCGTGGCTACCGGGAGGCGCTGCGGCTCGCGTCCCAGCCGTACGACGACCGGCTCGTCGCATATGGCGACTTCAGTGCGGCGAGCGGCGCCGCCGCGATGCACCGCCTGCTCCATCTCAACCCGGGTCTCGACGCCGTCTTCGCCGCCTCCGACCTGATGGCCGCCGGTGCCGTCCGCGCACTGCGAGAGCGGGGCCGGAAGGTGCCCGCCGAGGTCGCCGTGGTCGGGTTCGAGGACTCCGCCGTGGCCCGGCAGACCCAACCGCCGCTCACCACCGTGCACCAGTCGGTGGAGGGCATGGGCCGCGAGATGGCTCGGCTGCTGCTGGCCCGTATCGCCGGCGGCCCGGCCCGCTCGACCGTGCTCGACACCCATCTCGTGGTACGCGAGTCAGCCTGACCCTCCGCCCCAGGGGCGTTGATCTTGCAGTTGTGGTGCCGCGACGCTCCCTGGATGTCCCGGTTTGTCAGGTACCACAACTGCAAGATCGGCGCTGTGATGGAACGGCTCCGGGCTTTGTGCGCACAATGAGGCGTGACCCTGCAAAAGCCCCCGCCCAACGGACGCCCGCGCTCGGCCGGCCGTCCGACGCTTGACGAGGTCGCGGTCCGTGCCGGCGTCGGTCGCGGCACCGTGTCGCGGGTGGTCAACGGCTCACCACAGGTGAGCCCCGAGGCCCGTGCCGCCGTCCAGAAGGCGATCGACGAGCTCGGCTACGTGCCCAACCGGGCCGCCCGCGCGCTCGTCACCCAGCGCACCGACTCCGTGGCTCTGGTCGTGTCGGAGTCGGAGGAGCGGGTCTTCGGTGAGCCGTTCTTCGCGGGGGTCGTCCGCGGGATCAGCTCGGCACTCGCCGAGACGCAACTGCAGCTCTGGCTCGCGATGGCCCAGTCGCCGGCCGATCGGCTGCGGGTCGAGCACCACCTCACCAACCAGCACGTCGACGGCGTGATGCTGCTGTCGCTGCACGACGCCGACCCGCTGCCCGTCATGCTGGAGCAGCGCGGCCTGCCGGTCGTGCTCGGCGGCCGGCCCGCGCAGATGCTCGCCGACGACGAGCAGCTCAACTTCACCGCCCAGCTCTCCCAACTGTCCTATGTCGACGCCGACAACGAAGGCGGCGCGCGGATCGCCGTCGGGCACCTGCTCGACCGGCAGCGGCGCCGGATCGCGGCGATCGCCGGCCCGCAGGACATGGCGGTCGGTGTCTCCCGGCTCGCCGGCTACCGCGAGGCGATCGAACGGGCCGGCCTGCCCGTCGACGAGGGATTGATCGCGTACGGTGACTTCTCCGAGGCCAGCGGCGAGCGCGCGGTGCGCGAGCTGTTCGAGCGCCGGCCCGACGTCGACGCGGTGTTCGCCGCCTCCGACCTGATGGCGGTCGGCGCCCTGCGCGCGCTGCGTGATCTCGGCAAACGGGTGCCCGAGGACGTGGCCCTCGTCGGCTTCGACGACACCGCGATCGCGCGGCAGACCGACCCGCCGTTGACAACCGTCCACCAGCCGGTCGAGGCGATGGGCCGGGAGATGGCCCGGCTGCTCATCGCGCGGATCGGCGGCGCGGCGTCCTCCTCGGTCATGGTGGAGACCCATCTGGTGCGGCGCGCTTCGGCCTGACAGCGCCGGACCCGAGCAGACGCGGCGGCTGTACCTCGATCATGAGCGGATGCTGGAGCTCCAGCAGCGGGAGGGCATGCGCCGCTGGATCGGCCCCGACACGGTGCTCCAGGCGCTCGGCGAGCTGCACGACACCCTCCGCTGAGTTTGTGGATCCACCACCCCGGGCATTCGGTACCGGAGGAGGTGGCGAACCATGAGTTCACAGTGGAAGCGGGGGCGGCGGCGCGCGGAGAGCGTCGCCGACGACGCGTGGGAATACCTGCGGGCCTCGGTCGGCTCGGCGTCCGACGCTGCCCGCGCGGTCGGCGGCACCGCGAAGGACCGCGCGTCGGACCTCGCGGATGAGGCGTCGAGCCGATACGGCGCGGCGTCCGAGCGCGTCGGATCGGCGGCGGACGAGGCGTGGCGGCGGGCCGGTCTGGCCCTCGACGCGCTGTCGGGCCGCAAGCCTCGCAAGCCGTGGGGCTGGATCGCGCTGGCCGTGCTGGGCGGCGTCGCGGTGGGCTGGGCGGCGGCTGCTTCGGCGCCGAAGGCGATCCGGCTCGACGACGAGGCCCCGATCCCCATACCGCCCGTCTGACCCCACCCCTCTCCCACCCCTCTTCCCGCGTTGATCTTGCAGTTGTGGTGCCTGACAAACCGGGACATCCTGGGAGTGTCGCGGCACCACAACTGCAAGATCAACGCGGGAAGAGGGGTGGGGGGTGGGGTTAGGAGTACTTGCGGAGTTCGCGTCTTGCCAGGGACGCGCGGTGGACCTCGTCCGGGCCGTCGGCCAGCCGGAGCGTGCGCGCATGGGACCACAGGGCCGCCAAGGGGGTGTCCTGGCTGACGCCGGCGGCGCCGTGCGCCTGGATCGCCTTGTCGATCACCCACTCGGCCATCGACGGCACCGCGATCTTGATCGCCTGGATCTCGGTGTGCGCGCCCCTGTTGCCCACCTCGTCCATGAGCCACGCGGTCTTGAGCACCAGGAGTCTGGCCTGCTCGATCCGCACCCGCGACTCGGCGATCCACTCCTGGATGACGCCCTGCTCGGCGAGCGGCCTGCCGAACGCGACCCGCTGGCTGACCCGGCCGCAGAGCAGCTCCAGCGCGCGCTCCGCCATGCCGATGAGCCGCATGCAGTGGTGGACCCGGCCCGGGCCGAGCCGCGCCTGGGCGATCGCGAAGCCCTCGCCCGCACCGGCGATCAGCGCGTCGGCGGGCACCCGGACGTCCTCGAACACGATCTCCGCGTGGCCGCCGTGCGCGCCGTCGGTGTAGCCGAAGACGTGCATGCCACGCTTGACGGTGATGCCGGGAGTGTCGCGCGGTACACACACCATCGTCTGCTGCCGGTGACGCTCCGCCGCCGGGTCCGTCTTGCCCATGACGATGAACAGCGCGCAGTTGGGGTTCATCGCGCCGGAGGACCACCATTTGCGGCCGTTGATGACGTACTCGTCGCCGTCGCGCACGATGCTCGTGCCGATGTTCGTCGCGTCTGAGGAGGCGACGTCGGGCTCGGTCATGCAGAACGCGGAGCGGATCTTCCCCTCCAGCAGCGGCTTGAGCCAGCGGTCCCGCTGCCCGGGCGAGCCGAACTGGGCGAGGACCTCCATGTTGCCGGTGTCGGGAGCGGCGCAGTTGAGCGCCTCCGGCGCCAGGTGCGGGCTGCGGCCGGTGATCTCGGCGAGCGGCGCGTACTGGAGGTTGGTGAGCCCCGCGCCGTGCGCCGGGTCGGGCAGGAAGAGGTTCCAGAGGCCGCGGTCGCGCGCGGAACGCTTCAGGTCCTCGATCACCGGCGGGCGGGCCCACGGGTCCTCGAGCTCACGCGTCTGCCGCTCGAAGACGTGCTCCGCCGGGTACACCTCCTCCTCCATGAAGTCGCCGAGCTTCTCGTGGAGCTCGGCCGTGCGCGGGTCGAAGCGGAAATCCATCAGCTCTCTCCGTTGATCGCTGCGATGCCGTGTTCGAGCAGGGGAGGGACGAGTTCGCCGATCTGGTCGAAGCCGGCGCCGACCGTCTTGCCCTGGATGTAGCGGAAGTGGATGCCCTCCAGCACGATGGCCAGCTTGTAGCAGGCCAGCGCGACGTACCAGTGCAGGTCGTCGCTCAGCGGGGCGCTCTGCGCATACCGCCGCAGCAACTCGTCGCCGCTCGGGAAACCGGTGTCGGCACCGAGCCCGTCCGCGATCGGGTTGACCCCGGTCTTCAGGCGGTTGAGCACGTTCCAGTACGCCAGCAGCAGCCCGAGATCGGTCAGCGGGTCGCCGACGGTCGCCATCTCCCAGTCGAGAACGGCGGCGACCCGCAGGGTGTGTGGATCGACGATCAGGTTGTCCAGCCGGTAGTCGCCGTGGACGATGCCGGTCCGCGGGCTCGCCGGGACGCTCGCGGCCAGCCGCTCGCGCAACGTGTCGGCGGCGGGCAGGTCGCGGCTGCGCGACTTGTCGAGCTGGCCGGTCCAGCGCCGGACCTGCCGCTCGAGGAAGCCCTCCGGCCGGCCGAACTCCGCCAGGCCGACCTCCGCATAGTCGACCAGATGCAACTGGGCGAGGGTGTCCATCATGGCGAAGGCGATCCTGCGCCGGTCGTCCTCGCTCAGCGGATCGGTCTGCGACCGATCCCGCAGCACGACTCCCGGCACCCGCGCCATCAGGTAGAACGGCGCGCCGAGAACGCTGTCGTCCGTGCAGAGCAGGAGCGCCTCCGGCACGGGGACCGCGGTCGCGCCCAGCGCCGAGATCACGCGGTACTCGCGGGCCATGTCGTGTGCCGTGGCGAGGACATGGCCCAGCGGCGGGCGGCGCAGCACGAAGACCTCGTTGAGGACGTAGGTCAGGTTCGAGCGGCCGCCGGCCACGATCTCGGCGCGCAGCGGCGCGTTGACCAGGCCGGGAGCCTTGGCGTCGAGGTACGCCGCGAGGCGGGGCAGATCAAGACCGGGCGGGGTGGTCATCCGATCAGTCCATGGTGGGACGCATGGTCTGTCAAGCGCCAAACGGGCCTTCGCCGGTCAATGTCGGGTCTGGCGGGCTCACCAACGTTCCGGCATCGACACCGGGGCGAAACGGTACGGAAACGGGCAGTAGGCAGGCTGTTCGGATACCGGAGAGCAAGGCGTACACCAACGGCGGCGTACATCCTCAGGCCAAGGACGAACGGGAGGCCGACTCGATGCTGCTACGGCTGAGGGTTGCGTTGCCCGACCGCCCCGGCTCACTCGGGCAGGTCGCCCGGACGCTGGGTGTGGTCGGCGCCGACATCGTTTCGGTGGTAGTGCTGGAACGGGTCGGCGGCCGCGCGGTGGACGATTTCACGGTGGTCTGGCCGGCTTCGGCTCCTGCCGACCGGGTCCTCGCCGGTCTCGCGGCGATCCCAGGCGTCCGCGTCGACGGTGTGTGGCGCGGCACGGAGTTGTGGGAGCCGAACAGCGGCCGCGAGGTCGCGCTCATCGGACAGGTGGCGGCGAATCCGCGAAACGGCCTGGCAACGGTCGTGGATGCGGCTCCCGCGCTGTTCGGTGCGGACTGGGCGGTCGCGATCCAGGTGGGAGCCGACTGGGCGGGCGGCGGCGTGCGCGCCCAGGCATGGTCCGAAACCGCGGTGGTCTGTGCCAGTTGGCGCGCTCCGGTTGTTCCCCCACAGGCGGACATCACACCGCTCCGACCCCGCGCGATGAGCGCAGCGGACGGCGTTCATCTTGCTGTCGCGCCTATGCGGCGCGGAGGGTTGGTCCTTGTCGTCGCTCGCGGCGGGGCGGACGGCGACGCTGGAGCGCCACCCTTCCACGGCTCTGAAGTGGAACGGCTGGCGCAGTTGGTCGGTGCGACCGCGTCTGTGCTGGGGGAACGGCTGGCGGGGCCCGGCTTGGCGGAGCTGGGTAAGGCGGGCGACGCTGTTGCCGGAACGCCCGCTCCCGCCGGCACAGGCCCGTGGTGGTCTGCCTAGCGCGGTGCCCCTGGCCTTCCCCCGGCGTGTTACGCATCGATCTTGCAGTTGTGGTGCCTGACAAACCGGTCGTTCAGGGAGTGTCCCGGCACCATGACTGCAAGATCGACCCACATGGGGCTGCATAGTCGTGCGGCTACATGTAGGGTGACGATATGTTGATCGGGTACATGTTGCGGGCCCACGCATGAGCGGTCTCGAGTACGCGCGGCTCCAGTTCGCGCTCACCGCCTCGATGCACTTCCTCTTCGTGATGCTCACGCTCGGGCTCGTGGTGCTCGTCGCGATCATGCAGACGCGTTACGTGCGGTCGGGCAATCCGGTGTACGGCAGGATGGCCCGCTTCTGGGGGCTGCTGTATGCGATCAACTATGCCGTCGGCATCGCGACCGGCCTGGTCATGGAGTTTCAGATCGGGATGAACTGGAGCGGCCTGTCACGGCTGACCGGCGATGTGTTCGGCGCGCCGCTGGCCTTGGAGACGCTCATCGCGTTTGTGCTGGAGTCCACGCTGCTCGGCATGTGGATCTTCGGTTGGGGACGGCTGAACAAGAGGCTGCACCTGGCGCTGATCTGGGGCGTCGCGGCGACCGCGATGCTGTCGGCGTTCTGGGTGATGGTCGCCAACGCGTTCCTCCAGCACCCCGTCGGCTACGAGCTCGACGCCGCCGGCACCGCGCGGCTCACCAGCTTCGGCGCGCTGCTCGGCAACGGCGCGCTGTGGTTCGCGCTGCTGCACGCCGTCTGCGCGGCGATGGTCACCGGCGGCATGTTCCTCGCCGGGATCAGCGCCTGGCACCTGCGCAAGCGCCGCAGCGACGACGAGCTGTTCCGCCGCTCGCTGCGGCTGGGCCTGCCGGTCGCGCTGGTCGGCCTGTTCTTCACGGTGGGCTTCGGCTACGCGCAGTTCGGCCCGATCGGCGCTTACCAGCCGACCAAACTCGCGGGCGGCGACGAGGCGGTGGCGCAGCAGGCGGCGATGGTCGCGAAGTTCGGGCCGGGGGACTACCTGCCGAGCAGCGCGGTCGGCACCTCGCTCGGCCTGATGATCCAGGTCGCCAACCTGCTCTTCCTGGTGCTGCTCGTCGCGCAGGTGCTGACCGTCCGCGACGTCATCGTCAGGCGGCGCTGGGCCCGGCCGATGCTGTGGGTACTCACCGCGATCATCCCCGTGCCCTTCCTCACCGCGATCGCCGGCTGGATCGTCCGCGAGGAAGGCCGCCAGCCATGGGCCGTCTACGGGCTGCTCAAGACCACCGACGCGGTGTCACCGATGAGCGCGGGCGCGTTGCGCTGGTCGACGATCGGCTTCACCGTGCTGCTCGCCGGGCTGGTGCTCGTCGACTGGTGGCTGATCGCCAGGCAGGCCAGACGCGGGCCGGGCGACGAGTTCCTGCCCCAGCCGGAGGCCGAGCCGCAGTTGGCGGGTGCGGCGGCATGAGCACCTTCTGGTACGGCATCCTCGGCCTGCTCTTCGTCCTCTACTTCGCGCTCGGCGGGCTGGACCAGGGCGTCGCGATGCTCCTGCCCACCATCCGCGGCGACGCGGACCGCCGCCGCGCGCTCAACGCGATCGGGCCGATGTTCCTCGGCAACGAGGTCTGGATCGTCGGCGCGATCGGTGTGCTCGTCGCCGCGTTCCCGCGACTGGAGGGCGAGCTGTTCGGTGCCGCCTATCCGGTGATCGTCGTGACCCTCATGGCGCTCCTCGCGCTCAACGCCGCCGTCCAACTGCGCAGCCGGGGCCGGCGCCGGGGTGCGTTCGACCCGCTGATCGCGGTCAGCGGCCTGGCCCTCGCGCTCGGCTGGGGCCTGCTCCTCGGCACGTTGCTGCACGGGGTGCCGCTGACCGCGGACGGCCACGTCCACGGCTTCCCGGCGCTGCGCGACCCGCTCGTCTGGGGCACCGCGCTCGCGAACGTGCTGCTGGTCCTCACGCACGGTGCCGCGTTCCTCACCTGGCGACTCGACGACGGCCCGCTGCGCGAGCGGATGCGCCGCCGCACCGCACGGTTCGCGCCGGCCGCGGCCGCCGTCGTGCTCCTTGTCGCCGGGGGATGGTACGTGCAGAGCCCGGCCTCGATCCGCAACCCGTTGATCGCCACCCTGCTCGCCCTGGCCGTCGCGGTCGCCGTGGCAGTGGCCGAGCTGCGGCCCCGGTGGGTGTTCGGCGCGACCCTTGTGGCCTGCGCCCTACCCGTGGTCGTGGTCGCATCAGCGCTGTATCCGGGCGTGCTAGCGTCCACGGTGGACCCGGGCGCGACGGTGACCGTCGAGGACGCGGCGGCCGGCGGCGACACGCTGCGACTGCTCGCCTTCGGCGCGGCGCCACTGCTGCCGGTGCTCGTCGCCGTGCAGGTTTCCTGCTGGTGGCTGTTCCGGCGGCGGGAGAGAGTGCCCACCCCCCTCTACTGGTAGGGCACGTGGACAAACGACTGCTGCGGCTCGGGCCGCCCGTCGGCGGGTATGTCCGGCGATACGCGATCGTCCTGGCCGGCTCGGCGCTGCTGGCCGCGATCCTCGTGGTCGCGCAGGCCGTGAGCCTCGCGGCCGTGCTGGTCGCGGCGGTCGACGGACGGCTCGACCGGGCCGCGCTGCTGGTCTGCCTGACCGCCGTCGTGCTGCGCGGTGTCCAGCGGGCCGGCGCCGACGCCGTGGCCGGGTGGGCCGCCGCCGGGGTGAAGGCACACCTGCGCGAGGAACTGCTGCGGAAGGCGACCGGGCGGGGACCGGGCTGGCTGGCCGGCAAGCGCGCCGGCGAGCTCGCGACCCTCGCCGGGCGGGGCGTCGACGGGCTCGACGGTTATCTGGCCGGCTACCTGCCGCAGGTCTTCCTCGCCGCCGTCGTCCCGCTCGCGGTGCTCGGCTGGCTGGCGACCACCGACGTCGCGTCCGCCGTCGTGGTCGGGCTGACGCTGCCGCTCATCCCCGTCTTCGGCGCGCTCGTCGGGTGGCAGACCGGTGCCCGTACCAAACGCCAGTGGCACCTGCTGAGCCACCTCGGCGGCCACTTCCTCGACACCGTGCAGGGCCTGCCGACACTACGGTCGTTCGGTCGCGAACGGGCCCAGGTGCGCCGCGTCCACGAGATGGCCGACGCCTACCGCGTGGCCACGATGCGCACGCTCCGCCTGGCGTTCCTCTCGGCGCTGGTACTGGAGCTGGTCGCCACCGTCTCCGTCGCGCTGGTCGCCGTGCCGGTCGGCCTGCGGCTGCTCGACGGCAGGCTGACGCTGGGCGCCGCGCTGGTCGTGCTGCTCCTCGCCCCCGAGGCGTATCTCCCGCTGCGGGCCCTCGGCACCAAGTTCCACGCCAGCCAGGAAGGGCTCGCGGCGGCCGCGGAGGTCTTCGCGGTGCTCGACGGGCCTCCACCGGCCACCACCGAGGCCCGCCTGCCGGACTTCAGCGGCCTGGTGTTCGACCGGGTCGGCGTGGAGTACGGCGACGTGGTCGCGCTCCGCGAGGCGTCGCTGGAGGTGGCGCCCGGCGACCGGGTCGCGCTGGTCGGCCCGAGCGGCGGCGGCAAGTCCACCCTCCTCGCGCTCGTCCTGGGCTTCGCCGCGCCGACCACCGGGCGTGTCCTCGTCGGCGGCGTCGACCTGAGCCACCTCGACCTGGCGGCGTGGCGGGCGCGGCTCGCCTGGATGCCGCAGCGCCCGCACCTCTTCGCCGGCACGGTGGCCGACAACATCCGCCTCGGCGCACCGGACGCGCCGTTCGACGACGTGGTGGCGGCGACCGTCGCCGCCGAGGCGGACGGGTTCGTGCGCGCGCTGCCGGACGGCTACGACACGGACCTGGGTGTGCGCGGGCTCTCCAGCGGCCAGCGCCAGCGGCTCGCTATGGCCCGCGCCTGGCTGCGCCGCGACGCCGGCCTGCTGCTGCTCGACGAGCCGACCGCGCGGCTCGACCCGGCGAGCGAGGCGGCGGTGATCGCCTCGGCCGCCCGGCTGGCCGCCGGCCGCACGGCGTTGCTGGTGGCCCACCGCCCGGCCCTGCTGCCGATCGCCACTCGGATCGTCGACGTCCGCGCCGGCCGGCTGACGGAGCGCTCGACGGCGTCGGCGGTGCCGGCATGACGACCTACGCCGGTGTCTCGCGCCTGGTGGGCGCCGGCGCGGTGGTGCGGCTGGTGTTCGCCGGGCTGCTCGGGGTCGCGACCGAGCTGGCCGGCATTGGCCTCGTCGGCACCGCCACCTGGATGATCGTCCGCGCGGCCGAACAGCCGCCGCTGGCTGCCCTCGCGGTGGCCATCGCCGCGGTGCGCGCGTTCGCCTTGTTCAAGGGCGGCCTCCGCTACGCCGAGCGCCTCGCCGGCCACGACGCCGTCCTGCGGGTCCTGGCCGACCTCCGAACCCGGGTCTTCGCCGCCCTCGCGGCGCGGGCTCCGGGTGACCGCTCGGTCAACGTGGGGGATAAATCCGATATATCCGGACATGGCAATGAGCGGTCGGGCCGGGTTGACCTCGGCGGCGCGGCCGGGCGCAGCGGGGACGCGCCGGGTCGGGTGGATGACGACGGTGCGGCCGGCCCGGGTCGGGGCGACGGTGGCGCGGCCGGGAGCGGCGGGGACGCGCCGGGCCGGCTGGACGGCGACGGTGCGGCCGGGCCAGGTCGGGGCGACGGTGGTGCGGCCGGGAGGGGGCGTGCCGGTGGGGACGTGCTCAGCCGGGTCGTCTCCGACGTCGACGCCGTCCAGGACGTGCTCCTGCGCGGGGTGCTGCCCGCTTGTGTCGCGGCGGTGGTCGGGATCGGGGCCGTCGCCGGGGTCGGGGCCGTCGAGCCGCTCGCCGGGGCCGTGCTCGCGGCCGGGCTCCTCGTCGCCGGGATCATCCTGCCTTGGCTCGGGCACGTGCTGAGCCGCCGGGGATCGGCGGCGATCGCGGCGGCCCGCGGTGACGTCACCGCCTCGGCCGTGGACGTGGTGCACGGAGTGGCGGAGCTGTCCGCGTACGGTGCGCTGCCGCGCGCCCTCGACCGGGCCGCCGAGCGAGGAGGGCGGCTCGCCCGGCTGGAGGCCCGCGCGGCGGTCGTCGGCGCGGTCGTCGGCGGGGTCGCCGCGCTGGTGCCACCGCTACTCGCGGTCGGCATCGCGCTCGCCGTCGGCGGCTCGGCCGCGCCGGTGCTGGCGTTGATCGCGCTCGCTGTCGGCGAGGTGGTCGTACCGCTCGCGTCCGCGGCGGTCCGCCAGTCCGAGCTCCGGGGCGCCCTGGCCCGCGTCCGCGCCCTGCTGGCCCTCCACGCCGGCTCTCCCTCCCGCGTTGATCATGCAGTTGTGGTGCCCGACAAACCCGGACAGAAAGGGAGTGTCGCGGCACCACAACTGCATGATCAACGCGGGAGGTGGGGGCGGGTGAGGGTGCGGGTTGTTGGGGTTAGCGTGCGGTATCCGGGGAGTGCTGAATGCGTGCTGGAAGGGGTTGATCTTGACATTCCGGCTGGGCGGCGGGTCGCCGTCGTCGGGAGCAGCGGCGCCGGCAAGTCGACGCTGCTCGACGTCATCGCCGGTCGGGTCGAGGTCGAGCGGGGCGCGGTCGAAGGGTTCCCCGACGGGGTCGAGCGCTGGCGGGTCGCCGGCGGGGTGTTCGCCGACGCACACGTGTTCCACGCGACGGTATGGGAGAACGTCGCCCTCTGGCGGGACGGCTTCGACGACGACGCCGTACGGCGCGCGCTGAGCGACGCCGGCCTGCCGGAGTACGGCGACCGGCTCGACGATCTCGTGGGGGAGGACGGCGCCAAGCTCTCCGGCGGGCAGCGCCAGCGACTGCTGCTCGCTCGGGCGTTGCTGGACGCGCCGCCCGTACTGCTGCTCGACGAGCCCACCGAAGGGCTCGATCCCGCGGCGGCGGACGCGGTGCTCGCCACGGCGTTGCGGGCCGCCGGGGACCGGACGGTGGTCGTGGTGACCCACCGGCAGGCGGACCTCGCGCGGTTCGACGACGTGGTCAGGGTCGAGGCGGGCAGGCTCGGCCGCGGTTGACGCCGGGCTCGCCGGGTGTGGGATTCTTGTCTCCGTGGAGGTGGTCCCGCAGCGCAAGGCCGACGGCCCGATCGACCACTATGTCGACGGCCTCGCCGCCGCCCTGCGCGGACCCCGCAAGCATCGCGCCGAGATGGTCACGGAGGCGCGGCACAGCCTGCGCGACGCCGCGGACGCGTTCGAGGACGCCGGGCTCGACCGGGTCGACGCGGAGCGCCGTGCCGTCGGCGAGTTCGGCACCTACCGGCAGGTGGTGCCGGCCTACCAGGCGGAGTTGGCCAACCTTCAGGGCCGTCGCACGGCGGCCTGGATCGCGCTGGCCCTGCCCGTCGTCAACCTGCTCGAGCCGTTGATGTGGTGGGACACCCCGTGGAGCGCCGACAACGCCAGCCACTTCTACTGGGTGCTCGTCGACCATTTTCAGTACACGTCGTTCCTCGCGGCCGCGATCGCGGCGCTGGTGATCGTGGGCTTCTCGTGGGGGAGCCGATTCCTGGGCGACGGCGTGCGGTATGCGCGCCTGGTCGGGCTCGGCACGATGACGTTCCTCGGCCTGCACGGGCTGGTCGGGGCGACGGTGTTCGTGCTGAGCATCTACCAGTGGCCGGCCGCGGCGACCTGGCCGCCGATGCTGATCGGCATGGTGGTCAACCTGGCCGCGTTCGGCTACGCGGGCCTGCTCGCGGTGCGGTGCGTGAGCTTCGCGAACACGACCCCGCGGCCCGGGAAGGCCGGACCGGGGCCGCTGACTACGCGGTGGCCGGCGGGGGCATGAGCACCGCGCCGATCGTCGCGGTGAACTCCTGCCAGGCCGAGCGCTCCTCGGCGAGGACCTTGCGGCCGGCGTTGGTCAGGCGATAGGTGCGCCGCTCCCGGCCGCCGACGGTCGACCAGGCGCTCTCGACGTAACCGGCACGCTCCAGCCGGCGCAGGGCCGGATAGACGGTGCCGGTGGGCAGCGCGAGCGATCCGCCGCTGCGCTCCTGCAGGGCCTCGATGATCGCATAGCCGTGGCGGGGCTCGCCGTCGAGAACCGCGAGCAACAGTGCGTCGAGATGCCCGCGTAGCGCGTCCGCCTTCATGTGTAGCGAGTCTACGGGTTCCTTCGCCGCCACGCCACGAGGGGGTTTAGCGCCCCGGCTCCTGGGCAGACCGGCTGCACCATCGGCGACGGGAGAAGTATGAGGCGTCGGGTCGAGTCCGCGCGCGACATCGAGCTGTTGTGGCCCAACGGCCTGGGGACGACCCTTGCGATCGCATCGGGCCGGGCGCTGGCGTTCCGGCGCGGGGTGCCCAGACCGGCGGTGTCGACCCCGCAGTGGAGCCCTCCGCGAGGCCGGCACGCGAAGCGGGAACTGAACGCGGCTTTCGTCGCGGAGTGGCTGGTCGGGCACCTGCCGGAGGGCCGCTACCACGGCCTGGTCGTCGGGTCGCCGCACGGCGCGGCTGTGCACCTCGCGCTGGCGCTCGGCGTGCCCTGGCTGCCGGTCTCGTTCGAGGTGCCGACGCCGGACGCCGCGACGAGTGAACACCCGGCCGTCGAGGGGGAGCGCCTCGCCCGCGACGTCCTGGGCGCCAACGCCGACGTGACCGTCCGCCAGGTGTTCGACCCGGTCTGGCGCGGCTGGTCCGGGGCGGCGGCCGCCTACGCCGTGGTCCGCTGGCGGCGATTCCCCACGGCGTACCGCGAGTTCGTCGCCGAGCGGCTCACGCCGGACGCCCCGATCCTGGTCGTCCGCGACGTGAGCCGCTGGCTGACGATGCGCGGCGACGGCGGGTACACCTTCCAGCTCGGCAGCCGGGCCAGCGGCCTGATGCCCAGCGACTACTACGACCGCAGGGACGGCGGTACGAACCAGCCGGAGGACAGCGACGGCGAGCGCAGCGTCGACCGGGGCCTCGTCGAGGACCTCCGCCGGTTCGCGACGGCGCACGGGCACCCGGTCCGGCAGGTCCTCTACCGGCACCCCGACGTGCTCAGCGGCGCGGTCGCCGACCTGTACCGCGAGTGGCTGCGCGGCGGCGACCGCACCGGTAACCGGCTGGTCGTGGAGTGTGGCCGCCTCATCGACCCGTGGCACGTGATCCGGGCCGGGCTCGTGCCCTACTGGTGCGAGCACCCGTTGCGCTCGGCCGTCCGCGCGTTGTCGTGGTGGCTCGCGGGCAGCGAGCCGTACACGTCGGTCGAGGTGCTGCCCGAGCCGCCCGGGATGCCGCTGCCGACGGTGGCGCACCTGTCGGAGTGGGAGGCGATCGCGGCGTTCGCCTCCCGGCACAGCCTTGTCGACCGGCGGTGCGCCCGGGCGTACCCGTCGGGCATGGTGCCCGCGCACCATGCGACGCAGGTGCTGCGCACCCACCCGTACGACCTGCCCTACCTGCCGTTCGTCGACGCCGACTCGGCACTCTCGGCGCTCGCGCGGAGCGCGCAGACCGACGGGCTTCTGGTGCTGTGACGGCGCCGCCAGCTTGAGCTTGGTGACACTCCGCGGTCCTGGACCCGGAATGCCACCAGGGTCAGCTCACGGCTGCGGCGGACGCGCTCGGGTCGGCCGTGGCCGTCTCGGCCGGCGGGGGCAGCGCGCTGCCCTTGAGGTATTCGCTCCACGGCTTGTCCCAGTCGGTCCAGCCGTTGCCCCAGGCGAGCTTGCGCGGCGTGCCCTTGACGATGTGGACGTCGCCGATCTTCGTCAGGTTGAACAGGAACTTCGCGTTGGCCTCGGAGACGTTGGTGCAGCCGTGCGAGACGTTGCGCTTGCCCTGGTCGCCGACCGACCACGGGGCCGAGTGGATGTACTCGCCGCCGCTGGTCGTGCGCTGCGTCCAGTACACCGTCTCGCGGTAGGGGTCGGACGGGTCGGTCGACACGAACAGCTCGGACTGCTGCTTGTCCATGACCACCATGTGCCCGCTCGACGACGGCGTCTTGGGCTTGCCGAGGCTCACCGGGATCGTCTTGATGACCTCGCCGTTCTTCTCGACCGTCATCTGCTTGGTCTTGTCGTCGGTGGTCATGACGATCTTGTCACCGATGGTGAAGTTGCTGGTGACGTCCCGCGTGCCGTAGCCGGTCTTGGTGAGCTGGAGGCCGCCCGTGGCCAGCCGCACGCTGACCTTGGTGCCGGCCTGCCAGTATTCCTTCGGGCGGTAGTGGACCTCGCCGCCGTTGAACCAGTGCCAGGTGCCGACCTGCGGCGGGTCGCTGTCGACGAGCAGCCGCTTCTCGACGCTCGCCCGCAGCTCCTGCGGGACGTTCGAGCCGAACCGGACGACGATCGGCATGGCGACGCCATACACCTTGTTGTCCGAGAGGGTGGTCGAGACGTTGACCGTCTTGCCGGGTTTGGCCATGGTGGTAAAGGTGACCTTGGTGCCGGCGGCGTCGCCGGCGGAGGTCACGGTTGCCGTGTACCGCGTGCCGTATTTGAGCTGCGTCGCGGGGACCCAGGTCGCTCCGTCGGGGCGGAACGAGCCTGCCACCGTGCCGCCGGCGGTGTCCGTCAGCGTGACCGCGGCGTTGGCGCCGGGGCTTGCCTGTAGGGACAACTCGGCGGCGGTGGAGACGTTGTTCGCGCCGTCGGCGGGCGCGGCGAAGGTCGCCTTGGGCAACCCGGCGGACGCGGAAGCCGAGGGGCCGCCGGCACTGCCGCCGGTCCCGCTCCACTTGGGCTTCGCGTCGGAACTGCAAGCGGAGAGGGCGACCAGGCTCGTCAGAGCGGTGATCGTGGCCAGTGCGCGTGCGGAGACTCCCATGTCCACACCTCCTTCATCGGGCTAGAGCATGCATCGGTTCCGAGGCCGGCGAATCCCTGGTTTGTGCCACCCGGTGCGATGGGCGAAGCGCGACCGGTCGAACCGTACGGTGGCTGGCGATCTTGCCATGTGTCATCGTAGGAAGTAACGGAGGGGGCGAGCCATCCGCTCCTTGGACGTGTCCCGGCCATCTCCGGGTTGCGTACCGATTCGATAACACGCTGCGACAGGGTTTCCGGCCTGCTGCTCGTGGGATTTTTCACGAGCTCGCGCAGTAGGTTCGGCCGGACGACAGGCTGTACGTTGTTCGACGGCGTACGAAGCGGGCGCTCGGACATGCCACCCATGACCGTGCGAACAGCGCCCGCTCTTCGCGTACACTGGCAAGACCTCTCCTCAGGGCCGACGTTGTCCCGATCTCGCACTCGATGACGTCAGGAGGCTCGATGGGGTATCCCAGACCGCAGCCGCAGGGCCTGTATGACCCTGCCTTCGAGCACGACGCTTGCGGGGTGGCTTTCGTGGCCGACATCCACGGCCGCAAATCGCACGATGTCGTGTTCAAGGGCTTGTCGGCGCTGCGGCGCATGGACCACCGGGGCGCCCGCGGTGCCGAGCCCAACACCGGCGACGGCGCCGGCATCATGATCCAGATTCCGGACGCCTTCCTGCGTGCGGTCGCCGGGTTCGAGCTGCCGGCCGTGGGCTCCTACGCCACCGGTCTGGCGTTTCTGCCGACCGACGACGCGGCGGCCGAGCGGGCGATGCGGGTCCTGGAGAAGTACGCGCTGGTCGAGGGCGCCCAGGTGCTCGGCTGGCGGGACGTGCCGACCGACCCCACCGACCTCGGCGCCACCGCCTTGGCCGCCATGCCGCGGATCCGCCAGGTGTTTCTGAGCGCGGAGAAGCTCGGCGCGCCCGGTCGGGTGCTCTCCGGCCTCGACCTCGAGCGGGTCGTCTACTGCGTGCGCAAGCAGGCCGAGCGGGAGACCCGCGAGCGGGGCATCCAGATGTACCTGCCGTCGCTGTCGTCGCGGACGATCACGTACAAGGGCATGCTCACCCCGGACCAGGTCGTGACGTTCTTCCCGGACCTGTCCGACGAGCGCGTGACGTCGGCGATCGCGCTGGTGCACTCGCGCTTCTCGACGAACACCTTCCCGTCGTGGGAGCTTTCGCACCCTTACCGCATCATCGCCCACAACGGCGAGATCAACACGATCCGTGGCAACCGGAACTGGATGGCCGCCCGCGAGGCGCTGCTGGCGACCGAGAACCTGCCCGGCAGCATCCGCCGGCTGTTCCCCGTCTGCACACCCGAGGCGTCCGACTCCGCCAACTTCGACGAAGTGCTGGAGCTGCTGCACCTGGCCGGCCGGAGCCTGCCGCACGCCGTGCTGATGATGATCCCGGAGGCATGGGAGAACGACCCGCGGATGGACCCGCGGCGCCGGGCCTTCTACCGCTTCCACGCGTGCCTCATGGAGCCGTGGGACGGCCCCGCGAGCGTCGCGTTCACCGACGGCACGGTCGTCGGCGCGGTCCTCGACCGCAACGGCCTGCGCCCGGGCCGCTGGTGGCAGACGGCCGACGGGCTCGTGGTCCTCGCCAGCGAGGCGGGCGTGCTCGACCTCGACCCGGCCACGATCGTCGCGAAGGGCCGCTCGGCGCCCGGCAAGATGCTGCTCGTCGACACCGCCGCCGGCCGCATCCGCACCGACGACGAGATCAAGGCCGAGCTGGCGCGGGCCGAGCCGTACGACGAGTGGCTGCACGCCGGGCTGATGGACCTGGAGCAACTGCCCGAGCGCGAGCACGTCGTCTACACGCACGACTCGGTCCAGCGCCGCCAGCAGACCTTCGGGTACACCGAGGAGGAGCTCAAGATCCTCATCGGCCCGATGGCCCGGACCGGTGCCGAGCCGCTCGGCTCGATGGGCACCGACACCCCGGTCGCGGTGCTCTCCACCCGGCCGCGGCTGATGTACGACTACTTCACCCAACTGTTCGCGCAGGTCACCAACCCGCCGCTGGACGCGATCCGGGAGGAGCTGGTCACCAGCGTCGGCGCGACGATCGGCCCCGAGGGCAACCTGCTCAAGCCGGGCCCGGCCTCCTGCCGGCAGATCGCGCTGCCGTACCCGGTCATCGACAACGACGACCTGGCCAAGATCGTGCACATCGACGACGACGGCGACCTGCCCGGCTTCAAGGCCGTGCGGGTCTCGGGCCTCTACCCGGTCCGTGACGGCGCGGACGGCCTCAAGCGCCGCCTGGTCGAGATCATGCGCGGCGTGTCGGAGGCGATCGAGGACGGCGTTCGCATCCTGGTGCTGTCCGACCGCGACTCGACGGCCGACCTGGCGCCGATCCCGTCGCTGCTGCTCACCGCGGCCGTCCACCAGCACCTCGTGCGCGAGCAGACCCGCACGCAGGTGTCGCTGGTCGTCGAGTCCGGCGACTGCCGCGAGGTGCACCACGTCGCCCTGCTGTCCGGGTTCGGCGCGTCGGCCGTCAACCCGTACCTCGCCTTCGAGAGCGTCGAGGACCTCATCGCCACCGGTGCACTGCCCGGCCTCGACCCCGACAAGGCGATCCACAACTACGTCAAGGCGCTCGGCAAGGGCGTCCTGAAGATCATGTCCAAGATGGGCATCTCCACCGTCTCGTCGTACTGCGGCGCCCAGGTCTTCGAGGCCGTCGGGCTCGACCCGCGGCTCGTGGAACGGTACTTCACCGGCACGCCCAGCAAGATCGGCGGCATCGGCCTGGCCGAGGTCCACGCCGAGATCGCCGCCCGGCACGAGCGGGCGTACCCGGCCAACGAGGCCGAGCGGGCGCACCGGCGGCTCGAGGTCGGCGGCGAGTACCAGTGGCGCCGCGAGGGCGAGCTGCACCTGTTCAACCCCGAGACGGTCTTCCTGCTCCAGCACGCGACGCGGTCCCGCCAGTTCGACGTCTTCCAGCGGTACACCGCGAAGGTCGACGAGCTCGCGGGACAGGCGGGGTCGTTGCGGGGGCTGTTCGAGCTGCGCACCGGGGTGCGCCCGCCGGTGCCGCTCGACGAGGTGGAGCCGGCGACCGAGATCGTGAAGCGGTTCGCGACGGGCGCGATGTCGTACGGCTCGATCTCGGCCGAGGCCCATGAGACGCTCGCCATCGCCATGAACAGGATCGGTGGCAAGTCGAACACCGGCGAAGGCGGCGAGGACGTGGACCGCCTCCACGACCCGCGCCGCCGCTCCGCGATCAAGCAGATCGCCAGCGGCCGGTTCGGCGTCACGACCGAATATCTGGTCAACGCCGACGACCTGCAGATCAAGATGGCCCAGGGCGCGAAGCCCGGGGAGGGCGGCCAGCTTCCCGGCAACAAGGTCTGGCCGTGGATCGCGAAGACCCGCCACGCCACGCCGGGCGTCGGGCTCATCTCGCCGCCGCCGCACCACGACATCTACTCGATCGAGGACCTCGCGCAGCTCGTCTTCGACCTCAAGAACGTCAACCCGGCCGCCCGCGTGCACGTCAAGCTGGTGTCCGAGGTCGGCGTCGGCACGGTCGCGGCGGGCGTGGCGAAGACGAAGGCCGACGTCATCCTGATCTCGGGCCACGACGGCGGCACGGGCGCCTCGCCGCTCAACTCGCTCAAGCACGCCGGCACGCCGTGGGAGCTGGGCCTCGCCGAGACCCAGCAGACGCTGCTGCTGTCGGGGCTGCGCGACCGCGTGAGCGTCCAGGTCGACGGGCAGCTCAAGACCGGCCGCGACGTGATCGTGGCGGCGCTGCTCGGCGCGGAGGAGTACGGCTTCGCGACCTCGCCGCTCATCGTCTCCGGCTGCATCATGATGCGGGTCTGCCACCTCGACACCTGTCCGGTCGGCATCGCCACGCAGAACCCGGCCCTGCGCAAGAAGTTCACCGGCTCGCCGGAGTTCGTCGAGAACTTCTTCTGGTTCATGGCCGAGGAGGTCCGCACCTACCTGGCCGAGTTGGGCTTCCGCACCCTGGACGAGGCGATCGGCCACACCGAGCTGCTCGACGTCCGTCCGGCTGTCGACCACTGGAAGGCCGGCGGGCTCGACCTCACCCCGCTGCTGCACGTTCCCCCTCTCGCCGACGACGCGGTGCGCCGGCAGACCACCAAGCAGGACCACCGGCTGGAGCGGGCGCTGGACAACCAGCTCATCGCGGCGATCTCCCCGGCCCTCGACGCCGGCGAGTCGGTCAAGCTGGAGATCGCGGTGCGCAACGAGCACCGGTCGGTCGGCGCGATGCTCGGCGGCGAGATCGTCCGCCGGTTCGGCGGCGCCGGCCTGCCCGACGACGCGGTGGACGTTACGCTGCGCGGCACGGCGGGGCAGTCGTTCGGGGCGTGGGTCCCCCGCGGCGTCACCCTGCGGCTGTTCGGCGACGCCAACGACTACGTCGGCAAGGGCCTGTCCGGCGGCCGGCTCGTCGTCCGGCCCGACGACGCCGCGCCGTTCGTCGCCGAGGACCAGATCATCGGCGGCAACACGGTGCTCTACGGCGCGACCGCCGGCCAGCTCTTCATGCGCGGGCGGGCCGGTGAGCGGTTCGCGGTGCGCAACTCCGGCGCCGCGGCGGTCGTCGAGGGCGTCGGCGACCACGGCTGCGAGTACATGACCGGCGGCACCGTCGTGGTGCTGGGGCCGACGGGCCGCAACTTCGCGGCCGGCATGTCGGGTGGCGTGGCCTACGTGTGGCGCCTCGACAGGTCCTTGGTCAACGCCGAGCTGGTCGACCTGCGGCCGGTGACCGACGCGGCGGGGCTCCGCTCGCTGGTCGCACAGCACCTGGACGAGACCGGCTCCGCGGTGGCCGCGCGCATTCTGGCCGACTGGGACGCGTCTCTGGGCGAGTTCACCGAGGTCATGCCGCGCGACTACGAGCGCGTGACGGAGGCGCTGCGGGCCGCCGAGGCTGCCGGCCGTGACGTCGACGCGGCGGTCATGGCGGTGGCACGTGCCTGACCCGAACGGTTTCCTGCGGTACGGCCGGCGGCTCCCGTCCCGCCGGCCCGTGCCGGTGCGGCTGCGGGACTGGCGCGAGGTCTACCCGCCGGCGTCCGAGGAGCTCATCACCGAGCAGGCGGCGCGGTGCATGGACTGCGGCATCCCGTTCTGCCACGACGGCTGCCCGCTGGGCAACCGCATCCCGGATTGGAACGACCTGGTCCGCACCGGCAACTGGGACTTCGCGATCGAGACCCTGCACGCGACGAACAACTTCCCGGAGTTCACCGGGCGGCTGTGCCCCGCGCCGTGCGAGGCGGCGTGCGTGCTGTCGATCGCGGGCGGCCAGGCGGTCACGATCAAGCAGGTCGAGGTCGAGATCATCAACCGGGCCGTCGAGGCGGGCCGGGTCACCCCGCGCCCCGCGCCGGAGCGCACCGGCAAGAGCGTCGGCGTCGTCGGCTCCGGCCCGGCCGGGCTCGCGGCGGCGCAGCAGCTCGCCCGCGCCGGCCACGACGTGACCGTGTACGAGCGTGACGACGCGTTGGGCGGCCTGCTCCGGTACGGCATCCCGGACTTCAAGCTGGAGAAGGAGCACATCGATCGCCGTCTGGAGCAGTTGCTCGCCGAGGGCGTCAAGTTCCGGACCGGCGTCGACGTCGGCGTGACCGTGTCCGTGGACGAGCTGCGGGCGTCGCACGACGCGCTGCTGCTCGCCTGCGGCGCGCTCGCCGGCCGGGACACCCCGGATACGCCGGGGCGGGACCTGCCCGGCGTCCACCTCGCGATGGAGCACCTCGTCGAGGCCAACCGGGTCGTCGCCGGCAAGGTGCCGTCGGCGTCGGTGACCGCCGCGGGCAAGAACGTCGTCATCATCGGCGGCGGCGACACGGCCGCCGACTGCCTCGGTGTCGCGCACCGGCAGGGCGCCAGGTCGGTCCTGCAGCTCGACCAGTACCCGATGCCGCCGCAGGAGCGGGACGAGTCGCGCGACCCGTGGCCGACCTGGCCGTGGATCCTGCGCAACTACCCGGCGCACGAGGAGGGCGGCGACCGCGCCTTCGCCGTCGCGGTCACCTCGTTCGAGGGCGACGAGGACGGCAACCTGCGGGCCGTGCGTATCGCCGAGGTTCAGGTGTCCAGAGTGGACGGTGTCCGGCGGGTCACCGTCGTCGAGGGCACCGAGCGCGAGTACCCGGCGGAGCTGGTGCTGCTGGCGATCGGCTTCGAGGGCACCGAAGAGGGCACGCTGCTGAACTCGCTGGGCCTCACCCGCAACCGGCGCGGCGGCATCGACGCCGGCGGCGACTGGCAGACCAGCGCGCCGGGTGTGTTCGTCGCCGGTGACATGCACCGCGGCGCGTCGCTCATCGTGTGGGCGATCGCCGAGGGCCGGGCCGCGGCCGCCTCGATCCACGCGTACCTGGGTGGTGACGGCACCCTGCCGTCACCTGTCGACCCGGCCGCGGCGGCGCTGTCGGCCTGACTCGGTTGCAAGTCGGGAGCGGTCCTCATGGGAGCGCCGCTCCCCGGGTACT
Source organism: Dactylosporangium roseum (assembly GCF_025264685.1). Lineage (GTDB taxonomy): Bacteria > Actinomycetota > Actinomycetes > Mycobacteriales > Micromonosporaceae > Dactylosporangium > Dactylosporangium roseum. Next base: position 1,833,276 of record NZ_CP073721.1, read on the forward strand.
CCCCGGCCATGAAAGGCCCTCGTCTGCTCCTCGCGGCGCTCACCGGCGTCGTGCTGCTGCTCGCCCCGGCCCGGCCCGCGTCCGCGGATCCGGACAGCTTCTCCGCTGATCTCGACGTCGCCGTTCGGGTCGCCGAACGGTACTGGAGCGGCAAGATCGTCGGTTTCCGGCCGATCTCCCGGATCGTCCCCTACCGCTTCGACGGCGAGCTGTCCTGCGGGTTTCAGCCGATCCCCGTGCGCAACGCCGCCTACTGCCCGATCGGCGACTTCATCGCCTACGACGTGAACTGGTCGGAGCAGGTGTACGAACAGGTCGGCGACGCCTTCGTGTTCTACCTGCTCGGTCACGAATACGGTCACGGCATCCAGCAGCGGCTCGGCATCCAGTACCAGTTCACGATCCATCAGGAGTTGCAGGCGGACTGCTTCGCCGGTGCGTACATCGGGGAGTCGGTGAAGGTCGGCGACTTCTCAATCGAGACCGGCGACCTGGACGAACTGCGTGACGGCCTGTTCTCGGTCGGCGACCCGCCGGACGAGCCGTGGTTCCAGGAGGGTGCACACGGCTCGGCGGCCCAGCGTACGGCGTCGTTCTTCGACGGCTACGACCGCGGCCTGGAGGCGTGCGACCTGCCCGCGACCCTCCGCAACGGGTGATGACACAGGCGGTCCCCACGCGACGTTCGTCACCATGACGAACGGTGTTGACCTCACCCAAGCGGGTAAGTCGCGTCAAATGCGGGACACGCTCATCGAGACGCTCATGCCACTCGGCATCGCCCTCGGAGCCGCGCTCATCGCGTTGCTGGCGGTGCAGTTGGCGCACTGGATACTGCTGCGGCTCGGCCGCCGCTCGCCGTTGTCCACCGAACTCGCCAACCGGTCGCACCGGCCCATCCAGTGGGTGGTCGTCCTCTGCACCGTGTACTTCTCGGTGCAGGACACCGCCGACGGGGCGACCTGGCGGCCGGCCTTCCTGCACGTCGACAAGCTGGTCATCATCGGGGCCGTCGCATGGCTCGTCGCGTCGCTGCTCGTCGTCGCGGAGGACGCCGCGCTCGCGCGGTTCCGCACCGACGTGCCCGACAACCGGACGGCCCGGCGCGTGCACACCCAGATCGTCATGATCCGGCGGGTCACCGTCGCCATCGTCGCGGTGCTGGCCGTCGCGGTCATGCTGACGACGTTCCCGCAGGCCCGTCTCCTCGGCACGAGCGTGCTGGCCTCCGCCGGGTTCGTCGGCATCGTCGCCGGTCTGGCGGCGCAGAGTGTTCTGCGGAACATGTTCGCCGGCCTCCAGTTGGCGTTCAGCGACGCCGTCCGGCTCGGCGACGTGGTGATCGTCGAGAAGGAGTGGGGCCGCGTGGAGGAGATCACGCTGTCGTACGTCGTCGTGCACGTCTGGGACGACCGGCGGCTGATCCTGCCGAGCTCGTACTTCACCGAGAAGCCGTTCGAGAACTGGACGCGCACGGAGGCGGCCCTGCTCGGCTCCGTGCTGTTCGAGGTCGACTGGTGGCTGCCGGTGTCGGAGATGCGCGAGGAACTCCGCCGCGCGCTCGAGTCGACGGACCTGTGGGACGGGCGGGTCTCGGTGCTGCAGGTGGTCGAGGCCACCGGCAGCGCGATGCAGTTGCGCGCCCTGGTCAGCGCCGTCGACGCCCCGAGGCTGTGGGACCTGCGGTGCTTCGTCCGCGAGCACATGGTCTGCTGGTTGCGCGACACGCACCCGACGGCACTGCCGCGCCTGCGGGCCGAGATGACCTCGGCGCTGCCGGCGCACTCGACGCTGACCGGCCAGACGCAGACCCCGGACGGCGACTCCCGCCTCTTCAGCCACAGCGTCGACGGGCGGGCGCGCGCGGAGGCGTTCACCGGGCCGGAGCCGTAGCCGGCGGGCGGACAACAGGAAGATCACCGGTGGACGGCATCTCAACTGATGACGTGACTCCGGGGCAAGCGGACGATTGCCGCTCGGAGGGGCTAGCCTTCGTGGTGTGACTCGACGCGCCAAAATCGTCTGTACGCTCGGCCCGGCGACTTCGTCAGCCGAGCGGATCCGTGGCCTTGTCGACGCCGGGATGGACGTCGCGCGGCTCAACTTCAGCCATGGCAGCCATGAGGACCACGCCTCGGTGTACGACCTGGTTCGGGAGGCCGCCGTCGCCGCCGGCCGCTCCGTCGGCGTCCTCGCCGACCTCCAGGGTCCGAAGATCCGCCTCGGCCGCTTCGCCGACGGCCCGCACGAGTGGCGCACCGGTGACACCGCGGTGATCACCAGTGACGACATCCTCGGCACCCGCGACCGCGTCTCCTGCACGTACAAGAAACTTCCACAAGAGGTGAAGCCGGGCGACCGGCTGCTCATCGACGACGGCAAGGTGGCCGTCGAGGTGACCGGCGTCACCGGTAACGACATCACCGTCCTCGTCACCGAGGGCGGTCCCGTCTCCAACAACAAGGGCGTCTCGCTGCCCAACGTCGCCGTCAGCGTCCCGGCGCTTTCCGAGAAGGACGCCGAGGACCTGCGGTTCGCGCTGCGGCTCGGCGCCGACTGGATCGCCCTGTCGTTCGTGCGCTCGCCCGACGACATCAAGCTCGTCCACGAGATCATGGACGAGGAGGGCATCCGCCGTCCGGTCCTGGCGAAGGTCGAGAAGCCGGAAGCGGTGGTGGCGCTGGAGCCGATCGTCAACGCGTTCGACGGCGTCATGGTGGCCCGCGGTGATCTCGGCGTCGAGATGCCGCTGGAGCAGGTGCCGCTGGTCCAGAAGCGCGCGGTGCAGTTGTGCCGCGAGCAGGCCAAGCCGGTCATCGTCGCCACCCAGATGCTCGACTCGATGATCGAGAACGCGCGACCGACCCGCGCCGAGGCGTCCGACGTCGCCAACGCGGTTCTCGACGGCGCCGACGCGGTCATGCTGTCCGGCGAGACCAGCGTCGGGCGGTATCCGATCCTCACCGTCTCCACGATGGCCCGCATCATCGCGACCACCGAGAGCGGCTCACTGTCGGTGCCGCGCCTCCAGCACGACCCTCGCACGAAGGGCGGTGCCCTCACGTCGGCCGCCTCGAACATCGCCCGGAACATCGGCGCCAAGGCGCTGGTGGCGTTCTCGCAGACCGGTGACACGGTCCGCCGGCTCGCCCGGTTGCACTGCGAGCTGCCGCTGCTGGCCTTCACGCCGGAGCCGACGGTCCGCAACCAGCTCATGCTGAGCTGGGGCGTGCAGACCTTCGACGTGCCGTTCGTCGAGCACACCGACGAGATGTTCGAGCAGGTCGACATGGCCCTCGTCGGGCTGCCGTGGCTGAGCCCCGGCGACGACGTGGTGATCGTGGCGGGCTCCCCGCCCGGCACCCCCGGCTCGACCAACACCCTGCGCGTTCACCGGCTGGGAGCACTCTCACAGCACTGACGCCGCGGGTGTTCCGTAGATTGTGCTGGTGACTGACCTCGCAAGCGGACAGGCGGCGGTGGATGCCCTCGTCCGCCTCCTGGATCTCGAACCGCTGGGGGACGACCGGTTCCTGGGCACGAGCCCACCGGTCGGCCCTCAGCGGGTCTTCGGCGGCCAGGTGGCCGGACAGGCCCTCGTCGCGGCCGGGCGCACCGTCGACCCGGTGCGGCACGTCCACTCCCTGCACGGCTACTTCGTGCGCGGCGGCGACCCCTCCGTGCCGATCACGTACGCGGTGGAGAGCATCCGGGACGGGCACTCGTTCTCGGTGCGCCGCTCCGTCGCGTACCAGCACGACAAGGTCATCTTCTTCATGTCCGCGTCGTTCCACGCGCCGGCGGAGGGCCTCGACCACCAGGAGGCCGCCCCGCCGGACGTGCCGCCGCCGGACGAGGTGCCGACGATGGGGGAGCGGCTCGCGAAGTACCCGGAGCGGGCCGACATCTGGGGGATGGTCCCGCAGCCGATCGACGTGCGGTACGTCGGCGAGCCCGGCTGGGTTCGCCCCGGCGACCGCCCCGCCGAGGAGCGGCAACGGGTCTGGATGCGCATCGACGGCAAGCTTCCCGACGACCCGCTGCTGCACGCGTGCGCGCTGACGTTCGCGTCCGACCTGACCCTGCTCGACGCCGTCCTGTCGACGCACGGCGCGGTGTGGGGTCCCGGCGGTTTCGTCGGGGCGAGCCTCGACCACGCCATGTGGTTCCACCGCTCGTTCCGCGCCGACGAGTGGTTCCTCTACGACTCCTCCAGCCCGTCGGCGTCCGACGCCCGCGGCCTCGCCACCGGCCGGATGTTCACCCGCAACGGCCGGCACATCGCGACGGCCGTGCAGGAGGGCCTGTTGCGGCGCGTGGGAGGATAGGTCATGCGCCTTTCAGCACGGGTGGACTACGCGCTGCGCGCCGTGGCGGAGCTCGCGGCCTCCGCCGGCACCGGCGGCGAGACCCGCCTCGTGACCGCGGACCGTCTCGCGGCCGCCCAGGAGATCCCGCCGAAGTTCCTGGAGAGCATCCTCCTCCAGTTGCGCCGCGGCGGCGTGGTCGTCGCGCAGCGCGGCCCGGAGGGTGGCTATCGCCTGGCTCGCCCGGCCGGCGACATCTCCCTGGCCGAGATCATCCGCGTCATCGACGGCCCCTTGGCCAACGTCCGCGGCCAGCGCCCGGAGGAGCTGGGTTACATCGGCGCCGCGGCCGCCCTCCAGGACGTCTGGATCGCCCTGCGCGCCAACGAGCGCCTCATCCTGGAGACCGTCACGATCGAGGACGTGGTCACGGGCGAACTGCCCGAGCGGGTCCGTGACCTCGTGGCCGACCCGCGGGCATGGGTCTAGCGATCCGTTGTCGAGGGGCTCGGGTGGCTGCGGCGGGCCAGCCTGCTCGTCACCGAGCCTGACCGAGCCTGACCGGTCGGCCGAGCTGGGCCGGATCGAACTGGGCCGGGCCGGATCGAACTGGGCCGGTGCCGGCCGGGAACGGTCGGGTCAGTGGGCGGCCGTCGCGGCGAGGAGCGGGGAGCCCTCGGTCGGCTCGACGAAATCGCTGAGCACGTTGAGCGAGCGCGCGATGCTCAGCAACGCGAACGTCTGCGCGACCTGCAGCGTCCGATCCGTCTTCAGGTCGTCGGCCATGTCGAGCTCGTCGCGGATGGCGTGCAGGAAGCCCTCGGCCGCCTGTAGGTAAGGGTCGTGCGCTTTCGACATTATCTGAGCGTAGGTCGCGTCCGGGCCGCTCAGGTCGCGTTCGCCGGGATCGGGTCGCTCAGCGGGGCTGCCAGGCGTGCGGCGGTGTGGTCAGGCGCCGGACGTGGGACGGCATCCGGCCCCGCACCACGTCGGCGAGGCTGACCTCGTCGAGGACGTTGCGCACCGCTGCTCGTACCGCCACCCAGAGTTGCTGCAGGTGTTCGGCGGTCCCGGAGTACATCGCCTCCTCCGGGCGGACGCCGCGCACCTCCGCGAGCGGGCCGTCGACCGCGCGCAGCACGTCACCGACCATGATCTCCGACGGTTGACGGGTCAGGACGTAGCCGCCGTCGACGCCGCGCTGGCCGCGCACGAGGCCCGCCCGGCGAAGATCGCCGAGCACCGCTTCGAGGAATTTTCGCGGCATCTCCTGCTCTTCGGCGAGACCGGCGGCCGAGACCACCGCGGGGTAGGCGGCGGCCAGGCCCAGCGCGGCGCGTACCGCGTAGTCCCCGCGTGCCGAGATGTGCATCGGAAGCCTGCCTTTCCGGCCGGGGATTCAGGCTTGGAGTGTCCGCTACCAATGTAGGGTGCCCGCTGAACGGTGATCGCCGGGGTAGCGTGGTCGGATTGTGCGACCCGAGGAGCCGCGGCGCGGTGCCGACCACAACGTCATGCGGGAGGTGAACCGCTCGCTGGTCCTGGCGCTCGTCAAGGAGGGCGGTCCGGTGTCGCGGGCGAGTATCGCCCGGTCGACCACGCTGGCCAAGCCGACTCATCGGCGAGCTGCCCGGCGGCGCCGCGGCCTGGGCCCGGGCCACCGGCCTCGTGCCGGTCGCCAGTTTCACGGTGACCAAACTGCGCTGGGTCGCAGCACGAGCCCGGCAACGCCGCCCGCGCGGCGAGCGTGCTCTGCGGTCCCGCCGACGGCCTCGACGCGGTCCGCGCGCTGGGGGTGCCGATCGAACGGATCCTGCTCATCAGCGGTGCGGCGGCGGCGCGGGCGGTGCGGGAGATCGCGCCCGCGCTGTTCGGTCTGCCGGTGAGCGTGCCGGACCCGGGGGAGGACGTCGCTGCGGTAGGTCGGCGGCCGTGGCGGACGCGGATCGTCAGCCGGGGCCGGGAAACCGGTCCCGTAGCGCGTCAGGCGCTGCCCAGGCGCAGTGCCTCGATCACCTCGTCCTCGGCGTACTCGCCCTCGGGCAGCGCGTCGACCCGCGTCAGGGCATCGGCGGGCAGATCGGCGGCGATCGCCTTGCGGCGGATCTCCTCACGGGACAGCCGCTCCTGGCCGGTGAACGCGGTCTCCAGCACACTGCGCAGATCTGGTTCGCTCGTCACGGCCGCTCCCGTACCCGCCCTGCTGCGGGCGAAACCGGGTCGGGCCGGTGCCAGGCCGTCCGCCCAACGGCCTGGCACCGGACTCCGCGGTGCCGGGCCGCTCCCTCGTGCGGCCCGACACCTGTATGACGTCTCCGGTCGCGCCGGCCCGCAACCGGCACAGCAACGACTCTGCGGCGGAGCCGTTGCGCGAAAGGGTTCCGGCCGGGGAGTGCGAACGTTGCCGGGGCCGCGGAAGTGTAGCCCTGTCCACCGGCCGGTGGACGCCGTACGGGCAGATCACGCGCGTGCCCGCACACGCGGAAGGGTCTCCCGCCGGAGGGAGACCCTGCTCACGTTCTGTGTTCCGGGGTCAGTCGGGCCAGTCGCCGGTCAACCGGCGCACACCCTCGGCGCCGCCCCGGTCGATGGCGGCCTTCACGACCGCGAAGATCGCGCCCTGCAACGCCGCCGCGGCCAGGACCTCGGCCCAGCCGTACTCGCGTGACGTCGCGGCGGGCGCCTCCTCCTCACCGGACAGCCGCCTCCACACCTGCTTGAACACGAAGCCGGCCGCGACACCGCCGGCCACGCTGAAGGCGATGCTGAACGGCTTGTACAGGAACTTGTTCACCACTGTCCCTTCCGATACCCGACGAAGGCGGCGAGCACGAGCAGCCCCGACGCGACGAGCCACGGCGCCGGCCGCTCCCGCACGGAACGGCGCATCCGCCGCAGCGTGTGCTCCAGCGACTGCCGCGGGTGGGTGCGCAGCTCGCGGCCGACGTACGCGGCGTTGACCGCCATCTGCTCGACGCCCTCACGCATCCGCAGTTTCGCCGTCGCCACCGAGTTGTGCATCGCCTCCTGGGCGCGGGCCTTCACGTCGGCCCTGGCGGCGAGCGCCTCGACCGTCTCACCCAGGTTCGCGCGGGTCCGCGCGATCTCCTGGCGGAGCATCTCGGGGTCGGTGGGGGTGGCGTGACCGTTGTGACTGTACTTCGGCTCCGTCGCCGTCATCGCTGTCCCCGATCCTTGACCGAGTGGGTGATGGTGTTGATGTCGGCCTTGACGCCGGCCACCGCGTCCCGCGGCACCGGCGGTGTGGCCTTGCGCATCTGGGTCCTGCCGGACAGTGCGATCAGCCCGGCCACGATCAGGAGCACCACGCCGATGATCAGTGCCGACAGCCAGGCCGGTATGACCGTCGCCAGGCCGATGATGGCGGCCGCGAGCAGGGCACCGACGCCGTAGAGCGCGACGACGCCGGCACCGCCGAACATGCCGACCCCCACCCCGGCCCGCTTGCCCTTCTGGGTGAGCTCGACCTGCGCCAGTTTCAGCTCGTCGCGCACGAGGACGGAGACCTGCTCGGCGGCCAGCTTCACCAGTTCCGCCGTGGATCGGTGGTCCGCCGCACCGGTCACCTGACCGGTCACCGGACCTGGGCCTGCGGGGCTCTGCACGCGCGGCGCGGTGGCCGGCCGGTCGTTCACGGTGTACGTCATGGCTTCTCCTCTCGCCCGCACACACCTGATTCCCCACGAACGGCCGGGTTAACCCGGCGCTCACGCGCCGGTGCCCACAGTGGAGTCAGCCCGGGAGCCGGCCGGTGCCGAGTCCGGCGGTACCGCGTCCGGCGCCTCCTCGCGGGCACGGCGAGGCAGCAGGAAGGAGAGCGCCCCGGCGAGGGCGAGCAGGGCGAGCTCCAGCCAGAGGACCTTGGTCAGCGCGCCGCCGAAGCCGGCCTCGGAGCGGTCCGTCCAGGCGAAGTAGGCGGTGCCGAGGAGCGCCACGCCCAGCGCGCCGCCGAGCTGCTGCGCGGCCGTGAGCGTGCCGGAGGCCGAGCCGACCTCGTGCTCGTCGACGGCGGCGAGGACGAGGTCGAAGTACGGGGCCATGGACGAGCCCATGCCGACACCGAGGACCAGCAGGGCGGGAACGAGCCGCCACGACGTCACCGGGCCGTCGCCGAGCGTCAAGGTCGCGAGGAGGGCGAGCACGCCCGCGCCGAGCACCACCGTGCCGCCGACGAGCAGCCGCCGGCCGCCGAACCGGGCGCTCAGCACATGGCCGGCGACGGCGCCGAGCGCGGTGCCGAACGCCCACGGCGACTGGGCGAGGCCGGCCCGCAGCGGGGAGAACCCGAGGCCCAGTTGCAGGTGAACGCTCAGGATCAGGGTGAGGCCCATGAGTCCGGCGAAGAAGATCAGGCCGACCAGCAGCCCGGCGTTGAACCGCCGCTTGGCCAGCAGGCTGGGCTCGACCAGAGGGCTGCGGCCCGACCGGTGACGGCGCAACTCGTACCGCTGGAACACCCACAGCGCGGGGAGCGAGGCGGCCATGGACGCCCACGCCCACCGGGGCCAGCCGAGTTCGCGGCCCTGGACAAGGGGGAAGAGCAGCAGGAGGAGCCCGACGCTGAGCAGCGCGGTGCCGGGCAGGTCGAGCCGCAGGCCGCGGTCCCGCTCGGTGCCGCGCGGCAGGACCATGGCGGCGCCGGCGACCGCGGCCAGGCCGACCGGAAGGTTGATCAGGAAGATCATCCGCCAGCCGGTACCGAAGAGGTCGGCGTCGACGAGGAAGCCGGCGAGGATCGGGCCGCAGACCGCGGAGAGGCCCATGACGGGACCGAAGGCGCCGAACGCGGCGCCGAGCCTCTCGGGCGGGAATGCGGCCTTGATGAGGCCGAGGCCCTGCGGGATGAGAACGGCGCCGGCGAGGCCTTGCAGGACGCGGAAGGCGACCAGCGTGCCCGGGCCAGGCGCGATCGCGCAGAGCAGGGACATGAGGGTGAAGCCGACGGCGCCGGCGAGGAACATGCGGCGGCGGCCGAAGATGTCGCCGAGCCGGCCGCCGGTCACGAGCCCGACGGCGAACGCGAGGGTGTAGCCGGCGGCGAGCCACTGCAGGAACGCGGTGCCGCCGCCGAGCTCGGCCCGGATCGAGGGACCGGCGATGGCGATGATCGTGGCGTCGAGAAGGTCCATGACCTCGGCCGCGAGGACGACGGCGAGGACGGCCCAGCGCCATCGGTAGGAGCCGGCAGGGTGCGAACGCTGTTCGTAAGTCACGAACGTTGTTCTAGTTTGGAACACTGTTCGTGTCAAGTACGATTGCGCGGTGCAAGCCGCCGGACCGCCCGCCGACATCCCCCCGCCCCCGTGGCGGGCTTCGAAGAAGAGGCCCGCGGCCCGCCAGCCGCTGAGCGCCGAGGCCGTTCTCGACACCGCGCTGCGGATCGTCGACCGCGACGGGCTCGACGGCATCAGCATGCGGCGCGTCGCGCAGGAGCTCGGCACGGGCGCCGCCTCGCTCTACGCGTACTTCGCGAACAAGGACGAACTGCTCGAGCAGCTCCTGGATCGGGTCATCGGCGACATCCCGCTGCCGTCCGCCGAGGCCGCCGACTGGGCCGCCGAGGTCAAGGAGAGCTGCTGGGAGAGCCGGGCCGTGTTCCTCGCCCACCGTGACCTGGTGAAGGTCGCCCGCGCCAACCTGCCCGTCGGCCCCAACTCGTTGCGCTACACCGAGGCGATGCTCGCCGTGCTCCGTGGCGCCGGCATCCCCGACCGGGTCGCGGCCTGGGGCATGGACCAGTTGTCCCTGGTCATCGTCGCCGACGCGATCGAGGCGTCGATCCACGCCAGCCGCGGCCGGCAGACCGAGGCCGACGCCGCGCCGTGGCTCGCCGAGGTGAGCGGGTACTACGCGAACCTGCCCCGGGACCGGTTCCCTAACCTGGTCGCCATGGCACCGGTGATGATCGAGGGCAGTGGGGACGAGCGGTTCGCATTCGCGATCGACCTGATGGTCGACGGGCTCGCGCGGTACATCGGCGGCGACGGGCCGGTCAACGGGCGGGTGGCGGCGTGACCGCCATCGTGGGCCTCGTCCACGCCGGCACCGTCTACGTCGGCGGCGACAGCGCCGGAGCCTCCGGCTGGAGCCTCACCGTCCGCGCCGACAGCAAGGTCTTCCACAACAACGGCTACCTGTTCGGGTTCACCACCTCGTTCCGGATGGGGCAGCTCATCCGGTATTCGCTGAAGCCCCCGAAGCCGGTCGGCGACATCGAACGGTTCATGGCCACCCGCTTCATCGACGCCGTCCGCGACTGCCTGAAGACCGGCGGCTGGGCCCGCCGCGACAGCGAGCGCGAGGAGGGCGGCACGTTCCTCGTCGGCGTCAAGGGGCGGCTGTTCACCGTCCACGACGACTACCAGGTCGCCGAGGCCGCCGACGGGTATGCGGCGGTCGGCGTCGGCGACGAGATCGCACTCGGCGCGCTCTTCGCCACCGCCCAGTCGCGGATGGCGCCGCAGCGGCGGGTCGAGGTCGCGTTGCGCGCCGCCGAGCGGTTCAGCGCCGGCGTTCGTGGGCCGTTCGTCTGCCTCTCCGAGCCGCCGGGAGCGTCCGCCGAGTAGCCGGGTTCTCGTGACCGGGTCAGTCCGGGCCAGGGTGACCGCAGATGGTTGCATCCGGAAACAATGCATTACGGTGTCCGGCATGACGTTTTCGATCGTGGGGCGTTCCGCCGGCGGTGAGTCCTTCGGGGTGGCCGTGGCCAGCAAGTTCCTCGCCGTCGGCGCCGCCGTGCCGGCTGTCGAGGTCGAGGTCGGCGCGGTCGCCACGCAGTCGTTCGCGAACCTCGCGTACCGCGTGCAGGGCCTCGCCATGCTCCGCACCGGCACGGCCGCCGCCGGCACGGTCGCCGGGCTCACCGCCGCCGACCCCGGGCGGGCCACCCGGCAGCTCGGGGTCGTCGGGCGGACCGGGCCCGGCGCCACGTTCACCGGCGACGAGTGCTTCTCCTGGGCGGGCGGGGTCGCCGGGGACGGCTACGCGATCCAGGGCAACATCCTCACCGGACCCGAGGTCGTCACGGCCATGGAGGCCGCGTGGCTCGCGACCGAAGGGTCACTGGCCCGCCGCCTGTACGCCGCTCTCGCCGCCGGGGACGCGGCCGGCGGGGACAGCCGGGGCCGGCAGAGCGCCGCCCTGATCGTCGTCCGGCGCGGCGCCGGTTACGGCGGGCGGAGCGACGTCGAGGTCGACCTGCGCGTCGACGACGACCCCGACCCCGTCACCCGGCTCGGCGGGCTCATCGATCTCTGGGAGTTGTACTTCGGCAAGCCCGACCCGGCGACCCTGCTGCCGCTGACCGGCGCGCTCGCGGAGGAGGTCGCCGCCCGGCTGGCGGCCCTCGGCCACGCCGACCTCGCGGGCTGGGCCGGCGTCGAGAACCTCGAGGAGCGGCTCGTCGACGGGCTCATCGACCCGCTCGTCCTGGAACACCTGCGGGCGCGGGACGGTCACCCGCAGGTGCCGTCACCGGGCGCCGCCTGAGCGCCTCCGCGCCGCCGGACGCGATCTATCCCTCCCGGCGTCGATACACGGACGCATGGTCGGTCGGGTTGGGTCCGAGCGCGGCGCCGGCGAGGTTCGCGAACCGGTCCACGAGTGTGAGGCCGGCATGCTCGGCCAAGAGATCCAGCTCAGCCGGCAGCACGTATCGCAGCCGGTTGGGTAGCTCGTCCAGGGAGTCGGCCTGCCGGTTCACCCGGACGGTCTCGATCACCTGGGCGGCCGGGTCGATCCTGCCGATGCTGTACGACCTCGCGGCCTCCTCCCACCGGGTCACCGACAGCGAGTATCCGTCGTGCCATCGGGTGGGGTCCGGGATGAAGCCCTCCACGATGAGCGCCCCGGTGGGCTCCAGCAGGCGGGCGGCGGCCTCGACGCACCGGCGTTGCAAGCGTTGGTCGGTCAGCAGGTACAGCGTGCTGAACGCGATGAGGACGCAACCGAACCGGCCGGTCACCGGCGGATCGGTGATGTCGCCGAGTGCCGCGTGGATACGCTCGGCGCCCGGCTTGGCACGGAGCCGATCGAGCATCGCCGCAGAGTTGTCGATGCCGTGGACCTCGAATCCGGCGGCCGCCAGCGGCAGCGCTACCCGCCCGGTGCCGATGCCGAACTCGCACACTGTCGCGGGGTCGGCGTAGCGGCTGACGAACCGCACGACCAGGTCAGGATCGTCGCGGCCGGCGTACAAATCGTCGTAGACGGCTGCCCACGCGTCGCCGTAGCCGCCTCGCGTCTGCTGTGACGCCGTCATTTGCGGAGCCGATGAGCTCAACGTTCCCCCAAAACTTGCACAACGATGCGGGTGGCAGCGCGATGCTAATCGACACTGGGGATTGGACACCATGAGCCGTCGTGCCTAAAGCCCGTGGTCCTCCAGCATCGCCGCACTGGCCGTGGGGTCGAAGTGATGTTCGTCACATTGATGAGCCATTGTGGGTGCGGGGCTCCGCCGCAGGGCGAACGTGTTGACCTGCTTGAATATAGAAGCAAGCCGAAATGTCGATGCTGGTGATCCCCGCTCGCTACGTAGCGTCTTGCGGCCAATGCTTGACGTGTTTCTGATTGTGCTCCTACGGTGCGTTTCCGCCAGTGTCGCGGATCACAGGGGAGCGGCGGTCATGAATGTTGGGTTGCCCGGATCTGTTGTGCGGACCCGTTCGTGGTGGCGGCGTTTCCCGTGGTGCGCCGCGCTGGTCATGCTCTCGACCCTGCTGGTTGTGCCGACTGCCGAGTCGGTCGCGCAGGCGGCCCCGGCGCCGGTGACGTGTCCGGCGAGCGCGGACGACGCCCCTGCGGCGTTGCGGGCGGCGGCATCATGCAAGGGGCAGGTGGAGGTCGCCTCGGCACGGTCGGAGCGCTCCCAGGTGTTCGCGAACCCGATGGGCACGTTCACCGGGATGGAATCGGCCGTCGTCCAACGGGTTCGTGACGGACACGGTGGCTGGGCGAGGCCGGACGCGACGCTGCGGCGCACCGCCGACGGCGGGTACGAGCCGGTCGCGAGCTGGCTCGGCACGTCGTTCTCAGCAGGCGGCACGGGTCCGCTGGTGACACTGCGCCGCGGCGGCGCGGCGCTGGACGTGCGGTGGCCCACCGCGTTGCCGGCACCGTCGGTGTCGGGTGCCACGGCCACCTATGCCGACGTGCTTCCCGGTGTGGATCTGCGGCTGACGGCCGAGGTCGAGGGCTTCTCCGAGGTGCTGGTGGTGAGGAGTGCCGCGGCGGCGGCGAATCCGGCGCTGAAGGCGCTACGGTTCGCCACAACCGCCACCAACCTGAAACTCAAGCCTGGCCCGGGCGGATCGTTGACGGCGGTGGACGCCAGCGGCGCGGTGTTGTTCGGCTCGGGGACGCCGGCGATGTGGGACTCATCCGGCGGAGCGATGACCGTTGCGCAACCGGCCGCCGCCCGGACGGCGGCGATGCCGTTGGTGCTGGACGGCGACACGATCGTCGTGCGGCCGGACCTGGCCGTGCTGCGCGGCGCGTCGGCAAAGTTTCCGGTCTACATCGATCCGTCGTTCGGTGCGAGCGCCTGGACGATGATCAACAGCCGGTTCCCGAACCAGTCGTACTGGAGTTACGACCGCAACGACTGCCCCAGCCCGTACGCGTCGGTGCCGTGTGCCAAGGTGGGCTACACCGACTCCGGTACGACGATGATCTACCGGTCGATCTTCCGGTTCCCGACGTCGAGCTACACCGGCAAGCATGTCCTCGACGCGAAGTTCTCCATCGACCTGTTGCACTCCTGGACGTGCGGCAAGACCACCACGGATCTGACCTACACCCAGGCGATCAGCTCCGGCACCACGTGGAACAACAGCGTCGGCGGCTGGGGCCCCGCGATCGCGGCGCTGAACAACAACACCTGCAACCGGGCACGGGTCCGCTCCGAGTGGGGCATCACCAGCCTGATCCAGACCGCGGCGGGCAACTGGTGGCAGGACATCAACCTCGGCCTCAAGGCGCGCAACGAGAGCAACCATGACGCGTGGAAGAAGTTCGACGCGGGCACGGCGCTGCTGACGGTGACGTACAACTCGTTCCCGAACGCACCAGACCAGATCACCGTTTCCGGTTACGCGTGCGCGACCGGGACCGGTCGTCCGGTGGTGAAGACCGCGACGCCGGAGTTGCGGGCGCGGACGTCGGACGCGGACGGTACGGCGCAGGTGCACAGTGTGACGTTCTGGTGGTGGCCGGTCGGTGGTAGCCGCAGCGACACCAACAAGGTGACGCAGAGTTCGGTGACGCCGGGCCAGACCGCGATCGTGAGCATCCCGCCGGGGAGGCTGTCCAACGATGTCAGTTACGTGGTCCAGGTGCAGTCCTCCGACGGGGTCGATACCGGCCAGTTCTCGCAGACGTGTGAGTTCAAGGTGGACACCGCGCCGCCGGACGCGCCGTCGCAGGTGACCTCGACGGACTATCCGGCGGACGGTCAGTTCCACGGCGGTGCGGGGATCGCGGGCTCGTTCACGTTCTACCCGCCGGCGACGATCCCGTCGGACTTCGCCGGGTACTCCTACACCCTGGTCGCCAGCACGTCGGCGGTGAACGCGACGCGGGTGGCGGCGAACCCGACCGACAAGCGGGCGACGGTGACCATCACGCCGCCGACTGATGGGCAGTTCACGCTGCGGGTCTGGAGCCGGGACACGGGCGGCAGCTTCTCGGCCTCGCCGTTGTCGTACACGTTCAGTGTTCGAGCGGGTGCCGGCCCGGATGCGCGGTGGACCCTCGACGAGGGCACCGGTACGGCGGCGGCTGATGTGACGAACCACGGCAACACGTTGACGGTGACGAACCCGGCGTGGGTGGCCAGCCGCGGTGGTACCGGCAAGGCGCTGTCGTTCAACGGAACCAACGCCACGGCCGCGACGAGTGGCCCGATCGCCACCAAATCGCCGACGACCGGCGCACCGACGACGGTGCGGACGGACGCGAACTTCACCGTCTCCGCATGGGTGAAGATCGATTCGACGCTCGACCCGGCGAAGAACTACGTCGCGGTGAGCCAGCAGGGGACGCGGACGTCGGCCTGGGCGTTGGCGTACCACGGCTCGACGAGCCGGTGGCGGTTCTCGATGCACGGCGCCGACGTGGACGCTCCGGGCATCTACGCGGTGGTGTCCGACGCCGCACCCACGATCGGTAGATGGACGTATCTCGTCGCGACCTACGACGTGGCGACGCATCAGATGCGGCTCTACGTCGACGGCGTCGCGCAGACCGGTGTGGCGACGGTGTCGGGTGGGTTCAACGCGACCGGGCCGGTGGTCCTGGGCCGTCGGTTGTGGGCGGGTAATCCCGACAGCTTCTTCAACGGCGGTGTCGACGACGTGCGCGTCTACGGCCGGCTGGTGGGGTCCAGCGAGGCTGAGTTCACCGATCAATTGAACCCGGAAGCGCCGATCATCACGATCCCGAACGGCAACAGCGCGCAGGCGGGTCAGACGGTCCAGGTGACGTTCAGCGCGGGCGGCGATCCGGCGGTGACCACGATCAAGTACAGCTTCGGCACGCGCAGCTTCGACCGCACGGCCACGCTGTCGGTGCCTGGCGGGCAGTTGACGATCACGACGCCGCCGCTGGACGAGGGGGAGACCAGGGTATACGCGCGGGCGGTGACGGGCTCCGGCCGGCAGGGCGGGGACGCCAGCGCCACGATCGACGCCGTCGCGCCGGCGTCGTTGTCCGGCAGGGTGTTCGACAGCCGGTCCGGTAGCCCGGTCGCCGGGGCCACGGTGGTGTTGCAGCCGGGTGGAGCCACGCTGACGACGGGGGTGTCCGGGGCCTACCAGTTCACCGGGTTGACCGCCGGGTGGTACACGGTGACGGGCACGCTGCCCGACAGTTGCGGGATGTTCGCCAGCACCGGGCTGGAGATCACCACGGCAACCCCGCAGGACCTGTGGCTGTACCCGCCGTCGGACGTGTTCGGTTACACGTGCTCGGCGACGGCGGATCCGTTCGTCAACGCGGACACGACGGTGCTGCCGCTGACCGGCGACGACGGTGTGACGCAGATCAGTCTGCCGTTCGCGATGCCGTTCTACGGACAGAGTCTGTCCACGGCGTGGGTGTCGATCAACGGCCTGCTGACGTTCGCCAACCCGGGGGCTGACGATCTCCATGCGAACGCGAGCATCCCGACCCCGGGCGTGCCGGACGCCCTCGTGGCGCCGTTGTGGGCCGACCTGTACGTGGACAGTGTCGCGAGTGTGCGTACCACGGTGGTCGGTACGGCACCGGAGCGGAAGTTCGTGGTCGAGTGGCGCAACGTCGCGTTCATGAACGACTTCCCGCGCCGGGTCACGTTCGAGGCGGTGCTGGCCGAGAGCGGTGACATCACGTTCAACTACGCCGGTCTCGACGATGCGAAGGAGCGCGGGGAGACCGCGACGGTCGGTATCGAGAGCAACGGCGGGTCGTACGGCCTGCAGTACTCGTTCAACCAGCCGCAGTTGGCGTCCGGCAAGTCGATCTTCATCGACTATCCGGACTACGCGATGCCGATCAGCACGTGGACGCTGTCGGGCACGGTCACCCAGGGCGGGTCGCCGGTGGCCGGTGTCACGGTGACGTTGCTGCCGCAGGGCTTCACCGCGACCACCGCGGCCAACGGCACGTACGCGTTCGGCAACTTGGAACAGGACGGTTACACCGTGGCGGCCAGCTCCGGCTGTGCCACGGTGTCGCAGCCGCTCTACCTCGGCGGTGACACCACGGTCGATCTGCCGTTGACGGCGGTCGCGGACGAGTTCGGCTATGTGTGCTCGACGAGTACCCAGCCGTTTGTCGCCGCGGACACGGCGGTGCTGGCGTTGACGGGTGACGAGGGTGTCGGGCAGGTGACGCTGCCCTTCCCGGTCACCTTCTACGGCCAGACCTACAGCAGCGTGTGGGTGTCGACGAATGGATTCGTCAGCTTCACCGACCCCGGCGGTGCTCATCCGGACAACCGTGCCGCGGTGCCGGACGGTGTCGCGCCCGCCGCCACCCTCTACCCGTTCTGGGACGACCTGGTCGTCGATGGCTCGGCGAGCGTGCGCACGGCGACGGTCGGGTCGGCACCGAACCGGCGGTTCGTCATCGAATGGCGCAACGTCCACATCTTCGGCAACCTGTCGCAGCGCGTCACGTTCGAGGCCCTGATCAGTGAGAACGGGACGGTCACGTTCAACTACACCGGCCTGGACAACGCCGGTGAGCGCGGGGCCACCGCGGTCGTCGGGATCGAGGACCACACCGGTCTGGTCGGGCAGACGTATTCGTCGTTCGCACCGTCGCTGCTGGACGGCCGTGCCGTCACTTACACCCCGCCGGCCCCATGACCGGCGTATCCATCCGAAGCCGTCGCCATCACGCCACCGTCGATTCCTGGAGGTTGTCGGTGCAGGACTCTTCACTGCTCCCGGACGTGCCGGCGTTGCTGACCGCGCGCCGGGCGTGGTCCGTCGCGCGTGGCCGGGGACGGTTGGGGCTGCTGCTGGCGTTGCCGCTGGCGCTGGTGGTGTCGATCGGCGGCCAGGCCCCGGCGTTCGCGGCGCCGCCGAAGCCGTTCTCACCGGCGCGGGCGGCCAAGGTGCCCAGCGTGCGGACGAAGCCGATCACGGCCGGCAAGCCGATCGCCGACACCAGCAAACCGGCGTCGGCGAACCCGCCCGCGGTCTGGCCGTCGGCGTCCACCGTGGACCTCGACGTCGTGGCCCAGCCGGCGGCGAAGACCGTGACGTCGGCGAGCGTCGGCAGTCCGGTCAGCGTCGGCGTCCCGGCCTCGACGAAGCAGGCCCGGACGGTCGGCGCGGCGAGCGTGGCGGTGCCGGCCCGGGTCCGCGTCGACGTGCTCGACCAGCAGGCCTCGGCCAAGGCCGATGTGCGCGGCCTGCTGCTCAAGGTCGACCGCGCCGACAACAACAGCGGTGTCGGCATGGTGAACGTGACCGTCGACTACAGCCGGTTCGCCACCGCCTACGGCGCGGACTGGTCGACCCGGTTGCGGCTGGTCGAACTGCCGGCGTGCGCGATGAGCACACCGGACCAGCCGCAGTGCCGCGGCACCGTGCTGGCCGGCCGCAACGACACCAAGGCCGGCAAGGTCTCGGCCGACGTCACCGTCGGCACCGCCACCGGCGCACCGGCGCAGACCACCGGAGCCGGTGGCACGGGCGGGGCGCGGCTGCTCGCGCTGACGGCCGGCACGTCGGGTTCCGCGGGCAGCTACAGCGCCACCAGCCTGTCGTCGTCGAGCACCTGGTCCGCCGGCGGCTCGTCGGGCGACTTCACCTGGTCGTACCCGATGCGGACCCCGCCGTCGCCGGGCGGCCCGTCGCCGACGCTGCAGGTCACCTACTCGGCGCAGTCCGTCGACGGGCGCATGGTCACCTCGAACAACCAGCCGTCGATCATCGGTGAGGGTTTCGAGCTGACCACGACCGGCTACATCGAACGCCGCTACAAAAGCTGCGGCGACGACCAGGCGGGCGGCGGCAACAACACCACCAAGACCGGCGACCAGTGCTGGGCCACCGACAACGCCACGATGAACCTCAACGGCAACGGCTCCGAGCTCATCCGGGACAACACCAACCCGAACCTGTGGCACCCGCGCAACGACGACGGTTCCCGCGTCGAACGCAAGACGGGGGCACCGAACGGTGACAACGACGGTGAGTGGTGGGTGGTCACCACCGTCAACGGCACCCAGTACTGGTTCGGCCGTAACCAGCTTCCGGGTGCGCCCGCCGGCACGACGACGAACTCGACGTGGACGTCGCCGGTGTTCGGTAACCACACCGGGGAGCCGTGCCACGCGGCGACGTTCGCCGCGTCGTCGTGCACCCAGGCGTACCGGTGGAACCTCGACTACGTCGTCGACCCGCACCAGAACACGATGTCGTACTGGTACGGCACCGAGACGAACTACTACAGCAAGAACCAGGGCGCGCAGGCGCAGTACATCCGCGGCGGCTACCTCGACCACGTCGACTACGGCACCCGGGTCGAGAACGTCCAGGTCCCGCTGGACTACACCACCGGCGCCGACACCGCGTTCACCGGTCACGCGGCCGCCCGGATCAGCTACGCCTACGCGGATCGGTGCCTGTCCGGTTGTACGACCAAGGACAAGGCGCACTGGCCCGACACGCCGTGGGACCTCAACTGCAACAGCGGCGCCACCTGCGAGCAGACCTCGCCGTCGTTCTGGACGACCCGCCGGCTCGCCTCGATCACCACGAAGGTGTGGAACACCGCCACGTCGGCGTTCCGTGACGTCGAGCGGTGGACCCTCACCCACTCGTACCCGGACCCGGGGGACGGCACCCGGGCCGGTCTGTGGTTGCAGAAGGTCTCCCACGAGGGCCTCGTCAGCACACCGGCGACGGCGATCCCGGACGTGACGTTCGTTCCGACCCAGATGCACAACCGGGTCGACGCCGTCGACGTATCGCCGTCGATGAACTGGAGCCGGCTCACCGCGATCAACACCGAGACCGGCGCCCAGATTCAGATCGTCTACTCCGGGCGGGACTGCGTCAGGGGTTCGCGGATGCCGTCGGCGCCGGAGAACAACACGCTGCGCTGTTACCCGGTGCGCTGGACCCCGGACCCGATCACCGGCGAGATCACCGACTACTTCCACAAGTACGTCGTGGACAAGGTCATCGAGAACGACCTCACCGGCGGCTCCAAGCGGGTGCTGCACCAGTACACCTACATCGGCGACCCGGCCTGGCACTACGCCGACGACGACGGGCTGATCACCGCCGACCAGAAGACCTGGAACGTCTGGCGCGGCTACGCCAAGGTCGGCACCTCGGCCGGTGAGGCACCGACCGCGCCCGGCAACCCGGACGAGCGCACCTACAGCGAGACGCTGTACTTCCGCGGCATGCACGGCGACAAACTCCCGTCGGGCACTCGAACCGTCAACGTGGTCGACTCGCAGGGCGGCAGCGTCCCGGACGAGGACGCCTACGCCGGCATGATCCGAGAGTCCCGCACGTTCAACGGCGTCGGCGGCGCCGAGGTGTCCGGCGCGATCAACGACCCGTGGCAGTCCGCGGCCACCGCCACCCGCACCGTCAACGGCATCACCACCACCGCGAAGTTCGTCAACACCCAGGCGGTGCACAGCCGTACCGCCCTGGACGGCGGCCGCGGCTCCCGGGTCTCGTCGACGAAGAACACCTTCGACAACTACGGCATGATCACCAGCGCCACCGACTACGGCGACGACGCGGTCACCGGCGACGAGCAGTGCGTCACCACCACCTACGAGCCGCGCAACACCACGGTGTGGCTCATGAGCGCACAACACCGCACCCAGAGCTACGCGGTCGACTGCGACAAGGTCCTCACCGGCCCGATCACCCAGGCCGACGTCATCGGCGACAGCCGCACCTACTACGACGGCGCCACCGTCTTCGGCACCGCACCCGGCAAAGGCGACGTCACCAAGACCGAGGCGCTGAGCACGTGGAGCGCGACCAGCCCGACGTACTACCAATTGACGAGGTCGAACTACGACGCGCTGGGACGGGTCGTCGAGTCGTGGGACGCGATGAACTTCCGCTCGGCCACCGAGTACGTTCCCGCCACCACCGGCCCGGTCACCCAGACCAAGGACACCAACCCCCTCGGGTGGACCACGACCACCAACGTGGAACCGGCGTGGGGCCTGGCGACGTCCACGGTGGACCCCAACGGGCGGCGCACCGACCTGGTCTACGACGGTCTCGGCCGGCTCACCGACGTGTGGCTGCCCGGCCGCGCCATGGCGACCTACCCGAACGCCGCCAACCTCCACTACGACTACCTGATCCGCACCGACGGCGCCAACGCCGTCACCACCAAGCAACTCAACCCCGCCGGCGGCTACACCGTCTCGTACAGCCTCTTCGACGGCCTCGTGCGGCAGCGGCAGACCCAGACCGCGTCCCCGGCCGGCGGGCGGATCCTCACCGACGTCTTCTACGACACCGCCGGCCGGGCGGTGCGCAGCTTCGCCCCCTACCACGACGCCTCCGGCGCGCCGGGCACCACGATCGTCGCCCCGGTCGACGAGGGCCGCACCGTGCCCACCCAGACCCGCCTCGAGTTCGACGGCGCGGGCCGGCAGACCGCGCAGATCTTCCAGCCGTACAACACCGAACGGTGGCGCACCAGCACCTACTACGGCGGCGACCATACCGCGGTCACCCCGCCCGAGGGCGGCACCGGGACCCTGACCATCGTCGACGAGAACGGCCGCACCACCGAGTTCCGCCAGTTCGCGACCCGGGTGCCGGGCGGGCTCAACGCCGCCCCGTCCACCTACGACAAGACCACCTACGACTACAACCGGCGCGGCCTGCTGGAGAAGGTCACCGACCCGGCCGGGTTCGAGTGGACCTACGGCTACGACCTGCGCGGCCGCAACACCACCACCACCGACCCGGACACGGGCACCACCACCAAGAACTACGACAACAACGGCCGGGTCATCTCGGCCAAGGACAGCCGCAACAGGGTCGTCGTCTACACCTACGACAACCTCAACCGGAAGACCGGCCTCTACCAGACGTCCGTCACCGCGGCGAACCGGCTGGCCACCTGGACCTACGACGCCAGCACCTTCGCGGACAACGTCACCGTCGCCCTGGGCTACCCCACGACGTCGACCCGCTACGACAGCGGACGCGAATACGCCACGACCGTCATGCACTACAACGACCAGTACCAGCCGACCAAGACCAAGATCAGCATTCCCGCGGGTGAGACCGGGCTCGCCGGCGACTACGTCTACGAGACCGGCTACGCCGTCGACGGCACCGTCAACAGCACCACCTCGCCCGCCGTGGGCGACCTCACCGGCGAATCGCTGGAGTTCGCCTACGACGCCCTCGGCATGCCCACCACGCTGAACAGCAACTACGGCGGGGTCGCGCGCTGGCTGGTGCAGAACACCTCCTACAGCGCCATCGCGCAGCCGACCCAGTTCAAGCTGGCCACCGGCACCGTCGCCACCGGCGACGGCGACGACAACGGCCCCTTCACCTACCTCGTCCGCGACTACGAGCTCGAGACCGGGCGCCTGACCCGCCTCACGACCCAGCGCGACACGGTCTCCCCGAACACCGTCGCCGATCTGCACTACACCTACAACGACTACGGCACGATCACCAAGATCGCCGACACCCCGGCCGGTGGCACCGCCGACGTGCAGTGCTTCACCCACGACCGCTACGAACGGCTGACCGAGGCCTGGACACCCCTGTCAGGGGACTGCGCCGGAGCGAAGACGCTCGGCGGGCCCGCCCCGTACCGGGTGGCCTACGAGTACGACACCGTCGGCCGGCGCACCAAGCAGACCCAGTACGCCACCGCCGCCGGCGACGCGGTCACCACCTACACCTACCCGACGGGCACCACCCCGGCGGCCACGGTCCGCCCGCACACCCTCACCGGCACCTCCACCACCGACACCAACGGCACCCGGACCGCCTCCTACACCTACGACAACGCCGGCAACACCGTCATGAGGCCCGGCGCCAACGGCGGCCAGTCCCTGCAGTGGGATCACGAGGGCCGGCTGTCCAGCGTCACCGACACCAGCGGCACCGTCAGCTTCCTCTACGACGCCGACGGCAACAGGCTCATCCGCCGTGACGCCACCGGCAAGACGCTGTACCTGCCCGACACCGAGGTCCGGTACAACTCCCAGACCACCGCCAGGACCTGCACCAGGTTCTACAGCTTCGGCGGCACCACCGTCGCCCAGCGCACCGCGTCCGGGATCACCTGGCTGTCCAGCGACCACCAGGGCACCGCCGACGTCTCCATCGTCGCCACCACCCAGGCCGCGACGGTCCGGCGGCAGCAGCCGTTCGGCGAGAACCGCGGCAACAGCGTCGCCTGGCCCAACGAGAAGGGCTTCGTCGGCGGCACCAACGACCCCACCGGCCTGGTGCAGGTCGGCGCCCGCTACTACGACCCGGCCATCGGACGGTTCATCTCCGCCGACCCCGTCGTCGACCACAGCGACCCGCAGCAGTTGCAGGGCTACGCCTACGCCGAGAACAGCCCGATCTCGCACAGCGACGCGACCGGACTGCGCACCGACGAGCAGTACTACGGCAAGTCCGGCGCGGCCACCATGAACGCCTACATGGACCCGCAAGAGAAGAAGCGGCTGTGGGACCAGGAGGCGAAACGCGTCAAGGAACAGCAGCACCGGGCCTGGTGCAAGAAGAACCCCATCAGATGCGGGTTGAAGAAGGCCGGGACCGCGACGGTGAACTGGGTCGACGAGCACAAGGCCGAAATCATCGGCACCGTCGCCAGCATCGCCGTCGGCGTCGGATGCGGCCTCGCGATCGGCTGGACCGGCGTCGGCACCGTCGCCTGCGGCGCCCTCGCCGGAGCCGTCGGCAGCATGGTCACCTACGCCATCCAGACCAAAGTCGAAGGCAAAAGCAACTTCTCCTGGGGCGGCATGCTCGCCGCGGGAGCTGTCGGCGCCATCGTCGGCGGCGTCATGGGCGGCCTCGGCTCCATCGCCGGCCAAGCCCTCAAAGCCGGCGTCTCCAGCCTCATTTCCGGCGCGGGCGCCAAGGCTGCCGCCGAAGCCGGCAAGAAAGCCGCTGCCGCCGAGTCCCGCGCCATTACAGAAGGCGTGAAGAACGCCTTCAAACCCCGCGCAGGAGGAGGTAAGCCCGCTGTAAGCGGATGCGGCCATAGTTTCACTCCGGACACCAAGCTCCTCATGGCGGACGGTGGTCAAAAGCCGATCAAAGACGTCCAGGTCGGCGACACTGTGCTAGCGACCGATCCGATCAGCGGCGAGACGGCACCGCAGAAGGTGCTCGCGGTCCATATCAACCGCGATACGGCGTTCACCGACCTTGTCGTGAAGAGCTCCAGTGGTGTGCCGGCCGCGGTCAAGACCTCACAGAACCATCCCTTCTGGGACGAGGAACGCGAGATCTGGGTCAATGCGGGTGACCTGCAGCCTGGCATTGACCTCTATTCGGAGGGTGCTGGTGGACCCGAGGTCGTAGAGGTTCGCAACTACCTCGGTGCCGGCTTCATGTACGACCTCACCGTTGCGGAATTTCACACGTTCTACGTGATCGCCGGTCAATCTCCGGTACTTGTGCACAACTCAAATCGCACCTGCGGAGTGAACTTCCCTGAATCTGTGAAGCAGGAAGCTGTTGATCTGAATCTTATAAGGAACGATCTCGTGCTCCGTTGCGAGTACTGCAATCAGCCGATCCAATTTGCGAACAAGAGTGCTCGTGGTGTTACCCCACCAGGAAACGATCTCGCATACGACCACTTCAACCCAGTGAAGCTAGGGGGTAAGGGTACCCCTGACAACATCGTGATATCCTGCCGCCAGTGTAATCGCGAAAAGAGCGACATGCCGGGACCTGATTGGCTCAAGAAGCTGACCGGGAAATGACGCTTCATGTGGCTCCTTCCCCGACTGGTGCTGCGGAGGTATTACTGTGTCAGTAAATGATCTCGCGGAGCGACTTCCCGACGTCGAAAATTTACGGAACATCAGTCGTAGCCTTGCGGCCCTGGACGCGATCGTTATGCTCGACTGGGAATCAAGGTACTACTCGTACGATTCCACTTGGGGGGCGGACGAGCAGCTCGCGTCCATGAAAAATGATAGTGGAGACGAATACTCTATCGTCTTTGGCCCGACGGGCGTATTTATACGTGGGTTCGATCATGAGTCATCCATGAGTCCCTACCGCCGCTCGCCGCACCAACCCTGGCCCGGCGTAATCGATAGTGTGCCTGAGGAATTTCGGCAATACGTATTCGAGCCAGCCTTTTCCAGTGGCGAGTTTCCGCTGATCACTGTCTGTCTTTGGAGGCTCAGCGGAAGCGACTCCCGATGGCGTTTTGGTGAAATTGAATATCCGGAAGGCGAAGCGGACCCGGACGGTTCGGGATGGATGTTCGACCTGGTGGTGAATCGTAGCCCACTTCTGTACGTTGGCTTCGCTGAGGATGCCTACGAAGTTGAACTCGACGAGAGTGCTGTCGCTGCGGTGTACGACCTGGAGCCGATGACGCAGGAGTTGATCGGCCGCTTGAATCCGGAATTGCTGCTGGATGAAGCTCGCGAATCACTCGAGGCAATTGGCTATCCCGTCCTTGGTGACTCGTGAGGCCAGTAACTGAATTAACGTCGCGGATCGCATCAGGGTGGACGATCCGTAGTTCAGCCGTGCGGTCGTCCGTCAACCCCGGTGTTGTGCGCGGGGACGGTGACGCACGGTCGTGCGGGTGGGTGTCTGTCGCTCGCGGTCGCGGCTGGACCGGGCGGCGCGTTCCGGGCCGGGCGACTGCTTGATCATGGGAAAGATGTGGCTGTCGGGGTAGCCACATCTTTCCCATGATCATGGGGTCGAGGGGCATGGCGGCCGATTGCGCCGGAACCCGCGCTTCCTCCACATCCGGCGCTCGTTCATGCCGGCTTCACGGGCGCCGGCGATGGTCCAGACGGTGCCCTCATCGCGGATCACACGATGATGCGTCGGGCCGTCACGAAGGTCACCAGGACCTTCTGCGGGCCACCGGTGGGCGTACTACGCCGGGACCTCGATCGCCTCGCGGAGTCGGGCGAATTCTTCGGCGAGCTGGTCGAGCTGGTAGTGGGCGTTGAGGCCGCTCGGGTTGGGCAGAATCCACAGCCGGGTGCCGGCGAGCTCCCGCTCCTGCGGCCCGACCCGCACGTGCCGCGCGGTGAACGCGGTCCGGAACGCGGTCACGCCCAGTACCGCCAGCCAGCGCGGGGTGAACCGGGCGACCTTGTCGCGGAGGATCCGGCCGCCCGCGGTCAGCTCCTCGCGGGTCAGCTCGTCGGCGCGGGCGGTCGCGCGGGCCGCCAGGTTGGTGATGCCCAGCCCGTACCCGAGGAGTAGCTCCTGCTCGTCCGGGCGGAGCTGCCGGGGTGTGAAGCCGCCGAGCCGCAGGGCGGCCCAGAACCGGTTGCCGGGGCGGGCGAAGTGGTGGCCCGTGGCCGCGGACCACAGGCCGGGGTTGATGCCGCACAGCAGTACGTCGAGGTTGGGGGCGATGACGTCGGGGAGCAGCTTGTCGGCGGCCGTGAGCAGCTCCTCCCGGCTGAACCGCACGCGGGGCCGCTCGTTCCGGCTCCCGCTCCCCCACACCGTCGACCCCACGCCGACCAGGATGCCAGGCTCGCCTACACCACTGTCCACCCCCCTTTGCGCGTCGATCTTGCAGTCGTGGTGCCGAGACGCTCCCTGAATGCCCGGTTTGTCAGGCACCACAACTGCAAGATCGACGCGCGACAAGCCGGCGAACGTTGGTCGGCGGAAGCACTAGCCTCTGAGGCATGGATAAGCGGCGGTTGATCTCGAGCGGATCGACGTTCGAGAAGGAGATCGGGTACTCGCGGGCGGTCGTCGACGACGACTGGGTGCACGTCTCGGGTACGACCGGCTTCGACTACGGCGCGATGACGATCGCGGATGACGTGGTGGAGCAGGCCGAACAGTGCTGGCGGAACATCGACGCGGCCCTGCGGGAGGCGGGGGCGAGCGTCGATGACGTCGTCCGGGTGCGATACCTCCTGCCCGACGCCGCCGACTTCGAGCCCTGCTGGCCGGTGCTGCGCCGCTGGCTCGGCGACGTGCGGCCGGCGGCGACGATGCAGGTCTGCGGCCTGTCGGACCCGCGGATGCGGATCGAGATCGAGGTGACGGCGCGTCGTACCGGCAGCCGGGTGGCGCAGGGCCTCGGCTGGCCCCGGTAGTGGTCGCGCCGCGGCGGTTGTTCGGGCCGCGCGGGGCGGTCACGAGTCGTCGCGATCGGCCTGCTGTTCGCGGCGCTCGGCTTCGAATTGGCTGACCAGCTCGCGGCTCATCCGGCCGCGGTCGGCGACGTCGAGGCCGCGGCGCTGCCCCCATTCGCGGATCGCGCGGTTGCGTTCCCGGCTGACGCGCCTGGAATCGCGCTCCGGCAGGTATGAGCGGCCCCGGCTGGTTCCCACGACGCCGCCGCGGCCTACCTTGCGGGCGACGGTGACGTACGGTTCCAGCGACTCGCGGAGCAGGTGTGCGTTCGTCGTCGACAGGTCGATCTCGTACCGGATGCCGTCGAGTTCGAAGGTCAGGCTCTCGTCCGCCGGTCCGCCGTCCAGGTCGTCGACGAGGGTGTGGATTACGCGCCGAGCCATGGTTCTTCCCTCTCCAGCCGGTTCACCGGCGATCACGCTGCTTGCTTCGGTTCAGGGAAGGAGCGATCTTCATCGCCGGGCTGTTACTCACCGGTCGCGGAAGACCGCAGAGGGCAGCGCTACGGCGGGCAGGCGTCACCGGTCGCCATGCCGCAAGGTGCCTCAGGGCAGCGGGTGGTCCAGGGCTGGGGTCAGGCGTCTTCGACGGTGATGTCCAGCGCCGTGGCGAGGGTGCGGGACAGCGCGATCAGATCGCCGGTCGAGATGCTCGCGCCGGCGAAGCTGGTCACGCCGCCGATGCCGGCGAGCGTGCAGCCGACGAGCCGGGTGCCGGTCATCTTCGCGCCGGAGAACTGGGCGCCGCTGAGGTCGCAGCGGCTGAAGCTCGCGCCGGTCAGGTCCGCGCCGGAGAAGTCCGCCCCGGCCAGGTTGCAGTCGTCGAACTGTACGGCCCGGAACCGGGCGGACCGGAAGACGGCCAGGTCGGCGCGGGAGTCGAGCAGCGTCACGTCCCGGAGATGGCCGTCGATCCACTGCAGCCCGGTGAGCCGCGATCCGCGCACCGCGACCCGGACGAGGGACGACTGGTCGCCGCGGAGGTTGGCAAGGTTGGTGTTCTCGATGAGACAGTCGGTGAGCGAGACCTTGACGAGGGAGGTGCCGCTGAGATCGGCGCGGTTGAACCGGCACTGGTCGAACTCGGCGCCCTTGGCGCAGCGGCCGCTCAGGTCGATGTCGTAGTAGCCGAGTGCGACGTAGGTCGCCTCGTCCCGCAGGTCGTCCTCGTCGGCGGTGGCCAGCTCGAGCGCCTTCGGCGGCCGTGGCCGGGCCGGCGGGGGTCCAGCCGGACGGGCCGTTGACGGAGAGGGCATGGGTGTGACGTTAGTGGCAGGAGTGCCGCCGCGACGAGCCGCCCCGACGGGCGGCTGGCAAAATCACCGGGCAATCGTGGCGATACGTGCCTATCCTTGCGAGCGTTATGTCTGAGGTGCCCCGACACACCGGCCCGAGCCGCCCCGGTAGGCCGAACAAGGCCGCCGCGCGGAGCCAGTCCGGCACGGCGGACAAGCCCGGTGCGCACGGTCGCGCCGGCGGTTCCGGCCATTCCAGCGGCCACTCCACCACATCCGGTCACCCGGGCGCGCGCGGCCAGGCCGGCCGCGGACGGGGTCAGACCGGCGCACCGGGTCAACCGGGCGCTCTGAGCCAGGCCGACGCGGCCGCCCACTCCCGCACGTTGAGCGAGCTGCGGGCCCGGCTGGCCGGCCTGATGCCGCTGGACCAGCACCGGCTGCGCCGGCGGATCGACGGGGCGAAGAAGTCGCACCACGTGCAGGCCATCGCCGAGGCGATCCGTGCCGACGTGGAGCGGGCCGAGCAGCGGGTCGCCGCCCGCCGGGCCGCCGTGCCCGAGGTGAGCTATCCCGAGCCGCTGCCGGTCAGCCAGCGCAAGGACGAGATCCTGGCGGCGATCCGGGACCACCAGGTCGTGATCGTCGCGGGCGAGACCGGCTCGGGCAAGACGACGCAGCTTCCGAAGATCTGCCTGGAGCTGGGGCGGGGCGTGACGGGGCAGATCGGCCACACGCAGCCGCGCCGGATCGCCGCCCGTACCGTCGCGGAGCGGGTCGCCGAGGAACTGGGCACCCAACTGGGTGAGACCGTCGGGTTCAAGGTGCGGTTCTCGGACCAGTCCGGCGACCAGACGATGATCAAGGTGATGACGGACGGCATCCTGCTCGCCGAGATGCAGCAGGATCGGCTGCTCCGCCAGTACGACACCCTGATCATCGACGAGGCGCACGAGCGCAGCCTCAACATCGACTTCATCCTCGGGTACCTCAAGCAGTTGCTGCCGCGCCGCCCCGATCTCAAGATCATTATCACCTCGGCGACGATCGACCCCGAGCGGTTCTCCCGCCACTTCGGCGACGCCCCGATCGTGGAGGTGTCCGGCCGCACGTATCCGGTGGAGGTCCGGTACCGGCCGATCGAGGCGCCCGACAAAGGCATCGGGGACGGCGAGGACGACGTCGACCAGTTCGACGCCATCTGCGACGCCGTCCAGGAGTTGCAGGCCGAGGGGCCGGGCGACGTTCTGGTGTTCCTCAGCGGTGAGCGGGAGATCCGCGACACCGCCGACGCCCTGGCCCGCCTCGACCTGCCCAACACCGAGATCCTGCCGCTGTTCGCGCGGCTGTCGTTCGCCGAGCAGCACCGGGTCTTCCAGCCGCACGCCGGGCGCCGGATCGTGCTGGCCACGAACGTGGCGGAGACGTCGCTGACGGTTCCGGGCATCAAGTACGTGGTCGATCCCGGCACGGCGCGGATCTCGCGGTACAGCCACCGCCTGAAGGTGCAGCGGCTGCCGATCGAGCCGATCTCGCAGGCGTCGGCGAACCAGCGGAAGGGCCGCTGCGGGCGCACCTCCGACGGCATCTGCATCCGCCTCTACAGCGAAGAGGACTTCGAGGCCCGCCCGGAGTTCACCGACCCGGAGATTCTCCGCACGAACCTGGCCTCGGTCATCCTGCAGATGATCTCGTTGGGCCTCGGCGACCTGGCCGCGTTCCCGTTCATCGACCCGCCGGACCGCCGCAACGTCACCGCCGGCGTGCAACTGCTCGAAGAGCTGGGCGCGCTGGAGGGCGGCGGCGGTGCGGACGGCCGGCGCCTGACCCCGCTGGGCCGGCGGCTGTCGCAACTGCCGGTCGACCCGCGGCTGGCCCGCATGGTGCTGGAGGCGGAGCGCAACGGCTGTGTCCGCGAGGTCATGGTCATCACGGCGGCGCTGTCGATCCAGGATCCGCGGGAGCGCCCGGCGGACAAGCAGGCCCAGGCGCAGCAGTCGCACGCCCGCTTCGCCGACAAGGACTCCGACTTCGTCGGCTACCTGAACCTGTGGAACTACCTGCGGGAGAAACAGCAGGAGCTGTCCAGCAACCAGTTCCGCAAGCTGTGCCGGGCCGAGTTCCTCAACTACCTGCGGGTCCGCGAGTGGCAGGACATCTTCGGCCAGCTTCGCTCGGTGTTGCGGACCATGGACGTGGCGGTGAACGAGGAGCCGGCTTCGCCGTACCAGATCCACGTCTCGCTGCTGTCGGGCCTGTTGTCGCACGTCGGGCTCAAGGACGCCGAGAAGAACGAGTACCTCGGCGCGCGCGGGGCGCGGTTCGCGGTGTTCCCCGGCTCGGCGCTGTTCCGCAAGACGCCCCGCTGGGTGATGGCCGCGGAGCTGGTGGAGACGACCCGGCTGTGGGCGCGGGTCGCGGCCCGGATCGAGCCGGAGTGGATCGAGCCGCTGGCCGAGCACCTGGTGAAGCGCAACTACAGCGAGCCGCACTGGGAGAAGAAGGCCGCCGCGGTCATGGCGATGGAGAAGGTGACGCTGTACGGCGTGCCGATCGTCTCCTCGCGGAAGGTCAACTACGGCCGGATCGACCCGGTGCTGTCCCGGGAGCTGTTCATCCGGCACGCGCTCGTCGAGGGCGACTGGGAGACCCAGCACGCGTTCTTCGCCGAGAACCGGCGACTCCTCGACGAGGTCGAGGAGCTGGAGAACCGGGCCCGCCGCCGGGACATCCTGGTCGATGACGAGACGCTGTTCGAGTTCTACGACCAGCGGATCGCGCCGGAGGTCGTCTCCGGCCGGCACTTCGACAGTTGGTGGAAGCAGACCCGCCGCGACCAGCCGGACCTGCTGACCTTCGACCCGGCGATGCTCGTGAACGCGGGCGCCGACGCGGTACGGCAGGAGCAGTACCCGGACGCCTGGGAGCAGGACGGGCAGCGGTTCCGGTTGACGTACCAGTTCGAGCCGGGCACCGACGCGGACGGCGTCACCGTCCACATCGGGCTGCCGGTGCTGGCCCGGGTGCGGGACGCCGACCTGAGCTGGCAGGTCCCGGGCCTGCGCGAGGAGCTGGTGACGTCGCTCATCAAGTCGCTGCCGAAGGCGCTGCGCCGCAACTTCGTCCCCGCCCCGGACACCGCTCGTGACGTGCTGGCCGGCATGCCGGTCCGCGAGGGGCACCTGCTGGAGGCGCTGGAGCGGGAGCTGCGCCGCCTGACCGGTGTCACGGTGCCGCGTGCGGCGTGGGACTGGAGCCGCGTCCCGGAACACCTGAAGATGACGTTCCGGATCGTCGACGACGCCGGTGCCGTGCTCGCGGAGGGCAAGAACCTCGAGGACCTGCGGGCCCGGCTGGCCCCGAAGGTCGAGGAGACCGTCGCCGAGGCGGCCGTCGACGTGACCCGCAGCGGCCTGACCTCCTGGGACTTCGGCGAGTTGCCGCGGACCCTGTCCCGGAAGGTGGCCGGGCACACGCTGACGGTGTATCCGGCACTCGTCGACGAGGGCACCTCGGTCGCGATCAAGGCGTTCGACCTGCCCGCCCGCCAGCAGCTCGAGATGTGGGCCGGGACCCGCCGCCTGCTGTTGCTGACCCTGCCCCCGGCGGCGAAGTTCGTCCAGGGCCGGCTCTCCAACGAGGCGAAGCTGGCGCTGAGCCGCAACCCGCACCGCAATGCCGTCGACCTGCTCGATGACTGCGCCGCGTGCGCCGTCGACCAGCTCATGAGCGACGCCGGCGGACCGGCGTGGGACGCGGCGGGGTTCACGGCGCTGCGTGACCGCGTCCGGGCCGACCTGGTCGATCTGACGCTCGACGTCGTCGGCAGCGTGCGGAAGATCCTGGCCGCCGCGTACGACGTGGAGCAGCGCCTCGCCCGCACCAAGAACCCGCTGCTGCTACCGGCGCTGACCGACATGCGCCAGCAGTTGGCGAAGCTGGTGTACCGCGGGTTCGTCACCGACACCGGCTGGCAGCGCCTGCCGGACCTGGAGCGCTACCTGCGCGGCATCGAACGGCGCCTCGACAAGGTGCCGACCGACCCGGCCCGCGACCGGGACCGGATGCTCACCGTGCAGGAGGTGCGGCGGGAGTACGACGAGCTGGCGGCCGGCATGACGATGTCGCCGAAGCTGCGCGAGATCCGCTGGATGATCGAGGAACTGCGGGTGGGCCTGTTCGCCCAGGCGCTCGGCACCGCATACCCGGTCTCCGACGTGCGCATCTACCGGGCGATGGACGCGCTCTCCGACTGACCGCCGTCAAACGTCCCGCCGGCGCAGGCCGCCGGGCGCTGCCGGACCGCGGGGGCCAGGATCGCGACGACCGCCGCCAGCCCGGCGAGCGTGAGCAGCGCGTTGCCCATCCCGACCACGTCGGCGAGCGCACCGATCAGCGGCGGCCCGACCAGGATCGAGCCGTAGCCGATGCTCGTCACCAGCGCGATCGACTCGGCCGGCCGGTCCGTCTCGCCGGCCGCGCTCACCGCCGCCGGGAACACCAGGCACACGCCGGCGCCCCACAGCAGCGCCCCGGCGTACGTGAGCGGCACCCACGGCGACAGCACCGTCATCAGCACCCCGGCAACGCCGAGAAACCCTCCGATCCGCACCGCGGACGCCCTCCCCAGCCAGCCGGCCAGCGGGGTGCCGAGGAACCGCCCGACGGTCATCGCCGTGGCGAACACGGTGAAGCCCAGCGCCGCCGACGCCTCCGACAGGCCGCGGCCGGTGTCGAGGTACAGCGCGAGCCAGTCGGCGGCGGCCCCTTCGATGGCGGTCGCGCACAGCGTGAGCGCCCCGATGAGCAGCAGCGCCGGATTCCTGGTCACCCGCTTCCGGCGCCGCTGGCCGGCCTGTTCACCAGCCTGTTCATCGGCCCGGGGCCGGCCGGGGCCGCCCTGGTCACGGTGGTCGGCCCGCTCGTCGACGTACCCCAGCAGCCCGATGTACGTGACCACGGCCGCCCCGACGGCGGCGATCGTGAAGTGCACCCCGATCGGCACGTCGTTGCGGGCGGCGAGCGAGCCCAGCGCGGCACCGGCGATCGAGCCGAGGCTCCAGCACGCGTGGTACCGCGGCATCCACTCCCGCCCGGCCCGCCGGTCGACGGCGCTGCCCTGCACGTTCATGGAGACGTCCCACGACCCGTAGACGAGTCCCAGCCCGAAGAGCACCACTCCGAGCTGCACCAGGCTGTCCACCAGCCCGACACAGCCGAGCACCACGGCGGCGACGAACGCGGTGACCGCGACCCAGGTCCGGCTCCCGACCCGCCGGCAGATGTGCCCGGTGACCGGCATCGACAGCAGCGACCCGATCCCGAGCGCGAGCAGTGCCCGCCCGAGCTCACCGGCGGTGACGTCGAGCTGTTTGACGAGGGCCGGGATGCGGGACACCCAGGTCCCGAGCAGCGTTCCGCTCGCGGTGAACACCAGCGCCGTGCCCAGTCCGGCGGTGCTGAGCGGTCGGTGCCGCCGTGCCGGGTCCTGCCGGGCGGGTTGCTGATCGGGCGGTGCCATCGCCCCATCCTGCCCGTCGCCTGCCCGAGCGGCCACCCCGGTTGGCGATCCGCGGCCACCGCGCCGCGGCGGCATGCGGGCGGCGCCGACGCCGCTCAGAGGTCGCCGGGCCGCCGGAAGATGACCGTCTGGTCGCTGCCGCCCGGGCCTGCCGGCGGCGGCACCGGCGGCCGGTGCGGTGCGGCCGGCGGCACACCCGGAACCGGTGGCTGCGGGGCCGGGCTGCCGTAGGTCGACCCGCCGGCGGGCGGGCTCGGGAAGACGGTGGTGGCACCGGACTGCGCGCCGAAGCCGGGGTCGTCCTGCGCGTGCTGGCCCCTGCCGTACGTCGAGCCGTACGTGGTCGGCGTCGGCGTCCCGTAGGCCTGCCCCGCGGCAGGTCCCGGCATCGCCGGATGCATGCCGGTGTCCGGCTCCTCGCGGTCCTTGCGGCGGAAGTAGAAGAGGCTCCCGACGAGGCCCAGGGCCGCCAGGATCGCCACGATGCCGACCCAGAATCCGAAGGACAGGCCGCCGCTGTCGCCGGTCTTGGCGGCCGGCGGATCCTCGGCCTGCGGGATCGCGCCGTTGCCCGCCTCCGGCGGTGCGATCACGACGTCCGAGGCCGCGTCCGTCGGCTCGGCGGTAGCGGAGGACGACGCCTTGCTCGCCGACTTCGTCGGCGACGGGCCGCCCGCAACCCTCACGGCGAAGGTCTCGGCGTTGCCGCCCCGCACACCGATCCGGCCGGAGCCGTTGCCGCCCGACTTGAGCGCGATCTTGAAGGAGCCCCGGACCGACTTGCCCTTGGCGATCTCATTCGGCAGGCGGCAGTTGACCGCGCGTCCGTTGCTGATCGCGCCGCACTCCATGTCCTCGAAGTCCGCCGGGTCGAGCTGGGCGTTCGCCGGCACCGCGAGGGCGACGACGACCGTGTTCTCGGGGATGTCCTCCTTGGTGCGGTTGGTGATCTCGTAGCCGATCGAGGCCTTGTCGCCGGGCTTGCCCTGCACCTCGCGGCTGGCCTTGATCTCCAGGCCGGCGGGTGCCGCGAGCGCGGGGGAGGGGCCGGTGATCAACACGAGCCCGCCGCTGGCGGCGGCCATGCCGAAGGCCGCGACGGCAGTCACCGCCACGCGCCATCGCCGCACGTTCCGAACGTTACCCATAGCTCTGGCGGAGACTAGCAGCATTCGTCAACCCTCGCCCCCGAGCTGTGGTCCGGATCCGGACTGAGCAGCGGATTCGGGTGATGGCCGCGCTGGAGTCTGGGACAGCCGGAATAGCCACCACATCGAGGGTGCGAGGATGGCGGCGCCGACGAGCACCGACCACAGCGTGGCGCGCATCACCGTCGGTGCGGCGGCGACGGATCTCACAGCGGTCGACGGCGGGAGCAGGTACGGGTACTGCGCCGCCGCCCATCCCCACAACACGGCGGCGACGGCGAGCCCGCCGGTGACGCGCACGGCGATGTAGCGGCCGCGCGCGAGCAGCGCGATCGACGCGAGCCCGGCCACGGCGGACACGACGACGAGCGCGGCCGGCAGGGGTCGCAAGAGCCGCCCGGCGAGCCAGCCGGCGTCCAGGGCGACCACGATCAGCCCGACCGCGGCGAGGACCCCGGCGGCGGCTCCGGCCCGGAGCGCCCGGTGCCGCATCGCCGGTACCAGATCGGGGTCCACCCGTTGCGCGTCGAAGGTGAGGAACACGGCGGCGAGGTAGGCGCACACCCCGACGGCGAGGACGCCGGTGGCGACCGAGGTCGGGTTCCACCACGAGGTGAGGAGGGGGCCGCGGCCCTCGCTGAAGGGCGGCACCCGGCCGGACGCGATGCCGCCCACGACGGCGCCGAAGAAGAACGGCGTCGCCACCGACGAGAACGCGAACAGCGCGCCGAACACCTCCTGCCGGCGCGGTGTGACGCTCGTCTTGCGGAACGCGAACCCGGCGCCGCGCCCGATGATGCCGAGTGCGGCGCCGGTGAGCGGGATGTACATGGTCGAGGCGATCGCGGCGAACACGGCCGGGAACCCGGTCCACAGCAGCACGATCGTGAAGATGAGCCAGACGTGGTTGGCCTCCCACACCGGCCCGATCGCGTGCTCGATGAGCTTGCGCTGCCGGTAGCCGGAGCGGGCACCGCCGGCGAACAGGTCCCAGAACCCGGCACCGAAGTCGGCGCCGCCGAAGAGCGCATAGGCGGTGA
Organism: Dactylosporangium roseum; assembly: GCF_025264685.1. Taxonomy (GTDB): domain Bacteria; phylum Actinomycetota; class Actinomycetes; order Mycobacteriales; family Micromonosporaceae; genus Dactylosporangium; species Dactylosporangium roseum. Next base: position 1,869,388 of record NZ_CP073721.1, read on the forward strand.
GGGCGGCGAACAACACCGCGAGCAGGGTGTCGGCGGCGATCATGTCACGGCACCGGGAAGGTCTCGACGTCGGACTCCTGCGGTGCGACCGGCACGGGCTTGTCGCGGGCCAGGCGCCGCAGCACGAAGACGGTGGCGGCGGTCAGCAGCGCGTAGACGATGAGGATGACGGCGAGCCCGACGCGCAGCCCGGGTGCGGTGTTGACGGCGTCGTGGGTGCGCAGGATGCCGTAGACGACCCAGGGCTGGCGGCCGACCTCGGTGGTGATCCAGCCGGCCTCGAGGGCGAGGACGGCGGCCGGGCCGCAGAGTCCGGCGGCGCGCAGGAACCAGCGGTTGGTGAGCCAGTCGCGGCGCCACCTCCAGATGAACCCGAACAGGACGGCGACGGCGAGCATCGCGAACCCGGCGGCGACCATGAGCTGGAACGACCAGTGGACGATGTTGACCGGCGGGCGCTGGTCGGGCGGGACGGTGTTGAGGCCGATGATCTCGGCGTCGGGGTTCCAGTGCGCCAGCAGCGACAGGGCGTTGGGGATCTCGATCGCGTAGCGCAGCTCGCCGTCGACGGCCACGCCGCCGAGGTGCAGTGGCACACCGCGCCGGGTCTCGAAGACGCCTTCCATCGCGGCGAGCTTGATCGGCTGGAATTCGGCGACGAAGTGGGCGGCCCAGTCGCCGACCACGACCTGGACCGGCGTCAGGACGGCGGCGACGGTGAACGGGACGAGGAAGCCCAGGCGGTGGTACCGGTCGGTGCGTCCGCGCAGCATGCCGACCGCGTAGACGGAGGCGATGCAGAAGCCGGTGACCATGAACGCGGCGACCATCATGTGCACCGACTGCGGCCCGGTGGCCGGGTTGAACATGGCGGCCCACGGGTCGACCCCGACGACCCTGCCGTCGACCAGGTCGAAGCCCCGCGGCTGGTTCATCCAGGCGTTGGCGCTGACGACGAAGAAGGTGCCGGCGATGCCGGCGATGAGGATGGGCACGCCCGACCAGATGTGTACGCGCGGGGGGAGCCGGTCCCAGCCGTAGAGGTAGATGCCGAGGAAGATCGCCTCGACGAAGAACGCGAACCCTTCGAGGGTGAACGGCAGGCCGATGACCTGGCCGTACGTCCCCATGAGCCCGGGCCAGAGCAGGCCCATCTCGAAGCTGAGAATGGTGCCGGAGACGGCGCCCACGGCGAACAGCACGCCCATGGCGCGCGCCCACCGGCGGGCGAGGAGCCGGTAGTTGAGGTCGCCGGTGCGGTGGCCGCGCCACTCCATGAACAGGGTGATGGCGGGCATGGCGACGCCGAAGCTGGCGAGGATGATGTGCCACCCGAGCGAGAACCCCATCTGGGTCCGGGCGGCGGCGAAGTCCCCCGGCGTCGCGGCCTCGGCGAGGACGCCGGGCCCCGCCAGGAACGACAGCGGCGGCAGGGCTCCGACAAGGCTTCGGAGCGGCAACCCGGAAAGGGACTCGGAAAGGGACTCGGAAAGCGATCCGGTCAGGGATGCGGACAGGTGTTCCACGAGGCGCCCCCCATTGACGGCGTGGTGTGCCTGGCTCCGCTTCTATCCCCGGCCGTGGGGAACATGCCTGAGGGCGCGGCGATTCCGGCGGTCCGGAGCTACCCCTCCGTGGGTGGCGCCGCGAAGTCGGCCAGCGCCAGCAGCAGCGTGACGACCACGAACCCGACGTAGACCAGCCGCCGCCGGAGCTTCCCGTACGCGTGCCACCAGGCGTATCCGGCCGGCGGCTCGGCCGTCATCCGCATACCCTTGTCGTCGCGCCCAGGGCCGGCGTCGCGGCCAGACCGCCGGTGCGCTCCGCGGCCACATCCACACGCACCGTCGACCGTTGCGGTCGGATGGCATGATCGGCCCCGTGGGCTCCGCGTTACCCGTGGGCCGGGAGATCCTCATCCCCGGTGAGCTGTCGGTCGCCATCGACGAGGGTGGGATCCGCACGGCGTCGGGCATGCTGCCCGCTCTGGTCTACACGACCGAGGGCCTGGAGCGGTACGGCCAGCGCGAGATGGTCTTCGCCGTAGCGCGGACCGGCGCGCCCGCGCCCGGGTATCCGCTGGCGATGGCTCGCACCGTGCACGGCTTCGCCGCCGAGGGGCGGCTCGTCGACGCCGGCGACGTCAGTGTCTTCGGCCGGCCCGGCCTCGACATCGACCACCGCGTGACCGGCTTCGTCTACGCGCAGGCACCCGCCGACCTCCAGTCCACTGTGGATCTGGCCCGTCCGCCGCTGATCGCGCTGCCGCTCCTCGACGGCGAGACGGCGGTGGTGCGGCGGTTCGGGCACGCGAGGGTCCTGTCGCTGCTCGGCGCGCAGGAGCGCTACTACCCGCACCCGTGGTGGTTCCGTCCCGGCCGCGAGCCGGTCGTCGACGACGCCGGGTTCCGCGCCGCGACCCTGCTGTCCCAGGCGCCCGCCTACAACCTGCCGTTCCTGCGGGTCGTCCACGACGGCGACCGGCTGGAGCTGTCCGTCCCCGCCGCCGAGCTGCCGTCGCTGGCGGAGGCGATGCGGGAGGCGCCGGACACCTGCGCGTACCTCCCCGGCCTGGCCGGCACCCCGAAGACGTACGTGTGGGCGCCCGGCCAGCAGGGCCCGGCCGCGATCGTCGCGCCCGGCGGCGAGCCCGCGGCGCGCCTCGGCTGCAACTTCCTGCTCGTCGTCCGCGGCAGCGTCGAGCCGACCGCCCGGCAGGTCGAGGACGGCTTCGCGGTCCTGCTCACCGGCGCGATGCACGCCCGGCTCCTCCAGGCCGTCGAGGCCGGCCGCCCGGTCGAGATCGGCCTGCCCGACGGTGCCGTCGGCGTGCTCGCGTTCCGGCTCGAGGACGCCACCCCGGCGATCGCGCCCCGCGTGGCCGCGCCGGACCCGCACGACCGCGGCCGGATCGTCCTGCTGACGAGCGAGGAGCAGCTACGCCGCTCGACGACCCCGGCCGAGCTGGGCGACTTCGTCGACCGTGCCCGGCTCGTCGTGCACCGGCTCTTCACCGGGGTCCGGCACGCGACGGAGGAGCTGATGCTCGAGTTCCGCCTGGTGCCGTCCCGCCCGGTCTCGGTCCGCATCATGGCCCGCCCCGAGGCTCCGCCCCGTGAACTACAGGTCGTGCTGGAGCGGCAACTGGAGGCGCTGGCACCCCCGACGATCCGCTACACCGAGGTAGCCTTCCAGCTCCACCTGGAGATCCGGCGGTAGGCGACCCGTGTGCTACGAGGCCGGGCTGCGCAGGCGGTAGAGCACGTGCGGTGCCAGCGGGTGGCCGGCGTCGAGGCTCGGGTGGACGAAGTCGTCGGCGGGGTCGTACGTCATGCCGATCCGGCGCATCACCGCCTGTGACGGCGTGTTGGTGACGGTGGTCATCGACACGATCTCGTCCATCCCGGCGCCGCCCGGCCCGCCGTCCACACCGCTGCCGGCGGGCCGGAAGGCGAAGTCGCGGGCCGCGACCGCCGCCTCGGTCGCGTATCCCTTGCCCCAGGCCCGCCGGGCCAGCCGCCAGCCGATCTCCAGCGCCGGAGCCCACGGTGTGTCGATCCGCTGCCAGCTCAGCCCGACGAACCCGATGAACGGGTCGTCGGCCGTGGAGACGGCCCACAGCCCGTAGCCGTACTCGTCGAACTGCCGCTCGATCCGGTCCACGAGCGCATCGCTCTCAGCGCGGGTCAGGGTCCGCGGGAAGTACCGCATCACCCCGGGATCCGCGTTCATCGCCGCGAACGGCGTGCGGTCCTCGTCGGTCCACCGGCGGAGCAGGAGCCTCTCGGTACGCATCCCGCCAGCCTGCCAAACGGGCGCCGGACCGTCACCTCGGTCCGTCACCTCAGACCGGTTCGCCCGGGTCGGCCAGGCGGACGATCATCTTGCCGACGTTCTCGCCGCGCAGCATGCCCAGGAACGCGTCGACGGCGTGGCCGATGCCGTCGACGAACGTCTCGGACACCTTGACCTTGCCCTCCCGCAGCCAGCCGCTCATCTCCTCGACGAACGCCTGCCGCCGGTCCCAGTGGTCCATGACGAGGAACCCGAGCAGGCTCACCCGCTTGCTGATCAGCAGGCTGAGGTTGCGGATGCCGTACGGCTCGGGGCTGTTGTACTGCGAGATCGCGCCGCAGACCGCAACCCGCCCGTGCAGGTTCATCCGGAACAGTGCCGCCTCCAGTTGCTCGCCGCCGACGTTGTCGAAGTAGACGTCGATGCCGTCCGGGGTGAGCTGCTTGAGCTGGGTGCGGATCGGGCCCTCCTTGTAGTTGAAGGCGCCGTCGAAGCCGAGATCGTCGACGAGGTACCGCACCTTCTCCGGCGATCCGGCGCTGCCGATGACCGTCCGGGCGCCGCGCAGCCGGGCGATCTGCCCCGCGAGTGAGCCGACTGCCCCCGCCGCGCCGGAGACGAACACGTTCTCGTCGGGTCGCATGTGCGCCACGTCGAGCAGCCCCGCGTAGGCGGTGAGGCCCGGCATGCCGAGCACGCCGAGGTACGCGGAGGCGGGCGCGATCGTCGTGTCCACGACCCGGGTGTGCCCGGCGTCGAGCACCGCGTACTCCCGCCAGCCGAGCCCGTGCAGAACGCTCGCGCCGACCGGCACGTCCGGGCTCTCCGACGCGACGACGGTCCCGACCGCGCCGCCGTCGAGCGGCCGGTCGAGCTGGAAGGGCGCCACGTACGACGGCACGTCGTTCATCCGGCCGCGCATCGCCGGGTCGACCGACATGACCTCGTTGCGGACCACGACCTGCCCGGGGCCGGGCGCCGGGACGGCCTCCTCGACGAGCCGGAAGTCCTCGGGCGACGGGAAGCCGGTCGGCCGGGCCGCGAGCTGCCAGACCCGGTTGACCCCGCTGCTCACACCGCCGGCACTCATACCACGTCCGGGGTGACCGCACGCATGGCCGAACACAGGGCGAAGCAGACCTGCCGGTCCAGCGGGAGCGCACTCACCCGGCAACGGTAGCGCGCGATTCAGTCGTGCGCGATCGAACCGTGGGTCTCCTCACCGGGGAGCTCGGGATCCACGCGCGGAACCGCGGAACGGGCCGGAGGCCGCCGGGTGCGGCGCCGGCCCACCCACGGCATACTCACCCGGTGCGCAGGGATTTCGTGGCACCGTTCGCGCTGTGGTCCGCTGCCACCGCCCCGGTCCTGCTGATCGGCGGCTGGACCGCCGCCGCGGCCCTGCAACCCACCGGCACCGGCGAGACCGGGCGGTACGACTCCCTCCACGACACGATCAGCGCTCTCGCCGGGCAGGGTGCCGCGTACCGCTGGGTGATGACGGTCGCGCTGCTCGGCGTCGGGCTCTGCCACTGCGTCACCGCCCGCGGCCTGCGCCCGCTCGCCACCGCGGCCCGGGTCATGCTGGGCGCCGGGGGCGTCGCCACGATGCTGGTCGCCGCGTTGCCCGTGCCGTCGACCGGCGAGTCGGGAGCCCACCAGACCGCCGCCACGTTCGCCTTCGCCTGCCTCGCCCTGTGGCCGGCGCTGTGGCGCCGTCCCGGCGGCGGCCCGGTCCAGCCGTCGGCGCCGGTCATGCTCGGCGGCGCGCTCCTGCTCGTCGTCCTCGTGTTCGGCTTCGCGATCGCGCTCGGCACCGGAACCCTGGTCGGCCTGGCCGAGCGCATCGCGTCCGGTGCCGAGGTCACCTGGCCGCTCGTCACCGTGCTCCTGCTGCGCCGCCACGCCGGCCAGCCCGCCGTCATTCCCTGACGGCGGCGCGTGTGTCCCGCACCGCCCGGCCCCGGCGATGACCCAGGGGCTAGGGTCGATCGGTGACGACCACCAGTTGGCGGCACCTGCCGCCACCCGCCCGGGCCATCGCGACCGCCGCCACCGCCGCCGTCGACGCGACCCGTGAGCGCGACAAGGACGCGTTCGAGGCGGCCGCCGAGCAACTCGGCGCGCTCGACGCGGAGCAGGTCGGCCTGGTCCTCGGCATAGTGGTCCGGAGTCTGCTGGAAGACCTCCACCCGGACGGCCTCGACGGTGACGACATCCGCGCCGCGCTCGAGCGGGCGGTCCGCTCCGCCGGCGAGTGGCAGGACGTCGACCCGCAGGTCATGGTCGTGCTGCTGGTCGGCGCGCTCGGCGTCCACGAGCAGGGTGACGACGATCAGCGCCCGTCGCCGTGGGCCCTGGCCAGGCACGCGCCGCTGCTCGTCGCGGAGCTGCTGGGCGCCCGCTCCTTCGCCACCTACCTCGGCAACGCCTTCACCGAGATCGAGCGCTCCCAGATCCACGACATCTAGGACGTCCGGCCCTAGCGCCTGAACCCCTCGCGGAACCGCCGGAAGAACCCGCCCTCCCGCGGCAACGGCGGACCGGCCGGCGGCGCCGCCGTCCGCTGCCGGGCGATCGGCCGGTCGTAGTCGGTCCGCGCGATCGCGTCGACGATCTGCGCCTCCGTGAAGTGTTCCGACCCCTCGATCATCGGCACGAAGCCGACCAGCATGCCGTCGCGCATCACCTGCGCCTCCAACCCCGCAGTGCCGTCGGTGTCCCACACCGCGACGCGGCCGTCGAACAGCGTCACCCGTACGCCGAACTGGGACAGCCCGGCCCTGGCCAGCTCCAGGTGGGCGGGCACGCCACGCTCGCGCAGCGCATCGACCACTCTGCGCGCCTCGTTCTCGTCCATGGGGGAAAGCTAGCTCGGATCCCTGTGAGCCGGCTGTCACCGCCCTGTCCGCAACCTACGCTCGGGATTGTGGCTCTCCGCGCCTGGCCGGTCGCTCGGCTGCTGTTGAGGTGGCCGATCGTGGTCCCGCTGGCGGCCACCGTGGTCCTCCTGGCGACGTGGGGCCGCAAGCCGCGCGGCATGGTGCTCACCCTCGTCGCCGTCGTGCTGGTCGCCGCGGTCGTGGCCGCCGTGCACCACGCGGAGGTGGTGGCGCACCGGGTCGGCGAGCCGTTCGGCACGCTGATCCTCGCGGTCGCGGTCACCGTGATCGAGGTCGGCCTGATCCTGATGCTCATGACGACGCCGGGCCGCCCGGCGGACACCCTCGCCCGCGACACGGTCTACTCCGCGTTCATGATCGTGTGCAACGGGGTGCTCGGCCTGTGTCTGCACGGCCGGGCCACCCTGCTCCAGGGCACCGTCCATCTGGTCATCTTCGGCGCGTTCGTCTTCCTGGCCTTCAGCCCTTGACAGGTCCGTGGCGAGGCTCGGGCGTTCGCGGCGCCGCCGCCCTCCCGGCGCGGACCCGCTCGGCTCGGGGGTCACCTCCGGGAAGCGAGACGGCGGGGCCGGCGCCGACCGGCGCCGGCCCCGCCGCGGGGAGGAGGCGAGTGCGCTACTTGGAAGGCTCGGGAAGATCGCAATTGATCTTGGGGTTGACTCCGACGTAGTTCAGCGGACCGGCGATGATCGTGACGACGATCGTTCCGGCCTTCGCGCAGTTGGTTTCTTCGCTGTTGAAGTATCCGCGCTGGCCGGCCGCGATGACCCCGATGATCAGCCAGATGACGAGGATGACCCCGCCGATCGAGGACCCTCTGCCCACAGCTTGCCTCCTTCGTCCGCTCGGTCTGCACTGCCCGGCCGGCCCCGGTTCGGCCGACATCGAATCGACGGTTGGATACCCCGGAGCCCGCAACGGGCAAACGTGGCACCCGCCTCCCGCTGACGTCACGGGACCGCCGACGGTGGCGAGTGACGCGGATCGCTTTTGCTGTCGGCTTGGCAGCAAAGGGGGAGTGCGGCGGGGCCCCGACCCCATACCGTTCCTGATCGTTACAGCACACCGAACACCCGAATGCGATTGGGGCACCACCGATATGAGCGACGAATACTCCGGCTTCACCGCGGACGTCGACGGCGACGGCGTCGAGGACCCGGCCGAGATCTACACCCTCGACGACGGCAGCAACGTGATCGTCGCCGACACCGACGGTGACGGCGAGGCCGACTACGCCGCGCTGGACTCCGACGGCGACGGCCGGTACGAGCTGGCCTACGACGCGAACACTGGCGAGACGATCGACCTGACGTCCGACGAACTCGCCGGCTACGGCGCCGACTACGACGGCTCCGGCGGCAACCTCGACGGCGACGTCGTGACCGCCGACCCCACCACGACCGGCGACAGCGGCTCCTACTACGACGCGGCCGCGGTCTCCGACATGTTGGCCATGCAGCACGAAACCTCGATGGCCGTCATCGACAACATCTAGGCCGGTATACATGATGCGCGGCATCCGGCGAGGGTGCCGCGCATCGCTGTCCGCACCGAGGGATCCGGCCACGTGTCATCGCTCAGCCCGCTGCTCGTCGTCGACCTCGTCGGCATCGCCGTCTTCGCCGCCTCCGGTGCGGTCGCCGGCGTGGCCAAGCGACTGGACCTCTTCGGCGTCATCTTCGTCGGCTTCACCGCGGCCCTCGGCGGCGGCATCCTCCGCGACCTCTTCGTCAACGTGCAGCCGTTCGCGTTCGTCGACTGGCGATATGCCGCGGTGGCGGTGGTCACGGCCGCCGCGACGTTCTGGCTCCACCCGGCGGTGAGCAAGCTGCGCCGGACCGTCCTCGTGCTCGACGCGGCCGGCCTGGGCCTGTTCGTGGTGACCGGCACGCTGAAGGCGCTCGACGCCGGCGTTCCGGCGTTCGGCGCCTGCATCATCGGCATGATTACCGGCATCGGTGGCGGCCTGGTCCGTGACCTGCTGACCGGCGAGATCCCGACGGTGCTGCGCCGTGAGATCTACGCGGTCGCGGGCCTGTGCGGCTGCGCCTCCGTCGCGACGCTCGACGCGCTGGAGGTCCAGCGACCGCTGAACATCACGCTGGCCGCCACGTTGACCTTCGTCCTGCGTATGGTCGCCATCCGGCGCAACTGGTCCGCCCCGACGGCCTCGTGACGGTCGCCGTCCGGGCGGACCCGCACGACCGAATCCCGGACGATCCTGACATGAGGTGGCAGGAATACGTGCCAGGATGCGGGCATGACTGGATTCGCTAGCCTCATCATGGTCAACATCGACTGCGCCGAACCGCCCGCCCTCGCCGCCTTCTACAGCGAGGTCCTCGGCTGGGACGTCACGCACAGCGAGGACGAATACGCGATGATCAGCGACGGTGGCACGTCGATCGGCTTCGGCCAGTTGCCCGGCTACACCGCGCCGACCTGGCCGGAGGGCCCGACGCCGAAGCAGTTCCACCTCGACTTCTACGTCGACGACCTGGCCGACGCCGAGGAGCGGGCGCTGAAGCTAGGCGCCACCAAGCCCGGCCACCAGCCCGGCGGCGACCGCTACGTCGTGTTGCTCGACCCGGCGGGCCACCCGTTCTGCGCCTGCCTGCGCGGCTGACGAACGCCACTTCAAGGCCGCGAAGCGCAGCCCGACGGGCCTGGTCACCCCGGACAAGACCGGCGATTCGGGCGCGGGCGCGCAGATATCGCCGCCGAGGTGTGCCGGTCGGCGCGCAATCCGCCGCCAGGCCGCTCGACCTCATGATCATGGGAAAGATGCGGCTGCCCCGCTAGCCACATCTTTCCCATGATCTGGAGCCGCACCCGGAACGCGCCGTCCCGGGTCCGGCGATGACGACCAGCAATGCCCCGAAGCGCCGCATCCGGCGATGGTAGTCCCGGGGTCCGGACCGGGCCCGGCGCGATCAATCCTGCGGCCGGCTCAGGCCGCGTTCCCGGTCGACGGCGCGGTTCCACGAACGCGCCGCTGCGCGATTCCGGCCTCACGCCGCCCGGCGTGACACGGGCCCGCACCGGCGTCAGACGGCGGGGCGGGCCACTACGTTTGGCGCATGACCACACGACCGCCGCTGGCCGAGCAGCTCGACATGCGACCGCACCCCGAGGGCGGCTGGTTCCGCGAGACGTGGCGCTCGCCGGTGAGGTTCTCGCCGGAGGGGTACGACGGCCCGCGCAGCGCGGCCACCGCGATCTATTTCCTGCTGCATCCGGGCGAGGAGTCCGCGTGGCACGTGGTGCGCTCCGACGAGCTGTGGTTCTGGCACTCCGGCGGCCCGCTGGAGCTGCGCCTCGGCGGCTCCGGCGACGTGCCCGGCGAGGGGCCGGCGGCGATTCTCGGCGCCGACGTGGCCGCCGGCCAGCGCCCGCAGGTGCTGATCCCCGCGGGCGTGTGGCAGGCGGCCACCCCGATCGGCACCGAGCCGGTGCTCGTGAGCTGCGTCGTCGCGCCCGGCTTCGACTTCGCCGACTTCCGGCTGGCCCACTAGCCCCCTCAGCCGTTGATCTTGCAGTTGTGGTGCCTAACAAACCGGGCATTCAGGGCGTGTCTCGGCACCACAACTGCAAGATCGGCGAGGGTTTTGGGGGCGGGGCGGTCGAGGGGTCAGTTGATGATCCGGCGGGCGTATCGAAAGTCGTAGATCGGCGAGACCTTGACCCCGCCGCGCTCGGTCGACGCGTGCACGATGCGCCCGCCGCCGATGTAGATCCCGACGTGCCCGCTCGACGGGAACACGAGGTCGCCCGGGCGCAGTTCGCCCCGGCCCACCGGTCTTCCCCGGCCGGCGAGCCCGCCCGTGGTGCGGGGCAGGCTGACGCCGATCCGCCGGTACGCGGCGACGACGAGCCCCGAGCAGTCGAACCGGTCCGGTCCGGCCGACCCGAAGGTGTACCCCTTGCCGACCTGTGCCATCGCGAACCCGACGACCGTCCCGTCCCCGCCACCGGCCGGCTGGACAGGCCGGGCCGTCGTGGTGCGGACGCGGAGCCGGTTCGCCGGCGCCGCGCCGCGCGGCTTCGACCTGGTCGCCTTGCGCCGCACGGTGCTCTTGCCCGCACCGCCCGTCCGCGGCGCGGCCGTGCGCTCGGTGACCTTGCGCTGCGGCCCCGGTGCCCGATCCGGAACCTGCGCGGCCGGCGGTGCCGGGTGCAGCCGTCGCTCGACGGGCCTGAGCTCGACGAGCCGGTCGGCCCGGGCCGGCTCCTGGGCTGCCCCGACGAACACGTACGGGGTCCGGGTGACGACAACGCCCGCGGCGGACGGGCTGTCGAGTGTCCCGGCGACGGCAGCGGCGCACGCGATGGTGCAGACGGTGGTCGCGGCCGCGAGATTGCGGCGCACGACATGACCGCGTAACGGATGTGTGGACAGTGGGACTCCCCGCTCGGCCCGGGGCTCACCTGCGCATTCCGGCCGGCCCGCACGAATGGTGAGGCGCGCCGCGCGACCGCCCGTCGAAGCACTCCACGGGCGACCTCCGGAAACCCGGGCAATGATGGTTGCCGAGTGCCAGATTTGCACATTTTCCCGACAGCAAAGGCATTTTCGGCAAACTGCCATTGGCGGGTGCGGCTTTCTGCGGTACCACCGGAAAAAGCGCCCGTCGATCAGGCCCGCGGTTCGGCCTCGGAGACGTCGGCGACGGTGGCCGTCAGCACCTCGATCGCGGCGTCGGCGACCACGGCGAGCGCGACGCCGTGCCGCCCGCCACCCAGCGTGATCTCCCGCCCCCGGAGCCGCTCGTCGGCGATGACCGGCCAGGCGGTCGTCGACCCGAACGGCGTGATCGTGCCCCGCTCGTAGCCGGTCGCCGCGTCCGGCATCGAGACCCGGTTGACCCCGAGGAGCGCCCGCAGCTTCGGCCAGGAGATGACCCGGTCGCCCGGCACCAACACGAACCGGAACGAGTCGTCCGTCAGCCGCACCACGATCGGGGCCGACCGCGACCGGATCCGGCCTGAAGCCCCTCCGTGTCCCGGCGGCGGTCAGGGGACCAGCGGGCGGACCTCCCGCGCGACGAAGCGCATGAAGTGCTCCGGGTCCGGGTCGTCCGCGGTCGGTTGCAGGACCACGGTGTCGGCCCCGGCCTCCGCCCAGCGGCGCACCGCGTCGGCGACGGTCCGCGCGTCACCGGCGACGGCCACGTCGGCCGGATCCACACCGCGCTCGGCGTAGCCCCACCGCACGTGCTCGGCCGCCACGCGCTCCGCGGCGCCGGGACCGGTCGCCGCGTGCAGGTAGACGACGACCGGGTGCGGGCCGGTCCGCCCCGCCGCCCGGCGCCCCTCGTCGATCAGGCGCCGTGCGGCCCGTACCGCCCCGATGTCCGTGCCGCCGGTCAGGATGGTCCCGTCGGAGACCTCACCCGACAGCCGCAGGGTCCGCGGGCCGGTGGCGCCGGTGAGCACCGCCGCGCCCGTGGTCGGCGGCCAGTCCAGCGCCACGCCGTCCAGCCGTACGTACCGCCCCTCGACGGTGACCCGCTCGCCGCGCAACAGGGCCCGCAGCGCCGACGCGTGCTCGCGCAGCAGCGTCAGCGGCGACTCCGCGCGGGCGCCGACCTGGCCCATCCAGCTCTGCACACCGTGGCCGACGCCGACGATCGCCCGGTCCGGGAACAGCCGGAACAGCGTGGCCAGCTCCATCGCGGTGACGGCCACGTTGCGCAGCGGCACCGGCAGCAGGCCGACCCCGACCCGCAGCCGCGACGACCACGCCAGCGCCGCGGCGGCGGTGGCGATTCCGCTCTCCAGGAAGCAGTCCTCCCACAGCCACAACTCCTCCAGCCCGGCCTCGTCGGCGGCCCGGACGACGGACCGCAGTCGTTCCGGCGGGAGCTGGGGCAGGAACACGGCGCCGAGAGTCGTCATGCCCGCCAGTCTGGCACGGTCGAGCATCGTCGGGAGCCGCCGTCGGCGGCTCCCGACCGCGCCTGTGCGTCCACGCGCACGACGGTGCGGATCGTCTCCGCAGTGCTCTGCGGACCGTCGCCTTCGATCGAGGAATGCTTATTCGTAGATGACCGCTCCGGCGGACCGTCAGCCGGCACCCGCGCCTTCGACCGATGCGATTCGGGCGCCGTGCGCACGCCGTCCCGGTGCGGTCCCGGTACGCCGGCCGTGGTACGGCAGCCGGCCGGATACCGCCGGGGGAGCAGGCCCGGTGTCGCCGCCGATCCGACGTGACGACGCCGCCGACGGCCGACGCTGGCGGCATGACAACAGTCCGCACCGCAACCGTCCCCGGCCGTCGGATCGATCGCGCCCGGCGGCATGAGCTGCGGCTGCTCGCCGCCAGCCGGCCCGGCTTCCCGGCACTGCTCACCCTCGGGCGGTTCGCCCGGCCGATGTGGCGGGTGCCAGGGCTCGGCTGGGTGGTCGCCGACCCCGGCACCATGCGCCGCGTCCTCGCCGACCGGGACCATTTCACGATCGTCGGCGAGGGTGTCGTCGGGCACCTCTGGGCGCGGGTGCTCGGCGACTGGGTGTACGACCTCTTCGACGGCCCCGGCCACCAGGCCCTGCGCGCGACGACCCGGGACCTGTTCACCGAGGAGCGGGCGGCGGCGCTCGTGGCCCGCGCCGCCGGGCCGCGGCTGCGGCGCTGCACCGCCGAGCTCGCCGCCGGCGCGACCGTCGACGTCGCCGAGCTGAGCCGCGAGGTGGTCGGCCGGGTCGTCGCCGACCTGCTCGGCCTGCCCGGCACCGGTCCGGACGCCGCGTACCGCGAGATCTTCGACGCCGGCCTCGCCCTGGCCGCGCTGGCGGCCCGCAGCACCGCCTCGCCGCACGTACCGCCGCGGACCGTCGCCGCCGGAAAGGCGATCGTCGCCCGGATGACCGCCCAGGTCGCGGCCGGGTGGCGCACCGCGCCCGGCGGCACGCTGCTCGGCCGGTGCCGCGAACTCGGGCTGGGCCTGCGCGAGACCGAGGGCCTGGCGGCGCTGCTGACCGTGGCGGGGACGCAGACCACGGCCTCGGCGATGGCCCGGACCGTGGCACTGCTGCACGACACCGGCGAGCAGGACCGGCTGCGCGCCGAGCCGGACCTGTTGCCCGTCGCGGTGCGCGAGGGCCTGCGGATCGCCTCCCCGATACCGGTGATCACCCGGTCGGTCACCACCGACGTGGAGGTCGCCGGTCGGCGGCTCCGGGTCGGCCACCGGGTGCTGCTGCTGACCGCCACGGCGAACCACGCGCGCGGCGGGTTCGACCTCGACAACCTGCCCTTCCCGGAGCTGCGCCACCTCTGGTTCGGCGCCGGTCGCCACTTCTGCCTCGGCGCCCCGGTCGGCCGTGCCGAGGTGTCCGCCCTGCTGGACGCCCTGCTGGCGACCGGTCGCCCGTGGCACGTCCGCCGGCGGCGGTACGGCCACCGCGTCCTCATCCCGGCCTACGCCAGTCTGCGCGTCGCCCTTGCCGGTCGCGCCCGAGATCATGTGGAACGGTGACCGCGACGTCTCGTCGAAGTCGGGACGTCGTTCGGCCCGGCCCCGTACCGACGGAGCTGCGCCGCGCGCGTGACCAGGTCTCGCGTCACTGCCGCGGCATCGCCGGCGACCAGCGCACCGGGGGAGCTCCGGCCGCCACCAGTGCCGCGTTGATCTGGCTGAACGGTCGGCTGCCGCGGAAGCCGGCCGGGTTCATCGGGCTGGGATGCCCGGCGCGCAGCACCACGTGTCGGTTGTTCGTCACCAGCGGCGCCTTCGCCTTCGCCGCCGCGCCCCACAGCACGAACACGACGCGGTCCGCCTTCGCGTTCAGCGCCCGGATCGTGGCGTCGGTGATGTTCTCCCAACCGCGTCCCTGATGCGAGTTCGGGGTGCCGGCGCGGACGGTCAGCACCGCGTTGAGCAGCATCACTCCCTGCCGGCACCATGCGGTCAGGTCACCCGACGGCGGCGGGTCCACCCCCAGGTCCTCGCGCATCTCCTCGTACACGTTGCGCAGCGACGGCGGGACCGGAACGCCCGGCGGCACGCTGAAGCTCAGTCCATGGGCCTGTCCCGGCCGGACGTATGGATCCTGGCCGAGGATGAGGACCCGGGTCGCCGCGAGCGGGGACAACCGGTAGGCGGCGTAGATGTCCTGCTTCCGCGGATACACCGTGGCGGACCGGTACTGCTCGACAACGAACGAGGACAGCGCCGCCACGACAGCGGGGTCGACGTACGGGGCGACCGCCTCGCGCCAGTCCTCGGGCAGGAAGTCCAGGAGATACACGGGCTTCGTCGATACGGGCATGGCCCGCAATCTATCGCCCGTCTACCGCCCATGGTCGGCCTGGCAGGCTACCAGCCGCGGGCGCGCCACTGCGGGATTGACGGGCGCTCCGCGCCGAGCGTCGAGTCCTTCCCGTGTCCCGGGTGGATCACCGTCGAGTCCGGCAGGCGGCCGAAGACCTTCTCCTCCAGGTCGTCCATCAAGGAGTTGAAGTCGGTCGGGTTCGTCGTCCGCCCGGGACCCCCGGGGAACAGGGCGTCGCCGGTGAAGAGGTGGCCGCCGTCCGGCTCGTGGTACAGCGCGATCGAGCCCGGCGTGTGCCCCACGAGATGGATCACCGACAGCCGGTACGGACCCACCGGCACCACGTCACCCTCGGCCAGGGTGTCCGTCACCACCGGGATCTCCGGGGCGTCCGCGGCGTGGGCCAGTGACGCGGCGCCCGTGGCCGACACGATCTCGGACAGGGCCTGCCAGTGATCGGCGTGCCGGTGCGTGGTGACCACCGCCGAGATGCCATCCGGGCCGATCAGCGACAGCAGCCGCGACGGCTCGTTCGCGGCGTCGATGAGCACGCCCTCGCCGGTCGATCGGCAGCGCAGCAGGTACGCGTTGTTGTCCATCGGCCCGACCGAGAGCTTCGTGATCGAAAGGTCCGACGTCATTTCCATGCCTCCAGGGACGGGAGTTCGCCGCTCAGCCCACCGGCTCAGACTATCTTTGCCGGACCCCTACGGCCGGGGGCAGGTCACCGACGGCCCAGTGCAGCTCGTCCTCCCAGTCGGCCACGCTCAGGTCGACGGTCTCGAACGAGAGCCGGGCGCCGATCGGCTTGCCGAGGTAGCCCGCGAAGAGGTCGTGGACGACGACGAGCCGCTGGCCGACCGCGGCGGCCGCCGGGTCCGGGCCCGCGGCGCGGCGGACCTCCAGCCTCCCGTAGACGCCCATGTCGGCGTCGGTGCCGCGATCCTCCATGATCACGTCGAGGATCTCGTCCTCGGCACCCACATGGAAGCCGTAGGAGGTGCCGCCGAACGTCAGCC
This sequence comes from Dactylosporangium roseum, assembly GCF_025264685.1. Taxonomy (GTDB): domain Bacteria; phylum Actinomycetota; class Actinomycetes; order Mycobacteriales; family Micromonosporaceae; genus Dactylosporangium; species Dactylosporangium roseum. The sequence continues at coordinate 1,885,379 of NZ_CP073721.1, forward strand.
AGAACCGCATCAGCGAGTCGTCCTGGCCGGGCGAGACGTGCCACTGGACGTCTGCCCGGTCGAGGCGGTGGCCGACGGCGCCGGCCAGCACATGCGAGGGGAGCACGCACCCGACCATAGTCGCGATATTCGGTTTCGCGGCAAGGACGCGCTGCCTACCGTGGATTTCCGAACGCTCGTACGGACAAGGAAGCAGATGACTATCGACCTGTCGGCTCTCGGCTGGGACGACACCTTCGCCGCGGCCTACGCGCGACACGACCTGCCCGGTCAGCGGCCGGCGCGGGTGAGCCGCGTGGACCGGGGCATCTGCACGGCGCTGGCAGCCGACGGTCCGGTGCGGGCGAGCCTGGCGGGCGGCCTGCTGGCCCGTGCCGCCCGGGACGCGGCGGCCCTGCCGTGCGCGGGGGACTGGCTGGTCGTGCGCGACTGGCCCGACGGCCGCCTGACGGCCGAGGCGGTCCTGCCCCGGCGCACCGCGATCGTCCGCGCGGTGGCCGGCGAGGAGTCGTTCGGCCAGTTGCTCGCCGCCAACGTCGACGCCGTGGCCGTGGTCGAGCCGGTCGACCCGTCGCCCGACCTGGGCCGTGTCGAGCGCCTGCTGGCCCTCGCCTGGGAGTCCGGTGCCAAACCACTGCTCGTGCTGACCAAGGCCGACCTCGCCGCCGATCCGCTCGCGCTGGCGGAGCAGATGCCGGGGCGGGAGTCCGGGGTGGAGGTCCACGCCGTGAGCGCCCGCACCGGGATGGGCCTCGACGCCTTGCGCCCGCTCGTCGTGCCCGGCCGCACGCTCGGCCTGCTGGGTCAGTCCGGCGCCGGGAAGTCGAGCCTGGTCAACGCTCTCGCCGGCGCGCCGGTGATGCACACGCAGACGCTGCGCGCCGACGGTCGAGGGCGGCATACGACCACATATCGGGCGCTGATTCCCATGCCGGGCGGCGGCGCGGTGCTCGACACGCCCGGCATCCGGCTCGTCGGCATGTTCGACACGGCCGGCGGGCTCGATCGGGCGTTCGCCGATGTGACCGAGCTCGCGGCGCTCTGCCGGTTCCAGGACTGCAACCACGCGGGCGAGCCGGGCTGCGCGGTCCGGGAGGCGGTCGAGGACGGCACGCTGAGCCCGCGACGCTTCGCCCATTGGCGGAAACTGCAGAAAGAGCAGATGCTTGCATCGGTACGGCGAATGAAGCGCGAAAGCCGCGAACGTCGCCGGTCGGCCCGGCCCTAGGTGTGGCGCCCGGCGAGAGTCCCTCGTCCGGGCGCGGAAAAATGTCATACCCCCTGGCTAGAGTTGTCGGCTGGCACCGTGACGGTGTTCGAACCGGACAAATCACTGCCAAGGGGAAGCATGTCCGACCGCTTGATCATCCGTGGCGCACGCGAGCACAACCTTCGCGACGTCAGTCTTGACCTGCCGCGCGACGCGATGATCGTGTTCACCGGTCTGTCCGGCTCCGGCAAGTCGAGCCTGGCGTTCGACACGATCTTCGCGGAGGGGCAGCGGCGTTACGTCGAGTCGCTGTCCTCCTACGCGCGACAGTTCCTCGGCCAGATGGACAAGCCCGACGTCGACTTCATCGAGGGCCTGTCCCCGGCGGTCTCCATCGACCAGAAGTCGACCTCGCGCAACCCGCGATCGACGGTCGGCACCATCACCGAGGTGTACGACTATCTCCGACTGCTCTACGCGCGCGTCGGTGAGCCGCACTGCCCGGTCTGTGGTGAGGCGATCACCAAGCAGACCCCGCAGCAGATCGTCGACCGGGTCCTCGCCATGGCCGAGGGCACCCGGTTCCAGGTGCTCGCGCCGGTCGTCCGCGGGCGCAAGGGGGAGTACGTCGACCTGTTCAGCGAGCTGCAGTCCAAGGGCTACGCGCGCGCCCGGATCGACGGCGTCGTCCACCCGTTGACCGACCCGCCGAAGCTCAAGAAGCAGGAGAAGCACACGATCGAGGTGGTCGTCGACCGGCTCGCCGTGAAGCCCAGCGCCAAGCAGCGGCTCACCGACTCCGTCGAGACCGCCCTCAAGCTCGCCGCCGGCATCGTCATCCTGGAGTTCGTCGACCTGCCCGAGGACGACGAGCACCGCGAGCGGCTGTTCTCCGAGCACCTGGCCTGCCCCAACGAGCACCCGCTGTCGATCGAGGACCTCGAGCCGCGCTCGTTCTCCTTCAACGCGCCCTACGGCGCCTGCCCCGACTGCACCGGCATCGGCACCAAGAAGGAGGTCGACCCGGAGCTGATCGTCCCCGACCCGGAGCGCACGCTGCGTGAGGGAGCGATCGCGCCGTGGGCATCGGGCCACACGCTCGACTACTTCCTCCGCCTGCTCGAGGCGCTCGGCGACGACGAGGGGTTCAACCTCGACACCCCGTGGCGCGCGATCTCCTCCCGCGGGCAGAAGGCGATCCTCCACGGCTCCGAGGACCAGGTCCACGTCCGGTACCGCAACAAGTACGGCCGCGAGCGCTCCTACTACACCGGCTTCGAGGGCGTGGTGCAGTGGATCGAGCGGCGCCACGCCGACACGGAGAGCGACTGGTCCCGGGACAAGTACGAGGGGTACATGCGCGACGTGCCGTGCGCCACGTGCGGCGGCAGCCGGCTCAAGCCGGAGATCCTCGCGGTCACGATCGCCGGGCACAGCATCGCCGACATCTGCGCCCTGTCCGTCGGCGACTGCGCCGAGCTGCTCGGCGCGATGACCCTCACCGACCGGCAGAAGATGATCGCCGAGCGGGTGCTCAAGGAGATCAACGCCCGGCTGCGCTTCCTCGTCGACGTCGGCCTCGACTACCTCTCGCTCGACCGCGCCGCCGGCACCCTGTCCGGTGGCGAGGCGCAGCGCATCCGCCTCGCCACGCAGATCGGCTCCGGCCTGGTCGGCGTGCTCTACGTGCTCGACGAGCCGAGCATCGGCCTGCACCAGCGGGACAACCATCGGCTGATCGAGACGCTCACCAGGCTCAAGCGCCTGGGCAACACGCTCATCGTGGTCGAGCACGACGAGGACACCATCCGCACCGCGGACTGGATCGTCGACATCGGGCCGGGCGCGGGCGAGCACGGCGGCCGGGTCGTGCACAGCGGGCCGTACGAGGAGCTCCTGCAGGCCGAGGAGTCGGTCACCGGCGCCTACCTCGCGGGCCGCAAGAGCATCCCGACGCCGCAGATCCGCCGGCCCCGCACGCCCGGCCGCGAGCTGGTCGTCATCGGCGCCCGCGAGCACAACCTGCGCAACCTGACCGTGTCCTTCCCGCTCGGCCAGTTCGTAGCGGTCACCGGCGTGTCCGGCTCCGGCAAGTCGACGCTGGTCAACGACATCCTTCATGCGGTGCTGGCGAACACCGTCAACGGCGCGCGCCTCGTCCCCGGCCGGCACACCCGGATCTCCGGGCTCGACAACGTCGACAAGGTCGTCGGCGTCGACCAGTCGCCCATCGGGCGCACGCCGCGGTCCAACCCGGCCACCTACACGGGTGTGTTCGACAACATCCGCAAGCTGTTCGCGGAGACGACCGAGGCGAAGGTCCGCGGCTACGGTCCCGGCAGGTTCTCGTTCAACGTCAAGGGCGGCCGCTGCGAGGCGTGCGCCGGCGACGGCACGATCAAGATCGAGATGAACTTCCTGCCCGACGTCTACGTGCCGTGCGAGGTCTGCAAGGGCGCGCGGTACAACCGGGAGACGCTCGAGGTGCACTACAAGGGCCGGACGATCGCCGAGATCCTCGACATGCCGATCGAGGAGGCCGCGTCGTTCTTCGAGGCGATCCCGGCGATCCACCGTCACCTGAAGACCCTCAACGACGTCGGCCTCGGTTACGTCCGGCTCGGCCAGCCGGCCCCGACGCTCTCCGGCGGCGAGGCCCAGCGCGTGAAGCTTGCGTCGGAGCTGCAGAAGCGCTCGACGGGCCGCACGGTCTACGTGCTCGACGAGCCGACGACCGGCCTGCACTTCGAGGACATCCGCAAGTTGCTGCTGGTCCTGCAGAGCCTGGTCGACAAGGGCAACACGGTGATCGTCATCGAGCACAACCTCGACGTGATCAAGGCCGCCGACTGGGTCATCGACATGGGCCCGGAGGGCGGTCACAAGGGCGGCTCGGTCGTCGCCGCCGGCACGCCGGAAGAGGTGGCCGAGCTGGAGGAGAGCCACACGGGTAAGTTCCTGCGCCCGGTCCTCGGCCTGGCAGGCCCGGCGACCGGCGCCGACCCGTCCGCCCGTGACCGAGCCGCCAAGGCCAACGGCGCCGCCAAGCCGAACGGTGCGAGCAAAGCACCGGTCGCGTCTCGCGCCAACGGCACGGGCGCGGCCCCGAAGAAGGCGGCCGCCACCCGAGCGACGACCGCCGCCAAAGGCTCCGCCGACAAGCCCACCACCTCCGAAGCCGCACCGAAGACACCGTCGAGATCCACGACCACGAAGTCGGCCGCCACCAAGTCGACGGCCCGCAAGGCCCCGGCGAAGAAGGCCACAACAAAGGGCTGACCCGCCCGCGCGCGACGGCCGCGCTGGTTGACCTTGGAAGATTGTGGTCGCCATGGCAGCCGCAACCTTCCAAGGTCAACTTCGGGCTCCATGCGCGGGACGCCACGGCCGTGGCGGGAGTGCGCTGCTACCGTGGGCCGCTGGCGAGGCCGACCCTGGAGGAACACGTGCCTGTCGAGGACGTCTTCAACCCGTGCGCCGCTCGGCGGACGCTTCTGCTCGGTGCCGGGGCGCTGGGTGTCACCGTGCTCGCCGGATGCGGCGGTGACGAGCCTGCCGCGCCCGTCGCGAACGGTGGTGCGAGCAGTGCGCCGGCGCCGGCCGGTACCTCTGCCGCGGCGAATCCCTTCGACAACACCGGCGCCGCCACCGAGCCGGGTGCGGCCGCCCCGCCCGCCGGGGCGCTCGTGGCGGTGCGGGAGGTGCCGGTCGGCGGCGGCCTCATCGTCAAGGACACCGTGCTCGTCGTGCAGCCGAAGCAGGGCACGATCAAGGCGTTCAGGGCGCTCTGCCCGCACCAGGGCGTCATCGTCGAGCCGCCCAGCGCCGGCAACCCGATCATCATGTGCCCCGGGCACAACTCGCAGTTCAAGGCCGCCGACGGCAGCCTCGTGCGCGGGCCGGCCACGCGTGGGCTCAGCGCCGTGCCGGTGAAGGTCCAGGCGGGATACGTGGTCGAGGTCTGAGGTCCGCCACGGCGAGTGACGAAAGATCACGCGTGGATAACGGATTTCCAGACTTTGTTGAGCATTGAACCGTACCGTCCATGGTCGACGTGTTTCCTGGCGTAGCCAGCGGGCCAACGATCATTGGAGGAGCTTGTGAGTGACACGACCCGCCGTGCGGTGCTCGCCGGAGCGGCCGGCGTCACGGCCGTGACGGTTCTCGCCGCGTGTGGAGACGATGCCGGCGACACCGGGAGCACCGGCAGCGGCAACACCGGTAGTACCGGCGGTGCCGCGGCCGGAGGCCCCCTGGCGAGCAAGGCCGACATCCCCGTGGGGGGAGGGAAGATCTTCACGGACGGCGGTGGCGTGGTCGTCACCCAGCCGGCCTCCGGCCAGTTCAAGGCCTTCAGTGCGATCTGCACGCATAAGCAGTGCGTGGTGTCGGAAGTGAAGGACGGCAGCATCCACTGCAAGTGTCACGGCAGCGCGTTCTCCGCCGCCGACGGCTCGGTGACCAACGGCCCGGCGACCAAGGGCCTGCCCGAGAAGCAGTTGAAGGTCGACGGCGACAACATCTCCCTGGCCTGAGGCAACGTGCGAGGGCCGGCCGAGAGGGGGCGGTCGGCCCGGCCCGGCGCGGATTTTCGTCGTACCCCCCGGATAGGCTCGAAACGTGCCTGACCCGTCCACCTACCGTCCCGCGCCGGGGACCATCCCCGACACCCCCGGGGTCTACCGTTTCTACGATCCGTCCGGCCGGGTCATCTATGTGGGCAAGGCGAAGAGCCTGCGGCAGCGGCTCAGCTCCTATTTCGCCGACGTGTGGACGCTGCACTCGCGCACGCAGCAGATGGTCACCACCGCGTCCCGGGTCGACTGGGTCACCGTCGGCACCGAGGTCGAGGCGCTCCAGCTCGAGTTCAACTGGATCAAGGCCTACGATCCGCGGTTCAACGTCCGCTACCGTGACGACAAGAGTTATCCCTATCTGGCGGTGACGCTCGACGAGGCGTATCCGCGACTCCAGGTGATGCGCGGGGCGAAGCGCAAGGGCGTGCGCTATTTCGGTCCCTACGCGCACGCGTGGGCCATCCGCGAGACGCTGGACCTGCTGCTGCGCGTGTTCCCGGCGCGCACCTGCTCGTCGGGGGTGTTCAAGCGGGCCGGTCAGATCGGCCGCCCCTGCCTGCTGGGCTACATCGGCAAGTGTTCCGCGCCGTGCGTCGACCGGGTCAGCGAGGCCGAGCACCGGCAGATCGTCGAGGACTTCTGCGACTTCATGGCCGGCAAGACCGACACCATGGTCAAGAAGCTGGAGCGGGAGATGTATGCCGCCTCCGACGAGCTCGACTTCGAGCGTGCCGCCCGGATCCGCGACGACCTGGGCGCACTGCGGCGGGCCGTGGAGAAGCAGGCCGTGGTGCTCGGTGACGGCACCGACGCCGACGTGGTGGCGTTCGCCGACGATCCGCTCGAGGCGGCGGTGCAGGTGTTCCACGTGCGTGGCGGGCGGGTCCGCGGCCAGCGCGGCTGGATCGTGGAGAAGACCGAGGACCTGTCCGCGGGCGACCTGGTGCACCACTTCTGCAGCCAGATCTACGGCAGCGAGGCCGGTGCCGAGGCCGCCGACCTGCCGAAGGAGCTGCTGGTCCCGGAGTTGCCCGCCGACGTCGACGCGCTCACCGACTGGTTGTCCAAGCTGCGCGGCAGCCGGGTCACGATCCGCGTCCCGCAGCGCGGGGACAAGAAGGCCCTTGCCGAGACGGTCGCGCGCAACGCCCAGCAGTCGTTGCAGCAGCACAAGCTGCGCCGGGCCGGTGATCTGAGCACCCGCAGCAAGGCGTTGGAGGAGGTCGCGGAGGCGCTCGGCATGCAGACCGCGCCGCTGCGCATCGAGTGTTACGACGTATCCCAGATTCAGGGCACCGACGTCGTCGCCAGCATGGTCGTGTTCGAGGACGGACTGGCTCGAAAGAGTGAATACCGGCGGTTCGCGATCAACGGCGCGACCGACGACGTGTCGGCGATCTCCGAGGTGCTGCGCCGGCGGTTCGCGCGGTATCTCGACTCGAAGGTCGAGCTCGACGAGCTGTCCGGCGAGGAGGACGTGTCCCGGCCGGGCATCGACCCGACCACCGGCCGGCCGCGCAAGTTCGCCTACCCGCCGCAGTTGGTCGTCGTCGACGGCGGCCAGCCGCAGGTCAACGTCGCCGCGCAGGTGCTGCTCGACCTCGGCGTCGACGACATCGCGATCTGCGGCCTCGCCAAGCGGCTCGAAGAGGTGTGGCTGCCCGACGACGACTTCCCGGTGATCCTTCCGCGCGCCTCCGAGGGGTTGTATCTGCTGCAGCGCGTCCGTGACGAGGCGCACCGCTTCGCGATCACGTATCACCGGCAGAAGCGGTCGAAGCGCATGACGGCGTCCACGTTGGACGCTGTTCCGGGACTCGGCGAGATCCGTCGCAAGGCGCTGCTGCGCCACTTCGGTTCACTCAAAAGGCTGAAGGCGGCGAGTGTCGAGGAGGTCGCGGAGGTCCACGGCATCGGCCGCCGGACCGCCGAGTCGATCCTCAGGACGCTGAACGGCGAGGCCGCGCCGCCGGAGCCGGGCGCGAAGGGTGAAGCTGCGCAAACCGACCGAGCGGCCAGGCCCGCGGGCGGCACGACATAAACTCATGCACGTGGTGAGCGAAGAGGGTGCGCCGGTCGCGCCCGACCGGACGACGACCGACCTGGTCATCGTGACGGGCGTGTCCGGCGGCGGGCGCAGCACGGTGGCCCGCGCCCTGGAGAACGTCGGGTATTACGTCGTCGACAACCTGCCGCAGGCGCTGCTGCTCGACATGGCCGAGCTGGCCTATGCGGCACGCGGCGCCGCCCGGCGCACGGCGATGGTCCTCGACGTGCGCAGCCATGCGTTCTCGACCGACCTGCCGGGTGCCGTCAAGGCGCTGCGCGAGCGGGGCTTCAACCCGCGGATGGTCTTCGTCGACGCCGACGACGAGGTGCTGATCCGCCGGTTCGAGAGCGTGCGCCGCTCCCACCCGTTGCAGGGTGCCGGCCGTCTCTCCGACGGCATCGCCGCCGAGCGCAAGCTCCTCCAGGAGGCGCGCGAGCAGGCCGACGTGCTCATCGACACGAGCCATCTCAACGTCAACCAGTTGCGCGGCCGCATCGAGGAGATGTTCGGCGAGGAGGACACCACCCAGATCCGGGTCACGGTGCTCTCGTTCGGGTTCAAGTATGGGTTGCCCCCCGACGCCGACTTCGTCCTGGACGCGAGGTTCCTTCCGAATCCGTACTGGGTGCCCGAGCTGCGGGAGCACACCGGCAAGGAGACCGAGGTCAGCCGATACGTGCTGGGCCAGCGCGGCGCGGTGACCTTCGTCGAGACCTACGCGCGGCTGATCAACGCCACCGCGCCGGGCTTCGAGCGCGAGGGCAAGCGATACCTCACCATCGCCGTCGGCTGCACCGGCGGCAAGCACCGCAGCGTCGCGATCGCCGAGGAACTGGCCCGCCGGCTGCGCGAGATGCGTCTGGCGGCGTCGCCCCAGCACCGCGACCTGGGGCGCGAATGACCGACGAGGCACCGGCAGCACCGCAGGCCCAGACCCCGCCACGCACGGTGACGGGCGAGCCCGTCACCGTGCCCACCGAAGCCGCCGCACCGCCGGCCGCGGCGGCCGGCGGCCCAGGCACCTCCGGGCCGGGTGTGGCCACGGCCACGGAGCCCGGCGACGTGCGCACCGCCGGACCGGACGGGACGGCCTCGCCGATCGCCACGCAACGGCTGGGCAACGCCACCGAGCTGGGCGCCGAGGCGTCCGCCGCCGCGAGCCGGTCGCTCATCGGGCGGGCGGACGGCGCTCCCGTGCGGGTCGTCGCCTTCGGGGGCGGGCACGGGCTCTCCGTGACGCTCCGCGCCCTCCGCGGCATCCAGCGGGAACGGCCCCTCGACATCACCGCGGTCGTCACCGTGGCCGACGACGGCGGCTCCAGCGGTCGCCTCCGGGCCACCCGCGACATCCTGCCCCCGGGCGACCTGCGCCAGGCCCTCGCCGCGCTCGCCGACGAGGCCGCCCTGGCCGAGCTGTTCCAGCACCGGTTCGACGGCGACGACGACATCGCCGGGCATCCGGTCGGCAATCTTGTCCTCTGCGCGCTGATGGAGCTGGCCCAGGACCCGGTCTCCGCCCTCGACCGGGCCGCCGCCATGCTGCGCTGCCACGGGCGGGTCCTGCCGATGTCACGCCAGCCGCTGCATATCGAGGCCGATCTGTCGGAGGGTGGTGAGGTCGTCACCGTGCGTGGCCAGCACCAGGTCGCGATCTCCACCAAGACCATCGACCGGGTCCGGCTCACGCCCGCCGCGCCGGCGGCCTGCGCCGAGGCGGTGCACGCGACGCTGCGGGCCGACTGGCTGCTGTTCGGCCCCGGCTCCTGGTTCACCAGTGTGATCCCGCACCTGCTCGTGCCGGCGTTGGCCGACGCGATCCGGGAGAGCGCCGCAAAACGCCTGGTCACGCTCAACCTGGCGGCCGACAGCGAGACCGCCGGGCTCACGCTTCCAGAGCACCTGGCCGCGTTGCGTCGTTACCTACCCGGGTTACAGGTCGATGTAGTTCTTGCTGACGGGAAAGCCGTAGGCGACCCCGAACCGGTCCATCGTGCGGCAGAATCGCTTGGTGCACGTCTGGTAGTGGCGCCGGTGGCCGTCGTGGATGGATCTCCACAGCACGATCCGCAGGCGCTCGCGGCAGCTCTGGAGCCGCTGATCCGTAAGGAATTCGAAAACCGCGAGGTGACGACAGAATGGCGATGACCGCTGCGGTCAAGGACGAGCTCAGCCGGGTTGACGTGGCAAAACCCTGCTGCCGGCGCGCCGAGATGGCCGCGCTGCTCCGGTTCGCCGGCGGACTGCACATCGTCTCGGGCCGGGTGGTCGTCGAGGCCGAGCTCGACACCAACGCCGCGGCCCGCCGGCTCAGGCGGGAAGTGTCAGAGGTCTACGGGTACCAGAGCGAGATCCACGTCCTCGCGTCCGGCGGCCTGCGCAAGGCCAGCCACTTCATCGTCCGCGTGGTCAAGGACGGCGAGGCCCTCGCCCGGCAGACCGGCCTCCTCGACGTCCGGGGCCGCCCGGTCCGGGGGCTCCCGCCGCACGTCGTCTCCGCCAACATGTGCTGTGCCGTCGCCGCCTGGCGAGGTGCCTTCCTCGCTCACGGCTCCCTGACCGAGCCCGGCCGAAGCTGCGCCCTGGAGATCACCTGCCCCGGCCCGGAGGCCGCGCTCGCGCTGGTCGGCGCCGCCCGCCGCATCGGGATCACCGCCAAGGCCCGCGAGGTCCGCGGCGTCGACCGGGTCGTGGTCAAGGACGGCGACGCGATCGCCGCGCTGCTCACCCGCATCGGCGCCCACCAGAGCGTCCTCACCTGGGAGGAGCGCCGCGTCCGCCGCGAGGTCCGGGCCACCGCCAACCGGCTGGCCAACTTCGACGACGCCAACCTGCGCCGCTCCGCCCGCGCGGCGGTCGCCGCCGCCGCCCGGGTGGCCCGGGCCATGGAGATCCTCGCCGACACCGCCCCCGATCACCTCTTCAGCGCCGGCACGCTGCGGCTGGAGCACCGGCAGGCGTCGCTGGAGGAGCTCGGCGCGCTCGCCGACCCGCCGCTGACCAAGGACGCGATCGCCGGCCGGATCCGCCGTCTGCTCGCGCTCGCCGACAAGCGGGCCCGCGACCTCGGCATTCCGGACACCGAGTCGGCGGTCACCCCCGAAATGCTCGTAGGCTGAAACGTGGCCTCCGACACCCCGCCGGGATCGTGACCAGTCCGAGACGATAGGGTTTGAGAGTTCGGCGATGAGGCCGACTCGGGTCGCTCCTCGCTGTTCGATCGCCGCCGCGACACGCGGCCGGGCCCAGGCGTCACAAGCAGGGTCCGGACCGGCGGGACCAGGGTGGGCGAACCAATAACACTCATCTGGCGCCCGGCATCGGCAAAGGCCGGGACGCGACAAGGCGAGGAGATGTGTCGAAGTGACCATCCGGGTTGGCATCAACGGCTTCGGCCGGATCGGCCGCAACTTCTTCCGTGCGGCCTTGGCCAAGGGCGCTGACATCGAGGTCGTCGGCGTGAACGACCTCACCGACAACGCCACGCTGGCACACCTGTTGAAGTACGACAGCATCCTCGGCCGCCTGCCGTACGAGGTGAAGGCGACCTCCGACGAGATCACCCTCAACGGCAAGACGTTCAAGGCGCTGGCCGAGCGCGACCCGTCGAAGCTGCCGTGGGGCGACCTCGGCGCCGACGTCGTGATCGAGTCGACCGGCATCTTCACCGACGCCGAGAAGGCCAAGGTTCACGTCGAGTCGGGTGCGAAGAAGGTCATCATCTCGGCGCCGGCCAAGAACGAGGACATCACCGTCGTTCTGGGCGTCAACGGGGACAAGTACGACGCGGCGAAGCACACGATCATCTCGAACGCGTCCTGCACCACCAACTGCCTCGCGCCGATGGCCAAGGTCATCAACGACACCTTCGGCATCGAGCAGGGTCTGATGACCACGATTCACGCGTACACCCAGGACCAGAACCTCCAGGACGGCCCGCACAAGGACCTGCGTCGCGCCCGCGCCGCCGCCCTCAACGTCGTGCCGACCTCGACCGGTGCGGCCAAGGCCATCGGCCTGGTCCTGCCGGAGCTGAAGGGCAAGCTCGACGGCTTCGCGATGCGTGTGCCGATCCCGACCGGCTCGGCCACCGACCTGACGGTCAACCTGTCCCGTGAGGCCACCGCCGACGAGATCAACGCCGCGGTCAAGGCCGCCGCGGACGGGCCGCTCAAGGGCATCCTCACCTACACCGAGGACCCGATCGTCTCGACCGACATCGTGACCGACCCGGCGTCGTGCATCTTCGACGCGGGCCTGACCAAGGTCATCGGCAAGCAGGCCAAGGTCGTCGGGTGGTACGACAACGAGTGGGGCTACTCGAACCGCCTCGTCGACCTCGTCACCCTGGTCGGCACCGGCCTGTGAAGACGCTCGACGACCTCCTAAGGTCAAGCGCCGCGGGCCGGCGCGTGCTCCTGCGCGCCGACCTCAACGTCCCGCTCGACGGAGACAAGATCACCGACGACGGGCGTATCCGGGCGGTCCTGCCGACCCTCAACGCGCTGCGTGAGGGCGGTGCCCGGGTCGTCGTGGTGTCGCACCTGGGCCGCCCGAAGGGTGCGCCCGACCCGAAGTACAGCCTGCGGCCGGTCGCCGGTCGCCTCTCGGAGCTGCTGGGGGCTCCGGTCGCGTTCGCCACCGACACGGTCGGCGAGTCGGCGGGGGCGACCGTGGCCGGGCTCGGCGACGGTGCCGTGGCGCTGCTGGAAAACCTGCGGTTCAACAAGGGCGAGACCAGCAAGGACGAGGCCGAGCGCGCCGCGTTCGCCGCGCAGCTCGCGGAGTTCGCCGACGTCTACGTCGATGACGCCTTCGGCGCCGTGCACCGCAAGCACGCCAGCGTCTACGACGTGGCCCGCCTGCTCCCGCACTACAGCGGCTGGCTCGTGCGGCGCGAGCTCGAGGTGCTCTCGAAGCTGACGGGCGACCCGGATCGGCCCTATGTCGTCGTGCTCGGCGGCTCCAAGGTCTCCGACAAGCTGGCCGTCATCGAGGCCCTGCTGCCGAAGGTCGACAAGCTGCTCATCGGCGGCGGCATGTGCTTCACGTTCCTCAAGGCCCAGGGGCACGAGGTCGGCAAGAGCCTCCTGCAGGACGAGATGATCGACACCTGCAAGGCCCTGCTGGAGCAGGCCGGCGACAAGATCGTCCTTCCGGTCGACGTGGTCACCGCGCCCGAGTTCAGCGCCGAGGCACCCACCGAAACGGTTGAAATCGGGCAAATCGGAGCCGGGGGCATGGGCCTCGACATCGGTCCCGAGTCCGTTGCGCTCTTCACCCGGGTCCTGGAGCCGGCGAAGACCGTCTTCTGGAACGGGCCGATGGGCGTCTTCGAGCTGGCGCCCTTCGCGGCGGGCACCCGTGGCGTCGCCGAGGCGATCACCAAGGTCGACGGCTTCACCGTCGTCGGCGGCGGCGACTCGGCGGCGGCGGTCCGCGCGCTCGGCATCCCCGAGGACGGCTTCAGTCACATCTCCACGGGCGGCGGCGCCTCCCTGGAGTTCCTCGAGGGCAAAGAGCTGCCCGGCATTCTGGCGCTGGAGGCCTGAGTCATGACCACTCCGGAGACCGGTCGCCGTCCGCTCATGGCCGGCAACTGGAAGATGAACCTCAACCACCTCGAAGCGATCGCGCTGGTCCAGAAGCTGGCCTTCAGCCTCACGGAGCAGCAGCTCAACGACGTCGAGGTGGTCGTGCTGCCGCCGTTCGTCGACATCCGCAGCGTCCAGACGCTGGTGGACGGCGACAAGCTGCTCATCGGCTACGGTGCGCAGGACCTGTCGCCCCACCCGTCGGGGGCGTATACGGGTGACATCTCGGGCGGGATGCTGGCCAAGCTCGGCTGCCAGTACGTCGTGGTCGGTCATTCGGAGCGCCGCCAGTACCACCGCGAGGACGACGCTCTCGTCAACGCCAAGGTGAAGGCCGCGCTCGCCAACGGCATCGCGCCGATCCTGTGCGTCGGCGAGGGGCTCGAGGTGCGCGAGGCCGGCGAGCACGTGGGCTACACGCTCGCGCAGCTCGACGCCGGTCTGGAGAAGGTCAAGACCGACGAGGTCGAGAAGATCGTCATCGCGTACGAGCCGGTCTGGGCGATCGGCACCGGCAAGGTGGCGACCCCGCAGGACGCGCAGGAGGTCATCGGCGCGATCCGCACGCGGCTGGCCGAGAAGTACACCGGCGGCACCGCCGACCGGATCCGCATCCTCTACGGCGGCTCGGTCAAGCACGACAACGTCGCGGCGATCATCGAGCAGCCCGACATCGACGGCGCGCTCGTCGGCGGCGCCAGCATCGACGCCGAGGGTTTCGTCCGGATTTGCCGCTTGGGTAAGTAGGCAACACATCACCGAACGTCGCGCGGTCCGCATGGGCCGCGCGACGTTTTGCGGTGCCAGCCACCCCGCATTCCGTCCGACCTGAACGCCGCCTAAAGTGACGTGGTCCCGCCACGAGCGGGTGACGTTAGGACGAGCATGCTGTTCTCCACGCGCCGTCGTGCCACCGTGGGGGTTCTCGTGAGTCTGGCGCTGCTGGCGACCGCCGGGTGCAGCGACGCGGACGCGACGAACCAGCCGCAACCGCCGAAGACCGGCGGCACCCTGCACGTCATCGTGAGTGCCAAGCCGGCCCATCTCGACCCTCAGCGCATCGCCACGGCGACCGACGCGAACGTCAGCCGCCTGCTCAGCCGCACGCTCACCACGTTCAAGTCCGAGCCGGGCGCGGCGGCCAGCGAGATCGTCGGCGACCTCGCGACCGACGCCGGCCGGCCGAGCGAGGGCAACAGAGTCTGGGACTTCCGGCTCAAGGAAGGCCTCCGCTGGGAGGACGGCACGCCGATCACGTGCGAGGACGTGAAATACGGCGTCGAGCGCAGCTTCTCCAGCGCCTTCTCCGTCGCCCAGCCGTATGCGAAGACCTACCTGGCCAGCACCGAGAACTACGCGGGACCGTTCGTCGACGGCAACAACGACGGCAAGGGTCTGGCCTCTGTCCAGTGCGCCGACAAGCGGAACATCAAGTTCCGGTTGTCCCAGCCGGTCGGCGACTTCGGCTACACCGTCGCCATGTCGGTGTTCGCGCCCGTGCCGGTCAAGCAGGACACGAAGAACGACTACGACCGCAAGCCGTTCTCGAACGGCCCGTACAAGCTGCAGGAGAACACGGACCAGCGGTTGGTCTTCGTGCGTAACCAGTATTGGGACCGCAAGACCGACAGCGTTCGCAAGGCGTACCCGGAAAAGATCGTGATCGAGGCCAACGGCGACCTGCCGACCGTCACCTCGAACCTGATCCAGAGCGAGGGCGACTTCGCCGACTCGATCGACCTGGACAAGAACGTCGCGCCCAGCTTCGTGCAGCAGGTCGTCAACGACCCTGACCTGTCGGCGCGGGCGGTCCAGGGCAGCTACGGCGGCATCCGATACCTGGCGATCAACTCCAAGCGGATCCCCGACCTCGACTGCCGCCGCGCCCTGGTCTACGCGTTCGACAAGCGCAAGTTCCGCGCGGCGGCCGGCGGCTCGGTCTTCGGCGACTACGCCAACACGATGATCGCCCCGCAACTCAAGGCCCACAAGGACTTCGACCTGTACGACAGCGCCAACAACGTCGAGGGCAAGCCTGACGTGGCCGTCAAGCTGATGGAGGGGCGGCGCAACAGCGGCAAGCCGTGCGCGACCACACTGACGCTGTCGATCCCGGAGCAGAAGGACATCCGGCGCCTCGCCGCCACGATGGTCGAGAGCTACCAGCGGATCGGCATCCAGTTGAAGGTCAACGGCATCGACCCGGAGAGCTACTTCGACGTCATCGGCAACCCGGCCAACCAGAACGACCTGCTGTGGGCGGGCTGGATCCCGGACTGGGCCAACGGCTCCGCGGTCATCCCGCCGCTGTTCGACGGCCGGCTCATCCCGACCAAGGCCGACGCCACCAACAACCAGAACTACTCGTTGCTCAACGACCGCCAGATCAACGACGCGATCGCCGCGGCGCTGGAGGAGTCGATGCCCGATCGGCAGTACCGGCTGTGGGGCGAGCTGGACGAGAAGATCCAGCAGCAGGCCGTGACCATCCCGATCATCTACATGAAGGCGCTGCGCATGGCGGGCACCAACGTGCGGGGCGGCTTCATCCACCCGCAGTTCGGCCAGCCCGACCTGTGCGCACTCGGTCTCGCCTAGTAAGCTGGCTCAGCCTGAGCATTCCGCCCATCGAGAGGACGACCGCGCCATGACGGCGTTCGCTTACACCCTCATCGTGTTGCTGATCATCACGAGCGTTTTGCTCACCATGCTCGTGCTCCTGCACCGCGGCAAGGGCGGCGGCCTGTCGAGCATGTTCGGCGGTGGCGTCTCCTCCAGCCTCGCCGGCTCCTCCGTCGCCGAGAAGAACCTGGACCGATACACCGTTCTGGTCGGTATCATCTGGTTCGCCTGCATTGTTGGCCTTGGGCTCTGGCTGAAAATCGTCGAGAACAGTGGTGCCTGAGCACCCGCAGGAGTTCTAGACTCAGGCGCGCGGTTCCGTTCCGGGGCCGCGCGCAGGTGTTTCGCCCACACTCCTGCACTCCGCACGACGTCGCACCCTCCGACGAACAGGAGCGAGCAGCCGTGGCAACTGGCAACGCCATCCGCGGAACCCGAGTCGGCTCCGGCCCCGTGCGCTGGACCGAGCGCGGTGAACAGGCCCCGCGCCGCAGCGTCACCTACTGGTGCGCCAACGGCCACGAGACGACCCCGGCCTTCGCCGCCGAGATCACACCCCCCACGACCTGGGACTGCCCGCGTTGCGGCCTCCCGGCGGGTCAGGACGAGCAGGCCCCTCCGGAGCGCCCGCGCGCGGAGCCGTACAAGACCCACCTGGCCTATGTGAAGGAGCGCCGCACCGACGCCGACGGCGAGGCCATCCTCCAGGAGGCCTTGGCGCGTCTTCACCAGCGGCGAAGCTCGTCTTTTTGAGGACTCGGGTCTTTTTTGAGGACTCGGGTCCGTGCAACGCGCGACCGTCGCTCCCGCCAGACACCGGTCGGGCCTTGACGGCCCTCCCTGCCATCGCCGTCGTGCCAAGAGCCGGTCGCAGGGTGTCGACGTGGAAGGGCTCGCCGGGCCGCGGAGTCTTGTGGCGGCCCGGGCGACCACAGGACTCCACACCGAGCGGAGTCGAGCCCAACAGCCCATGATCACGGAGTCGCTCGGCCCGGAGCTCGTCGCCTCGGGGCCGGCGGCGACCATGAGCGACAGGCACCACCCGCCCGGTCTGGCCTGGTCTGGCTATGTGCAGCCGGGACGGCCGCCCCCAGCGTGGAAACGATCGAGGTCCGTCGCCGGGAGCATGATGCGCCGCAGCGCGCGCCGGGGGCCGTGAGTCAGACGAGGCTGCGGAACGTCGGGGGGAGTTCGTGGGCCGCTGCGGTGTCGAGCAGCCACAGTGTCAGCTCCTGGCCGTGGACGCCCGCCGCCGGGATCTGACGCGGGCCGGCGTCGGCGAGGGCCAGGCCCACCGCGCTCGCCTTGCCGGCGCCCGACGCTATCAGCCACACCTCGTCGGCCGTGTTGATCGCCGGCAGGGTGAGCGTGACGCGCACGGGCGGGGGCTTGGGGCTGCCCCGGACCGCCGAGACCGGGCGGGTCTCGTAGGTGACCGGGTGCTCGGGGAAGACCGATGCCACGTGGCCGTCCTCGCCGACACCCAGCAGGACCACGTCGAAGTGGGGCAGCTCGGCGTGGCCGGGCTTGGCGGCCTCGGCCAGTTCGGCGGCGTAGCGCGCGGCCGCGGCCTCGGCGTCGTCACCGTCCGGTCCGTCGGCGGCGGGCATCGGATGTACCCGCGAAGGGTTCAACGGCAGCGCGTCGAGGAACGCCTCCCGGGCCTGGGTCTCGTTGCGCTCCGGGTCGCCGGAGGGCAGGAACCGCTCGTCGCCCCACCAGAAGTCGACCCGCGACCAGTCGACCGCGTCGCGGGCCGGGCTCTCGCGCAGCGCCTGGTAGATCTGAGCAGCGATCCGGCCGCCGGTGAGGACCACCGTCGCCTCGCCGCGCTCCGCCTGGGCATCCGTCAGCCGGACGATCAGACGCGCGGCGGCGGCCTCGGCGAGGAGCTTCGGCTCGGTGTGGACGACGACCTTGGACTGGGTCATGAAGACAGCGACTCCTGCAACGACGGGGACTGGACCTCCGGGCGCTCGGCGAGCGCCGGGTCCTTCCAGATGTGCACCCGCGGGGCCAGCCGCTCGTCCAGCTTCCGCTTGCCGGTCGCGGCGGCCAGGGCGGCCGCGTACGGCTGGTCGGGGTCGAGGCGGCGCAGCTCCTCGGCGAGTTCCTCACCGAGCGGCCGGCGGCTCAGCGGCAGGGTGCGGTCCGGTTGGCCGGTGCGCGTCAGCGCGGCGACGCCGGCGTTGAGGTCGCGCACGAGGTTCATCGTGCTGCCGTCGTCGAGCTCGAGGTTGACCGCCTCCATGATCTTGCCGCTGCCCGGGTGGCGGGTCGGGTGGACGCCGAGGCGCGCCTCCAGCCAGCCGCCGAGCAGCGGGGCCGTCGGGTCGTGGTCCGGCGCGATGATGTTCACCGCCCGCACTCCTGTCCGGTTGGCGTCGAAAGCACCGGCCAGCAGGGTGCGCCACGGTGTGATCCGCGACCAGGCCAGGTCGGTGTCGCCGGGCACGTAGTCGTCGGCCCGGACCCGCAGCGCCGCGACCGGGTCCATGGCCTGCGCGACGTCGGTGATGCGGCGGTCGGCGACCACGCCCAGCGGGTCGTAGGCGATCCGCTCCGGCGGGGCGCACTGCCACCAGGTCACCACCGGCACGTCCGGGGCGAGCAGCGGCATGATCACCGACTCGGCGTGCAGCGCCAGCCGGCCCTGCATGCGCATCACGACCGCCTCGCACGGACCGAGCCGCCCGCCGACGACGATCTCGGCGTCGAGCCGGGAGCGCTGCTGGGTGACGTCGGCGCGCACGACGATGAGCAGCCGGCACGGGTGCTGCGCGGCGGCGATGGTGGCCGCGGCCTCCGCTTCACGTACCTGGCGCTCGTCGACGACGGCGATCAGTGTCAGCGCCAGGCCGCTGGTCAGCCCGCCGGCGCTGCGCCGCTCGTTGGCGAGCGCCTTGACGACCTCGATGCCGGTGGTGTCCCAAAGTCCGATCATGAAACGCAACCCCTCTTAAGCCCGGCGCCAGGCGCGGCCCTCGCGGGCCAGCATCTCGTCCGCGGCCCGCGGACCCCATTCGCCCGCCCGGTACGGCTCGGGCGTCGAACCCGCCCACGCCGCCTCCAGCGGATCCACCACGTTCCAGCTTGCCTCGACCTCGGCCGAGTCCGGGAACAGCGTCTTGTCGCCGACGAGCACGTCGAGGATCAGCCGCTCGTACGCCTCGGGGCTCGCGTCGGTGAACGCCTCGCCGTACTGGAAGTCCATCGCGATGTCGCGGACCTCCATCGTCGTGCCGGGCACCTTGGAGCCGAACTTGAGCATCACGCCCTCGTCGGGCTGGACCCGGATGACGAGCTGGTTGTGCCCGAGCATCTCGACGTCGGCCGGGTGGAACGGCAGGTGCGGTGCCTTCTTGAACAACACGGCGAGCTCGGTGACCCGCCGGGGGAGGCGCTTGCCGGCCCGGATGTAGAACGGCACCCCGGCCCAGCGGCGGTTCTGGATGCCGAGCCGCACCGCCACGTAGGTCTCCGTCTTGGAGTCCGGCGGGACGTCCTTCTCCTCCAGGTAGCCGGGGACGCGCTCGCCGGCCACCCAGCCGGTGAGGTATTGCCCGCGGACCGTGTGCGCGAAGACGTCGTTCGGCACCGTGATCGCGTTGAGCACCTTCAGCTTCTCGGTGCGGATGGCGTTGGCGTCGAACGCGATCGGCTCCTCCATCGCCACGAGGGCGAGGAGCTGCAGCAGGTGATTCTGCAGTACGTCACGTGCCGTCCCCACCGTGTCGTAGAACCCGGCCCGGCTGCCGATGCCGACGTCCTCCGCCATGGTGATCTGCACGTGGTCGACGTAGTTGGAGTTCCACACCGGCTCGAACAGGTTGTTGGCGAAGCGCAGGGCCAGGATGTTCTGGACCGTCTCCTTGCCGAGGTAGTGGTCGATGCGGAACACGTCCTGCGCGGTGAACGCGTCATCGACCAGGTCGTTGAGCTGGCGGGCGGAGGTGAGGTCGTAGCCGAACGGCTTCTCCACCACCACCCGGCGCCAGCCGCCGGACTTCGCGTTGTCCGACATGCCGGTGCGTTCCAGTTGTTTGAGCACCACCGGGAACGCCGACGGCGGGATCGACAGGTAGAAGGCGGCGTTGCCCGGGATTCCGGCCTCCTCGTGCAGGTCGTCGAGCGACTGCGCGAGATGGTCGAAGGCCGCGTCGTCCTCGAACGAGCCGCCGACGAACTTGATGTTCGCGGCCAGCCGCGACCAGACCTCTTCGCGCCAGGTGGTGCGGGCGCCGGACTGGGCGGCCTTGCGGGCCAGCTCCTCGAAGTCGCCGTCGCCCCAGTCGCGCCGGGCGAAGCCGAGCACGGCGAAACTGGGCGGCAGCAGGCCCCGGTTGGCCAGGTCGTACACCGCCGGGATGAGCTTCTTCCGAGCAAGGTCACCGGTGACACCGAAGATGACCAGCGCGCACGGCTCGGGGATCCGAGGCAGTCGCCGGTCCTGCGGGTCCCGCAGCGGATTGGTCATCAGTCTCACCCTCCGAGGGCGGCCAACAGTTGTTCGATACCGGTTGCCCGGTCGGTCAGGTGCAGGCGCAGCACGGGACGGCCGCCGGCCTGCAGCGCCTGCCGGTCGCCGGCCGCCTGGGCAGCCTGCAGCTCGCCGAACGTGTACGGCCGGCCGGGCACCGGGAGGTCGTCGGTCACCGCGCCGGTGATCTGCAGGAACGATCCGGTCGCCGGGCCGCCCTTGTGCAGCCGCCCGGTCGAGTGCAGATATCTCGGTCCCCAGCCGAAGGTGACGGCACGCGCCACCCGGGCCGCGAGCGCGTCCCGCACCCCGGCCGCGGCCGCGTCACCGACCCGGTCCAGGTAGGCGGTCGCCGCCAGGTATCCCAACGGCGGGACGCCGCGGGCCAGCTCGTCGACCGCCGCGACGAGCGTCGTCGCCGACGTGTTGCCGTAGACCTCCACGGCGCCGTCGGCGAACACCGGCGTCTCGTGGGGGAGTCCGGCGTCGAGGACCAGGCGGGTCGGTTCCGCGTCGGGACGCGCGGACGGATCGGCGCCCAGGAGGTGCCCGGCGATCGCCGCCGCACGCTCCCACACCACGAACTGGGCGCCGAGCGGGCCGTTGACGGCCAGGTCCGGTGCGATGCCACCGCCCGGCATCACCCCGGCGGCGAGTGCGCCACCGGTGGTCACGCTGAGCACGTCGGGACCCTCGTGCCCCCACGACGACGGGTTCTCCAGCACGACCGGCAGCAGGCCGCGGCCCGATCCCGCGGTGGCGGAGGCCACGATGTGCTCGATCCAGTCGGAGAGTCCGTCGAGGCCGGTGCCGTCGGAGGCGAGCGCCAGCTTGTCCCGGCCGGCGAGCGCGCCGGTGGCCAGCGCGGCACCCAGCATGAGCGCCGGGTCGGTGAAGTCGGCGGCGGACGGCTCCGGCGCCGGGGGCGCGATCGAGAAGCCGGCCGCGAAGTGCGGCGCCGGCCGCGGGAACGCCTCGTCGAGCAGCGTGTCGACGCGCACGCCGGCCAGGCCGCTGGGCACCAGCCCGAACGCGGAGAACGCCGAGTGCGCGGACGAGGCGAGGAACAGGTGCGAGCCCGTCTCGCGGGCCGTCG
This sequence comes from Dactylosporangium roseum, assembly GCF_025264685.1. GTDB lineage: Bacteria > Actinomycetota > Actinomycetes > Mycobacteriales > Micromonosporaceae > Dactylosporangium > Dactylosporangium roseum. The sequence goes on from NZ_CP073721.1 coordinate 1,907,005, forward strand.
TGGCCAGCGGCGAGCCGGGCTCGGTCACGTAGACGAAGCGCCGGCCCACATCCTGCAGGCCGGCGTCTTCGAAGGCTTGCCGGTAGGCCCGGCGGTGGCTGTCGGTCTCCACCGTCGAGCCGGACCGGCTGGCCACCACCACCACGCTCCGGGCGAGCCGGTCGTCGAGCGCCGCTCGGACCTGGTGCGGGTCGCTGCTGTCCAGCACGGTGAGCTCGACCCCCAGCGTGCGGCTGATCACCTCGGCGGCCAATGACGACTCGCCCATGCCGCAGAGCACCACGTGGTCGAGGCCGCGGGAGAGGAACTCGGCGCGCAGGGCGGTGATCCGCGCGACCAGGTCGTGATCGTCGGAGCGAGCCGGGGGGAGAGCAGCCGGGTCGAGGCGGGTGCGGGCGTCGATCGACCCCGGGACGGAGGCGGCACCGAACACCGTCAGTCCGGCCGCGGTCACCGCGTCGTCGAGCAGATCAGACACCCGCACCTCCTCGGTAACAGTGCAATTCTGATGCGGTGAACGGCTATTTCGCAGCCGCTTCCAGGGCGGTGCGCACCGTCGCCAGCATTTCCTTTCCGCTGGCGGTGAACTTCTCGACGCCCTCCCGCTCGAGCACCTCCACGACGTCGTCGTAGTCGATGCCGACCGCGGCGAGCGCGTCCATCACCTGCCGCGCCTCCGCGTAGGAGCCGGTGATCGCGTCGAGCCGCACCTCACCGTGGTCGGCGAACGCGTGGATCACCGACTCCGGCATGGTGTTGACGGTGCCGGGCGCGACGAGCTCCTCGACGTAGATCACGTCCCGGTACTCCGGGTTCTTCGTCGAGGTCGACGCCCACAACGGCCGCTGCGGCTTGGCGCCCGCGTTCGCGAGGGCCTGCCAGCGCTCGCTGGAGAACAGCTCCTCGTAGCGCTTGTAGGCCAGCTTCGCGTTGGCGATCGCCGCCTTGCCCTTGAGCGCCTTCGCCTCGGGGGTGCCGATCTTGTCGAGCCGCTTGTCGTACTCGGTGTCCACGCGGGACACGAAGAACGACGCGACCGACTCGATCTTGGACAGGTCGTGCCCGTTGGCCTTGGCCTGCTCCAGGCCGGCGAAGAATGCGTTCATCACGGCCTCGTACCGCTCCAGGGAGAAGATCAGCGTGACGTTGACGCTGATGCCCTCGGCGAGCACGGCCGTGATCGCCGGCAGGCCCTCCTTGGTGGCGGGGATCTTGATGAAGAGGTTCCCCCGGTCGACGAGCCACCACAGGGCCTTGGCCTCCGCGACGGTGCGCTCGGTGTCGTTGGCCAGGGTGGGGTCGACCTCGATCGAGACCCGGCCGTCAAGGCCCTTGGTCGCCTCGACCGCGGGCTTCATGACGTCGCACGCCCAGCGGACGTCGTAGGTCATCAGGAAGCGCGACGCCTCGCGGACGTCGCAGTCGCGCAGGGCCAGGTCGTTGACGTCCACCGCGTAGTCCTCGGCCGCGGACAGGGCCTTGGCGAAGATGGTGGGGTTGCTGGTGACGCCCATGACGTGCTGCTCACGCCGCAGCTTGTCGAGGTTTCCGGTGGTCAGCCGCTGCCTGGAGAGGTCGTCGAGCCAGATTGCCACGCCGGCGCGGGCGAGTTCGGCCAGCCGATCGGTAGTCATCGCTGTCTCCTATGATTTCCTAGTTGCCCGTCGTGCTGCCGGTGATCTCGCCGACCTTGACGAGCGATGCGTGGGCAGCCGCGACCACATTGTCGACCGTGAACCCGAACTGCTCGAACAGCACCGTGTGGGGGGCGCTGGCGCCGTAGTGCTCGATACTGACCGCCTCGCCGCATTCGCCGAGGTACCACTGCCAGGACATCGCGATCCCGGCCTCGACGCTGACCTTGGCCACCCGGCAGCCGGTCGGCAGCACATGCTGGCGGTACGCCAGGTCCTGCTCGAAGAACCACTCCACGCACGGCATGGAGACCACGCGCGTCGGCCGGCCCTCCTCCTCGAGCTTCTTCTGCGCCCCGATGGCCAACTGGACCTCGGAGCCGGTGGCCACGATGATCACCTGGGGCTGTCCGTTGGACGCGTCCTTGAGGATGTAGCCGCCCTTGCTGACGTTGTCCGCCGAGGCGTACTCCGTGCGGTCGAGGACCGGCAGGTTCTGCCGGGTCAGCGCCAGCGCCACCGGCTGGTCCCGCCGCTCCAGCGCCGCCTTCCACGCCTGCGCCGTCTCGTTGGCGTCGGCGGGGCGGACCACGGCGAGACCGGGGATCGCGCGCAGGGCCGTCAGGTGCTCGATCGGCTGGTGGGTCGGGCCGTCCTCGCCGAGGCCGATCGAGTCGTGCGTCCACACGTAGACGACGGGCAGCTTCATCAGCGCGGCGAGCCGCACCGACGGGCGCATGTAGTCGGAGAAGACCAGGAACGTGCCGCCGTACGGCCGGGTCGGCCCGTGCAGCTTGATGCCGTTGAGGATCGCGCCCATGCCGTGCTCGCGGATGCCGAAGTGCAGCGTCCGGCCGTACTCGTTGCCGGGGAACGCCTTCGTGGCGTGCTCGGACGGCAGGAAGGAGGGCTCGCCCTCCATCGTCGTGTTGTTGCTCTCGGCCAGGTCGGCGGAGCCGCCCCACAGCTCCGGCAGGACCGGCGCGAGCGCGGTGAGGGTGTCGCCGGACGCCTTGCGGGTCGCGATGCCCTTCTCGCTCGGCGGGAACTCCGGCAGCGCCTTCTCCCAGCCGGCCGGCAGGTGCCCGGAGTAGAGCCGGTCCAGCAGCGCGACGCGATCGGCGTTGTTCTGCCGCCAGGCCTGGTACTTCTTCTCCCACTCCTCGCGCCCGGCGCGGCCGCGCTCGATGGCGGCGCGGGTGTGCGTGAGGACCTCGCCGGCGACCTCGAACGACTGCTGGGGGTCGAAGCCGAGGATCTGCTTGGTGGCCGCGACCTCCTCGGCGCCGAGCGCCGAGCCGTGGATCTTGCCGGTGTTCTGCTTCTTCGGGGCGGGCCAGCCGATGATCGTGCGCAGCGCGATGAACGACGGGCGGGACGTCTCGGCCCGGGCGGCCAGCAGCGCCGCGTGCAGCGCCTCGACGTCCTCGCGGTAGACACCGTCGCCGGCGTCGTGCCCCTTGCGCCAGTCGACGGTCTGCACGTGGAAGCCGTAGGCCTCGTAACGCGCCGCCACGTCCTCGCTCTTGGCGACCCGGGTGTCGTCCTCGATCGAGATCTCGTTGTCGTCGTAGATGACGACGAGGTTGCCCAGCTTCTGGTGGCCGGCGAGCGCGCTGACCTCGTGGCTGATGCCCTCTTCGATGTCGCCGTCGGAGCAGATCACGTAGACGTAGTGGTCGAAGGGGCTCTCGCCGAACGGCGGCTCCGGGTCGAAAAGGCCGCGCTCCCGGCGGGCGGCCATCGCCATGCCCACCGCGTTGCCGATGCCCTGGCCGAGCGGCCCGGTCGTGGTTTCGACACCCGCCGTGTGGCCGTGCTCCGGGTGACCGGGGGTGAGCGAGCCCCACTGCCGCAGCGACCGCAGATCGTCGAGGCTCAGCCCGTAGCCGGCGAGGTAGAGCTGGATATACAGGGTCAGGCTCGAGTGGCCGGCGGAGAGCACGAACCGGTCGCGACCGATCCAGTCCGGATCGGTGGGGTCGTGCCTCATGACCTTCTGGAACAACAGATACGCCGCAGGGGCCAGGCTCATGGCCGTCCCCGGATGGCCGTTGTTCGATTTCTCGACGGCGTCCATCGCCAGGACCCGGACCGTGTCGACCGCCCGCCGGTCGACGTCGGACCAGGAAAGCTCGGGACCCTTGCCCTCTTCAACGCTCACGACGGTGCTGCTCCTGTCGAACGGCGAGGTTGCGTATTTCCTCGAAGGGTTATCAGGTCGACCCTACCCACGATCGGGTACTGCCACGCGCGGTCGACCATGTTTCGGACATCGGCGACACTGCCTGCGGCAACGGTAATCGATGGCCACACGCCCCAGCAGCGGCGCGCGTCTGCACGGATCCCCCGAAGCCGGTAGGAACCTTGATCGGTTCTGCTGTGCGCGAAATCGATCGGCCACCCGGCGGGCCGGGACCGGGCGGGTCCGCCGGCGGTGCTTCGCCGGCGCTCAGCCGGGGGTCAAGGTCTGGCCTGCGCACTTGCTGCTCTAGGATGCGAGGGCCTGCCGATCTTCGGTCAGGCGCCTCGCCAGGATTCCTTGTCACACGCCGGAAGGTGGCTATCCAGCGTGACGCAGCTCGTCGACCGTGGTTCGGTCCCCCAGAGCGCGTCCGAGGCGGTCCGTCCCACGTCGGCAGGTGCCCTGGCCAGGGCACAGCAGGCGCAGGCGGCCGGTCGGCGCGCGAGTCTCTCCGCGGTTGTGAAGGCGTATGTCTCGCTCACCAAGCCGCGCATCATCGAGCTGCTGCTCGTCACCACCGTCCCGGCGATGCTGCTGGCGGACCAGGGTCTGCCGTCGCTGTGGCTGATCCTGGTCGTCCTCGTGGGCGGCACGCTCGCGGCCGGCGCGGCCAACGCGCTGAACTGTTACATCGACCGCGACATCGACCAGGTGATGCGGCGCACGTCGCGCCGGCCCCTGGCGACGCACACCGTGTCGCCGCGCGCCGCCCTCGTGTTCGGTCTCACACTGGCCGTGTTGTCCACCGTGTTGATGGCGCTGTTCACCAACGCGCTCGCCACGCTGCTGACGGTCGGTGCGATCGCCTACTACGACCTCGTCTACACGTTGTGGCTGAAGCGCACGACGCCCGCCAACACCGTGTGGGGCGGCGCCTGCGGCGCGGCACCGGTGCTGATCGGCTGGGCCGCGGTCACCGGCGGGCTGTCCTGGCCGGCCTGGGTCATGTTCGCCGTGGTCTTCCTCTGGCAGCCGCCGCACTTCTACGCCCTGGCCATCAAGTTCAAGGACGACTACGCCAGGGCCGGCATCCCGATGCTGCCGGTCGTGGCGAGCATGCGGCGGGTCGGCCTCGAGACGGTCGTCTACAGTTGGCTCACCGTGCTCGCCTCGGTGGTGCTGTGGCCGCTCGGCATGACCCCGGTCTACGGCGTCGTCGCCGTGCTCGTCGGCGTGCTGCTGCTGCGCGAGGCGCACAAGCTGCACGGCCGGGCCCGGCGGGGCGAGGCGCTCAAGCCGATGCGGCTGTTCCACTGGTCCGTGACGTATCTGACGCTGCTGTTCGTGGCGATCGCGGTCGACGCGCTCATCCAGTGACCGAGCCTGTCCGGGGGTCTGCGAAGGTCCCGGAAGGGCTTCCGGCTAGGCCGGAAAAAGCTGCCGGAAATCCTGTCCTAAGCGAAAGTTAAGCCGGAAACGCCCGAATTTCTTTGGTGCATTCGTTCCGTGCTGACGGACGTGAGACATCTCTCGCCGAATGCACGGTACGGGCGAGCCGATTATCCCGATTTAGCGGGACATCGCCGGTCGAAATGCCTCGCGGCCAGGCTAAACCTGTCCGTAACCACGATCACAACCTGCCCGTGGACCACCCACACGTGTGCTTCCGCCCCTTTATCGTGGCCGTCATGGCAGATGGTTCCGATACGACGATGACCCTGAGCCGCCCGGTGCCGGGCAGCCTGATCACCGGCATCAAGTCCTTCGCGGAGGACCACGGCGGCGCCAAGGCGGTCATCGAGTACGTCGGCCGGCGCGGTGCCCGCATCGTGCTCGTCGGGGAGGACGGCGTCTGGGGCGACCAGTTCGCCGAGGGCACGGACATCGCGCGTTCCGCCTGTGCGCAAGCCGGGGTCAAGATCGAAAACTCCTGGGAGCGTGAGCTCCTCGAGCAGATGCGGCCGAGCAACGACCTGTGGCGCTCGATGGGGCGGCGAACCCTCTCCCGCTAGGGTGCGTATCCTCGCTCAGTGCGTGCCGATCTTTCCAACACCTCCGCGACCCGGGCCGCCGCCCGGGTCGCTCTCGTTACCTGCGGCGAACTGCCCGGCCTCGACCCCGACGACCAGCCGCTGATCCCCGCGCTGGCCGCCCGTGGCGTCGCCGCGGAGCCGGTCGCGTGGGACACGCAGGTCGACTGGTCCGCCTTCGACCTGGCCGTCGTCCGCAGCACCTGGGACTACGCCAAGCGCCGCGACGAGTTCGTCGCCTGGGTCGACCGGGTGCCACGCCTGGCCAACCCCGGTGACGTCATCGCCTGGAACACCGACAAACGCTATCTGCGCGAACTGGCGGACAAGGGCATCCCGATCGTGCCGACCGCCTGGGTCGAGCCCGGCGACGCCTGGAAGCCCGGCGCTGACGGCGAGATCGTGGTCAAGCCCGCCGTCAGCGCGGGCAGCGTCGACACCGGTCGCTACGACCTGGCGACCCAGGGGCGACTCGCGGCCGAGCACGTGACGCGGCTCCAGCGGTCCGGCCGGACCGTGATGGTCCAGCCCTACCTCGCCGACGTCGACACCGCCGGGGAGACGGCGCTGCTCTACTTCGACGGTGAGTTCAGCCACGCCATCCGCAAGGGCGCCATGCTCACCGGGCCCGACGAGGGCGTCGAAAGCCTGTACCAGGTCGAGGAGATCACGCCGCGGATCCCCTCGGCGGCGGAGCTCGCGCTCGGCGCACGTGTGCTCGAGGCGCTGCCGGTGCCGGCCCGCGATCTGCTGTACGCCCGGATCGACCTCCTGCCGGCGCCCGGCGGCCCGGTGGTCATCGAGGTCGAACTGACCGAGCCCTCGCTGTTCCTCGGCACCGCCGACGGCGCGCTCGACCGGCTCGTCGCGGCGATCGGACAGCGGCTGTCGTGAACATCTTCGAAGCGATCCTGCTCGGCGCCGTCGAAGGGCTCACCGAGTTCCTGCCGATCTCCAGCACCGGCCACCTGACGATCCTGGAGAAGCTCCTCGGCTACACGATCAACGATCCCGACGTGACCGCGTTCACCGCGATCATCCAGAGCGGCGCCGTTCTCGCCACCACGATCTACCTGCGCCGGGACATCGCCCGGATCGTGCCCGCGTTCCTGCGCGGCCTGTTCAGCAAGGCGCGCCGCGACCGGGACTACCGGTTCGGCTGGATGGTGATCATCGGCTCCATCCCGATCGCGATCGTCGGCCTGCTCTTCAAGGACCAGATCGAGACCACGCTGCGCAGCCTGTGGTTCGTCGGCAGCGCGCTCATCCTCTGGTCCGGCGTCATGTGGTTCGCCGACCGCGCCGCCACCCAGCAGCGCCACGAGCAGGACGTCACCTGGAAAGACACGTTGATCATCGGTACCGCGCAGGCGCTCGCCCTGATCCCCGGCATCTCCCGGTCGGGCGCCACGATGTCCGCGGGCCTGCTGCGCGACTTCGACCGTGTCACGGTGACCCGGCTCTCGTTCTTCCTGTCCATCCCGGCCCTGCTGGCGGCCACCGTGCTCCAGGTCGCCGACGAGTACGACAACATCAGCACCGGCGTCGGCTGGCCGGCCACCATCACCGCGACGGTGGTCAGCGGTATCGTCGGCTATCTGGCGGTCGCCTGGCTGCTGAAGTTCGTCGCGCGGCACACGTATACCGTCTTCATCTGGTACCGCGTGATCCTCGGCACGATCGTCCTGCTGCTCGTCGGCACCGGGGCCATCGAGGCCACCTGATCCTCAGGAAGACGCGGGCCGTGCCGATGAACGGAGCGTGAAGCGGCGCATCGGCACGGCCTTCGTGATCGCGGCCGCGGTCCTGGCCGGGGTCGCCGGCTGCGGAGTGCTGCCCGGTCTCGGCGGCTCCCCGGGCTCCTCGGGGCCGTCCGGAAGCCTCGGCAGCGGCAAGGTGCTCGACCTGCCGCAGAGGACGGTCTACTCCAAGGGCGACACCGTCGACCCGTCCGCCGGCATCACGACCGGCCCACCGGTCCGCGGCCCGATCGCGTCCATCTCCCCGTTGCCGACCGTCACGCCGGCCCGCCCGACGCCGAGCCTCAGCCCCACCGAGTGCACCGGCATGCTCCGCCAGGGCGTCATCAACGGCCTGGACGTGACGCCGGGCACCACGTCGGCGACGGTGACCTGGTGGAACATCGGCGACCCGGCCATCACCGAGTATCGTCTGACGGCCGTGTCGCAGGAGCTCTACCGAGGCGTGCAGCCCGGCTGGACCTGGCAGTCGGTGCCGCCCGGCAAGGGCTGCACGCGGGTGTCGGCCACGGTGACTGGCCTGTCCTCCCAGGTGCCGTACGTCTTCGTGCTGCACGCGTTGCTGAAGAAATACGAGACGCTGCCGCCGATCGCGCCCGAGGTGGCCCGCAGCGAGTCCGTCCGCATGCTCTAGCCGATACTCTAGGCTCGCGGCATGGTCTGGCTTCCCGCACCGCACGGCACCGCCGCCCCGGTGGTGGCCGAGGAGCCGCTGCTGACGTACTACGACGACAGGACCGGTGAACGCACCGAACTGTCCGCCACCGACCTCGGTGGCTGGGCCGCCCGCGCCGCGGGCCTGCTGCACGAGGGCTGCGGCCTCGGCGCCGGTTCCCGCGCGGCGGTGCTCCTGCCGCCGCACTGGCTGACCGCCGCGGCACTGCTGGGTGCCTGGTCGATCGGCGTGGAGGTGTCGTTCCAGCTCTGGTCGACGGCCGGCCTGCCGCAGTTGGGCCTCGGCGCGGGCGGCCCGTTCGACGTCAGTTTCGTGGCGCGGGAGCGGGTCGGCTCGTGGCTGGAGGACATTCCGGAGGCCACGCACCGGTTCGTCCTGGGCGAGGCGGAGGGCTATCGTTCGCTGGAGCCGGCGCTCCTCGAGCATTCCTCGTCCCTCCCGCCGTATGCACGGGTCCGCCGGACGGACGCCGCAAGCGTGGACGGCACGACGTACGGTGAATGGGGCAGCCTGGCACAGGCCCTGGCGTCGGAGATCGACCTCCACCCGGGTGACCGGCTCCTGATCGACGCGGCCGAGCATGAGCACCCGGTGAAGTGGCTCCTGGCCCCGCTGTCCACAGGTGCGACGGTGGTGCTGTGCGCCAATCTGGACCGCTCGTTGCTGGACGGCCGGGTCGCGGAGGAGTCGGTGACGAGAGTCCTCTGACAGACTCGCGCCCGCCTCCCGGCTGGGCGGGTTTCGTGCTTCCAGCCTGACCGGCGGATTTCGCCCGGCGGGTTCGGGCTTTCCGGCGGGTTTGGCCTGGTGGGCGGGTTGGTTCGACCTGGGCGCAGTGCCGATAGCTGGCTCGACGGTCGGCCACTGCGGGCGCCCGACCGTGATGGCGTCGGAGATCGCGGCGACGACCCGCGCAAATTACAGGAAGTCCGTGAAACCCGGGCGGAAACGGTCGTCCGGTTTGCCGAATGTCGTGAACACCAGGCCGCCACGTGACTCCACGCCTGGCAGGTGCTCGATCATTCGGTCGTGTTCAACAACACAGGACAATGCCTGCGTCAGATCAGATTCGAGCTGGTGGACCGCCTCTTCGAGGTCCTCCTCCCGCCGTGACCAGTCGATCTCGGCCTCACGGAGCTGCCGACCGGCCAGCTTTCCGATCACCTCCGGATCGGTGACCGCAACCTCCAGGCGGCAGTAGATCTGCATGATGAGCGGTTCCGTGTGCTCCATTGCAGCAGAGTTGCACACGGTGGATCGGTCGCCCTAGGGAGTGCAGACGAATTTACAACCTGGCAACGAAATCAAGGTCAGGGGGACTTCCTTTTCCGCCTGCCGAGTTGCACACTGCGAGCTTCGAGCGAGAACAGGTCGCCACGGCGCCCCAGCCAGTCCGGGCCGGCCGGGTCGAGCAACCGCTCCCACGTCCGCAGGTCGTCCGCGGTCCTGTGCCGCGTCGAGGCGGATCTCCAGGCCCGGCTCGCCGACGCCCAGATCCCACGGCAGGTGGCGGGGCCTGAACCCGCCCTCGGCGAGGGCCAGGGTGCCGCCCGGCCGCAGCAGCGCCACCAGCCGCTCGATCGTCCGCTGCTGGTCACCGGCGTGGTGCACGGCCGCCGACGACCAGACCAGGTCCGCCTCGGGCAGCGCCGACAGGTCGCCGTCGAGGTCGACCACCGCGAACTCGGCGCGCACGCCCGCCGCCTCGGTGACCGCCCGCGCCGCGTCCAGCACCGCGCGGTTGTGGTCGGCGGCGACGACCGTCGCGTCCGGACCCATCCGGCGGGCGAGCGCCACCGTCATTCCGGCGCCGCCGCAGCCCACGTCGATCGCCACCCGGTCGGTGTCGCGCACCAGTTCGGCGGCCACGGCCGCATACCACTCCGCGTCGTCGACGGCGGCGGACGCCAGGCGTCCGGCGGCCACGGCCGCATACCACTCCGCGTCGTCGACGGCGGCGGACGCCAGGCGTCCGGCGGCCTCGTCCCAGTCCAGTGTGTAGCCCACGGCATTACGGTACGTGGCATGGCATCGTTCATCCGCAACGTCGCGTTCGACAGCCCCGACCCGTTCGCGCTCGCCGAGTTCTGGAGCGGCGTGGTCGGTCACCCGGTCCACCCCGAGTGCGCACCCGGTGACGAGGAGGTCGTCATCGAGCCGCCGGGCGGGCCGCGCCTGTTCTTCCAGGCGGTCCCCGAGCCCAAGGTGGTCAAGAACCGGGTGCACGTGTGCCTCCAGCCCGCCGAGGGCGGCCGCGACGCCGAGGTCGATCGGCTTTTGGGGCTCGGCGCCACGCTCGCCGCCGACCGCCGCCGGCCGGACGGCACCGGCTGGGTGGTGCTCCACGACCCGCACGGCAACGAGTTCTGCGTGACCGGCAGAGGGTGACGGTGTTGCGGTGCGGCACGGCCCGCAGCATCGGATCCGTGCCTTCGACACTGCCGGCGCCGGTGCGCTCGACACCGCCTACGCCCTCGACGGCATCGGCGTGTTGTGCGCGGCGGCGACCGTACAGTGGTCGCGTGTTGCTGGAGACCGACCGGCTCATCCTGCGCCGGTTCCGCGCGGGTGACGCTCCCGTCCTCGCCGCCTACCGCTCCGACCCGGACGTCGCCCGCTACCAGTCGTGGGACGCGCCGTTCTCGCTCGGCGACGCCATCGCCTTCGTCGCCGAGGCGGCGCGTCTCGATCCCGGGCGGGAGGGCTGGTTCCAGTACGCCGTGGAGGCCAGGGAGACCGGTGAGCTGGTCGGCGACGTCGGGGTCAACCGCGGCGACGGCGGCCGGCAGGCGGAGCTGGGGTTCACGCTCGCCCCGGAGCACCAGGGCCGCGGCTACGCCACCGAGGCGGTCCGCCGGATCGTCGACTTCCTGCTGGTCGAGGAGGGCCTGCACCGGGTGCGCGCCACGCTCGACGCGCGCAACGAGCGCTCCGCGCGGCTGCTGGAGCGGCTGGGCTTCCGCCGTGAAGGGCTGTGCGTGCAGGCCGGCCGGTGGAAGGGCGAGTGGACGGACGACCTGCTCTACGCGGTGCTCGCGAGCGAGTGGTCGCGGTCCTCGGAGCGCTGACCGGCCCGGCGCGGGGTGAGCGACAGCAGCAGGCTCAGCGTCGACGTCCAGACCAGGCAGGCGCCGAGCATGTGCAGGATGACCACCGGCCAGGGGAGACCGGTGAAATACTGCACGAAGCCGACCACACCCTGCGCGAGCTCGACGACCACGAGCGTGGCGGCCGCCCTGGTCACCCGCAGCGGGGCGCTCAGCGCCCGCAGCCCCAGCCACAGCGCCACCGACAGCCCGACGAGCACGAACACCGCGTCGCCGTGCAACTGTGACATGGCCGCCGGGTCGAAGCCCGTGCGGCTGGCCCGCGTGTCGCCCGAGTGCGGGCCGCTGCCGGTCACGATCGTGCCGAGCACCAGCACGGCGGCGCTCACCAGGGTGATCAGCGCGCCGCCGGTGCGGATCGCCTTGGGCGCCGTCCAGTTCGGCGGGATCTCCTTCGTGCGGTACCAGAACAGGTACGCGATGGCGATCAGCACCATGGACGCCAGGAAGTGCGTCGCGACGATCCACGGGTTGAGCGCCATGTGGACGGTGACGCCGCCGATGACCCCCTGCATGCCGATGCCCAGCAGCACCCAGACCGCGCCGGTGAGGATCCCGGGCACCTGGTGCCGCTGCCGCCAGGCCGCGAGCACCGCGACGGCGGCGATGAACCCGATCAGGAAGGTCAGCGTCCGGTTGCCGAACTCGATGACGCCGTGGAAGCCCATCTCGCGCGTCGTGACGTAGGAGTCGTCGGTGCAGCGCGGCCAGGTCGGGCAGCCCAGCCCGGACCCGGTGAGCCGCACCAGACCGCCTGTGACGACGATGCCGATGTTGGCGACCAGGGTGGCCAGGGCCGTCCGCCGCAGCGTGGCCCTGCTGTCGAGCAGCCGGAACAGGAAGCGCAGCACGCGCTGATACTACGCGAGCCTACATATCGGTTCCCGGCCCGGCCCGCACCCCCTCCGCCGCGTTGATCTTGCAGTTGTGGTGTCTTGACACTCCCAGAATGTCGGGTTTGTCAGGCACCACAATTGCAAGATCAACGCAACCGAGGGGTGGTTAGGGTTGCCTTCCGTGGGTTGGATCACCCGGACGGCGGTTTGCCGGGGGTCGGTGATTTACGTAACGTTGGTGTTGTGAAAAACGCCGACGTGACACGACCCGCTGTCGCCGACGCGTGCCCGCCGTCCGTCATGATCGACGTCAGGACCCGCGACCGGGTCACCGAGCTGCTGCTCCAGCAGGGCTCCGCCACCGCCACGGAGCTGGGGCTGGCGCTCGGCCTGAGCCCCGCCGGCGTCCGCCGGCACCTCGACGCGATGCTCGCCGAAGGGCTCGTCGAGTCCCGTGAGCGGCCCGACCGCGGCAGGCGTGGCAGGGGCCGGCCGGCCCGCGTGTTCACGCTGACCGACGCCGCCCGCGAGGCCCTGCCGCACACCTATGACGGGCTCGCCACCGCGGCCCTGCGCTGGATCGCCGACCACGGCGGCCAGGAAGAGGTCGCCGCGTTCGCGGCGGCCCAGGTCGAGAGCCTGGAGGAGCGTTGCCGCGCGGCCATGGCCGAGGCCGGCGACGACCCGCTCGCCCGCGCCGAGGCGCTGGCGAAGGCGTTGACCGCGGAGGGCTACGCGGCCGGCGCCTCCACGATCGCCACCGGCGGTCAGCTATGCCAGCACCACTGCCCGGTGGCGCACGTCGCCGCCGAGTTCTCGCAGCTCTGCGAGGCCGAGACCCAGGTGATCTCCCGCCTGGTCGGCACGCACGTCCAGCGACTCGCGACCATCGCCAACGGCGATGGCGTGTGCACGACCCACATTCCGGCACCGGTGCATCCCGGCGCCCGTCCCGATAGGCAAAGGAACGTGAGATGACGACTGCCGATCAGCTTGCCGGCCTCGGCCGGTACGAGTACGGCTGGGCCGATTCCGACACCGCCGGAGCCTCGGCGCGCCGGGGTCTCGACGAGGACGTCGTGCGCGACATCTCCGCGAAGAAGAACGAGCCTGAGTGGATGCTCGACCTGCGGCTCAAGGGACTGCGGCTGTTCGGCCGCAAGCCGATGCCCGCCTGGGGCGCGGACCTGTCGCAGATCGACTTCGACAACATCAAATACTTCGTCCGGTCGACGGAGAAGCAGGCGGCGAGCTGGGACGAGCTGCCCGATGACATCAAGAACACGTACGACAAGCTGGGCATCCCCGAGGCCGAGAAGCAGCGGCTGATCGCGGGTGTCGCCGCGCAGTACGAGTCCGAGGTCGTCTACCACAAGATCCGTGAGGACCTCGAGGAGCAGGGCGTCGTCTTCCTGGACACCGACACCGCGCTCAAGGAGCACGAGGAGCTCTTCAAGGAGTACTTCGGCACGGTGATCCCGGTGGGCGACAACAAGTTCGCCTCGCTCAACACGTCCGTCTGGTCTGGCGGCAGCTTCATCTACGTGCCGAAGGGCGTGCACGTGGAGATCCCGCTCCAGGCGTATTTCCGGATCAACACCGAGAACATGGGCCAGTTCGAGCGGACGCTGATCATCGTCGACGAGGGTGCCTACGTGCACTACGTCGAGGGCTGCACCGCGCCGATCTACTCGTCCGACTCGCTGCACTCCGCGGTCGTCGAGATCATCGTGAAGAAGAACGCCCGCTGCCGGTACACCACCATCCAGAACTGGTCGACCAACGTCTACAACCTGGTCACCAAGCGCGCCGTCTGCCACGAGGGCGGGACCATGGAGTGGATCGACGGCAACCTCGGCTCCAAGGTCACGATGAAGTACCCGGCCGTCTACATGACCGGCGAGCACGCCAAGGGCGAGGTCCTGAGCGTCGCCATGGCCGGTGAGGGCCAGCACCAGGACGCGGGCGCCAAGATGGTGCACGCCGCGCCGCACACCTCCTCGACGATCGTGTCGAAGTCGATCGCCCGGGGGGGCGGCCGCACCTCGTACCGCGGCCTCGTCCAGGTCCTCGAAGGCTCGCACCACTCGAAGTCCACGGTCAAGTGCGACGCGCTGCTGGTGGACACCGTCTCTCGCTCGGACACCTACCCCTACGTCGACATCCGCGAGGACGACGTGGCGATGGGGCACGAGGCGACGGTCTCGAAGATCAGCGACGACCAACTGTTCTACCTGATGTCGCGCGGCCTCACCGAGGACGAGGCGATGGCGATGATCGTGCGCGGCTTCATCGAGCCGATCGCCAAGGAACTGCCCATGGAGTATGCGTTGGAGCTCAACCGGCTCATCGAGCTGCAGATGGAGGGCGCTGTCGGATGAGCGCCCCCGTCCTGGTCCCCCCGAAGACCCGCGCCCAGCAGGTCCGCTCGTTCGACGTCGCCGACTTCACGGCGCTCACCGGCCGCGAGGAGGAGTGGCGGTTCACGCCGCTCAAGCGCCTGCGGGGCCTGGCGACGGCGACGGCCGGCCCCGGCGCGAGCCCGCCGAAGGCCGAGGCCGCCGAGCTGCCGGCTGGGGTCACCGTGTCGACCGTCGACCGCGGCGACCCGCGCGTCGGCTCGGCGCTGACCCCGTTCGACCGGATCAGCGCCCTCGCGGCCGGCTCGGCGACCGAGGCCCTGGTCGTCTCCGTCGCGCGTGACGCGGTGGTCGAGGCCCCGGCCGTGATCCGGCTGGTGGGCTCGACGACCGAGGTCGCCTACGGCCACACCGTGGTGGAGGTCGGGCAGCTCGCCGAGGCGACCGTCGTGCTGGAGCAGGTCGGCTCGGTCACGCTGGCCGACAACGTCGAGGTCGTCGTCGGTGACGCCGCCAAGCTGACGCTGGTCACCGTCACCGACTGGGCCGCCGACGCGGTGCAGGCGCAGCACCTCCGCTTCCGGTTGGGTCGCGACGCCCGGGTCACCCACGTGCAGGTGACGCTCGGCGGTGACCTGGTCCGGCAGTACACCAGCGTCGACTACACCGGCCGCGGCGGCGAGATCGACGCGTTCGGCCTCTACTTCGCCGACGCGGGCCAGCACATGGAGCACCGGCTGCTCGTCGACCACTCGGTCCCGGACTGCCGCAGCTATGTCGCCTACCGCGGCGCGCTGCAGGGCGACGACGCGCACACGGTCTGGGTCGGCGACGTGCTCATCCGGGCCGAGGCGACCGGCACCGACACGTACGAGATCAACCGCAACCTGGTCCTGACCGACGGGGCGCGCGCCGACTCGGTGCCCAACCTGGAGATCGAGACCGGCGAGGTCGCCGGGGCCGGCCACGCCAGCGCCACCGGCCGCTTCGACGACGAGCAGCTCTTCTACCTGATGTCCCGGGGCATCCCGGACGACCAGGCCCGCAAGCTGGTCGTGCGCGGCTTCTTCGCGGAGCTGCTGCACAAGATCCCGGTCGAGGAGCTGCGCGATCGTCTGGGCGCGGCCATCGAGGCACGACTCGAAGCGGCCGGTGCATGATGATCCGGGTGTGTTCGGCCACTGACGTGGCCAAGGGCGAGGCCGTGCGGGTCACCGTCGACGGGACCGACGTCGCGCTCGTGCACGCCGACGACGACCACTTCTACGCCGTCTACGACGAGTGTTCGCACGCCGCCGTGCCGCTGTCGGAGGGCGAGATCGAGGGCTGCACCCTCGAGTGCTGGCTGCACGGCTCGCGCTTCGACCTGCGCACCGGCGAGCCCACCGGCCTGCCGGCCACCGAGCCGGTCCCGGTCTACCCCGTCGAGGTCCGCGACGGCGACGTCTACATCGACCTGAACCCGAGCAACGGAGTTACCAAGTGAGCGAGCTTTCGATCCGCAACCTACAGGTCTCGGTCAAGCTGCCCGACGGCGAGCTGAAGCCGATCCTGGCCGGGGTGGATTTGACGGTACGCGCGGGCGAGACCCACGCCATCATGGGCCCCAACGGCTCGGGCAAGTCGACGCTCGCGTACTCCATCGCCGGCCACCCCCGCTACGAGGTCACCGGCGGTTCCGTCACCCTCGACGGCCAGGACGTCCTCGCCATGACCGTCGACGAGCGCGCCCGCGCCGGGCTGTTCCTCGCCATGCAGTACCCGGTCGAGGTCCCCGGCGTGTCCGTGGCCAACTTCCTGCGCACCGCCAAGACCGCCATCGACGGTCAGGCCCCGAAGCTGCGCACCTGGGCCGGTGAGCTGCGCGGCGCCATGGAGAAGCTCCAGATGGACCCGGCCTTCGCACAGCGCAACGTCAACGAGGGCTTCTCCGGCGGCGAGAAGAAGCGCCACGAGATCATGCAGTTGGAGCTGCTCAAGCCGAAGATCGCGGTGCTCGACGAGACCGACTCGGGCCTCGACATCGACGCGCTGCGCATCGTCAGCGAGGGCGTCAACCGGGTCCGGGAGAACGGCGACACCGGCCTGCTGCTGATCACCCACTACACGCGCATCCTCCGGTACATCAAGCCCGAGTTCGTCCACGTCTTCGTCGGCGGCCGGATCGTCGAGGAAGGCGGCCCGGAACTGGCCGAGCAGCTCGAGGCCCAGGGTTACGAGCGCTACCTGGCCGGTGCGGGTCCGGCCTCCGTCGCATAGGGGACCGGATACATGAACGCACTCGACGTGGAGTCGATCCGCAAGGACTTTCCGATCCTCGACCGGCAGATCAACGGCAACCCGCTGGTCTACCTGGACTCGGGGAACACCTCGCAGAAACCGCGCCAGGTGATCGACGCGGTGCGTGAGCACTACGAACGGCACAACGCCAACGTCGCCCGTTCGGTGCACACCCTCGGGACGGAGTCCACCGAGGCGTTCGAGGGCGCGCGCGAGAAGGTCGCCGCGTTCGTCGGCGCTCCGGCGGCGGCCGAGATCGTGTTCACCAAGAACTCCACCGAGGCGATCAACCTGGTCGCCCACGCGTTCACGCCGGCCTCCGACGACCCGCGCTTCCGGCTCGGGCCCGGCGACGAGATCGTCGTGACCGAGATGGAGCACCACTCGAACATCGTGCCCTGGCAGCTCCTCGCGCAGCGGACCGGCGCGACGCTCAAGTGGTTCGGCATGACCGACGAGGGCCGTCTCGACCTGTCCCGGATCGACGAGCTGATCACCGAGCGCACCAAGCTGGTGTCGTTCGTGCACTACTCCAACATCCTGGGCACGATCAACCCGGTCGGCGTCCTCGTGGCCAAGGCCCGGCAGGTCGGGGCGCTGGTGCTGCTCGACGGCTCGCAGTCGGTGCCGCACCTGCCGGTCGACGTGGCCGCGCTGGGTGCCGACTTCGTCGCGTTCACCGGCCACAAGATGCTCGGCCCGACCGGCATCGGCGCGCTGTGGGGCCGCTTCGAGCTGCTCGACGCGATGCCGCCGTTTCTGGGCGGCGGCTCGATGATCGAGACGGTGTCGATGACCGGCACGACGTTCATGCCGCCACCGGCGCGGTTCGAGGCCGGCACGCCGCCGATCGCGCAGGCGGTCGGCCTGGGCGCGGCCGTCGACTACCTCACCGCGGTCGGGATGCCGGCCATCGAGGCGTACGAGAAGACGGTCACCGCCTACGCGCTGGACGCCCTGCGGTCGGTGCCCGGGGTGCGCGTCATCGGGCCGGAGTCCACCGTGGACCGGGGTGCCACGATCTCGTTCACCGTCGAGGGCGTGCACCCGCACGACGTGGGGCAGATCCTCGACGACGAGGGCGTGCAGGTCCGCGTCGGGCACCACTGCGCGCGGCCGACCTGTGTGCGCTTCGGCGTGCCGGCGACCACCCGGGCGTCGTTCTACCTCTACACGACCACCGACGAGATCGACGCGCTCGTCCGGGGCGTCGAACGGGTGCGGAAGGTCTTCGCCTGATGAAGCTCGACCAGCTATACCAGGAGATCATCCTGGATCACTACAAGCACCCGCACGGCCGGGGACTGCGCGAGCCGTTCGACGCGGAGGCGCACCACGTCAACCCGACGTGCGGCGACGAGGTCACGCTCCGCGTCGCGCTCAAGGGCGACGTGGTGTCGGACATCTCGTACGAGGGGATGGGCTGCTCGATCAGCCAGGCCTCCGCGAGTGTGCTGTACGACCTGCTCAAGGGCGTGACGGTGACCGACTCCCTGCACCGGCACACGGCGTTCGCCGAGCTGATGGGCGGGCGTGGGCAGGTCGAGCCGGATGAGACAGTGTTGGAGGACGCGGTGGCGTTCGCCGGCGTCGCGAAGTACCCAGCGCGCGTCAAGTGCGCCCTCCTGCCGTGGATGGCGTACAAGGACGCGGTCAGCCGGGCGGGATTTGTTGAGGAGAAGCCATGACCGCGGCGCTCGCCGACATCGAAGAGGCGATGAAGGACGTCGTCGACCCGGAGCTCGGGATCAACGTCGTCGACCTGGGCCTCGTGTACGGCATCCACGTCGACGAGGAGAACGTCGCGACGCTGGACATGACGCTCACGTCCGCGGCCTGCCCGCTGACGGACGTCATCGAGGACCAGGCCCGCCAGGCACTGTGCACCGGTCCGGGCGGCGGCCTGGTCTCCGACATCCGCATCAACTGGGTCTGGCTCCCGCCGTGGGGCCCGGACAAGATCACCGACGAAGGCCGCGACCAGCTCCGCGCCCTCGGCTTCAACGTCTGACCCCCTCCCCATTTCCGCGTCGATCTTGCAGTTGTGGTGCCTGACAAACCCGGACATCGCGGGAGTGTCGCGGCACCACAACTGCAAGATCGACGCGGAAAGGGGTTACGGGAGGATCAGGAGGATTGCCAGTACGGCGATCACGGCGCTGGACGACAGGGCCGTCCAGAGGCGGCCTCCCGGGCTGGTCAGCACCTTGCCGAGCAGTGTGCCGCCGCCGGCGATCAGTAGCTGCCAGCTCGCCGAGGCCACGAACGCCGACGTCACCCAGGCCGCTTCCGCCGACGCCGAGAGGCCGTCGTCCGCGCGGCGGCCCAGGACCAGTGCGCCGAAGTAGACGATCGTCGCCGGGTTGAGCAGGGTCAGGCCCAGCAGCGCGAAGTACGCACCCAGAGGACGGCTCATCCGGCCGTCCTCCTTCCGGGCGGTAGCGGCCGCGCCGCGCCGTCGCAGGGCGTCCGTCGCCGTCTTCGCGGCCAGCGCGAGCAGGACCACGGCGGCCGTCCACCGCAGCGGGCCGGAGATCGGCTCGATCAGTCCGGCCAGGGCGGCGTCACCGAGGACGGCCACCACCGCGTACAGGCCGTCGGCCGTGGCCACGCCCAGCGCGGCGGCGACGCCGACTCTCCAGGAGGTGCGGGCGGCCAGGGCCGCGATCAGGGCGCCGATCGCGCCGACCGGCATGGCGACCCCGTATCCGGCGAGGAGGCCCGAGACCACCACCTCGCCGAGGCCGGGCGTCACGACCGCTGCTTGCGGCTCGCCTCCGTCAGGGAGCGCTGCTGTCGGCGGGCGCCTTCCCCCGCGGGGACGACGGCACGGCAACGACATCTGACGCTCGACATGGCGCCGAGTCTCGCCCACGGGAGGTACCGGATCCACCGGTTTTCCGCCCGGAATCGGGGGAGGGCCGGTGCGTGGATCTGCGGTCGTGGGCAAGCGGAGCCCGTCGTGCGGATGCCGGCCGCCGCGGACCGTTCGACCTCATGATCATGGGAAAGATATGGCTATCGGGCCAGCCGCATCTTTCCCATGATCTTGGGGTCGAGCGGCCTGTCGGCGGATTGGGTTAGAAACGCGTGCCGGCCGGCACGCCTCCGCGGCGACACCTCGCGAGGCCCGCGCCCGAATTGTCGGGTTTGTTGGGGTTTACCGGGGGTTGTTGGGCTCGACTTCGCGGCCTTGCTTCTCGAGGTGCTTCGTTGCCTCGCGGACCGACAGGGCGCTGAGCTCGGGGTGCGCGGCGACGAACTCGCGCACGGCCCGCGGATCCGTCCGGGCGTATTCGCGCAGGGCCCAGCCGATGCCCTTACGGATGAAGAAGTCCCGTTCGCCGGCCCACCGCGCGCAGTAGCCGAAGAGCCGGTCGGCCGCGGTCCGCTCCTTGTACCGCAGTTGGTGCAGCAGCGCGGTGCGGGCCAGCCACAGCTCGCTCCCGGCGGCCCAGGCGTCCATCGTGGACACGAGTGCCGGGTGGCCGGCGACCATCACCCCGACGACGTTCGACGCCAGGATGTCGACGGTGTCCCACCACGACTTCGTGGTGATGAGCGTCCGCACCGCCGGGAGCGCGGCCGGGGTGAGCGCGGCGGCGTACCGGCGCAGGTAGTCGCAGGCGAAGTACTGGTACTCGCGCTCCGGTAGCGCCCAGCAGCCGAGCGCGACCTCGGTGAGGTCGCGCTCGGCCGGTCCGGGTCGGCCCTTGAGTACCTGCCGGGTCAGCTCCCGGCGGGGTGCGCTGGTGATGCCGAGGAACTCGAAACGGTCCCGCATGTAGGCGCGCATCGGCGCCGCCTTCTCGGGGTCGGCGGCGCCGGCGTAGACCTCCCGCAGGTGTTGCAGGAGCGTCACAGGTTGCTCGTGTTGAACGTGTCGCACTGGCGCGGGTCCCCGGTGTTGTAGCCCTGGAGGAACCACCGCTTGCGCTGTGCCGACGTGCCGTGGGTGAACGCGTCCGGGTTCACCCGGCCGCCGGACCGCTTCTGGATGGTGTCGTCGCCGATGGCCTCGGCGGCCTGGATCGCCTCGGCGATGTCGGACTCGGTGATCGACTTGAACAGGGCGTCACCCTGCGGGTCCTTGGTCTCCGTCGCGTGGTTCGCCCAGGTGCCGGCGTAGCAGTCGGCCTGGAGCTCCAGCCGCACCGACGCCGAGTCGGACCCCTGCTGGGCACCCTGCTGCGCCCGCGCATTGGTACCGAGCAGGTTCTGCACGTGGTGACCATACTCGTGGGCGATCACGTACGGCGCGGCGAACTCGCCGGAGGCGCCGAAGCGGTTGGACAGTTCGTTGTAGAAGGTGAGGTCGATGTACACCTGGCGGTCCGCGGGGCAGTAGAAGGGCCCGACGCCGGAGTCGGCCTGCCCGCAGCCGGTGTTCACCGCCCCGCTGAAGAAGTTGGTCTTCGCCTGCTCGTACTGCTTGCCGAACGCCGCCGGAAGCTCGCTCTTCCAGTACGCCTGCACCGAATTGATGTAGAGGACGTTGCGGCAGTCGGCGTTCTTGAACCGGTTCGGGTTGCTCTTGTCGCACTGCTTGTTGATGTTGGTGTTGTCGGCCTGGTCGTCACCGCCACCCAGCAGCCCGCGGCCGAACAGCCCGCCACCGCCGCAGATGACGACGGCCAGGATGATGATCGTGATGATCAGGCCGCCCTTGCCGCCGCCGATCGGGATGGGGATGCCGCCGAGGCCGCCGCCTCCGCCGAACCCACCGCCGCCCGAGCCCCGCCGGTCGTTGACCTGGCTGGTGTCGAGATCGGCATCGTCGTTGAACTCCATCGCACACCTCGGGGTTGTGTGTATCGACCGGCGTCTGCCTCGATCGGTACCCGATGATCTTGTGGCGTAATCGTGTGGCGGCCGGACCGGGGCCGCACGGTAGAATATCGCCGTGATCACGCAGAGGGAGTGACCCCCGGTTCGACACCAGGAGTCTGCCCATCTTCCCCTCTGTCCGAGAGTGAGTCCTCTGTGATCACGGCCACCGGTCTTGAGCTGCGTGCGGGTGCGCGCATCCTGCTCAGCGACATCAACCTCCGCGTCCAGCCCGGCGACCGCATCGGCCTCGTCGGCCGAAATGGGGCCGGCAAGACCACCACCCTCAAGGTGCTCGCCGGTGAGGGCACCCCGCACTCCGGTCAGGTCGAGCGGCGGGGCCCCGTCGGCTACCTGCCTCAGGACCCGCGCACGGGTGACCTGGAGGTGACCGCGCGTGACCGGGTGCTGTCCGCCCGCGGCCTCGACACGATCTACGCCGAGATGAAGGCCCTGGAGGCGAAGCTCGGCGACGACGAGCGCCTCATCCGCCGCTACGGCCAGCTCGAGGACCGTTTCGCCGGTCTCGGGGGTTACGCGGCCGAGTCCGAGGCCGCCCGCATCTGCGCCAACCTCGGCCTCCCCGACCGCGTGCTCGCCCAGACCATCGGCACGCTCTCCGGCGGCCAGCGCCGCCGCATCGAGCTGGCCCGCATCCTCTTCCGCGACGCGAGCGCCACCGGCGGCGGCATCCTGCTGCTCGACGAGCCGACCAACCACCTCGACGCCGACTCGATCACCTGGCTGCGCGGGTTCCTGTCCCAGCACAAGGGCGGTCTCGTGGTCATCTCCCACGACGTCGACCTGCTCGACGCGATCGTCAACAAGGTGTGGTATCTCGACGCCAACCGTGCCACCGTCGACTTCTACAACGTCGGCTGGAAGCTGTACCAGCAGCAGCGCGATACGGACGAGAAGCGTCGCCGGCGGGAGCGGGCCAACGCCGAGAAGAAGGCGGGCGCCCTCCTGGCGCAGGCCGACAAGATGCGGGCCAAGGCCACCAAGACCGTCGCCGCGCAGAACATGGCCCGTCGCGCCGAGCGCATGCTCGACGGCCTCGAAGAGGTCCGCGTCGCCGACAGGGTCGCCAAGGTGCGGTTCCCCGAGCCGAAGTCCTGCGGCAAGACCCCGCTGACGGCGCGGGGGCTTTCCAAGTCGTACGGGTCGCTCGAGATCTTCATGGACGTCGACGTCGCCGTCGACCGCGGCTCCCGGGTGGCGATCCTGGGCCTCAACGGTGCCGGCAAGACGACGCTCCTGCGCATGCTCGCCGGCGAGCTCACCCCGGACACCGGCGAGGTCGTCCCGGGCCATGGGTTGCAGTTGGGGTACTACGCACAGGAGCACGAGCAGCTCGACGTCGACCGGACGATCCTCGAGCTGATGCGCTCGGCGGCACCGGACCAGAACGACACCGACCTGCGCAAGATCCTCGGCGCGTTCCTGTTCACCGGCGACGACGTCGACAAGCCCGCGGGCGTGCTGTCCGGCGGCGAGAAGACCCGGCTGGCCCTGGCCACGCTGGTCTGCTCGGGCGCCAACGTGCTGCTGCTCGACGAGCCGACCAACAACCTCGACCCGGTGAGCCGGGAGCAGGTGCTCGACGCGATCGCGCGGTATCCCGGGGCGATCGTCCTCGTCACGCACGACCCGGGCGCCGTGGCGGCCCTCAAGCCGGATCGGGCGATCCTGCTGCCCGACGGCGTCGAGGACGCCTGGAGCGACGACCTGCTGGAGCTCGTCGAGTTGGCCTGATCACCATGGCGTGACCAGGGTGGCCTCGACGAGAATCGCGAGAACGGCGCCCACGCCGACCAGCAGCGGCGGCGTGGGCGGCAGCTCTCCGGCGGGCTTCTCCGCCGCCACCGCGGCGACCGTGAGCCAGGGGAAGAACGGCAGCCAAGCGTGCTCGACGCCGCCCCGGGCCAGCCCGGCCGCGATCGAGAAGACCACCGCGGCACCGGCGCCGACCAGAAACGGCCACGCCGCCGTGTTGCGTACCTTCCGCGCGCTGGCGTAGAGCGCCGGGCCGGTCGCGAGGAGCAGGACGACCACGCTGATCGCGCTCCACCACAGCACCGAGCGGTACGGCGCGACCCGGCTCGCGTAGTCGGTCTCGGCGGCGACGAGGCCCTCGGTCCAGGCGAAGCCGAGCACCTGGGCCCCGAGGATCGGCAACAGGGCGCCGACGCCGCTCGCGACGTTGAGGAAGGCCCTTCTGCGCGCGAAGTACACGCAGACCAGTGACAGGCCCAGCCAGGGCGCTGAATAGGAGAACAGGGCCGCGAGGCCGATCAGCAGGCCGGCGAGCAGGGCCCAGCCCATCGCCGGCCGGCCGCGGACCCGCCGGCGACTGGCGCGCAGGCCGGCGACGATCGCGGCGGCGCCCAGCGCGGCGACGAGGCCGTCGAGGCTGACGGCCACCCAGATCGCGTACGGCGCGAGGGTGAGCACCGGAAGATACCGCCGGGCAGCTTCCTCGCCGACCGAGTCACGTACCGCCGACAACACCAACGGAACCGTCAGGGCCGATACCGCGGTGATCAGGAATCCGAGAAAAATGTGGTTGTCGACGCCGATTCGCTCGAGGGCCCACAGAAACAGAACGGGACCCGGGGGATGGCCTCGGGAGGCTACCGAGTGGTACGCAGCGTCGGCCGTGAAATGTCTGATGTATCCGAGCGGATCGTCACCCACCCGGCTTACGTCACCCAGATATTCCTCGGGTGAACCAAGGGTTTTCGTAAGGCCTGACCATCCATCGACAAGCGCCAAAGTGATTGCCCACGCCAAGCCGGCGACGTACCCGAAAAGCTGAATGTGTTTCCAACTCCGGGTCGCCAGGCGGCCCTGTGATGTGAGCCACAGTACCGCCACGGCTACCGCGGGCGCCAGAACCGTGGCCGGGCCGACCCTGATCTTGTACCTGCCGAGGAAGGGGGCGCTGGCCGTGCCGAGGCGGGCGTCGAGCTGCACCGCGAGCGCGGCCACGACGAGCCCGCCGAGCGCCAGCAGGAGCCAACTGAGCGCATCGCGCCGCTCACGATGCGCAGTCCGGGTCCGTTCGGTCGGCAGTTCGCTCATCACGGCGCATCACGGTATCGGGTAGGCGACAATGCTCTGCGTGTCGGTTGGCGTCCTGTCGATATCTAGCGCATGATCGTCCGAGGCGGTCTAATAGGTGGGACCGCACCAACCGCTCTGTCTGGGACGTGAGGGATCAGCATGGCAGCCACCGCCACCACCAGCACCGAGAAGGGTCGCCGGATCGTCGGGACCGAAAGGCAGACGCTGGCGAAGGACCTCGTGAAGCGGTACACCAACGGTGAGAGTATCCGTGCGCTCGCCGCTTCTACCGGTCGTTCCTATGGATTCGTGCACCGGGTGCTGACCGAATCAGGCGTTCAGCTTCGTCAGCGTGGCGGTGCCCGGCGCCGCAAGAAGGCGTGAACGTCGCTCCCTCGTCGGGAGAGGCGGAATTCGACCTCGAGGGGCCGGTTGCGACGGTGACGTTGTGCCGGCCCCAGGTCCTCAACGCGCAGACGCCCGCGCTATGGGCGGATCTGCGCGCGTTCGGCAGGTCGCTCCCGGGTGACGTCCGGGTCGTGATCGTCCGTGGTGAGGGGCGGGCCTTCTCGGCCGGGCTCGACACCTCGGTCGCCGCCACGATGCTGGGCGGGATCGCCGCGTCCGAGGACTCGGACGCCCGCATCGCCGAATTCCAGGAGGCGTTCTCCTGGCTGCGCCGGCCGTCGCTCATCTCCGTCGCGGCCGTGCACGGCCATGCCATCGGCGCGGGATTCCAGTTGGCGCTCGCGTGCGACTTCCGGGTGCTGGCCGCCGACGCGCTGTTGAGCATGGCCGAGATCAAGCTCGGGCTGGTGCCCGACCTGGGTGGCACCAAGCGTCTTGCCGAGCTCGTGGGCTACGCCCGCGCGCTCGAGCTGTGCGTCACCGGACGGCAGGTCGCGGCGGACGAGGCGTCGGCCATCGGGCTGGCGAACATCGTCGTGCCGCGCGACGAGCTCGACTCCACGGCCCGTGACCTCGCGGCGGCCGTGCTGGAGGGCGCCCGCGACGCGGTGATCGAGATCAAGGCGCTGCTGTCGCAGGCGGCGGCGCACACGTTCGCACAGCAGGAGGCCGCGGAGCGAGCGGCACAGTTGCGCCGGATCCGGTCGCTGGCCGGTCTCGAGGAGTAGGACTTTCGTCCCAGCGTCCGTTGGGAAGGATCCCCGGTCCCGAAAAGTTGTCGTACCTGCCGGGCAGACTGCGCGGCAGAGGATTTCTTTCGCCGGGGGTGTGCTTCATGACTTCGCCGATGAACGGCATGGCGGGCTGGGAGACGCTGCGCTCCCTGCGCAAGGCCGACGAGCTCGCCGGCAAGCGGCTCAGCCGTGCCACCACGCGGCGCATCATCGCCTTCGCGAGGCCATATCGGCGGGACATCTCGGTGTTCCTGCTCACCGTCGTGCTCGGCGCGGCGATCGGCGTCGCCACGCCGTATCTCGCGGGCGACGTGATCAACAAGATCAACGCCGGCGGACCGGGCGCCGGCGGCGCCATCGTCCGGGTGGCGTTCCTCATCGCCGGGCTCGCCGTCGCCGACGCCCTGCTGTCGCTGGTCCAGCGGTGGTATTCCGCCCGCATCGGCGAGGGCATCATCCTGTCGCTGCGCACGCAGGTCTACGACCACGTGCAGCGCATGCCCCTACAGTTCTTCACCCGCACCCAGACCGGCGCGCTGGTGAGCCGGCTCAACAACGACGTGCAGGGCGCCCAGCGCGCGTTCACCTCGACGCTGTCCGGCGTGGTCAGCAACGTCATCCAGCTCGTGCTCACCGCGGCCGTGATGGTCACCCTGTCGTGGCAGGTCACCCTGCTGTCCCTGGTGATGCTGCCGGTCTTCATCCTCCCGGCCCGGCGGGTCGGCAAGCGGCTGGCCGCGATCACCCGCGAGGCCTACCAGCTCGACGCCCAGATGAACGCCACGATGACCGAGCGGTTCGGTGTCGCCGGCGCGCTGCTCGTCAAGCTCTTCGGCCGTCCGGACGCGGAGGCGGAGCGCTTCGCCGACCGGGCCGGACGGGTGCGCGACATCGGCATCCAGACCGCGATGTACAGCCGCGTGTTCTTCGTCAGCATGCTGCTGGTCGCCTCGCTCGCCCAGGCCCTGACCTACGGGCTGGGCGGCTGGTTCGCGGTCGGCGGGCAGATCACCGCCGGCACGGTCGTGACGCTGGCGCTGCTGCTGACCCGGCTCTACGGTCCGCTGACCGCCCTGTCCAACGTCCGCGTCGACGTGATGAGCGCCCTGGTGTCGTTCGAGCGGGTCTTCGAGGTCCTCGACCTGGCCCCGGCCATCGCCGAGCGGCCCGGCGCGCGTGACATCCCCAAGGGCTCGGCGAAGGTCGAGTTCCGCGACGTGCACTTCCGCTACCCGAGCGCGTCGGAGGTCTCCCTCGCCTCGCTCGAGGACGTCGCGTCGCTCGACCGCGCGGTCAACGACGAAGTCCTCAAGGGTGTGTCGTTCACGGTCGAGCCCGGGCAGATGGTCGCGCTGGTCGGCCCGTCCGGCGCCGGCAAGTCGACGACGGCGATGCTCGTGTCCCGCATCTACGACGCGACCAGTGGCGCGGTCCTCGTCGGTGACGTCGACGTCCGCGACGCCAGCCTGCAGTCCCTGCGCGACACGATCGGCGTCGTCACGCAGGACTCGCATCTCTTCCACGAGACGATCGCGGAAAACCTGCGCTACGCCAAGCCGGACGCGACCGACGAGGAGCTGTGGACGGCCCTGCGGCGCGCACAGGTGGGCGAGCTGGTCGAGTCGCTGCCGGAGGGACTCGACACGGTGGTGGGCGAGCGGGGCTACCGGTTCTCGGGCGGCGAGAAGCAGCGGATCGCGATCGCCCGCCTGCTGCTGAAGGCGCCGTCGATCGTCATCCTCGACGAGGCCACCGCCCACCTCGACTCCGAGTCGGAGGCCGCGGTCCAGCGGGCCCTGGCCGAGGCGCTGGCGGGCCGGACGGCCCTGGTCATCGCCCACCGCCTGTCGACCATCCGCGACGCGGACCAGATCCTCGTCGTAGAGGACGGCCGGGTGGTCGAGCGCGGCACACACGACGAGCTGGTCGTCACCGCCGGGCTGTATGCGGAGCTGTACCGCACCCAGTTCGCCGTCATCGACTCCCCGGCCCCCCGCCCGACGTCCCCGGCCCCCGCGCTGCCAACCCCCTGACGCGAAACCCCTCCCACCCGCAGCCGGCCCGGCCCGTCGCGTTGACCTTGGTGGTTTTCGGTGGCCAGGGGCACGGAAACCCACCAAGGTCAAACTGCGATCAACTTGGACTCTCGGTGGGGCCGGAGTTCGCCGTGCGGTCCGGCGGTGCGGTTAGCTGAGCAACGGCCAGGCAAGCTGTGCCGCTGTGGCCTGGAGGGCAGGGGTCTGCGGGTAATTCTGGCTCGGCAACTGGGCGCGGATCGCCCGGAGCCAGTCGCGGTACGTGGCCGGTTCCGGCAGCTCGGCCAGCGTTGTCAGCGCCACGTAGGTGAAGGCACCGTTGGGGCGGCCGTTGAACGTCGCATCGTACGAGTATTCGCTGTCCTTGCAGCCTGCCAGCAACAATGCCGCGGAGCGGGGCTTCGCGCGCAACGGTGGGCGGGCTCCGGCGCGTGTCGCCTCGGCCGTGGGCAGGAACGTCGACGGCGGCAGGAAGCGGCTCGGGCAGCGATGGTCGCCGATCGGGCGGTTCAGCCGCGTCAGCGTCCCGGAATGGCACGAGTCCGAGATCAGCACCGTGCGCACGCCGGGAGCGGCCCGCTCGAACAACGTGAAGAGTTCGTCGTCCACCAGCGGGCCGTTCGCGGCGATGTCGTGCGGGCACAGCGCCTCGTCGCGATGGTCGGACTCGTCGCCGTCGCGGTCCGGCACCCAGGTCCCGTGGCCGGAATACGTGATCACGACGGAGTCGCCGGAGGACGCGCGGCCCAGCAGGTCGCGGAT
This sequence comes from Dactylosporangium roseum, assembly GCF_025264685.1. Lineage (GTDB taxonomy): Bacteria > Actinomycetota > Actinomycetes > Mycobacteriales > Micromonosporaceae > Dactylosporangium > Dactylosporangium roseum. The sequence goes on from NZ_CP073721.1 coordinate 1,935,706, forward strand.
GCCGGTGCGGATCGCCGCGCCCGACGCCGCGCTGTCGACGAGTTCGCGGATCTCGAACCCGCGGGCTCCGAGCGCCGTCGCCCAGTCGTCCGCGTCGTTGCGGCAGCCGGTGAGGTCGTTGTCGACGCCCGGGTAGTCGTTGATGCCGATGCAGAGTGCGAACTTCATGATTCCCCCGTCCAGAAGAGCGAACCTTCTGTACGGAAGGCGTCATGGAGAGCCATCGAGGTTGTCGCCCGTCGATGGTCGATGCAACGGGGTCGATGGATCAGCGGGTGGCGCAAGACAGGGCGGCGCCGACGCCGCCGGTGGCACCGGATCGAGCAGGGCAGCCACCCGCCGCAGATCGGCGAGCAGCAGTTCGTCGCTGAGCATCGTCCTCCGTTCGGGCGAGGTCCCGGGCGAGGTCCCGGGCGAGGTTCGGGCGAGGTTCGGGCGAGGTTCGGGCGAGGTCCCGGGCGAGGTTCGGGCGAGGTTCGGGCGAGGTCCCGGGCGAGGTTCGGGCGAGACTTCACCGAGGTTCCACCGAGGCCCTGGCGAGGACCCACCGAGAACCCGAACCACGGCCAAATCCGGCTCGACCAACCAGAGCGGACCGACGGGACCGGTGATATGACGGGTCTCAGACAGCCCTGATCAAGCCGCCGTCGACGGGCAGGGCGATGCCGGTGACGTAGCCGGCCGCCGGGGACAGCACGAACGCGGCGACCCGCCCGAACTCCGCCGGAGCGGCGAAACGGCGCAGCGGGATGGCCTTCGCGGCCGCGGCCGCGGCCCGGTCCGGGTCGTCGCTCCCGGCGAACAGCTCCCGGTTGCGGTCGGTCAGGACCCGCCCGGGCAGCAGGGACACGACCCGGATGCCCCGCGGGCCGAGCTCGTCGGAGAGGTCCTTGACGACGCCGGCGAGGCCGGGCCGCAGGCCGTTGGAGATGGCGAGGCCGTCGATCGGCACCCGCACCGACGTCGACAGCACCACCGCGATGGCCGCGTCCTCGCCCTCGGCGACGCTGCCGATCGCGTCGGCGACCACGCGTGCGGTCCGCAGGGTGCCGAGGAAGACCGTCTGGAACGCGGCGAGCCAGTCGGCCTCCGGGCTGTCGAGGACCCCGCCGCGCGGCGGACCGCCGACCGACACGAGCGCGCCGTCCAACCGGCCGAAGCGGGTGTTCGCCAGCTCGACGAGGCGCTCGCCGGCATCCGGGTCGCCCAGGTCGGCGACGAGGCCGGCGGCGTGCTCCGGTCCGAGCGCGTCGACGGCGGCGTCGACGGTCTCCGGCGTGCGGCCGGCGACCACCACCCGGGCACCGTCGGCGACCAGCGCCTCGGCGGTGGCGAATCCGAGGCCGCGAGAGGCCCCGGTGAGGATGTAGACGCGTTCGGCGAGCCCGAGATCCATGGCCCGGATCGTATCGAGTGTCTCCGGACGGTCAGCCGCGGCGGCGGCGCATCCAGGTGGCCAGCCGTCCGCGCCGGACCGGGGCGTGGACCCCGTCGTAGCCGAACGCCGCCTCCCGCTCGGCCAGCTCGCGGCGGGCCAGCGCGGGCAGGCCGTCCCCGGCGTCGCGGGCGAAGTCCCAGCCGTCGCGCAGCGAGCCGTTCGGCGGTCGGCCGGCGGCCCACCGCGCGAAGGACTCCGTCCAGGCGTCACCGTAGGATGCGGCCAGGAGCGGCCAGGTCCGGGCCACCTCGCCGGCCCGTTTGCGGCGCAGGGCGGTCCTTGTCGCCAGTACACCCGCGGCATCGAAACCGGCGGGGACCTCGGCCCCGCCGACCAACGCCGCCACCAGCGCCTTCTGCTGCTCGGCCAGGCCGGGACTCACGCGAGGCTCCCGGTGATCGGCGCCCAGCCCGCCGCGGCGGCGATCGCGTCGAGCTCGCGGGTCAGCTCCGCCGCGGGCGGGTAGTGGCCGTCGCGCTCCAGCATCAGCGCCGGCGGGGTCGTCCGTGCGCACAGCTCCTTGACCAAGTCGAGCACGTCCGGCGGCGTCGCGTGGGTGTGCGTGTCGTGGTAGAAGCCGTCGTGTTCCGCGCCGCCGGCGACGTGCACGTAGGCGATCCGTTCCAGGGGCAGTTCGTCGAGCAGCTCCACCGCCGACCAGGAGCGGTTGCGGGCGTTGGCGTACAGGTTGGCGATGTCGAGCAGGAGCCCGCAGCCGGTTCGGTCGAGGATCTCGGTGAGGAACTGCCCCTCGGTCAGCTCCGGGTCGGGCCAGTCGAAGAGCGCGGCGATCGGCTCCAGGGCGAGCGGCACGCCGCCGAGCGCGGTCCGGGTGCGCCGCACGTTGGCGACGACCGCGTGGACGGCCTCGCGGGTCCGCGGCACCGGGAGCAGGTGTCCGGCCTCCACGCCACCTGCCCGCACAAACGCGATGTGCTCGCTGACCAGCGGCGACCGCAGCGCCGCGGCGCACTCGGCGAGGTGGGCGGCCCGGGCGTCGTCGACCGGCTCCGCCCCGCCGAGGGACAGCTTGACCCCGTGCGGTACTACGCGGACCCCCCGCTCGACGAGCGTTCGCAGCCCGTCGGGCAGGGGTTCACGCGGGTGTACGGACTCGGCGACGACCTCGGTGAACCGCAGCCCGGGCAGCTCCGCCACGTAGCCGGCGATCTCGGGGCGCCAGCCGATGGCCACACCGTATCCCGGGGTCATCCGCCGCAACCCCCGCCGCCGCAGCCGCCCCCTCCGCCACCGCAGCCGCTGGAGCCGCCGCCGCAGCTACTGGAGCTCGAGCAACTGCCGCCGGACGATCCGCCGCTGCCGGAGGAGTAGTAGCCGGTGCCGGTCTGCGCGATGTTGCGCTGCAGTTCGGCGGCCTCCGCGAACGACGGGTCGGCGAGCCAGATCGCGCCGACGCCGAAGAGCCCGACGCTCAGCGCCGCGGCCTGCGGACCGTACGTCGACCAGGCCGGCGACTGCCGGGGGTGCAGGTGGTGCGACTCGCGGCGCATGGTGTTGAGCAACCGCTTGCCGGACGCGCTCACCCGCGGCACGTTGAGTAGCAGGAACGCGATGACGACCACCGGGATCATCAGCAGTATCAGGTTGGTGACCGGCTTGTCGTTGCCGATCCCGGCGAAGACCCGGGCGATACCGAGGGCGACGACGGCGAACACCACGAGTGCGCCCATGCGGACGGTACGGCGGGTGTTGTCGTCGAGAATCCAGCCTTCCCGGGCCATCTCGGCCTCGGCGCGGGCGAGGACGTTGTTGACCAGGCGATCGTTCTGGGCGCCGCGGGCCGTGATCTGCCGGCCGGCCGCGGCGTAGACGGCGCGGTCCAGCTCGGAGGCGCCGGTCGGCGGGTGGTTGACCTGCTTGAGGTATCCGCGGGAGTCGCTCTCGACGGCGCCTGCGGCACGAAGCGCGGCCAGGGAGCTGTAGACGGCGAGGCGGCGGTCACCGTTGAGCAGCGCCGCCTGGGTGGGGGTGAGGGCGTGGCCCTTGCGCACGGACGGCCCGCCCGTGTAGCCGCGCCGCCAGATGAGCACGGCGACGATCGCCAGCGCGGCGAGCCCGAAGTACAGCCACAGGAACTGCGGACCGGCGACGCCCCAGGTGTCGCCCGGCCCGGCAACGATCGGTGTCCTCATGGGCTCAGTGTGGGTGCGGCCGGCAAACAGGGCAGCCCGCCGGATGGACACTTGAGGAAAGCTTGCCTCAGGACCGCCGGACGACGGCCTCGACGAGGTCGAGCACCGCCTCCAGGTCCTGCACCGGCCGTCCGGTCGCCAGGTGCAGGACGAGGCCGTCATAGGCCAGCTCTAGGAACTGGGCGAGGACGCCGATCGGCACGTCTGCCCGCAGTACACCCGCCTCCAACTGCCGCTGGAGCCGCTCGCGGGTCGCCTCGGCCACGGCCTCGGACCGGGCCGCCCACCGCTTGGCGAACTCGGGGTCGGTGCGCAGGCGGCGCGACACCTCCAGTTGGCTGCCGAGCCAGCCGGTGAGCTCGGGCTCCGTGCCGGAGTCGGCCGCCCGGGCGAGCAGGTCGCGCATGACCTGGACGAGGCCGTGCTCGGCGACGGTCGCTACCATGGTCGCGGCGTCGTCCTCGGCCACGGCGAGGAAGAGCGAGTCCTTGTCGCGGAAGTGGTGGAAGATCGCGCCGCGGGAGAGGCCGATCTCCTCTTCGAGCCGGCGGACGGTCGCGCCCTCGTAGCCGTGGCGGGCGAAACAGGTCCGCGCGCCGGCGAGGATCTCCTTCCGGCGTGCGTCGAGCTGGTCCTGGCTCACCCTGGGCACGGGTCGATTATGCAAGCCGTACATACGGTTTGGCATCCCGGCGTTTTCTTCCGTGAGATCGATCCCGGTTTGCAAGTTATTGGCCCCCGCGAGGATCTGTTCGATATCAATCCGGTCACGTAACCTGCCCGCGTGCCCCTGTTGTTGCTCAGCCTGGACGACACCCTGTTGGACAGGGCCGGAGCGTTCCGCGCCTGGGCGACCGGCTTCCTCTACCGGATCGGCGCGCCCGCCTACGACCTCGAGTGGGTGCTCTCCGTCGACGCCGACGGCATGGCGTCGACGTGGGACGTGGCCGAAGGGCTCCGGGAGCGGTACGGGCTGAGGGTCCCCGCCATCGACCTGGTCGACGAGGTGCGCGGAGCGATCATGGACCGCATGCGGCTCAGTCCGCTGACCGCCTGCGCGCTCGCCATCGCCGAGGACGCCGGCTGGGTGCCGGTGGTGGTCACCAACGGCGAGACCCGGCAGCAGGAGGAGAAGCTGCGCAAGACCGGCCTCGATCGGTACCTCGCCGACTGGGTCATCTCGGAGGAGGCGGGCGTCCGCAAGCCCAACCCGCGCATCTTCGCCATCGCCGCCGAGCGGGCCCGGATGCGGCTCCGGGGGGCCTGGATGATCGGCGACAGCCCGGAGGCCGACATCGGCGGCGCGGCCGGGGTCGGCGTGCGCAGCGTCTGGCTGCACCGGGGACGGCGCTGGATCGAGTCCCGCTACGCGCCCACCCGCACCGCCGAGGGTGTGATCGCCGCGATCGCCGAGGTCCTGGCGTCGCGATAAATCGCTTGCACGGTCCCGGCCCGTCCTGGACCGTGGCTACAACTTCGGGTTCGAGAGGAGGTCGGTTCGCATGGCTGCCGTCACGGCGCGCTTCCGCATGCCTTCATCCTTCCTTCTCTCAACTCTGGAGACCTCGCGTTGCGCGACCACAGCGATTTTTCGTCCGCACCCGCCCGTCGCCGCCGCCGTTTCGACGACGAGCCACGCTTCGTAAAACGTTCGCCCCGCCCCGAGCTCGAGTCACCCGAGCGTGACGAGGACACCGGCTGGACGTCCTGGGACTCGCCCGGCGTGCTGCACGGGCCCGAGCCCCGCCCCGACTGGGTGATCACCGAGCTCGCCGCCAGGGACACCGACCGCGGCGTGCTCAAGACCGGGAAAGAGGCCGACGTCCACCTGGTGGAGCGTGCCGTGCCGGACACCGAACGGCGGATGCTGCTCGCCGCCAAGCGTTACCGGGCCGCCGACCACCGCCTCTTCCACCGCGACGCGGGCTACCTGGAGGGGCGACGGGTCCGCGAGTCCCGGGTGACCCGCGCCATGGCCGGCCGCACCGCGTTCGGCAAGGAGGCGATCGCCGGTCAGTGGGCCGGGGCCGAGTTCGTCGCGCTGGGCAGCCTGTGGCAGCTCGGCGTCAGCGTGCCCTACCCGGTGCAGTTGCTCGGCACCGAGCTCATGCTGGAGTTCGTCGGCGAGGCGGACGGCACCGCCGCGCCCCGGCTGGCGCAGGTCCGGCCGGACCGGCAGCGCCTGGAACGCCTCTGGGAGCAGCTCGTCGACGCGCTGCGGGTGCTGGCCCGGGCGGGTCTCGCGCACGGGGACCTGTCGCCGTACAACATGCTGGTCCACCACGACCGGCTCGTCCTCATCGACCTGCCGCAGATCGTCGACGTGGTGATCAACCCGAAGGGCGCCGAGTTCCTGGCCAGGGACGTCACCGTGGTGGCGCGGTGGTTCACGGCGAAGGGCCTGCCCGTCGACCCGGAGCCGCTGATCGCCGAACTCGTGGACGACGCCGGCATCCGCTGACCGCCGCCCGCTCCGCGGACGTCCCCGTCGCGCCTCGCCGTCCCCGTCGTGCCTCGCCCGTCGCACTGCGCCGTCCGTGCCGGGCCGTCCGTGCCGGGCCGTCCGCGGCGCGGGCGGCGCAGCGGTGCGTTGATCTTGCAGTTGTGGTGCCTGACAAACCCGGACATCGTGGGAGTGTCGCGGCACCACAACTGCAAGATCAACGCGGAGCGCGGCGGAGCGCGGGAGGCGGAGCGCGGAGGGTGGGGGGTCAGGGGATAATGAGTAGTTTTCCGGTGCTTTTTCGGTCTTCCAGGGCCGCGTAGGCGTCGGTCACGCTGTTCAGTGGATAGCGGCCCGTGACCGGGATCTCGAGGACGCCACCGGTGATCCAGCCGAAGAGCGCTTCGGCGCGCTCCAGCAACTCGTGCCGGGCCGCGATGAAATGACCCAGCGTCGGCCGGGTGAGGAAATAGGAGCCGGCCATCAGGCGCAACGGATCGAACGGCGGCACCTTGCCACTCGCGGCGCCGAAGAGCACGAGCGTGCCGCGCGGGCGCAGCGCCTCCAGGCTGGTGTCGAACGTGTCCTTGCCCACACCGTCGTAGACGGCGTCGACGCCCGTCCCTCCGGTCACCTCCCGCACCGCGTCGAGCGATTCGGCGTACGGCACCGCCTTGACCGCGCCGTTGGCCTCGGCGATCGCGCGCTTCTGCGGCGTCGAGGCGGTCGCGACGACCCGCCCGCCGAGGTGGGTGACCAGGCGGGTCAGGAGCTGGCCCATCCCACCGGCCGCGGCGTGCACCAGGACCGCCGAGCCGGGCCGGACGACGTACGAGTCGTGGGTCAGGTAGTGCGCGGTCAGCCCCTGCAGGATCGACGCGGCGGCCTGCTCGGTGGTGACCTCCTTCGGCACGGGCACCAGCCGGTCGGCGGGGACCAGCGCCTGCTGCGCGTGGCTGCCGGGAACGGTCGTCCAGGCCACCCGGTCGCCGGGGGAGAGCCCCTCGACGTCGTCGGCGAAGCTGAGCACCGTCCCGGCGCCCTCGCTGCCGAGGATCGCGGGAAGGGGCACCTGGTAGGTCCCGTTGCGCTGGTACACGTCCACGAAGTTGACCCCGCTGGCCTCGACCAGCACGAGCACCTGGCCCGGGCCCGGCTCCGGATCGGGCCGCTCCCGCACCTGTAGGACCGACCGGTCGCCGTATTCGTCGAACACCACCGCGCGCATCGAGCCTCCTCGGGTTGGTTGTCTTCCTGTCTACCCCAAACCGCCGATCGGTTTTGTCGGTGGGCTGCCGTAGCATCCGGGAGTCTTTGGAGGTGAGCGCGCGTGGGGCCGACCCATCGTCTCGCGATCGATCTGGGCACCTGTCACACCGTCGCGGTGGTGCGGCGTGGTGACGAGTCGCCGCGTGCGCTGCTGTTCGACGGATCGCCGGTGATGGCGTCCGGCATCTACGCCGACGAGCAGGGCAAGCTGTCGGTGGGCCGCGACGCCGAGCGGCTGAGCCAGCTCGCGCCGGAGCGGTTCGAGCCCTATCCGAAGCGCAGCGTCGACGAGGGCTCCGTGCTGCTCGGTCACGTCGAGGTCACGGTCGTGGAGATGCTCGCCGCGCTGCTGCGGCGGGCCGCCGAGGAGTCGCTGCAGGCCGGGGTCAACCCGGCCGGCTCGACGGTGCTGACCTGCCCGGCCGACTGGGGCGGCCAGCGGCGGGGGGTGCTCCTGGAGGCGGCCCGCGCGGCCAACCTAGGGCCGGTCGTCCTCGTCGACGAGCCGATCGCCGCCGCGACCTACTGCCTGCGCGTCCTCGGCCAGCAGGTCGCCCCGCTGCAGTCGCTGGCCGTCTTCGACTTCGGCGGCGGCACTCTCGACGTCTCGGTCGTGCGCCGCGAGTTCGACGGCCTGCGCGTCCTCGGCGTCGGCGGCCTCGACGACCTCGGCGGCGTCGACGTCGACGCGGCCCTCGTCGGCCACCTCGGCCAGCTCATCGGCCTGCGCAACCCCGAGCTGTGGCAGCGGCTGTCCAACCCCGACAGCCCGGCCGCCCACCGCGACCGCCGCGTGCTGTGGTCGGAGGTGCGCGCCGCCAAGGAGATGCTGTCCCGCGCCGCCTCCGCCCCGGTCCACGTGCCCGGCACCGAGGAGGCACTGCACCTCACCCGCGAGGAGCTGGAGCGGGTCGCGGGCCCGCTGATCGACCGCGCCGTCGACGAGACCCGCCGGGTCCTCGAGCGCGCCGGCGTCGACGTGCGCCAGCTCGCCGGCATCTTCCTGGTCGGCGGCTCCAGCCGGATCCCGCTCGTGGCGAGCCGGCTGCACGCCCGCTTCGGCGTCGCGCCCGTGGTGCCCGAGCAGCCGGAGCTGCCGGTCGCCTACGGTGCCATGCTCGCCGTCGGCCCGGCCCCGCAGCAGGTCGACACACAGGCCGCGGCCCGGCCGGTGTCCGGCACGCCCGTCTCGCCGGGCGTGTCGCCCGCGTTCCCGGTCTCGGCTCCGATGCCGGTCTCCTCCGGGGCCTACGGATCGCAGACCTTCGCGGCCCAGCCGGCGCCGACCGTGCCGGCCGGGCCGGTGTCGCCCATGTCGGGGCCGCCCACCGCCGCGGCGAGCCCGGCGGCCCCGCCGTTCGGGGCGCCGCCACGACCCAGCCCGGAGGCACCCCCGTTCGGTGCCCAGCCTCCGCCCGGCCCCGCGGGGCCGGGCGCCCCCGGCTATCCCGGCGCCCCCGGCTACCCCGGCGGACCCGCGTCCCCGATGAAGCCGGGCGGCTTCGCGCCGTCACCGCCGCCGGTCGTGGTCCGCCCGCGCCGGCGCACCGGCCCGTGGATCGCGCTCGTCGTCGTGCTCGCCCTGATCGGCTCCTGCGTCTGGGGCGGCGCGAAGGTCTTCGGTTGGATCGGCGACCAGTTCCAGGCGATGACCGACGGCACTTCCGGCGACCCCACCGACGAGAACGGCGTCCTACAGGACGGCAAGATCGAAGGGCTCACCGCCGGTGCGCCGATCCAGTTGCCCAGCGGCGGCAAGATCACTGCTGTGGCCGGCAGCGGCACGGTCTTCACCGCGGTCGTCAACTCCGGCAAGGTCGACGTCGAGGCGTATGCGAACACCGGCAGCAAGCGGTGGACCGCCAACGTGCCGATGGAGCCGGAGGGCGTGGCGCTGCGCGTGGTCGGCAACCTGCTGATCGTCGACGGCGAGCGCGACACGCAGCGCGGCAAAGACAACGCCCGCAGCGTCATCGACATCGGCGACGGCAGCGTCAAGTGGACCGACAAGTGGGACGACCGCCTCGACCTGTTCTACCTGGGCACCGACGCCGTCACCGAGGTCCGGCGCGGCGACACCGCGGTGCAGCGGACCGACCTGCTCACCGGCAAGGCGAAGTGGTCGCACAAGGGCAAGGGCGGCTTCATCACCTCCGGCGACCGCCTCGTCCATCCGTCGCTGGCCTGGCCGGGTGCCAAGCCGAGCGGCGCGACCACACCCAGCTATCAGATCGACTTCCAGCGCGACATCCCGTTTCAGGAGTCGCTCGACGTCGACCCGGGCGTGGTGGTCCAGATGCAGGCGGAGGGCCGGGCCGCCACGATCGACCTCGCCAACGGCAACGTCAAGACCAGCGGCAGCGTCGCTTCGGCCGGTGACCTGCCCTGGATCGTGTACGCCGGGCTGGCGATCTTCAAGAAGAAGGACGCCGACAACGCGATCGTCGCCTACCGGCTGTCCGACTTCGGTCTCGCGTGGGAGTACAAGACCACCGCGGGCGTCGACGTCGAGGACTTCCGCCCGTGCGGCGACAAGCTGGTCTGCGTGAAGGCGAAGCAGTCCACCTACACGCTGGTGGCGGTCGGCACCGACGACGGCAGGGCGAAGTGGACGAAGCCGCTCAAGGAGGAGCCGAACTGGTACGTCCTCGACGGCAAGCTGGTTCTCGGCGGCGGCGGGTTCACCTCGGTCGACGACCCGGTCGTCACCGACCCGGCGAACGGCAACGACAAATACGCCCTCGGCACCGGCCTGTCGTCGAAGAACGCGTATGCGGGATCGGGCAGCAGGGTGGCGATGGTCACGATCCGGGTGTCCGGATTCAGCTCGGTCTGGCAGGTCGCCGTCGTCAACCTCGCGGACGGCAAGGTGATCGGCGTGGCCGACTACGACAAGGAGAACATCCTCACGGACGTGTCGATGAGCAACGACACGGTCGTGCTGATCGACGAGAAGACCCGCAGGATCCACCGCTTCGGCATTCCCGGCCCCAGGTAACGCCGCGAACGCCAACGGCGGGCCGTCCGTGGTGGACGGCCCGCCGCTCGGTGGACAAGGGTGTTACGCCTCGATCATCTTGCGCAGGACGTACTGCAGGATGCCGCCGTGGCGGTAGTAGTCCGCCTCGCCGGGGGTGTCGATGCGGACCACCGCGTCGAACTCGACCCCCGTGTCCGTCGACACCTTCACCGTGCGCGGGGTGGTGCCCTCGTTGAGCTGCTCGACGCCGGTGACGGTGAAGGTCTCCGTGCCGGTCAGGCCCAGCGAGCCGGCCGACTCGCCCTGCGGGAACTGCAGCGGCAGCACGCCCATGCCGATGAGGTTCGAGCGGTGAATCCGCTCGTACGACTCGGCGATGACGGCGCGAACGCCCAGCAGCGCGGTGCCCTTGGCCGCCCAGTCGCGCGAGGAGCCCGAACCGTACTCCTTGCCGGCCAGGATCAGCAACGGCACGCCCGCGGAGGCGTAGGCCACCGACGCGTCGTAGATCGTCGTCTGCTCACCCGTCAGGTGGTTGACCGTCACGCCGCCCTCGGTGCCCGGCGCGAGCTGGTTGCGCAGGCGGATGTTGGCGAACGTGCCGCGGATCATCACCTCGTGGTTGCCCCGGCGGGAACCGTACGAGTTGAAGTCCTTGCGGTCGACCCCGTGCCCGGCGAGGTACGTGCCGGCGGGGGAGTCGGCCTTGATCGAGCCGGCCGGCGAGATGTGGTCGGTGGTCACCGAGTCGCCGAGCTTGGCCAGGACGCGGGCGCCGCTGATGTCGCCGACCGGCGCCGGTGAGGTGGCCATGCCCTCGAAGTACGGAGGCTTGCGCACGTAGGTGGAGTCGCCGTCCCACTCGAAGGTGTCACCCGTCGGGGTGGGCAGCGAGCGCCACTGCTCGTCGCCGGCGAACACGTCGGCGTAGCGGCTGGAGAACAGGTCGCTGCCGATCGCCGAGGCGATCGTGTCCTCGATCTCCTTCGGGCTGGGCCAGATGTCGCGCAGGTACACCGGCTGGCCGTCGGAGCCCGTGCCGAGCGGGTCGCTGGTCAGGTCGATGTCCATCGTGCCCGCGAGCGCGTAGGCGACCACCAGCGGCGGGGAGGCCAGGTAGTTCATCTTCACGTCGGGGTTGATGCGGCCCTCGAAGTTGCGGTTGCCGGACAGCACCGACACCACGCTGAGGTCGTGCTCGTTGACCGCGGCGCTGATCGCCTCCGGCAGCGGGCCGGAGTTGCCGATGCAGGTCGTGCAGCCGTAGCCGACCAGGTTGAAGCCGAGCTTGTCGAGGTACGGCGTGAGGCCCGCCCGGTCGTAGTAGTCCGTGACGACCTTCGAGCCCGGCGCCAGGGTCGACTTCACCCACGGCTTGCGGCTCAGGCCCTTCTCGACGGCGTTGCGGGCCAGCAGCGCCGCGCCGATCATGACCTGCGGGTTGGACGTGTTGGTGCAGGACGTGATCGCGGCGATGACGACCGCGCCGTGGTCGAGCTCGAAGTCGTCGACCTTGACCGGCTTCGACGGCCGGCCGACGGCGCCGCGCGCGGCCGACAGCAGGTCGTGCGGCTTGTCGCCGTTGGTGCTCAGTTGGTTGGCCGGCGGGTCGCTGGCCGGGAACGACTCGGCGCTCGCCTCGTCGGTGGGGCCCTCGACGCCGTCGGACGAGACGTAGTCGCCGAGAGCCGAGCGGAACAGCGGCTTCGCGCTCTTCAGCGGCACGCGGTCCTGCGGGCGCTTTGGGCCGGCGAGGGAGGGCTCGATCGTGGAGAGGTCGAGCTCCAGCCGCTCCGAGTAGTCGGGCTCGGCGGCCGGGTCGTGCCACAGGCCCTGCTCCTTGGCGTAGGCCTCGACCAGGGCGACCTGCGCCTCGTCGCGGCCGGTGAGCCGGAGGTACTTGATGGTCTCGTCGTCGATCGGGAAGATCGCCACGGTCGACCCGTACTCCGGGCTCATGTTGCCGATCGTCGCGCGGTTGGCGAGCGGCACCGCGCTCACGCCGGGGCCGTAGAACTCGACGAACTTGCCGACGACGCCGTGCTTGCGCAGCATCTCGGTGATGACGAGCACCAGGTCGGTGGCGGTCGTACCCTCCGGCAGCTCGCCCGAGAGCTTGAAGCCGACGACCCGCGGGATCAGCATCGACACCGGCTGGCCGAGCATCGCGGCCTCGGCCTCGATGCCGCCGACGCCCCAGCCGAGCACGCCGAGGCCGTTGACCATCGTGGTGTGCGAGTCGGTGCCGACGACGGTGTCCGGGTAGGCCTGGCCGTTGCGCGGCATGACGACCCGCGCCAGGTATTCGATGTTGACCTGGTGCACGATGCCCGTGCCCGGGGGGACGACCTTGAACTCGTTGAACGCGGTCTGGCCCCAGCGCAGGAACTGGTAGCGCTCCTTGTTCCGCCTGTACTCCAGCTCGACGTTGCGCTCGAAGGCGTCCGGGCGCCCGAACAGGTCGGCGATGACGGAGTGGTCGATGACGAGCTCGGCCGGGGCGAGCGGGTTGACCCGGGTGGGGTCGCCGCCCAGTTCCACGACGGCCTCACGCATCGTGGCGAGGTCGACCACGCAGGGCACGCCGGTGAAGTCCTGCATCAGCACCCGCGCGGGGGTGAACTGGATCTCGACGCTGGGCTCCGCGGTCGCGTCCCAGCCGCCGAGCGCGCGGATGTGGTCGGCGGTGATGTTCGCGCCGTCCTCGGTGCGCAGCAGGTTTTCCAGCAGGAGCTTCAGGCTGTACGGCAGCCGATCGGCGCCCTCGACCTTGCCGATCTTAAAGATTTCGTAGCTGGCGTCGCCGACGCTTAGCTGGCTTCGTGCTCCGAACGTGTCGAGGCTCGCCACGGCGTACTCCTCAAATGTCAGGCGGGTGTCTCTCGGCCAAGTCTTCCGCAGCGGGCGACGGCCCGAGCCGCGGGGGTTGCTGTCCTCAAGAAAACCGTACGTCCGTCTTGTTATAGAGGCAAGTCTTGTACCACGCTGTGGGCATGATGCATCACGTGCAACTCGCCTGCCCGGCCGGTTCCGAGCCGGTGTCCCGGGCGTTCTACGCGGGACTGCTGGGCCTCACCGAGGTCCCGAAGCCGCCGGCGCTGGCGCCACGTGGCGGGTGCTGGTTCCGGGGGTACGGCCTGGAGCTGCACCTCGGCGTCGAGACACCGTTCGCCCCGGCCCGCAAGGCGCACCCGGGCATGCTGTGGCCCGGCCTCGACGCGCTGGCCGAGCGCCTGGCCGCCGCCGGTCACGAGGTCGTCTGGAGCGACGAACTGCCCGGCTACCGGCGGTTCCACACGTACGACCCGCACGGCAACCGCCTGGAGTTCCTGACGCCGCTGGCCTAGCGGGCCCGGGACACGGGGAACTTCACCCTGTGCTCTCCTACAGGTCCATGGCCTCCTGGCCGTCCGGAAGTGGCCGGAACCCCGCCTCGCGCAGGATGCCGGGCACGTGCCGGCCGGGCGCCGGTGGTGCCGCCACGAGCCGGCTGGCCGGAGTGGCCCGAAGGGCGTCCACGAGGGCGATCAGTAGCTGAAGGGCCCGGTCGCGGTGGTCGGGCGGGGTCGCGAAGTAGACCAGATGGGCTGTGCTGCCGGCGGCTCGTACGGCGGCGAGCCCGGCCGCCGGCTGGTCGTCGTCCCCCGCCGGGTCGACCAGCTCCCACCACTCCGCGCTGCCGTCACCCGGCCACCAGCCGTCGGCGGGCCGCTCCTCCCACTCGGCGACGACCCGGCGGGTCACGGCCTCCCGGCCCCGGGGCAGGCGGCGGATCAGCATCAACGCACTCACCCGGACAGCATCCGACGGGCCGCTTGCAAAAGGCTTGACCCTCCAGCCGCTGGAATTCCTACCTTCGGCCGCATGGCTGTCCCGAAGAAGATCATCCGTACCCTCACCATCGAGCTGGAGGCCGGCAACGCGTCGATGGTCGAGCTCGGCAAGATGCTCGGCCCGACCGGCGTCAACATCAGACAGGTCAAGACGGAGTTCGACGACAGCACCGCCGGCCGGCGCGGCGACGTCGTCCCCGCGGTCGTCACCGTCTTCGACGACCGCAGTCACGCGCTGCGGTTGAAGACCCCGCCGACCGCGTTCCTCATCCGCAAGGCCCTCGGCATCAAGTCGGGCGCGCGGCGGCCGGGACACGACTCGGTCGGTGAGCTGACCCTCGCCCAGTTGCGGGAGATCGCCGAGCGTAAGCTGCCCGACCTGAACACCGACGATCTGGCCGCGGCGATGCGGACGGTCGCCGGGACGGCCCGGTCGATGGGCGTCAGCGTTGCGGACCGATGACGATCCGTGGCGCGGCATCGTGCCGCCGTTCCGGATGCTCGACCCGTCGCTCGCAGGCGCGGCGCGGCTGCCCCTGCTCGACGAACTGATCGCGGCGCTGCCGGACGAGCGCCGGGCGGCCGGACGGCTCAACAGTGCGCTGCCCGTACTGCGGCTGCGGCTCACCGGCGACCGCTGGCGGTTGGTCGTCGACGAGCCGTTCGCGCTGGCGCTGCTCGTGGTCGCGGGCGGCTGGCAGCGGCTGAAACGGTGTCCGTGCGGCGCGCCGTTCGTGGACCGGACGGCGGCCACGACCCGCCGCCACTGCGCCGCGCACCTCCGCCACGGCGTCCGCCGTCCAGCCTTCGGCGGCGATCTTGGAATTGTGGTGCCAGACCTGTCCGAAAAGAGCGGATAGCGGGAGAACCACAATTCCAAGATCGCGTGGGTGGTTAGAAGCCGAACTCGGGAACCAGTAGTGCTCGGGCCAGGGTGTGGGCCGTCACGTTGAAGCCGACCACGTTCGGGTGGGCCTCGGGGGCCACGTCCAGCGACTCGACGTCGAGGGCGTGGACCACGAAGAAGTACCGGTGGGGCGCGTCGGACTTGGGCGGGGCGGCGCCGCCGAAGTCGCGGGTGCCGTAGTCGTTGCGGTAGTGGACCGCCTCGTCAGGCAGGCCGTCCTTGTCGCCGGTGCCGGCGCCGGTGGGCAGCTCGGTGACGTTCGCCGGGATGTTGAGCACGAGCCAGTGCCAGAACCCGCCGCCGGTCGGCGCGTCCGGGTCGTAGCAGGTCACCGCGAAACTCCTCGTCCCCGCCGGGAATCCCGACCAGGCGAGGTGGGGTGACGTGTTGCCGCGCTCGAAGACCTGCGCGTCGGGCAGCGTGCCGCCGTCGGTCAGGTCCTCGCTGGTCAACGTGAACGCCGGCACCGCGGGAAGGAAGTCGTAGGGCGACGGCGGGCGCGGACGGTCGGACATGCGCACTCTCCTTGTGCTGGACTTTCGGAACCCGATCCTCTTACCCAACGACCGGATCCCTCAACTGAGGCGGGGAGACCACCTGGCCGAGCAGCCGGATCAGGTTGCGGCTGGTGGACCGCACCTCGCCGGTGACCGTGCCCGGGGTGAACACGTCGACCGGCGTCAGGGCAGCCGCGGCCCCGCCTCCCGCTGTGCGGCGAGCCACGACTCGACGTCGTCGGCGGTGCGCGGCAGGCCCGCGGAGAGCACCTGTGCGCCGGCCGGGGTCACCAGCACGTCGTCCTCGATGCGCACGCCGATGCCGCGCAGCTCGGCCGGGACCAGCTCGTCCTCCGGCTGGAAGTACAGGCCGGGCTCGACGGTCAGCACGTAGCCGGCCTCGAGGGTGCCCTCGCGGTACTTCTCCTTGCGGGCCGAGGCGCAGTCGTGCACGTCGAGGCCCAGCATGTGACCGAATCCGTGCAGCGTCCACCGCCGGTACAGGATGCTCTTCGGATCCATCGCCTGGTCGACGCTGACCGGCAGCACACCCAGGTCGGCGAGGCCCTCGGCGAGCACCCGCATGCAGGTCTGGTGCACGTCGTCGAACGCGGTGCCGGGGCGGATGACGTCGATGCCGGCCTGCTGCGAGCGGTACACGATCTCGTAGACCTGGCGTTGCAGCGGGGAGAAGGTGCCGGAGACGGGGACGGTCCGGGTGACGTCGGCCGTGTAGAGGTGCCGGTTCTCCACGCCCATGTCCATGAGCAGCAGGTCGCCGGGGTTGGTGCGGCCGTCGTTGCGCATCCAGTGCAGGATCGCCGCGTGGGCGCCGCTGCCCACGATCGAGCCGTAACCGACCGTGTTGCCGTCGTGCCGCGCGCGCAGCCCGAACACGCCCTCGATCAGCCGCTCGCTGACCGCCCGGTCGGCGGGCAGGATCCGGGCCACGTCCTCGAAGCCGCGGACCGTCGCGTCGACCGCGTCCTGGAGCTGCTCGAGCTCCCACGCGTCCTTCACCAGGCGCAGCTCGGACAGGACCCGGGCCAGCTCCCGGTCGCGCTCCGGCTCGGCCGTGCGGACCCGGGCGTCGACGGAGGCGTCGAAGCCGCGCAGCACCCGCGTGCGGCCCGGCGCGCAGTCGTCGAGCGCGGCCGGCAGGTCGTCGAGGTGCGCGGTGTTCAACTGGAGCTCGGTCGACTTCTCGGCCAGGGTGTGCCGGCGGCCGATCCACAGCTCGCCGTGGTCGCGGTCGCGGAAGAACTCGTCGGTGTCGCGCGGCGAGCGGGGGCGGATGAACAGCGTGGCCTCGTGGCCGCTGTCCGTCGGGCGCATCAGCAGTACCGCATCCGGATCATGCTCGCCGGTGAGCCACACGTGCTCGGTGCCGGGCCGGAACGGGTTGTTGGTGTCGTTGCTGCGCACCGACTCGGCCCCGGTCGGGATGACCAGCGTCTCGCCCGGGAAGGCCGAGGAGAGGTCCGCGCGGCGTTTGGCGTGGTTGGGGGCCTCGACCCGGGGCGCCGTGTCGAGGGACGAGTCGCGCCAACCGGTCCGCATGAACTGGATGAACCGTTCCGGGAAGTCGGGATCGTGCGACTGGCTGCCGGTCGGCTGTTGACCTGCGTCCTCCATGGTTGGCCCCCTGTGCCATCGCGGGAATTCGTACTCCACCTGCGACCGTACCGCGTGCGAAGATGCAGGCTATGGCGGGACTGCTCACGTTCGTCAGCGCGCGGGGCAACGCGTCGGCGCACCGGGATCAGATCGCCGACGCGCTCGAGCTGATGCGCCACCGCGGCCCGGACGAGCACCGGGTGGTCGCCACCGACGACGTCGTGTTCGCCGCCAACCGTCTCATCGTGACCGATTTCACGGGCGGCCGCCAGCCGGTGACCTACCCGCCGGGCGGCGTCACCGCCGGCCGCTACGTCATCGTCCTCGACGGTGCCGTCTACAACGCCGGTGAGCTGCGCGAAGAACTCATCGAGGAGCGCGGCGCCGACTTCGCCTCCGGCGCCGAGGCCGAGGTGATCGTCGCCGCCTACCACCACTGGGGCCCGAGCGCGGTCAACCGGCTGCGCGGCATGTTCGCGTTCGTCATCTGGGACAGCTCGGCCCGTCGTGCGTTCGGCGCCCGGGACCCCTACGGCATCAAGCCGCTCTACCGGCTGGCCACGGCCGACGGTGTCTACCTGGCCAGCGAGAAGAAGGCGCTCCTGCCGTTCGTCGCCGACCAGACGGCCGTCGACACGGCGAACCTCCAGCACTATCTGACGATGCAGTACGTGCCGGAGCCGGCCACCATGCACCCCGACGTGCGGCGACTGGGCGCCGGGGAGTCGTTCGTCTACACGCCGGGCGGACCGCTGGCCAACCGGCGGTACAGCCAGCTCGACTTCCGGCCCGCGGTGGCCGCCGACGAGGGCGCCCTCATCCAGCGGATCACCGTCGCGTTACGGGACAGCGTCCACACCCACCTCAGGGCCGACGCGCCGGTCGGCGCGTTCCTGTCCAGCGGCATCGACTCGACCGCGATCGTCGCGCTCGCCGCCGAGGCCGAACCGAACCTGCGCACCTACACCGTCGGCTACGACGTCGAGCAGTACTCCGAGATCGCCGTCGCCGAGCAGTCGGCGCGGACGCTCGGCGTGCCGATCGCCTCGACGGTCGTCAGCGCCGCCGACTTCATGCAGGCCCTGCCGCGCATCGTCTGGCACCTCGACGACCCGGTCGCCGACCCCGCGCTGGTGCCGCTGTACTTCCTCGCGCAGCGGGCCCGCCGGGACGTCGCCGTGGTCCTCGGCGGCGACGGCGCCGACGAGCTGTTCGGCGGTTACCCGATCTACCGCGAGCCGCTGTCGCTGTCGACCGTCAGCCATCTGCCCGACTCGGTGCGCCGCGGACTGCGCGCCGTCTCGCGGGTCATCCCGCAGGGCGTGAAGGGCAAGAGCTTCCTGGAGCGGGGCACCACGCCCATCGAGGAGCGCTACTACGGCAACGCGCGCATCTTCACCGACGAGGAGAAGGCGGCGCTGCTGCGCCACCACGTGACCGGCATCCGGCACACCGACGTCACCGCGCCGGTCTTCAAGGAGGCCAGCGCCCTGGATGACGTCACCACGATGCAGTACATCGACCTCTACACCTGGCTGCGCGGCGACATCCTGGTCAAGGCCGACCGGATGACGATGGCCCACTCGCTCCAGCTCCGCACGCCGTTTCTGGACCGGGCCGTCTTCGAGGCCGCCTCCGTCCTGCCGACCGAGCTGAAGGTGCCGCCGCGCTCCCAGGAGACGAAGGCCGCACTGCGTCGCGCCCTCGCCGGGATCGTGCCGGAGGCGATCGTCCACCGCAAGAAGCTCGGCTTCCCGGTGCCGATCCGGCCGTGGCTGCGGGGGGAGATGTACGACTGGGCGCACGGCCTGCTCGACACCTCCGGCGCCGGCGACCTGCTCGACCTCGACGTGGTCCGCGGCCTGCTCGGGGCGCACCGCAAGAACGAGGCCGACCACTCGCGCAAGCTCTGGACCGTGCTCGTCTTCTGCGTGTGGCACGCCGTGTTCGTCACCGGCACGATGAAGCCGGGCGTCCCGAGCGCTCCGGGGCCGGGCCACGGAGCGGGCGGCGGGTTCGACGGCGGTCCCGGCCCCGGCTCGGGTGGGCTTTTCAACGCCTGGGGCGCCTCCGCGAAGCCGGGTTATTTCGCTGGTGAGGCCGGTCAAGCCGGGCAATACCCGGAGGAAATCCACCTACCGTGAGCGGCAATGCTGCTCAAGTTCCGCCTCCAGAACTACCGCTCGGTCCGTGACGTCCAGGAGCTGACGACCCTCCTGGCGGAAACCCGGTCACCGCACGGCGGCTTCCCGGTGCGGTTCGCGCACGGCGGCGCGGTCCGGGTGTCGCCGCTGGTCGGCGTCTTCGGGGCGAACGCGAGCGGCAAGTCGACGGTGCTGCGCGCCCTCGGCTCGCTGCGCGCGCTGGCGGCGGCCGGCAGCGACGCCCGGGAGGCGGCCCGCCGGTTCGAGCCGTTCCAGCTCGATCCCGCCGCGCGGCTGCTGCCGACACGGTTCGAGGTGGAGTTCGTCCTCGACGGCATCCGATACGTGTACGGCTGCGCGTACAAGTCGGGCGAAATCGCCGGCGAATGGCTCCACGCGCACGGGCGGGACCGCCGGCGGGTGTGGTTCGAGCGCGACCGTCACACGACCCGCTGCCTGCCCGAGGCGGGTCTCGACCGGCTCGCCGCCGCCGTCGACCCGGAGACGACCCTGCTCGCGTTCGGCGCCGACGCCGAGCACCCGTGGCTGGCGCCGATCGCGCAGTGGCTCGGCGGGCTGCGCCGGGTCCGGATCGCGGCCGGCGCCCGGCTCGTCGCCGACCTCGACCGGCTCGCCGCCCGCTGGAGCGACCAGTTGACGCTGCTGCTGACCCGGGCCGACCTGGGCATCTCGGGCGTCGATACCAGCACCTCGACGCTCCGGCTCATACACGAGGGCCGGTCCGGTCCGCAGCCGCTCGGCGCGTACGTCGAGTCCGACGGCACCATCGCCTGGCTCGACCTGCTCATCGAGCTGCTCCACGCGCTGGACCACGGCGGCGTGCTGCTCATCGACGACCTCGACGCGATCCTGCACCCCGTCCTGCTGACGGAGGCGCTCCGGCTGCTGCGCGACCGCGACCTCAACCCTGCCCGTGCACAGTTGATCTTCACCGCCCGGTCGGTGCCGCCCGCGGCCGAGGGCGCCGAGGTGCTCGAACCGGACCAGTGCTGGTACGCGGTGAAGGGCGCCGACGGCGCGACGTCACTGGTGCGGGAAGGCAGGGCGCCGGAGATCGGCCCGGGCGAACTCGCCAGGGAGCTCTGGCTGGCCAAGCAGCGGCTCAGGCCGTGATACTGGCCCTGGAACCGGTCACCGTGGTCTCGGTCCGGGACCGGGCGGCCGGAGTGAGGCGGAGGGCGCATGGCGGCATATGCGGTGGTGCTCGGTGAGGCGTTGGTCGACCTGCTGGAAGAGCCGGCCGGCGACTCGGTGATCTACCGGCCCGCCGTCGGGGGCGCCCCGTTCAACGTCGCCGTGGGCATCGCCCGGCTCGGCGTGCGCAGCGAGTTCCTCGGCTCGTTCGGCGACGACCCCTGGGGGCCCCGCCTGCTGCGGTTCCTCACCGACGCGGGCGTCGGCACCGGCGGCACCGTGACCGTTCCCGGTGTCGCCACGACCCTGGCCGTCACCACGTTCGAGGGGCACGAGCCGACGTTCCGCTTCTACGGCAACCCGCCGTCGTACGGCCTCTTCGACGTCCCGGACGTCGACGCCGACCTGGTCGCCGGCGCGGGACTGCTCTACTGCGGCTCGATGTGCCTGCTCGCCCCGCCGGTGCTCGCCGCGGCCCGGCGCGCCTGGGCGGTGCCCGGCCCGGTCCGCGTCTTCGACCCCAACGTCCGGCCGGTCGTCGGACTCAACCCGGAGGTCGTCGCCGAGTTCGCCGCCACCGCCGACCTGGTCAAGCTGTCGTCCGCCGACGCCACGGCGCTGTGGGGCGAGTCCCCGGAGGCCGCCGCCGGCCGGCTCCTCGACCTCGGCGCCGGGGCGGTCGTCGTGACGACCGGCGCGTCCGGCGCGCTCGTGGCGTGCCGATCGGGGAGGGTACGGGTGCCGGCGCCGCCGATCACCGCGGTCGACGCCACCGGGGCCGGCGACGCCACGATGGCCGGGCTGTCGTGGGGTATCCTCGCCCACGGCCTGCCGGGCGACCTCGGCGGTTGGGCCCTGCTCACCCGGGTCGCGGTGCACGTCGCGGGCCTGGTGTGCGAGTCGCGCGGGGGCGCCGTGTCGATGCCGACGCTCGCCGAGCTGCGCGCGCGGTTCGTAGACTTGGCGGTGTGACGCCCGGGCGGCTGGACCGCTATGTGCTGACGAGCAGGGTGACGGCCGCGGCGGTCGCCTCGGTTCTCGTCGCGCTGCGGGCCGCCTACGAGTTCGGCGTCACCCCGCAGCGCACCCCGGTCTGGCTGACGGTCACGCTGCTGATCGCCCCGGTCGTCCTGCTGAGCGCCGCGTTCATCGTGTTCGGCATCGTCTTCCGGCCGGTGCACCAGCCGTTGCCGTCGGCGCTGCGGATCCGCGGCGACGCGTTCGTCGTGCCGGGCTCACCGGTCTGGCTGGGCCGGCTCTCGATGGGGTGGGCGCTGCTCGGCACCCTGTTCCTCGAGAGCGACCCGTCCCTGCCGCTGGGCGTGCGCATCGCCGTCAACACCGGCGCCGGGCTGTTCATCGCCGCGGCCGCGATCCCGCTCCTGCGCGGCCCCAGGATCGTGGTCAGCCCGTCCGGCCTGGCGATCCGGGCCGGTGGCCGGCGCGAGGTCGCCTGGGACGACCTGGTCCGCGTGCCGGCCACCCCACTCCCGCTGACGGTGCGCAGCCCGAAGCTGGCGCTGAGCATCCGCCGCCCGGGCCACCCTGAGCCCGGCTGGCTGCTGATCCCGCTGGAGCTGCTGGCCGTCGAGCCGGTCTTCCTGGGCTCGGTGGTCGAGCACTACGTCGAGCACCCCGACCGCCGGCCGGCCATCGGCACCCGGGAGGAGTACGCGAGGCTGACCGGCCAGCCGGTGACGTCGTAGCCGGGGCGCTCAGATCCAGAACGTGTCGTGGTCGAGCATGAAGGCGGCGCGTTCCTCGTCGGTCATCTTCCCGAGCTCGGGCAGCCCCTCGAAGTACGCCTCACGCGGCGCACCGGGCGCGAAGTGCAACAACATCGAGGCCGGCTCGCCCGACTCGTTGCGGAAGGCGTGGACGCCGCCCTCCGGAACGTGGACGAAGTCGCCGGGCTCGGTGTCGATCCACCGTTTGCCGTCGAAGATGCGCACCGATCCCTTCAGGATGTAGAAGGACTCGGAGATCGACCGGTGGAAGTGCGCGTCGGGCCCGCTGGGCTGCGGCCCCATCTCCCACCGGTAGAGCCCGAACTGTCCGTTGGTGGTGGCCCCGGTGGCAAGGTAGTGCACGGTGTTCCCGTTCGCGTACGTCCACTCGGGAGCCGCGCCGACCGGCCGGTAGGTGGCATTCAGTTCCCCGGTCTCACCGAGGTATCGAGGTGGCGGATAGGACATTCCTCCACCCTACGGTTCCCGGCTGCCCGTTCCGCGTCCCTTGCCGGTTTGCGGGGCCGTGTTCCCGCGTCCTTGCCTCGGTCTTGCGGCTGCCGCCGGCCTGAACACCCGCCGAGCCGTTCACAGCGGCTACGCTCGATGCACGGCGTACCACAAACTGACGGGGATGCCCATGTCGCGAAGCGAGGTCGATCCACGGTTCGGTGACCTGCTGCGCGCGTTGTTGGAGGCGCGGGGCCTGTCGTATCGGGGGCTGGCCGCGCGGGTGTACCAGGGCAAGAGCTACGTGCACGATCTGGCGACCGGACGGGCGGCGCCAACCGTCGATGTCGCCAAGCGGCTCGATGAGGCGCTCGACGCTGGCGGGGCGTTGATCGCGCTCGTCCAGGCACCGTTGGTCGGACCGCCTCCCGGGGTGGAGGAGCCGGCGACGGATGCGGAGCTGGAAGCTATCGAGTTGGTTCGCCGGGTCGAGGCGAGTGACATCGGCGACGGCACGCTGAGCCGTCTGGAAGAGGCGGCCGACCGGATGGCGATGAGCTACGCCGGCACGCCGCCGGAAGAGTTGCTGCCACGGGTACGCCGGCATCTCAGCTACGTCACCGGGCTGGTCGACGTGCGGGCGACGATCGAGGCCCAACGCAGGCTTCTCGTGGTCGGCGGGTGGCTCGCGCTGCTTGCCGCCACGCTCCACATCGACCTTCGGCAGCGGGCCGCAGCCGAGGCGTGGTTGACCACGGCAGAGCAGATGGCCGTGCACGCTGGACATGACGAGATCCGCGCCTGGTGCTATGAGACCCGTGCGTGGGACGTGCTGACCGACGGCCGGTACCCCGAGGCGCTGGCACTGTCCCAGCGGGCGCAGTCCATCGCACCGGCGGGCGGCTCCGCGTTGATCCAGGCGACGGCGCAGGAGGGTCGGGCGTGGGCGCGGATGGGCGGATCGGCGGAGACCCGCGACGCGCTCGAACGTGTCGCGCGGCTGGTCAGCAACCTACGCACACCCGAGCGACCGGAGCATCACTACCGGTACGATCCGGCCAAGGCAATCTCGTACACCGCCACCACGCTCGCCTGGGTCGGCGATCCGGCCGCCGAGCAGTTCGCCCGCTCCGCAATCGGTGAGCTGCTGACCGATCCGGGCGGGGTGCCTCGCCCGCGCCGGGTGGCGTCGGCCAGGCTCGACCTGGCACTTGCGCTGCTGGCGGCTGACAAGCCTGATGAGGCCGGCGCCGAGGCGTTGTCGGCGGTCACGTCGGGGCGGATCGTGCCGTCGAACTGGTGGCGTGCCACAGAGGTGCTGGCGGGCGTGGAACGCAGCGGCGTCCAGGAGGCACAGGACCTTCGCGACGCCTGCCATGCCTTCCGGCCAACCCGGCGTGAGCTGACAAGCTGACCGTCCGCCGCGTCCGGACAGGCACGGACACCAGCGGACAGCGCGACGGTTCTCAATGTCCGCACCGGTCGCAAGACTACGGATGAGGACGGCGGTCAAGCCGTCTCGCCACTCGTCACCGTGCAGACCTACAGGAGTACACGCGTGAAGGCCCGCCGAGACCCTGACCGACAGCGCTTCCCCGTTCACCTCGGATCGCCCGATGTTCGCAGTGCCAACGCTCGCGTCGAGTTCATCGACGGAGACCCGGTCATGCTCATCGATGACGGCGACGTCGAGATCAAGTTCTTCTCCGGCCTCGGCGGCACGTGGCGGAGGCCACCAACGGCGGGCGCGAGATCGCCGCAGTCGCGCCGGCGTTCGCCCAAACGAGTTGCGAACGGGCGAACCTGTGCGGGCAGCGTCTGCGGACCAGCCGCGGTAGGTGCCGTGCTGCTCCCCGGCGCGCCGCGGCTGAGATCCCGGTGGCGTCGGGTCGAGTGGTCGGGCGCATCGATCGTGTTGGCCGGTGCGCCCGACCTGCAGACGTTCGAGATCACGACCGATGGGAGCGGGGCATGACGACCATGTACGCCGGTGGTGAGCTGGTGGCGCATGCGCAAGCGATGCTCGACGTCCACGTGGTCGCTGTCGCGACGGGCTTGTGCATCGGCTGCGGCGCGCCCGGTCCGTGCGCCGAACGGGAGCGCGCGGCGACGGTGTTCAAGAAGTCGTTGCGCCTGCCGCACCGCACGCCGGGTGCGACCCGCCCGGAACCGCTCGGAGCGCAACGCGGCGGCGGCAGGGGCTGGTTGACCGCCACGACGATTCGAGAACTCCCAACAGATCAACGCGGATCGGTACCCTGCGCTCGCGAGCGAGGGCACCGTATTCCACGGCCTTCTCGCGGCAAGGAGCGATGATGAACGCCGAGTACCACCCCGATTGGTGCGCCCGTAACGCATGCACGGCCTACGTCGAGGACGGCGACGAACTCCATCGCTCCGAGCCGATGGTGATCAAGACCGACGATCCGACCGTTGACCTGTTCGTCTACAAGACCGCTGGTCCGGACGGCGCCACGGAATACATCGAGATGGCGAGGCTGGACGTGCCGACCGAGCAGTCGTGGCACTTGTCTGAACCGGTCCTCGGTACTGAGCTGGTGCTCCCGATGTCCTCGGCCGGCGCCGTGGTGCGGGCCATGGCCGTGCTGTCCTGAAGGCTCACTGTGAGCCATAAGTCGCGCACGTAGGCGCCGTTCCTCGCCTCCGTGTCCGGCGCCGTGGCCGCCCGATGCCGGCGCCTGCGCCGCCAGCAGGGCGAGCCGCGAGCGCTCATGATCGGGAAGCGGTAGCGGCCTCGCCTGACGCTGCCATGCCTCGATCGCGACTTGCTGTGCTCGGTGACGGATCTGCCCGCTACCCGCAACCGGTGAGTCGACACGCCTGGTCGACGGCTTTTCTGATGGTGAGCCATGTGAACGAGGCCGGCTCGCCCGCTGCCCGCTCCGCGTCCGTTGCCGGTTTGCGGGGCCGTGTTCCCGCGTCCTCGCCTCGGTCTTGCGGGCTGCGCCGCCGGCCTGAGCCGGTCATCGGTGGCCGGGGTCCTCCATGCTCGCCCGGACCGCCCCCGCCGCCGCCACGACGTTGGTCAGCGCCTCCTCCACCTGCTCGTACGTTCTCGTCTTCAGTCCGCAGTCCGGGTTCACCCAGAGCCGCTCCGCCGGGATAGTGCGCAGCGCGCGCTGCAGCCGGGCGGTAATCTCGGCCCGGCTCGGGATCCGGGGGGAGTGGATGTCGTAGACACCCGGCCCCAGCCCGCGCCCGAACCCGGGCACGCCGGTGCCCGACCGCGCCGACTCGATGCTGGTGACGTCGGCGTCCAGCGCGTCGATCGCGGCCGAAACGTCGGCCGCGTTGCTGTAGCACAGGTGGGTGTGGATCTGCGTCGCGTCGCCGGCTCCGCCTGTCGCGTGCCGGTACGCGGCGACGGCCCATGCGAGGTATTCGTCCTGATCCCCTTTCCGCAGCGGCAACAGCTCGCGCAGGGCCGGCTCGTCCACCTGGATCACCCGGATGCCGGCCGCTTCCAGGTCCCGCACCTCCTCGCGCACGGCGTCGGCGACCTGCATCGTCACGTCACGCAGCGGCCGGTCGGCGCGGACGAAGCTCCAGGCGACGATCGTCACCGGGCCGGTGAGCATGCCCTTCACCGGCCTGCCGGTGAGTGACTGCGCGTAGGTCGCCCAGCGCACCGTGATCGGCGCCGGACGGCGGACGTCGCCGTGCAGGATCGGCGGCCGGGTGCAGCGCGACCCGTACGACTGCACCCAGCCGTTGCGGGTGACCGCGAAACCGTCGAGGTGCTCGGCGAAGTACTGCACCATGTCGTTGCGCTCCGGCTCGCCGTGCACGAGCACGTCGATCCCCAGCCGCTCCTGCAGCGCGACGGCGCGCCCGATCTCCCGCTCGATCAGCGACTCGTACTCCTCGCGGCTGCTCCGCCCGGCCGCGAACGCCTGCCGCGCGGCCCGCACCTCGGCCGTCTGCGGAAAGGAGCCGATGGTCGTGACCGGCAGGGTGGGGAGGTTGAGGTCACGCTGGGCCGCCGCCCGGACGGCGTAGGCGCTGCGCTCCGTCACGCCGGTGTCCGGTCTCCGCCGCGACCCGGCGCCGGTGACCGCGGTGCCGCCCGTGTCCACTGCGCCGGGTGCGGCCTTCGGGCCGAGCGCGGCGAGCGCGACGATCTCGGCGACCTTCTCCTCCGCGAACGCGAGCCGGCCGGGAAGGATGTCCTCGCCCCGCAGCGAATACGGCACGTGCAGCAACGAGCACGAGCTGCTCACCCGGGTCGCGCCGGCCGCCGCCATCAGCGCCCGGGCCCGGTCGAGATCGGTCCGCCACACCTCCCGCCCGGACACGACCCCGGCGACGACCGTCCTGCCCCGCAGGAGTTCGACGTCTTCCGGCACACCGTGCGTCAGGTCCAGCGCGACCGCCTCCACCGATGTCACCGCGAGGGCCGGCAACGCGTCCGCGATGTCGCCGAAGTACGACGCCACGAGCAGCTTCGGCCGTCGCGGGTGCCCCGCCAGCCGCCGGTACGCGTGCCGGACCGCGGGCGACCCGCCGTCGGTCACCAGGATCGGCTCGTCGAGCTGCACCCAGCCGACCCCCTCGGCGGCGAGGAGCGACAACAGCCGCACGTACACGTCGAGGAGGTCGTCGAGCCGGTCGACCGGCGTGAACCCGTCAGGGCTGCCCGGCGCCGCCTGCGCCAGCCGGAGGAACGTCACCGGCCCGACGAGCACCGGCCGGGTCTCGTGTCCCAGCTCGCGGGCCTCCCGCACCTCGGCGAGCGGCTTGTCGGCCACGGCCCGGAACCGCGTCCTCGGTCCGATCTCCGGCACCAGGTAGTGGTAGTTGGTATCGAACCACTTCGTCATGCGCAGCGGCGCGACCCCGTCGACACCACGCGCCATGGCGAAGTACGGGTCCGCGCACTCCCGGTATCGGTCCGGCACCGCGTCGACGAGCATCGCCGTGTCGAGTACCTGGTCGTAGAACGAGAACGTGTTCGACGGCAGCCCGTCGAGCCCAAGCTCCGCGAGGCGCCGCCAAGTGTCGGCCCGCAGCCGCCGGCCGACGCGCTCGAGGTGGTCACGGCCGGCCCGGCCGTCCCAGTAAGCCTCCAGGGCGTGCTTCAGCTCACGGTCCGGCCCGATCCGCGGATACCCGAGCACGGTCGAAACAGGAAAGTCATCAGACACGCTGCGCATCGTGGGTGCTCCGCTCCTTCCCCGCCCGATCGATAAGCAGCACCAATAGCCGCCGCGGTGTCCGATACTCGGTGCATGGTCGACGGCCCGCCACTGCGCGACATCGGCTGCTTCGCCCTGGTCGCACGCCGTCTGTCGTTTTCCCGGGCCGCTGCTGAGCTCGGCATGTCCCAGCCCGCGGTGAGCCAGGCCGTCGCCCGGCTGGAGCGCACGCTGGGCCTGCGCCTGTTCATCCGCACCAGCCGCGAGGTGGCGCTCACCGACGCCGGCCGCGGCCTTCTCCCGCACGCCGAGGCCGTCCTCGACCAGGCCGCCGCGTTCGCCGCGGAGGCCGCCCGCCTCGCGGTGCCCGCCGCGCCGGGCATTCGCCTGGCTTATGCACCGCTCGTCGGCGGCTTCGCCGCGCGGATGGCCCGCCGCCTGGCCGTCCGCAAGCCGCCGGTCGACGTGGAGCTCCGTCCCGCGGGCTGGCAGGCCGCGACCCACGAGCTGACCCATGGGCTGTCCTCGGCGGCCCTGATGAGCATTCCGTTTCCGCCCGGCCACGCCAGCGCCGCCCGCTTCCACGTGCCGGTCACGCATCTCGCCGTGGCGACGGCCGACCGGCTGGCCACGGCGGCCCGTGTGTGGCTCGCTCAGGCCGGCCCGCTGCTGGTGCCCCGCGGCCTGCAGCCCTCGCCAGTGGCGGGCCGGCGTCCGGCCACGCGGCAGGCGGACGCCGTCCAGCGAAGGTCGGACGCGCTGGACGCCGGGGTGCGGCTCGCGCCGGAGGCGGTCGACGATCCGCTCGCCGCGGTCGACCTGGTCGCGGCCGGCCGGGGCGCGCTGCCCGTGCCGCAGCTCGTGGTGGAGACCGTCCGCCGCCCCGACGTCCGGTTCGTGCCGCTGGCCGACCCGGGGCTGCGGCTGACCTTCGGTCTGGTGTGGCGGCCGGACCGCCCGACCGAGGACCTGATGGCCCTCGTCCAGGCGGCTCAGGACGGCCTGCGCCGGTGAGCCCGGCGTACGCCGCCCGGCAGCCGTGCCGGCGTGCGTCCACGGAGCCGTCGGCCGGGCCGGGCGCGGGCACCGTGGTGCCGGTGTGTAACCGCCAGGTAAGGTTGGTGACCCGTGACTACCGTCGACCGCCCGCGCAAGCCCATCCGGACATATCACCCGCGCCGGGGGCGGCTCAGTGGTCGGCATTTCGACGCGTTGGATCGTCTGAGTGACCGGTTCGGCTTCGCGCCCGGTGCGCCAGTCGACGTGCTGGAGATCGGGTCCGGCATGGGAGAGGCCACGCTGGCGATGGCCGCCGCCGACCCGGCCCGGCGATACCTTGCCGTCGAGATCCACACCCCCGGCGTGGCCAACCTGCTGGCGCTCATCGAGCAGCACGCCCTGAACAACCTCCGCGTGGTCAGCGTCGACGCGCTCGAACTGCTCCGGCATGACATCCCCCTCGAAAGCCTCGCCGCCGTGCATGTCTTCTTCCCCGACCCCTGGCCGAAGGCCCGCCATCACAAGCGTCGCCTCATCCAGCCGGCCCATGTGGCACTCCTGCGCGACCGTCTTCGGATCGGCGGCGTGCTGCACTGCGCCACCGACGACGTCGGATACGCCGAGTCGATGCTCGAAACCCTCGACGCCGACCCGGGCCTCAGGAACCTCCACGACGGCTTCGCCCCGCGCCCCGAGCACCGCCCGCTCACGAAGTTCGAGCAGCGTGCGCAGCGCGACGGCCGCCCCTCCTTCGACCTGATGTACGTCCGTGGCGGTCCGGAGCGCACCGGGGACGCCGCGGCCCAGGAACACGACGGCCGTCGGGTCCGGATCGCGGCGGGGGAGCCGGCGTGACCGGCCTCGCGAGCCGTGTCCCGCGCGGCGGGGATCCGGACGCCGTTTTCGACGCCTTCGCCGAGTGGGCCAAGGAACAGGGCCTGAGTCTCTATCCCCACCAGGAAGAGTCGCTCATCGAGATCGTCTCTGGCGCGAACGTCATCCTCAACACGCCCACCGGCTCCGGCAAGAGCCTCGTCGCCACGGGCGCGCACTTCGCCGCGCTCGCGACCGACCGCACCACCTTCTACACCGCGCCGATCAAGGCGCTCGTCTCCGAGAAGTTCTTCGCGCTCGTCGACATGTTCGGCGCGGAGAACGTCGGCATGCTCACCGGTGACGCCAGCGTCAACGCGGACGCCCCGATCATCTGCTGCACGGCCGAGATCCTCGCCAACATCGCGCTGCGCGACGGCGACCAGGCCGACGTCGGCATCGTCGTCATGGACGAGTTCCACTTCTACGCCGACCCCGACCGCGGCTGGGCGTGGCAGGTGCCGCTGATCGAGCTGCCACAGGCGCAGTTCGTGCTCATGTCGGCGACCCTGGGCGACGTCACCCGCTTCGAGGACGACCTGACCCGCCGCACCGGCCGGCCGACCGCGGTGGTGAAGAACGCCGAGCGCCCCGTGCCGCTCATGTTCACCTACTCGATGGACCCGCTGCACGAGACGATCGAGGAACTGCTGAGCACCCGGCAGGCGCCCGTCTACATCGTGCACTTCACGCAGGTCGCCGCGCTCGAACGGGCCCAGGCGCTCATGAGCATCAACGTCTCGACGCGGGCCGAGAAGGACATGATCGCCGAGACGATCGGCAACTTCCGCTTCACCGCGGGCTTCGGCAAGACGCTGTCGCGCCTCGTCCGCCACGGCATCGGCGTCCACCACGCCGGAATGCTGCCGAAGTATCGCCGGCTCGTGGAAACCCTCGCGCAGGCCGGGCTGCTCAAGGTGATCTGCGGGACCGACACCCTGGGCGTCGGCATCAACGTGCCGATCCGCACGGTCCTCTTCACGGCCCTGTCGAAGTACGACGGGCAGAAGACCCGGTTGCTTCAGGCACGGGAATTCCACCAGATCGCCGGCCGGGCCGGTCGCGCCGGATTCGACACGATCGGCACGGTGGTCGTGCAGGCGCCGGAGCACGTCATCGACAACGAGCGCGCACTGGCGAAGGCGGGCGACGACCCGAAGAAGCGGCGCAAAGTGGTGCGCAAGAAGCCGCCGGAGGGGTCGATCGGCTGGGGCCGTCCCACATTCGAGCGGCTGGTCGAGGCGGAGCCCGAGCCGCTGAGGTCGAGCTTCCAGGTGTCGCACGCGATGCTCCTCAACGTGATCAGCCGCCCGGGCGACGCGTTTCAGGCGATGCGCCACCTGCTCACCGAGAACCACGAGGACGTCCACGCCCAGCGCCGGCTGATCCGCCGGGCCATCGCCATCTACCGGGCGCTGCTCGCCGGCGGCGTCGTGGAGCAGCTCGACGAGCCGGACGAGGAGGGCCGCCGCGTGCGGCTCACCGTCGACCTGCAGATGGACTTCGCGCTCAACCAGCCGCTGTCGCCCTTCGCGCTGGCCGCGATCGAGCTGCTCGACCGCGAGGCGCCGGCCTACGCCCTCGACGTGCTGTCGGTGATCGAGTCCACATTGGATGATCCGCGGCAGGTGCTGTCGGCGCAGCAGTTCAAGGCGCGCGGCGAGGCCGTCGCGGCGATGAAGGCGGACGGCATCGAATACGAGGAGCGGCTCGAACTGCTCGACTCGGTGACCTACCCGAAGCCGCTCGTGGACCTGCTCGACAACGCCTACCACCTCTACAAGCAGGGCCACCCGTGGGTCGCCGACTACCATCTCTCGCCCAAGTCGGTGGTCCGCGACATGTACGAGCGGGCGATGACGTTCGTCGAATACGTCAACTTCTACAGTCTTCCCCGCTCCGAGGGCCTCGTCCTGCGCTACCTCGCCGACGCCTTCAAGGCGCTGCGCCAGACGGTGCCCGAGGACGCGCGCACCGACGAACTCACCGACATCATCGAGTGGCTGGGGGAGCTGGTCCGTCAGGTCGACTCCAGCCTCATCGACGAGTGGGAGCGGCTGCGCAACCCCACCGACGAGAAGCCCGTCGTGGTCGACGACCGCCCGCCGGCGGTCACCCGCAACCTGCGGGCCTTCCGCGTGCTGGTGCGTAACGCACTCTTCCGCCGGGTGGAACTGGCGGCGCTGCGCCGTTACGACGAGCTCGGCGAGCTGGAC
Organism: Dactylosporangium roseum; assembly: GCF_025264685.1. Classification (GTDB taxonomy): domain Bacteria; phylum Actinomycetota; class Actinomycetes; order Mycobacteriales; family Micromonosporaceae; genus Dactylosporangium; species Dactylosporangium roseum. The sequence continues at coordinate 1,967,563 of NZ_CP073721.1, forward strand.
GGCGAGCACGGGTTCACCTCCGATGTGTGGCGGGACGCGATCGAGGACTACTTCGAGGAGTACGACAGCCTGGGTGTCGGCCCGGACGCCCGCGGCCCGGCGCTGCTGGTCATCGACCAGAAGCCGGACCGCTGGCAGGTCCGCCAGATCTTCGACGACCCGGCGGGTGACCGCGACTGGGCGATCGTCGCCGAGGTGGACCTGGCCGAGTCGGACGCGCTGGGCGCCGCCGCCGTGCGAGTCCTGTCGGTGGGCCCGGCCTGACCGGCTCCCGGCAACGCTGCCGGTGACGGATCAGGCGGCGACGGCGCGCAGGGCGGCCAGGAACCGCTGCGGCTGGGTGAAGGCCGCGAAGTGGCTGGCGCCCTCGATCAGCACGAGGGACTTGTGCGGCGCCTCGACCTCGTCGAAGTACGACACCGCGGGACCCGTCAGGGTCACCACGTCCTGAGCGCCCTGGAACAGGTGGAACGGGATCTCGAATCTGGAGCCGAGCACCCGCGCGTCGAAGCGTATGAACTGCTCGAACATCGCGTCGCGCACCTTGCCGAACCCCTTCAGCCAGGCCATGACGTCGAGCAGCGAATAGTCCGGCTTGGTCAGCAGCAGCGGGAAGAGCAGCTTGAACACCCCGTTGGGCGTGGTCGGGTCGGTGGCCATGGTCCACTGCATCCGCCGGCCCCACGCCGCGACGTCCCAGGTGCGCGGGTCCTCGTCGAGCGTCTCCAGCGCCGCGACCCCCTTGTGGTTGCCCGCGGCGCGCAGCCGTGCCAGAGTGGCGAGCCGCGACTGCCGCTCGTTGGCGACCATGTCGACGTAGAAGTCGGTCCCGACATACGCGCTGAACAGGTCCGGTCGTCGTTGCGCCATCGGCAGTCCGACGATGGTGCCCATCGAGCCCGCCATCAGGATCAGCTTGTCCTTCCGCAGGTGGCGACGCAGGTATTCGGCGACCTCGATGCCGTCCTCCGCCATCCGCTCGAACGTCAGCTCCTCGGCCGGCGGCCAGCCGTTGCGGCGCAGGGTGCGCCCCGCCCCGCGCCGGTCCCAGTGCACGACGGTGAAATGCTTCTCCCACTCGCGCAGGACCGGGGTGAACACGGAATAGGGCGAGCCGGGGCCGCCGTGGACGACGAGCAGCACCGGATTGGCCCGGTCCTCGCCGCGGATCTGCAGCCACTGCTGCGTGCCGCCGATCGTGACGTAACGCCCCTCGACCACGGCGTCGGGGGTGTCGATGCGCGCCTCGAGGGCGCGGCGGTGCTTGCGGGCGGCGCGATAGGCCAGCGGTGCGCCGACGACGACGGCGGCGGCGATGGCGACGAGTGCGACGACGAACATGACGCCCTCCGGGGGTCGGGGTGGATGGGAAGACTGTACGGAGTTCTTAGACGTTTTTGCAAGACGGATGTGTGAGACGGTACGATCAACGCCATGGGTAACCGGGACAAGCTTCTTGAGGGCGCGCTGCGGTGCCTCCACGAGAAGGGCTTCGCGCAGACCACCGCACGCGACATCGCCACGGCCGCGGGCGTGAGCCTGGCCGCGATCGGATACCACTTCGGCACCACCGAGGCGCTGCTCAACGCCGCGCTCATCCGGGCGATGGAGAACTGGGGGGAGGAGCTGGACGAGGCGCTCAACGACGAGCGCGACGCGGCACTCCCGCCGGCCGAGCGGTTCGTCGCCGTGTGGACGCGGGTGATCGACTCCGTCACCGCCAACCGGCCGCTGTGGACCACGCAGTTCGAGCTGGTCACGCAGATCGGTCATCACCCCGAGCGCGCGCTGCAGTGGAACGAGGCGCAGGACGAGGCGCAGTTCGGCCTCGCGGAGCTGTTCCACGGCATCGACGCCGATGGGGAGCCCGAGCTGGCCCGCATCGTCGGAGGGCTGTATCAGGCGCTGCTCACCGGCGTGGTGGTGCAGCACATCGTCTCCCCGGAGGTCGCGATGAGCGGGAGTGACCTGATCACCGCGCTGCGTGAGGTCGCCAGACGCCTCGGCGGGGAGAGACGCGATCTCCAGAAAAGCGTGTAAAACGGGTTGAATGTGGTAGCCCGGAAGCCATGACCACCAAAGACCGGCAGCTCTCCGCCAATCGCAGACCGTTCAACGAGGGTGTGCTGACCACCGATCAGGGGATCCCGGTCGAGGACACCGACAACTCGCTCCGAGCCGGTGCGCGAGGCCCCAGCCTGCTCGAGGACTTCCACCTGCGCGAGAAGATCATGCGCTTCGACCACGAGCGCATACCGGAGCGTGTCGTGCACGCACGGGGAACCGGCGCGCACGGTGTGTTCAAGGTCTACGAGCCGCTCGACGAATACACCACCGCCGACTTTCTGACCGACCCCGACGCCGAGACGCCGGTGTTCGTGCGCTTCTCGACCGTCCAGGGGTCGCGCGGTTCCAGCGACACGCCGCGGGACGTGCGCGGGTTCGCCACGAAGTTCTACACCCGGCAGGGCAACTTCGACCTCGTCGGCAACAACATGCCGGTGTTCTTCATCCAGGACGGCATCAAGTTCCCCGACCTGGTGCACGCGCTGAAGCCGGAGCCGCAGAACGAGATGCCACAGGCCGCCTCAGCGCACGACTCGTTCTGGGACTTCGTCACGCTGCAACCCGAGACGATGCACCACGTCATCTGGCTCATGTCCGACCGGGCCATCCCCCGCAGCTTCCGCATGATGCAGGGCTTCGGCGTGCACACGTTCCGGCTGGTCAACGGCCAGGGACGCAGCACGTTCGTCAAGTTCCACTGGACACCCGTGCTCGGCACCCACTCGCTGGTCTGGGACGAGGCGCAGAAGATCGCCGGCAAGGACCCCGACTACAACCGCAGGGACCTCTGGGAGGCGATCAGCAGCGGCCAGTTCCCGTCGTGGGAGCTCGGGCTGCAACTCATCCCCGAGGAGCGGGCCTTCGAGTTCGAGGACATCGACATCCTCGACCCCACGAAGATCATCCCGGAGGAGGTGGTGCCCGTGACGCCGGTCGGCCGGCTCACGCTGAACCGCAACCCGGACAACTTCTTCGCCGAGACGGAGCAGGTGGCGTTCTGCGTCGGCAACGTGGTGCCAGGGATCGACTTCACCGACGACCCGCTGCTGCAGGCCCGGCTGTTCTCCTACCTCGACACACAGCTCAACCGGTTCGGCGGCGCCAACTTCTTCCAGGTGCCGATCAACCGCGCGATCGCCCCGATCCGCAATCACCAGCAGGACGGCTTCCAGCAGCACGAGGTGCCGGTCGGCCGGGCGAACTACTTCCCGAACTCGCTCGGCGGCGACCAGCCGACCCCCGCCGGCCCGGCCGGGTTCGTGCACTACCCCGAGCACGTCGACGGGCCGAAGGAGCGCAAGCGCAGTGAGACCTTCGCCGACCACTACAGCCAGGCGACCCTGTTCTGGAACAGTATGTCCTCCTGGGAGAAGGAGCACATCATCGCGGCCTACCGGTTCGAGCTCGGCAAGGTCGAGTCGATGCCGATCCGCGTGCGGCTCGTCGAGCACCTCAACCGCGTCGACCACGACTTGGCGATCGCCGTCGCGCTCGGCATCGGCGTCGAGGAGCCGGTGAAGTCCGTCGACAACCACGGCCGCAGTTCACCCGCGCTGTCCCAGGGCAACTCGCCGCGCGAATCGGTGCTCAGCCGCAAGGTCGCGGTCCTTGTCGGCGACGGCGTCGACGCCCGCATCGTGACCTCGATGCGCGACACGCTGACGGAGCGCGGTGCGATCGTCGAACTGCTGGCACCGGTCGACGGCACGATCACCACGTCCGACGGGCTGCCCATGGAGGTGACCCGCGCGATGCAGACGATGTCATCGGTGCTGTACGACGCGATCGTCGTCCCCGACGGCGCGCCCGACCTCGCCATGGACGGCCTCGCGGTGAACTACGCCGCCGAGGCATTCAAGCACGGCAAGGCGGTCGGCGCCTTCGGCACCGGCCTGGGGCTTCTCCAGCGCGCCCAGATCCCGCTGACGACCGCTTCGGCGGATCCGGCCCTGATCGCATACGACGAGTGGACGCCCGACTTCGCCACGGAGTTCACGAAAGCGCTCGCCGCCCACCGGAACTTCGACCGCGACATCGACGCCATCCCGGCGTGAGTCACCGACCAGGGCCGAGTTCGGCTTGATCGCGGAACCGACCGAGCCAGGCGGCAATACCGGCCGAGAAGACGTCGAGACGCCAATCATGAGGGCCCGTTGTCCACAGCCGGGCGAGTGAGTTTCCCGTACCGGTGGATGTTCGGCGATGCTCGACCGGTGCTCAACGGATCCGCGCGAAACCAGGACGACCCGATGACAAGGCTCGGCGAGGTCGCGCGGCAACAGGCGGGCGTCGTGTCCCGCGCGCAGGCGCTGGAAGTGGGACTCACGCCGGGTGCGATACGCGCCCACCTGCGCGCCGGGCGATGGTCCGCGGTCTACCAGGGGATCTATCGCACCTTCACGGGTGCGGTTCCCCGGCGTGCGCGGCTCTGGGCGGTACTGCTGCGTGCGGGCCCGACCGCGGTCCTGAGTCACCAGACGGCCGCGGAGCTGTCCGGGCTGCTCGCCGAACCCTGCGATCCGGTGCACGTCACGATCCCGCTGAGCCGGCGGGTGCGGGTGATTCCCGGCGCCGTGCTGCACCGGTCGGCGCGTCTGGAGCACGCACGGCAACCTGGGCCCGATCTGCGCCGCACACGCGTCGAGGAGACCGTCATCGACCTGGCGATCTCGGCCCGCAAGCACGAGGTGGCCATCGGCTGGATCACCCGGGCGTGCGGCCGCCGCCTCACGACGCCCGACCGGATCCGTGCGGCGATCACGCGCCGGCCGAGGGTGCGGTGGCGGCGGTTGCTCCTCGCCGTCGTGGACGACACGGCCGACGGCTGCCATTCGGTGCTGGAACGGCGCTTCCTGCGCGACGTCGAGCATGATCACCGGTTGCCGCGCGGACGCCGGCAGAAGGTCCCGCCGCAGAAGAGTGGGCGGCGGCGGTACCGCGATGTGGCCTACGACGACTTCGGCACCGTCGTCGAACTGGACGGGCGGGCGTACCACCCCGAGGAGCGGCGATCCGAGGACCGGCAGCGCGACAACGAGGCGGCAGCGGCGGCGATCAGGACCTTGCGGTACGGCTGGAGCGACGTGGCCACGCCCTGCGCCGTCGCCGTGCAGGTTGTCCGTGCGCTCCGGTCCGGGGGCTGGCGCGGCCGTCCGCGCCGTTGCCGGCGTGTGGAGTGCGTAGTGCGGCCATGATCGTGGAGCGTTTTTGCACTTCAGGGTGCCAAATCGCTCCACGATCATGGCGGAACACGCGGCGGGCCGGGCGGGTGCGGGTGGAGTGCGGCGGAACACGCGGCGGGCCGGGCGGGTGCGGGTGGAGTGCGGCGGGGCGCGCGGGTGCGGGTGGAGGAGGTCGGCGTCAGGGCTGGTTCAGGTGGACGTAGCCGCGGCGGACCGCCCGCAGGGAGAGCTCCTGCGGAAACGGGGACTTCGCGGCCGTGCGCTCGGCGGGGGCGCCGTCCTGGTCGCCCTCGCGGATGAGCCAGGCCAGCGCCGCGAGCTGCTCATGCTGGGCGCGGACGAACGACGCGTCGACGACCTTGCCGTGGCCGGGGACCACGCTGGTCGCCGGGGTGAGCCGCGACTGGAGGGCGGCTACGGTGTCGGGCCACTCAAGCGGGTAGGCGTCCTCGAACTGCGGCGGGCCGCTCTCCTCGATCAGGTCGCCCACCACGGCGACGTCGGCGTCCGGGACCAGCGCCACGACGTCGCCCGCCGAGTGGCCGCGGCCGAAGTGGCGCAGCTCCACCGGGCGGTCACCGAGGTCGACGACGGCCTCGGCGCGGATGGTGTGGTCGGGCGGGGCCAGGACGACGGCGGCCAGCTCGTCGGCCAGCTCGGGGTACGAACGCTGCCACTGCGCGCACAGCGTGGGGCCGTGCTGCGGGCCGAGCAGCACCGCGGTCTCCTCGTGGCCCCAGATGGGCGCTCCCTCGCCGGCGAAGACGAAGTTGCCGAACGTGTGGTCGAAGTGGTGGTGTGTGTTGAGCACGGCCAGCGGCAGGTCGGTGATCCGGCGGACCGCGGCGAGCAGCTCACTCGCCTGGGCGCCGGTGGAGAGGGTGTCGACGACCAGCGCTGACGCGCCGCCGACGATCAACGTCGCGGTCACGTCGAGCACCTTGTGCCGCAGGACGTGGACCCCGGACGCGATCTCGTGCAGCATCGTCACGAACGGTCCTCCAGGGCCTTGTTCAGGAACCTCCGGCGGTCGACGATGACCCGCTCGACGCGGCCCTCGGCGACGACCTGGTGGCCGTCGCGGACCGAGATCTCGAAGACCAGCTTCCGGCCGTCGGCCTTGGCCAGCCTGGCCTCGGCGACCACCTTGACGCCGATCGGGGTGGCGGCGCGGTGCTCGAGCTCGATGCGGGTGCCGACGGTGGTGAAACCGGGTGGGAGCCGGCTCGCCGTGGCGCCGACGGTCGCCGCCTCGGCCAGTGCCAGCACCCGCGGGGTGCCGAGGACCGGCACGTCACCCGAGCCGACCGCCTGCGCGGTGTCGGCGTCGGTGACCGTGAGCTCGGCGCGGGTGACGGCACCCACCCAGGAAGCCGCATCGACCGTGGGGCGCTCGTTCGGCTGCATACGTCAAGCCTAACGACAGCCGATGACGCGTGGCCGAAAAATCTGACGCACGTCGATAATGGGCCACGCAGGAGGGAGGAACGGGCCGCGCAGGGAGGCGCGGGCCGCGCAGGGGCCAGGGGGCACAGGCCGCGCAGAGGCCAGGGGACACGGGCCGCGCAAGGAAGCACGAGCCGCGCAGGAGGAAAGAGTGAGCAGGGAAGAAGGGGCGGTACCGGTGGAGGGCAGCGAGGTCCTGGACGAGGTCGCCGGCTGGGTCGCCGCGGGCGGGGTTGTCGTGCTCACCGGTGCCGGGATCTCCACCGACTCCGGGATTCCCGACTTCCGGGGGCCCAACGGGGTGTGGACCCGCAACCCGGAGGCGATGAAGCTGTCCTCGATCGACCACTACGTGACCGATCCCGACGTGCGGCGGCAGTCCTGGCAGGAGCGCCTGCGCCACCCGGCCTGGACGGCGACGCCGAACCCGGCGCACGAGGCCCTCGCCCGGATGGAGCGGGACGGAAACCTCACCGCCGTGATCACCCAGAACATCGACGGGCTGCACCAGCGCGCCGGGAACGATCCGGCCAAGGTCATCGAGCTGCACGGGACGATCTTCGAGACCGAGTGCCTGTCGTGCGGCGCCCGCGGGCCGATGCGCGCCACGCTCGACCGGGTGGAGCGGGGTGAGGCCGACCCGGCCTGCGAGGAGTGCGGCGGGATCCTGAAGTCGGCGACGATCTCGTTCGGTCAGTCGATGAACATGGCGACGCTGGAGGCGGCGGCCGAAGCGGCGATGTTCTGCCGGCTGTTCGTCGCCGTGGGCACGTCACTGACCGTCTACCCGGCCGCCGGGCTGGTCGACGTCGCCCGGAACCACGGTGCCCGGGTCGTCGTCCTCAACGCTGCCGGCACGTCCTACGACGCTGTCGCCGATCGGGTGATCCGCGAGCCGATCGGCACCGCCCTGCCCCGGATCGCCGGCATCCGGGCCGCCGGCGGCTGAGGCCGCGCCCGGAGCCGGGCCGGCACCGGCAGGGGCGGCGAGGCCGGGGTTGTCGCCGAAGGGGGTGCCGCCGGACGGGGGCGCCGGGGCGTGGGCGCGTGCCGCGAACAGGCGGCGGGCCGCCCGGGAGCGTGCCGCCAGGTCGTCCGCCAGCCGGTACGCGTCCGCGGTGTCCCGGTGCCGGGCCACCGCGTGCAGGCCACCCGCCGTGTCCACGTGCACGGTCGCCACGTCCAGCATGCGCTGCAACGGGCCCTGCGTCACCCGCACGCTCTGCACCCGCGCCAGCGGTACCGCCACCAGCTCCCGCGTCAGGACGCCCTCGCGGACGGCCACCACGTCGTCGATGACCGCCACGCCGATCCTCGACCACGCCAGGGGAGCGAGCCAGCGGGCGCGCCGGGGCGGGCGGGTGGCCGGCAGCGCGGTGGCGTCGATCCCGGGGCCGCCGAGGCGGAGGGTGACGGCCACATCCAGTACCGTCGCGGCGACCGAAGCGGTGTCGGAGGCTGCGGCGACGGGCACGAGCGTGCCGGCCCGCAACTGTTCCTCCCCGTTGCCGCCGTAACCCGCGACGTCGATGCGGGCGCGTGCCCAGCCGGGCGCCCGCCACAGCAGCGGCCAGGTGATCTTGAGGCCCTGGACCCGCCGGGGCGGCACGGTCTGGCTGCGCTTGTTCAGCAGGCCCTGCCGCAGCCGCAGCGCGGCGGCGTCGGTGCCGATGCGGAAGTCCCACTCGTCCAGGACCCGGCGCACCGGCACCTGGAACACGCCGAGGAACGCGGTGATCGTGCTGGCCGCGCCGATGACCGTCCACGCCGGGTCGAGTGTGGCCTGCCAGATGACGAACGCGGCGCCGACGGGGACCGTGAGCGTCTGCGGGGTGAGCATCTGGGCGAAGAGCAGGCGCCGGTTGTCGACGGCGAAGAGCGGCCGCTCGGTGGGCACCGGCTCCGGCCGGACGCCGGTGGCCAGTCCGAGGAGGTGACCGCGCAGCTCCGTGGCGCCGGCGACGGTGAGATACGCCAGCGGCGCCTCGGTCTTGCCCGCGCCGATGACTTCCAGCCGCAGCTCGGCGAGGCCGAAGACCCGGGCCAGCAACGGGCGGACGATGTCGATCGCCTGCACCCGCTCCAGGGGGATGGTCCGGGTGCGGCGCGAGAGCAGGCCCTCGTGGACCCGCAGCTCACGCCCGACGACCTCGTAGCCGGTGACCAGCCAGACGACCGCCGACACCAGCACCGCGAGGACGAGGATGACGGTCATGGAGACGAGCCAGCCGATCGGGCCGAGGTCGCGCAGGCCCTGCCAGGAGATGACCACCGCGGCGGCGGCGACGAGCTTGGCGCCGCGGACGAGGGGGGTCAGCGGATGCAGGCGCCGGCGGTCGACGAGTGTCACAGGCCCTCTTCGCGGATCTCACCGAGCGCGGCGAGGCGGTCCCGCAGCCGGGTGGCCTCGGGCGCGTCGAGGCCGGGCACGGTGGCGTCGCTGGCGGCCGCGGCGGTGTGCAGGGTGACGGTGGCCAGGCCGGCGGCGCGCTCGAGCGGACCGGCGGTCACGTCGACGAACTGCATCCGCGCGTACGGCACGATGGACAGCCGGCGGATCAGCAGCCCGTGGCGGACCAGCAGGTCCTCCTCGCGTTCGGCGTAGCCCCAGGCGCGCAGCGAGCGGCGCAGGAACAGCGCGCGGACGGTGCCCAGGACGACGACGAGCAGCGCGGCCGCGAGGAACCAGGCCGACACGACGAACGCGGCGACGAGGCAGGCGAGCACGAGCACGAGGATCCAGGCGCCCAGGACGGCCAGGCGCACGAGGAGGTACCGCGGGGAGATCGGCCGCCAGGCCACGGTGTCCGGCCACGGGCGCAGCGGATCGGGTGCAACCGTCGTCACGGTTCGAGCGTATCCCCGTCGATCGTTTCGACCTCGCGCAAAAAGGCACGTCGCGCGAGGAAGTCGCGCAGCGAGGACTCGTGCTCGTCGCACGCCAGCCAGACCTTGCGGCGCTCGGGTGTGTGCAGCTTCGGATTGTTCCAGCACAGCCGCCATTTGGCGGGTGCGCGGCAGCCCTTGGCGGAGCAGATCAGCGGATCCATCACGGCCAGTCTGCCAGCAGCGCTGGGAAAGGATGAGCGCCGGGCGGCCACGGGGGAAGCCGCCCGGCGACGGGGTGAATCGTACCCACTTGGATACGGGTGATGTCCAGTCGCACGCGCTGTCCGATGCGAAAAATCGCCACAGTCGATAGCCGCATTTCGGAAATAAAGGTCTAATACGGTCCTTGGTGAACTGCCAGTAGGCTCCCAGCAGCGTCAGATCGCCGCGGTCGCCCGCGCGTGCGACGCTAGGCTCGGAACACAACCAACGCGTGGAGGACCGGTGACCCACCCGAGCAACCCTGTCTCGACACCCGCACAGGACGCGACCGTGCTCGAGCGGGCCCTCTTCGAAGTGAAGCGGGTCATCGTGGGCCAGGACCGGATGATCGAGCGGATGTTCGTCTCGTTGCTCAGTCGCGGCCATGTGCTGCTCGAGGGCGTGCCCGGCGTGGCCAAGACCCTCGCCGTGGAGACCCTGGCGCGAGTCGTCGGCGGCACGTTCTCCCGCATCCAGTTCACCCCGGACCTGGTGCCCGCCGACATCGTCGGCACCCGCATCTACCGGCAGTCCAGCGAGAAGTTCGACGTCGAGCTCGGCCCGGTGTTCGTCAACTTCCTGCTCGCCGACGAGATCAACCGCGCGCCCGCCAAGGTGCAGTCGGCGCTGCTGGAGGTCATGGCGGAGCAGCAGGTCTCCATCGGCGGCGAGAGCTACGACGTGCCCCGCCCGTTCCTGGTCATGGCGACGCAGAACCCGATCGAGCAGGAGGGTGTCTACCCGCTGCCCGAGGCGCAGCGCGACCGGTTCCTGATGAAGATCCAGGTGGGGTACCCCAGCGACGCCGAAGAGCGCGAGATCGTCTACCGGGTGTCGGTGAAGACCCCGGAGCCGGTCGCCGTGCTCACCACCGAGGAACTCATGGGGTTGCAGGCCAAGGCCGACGACGTGTTCGTGCACAACGCGCTCGTCGACTACGCGGTGCGGCTGGTGGTCGCGACCCGCGCCCCCGCCGAGCACGGCCTGGGTGATGTCGCGCACCTCATCCAGTACGGTGCGAGCCCCCGTGCCTCGCTCGGCATCGTGCGGGCGTCCCGTGCGCTCGCCCTGCTGCGCGGGCGGGACTACGCGCTGCCGCAGGACGTGCAGGACATCGCGCCCGACATCCTGCGCCACCGGCTCGTGCTCTCCTACGACGCGCTCGCCGACGACATCCCGGCCGACGACATCGTGCGGCGGGTCCTCGCCGCTGTGCCGGCGCCGACCGTCGCGCCGCGCCAGCAGGCGCAGGCCGTGGCGGGCGGGCCGCCCCCGCCGCAGACCACGACCATCACGACATGGCCGGGTCGTTGAGCAACGGCGTCTCCGCCCTCGGCAAGCTGCGCCGGGGCGGCAACCCGCGCACGGCCATGGCCGACGTCCACGGTCCCGTTGTGCTCGACTCGGCCCGGGCCGAGGTCGTGCTCAACCGCATGCAGTTGCTCGTCACCCGCAAGCTCGACGGCCTCTTGCAGGGCGACTACCTGGGCCTGCTGCCGGGGCCGGGCACCGAGGCGGGTGAGTCCCGGGAGTACCGGCCGGGCGACGACGTGCGGCGCATGGACTGGCCGGTCACGGCCCGCACCACGCTGCCGCACGTCCGGCAGACGGTGGCCGACCGTGAGCTGGAGACGTGGCTGGCCGTCGACCTGAGCGCGAGCCTGGACTTCGGCACGGCGAAGTACCTCAAGCGCGACCTCGCGATCGCCGCGGCCGCCGCCGTGTCGCACCTGACCGTGCGGGGCGGCAACCGCATCGGCGCCGTGGTCGGGACCGCGAGCGAGCTCAACCGGCTGCCCGCCCGCCCCGGTCGCAAGGACGCCCAGGGGCTGCTGCGCACCATCGCGCTCACCCCGCCCCGGCCCGGCCGGGCCGATCTGGGCGCGCTCATCGACATGCTCAACCGCCCGCCGCGCCGGCGCGGCCTGGTCGTTGCGATCTCCGACTTCATGACGCCGGTGAGCCAGTGGGCCCGCCCGCTGCGCAAGCTGGGCGTCCGGCACGACCTGCTCGCCGTCGAGGTCGTCGACCCGCGGGAGCTGGAGTTGCCGAACGTCGGGGTGATCGCCCTCGTCGACCCGGAGACCGGGCGCATGCACGAGGTGCAGACCGCCGATGCCAAGCTGCGCCACCGGTATGCGCACGCGGCCGCCGCGCAGCGCGCCGAGATCGCCTCGGCCATCCGCGGCGCCAACGCGTCCCACCTGCGCCTGCGCACCGATTCCGACTGGCTGCTCGACATCGTCCGGTTCGTCGCCGCGCAGCGGCACGCCCGAACTCGAGGAACGACCCGATGATCCGTTTGCTCTCGCCGTGGTGGCTGCTGTCCCTGGTACCGGTGGCCGCCGTGATCGGTGTGTACGTCTGGCGGCAACTGCACCGGCGCGCGTTCGCGGTGCGGTTCACCAACGTCGACATGCTCTCCAGCCTGGTGCCGAAGGGCATCGGCGTGCGCCGGCACGTCAGCGCCGCGGCGTTCCTGCTGAGCCTCATGATCCTCGGCTTCGGCATGGCCCGCCCGTCGATCGACACCAAGGAGCCGCTGGAGCGGGCGACCGTCATGCTCGCCATCGACGTGTCGCTGTCGATGCAGGCGACGGACGTACAACCCACTCGGATCGAGGCCGCCAAGTCGGCCGCGGCCGACTTCGTCAAGCAGTTGCCCGCGTCATTCAACGTCGGGCTGGTGTCCTTCGCGAAGACCGCCAGCGTGCTGGTGTCGCCGACCAAGGAGCGCAACTCCGTCCTCCAGGCGATCGACGGCCTCACGCTGCAGGAGTCGACCGCGACGGGCGAGGCGGTGTTCACGAGCCTCGACGCGATCCGCACCGTCCCCGCCGACGGCGCGGCGGGACCGCCGCCGGCCCGGATCGTGCTGCTGTCCGACGGGTTCCGCACCGCCGGCCGATCGCTGGAGGACGCGTCGGCGGCGGCCGCGGCGGCCAGCGTGCCGGTGTCGACGATCGCGTTCGGCACCGACGAGGGTGTGGTGCGCATCGGCAACACCCCGCAGCGGGTGCCGGTCGACCGGCCGTCGCTGCAGAAGGTCGCCGAGGTCACCAAGGGCTACTTCTACGAAGCGGCCAGCAAGGACGAGCTCAAGCGCGTCTACACCGACATGGGTAGCTCGATCGGCTATCGGACGAAGCCGCGCGAGGTCACCCAGTGGTACCTGGGCATCGGTTTCCTGCTCGCCCTGGCGGCGGGCGGACTGAGTCTGCTGTGGGGCTCGCGGCTGCCGTAGCCGTGATCAGTGGGCGCCGCCGACCATGAAGAACAGGGCGGCGACCCACACTGCGGCCAGGAAAAAACCAACGGGCGCGATGAAGCGGCTCACGACAGGCTCCCAACGGGTATGTCTCAGAATCGGAGAACAGACACGCGAAAGCCGTGGCAGGGTTGCTAGAACGAACTCCGGCCACGACTGGAGGGATCGCTACTTCGCACAGCGATCACCTCCTGGGAGCAGCTCCCGTGCCGGACGGGCAGCAATGGGCCCGGTAGCAACCGGACATGCAAACCTCATCATCCTACTGCGGCCCGCAAAGGCGGGCATCAGCCGACCGGCGAGTTGGCGGGTACCAGCGGGTAACGCCTAATCTCCGTACTGCATCGCATCGACCTAGGAAGGCGGCATCGTGGCGAGGACCGTGCTGGTCACCGGTGGAAACCGGGGCATCGGATTGGCGATCGCGCAGGCGTTCGCCAAACAGGGCGACCGGGTGGCGATCACGCACCGCGGTTCCGGGGCCCCCGACGGCCTCTTCGGCGTGCAGTGCGACATCACGGACGCGGCCGCCGTCGACGCCGCCTTCACCACCGTCGAAAACGAGCTCGGCCCGGTCGAGGTGCTCGTCGCCAACGCCGGCATCACTCAGGACACGCTGCTGCTGCGCATGTCCGAGGAGCAGTTCACCGACGTCGTCGACACCAACCTCACCGGCTCCTTCCGGTGCGCCAAGCGCGCCGCCAGCAAGATGCTCCGGGCGCGCTGGGGCCGGATCATCTTCATCTCCTCGGTCGTCGGCCTCTACGGCAGCCCGGGCCAGGTCAACTACGCGGCGAGCAAGGCCGGCCTGGTCGGCATGGCCCGCTCGATCACCCGCGAGCTCGGCAGCCGCAACATCACCGCCAACGTGGTCGCGCCCGGCTTCGTCGAGACCGACATGACGGCCGTGCTGCCCGAGGCCACCCAGGCCGAGTACCAGAAGTCCATCCCGCTCGGCCGCATGGCGAAGGCCGAGGAGGTCGCCGGCACGGTGACCTTCCTCGCCAGCGACGCGGCGGGCTACATCACCGGCGCCGTCATCCCCGTCGACGGCGGCCTTGGCATGGGTCACTAGAGGGAGCTCGACGCAGACATGAGTGGACTTCTCGAGGGCAAGCGGCTGCTGATCACCGGGATCATCACCGAACAGTCGATCGCCTTCTCCGCCGCGAAGCTCGCCCAGGAGCAGGGCGCCGAGGTCGTCCTGACCGGGTTCGGCCGGCTGTCGCTGGTCGAACGGATCGCCAAGCGCCTGCCCGCGGAGGCGCCGGTGATCGAGCTCGACGTCACCAACCGGGAGCACCTCGACGGCCTGGCCGGCAAGGTTCGCGAGCACGTCGAGGGCCTCGACGGCGTCCTGCACTCGATCGGCTTCGCGCCCGCGTCCTGCCTCGGCGGTGGCTTCCTCGACGCGCCGTGGGAGGACGTGGCCACCGCGGTGCACGTGTCGACGTTCTCGTTCAAGTCCCTGGCGGTGGCCTGCCTGCCGCTCATGGGCAGCGGCGGCGCGATCGTCGGGCTCGACTTCGACGCCAGCAAGGCCTGGCCGGTGTACGACTGGATGGGCGTGGCCAAGGCGGGCCTGGAGTCCACGTCGCGATACCTCGCCCGTGACCTCGGCCCGCGCGGCATCCGGGTCAACCTGGTCGCCGCCGGCCCGCTGCGCACGATGGCCGCCAAGTCCATCCCCGGCTTCGCCGTCTTCGAGGACTCCTGGGCGAAGACCGCGCCGCTCGGCTGGGACCTCAACGACCAGGTGGCCGCGGCGAAGGCGTGCTGCGCGCTGCTGTCCGACTGGTTCCCGGCCACGACCGGTGAGATCGTTCACGTCGACGGCGGGTACCACGCGGTCGGCTCGTCCTGACCCGAGCGCAGAATAGGGGCGTGGTTTACGACGCGTTCCTCCTGGTTTCGTTCGGCGGTCCGGAAGGGCAGGACGAGGTCCTGCCCTTCCTGGAAAACGTGACCCGCGGGCGCGGCATCCCGCGCGAGCGGCTGGAGTCGGTCGCGGAGCACTACCGGCATTTCGGCGGTGTCTCGCCGATCAACGCGCAGTGCCGGGCCCTGATCGAGGCCCTGCGGCCCGAGCTGGACCTGCCGATCTACTGGGGCAACCGCAACTGGCACCCGTTCCTCGCCGACACCGTCCGGCAGATGCGCGCCGACGGCGTGCGCCGTGCGCTGGCGTTCGTCACCAGCCCGTTCGGCTCGTACTCGTCCTGCCGCCAATACCTCGACGACATCGCCCGCGCCCGTGCCGACGCCGGCCCGGACGCGCCCGAGATCGACAAGATCCGGCACTACCACGACCACCCGGGGTACATCGCACCCCACGCCGACGCCGTCCACGCCGCGCTGGAGGCGCTGCCGTCCCGCATGAACGCGCGCCTCGTCTTCACCGCCCACTCGATCCCGACCTCGATGAACGCGGCCAGCGGACCGGGCGGGGCCGGCCGCTACGCGGCACAGCTCCGTGAGACCGCCGCCCTCGTCGCCGCCGAGGCGGCCCCCGAGCTGCCGTGGGACCTGGTCTGGCAGAGCCGCTCCGGCCCGCCCCAGGTGCCGTGGCTGGAGCCGGACGTCAACGACCACCTGGAGGCCCTCGCCGCTGATGGTGTGACAGAGGTGGTGGTCAGTCCGATCGGGTTCATCTCCGACCATCTCGAGGTGGTGTGGGACCTCGACGTCGAGGCGAGGAACACCGCCGCCCGCCTCGGTCTCGCGTACGAGCGGGCCGCCACCCCCGGGCACGATCCGCGGTTCGTGACGATGATCCGACAGCTCGTGGACGAGCGCGTGCTTGCTCACAGTAACGTTCGTCACGCCCTGGGCACCGTTCCCACCTGGGACTACTGTCCCGCCGACTGCTGCGTGCCACCGAAACGCGCATAGGCTCGAAACGAAGCTGAGGGAGTATGTCGCGCGTGAGAGAACGCAAGCCCATCGAGTCCTGGCTCACCGACATGGACGGGGTCCTCGTGCACGAGGGCGTTCCCGTGCCGGGCGCACCGGAGTTCGTCAACCGGCTGCGCTCGTCCGGCAAGCCCTTTCTGATCCTGACCAACAACTCCATCTACACGGCCCGCGACCTCCAGGCGCGGCTGCGCAGAATAGGCTTCGACGTCCCCGAGTCCTCGATCTGGACCTCGGCCCTGGCCACGGCCCAGTTTCTGGACACTCAGCGCCCCGGCGGCACGGCCTACGTCATCGGCGAGGCCGGCCTGACCACGGCGATGCACGAGGTCGGCTACATCCTGACCGACACCGAGCCCGACTACGTCGTGCTGGGGGAGACCCGCACGTACAGTTTCGAGGCGATCACGGCGGCCATCCGCCTGATCAACGACGGCGCGCGGTTCATCTGCACCAACCCGGACGCCACCGGCCCGTCCAACGAGGGCGCCCTGCCGGCGTGCGGCGCGGTGGCCGCGTTGATCTCGAAGGCGACCGGGATCGAGCCGTACTTCATCGGCAAGCCCAACCCGATGATGATGCGCTCGGCGCTCAACAGCATCGACGCGCACTCGGAGACGACGGCGATGATCGGCGACCGCATGGACACCGACGTCCTCTGCGGGTTGGAGGCGGGCCTGGAGACCATCCTGGTGCTGAGCGGCATCAGCACGGCGGCCGACGTGGAACGCTATCCATATCGGCCGTCGCGCATCATCCCGTCGGTGGCCCACCTGATCGACGAGGTCTGAGCCGCTGGCCCCTCCCGGTCGACCTTGATGAGCTTCCGTGGTCAGGACACAAGGCCGCGAAGTTGCGCCGTGCGGTCGTCCGGCAACCCCCGATGTCGCGCTACGTGATGGTGACGCACGGTCATGCTGGTGGCGTCTGGTCGCTCAGGGTCGCCGCTGGCCCGGGACGGCGCGTTCGGGCGACTCACAGATCATGGGAAAGTTCTGGCTACCGGGGCAGCCACATCGTTCCCATGATCATGAGATCGGGCGGCATGGGCGGCGGATCGAGACTGAACGCGCGCTGGTCGGCATGCCCGCGCAGGTTGGCACGCGTCGGCGGCGGAACCTCCGAGCCCGCGCCCGGATTGTCGGTCTTGGTCGGCTGGTGAGGGGCCGTTGGGCTGAACTGGCGGGCTTGGGTCAGGGCGGCAACCGCGAGCTTCCAAGGTCAACTCGGGGAAGGGGGTGCGGCGGTCAGAGCAGCGGGGCGTTGCAGGCCGCCACCAGCGCTCGGCGGCAGGCGGTGGTCAGCGGGCGGAGCGCCGCGTCGCGTTGCTGGACCTCGTAGCCGTTGATCGCGCCGCCCGGAGCCGCGTGCTCGGCCAGGGCCAGGACGCGGTCCAGGATGCTCGCCCGCGCGTACAACCGTCGCGCCCGGGGATCGTAGCCCGGCGGGAGGTCGGTCGCGCCGTCCGGTTTGCGCAACGCCTCGATCGCGCCGGCCAGCTCTGGGCGCCACTGGGCGATGTCCAGTTTGGCCAGCGTGCGGGTCGCCGTGGCCAGCTCGGCCGAGAGCTCGGCCTCCGCCTCGGCCGTCGACGGGTCGGCGAACCGTGGTGCGGTCGCCGCCTCGGGCAGGAGGAACACGCGCCACAGCACCGTCTCGAACTCGTCACCCGAGCCGGACGTGTGCAGCCGCACCTCCGGGACGAACCCCAGCGTGCCGGCGATCACGCCCTCGCCCGCCAGCAGGGCCGCGCCGGTGAACGGGCCGGGGCCGGGCAGGCCGCGCGGGTCGCCGGGGGCCGGGAGCACCAGCCGGACTTCGTCCGGGTGGAGTTTCGACAGCGACGCCAGCGCGTCGGCGAGCGACACGTCGGTCCACGTGCCGGGGACGTCGGAGACCATGTGCTCCTCGTCGCCGGCGATCTCGGCGGCGGCGTCGTCGCACGGCACGAGGCCGGCGCGCCACGCCCGGACCCATGCCACGAAACGCGCCGAGCGGCGCGCCTGCAGGGTCGCCGCGCGTGCTGCGGGGGACATGGGAGCAAGGGTACGTGCTGACGTGCCGGTATGTCTCGCAGGCGACCACGCCGTCAGCCGATACGCTTCCCGG
Source organism: Dactylosporangium roseum (assembly GCF_025264685.1). Taxonomy (GTDB): domain Bacteria; phylum Actinomycetota; class Actinomycetes; order Mycobacteriales; family Micromonosporaceae; genus Dactylosporangium; species Dactylosporangium roseum. Next base: position 1,985,638 of record NZ_CP073721.1, read on the forward strand.
GCATGGATGTCCTGGCGAACAATGACTGGCGGCGCCGGCGGGTGATTCCCGAGGTCGACGCCGAGCTGGACCTGGTCGTGGAGGATGCCGAATCCGGGTTCTGCGGAGCCGTGGTCGGGTTCGAATACGGCGCGGTGGTGCTCGAGGACCGGCACGGCAAGCGGCGCAATTTCCCCCTCGAAGCCGCCGCGTTTCTCCTCGACGGTGAGCCGGTCACCCTGCGGAGGCCCCAGGCGACGGCGGCGCCCGCCCAGAAGAGGATCACGGCCTCCGGCTCGATCGCCGTGGCCGACCACACCGCCAGGGTCGCCAGGCGCAGCCGGATCTGGGTCGAGGGCATCCACGACGCCGCCCTGGTCGAGCGGATCTGGGGCGACGACCTGCGCGTCGAGGGCGTGGTCGTCGAGCCGCTGGACGGCGTCGACGAGCTGGCCGCCGAGGTCAGGCAGTTCGGACCCGGCCCGATCGCCCGGCTCGGCGTGCTCGTCGACCACCTGGTCCCCGGCTCGAAGGAGAGCCGGATCGTGGCGGCGGTCCAGTCGCCGTACGTGCTGGTGACCGGCCACCCGTACGTCGACGTCTGGCAGGCCGTGAAGCCGGCGGCCGTCGGCATCCGGGCCTGGCCCGAGGTGCCGCCGGGCCGGCCGTGGAAGGAGGGTGTCTGCGCGGCCCTCGGTGTCGCCGAGCCGGCCGACATGTGGCGCCGGATCCTGGCCTCGGTGTCGAGCTTCCGGGACGTCGAGACCCCGCTCATCGGCGCCGTGGAACGGCTGATCGACTTCGTGACGGAGCCGGCGGACGAAGTGGCGGGGCCGGACGCGGACCTCTAGACGGCTGGCCACGGATCGCGGGTGAGGACGAAGGTGGCGATGTCCAGGGCCACCACCTCGCCCGACGCCGAGCGCACCACCCGCAGCACCTCGCCGTCGTTGTCGCCGGAGCGACCCCGCCACCGGTCCTGCGCCGGGCCGTCGGGCACGAACCGCCACGGCGTCCGCCCCGTCGTCAGCGGCGTCACGAGGAGCTCGCCGTCCGCCCAGCCGACCTCGTGCTCCTGCCCCATCCACCACCAGCGCCCGGTCAGCGGCTCGATCTCGGCGGGCGGCGGCGTGCCCGGCCGCCACGGCGCCACCCGCACCGGCTCGCGGTCGAGGACCGCGTCCAGCAGGTCCCGCCCGAACTCGCTGAGCCCGCCGCCCTCGTCGCCGTAGTGCATCGTGTACGCGTTGGCGAACGCCACCAGGCCCGTCCGTGACGGCCGGTGGACGGCGAGCACCGCGAGGTAGCCGGGCATCGAGCCGCTGTGGCCGACGAACACCCGCTCACCGTGGCGCCATAGCTGCAGGCCGAGGCCGTGCCCGGCGCGCCACCCGTCGAGATCGCTGATGACCACCGGGGCGCACATCTCGGCGACGGTCTCCTCAGCCAGTACCGCCGGATCCGGATCCGCCAGGAACGCGGCCCAGCGGGCCATGTCCGCGACGGTCGACCAGAGCTGGCCGGCCGGTGCCATCGCGCCCGCGTCCAGGCGCGGCTCCTCACGCATGGTGTCCAGCCAGGGGTGCACGACGTAGCCACGGGCGAACGGCTCGGTGGCGTCGTAGGTCGTGCGGAGCAACTGGAGCGGGCCGAGGATGCGCTTGGTGAGCATCGACCGCCAGTCCTCGCCGCCGAGCCGGCTCACCACCGCGCCGAGCAGGCCGTAGGCCAGGTTGGAGTAGTGGAAGCCGTGCAGCGGCGGGTAGGCGACCTTGTCCGCGGTCAGCGTGGCCAGGAACGTGTCGACGTCCACGCCCGAGCTGCGCTCCCACCACTCGCCGTCCGGCTCGCGCTGCACCCCGCCGGCGTGGCCGAGCAACTGGCGCAGCGTCACCGCGCCGACCGGGGTGCCCGGCAGGTGGCGGTACAGCAGGTCGTCCAGCGCCAGCTTGCCCTCGTCGCGCAGCGCGAGGACCAGCGCGGCGGTCATCGTCTTGGTGATCGAGCCGATGCGGAACTGCTGGTCGGGCACGTAGTCGCCGGCGGCGGCGACGTGCGCGAGCTCGCCGTCGCGGACCACACCCGCGACGAGGAGCGGCACCCGGCCGCCGGCGTGGGCGCGGCAGACGAGTTCGTCGACGCGGGAGACGGTTTCGGGCAGGAGGGGTACGGAGGGCACGGGGTCGCCTTCTCTCGGGGGTCTCACCCGTTCAACGGCGCGCCGGCGGGTGAGAGGTGGGCAGGTCCGATGATTCCGCAGGGTGGGTGACCGTTCGCAGGATGATCTGTCATGGCGTGTGTCGAAGCGGGGCCGGGGCGAGACGGAGTCCGGGTGCCGGTTCCTACTTCGACACATGCCCTGCGAGCGCTACGTGCATCGGCGTGACACGATCGAAGGGTGGATGTCTGGCTGATCGTCTGGTTGATCGTCGGCGCCGCCCTCGTCGCGGCGGAGGTCTTCACGACCACGTTCATCTTGCTGATGTTCGCGATCGGAGCGTTCGCCGCCGCGGGTGCCGCCGCCGTCGGTGCCAACGAGCCGGTCCAAGCGCTCGTGTTCGCGGTGGTGAGCGCCCTGTCCTTCGTCGCGGTGCGCCCGACGCTACGCCGCTACATGCGCCGGGACGAGCGGGACACGCAGATGGGTGTCGAGGCCATCGAGGGTTCGATGGCGCTGGTACTGGAAGACGTCGACAATGACAGTGGCATGATCAAGATCGACGGGGAGCTGTGGCGGGCCCGTCCGTACGACGCGACGCAGTCGTTCGCCAAGGGGGAGCGGGTCCGGGTGATCGAGATCAAAGGTGCTACCGCAATGGTGTGGAAGGACTGAGGCCAAGTGGATCCAAGTGTGCTCGTGGCCGTGCTGGTGATCATCGCCGCGCTGATCGGCATCATCACCGTGGTCAAGTCGGTGAAGGTCGTGCCCCAGCAGGTCGAATACGTGGTGGAGCGGCTCGGGAAGTACAGTCGCACCCTCACGCCCGGCCTGAACATCCTGGTGCCGTTCATCGACTCGGTCCGCAACAAGGTCGACAAGCGTGAAGCCGTCGTGAACTTCCCGCCGCAGCCGGTGATCACGTCCGACAACCTGGTCGTCTCCATCGACACGGTGCTGTACTTCAAGGTCGTCGACTCGGTCCGCGCGACGTACGAGATCTTCTCCTATCTGCAGGCCATCGAACAGTTGACGGTCACCACGCTGCGGAACGTCATCGGCTCGCTCGACCTGGAGAAGGCGCTGACCAGCCGCGACGAGATCAACCGGCATCTCTCCGGGGTGCTGGACGAGACGACCGGCCGCTGGGGCATCAAGGTGACCCGGGTCGAGATCAAGGCGATCGAGCCGCCGCCCAGCATCCGTGACTCCATGGAGAAGCAGATGCGCGCCGAGCGGGACCGCCGTGCCGCCATCCTGCACGCCGAGGGCCTCAAGCAGTCGCAGATCCTGACCGCTGAAGGCGAGAAGCAGGCGGCGGTGCTGCGGGCCGAGGGCGAGCGGCAGTCGCGGATCCTGACGGCGGAGGGCCAGGCGAAGGCGATCCGCACGGTCGTCGACTCGATCCACCTGTCGAACCCCGACTCGAAGGTCATGGCGTACCAGTACCTCCAGGCGCTGCCGCAGATCGCCGCCGGCCAGTCCAACAAGATGTGGATCCTGCCGGTCGAGCTGACCAAGGCGCTCGAGGGCATCGGCGGCGCGCTGGGCGGCATGGCGGCGATGTCCGACGCCGAGCGCAGCCGGCACGTCGACCGCAACCGGGTCGAGGAGGAGGAGTCGGCGGAGGTGCAGGAGGCCCGGCAGGCCGCGGAGGAGGCGGCCGCCGTCGCGACCGCGGAGGCGCAGGCCGCCGCGGCCCAGGTCTCCGGCACGACGCAGAACCGTGAGCTCACCAACGGCTAGACCCGGCGGGCCCGGCCGTGAGCCGCGGCCGGGCTCACCGGCAGAATGCCCGTCGTGCCAGTTGTACCGATCACCGACCCGGAAGACGACCGCATCGCCGACTACCGGGCGCTGACCGACGTCGAGTTGCGCACGCGCTGGGAGCCGCCCAACGGGCTGTTCATCGCTGAGGGAGAGCTGGTCGTGCGGCGGGCACTGCGGGCCGGGTACCGGTTGCGGTCGCTCCTCATGGACAGCAAGCGCGTCGACCAGGTCGCCGACCTGGTCGACGCCACCACGCCGCTCTACGCCGGCGACCAGGCCGTGCTGGAGGCGGTCACCGGCTTCCACGTGCACCGCGGCGTGCTCGCCTCGTTCCACCGCCGGCCGCAGCCGAGTGCCGGGGAGGTGCTCGCCGGCGCCCGGCGCATCGCGGTGCTGGAGGGCATGAACAGCCACACGAACCTCGGCGCGGTCTTCCGGAGCGTCGCCGGGCTCGGCGTCGACGGCGTGCTGCTCTCGCCGACGTGCGCGGATCCGCTGTACCGCCGGAGCGTCCGCGTCAGCATGGGCGAGGTGTTCGCCGTCCCGTACGCGCGGCTGGAGCCGTGGCCGTCGGCGCTGGAGGCCGTGCGGGCGGCCGGGTTCACGCTGCTGGCGATGACACCCGCCGCCGACGCGGTTCCGTTGCAACGGCTCACGGCGGCGCAGCGCGCACGCCCCGCGCTCATGCTCGGCGCCGAGGGGCCGGGGCTCACGAGGCAGGCGTTCGAGGCGAGCGACCTGCGGGTCGTGATCCCGATGCGCCGCGGCGTCGACTCGCTCAACGTCGCGACCGCAGCCGCGGTCGCCTTCTGGGAGCTGTCGCGGGAGGACGGGTTGTAGCATCCGCGCTGATGTTCCCGACGGTCCGCGAGGTGCTCGCCCTCGACCCCGTGCGCAACGGCGCGCCGAAGGTCGTGGCGGGCGAACGCGGCCTCGACCAGGTGGTCCGCTGGGTGCACAGCTCCGAGGTGCCCGACATCGCGACCCTGCTGCGCGGCGGCGAACTGGTGCTCACGACCGGGATCGGCCTGCCGCCGGACGACGTGGGACTGCGCCGGTTCATCACGGACCTGGCCGAGGTCGGGGCGTGTGGCCTCGCCGTGGAGATGGGGCGGCGGTACTCGACGCGTCTGCCCGCCGCGATGGTCCGCGCCGCCGACGACCTCGGCCTGCCGCTCGTGGAGCTGCACCGGGGCACGCCGTTCGTCCTCATCACCGAGGCCGTCCACTCCATGATCATCGATGCCCAGCTCGCGGAGCTGCGCGCCGCCGAGGAGATCCACCAGCGGTTCACCGACCTCTCCGTCGAGGGCGCCGGCCCGGCGGAGGTGGTGGCCCAGGCCGCGGCCCTGGCCGGCGCGCCCGTCGTGCTGGAGAACCTGTCCCGGCAGGTCCTCGCGTACGACACGGCGGGCGGCTCGGCGGAGCTGCTGCTGGCCACCTGGGAAGCGCACTCGCGGCGGATCCGGCCGGCCGGGCGCACCGGGCACGACGCCGAGTCCGGATGGCTCGTCACCACCGTCGGCGCGCGGGGCCGGGACTGGGGGCGCCTGCTCATGCGGGTGTCGACGGCCGACCCGCGATACGTCATCCTCATCGAGCGGGCCGCCTCGACCCTCGCGCTCGGCCGGCTGATCCGCGGCGACGAGGAGGGGCAGGCCCATCGCACGCTGCTGGCGGCGCTGCTCGGCCACACCACACCCGTCGACGAGGTCGTGCTGCGGGCGAAGGCGCTGGGCGTACACCTCGATCGGCGGCATCTCGTGGGAGTGGTGATCCGGCCGGCGCTGGCCACGGAGGCGGCGCAGGCGTTGCGCGAGACGTCGCTGAAGGGACTGGTCGGCGCGCTGGACGAGGCGAGCGCCGGGGTCCTGCTGGCGCTGCGGTCGGCGGACGACGAACAGGACGCGCTCAACCGCTTCGCCGCGCGGCTGCGCGGCACCGTGCAGATCGACATGGTGATCGCGGCCGGCGAGGGCGTCGGGACCCCGCGCGAGGCGCGCCGCTCGCTGTTGGAGGCGGGCCAGGTCGCCCAGGCGGCGCGGCACGATCAGAGCTCCGGCGTGGTCCGGTCGACCGACGTGGGGCTGGCCGGCCTGCTGTACCTGCTGCGCGACGAGCCCCGGCTCCAGACGTTCGTGGAGCGTGAGCTGGGGAAGCTGCTGGCCTACGACGCGCGGCATCCCCGGGAGCAGTTGCTGGGCGTGCTGCGGATCTACCTGGAGCGCGGCCGGAACAAGTCCGCCGCGGCCGAGCACAGCCACCTGTCCCGCCCGGCCTTCTACGAGCGGCTGGCCAAGATCGGCAAAATCGTGGGCGCTGACCTGGACGACGTGTCAGCCTGCTTGTCGCTCCACGTGGCCCTGCTGGCTCTGGACGCTTTACGCCGCTAGCTGACCGCGCGCTGCGGGCTGTGCTCCGCGCGCCATGATGGTGGAGCATTTTGGCACCCAGGACTGCAAAAACGCTCCATGATCGCCGCTGGAGTCGCCCGGCACGGCGGCGGGGTTGCGCGGGAACGCGTGCCGGCCGGCGCCCTCGGCGGCGACGCCTCCGAGGTCAGCGCCCGAATTGTCGGCCTGGTCCGGGTTGGTAAGAGGCCGTTGGGCTTAACTTCGCGGCCTTGCACGATCAATGGTGGGAGCTACTGCATCGACAGGTGGACGTGGTTGTAGTGGTCGCCGGCGGGGGTGCCGTCGCCGCCGTAGGACTTCCAGCCGCTGCTGGGCTGCCAGATCCGCTTGTACCAGATCACGTACTTCACGCCGAGGTTCTTCGCGTTGGCCACGCACCAGGCCGCCAGGTTGTCGCCGTACGTCTTGTCGGCGCCGGTCGCTCTGGCGTTGACGAACGTCGTCGCGTTGGCCGAGAAGTCGCATGCCTTGCCCAGCGGATGGTCGCCACCGCCGCCGCCGCGGTAGCAGGACGTATAGTGCGTGTAGCCGGCCATTCGCGCCTCGTTGTAGGCGTTGCGCATCCGCGGCGACATGCAGCCGCTCGTCGTCGGGTCGTCGAGCGAGCAGCTCTCCGTCGGATACGAGCCGTCGGAGTTGCGCGCGACCGGCTTCGTGGTGACCTTGCCGCCGCCCGGCGCGCCGCTGGTGTCGCCGCCGCCGCCGGCCTTGCGCAGCGCGTCCTCGGCGGCCTTCTTGTTGGCCTCCATGATCTTCAACTGCGCCTGCTGGTTGGCCACCGCCGCGGCGATATCCTTCTGCTGCTGGTCGAGCTTGCGCCGGGTCTCGACCAGTTCGTGCAGTTGCGCGTCGTCGCGGGACAGCATGTACTCTACGGTGACCATGTTGTGCAGCATGGTGTCGGGATTGTCGGCGCCGATGATGACGTTGGCCATGCTGACGCGGCGCCCGCGATACGCGGCGTTGGCCACCACACCCGCCGTCGCCTCCAACTCGGTCAGATGCTGCTGCGTCTTGGCCATCTCGGCGTTGATCGCGGCCTGGTCGGCGATCGACTTATCGAGCCGGCCCTTCGCGTCGTTGTACTCCGCCAGCGCCTTGTCGAGAGCTTGACGCACAGTAAGGTTCTGGCCACCATCCTCGCCGGGCTCGGCGGCGACGGGGTCGACGATCCCGACCACCAGCAGCAGTGCGGCGGCCAGCAACGTCAGGACCCGAGTCGGTGCCGTCAACATCGCCGGACAGCATATCGAAGCGCCCCGAAAACACCAGCCGTCCTGGCTCCCCGCACACCCCGCTCTGCGCGGCCGGCTCCCCGCACACCCCGCTCCCCGTGCGGTCCGCTCCCCGTGCGGTCCGCTCCCGTGCGGTCCGCTCCCGTGCGGTCCGCTCCCGTGCACCCGCGATCTTGCACTTGTGGTTCCCGACTTTCTCTGACATTTCCGCATAAGTTGGGCACCACAGGTGCAAGATCGCGCCAAAGGGGCCGGGTGCGCCAGAGGGGCCGGGTGCGGGAGAGAGGCCGGGTGCGGGAGAGAGGCCGGGTGCGGGAGAGTCGGGTGCGCGGAGGGCGGGGAGGGGCGGGCATGGGCGAGTTACTCAACCGGCATCGCGGCGTCATGCCCTCATGGATGCCGATCTACTACGACCAACCGATCGAGATCGTCACCGGCAAGGGCTCACGCGTCACCGACGGTAACGGCAAGAGCTACCTTGACTTCTTCGCTGGGGTGCTCATCAACTCGTTGGGCTGATGATCGGCATCGAGCTCAGGTCGGTGGGGAAGACCGGCGTCGTGTTCGAGAGCTGCAAGCGCGACGGTCTGCTCGTCGGCAAGGGCGGCCTGTACGGCACGACGATCCGGATGGGCCCGCCGCTGAACCTCACTGCGGAAGAGGCCCGGGAAGGGCTGGAAATTCTCACCAACGCACTGCGCGAGCACGCCTGAGAACGGACCCGGGCCGAACCGATCCTCATGGGTCGGTTCGGCCTTTCTTGTGCAAAACGGCAGAAACTTCTTGATGTTCCGCTGGTAGCAAGTGACAACAGTTTGAAAACTTCACCCAACTCCTTGACAACAAGGGCCGCTTAGTAAGAACTTTTACCACTAACAGTTAAGTAACCTTGCTGAAAGGCGAACACGATGACCCCACGCGAGGAGCTCACGACGGCGGTCCAGGCCGCTGTCAGCACCTCGCCGGTTTCGTCGATTCCCGCGGACGGCCGGTACGCCGCGGACGCGGCGACCGGACCGGTGCCGGTGGCCGTCGCCGGGGAGAGTGTCCTGGCGCGGGTGCGCGCCGGGCTGCCCGAGTTCACCGGCGCCCTGCAGCGCGTGGCGGAGCTGATCCTGGCCGACCCGGCCGCGGCGGCCCGCTCGACGATCGTCGAGCTCGCCGAGCGCAGCGGCACCTCGCCGGCCACCGTGACCCGATTCTGCCGGGCGCTCGGCTTCGTCGGCTACGCCGACCTGCGGCTCGCCATCGCCGGTGAGACCGGCCGCGCCGCCCGTACCGGCGGCTGGACCATGGACATCGGCCGCGAGATCCAGCCGACCGACCCCTTGGAGCGTGTGCTCGGCCAGATCATGGCCGCCGACACCCAGGCGATGCACGACACCGCCTCGCTGCTGGACCTCGGCGAGGTCGAGCGTGCCGCGGAGGCCATCGCCCGCGCCGACCGGGTCGACATCTACGGCGCGAGCGGCAGCGCGCTGGTCGGCGGGGAGATGCAGTTCTGCCTGCACCGCATCGGCATCGCCGCCTGGGCCTGGACCGACGTGCACAACGGGCTGGCCGCCGCGGCCCTGCTGCAGGCCGGCGACGTAGCCCTCGGCATCTCACACAGCGGCCAGACCCGCGAGACGATCGAGATGATCGCCGAGGCGAGCAGCCGGGGAGCGACGACGATCGCGCTCACCAGTTTCCCGCGGTCGCCACTGGCCGAGGTCGCCGACATCGTCCTGCTCACCGCGACGCAGGCCACGACCTTCCGGCCCGACGCGCTCTCGGCCCGGCACCCGCAGCTCGTGGTGCTGGACCTGCTGTACATCGCGGTTGCCCAGCGCACCCACGAGCGTGCGCACGCGGCGTTCTCCGTTACGGCGCAAGCGGTCGCCGGTCACCGGTCGTCCGCGGGAAAGGACGCGTCGTGAACCTCGTCCAAGGAGCGCGCATGGCCGTCACGGCACTCGGGTACGTCTCCGCGATCCGGTCGGTCATCGACCGGATCGATGCCACCCAGGTCGGCAACGTCAACCGGGCGGCCGAGCACATCGTCACCGCGCTCCAGGCCGGTGGCATCCTCCAGGCGTTCGGTACCGGGCACTCCGAGGCGGTGCCGGTGGACTTCGCCGGCCGTGCCGGCGGCCTCGTGCCGACGAACAAGATCCTCCTGCGGGACCTCGTCGTCTGCGGCGGTCAGGAACCGCGGATCCTCGAGAACGAGAAGCTGGAGCGCGATCCCCGGATCGCCGCGCCACCTCCCGAGGACGCGTTCGTGATGGCCGCACAGTCGGGGATCAACGGGGGGATCGTCGAGATGGCGCTGCTGATCGAGCAGCGCGGGCACAAACTGATCGCGATCACATCGGTCGAGCACACCGAGCGGGTGGCCCCCAGGCACCCCTCGGGCAGGCGGCTCGCCGATGTCGCCGACGTCGTGCTGGACAACGGCGCGCCGTACGGCGACGCACTGCTGTCGCTGGATAGCGGCGGCGCGGTCTGCCCGGTCTCGTCGGTCACCGGCGCGCTGATCGCGCAACGGGTAATCGCCGAGGTCGTGCGACGCATCGAGGCTGCGGGCGAGGTGGCTCCCGTCTACCTGTCCGCAAACGTCCCCGGCGGGGACGAGTACAACAACACGCTCGAGTCGCGGTACGCCGGGCGTGTCCGGCGGACCGCCTGACCCGAACCGAGGAGACAGATCATGTCCGTTACCCCCGAGTCCCCGTCGCAGCCGATCGGCCTCTCGCGGCGGACCATGCTCCAGCGCGCGGCCGTCGCCGGCCTGGTCGCCACGCCGGCCGCGGGCCTGCTCGCCGCGTGCGCCGACAGCGGCAGCGGCGACGAGGGCACCAGCAACTCCGGCACGGTCTCCGCGACCAACCCGCTCGGCATCCCCGAGGACAAGCCGATCAACGTCGTCATCTTCAACGGTGGCTACGGCGACAAGTACGCCACGGACGTCCACGAGCCGATGTACCAGAAGGCGTTCCCGAAGTCCGAGGTCAAGCACCAGTCCAGCCAGGCCATCTCGACGCTGGTCCAGCCGCTGATCGCGGGCGGCAACCCGCCGGAGTTCGTCAACAACTCCGGCGAGAAGATGATGGACTTCGGCGCCCTGGTCGCCGACGGTCAACTGCACGATCTGACGCCGCTGTTGGACGCGCCGTCGGTCGACGACCCGAACAAGAAGGTCCGCGACACCCTGATGCCCGGCACGATCGAGGCCGGTTCGTTCAACGGCAAGCCGTACGTGCTGTACTACGTCTCGACCGTCTACGGCATCTGGTACTCGGGCAAGCTGTTCACCGACAAGGGCTGGAAGCCCGCCACCACGTGGAGCGAGTTCACCGCGCTCTGCGAGGAGATCAAGAAGGCCGGCGTCGCGCCCTACGCGTACGCCGGCGCCAACGCCGCGTATTACCAGTGGAACATCATCCTCACCAGCGCGGCGAAGATCGGCGGCGCCGACATCCTCAAGAACATCGACAATCTTGAGGACGGTGCCTGGAAGGTCGACGCGGTGAAGCAGGCGGCGGAGGCGTGGGCCGAGATCGGCGCGAAGTACAACCTGCAGGGCGCCGAGGGCCTCAAGCACACCGATGTCCAGCTCAAGCAGAACCAGTACCAACTGGCGATGTACCCGTCGGGCGACTGGCTGGAGAACGAGCAGAAGAAGGACACGCCGGCCGACTTCAAGTACCAGCTCATGACCACGCCGAGCGTCACCACGTCGGACAAGCTCAAGTCGACGGCGCTGCGCGCGGCGGCCGGTGAGGGCTACGTCGTCCTGGCGAAGAGCAGGAACCCCAAGGGCGGCCTGGAGTACATGCGGCAGATGCTGTCGAAGGCCGGCGGCAAGGGCTTCACCGAGACGGTGAAGGCGCCTACCGTCGTCCAGGGCAGCACCCAGGGCCTGACCTTCACACCCGGCATCCAGTCCTCGCAGGACGCCCTCAAGGCGGCCGGCCAGGAAGTGTTCAACCTGTACTTCGACGGCTGGTACAAGGACCTCGACAAGGAGGCCCGGACCGCCACCAACGAGCTGATGTTCGGTCGCATCAAGGCTGACGCCTTCGTCGAGCGGATCCAGAAGAAGGCCGACGAGATCAAGAAGGACTCGTCCGTCACCAAGTTCAAGCGCTGATCGGAGCCTGATCATGCGGCATGGGAGATACCCCTTCATCATGGGGTTCCTGGCTACGCCGGTGCTGCTCTACGCGTACTTCGTTCTCTGGCCGTACGTGCAGACGATCAATCTGTCGTTCTACCAGTGGCGCGGATTCACCGCGAAACGGTGGGTCGGTCTGGAGAACTACGATCGGATGCTGCACGCCGAGCGGTTCTGGAAGGCGCTTGAGCATCACGCGGTCATCCTGGTCTTCCTGCCGCTGCTCACGATCGCGATCGCGTTGGTCTTCGCCTTCCTGCTCAACGTGGGCGGGAAAGGGTCCGGCGGCAAGACGGTGGGGGTCTGGGGATCGAGTTTCTACCGGGTGGTGTTCTTCCTCCCCCAGGTCCTCGCCGTGCCGGTCATCGCGGTGCTCTTCGCGACCGTGTACCGGCCCAACGAGTCCGGCCTGATCAACGGCGTCATGCTCAAGCTGGGCCTCGCCGAGCCGGTCGGCTTCCTCATCGAGAAGCACCTCGCACTGCCCTCGCTCATCGCCGTGCTGGTCTGGCAGATGGTCGGCTTCTACGTGGTGCTGTTCTCCGCCGGCATGGCGAACATCCCGGCGGAGATCTACGAGGCCGCCGAGCTCGACGGCGCCGACAAGCTGACGCTGTTCTTCCGGGTCACGCTCCCGCTGTTGTGGGACACGGTCCAGACGGCCTGGGTCTACCTCGGCATCCTCGCGTTCGACGCGTTCGCGATCGTGTCGGTCCTCGCCCAGGACAACGGCGGCCCCGACGGCGCCACCACCGTGCTCGGCCTCGAGATCTACAACAACATCCAGATGAACCGCTACGGCGACGCCGCCACCTACGGCGTCGCGCTGTGCCTGCTGTCGCTGCTGTTCGCGGGGGTCACGCTGCGGCTCACCCGTCGCGAGTCCTACGAGTACTGAGAGGCCGGGAAATGACCGCGATCATCGGCCACGACACGCCGGACCAGCGCAGCGACCGGCCGGGCCCCCGCGCGGTGCCGCCGGCGCCGCGCCCGCGGCGCAGGCTCAACATCGCCGGCGGGATCGGCCACGTCTTCCTGGCCGTCTGGGCTCTGATGATCATCGTGCCGCTCATCTGGGTGTTCCTCGCCTCGTTCAAGAACACCACCGAGATCTTCAGCGCGCCGTGGACCGTGCCGGACCACCTGCGCTGGGAGAACTGGGGCCGGGCCTGGAACAAGGCCAACGTCGGCCGCTACGTCCTCAACAGCGCGTTCGTCGTCACGGTCGCCACGGCCGGCACCATGCTGCTGAGCTCGATGGCCGCCTACGTCCTGGCCCGCTACAAGTTCGCCGGCAACCGGCTCATCTACTTCCTGTTCGTGGCCGGCATCGCCTTCCCCCCGTTCCTCGCCGTCGTCCCGCTGTTCTTCCAGGTGAAGCAGATCGGTGACCACGTGCCGGCCATCGGCCCGTACTTCGGCCTCAACAGCTACGGCGGCCTGATCGTCGTCTACATCGCCTACTCGCTGCCGTTCACGATCTTCTTCCTCACCGCGTTCTTCCGGTCCCTGCCGAACTCGGTGGCCGAGGCGGCGACGATCGACGGCGCCTCGCACACGCGGCTGTTCTTCTCGATCATGCTGCCGATGGCCAAGCCCGGCCTGATCAGCCTCACGATCTTCAACCTGATCGGGCAGTGGGGCCAGTACCTGCTGCCGCTGCTGCTGATGGCGGGCGCGAAGGACAAGTGGGTGCTCACCCAGGGCATCCAGGACATCTCGACCGCGGCCGGCTACGAGGCCGACTGGTCGGGCCTGTTCGCCGCCCTGTCCATCTCGATCCTGCCGATGATCGTGATGTACGTCATCTTCCAGCGCCAGATCCAGGCCGGTCTGACCGCAGGAGCGCTCAAGTAGCACCCGGACCCGCGCATCCCCGCACCCTTCAATGCGCCGATCTTGCAGTTGTGGTGCCGAGACGCTCCCGGCTTGTCCGGTTTGTCAGGCACCACAACTGCAAGATCAACACTGTCGTTGGGGTTGACGCGCGAGGATTCCCCCGACGGTTTCTGCAAAAACTGTCGGGGGTGTGCTGTGTAATGCGGTCGTGCTCGTCGCGGTGCTCCCCGAAGGCGCCGGTGGTCTGCTGAGACCACTGGCCGACGACGGCACCCCGGCCGACCCCGAGCGGCGGGTCGCCGACCTCGTCGAGGCCGTCCGCCGGATCGAGGCCACGGACCGGCCGCGCTGGCTCTGGGCGTCGACCGCGGACGTCTACCCGAGACTGGTCCGGGCCGGTGTGCGCATCGAGCGGTGCTATGACCTCGAGCTGGCCGAGGCCCTGGTGCTGGGCGCCGAAGGGCGGTGGGGCCAGCCGCGCTCGCTGGCCTCGGCGAGCGCACGGCTCGCCGGCCTGCCGGTGCCGCCCGACCCGCCGTCCCGGGCCGCGCTGCCGCCCGGCGAGTTCCAGGAGTCGCTGTTCGAGCTCGAGACGGCGTCCGGGTCGCCGGCCGAGCTGGTGGACGTCCACGCCGCCCAGCGCACCCGCGTCGCGGGCCTCGCCGAGCTGCCCTCGGCGCACAGTTTCCCGGCGCGGGCCGGCAGCATGCGCACGCTCATCGCCGCCGAGTCGGCCGGCGCGCTCGTCGCGGCCGAGATGGGCCTCGCCGGGCTGCCGTGGCGGGCCGACGTCCACGACGCCCTGCTGCGCGAGCTGCTCGGCGCACCGTCCCCGGTCGGCGGCCCGCCGGCCCGGCTGGTCGAGCTCAACACCCGCCTCAACGTGGCCCTCGGCCGGCGCGTGCACCCGGACTCACCGGCCGAACTGCTGCGTGCCTTCGCCCGTGTCGGCATCGTGCTGCGCAGCACCCGGCGCTGGGAGCTCCAGCACGTCGACCATCCGGCCGTCCCGATCCTGCTGGAGTACAAGGAGTTGTACCGGCTGTGGGTCGCCCACGGCTGGTCGTGGCTGGAGCAGTGGGTGACCGGCGGGCGCTTCCGCGCCGAGTACATCCCCGGTGGTGTCGTGTCGGGCCGCTGGGCCACGCGGGGCGGCGGCGCCCTGCAGATCCCGAAGGTCGTGCGCAAGGCCGTCGTCGCCGACCCCGGCTGGACGCTGGTCGTCGCCGACGCGGGCCAACTGGAGCCGCGCGTGCTCGCCGCGGTCTCCGCCGACCGGCGGCTCGCGCGGGCGGCCGCCGAGGGCGACCTCTACGCGGCCCTGGCGGCCGAGGCCTTCGAAGGCGACCGCGCCAAGGCCAAGCTCGCCCTGCTCGGCGCGATGTACGGGCAGACCGGCGGCGACGCCGCACCCGCCCTCGCCGCGTTGCGCCGCTTCTACCCGACCGCCTGGGACCTCGTCGAGGAGGCGGCCCGCACCGGCGAGACCGGGGGACTGGTGCGCACCTGGCTCGGCCGCACCTGCCCGCCGCCGTCGGTGACCTGGCGCGATGGCTTCGACCAGCCGGGGGAGGGCGTCGAGGCCGACACCCGCGGCGGCGCGAGAGGCCGGGCCCGCGGCCGGTTCACGCGCAACTTCGTCATCCAGGGCACCGCCGCCGAGTGGGCGCTGGTGCTGCTCGCGCGGCTGCGGGCGGCGCTGTCCGGGATGCGGGCCGAGCTGGTGTTCTTCCAGCACGACGAGGTGGTCGTGCACTGCCCGCTGGACGAGGCCGCCGAGGTCGCCCGGGCCGTGCGAGCCGCCGGGGACGAGGCCCGGCGGCTGCTGTTCGGCGACACCGAGGTCCGGTTCCCGCTCGACGTCTCGGTCGTGGAGCGCTACTCCGACGCGAAGTAGCGGGCCATCGACTCGGTGTGGGTCGGGAAGCACAGCTCCTGCGGGCCGAGGGCGATCTCGAAGCCCAGCGCCTCCTCGGTGCGCACCGGCGGCGGCAGCTCGGCGAAGGGCCGCGGCGGCAGGAGCCCGAAGACCAGCAGCGTGCCGCTCGCCGCGCTGTGCACGTCGAAGAGCCGGACGTCGGCCGGGTCCGCGAGGATCGTCGTCTCCTCCCGCAGCTCCCGCACGGCGGCCTCCCGCCAGGCCTCACCGACCTCGATGAAACCGCCCGGCAGGGCCAGCTCACCGCGGCCCGGCTCGATGTCCCGGCGCACCACCACCAGGCCGCGCCCCTGGTCGGTGTCGACCGGCAGCAGCGCGACGGCGACGGGCAGCGGATTGCGCCAGGTCGTCTCGCCGCAGGCTGCGCAGATACGCGGCCACGGCGCCCCCTGCGGATAGGCGGCGCCACAGTGCGAACAGTGATCGTGGAGGGCCATGAGGACGCAGCCTACCGACCGCGTATTAGTCTGATCGCTGCTGCATCGTTGGACGCTGGTAGGAGTGCCCGCTGAGCACGATAGTCGGACTGGTTCTCGCCGCAGGTGGCGGCCGCCGGTATGGCGGGCCGAAGGCCCTCGTGCGCCACGACGACGGGCGGCTGCTGGTCGAGCGCGCGGTGGCGACCCTGCGCGACGGGGGTTGCCCAAGAATTCTCGTGGTCCTCGGCGCCGAGGCCGCCCGGGTGCGCGGCGAGGCGCGGCTCGGTGACGCCGACGTGGTCGACAACCCCGCCTGGAAGAGCGGCATGGGCTCGTCGCTGCGGGTCGGTCTCGCCGCTCTCGCCGAGACCGACGCCGATGCCGCGGCGGTGCTGCTCGTCGACACGCCGGGCATCGGCCCGGACGCGGTCGCCCGGCTGCTCGCCGCCGCCGACGGCGGGCCCGGCGCGCTGCTGACCGCCACGTACAAGGGCAAACGCGGCCACCCGGTGATCCTCGGCCGGGACCACTGGGCCGGTGTCGCCACCCTCGCCACCGCCGACGTCGGCGCCCGTGCCTACCTGGTCGCCCACGCCGGGCAGGTGCGGGGGGTGCCGTGCGAGGACATCGCCGACGACACCGACCTCGACGTGCCGCCGGAGTCCTGACTCGCGGGGTGCGACGGGGCCATTCGCGTCAGGATCAAATGTGGCGCATAGTTGACGCGTGCCGGACTTCGCGTCACCGGCCGCTGTGGCGGCGGCCCTGGCCGGCGCGGGCTACCTCGCCGACGAGGGGCTCGCGATGGCGGGCTTCCTCGCGCTGCGCCTGCACCGGCCGATCTTCCTTGAGGGGGACGCGGGCGTCGGCAAGACCGCCTTCGCGGCCGCCCTCGCGCAGGCCGCCGGCGTCGAGCTGATCCGCATGCAGTGTTACGAGGGGCTCGACGCGTCCCAGGCGCTCTACGACTGGGACTTCCCCCGGCAGGTGCTGCACCTGCGGGCGGTGGAGACGGCGGCGCACGGCGCGCTGTCCGCCGAGCAGCTCGAGGCCGGCCTCTACGACCGGCGGTTCCTCATCGCCCGGCCGCTGCTGCGGGCCGTCGAGCGGGCGCCGTGTGTCCTGCTGGTCGACGAGATCGACCGCGCCGACGACGAGTTCGAGGCGTTCCTGCTGGAGATGCTCGCCGAGTCCGCGGTGACCGTGCCGGAGCTCGGGCGGATCACCGCGCCCGAGCCGCCGGTCGTGGTCGTGACCAGCAACCGCACGCGTGAGGTCCATGACGCGTTGAAGCGGCGCTGCCTGTACCACTGGGTCGGCCACCCCACCCCGGAGCGGGAGGCGGAGATCGTCCGGGTGCGGCTGCCCGGCGTCAGCGAGCGGCTGGCCCGCGAGGTGGCGGCAGCGACCGCCCGGCTGCGCACGCTCGACCTGGTCAAACCGCCGGGGGTCGCGGAGGCGATCGACTGGGCCGCGGCGCTCGGCGCGCTCGGCGCCGACGCGCCCGGCACCGAGACGCTCGGTGTCGTGCTGAAGGTCCGCGAGGACATCGACCTGGTGCGAGCGTCCGATGTCCTTTGAGGCCCCTCTCGATCGCCGCATCGCCTTCCTCTCGGCCCTCGACGAGGTGGGCGTCGAGCACGCCTACTGGGTCGGGCGGCTGATGCTGTGCGGCTCACCCGAGGACGTCGCCCGCTACGACGCCGCCGTCCTCGGCCGGATCCGCGACCCCGAGCCGCGGGGGAGCGCCTGGCAGGTCCGCCGGCTGCCCGAGCGGTCGCTGTTCCGGGCCACGATGCCGCCGTCGGTGCCGTCGGGCGACGGGGATCCGGCCCTGTCCGTGCGGGCGAGCGACGCCGAGGTGCTGCGCCACCGCGACTTCGCCACGCTGTCCACCGTGGAGCGTGCGGAGGCGGCACGGCTGCTGGCCCGGCTCGCGGGCGCGCACCCGCAGCGGCCCGGCCGCAGGTACCGTCCGGCCTCCACCGGTGCCGTCGACCACCGCCGCAGCGTTCGCGCGATGCTGCGGGCCGGCGGCGAGCCACGGCCCCTGCTGCGCCGGTCGCGCCGGCCCCGGCCCCGGCGGCTGGTGCTGCTGCTGGACGTGTCCGGCTCCATGTCGCCGTACGCCGACGCGCTGCTGCGCCTCGCGCACGCCTTCGTCCAGCACCGTCCACAGTGGACGTCCGTCTACGCGCTCGGCACCCGGCTGACAGCGCTCACCACCGCCCTGCGCACCCGCGACGCCGAGGCGGCGCTGCGCGAGGCGGGCCGGGTGATCCCCGACTGGCGCGGCGGCACCCGGCTCGCCGACACCGTGACCGCGTTCGTGCGCCGCGACGGGCACCGCGGCGTGGCCCGGCGCGCCGTGGTCGTGGTGTGCAGCGACGGCTGGGAGTGCGGGGATCCGGCACGGCTCGGCGCCGCTGTCGCTCACGTGCGCCGGCTCGCCGCCAAGACGATCTGGGTCAGCCCGCACGCCGGGCGGCCCGGCTTCACCCCGTCGGCGGCCGGGCTGGCCGCCGTGCTGCCGCACGTCGACGCCCTCGTGGCCGGGCATACAGTGGCGGCGATCGAAGCTCTGGTGGAGGAGATCCGCGATGCGTGAGGTGTTGACCGAGCTCGTCGACTGGTGGCGCGGCGGCCGGCCGGTCGGCATGGCCACCGTCGTGCGGACCTGGCGCAGCTCGCCCCGCCCGGCCGGGGCCACCATGCTCGTCGGCCCGGACGGCACGGCCGTCGGCAGCGTCTCCGGCGGCTGCGTCGAGGGCGCGGTCTACGAGCTGTCGCGGGAGGTCGTCGAGACCGGGCAGCCGGTGGTCCAGCGGTACGGCGTGAGCGACGACGACGCGTTCGCCGTCGGCCTGACGTGCGGCGGCATCATCGAACTGCTTGTCGAGAAGGTGACCGCCGAGAGCTTCCCCGAGCTGGAGGCCGTGGCCCGCTCGATCGAGTCGCGCGACCCCGTCGCCGTGGTGTCGGTCGTGGAGGGCCCGGCCGACCGGATCGGCCGACGGCTCGTGGTCTGGCCGTCGTCGGTGAGCGGCTCGCTCGGCTCGCTCCGGCTCGACGCGGCGGCCACCGACGACGCGCGTGGCCTGCTCGCCGCCGGGCGCACCGGCACCCTGCACTACGGTCCCGACGGCGAGCGGCGCGGCGAGGGCCTGACGCTCTTCGTCGCCTCCTACGCCCCGCCGGCGCGGATGCTCGTGTTCGGGGCGATCGACTTCGCCGCCGCGGTGGCCCGCATCGGCACTTTCCTCGGGTACCACGTCACGGTCTGCGACGCCCGCCCGGTCTTCGCCACCGCGAAGCGCTTCCCAGGAGCCGACGAGGTGGTGGTGGAATGGCCGCACCGGTATCTCCGCGCCGAGCTGGACGCGGGCCGGGTCGACGAGCGCACGGTGGTCTGCGTGCTCACCCATGACCCGAAGTTCGACGTCCCCGTGCTGCGGGTGGCCCTGTCCGAGCGGTTCGCCTACGTGGGGGCGATGGGCTCCCGCCGCACCCACGACGACCGCCTGGCCCGCCTGCGCGAGGCCGGCGTGACGGAGAAGGAGCTGGCGCGCCTGTCCTCGCCGATCGGTCTGGACCTCGGCGCCCGGACCCCGGAGGAGACGGCGGTGAGCATCGCGGCCGAGATCATCGCCGGCCGCTGGGGCGGCGGGGGTGCCCGCCTGACCCAGACCGCGGGCCGCATCCACCACGACTAGGACCGCGCCTCCCCGATGCGTCGATCTTGCAGTTGTGGTGCCGTGAAACTCCCAGCTCGTCCGGGTTTGTCAGGCACCACAACTGCAAGATCGGCGCTGTCTGGCCAGCAGAGGGTTGCGCGGATCACTCCTCCTGCGTTCTGCTGATCAGGCAGTGGCCCGTGTGCGTCCGCCGCGTGACGGGCCAGTCGGCACGCCCCGCGGGAGGCACCATGTCCTCTTCCAACCGGTCTCGGGTCACGATCGACGTCGACGGCACGCGATACGTCGACGACGTCGAGCCCCGCACGCTTCTGGTCCACCATCTCCGTGAGCATCTCGGCAAGGTCGGCACGGTCGTCGGCTGCGACACCAGCAACTGCGGCGCCTGCACGGTGCTCATGGGCGGTCCGGACCAGCCGCAGCGGTCCGTCAAGAGCTGCTCCGTCCTGGCCGTGCAGGCCGACGGCACCGGCGTCACCACCGTCGAAGGGCTCGCCGGGCCGAACGGCGAGCTGCACGCCGTACAGCAGGCGTTCCATGAACTGCACGCGTTGCAGTGCGGGTTCTGCACGCCCGGCATGATCATGTCCGCGGTCGACCTGCTGCGCGACAACCCCGACCCCACCGAGGAGGAGGTCCGGGAGGGTCTGTCGGGCAACCTCTGCCGGTGCACGGGCTACCAGAACATCGTCCGCGCCGTGCGGTCCGCCGCCGCGTCCCTGCGGGCCCAGGCCGAGACGACCATGGAGGTTGCCGCATGACCGCCGGGACCGAGCCCGAGGTCGGCAACGCGCGCAAACGCAAGGAGGACGCCCGGCTGATCACCGGACGGACCCGCTGGACCGACAACATCACGCTGCCCGGCATGCTGCACCTGGCCATCCTGCGCAGCCCGCACGCACACGCCCGGATCGTCGGCGTCGACGTCTCCGCCGCCCTGCGCGAGCCCAACGTCGTCGCCGCGTTCTCCGGCGCCGACGTGGCCGACGTCCAGGGCAGCCTGCCCTGCGCCTGGCCGGTCACCGAGGACATCGTCCACCCGGTGCGCCCGCCGCTCGCCGTCGACGCGGTGCGGCACCACGGCGAGGCGGTGGCCGTCATCGTGGCCCGCGACCGCAACAGCGCCGTCGACGCGCTCGACGCGATCGAGGTCACCTACGAGCCGCTGCCCGCGGTCCTCGACCTCGCCGCGGCGGCCGAGGACGGCGCCGACCTGGTCCACCCCGACAAGGGCACCAACCGGTCGTACACCTGGATCTTCGACTCCGCCGACGCCGGCACGGGCGGCAGCGTCGCGGACGCGGAGGCCGAGGTGACCGTCCACCGGCGCTACGTCCAGCAGCGGCTCATCCCCGCCTTCATGGAGCCGCGCAGCGTGGTCGTCGACCCGGGCGCGGGGGAATACACGATCTGGTCGGCCACCCAGATCCCGCACATCCTGCGGGTGTTCTACGCGCTGCTCACCGGCGTGCCGGAGCACAAGATCCGGGTCATCGCGCCCGACGTGGGCGGCGGGTTCGGCGGCAAGCTCCAGGTCACGCCCGAGGAGATGATCGCCTTCCTCGCCGCGCGGCGGGTCGGCAAGCCGGTGAAGTACACGGAGACCCGCGGCGACTCGATGCTGTCGGCGCACCACGGCCGCGACCAGATCCAGGACATCACCCTCACCGCGAAGCGCGACGGCACGCTGACCGGCATCCACGTGAAGCTGCTCGCCAACATGGGCGCCTACCTCGGCCTCGTCGGCCCTGGCGTGCCGATCCTGGGCGCGTTCATGTTCAACTCCATCTACAAGGTGCGGGCGTACCGCTTCGAGTGCGTCGGGGTGTTCACGAACACGACGATCACCGACGCGTACCGCGGTGCCGGCCGGCCCGAGGCGACCTACGCGATCGAGCGGGCGATGGACGAGCTCGCCGTCGAGCTCGGGATGGACCCGATCGAGCTGCGCCGCCACAACTGGATCAAGGCCGAGGAGTTCCCGTACACCACCGTCGCCGGACTGGTCTACGACTCCGGCGACTACGACAAGGCCACCGACAAGGCCCTGGAGCTCTTCGACTACGCCGGGCTGCGCGCCGAGCAGCGGCGCCGTCGCGACTCCCGCGACCCCGTCCAGCTCGGCATCGGCGTGTCGACCTACACGGAGATGTGCGGCCTCGCTCCCTCGCGGATCCTGGGCGCGCTGCGGTACGCCGCGGGCGGCTGGGAGAGCGCGTCGGTGCGGGTCCTGCCGACGGGCAAGGTCGAGGTCGTCACCGGCACCAGCCCGCACGGCCAGGGCCACGTCACGGCATGGAGCCAGATCGTCGCCGACGAGCTGGGCGTCGCCTTCGAGGACGTCGAGGTTCTCCACGGCGACACGCGCACGTCGCACAAGGGCCTGGACACGTACGGGTCGCGCTCGCTCGCGGTCGGCGGCGTCGCCCTCGTCGAGGCCTGCCGGAAGGTCCGCGACAAGGCCCGCGTCGTCGCCGCGCACATGCTCGAGTGCAGCCCCGACGACCTGGAGTTCACCGGCGGCGCGTTCCGCGTCAGAGGTACACCTGATGCCACGAAGACGGTCGCGGACGCCGCGTTCGCCGTGTTCGCCGCCCACGACCTGCCCGACGGGGTCGAGGCGACGCTCGACGCCGACGCGACCTTCGACCCGCAGACGTTCTCCTTCCCGCACGGCACCCACCTGTGCGCCACGCTCGTGGACACCCGGACCGGGCAGGTCACCATCGACCGCTACGTCGCTGTGGACGACGTCGGCAAGGTCGTCAACCCGCTGATCGTCGAGGGCCAGGTGCACGGCGGCGTCGCGCAGGGCATCGCGCAGGCGCTGTACGAGGAGGCCGTCTACGACACCTCCGGCACCCTGCTGACGGGGTCGTTCGTGGAGTACACCATCCCGAGCGCCGCCGACCTGCCGACGATCGTCACCGCCCGTACCGAGACGCCGGCGACCTCCAACCCGCTCGGGGTGAAGGGCGTCGGCGAGGCCGGCGCGATCGCGGCGACGCCGGCCGTGGTCAACGCGATCGTCGACGCGCTGCGCCCGTTCGGCGTCGACGACGTGCCCATGCCGTGCACACCCGAGCGGGTGTGGCGGGCCGTCCGCTCGCAGTCCGGAGGTGCGGCATGATCCCGGTCGCGTTCGACTACGTCCGTCCCTCCACCCTGGAGGACGCCGTCGCCGCACTCTCGTCGGCCGCCGACGAGGCGAAGATCCTGGCCGGCGGCCAGAGCCTGCTGCCGGTGCTGCGGCTGCGGCTCGCCGCACCGGCCCTGCTGGTCGACCTGGCCGGCCTGCCCGGCCTGACGGGCACCCGGCTCGACGGCGACGCCCTCGTCATCGGCGCCATGACCACCCACGCGGCGGTGGCCTCGTCGCCGCTGGTCCGGCAGCACGCCCCGCTGCTCGCCGCCGCGGCCGGCACGGTCGGGGACCGCCAGGTGCGCCACCGCGGCACCCTCGGCGGATCCCTCGCCCACGCCGACCCGGCAGCCGACCTGCCGGCGGTCGCCGCGGCCCTCGAAGCGGTCTACGTGGTGCAGGGCCCCGGCGGCCGGCGGGAGATCGCCGCGGGCGACTTCTCGGTCGACCTGTTCACGACGGCGCTGTCGCCCGACGAGGTACTGGTCGAGGTACGTCTCCCGTCGACCGCCGGCTGGGCCACCCACTACGAGAAGTTCCACCGGACGGCGCAGGCCTGGGCTATCGTCGGGGTGGCCGTCGCCGTGTCGCGGTCCGGCGAGACGATCGGCGAGGCGCGGGTGGCCTTGACCAACATGGGTCCGGTGCCGCACCGCGCCCGGGCCGTGGAGTCCGCCCTGGCCGGTGCCCCGGCCGTCGCGGAGGCCGTCGCGGAGGCGTGCGCTGGCGTCGCGGCGGACACCGCTGCGGTGGACGACCTGTCGGCGTCGGCGGATTATCGTCGGGAGTTGGCCCGGGTGCTCACCACGCGGGCCGTGTGCCGAGCGCTGGGGGTCTGACGATCGTGTTACTGGAACACAGCTTCACCGTCCCCGTTCCCGTCGAGCAGGCGTGGAACGTGCTGCTCGACATCGAACGGGTGGCGCCGTGCCTGCCCGGAGCCACCCTGACGTCGGTGGAGGGGGAGCGCTTCACCGGAACGGTGAAGGTCAAACTGGGCCCGGTCAGCCTGACGTTCAAGGGTTCGGGCCGCTTCGTCGAGCGGGACGAGGCGGCCCGCCGTGTCCAGTTGACCGCCTCGGGCGTCGACGCCCGCGGCGGCGGGACGGCAGCGGCCAAGGTGACGGCGTCGCTGCACGAGACCGGCGACGAGACCCGAGTCGAGGTCACCACGGACCTCGACATCACCGGCAAGGCAGCCCAGTTCGGCCGCGGCCTGATCGGCGACGTCAGCGGCAAGCTGATCGGCCAGTTCGCCGCCTGCCTGGCGGAGAAGCTCGCGGCCGCCGAGCCCGCACCCCCAGCGGCACCTCCTGCCGCAGCGACACCTGCCGCGTCCCAGGCCGCGCCTGTTACGGCTGGGTCCCAGGCCGTGCCTGCTACGGCTGCGTCGCCGGCCGCTGCCGCGCCTGCCACTGCCCTGCCTGTTGCGGCGGACCCGGCCGCTGCCGCGCCTGCTGCGGCTGCCGTGGCTGGTCCGGCTGCCGTGCGGGCTGAGGCGGGTGCCGCTCCGGCAGCCGAGGTGGGTGCGGCAGCCGCCGCCGGGGCGGGAGCGTCGGCCAGTGGGGCGGGCGGCCCGACCGTCGGACCGGGTGCGCCGTCCGTGTCGACACAGGCCCCGGTCGCACCGGTCCATCCGGAGGCGGAGCCGATCGACCTGCTGGCCGTGACCGGCGTCGGCAACGCCGTCCGCCGCGCCGTCCCCTATGTGTTGACGGCCGCGGCGAGCTTCGCCGTGGTGCTGGGCATCATCTGGTGGATCAAGCGCCGCTGACCTCCATGATCACGGATACTGGCCGTGGTCGGGCGGGTCGGCCACCATCGTCATGAGCGTGGAGCGTTTTTGCATCTCTGGGTGCAAAAACGCTCCACGCTCATAAGATGGTCGCTCCGGTGCCGTGCGCTTCGGCCGGTGCTTGAGCATGATCGCGGCAAGTTCACGATCGCGTGCGCTGAACCCCGCCGGGTCACCAGCGTGCCAGGCGCACGAACCACCGGTCCGCCTCCGTCCACGTCTCGACCAGCCGCAGCGCGGCGGTGTCGGCGAGTCGCGCGACGTCGTCGACCGCTACGAACGCCCAGCCGAACCGCTCACTGATTCGGTCGCCGTCGTCGAGGACCACCTCACCCTGCCAGGTGCGGGATCCGGGCGGGTCGACCTCGACGAGCAGCGTGCCGTCCCCGGCGACCAGGTGCCGGCAGCGGTCCAGGAGCCGGACCGGGTCGCCGCCGATGCCGATGTTGCCGTCAGCGAGCACCGCGGTCGTCCAGCGCCCCTCGCCGGGTAACTGCTCGAACAGCGAGCCGTGGACGGCGGGAGCGCCGCGCAGCCGTGCGTACCGTATCGCCTGCGCACTCACGTCGACGCCGAGCGCCCGCCGGCCGGCCGCGACGAGCGCGCCGGTGATCCGGCCGGGCCGCAGCCCAGGTCGATGGTGTCGGCGCCGCACCGGTCGAGGAGCCCGTTGTCGCCGGGGCGCAGCTCGCCGTACCACGCGGCGTCGATCCGCCGCAGCGGCCGCCCGGCCCGGTCCAGCAGCCGCAGCCCGGCCCGTTCGCCGCGGGCCGCCCGGCGCAGCGCCGCCCCGAACACGCCGGCGGCGCTCACCGGATTCCCGCCAGTGCGGCCGCGAACCGGCTGCCCGGTGCCCGTTCGGCGGCGGCCTCCGCGTCGGCCCACGTGTCGACGTCGCGCAGGACCGGCAGCCGGGCGATGGTGAGCCCGAGGTCCCGCAGTGCCTGTTCGGTTCGCGTCCCGGTCTCCGCGGTCGACATCGGCACGTCCCGCAGCACGCGGGCGGCGTCCGGGTCGCGCAGCCCGAGGCCCCACCAGCCGCCGTCCTCGGCGTGGCCGAGCACCGCGTCGGCGCTGTCCAGCCCGTCGGCAGCCGCGGCGACGAGGTCCGCGGTCAACTGCGGGGTGTCCATCCCGACCAGGACGCTGGCCGTGCCCGGCAGCGCGGTGTCGGCGAAGGCGTTGGCGAGGCGGGCGGCGAACCCGTCGCCGCGCTGCTCGACGTGGTGCCAGCCGACCGGTACCGTCGACTGTCCACTGAGGACCAGTGCCCGCCGCGCGGCCGGCGCGGCGTCGAGTGTCTCGACGGTGTCGGCGAGCGCGGCGGCGGCGAGGCCGGCGGCCTGCTCCGGCGTGCACGGCGGGCACAGCCGCGTCTTGACCCGCCCCGGCACGGGCGCCTTGGCGATCAGGAGCAGTTGCGCGTTCATCGGGCCGCACCCAGCAGCCGGCTCATGTCCCGCACCGCGCGCAGCGTCCCGCGGACCGTGCCGGTCACCTTCGACCTGGTCCCCGCCGCGCGCGGCGCGTAGTCGACGTCGACCTCCCGGACCCGCCAGCCCTCGTCGGCGGCCCGCAGCACCATCTCCAGCGGGTAGCCGAACCGGCGGTCCCGCAGGTCCAGTGCGAGCAGGTCGGCCCGCCGGGCGGCGCGCATCGGCCCGAGGTCGGACAACCGCACCCCGCTGGCCCGGCGCAGCCGCCACGCGAGCACGGCGTTGCCGGCCCGGGCGTGCAGCGGCCAGGCGGAGCGGCCCGTCGGACGGCGCCGGCCCAGCACCAGGTCGGCGTCGCCGGCGCGGACCGGTGCGGCCACCCGGTCGAGCTGTCCGGGGTCGAACGAGCCGTCGGCGTCCATGAAGCACACGACGTCGTCGGTCGCCGCGGCCAGCCCGGCGTGCGCGGCGGCGCCGAACCCGCGCGGGGTGGCGTGGACGACCGTCGCGCCGTGCGCGGCGGCGATCTCGGGTGAGCCGTCGGTGGAGCCGTTGTCGGCGACGATCGCGCGGTAGCCGGACGGGATACGGGACAGCACCCACGGCAGGGCGGCGGCCTCGTTGAGGCAGGGCAGCACCACGTCACTCATGAGCCGGAACGTACCCACCAACCGGGCGAAAGGTTTCTTACGGCGGGATGACCAACCATTACGAACCACGAACGTCCGCCTGCGGCGGGCGGCGCGGGCGCATACGGTCGGCACATGCGCATCCTGGTCACCGGTGGGGCGGGCTTCATCGGCTCGCACATCAGCGCCATCCTGCGGGAGGCCGGCCACGCCGTGATCGTCTTCGACGCCCTTCACCCGGCCGCTCACTCCGCCCCGCCGCCGGAGTCGCCCGACGTTCGCGGCGACCTGCGGGACGCGCCGCTCGTCGCGCAAGCCCTCGAAGGGGTGGACGCCGTGGTGCACCAGGCGGCGCTGGTCGGCATGGGGGTCGATCTAGCCGACCTGCCGGAGTACGTGGGCTGCAACGATCTCGGGACCGCGGTCCTGCTGGCCGGCATGGCCCGGGCCGGCGTGCGCCGGCTCGTCCTGGCCAGTTCCATGGTCGTCTACGGTGAGGGTGCGTACCGCTGCCCGGCCGACGGCCCCGTCCGCCCCGCGCCACGGTCCACAGTGGACCTGGACGCCGGCCGGTTCGACCCGCCGTGCCCGGAGTGCGGCCGGTGCCTGGATCCGTCCACAGTGGACGAAGATGCGATACTGGAACCGCGGAGTGTCTACGCGGCGACGAAGCTGGCGCAGGAGCATCTCGCCGGCGCCTGGGCGCGGGAGGCGGGCGGCTCGGTGGCGGCGTTGCGGTACCACAACGTCTACGGCCCCGGCATGCCCCGCGACACGCCCTACAGCGGGGTGGCGGCCGTCTTCCGCTCGGCCCTGGAGGCGGGCCGGGCGCCGCGGGTCTTCGAGGACGGCGCCCAGCGCCGGGACTTCGTCCACGTCACGGACGTGGCGCGGGCGAACCTGCTGGCGCTGTCGGCGGCGAGGCCGGGCTTCCGGGCGTACAACGTCAGCTCGGGCGAAACGACGACGGTGGGCGCGATGGCGCGGATGCTGTCGGAGGTGATGGGCGGCCCGGCCTCGGAGGTGACGGGCCGCTACCGCGCGGGTGACGTCCGCCACGTGGTCGCGTCCCCGGCCCGCGCGGCGGCCGAGCTGGGCTTCCGCGCGGAGGTGCCCATGTCGTCGGGCTTGCGGACCTTCGCCACGGCTGCGCTGCGCTCCTGACCCACTCGGAACAGAAACTCCAGTGGAGCACCGCGAAAGTGGAGCACCGCGAAACCGGAGCACCGCGAGAGCGAGCCGTTGCCCCGGAGCCACGGCGGTCCTACTCGGTGGCGCGGGCGCGGCCCTCCTCGAAGAAGGCGAACACGCCGTTCACGTCGCCCAGGTCACGGATCGGCACGGCCGCGCCGAAGGGGACGTTCCAGAAGGAGCCCTGGCGGGGCCGCCACGGGCCGACGTACACATACGGCTCGTCGATCGCCGTGTCGCCCGCCGACACCCCGTAGTTGACCTCGTCCACCGAGATGCCGACGTCGAAGTGCTCCGGCCACAGGACCGGGACGGCGTCGGCCGACAGGCGGCGCAGCGCGGCGTCGCCTGTCGCCAGCGCCGCCAGGATCGCCGCCGCGTCCCGCGTGACCACCGTGTCGCCGGGGTCGGCGCCGGAGTGGTCGTGGTAGACGCCCTCAGGGGCGCCGGCGTCGACGCCCGCGCCGGTGGCGAGCTGGGCGAACGTGCGGCCCGCCAGGGGGAGCCGCTGATCGCCGGCCACCAGCGCGTCGGCCTCCACCGCGAGGTCCGGCGCGGCGACCGTGGCGAAGCCCGCCGGGGTCACCCGCAGCCGGATCGTGCCGCTGCGACGGTACTGCGGACCGGCGAGCACCAGCTCCGCGAGGCCGTGGAGGGACTTTCGCGTCTCGTTGGTCACGACACCAATCATGCCCTGAGGAAGAGAGCCGCCGCGTTGTTCCAGCATACGGCCCGCAGCCAGTCGTCGCCGAGATTCTGCCGGGCCAGCACGCCGAGCGCCTGCCAGAAATCGGGGATCTCGTCGTCGTCCATCATCCGACTATGTTGAATCGCTCCAGGAGGGTCGGCATGACGAGGATCGCACCGGCGAAGATGGCGATGGTCGCGAACACGGTGCGCAGGAAGATCGTTTCGGTCTTGTTGCCGGCGACCAGCGCGATCGAGTCCGGCAGGCCGATGTTGCGCCACATCCGGCGGCCGGTCGGGACGGGCCAGAAGATCGGGCAGCCGTGCCGGGTCAGCATGTCACCCGCCAGGTGGACGAGCCCGCCGACGCCGACGGCGACCCCGAGCAGCGGATAGCCGCGGTCGCCGGGCAGCCGCTCGTAGACCAGGTACGCCGCGCCGGCCGCGGCCAGGGTGACGATGAGCCAGCCGGCCCGCTCGGCCCACTTCTCGAACAGGCCGCGCAGCGCGAGCGCGAACGAGAAGAACAGCACGCCCATGACGGCCCACTTGCCGTAGGCGTTGCACAGGGCCAGGGTGCCGTAGCCGACGCCGACGTTGAAGACGATCGTGTGGGTCAGGGTCCGGTGCCCGTTGCGCCGCTGCGGATCGCGCTTCATGCGGGTCAGCTTGTAGACGCCCAGCGAGAACTTCTCGATGCACTCGGCCAGGAACAGCGACAGCACGCCGAACGTCTGCGCGACCGTCGCACCGCCCCGACCGCGGTCGTCGCCGGGTCCGCGCCGACCGGTGCGAGCGTCACGACGGCGCCCGCCCGCGCCTCGGCCATCGCCGGTACGAACGCCTGCAACGCCTGGAGGGTGGCGGTCAGGCCGCTGTTGACGACCCGCTGCCAGTCCGCGCCGGCATGCGTCGTGCAGGTGAGCACGAACAGCAGGTCGGGCGCGCCGAGTTCGGTCAGCACGCTGGCGCGCACGGCGTCCATCGCCGGCGCGTCCACGCCGCCGGCCAGGATGCCGATCGCCTCGGCGCCGAGCCAGTGCAACTCGTCCACCAGGTCCTCGAGACCGGCCTCGTCGTCACCGATGACGGCGATCCGCGCGCCGCGGTTGGCGAGCATCCGGCAGACCGCGCCGGCCACTCCGTCCGCCGGTCCGAGCACCACCGCGACCCGGCCCTTGAGCTCCGGGAAGGTCGATCCGAACATCACGCCCCGCTCTCCTGACGGCCTTTCCTGACGACGGGGAGCCGCCGCGCCGGGCGGCTCCCCGCAAGGGATTCCCGGCTCAGCGACTCCAGCCCTGCCGGTCCGACGCCGCGCCCCACGGCCCCCGCCCCCAGCGCTGGTGGTGCCGGTGGTGCCAGTGCGCGCCCCCGTTCTCCGCCCACTGGCGCCAGCGTGCGTGCTTCGCCACGCTCAGGACCAGGAAGAACAGCGGGATCGCCGGCCAGAAGAAGTGGGCGCCGGAGAACACCCACAGCCCGGTCAGCAGCACCGCGAGCACCACCACGAACGCCAGGTGGTCGCGGAAATGCCGCTTGCCGTGCCGCGTGAACTCCGCCTTCGCCTCCGGCGTCTCGAACAGCCCTCGCCGCCCGCCGTCGGGCAGGTCGGCGGTGACCGGCGGCAGCTCGTCCCGGTACTTCGCCGCGTACACCTGGCTGAGCCGCTCCTCCCCCTCTTCGAGCGTCAGCCGTCCCTCGGTCATCCCGGCACGCACCATCCGGGCGTACTGTTCGCGCTCCCCGTCCGAGGCGCGCACCCGCTCGCCGGCCATGTCGGCCCCCTTCCTCGTGATGCACTCCAGCGTGCCGATCGGCGGCGCGGAGCGCGTCGCACCGGTGTCGGCTCGTGCGGTACCGCATCCGGAGCAGCGCGGCCGGGCGCGTACTCCAGCGGGAGTAGACGCCGCTCGCCGGGAAGGCGATGTTCCGCGGCAGGGCCTCGACTACGGTCGACGTGTGAGGAGACGAGCGCCGTGGAGCCATGAGCTGCGCGCCATGCGCGACGCTCACCGCGACGCCGTCCGGGCCGCCCGCCACGCGCACCGGATGGAGCAGTTGGAGCGCCGCCGCGAGCATCGGCGCTGGCGCGGGCCGAGCCCGGCCGGCATCGCCGTCTTCCTCGCGCTCGTGCAGGTCTTCGGCACCCGCGCGGCCGCTTACGGCTCGACCGGCCCGCATGCCCTCGACCAGACCGCCTATCTGTTGCTCGTCGCCGGCCCGGCGGCGCTGGTGCTCCGCGACAAGCTGCCGTTGTTCTCGCTGTTCGGCGCCCTTGTGCCCACGGTCGCCTACTTCAGCCTCGACTACCCCGACGGGCCGGGTTTCATCGCCGCGATCGTCGCCATGTTCACCGCCCTGGCGGCCGGCTTCCGCTGGCTGACGTGGCTGGCGGTGGCCACCGCGTACACGGTCTTCGTGATTCTGGCGCCGCCCGGATACTCGCTCGCCCGGCTCATCATCATCGGGGTGTGGTGCGTGCTGATCGCCGGGTTCGGCGAGGCCGCCCGGGTGCGCGGCGTGCGGTACAGCCAGATGGCCCGCGACCGCGCGCACCAGGAGGCCCTCGCCCGGGCCGAGGAGGAGCGGGCCCGCAAGGAGCAGCAGCGCCGGCAGGCCAGCGACGAGCGGCTGCTCATCGCCCGTGAGCTGCACGACGTCATCGGGCACCACCTGTCCCTGATCAACGTGCAGGCCGGCGTCGGGCTGCACCTCATGGACGAGCAGCCCGAGCAGGCACGCACCGCGCTCGCCGCGATCAAGCACGCCAGCGCCGAGGCGCTGAAGGAGACCCGGGCGGTGCTCGCGGGGCTCAACCCGGGGGAGGCGGCGCCCCGCACGCCGGCCCCCGGCCTCGGCGACGTGGACCGGCTCGTCGCCGAGGCCCGCGGCGCCGGCCTGCCCGTGACGGTGGAGACGGTCGGCACCCCGGCGTCGTTGCCGCCGCAGGTCGACCGCGCGGCGTACCGCATCGTCCAGGAGGCGCTCACCAACGTGCGCCGGCACGCCGGACCGGACGCCATGGCGACGGTGGTCATCGCCTACGGCCCTGCGGAGGTGAGCATCCTGGTGTCCGACAACGGCACCGGCCCGGCGCGGGCCGACGAGGGCAAGGCCGACGGCGTCAGGGCCGGGGCGGGCAACGGCATCGCCGGCATGCGCCACCGCGCGGCGGCCTTCGGCGGCACCGTCGAGGCGCGGCCGCGCGACGACGGCGGTTTCGAGGTCCATGCCCGCATCCCCCTGCGTGAGGAACAGACGACGTGATCAGAGTGCTGCTGGCGGACGATCAGGCGTTGGTACGGGCCGGCTTCCGCGCCCTGCTCGACGCGCAGACCGACATCGAGGTGGTCGGCGAGGCGGCCGACGGCGCGCAGGCCGTGCGGCTGTCGGTGCAGACCCGCCCGGACGTCGTGCTCATGGACATCCGCATGCCCGTCCTCGACGGCCTCGAGGCCACCCGGCAGATCGCCGCCGACAGTCGCCTAGCCGACGTGCGGATCGTCATTCTCACCACGTTCGACCTGGACGAGTACGTCTTCGAGGCGCTGCGGGTCGGCGCCGGCGGCTTCCTGGTCAAGGACACCGAGCCGGTCGATCTGCTGCGCGGCGTCCGCGCGGTGGCGGCCGGCGACGCGCTGCTCTCGCCGGGCGTGACACGCCGGCTCATCGAGGAGTTCGCCAGCCGCTCCCGTGCCCCGCTGGCCCCGATGTCCCTCGACGCGCTCACCGACCGCGAACGCGAGGTGATGGCCCTCGTCGGCGCCGGACTGTCCAATGAGGACATCGCGAGTCGGCTGTTCGTCAGCCCGGCGACGGCGAAGACCCACGTGAGCCGGGCGATGATCAAGCTCGGCGCCCGTGACCGGGCCCAGTTGGTCGTCTTCGCCTACGAGGCCGGCCTGGTACGCCCCGGCTGGCTCGGCTAACGCCCCGCCCCCGACCCCCACCCCACCCCACCCGCCCCGTCCGTTGCGTTGATCTTGCAGTTGTGGTGCCTGACAAACCGGGACATTCTGGGAGTGTCGCGGCACCACAAGTGCAAGATCAACGCAACGGACGGGGCGGGGCGGGGCGGGGGTTTAGATGCCGTTGCGGGCGATCACGGTCTTGTACCAGTCGGCGCTGGCCTTGCGGGCGCGCTGCCGGGTCTTGTAGTCGACGTGGATGATGCCCCAGCGCTGGGAGTAGCCCTCGGCCCACTCGAAGTTGTCCAGCAGTGACCACAGGTGGTAGGTCTCCAGCTTCACGCCGGCCTGGATGGCGCGGTGGGCGGCGGCGAGGTGGTCGCGCAGGAAGGCGATGCGATCCTGGTCCTGGATCGCGTTCCGCGTCGGCATCCCGTTTTCGGTGATGATCAGCGGGATGTCGCCGTAGTCGCGCTTGATCCGGGTCAGCAGGTCGAAGAGCCCCTCGGGATAGATCTGCTGCCAGGGTGCCTGCGAGGTCGGGTGCTTGTCGACCCGCCCGCCCTTGGCGGTCACATGAGCCGGGTTGTAGTACTGCACCGCGAGCAGGTCGTTCTTCGCGCCGATGACGGCCAGGTCGCCGTCCTTGATCGCCGTGCGCACCGGCGCGTCGGCTGGCTGGGCGGCCAGCCAGTCCTCCGGATAGCGCCCCAGCAGCACAGGGTCGAGCCAGCGGCGGTTCTCCTCGGCGTCGGCGACCGCTGCCTGCCGGCGCGCCGCCGCCGAGTCGTCGGCCGGGTAGGTGGGGGAGAGGTTCAGCGCCGCGCCGATCCGGGCCTTGGCGTTGATCTCGCGCAGTGCCCGAACCGCCAGGCCGTGCCCGAGCAGCAGGTGGTGGCCGACCACGTTGGCCAGTTGCCGGTCCCGCTTGCCCGGGGCGTGCACGCCGGCGGTGTAGCCGGCCTCGACGACGGTCTTGGGTTCGTTGAGCGTGAGCCACGTCGGCACCTTGTCGCCGAACGAGGCGAACATCGTGGCGGCGTAGTCGGCGAACCACTTCGCGCAGTCGCGGTGCTCCCAGCCGCCGAGCTTCTGCACGGCCTGCGGGGTGTCCCAGTGGAACAGCGTGGCGACCGGTGCGATGTCGCGGGCGAGGAGCCCGTCGACGAGTTTGTGGTAGAAGTCGAGGCCCTTGGCGTTGAGGGTGCCGCGGCCGGTAGGCAGGACCCGGGACCAGGAGATCGAGAACCGGTAGGAGGTCAGGCCGAGGTCCTTCATGATGTCGAGGTCCTCGTAGAAGCGGTGGTAGTGGTCGGCGGCCACGTCGCCGGTGTCCCCGTCGCGGGTGCGGCCCGGCTGGTGACTGAACACGTCCCACACCGACGGCCCGCGACCGTCCTCGGCGGCGGCGCCCTCGATCTGGTACGCCGACGTGGACGCACCCCACCCGAAACCCGCCGGGAAGAGCAGCTCGGGCCGGCCCGGGCCGGCGGGCGTCGCCGTGCCGCTCGCCGGAGGTGCCGGGCTCTTGGAAGGGGCCGGGTCGCCCGTCCCGCAGCCGGCGATCGTCCCGGCGGCGGCCAGGGTGAGCAGGTCGCGCCGTCGCATGCGCTGAACCGTAGCGCGACGGCGCCAGTACCTCCGGACACCACCCGGGAAGGTGGTGCGGAAATGCGAAACGGCCGCCCCCGCACGGGGAGCGACCGTCCGAACAGCCGGTCGTCAGTCGGCCAGTGCGACGATGCCCTGCGCCCAGCGGAAGTACTTGTTGGTGCCGAGGTCACGCACGGTCTTGATGCCGAACGCGGCGGCCAGCTTCTCGGCGTCGCCCTCGCTGACGCCGGCGATCGCGGTGACGGGGGCGTCGGCGAGCTCCTGCGCGCTCTTGCCTTCCCACTCCTTCATGAGCTTCTTCTCGAGACCCAGCATGTGGCACTCCTTCTCGTCGGGGAAACCCGCGACAGGCTACGTCGCCGCGTCACCGCCCGCAAAGTGCCTGGCGGACAGCCGACTCCACGGTTGTGCTTGCCACGTCGCCGCGTTCCTGGGGATGATCGGTGCATGACCGGTCCGAAGCGGAGGGGGCGGTCATCATGGGCGGCCGGAGGGAGCGGAGGGCACATGGCCGGTCGATGGGGGCTGACGGTTCCGCTCACCGTCGACACGCTGCGGAAACTGGGGGCCGCGTCGTGAACCTCGAGGGACGGGTCGTCGTCATCACCGGCGCCGCGGGCGGGATCGGCGCCGCGCTCGCCCGGCGGTTCGTCGCCGAGAAGGTCGCCGCGCTGGTGCTCGCGGACCTCGACGGGGACGCGGCGGCCGCGGTCGCCGCCGAGTTCGCCGAGCTCCCGGTCGAGACGATCGGGGTCGCCGCCGACGTCACCGGCGAGGGGCAGGTCGCCGAGCTCGTCGAGGAGACCCTGGAGCGGTATGACCGGATCGACCTCTTCTGCGCCAACGCCGGCATCACCACCGGCGCGGGCCTCGAGGCCGCCGACGAGGCATGGTCCCGCGCGTGGGCGGTCAACGTGATGTCGCACGTCTACTCCGCGCGGGCGGTGCTGCCGTCGATGCTGGAGCGCGGCGAGGGCTACCTGCTGCACACCTGCTCGGCCGCCGGGCTGCTCACCGCGGTCGGCGACGCGCCCTACGCGGTCACGAAGCACGCGGCGGTGTCGTTCGCGGAGTGGCTGTCCGTGACCTACGGCGCCCGCGGGATCCGGGTCAGCGCCCTGTGCCCGCAGGGCGTCGACACGCCGATGCTCCAGGAGGGCCTGACCGCCGGTCACGTCGGCGCCCGGGTGACGGCCGCCAGCGGCCAGGTCCTGCCGCCCTCGGCCGTCGCCGAGGCGGCCGTCGCCGGGCTCGCCGAGGAGCGGTTCCTCATCCTGCCGCATCCCGAGGTGGCCAAGTACTACCTGCACCGCGCGACCGACACCGACCGGTGGCTCGCGGGCATGCGCGGGCTGGCGGCGTCGATGGGGGCGCCGGACCCCGCGCGCGACTCATGAGGCACCCGGACGTCCTCGACCCCGCACTCGATGTGGTGGTGCCCTTCGTCCGCGGACGGGAGGGCCGGTCGCTCATCGGCATCTGCGGGCCGCCCGCGGCCGGCAAGTCCACGCTGTCCACCGCGCTCTCCGACGCCCTGAACCTCCACGACGGACTGTCCAGCGCGGCCGTACCGATGGACGGGTTTCACCTGTCCAACGTGGAGCTGGACCGGCTCGGCCTGGCCGGCCGCAAGGGCGCGCCCGAGACGTTCGACGCCGCCGGGTTTGTGCACCTGCTGCGCCGGCTGCGGGACGGGGAGGATCTCGTCTACGCGCCCAGCTACAGCCGCACGCTGCACGAGTCCATCGGCGGCGTGATCCCGGTGCCGTCCGCGGTGCGGGTGGTCGTGGTGGAGGGCAACTACCTGCTGCTCGACCACGGCCCGTGGGCGTCCGTGCGCGACCTGCTCGACCTCGTGCTGTACCTCGACGCGCCCGCCTCCGTGCGCCAGGGCTCGCTGGTGCGCCGGCAGTTGGCCAAGGGTCTCGACCCGCACGACGCACGGGACTGGGTCGAGCGCAGCGACGAGCGTAACGCGGTGGCGATCGCGCGGACCCGCGACCGGGCGGACCTCATCCTGACCCGGTCGTAGCGCCGCCCGCTGCCCGCTCGTAGCGGGCGGCCAGTTCGCGCAGCAGGTCACGTTGGTTGGGGCATGATCACGGGCGGCGGAGCCAGCGCAGCGGACGGGGGTCGAACGTCCACAGCAGGCGGCGCCACCACGGGCGGCGGTCGCGCAGCTCGTCGACGTAGGCGACCGCCTGCGCCGCCGCCCGTCGCGCCTGCTCGTCGGCCGGGCCGGCGGGCCGGCCGCCCACCGTCTGCGGACCGGCGAACGCGACCGCGTTGACCAGCTCGGCGAGCTCGTCCACCGGAGGGACCGGCGGGCGCACGGCGGGGCGGCGGTCCTTGGCGTGCGCCTGCGCCACCGCGGCGGTGCCCGCGTAGTGCGCGATCTCCCGCGCCGTCAGGTGCGGCGGTGCCGGCCGGCCGGCCATCCGCAGGCCCACCAGCACCTCCGACCAGGCTGCGTCGATCCGCGCGGCCGGAGGACCCTCCTCCAGCCGCCGGCGGCGACGGGTGCGCAGCACCAGCGGTACCGACGCGAAGAACGCCAGCACGAGCACCGTCACGGCGGCGGAGGACACCACCGCGACGACCGTCGTGGTGCCGGACGACTCCGGCGCGGAGGGTGGCGCGGCGGAAGCCGAGCGGGACGGCTGCGGGCTCGCGGAGACCGAGGCGGGCGGCACCGACTGGGGCGGCGGCTGCGACGGCGGGGCCTTGGGCTTGAAGTCGTCCTCGACGGGCCGCCGCACGGAGTCGGACTTCGGCCGCGGGTCGAACGCCACCCAGCCGTAGTCCCGGAACAGCACCTCCGGCCACGCGACCGCGTCGCCGCCGCGGATCGCCCGGTCGCCCTTGCGGGGCTGGAAGCCGACCACCACGCGGGTCGGCAGGCCGGCCAGCCGCGCGAGCACCGCGAACGCGGCCGTGAACTGCTCGGACGTGCCCTTCTGGCCGCCCGCCTGCTTGGGGCCGAACAGGAAGTACTCGACGTTGGGATAGGCGTGGCCGCTCGGTGCGTCGTCGACGAGCTTGTAGTGGTCCTCGAGCCACTGCTGGATGGCGAACGCGCGCTGGTACGGGTTGGAGACGCCCTCGCCGAGGTGGGACGAGAGCTGGCCGATCGCATCGGGCACCCTGCCCGGCAGGGCGAGGAAGCGGCCGGCCTCCTCGGCGGCCGGCACCTCGGCGACGAACAGCGCCTGGTCGTCGGGGCGCGGCTCCTGCCGGGAGGTGACCGTGTACGCGAGGCCCTTGTGCAGGCTCTCGGAGTACGCGATCGTGCCGGTCTCGGCGTCGAACGCGACCCGCACCCCGTCGACCCGCCGCGGGGTCGCGACGCCGGGCATGAGCCGGCCGCCGAGCTCGTCGATGGTGATCTCCTGCGTCACCTCGGGACCGCTGCCCTCGGGCCGGCCCAGGACGCGGCCGGCGTTGCGGTAGACCGAGCCGATCCGCCAGGTGACGCCGTCGTAGTCGGTGAGCACCGCGAGCCGGATCACCGGGTCCGGCGAGGCGCCCGGCCCGGGCGTGACGACCGCGTCGAACAGGTGCTGGTCCTTGTCGAGGTTCCAGCCGGAGAGGCGCACGAGCGGGTTCTCGTCGAGCGAGTCGAGCTGCGGCGGGGTGACGAGACCGCGCGGGTCGACCGGTGTGGAGTTCCCCTGCCCGGCCACGGTCGGCCCGACGAGCAGGGACAGCGCGACGATGATCGCCAGGCCGGCGGCGGCGCCCACGCCGATCCGCAGCCGCAGCGTCCGGCGGTCGGCGGCGGTGAGCACCTCGGTCGTCTCCGCCACGGGCCGCGGGTCGCGGGCGGTGACGATCAGGCCGAGCGCCGCGAACGCGGCGTAGGCGAGCGGCACCCACGTCGTCGCCGCGGCGGCCGTGGTGTCCGGGCCGACGAGGTACAGCGCGCCACCGAACAGCAGCGTCGGCGCGGTGTACGAGAGCAGCACCCGCCCGTGCCGAACGCCGACCTCGGCGGCGGCGAGCCCGGCCAGCCACGTGGCGATCACCGGCAGGACCACGGTGTCGGGCTGCGGCTCGATCGGGATCAGCGCGGTGAGCAGCCGCGGGATGCTGTTGCGCAGCGCCTCCCGGGCGACGTCGGGGAAGCCGCCCGGGATCTGGCCGGCCTGCGCGGAGACCCGCACCGCGACGAACGTCAGCGCTGCTAGGCCGAGCATCGAGGCGGGCGCGGCGGTCCAGGCCGGCAGCCGTCGCACCGCGACGCTGATGAGCACTGACCCGGCCGCGGCGGCGGCCACGAGCAGCGGGAGCAGCGTGCCGTTGTAGATCGGCGCGAGCGCGAGCCCGGCGAGGACCAGCATGCCGATCAGCGCCACCGGGACGAACAGCCGTCTCACCACGACCGCACCCCGTCCCAGGCGCTCGCGAAGTCCACGCCGTCGCGGGCGGTGAGCACCACCAGGCGGTCGAGCGCGGCCGGGGCCTCGTCGACGCCGAACGCGCCGACGACCACCGTCGCGTAGGCCCCGCGCAGCGTTCCGACCCGGCCCAGGTCGGCGGCCCCGCCCGGCCCGGTGAGGTAGATCAGGGTGTCGCCGGCGCGCCGGGTGCGCAGCTCGGCGACGGTGGTGTCGAGCCGGTCGTCGTCGTGCGGCTCCGCCTCCGCGAGCAGGTCCAGGAAGCCCCGGCTGCCGCGGCCGCCGGCGTGCGCGCCGGAGACCAGGCGCAGCACCACCGGCAGCTCCTCCCGGAACGCGGCCATGACGATCGACGCCGCGCCCTCGCACGCCGACTCGAAGTGCGCCGACTGCCGGTCCCGATCGCGGTCCGGGTAGGCCGCGAGCCGGTCGTCGAGCAGCACCACCAGCCGCGGCAGGCTGGTGTCGAGGTGCTCGCGGACCATCAGCTCGCCGATCCGGGCGGTGGTGCGCCAGTGGACATGCCGCAGCTCGTCGCCGACGACGTACTCCCGCAGCGTGTCGAACGTGATGCTGCCGTGCGGCACCCGGTCGAACCGCCCGTCGAGGGACCGCGCGACACCGGACGGCACCGCGCTCAGGTGGTGCACCTTCGGGTACACCCACACGGTGCTCACCCCGCCGTAGCCGCGCGACAGCGCCAGCAGCCCCAGCGGGTCGCGCCGCACCACGCGCAGCGGCCCGATCGTGACCACCCCGCGCCGGGCCGTCGGCACCGGATAACCGGCGGTGGTCGTCCCACCCGCGGTCAGCCGCAGCAGTGGTACCGGCACCGCCGCCGCCCCGCACCGGTCGTGCGCGATCAGCGTCGCGCCGCGCAGCCGGCTGCTGTTGCCGACGTGCAGCGTGACGGTGCTCGACTCGCCGCGCATGACCCGGTCCGGCTCGACCTCCCGGGTGACCGTGAGCCGGGGCCGCCACCAGACGTAGCCGCCCGCGAACGCGAGCGCCACCAGGCAGGCCGTGCCGACGACGGCGAGGTGCGGGTAGCCGAGCGGCAGCCCGGTGGCGAGGAGCGCCACAGCGGCGGCGCAGAGTCCGGCACCCCGGGCGGTGACACGCATCGGTCCCGGCCGGTCAGACCGCGACCGGTGCGGGCACGGGCACGGTGTCGAGCACCTCGCGCACGACGTCGCCCGGGGCGACGCCGCGGACCTGCGCGTCGGGGGAGAGCAGCAGCCGGTGCGAGAACACCGGCTCGGCCAGCGCCTTGAGGTCCTCGGGCACGACGTAGCCGCGGCCGTCGATCAACGCGTAGGCGCACGCCGCCCGGGTCAGGGCGATCACGCCGCGCGGGCTGACCCCGACCCGGGCCTGCCGGTGGGCGCGGGTGGCGTTGGCGAGCCGCACCGCGTAGCCGTAGAGCGGGTCGGCGATGTGGATCCGCCGGGCCAACCGGACCAGGTGCGCCACGGCCTGCGTGTCGGTGACCGCGTCGAGCGCCTCGGGTGAGCGGGTCACCGCACCGCGCAGGACCTCGATCTCGACGGCCTCACTGGGGTAGCCGACGGCGAGCTTCATGAGGAACCGGTCGAGCTGCGCCTCGGGCAACCGGTAGGTCCCGTCCATCTCGATCGGGTTCTGCGTGGCGACCACGAGGAACGGCCGGGGCACGGCGTGCCGCACCCCGTCGACGGTGACGTATCGCTCCTCCATAACCTCCAGCAGCGCCGACTGCGTCTTCGGCGACGCCCGGTTGATCTCGTCGGCGATGACGATGTTGGCGAACACCGGCCCCGGGTGGAACTCGAAGCCCCGCGTCGCCTGGTTGAAGATCGTGACGCCGGTGACGTCGGACGGCAGCAGGTCGGGCGTGAACTGGATGCGCCGCCATTGTCCCTGCACGCTCGCGGCTGTCGCCCGGGCGAGTGTGGTCTTGCCGACGCCGGGCACGTCCTCGAGCAGGACGTGCCCCTCGGCCAGCAGCGCGGTCATCGTCAGCCGCACGACCAGCGGCTTGCCGAGCACGACGGACTCGACGTTGCGGGCGAGCCGGCCGACCAGGTCGGCCGCCGCGGCGATCTCCTCGATGCCGGGTGGGCCGGCGTCGGCGGGCAGGTCGGACGGTGTCGCGGGGGTGGTCATGGTGCTCCATCAGCATTGCTTCAACGGCCCGGTGCCGTTGGGGAGATTGAACCAGGCATACGGGATGTAGTTCTCACCCTGGAACTGGATCTTGATCCAGACGGTGCTGCGCTTCCCGCCGTAGGGCTCGGCGTTGATCGACGTGCCGGTGTTGGTCTGGCAGATCGCCACGTAACTGTCCGGCGCGTAGACGTCGCCGACCGCGGTGCCGTTCTGCGACGGGGTCCGGTAGACCCAGATGCCGCCGTTCGGCGCGCCGCGCCCGCAGTAGCTCGTGACGGTGCACACGACCGTGCCCCGATATGTCGGCGTGGTCAGCGACCCGGTGCCGTTTGCGGTCATGCCGGCCGCGTTCGTCACGGTCACCGTGTAGGTGTACGCCGTCGCGGGCCACAACCCGTTCATTGTCAGGGAGCCGGAGCAGGCGCCCTCGGTCGCGCCGGCCCCGGCGACGTCGAGCCGGCACCGCGCGGGAGCGCCGCCGCCGTCGGTGGCGGTGAAGCGCACGGTGATCGAGTTGAGCGCGGCGGTGCTGTTGGCCGTGTCGACCGTCATCTTCGGCTGGGCGAGCGTGTCGGCCGCGCCGTTCGCCGGTGCGCCCGGACCCGCCTTGTTGATCGCCCGCACCTGGACCGTGACGTGCTCGGCGTCCTTGAACCCGCCGAACTCGTGCGTCGGCGCCGTGCCCAGCGTCTGCTTCTGCCCGTTGACGGTCGCCTCGTAG
This sequence comes from Dactylosporangium roseum, assembly GCF_025264685.1. GTDB lineage: Bacteria > Actinomycetota > Actinomycetes > Mycobacteriales > Micromonosporaceae > Dactylosporangium > Dactylosporangium roseum. Next base: position 2,026,916 of record NZ_CP073721.1, read on the forward strand.
CCGGTGATCGGCGCGCCGTTGTCCTGCGGCGCCCGCCAGGTGGCCACGACCGAGCCGCGCTTGGTCGCCACCGCCTTGACGGTCAGCCCGCCCGGCGCCGCCGGCCTGTTGAACGGCACGACCGACGGGCTCAGCGGCGACTGCGTCGAGCTGGCGCCGATGTCGTTGATCGCCGCCACCCGGAACGCGACCTGCGTGCCGTACGTCAACTCGCCCGCCGGCACCGTCAGCGTCGGCTGCCCGGTCTCGAACGTCTTCGACTCGCCGGTCGACACCGACGTCACCACGTATCTGGCGATCTTGTGGCCCTGCCCGTTCGCGGCCGGCCAGGTCACCGTCACGGTGCCGTCGGGGTTGGCGGTCGCCGCCACGCTGATCGGCGGGTCGGGGACCTCCGACGTCGGCACCACAGGGTTGGCGGCGCGCTTCGGCCCGTTGCCCTTCGCGTTGACGGCGTAGACGGTGAACTTGTACGTCTGGCCGTTGGTCAGGCCGGCGATGTCGAGCGAACGCTGGCTGGCACCGACCTCGTGGACCGTGCCGTCACCCTCCACGACGTATTTCGTCACGGCGCTGCCGTTGGCGGGCGCGGCCGCCCACGTCACCCGGGCCTGCGCGTTGCCCGCCGTCGCGGTGACCCGCGGAGGTGCGCCGGGCGGGCCGACCGGCGGCTTGGCCGGCGGTGGCGGCGGCGGGACCGGCGGCGCGTCGCCGCCGACGACGTCGTTGGCGTATTTGTCCACGGTGCGCACCCGGTGCTGCTCGTCGACGACCCGCGCCGTCGAGCCGCCCGGTGCGTTGATGAACATCCGATCCTCGCGGACGTCCAGCTCGAGCGCCTTGCCACCGGCCTGGATCTTGATCGGGTCGAGCGCCTTGCCCCGCGCGTCGAGCACGTAGACCGTGCCGGACGAGTCGTCGGCGCAGTAGAACCGGCCCGACCACGCCACGCACGGCTGTAGCTGAGGGCTGTCGCCGGGCACCGTGAAGTCGGTGACCTCGGCGCCGTTGACCACGTAGACGTGCCGGTCGTCGACCACGGTCACCGGCACGTCGCCGCCGACCGTGCGCTGCGGCATCGCGCCGTTGCCCGCCAGGCGCAGCGGCACCTTCCGCACCGCGTCGCCGCGCAGCGTCGTCAGCGTGGTCGACGTCTTGTCGAGCACGGCGACGCCGGTGTCCAGGATGGACAGCGCCAGGTCGTGACTCGGGTCGGCGACGCCGACGGTCTTGACGACGCTCGGATCGGCCGAGCCGCCCTGCCCGCCCGCGCTCGCGCTCGGCCGGCGCGCCGACGGCTTGACCGCGACCACGGTGCCCTCGGACGGGACCAGCAGCCACAGCCGGCCGCTGTCGTCGAACGCGCCGCCGGTGATCCCCGGCGGGAAGGTCAGTGTCTCGCCGACCGGCAGCAGCGTCGCCGGGTCGAGCTGGCGGACCAGGCCCTGCACCGCGTCGACGATGAACGCGACGTCGTCGTGCACCGCGACGGTCACGCCCAGGCCCGGCGTCGACTGGGTCGTCGCGCCGAGCGTCAGGCTGGACAGATCGAGGACGCTGATCTTGCCGGTGTTGAGGTCTCGCAGGATCACGAACCGGTCGCTCTGGGACACCTGCATCGTGTGGCCCTGCGCATCGGTGATCTTCGTGCGGGTGTCGACCTTGCCGGTGACCCCGTTGACCCGGGCGACCTCGCCCTTGTCGTTGCTCCACAGCCAGGAGCTCACGTCGAAGCTGGCCACCGCGTTGTTGGCGGCACCGGTGCCGAAGAGGGTCAGGCCCAGGACCGCGACCAGGCCAACGATGGTGCTGACCGTCACGAGCCCGCCGCTCTTCCGCGGACGCTGGCGCATCGTCACCATCCGGCCACCTCCCGAAACCGGGCCCATCATATTCCCGTCGATGCGCCGGCACACCCGCCGGGTGCGTTGCGTGCATTTGCCGATACGGTGCGTGTCAGGCTCTCTTCGTGCACGTCAGGTCCGACAGTTCGACGCTGTTCGTGTCGTAGACCGCGGCGACGGTGAAGCAGTAGTCGAGCTTCGGGTTCAGGCCGTTGATCGTGTACGTGGTGGAGCCCGCCGCGAGCACCTGGAGCTGCCGCAGCGACCCCTGCTGGCCGCCCGCGACGATGAACGGGACGCTGCCCTTCGACGGGTCGACCCAGGTCAGGGTGATGGAGGTGCGGTCGTCCCGCAGCTTCAATGATCCCGGCGCCTTCGGGTTGCCCGGCGCACCGGCACTCGAGGCGGGCGCCGACGACGGCGCCGATGCCTGGGACGTGACCGGCCGGCGCGGCTGTGCCGCATCGTCGCGCCTGGCGACCAGGAACGAGACCGTCGCCGCCGTCACGCCGCCGAGGACGGCGACGACGAGGATCACCAGCAGGGCGACCAGCGGTGATCGCCGCCGTGGCCCGGTGCCGGTCGCGGCGGGCGGCACCGGCTGGGCGATCGGCTCGTTCGCCCGGCCGCTCGGCCAAGGCGGCCCGGACGCCTGCGCACCGGCCCAGGCCGGCGTCTCCTGCCAAGCCGGCATCTCCTGCGGTGCTTCCTGCCGGGCCGGTGCGGACGCCTCGGTCTCGGACCGCGGCGGCGCCGGCACCGGCCCGGGCGCTCGGCCGGATGCCTGGTCGACCCGCTCGAACACGCCGGGCTCGTCCTGCCGCCACGCCTCCCGGTCGAATCGACCGGCGTCGCCCACCGCCCCCGCCCGCTCCCCGCCGCCCCGCGCCGGTGCCGGACCGGACGCCGCCGCCGGTGGCGGGGACACCGGATCGAACGTCGCCGGCGGCGGGACGTGCGGGATCCGGACGGTCGCCCCGGTGCCGGCATCGTCGTCCAGCCCGAGATACCGCCGTGCCGCCCGCACGCCCGGGTGGTCCTCGCCGAGCGCCTGCGGCCCGAACCTGGCCAACTGCCCGTATCGCCGCTTGGCCTCGTAGACGTTGCCGAGCTCGTCGGCGACGCGGGCCAGCTCGTACGCCAGGTCGAGCATGACCGGGTGCCCGTCGCCGAGCCGGTGGTGTCCCGCCGCGAGCCCCTCCTCGAGCAAGCGCCGCGCGTCGGCGAGCTCGCCGAGGTCGGCGTGGAACCTGGCGAGCAGGCCGGTCGCCGACAGCACGTCGGGATCGTCGTGGCCGAGGGTCGTGGTCGCCGCGTCGAGCGCCCGGCCGAGCAGCGCGAAGGCACCACGGACGTCACCCTGCGTCGCGACCGCCCGGGCACCCTGGACGGCGTTGGCGAGCTGGGCGTACGACGACACGCCGATACTCTGCCCTGTCCGGCGCCCCGGGCGCCACCCCGACGCCGGCCGGGCGGCGGTTGCCGCCACGATCGATACTTGTCCGATGGCAGACGAACCCCTGGCCCCGCTGCCGGGTGCGCGTGAGGGGCGCGATCCCGCGCGGGCGATCAAACGCGGCCCCAGCCGGGTGCCGCCGGAGGAGATCGCCGCGAACCAGCGCGACCGGCTGTTCGACGCGCTGGTGCACACGGTCGCCCAGAAGGGGTACGCGAACGCCACGGTCAGCGACATCTGCCGCGCGGCCGGCGTGACCCGGCCCGCCTTCTACGCGTTGTTCGCCGGCAAGGAAGACGCGTTGATCGCCACCTATCGGCACGGCACCGACCTGCTGCTGACCCTGATGGAGCGCGCCTACCTGGCCGAGCCGGCGTGGCGGGACGGCGCCCGCGCCGCACTGCGGGTGATGCTCCAGGTGCTCGCCGAGCTGCCGGCGTTCGCCGTGGTGGCGGTGGTCGAGATCGACGCCGCCGGGCCGCCGGCCCGCGCCGAGCGGGCCCGGCTCCTGCGCCGGTTCGACCGGTTCTTCGCCGAGGCGCCACAGGCGGCCGCCCTGCCGATGCCGGAGGAGCTGGTGGAGACGATCGTGGGCGGGATCTATGCGACGGTGTACCGCTACGTCGCCGCCGGCAGGGTCGAGCAGTTGCCCGCGCTGTTGCCGACGCTTTCGTACTTCACGCTGGTCCCCTTCGTCGGCCGCGAGGAGGCCGCGCTGGAGCTCGACGGCGCGCCGACCGGCATGGTCGGTGCCATGGCCGCCGGCTGCCGCAGCACGCCGTAGCGCCTGTCGCGTGTCCGCGCGCCGGTCAGGACCGGCGCGCACCCAGCCGTGGAACAGGTGTCAAGCCGACCGCGGCGTGAGGCGGCCCGGCAGCGCCGAGCGCTGGTGCGGCACCCGCGGCGCGGGGGAGCGGCGCAGCATCGCCCGGAACGCGCCCGGCGACTGGCCGGTCTCGCGGGCGAAGAACCGCCCGAAGTTCGTCGGCTCGTCGAAGCCCAGCCGCCGCCCGACGTCGGCGACCGGCTCGTCGCCCGTCGCGAGCAGCCGTTTGGCCTCCAGCGCCACCCGCTCGTCGACGAGCTGCTTGGCGCTGCGGCCGGTGACCGCCAGGCCGGCGCGGGTGAGTGTGCGCACCGAGCAGCGCAGGGTCTCCGCGTAGTCCTCGACCCGGCGGTGCCGGACGTCGCGCTCCAGCTCGGCCCGCAGCAGCCCGACCAGCAGGGCCGCCGGCCCGAGCGGCGGGGGCGGCGCGAGCGCCGCGATCCGCATGAGCAGCACGGCCATCGAGTGCGCCAGCAGCGCCGCGCCGAGCCGTGTCGCGCCGTATCGCACCTGGTCGACGCCGATCTGCGCGATCTCCGCGACGATCGCCTCCTCGTCCTCCCCGGCCGGCTGCCAGCAGGTCGGGGCGAACGGGTCGGCCACCAGCTCGCGCAGCCCTTCGATCTCGCCGAGCGAGGGCAGGATGCCGGGTGAGAACGCGAGCACCGTGGCGTCGAAGCCGGCCTGGCCGCCGAACTGGTGCACCTGGCCGGGACGGCCCCACAGCAGCGTGCCCGGGCGGCAGGCATACGTCACGAAGTCGAGCGTGTGCGTGCCCTGCCCGGCGCTGACGAGCATGACGACGTGGTCCTCGGTCCGCTGCGGCGTCCGGTCGAGCGGCAGGTCGCTGAGCCGCGCGGCGGCGACCGGGCCGCCGGTGCGGAACCGCGACGCGGCGACCGGCGTGCCCGGGGGCCGGAAGGACGGGCCGGAACTGACCATGACCAGCCCGACTGTACCGAAGCCGGGCGAGTCGGCAAGCCCGCCGACGACGTGGTCAGCGCCGCAGGCCGAGTCCCGCGACCTCGAGTTCCTGGAGCCGGATCTTCTCGAAGGCGGCACCGAGCTCCTCGAGCCGCGCGGCGGGGACGGCGTCCCGCAGCGCCGGCAGCAGTTCGGTCTCCTCCTTCTCGACGTGGCGCCGCACCGCGGCGATGAACTCGTCGAGCAGGTCCTCGAACTCCGGCGCGCCGGCTGACATCCGCTGCAGGTCGTGCAGCATCCGCTCGGCCTGGTGGTGCTCGTCGGCGCCGTGATGGATCTCGTCGCGGACGTTCGGGTCGAGTTCGGCGAGCGCGGGGTACACCTTCTGCTCCTCGGCGTGGCTGTGCGCGGTGAGTCGTGCGGCGCACTCGTCGAGCAACTGCCGGCGGTCACCGGTGCCGGAGCGAAGTTTCTCGAACAACTGCTCCATGATCCGGCTCGACTTTCGGAGTTTTGGTTGATCAATTCGGGTGAGTGCGGCGTGGTGGCGTGATCGACGGCCGAACATGGTGAAGCATCGACGGTCTTCTTCCTGGCAGAAGGGGACTGTCGATGCTTCAGACGCAGATTCTACCGACGTCGTTGACCTCGTTGCTGGCCCTGCTGCGGCCGTGTTTCACCGGGCCGTCGTTCCGCACGTTCACCGCCCTGGTCGCGGGCATGATCGCGCAGCCCGGCCGGCGCACCATCACGGGGATGCTGACCGGGGCCGGGCTGGCCGGGGTATGGCACCACTCCCGGGCGTACTGGTTCTTCGGTCACGCCCGCTGGTGTGTCACGCAGGTCAGCACCGCACTGACCAGGCTGGTCGTGTCCCACCTGCTGCCCGGTGACGCCCCGGTACTCATCGCCGTGGACGACACCCTGTTCCACCGCTCGGGCCGCAAGGTCCACGCCACCGCCTGGCACCACGACGGCGCCGCCACCGGGCCGCGGCGCAACAAGGTCGCCTGGGGCAACAACTGGGTGATCGCCGCCATCGTCGTCACCCTGCCCTTCCACGACCGGCCGGTCAGCCTGCCGGTGGCCCTCGCCCTGTGGACCAAGGGCGGCCCCACCAAACAGGTCCTGGCCTGCCGGCTGGTCAGCATCATCGCCGCAGCCACCAACCACCCCGACCACCCCGACCACCCCGACCACCCCGACCGGCCTCGCCGGCCCGTCCACGTGGTCGCCGACGCCTGGTACGCCGGCGCTGACGGCGCACCAGGCGCCACGGTCGGCGCCAACCGCGAACGCGGCCTGCCCACCCTGGTCAGCCTGACCTCCCGACTCCGCGCCAACGCCAAACTCCACGCCATCGCCGTGCCCACCCCCGGCAAAGGCGGCCGCCCCAAACGCATCGGCGCCGTACTCGGCACCCCCAAACAGATCGCCGCCACCACCACCGCGTGGACCACCACCCAGGTCACCCGCTACGCACGCACCACCACCGTCCACATCGCCGACCTGCACTGCCTGTGGTACGGCGTCTACCGCTCCCGCACCGTCCGGGTCCTGCTCGTCCGCGACCCGAACAGCACCGCCAAAGCCGGCTACGACCTCGCCCTCATCACCACCGACCTGACCAGCACCGCCGCCGACCTGGTCGCCCGCTACGCCGCCCGCTGGTCGATCGAGGTCGCCATCGAGGACGCCAAACAAACCACCGGCATCGGCCAGGCCCGCAACCGTACCGCCACCGCCGTAGCCCGCACCGTCCCGTTCGGCTTCACCGCGCAAACCCTCGTCGTGTGCTGGTACACCCTGCACGGCCACCACCCCGACACCGTGACCCAACGCCGCGCCCAGGCCCCCTGGTACCGCAGCAAAACCCAACCCTCCTACCACGACATGATCATCAAGCTTCGGCGCGTCATCATCACGGCCAGGTTTCGTGCAGGAAAGGCCGCAAACCCCACCCCCCACGAAACCCGGGCCGTACTCCTGGCCTGGGCAGAAGCCGCGGCCTAGGAGCACAGAACTCCGAAAGTCGAGATCCGGTGGTCGTTCATGATCAGCGTGACGGCGTCGGATGCCATGATCCCTCCCGTTGGCCGGATGCCTCACCTAACGGTCCCGCGTACCCGGCGGTCAGAGGGGCCAAACGGGCGAAACGGCCGCACCGGCGTGCGACTGGGTGGCTCCCACCCGATGATCGACGCATGAGGTCGTACCTCTTCGTGCCGGGTGAGAGCCCGCGGGACACGGCGGCTGACGCCCTCGTCCTCGACCTCACCGCGACGCCCGGCAGCCGTGAGGCGGCCGGGCGGTGGCTCGACGACCACCGGGCGTGGGTCTGCGTGCACGCCGGTGGGGAAGCCGCCGCCGACCTCCGTGCGGTGGCGAGGCCGGGCCTCGAGGGCGTCTGCGTGCCGCGCGCCCGGTCCGCCTCCGACATCGCCGCCCTGGGCACGATCCTGGCCGAGGCGGAGGACGCGGCCGGGCTGCCGCTGGGGACCGTCCCGGTGCTGCCGCGCATCGAGACGGCCGCCGGGGTGCTGGCGGCCGCGGAGATCGCCCGCGCGCCGCGGGTCTCGCGGCTGTACCTCGATGACGAGCTGCTCCGTGCGGAGCTCGGGGTGGTGGCCGGACCGGACGAGGCCGAGGTCCTGTGGGCGCGATCGGCGGTCGTGCTCGCCGGCGCCGCCGCCGGGATCGCGCAGCCGGTCGGGGGTGTCTGCGCCTATCCGGACCTGCTGCGGGCCTCGACCCGCAACCTGCGCCGCCTGGGCTTCGGTGGCCGGGTATGCACGGACGAACAACAGGTGGCGCTGGTGAACGAGGCATTTGCCAGCGCATAGAAATTGTCGTACGAATATTTCCGCACGACAATCAACTACCGTTTGTATCGCCGGCGATGCGATGTGTGATTGTTTCACATGGGTAACTTCTATGTCACGCCAGGGTGTCGGCGGGTGCCGGGGTCACAGCGTATTTCCAGCGAACGTAGCCGTTTGGGTCCGTACGGTTGCCGGAATTTCCACGGAACGTATGAGCGACAAAGAGACGATCGTCGTTGAATGGCAGACGTCGGTATTGACACCGATGGGCCGACCTGTGATTGTGCACATCGTTGATGCGCGGGTCGGAAGATCGAGGCGCTGGGCGCCGGTCCTGCCTGCCTGCATCTGAAGTGCATTGTCAATCTCGGATGCCTGCGGGGACTTTTCGTGACCCAAAGCCAGAGTTCGCTGCCCGTGCCCGCCCAACGGCAGGGTCGCGACCCTCGGCAGACGCAGCAGGGGCACGAGCGCCGGCCCACCCGGCACACCGCCGCCCCTGCTCGCCGTGAGCAGCACAACCCCACCAAGCGGGGCCGGGAGAATCGTGCCGGCCGCCGCATCGTCAACCAGTTGCAGCTCATCGTGGCGGTGCCGCTCGTCGCCGTCGTCGTGTTCGCCGGCATCGCCCTGGCCACCACCGTTCAGCAGGTGAACCGCAGCCGGAACCTGCAAGACCTGGCCGCCCTCGCCGCCGAGGTGGGCGGGCTCGCCCACGCGCTGCAGCGCGAGCGGGCCGCCGCGGTCAACGTGGTGCTCACGCCGCAGCAGGCCGGGCTGGTGGACGCCTTCAACCAGCAGGTGATGCTGACGGATGACACGGTCCGCACGTACCAGGAGCAGCGCAAGTCGCTCTCGTCCGGTTCGGACCTGCTCGACCGGATCGACGACAGCCTCGAGGGTCTGAACGGCCTCCGCGAGCAGGTGCGCAAGGACGCCCGCGCGTCGGTGTCCGCGATCGCGTTCAGCTACCGGATCCTCGTCGCCGACCTGCTGAGCTACCGCGAGTCCGTGGCCCGGTCCGGCGCGCCGACCGACCTCGCCGACGAGATCCGCGCCGCCGCGGCACTGTCCCGGGCGGCGGAGGCGCTGGGCCAGCAGCAGGTCGCCGTGCTCCGCGCGGTCGCCGCCAACGAGCTCACCCCGGCGCTCCAGCAGGAGATCACCGCCTCCCGCGCCGGCTTCGTCGAGGCGACGGTCGGCTTCAACCAGCTCGCGCCCGTCGAGTGGCGCACCTGGTACGAGAAGGCCAACACGGGCGAGCAGGTCGTCGCGGCACAGCGGCTCCAGGACCAGGTCGGCCGGACGCCGATCGGCCAGCCGGTCGGCGTCGACACCGGTGCCTGGATCAACGCCATCTCCGGCTGGTCGGGCCTGCTCTTCCAGGTCGAGCAGCAGGTCGACGACGCCGTCGTCACCCGGGTCGCCGACCTGCGCGACCAGCAGATGACCCAGGCGGTGATCCAGATCGCCGGCGTGGCCGCCGTGCTGCTCATCGCGATCATCCTCACCGGTATCGTGGCCCGGCGTATCACGCGCCGCCTGCGGTACCTGCACGACGCCGCCCGTACCGTCGCATACGAGCAACTGCCGGCGGTCGTCGCCGAGCTGCGGGCCGCCGCGCCGGGCACGGTCGACCCGGACGAGGTCGCCGACCGTGCCTCCGCGACGCTGTCCGTCTCCGGCGCGGACGAGGTCGCCGACGTGGCGCAGGCGTTCCGCGCGGTCCACCGCGAAGCGGTCCGGATCGCGGGTGAGCAGGCCGTCATGCGCTCCAACGTCGCGGAGATCTTCGTCCACCTGTCCCGTCGTGAGCAACGACTGGTCGACGCGGTGCTGGCCCAGGTCGACCGGGTCGAGCGCGACGAGACCGACCCGGACCGGCTGCAACAGTTGTACCAGTTGGACCACCTGGCCACCCGGATGGCCCGGATCAACCTGAGCCTCCTGGTGCTCGGCGGTTCCGGCGCCGCCCGCGTCCGGCGCGAGGACGCGCCGCTCGGCAAGGTGCTGCAGGCCGCGATCTCGCAGATCGAGCACTACGTCCGGGTCCGGTTCGGCAGCGTCGACGACGACGTCGCGGTCGTCGCCGAGGCCGTCGACGAGGTCGTGCACCTGCTGGCCGAGTTGCTGGACAACGCGACCGGATACTCACCGCCGGAGTCGGAGGTGTGGGTCACCGGCCGGGCGCTCGGCGACCGGGTCATCATCCAGATCGTGGACACCGGTGTCGGCCTCGGACCGGCCCGACTCGGCCAGCTCAACCAGTTGCTGGCCCAGCCTCCCGCGATCGACATCGCCGCCGTGCGTGCCATGGGACTCACCGTGGTCGGGCACATCGCCGCGCGGTACCAGATCGGCGTCCAGCTCCGCCCGGGGCAGCACACCGGGACCCTCGCCGAGGTCACCATCCCCAGCACCGTGTTCCGCCCGATCCTGGCGTCGGAGCGGCAACCGCAGTTCGCCCCGGCCGGGGCGCCCAGCGTGGTCGAGAGCGCGCCCCGGCCGCCGAACGACCTGTTCACCCCGCAGGCGCAGCAGCCGATGCCGCCACCGTCAGCACCGCCCGAGACAAGCCTCTTCTCGGTTCCCACGCAGGAACTGCGCGTGGTGCCCGCCGGGCCGTCCGCGTACATCGCGCCGCCCCTGCCGCCCGTGCCGTCCCTGCCGCCCGTTCAGCGGAGCGGGCCGAGTGGTCCCGGCGCCCCGCCCGGGCCGGGCGCGTGGCCGCCGTTGCCGCCGCCCGAGGCGCCCGCCGCTCTCGCCGCAACCACCGACGACTCGATCGAGCTGCCGATCTTCCAGTCGGTCAACGGCTGGTTCCGCACCGCGGCCCCGCCCGACCTGGACGTCGCGACCGAGCCGATCAACTGGGAGTCGGAAGCCGACGTCGGCTGGCGCGCCGCGCAGCAGGCCGCCACGCCGGAGGTCACCACGACCACGGCCGCGGGTCTGCCCGTGCGCGCCCCGCAGCGGCACCTCGTGCCCGGCGGCGCCGCCGCGCCGGCTCCGGACCGTTCCGGCGGTGGGGCACAGCGCCGCGACCCGACGCGCGTGGCCGCCGCGATGTCGGCCTATGCCCGTGGTGTGGCGAACCGGCGTACTTCGGCGAACTGAACCACGCGAGAAGACGAGAGGACCACTTCTGTGACCGACCCGAGTGATCTCGGTTGGCTGCTGGACAGTTTTGCGAGCCGTACCCCTGACGTCGCCCATGCGCTGGCGATCTCGACCGACGGGCTCGTGCTGGCCCACACCCGCGCGCTACCCCGGGACCGAGCCGACCAGCTCGCCGCCACCGGCAGTGGTCTCGTCGCCCTGCTCGCGGGCGCCGCGCGGTTCTTCGAGGCGGGCAGCGTCATCTCCAACGTTACGCAGCTCGACGGCGGCTTCATGTTCTGCATGGCGTTCAGCGACGGTGCCTCGCTGCTCGTGCTCGCATCGCCGTCCGCGGACGTCGGCAAGGTCTCCTACGAGATGACCGACCTCGCCAACCGCATCGGTGACGCGCTGACCCCCGCGGTCCGGGGACCGTCATGACCGGACCGGAGCGGAGCGGAGGGCGCATGACCGGACCGGAGCGGAGCGGAGGCGCCGGTCGTCATGGGCTCGGCGCGGAGACAGGGCGGTCCGGAGCGCAGCGGAGGGACGAATGACCGAGCCGTCCCGCCGCGGTCGCCCCACCGCGGTAAAGATCATCATTGCGGGTGGCTTCGGCGCGGGTAAGACCACGCTGGTCGGATCGATCTCCGAGATCCCGCCGGTGACCACTGAGGCCCTGATGACGACGGCGAGTATCGAGCACGACGACGCCACGCTCGTGCCCGACAAGGGCAGCACCACGGTCGCCATGGACTTCGGCCGTATCACGCTGTACCAGGACCTGGTCCTGTACCTGTTCGGAACTCCTGGCCAGCGCCGTTTCTGGTTCATGTGGGACGAACTGTGCAGGGGCGCGATCGGGGCGGTGGTCATCGCCGACACGCGTCGGCTCGCCGACTGCTTCGGCGCCATCGACTTCTTCGAGAACCGCCGGCTCCCGTACGTCATCGCGGTCAACAACTTCGAGGGCGCGGCGCGCTACCACCTCGATGACATCCGCGATGCTCTCGCCATCCATCGCAGTGTGCCGATGCTCAACGCCGACGTGCGCTCACGCGCATCGGCGAAGGAAATCCTCGTCGCCGTCACCGAGCACGCCCTCGCGCGGCGCGCCAGCGCTCGCAGATAACTCCAGTTCAGCCTCACAGAGGAGATCCATGTCTCTGCAACGACGCCTGACCCGGCGCTGGACGTCGGCAGTCAGCGCTTTCCTGGCGGTCGGATTGCTGTTCGGCACGGCCGCATGCGCCAAGGACTCCAAGGCGGACGGCGCCGGCTCGGCGTCAACGCTCAAGATCGGCTTCCTCGGCTCGCTGAGCGGTACGTACCAAGCGGTCGGCACCGACCTGAGGAAGGGCTTCGAGCTTTACCTGAAGATGCACGACAACAAGCTGGGCGGCCACCCGATCGACCTGAAGGTCGCCGACGAGGGTGACGGCGCGGAGACCGCCGTGCCCGCCGCGACGAAGCTCATCAAGGACGAGAAGGTCATCGCGCTGACCGGCATCGTCGGCGGCGGCTCCGTCGCCGGTGTGGCCAAGCTGCTCGACGAGGCGAAGGTGCCGCTGATCGGCTCCAACGGCCGTCCCGGCCTCAAGGACGTCACGCGGGTGTGGACGACGAGCTTCATGTCGTCGGACCCGGGCCAGTCCATCGCGCAGTACATCAAGGACAAGGTCAACGGCCCGGTCTTCGCGATCGGCCCGGACTACCAGGGTGGCTACGACGAGGTCGGCGGCTTCACCGAAGAGTTCGCGAAGATCGGCGGCAAGCTCGCCAACCCCGACGGCAAGACCCTGTGGACGCCGTTCCCGCAGACGACCAACTTCCTGCCGTACTTCTCGCAGATCAAGTCGAGCGGCGCGAAGGCCGTCTACACGTTCTACGCCGGCAAGGCCGCGATCGACTTCGTGAAGCAGTACAAGCAGTCGGACATCAAGGACATCCCGCTGTACGGTGCCTTCATCACCGAGGGCACGGTCCTCCAGGCCGAGGGCGAGGCGGCCAAGGGCGTCTACACCGTGTGCAACTACTCGCCGGACCTCGACAACGAGGAGAACCGCAAGTTCGTCGCCGCGTGGCGCCAGGCCTACCCGGACATCACCCCGACCACCTACGCCATGGCGTCGTACGACGCGGCGGCGGTGCTCGACCGGGCCATCGCGGCCGCCGGTGCCAACGTGACGCCGGAGACGATCAACGAGCAGGTCGGCAAGCTCGGCCAGATCTCCAGCCCGCGCGGTCAGTGGCAGTTCGGCAAGAACCACGCCCCGATCCAGAAGTGGTACCTGCGCCAGGTTCGTAACGACGGCCGTGTCCTGGCCAACGTGCTGGTCCAGGATCTCGCGACCGTGGGTGCGTAACCCCCTTGGACGCGTATCTGATCCCGGCCGTCGACGGTGTGGCCTACGGCCTGTTGCTGTTCGTCGTCGCCGCCGGGCTCACCCTCGCCTTCGGCGTCGGTGACGTGCTCAACCTCGCACACGGCTCGCTCTTCGCGTTCGGCGCCTACGCCGCGGCGAAGATCAGTGACGGCACGTGGCTCTCGCTCGCGCTCGCGGTGCTCGTCGGCACCGCGGCCGCGAGCGCGGGCGGCGCCGTGTTGTCCGTCATGCTCGTGCCGATCGCCGGCCGCGGGCACCTCGCCCAGGCCCTGCTGACGTTCGGCATCGCCCTCGTCGTCGGCGACCGGCTCGTCGCGCTGTTCGGCAAGGACGACCTGCCGGTGGTCATCCCGGCCTCGCTGGACCGGCCGGTGAACCTCGCCGGGCACAGCTACCCGGGATACCGGCTGGCCTTCCTCGGCGTCGCGACGCTCATCGCGATCGTACTGTCCGTCGTGGTCACGAAGACCCGCGCCGGAAGCCTGGTCCGGGCCACCGTCGACGACCGGGACATGGTGGCGACCCTCGGCGTCAACCCGATGACCGTGCGGACCGGAGTCCTCGCCGTCGCCGGCGGACTCGCCGGGCTCGCGGGCGCCCTCGGCGCCCCGATCATCGGCCCCGGCCCGAAGACCGCGGACCTGGTCCTCATGCTCTCGCTCGTGGTCGTGGTCCTCGGCGGTCTCGGCTCGATCGGCGGCGCGCTCGTCGCCGCCATCGCGGTCGGCGAGATCCAAACCGTCGGCGTCACCGCCGCACCCGCCCTCGCCCCGTTCGCGCTGTTCGGCGCGATGGCGATCGCCCTGGCCGCCCGTGCGCGCGGCCTTCTCCCGTCGGGCAGGAGCGCATGATCAAGCTGCTCCGCGTCGCCGCCTTCCCGGTCGTGCTCCTGCTGATGGTGTCGTTCGCGTGGACCCTCGACGAGTACGCGACCCGGACCGTCACCCGGATCCTCGTGATCGGCCTGCTCGCCGTCTCCGTCGCGCTGCTCACCGGCATAGCGGGCCTGCCGACGCTCGGCCAGACCGCCCCGTACCTCGTCGGGGCCTACACCGCCGCGACCCTGATCCGCCACGACGTCACCGTCGGGGTGGTGCAACTGCTCGCCGCGGCCGCCGCCGGTGCGCTGTTCGCGCTGGTCACCGCGCCGCTCGTGGTCTACGCCGGAGGTGTCGTGGTGCTCATGATCACGCTGGCGCTCGGCGAGCTGACGTTCACCGTCGCCGGTCGCTGGAAGTCGGTCACCAACGGTACGGACGGCATGCTCGCCTTCGCCGACGTCGTGCCGCTGCCCGGCCTGGTGTCGCTCGACACCGACCGCGCCGTCTACCTCTACGTGCTGGCCGTCGTGGCCGTCCTCGTCGGCGCGCTCCTGCTCGTCCTGCGCTCGCCGGCCGGTGCCATGCTGCGGGCGACCCGCGACGACCCGGTGCGGATGCGGGCCAGCGGTCACCCGGTCGCCGGCTATCTCACCGCCGCCTACGTCGGCGCCGGCGCGCTCGCCGGGGTGGCCGGGGCGCTGCTGGTGACCGTCGACAAGTTCGTCTCGCCGGGAGCCGGCGGGTTCGAGGTGTCGGCGTTGGTACTGCTGGCGATCGTCATCGGCGGCGCCACCTCGATGGTCGGCGCGCTCATCGGTGCCGCCCTGGTCGTGGCGACCCGCGACTGGCTGTCCGGCCCCTGGCCCGGCCACGCCCCGCTGCTGCTGGGCACGCTGTTCATCCTGTGTGTGTACTTCCTGCCGCGCGGCCTGCTGGGGAGGAAGTCCGCATGAGCGAGCTTCTCGTGGTCGAAGGACTGGGCCGCCGGTACGGCGACCTGGCCGCCCTCGACGGGGTCGGACTGCGGGTGGAAGCCGGCGCCCGGCACGCGCTCATCGGACCCAACGGCGCCGGCAAGAGCACGCTGCTGAACCTCGTCGCCGGAAGCCTGCGGCCCTCCGCCGGGCGGATCCACTTCGCCGGACGCGACGTCACCGGCATCGCGCCGGCCCGCCGCGCGCGGCTCGGCATCGGCCGCACGCACCAGCACCCGGCCGTCTGGTCCAGCCTGTCCGCGCTGGACAACGTGCTCGTCGCCGGGCGCCGCCCGTGGGGTCGTCCGCGCACCGGCGGCCGGGCCAGGGCGCTCGAACTGCTCGCGTCCGTCGGCCTGGACGCGGCCACCCGAACCCTGGCCGGCTCGCTGTCCCACGGCCAGCGCCGCCAGTTGGAGCTCGCCATGGCCCTGGCCGGCGAGCCGCGCCTGTTGCTGCTCGACGAGCCCGCGGCCGGCCTGGCGCCGCCGGAGGTCGAGCTGCTGGCCGGTCTGCTGGCGGCGCTGCCGGGCACGGTGGCCGTCCTGCTGGTCGAGCACCACCTGGACCTGGTCTACGGCTTCGCCGACCAGGTGACGGTGCTGCACTCCGGCAAGCACGTGCACACCGGTACCGTCACCGAGACCCGATCCTCGCCCGAGGTCGCCGCCGCCTACGCGGGAGTCGCCCCATGACCCTGACGGTCGCCGGCCTCCAGGCCGGTTACGGCGGCGGCACGGTCCTGCACGGCGCCGACCTGACGGTGCCGCAGGGCACCGCCCTCGCCGTGCTCGGCCGCAACGGCGCCGGCAAGACCACGCTGGTCCACGCCATCGCCGGCCTGCTGCGCCCGAAGGCGGGCAGCGTGCGGCTCGACGACGTGGAACTCGCCGGGCGTCCCGCACACCGGGTGGCGCGGGCGGGCGTGGGTCTGGTACCACAGGGCCGGCGGGTCTTCGCCAGCCTGACGGTCGCCGAGCACCTCGACCTGTCCCGCCGTCCGGGCGAGTGGACCGTGCCGCGGGTGCTGGAGCTCCTGCCGCGGCTCGGCGAGCGCCGTCGCCACAAGGGCAACCAGCTCTCCGGCGGCGAGGCCCAGATGCTGGCGATCGCGCGGGCCCTGCTCACCCAGCCGCGCCTGCTGCTGTTGGACGAGCCGTGCGAGGGTCTGGCGGTGGACCTGGCGGCGCGGGTGCGGTCGGTGGTGGCGGAGCTGGCGCGGGGCGGTCTGGCGGTGTTGCTGGTGGAGCAGCAGCCGGAGCACGCCCTGGCGGTGGCCGACCACGTGGCTCTCCTCGGCGACGGCGTCGTGGTGGCGACCCACACCGCCGACGAACTCCGCGCCTCCCCTCACCTGGCGGATCGTGTGCTGAGCGTGGCGACCCACGCCTGAGCTTGCCGTCTCCTGATCGAGCAAGGCCCCGGTGCGGTCGTCTGTCCATCCCGGTGGCGCTACTGGACGGCGACGCACAGTCGCACGGGCGGTTGTCTGCCGCTCGTGGTCGCCCCTGGACCCGGCGCGGCGCGTTCCGGCCCGACGACTCCATGATCGTGGGAAAGATGTGGCTGCCCCGATAGCCACATCTTTCCCATGATCATGAGGTCGAGCGGTGCGGCGGTGGATTGCGCCGGAACGTGGACCGGCCGGCGCACCCGGGCGGCGACACCTTCGAGGCCAGCGTCCGAATTATCGGTCTTGTTCGCTCTGTCAAGGAGCCGTGGAGGCTTTACTACGCGGCCTGGGCCCGGTCCGCGCGCCGGGCTGTGCCCGTCACCGGGCACCCGACGGTGCCTCGCCGCGCTTGCTGGCCGGCCGCGATCCATGATCGTGGGGCCTTCTTCGGCGTCCCGGTCAGGCGTGATGTTCGTTTCGACGTTGTTGCAAGGCCTTGGCAACAGCGGACCGTCGGCAATACGCTCCGCGGAGGAGGAGACACATGCCAGCACTCGCCATGCACATCTCAAACGGGATCATCGACAACCGGGTCGCGCTGCTGTTCGCGGGCGTGGCGCTCGCCGGGCTCGCGCTGTGCTTCGTCATGGGCCGTCGTGAGCTCGACGACCGGCTCGTGCCGATGGCCGGCCTGGTCGCGGCGTTCATCTTCGCCGTGCAGATGCTGAACTTCCAGGTCCTGCCCGGGGTCAGCGGCCACCTGCTCGGCGGCACCCTCGCCGCGATGCTCGTCGGCCCGTACCTCGGCGCGATCTGCGTCACGATCGTCCTGGTCGTGCAGGCTCTGATCTTCAGCGACGGCGGCGTCACCGCGCTCGGCCTCAACATCACCAACATGGCGCTGATCGGCACCGCCGCGGGTTACCTACTGGTGGCCACGCTGCTGCGGGTCCTGCCGCGGCGCGCCTGGGCGCTGACCGCGACCGCACTGGCCGCGTCGATCGTCTCCGTGACGTTCGCCTCGCAGGGTTTTGTGCTGCAGTACGCGATGGGCGGCGCCACCGACGTCGGACGGTCCCTCGGCGGGATCGCCGCGGCGATGGCCGGCACCCATGCGCTCATCGGCATCGGCGAGGGGCTCATCACCGCGATCACGGTGGGCTATGTCGCGAAGGTCCGCCCCGACCTCGTGTACGCCGTGCGCAACCTCCAGCGGGCACCGAGAGAGGCATTCGCGGCATGAGGAAGACGACCTGGTTCATCCTCAGCGGCCTGGTCGCCGCGCTGCTGTTCGCCGGCGTCGTCAGCAACTTCGCCTCGCCCCACCCCGACGGCCTCGACTCGGTCGCACGTGAGGGCTGCACCTTCGACGACGAGGGCCAGATCACCGGCGGCACCTGCATCGCCCGGGGTGAGACCGACAACCAGACGAAGGACAGCCCGCTCGCCGACTACGGCGTGCGCGGCCTCACCAACGACTTCCTGTCGACCGGCACGTCCGGCGTGATCGGGGTGCTGGCCACGTTCGCCCTCGGCGGGGGCGTGTTCTGGCTGCTCAGGGCGGGACGTAAGCGCACGCCCGAGGACCGGGCCGCAGATCTGCCCGAGGAACAGAAGATCTAGTGGGCGCCGGGCACAGCCACGCGCTGTACGTGCACCGAGCCTCCCCGGTGCACGCACTGCCGCCCGAGGTGAAGATCGTCGCCAGCGTGCTGTTCACCGTCGCCGTGGTGGCGACCCCGCGCGAGGCGATCTGGGCGTTCGGCGCATATCTGCTGGTCATCGTCGCGGTCGCGGCCGTCGCCCGGATCGGCCTGGGCTGGCTGGCGCTGCGGTCGCTGATCGAACTGCCGTTCATCCTGCTCGCCTTCGCGCTGCCCTTCCTCGGCACCGGCGAGAAGGTCGACGTCCTCGGCATGAGCGTGTCGCAGGACGGCCTCTACGGCGCCTGGAACATCATCGCCAAGGGCACCCTGGGCGTGCTGTCGTCACTGCTGCTCGCCGGCACCACCACCCCGCGTGACCTGCTGCTCGGCCTGGACCGGCTGCGCTGCCCGCAGTTGGTGACGCAGATCGCCACGTTCATGCTGCGATACCTCGACGTCCTCGCAGAAGAGGCGCGGCGGATGCGGGTGGCGCAGCGCTCCCGTGGCTACGACCCGCGGTTCCTGTGGCAGATCAAGGGCTTCGCGACCGGCGTCGGCGCACTGTTCCTGCGCGCCTTCGAGCGCGGGGAGCGGGTCTACCTCGCCATGGTCTCGCGCGGCTACGAGGGCCGGATCCCGCTCGCGCTGACGGGCACCGGCGCCACCGCGGGCCAGTGGGCGGCCGCGGCCGGCGTCCCCGTCGTCGCGGCCGCGATCGCGACGATAGCGTTGGTCCGGTGATCCCCTCTCTCGAGGTCCGCGACCTGCGGTATGCCTACCCCGACGGCCACGTGGCCCTGCGCGGCGTCGACGTGACCGTGCCGCAGGGCGACCGCGTCGCCGTCCTCGGCCCCAACGGCGCGGGCAAGACCACGCTGGTCCTGCACCTCAACGGCATCCTCCACGCGGACGGGCGCGACGGTAGCGGCGGCGCCGTCACCGTCGCCGGGATGACCGTCGACACGAAGGACCGCGCCTGCCTCAAGGAGATCCGCCGGCGGGTCGGCATCGTCTTCCAGGACCCCGACGATCAGTTGTTCATGCCGACCGTGGGGGAGGACGTCGCGTTCGGCCCGGCGAACCTCGGCCTGCGCGGCGCCGACCTGCGAGAGCGGGTCGACGAGGCGCTCGACGCGGTCGGCATGGGCGAGCACCGCGACCGCGCGCCGCACCACCTGTCCTTCGGCCAGCGCCGCCGGGTGGCGGTGGCGACCGTGCTCGCCATGCGCCCGGAGATCCTGGTCCTGGACGAGCCGTCGTCGAACCTCGACCCCGCGAGCCGTCGTGAGCTGGCCACCATCCTGCGGACGCTGCCGGTTACCGTGCTGATGGTGACGCACGACCTGCCGTACGCGCTGGAGCTCTGCCCGCGCTCGGTCATCCTCGACGCCGGCCGCATCGTCGCCGACGGCCCGACGCGGGAGATCCTCGCCGACGGTGACCTGCTCGCACGGCACCGCCTGGAACTGCCGTTCGGGTATACCGTCACAGCATGAGCGAGTCCGCTTCCTGGACAAGGGTGGACGACGGCCGTTTCCAGATGGACATGCTGACGGCCAGCTATCGGCGGCACGTGTTCACGAAGCACAGCCACGTCACGTTCGCCATCGGGGTGGTCGTCTCCGGTGCGGAACAGTTCCACTACCGCGGCGAGCTGCACCGGGCCGGCGTCGGCAGCCTGGCGATCCTCGAGCCCGACGAGCCGCACGACGGCATGGCCGCCGACGACGAGGAGGGCTGGAGCTACCGGGTGCTGTATCCGAGCGCGGCGATGCTGCTCGACGGCCGCTCGGCCCGCCCCGCCTTCCCGGCGCCGATCGTCCACGATCCGCGCAGCGTGCACCTGATCCGCTCGGCGCACGAGGAGCTCACCGCCGGCGTCGACCCGCTCGCCGCCCACTCGAAGCTCGCGTGGGCGTTCGAGGCCGTCGTCCAGCGGCACGGCCGCGGGCCCGCCGGCCCGAAGGCGCCGTCCGCCTCCGACGCGGCCGCGGCCCGGAAGGTCGCCGAGATCCGCGACCGGCTGATGGCCGACCTGCGCTGCGCGCCCAGCCTGCGGGAGCTGGCCGCGGGCGTCGACCTGTCGCCGTACCACATGCTGCGCGTGTTCCGCGAGGCGACCGGCTTCCCGCCGCACACCTGGCTGGTCCTCGAGCGGGTCTGCAAGGCCCGTCATCTCCTGGCCGCCGGCACCGGCCCGGCCCAGGTCGCCGGCGCCGTCGGCTTCGCCGACCAGGCCCACCTGACCCGTTGGTTCAAGCGGGTGACCGGCGTCACTCCGGCCGCTTTCCGCAACAGCGTTCAAGACCCGGTGCGGCGCGACCCGTGATGCTCGGGTCATGAGTCGTCGTGGATGGATCCTCTTCGTCGCGATGTGCGTCGTCTGGGGCATCCCCTACCTGCTGATCAAGGTCGCGGTCCGTGAGGTCGGGCCGGCCGACCTGGTCTTCCTCCGCACGGCGCTCGGCGCGGTCCTGCTGCTGCCGATCGCGTTGGCCCGCAAGGAGCTGCGCGCCTCGCTGCGCCCCTGGCTGCCGCTGCTGGTCTACACCGCCGTCGAGATCAGCCTGCCCTGGCTGCTGCTGTCCGACGCCGAACGGTACGTCGACAGTTCTTTCACCGGCCTGGTCATCGCCGGCGTGCCGTTGGTCGCCGCGATCTTGGCCCGCCTGACGAACCGCGACGAACAGCTCACCGCCGCCCGGGTCGGCGGCCTCCTGGTCGGCTTCGCCGGGGTGGCGCTGCTGCTCGGCTTCCACGTCGGCGCGGCCGGCCCCGTGCCGATGCTCGAGCTGGTCGGCGTCGTCGTCTGCTACGCCATCGGCCCGCTGGTCATCGAGCGCTGGCTCGCCGACGTGCCCCGCTACGGGGTGGCCGCGGCGTCGCTGGTGGTCGGCGCGGTGATGTTCGCGCCGGTGGCCGTGCCGAACCTGCCGGATCTCGCCCGCACGGTGAGCCCGGCCCCGGCGCTGGCCGTGCTCGGCCTGTCGGTGATCTGCACGGCGCTCGCGTTCGTGCTGTTCTTCGCGCTGGTCGCCGAGGTCGGGGGAGTGCGGGCGACGGTCATCACGTTCGTCAATCCGGCGGTGGCGGTGATCCTGGGCTGGATGGTCCTCGGCGAGGACGTCACGGTCCTGACCGGCGTCGCGTTCGTCCTGATCCTCCTCGGCTCGGTCCTGGCGACCCGCCGCAAGGCGCCCGCCCGCACCCCCGCCACAACCCCCGCCCCGGTCCCGACCCCCTGACACCCCACCCCCACGCACCCCACCCCCACGCACCCCAACCCCGCGCACCCCCCGCGCACCCCACCCCCGTGTCGATCTTGCAGTTGTGGTGCCGTGACACTCCCTAGATGTCGGGTTTGTCAGGCACCACAACTGCAAGATCAACGCGGGGGTGGGGGTGGGGGTGGGTCGGGGTGTGGGTGGGGGTGGGTGGGGGAGGTCAGGGCTTGGTCCACGGGAGGTGGGCGGCTAGCCACTCGTGGAGCCGCGCGACCTGGTCGACGTCGCTGTCGAGCCAACTCACCTGGCCGGTGATGGCGAGGATCGCGAAGACGATCGCGGTGCCGTTGAGCAGCACGCCGAGCGAGCCGAGCCCGCGGCCGGCGACACCGGGACGGGCGCCGGCGACGATGCCGCCGAACGAGAACAGCAGGCCGAGCGCGCCGACGGCGATCGCCCACGGCGCGAGCAGGCCGGTCAGCGCGACCGCCACCCCCGCGACGCCGAGGACGAGGCCGAGGGTCGCCGTCACACTGGCCCGGGCGGGCGCCGGCCGGACCTCGGTCACCGGCGGCGGGGGCGGGCTCACCGGAGCCGGCGGCGCCTCGCGGTCGGTGCTGCGGTCCGGGGCGGTCGTGGTGGCGGTCGTGGTGGCGGTCGTGGTGGTCTCGCGGCGGTCCGCGATCCGGTCGTGGTCCGTGTCGCGGTCGAGAACACCCACCGCGGGGATCCGGCTCGTCCGGTCGGTGCTCTCGAGCCGGTCGTCCACGCCGTCGCGGTCGCGGTCGCGGTCGACGCGCCGCGACGTGGTCGGCTCGAGCCGGTCGTCGATGCCGTCGTGGTCCCGGTCGTGACGCGGTTCGACGTCCGCCGCGTCGCGCGTACGACCGCCGAAAAGCTGCCCGATGCGTGCCACGTGTTCACCTCCAACAGAGCGCCCGGCCCACACGCCGGGGGTCGGAGTGCGGTCATTCGGGCGGATGTCGGATCGATACCCAGCGCAGCGAGGTCTCAATCGGGGGTTAGTCGTTTGGGGGGATATTGCCCGGGTATCTCGGCCTCATGGAGCGAGGAAACACCAAACACGGCGTAGCGCTGGACGACCAGATGCGGTACGAGACGGCAGGCCTCCGGCAGGGCGGCGCGAACGATCCCGAGGAGATCGAGGGCGGCGTCTGGGCAGGCGCCGTCAACACCGCCCGGGCGCCGGGCACGCCGGTCGGGATGAGCCCGCAGGACGTCGAGGCGCGCAGCAACCTGGGCCGGTACATCCCGAAGGCGAGCCTGCCCGGCGATCGGGACGACCTGATCGCGGGCGCCAGCGAGCTGAACGCCCCGGACGAGGTCCTGGCGACGCTGGAGCGCCTGCCGGAGGGTGCGGTCTACGAGACGGTGAACCAGGTCTGGGCCGCGCTCGGCGGCCGCAACGAGGACCCGGCCCACCGTCCCTAGGGGACCTGTCGCAAGAGCTTGTGCTCCTCGACGACCGGCACCGAGAGGGTCTTGTAACCGACCTTCTCGAACAGCACCGTCATCTGCTCGCCCGCGTAGGACAGCACGACGCCCTTGCCCCACTCGCCGTGCCGGACCTCGCTGTGGATCGCGAACGGTACGTCGCCCGCCGCCGCCACCCCGGCGGCGGCGCTGCCGTCCTGGCAGTTGTCGCAGTGGCCGCAGTTCGCCGGGAGGTGCTCCCCGAAGTACGCCAGCAACGTCTGTCCCCGGCACAGCTCGGTCTCGGCGAAGTTGCGCATCATGTCGAGCCGTGACCGGGACACCGTCTGCTGCCGCTCCGCCTGTGCCTCGGCGAGCTCGGCCGCCCGCGCGGGGACGGGTGCCCAGCGGGGCGCCTTGACCTTGCCGCCGTTGAGCCGCTGCGCGCCGCCGACCTCCTCGAGCAGCGTCAGCAGTTGGCCCAGCTTGCGGGTGCCCAGGCCGGTCTTCTCCGCCAACTGGTCCCGCGCCAGCGGCTTGTCCGCCGCGCGCAGGAGCGCGGCGAGGTCCGACACCTCGTCGCGGTCGACCGAGACGTTGGTGAAGAACTTGCGCAGCCCGCTGTCCTCGGTGCGGTGCAGCAGCAGCACGTGCGCCGGTTTGCCGTCACGCCCCGCCCGGCCGATCTCCTGTAGGTAGGAGTCGGGGGAATCGGGCAGCGAGACGTGGTTGACCCACCGGATGTTGGGCTTGTCGATGCCCATGCCGAACGCCGTCGTGGCGACCATGATCGGCACCTCGTCGGCGAGGAAGGCCTCGTGCGCCCGCTCGCGCTCGCCGGCGCTCATCCCGCCGTGGTACGCGACCGCCTCGAACCCCTCCTGCTGGAGCCGCTCGGCCAGTTCCTCGGTGGAGCGGCGGGTCGGTGCGTAGATGATGCCGGGCGGCGCCGACTCGCGCAGCCGCGCCACCAGCCGGCGCCAGCGGGTCTCCTCGTCGGGGCAGTGCACCGACTCCAGGAACAGGTTCGGCCGGTCCAGCCCCCCGACCACGATCTCCGGGTCGCGCATGCCGAGGCGTTCGGCGATGTCCTCCCGTACCGGCGGGGAGGCCGTCGCGGTCAGGGCCACCACCGGCGGCCGGCCGAGCTCGCGGATGAACTGGCCGAGCTGGAGGTAGTCCGGCCGGAAGTCGTGCCCCCACGCCGAGACGCAGTGCGCCTCGTCGACGGCGACCAGGCTCGGCTTCAACGCCTTGATCTGGGCGGCCCGCGCCGGGTCGGCGAACTGCTCCGGCGTCAGGAACACGAACTCCGCGTCGCCGGCGCGCAGCGCCTCCATCGCTTCCGCACGCTCGTTCTTGCCCTCGGCGCTCGACAGCCGCACCGCGACGAGCGACTCGTGGTGCCGCGCGGACAGTGATGCGATCTGGTCCTGCTGGAGGGCGAGCAGCGGCGAGATAACGATCGTCGGCCCGGGCAGCAGCGGCGCCGGCACCTGGTAGATCGCCGACTTGCCGGCACCGGTGGGCAGCACCGCGAGCGTGTCACGGCCCGCCATCAGCGCCTCCATGGCGCGGAGCTGCACGTCCCGCAGCCGCTCCCAGCCGAAGCGCTCCCGCGCGACCCGCCGCAAGTCGTCCGTGACCGTCATGGCCGCCTTCCTATCATCCTCGCCGGCGGCCGAGGCGCTCCGGGCCGGGCTTACGTCGAGGCCTCCGGCGACACTCGACCCGCCGAGCCGAGCGCGCACCTCTCCATTGTCTGATAGGACGGAGGCATGCCTATCGAGACGCAGGGTGTGGTAGCACTCGCCAAGGGTCAACCCGTCAGCCTGGAGACCGTCGTCGTTCCCGAGCCCGGCCCCGGTGAGGCCCGGGTCGAGATCCAGGCATGCGGCGTGTGCCATACGGACCTGCACTACCGTGAGGGCGGCATCAGCGACGACTTCCCGTTCCTGCTGGGCCACGAGGCCGCCGGGATCGTGGAGTCGGTCGGCCCCGGCGTCACCGAGGTGGCCCCCGGCGACTTCGTGATCCTGAACTGGCGGGCCGTGTGCGGACAGTGCCGGGCCTGCCGGCGCGGCCGTCCCTGGTACTGCTTCGACACCCACAACGCGAAGCAGAAGATGACCCTCGCCGATGGCACCCCGTTGTCCCCGGCGCTGGGCATCGGCGCCTTCCTCAAGCACACGCTGGTCGCCGCCGGCCAGTGCACCAAGGTCGACCCCAGCGCCCCCGCGATGGTCGCCGGCCTGCTGGGCTGCGGCGTGATGGCGGGCCTCGGCGCCGCGCTGAACACCGGCGGCGTGACCCGCGGCGACGCCGTGGCGGTCTTCGGCTGCGGCGGCGTCGGCAACGCCGCGATCGCGGGTGCGGCCCTGGCCGGCGCGACGACGATCATCGGCGTCGACGTCGACGTGCGGAAGCTGGCCTGGGCACAGGATTTCGGCGCCACCCATGTGGTGAACTCCCGGGAAAGCGACCCGGTCGCGGCGATCCGCGCCCTGACCAGCGGCTTCGGCGCCGACGTGGTGGTCGAGGCCGTGGGCCTGCCCGAGGTCTACAAGCAGGCGTTCTACGCTCGGGACCTGGCCGGGACGGTGGTCCTGACCGGTGTGCCGCGCCCCGAGATGCGGCTCGAGCTGCCGTTCCTGGACGTGTTCGGCCGCGGCGGCGCGCTGAAGTCGAGCTGGTACGGTGACTGCCTGCCGGCGCGCGACTTCCCCACGATGATCGACTTGTACCTCCAGGGCCGCCTGCCGCTGCAGAAGTTCGTGACGGAGACCGGCGACCTGGGCGACGTCGAGGAAGCGTTCCACAAGATGGAGCGCGGCGAGGTCCTCCGCTCCGTGATCCTGGTCTGACGATCATCGATCGGCGCGGTGCAGCCACAGTTTCCTGGCGGTGGATGGCGGCGGAACGTGCGCCGCTCGGCACGCCTCGACGGCGATGCCTCGCGCGCCCCGCGACCGGATTGTCGGTCTTGTCAGAGCTTGATAGAGGCTGTCGGGCTTGACTTCGCGGCCGTTACTCCCCGGCGCCATGATCGCGGGGCGTTCATGACGCCGCTCGCCCGGGAAGCCGCAGGAACGACTATCGGCGGGGGCTTGTCGGCGATAGGTTCCCGATATATCGTCGAACTATCAACGATGGCTCTAAGTGATAAGGGGGGCGATCATGAGATCGCGACACGGAGCACTTTTCGACGCTGGGACCTGGCAGCGTGGGTTCGGCAGTTTCATCCCGCCGTTCCCGCCCGGAGGGGGCCACGGCTGGGGTCCCGGGCGCGGCCGAGCTGGCGGCTGGGGTCGCGGCCGGGGTGGGCGCCCCAATGTCCGCCAGGCCGTCCTCGCCCTGCTGCACGAGCGGCCGATGCACGGCTACGAGATGATCCAGGAGCTGGAGCAGCGCACCGGCGGCATCTGGCGGCCGAGCCCCGGCTCGATCTACCCGACGCTGCAGATGCTCGAGGACGAAGGGCTCATCGTGGCCGAGGAGAGCGGCGGCCGGAAGCGGTTCGTGCTCACCGACGCCGGCCGGCCCGAGGCCGAGAGCGCCGCGCAGAACGCGCCCTGGCAGGAGTACGGCGACGAGAACGTCTCCCAGGCCCAGGAGTTCCGCGACGCCGCGCTCGGCATCATGGACGCGCTGCGCCAGGTGGGCTTCAACGGTACGAGCGAGCAGCGCGCCCAGGCCCTCGAGGTGCTGACCGAGACCCGCCGCAAGCTCTACGCGATCCTGGCGGACTGAAGCGGACCGAAACGGATCGAAACGTTCCTAAACGGAACGAAAGCGATGAAACGACGCCGGACGGCGCGGACCGCTCACGAGCGCAGGGAAGCGCCGTCCAGGACGCCGTTCGTCGACGTGAGCATCGCGTCGAGGTCGCTCGCGGGCAGCGGCCGTGAGAAGTGGTACCCCTGGGCGAGGTGACAGTCGAGCTCGCGCAGCCGCTCCGCCTGCTCCGGGGTCTCCACCGCCTCCGCGATCGACGACAGCCGCAGGCTGTTGCCCAGCTCCACGATCGCGCGGGTGAACGCCATCTCCTCCGCCATCCCGCCCTCCGGGGTGAAGGCGCGGTCGATCTTCAGGATGTCGACGGGGAGGTGCCGCAGGTACGCCAGGGACGAGTACCCGGTGCCGAAGTCGTCGACGGCGATCCGTACACCTTCGGCACGCACCGTCGACAGCAGGGCCGCGACGTCGTCGGCGTCGGCGGTCGACGAGACGAGGACCGTCTCGGTGATCTCCAGGATGAGCGCCTCGCCGGGCAGGCCCGCCTCGCGCAGCGCGCCGAGGACCACGGACGCGAAGTCGGGCTCGCGGAGCTGGCGGCCGGAGACGTTGACGGTGACCGAGATGCCGAACCGCTCGTACCAGGGCCGCGCGTCCTCGCACGCCTGCCGGAGCACCCAGGCCCCGATCGGGACGATCAGCCCGTACTGCTCGGCGATCGGGATGAACTCGAGGGGCGGCACCGGCCGGCCTCCGGGGCTCCAGCGCAGCAGCGCCTCGACGGCGGTCACGCGGCCCGTCGACAGGTCCACCACCGGCTGGTAGTTGACCACGAACTCGTCCTCGGCCACGGCTCGCCGCAGGTCCGCGGCCAGGCGCATGTGCTCGTGCCGCTCGACCGCCAGGCGCGGCTCGTAGGCGGCGAGCCGGTTCTTGCCGGCCGCCTTCGCCGCGTAGAGCGCCAGGTCGGCGTTGCGCAGCGCCTCGGCGGGCGTGGACGGGGCGCTGAAGTGCAGCGAGCCGATGCTGGTGGTCACGTTCAGCTCGCGCTCGCCGACGGTGTACGGCTGCCCGAGTGCCGCGACGACGGACGCGCCGATGGTCGACAGCCGCGGCGGGCTCACGTCCTCGAGCAGGATCGCGAACTCGTCCCCGCCGAGGCGCACGAGCGTGTCCGAGGTCGACACCTCGCCGAGCAGGCGGGCGGCGACCTCGATGAGCAGCGCGTCGCCGACCGGGTGGCCGAAGGAGTCGTTGACGTCCTTGAAGCCGTCGAGGTCCAGCAGGAGCAGGCCGTGCGAGGAGGTCGTCCGCGCGAGCGCGTGCTCCAGCCGCTCCTGGAGCAGCGCGCGGTTGCCGAGGCCGGTGAGCGCGTCGTGCAGGGCCCGGTGGGTGAGCTGCTGCCGGAGCGTCTCCTGCTCGCGCAGCGCCCCGCCGAGCGTGACGGCCTGCGCGTCGAGGTCGGCGGCGCGCCGGTTCGCGAACTGGACGAGCTGGCTGAGCCGGGCGATCAGCAGCACCGACGTCACCACGGAGGTCGCGAGCGGCACGAGGACCCACCAGCGGGACGGCAGCGGCGACCACACCAGCAGCGTGGTGATCGCCACCACGGGTCCGACCAGGGCCAGGATCGAGTACAGGTACACCCGATGCCGCGGGATCACCTGCTCGTGGCGTTCCGGCCGGCCCGCCGCACCGGCCATCGAGGGGTGCAGGGCGGCGGTGCCGATCAGCGCGTACGCGCAGAGGTACAGCGCGGTCGACATGCCGTCCCCGTACGTCTCGCCGGTCCAGGCGAGCGCGGCGTAGTACACGACGTCACCGGTGATCACCACGCCGAGCGCGCACGCCACCAGCGTGTGCGCGGGGGAGCGCACGCTGCTGGTGAAGATCATTCGCGTGGTCAGCACCACGAGGACGAGGTCGGTGGAGATGTACGTGACGTGGCTCGCCGCGTGCCCCATGTCGACGGGCCGCGCGAACAGCAGCGGGTGCACGATGAACGTCCAGGCCAGCGCGGCCACCCCGGACGCCACGATCCCGGAGTCGATGAACCGCTCGGCGCGCGGCCGCGCCGGGTCGGGCCGCACCCAGGCGAGCGTGCCCAGCGCCATGCACAGGTACCCGCCGAGGAAGGGCAGGTCCTTCCAGGCCGGGACGCCGACCCGGCCGGTGACGAGGTATTCCGCCGCGTAGCCCGCGGCGGCGGCCACCGAGCACCAGATGGCCGCGGTGAACAGCAGCCAGCTCCGCCGGTCCGCGGGCCGGTACCGGCGGATTCCGGCGCCGAGCACGACGGCCGCGGACACGCCGACGAGCGTGTAGAGGCCCTGTCGGGGAACCACCGGCAGGAACCCGCCGATCGCGACCACCCCGAGGCCGAGGGTCGCGTACCAGCGCCAAGCGGTCATCGGGCTCCCTGTCGCTTGTTCGGATGATCTGCAGATCGGCAGGCGGGGCCGGAAGCTGAGCCGGGGCCATGATGGTGAGGTTGGTGAACGTGTCCATGGGTAGGGAGGCGCGATGAAGGTCGCACTGCTCGGGCCGATCGCCTGGCGGACACCGCCCCGGGCGTACGGCCCGTGGGAACAGATCGTCTCCCTGCTCGCCGAGGGGCTGGTCGCGCGCGGTGTCGACGTGACCCTGTTCGCGAGCCTCGACTCGGTCACCGCCGCGCGGCTCGACGGGGTCGTCGAACGGCCGTACAACGAGGACAGCGGCTACGACGGCCGGGTCTGGGAGGCGATCCAC
The DNA here is from genome assembly GCF_025264685.1 of Dactylosporangium roseum. Taxonomy (GTDB): domain Bacteria; phylum Actinomycetota; class Actinomycetes; order Mycobacteriales; family Micromonosporaceae; genus Dactylosporangium; species Dactylosporangium roseum. The sequence continues at coordinate 2,056,252 of NZ_CP073721.1, forward strand.
GTCGCGCACTGTTACGCCCGCAGCGGCGAGTTCGACCTCGTGCACAACAACCTCGACTGGCTGCCGCTCGCGATGAGCGACTTCTGCCGCACCCGCCTCGTCACCACCGTGCACGGCTTCTGCTCGCCGGCGATCCTGCCGGCCTACCAGCGCGCCGACTCGGCGTTCGTGTCCATCTCCGACGCCGACCGCGGGCCCGGCCTCGACTACGCGGCCACCATCTACCACGGCATCGACGTGGGACAGTTCCCGCTCGTCGCGGCGCCGGGCGAGACACTCGTCGCGTTCGGGCGGATCCACCCGGACAAGGGCACGGCCGACGCCATCCGGATCGCCCGCGCGGCCGGCCGGCGGCTGCTCATCTGCGGCCCCGTGCACGACGAGCGGTACCACGCCGAGGAGGTCCTCCCGCTCGTGGACGGCGACACCGTCGTCTACGGCGGAAACGTGGGGCCGCGGCAGCGCGCCGAGATCCTCGGCAACGCGGCGGCGCTGCTGCACCCGATCGGCTTCGCCGAGCCGTTCGGGCTGTCCGTCGTGGAGGCGATGGCCTGCGGCACCCCGGTCGTCGCCTATCCGCTGGGATCGATGCCCGAGGTGGTCGACCAGGGCGTGACGGGCTTCCTGGCGACCTCGGTCGCCGACGCCGTGGCGATCCTCGACGACGCGCTCAAGCTGGACCGCGCCCAGGTGCGCGCCCGCGCCGTCGAACGCTTCTCGGCCGATCGCATGGTCGACGACTACCTGCGCCTCTACGAGCGACTGCTCCGGTAAATCCCCTCAAGGCCCTCCGCGCCCGGCCGAACGTTCACAGTGTGCGGCGCCCGCGGTTCTACAACGCGGTAACGCGGGACGGCTCGGCTCCGGCAGCGACGTGGCAGGCTGCCGGAGCCGACGCCATCCAGCGGTGTGTGATCGAGATCTGGCGCTGCGTCATCACATGCCTCTAAGCTCTCCGGCGGAGGCAAACTGTGAGTGGTGCCGATATCACTGACCGGCTGGACGAGGTCGAGCAACGCATCCACGCGTGGGACTTCACCGGCGCCCGGGACGCGGTCCAGGCGGTGCTGGACGATCCGGCGCTCGGCGACGCCGACCGGCTCACCGCGCGGCGCCTGCTCGCCGAGGTGCTCCGCGAGCTCGGCGACCTCGTCGCCGCCTACGACCTGGCGGAGGCCGTCGCCGCGCAGGCCGAGCGGATTCACGGCCCCGGCGACCCGGTCACCGTGCACGCGCTGGCGGTCCTCGCCGCCGTCCGGCACGACTACGACGAGTGGGACGCGGCCGAGCGGCTGTACCACCGCGTGCTGGACAGCGGCGTCGAGGAGGGTGGCGCGGAGCCGGTGAGCCGCGCGGTGCGGCTGGCGCGAGCCAACCTGGCGCTGCTCCAGCGCGACCGGGGCGACCACGCGCTCGCTCTGGTGATGCTCAACGCCGCGTACGTGGTGCACCGCCGCGAGTACGGCGCGGAGGACCTCGACACGATCCGCATCGCCGCCGAACTAGCCGCGCTGCACCACGCCTGCGGCGACGCGGTCGCGGCCCGGCGCCTGTTCACGCTGGCCCACGCGGCGGCCCGCGCCCGGCTGGGTGTCCGCCACCCCTTCACCCGCGCCGTCGAGTGGGAGCTGGCCGCCGTCGAGCCCCCGATGCCCCCCACCCCCTCCAGCGTTGATCTTGCAGTTGTGGTGCCCGAACACGCCCCGGATGTCCCGGTTCGGGAGGAACCACAAGTGCAAGATCAACGCGGGGGAGGGGTGCGGGTGCGGGTGCGGCTGCGGGTCTGCGTTGTCGGGGCCGTGGTCGTCGTGGCGGGTTTGCTCGCCGTCTGGGGGCGGTACGGCGCGTCGGATCCGGGGATTCCCGTGGCGGGCGGGTCGGTGATCCGGGATCTGCGCCTCCAGGACCGGGGGGACTCCCTCGCGGTCACCTGGACGGACCCGCACTCGGCGGCGGTCGTGGCACTGTCGCGGGCCGGGGCGCCGGCCGTGGTGCTCGCCACCGTTCCCGCGGGCACCAGCTCGTACGTCGTCCGGGACGTCGAACCGGGGGTTGCCTACTGCGTGGTCGTGGGCCCGGTCGACGAGACGCTGGCGATGACCGCCACGGCCTCCGTGTGCACGGGCGCTCGCTGACGGGCGGCCGTGGGCTCGGGCGGTGCGGCGTAAGGTTTTGCCGGTATAGTCCGCCCGGTGCGACTCACTGACCGGGGGCTCAACCGCATGCCCCGACCGTTGGCGAGGACGCTGCGCAAGCACCGCGAGTTGGTGAAGTTCGCCATCGTCGGCGGGTTCTGCTATGCGGTCACGCTCGTGGTGAACTACGGGCTGCGCCTGACCGTGCTGGAGAGGAAGCCGGTCACCGCGCTGATCATCGCCAACGTGGTCGCCTCGGTGGTCTCCTACTTCCTGAACCGGGAGTGGTCGTTCCGCACCAGGGGCGGTCGCCGGCGGCACCACGAGATGCTGCTGTATCTGCTGATCAACGGAGCCGGCGTCGCGGTCAACGCGGCGCCGTTGTTCGTCGCGCGGTATGTCTTCGGGCTCCAGCACCCGGCCGTGAGCGGCCTGGCGGAGGAGGTGTCCGACTTCGCGTTCGGCATGGTGCTCGGCACCGCGCTGGCCATGCTGTTCCGCCTGTGGGCCTACCGCACGTGGGTCTTCCCGCACGACGACGTCCGCCCGGCCCCGGACCGCTCCGAGGTCCACGCCCAGACGGCTCCGGCGTCCCCGCTGGCCACCGACTCCCCGGGCGCCTGACGCGCGGCTCGGCCCCCGCTCGTCAGGGGAACGGGAGGTGGTCGGCGTCCGGCTCGGCCGGGGAGCCGAGCATCTCGTGCACGCCGGCCACGCGGAGCTGGCGGTGCACGAACGGACTCGCCCGGTGGATGATCACCCGGACGCCCTCGGCGCCGGCCTCCCGCTGGGCGCCCACCAGGGCGCCGACCGCGGCCGAGTCCAGGAATGTCACCAGGCCCAGGTCGACCCGCAGGGTGCTGGGGCGGCGCCGGGTGGCGGCTGCCACGATCTCCTGACGCAGCGTGTCCGCGTTGCTGTGGTCGACCTCGCCACGGACCGACACCACGGTCGAACCGTCCATGGTCACGTTGACCGTCACCGACATCGACATCGCGCCCCCCAGTGCTGCCACCCCCGCCACAGCATAGGAGCACGGTGACGACACCGCAGCCGGTGGGGCGCCCGTGTCACCCGGCCCGGGGCGGCGGGCCGCCGGCGATGTGGTCGGGACAGTGCAGGCGCAACTGACGGTAACCGAAGGGTGCGTCGACGAACCAGCAGTGGTGCGGGTTCTCGGTGCCCGGGTGGCGGTACCCGTCGAAGAACCGGCACGACAGGCACATCTTCGTCACCGGGATACCGCCCTCCTGCTGGAGCAGGCCGATCTTCGCGGTGACCAGCCGGAGCAGCCGCTGCTGGGTCTTGTCGTCGAGGTCCTCGACGTGGCCGAGCAGCGACTCCGCCCAGTTGCCGGGGGCGGGTGTGGTGGCCAGGCCGCGTTCGGTGGCGGCGACCCGCATGTCCCGTGCGGCGTATGACGGCGCGGGACGCATCTCCACCAGGCCCTCGGCGATCAGCGGGGAGACGATCGCCATCGTCACCGCCACCGTGGCGCCGAGCTCGGCGGCCAGGTCGGAGAGCCGGTACTCGCGGTCGCGGCGCCCGAGCAGCAACATGACCTGGTGGTAGGCGGGTGGCAGCCCGTGGTCGGGCGCCGGCCCGTCGGGCGGAGCCATCACGGCCACCCGGACCAGCCCGGCGACAAGCTTCTGGGCCTGTGCTTCCAGCGTCACGGCGACCTCCGCCCCACTTCGGGCCGGGCGCACGGCCGAATGGCCGCAAGCCTGCTGGATTGCACAGTAGACCCGTACGTCGATCAACAGGAGACCTGTCGCCGGTTTCCTGGCCGAGGCCGGAAACCGGCGCTCACCCGATGGAGGTACCCGACAAATACGAAAAGTCGGAAAAGGGGGTTTAGCTGGCGTAGGCTACGCGAGCCGAACAGGTGCGGACGGAGGTGCCCCATGGGTGCAAGGCGGTTGGTCGCGACGGCCGCGATGCTGGTGGCGTCGGTCGCGGCGGTGGACGTGGCAGCGGCCGCGCCGGCCCTCGCCACCGGACAGGACCGTGCCTCCGGGGGCGGACCGGGCTGGCTCCCGGCGGACGTCAAGCGGGTCGTGACCGTCGTGCGGCCCACCCAGCTCGTGCTCACCGTCGCGAAGGGGGAGCAGGGCCGGCCCTCACAGCGGCGCGCGGTGCTCACCTGCTCACCCGCCGGCGGCACGCACAAGCAGGCCCGCGACGCGTGCGCCGAGCTCACCGAGGTCGGCGGCGACTTCGCGAAGCTCCGGGTCGGCGACGGCGCTTGCACGATGCAGTACGACCCGGTGACCGTGACCGCCGTCGGCCGCTGGAAGGGCCGGCAGATCGACTATCGGCAGACGTTCGGCAACCGCTGCACCCTGGCGATGAACACCGGCCACGTGTTCAGCCTCTGAACACGTCCAGCGACTTGAACCGGTGGTTCGGGAAGATCGCCCCCGAGTCCGCCACGTTGAACCGCTTCTTGAGCATCTCGGCGAGGACGTCCCGGTAGTCGTTGGCGCCCGCCACGTCGCCCTGGTCGAGCGCCGACTGGGACAGGCCCGGCCAGTTGCCGTGGACCTTGCCGCCGTTGAGCCCGCCGCCGAGGAGCAGCATCGCGTTGCCGTGGCCGTGGTCGACGCCGACGTTGCCGTTCTCCTGCACCCGCCGGCCGAACTCGCTCATCGTTACGATCGTCGTCTGGTCGAGCAGCGGCCCGAGGTCGGTGGCGAAGGCGCCGATCGCCTGGGAGAGGTTGCCCAGCGAGCTGCGCATGTCGCCGCCGTCGACCCGGCCGAGGTTGGTGTGCATGTCCCAGCCGCCGACGTCGAGCGCCGCCACCCGCAGGCCCACGCCGGCCTTGATGAGCTGCGCGATGTCGCGCAGCCGGTCGGCGAACCCGCCGCCGGGGTACTGGACACCCTCCGCCGGACGGTACTGCGTGTTCGCGATCTTCTGCGCCGTGGTGATCGCCTGGATGGTGTTGCCGGCGGTCTGCGCGAGGGGATGGTCCAGTCCCGTGTAGAGCGTCTTGAGCGCCTCCATCGTCTGGCCGCGCATGGCGTCGTTGTCGATCCGGAAGTCCCGGATGCCGTTGAGCACGATCGCCTGTTCGGCGCCGACGAGCGAGCGCGGCAGCGCGGAGCCCTGCGCGATGGCCCGGAAGGTGGTGCCCGGCCCCATCTGGGCGAGTACCCGGTCGAGCCAGCCGGTGCGCACCGCGACCGACGCCGCGCCGCGCTCCAGGGCGTCCTGCGCCTGGAAATGGCTGCGGCTCGCGTCGGGGGAGGCGACCGCGTGCACCGCCGCCATCTGCCCCTTCTGCCAGAACGGGAACAGCGGCTGCATGGCCGGGTGCAGGCCGAAGCCGCGGCCGGCGGGCAGTGTCGCCGCCATCGGCACGGCGATGTTCGGCCGCAACTGCCGGTAGTTGGGGTCGTCGGCCGGCGCGACCAGCGACAGGCCGTCCACGCCGCCGCGCAGGAAGATGACGATCAGCGTGCTCTTGACGTCCTCCGGCGCGGCGAACGCGACCCGGCCGGTCACGAGCTGGCCGCCGAGCGCGGCGACGCCGACGAAGCCGGCGCCCTGCACCAGCCGGCGCCGCGTGAAGCCCTGGCTCCACCGGGCCCGCTCGGCGGCCAGCTCGTCCCGGATCTGCTCGGCTCCGACGCGGATCGCGGCCTCGCACAGGTTGGGGCCGTGCCGCCGCAGCTCCGCCAGGTTCGGCGGCCGGCGCTCGCCCTCGGGCAGGGAAGAAGGATCGCTGATCATGACCTCACCGCAGCGCGTGGTAGATGGAGTCGAGGACCAGCGGGGCCAGGTTGGGCAGCTTGCCGCCGAGGTTGGGGTCGGTGACCCGGGTTTCCGGCCGCGCGCCCAGGAACTTGATCAGCGCGTCCCGCTCGGCCGGCTTCATCGGCTGGAAGATCAGCCGGTTGCACAGGACGTCGAGGTAGGTCGCCAGCGTGGCCGCCGGCTGGGCCACCAGCGTGTCGGCCTTCGGGTTGGACAGGCCCTTCCACTGGCCCTGGACGAACGCGCGGTGCGCGTTCCAGGTCTCGAGCATGCCGGCCGCCGAGCTCCACGCGGTCGCCACGTCGGGGTAGCCGTCCGGCGGCTCCCAGCCCAGCGGCGGCTGGCCCAGCTTGCGCGTGAAGCTGTAGAGGTCATCGAGGGCCCTGGCCATGTCGCTGCCCGGCTTGGTGCCGACGACCCGGGCGGTCGCGACGAAGTTCTCCAGCGGCCGGCGGGTCTTGAGCCCGGCGGCGATCCAGAACTCCAGCGACCGGAACAGCACCTTGAGCACCGGCACGACGGCCGAGCCGCTCTCCTGGTACGTCTTGGCGAGCCGGTCCACCAGCGCCTGCGGCGGCGTGTCGCACACGAAGCGGACCGCGAGCTTGCGGGCGATGTAGCGCGCCGTCGACGGGTGCGTGGCGAGGTACATCAGGTAGGCGTCGCCGACGGCCAGGCCGTCCTTGGCGGACTTGTTGGCATGCTGGAACCCCAGCACCTTCACGGCACCCGTCCAGTGGCGGCCCTGGTCGTACTTGAAGGTGCCGTCCCGCGCCGCCGTGCGCCCGGTCATCAGGTAGGCCGAGTTGCGCACGTCCTTCTCGGTGTAGCCGCCGTCGATCCCGACGGTGTGCAGTTCGAGCAGCTCCCGGCCGTAGTTCTCGTTGACGTTCCGCCGGTCCGACGACGTGTTGTCGAGGTACCGCATCATCGCCGGATCCCGCGCGGACGCGATGAGCATGTCGGAGAACTTGCCCAGGGCGTGCTTGCGGATGACGTTGACGTCGTAGGGCACCCGGGTGTCCCAGCCGCCGTCGAAGGGGCTGGTGATGTTGAGGTGGTTGTTCCAGAAGTCGACCATGACCTCGAACAACTGGCGCGTGCTCCAGATCTGGCGGGCGATGACGGCGCGGCTCAGCTCGTTCATCGCCTTGTTGTCGTACTCCTTGACCGCGGCGCGGATGTCGGCGGCGCCGGCCATCGTGGCCGTCGGGGTGGCCTTGAGCGCGGCGTCGGCGACCGGGTCCGGGAGGTTCGCCGGGTCGAGCTGCTGGTCGAGCCACGCGTCGATGCCTAGCTGCTTGACCGCGGCGATGTCGGCCTGGGTCGGCCCGAACGTGCAGCGGCGCAGGAGGTGCAGCACCGGGTCACGGTTGAGCGGCGACGGGAACCGGGGCGTGGCGCGCATGGCGGCCACCGCGGCGGCGGACGGGGTGTCGGCCAGACCCGACGCGCCCAGGTCGTTGAGGTCGCCCTGCCCGCTGGTGTAGCTGCTGTCGCGGTTGGAGAAGGAGCCGGCCTCCTGGGGCGAGACGTTGCCGCCGCCGTTGCCGGTCTTCACGAAGTCGTCGCCGTCCGTCTCGGGACGGCCGAGCACGGCGGCCGCCCCCGAGCCCAGTCCGCCGATCGCGACGGCGCCGCCGCCGAGGGCCATGAGCGCCTGCCGGCGGTTGCGCGTCAGCTCGTGCAGTGCCGGGCGGCCGGCGCGCAGCCAGGCGGGTGCCGGGCCGCCGGGGCCGCGGCGCGGCTGGATGGCGGCGGTCTCGTCGTCCTGTGCCGTCTGCTTGTCGCGCAGCACCCGGGGGAGGGGAAACTCGCCCGTGTAATCGGCGAACAACGCGCCCTTGGACTTCTTGGGCGCGTCCGCCGACGAGGGGTCGTCCGAGAAGAGCCGCTCCGGCATTCCTGGCTACCACCTTCTGCGCGGTGACGAGGTACTGCGCCGGACAAGAACCCTAGTGAGCACGCTCTTCGCCCTCAAGCCGGGAAACGTGGGCGGAGTTCAACTCTGTCTTTGTTTTTGCTTAAGCGGATTCGTCAATACGGATGGCTACCCAAAGTTACCTCTTCCCTACGTAGCGCTGAAAGGTGTACGCATAAGTGAGGCGACGGTGGGGGAGGCATTGGGTGGAGGTCATCGGTGGCACGCCGGTCCGCCGCCGCCGTGGGGTCCGGCTCGCCGACCTCCCCGTCGCGGGCAAGCTCGGCCTCGTCCTCCTCGTGCCGCTGCTCGGCCTGCTGGGCCTGATCGGCGTCGCGGCCGCCGTCGCCGCGGATCGGGCCGGTCGCGCGGGTGACCTGCGCGGCGTGACCGCTGCCGCGGCCGCGGCCGAGCGGGTCACCGACGGCCTCCAGAAGGAGCGTTTCCTCGCCGCGGCACGAAGCGCGGCCTCGGGAACCGCGGCCACCGCGATCCCGGGAACCGCGGCCTCGGGGGACCCGGCTCCGGGAGACACGCCCTCCGGAGGCGTCGCCACGGCCGGCCCGGCCGCCGGGAGCGCGGGCGGTGCCAGCACGAGTGCCGCGGCGGAGCGCGACACCGACGCCGCGGTGGCCCGGTTCCGGGGCGCCGTGACCCGGCTTGCCGCGAGCGACCCGGCCCGCCCGTCGCTCGACCGGATCAGCGCCGGGCTCGACGGGCTCGGGCCGCTGCGCGCCCGGGTCGCCGGCGGAGTGTCCGACCGGCTCGACCTGTTCCGGTACGACCAGCTCGCCGCCGACCTGATCGCGTTCCGGCAGAGCGTCGCCGACCGGCCCGCACCCGCGGCCGTGCGCACGGCGGCCCGGGCCGCCGGCTGGCTCGCCGCCGCCCGCGAGGAGCTTGCCCTGTGCCAGGTCGCGGTGGTCCACGGCGTCGCCACCCCGGCCCACCAGCAGGCGGTGATCGCACACCGCGCCACGCACCTCGACGCGCTGCGCCGCTTCTCGGCCGACGCCCCGCCGCAGTGGCGGGCCGCGCTCGACCGCGTGCCGTCGGCCGCCGGATCGGCCGCCGTCGACCAGGCACTGCTGCGATCGGAGCCGGCCCCGGACTTCATCGCGCTCGCCCTGGCCCACCTCGACGGCCTGCGTGCCGTCGCCGGCCTCGTCGACGCCGATCTCACCCGGCTCGTCGCCGACGTCCGCGCCGCGCGGCAGCGCATCATGGCCGGCGGTGCCGTGCTGATGCTGGCGATCGTCGCCGGCTCGGTCTGGCTCGCCGTGGCGGTGGGCCGGTCGACGAGCCGGTCGCTGCGCGCGCTGCGGGCCGGAGCGCTCCGGGTGGCGTACGAGCGGCTGCCGCAGACCGCCGGCGCCCTGCGCGACGCCGACGCCGCCACCGCGTACGAGCTCGCCGCTCAGCAGGCCGGCATGACGGAGATACCGGTCGCGGGGCGGGACGAGATCGGCCGGGTCGCCGAGGCGTTCGACGCCGTGCGGCGCGAGGCGGTGCGCGCCGTCGCGGAGCAGGCCGCGCTGCGCGCCGGCACGTCCGCCGTGCTGGTCGACCTGGCCCGGCGCGGCCGGCGGCTCGCCGACGCGCTGCTCGAGCGCATCGATGCCGCCGAGCGCGACGAGGCCGATCCCGGCCGGCTGGCCGAGCTGTTCGGCTTCGACCACCTCGCCACCCGCATCCGGCACGGCAACCAGAGCCTGCTGGTGCTCGCCGGGGCCGACACCGCCCGTGCGCACCCGCGCCCGGTCCCGCTGGTCGACGTGTTGCGGGCCGCCCAGTCGCAGATCCTCGACTACGCCCGGGTGGACTTCGGCCGGGTCGACGGCGACGTCGCGCTCGCGCCGGAGGCCGTCGACGGGGTCGTGCACCTGCTCGCCGAGTTGCTCGACAACGCCACCCGCAACAGCCCGCCCGACCGGCCGGTGCTCGTCGACGGGTGGCGCACCGGCGACGGCACCCTGATCGAGGTGGCCGACCGCGGCCCCGGCCTCGACGCGGACCGGCTGGCCGAGCTCAACCGCCGCCTCGACGAGCCGCCACCGCTCGGCGTCGCCGATCCGGGGTGCACGGGCCTCGTTGTCGTGGCACGGCTCGCGGCCCGCTACGGCCTCGGCGTGACGCTGCGACCGGGACGGGTCGACGGCCTCGTCGCGGTCGTGCGGCTGCCGGGTGAGCTCACCCACGCCGCCGAGCCGGTGCCGATCGTGCCCACTGGGGCGCGGCTGGTGCTGCCCCGGCCGCTGGAGCGCAGTCCCGCCCTGCCCGGCGCGGAGCCGGTCGACGTCCCCGCCCGGCGTGCCGCGGGCGCGGTGCCGGTGATCCCCGGCCCGGCCGCGGGGCCCGTCGTGCGGCCGGACGGTCCCACGGTGGAGGCCGAGGCGGAGGCGGTACGGGAGCTGCTGTCGACCTATCAGCACACCTTCGGAAGATTCGGCTCCGCGCGACGGGTCAGCGTCGCCGAGAAGGCCGCCGACAACACGGAAGGAACCTCCGCGACATGACTCCGAGCACGGGGCTCGACGTGCTGCTGAGCGGCCTCACCCGGCGGGTGCCCGGGATCCGCCACACGGTGGCCGTCTCCGGCGACGGACTGCTCGTCGCCGCCTCCGAGGAACTGCCCCCCGAGCGGGCCGACCAGCTCGCCGCCATGGTCGCCGGTGCGGTGTCGCTGGCACACGGCGTGTCGGCGTGCACGGCGGGCGGTCCGGTCCTGCGCACCATCGTGGCGATGGGGCGCAGCCTGCTGCTGGTCATGGCACTGGGTGACGGCGAGTCGCAGGCCAGCCTCGCCACGCTGGCCGAGCCCGACTGCGACATCGGCGAGGTGGCCTTCCAGATGTCGGGGCTGGTCGCCGAGGTCGGCACGGCACTGATCCCGTCGAGCCGGTAAGTGCCCGCGGGCGGCTACGACAACCCGATGTCGTGGTCGTCCTTGACCTTGCTGTCGTCGCGCAGCGGCACGAAGGGCTCCTCGTCGGCGGGCAGGCCGCGCTCGATGGCCCGGCCGCGCTCCAGCTCGGCGTCGAACTCCGCGCCCAGCAGGATCGCGATGTTGGAGATCCACAGCCAGACCAGGAACGCGATGATGCCGCCGAGCGTGCCATAGGTCTTGTTGTACGACGAGAAGTTCGACACGTAGATCGCGAAGGCGCCGGACGCCACCAGCCAGATGAACACCGCCAGCACGCCGCCGGGGGTGATCCACCGGAACCCGGACTGCCGCGCGTTCGGCGCCGCCCGGTAGAGGATCGCCAGGATCAGCATGACCACCACCAGCAGCACCGGCCACTTGGCGATGTCCCACACCCGGACCGCCTGGCTCGACAGCCCGATCCAGCCGCCGGCCTGCTCGGCGAACCTGCCGGTGAAGACGACGCTCAGCGCGGCGAGCGCGATCAGCGCGCCCACGACCATCGTGATGCCCAGCCGGATCGGCAGCACCTTCCAGATCGGGCGACCCTCCGGCACGTCGTAGATCGCGTTGGCGGCCCGGATGAACGCCCCGACGTAACCGGAGGCGGTCCAGATCGCACCGAGCAGACCGACGATCGCCAGGATGCCGGCCGAGCTGGAGCCACGCTTCAGCTCGTCGACGGCGCCGCTCACCGGACCCGCGATGGAGCCGGGGAACAGCGCCTGGGTGCTCCGCAGTACCGCGTCCTGCGTGGTGTCGGTCAGGAGCATCCCCGACACCGACAGCAGCACCAGGATGCCGGGGAAGATGGACAGGACGCCGTAGTACGTCAGGGCGGCGGCCCAGTCGGTGAGGTTGTCGTTGTTGAACTCCTTGACGGTGCGCTTGAACACCTCGACCCAGGAGCGTTTCGTCAACTGCGTCGGCTTTTCGGGCGCGCCTTCGAGCTTCGGGTCCTCAGTCATCACACGCCACCTCATCCGCCGGGGTCGGTACGCTTTCTATGCCCGGCGAAACTGGGGGGTTAACGTTCCGGTGCGACCCTTCCGGCCCTTACCAGCGCCAGTCGCACCATGTCGACCAGTTCGGTGGCGCGGAAGGGCTTGGCGATGACCGACGCCTCGGGGCCGAGCTCGACGACGGCGGCGTCGAAGTAGGGCAGCCCGGACATGTACATGATCATCGCGTCCGGGCACGTGGCGCGGACCGTTCCGGCGACCTGCACGCCGGAGCCGTCGTCGAGCTTGAGATCGGTGATCGCCAGGTCGATGCCCTTGGGGTGCTCGGCGCACAGCCGCTCGGCACCGGCCAGCCCGGAAGCGGTCAACACCTCGGCGCCGGCGCGGCTGAGCACCCGGCGGACGATCTCACACAGGTCCGGCTCGTCGTCTACGACCAGGATGCGCAGGTGCTCGAGCATGTCCCCACGATAAGCCGCCGACCGGGTGAAATCCGGAGCTTGCGCAGGCTGCGGCCTAGTTCGCGTCACTCACCGGGCTCGTCGGCGGGACGCGCGGCGCGGTGCGCGGCGCGGTGCCCGGCCGGATCCGCCGGCGGCTGAAGCCGAGGAACGCCACCAACAGGCACGCCACGACGAGCACCACCGCGGCGAAGGTCCACCAGGCCGGCGGGCCCGACTTCGGCTCGGGCAGCAGCGCCCCCGGATCGGCGGACGGGCCGGTGCGGAGGTCGGCCGGCGCGGCGGCCACGCTCGTCCCGACCGGCGCCGCCGTCTCGGCCGGGCCGCGGGTGGCGTCGGCGCTCGGGCTCTTGCTGCCGGCGGACCTGCCCGGCTTCGCGCCGGTGGTCACCGTGAAGGAGAAGCTGCCGTGGCTCGCGCGGCCCGCGGTGCTGGTGGTCGAGTAGGACACGGTGTAGCGACCGGCCGCGCCGTCCGGCACCGACACCACGACTCTCGCCATCTCGTTGCGGACCGTCAGGCCGCCCAGCTCGACCGCCGCGCCGGACGGGTCGGTCAAGGTGACCTGCCCCTCGATGAGGGTCTCGTTGAAGTGCAGCTCGAGCTGCCGGGGCAGGTGCGCGACGTGCGTCTCGGCGGCCGGGTCGCTGCTGACCAGGGACAGCCGCGGGACGTATGCGGACGCGTTCGCCGCGAATGCCAGGACGCTGAGCAATCCGGCAACGGCGGCGAACCGCGACGACCACCGGCGCCCGGTGGCCGCGAGCCTGTTCACTAATCGCCCGGTCATGGGCGGAAACGATAGTGCATTGACCGATCGCGGTGCGGATAGCGGGTGCTAGCGTGCCGTTTCATGGCTGCCAGGTGGCGTGAACTGTTGCAAATCGACCGCCCTCCGGCACCCACTCCGGCCAGCCGTCGTCTACGCCGCCTCATATTGATCACCGCCGTCGTGGCTGTGGTCGTGGACGTCGTCAATCTGGAGTATTCGGCGGAGGCGGGATTCGGCCTCGCCGTCCGTACCGTCTGGGCGATGCTGCGCGCATTGGGCTTTTTGTTCCTGATGCGCGAGGTACGGTTCGGCCGGCTCACCGCCCGCCCGTTCGGGCTGATCCTGACGGTCACCACGATCTTCGCCTCGGCCCGGCTCGTGCAACCCCGCGCGGACGGCCTGCTGCCGCCATGGCCGGTGATCGCGGGGCTGCTGGTCGTCGCCGTGCTGTGCGTGGCGATCGTCTGGTACCTGTTCCGCTCGCCCGCCATCGAGGCGCACCTCAGCCGCCGCGCGCCCCGGCGGCCGATCCCGCCCTGGGCGCTCACCGCCCGGGTCGCCGCCCTGTCCTACTCGGCACTGCTGTTCGTGCCCTGCCTGGTCGCGCTGGGCTCATTGTTCGACACGCCGCGCCGGCCGCCGGAGATCGCCGTGCCGCTGGTGCTCTCCTGGTTCGTGCTCGCCCTGGTGGTCGGCTTCGTCGCCGGCGTGATCAGCTTCGTGACGCTCTTCGGCCACGCGTGGGCCCGTGTGCTGCTGGCCATGGTCAGCGTCTTCGTCATGGTGGTGCAGCCGGTCCTGTGCTGGCTGCTGCTCGGCGTCGACGGGCTCCTCCGCGACGGCGTCCCGCTGGTGCTGGCCGCGCTGCTGTGCCTCTACGGGCTGGCGAGGTCCCGGGCCGGCGCCTCGGCGTGAGCACCTGGAGCGGAACGCGGCTGCCCGCGAGGTCCACCCGGCCCCCGAGGACCTCACCGCGCTGGCGCCGGCGGGGCCCGCCTTGTACGCTGCACCACGTGTCCGCGCGACTGAATAGCTGGTGGCCCGCCTGACCAGGCGGCCCACTTCCGCGTGACACCATTTCCGCGGCCGCCAGACGAGGCGGTCGCTTTTCGTTCCCCACAACGGGGGCCGGTCGCCTCGGGACGGCACCGACCGACCCACCCGAAGGGAACGCCCATGCTGCCCGACCTCACCACCGGCACGCCGTTCGCCCTCCTCCGGCGCGAGGGACGCGACGTCGTCGAGGTGCTCACCGGCCCGGTGCGCACCGTCGAGACGCTCGCCGGCATCCCGGACGAGTCACTTGCCCTGGTGCCGTTCCGCCAGGTCCGCGAGCGCGGCTTCGAGTGCGTCGACGACGGCACACCGCTCGCCGTCCTCCGCGTCGACCGGCGGCACGAGGTGCCGGTGGACGCCGCGCTCGCCGCGCTGCCCGACGCGCCGCTCGAACTCACCGGCGGGGCCTTCGACGTGGACGACGAGACCTACGCCGGGATCGTCGAGACCGTGCTGCGCGACGAGATCGGCCGGGGCGAGGGCTCGAACTTCGTGATCCACCGGGTCTTCGAGGCCGATCTCGGCGGCGACCCGGTAACCGCCGCGCTCACCGTCTTCCGCCGGCTGCTCACCAGCGAACGGGGCGCCTACTGGACCTTCGTCGTGCACACCGGCGACCGCACCCTCGTGGGCGCCACCCCTGAACGGCACGTCAGCGTCGACGACGGCCTCGTCATGATGAACCCCATCAGCGGTACCCTGCGCGGCGTCCCGGAGAAGGCCGCGGTGCTCGACTTCCTCGCCGACCGCAAGGAGATCGACGAGCTGTCCATGGTCCTGGACGAGGAGCTCAAGATGATGGCGACCGTCGCCGACCTCGGCGGCCAGGTCATCGGGCCGTACCTCAAGGAGATGGCGCACCTCGTCCACACCGAGTACCTGCTCGCCGGCCGCGGCTCCCGGGACGTGCGCGACGTGCTGCGGGAGACGATGTTCGCGCCGACCGTGGTCGGCAGCCCGATCGAGAACGCCTGCCGGGTCGTGGCCCGGCACGAGCGGCGCGGCCGCGGTTACTACGGCGCCGTGCTCGCCCTCGTCGGTCGCGACGCCGAGGGCCGGCAGACGCTCGACGCGCCGATCCTCATCCGCACCGCCGACATCGACCGCGACGGGCGGTTGCGCGTCCCGGTCGGTGCCACGCTCGTGCGCCACTCGACGCCCTCGGGCGAGGTGACCGAGACACACACCAAGGCGGCGGCGGTACTGGCGGCGCTCGGCCTCCGCCCGGGCCCGGCGTCCCCGGCGTCCACCGTGGATGCCCGGCTCGCCGCCGACCCGGAGGTGCGGGCCGCACTCGTGGCCCGCAACGCGACCCTCGCACCGTTCTGGCTGGAGCCCCGCGATGCCACCGCACCGGAACCGGCGCTCGCCGGCCGGCGCGTGCTCATCGTGGACGCCGAGGACACGTTCACCGGCATGCTGTCGCACCAGCTCCGGGTGCTCGGGCTGGCGGTGACGCTCAGCTCGTACGACTCCATCCCGGAACCCGGCGGGTTCGACCTCGTCGTCCCGGGGCCGGGCCCGGGTGACCCGCGGCTGCCGGACGACCCCAAGATGGCCGCCGTGCGGGGCCTGATCCGGCGGCTGCTCGACACCGGCACGCCGACCCTGGCCGTGTGCCTGGGGCACCAGTTGCTCTGCGGCCTGCTCGGCCTGCCGCTGCGCCGCAAGGCCAGCCCGTACCAGGGGACGCAGCGCGACATCAGCTTCTTCGGCCGCCCGGCGCGGGTCGGCTTCTACTCGACGTTCACGGCCGTCGCCGCCGCGGACCGCGTCCCGACGTCGTTCGGCGAGGTGGAGCTGGCACGTGACCCGTCCAACGGCGACGTGCACGCGCTGCGCGGCGCGACGTTCGCGGGCGTGCAGTTCCACCCTGAGTCGGTGCTCAGCCAGCACGGCATCGACCTGCTGCGGTCGCTGCTCGTCGCGTTGTTGCCCGCTTCGGCGGCGTCCCCGGTGGGTACGTTGCCGGAGTGATCCTTCGGTTCCCGCGACTCGTCGCCCGCTTTTTCCGGGGGCGCGACCTCAACCTGCACGCGGCCGCGGTGACCTTCTACGGCGGCATCGCGGTGGTCCCGGTCGCGCTGCTCACCGTGCGGCTCGCGGGACTGATCGCCGGCGCGGACCGGGTGCGCCACCTGGCCGCGCCGGTGATCGCCGCGATGCCCGACCGGCTGGGCGCGGGCCGGGCCACCGCGGCGCTCGTCTCCGCCGGGCTCGGCATGTCGTGGGTGCTGATGCTGGCGGCCCTGGTCCCGGCGACGCTCTACGGCGAGGGCCTGCGCCGCGCGTTCGTCTCGCTGGCCCCGGCCCCGGCCCCGCCCGCGCGGCCGTCCGCGTCGTCCTCGGCCGCGTCCCCGGGCGGCGCAGTCTCCCGTGGCGCCTCGACCGTCGCGGCCGGCTGGCGGGGGCGGGTGCTCGTCCTGCCGCTCCTGGCAGCCGGTCCGGTGCTGCTGCTGGCGCTGCTCGCCGCCCTCCCCGGCGCGGCACGCCTGCTCGAGGCGGGCGGCTGGTCGAGCGTCGGGGCGGTGGTCCTGTCGTTCCTCGCCGTGTGGCTCGTGCTGAGCCCCGTGCTGATCTGGGTGTACCGCGTGGTCGCGCCGCTGCGGCCGGCCTGGCCGCCGACGGTGCTGGTCGGCTCCTTCACGGCGGCGAACCTGTCCGGCTTCGCGCACGGCTTCGTGCTGTTCTGGTCGCTGCCGCTCGACCTCGGCGTGCCGTTCGGCGGGATGCGGGAGGTCGGCGCGGTGGTGGCGGTCGCGCTCTGGCTCTACCTCCTCCACCTCGTGACACTCGTCGGCTACGCCGCCACGATCCAGGTCCACCGCATGGGGCTCTTGCGTTCGGCGGCGGGCTGAACCATGCTTCCGAAGCATTCTCACTTCTGCCATCCGGGGGCCGGCGATGGATCAGCGGGACCGCCGTGCACGTGTCGCCGTCGCCGGGCCCATCTCGTCCAGGGGCCTGCTCTGCGCCCGGCTCGGCTCCTCACCCGTCCTGCGTGCCGTGTGCTGCGGGCTACGTCCGGCGGGCCGTGGCGCTGACCTGTTCCGCGGCCGTCGCCACCGAGGCCCGCGTCGCCGCCGCCAAGGAAGTCTGCTCCCGCAACGAGTCGGCCACCTCGCGCTGGGCCCCGGCGACCGTGCCCAGGCGGTCGGCCACGCCACCCACCGCGGCCGCGGCCGCCGCCGCGCCGGCCGTCACCTGGCCCACCGTCGCCTCGATGCGGGCCGTAGCCGCCGCCGTCTGCGCCGCCAGCTCCTTCACCTCGTTGGCCACGACGCCGAAGCCCTTGCCCGCCTCGCCGGCCCGGGCGGCCTCGATCGTGGCGTTGAGCGCCAGCAGCTTGGTCTGGTCGGCCACCGCCTGGATCAGCCCGGCCACCTTCGCGATGTCCGAGACCGCCGACTCCAGTTCCCCGATCACCGCCCGGGCGTGGTTGGAGTCGTGCAACGCCGACTGTACGTCCTCGACCGCGCCGCCCACCGTACCGTTCATGCGGGCCAGCGCATCCTCGAACGACCGCATCGCCGCACCGGCCTCGGCGCCGAGCCGGACGCCCGCGCCGGCGACGTCGGCCAGCACCGTCTCGAGGCGCCTGCCCAGCCGTTCGCTGTTCGCGACCTCCTCGGCGGCGCTCGACGCGGCGGCCTCCTCGCGCCGCCCGGCGTCGTCGGCGGCCGCACGCAGTGCCGCCTGGTTCTCGCTCGCGACCAGCGCCCGTTCGGCGTCGGACTCCGCCTCGGCCGTGGCCGCGAATCGCCAGTACGCTAGCTGGGTCAGGCACATCGCGAGGACAAACCCGGCGTGCAGCAGGACGAACAGGACCGGGTGCGCACGCGCCTGCGGGCTGCTGAACAGCATGTCCGGCATCGTGAGCCCGACGACCAGGTGGTGTGCGGCGACGAGGAGCACGGTGAGGGCGAGGGCCGTCCAGTCCTGGTAGAGGCTGACGAGCCCGATCACCACGAAGAAGTGGAAGTGCAGGTCGGTGAGGCCGTTCCCGGCGTGGACGAGCGCCGCGGCGGCCATCGACAGGCCGATCGAGACCGCGATCCCGCCGCCGCGCCGGGTGCGCGTGATGCCCGAGGCGACCGCGCACAGCAGGACGCCGGCGTTCGCCGACCAGACCAGCCAGGCCGCACCGTGGGCGTGCGTCCCGGTGACACTGTGGTCGTTGAGCACGCTGACGCCGATCAGCAGCGGCAGGTGCAGCCACAGGATGACGCGCAGCGCCCGATGCCGCGACGCGAACGCGGCGTCGCTGAGCCGTACCGTGGGCATGAGCCAGTTGAGCAACGCGGTCATGGCTCGCTCCTTCGGGGCGCCGGACGACGACATCCGTCCCATCGGCCGCGATCCGCGCTACTGAAGGCCCGCCCCGGCGCTACTGGAAGCCCACCTCGGCGCTGGAACTGAACCCGGGCGGCGGGTTCCGGGCCGGGCGACTCCAGATCATGGGAAAGTTGTGGCTATCGGGGCTCTTCCGGAGGCGGGGGCTCCCGGCGCGGAGCCCCCGCCGTCCGTCCTCAGTGGACCATGACCGGGACCTGCTCGTCCGTGCCGGCGGTGCGGTCGGCCGCGGTGTTGCGGACCATCACCACCACCAGGACGGCCGCGGCCGCCAGCAGGATCGCGCTCGCCGTGAAGGCCACGTTGTAGCCGTGGATCGCGGCGTGTGCCCGCTCCAGCGGGCCGGTGCCGTGGTCGGCCACGTAGCCGGTCACCGCCGTGGTGAAGATGGTGTTCAGCAGGGCCGTGCCGAGGGAGCCGCCGACCTGCTGCGTCGTGTTCACCATCGCGCTCGCGACGCCCGCGTCGTGGTTGGCCACGCCGGACAGGGCGACGCTGCTCAGCGGGACGAACACCAGGCCCATACCGAAGCTCATCGCGACGAACGACGGCAGGATGTGCACCGCGTACGACGAGTCGAGGTCGAGCTGCGTCAGCCAGATCATCGCCGCCGTGGCGAGCATGCCGCCGGTCGCCATCAGCACCTTCGCGCCGACGCGGGGCAGCAGCCGTGAGGCGACGACCGCCGCGGCGATGATGCCGCCCGAGAACGGCAGGTAGGCCACGCCGCTCTTGAGCGCCGAATAGCCCATGGTCTGTTGCAGGTAGAACGTCATGAACAGGAACATGCCGAGCATGCCCGCGCCGAGCAGGATCGAGACGAGGTACGACGCGCCGCGGTTGCGGTCGAACAGCACACGCGGCGGCAGCAGCGGGTGCGAGGTGCGCGACTCCCACCAGAGGAACGCGCCGAGCATGACGACCGCGCCGGCCAGCCAGCCGATCGTGACGCCCGAGCCCCAGCCGTCGTCGGCGGCCTTCGTGAAGCCGTAGACCAGCGCGATCTGCCCGGCGGTCGCGAGGACCGCGCCCGGGACGTCGTACCGCGTGTCGCCGTACGCCCGGCTCTCCCGCACGATGGGGATCGCCGCGAAGAACGCGATCAGCGCGATCGGGATGTTGACGAGCAGGCACCAGCGCCAGTCGGCGTACTCGGTGAGCAGACCACCGGTGAGCAGGCCGATCGCGGCGCCACCTCCGGCGATGCCGCCGAAGACGCCGAACGCCTTCGCCCGCTCCCGCGCCTCGGTGAACGTCACCGTGATCAGGGAGAGCGCGGCCGGTGCGAGCAGCGCGCCGAACAGGCCCTGGAGGCCACGGGCGGCGAACAGCGTACCGGCGTTGACCGCGGCCCCGCCCAGGGCCGAGGCGCCGGCGAAGCCGAGCAGGCCGATCAGGAACGTGCGCTTGCGGCCGAAGAAGTCGGCGATGCGCCCGCCGAGCAGCAGCAGGCCGCCGAAGGTCAGGGTGTAGGCCGTGACGATCCACTGCCGGTCGGCGGTGGAGATGTCGAGGGCCTCCTGCGCCGAGGGCAGCGCGATGTTCACGATCGTGGCGTCGAGCACGACCATGAGCTGTGCGATCGCGATGATCGCCAGCGCTATCCAGCGTTTCGGATCGGGAGGAGCGGAAGCTGATGTACCGGATATATCGGGAGCGATGGATGCGCGCGATCCCCCGACGTCGTTCGACATGCATGCCTCCAGGGCGAAAATGCTGAAACCGGGAAGTCCGGGCAGGGTGGAGCGGCCCGGCGGAGGCGGTGGATCAGCCTCGCGGGCGGCACGCTGTGTGTGTGGTCAGCAACCCTGTCGCAGGACGGGAAGCAACACCCCGTCGACGGTGCGTTTCACGAACGCCTCGTCGAAGGGGCCGGCCCGCCACAGCCGCCGGCTCATCACCAGGGCGTGCAGGACCTCGTGCAGCAGTTCGGGAGTGCTGCCCTCCGGCAGTTCCCCCCGCGCGACCGCACGCTTGATCATCGTTTCGTACATGACGTGCTTCGTCTCGTAGACGCAGCGGCGCATGACCGCCGACAGCTCCGCGTTGTGCGTGGCCGCCGTCAGCAGGCCGGTGAAGACGGCACCGTCGATGCCGTCCGCAACCGCGCACACCGTCGAGAGGTGGGCGACGAGGTCACCGCGGAGCGAGCCGGTGTCGGGCGGCTCCGCGGATCCGCCGTAGCGGTGCTCGACCGCCGCCATGACCAGCTCGGGCTTGTTGGGCCAGCCTCGGTAGATGGTCGCCTTGCTGGCGCGGGCCCGCGCCGCCACGGCGTCCATCGACATCCGGTCGTAGCCGACCTCTGCGAGCAGCTCGAAGACCGCTTCACAGATCGTGACCCTGCGATCCGCCTTCGGTGCGGCGACGACCACCGGAACCCCCCTCCAAATGCGGTACGGAACCGTTCCGTCTCGAAAACTACCCCCGTGTCGGCTTGGTACGAAACGGTTCCGTACACCTCTTCTGTGAGGGAGGCCACACCATGAGGTTCATGCTGTGACCGGGCCGCGGCCAACTGGTGGCGAACGCCTACCCAGGTGTACTCCGGGGGCCTCCGCCCTTATCGGCAGGTCCATGACCGAGTTGTCGACCGAACGGCGCATGTGGTCGCTCTTCGAGCCCGTGCACGCGGTCACGTACTTCGCCTCCGACGCGCTCGGCGCCTTCGAGCAGGCGGGCCTCCGCGGCTTCTGGCGCGGCTACTTCGCCGGCCGCTGCGCCCCGCTCGGCGCGGTCAACGCCGGTCCGGTGATCGCGGCGTTTTACGGCTTCGCACCCCGCATGGTGATCCGCGCGCTGCCGGACGTCTGGACCCGGATCACCCCCGAGGCCGCCCTGGAGGCACGCCGGACCGGCTCCCGGCGGACCCTCGCGACGGCCGTCGCGGACCTGCCCGGTCGCGACGTCGCCGAGGCGGCCGGGCTCCTGCGCGCCGCGGCCGAGCCGGTCGACGTGGCCGGCCGCGTGCTCGGCGCCGCCAACGCCGCCCTCCCGTGGCCCGAGGACCCGGTCGACGTGCTGTGGCACGCCGCGACCATCCTGCGCGAACACCGCGGCGACGGCCACGTGGCAGCCTTGCTCATGGCGGAGGTCGGCGGCTGCGAGTCCAACGTCTGGCGGGTCGCCCTGCGCGACGGCGACGGGCGCGACTTCTACCAGCCGGCCCGCGGCTGGACCGACGACGAGTGGGCCGCCGCGCTCGACCGGCTGCGCACCCGTGGCTGGGTCGACGAGGACCTCAAGGCAACGGGAGCGGCGCACAGCGCGTACGACTCCATCGAAGGCCACACCGATCGGCTCGCCTCCGGACCGTGGAAGGCGCTCGGCCCCGCCGCCACCGCCCGGTGCGCCGAGCTGCTGTATCCGATCGCGGTCCGGGCGTCGCGACTGCTGCGCCACCCGAACCCGATCGGACTGCCCGAGTTGCGCTAGTTCACGTACTCGGGGTGCTTTCTCAGGTACGCCGCGATGAACGGGCACTGGGCGACGATCTTCAGCCCGCCCTCGTCGGCGAGGGTGAGCGCGCCGGCGGCGAGCTTGCTGCCGATGCCCTTGCCCTCGTACTCCTGCTCCACCTCGGTGTGGGTGAAGACGATCCGGGTCCGCGTGCCCTCCTCCGGGTGCAGTCGGTAGTAGGCCGCACCCGCGAGGGTGCCGTCGACGCGGATCTCGAACCGGTGCTCGCCGGCGTTGTCGACGACCTTGAAGTCCACTAGGACGCCTCTCCCCGAACGTCGGCGTGCGCCGCGGGGATGCTGCCGAGCCGGCCGGCCTGGTAGTCCTCGAACGCCTGCATGACCTCGGCCTTGGTGTTCATGACGAACGGACCATATGCCACCACGGGCTCACGGATGGGCCGACCGCCGAGGAACAGGACGTCCATCGTCGGGTGGCGCGGATCCTGCTTGGCGTCGGCGGTCACCGTGATCGTGTCGCCGGCGCCGAGGACGGCCAACTGGCCCAGCTCCACCGGGCGGCCCTTCACGCCGACGGTACCCTTGCCGGCCAGCGTGTACGCCAGAGCGTTGAAGTCCTTGCGCCAGGGCAGCGTGAGGGACGCGCCGGGTGAGACGGTCGCGTGGACGAGGGTGATCGGCGTGTAGGTGATGCCGGGCCCGGCGTGGCCGTCGAGCTCACCGGCGATGACCCGCAGCAGCGAGCCGCCGTCGGGGGAGGTCAGCAGCGCGACCTGCCCGCCGCGGATGTCCTGGTAGCGCGGGGCGGCGAACTTGTCGCTGCGCGGGAGGTTCACCCAGAGCTGGAAGCCGTGGAAGAGCCCGCCGCTGACGACGAGGTGCTCGGGCGGCGTCTCGATGTGGAGAATCCCGCTGCCCGCCGTCATCCACTGGGTGTCGCCGTCGGCGATGACGCCGCCGCCACCGTTCGAGTCGTGGTGCACGAACTCGCCGTCGATGATGTAGGTGACGGTCTCGAAGCCGCGGTGCGGGTGCCACGGCGTGCCCTTGGGCTCGCCGGGCGCGTATTCCACCTCGCCCATCTGGTCCATGTGGACGAACGGGTCGAGGGCGCGCAGGTCGACGCCGGCGAAGGCGCGGCGGACCGGGAACCCCTCACCCTCGAAGCCTTTGGGCGCGGTCGTCACGGAGACCACGGGCCGCGGCTGCGCGGTGGTCGGGTCCGGCGTGGACACACGCGGGAGCGCAAGAACGTTTTCGACGGTGACCGCTGGCATGTGATGCCTCCAAGGTTCGGGCTCTGTGCCTGGTCAAACGGTAGTTGCGAGGCTAATATTCCGCAAGTCAACAATCTGCCCGTGCGGCGGCCGACCTGGGTGAGTTTCGTGCTCTCGGATCGGCGGCGTGCCTCAGGCCGGTGGCGGGGCCGTGCTGGAGCGGATGACCAACTCGGCCGGCAGCAGGAGGTGCTCGGCCGGCGGCGGAGTGTTGTTGCGCATGCTGTCGATCGAGCGCGTCAGGGCGGCGGCCGCGGCGTGGCCCTTGGCGAGCACGTCCTGGCGGACCGTGGTCAGCGGCGGGCGCATGCGGACCGCCAGCGGGCTGTCGTCGAACCCGACGACCGAGAGGTCCTCCGGCACCCGCAGGTCCAGATCCTGGGCAGCCTGGACGACCCCCCGCGCGAGTGCGTCGGAGAAGCACAGGATCGCCGTCGGGTGATCCGCGGCGTCCTGGGACAGCAGGATCCGCGCGCCGTCGTAGCCGGACTCGGGCAGGCCGTGCGGCAGGCGGACGATCGCCGGCTCGATGCCGGCCGGGCGCAGTGCGTCGAGCCAGCCCGCGATGCGCTGCTGGGCGACGTATCCGTCGATCATGCCGCTCACGTCGGCGATCCGTCCGTGGGCGCCGCGGACGCCCGAGGTGACGATGCCGATGCGCCGGTGGCCGAGGTCGACCAGGTGCTGGGCCGCGGCTCGGGCGCCGGGCCGGTCGTCGACGTTGACGGCGGGCACGCCGTCGGCGGGATGCTGGTCGACGAACACCAGCGGGATCTTGCGCCGGAGCAGCCAGTCGACCGCGGTCGACTCGGGGTCGCACGAGTAGATGAGCGCGCCGTCCATCGCGACGTCGCGCGCCGGGATCACGTCACCGCTCGCCACCGCCGTGAGCAGTGTCAGGCCCAGGCCGGTGGGGGTGAGCTCCTCGGCGATGGCCCCGAGGAACGCGGTCGCGATCTCGTCGTTGAACGCGTCGCGCAACGACTCGGTCAGCAGCACGCCGACGGCGCCGGTGGTGCCCCTGGCGAGGGCTCGGGCGGCCGGGTCCGGCCCGACGTATCCCAGCTCATCGGCGACCGCGAGGATCTTGTCCCGCATGGTGGGGGAGAGCTGGTCGGGCCGGGAGAACGCGTTGGAGACCGTCATCCGGCTGACCCCGACCCGGTCGGCGATCGTCTGCAAGGTCACCCTCGCCACTGTCGCCTCCCTCCGCACAAGCCCTTTTCAAGCACAGTAGCCCGTTGCGAGATCGACCCGCTCGGCCTGCCGGTCGGGCTGGACTTCGTGATGCAGGGAGGGTTCTGGTTGCCGGGGCGCAAGGCCGCGTAGTCAGGCGGTGCGGGCGGGTGTCTGCCGCTCGCGGTCGCCGCTGGACCCGGGCGGCGCGTTCCGGGTCGGGCGCCTCCATGATCATGGGAAACCGGTGGCTGTCGGGGCAGCCGCAGGTTTCCCATGATCATGAGGTCGAGTGGCATGGCCGCTCCACGCACGCGACCGCCGCGGGGTCAGCGTGCGTGGCTGCAGTCCCGGGCCGGCGGGGCGATCGCCGTCGCGGCGCGGCGCAGGGCCGACGCCACGATCGCCCGGGTGTGGTACGCCTTCGGGGCCGGCTCGGGGTGCGGCACCACAGGGGCGTGGGGCAGTGCGCTCCGGAACAGGAAGCCCTCGGCACCCGACCGGGTGCCCGGGAACTTCTCGGCCATCGCGGACTGCGAGACGATCATCGCGAACGGGAACATCGTGGGTCTCCTCCACCTTCTCGCCGCACCTCTGTACCGGTACAGCGCTTATGCCGGTACAGTAGACCGATGTTCTGTACCGGTCAAGCGGACCGCGACGCGGGGTCGGTCAGAAACGGGCTGTCGGCGACGTTCCAGTTACTCGCGAGGCGGCTGCCGGTAGTCGCAGTCCATCCGGCTTGGCCGGGGGCCGTCTCGGGCGCTGGGCGGGCACCTGGGTGCTGGCCGGTGGGCCGCTCACCTTGAAAGCATCTCGACGGCGGCCGGCCCCAGGGCTATGGCGACCGCGCGGCGCTCGCACGCTCGGTTCCGCGGAGGGAAGGGGCGCGCGGCGAGGGCCGGCACAGGGCAGAGGTACCGGGCCTCGCCGCGCGCGGGACGACCGGCCATCGAGGGTGGCAAGGCGGTGAGTGCCGGTCGGTCCACGTGGGAACGGCCCGACCATATCGAGCCGTCGATGGTCCGTTCCAGCCCGAAGCACCCAATTTAAGGAGGTTCTAAGCGAAACTAGGAGGTGAGATGAGGTTGGCCCGTTGCCACGATGGCACGTTGAATCAGTTGTCGGGGTTGCCGTCGAGCGCCGCCCGTTCCGCTGGCGACAGGTCGGCGATCGCCGCCTCGGTGGCTCGGGCGACCTGGGCCCGCAGCTCGGCGTTCTCGGCCTGCAACTGCTCGACGAGACCGGTCACATCCGCGGTCCGCTGGTCGATCCGGGCCAGGACGGCGGCCGTGTCGATGCTGGTGCCACCCTGTGCGAGCGCCTTGAGCGCGTTCAGCATGTCCTGCTCCCGCTGGGCGGACGCCGCGTCGGCGGACTGGAGCTGGGCGAGCGTCGTGTCGATCGCCGCGAGGTGTTCGTAGAGCTTGTTCACACCCAAGGGCTTGCCCATGTACCTGCCGCCGCGCACGGCCGGCACGTTGGCGAAAACGGCGTCAAGGCGCCATTGCATGTCGTCGAACTGTTGCGCCTGGTCGGGGGTCATGTCGTCGCCTTCGGTGGTCGGGGATTTGCCGCCCGCGGCGGCGCGGGCGATGGGGTCGTAGTCGTCGGCGCGGGCGTCGTCGTCGACGTCGCTGCGGCCGGAGATGTGGATGTGGCCGTTGTCGGTGGACGAGCGGGTGGCGTGGCCCGGTGTCCACCGCTCCTGGCGGCAGGTGCCGTTCTCGTCGGTCCAGTTCAGATACTTGATCCACATGACGCCGGGTACGCCCGCGTTGCGATCACGGATGATCTGCCGCGCGATGTCGGCGTTCTCCTTGCGGTGCGCGTACGACTCGGACCGCGGCATGACGTCGAGCGCGCGGGCCTTCCACCTGGCGTTCGGGCCGGGCCAGCCGGTGACGGAGAACGGCGTGTGATCCTCGGGCGTCGACGCCGTGAGATGGGCGTCGTTCGGGTAGTCGTACACGGTCAGGCCGTAGGCACGCAGCTTCTTCTGGAGCGCCTTCGCGGGCCTGATCAAGGAGTACGGCTTGCCGGCCTTGAGCCAGTCGCGGTATCCCTGCGAGGCCATGTCATTCCTCCTCGTCGATCTCGGCGGGAGCTGAGGTCACCGGGGTTGCCTCCTCAGGATGCGGGCAGCATCGATGTGGGGCCAGTCAGATAGGCGGCACCGGCGGCTGACAGAGACACGGCGACGTGTGGAGTCCCGCGCCGAGGGCGGCGACACCTTCCGCTTGATCAGGGCTTCCGGCCGGTGGCGGTACGTGTGCGCGCGGCTACGACCGTCGAAATGTTGTCGTACCCCGGTGGCAGGCTGCGGGGCATGTTCGCGTTAGTTCGCCTTGCTCTTGCGGCGGCGTTCCGACGGCTCGCGGGAGAGCCGGCCGACCAGCCCGAAGCGGCTGGTCGTCGGCTGCTCCTGCGGCGCCGGGTCGGCGTCGGCCATGACGATGACGACGCTCGCCCCGCCGAGGGCGGCCGACGTGCCGATGTTGACCGTGCCGTTGCCCTGCACGGCGACCCGCCGCACGATGTCGAGGCCCAGGCCCGTGGAGCCCTGGTCGCTCTCGCCCCGCTGGACGGCCCGCTCGGGGTCGGGGATGCCGGGGCCGCCGTCCTCGACGCGCAGCACGACGTAACCGTCGTCGCGGCGGGTGACGGCCACCTCGAAGGGAACACCCTGGGGTGTGTACCTGATGACGTTGCCGATCAGCGCGTCCAGCGCGGCCGCCAGTTCGCTCTTCGGCACGGTAACCGGCGCCCGGTTGTCGACGCCGACCGCCTTGCAGTCGCGCTCCTGGTCGCCGGCGACCGCCGACCAGAACGTCATCCGGTCGCGCACCACCTCGGCGACGTCACAGCCCTGCTCACCGGTCGAGGCGGCCGCCCCGTCGCCGCGCTCGCCGCGGTCCGGGGTGGGGGAGTGGGCGTCGATGGGCTCGCGCATGGCGCGGATCAGCTTGT
This sequence comes from Dactylosporangium roseum, assembly GCF_025264685.1. Classification (GTDB taxonomy): domain Bacteria; phylum Actinomycetota; class Actinomycetes; order Mycobacteriales; family Micromonosporaceae; genus Dactylosporangium; species Dactylosporangium roseum. The sequence continues at coordinate 2,083,445 of NZ_CP073721.1, forward strand.
CGATCTCGATCTCGAGCGCCGCGATCGCGTCCCGGATGCGTTCGGCGTCCTGACCGTCGTCGAGGGTCTCGGCGTCGAGGCGCAGCGCCGTCAGCGGGGTGCGCAGCCGGTGCGACAGGTCGGCGACCAGCTCCCGCTCGTTCGACAGCAGCGCGATGAGCCGGTCGGCCATGACGTTGAGCGCGAAGCTCGCCTCGGCCAGCTCGCGCGGGCCCTGCGGGTTGATCCGCACGTCGAGGTAGCCCTCGCTGAGCGCACCGGCCGCACCGGCCAACTGGCGCGCCGAGGCCGTGATCTTCGCGGCCAGCCGGTCGGCCACCCAGACCGAGGCGATGACCAGGCCGAGCGCGACGGCGCCGAGCGCCCACCAGGCGCCGGCCACACCGTTCTCCAGCTCCGACTCGGGGATGAACACCTCGACCACGGCGGTGCGGCCCGAGCCGACGTCGACCGGTTCCAGATAGGAGAGCCCGTGCGACACCTCGGCGATGACCGGCGCGGCCTGGTCGGCGGCGCGGGACAGGTCGCCCGCCGTCGCGTGGCCGGTGCCGATCTCGGTGCCGTCGTCGGCGAGGTTGTGCACGGAGACGCGCGTGACCGCCGGGCCGCCGGTGCTCGCGATGGCCCGTTCGATCGCCAGCGGGTCGGTGGTCACGGTGAGGACCGCCACGACCACGGCGGTCTGGCGTTCGGCGTCGGCGAGCGCGCGCTCGCGGGCGAGCTGCTGGACGACGAGTCCCAGTGGGATCAGGAAGGCAAGGGCCACCATGGTGGTGACCGCGGCGGAGACGTAGGCGAGTGTGCGCCTCAGCCCGGCGCCGCGAACTTGAAGCCGACTCCCCGCACGGTGTGCAGGTATCTGGGCGCTGAGGCGCTCTCGCCAAGTTTCCGGCGCAGCCAGTACAGATGCACGTCGATCGTCTGGTCCTCGCCCACCGAGGGTTGCCGCCATACCTCCTCCAACAGCTCACGGCGTGAGACCACCCGTCCGGGACGAGCGGCGAGGTACGCCAGCAGATCGAACTCTTTGCGGGTCAGCGTCAGCGGCTCTCCGTGCAGGTATGCCTGGCGCTGTCCGATGTCGACACGCAAGCCTCCCACTTCGATGGCAGTGGGTTCCTCGCGGCTCGCCCGGCCGGTGCGGCGCAGCACGGAGGTCATCCGGGCGTCGAGGTGGGCGCTGGTGAACGGTTTGATCATGTAGTCGTCGGCGCCGGCCTTCAGTAACCTGACGATCTCCGCCTCGTCGTCGCGGGCGGTGGCGATGATGATGGGCGTGTCGGCGATGCCGCGCAGCATGCGCAGCGCGTCGGCGCCGTCGAGGTCGGGCAGCCCGAGGTCGAGCACGACGAGGTCGGGCGTCTCCGCGGCGAACCGCCGCAAGGCCTCCAGCGCGGTGCCGACAGCGTGCACCGTGTGCCCCCTGTCCGTCAGCGAACGCAGCAGGGCACCCCGCACGACATGGTCGTCTTCAACCAGCAGCACCGTGGCCATGCGATGAAAATACTGCCTCAGGCAAGAATCCTCCTCCGCAGCGATCGACGAATCCGACATATCCAGGTTTATCATCCGACATCTAGGGTGTAATTGCCGCGGCTTTCGGTGGACTCGACCCCTGCGCTCCGATCCGCGCCCAGGATGACCGCGCCGGCCTCGCCCCGGGGCATGAGAGGCGCCCCGCTCGGCTGCGCGAGTTCATGATCCGATGCCGCGAAGTTCAGCCGCGCGATCGCCTGTCAACACTGGCGTTGCGCAACGGGTCGGTGACGCACGGTCGTGCGGGTGGGTGTCTGTCGCTCATGATCGCCGCTGGACCCTGGACGGCGCGTTCCGAGCCGGGTGACTCCATGATCATGGGAAAGATGTGGCTATCGGGGCAGCCACAGCTTTCCCATGATCATGAGATCGAGCGGTCTGGCGGCGGAACGGGCGCCGGGCGGCATGCCCCGGCGGCGACACCTCCGAGGTCACGTGTTCCGGGCGCAGTCCCATGCCGATCACCCGCGCGGGAAGGGAGCGCAACGCCGGATAACGGTCCAGCACGCGTAGCGGCAGGGGTGGCTCCGAGGGGTGGCCGGACACGGCCGGTGACAGTACCGCGCGCTGCAGTATGCGTTGCACCAACTGTGTGCCGGCCGTCGGGAACGTGCGCCTGCGCTGGATCGACGCCAGTTCGCGCTCCGACGGGGGGCGGCCCGTCGAGTACGCCGCGATGATCACCCGTGCGGCCGCCACCGCGTCCTGGATCGCCAGGTTGATGCCCACCCCGCCGATCGGGGACATCGCGTGTGCCGCGTCGCCGATCAACAAGGCGCCGGGGACGTGCCAGCGGTACAGGCGGTCCATGCGGACCGTCAGCTTCCTGACGTCCGACCAGTCGGTGAGCAGCGAGACCCGCGAAGCCAGGTACGGCACGCTCGACGCCACCGACTCGCGGAACCTGGGCAGGCCGGCCGAGCGGAGGGCCTCGTCGCCGCCCTTCGGCACCACGTACCCGAGCTGCCAGGTGTCGCCCCGGTCGATGCCGACGATCAGGCGGCCGTCGCCGACCCGGCCCACCAGGCCCACCGGATCGCCGTCGTGCCGCGGCAGGCGGAACCACAGCACGTCGATCGGGGCGCCGAAGACCTTCGAGCGCAGGCCGAGATCGTTCCGTACCGTCGAATGGCGCCCGTCGCAGGCGACCGTCAGCGCCGCGTCGACCGCGAACTCCCCGCCCGGCGAGACGCCCGAGACGCCGACGACCCGGCCGCCACCCGCCGAGCGCCGCACCGCGGTGACAGCATGTTGTCGCATGAGGCGGAAGTTTCCGGCCGACGCCAGCAGCTCCAGGAAATCCCACTGGGGCAGGAACATCACGTACGGATGCCGGGTCTTCAACCGCGAGAAGTCGACCGGCTGGAACGTCCCCGAAGAGTAGACGAACCGGAACCGCTCCACGCGGCGGTGCGGCAGCTCGTGCAGTCGCGCACCCAGCCCCAGTTCGTCCATCAGCTCCAGGGTCGACGGGTGGACCGTGTCGCCGCGGAAGTCGCGCAGGAACGTCTCGTGCTTCTCCAGGACCACCGTGCGGATTCCCTGCCGCCCCAGCAGCAGCGCCAGGACCAGCCCGGCCGGGCCACCGCCAACGACGCACACGTCCGTGGAGATCACCGTTCAACCCTCCAGCAACTGTCCGATCACCTGGGGGAAGCTCTCCCCGGTCCGCACCGAGACAAACGCCAGTGTGCGCGCGTCCGGCCGGGCGCAGGGCTGCGTCGAAGACGTCATCCGGTGGCATGCGCCGTCTCGGCCCGCAGGGTCGCCGGATCGGTGTTCGCCCCGCACAGCACCACGACCACCCGCTCGTCCGCGGCCGGCACGTACGCCCCGGTGTCGAGCGCCGCACACGCCGCCGCGGCGCCGTGCTCGACGACGATCCGGTACCTGTCCCACAGCCGCCGCCGGGCCTCGACGATCGCCTCGTCCGTCACGAGCAGGCTCTGTGTCCCGTGTCGTACGGCCAGCGCGTACGCGATGGTGCCGATCCGCCGAGCGCCGAGGGAGTCGGCGGCGATGCTGTCGACCGGCACGTCCACCGGCCGGCCGGCGACGAGGGCCTCGTGCAGCGTCGGCGCGCCGACCGGCTCGACCGAGACCATCCGGGCCCGCCCGGCGAGCGCCGCCGAGATCCCGCCGACGAGGCCGCCCCCGCCGGTCGCCACCAGCACGGTGTCGACCTCCGGCAGCTCCAGCGCGAGGGTGCCCTGCCCGGCGACGATCTCCGGCTGGTCGTAGGCGTGCACGAACAGCGCGCCCGTCTCCGCGACCCGGATCGTCGAGGCGGCGTACGCCTCCGCGTACTCCCGGCCGTGCTGGTGCACCACGGCACCCAGCTCGCGCAGCTTGGCGACCTTCGGCGTCGGCGTGGTCACCGGCACGAACACCTCGGCCGGCACCCCGAGCCGCGCCGCCGCGAACGCGACGCCGAGCCCGGCGTTGCCACCGGAGGCGGCGACCACCCCGGCCGCCGGTAGCTGCCCGGCCTCCCGGGCCGACAGGATGCGGTTGAACGCGCCGCGCGCCTTGAACGATCCGCTGTGCTGGAGCAGCTCCAGCTTGAACCACAGGCCGGGGGACACCTCGCACGACGGGGTGTGCCGGATGTAGCCGCCGATCCGCCGGGCGGCCGCCTCGACGTCGTGCCGGTTCGGTATCTCCACGCTCTCAATCTAGCCGCGCACCGGGGCGGCCCTCACCGGCGAACCGGGCGGCTCGACCGGTTGCCGGCACCCGGCCGCGACCGATGTGCGATCGCAGCGGCGCGGCACGTGCCGCCCGGCGCCGCAGCGCGCGGCGGGGCGGCGTCGAGCGTCTCGGGCCGGTCGGGGACGGTCGTCCGGACCGGCCCGGCGCGCTCGATGCGAACAGCCGTGCGACCGGTGTCTACCGGCGGCGACGCCGGCTGCCCCAGCGGGTGTGCCAGGTGCCGGCACCGGCGAGGTGCAGGGCGACACAGAGGAACCCGGCCAGCGTCAGGGTCGGGACGTCGAAGACCGGTCCGGCGCTCGCGCCGAAGAGGTCCATCAGCAGCGCGACGGCGAACAGGATCACGGCGATGACGGCGAACACGACAGCCTCCTAGGGGGACGAAGTGAGCGCTGTCTACCCATTCGCGCCGAACTTCAATCGACGGCCGTGCTGCCCGGCGGGGGAGACCCCGCACCGCGCGCCCGGTGCCGATCCCGACGACCCAGCCGAGTGCCATGAACCGCTCGCACAGCCGCGCCATGCCCGCCTCGGCTCGCTGCTCTTCCGCGCGGCACCCGCCGCCGCGGCCGACACCGTGGCGGCGGTGCGCTCGGGTGCCGCCGTCCGGACCGACCTGCCCGGCTGTCAGGAGGTCAACGGCTGGCTGCTCGCCCGCCGGACCAGCGTCGCCGCCGCCGGCTCGACGCGTGGTGCTCCCTCGGCGCCGTCGAGGGCCAGGGCCATCGCGCGGGCGCCCATGTCGGCCAGCGGCAGGCGGACCGTGGTCAGCGCCGGGGTGACGTCGCGGGCGATCGGCATGTCGTCGAAGCCGACGACGCTCACCCGCTCCGGCACCGCGATCCCGCGCTCCCGCAGGACGCTCAGCGCGCCGACGGCCATCGAGTCGTTGAGGGCGACGATCGCGGTCAGGTCGGGGGCGTCGTCGAGCAGCAGCGCGGTCGCCGCGGCGCCGCCGTCGCGGTCGAAGGCGGCATGGACGACCCGTTTCGCGGGCAGGGTGCGGCTGTGCGAGCGGGCGGCCCGGCGCAGGCCGGCGAGCCGGTCGGTGGTCGTGGTGAGCACCTTCGGCCCGGCGATGACCCCGACCTTGCGGTGCCCCGAGCCGAACACCTCCACGCCGGCCAGGTAGCCGCCCTCCTCGTTGGCCGGCATGACAGCGTCGCCGGGCAGCTCGTGCCGGCCGATCACGCTGACCCGGCCGCCGGTGCGGGTGTACGCGGCGAGCTTGCCCCTCAACGCCTTCGTGAACGCCGGGTCGTGGTAGCCGGAGCCGGCCAGCACGATCGCGGCGACCTGCTGGGCCCGCAGCAGCTCGACGTATTCCAGCTCGCGGGCCGGATCCCGGTAGCTGTTGCAGATGATGACCAGCTTGCCGTTCGCCGTGGCCACCTGTTGCAGGCCGCGGGTGATCTCGGCGAAGTACGGGTCGGAGACGTCGTGCACGATGACCCCGACGGCCGTGCGCTGGGCGCGTGCCAGGAGCTGGGCGTGGGCGTTCGGCACGTACTGCAGCTCGTCGACCGCCCGGAGCACCCGCGACCGCAGCTCCTCGGTCACCAGCTTGGTGCTGCCGCTGATGATCCGTGAAGCGGTGGCCGGTGACACACCCGCGCGGCGGGCGACATCAGCGAGCGTCGCCATCCTCTGGCTCCCTTCCATTGACCCGTGCTCAGCGTACCGGTTAGCCTCGGGAAAGCGTTTTCCTATCGTCTCGACACACCATCTCTCCTAGGAGCCGCCTTGTCGCACCGCATTCCGGTCGGCATCGTCCTCAACGGTGTCACCGGCCGCATGGGGTACCGCCAGCATCTCGTCCGCTCCCTGCTCGCCATCCGGGAGGAGGGCGGCCTGCCGCTGCGTGACGGCTCGCGGCTGTGGCCCGAGCCCGTCCTCGTCGGGCGCAGCGCGGCCAAGCTGGAGGAGATCGCCACGCGGCACGGCCTGACCGACTGGACGACCGACCTCTCCGCCGCGCTGGCCCGCCCCGACGTGCGGATCTACTTCGACGCGCAGGTGACCCAGCAGCGGGAGAAGGCGATCCGCGCAGCGATCGAGGCCGGCAAGCACATCTACACCGAGAAGCCCCTCGCCGAGGACACCGCCGCCGCCGTCGACCTGTGCCGCGCCGCCCGCGCGGCCGGGGTCAAGCACGGCGTGGTGCAGGACAAGCTGTTCCTGCCCGGCCTGCGCAAGCTCAAGCGGCTCGTCGACGGCGGCTTCTTCGGCCGCATCCTGTCCGTGCGCGGCGAGTTCGGGTACTGGGTGTTCGAGGGCGACTGGCAGGCCGCGCAGCGCCCGTCGTGGAACTACCGCACCGCCGACGGCGGCGGGATCGTCGTCGACATGTTCCCGCACTGGCACTACGTGCTGGAGCAGATCTTCGCGCCGGTCCGCACGGTCCAGGCCACGATCGCCACCCACATCCCGACCCGGGTCGACGAGCAGGGCGTGGCGTACGAGGCGACCGCCGACGACGCCGCCTACGGCGTGTTCGAGCTGGAGGGTGGCGCCGTCGCGCAGATCAACTCCTCGTGGACCGTCCGCGTGTACCGCGACGAGCTCGTCGAGTTCCAGGTCGACGGCACGCACGGCAGCGCCGTCGCCGGCCTGCGCGAGTGCCGTGTCCAGCACCGCGGCTCGACCCCGAAACCGGTGTGGAACCCCGACCTGCCGGCCACCGAGCGGTTCCGCGACCAGTGGCAGCTCGTGCCCGACAACGAGGTCTACGACAACGGCTTCAAGGTGCAGTGGGAGGCGTTCCTGCGGCACGTCCACGAGGGCGCCGGCTTCCCGTGGGACTTCGCCGCCGGGGCCCGCGGCGTGCAGCTCGCCGAGCTCGGCCTGCGGTCCGCCCACGAGGGCCGCCGCATCGAGATCCCGGCGCTCGACCTGTGAGCCTCGACCGCTTCTCCCTGAACCAGGCGACCACCAAACGCTGGCCGATGGAGGCGACGATCGCCGGCTGCGCCGAGCTCGGCGTGCCGGGCATCGGCCTGTGGCGCGACCAGGTCGCCGAGCTCGGCGTCGCGCGGACCGCCGCACTCGCCCGCGCCGCCGGGATCGAGGTCACCTCCCTGTGCCGGGGCGGGTTCTTCGACGCCCCGGGCTGGTTCGACGACAACCGCCGGGCGATCGACGAGGCCGCGGAGCTCGGCGCTGCGGTCCTCGTGCTGGTCAGCGGCGGCCTGCCGGCGGGCAGCCGGGACGTCGACGGCGCGCGCCGGGCCGTCGGTGACGCGGTCGGCCGGCTGGTACCGCACGCGCTGGCGGCCGGGGTGCGGCTGGCGATCGAACCGCTGCACCCGATGTTCGCCGCCGACCGGTGCGTCGTCGCCACGCTGGGCCAGGCGCTCGACCTCGCCGAGCCGTACCCGTCCTCGGCCGTCGGTGTGTGCGTCGACACGTACCACCTGTGGTGGGACGATCAGGTGTGGGCGCAGTTGGCCCGGGCCGGCGCGGCGGGCCGGATAGCGTGTTTCCAGGTCGCCGACTGGATCACCCCGCTGCCCGAGGGCGTGCTGCTCGGCCGCGGCCTGCCCGGGACGGGCTGCGTGGAACTGCGGCGGTTCCGCGAGGCGGTCGACGCGACGGGCTACACGGGCCCGATCGAGGTCGAGATCTTCCACGAGGACGTCTGGTCCCGCCCGGGCGGCGAGGTCCTGAGGGAAACCGTCGAGCGATACGTCGAACACGTCCTCTGAGCACAGCCGCGGGCCGGGATCCCCCGATGGTCCGGCCGGCCGGTGGTCCGCCGCGACGACCACCGGTTGCGCCGGTCGTTGCCGGGTGCGGCTCGGTGCGAGGCGCGGCCCGGACAGGGCACCGGCACCCGCGAGCGCGTCAGCCGACCGGCACTTCGCCGCCCGGCCCCACCGTCGCGGTGGCGGTCGCGGTCGGCGTGGTGCCGGTGGGCGTCGGCTGGGGTGACTGGCTCGGCGACCCGGCCGGCGTCGGTGAGCCGGTCGTGGTCACGACGATCGTCGTCGGGGAGATCGGACCCGAGGGCAGCGGGACCGGCTCCTGCGCGCCGTTGCTCGGGTTGCCGAGCACGGTGCGGGACACCGCCGAGTTGGGACGCTGGCCGGGGTCGACGCCGGTGGCCTGGGGCTGGGGTTGCGGTGACAGGTTGCTGCTGACCTCGTCGCCGGTCGTGGTGCCCTGGCGGGTGCCCGGGCCGGGGGAGCCGCCCATCAGCTCGGACGTCGTCTCGGCCGCCGCGAAGACCAGGGCGAGGGCCATCGGCACCGCGATCGCCATCGACGTGGCCCGGCGCCGCGATAGCTGCGACGTGCCCCGCAGCCAGCGCCGCTGGGCAGGCAGCGTCGCGACGGTGTCGAGGTCGTCGATCGCGAGGCCCAGGAGGAGCTGCCGGGCGTCGGGGCGGTCGGCGGGGTCGCGGGCCAGCGCGGCGGCGACCAGGTCGCGGACCGGGTCGGGGATGCCGCTGAGGTCGGGCTCGCCCTCCAGGATCTTCCACGCCCGGGCGGCCGCCTCCTCGCCGCCGAACGGGTGCCGGCCCGTGGCCGCGAACGCGACCAGGCAGCCCCAGCCGAAGATGTCCATCGCCGCCGTCGGCTCCTCGGCGCGTAGCTGCTCGGGCGAGGCCCAGCCGAGGCTGCCGACGATGTTGCCGGTGCCGGTGACGTCGCTGGCCGCGTCGAGCGCGCGGGCGATGCCGAAGTCGATGACCCGGACGCCACCGAGCGTCACCATGAGGTTGCTCGGCTTGAGGTCGCGGTGGACCAGCCCGACGTTGTGGATCGCCGCGAGCGCGGCCACGACGCCGAGCGCGACGCTGTGCAGCATCGCCGGGTCGAGCGGGCCGTCGTCGGTGACGAGCCGGGACAGCGGGACGCCTTCGAGGTATTCGGTGACGAGATACGGCCGCTCTTCATGGCTGCCGGAGTCGAGCACCCGGGCGGTGCAGAAGCCGGGGACCCGCTGGGCGGCGCGGACCTCCCCGGCGAACCGGGTGCGGAACCGCGGATCGCGGGCCAGGTGCGCGTGGACGAGCTTGACCGCGACCCGCGAGCCGTCGGGCGCCTGCGCCAGGTAGACCGTGCCCATGCCGCCGACGCCGAGCTGGCCGAGCAGTCGGTAGTCGTCGATGCGGACGGGGTCGTTGTGGGTGAGGTCACCGACGGCCGAGCGGCGTGCCGGGGCGGCAGCGCGCAGTGGCAGGTCCGGCGTGCCCGACTCGTCGGCGCCGTCGTTGTGGCCCGCCTCGGTCATCGGGGTCCTTCCACGGTCTTCGTCACGTCCTGCGGAGACAGTTCAAGTGCAGTTTGGCCCCTCCATCGGCAGATGAAAAGACCACCTTGGATGCAACTCTTGTGCCTGTTCGGGCACATTGCGGGGGAGCCGCAGCAGGTGCATGCGGCCCCTGACAGTAGCCCAGCCGGCGGCGATCGTCCGCTCCGGAGGTCACATCAGCGGCGACACTCGGTGCAACGAGCGACGCGCGTCGTGATGACGGCGGTCGGCCCGTCCGGATGATGCCGGCATCGCCGAATTCACCGCGCCCGTTCGAGGTGTTCGATCAGTCCGCGCAACGCCGCGGTCATGAGCGCGAGCTGGGCCGGCTCGAGGTACGACAACACGAACGCCTCCGCCGTCTGTGACTCCGGCAGCAGCTCACGGACCAGTCGCCGGCCCTTGCGGGTGAGCTGCAGCACGACGAGCCGTCCGTCGTCGGGATGGTGGTCGCGGCGCACCAGGCCGCGGCCCGAGAGCGTGTCGACCACACCGGTCAGGGTGGCCTTGGAGATGCCGGCGTGCTCGGCGACGTGTCTGGTCTCCATCCGCCGGGCCGCCCACACGGTGCGCAGCACGACGAATCCGGTCCAGGTGAGCTGGCGCGGGCGGAGCACCACCTGCTCGACGTGCTGCCGCACCGCGTTGGCGGCGCGGTGCAGGTGCAGCACGGCCTCGGTCGCGACCGGATGCCTCTGTGTATCCCTCTGTGTGGACACGGTTACCGTGCGCAACATAGCTGCGCGCGGACCGATCCGTCACCTTTTCTGCCCATATGGGCGGCCCCCCTCCGGTCCCACATCGAACACACAGAATATCGGCAACGCGCCTGGTGTAATGCCCCGTCGTCACACTGAGCAATTCCTCGGGCGCACTCCGTGGCCCGAGATTGGTGGATTCTCCGCTTTTGCCCGCCGGAAATGTCGGCTATCCGAGGCAACCTGGGTCCATTGAAACTTGTCGTGGTCCCCGGAAGCCTGGTCGGCCTGCGTTCCCGGCTGTTCACGGCCGCGCTGCTCCTCGGGGTCATGGGCTGCTCCGCCGCCTGCTCCACCGAACCAGAGCCCGCCCCGCCGGCTCCTGATACATCGCCGTTGCCGGTGCGACGTGGAACCCGCCTGCCGGACGCCTCTCCGTCCCGCATCGTGGTCGCCGGCGGCCTCGCCGGGTTAGCGCCACCCGCCGCCGGGAACTCCGCAGTACATGATGCTCGTCGGCACGTCCGGATGGCAGTACAAGGACTGGCGGGGGCGCTTCTACCCGCGGGACGTGCCGCAGCGGGCATGGCTGGAGCACTACGCGGCGCGGTTCGCCACCGTGGAGGTCAACAACGCCTTCTACCGGCTGCCGGAGCGCTCGACATTCGAGGACTGGCGCGACCGTACGCCGCCCGACTTCACCGTCGCGGTGAAGGCCAGCCGGTTCCTGACGCACGTGAAACGGCTACGCGAGCCGAGGGAGCCCGTCGAGCGGCTCATGGACCGGGCCGCCGGGCTCGGCGACAAGCTCGGGCCGATCCTGCTGCAGTTGCCGCCGAACCTGCGGGTCGACCCGGAGGCGCTGGACGCCACACTCGCCGCCTTCCCCCGGGGCGTGCGGGTGGCAGTCGAGCCGCGGCACGAGTCGTGGTGGATCGGCGAGGTGCGGCAGGTGCTCGGCGCCCACAACGCCGCGCTGTGCTGGGCCGACCGTAAGAGCCGCCCGGTCACCCCGCTGTGGCGCACGGCCGACTGGGGCTACCTGCGCCTCCACGAGGGCCGCGCCAACCCGCGGCCCCGCTACGGCCGCGCCGCCCTCGGCACGTGGACCGCCCGCCTCGCGGCGGCGTTCCCGCGGCACACCTCGTACGTCTACTGCAACAACGACCCCGGCTGCGCGGCCGTCGCCGACGCGGTGGCGGTCGCCCGGCTGGCCGGGCGCCGCGGGCTGCCGGTGGCCCGCGCCCCGCAGCACGTCCCGAACTGGTCGTAGGCTCGGCCGGTGATCGGCAAACTGTGCTGGGTGGTCGTGGTCGTCGCCGTCCTCGCGCTGCTCGTCTGGCAGCGCCGTCGCCTCATGAAGCGCGACCGGCGCGACTGAGCGGACGCGTCCGGTCGACAGCGCAACCGCCGCGTCGTCCGCCGAGCGGGTGGGTGATCCGCGCCGACGCACTCGCGATGGCCCTCGACGTGTACGCCGCACAGCTCGGGGTTCACCGCCACGCGCGCCTCATGGCGGCGGTCCAGGTCTGTCCGTTGACCCGTCAAGGCCGCGTCGTCGAGCCGTGCGGTCGCCTGTCCACCCCAGTGTTGCGCTCCGGGACGGTGCCGCGCGGTCGTGCGGGCGGTGTGCCGGCCGGCACACCTCGGCGGCGACGCCTTCCGAGCCCTCATGCCCGAATCGTCGGTCTTGGCCCAGGTCGGCAAAGGGCTGCGGGGTCGAACTTCGCGGCCTTGGTCGATCCGTCGTGGGCCGCTGAGCACATCGAGGTGCCGCCGGCCGTCGTGGCTGGCACGGCCGTCCGGCGCGTCTGTTGCGGCAGACTGGCATGCTGGCGAGCATGTACGAGCTTGTCCGGCTCGCCGGCTACTTCGCCGCTCACCAGGTCCGGAACATCCGGAACCTCTCCGACGGCGAGACCCTCTTCCCGATGCTCGGCTACGAGCACGCCGACCACGGGCGGGGAATGACCTGCTTCGTCGGCGAGGTCGGCCGGGAGGTTCTCGCCGCCAACGAACAGGGTGCGCGGCGGGCGGTGTTCGTCGTCGACGGCTACATCACCCTCGACGCCGGCAAGTTCGACGCGCTCGTCATCGAAGCGGTGGAGTACGGACCCGGCGGGGCGTCACTGACGATCGCCGTGCCCTACCGTCCGCCGGCGAGCCCAGGCGGCTTCGCCGTCCACCGGCCGAAGTTCTTCGAGCTCGTCGGCGTCGACCGGGCCGGGCTCCGCGAGGCGTTCCTCGCCGGCGTCGACACCCACGACCAGGCCGCCGCGGTCTGGCACACCCACCTCGATGACTCGATCTAAGGCCTGTTCTCGAAACACGCCGTAGGCATACGTACGCGCCCGGCTCCCCGACTACGTATGTCCCCGTTCCGCGAATACGTAAGAGCTACCGATGGAAGGCGGGCCGTACGGGGCGAGGATGGTTCCACGAGGTCGAAAGGAGCCCCGAGATGAACGCCAACCACCCGGTCATCCTCAACGAGCTGGTCCGCCAGCGGCAGTTGCACCTGCTCGACGAGGCCAGGCACTGGACAAGTGGGGTGCGGCTGCGCCGTCGAGCCCACCGCACGGGCCTGCCCGCCTGACGGGCGAGGCGCCCGCGGCATGGCCGGCCCGACCCGGCCCGACCCGGAACCGATCGGATCTGACCGCGACACGGGGGATTACAGCCCCGGTGCGCGGCGCGGACACCACCCCCTCCAGGTGGTCGCGCTCGCCGCACCGGGGCTGTCGTGTGTGCGAGCCGCGGCACCTACCTAGATCACGGCGGCATGACTAGACGGTCGCCGGGCCGCAAGATACGTAACAGGTGCGGATGGCAATGGCTCCTTACTTCGCGAGCATTGGAGATACCACCGACGAAGGAGTTCACGATGATGCATCCGGCGTTTCTGTACAGCCAGCTACGGCACCGCCAGCAGGGCCTGCTCGGTCTCGGGGTCCGCGCCCGCCGCGCCACGGGCGACGAGCGCCGGTTCTGGTGGCACAGGTCGCGACCGTCACAGCCGGTACACCGGCCTCCCGCCGGTAGGCTGGTGGCGTGCGGGCCAGCCGTAGCGGAATGAGCCAGGTGATGGTCGGCCGCGACGACGAGCTGCGCAGACTGCGCCGCCTCGTCGACGGGTCCGAGCCGTCCATCGCCATGCTCGGCGGTGAGCCGGGCATCGGCAAGAGCCGGCTGGTCCAGGAGTTGATCGCGGGACTTCCCGACACCCTCCCGGTCCTGGACGGCCAGGCCGATCCCGGCACGCTCAGCCGGCCGTTCGAGGTGCTGTTCGACGCCATCGATAGCTGTCATCGGTCCGGCGGCCTCGACCCGGAACTGTTGCGCACCGTCACCGACGCGTCCCGGTCGATGATCGACCGGATCCAGGCGGGTCTGGAGATCGTGCGGCTGCTGACGACACCGGGCCCGTCGATCGTCGTCTTCGAGGATCTGCACTGGGCCGACTCGGAGAGCGTGGCGCTGTTCGAGCGGATCGCCGACCTGGGCGGCGGCCGCCTGCTCGTCGGCACGTATCGGCCCGACGAGATCACCCGGCGGCACCCGCTCGCCGACCTGCTGACCCGGCTCGAGCGGCGCTACACGGTGACCAACGTGCGCCTGGAGCGGCTCAGCCTGGCCGACACGTCGATGTTCCTGAAGTCGGCGACCGGGCGCCCGCCGACCTACCGGACGGCGCTGTCGCTGCACAACCGCACCGGCGGCAACCCGTTCTTCCTGGAAGAGCTGCTCAAGGCCAACGGCGAGGCCGACCTCGATACGCTCTGCGACCGGCCGCTGCCGTGGAACGTCGCGGAGGCGCTGCGCCGCCAGCTCGACGACCTCGACACCGGGGAGCAGCGCATCGTCGAGGCCGCCGCCGTCCTCGGCCGCAAGGTTCCCTTCGACCTGCTCGCGGCGGTGACCGGCCACGACGAAAACGAGCTGATCTACGCCCTGCGCGACCTCGTGCGCCGGGGCCTCATGGTGGAGACCGGCGATGACGAGTTCAGCTTCCGGCACGCCCTGACCCGCGAGGCACTCGTCGACGAGATGCTCGGCCGGCAGCGCCGCCGCCTCCACGAGCTGGCCCTGGAGACGCTGCTGTCCACCGGCAGCAAGGACTACGCGCTGGTGGCGCACCATGCCAGGGGTGCCGGACGCTACCTCGACATGGTGGAGGCGGCCCGCCGCGGCATGCACGTCTACCTCGGGATGGGCTCGCCGTACCAGGCGTTGCAGCTCGCCGAGATGGGCCTCGACGAGCTGCCGGACGACGTGGAGCTGCTCTCGCACGGCGCCCGCGCCGCCTGGCTGGCCGGCCTCCTCGACGACGCGCAGGAGCTCGGCCGCCGCTGGTTCGACACCGCCGCCACCCGCGAGGAGCGCGCCGACGCGCTGCGGCTGCTGCTCCGGCTGAGCTGGGAGGTCGGCAGCAGCGGCAGCATGCGGCAGCGCGTCGGCGAGCTGCGCGCCGAGATCGAGCCGCTCGGCGACGTCCCGGCGAAGGCGCACGCGTTCGCGGCGATCGCCCAGGCGTGCATGCTCCACGACGACACCGAGCAGGCCGTCGCGTGGGCCGACAAGGCCATCGCGCTCGGCGAGAAGCTCGGCCTGCCCGCGGTGTGGGTGGCCGGCAAGCTGGAGAAGGGCTCCGCGCTGGTCAACGTGGCCGCCGGCGTCGACGACGGGATCAAACTGCTCAACGAGGCGGCCCAGGAGGCGGAGCAGGCCGGCGAGTGGCTGCTCGCCGCCCGCTCGCTCAACAACCTGTACAACCTCCTGCCCGGCGGCCCGGCCGACTGGGCGGCGGCGCTGGAGCGGATGCGGACCTTCGCCGAGCGGGCCGGCTTCGAGTCGCTGGCCGGCGCCGCGTACTTCCAGGGCCGGGCCCGCCTCGCGGTCCAGGAGGGCAACCTCGGCGCGGCCCTCGCCGAGCTGGAGTCCGCGCGCCGGCGGGACCGGGGCCTGCTGCGCACCCGCAACGGCAGCGACTACCACGGCGTGTTCTTCGCCGGGCTGCTGCTGGAGTCGGGCGAGCTGGACAAGGCCGAGACCGTCGTCCGCGGCCTCGTCGAGCAGTCCACCGACGCCTACACGATGCTCACCCAGGTCTCGGTGCCCGGCCTGCAGTTCCATCTCGCGTGCAAGCTCGGCCGGCCCGACCAGGCCCGCGAGCACCTGCGCGTGGTCCTCGACGCGGTCGGCACCGTCGGCATCACCGGCCGTGACTTCGCCCACGACCTCATCTCCGCCGGCCTCGCCGCGAGCCTCTCCGCCGACGAGCTGCGGCCCGTCGCGGAGGCCATCGACGACCCGCTGTTCGACGACGCGTGGCGCTGGCTGGCCGACGGGCAGCTCGCCGAGGCCTCCGGCGACCACACCGAGGCGCTGCGGCTGTATCGCGCGGCGGTCGCCGAGCCGTCGCTGCTTCTGCCGGCACAGCGCGGCAGCGGCCACCTCGGCGCCGCCCGATGCCTGCTTGCCACCGGTCACCTGGCGGAGGCCCGCGAGCACGTCCGTGCCGCCGAGCGGCTGCTGGCCCGCTGGGCCGGCTGGCGGGTGACCGAGCTGACGGCATTGCGTGGCCGGCTCGGCCTGGCCGCTCCCGTCCCCGCCGGCGCCGGCGACCAGGCCCTGACCCCGCGCGAGCGGGAAGTCGCCACGCTGCTGGCCGAGGGCCTCACCAACGCGGAGCTGGCGCGCCGCCTGTACATCTCGCCGCGCACCGCCGCCGTCCACGTCTCCAACATCCTGAGCAAGCTCAACCTCGAGTCGCGCACCCAGATCGCGGCCTGGGTCCGGTCCCGCGAACCGGCATGACCGGGCCGGAGCGAAACGGAGGGCGCATGTCCGGCTGCTGAAGCGCCCTTGCCGTAGCGTGGGACGCGTGCTGGTCGTGACGAACGAGCTTGCCGGTCGCACCGAGGCCGGTGCCGTCGATGAGGTCGTCGAGGTCCTCCGCGGCGGCGGCGCCGACGTCGAGGTGATGGCGTGCGCCGATGCGTCCGACATCGACCGGATCCTCGACGCCAGGGCCGGGCGCAGGCTGGTCGTGGTCGGCGGCGACGGCTCCCTGCACACGATGATGGGCGCGCTGTGGCGCCGGGGCGAGGCCGCCACGTGCGAGGTCGGGCTGATCCCGCTCGGCACCGGCAACGACTTCGCCCGCGGGGTCGGCATCCCCGTCGACGACCTCCGCGCGGCGGCACGGATCGTCGTGGAGGGCACGCCGCGCCCCTTCGACCTCATCGTCTCCGACCGCGGCGGCGCCGCGGTCAACGCCGTCCATGTCGGCGCCGGTGCCGAGGCCGCGCGCAGGGCGCTGCCGCTGAAGCGCCGGCTCCGCATCGCCGCGTTTCCGATCGGGGCCGTGCTCGCCGGGTTCACCACCAAGGGCTGGCGGCTGCGGGTGAGCATCGACGGCCGGCCGGTGATGCGCGGCCGGCGGCGCGTGCTCATGGCCGGGTTGTCGAACGCGCCGACGATCGCCGGTGGCACCGGCCGGCTCGGCCCGGGCGCCGACCCCACCGACGGCCTCGCGGACGTCACGGTGTCGTACGCGGTGGGTCCGCTCGCCCGCGTCGGCTACGCACTAGCGCTGCGGCGCGGCCGGCACCCCGAGCGCGAGGACGTCCTGCACACCCGCGCCCGGGAGGTCCACATCGCCGGCGAGCCGTTCCACGTCAACGCCGACGGCGAACTGACCGGCCCGTTCACCGCCAACACCTGGCGCGTCGCGCCGGCTGCCTGGCGCCTCCTCCTCCCCTGACCCCTTTCCGCGTCGATCTTGCAGTTATGGTGCCGTGACACTCCCAAAATGTCGGGTTTGTCAGGCACCACAACTGCAAGATCAACGCGGAAAGGGGGTCGGCGGGGCGGCCGGGTGCGGGAGCAGCGCCTTGGCGTCCGTCCGTGGCCGCCGCCGGCCAGCAGGTTGAGGCCCGACCATGAGCGCACCTTGAGGTGGCGCATGGCGACCATCGGCGCCAGCACCGACTTGAGCAGCGTCTCGCCGGTCTTGAGTTGTACGACCAAAGCCTGCCCTATTCGCCGCCGCGTCACCGATCGCGGGCCCGGCGGAACCACCAGCGTTCGACAGTGGTCCACAGTCCCGACGTGACCAGGTACAGCCCGGCGGCGAGCGGCGCGAAGGCCGCGACGGCGACCGTGCCGAACGGTAACACCCGCACCAGCGACGGCGCCCCGGCCGGGAGCTGCCGGACGTTCACCAGTGCGATGCCGGCGAGCGCCGCGACGACGAGCCATCCGACGAGCACGGCGGGATGCCCGACGAGCCGGAACGTGAGGTCCGCCCCGAGGAACGTGTGCCCGTGCATGCCGGGTGCGGTGAACTGGCGGTACAACATCCAGATGAACGGCGCCTGGGCGAGCGCGGGCAGCAGCCCGGCGAACGGCCCGGACCCTTCGGCCCGTAGCAGTGCGGTGGTCTTCTCCGCGAGGATGACCGGCTCGGTGGCATGCTGTTCGCGGAGCGCGGCGAGTTGCGGCGCGAGCCGGCTGCGGACCCGTTCGGCCCGGTAGGCGCGAACGCTGAGCGGCAACATGGCCGCGCGGAGCAGGACGGTGGCGACGATCACGGCGGCGGGCATGGAGTGGAGCAGGGCGGCAAGCCCTTCGAGCACGGTGTGCACCATGGTTCGGAAGACCCTTCAGAGTTACGGCGTCTCGGCTTTGCGTCGTCTCGGCCTTGCGTCGTTTCTGGGTTGCGTGGTTTCTGGGTTGCGTGGTGTCCGGGTTGCGTCGTTTCTGGGCTGCGTCGTCCGGCCGGTCGGCCGAGGCGTCGCGGCCGGGCCGCCGAGCTGGGTGCCGGCAGCAGCCGCCTCGGCCACACGTGCGGCCGGCGAGCCGGCGCGGCAGTACGGACAGTTCGATCACCACCGAGCCGCGAGCCTGGTGCGGCGCCCGGCTACACGCGCACGCCGGCCGGCCCGGCTGCGTCACCGGCCGGTGTGCGCTAACCGGCTCGGCTGTGTCGCTGGCTGGGTGTGGCCCGTTCGGTCCGCGTCGCCGGCCGGTGCGTGTCGACCGGTTTGGCCGGTGCGGACCGGCTCGGCTGTGTCGCTGGTCGGGCGCTGGCCGGTTCGGTCCGCGTCGCCGGCCGGTGCGCGCTGATCGGGCCGGCCTGCGCCGACCGGGTCGGCGGCGTCACTGATCGGCTGGGCCTGCGTGCGGCAACCTGGCTTTTGCTATCGCGCACAACCAGCACGGGGCGCGGTGACCGGCTGTGGTGCGACCGGCCCGAGGCGCGCTGGCCGGGCCCGTGGTGCGCTGGCCGGGCTGTGGTGCGCTGGCCGGGCCGTAGTGCGCGGCGACCGGGTTGCGCGGCGCGCGGCGTGAAGGGTCAGGCGCCGGGCGCACGGGGCCGCGGACGTCCCGCGGCATCGGGATCGGTGGCGCGGATGAACCGGGCGCGCTCGGCGCGGACCCGGGCCGGCACGAGCCGCCCGCGCGCGGAGGCCGCCGGAAGATCGGCGATGAGCCGGGCCGCGAGGACGATGGCCAGGCCGGCGATGATGGCGGTGGCGACCGCGACGATGTCGGCCGGCGTGGCGACTGCGCCCCACGCGGTTAAGAGGGTGGTCATCGACCACGACATGCCGAGAATCCTACGCTCCCACCGCAACTCCACCCTCGCGCCATGAACGAGGGAACATCGCACTGCCTGGCCGCGAGGCCGCGGAGTTGAACCATGCGGTCGTCGGGCAATCCCGGTGTTGCGCTACCGGATGGTGACGCACGGTCGTGCGGGCGGGTGTCTGTCGCTCGTGGTGGCCGCTGGCCCCGGGTCGGCGCGTTCCGGCCGGGCGACTCCATGATCATGGGATCGAGCGGCCTGGCGGCGGAACGCGCGCCGGCCGGCACGCCTCGGCGGCGACGCCTCCGCGCCCCGCGCCCGAATTGTCGGCCTATCCGGGTTGGCAAGGGGCTGGTCTGGGCTCGCCGCCGGCTTGTCCCACGGTTTCGGGGGCCGCTCCGCGGCGGCGGGCGGCTCGCCCTCCCGGCCCGGCGCGTCGTGGGCCGATGCCGCCGAACGGCCGGCCTAGACGGGAAGGGCGCCGGTGCCCGGGTGCCGTAGCGCGGTCGGCGGTCAGGCTGCCTCGCGCAGGGGTTCTCGGGATGCGCGCAGGATGTGGTGGGCGGACTTCACTCGGTACATGTCAGCGTCCGCCGTGCGCAGGAGGTTGTCCAGACTGTCGTCCACCGCTGTCGCCACGCCGATGCTGGCGTCGATGCTCACCTGCTCGCCGCCCAGGAGAATCGGCGCCATCACCGCCAGGCGGAGGCGCTCGGCGATCTCCCGCGCCGTCCGGGTGTCCGTGTCGTGCAGCATCACCGTGAACTCGTCGCCGCCCAGGCGGGCCACCAGGTCGCCGTCGCGCGCCTGGGTGCGCAGGCGGCCGGCGACCACTCGCAGCAGTTCGTCGCCCGCCGCGTGGCCCAGCGTGTCGTTCACCGCCTTGAAGCCGTCCAGGTCCAGCACCAGCACCGACACCAGCGATCCGGGTGACAGCGTCGTCCGGGAGTGCTCGTGCAGCAGGTTGCGGTTGCCCAGGCCGGTCAGCGGATCGTAGAGCGCCTGCTGGCGCAGTGTCGTCCGGGCCGTGGCCAGTTGGCGCAGGTGGGTGTGGTGCGCGCGGGACAGCAGGCCGGTCATCAGGGCCACCACGAGGAGCAGGGCGGGGGCGATCGTCACCAGGTCGTCGCTGGTCGCCCGGCCGGCGAGGAGCGGACCCTGGAAGTACAGCATCAGGCAGGCACCGGCCGTGGCGGCGAACGCCAGCAGTGCGCCGGCCAGCCGGTGGCGGTAGGCGGCGACGATGATCGGGATGATGAACAGCGGCCACAGGTCGACCCCCGGGTTCCGGGCGGTGACGACGACCGTCGCGATGATCGTGGTGGTGTCGGAGGCGACGAGTGCCGCACTCGTCCAGGGGTACCGGCGATGTGCCACGTTGCGCAGCGCGTAGCCGGCGAAACCGTTGATGGCGAGCTCGGGCAGGGCCAGGACCGCCGCCGTCAGCCAGGCCGTGCCGGAGAGCAGCCCGGCTGCGGGTGCCGGCAGCAGCACGTACGCTGAGATGATCCACAGCACGGAGCCGGACCGGCAGATGATCCCGGTCCACTCCAGGTTGCGGCGCATCCGTAGCAACGCTTCGTCGATGTCGACACTCACGTCGCACTGTCGGCTACGACGACCCTGACCTGAGCGGATCGCCGAACCTGAGGGAATTCACAGGTTGAACCCCTAAGTGGTGCCTTTCAGGTGCGATCCGGATGGCACGCCACCGTGTACGGTCCGTAATGTCAGCGGCGTGGCACTCATCGAGACACGTGCGCTGACGAAGCGCTACGGGGGTGGCGTCACCGCCCTGTCGGAACTGACCCTGGCCGTGGAGCCGGGGATCATCGGGCTCGTCGGTGCCAACGGCGCCGGCAAGTCGACCTTTATCAAGATCATGCTCGGGCTGCTCCAGCCGTCTGACGGCGGGCTGCGGGTGCTCGGGCTCGACCCCACGACGGACTCCGAGGAGGTGCGCGCCCGGGTCGGGTACATGCCGGAGCACGACTGCCTGCCGAGCGAGATGTCGGCCGCCGAGTTCGTGACGCACCTGGCGCGCATGAGCGGGCTGCCCGCCAACGCGGCCCGCGAGCGCGCCTCCGAGGCGTTGCGCCACGTCGGGCTCTACGAGGAGCGGTACCGGCAGATCGGCGGCTACTCGACCGGCATGAAGCAGCGGGTCAAGCTGGCCCAGGCCCTCGCGCACGACCCCGACCTGCTCCTGCTCGACGAGCCGACCAACGGCCTGGACCCGGCCGGCCGCGACGCGATGCTCGACCTGGTCCACCGCATCGGCACCGAGTTCGGCATCTCGATCGTGGTCTGCTCCCACCTGCTCGGCGAGGTCGAGCGGATCTGCGACTCGCTCATCGCCATCGACGGCGGGCGGCTGCTGCGCTCGGCGACGGTGTCCGACATGACGACCAGCCGCGACGTGCTGACCGTCGAGGTCAGCGAGGGCGTCGACCAGCTCACCGCGCGCTTGGCCGAGCTCGGCATCCCGGCCACCCGCGACGGCGCGGCGCTGACCGTGCCGCTGGAGAGCGAGGACGTGTACGACCAGATCCTGATCGCCGTCGCCGAGCTGGACCTGCCGCTGCACCGCCTCGACCAGCGCCGGCACCGGGTCGCCGAACTCTTCCAGAGCCCCGCGGTCACCAGCCCAGCACCTCAGGAGGTCGGCC
Organism: Dactylosporangium roseum; assembly: GCF_025264685.1. Taxonomy (GTDB): domain Bacteria; phylum Actinomycetota; class Actinomycetes; order Mycobacteriales; family Micromonosporaceae; genus Dactylosporangium; species Dactylosporangium roseum. Next base: position 2,104,909 of record NZ_CP073721.1, read on the forward strand.
GTGGCGCCGCAAACTAGTGTCATCCACGACATCGGCTACCAGCGCTACAGCGGCCCGCGTCTCGGCCGGTGGTACGCCAACCGCTCCCTCTACGAGCACAGCCTGCGCACCGCGTTCGGCATCGGCCGGGGCGCGAAGGCGAAGATCTTCCCCTGGCTGGTGATCGGCATCGTCGTCGGCGTGGCCATCGTCGAGATCGCGGTCCGCTCGATCAGCGGCCAGACCCTGATCACGTACCGCGGCTTCGTCACCGGCCTGTCGTTCCCGATCATCCTGTTCCTGGCGATCGTCGGGCCCGAGCTCGTCTCGCGCGACCTGCGTGACCGCACCCTGCCGCTGTACTTCTCCCGGCCGCTCGCACGCACCGACTACGCCCTGGCGAAGTACGCCGCGCTGGCGACCGCCGTCCTGCTCCTGCTCGGTGTCCCGCAGCTCCTGATCTACACCGGCGCGATCTTCACCCGTACCGACGGCTTCTCCGGGGCCATGAAGGAACTCGGCGACATGATGCCGGGTCTGGCCAGCGCGCTGATCCAGGCCCTGGTCCTGGCCGCGGTCGCGCTGGTGGTGGCGGCGACGACCGGCCGCCGCGCGTTCGCCGCCGCGTTCATCGTCGGCGTCTTCTTGATCACCGCCCCGATCGTCGGCATCCTCGCCGAGCTCGGCACCGCGCTGGAGAACTGGACGCTGACCAACGTGGCCTTCCTGGCCAACCCCATGACGCTGCTGAGCGGCTTCGAGCAGTGGCTGTTCGGCGCCGACGGCAACAACCGGATGCCGACCGGCGACTTCGGACCCCTTTACGGCGTCGGCGCCGTCGCGCTCCTCGCCCTGGCCATCACGCTGCTGCTGGCCCGTTACCGGAAGGTGGCCGCCTGACATGGGCACCGTCGACCTGAAGCACGTTTCGCGGTGGTACGGCAACGTGGTCGCCGTCAACGACGTGTCGATGACGCTCGGCCCCGGCGTGACCGGCCTGCTCGGGCCCAACGGCGCGGGCAAGACCACGCTGCTGCACATGATGTCCGGGTTCCTCGCCCCGTCGAAGGGTGAGCTGACCGTCGACGGGGCGCCCGCCTGGCGCAATCCCGACGTCTACAAGACCCTCGGCCTGGTCAGCGAGCGCGAGTCGGTGCACGGGTTCCTCACCGGCAAGGAGTTCGTCCTCGCGAGCGCCCGCCTGCACCGGCTGCCCGACGCCGAGGAGGCGGCCCGCCGGGCACTCGCCCTGGTGGAGATGGAGCCGGCGCAGGACCGCAGGATCGACACGTACAGCAAGGGCATGCGCCAGCGGACCCGCGTGGCCGCGGCCCTGGTCCACGACCCGGGTGTGCTGCTGCTCGACGAGCCGTTCAACGGCATGGACCCGCGGCAGCGCTTCCACATGATGGACCTGCTGCACAAGATGGGCGACGACGGCCGCACCGTGCTGTTCTCCTCGCACATCCTGGAGGAGGTCGAGCAGGTCTCCGGCACCGTCCAGGTGATGGTGGCGGGCCGGCTCGCCGCCTCGGGTGACTTCCGCACCATCCGGCGGCTGATGACGAACCGGCCGCACGTCTTCACCGTCCGCTCCAGCGACGACCGCCGGCTCGCGGTCGCGCTCATCGGGCAGCCCTCGGTCAAGGGCGTCGAGCTCGAGCCCGCCGGACTGCAGGTCCGCGCCTCCGACTACGGCACGTTCACCCGGGCACTGCCCCGGATCGCGCTGAAGGAGGGCGTGCGGGTGCGTCAGTTGCTGCCCGCCGACGAGTCCCTGGAAAGCGTCTTCTCCTACCTGGTGGGTGCCTGATGAACGCGACGATCGCCCGGATCACCACCCGCGGCCTGCTCGGCCGGCGCCGGATCTGGCTGCTCGTACCGCTGCCGCTGATCCTGATCGGCCTCGCGCTGATCGCCCGCGCGTCCGGCGCCACGCCGGAGGAGTGGGGTGAGCCGATCATCGTGGGGCTCGGCTTCACCGCCGTGCTGCCGGTCATCGCGCTCATCGTCGGCACCGGCGTGCTCGGCTCGGAGATCGACGACGGCACGATCACCCACATCCTGGCCAAGCCGTTGCCCCGCTCGGAGATCGTCTTCACGAAGCTGGTCGTGGCCGCCGGGGTGACGGGCCTGTTCGCCGGCGCTCCGCTCTTCGTCGCCGGTGTGATCGCCAACTCGTGGTCCCTCGCGTTCGCCCTCCTGGTCGGCGCGGTGGTGGGCGCCCTGGCCTACTCGGCGCTCTTCGTCATGATCAGCGTCCTGACCCGCCGGCCGGTGCTGCTCGGGCTGGTCTACGTCGTGCTCTGGGAGGGGCTGCTCGGCAACATCCTGTCGGGCACGCAGAAGCTGAGCATCCAGCAGTACGTCGTGTCGATCGTCGACTGGCTGGCTCCGTCCGAGGTCCTGCAGGGCCGGGTGTCGGTGCCGGTGAGCTTCGTGATGGCCGGCGTCTTCACGCTCGCCGCCACCGTGTACGCGGTGCAACGCCTGCGCTCCTTCTCGGTCGCGGGCGAGACGGGCTGACCCCCGAAGCCGCGTTGATCATGCACTTGTGGTCCCTGACAAACCCGGACATCCAGGGAGTGTCATGGCACCACAAGTGCATGATCAACGTGACGGGGGGCGTGGTGGGGGAGCGGGGGCCGTGATCGGATGAGGCGCGTGGGTGCGCATCGGGTGTACAGCGTCGTGGTGTTCATCGTGCTGGCCTCGCTCGACAACGTGGCCATCAGCCTCGTCCCGCCGCTGTACTCGCCGATCAGCCGGGCCCTCGGGGTCGGTGAGGGAGCGCTCGGGGTCGTCACGGCGGTCAGCTACCTCGTCACCGCCGTCGCCGCGGTCGTCTGGGCCTACGTCGGGGACCACACCGATCGCAAGCCGGTCCTCGTGATCGGCACCCTGATCTGGGCCGCCGGCACCGCCGGCACGGTGTTCACCGGCGGCTACTGGGCGTTCTTCGCCGCGCAGGTGCTCGCCGCGGTAGGGCTCGGCGCGGTCGGCTCCGTCGGCTTCTCCGTGGTCAGCGACCTGATCTCGCCGCGCCGCCGCGGCCTGGTCATGAGCCTGTGGGGCCTGTCGCAGGGTGTCGGCACGCTCGCCGGAGTGCTGGTCGCCAGCCAGCTCGGCGGCACCGACTGGCGGACGCCGTTCTCCGTGCTCGCCGGCCTCGGCGTGCTCGCCTCGATCGCGTACTTCACGACCGCCGACATCCGCCGCGGGCAGAGCGAGCCCGACCTCGCCGCCGTGTTCGCCGCGGGCGAGGAGTACGAGCACCGCATCTCCCGTGCCGACCTGCCCCGCATCGCCGCCCGGCGGACCAACGTCTGGCTGGTGCTGCAGGGCCTGACCGCGCAGGTGACGTTCGGTTCACTGGTCTGGCTGCCCCGCCTCTTCCAGGCGAAGGCGGAGGCACAGGGGTACGACGAACAGACCGCCATCCAGATCGGCGGTCTGCTGGCCACGCTGTTCCAGCTCGGCGGTGCCCTCTCGATCGTCGGCGGCCTGGTCGGCGACCGGTGGCAGCGCCGCGACCCGGGCGGCCGGGCGAAGGTCGCCGCCATCGGCATCCTCGCCGGCGTGCCGCTCTACGTGCTGCTGTTCTTCGCGCCGCTGACCCTGCCCCCGCCGGCGGCGGAGCACGACGCGCTGTCGCTGGTGCTGGGATCGATGTTCACCGAGCCCGGCCTGCTGGCGGCGTTCCTGTGCGCGCTGCTCGCCCTGGCCCTGACGTCGGCGAACTCGCCGAACTGGTTCGCCCTCATCGCCGACGTCAATCCGCCCGAGCACCGCGGCACGGTCTACTCGCTGGGCAACCTCGTCAACGGCGTCGGCCGTGCCGCCGGCAACGGCCTGGTGGGTGCCGTCTTCGCCGCGCTGGCGCGCGGCTTCCCGCCGCCGGTGAACCTGGCCATCGGCCTGGCGGCGTTCCAGGCCTTCTTCATCCCCACCGGGATCATGTACTGGCTGGCGTCGCGCACCGCACCGGCGGACATCGAGGCCGTCCACCGCCTGCTGCGCACCCGGGCCGCCGCCCCCCTTGCGCGTTGATCTTGCAGTTGTGGTGCCTGACAAACCGGTCATTCAGGGAGTGTCCCGGCACCACAACTGCAAGATCAACGCGCAAGGGGGGCGGGTCAGAGGGTGCGTAGGTGGAAGCCGCCGTCGACGTCGATCACCTGGCCGGTCGAGAACGGGAACAGGCCCTGCGCGACCGCGACCACCGCCTTGCCGACGTCCTCCGGCTGCCCCCACCGGCGGATCGGGGTCACGCCCTCGTCGAGGATCAGCCGGTCGTACCGCTCCTTCACCGGGCCGGTCATGTCCGTCGCGATGATGCCCGGGCGGACCTCGAAGACCGTGATGCCGTGCTCCGCCAGCCGGGCCGCGAACAGCTTGGTCATCATCGACAGGCCCGCCTTCGTCACGCAGTAGTCGCCGCGGTTGACGCTCGCGGTGTACGCCGACATCGACGAGATCGTGACGATCCTGCCGGGTGTGCCGTGCTCGATCATCCGCAGCGCGACCTGCTGGGTGAGGAAGTACGGGCCCTTGAGGTTGATGCCGATCAGGCGGTCGAACGACTCCTCGTCGGCCTCCAGGATGTCGGCTCGCCGCGCCGGCGCGACCCCCGCGTTGTTCACCAGGAGGTCGATGGTGCCGAACGCCTCGTACGCCTCGGCCACCAGCCGAGCGCGGTCGGCGGCGTCGGCGAGATCAGCTCGTACCAACGCCGCTTTGGCTCCTGCTTTTTCGACCTCTCCGGCGACCTCCTCGGCCGCCGCCAGGTTGCTCGCGAAGTTCACCACGACGTCGAACCCGGCGTGTGCCAGGGCCAGCGCGATGCCGCGCCCGATGCCGCGGGAGGCGCCGGTGACGAGGGCCGCGCTCACGCGACACCGCCGAAGAAGGTGTGGTACGGGCCGTTCTCGAGCCGGTCGAGGTACAGCGCGAGTTCGCGCAGGTGGTAGTCGCCCCACATGCTCGACTCGCCGTTCGGGACGTGCTGTCCCTCGTGGACCTGGTCCCAGCCGTTCGGGCGGTGGTACACGGAATGCAGCAGGAGCCCCTGGTGGCGCGGATCCGTCGAGAGGTACGGCTCGGCGAGCAGGGTCCGCGCGACGGTCAGCCCGGCCTGGACGTATCGCCGCTCGCCGAGATGGCGCCCGAGCCGCAGCAGCCCCTGCGCGGCGATCGCGGCCGCGCTCGAGTCGACCGGCTCGTGCTCGTTGAACGGGTCGGCCGGGCGGTCGCGGTGGCCGTCGAGGCGGGCCAGGCCCGGCGCGCCGGTGTCCCAGTAGGGAACGCCGTCGGTGGGGGAGTGCTCGATGTAGAAGTCGCACGTCGCCTTCGCGGCCTCGGCGAACACCGGCTCGTCCTCGAACTCCAGCAGTTCGGCGAAGCCGAGCATCGCCCAGGCGAGGCCGCGGGTCCACGTCGAGAACGGCGAGTAGCCCTGCTGCGTGCTCGGCGCGCGGAACCGGCCGTCGTTGACGTTGAACAGCGCCTCGTGCGCCGTCCGGCCCCGGACGTCGTAGGCGTCCCGGCCCTGGCCGTAGTAGACGTTGTACCGGGCGGTGTTGCGCCCGTGCTGCAAGAGCCGCTCGCGCAGGTCGATACGCTCGTCGTGCTCGCCCATGAGGACATGGCCGAGCCGATGCGCGACCGCCAGCGACCGGCAGGAGCGGATGGTGTCGACGAAGAGCGACTGCGGGCCGTTGAACGAGTAGATGTAGCCCGTCCCGTCGTCGGTCCGTTGCCAGCGCGCGGCCTGCACGGCGCCGCTCACCTTCAGGGCGAGCTCGGTGGCGTCGCGCTGCTCGTCGTCGATGCGGCCCTCGGTCATGAGCCGGAGGAGGGTGCCGTACGTGCTGACGTTGTTGAACCCGTGGTCGTGGACGCCGATGTGGCTGACGTGCGGCGGCATGAGCGAGCGGGTCTGGCGCAGGCCCAGATCGAGGAAGTGCTTGTCGTCCGTGGCGTCGAACTGCAGCAGCGCCGAGCCGACCTGGAACCCTTGCGTCCACTCGGTCCACCCGCGTGCCGTGTACCGCCCGTCGACGGTGAACACGGGTGAGCCGTCGCCCGGCGCCGGCTCGCCGAGAGCGTCGATCTTGGCGGCGGAGAGCTCCCACATCCGCGCGGTGGCGGGACGCAGCCCGCCGGCCGTGAGGCCGTCTTCGATGCGCAACATGCTCGGATAGTACCGAGGAAAGCCCTTTCCCGGGACCCCCACCCCGCGCCCGCCTCGCCCCGCGCCGTGCCGCGCCCCCTTTGTGCGTCGATCTTGCAGTTGTGGTGCCGAGACACTCCCTGAATGACCGGTTTGTCAGGCACCACAACTGCAAGATCAACGCGCGATGCGGGGGTGGGTGCGGGTGGCCCCGGGTCCGGTCGGTCGTCCGCAGGGCGGCGGCGGGGCGTGCGAGGATGTTCGGGATGGAGACCGCGGTTGAGGACGTCGCCGAGCGCTGGGCCGCCGCCTGGACGGCGGGCCGGACGAGTGACCTGTTCCGCCTGCTCGCCGCGAGCCCGGCGATCGAGTCCAACCTCGACCCCGACGGCGACTTCATCGAGATCCTGACCGACTACGCCGCGGCGCTCGACTCGGTCACCGTCTTCTCCCGCACGGTCATCGACCGCCGGGTGGCCCTGGTCTACGACTGCACCCTGGGTGACGAGACGTTCCGCCTGGCCGAGTTCCTGTTCGTGGACGACTCCGGCCTGATCCGCGAGATCCGCCGGGTCTACGACCTATATGCGGTGGAGCGCCTGATCCCGTCCCTGCTGCTCGGCTCCGCTTGATCGCGGGAAGCCTCTGGTCACCCTGGCGCCGAGCCGCGAAGTGAAGCCGCGCGGCCGTCCGTCCACCCCCGGTGTCGCGCTACGAGACGGTGACGCACGGTCGCGCGGGCGGCGTCGGTCGCTCGTGGTGGCCGCCGGTTCCCGGGACGACGCGTTCCGGACCGGACGACTCCATGATCATGGGAAAGATCCGGCCGCCCTGGCACCCGAACGCGGGGCGTGGCCCACCTCCCGGACGAGATCGTTGACCGTGCAGAACCCGGCCTGCACCGACTCGGCGACCATCGCCCGCACCTGCCGCGGGTCGTCACAGCGCAGAGCAGCCTCGACCACCGACCGCTCGGGCGAGGTCAGCCGGAGCGCGCCGTCCTGCCGAGCGAACGGATCGGGCCGCGTCGTGCGGTGCACCCGGACGAAGCCGCTCGACCGTATCCGGCGCTCGTGCGGGATGAGGACCCGGATGGACGGATCCCTCGGCACGTTGCGGAATCCGTGCACGCCGAGCGCTGCCGCTCCGGTGAGGTACGCGCCCGGCCCGCCGAAGAGCAGCGCGGCGATCAGCCGCTGCCGCTCCCGCAGCACACCGCTGAACATCGCGTAGACGGAAGGCAGCACAGTCTGCCACCGTCCGGTTTCCAGCTCCCACCGCAGCCGGCCCCTGGTGATCCCCGCCTGCCTGAGCTGGGCGGCCGTGATGATCTGCTGCTGGGACCGCCGCGGCGGGCCCGTCCACTCCGATTCGTCCTGCACGGGCAAGCATTCATCGCCGCCGGACCGGCGAGCAACCCGGACCGGGCCGCTGTGGACAACCCGCTCATGATCCAGGGGCGGATCCGGTTGTGGATCCGCCCCCGAGTGGCGATGAGTTACGACATCGCGGACGCCGCGACGAAGGTGTAGCCGAGGCCCTGGATGCCCTCGACCGTCTGCTGCAGGTAGGAGGTGCCCAGATACGGGTGGTAGAAGAAGCTCGCCACCCCGTCGCGGACCGCCAGGTTGGCCTTGGCGTTGGCGACCAGGTCCGCCGGCAGCACCGCCGGGTGCTGGTTGAACGGCTCCGGCTCGATGTTGCCGATGTTCTCCGGGACAACCGTCGAGCCGTAGACGTCACGCACCGTGTACGGGAAGAACTGCCCCACCATGTGCGCCACGCCGTTGTCCACGGTCCCGCCGGAGAGCACGCCCGGGAAGTACAACCCCCGGTCGTAACGAACCCCGAAGAGCGAGGTGATCGTCTTGTAGTCCAGCGCGCTGGCCGCGTAGTGCGGCGGCTCGAAGATGGTCGGCTGCTTGAGGCCGGCCACGAGGAACTCGGCGCGGGCGGCGGTGACCCGCGCGGTCACGTTGGCCGCCGAGTCGTTCTTCACCGGGCCGTCGTAGATCACGGCGTCGTTGGCGTCGACGTGGGCCCGGAAGAACTCGAAGTCGTTCGCGCTCACCCCGTCGTACGGGTTGTTCAGCGCGTCGAGCTGGTGCGTGTAGCCGTGCATGAGCAGGGTGCCGCCCTTGCTCTGCATGTACTTCAGGGCGCTGACCACCAGTGGCCGCTGGCGCAGCGTGTAGTCCTCGGCCTTGCCGTTGTTGTTCACGCCCTTCGGGTCGCGGTACCGGCTGTAGACGGCGACGGTGAACGGGACGTTCCTGCTCGACAGGTAGTCGGCGACGGCGCGCAGCTCGGCCGGGTCGGCGTCGGGGCCGACGTCCTCGATCCGGACCAGCGCCCGGTGCCGCGCCGCCGTCTGCGGGGCGAGGGCGTCGAACAGCAGGTCGGAGAAGGCGAGGTACCGGTCGTTGGAAGTGATGTACGAGAACGGGATCTCGCCGAGGTACGTCAGGTTGCCCGACTTGACGCCCCACGGAAACTTCGTGCCGTCGGCGCGGACCGCCTCGCCGACGCCGACCGCCTTGGCGGCGTCGTAGATCGCGTAGTCCATGATGCCGCCGGCGTTGCGCGCGTCGCGGGTCAGCGCGGTGCCCTTGTAGTTCACCCGGGCCACCGACGAGACGTCGAAGCCCTTCCAGGTGTACCCGTACTTCGTGGCGAAGTCCGCCGAGCGGGCCGTCAACTGCCAGATGTTGTCGTACATCCAGACGACGGGCTTGCTGGTGGCCAGGACGTCGTCGAGGAACGCCGCCGGGATCGGCTCGTCGTAGGTGGACCCGACGTAGACGACCGCGGAGTAGTTCGCGAGCTCACCGGCGGTGTACCCGCCGACCGGGTGCGCGGTCCAGGCGCCGAAGTGGGAGACGAGGTTGGTCGCCATCATCCCGTAGTCCTCGCCAAGCCACCCGTACGGCCCGGTGTTGTCGTAGAGGACCAGCGTCTTCGTCGACGGGTTCGCGCCGGGCGCGCCGGCGCCGGTCGACGTCTTCGTCGCGGCGGTCGTGGTCGTGGTCGGGTTGGCGGCCGTCAGGCCGGTCAGGGCCGTGCGCAGCGACGACAGCAACGATCCCCACGAGTCCGCCGCCCGGAGCTTCACCTGCCCGGTGGTGACCACCCGCTCGGACGGCACGAGCTTCGCCGGGCGCGGCGGCGCCGGCACGGAGGACTGGCTCGCGGCGGCGTACTCGCCGGTGGTACCGGCCCACCGATGGTCTCGTGCGCCGGGCGCGGCGGCGCCGGGCAGGGCGTGGGCCGTGGCGGCGAGCGCGCCGGCCAGGACGGCCGTCGCCAGGAGACGGAGCGGGGAGCGTTTCGACATCGTCAGGCCTCTCAGACGTACGACGGGGAAGGCATCGGGGACGGCGCGGAGGTGAGGCCGAGCAGTGCGGCGATGGCCTGCTCGGTCCGCTGCGACGCGAGCCCGTCGCCGTACGGGTTGCCGCTGGCGGTCATCGACTGCCGCAGCATCGGGTCGTCGAACAGGCGCGCGGCCTCCGCGACGATCAGCTCCTCGTCGGTACCGACGAGCTTGGCGCAGCCGGCGTGGAGCGACTCGACGCGTTCGGTCACCTCGCGGAGCACCAGGGCGGGCACCTTGAACGACGGCGCCTCCTCCTGGATGCCGCCGGAGTCGGTGAGCGTCAGGTACGCGCGGGAGAGCACCCGGGCGAGCGCCGGGTACGGCAGCGGGTCGGTGATCGTCACCCGCGGCACCCCCGTCAGCCCGGCCTCGACCTGGGCGCGCACCGCCGGGTTGGCGTGGGCGGGCAGGACGACGCGGATGTCCGGGTACGCATCGACGAGCCGGCGCACGGCGCGCAGGATGCGCTCCAGCGGCTCGCCCCACGACTCGCGGCGGTGGGCGGTGACGAGCACCAGCCGGGCCTCGCCGTGGGTGGCGGCGTCGACCGCGGCGGCGACGCCGGCGTCCTCGAACGGCAGCTCCTTCGCCGCGATCTCCAGCGAGGCGTCGACGACGGTGTTGCCGGTGATGAGCACGCTGGCGGGGCTGACGCTCTCGTCGAGCAGGTTCGTCGCGGCGAGCGCGGTCGGCGCGAGGTGCAGCGCGGCGAGCTGCCCGACGAGCTTGCGGTTGGCCTCCTCCGGGAACGGCGAGTCGAGGTCACCGGAGCGCAGGCCGGCCTCGAGGTGTACGACCGGGATGCGGCGCCAGAAGGCGGCCATCGCACCGGCGAGCGTCGTGGTGGTGTCGCCCTGCACGACGACGGCCTTCGGAGTCCGCTCCGCGAGCAGCGCGTCCAACTGCTTGATCATCTCGGTCAGCAGCTCGGGCTGGCTGCCGGTGACCCGCTCCAGCGGGAGCGTGACGTCGGCCTCCACGTCGAACGCGGCCAGGGCCTGAGTGACCATCGCCGGGTGCTGCCCGCTGGCGACCAGGACCGGGCTGAGCCGTCCGGCGGCGCGCATCGCGGCGGCGACGGGTGCGAGCTTGATGGCCTCGGGTCGGGTACCGGCGATGAGAAAGACTTCAGGAAGCATGTGGCGTCACCTTGGGGTCAGTTCCCCCGCGATCTTGCAGTTGTGGTCCCTGTCTTATAGCGATATTTCTATATAAAACGGGCACCACAAGTGCAAGATCGCGGGGCGGGGGTGGGACTGGGGGCGGGGGTGGGGACGGGGTCAGGCGGGGACGGGGTCGGGGGCTGGGTCCTCGGTCAGGCGTTCGGTCTTGGCCCATGCCTGGCGGCGGGCAATCTGCCGGGCTATTGCCCGCCAGGTGCTCACCAGGCCGAGCATCAGGAAGAAGGGGTACGTCAGCGCCGCCCCCAGCAGCCGCCCGAGCCTCTCGTCGCGCAGTTGGAGCCGGTGCACCAGCGCCCAGATGAGTCCCGGTGCGGTCATGCCGGCCACCCAGAAGGCGGCGACCCCGCCCATCTGCGCCCATGAGTGGATCATGAACGTCTCGCCGCGCCCCTGGAGCAGTCGCCACACCGCGACCGTCCAGAGGGCGAGCACCGTTGCCGTACCGAAGGCGTTCATCCACGGCGCGAGCAGGTAGTACAGCATCTCCAGCAGCGCGTGGTTGCGGATCCGGCGCGAGGCGACGAGCCGCGGCACGTAGGCGATGCACTGCAGGTTGCCCTGCGCCCAGCGGGTGCGCTGGCGCAGCAGCCGCTTGACGTCGACGAGGCCCTGCTGCCGGACGCTGGCGATGGAGGTGTACCGGACGCGCTCACCGTTGAGGTGCATCCGCAGCCCGAGTTCGAGGTCCTCGACCAGGCAGTGCGACCACGGCGCGGCACCGAGCCGCATCAGCGACGACAGCCGGGCGAACTGCCCGTTGCCGCCCAGCCCGACCGTCCCCGCCGAGTCGCGGAGTAGCTGGCTGGCGTTGGCGATGGCGGCGAACTCGAGGTCCTGCACCGCGCCGAGCACCTTGTCGCGGTTGTGGATCCGCACGCGGGTCTGCACCGCGCCGACCGCCGGGTCCCGCATGAGCCGCGACACCTCGGTGAGGATGTTGGTGCTGCCGCGGCCGTCGCCGTCGATGACGCCGACCGCGACCCGGTCCGGGTCCTCCCCGTGGCGCAGCGTGAGGTCGCGGATCGTGCGGAACGCCGCGTTGAGCGCCTCGCCCTTACCCTTGCGGGCGTCGGGGAAGTCGCGGCGCAGGACTGTCAGGTCCGGGTGGCCGATGCCGGCGAGGACGTCCGGGGTGCCGTCGTCCGAACCGTCATCGACCACCAGGACCCTGGTCCGTGTTCCCGCCGACCCGCTGAGCGCGAGGGCGGCGGAGACGGTCCGGCCGACGACCCGTTCCTCGTTGAGGGCGGGCACGACGATCCAGAAGGTCAGCGGCTCGTTTCCGTTCGGCGCGATGGCATCGCGCCGGCGGCGGCGTCCGGCGGTGGCCGAGTCACTGGCGGAGAACGCCACCAGTGCCAGGTTGTACGCCGGCCACAGCGCCAGGAACGCGAAGCCGACCAGCAGGATCGCCGTCATGGGTCAGGCGGCGCTGCGGTTGAAGCGGGATGCCCGGACCATCAAGAAGCCGGTCACGACGAGCGCGACACCGGCCAGGACGATGGCGAAGACCGGGCTACCGGTGACGGGCAGTGAACCTGCGGCGGCCCCGCAGGTCGCGGCGCCGCCGGCGACCTTCGTACACGACATGACAGCTTCCCCTCGGCTATCCGTTGGTGGTGCCCGGCGGCTCCCTGCTGGCAACCGTCGTGCACCCTGTCCGAGAAGCTTGAACCGACCGGGCTGCGATCACAATGGGTGATGCCGGGCTTCGGCTGAAGTCCGCCCAAGCACCCGACAGGGCGCTTACGCAGCCAAAAAGAGGTGGTTACGCACCGTGGCCGCGCGGTGTGCCGTAGCTCTCAGTGAGGGCTCCGGTCCGGTGCCAGTCGGTTGCGAACTCGGCCCACAGGGAGAGGGCGACGGCCGCGCTCTCCGGGCGGTCACCCGGCCGTTTGGCCATGCACTGCCGGCACAGTTCGGCCACGGAGCGTGGCACCCCGGGGACCATGACGACCGGCGTCGGGGCGGCCTGGAGGAGTCGCGCGCCGGGCGCGTGCGGCGAGCGGCCGGTGAGCATCTGGTAGAGCAGGACGCCCAGCGCGTGCACGTCCCAGGCCGGGGCGTGCTCGACCCGGGAGGCGGCCGGGTGGGTGAACGGCACGGCGAGCCCGAAGTCGATGATCTTCACGCCCGCGGTGGTCAGCATGACGTTGTCGGCGGTGAGGTCGCGGTGCGCGATGCCGCGCCGGTGCGCAACGGCGAGCATCTCGGCCACCGACGCGGCGATCTCCACCGCCTGCTGCCAGGGCAGCCGCCCGCGGGCCAGGCGCTGTGCCAGGGGGACGCCGTTGAGCAGCTCCATCGCCACCGCGGGCACGCTCACCCGGCCCGCGACGACCTCGCCGTACCCGTAGATCTTCGGCACCGTCGGGTGCCGCATCCGCTGCATGAGGTGCGGCTCGCGGCGCGCGGCGTGGCAGGCGCGCGTGTTCTGGGCGAACGCGGGCGCGAGCAGCTTCACCGCGGCCGGGCGGAGCCGCTCGAGATCGATCGCCTCGTAGACCAGCGACACGCCACCGCGAGCGATCGGACGGACCAGCAGGTAGCGGTCAAGCACCCTGTGGCCAACCTCGATTCCGGACACAAACGACGACTATTCCCTATTCGGTCCGGCTTGCGATAGTCCCGTGATGCTGGATACAGCGCAATTTGGACGAATTGCAGGCACCTAAGGCTGATCGAAGCGCATAGTTGGCATCCACGACTGTGCGTCACCATCCCGTAGCGCAACACCGGGGCGGACAGGCGACCGCACGGCTGAACTTAGCGCCCTTGCGCGATCGTCCAGCGGCGTACGACAACCTCGCCGCCGCCCTCCCCCTGGTGCGTTGATCTTGCAGTTGTGGTGCCTGACAAACCGGACATTCACGGAGTGTCGAGGCACCACAAGTGCAAGATCAACGCACCAGGGGGGACGGGAAGGGGGTAGCGGTGGGATCGGTGGTTTACGCCGGGAGCCGCGCGCCGGTGACCTCGTCCTTGCTGAGCCACGACCGCAGGCGGTGGCGCAGGCCCCGCGGCTCCGGCACGTCGTCCCCGACGACGTCGGCCACGACGACGGTGATGTTGTCCGGCCCCCCGGCCCGTAGCGCCAGGTCGACGAGCCGGTCGACGCACTCGTCCACGTCGCCGTACTCGCGCATCGCCTCCTCGATCGTCTCCGCGCGCAGCACGCCGGAGAGGCCGTCGCTGCACAGCAGGTACCGGTCGCCGGCCCGGGCGGGCGTCACGGAGTACACCGGATCGGTCGGCTGCCCCTGCAACACCCGGCTGACGAGGGACCGCTGCGGATGTGTCGCCGCCTCGTCCGGCGTGATCTGGCCTTCGTCGACGAGTAGCTGCACATACGTGTCGTCGCGCGTCACCTGGCTGAACTCCTCGCCGCGCAGCAGGTAGGCGCGGGAGTCTCCGATGTGGACCAGCCCGATCCGGGTGCCGGAGAACAGGATCGCGGTCAGCGTCGTGCCCATGCCCTGCTTCGCCGGGTCGGCCTCCACCTCGTCGCGGATCCGGCGGTTGGCGTCGGAGACGGCCGTGCGCAGCGCGGTGAGCAGATCGTTGGCGGCGAACTCCCCGTCGAGCGGGCTCATCGCCTCGATGACGAGCCGGCTCGCGACGTCACCGGCCGCCATCCCGCCCATCCCGTCGGCGACGGCGAGCAGGCGGTCGCCGGCGAACACCGAGTCCTGGTTGCTGCCCCGCACCAGCCCGACCTCGGTGCGTGCGGCCCACTGCAGGGCCAGCGGCTGGGGTTCCGCTTCTGCCATGCGTGCCAGACTGCCGTACCGCACCACGCGGCGTCTCTACGCAGTTGTGCGTATGGTGACCGGATGCCAGCCGCCCCGTTCGTCGGCCGAGCCGCGGAGCTCGCCGGGATCGAGGGTGCGTGGCGGTCCGGAGCGTCCCGCGTGGTGCTGGTCACCGGGGAGGCCGGCAGCGGCAAGAGCCGGCTGGTGTCGGAGGCGCTCGATCAGATCGACGCCGAGGTGGTACTGGCCGGTGCCGCGCGAACCCTCGGCGCCGCGCCGCACGACTGGCTGGCCTCGGTACTGAGCGGCAGGTCCACGGACGGCCTCCCGGTGGACGAGGCCGTGCTGGCCCAGCTCGCGCAGGCCCCGGTGCGCATCGCGGGGGCCGCCTCCGGTCCGGCCGCGGAGGGTGCACGGCTCGCCCCGGCCGCGATGCTGCGCGCCGCCGTCGACGTGGTCCGGGCGCTGCTCGACGGCCGCCGCGGTGTCCTCGTCGTCGAGGATCTGCACGACCTCGACCCGGCGAGCCTGACCCTGCTCGGCGAGCTCGCCGGGGCGGCGTTGCCCGCGCTGCTGCTCGTGACGAGCCGCCCGCCGCAGGAGGCCGCGTTCGCCCCGGCCGCCGCCCGCACGCTGCGCAGGCTCGCCGGCGCGCCCGGGGTGCTGCGCATCCACCTGCCGCCGTTCACCGCGCGGGAGACCGCGGAACTCATCGAGGCGTACCACGCCAGCACCCCGGCGCCGGAAACCGTCCGCGCCGTGCTGCGCCGCACCGGTGGCAACCCCTTCTGGCTGACTGAGCTCGTCACCGCCCACGGCTCCCCGGACGGCCCGGACGGCCCGGCCGCCGCCCCGCTGCCCGACCACGTGGTGGGCCTGCTGGTCGAGCCCCTCGCCGGCGAGCCGGCCCTCGTCGGCCGCGTGGCCCGCGCGGCGGCGCTGCTCGGCGACCCGGTCGAGAGCGACGTGCTGTTCCACGTCTGCGGCGGCGACGTCGAGCCGGGCCTGCGCCGCCTCCTCGACCTCGGCATGCTGGTGATCACCCCGGACCTGGCGCCGGCGGGCCCGCTGCGGTTCCGGCACCCGCTGTTGCGGGAGGCGCTGGCCCGCACCGCGCTGCCGGGCGAGCGGACGCGGGTGCACACCCTGGCCCGCGCGCTGGCGGTGGAGCTCGGCGACGACCCGGCGCTGGCCCGCCACGCGGCGGCACTGGGCCGCCCCGGCGAGGCCCGCGCGGCCGCCGCCCGCGGCGCGGTCGCGAGTCTCGCCGACGGCCGGCCGGAGGCCGCGCTGGACCTGGTGGAGCTGGGCCTGCGCCTCCAGTGCCCGGACGCCGAGCGCCGCTCGCTGTCCGCCGCCGGCGCCGCGGCCGCCTTCGTGGCCGGCCGTTTCGCGGTGGCCGCGGGCCACGCGGCCGAGTGGCTGGACCTGGCCGAGGCCGCCGGAGCGCCGACGGCCGCGGACCCCGGGACGGCGGGGGTGCCGATCTCGGGGGCCGGTGGGCGGGCGGCGCCGTCGGGTGGAGCCGGTGCGGCGGGGGTGCCGGTCTCGGGGGCGGGCGGCGCGGCCGCCACAGGGGACGGCGCCGACGAACTCGCGGACGCGCATCGCACGGTGGCCGCGATCCGGTGGTGTCTCGGGGACCCGGACGGGCACCGGCGGTCGCTCGACCGGGCCGCCGTCGTCGGCGGGTCGCCCGCTTCTCTCGCCCGGCAGCTCGCCGCCGAGGCGGAGGGCGCCCTGCGCACCGAGGAGCCGGCCGGTGTCCTGACGCTCGCCGAGGCCGCACTCGCCGCCGCCGAGCGGGCCGGCACCGGGATCGCGCCCGCGTCCGTCACGCTCGGCACGGCGCTGGCGTTCACCGGGGCCTTCGACCGCGGCACCGCACTCCTGCGCGTGGCCCGCCGGCTCGCCGAACGCGACCACGATCCGGTCACCGTCGGCCGCGCCGTCCACAACCTCGTCGCCGTCAGCCTCCCGAGGCTGGGCGACGTCGACGGCCGCCGGCTCTTCGACGAGGCCATGGCCACCCTCGCGCGGTTCGGGCTGGAGTTCTGCGCCGGTCGTACGACCAGCCTCGGCGTCGCCCACGCCGTCGCCACCGGAGACCTGGCAAGGGCGGAGGCGCTGGTCTGGTCCCGCCTGCCGATCGAGGGCGACCCGGTCGAACGGGTGCGGTTCACCGCCCGCGCCGGGCTCCTGGCCCTGGAGCGCGGCGACGACTCGCTGGCCGTGCGGATGCTGGCCCGCGCCGACGCCGAGGGGCGCGACACCGGGCTGGTCCGGGTGCTGCGGGTCGCGGTCGCCGCCCGCGGGGTGCACCCGGTCGACCCGGTGCGAGCCCTCGCCGAGTGCGCCGAGTGGTGCCGCCCGGCCCGGGTCGTCGAGGCGGCCCGCTGGGCCCTCCACGGCGGCGTGCCCGCGGCGACGGTGGAGGAGCACGTCGCCGTACGACCACCGTCGCTGCGCCTGCTCCTGGCGGTCGCCGCCGGCCGTGACACCGAGGCGGTCGACCTGCTGCCGGAGGCGCTCGGCGCGGCCGACACCGACCACGACACCGACCACGACACCGACCACGACAAGGACCGCGACACCGACTACGACATCGACCGCAGCACCGACCACGGCACCAACGAGAGCAGGCCCGACGCCGCCGCCGTGCACACCGCCGTCGCGCACGCGCTGCTGCGGCTCGGGCAGGCCGGCCAGGCCCGCCAGCACGCGGAGCGGGCCGTCGCGCTGCTCGCCCATTGGCCCGGCTGGCGGCTCACCGAGGCGGAGACCCTCCTGCACAGCCTGCGGGCCGGCGGCGACCTCACCGCCCGCGAGATCGAGGTGCTCGGCTGCCTGGCCGCCGGCATGACGAACCAGCAGGTGGCCAGCTCGCTCGGCATCTCCATCCGCACCGTGACGGTGCACGTGTCCAACCTGCTGCGCAAGACCGGCGCGGCGTCACGCACCGAGGCCGCGCTCTGGGCGGTCAGGCACCGCCTGGCCCCCGAGCGCTAGTCCCAATGCCGGGTAGTTAAGCCCAGCGGTGGCTGGTCAAGTGGTGTGTTGGTGTGGATGTGGGCAGCGGGACTCCGGTAGAGAGGTACGTCCGCCAAGACATGCCTTGCTGCCGGGAGTCCCGCTGTTGGTTCAGTCTGTCATTACGCGTGTGGTGCGGGTCGCGGCAGGTTCGTTCGCGCCGGGTCATCTGGGTGAGTTGACCCAGCAGGTGCCGTTCGAGATGGTCGATGCCGTACTTGCTCAGACCCGCTGCATGCAGCGGCGGGTGCGGGATCTGCCGTCGCGGGTGGTGGTGTATCTGCTGCTGGCGGGTTGTTTGTTCGCCGAGTTGGGGTATCGGCAGGTGTGGCAGCGTCTGGTCGCCGGTCTGGACGGGCTGCCGGTCGCGTACCCGAGCGAGGCCGCGTTGACCAAGGCCCGCCAGCGGGTCGGCCCGCAACCGTTGCGGGCGTTGTTCGACCTGCTGCGCGGCCCGGCGGCGGCGATGGCGGGGCCGGTGCGCTGGCGGGGGCTGCTGGTCTGCGCGATCGACGGGACCATGTTGTTCGCGGCGGACAGCGCGGCGAACCTGACCCGGTTCAGCAAGCAGCGCGGCGGGCGCACCGGCGGGTCGGGTTATCCGATGCTGCGGCTGGTGACGGTGATGGCGTGTGGCACCCGGTCGGTGATGGACGCGGTGTTCGGGGCGATCACCTGCGGCGAGACCACCTATGCCAGGGATCTGTTGGCCCGGCTGCCCGCCGGGGTGCTGCTGCTGGCCGACCGTAACTTCGCCGCCGGGCATCTGCTCAAGATCGTGACCGGCCGGCAGGCGCATCTGCTGGTGCGGGCCAAGACCGGCCGCGGCGGCCCGAAACTGCCGATGCTGCACCGTTTCCGGGACGGCTCCTACCGATCGGTGTTCGGCGGCCAGCCGGTACGGGTCATCGACGCCGAGATCAGCATCGCGACCAAGGCCGGCACGGTCACCGGTGTCTACCGGCTGATCACCACCCTGCTGGACCCGCAGGCCCATCCGGCCACCGCGATGCTGCGGCTCTACCACGAACGGTGGGAGATCGAGACCGCCTACCTGGAGATCAAGTCCAGCATCCTCGGCGGCCGGGTCCTGCGGGCCCGGACCCCGGCCGGCGTCGACCAGGAGATCCACGCCTTGCTGGTCACCTACCAGATCCTGCGCACCGCCATGACCGACGCCACCAACAGCGACACCGCAGTGGACCCTGACCGGGCCAGCTTCACCATCGCCCTGCACGCTGCCCGTGACCAGATCGTGCACGCCGCCGGGGTGATCGCCGACACCGTCATCGACCTGGTCGGCAACATCGGCCGCCTCGTCCTGAACGATCTCCTGCCCGAGCGACGGCTCCGCGTCAACGCCCGCACCGTCAAACGAGCAATCTCCAAATACAACGCCCGCGGCCCGAACATCGACCGACGCACCTACCAAGCCACCATCAGCCTCACGATCCTCGCCGAACCCCCTTGACGACCAGCCCCGACCCTTAACTACCCGGCATTGGCGCTAGTCCCGCTCGGTCGCCGCGGGCGGGCTGCGCAGCGTCAGGATGAGGTCGAGCACGAGAGCGGTCCAGCCGGTCTGGTGCGCGGCGCCGAGGCCCGCCCCGGTGTCGCCGTGGAAGTATTCGTAGAACAGCAGGAGGTCGTGCCACGCCGGGTCGCGCTGGAACAGGTCGACGTCGCCGAAGAACGCGCGGCGGCCGTCGGCGTCGTTGACGAACAGCTTGACCAGCCGCAGGGACAGATCGTCGGCGACCTGGCCGAGGGTGGCCATCCTCCCGGTGCCGGCCGGATACTCCACCTGGAGGTCGTCGCCGAAGAACTCGGCGAAGCGGCGGATCGCCTCGATGAGGATGTAGTTGACCGGGAACCAGATCGGGCCGCGCCAGTTGGAGTTGCCGCCGAAGAGGCCGCTGGTGGACTCGGCCGGCTCGTAACCGACCGTGTAGGCGTGGTCGCCGAGGTGGACCGTGAACGGCTCGTCCTTGTGCGCCCGGGAGAGGGTGCGCAGCCCATACGGCGAGAGGAACTCGTCCTCGTGCAGCATCCGCTGGAGGATCCGGATCAACTGGTCGGGCCCGACCATCGACAGCAGCCGCAACTGTTGGCCGGCCCGGCTCTTCTTGGCCCCGACGACGTCACCGTACTCCGGCTTGTTGGTGAGGAACCAGCGCAGTCGCGCGGCCACGTCCGGCAGCCGCCGCAGCGTCGACGAGCTGATGATCGTCGTCGCGGTGAGCGGGAGCAGGCCGACGACCGAGCGCACCTTCAGCGGGATCCGGTGCCCCTCCGCGGTGCGCAGCACGTCGTAGAAGAACGCCTCCTCCTCGTCCCACAGCCCGAACTCGTAGGCGGCGTCGGCGATGTACGCGAAGTGCTCGAGGAACTTCGCCGCGATGTCCTCGTACACCCGGTCGTGCACCGCGAGCGTGAGGGACATGTCAAGGAGGTTCAGCGCGTACATCGCCATCCAGGCGGTGCCGTCGCTCTGCTCCAGGCGCCCGCCGACCGGCAGCGCGGCCGAGCGGTCGAACGGGCCGACGTTGTCCAGCCCGAGGAAGCCGCCCTCGAAGACGTTGTTGCCCTCGGCGTCCTTGCGGTTGACCCACCAGGTGAAGTTGAGCAGCAGCTTGTGCAGCACCCGGGCGAGGAAGTCGAAGTCGCGGGAGCCGTCGAGCACGAACACCCGCAGCGCCGCCCAGGCGTGCACCGGCGGGTTGACGTCGCCGAACGCCCACTCGTACGCCGGGATCTGCCCGTTGGGGTGCATGTACCACTCACGGAGCAGCAACAGCAACTGCTCCTTGGCGAACCCGGGGTCGACGCGCGCGATGGCGACGCAGTGGAACGCGAGGTCCCAGGCGGCATACCACGGGTACTCCCACGGGTCGGGCATGGACAGCACGTCGCAACTGTTCATGTGCCACCAGTGGCTGTTGCGCCCGTAGCGCCGGCTCTCCGGCGGCGCCTCGGCGACCGGGTCGCCGGTCAGCCAGCGGGCCACGTCGAAGTGGAAGAACTGCTTGCCCCACATCAGCCCGGCGACAGCCTGCCGGACGACCATCTTCTCCTCGGCCGTCGCGGCCGGTGGCACGAGGTGGTCGAAGTACGCGTCGGCCTCCGCCCTGCGGCGGGCCATCGTCGACTCGAAGTCGGCCTTCAGGTCGGCCGGGGCGAGGTCCTTGGCACCGGGCGCGCTGAGGTTGAGCCGCAGCCGGATCTCGTGCGTGCCGCCGGCCGGCACCGAGACGAGGTAGTGCAGGGCGGCCTTGGTCCCGACGCCGTCCGGGTTGACGCTGTCCTTGCCGTGGATGACGTGGTCGCCGATGCCGTCCTTCGGGTACTCCCGGCCCGGCTTGCCCCAGATCCGCTGCCCGTTGGTCTCGTTGTTGCAGAACAGCGGGCGCGGTGCGCCGTCACCGGTCAGCGCCAGCCGGCCCAGCAGGCGGTGCTCGGCGAGCAGGCCGTCGTCCTTGGCGCGGATCTCCGGCATGTAGTCGCGGCCGGGCAGCCCCCAGGCCCACGTGTTGCGGAACCACAGGGTGGGCAGCAGGTGCAGGGTGGCCGGTTCCGGCCCCATGTTCGTCGCGGTGATCCGGATGCACATGTCGGTCGGGCCGGCCTTGGCGTAGTCGACCTCGACCGCCCAGTAGCGGTCCTCGTCGAAGATCCCTGTGTCGGCCAGCTCGTATTCGGGCTCGTCCCGGCCCCGGCGGCAGTTCTCGGCGACGAGCTCGTCATAGGGAAAGGCCCGTTGCGGGTAGTGGTAGCGCCACGTCATCCACGAGTGGGTCGGCGTGGAGTCCAGATACCACCAGTACTCCTTGGCGTCCTCGCCGTGGTTGCCGAGGTCGCCGCCGAGACCGAACATCCGCTCCTTGAGGATCGTGTCCTTGCCGTTCCACAGGGCGAGCGCGAAGCAGAACGTCTGCCGGTCGTCGCAGATGCCGGCCATACCGTCCTCGTTCCACCGGTACACCCGGGAACGAGCATGATCGTGGGGAAAGTGGTCCCAGGCCGTGCCGTGGGCGCTGTAGTCCTCGCGCACGGTGCCCCAGGCGCGCTCGGAGAGGTAGGGGCCCCAACCCCGCCATGGGCGCTCACCGCTGTCGGCCTCGGCCAGCCGCCGGTGCTCGGCGTTCCCGTCGTCCTGGATCACGTAACCATTCTCCGTCGCCCATATTTCCGTGAAGCTGAAGGTGTGACCGATGATCGACTCCTTCGGGCCCTTCAGGGCATTTGTTCCTACACCATGTAGCCCCTTGATCAACAATCTTTGTGGCGAAGCGCTCGCCATTGGCCACCGCCAGCCACAAAGATTGTGCGCATGGTGGTGTTGGGTCCGCAGGTATGTGGTGATTTGTCGCTCGGTGCGACGCGTGAGTGGCTTGTCCCGGACGGCGCCGGTGGCTACGCCATGGGCACCGTCTCCGGCCTGCGGACCCGCAGGTACCACGGCCTGCTCGTGGTCGCCGAGCCCGGCCGGCCCGCCCGCCGCCACCTGGCCCTCGCCGCCCTGGACCCGGTCCTGACGCTGCCGTCCGGCGCGACCGTCGAGCTGGCCGCGCACGAGTGGGCCGGCGGCGTCGTCAGCCCGCAGGGCCACACGCTGATCGAGCGGTTCGACCTCGTCGACGGGCTGCCCCGCTGGCGCTGGCGGATCGGCCCGGTGGTCGTCGAGCGCGAGCTGGCGATGATCCATGGCCGATCGCACCTCGGCGTCGTGCACCGGGTGGTGAGCGCGCCCGGCCCGGTCACACTGACCCTGAAGGCGCTGGTCACCTGGCGCGACGCCCATGGCGAACGGACCGCGGGCGGCCCGCCGCCGCGGGTCGCGAGCTCGTCCGGCGGCGCGGTGGTCGAGCGGGCCTTCCGGATCGCCGGTCCCGGCTGGGAGCCGATCGGGGAGTGGTACCGCGGCGCCCGCACCCGGGCGGAGGAGGAGCGCGGCCTGGCCGCCCACGAGGACCTGTGGTGCGCCGGACGGTTCCGGGCCGAGCTGCGACCGGGGGAGAGCCTCGAGGTCGAGGCCTGGACCGATGTCACCGGCGACCTGACCACCGACCACCGCCGCGGTGCCCGGCGGGTCGTCGACCGGGCCCGCGCCCGCAACCGCGCCCTGACCCACGACGCCGCCGACG
Source organism: Dactylosporangium roseum (assembly GCF_025264685.1). Lineage (GTDB taxonomy): Bacteria > Actinomycetota > Actinomycetes > Mycobacteriales > Micromonosporaceae > Dactylosporangium > Dactylosporangium roseum. The sequence continues at coordinate 2,127,546 of NZ_CP073721.1, forward strand.
CCGCCGACCGCGCGCTCGTCCTCGCCGCCGACGCGTTCGTGGTCGCCGGTCCGCAGGGCGCGCCCGACGTCGTCGCCGGCTACCCCTGGTTCGGCGCCTGGTCCCGCGACACCATGATCTCCTACGCCGGCCTGTTCCTGGCCACCGGCTGGTACGACGAGGGCCGCGAGCTGCTGCGCGCCTACGCGGGCACCCTCTCCGAGGGCATGCTCGCCAACACCGCCGACACCGGGCAGACCGAGCACAACACGGTCGACGCCACCCTGTGGTTCCTCCACGCGATCGAGCGGCACGTCGCCGGTACCGGCGACGACGACCTCGCCGCCGAACTGCTGCCCGCGCTCGACACGGTCGTCGCCGCCCACCTCGCCGGCACCCGCTACGGCATCCGGGTCGATCCGGCCGACGGCCTCGTCACGCAGGGCGCCCCCGGCGTCGCGCTCACCTGGATGGACGCCCGCGTCGACGGAGTGCCGATCACCGCCCGGGCCGGCAAGCCGGTCGAGGTCAACGCGCTGTGGGTCAACGGGCTGGGGGCGATCGCGGCCCTCAAGGAGCGGCTCGGCCGGGACGCGAGCGATGAGCACCGGCTCCGCGCCCGGGCGCGGGCGTCGTTCGAGCGGCGGTTCCCGATCGGCGATCGGCCGGTGGTCCCCCTCCACGACGTCGTCGACGGGCCCGCCGGCGACGACCCGGCGCTGCGCCCCAACCAGCTCCTGGCCTGGAGCCTGCCGCTGGGGCCGCTGCGCGGCAGGCCCGTACCGCCGGAACTGTACGAGCTGCTCACCCCGCTCGGGCCGCGCAGCCTCGCCCCGTCGGATCCCGCCTTCGCCGCCGTGCACCGGGGCGGGCCGGCCGAGCGGGACGCCGCCTATCACCAGGGCACAGTCTGGCCCTGGCTGATCGGCCCGTACGCGGACGCGCTGTCCGCCGGCCCGGACATCCTCCAGGGAATCGAGGCCCACCTGTGGGAATGGGGCATCGGCTCGGTCAGTGAGACGGCCGACGGCGCACCGCCGCACCACGCCACCGGCTGTCCGTTCCAGGCCTGGTCGGTGGCGGAGGCGCTGCGTGTCCGCCGAAAAGTCGGGTGACCGTTACACCCTAGAAATGAGATTTGCCTCCCTGGTAACCCTCGCCCGGCAGGATGAGTATCAAGCCCACCCACCAGCTCACACGCGAACGGAGTTTGCGTGTGTCAGCGTTGGCGCGCGTGGGTACCAGTGCGGGCATTTGATCAACACTCCGTTGATCGGGTCCCGTCGACCACCTCGGTCGGCGGGGTGCCGACCCAACCGGGTCGGCGGGACCTTGACAACCGGAACACCTGTGGGGGCGGCCACGTGAACGAGACCATCGGAACACCGACCAGACCGTTACGAGTGCTGATGCTGTCGTGGGAGTACCCGCCGGTGGTCGTCGGCGGGCTGGGGCGGCACGTGCACGCCCTCGCGACGTCACTGGTGACGGCGGGGCACGAGGTGACCGTGGTGACCCGGCACGCGCCCGGCGCGCCCCTGGAGGAGTATTCGGAAGGCGTGCGCATCGTCCGCGCGGCCGAGGACCCGCCGCTGTTCCCGCTCGCGACCTCGACCCTGCTGGCCTGGACGATGGCGTTCAACCACACGCTGACCCGCGCCGCCCTGCGTGCCGCGGCCGGCGGCGAGTACGACCTCATCCACGCCCACGACTGGCTCGTGACGCACACCGCGGTCACGCTCAAGGAGAGCCTCGACCTGCCGCTGGTCGCCACGATCCACGCGACGGAGGCGGGCCGCCACCAGGGCTGGCTGCCCGACGAGACGAACAAGTGCATCCACTCGGTCGAGTGGTGGCTCGCGCACGAGGCCTGCCGCGTCGTGGTCTGCTCCGAGTACATGCGCTGGGAGGTGACCCGGCTGCTCGACCTGGCGCCGGCGCGGGTGTCGGTCGTCGCCAACGGCGTCGACTCCAGCGTCTGGAAGGCGCCGTCCCGCGCGGTCAACGCGGCCCGTGCCCGGTTCGCCGGCGACGGCCCGCTGCTCGGCTACGCCGGCCGGCTCGTCTACGAGAAGGGCGTCCAGGACCTCATCGCCGCCCTGCCCGAGCTGAGCGCCCGGCACAACGGGCTGCGCGTCGTCGTCGCCGGCGACGGCCCCCACCGTGCCGAGTTGCAGGAGGACGTGCGCCGGCTGCGGCTCCAGCGCGCCGTCATCTTCGCCGGCTTCATGGGCGAGGGCGAGCTGCCCGCGCTGATGGCGGCCACCGACGCCCTGGTGGTGCCGAGCATCTACGAGCCGTTCGGCATGGTCGCCCTGGAGGGTGCCTCGGCGGGGGCGCCGCTCGCCGTCGCCGCGACCGGCGGCCTGGCCGAGATCGTCGAGCCCGGGGTCACCGGCGTCACGTTCCCGGCGAAGAGTCCGGACGCGCTCGCCGCCTCCGTCGGCACGCTGCTCGAGGACGAGCCGTTCGCTCGTCGTGTCGCGATGAAGGCGCGCACGATGGTCGGCCAGAAGTACGGCTGGTCGACCATCGCGGCGAACACCGCCGACGTCTACCGCGCGGCGATCACCGAGGCCCCCGGCTTCGCGGCCCGGCAGGCCGCGACCTACCTGGAGCACGGCCGCCCGCACATCGTGGTCCCAGACGGCAACCTCCTGTCACTGTAACCCCTCCCTCCCTCCCTCCCTCCGTCCCTCCCTCCCCGCCCGCGCGCCCGATTGCGCGTCGATCTTGCAGTTATGGTGCCGTGAAACTCCCAGTTCGTCCGGGTTTGTCAGGCACCACAACTGCAAGATCGACGCGCAATCGGGCCGGTCGACGTTGTGGGGTCGCCAGCGCGCCCGGTGGCCGGTACGGTTCCTGAGGAACAACGACCGGAATCGATCAGGACGGCTAGGTGTGAGCGGCACGGCCGACGAAGTCCTCGGGAACAGGTACCGGCTCATCGCACCCGTCGGCACCGGTGGCATGGCGGTGGTCTGGCGCGCCCGCGATCTCGTGCTCGACCGTGACGTCGCGGTCAAGCTCCTCGCCGGGGAGCTGGCCACCAAGCCCGGCAACCGCGAGCGGATCCGCGCCGAGGCGCAGGTGGTCGCCCGTCTCCAGCATCCCGGCATCACCGCGGTGCACGACTACGGCGAGGCCGGTGACCTCGCGGAGGGCCGCAACGGTCGCCGGCCGTACGTCGTCATGGAGCTCCTCGACGGCGAGCTGCTGTCGAACCGGCTGCGCGCCGGCCCGATGTCGTGGCGGCGGGCCACCCAGATCTGCGCCCAGGTCGCGGCCGGACTCGCCGCCGCGCACGCGCGCGGCGTGGTGCACCGCGACATCAAGCCGAGCAACATCATGCTCACCTCGGCCGGCGCCAAGATCCTCGACTTCGGCGTCGCCGGGCTCACCGGCTCGGTCGACCCCGACGACGAGCGCGACGGCACCGTCTTCGGCACCCCGGCGTACCTCGCCCCGGAGCGGCTCCTCGGCGGCAGCGTCGTGGCCGCCACCGACGTCTACACCGTCGGCCTGCTCGCCTACCGCTGCCTCACCGACCGGCTGCCCTGGCACGCGGACACCCCGACGCAGATGATCGCCAACCACGTCTACGAGCCGCCGCACCCGCTGCCGGAGATCCCCGGCCTGCCCGCGGAGATCGGCCGGCTCGTCGGCCGCTGCCTGACCAAGGACCCCGACGCCCGCCCGCCGGCCGCCGAGGTGGCCCGCGTGCTCGCCGCGGCGACCGGCATCCACATCGTGCTGCCCGACGAGGACGGCTCGACGACGCAGGAGGTGCACGCCCCGGTCCAGCCGCCGGACGCGGACGCGGAGCCTTCCCGGGGACAGCGGTCCGAGCAGCGGCGCGGCCAGCGGCGCACCTGGACCGCGGCCGCGGTGCTCCTGGCCGCCGCCGGCGCCACGACCGGCATGATCGTCTGGCAGCCGTGGGCGGCGAAGTCGGGCTGCCGCGTCGACTTCTACATCCGGCCGGAGGAGGGCGGCTTCGCCGAGCGCAAGTTCGAGGCCCGGGTGACCGTCGCCAACGCCGGCAACCGCACGCTCGATCCCTGGGTGCTGCGGTTCCGCCTGCCCGGCGGGCAGACGATCGACCGGATGGACGGCATCCTGAGCCACCGCGCCGAGATCGGCGGCATCCGCGTCACCGGCGAGGAGCCGTTGCCGCCGGGCAAGGCGGTCACGTTCGGCATCAACGGCTCCGGCGGCGAGCCGATCCCGCCGGAGGGCTTCGCGCTCAACGAGACCGACTGCGACACCCGCATCTCCGAGCGGGGCCCGGGCAGCCAGTTGCCCGGGCTCACCGGCGGCGTCATCGACGCGCCGGCGGGCGAGGAGCGGCCGCCGTCACTCCCGCCGCGGCGACCGGGCGGCAGGCCGCCCGGCGACCCCGGCGGGCGCGGCGGAAGCCCGCCCGCACTGCCCTCGTCGAGCTACGGTTACAGCACCCCGCCGGCCCAGCGCACCAGAAAGAGGCCCCGCGTCCGTGCCTGAACGCTTCACCGCGCCGGTCGGCTTCGTCTTCGGCGGCGGCGGTGTGCTCGGCGCCTACGAGGTGGGGATGGTCCGCGCACTCCTGCACGCCGGCATCCGCCCGGACCTCGTTGTCGGGACCTCCATCGGCGCGTTCAACGGCGCGGCGGTCGCCGCGGCGCCGACCGAGGAGGTCGCCGACCGGCTCATCGACCTGTGGGCGTCGGACGAGGCCCGCACCGTCTACGGCGACTCGCTGCCCCGCCAGCTCGGCCGCTTCGCCCGCCGGACCCACCTGCACTCGCCCGCGCCCCTGCGCCGGCTGCTGGAGCGGGAGCTCGGCGCCGACACCGCGTTCGAGGACCTGCCGGTGCCGTTCCAGTGCTGCGCCGCCAGCATCGAGCGGGCCGCCGAGCACTGGTTCTCGTCCGGCCCGCTGGTCGAGGCGGTGCTCGCGTCCTCGGCGGTGCCGGGGCTGCTGCCGCCCGTACACCTCGGGGAGGAGCACTTCATCGACGGTGGCATCGTCAACTCCGTGCCGGTCGGGCGGGCCGTCGCGCTCGGCGCGCAGACGGTCTTCGTCATGCAGGTCGGCCGGATCGAGCGGCCCTTGCGCCCGCCGCGCCGCCCGTGGGAGGTTGCCCAGGTGGCGTTCGAGGTGGCCCGGCGGCACCGGTTCGCGCGGGAGCTCCAGGAGGCGCCGCCCGAGGTGCGGGTCCACGTCCTGCCCACCGGCGGCGGCTCGGCCCGCGACGACTCCCCGCTGTCATACCGCAACGTCGCGCTCGCCCGAGCCCGCATCGACCGCGCGTACAGCGCCACTTGTGCCTATCTGGAAGCCTTGGAGTAGTGCCACCCCGCTGGTTCCGCCGCATCGTGCTCGCCCCTGTCGCGCTGGCGATCATCAGCGCGGTGCTGGTCACCATGCCGGTGTGGCTGCTCCTCGCGGGCGCCTTCGGCCCGCTCGGCTCCGGCCGGATGCGGGCGCTGCGGGTCTCCTGGATGGTCGCGGTCTACCTGTTCCTCGAGGTCGTCGCGCTGCTCGTGCTCTTCGGCCTGTGGGTCGGCAGCGGCTGCGGCTGGCGCCTGCGCGGCCCCCGGTTCCAGCGCGCCCACTACGTGCTGACCGGCAAATTCCTGCGGATCCTGTACGCGCAGGCGCGCTGGTCGCTCGGCGTGAAGGTGGCCGTCGTCGGTGCCGACCCCGACGTCGCCGCACCCGGCCGGCCGGAGCTGGTGTTCTGCCGGCACGCCGGCCCGGGCGACTCGTTCCTGCTGGTCCACGCGCTCGTCAACTGGTTCGACCGGGAGCCGCGGATCGTGCTCAAGGCCGGCCTGCAATGGGACCCGGTCATCGACGTGATGCTTAACCGGCTGCCGAACCACTTCGTCACCGTCTCGGCCGACGCCGAGTCCATGATCGGCCGGCTCGCGACCGGGCTGGACCACAACGACGTCCTCGTGCTGTTCCCCGAGGGCGGCAACTTCACCCCGAGCCGCCGGGAGAAGGCCATCCAGCGGCTGCGCGACCTCGGCCTGCACACGATGGCCGAGCGGGCGGAGCGGATGCGGCACGTGCTCGCCCCGCGCCCCGGCGGCACCCTCGCCGCCCTCGACGCGGCGCCGGAGGCGGGCGTGATCTGGGTCGCGCACACCGGCCTCGACAGGCTGCTCTCCGTCGCGGACGTGTGGCGGCACCTGCCCCTCGACCTGACGATCACCATGCGCTGGTGGTCGGTGGACGCCGAGGAAGTCCCCACCGGGCAGGAGGAGCGGGTCGACTGGCTCTACGAGTGGTGGGCCAGGATCGACGCCTGGATCGACCGCCACGGGCCCGGCTCGGGTTCCTGAGCGCCCTCGTGGAGAATGGCCCGATGCGATTCGGGCTGCTGGGCACGGGACACTGGGCGCGGGTGACACAGGCGGCGGCGCTGGCCGCGCACCCCTCCGCGACACTCGTCGGTGTCTGGGGCCGCGACCCCGCCAAGGCGGCGACGCTCGCCGGTGACTTCGGCGCGGCGGCCTTCGACGACGTCGACGCGCTCCTCGCCGAGGTCGACGCCGTCGCGATCGCGCTGCCGCCCGACGTGCAGGCCGAGCTCGCGATCCGCGCCGCCCGCGCCGGCCGGCACCTGCTGCTCGACAAGCCGCTCGCGCTGACGGCCGAGGCGGCCGACGCGATCGTCGCCGCCGCGCGCGAGGCCGGCGTCGCGTCCGTGGTGTTCCTCACCAACCGGTTCGTCCCCGCCGTCGAGGCGTTCCTGCGGGACAACGCGGTCGTCGGCGGCTGGTATGCGGCCCACGGCACGATGTACACGTCCATCTTCCGGCCGGACAACCCCTACGCCGGCTCGGTCTGGCGCAAGGAGCACGGCGGCCTGTGGGACCTCGGCCCGCACGCCCTCTCGGTGGTGCTGCCGCTGCTCGGCCCGGTGGTCGAGCTGTCCGCCGCCGAGGGCTCTCGCGACACCGTCCACCTCCTGCTGCGCCACGAGGGCGGCGCCGCCAGCACGCTGTCGCTGACGCTCGACGCCGCGCCCGACGCCACCGCCTTCGGCTTCTCGTACTTCGGCGAGCACGGCGCGACCACCCTCCCGGGCTGGGGCGAGGCCACCGCTGTCGACGCCTTCACCAATGCGACGACGGCCCTGATCGAGTCGGCGGCGTCCGGCACGCCGCACGCCTGCGACGCGACGTTCGGCGCCGACGTCGTCCGCATCCTGGCCGCGGCCGGCCAGGCGCGCCGAACCGCGACCATCGTCGCCCCGTGAGCGCACCGCCGGGGACGCTCATCGCATTCGTGTGACGGCCGCCTTGAGCCGGTGCAGGTCGCGGCGGCGGCGTTCGTACGTCGTGGCGAGCGCGACCAGCACCAGCCCGGCGACGGCCAGCGGCGCCCAGCGGGGGAGCAGGTCCCAGTAAACGGCGACCTCGTGCACCGCGAGCAGGCCGAGGACGGCGCCGCCGATCACCACCGGCGACTGCAGCCGGCGCACGGCTCCGGCCAGCACGACGCCGACCGCGGCCACGCCGAGCAGCAGGCGGCGCAGCGGTTCGCCCTCACCGACCATGACGACGGCCAGGCTCGGCGCGAACGCGGCGAGCAGCCCGGGCGCGAGCGCCGGCCAGCTTTTCAGCTCCGGGTTGCGCCGGGCCGCCAACCAGCCGGTGGCGACGGCCAGCGCTCCCGCCGGCACCGTGTACGCCTCGACGACGCCCACGTCGCGGGCGGCCAGCACCAGCCAATACGCGATGAGCTCCGCCCCGACGGCACACCCGGTGAACACGGCCCGCGCCCCACCGAGCAGGGCACGCAGCCCGAGGGCCAGCCCCCAGAGGGCGGCGATCCCGGCCATGGCGTCGAGGTGCCCGGCCGCCAGCAGGAACGCGACGGCGGCCGTGGCGTGCGCGACCGCCTCCATCAGCGGCGTGCCGGTCGCCCGGCCGGCCGGGCGGGTCTCCGTCGTCGGCGTGCCGGTCGCCCGGCGGGGCAGGCGCCCGACGACCTGCGCCCCCGCGAGGACGACGGCCGCGCCGAGCAGCACCCAGAACGCGGTGCGGTGCAGCGGCAGGTCCGCGGCCCGGGCGGCGGTGAACCCCAGCCAGCCGGCGGTCACCGAGGCCACCAGCCATCCGGCGGCACGGGCACCGGCCGCCCTGCCGGCCACCCCGATCACGGCCGCGACCATCAGGACGGCGGCGAGCGCGGTCAGGGTGGCCGCCTCCGTCGCAAGGCAGCCGGCCAGCCCGGCACCTGCCGTGAACCAGCAGGTCACCGCCCCGGTCCGGCCCGCGATGTCGAGCCCGGCGCGCGCCGGCCGGATCGCGGCCGCCAGCGCGGTGACGAGCCCGGCCGCGAGGGTCACCGCCGGCACCGCCGGCCAGGGCGCGTCCGCCGCCACGCATGAGAGCACCGCCGCGAACGTGACCGGCGGCCCGGCGAGGCTCCACAGCGGCATACCCGTGCGCCGGGCGGCCAGGACCGCCAGCACCGCGAGCAGGGCGAGCCCGGCCGCGGCCGGCCCGGGCGAGAAGGCCGCCGGCCCGCTGTCCCACCACCGCCCGCCGGCCGGGCCCAGCCCGACGCCGTCCGGCGCACCCGCCCAGACCGAGGTGAGCCAACCGTACGGCCGGAAGAGCACCACCAGCACCGCCGGCACCACGGCGACGAGGGCCACGACAGCGGACACCGCGGCCGGCAGGAGCACCCCGACCCGCCAGCCGGCCCCGCCGGCCCCGCCGGCCCCGCCGGTCGGCGTGAGTGTGGCCGGCCCGGTCAGTGTGGTCGGTCCGGTCGGTGCGGCTGGCGTGGGCGGTGCGCTTCGCGGAGCTTCGGCGGCCGGCCTGCCGAGCGTGGTGTCCGCCGCGAACCAGGCACACAGCACCGCGGCGGCGGCGAACCCGCCGAACGGGGTGCGGCCGTCGTCCGCCGCGGAGGCCCACACCGCGGCGAGCGTGACCCCCGCGCCGGCCAGAGTCACGCCGAGCGTGCCCGCCGCGCCCGCCCACCGGCGCAGGAACACCAGCGCCGCGGTCGACAGCACCAGACCCGCCAGCGCGCCGATCAGCGGCAGGGGAGCGTCGAGGGCACGTGCGGTACCACTCCCGAACCAACCGCAAGCGGCGGCGACCGGGACGGGCCCGAGACCGAACGCGACGACGGTGGCCGGGAGGCGCAGGCCAGCGCTCCCGCCGCCGGCCTTGACCACCGCGGACACGGCGATCAGCCCGGCGGACGCCAGCAGCGTGGCCTGCGGCGTCACCAGCCCGACGAGCAGCAGGTGCAGCGCGACGAACGGCAGCGCCGCCGCCGCCAGGGCATCGAACCGCAGCGCGGTGACGGCGAGCCCGACGAGCAGCAGGCCGTCGACGATCGCCACGACGGTCAGCGGCGTCTCGGCGGTGCCCGGCGCGGCGAACGTGATGAGCACCGCGGCCGGGTACAGGACCGCGCGGTGCCGGACGAGCAGGCCGAACGCGGCGGCGAGCACCGCGACGGCGACCGGCACCTGCCAGTCGAAGAGCCGGTCCGTCGTCATCGCGTGCTGTTGTGCCGCCGCCCGCCAGGCGGGGAGCGCGCGGACGATCGCGTCGCCGGCGGCGACGAGGGCGGCACCGGCGTACGCGGCACCGAGGATCCCGGTGACGACCAGCGCGCCGATCCACCCGCCGCGGCGGACCCGCTCCGGCAGGAGCAGGGTGGCAGCCGCGATAACGGCGGCGACGAAGGCGAACGCGAGGTACCGCTGCCCGGGGAACAGTTCGGCGGCCATCCGGACCCCGGCGAGCGCCGTGACGCCGGCCGCGGCACCCACGCCGATGTGCGCGGTGATCCGGTTCGCGAGCCCGGCGACGACGATGACGGCACCGAGGAGCAGCAGCGTGCCGCTCGCCCGGGCCACGCCGGCCACGCCGTCCGAGGTGACGACGGCGCCGAACACCACCGGTCCGGCGATCAGCACCGCGATGCCCGCCGGCAGCCAGGCGATCACGTCGACGGTACGGGCGAGCAGAAGGTTCGCCGCCGCGAGCACCACGAACACCAGCGCCCAGCCGGTCGCGCCGAGGCCGTGGCCGGCCGCGAGCAGGGGCAGCACCGGCTGGAACGCGAGCAGGGCGGCGTACCGCGGGGCGCGCAGGCGGGTCACGGCCGCGTACCCGCCGCCGACGACCGCGGTGACGGCACCGACAATGCCGGCGTACGTGCCGGGGCGCGTAGCTTCGGCCAGGCCGGCGAGGTCGACGTACCAGGCGGCGTACCCGTCGAGGAGGACCAGCAGGAGCCCGAGCGCGGCGAACGTCTCGGCGGTGGCGCGCAGCCGGCGGGCCAGGGCGACGGGCGGCACGGCGAGCGTGACCAGCGTCACGGCGGCCAGGATCGCGGCCCGGCCGATGACCCCGAAGCTGGCCCAGGCGACGGCGGCGAACACCACGGCGGCGCTGCCGAGGAGGAGCCCGCCGAGCACGAAGAGCACGTTCTGCACGGTTCGGGGGGCGGCCTCGGCGGCTGGATAGGTGTGTCCTGCCGGGCCGTGTCCCGCTGGGCCGGTTTCTCCCAGCCCTCTTCCTCCCGGGCCGTTCACGGCGGGCCGGCCCGCGGCGGTGGCGGCTTGGCCCTGGCCTCTGGTTTGGTCCTGGCCTCTGGTTTGGTCCTGGCCTGTAGCTTGGCTCTGGCCTGTGGCCCGGCTCTGGCCCGCGGCTTGGCCTTGGCCAGTGGCTCGGCTCATGGCGACGGCCTGCTTCACGCGGGCGGCGAGCAGGTTTCGCTGCGACTGCACGGCGTTGTACCGCTGCGCCGCCGCGTTGTACTGCACGTGCGCCTCGTCGAGCCGCCCGCGGGCGACCCGCACTTCCGCGAAGAGCTCGGTCGTGCGCCCGTTGAGCCGCACCACCTCGGCCGCGTCCGGATACGGCGGACGCCCACAGCCCCCGCATCCCGACTCCAGGTCGGCCGGGGAACCGCAGAAGGGGCACGGATAGGACACCATGGTTACAGGATGCGGCGGATCGGTTCGGACCCGAATCGGTTGCGGTACTCAACTCTGCCTGAGTACCCGGTCGAGGAGCCCTCCGCCGGGCCTCTCACCGATGCCTTTCGTGTCTTCCTGTACCTGCTCTCCCGCGTCATGCTGGCGTGATGCGGTTGCTCACCGAGGCCGAGTACCGAGCGACGATGGAGCCCGAACCGATACGGATCGGTCCGGAGGACGCGCCACCCTTCGATTTCTGGCCCTACTTCGACGAGATTCCCGAGGCGCATCTCGCCGGCCACGACTTCTCCGAAGGCAGCGTCACCTACGCGTGGCACATGGTGGAAGGGAACCTTCAGCATGTGCTGGTCAATTGTGAGGCACCCAACGTGTTCCTCGTCCTGATCTTGGATCTCGCCACCGAGACCGTGCTGGGTCACTATCTGCTCGACATCTACGGCGTCTGACGGCTACTCGTCGAGCCCGCGCTCGATCGCGTAGCGCACCAGGTCGACCCGGCTGTGCAACTGCAGTTTTCCGAGCGTGTTCTGCACATGGTTCTGCACCGTTCGATGCGACAGTACGAGCCGTTCCGCGATCTCCCTGTATGTGAGCCCCTTGGCGACGAGCCGCAGCACCTCGGTCTCCCGCTCGGTCAACCGCGGCGCGTCGGGATCCTCGGCGCGGGTGACGCTCGCCAACCGCCGGAACTCCCCGAGCACGAGCCCCGCCAGCCCCGGCGTGAACACCGGATCCCCGTCGGCGGTCCGCCGGACGGCGGCGAGAAACTCTTCCCGGGCGGCAGACTTCACAAGGTATCCGGTGGCGCCGGCTTTGACGGCATCGAGCACGTCCTGCTGTTCTCCGCTGGCCGACAGCATGAGGATGCGCGCGTCGGGGCACGACGCGAGGACCCCTTGGATGACCTCGACGCCGGACCGGTCCGGCAGTTGCAGATCGAGCACGACGACCTGCGGCCGCACCGAGGCCGCGATCCGCACCGCCTGGGCACCTTCTCCAACGGCCGCGACGACCTCGTATCCCGCTTCGGCAAGATCCCGGGCGACCCCGTCCCGCCACATGGGATGATCGTCGACGACCATGACGCGCAACTTCACCCCGTCGTCCACCCCTGCACCATATAGTCGCGGGCCCCTGCGGGACCTCTGCCGTTCCCGGGGTCTTCCATGATCGTGCAAGGCCGCGAAGTTCAGCCGTGCGGTCGTCTGTCAACTCCGGTATCGCGCTACGGATGGTGACGCACAGTCGTGCGGGCGGGTGTCTGTCGCTCATGATCGCCGCTGGCCCCGGGACAGCGCGTTCCGGGCCGGGCGACTCCATGCTGGCCCCGGGACGGCGCGTTCCGGGCCGGGCGACTTCACAGATCATGGGAAAGATGTGGCTATCGGGGCAGCCAGATCTTTCCCATGATCATGGAGTCGAGCTGAACTTCGCGGCCTTGCCTGATCGTGGAGCGTTTGACGACGGCGAGGTCGACCCGGGGCCGGTGCGTCCAGAGAAACACATTCGCTCCACGATCATGAAACTCCAGCCCGGCCGGCGGTCAGCGGGGGACGTGCAGTTCGACTTCCGTGCCCGAGCCCGGGACCGAGGTGACCGTCACCGTGCCGCCCAGGTCTCGGACCCGGCCGCGGATCGACTGGGCCACGCCGAGCCGGCCGGCCCGTTCGGCCTCGGCCAGCCGGCCGTCCGGGATGCCCGCGCCGTTGTCGCGGATGGAGACCGTGACGCCGTCCGGGAGCTCCTCCAGCAGGAGCCACGTCTTCGCACCCGGCCCGGCGTGGTGGCGCACGTTGTCGACCGCGGCACCCACCGCCGCCGCGACCTCCGCCGCCACCGCGGCCGGCAGGAGCACCGGCGTCGCCGGCGCCGCGATCGTCACGCCCGACGCCGCGTGCCCGTCGAGCAGACCCCGGAGATCAACGCGGCCGTCGACCCGGCGGCTGTCCGGGTCTCTGTCCGGGTGTCTGCCCGGGCCGTTGCCCGTCCCCGGAGCCTGCGACCGGACGGCCCCGGCAACGGCCACCGCCGCCGGGGGAGCGCTCGACGTCACCAGTGCCCGCAGGGTCGCCTCCTGCTCGCCGGCCAGACGTCCCAGCTCGGCCGCCTCGCCGCCGAGCTCGGCGCCGCGCCGTTGCACCAGGGCCAGGACCTGGAGGACCGAGTCGTGGATCCCTCGGGCGAGCCGCTCCCGCTCCCGGGTCGCCGCCTCCAGCTCGACCGCCCGCTGCAGGCGTGCCTCGGCGTCGATCGCCAGCCGGGCGATGTGCCCGACGCCGATGCCCGCCAGGAGCATCAGCACCGGGCCGTTGGCCGTGGACTGGCTGAACCCGTCGCGCACCACCGCGTCGGCGCCGCTCATGAGGACCGCGGCGATCGCGCCGCGCCGCCGGCCGCCGGAGATCGCCCACGCCACGACCGGGCTGGCGACCCAGGCCATCGGCAGCGTCGGCGCGCCCACGCCGAGCCCTTCCGGATCGACGATCCAGCGTGTCGCCAGCAGGCAGGCGGCGGTGACCGCCAGGTCGGCGGTGAGCAGGGGCCAGCCGCGGCGCTCCGGCTGTGCGTACGCGAGCGTGCTCACCGCCGTCCAGGCGGCCATCCCGCCGATGATCACCCAGCCGCCCGGAGGCCAGTGGTACTCCCGGAAGTTGTTCACCATCAGCACCGCCGCATATCCCAACGCGGCGATGCGGAAGACGGCGAGCGCCCGCCACAGCGGACCCTCCAGGCCGGACACCGGCCCCCCGCGGGCCACGGTCAGACCCAGCGCACCGGCGGCAGGCCGGCCTCTTCGAGCGCGGCGTTGACCTTGCTGAAGGGCCGCGAGCCGAGGAAACCGGCCGGGTTCATCGGGCTGGGGTGCCCGGCCTCGATGACCCTGTGCCGCGGGTTGGTGACGAGCACCGCCTTCTTGCGGGCGTAGCCGCCCCACAGCACGAACACGACCCGCCGCTCGAACGCGTTGAGCGCGCGGATCGCCGCGTCGGTGAAGTGCTCCCAGCCCTGGTTGGCGTGGGAGGCGGCCTTGCCGGCGCGGACGGTGAGGACCGCGTTGAGCAGCAGGACACCGTCGGCGGCCCACGGGGTCAGGTCGCCGTTGGACGGCGGGGTCACGCCCAGGTCGTCGCGCAGCTCCTTGTAGACGTTGCGCAGCGACGGCGGGACCGGCACGCCGGGGCGGACCGAGAAGCTCAGGCCGTGCGCCTGGCCCGCCTTGAAATACGGGTCCTGGCCCAGGATGAGCACCCGTGCCTGCTCCGGCGAGCACAGCCGGAACGCGGTGAACAGGTCCGGCAGCGGCGGGTAGACCGGACCGGCCTCGTATTCGGCGGCCACGAACGTCTCCAGCCGACGCACCACCTCGAGGTCGAGATGCGGCTTCATCACGTCCCGCCATGCGGCGGGGAGGAGCTCCAGCAGATCCAACGACATGCCCGGCACTCTACGAAACAGGTACGACAAATTCCGCCCGGGCAACGTGCGAAGCGCGGCGGACGACATCGAAGTGCTGCTCCGCGCTGCCCTGGACGCGGGTTCGACGGCTTCCCGCCCGTCCGGATGCCCGGCCGGGACGTCGTCTACACACCAACGAGCGGCCCGCCACCGCGAGGCGAGCGGGAAGCGGTGGTGGAGCGGGCGCTCGCCGCGGGCGCCGACGACATGGCGCTGCTGGCTGCTGCCGGCGAGGTCGTCACGAACGCCGTCCAGTACACCGCCGGCGCCGTGCGCGGACGGGGCGAGGTCCGCCGACGCGAGCGAGCGCCGCCGGAAAGATCGGCTGGTTCGAGTTTCCCGCTGGCATGTGGCAGAGGTCGTACTGGCTGAGGCGCGCAGTTCTGGATGAATCCGACCACATCGGTCCGACGAACCCGGGAGACTGGACGGGTGACGCAGGTTGGACCGGTGGGAGGCGGCGGCGAACCGCTGACGGTGCTGTGGGCCTGGCGGCAGGCACAGTTGGAGCAGGGCGGCCAGGACCGGCAGACACCCGCCGACCAGCGCCGGCGGCGGCGTCGACAAGATCGTCCGACGGACAGTCTGACACAGGACGGCCCGGTCGACGGCCCGAAACAGGGTGATCAGGGCTATCTGCCCCAGCTCCAGTCGCGGCTGCGGCAGTCACTGGGGCGGGGCGGCCCGAGCGCGATCCGGCGTGTCGTGCGGCGGCTCGCCGACGTGCCGGCCGAGCAGCGCACCGTCCTGCACAGCGCGTTCGCGCACGACCCGGAGGCGGCCGAGCGCGGGTTCGCCTGGATGCTGGAGCACTTCGACCAGCCGAACGCGGTCGTCCCGGCCCTGGCTCAGATCGGACCGGCGATCGAGGCGCTGACCGGCCCGCACGGCCGGCAGTTCGACCTGTTCGGCCAGGCGCTGCTGGACGCGGTCCGGGAGACGGTCGGCGCCGCGGGGGCCGGTGCCGACGGTGCCGGCGAGGGCAGTGAGACAGACGGTGCGACAGTCGGCGAGACCGACGGTGCGGCGGGCACGGCGGCCTGGTCCGACGAGGACGCCGACGCCTGGCGCGACGGCTGGCGGTTCGCGGTCGACTGGCTGCGTCAGGGCACCCAGTTGACGCACGGGGAGGCCCCGTTCTGGACCGGCACCGTCCTCGCCCACGACCGCCGCCGCGACGACGTCGCCGTGCTGACCGTCGCCACCGACCTGCCGTACCCGTTCCGTGCCGGCCAGCGCGCGATCATCGAGTGCCACCGGGTGCCCGGCGCCTGGCGGGCCTGCTGGATCGGCGAGCCGCCCGCCGGGGACAACCACATCGAGATCCACGTCCAGGCCGTGCCGGGCGACGAGGCGACCGGTTCCCTCGTCCGGGAGACGCACGTCGGCGATCCCGTGCGGCTGCACCGGGCCGAGGGCGACTTCGTGATCGAGGACGGCTCGGCGGGCGCGGTGCTCGTCGTCGCCGAGGACGTCCACGTCACCCCGATCAAGGCGCTGCTGTCGGAGCTCGCCGATCGGGGCGACGATCGCGTCGTGCACATCTTCTGGGGCGTCTCGACCCGCGACGACCTCTACGACCTGGAGGCCCTGCGCGAGCATGCCGCCCGCTGCGCCCACGCGACGGTGCACCCGGTCGTCGCGAGGGGCCCCGCCCACCCGTACCTCAGCGGCTCCTTCCCGCAGGTGGTCGTCGACTTCGGCGAGTGGACCTCGCACGATGTGTACCTCAGCGGCACACCCCTCGCGGTCGGCGTCATGCGCAACATGCTGATCGAGCGGCGGGTCGCGCCGGACCGGATCCACGCCGTCACGCTGACCCCGTTCAGCGCTGACGCCACGACGTCAGGGTCGCGGTGACCACGGTGTTGGCCAGGTAGACGCCGCGCCGCCGGTCGAACGCGCCGCCGCACGTCACCAGCCGTAGCTGCGCGTGGTCCGCCGGCCCGTACACCAGGTCGGCGGGGAAGTCCGCCTTCGCGAACATCCGCACCGAGTCGACCCGGAACACCACCGTGGAGCCGTCCTCCCGGGCCACCGTCACCAGGTCGCCGGGCTTGAGCCGGCCCAGGTCGTAGAAGACGGCCGGGCCGCTGGCCGCCGTATCGACGTGACCCACCAGCACCGAGTTGCCGATCTCGCCGGGCGTCGGCCCCCGCCGGTACCATCCCACGTTCTTCGGGCTCTGCAGGGACGGTGCCTCCAGCATGCCGTCGCGGTCCACGTCGACGGCCTGCACCGGCGCGTCCACCTCGATCGTCCCGATGGCCAGCCGCGCCGGCGGCGACGCGGACAGGCCGGCCCCGCCCCGCGCCGTCGCGGCGCCGATGCCTGCGGAGGAGCCACCGTCAGCGGCGATGAACGGCGGCGGGCCGGATCCGCCGGTGAACGACGCGCCGATGAGCGACACGCCGCTGACCACGACGGCGATCAGGATCATGGCCGTGGCGGCACGCCAGGTGCCGTCCCGGCGCACGAGGAAGCGCGCCGGTGATCGATGGGAGCGCAGAGCGTGCCGGCTCCGGTACTCGGGCACGGATCAGCTCACCGGCTCAGGTCACCGACCGGCCCCGCCGGTGTCGCTGGTCCCGCGGCTCCGGTCGTCGCTCCGGGTCACGACGGGCGGCCCCGGCGCAGGAGCAGCGCCCCGGCGGCGCCGATCACGAGGAGGCTGCCTCCGGTGGCCATCAGCGCGGCGTTCGCGCCCCGCGTGGTGGCACCGCCACCCGCCGGCACCCCGCCCGAGGGCGAGACGACGAGCTGGACGACCGAGGACGTGCCGTCGGCGCAGTCGAGGCTCACCAGGAACGTGCCCGGGCTCGTGGACTGCGGGATGTCCACGGACAGGGAGAAGACCCCGCTGGTCGAACCGGCCTGCATCGGGAGGCGCGCCGGCAGCCCCAGGACGGCCCCGGCGACGTCGGCGGAACGGACCCCGACGGCGCACACGATGCTGAATGTGACCCTTCCACCCGGCTGGACCGTCTCCGGGCTGACCGAACCGACCGGGCTTCCTGACGAGGTGCTTCCTGAAGAGGTGCTTCCCGGCGAGCTCGTTTCGGTCGCATTCGGCGAAACGCTCGCCGACGCACTCGGTGAGTCGGACGGCTCAGCCGCCGCCACGCCGGGCAGCACGAGGAGCGCGGTCACGCCACCGAGCGCGACGCCACTGAGGATTCGTCGCATGGGTCCATTGGCCGGGACTCCCGGGTGACTGCTGAACACCCGCCCCGGGCGATCATGCCCGCTCGTCGTACTCCGGGTGACACGATGACGGGTGGCGAGTCGCCGACAAGATCAATGCTGGCGGACCACCACTTCGATCGCGAGCGGGGTCGGGCCGGACCCGATCACCTTTCGTCAGGAGCCGGCCCCGGGACCGGTTCCGGCCGCATTGTCCGGTCGGCGCGATGCCGCTCAACCCGAGTGTGACCAATTTCCGCACCGGGAACGAGCGGGCGGATCGAGTCCGGCACCGGTGTCCTGGCCGGCCGCACGTTCTCCTGGTCGGACACCCAGCGCTACCGGATCGGGGCCCGGCCACTCGCGGCCGCCGAATCGCCGTCCCGGTGAGGACGTGCTGGTCAGCACCGACCAGGACGTGTCCAGGTGTCGTTACGGCGGCGCCGACCGCGACGGCCGATCCGCACGTCGACTACGGGCCGTAGACCCTTGCCGGGCCGAGGGAGGACGACGACCTGGTGCGCATTCGCACCGACCTGCTCCCGCGATGCGACAAGGTGGGCCCAGGAAAAGATGGTCTGACACTTCCGGCAGTGCGACGATGAATTTGGGCGGTGCTTGGCCGAAGTTTTCGGCCTCGACCACGACGTCGTCAAGGCCTACCCGGACGCCCCTGCGCCTCGGGTGTTCTTGACGACCCTGCCTTTGGCGCGTTACGAGTAGGAAATATCGCAGTGACGCGCCCCGCCGCACGGCGGGGCGCATTCATCTGAAATCCTGCCCGGCGGCGCCATAAGCGCCGGTCGTGGGCAATGACGGCCGCGGCCAGAGCCGGACTGCGGGACGAGACGGGAACGACGCGCATGAGTGAGTACAAGATCACCCACCCGGATGGCGAGCTCGATCTTCCGGTACACAAAGCGACCGAAGGACCTTCCGGGCTCGAGATCAGCAAGCTGCTCAAGGAGACCGAGCAGGTCACGCTCGACACGGGTTTCGTCAACACCGCGTCCTGCGTTTCGTCGATCACCTACATCGACGGTGACCAGGGCATCCTGCGGTACCGCGGATATCCCATCGAGCAGCTCGCCGAGCGGTCCAGCTTCCTCGAGACGTCCTACCTGCTGATCCACGGTGAGCTGCCGACCAGCCAGCAGCTCGCCGAGTTCACCGACCGCATCCAGCACCACACGCTCCTGCACGAGGAGCTGCGCCGGTTCTTCGACGGCTTCCCCCGCGACGCTCACCCCATGGCGGTGCTCTCGTCCGCGGTGAGCGCGCTGTCGACCTTCTACCAGGACAGCCTCAACCCGTTCGACGACGAGCAGGTCGAGATCTCCACGATCCGGCTCATGGCCAAGGTGCCGACCATCGCGTCGTACGCCTACAAGAAGGCCATCGGCCAGCCGATGCTCTACCCGGACAACTCCCTCGGCTACGTCGAGAACTTCCTGCGCATGACCTTCGGCGTGCC
The DNA here is from genome assembly GCF_025264685.1 of Dactylosporangium roseum. Classification (GTDB taxonomy): domain Bacteria; phylum Actinomycetota; class Actinomycetes; order Mycobacteriales; family Micromonosporaceae; genus Dactylosporangium; species Dactylosporangium roseum. The sequence goes on from NZ_CP073721.1 coordinate 2,146,611, forward strand.
CGCCACCCCGTATGAGATCGACCCGGTCGTGGTCAAGGTCCTCGACATGCTCCTGCTGCTGCACGCCGACCACGAGCAGAACTGCTCCACCTCGACGGTCCGCCTCGTCGGCTCCAGCCAGGCCAACCTCTTCGCCTCCGTCTCCGCGGGCGTCAACGCGCTCTTCGGTCCGCTGCACGGCGGCGCCAACCAGGCCGTCCTGGAGATGCTCCAGCACATCCAGTCCGACGGCGGCGACGTCAGCGCCTTCGTCCGCAAGGTCAAGAACAAGGAGGACGGCGTCCGGCTCATGGGCTTCGGCCACCGGGTCTACAAGAACTACGACCCGCGCGCCGCCCTGGTCAAGAAGGCCGCCCAGGACGTGCTCGGCCGCATGGCCAAGCCCGACCCGCTGCTCGACCTGGCGATGGAGCTCGAGGAGATCGCGCTGGCCGACGACTTCTTCGTCTCCCGGAAGCTGTACCCCAACGTCGACTTCTACACCGGCCTCATCTACAAGGCGATGGGCTTCCCGACCACCATGTTCACCGTGCTCTTCGCGCTCGGCCGGCTCCCCGGCTGGATCGCCCAGTGGCGCGAGATGATCAAGGATCCGGACACCAAGATCGGCCGTCCCCGGCAGGTCTACATCGGTTACGGGCAACGGGATTACGCCCCGATTGCCGGTCGGTAAAGACCCGCAGCGCCAACCGGTTCTTGCTCGTTTGTCTACTTGACGGAGATCGACCCCGGCTGTCTCATACATGAGTCCGTTGGGGTCGTTGTCCGTTTTCGACAGGGAGCATTCGGAGCCACATGAGCGCGCCAACGTTGTCGCCGCTACTCACCGCGGCCGTGCAGGACCGGACGTCCGGGGCGACCGGCGTGGCCCGGCAGGTGCTCGACGGACTCGCCGAGTTCGTGCACGACCCGCCCGCCTTGCGGGCCGTGGTGGCCCCGCTGCCCGGACTCCTGCCCGGATACGCCTCGATGTGGCACATCGCTCGCGCCGCGAACAGCGACGACCCGGGCCCCGCGCTGCGGGCGATCCGGGAGCAGCTCGACCGTGACGTCGAGCTGAGCGTCGGCCTGGCCACGCGCCTGCTGCGGGCGCGCGGCGGCTGGGTGTGCACCGCGCCGAGCAGCGCCCTCGTCAAGGCCGTCGCGGCCGGCCTGCCGACCGGCACGGTGGACACCCCTGGCACGGAGGGTCTCCAGCCGGTCACCGGGCTGGCCGGCGCCGACGCCATCAGCCCGACCCGGGTCCTCAACATCAAGGGCACGCTGGCCCTGGCCCGCGGCGTCCCGACGGTCATCGTCACGACGTCGCTCAAACTGGTGCCGGAGAACGTGTTCGCCGGACTCGGCTCACCGCTGTTCGAGCGGATCCCGCTCGACGCGTTCTGGGCCGTGGTGCTGGACGGCGAACTGCTGACGCCGGCCGAGGTGGCCCGCCGCGCCGCGCTGCTGCCGTCGGCGTAGCGGTTCGCCCCGCTCGTTCGTCCGCTCCTTCGTCCGCTCCTTCGTCCGCTCCTTCGTCCGCTCCTTCGTGCGTTCAGCGGCCGGGTGGATCCGTTCGTGCACGACGAGTGCACCGACCGTCGTCCTGATTCTGTTGGCACGCCACCATTTGTTCGATCGTGCGCAGTCCGCACCTCCACATTGGACAGATCCCCACGGACGCCAAGACGGTACGGTTGAGGGGCTGTGCAGTGGCTTCGGTTGGGAGTACATTGCGTGCATCCCAAGGACGGCCGGGGCCGCCGCTTCCCCCGTGGTGGCGGCCCCGGTCTTGGGTCGCGGCTCCGGAGTGTTGCGTGTCCGTCGATGGGACACCACATCGCAACGGCCGCTGTCGAAACCCGCGCCCGGCGGGAGTCGCCGAAGGCCCCGTGCGCACGCCGACGGTCCGGGCCGCCTCCGCGGAGGGTGGCGTTCATCGGCGGCCTGATCGTCCGCGCTGCTGGTGGGCCGCTATCGCAGCTCCTGTAGCCCCATCATCCCGGTGCCCATCACCCCGGTGCCCATTGCCCCGGCGCCCGACACCGGGGCGTCCTCGGGCAGGTCGGGCAGCCCGAACAGCTCCGTCAGCCCGGTCACCTGCAACAGCCGGTGCACAAATGGTGACGGACTGCGCACTTCCATGCGGCCGCCGAACTCGCGGGCCTTGTTGTTGACGGCGACCAGCGTGCCGATCCCGATCGAATCCATGAACGGGACCCGCCGCAGGTCTACCGTGAGCAGGTGGGGACGGTACGCCTCCACCGTCTCGAGCACCACCGAACGCAGCGCTCCCACTGTCGCCGCCTCCAGCGGCCCGAGAACTTCCACCACGATCGTGCTGTCCGAACCCTCCCCGGAGCGGTGCGTCCGGACCATAGCGTCGCCCATTCGACCCGCGTACCCAGCGCGCCGGATCGGAAACGTCACGGATTCGCGGAGATCAACAGGGGGAGCATCAGCGCGTACGAGCAGAGCAGCACCGCCGCCTCCGGTCGGGTGATGCGGTTGCCGCGCTTGAGCAGCAGCCACGCGAGCACCCCGACGCCCACCATCGCGGTCACCGCGGCGAACCCGAACGGCGCGATCGTGTCCTCGCCGGCCGCCAGCCCGACGACCGCCCCGCCGATCAAGCTGTTGAACAGGTTGCTGCCCAGCAGGTTGCCGACCATCAGGTCACCTTGGCCGCGCCGCTGCGCCTGCACCGCGGTCATCAGCTCCGGCAGTGCCGTGCCGCCCGCCAGCAGTGTGAACCCGATGACGGTGTCGCTCACCCCCCACCGGTGCGCCAGGGTGCTCGCGTTGGCCACCAGCAGTTGCGCGCCACCCAGCGTCGCGGCGAGCCCGACGAGGGTCCGGACGGCCTCCACCCACCAGCGGCCGGGCGGCGGGGAGGGCTCGACGAACGCCGCCACGTCGTCCGGCAGCGGATCATTTGGCGGTACGCGCGAAAGGCGCACCAACAGCACCAACGCGCCGACGGTCAGGATCGCGAGCAGTACACCCGCGACGAACTTCATGCCCACGAGCGCGAACGCCCCGAAGACCGCCACGCTGGCTACCATCAGCGGCGCCTCGCGAACCGGCACCGACGAACGGACCACCACCGGCGAGACGACGGCGACGACGCCGAGGATCAGCGTCACGTTGAGAATGTTCGACCCGACGAGGCTGCCCAGCGCCAGCCCCGCGTTGTCCCGCACGGCGGCGACGCCCGACGCGACGAACTCGGGGGCGCTCGTGCCCAAGCCGATCACCACGACCCCGACGATCACCGGCGCCACCCGCAGGACCGTGGCCAGCCGCCCGGCACCCACGACGAGCTGGTCCGCGCCGACGGCCAGCACGGCAAGACCGACGATGCCGAGCCCGATCACCACCAGGGTCGACATCCGCCTCCTCTGTCCGCCTTCGGCCGCTCGTCTTCCGCCCGTGATCAGCGCTTGTGGTCCCGGGTGTGCCTGGCTCGAAACCATACCGTCCGGCGTGCTCCGCACTCCGGCTGGCGTCGCCGCCCAGGCCCCGCCCCCGAGATGCTTGGGACCGCTCCCGGCGAATTGACAGGGTTCACGGGTGGCGGAATGTGCTGGAGGGCTCTACAGTTTTCTTCGAGACCGGCGTCTTCCCCCGTGGATGCCGGTCTCACCATTTCTCGTGGCCGCTGGGCGCTCGTCCTCCAATGTGGACGCCCCGTGCGCGGCACGTGGACCTCTGGAGGGGAGGGGTCACCGTTGCGGTGCCCACGCTGTGGCGCCACCGGGATCGACGCCACTGGCAACTGCGTCCAGTGCCGCTTGTTCCTCGGCATCCCCCCGGCTCAGTCTGCGGCTCAGCCCGAGTCCACGGCCCACCTCCAGCCCCAGTCCGAGGCCCAGCCCCAGTCTCCGGCCCACCTTCATCCCCAGCCCTCGGCTCAGCCCCAGCCCCCGGCTCAGCCCCATTCCCCGGCCCAGGCCGTGCCGGTGCCCGGTGCGCCGCCTCCCGTGGCGCCGGCGCAGTCCCCGCCGACGGGAGCGCTCCCGGCTCCGCCGGCCTACGGCCCACCACCGGCGGCACCGCCGTCGACCGGGCGAAACCCGCTGCTGATTCCCGGCTTGATCTTCGGTGTCGTCTGTCTGGTACTCATCGGTGCCGTCATCGTCTACGCCGCCTCCGGTGGCGGGGAGGCGACACCCGTCAACGCGGCACCGTCCCTGAGCCGCACCCCGCCCGCCACCGCATCCCCGTCCGCCACCGGCTCGGCGGACGTTCCAGGTGCGGAACCGTCGGCGTCCACCGGCTCCTCGGTCGTCCCCGGCGCCACGCCCAGCGCGTCGGCCGACTCGCTCGCCGCCTGCGTGCTCGGGGTCTGGCTGGAGGAGAAGCGCGACGAGCAGGTCACCGTCCGCAACACCGGCGTGTTCCCGTTCCACAGCAGCGGCACCTACCAGCGGTACAGCGACACCGGCCGCGCGGTCTTCGACTACGGCGACGGCATCCACATGACCGGCACCAACGGCACGTCCAAGTTCGACTACGTCTTCAGCGGCTTCATCAGCTACAGCTTCAACGTCGAGAACGGCATGCTGCTCTTCGCCTCCCCACGCCCCAGCGGCACCGAGACGTTCATCCGCAACGGCAGGCAGGATTTCCGCGGCAGCCTGGGTCCCCACATGCCCCAGCCCCTGCGGATCAACTGCGGCCCGGTCGCGATGAGCCTGACGAACGACGTCATGACAATCCAGTTGAAGCGGACCAGCAGCGTACGATGACGGTGCGCGGCTGAGGGCCGGCCCAGAGCACCCGATGACCCCGGTGGCCATGCGGCCCTCGGCGGACTCGGCAGTCCGTCCGTCCCTCGCCGCTCGTCCGTCCCTCGCCGCTCCTCCGATCGCGCCGTTCCGATCAGGAGGCCGTTCCCGATCAGGCCGTCCCGATCACGTTTTGTGCTCACGCCTTCCCGATCGTGCCTTGCTCAGGATCGCCGCCCTCCGGCCGATGGGGCTGGTCGGAGAGAGGGGGAAGCCTGCATGGACACCAAGCTCGCCATGGTCATCGACGACTCGCGCGCCATGAGGGGCATCCTGAGACGGATCCTGCTGCCCCTCGGGTTCGTGGTGCGCGAGGCGACGAACGGTAAAAACGCGCTCGACCAGATCTGGGACGACAACCTGCAGCCGGGGCTGGCCCTCATCGACTGGAACATGCCGGAGATGAACGGGCTTGAGTTTGTCGTGGCCGTACGCAAGCAGAAGCACCTCCGCCAGATGACCCTCATGATGGTGACGACCGAGAGCGAACACGGCCAGATCGTGCGTGCCCTCGCCGCGGGAGCACACGAGTACGTGATCAAGCCGTTCACCGCCGACGCGATCGTGGCCAAGCTGACCTACCTCGGCCTCGTGCCGCTCTCGCCGACGACGGAGGCGACCGGCTCACCCGCCTGACGTCGCTGTTCCCGTTGTGAGATCTTGACCTGAAACGCGCTCGTCTTGGTCCGATAGGCGACGGAAGAACCCCACCCGCCGTCGTACCGTGCGACACATGACGATCGACTTCCCGCACGGCTGGTGGGGCACCGACCTGGGCAGCGCCCGGATGAGCATGGGCACGTACGAGCTCTACCCCACCGAGAGCCTGCCGGTCGTCGACGAGTCTCGCTTCGACGGTACGTTCGGCTGGCTCGTCCCCGGCGCCCCGCACGACCCGCTGCGAACCATGGAGGTCGCCGCCCTCGAGCAGCACGTCGAGCTGCCGCCGGCCTTCAAGCGGTTCATGGGCAGCCAGGTGCTGATGGACTCGATCCCGTCCTGCACCGGCTGCGACTTCGATCTGGCGCCGCGTCCGGTGCCCAGCCCGGTCGAGCCCGAGGCCCAGCTCGTCCGGTTCCTGCGCGATCAGCAGGACTGCGTGATCTGGTACCTCTACCTGCGCCCCGGCGCCGAACCGTTTGTGATCGCCTCGCCCTGGCTGCTCGAGATCGTCGGGCTGGAGGAGGTCGACCCCGACACGCTGATCGCCAACATGGTCCGCTCAGCGAACGGGTTCGAGCAGTTCATCCACCGCTTCTGGCTGGAGAACTCGCTGTGGTTCAGCGTCAACGAGGGCGACGAGTCCACCCACGAGATGGACCTGTACCTGGCGCACTACACGACGGCCGGCAGCCGCGGCTGAGGCGCGCGCATCAAACCCTGCCCCGGTGCGGACTAAATATCTTGCCTCGGCTCGGGCGAGGTCGTATCTTTGAATGCGTCAGGGCAACGAACGCGGCGATGAATAACCCAGCGACACAGAATCCAGAGAAGGGGCCGGCGATGAACGGGTACATGGAGTCACGACTGACGGCGAGCGCGCCGTTCGGTCTGGCCGCCGTGTCCCGCAGTTGGCGGTCGCGGCGCGACAACCTACTGGTCAGCGGGTTGCTGGAGCGTTCGGGTCGGTGGCGAGGCTAGTTCGTCGGCCTCTCCAGCCGCCCGGGCGAGCTCCGGGCGGCTTTTTTGTGTCACCTTGCGGGTGTAGCTCAACAGGTAGAGCACCGGCCTCCAAATCCGGCGGTTGCGGGTTCAATTCCTGCCGCCCGTGCATCGTTCTGCCTTTCGCTGGATTGGCATTGACGCTGTTCGTTGACAAATTCATCCAGTACAACTCCCGCGGGCTGTTTCTGCGGGACCGCAGTGTCGCGCCGGGGTAGCCCAACGGCAGAGGTGGCCCGTTCAAACCGGGTGCAGTGCGGGTTCGAATCCCGCCCACGGCACGCAAGATCGTTTGGTGAGAGTTGGAGTAGTACGTCGGTTTTGCTGGCAACTGTGAAGGGAGGAGGCCCGGTGACCGCGGTTCTCGTACTCAACGCCGACCTCGGACCCCTGCACCGGGTCACTCTCCGCCACGCCATCCGCATGCTCCTGCGTGAGGTGGCCGTCGTGCACGAGGCGGAGCCGGACCGGCTGATCGGGGTCTACCCGCTCCCGCGGGTGGTGCGGCTCGTGTCCTTCGTCGTGACCCGGTGGCGCTTCGGTGCCGGGCCGGCATGGTCGCGCGCCGGTGTGCACGCCCGTGACGGCCGCCGTTGCGGGTACTGCGGGCGGGAGGCCACCACCATCGACCACATCCTGCCCCGTTCGCGGGGTGGGCGGAACACCTGGAAGAACACCGTTGCGGCCTGCTCGGCCTGCAACCAGCGCAAGGGCGACCGCACCCCCGCCGAAGCGGGCATGGTGCTGAGGGTCAAGCCGTCGGTCCCGACGTGGGCCGCGCTCGCCCAGCGCTAGATCGGCCCCGGCGGGTCCTGCTACCGCCCGCCGGGGCCGGCGTTCCAGGCGGTCGCACCCAGGTGGCCGCAGTGTCTCGGGCTCGTAGCTCATCAGGAAGAGCGCCGCTCTTGCAAAGCGGAGGTGACCGGTTCGAGTCCGGTCGGGTCCACGCGGTACATGCCCGGATAGCCCAACGGCAGGAGGCACCTGATTCAGGGTCAGGACAGTGGAGGTTCGAATCCTCTTCCGGGTACGAGGTGTCGAGGTCTTCGTGTGTTGCCCAACCTGGAGAGTTGGCCGAGAGGTAAGGCTGCGGCTTGCTAAGCCGTCGACGGGGGAGACCCCGCGGGGGTTCGATCCCCTCACTTTCCGCGCATGCCCTTGTAGCTCAGTGGAGTAGAGCGCCTCGCTACGAACGAGGAGGTCGGAGGTTCGAGTCCTTCCAAGGGTGCTCTGTCATGGCTGTGTGTTGTAGTTGGGGGAGGCCAGCCGATTGGTGCCGGCACCCGTCTCGAAAACGGCGTTGGGTTGACGCCCGTGTGGGTTCGACTCCCACCCTCCCCGCTCAAGATCCGGAAAAATTGTCGTACGTGTGTGCCAATTAATGGGTTTCTGTGGGTAGTGATGTGGTGATGCCGCCGTGGCAGAGGTGGATCATTTCGATGAGGTTGTCGAGGTCGGCGTAGCCGTGGGAGCGGCGTTGGATGAGGCGGATGCCGGCGTTGATGCTCTCGAGGAGCGAGTTCGACAGTTGGAGGTGGATGGCGTTGAGGATGCCGGTGCGGTGGCGGCGCAGTCGCCGGGCGAGGGTGACGAAGGCGTTGATACCGCTGCGTTTGGCCCGGTTGATCCAGCGTCGTAGGTGGTCGGCTGCGTCGCTGGTGGGGACCTGGTAGAGGCGGCGGAGGTCTTCTTTGAGGCGCCAGGCGTGGTGGATGCGGGGGTGTTTGCGGCGGAGCTGTTCGATGATCGCGGTGCGGGTGGGGTCGTGTTGCCCGGCGGGCTGGCGCAGGGCGCCGCGGGCCTTCTGCCAGGTTTGGGCGGGTGTCAGTCCAGCCACGGCGATCTTTACGCCCTGTTCACGGCAGGTCTGGTAGGCCAGGTCAAGCGCTTCGCCGGCCCATTTGATCACGTGGAACGGGTCGAGGCAGATCGCCGCGTGCGGCACGTGGGTGGTGGCGGCGCCGCGGTAGATCGCGGTCATGTCCATGCTGACCGCCTCGATCCGGGCTCGGCCGTCCTCGCCGAGAGACTCCAGGAATCTGCCGAAGACGTCCTGCCTGCGGCCCTCGCCGACGAACACCACCCGGCCGGTGTCGTGGTCGGCGACCACGGTGAGGAACTTGCGGCCCCGGCGGTAGGCGATCTCGTCGACGCCGATGCGGTAGATCGCGTCGAGACGCTCGCTGTCCAGGTGGGTATCGACGAGCCTGGCTACGAGGTGGTCGACGGTCTGCCAGGTGGTGCCCAGCAGCGCGGCCGCGGCGCTCTTGGACATCCGTTTCGCCAGCCAGCAGGCCATATCCTCGAAGTCGCGGGTATGCCGGGCGCCGGGCCGGGCCCACGGCATCCACTCGCTGCGGACCTGCCCGCAGCCGCGGCAGTCGACCCGGCGGATCTCCGCTTCGATCACCACCCGGTACCGGCCGAAGTCGACATGACGCCACTTCCTGCGGGAACGGTCGTACCGGGCCCGGCTGGTCCGCCCGCACGGGCAGACCAGCACCTGCGAGCGAAGCCGGACCTGCACCACCATCGCGGTATCCGTGAAACACACGTCGTCCACAACCGTTCCCTCGAAGCCCAGCAGACGGTTGATCACAGCAGCGGCGCGCACGTGGATCCCTTCGCTCACAACGGTCTTCAGCAACCTGGTGAACGAACCGGCATCCCATGCGCGCCGCCATTTTGTCCGTTACAGCCCCCTATCCCCACCCACAGAAACCCACTAATTGGCACGTGTGTTCTAACATGACGGCATGGATGTGGCAGATTTGGTCGACGGGTTGCTGGGCACGGGTCCGGCCGCAGGTGTGTGGTCGTGGCCCGGTGACCAACTGCTTTCGGCTCTCGACACACTTCACGACGCCGAGCAGCGCTGCGCCGCCGCCAAGCTGACCGTCCTGCGCGAGATCGACGGCCGTGGCCTCGGCAGGCTCCTCGGCGGCACGTCGACGGCCGCGTGGTTCCACCATCGATACCAGGTGAGCGCGGCCACCGCGTCCCGCCTGGTCCGCCTCGCCGCGGCCCTGGACTCCGACCTGACCGCGACGGCGGCCGCGCTGGCCGACGCGGTGATCAATGTCGAGCAGGCCTGGGCGATCGCCGAGGCGGTCATGCAACTCCCGCCGGGCCTCCGCGACGAGGGCGAACACCGCCTCCTGATCCAAGCGAGGCAGGCATCCCACAACGCGAAGCCCGACCCGGCTCCGGTGGCCGAAGCCAGCGGCTCCTCATCCGAAACAGACTCCGGCTGTGGTTCTGGTTCTGGCTCCGGCTCCGCTGGTGCTGCGGCCTCGGGCGCCACCGGCTCGGAGGACACCGGCGCAGGCACAGACACCGGCGGCGGTGCTGGTAGTGGTGCTGGCAGCGACACGGGCGGTGGTGCTGGCAGCGGCACGAGCAGTGGCATTGGCCCCGGCAGCGGTGCCCGCGGCGGTGCGGCGAACGCCGCGCTCGGCGCCGCTCGTCTTCCGGCCGATCCAAAGGCTCTGACCGCGGCCGGCGCTCGGTTGCTCGACGACCTCGACCCGGCGGAGGCTGAGCGCCGCGAGCACGAGCGGGAGCAACGCCTGGCGGAGCGGGCCCATAAGATGCGAGACTTCCGGCTGGTCGACGTGCCCGGCACGGCCCTCGTCCGGGTCTCCGGCCAGCTCGACCGCGAGGCCGCCGCCATCCTCCGCGCCGGCCTCGACGCCCTCTGCTCACCCCGCGCCGCGAAACCATCGGCAGGCACGCAACCGCCGCGGACGGCGGGACAGCTCCGCGCCGACGCGATTGTCGAGATCTTCCGCATCGCCCTGGCCTGCCGTGACCTTCCCGACAACGGTGGCGATCGCCCGCAGCTCGTCGTCACCGTTGCGCTCCAGACGCTGCAACAGCAGCACGGCACCGCCGATCTCGAAGACGGCGGCACGCTGACCGCTGCGGCCGCCCGCAGGTGGGCCTGCGACGCCAAGGTCGTCCCGGTGGTCCTCGGCGGCGCCGCCCAGCCGCTCGACGTCGGCCGCGGCCAGCGGCTGTTCACCGGCCCGCTGCGGCGTGCGCTGGTGCTCCGCGACGGCGGGTGCGCGTTTCCCGGTTGCGACCGCCCGCCCCGCTGGTGCGACGGCCACCACGTGCGATCCTGGCTCGACGGCGGTCCGACGAGCCTGCACAACGCGGTCCTGCTCTGCCACGCCCACCATCGCCTGGTTCACGAGGGCGCCTGGGAGGTGCGCATCAACCCGCAGGACAACCTCCCCGAGTTCATCCCACCCGTGTACGTCGACTGGGCCCAGCGCCCACGGCGCAACGCGTACCACGGGCAGGAGTAGGCGCCGTCCGCCGCGCAGGTGTTCCACGGCGTACGCTCGCCGTGACCCACCAGCGGCGGAGGGCGCGCCTCATGCGGAACAGCCGCCGGGTCCAGCGCCGGGCAAGCTCGCCCATGCGCCGGTCGACTTCCCGCTGCCCAGCCTCCGCCATGATCGCAAACCCGTGCCGATCAAGCCGTCCGCCGCTCCTTACGGCGCCTCGACTTCCGCTGGTCTTGCCTTGGGTGGTTGATCCGGCGGTACCGGCGTGGATCAGTTCCGTGGCGGGCCGAAGGCATACCTGGTCAGCACGCGGACGCTGCTCCCGCTGCGCTGTTTGGCGGCTGAGGGGAGCATCGTCAGCGCGTGAAGGCGCGACGACAGGTGCCAGCGTGCCGTTCGCGCGGCCCTGGGCCAGCCGTGTGCCTCCATGCGGGCGGCGGCGCCGAGGAAGAAGTTCCGGGCCTCGCTGAACCGGCCGCCGGTCACGGCCGAGGCGGCGGACAGGCTCGAGCCGTGCCGGCGGTACTGGAAGCAGACCTCCTCGTCGGCGACCAGCGTGCCGCCGCGCGCGACCAGCTCCAGGATGAGCGCCAGATCTTGAATGACCTTCAGTGACGGGTTGAAGCCCACCGCCTTCATCTCTTCGGTGCGCCAGCACAGCGACGGGAAGTACAACCAGTTTCCCCTCAGCAGGCTCACCGCCAGGTCCTCGCCCGACATGACGGTCGTGCCGGCGAACCGAGGGGCGTACACCCGCCGCTTCGTGGAATCGACGAGCGTCTTGACGACGGTGCCGTTTTCGTCGATCACCTCGACACCTGGCTGGATGAGCACCGCCTCGGGGTGCGTGTCGATCAGCGCGTGGACGCGCTCGACGTACCGGGGAAGCATCACGTCGTCGCAGCCCATGATGACCATGAACGGCTGGGTCGCCAGATCGATGCACTGCTGGAAGTTGCCGGTGACCCCGAGATTCTGGGGATTTCGGCGGTACTTGACGCGAGGGTGGTCCAGCGTTGCGAACCACTCGGGAATCCCGTGAACGCGGTCCGCGGGGTTGTCATCGAGGACGGTGAGCTGCCACCGGTCGTCGGTCTGCGCCAGAACACTGGTGACGGCGAGCTTGAGCAGCGCCAAGTCGCCGTAGTGCGGCAGCATGATGTCGAGCACCGTGCGATCCTAGTATGTCCGGAAAGCCTGCCCAGGAACGCCCGGGACGTATCGCAGACGTATCGGCCCCGAACGTATCGCCCGGGCTGAGCCGACCTGCGAACCGGCCCACTCCCGATTGTCGGGGTGGACCGGTTCGGTCGTCCAGTCGTGCGTTGGGCTCCTAGTGGCGGGCCCGGCGGCTAGTGGCGGGCCCGGCGGCTAGTGGCGGGCCCGGCGGCGGCCTGCCGGCGGCTGGCCCGCCGCGGCTCGGCGGGCCGCCTGCTCCTCGGGGGAGTTCGGGTCCTCGTCCCAGGCCTTGGCGCGGCGGATCTCGTCGAAGAACCCGAGGAGCCGGTCGAGCTCCTGCGTGCTCGTCTTGTCGTCCGCCCGGGTGGTCTTGCCCTTCTTGCTGTGCGAGCGGATCTCCCGGCCGGTGTTGATCGAGGAGGTCTCCTCGGCGCCGGACAGGCGGTCGTCGACGCTGGCCTCGTCGTGAACCGCCATCCGCTGCCCCGGCATGCGCCCCGTCGCCTCGTCGTGGTGCCGGCTCGGCGGGGCGGGCACGTCGAAGTGATACTCGTCGTGGTTGGGCGCATCGAACGCGTACCCGGGCTGGGCCGGCCCGTTGGGCGGCAGCGGCTGCGCATCCCGATGGAACGTCCGCGGCGGCGCGACGTGCAGATCCGGGTGCATCCCGGCATGCCCGTCGCCGCGGCCGTTGACGTGCCCGTTCGCGGGTCCGTGCTGCGAGTGCCCGTTCGCGTGGCCGTTGCTGTGGCCGCCGCGGTCGGCGCGGTCAGGGCCGTCGAATCCGGGACCCACGTGACCAGGCGCCGCGTGACCCGAACCAGCGTGACCCGAACCAGCGTGACCCGGAGCGGCGTAGCCCGGACCGACCTGACCGGGACCGACCTGACCGGGACCGACCTGGCCCGGACCGGTGTGGCTGGAGCCTGCAAAGCCGGGACCGGCGTGACTGGGACCGCCATGATTGGGACCGCCGTGAACGGGACCGGCGTGAACGGGACCGGCGTGAACGGGACCGGCGTGGCCCTGGCCAGCGTGGCCCGGACCAGCATGGCCCTGGCCGTTCGGGCCGAGGCCGCGGTTGCCGTTGGGTCCCGGTACCTGGAACGCGGTGGTCGCGTCGCCGGAGCGGCCGCCGGGCGGCATCTCGGAACGCCCGCCCGGGAGCATCTCGGAGCGGTCATCGCGGCCGTTGAGCCTGCCGTCAGCCCTGCCGTCAGCCCGGCCTTCGGGACGACCGTCCAGCCAGCCATCCGGACGGTCCTCGCCGCGGGGGTCCGGGCGGGCGCCGGAGTGGCGCGGCTGGCCGTTTGTGGGGCGGTGGGCGCCGTTGGGGCTCAGCGGGGCGAACGAGGTCGTCCCGGGCTCGATCGGGGGCGCTGGTGGAGCCGGTGGGAACGAGCTGGTCCGCGAGGAACGGTAGCCGTCCTCGGGCTGTGCGGCGAACCCGCCGGTGCGCGGCTCTTCGTATGGGCGCTGCGGTTCAAAACTTCCGGCCGGGGAACCGTCGAGGGAACGGGTGTCCTCGAACGAAGGACGCGGCTCGTCGATCGGGCGCTGGCCCTCGAACCGGCGGTCGTAGCCGTTGCGCTCTTCGTACGCGGCGGACCGGGGCACCGTCGGGTGGGCGCCGGACGGGTGACCGTTCGCGGGGCGTCCGTCGACCAGGTACGGACCGTTGACGTCACCGTGACGCCTGGCCCGGCCCACCGGGCGGCTGCTGTCAGGGGAAAGACCCGAGGAAGGGCCGGAGGGAAGACCCGAGGAAAGACCCGAGGGAAGACCAGAGGAAAGGCCGGACGGGGACGAGCCGGGGAGACCCGGCGACGCCGGGGACTGCTGCACGGCCGGGAAGCTGCCCGTGGTTGTCGTCGAGGGCGGGAACGCCGGCAGCGCGGTCGCCGGGGGAGTCGCGGTCGGGGTGAGCAGTTCCACCTCGCTCGCCTCGGGCAGCGAGTCGATCAGGGCGGTCGCGAAGACGAAGACGTTCGGCGCGGCACCGCGGGGCACTGCCAGATAGGAGCGCTTGCGTGCGTCGATCGGCAGCTTCTCCAGTACGTCCGCGATCAAATGGCCCGGCGGAGGCAGTTCGGCGGCGTGCGGCGCCCCCATGATGATGGCGCACCGGTCCACGTCCACCGGCAGGCCACGGATCCAGTCGGCCGGGTCGTTGAGGTGCTCCGGGCGAATCCAGATGCCGGCCTGGACGACCTCGAGCACCCAACCGCTGCCCAGCGAGAACGTCGCCGCGCCGGCCGGAGTGTCGAGCAGATCGGGACAGGGGTTGATCCAGTCGACCGGGCGCGGGGCGCCGGTGCGGGGCGCGTGCCAGAGCTCCCGGGCGAACGTACGCCATCGGGGCAGGCACTTCCGGTCGATGGTGACGACGGCGCGCTGGCCGGCGGGGGCGCACAGCGGCAGGCCGGTGCGCACGTGCACGGACCGGCCGAGGACGTCCGCGACGACCGGACCGACTGGGCCGTCGGCGATGGGCTGCTGCCCATACGGCGTGAAGACGCACTTGTCGACGGCGAGCGCCGGGATGGCGGCGACGGCCTGGGCGACCTCGTCGCGGTGCAGCGGCTCCTCGTTCGGGTGCGAAAGGATCAGTGCCGGGTGTGCGTCGTCCGTCGGCACCGAGTAGGCCAGGTCGGTCACGCTGCCGACGCGACGCCGGTGCAGCCACAGGCCGGCCGGGATCTGGTCGAGCACCAGGTCGCCAGGGAGCTCGGGCAGCTCGGTGCTGAGGTCTGCCTCCCACTGCGGTGCGGGGAACCGCCAGCCGACGCGGACCGGCTGGTCGCCGGGGCGGAACCGCCAGAACCCGCCGGGACGGTGCTCACCGCGACCCTCCGGAGCGAACAGTGAACCGCCGGGCACGCCGAGCAGCGGGCCGGCCGCGGCGATCACGTCGATGCCGAGGCGCATCGAGATCATGTGGGCGGCCGCGGGGCGCTCCTTGTTGGCGCAGGCGCCGTCCCAGGCGACGAACCGCATCGCGCTGAAGCCGCGGGGGAGTCCGTTGGCCAGCACCTCGGCCAGTTCCTCGATCATCGCGGGCAGCAGTTTGACCGTGTGGGAGCTGATCACGACCGCGCACTCGGCGGACCCGTGCGGCGAGACGACGAGCTGGGCCGCGCCGGAGCTGGGCTCGTCACCGGAGTGGACGACCGCGCCGGCGCCGAGCCACGAAACCTTCATGCCCGGCCAGTTTCGGAGCCGGACCTGCATAGCGGTGCTCATGCGGACCTCTCAGAAGGCTGGAAATCCGGGTGAGTCGAAATGACCGGGCCGCGGCACACGGCGGTGTGTGTCTCGAGGGAGCGGTACCCGAGGGGGGCGGCCGCCGGTCGCGTGACCGTCCCTGCTGGCGGCCACGAAGGGACCAGCGTGTCCGGCGCTGTAGCTGCGAGCGGGCAGCACGTTGTCAAGATCGCCCTCCGTCGGGTGTGCCACGAGCGGTGCGATGCGGAGGGGGTTCCACACCGATCACCGCAGGGCGGCCTTGCCGGATCGTACCGCGCTGAGTGACGGACGCAACCATCTCGTTTGTTGCCAGATCCGCCGGATATGGCCGACCGGGCCGCCGATTGCGCCCGTTTTGATAGCGTTGATGGGGAGTTCTCCGGAGAGTTGCACATGCACCGAGCTGCAGTCCGACCAATACGCACCGTGACGCCCGGACGCCTTGGATGGCTGTTCGCGGTGATCGTCTCGTTGGCTCTGGCTGCCGTTTCGATGAGCGCCTGCAAAACCTCTCCAATCGATACGTCTCCGGCTAGCCCGTCGGCGAGCCGTTCTCCTGCATACCCGCGTTCCGGGGTGCTTGTCCTGTATGACACGACCGGGCAATACGGCGACCTGGGCGAGCTGTATGCGGTGCAAGCAGGGAATTTGGCCTCCCACTTCGGATCATGGGAGGCGTTGCCCGTGACGAAGTACACGTCCGGGACAGCGGCAAAGTACCAGTTGACGATCTACATCGGATCGACGTACGACGAGCCGTTGCCGGCCGTGTTCCTGGCCGACGTGGCGGCCGGAGCGCCGGTGTTGTGGATGGGCGCGAACATCTGGCAATTGATCTCGCGGTACCGCGGAATGGGATTTCAGAATGCGTCGATCAACGACGCCGCCGGCGACTCCGCGGTGCGGGAGATCCGCTATCGCGGCACGTCGTTGATCCGCAACCCGGCGGCCGGGGGGCTGGTCCGCATCGGTCTCTCGGCGGGCGCCAAGGCGACGACGATCGCGGATGCGGTGGGGCCCGGCGGTGCGGTGGAGCCTTGGGCGGTACGGGTGGGCGCGCTGACCTATGTGGCCGAGGTGCCCTTCACGTATGTCACGTTCGACGACCGGTACCTCGTGCTGGCCGACCTGCTGTTCGACCTGCTCGCGCCGGGCACTCCCGGGACGCCGGGCCGGCACCGCGCGCTGGTCCGGATCGAGGATGTCGGCCCGCATTCCGATCCCGCTCAGTTGCGGACCATCGCCGACTATCTGTCGTCGCGTAACGTTCCGTTCGCCGTCGCGGTTTTCCCCGTTTACGACGATGCGTCCGGCGTGTATTCCGGCGGCGTGCCGGTGCACAAGACGCTGAGCGGCACACCGCAGGTCGTGGAGGCGCTGCGGTACATGGTCGCCTGCGGCGGAACACTGCTCATGCACGGATATACGCACGGGTTCGCCGGCGGCCCGAATCCGTATGGCGTCAGTGCCGAGGACTACGAGTTCTATCGCGCGCACGTCGACGCCGGCGGTTCGGTCGTGCTGGACGGTCCCGTGCCGGGCGACTCCACCGAGTGGGCGCTGGGCCGGCTCGCCGCCGCCCGGCAGGAGTGGACCGCGGCCGGCCTGGAACTGCCGGACATCTGGGAGTTTCCGCACTATACGGCCAGTGCGCCCGACTATCGGGCGATCTCCTCGGCGCCGGGCATCCGGGCGCGGTACGAGCAGGTGCTGTACTTCTCGGGCATCCTCACCGGCACGCCGAGGAGTACACGCTCCGTGAGCCAATTCTTCCCGTACGTCGTGAAAGACGCATATGGGACACCGGTGATCCCCGAAACACTTGGAAACGTGGCAACACAAAGATTTAACCAACACGGGGTCCGGCTCACGGGGGACCTGCTGGCGTCGGCGCGGCGTCAACTGGTGGTGCGGGACGGTGTCGCAGGCTTCTTCTACCACCCGTTCCTGGGCCTGCGCTACCTCCCTGAGCTGGTCGAAGGCATGCAGGGTATGGGCTACACGTTCGTCAGCCCCTCCTCCGTGCTGTGATCGCCGGCCGGCTCGGCCCTCCGCCGGTCGGTCCGACGGCGCGGTCTGCGGGAAGTCGTCGACACGAGTTTTTCAGCGTTAACTTGCCGACCTGTTCCTATCCGTCATGCCCGACCGGTGCGTCCCGTGCGGCAAGCGCGACGAGCCCGGCTCTGACCTGGCCGTGTAGCAGTTCTTCCGGCCTGCGCTGCGGTGGCTCTCCGGTCGCTCTGGCTCAAGGCTGTGGAGCTAAACCCAACAGCCCCCTGCCAAACCAAACAAGGCCGACAATCCGGACACGGACCTCGGATGTCCACCCCGGGTGTTGCGCTAGGGGGTGGTGACGCGGTCGTGCGGGTGGTGTCTGTCGCTCATGATCGCTGCTTGAGCCGGGGCGGCGCGTTCCGGGTCGGGTGACTCCATGATCATGGGAAAGATGTGGCTATCGGGGCAGCCGTATCTTTCCCATGATCAAGGGATTGGGCCGGGCCGGAACGCGCCGCCCCGCTCCAGCGGCGATCACGAGCGGCAGCACTCGGTCGCACTAGTGGCGTCGCCACCCTGTAGCGCAACACCGGGGTTGGCGGGTGACCGCGTGGCTTGTCGGCGTGGCCCTGCGCGCTGGCTGCCGGAACGTTCACGATCATGACCGCTCCGGCGACCCGCTGATCAGTGGGTGTGGGCGGCTGCCTCGACGGGGGTGCCTGTGGCCGGGAGTGAGGTGACCGCGGCATCGGCCGGCCCCTCGGACCGGGCCCGCTCTTGAGCCTGAGCCGGGTCCTGAGCCTGAGCCGGGTCCTGGGATCCGGCCGGGGGCTGGGGCTGGATCAGGTCCTGGGGTCGGCGGTCCAAGCGGCGGAAGGTCAGGAGCAGGGCGGTCACGGCCAGGCTCACCAGGGCCACCGAGGCGAAGCCCCATGCTGGGGAGCCGTGGTCGATGGCCCAGCCGGCCAAGGGGGAGCCGATGGCCAGGCCGACCGTCAGGGAGGAGCCGTGCCAGCCCATCGCCTCGCCGCGGGCGGACGGCGGGACCAGGCGGCTGACCAGGTCGGCACTGGCGCTCAGCGTCGGGGCGCACAGGGCGCCGGCCGGGATCAGGACGGCGAACAGCAGCGGCCAGGCATCGCCGACCAGGCCGATCGGGAGCGTGAACAGGCTCAGGCCGCCCAGCAGCGCCACCAGCGGCACGGCCCGGGTCAGCGCGCCGTAGACGAAGCCGCCGGCCAGCGAGTAGACGCCCCAGACCGCGAGCAGTGCGCCGACCAGCTCGACCTTCCCCGCGTCGCGCAGCATCGCGACGATGCCCAGGTCGGTGCCGGCGAGCACCAGCGTGGTGGCCGCGCCGGCGGCGCAGACGGCCAGGAAGCGCGGGGTCAGCCAGTCGCGGCGGCGGACCGGGGCACCGCCGGTGGCCTCGCCGTCGGCGGAGTGCACCGGCGGGTTGGTGAGGTAGAGCGCGACGCCGGCGAGCACGAGCGCGCCGCCGATCGCCCACATCGTGATCCGGCTCGACAGGCCGCTCATGAGCAGCACGGCCAGCGGCGGGCCGGCCATGAACGACATCTCGACCGACATCGAGTCGAGCGCGTAGGCCTGGCGGCGCTGGTCGGCGGGGACGAGCGCGGCGATCGACTGGCGCACCACCGAGAACACCGGCAACGAGAACACGCCCGCGACGAACGCGCCGGCGAGCAGCACCGGATAGGACATGAACGGCGCCGCCGACCAGAACACCGCCTCGCACGCCGTGGTGACCACGAGCATCGGCCGCAGGCCGCGCCGGTCGACGAACCATCCGTTGAGCGGACCGCCGACGGCGGTGCCGACCGTCAGCGCCGCGCCCACCAGGCCGGCCGCGCCCCAGCCCCGGTCCAGGTCCTGCGCGACGTGCAGGGTCATGGTCACCCCGATCGCGGTGATCGGGATACGGGCCAACAGGGCCAGCGCCATGAGCGACCGCACCCCGGGGAGGGCGAGGACGCGACGGTAGGGCTCGAGGCGCATGGGGCAATCATGTCGTGGGGGTACGACAGAAACGACCGGGTTTCCCCGCCCGGAGCGCTCCGCGGGTCAGAATGTGCGCCAGCTCACGGGGAACCCAGCGGGCCGGTGCCCGGTCAAAGTGAGCGCAGGAAAAGACAACCATGGATGGAGATCCAGCAATGACGTCGCGGACCCCACTCGCTGCCGCAGCCGCCGCTCTCGTCGCCCTGTCGCTCGCCGGGTGCACCGGGGACGCCGGCAGCACCGCCGGCAGCACCAGCGGCGCTCCCTCCGCCAGTGCCACCGCGGCGGCGAGCACCGGCGGCACCACGGACGGCGGCGCGAGCCCGAGCGCCGCCGGCGGCAGTTCCGCCGCCGTCCCCGCGGGGGACGTCCTGGTGACGTTCACCCGGCAGGGCGGCATCGCCGGCGTCAACGACCGGCTCGTCGTCCGCGGCGACGGCGGCTACAGCCTGCAGACCCGCGGCGGCACGCGGACCGGCAAGCTCACCGCCGAGCAACTCACCGCGCTCAAGGCGGCCCTCGCGGCGGTCGACATCAACAAGGTGCCGAGCGTGAACGACGGCGGCACCGTGGCCGACGGCTTCACGTACCGCATCATCTACAACGGACGCGAGGTCGTGGCGGAGGACGGGGCAATCCCGCCGGCACTCCAGCCGGTGTTCGGGGCGCTGAGCGCGATCGTCAGCAAGTAGCTTGTCGATCGCGGACAGTTCGCCGTCGGGCAGCGCCAGGTGGTCCAGCGCGCCGAGGTTCTGCTCGAGCTGGGCCACGCCGCTCGCCCCGATGATGAGCGAGGTGACCCGCTGGTCGCGCAGTGCCCAGGCCGGCGCCAACTGGGCGCGGGACTGTCCGCGGCCGCGGGCCGTCTCGTCGAGGCCGCGGATCGTCTCCAGCCGCGCCGGGGTCAGCTCGCTCTCGTCGAGGAACCGGCTCGTGCGCACACGCGAGCCGTCGGGGCTGCCGCCGGGGTACCGGTCGGTCAGCAGGCCCTGCGCCACCCTTACCAGCGAACGCCTGGACCTCGCCGCAACACCACCGCCCTACCGGCGGACCCTCTAAGCTGAGAGTGTGGATCAAGATCCCGAGGATGTCGTACCTGACGAGCTCCCGGAACCGGAGGCCGGGACGTTCCCGGTCGCGACCGTTCTGCTGGCCGAGGACGACCCGGACATCCGCGATTTGTTCACGATGGTCATGGAGGGCGCCGGCATCGCGGTGACCGCCGTGAGCGACGGCCAGCAGGCGCTGGAAGCCCTGCACGGGGCCGGCGGCACCGGCGACGACCCAGGGTTCGACCTGCTCGTCACCGACATGTGGATGCCGAAGCTCTCCGGCCTGGACCTGTGCCGCAGGCTGCGCGCCGACCCGGCGACGCAGGGCTTGCCGGTGCTCATGCTCAGCGCGTACGGGCGGCTGAGGGGCCGGGAGGAGGCGATGATGGTCGGCGCGACGGAGTACGTGCAGAAGCCCGTCCGGCCGAGCCAGTTCATCAGCAAGGTCGACAGCCTGCTCGGCGGCCGCCTGGTGACGCGAGGCTCCTGAACGCCGGGGAACACAGCACCGCCGGGAACACAGCACCGCCGGCGATGCGGGGGGCACCTGAGCGGCACCCCCCGCACCACCGGACGGGTCAGATCAGCGTCCCCACCAGGGGTCCGCCGTCACGGCCGCGTAGGCGTCGACGATGCCGAAGCCGTAGAAGCCGTTGAACTCCTTGCCGCCCTCGCAGAGCGCGTTGAACTCGGGAGAACGTCCCTCGTTGGTGTACGTCTGCAGGCGCGGCTCCGGGCACGCGCGCTTGGCGGCCGTGCTGTACAGCAGGTACTCCACCTTCCACGGCTCCAGACCGAAGTCCTTGCCGCGCTTGGCGCCGTGCTGGCTGACGATGAGCGCGGCGACGCCCGACGCGTGCGGCGCGGCCATCGACGTGCCTTGCAGGTAGGTGTAGTAGCCGCACTTGCCGGCGGCGGTGCACTCCTTGTAGACGAGGCCCTCGGCCGTCGGCACGACGTTGCCGTCGGCGTCGACCGAGCCCTCCTTCTGCAGCACCTTCAGCGGGTACGACGACAGGATCTCGTTGCCGTTGGTGCGGTAGGTGTCCGTGCCGAAGCCGTCACGGAACCAGCCACCGGGCGCCGACACGCTGATCCGCTCGAGGCCGTAGTTCGAGAAGTCCGACTTCTTCAGCGACGGGCCGAGCGCCGAGACGCTGATGACGAACGGGCCCTCGTTCGGCAGGTCCCAGCAGCTACCGTTGTCGATCGGGCGGTCGTACGCGGTGCCCGCCGGATAGTCCGGGCTGCTGGTGTCGGTGCGCGGCTTGCCGAGGTCCTCGTGGTTGTTGCCCAGTGCGCCCACGAGCGTGACGCCCTTGAAGTGCGCGTAGGTCAGGGCCCGGAACATGCCCCGGATGATCGTGCGCTGCTCCGCCTGCGCGACCGGGGAGTCGGCCGGGTTGGCGGTGCAGTTGTAGAGCCACGGGTCGACGTAGAACGACATGTTGACCACGTCGATGCCGTTGTCCGCCGCGTGGGTGAGCGCGTTGACGACCGGCTCCAGGAAGAAGAACCCGGAGTCCTGGCCGCCCTTGAGCTCGACGAGCGACACGTTCGGCGCGACACCGGAGACGCCGATGCCGTTGGCCGCCCCGCCGATCGTGCCGGCGACGTGCGTGCCGTGCCCGTCGTCGTCGGTGCCGACCGGGTCGAGGCAGCTCGCGACCTCGCACGGGCCGTCGATGTCGACCATGTCCTTGGCGAAGTTCTTCGACAGCGCCCAGTTGAAGTTCGGGGCGATGTCGGGGTTCGACGCGTCGACGCCGGTGTCGAGGATGCCCACGGTGACCCGCTTGTCCCCGGCGTTGACCGTCCGCGCCTTGTCGGACTTGACCGTCGTCAGACCCCACAACTTGTCGTCGAGCGGGTCCATGCCGGCGGTCGCCGGCTTCTTCGCGGCCTTCGCGGCGGTCGCCACGGCCTCCTTCTCGGCGAGGTCCGCCAACCTCTTCCGGGGCGCCTTGCCGATCGCCGTCCGGTGCGTCGCGCCGACGAGCTTCGAGGAGGCCGCGGCCTTCTCGACGAATCCCTTCTGCGGCGCGGTGACCGTGTACATCCCCACGGTCTCGTTGGATGCGACGATCTTGCCGCCGGCCTTGCCGATGGCGGCCGCCGCGTCCGCGGCCGACACGTTGTCCGCCGCGACGACGGTGTATTCGGTCGTCGCGGCGGGTTCGGCGCTCGCCGGTGACGACAAGCCCGCGGCGGTCACCGTTAACGCGGCGGCGATGACCGCCGCGCCGGTGAACCTCTTGTTGAATCCCACATGGCCTCCCTGATCGAGGGGATGGGGATATGAGATCGAACATCGTGATGCCACGGAAGGCTTGCACCCAAGATTTTCAAGCTAGGAAAGGGTTCCAGGGGAAAATCGAGGGGGTGTTGTACCGAACGAGGGAGAACTTCGAGGGTTCGCGTCGCGCGGAACCGGTCATACCGAACGCGCGAGCCGCTCGACCGCGTCCTTCGCCTCGGCGAGCCCCACGCCGGTCGTCTGCCGATAGATCTTGATCGCCAGGATCAGGTTCTGCTTGCGCAGCGCCTCGGTGAACTCGGGCGGCATGTCACCGGCTGCCGCGAACGCGTCGGCGAGTTGCGGGTCGAGCCCGAAATGGCGGTACAGGAAGGCGATCTGGCGTTCGAGGCGGGCGAGGCGCGTGGTGTCGGCGGCGTCCATGGCCGACACGGTATTCGCCCGGTGGCGAAAAGAAAGTCGGGGAGCCGCCATTGGCGACTCCCCGACCCTCCCCACCGACCCTCCCACCGAGCCTTGTTGATCTTGCAGTTGTGGTGCCCCACAAACCCGGCATTCAGGGAGTGTCCAGGCACCACAACTGCAAGATCGACGCGTGGTGGGTGGGTGGTGGTGGTGGTGGTGGTGGGACCGCGTCAGGAGAGGGGCTCGGCGAACGGGTCCTCGGCCGTGTCGACCGGGATCTCAGCCGCGGCGGCACGGGCTGCCTGCACACCCCGCGACGAGCGGTCCTCGTCGGTGATGGGGAAGTGACAGGCGACGCTCTGGCCGGGCAGCAGCTCCGCCAGCGGCGGCTCCTGCTGCGCGCAGACGTCCTGGGCCTTCCAGCACCGCGTGCGGAACCGGCAGCCGGACGGTGGGTCGATCGGGCTCGGCACGTCACCGGTCAGCAGGACCCGCTCCCGCTGCGCCTTGTCCCGACGGTCCGGGTCGGGCACCGGCACGGCGGACAGCAGCGCGAACGTGTACGGGTGCAGCGGCGTCTGATACAGCCCGTCGCGGCCGCCGATCTCGACGACCTTGCCGAGGTACATGACCGCGATCCGGTCGGAGATGTGCCGGACGACCGACAGGTCGTGCGCGATGAACACGTACGTCAGGTTGAACTCGCGCTGCAGATCGTCGAGTAGGTTGACGACCTGCGCCTGGATCGACACGTCCAGCGCCGAGACCGGCTCGTCCGCGATGATGAGCTTCGGCTGCAGGGCCAGCGCCCGGGCGATGCCGATGCGCTGCCGCTGACCGCCGGAGAACTCGTGCGGGTAGCGGTTGTAGTGCTCGGGGTTGAGCCCGACCAGCTCCAGCAGCCGCTGGACCTCACGCTTCTGCCCGTGAGCGGTCTTGACGTTCTGGACCTGCAGCGGCGCGCCGACGATCGAGCCGACCGTGTGGCGCGGGTTCAGTGACGAGTACGGGTCCTGGAAGATCATCTGCACCTCGCGGCGCAGCGGGCGCATCCGGCCCACGCCGAGGTGCGAGATGTCCCGCCCCTCCAGGAGGACCTTGCCGCCGGTGGGCTCCAGGAGCCGGGTCATGAGCCGGCCCGTCGTGGACTTGCCGCAACCGGACTCACCGACCAGGCCCAGCGTCTCGCCGGACTTCACCGCGAGGTCGATGCCGTCGACGGCGCGGACCGCGCCGACCTTTCGCTTGAAGAACGCCCCCCGCATGATCGGGAAGTGCTTCTCCAGGCCCTGGACCTCGAGGAGATTGTCGCCACCCCGCTGAGGTGCTGCGGCGGGCTGGGGTTGGGTGCTCGTCGACACTGTCGTGCTCCTCAGAGGGATGGGGCGATGTCCGACTTGAAGATGGCCACCCGGTCGGCTGCCGGGATGTGGCACGCGACGCCGTGCTCGGGCGTGCCCTCCGCCAAGGTCGGCTCGACCGTCTTGCAAGGGATGCCGTTGCGCCCGACGTACGGGCAACGCGGATGGAACGAGCAGCCGCTCGGCAGGTTGATCAGCGACGGCGGGTTGCCCTTGATGGGGACCAGCCGGTCGCGGACCTCCCGGTCGACGCGCGGCATCGACGAGAGCAGACCCCACGTGTACGGCATCTCCGGCCGGCGGAAGATCGCCTGCGCGGTGGCGTGCTCGACGCACTTGCCGCCGTACATCACCAGGATGTCGTCGGCGAGCTCGGCCACCACACCGAGGTCGTGCGTGATGATGATGACCGCCGAGTTGAACTCCGTCTGCAGGTCCCGGATCAGGTCGAGGATCTGCGCCTGCACCGTCACGTCGAGCGCCGTCGTGGGCTCGTCCGCGATCAGCAACTGCGGGTTGTTCACCAGCGACATCGCGATCATCGCGCGCTGGCGCATACCGCCCGAGAACTGGTGCGGGTAGTCGTCGACCCGCTTCTGCGGCTGCGGGATGCCGACCCGGTCGAGCATATCGATCGCCCGCTTGCGGGCGTCCGCCTTGCTGACCTTGTGGTGCACGCGGTACGCCTCGATGATCTGCGCGCCGACCGTGTAGTACGGGTGCATCGCGGTCAGCGGGTCCTGGAAGATCATCGACATCTTCGCGCCGCGGAGGGTCCGCACCCGTTCCGGGGAGGCGCCGATGAGCTCCTCGCCGTCGAGCCAGACCTCGCCGCTGATCGCGGCGGAGCCGCGCCGGTGCAGGCCGAGGATGCCCAGGCTCGTGACGCTCTTGCCGGAGCCGGACTCGCCGACGATGCCCAGCGTCTCGCCGCGCTCCAACTGGAACGTCAGGCCGTCGACCGCCCTGACGATGCCGTCGTCGGTCTTGAAGTGAATCCGGAGGTTACGCACGTCGAGGAAGGACTGTGCCGCCGAGGGGTCGGCGCCGGCCGGGGTGGGGCCGCCGCTCGTGAGCAGACCGCTGGACATGCTCACTCCTTTCCAGGAAAGCCGTTGAGAAGCCGGGAACCGGAACGGATCAGGGTCATCCGAGCCGCACCCTCGGGTCGATCACGGCGTAGAGCACGTCGACGATGAGGTTGGCCATGACGATGAAGAACGCGCCGAAGAGCGTGACGCCCAGGATGATCGGCAGGTCCTTCTCGGTGACGGCGTCGATGCTCAGCCGCCCGATGCCGGGGAGGCTGAAGACGCTCTCGGTGAGGATGGCACCGCCGAGTAGGCTGCCGAGGTCGAGGCCGAAGATCGTGACGATCGGGGTGAGCACGGACCGCATGGCGTGCTTGGCGATCACGACCCGTTCCTTCAGCCCCTTGGCGCGGGCGGTCCGGATGTAGTCCTCGCTGATGGTCTCGAGCATCGTGGCGCGCGTCAGCCGCGTGTAGGTGGCGGCGAGCAGCAGTGCCAGGCTCACCCAGGCGAGGAAGAGCTTGTTGGCCCAGCCGAGCGGGTCGTCGACGAAGTTGACGTACTCACCGCCCTTGAGGATCTTCCATTGGTGGACGAACAGCGTTTGGAATATGAGGCCGGTGAAGTACACCGGCAACGACACGCCGGCGAGCGCGATGATCATGACTGTTCGGTCGAGGATCGTCCCGCGTTTCAGCGCGGATATGACGCCGCCGAGCACGCCGCCGACGAGCCAGATGACGGCGGCGCCGAGCGCCAGTGAGACGGTGACCGGGAGCCGGTCGATGAGCAGCGGCCACACCTCACGGTCGGTGCGGAAGGAGTAGCCGAAGCACGGCGCCGAGCAGTGGGTCACCTCCGGGCCGCTGTTGTAGTCCCGGCCGACGACCAGGCCCTTCACGAAGCGCCCGTACTGGATGTGGAGGGGCTTGTCGAGACCCAGCTTGACCCTCGTGGCATCGACGTCGCGCTGGGTCGCAGACTTCCCGACGTACATCTGGGCAGGATCGGCCTTCTGGGCCTTCGGGATCAGGAAGAAGATGCCGAAGGTGACGATCGAGACGGCCACGATGAGCAGTGCCGCGGTGACCAGGCGGCGCAAGATGTAGTTGATCACGTGTGCGGCCTGACGCCGGCCGGCTTGACGGGATTGCCGTCGCACCGGCCGGCGCCGTGGCCCTCACCTGCCTTCTGTTCGTCGTGAAGGGCGGGTTACCGGCTGTTCAGGCTTTACGGCCTCGGAACCAGGGGTTAGCTGACACCCAGGGTGCTGAAGTCGTACATGCCGTAGAACTCCGTCACGAAGACGTTCGTGACGCGGGGGTTGCGGTAGTTCAGCGCCTTGTCGTACACGAACGGCACCATGACGGCCTCGTCCATGACGATGTGGTTGATCTTGGTCCAGAGCTCGGCGGACTTCTTCGAGTCGGTCTCCACCTTCGCCTGGTCGATCAGGCTGTTCACCTCGGAGTTGTTGAGCTCCGCGTAGTTGTTGTTGCCCGACGGCAGGATCAGCCGGCCGTCGACCAGCACGGACAGGTAGCCGTAACCGGTCGGGAAGTCGGCGCCCCAGCCGGCCATCATGAGGCCGTAGCCCTTGGCGTGGGTGTTCGACGGCGCGCCGATGGTCGAGCGGAAGTACAGCGACGCGTCGGTCGGGTCGAGACGGGCGTTGATGCCCACGTTCTTCAGCGCGGCCTGCAGCGCCTCGGCCGTCTTCGGCTCCTTGCCGGCGTTACGGGTCGCGATGACCGTCTCGAAGCCGTCCGGCTTGCCGCACAGCTTCAGCTCTTCCTTCGCCTTGTCGATCTGCGGCTTGCCCGACTTGGTGTTGTACGGGTCGTAGTCGTCGTGACCGGCGATGTTCGGCGGGAGCATGTTGGTGGCGATGTCACCACCGGCGTCGGCGCCACCGCGAGCGGTCTGCATCGTGCTCTTGTCCGTCGCGTACTGCACGGCCTTGCGGCAGTGGATGTCGTCGAACGGCTCGACCTTGGTGTTGATCGAGAAGTAGCGGATGAAGCCCGTGTTCGGGGTGTCCGCGTTCTTCTTCTTCTCGGCGTCGAGGAGAATCTTCGGCTGCGCACCCGGCTGCACACCGACCTGCGCGACGTCGACGTCCACGGAGCCCGAGAGCAACTGGTTGTCGATCTCCTCGACCGCCGTGCCGATGGTCAGGTCGATCTGGTCCGGCAGCGCCTTGCGCACGGAGTCGGTCTTGGGGTCCCAGTTCTCGTTGCGGACCAGGACGGCCTTCTTGCCCTCGTCGTACGACTGGAACTTGTACGGGCCCGAGGAGACCGGCTTGGCGCCGTACTTGTCACCGGTGTCCTTCGCCGCCGGGACCGGACCCGCGCCGGGCATGGCCAGCAGGTACGCGAAGTCGGCCAGGGGCTCCTTGAGCGTGAAGACGATCGTCTTGTCGTCCGGCGTCTGCACCGACTTCAGGCCCAGCTTGTTCGCGTCGGTGTCCTTGTACGGGCCGGGGTAGCTCTGCCCCTGGTCCAGCACGTCGATCAGGTAGGTCGGGCCGCCGGAGAGCACGTCCTGGGCGAAGACCCGCTCGATGCCGTACTTGATGTCCTTCGAGGTGATCGGCGAGCCGTCCTCGAACTTGACACCGTCCTTCAGCTTGAAGGTGTACTTCTTGCCGCCGTCCTCGATCTTCGGCATCTCGGCCGCCAGGTCGGGAACCAGGTTGAGGCCGTCCTTGCCGGGCTTGGCCTCGTTGGTCAGCAGCGATCGGACGTAGTAACCCTTGGTGAAGTTCCACACCCACGCGTAGTACGCACGCGCCGGGTCGAACGAGTCCGGGTCGTCGTGGCTGGCGAGCTTGAGCGTGCCGCCCTTCTTGTCGGACGGGTTGACGACGCCCTTGGTCGCGGCGTTGAAGCCGGTCTCGCCCTTGGCGCTCGAGTTGGTGCTGGGGGTGTCGTCGCCGCCCGAGCCACAGGCGGACAACACCAGGGCGATGGCGGCCGAACCGGCCACCAGTGCCCCTGTCCTCATTCTCACTGGGTTTCCCTCCTTGTTTGGCGCGACCCGTCGAGGGACGGGCCGTCCGAGCTGTGCTGCGGTGCGAGTGGAAGATCGAGGTGCGCACAGGGTTCGACCAGGCGTGGCGCGGGGCCGGACGTACTGCGGGGTACGAGCTGCTGTGGTGGGGCGGCTGTGCGGGACTACTGCTGTCGGTGCTGCTGTCCGGTACTTGTCATCGTTCGGATCCTGGTGTGAAGCACGGTTCGGGACAAGCACGGCAGGCCCGAAGGCCAACCGGCTAGCGGTTGGCCTTCGGGTCGAGCGCGTCACGCAGGCCGTCGCCGAAGAGGTTGAAGGCGAGGACCATCAGGAAGATCGCGGTGCCCGGGATGAACATGTACATCGGGTCGTACTCGTAGTACTGGACGGCGTCGGAGAGCAGCCGGCCCCACGAGGGAGTGGGCGGCAGCACGCCGACACCGAGGAACGACAGCGCGGCCTCGAAGAGGATGTTCGTCGGGATGACCAGCGTCGAGTAGACCAGGATCGGTGCGACCAGGTTGGGCAGCAGCTCCCGGAAGAGGATTCGGCCGGGGCCGGCGCCGATGCTGCGCGAGGCTTCCACGAACTCGCGTTCCCGGAGGGAGAGGGTCTGGCCGCGGATGATCCGTCCTACGTAGGGCCAGCTAAAGAACGCGATGACTCCGATGACGACCCCGATGCGCCAGCCGGAGCTCACCGGGACGACCGAGATCAGGGCGATCGAGAACAGCAGGTAGGGGAAGGCGAGGATCAGGTCCATCAGCCGGCTGATCAGGCTGTCGACGAGCCCGCCGAAATAGCCGGAGACGATGCCCATCACGACGCCGATGGCGACCGCGACGACCGTGGCGGACAGCGCCACGAGCAGCGAGACCCGCGCACCGTAGATGATCTGTGAGAACAGGTCGCGGCCGGTGACCGGCTGGACACCGAACAGGAACTCGCTGCTGATGCCGCCCCAGGTGCCCGGCTCCGGGATGCCGCCGAGGCTCGTGTTGATCTTGTCCTGGTGAAAGTCGTTCACCGGATGCCCGAACGCCTTGTTCAGCAGTGGGGCGAACACCGCGACGAGCACGAGGAACACGATGAAAGCGGCACCCGTGAGCGCGATCTTGTCGCGCTTCAGGCGGGTCCAGGCGATCTGACCGAGTGAGCGACCTTCGATGGCCTTTGCGGGAACACCGGCAGGTGTGGCGGTCGCCTCTTCGACACTCGGCACCTGTTCGTCGCTCTTGGACGTGACGGGTCCCATAGTCATGGGCGTGGTGCCCCTCTCCCCGGCTGCCTGCCCGCCCTGCCAAGCCCGCCAGCGATGGCCGGCGCAGCATGGAGGCGCGCGCGTCGGCCAGACCGGGGCCCGTGGCAGTCAGCAGCCGATCGGCTGTGTCTTCGTGGACTCCTGGTGCCCCATCCGCAGGTTCGGTCCGCGGGCAGAGCATGCACGAAGCCGACGTGGTGTTGTCGCCTTCGTTGGAGGAACCCTGTCTCCCGTTTGGCCGATCGTCAAGGGTCACCCCCCGTCCTGTAACCAAGTCCACGCCGCGCCGTGATGAGGGCGTGATCCAAGGTCAGCGACTTTTGGATCATACACTCCCGAAAGGGGCGAAAAGCTGCTTGATCGTAACGGTGTGATTACGCTGGGTCGCGGATACAAGACGCAAACACCGTCGAGAACGGGCTATCCAGGACGATGGTTGATCGTTTCACACTTAACAGTATGTCCCGGACAGCTCCATGGTGACACAGGGTACTCAAATATCGAAATCAATCACAATTGGCGCATGGTCCGACGGACCCTTGCCCTTGCGTGCCTCGCGGTCGATGTAGGCGGACGTGACCGCGCCGGAAAGCGCCGGACTCGCGTAGACCAGATCGATCCGCATGCCTTTGTCCTGATGGAACATGCCTGCCCGGTAATCCCAGTAGGTGAACGGATTCGGGCCTTTCATCGGTGTGGGCACGATGTCGTCGAGCCCCGCCTCGCGCAGCGCGGCCAGCGCCGCCCGCTCCGGCGCCGTTACATGGGTCGATCCGACGAACGCGGCGGGGTCGAACACGTCGGCGTCGGTCGGCGCGACGTTGAAGTCCCCGCAGACCACGACCGGGGCGGCCGACGCGAGATCCTGGGCCACCGCGGTGCGCAGGCCGCCGAGCCAGGAGAGCTTGTACGTGTAGTGCGCGGACTCCGGGGTCCGGCCGTTGGGCACGTAGACCGACCAGACCCGCACGCCGCCGCACAGCGCGGAGACGGCGCGGGCCTCGATGTGCGGCTGCTCGAACAGGCCCTCCTCGCCCGTGGGCTCGCCGGCCCAGCCCGGGTCGCCGGCAAAGCCGCGGCGCACGTCCTCGAGGCCGGCCCGGGAGAGCAGGGCGACCCCGTTCCACCGGCCCTCGCCGTGGTGGGCGGTCTCGTAGCCGAGCTCGGCCACCTCCTTCGCCGGGAAGGCGTCGGCGGCGACCTTGGTCTCCTGGACACACAGGACGTCGGGGTCGGTCCGGTCCAGCCAGTCCAGCAGGCGCGGGAGGCGGGCCTTGACCGAGTTCACGTTCCAGGTGGCGAGCTTCACGCTGCCTCCGCTCCGCTCCGGCAGCATTCACTGCACTGGGTTCACCGCACTGGGTTCACCGCACTGGGCTCACCGCGCGGTCACGCCTACTGTGCCAGGTTTCAGGCCGACTCGCGCTTCACCAGCTCGGTGGGCAGCAGCAGGATCGGCTCGATCCGCTCGCCGGCCGTCATGCGCAGGACCTGCCGCGCCGCCGTCCGGCCCAGGTCGGTGATCGGCTGGCGGACGGTGGTCAGCGGCGGCTCGGTGTCCCGGGCGAAGTCCATGTCGTCGAAGCCGACCACGGCCACGTCGTCGGGCACCCGCCGGCCGGCCTGCCGTAGCGCCCGTAGCGCACCCTCGGCCATGGCGTCGGAGGCGGCGAACACCGCGTCGAGCGTCGGGTCGTCCGCCAGGAGCCGGCTCATGGCGAGCGCGCCGGACTGCCGGGTGAAGTCGCCGACCGCGACCAGCGATCGCCGGCTCGCGTCCCGCATCGCCGACCGGTAGCCCGTCAAGCGGTCGATCCCGGCGCTCATGGCCTGCGGCCCGGCGATCGTGGCGACCCGCCGCCGGCCGGTGTCGAGCAGGTGGTTGACCGCCGCCCGGGCGGCGGCCGCGTTGTCGACGTCGACGTAGGGCACCGTCGACGGCGTCAGCGGCCGGCCGGCGCGGACCACCGGCACGCCCGCCCGGCTCAGCCGCTCGGGCAACGGGTCGGCGCCGTGCATGGAGAAGACGATCGCGCCGTCGACGTGGCCGCCGGTCGCGTAGCGCTCGGCCCGGTCGTGGCTCGGCCCGGAGGGGCCCACCATCATCAGCACGAGCTGTTTGTCGGCGGCCTCGAGCTCGAGGCTCACGCCGCGGATGACCCCGGAGAAGAAGGGGTCGTCGGAGAAGACCCGGCTCGCGGTCTCGGAGGCGACGAGGGCGATGGAGTCGGTCCGCTGGGTGACGAGGCTGCGCGCGGCCTGGTTGGGCACGTAACCCAGGGCCTCGACGGCGCCCAGCACCTTGTCGCGGATGTGCGGCGCGACGGAGGTCGATCCGTTGACCACCCGGGAGGCGGTCGCGCGCGAGACTCCCGCGCGTTGTGCGACGTTCTCGAGTGTCGGCCGGTCCCGCCCCGACATCACCATTCCGGCGTCCCCCATATCTGTCCGCCGCACCATCATGACCCAAGTGCGGCGAGGTGGAACGCACAGGCGGGGTGGAACACACAACGGGACGGGGATGGAGCGTGCCGCTCCACCGAGGTTGGCGTCCACTCCCTCGCGGCAGCCTGGAGAGCGCTCTCAGGGCCTGATGCGTCCTGGCCGCCGACAAGCTCGAGGTCAATCGCGGAACTGCCTGCGAGCGCTCTCCGGCGTAGGTTGCGGGAACCGCCGGACTCCTATGCGGCCTGGCGCCGCCGGCAGGCCTCGACGTGCGCCGCGACGACGGCCGAGGTGCTCGAACGCACGCAGGCGTCGGCACCGGCTTCGAGCACGTCGACCACGTCCTGGTGGTCGCTGTACGGATCGAGGACCGCCACGATCGCCGCCGCCGGGTGACGCAGGCAGGCCGCCGTCACCGCCTTCGCCCCGGGGGCGTCCAGGACCACGACGTCGGGCTCCGGCACGTCGGCCGCACGGGCATCGGCCCCATGGAGTCCGGAACCGGAGGAGCCGGACCCGTGGAGGTTCCGCTCCTCGCCGGTCGGGAGCTGCCGGCACCGGACCACCCGCCAGTCGCGCGGCAGGTGCCGGGCCAGGTCGCCGAACCGCGACCCGCCGGTCACCAGCAG
Organism: Dactylosporangium roseum; assembly: GCF_025264685.1. Taxonomy (GTDB): domain Bacteria; phylum Actinomycetota; class Actinomycetes; order Mycobacteriales; family Micromonosporaceae; genus Dactylosporangium; species Dactylosporangium roseum. The sequence continues at coordinate 2,179,238 of NZ_CP073721.1, forward strand.
GACGGTGATCCGGTCGAGGGTCGGCGAGGTGCGCTGGGGGAGGGTCGCGATGTTCATCTTTCATGTATCGCGCCCGGGACTGGGATCCCGCTCCGTGGCGGCTGCGAAAATCCTGGAAAGCAGGCAACCCGACCCCCACCGGGAGTGGTGTGCGTGATCGTGTGGATCAACGGCCCCTTCGGCGTCGGCAAGACCACCCTCACCGCCGAGCTGTGCCGCAGGCAGCCGCGGGCGCGCGCCTTCGACCCGGAGCGCATCGGCTGGGTCCTCAAGCGCACGGTCGGGCTGGTCCGGCAGGGCGACTACCAGGACCTGCCCGCCTGGCGGTCGGCCACCGTGGCCGTGGCCGCGCGGCAGACCCGCGGCGCCGACCCGCTCGTCGTGCCGATGACGGTGCTGCGCCGGGAGCACCTCGACGAGATCTTCGCGGGCCTGCGCTCCCGCGGCCACGAGGTGCGGCACGTGCTCCTCGACGTGTCGGCCCCGGCGCTGGTCGAGCGGATCGAGTCCGACCCGGACCCGGATCCGCAGGGCTGGCGGCTCGACAACCTCGGCACGTACCTCGTCGCCCGGCACGACCTGCGTCGTGGCGGTGCCGTCGTGGACACCGACGACCTGACCGCGGACGAGGTCGCCGACGAGGTCGAGGCGCTGATCCGGCACTGGCGGGACGGGCGGGACGGGCGGGACCGAGGGCCGCGAGTGCCGCCGTGACACCGAGACCGCGCGTGGCGAACGACGCCGCCGCGACCCGCGGTGCGGAGTCGACCGGCCGGGCCGGGGGCGGCCCTGGCCGCCGTGCCGCTGCCCGCGTCCCCCGCCCGGCCTCGCCCAGCACGTGCTCGTCGAGCTGCTCATCGGCTGCTCGTCGAGACGTGTGCGCTCAGCCGGGCGGGGGAGCGGCTCACCTGGGCCCGCAGGGACGTGCCGGCCAGGGAGGTGGGCTCACCGCCCGGGCGTCACCACGGGTACACCTCCAGCTCCCACAGGGAATAGCCCCAGCCGGTGGCGCGGGCGACGCCGGCCATCCGCACGTACCGCGCCGTCACCGGGGCGAAGACCACACTGTCGGTGCCGCCGTTGCCGGCGTCGACCGCCGCCGCGGCCGTCCACGAGCTGCCGTCGCCGGAGACCTCGATGCGGTACCGCGCCGCGTAGGCCGCCTCCCAGCGCAGGATGACGCGCCGGACGGTACGAGCGGATCCGAGATCGACGGTGAACGACTGGTTGTCGCTGCGCCCGCTGGCCCACCGTGTCGCGGGATCGCCGTCGACCGCCGCGCCGGTGGAGTAGCCGGACTGCGTGCTGCTGGCCGACACGCCGCGGCCCAGCGCCAGGTTGGTGATGCCGTCGCCGCGTTTCGCCGGGAACGACACCACCTGCTGGTAGGTCGGCCGGTTCTGCCACGAGATCTTGTCGTGCGTGATCCCGCCGAGCGGCGACTGGACGATGGTGTCCGCGCACCACTGGTCGCCGGCGCCGCAGTGCTTGTCGCCGGGGTAGGTGGTGGCGGCGGGCTCGGCGACGGCCGCCGCGAGCGTCGAGGTCAGCACCTGCCGGCACGTGTCCAGGACGCCGTTGCCGCAGTACGTGCGGCCGAGGCCGCTGCGCACCGGGTCGCCGAGCACCGCGCGGAGGTCCTTGTCGAGGTACCCCCACCAGCCGTACTGGAACGCGGACCCCTTGTGGCTCTGGCTCTGGTTCGGCGAACCGGCGCTCGCCGGGCCGGTGAAGCCGGACGGGGACTCGTCGATCTGCAGCGCGCCGGTGAGCGCGGTGTAGACGTCGTCGCCGAGGCCGGTCCGGAACGTGCCGGAGACGAGCTTCGGCCACCAGGCGTCGAAGATCCGGATCGCGTCCGCGTGCTGGTACACGTGGGAACCCGGCGCCGTCTCGACCCGCTTCGCGCCGGCGGCCTGCCACGCGGCGAGCTTGGCGACCGCCGGGTCGCCCGTGCTGCCGAGGATCCGCAGCAGCTCCGGCAGCAGGCTCTCGGCGCGCAGGTCGGTGACGGCGGCGTCCTCGACGAGCCGCACCACGCCGGCGCGGTCCAGCTTGCCGTTGTTCGCCAGGGCGGCCCGCACCCGCCGGTCGAGCAGGTCGGCCCGGTGCACGGCGCCGAAGCTGAAGTTGCCGTCGGCGGCGCTGAACCCGAGGGCCTGCTTGTTGTTCCAGCTCACGAAGTAGTCCTGGCCGGTCGACTGCGGGTGCTGCGCGGCCGGGGCGTAGTCGGCGGTGTTGGTGTCCGGGTTCCACCCCGACCACTCGTAGGCCGCCTCGGCCTTCGTCGGCAGGTTCGGGTCGGCGCCGGCCTTGCGCACCGGGTTGCTGCCCGAGTTGAAGTACGCGGTGCTCGTCGAGTTGACGTAGAACCAGTTGAACGCGTAGCCGACGTCGGACGCGGAGGCGACGAACTGGGCAGGCGAGCCCATCGCGGCCGGGTCGTTGAACGCCTGGAATCCGATCGCCGAGTCCGCCTCGTGCTGGTAGGTGGAGCGTAGCTCGGTGAACGCGACCGGCCGCCCGCCGACCGTGCCGCGCCACGCGACCAGGCCGTACTTCGTCCGGTAGGCCACCAGCCGGTAGGAGCCGGCGGGCGTGGAGTCCGCGGTCGTCGGGGTCCACGCGTTGGTACGGGTGAGCTGCTCCATCGCCGTGCACCGCCCGCGGAACAGGTAAGCCTCGGAGGCGAGCGTCGCCGCCGAGCCGTCCAGGTTGCACAGCGGCACCGCGTAGGTGTCGGTGATGTCCTGCTCGGCGGAGGTCGCGCTCCACGCGTAGTCCTGGCCCCGCCCGAGCAGCACGTAGAGGTTCAGGCCGGCGAACGCGGCACCGTGCGCGCTGATCCCAGGGCCCTGGAGCTCCTGGAGCATCAGCAACTGCGGCGAGAAGTACCCGGTCTGCGGCCCGAACACGGCGATCGGGTTGCCCGTCGCCGAGTGCGCCGCGTCGACCACGACCGCGTTGGACATCCCGCGCTTCGTCGCCGCGCCGGGCTTGACCCCGGCGGTGGTCGTCGCCGAGCCCGTCGGGTTGAACACGACCGGCTGCGCGGTCACCGAGCCCGGGTCCGGCAGGGCCACGCCGGCCGCGTTCGGATCCGCCGAGCCGTACGGGAAGGTCTGTCCGTTATGGAGGGTGAGCGTCGCCTCCTCGTCGTTCTGCGCACGGAAGGCCGCCCACAGCCGGTCGCCCTCGGCGACGCCGTAGCGGGCCCGCGCGGTCACCCGGACCAGCGCCGACTCGACCTCGCCACCGCCTCCGCCGCCGAACAGGCCGCCGACGACCCCGGCGATCGCGATCAGGTCGGTCATCTGGAACGACTCCGGCCCGCCCGCGTTGGTGACCGCGTCGAGGTGGCCGGACAGCACGTACTCACCGGGGCAGTTGCGCGCCGACATGCACGCCGCGATATAGGCGTTGATCCCGGCGATGTAGTTCTGGACGTCGGTGTAGAGCTGCGTGCCGCGCGGCCCTTTCGCCTGGAGCGCGGCGACCTGCGCCTGGAGGTCGGCCTCGGTGTAGGGGGAACTGCGCCAGACCGACTGCTCCAGCTCGCGGTTGCCGGGCGCGCCGCCGGCGAACGGGGTCAACTGCCCGCGTCCGACCCGCCGCAGCAGATCCATGACGAACAGCCGGTCCTCGGCACCGGCGTACCCGGCGCCGAACATCGTCCCGGCCCGCGTCGTGCCGGTCACGTGCGGCACGCCGAGGCTCTTGTCCCGCACGATCGTGACGTCGGCGCGGGGGCTGTAGCTGCGTTCCACCTGGCCGGCCGGCACGCCGTACGAGGCGCTGTTGTAGAACCGGTCGATCTGCTCGGTGGTGAGACCGGTGTAGGCCGAGACGAGGTTCGCGTACTTGCCGAGCTGGTCCGACGAGTGCCTCGGACGGGACCCGACGGACTGGTGGGCCAGGATGTCGGCGAGCGTGGCGTTGCCGTTCTGTCCCGGCGGCAGGATCTCGTCGCACTCGTCGAGGCAGTAGTCGTTCGCGGGCAGGACGGCCGCCTGGGCGGCGGTCCGGTCGAGGACGGGCGGCGCCACCAGCGCGCCGGCGGTGAGGAGGAGCGCCACGATGGCGCGTCCGAGGGCAGGTCTGACGACGGATCGGGACATGGCGGATCCCTTCCGGGGGTTGCGAGCCAACATGAAAATGACTCGGATTACTGGATGGTAACAACGACACGGGTCACTGGATAGAGGTTCAGAAGGGCGGCCCGGGCCACCTCCTACTAGGCTTCGTGGGTGCTCGTGGTCCACGCGCTCTGGGCGTCTCCCGTCGGCTCGCCCCAGGGCTCGCTCCAGGGCCGGCTCTGCCTCTGGGCCGAGGACCCCGGTCTTCCGCCGCCGCGCACCGCCGGGCGTGGATCAGGGCGCCGGACCGGGGCGGCCCCGCATCCGTTCGCGGTGCGCGGGCTGCGGCTCGACGACGGTGCCGGGGAGTCCGCGGTCCGCACCCTGCGCCTGCCGACCCGCGGCGGGTTGCCGGAGGTGTCCCCGTCGGCCGTGACGGCGCTCGACCCGCCCGCCGGTGCCGCCCGGCCGCGGCTGGAGGACTGGGCGGTCGAGACCGCCGAATACCGCCCGGACGACGCGTTCGGCCTGCTCCGGTCGGCCCTGGCCCGGCTGGACGCGGACGGCGAGTTCGTCTGCGCCGACTCGACACGCTGGTTCACGTCGGTCGCCGGGTTCGCCGCCGGCCTGGTCGCCCGTGGCCGTCTGCTGCCCGGCCTGGCCCGGTCCGGCGGTCCGGGTGGAGCACGCGGACCGGGCGGGGAACGCGGTTCGAGCGGGGAACGCGGACCGGGCGGGAAACGCGGACCAGGCGGGAAACGCGGACCGGGCGGAGCACGGGGCCGGACCGAGGCCAGGGCCGAGGCTCGCTGGCTTCCCGTGCTCACCGGCCGGGACGCCGCCTACGCCCGCTCGCTCGCTCTCGCCATGCCGCAGGCCGTCCTCGCCGCCGAGCCGGAGGCCACGCGCGCGGCGACCCTGACCGACATCCTCGACACGCTGGTCGACGCGGCCGCCCGGGCGGCGCTGCCGGCCGCCCGCCACCGCGTCGCCGGCGCCGCCGGCATCTGGCTCACCGCGCTCACCGGCACCGACCGGCACCTGCACGACGTGCCGGACACCGAGGTCGCGGCGCTGCGGGCCGAGCTCGACGCCTGGCAGGCCGACGCCGTCGGCGGGACGGTCCGGGCCTGCTTCACGCTCGTCGAGCCGCCCGAGCCCGCCGAGCCGGGGGAGGCGACCGGGACCGGCGAGCGGCAGTGGCGGCTGGAGTTCGCGCTCCAGGCCGCCGACGAGCCCAGCCTCGTCGTCGGCGCGGAACGGGTCTGGCGGTCCCGCGGCGCGTTGAAGGCCCTGCAACGGCACATCCCCGCGCCGCAGGAGACGCTACTGGCCGAACTGGGCCGGGCGAGCCGGCTCTACCCGGCGCTGGAGGACGCGCTGCGGACCGCGCGCCCGTCCGCGCTCACGCTCGACGCGGCCGGCGCGCACCGGCTGCTCAGCGAGAGCGCGCCGCTGCTGGCCGCCGCCGGGTTCGGCGTGCTGCTGCCCGGCTGGTGGCGCCGTCCGTCCGCCCGCCTCGGCGTGCGGCTCACCGCGCGCGGCTCGTCGACGACCGCCCCGGGCACCGTCGCCGCCGCGAGCGGGATCGGCCTCGACGCCGTCGTCGACTACCGGTGGGAGCTGGCGATCGGCGACGAGCCGCTGACCGAGGACGAACTGCGCCGCCTCACCGACCTCAAGGCGCCGCTGGTCAAGCTCCGTGGTCAGTGGGTCGAGCTCGACCCGCGACGGCTCGCGGCCGGGCTCGAGATCATCCGGCGGCAGGCCGCCGAGCCCGGTGCCGGGGACGCCATGACGGTGGCGGACCTGCTGCACGTCGCCGGCGGCGCCGACGGCGGGCCCGGCGGCCTGCCGATCGTCGAGGTCACCGCGGACGGCTGGCTCGGGGACCTGCTCTGCGGGGACACGGAGCTGCGGGTCCGCCCGGTCGAGGTGCCCGACGGGTTCCGGGGAGCGCTCAGGCCGTACCAGCGACGGGGGTTGAACTGGCTGGGCTTCCTCGAATCCGCCGGGCTCGGCGGCATCCTCGCCGACGACATGGGCCTGGGCAAGACGGTGCAACTGCTGGCGCTGCTGGCCGGGAAGGCGCCCGGGCCGACGCTGCTGGTGTGCCCGATGTCGCTCGTCGGCAACTGGCAGCGGGAGGCCGCGAAGTTCGCGCCGGACCTGCGGGTGCACGTCCATCACGGCGCCGAACGGGCGCGGGGCGCCGACTTCCGGGCCGCCGTCGCCGCGGCCGATCTCGTCATCACCACCTACTCGATCGCCGCCCGCGACGCCGCCGCGCTGAAGGCCATGCACTGGCACCGGCTGGTGCTCGACGAGGCGCAGGCGGTCAAGAACGCGGCCACGAAGCAGGCGGTCGCGGTGCGGCAGTTGCCCGCCCGGCACCGGATCGCGGTGACCGGCACGCCGGTCGAGAACCGGCTCGCCGACCTGTGGTCGATCATGGACTTCGCGAACCCGGGCCTGCTCGGCACGGCCCGCAGGTTCAAGGAGACCTACGCGGAGCCGGTCGAGCGGCACGGCGACGAGGAGGCCGCCGCGCGGCTGCGCCGGATCACCCAGCCGTTCGTGCTGCGGCGGCTCAAGACCGACCGGGGCATCATCTCCGACCTGCCGGAGAAGCTGGAGATGGACGTCCTGTGCAACCTGACGCGGGAGCAGGCGTCGCTGTACCAGGCGGTCGTCGACGACATGCTCGCCCGCATCGAGCGCAGCGAGGGCATCGAGCGCCGGGGGCTGGTCCTGGCCACCATGACCCGGCTCAAGCAGGTCTGCAACCACCCGGCGCACGCACTGCGCGACGGCAGCCGCCTGGCCGGGCGCAGCGGCAAGCTCGCCCGCCTCGAGGAGATCCTCGACGAGGTCCTCGCGGCCGGCGAACGGGCGCTGGTCTTCACGCAGTACGCGGAGTTCGGCGGCATGCTGCGCGCCCACCTCTCGGCACGGTTCGGCCGGGAGGTCGCGTTCCTGCACGGCGGCCTGCCGAAGGCGTCCCGCGACGCGCTGGTGGCGCGGTTCCAGTCGGCCGACGCGGCGGCGCCGCCGCTGTTCGTCCTGTCCCTGAAGGCGGGCGGCACCGGGCTCACGCTGACCGCCGCCAACCACGTCATCCACGTCGACCGGTGGTGGAACCCGGCGGTCGAGGACCAGGCGACCGACCGGGCGTTCCGCATCGGCCAGCGGCGGGCGGTCCAGGTCCGCAAGTTCGTCACGGCCGGCACCGTCGAGGAGAAGATCGCCGCGATGATCCGGGACAAGCGCGGCCTGGCGGCGAAGATCGTCGGTGCCGGCGAGCAGTGGCTGACCGAGCTGTCCACCGCCGAGCTCCGCTCGCTGCTGGCCCTGGAAGCCGGCGCGGTCGTCGAATAACGGTCGTCGAATAACGGTCGAGCCGTGCGATCGCCGGTCCACCCCGGTGTCGCGCTGCCGGACAGTGACGCCCAGTCGAGCGGCCTGGCGGCGGATTGCGGCGGACCGTGTGCCGGCCGGCACCCTCGGCGGCGACGCCTCCGAGGCGCGCGCCCGAATTGTCGGTCGTGTTCGGTTGGCAGGGGCTGTCGGGCTGCGTCACCGAGCCGGGTGATGTCGGCGCGGGTAGACTGCCGGGGTGTTCGTGATCACGCTGAGCTACCTGGTTGCGATCGACCGCATCGACGAGGCCATGGACGCCCACCGGGAGTGGCTGGACGGGCAGTACGAGGACGGGGTCTTCCTGGCCTCCGGCGCCCAGGTGCCGCGCACCGGCGGGATCATCCTCGCGGCCGGACTGGAGCGGCCCGAGCTCGAGGCGCGGCTCGCCCTCGACCCGTTCCGGCAGAAGGGGCTCGCCGCATACACGATCGTGGAGTTCGAGCCCCGCAAGGTGGCCCCCGGCCTGGAGCGGCTCCAGTCTTGACCCGGCCGGACCACTGGGGCAACCGCACCCTCCGCGTCGAGGGCGGCATCCGGGCGCGCAGCACCCGCGGCGCGATCGGGTCGAGTTGGTGGTCCAAGCGCTTCCTGGCGGTGCTCGAGTCGTTCGCGCTGGGGACCAGGCTGACGCGGGGCCGCAACTATGCCCGGGCGGGCCAGGTGCTCACCCTGGACATCGCGCCCGGCGCGGTCGAGGCGACCGTGCAGGGATCCCGCCCGAGGCCGTACGAGGCACGGATCGGCCTCGCCGTCTTCCCCGGCGACGTGTGGGCGCGCGTCGAGGCGGCCCTCGCGGCCGAGGCCCTCGGCGCGGCCAAGCTGCTCGCCGGGGAGCTGCCGCCGCACGTCGAGGACGTGTTCACCGCCGCCGGAGCGCCGCTGTTCCCGGCGCGGATCACCGATCTCGGCCTGCACTGCTCGTGTCCGGACTCCGCGGTGCCGTGCAAGCACCTGGCGGCCACCTTCTACCTGCTCGCCGAGCGCTTCGACGCCGACCCGTTCCAGATCCTGCTGTGGCGCGGCCGGGCCCGCGACGCGCTGCTGGCCAACCTGCGCGAGCTGCGCACCGGCGCCGATCCGGCCGCGCCGGCACAAGCGGTCGCGCCACCGCGGGCGGCGCCACCGCCCACCGGGACAGCGCGGGCCCTGGCCGAGCTCACCGAGCCTGAGGTGGAGCTGGAGCGGTTCTGGGTGCCGCCGGTGCCGGTCACCGACCCGGAGCCGGTCGCGGTGGCCGAGCGCGACCTGCTCCTGCGGCAGTTGCCCGCCCCGGGTCCGGCCCTCGGCGGCCCAGAGTTGCTCCGCGTCCTGCGCTCCTGGTACCGCTGAGCCCAGTCAGCGCGTGGCGACCGGGAACGCCACGGCGGACACCGCGTCCGGCGGGCCGCCGGCCGGTCCGGACCTGCCGTAGCGGCCGCCGCCGCGAGCATCACGACCGCGAGCAGTGCGACACCGGATGCCGGCCGCGCGCCGGACGGCGCCTCAGCCGCCCTCGGTCGCGGTGACTCCGGTGCTGCACGGCGTGCCGGGCTCCAGGGTCGCGGTCTGCCGGTACCGCTCGACGAAGTCGTCGATGCGTCTGTCGTCCACAGAGGACACCTGGAGCTGGTACCCCCACGCCTGCAACGACACCTTGGCGAGTTGGCCCGGGTAGGGACTGAGGAGCAGGTAGTCGTTGCCCCGCACCCGCGTGGCGAGCTTCTCCACGTCGGACGACGGCAGGCCCGGCTGGTAGGTGATCCAGACGGCGCCGTGCTCGAGGCTGTGCACCGCGTTGCCGTTGTCGATCGGCGCGGTGTAGACGTCACCCTTACACTGCTGCCACACCGGATGGTGCGGGCCGCCGGCCGGCGGGGTCATCGGATAGGTGATGTCCTCCTCCTGCGGCCGGTGGTCGCGGGAGAGCCAGTCCGGGTGGTCCTTGCGGTAGTCGACGAGCCCCGGGATCGAGCTGGAGCCGGGCAGCGGCGTGTCGTCGTCACGGAGGAACCAGAAGACACCGACGATCCCGGCGACGCAGAGCAGCGCGAGCACACCGACGATGCTGACGAGTGCGACGACGAGCCCGCGGTTGCCCTGCTTCGGCGGCTGGGCCCCGGGCGCCGCATACCCGGGCGGCTGGAGTCCCACCGGCTGGAATCCCGGTGGCTGGAATCCCGGTGGCTGGAGTCCGGGCGGTTGGAGTCCCGCCGGCTGGGACCCGGGCGCCCCATACCCCGGCGGCTGCGGCCCGGGCGGCGGGAACCCTTGCGGTGCGGGCGGGGGCGGCGGGAACTGCGGATTCGGTTCCTGCGGCGGATACGGGCCCGTCATGTGCCCGACCCTACCGGAATGTGAGGGATGCGGCTGCCGGGTGGGTTCCGGCAGGCCCGAGCCACCCGGCACAAAAGCCACCCCGGCACAAATGCCGGGGTGGCTCAAACCTGCCGGGGTGGCTCGGCCGGATCGGCTCGCCGCGCAGGGCGCCGCGGACCGAGCTGTACCGGACGTCGCTGGGCCGTCGTCCCCGGCGTTCAGCGCCGGAGCGCGAGCCGGAGAGCGTTGTCGATGGCCCTGCGGTAGGGTCGCCGCATGCCTGCCGAGTGCGCGATCGACGACTGCGGGGTGCTGGCGATCGGGCGCTGCCGGGAGTGCGGCCGCGCCTTCTGCATGTCACACCAGGCACACAACGAGGTCACCGGCGAGGGGTATCCGGCGCTGTGCCTGCCGTGCCTCGCCCGGCGGCGGCAGGTGCCGGTGGCCGCCGCGCCGGTCGACCAGGACCGGCAGTGGCTCGCCTCCGGGCAGGCCGTCCTGGACCTCTACGCCGCCGGGATCGCGCCGCTGCCGATCGTCGAGCAGCGCGTCCGCTGGGTGCCGCAGCGGTTCGGCCGGCAGCGGCAGGAGATCGACGAGGTCGAGGTCGGCGGACTGTGGGTGGTCGGGAAGTTCGCCTGGACCGAGATGCAGGAGATCCCGGAGACGCGCGACTGGACGACCGGACTGCTGGCCCACCCCGGCGGCGGCTATCCGGTGTCGATGGTGGCGCGGGCCGTCACCCGCTGCCGAGTGAGCGACGGCATCGCCACGCTGGTGCGCGACGCGCCCTACGGCGATAGCTGGACACAGCTCGAGCGCAAGGAGATCCCGCGCATCGCCAAAGCGGTGCGGGACCTCATCGGGGCTCGCCGAGCTTCCTGAGCGCGTCCAGGTATCTCGCCGGCACCAGGTTGGGCGCGTCGCCCCGGAAGGCGGCGTCGACCTCGGCGTCGTCCGCCAGCCGGCCCGAGGTCGCGACCACCTCGTCGGCCAGCGCGCGCACGATCGGGGCGTCGCGCCAGTCCGGGTGCTCGGCCAGCAGACGGAGCGCGACCAGTGACTCCTCGATCTCGCCCACGCACTCGAAGGGCTTGTGGGCCGTCAGGCCCATCAGCTCGCGGTACCCCTCGAGCTGGGAGAGATCCGTGAAGATGTCGGTGCCGAAGATACCCACCAGGCGCTCCCGGCCGGTGAACGGGGCGAGCGCCAGGAACACGAACCGGCACTTCGGGCAGTGGCCGCACCAGCGCTCGCTCGCGTCGCGTTGCTTGAAGGCCGCGTTGCAGCTCGTGACGACCGCGTCATAGGTGGTGAACTTCGCGAACAGCGCGGCGATGTGCAGCTCGGACAGGCCGCGCAGCAGCGAGAAATACGCCTCCTGGAGGCCGGCGTGGGCGAGCAGCGCGTCGCGGAGGTGCGCCTCCGCGGGCAGCCCCTTGGACCACTGGTGGTTGATGTCCCGGCCGAGCCAGCCGAGGTTGGGCACCGAGGCCGAGCTCTCGTTCGACATGACGACCGGGCCGAGGCCGTGCATCAGCGAGGTGGCGACGGCGATCAGCGAGTTGATCGCGGTGACCGGGATGTGGCCGTTGTACGCCCCTGCCGCGTTGAGCTCGCGCATCCGCGGGTCGAGCGTGCGCCGGACGGTGCGGACCGGCTGCGGCGAGACCGCCATGACGCCGCGGATGATCGCGTTGGGGTTGATGGCGAAGAGCACGGGGTCGAGCCCGCCGTACTGCAACGCCTCCATGCTGACGATCGAGTCCTTGCCGCCGCCGACCGCCGACAGCGGCGGGCCCGACGGCTCGTGGATCTCGGCCGGCGGCTCCGCGAAGGGGCCCGGCACGATCGGCAGGTCGAGGACGTGGGGAAGGTCGTTGCGATAGGCGAACTCGCCGAGCCCTTCGCGGAAGAGCGCCGTCACCCAGGGCAGCGCCTTCTCGGCGAGGGGGAAGCCCAGCTCGACCCGGCGCGGCGCGGCGATCTTGTAGTAGGAGGTCGACGCGGCGACGTGGAGCAGGTCGAGCACCCGGTCGAGGGCCGGGTGGATCACGGACGGCGGACCGAAGTCGACCGTCTCCGTGAGCACGAGGTTACCGAGCGCGTAGTGGAAGCGGGCCGTGCCCGTCGCCGGGTCGAACTCCCGGCCCGGAAAGCGCAGTGCCTCGATCTGCTCCCGCCCGTTCACCTGTGCAGCCTCCAGTGTCTCGACCGATCGCCACTCGACCGATCGCCAATGGTAGCCGCCGCCGGAACGCGGCCAGCACCTTCGTCATCGGCGCGACACAGGAGGGGTCCGGAGGGGCCGCACACGGCGGGTCTGCCACGTCAGGGGAGCGCGGCCGTGCCACGCTCCCGGGGGCGTCGATGCCGGTGCGGCTCACACCGGCAGCAGCGACGAGTCCGACTCGGTGAGGGTCACGACGTCGCTCGGCAGCGGCTGGTAGATCCGCCGCAGGAGGGCCGGGTCGCAGACGCTCGCCACGGTGGCGAACACCGCCCGGGCGACGCGCTCGGCGTCGGCCGGCGACACCTTCGCCCGCGCGGCCACGTCAGCCCGGAAGTCCAGGTGGACCTCCTGGTCGTACAGGTGCTGATAGGACCAGAGCGGCTCGGCCAGCGTCGGCGGCAGCTCCGCGGCCAGGTGGTGCACCCAGCCGTCCGGCAGCCGGTTCGCCAGGGCGTGCAGCACTCCGCGCACCGCGCGGCGGGCGTCTTCGGCGCCAGGGAGTCCGGTCTTCTCGCGTACCTCCGCGATGAACACGTCTTCGTACATGCCGCGAACGCTGCCGGGCGCGTAGGTGAGCGGCCATCACTCGCGCAGGACGGGCGGCACCGCCCGGCCCGGCCCGGCCGCCGGTCATCCGGTCCGGGTGGCACCGTGTCACCCGCACTCCTTCCAGCATGGCTGCGTACACCGATCGTTCCGCGGCTCCATCGCTGCCCCACCGTTGGGAGACGCACGATGACACTCTTGGTCAGCCGCCCCCGCCGCCCGCTCGGCGTGTTCCCGTCCCTGACCACCCCCGGGTACGGCACCGGGTTCGGCGCGGGACTCGGCATCTCGGGCACCGGTCAGGTCCCGGTCGACATCGAGGAGACCGAGGACGCGTTCCTGATCGACCTGGACCTGCCGAACGTGCGAGCCGACGACCTGCGGATCGAGCTGCGGGACAACGAGATCCGGGTCTTCGGCAAGCACGCCGAGAAGCCCCGCACCGGGACGCTGCGCCACCACGCGCGCCGCACCGGCGAGTTCGAGTTCCTCATCGCGCTGCCCGGCGACGTGGACCCGGACGGGGTCGACGCCGAGCTGGACAACGGCGTGCTGTCGATCCGGGCGCCGAAGGTCCATGAGGCCCTGGCGCGGCGGATCGAGGTGCACCAGCGCAAGACGATCAGCGGCGATCCGTCGGCCCGGCCCGCCGGCTCCCCGGTGCAGCCGAGCAGCCAGCCGGGCGGGCAAGCGGGCGGTCAGGCAGGTGGGCAAGCGGGCGGTCAGGCAGGTGGTCAGGCAGGTGGTCAGGCAGGTGGTCAGGCGGGTGGTCAGGCGGGTGGGCTGGGCGGCTCCGGCTCCGGTGCTCCCGGTGGGGCGAGCACCCCGGCGGCGCAGGCGAAGCAGATGAAAGAGGGCCAGTCCCGGCCCGGCTCCGCGGGATGGCAGATCGGCTCCAGCGGCACCGGCAGCAGCGGTACCGGGCAGGTCGGCCGCAGCTCCATGGCGTGAGGCCGCCATCTGCCGGGCGCACACGGGCACGTGACTTCGGTGCTCGACTGTGTGCACGACCGCCGGGTGACTGCCGGTGCCCGGACACGGACGGTGTCGGACACGTGCGGCGGGAGGTCGCAGATGCCGGTTGAGATCCGTGACTACTACGCAGTCCTCGGTGTCCGCCGCGACGCGAACGCCGAGGAGATCCAGCGCGCATACCGGACCCTGGCCCGTCGCCACCACCCCGACGTCAACCGGGAGCCGGGTGCCGAGGAGCGGTTCAAGGAGATCAGCGAGGCGTACCACGTCCTGTCGAACCCGCGCAGCCGCCGCAAGTACGACCGGTTCGGCGCCGGGTGGCGGCAGGCGCCCGACGACGCCGGCTCACGCGGCACCGGGCGGCGGCAGGCACCGCCGCCCAGGTCCACAGTGGACATCGATCTGGAGGATCTGCTCGGCAGCCTGTTCGGCGGGCGGTTCGGGGGCGGCTTCCGCGGCTACCAGAGCGGCGGGCTCGGCTCCACGCCGGTGCCGGGCGCGGACACCCAGGCGGAACTGACGATCAGCGTCGAGGACGCGTACCTCGGCGGTCGGCGCCGGATCACGATGCCGGGCCCGGCCGGGCGGCCACGGCAGTACGGCGTGGACATCCCGGCCGGCGTCGTCGAAGGCCAGCGGATTCGGCTGGCCGGGCAGGGTGCGGCCGGGGCGCGGGGCGGCCGCCCCGGCGATCTGTACCTGGTGGTGCACCTGGCGCCGCACCCGCGGTACAAGGTGGAAGGGCGTGACGTGATGGTGGATCTGCCGGTGAGCCCGTGGGAGGCGGCTCTTGGCGCGGTGGTTCCGGTCGGTACGCCGGGCGGCGACGTCCGCCTGGAGGTACCGACCGGGTCGTCGTCCGGGAGGAGGCTGCGGCTGCGCGGGCAAGGCGTGCCGAACCCGCGAGGCACCCCCGGCGACCTGTTCGCCGAGGTACGGATCGTGGTGCCGGGCAGCCTGTCCCGGCGGGAGCGGCAGCTCTTCGAGGAACTGGCCGCCGAGTCGACCTTCGACCCACGCGAGGCGGGACGGGGTGCGCCATGACCTATGCGCTCGCGCCGCTGCCGTACCTCTCCCTTGAACGTTTCGCCGAGATGGCCGGCCTGCACCCGGAGATGGTGCACCGGCTGGTCGCGCTCGGCCTGGTGGAGCCCGCCGTGGACGTGCACGGTGAGCAGTGGTTCACGGTGACCCAGTTGACGACCGTGGCCCGCGTCCGGCGCCTCCACGCCGGGCTCCCCCTCAACTACGCCGCCGTGGGCGTGGTGCTCGACCTGCTCGACCGCATCGACGAGCTGGAGGACCGCCTGCGGCGGTCGTGAGCGGTCCTTCGGCGTTCTGACTTTCTCATCCGGCAAGGAGGACGTGATGCTGAGAAGAGAAGCGTGGTTGCTGGGTATCCGCGGGGTGCTCGCCATCGTGTTCGGCATCCTCGCGGTGGTGTGGCCCGGGGTCACGGTCATCGCGCTGGCCCTGCTGTTCGGCGTCTTCGCGATCGTCACCGGCGTCGAGCAGTTGGTGCACGCGATGCGCCCCGCGACCGGCCCGTCGAACCCGGTGACCGGCTTCGCCGACGGCAAGGGGCCGCGGATCGCCCGGGCGGTCGCCGGGGTCGTGGGCATCGTCGTCGGGATCATGGCGATCGTGTGGCCGGGCATCACCGCGGTGGCGCTGGCCATCCTGGTCGGTGTCTGGGCGGTACTGATCGGCCTGTCCGACCTGTGGCTGGCGACCCGCCAGCACGGGGGCTGGTCGCTGGCCCTCATCGGCGCGATCGCCATCGTCGCCGGCCTGTTCATCATGGTGCGCCCCACGGCCGGCGCGCTGGCCATCGCGTGGGCGATCGGCGTCTACGCCATCATCAGCGGTATCCTGCTCCTGGTGGCCGCCTACCAGCTATCCCACCAGGGCTCCGGCCGTGGCCGGATGGCCGCCGCGCACTGAGAAAGCGCGGCTCGGGGCACCCCGGTCTCGTGGGAGACGTGGGCGTGGACGATGCGCCAGCCGGCGGGGCGACGGACCAGGTCTGGGACTGCCGCCCCGTCCGGTCCTCCCGTTCGGGGTGGTCGGCCCTCGTTGCGACGGCGGTGAGACGGTCGCCAGGGCGATGCGGCACTTGCCGGTCGCGAGCCGTCGGATCGTGGTGCGCACCGGCCGGCGGCCGTCGAATTCCATGACCTTCATCCGGTCGCACCGGCCCGGCCGCGCTCAACGTCATCGACGTCACACGGATGGCCGAGACTGGCCATACCGGGGGCAGAAAGTGTCGGACCGGGGCGGTAGCCTGCTGGACATGACGCAGCCACCGTATGGATCTGAGCCATACTCATCGAATCCGTATGGCCAGCCAAGTCCGTACGAGCAGCCGTCGCCGTATGGACAGCCGTCGCCATATGCGCAACCGCAATACGGGCAACCCGCGTTACCGTCGACCCAGCCTCCAATGTCGGCGCCGCCCTCGTCGGCCCCGCCGGGCTCGGGCGTACCGTATTCGCCGGCCTACCAGGTCCCGGTCTCCGGCGTGCCGACCTCGGGCGGCTACGACCCGTATGGGCAGGCCGCCTACGCGCAGCCGGCCTACGGCGTGCCCGTCGCGGTGGGCGCACCGGCGTACGACCCGGTGACCGGCCAGCCGTATTCGGACAAGAACAAGCTCGTCGCCGGCCTCCTCCAGTTGCTGCCGAGTCTGTTCTTCCTCCTGGGCGGCATCGGCCGGCTCTACGCTGGCAACATCGCGCTCGGCGTGACCCAGTTGGTCCTCAGCGTGGTCGTCGGCTGGGTCGCCTTCGTGTGCGGCTTCTTCCTGTTCATCCCGTTTCTCGTCTCCGGCGGCCTGTGGCTCTGGTTCGTCATCGACGGCATCATGATGCTCGCCGGCCGCCCGGTCGACGGCGAGGGCCGCCCGCTCCGCCCCAACTGATCCGTCGCCGGTCCTCGCCGGTCCTCGCGTTCAGCGGCCCCGTCGGCGGTGCGGCAGCATCTCCGGCGGGCCGAAGAGCCTGTGCCCGACCACGCGGCCCAGGTGGACGTGCTCCACCGGCCCGCCGGTCGGGGCAACGTTGCCGTCCGATCGCGGGGCCGCCGGAAGCCCACACCCCGGACAGTCCACGAGTCTTGGCCCGGACCGACAATTCGGGCGCGTGGCTCGGAGGTGTTGCCGCCGGGATGCGCCGGCCGCCGCCGTTCAGCCGCCGTTCCGCCCGGGTCCATGATCATGGGAAAGATGTGGCTGCCCCGATAGCCGGATCTTTCCCATGATCATGGAGTTGCCCGGCCCGGAACGCGCCGTCCCGGGTCCAGTGGCGACGACGAGCGACCTGACACCACCCACGCGACTGTGCGTCACTATCCGTTGCGCAACATCAGGGTGTACGGATGGCCGCACGGCTTACTTCGCGGCCTTGCGTCGGGGCGACCTGAAGCTTCTGGATCATGACTGTCCGTGCCCGCAGCTCCACGAACCGGCTCGACCTGGCGTCCATCCAGCGTCTGGCTCGACCTGGCTGGCTCGACCTGGCTGGCCCGACCTGGCCGGCCCGACCTGGCCGGGCGTGGCGGTGTGGAGAGAGAAGTCGTGGCAGGCGGGCCGTGGTGGCTCAGGGGTAGCGGGGGAGGCGGATGCCGCGGATCGACGCGTCCAGGACCTGGGCTGTGTGGGCCAGGCGGATCTTGCCGCCCGCTCGGGTCACGCCTGCGGAGATCTGCATCAGGCAGCCGGGGTTGGCGGTCACCAGCACCTCGGCGCCGGTGGTCAGGACGTTGTGCGCCTTGCGGTCGGCCAGCTCCGCGGCCGGTTCCGCGTTCAGGATGTTCCACACCCCCGCCGACCCGCAACATATCTCGCCGTCGGGGATCTCGCGCAACCGCAGGTCGGGGACGGCGCGCAGCAAGGTCCGCGGCTGGGCTCGCACGCCCTGGGCGTGGGCAAGATGGCAGGCGTCGTGATAGGCCACCGTCAACGGTAGTGGGTGGCGAGGGGCTACCGGGCCCAGGTCGGTGAGGATCTCGGAGAGGTCGCGTACCCGCGACGCCAGGTCCGCCGCCCGCGCCGAGTATGCCGGATCGCCCGCCAGCAGCGTCCCGATCTCCTTCAGCGACGAACCGCAGCCTGCCGCGTTCACCACCAGCGCGTCCACGCCGGCCGTGGCGAACGTGTCGATGACCGACCGCGCGAACCGTACCGCCTCGTCGTGTCGTCCATTGTGGACGCTCAGGGCGCCGCAGCAGCCCTGGTCCGGCGGCACGACCACGTCGCAGCCCTCGGCGGCCAGCACCCGGGCGGTGGCGGCGTTCACCGACGGGAAGAACGCGTCCTGCACGCACCCGGTCAGCATCCCGACCACCGCACGGCGCGGGCCGACCGCTCGGACCAGCGGGGGCAGCGGAACCGCCCGGCGCACCGGCGGGGCCAGGTCGGTCAGCGTCGCCAGGGTCCTCGGCAGGTAGCGTCGCAAGGGCAGACCCAGCCGCTGGTACGCCCTGAGCGGCACCTTGGCGGCCCGGAGCCGCCGCGGGTAGGGGAACAGGGCGAACACCGCACCCCGCAGCGCCCGCTCCGCCGGGCCGCGGTGCCGGGCCTCCTCGACCTGGACGCGGGTCTGCTCGATCAGCGTGTCGTACCGCACGCCGGAGGGGCAGGCCGTCACGCACGCCATGCAGCCCAGGCACGCGTCGAAGTGGCCGGCCATGGTCGCCGTCAGCGGCTCGCCCTGGGACTCCTGGAGCATGAGCTGGATCCGGCCGCGCGGGGAGTCCATCTCCTCGCCCCACAGCACGTACGTCGGGCAGGTCGGCAGGCAGAATCCACAGTGGACGCAGTCGCTGATCAGCTCGGACCGGGGCCGTTCCTCGGCGGACATCAGATGCCTCCCACGAACCGGCCGGGTGCGAGAGTGCCCGCCGGGTCGAACTGCTCCTTGACCCGGCGCATCAGGTCGAGGCCGTCGACGTGGCCCCAGATGTCGACGCGGGCCCGGATCGCCGGCGGGGCGGTCAGCACGACACAGTGGCCGGCGCCGGCGCGGGTCGCCGCCCGCAGGTCGCTGACCACACCCGCGACGACACCCGGGTCGGTGTCGCCGGGGAGGCCGGCGTAGAGGACTCCGGTGCCCGCCGAGCCGCGCATCCGCAGCGGCACATCGTGCAGCCGGGCGGTGACGCCGGCGGCCGTCAGCAGGTACGGCACCCGGGACAGCGCCGACGTGAGCTTCATGCCGACGTCGCCCGGCTCCCACGGGTGCTCGCCCCAGCCCGGCGGCGGGTCGTCGGACGCGGTGGCGCCGTCGCCGAGCAGCTTCTGGAGGTCGGCGGCGCGCTGGGCGACCCCGGCGGGCACCCCCTCGACCAGCGCGGTCACCGTGAGCGGCGCGGCGCCGGACCGGACCGAGTCGATCTCCAGGGCACTCGGCACGACCTGGGCGCCGAGGACCGCTGACACGGCCCGCCCGGCCTCGTCCGGGCCTTCGACGCAGACCGAGACGAAGCGGCTCGCGGCGGGGAGCGGATGCAGCCGGAACGCGCACTCGGTGATCACGCCGAGGGTGCCGTACGACCCGGCGACGAGCTTGCCCAGGTCGTACCCGGCGACGTTCTTCACGACCTTGCCGCCGGCCCGGGCGACGACGCCGTCGGCGCGGACCACGGTGACGCCGATGAGCAGGTCACGGACGGTGCCGTACAGCATGCGCCGGGGGCCGGACGCGTTGACGGCGACCGTGCCGCCGATCGTGGACCCGGGCAGTGGCTCGTCGAGGGCCAACTGCTGGCCGGCCGGGCGCAGCGCGTCCTGCACCTGGCGCAGCGGGGTGCCGGCCCGGACCACCGCGACAAGGTCACCGGCCGCGTGTTCGACCAGGCCGCACAGCCCGGCGGTCTCCAGGATCAGGTCGAGCCGCTGCGGCGGCAGCGCCCAGTCCTGCCGGGTGCCGCCGCCCCGGACGACCAGCGCCAGGCCGTCCTCCGCGGCACCCTTGACCACGTCGGCCACCTCGGCGGTCGACGAGGGGGTCGCGACGGCGGCGGCGGACACCCCCGCGATCTCCGCTGACATCTTCTAGAACACCTCCGCGACGCCGGCTTCCTGGAGCGGATGGGCCCCCTTGCGTCTGCCGGGGACCTCGCCGCACAGCCGCGGGGTCGGGAACACCTTGCCCGGGTTGGCCAGGCCCCGCGGGTCGAACGCGCACCGCACCAACTGCATCGTGTCGAGGTCGTCCTCGGAGTACATGCGCGGGAGGTGCTTCGCCTTGTCGATGCCGACGCCGTGCTCGCCGGTGATCGAGCCGCCGTGCTGGACGCAGATGTCGAGAATCGCGCCGGACACGGCCTCGGCGCGCTCGGCCTGGCCCGTCACCGTCTCGTCGAACAGCACGAGCGGGTGCAGGTTGCCGTCACCGGCGTGGAACACGTTGGCGACCCGGATGCCGTGCTCGGCGGCGATCTCACCGATGCGGGTCAGCACCTGCGGCAGCGCGGTCCGCGGGATGACCCCGTCCTGCACGATGTAGTCCGGGCTGATCCGCCCGACGGCCGCGAACGCCGACTTGCGCCCTTTCCAGAACAGGGCCCGCTCGGCGTCGTCGGCCGCGATGCGGATCTCGAAGGCGCCGTGCTGCCGGCAGAAGTCCTCCACCGCCGCGAACTGCGCCTCCACCTCGGCCTGGGGGCCGTCGAGCTCGACGATGAGCACCGCGCCGGCGCCTCCGGGGTAGCCGCAGCGCACCGCGGCCTCGGCCGCCTCGATCGCGAGGGCGTCCATCATCTCCACGGCGGCGGGCACGACCCCCGCCGCGATGATCGCCGACGTGGCGGCACCCGCCTGGTCGGTGCCCGGGAACGCCGCGAGCAGCGTGCGGACGGTCTCCGGCAGGCGCACGAGGCGTACCGTCACCTCCGTCGCGATGCCGAGGGTGCCTTCGGAGCCGACGAACGCGCCGAGCAGGTCGTATCCGGGGACGTCCGGCGCCCGGCCGCCGAGCCGGACCAGGTCGCCGTCGGGCGTGACGATCTGGACACCGGTGACGTGGTTGGTGGTGAAGCCGTACTTCAGGCAGTGCGCCCCGCCGGAGTTCTCCGCGACGTTGCCGCCGATCGAGCAGATCTGCTGGCTCGACGGGTCGGGCGCATAGTAGTAGCCGTGCGGGTTGGCGGCCCGGCTGACCTGGAGGTTGATCACCCCGGGCTCGACGACGGCCCGCTCGTCTTCCGGCGCGACCTCGATGATCGACCGTAGCTGGGAGGTGACGATGAGCGCGCCGTCGGCGTGCGGCAGCGCACCGCCGGACAGTCCGGTGCCCGAACCGCGGGCCACGAAGGGCACACCCGTGGCTGCGCAGGCCCGCACGACGGCCGCGCATTCGTCGGCCGTACGGGGAAACACGACGACGCCGGGGATGACGCGGTAGTGCGCGAGCCCGTCGCACTCATACGTGCGCAACTGCTGACGGTCGGTCAGCACCTGGTCCGGCCGGAGTGTCTCCCGCAGCGTCGCCGCCAGCGCGTCGATGCTCATGCTCCCGTCCTCATGCCATCCTTTCGTACGCCGGCAAGGTCAGGAAGTCCACGAATTCATCCGCCACGGCCACCTCCATGAACAGGACACGGGCAGCAGACAGGTCACGCGCCGCAGGCGTCGACCGGCCCGGGGTAGCAGACAGGTCACGCGCCGCAGGCGTCGACCGGCCCGGGGTAGCAGACAGGTCACGCGCCGCAGGCGTCGACCGGCCCGGGGCGGCAGACAGGTCACGCGCCGCAGGCGTCGACCGGCCTGGGGCGAGACTGTGGTCGCCGTCGAGCTTCGCGAGTTCCTCGTCGGCGATCCGCTCGACCATCTCGCGGGTCACCGGCTCGCCGGTGTCGGCGAGCGTCACGCCGTTGTGCAGCCACTGCCAGACCTGCGAGCGGGAGATCTCCGCCGTGGCCGCGTCCTCCATCAGGTTGTCGATCGCGACGGCGCCGGTGCCGTTGAGCCACGCCTCGAGGTACCGCACGCCGACGCTCACGGCGTTGCGCAGCCCGGCCTCGGTCCGCGCACCCGGCGTCTCCCCGACCGCCAGCAGGTCCGCGGCGCTCACCCGCACGTCGTCGCGGACGCGGTCGAGCTGGTGGGGGCGATCGGCCAGTACACCGTCGAAGATCTCCCGGCAGACGGGCACCAGGTCGGGGTGTGCCACCCAGGATCCGTCGAAGCCGTCGTTCGCCTCGCGCGTCTTGTCGGCGGACACCTTCTCCAGCGCGATCCGGTTGACCTCCGGGTCGCGGCGGCTGGGGATGAACGCCGCCATGCCGCCGATCGCGTGCGCGCCGCGCTTGTGGCAGGTGTGCACGAGCAGTTCCGTGTAGGCGCGCATGAACGGCACCGTCATCGTCACCGAGTTGCGGTCCGGCAGGAGGAAGTCCGCGCGGCGGGCTCCGTCGAGAAGTCTGGACTTCTTGATGACGCTGAACATGTAGTCCCAGCGGCCGGCGTTGAGCCCCGCGGAGTGCTCCCGCAGCTCGTAGAGGATCTCATCCATCTCGAACGCCGCCGGGAACGTCTCGATGAGTACCGTCGCGCGGATCGTGCCGAGCGGTCGGCCGAAGCGCTCCTCGGCGAACGTGAAGACGTCGTTCCACAGCCGGGCCTCGAGGTGCGACTCCATCTTCGGCAGGTAGAAGTAGGGCCGGGTGGCGAGGTGGTTGTGGAAGAAGTACAGGCCGAAGTCGACCAGCGAGCCGGAGGTCGGCCGCCCGTCGACGAGGATGTGCTTCTCCGGCAGGTGCCAGCCGCGGGGCCGCACGACGATCGTCGGCCGCGGGCCGTCGGTCAGCTCATACGACTTTCCCTCCGGCGAGGTGTACGAGAGGGTGCCGGCGATCGCGTCGCGTAGGTTGAGCTGGCCGCGCACGACGTTGTCCCACAGCGGCGTGTTGGCGTCCTCGTGGTCGGCGAGCCAGACCTTCGCGCCGGAGTTGAGGGCGTTGATCGTCATCTTCGCGTCGGTTGGCCCGGTGATCTCGACCCGCCGGTCGACCAGGCCCGGCGCCGGCTCGGCCACCCGCCAGTCGCCCTCGCGGATCTCGCGGGTCTCCGGCAGGAAGCCCAGCGTGCCGCCGGCGGCGAGGGCGGCCTCCCGCTCCTTGCGCGCGTCGAGCAGCTCCAGCCGTCGCCTGTCGAAGGCGCGGTGCAGGTCTGCCAGGAAACTCAGAGCTTCCTCGGTGAGGATCTCGGCGAAACGGTCGGTGAGCGGTCCGGTAATCTCGACGCCCGTAGCGTTGCCCATATGCCGACCTTAGGCCAATCTCGAGGGACCCGGGGCGTGCCACAGAGCGTGTGGTATGGGAAGCTCTGCCGAGGCAAACTCAGGTCTGTCAAATTCGTGGCCGTCCAGCAGGGGAGTCGTCGAACTGTGAGCGATCGGGGCAGGAGCCGCCGCACCGCGAGGCCGACCAAGGCCACCCGGCCCAAGGCGGCGCCCGCGACATCGACGCCGGAGGAGACCACGGCGGCCGACGCGGCCGACGGGGCGGCGACCGAGGCGCCGGCCGGCGGCGTGACGGCCGGTGCGGCCGGTGCCGAAAGCGACACTTCGGACAGCGCTGCGGCGACGGGCGAGGTCGCGGCGAAGGGCGGTGTGGCGAAGGGCGGTGCGGCCGGGAAGGCTCGCGCCACCACGAAGGGTGAGGCCGCACCGCAGGGCGGCGCGCTCGCGGAGGGCGACCCGGACCCGGTCGACGCGGCCGATGCGGCAGATGTGACCGCCGAGGACGACGCCGCCGACGAGGATGCCGTCGACGAGGCCGAAGGCGGCAACGACGGCGTGGCCAAGGACGCCAAGGACAAGGGCAAGGACGCCAAAACGGCCCGGAACAAGGCGCCCGCACCGCTGACCAAGGCCGAGAAGCGCGCCGCCGCGCGGGTCGCCGCGGCCAAGGCCGCCAAGCGCAGGCGCGTGGGGCAGGCCTTCGCCGGCACGCTGATCGTCCTGCTGGCGGTCGGCGGCGCGTTCGCCGGCGTCTGGTACTTCGGCGACCGCGCCGAGGAGAAGCGGGTCCAGTGCAAGCCGCAGGCGCAGACCGAGTACCCGCCGCTGCTCGGCGGCTTCGACAAGCGGCTGGCGACCGAGCCGACCGTCGAGGCCGGTACCGGTCAGGAGCCCAAGGTGCTCGAGAAGAAGGTCCTCATCGAGGGCCCCTGCAAGACCGTCAAGCCGGGCCAGACCGTCACCGTCAACTACGTCGGCGTGACGTTCAAGGACGGCAAGATGTTCGACTCGTCGTGGTCGAAGAAGCAGACGTTCGACACGGAGGTCGGCCTGAAGCAGCAGGGCCAGCAGCCGCGGGTCATCGAGGGCTGGGACGAGGGCCTGGTCGGCGTCAAGGTGGGCAGCCGGGTGCAACTGGACATTCCGCCGAAGCTCGCCTACGGCGAGACCCCGCCGCAGGGCGCACCGGCCGGCACGCTGCGCTTCATTGTCGACATCCTCGATGCGAAGGACGCCAACAGCACCGGCGGCCTTCCCGGGGGCCTTGGCAACTAGCGCACCGCAGCCACAGCAGCCCATCGCGGACTCGGCGCGCCGCTCCAGGACCGGCGTCTCATGATCATGGGAAAGATGCGGCTATCGGGGCAGCCAGATCTTTCCCATGATCATGCAAGGCCGCGAAGCTCAGCCTGGTAACCCCCTGCCCGCCTGGATAAGGACGACAATTCGGGCGCGGGGCTCGGGGGTGTCGCCGCCGAGGTGTGCCCGGCCGGCGCGCGTTGCGGCGCGATCCGCCGCCGTTCCGCCCGGTTCCATGATCATGGAAGCCCGGTCGGGCCGTGATCGTCAGAGGTCGGTGGCGCGGCGGCGCAGCCGCTCCACCACACCCGGGTGAGGCCAGGATCGCAGGCGGTAACGCTCCGGTGCCAGGTCCGGCTCCGGTTCGAGGTCGACCTCGCGCGCGACGTCGTCCCAGGCTACGAGGAACGGGTCCGCGCCGCCGGACGGGAACGACACGTAGTCGGCCCGGGGCAGCAGCGTGTCGACCCCTTCGGCCCAGCCGGCGACCGAGAATATCCGGCCCCGGCCCTCGGCGACCATGAGCTTCGCGACGAACGCGTCGGTCTCCAGGTGGGCCGCCTGTGCCGCGTACTCGTTCGAGGCGAGCAGCACCTCCGCCCGGTGTACGGCGGGGAAGAGCGGGTGGTCGACCGGCACCGAGTAGGGCACGACCGCACCGGTCCCGTCGACGGTGTAGCCCATGGTGGAGATCGGGCGGGCGGCCTCGCGGTACTCCTCCTCGATGATCCCGAAGAGCTTGTCGATGCCGTCGTGGTCCGCGGCCAGCACCACGCCGGTGGTGTCCGGGACGAAGACGACCGGCCGGCCGCCGACGTGCCGGCCCTGCGCCGCCAGCCAGCCGTCGACCAGCAGATGCGACGCCCAGTACGCGTCGCCGGACTCGACCATGCGCTCGATCGACACCCGGTCGCCGTCCGGGCGTGCGGTCCGCTCGGCGTGCTCGGTGAGATTGGCCCGGGCCCGGTCGTAGACGACCCGCTCGGTCACGCCCCACGTCGCCAACTGGACCGGCGTGACGTACATGATCGAGGTCGGCTGGTCGACGACGACGAACTCGGCGAGGTACGGCAGCGCGGGCCGGCGCACCGGGCGCGGGGCGCCGCCGGGCACGCCGAGGCCGAACGACACCGACCGCAGCAGCGGGCGCAGCAGGGGCGCGACCGCCTCCCACGTGTCGGGTGCCCCCGGGTTGAACACCACCGCCGCGAGGAACGCCGCGATGCGCTGCCGCCGCTCGGTCCGGCCCGCGCCGTCGCACTCGCGGAAGAGGTTGCCGAGGTAGGCCAGCGACGGCGCCGCCGTCTTCGAGTCGCGGCGCAACTGGATCGCGAACTGTTCGGGCAGGTAGCGCGCCTCCGCCACGCCGGCGTCCCGGACGGCGGTCAGCACCTGGCGGGCGAACCGCTCGCGCGGCGACCCGAACACCTTGTCCAGCAGCCCCATGTGGCTGCACGGTACCGGATCGCCACTTGAGGTTTGGACCCGTCGTCTCCGGCAAAGCCGAGGGTATGACGAAGCAGACCGTGGGTGAGGCGATCATCGCCCGGCTGGCCGACTGGGGCGTCGACACCGTGTTCGGGCTGCCCGGCGACGGCATCAACGGCCTGATGGAGGGCCTGCGCCGCAACGCCGACCGGGTGCGGTTCGTCCTGGTGCACCACGAGGAGGCGGCCGCGTTCATGGCCACCGCCCATGCCAAGGCGACCGGCCGGCTCGGGGTGTGCCTGGCCACGTCCGGTCCCGGCGGCATTCATCTGGCCAACGGCCTCTACGACGCCAAACTCGACCACGCGCCGGTCCTCGCGCTCACCGGCATGCAGGAGTCGAGTGTCCTGGGCACCGCCTACCAGCAGGAGGTCCACCTCGACCGGCTGTTCCAGGACGTCGCAGACTACGACGAGCCGATCGTGAACCCCGCGCAGGTGCCGGCGCTCGTCGACATCGCCGTGCGTACCGCGCTCGCCCGCCGGGGCGTCGCGCACCTGACGATCCCCAACGACGTGCAGGTCGCGCGGGCGGGGGACAACCCGTTCGAGGAGGTCGGCCCGATCCGCGAGCCGGCGACGGCACCGGTGTGGGTGCACCCGCCGGTCCGTCCCGCCGACGACGACCTCCAAGCCGCCGCCGACCTGCTCAACGCGGGTAAGCGCGTCGCGATCCTGGCCGGGGTCGGCGCCCGGCACGCGGGTGCGCTGGTCGAACTGACCGCCGACGTGCTCGGCGCGCCGATCGTCAAGTCGCTGCCGGGCAAGATGTCGGTGCCCGACGATTCGCCGTTCACCGTCGGCGGGCTCGGGCTGCTCGGCACCGCGCCCAGCGAGGAGCTGATGGACGAGTGCGACACCCTGCTCATGGTGGGGACGAACTTCCCGTACACGAAGTTCCTGCCGGAACCGGGCAAGGCCCGCGTGATCCAGATCGACGCCGAACCCGCGCGGGTCGGCACCCGAATCCCCACCGACGTGCCGCTGGTCGGTGACGCGAGCGCCACGCTGGAATCGCTCCTGCCCCGCCTGAAGCGCCGCGAGGACCGCCGTCATCTGCGCAAGTACCAGGAGAAGATGCGCGACTGGCGGGAGAAGATGGCCGCGCTGGAGGATCCGGAGCGGGATCCGATCGCGCCGCAGTACCTGGTGCGGGAGCTGGACCGGGCCGCCGCCGCCGACGCCGTCCTCTGCTGCGACTCCGGCACCGTCGCCACGTGGGCGGCGCGGCACTGGCAGGTGACCGGCCGGCGCGAGTTCTACCTGTCCGGCACGCTCGCCACGATGGCACCCGGATTGCCCTACGCCATCGCCCTGCAGCATGAGTACCCGGGGCGGCAGTGCGTCGCGTACGTCGGCGACGGCGGCTTCGCCATGCTGATGGCCGAGTTTCACACCGCCGCGCGGTACGGGCTGCCGGTGAAGGTCGTCATCAACAACAACAACGCGCTCGGGATGATCATCTGGGAGCAGATGGTGCTCGGCCTCCCGGAGTACGGCGTGCGTTTCGGCGACCCGGCACCGGACTACGCGGCCTGGGCCCGCGGGTGCGGCGGCTACGGCGCGCACGTTACCGACCCCCGGGAACTGCCCGGCAAGCTGCGCGAGGCGCTGGCGTTCGAGGGTCCGGCGCTCGTCGACGTCGTCGTCGACGCCGACGAGCCGCCGATGCCGGCGAAGGTGACCTACCAGCAGGCGGTCAAGTTCGCCGAGGCGTTCCTGCGCGGCCAGCCGCACCGGGCGAGCATCGCGACCACGATCCTCAAAGACCGCATCACCCAACTGAAGGGCTGACACCATGCGTTCGCAGCCGCGCAACGCCCGGGGAACGATCGGGCGCCCATACAGCGCGCTCAACCTCCGGTTGCTGCTGGCGGTGTTCGGCTTCGTCACCAGCACGGTTCTCGCCGTGCTGGCCTGGACGGCCGGGATTGCCTGGCTGGCGATCGTGTTGTTGGCGCTGGCGGCGACGGCGCTGGTCGACATGGTCGTGGTGGAGTTGCGCCGTCGGGCCCGGCGCCGTGAGGGCGGCGGACGGGGTTCACTGTTCGAATGACCCCTACCTGGCGCGGTGGGCGCCGGAGGAGCGCATCGTGCGGATCCAGAGCCGGGCGCGGCCGACGGTCATCGCGACCCCGCCGGGGATGCGCAGCCCGCCGAGGCCGACCACGCCGCCGACCAGGACGACGCCGCCGAACGCGAGCAGGCCGGACGCGGCGAGCAGGTCCATCGTCCCGTCGCCACCCGGGTCGGGCCCGTCCTTCGCGGTCAACCCGCCCTGGTCGACGCCGTTCTGGTCGACGCCGTTCTGGTCGACGCCGTTCTGGTCACCGTCGGGCCGCTGCCCGGCGATGACACTGGCCCGGTCGACCAGTGACGGCCTGCGGTCCGCCGGCGTGCGATCGTAGGCCGCCTGGGCGGCGCTGAGTGTCCCGATCGCGAGCGCCGCTCCGGCCACACACTGCCATGCCTTGGTTCTCATCGAGCCGGGTCTACTCCACTCATCCGAACGTCCGGGTTCCCGCACCGGTCGTGCACTTCTCGGGCCGGACGTGCACGGTAGGTGGCATTCGGGTGAGTTGGCGACGTCCGCCGCTCACCCGCCGAGGGTGAACGGCGGCCTCACCCGTGACACAGTGAGCGCGTGCTGATCTACAAGATCCTGCTGCCCGCCGAGTGGGCGCAGTTCGAGGCCGCCGGGCGCTTCGACGGCTCGCCGCTGGACCTGCGCGACGGCTACGTCCACCTGTCCTCGCGCGACCAGATCGCCGGCACCGCCCGGCGGTTCTTCGCCGACGCGCCCGACCTCGTCGTCGCCGCGGTCGACGCGCAGTTGCTCGGCGCGTGGCTGCGCTGGGAGGTCTCCGCCAACGGCGGCCCCTACCCGCACCTCTACGCGCCGCTGCCCCGGGTCGCGGTCGTCGCCGTGCACCGCGTCGCCGGCACCGAGTCGGTCGACGACGTGGTGCCGCGCACCTGACGAATCGGCAGCGAGGATCGGCAGCCGTCAGCGGACGCGCCGGTGCCGGCCATGCCGATTTCCGACCCGGGCGCGCCTAACTCATATGTGAGCAAGCCCACCGGATTGCCATTGATTTCGGCGGCCGATGTGCGCAGTTCCGCCGCATTTTGGATCCGATCCCCCGGGGTCGGATACCAGGGGCAGATCCATTTCATCGACCGCTGAAACCACTCGGGTGACCCTGCCGCACACCAAAGGCGGTCGGGCACGGCATGAATGCATCGCATGACACAGAGGCTGGCAAATTCGCGACAGTCCGCATCGCGATCTGTTGGGCCATGATGACCGTGGGCATTTCACAAGGGGAGAGGGCACGAGTTTGGACGCACTCGAGCGGGCGTACCGGCGCGGCCGGTTCGTCAGCGTCCTCGTCCTGGTGACGGCCCTGTTGTTCGGCGCCACGATCGGCGCCTCGTCCACGCACTCGGGCGCCGTCCATCAGTTGCTCGGCCGGCCCGGCCACCACACCTCGTGGGCCGGCGAACGGCCCGGCGGCCCCGGCGGGCAGCATCCGTTGCTGCTGCACACCGAGGGCGAGCAGGTCGAGACCCAGAAGGTCGCGGGTCACGCCGACGCGCACCTCGCCTCCCACACGACACCGATCCTGCCGGCCTCCCTCCTCGACCAACGGCCCGCGGACGTGCGCCCGGCGCCCACCCCCGCACGTGCCGAGCTGCAGGTCTGGCGTACGTAGATCGCTCACCCATCCCGTCGTTGTTGTTGAGCAGCTCGACACGGTTGGAGTGATGTCAATGTCCGCATCCGCGGACGGTTCCTGCGTGCGCTCGGTCGTCCTGACCGGCGCGTCCCGAGGGCTCGGCGCGGCCCTGTTCCAAGCGCTGCAGGCAGATGGTGCCAGGGTGTACGGCCTGGCGCGCACGTTCACGGCCGAGCAGGAGCTCCTGGCGGCACAACGGCCGGCGTCGGTGTGGCTGCGGGCGGGCGACCTGGGCGACACCGGGTCGGGCGTCCCGGCCCCGGACGGGCTCGGTCTCGCCGGCGGCGGCCTGCCGTCCGGCGCCGAGCTCGCCGCGTTCGTCGGTGAGGCCGGGCCGGACGACGAGGTCGTGCTGTTGCACAACGCCGCGACGGTCGAGCCGATCGCGCTCGCCGGTGACCTGCCGCCGGCGGCGGTGCTCGCGGCGGTCAACCTCAACCTCGTCGTCCCGATCCTGCTCACCAACCTGTTCCTGGCCACGTTCCGAACCGGCCGGGCACGGCTGCGGATCATGTACGTCGCGTCGGCGGCGGCCCACCGGGCGTACCCGGGCTGGGCGACCTACTGCGCGACGAAGGCGGGCGCCGAGGCGTTCATGCGTTGCGTGGGCGAGGCGGCCGGCGCGCCGTGCGAGGTGGAGATCATCGATCCCGGTGCGATCGAGACGCAGATGCAGCGGACGCTGCGCGATCTCGGTGCCGGACTGCCGGGCCACGCGCGGCTGGTCGAGCGGCACCAGGTCGGCGACATCGGCGATCCGTCGATGGTGGCGAAGGGCATCGTCCAGCGCCACTTCCCGCCGCTGGTACCGCTGGCGGACAAGAACGCGGCCGCTGCCTAGCGCGGTCCCCGGCGTGTTGCGCATCGATCTTGCAGTTGTGGTGCCTGACAAGCCGGGCATTCAGGGAGTGTCTCGGCACCACAACTGCAAGATCGGCAAAGGTGGGACCGGTCGACGGAGCGGGGCGCCGTGTCGGGTGGGCTGCGGCTCGTTCCATTGGCGGGCATCACTCGGATGTGTGCCCCGCCGGTCGCCCGGGTACCGTCAGCGCATGGCAGACGCGCCGCAGCCGGCCTCGGGGCCACCGCCGGTCTTCATCGTCATGGGCGTCGCCGGTACCGGGAAGACCACCGTCGGCTCGCTCCTCGCGCGGCGGCTGGGCTGGCGCTACGCGGACGGCGACGAGTTCCACCCGAGGTCCAACGTGGACAAGATGGCCGCCGGCACGCCGCTCACCGACGAGGACCGCCGGCCGTGGCTCGCCGCGATCGCGCGATGGGTCGACGAGCGCGCCGCTCTCGGCGAGCCCGGGGTCGTCTCGTGCTCGGGGCTCCGGCGGGTCTACCGCGACCGGCTCCGCGGCGGCCGTCCGCAGGTGCGCCTGGTGCTCCTCGAAGGGACCCGTGAGCTGATCGTGCGCCGCCTCGCCGCTCGGCACGGCCATTTCATGCGCGTGGAGATGCTCGACAGCCAGTTCGCCGACCTGGAGTTGCCCCGGCCGGACGAGGACGTGACCGAGGTGTCGGTCGAGCCGCCGCCCGACGAGGTCGTGGACGCGATCTTCAAGGAGCACCCGGACGTCGAGCGGCTGTGGCGGCGCCCGGCACGGGGGAGGATCCGGCGTTCAGCCCGGGATCACCGATCGCCGCGCAGCTTGCCGTAGACGAGGACGTCGCGCCAGGTGCCGTCGCGGAACTCGGCCGACCTCAGGATGCCTTCGCTGAGGAAG
The DNA here is from genome assembly GCF_025264685.1 of Dactylosporangium roseum. Classification (GTDB taxonomy): domain Bacteria; phylum Actinomycetota; class Actinomycetes; order Mycobacteriales; family Micromonosporaceae; genus Dactylosporangium; species Dactylosporangium roseum. Next base: position 2,210,281 of record NZ_CP073721.1, read on the forward strand.
CCGACCTTCTCGAGGGCCTTCTGCTCGGCGATGTTCTCCGGCTGGGTCCGCGCCTCGATCCGGGGCGCCGGACTGGTGGCGAACAGGTGGTCGCAGAGCAGCGTCTGGGCACGCCAGCCCACCCCGCGCCCGCGCCACTCGGGCAGCAGGACGATGCCGATGTTCCAGTACCTCGACAGGCCGGACCCGGTCGCGTCCCAGCTCACGAACCCGGCCGCGGTCTCGTCGGCCTCGACCATGAGGCGGCCGTCGTCGGGGCCGAGGTAGCCGTCCAGCGCGAAGCGCCGTGCCGGTCCGGACGGGTCGTGGTAGCCGGTCCAAGCCGCGCCAGCGAGCCCCGGCTCGGTGACGAACCGCCGGAACATCGCCAGGTCGCTCTCGACGACCGGCCGCAGCCGTACCCAGGTCTTCGTCACACGCCCCACCTCGCTAGCCGGACAAGATCGCCCGCCATCTTCGCTGATGATCGCGGCGATCGCCATCCGACCAACCGCCGGTAAGCGCGTGACGCCCCGCCGTGGAGCTGACCCACCGGTTCAGCCGGCCGTCGTGAGGCCGGCCTTCCGCAGGTGCGGGGCGACCTCCCGGCGGATCAGCTCGAACGAGCGGGCCCGCGCCTCCAGGTCGTACACCATCGTGGTCAGCATCAGCTCGTCGGCGCGTGTCTGCTCCAGCAACTCGGTCAACTGGCGGCGCACCGTCTCCGGGGAGCCCAGGGCCTGACCGACGCGCCGCTCCCGGGCGAACTCGCGCTCGCGGGGCGAGAACGGGTAGGCGGCCGCCTCCTCCGGCGTCGCCAGCGCCTCCGGTCGTCCGGACCGCAGCCGCAGGAACGACAGCTCGCCCGGCCCGGCGAGGAACTCGGCCTCCTCGTCGGTCTCCGCCGCGATCGCGCTGGCGGCGTTGTGCAGGGCCTCGCCCACCGGGGCGTGCGCGGAGACGGGCGCGAGGTCGAGGACGGACAGCGGAAGCTCACTCGCAATGCAAGGTCAACAACGGCGGGGCCGCCGGTATTCCCCCGCGCGCCGGGGGCATACAATTTACCGATCGTCACTGTGTGGATGCGTTGTGTGCCTGGATGGCGGGAGCGCTGGTGGGTGGGGCTGCTCGCCGGACTCGCCGTGCTCACGATCGCCTGTGAAGGAGGCGCCGTCCGGCCGCCGTCCAGTGGCGGGCCCGACCGGACCGGGAGCGGCGGCGGCATCCTCGCCATGGCCGCGCTCGGAGACTCCGTCACCAGCGGGTTCGCCTCGTGCCTCGCGCCGGTGCCGTGTCCACGCAACTCCTGGTCGACCGGCGACGGCACCCGCGTCGACAGCCACTACCGCCGCCTGGTCCGGACCAACCCCGGCCTCAAAGGCCGTGCGTACAACCTCGCCGCCGGCAATGCCCGCGCCGACGCGCTCGCCGGGCAGGCGTCCGCCGCCGTCCAGCGCAAGCCGCAGTACGTCACGATCCTCATCGGCGCCAACGACGCCTGCCGTCCGCGGCTCGAGGACATGACCCCCGTGGAAACCTTCCGCCGGCAGGTCGACCAGGCCCTGGCCGTCCTCGAGCAGGGCGCGCCGCAGGCCCGGGTGCTGGTCGTCGGCATCCCCGACATCCGGCGCCTGTGGGACGTCGGGCACACCAGCCCCGTCGCGGTGAAGGCGTGGTCGTTCGGCGTCTGCCCGGCGCTGCTGGCCGAGGCCACCTCCACGGCGCCGGCCGACGTCGCCCGGCGGCAGGCGTTCGCCGACCGCGTCGACGCGTACAACACCCAGCTCGCCGCCGCCTGCAAGGCGTACGGCCCGCGGTGCCGCGACGACGGCGGCGCCGCGCACCGGGTGGCGTTCACCCTCGACATGGTCGCCGCCCAGGACTTCTTCCACCCCAACGCCGCCGGTCAGAACGCCCTCGCGACGGCGACGTGGCCGGGGGAGCCGGTGTGGTAGCCCGGGGCGAGCCGGGAATCTCGCCGCCCGGTAGGGCTACCCTCATCACCGGGACTGCTGAGCATGCGGGACCGAACGGGTAGGTGATTCGGTGTTGTCGATCTTTCCCGAGCGGGCGCCGCGCCGCCGGGTGCCGGGCGCGGCGGCGTGAGCGCCGACGCCACGGTGTGGCGGATCAAGGGCATGCCGCTCGCCCCGGCTACCGGCCGGGGCCCGCTCGACGGCCTGCGGGTCGCGGTCAAGGACATGTTCGCCGTCACCGGCTTCGCCGTCGGCGGCGGCAACCCGGCCTGGCTCGCCGAGGCACTGCCGGCCGCCGAGGACGCACCCGCCGTCGCCCGGCTGCGGGCCGCCGGCGCCTCGGTGCAGGGCATCGTGCACACCGACGAGTTGGCGTACTCCCTGTCGGGCAGCAACACCCATTACGGCGCCCCGCCCAATCCGGCCGCGCCCGACCGGGTCACCGGCGGCTCGTCGAGCGGGCCCGCGTCGTCGGTCGCGACCGGCCACGCCGACATCGGCCTGGGCACCGACACCGGTGGCTCGATCCGGGTGCCCGCCTCCTGCTGCGGCCTCTATGGTCTGCGCCCCACCCACGGCGCCGTCCCCACCGAGGGTGTGCTCCCGCTGGCGCCGTCGTTCGACACGGTCGGCTGGATCACACGCGACGCGGCGACGCTCGCGCTGGTCGGTGAGGTGCTCCTGCCGGACGGGCCGCGCACGCCGCCCCGCCGCCTGCTCGCTCTGGGCGGCACGGCCGACGCCGCCGGGCGATGGGGCGTCCCGGTGCGGCCGGTGACCCTGTCCACCTGGGACGATCCCGACCCGTTGCTGCTGGCCTTCCGGCAGGTCCAGGCCGCCGAGGCGTGGCGGGCGCACGGCAAGTGGATCGCGGCGCACCCGCGGGCGCTGGGCGCCGACGTCGAGGGGCGGTTCCGCTTCGGCGCCACCGTCGACGCCGCGACCGAGGCGGCGGCGCGGGCACAGCTCGCCGTCTGGCGGGCCGAGCTGCTGGAGCTGCTCGGTGACGACACCTGGCTGGTGCTGCCGGCCGGCGGGCCCGGTCACCCGCGTGAGAGCAGCCTGGCCGACCGGGACGCGTGGCGCCGGGAGACGCTGCGCTGCGCGGTGCCCGCCAGTGCGTACGGGCTGCCGAGCGTCTCCGTCCCGACCGGCGTCACCCCACCGGCCGGGATCGCGGTGGTCGCGCCGCCCGGCTTCGACAAGGCCCTGCTCAAGATGGTCGCCTGACCGTCTCGGTGACCGCCCGCGCAGCCGGGTCGAAGGCGCCGGTCGTGACCGGTCACGTCAGCCCGTGCCGCGCTCGGCCGCAGCAGGATCGGGCCGGCTCAGCGACCTGGCCCGGGGCGACCTCGACCGGCGCGCGCCGACCAGAGCCGGGCCGCCCGAGGTGCGGGCCGTGGCCGCCGCGCTCAACCACCTCGCCGCCCGGACCGCGACTTGCTGCGGCAGGAGCGGGAGACCGTCGCCGATCTGTCTTCGCGCACACCGAGGAGGGCGTCGGCCTCGGCGTGGCGCTGCGGCGGACCCCGGACGGCGCGGTGCTGGTCGTCGAGGACGACGGAGCCGGCTTCGACCCCGCCGCGGGGAAGCGCGGGGTCTCCGGCGCCGGTTCGACCGGGCTCGGGCCCGACATCGCACGCCGTACCGCCGAATCCGCCGGCGGATCGTTGACCGTGGACCGCTCGCCCGCGGGCCGCACTCGCGCCACGGTCGTGTTAACCGATGCTTAGGCTTCCGGCAGGACTTCCCTAGCGCACGGCCGGGCACCGTTCAGGTCAGGAGCACGAAAGACCATGGAGGTGTACGGCAGATACGCAAGATCGTCATCGTCGGCGCGACGGTGGTCGCGGGCCTGGTCATCGGCGGAACGGCGATCGCGGCGAGCAGTCCCGGCCGCCGCGACGACAACCCCGCCGTTCAGGCGTCCACATCGGACACTCCGGCGGCGTCGCCCTCGGCTGACGGCCACGGCGGCCACGGCGCGGACGACGGCCCGGGGCACGACCTGGGCGACGACCGCGGCGGCCGCCGGTAACCACTGAACTCGTCGTTGGCAGGGCAGAGGTGAACTGCGATCATGATGCGGTGCTTCTGCTCGACGACGACACGCTTGCCGGCTCGGCGGTGGTGGCGAACTCCGCGATGAACCGCGAGCGACGGCTCGCCGGTGTGAACAGCTACGCCAAGGAGCTGGGATTCAACCCGGTCGACGTGCTGACGGCGGTGCTGCGGGTGACCGGGGCGCCGGACACGGTGGCCTGGCTGGACCTGTGCTGCGGCTCCGGGCGCGCGGTCATCGAGGCGGCCGGTGCGCTGCACGCCGCGGGCGTGTCCGATCGGGTGCTGGTGCATGGCGTGGACCTGGTCGACGCGTTCGACCCGGCGCCCGAGGTGCCGTGGCTGCGGCTCACCACCGCCTCGGTCGTCTCCTGGTGGGGCCGGACCGGCGCTACGACCTCATCACGAGCGTGCACGGCCTGCACTGCGTCGGTGACAAGCTGGCGGTGCTGGAGCGGGCGGCCGGCTGGCTCACCGACGGCGGCCGCCTCGTCGCCGACCTCGACCTGGCGAGCATCCGGCTGGCCGGCGGCGCGCCCGCGGGCCGCCGGCTCGCCGCGGACCTGCGTGAGGCCGGCTTCAGCTATGACGGCCGCCGACGGCGGATCGGGCGTGACGACCGCGGTGAGGTGCGCCTGCCGTGGGAATACCTGGGCGCCGACGACACGGCGGGTCCCGGCTACACCGGCCAGCCCGCCGTCCACTCCCACTATCGTCGCGGGAGCGGGGGTCCCACGTAGCCGAGGCTCACCGCCTGCGGGCTCAGGCGGGCTGCAGGTGCTCCGCGAGGATCGCGAGGTGCGTCTGGCGGGCGGCGGTGCGGCGCTCCAGGCCGGCGTCGGTGATCTTCACGAACACGCCGCGCCGGTCGGCCTCGCACATCGCGCGCTGGACCAGTCCGGCGCGCTCCAGCCGGGCCACGGCGCGGGAGAGGGCGCTCTGGCTGAGGTACATGTCCGCGGCCAGATCCTGCATGCGGCGCTTCTCGCACTCCTGCGAGACGAGGCGGTCCAGGATCTCGAACTCGCTCAGCGTCAGGCCGTGCCCGTCCTGTAGGGCGCGCTCCAGATGGCCAGCGACTTCGTTGTAGCTGGTCAGCATCGAACGCCACCGCTCGACCAGGAAACCCTCGAACCTCATGCGCGGCATCCTACTCCCTCGCCAATCGGGTGAACCCGCACCAAATGCATAGGCATCCATGCGCAGGCATCGGGTGCGGCGCCCACCAACGCCCGCCGCCTTCGTTGCGCGTCGATCTTGCAGTTGTGGTGCCTGACAAACCGGGCATTCAGGGAGTGTCTCGGCACCACAACTGCAAGATCGGCAAAGGTGGGGGGTCGAGGCGGCGCTCGGGCCGCGGGCGAGAAGGCCGTGATGATCCTCGAAATGCCTTGCGGACCGCCCGGGTCGAGGTGTCGGGTGTGAGGGTGGACGCGAAACATGTTCTTGCCCGGTTCGACCGCGAGATCCGGCAGCAGCCGGAGGCCGGCGCCCGGTCCGTGGTCGAGCGGGAGCCCGGGATCGTGCGGGTGGTGTCCGCCTCGGACCGCTGGACCGGGATCGCCTGGTGCGATCTCGACGGGCTCGACGCCGACGCGGTGGTCGAGGCCCAGGTGCGGCGCTTCGCCGAGACGGGCCGGTCGTGGGAGTGGAAGCACTACTCCCACGACCGCCCCGCCGACCTGCCCGGCCGGCTGCTGGCCGCGGGCTTCGAGCCCGGCCCCGTCGAGGCGCTGCTGATCGCCGAGGTCGACGCGTTGCCGACGGAGGTCGTGCTTCCGGAAGGTGTACGTCTGGTGCCCGTCACCGGCCGGGCCGGCACCGACCTGCTGGTCCGGGTGCACGACGAGGTGTTCGGCGGCGACCACGCGATGATCGGCCGCGACCTCCTCGAGCGGCTCGCCGAGCAGCCGGACTCCATCGCCGCCGCGGTGGTGATGGCCGGTGACCGGCCGATCTGCGCGGGTCGGGTGGAGTTCCACACCGGGACGGGGTTCGCCAGCATCTGGGGCGGCGGCACCGTCGCCGACTGGCGCGGCCGTGGCGTGTTCCGGGCGCTGGTCGCGCACCGGGCCGCCCTGGCGAAGGCGGCCGGCTTCCGCTACCTGCAGGTCGACGCCTCCGCCGACAGCCGGCCGATCCTGCGCCGGCTCGGCTTCGAGCAGTTGGCGATGACGACGCCCTTCGTCCACGCGTAGGGCGGCCCGCTACGACACCGGCTGGGTTCGCACCCGGGTGATGGCGGCCGACAGGTCGGCCTGGGTGATCGGGCCGGCCGGGCTGCCCTCGCGGGCCTCCCGCATCGCCTTGTCGAGCTGGGCCCGGCGCAGCGCCTCCTTGAGGTCGGCGCCGGTGAGGCCGGACGCGGCCGTGGCGAGCTCGTCCACGTCGAGGTCGTCGGCGAACATCTGGAAGCCGCCGACCTCGTGCCGGGCGATCAGGCCGCGGATCAGTTTGGTGAGGATGTCGGCGCGCGCCCGGCGGGCGGGCAGCGGCACCGGGAGCTTCAAGTCGAAGCGGCCCGAGCGGACCAGTGAGGCGTCGACCCGGTCCGGGAAGTTGGTCGTGGCGACCACGATGACGTTGGGGTTTTCCTCGATGAGGGTGTTCATCTCCTGCTTGAAGATGCCGGCGATCGCGTTGATCATCTGGCCGGCGGCGTCGAACGCGGTGCCGGTGTAGCTGATGATCGAGTCGAACTCGTCGAACAGCAGGACGGTCGGCTCGCGGAGCCGGCGGGCCTCGGCGAAGATCCGCTGGATGTTCTTCTCCGAGTTGCCGACCCACTTGTCGAGGATCTCCGGGGTGCGGATCTCGCGCAGCTCGCCGCCGATCTCGTTGGCGAGGGCGTGCGCCAGCATCGTCTTGCCGGTGCCGGGCGGGCCGTAGAGCAGGATGCCCTGTGGCCGGGTGGCGCCCCAGCGGGCCATCACCTCGGGATGACGGAACGAGACGGCGACGTCGCGGAACTGGGCGACGACCTCGTCGAGGCCGCCCACGTCGTCGAGCCGCACCCGCTCACTCCCGCCGGGCAGCGCCTGCCGCCCGCGCTCGGCGGCCGGGCTGACGGTGACCGGCCCCTCCGTCCCGGTCAGCTCCATGACGGCGAAGACCAGAGCCGGCAGGTCGGCGCTGTGCAGGACCAGGTCGGGCCCGTCCTCCAGGACGGTCACCTGCGGGTCGACCAGGGTCGTGGACTTCGGCCCCCCGGCACTGCGCGCGATGCCCACGGCGATGATCGTGCCGAGCACCGCGCCGGGCAGGCCGAGCAGCCGGAACAGCGCACCACCCGCGGCGCCGCCGGCGAACATCCTGGCGAAGCCGGGCAGGCTGAAGGTGCTGCGGGCCCACCGGGCGGCGTACCCTTCGGGCCCGACGGTGAGGTCGACGCCGCGATCGGGCAGGTCGTGGCCGATCTGCCGGGCCTGCGCCCCGGGTGCGATGCGATGGCCGTCGACGATGCGCAGGACACGCCCGGAGACCTCGACGACCTCGACCGCCGGGCGCAGTGATGTCTCCGACATGAGTTCGAGTCTGCCACGCTTTTTCGCAGGTGGCAGCCTGCCGGACCGGCGCACCCGCGGTGCCGGTGCTGTCCACAGTAGACGGCCGGGCGGCGCTGCCGAGGGGACGTGTGCCAGGTGCTCGGTCCGGATGCTGGCCGCGTCGACGATCCGCCGTGCCATTGTGGCGGTCCAGCGGTTGTGACGTCGGACAAAACAGCAATAATCGGAGTGTTCGGGCATGAGCACTGGATGATCGAACCGGTGCAGTTTTGGGACTGGACATGCAACATCCCTGGAGTAGGGTGCCGGGGATAGTGAAAGGGGGGCCATGCTCGATCAGTTCAACGGGTTGGCGCCCGCCGCCGCGGAGGAGGCCCTGCTCGCCTGCTGCGCGTCGCCCGGCTGGGCGGCGCGGGTCGTCGCGGGCCGGCCCTATCCCACCCCGGCCGACCTCGTGGTGTCCGGTGTCGCCGCATTCGACGACCTGAGCTGGCCTGATCTCGAGTCGGTGCTCGCCGCGCACCCGCGTATCGGGCAGCGGCCCCCCGGCGACAGCGCCGAGGCGGCCTGGTCGCGACAGGGGCAGGCCGGCGTCCAGGGCGCCGCGCAGGAGCTGGCCGCGGTCAACCGGGCCTACGAGGAGCGGTTCGGCCATCTGTTCCTGATCTTCGCCAGCGGCAAGTCCGCCGACGAGATCCTGGCCGCGGCCCGCGGGCGGCTCCGAAACGACGACGACACCGAGCGGACCGTGGTGCGGGGCGAGCTGCGCAAGATCGTGGAGTTGCGGCTGGAGCGGCTGGTGTCGGCGTGAACCTGTCGACCCATGTGCTGGACACGGCCCACGGCATCCCCGCTGCCGGGGTGCCGATCCGGCTGGAGACGGCGGGCGGAGCGGCCGTCGGCGCCGGCTACACCGACGCCGACGGCCGGCTCCGGTTCGACGCACCGGGCCCCGGGCGTTACCGGCTCGTCTTCGACACCGCGGCCTACCACGGCCCCGACGCCTTCTTCTCCGAGGTCGCCGTCTCGTTCACCGTCATCGACGACCGGCACCACCACGTGCCGTTGTTGCTGAGCCCGTTCGGATACTCGACCTACCGGGGGAGCTGAGCCGACCTTGCCGACCTTCGTGCTCGGGCCGAATCAGTACGGCAAGGCAGAAACCCGGATCGTGCGCGTCGTGCGCGGTCCCGGCGGCGACGAGCTCACCGATCTCAACGTGAGCGTCGCGCTGCGCGGCGACCTGGCCGCCAGCCACCTCACCGGCGACAACAGCGGCGTCCTGCCCACCGACACGCAGAAGAACACCGTCTACGCCTTCGCGCGCGAGCACGGCATCGCCGGCATCGAGACCTTCGCCGCCCGCCTGGCCGAGCACTTCGTCAGCGGGCAGCCGAGCATCCACGAGGCGCGGGTCGCCGTCGAGCAGTACCCCTGGCGGCCCGTCGACGGCGCGCACACGTTTCGCCGCGACGGCGGTGAGGTCCGCACCGCGACCGTCCACCATGGACCGTACGGGACGCAGACCGTCTCCGGCGTCACCGGCCTGGTCCTGCTCAAGACGACCGACTCGGAGTTCCACGGGTACGTCAAGGACCGCTACACCACGCTGCCGGAGACCCGGGACCGCATCCTCGCCACGTCGGTGAACGCCACCTGGCGCCACAGCGGCGCGGCGGACTCCGCGACTGCCAGGCAGGCGCTCCTGGACGCGTTCGCCGACACGTACAGCCTGGCGCTCCAGCAGACCCTCTTCGCGATGGGCTCGCGGGTGCTGGAGCGCTGCCCCGACGTGGCCGAGGTCAAGCTGTCGCTGCCGAACAAGCACCACTTCCTCGTCGATCTGGCGCCGTTCGGGCTCGACAATCCCAACGAGGTCTACTACGCCGCCGACCGGCCGTACGGGTTGATCGAAGGAACGGTCCGCCGCGACGGCGTGGCGATCCCCGAGGAGGTCGTGTGGAGTTTCTGAGGCCGTCCACCTGGGAGGATGCCCTCGCGGCCAGGGCGGCGCACCCCGAGGCGCTGCCGATCGCCGGCGGCACGGACGTCATGGTCGAGCTCAACTTCGACCGCCGCCGCCCGGCCGCGCTGCTCGACCTGACGCGCGTCGGCGCGCTGACCGACTGGAGCCTCGGGACGGATCACGGCGGGGAACGCCTGCGCGTCGGCGCCGGCGTCACGTACCGCCGCCTGATCGACGAGCTCGGCGGGCGGCTGCCCGGCCTGGCGATGGCGGCCCGTACCGTGGGGTCGCCGCAGATCCGCAACCGCGGCACCGTGGGCGGCAACCTCGGTTCGGCCTCGCCCGCCGGTGACGCCCATCCGCCGCTGCTGGCGAGCCACGCCGAGGTCGAGGTGGCGTCGGTCCGCGGCGTGCGGACCGTCCCGGTCGCGGAGTTCTTCCATGGGCCCAAGCGCAGCGCGCTCGCACCCGACGAGCTGATCGCCGCGTTCCTCGTCCCGGCGGCCGGCGGCCCGCAGCAGTTCGCGAAGGTCGGCACCCGCAACGCCATGGTCATCGCGGTCTGCTCGTTCGCCCTGGCGCTGCACCCTTCCGGCCGCACGATCGGCACGGGCATCGGCTCGGCCGGCCCCACCCCGCTGCGTGCCGCCGACGCCGAGGAGTTCGCGGCCGAGCTGCCGTGGGACAGCCGGGAGCCGCTGTCCGACACGACGATCCGCCGGTTCGGTGAGCTGGTCGGGGCGGCGGCCCGCCCGATCGACGACGTGCGCGGCAGTGCGGCCTACCGGCGGCACTCCCTCGCCGTCCTCGGCGGCCGGATGCTGCGGTGGGCGTGGGAGGAGTACCGATGCGGCTGAACGTGACCGTCAACGGCGAGCCGATGCAGGCCGACGACGTGTGGGAGGGGGAGAGCCTGCTCTACGTGCTGCGGGAGCGGCTCGGCCTGCCGGGCGCCAAGAACGCCTGCGAGCAGGGCGAGTGCGGCTCCTGCACGGTCTACCTCGACGGCGTGCCGGTCTGCGCCTGCCTGGTCGCGGCCGGTCAGGCGGAAGGCCGGGCGGTGCGCACCGTCGAGGGCCTCGCCGCCCCCGGCGCGCTGCACCCGGTGCAGCAGGCGTTCCTCGAGGCCGGCGCCGTCCAGTGCGGATTCTGCACGCCCGGCCTCGTCGTCGCGGTCCACGACCTGCTGGCGCGCAACCCGCGGCCGAGCGAGCCGGACATCCGCGAGGCGCTCGCGGGGAACCTCTGCCGCTGCACCGGCTACGAGCACATCGTCGCCGCCGTGAGACGGGCCGCCGAGTCGTGATCGTCATCGAGCACTGCGCGGTGGCCACGGTGGACGGAGCCGGCACCGAGCACGCCGACGGCCACATCGTGGTGTCGGGCGACCGGATCGTGGCGGTCGGGCCCGGCACCTACGCCGGCGACTCCGGCGTGACCCGTGTCGACGGCACCGGCTGTCTCGCCACCCCGGGCCTCGTCAACACCCACCACCACCTGTACCAGTGGGCCACCCGCGGCCTCGCCCAGCAGGAGATCCTGTTCGGCTGGCTCACCGAGCTGTACCCGATCTGGGCCCGCCTCGACGCCGGGGTCGTGCACGCCGCCGCGTCCGCCGGCCTGGCCCAGTTGGCGCTGTCGGGCTGCACGACCAGCACCGACCACCACTACGTCTTCCCGCGCCAGGGCGGTGACCTCCTGGCCGCCGAGATCGCCGCGGCCGCCGCGGTCGGCCTGCGGTTCCACCCGTGCCGCGGCTCGATGGACCTGTCCGTCAAGGACGGCGGCCTGCCGCCGGACTCGGTGGTCGAGGACACCGACGCGGCGCTCGCCGCGACGAAGGAGGCGATCGACCGCTTCCACGACCCGTCGCCGGGCGCGATGGTGCGGATCGCGGTCGCGCCGTGCAGCCCGTTCTCCGTCACCCCGCGGCTGATGCGCGAGGCGGCCGGTCTCGCCCGCGCCGAAGGGGTACGCCTGCACACCCACCTCGCGGAGACGGTCGAGGAGGAGGCGTACTGCCGGAAGGTCCACAACTGCACCCCCGTCGAATACGCGGAGTCCCTCGGCTGGCTCGGCGGCGACGTCTGGCTGGCCCATGCCGTACACCTCGATGCGTCCGCGATCGCCAAGCTCGGCGCTTCCGGCACCGGGGTCGCGCACTGCCCGAGCTCCAACGGCCGGCTCGGCGCCGGCATCGCCCCGGTCCGGGACCTGCTCGACGCGCGGGTGCCGGTCGGTCTCGGCGTCGACGGCGCGGCGTCGCAGGAGGCCGGGCAGCTCGGCAGCGAGCTGCGCCAGGCGCTGTACTCGGCCCGGCTGCGCGGCGGCCCGGCGGCGCTGACCGCCCGCGAGTCCCTGGCGCTGGGCACGATCGGCGGGGCGCGCTGCCTCGGTCGCGACGACGAGCTCGGGTCGCTGGAGCCCGGCAAACTGGCCGACATCGCGCTGTGGAGCCTCGACGGCCTGGGCCACGCCGGCATCGAGGATCCCGTCGCGGCCCTGGTCTTCGGCCCGCCGGCCCCGTTGCGGCTGCTCCTGGTCGGCGGCAGGGCCGTGGTCCAGGACGGCGTCATGTCCACAGTGGACGAGCCGACCCTGGCGGCAGCCCTGTCGGCCGCCGCTCGCCAGCTCCAGGAGTCCCCATGATCGCGTTGATCTTGCACTTGTGGTGCCTGACAAACCCGGGCATCGTGGGCGCGTCCCGGCACCACAACTGCAAGATCAACGCGGGGAGGGGTGGGCGGTGAGCGGCAGCGTCGACGTGGATACCGGGGTCGATGCGGGGATCGGGGCCTCGCCGGTCAGGCCGGACGGGGTGCTCAAGGTTACCGGGGAGTTCGCGTTCTCGTCGGACCTCTGGGCCGATCGGATGCTGTGGGGCGCCACGCTGCGCAGCCCGCACCCACGGGCCCGCATCCGGGGCATCGACCTCACCGGGGCGCTCGCCACCCCCGGCGTCCACGCGGTGCTCACGGCCGACGACGTGCCCGGCGACAAGCGCTACGGGCTCGAACACCGCGACCAGCCGGTCCTGGCGATGGGGGAGGTGCGCTACGCCGGGGAGCCGGTCGCCGTCGTCGCCGCGGACCATCCGGAGACCGCGCGGCGGGCGGCGGCCCGCATCACCGTCGACTACGAGGTGCTGCCGCCCGTCGTGGACAGCGTCGCCGCCCTCGACCCGTCCTCCGACCAGGTGCACGAGTCCGGAAACCTGCTGCGGCACGTGCCGATCCGCAAGGGCGACCAGGACGTCACGGCACCGGTCGTGGTCACCGGCGAGTACGAGGTCGGCATGCAGGACCAGGCGTTCCTCGGTCCCGAGTCCGGCCTCGCGATCCCCGCCGAGGACGGCGGCGTCGACCTGTTCATCGCCACCCAGTGGCTGCACGGCGACCTCGCCCAGGTCGCCGACTGCCTCGGCCTGCCGCACGACAAGGTCCGCCTCAGCCTCGCCGGGGTCGGCGGCGCGTTCGGCGGGCGCGAGGACGTCTCGATGCAGGTCCACGCGTGCATGCTCGCGCTGCGCACCGGGCGCCCGGTCAAGATGGTGTACTCGCGCGAGGAGTCGTTCTACGGCCACGTCCACCGGCATCCCGCCCGGATGTGGTACGAGCACGGCGCCGACGAGGACGGGAAGCTGGTCTACGTCAAGGCCCGTCTGGTTCTCGACGGCGGCGCGTACGCGTCCACGTCGACGGCGGTCGTCGCCAACGCCACCACACTCGGCGTCGGCCCGTACCGGGTGCCCAGCGTGACCGTGGATGGCTACGCCGTCTACACCAACAACCCGCCGTGCGGCGCGATGCGCGGGTTCGGCGCGGTGCAGGCGTGCTTCGCCTACGAGTCGCAGATGGACAGGCTCGCCGAGGCGCTCGGCCTCGACCCGGTAGAGCTGCGCGTCCGCAACGCGATGGAGCCGGGCGACACGATGCCGACCGGGCAGGTCGTCGAGGGCCCGGCCCCGGTCGCCGAGCTGCTGCGCCGGGTCCGCGACACGCCGCCGGCGCGGCAGCACCCCGGCGCCGACCCGCGCGAACTGCCGGGCGGCGTCGCCAACACCACTCACGGCGAGGGCGTGCGGCGCGGCGTGGGCTACGGCATCGGCATCAAGAACGTCGGCTTCTCCGAAGGGTTCGACGACTACTCGACGGCGCGGGTCCGGCTGGAGATCGTCGGCGGCGAGCCGGCGGCCGTCGTGCACACCGCCGCCGCCGAGGTCGGGCAGGGGCTCGTCACCGTCCAGGCACAGATCGCCCGGACCGAGCTCGGGGTCGAACAGGTGACGGTGGCCACCGCCGACACCTCCGTCGGCAGCGCCGGGTCGTCGTCGGCGTCGCGGCAGACGTACGTCACCGGCGGCGCGGTCAAGGCCGCCTGTGCGGCCGTCCGCGCCGAGGTCCTGCGCCGGGTCGGGCGCCCGGGCCTGCTCCTGGCCGGCGGCAAGGTCGTCACCGCGGAGCGCGAGGTGGTCGCCGACCTCGTCGACGTGCTCGGCGACGAGCCGATCGAGCGGACCGTCGAGTGGCGGCACCGGCCGACCTTCCCGCTCGACCCGCGCACCGGGCAGGGCGACGCCCACGTGCAGTACGCGTTCGCCGCCCACCGGGCCACCGTCGACGTCGACGTCGAGCTGGGCCTCGTGCGGGTCGTCGAGATCGCCACCGCGCAGGACGTCGGCCGGGCACTGCACCCGCAGTCGGTCTGGGGCCAGATCGCCGGCGGGACCGCGCAAGGGCTCGGGCTCGCCGTCATGGAGGAGATCCAGGTCGTCGACGGCCTGATCCGCAACCCGTCGTTCACCGACTACCTGATCCCGACGATCCTCGACGTGCCGCCGATGCGCATCGACGTCCTCGAGCTCGGCGATCCCGAGGCGCCCTACGGGCTGCGCGGCATCGGCGAGCCGCCGACCATCTCCTCGACCCCGGCCATCGTCGCCGCGATCCGCGCCGCGACCGGCCTGCCGCTGCGCCGGGTGCCGGTCCGGCCCGAACATCTGACGGGGACCTGAGATGACCCACGTGCGCCTCGACGCCTTCCCGGACGGCGGGGTGGCCCGCCTCCGGCTGTGGGGTGGGACCGGTTGACCCCTGGGTAGGGTTGGGCCCGTGACCGCCGACGCCATGGACTCCGGCCTCTTCCGCCGGGTGCTGCGCCGGCACGCCTCAGCCGTGGTCGTCGTCACCCTGCCGGGTCCGGTCGGCTTCACGGCGACCTCGTTCACCTCGGTGTCGCTCGATCCGCCACTCGTGTCGTTCAGCGTGGCCAAGGCGGCCTCCGTCTGGCCGTCCGTCGAGGCCGCCGGCCTGGTGGCGGTGCACGTCCTCACCGACGACCAGGAGCAGGTGGCCCGGACCTTCGCCGCTCCCGGGATCGACCGCTTCGCCGAGCACAGCGAGCGCCGCGGCTCGTGGCACGAGGGCCCGGACGGCGTCCCCGTGCTCGACGGTGTGCTGGCCGTGCTCATCTGCAAGGCCGTCAAGCTCGTCGAGGCCGGCGACCACGTGATCGTGATCGCGTCGCCGGTGTCCGCGACCCACCACGACGACGAGTCGGCGGCGCCGCTGGTCTATCACGCCGGCACCTACATGACGCTGGAACGCTGAGCGCTCGGGGCGCGTCCGGTCACGCTCACGGGCGTCAGCCCTTCTTGACACCCTTGCCGCTGCGGAACAGCTTCACCATGCCGGCGAAGAACCGCTCCATCTCCGAGCCGAACGGGTTGTCGCTCACCACGTAGGTCCACGTGGCGCTCGGGCGGATCAGGCCGGCGTCCTCCGGGGTCCAGTCCGGCGAGAACTCCTCGATCGCCTCGAACTCCGCGACGGTCCGGTCGTCGATCTCGGCGAGCAGGCCCCGGAACGCCGGGATCGCCTCGCGGTGGAACTCGTCGAGCGGGTCCTGCGCGCCGAGCACCCGCAGGTGGATGCCCTCGCGCAGCTCGCTCATGTCGGCCAGGTGCTCCGACCAAGCGTTGTCGGCGTGGTACAGCGCGATCATCCGGGCCACGCGCAGCACGGCCTCCTCACCGAACTCCTCGGCCAGCTCGTTGTAACGGTCCGGGGACCGCTCGGCCAGCAGCTCGCCGGCGGCGTCGGTCGTGAGCAGCTCCTCGCGCCGCTTGCCGTGCAACTGCCGGTGCTGGTCGAGCAGGTAGTTGTACCGCCAGGTGTTGCGGTGGATCTCCAGGTTGACGGCCTCGGCGACCCGCTGCGCGGAGCCGATGGCCCAGCGGACGTCCTCGTCGTCGATGGCGCCGTCGGCGTCGGCCCGGCCCATCGGCATCGGCTCCGGCCCGTACCGCTGGACGAGCTCGTCCTCGAGGCTGACGAAGAACATCGACTCACCGGGGTCGCCCTGCCGGCCGGCCCGGCCGCGGAGCTGGTCGTCGATGCGGCGGGAGTCGTTGCGGGCGGTGCCGATGACAAAGAGGCCACCCAGCTCGGCGACCCGCTCGCGCTCCTTCTCGTCGCTGCCGCCCAGGCGGATGTCGACACCACGGCCGGTCATCTGGGTGGAGACCGTCACCGCGCCGACCGAGCCGGCCTCCGCGACGATCCCGGCCTCCTTCTCGTCGTTCTTCGCGTTGAGGACGACACACTCGACGCCCTCCTCGGCGAGGGTGGCGGCGAGCCGCTCCGACTCGGCGACGCTCAGCGTGCCGACCAGGACCGGGCGGCCGGTCTGGTGCATCGTGACGATCTCGGCCACGCACGCGATGTCGCGTTCCTCGGCGGAGGCGTAGACGCGGTCCGGCCAGTCCTTGCGGATGTTGGGCAGGTGCGGCGGGATGACCGCGACCTCCAGCTTGTAGAACTCGCGCAACTGGTCACCGACCGGCAACGCGGTGCCCGTCATGCCGCAGATCTTCTTGTACTGCGTGAGGAACGCCTGCACGGTGATGGTCTGCAGCACCGTGCCGCCGCCGCTGCTGCGGATCTTCTCCTTGGCCTCGACCGCCGCCTGAAGCCCGTCGGGCCAGCGGCGCCGCTGCGCCACCCGGCCGCGGAACTCGTCGATGAGCTCGACCCGCTCGTCGCGGACGATGTAGTCGACGTCGCGCACGAGCAGGGCCTCGGCGTGCAGGGCCAGGTTGACCGCGGTGAGCGTGTCGACGTTGTCCGTCGCGTAGAGATCGACGTCCAGCGCGGCCTCGACCTTCGCCAGGCCGGTCGTGGTCAGGTGCGCGGTGCGCCCCTCGTCGACGACCTCGTAGTCGTGGTCCTTGTGCAGGCCGCCGACGATCTCGGCGATCGCGACCGGCTGGTCCTTGTCGTCGATCGTGGAGCCCGCCAGGACCAGCGGCACGCGGGCCTCGTCGATGAGGATCGAGTCGGCCTCGTCGATGATCACCGTGCCGAGGTCGCGGTGCACGCGGTCCCCGATGTCGGTGACGATGCTGTCGCGCAGCAGGTCGAAGCCCGCCTCGCTCACCGACACGTACGTGATGTCCCGGGCATACGCCTCGCGGCGCTCCTCCGGCGTCGACGACTCGTTGACCCAGCCGACGGTGAGGTCGAGCAGCTCGTAGACCGGCCGCATCCACTCGGCGTCGCGGCGCGCGAGGTAGTCGTTGACGGTGATCACGTGCACCGGCCCCTGCGCGGCGTAACCGGCGGCGGCGATCGCGGCCGTCAGCGTCTTGCCCTCACCGGTGGCCATCTCCACGACGTGCCCGGCGAGCAGCACCTGGGCGCCGAGGATCTGCACGTCGTAGGCTCGCTCGTCGAGGGCGCGCTTGGCGGCCTCTCGCCCGAGGGCGCACGCCTCGACGAAGTCCTGCGGGTCCTCCCGCTGGTGCAGTGCCGTGGCGGCGGCCCGCAACTCGTCGTCGGTGAGCTCGGACAGCTCGGCCTCGCGCGCCTCGATCTCCGGCAGCAGGGCCCGCATCGGCTCGAGGTCGATCGTGGTGCCCGGCTGCTCCTGAAGCTTGCGCCGCCACGCGTTGAATTTGCTCACCAAACCCATGGCGAACACGATACGTCCCCCGCTGGACCGGCGTGTGCGCCCCGTCACGGGACCCCTGTCCGGAATGCCGCGGCACACGGCCCGGCTTCCGGTGTCCGGCAAAATGTCCGGTTTGCGCCGGTGTTCACGGCCCGACGCCGAGCCCGGCAAGTCGGCCGTGCAGGCAACCTGCAAGATCGGCTCGCCGGCCTCCGCGTGAGGGAGGATGGTACCCGTGGAGCAAGGGGTGGCGGCGCTCAGCGAGCTTGTCGGGCGTGGGGACGTGCTGGTGCTCAGCGGGGCCGGGCTGTCCACGGAGTCCGGCATTCCCGACTATCGCGGGCCCACCGGCATGCGCAGGCCGGCCACGCCCATGACCTACCAGACCTTCACGCGCGACGCTGCCGCCCGGCGGCGGTACTGGGCCCGCAGTCACCTCGGCTGGCGCACCATCGCCCGGGCCGCGCCGAACGCCGGACACCGGGCCGTCGGGCGGTTGCAACGCCGGGGACTGCTCACCGGCATCATCACCCAGAACGTCGACGGGCTGCACCAGGCCGGGGGTGCCGACACCGTCGTGGAGCTGCACGGCGGCCTCGACCGCGTCATCTGCCTCGACTGCGGCGACCGCACCGCCCGGGCCGAGCTCGCCGCCCGCCTCACCGCCGCCAACGCCGGTTTCGACCACGTCGCCGACGGCGTCAATCCCGACGGCGACGTGGAGCTCACCGACGAGCAGGCGGCCGGGTTCGTCACCGCCGACTGCGTGGAGTGCGGCGGACTGCTCAAGCCCGACGTGGTCTTCTTCGGCGAGAGTGTGCCGGCGCCGCGCGTGCGGGCCTGCTTCGACCTGGTCGAGAAGTCCGCCGCGCTGGTGGTGCTGGGATCGTCGTTGACGGTGATGTCGGGAAGGCGGTTCGTGGTCCGGGCCGCGAAGCTCGGCCTGCCGATCGCCATCGTCAACCAGGGGCCGACGAAGGGCGACGGCCTGGCCACCCTGCTGATCGACGCGCCGCTCGGCGCCGTGCTGTCGGCGGTGACCTGGTCCCTACGCGGCTGACCACACCGCCAACGCGAGCCGCACCAGCTCCGCGTTGTCCGCGACCGGGCGGCCGTCCGGGCCGGTGAGCGTGTCCTCCAGGCCGATCCGCGTCGGCAGGCCCAGCCGCCCGGCCAGGGCCACCATGGGCCAGCACAGCTCGCCCTCGCCGTGCAGCAGCCGCTCGCCGCGCACGCCGAGCGCGTCCAGCCGCGCCAGCACCGCCTCCGCGTCGGTGTCCGGCCCCATGATCTCGACGAGCAGGCGCGGCGGCCCGCCGGCGGCCGGCAGCGCGTCGGCGTCGGCGAGCGTCCAGACCCCCGCCTCGACGGCGACGTCCAGCTCGCGCAGCGCGGTGACCAGGTCGGTGCGGCCGGGCTCGGAGACGTTCACCGAGGCGAAGTCCGGCCGGCGGTACCGCGGGAGCCCCGCCCACCCCGCGACGGCGCGACCGCGGGCGGCCGCGTCGCCGCCGCTGATCCACAGCCCGGTCGTCACGCCGATCGGCGTGGCCGGGCAGGCCTCGCGCACGGCGGACACCGCGGCTGCGACGTCGGCGGCGTCGAGCGACTCGCGCCCGTCGGCGCGGCGCGGATGCAGGTGGACGGCCTCGGCGCCGGCGGCGACCGCGGCCTGCGCGGCGCCGGCCAGCTCGGCGGGGGTGCAGGGCAGGGCCGGGTGCGCGCCGGGCGGGCGGCTGCCGTTGAGGGCCACCTTGAGCCGGGCGATCGGGCGCAACACAGGACAACTGTCCCTTCCGGCTCGCGGGCACGCAAGATCGGCCAGGGGGTGTACGGACCTCCGGCGACCGCAGCGGATCGCCGGGGTCGTGAGCTCGAGATCAGGGGTTGATGAAGTCCGTCGGCTGGTCGGGGTGTGCCGGCCGGTAGGTCCAGACGCCGCCGGCCACGCCCAGCGCGCAGATCGCCAGCACCGTCCCGGGGACACTGCCGGTGGCCAGCCCGATGACCGCTGCGACGATCGCTGCGACGGCGATGATCACCGCGGTCACCCGGCGGGGGGTGACGCGCCGCGTCATGGCCCGATTGAATCCGTTGACGAACCGCGTGTCGTTGCGCAACGCGGCTTCGATGTCCGCGAGCCGCTGCTGCTCGCTCTCGCTGAGCATGATGCCCAACCTCCTCCGACGGGCCTGCCCGGTGCGCGATGGGTACCCGTTGCGCTCGATCGTCACACACAATGCCCGTTTGTGGGTCGGTCGATCGGCGCCAACTGGAATTCCGCAGGTAGGAGGCTCGGCGTTTTGCGTCTTTTGTCGTATCGGGCGACCTGCGCAAGATGACGTGATATGCCATTCTCGACGGCGAATGGCGCGGAATTCGGTGCGTCAACTTCCGGGGAGGATTCGGACGTGGACCCGCAACACCAGTGGCAGCAACCCGACCAGACCGGGCCGTACGGCCCACAGGGACAGCCACCGGCCCCGCAGTACCCGCCGCAGCAGCCCCAGCAACAGTACCCCCAGCCGCAGTACCCCCAGCAGCAGTACTCGGCCCAGCCGTACGCCAACCAGCCGTACAGTGCCCTCCCGTACAGTTCGCAGCCCCACTCGGCGCCGCCGCACACCGGCCAGCCGCACACCGGCCAGCCGTACAGCGGGCAGCCCTACCCGCCGCAGCCCTACAGCGGGCCGCCGCCGCGGGCGACGCCCTTCGAGCAGCGGCCGAAGCGCAACCGGTGGTTCGCCGCGCTGGTCATCAGCGCCGTCCTGCTCGTGGTCATGGCGATCGCGGTCGTCGTGGTCGCCACCACCCGCGACCACGGCGGGGACCCGCAGGCGGGCGGCGGCGCCTCCCAGTCGCCGAGCGGCCCGGTCGACGCCTGCCTGGTCGGCAGGTGGAAACAGACCAGCTACCAGCGCAACGTGGTGCTCGGCGACACCGACGTCGGCAAGCGGGAGAACCTCGGTACGATCAAGATGAACGGCGGCGGCAAGCAGTGGACGATCAACGCCGACGGCAGCGCGACCGAGGACGACTCGAAGACCGTCTACAGTGGAAAGACTACGGACGGCCGGACCGTGACCGCGTCCTTCTCCGGCCAGACGACCTGGGCGGTCAAGACCGTCGACACGCAGCTTCAATACGCCGGCAAGGAGAGCAACGTCGTCGTCACCATCTCGGTCGACGGCACCGACAAGGGCCGCATCGAGCTCGAGCCGAACACCGACCCGGTGAAGTACACCTGCACCGGCGACATCTGGCGCATCACCAAGATCGACGATCCGGATGCCTTCAGCCGGTACGACCGGGTCAAGTAACTCGTCGGTTGGTGGCACCCGGAGGGGGTACTGCCGATGGCATGACGACGTGGATCACGCAGGTCGGTGAGCGGGCCCGGGCGCGGCTGACGAGCGCCCGGAAGACCGGGTCGGTGCCGCCGTTCGAGCCACCGGACCGCGACCTCCTGGTCGTCCGGCCGGCGTCCACAGTGGAGGACGGGATCCCCCGCGGGATCAAGCTCGCGGGGGCCTGGGCCTGGCGGATCGTGCTGTTCATCCTCGCCGGCTACCTCCTGCTCCGGCTGATCTCGTCGCTTCGGCTCATGGTCGTCCCGGTCGTGGTGGCCCTGCTGCTCGCCGCGCTGCTCGAGCCGGTCGCCGGCGCGTTGCGCCGGCGCGGGACGCCCCGCTCCCTCGCCGCCGCGCTCGTCCTCGTCGGTGGCCTGGTCGTGGTCTTCGGCTGGCTCGGCGTGATCATCTACACCTTCGTCACCCAGTTCGGGAGCCTCTCCGGGCAGGTCCGCGGTGGCCTCAACGAGATCCGCAACTGGCTCGCCGCCGGACCGCTGCACATCTCCGAGCGGCAGCTCAACAACACCATCGACCAGCTCGAGCACCAGATCATCACGAACCGGGGCGCGCTGACCTCCGGTGCGCTGAACACCGCCACCACGATCGCCGAGGTGCTCACCGGCTTCTTCCTGGTGCTGTTCACGCTGTTCTTCTTCCTGCGCGACGGCGCGCGCATCTGGGCGTTCGTCTGCCGCCTGCTGCCCCGCCAGGCCGAACTGCCCGTCCACCGGGCCGGCCAGTATTCGTGGTCCACCCTCGTCTCGTACGTGCGCGCCACCGTCATCGTCGCGTTCGTCGACGCCGTCGGTATCGGGATCGGCCTGTTCGTCCTCCGCATCCCGCTCGCCCTGCCGCTGGCCGCCCTGGTCTTCCTCGGCGCGTTCATCCCGGTCGTCGGTGCGACGCTGTCCGGCGCGGTCGCCGTGCTCGTCGCGCTGGTCACCCACGGGCCGGTCAGCGCGCTGCTCGTGCTCGCCGTGGTGATCGCCGTCCAGCAGCTCGAGGGCCACGTCCTTCAGCCGTTGATCATGGGGCGGGCGGTCGCCCTGCACCCGCTCGCCGTGATCCTGGCCATCGCCACCGGCGTGGTGGTCGCCGGGATCGTCGGCGGCCTGGTCGCCGTGCCGCTGCTGGCCGTGGGCAACACCGCCGTGCGCTACCTGGCGCACCACCCGGCCGGTGAGCCCACCCCGGACCGCGAGCCGCCCGGCACCGAGCCGCCCGGCACCGAGCCCGCCGACGAGGAGGAGCGAGGCGATGAGGAGAGTAGCGTCCGAGTCGACCGGGAGCGATCGTAAGGAGCAGCCATGCCGTTGACCGGTGAATACGAGCCGAGCCCGAGCCGGTGGTCGCGCGACCAGGCCGAACTGTTCGAACGTACCGGCGGGGCGGAGGGCAACACGCTGCGCGGCAAGCCGATCATCCTCCTGACCTCCCTCGGCGCCAAGACCGGCAAGCTGCGCAAGACCCCGCTCATGCGGGTCGAGCACAACGGCGAGTACGCGGTCGTGGCCTCCCAGGGCGGCGCGCCGACGCACCCGGTGTGGTATCACAACCTCGTCGCGAACCCGCTCGTCGAGCTGCAGGACGGTCCGGTCCGCAAGGACTACACGGTCCGGGCGGTCAGCGGCGAGGAGCGCGCCGAGTGGTGGAAGCGCGCGACGGCGGTCTGGCCCGACTACGACGAGTACCAGACGAAGACCGACCGCACGATCCCCGTCTTCGTGCTCACCCCGGTCGCCGATGCCTGACCCTACCCGCCGGCCAGCTCGTCGGTCGCGGTCCGGCCGGCCTCGGTGACCCGGCCGAGGAAGCCGGCCAGCAGCTCCAGTTGCGTGTCGTCGTAGCCGGCCAGCAGCTCGTCCATCGAGCTGTTCATGCCGGCGAACAGCCGGTGGATCTCCGGGACGCGGTCGCGCAGCGCGCGGACGACCACGGCCCGGCGGTCGCCGGGGTCGCGGTCCCGGGCGACCCAGCCGCCCCGCTCCAGCCGGTCGAGGACGCCGGTCATCGTCGCGGGGTGCAGCCCGACCCGCCGCGCGAGGGTGCTCGGGCTCAGCGGCCCGTGCCGGCCGACGATGTCGAGGCAGTCGAAGTCGACGTCCTTGAGGTCGAGGTGCGCGCCGACCTGACGGTTGAGCAGCGACAACTGAGTGCTCAGCGCCCGCAGCGACTCCTTGATCGCGTCGCTCGCGCGCCGCCGCTCGCGGGACGACCTGGGAGAGTCCATGCCGCCTTCAGATATTCCGGCTCTCGTACCTTATGACTGTCGAGGACACCATACCGGGATGGGATGCTGGGCGGGTGAAGGTTCTGCTGCGCGGCTCGACGTATCGGCGCGGCGTGTTCCTGCTCCTCGGCGGCGTGCTCCTGCTGCCGTACGCGTTGCTGGCCGCCGCCTTCGCCCAGTCGTGGACGGCGCCGGGCGCGCCGCGCGGCACCATCGTCGCGCTCGTCGTGTTCACCGCCGCGGTCGGCCTGGTGCCACCGTTCCTGCACGGCACCCGCGCCCTGGAGATCACCGCCGCGCGCTGGCTGCTCGGCGTCGACCTGCCCGACCCGGTGCCGGCCGCCGAGGGCCGCGAGACCCGGCTCCGCGCCGCGCTGTGGTTCGTGCTGCACCTCGCCATCGGCGGCGCGGTCGTGCTCGGCGCGCTGATCTCGGTGCCGCTCGCCCTCGTCGCGCTGTTGCAGCCGTTCGGCGGCGTCGGCGACGCCATGCGCGGCCAGCGGCTCGGCCCCTTCGACGAGCACGACACGCTGGGCCTGACGGCGGTCGGGCTGCTCGTCACCGGCGCGCTCGGCTACGCCGTCGCCGGCCTCGGCGCGCTCGCCACCACCATGGCGCCCGTCCTGCTCGGCCCGTCGCCGACGGCCCGGATCGCGGCGCTGGAGGCGCAGGCGGCGCGGCTCGCCGAGCGCAACCGGCTCGCCCGCGAGCTGCACGACTCGGTCGGCCACGCGCTGACCGTCACCACGTTGCAGGCCGCCGCGGCCCGGCAGCGCCTGGCGGAGGACCCGGCGTTCGTCGAGCGCGCGCTGGTGGCCGTGGAAGAGGTCGGTCGGCACGCCTTGCAGGACCTTGATGCGGTACTGGCCGTGTTGCGCGACGACACCACCGTGTCCACCACGCCGTCGCGGTCGCTGCGCGACCTGCCGCGCCTCATCGCGGAGGCCGGGGTCGCCGTCGACCTGCACGCCGACGGCGTGCTCGCCGAGGTCCCGCCGCACGTCTCCCGGGAGGGGTACCGCATCGTGCAGGAGTCACTGACCAACGCCATGCGGCACGCCGGGCGGGTCCCGGTCACCGTGCGGCTGTCGACCGTGGACGGAGCGCTCGAGGTGCTGGTGCGCAACCCCCTGGCCGGCAGGCCCGGCTCGCCCGGCCGCGGCCTGCACGGCATGGCCGAGCGGGTGACGCTGCTCGGCGGCCGGCTCGACGCCGGACCGGCCTCCGACGGCTGGACCGTGTCGGCGCGGCTGCCGTTCGGAGACGCCCGGTGATCCGGGTGCTGCTCGTCGACGACGACGAGCTGGTCCGCGTCGGCCTGCGCGCGATCCTCGACGGCGCGCCCGACCTGACGGTCGTCGGCGAGGCGGCCGACGGCGCCGAGGTGCCCCCGCTGGTGGCCCGGCTGCGCCCGGACGTGGTGCTGATGGACGTCCGGATGCCCGGCATCGACGGCATCCAGGCCACCCGCCACCTGCTCGCGACCTCCGCGGCTCCGCCGCGCATCCTGGTCGTCACGACGTTCGAGCACGACGATTACGTCTACGAGGCGCTGCGCGCGGGCGCGAGCGGCTTCGTGCTGAAGCGGGCCCGCCCGGCCGAGCTGATCGAGGCGGTGCGGGTCGTGGCCTCGGGCGAGTCGCTGCTGTTCCCGGCCGCGATCCGCCGGCTCGCCGGTGCCCGCCCCGACGGCCGCCCGGCCGGCGACCGGCTGGCCTCGGCGCGGCTGACCGACCGCGAGGCCGAGGTGCTCCGGCAGGTGACGACCGGCAGGTCCAACGCGGAGATCGCCGCCGAGCTGCACCTGGGCCTGGAGACGGTGAAGACCCACGTCGGCAACGTCCTGGCCAAGCTGGGCGCCCGCGACCGCACCGCCGCGGTGATCGCCGCCTACGAGTCCGGCTTCGTCACCCCCGGCGCCGACTGATGCGGTGTCCACTAACGTTCGCCGCTCGTCGTGCGTCGATCTTGCAGTTGTGGTGCCTGTCTCGACTTTCGGAGTTTTGGTTGATCAATTCGGGTGAGTGCGGCGTGGTGGCGTGATCGACGGCCGAACATGGTGAAGCATCGACGGTCTTCTTCCTGGCAGAAGGGGACTGTCGATGCTTCAGACGCAGATTCTACCGACGTCGTTGACCTCGTTGCTGGCCCTGCTGCGGCCGTGTTTCACCGGGCCGTCGTTCCGCACGTTCACCGCCCTGGTCGCGGGCATGATCGCGCAGCCCGGCCGGCGCACCATCACGGGGATGCTGACCGGGGCCGGGCTGGCCGGGGTATGGCACCACTCCCGGGCGTACTGGTTCTTCGGTCACGCCCGCTGGTGTGTCACGCAGGTCAGCACCGCACTGACCAGGCTGGTCGTGTCCCACCTGCTGCCCGGTGACGCCCCGGTACTCATCGCCGTGGACGACACCCTGTTCCACCGCTCGGGCCGCAAGGTCCACGCCACCGCCTGGCACCACGACGGCGCCGCCACCGGGCCGCGGCGCAACAAGGTCGCCTGGGGCAACAACTGGGTGATCGCCGCCATCGTCGTCACCCTGCCCTTCCACGACCGGCCGGTCAGCCTGCCGGTGGCCTTCGCCCTGTGGACCAAGGGCGGCCCCACCAAACAGGTCCTGGCCTGCCGGCTGGTCAGCATCATCGCCGCAGCCACCAACCACCCCGACCACCCCGACCACCCCGACCACCCCGACCACCCCGACCGGCCTCGCCGGCCCGTCCACGTGGTCGCCGACGCCTGGTACGCCGGCGCTGACGGCGCACCAGGCGCCACGGTCGGCGCCAACCGCGAACGCGGCCTGCCCACCCTGGTCAGCCTGACCTCCCGACTCCGCGCCAACGCCAAACTCCACGCCATCGCCGTGCCCACCCCCGGCAAAGGCGGCCGCCCCAAACGCATCGGCGCCGTACTCGGCACCCCCAAACAGATCGCCGCCACCACCACCGCGTGGACCACCACCCAGGTCACCCGCTACGCACGCACCACCACCGTCCACATCGCCGACCTGCACTGCCTGTGGTACGGCGTCTACCGCTCCCGCACCGTCCGGGTCCTGCTCGTCCGCGACCCGAACAGCACCGCCAAAGCCGGCTACGACCTCGCCCTCATCACCACCGACCTGACCAGCACCGCCGCCGACCTGGTCGCCCGCTACGCCGCCCGCTGGTCGATCGAGGTCGCCATCGAGGACGCCAAACAAACCACCGGCATCGGCCAGGCCCGCAACCGTACCGCCACCGCCGTAGCCCGCACCGTCCCGTTCGGCTTCACCGCGCAAACCCTCGTCGTGTGCTGGTACACCCTGCACGGCCACCACCCCGACACCGTGACCCAACGCCGCGCCCAGGCCCCCTGGTACCGCAGCAAAACCCAACCCTCCTACCACGACATGATCATCAAGCTTCGGCGCGTCATCATCACGGCCAGGTTTCGTGCAGGAAAGGCCGCAAACCCCACCCCCCACGAAACCCGGGCCGTACTCCTGGCCTGGGCAGAAGCCGCGGCCTAGGAGCACAGAACTCCGAAAGTCGAGGTGCCTGTCAAACCCGGGCATTCCGGGAGTGTCAGGGCACCACAACTGCAAGATCGACAAGGGTGGACCGGTCGCGGGATCGGGGAAGTCACCGATGCGGGGGCCGGTGCGACGGGAGCATGCTTGGCTCATGGGTCGTTTCGTCGTGGGCGCGATCGCCGTCGTCGTGGGTCTGTTCGTGGCCGGGGCCATCGCGGTCTGGCTGTTCAAGGCGCTGCTAGGCGCGCTGTTCTACCTGGTCGTCGGCGCGCTCGTCGTCGGCGGCGCGGTCTGGCTCTACGGTCGGGTCAAGCGGGGCCTCGGCACCGGCCGCAAC
The DNA here is from genome assembly GCF_025264685.1 of Dactylosporangium roseum. Taxonomy (GTDB): domain Bacteria; phylum Actinomycetota; class Actinomycetes; order Mycobacteriales; family Micromonosporaceae; genus Dactylosporangium; species Dactylosporangium roseum. Next base: position 2,237,154 of record NZ_CP073721.1, read on the forward strand.
CAGCGCCGCCTCGAGGCCGCCGCCGCGACCTGGCGCGAGCGGCACCGCTGACACCCGGCGCGTGACGGCTGCCGCATGACGCCCGGCGCGAGCGGCGCCGCCGACGCCTGGTGTGAGTGGCGCGGCTAGCATCGGCGTGAGGGGCACCGGCGGCGGCCACGGTCGGCGCGGGCAACGGTGTGCGGCGGCGGTAGCGGGATCGGTGCGTCACGCCGTCCGGCCGGAGGAGTGGCACGTGTCCCTGCGGCGGGTGGCGTACGCCGAGGTGGCGAAGCCCAGGGCCACACCCCACACCGGCCACAGGGCCATCGGCAGGATGAACCAGTCCCGCTCGCGCAGCGCGGTCAGGCCCATGTCGCTGACGAGGATGCCCACCCCGGCCGACAGCAGGGCCAGTGCGACGATCGTCGCCGGGACCACGGCGAGCGGCACCGGCACCCGCCGGCCGCGCAGCACGGGGATCCAGCGCGGGAACACCTCGCCCCAGCGGGCCACGAGGCCCACGCTGAGCATCGCGCCCACGACCGCGCAGGCGCCCAGCGCGGCACCCGCCCACTGTCCGCCGCCGGCCCGCAGCTCCCGCAGTTCCTCCCCGCTCAGCGCGAGCGGGATGCCGAGCAGCCAGGCGAACCGGGTCACGGCGTAGACCAGCGGCACGGCCACCGACACCCCGACCGCCCACCGGGCCGCGCGGTCGAGACGGTGCGCCGGCGACTCGCCGGGCGCGCAGCCGCACGAGGCGCACGCGCCGCGGGCGCGCCGCACGAACGTCACGGTCGCGGCGCCGACGAGCGCCCCGCCGGCGAGCGACCAGACCTGGTTGGCGATCGCCCAGTTGAAGATCCGGCCGTAGTCGATCTGCTCCGGCCAGCCGAACGGCGCGCCGATGATCAGCGCCGGCGCATAGCCCAGGACGGCGAGGACGCTCATGGTCGGTACCAGCACGACGAACCCGGTCGCGACGAGCCCGCACCACGCGGCGGCGGCCGCTCGGGTGGTGCCCCGGAGCCGGACGGCGGCGGGCCCGGCCATCGTGACGAGCACGACGGCGGTGACGAGCAGGACGCCGGCGAACACCGGCGCGCCGACGCCGGGCGTGAGCGCCCGCAGCGGCGAGGCGGGGTCGCCGAGGTTGGTGCCGAACGGGAAGCCCGAGCCGGTGACGACCCAGACGAGGTGGACGACGCCGTAGGAGGCGGCCCACAGCGCGGCGATCCAGCCGACGTGGTCGGCCGCCGGGCGCCGCTGGACGCCCGGCGCGGTGCTGGTGGTGGTCATACCGTCGACGGTGGCCGATCCGCGGACGGAGCGGTTCCCCCGCCGCCGGGACACGCGTCCCCCGCCGGAGGGAGGGTGCGGGTCAGGCGGCCAGAGCGGCGTAGGCCCCGTCGGCGTCGAGCAGCGCCGTGTGGGTGCCGCGCTCCACGGCGCGGCCATGGTCGAGCACGACGATCTGGTCGGCGTCGCGGACCGTCGACAGGCGGTGCGCGATGGTGATGGTGGTGCGCCCCTCGGCGAGGGTGTCGAACGCGCGCTGCACCGCCCGCTCCGTCTCGGTGTCGAGGGCGCTCGTCGCCTCGTCGAGCACCAGGATGCGCGGGTCGCGCAGCAGGGTCCGCGCGATCGCGATGCGCTGCTGCTCGCCGCCGGAGAAGCGGTGGCCCCGCGAGCCGACGACGGTGTCGTAACCGTCGGGCAGCCCGCTGATCAGGTCGTGGATCCGGGCCGCCCGGGCGGCGGCCACCAGCTCGGCGTCGGTGGCGTCCGGCTTGGCGTAGCGCAGGTTTTCCCGCACGGTCGTGTGCAGCAGGTACGTCTCCTGGCTCACCACGCCGACGACGTCCGCGAGATCGGTGAGGCGCACGTCGCGCAGGTCGACGCCGTCGATCGTGACCCGGCCGGCGGTCGGGTCGTGGAGCCGGGCGATCAGGGCGGCGATCGTGCTCTTGCCGGATCCGGTCTCGCCGACCAGGGCGAGCGAGGTCCCGGCGGGCACGTCGAGCGTGACATCGTCGACGGCCGGGGCGTCGCTGCCCGGGTACGTGTAGGAGACGCCCTCGAACCGCAGGTGCCCGCGGACCCGCTGCTTCGGCAGCGGCACCGGCCGGGCCGGGTCGCCGACCTCGACGGGCAGGTCGAGGTACTCGAAGATGCGCGCGAACAGCGCGAGGGACGCGGTCAGCGAGACACCGACGCCGAGCAGGCCCATCAGCGGCCGGAACAGCCCGGCCTGCAGCGCGGTGAACGCGACCAGCGTGCCGATGCTCAGCGTGCCCGCGGTCATCGGCAGGCCGGCGCTCAGGTAGATGACCGCCGGGATCGCCGCGAAGATGATGCTCATCGAGGCCATCCGCCAGCGTCCGGCCAGCTCGGAGCGCATCTCCAGATCGATCAGCCGCCGCGAGGACGCGGTGAACCGGTCGACGAGTGCCGCACCGGCGCCCATGGTCTTGCTCAGCCGCACGCCGCTGACCGACAGGCCCTCCTCGATCGTGACGTTGAGGTCGGCCAGCTCCCGCTGACGCCGCGCGGTGATCTCGCGGCGCATGCTCGCGACCTTGCGGGTGAGGTGGATCGCGGGCGGCAGCACGACCAGCGAGACGAGGGACAGCCGCCAGGACAGCGCCGCCATCGCGACGGCGGTGGCGACCGCGGTGGTCAGGTTGGCCGCGATGGAGGTGGCGGTGCTGGTGACGACCGTCTCCATCCCGCCGATGTCGTTGGTGATGCGGGACTGCACCTCGCCGGTGCGCGTGCGGGTGAAGAACCCGATCGACTGGCGCTGGAGGTGGGCGAAGACGTCGGTGCGCAGCCGATGCATGACCTGCTGCCCGACCTTGGTCGAGATCCAGGTCTGCGCCACGCCGAGCGCGGCGGTGACCGCGGCGACCGTGACCATGCCGACGACCAGCCAGACCAGCAGGGTGGTGTCGCGCTCGGGGAGGGCCTGGTCGATGACCTCGCGCAGCAGGAACGGAGCGGCCATCGCGATCACCGACGAGGCGACGATGATCAGCACGACGGCGACGAGCTGCCCGCGGTGCGCGGTGAACAGCCGGCCGATGCGGGCCAGGGAGACCTCGCGGGCCTGGGACTTCTCCGCCTCGGTGAGTTCGCGGGGGCGGCGGGCGCGGGTCGGGGGATGGGGCTCCAAGCGGGGGTCCTTTCGTTCGGAGACATATCGTTAGGAGGCATATTGAGGTTACCTCACTATGAGGGTGTAACAACAACCCCTGGTACCGTATTCCGGTGGAGAGCACGGTGGACGGCACCGCCGACGACGGGCTGGCCGAGACGTTCTGGAGCGTGGCGCGCCGGCTGCGGCACCAGACGCGCACGACGCTCGAGCCGTGGGGCGTCACCCCCGGTCAGTCGCGTGCGGTCAACGTGCTCGTGCGCCACGGCGAGATGCGGCTGAGCGAGCTGTCCGAGCACCTGCGCATCGCGCCGCGCTCCACCACCGAGGTCGTCGACGGGCTCCAGGAGCGCGGCCTCGTGCGGCGGCATCCCGACCCGGCTGACCGCCGGGCGACGCTGGTGGTGTTGACGGCTCATGGCCGTACCGTCGCCGAAGCCATCCGCAGTGCACGCTTCGCCGAGGGTGAGCGTTTCTTCGCCGCTCTGTCACCGGCGGACCGGGCCGAGCTGTCCCGCATCCTCGACAAACTGCGGGAATGACGCGGGCGGCGGGCATAAAGCCGGACCGCCAGGGCACCTCACCCCGATGGTTGACGCACGCGAACACGGCCTTGCCGGCGACGGGCGGACCAACGACCAGCCGGCTCTCCAGCGGCTCGTCGACGAGGTCGGCGACGCCGTCGAGCGCGACGGCATCCCCCGCACGATCCACTGCCCGGCCGGGGTCTACGCGATCCAGGACGCGGGCACGGTGTGGCGCAGCGGTGTCTCTCTCGTCGGTGACGGCCCCGCTGCCACCCGGTTCGTGCTGTCCAACCCCGGTGCGCCCACCACCGCGACGCCGCTGGCCTTCTTCACCACCCTCCAGCACGGCGCCTCGACCGGACGCTGTATCGCCGACGTCACGTTCGCGGCGTTCGAGATCGACGGTTCGGCGATCACCCTGCCGTCGTACGACGTCCTCGCCAAAGGGCTGGGCCTGCAGTACGTGCTGCGCGGCACCTTCCACGACCTGCACATCCACGACACCCCGGCGACCGGGTTCGGCTGCGACTTCCTCCAGGACACGACGGTGGCGCGGGTGCTCGCCGAGCACTGCGGGCGCCTGGACACCGGCTGGGAGCGGGGTGGCGCCGGCATCGGCATCGGAGTCGGCGGCTGGGGTGACGTCGAGCGGCTGACGATCAGCGATTGTGTGACGCTGCGCAACGGCACCAACGGCATCTTCCTCGAGCTCCAGCAAGCCGACTGGACCAGGCCGCGGGGCATCCGGGTGCTCGGCTGCCACGCGCAGGGCAACTTCTACGGCATCTCGGATTGGGGCGCCGACGGGCTCGTCGTCTCGGGCTGCACGATGATCGAGAACCACGTCGCCGGCTTCGACGTCTCCGGTCAGGGCACCACGCACATCGCCGGCCGCTACGGCGTGGTCAGCGGCTGTGTCATCGACGACAACGTCGGCGAGGGAGTGAGCATCGGCAACACCCCGGGCGGGTACGCGGTCGCGTCGAGCCGGATCAGCCGCAACGGCGGCCACGGGTACCGGCAGCACAACCTGCCCGGCGCGCGGAGCCTGCCGGCCTGCGACATCGTGATCGAGGGCAACGACATCTGGGACAACGGCCGCGACGGCATCCGGATCGACGGCTCACTCGTCGACGCGTTCCTGGTCGACAACCGGATCCGGGGCAACGGCCTGCGCGAGGGCGGCGCGGGCATCACCATCAACGCCCGGGTGGAGGGGGCGACGCTGCGCGGCCAGCGGATCTGGGACCGCCGCGACCCGCCGACGCAGCACAGCGGCCTGCGCGTGACGGCCCGCGGCTCCCTGGTGAACACGGCGTTTTCCGACCTCGACGCGGTCGCGACCGCGTAGGCCGAACCGGCCTCAGGCCAGTGCCGCGGCGTGCTCGGCGGGCAGGACCGCATACTGCCGCAGCGACAGATCCCGGAACGTCACCGGACCGCGCGGACCCGGCACCCGGTCGATGTTGATCCCGGTCTCCGGCACCGACAACAGCTTGAAGCCGTCGAGCAGGCGGGTCGTGGCGTTCCAGAACGCGCCGGTGCCGGCGTAGGCGGCCAGGAACTCCCGCGCCGCCGCGCCGTCCTCGGTGACGATGCCGGCGGCCAGCCCCGACGTCTCCTCGTTGGCGACCCGCGCCGCGTGCAGCGGGCCGTCGACCGGCGCGATCGTCACCGTCGCCTCGCGGTCGGCGTCGAGGGCCCATTCGTAGCCGAGCGGGTGGTCGTGCGGCGGCAGCGACGCCGCGATCGACGGGCTGCGGCCCGCCAGTCCGGCGACCACGCCGGGCACGATCCCGTCCCACAGCGACGCGTGGACCAGGAGCAGGTTGAGGCGGTTGCACACGCCGAGCCGGTCCAGTCCGGCGTCGATCAGCGCGAAGGCCTTGTCCCGGTCGGCGGCCGTGTCGAGATACAGGACCCCGCCGCCGTCGGCGTGGGCCAGGGTGCGCACGCCGTTGAGCGCCGCCTTCTCGGCGAGGCTGCGGGTGCTCTCGCCGCTGCCGCGCAGGATGACCAGCGGGATCAGGCCGGGCTGCGCGACCAGCGCCTCGGCCGAGCCACGGCCCTTGGCGCGCACCAACTGGATCGCGGCGGCGTCGAGGCCGGCCTCGGTCAGCGCGGGCGCGACGACCTCGTCCATCAGCGCGATCGCCGAGGCCAGCGCCGCCGAACCGGTGCGCAGGACGCCGCCGTTCTGCGACTTCACGAGCTGGGACGCGACGTCGACCGTCACGTTGGGGCGGGCCTCGTAGTTGGCGCCGATCACCCCGACCGGGCGCCGCCACTCCTGGAGCACCAGGCCGCCGTCGAGCCGGCGGATCGTGCGGCGGGCCGGCTCGGGCTCGACGTCGGCGAGGATGTTGAGCTGGTCGGCCATCGCCGCCAGCCGGGCCTCGTCGAGCCGGAGGCGGTCGAGCAGACCGCCGCTCATCCCGCTCTCCTCCGCCGCGGCCTGGTCGGCGCGGTTGGCGGCGAGCACCGCGTCGCGCGCGACGTCGAGGCGCCGGGCCATGCCGCGCAGCGCCTCGTCGATCGTCTTCGCCGGTGCGGCGGCCAGGGAACCGGCTGCGGCGCGGGCGGCCCGGGCGGCCTCCGCGACGACGGATTGGACGTCAGTCACGATCAACGAGTCTAGCCATCCCCACCGGCGGACCCGCAGCGTGGACGGCATCGGCGGCCGCCGGGCGATGCTCGCCGTGTCCGCCCGGCCCCGGTTCTCAGGCGGCGTGCGCGCTGATGCCGGTCGCCTCCGCCGGGCTCGGCTCGATGCCGGCGGCGCGACGGAGGGTGACCGTGCACGCGGTGGCTGGATTACCGGAGATCGGTCTGGGTATCGTGACCCGATCGCCGACCAGGAGAGTGATCGTGATGGACGCGCAGGACCCGACCGGGATCGACCCGCTCAGCCCGGAGGGCAAGGCGCGTGATGCCGCCCGCCGCGAGGCCGAGCAGCGGCAGAGCCTCCTGTTCCGGGAAGGGCGTGGCGGCCAGGTGGACGAGGGCGCGGTCGACTCGACGGGCCGGCGGATCGCCGACCCGCGGCGGGGGACTCAGCTCGACGAGGACATCTGAGGCACGGACAACAACCGCAGGGCTTTCGCCTCGCGTTTCGCGCGGTACATCTCCGCGTCCGCGCGCTGCGGCAGCCGCTCCGCGTCCCGCGGGTCGCCGTCGACGAGGCCGACGCTCGCGCGGACCTGGAGCCGCTGTCCCGGCACCGGCTCGTCCAGCAGGCTCAGGAAGCACCGCGCGACCTGCGCGGCGCCGGCCGCGTCGAGGCCCGGCAGCACGACCGCGAACTCGTCGCCGCCGATGCGCGCCGCCGTTCCGGCGGGCGGGGTGCTCGCCCGCAGCCGCTTGGCGACGCCGGCCAGCACCACGGTGCCGATCTGGTGCCCGTGCGTGTCGTTGATCGACTTGAAGTCGTTCAGGTCGACCAGCGGTACCGCCGCCATCCCCGCGTCCGCCGCGGACGTCAGCCGCTCCCGGGCCTTTTCCGGGCTTTTCCGAGGTCGCTCCAGCTCACCGGATCGGGGTTGCTTCGCGGGTGCTCCAGCGGTGCGTTCGGGTTCCGGGTGAGAATCACCCTCGACGGGGGAAAGAGGACTGTGTGCGGTGTTTGGGCGGGCGCTACCGGCTCCGGCGCAAGCTGGGCCAGGGCGGCATGGCGACGGTGTGGCAGGCTCATGACGAGGTGCTGGACCGCGACGTGGCCGTCAAGCTGCTGACACCCGAGCACACCGCCGACCAGGAGGCCTTCGACCGGGCCCGCAACGAGGCCCGCTCCGGGGCCCGGTTCGCCCATCCCAACGTGGTGTCGGTCTACGACTTCGGCACCTCGAAGCGGGCCGGCCGGGGCACCGCGTATCTGGTGATGGAGCTCGTCGAGGGCCAGCCGCTGGACGAGGCGATGCACGGCGGCCCGCTCGACTGGCAGGTCGCCGGCCGGGTCTGCGCCGAGGTGAGCGCCGGCCTCGCCGCCGCGCACACGCACGGCATCGTCCACCGGGACATCAAGCCCGCCAACGTGGTCCTGACGGCGTCCGGCGCGAAGATCCTCGACTTCGGCGTGGCGGCCCGCGCGGGCGACCCCGACCACCTGCCCGACGGCACGCTGCTCGGCACGCCCGCGTACCTGGCGCCCGAGCGGCTGGACCACGGCCCGAGCAGCCCGGCGGCGGACGTCTACGCCGTGGGCGTGCTGCTCTACCAGTGCCTGACCGGCCGCCTGCCGTGGCGGGCGAACACGGACGAGCAGGTGCTCCACGCCCACCGGTACACCGCGCCGGCCCCGCTGCCGCCGATCCCCGGCATGCCGGAGGATCTGGCCGAGGTCTGCACGGCGTGCCTGGACAAGGTCCCGGAGTGCCGCCCGACGAGCGTGGCCGTGGCGCTGATCCTGGCGGCCGCGGTCGACGTGGCGGTCCACGTCCCCCCGGTCCTGCGCGCCCGCCCGTCCTCGGCGGGCCCCGCGCTCCACGCCTCGACGGTGGCCATCTGACCCGCCTGCCAGGCTCGGCATGCTTCGCGATCCCGCACATCTCCGGCGGATTCGGCCTGCCGCAGGACATCGCGGTCGCGCGCCAGCGGCTCGTCGAAACGGTGCTGGCGGGCCTCAGGATCACTCGTGGGGCAGCAGGAACCGCCAGTTGACCTGCATCCGCATGCCGTCCGGCGCGCGGAACACCGGCCACTGCGCCGGATCCGGGTGCGGCACCGCGCGGACCAGCGCCCGCGCCTGCCGGCCGCGCAGGTCGAGCAGCGCCACGAACTCGTCCTTGCCCGGGTGCGGCACCGGCACGCCGGCCGGCCACGGCACGGGCTGTGTCCCGGTGCCGCCGGTCGGCTGCGCCGGGTCGAGCATCACCGCGATCATCCGCACCGCGTCGGGCCGCCACGCCGAGCCCACCTCCGTCGTGCGGTCGCGCAGCCGTGTCACGTGGTCGAGCAGCGAGTACACCGGCGTCGGGTACGCCCGGTCCTGCCGCGTCTCCTCCAGTCCCTCGAACCGCAGGCTGTAGCGCCGCCCGGGGGTCCGCGCCGTGAACACCGTCCACGGCACGTCGGCGACCACCGGCGCGCCGGGGCGGCGCCGTGCATTGGCGGGGTCGCGCAGGACGGTCGTCGTGTGGTTGCGCAGCGAGCGCAGCGTGCCGGGACTGACCCGCAGCCGCCGGGTCGCGTCCGCGATGAGGACGCCGTCGTCGTAGGCCGCCAGCCGCGCGGGCCGCAGCGCGTTCCAGCCGGCCGGCACGAACCCGCCGGTCAGCTCCCAGAGCAGGACCGGCTGCGGGCGGTGCCCCGCCATCGACTCCAGCGCCGTCTCGATTGAGCTCTCCGGCTCGGCGAGCGCCACACCCGTGCCCCCGACCGCCGTCGTTAGGCCGATCGCACCCGCGGCCACCAGCAGACTTCTGCGGTTCATGGTCTCGTCGCTCCCGTCCCGCCGGGCACGGTTGCCCGGCATCACTGACGTTAACGACAAATCGCTATAAAAGCCTCGGAAATGGTACGACCTGAGCAGTCGATGCCACGTTGGTAGGGTTTGCCGTGCGCGTGTCGGGGAACCGGACGACGCGATCCCGACCCCGCTTGGGAGCACCGCATGACCGACCACTGGCACACCCCGCTGCGCCACGTCAAGGGCGGCGAGCTGAGCGGCGACACCCGCCAGACGTCCGGCATGACCCGGCTGGAGGCGATCTCCGGCAAGACCGTCGGCTCGTCGAAGGTGTGGATGGGTCAGACCCGTGTCGCGCCGGCGACCTCCTCCGGCGACCACCACCACGGGGCGACGGAGACAGCCATCTACGTCGTCTCCGGCCACCCGGTCTTCGTCTTCGCGGAGGGGCAGCGGGAGGTCCGCCTGGAGACCTCGCCGGGCGACTACGTCTTCGTCCCGCCGTTCGTGCCGCACCGCGAGGAGAACCCGGGCGCGGAGGAGGCCGTCGTCGTGATCGCCCGCAGCAGCCAGGAAGGGGTCGTGGTCAACCTGCCGAGCCTGTTGGCGCCGGCGGACTGACCGGGCCGCCCGCGCCGCGCGGCGTCCGCCGTGCGGCGCGGAGGGTGGGGCGTGCGACGAGATCCATGCGGACATCCTGCCGACGGGGTCCGACAAATTTGCCGCGTCCCGGCCATGCTGTGTTTGAAGCGTTGCGGAGAGTTACCGGCGCCGGTGGCGGTTTGACGGCCGCCGGGGGTGTCGGGTTGGCTCGGTGGTGTGCCGGGCGGGTTCACGGAGCGTCGGGACACCGCGGCATGGCCGCGAGAAGAGGAGGTGCGACTGGTCGTTATCGACGGGCCCAGCACGGGTACGGGGTCCGGCATGGCGGAACTGCAATGGCTCGGTGTGCTGAGGCACGGACAGAGCACCGGCAACGTCCTCGCGCAGGACGCCGAGGTCAGTGGGCTCGAGGTCATCGACATTCCGGAGCGTGACGCCGACGTGCCGCTGTCCGACCTCGGCCGGGAGCAGGCCGCCGCGGTCAACCGGTGGCTGCGGGGCATGCCGGGCGACGACCGGCCGGACGTGGCGGTCGTGTCGCCGTACCTGCGGACGCTGCAGACGGCCGAGGTCGCGCTCGACGGGACCGGAATCCGGGCCGTGCGCGACGAGCGGCTCCGGGACCGGGAACTGGGCATCCTCGACCTCCTGACGGCGTACGGGGTGGAGGCGCGCCTGCCCACGGAGGCGGCCCGCCGGAAACGGCTCGGGAAGTTCTACTACCGGCCGCCCGGCGGCGAGTCGTGGGCCGACGTGGCCCTGCGGCTGCGCAGCCTGCTGCGGGACGTGCGCGAGGAGCATCCCGGCGGCCGGGTCCTGCTGGTCGCGCACGAGGCTGTCGTGCTGCTCGTGCGGTACCTCGTGGAAGGGCTCACCGAGCCGGAACTGCTGGCGATCGCCCGCGACACGACCATGGCGAACTGCGCGGTGAGCAGTTGGCGGGCCGAGGGCGGGGTCCTGCGGCCCGAGCGGTTCAACGCCGTGGACCACCTGCGTCGCGAGGGGACGCCGGCGACCCGCCAGGAGGACGTCAATGCCGAGCCCGTCTGAGGGGAGCCGGGGCCAGGGGAGCCGCGAGCGCCAGAGCGTCATCACGCCCGGGTTGCTGCGGGGCTGGCGGCTGCCGGAGCGGGAAGGGGGCAAGGAGACCCGTGGGACTGTGCTCGTCATCGGTGGTTCGCGGAACACGCCCGGTGCGGTGCTGCTCGCCGGCATCGCCGCGCTGCGTGCCGGGGCGGGACGGCTCCAGTTGGCGGTCACCGAGAGTAGCGCCACCGCGCTGAGCATCGCCGTGCCCGAGGCGAAGGTCGTCGGGCTGCCGGAGACCGCGGAGGGCAGCGTCTCCGGCGACGTGCCGGAGCACCTGCTGCGGCTCGTCGCCGAGGCCGACGTCGTCGCGGTCGGGCCCGGGCTCGACAGCGTGCCCGAGACGATCGCGATGTTGCGGGCGACACTGGCCGAAGCCGCGCCGAGCACCGCCTTCGTCCTCGACGCCTACGCGCTCGGCGCCCTCAGCAAGCAGCCGGGGCTGCTCAAGGGGGAGGAGCGGCCGGTGGTCCTCACGCCCAACCTGGTCGAGGCCGGGCACCTGCTCGGCGAGGCGCCGGGCGACGACCTCGCGGCGGTGGCCGTGACGCTCGCCGGGCGGTACCGCGCCGCGGTGACCCTGCACGGGCACGTCGCCGCGCCCGACGGACGGACCTGGCGGGAAGAGAGCGGCGACGTGGGTCTCGGCACGTCGGGCAGCGGCGACGTGCTCGCCGGGGTCGCCGCCGGACTGCTGGCGCGTGGTGCCGAGCCGGCCCAGGCCGCCTGCTGGGCCTCGTTCGCGCACGCGGTGAGCGGTCAGCGCCTGGCGCCGCGGTACGGCCGCACCGGCTTCCTGGCGCGGGAGCTGCTCGACGAGATCGCGTACACGATCGGCACGGTCGGCTAGCGCCAAGGCCGTGCGGTCGAGCCGTGCGGTCGTCTGCCAACCCCGGTGTCGCGCTACGAGATGGTGACGCGCGGTCGTGCGGGTGGGCGTCTGGTCGATCGTGGTCGCCGCTGGACCGGAGGCGGCGCGTTCCGGCACGATCGGGCCGCTCGATCTCATGATCATGGGAAAGGATGTGGCCGCCCCGATAGCCAGATCTTTCCCATGATCATGAAGTTGCCCGGCCCGGAGTGCGCCGTCCCGGGTTCAGCGGCGACCGCGATCGGCGGGCACCCGCCCGCACGACCGCGCGTCACCGGGGTTGGCGGGCGACCGGGGGGCTGAGCTACGCCGCCCAGGGGGGCGTGCCGATCGGCGTGCCGTCGCTCTGATACGCGGTGAAGCCCGCCTGTAGCGCGACGTACACCTCGGCCGCCTCGGCGCCCGGGTTGCCGACCGAGATCGGCGCGCCGGCCGGGACGACGGCCGAGTCGCCGGGTCCGAGCAGGTCGCCGTCGGGCGTGACCCGGATCTGCCCGGAAAGCACCACGAAGACCTCGTCACGGTCGATGGTGTGCGCGTTCGACTCGAGGCCGGCCGGGACGGTCAGCCGCCACGCGCACACCTGCCGTGACCCGTTGCTGGGTCCGGCGAAGACGGTGAACCGCGCGTCGCCGAGCTCGAATCGCGGCGCGTCGGCCGCTCGCACGATACTCATGGGTTGTCGCTCCTCCTGTTGTGCGGCCAGACCGGGCCGCGAAGCCTGTGGTACCTCTCCCGCTAGAAGCTAAACTAGGTTTCGTACTTTTGTAAATGGGGTTTCGTATGTCGGATGTCAACCCGTCCGCCGAGGAGTTGCGGGCGCTGCCGCTCGGCCGGCTCCTGCTGCACGCCCACCGTCGCGCCCAGGCGGCGTCGCTGGCCAAGCTCCAGGCGAGCGGCCACGCCGACGTACGGCTGGGCCACCTGCCGGTGCTGACCGGCCTCGACCCGTCGGGCACCCGGATCACGGAGCTGGCGGCGCGGGCCGGGATGACCCGGCAGATGATGGGCCGGCTGGTCCGGGAGCTGGAAGTCCTGGGCTACGTCGGTTCGCGTCCGGACCCGACGGACCAGCGCGCGGTGGTGGTGACGCTGACGGACCGCGGCGCGGCATTCTTGTCCGACGCCCCGGCGGCGATAGCCGAGGTCGACAGCGATGTCGCGACCCTGCTGGGCCCGGCGGACCTGGCGAAGCTCCGCGAGATGCTGGTCCGCATCAGCGCCTCGTAGCCGCGGCTCGACGATCCGGATCGGCGGAATCGGACTTCACCACGCGGGAGCGTCCGAGCATCACCGTCGGCTGGGATCGATGTGCGCCGGTGCGCCGGTGCGGGGACGGTCCGGCGGGTCAATCCGCCACGTGGCGGTCGGTCAGCGCGAGGCGGACCAGGGTCTCGGCGCAGGCGTGGACCTGGGCCAGCGAGACGCGCTCGTCGGGGCAGTGGCCGTAGCCGACGCCGGGGCCGTACTGGACGGTCGGGATGCCGGCGGCCGTGAGCAGGCGCAGGTCTGAGCCGTACGGGGCGCCGACGACCGCCGCCTCGGCGGCGGAGGTGCCGGCGTGCGCGGCGATGACCCGCTGGACCAGGTCGCTGCCGTCGGGGCAGCGGCCCGAGGCGAACTGCCCGCCCCACCACTCCACCGTCACCGGGTGCTCCTTCAGCCACGGGTCGGCGGCGCACGCCTCGGCGACGGTCCGCTCGAACACCACCCGCGCCTCGTCGACCGGCTCGTCGAGCGCCACGCCGAAGCGGCCCTCGGCGACGAGCAGGTCGGGCACGGTGGAGGCCCAGTCGCCGGCGCGGACCGTGCCGATCTCCAGCGGGTAGGCGACGTCCCACCGGCGCATCATCGGGTCGACGTCGCGGTTGCGGAATTTCTCCAGCGCCCGGAGCACCGGGAAGATGAGCTGGAACTTCTCGACGGCGCTGACCCCGCTCGTGCGGGCGCAGGCGTGCGCGGCCAGGCCCGGCACCCGCAGCCGGAAGGTGAGCGCCCCGCCGTTGGCGGCCAGCACGTCCAGCGCGGTCGGCTCGGTGATCACGCAGGCGTCGGCGCGCCAGCCACGGTCGAGGGTGGCGTACGTGCCGAGCCCGCCGTCCTCCTCGCCGACGACGGCGGCGAGCAGCACGTCACCGGCCGGCCGTGCGCCGCTGCGGTGCAGTGCCAGCAGCGCCGACAGCGCCGAGACGAAACCGCCCTTCATGTCGCAGGCGCCCCGGCCGTGGGCGTGCCCGTCGGCGATCCGGCCCGAGTAGGGGTCGGCGGACCAGGTCGACGGGTCTCCCGGCGGTACCACGTCCAGATGCCCGTTGAACATGAGCGTCGGCGCCGCTGGATCCGTGCCCGGCAGCCGCGCGACCAGGCCCCACGCCTCGTCGCGGTGGACCTCCATGCCGGGGAAGTCCGGCCGGGCGGACAGCTCGGCCACCGGGATCCGCCACAGGTCGATCTCGACGTCCTCGGCTTGCAACCGGCGGGCGATGTGGTGGACGATCTCACTTTCCGCCGCGGTGCCGCCCACACTGGGTATGCGGATCAGGTCGGCGAGCGTGGCGACCGCCTCGTCGCGGGCGGTGTGCAGGGCGGAGAGGGCGGGATCATGGTTCGCGAGGGCATTCACCAGGGCAATGTATGTCGTTGACGCTCATGACGTACAACATCAGAAACGGCGGCCGGGGAAGGCTCGACGCCGTCGCTCGCGTCGTGGCCGAGGTGTCGCCGGACATCCTCGCGGTGCAGGAGCTGCGCGGTGAGCCCGACCTGGGGGCACTGACCGGGATGCGGGCGCACGTCGCGCGCTCGGCCGGCGGCCAGCCGGTCGGGCTGTTCTTCGCCCGGCACCTGCGGGTGCTGGCGGCGGGGGTGGTGCCGCGGCCCTTCTTCCACGCCGCCGCGTGGGCGCGGGTGGCGACGCCGGGCGGGCCGCTGACGGTGGTGACCGCCCACCTCTTCCCGCTGTGGGGGAGGGTCCGGCGGACCGAGGCGCGCTGGCTGGCCGGCGTCGTCAAAGACCGGAAGGATGCCGTACTGCTGGGAGACCTCAACGCGCTGGACCCGTACAGCGACCACGCCGCCCGGCTGGCGACGCTCTCCCGGCGGTACCGGCGGCGGCACGAGCACCGGTGCGGCCGCGGCGTGGACACGCGGGCGATGGCGCTGCTGGCTCGGCGCGGCCTGGTCGACGTCTTCCGCCGGTGCGGCACCGGTCAGGCGTGGACCGTGCCGACCCGGCTCGGCGGCGCGGAGTTCACCGAGCTGCGGCTCGACTACGTGCTGGCGACCCCGTCGGCCGCCGGGTGGTTCACCGAGTGCCGCGTCGTGACCGGCGGGGCGGCGGAATCCGCGTCGGACCACTACCCGCTGATGGCGCGGGCGACGTGGTGACCGGCTCGCGCGGGTCGGCCTGCTCGCGGCTCGGCGGCTGGCGGCGATAACCACCCAGCGGCGGGTTCGCCACCAAACGGATGGCGGGGCGCTGGCCGGGGGCGGGCAGCCAGCCGAGGAAGCGGTTCCACAACTGCTCGGCGCCGTACTGGCGGAGGTCCTCGGCCGCGTCGGCGACCCGCAGCGCCATCAGCGTGCGCAGCTCGGCGGGGCTCTCGCCGTGGTCGGCGATGAGCTGCTGCCGTTTCGTCGCACAGGGCCACGGCTCGGCACATCCCGTGCACCGCCACGTCGGCCGTGCGGGGATGTGCGCGACAGTCACCCCAGACTCCCCGGCCGCGCGAGGTCGAGGCGCCGCAGGGCGTAGACGAGCACCGAGTTGCGGGCGCTCACGTACTGGTCGCACGGCCACGGCTGGTGGCAGTCGCGACACTGCTCACCACGCTTGAGCTTGTTGGCCAGCCAGGACCGGGGGCGGGGCTGGTGGCGGCGGCGCTGTCTCACGAGCTCTTTGAGGTCCATGGGGGTTCCCTTAGGTCGCCGAGGTCGGGCGGGTGGGGTCCTTCTCGACCGGCTGTCTGGGCTTGCCGAGGCGGAGCGTGGTGTGCAGGACGTGCTGTGCCGTGAGATGCGGACGGTAGCGGGCGCGCTTCGCGCGGTACATCGCCGCGTCGGCCCGGTGGACCGTGTCGGCGAGATGGGCGAACGGCTCGACCGGGACGAGCCCGACCGAGGCGCTGACGGTGATGGTGTGGCCGCCCAGCGGCATCGGCGCGGCGAGCGCCTCGGCGAGCCGGTCGGCCTGTTCCTCAGGGGGGCCGCCGCGGCACGCGATCAGGCCGGCGAACTCGTCGCCGCCCAGGCGGGCGACCAGCCCCGGCCCGGCGCACGCGACCAGTCGCTGCGCGACGGTGACCAGGACCGCGTCGCCGGCGGAGTGCCCGTACACGTCGTTGATCTGTTTGAAGCCGTCGACGTCGAGGACGATCGCGACCAGGGGGTGGCGGTCGAGGTCCGCGACGAGCGTGGCACCGCGCTGGTAGAAGGCACGGCGGTTGGGCAGGCCGGTGAGCGCGTCGTGGCTCGCGGCGTGTCGCTCGACGTTGAGCTCGGACCGCAGCCGAGCGACCTCCTGCTCCGCGCGTCGTGCGCGCAGATACATGCAGAGGCTCGCGCAGGCCCCTGCCGCCGTGGCCGCACCGGCCAGGAGGGCGAGGGGATCCATATGCGCGTCCCTTTCAAGATCGCAGCTAGGGAAGGGGCCCGATCGTTTGGGAGCGAACGTCCGGTTTCGATCACAAATTGTGAGCGCATCCGTACATTCGCACATGCGCTAGCATGCGCTTTATCGGCTGCAGACGCAAGAGCCGATGCACGTGCAGATGCAGTTCGCTCCGTGAACTTTCCACCAATGCGCCAGAGAGATGTCCATGGAACAGACGTACAACGGGATGCCGGCCGGCGACCTGACGGGTGTGACCTGGCAGAAGAGCCGCCGTAGCAACCCGAGTGGCAACTGTGTCGAACTGGCCCGGCTGCCTGACGGGTCCGGCTTCGCCATGCGGAACTCACGGGACCCCGAGGGCCCCGCGCTCATCTACACTTTCGACGAGATCGCCGCCTTCGTCGACGGTGCCCGTGACGGCGACTTCGACAATCTGTTGGCCTTGTTCCGCCGCCCGGCCGGCTGAGCCGTTCGGTTGAGTTAAGCCGCCATGAGTGGGAGGAAGGCTCGCCCGCCGGTTCGATGTGAGCCCACTCCCGCTTACTATCCGGTCATGGCATGCTTACTCCGGCCGTCGCGGGGGAAGCCCCGCGACGCGATTGTTTGACATCCCGGAGGCAGTAGGTGACGACCGGAACACCAGAAGGAGCATCCGGAGGCCCGACGGTCCTCCGGATGCTGCTGGGCGCTCACCTGCGCCGGTTACGTGAAGCACAGGGTGTCAGCCGGGAAGACGCCGGTTGGGAGATCCGCTCGTCCGAGTCGAAGATCAGCCGCATGGAGCTCGGCCGTGTCGGCTTCAAGGAGCGCGACGTCGCCGATCTGCTCACCCTCTACGGGATGGACGACCCGGTCGAGCGGGACCGCCTGCTCGCCCTCGCCCGCGAGGCGAACAACCCCGGCTGGTGGCACCGCTTCGGCGACGTCCTGCCGAACTGGTTCCAGTCCTACCTCGGCCTCGAGGCCGCCGCCGCGCTCATCCGCACCTACGAGGTGCAGTTCGTCCCCGGCCTGCTGCAGACCCGCGACTACGCCCGCGCCGTCGTCCTCCTCGGCCATGGCCGCGCCAAGCCGGAGGAGATCGAGCGCCGCGTCGAGCTGCGGATGAAACGGCAGGAGATCCTCACCCGGGAGCAGCCGGTCAAGCTGTGGGTCGTCGTCGACGAGGCCGCGCTGCGCCGCCCGATCGGCGGGCTCGACGTGATGCGCAACCAGGTGGATGCCCTGCTGGAGGTCAACACCCTGCCCAACGTGCGGCTCCAGGTCATCCCGTTCCAGGCCGGCGGTCACGCCGCCGCGGGCGGTGCGTTCTCGATCCTGCGCTTCCCCGACGAGGACCTCCCCGACGTCGTCTACATCGAGCAACTGACCAGCGCGCTGTACCTCGACAAGCGCGACGACGTGGACCTGTACGCGGAGGCGATGGAGCGGCTGTGCGTCGAGGCGCACCCGCCGACCGAGACCTCGAAGATCCTTGAGGAGATCCGGAAGGATCTGAACGTCTAGGTTTGCCGTATGGCAGATCGTTTGGACGGCACCGTCGCGCTCGTCACCGGCGCTTCCAGTGGTATCGGCGCGGCGGCCGCACTGGCACTGTCCGCAGAGGGCGCCGCGGTCGCCCTGGCCGCCCGCCGGACCGACCGGCTCACCGACCTCGCCGCGCGGATCGCCGTCGCCGGCGGTGACGCCATCGTCCTGGAGACCGACGTCACCGACGAGGCGCAGGCCCGGCAGGCGGTGGAGCGGACCGTCGACGAACTCGGCCGGCTCGACACCCTCGTCAACAACGCCGGGGTCATGCTCCTCGGCCCGGCCGTCGACGCGCCCCTCTCCGAGTGGGAGCGGATGGTCTCCATCAATCTGATGGGGCTGTTGTACTGTGCACACGCCGCGCTGCCACACCTGCTGGAGGCCGCCGGGAAGCAGCCGCGGCGGGTCGCCGACATGGTGAACATCAGCTCGGTCGCCGGGCGGGTGGCCCGCAACGGCAGCGCCGTCTACAACGCCACGAAACACGCGGTGGGCGCCTTCAGCGAGGCGCTGCGGCAGGAGGTGACCGGTCGCTTCGTCCGCATCTCCCTCGTCGAGCCCGGCGCCACCGCGACGGAACTCGCGTCGCACAACCGCCCGGAGGTCCGGACCACCATCCAGCAACGGTTCGAGGGTGTCGAACGCCTCTCCGCCGAGGACATCGCCGACAACATCGCCTACATCGTGACCCGCCCGCGGCACGTCGCCGTCAACGAGATGCTCGTACGGCCCACGCAGCAAACCGGCTGAGCGGTGTTTCCCGGCCCGCCGACCGGGCATGCCATAGGAGAACACGCAGTCAAGAGTTCAGGAGGACGAATGAGTGGCGTGACCGAGACCATCGACGTCCATGTGCCGGTGCGCACCGCCTACAACCAGTGGACGCAGTTCGAGTCGTTCCCGCAGTTCATGAGCGGCGTCGAGTCGATCCGTCAAATCGATGACCGGCGCACCCACTGGGTCACGAAGGTCGGTGGCGTCAAACGTGAGTTCGACGCCGAGATCACCGAGCAGCACCCGGACGAGCGGATCGCCTGGAAGAGCATCGGCGGCGACACGAAACACGCCGGTGTCGTCACCTTCCATCGCCTCGGCGACCAGGACACCCGCGTGACGGTCCAGCTCGACTGGCAGCCGGAAGGTCTGGTGGAGAAGGCCGGCAGCGCCGTCGGCGCCGACGAGCGTCAGGTGCGGGCCGACACCAAGCGCTTCAAGGAGTTCGTCGAGGAGCGCGGCAGTGCGACCGGCGCCTGGCGGGGCGACATCCCGCGTCCGGGGACGACCTTCAGTTCGTGATCTTCGGCGGGTGGCGTCTGGTCGCTCGTGGTCGCCGCTGGACCCGGGACGGCGCGTTCCGGGCCGCTCGACCTCATGATCATGGGAAAGATGTGGCTGCCCAGGCAGTCACATCTTTCCCATGATCATGAGGTCGAGCGGCGTGGCGGCGGATTGCGGTGGAACGCGCGCCGGTCGGCACACCTCGGCGGCGACATTCTCCCGGCCCAGCCCGAATTATCGGTCATGGCAATGCCGTCTCGTCTGGGACCACATCGCGGCGGTGCTGGCCGAGGCCGACCTGACCACGCGGAACCTCGCGAAGGTCACCACCTATCTGGCCGACCGGCGATATCGCGAGGCCAACGCCCGCATCCGGGCGGAGGTGCTGGGCGACCACCGGCCCGCGCTCACGATCATCATCACCGACATCTACTCCGAGGCGTGGCTGCTGTAGATCGAGGCGATCGCCGTCGCCTGACGGCGCGTTCAGCCGCCGGTCTTCGCGTGCGGCTCGGCGACCTTCTTGGACTGCGACGAGCCCCGCTGGCGCAGGAAGATGCCGGCCACGACGAGCACCCCCACCGACATGAACTCGCTCTGCCAGTTCTGCATCGACTGGAACCAGAACTCGCTGTTGGCGAGGAACTGCCAGAAGTGCACCGGCTGTCCGCCGTGCAGGGCCTGGGACTCGTTGTAGGCCGCCGTGCCGCCGAGCAGGTGTAGCACGAACGAGACGAGGAACAGGCCGGCCAGCAGGATCGTGAGACTGTTGCTGTAGAGCTTGAGCGCCAGGCCGCCCCGGCGGACCGGCCACGGCGAGCCGGGCCGGCGCTGCCGCTCCGGGTCGTCGTCGGCACCGCCGAGCGGCTGCGACTCCGGGGAACCCCGCTGCAGGACGAACGCGGTGAGCCAGACGTAGGACGCCATCTGGAGGAACTCCGACTCCCAGTTCTCGAAGACGGACTCGACGAAATCGCCGCTGCCGAGGTACCGCAGGTAGCTCTGCACCGCTCGGCCGTGGTCGGCCAGCTCGGCGTTCTGGGTGTGCCAGCCGAACACGCTCTGCAGCACGATGAACAGCACGAACGCGCTGAACATGACGACGGAGAGGGCATTGAACCGGAGCCAGCGGCGCATGACCTGTGCATTCCCGGTATCGCCGCCCGGTAATCAATCGACCTGACGGCGAACGCCGGCCCGGCCGGTCAGCCGCGGGGCCGTCGCGACGGCCCCGGCGAGCGCGCCGATGGCGGCTCGCCGGGGCTCGCGGTGCGCGGTGAGCGTCGCTCCGGCGGCGGCGCCCATCAGCGCGGTGAACCCGATCCCCTGCACCCGCTTCGCGTCCATGCCGACGACGCTGCGCGACACCGACGCCAAGCCTCAGGCCGGGGCCTGGGATCGGGGGTCTCAGACCGGAGCCGGCACGATGGCCAGCAACTGCGTCGGCGGTTCCAGAGCGTCGACCAGCGTGTCGCCCTCCAGCCAGAGGCCGCCGGCCCGGCAGACCAGGGCGGCGGCCGCCTCCACCGGACAGGGCAGCAGGGCGCCGCACGCGCCGCAGCGGCTCGGGTCGTCCGGGTCCCGTACGAGGTGACGGGTCTGCAACTCAGCGGCGGTCTGCACCAGCACGCTGTCGGGATCGAGGTGCAACATGGCGATGATCGTGCCGCCGCCGGGCGCCGCGCTTGCGGTACGAAACGGGTGAAAGCGCAGGATCACCCGCTTACCGGCTCGGCTGCCCCGTTCCCGCGCACTGGTCCCCGCTCCGCGTCACCCCGTCGGGCTGGTGCGGCGGCGTGGCCGAGCCGGCGTTGACGTGGACCCGGGCGCCGCACACCGGGCACCGGCTCATCGCTTCTCCTGCGGTCGCGGACATCGGACGTACCCCCCAATGGAAAAAGCCGGACAAGGCAGTGATGCCCCTTGTCCGGCCGTCCCGAACATGTCATGCGCTCACGCCCGCCTGTTCGGCGGCACCCGACTTCGCCAGTTCGGGAGATGCTGTGTCCAGCGGCACGTTCGGGGAGCGGACGAGACCGATCTCGACGGCCGGGTGGCCCGCGACGGCGTCGAGCACCCAGTCCGCGACGACCCGCGTGCGGTTGCCGGGCAGCGACATCAGGTGGTACCCGCGGGTGACGACCTTCGCCGGCCGGCCCGCGAGCGGCACGTGCAGCGGGTTCGCGGCCGCGTCCTTGCCGCCGAGGTCGACGAGGAAACCGAGGTCCCGGTGCCGGTACCGGCGGGGCCGGCCGACACCGAACGTCGCGGCGACGTTGCGCGCCGCGAGTTCGCCCTGCCGGACCGCGTGCTGAGCCGTCATCGGCGTCAGCTCGCCCGGCCGGGTCAGGTCCGGCACGGCCGCGGCGTCGCCCGCCGCGAACGCGTCCGGATGCCCGGGCACCTGGAGGTACTCGTCGACACACAGCCGGCCGTGCTCGGTCCGCAGACCCAGGTCGGAGATGAGCGGGTCGGGCCGCGCCCCGACGCACCACACCAGCGTGTGGGTCGGCACGACCCGGCCGTCGCTGAGTCGGACCCGGTTGTGCATGGCCTCCTCGACGGAGCAGCCGGTGAGGACCTCGACCCCGCGCTCGCGCAGCACCCGGTCGGCGGTCCTGGACAGCCGCGGCGACAGCTCGGGCAGCACCCGCGGCGCGGTGTCCAGCAGCAGCCAGCGGACCCGTTCGCCGGCGAGGGACGGGTGGTGGCCGAGCAGCTCGCGGGTGGCCAGCTCGCAGTGTGCCGCGACCTCAGTACCGGTGTAGCCCGCCCCGACGACCACGAACGTCAGCCGCGCCGCCCGCTCCGCCGGGTCGGTCTCCTCCGCGGCCAGCTCCACCTGCCGGACGAGGTGGTCGCGCAGGTACAGCGCCTCCGGCAGGCCGCGGAAGCCGTGCGCGTGCTCGGCGACGCCCGGGATCGGCAGCAGCTTGTTGACGCTGCCGGCGGTGAGGATGATCCGGTCGTACGAGACCTCGCGCCCCTCGCCCTCCGGATTCCGGTAGTGCACCACCCGCCGGTCGAGGTCGATGTGATCCGCCTCACCGAGCAGGAGCCGGGCCCCGGGCAGCGTGGCCGGCAACGACACCGTCACCCGGCGCGGCTCCAGGATGCCGGCCGTCACCTCGGGCAGCAGCGGCAGGTACAGGAAGTAGTCGTTGGGGTTGAGCACCACGATCTCGGCGTGCCCGCGGGACATCTGCAGCAGCCGGCGCGCCGCGTGGTACCCGCCGAAGCCGGCGCCGACGATCAGGATGCGAGGTCTCTGCATGGTCGGATCCGTACCCGGAGCGCGGGCGCTCAAGCCGTACCCCGGATGATCGCTTCCATGGCCCCCACCAGTCCCCTGCTCTCGGTGCTGCGAGCAGCCCAGGTCGCGCGCGTGCTCGCCGCCAGCACGATCGGGCGCATCCCGCTCGGCGCCGCGCCGGTCGCTCTCCTGCTGTACGCCCGGGAATCCCTGTCGATCGCCGCCGCCGGCCTCCTCGTCGGGGTCTACACCGCGGGCCTGGCGATCGGGGGACCGGTGCTCGCCAGGGTCGCGGACCGGTTCCGGCAGCCGCCCGTCATGCTGCTCGGCGCCGCCGTCTCCACCGCCGGGTTCGTGGTCCTGGCGCAGGGCGTGCCGCTGTGGAGCGCGCTGATCGCCGTACTGCTGGCCGGGCTCGGCGCGCCGCCGTTCGAGGCGGGCCTGCGGGTGCTGTGGCGCGACCTGCTCGACGAGGACCGCGTGCCGACCGCGTACACGCTCGACATCGCCGTGCAGGAACTCATCTTCATCTTCGGCCCGCTCGTCGCCGGCGCCGCGGTCGGTCTCGGCGGCGGCGTCGCCGGCGTCTACGTGACCGCCGGGCTGCAACTGCTGGGGACGCTGTGGTTCGTGAGCACCCCGGCGGTCCGCCACTGGCGCGGCGAGCACGCCGAACGGCACTGGGCGGGCGCGCTGCGCTCGGGCCAGCTCCGGTTGCTGCTGGTGGCGGTGATCCTGGTCGGCGCCGGCGTCGGCAGCCTCCCGGTCGCCGTCATCGACTACGCCGAGTGGGCCGGCGACCGCTCCTGGTCGAGCTGGATTCTGGCCGCGCAGGCGGGCGGCGCGTTCGCGGGCGGCCTCGCGAACATCCGGTTCAAGGTCGACGGCCGCCGGCTGCCGTTGCTGGCGGCGTTGCTCGGACTGGGCTATCTTCCGCTGCTGCTGACGCCTTCGTCACCGGTACTGATGGTGCTGCTGGCGATCCTGTGCGGCATCTGTCTGCCGCCGTTCCTGGCGGCGACGTTCATGACGGTGGACCGCATCGCCCCGCCGGGCACCGCGGCGGAGGCGTTCGCCTGGGTGGCGACGGCGTTCTCGGTGGGCGCCGCGGCGGGCGCGGCCGTGGACGGCGTGATCCTGGACGCGACGTCGGCCGTCCGAGCCGGCTTCGTCCTCTCCCCGGCGGTGATCCTGCTCGCGGTACCGTGGGTCCGCCCGGTGGCCCGCCGTGCTGGCACCCGGTGACCGGCACCTCGATCACGCGCTGGCCGGACCGCCCGGTCCGGCGGCCGTGCGCCGCGCTCCCACCGCCCCACGCCACGGCCGCATTCGAGCCGATCACCGACCAACACGATCCCGAGCCCCCGCCTCCCGCTCGGCTGGTGAGCGCCACCGCCCGCTCGCGACGGTGTCGAGCGGGAGTGGCCAGCCGGCCCGCGAGGGTTCTCTTTGTTGGTGTGCCTGGAGTGGGCGGTGCCCTGGAGTGAGCTGTGGGCGGGGGCGAGGGTGGGCGGGACCAGGGGTGGGTGGAGGGCTCGTTCGGGCGGATTCGGTAGCGACGCGAACGGATATGCCAGAAATGCCGGACAAATCCGATTTAATGGCTATCGTCGAGAACGACGCGGCCCATCGGTAGTGCAACGGGGGACGGTGGTCGCCGCGAGCAGCGGGTCCGGGTGGCAACAGTGCCACACGGGCCCGTTCTGTTTGTCGCGTACAGTTCCTGGGTGACCCCGCACGACCCCCACCGCATCATCGACGAGATCGGCGCCGACGTGGCCGCCGTGCCCGGCATCGATCCTGGCCGCCTCGCCATCTGCCTTGCGGTCTTCGACGAGCTGCAGGCCCTGCCGCCGGACCACCCCGACGTGCTGCGTGTGCGGCGGGCCACCTCGCACCTCTACAAGCATGTCAAGCGCCAGCGGCGCAGCGACAAGCGCGCGGCGGTCACCGAGGCCGACCGTCTGGTCACCGAGGCCACCGCGACCGGCGCGCCCGGCCGGATCGACGACGAGACGCAGGGTATCCCGCTGGTGTCGCCCACCGCCGGGGCGACCGCCGGGCGCCTCAAGCGGCCCCGGTCCTGCTACACCTGCAAGGACCGGTATGTCGACGTCGACGCCTTCTACCACCAGCTCTGCCCCGCCTGCGCCAGGCTGAACCGGGAGCGCCGCGAAGCCCGCACCGACCTCACCGGCCGCCGTGCCCTGCTCACCGGCGGGCGGGCGAAGATCGGCATGTACATCGCCCTGCGCCTCCTGCGCGACGGCGCGCACACCACGATCACCACCCGGTTCCCCGGCGACGCCGTGCGCCGCTTCGCGGCCATGCCCGACAGCGGCGAGTGGCTGCACCGCCTGCGGATCGTCGGCATCGACCTGCGCGACCCCGCCCAGGTCGCCGCGCTCGCCGACGACGTCGCCGCACAGGGGCCGCTGGACATCCTCATCAACAACGCGGCACAGACCGTGAAACGAGCCCCGGGGTCGTACGCGCACCTGGTCGCCGCCGAGTCCGCGCCCCTCGAACTCGACGGGCCGCTACCGGAGACGGTCACCTTCCACAAGGCCGCGCCGTACGCCCACGACGCGCCGGTCGAGCTGCTCGCCGGGACGCCGACGCTGATCCCGCCGGACGCGCTCACCGCGCTGGCCCTCACCAGCCGGTCGGCCACCCCGGAGCGGATCGCCGCGCTGACCGCCGTCGACGCCGGCGGGCTGGTGCCGGACCTGGCGTCCGTCAATAGCTGGACCCAGCGGGTGCACGAGGTCGAGCCGCTGGAGCTGCTCGAAGTGCAGTTGTGCAACGTCACGGCGCCGTTCATCCTGGTGAGCCGCCTGCGTCCGGCGCTCGCCGCGTCGCCCGCGCGCCGGAAGTACGTCGTCAACGTCAGCGCGATGGAAGGGCAGTTCAGCCGCCGGTACAAGGGGCCCGGCCACCCGCACACGAACATGGCGAAGGCGGCGTTGAACATGCTCACCCGTACGAGTGCGGAGGAGATGCTCACCGACGGCATCCTCATGACCGCGGTCGACACCGGCTGGATCACCGACGAGCGGCCGCACCCGACGAAGATGCGCCTGCACGAGGAGGGGTTTCACGCGCCGCTGGATCTCGCCGACGGCGCCGCCCGGGTCTACGACCCGATCGTGCGCGGCGAGCTCGGCGAGGACATCTACGGCTGCTTTCTCAAGGACTACAGCCCGTCCGCCTGGTGATCAGCGTAACTGGTACTGCAACGTGAACTTGCCGACCTGGACCTCGTCGCCGTCGTTGAGGGTCGCGCTCTTGACGCGCTCGCCGTTGACGTAGGTGCCGTTGAGGCTGCCGAGGTCGAGCGTCGAATAGCCGAAGCCGCCGCTGTTGCGGTGGAACTCGACGTGCTTGCGGCTCACCGTGTTGTCGTCGAGGACGATCTGGTTGGCCGAGTCGCGGCCGCAGCGCACGACGTCGCCGTCGAGCGCGAACTCGGCGCCGGCCTCGGCACCCTTACGGATCTTCAGCGTGGCCCGCCCCGTCGGCAGCTTCTCCATGTGGGCGGTCAGGTCGAGCGGCTGCGTCGGGCCCTCGGGCGCGGCGATCGCCGCGCTGGCCAGCAGCTCCTCGGAGGTCACGATCGGCACGCCCCAGTGCCGGGCCAGGGCGATCGCCTCCAGCGGCGCGGCCGGCACGCGGATGCCCTCGCCGAGCACCAACTGGAAGGGCGCGCCGGCCGAGACGACCTCGATCGCGCGCAGCGGCGCCCGCAGCGCGGTCAGCGCACGCTGGAACAGCTCGGCACTGATCGGCTCGTCCATGTCGCGCGGACCGCCGTCAACGGGGAACTGCAGGTGCCGGCCGGAGGAAGACTCCTTGAGCAGGACCATGGGGCGGCTCTGCCACGTCTGGGCCCGCACACCCACCACGACGAGCTGTTGCATGCCCCGCCTCCCGAGTCCGACGTCCACTGCTGTGCGCTAACGGTACCGCGCCGATGCATCGAAGGGCCGGTCCGGTCAGGAACCGCTGAACCGGTTTCGCGGAGTTTGCCGCATCCATCCGTCCACCTGACGCGGCCAATCGACGGAGCCGGCCTGCGCGTGACCGATCTTGAAACGGCTGATCGCGTCGTGACCGCCGCGACGTTTGTCCAGTTCCAGGATGATCTCCATGCCGTGCGAGTCGGTCACGAACGTCAACTCGACCTCGGTGACCTGCCCCTGGTACTGCGGTGCGGCCCAGAACTCGATCTCCTGATAGAACGGCAGCGTCTGGCGGGCGCCGTAGATGAAGCCGCGCTCGAGGTCCGCGGACTTGAACTGGAAGCCGAGCTCGACGAACGCGGCGAGGACCGCCGCCTGCGCGGGCAGCGGGTGGACGTTGATCGGGTCGAGGTCGCCCTTGTCGACGGCCCGGGCGACCTCCAGCTCGGTGCGCACGCCGATCGCCATGCCGGGCAGACGCTGACCGTACATGTGCGTGATCGGGGTCTCCCAGGGGACCGGAAGCTGGAACGGGACACCGTGGCGCATGCCGGGTGCGAGCCGGAACCCGCCGGTGAGCTGCTGGCGCTGGAACTCGACGGTGGAGTCGTATTCACCGTCGCCGGTCTCGACCTCGACTCTGGTCACGAGCGCCACGACGATCCGCTCGATCTCGACCTCGTGCTCGCCGCCGGCGAAGAGCACCTGCCCGGCGAGCGGCTCCCCGGGCCGCACGTCGGGCCGCTGCAGCACCGTGTCGACGGTGGGCCCGCCGACTCCGAGCGCGCGCCGCAAGCTCTTGAAAACCATGGCGGGCACACTAGCACGCAGGACTGTAGGGTTAGGCCGTGTCCAGACTGCTCCGGATCGGTGAGCTCGCCAACCTCTCCGGCGTCTCCACCCGCACCGTCGACTTCTACACCGGGCTCGGCCTGATCGAGGCCGCGCAGCGCACCGCGGGCAACTTCCGGCTCTACGACCCCGCGTGTGTCGAGCGCATCGCCGCCATCAAGGTCCTCGAGGCCAATGGCGTCAGTCTCGGCGACATGGCCGACGCCCTGCGCCGCGGGGCCGGTGACCTGGCCGGTCAGCTATCCCAGGTGCAGGGCGACCTCGAGACGCTCAGGGAGGCGGCCGGGCACGCCGGCCCGGCCGCCCACCAGCTCCTGCTCGCCCTGACCGCCCGCGTGCAGTCGCTCATCTCGACGGCGATCGACGTGACGAACAGCCTGCCCCCGTTGTGAAGGCTCGGCACGGGGAGCCTGGGGCGCTACGCCGCCGGCCTGATGAGCTCCGCGACGCGCCGGCCGTGCGCGGCGGCGTTCGCGTGGCCGTTGCGCAGTGACTCGGCGGCGAGGCCGCGCAGCGGTGCCATGGCCGGGCTGACGTCGGCGAGCGTCAGCTCCGCCTCGGCGACGTGCAGGTCGAGACCGAAGACCTCGCCGAGGATCCGCCCGAGGTACGGGGTCACGTGGTCCCAGCCCTCCTTCGGCGTGCCCGGGCCGTAGCCGCCGCCCCGGCTCAGCGCCAGCACCGCGGGGCGCCCGGCGAGCGGCTGATCCCCCTGCGGTCCCAGGTCCGGGTGCAGGAGCAGCAGGTCGATCCAGGTCTTCACCTGGGCCGGGAGATTCCAGTTGTACAGCGGGACGCCGAACACGTACGCGTCGGCGGCCAGCAGCTCCGCGCCCAGCTCCGTGACCAGCGCCGCCGCGGCCTCGGGCGCGGGCGGCGCCGACGGGTCGAGCCGGGTCCGGGTCAACGACGTCCAGGCGTCCGCCGGGAGCGGGCGGAGCCCCAGGTCGCGCCGGGTGACGATCGCGTCGGCGCGCTCGGCGCGCCAGGCGTGCTCCGCGGTGTCCGCCAGTGCGCGGCTCACCGAGCCGGCGACCCGGATGCTGGCGTCGAGTCGGAAGAGATGCATCGGTGTCGTACCTCCATGTGTCTCGCGGCCGCGCCCGCCGCGATCGTTTCGCTCTGTCACCTGTCCGGACGCCGCTGTGCGCATCAGTGGCGACACAGAAAGTCTGCATGACAGAACATCTGCCGGCAAGAGGGAGTTGGCCGCTTATCATTGCTGCATGACGCAGGCGCCGGAGACTCCGGCTCACACCGCCGACGACCTCCAGTCCGATCTGGGCTGGGCGCTCGGTGTGGTGCTGCGCGGCTACGCGAAGGGGGCCCAGCAGGTGATCGCCGACGTCCCGGGCGGCCCGCGCGGTTACCAGGTCCTCACGTCAGCGGTCGCCGGCACGGCCGGCACGCAGCTCGCGCTGGCCAACAAGCTGGGCATCGACCGCACCGTGATGACGTATCTGCTGGACGACCTCGAGAAGGCGGGCCTGATCGAGCGGCAGCCGGACCCGGCCGACCGCCGCGCCCGCCGCATCCTGTCCACGGAAGCGGGCCGCGCCGCCCTGTGCGCGCTGCGGGCCAAGCTCCGGCGCGTCGAAGAGCGGGTGCTGGGCGGGCTCGCCGAGCCCGACCGGACGATGTTCCGCGACCTGCTCCGCCGCGTGGCCATCCGCATCGACGAGCAGGACCCCCTGGTCGACGCGTGCGGCCCGATCGCCGAGTTCGCCGACGTCGAGCCGGCGGCCAGAGCGCGCCGCCGCCGGTCCTGACGAAAGCCGCCGGTCCTGACGAAAGCCGGGACTTCACGGCGATGTTCGGGGAGCCGCCGACCGCATACGCCGCGCGCTACCGACGGTCCACGGAAGGCACCTGGTGTTAGGGTGACGGGCGATGTTCTCGCAGCGCACCCGGCTGGTGGGCGTCGTGCTGCTGGTCGCCGTCGCGGCGGCCGGTTGCGGTGACAGCTCCGCCACCGGCACCTCCGGCGGCCCGGCCGCATCGGCCGCACCGACCGCGCACGAGTCGCCCGGCCGGCAGCTCGGCGCCACCGCCCAGCCGGAGAGCGCGCCGCCGAGCTCGGCGGCGCCGCAGCCGGTCAAGCACGCGTTCCCGGTGCGGGGCAAGTCGTCCTACGAGCACACCCACCACGACTATCCGGCCAGCGACATCATCGCCGCGTGCGGGCTCACCGCCGTGTCGCCGGTCGACGGCACGGTGCTCGAGGTGACGCGGTCCGACACCTACGACGCCAAGGTCGACGACGGCGCGACCCGGGGCGGGCTCTCGGTGTCGATCCTCGGCGGCGACGGTGCGCGGTACTATCTCTCGCACTTCTCCTCGGTCGACGAGGGCATCGCGGCCGGCACGCAGGTCCAGGCCGGTCAGCCGATCGCCAAGGTCGGCCGCACCGGCCGAGCCGGCGCCTGCCACGTCCACCTGGGCCTGTCCCCGGCGTGCCAGCGGACCGGCGACTGGTGGATCCGGCGCGGGGTCATCTGGCCGTGGTCCTACCTCGACGCGTGGAAGGCCGGCAAGGAGAAGTCGCCGGTCGCCGAGCTCGACTCCTGGCAGCGGCAGCACGGCTGCCCGGCGAAGCCTCCGCGGGACGGATCCGCTTAGTCGTACTCCAGGCAGAAGGGGTGTCCGGCCGGGTCGCTGTAGACGCGGAAGCGGGCCCCCTTCGTGGAGAGCAGTTGCGCGCCCATCCGCAGGACCTTCGCCTCGGCGGCGTCGATGTCGTCGACCCGGATGTCCAGGTGGAGCTGCTGCGGGAAGTTGGGGTCGGGCCACAGCGGCGGCCGGTGGTCGGGCGCGAGCTGGAAACTCAGCTTCGTCGTGCCGTCGCTGATCTCGACCCAGTCGCCGTCGGCCCGCGTGATGGGCAGCTCCAGCAGTTCGGAGTAGAAGTGCGCCAGCGTATTCGGGTCCGGCGTGTCGAACACCACCGTGTTGAGTCTCGCTGTCATGTTCCTATCCTGCCCGAACCGCTAGCCCTGCGCTTGGATGGCGGTGATCGCCACGGTGTTGACGATGTCCTTGACCGTCGCGCCGCGGGACAGGTCGTTGACCGGTTTGCGCAGGCCCTGCATGACCGGGCCGACCGCGACCGCGCCGGCCGAGCGCTGCACCGCCTTGTACGTGTTGTTGCCGGTGTTGAGGTCGGGGAAGACGAACACGGTCGCCTGCCCGGCCACCGGGCTGTCCGGCAGCTTCGTCGCCGCCACGGCCGGGTCGATCGCCGCGTCGTACTGGATGGGCCCCTCCACCGGCAGGTCGGGCCGTCGCTGCCGGACCAGCTCCGTCGCCGCCGCCACCTTCGTCACGTCCGCACCCGAGCCGGAGGTGCCGGTGGAGTACGACAGCATCGCCACGCGCGGCGTCACGCCGAACCGGGCCGCCGTGTCCGCCGACGACAGCGCGATGTCGGCGAGCTGCGACGCGTCGGGGTCGGGGTTGACGGCGCAGTCGCCGTAGACCAGCACCCGGTCGGGCAGCAGCATGAAGAACACGCTCGACGCCACGGACAGGCCGGGCACCGTCTTGATGACCTCGAACGCGGGCCGGATCGTCGCCGCCGTCGTGTGCGTCGCGCCGGAGACCATGCCGTCGGCGTGTCCGAGCTGCACCATGAGCGTGCCGAAGTACGACACGTCACCGACGACGTCCCACGCCAGGTCCCGCGTGACGCCCCGGTGGGAGCGGATCTTCGCGTATTCGACGGCGAACTCGTCCCGCAGCGGTGAGGTCAGCGGATCGACGACGGTGGCGCCGGACACGTCCACACTCAGGTCCCGGGCGCGGGCCTCCACGACGGCGGGGTCGCCGAGCAGCGTCAGGTCGGCCACGCCCCGGCGCAGCAGGATGTCGGCGGCGCGCAGGATGCGTTCCTCGGTGCCCTCCGGCAGCACCAGGCGCCGCCGGTCGGCGCGGGCGCGCTCGATCAGATCGTACTCGAACATCAGCGGCGTCACCCGCGACGAGCGCGACAGCTCCAGCACCGACGCCAGCGCGTTGGTGTCCACATTGGACTCAAAGGCGCCGAGCGCGGCCTCCACCTTCCGCGGGTTGGCGGTGCTGAGCCGGTGCTCCATGCGGGTCGAGGCGTCGATGGTGTCGTAGCTCGCGGTCGGTACCGACAGCACGGCGAGGCCGGGGTTGAGCCGCTCGAACAGCCGCAGCGCCACGGGCGGCGGCTCGATGCCGAGGGTCAGCACGATGCCGGCCAGCGGTACGAGCCCCGAGGCGTGCGCCGCGCCCGCCGCGAGGAGCAGGTCGGCCCGGTCGCCCGGGGTGATGAGCAGCGCCCCTTCGGTCAGGTGGTCGAGCAGGGTCGGCACCTGGGCGGCGCCGACGACGTAGTCGAGGACATCGCGGCCGAGCGCCGCGCCGGAGCCGGTGACGACGTGCGCGCCGAGCTGCTCGGCGACCTCCGCGACGGTCGGCGCGCCGATCGTCGGCACCTCGGGGATCGTGTAGCAGGGTACGGGCAGCGACGGCGGCTTCACCTCGCCCTGGGTCTTGTTGACGATCACCGCGGCGACCGTCGCGTCGAGATCCACCAGGCTGTGGTACGCCTGGCGCGCCGGGGACTCCACGTCGGCCAGGCCGTGCCCGTTGACGACCGAGGCGACGACGGCGCCGAACTCGTTGGCCAGCCGCACGTTGAACGACAGGTCGTCGTCGAGGTCGGTGCCGATGACGACGATCGCGTCGTGGCCGCCCGACACGGCGCGGAACCGCTCCAGGATCTGCCCGACCAGTTCCTCGCCCCGCCCGGCGGCCAGCAGCGCGGCGGCCTCGGGAGCGGTGATCCCGAAGAGCCGGTCGGCGGGCCCGCCGATGTCGTAGCGCGACCGGAGCAGCTCCAGCAGCGGGTCGGTGGCCGCGGCGACGACGGGACGGAACACGCCGATTCGTGGCACCTTGCGGGAGAGCAGTTCGGCGAGGCCGAGCGCGATCGCCGACTTGCCGGAGCCGGGACCATGCTCGACGAGGTACACAATTCGGGCCACAGCAGTAGTCTGCCTGGCATGATCCTCGTGCTCAACAGCGGCTCCTCGTCCGTGAAGTACCGAGTGCTGGACCTGGCGGACCCCGCGGCGGGCGACCGGGGGATCGTCGAGAGGATCGGTGAGCCGGGCGGCGTGCCGGACCACGCCGCCGCGCTGGAGCAGGTGCTCGACCGGATCGACCGGGCGGCCGTCGACGCGGTCGGCCACCGTGTCGTGCACGGCGGGAGCCGGTTCCAGGCCCCCACCCTGATCGACGACGACGTGATCAAGGCCCTCAACGACCTGGTGCCGCTGGCACCCCTGCACAACCCGGGGGGCATCACCGGGATCGAGGCGGCCCGTGCGAAGCTGCCGGACGTGCCGCACGTGGCGGTCTTCGACACCGCGTTCCACGCCACGCTGCCGGCGGCCGCGGCGACGTACGCGATCGACCGGGAGCTCGCCGCGCGGCACGGCATCCGCCGCTACGGCTTCCACGGCACGTCCTGCGCCTTCGTCGCCGGGCGCGCCGCCGGGCTGCTCGGCCGCGACGTCGCCGAGCTGCACCAGATCGTCCTGCATCTCGGCAACGGCGCCAGTGTCACCGCCGTCGCTGGCGGGCGCAGCGTCGAGACGTCGATGGGCCTGACCCCGCTCGAAGGGCTCGTGATGGGCACCCGATCGGGTGATCTCGACCCGGCGATCCCCGGTTTCCTGCACCGGGTCGCCGGCCTCGACTTCGCCGGCGTCGACGAGGTGTTGCTGCGCCGCGGCGGCCTGCTCGGGCTCGCCGGGGTCAACGACATGCGCACGCTCCTGGAGCTGCGGGCGGCCGGCGACGAGGCCGCCGGGCTCGCGTTCGACGTCTACTGCCACCGGATCAAGAAGTACGTGGGTGCGTACCACGCGGTGCTCGGCCGGCTGGACACGGTCGTCTTCACCGCCGGGGTGGGGGAGCACGCCGCGCCGGTGCGCGCCACGGTCCTCGACGGCCTGGACATGTGGGGCATCGCGGTCGACCCGGCCCGCAACGACAGTCCCGCCAAGGATGCCCGCCTGATCTCGCCCGACGGCGCCCCGGTCGCGGTGTGCGTGATCCCGACCGACGAGGAACTGTCCATCGCCGAACAGGTCACGACCCTCCTGGCCCGCTAACCCCCGCCCCCTTTCTGCGTTGATCATGCAGTTATGGTGCCGGGACACGCCCTGGATGCCCGGTTTGTCAGGCACCACAACTGCATGATCAACGCAGAAAAGGGGGCGGGGTCAGCGCCAGCCGTGGGGGTGGTTGGCGGTCCGCGGGCCGCTGCCGCGCAGCGGGGCGCCCGCCGCCTCGGCCAGCACGTCGGCGAGCTCCTCGAAGCCGTCGCGGACCAGGCCGACCGTGATCCGCACGTGGTCGCTGTCGAGGTGGCTCACCTCGAACGGGGCGCCCGGCGCCACCGCGATCCCGTGCGCCGCCAGGGTCAGCATCGCGACCTGCTGGTTGGCGACCGCCATCCACAGGTTGATCCCGTCGGCGGCGGTCGCGGTGACCCCGCGGGCGTCGAGGGCGTCGAGCAGGGCGGTGCGGCGGCGTGCGTACTCGTCGCGGGCCCGGGCGATCTGGTCCGCGGTGGACCGGTCGGTGAGCAGGTCGACGAGCACCGCCTGGAGGAGCCGGCTGGACCAGCCCGGCCCGAGCAGCCGCCGGTCGGTGACCGCGGTGACGACGGACGCCGGCCCGCCGATCGCGGCCAGGCGCAGGTCGGGGCCGTGGCTCTTGGAGAAGCTGACCACGTGCAGGGTCCGGTCCGGCAGCCGGCGCCCCAGGCTCACCGGCGGCGCGGTGGCGATGCCGCCCGCGTGGTCGTCCTCGACCACGGTGACCCCGGAATGCTTGGCGATCACCCGGGCCAGCTTGTCGGCCCGGGCCTGGGTCATGCTCGCGCCGGTCGGGTTGTGCGCGCGGGGCTGGAGGTAGACGGCGACCGGCTCGTAGGCGCGCAGGGCGGCGGCGAGGGCCTCGGGACGCATGCCGTGCTCGTCGATCGGCACGCCGACCAAGGTCGCGCCGACGGTCTCCAGCAGGTCGAGCATCGGCGGGAACGCCGGGTCCTCGACCAGGACGTGGTCGCCGAAGCGGACCACGACACCGGTGATCCGGTCGAGCGCGTCGAGGGCGCCGTCGACCACGGTGAGCCGCTCGGGCGGAAACGGCCAGCGCTCGCGCAGCACGGTCTCCAGCCGCGGCAGAACGGCGCCGTCGAGATAGCTCGTGGTCAGCCGGGCGTCGCCGATCCGCTTGAGCGCGTCGGTGAGGCTGGGCAGCAGGTCGTAGTCCGGCACGCCGGTCGAGTAGTCGCGGGTCAGGCCGGCCCGCAGCTCGCTGACCCGGCCGCCGAGCTGCGCGTAGCGCAGGCGCTGCCGCGGCAGGGAGGGCGCGGCGACGAACGTGCCGGAGCGGCCGCGGGTCTGGATCGCGCCGGCGCGGGCCAGGCTGCGCCACGCCTCGCTGACGGTCGTGGGACTGATCCCCAGCTCCCGGGCGACGTCCCGGACGGTGGGCAGGCGGACGCCGGCGGGCAGCGTGCCGGCCGTGACGAGCCGGCTGACGGCGGCGGCGACTCCCCGGGCGCTGCGGTCCTCGACCGCCCCCGCGATGAGGTCGAGGACCGCGGGCGCCGGCCGGTCGGAAGCGGAACTGGGCGCGAGCAAATTACATCTCCGAAACATTCTGTAACGCTTGGACCATTGTCCGCCTAAGTTTGTGTCGTTAGTGTCCTACGGCATCCGATCCGGGACAAGGTCGCCCCGCCCGACACGGCCGGACCGCCCGGGTCGGCGGCGCACGTGCTCGACCACCGGTGACCCCGCCACCGGACACAGTGGACTGACCACCAGAGAGGGGCAGCCATGACAGCGATCATCCGGGCCGCCATCGTCCAGACGAGCTGGACGGGCGACAAAGAGTCGATGATCAAGGCCCACGAGGACTACGCCCGGCAGGCCGCCGCCCAGGGCGCCAAGGTGATCTGTTTCCAGGAGCTGTTCTACGGCCCCTACTTCTGCCAGGTCCAGGACTCCGCCTACTACGAGTACGCGGAGTCGATCCCCGGTCCGACGACCGAGCGCTTCCAGGCCCTCGCCGCCGAGCTCGGCATGGTGATGGTCCTGCCGATGTACGAGCAGGAGCAGCCCGGGGTCCTCTACAACACCGCCGCGGTCGTCGACGCGGACGGGCGCTACCTCGGCAAGTACCGCAAGAACCACATCCCGCAGGTGAAGGGTTTCTGGGAGAAGTTCTACTTCCGCCCCGGCAACCTCGGCTATCCCGTCTTCGACACCGCCGTGGGCAAGGTCGGGGTCTACATCTGCTACGACCGGCACTTCCCGGAGGGGTGGCGCGCGCTCGGCCTGAACGGCGCGCGGCTCGTCTTCAACCCGTCGGCCACCAGCCGCGGCCTGTCCGCGTACCTGTGGAAGCTCGAACAGCCGGCGAGCGCCGTCGCCAACGAGTACTTCATCGGCGCGATCAACCGCACCGGCGTCGAGGACCTCGGCGACAACGACTTCTACGGCACCTCGTACTTCGTTGACCCGGAGGGCAAGTTCGTCGGCGCGACCGGCGACGCGTACCACCCGGAGCTGATCGTCCGCGACCTCGACATGGCGCTGCTCGCCGAGGTCCGCGACCGGTGGGCGTTCTACCGCGACCGCCGCCCCGACGCCTACGGGGAGCTGGTGCGGCCGTGAGCGGTTCGGAGCGCGGCGGAGAGGCCGCTCACCAGCGAGCACAGCGCTGTGAGCGCTGCCGGAGCGAAGCGGAGGCCGCGCGATGAAGCTGATCAAGGGCGGGACCGTCGTCGGGCCCACGGGCGCGATCCCGGGTGACGTGCTCGTCGTCGGCGAGAAGATCTCCGCGGTCTTCGCGCCCGGCGAGGGGCCGCAGGAGGGCGACTTCGAGGTTGTCGACGCGACGGGGAAGTACGTCATCCCGGGCGGCGTCGACGCGCACACCCACATGGAGCTGCCGTTCGGCGGCACCTTCGCCAGCGACACCTTCGACACCGGCACGAAGGCAGCCGCGTTCGGCGGCACCACCACCATCATCGACTTCGCGGTGCAGCGCACCGGCGAGGTCGTCCAGGACGGCCTGGCCGCCTGGCACG
Organism: Dactylosporangium roseum; assembly: GCF_025264685.1. GTDB lineage: Bacteria > Actinomycetota > Actinomycetes > Mycobacteriales > Micromonosporaceae > Dactylosporangium > Dactylosporangium roseum. The sequence goes on from NZ_CP073721.1 coordinate 2,273,410, forward strand.
CCAAGGCGGCCGGCAACTGCCACGTCGACTACGCGTTCCACCAGATCCTCGGCGGCGTCGACGACGAGTCGCTCAAGGCGATGGACCAGCTCGTCACCGACGAGGGGATCACCAGCTTCAAGCTCTTCATGGCGTACCCCGGCGTCTTCTACAGCGACGACGGGCAGATCCTGCGCGCCATGCAGAAGGCCCGCGACAACGGCGCCATGATCATGATGCACGCCGAGAACGGCCCCGCGATCGACGTGCTGGTCAAGCAGGCCCTGGAGCGCGGCGAGACCGACCCGATCCACCACGGCCGCACCCGGCCCGAGGCCCTCGAGGCCGAGGCGACCAGCCGCGCGATCTGGCTCGCGAGTGTCGCCGCCGACTGCCCGCTCTACATCGTGCACCTGTCCGCCGGCAAGGCCCTGGAGCAGGTCGCCGCCGCGCGGGACCTCGGCCGCAACGTCTTCGCCGAGACCTGCCCGCAGTACCTGTACCTGACGCTGGAGGACCAGCTCGGCGCGCCCGGTTTCGAGGGCGCGAAGTGGGTGTGCTCGACGCCGCTGCGCAGCAAGCACGAGACCCACCGCGCCGACCTGTGGAAGGGCCTGCGCAGCAACGACCTGTCGGTCGTCTCCACCGACCACTGCCCATTCTGCTTCAAGGACCAGAAGGAGCTCGGCATCGGCGACTTCTCGAAGATCCCCAACGGCATCGGCGGCGTCGAGCACCGCGTCGACCTGCTGTACCAGGGGGTCGTCGACGGCAAGCTGTCGCTGGCCCGCTGGGTCGAGACGATCGCGACCACCCCCGCCCGGATGTTCGGCCTGTTCCCGCGCAAGGGCGTCATCGCGCCCGGCTCCGACGCCGACATCGTGCTCTACGACCCCTCGGCACGCACCCGCATCAGCGTCGAGACGCACCACATGAACATGGACCACTCGGCCTGGGAGGGCTACGAGATCGACGGCAAGGTCGACACCGTGATCTCCCGGGGGACGGTCATCGTCTCCGGCGACACGTACCACGGGCGCGCCGGCCACGGGCAGTTCGTCCGCCGGGGACTGTCCGACTACCTGCTGTAGAACCTGGGGAACCACAACATGCGAGAGATCAAGCATTGGCTCGACGGCCAGGCCGTGTCCGGCACGAGCGGCAGGCAACTGCCCGTGTGGGACCCGGCCACCGGCGAGCAGCAGGCCTACGTCGTCGCCGCGACGAAGGCGGAGACCGAGCGGGCGGTCGTGAGCGCGCTCGCGGCGTTCCCCGGCTGGCGGGCCGCGTCGCTGTCCCGCCGGGCCGAGGTGATGTTCCGCTTCCGGGAGCTGGTCGACGCCAACCGCAAGGAGATCGCGGCGCTGGTCAGCCTGGAGCACGGCAAGACCGTCGCCGACGCCGCCGGTGAGCTGGCCCGCGGGCTGGAGAACATCGAGTTCGCCACCGGCGCGCCGCACCTGCTCAAGGGTGGGTACAGCGAGCAGGCGTCCACCGGTGTCGACGTGTACTCGATCCGCCAGCCGCTCGGCGTCGTCGCCGGCATCACGCCGTTCAACTTCCCGGCCATGGTGCCGATGTGGATGTTCTGCAACGCCTTGGTGTGCGGCAACACGTTCGTGCTCAAGCCCAGCGAGAAGGACCCGTCGGTCTCGCTGCTGCTCGCCGACCTGCTGCGCCAGGCCGGCCTGCCGGACGGCGCGTTTAACGTGGTCCAGGGCGACCGGGAGGCCGTCGAGACGCTCATCGCGCACCCCGACGTGGAGGCGCTGAGCTTCGTCGGCTCCACCCCGATCGCCCGGGCGGTCTACGAGGCCGGCACCCGCGCCGGCAAGCGGGTCCAGGCCCTCGGCGGCGCCAAGAACCACATGGTGGTCCTGCCCGACGCCGACGTCGACGCGGCGGCCGACGCGGCCGTCTCCGCCGGCTACGGCTCGGCGGGGGAGCGGTGCATGGCCGTCTCCGTGGTGGTGGCGGTCGGCGCCGTCGCCGACCCGCTCGTCGCCGCGATCGGCGAGCGCATCGGGCGCATCGCGGTCGGCCCCGCGACCGACCCGGCCGCCGAGATGGGGCCGCTCATCACCCGCGAGCACCGCGACCGGGTCGCCGGCTACCTGGCGGACTCCGGCACCGCCGAGGTCGTCGTCGACGGCCGGCAGGCGCCGATCGCGAGCGGGCCCGGCTTCTTCCTCGGCGCCTCCCTCGTCGACCGGGTCAGCACCGACTCACCCCTCTACCGGGACGAGATCTTCGGCCCGGTCCTCTCGGTCGTGCGGGCCGAGACGTACGACGAGGCCGTGAAGCTGGTCAACGGCAACGAGTACGGCAACGGCACCGCCATCTTCACGCGCGACGGCGGCGCCGCACGGCAGTTCCAGTACGACGTCGTCTGCGGCATGGTCGGCGTCAACGTCCCGGTGCCCGTCCCGGTCGCCTACTACAGCTTCGGGGGCTGGAAGTCCTCGCTCTTCGGCGACCTGCACATGTACGGGCCCGACGGGATCCAGTTCTACACGCGCAGCAAGGTCGTGACCTCCCGCTGGCCCGACCCGGCCACGTCGGAGGTCGACCTCGGCTTCCCGAAGGTGCGGTGATGTCATGGACATAGGCGTGGTGCTGCAGTGCGACCCGCCCGCGACAGGTGTGGTCGAGCTGGCCAAGCAGGCCGAGGCGGCCGGGTTCAGCCACGTGTGGACGTTCGACTCGCACGTGCTGTGGCAGGAGCCGTTCGTCATCTACAGCAAGATCCTGGCCGACACCGAGCGGGTGATCGTCGGGCCGATGGTGACCAACCCCGGCACCCGGGACTGGACGGTCACGGCGTCCCTCTTCGCCACGCTCAACGAGATGTACGGCAACCGCACGGTCTGCGGCATCGGCCGGGGCGACTCGGCGGTGCGCGTGCTGGGCTCCCGCCCGACCACACTGGCCGAGCTGCGCGAGTGCGTGCAGGTGATCCGCGAGCTCGGCAACGGCCGCTCGGCGCGCCTGCGCGACCGGGACCTCCGGTTCGCGTGGGCCCCCGACAGCCGGCTCGAGGTCTGGGTCGCCGCCTACGGGCCGAAGGCGCTCGCGCTGACCGGCGAGGTCGGCGACGGGTACATCCTGCAGCTCGCCGACCCCGACATCGCCGCCTGGATGATCAAGGCGGTCCGGTCCGCGGCCGAGAAGGCGGGCCGGGACCCGGCGGCGATCAAGTTCTGCGTAGCGGCCCCCGCCTATGTGGGCGACGACCTGGCGCACCAGCGGGAGCAGACCCGCTGGTTCGGCGGCATGGTCGGCAACCACGTCGCCGACATCGTCGCGCGCTACGGTGCCGACGGCGCGGTGCCGAGGGTGCTCACCGACTACATCAAGGGCCGGAAGGGCTACGACTACGCCGAGCACGGCCGGGCCGGCAACACGCACACCGACTTCGTCCCCGACGAGGTCGTCGACCGGTTCTGCGTCCTCGGCCCGGTCGAGCACCACCGCAAGCGCCTCGCCGAGCTCAAGGCGCTCGGCGTCGACCAGTTCGCCCTGTACCTCCAGCACGACGCGAAGGAGTCCACGCTCGCCGCCTACGGCGAGCATGTCATCCCGGTCGTCTCGTGAACCGGACCAAGCGGTTCCTCGGGGCCCTCGGGGGTCTCGCCGCCTTCGCGCTGCTGTGGGAGGGGTACAAGGCGGTCGGTGACCCCGAGGGCACCGTGGTCCTCGGCGTGCGGATCCTGCCGCGCGCCGACGACCTCTCCATGCCGCACCTGCTCGACGTGGTGCGCCGCTTGGGCCGGCCCGAGCTCACCGGCGGCCGTCCCGTGTGGCAGGTGGTGCTCGACGCGTGCCTGTTCACGCTCGGCATCACCGCGATCGGGTTCCTGGCCGGCGCGGTCGTCGGGTTCCTCCTCGCCGCGCTCATGCAACGCTTCCGGCTCGTCGAGCGGGGCCTGCTGCCCTACGTCGTGCTGTCCCAGACCGTGCCGCTCGTCGCGCTCGCGCCGCTCGTGGCCGGATGGAGCGGCGCGCTGTCGTTCGGCCCCTACGCGTGGCAGGACTGGATGACCGTGTCCACCATCGCCGCGTACCTGGCGTTCTTCCCGGTCGCCGTCGGGCTGCTGCGCGGCCTGCACTCGCCGTCGGCCGCCGGGGTGGAGCTGATGCGCAGCTACGCCGCCGGCTGGTGGCGCACGTTCGTCAAGCTCCGGCTGCCCGCCGCGCTGCCGTTCCTGTTCCCCGCGCTGCGGCTCGCCGGCGCCGCCGCGGTCGTCGGCGCCGTGGTGGGGGAGATCTCCACCGGCACGCGCGGCGGCGTCGGCCGGCTCGTCATCGAGTACAGCCGGGAGGCCACCGCCGATCCCGCGAAGGTCTACACCGCGATGCTCGGCGCGGCCGTGCTCGGCCTGGTCGCCGCCGCGTTCGTCAGCCTGATCGAGCTGCCCCTCATGCGTCATCGGCGTCGAGTCGAGGTGAACGTGATATGACCGCCGTGCTCATCGAACGTGTCAGCAAGGTGTTCAACGCCGGCCGCCCCGACGAGGTCACCGCACTGTCCGATGTGGACCTCACGGTCGGCGGTGGACAGTTCGTGTCCCTGATCGGGCCGTCCGGCTGCGGCAAGTCGACGCTGCTGCGGCTGATCGCCGACCTCATCGAGCCCACCGTCGGCACCGTCACCGTCGCCGGGAAGCCGGCGGCGCAGGCCCGGCGCGACCAGGAGTACGGCATCGCCTTCCAGCAGGCCGGGCTGTTCGAGTGGCGGACCGTGCGGCGCAACGTCGAGCTGCCCCTGGAGCTGCGCGAGGTGCCGAAGGCCGAGCGCCGCGCCCGGGCCGAGGAGATGCTCGCCCTCGTCGGCCTCGCGGACTTCGCCGGGCACTACCCCGCGCAACTGTCCGGCGGTATGCAGCAGCGCGTGGCGATCGCGCGGGCGCTGGCCGTACATCCGCCGCTGCTCTTGATGGACGAACCCTTCGGCGCGCTGGACGAGATGACGCGGGAGCGGCTACAGGCGGAGCTGCTGCACATCTGCGCCAAGACCGGCACGTCCACGGTGTTCGTCACGCACTCCATCGCCGAGGCGGTGTTCCTGTCGGACAAGGTGGTGGTCATGTCGGCGCGACCCGGGCGGATCACCGCGTCGATCGACATCGACCTGCCGGCCCGGGACGAGGCGGCCCGGCAGTCCCCGGAGTACTTCGAGTTCGTCACGTCGGTGCGCAAGGCGTTGCGGGCATGAGGTGGGCCCGCACGGTCGTACCGCCGGTGCTCGTGGGTGTCCTGACCGTCGCCGGCTGGGAGCTGACGGTCACGTTCGGCCGGATCGCGCCGTTCATCCTGCCGGCGCCCTCCGCGATCTGGGAACAGCTCGTCGAGCAGCGCGCCAACGTCGTCGACGCGGCCCTCGCCAGCGGCGCCAACGCGCTCGTCGGCCTCGTCGTCGGGGCGGCCGCCGCGGTCCTCGCCGCGCTGGCCGCGTCGCGGGTCCGGTGGCTCGGCGACGTGTCGGTGCCGTTCGCGGCCGTCCTCAACGCGCTGCCGATCATCGCGCTCGCGCCGATCCTCAACAACATGTTCGAGTCGACCAGCAGCGTGCCGCGCCGCCTGATCGCCGCGATCATCGCGTTCTTCCCGGTGTTCATCAACACGCTGCGCGGCCTGCGGGAGGTCGACCCCACCCACCGCGAGCTCATGGACAGCTACGCGGCGGGCGGCTGGACGTTCGCCCGGCTGGTCCGCCTGCCCGGCGCGCTGCCCTATGTGTTCACCGGCCTGCGGCAGTCGTCGTCGCTGGCCGTCATCGCCGCGGTCGTCGCGGAGTACTTCGGCGGCCTGCAGGACGGGCTCGGGGCGCGGATCACCTCCGCCGCCGCGTTCACCGCGTATCCCCGTGCGTGGGCGTTCGTCGTCGGCGCCTGCGTCCTCGGGCTCGTCTTCTACCTGACCACGCTCCTCCTGGAGCGTCTGGCAATGCCCTGGAAGGCCCGTTCGTAGCGCCCTTTCCCCGGAGGAACGCCCATGAGAACCAGGTCCCTCATCGGCGTCGCGGTCACCGCAGGTCTCCTGCTGGCCGGCTGCGGCACCGCCGACACGCCACCGACCACGACCACCGCCAGCGGCGGGGTCACCACCGTGAAGCTGCAACTGCAGTGGTTCTACCAGGCCCAGTTCGCCGGGTACATCGCCGCCGTCGACAAGGGCTTCTACAAGGAGCAGGGGCTCGACGTGCGGCTGCTCGAGGGCGGCGTCGACATCGTGCCGCAGACCGTTCTCGCGCAGGGCAAGGCCGACTACGCCGTCGCCTGGGTGCCGAAGGCGCTCGCCTCCCGGGAGCAGGGCGCCGGGATCACCGACGTCGGGCAGATCTTCGCCCGCTCCGGCACGTACCAGGTCGCGTTCGCGAGCAGCAACATCAAGTCGCCGGCGGACTTCAAGGGCAAGAAGGTCGGCAACTGGGGCTTCGGCAACGAGTTCGAGCTCTTCGCCGGCATGACGAAGGCCGGGCTCGACCCGGGCAAGGACGTCACGCTGGTCCAGCAGCAGTTCGACATGCAGGCGCTGCTGAAGAAGGAGATCGACGTCGCGCAGGCGATGTCGTACAACGAGTACGCGCAGTTGCTCGAGGCGACCAACCCGGCGACCGGCCAGCTCTACAAGCCGGAGGACTTCGCCATCATCGACTGGAAGACCGTCGGCTCCTCGATGCTGCAGGACGCGGTGTGGGCCAACACCGACAAGCTCAAGGACAAGGCGTACCAGGACCAGACGGTGCGGTTCCTGACGGCCACGATCAAGGGCTGGGCGTACTGCCGGGACCACGCCGAGGAGTGCCGTGACCTGGTGGTGGCGAAGGGCTCGAAGCTCGGCAAGGGCCACCAGTTGTGGCAGGTGAACGAGGTCAACAAGCTGATCTGGCCGTCCGCCGAGGGGATCGGCCTGATCGCCGAGGCGGACTGGAACCAGACCGTGGACATCTCGCTGAACACGAAGAACCAGGTCGGCGACACGGTGCTGAAGAAGAAGCCGGAAGGCCTCGCGTACACCAACGACTACATGCGGAGGGCACTCGACGCCGCGAAGGCCGCGGGCGTCGACGTGACGGGGTCGTCGTTCAAACCGCAGACGGTGACCCTGAGCGCCGGCGGCGCGTAGCCGTCAGCGCGGTCCGGCATCAGCGGTCCGACATCAGCGGTCCGGGCGGCCGCCGGGGTGGGCGACGACCTTCCCGGCGGCCGCCATCGGAGGCCCTGTCAGTCCTGCTCGTTCCCGGGCGCGGAAAGGGCCCTGGCCAGCCGGTCGACCGCGGCCGTCACGGCGTCGTAGCCGTCCTGGGTGAACTTGCCGTCGTCGCGCAGGCCGCGCAGATCGACGCGCAGGTCGGCGACCCGCTGGGCGGCCCGTTCCGGATGGTTGCGGTCGAGCTCGCGGCGGATGTCGTCGAGCCGCCTGTTCAGGCCGCGGATCTCGTTCTGGGCGAGCCTGCTGTCCGCCCCCGCGATCGCCGCCTCGACGATGTCGACCGCCTCGACCGGGTCACCCGCTGTCGGGCTCACCGGCGGTGTCGCCGGTGCGGTCGTCGGTGCGGTCGTCGACGTGGGTGAGCCGGTGCCCGGGCCGGCCGGTGCCGCCGTGCCGGAGGACGTCGGGGCCGCGATCGGCTCGTCCTTTCCCGGCGGGCGGCTGGCGAGCAGTACGGCGAACACCACGACGGCGACGGCAGCCGCACCCAGCGCGATCAGGGCGACACCGATCGGTCCGAGCCGCCCCCGCCCGCCGCCGTGCGGCTCGCCGGGGTCGAGGACCGGTATGGCCTGCGTCCGGGGGCTCACCGCGGCGCTGGCGCGGACGGCGGCCCGGACGCCGCCCGACGGCCCGGCGGTGCCCGCTGTCCCGGTGCCCGCTGCCCCGATGCCCGCTGCCCCGATGCCCGCTGCCCTGGTGCCTGTGCTCTCGATGCCGGCCGGCCCGGGTCCCAGCGTCCCGGCTCTGGTCGCGCCGGCCCCGCCCACAGTGCCCACAGTGCCCACAGTGCCCACCGCGCCCACGGGAGCGGCGGCGGCCCCGGTGACCACGTCCACCAGCGCGGCCCGCACCCGCGCGGCGCTGGACGGCCGGTCCTCGGGGCGCTTCGCCAGCAGGGCGGCGACGAGCGCGTCGAGCTCCGCCGGCACGCCGGCCCGCAGCGCCGACACCGGCGCCGGCTGCTCGTGGACGTGCTGCCACAGCACCCGCACCGGCGTGTCGGCCGTGAACGGCGGCCGGCCGGTGAGCATCTCGAAGAGCACGCAGCCGAGCGCGTAGAGATCGGCACGCGCGTCCACCAGGCCGCTCGCCACCTGCTCGGGTGCCATGTACGTGGTGGTGCCGAGCGCCGTCGCCGAGGCGGTCAGGTGCAACTGCGCCGCGCCGGGCAGGCGGGCGATGCCGAAGTCGCAGACCTTCACGTGCCCGGTGGCGGAGAGCAGGATGTTGGCCGGCTTGACGTCGCGATGGATCACGCCGGCGGCGTGCGCGGCGGCCAGCGCGTCGCACACCTGCATGCCGACGCGGGCCACCTCGCGGACGGCGAGGGGGCCGCCGGACAGGGCCTCGGCCAGGCTGCGCCCCTCGACCAGCTCCATGACGAGGTACGGCACACCGTCGTCGGTGCCGACGTCGTGCATGGCCACGATGTTGGGGTGTGCCAGCCGCGCCACGGTGCGGGCCTCCCGGTCGAAGCGGGTCAGCATCGCCGGATCGTCCAGGCCCGCCCGGTGCAGCAGCTTGATCGCCACGGGGCGCTCGAGCCGCCGGTCGAACCCGCGCCTTACCTCCGCCATGCCACCGCGGCCCAGGATCGGGCCAACCTCGTACCGGCCGTCCAACACACGTGTCACGATGGCCAGCCTTGCACATGTCCGGCCGGGTCACCCGGCGTAGCCGTCGGCGACCTCCAGCGCATCGTCGATCGCGTCGATGCCCTCCAGCAGCTCCGCCTCCGTGATCACCAGCGGCGGCACCACGTGCAGCCGGTTGAAGTGCGTGAACGGCCACACGCCGCGGGCCTTGCAGGCCGCGACCACCTCGGCCATCGGCTTCGCCGCCGGGCCGCCGGCGTTGTACGGGACCAGCATCTCCTTCGTCTGCCGGTCGCGGACCAGCTCGATCGCCCAGAACAGGCCGAGGCCGCGCACGTCGCCGACCGACGGGTGGCGGTCGCGCAGCTTCTCCAGCCTCGGCCGCACGACCCGCTCGCCGAGGTCACGGACCCGCTCCGGGATCGCCTCGTCGCGCATGACCTCGATGGTGGCGACCGCCGCCGCGCAGGCGAGCGGGTGCCCCGAGTAGGTCAGTCCGCCGGGGAACGGCCGGTCGGCGAACGTCTCGTACACCCTCGGGCCCAGGATCACCCCGCCCAGCGGGACGTAGCCCGAGTTCACCCCCTTGGCGAAGGTGATGAGGTCGGGCACCACACCCCACCGGTCGACGGCGAACCACTCGCCGCACCTGCCGAAGCCGCTCATCACCTCGTCGGCGATGAGCAGCACACCGTGCCGGTCGCACAGCTCCCGCACGCCGGCGAGGTAGCCCGGCGGCGGCACGAGGATGCCGTTGGTGCCCACCACCGGCTCCAGGATGACGGCCGCGATCGTCTGCGGCCCCTCCAAGGTGAACACCTCTTCCAGGTGGGCGAGGGCGCGCCCGGTCTCCTGCTCGGGGGATTCGGAGAAGAAGGGGGAGCGGTACGGGTACGGCCCGAAGAACCGCACCACGCCGGGCATGGCGGGCTCGTTGGCCCAGCGCCGCGGGTCGCCGGTGAGCGTGATCGAGCCGGTGGTGGCGCCGTGGTACGACCGGTAGGCCGACAGGATCTTGTGGCGTCCGGTGGTGCCGCGCGCCATCCGCACGGCGTGCTCGTTGGCCTCCGTGCCGCCGTTGGTGAAGAACACGTGCCGGAGGTCGCCGGGAGCCACCTCGGCGATGAGCCGCGCCGCGGTGCTGCGGGCCGCGTTGCCGAACGTCGGCGCGATCGTGCACAGCGTCGCGGCCTGCTCCTGGATCGCGGCGACCACCCGGGGGTGCTGGTGGCCGAGGTTGAGGTTGACGAGTTGTGCGGCGAAGTCCAGGTACCGCTTGCCGTCGGTGTCCCAGAAGGTGCTGCCGAGGCCGCCGGCGACGACGACCGGGTCGAGGGTCCGCTGCGCCGACCAGGAGTGGAACACGTGGGCGCGGTCGTCGCGGTATGCGTCGGTGCGTTGTCCCGTCATGCACTGAAGCTAATGGCACATGTGAGGTCGGACAATAGCTCTTCTGTTACAGCTTGTTACGCGCCTTATGCTGACCCCATGCACATCACCTCGGTGGCGGAACTGGAGGAAGTGCTCGGGTCGCCGATGCCCCGGGCAGTGACCAAGGAACGAGCCCGGCTCAAGCAGACCGACCGTGCCTGGCTCGCGCTGTCCCCGTTCGTGCTCGTCGCCACGTCCGACGCGCACGGCAACTGCGACGTCTCGCCGAAGGGCGACCCGCCCGGCTTCGTCCACGTCGTCGACGACACGACGATCGCGATCCCGGAGCGCCCCGGCAACCGCCGCGCCGACGGCTTCCACAACATCCTGGCCAACCCGCACGTGGGCCTGATCTTCCTCGTGCCCGGGCGGCGCGAGACGCTGCGGATCAACGGCCGCGCCCGGCTGCTGACCGACGCGCCCTGGTTCGACGAGCTGGTCGTCGAGGGCCACCGGCCGATCATGGCGCTCGTGGTCGACATCGACACGATCTTCTTCCACTGCCAGAAGGCGTTCATGCGCTCGAAGCTGTGGAAGCGCGAGACGTGGACGCCCGAGGCGCTGCCGTCGCACGCGAAGCTCGTCAAGAGCGTCCAGGACACCGCGGAGACGGTCGAGGAGCTCGAGGCGTACTACGCCGAGGACACCTACGGCCGGGGGCTCTACGCCTGAGGTGCTCCCCGCGCTGCGGTCGGCCGGCCCGCCGCGATCGCGGCCGCACCCGGGTGGTATCGGCAGCCACCGCCTGAACGGTAGGGCTAGACCCACCGACACGCGCCCGTCCGTCGGCCAGAATGGCGGCATGAGAGCAGCCGTGCCGTACATCCGCCGGGGACTGACCGCCGTCGGCAGGGTGGCGCTGCTCGGGCTGCTCGCGCTGCCCGTCCGGCTCGCCCTGTTCGTGCTGAGCGTCCTGACGTTCGTGCTGTCGGTCATCGGCGTCGGGCTGGTCCTGGCGCCGCTCGTCCAGCTCGTCGTGCGTCGCTACGCCGACCTGCACCGCCGGCTGGCCGGCGAGTGGTCCGGCGTCGACATCCCCCGGCCGTACCGTCCGCAGCCCCCGCGCGCGTTCATCGGATCGCCACGCCGCTGGCTGTGGCTGGTCAGGGACCCGGCGACGTGGCGCGACCTGGTGTGGCTGCTCGCCGGCGCGCCGACCGGGGTGGTGCTCGGGGTGCTCGGGCCGGCCTCGCTGGCCTACGGGTTGGAGGGTGTCCTGTTCATCCCCGTGATCGTCACCGCGGCCACGGACTGGTACGGGTATGGTGTCACCTGGCCGATCGAGGACGCGTTCGACGCGGTCAGCGTGCCGCCGCAGGGTGCCCTGATCACCGTCGGGGCCCTCTACGCGGGGCCCTGGCTGCTGTGGACCCTCGCCCAGTTCGACCGGTCGCTGCTCGGCCCGACCCGCAGCGCCCGGCTGGCCGTCCGGGTCGACCGGCTCACCGAGACCCGCACTCAGGTCGTCGACGCGCAGGCCGCCGAGCTGCGCCGCATCGAGCGCGACCTGCACGACGGGGCACAGGCCCGCATCGCGGCCCTGGGCATGAGCCTCGGCATGGCGGAGGACCTCGTCACCCGCGACCCGGCCGCCGCCCAGGCGCTCATCGCTGAGGCGCGCGAGGCGAGCGGGCTGGCGCTCGCCGAGCTCCGGCTGCTCGTGCGCGGCATCCACCCGCCGGTCCTCGCCGAGCGCGGCCTCGACGGCGCGCTCCAGGCCCTGGCGCTCACGCTGCCGATCCCGGTCGCCGTGGCGAGCGACCTGAGTGGCCGGCCACCGGCGCCGGTCGAGTCCGCGGCCTACTTCGCGGTCGTCGAGGCTCTCACCAACGTGGTCAAGCACAGCGGGGCGTCGACGGCCTGGGTATCGTTGACGCACCTCGGAGGCGCCATCTACATCACCGTCGGCGACGACGGTGTCGGTGGCGCGGCCCCGCGCGCCGGTTCCGGGCTGGCCGGTGTCGAGCGCCGGCTGGGGGCGTTCGACGGCAGTCTGACCGTCGACAGCCCACCCGGCGGCCCGACCGTGCTGACCATGGAGCTGCCGTGCGCGTTGTCATCGCCGAAGACCTCGCCCTCCTCCGCGACGGGCTGATCCGGCTGCTGACCGCATACGAATTCGAGGTGGTGCGGGCCGTCGACAACGGCGCCGACCTGCGCACCGCGCTGCTGGAGCACCGGCCCGACGTCGCGGTCGTCGACGTGCGCCTGCCGCCGACCTTCACCGACGAGGGCCTGCGGGCCGCGATCTCCGCCCGGTCCGAGGCCCCCGGCCTGCCGGTGCTCGTCCTCTCGCAGCACGTGGAGCAGTTGTACGCGCGGGAGCTGCTCTCCGACCGCCGGGGCGGGGTCGGCTACCTGCTGAAGGACCGCGTCGCGACCGTCGCCGAGTTCGTCGACGCCGTGCGCCGCGTGGCGCGGGGCGGCACCGCGATGGACCCGGAGGTCGTCTCGCAGCTTCTGGCCCGCAATGCCGGCGAGCCGACCCGGGCCCTCACCCCGCGCGAGCGGGAGGTGCTGGGCCTGATGGCGGAGGGCCGGTCCAACGCCGCGATCGCGGCGCGGCTGTTCGTCACCGAGAAGGCCGTCGGCAAGCACATCAACAACATCTTCACCAAGCTCGGCCTGCCCCCGTCGGAGGACGACAACCGCCGCGTGCTCGCCGTGCTGGCGTATCTCAACGCGTAGCCAACGGCGGCCGGACGGGTCCGCTCGCCTCCGCCCGCCTCAGCCCCCTGCTCCAGGCCGGCGTGCGTGCCCGTTGCCGCTGTTGCCGGCCTCCGTCGTGTCGTCGCTCTCGCGGCTCTGTTAGCCTCCGTCGTGCCATCGCGATCCGAGATCGTCGCTCGCCTGCGGGCCGCCGGCTGTGTCTTCGCCGAGGACGAGGCGGCCCTCCTGCTCGGCGTCGCCCACGACGAAGATCATCTTGAGTCCATGATCGCGCGCCGCGCGGCGGGGTTCCCGCTGGAGCACGTGCTCGGCTGGGCCGACTTCGCCGGCGCGCGGGTCGCCGTCACCGGCGGCGTCTTCGTCCCGCGCCACCGCACCGAACTGCTGACGACGACCGCCCGCGCCCTCGTCCGCCCGGGGCACACCGTGCTCGACCTGTGCTGCGGCACCGGCGCGCTCGGCCTCGTGGTCGTGCGGGACGTCACCCCGGTCCGTCTCGTCGCCTCGGACGTCGACCCGGCCGCCGTCGAGTGCGCCCGCCGCAATCTCGCCCCGCTGACGGGGGAGGTGTTCTGCGGCGACCTGTTCGCGCCGCTCCCCGCGGACCTGCGCGGAACGGTCGACCTCCTGCTCGCCAATGTCCCGTACGTGCCGACGGCCGAGATCGCCTACCTCCCGGAGGAGTTCCGCGTCCACGAGGCGCGCTCGGCTCTGGACGGCGGCGCCGACGGCTTGGACATCCTGCGCCGCCTCGCCGACGAGGCACCCGGCTGGCTGGCCCCCGGCGGCACCCTGCTGACCGAGGTGGGTGCGGCGCAGGTGGATCCGGCACGCGAGATCCTGTCGTCGGCCGGTCTGCGCCCGCGGACGGTTTCCGACACGGAGACCTTCGTCGTCGTCGCGTCCCTGCCCTGACCGTCGTGCCGCCCCATGATATGAGTCATCCATTGCATTCATAAATGTCGAATCGATATGTATCATACTCCCCATCATCCAACTCGATGGGGAGGCTCCCGGATGGTTCGAGGGTTCATGTCCGCAGAGCACGCACCGGCCCGGCGCGCCGGCGCTCACGCACGCCGGCTGCTGGCCGTGCTCACCGCGGTTGTCGCGATCGTCGGCGTCCTGCCAGGCGCGGCGCACGCACGCGAGACGCAGGAATCGGTCGTCGGCGGCACGCGGGCGGCGCAGGGCGAGTTTCCGTTCATGGTCCGTTTGTCGATGGGCTGCGGCGGCGCGCTCTACAGTCCCCGCCTGGTGCTCACCGCCGCGCACTGCGTCAGCGGTACCGGCACGAACACCAGCATCACCGCCACCCTCGGCGTTGTCGACCTGCAGTCTTCCAGCCGGATCACCGTGCGGTCGAACTACGTCTACCGCGCACCCGGCTACAACGGCAACGGCAAGGACTGGGCACTGATCCGCCTGGCGAGCCCGGTGACCGGCCTGGCAACCATGCCGATCGCGACGACGACGGCGTACAACAGCGGCACCTTCACGGTCGCCGGCTGGGGCGCGGCCCGCGAGGGCGGCGCACAGCAGCGCTACCTGCTCAAGGCGACCGTCCCGTTCGTGCCCGACTCCACCTGCGACAACTCCTATCCCGACCTGATCCCGGGCGACGAGATCTGCGCCGGCTACGCCTCCGGCGGCACCGACACCTGCCAGGGTGACTCGGGCGGCCCGATGTTCCGCCGCGACGCGTCCAACGCGTGGATCCAGGTCGGCATCGTCAGTTGGGGCAACGGCTGCGCCCGTCCGGACTACCCGGGCGTCTACACCGAGGTGAGCACCTTCGCCTCGGCGATCGCCTCGGCCGCCGCGAGCCTGGGTGGCTGATCGCCGGTTGACCGGCGGCTGATGCGAGGAAGCGGTGGGCGGCCCGGCGAAGGGCCACCCACCGCGCCTTCGCGGCTCGCGCTGTTCGCGGCGGCGGCCCGCCCCGTGCCAGGCGCTCGCCGCGCCGGACCGCCCCGGGTCAGACGTTCATCGTGACCCGCTGTCCGAGCTCGTGGCTGATGCGCTCGAACGTGCCCGCGTTCTCCTGCTTCTGGACCAGGTTGGTCTGCAGGACCTGCGCGCACTGCGTCTCGCCCATGAGCAGGGCCTTGTCGATGAGGCCTCGGTAGCCGGCCATGCCGAAGTGCGCGAGCTTCGTCTCGGCGTCGACCGTGTAGATCTCCAGCGCCTCGGTGGAGGGGCGCTGGCTGGTGAACTGCTGGAACTCCGCGCGCATGCCGTCGAGGGTCGTGCAGGAGACGTCCATCGGCTCCGTCTCCATCATCGCGAAGCACGTCTCGAGGTTCTGGATCTTCTGCTGACCCTGCTGCTGCTGGGCGCGCAGGATCTGGGCCAGCGGGCTCTGCTCCGCCTGGCCGAGGATCTCACCCACCAACTGGTTGCTCTTGCGCTCGGCGTCGTACATGCCCGACAGCTCGTAGAGGAACAGGTCGGCCGGGTTGTCGAGTGCCATCTGCTTCTCCTGCCTGGGTTGGGTCTGTGGGTGCTGCCGGCCGCGCTCTACCCGCTCCGCACGGCACTGAACACGACGGCCGGGCTGAACACGACGGCCGGACTGAAGTCGCTGCCGCCGGCCCGGCAGGGGAGCCGATCGACGGCTGGTGGCCGGCGTGGAACCACGCCGATGGACAGGCGCTAACCTCGATGCGTGGATCGCGTCGTGATCGTGGGGGCGGGGCCGGTGGGCACCGCCTCCGCGATCCTTCTCGCGCAGCGCGGCGTGCCGTGCCTGCTGCTGGACCGGTATGCGGAGCCGTATCCGCTGCCGCGCGCGGTCCACGTCGACGACGAGGTGGTGCGGATCCTCCAGGAGCTCGGCGTCGCCGACGAGTTCCTGCGGGTGAGTCGGCCGGGGCTGGGGCTGCGGCTGCTCGACGGGCGGCACCGGGTGATGGCCGAGTTCCGGCGGGACACGGCCACCGGGCCGCACGGGTATCCGCAGGCCAACATGTTCGACCAGCCGGATCTGGAACGGGTGCTGCGGGCGCGGCTGGCGACGCTGGACGGCGTCGAGTTCATCGGCGGCGCGGAGGTCGTCGGGGTGTCAGCGGGTTCGTCAGCGGGTTCGTCGGCGGGTTCGTCGGCAGACGTGACGTACCGACTCCTCCGAACCGGTGCGGAACACACCGTCCCGGCGGCGGCCGTCCTCGGCTGCGACGGGGCCAACAGCACCGTCCGCGGGTTGATCGGGGCGACGCTGGAGGACCTGCGCTTCGAGGAGCGCTGGCTCGTCGTCGACGGCGTGTGCGACCGCGACCTGGGCGCGTGGGGCGGGGTCCACCAGGTCTGCGACCCGCGCCGGGCGGCGACCTTCATGCAGATGGGTTCGCTGCGGTACCGGTGGGAATTCCGCCTCCACCCCGGTGAGTCCATTGTGGACGTACGGCCGCTGGTCGGCCCGTGGCTGGGTGACGCGGCGGTGCGGATCGTGCGCCGCGCGGAGTACACCTTCCGGGCCCGCGTCGCCGATCACTGGCGCTCCGGCCGGGTCTTCCTCCTCGGTGACGCCGCCCACCAGACCCCGCCGTTCATCGGGCAGGGACTCGGCGCCGGGCTGCGGGACGCGTACAATCTCGCGTGGAAACTCGCGTCGGGTGACGAACGGCTGCTCGACTCCTACGAACGGGAGCGCAAGCCGCACGCCCGCGCCCAGATCCGGCTGGCCATCGTGGCCGGCTGGGCGATGACCGGCGGGCAGGACCGCGCGGCGGCGGTGCGGCGGGTGGTGCTCGGCGCGATCTGGCGTGTGCCGGGCCTGAAAGGGCTGGCGCTGCGCTCGACGAGCCCGCCGCTGGACCACGTCGGCCGCGGCCGGCGCGCCGGTCGCCTCGCGCCGCAGCCGATGGTGGTCTGGGAGGGGCGCGAGGTGCGGCTGGACGAGGCGCTCGGCCCCGGCTGGGCGACCCTGTTCGGCGAGCGGCCACCCGCCCCGCGCCGGGTCCGCGGCCGCCCGATCCGGGTGACTCCCGAGCTCGACCCGTCCGGCGCCCTGCGCCGGTGGATGCGCGGCCGGACGATCGTGCTGCGCCCGGACCGGGTCGTGCACGCGGCACACTGAGCCGGCGTGCCAGACGGTCACCGGGTGGGCGCCCGCCGCGGCGGCGCGACCGTCGTCCTGACCGTGCTCGCCGGGCGGATGGCGCGTGACGGCCACACCTTCTACCGCTCCGACAACGGTGTATGGCTGACCGAGGAGGTGCCGCCGGAATACCTACGCGTGCCCTGAGCCGGATGCTGAGCCCAGCCGCTGCCGCAGCAGCGTCGCCAGCGGGATCGACTCGCCGTCGCGGGCGCCCTCGCCCACGATCAGGCGCGGGGTCGCGGGCTCCGGCGTCACGCCGGTGAGCCAGCCCGTCGCCGACGGCGGGACGAGCAGGGAATAGTACTCGCCGTCCTCGCCCACCGCGATCGTCCGGGAGGCATTGAGGTACCAGCCGTGCAGGGAAGTGCGGTAGGACCGGCCGCGATAGGACTGGGCCCGCAACGGCTCCGTCGGCACGCCGGCCTGCTTCGCGGCGGCGACGAACTCGGCGATCTGCGTCATGGCCTGGGCGGCCTCCGCCGCGAGCCGCTGCTCCAGTGCCGCTCCGTGGTGCGCGACCGCCCGTGCACGCTGCTCCCGCCAGTCGCTCTCAGGCTGCGGGGGCGACGGAGGCTGCGGGGGCGACGGGGGCCGCGGGGGAGCGGAGTCGTCAGGAGAGGCCGCCGAGGTCACACCGCTCACCATAGTGATCAGCCGGTCGTGCCGTCTCGACCAGGCCACCGGGCTGCGCGCGGGCCAGCTCCGCGGGGCCGTACCGCCGCGAGCCGCTACGCGCCGACGCGGCCGGGCAGCTCGTGATGCGGATGGACACCGGCCGCCGTAAGGTTGCCAGGCCACCACCGCACCTGGACCCGGATCGTCCGGGTGCTCGGGCGGATCCCGGCGAACCCGCCGACCAGCCCGGCGAGCAGCGGCAACAGCGGTTGCTCGGCCGCCGCGACGATCTGCTCGTTGTACCAGTCGCAGATCACAGACACCGACCACGCCACCGGCGTGAAATGCCCGCCTGGGATGCTAGACAAGCCCGCGTTGCCCACCGGGCCACACATGAGCCACACACGCCAGAGCCACACACGCCAGAGCCACACACGCCAGAGCCACACACGCCAGAGCCACACACGCCAGAGCCACACACGCCAGCCACACCCACCAGCCGCGCCGACTGAGGAGCACCATCGTGACCGCGATCATCAACGACGAGGGCATGGCCGGCTTCGCCGACCTCGGCCTGCGGGACGAGTTGCTCAAGGCGCTCACGGGACTCGGCTACGAGGAGCCGACCCCGATCCAGCGCGAGGCCATCCCGCCGATGCTCGCCGGCCGCGACCTGCTCGGCCAGGCGGCGACCGGCACCGGGAAGACGGCCGCGTTCGCGCTGCCGCTGCTGCAGCGCATGCCGCCGCCCGGCGGTGACAACCCGTCGGCCCTGGTCCTGGTGCCGACCCGCGAGCTGGCGGTCCAGGTGTCGGAGGCCATCCACCGGTACGGGCGGGACCTGGGCACCCGCGTCCTGCCGATCTACGGCGGGCAGCCGATCGGCCGCCAGCTTCGGGCGCTGGAGCAGGGCGTCGACGTGGTCGTCGCGACCCCCGGCCGGGCGCTGGACCACCTCGGCCGCGGCACCCTGCGCCTGCACGACCTGCGCGTGGTGGTGCTCGACGAGGCCGACGAGATGCTCGACATGGGCTTCGCCGAGGACATCGAGGCGATCCTCCAGGAGACCCCGGAGGACCGTCAGACGGTGCTGTTCTCCGCGACGATGCCGCCCCGCATCGACGGCCTGGCCCGCAGCCACCTCACCGACCCGGTCCGGATCCAGATCGGCCGCGAGCCCACTCCCGCGGGTGAGGCGCCGCTGGTCCGGCAGGTCGCCTACGTCGTGACCCGCGCGCACAAGCCCGCCGCCCTCGGCCGGGTGCTCGACGTCGAGGCGCCCGGCGCGGCGATCGTGTTCTGCCGCACCCGCGACGAGGTCGACCAGCTCACCGAGACGCTCAACGGCCGGGGATACCGCGCCGAGGCGCTGCACGGCGGCATGGGCCAGGAGCAGCGCGACCGGGTGATGGCGCGGCTGCGCAACGGCACCGCCGACCTGCTCGTCGCCACCGACGTCGCCGCCCGCGGCCTCGACGTCGAGCACCTGACGCACGTGGTCAACTACGACGTGCCGTCGGCCCCGGAGTCGTACGTGCACCGCATCGGCCGGGTCGGCCGCGCCGGCCGTGAGGGTGTGGCCATCACCCTCGCCGAGCCGCGCGAACACCGCATGCTCAAGACGATCGAGCGGATCACCAAGCAGCGCATCGTGATCGAGAAGGTGCCGACGGTCGCCGACCTGCGGGCCCGCCGCCTGGAGTTGACCCGGGCCGCCCTGCAGGAGAGCCTCCTGGCCGACAAGGGCCTGGAGCGGTTCCGGGTGGTCGTCGACACGCTCGCCGAGGAGTTCGACCTGGTGGAGATCGCGCTGGCGGCGGTGAAGCTGGCGCACGAGTCGGGCGGGGTCGGCGACGGCGACCAGGAGGAGATCCCGGAGGTCACCATCCGTCCGCCGCGCGAGCGGGACGGTGAGCGGCCGGGCCGGCGGGTCAGCGTCCGCGACGCCGACGGGCGTGGCCGCGGCCGGGACGGCGGGCGGCGGACCCCGCCGGGCGGCATGACCCGGCTGTTCGTCGGTGCCGGCCGCAGCGCGGGCATCCGGCCGCAGGACCTCGTGGGCGCGATCACCGGCGAGTCGAGCCTCACCGGCCGCGACGTCGGCGCGATCGAGATCACCGACCGGTTCTCGCTGGTCGAGATCCCGGAGCAGTCGGTCGACGAAGTCATCGACACGCTGCGGCGCACGACGCTGAAGGGCCGCCGCCCGGTGGTTCGCCGCGAGCGCAGCCGCCCCTAACGCCTGTTTGGGTCGGTAACGCCTGTTTGGGTCGGTACAGCTAGAGCCGCAACGGCAGGGTGCCGCCACCGGGCAGGGTGAGCGTCAGGCCGGCGCCGGCCGGCGGCGCGTCGAACGCGACCGTCCGGTCGGCCGTGGCGCCCGGCCGGAGGTCGACGGCACCCGCCGTCCGGCCTCGCAGCGGCACGCCGTCGGCGGTGACCCGCACGGCCGCCGCGTCGATCCGCGCGAGCGTGCGGCCGGTGTTCGTGAACCGCAGCGTCACCTCGAGCCGGTCGGCGCCGAGGAGATCGACGCTGGTCACCCGGACCGGCGCGGGCCCGGCGGCGGACGACGGGGCGGCGGACGGCGGCGCACTTGACGACGGCGCACTTGACGGCGGGTTCATGACGCCGGCGACACCGCCGACGGCCAGCCCCGCCGTGGCGGCGAGCGTGAGTGCCCTGAACGCGTCCCGTGCCAGCCCCATGTCCCGCAGCGTCACACGGCGGGCTGTGGTGCGACTGTGGTGCGACTGAGGTGCCGTGCCCGCCGGTCTTCAGGATGTCAGCCGGTCGGCCGACTTCTTGTCCTCCGCGGTGGGCCCCCACGACTCGACGACCACCGGCGCGCCGAGCGTGTCCTCGACGGCCGTCACCCAGTCGCGCACCTCGGCGTACCGCGGTTCGGCGCCGGCCAGGCTCCCGGTCATCGCCTCCTGCCGGGTGAGGTCGCCGGGCGGGCCGGGGGTGAGCCGGACGCCGCCGTAGCCGGTGCACATGCGGCTGACCGGCAGGTCGAGGTGGGTCAGCGCGAGGCCGTCGACGCCGCCGCAGACGTCCAGCGCGTACCGGTGCGCGACCGCGTCGAAGTGCCCGACCCGGAACTCGCCCTGCCACGGGTTGGCGGGATTGTTCGGGTCGGTGATCCCGAGCGACGGATCCTCGGTGACCAGCGGCCCGGCACCGTGGCGGGTCGTCACGGTCCGCAGGACCCCGAGCCGGAACGCCGGGGCGCCGTCCAGCAGTTCCTCGGCGTTGGCGAACGTGGTCGTGCTCCAGGTGGTGTACGGGTGGAAGCCGTGCCACTCGTCGAGCAAGACCCCCTGGGCACCCTCGAAGACGCAGGGGCCGTCGTCGAAGCGCATGCCGTCGACGATCGGCACCGTCGCCGCGAAGGCGGTGAACGCGCGCACGCAGTCCTCGACCGGCGGCCCGTCCACGCCGAGCCGCGCCCGCAGGGCGGTCAGCTTCCGGCGCAGCGCCCGCGGGTCGGCACAGTCGCCGACCCGCGGTGTGTCGTCGGCGTGGGACAGCGCGTACGCCATCGTCTCGCCGACGCCCATCCCGCACGAGCCGTGCCGGTCCGCTCCCCGGGCGAGTTCCTTGGCGCGGTTGGCCTCGCGGTGGTACGGCGTGGCGACCAGTGCGCGCCGGTCGACCGTCAGCCGCTGCCAGACGTCGTGGACGCCGAGGGCGATCAGGTGCTCGGCCTCGGCGACCAGCGCGAGCGGGTCGACCACCATGAACCGGGACAGGTGCGTGCGCACCCCCGGACGCAGCGTCCCGGCGCCGAACTGCGCGAAGGTGTGCTGCCGCCCGTCGGCGAGCACGACGGTGTGCGCCGCCTGCGCGCCCCCGTTGAACCGCACCACCGTGTGAACCTCGCGGGTGGCGCACAGGTGATCGACGACGGTCCCCTTCCCGCAGTCCCCGAACCCGAGGTCGACAACAACGACGTGCACCGGCGCACTCCTTCCGTCGCCCACCAACTGCGTTGATCTTGCACTTGTGGTGCCAGGACACTCCCACGATGTCCGGGTTTGTCAGGCACCACAACTGCAAGATCAACGCAGTTGGTGGGGGTGGGGGATAGGGGATTGGGGGGGTTAGGGGCGTTCCACTGTTACCGGGGTGGACAGGTCGGACGGGGCCGCGCCCGTCGCGACCGGGGCGCGGTCGGCGCCGATGCGGGCCAGCGCCCTGCCGACCGTCGCCGTGGCCACCGAGCCGACGTCGCGCAGGTCGTCGAGGCCCTCGTCGAGGTCGATGGCGTCCTCGCCGAGCCCGACCGTGATCGCGATCGTCTCGCACACCGCGTCGAGGTCGTCGAGCGCGATGACGTTCTGGCCGAGCAGGTCCCGCCAGAAGTCGAGGATCGTGGTGTTGCCCGCGTACGAGGAGCCGGCCGGCAGGATGTAGTAGGTGTCGTACGTGCGGCGCACCTCGTCGACGATCGCCTTCAGGCCGATCGGCTCGGCGAGCCGGTCGCCGATGACGGCCTTGACCTCCGCCGGCTTCACCCGCTTGTAGGCCTGCTCGTCGCCGATGATGAACAGATAGCCGCGCCTGCCCCGCTTCTCGTAGCAGTCGATGCTGGTGTGCCGGGCCATGAAGTACATCGCCAGTTCGTACGACTCGGTCATCTGGCCGCCGCCGCCGCCTTCGAGCACGATGCGGCCGAGGTCCTCGTCGAGCCGGTTGTCCGACTCGAACTGCCCGACCTGCAGCGGCACCCGGTCGCACGTGGCGTCGCCGATCGCGCCGAACAGGATCTGCGGGTCCTTCACGTACCCCTTGCGCAGCAACAGGCCGAGCAGTTGGGGCAGCTTCTGCTGCAGGACCCGCGGGACCGACCCCATCGAACCGGTGACGTCGAAGAGCACGGCGATCGCCACCGAGTCCGGGTGCTCGTCCGAGTCCCGGCTCTCGCGAACCGTGACGCCCTTGGGGTCGAGTGCGGTGTGGACGCTACGGGCGCCCGAGTCGCTGTACGCGAAGGCGCTCTTGCCGGTGGCGCGCCGGTAACGGTCGGCCGCGTCGTAGACGTCGGTCGACCAGATCCCGCTTCCCATTTTTTGCTCCTCAGATCGTGAACGGACGAAACTTGCGGGGGCCGTACAGGCGGTGCAGCAGCTCGTCGAACTCGCTCAGCAGGCGCCACGCGTCGTCGGGACGCTGCCGCGGCGAGGCGAGCCGGCACCCGTCGGCGAACCGGCGCAACGGCTTCGGCGCGCGGTCGCCGATCAGGTCGGCCATGACCCGGGCGGCCATGGCCAGGTCGGTGTAAGGGCCCGGCGTGCCGCGGCCGAGCACCTCGGCGGGGTAGTGGTCGCGGTACCGCGGGACGATCGCGGCGATCCGCTGGTCCGGCTCGGCGGCGCTGTAGCACCAGTCGACGAGGACCACGCCGTGGTCGTCCGGCTCGATGAGGACGTGCTCGGGCAATACCGCACCGTGGATCACGCCTGCCCGGTGGGCCAGGCCCAGCGCGACCAGCAGCCGCCGCCACATCCACGCCGCGTCGCGCGGATCGAGGCCGTGGGGGCGCTTCGCGGCCACCTCCGCCAGGCTGTGCAGCCCCCCGACGGAGGTGGCGATCACGTTGGCCCGCCGGGCGACCCCGCGCTCCTTGTGGCGGAAGGTGTCCACGAGCCGCGGGACATAGGGGAGGTACCGCGGGTCGCCGCGCTCGGCCAACCGGCGCAGGGCTGCCGCCTCGCGCGCCAGCAGGTCGTTGCACGACGGGTCGCGGACCAGCTTCAGGTGTCCGTCCGGCACGCGGTAGAGGTTGGCGAGGTCCCCCGTCCAGTCGAGGACCGCTGTGGAGTAGACACCCTTCGCGCTGCGGATGGCGCCGCGGCTGCGCCACAGCTCGGCCAGGCGCGCGAACGCCTTCGCGCCGGACGGTCCGGCGGTGTCCGGGTGGGTGAGGCGGGCCAGCCTGCGGTACGCCCGGGCGGGGTCGTCGCCGCCGAACAGCTCCTCGGCGGTGGCGCGCTCGACGAGGGCGATCGCCTCGGTCGTGCTCGTGGGGAGGTTCACCGCACCGTCTCCTCCTTGCTGGGCATGAGCAGCGCCGGGTGCAGCAGTCGCGCGTCGCCGGCGCGGTAGAGCTTGGCGCGCGGGCCGCCGCGGCTGCCGCCGCGCTCGGTGACGGCGCCGGTGCTCTCGACGAACCCCGGCACCGACAGCACCTTGCGGTGGAAGTTGCCGGCGTGCAACTGCTCGTCCCAGACCGTCTCGTAGACGGCCCGCAGCTCCGCGATGGTGAACTCCTCGCCGACGAACGTCGTCGCCAGCGGCGTGTACTCCAGCTTGGAGCGGGCCCGGTCCAGGCCGTCGGCCAGGATCGTGCCGTGGTCGAACGCCAGCCGGTCCACCTCGCCGACCGGCGTCCAGGCGGCCACGCGGGCGTCGCTGCCGGAGACGGGGTCGGGCAGGTCCGGCGCGAACGCCAGGTAGGCCACCGAGACGACCCGCATGCGCGGGTCGCGGTCCGGCGCGCCGTAGGTGCCGAGCTGCTCGAGGTGCAGCCGGCGGTTGGCCGTCGCCACGCCGGTCTCCTCGGCGAGCTCGCGCGCCGCGGCGGTCGACAGGTCCTCCCACTCGCGGACGAACCCGCCGGGCAGCGCCCACATGCCCTCGCTGGGCGGGCCAGCGCGGCGCACCAGCAGGACGGTGAGCGCGTCCTGCCGGATGGTGAACGCCACGACGTCGACGGTCACCGCGACCGGAGGATAGGCACGCGGGTCGTAGCTGGCGAGGAACTCGGCTTCGTTCACCGTCACGATCCTTCTCGATCAGAGTCTTGCTCGTGCTGAGTCTTTCTCACACCGAGTGCTTCTCGAACTGAGTATTTCTCTATCTGAGAACAACATAGCGCCGAGTGGCGGGAGGGCGCAAGGTGAATGTGCTGTCAGCCCGCTGTCAGGCGGGTGCGCAGGTGGTGGCTGCGCGCGGCGGAGACCTGCGCCGCGACGGCGTCCCTGATCAGCCCGCTGCGGTGGCGGACGCGGCCGCCCCGGCCCTCCACCAGCAGGTGGGCGTGGACCAGCCCGTCGACGGCGTCGAGGATCTCGTCGACGCCGAGCCCGGCCACGGCGGCGAGCTGCTCGACCCGCAGCGTGCCGAGCGCGGCGGTCAGCCGGAGCACCACCCAGGCCGCCGGCGCCATCCAGCGAGTGCGCTGGCGGGCCAGGTGCATGGCGACCTGCCCGGCCGTCGCCGGGTCGGCGGCGACCAGCGCCGGGATGCCGCCGCTCGCGGCGAGCGTCGCCGGGTCGAGGTCGGCGCCGGTCAGCGGCTCCAGCCGGAGCACCAGCCCGGCGTCGAGCGCGCCGAGCGGGCGGGCGGCGATCGCGGACGGGTAGCGGTACGAGACCACGACGCGCAACCCGTGCTCCTGGAGCCAGCGCAGCTCCACGACCGAGTCGGCGTCGAGGTGCTCGGCGTCGTCGATCGCGACGATCCGCCCCGGCAGGCCGTGCGCGATCGAGTCGAGCTCGGCCGGGTGCAGGGCGCGACGCTCGGCCATCGCGGCGTCGAGGACGTCGTCGGCCGGCCGGCCGAGCTGGTGCAGTACCGTGCGCAGCCAGCCCAGGCGGAGCGCGCCGCCCGGCCCGGGACCGCGGCCCAGCCCGGCGGTGCCGGGGTGCAGCTCGCGCAGGCGGGCGAGCAGCGCCGACTTGCCGGCGCCGGCCGGCCCGGCGACGTGGACGACGGCGGGCCCGCCCGCGAGGGCCGCGAGCTCCGCGTCCCGGCCGAGGAACCCGGTCACCGGCTGCCGGGCCACGTCCGGCAGGACCGGTCGGCGCCGGTCGCCCCGGCGCCGGTCGTGGGCCGGAGGCCCGGGCCGTTCGACGCCGGCGTCGAACGCTGTCAGGAGGGTGTCGCGCAGCGTGACGGTCTCCCGTGACGGCGCGACGCCCAGCTCCTGGTCCAGCGTGCGGCGGCACCGGTCGTACCACTGGATCACCGCATCGGCGCGGCCGAGACCACCGGCGGCGCGCATCCCGGCCCGGTAGGCGCGCTCGGTGAAGGGTTCGAGCTCGCTCGCCTCGCGTGCCAGCCGCTGGGCCCGCGCGGGATCGGCGCCGGCGGCGGCCTCGGACAGGTCGAGCAGCGCCGCGACGACGACGGCCCGGACCTCGGCGCGGGCGGGCGCGGCCCACTCCGCGTACTCGTCCTCGGCGAACGGCAGGTCGCGGGCGAGCCGAACGATCTGCTCCCGCACGTCGGCGCGGTCCGGACGGGTCTCGGCGAGCCGCGCGGCGGTGCGCAGCTCGGCCAGGTCGAGCCGGGCGCGGTCGGTGGCGAACACGTAGCCGCCGGCCCGGGTCACGATGAACGACCGGGCGGTCGGCACGCCCGGCTGGAGCGTGCGGCGCAGCACCGAGACGTAGTGCTCCAGCGCGGCCACGTGGTTGCCCGGCAGCTCCTCGCCCCAGACCGCGTCGGCGAGGGCGTCCTTCGACTGGAGCCGGTCGTGCCGGGCCGCGAGCACGCCGAGCACCTGGCGCGCCCGGCGCGGCAGGTCGTCGCCGGTCAGCCGCCGCTCACCGCCGGCCGCCTGGCCGATGATCTCGAGCCGTCCGAGCACCCGCACGTCCACGCCCGGCGCGATCGGCAGGAAAGCGGCGTTTCTGAGGCGTTACCGTTGCCGAGCGTGCCGTCTTCGGGTCCGCCGATCAGCCGAAGGGCAGGCCGGCGCGGGCGACGATCGGGCGCGGCGCCGTCATCCGCCACGCCTCGGTGATCAGGTCGGCCAGCTCGTCCTCGTGCGCCTTGCGCAGCCGGACCTGGACCCAGCTTATCCGGCCCGAGGCGCCCGCCTTCTTGTAGGCCCGCGGATCGTCCTCGACGAGCGCGGCCTGCTCCTCCCGGGTCGCCTTGACCAGCATCGTCCAGTCGTCCTCGCACAGGTAGGCGAAGCCCTTGTCACGCACCCGGAACCCGATGTGGTTGCCGTGCTGACGCTGCTCGACCTCGGGCAGCGTGAGCACCATCCGGAGCGCCTCGTCGACGCTCACTCCGCGTCCGGTTCGGATCCCCATGACTCTGGTGTAACAGGCGGGTACGACACTTTTCCGGGGATCCGATTTTCCCCTTTTGGGTCTTTCATGATCGAGGTGGACGCCGACCCGGCGCACCGTGCCGATTTCCGCGATCCTCAGCACACGTCCGTGTGCCTCGGCGTGTCGGCCGGGATCCATGACTAGGCTGATCGGCCGGACCGGATCGAACCGCGCATCAGGAGGTTGGCATGGCTGACTCGTTCGTGCATCTCCACGTGCACACCGAGTACTCCATGCTTGACGGAGCGGCACGGCTCAAGGAGATGTTCGCCGAGGCCAACCGGCTCGGCATGCCGGCCGTCGCGATCACCGACCACGGCAACATGCACGGGGCGTACGACTTCTACAAGCAGGCCAAGGCCGCCGGCGTGACCCCGATCCTCGGCGTCGAGGCCTATGTGGCCCCCGAGTCCCGACTGACGAAGCAGCGGATCCGCTGGGGCCGGCCGGATCAGAAGGACGACGACGTCTCCGGCTCCGGCGGCTACACGCACAAGACCATCTGGGCCCGCAACAGGACCGGCCTGCACAATCTGTTCCGGCTCAACTCCCGGGCGTCGATCGAGGGTCACTTCGTGAAGTGGCCGCGCATGGACGCGGAGATCATCGCCGAGCACGCCGAGGGCCTGATGGCCACGACCGGCTGCCCGTCGGGTGAGGTGCAGACCCGCCTGCGGCTCGACCAGTTCGACGAGGCGCTGAAGGCGGCGGCGAAGTACCAGGAGATCTTCGGCCGGGAAAACTACTTCCTCGAGGTCATGGACCACGGCCTCGACATCGAGCGGCGGGTCCGGGCCGGCCTGATCGAGATCTCCAAGCGGCTCAACATCCCGCCGGTGGTCACCAACGACTCGCACTACACCCACGAGGCGCAGGCCGAGGCGCACGACGTGCTGCTGTGCGTGCAGACCGCGTCCAACGTCAACGACCCCAACCGGTTCAAGTTCGGCGGCTCCGGCTACTACCTCAAGTCGGCCGACGAGATGCGCGCCGTCGACTCGTCCGACCTGTGGCGGGAGGGGTGCCGCAACACCCTCCTCGTCGCCGAGAGGGTCGACACCGAAGGCATGTTCGAGTTCCGCAACCTCATGCCGCGGTTCCCGGTGCCGGAGGGCGAGACCGAGGAGTCGTACTTCCGTGCCGAGGTCCGGCGCGGCATGGAGCGGCGCTTCCCGAACGGCATCGACGAGGAGCACCGGCAGCAGGCCGAGTACGAGGCCGACATGATCGTCAAGATGGGCTTCCCGGCGTACTTCCTCGTCGTCTCCGACTTCATCCTGTGGGCCAAGAGCCAGGGCATCGCGGTCGGCCCGGGCCGTGGCTCGGCCGCCGGCAGCCTGGTCGCCTACGCGATGGGCATCACCGACCTCGACCCGCTGCCGCACGGCCTGATCTTCGAGCGGTTCCTCAACCCCGACCGCGTCTCGATGCCCGACATCGACATCGACTTCGACGAGCGCCGGCGCGGCGACGTCATCCGGTACGTCACGGAGAAGTGGGGCGAGGACCGGGTCGCGCAGATCGCGACATTCGGCACGATCAAGGCGAAGGCCGCCATCAAGGACTCGGCGCGGGTGCTGGGCTATCCGTTCGCGGTCGGCGACCGGATCACCAAGGCGATGCCACCGGCGGTGATGGGCAAGGACATCCCGCTGTCGGGCATCTTCGACCCCAACCACCCGCGGTACTCCGAGGCGGTCGAGTTCCGGTCGCTGTACGAGAGTGACCCCGACGTGCGGAAGGTCGTCGACACCGCGAAGGGTCTGGAGGGCCTGATCCGCCAGACGGGTGTGCACGCCGCCGGCGTCATCATGTCCGCCGAGCCGCTGATCGAGCACGTGCCGCTCATGCGCCGCGACGCCGACGGGGCGATCATCACGCAGTTCGACTACCCGACCTGCGAGACGCTCGGCCTGCTGAAGATGGACTTCCTCGGCCTGCGCAACCTGACGATCATCGACGACGCCGTCAAGAACATCGACAAGAACCACGGCATCAAGGTCGACCTGCTGTCGCTGTCGCTGGACGACGAGGCCGCCTACGAGCTGCTGGCCCGCGGCGACACGCTCGGCGTGTTCCAGCTCGACGGCGGGCCCATGCGGTCCCTGCTGCGGCTGATGAAGCCGGACAACTTCGAGGACATCTCCGCGGTGCTGGCGCTCTACCGGCCCGGCCCGATGGGGGCCAACTCGCACACCAACTACGCGCTGCGCAAGAACGGCCAGCAGGAGATGATCCCGATCCACCCGGAGCTGGAGGAGCCGCTCAAGGAGATCCTCGGCCCGACCTACGGCCTGATCGTCTACCAGGAGCAGGTGCAGCGCGCCGCGCAGAAGCTCGCCGGCTACACGCTGGGCCAGGCCGACCTGCTGCGGCGGGCGATGGGCAAGAAGAAGAAAGAGGTCCTGGAGAAGGAGTTCGTGCCGTTCCGCGACGGCATGCGCGCCAACGGCTACAGCGACGAGGCCATCAAGAAGCTGTGGGACGTGCTCGTCCCGTTCGCCGACTACGCCTTCAACAAGGCCCACACCGCCGGCTACGGCCTGGTGTCGTACTGGACCGCATACCTCAAGGCCAACTACCCGGCCGAATACATGGCCGCCCTGCTGACCAGCGTCGGCGACGACAAGGACAAGATGGCGCTCTACCTGTCGGAGTGCCGTCGCATGGGCATCGAGGTGCTCCCGCCCGACGTCAACGAGTCGGCCGGCCCGTTCACCCCGGTCGGCAAGGACATCCGCTTCGGCCTGGCGGCCGTGCGCAACGTCGGCCACAACGTCGTCGACGCGATCGTGCGGTGCCGCCACGCCGCGCCGTACAAGGACTTCCACGACTTCCTGTCCAAGGTGGACGCCGTCGCCTGCAACAAGAAGACGGTCGAATCGCTGATCAAAGCCGGCGCGTTCGACTCGATGGGGCATCCGCGGCGCGGCCTGCTCGCGATCCACGCCGACGCCATCGACGCCTACGTCGACATCAAGAAGAACGAGGCCATCGGCCAGTTCGACCTCTTCGGCGACGCCTTCGCCACGGACGACGGCGGCGGCACGGGCCCGGCGATGACCCAGCCCATCCCCGAGATCGAGTGGGACAAGCGGGAACTGCTCACCTTCGAGCGGGAGATGCTCGGCCTGTACGTCTCCGACCACCCGCTGTTCGGCCTGGAGTCGGTGCTGTCGAAGGCCGCCGACACGGCGATCAGCAGCCTCTCGGAGGAGGGCGCCGTCCCCGACGGTGCGGTGATCACGCTCGCCGGCATGCTCACCGGCGTCCAGCGCCGCATCACCAAGCAGGGCAAGCCGTGGGCGTCGGCGACGCTGGAGGACCTGGGTGGCGCCGTCGAGGCGCTGTTCTTCCCCAACACGTACGAGCTGGTCGGCCAGTACATCGCCGAGGACGCGATCGTCGTGGTGAAGGGCCGCGTCGACCGCCGCGACGAGACGCCTCGCCTGATGGCCATGGACCTGTCGATCCCCGACGTCAGCACCGCCGACGAGAACCGCCCGGTCGTGCTGTCCCTGCCGGCGAACCGGTGCACGCCGCCGCTCGTCGACCGGCTCAGGGAGATCCTGACCAATCACCCGGGCAAGGCCGAGGTCCACGTGAAGCTGAGCCACGGCTCGCGGATCACCCTGCTGCGCCTCGGCCCGTATCGGGTCGACCCGACAACGGCTCTCAAGGGTGACCTCAAGGCGTTGCTCGGCCCGAACAGCTTCTCATAGTGCTGTCCCGACTACAGGGGGTTCGCGTGCCGGTCGACACGGCATGCAGGTCTGTGCGGACGGTGAGCGCGCGATAAGGTCGGCGGGTGCATACGCACGCCCTTGCCGACGACCTGCGCCCGCGTAGGTCGTTGTGGCTGTCCCGGCGTGCGCGCTGGTCGGCCGCGATCGGCGTGGCACTCGCCGTCCTCCTCGTGGTCTTCGGGGTCGTGTACCGGCTGAATCAGCAGCCCTACGCCTTCGACCGCCTCACCCTGGTGGCCGGTGTCGGCTATCCAGGCGGGGGTGACGCCGGGGGCGCGGCCGGTCACGGCACCCGCGCCTACCTCGACGGCGGGCGCGCCTTCATCGGGCACCCGACCGGCGGCGGGAAGTTCGACCTGCGGGCCGTCGACGTCGAGCGGCCGGGCGGCGCCCCGATCTGGACCAACACCTCGCTCCGCGACGTCGACAGCTTCCGCGTCGCCCGCGGCTCCGTGATGGTCACCGGCCTGCCCGACAAGGACAGCCGCCGCCGGATCACGCTGCTCAACGCGTCCAACGGCGTGCCGTTCGCCACGTTCGGGGTGATGAACAGCGACCTGTGGGTGCTCGTCGGCAAGTACTTCGTGCGGTACCGCGACAGCGACCACAAGCTCGTCGTGACCGACGTCGGCACGCTCGAGGAGATCGTCGCCCTCGACCAGCCCGGTGGCCCGCGTAGCTGGTGGCTGACCGACAACTGGAGCGGCCAGCAGGTCCCGACGTCGGTCGACGGGGCCCAGCTCGACGAGGCGTTCACCGTCGACCCGCACATCGTCCGGGCGACCGCCGACCGGGGCCTCGAGGCGATCAGCCTGTCGAGCGGCAAGCCGCTCTCGGCCGCGACCGGCCTCGCCGGCCCCGAAGACCTCGTCTACCCGTACGACGAACAGCTCTTCGTCGCGAGCCGTGAGCACGGCCAGGTCCGCGCGTACGACCGCCGGAAGCTCGGCAAGGCGCAGTGGAGCTGGTCGCTGCCCGACCCGCGGTCCGCCCCGACATTCGTGACCGTGTGCGGCGAGCGGCGGGTCTGCGTGGGGGAGCAGCACCACGTCACCGCGCTCGACACCCGCACCGGCGAGGTCGAGTACCGGCTCGACGTCGACCGGCCCGGGCACGTGCTGCCGGTCGGCGACCGCGTGATGCTCCACCACGAGACCGGCGGCCGGTCGCAGTCCTCGCTCGTCGACCCCGACGGCCGGATCACGACGAGCTGGCCGGACAAGCGCGCGGCGCGGCTCGACGAGGGCAGCTACCTGCTGCTGCCGTCGACCGTGCCGGACTCGGGCGCCTTCCCTTGGCTGGGCGTGCAGGCGCAGAACGGCGCGGCCCGCGAGCTCGGCAACCTCGACGTGCGCCTCGACTCGTGCACGTGGAGCCACAAGTACCTCGCCTGCGCCGCCCCCGGCGAGTTCGTCTTCTACCGGGTGCGCAGCCCCTGGTATTCGGGCCGGCTCTGAGCCGGGCTTCCTGGCGCGCTGGGCTTTTCTAGTGCTGTGGGATTTTGTAGCGCTGGGCTTTCCTAGTGCGTCGGTGTCTCCGGGCGCGCTTGCCGGCGCCGTGCCAGTTGGAACATCGTCACACCCCCGATGCCGACCCAGACGATGTTCAGCACGGCCGACGGCCAGGCGCCGTTGACGGCCGAGTTGAACGCGAGGGCGACCGCGCCGCTGATGTTCATGAGCTGGAAGCCGGCGCCGTCCCCGGCGAGCCGCTTCGACGAGACGAGGGCATAGGCGGTGACCAGCGCGGCGGCACCGAGCCAGCCGATCAGGGAGATCAGGAACTGCGAACTCACGGAATGCATGTTCGCATCCAGCCCGGCCGCGTCGATCACCCGGCGGTCGACGCCTCGACGCCCTGGTGACGGCGGGCCGGCCCGTCTCGGACCGGCCCCCGGCGCTCAGGAGACGGATCAGTAGACGGATCAGTAGACGGACAGGTGCACGTGGTTCGTGTGGTCGCTGCTCGGGTCGCCGTTGCCGCCGCTGTACGCGTGCCATCCGGCGGCCGGCGTCCAGATCTGCCGGTACCAGATCACGTACATCACGCCGAGCGCCTTCGCGTTGCGGACCAGCCACGTCGCAAGCTGGGTGCCGTACTCCTTCGACGCGCCGGTCGCCGCGCCGCCGAAGCCCTTCGCGTCCGCGGCGAAGTCGCACGCCCGGCCCTTCGGATGCTCGTACGGCTCATCCGGCGGCCGCCAGCACGACACGAAGTGTGTGAAGCCGGTCTTCTGCACCTGTCGCAGGGCGTGCAGGGTGCGCGGGGTCAGGCAGCCTCGCGTCGTCGGATCCTGCACGCTGCACGACTCCACCGGCCAGGACCCGTCGGCCCGCCGCGGCGCCGGCTGCGCGTTGATCTTCGGTGCGTTGCCGCTGGTGGTCGTCGCCGCGTCGAGACCCTTCGCCGCGGCCTTGTTCGCCGCCTCGGCCTGCCGCGCCTCGGCCAAGGCCTTCTCGACCGCGGCCTTCTGCTTGGCCATCGCCGCGACCTCGGTCTGCTGCCTGGCCACCTCGGCGTCGATGCCCGCCTTGGTGGCGGTGAGCTGGTCGCGGAGCGTGGCGAGCTTTTTGAGCTGCCCGGAGTTCTGCCGGGCGATCACCTCCAGGGTGCTGACCTTGTCGGCGAAGACGCCGGGGGAGGCGCTGTCGAGCAGGGAGGCGGCGCCGCGCATCCCGCCGCCGTTCTGGTAGGCGGCGATCGAGATCGTCTGAGTTTCGTCGCGCAGCTCGACGTACCGCGGCTCGAGCTCCGCCTGTTGGGCGGCGAGCGAGGCCTGGCGCTGCTCCGACGCGTCGAGTGCGTTCTGCGCGTCGATGTAGGCCCGGTTCGCGGCGTCGAGCTTCTGCGCGAGCTCGGTCGTGCCCCCTTCCGGCCCGGGCGTGGGCGCGGCGTGGGCGGTGGACGGGACGAGGAGGACCGCCAACGCGCAGACGGCGGCCACGATCCACGGAGGTCTGGACATACTGTTCCCTCCATCGGCCGCCTACCGGGTTAGCTGACGGATTCGGAACGGAACAGTCGCCCCTACCGCACTACAAGTGCGGATTCACCCCAAAACGGACACAATGTGGGTCCCCGGCTCGCATGGCACGCGACTCGGCGGCGGTTCTGCACTGTGCAGAATGCGGCCAGCCTAACCGGCCCGGAGTGTCACCCGCCGCACGCCCTGTCCGGATCGGGGCCGGCCTCGCCATCTCGCCATAGACTCGCCACAAAACTGGCCACAAGCTCGCCATCGAACATGAAGACGGGGGGTGGAAAACTCGCTCGCGCTCCGGGCCGGCCGTCGCGGCGGGGCAGCGGGCAGTTGCGGAGTTCGATAGGTTGGTCGCATGTGGCGGATCACCATGGATCACACCTGCATCGGATCCGGCATCTGCGTCGGGATCGCACCCTCACGGTTCGAGCTCGACGACGCCGCCAGCCGCTCATACCCTGTGACGCCGGACGTCGAGCCCGACGAGGCGATCCTCGACGCGGTCGCCTCGTGCCCGATGGAGGCGATCTCCGTCGTGGACCTGACCACCGGGGAGCCGGTCGAGGTCTGAGCCCGTCGGCGCCGCGGCCCGGCGCCTCAGCCCTTCCCGTGAAACGCTCTCAGCAGCGCCTCCGCCGCCTGGCCCGGGGTCATCGTGCCGGCGAGGACCCGGCGCTCCACCTCGGGGGTCAGCGCCTTCACGGCCTCGTTGGTGCGCAGGCTGTCGAGCAGCGCGTCGCGCGCCATCGACCAGACCCAGCCGAGCTGCTGGCGCTGCCGCCGGCGCTGGAGCTCGCCGGTGCGCTGCAGCGACTCGTGGTGCCGTTCGAGCTGCTGCCACAGCTCCGGAAGGCCGGCCCCGGTGAGCCCGCTGCAGGTCACCACGGGCGTCTGCCAGGCGTCGGCCTTGTCGGGAGCGCTGCCTGGAGCTTTGCCGGGAGCGCTGCCTGGAGCTCTGCCGGGAGCGCTGCCGGGAGGTCTCTCCGGTGCTCCCTCCGCAGCCGGTGGGCGCAGCAAGCGCAGCGCGCCGGCCAGTTCCCGCGCCGCCTTCCGGGCGTCGGCCTCGTGTGGGCCGTCGGCCTTGTTCACCGCGATCACGTCGGCGAGCTCCAACACGCCCTTCTTGATGCCCTGCAACTGGTCGCCGGTACGCGCGAGCGCCAGCAGCAGGAACGAGTCGACCATCTCGGCGACCGTCGTCTCCGACTGGCCCACGCCGACGGTCTCGACGAGCACGACGTCGTACCCGGCCGCCTCCACGATCAGCATCGCCTCACGCGTCGCCCGCGCGACGCCGCCGAGGGTGCCGGAGGTCGGCGACGGCCGTACGAACGCCGCGGGATCCGTCGCCAGCCGCGTCATCCGCGTCTTGTCACCCAGGATGCTGCCACCGGTGCGGGTCGACGACGGGTCGACCGCGAGCACCGCGACCCGGTGCCCGGCGGCGGTGAGATGCGTGCCGAGCGCGTCGATGAACGTCGACTTGCCGACGCCGGGCACGCCGGTCACCCCGACCCGCCGCGCGCTGGGCCCGGGACTGCTCGCGGTGCCGCCCGCGTGCGCCGCCAGCGCGACGAGCAGCTCCTGGCCCATCGCCCGGTGGTCGGGCCGGGTCGACTCGACGAGCGTGATCGCCCGGGCGAGCCACGCGCGGTGCGCGGGCCCGTCCCGGTCGAGCACCCCGTCGACGTAGTCGGTCAGTGACGCAGGCGCGATCGCAGCTCTCCCATCAGGTCCAGCGCCGCGTCGGCGATCACGGTGCCGGGCGGGAAGATCGCCACGGCGCCCGCCGCGCGCAGCTCGTCGAAGTCCTGCGGCGGGATCACGCCGCCGACGATGATCATGATGTCGTCCCGCCCGAGGGCCGCCAGTTCGGCCCTCAACGCCGGTACCAGCGTCAGATGCCCCGCGGCGAGCGAGTTGACGCCCACGATGTGCACGTCGGCCTCGACCGCCTGCCGGGCCACCTCGGCGGGCGTCTGGAACAGCGGGCCCACGTCGACGTCGAAGCCGAGGTCGGCGAAGGCGGTCGCGACCACCTTCTGGCCGCGGTCGTGGCCGTCCTGGCCCATCTTCGCGACCAGGATGCGCGGGCGGCGCCCCTCCGCCTCCGCGAACTCCGCGGTGGCGGCGCGCACCCGCTCGATGTTGCTCACGTTTCCGGCCTCGTCGCGGTACACCCCGGAGATCGTACGGATCTGGGCCGTGTGGCGCCCGAAGACCTTCTCCAGCGCGTCGGAGATCTCGCCGACGGTGGCGTGGGCGCGGGCCGCGTCGACGGCCAGGGCCAGCAGGTTGCCCTTGCCGGCGGCACCTTCGGTGAGGGCTCGCAGTGCCCGGTCGCAGGCCGCCTGGTCGCGCTCCCGCCGCAGGCGCTCCAGCTTCGCGACCTGCTGCGCGCGGACCGAGCTGTTGTCGACCTTCAGCACCTCGATCGGCTCGTCGGCATCGGGACGGTACTTGTTGACGCCGATGACCGGCTGGCGGCCCGAGTCGATCCGCGCCTGGGTACGGGCCGCGGCCTCCTCGATGCGCAGCTTCGGGATGCCCTCGTCGATCGCCCGGGCCATGCCGCCGGCGCGCTCCACCTCCTCGATGTGCTGCCACGCGCGGACGGCCAGGTCGTGGGTGAGCTTCTCGACGTACGCGCTGCCGCCCCACGGGTCGATCACCCGGGTCGTGCCGGACTCCTGCTGCAGCAGCAACTGCGTGTTGCGCGCGATCCGCGCCGAGAAGTCGGTGGGCAGCGCGAGGGCCTCGTCGAGCGCGTTGGTGTGCAGCGACTGCGTGTGCCCCTGCGTCGCCGCCATCGCCTCGACACACGTGCGGACCACGTTGTTGAACACGTCCTGCGCCGTCAGCGACCAGCCCGACGTCTGGCAGTGCGTGCGCAGGCTCAGCGACTTGGGGTTGGTCGCGCCGAACTCCTTGACCAGCTTCGCCCACAACAGCCGGGCCGCGCGCAGCTTCGCGACCTCCATGAAGAAGTTCATGCCGATCGCCCAGAAGAACGACAGCCGCGGCGCGAACGCGTCCACGTCGAGGCCCGCGTCCCGCCCGGCGCGCAGGTATTCGATCCCGTCGGCGAGCGTATACGCCAGCTCGAGATCGGCCGTCGCCCCCGCCTCCTGGATATGGTATCCCGAGATCGAGATCGAGTTGAACTTCGGCATGTGTTCCGAGGTGTACGCGAAGATGTCGCTGATGATGCGCATCGACGGTTCCGGCGGATAGATGTAGGTGTTGCGCACCATGAACTCTTTGAGGATGTCGTTCTGGATCGTGCCGGACAGCTTTTCCGGCGCGACCCCCTGCTCCTCGGCGGCCACGATGTAGAGGGCGAGCACCGGCAGTACCGCACCGTTCATCGTCATCGAGACGCTCATGCGGTCCAGCGGGATGCCCTCGAAGAGCTGCCGCATGTCCAGGATCGAGTCGATCGCGACCCCGGCCATGCCGACGTCACCCGCCACCCGGGGGTGGTCGGAGTCGTACCCGCGGTGGGTCGCCAGGTCGAACGCCACCGACAGGCCCTTCTGCCCACCGGCGAGGTTGCGGCGGTAGAACGCGTTGGACTCCTCGGCGGTCGAGAAGCCGGCATACTGCCGGACCGTCCACGGCTG
This sequence comes from Dactylosporangium roseum, assembly GCF_025264685.1. Lineage (GTDB taxonomy): Bacteria > Actinomycetota > Actinomycetes > Mycobacteriales > Micromonosporaceae > Dactylosporangium > Dactylosporangium roseum. The sequence goes on from NZ_CP073721.1 coordinate 2,310,443, forward strand.
TGTGGTGTACATCGTCGGATAGGGGCCGCGGAGGTACGGGGTGATGCCCGGGAACGTCCCCAGGAAATCCACGTCGGCCAGGTCGTCTTCGGTGTAGACGGCCTTGACGTCGATCCCTTCGGGCGTCTGCCAGGGCTCGTGTCCGTCGGGCCCCGCCTGGTTCACGCGCGCGGTGGTCTCGTCGGCGCGCATGCTCTCGTCGGCGCGCACGCTCTCGTCCACCCGCGGCGTGCCGAGGGCCACCTCGGAGAAGTCGGGGATCACTGTGCCGTCCCTCCCAGGTCTCGCATTCCCAGGTCGCGCACTCTCAGGTCTCGCACTCCCAGGTCTTCATGCGTCTGCCGCAGTACCCGCAGTGCGTCGCAGCCCGCGTACAGGTAGTCGTCGACGCCGTCGTAGCCCGCGCCGCCGGCCTCGTCGTCCCCGCCCTTCGGCGGTCGCCCGGCGAGCCAGACCTTCTGGACGCCCTGCTCCTTGAGCCGGCGGGCTGCCACCGCCGCCTGCTCCTGGTAGGAACGGTCCGAACCGCAGATGCACACGACTTTGGCTGTCGCCCCGGCCGGCTGGCCTGTCGTGCTGTCAGGCTTGGCGGTCGCCCCGGCCGGCTGGCCTGCTGTCCCGTCCAGTCCACTTTGGACGGTCTTGATGCCGCCCGCCGCGAACAGGTTGGCGGCGAACGAGGCGCGCGCGGAGTGGGCCGAGGGCGGGCCGAGCGTCACCAGGGTCACCGTCGGGGGCTCGCCGTCCGCCCCGGCGGCGTCCGCGGCGTCTCTGAGGAGTTCGAAGCTCTGCGCGTACCATCGCCGCGGCAATCCTCCTGAAGGAGGCAACGGCGCCGGGGCACGCTGCGGGCGGCGCTCCTCGAGGAGCGGGAACTCCGACACGCCGGTGATCGGGTCGCGGCGGTGCGCGAGATTGTCGGCCCGCCGCTGCCAGGTGGCTTCGATCCGGTCGGCGACGAGCCCGCTGTCGAGCGCGGCGCGCATCCCTCCGGCCCGCTCGACCTCGGTGAAGACGTCCCAGGCTGCGTGCGCCAGGGCGTCGGTGAGCGACTCGACGTACCAGGATCCGCCGGCCGGGTCGAGGACCCGCGCGACGTTCGCCTCCTCGACGAGCAGCGACTGGGTGTTGCGCGCGATCCGCCGCGAGAACCCGTCGGGCAGGCCGAGCCGTGCGTCGAACGGCTGGACGGTGACCGCGTCGGCGCCACCCACCCCGGCGGCGAAGCAGGCGATCGTGGTGCGCAGCAGGTTTCCCCACGGGTCGCGGGAGGTCATCATGGCGTCGCTGGTGACCGCGTGCTGCACCTGTGCGCCGAGGTGCGGCACCTCGCAGACCTGCGCGATCCGGGCCCAGATCCGCCGCGCGGCGCGCAGCTTGGCGATGGTGGCGAACTGGTCGGCGGTGGCCGCGTAACGGAACTCTAGCTGTCGCAGCGCCATCCCGGTGCTGAGGCCGGCGTCGACGAGCGCCCGCAGGTACGCGACGCCCGTGGCCGCCGCGAACCCCAACTCCTCGGCGTCACTCCCACCCGCGTCGTGGTACGGGGTCGCGTCGACGGTCGCCACCCGCAGCCCGGCGGTGATGTTCCCGGTTGTGATGTTCCCGGCTGTGATGTTCCCGGCTGTGATGTTCCCGGCTGTGATGTTCCCGGCTGTGATGCTCCCGGCTGTGATGCTCCCGGTTGTGATGTTCCCGGTTGTGATGTTCCCGGTTGTGCCGCCCCCGACGGCGGCCGCCCTCCGGGCCAGGCGGCCGAGCATGCCGAGGTCGGCGGGCTCGCCGGTGCGGGCCTGCCAGCCCAGCGGGTCGGCGCCCAGGTTGCCGAGTTTCTCCGCACCGGGCAGGCCGAGGAAGATCTCCGCTGCGGCCTCGGTGCCGGCGCCGTTGTCGAGGACGACGGCCGCGAGGTTGAGTTGTACCCCGTCGAGGGCCTCGGGCAGGTCGGCAGGGGCGATACCGGCGAGCCAGATCGACGTGGCACCGTTCTCCAGGTCGGCGAGGACCGCCTCGCGGGTGGCCTTGGCGTCGGGATCGGCGTGCCGCTGGCGGATGTCCCACGGGCCGTTGGCGGCCCGCCCTCCACGGATGAACGGCGAGTGCCCCGGGAGCCCGGCCGCGGGAGCCTGGTCGGCGGCCGTGTAGAGCGGCTTGATCCGTACCCCGCTGTAGTCGACGGTGGCGAGCAGTTCGTCGACAGCTTCCGACGATGTGCCGTCCCCGGCGGCCCCCGACTTGCGCAGCACGCCCAGCGCCAGCCGCTGCCACTCCCGCAGGTCGGCGGCGGGGAAGTCCGCGGCCAGCCGCAGATCCGGCCGCTGGGGCGGCTCGACCAACTGCCGCTGATCGGCGGCACGCGGCTGATCGGCGGTGTTCAGTTCGGCGGCGTTCGGCTCGGGGGTGTTTAGCGCGGCGGTGTTCGGCGCGGCGGTGCTCAGCGCGGCGGCGCTGGACTGGCCCGCAGCGTTTGGTCGCTTCGCGACGTCGGGCCGGACGGCGTCGGTCGGCCGGACGCCGGCGTTGGACTGGCCTGCGTCGTTCGGCTGATCGGCGGCGCGCGGCGGCTCTGCTGCTTCAGGCGGCTGTGCCATGTCAGGCGGCTCCGGCATGTGCTCTGGCACCGTTCATGCACGAATGTTAAAGGCGTGTGACAGTGAACGAATCCGCGTTGTGACAACCTCCACCAGTCGACTATCTCACCGACTGACAGGCGTCGCCCCGTGCGCGTCCGGACGCCTGGTGCCGTCTCTCGGATCACCTTCCGGACGCGGCGCCGACCCGCCGATCCGCTCCTGACCTGCGACGGAGCGACTATCTCCGGCGTTGGCGTCTGGTGATGGCGCCGATTGACCGTGGCGCTGTTTGGCTGTGGCGCTGACTGACTGTGGCGCTGTTTTGGCTGTGGCACGGTTTGGCTGTGGCGCTGTTTGAGCGTGGCGTCGCTGGAGGCTACGGCGGTTGCGTTCACGCGTCGCCCGGAGCTGTGGGCCCTTGCCCTCGGTAGCTGGTCAGTGCGGGAGGGCGTGGGATGCGTGGCGTCACCCGTACCGGAACTCCTCGATGCGGCATATCACCTGGTTCATACCGATCGCGTGTTCCAGCCGGTCCAGGTACAGCGAGCATTCGCCGGGCCGTCGACCGTGAACCGTCGACCGTGAAACTGTAGGAGACGGCCATCAGCGGATTGACGAGCAGCCTTGCACCGCGGGCGGGGGCCGCGATGGACGTCGCCGAACGTGCCACTCGTCGGCCGCGAGGTACATCGCGGTCGCGTGTACAGCGGCCGAGTGCATGGCGGCCTCGTACCCGCAAGCTTGCCACCCTCATGATCGCCGTCCGTCTGGCCGGCTGGGCGATGCGCCGGCTGGGCGATGCGCCGGGTGGGGCGTGCGCCGGGTGGGGCGTGCGCCGGGTGGTACATGCGGGAGTTCAGGCACGCGGCGGCACGGCCATACCGGTAGCCCGGGTCGGCCATGACCGCTTCGCGGCCTCGCGTCCTTGGCTCGGTCGTCGGCCCTACGTCCGTCGGTGGAACGTGTTGCGGCGCGGGGCCTGGGCCGGGTCGATGTCGGCGGGAGGGATGAACTCGGGGAGGTGGTCGCCCGGATTGAGGCGCACCACCCATTCGCCGAAGTGGACCAGGCGGTGGTGGAGGTGGCAGAGCAGCACGGCGTTGGTGAGGTTCGTCGGGCCGCCGTGCGCCCAGTGGTGGATATGGTGGCCGTCGCACCACTTCGGTGGACGATCGCAGCCGGGGAAGGCGCAGCCGCCGTCGCGCAGGATGAGCGCTCGCCGGAGCGGGCCGGTGAACAGGCGTCGCGCCTGGCCGAGGTCGAGGATCTGGGTCGGTGTGCCGAGGACGGCCGGGATGAGCTGCGCGTCGCAGGCGAGCCTGCGGGCCTCTCCCGGTGAGAGAACCGTGCCGTCCTCCAGTCGCGCCGAGCTGACCCCGCCGCTGTTCGAGCCGGCCGAGCCGGCCGAGCCGGCCGAGCCGCTGCTGGAGCCGGTGCCGTCACGGAGGACCTGGAGCGGGATGGTGACGGTGACCTGCGGGCGGTCGCCGCCGTGGTCGGGAAGCTCGCCGCAGGCCAGCGCGATGCGCATCAGGTCGACCAGGGCGTCGGCGCGCAGTTGGCGGGCGGTCGGCAGTGGGATGGGCCGGCCGTCGTCGCTGGAACAGCGGTCCCTTCGCGGTGAGCAGAGACTGTCGATGGCCTCGCGGACGATGGCGGCGTCGGTGCGGGAGAGCAGCGCCGTGATGCGGGTCTGCTGGGTGCCGGGGATCTCGCGGATGTGCAGGGCGCGGGCGCGGTGCGCGTCGCGCGTGGCCTTCTCCAGGTGGTCGCGCTGCCTCCGCTCGTACTCCTCCGGATCCAACTCCTCGAGCAAGTGTGCGCCGCGGGTGCGCAGGCCGTGCCGGTCGGACTGGCCGGCCTCCTCGAGCAGCAGCCGCGCGGCGTCGCCGCGGTGCGGAGCCGGGAGCTCGGCGACCGCTTCGGCGATCGCGGCGGCCTGCTCCACGTTGATCGCTCCCTCGGCGAGGGCCGCGGCGGTCGCGGCGAGCTCCGGGCGGTCGAGGGCCGCACCGAGGCTCAGCCAGCGGTGGGCGGTGCCGCTGGAGATCTGATGGCGGGCGCGTATCCACTGTGCGGACGTCTGGCCGTGACGCTTCGCGAGGGCGCGGCCGTCGAGCTCGCGCAGGATGGCGAGGTGTGCGGCGGTGGCGCGCTGGATCAACGTGTGCACGGCGTCCTCGCGGGCCGCGAGGTCCACATCGGACCAGGCCCACGCGCCGGACGCGGGGCCCGTGCCGAGGGCCGCGTCGATCACTGCCAACACGTCGTCATCCACGCCCGGCAACTTACGCCGCCAGTACGACACGAACCGCGAAGGTGCAGTCGATCGATTACCCAAGGTGACGAGGTGGGTGGGAGGTGTCGATGAATCGGTACGCTGTGCCGATGCGCGAGTTCGTTCAGCAACTGCCGGCATTGCTCGGCGTGGTGGTCGGCGTCGTCATGACGTACCTTCTGACGGCCTGGGGCGAACGTGCGCGCTGGCGGCGCGAACGGCGCATCCGGTGGGATGCGGACCGCATGCAGTCCTATGTCGAGTACGGGAACTCGGTGAAACGGGTCGTCCACGTGACGCGCCGGCTGGCGGTGACGCGCGGTCTCGCCGGTGCTTCAGAAGGTGTACCTCTGGAAGATGGCCTCCGGGAGCTCAACCAGGCGAACGCGGAGCGCACCGCGCGCTGGGAGTCGGTGCTGTTGCTCGGCGATGCGAAGACGATCGCCGCCGCGCGTGCCTGGCATCAGAGCGTCTGGCAGTTGGAGTTCTTCGCGCGGGGCATGCTCGACGGCGCGGAGGAGTGGTCGCAGGCGTATGGGGAGTATGAGGCGGCCCGCAACGAGTACTACCGGTGTGCGCGCACGAGCCTCGGCGTCTCGGGTGGCGAACTGCCGGCGGCGGTGTGGCCGCCGCCATGGTATTCGCGGTATTCGACGAAGGTGGCCGCGGAACTGCGCGACGCCGCGGACGCGGACAGCGGCACAACACCGGGCAATGACACCGCGCTGGGCAACTACACCGCACTGGGCAACGAGGCCGCGCTGGGCAACGACGCCGCGCTGAGCAATGCCGCCGCATTGGGTAATGACGCCGCGCTGGGTGATGACGCCGCGCCGACCGCGGTGCCGATTTCGACTCCGGCGAAGCCGTTCCGGTCGGCTGCGCCTGCCCCGCGGAACGACCCGAAAAATGTCATACCCTGATGCCACGATGCTCGCATGTGGTGGAACGAGTTCGTCGAGGCGGAGCCTGGGTTCGCGGAGCGGGTGAAGGCCCGGTTCGCCGCCGGGAAGCACAGCACGATGGCGACGTTGCGCGGCGACGGTTCGCCGCGGATCAGCGGCACCGAGGTGGACTTCACCGATGACGGAGAGCTGCTGCTGGGCAGCATGCCGGGATCGGTGAAGGCGCGCGACCTGCTCCGTGACCCGCGGCTGGCGCTGCACAGTCCCAGTTTCGACCCGCCCGAGGACGATCCCGGGTCGTGGCCCGGCGACGCGAAGATCTCGGGGACGGCGCACGACGTCGTTGACCCGGCGCCGGAGGACGGCTCGCACCGGTTCCGGATCGACGTGACCGAGGTGGTGCTGACGTATGTGGCGGCGGCCGGCGACCACCTGGTGATCGAGAGCTGGCACCCGGACCGCGGACATGAGCAGCGGACCCGCACATAGGGCGAGCGGCCGGCGCGGCTCAGGGCGCGGCGTGGGAGGGCACGACCTGAGCGGGGCCGGCGGGGGAGGGACCGGCGGGGGAGGGCGCCGCCCGGGACAGCAGATATCGGCGTTCCGGGTCGCTCTCGGTCAGGTTCGCCGCCTGTTCGAACGCCTCGCGTGCCTCGTCGCGGCGGCCGGCCTGGTCCAGCAGGTGCCCCCGCACGGCCGGCACGCGGTGGTGGCCGGCGAGCGCCGGGTCGGACGCCGCCTTGTCGAGCGCGGCGAGGCCCGCGTCCGGGCCGTCGACCATCGCGACGGCGACGACCCGGTTGAGCGTGACCATCGGGCCGGGGGAGAGGCCGGCCAGCAGGTCGTAGAGGGCGAGGATCTGCGGCCAGTCGGTGTCCTCGGGACGCTGGGCCTCGTCGTGTACGGCGGCGATGGCGGCCTGCAACTGGAAGGGGCCGATCGGGGCGGTGTTCAGCGTCGTGGTGAGCAGGGTGCGACCCTCGGCGATCAGCTCCTGGTCCCAGCGGCTGCGGTCCTGCTCGGCGAGGGGGATCAGCGCGCCGCCGGGCCCGGTGCGGGCCGGCCGCCGGGCGTCGGTGAGCAGCATGAGGGCGAGCAGGCCGGCGACCTCACCGGCGACCGCACCATGGCTGGCGGGCGTCGCGCCGGCGTGGCCGGGCGCGGATCCTCGCTGCCGGAGATGGGGAGGGAGGTGGGGCAGGGTGCGGTACAGCTCGCGGGTCAGCCGGAGCGCTTCCGCGGTCAGGTCGACCCGGTGCAGCGACGTGCCCGAGGTCGCGGTGTAGCCCTCGTTGAACACGAGGTACAACACCTGGAGGGCGGCGTCGAGACGGGCCGGGAACTCGTCCGGCGAGGGCGGGCGGAACGTCGCGCCGGTGGCCTTGATCCGCTGCTTCGCGCGGCTGACGCGCTGGGCGATCGTGGCCTCCGGCACGAGGTACGCGCGGGCGATCTCGGCCGTGGTCAGGCCGCCGACGGCCCGCAGCGTCAGCGCCACCTGCGACGGCGGGGTCAGCGCGGGATGGCAGCACAGCATGAGCAGGGAGAGCGAGTCGTCGACGGAAGAGGCCGGCGGCGGGGCGGCCTCGGAGACGGGCGGCTCGGCGAGAGCCTCGCGCCGGCGGCGGGCGGTGTCGGCGCGCCACTGGGCGATCCAGCGGCGCGACGCGACGGTGATCAGCCAGCCACGGGGGTTGGCCGGCACACCCTCGACCGGCCATTGCAGTGCCGCGGCGAGCAGCGCCTCCTGCACGGCGTCCTCGCAGGTCTCGAAGTCGCCGCGGTGCCGCACGAGCGCGGCGAGCACGTGCGGCGCCTCGGTGCGCAGCAGTTCCTCGACCTGGGCCACGGGGCGGGGCTCGCTAGCCGAGGTCGACGACGGGGCGGACCTCGATCGTGACGTACGGGGCCTCGGGGATGCCGGCGGCCAGTTCGAGCGCGCGGTCGAGCGAATCGCAGTCGACCAGGTAGAAGCCGGCGAGGTGCTCCTTGACCTCGGCGAACGGGCCGTCGGTGACCTGCGGGCGGCCCGCGCGGGTGGTCAGCACCTTCGCCGCCCCGGGCGGTGCCAGGGCCTCGGAGTGGACCAGCTCGCCGGAGGCGGCCATCGCGTCACGGAGTTCCGCGTGCCGGGCCCAGCCCTCGGTCTGCTCGGCCGGACTGAACGTCTCCCACATGGCGCGGCTCGCCGGGTTGCTGTAGATCATGATCAAATACTTCACGAGACCCCCTGATGCCACTGCGCGTAGACCCGCTTCGGGACGACCATCCGCCAGGCGTCGACGACGATGTCGTGCAGTTCGTCGGCGTCGAGCTGGTCGAGGTGGGCGCAGACCCAGTGGTACCGCAGGTCGGAGGTCCTCGGCAGGAAGAACCGCTCCGGTTCGGTCGTGACGAGCGCGTCGCGCTCTTCCTTCGGAAAGGCGAAGCCGAGCGTCTTCTCGTCCTGCGACAGTGCCAGGTAGACGATCCTGCCGACCCGGAACTTGACCCGGTCACGGATCAGATGCTCGGTCGTGCGCGGCAGGCTCAGGGCCACCTTGCGCACCTCATCGACGCTCCCCATCCGCCTATCCTGGCACGGAGAACCCGTCCCGGCTGGCGGGCGGAGCTCACCTGAGCCCGGCCGACGAGCCCGGCTCGGTCAGCGGGTGACGATGTCGGTGATCAGACCGTACGACAGGGCTTCCTCGGCTGACAGGACCCGGCCCGACTGGAGGTCGTCCTCGATGCTCGAACGGGGCTGACCGGTCGCGGCGGCGATGCGCAGCACCAGGTCCTCGAGGTCGCGCAGGTAGCGGCCGGCCTCGGCGACCACCTGGTCGGCGGTGCCGCCGGGGCTGGAGACCTTCGGCTCGGCGAGCCGGAACCTCGCGTGCGCAAACGCGGAGCGGCGGCCGGCCGCGCAGAACACGCCGAGCGCGGCCGCGCCGACCTGGCCGATCGCCGTCGCGTGCACCGGGGCCTTGACCGCGTCGAGAGCGTCGACCAGCGTCCAGACCGCCGTCAGGGAGCCGTGGTCGGCGCTCAGGTGCATCGTGATCGGGTCGGTGCCGGCGGCGTCGAGCGCCAGCAGGATGGCCGCCGCGCGGGCCGCCGTCTCGGCGTCGATGTCGCCGCGCAGGAAGAGCATGCGGCGGCCGAACAACTGCTCGTCGAGCCATGGCGTGGGCTGCGCGGGCGACGGGCCGCCCGGTCCGAACGGCCCCGATGGCCCCAACGGCCCCGTCGGGTCGTCGTCCGGCAGCCGGCCGGGCCGCCGGTCGTACCGGAGGCTGGGACTGTGCGACATCGACATCACCCGAACATAGGCGACACCACGACCCGGGACAGCCCGCCGGACCCCCATTCCGCTGCGGGCGTAAGGAGGGCGGTGCGAGGAAGGGGCCTCGGGGAGAGGTGCGCGCCGGATTCGGCAAACACGCCGGGGATGAAACCTTCGCCTGGCAACATGCGGATGAAGCGGCACCGGTCGGCGGTGCCTTCTGTACACCGTCCGGGAGCGGTCATGACGGACGCCTTGACGCAGAGCGCGTCACCTGCGCCATCCGGGATCGACGACGAGGACCTCATCGCGATCGTCAACGAGGTCTGGGACGCCTACCTGCAGCAGCCCGGCGCGGAGCCGGTCGAAGCGTACGTTCCCGTGGAGCAGCGCATGATCACCGCGGCGGTGTCGATCACCGGGGCGTGGGAGGGGCACGTCCGGGTGCTCGTACCGCCCGCGGCGGCCACCGACATCACCGCGCTCATGCTCGCCATGGCGGCCGACGAGGTCACCGACCAGGACATCACCGACGCCATGGGCGAGCTCATCAACGTGGTCGGCGGCAACGTCAAGAACCGCGGCGCCCAGCCCGCCAAGCTCGGCCTGCCCGTGGTCGCGACCGGCAGGATGCTGTTTCCGGCCACGCGCGAGACGCACCGCCTCAGCGTGTCGTGGCAGGGCACCGATCCCATCACGTTCAGCGTCCTGGACGTCAACCCCGAGCGCGCCGGGTTCCCGATCACCGCGAAGACACGCTGAGCGCTCACCCTCACCATGTCCGCTGGTGGACCAGCGCCGCCTCGACACGCTCCGCCGGACCGGGCGTGCCGTAGAAGTGGCCCTGGCCGAAGCGGCAACCGGCCGACCGGACCAGCTCCAGGTGCTGCTGGGCCTCCAGGCCGTGCGCGACCACCGCGACGTTGAGCCGCTGGCCGAGCTTCACCACCACGTCGATGATCGGCGCGACCGGGCCGCCGGTCGCCGGCGGCAGCGCGAACAGCGACCGGTCCACCTTGAGCAGGTCGGTCGGGAGCCGCCGCAGGTGGGCGAGTGACGTGAGGCCGGTGCCGAAGCCGTCCAGGGCGATGCGGACGCCGATCGCCCGCACGGTCGCCAGGGGATCCGCGGCGCGTTCCAGGTCGGCGCCGAAGTCCCGTTCGGCGAGCTCGATCACGAGGTCGCCGGGGTCGACCTGGTGGCTGTCGAGGGCCAGGCTGAGCCGGGACGCGAAATCGGCCGCGACGAGGTCGTCGAAGGTGACGTTGACGCTCATCCACAGCCGGTACCCTTCATGCTGCCACAGCGACAATTGACGGCACGCCCGGTTGAGCACCCAGTCGTGCACCTGCCCGGTGAGTCCGAGTTCCCGCGCGACCTCCAGCGTCTCCCGCGGCGGGATCGTGCCGAACCGCGGATGCCGCCAGCGCAGCAGCGCCTCGACCCCGATGGGGTGGCCCTCGACGAGGTCGTAGACGGGGTGGTAGGCGAGGTCGAGCTCGCCGCGCTCGACGGCGTGCGGCAGGTGCTGTTCGAGCGTGGCCCGCCGGGCGTACGCCTCCTCGATCGCCTCGTCGTGCCACTCGATCCGGCCCCGGCCGGCGCGCTTGGCCCGCCGCAGCGCCAGTCCGGCCCGCCGCAGCGTCTCCTCGGGGCCACCGCCCACCGGAGCCAGCCCGACCCCGGCGGACAGCCGCAGCACGGGATCGGACGGCAGGGGACCGGACGGCAGAAGGTCGGGGAGCGCGGTGCCGGGCACGGGATATGGCGCGGAGAGCTCACCGAGCAGGCGGGTGGCGAGGGTGTACGCGTGGACCTTGCCGACCCGCGTGAGGATCGCGAACTCGTCGCCGTTGAGTCGCGCGGCGACGTCGCCGCCGGTGATCGAGGCGCGGATCCGGGCGGCGACTGCGACCAGCACGGCGTCGCCGACGTCGGGGCCGTGCAGGTCGTTGACCGCGGCGAAGCCGTCGAGGCCGATCGTCAGCAGGAACCCGCCGCCGGTGGCCAGCTCCCGCAGCAGCGTCGCGCGGTTGACCAGGCCGGTGAGCGGGTCGACGCGGGCGGTGCGCTGAAGGCTGTGCTCAAGGGTGTGCTGCTCGGTGACGTCACGCAGGTGCACGACGACGCCCCGCACCTCCGGGGTGCCGCGCGGGTCGGTGACGGTGAACTCGACGTGCCGCCAGACCCCGGACCCGTCGCGGATCCGGCTGCGCAGGGCGCTCGGGCCGGGGTTGTCGAGCAGTTCGCGGAGCACGACCGCGAGGACGGCCACGAGCCCGACCACCAGGGCGGCCGGCCCGATGCGTCCCCGGGTGGCGAGCGAGTAGAGCACCGCCGCGGCTCCGGCGAGCACCGGCGCGACGAGCAGCGGGTCCCCGATGAGCGTGCCGTCGCCCGCCGGCCGCTCCGGCCGCGCCGCATCCATGCTCGCCGGGGCCGTGCTCGTCGGGGTCGTGCTCGTCGGGGTCGTGCTCGCCGGGGTCATGGCGGTCCAAACGGACCGGCGGGCACCCGCCCGGACCAGCACCGAGCCGAGGACGAGCAGCCCACCGGCGGCGAGCGGCCACGGGGCGCGCTGATGCGGGGAGGAGGGCAGCAGCGGCGGCACGGCCAGGCCGAGGACGAGCAGCGCGACGCCGGCGGCGGCGGTGGCGGCGGGCCCGCGCGGGTACCGCGCCCGCACGCCGCTCACCACGGCGACGGTGACGCCGACGACGGTGAGCAGGCAGGTGACGAACGCGGCGGGGCTGGACCCGCCGTCCACCTCCAGCACCAGCACGACCAGGATGAGGTACACCCACAGCGCCACGCAGACCCCGTCGAACGCGCGGCGGGCGGCGGCGCCGGGGCCGCCGGCGGTCACGCCGGGCAGGACCAGCAGGCCGGCGACGAGGGCCGTCCCGGCGAACGGCGCGACGCCGGCCGTTAAGCCGGGTGTCAAGCCGGGTGTCAAGCCGGGTGTCAGGCCGGGTGTCAGGCCGGGTGTCAGGCCGGGCACGGCGGCAGAGACCCCGGCGGCACAGACCCCGGCGGCGAGGACGCCGAGGCCGAGCGCACCGGGGCCGGCGGCGGCGGACGGCGCCATGCGCTCGCGGCACGCCATGACGGCGATCCGGACCAGCCGGAACGCCTGCAGTGCCGCGGCCGCGGCGGCCGTGAGCAGCACCACGGTGAGCGCGCCGAGTCCGGCGGACCGGGCGAGCAGGACCGCCGCGGCCGCGATGAGGGTGAGCGGGGCCGACGCCATGAGCCGGCGACCGCGTGATCTGTGTGCGCCACTTGCCGGTCTCATCGTGTTGCCGGTCTCATCGTGGGATCCGTCCGTCGCCGGGTCGGGGGGCACCTAGCTGACCCGGTAACGAGGCCGGACAACGAGGGTGACGGCCCCGAACTTCCTTCACCCGGAAGGAGGACCCGCAAGGGCCGGGAACGCGGAGGCAGGACCCGTAAAGGTCAGCGGTTCGTCAGCACGGGCCCGTCGACGGGCTCCGCGCCCGGTGCCTCGGCGGGCTCCGCCAGGTCCAGCGTGGTGCGCAGGGCCGCGGGCCGCATGAGCAGCGCGGCGATCACGCCGATCACGGCGATGCCGGCCGAGATCAGGAAGATGTGACCGGTCGCGTCGCCGTACGCGGCGCGGACGATCTCCTGCATCGCCGGTGGGAGCGCGTCGAGGTTGAGGTTGCTGGTCTGGCCGCCGGCCGGGGCCTGCACGCCCGCCGCGGCCAGAGAGCGCGTGATGTCGTCGGTGACCTGGCGGGCCAGGACGGCGCCGAGCACCGAGACGCCGATCGTGCCGCCGAGGGAGCGGAAGAACGCGACGGTGGAGCTCGCCGCGCCGATGTCCTTGAGCCGGACGGTGTTCTGCACGGCGAGGACGAGGTTCTGCATCGACATGCCGACGCCGACGCCGACGAGCAGCATGCCGCCGCCGACGAAGTACAGCGACGTCTCGTGGTCGATGACCGACAGGACACCGCAGCCGGCGACCAGGATGATCGTGCCCGCCACGATGTACGGCTTGATCCTGCCGGTCCTCGTGATGAGCCGGCCGGCCACGATCGAGGAGGTCAGCACGCCGGCCATCATCGGGATGGTGAGCAGGCCCGCCTCGGTGGGGGAGTAGCCGCGGCCGATCTGGAAGTACTGGCCGAGAAAGACCGCGCCGCCGAACATGGCCATGCCGACGGCGAGACTGCCCAGGATCGACAGGGCGGTGGTGCGCTGGGCCATGATGGGCAGCGGCACGACCGGCTCCTTGGTCCGGGACTCGACCCAGACGGCGAGGGCGAGCAGGACCACGCCGGCGGCGACCATGGCGAGCGTCTGCCACGACAGCCACGCGAACGAGTCGTCGACGAACGACACCCAGATGAGCAGCACGCTGACGCCGGCGGCGATGAGTGCCGCGCCCACATAGTCGATCTTCACGTTGTCGCGGCGCATGGTGACCAGGTGCAGCGTCTTCTGGAGGACCATCAGCGCGAGGATCGCGATCGGGACGCCGACGAAGAAGCACCAGCGCCAGCCGAGCCACGAGGTGTCGACGATCAGGCCGCCGAGCAGCGGGCCGCCGACGGTGGCGACGGCCATGACGCCGCCGAGGTAGCCGTTGTACCGGCCGCGCTCCCGCGGCGGGATCATCGCGGCGATCACGACCTGGACGAGCGCCTGGAGGCCGCCGACGCCGATGCCCTGGAACGCCCGGGCGGCGATGAGCTCGCCCGCGTTCTGGGCCAGGCCGCTGACCGTCGAACCGACCGCGAAGATCACGATCGAGATCTGGACCAGGAGCTTCTTGTCGTAGAGGTCGGCGAGTTTGCCCCAGATCGGGGTGGAGGCGGTCGCGGTGAGGAGGGTGGCGGTGACCACCCAGGTGTACTGGCTCTGTGAGCCGTTCAGCGCGCCGATGATCTTCGGCAGGGCGGTCGAGACGATGGTGGAGCTCACCAGCGCCACGAAGAGCACGAGCAGCAGGCCGCTCAGCGCCTCGAGGATCTGCCGATGACTCATCGGCTCCCCGGGTTGCGCCGGGGCGGCCACGGCGTGCGGTTGACTCATCGGTTCGCCTCCGTCAGCAGGGATTGTGCGAAGCGGCGCAGCAGTGCGCCGAAGAGTTCGATGTCGGCGCGGGTCCAGTCGCGCAGCGCGTCGGCGAGCAGGGCGTCGTACCACTCGTTCGACTCCCGCAGGGCCGTCCGGCCCTCATCGGTCAGTTCGAGGAAGCTGGCCCGCCCGTCGTTCGGGTCGGCGACCCGGCGCACGAGCCCGGCCTGCACGAACGCGCTGACCGCACGGCTGGTGGTCGACTGGTCGAGGGCGCAGGTCGCGGCGAGCTCCTTGAGGTGGCAGCCGCCGGCGAGTCGCTCGATCGCGCCGAGCATGCCGATCGCCCCGAGCGGGACGCGGCCGTGCTGTTGCCGCTGCTTGACGAGGCGCACCACCTTCAGCAACGCGCGCAGCTCCTCCCGGAGCGGGGCGACGGCGGTCTCCACGAAGTCCTCCATCGGCTGGGCCTGAGCGGCGAACGACAGATACCGACCGGCAAGCGACAAATACTTGCCTGGTACAAGCATCCAAAATTCTTGCCCATCGCGCAAGTTTGCCCAGTGAGAAGTAGCTAACAGTGTCCCCGGGTAGGATGAAGGCCGTGAGCACCGGCCTGCGGGAACGTAAGAAGTCCGCCACCCGGCAGGCCCTCCACGAGGCCGCCGTGGCGCTCGCCGTCGAGCACGGCCCGGAGCGGGTCACCGTCGAGGCCATCGCCGACGCGGCGGACGTGTCCCGCCGGACGTTCTCCAACTACTTCGCCAGCAAGGAGGAGGCGCTCCTGCACGGCGACCGGCTGCGCATGCAACTGCTGCTCGACGCCGTCCGTGCCCGGCCGGCCACCGAGACGCCGTGGGCCGCGCTGACCGCGGCCGCCCTGGAGCTGGACCGCCGGCTCGGCGCCCGCGACCCGAAGTGGGTCACCCAGGTCCGCCTGGTGCGCCGGCACCCTACGCTCGCCGCGCAGCAGACCGGCACGTACAGCGCCCTCGAGGACGACCTGACGGCCGAGCTCACCGCCCGTGGCGTCACCGACCCGATGCGGGCCCGGCTGACCGCCGCGGCCTTCCTCGCCGCCATCCGGGTCGCCGTGCAGGCGTGGCTGGACCGCCCGGCCGGGACTGCGCTGGGCGACGTGATGCGCGAGGCGCTGGACGCGACAGGCGCCGCCTTCGCGTAGCGAAGACGGCGCCTGGACGGACTGGACGGAGAGGTTCTGTCTATCGGGTCGGGCCGGCCCAGCTCACGGGCGGGCACCGACGAGCTGCGGGCGCAGCGCCAGGATCACACCCAGCGTCGCGTAACCGATGATCAGGTGGGCGCCGCCGACCCAGCTCGCCACCGGATCGCCGAGGATGACGAACGTCGGCACCGTGACCACGGCCCAGCTCTCGGCGACCATCGGCCAGATCCGGGCCGGCCCCCGCCAGCGACCGGCGAACAGGATCTTCAGCCCGATCACGAACATGCCGAGCATCGACAGCGGCCAGAACGCGTCGAGCGGGACCAGCCAGGCCGCGTCGCGCAGTGCCGGCACGGCGTGCAGGACGCTCCAGATCGTGGCGAGACCCAGCAGCACGTGCTCGACGTAGAGCATGCTTCGGGCCACCTTCGAGGTGCCGGTGGCACGGGTGCGCAACTGTACCGCCAGCAGCGCGAAGACGCCGAGCTGGAAGAGGGTGCCGCCGATGTCGGTGATGGTCATGCCGGTCGAGGTGTCGGGGTTGTTGCCGACGGTGAACATCGCCGCGGCCCAGGCCAGCGTGCCGGTGGTCAGGGCCAGACCGAGGGCCCGCGTCCGGCGGGCGGAGATGCCCGGGACGACCGGGGTGCCGGACGGGAGGTCGGTGCGGGCGGGGAGGTGGCCGGTACGGATCGTCATGGCAGTTCGTTGCTTCGGGGAGGGGCTGTATGGCGTACGGCCAGCTCGTCGCTGTCCGGGTATGCCGTAGAGCTTCCGGGGAACCGCGACCCGGGCGGCAGGGCCGCGCGCCCCGGCCGCCGTCCTCAACCGTGTCCCGGGCCGGACGGGACACCCGTCCTCTGCCTCCGGGGACACGGCGGCTGGCACCATGACTGCGTGTCCCGCTTCAAGGTGTCGACCCTGGTCGGCGGCGTGTTCGTGGTCCTCACCGCCGCGGCGACCGGCGTGTCGGCCGTCCTGGAACTGTCGGTCGACGCCGCCCGCCGGTCCTCGGACGGCCTGGAAGCGGGCTGGATCGCCGGCCTGACCGGGCTCGCCCTCGCGATCCCCGGCGGGCTGCTCGTGCGCAAGGCACCCCGCAACGCGGTCTCGTGGATCCTGTGCGTGACCGGCCTGCACTGGGCGGTTGACGGGACCGCCTCGTCGTGGGTGGCCTACGCCACGACGCGGCACCCGACCCTGCCCGGGGCGGCGCTCGCGTACTGGATGTACCAGCGGGTCGGCGCCGGGCTGCTGTTCTCGCTGCCGCTGCTGCTCGTCTTCTACCCGGACGGGAGGCTGCCGGCGGGCCGCTGGCGCTGGGCGGTGTTCGGCAGCCTCGGCGCGACCGCCGTCCTGCCGGCGACGCTGCTGTTCGTGCCCGAACGGCTCGCCGACGCCGCCGCCGCGGGGCCGGAGCCGGTCGCCGGGCGGGACCTCTCGATCGACCTGCTGACCCTGCCGCTGCCCGACGCCGTGTGGACCGTCCTGCTGCGGGTCGGCTACGCGGCCCTGCCGCTGAGCATGCTCGTCCCGTTCGCCGTGGTGTTCCGGCGGTACCGGCGGGCGGCCGGCCTCGAGAAGACCCGCATGCGCTGGCTGGTGTGGGCGGGCGTGGTCGACGTGCTCGTCATGCTGTCCACGCTGGTACTGCCGTCTCAGGTGACCAGCGCCGGGTTGCTCGCCGCCGTGACGGTCACCGGGTTCGCGATCGCCGTCGGCGTGCTGCGGCCCCGGCTGTTCGACATCGACCGGCTGCTGGGCGGTACCGTCCTCTACGGGGCGCTCGCCACGATCGTCGTCGTCGTCGACGCCGCCGTCCTGACGCTCGTCGCCACGCTGCCCGGCGTCGACCGGCCCAGCGACGGCGCGGCGCTGGTCGGGCTGCTCGTGGTCCTGATCGTGTACGGGCCGCTGCGCAACCGGCTGTGGCTGCTCGTCCAGCGCGTGGTGCTGGGGCAGCGGCACGACCCGTACCGCGTCGTCTCGGGCCTCGCCGAGCAACTGGAGCGCTCCGACAGCCCCGAGGACCAGTTGCTCGCGGTGGCGCGCGGCGTCGCCGAGGCGTTCCGGTCGCCGTACGTCGCCGTGGAGGTGTACCGCACCGGGGGCACGCTGCTCGCCGAGCACGGCGTGGCGCCGCCGGAGACGCAGATGCTGCCGATCACGTACCGCGACGAGACCGTCGGCCGGCTCATCCTCGCCGCCGGTGACCCGCGCACCGCCCTGTCGCCGAAGGACGAGCAGCTCCTCGCCGACGTGGTCCGGCAGGCGGCGGCCGCGGCCCGCTCCAGCTACCTCGCCGCGGAGCTGCAGCGCAGCCGCGAACGCCTGGTCGGGGCCCGTGAGGAGGAGCGCCGCCGGGTCCGCCGCGACCTCCACGACGGCCTCGGCCCGGCGCTCGGCGGCGTGGCGCTGCGCATCGACACCGCCCGCAACCTGCTGCGCGGCGCCGGTGACGCGGTCGCGCGCGCCGACGGGATGCTCCGCCAGGCCCGCGAGGACGTCGCGGCGGCCCTCGCCGACGTGCGCCGGCTCGTCCACGACCTCCGTCCGCCGGCCCTCGACGACGTGGGCCTCGCCGGCGCCGTCGGGCAGCTCGCCGAGCGGCTGCGCACCCCGGCCATGGTGACCCGGGTCGAGGCCACCGATCTCGCCGACCTGCCGGCCGCCGTCGAGGTCGCGGCGTACCGGATCGCGTCCGAGGCGCTGACCAACGTGACGAAACACGCGAACGCCGCCATCTGCACCGTCCGGTTCCGTCGCGACGACCACACCCTCGTCGTCGAGGTCTCCGACGACGGCGTGGGCATCCCGGCCGGCATCCCGGCCGGCGTCGGGCTCGTGTCGCTGCGTGAACGCGCGGCCGAACTCGGCGGCCGGTGCGAGATCGAGTGCCCGCCCGCGGGCGGTACCGTCGTGCGGGCGCACCTGCCGCTAAGCTCTGGAGCCCAGGTCGTCGGGGTCGATACCGGCGGGGGCCCTTCCGGAGCTGCCCCTTCCGGAGCGGCCCATTCCTGAGCGGCCCAGACAGCGGAGGTGCGCATTGGCTGACGACGTCGTGCGGGTCGTGGTGGCGGACGACCACCCGATCTTCCGTGACGGCCTGGCGATGCTGCTGGGCTCCGTCGGCGGCATCGACGTGGTCGGGACCGCCGCCACCGGTGTCGAGGCGGTCGAGCTGGCCGTGGAGCTGCTGCCCGAGGTCGTGGTGATGGACGTGCAGATGCCGGGGCTCAACGGCATCGAGGCGACCCGGCGGCTCGCCGCCGAGGCGCCCTCGGTCGGGGTCGTCGTGCTGACCATGTCCGAGGACGACGGCACCGTCTTCACCGCGGTCCGCGCAGGTGCCCGTGGTTACCTGGTGAAGGGCGCCGAGCAGGAGGAGATCGTGCGGGCCATCAACACCGTCGCCTCCGGCGGCGCCGTGTTCGGCGCGACCCTGGCCCGGCGCATCGCCGAGTTCTTCGCCGCCGGGCCGCCGTCGGCGACGACCGCGTTCCCCGAGCTCACGGCCCGCGAACGGGAGATCCTCGACCTGCTCGCCGCCGGCCGCTCCAACGCGCAGATCGCCCAGGCCCTGTTCCTGTCCCAGAAGACGGTCCGCAACAACGTGTCGAACGTCTTCGCCAAGCTCCAGGTCGCCGACCGCGCCGAGGCCATCGTGCGGGCCCGCGAGGCCGGCCTGGGCCGCTGATCCACCGTCGCCGGCACCGCAGAGCGCCGGGACAGCAAAGCGCCTGCACAGCAAGATGGGCGCATGGCGCTCATTGCTCACCTCAGCGACCCGCACATCACGACCGGGCCGCTCGCCGCCGAGCCGGCCGCCGGGCTCTACCGGGCCCTCACCAGGGTCCTCGCCCTCGAGCCGCGGCCCGACTGCGTCGTCATCACCGGCGACCTCGCCGACCGGGGCGAGGCCGGCGAATACGCGGCGCTCCGGCAACTCCTGAGCCACTACCCGATCCCGGTCCACCTCGCGGCCGGCAACCACGACCGCCGCGAACCGCTCCTGGCGACGCTCGGGCTGTCCGCGACCACCTACGTCGCCGACCACTCCGGATTCTCGGTCGTCGTCCTCGACTCGCTCGCGCCGGAGCTCGCCGACGGCGGGCAGCTCGGCGCCGAGCAGCTCGACTGGCTCGACCGGGCGCTCGCCGAGCGGTCCGGCGTGCCGGTTCTCGTCGGCCTGCACCACCCGCCGATCCGGGTCGGCATCCCGGGGATGGACGAGATCCGGCTGGTCGACGGGGACGCCCTCGCCGGGGTGGTCGCCCGGCACCCGAGCGTCGTCCGGGTCCTCACCGGGCACCTGCACCGGGTCGTCACCGCCGGGTTCGCCGGGACGACGCTGACCGTCGCGCCCAGCACGTACCGGCAGGTCGACCTCGGGATGCGCGAGGGCCGGCCGGTCGGCTTCGTCGACGAACCGGCCGGTTTCCTGCTCCACTGGCTGGACGGTGACGGCGCCGGGGCGGCCTGTGTCACCCACACCGTGCCGACCGGCCACACCGCCGCGCCCGTCGTCGCGTACTAGCGCGGGGGACCTAACGGGGGATACCGGCCTGGCACGTTTCCGGGATTTTGACCGCCCCGCCCGCCCGTACCGTGAATGACACCAGCGCATCACCACGAAGACGCATCCGAGAGGACCACCCCATGAGCGAGTACGGCGAGATCGAGATGAGCGAAGGCCACGGCAGCCTGGCCGAGGTCCACGCCGAGAGCGGCAGCGAGCAGGACTACCAGTCGCAGTACGGCATCCTCGAACAGGAGCACCAGAGCTACGAGCACGAGGAGTTCGAGAACATCCGCCACATCGAGTACACCGATGCGGCCGGCAACCACTACGAGGTCACCGAGTACACGCGCTACGAGCACACCGAGATCGAGCAGGAGCACACCTTCGCCGCCTACGGCGAGGAGGGCGGCTCCGCCGGCTTCTCGGCGGGCGAGACCGCGGAGGTCGCCGAGATCGACAGCATCACGTCGCGGCTCGAGAACTTCCTCACCAGCGGGGGCTTCGTGAGCAACAACGAGATCTCGGACTCGAGCGCCTGACCCGTCCACCCCGGATGCGGTGCCGATGCGCTCCGAACGCCGGCCGGCGAGAGCCGGCCGGCGTTCGGCGTGGGTCAACAGGCCCGCGCGACGACGGACGGTTGTCAACCGATTTCGGACCGAAATATGAGCAGCGCTCGGCGGCGGCGATGACGGAGACTGCGATCCCATGAACCCAGACGGCACCGGCAGGACGATCGGCTCCGAGCCCGACCCCGACGAGTGGCACTACCTGCCGACCCGCACCCGCGCCGGCGCGCTGCAACGCGGCCTCGGCCGGGGCGCGTTCCGGGCCAGGTTCGACCCCGCCGGCCCCGACCTGGTGAACGCGTGCATCCGCCGCGACCACCGCTGGCTCTCGACCTGCGACGAGCGCGGCACCTACCTCGCCCGCCTCGTCCGCGACCTCGGCCTGCCGGTCGGCCCGCTCGTGTCGCGGCTCTACACCGCCGACGACGAGGACAACGAGTTCACGCACGTCCTGGAGGTCCTCACCGCCCTGGGCAGGGCCGAGGTCGACGAGGTGATCGGGAGTCTGCGGCGGTACGTGCGGATCGGCCCCAACTGGTCCGGCGCCCTCGAGGCCATCGCCCGGAGCTGGCCGGCGAACTGGTGGGACGACCTCCTCCCGGCGGCGATGGACCGGCTCGGCACCGCCGGCGACCACGACCTGCGATGGGCGGGCCTGCCGTGGACCGACTGGACCGGGCGGGACGAGCGCCTCCGCGCCGCCCGCTCGCACGACGCCGCGCAAGCCGGCACCGACCAGCACGACGCCCCCGATCCCGGTCCGGGCGCCGTGCCCGCGGCCCGGGCCTGGGCGGCCGAGCCCGGCTCCGGCCGGTACTGGCTCGCCCTCACCGTCCTCGCCCGGCACGGCGACGAGTCCGACAGCCCGGCCCTGCTGGCCGGACTGGACTGGCTGGACCGCCGCCCCGACGACCTGTGCGGCTACGACCGGCTGATCGACGGCCTGGTCCGCATCGGCGGCGAGCCCGCGCGGGCCGCCCTGCCCCGGATCCGCCGCCTGTGGTTCAGCCCGCACTCCCATGAGCGCGCCTCCTACCTGCGGGCCCGCCTGGCGCTGGAGCCCGAGGAGTGCGCCGGCGCCCTGACCGAGGGACTGTGGGACTGCGAGGCGGCCGTCCGGCTGCTCGCCGTCCGGCACGTGCCGGTCGACGCCCGGACGAAACCCCGCCTGACCTACCTCCGCGACGACTCGATCGAGACCCCCGAGGTGCGGGAGGCCGCCGCCGAGCGCCTCATGCTCGAGGCGTCGGCAGCCTGACGATCACCTCACACGACGATCACCATCGCGGCGAGGACCTCACGCAGCCGCTCGCCCGGTGGCGGCAGTCCGGGGGAGCCGGCGCCGCCGAACAGCATCGCCAGCAGGACCTCGTCGCGCGTCCACAGGCACAGCGCCGACGCGTTCCCGTACCCGTCTCCGGTGATGCCCGCACACTCGGCGAGGCCGCCGACCTGCCCCGGGTCCACCGCCGCGGCGGCGCCGACCGCGGCGCCGCCCAGTTGCGCCAGCCACGCGTCCCGAAAACCGGTGAGCAGGCCGCGGTCGTCGGCGCGCCCGATCGCCGGGCCGCTGCCGCCCCACACGACCAACGTGCCCGTCCCGTCGCCGTAGGCCGCCGCGTAGGCGGTGTCCGCGCCCAGGTCGAGCGCCTGTTGCCGCAGCTCCAGGTCGGCGGGGAGCGGGACCTGGGTCATCGTCCCGATCGCTTCGGGCAGCACGACGTCGAGGCGCTTGCCGAGGACCAGGTCGGTGGAGAGCAGCACGACGAGGACGAGGACCCCGCAGATGCCGATGCCGGCCGCCCAGACGACGGCGCGGGCCGTCGACGCGGGATGGTTCGACTCCGCCGGGATCCGGGTGAGGTCCACCACGTCCCTGCTCACGTAGGGCAAGATACGGCACGGGCGCGAGCGGCGGGGGCCGCCACCGCCGCGGGTCTGCCACCGGTCTGCCACGGCGCTGTCGTGCGGACGACACCGCGCCGCAAGTGCGCGCCAAGCGAACGCCAAGCGGGTTCGTCGATCCTGTCCTCAGCACCACTTGAAGGGATCACCGAGATCCTCGAACCACCACCTCGGCCGGCCGGGCCCGCGCCCGGCGCCGACGACCATAGAGAGATGTTGATCAGAACGATGCGGTACCGCTGAGCCTGGTGGGCGGCCCCTCCCCCGATGCCGCTCACCACCTCAGCCGGTGAACAGCAGCAGGCCGGTCACCGGGTAGACCACCATCAGCCCCGAGCAGCGGCACCCGGTGACCTGCTCGGCCGTCAGGTCCTGGTACGTCGGCCGCGCCGCATACGCCGAGGCCGAGACCGGCGCGACCGACGGCGCGGTCATCCGGGCCTTCGTGGCGTCCGGCGCGTCGCCGCAGCCGGCCGCACCGGAGGCGAGCGCGAGACTGGCGAGCGCGAGACCGGCGAGCGCGAGCAGGGAACGGGAGCGGATCATCGCGGGACCTCCGGGTCTGTCACGCCACTTGTCACGCCGCTCGTCACGTCACGACGAGCGTCACCTCGTTGGTGTCGGTCGTGGTGCTGATCGGCGCCCGGGCTTGAGCTACCCGGCGAGCGCGGTCCAGGTGTCGTACCGGTGCACCGCGATGCCCGCGAACGCCGGGTAACGCTGCGCGGCCGCGTCCACCTCGGCGAGCGTGCGGCGCAGCCGGTCGCCGGAGGTGCCGTGGAAGCTGCAGTACGCGCAGTCCCCGAGCGGCTGGGTCTCCGCCGCCAGGCGGGCCGGCTTCGCCGCCTTCGCGGCCCGGTCGAGCAGGTCACCGGCGACGCCGAGCATCGAGTTCGCGCCGGTCGCGGTGGTGCGGTAGCTCATCACCGTGACGGCGTCGGCCCGCTCCAGCACGGCGTCGGCGAGCGTGGCGCCTTCGCCTGGCGGCGCTGCGACGGTCGGGAGCCAGAACGGCACGTCCAGCTCCAGCGGCAGGTCCGTCGCGGCCCGGACCGCGTCCAGGAGGGCGAGGAACCGCGGCACCAGCGACTGCCACGACGGCAGGAGATAGGGCTCCACGTCGAGGTGCAGGCGGCGGAAGAGCCCGGTCGCGGCGGCGGCCCGCACCCAGGTCAGCGCGGCGGCGTGGTCGGTCGTCCAGGCCGGCTCGCCGCCGAGGGCGTCGAGCGTGACACCGGCCTCGTCGCACAGCGCGCGGAGCTGCCGCAGGCGGGCCAGCTCGGCGGCGTCGGCGCGCGGGTCGAAGGACACGAAGATGGTCCGGACGCCGTTGGCGGTGGCCCAGGCGACGACCGGCGCGGGCCGCTCCCGCTCCCACAGCCACATGGCCCGTGTGCCCGGCGGGGCCACGGAGGTCTCCGGGGCCGGTGGGGGCAGGCGGAGCGGGGTGGCGGCGACGAGCGACGCGACCACGAGCAGGAGGCTCAGCGCCGCCTGCGCGGCGGCGTTCCGGCCCCACCAGCGCCGCACCATATCCTGCCGATCGGCGGAACGGCGGGCGATGTGAGCGTGACCTGAGCGGGACATGAGCGCAGTGTGAGCGCGCGCTGTCGATCGGGTCACGCTCGACGGGGTCGCGTTGACTGTCCCGGGGCGCGTGGGACACGATGACTGCGAGCGGTACGCGGAGGAACACCGGTGGAAATCCGGGACGGTCCCGCCACTGTGACCGGGGAGCCGTCCTCCAGCGCACGGGCCACGGCCGTAACAGGCTGGAAGGCCGGGGGACAGCGGCGATCCGGGAGTCAGGAGACTCCGGCCGCTTGTTCAGCCAGCACCTTGCGGGCGCGGACCCGCCGAAGGGATGTGTCGTGACCCCGCCGTATTCGTTCTCGGCCGTGGTCGGCCTCGCCGACCTGCGCCTGGCGCTCCTGCTCACCGCCGTTTCACCGGCGATCGGGGGCGTCCTCGTCCGGGGCGAGAAGGGCACCGCCAAGTCGACCGTCGTGCGGGCCCTGGCCGCACTGCTGCCCGAGGTCGCGGTGGTGAACGGCTGCCGCTTCGCCTGCGACCCGGCGGCGCCCGACCCGGAGTGCCCGGACGGGCCGCACGCCCTGGACGCGTCCGGCGGCCGCGGCACCCGCCGCCGCTCGGCCCTCGTAGAGTTGCCGGTCAGCGCCACGGAGGACCGGGTCGTCGGCACGCTCGACCTGCAGCGTGCCCTGGCCGAGGGGGTCAAGGCGTATGAGCCGGGCCTCCTCGCGGCGGCGCACCGCGGCGTCCTGTATGTCGACGAGGTCAACCTGCTCCCCGACCATCTTGTCGACCTGCTCCTCGACGCCGCCGCGATGGGCCGCGCCCACGTCGAGCGCGACGGGGTGTCGGTGAAGCACGCGGCGCGGTTCCTGCTCGTCGGCACCATGAACCCGGAGGAGGGGGAGCCCCGGCCGCAGTTGGTCGACCGGTTCGGGCTCGTCGTCGGCGTGAGCGCCCCGCAGGAGGCGGCGCCGCGCGCGGAGGTGGTGCGGCGGCGGCTCGCCTACGAGACCGACCCGGCCGCCTTCGCGGCGCGCTTCGCCGAGGACGACGCCCGGCTCGCCGCCCGGATCGTCACCGCCCGCGCCCTGCTGCCCGGGGTGGCGCTGCCCGACGGGGAGCTGGACCGGATCGCGCGGATCTGCCTCGCGTACCGGGTCGACGGTCTGCGGGCGGACATCGTCGTGGCGCGGACCGCGGTGGCGCTCGCGGCGTGGCACGGGCGACCCACGGTCACGCGCACGGACGTGCGCGACGCGGCCCGGCTGGCGCTGCCGCACCGGCGGCGCAGGGATCCGCTCGACCCGCCCGGCGCCGACCTCGAGCGCCTGGAGGAGATCCTCGAGCAGGAGGCGCCCGACGAGGAACCACCGGCCGGCGGCGGCCCCGACACGGGCCCGGACCCCGGCCCTTCCGGCGGCCCGGCGGACGGCTCGGACGGCGGCTCGGACGGCGGCCCGAGTGACGGCCCCACTGACGGCCCGGATGATGGCCCGGACGGCGGTCCCGGTGCGGGGCCGGGCGGCCCGGACGGCAGCGGCCGGGATCCGGATCCGCGCGGCGGCGCCGGTCCCGCCGCGGACAGCGTCGGTCCAGGGCACCCGCCCGCGGACTCCGGGGAATCCGAAGGCACCGGTGACGCTGTGCGGGCACCGTCGGCGGCGGCGTTCGCCGGAGTGCCGTACCGGCCGCGGCTGCTCACCGTCGCCGGGCGGGCGAACGGGCAGCCCGGCTCGCACGCCGGACGGCGCTCCCCGGCCCTCTCGCGGCACGGCCGGGTCGTCCGCTCGCGCCGCCCGCTCGGCGGCAAGCTCACCAGCCTTCACCTGCCCGACACGGTGCGGGCGGCGGCCCTGCGCGGTGCCCGCGCGGTCACGGCCGACGACGTGCGCGAGGCGGTGAAGGTCGGCAGAGAGGCCAACCTGGTGCTGTTCGTCGTGGACGCCTCGGGGTCGATGGCGGCGCGGCAGCGGATGAGCGTGGTGAAGACGGCCGTGCTGTCGTTGCTCCGCGACGCGTACCAGCGGCGGGACAAGGTCGGCATGATCACCTTCCGGGGCCGGCAGGCCACGACGGTCCTCGAGCCGACCGCGAGCCACGAGGTCGGCGTCCTGCGCCTGGCGGAGCTGCGCACCGGCGGGCGCACGCCGCTCGCGGCCGGGCTGCGGCAGGCGGCCCGCACGCTCCACGGCGAGCGGCGGCGCGACGCCCGCCGCCGCGCCCTGCTCGTCGTGGTCACCGACGGCCGGTCGACCGACGGTCCCGACCCGCTGACCGTCGCGCCCCTGCTCGCCGGGGTCGCCACGGTCGTGGTCGACTGCGAGTCCGGCCCGATCCGCCTGGGCCTGGCCCAGCGCCTGGCCCGGGCACTCGACGCCTCGTGCGTCCCGCTGGCCGCGCTACAGGACAGGAGCTGATCAGACATGCCCCAGGGCAAGGTCGACCACGTCCCCGACGACGGGCTCACCACGCGGCAGCGGCGCCGCCAGCACGTCCTCGCCGTCCACACCGGACAGGGCAAGGGCAAGTCGACCGCCGCGTTCGGCATGGCGCTGCGCGCCTGGAGCGCCGGCTGGCCGATCGCCGTGTTCCAGTTCGTGAAGAGCCCCAAGTGGCGGGTCGGCGAGGAGACGGCGCTCAAGGCGCTCGGCGAGACCGGCAAGGGCGGTCCCGTCGTCTGGCACAAGATGGGCGAGGGCTGGTCCTGGATCCAGCGCCCCGGCACCGAGCGCGACCACGCCGTCGAGGCCGCCGAGGGCTGGGCGCAGATCAAGCGTGACCTCGCCGAGGAGGCGTACCGGTTCTACGTGCTCGACGAGTTCACCTATCCGATCAAGTGGGGCTGGGTCGACATCGCCGACGTCGTCGCGACGCTGCGCGACCGGCCCGGCAACCAGCACGTCGTCGTCACCGGTCGCGACGCGCACCCGGACCTGGTCGAGATCGCCGACCTGGTCACCGACATGACGAAGGTGAAGCACCCCATGGATGCCGGCCGGAAGGGTCAGCAGGGCATCGAATGGTAGCCCGTCTCGTCATCGCGGCACCCGCCTCCGGGCACGGCAAGACCACCGTCGCGACCGGGCTGCTCGCCGCGTTCGCCGCGCGCGGGCTCACGGTCGCGCCGTTCAAGGTCGGCCCCGACTACATCGACCCCGGCTACCACACGCTCGCCGCCGGCCGGCCCGGGCGCAACCTCGACCCGGTGCTGGTGGGGGAGGAACGCGTCGGGCCGCTGTTCGCCCACGGCTCGGCGGGTGCCGGCCTCGCCGTCGTCGAAGGTGTGATGGGGCTGTTCGACGGCCGCACCGGGTGGGGCGAGTTCGGCTCCACCGCGCACGTCGCGCGCCTGCTCGCCGCGCCCGTCGTCCTCGTCGTCGACGCCACGGCGCAGGCCCGGTCGATCGCCGCGGTGATCCACGGCTTCCGGTCGTTCGGCGACACCCTGCACATCGCCGGCGTGATCCTCAACCGGGTCGGCTCCGACCGGCACGAGCAGATCCTGCGGGACGCCTGCGCGGAGGTCGGCACGCCCGTCCTCGGCGTGCTGCGCCGCCACGACGCCGTCGCCGCGCCGTCCCGGCACCTCGGGCTGGTCCCGGTGGTCGAGCGGGCGGCCGAGGCGACCGCGTCGGTCGACGCGCTGGCCGCCCTGGTCGCCGGCAGCGTCGACCTCGACGCGGTGCTGGCCGTCGCCCGCGGCGCGATGCCGTTCGCCGCCGAGCCGTGGTCGCCCGAGATCGCTGTGCCCGGGAGCGCCGTGCCCGGGGCCGCCGCGCCCGTGCCCGGCCGTCCGGTCGCCGCGCCCGTGGCCGGGCGGCCGGTCGTCGCCGTCGCGGGCGGGGCCGCGTTCTCGTTCGGGTATGCCGAGACGGTCGAGCTGCTCGCCGCCGCCGGCGCCGAGGTCGTCACCGTCGACCCGCTCCGGGACGAGCGGCTGCCGGACGGCACGCGGGCGCTGGTCGTCGGCGGGGGGTTCCCCGAGGTGTACGCCGAACAGCTCGCCGCCAACGCACCGCTGCGCGCCGCCGTGGCCCGGCTCGCCGCGGCCGGCGGCCCGATCGCCGCCGAATGCGCCGGCCTGCTGTGGCTGTGCCGCTCCCTCGACGGGCGGCCGATGTGCGGGGTCCTCGACGCCGAGGCGGTGATGACCCCGCGGCTCACGCTCGGCTACCGCGACGCGGTCGCCGTCGCCGACAGTGTCCTCGCCCCGGCCGGCACACGGGTCAGCGGCCACGAGTTCCACCGCACCGCCGTCACCCCGCCCGCCGGCACGACCCCCGCCTGGGCGTGGCAGCCCGGCACCCGCGACGGGTTCGTCTCCGGTTCCGTGCACGCGTCCTACCTGCACCTGCACTGGGCCGGTGCGCCGGGACTGGCCTACCGGCTGGTGGCGTCATGCGCCTGACGGTCGGTATCGGCGCACGCCCGGCGACAGGCGTGGACGAGCTCGACGCGCTCGTGCGCGAATCGCTGCCCGGCCCCGGCGACCTGGCCGAGGTGACCACGGTGTCCACAGTGGACGAACGAGCGGCGGTCGCGGGCGAGCTGGCGGCCCGTCACGGCTGGGACGTGGTCACCTTCCCGGCGCGGCGGCTCGCCGAGGTCCGGGTGCCCTCGCCGTCGGCGCGGGTGGCGGCCGCGCTCGGCACCGGCAGCGTGGCCGAGGCCGCGGCGCTGCTGGCGACCCCCGGCCCGGCCGTGCTGCTGTCCCCGAAACGGGCCTCCGGCGGGGCCACCGTCGCCGTCGCCGCCGCCGCGCCCCCGGTGACCGTGGTCGGCATCGGGGCCGACGGGTTCACCGGGCTCACCGACGCGGCTAGGGCGGCGGTCGACTCGGCCGACGTCGTCCTCGGCGGACGCCGGCAGCTCGAGCTGGTGCCCGGCCTGCGGCACCGCGGCACCGTGTGGCCGTCGCCGCTGGTCCCCGCGCTGCCGCGGCTGCTCGCCGGGGTCCACGGCCGCGCCGTGTGCGTGCTGGCCAGCGGCGACCCGATGCACTACGGCATCGGCTCGACCCTCGTCCGGCTCCTCGGCGCCCGGAACGTCCGGGTGCTCACCCACCCGTCGTCCGTCTCGCTCGCCTGCGCCCGGCTCGGCTGGGCCGTCGACGACGTCTCGGTCGTGAGCGCCGTCGGGCGGTCCGTCGACGCGCTGCGGCGCGTGCTGCACGACGGGCGCCGCGTCCTCGTCCTCAGCTCCGGGGCCGGCACGCCGGCCGAGGTCTGGAAGATCCTGGAGGACAGCGGTTTCGCGGACAGCGAGGTGACGATCCTCGAGTCGCTGGGCGGGCCGGACGAGCGGATCCACCACGACCCCGGCGCGGCGGGACCGCTGACCGTCGTGGCCGTGGCGTGCCGCGGTGCCGCCGGGGTGCCGCTGGTGCCGGGGCTCGACGACAGCACGTACGACAGCGACGGGCAGCTCACGAAGCGCGAGATTCGCGCCGTGACCCTGGCCCGGCTCGGGCCGCGCCCCGGCGAGCTGCTGTGGGACGTGGGCGCCGGCTCGGGCAGCATCGCGATCGAGTGGCTGCGCGTGCACCCGTCCTGCCGCGCGGTCGCCGTCGAACAGTCGGCGGAGCGCGCCGGGCGGATCGCCGGCAACGCGGCGCGGCTCGGCGTGCCGGGCCTGTCCGTCGTGGTCGGTGCGGCGCCGGCGGCGCTCGACGGCCTGGACCCGTCCGACGCGACGCCGGACGCGGTGTTCGTCGGCGGCGGGTTCACCGCACCGGGGGTGTTCGACCGGTGCTGGGCCGCACTGCGCCCCGGCGGGCGGCTCGTCGTCAACGCGGTCACGGTCGAGTCGGAGCGGCTCGTCGCCGAGCTCCACGCGGCGCACGGCGGCGAGCTGACCCGCATCGCCGTCAACCGCGCCGCGCCCGTCGGCGGGTTCCTCGGATGGCGGCCGATGCTGCCGGTGACGCAATGGGTGGTTTCACGATGACGGTGTACTTCATCGGCGCCGGGCCGGGCGCCGCGGACCTCATCACGATCCGCGGCCGGGACCGGATCGCGGCGTCTCCGGTATGCCTCTACGCGGGCAGTCTCGTGCCGGCGGAGCTGCTGGTCCACTGCCCGCCCGGCGCGCGGCTCGTCGACACGGCCAACCTGGACCTCGACCAGATCCTCGCCGAGCTCACCGCCGCGCACGCCGCCGGCCTCGACGTGGCCCGGCTGCACTCCGGCGACCCGTCGATCCTCAGCGCGATGGCCGAGCAGTTGCGGCGGCTCGACGCGGCGGGCGTCCCCTACGAGATCGTGCCGGGTGTGCCCGCCTTCGCCGCGGCCGCGGCCGCGCTGGGCCGCGAGCTGACCGTGCCGGGCGTCGCCCAGTCGGTCGTCCTGACGCGGACCGCGGCCCGCGCCACCCCGATGCCGCCCGGCGAGGAGCTGTCCGCCCTGGCCTCCAGCCGGGCGACGCTGGTGCTGCACCTCGCGGTGCAGCGGATCGAGGTGCTCGCCGCCGAACTGGTGCCGTGGTACGGCGCGGACTGCCCGGTCGCCGTGGTGGCCCGGGCCAGCCGTCCCGACGAGGTGATCCTGCGCGGCACCCTGGCCGGCATCGCCGACCAGGTGCGTGCGGCCGGGATCAGGCGCACCGCGGTCATCGTCGTCGGCCGGGTCCTCACCGCCGAGGAGTTCCCCGACAGCCACCTCTACTCGGCGACCCGGAAGCGGTAGCCAGGATCCGGTCGCGGACCGCCAACGGCGACGGGACGGCGGGCGGGGCCGTCCCGTCGCGGGTCTTCCCGGGAGCGCTCAGCCCAGGGCGATCCAGACGTCGTCGAGGCTGCCGTGGAACTGGTCGTTGTCGGCGCCGTCGCCCTTGCCGCCGATGCTCAGCGGCACCGTGTTCGTCACCGACAGGGTGGCGGGGATCGTCGCTGTCGCGTGGACCACGTCGTCCACCAGCAGGATCAGCGCCGTGCCGGCCCGGCGGCACTCGAGCCGGTGCCAGGCGCCGTCGGTGACGGCGACGTCCGACCGGGCGACGTGGATGCCGCGGACCACGTTGTCGGCGACCACACAACTCGGCCGGCCGGCCGCGCCGTCGACCTGGAGCTTGTACTGGCTGCCCGACGCCGAGTACCCCTTCTGGACGATGTTCTGGCCCGAGCCGGCCCGGTGCTGCCGCAACCTGATCGTCGCGCCGAAGCGGACGGGGCCGGTGCCCGGGTTGAGGTCCGGCGCGTCCGGCGCCTGGAGCACCGCGTGCGGGCACTTCTTCCCGGAGCACTTGGCCGGGAAGGCCGCCGCCCGGCCGGACGCCCGCTCCGCCAGCCGTACTTTGCCGCCGCGAGCGGTCGACGGGGTGAGCGTGTGCCCGCGGCCGGAGTCGTCGACGACCGTGCTGCCGGTGGTCGTGGTGTCGAAGGTGTACCGCGCGACGACGACCGGTGCGACGACCGGTGCGGCTGTGGATATGGCGTGCGCGGGTGTGGCGGCGCCCGGCGCCGGTCCCGCGATCCCGAACAGCAGAGCGGCGATGCTCAGCGTCGCGGCTGTGTTCCCCCATGTCTTCATGTCCGAAATGTGGCACATAATCCGTCTCCGGCCCGCTGATTTCACCAACGTGTCGCGTGCTCTCGGTAACCGATCGGTCGACCCAGGGTCACTCGAACCGGGTGAACCCCCGGCTGAGCATCGGTTCTCCACGTGCTGTCTGCCAGAATCGATGACATGCGGTCGGCGGCGGCGCTCCTGGTGATCGTCGGTGTGATCGTCGGTGTCGTGGCTGCTCCCGCTCCCGCCCTCGCGCAGGAGCGGCGGAACCCGGAGCAGGTCTGCCGCATCACCGACCCCGCCGTGACCGAAGTGTCCGGCATGGCGGTGATCCCCGGCGGCTACCTCGTCGAGAACGACTCCAGCCCCGACCCGCGCCGGACCCGCCTGTTCTTCCTCGACAGGGCGTGCGCGGTGACCCGCTCGGTCGGCTACCCGACGACCGCCCGCGACCCCGAGGACCTGGCGGTCGACCGGACCGGCACCGTCTGGATCGCCGACATCGGCGACAACAGCCCGCTGTCCGGCGGCTCCGGCAAGCGGCGCGGCACGATCGCACTGTGGACCCTCCGGCCCGGGGCGAAGCGCCCGGAGATCCACCGCCTGCGGTATCCCGACGGCGAGCCGCGCGACGCCGAGGCGCTGCTCATCGACGGTGCGGGCCGGCCGGTCATCGTCACCAAGGAGCCGGGCGGCGAGGTGTTCCGCCTCGACGGGCCGCTGCCGTCGGGCAACACCGCGGCCAACACCACCGGTGCCGACCTCACCGAGATCGGGCACTTCCAACCCACCCGGACCGGCACCGACAACCCGCTCGGCTTCCTCGGCAGCGCGCTCATCACCGGAGCGGCGGTGTCGCCCGACGGCACGCGGGCGGTCGTCCGCACGTACTCCGACGCCTACGAGTTCGAGGTCACCGGCGGCGACGTCGCCCAGGCCATCACCACCGGCCGGCCGAAGGTCACGCCGCTGCCCGGCGAGCCGCAGGGCGAGGCCGTCGCGTACAGCCCCGACGGCAACAGCATCCTGACCGTCTCCGACCAGCCGGGGCCGGTGAGCGTCCTGAAGTACGACCTCCATCGGGAGACCACCCGTCCGGCGCAACAGCAACAGCCGGCGAGCGCGGCGCCGCCGGCCGAGGAGCGCGGGCAGCGGGGAGTCCTGCTGGCGGGCGCCGCGGGGGTCGTGGCCCTGATGGCGATCGCCGCCGCACGGCGGTCGCGCCGTCGCTGAGCCGTCGCCGGCCACCGGGAGCGCGTCGCCGGGAGCGCGTTGCCGGGGGAGTCCGCGGCCACGTCCATTGTGGAGCCTTCGCCGCCGCTGCCCGGCGCGGTGCGGCACCGCCTGCTGTCCAGTCGGTCGTAAGGGTCCGGACAGTCCGGAAAACGGCGCAGTCCAAGAGGTTCGGTGAGCTGGGACACGTTCGTTGTCGGGTGGCATACATCCGGGATGCAACGGGATGCCGGGGTGCATACGTTGCTCGCGTCCACCCGAGATCCCGTGCCTCCCGCGGTACCACCATATGAAAGCGAATCCACTCATGAAGCGTTTGCTGATCGCCGGTTCCATCGCCTGCGCCACGCTCCTGTTCACCGCGGCCTGCGGTGACGACAAGAAGGCCGACGCTCCCGCCGCGGCCACGCCCGCCACCTCCGCGGCTTCGGCTGGTGCCTCGGGCGCCGCCGAGTCCGGCGGCGCGGCGCCGAGCGGGTCCGCGAAGGCCGGCTCCTCCGGCAAGGCGGGGCAGTTGCAGTACCAGACCGTCGCCAAGCTGACGGGTGAGCTGTTCACCAAGGACGCCGACTGCCCGGTCGGGCAGTGGGACGGCAACTCGACGGGCGTCGACCCGAAGTACCGTTCCGCGGTCGCCGACTTCAAGCAGTTCGACTGCTACAAGAAGCGGGGTGACATGCTGCCGCACCGCGGGCAGCAGGCCATCTACGTGGAGTTCAAGTCGGCGAACGCGGCGAAGGCGTACGCCCAGGACCAGGCGAAGGCCCACCCGACGCTCATCGTCGGAGACACCGTCGTCGTGGCCGGCGGCGGGCTGAAGGGCACCGACATGAAGGCCTACCTGGAGGCGGTCAACGAGACCGCGGGCGGGACCGGCCAGATCCTCGCCTGAACCGGGCGGCGCCGGAGGGTTCGGGCCGCGGCGCCGTGGCCGCGCTAGTCTTTCGCCGTGTTCACGGTGCTCATCCTCGGCGGGACGGGGGAGGCGCGGCGGCTGGCCGTGGCGCTGCGGCCCGGGCCGCGGGTCGTCACGTCGCTCGCGGGCCGGGTCGCGCGGCCGGTGCTGCCGCCGGGTGAGGTCCGCGTCGGCGGCTTCGGCGGCGCGGCCGGGCTGGCCGCCTACCTGACCGCGGAGCGCGTCGACGTGGTCGTGGACGCCACGCACCCGTTCGCCGCCCGGATGAGCGGCAACGCCGCCGAGGCGGCCGCCACCACCGGCGTGCCGCTGCTGGTCCTGCGCCGCCCCGGCTGGACGGAGCGGCCCGGCGATCGCTGGCACCGCGTCCCGGACCTGCCCGCGGCGGCCGGCGCCGTCGCCGGCGCCGACCGGGTGTTCTTGACCACGGGCCGCCGGGGTCTGCCGGCGTTCGCCCACCTGACCCGGCCGTGGTTCCTGGTGCGCAGCGTCGACCCGCCGGAGTCCCCGGTCCCGCCGAGGATGGCGACGCTGCTCGACCGCGGCCCGTTTACGGTGGCGGGCGAGACGGCGCTGTTGCGGGACCATGCGATCGAGGTCGTGGTGACGAAGGACAGCGGCGGCGAGATGACCGCGGCGAAGCTCACGGCCGCGCGCGACCTGGGCCTGCGGGTCGTCATGGTCGACCGCCCCCCGCTGCCGCCGGGCGCGGTCGCGGTCCCGACGGTGGAGGCAGCCCTGGCCCACCTGACCCGAGCCACCCCCGGTCCGCGTCGATCTTGCACTTGTGGTTCCTGACAAACCCGGACATCCACGGAGCGTCCTGGCACCACAACTGCAAGATCGACGCGAGCCGGGGGTGGGGTTAGTGGGAGCGGGCCGTTTGGTCGGCCAGTAGCGCGGCCAGGCGGGCGCCGTCGCGCTGGGCCTGACCGGCGCAGCAGGTGTTCATGAGCGCGTGCACCTCGTCCGCCTCTTCCGACAGCCGGCGCAGCCGGGCCGCCCAGTCCCGCAGCTCCCGCTCCTGGTACGCGTAGCGGAACTTGTCCTCCTTCGAGCCGCGCGCCCAGTCGGGGCTGTGGCCGTGGAACCGGACGACCGCCGGCTCCGCCGTCACCGCCAGCAGCGGGGGCACCGACGACGGGTGGCCCTGCGGCATGTCGACGCAGACGTACGACGCCCCGGCGCTCTGCAGCATGAGCATGGTCTTCAGGGCCCGGTCGCCCTGGAACCACGAGCCGTGGCGCAGCTCCACCGCGGCCGGGTGGGGCTGACAGCGCTCGACGGTGTCGAGGATCCGGCGCGTCGCCGCCTCGCCGTGCGCGAACCACGGCGGGAAGCCGAGCTGGATCACGCCGAGCCGGCCGGCGGCCGCGAGCGGGTCCAGGGTGTCGTGGAAACGCTGCCACAGCTCGTCGACGGTCTCGGGCGGCAGGTCGCTGCGGCGCACGGTGCCGTTCGGCGGCGCCGCCGGCGGGCGCAGGTCCTTCGGCAGCGTGCCCACGCGGACGTGGTGGCCGGTGAACAGGCCGAACGCCTTGACGTCGAAGGTGAAGCCGTCCGGCGTCGCGAGCGCCCACGACGCCGTCGTCTCCGGCGCCGGGATCGCGTAGTAGCTCGTGTCGGCCTCGACGAGGTCGAAGCGGCCGGCGTAGTACGCGAGGCGCCCGGCCGGCGTGTGGACGCCGCGCGGGTACCACCCCGAGGTGAGCAGCTCCCGATCGGCCCAGGAGGACGTACCGACCCGAATCACACTCATGTAATCCAGTCCACCGCGCGGCGCGGCGAACGGCAACTCGGGGAGGAGCGAGCTCAGGCGGGATATCGCCGCGGGGTCCACACCACCGGTGTGCCGGTGCCCCGGTCCTGCAGCCGCGTCTGCGAGGAGCCGACGATGAGCAGTGTGCGCATGTCCACCTCGCCGGGTCGCAGATCGGCCAGGCGCACCACCCGCACCCGCTCACCCGCGCCGCCCACGTCGCGGCCCAGCACCACGGGCGTGTCGGGGGAGCGGTGCGCGAGGAGCAGGCCGCGGGCCGCCTCCACCTGCCAGGTGCGGCTCTTCGAGCCGGGGTTGTAGATCGCGATCACCAGGTCGGCCTTCGCGGCGGCCTCCAGCCGGGCGGCGATGACCTCCCACGGCTTGAGCCGGTCGGACAGGGACAGCACGCAGAAGTCGTGGCCCAGCGGCGCGCCGACGCGGCTGGCCACGGCCTGGGCCGCGGTCAGGCCGGGCAGCACCCGGACCGGGACGTCCTTCCAGCGCGGCTCGGCGGCGACCTCCAGCACGGCGGCGGCCATCGCGAACACACCCGGGTCGCCGGACGAGACGACCGCGACCCGGCGGCCGTCCCGGGCCAGGGCCAGCGCGAACTCGGCGCGCTCGGTCTCGACCCGGTTGTCGGAGGCGTGCCGGCGCTGGCGCGGGTTGGCCGGCACCCGGTCGAGGTACGGGCCGTAGCCGACCAGGTCGTCGGCCGCCTCGACGGCCGCGAGGGCCTCCGGGGTCAGCCAGTCACGGCCGGCCGGGCCGAGCCCGACGACGACCACCTCGCCGGCGGGTGCCGTGCCGGACCCCGCCGACGGCGCCGCCCGCAGCGCCGCGGCGGTCTCGTCGTGGACGCGGCTGGGCAGCAGCGCGATGGAGAAGTACGGCACCGTGGCCGGATCGACGTCGGCCAGCGGCACGGCGCGCTCCTTGTCGGTGGTGGCGCGTTCGACGTACCACGCCTGGTCGAGCCGGCCGGTGCGCGCGAGCGCGTCGCGGACCTTGCCGAAGGTGCGGCCCAGCTTCATGATCGCCGCCGAGTCGGTGGCGGCGAGCCGCTCGGCGAGGATGTCGGCGGGCAGGGTGCCCGGCAGCACGGTCAGCACCTCGTCGCGCTCGACCAGCGGCCGGCCGAGCACCGCGGCTGCGCCGGCCATCGACGTGACGCCGGGCACGACCTCCGTCGGGTACCGCTGGGACAACCGCTTGTGCATGTGCATGTACGAGCCGTAGAACAGCGGGTCGCCCTCGCACAGCACGACCACGTCGCGCCCGGCGTCGAGGTGGGCGGCCAGGCGCG
The DNA here is from genome assembly GCF_025264685.1 of Dactylosporangium roseum. Lineage (GTDB taxonomy): Bacteria > Actinomycetota > Actinomycetes > Mycobacteriales > Micromonosporaceae > Dactylosporangium > Dactylosporangium roseum. The sequence continues at coordinate 2,346,950 of NZ_CP073721.1, forward strand.
CGGCCCAGGCGTCGTAGTGCTCCTCGATGACCGTCCGGTAGTCGGCGGTGTCCTCGGTCGTGACCGGGTAGACGAAGGCCTCCTCGATCTGGCCCGCCCGCAGGTAGGGCGCCGCGATCGAACGGGCGATGCTGCGGCCGTGGCGGGCGCTGTGGTACGCGACGACCGGAGCCGCCGAGATCAGCCGGGCGGCCTTGACCGTCATCAGTTCGGGGTCGCCGGGGCCCAGGCCGACGCCGAACAGCCGCCCTCGCGGGCCTGCACTGTCCACTATGGTCATTCCTTGTCGCTCGCGATCGCGTTGACGGCGGCGGCCGCCATGGCGCTGCCGCCGCGGCGGCCGTGCACCACCAGGTGATCCAGGCCGGACCCGGCGAGCGCCACCTTCGACTCGGCGGCGCCGATGAAGCCGACCGGGATGCCGAGCACCGCCGCCGGCCGGGGCGCGCCCGCGGCGACCAGTTCGAGGAGACGGAACAGCGCGGTCGGCGCGTTGCCGATCGCGATCACGGCGCCGCCGAGCCGGTCGCCCCACAGGTCCAGCGCCGCCGCGCTGCGGGTGGTGCCGAGGCCGGCGGCGAGGCCGGGCACGCGCGGGTCGCGCAGGGTGCAGATCACCTCGTTGTCGCGGGGGAGGCGGGCCCGGGTGACCCCGGCGGCGACCATCTCTGCGTCGCAGAGGATCGGCGCGCCGTCGCGCAGCGCCTGCCGGGCGCGCGACACCACACCGGGGGAGAAGGCGACGTCCCGCGGCAGGTCGACCATGCCGCAGGCGTGGATCATGCGCACGGTCACCCGCGCCACGTCGGCGGGCAGCGCGGACAGGTCGGCCTCGGCGCGGATCGTGGCGAAGGACCGCTGGTAGATCTCGGCGCCGTCCCTGATGTAGTCGCTGATGGAATCCGTCACGACTCGACCCGCCGGTATCCCGAACCCGTCGCCAGCATCTCCACGTGCCTTCCTCTCGGCGCGCCGCAGCGCCGCTCGCAACCGACCCAGTGCACCGGCAGCGCCTGCGGAGCGGCATCGGCCACGACGGCGGCGCGAGCGTCCGCGCGGACGTCGGCGAGCGCCTTGGCGCAGCCCGGCCGGCCGGCACAGGCGGTGACGCCGGCCCACGGCGACGCGGGATCGGCGACCAGCCCGGCGGCGGCCAGCCGCTCGACCGCCAGGTCAGCTTCATCCATCGGTACGTGCGGCAGGACGACGGTCCGCCACGGCGTGACGATCATCTCTTCCGCCACCCCTCCCAGGGCTTCCGCCTGGTCCGGGGTGAGCAGTCCGAGCGGTGCGACGACGACGATCGCGGCGGCGCCGTCCACCTGCCGGGTGAGCCCGACAGGGGTGGGCCGCGGCGCCCCGGCGAGGCGCGGGCCGGTCTCGGTGCCGAGCCGGGCCGCGACCCGCGCCGGCCCGCCGTCCAGCTCCGCCAGCCGCCAGGCCGCCGAGCCCTGCCCGGCGCGCTCGGCGAGGAACGCCAGTGCCGCCCGCACCAGCAGGCCGGCGCCGCCGCGCAGCGGCGTCGGCGCCTGTGCGAGCAGCAGCCGGCCGCCGTGCAGGCCGACGTCGCCGCCGAGACCGGTGACGTCGCCCCGGCCGTCGTCGATCGTGACCAGGAACCGTCCCGGGAGTCCGGCCAGCTCCGGGGTGGCGCACAGGGCGGCGTCGAACTCGCGGACCAGCGCGCGCACGTCGGGACCGGCACCGTCGAGGCCGCTCAGCGGGCTGGCGACGATGTTGCGGACCCGCTCGTGGGTCTCCGACGGCAGCAGGCCGGCCTCGTGCAGCAGCGCCGCGAGCCGCTGCGGCGCACCCTCCCGCAGCGCCCTGACCTGGACGTTTCCCCGTGAGGTCAGCTCCAGCACCGGGTCGCCGAGCGCCGCCGCCGCGGACCGCAGCGCGCCGAGCTGCGCCGCGGTGAGCCGCCCGCCGGGCAGGCGGACCCGCGCCAGGCCGCCGTCGGCCGCCGCGTGGACCCGCACGGCGCCGGGGCACCGGTCGGGGACGTGACGTCTGCTGGCGGCCTGCACGCGCCGGATACTACCTGTGCTTGACGCGGGTGAGCCGCGTCAAGGAGAGTTGGCGGTGCTGTAACGGCGACGGGTGGAGGAAGCCGGTGGGAGTCCGGCGCGGTCCCGCCACTGTCACCGGGGAGCGAGCCTCCGACGACGGCCACCGGGTCCCCGACCTGGGAAGGCTGGGGGCGAGCGGTGATCCGGAAGCCAGGAGACTCTCCGGCGCCGACCCATCCACGGACTTGGGGCGCGGACCCCGAGGGAGGACCCTGGCGTGATCCTGCTGCTGTCGACCTCCGACACCGACCTGCTCAGCGCGCGTGCCTGCGGCGCCGCCTACCGGCTGGCCAACCCCGCCCGCACGGCCGTCGAGGACCTGCCCGACCTGCTCGACGGCGCCGACCTCGTCGTGGTGCGGATCCTGGGCGGCTACCGCGACTGGGAGGAGGGCCTCGACGCGCTGCTCGCCCAGCCGAAGCCGGTCGTGGTCCTCGGCGGTGAGCAGGCGCCCGACGCCGAGCTGATGCGCCACTCCACGGTGCCCGCCGGTCTCGCCGCCGAGGCACACGCCTACCTGGCGTTCGGCGGCCCGGCCAACCTCGCCGAGCTGCACCGCTTCCTCTCCGACACGGTCCTGCTGACCGGCGAGGGCTTCGAGCCGCCGGTCGAGACCCCCGCGTGGGGCCGGCTGGACCGGGAGCCCGCCGCGGGTGCGGGGCCGACCGTCGCGGTCATCTACTACCGCGCCCACCACGTCGCCGGCAACACCGCCTTCGTCGAGGCGTTGTGTGGCGCGATCGAGGCGGAGGGCGGCCGGGCGCTGCCGGTGTTCGCGTCGTCGCTGCGCACCGCGCCCGAGGACCTGCTCGACACGCTGCGGCGGGCCGACGCGCTCGTCGTCACCGTGCTCGCCGCCGGCGGCACCCGTCCCGCCGGCGCGCAGGCCGGCGGGGAGGACGAGGCGTGGGACGTCGGCGCCCTCGCCGCGCTCGACGTGCCGATCCTGCAAGGGCTCTGCCTCACGAGCAGCCGCGCGTCGTGGGCCGACCTCGACGACGGGCTGTCCCCGCTGGACACCGCCACCCAGGTCGCCATCCCCGAGTTCGACGGGCGGCTCATCACGGTGCCGTTCTCGTTCAAGGAGATCGACGCCGACGGGCTCACCGTCTACGTCGCCGACCCGGAGCGCGCCGCCCGGGTGGCCGGCATCGCCGTCGCGCACGCCCGGCTGCGCCACCTGCCGCCCGGCGAGCGGCGGGTCGTGGTCATGCTCAGCGCGTACCCGACGAAACACTCCCGCATCGGCAACGCCGTCGGCCTCGACACGCCGGCCAGCGTGGTCCGCCTCCTCGACGCCATGCACCGGCAGGGGTACCGCGGCGCCGACCGCTTCCCGCAGGACGGGGACGGGCTGATCCACTCGCTCATCGCCGCCGGCGGCCAGGACGCCGACTGGCTGACCGAGGAGCGGCTACGGGGCAACCCGATCCGCATCCCGGCGGCCCGGTACCGCGCCTGGTTCGGCACGCTGCCGGAGGAGCTGCGCACGGAGATCGAGCGGCACTGGGGGCCGGCGCCCGGCGAGCTCTTCGTCGACCGGTCGGCGGACCCGGACGGCGAGATCGTGCTCGCCGCGCTGCGCGAGGACAACATCGTGGTCATGGTCCAGCCGCCGCGCGGCTTCGGTGAGAACCCGGTCGCCATCTACCACGACCCCGGCCTCCCGCCGAGCCATCACTACCTGGCGGCCTACCGCTGGCTGGCCGACGAGTTCGGCGCACACGCGGTCGTCCACGTCGGCAAACACGGCAACCTCGAGTGGCTGCCGGGCAAGACCGTCGGCATGTCCGCTGCCTGCGGCGCCGACGCGGCGCTGGGCAACCTGCCGCTCGTCTACCCGTTCCTCGTCAACGACCCCGGCGAGGGCACCCAGGCGAAGCGCCGCGCCCACGCCACGCTCGTCGACCACCTGATCCCACCTATGGCCCGCGCCGACAGCTACGGCGACATCGCCCGCCTCGAGCAGCTCCTCGACGAGCACGCGACGATCGCCGCGCTCGACCCGGCGAAGCTGCCCGCGATCCGCGCGCAGATCTGGACGCTCATCCAGGCCGCCCGCCTCGACCACGACCTCGGCCTCGCCGACCGCCCGCACGACGCCGAGTTCGACGACTTCCTGCTCCACGTCGACGGCTGGCTCTGCGAGGTGAAGGACGTCCAGATCCGTGACGGCCTGCACGTCCTCGGCGCGGCACCGGCCGGTGAGGCGCGTGTCGACCTGGTCCTCGCCATGCTCCGCGCCCGGCAGATGTGGGGCGGGCAGGTCGCGGCGCTGCCCGGCCTGCGGGAGGCGTTGGGCTTCGACGAGTCCGCGCCCGACCGGCTCTCGGCCGATGAGGCCGAGGCGCGGGCCCGGGCACTGGTCGCGGCCATGGAGGCGGGCGGTTGGGACGTTTCCAAGATTCCGGACGTTACCGATGACAGCAAGGTGGCGGCGGTCCTGCGGTTCGCCGCCGAGGAGATCGTGCCCCGGCTGGACCGCACCACCGACGAGCTCACGATGGTCCTGCACGCCCTCGGCGGGGGTTACGTCCCGGCCGGCCCGAGCGGCTCCCCGCTGCGCGGCCTGATCAACGTGCTGCCGACCGGCCGCAACTTCTACTCCGTCGACCCGAAGGCCGTCCCCAGCCGGCTCGCCTGGGAGACCGGGCAGGCGATGGCCGACTCGCTGCTCGCCCGCTACCGAGCCGACCACGGCGAGTGGCCGCGCTCCGTCGGCCTGTCGATGTGGGGCACGAGCGCGATGCGCACCGCCGGCGACGACATCGCGGAGGCGCTCGCGCTGATGGGTGTGCGACCGGTGTGGGACGACGCGTCCCGCCGGATCGTCGGCCTCGCCCCGATCGACCCGGCCGAGCTGGGCCGCCCCCGAATCGACGTCACGATGCGGATCAGCGGCTTCTTCCGCGACGCGTTCCCGCACGTGGTGGCCCTGCTCGACGATGCCGTGCGGCTCGCCGCCGGCCTCGACGAGGCGCCGGAGGACAATTACGTGCGGGCCCACGTCCAGGCGTCGCTCGCGGAGCACGGCGACGAGCGCCGGGCCGCGTTGCGCATCTTCGGGTCGAAGCCGGGCGCCTACGGCGCGGGCATCCTGCCGCTCATCGACAGCCGGAACTGGCGCGACGACAAGGATCTCGCCGAGGTCTACGCCGTCTGGGGCGGCTACGCCTACGGCCGCGGCCTCGACGGGCTCCCGGCCCGCGGTGACATGGAGAGCGCGTACCGCCGGATCTCCGTCGCGGTGAAGAACACCGACACCCGCGAGCACGACATCGCCGACTCCGACGACTACTTCCAGTACCACGGCGGCATGGTCGCCACGGTCCGGGCCCTCACCGGCCGGGCGCCGGCCGCCTACGTCGGCGACAGCACCAACCCCGACGCCGTGCGGACCCGCACGCTCAGCGAGGAGACCGCCCGGGTCTTCCGCGCCCGGGTGGTCAACCCGCGCTGGCTCGCGGCGATGCGCCGGCACGGCTACAAGGGCGCGTTCGAGCTGGCGGCGACGGTCGACTACCTCTTCGGCTTCGACGCGACCGCCGGGGTCGTCGCCGACTGGATGTACGAGAAACTGGCCGAGTCCTACGTCTTCGACCCGGACAACCGCAAGTTCCTCGACGAGTCCAACCCGTGGGCGCTGCACGGCATCACGGAGCGCCTGTTGGAGGCCGCCGACCGCGGTCTGTGGGAGCATCCCGAGGAGTCCACACTGGACGCGCTGCGCCAGGTGTACCTCGAGACGGAGGGCGACCTGGAGGACGAGTAGCGCTCAGGCGAGCCAGTGGTCCCACGGGTGGCGGCCCGGGCCGAAGCCGACCGACTCGGCCAGCGCGGCCGCGTCGGCGAAGCCCGCGGCGACCAGGTCGGGGCGGTGTGCGTCGCTGCCGAAGCTCACCGCCCGGCCGCCCTCCTCGCGCCACCAGCGCAGCAGCAGCGGCTCCACGGTGCGCCGCGTGTTGACCTCCAGCGCGCGGCCCGTGCCGGCCAGCGACCGCAGGACCGCCCGTAGCTCCTCCTCGAAGTCCGCGGCGTCGAAGGCGTATCCCGCCGGCGTGTACCGCAGCGGGTAGTCGAGGTGCGTGAGTGCCTGGAACGACGGGCAGGTCTCGATGAGGCGGATCGTCTCGGCGAAGTAGTCCCGCAGCACCTCGGGCACCGGGCGGAGCAGGTACTCGTCCTCGACCAGGCGGTAGTGGCCGGCCACGGTGAGCGAGTGCAGGGATCCGATCACCCGCTCGAACGGGGCCGCGGCGAGCAGCGCGGCGGTCTCGGCGGCGAACCAGTGCGGTTCGCCCAGCTCGACCCCGGAGATGATCTTCAGGGAGGGGTACTTGTCGCGGCAGCGTTCGATCGCCGCGAGGTATCCCGCCACGTCGAGCGGCGGCGGTACGAGACGTGTCTCGTCCGCCAGGTGCTTCGTGAGCCGCTCGGGCAGCACGGCCGGGTCGACCGTCCACGAGACGAAGTCGGTGTGCTCGGTGAACGCGATCGCCGGCAGCCCCAGCTCCACCGCCCGCGCGCAGGAGCCCTCCATGTCGCCGGTCGCCGTGTCCCAGGAGAACTCGGTGTGCGTGTGCAGGTCGGCGGGGAGCATGCCGCGATGGTGTCACGGGCGGCCGGCGACGATCACGCCCGGGTGGCGGGGCGCGCCAGGACCTCGCCGTGCAGGATCGACAGCCAGCCGTCGCCGTCGGCGGCCCAGCGGCGCCAGCCGTCGGCGAGCCGCTCCAGTTCCTCCGCGGTCACGCCGCTCGCGAGGGCCTGCGCGGCCATCGCCGACGAGCGGACCCGGTCCGCCCACATGCCGCCCCACCAGGCCCGGTCCGCCTCGTCGGCGAAGCACCAGGTGCTCGACGTCGCGGCGACCTCGGCGAAGCCCGCCTGCCGGGCCCATGACAGCAGCCGGCGCCCGGCGTCGGGCTCGCCGCCGTTGGCGCGGGCCATCCGCTGGTACAGCGCCAGCCAGTCGCCGAGCTCCGGCAGGAGCGGGAACCACGTGAACGCGGAGTAGTCGCTGTCGCGGACCGCCACGTAGCCGTCCGGCTTGCAGACCCGGCGCATCTCGCGCAGCGCCTGGACCGGGTCGGCGACGTGCTGGAGCACCTGGTGGGCGTGCACGACGCAGAAGGTCCCGTCGGGGAACGGCAGCGCGTGCACGTCGCCGACGACGAAGTGGACGTTGTCCGCGTGCCCGGCGCCGTCCCGGGTGACGTCGAGCGCCTCCGCGGTCGCCTCGAGGGCGGTCACGTGCCCGACCCGGCCGGCCAGGTCGGCGGTGATCGTCCCCGGGCCGGCGCCGACGTCGAGCAGCGTCATGTGGGGCCGCAGGACCGGCAGCAGGTAGGCGGCCGAATTCTCGGCGGTGCGCCAGCGGTGCGAACGCAGGACCGACTCGTGGTGTCCGTGGGTGTAGACGTTGCTCGGCATGTCCCGCAGTGTAGTATTCGTATCCTGGATTCTGGGAGCGCTGTCTCGAATATTGGACGTACGTAAGATCGCGAAGTGACCAAGGTGACGGCCTCGCTGCTGGTACTGGCCTATCTCGCGTTCATCAGCCTGGGCCTGCCCGACGGGCTGCTCGGGGTCGGCTGGCCGTCCATCGCCACGACGTTCCAGGTGCCCACCGAGTCCGTCGGCTACCTGCTCCTCGCCGCCACGACCGGCTACCTGACCTCCAGCGTCGCCGCGGGGTTCCTGCTCAGCCGGATCGGCGTCGGCTGGCTGCTCGCGGCCAGCACCGCGCTGGCCGGCCTGGCGCTGGCCGGCTACGCCGCCTCGCCCGCCATGTGGTTCCTCGTCCCGTGCGCGCTGCTGGGCGGCCTCGGCGGCGGCGCCGTCGACGCCGGCCTCAACGCCTACGCGGCCACCGAGTTCGGGCCGCGGCACATGAACTGGATGCACGCCTGTTTCGGCCTCGGCGTCGCGATCGGTCCGCTCATCATGACCGCGGTCATCGAGGGCGGTGCGGTCTGGCGGCTCGGCTACACGATCGTCTCCGGCGCGCAGTTGCTCCTCGCGCTGTCCTTCGTCGTCAACGCCCGGCGGTGGGGCCGCGCGCCCGTACCGGAGCGGCACGAGACCCGCCACGCGCGCGGCTCGCTGCGGCGGCCGACCCTCTGGCTGGGCGTCGTCACGTTCGGCGTCTACGTCGCCGTCGAGGCCGGTGCCGGCCTGTGGGCGTTCCTGCTGCTGACCCGGGGCCGCGGCGTCGACGCGGGGCTCGCCGGCCTGTGCGTGTCCGGCTACTGGGCGATGCTCTTCCTCGGCCGGGTCGTCCAGGGCGTGGTCGCCGAGCGGTTCGGCAACCGCGCCGTCCTGGTCGCCAGCATGTCCGGGATGGTCTTCGGCTCGCTGCTCGTCGCGGTGCCGGGGCCGGGCCGGCTGGCGATCGCCGGGCTGGCGATCATCGGCTTCGCCGCCGCGCCGGTGTTCCCGCTGCTCACCCTCACCACCGCGGAGCGGGTCGGGCCCGCGCTCGCCGACCGGGTGATCGGGCTGCAGATCGCCGCCGCCGGGCTCGGCGGCGCACTCGCGCCGAGCGCGCTCGGCGTGCTGCTCGGCCGCGCGGGCGTGGAGGCCCTCGGCCCGGCACTGCTCGCGCTCTCGCTGCTGCTCATCGTGCTGTGGTGGCTGTCCACCCCCCGGGATGTCCACATCGGACATCAGGATGCCGCGGAACTCCATCGACGCCGAGAAGCACCGGATCACGCCGACCACCTGGGCACCCCGGAAGTGGCCGCCCGGCCGCCGCGGAACAGCCGCGCCGGCGGCCCGTGATTCCGGGCGGCGCTGGAGTTCGCGTCACGCTTGTGGGGATGCGGGCGTTTCGCTCGTACGGGTGTTCTAATTGGGGTATGGTGATCGCATGATGGACCTGGCGTACCAGCCCTCGATGTTCGACACCGCCGTCGCCTCCGGGCCGTCGCTCGGGCCGCTCGCCGGGCACGTGGTGCGGCACGAGCTGAGCCGTGGCGCGTGGGTCGATCATCTTCCCGGCTGGGTCCTCGGCAGCGACGCGGTCCTGCGGACCCTGCTGGACGACGTCGAGTGGCGTGCCGAGCGCCGCAAGATGTATGACGGCGTGGTCGACGTGCCGCGTCTGCTGCGATGGTATGGCGGGGCCGAGACCCTGCCGCACCCGTTGCTGACCGAGGCGCGGCGCAGGCTCACGACGCACTACGTCGAGGAGCTCGGCGAGCCGTTCGTGAGCGCCGGCATGTGTCTCTACCGCGACGGGCGTGACAGCGTCGCCTGGCACGGCGACACGATCGGCCGGGGCGCCCGGTTCGACACCATGGTCGCGATCGTGTCGTTCGGGTCGCCGCGTTCGCTGCTGCTGCGGCCGAGAGGCGGCGGGGAGAGCCTGCGGTTCCCGCTCGGCCACGGTGACCTCGTCGTGATGGGCGGCTCCTGCCAGCGCACCTGGGAGCACGCGGTGCCGAAGACGGCCCGTCCGGTCGGGCCGCGGGTCAGCGTGCAGTTCCGGCCCGCGGGTGTGGCCTGATCCGCACATCGTGGTGCTCGATCTCGCGATGCGTGACTCGCCGGCCGACCTCCCGTATCGTGGAGACGGCTCGGAAGTGGGAAGGTGAGCCAGATGAACCAGGTCGATCGTTTCGCGGTGTTCCCGGAGTTGCACATCACGGTCGATCCGTTGCCCAACCGGGCGATCCGCGTGCGGGTCGCCGGTGAGATCACCGTCGAAAACGTGGCCCAGTTGGGCGCGGTGCTCTTCCGCGCCATCGACGACGTCCGGGCCACCGCGGTCGAGGTCGACGTCAGCCTGGTGACGTTCATCGACTCCACCGGCATCGGCAAGCTGGTCGGTGCGCGGGCCCACGCCCGCGGCAACAACAGCGACCTGTGGATCGTCAACCCCAGCCCCGGCGTCCGGCGCGTGCTGAGCCTGCTCGGGCTGCTCGACGTGCTCGGCGGACCACCCGCCGGACGCGAGCGCCCGGCGGCGGGCTGGGCCCCGCCGAAGTCGGCCTGACGCACTCCCGCCCGCCTGCGGTCCGGCTGCGGTCCGGCTGCGAACCGAGGGCTCAGGTGCCCAAGGCACGGGCCAGCCTGCGCACGCCCTCATCGAGGAGGTCCGGCGGCGCGGCGGCGAACGTCAGGCGCAGGTGGGCGCCGTCCGGCTCGGCGGCGAACCACGGGCGGCCCGGGAAGACGACCACCTGTTCGGCGGCCGCCGCCGTGGTCACCGCGACGTCGTCGGTCCCGTCGGGGAGGCCGGCCCAGACGTGTAGGCCTCCGCGCGGTACGACCTCCGGCAGCAACTCCGGCAGGCGCCGGCGCAGCGCGTCGAGCAATGCGTCGCGGCGCACGCGCAGAGCGGTGCGCAGCGCGCGGAGATGACGGGGCCAGGCCGGCGACGTGACCAGGTCGAGCGCGGCCTGTTGCAGCGGACCGGCGACGAAGAGGTCGTCGAGCGCCCGCGCCGAGCGCAGGCGGGCACCCGCCGGACCACGCGCGCCGATCGCGGCCACCCGCAGGCCCGGCGCCGCCGACTTGGTGAGCGAGCGCAGATAGACGACGTGCCCGTCCGGGTCGTCGGCGACCAGCGGCGGGGGAGGGTCGCCGTCGATGGTGAGGTCGCGGGCGTAGTCGTCCTCCAGCAGGAACGCGCCGGCCTCCCGCACGGCCTCCAGGGTCGCCGCGCGCCGGTCGCCGGCCAGTGTCGCGCCGTGCGGGTTGGCATGGAGCGGCTGGCAGTAGAAGAGGCGGGCGCCGGTGCGGTGAAACGCGGCCGCGAGCAGGTCCGGGCGGACCCCCGCGGCGTCGGCCGGGACCGGCACCACCCGCAGGCCGGCGGCCCGCGCGGCGGCGAGCGCGCCGAGATAGGTCGGCGCCTCGACCAGCACGGCGTCGCCGGGGCTCAGCAGGGCGCGGAACGCCGTCGACAGCGCCGACTGGCCGCCGGGGCACACGACCAGGTCGTCGGCGCGCAGCGCGCCGCCGGTGGTGCGGGCGAACCAGGCGCGCAGGTCCTCCCGGCCCTCCACCGGGCCGCGCTGCCACGACGCGGGATGGCGGGCCGCCCGGGCGAGTGCCGCGCCGAGGGCCGCCGCCGGCTGGAGGTCCTCGTCGAGGTACCCGCCGGAGAGCGGGACGGCCCCCGGGCGCGGGACGGCGAGCAGGGCCTGCATCGCGTCCTCGCCGGGCGGCCGGGGGCCGAGCGCGATCGACTGCCAGGACAGGTCCGCGCGCCGTCCGGCGGCCGTCCGCGGCCCGGCCACGAACGTCCCGCGGCCCGGCCGCGCGTCGACGACCCCCTCCGCCACCAGCCGGCGGACCGCCCGCGCCACGGTCACCGGCGACGCCTGGTGCCGGGCGGTCAGCTCGCGCACGGTCGGCAGCCGGGTGCCGGCGAGGGAGTCGCGCGCCAGCGCTCGGAGATCTTGGATAACGCGAGCTGCTGCGTTATCGTCATTCATGAGAGAGAAGGATAGCGCTACCGCAACCCGGTGGATAACGGACCGGGCCATGACCGGCGCGGCGCTCGGCGCGCTGGGGGTGCTCGCGTTCAGCATGTCGCTGCCCGCCACGCGGGTCGCGGTCGAGGGGCTCGACGCGTGGTTCGTGGCGTTCGGCCGGGCCGTCGGCGCCGGCCTGCTCGCGGTGGCGTATCTCGCCGTGTCGCGCGCCCCGCGCCCGACCGCCGGCCAGTGGCGCCGGCTCGCCGTGGTCGCGCTGGGCGTGGTCGCCGGCTTCCCGCTGTTCACCTCCCTCGCACTGCAGACGCGGACGGCGGCGCACGGCGCGGTGGTCATCGCGGTGCTGCCCGCCGTGACGGCCGGCTTCGCGGTGCTGCGGGCCGGCGAGCGCCCGTCGCGCGGGTTCTGGCTGGCCGGTGCCGCGGGCCTGGGTGCCGTGCTGACGTTCCTGGTCGCGAGCGGCGCGGTGCGCGGAGCGGTGGGCCCGGCGGACCTGTACCTGCTGGCGGCCGTCGCGCTGTGCGGCCTCGGGTACGCCGAGGGTGGCGCCCTGGCCCGCGAGCTCGGCGGCGCGCGGACGATCTGCTGGGCGCTCGTGCTGTCGTTGCCGGTGACGACGGCGATCGCGGCGGTCGCCGTGCTCCGGCACCCGCCGCACGCCTCGGCCGCGGCCTGGGCCGGGTTCGGCTACGTGACGCTGGTGTCGATGTTCCTGGGGTTCTTCGCGTGGTACGGCGGCCTGGCGCGCGGCGGCGTGGCCCGCGTCGGCCAGCTCCAGCTCGTCCAGCCGGTGCTGACGATGGCCTGGTCGGCGCTCCTGCTGGACGAGCCGGTCCCGGCGGTCGCGGCCGCCGCCGCGGTGGCGGTGCTGGTGTGCGTGGCCCTGACCCAGCGCCTCCGCCCCGGCCGGATCGCTACGGGTTGACCTTGGTGGATTTCCGTGGCCCTGGCAACGGAAACCCACCAAGGTCAACGTTGAGGGGGTGTGGTGGTCGACTTGAGGGTGGCTGAGTCTCTAGCCGTTGACCAATCCGTGACCTTACAAAGGTTCTCGCGGTGCAACCGGGCAGGGGAGCCCGTGGTCTTTGCACAGTGAACGGCGACGCACATCGCCTTCAACGCGAAGCGGCACACCACCGGCTCCGTCGGCGTTTCGGCGATCCTCGTGGTGGGCGCGGTGCATGCCCGTGCCCTGTCCACAAAGGAGGGTCCACAGTAGACGTCGGCTGATCCGTGCTGCCCGCGTCCCAGTTCGGTCTCCGCGGCCGACCAGCCGCGGCATCCGGGAAGGTTCGACACGTGAATACGAGAGCGAGCGTGCTCGTGGCCGGCTTGGCTACGGCGACTCTTGCGCTGTCCGCCTGTGGAGGCGGTTCAGGCACCGACGATACCAGCAACGCGAACGGCCAGAAAGGCGGCGGATTCAACGCCGCGCTGGCCGGTGTGGTCAACCCGTCCGACAAGAAGGGTGGCACGCTCAAGCTCGTCGCCCACGACGACCCGGACTCGTTCGACCCGGCGCGTGCGTACTACGCGTCGGTGTTGAACTTCAGCACGGGCTTCTATGCCCGGACGCTGCTGACCAACGAGGCCAAGCCGGGCAAGGACGGCCTCAACCTGGTTCCCGACCTGGCGGCCGAGATGCCGAAGATCGAGGACGGCGGCAAGAAGTACACCTTCAAGCTGAAGGACGGTGTCAAGTTCGAGGACGGCTCGCCGATCACCTCGAAGGACATCAAGTACGGCATCGAGCGGGTCTTCGCCCAGGACGTGCTCTCCGGCGGCCCGACCTACCTGATCGACGTGCTGGACCAGGGGCAGAGCTACCCCGGCCCGTACAAGGACACCGACGCGAACAAGCTGGGCCTGAAGTCGGTGCAGACGCCGGACGACAAGACGATCGTCTTCACGCTCAAGGAGCCCCTGGCCGACTTCGCGTACCTGCTGGTCATGCCCGGCGCGGGTCCGGTCCCGGCGGCGAAGGACACCGGTGACAAGTACGGCGCCAAGCCGGTCTCCTCGGGCCCGTACAAGTTCCAGTCGTACGACGAGGGCAAGAAGGCCGTCCTGGTCCGCAACGAGAACTGGGACCCCAAGACCGACTCCGTGCGCAAGGCGCTGCCGGACCAGATCGACCTGACCATCGGCGCGTCGGTCGAGGAGATCGACAGCCAACTGATCTCGGGTGAGGCGGACGCCGACCTCGCGCAGACGGGTGTGCAGCAGGGCGCCCAGGCGAAGGTCCTGTTGAACCCGGATGTCAAGAAGTACGCGGACGCGCCGGTGACCGGCTTCATCCGGTACTTCTCGATCAGCACCAAGGTCGAGCCGTTCGACGACATCCACTGCCGCAAGGCCGTGCAGTACGCGACGGACAAGACCACGATGCAGACCGCTCGCGGTGGCGCCGACGCCGGTGGTGACATCGCCACCAACATGCTCCCGCCGACCCTGGCCGGTCACGACGACTACGACCCGTACAACACCAAGTCGGGCAAGCCGCAGATCGACAAGGCGAAGGAAGAGCTGAAGCTGTGCGGCAAGCCGGACGGCTTCGAGACGGTCATCGCGACCCGTAACGCCGGCAAGGAGCCGAAGACGGCCGAGGCGCTGCAGCAGGCGCTGGCGGCGGTCGGCATCAAGGCGCGTCTCGACCCGACCGACGCGTCGCTGTACTTCCGCTCGACCATCGGCGCGCCGTCGAACACCCACGCCAAGGGCTACGGCCTCATGATGGCCGGCTGGGGCGCCGACTTCCCGACCGAGTCCGGCTTCCTGAAGGTGCTGGTCGATGGCCGGCTGATCCTGCCGTCGGGCAACAACAACTACGCGGAGCTCAACAACTCCGAGGTGAACAGCCTGATCGACCAGGCGAAGGGGGAGACCGACTCGAAGAAGTCCGCCGAGCTCTGGACCAAGATCAACCACATCGTCATGGACGAGGCCGTCATGGTGCCGTTCACCTACGACAAGGCACTCAACGTCCGCAGCTCCCGGCTGACCAACGTGTTCGTCACCCAGTACTACGGGATGTACAACTTCAGCAGCCTGGGTGTCATGAGCTGACCGCACGGGTGTTGCCCGGGTTGACGAGGGACTTCCCGGGCATGCGGTGACGCACGCGGCCGTTCTTCCTCCTTGGGACGGCCGCGGGCGTCCGGCTCGGGTCCGGGACCCGCCGGATCCGAGCCGCAGCAACGTTCAGGCGCTGGTACCGCAGCTAGTACCGCACGATCAGCGCGATCCGGCCGTCGGCCGCCAGACCGCCGTCGCGGACGAAGGTCACGTTGCCGTCGTTGCGGGCCACCATCTCCACGATGTCGTCCACCGCGTCGTCGACGAGCGTGCCGGGTTCGTCACCGTGCGGCTCCCGGTCCGGCGGGTGGAGATGGTCGCCGTGGACCCAGGCCGGGCTGTGGAAGCCCTCCTCGACGAGCAGGTGCGCGGCGCGCCCCTGGCGGGCGAGGGTCCACACCTCGGCCAGGCCGGCGGCGAACCGGTTCGCGCCGCGGGCCGCGTCGAGCGCCTCGAGCGCCGCCACCTGCTGGGTGCTGGTGTGGGCGTCGAGCTGCTGGACCAGGACGCGGTACACGTCGTGCGGCCCGGCGCGGTCGTAGTTGCCGCGGACGGCGCCGGCGACCGGCCGGCCCCACTCGTCGGCGAAGAACGCGAGGTACCGCTCCACGCCGAGGACGAAGACGGGCCGTGGGTCCAGCGCGTCGATCTCGGCGAGGGCCGAGGCGATGTCGCGGAAGAACTGCCGGTGCCGCTCGTCGCGGTGGGCGCTCGGCCGCTGCCCGTAGTCGCGGGGCGGGCCCGTCGTGCCGCCCGGCCCCTCGTGGGTGAACGGGAAGCCGTGCGAGTGCACCTCGACCAGGTCCGCGCCGTCGCCGCTCCACAGCCGGGTCGGCTGCTCGGACAGCACCAGCGCCCAGTAGCGGTGCCGCCGGGCCGCGTCGGCGACCACGTCGCGCACCTCGTACGTGTTGCCGACCACCACTCGTTCCTGGACCGGGGAGTCGAGCAGCCGGACGTGCACCCGTCCCGGCGACGCGAACAGCGCGAGCCCTTCGCTGACCTGCCGCAGGTCGACGTGCGCGGCGGCCTCGGCGATCTCCTCGTACACCTGGGTCGCCACCGACGGCGGCACCGCCTCGTCGTCGTCCAGGCGCCGTTTCGCCTCCGACAGCAGGTTGCGCAGCCGGATCGGATCCTGTTGGTTCTCCGGAGGGGTGCGGTGGGTCGGCATCAGCAGCGAGACCGCCGGATAGCCGCTCGGTGTCAGTCTCGCCAGATCCTTCACCGTCATGCGCCCACGGTGCCCCTGCCGCGCGGCGCCAGACTCGCCCGTCCCGAGTGACCTTACGATCCTTGACGTGGGCAATGCATTCGAGATCGTACGTGCGGGCTCGCTGCCGGTCGGCCAGGGTCGAGGTGTTCGACGGGTTCACCGGCGGCGCCGGCGTGGCGGGAAAGCACGCCGGCCCGCGCTGGTCGCCGCCCAGGGTCGCGGGCGGCGTGAGTTCGATCACCAGCGGTTGGCCGGCCTCGCCGACTGTGCGAGGTTTGCCTGAGGCATGCCTCCACTTTCTGATCTGATGCGTGGAAAGGAGGTGGTCGAATGCGACGGATCAACCCGAAGGGCCGGGCAGAGCACGAGCGCGCCGTCGACGCGCTGCGCGCCTCGTACGCCGCGGTCCCGCCGGGCGAGACCGTTCGCCTGGCGAAGAAGACGTCCAACCTGTTCCGCCCGAGATCCACGACCGGCCCGGCCGGTCTCGACGTCAGCGGTCTCGACGGCGTGGTGGCCGTCGACCCGGTCGCCCGCACCGCGGACGTGCAGGGCATGTGCACATACGAGGACCTGGTCGACGCCACGCTTCCGCACGGCCTGATGCCGCTCGTGGTGCCGCAGCTACGGACCATCACGCTCGGCGGTGCCGTCACCGGGCTCGGCATCGAGTCGACCTCGTGGAAGCACGGCCTGCCGCACGAGTCCGTCATCGAGCTCGACATCCTCACCGGCGCGGGTGACGTGGTGACCGTCCGGCCCGAGGGAGAGCACGCCGACCTCTACGCGGCGTTCCCCAACTCGCTGGGCAGCCTCGGCTATGCCACCCGCCTGCGGATCGAGCTCCAGCCCGTCGCCGACCGGGTCAGCCTGCGCAACCTGCGCTTCGACGACGTCGACGAGCTGCTCGAGGTGGTCGGCGAGGTGATGAAGACGGGTGAGCACGACGGCACGCCCGTCGACGTCATGGACGGCGTCGTCTTCCGGCCGGGGGAGTCGTACCTCGTGCTCGGCACCTTCGGCGGTGACGGCCCGACCAGCGACTACACCGGCCAGGACGTCTACTACCGGTCGCTGCGCTCGAAGGCCACCGACCGGCTCACCGCCTACGACTACCTGTGGCGGTGGGACACCGACTGGTTCTGGTGCTCGGCCGCCTTCGGCGTCCAGCATCCCGCCGTCCGCCGCCTCTGGCCGAAGCGTTACCGGCGCAGCGACGTCTACCACCGCATCGTGCGGTTCGAGAACCGGCACGGCGTCGCCGCGCGGGTCGACCGGTGGCGGGGCCTTCCCGCGCGGGAACGGGTCGTGCAGGACGTCGAGGTGCCCCTCGACCGGACCGGCGCGTTCCTGCGGTGGTTCGCACAGCACGTACCGATGGCGCCCCTGTGGCTGTGTCCGCTGCGGCTGCGGGAACGTGCGTGGCCGCTGTATCCGATGCACGCCGGGACGCCCTACGTGAACGTGGGCTTCTGGGGGACCGTCCCGATCGAGCCCGGCGCGGCCGACGGCGACGTCAACCGGGCCATCGAAGAGCAGGTGTTCGAGCTCGGCGGCCACAAGTCGCTGTACTCCGACGCCTACTACGACCGCGGGACGTTCGACGAGCTCTACGGCGGCGCCGCCTACCGCGCCGTCAAGGAGCGCTACGACCCCGGTCACCGACTGACCGACCTCTACGACAAGGTTGTGGGGCGACGATGACCATCACCAACCGGCCACGCGCCGGCTCCTCCGCACCGGGCCGGCCACGCGCCGGCTCCTCCGCACCGGGCCGGCCGCCCCGCCGGCGACCCGCCGTGCCGAAGGTCGCGGACATCATCCGCGCCGTCACCATCGACGAGCCGGCCGTGCGGATCACCGCCTACGACGGCAGCGCCGTCGGCCCCGCCGACGCGCCGATCGGCCTGCACCTCGCCACCGAACGCGGCCTCTCCTACGTGCTGACGGCCCCCGGCGACCTCGGCATGGCCCGCGCCTACGTCACCGGCGACCTCGAGGTCCGCGGCGCGCACCCCGGCGACCCGTACGAGGCGCTGCGCGGGCTCGCCACCGGCCTCCGGTTGCACATGCCGTCCCCGGGCGAGGCGCTGCGGCTCGTCCGCGGCCTCGGCTGGGATCGGCTGCGCCCGCCGTCGCCCCCGCCGCAGGAGGCGGTCCCCGCCTGGCGCCGCACCGTCCAGGGCCTGCGGCACGGCCGGGGCCGCGACGCCGACGCCATCCACCACCACTACGACGTCTCCAACGCCTTCTACGAGAAGATCCTCGGCCCGTCGATGACCTACACCTGCGCCGTGTTCCGCTCCGAGTCCGACACCCTGGAGCAGGCGCAGGCCAACAAGTACGACCTCGTCGCCGGCAAGCTGGCCCTCAAGCCGGGCCAGCGGCTGCTCGACGTCGGCTGCGGCTGGGGCGGCATGGTCCGGCACGCGGCCCGCGAATACGGGATCCGGGCCCTCGGCGTCACGCTCTCCCGCGAGCAGGCGCAGTGGGCGCAGGCCGCCATCGAGCGCGAGGGCCTCGGGCACCTCGCCGAGGTCCGGTACCTCGACTACCGCGACGCGCCGTTGGAGCAGTTCGACGCGGTCAGCTCGATCGGCCTCACCGAGCACATCGGTGTGCGCAACTACCCACGCTACTTCGGGACGCTGCGCAGCCGGCTCAAGCCCGGCGGCCGGCTGCTCAACCACTGCATCACCCGGTCCGACAACCGCGCCTCCCACAAGCCGGGCGCGTTCATCGACCGGTATGTGTTCCCCGACGGCGAGCTGCCCTCCCCGGGCCGGCTCGTCAGCGCCGTCCACGACGCCGCGTTCGAGGTGCAGCACGAGGAGAACCTCCGGCAGCACTACGCGCTGACGCTCGCCGGCTGGAACCGCAACCTCGTCGAGCAATGGGACGACTGCGTCGCCGAGGTCGGCCTGGGCACCGCGCGGGTGTGGGGCCTGTACATGGCCGGCTCGCGGCTCGCCTTCGAACGCAACGAGATCCAGCTCCATCAGATCCTCGCCACGAAGACGACCCGGGACGGCGTGTCCTCCTACCCGCTGCGGCCCGACTGGACCGCTTGACCTGAAGCGCGCTCGAGGTCCGAACCTGGGGCCATGAGCGTTCTTGTCACCGGCGCGACCGGGCACGTGGGCTCACACGTGCCCGGTCGC
Organism: Dactylosporangium roseum; assembly: GCF_025264685.1. Taxonomy (GTDB): domain Bacteria; phylum Actinomycetota; class Actinomycetes; order Mycobacteriales; family Micromonosporaceae; genus Dactylosporangium; species Dactylosporangium roseum. The sequence goes on from NZ_CP073721.1 coordinate 2,365,920, forward strand.
TCGGCTCTTCGGCGGGGACGGCGGCGCTCTCGGCTTTCTCCCAGCAAGAACCCAGTTTCGGTGCAGGTGCGGTGTGCAAGGTGGATTTCATGAGTGACCAGGACCGCCAGTGGGACGCGCCGCCACCCTCCGCAGCATCCGGGGAGACCGCGCCCGCCCCGGCGTCACCGGCCGCGCCCGCCCCGGCCTCGTCCGCGCCCGCCTCGGGGATTCCGGCCTCCGCGATGCCCGCGTCGGGTGTGCCCGCTTCGAGCGTGCCGGCCTCCGGTGTGCCCTGGGCCACCCCCGGTGACGGGTGGCCCGCGCAGGCCTGGCCGGCCAACGGGCAGGCCCAGACCGCGGAGCTGCCGGCCGCCGGCGCCACCGGGGCGTTCCGTCCCGCGTCGCCGGTCCCGGGCGCCCCGACCACGCCGCTGCCCGGCGTCGGCGCCACCACGGCCTCGTTCCCGGCCGCGCCGGTCACCGCCCCGCAGGGCTACCCCGGTGCGCCGGCCACCCCGGCCTACCAGTCCGGCCCGATGGGCCACCCGGGCCGGCCGGACACGTTCGGGCACCCGGGCCAGCCGGGGCACCCCGTCCAGCCCGGGTTCCCGCCCGGGTTCCCGCCCGCGCCGGGCCGCCCCGGCTGGCCGGGCCAGCCCGCACAGCCCGGCGCGCGGCCCGGGCGCGGCGGGCGGATCGCCGCCGTCGTCGCCGCCGCGGTGGTGCTGTCGGTCGGGTCGGCGTTCGCGGGCGGGCTCGTCGCCACCCGGTTCGCCGACGACCGGGACGGGGGCACCACCGTGGTGACCCGCGACGCCGCGCCGAACCTCGACCGGTCCTCGGTCCGCGGCGTCGCCGAGGCGGTGCTGCCCAGCGTCGTCGACATCAGCACCGGCGAGTCCGAGGGCTCCGGTGTCATCATGACCGCCGACGGCCAGATCATCACCAACAACCACGTCGTGCAGGGCGCCACCAAACTGACCGTCACGTTCAGCAACGGCAAGACCGCCCAGGCCACCGTCGTCGGCACCGACCCCGCCGGAGACATCGCCGTCATCAAGGCCCAGAACGTGTCCGGGCTGGCCGCGGCGAAGTTCGGTGACAGCGACGCCCTGCGGGTCGGTGACACCGTGCTCGCCGTCGGCAGCCCGCTCGGCCTGCAGGGCTCGGTCACCGCCGGCATCGTCAGCGCGCTGCACCGCACGATCAGCTCCGGCCAGCAGGGCGGCAAGTCGATCGCGGACGCCGTCCAGACCGACGCCGCCATCAACCCCGGCAACTCCGGCGGTGCGCTGGTCAACCTGGCCGGCGAAGTCGTCGGGATCAACACCGCCATCGCCACGGCCGGCGAGAACAGCAACGGCAACATCGGGGTCGGCTTCGCCATCTCCGCCAACCGCGCCCGCGCCGCCGCCGAGCAGCTCGCCAAGGGCGGCAAGGTCAGCCACCCGTACCTCGGTGTGCAGTTGGCCGACGGCGTCGGCGGTGCGCTCGTCGGCGGTGTGGTCGCCGGCGGCCCGGCCGACAAGGGCGGCATCAAGAGCGGCGACATCGTGACGAGGATCGGCGGCACCACGATCTCCGACGCCACGGACCTCATCAACGCGGTCCAGGCGGCCAAGGCCGGCGACGAGCTCAAGGTGACCGTCCTGCGGGGCAACGGCGAGCAGACCGTCACGGTGACGCTCGGCGAGTCGCCGTGACCTGGGACACGACGCGGGCCGCCGCGTGTGGTCAGCCGAGTTCCCGGATCAGCGCGCCGTACCTGTGGAAGGCGGGCTTCGGCGTGTAGTCCGAGCGGACCAGCCCGAACTGGTACATCGTGTCGGGGACCGCGCTGTCGGCGTCCCGCAGGGCGAAGTGCTCGTACGTGGTGATGCCCAGCTCCGCCGACGCCCCGTCGACGGTCCGCACGATCCTGTCGAGGACCTCGGCCTGCCGCTCGGGGGAGCGGTCCGGTCCGGTGGCCCAGCCGTTCTCCGTGACGTGGATCGGGGTCCGGCCGGGAATGCCGGCCGCGGCCAGGCTGGTGTGCCGGAATCCGTGGAGGACCCCGCGGACGGCGTCGGTGAGCGCCTCGGCCGGCACCGCACGGAACACGTCGGGGAAGAAGTCCAGGCCGGCGTAGTCCAGCGCGCCCGTGAACTCGCTGCCGCCGAGCCGGCCGAGCCCGGTCCAGAACTCCTGGGCCGGGTCGAAGACCGGCGTCGAGTTGCAGCCGACCCGGACGTCGAGGCCCAGCCGGTCGATCTCGTCGCGGGCGGCGAGGACGCCTTCGACGATCGCGCGGCGCACCGCCGGACGGCCCCCGTCGCCGCCGGGACCGTCGTGGTTGGCCTCCTCGCCCACCTGCAGCGTCGCGAGGGACTCGCCGTGCGTGCGGATGACGGACCGCAGGAACGCCAGCCAGCCGGTCAGGTCGTCGCCCGGCTCGCGGAAGCAGGCGACCAGGTCGAGCCGCCGGCCGCGCACGGCGTGCTGCCACGGCGCCGGCGGCGCCTCGAGGTGCGCGCCGTCCGCGTCGCTGTACTGCACGTAGCCGCGGACCAGGAACGGCCGTTCGCCGTGCAGCTCGTCGAGCCGCTCGGCGATGCGCTGAGCGTCCTCGGGAGGTCCGGGAGTGATGTCACCGTGCTCGTCAGCGCCGAGACCGCCGGCGTAGACACCGAAGAGGAGAGTCATGCGGCCGACGGTACAACTAATTTTGGTGTCACACCAAATTTGTAGTCACGCTATAGTTCGGCCATGGCATTGCGGGCGGAGAAGAAGGCGGCGACGCGCACGGCGCTCGCCGACGCCGCGCTGGCCCTGTTCCTCGAGCGCGGCTTCGACCGGGTCACGGTCGCGGAGGTCGCCGAGGCGGCGCGGGTGTCGGTGAACACGGCGTTCAACTACTTCCCGACCAAGGAGGACCTGTTCTTCGACCGTCAGGACGCGGTGGTGCGCCGCCTGGCCGACGCGGTGTCGTCGCGGCTGCCCGGCGAGTCCCCGGCAGCCGCGGTGCGGGCACTGTTCCTGGCCGAGCTCGACCGTGACGAGCCGACGCTGGGCCTCTCCCCGGGCGCGGCCGGCTTCTGGCGGGTGATCGACGGGAGCGCCGCTTTGCAGGCCCGGGCGCGCCGGCTGACCGAGTCGGCCGAGGCCGCGCTGGCGGCGGTCCTGGCCGGTGCGGTCGGTGAGCGGTCGGCCGGCTGGGCGGCGGCGGTCCTGGCCGGCGTGGACCGGGCCCTGCACGCGGAGATCCGCCGCCGGATGCTCGCCGGCGCCGACCCGGCCGAGGTGCGGGCCGCGATCCGCGCGACGGCCGAGGACGCGTTCGCGGCGGCGGCGCGCGCCCTCGACCCGGGGGGCGAGCGTCGATGAGGACCGCGATCCGCGCGTCCACGTGCCGGTTCTCAGCCCGATGACCGGACGGGCAGCTCCGGCGGCAGCCCGAACAGCGGGAACAGCCGCTCCGGGGACAGGAACGTGGTCGCCGCCGCCACCCGCCCGTCCGGCGCCCCCTCCAGCACGAGCACGGCGAAGGGACGGCCGTCGCGGTACTGCCCGAAGGCCGCGCCACCGTTGGCCGGCACCCGGACGAGCACGTCGCCGCGGCAGGCGTCCGACGCCGCGAGCACGGCGGCGATCCGGTCGCGGCCCCGCAGCCACCAGGTCAGCGGCGGCATCGCCATCGTCGCGTCCTCGTGCAGCAGCGACACCAGCGTCGGCACGTCGTGCGCGGTGAACGCCCGCACGTATCGCCCCAGCAACGCCTCGTCGACCGGCCCGCCGGCCGGCACGGTCGCCAGAGCGGCCCGCGCCCGCTGCAACGCGCTGTTCACCGCCGGCACCGACGTGTCCAGCAGCGCCGCCACCTCGGCCGCGCGCCACGCCAGCACCTCGCGCAGGATCAGCACCGCCCGCTGCTTCGGCGGCAGCGCCTGGAGTGCCGCCACGAACGCGAGCCGGATCGACTCCCGCTGCACCGCCAGCTCGGCCGGATCGCCCTCCGGCGGCACCACGAGGCCGTCCGGCACCGGGCCGACGAAGGCGTCGTCCGGCAGCGTCTCGCCGAAGGCGCCGGGATCGAGGTCGAGGGGGAGTGCCCGCCGCCGGGCGCTGCGCAGCGCGTCGAGGCAGACGTTGGTGGCGATCGTGAACAGCCAGGTCTTCAGTGACGCCCGGGCGGGGTCGAAGCGGCCGGCGTTGCGCCACGCGCGCAGCAGCGTCTCCTGGACCGCGTCCTCGGCGTCGAAGGCCGAGCCGAGCATCCGGTAGCAGTGCCCGGTCAGCGCGACCCGGTGCGCGGCGAGCTCGTCCTCCAGCGGCACGGTTCCACCGTACCGGCGGGCGATGAACATGGGTGTTCGTTCCGTCGCGCGGGCGGTGGTCGACGGCGCGCGGGTCGGGCCGTCGGGCCCAGGGATGCGTGCCGGTCCCGGCCGGTCAGGAGGCGCCCGACATGATGCGGCCGATGTTGGCCGGATCGAAGTACGACGGGATCGGCGTGCTGCCCTGAAGGACCCCGAAGAACCGCGTGCTCTCCGCCGGCGAGGCGGCGATGGTGGCGAACAGCGCGGCGGTCTCCGGCGACGGCGGCTCCATCGACGCGAGCTGGCAGGTCAGCCGGAGTGCCGGCAGGAAGCGCTCGTCACGCGCCCGCACGTAACCGGCCACGGCGGCGTCGAGCTCCCGCTCCCCGTCCGGATCCCCGGACAGCGCGGCGTGGACGGCGTCGGCGAGCAGCCGCGCGCAGACGAAGGCGTCGGTGATGCCCGAGGCCATGCACGGATCCTTGTGGTAACCGGCGTCGCCGACCAGTGCCCAGCCGGGACCGCTGGACTCGCGGAAGAAGTTCGGCACGTCGGCGGTGCCGCGGATCCGCTCGACCCGCTCGCCGGCGGCGACCCGGGCGGCCAGGGCCGGCACCCGCGAGATCGCCTCCAGGTAGTGGCCCTCGACGTCGGTGCGGAACTCGTGGAACCGCTCGATCGGACAGGCGACGAAGACGCAGGCGAGGCCGTCGTTGGTCGGGAACACCACGACGGCGCGGTCGCCCAGTTGGTAGATCTCCGCGCCGGGGCCGGAGACGCCGCGGTAGTAGGCGTAGTAGCAGGCGGTCAGCGACGGCGTGTCGTGGTAGGTGCCGGCGCCGGTCTCGCGGGCGACGATCGAGCGGAGGCCGTCGGCGCCGATGACGAGCTTCGCCTCGACGGGGCCGTCCGGCCCGGTGACGCCGGTGACGCGGCCGGTGTCGTCGCGCAGCAGGCCGTCGACCGCGAAGCCCTCGCGCACCTCGGCGCCGGCGGCGCGGGCGGCGTCGACGAGGATCTTGTCCAGCCGGGTGCGGCGCACGCAGTACGGATGGGCGACGCCGTCGACCGCGGGAGGCGGGCCAGCGATGGTGAACGGCCCGAAGTCCATCGTGAACCGCTCGTGCGGCGGCGCGCCGGTCGCCACGACCGCGTCCAGCAGGCCCCACTCGCGCAGACATGCCATCGCGGGCACGTGCAGCAGGTGCGTCGACAGCACGTCGCTGGGAAACGTCGCCTTGTCGACGAGCAGCACCCGGTGTCCGTGGCGGGCGAGGAGCATGGCGGTGGGGGAGCCGGCGACCCGTGCGCCGACCACGATGGCATCGAACGACACCGGTGCACCCTACCGCGTCGCGCCGGCCGGCACGGCCGGTGCCGATGGTGCCGCGGCCGCCGGCGAAGGGCTGTCCCCACCGCCGCCCGCCCCCAGCAGGACCGCGCCGAGCACCGCCGCGGCGCCCAGGAGCTGCCCCGCCGACAGCGCCTGGCCGAGGACCAGCCAGCCGAGGGCCGCGGCGACGACCGGGCTGAGCAGGCCCAGCAGCGTGACCCGGGCCGGTGCCAGGGCGGTGACACCGCGGAACCACAGGAAGTACGCACCGGCGGTGCCGACCAGCGACAGATACCCGAAGCCGGCCGCGTTCGGCCACGTCACGGTCGGCGGCAGGCCCTCCACCAGTAGCGCGGCGGGTGCGAGGAGCAGGCCGCCGACGGTGAGCTGCCAGCCGGTCAGCGCGAGCAGCGCGGTGCGCCGGTCGGCGAACCCCTCGGGGACGCCCCAGCGGCGGCCGAGCACGGTGCCGAACGACATCGACACCATGCCGCCCGCCGCCGCGGCCAGGCCGATCGGGTCGAGCGCGATCGCCGAGCGCAGCACGAGCAGCGCGACGCCGGCCAGGCCGATCCCGGCGGCGGCGAGCACCCGGCCCGCCGGTCGCTGCCCGAGCAGGCCGAAGGCGAGTCCCGCGACGACGAACGGTCCGAGCGCGCCGAGCACGGCCGCGACGCCGCCGGGCAACCGGTAGGCCGCGACGAACAGCAGCGCGAAGAACAGGCCGATGTTGAGCGTGCCGAGGACGGCCGCCCGCCACCACCAGCGCCGCCCCGGCAGCGGGTTGCGGTGGAGGCGCGCGACGAGCCCGATCAGCAGGAGCCCGGCGGGCAGCGCGCGCAGGGTGCCGGCGAGCAGTGGCCGGCCGGGCGGGAGGAACTCGGTGGTGACCAGGTAGGTGGTGCCCCACACGGCGGGTGCGGCGGCCGTGGCGGCGGGCAGGCTCAGGTTCCTCATGGTTAAGTAGCTTAGCACTAAGCTAATTATGGGCAAGTGGTATCGTGATGCGATGGACGATGTCGACCGGATCGTGGGTCAGTGGGCCCGTGAGCGCCCCGACCTGCAGACCGAGGCGATGGCGGTGTTCGGCCGCATCTACCGCCTGGCCAAGCTGGTCGGCGACCGGCAGGAGAAGGTCTACGGCGGGCTCGGCGTCAACCGCGGCGAGTTCGACGTGCTCGCCACGCTGCGCCGCGCCGGGGAGCCGTTCGAGCTGGCACCGAAGGCCCTGAGCGCCTCGTTGATGCTCACGACCGGCGGCATGACCGGCCGCCTGGACCGGCTCGAGCGGGCCGGGCTGGTCACCCGCTCCCCGGACCCGAGCGACCGGCGCGGCCTGGTCATCACCCTCACCGACCGGGGCCGTGAGCTCGTCGACGAGGCCGTCGGCGCCGGCCTGGCGGTGCAGCGGGAGGTCCTGGAGCGGCTGCCCGGGCCGCGCCGCCGCCAGCTCGACACGCTGCTGCGCGAGCTGCTGGCCACCGCGGAGTCCGACAGGCATTCTTGACCCAGACCCGGCTCAACCCGCCATCGAAGCACTCCGCACCCTCCGCCTGGCCTGGACCGAAGCCGCCGCCCAACCACCCAGGAGGGGGACGGCTCCACCAACCTACGAATCGCCGAACCACACCCGTAGCTGCCTCGCCGGTTCCCGGAGGCGATCTCCTTGGCCGCCGGCCGCCCCTTCGACGAGTTCCACTCCGCCACCGACGTCGACAAGCACCTCCAGGCGTATCTCACGCACCTGCGCGAGCGCGGTCTCGGCCCGGCGCGCAGCCGCCGGTTGCTGACGCAGTACGGGCGGACCAACGGCCACATCGGTGACCTCATCGCCCGGATGCTCGACGTTGACGAGAACATCCAGGTCCCGGCCGCCGCGGTCATGGTCACCACGGGCTGCCAGGAGGCGATGGTCATCGCCCTGCGCGGCATCTGTTCGGGACCGAACGATGTGGTGCTCGCCGCCGAGCCGTGCTACGTCGGCTTCACCGGCGCGGCGCGCATCCTCGGCATCGAGGTGGTGCCGGTGCCGGAGTCCGCCGACGGTCTGCGCCCCGAGACGGTGGCCGCCGTCGCCGCCGTCGCCGCCGACGTCCGGGCGCGCGGCAAGCACCCACGCGCGCTCTATCTCGTGTCCAACTTCGCCAACCCGTCCGGCGTCTCGCTGCCGGTGGCGACCCGCCGCGCGCTGCTCACCGTCGCCGCGGACACCGACCTGCTGATCCTCGAGGACGATCCGTACGGGCTGTTCGGCCTCGACGGCGCGCCCCGCCCGACGCTCAAGTCCCTCGACGACGACCAGCGGGTCATCTACCTCGGCTCGTTCGCCAAGTCGTACTTTCCCGGTGTCCGCGTCGGCTTCCTCGTCGCCGACCAGCCCGTCGTCGACGCCGCCGGCCGGACGGCGCTCGGGCATCCGGTCGACCGGCACCGGTTCGTGGTGGCCCACGCCCACCTCCGTCGATCTTGCAGTTGTGGTGCCCAACAAACCGGGCATTCAGGGAGTGTCGCGGCACCACAACTGCAAGATCGACGCGGAAGAAGTGTGCTAGCGGGGCAGGCGGACGGACTGGACCGTGTGGAAGACGTCGGACGGGTCGTACCGCTGCTTGACCTGCTGGAGGCGCTGGTAGTTGGCGCCGTGGTAGGCGGTTTCCCAGCCGGCCAGCTCGCGGTTCCCGTAGTTCTGGTAGACCTCGCCGGTCAGGTGCGGGCGCAGGTCCTCGGCGAAGTCGTCGACCCAGCTCACGTTGAGGTCGGTATCCTCGTCGCCCTGCCACTGCGAGATGATCGAGACGTAGTGCAGCGGGGAGCGGTGGACGAAGGCCGTAGCGTCCTGCGGGACCCGGGCGATCGCGCCGCCGGCCAGCAGGTCGAAGCGGACCATCGAGAAGCCCGACGGCATGCGGCGGAAGTGATCGGCCAGCTTGGCGAAGGCCGGCTCGTCGAAGCCGTCGGGGGCGAAGTACCCGCCGAGCCACTTCGACTGCAGGCCGTAGACGATCTCCTCGCCCATGCCCTGCATAAGGTCGAAGTACGACGTCTCACCCATCGACGAGAACAGCGGCTCGCCCAGGGCGGCCAGCGGTGCCAGGGCGGCCGCGGCCTCCGCCGGCGGGCCGACGTACATCCCGTACACGCCGATGACCTGCTCGCCCTCCGGGTACGGGTCGGTGGTGAGCAGCAGGCACAGCGCGAGCTTCTCGTCGGCCCGGTCCGCGTAGAGATCGCGGTAGGCGCGGAAGACCTCCTCGGCCTTCGCCATCGGCCACGCGATCATGCCGCCGACGACGGTCTTCGGCACCGGGTTGAGCCGGTACGTCAACGAGGTCACCACGCCGAAACCCGCGCCGCCGGCGCCACGCAGCGCCCAGAACAGGTCCGGGTGCTCCGTCTCGGAGGCCCGCAGGACCTGCCCCTCGGCGTCCACCACGGTCGCCTCCAGGATGTGGTCGCAGCCCAGGCCGAAGGTGCGGCCGAGCGGCCCGTAACCGCCGCCCAGGCTGTAGCCGGCGTTGCTCACCGTCGGGCACTCGCCGCCGGGGCCGGCCAGCCCGTACTCCAGGCCGTCCGCGCCGGTGAAGGAGTGCTCCACGTAGGTGACCTTGTCGATGTCGCGCCAGCCGATGCCGGGGCCCACCGTGACCGTGGCCGCCGCGGGGTCGAACGCGACGGCGCGCATGCCGCCCACGTCGACCACGACGCCGCCCTCCACGAGCGACAGCCCGCTGGCGTGGTGGCCGCCGCCGCGGACCGACAGCGGCAGACCGTTGTCGCGGGCGAACCGGATCGCCGCCGCCACGTCGGCCTCGCCGGCGCACTGGGCGATGAGCGCCGGACGGGTCCGCACGCGGGTGTTGAACAGGACCCGCGCGGCCTCGTAGCCGGGGTCGTAAGGGGTGATCAGCCTGCCGGTGAAGGACGCGAGTCCGGAGAGGTCGAGCCGCATCCGGCCGATCTTGTCACCGTCGCGGGGTCACGGCAAGGGTGGCGAACTCGGCGACGAGGCGGCGCAGCCGGCCGATCACCGGCCGCTCGCCGAGCCGCCCGGCGAGCAGGTCCGTCACCGAGCGGTAGTTCCACAGCAACTCGTCGGCGGTGCGGGTGCTGTGCTCGAACAGCGCCGGGCCGAACCGGTGCAGGTCGTCCACAAGGGACTGTAGGCCGCACACCTTGTCGGCGGCGATGACCAGCAGCGACTCGTCGGAGGCCGCCGCCATCCGGCCGAGGTGGGCGCGCTTGCGCTCCCACCAGGTGAGGCGGGTGCGCTCGTCGGCGTCGGCGTCGGTGCAGTCGTGGACGATACGGTAGACGTCGTCGCCGAAGGCGTCGCGCAGCTCGGACCGCGACGTCGGCTGGTCCTCCAGCACGTCGTGCAGCAGCGCGCCGATCGCGACGGTTTCGTCGCCGCCCTCCTCCAGGACGATGGCGCACGTCGCCAGCAGATGGGAGACGTACGGCGTGCCGGTGTTGTGCCGGACCTGGCCGGTGTGCCGGCGCGCGGCGAACGCGAGTGCCTCCTCGAACCGCGGCGACAGCACCGGCGACCACCTATCCCAGCATCGCCGCCACGTCGGACAACTGGCGGACGACCTCGGCGCGATCCAGCCGGCGACCCAGTTGCAGGCCGCCCCGGGGCGGCGGCTCGCCGGGCCGGTAGTACACCCGCGACCGGCGGCGCTCCCGGGGACCGCGCAACACCAGTGTCGCGCACGCGGCGGCCCGGTCGGTGACCGCCTGGTGGACGACCGCGGACGTGACGGCGTAGTGGCCTTCGAGCGGTCGGCGGTCCACGGTGCGCACCGGCGCCAGCCGAGCCTCGCCGTCGTGGGTCACGTGGGCCAGCCGGCCGCCGAGATACGGCCGGTAGGTGAACCGGCGCCAGGCGTCCCCGCCCGGCGCCTCCTCGAGTTCGACGAAGTGCTGCCGCCCGCCCAGCAGGACCGAGATGAACGGGAACCGGTGGTCGTGCGGGCGGGAGACGTCGGGTGCGGCGCCCGGCGACGCCGGCCAGTAGTGCAGGGTGAGCCGGGAGCGGTCCGCGTGTTCGGCGGCGACGATCTTCGTGAAACCGTTGACGTGCCGGTACGGCGCACCGGCCGGCCACTGCCCGCCGCGCGCGGACGCGAGGAGCCGGTCGAGCACCTCCACGACGCCGGCACGGTCGAGCAGGAGGTCCTGCGGAAGGACGTCACCCACAGCGGATCTCCGCATAGCTGCAGCGTGGCACGGATCGGGCACAGCGGGCGGCGGATCGCGCCACGGTCATGCCTGTATAGATATCAGCTTGCGCGCGCCGGGGGTGTCATCGGCGGGTGAATCGTTCGGCCGCGTCGAGGACCCGCTTCACGGCCTCGCCGGTCGCTTCGCGCAGCAGCCGGGCGGGCGAGCGACCGGCCACCCCGGCGGCGCCGACCTCGCGCAGCCACCCGGCGGCGGCTCCCAGCCGGTTGGCCCGGGCGAACGTGTCGGCGACCTCGACGGCACCCTGGAGGCGCTCCTCGATCTCACGCCGGCGGCGCCGGTCGGCCCGCCAGCGGTGGAACTCGCCCACGGTGACGGCGCCCGCGATGTACGCGGTCAGCTCCTCACCCAGCAGCGCAAGGCAGCGGTCGACGCCACTGCGCGCCGTCGCCGGGCGGGTCGTGCCCCGCAGCACCTGCGCCGTCATACTGCCGACGCTACCGCCCGGCGGCCGTCCCGGCGACCGCCGAACGGGCGGTTGGCACGTTCACCCGGTCACCACGGCGGGCGGCAGGTAGAAGTCCGACACGTCCTGGGCGAGCAGGTCGAGCACCGGCGCGCCGTTGTCCAGCGCCGCCGCGAACGCCGCCCAGGAGTCGAGCCGGTGGCCGCCGGCCTCGGGGAACTCGCCGCGGGTGAGGTACCGTGGGAGGAGGAACGCGTTCTGGACCAGCCAGTGGACGTACCCTCCCTCCTCACCCCAGCCGGGCAGCTCCTTCGTCGACGTCAGGTAGGCCCGCAGCTCCGCGGCGCTGGACCAGCGCACCATCCGCGACTCGTTCGTCAGGTGCCGGATATAGGGGTTGTACAGGAGGGTGCCGCCGAGCCCGAAGTGCTCGCGGAACTGCTCCCACAGCAGCCGCTCGTCGCTGCCGGCGTAGGCCATGACCTGCGCCGCCGGCTCGGTGTCCAGCAGGTGGTGCAGGTACGCCCACGTGGTCAGCGGGGTGAGCAGCCGGTTGGCGTCCTTGCTCAGCAGCGTCTGCACGATCGCGGCGGCGTTCTGCTCCAGGTCGTGCAGCGCCAGGTGGGGCACCACCTTGATCGCGGCCAGCACGCTGTAGAGCGACGGGTTGCGCTCACCGTAGAAGATCCGCGCCACCGACCACGGGTCCGTGGGGCGCAGCAGGCTCGGCTCCCGGTGCGATTCCTCGATGTAGTCGTGCAGCGAGACGACCGACGGGTCGGCGGCCGGGTCGATCCGGCGCATCCAGCGCCGCAGGTCGGCGGCGAACGCCACGCCGAGCTCCGCACGCTCCGCCACGCCCAAGTCGTCGAGGCAGACCACCACCCGCACGCCGCGCTGGCTCAGCGCCGCCGCGGTGAGCGCCTGGACCGCGTTGATCAGCGACGCCTGGCCCCGCAGGCGCACCGGCCAGAACAGCAGCCGCGGCGGCTGCGGCTCACCGGCCCAGTCGACGCCCCAGCCGTACCGCCGCTCAAGCTGGCGCAGCAGCGGCAGGACGGCGGCGGGCGCGACGTTGCCCGGCTGCGAGAAGAGCTCACGCTCCCAGTCGAGGTGCCGCACCCGGCGGCGCGGGTCGGCCCGCGGCGCGGTCGCCGGCACCTGGAGGCGGTCGGCGAGCCGGGTGAACAGCTCGTCGCCGTCGACGCCCGGGTAGTAGGCCGCCAGGTCGCCGAGCCGCTCGGAGAGCGCGGCCGACGGGCCGCCGTCCTCTTGCAGCGCCCACAGCACCCGCACCGGCCGGACCTCGCGGACCGCGCGCAGCGCGCCGGTCACCACGTCGTCCCATCCGCTGTAGCCGACGACGACCACCCGGTCGCCGGTGATCAGATCGGCGATCGCCCGGCACGCCGCCGCCGACGCCTGCGCGTCGGGCGCCGGGTCGTGCAGCAGCGGCGAGCGGGCGGCCTCGCCGACCGGGCGCCAGAACCCGTGCAGGTGGAACACCTGGACGGCGCCCTCGCTCTCCGGCCGCCGGTCCGGGCGGCCGGCGGCGTCGACCGGGACGCTCAGCGCCTGCCGGCCGGTCAGCCGCACCGCCACCTCGAGCATCGGGTCGAAGTTCGTGGTCAGCACGCTGTTGCCGAACTCGTCGGGACGCCACGCCAGCAGGCGGCCCACGGCCCGTACGCCCGCCGGGAGCTCCCACCAGTCCAGACTGTTCTCCACCCGCTCGCCCAGCCGCAGGTCGACCCGCTGCCAGATGCCGTGCGTCGCCAGGGGCGAGCTGGCCAGGTCGGGTGCCCGGTAACCGGCGAGCACCGCCTGCTGGGCGATCACGTCGAACTCGCCGGGGGAGCGCCGGGCGGTGAAGACCCGCCGGTACGCGAGGTACACCTCGATCGGCGCGGCCCGCGCGTCCAGCTCCTCGCGGGCCTGCCGCAGCGCCTGGGTGAGCTCGCCGTCGTCGCCGAGCCCCGCCGCGTACCGCTCGGCGAGCGCCACGATCCCGGCGAGCCCCGGCACCGCGGGCATGGTCATCCCCGCGCCGAGAATGAGCGTGATCTGCTCACCGCGGCCGATGGCCTCGGCGATCTCGTCGAGCAGCGTCATCCGGGGCGTCATCCGGAGTCCCCCCGAGCGCGTGCGTGCAGCGTCGTCCACAGCTCCCGCGGCCGGCTGGAATGCACCTCCCGCACGTCGGAGTCGCTGAGCAGCAGCAGACCGCCGTCGATGTCGGACTCTAGCTGCTCCGGCCCCCAGCCGAGATAGCCGGAGAACAGCCGCAGCCCGGCGATCACCGGCGCGAGCGGCGCCGGGTCGGCCGACAGCGCGATCACCCCGAGCCGCTCCCGCACCGGCCGGAACCGCAGCGGCGGCTCGACGTCGGGGCGCAGCCGGGCGACCGCGACGAACCCCTCGGCGCGGCTCAGCGGCCCGGCGTCGAACACGACCGCCGGCGGGGTGAGCAGCCGCCGCCAGCCCGCCGTGATCTCGGCCGGCAGCGGATGCCCGGTCGGGGTGTTGATCCGCACGCCGACCGCGCCGCGGCCCCGCTCGTGCCGCAGGATCAGCACCGCGGCCTGGCGCAGGTCGCGGTCGTCGACGGCGGCCGTCGCCACCACGACCCGCCCGACCAGGTCACGGTGGTGCCGGGCGGCGTTGCGCACCAGCGCGAGCTCGTCGCCGGCGTTACCCGTGCGCAGCTCCGGCAGCTCGAAGCCGCGCTCCCGCAGCCGCAGCGTGACCTCCCGCCAGACGGTGCGCACGTCGAGGACGGCCGGCCGGTCCGGCAGCCCGCCGCGCAGCACCCGCAGCAGCTCGCCGGTGAACGCGGTGTACGGCTCGCCGGGCGGCGCCTGCGCGGTCCGGTTGCGCGGCGCCGACACCAGCAGGCAGGTTTCGTCGGTGCCGGCCTGGTCGGCGACGACCTGGGTGCCGGACTCGCCGGCCGCCATGTGCCCGGCCGCCCGGCCGGCATAGCAGCAGTCGAGGATCACCAGGCGGCGCCGGGCCCGGCTCGCCGCCACCGCCCGCCGGAGGTGCTCGAAGGGCAGGCCGGCCTCGTGCGGCACCGCCGGATCCGTGTCCCGCAGGGCCAGCGCCAGGCTGCCGTCGACCGGGTCGACGAGCCCGTGCCCCGCGTAGTAGACGACGAGCATCCCCTCCGGCTGCACCTCGTCGGCGGCCCGGCGCAGCTCCCGGCTCACCAGCCGCGGGTCGTCGTGGTCGGCGAGCACCGTGCAGTGCTCCGGGGCGAGGCCCCACAGATCGGGGTCGGCGAACACGCCGCTGAGCGCGATGAGGTTGCGCGCCACCGCCGGCACCTCGGGCAGCGCACCGTATCGTGCGCTTCCGACGAGCACGGCCCGCGACGCCCGCGGGTCGGCCAGCTCCGCCATGGGCCTACCCGTCGAGGGCCCGCGCCGCCGCGGCGACCGCCTCAGGATCGGACGACTCGATGCGCACCGTCGCGCCGTCGGGGTCGGTGCGGGTCAGCACCACGGCCGGTGCCTGAGGCCGGGCCCGCCGCCAGTTGGAGATGGCCAGCAGCAACTGCCCGACGGACAGCCCGGTGCCGAGCACCAGGCTGATGATCTCCACCGCGCCGCTGAGCTCGCCCGGACGGGCCGCGGTGGACAGGCCGATCTCCTGCCGCGCGATGCCCGGCTCGCCGATCAGCCAGCGTTGCAGCGACAGCAGGACGTCGATGTCGGGGGCCGGGCCGTTGTCGAGGGCCTCGAGGTGGAGCTGCAAGCGCACTGGTCAACCCGGGGTGTGAGAGGTCGGATACTTCGAACCCTATCGAACCCGTGCAACGGTTGTCATGCCCCCCGTTCCCGCCGCGCGTCAGGTCGGGACCGCCGCCTCATCCGTGCGTCCACATAGGATGATCCGGCGACGCCTCCGTCGGCGGGACGGTTGGGGCCACCGCGCCGTGGCCGCACGCGGATCCGGTGCCCCGTTCACGTGGAATCTCACCACGAGACCGTTACACCTGGGTCAGTCCGGGGAACCGGACAACGCATGGGCGAGAGTGTGTTGGTGTTCGCGCCGGTGCCGGTGCTCACGGTGACTGTCGAGCAGCAGGTCGAGGCGGTCGAGTTGCACCTGCACCCGGGCGGGCAGGGCGTGTGGCAGGCGCGCATGATCTCCGCGCTCGGCAGTCCGGTGACGCTGTGCGCGGCGCTGGGCGGCGAGACCGGTGAGGCGCTGTCGAAGCTCATCGAGGACCAGGGCCTGACCCTGCGGGCCGTGCGGCGCTCCGGCGAAAGCGGCTGGTACGTCCACGACCGCCGTCAGGGCCAGCGCCGGGAGATCGCCGCCGCCCCCGGTGCGCCGCTGGCCCGCCACGACCTCGACGAGCTGCACAACCTGGCGCTCGCCGAGGGCCTGAAGTCGGCGGTGGCGGTGCTCAGCGGCCCCGCCGACCCGTCCGTGGTGGCCGCGGACGTCTACCGCCGCCTCGCCATGGACCTGGCCGGCAACGGCGTGCGGGTCGTCGCGGACCTGTCCGGCACCTACCTGGACGCGGTCGCCGGCGCCGGGGTGGCGGTCCTCAAGGTCAGCCACGAGGAGCTGCTCGACCACGGCCGGGCGGCCTCGGCCTCGCTGGAGGACCTGGTCGAGGCCGGGCGCCGTCTGAAGGGCGAAGGAGCGGAGGTGGTACTGGTGAGCCGCGCCGAAGAGCCGGCCCTCGCGTTCTTCGACGACCGGGTCATGCTGGTCCGCGTGCCGCCGCTCCAGGTCGTCGAGCACCGGGGCGCCGGCGACTCGATGAGCGCCGGCGTGGCCGCGGTGCTGGCCCGGGGCGGCACGATCGAGGAGGCCATCCGCACCGGCGCCGCGGCGGGCGCGCTGAACGTCACCCGTCACGGCCTGGGCACCGGCCGCGCTGAGGCGATCGCCGAGCTGATCCCGCGGGTCGAGCTGGAGCCGCTCCGGAGCTAGAGATCGAAGATCGGACGGGCGAGCCGCCGAACCGCGCCACGGTCAGGACTCTGCCGGCCGCGGCTCGGGATTCGCGGCCACGGAGACTCGGCGCTGCTTCCCGGCTCCGGGCCGGTTCCGGCGGGCGTTCCGCCGCAATCCGCCGCCAGGCCGCTCGATCCCATGATCATGGGAACGATGTGGCTGCCCCGACAGCCAGGTCTTTCCCATGATCTGGAGTTGCCCGGCCCGGAGCGTGCCGCCCGTGTCCGGGCACCTCGACGCAGACGGCGATCGGATCGGGAGCCGCGCTAGAACAGCCTGATCGCCGCGCGGCGGGCCGTGCGGCGGGCCTTGCCGAGCCGGGACAGGGCCTGCCGGCCGTGCTCGTCCTGCCGGGCGTGGAGCAGCCCGTACGTGAACGCGTTGTCGCCGTCGGCGTGCGCCCGAACGGCGTAGTCGCGCAGCAGCGCACCGGTCACCAGCGAGTCCTGGTGCGCGCCCAACACGTCCTGGAGGTCGGTGAGCCGGTCGGCGAGCCTCCCCGCCGGCTTGCCGGCGAACGGTTCGATCAGCTCCGCCGCGTATCGCGCCCGCTTGTACGCCTTCCGCGCCTCGTGCAGCCGCTCGTCCCGCGTCGGCTGCCCGGCCCGCGGCGGCGCGCCCTCCCGCGGCGGCTCAGGGGTCCGCAGCGCCGCGGCGAGCCGCCGGTCGGCCCGGCGCAGCGCCTTGCGGGCCAGCCGGCGCAGCCGGCTCCGACCGATCCGCCCGCCCGCGCCGGCCCCGCCGGTGATCCGGCCGCCCGCGCCGGCCCCGCCGGTGATCCGGCCGCCCGCGCCGGCCCCGCCGCCGGTGGCCCCGTCGACGAGCGCGTCGATGTCGGTGAGCAGCCTCGTGTACCGGTCGCTGTCGAGGCCGGCGACGAGCTCCTCGCGGGCGGTCGCGCGGCGCTCGGCGAGGCGCTCGCGGATCCGGTCGGCGACCGGGCCGAGCACCAGCTCCGGCGGCTCGGCGGCGACGAGCGCGGCGAGGTGGTCGCCGATCACGTCCCGGTCGCGAACCGCGCCGAGCAGGCCGGTCAGCCACTTGACCTCGTCGTGCAGGCGGTCCAGGTCGGCGTCGGCGGGCAGGACCGAGGCGAACGAGCGCAGCGTCGAGCGCAGCCGCCGGGTGCCGACCCGCATCTTGTGCACCGCCTCGACGTCGCCGTCGCGGACGGCCGGGTCGTGCTCGACGATCGCGTCGCGCTGCGCCCGCAGGTAGTCCGTCAGGGCCCGCCGCCCGGCCGACCCGCCGTCGCCGGCACCGGCCGGTGCGTCGGCCGGTGCGGCGGGATAGTCGTCGCCGAGAGCCTGGGCGAGCTTCGACGGGCTCGCCGACGGCCGTGCGCCCGCCGCCCGCAGCGCGGCGTCGAGCTCGTCGAGCGCCTCCCGCGCGCCGTCGACGAGCTCGACCTCCAGCTCCCGCCACCGCCGCACGGGCCGGCTGCCGAAGAGCGACTCGGTGGTCACCGTGTCGTCGGCGACGAGCGCGACGGTGCTCCCGGCGGCGTCCCGCAGGGGCCGCTCGACGCGGTGGGTGCGGATGCGGGCGACCGGCCGGAGGTCCTCGCCGCGGGTGAGCGCGCGGACCTGGCCGGTGATCTCGCCCGGCGGCTCGGTCCGGTCCTCGGACCCGGGCACCTGGAGCTCGCTGCGCTCGCCGCCGGAGGGGCGCTTGAGGTGCCAGCCGGCGTCATGGCCGCCGCTGCGGCGGCGCAGCGTGGCCCGGCCGCGGGCCAGGCGCAGGCCAGGGGTGTCGTAGTAGACGGCGTCGAGCCGTAGCTCCTCGGCCTCGCCGACGGATTCGACCCCGCCGACCCCGGTGAGTGCCGGCAGCGCGAAATCGGCGGGCAGCTCGTACTTCCGTTCCACTTCGAGTTTTCCGGCCATGGCGACAAGTTTCCCCGCGGATGACTGATCGGCAAACAACAGTCGGCCGGATCGCAACGGTCCGCGGCCATGAGGCGGTGCGACTCGGGTCACTCTTGCCGGTTGCCAGAGCATCCGGCCTGGTGCACGTAACCTTGGGCAGTGAGTCCGAGCCTGTTGCGCGCCGCGGCGGCCTCCGTCGCGGCGCAACGCGTCCGGTTCGGCATCCGCCTGCTCCGCGACTGGCGGCTCACCGTCGCGTGGGGCAAGTCGCTGCTGCGCAGCGGCGTGACCAGTTTCGTGGTCCTCGCCGTCACCTTCTGGCTGCTGCCCGGGGTCCGGGCCACCGGCGGCCCGGCCGCCCTGGTGGAGCTGACCGTGCTCCTCGCGGTCATCGGCACGCTGATGCGGCTCGTCCTGCTCGGTGTCGCCGTGGTCGTCGGCGGGATCGGGGTGCTCGTCGTCGGGGTGATGGTCCAGGCCCTGGTCATGTTCACCGCCCTGCGTCTCGCCGAGGGGGTGAGCGCCGGCAGCTTCGTCGACGCCTGGGTCGCGAGCTGGCTCGCCGCCGTGCTCACCGCGCTGGTCAACTGGCTGGCCGACGCGGGGAGCGAGGACGTCTTCCTCGGCCAGGCGCTGCGGCAGATGGCCCGGCGGCAGGGTGACCGGCCGGCGACCGAGCCCGGGGTGCTCGTCGTGCAGCTCGACGGGCTCTCCGCGCCGCTGCTGTCCTGGGCGGTCAAGGCCGGCAACCTGCCCAACCTCGGCAAGTGGCTGCGCACCGGCACGCACTCGCTCGTGCCCTGGCACACCGGGATGCCCGCGACCACGCCCGCCAGCCAGGCCGGCATCCTGCACGGGTCGGAAGGGCAGATCCCGGCCTTCCGGTGGTACGAGAAGGAGACCGGCCGCCTGGTCGTCACCAACCGGCCCCGGGACGCCGCCGACGTGGAGGCGCGCATCTCCACCGGCCGCGGCCTGCTCGCCGACGGTGGCGCCAGCGTCAGCAACGTCTTCTCCGGCGACGCGCCGACGAGCCTGCTCACGTTCAGCAACGCCGCCCTGCCCGGCCGCTCCGCCCGCGGCTACCTGGCGTTCATCGCCAGCCCGTACGGCTTCGCCCGGGCGATCGTGCTGTCGGTCGGCGAGATGCTGAAGGAGATCCAGCAGGCCCGCCGCCAGCGGTTCCGCAACGTATACCCGCGGGTGCCGCGTACGGGTGCTTACGTCGCCCTGCGCGCCGTCACCAACGTCCTGCTCCGCGACCTCAACGTGTCGCTGATCTCCGAGCAGATGAGCAAGGGCACCCCGGTGATCTTCTGCGACTTCGTCGACTACGACGAGGTCGCCCACCACGCCGGCCCCCTGCGCCCCGAGGCGCTGCAGACCCTCGAAGGGCTCGACCGGGTTCTCGGCACCCTGCACCGGCTGACGAAGGTCGCCGGCCGCAAGTACGAGATCGTCGTGCTTTCCGACCACGGCCAGAGCCAGGGCTCGACGTTCAGCCAGCGGTACGGCCTGCCGCTCGAACGCCTCGTCGCCGACCTCGCCGGCGGGGTGAGCTGCGCCGCGAAGGGCGGCACCAACGACGAGGACTGGGGCCGTGCCAACACGCTGCTCGCCGGCATGTCGAACCAGACCCGCTCGTGCGGGCCGGTGCTGCCGCCCGCCGCCGGCGAGGTGATCACCGTCGCGTCCGGCAACCTCGCCATGCTGTACCTCACCGACGTCTCGGGGAAGGCCGACCTCGAGGCGATCGACCAGCGGCGCCCCGGTCTCGTCGAGGGCCTCGCCAAGCACCCCGGCATCGGGCTCGTCGTCGGGGAGTCGGCCACCGATGGGCCGGTCGCGATCGGCGCCGAGGGCCGCCACCTGCTGCGCGACGGCGCCGTCGAGGGCGTCGACCCGCTGCGGCCGTACGGGCCGCACGCCGCCGCCGACCTGCTCGCCCACCAGCGGACCGCCCACGTCGGCGACCTGGTCCTCGTCAGCCGGGTCGACCGGGGTACCGAGGAGGTCGCCGCGTTCGAGGAGTTGGTCGGCTCGCACGGCGGGATCGGCGGCTGGCAGACCGAGGCGGTGCTCGTCCACCCGGCGCACTGGCCCGGCCCGCAGGAGCCGCCCGTCGGACCGGTCGCCGTGCACCGGGAACTCGTCCGGTGGCTCGACGAGCTGGGCCTGCGTGTCCCGCCGGCGGTCCCGACGCCCCGCCCCGGTGACGTGTCGGAGATGTCGGCACCGGCTGACCGTCCCTTGTGGATCAGGATTCGACGTGGTTGGATCGATGGACTTCGCCTCGTGGAGGGACCTCGACATGACCGCCGCGCGCCCCTGGAACTGGGAGGATCCGCAGGAGCTCGCGGCCACCGTCGACCTGTTCACCGCGGACCTCGCGCGGGTCGGCAAGGTTTCCCCGCTGCTCACCGCGCCGCTGCTCACCCGCGAGCACCTCGACCAGTTGGGCGTGTTCGCCGAGCACCTGATCGAGCACGTGTCGCTGCGCGCCGGCATCGCGTAGCTGACGGAGGTGCGCCGGATCCTGCGCCCGGGTGGTCTGCTGCGCCTGACGACCCCCGATCTGCGGGTGTACGCGCAGAGTTACGTCAACGGCGACGGTTTCTTCGCCAAGCACCGCCGCCGGATGAACCGCGCCCTGACCGGCGTGGCCCCGGCGATGCCGGCCCGCGGCGCGTTCATGTTCAACCAGTTGTTCTACGTCTACGGCCACCGCTGGCTCTACGACCTGGAAGAGTTGCGGCACGCGCTGACGACGGCCGGTTTCGACGAGTCGGGCATCACCGTGCGCGCGTATCGCGAGGGCGCCCGTCAGGACGTGGCCGACCTCGACCAGGTGCTCCGCAACGACGAGTCCATCTACGTGGAGGCCACGGCCTGACGCCGCTCAGGCGTCGGCGGAGACGCGGGCCTCGCGGCGGCGGCGGAGCCAGCCGGCCACCTGGGTCACCACCAGGGCGATGACGACCGCCGCCACCACGCCCTGCCACGGTTGCGGGAAGACGCTGCGGCCGAGGAGGCCGATCGCGGCGTACGTGGCCGACCACAGCGCGCACGCGCCGACGTTCGAGACGATGAACGTCCGCCAGGACAACCCGACGACCGCCGCGGTGAGCAGCACCGGGATGCGCCCGCCCGGGAGCAGCCGCGAGATCAGCAGGGCGGTGACCGGCTGGGCGCGCAGCCGACCGCGCACCGTGGCGGCCAGGCGGAGCGGCTCACGCAGCATCCGCAGCCGCCGGGTCAGCGCCTCCCCGCCGGCCCGGCAGATCGCGAACGTCACCGCGTCGCCGAGGTACGCCCCGAGCCCGCCGACGGCGACGACGGCCAGCAGCGCCAGCGGGCTGCGGTGGGCGGCGACGACGGCGGTCGCGCTCACCGCTGCGCCGGTCGGCAGCACCGGCACGGTCGAGCCGACGGCCACGATCGCGAACAGCGCGGCGAGTGCCGCGATCACCCCTTCGAGTGTCGTCACGGGCGTGACGCCAGGGAAAGGCTCTCGCCGGGGGCGAGCACGTCAACGGCGGTCTCCGGGGCGAGGTGCGCGGTGTGCGCGGCGAACTCGTCACCGGGTCGCGCGAACCGGTCGGGCCGCACCCGCGCGCACCCGACCGGCCAGAGCGTGCCCCAGTGGATCGGGACCGCCCGCCCCGGCCCGATCAGCCGCATCGCCTCCGCGGCGCCGGCCGGGTCGAGGTGGCCCGGGCCGAGGGTCCAGCCCCAGCCCCAGACCGGCACGAGCGCCAGGTCGACCGGCCCGATCGCCTTCATCTCGTCGAACAGCCCGGTGTCGCCGCCGAACCAGGCCGACCGGCTGCCGCTGACGACGTATCCGAGCGCGATCGCGCGGACCCGCGACCTCGGCGTCCGCCCGCCGTCGTGGCTGGCCGGCACGGCGCGGACGCACAGTTCCCCGACGGTGGTCTCCTCGCCGGGTGCCAGCTCGACCAGGTCCCGCTCACCGAGGCGCGCCCGCAGGAACGGCGCCGAACCCTTCGGCACGATGAGCCTGGTCCGCCGCGGCAGCATGCGCAGCGAGGGCAGGTCGCAGTGATCACCGTGCAGGTGGGAGATGACCACGGCGTCGGGCGGCGCGGACAGCTCCGGCCGCGGGCCGCGCCGCCGGTGGAGGTGCGCCAGCCGGTTCCGCAGCACCGGGTCCGTGAGAATCGTGGTCCCGCGGTCCTGGATCGCGACGGTCGCATGCCCCCACCAGGTGACGTCCATGCACACAGTTTGCCTGCTCGCTCCCCGGATCCGCACCGGCGGGCCGCCGCCCGGCCGGCGCGTTCCGGCCCGGGCGGCGGTCGTGCTGCGTGTGCTGGAGCGGAACCGCCGCCTACGACCTGGAGCCGTAGGACTCCGACAGGTCGCGGACGGCGGTCGGGGCCGACGGGTCCAGCGCCGCCTCGACCGCGAACGACTCCATCTCGGTCAGCAGGGCGTGGAGGTCCTCGATCGCCAGGGCGGCGGTGTCGACCTCCGTGGTGATCTGCACCGTGTCCGGGACGTCGTCGACGTTGATCATCAGTTCCTCGTTGAAGAATCCCATCGGCCGCTCCAGCACGACCGCCGTCTCGGCGCGGGCCGCGACGATCTCGTCGCCGGACGGCACCGCGCCCGCCGTGGCGGTGCGGAGCGTCGCCCGCCGGTCGTTGTAGAACACCGCCAGGTCGACCGGCTCGCCGCGCTCCTTGGCGATCCGCTTGATCAGGGCCAGGCGGGCGCCCGGTTCGTAGTATGCGTACTTCGACGCGGTCGTCGACGCCTGCCGCGCCCGCCGGACGGCCTCTCCGGCGTCGACCCCGGCCACGTCGAGGACCACCAGGCCGTTCTGCGCCAGGGGGCTCACCACATCGGCGAGGCCGGGGCGGAAGCGGTTGCCGACGATCACCTGCGACACGAACGGCGCGCCGCCGGTGACCCGGCCGAACGCGACGGCGTATGCGGCGAGCAGGACCGGCGCCGCGTCGACGCCGAGCCGGGCGGCGAGCCGCTCGCCGGCCAGCAGCAGCGCCCGCGACCGCCACACCACCTGGCGGAACCGCGGCTCCCCCCGATCCGCGGCCGGCGCGAACCGCCGGGGTCGGATGCTGCGGAGGTGGCCCTCCCAGTACCGGATCGCGCTGTCGGTCTGGCCCTGCGCACCCCGTTCGAGCTGCGCCGCCACCAGGTCGAACGGCTGCATCGCGGGGTACGGCCCGGTGGGCTCCCGCGTCGCCGGGTCGCGCTCGCCCAGCTCGCGGATCATGGTGGCGAGCCCGTTGCCGTCGGTGGCGAGGTGGCAGACGAGGACGATCACGTGTGTGACGGCGCCGCCCTGGCGGACCACCGCCATCCGGATCGGCCACTCGTAGGCGTAGTCGAAGTTCCGCGCCTTCCACTCCGCGAACACGGCGTCGGCGACGGCGGCCGGGTCCTCGCCGGGCCGGGCGTCGTGGACCCACATGGTCGCCTCGCCCGAGCCGAAGACCTCCTGGGTCACCTCGCCGTCGTGGCCGAACCGCAGCTTGCTGCGCATCGACCCGTACCGACTCATGAAGAACCGCAGCTCGGCGGCGAAGTCCTCGACCGTCCGGCCGTCCAGGACCGGCACGACACCGCCCATGCTCATCGACGAGTCGACCTCGACCATGGCCCGCCACACCTGCTGCTGACCCCACGTGAGTCCGCCGACACCGGCGCCGTTGCCCTCGAACGGGACGATGATCTGCTCCACCATTCCGGCCTCCCGATGCCGCGGCGTGCCCCGTGCACACCGGTTCCCGGGCGATGCTGCCACAGCGATCGACGGAGATCGTATCGACCAAAGGGACTCGACTCAGACAACAACGACCGATACCGCCCCCACTCCCCACCCCCCGATTTGCGTTGATCTTGCAGTTGTGGTGCCGCGACACTCCCTGAATGCCGGGTTTGTCAGGCACCACAACTGCAAGATCAACGCAGTCCCCGGGGGGGTCATCGGGTTGGGGTGAATGTCTCGACCGTGTTGGTGCCGTTGAGTGCCTCGGCCGGGTTGTAGCCGCCGATCACGAAGATGGAGCCGCGGCCGGAGGCGAGCGCCATGCCGGCACGGGGCATCGTCAGCTTCGGCAGCAGGGGCGTCTTGGACTGGTCCGCGCACCACCAGTCGTACACCTCCGAGCCGTTGTGGCCGCCCAGCACGCAGAGGCCGATGCCCTCGATCTTGACGGCCGCGGCGCCCTCGCGGGGATGGTCGAGCTTGCGGCCGTCGGAGTCCACGACCTTCCGTTGCCGCAGGACGTCGACGTCGTCGTACTTCTCGTTCCTGCGCTGGAAGACCCCGCCGACGAAGAGGACCGTCCCGGCCCCGTCACTCACCGCGGCGAGTTTCTCCCGCGGCTTGCTCAGGTTGCCGACGACCTGCCATTCGGTGCCGTCCTTGCTCAGCCCCCAGATCGTGTCCTTGGCCATGCCGTCCTTGCCCGTGCCGCCCGCGTAGACGATGCCCTGCCCGTCCCACACCGCGGCGCCCGAGTTGCGCGGCTCGGGCAGCGGGACCTTCGCCGCCCAGTCGCCGTTCTTGTCCAGCCGCAACACCTGGTCGCTGGCGCCGTCGGCGGTCCAGCCGCCGATCACCCACAGCGATCCCACCGGGTCCACGACGACACCCATGTGGCTGGTCGGCACGGGAAGGCCGGGTCCCTTCGTCCAGGTGCCCTGGTCGCCCTGTTCCAGGTCGTAGATCCACACCGACGCGAGATGCTTGCGCGGTTCCACGGCGGTGAACCCGCCGATGACGTAGAGCTTCGTGCCGACGACGGCGGCGCCGGCGGCCTCGATCCCGACCTTCGTGCCGTCGGCCTCGGTGGGGACGTCCGGCAACCGCTTCCACGAGCCGATCGGCTCGACATCGGTGCCGCCGCTGTCGTCCCTGTCCCGGAACGCGGTCAGCGCCCAGATGCCGCCACCGATGAGCACGAGCAGCGCGACGAGCCCGGCGAGCAGCGCGCGGCGGTTGCGGCCCCGCGCCGGAGGAGCCTCGCCGCCCGGCTCCACGGCGACGTTCGCCATTGTCGCCGTGGGCGAGACCGGCGCGCCGGCGGCGGCGAACGCGGGGGACACCGGGACCGCCGAGACCGGCACGTGCGAGCCGGGCTGCGCGGAGACCGGCTGGGCGGAGACCGGCTGGGCGGACACGGGCTGGGCCGACACGGGCTGCGCGGAGACCGGCTGCGCGGAGACCGGCTGCGCGGAGACCGGCTGCGCGGAGACCGGCTGGGCCGACACGGGCTGGGCCGACACCGACGCGGCCGACGCGACCGGCACGGCGTTCGGCGAGCCGTACACAGGAGGCCGCGGTACAGGAGACCCGGGCCCCGTCGGCGGCGGCGGGTAACCCTGCGCCGGGTAGCCCTGTGGCGGCGTACCCTGATACGGGCCGGCCGGATAGTCCTGGGTGGGGTAGCCCTGCGGTGCCCGATGCCCGCCGCCGAAGGGGCCGCCCACCGACGCCGAGCCGGTCGCGACGCCGAGCCGGCCGTCGGTGCCGAGCTCCGCCGGGTGGACCACGGCGCCCTCGGCGACCGGCAGCTCCGGCTGCTCCAGCACCGTCGGCGCGATCCGCAGCTCGCGGTGCAGCATCCGGGCGACGAGCGGCACGCGTGACGAACCGCCGACGAGCATGATGCCGGCGAGCTGGTCGGTCTCGAGGTGGCACTCCTGGACGACCCGGGCGGTCTCCGCGACGGTACGGCGGATCATCGGCCCGATCCGCCGCTCCAGCTCCTCACGGGTGAGGTGGAGCGCGGCCTCGACACCCGGCACGGACACCGGCGCGACCGTGGTGCGCGACAGCATCTCCTTCGCGCCGCGGATGTCCTCCCAGAACAGCCGCCGGTCGCGGCGGTCCTGGGAGGACACCGGCTGATCGAGGCGGCGCCACGCGTCCGGCTGGGTCGTGCGCAGCACCTCGCCGAGGAGTTCGACGAGCGCCGCGTCGATGTCGAGGCCGCCGACGTCCTCCAGGCCGCCGGAGCCGATGACGGTGAAGCCCTGCTCGTCGTTGCGCACGACCGCGACGTCGACGGTGCCGCCGCCGAAGTCGTAGACGGCCATGGCCGAGCCGCGGGGCAGCGGGTGGTTGAGCGCGCTGATGAAGTACCGCGCCGCGGCGACCGGCTCGGGCACCAGGCTCACCTGCGGGAAGCCGGCCGCGACCGCGGCGTCGTGCAGCAGGGAGCGACGCATCCGGCCCCACGACGCCGGATAGGTCAGCACCGCGGTCGGCGGGAACCGGGTGATCTCGCCGACCCCGGCGGCGACGCTGCGCAGCACCGCGGTCAGCAGGTGCACGGTCGGCACCTCGACGTCGCCGAGGAGCACCGTCGGGTCGCCGAGGCGGCGCTTCGGGTTGGGCTCGAAGCGGCCCGGGTCGAGCTGGGCGAGCCGCTGGGCGTCGCGACCGACCGCGAGCTGCCCGTTGTCCTGCATGAAGACGGCCGACGGCATCAGCGGTGCGCCGTCGAAGAGCACGGGGCGCCGGCGCCCGTCCGGGGACCGGATCACGGCGACCGTGTTGGAGGTGCCGAGGTCGATGCCGACGACGAAGCCGCTCATCACGACGACCTCCTCATGATGTGCTGCTCCCTGTCCGAATCGATGACGGTGGCGATGGCGGTGGCACGGTACGACGACAACCGCTACCCCGATCGGGACGCCGGCAGCGCGGTGCGGGGCACCTGGGACGGGGACCACCGGGTGTCGAAGTACGGCTGCGCCACACCCTCGGCGAACGCCTCCGACGCGGCCTTCGACGCCGCGATGCGCCAGTCGGTCTCCTTGACCGACTCGTACCACAGGAAGCCGATGATCTCCGGGTGCTTCGGCAGTGTCCGCAGCAGGTCCGCGATCCACTCGGCCTTGCGTCCGGCCTCGTCCGTGGCGGCGACCTCGGTGACCACGACCGGCCGCTTGGAGACCGACTTCAGCTCGTCGAGCGTGGGCCGGTAGATCTGCTCGAAGGTGCGGTACTGCTCCATGTGGGCGGTGCCGTAGTACCCCGAGAGGCCGACCCAGTCGACGTAGGCGTCACCGGGGTACACCTGCGACAGCGGCGTCGAGTTGGCGTACCGGACGTTCGGGCTCCACACCCAGATCACGTTCCGCGCGCCGGCCGCCTCGAACAGGTCGTGCACGTGCCGCCAGGCGGCCACGTAGTCGCCGCGCCGGTTGCCGTTGGCGGACTCGCACCAGGGGTACCAGTACCCGTTCATCTCGTGCGCGAACCGGATCGCCACCGGATATTCCAGGTCCTTGATCCCGTCGGCCCAGGCCCGGATGTACGGGTCGAACGCCCCGTCCGTGATCCTCGCCAGCCGGTACTCGGGCTGCGTGCCGCGTTCGGCGTCCACATCGGACTCCCCGCGGTAGTTCCACGGCTCCCAGCCGAGCATCGGGAGCATGCCCCGGTTGACGATCCGGTCGAACGGCTGCCGGTCGAACGTCTTGTGGACCGCCCAGCCGCGGGCGAACATCATCACCTGCGGCTGCTTCCCGGCCGCCCGTACGAAGCCGGTGAAGTCGGTGAGGTCGCCGGGGCCGCGGTCGGTGAAGACGCCGAAGAAGGCCTTGCCCGCCGGCGGGAACAGCACCGGGTCCGAGGACCGCGGTCCCGGCGTGAACGTCGGCAGCGGCTCGGCGACCTTCTCCTCCCAGCGCGCGGACGGCGACGTCATGGCCTCGACACGCGGCGCGACCACGAAGACGTAGCCGCCGATGAGCAGCAGCGCGAGGGCCATGACGCGGGGCAGCGTGATCATGCGGTGCCTCCGCGCGTGGGTGCGGCGGCGGGTCGCAGGCCGGCCGTCGGTACCGCCGGAATCCTCGGAACGGTGGGCAGGTCGGACACGTCGATCGACCCGTGCGCCGGGGCGGTGCCCTTGATCTTGATGAGGAGCGTCGGCGGCGCGTCCTCGACCTCGGGCTCCGTGGCGCGCCGGTCGCGCAGCCAGGTGCACCACGCGATGAGCGGCGGCAGCACGCCGACGAGCACGCTGACGGCGGCCCACAGGCGCAGGGCCAAGGAGTCGTACCCGAACCAGGCGCTCGAGCCGAGCAGCGCGCCGCCGATGAGCGCCCAGAGGGCGTGCGTGCGGAACGACTTCGGCCCGTCGACGCTGCGCAGGCGACCCTTCGCCGTCACCGCGTAGGCGAGCGGCCTGCGCAGTAGCGCCGCCGCGCCCGCCGCCACGTAGATCGGCACGGCGAACAGCGCGAGCAGCATGCCGTGGACGCCGAGCTCCTTGCGCTCGTGCCGGGCCAGGTTGAAGCGGCGCAGCCACAGCCACAACATCGCCCAGGTGCCCATGCTCACCGACCACAGGCCGAGCCACGGCCGCCAGTCGACGTCGGCCGCGTTGATGCCGAGACCGAGGTACGTGCCGGTGGCCGCGACGCCGGACACCGCGGCGAGGGCGACGCTCGGATAGTAGGACTGGACGAGGCCGTAGCACAGCCGCTGCCCGGCGCCGAGCTTGCGCAGGTGCGGCCGGCTGCGGCGCAGCAGGATCTCCCACACCCCGTAGGCCCAGCGCTTCTGCTGGTTGAAGTAGTCGGTCCAGCTCGTCGGGCCCTCGCCGATCGCGATGACGTCGGGCGTGTAGACGCCCTTCCAGCGGCGGTCGGTGAGCGGGTTCCGCGCGCCCATCACGACCATGCTCGTGAGGTGGTCCTCGATGATCGAGTCCTGGTAGCCGTCGATGATGGCCCAGGCGAGCGGCCGGTAGAGGTGGTTGGTGCCGATGAGCAGCGGCGCGTTCAACCCGTTGCCGCCGCGCTCGATGAGGCCGCTGAAGAGGTACTGCTGGACCGAGGCGCCGTGTACGACCCAGCCGTCGTACATGTTGCCGTACACCTGCGGGGCGACGACGAACGCGACGTCGGGGTCGCGGAAGTAGCCGACGGTGCGCTCGAGGAAGCTCGGCAGCGGCACGTGGTCGGGATCCATTTGCGCGACGACGTCGTAGACGTGCTCGTGGGTGGCCCGCCAGGCGTTGTGGTTGCCCGACTTGGTCTTCGCCCGGAACGCCCCGTGCTCCTGGTTGAACCGGGGCTGGCCCTTGCGGCTGAAGTGGTGGACGCCGAGCCGCTTGGCCATCGCCTTGACCCGCGGGTCGTCGCCCTCGTCGAGGATCCAGATGTCGACCTGCCCGGCGTACCGGACCTTCTGCATCGCCATCAGGGAGCGCTCGACGACGTCGATGGGCTCCTTCGACGGTACGATCGTCGTCAGCATCGCGATGCGCAGGCCCTGTTCCGGCACCATCGGCACCGGATCGCGCGCCTTCCAGGCGAAGACCCACACCGCGAGGTTCTGCAGCAGGCGCACGCCCTCGACGAGCACCACGAAGCAGAAGGCGATCCGCGCCGCGATCACGTGCCAGTCGCCGGGCCCGACCAGCGGCATGTCCGGTCCGGGGATGTGCCGGGGCAGGACGAGCCAGCCGAGGAAGACCAGCCCGGTGAGGAAATTGGCCGAGATGAGCAGCGACAGCATGACCCGCTGCGCCGGACGGGCCGTGCGCCGGAAGACGACGGGCAGGTGCGGCCCCGCCGGAGTGGTCAGCGGCCCGGTCAGGGTGTTGCACGCCTCGTAGGCGCGCTGTGTCTCGGCGAGTTTCCGCTGCTGCCGCGCTCTGCGCCGCTGGGCGCGGGTGGGTTTCCCGGCGGTCACGGCGCGCTTCGGGGTCGCCTGTCGGGGCACGACGGTGTCCAGCAACGACCCGGCCTCCGATCTTTTCCGCTGGAAATGATGATTCGGCGTCCCATGGATGGATGCACCGCCGATCGTAGGCCGGGTGGTCATCCAGCGGAATCGCGAAAGTGTTCCGGTGACTCGATATCGAAACTGGCCGCAAGCAGGCGTTTCCCGAGATTTCGAGCGAGAATGTAGTGGATCCGACAGGACATGTCCGTGCATTCTGCGCGAGCCCGGCGATCACTTTTCGGAACCATTCCATTGTTGGTCCGTCACGTGGTGCTGATCATGTGCGGCGTTGACTGGGTGCTGTCAATTTCCCGACGAATCCGCGTCGATTTTCGGCACCTCCCGGCGCGCGGCGGTCCCGGGCCGGCCGCGGCTCCGCGAGCCGGAGCCCCGGCGCGATCCGTCGCCGTGCCGCTCGGCCTCATGATCATGGGAAAGTTCCGGCTGCCCCGGGCGAGCGTGTCTCCCGCACCGTTCGCCGGCTCGTTGCGCGTCGATCTTGCAGTTGTGGTGCCGAGACACTCCCTGAATGCCCGGCTTGTCAGGCACCACAACTGCAAGATCGACGCGCAGGTGGTGCGTCGGACCGTCGAGGAGGAAGCCCGGATCGCCGCGGGGGGGGCGGGGGCGTCGTCCATGGCGGTGGTGGCTGGACCGGTGGGCGGTCGTGGGCGGGTTCCAGCTCGGTGGAGATTCCGGGTCCGCGCGGGGTGACCACGTACCCTGTTCGACGGGCGGCGGGGGCAGTGGCAGAAGGGGCGGTGGGGATGACGGGTTACGTGCCCGGGGAGTGGCTCGCGTTCGCCGGCAAGAACGTCTGGGCCCTCGCGAACGTCCAGCCCGGCGACCCGGAGACGGACGAGTGCTGGAAGCTCGTCCAGGCGGGTGCGACGGCCGCCGAGATCGCGGGCGTGCTGTCCGGCGGCTCGTTCGGCACCGCGTCGTTCGTGGTTGTCCGCGCCGACGCGTACGGCGCCCGGGCGCTGGTCCGGGGCGACGCCCACGCCGAGGTGCTCGACGTCGACGGGTACACCGTCTCGGTCCGGGCCGCGGACGGCGCGGGCCGGGACGTGTTCCGGCCGGCCGCCACCATCCGTCTCGACGGTCCGCGACCGCTCGGGACGGCGCCGGCCGAGTTGCCCCTGGAGCGGGGGGTCGTCCTGGCGTCGTCGCTCACGGTGCGCCTGACCGAGCCGGTGGAATACGCCGACGAGCCGGAGCCCACCGAGCAACCGGTGCCCGCGCAGCGGATGGCCGCCGAACAGCCGGCCTTCACCGAGCGGCCGGCGCCGCCGTCCGCCGAGGAGTCGCCCTCGGCCCTCACCGAGCCCACGTCCTGGGTCGCCCGGGCCACTCCGGCAGGGTCGGCGGCCGCCCGGGCCACGGTGGCCCGGGCCGCTGTGCCCGGAGCCTCGACCGACCGCGCCGCGCCGGCCGTGTCCTCGTCCGGCCCGGTCGCCGTGTCCGAGGGCCGGCACGGGGCGACGATCGCCGCCGTGCGGTGCCCGGTCGGTCATGTGAACCCGCCGGGGTCGGTGCTCTGCCGGGTGTGCCGGATCCCGGTGCCGCGCCAGACCCCGGTCCAGGTCGACCTGCCGCTGCCCGGCGTGCTCCGGCTGCCCGGCGGCGAAACGGTACCGCTGGACCGGCGAATCATCCTGGGCCGCGCGCCCGGCGCACCGGACCCCGGCCTGCCCGATCCGGCCCACCACGTCACGGTCACCAGCCCGGACAACGGCATCTCCCGGCGGCACGTCGAGATCCGCGTCGAGGGCTGGGACGTCATCGCCGTGGACCTGGGCTCCCGCAACGGCACGATCGTGCAGCAGCCCGGTGAACGGCCGGTCGAGCTGCCGGCCCGGGGCAGCCAGACGCTGCGCCCCGGCGCCGCCGTGGTCCTCACCGACCAGGTCTCGATCCGCTACGAGCTGACCGGGTGAGCGCGGCGGCGAGCGCCGCGGCCGGGAACCTCATGCCCGCCGGCAAGGACGAGGACGACGAGCCCGGCCCGCGGGCGCGGCGGGGTCCTGCGGCGCCTGCGCTTCCTCGCGCTCCCGCCCATCCCCTGAGTGTTCATCATGGCGTTGACCCCGTGAGGGAAGGGCCTGCTCGCCGACGGGCGGTCCACCGTGGAGCGGGCCGCCACCGCCAGCATCCTCACCACGCTGACCGCCGGGCCGGACGGCGGCCTGTCGGCGACCGTCACGCCGGCCGCCGGCGGCGCCAAGGCCGGCCCCGTCGACCTGCAGTTGGTCGGCAAGCGGAGCGGGCAGGTCGCGCTGGTGTCGTTCGAGGTGCGCGCGTAGGCATTGGTCCACTCCGGCGGCCGCCGGGTGGTCCTTCCGCCGGGCGCCGGGGCTCGGGCAGCATGATCCGTCGTGGACTTCCGGCACCATGACGACCTCTGGCACGATTTTCCCGCGTTGGTACCGGCTGTGCTGCTCATCGACGGCGTCACGCCCGACGCCGACGTCAGCGCCGCGGTCGCCGAGCACACCGCGGCGGCCCGCGCCCGGCTGGCGGCGGGCTCCGAGGCGGAGCTGCCGCAGATCCAGGCGTGGCGGAGGGCGTTCGCGGCGCAGGGGCTCAAGCCCACGCAGTACCGTTGCGCCTCGGAATCGCTGCTGCGCCGGCTGCGCAGGGAGGGTGAGCTGCCCCGGCTCCACCCGCTGGTAGACCTGTGCAACGCGGTCTCGGCCGCGTTCGCGATCCCGGTCGCGGCGCTGGACGTCACCCGGATCGGCGGGGACCTCGAGGTGCGATACGCGGACGGCAGCGAGAAGTACGAGACCTTCGGCGGCGAGCTCGAGCACCCGGACCCGGGGGAGGTCGTGTTCGCCGACGCCGCGAACTTCGCGCACGCCCGCCGCTGGACCAACCGGCAGAGCGGACGCTCGGCGATCCGCCCGGCGACGACGACGGCGCTGATCGTCGCCGAGGGCCTGCACGAAACCGCGGCCTCGGACGTACCGCTGCTGCTCGACACCCTGGCCGGGGCGCTCCGCGCGGCGTGGCGGGCGGAACCCGCGACGGCGGTCCTGACCCGCGGCGCTCCGGTGTTCCGGGCCTGATTCCGGGCCTCGTTCGGGGCGGTGGGCTCATCCCGCGCGGATGGTGTGCCCGGCCCGGCGGGCGTGTGAGCGTGGGCTCAGACGGTGCTGTCTGAGGGGAGCCGATGGGACTCGGTGCGGCGATCGGCGCGGTCCTGTCGCCGGCGGTCGGCGTGGCGCTGAGCCCGTTGCCCGTCGTCGCGGTGACGCGCATCCTGGCTGCCGACAACGCGCTGCGCACCGGCCTGGCCCTGGCGGGCGGCTGGGTCGGCGGCCTGGCCGTCGCCACCGCGGCCGTGGTGGCCGTCGCCGAATCCGCGGGCGCCGGCGAGTCGCGCAACAGCGCGGCGATCGGCGCGCTGTTCCTGGCCTTCGGCATCTTCCTGCTGCTGCTGGCCGCGAGCGAGTGGCGGCGCCGGCCGAGACCGGGCCGGCAGCCGAAGCTGCCGGACTGGACGGCGGCGGTCGACACGATGCAACCTGTGACGGCGGCCGGGATCGGGGTCATGCTGTCCGCCGCGAACCCCAAGAACCTGTGTCTCCTGCTGGCCGCGGCGATGAGCATCGCCCGGCAGCATCCGGGTCCGGGGCAGGCGGTCGTCGCGGTGGCGGTGTTCGTCGTCGTCGGCAGCCTGACGGTGGCGGGTCCGGTCGTGGTCCTGCTGGCCCGCCACGACGGCGCCGTCCGGGCGTGGCTGTCGTCGCTGCGCGACTGGTTCCTGCGCGACCACGGCACGATCACCTTCATGACGCTGCTGCTCCTGGGCACGGTCCTCCTCGGCAGCGGCATCGCGACCGTCACCGCCTGACCGCGAACCGACCGACCGTCCCAGTGACCTCACGGGCCGGGGCGTGACGCCGCCATCCGCTGCGTGTCCACCGATTCCAGCAGGTGCGACCACACGTCGCTCAGGGTGGGGAAGCTGCCGATCGCGTGCCACATGGCGCTGATCGGGGTGGCCGCGCAGATGGCGACCGTCGCCGCGTGGATCAGCTCGGCGATCTCGGTGCCGAGGAAGGTCGCGCCGAGCAGCACGTCCGTGCGGCGGTCGATGACCAGCTTCGTGCGGCCACGATAGTGGTCCCGCAGCACCCGTCCGGCGTCCAGTTGCGACAGGTCCATCTCGACCGTCTCCACGTCGTAGCCCCGGCGGCGCGCCGCGGCCTCGGTGAGGCCGCTGGTGGCGATGACGGGATCCGTGAAGATCACCTGGGCGACGGCGCCGCGGCGGACGAGGTCGGTGTGGCGGTTGAACGGCGCCTCGTCGAGCGGCCGCCCGGCCGCCCGTGCCGCGATGACCTCGCCCGCGATCCGGCCCTGGTACTTCCCGATGTGGGTGAGGTACGACGCGCCGCTGACGTCGCCGACCGCGTACAGCCACGGCATGCCCTCGACGGTCATGTGCTCGTCGACCGGCAGGCCCTCGCCCGGGCCCAGCACCTCGGTGTTCGGCCGGCGCCCGGCGGCCACGAGCACCTCGTCGACCCGCAACGTCGCACCCGAGTCGAGCGTCACCGTCACCGGCCCGCCGTGGATGCGCCCGACGCCGGTGTCGTTGATCGTCGGCCGCTCGATGCGGGTCAGCGTCTGGCCGAACCGCACTTCAACGCCCGACGCGCGCAGGCTGTCCCCGACCGCCGCCCCGGCGAACGGCTCCTGGTCGGTGAGCAGCCGCGTCGACCGCTCCACCAGCGTGATCTGCACCGCGCCGAGCGCGCGCAGCCAGGTCGCGGCCTCACAGGCGACGACACCGCCGCCGAGCACGAGCAGCCGCCGCGGTACCTCGTGCATCGCGGTCACGTCGCGGGAGTACCACGGCCGCGCCTCGCGCAGGCCCGGGACCTCGGGCGTGTGCGGCCGGCTGCCGGCCGCGACGACCACGGCCTGCCGGGCGCGCAGGGTGCGGCCGTCGACGGTGACGGCCTTCTCACCGGTGACACGGCCCCGCCCGCGGACGACGTCGAGGCCCCAGCCGAGGGCCCGTTCGACCTGGCGGCCGTCGTCGAAGTGGTCGACGATCGCGTCGCGGCGGTTCAGCACCCCGTCGACGTCGAGGTGCCGGTCGGCGAGCAGCGGCCGGATCCCGCCGAGGTCCCGGCCGGTGGCGAGCAGGTGGACCGGTGCCAGCAGCGCCTTGCTCGGCACGCACGCCCAGAACGGGCACTCGCCGCCGACCAGTTCCCGCTCGACGATGACCGCGTCGAGGCCGGAGAACCGCGTCGCGTACTGCGCGGCGGTCTCCCCGGCGGGCCCACCGCCGATCACGATCACGTCCCACTCAGACCGGTCCGGGTTCAGTGATCCAGCCATCAGCGCTGGATACCCGTCACCCGATCGTGAAACCCGGGGTCCCGATATCCTCCACCGGTGCGACCGGACCTGTTCGACGTGCCGCCGGTCGTCCCGCGTGCTGAGCAGGGCGTCACGCCTCATGACCACGCAAGGCCGCGAGGTCGAG
Organism: Dactylosporangium roseum; assembly: GCF_025264685.1. GTDB lineage: Bacteria > Actinomycetota > Actinomycetes > Mycobacteriales > Micromonosporaceae > Dactylosporangium > Dactylosporangium roseum. Next base: position 2,401,274 of record NZ_CP073721.1, read on the forward strand.
CCCAACGGCCCTTGCCGACCAGGATGAGGCCGACAATTCGGGCGGAAGGCTCGGAGGTGTCGCCGCCGGGGTGTGAGGGTCGGTGCGCGTTGCGGCGCGATTCGCCGCCGTGCCGCTCGATCTCATGATCATGGGAAAGTTGTGGCTGCCCCGATAGCCACAACTTTCCCATGATCATGGAGTTGCTCGGGCCGGAGCGCGCCGCCGGGTCCAGTGGCGACCGCGAGCGACCAGATGCCACCCGCGCGACTGTGCGTCACCGTCCCGCCCGGCTCCTTGCGGGACCACGGAGACGGTGTGCTGCTCCAGCACCTGTCCGGCGGCTCAGCCCGGGACGACGGACGTCTTGCGGTCGAGCCAGTCGAGGTAGGAGCGGGTGCCGGGGACGATCGGGACGCCGACGACCTCCGGGTCGGGCTCCGGATGGCGGTCGACGATGTAGGCGGTGAGCTGGTCGAAGCGCTCGACCCGGGTCCGGAGCACCAACTGCCACTCCTCGGTCTCGACCAGCGTCCCCTCGTGCCAGGTCATCGACAGCACCGGCCCGATCACCTGCGCCGCGGCGGCGAGCCGGGAGTGGGTCGCCGAACGCGCGAGATACGCCGCGTCCTGCCGGGTCGCGAGTACTGTCGACACCTGCAGATAGTCGGTCATCGCGCGAAACGTCCCTTCTGGAGCACATCAGCCGTCGATATGACCATATATCGATTCGCGCCGAACGTGGGTCAGGTCCCGGCGACCACACCGCCCCAGAGCAGCGCCACGATCACCCCGCCGAGCGCCGCGCGGTAGTAGACGAACGTCGCGATCGAGTGGCTCGCGACGAACTTGAGCAGCCAGGCGATCGAGGCGTACGCGACGACGAAGCTCACGACCAGCCCGACCCCGACCGGCACCCAGCCCACCGTGCTGGCGACCTCATCCGCCCGCTGCACGCCCTCGAGCGCACCGGCCGCGGCGAGCGCCGGGATGCCGAGGAAGAACGACAGGCGCGTGGCGGTGACCCGGTCCAGTTCGCGGAACAGTCCCGCGCTGATCGTCGCGCCGGAGCGCGACACACCCGGTACCAGCGCGACGCACTGCGCCAGCCCGATCAGCAGCGAGTCCTTCCAGGTCACCTGGCCCTCGCCGCGCCGCTGGCGGGCCAGGTGCTCGGCGGTGACCATGACCAGGCTCCACACCACCAGGGCGCCGGCCACGAACCACAGGCTGCGCAGCGCCCCCTCGATGAGGTCCTTGAACAGCAGGCCGATGACCGCGATCGGCAGCGAGCCGACGATGACGTTGACCGCCATCCGCCAGCCGTCCTGCTTGCGCCCCTCGGCACTGGTCACGCCCTTGACGAAACCGGCGACGAACCGGCCGATGTCGGCCCGGAAATAGATGATCGCCGCGACGATCGCGCCGACCTGGATGATCGCGGTGAACGCGGTGACACCCTTGTCGTCGATCGGGATGCCCATGAGCTTCTCGGTGATCGTGAGATGCCCCGTGGAGGAGACGGGCAGGAACTCCGTCACACCCTCGACCACGCCGAGCACGACCGCTTGCCAGATGTCCAAGGAGCCCTCCTCCGATTCGCCGTGGCGAACTTACCGGACATGGCGCACGCTGGTGACATGTCTGCCCTCAGCTTCTCCTCAGGACTGCCGATCCTGCTGGGCATGAGTGGCACCCTCGTCGTCAACGCCGATCAGTTGGCCGCGACCGTCCTCGAGATGGAGGCCGACCGGCGCACCGCCGACCACGACCGCGCCATGGCGGCGGAACGGGCCGCCGTGGAGCTGGGCCGGCCCGACCTGGCGGCCCGCGCCCGGCTGCTCGCCGCCGACGCCCTCTGCCGCCGGGGCGACCTGACCGCGGCCGCGCCGCTGCTGCACGAAGTGCACCGCTGGGCGGTCCGCGAGGGCGAGCGTTTCGTGCTGGCCCGCAGCCACTTCCTGCTGGCGATCCTGCACACCTGCCTGGGCGACAACGCGGAGGCCCGCCGCCACGCGCTGCTCTCCGTCGACCACCTGCCCGACGACGCGCCGCCGCTCCTGCGGGGGAGGCATCTGGTCACCCTGGCGCTCGCCTTCGACTCGGTGTCCCGGGCCGACGCCGCGCCGTACCACGCCGAGGCCCTCGACATCGCCGCCGCGGCCGGCGACCACGAGCTGAGCCGATCGGTGCTCAACAACATGGCCTACGCCGCATACCAGGCCGGCGACGTCGAGGCCGCCGGCGAACTGGCCGAGCGCATGCGCGGCCTCGTCGCCCGGACCGGGGTCGTGCTGCGCCCGTGCGACCTCGACACACTCGCCCGGGTCCTCATGTTGCAGGGGCGGTTCGCCCAGGCTGAGGCGACCCTGCTGCCGTCCGTCGCGCCCGGCGCGGACTGGAGCGCCGCCGACGCCGAGGGCGACATGCTGCCGGAGATGCTGCTGACGCTCGCGGAGGCGCAACGGCTCGGCGGCGCGCTCGACCGTGCCAGTGCCACGATCGACCGCTGTTTCGCGCTGTGCGCGGAGCGCGGGACGGCCGACACCGCCGCCCGGACCCGCCGTGAGCTGGCCCGGCTGCACGCCGCCCACGGCCGCTTCCGGGAGGCGTACGAGGAGCAGTGCCGCTACGACGAGGAGTCGCAGGCGCTGCGCTCGGCGGAGCGCGAGGAGCAGGCTCGGCTCACCCAGTTCGTCTTCGAGAGCCGGGAGGGCCGGCGCGAGTCGGCCCGCTTCCGGGAGATGGCGTTGCGCGACGCGCTCACCGGCATCTACAACCGCCGGTTCGTCGACGCCCAGCTCCCGTCGCTGATCGCCCGTGCGGCGGAGCGCGGCACGCCGCTGTCCGCGGCGCTGGTGGACGTCGACTTCTTCAAACGGGTCAACGACACCCTCTCCCACGAGGTCGGCGACCTGGTGCTGCAACGGATCGCCGCCCTGATGTCCGGCGCGGTGGAGGAGCCCGCGACGGTGGCGCGCCTCGGCGGTGAGGAGTTCGTGGTGGTACTGCCCGAGGTCGCCCACGCCGACGCCGCGTCCTGCTGCGAGGCCATCCGCCTGGCGGTGCAGCGGCACGACTGGCGCGACCTGACCGGCGACCTGCCGGTGACGGTGAGTGTCGGCGTCACGACCACGCTGGACGGCCGCACCACCGCGGCGGCGCTGCTGAGCCAGGCCGACCGCAACCTGTACGCGGCGAAACGGTCCGGCCGCAACCGCGTCATGGCCGACCCCGGCTGAGTCAGAGGGCCTGGACGCCGAGGGGAAGCGGACCGCGTGCCACGTGGTCGAGCAGCGTCGTGCGCATCGCCTGGGCGGCGTGGGGGAGGACCGAGCCGCGTCGCTGGGCCAGGGCGATCGTGCGGTGCACGTCCTGGTCGACGAGTGGGGTCGCGCGCAGGAGCGGTCGGTTCACCAGCGCCATGCTCGGGACCAGGGCCACGCCGAGGCCGGCCTCGACGAAGGCCAGTACCGCATCCATCTCGCCGCCCTCGACGGCGTAAGTGGGCGTGAAACCGGCGCGGCGGCAGGCCTCGAGCGTGGTGTCGCGCAGGTCGTAGCCGGTCCGGAACATGACGAGCGGGGTGTCGCGCAGGTCGGCGAGGGCGAGCCGGTCCGGCAACGGCGCCACCGAGGCCACCACCAGGCTCTCCCGCAGCAGCGGCACGGTCTCCAGCACCGGGTCGGTGCCCCGCGCCGGCTCGACGATCAGCGCGAGGTCGAGCGCGTGCGTGACGAGGTCGGCCACCAGGTCCTGCGATCCGCCCTCGTCCACGTGCAGCTCGATCCGCGGGTGCCGGGCGTGGAACTCACGAAGTACCACCGGAACGAGCGACGTGCAGAGGCTCGGCGTCGCACCCAGGCGCACCCGGCCGCGGCGGAGCCCGACGACCTCCTGGACGGCGTCGCGCGCGGTGTCGGCGTCGGCCACCACCCGGCGCGCCAGCGGGAGCAGGGTCTCGCCCGCGGTGGTGAGGACGACCGTCCCGCGCGACCTGTCGAACAGCGGTGCGCCGAGGGCCGCCTCCAGGGTGTGAATCTGCTTACTCAGCGTCGGCTGGCTCACACCCAGCAGTTCGGCTGCCCGGGTGAAATGTCGTAGTTCGGCCACTGCCACGAAGTATCGGAGTTGGTGCAACTGCACGCTCATAGCGTACGGCTATCGCCACTACGGGTCTCATGCATTGGACGAATAGGACTTTCGGCCCTAGCGTCGGGCTCGTGGCGGTACTCACTGCTCCTTCACGGGCAGTTCCCAGGAAACGTGCCTCGTCGGTGGGGCTGAAGCTGGTCATGGCAGCCAGCGGGCTGCTGCTGGTGCTGTTCCTTTTCGCGCACATGGCGGGCAACCTCAAGATCTTCGTCGGCGCCGCGTCGTTCGACCACTACGCCCACTGGCTGCGCGACATCGGCACACCGCTGCTGCCGCGGACGTGGTACCTGTGGCTACAGCGGGTGGGGCTCACCGCCGCCGTGGTCGCGCACATCGCCTCGGCCGCCGTCCTGGCCCGCCGCGCCCGCGCCGCCCGCCCGGTCCGCTACGCCCATCGGCCCAAGGTCCAGGGCAGCTACGCCGCGCGGACCATGCGCTGGGGCGGCGTCATCATCCTGCTCTTCGTCGTCTTCCACGTCCTCGACCTGACCACCGGCACGCTGAACCCGGTCGGCGACGCGCAGCACCCCCACGCCAACGTCGTCGCCGACTTCGCGCCGTCACGCTGGTACGTCACGCTCTTCTACACGCTCGCGATCGTCGCCGTCGGCTTCCACCTGCGGCACGGCATCTTCAGCGCGCTGCGCACGTTCGGGCAGCAGTCCCCGCGCGGCGAGCACCGCGCCCGCGCGATCGCGCTCGTGCTCTCCGTCGTCCTGGTCGTCGGCTACCTGTCGGTGCCGTTCGCAGTACTCAGCGGGCTGGTGTCATGAAACTCTGGAACGAAGGCGACCCGATCGCCGACAAGGCCGCCCCCGACGGGCCGATCGAGACTCGCTGGGAGCGCCGGCAGTTCGGCGCCAAGCTGGTCAACCCGGCCAACCGCCGCAAGCTGACCGTCATCGTCGTCGGCACCGGCCTCGCCGGCGGTTCCGCCGCGGCCACGCTCGCCGAGGCGGGGTACAAGGTCCGGTCGTACTGCTACCAGGACAGCCCCCGCCGCGCGCACTCGATCGCCGCGCAGGGCGGCATCAACGCCGCGAAGAACTACCGCAACGACGGTGACTCGGTCTACCGGCTGTTCTACGACACGGTGAAGGGCGGCGACTTCCGCGCCCGCGAGTCCAACGTCTACCGGCTCGCGCAGGTCTCGGTGAACATCATCGACCAGTGCGTTGCGCAGGGTGTGCCGTTCGCCCGCGAGTACGGCGGCCTGCTCGACAACCGCTCGTTCGGCGGCACGCAGGTGTCCCGCACGTTCTACGCCCGTGGCCAGACGGGCCAGCAGCTACTCCTCGGCGCCTATCAGGCCATGGAGCGGCAGATCGCCGCCGGCAACATCGAGATGCACGCCCGCCACGAGATGCTGGAGCTCGTCGTCGTCGACGGCCGGGCCCGCGGCGTCGTCGTGCGCGACCTCGTCACCGGCGAGATCACCACCGACTTCGCCGACGCCGTCGTGCTCGCCTCCGGCGGCTACGGCAACGTGTTCTTCCTGTCCACCAACGCCAAGGGCTGCAACGTCACCGCGACCTGGCGGGCACACCGCAAGGGCGCGCTGTTCGCGAACCCCTGCTACACGCAGATCCACCCGACGTGCATCCCCGAGTCCGGCACGCACCAGAGCAAGCTCACGCTGATGAGCGAGTCGCTGCGCAACGACGGGCGGGTCTGGGTGCCCAAGCGCGCCGGCGACGACCGCAAGCCCGCGGACATCGCCGAGGACGAGCGCGACTACTACCTCGAACGCATCTACCCGTCGTTCGGCAATCTCGTACCGCGGGACATCGCCTCCCGCGCCGCGAAGAACGTCTGCGACGAGGGCCGCGGCGTCGGCCCCGGCGGGCTCGGCGTCTACCTCGACTTCGCCGACGCCATCACCCGGCTGGGCCGCCCCGCCGTCGAGGCCAAGTACGGCAACCTCTTCGAGATGTACCAGCGCATCACCGGCGAGGACCCTTACGTCACGCCGATGCGCATCTACCCGGCCGTGCACTACACGATGGGCGGCCTGTGGGTCGACTACGACCTCCAGTCGACGATTCCCGGCCTGTTCGTGATCGGCGAGGCGAACTTCTCCGACCACGGCGCCAATCGGCTCGGCGCGTCCGCGCTGATGCAGGGCCTCGCCGACGGCTACTTCGTGCTGCCGAACACGATCAACGACTACCTGGCCGCGGGCCCGTACCCGGCCGTGGCCGCCGACGACCCGGCGGTCGTGTCGGCGCGCGCCTCGGTCGAGGACCGGATCTCCGCGCTGCTCGCCGTCGACGGGGACCGGACCGTCGACTCGTTCCACCGCGAACTCGGCCACATCATGTGGGAGTACTGCGGTATGGACCGCACCGAGCAGGGCCTCACCAAGGCGATCTCCCTCATCCGCGCGCTGCGTGAGGAGTTCTGGACCCGGGTCAAGGTGCCCGGCACGGGTGAGCAGCTCAACCAGAACCTCGAGCGCGCCGGCCGCGTCGCCGACTTCTTCGAGCTCGCCGAGCTCATGTGCGTCGACGCGCTGCACCGCACCGAGTCGTGCGGCGGGCACTTCCGCGCCGAGAGCCAGACGCCCGACGGCGAGGCGCTGCGCCACGACGACGCGTTCTCCTACGTCGCGGCCTGGGAGTTCACCGGTACCGGCGAGCCGCCCGTCCTGCACAAGGAAGCGCTCGGCTTCGAGTACGTCCACCCGACCCAGCGGAGCTACAAGTAATGGACATCACGCTACGCGTGTGGCGCCAGGCCGGCCCGACCGAGCGGGGCCGGATGGTCACCTATCTCGTTGAGGACATCTCGCCGGACGCCTCGTTCCTGGAGATGCTCGACGTGCTCAACGAGCGGCTCATCCTGGAAGGTGACGAGCCGATCGCGTTCGACCACGACTGCCGCGAGGGCATCTGCGGCATGTGCGGCATGATGATCAACGGTGTGGCGCACGGCCCCGAGCGGGCCACCACCACCTGCCAGTTGCACATGCGGCACTTCAAGGACGGCGACACGATCGAAGTCGAGCCGTGGCGCGCCGCCGCGTTCCCGGTCGTCAGGGACCTCGTCGTCGACCGCAGCGCGTTCGACCGGATCATCCAGGCCGGCGGCTACATCACCGCGCCGACCGGCGCCGCGCCCGACGCTCACGCCACCCCGGTGCCGAAGGCCGACGCCGACGCCGCCTTCGAGGCCGCGACCTGCATCGGCTGCGGCGCCTGCGTCGCGGCCTGCCCGAACGGCTCGGCGATGCTGTTCACCGCGGCGAAGGTCGGCCATCTCGGCCTGCTCCCGCAGGGCCAGCCGGAGCGCGACTCCCGCGTGTCCGGCATGGTCGCCGCCCACGACGAGGCCGGCTTCGGCGGCTGCACCAACACCGGCGAGTGCACCACGGTCTGCCCGAAGGGCATCCCGCTGACGCTGATCGGACGCCTGAACAGTGACTACCGGAAGTCCCGCACCGGGAGGGGTCGCTAGGCTACCGGCCATGCACCTGTCCGAACTGCGCGGCCGCCGGGTCGCCGTCTGGGGTACCGGCCGTGAGGGCAAGGCGGCGGTCGAGGCGATCGCGCCGCACGGGCCCGCGAGCCTCGTCGTCGTGCAGGACAAGGTCACGTTCCTGCAGACCACCTGGGACGAGCGCCACGCCGCGCTCGCCCCGCTCTTCGAGGGTGACGCGGCCTGGAAGGCCCTCGAGGACGTGGAGATCGTGGTCCGCTCGCCGGTCATCGGCGAGTCGCACCCGTGGATGCGGCGACTGCGGGAGCGCGGCGTCACGATCACCGGCGGCACGGCGCTGTGGATGGCCGACCACGCCGACCGGACGATCGGCATCACCGGCAGCAAGGGCAAGAGCACCACGACCAGCCTGATCGGCCACCTGCTCAACGCCACCGGCCGGCCGGCCGTCGTCGGCGGGAACATCGGCGTCGCGGTCCTGAGCCTGCCCGAGGCGCCGCTCTACGTGATCGAGCTGTCGATGTACCAGTCGGCCGACCTCACCGACTCGCCCCGGGTCGTCGCGCTGACGTCGCTGTTCGAGGAGCATCTCGACTGGACCTGCGACGGCCTCCCGGCGCAGTACTACGCCCACAAGCTCAACGCGGCGTCGCACGGCGCGGCCGCGGTCGTCCACAACGCCACCGACCCGACGCTCTCCGCCGAACTGGCCGCGCGTCCGGGCCTGCCGCTGGTGCCGGCCGCCGTTCCGTCCGGCTTCCACGTGTCCGGCGACACGGTCCTCTTCGGGGACGAGCCGCTGTTCCCCCGCGACGCCTTCCCGCTGCGCGGCGCGCACAACGACGGCAACCTGTGCGTGGCGCTCGGTGCCGTCCGGGCGTACGGCGTCGACGTGCTCGCCGAGCGCGCGTCGGTCGAGGCGGCACTGCGCACCTTCACGCCGCTGCCGCACCGGCTCACCCCGATCGCCGACCCGTCCGGCGTCGAGTTCGTCAACGACTCGCTCTCCACCGCGCCGCAGACCGCGATCCACGCCATCGAGGCGTACGCCGGCCGCCCGCTCGCCGTCATCGTCGGTGGCCAGGACCGCGGCATCGACTACACCCCGCTGCGCGACTTCCTCACGACCCGCCGCGTCGAGCTCACCCTCATCGGCGTCCCCGACAGCGGCGAGCACATCCTCGACGTCGTCGGCGAGCTGCCGGGCATCCACCGGGTCGTCGCCGAGGACCTGCCCGCCGCGGTCCGCCTGGCGCGCGGCATCGTCCCGCCCGGCGGCGTGGTCCTGCTGTCGCCGGCCGCGCCGAGCTACGGCCGGTACGACAACTACGAGGCCCGCGCGAAGGCCTTCGTCGAGGCGATCGAGGCCACGGCAGGCGGGTGACCCGGTCACCGGGACGGTTCCGCTGCCGAGCCGGCGGGCGTGAGGTCGCCCGCCGGCCACCGTCCGCTCCACCTGCGCACGCAGGCCGTCACCTGGCATGGTGGAGGCATGTGCAGGAACATCCGGGTGCTGAACAACTTCGAACCGCCGGCGACCGAGGACGAGATCGAGGCCGCCGCGTTGCAGTACGTCCGCAAGGTCAGCGGCATGACCAGGCCGTCCGCCGCGAACCAGGAGGTGTTCGACGCCGCCGTCCAGGCGGTCGCCGCAGCCACCCGCGAGCTGCTCGACGCGCTGGTCACCAACGCGCCGCCGCGCGACCGCGAGGTCGAGGCCGCCAAGGCGAAGGCCCGTGCCGCGGAGCGCTACGGCACGCGGGCGACGCAGGACTGATGCACGGCGCGCGCCCGTCCGGTGGATGCCTTCCGGCTGCCGCGTCAGGCACGATGCGTCTCGATGGGAGTCGTGCGGCGGGTGCGGTCCGGGCTCGACTGGTCGCTGATCACGGTCGACGCCGACCCCGACGGGGTGGTGCGGCGCAACGAGGAGCGCCTTGCCGGCACCGTCGCGTTCATCCGGCTCGCGACCGTGCCGTTCCTCGCTGTACCGCTCGTGGAGTGGCACGATCTGCTGCGCCCGTGGCTCATCGTCGCCGTGCTGGTCGCCGCCGCGGCCGAGGCCGGGTGGTTCTTGCGCCGCGCGCGGCGCCCCGGCGGCATCCGGGGCGACGAGATCCTCGTCTGGGTCGACGTCGCGTTCTGCGTCGCGCTCATGCTGGCCGGCTCTCGGGCCGGCCCGCCGGACGAGCGCAACACCGTGCTGACGGAGCTGGTGCCGGTGAGCCTCGCCAGCCCGGTCGTCCTCGCGTTCGCCGTCGGGCTCCGCCTCCGCGCCGTCGCCGCCATCCTGCTGCTCGCCGGGGCGTGGACCATGGCGGTGCTGCCGGACGTCACACAGAAGCTCGGCTCCGACATCCTCGGCTTCGTCGTGTGGTATCTCGCCGGGCTCGCGGCCGCGACGCTCCTGCGCCGCATGGCGGCCGAGACGGCGGCCGCGGTCGCGCAGGCCAGGCGCGCCGAGCTGCTCGCCGCCGAGCAGACGCACCGGGAGTCGGAGCGGAGGCACCGGGAAGGCGTGCGTCGCTCGCTGCACGACGGCGTGCTGCCGATCTTCGACGGCATCGCCCTCGACGAGCGGCTCGGCGCCGACACCCGCCGCGCCGCGCGCCGGGGCGCGATGCGGGCCCGTGCGCTGCTGCGCGGTACCGGCCCGCCGAACGCCGGTGGTTTCGAGCAGCGGGCGTCCGAGCTGGCCGACACGTTCCTGGACCTCGGCCTGCTGCTGACCCCGCGGCTGTACGTCCACGCCGATCCGCCGGCGGACGTCGCCGACGCGGTCCTCGCCGCCGCGCACGAGGCGCTCGCCAACGCGTTGAAGTACGCCGGCCCCGACGCCGGGGTCGTGCTGTTCGTCGAGTCCACCGCGGAGGGCGGCGAGATCTCCGTCCTGGACACCGGCCTCGGCTTCGACCCGGCCACGACGCCGAAGGGCGGCGGCTACACCGCGTCGCTGCCGGCGGTCGAGGCGGTCGGCGCCACCTGGTCCGTCACGGCGAGCCCGGGCCGCGGCGCGAAGGTGGTGCTGCGATGGCAGTGCCCGTAGTGGTCGTCGACGACCACCGGATGGTCGGCGTGCCCCTGGTGGCCGCGCTGACCCCGGCGCTCGCCGCGCACGGCTTCCGGGTCCTGCCGCTGGCGGTGACGGTGGCCGCGGTCGGCCGTACGACCACATCCGGCGTCGCCGTCTGCGACGTCATCCTCGACGGTGACGCCTCCGGCGCGGCCGCCGTCGAGGCGCTGGCCGACCGGGGCTGGCGCGTCCTGCTGATGTCCGGCGCCGCGCCGGAGGAGCAGGTCCTCGACGCGGTCGCGGCCGGCGCGCGGGGCTACCTGGTGAAGTCCGACGACCCCGGCAGCCTCGTCGCCGCGATCCTGGCCGTGGCGGCGACCGGCCGGCACCTGTCGCCGTCCCTCGCCGCGCTGCTCTACGCCGATTCCGGCCGCCGCCCCGAGCCGCGCCTGTCCGCCGCCGATCAGCGCGTGCTGCGCAGCTTCGTCCAGGGCGAGGACGCCGGAAAGGCTGCCGGGTCCTGCGGGCTGACGGAGCCGGAGGTACGGGCGAGCATCGAGCGCATCTTCCGCGCGGCCGTCGAGCGGCGCCGCCGGCACCAGCTCACCCCGCGGGAACTGGAGGTCATCCGAGCGGTCGCCTGCGAGCACCTGTCGACCGCCGAGGCCGCCCGCCGGCTGTTCATATCGATCGACACGGCCAACACCCACCTGCGGTCGGTCCGCCGCAAGTACCGCCTCGTCCACCCGGACGCGCCGGCGAACCTGCCGCAGCGGACCGCGGCCCAGCTCTGGGCGCGTGAGCTCAACCTCTGTTGACGGATTCACCAGTCTTGGTGAGTGCCTGTGCCTGTGGCCGGTTGCCAGACTGGAGTCGCGCGGTGGTCACGCGGGGGGTGTGACCACCGCGCCCGGCCCGGCTGGGTCGCACTGTTGGTAGAGCCTGCTGTACCTCAAGTGGATAGCTGACTGGATCGTGCTCGGGTCGGCGCGCCCGTAGCGTCGAGGCCGACCGATGAGGCGACGTCCACCGAGGAGCACAGATGCGTCCACACCCGCGGAGCCGACGATGACGACGGCGGTGCGGCAGGCGACCGCGCTGACGATGACCCACGTCAGCAAGGTGCATCCGGGCGGGGTCCGAGCGCTCGACGACGTGTCCCTGGCCGTCCGTCCGGGCGCCTTCCTCGCGGTGATGGGGCCGTCCGGGTCCGGCAAGAGTACGCTGATGCACTGCGCCGCCGGGCTCGACACGCCCACGGCCGGCACCGTGCTCGTCGGCGGCACCGAGATCGGGCGGCTCGACGAGACCCGCCGCACCGAGTTGCGCCGGGAGCGGATCGGGTTCGTCTTCCAGGCGTATAACCTCGTGCCCTCGCTCAGTGTCGAGGACAACATCGCCCTGCCGCTGCGGCTCGCCGGCCGGCGTGCGGACCGGGCCTGGCTGGCGGAGCTCGCCGGGCGGGTCGGACTGTCCGGCCTGCTCGCCCGGCGGCCCGCCGAGCTGTCCGGCGGCCAGCAGCAGCGCGCCGCGATCGCCCGGGCACTCGTCACCCGGCCCGCGGTCGTGTTCGCCGACGAGCCCACCGGCGCCCTCGACCTGCGCACCGCGCACGCCGTGCTCGACCTGCTCCGCGACCTCGTCGACGGGCTCGGTCAGACGGTGCTCATGGTGACCCACGACCCAGCCGTCGCGGCGCGGGCGCACGGCGTGCTCGTCATGGCCGACGGGCGCATCGTCGACACGCTCACCGGGGCGACCGCGGCCGAGCTCGCGCACCGCATCACGACTCTCGAGACGGAGTAGGCCGTGCTGAGCCTCGCGATCCGCGTCGGCGGCCACCGCGTCGCCGCCCTGTTCGCGGTCGCGTGCGCCGCCCTGGGCGGTGCCGCCCTGATCACCGGCACGGGAGTGCTGGCCGAGTCGGGGCTGCGTTCGCACGTGCCGACCGGCCGGCTCGCCGGCGCCGACGTCGTGATCGCCGCCGACCAGACGTACCGGCCGGCGGAGGACCTGCCGATCCCGCTGCCGGAGCGGGCCGCCGTGCCGAAGTCCACTGTGGACCGGCTGGCGGGGCTGCCCGGTGCCGTCACGGTCGCCGGCGACGTGAGCTTCCCGGCGGCGATCATCGGGCCCGGCGACCGCGTCGTGCCGATGGGTGACCCGCGCACCGCCGGGCACGGCTGGGCGTCCGTGGCCCTGCTGGACGGCCCGCGCGTCGAGGGCACCGCCCCGGCCGGCCCGGGTGAGGTGGCGGTCGACGCGGCCGCCGGGGTGCGGCCCGGCGAGCGGGTCCGGGTCGTCGCGGCGGGCGAGACGCGGGAGTATCGGGTGTCCGCCGTCGTCGGCGCGCCCGGCGCCGGCATCCTCTTCGACGACGCCACCGCGGCTCGGCTGGCCGGGCGGGACGGTGCCGTCGACCTGATCGGGATGCGGGCCGAGCCGGGCCGGGCCGCGTCCGTGGCCGCCGCCGCCCGGGAGCGGCTCGCGGGCAGCGGGCTGACCGTCGCCACGGGCACGGGCCGCGGCGACCTCGAGGCACCCGGCGCCGCGGCCGCGCGGTCGCTGCTGCTGGTCCTCTCCGGGTCGCTGGCGGGCACCACCCTGCTCGTCGTCGGGTTCATCATGGCCGGTGCCATGACCGTGTCCGTCGCCGGCCAGCGCCGCGACCTGGCCCTGCTGCGCGCCGTCGGCGCCACCCCGGGCCAGATCCGCCGGCTCGCCGCCGGCCAGGCCACGGTCGCGACGGCCGCGGCGGTGGTCCCGGGTGCCGCGTTCGGCTACCTGCTGGCCGAGCGGTTCCGGCTCCTGCTGGTCGATCAGGGCATGCTGCCCGCCGAGCTGCCGCTGACCCGCGGCCCGCTGCCCGTGGTCGCGGCCGCGCTGCTGCTCGTCGCGGTGGCGCGGGTGGCCGCCCGGTCCGCCGCGTGGCGCACCTCCCGCCGGCCCGCGACCGAGGCGGTCGCCGAGTCACGGAGCGAGCCGCGCGGCCCGTCACCGGTGCGCACCACCGCGGGCCTGCTGCTGATCGCCGGAGCGACCGCGCTGTCGGCCGTGCCGCTGGTGATGCCGACGCAGGTCGGTGCGGCGGCCACGCCGCTGGCGGGCATCGTCGCCGCGATCGGGCTCGGGCTGGCCGGCCCGGACCTCGTCCGGCGCGCCGGCGCCGGACTCGCCCGCCGCCTGCCGGAGCACACGCCGGCCACGACCTGGCTGGCGGTGGCCAACACCCACGGCTATGCGCTGCGCATCGCCGGCGCCGTGACCACGCTCGCGATGGCGGTGCTGTTCACCCTGACGTATGCGCTGACCCAGACCACGCTCATGAGTGCCGTCTCCGGCGAGGTCCGGGCCGGCACCCGCGCGGACGCCACCGTCACCGCGCCGGGCCTCGGCGGGCTGCCGGCGGGTGCGCTCGACGAGATCCGCGCCGTCCCCGGTGTCCGGGCCGCCGCGCCGGTCAGCGCCACGACCGTGCTGTGGACCACCCGGATGTTCGGGGAGGACAGCGTGGAGAGCACGTCCGCGCTGATCCTCACCCCGGCGGCGAAGGACGTGCTCGATCTCGGCCTGCGCGCCGGCACCCTCGACGCCCTGACCGGCGCGGCGGTGGCGCTCGACGCCGGCGCCGCCGCGGACCGGGGCGTGGACGTCGGCGGATCGGTTCGGCTGATCCTCGGCGACGGCAGCCCGGCCACCGCGAGGGTCGCCGCGATCTACGACCGGGGTCTCGGCTTCGGCCCGGTTGTGCTGTCCCGCGACCTCACCGCCGGACACACCGGCAGCACGCTGGATCAGAGCATCCTGGTCCGCACCGACGGCACGCCGCCCGCGCGGTCGGCGCTGGCCGCGCTCGTCGCGTCCCGGCCGGGTCTCGACCTCGACGGCGACGGCGACGGCGGAGCCCCGGGCGGCCTGGGCGGCACTCCCGCGGAGGTCTGGGTCAACCTGGTCGTCCTCGGCGTCCTGCTCGGCTATCTGCTGCTCGGCATCGCCAACAAGGTGGTGGCCGCGACGTCGGTCCGGGCCACGGAACTGGCCGCGCTGCGACTCATCGGCGCGACCCCGCGGCAGTTGCGCTCGATGATGCGCCGTGAGGCGACGCTGGTGGTCGGCTTCGCGGTGACCGTGGGTGTCGTCCTGGCGCTGGTGCCCCTGATGCTGCTCGGCACCGCCTTCCTGCACCGCCCGTGGGCGGCGGGCCCGCTGTGGCTGCTGCCGGCGTGTGTGCTCGTCGTGGCGGCGGTCGCGTTCCTCGCCACGGACCTGCCCACGCGCCAGGCTTTGCGCACCACCCCGTTCCAGGCCCTGACGGCCCGCGGGTAGCCCGCCACGGGGTCGTGGCGGGCGCGGCGCGGACGGTTGCGGGTGGGAGCTTTGGTCAAGTCGGGGGCAGGCCGATGAAGTCGTGCAGTCCGGCGGTGCGCAGCGTCCGGACCAGGGCGGCCGGCGGGTCCTGGAGGACCAGTCGGGTGCCGGCGCGCTCTGCCTGCTTCGCCGCCGACACGAGGGCGCCGACGCCGCTGGAGTCCATGAAGGTGACCAGTTGCAGGTCGACGTGGATCACCCCGGCGGACTGCTGGAGCGCCTGGTCGACGCAGGCGCGGAACCGCTCGGCGGAGTCGTAGTCGAGATCGCCGCGCGCGACGATCACGAGGCCACCACCGATGCGGCCTTGCACGTGCAGGTTCAGGTTCATCGCCACCGTCCCAACGCTGATCGGCAACAGACTATCCGCCCAGCTCACAACCTTTTTCTTGCCATCAGGCAAGCGATTGGCCACACGGCGTCCGGCCGCAGGTCGGGTCACCGGTGGCGAGGCCGGTGCGCCATCACCCCCGTACCGCGTGCGTCACGGACCGACGGAGGGAACACCGGTTGCGAACGGCGAGCGGGTGGCCGGACCACTCCGGCCAGGTGATGACGGTTCGCCCGGACCGGGTACAGCGTGGTCGGGGCGGTACAGGTTCGCCGGAGGGGGTTCCGTGTCCGGTCTGCCCGCTTGCCGTTTGGTGAGTATCGCCCTGGCTGATCCCGGAGCCTCCCGGTCGCATTTCGGCGCTTGCCGCCCGTGGTGCCCCGCCGCCGATCTTCCGGAGGTGTTCGCCTGATGACCAGTCATGCGCAGATCGACCCCATCGTCCAGTTCGGCGCCGAGGGCCTGCCGGTCGTGTCGCTCTACGTCGGGGTCGAGCCGGACGGCT
The DNA here is from genome assembly GCF_025264685.1 of Dactylosporangium roseum. GTDB lineage: Bacteria > Actinomycetota > Actinomycetes > Mycobacteriales > Micromonosporaceae > Dactylosporangium > Dactylosporangium roseum. Next base: position 2,417,063 of record NZ_CP073721.1, read on the forward strand.
CGCTCACGAACGAGGGCGAGGTCCGCACCCGGCTCAACAGCTTGCTCGACCCGGTCCGGTCGATGGACAAGGATCACTCGCTGGACCGCGAGGCCCGGCTGTCCATCCGCGGCGACGTGGAGCGCCTCGCGCGCGCCTACACGGAAGAGCGCTGGCCGGCCGGCATGATGGCGCTCTTCTCGTGCAGCGCCAGGAACTTCTTCGAGGAGGTTTCGCTGCCCCGGTCGATCCGTGACCGGGTCGTGGTGGACAGCACACCATGGGTGCGGCCGATGCTCGCCGTCCTCGACGAGTACCGCCGGATGTGCGTGGTCATCACCGACGACGCGATCGCTCAGGTGTGGGACTTGTACCTGCGGGAGCTGCGCGAGGTCTGGCAGTCACGCGACCCGGCGTTGCGCAAGCCCGACTACGCCCACGGCAGGGCGGAGTACAGGGTGCGCAACAAGAGCGGGGAGCTGACCAAGCGCCACTACCGCCGGGTGGCCGAGGTGCTGACCGACCGGTTCCGCAATGACGGGTTCGACGTGCTCGCGGTGGGCGGTCACCAGCACGAGGCGGCCAGCTTCATCGAGTACCTGCCCCGCGAGCTGCGGGAGCGCGTCGCCGGGACGTTCACCGTCGACGCGAACACCGCCACCGCCGGCGACGTGCGCCGCGCCGCCGAGTCGGTGATGCGGCGGTACGAGCAGCAGGAGGAGCGCGGGCTGGTGGCCGGGATCGCCGAGGCCGTGGCCGAGCGGCGGTGGGCCGCGTTCGGCCTCGACACCTGCCTGTGGGCCGGCACGGTGTCGGCGATCGGGACGCTCGCGGTGGAGGAGGGCGTCGAGAAGCCGGGCGTGGTCTGCGACCGGGACGGCTGGATGTCGCAGGCGGGGGAGACCTGCGCACTGTGCGGGGAGCCGGTCCGGGCCACCACCGACGTCATCGACGAACTGGTCGAGTCCGTGATGGACGACGGCGGCTCGGTGCGCCACATCCGCTTCGAGACGGAGCTGCGCGACCACGCGGTCGGCGCGCGCCTGCGGTTCCCGCTCCCGGAGAAGCCGGCGGCGTGAGGGAAGCTGGCGGCCTGAGGGAAGCCGGCGGCCTGACCGGTGCCGACCGGCCCACCCGTTCGACCCGATCAGCCGACCGCGCGCAGTGCCCGGTGGACGACGCCGCCCGCGGCGCGCAGGGCCTTGCGGGCCTGGTCGACGTCGGCCCGGGTGAGCAGGGTCAGCAGCGCGACCTTCGCCTCGCCGTCGGCCGCCGTCAGCGCCGCCTGGCAGGTCTCCGCCGGCACGCCGGTCGCCTGGACGAGCATGCGGACCTGCCGGACCCGCAGCTTGGCGTTGCTCGCGACCATGTCGGTCATCAGATTGGAGTAGGTGCGGCCGAGCCGGATCATCACCGCGGTCGACAGCGCGTTGAGCACGAGCTTCTGGGCTGTGCCGGCCTTCATCCGCGTCGAGCCGGTGACCACCTCGGGCCCGGTGTCGACGGCGATGTGGATGTCGGCGAGCGGCGCCAGGGTGGCGCCGGGGTTGGCGGAGAGCAGCAAGGTGCGCGCGCCCCGGTTGCGGGCGGCCCGCAGCGCGCCCCCGACGAACGGCGTGCCGCCGCTGGCGGTGACGCCGAACGCGATGTCGCCCCCGGTGAGGGGCTCGGCCGCCGAGGCGCCGGCGGCGGTGTCGTCCTCGGCCGCCTCGACCGCGTCGGTGAGGGCGGTGGTACCGCCGGCGAGGTGCGCGACGACGTGGCCGGGCTCGACGCCGTACGTCGGGCGCAGCTCGGTCGCGTCGAGCACGGCCATCCTGCCGGAGGTACCGGCGCCGAAATAGTGCAGGCGATGGCCGGATCGCAGCGCGTCGACGGTCCGGTCGACCGCCTCGGCGAGCTCCGGGAGCACGGCGGCGACCGCGCCGGCCACGGTCGCGTCCTCCGAGTTGATCAGTTCCAGGATCCGCATCGTCGGGAGCCGGTCGATGTCGTAGGTGCGCGGGTTGCGCTCTTCCGTCGGGGCGAGCGGGGAAGAGATGGTCACCAGCGTCCTCGTTCCGGTCGTACGCGCCGGCTGCGGACCGCCTCACGGGTCTTCTCCACAGCCATCTTGGTCTGTCCGTAGGTCTTCTGGGCGACGCCGACGAACACGCAGTCGACGACGGTGAGCTGGGCCAGCCGGCTGGCCATCGCGCCCGAGCGGAACGTCGTCTCGCGGGCGGCGGTGGTGAGCGTCAGATCGGCGATGCGGGTGATCGGCGACTTGGGGAAGTTGGTGAGCGCGACGGTGGTGGCGCCGCGGCGGCCGGCCTCGGCGAACGCCTCGATCGTGTCTACGGTCGTGCCGGTGTGCGAGATGCCGACGGCCACGTCGCGGCCGTCGAGCAGGGCGGCGCTGGTCAGCGCCAGGTGCAGGTCGGACCAGGCGTAGGCCACCAGGCCGACCCGGTGCAGCTTCATCTGGAAGTCGCGGGCGACGAACGCGCTCGCCCCGACGCCGTAGATGTCGATCCGGCGGGCGCCCGCGACAGCGTCGATCACGTGCTGCAGGGTGTCGAGGTCGAGTTGGGCGGCGGTGTCCTCGACGGCACGGGCGTCGGCGAACGCGATCGTCTTGACGACGGTGGCGAGCGGGTCCGTCGGGCTGATGTCGCTGCCGGGCTCCTCGCCGCCGGTGCCGTCGTCCTGCGCCCGGCCCGCCTCGGCCGCTAGCCTGAGTCGTAGCTCAGGATAGCCGGAGAAGCCGATGGCGCGGCAGAACCGGATGACCGTGGTTTCGGACGTGTCGGCCCGCTTGGCCAGCTCAGTGATCGTCAACTGGGCCGCGGTGGCCGACTCGTCGACGATGATCCGCCCGACGCGCTGCTCGGCCGGTGAGAGGGAGGGCAGCAATCCGCGGACCTTTACCGCCGTGGACGTGGCGCCGCCTTCGTCGGACGGCTGGCTCACCTTCATGTGGGAAAGTTTCCGTTTTCTCGACGTTTTCGTCAATGGAGTACGGTGTCCCCCGTGAACGTACCTCTGGTCGCCGGCGTCGACGCCGGTGCCACCAGCACCCGCTGCCTGGTGAGCACGATCGACGGCATGATAGTCGGCCGCGGCCGGTCCGGTGGTGCGAACCAGAACTCCAGCGGCGGCCGCCCGGCCGTGGCGCTGGCCGAGGCACTGCGGGCGGCGCTCGACGGCGTCGACCCGGCGCGGGTCGCGCTCGGCGTGGTCGGCGCGGCCGGGGCGGCGTCCGCGGGGCGGGTCGAGGCGCGGCAGGCCGCCGAGGAGGCGTGGCTGACCGTCGGCCTGTCGGGCGGGGGCGTGCGCAGCGTGACCGATCTCGAGGTGGCGTTCGCCGCCGGAACCGGTCAGCCCGCCGGTCTTCTCCTGCTGTCCGGTACCGGGGCGGCGGCGGTGGCGTTCGACGCCGGGGTGGCGCGGAAGCGCTGCGACGGATACGGGTGGCTGCTCGGCGACGAGGGCTCGGCCGTGTGGCTGGGCCGTGAGGCGCTGCGGGCGGTGCTGTGCGGCCTCGACGGCCGCGGCCCGGCGACGCGGCTCACCGGCCCGGTGACCGACGCGCTGGAGGCGGTGGCGCACCCGGACCCGGATGAGCACGCCCAGGCACTCGTCCGGGTCGCGTACCGCCGCCCGCCGGCCTCGCTCGGCCTGCTCGCCCCGCTGGTGAGCACCGCCGCGGAGGCCGGCGACCAGGTGGCCGTCCGCATCGTGGAGACGGCCGCCGCGCACCTGCTGCACGGACTCGAGGCGGTGTCCCGCCGGGTCCGCCTGTCCGGTCCGCCGGCGGTCGTCCTGGCCGGCTCGGTGCTGCTCCGGCCGGGACCGGTGGCCGACCGGGTCCGCGCGGGAGTCGAGGAGCGGTTCCGGGTGGCCCCGACGGAGGCTCGCGACGGCGCCGCGGGCGCCGCGGCCCTGGCGATCGCCGCCCTCACCGGCGCCCCGGTCGACCGGGCCGTCCACGCCCGGCTGACCGCTGCCGCATAGCCGCGTTCCGTGCCCGGCGGGACGTGCGCGCGGACACGATCGGCACGCCCTGAGGGTCCGGATGCCGCCTGCCGGGACGCCGGCGCGGGTTCCCGGCGGCCTCTGGCCGTAAGCCCCCCGGCAACGATTTCGTCAATATTCGCCGCCGCCTCGCGGGCCGGCGAAGACTGCGGCACGATCGGATACGGCGCACTGCCGCGGCGTATCCGCAGCCAGTGCCCCATGTCATCGGTTGGCGGGGCGGTCGCGGTGCGTCGATGAACTCCACTGGGTCGGCAAGTGGCAAGAATCTTCCGACTCTTGAAAGTTACGTTAGAAACCTTCATCGTGGTCAACGACGAGCGCCCCCTCGACCCCCACGAAGGAGCACGACGGATGAACACGATGACCCGCAGGGGCGTGCTGCAGACCGCGGCCGCCACCGGCTTGCTTGCCGCTACACCGGCCGTCCTCGCCGCCTGCGCCACCGGCGGCGACAAGAACGACAAGAGTGCCGAAGGCGACAAGAGCAACACGAACCCGCTCGGCGTGAAGGAGGACGCTTCGCTCGAGGTCGTCATCTTCAACGGCGGGTTCGGTGAGGACTACGCCAAGGCGCACGAGGCGATGTACAAGGAGAAGTACCCGAAGGCGGAGATCAAACACTCGGCGACGCAGGAGATCAACAAGACCCTCCAGCCGCGGTTCGTCGACGGCACCCCGCCCGACATGGTCAACAACTCCGGTTCCGGTCAGATCGACTTCAACGGCCTCGTGTCGGAGAAGGCGATCGTCGACCTGCAACCGCTGCTCGACGCGCCGAGCCTGGACATCCCGGGCAAGAAGGTGCGCGACACGCTGCTGCCGGGCTCGCTGACGCCGAGCACGTACGACGGCAAGACGATGTTCCTCAACTACGCGTACACGGCATACGGCGTCTGGTACAACGAGAAGCTCCTCACGGACAAGGGCTGGCAGTACCCCAAGACGTGGGACGAGATGATCGCCCTGGCCAAGACGATCAAGGCGGCCGGCATCGCGCCCTGGACCTACCAGGGCAAGCACCCGCGGTACATGAGCTGGATCATCCTGTCGATGGCCGCGAAGATGGCCGGCCCGCAGATCCTGGTGTCGATCGACAACCTCGAGCCCAACGCCTGGAAGCACGACGCGATCAAGGCGGCCGCCGAGGCGGTCCGGCAGCTCGTCGTCGACGGCTACATCCTGCCCGGCTCGGAGGGCCTCGACCACGTCCAGTCGCAGACCGAGTGGTCGAAGGGCAACGCGGTCTTCATCTCCTGCGGCTCGTGGCTGGAGTCGGAGCAGAAGAAGGTCACCCCGCCCGACTTCAAGATGGCGATCGCGCCGACGCCGAGCATGGGCTCGGGCGACAAGCTGCCGTTCGCGGCGCTTCGGGGCACCGCCGGCGAGCCGTACATGGTCCCGGCCAAGGGCAGGAACGTCAACGGCGGCCTCGAGTACCTGCGCGTCATGCTGTCGAAGAAGGGCGCGGCGGACTTCACCAAGAAGACCTCGAGCCTGACCGTCGTCGCCGGAGCCGCCGACGGCATCGAGCTGCCGCCCGGCCTGACCAGCGTCACCAAGGCACTCGCCGCGTCCGGCTCCAACGGCTTCAACTGGGTGTACAACTCCTTCTACCGGAAGCTGGAGCGCAACCTCGTCGACGCGGCCTGCGGCGAGCTCATGACGGGCCGCGCCACCGCGCAGCAGTTCGTCGAGCAGTGCCAGAAGGGCGCGGACGAGATCGCCAAGGACGACTCGTTCAAGAAGTACAAGCGGAGCTGACCCATGCGGCACGGTAGGCGCCTGTTCGCGCTCACGTTTCTCCTGCCACCACTGGCGCTGTACGCCGTGTTCGTGCTTTCGCCGTACGCCCAGGCATTCCAAATCTCCGCGACGGACTGGAAGGGATTGTCGCCGGACTACAACTACGTGGGCCTCGCCAACTTCGCCAAGCTCCTGAAGGACGAGCACCTCTGGAACGCCCTGAAGAACAACGCCATCCTGCTGGTGGCGCTGCCGATCATCACGATCGTGCTGGCGCTGTTCTTCGCCACCATGCTCACGGTCGGTGGCCGGAAGGGGAAGGCCGGCGTCAGCGGGGTCCGTGGCGCCGCCTTCTACCGGGTCGTCTACTTCTTCCCGCAGGTGCTGTCGGTGGCCATCATCGGCGTGCTGTGGAAGGAGGTCTACGCGCCGAGAAGCGGCATACTCAACGGCTTTCTCCGCGCGGTCGGCCTCGACTCGCTCGCAAAGCCCTGGCTCGGCGACCCCGACCTGGCGTTCTACTGCGTCATGGCGGTCATGGTCTGGAGCAACGTCGGCTTCTACGTGGTGCTCTTCAACGCCGCGATGCAGTCGATCCCCAAGGAGATCTACGAGGCGGCGATGCTGGACGGTGCGGAGCGCCGCACCGTCCTGCGCATGATCACCGTCCCGCTGCTGTGGGAGACGATCCAGGTCGCCTGGATCTACCTCGCGGTCATCGCGATCGACGCCTTCGCGCTGGTGCAGATCGTCACCAACGGCGGCCCGGGCGAGAGTTCCAGGGTCGTCGGTCTGTACCTCTACGAGGCGGCGATGAACGAGAACAAGTTCGGCTTCGCCTCCGCGATCGGCGTCGCGCTGTTCTTCCTGACCCTGTCCATTGCGTTCGTCTCGCTGCGGCTCACCCGTCGCGACCGGATCGAGCTCTGAGGCCCGAATGACCACGATCTCCGAGCCGCAGACCACGGCGGTGTCCCCGAAGCCGGAGAAGGCGCCGCGCGAGCGGGGTCGCTTCAGTACCTTCAACGTGTTCTCCCACACCATGCTCGTGGGTTGGGCGTTGCTGACGACGCTCCCGCTGCTCTGGGCGATCATGAGCGGGTTCAAGGACGACAACGAGATCCTCACCAGCGCCTGGCGCCTGCCGTCGAAGCTCCGCTTCGAGAACTGGAGCCGGGCCTGGAACGAGGCCAACCTCGGCCTGTACTTCCTGAACACCGCGATCGTCGTCGCCGGCGCGCTGGTGCTCACGATGCTGCTCGGCTCGATGGCCGCCTACGTGCTCGCGCGATACGACCTCAAGTTCGGCCGGCTCATCTACTTCCTGTTCGTCGGCGGGATGATGTTCCCGGTGTTCCTGGCGCTGGTCCCGCTGTTCTTCGTGGTGAAGAACATGGGCCTGCTCTCGACGCACCTGGGCCTGATCCTGACCTACACCGCGTATGCGCTGCCGTTCACGGTCTTCTTCCTCACGGCGTTCTTCCGGACGCTGCCGACGGAGGTGGCCGAGGCGGCGATGGTCGACGGCTGCTCGCACTTCGGCCTGTTCTTCCGGATCATGCTGCCGATGGCGAAGCCGGGCATCATCAGCGTGGGCATCTTCAACCTGCTGACGCACTGGAACCAGTACATCCTGCCGATCGTGCTCATGCAGGGTCAGGGCGCGGAGAAGAAATGGGTGCTCACCCAGGGCCTGACCGCGCTCACGATCAACCAGGGTTACGCCGGCGACTACAGCGCCCTGTTCGCCGGGATGGCGATCGCGATGCTGCCCGTGCTGATCCTGTACCTGGCGTTCCAGCGGCAGGTGCAGTCCGGCCTCACCGCCGGCCATCTGAAGTGAGTGGCGCACCGGATGCCCCTCGACGGCGACGGGCGCCCCGGGATCCCGGGGCGCCCGCCGCTGCGTGGTATTCAGGCCGTCACGTGCTGGCGTGGTTCGACATCGACAGGCCGGCACGGCTCCACCAGACGAACGTGGTCGTGTTCTTGGCCGTCTGCACCCGGTGCCAGACCTGGCCGTCACCGCCGATGGCGAAGACCTCGAGCAGCCCGTCGTCCCGCTTGTGGAGCGTCGGGTTGCTGTAGATCAGCCCGCTCAGGTTGTCCCAAGTGGTCCAGGAACCCGGGGTGGACGTCGAGGTCTGCTTGGTCGCCCACAGGTTGTCGTCCAGGCCGCGGCCCATCACGACGACGGTCCCGTCGTCGTTCTGGGTCAGCGCCAGCGAGTGCAGGTACCGCGGCGAGCTCACCGGGGTCCACCAGGCGAACGAGCCGTCGGCGTTCTGCAGGCGGTGCCAGATCGAGTGGTCACCGCCGACGACGAACACCTGCAACCGGCCGTTGTTGTTCAGCACGGCGACCGGCTCGCTGTAGATCAACCCGCCCAGGTTCTCCCAGGTGCCCCAGGTACCGTCGGCGGCCTGGACGTTGGTGTACAGGTTGTTGTCCGAGCCGCGCGCGAACATCTGCGGCCGGCCGACGCTGTTGCGCACGATCGGCCCGGTCATCTTCACCGTCGCCCCGGACGCCACGTAGAGATCGGCGCGCAGGTTCCGGACGGTGCCGTCCGGGCCCACACCCGCCGCGACCAGCGAGTGGTTCGACCCTTGGAGGTCGCTCGGGATGGTGATCGGCTGGGCGAAGTCACCATTGGCGTCGGTGAGGACGCTGACCAGCTCGGTCGGGTCCGAGTACAGCGTGATGACCACCGTGGAGAACGGCGCGTAACCGGACCCCTCGAGCGTGATCTCCTGCCCCGGCTCGGCGGCGCTGATCGGGCCGGCGTCGGTGGTGAGCGGTGCGTCCGCCGGTGGCGCCGTCGCCGGCGTCTGCGGTTCCGTCGCCGTGACGGAGTTGGACGGGTCGCTCACCGGCGAGTCGCCGGCGGCCGAGTGGGCCACCACCGTCACGGTGTAGTCCTCGCCCGCGGTCGCGCCGAGCACGCAGCTTGTCTCGGTCTTGCTCTTCGTGGTGCAGGTGGCCGGGCCCGGCGTCGCCGTCACCGTGTAGCCGGTGACCTCCGTGCCGTTCTCGTTCGGGGCCGTCCACGTCGCCTCGATCGACGACACCCCGGCGGTCAGCGTCGGCGCCGCCGGCTTGTCCGGGGCGTCCGGCGGTGCGGGGACCACCGTCAGCGTCGCCGCGCTGGTGGTCACGCTGCCGAGCGAGTTCTGGAACACCGCGCGGTACTGCGCGCCGTTCTGCTGGTCCGTCGTGGTGAACGTCAGCGTCCCGGTCGTCTGGCCGGCGATGTCCGTCCAGGTGCCGCCCTTGAGCAGTTCCTGCCACTTGACGTCCGGGGTCGGGTAACCCGAGGCCGTCGCCGTGAACTTGGCCTGGGTGCCGACGCTGCGCGACTGCGCGTACGGCGGCTTCGTCACCTTCGGCGCCGCGTTGTACGCATACATGATGGTGCTGTTGCTGTCGCCGCCGGCCGTGGTGACCACGACCGGGGCCGTGCCGGGGGTGCCCGCCGGGGCGGTCACCTTGAGGCTGGTGGCGTTGACCGGCGTGAGGTTGGTGCCCTCCACGCCGCCGATGGTGACCTTGGTGGCATCGGCCAGGTCGGTGCCGTTGACGGTCACCACGGTCCCGCCGGCCGGAGGGCCGCTGGACGGTGTCACGCTGGACACCACCGGCGGATCCACATAGGTGAACTCCACGGTGGCGTTGCTGTCGCCGCCGGCCGTGGTGACCACGACCGGAGCCGCACCGGCGGCGTGCGCCGGCGTGGTCACCTTGAGCGAGGTGGCGGTGACCGCCGTGAGGGCGGTGCCGGGCGTCCCGTCGAAGGTGACCGCGGTGGCGCCGGTCAGGTTGGTGCCGGTGACGGTCACCTGGGTCCCGCCGGCCACCGGGCCTGCGGTCGCCTCCACCTTCGTCACCGTCGGTGCGGCGACGTACGTGAAGTTGAGCGTGGTGACGGACGGGCCGTCAGCATTCGTCACAACCACCGGGGCGAGGCCGGTGGTGCCCGGCGGCGTGGTGATGGTGACGGTGGTGGCGGTGACCCCCGTGAGGTTGGTTCCCGCGACACCGTCGAAGGTGACGCCGCTGGTGCCCGTCATGTTGGTCCCGGTGATGGTCACCGCGGTCCCGCCGGCGACAGGACCGCTTGACGGTGTGATGTCCGTCAGGGTCGGAACTGCCGCGTATGCCGGTGTCGCCACCGCGACGCCCGCCGCGGTGAGCGTAAGGGCCAGCGCCGTGCCGGCCCAGGTTCGTCCGCGTGGTACCGGCCCCCCGCGGATGTTCGTGGTTGCAAACACCCTTTCCCCCCGTACAGGTGTGGAGCGGCACCTGGTGCCGCTCGGTCTCCACGAACGTAGGTCAGATGTGAATGGTTTTTGCAATACTTCGGTGGATTCGCACCCGGACAGCCGGTAACGGCCGTCCGGTACTCGGTCATACCTCCACGGATCAGCGACGTTGCGTATGGTGAGGGCAGCACGCCGTCGACGAGGACGCGAAGGGGAGCGATCACCGTGACCGACACCGGTTGGACGACCGACACCAGGGGAACGGGTCGATACGCGGCGGTCAACGGCCTCGATCTCTACTACGAGACCGTCGGCAGCGGACGGCCCATGATCCTGCTGCACGGCGGACTCGGCTCCGGGGAGATGTTCGGGCCGATCCTGCCCGCGCTGGCCGAGCGCCACCAGGTGATCACCGTCGACCTCCAGGGGCACGGCCGGACCGCCGACGTCGACCGGCCGCTCGACATCTTCCTGATGGCCGACGACATCGCGGCACTGATCGACCACCTCGGGCTCGACCAGCCCGACCTGGTCGGCTACTCGCTCGGCGGCGGCGTCGCGCTGCGCGCCGCGGTGCGGTATCCGGACAAGGTCGGCCGGCTCGTCGCCGCCTCGGCGAACATCCGCTCCGACGCGATCTACGCGGAGATGCGGGCCCAGCAGGGCCAGGTGTCCGCGGCCGCCGCGGAGTTCATGAAGGACACCCCGATGTATCGGCTGTACCAGCAGGTCGCGCCGCGTCCGCAGGACTTCCCTCGGCTGCTGGACAAGATCGGTGCGCTGATGGCGAACGACTTCGATCTCACCGAGGACGTCCGTGGCCTCCGGGTGCCGACACTCATCGTCGCCGCCGACGCCGACATGGCACCGCCGAGCCACTACGTCGAGGTCTTCAACCTGCTCGACGGCGGCCTCCGTGACGGCGGCTGGGCCGGCGAGGGCCGGCCCAAAGGCGGCCACGCCCTGGCGATCCTGCCCGGCCTGACGCACTACAGCATCTTCGGCTCACCGCTGTTCGCCGCGGTGACCCTCGCGTTCCTCGACGAGCAGTAGGTCCGCTCGCCCGCAAGTGGCGCGGCAGCGTGGCGCCACCGCGCGGCCGGCCCCGCCGCCGGGCCGGCGACCGGCTCCTGAGCGGGCGCGGTCAGCCGACACCCTCGCAGGGGCGGCCGTCGACGGTGCACGCCGTCGGGGTCGCGTCGAGCAGGGCCGCGCCGTTGACGCGGAACGACACCGTCACCGACCGGCCCCCGCCGACCTGCGCGGTGCCCGAGTCGGGGACGAAGGTCCACACCGCACCGTCGCGGGTCACGGTCGCGCCGGAGACGTCCGTGACCGTGAGCGTGCTGCGCGGCAGGGTCAGGGTCACGGTCCAGCCGGTCACCGGCACCGTGCCCGGGTTGGTGACCGCGATCGTGGCCGGGTAGCCGGCCAGCCCGTCGTTGCCTCTGGCGAACCTGGCGGTCAGCGGCACCGGGGTGGCGCCGCGGGACGGGGCGCTCGTGCCCGGCGCCGCACGGGTGGAGGCGCTCGGGGAAGGACTCGGCGGCGCCGAGGACGGTGCCTGCGCGCTGCCCCCCGCGTGACCGGTGGTCGACCCGGCCGCCGTGGCCGGCGGCGCCGGTCCGCCTGCGGGCGCCGGCGGCGCGGACGGCCACAGGAACACCGCGACGAGCGCTCCAGTGCCGGCCAGCGCGGCGAGGGAGCCGCCGGCGACGCCGGCCACGACCGGCCGGTCACCGCCGCGCAGCAGTCGCCGGAGGCCGCCGGGCGCTTGGGCGAGCGTGTCCAGCAGCACGACCGGCACGCTCCGGGGCCGCTTCACAGGTCCCACAGCCCGGACAACACCTTGCCGAGCAGTTGGTCCGACGGCTCGTCGGCCGGGCGCTCGCCGCCCGCGACCACGAGCCCGGCGGCGCGCAGGTCGGACAGGAGCACGCGGGCGGTGCTCAGCGGCACCCCGAGGTGGGCGGCGACCTCGGCGACCGAGACGGGGCGGGCGGACAGCCGCAGGATCTCGGCCTGCTCGGGGGAGAGGTCCTCCAGGCCGGTGGGCGCCGGCCCGGCCGTCACGACGCTGGCCAGGTCGAGGCCGTCGGTGTCGGGGGTCACGCGGCCCCGGGTCAGCGCGTACAGGCGGACCACCGGGCCGGCGTCCGCGTCGTACCAGACCTCGTCGGCGAGGTCCCTCGGCGGTGCGGTCACCGGGCCTCGCCGCCGGTCCGTCCGCGGGCCGCGAGCACCCGGCGGGCACGCTCGGCGGTCTCGGCGACCGGCTCGTTGACCACCTCCGGATCCGGCGCGCCGGTGAAGGTGACCGCGAGGAGGGCGGCGTCCCCGGCCGGCTCGACGACCAGCAGGACGTGCTCCATCTCGACGATGGTGCGCAGGGCGTCGCCGCCGTGGATCTGCCGGCCGGCCGCGGCGGCGAGGGCGTGCAGGCCGGCCGCGGCCGCCGCGACGAGGGTGGCGGCCTCCTCGGTGACCGTCCGGGAGGCGACGAGCGCCACGCCGTCGGCCGACAGGAGCACGGCCAGCTCCGCTTCGGACACCCGGTCGACGAGGTCGTCGAGCAGGTGGTGCAGGTCGTCCGCCGGGGCGATCGTCGTCTGCTTCAACGTTGTCCTCCTACCGCTGCGCGGTGTCGTCCACAGTGGAGTGCCGCATCGGGAGCTCGACGGTGGGCGCGGCGACGTCCGGCCGCCCGTCGCCCGCGCTGGTCCCGCCGGTGTCGTCACCGCCGGGGTCGGCGCCGGGTCCGCCCCGGCCGCGGGCCGCGAGGCGGTCGCGGAAGCGGGCGGTCCGGTCGACCGGCGGCGGCCGGTCGGCCCGCCGCCACGCGAAGCCGGCCGCGACCGGGACAGGGCCCGGCGCCCGCTGCGGCAACCCGTCCTGCCGCGGCTCCGGAAGGCCGGGCGGGACGCCCGGGTCCGGCGGCTCCGGACGCCGGGGCGGGTCGGGGTGGGGGTCGTCGTCGAGGACCATCAGCCCCAGCGGGATGCGGACCCGGGCGGCGATCCCGCCGCGCGGGGCCTCCTCCAGGTCGATCTCGACGGCATGGGTACGGGCCAGCCGGCCGGCCAGCCGCAGCCCCGTCCGCTCCGGTCCGGCCGGCCGGAACGGGCGGGCCAGCGCGTCGCGGGCCGCCGCCAGCTCGCCCGCCGTCATGCCGGGACCCCGGTCCTGGACCACGACCGTGTACGCGGTGAGGCCCAGCTCTCCGGTGACCCAGACCGTGGAGTCCCCGGGCGAGCAGCGAGTGGCGTTGTCGATCAGCTCGGTCAGCAGGTGGGTGACGTCGCCGACGGCCGGACCGGCCAGCCCGGCGGGGTCGACCGACGCGACCATCACCGCGCCGTACCGCTCCACGGACGCCGCGGCGGCCCGGGCGACGTCGACCACGGGCACCGGCCGGCGCCAGCGGCGGCCCGGCGCGCCACCGCCGAGGATGATCGCCTTCTCGACGTTGCGCCGTAGCTGGGCGGCGAGGTGGTCGGCGCGGAACAGCGCGGCCAGGTCGCCGGTGTCGTTCTCGCGCCGCTCCAGCTCGTCCAGCACGGCAAGCTGCCGGTGCAGCAGGGCCTGGTTGCGCCGGCTGAGCGTCAGCAGCACGGTGGCGGTGCCGTCGTCCGGCTCGGCGGCCGGGGCGTCCCGGCGCCGGGCGAGGGCGTAGGCGGCGAGCACGGCGACGAGGCCGAGACCGCCGAAGAGGCCGACCTGGACGATGGCCGACACACCGGCCGGCGCCAGCCCGGCGGTGCCCTCACCCAGCCCCGCCGCGACGATGCCACGCTCCGCCGCCAGCGCCGGGCCGGCCGCTGCCCGCCAGGCCGCCGCGTCGGGTGCGCCGGTGCCGCGGACCAGCGCGTCCTCGGCCGCGGCGAGCCCGGTGTCCGGCAGGGCGTCCAGGCGGGCCCGGTCGGGTGCGGCCAGTGCGGCGGCGGCGTCGGCGTGCAGCAGCCGCCGGGCGCCGGCGAGCTGGGCCAGCTCGGTCCGGTCGGCGTCGGTGAACGTCGCTCGCGCGCCCGAGATCAGGGCGTCCTCGCGGGCCAGCAACTCACCGGCGCGGGTCAGGGCGGCCAGCGCGCGCTGCCGCTCGGCCGCGGCCGGGTCGGTCCGGGGCCAGATGGCGGCGGCGAGCTGGAGCGCGGCGCCGGTGGTCTCCGTGTAGGCGGCTGCGGCCTGCCGCGCGTCGAGCGACCGGTCGTCGACGCCGGTGCGGATGGCGGCCAGCGCGGCCAGCCGGTCGAGCAGCCGGGCCGCGGCGCCCCCGGCCGGCGTGCCGCTCCAGCCGACCCGGGCGCGGCCGGCGGACTCGCGCAGCCGCGCCGCCGCCTGATCGGTCCGGGCGCGCTGCGCCGCCAGCTCGTCGGGCCGGCCGGGGCCGGCGAGGACGAGCGCGGTGAGCCGGCGCTCCTCCTGCAGGGCGGCGATCACCGGCTGGGCGGGCTCGACGAGGTCGACGGCGGTCGCGCGGTCCTGGAAGTGCGTCAGCGCGGTACGCCCGCTGTGGTAGGTGCCGAACGCCCACATGACGGCGAGGAGGAGCAACAGGGCGTGCCGGCGGCGCAGGATCACGGCGCCCCGTCCGCGACCGCGCCGGCCGTGTCGTCATCGATCAGGATCCGCAACCGCGCGAGCAGGTCGGCTCGGCTGGCGCAGCCGAGCCGCTGGCGCATCCGGGCCATGTGGTGCTCGACGGTCTTCGCGGCGATGAAGAGCCGGTCGCCGACCTCCCGGTAGGTGAGCCCTTCGAGCACGAGCCTCGCCACCTCCCGTTCGCGTGCGCTGAGCACCGGATCGGCCGAACCGTCGCCCCCGGGCCGGGGCGACGGTTCGGCCGCTGCCGCGCCGGCGCGGCCGGCGCCACGGCCCTGTAGCAGCCGGGCGCACTCCAGCAGCGCCGTCATCGCGCGGCGGTCGGTGGTCCGGATCGCGGCCTGCCCGGCGAGCCTGGCCCCGTCCCAGCGGAACCCGACGCCGTGCAGCCCGCGCGCGGCGGCCTCGACGGCGGCCGGGTCGACGCGCGCGTTGAGCACCTCCAGCCAGCTCGCCGCGGCGGTCGCGGCGGCGGCCGCGTAGGCGCTGTGTCCACTGTGGGCGGCCAGCGCGGTGACGTGCCGCGCCGCCACCGACGGCTGCTCGGCGATGACGGCCGCGTGCAGCGCGCTCCAGTGCAGCGGCACGGCCCACAGCGGCGGCTCGGCGACCGCGGCCAGCAGCAGGTCCGCCTCGCGAAGATGGGTCGCGAGCCAGCGCTGCTGGCCGAGCCGGGCCGCCGCGATCGCGAACTCCCCGAGCGGCAACATGGTGAACAGGTCGACCGGGTGGCGGACCAGCGCCTCGCACGCGGCCGGCCACCCCCGGTGCAGCGCGACCAGGTCGCTGCGGCGGCGGGCCAGCCCGATCCCCAGCGCGGCGGCGAACACCAGGTCGCGCGGTTCGAGCCGGTCCCGGTCGGCGGTCACGGCGGTGAGCTGCGCGTCGGCGGCGGTGAGGTTGCCGCGCACCATCTCCAGCCAGGCACGTAGCAGCCCGTGCCGGGTGGCGAGCAGCGCGCCGCCCACCCGGGACGCGATGGCCCGGTCCAGGACCGATTCGCCGATGTCGAGCTCGCCGCAGTGCAGGGCGACGAGCCCGGCCAACGCGGCGGGACCGTCGGGCAGCGGCACGGCGGGCCCGGCGGACTCCAGCAGCGCCGCCGCCTGCACGAGCGTCGACAGCGCGCCCGTGGCGGTGCCGGTGACCGACTCCCGCACGCCGCGCGCCATGAGCGAGGCGGCACCGGTGAGCAGTGTCGGCGGGCCGTCGCCGGGCGAGTCCCGCAGCGCCGCTTCCGCCTCGGCGAGCCGCCCGGTGGCGAGCAGGCCGATCGCGGCGAACGCCGGCGAGGGGCCACGGTTGGACCAGCGGTACAGCTCGGCACTGCGGCCCAGTTGGCCCCGGTGCGCGATCGCGGTGGCGGCCAGCAGCGCGCCCTCGGCGCGCTCCGGCGAGTCCGGCGCGGCGACGACCTGGTCGGCCAGGCGCAGCGCGGCGTCGACGTCGCCGGCGAGCGCCGCGGCCCGTGCCTGGCGGACGACGGTCGGGCGGCCGGCGGCGGCCGCGGCGGCGAACAGCTCGGCGGCCAGGGCCGGCTCGCCGTCCAACGCCTCCTCGGCCGCGGCCTCGAACGCCGCCGCCATCCCCGTGCCGCCGAGCCGTTCGGTCCCCGCCGGGCCGGTGCCGAGCAGGGCGCGAACCAGGGGGAGCACGGGGCCGCGCCGGTCCAGTTGCAACTCGGTGAGCCGCTGCCACACCGCGACACGCTCGGCCGTCGGGGTCAGCGTTGCGAGGGCGGTCCGGGTGATCGGCACTAGCTGTCCGTCGCGCCCGACGAGTCCGGTCGCGCGGGCCGCCTCGAGGACCGCGCCGACGCCTTCGGGCCCACAGTCCAGCAGCGCACCGAGCAGGTCCATCCGCAGGCCCAGGCCGGCCTCCGCGGCGAGCAGAGCGCGCCGGACGTCAGGGTCGAGCTCGTCGAGCTCCGCCGTGAAGCCGGCGACCGCGGCCGCCGGCACCTCCAGCCGGGCGCCGCCGTGCCGGCCGCCGCTCGCCGCCAGGGCGGCCGCGAGCCGGACCACGTAGGCCGGCACCCCGGCGGTCTGCGCCGCGACGAACGACGTGACCTCCGGCGCGGGGGTCAGCTCCCAGGCGTGGGCGAGGTACGCACGAACCTGTTCGGGCCCAAACGGTGTGAGCGTGAGCGGCGGCCGCACGCGGGGCAGCGCGTCGACGAGCTCCAGCAGGGCGACGGGCCGTGGCCACGGCCGGTAGGCCAGCACCAGCCGCGGCATCCCGCGCCGGACCCGGTCGCGCAGCGCCGCCAGCCGGTCCGGACCGAGCAGGTGCGCGTCGTCCACGAGCAGGACCGCGTCGCCGTCCGGCTCGGCGTCGGCCTGCCACGGGGTCACGACCCGCACGCCGGCCGCGGTCAGCGCGTCGCCCAGGGCTTGCAGCAGCGCCGACTTGCCGTGACCGCCCGGTGCCCGCACCTGGGCGCAGAGCGGGCCGAGCGGGTCGGCGGTGGCCGCGTCGAACAACTGCCTGGCGGGTGCGCCGAGGACGAGCCTGCGTGCGGCCGGGTGCGTCGTCGTCCGTGCCCCGGTCACCGCCGCCTCCTGCCGCGGCGGGCGCGCCGGGCGACCAGCGTCCCGACCGGTGGGTCCGCGTCCCGCGCCGGTTCCGTGGCCGGCTCCACCGGCGGCCGCGCCGGGCGGCCGTCGTCCCCGGCGGGCCACGACTCCTCGGCGGCGAGCGGCAGCGGGGCGGTGACCTCGTGCGGCCAGACCGGTGCGGCACCGCCGCGGTGGCCGCTCACGATCCGCCGGGCGACCAGCGCCGCGCCGCGCGCCGCGGTCGTGCGCGGGTCCTCGTCGAGCAGGACCGGGGCCCGCAGCCGGTCGGCGATCAGCTCGGCGACCAGCGGTGTCCGGGCCGCGCCGCCGACGAGCAGCACCCCGGCGACGTCGGCGGGGGCGTGGTCGCCGCCGGCGACGAGCCGCGCCAGGCCGTCGACGCTGGCCCGCAGCAGCGGCCGGATCAGCGTCTCCAGCTCCGCGCGGGTGACCCGCATCGCCCGCTGGTGCTCGCCGGTCCCGCCCGGGTCGCCGGCCCACCAGGGCAGCGGCACGTGCGCCTCCGGCGCGTCGGAGAGCCGCTCCCGGGCCTCCGTGCAGTCGCGGCGCAGCAGCACGGCGACCGGGCCCGAGTCGACGTCCGCGGACGGGTCGGTGATCGCACGGCCGATCGCCGCACGGACGTGTGCCAGCAGGGCGTCGTCCAGGTCCGCGCCGCCGATGGTGTGCTCGGTGTGCGCCAGCAGCTCCGGTGACCGGTGGGCGGGCCGGCCGACCAGGAACGTGGTGCAGGTCGTGCCGCCCAGGTCGTAGCCGGCCAGCAGTGCGTTGCCCGGCAGCCGGCCGCCGGCCGACTGGTGCTCGGCGGCGGCGACGGGGCCGGGCACCAGCACGACGTCACCGAGACCGGCGTCGCGCAGCGCCTCGAGGAGCAGGCCCTGCCGGTGCGGGCCCCAACCCGCCGGATGGGCGAGGACCACCTGCTCGCACGCCTCGCCCTCCTGCTCGTGCAGCCGGTCGACGACCAGCCGCGCCAGCGCGGCGAGGAGTTCCTGCGGCCGGTACGACCGGCCGTCCACCACCATCGGCACGTCGTCGCCGACCCGCCGGTTGAACCCGCGCAGGATGCGGCCCGGATCCCCGGAGGCGTCGGCGCGCACGCCGTCGCCGGTCAGCAGCGCGCCGGTCGGCGACAACTCGATCAGTGACGCGGCGGCCGAGGAACGGGCACCGAGTCGCACCGTCTCGGCACCGCCCCAGGTGGCTCCGCGGCGCCGGCAGACGGCGGCCGAGGTGAAGCTGTCGCCAATGTCTACTCCCAGGACGTACGGCATGGTGGTGTTCCTCGATGTGCGGGGCGGTTCAACGCGTTGTTCGTACCAGATACGCCATCGACGGTCTCCCCTAGATCTCTGCGTGGCCCGATTTCCCCCAATGCCCCTAACGGCAGGTGGGGGACCATCCCCCAAGGAGTCGCCCGGTTACTCGGCGCGATCCCCGATGCCGGCTTCGTCCCCGTGAACCTACCTTCGGCGGCGGCGCTGGACGAATGCATCCAGGCATGTTTATGTTGTTGACACCCTGCGAGGAGAGCCTGTTCATGGAAACCCCGGCAAGCCCGACGCTGCACGACTTCGTGCTCAACCTGCTCACCGACCCGGCCGCGCGTTCGGCGTTCGAGCTCGATCCCGAAGGAGTCCTCGTCGACGCCGGACTCGGCGACATCACCGAGGCCGACGTGCAGGACGTCATCCCGCTGGTGATGGACTACGCGCCGATCGGCGGACTCACCGAGATCGTCGGCACCGACGACGCGACGCTCGGCTTCGACGGCGACGTTACCGGCGCCGTCCGGCAACTGCAGGGCATCACCCAGTTCGCGGTGGTCGGCAGCCGGCAGGCGCACGGCCACGGCTCTGACATGACCGTCAACGCCACGGCCGTCGCGGGCGCCTCGGTCGGCCTCGGCGGGCTGTCGCTCGCGCCGGCCGGCCTGCCGGTGCCGGGTGCCGTCCCGGGCGCGCTCGACCTGTCGCTGCTCGGTGACCCGGCCGGCACGCTCGACGCGGTCGACCCGGTGGTCGGTGGCACGACCGGCACGGTGGTCGACACCGTCGACCCCGTCCTCGACACCACCGACCCGGTGGTGCACTCGGTCGACCCGATCCTCGGCACGGTCGACCCGGTCCTCGGCGGCGTGTACGGTACGGTCGACGTGACGCTCAGCACGGCGACCGACCTGGAGCCGGTCGACTCGCTCGGCCTCGGCGGGGTCGCCGACACCGGCACGGTGACGGACACCGTCGACGCGACGGTGTCGAACGTCACCGGTTCAGTGGTGTCAGGGCACGGCGACGGCCTCACCGGCGGGCTCCTCGGCGGCAGCGGCGCTCCCGCCGAGCACGACCAGGACCACGGTGGTCTGCTGGGCCACCTGCACTGACCGCACCGACGCCGACCGTGGACGGAAGCACCTCTTGACGGACATCTGGGAGGCCGGACTCGCGACACACCCGCGTCCGGCCTCTCCACCCGCCCCGGAGCCGCTCGCGCCGGACCTCTTCGCGCCGGATCCCCTCGCGCCGGATCCCGTCGCCGCGGAATCCGGCACGGGCGTGCCGCGCTGGCTCGACCTGCTCGACCGCACCACCCGCACCTGCGTGGCGCTCGACCGGCCCGACCTGGCGCGCTGGCTGCGCCACCGGCGCGCGCGCCTGCTCGACCCGCAGTTGCGCGTCCTGGTCGTGGGCGGGGCCAAGCAGGGCAAGAGCCAGCTCGTCAACGCGTTGCTCAACGCCACGGTCTGCCCCGCCGGCGACCGCGCGGGGCGGCGGGTGGCCACCGTCGTCCAGCACGGGGCGGCGCCGTCGGCGCACCTCGTCCGCCGCCGTCCGGCCCGGCCGCACGACGACGAGCCCGCGGAGGACCGCCTGCCGCTGCCGGTCGAGCGCCTCGCCGACCTCGACGCCGGCGACGACCGCGAACCGCACCGCGGCCTGCTCTACGCCGAGGTGGGGCTGCCCCGGTCGCTGCTGGCCGGCGGGCTCGCGCTGATCGAGGCGCCCGCCGTCGACTGGTCCGACCCGGTGCCGGAGGTGACCGGCATCGCCGCGGTGACCCGCGCCGACACGGTGCTCTTCGTGACCGAGGCGACCCGCGAGCTGTCCCGCGGCGAGCTGGCGCTGCTCGCGCACCTCGGCCGGTCGTACCCGGGCATGGTGGTCGCGCTCACGAAGACCGATCTGGCCCCCGACTGGCGGCGGGTGCTGCGGCGCAACCGGCAGCGGCTCGCCGAGGCGGGCGTGCCCGTGCGGCTGCTCGCCCTCTCCGCGACGCTGCGCCTGCACGCCGCGCGCACCGGCGACCAGGCACTCAACACGGAGTCCGGCTTCCCGCACCTGGTGACCCACCTGCGGCAGACCGTGGCCGGCAAGAGCGAGCTGCTGGCGCCCGCGGCCGTCGGGCTGGCGACCCGCACGGTGCTCGAGGACCTGGCCGCGGCCCTGCGCGAGGAGCTGTCCGTCCAGCGCAAGGGTGGCACGTCCGATGCCATGTCGCGGCTGCACGAGGCCCAGCGCGGCCTCGAGGAGTTGCGCCGCCGCGCGACCCGGTGGCAGTACGCGCTGGCCGACGAGGTCTCCGACCTGGTCTCCGACATCGAATACGACCTGCGCGAGCGGACCCGCGCGGTCCTGCGCAGGGCCGACGAGCGTCTCGACGAGGCCGACCCGGCCCGCACCTGGCAGTCGTTCGCGGAGTGGCTCGACGGTTCGCTCCGCGACGCGGCCGAGGCCAACTTCGGCTGGCTCGCGGAGCGCATCGACGCCATGGCCGCCCGGGTGGCGCGGGAGTTCCCGCCCGGCACCGCCGACCGCCTTCCACAGTGGACACCGGCGCTGCTGCGGGACGCGCCGGACCGGGTGGATCCGCTCGACAGGCCCACCGTCGACCGGCTGTCGTTGAGCCAGAAGGTCTTCACGGGGCTGCGCGGGTCGTACGGCGGCGTGCTCATGTTCGGCCTCGCCACCGGCCTCGCCGGGATGCCGCTGATCAACCCGATCTCGCTCGGCGCGGGCGCGCTCTTCGCCGGCAAGAGCATCCGCGACGAGAGCCTCTCCACCCGCAAACGGCGCCAGGCCACCGCGAAGGCCGCCGTCCAGCGCCACGTGGACGACGTCTTCGCCCGGCTCAACAAGGACGCCAAGGACGTGATCCGGCAGGCGCAGCGGGTCCTGCGCGGCCACTTCACCGAGCTCACCGAGGAGCTGCGGCAGGCCGTCGTGGAGTCGGCCCGCACCGCCAAGCAGGCCGTCGACGACGACGCCGCGGTGCGCGACCACCGGGCGCGGCGTATCCAGCGCGAGCTGGTCGGCCTCGCCGGGCTGTACAAGCAGGCGACCGCGCTCGGTGCCGGCCGGGCGGTGCTGGTGCCGGCGCAACGGCGACCGCCCGCATGAGGCCCGCCGAGGACCTCCGCGACGCGGTCCGCAGCCTGATGGGCGAGGCGCTGTACGTCTACCAGGACAGCCCGCGGGCTTCGACCTGGTTGCGGGACCATCTCGACCGGTTCGACGAGCCGCTGCGGGTCGCCGTCACCGGCCGGGCCGGTGCCGGGCGGTCGACCCTCGTCAACGTCATGGTCGGGGCCGATGTCAGCCCCGTCTTCGGGGCCGATCTCGACGGCCGGCCGCTCACCTGGTATCAGGACGGCCCCGCGCCCCGGGTGACCGTGTACCCGGTCCAGGGCCCCGCCCAGGAGCTGCCGGTGGCCCGGTTCGCCGACGGGCTGCGCCTCGACCCGGTCGGCCTGCCGCCGGGAGAGGCCGGCGAGGTGGTGGTCGAGCTGCCGGTCCGGGCGCTGCGCCACGCGCAGCTCGTCGAGACCCCGGCCGTCCAGGTCGGTGCCGGTCCGGTGCGCGGCGACGGCACACCGGAGGCCGCCCTCGCCCGGCGGGTGCTGCGCGACGCGGACGCGGTGCTGTACCTCACCCGCCACCTCGACGACGCCGACCTGCGCTTCCTGGAGATGGCGTGGCAGGGCACCGTCGCCGCGGCGGCACCGGTCAGCGTGCTGACCGTGCTGTCCCGTGCCGACGAGCTGGCCGGCGGCGGCATCGACGCGCTGACCCAGGCGCGGCAGCTCGCCCGGCGGCACCGCCGCGACCCGGCGATCGGCCCGGTGGCGCGGCATGTCGTGGCGCTCGCGCCGCGCCTGGCCCGCGCGGCAGCCACGCTCACCGAAGCGGAGTTCACCGTCCTCGCGGCCCTCGCCGCCGTGCCCCGGGCGGCCCTCGACGCCTTCCTGCTCTCGGCCGACCGGTTCACCGGGCAGCAGCCGGTGCCCGGATCCGCCTTCCCGGCCCCGGTCGACCCCGCCACGCGCCGCGCGCTGCTCGACCGGCTCGGGCTGACCGGCGTCCGGTTGTGCACGACGCTCGTCCGCTCCACCGGCCGGACCCGCGACCGGCTCGCCGCCGAACTGGTCCGGCGCAGCGGCCTGGCCGAGCTGCGCGAGTCGGTCCGGGAGCAGTTCCTCGACCGGCGGCACGCGCTCAAGGCGCGGTCCGCGCTCATCGCCCTCGAGTTCATGCTGCGCGCCGAGCCGCGGCCCGGTGCCGAGTACCTCCTCGCCGAGCTCGAGCGCACGGTCGCCGGGGCGCACGACTTCCAGGAGCTGCGATTCCTCGCGGCGCTGCGGGCCGGGCGGGTGACGCTGCCGGCGCCGCTCACGGCGGAGGCCAGGCGGCTGGCCGGCGCGGCCGGCGCGAACGTCGTGGCGCGCCTCGGCCTGGAGCACGAGCCGACCGAGGACGAGCTGTGGAGGCTCAGCAACGACGTGCTGCGCCGCTGGCGCCTGACCGCCGAGGACGTGACGCTCACCGCCGAGCAGCGCCGCGCCGCGGCCGTCGTCGTGCGGAGCTGCGAGGGGATGGTCGCGCGCGTCGGCGCCGCGGACGTCAGGCCCTGACCGACCCTCGCGGCCTTCTTCGCCGCGCGGGTGGCCGCGGTCGAGGAAGCCGACCGGCAGGGTGCGGACGTCCGCCGGTACCAGGCCATGATCGGGAACGTCAAGGTCAACTGCCCGGTCGATCGGGGAGAATGACAGGGTGATCCCCGAAGTGCTTCTCGTGTTCGTGCTCGCCGCCGTCGCCGTGATCGTGGGCGTCCGCTGGCTCGCCGCCCGGACCGGCCTGCCGGCCGCGGCGGTCCTGCCGGTGGTCGGCATCGTCTACGCGCTGCTGCCGGGGCCGAACATCGCACTCGAGCCGGAGATCATCCTGACGTTCGTGCTGCCGCCGCTGCTGTACAGTGCGGCACTCAACTCGTCACTGCTGGCCATCCGGCGCAACATGCGCATCGTGGTCAGCCTGTCGGTGATCCTCGTGCTGCTCACCGCGCTCGTGGTCGGGCTGGGGTTCCAGATGTTCGTGGCCGGGGCGACCCTCGCCGCCGGCATCGCGGTCGGCGCGGCCGTCGCTCCGCCCGACCCGGTCGCCGCCCTGGCCGTCGGGCGGCGGGTCGGCCTGCCACCCCGGCTCGTCACCATCATCCAGGGCGAAGGGCTGCTCAACGACGCGACGGCACTGACGATCCTCAGCTTCGCCGTCGCGGCCGCCGTCGGCGGCGAGTTCTCCGCGCCGCGGGCCGTCGGCCAGTTCCTCCTCGCCGCGGCCGGCGGTGCCCTGGTCGGCGCCGCGGTCGCCTACGCGGTGCGGCTCCTGCGGCCGCTCGGCAAGGACCCGCTGATGGCCAACGCGATCTCGCTCGCCACGCCGTTCGTCGCGTACCTGCTGGGCGAGAAGCTCCACGTGTCCGGCGTCCTCGCCGTGGTCATCGCCGGGCTCATCGTCGGCCACGACGCCCCGCGCTCGTCGTCCGGCGCCAGCCGGCTGCAGACCAGCGCCGTGTGGCGGCTGGTCGACTTCCTGCTTGAGGGGTTCGTGTTCCTGCTGATCGGCCAGCAACTGCCGGCGGTCGTCCGCAACCTGCGGGAGTACGACACGTCGACCGTCGTGATCGCGGTCGCCATCGCCGTCGGCGTGACGCTACTGATCCGCCCGCTGTGGCTGGCGCTCACCCAGTTGTTGCCGCGGTCGCTGCACACCCGGCTCGGCAGCGAGAGCGGCAAGCTGGAGGAGGCGCTCGGCGGCCGCGAGGTGGTGGCCTTGAGCTGGGCCGGCACCCGGGGCGTGATCAGCCTCGCGGCCGTGTCCACGCTGCCGCTGGTCACCGACAGCGGCGCGCCGTTCCCGGACCGCGACCTGCTGCTGTTCTGCACGTTCGTCGTGGTGCTCGTCACGCTCGTCGGGCAGGGCCTCACGTTCACGCCGCTGGTCCGCCTCCTCGGCCTGCGGGCCAACGAGGTGGACGAGGCGCGGATCCGCAACGAGGCCCGGTCCGCGTCCGTGCGGGCGGCCCTCGACCGGCTCGACGAGATCGCCCGCGAGGACCACGACGACCTCGACACGCAGGCCATCGAGGCGATGCGGGCCCAGCTCGAGCACCGCCTGCGCCGCTACCAGGGCCGCCTCGACCTGCTGCAGAGCTCCGACTCGCCGGAGATCCCGGTCTCGCCGCGGTACGAGGCGGCGCTGCGGACCCGGCGCGCCGCGATCGACGCCCAGCGCGAGGAACTGCTGCGCTGGCGGGACGCCGGCACGCTGCCCGACGAGAGCCTCCGCCGCCTGGAGCGCGAGCTCGACCACGAGGAGCGGCTGCTGCCCGAACGAACGTCGTGAGACCGGCGCGGAGGCCCAGCCGTGGCCGGCGACCCCGGCCGTCCGGCGCGTCGTACCTCACAGCGGCCGCCGTCCACGATGCAGGCGGTCGCCGATCGTGTTGACATGATCGTGGATCATCGGTCGGTGGCCGCTTGAGCTGCGGTGACGGTTCGAGGTTTGGGAGTGTCCGCGTGTTGTCGTCCTGGCCGGTGTGGCTGATCGGGTCGATCCTGGTCGTGGCCGCCGGATTCGCGGCGGCGTTCGTGCCGCGCCGGCACGCCCGCGCCCGGGACCGGCGGATCGCCTGGTCGGGGGCGCGGGCCGCGATCGACGTGGCGACCGTCAGCCGCGACGCCGCCGGTACCCGGGTGGCCGAGGCCGAGGAGTTGCTCGCCCGCGCCGAGGCGATCGCCGCCGGGCGCGGCGGCCGGGCGGCGGCGCGCACGGCGACCGGCTACGCCCGGGCGGCCGACCGGCTGTGGCGGGCGGCCGCCGGTGCTTGACCGCCGCCGCCTCCGGGGCCTCGCCGGACCGACGCGCTGGGTCGTGCTCGGCATCGCGGTGGCCAGCGTCACCGCCTTCCTGGTCGCGCAGCGGCAGAGCGCCGACACCACGTACGGGCGATCCCCGTCGACCGCGACGATCGCGGAGGGCTCCGCCGGCGAGATCAGCGGCGCGACCCTGCCGTCCGTCGGGGAGATGACGGCCATGGTCGCCGCCGAGCGGGTCGTCCGGCTCCCCGGCGCCGTGGCCGAGTGGGACACCGGCCGGGTGTCGGCGGCGATCGGCGCCTCCGACGTCCGCATCCTCGTCGCGCCGCCCGGGCTCACCAAGGGCCAGCAGAGCGAGGTCCGCAAGGTCGAGAACGCCACGATCCGGATCGTCGGCACCAAGGTGAGCGGCGGCTTCTACCAGGCGTCCGGCAGCACGCTGACCGAGTGGCGCGACCAGTTCGCCCGAAACGACGTCACCGGTCAGTTGGTGGAGCTGATCCGCGCGCTGCGCGAGGACGCCGGCCGCCCGGCGGCGGACGACGCCGCCGGCGGCGCGTGGCGCGACCCGACCGGCGCCGAGCTCGATACGGTCGCCGCCGCGCTGCGGGCCGGCGGGCGGTACGTCGCACCCGGAGCGACGCTCGCGGCCGTGCCCGCCAAGACCGCCGAGGACGCGTTCGGCACCGGCTCGACGTTCGTGGTCGCGCTGCCCGTCCAGCCGAGGGACATGCCGGCGCCCCGCTTCGGGCCGCGCCTGGCCGAGCTGTTCCCGGACCGGCCGATCGTCGTCATGTACGGCGCGTGGATCGAGTACCACGGCCCGCACGCGGCCGACTTCGCCGACGTGACCGCCGCGAGCTTCTACGCCCGGTTCGACGACCGCCTCAGCGCGTACGCCTACCCCCAGGACAACGTGCTGGGCGCCTACCTGGCGCTGGTGACCGACGTCCGCTACGCCGGGTTGTTCGACCGGCCGCTGCCGTATCGCCCGGTCGATCCGCTGCGGGTCGCGCTCCCGGTGCTGCCCTGGCTGTTCGCCGCCTGCGTCGCCGCGTTTCTCGTCCTGTCCGCGCGGGCGCTGCCGGGTCCCCGGCCGCCGAAGGGTCTCGCGGTCGCCGGCCGTGACGGTGTCCCGGCCCGGCTCGCGGGTCTCACCGCCCTCGCCGTCGAGGTCTCCGGGCTCACCGACAACCGTACCGACGCCGCGCTCACCCGCGCGATCAGCAGCCTGGGCGCCGCGCGCGAGGCACTCGACGCGCGGCTGCCCGACCAGCACGTCCGGGGTCTGCTCGACAGCGCCGAACGGGAGCTGGACAGCGTCGGCCGGGCGGTCGGCGTCGCCGGGTACCGCCCGGCGGAGTACCTGCGGGGGCGGCTGGCATGAAGCGGTTCGGTGCCTGGACGCGGCGCGCGCTGCCGACCCCGTTCGGGCTCGCGGTGCTGGGCTGCCTCGTCCTCGCGGGCTGGGCGCTGTGGTCCGGCGGCTTGTTCGACGGACCGATCGCCCGGCACGTCCGCACCTCGTCGGTGTACGCCGTGCCCGGCACCGGCCTCGACACGGCGGTCGCCGAGCGGATCATCGGCAACCGGCGGCTCGTCGTGATCCTGCTGGAGCCGGTGGCGGACCTGCGCGACGGCTGTCACGCGGTGCGCCGCGCCGCGTCCGGCACGCTCGTGCTGCTGATGCGCCGGGACGGCGACGGCGACGGGTTCGACACGTACGGCTGCTCCATGCTGCCCGGCCACGACGACGAGAACTTCGGCAAGGCGTTCGTCGCCGAGACGACCGTCGGCAGCGGCGTCGATCAGTTCGTCGACCGGCCTCTCGACGCGATCAAGGTGATCGCGGTCAACTACGACCGGCTGGCCAAGGCGGACATGGTCCCCACCGACGCGCGGACGATCAGTCCGTCGCTGCCGCGCTACCTCGTGGCGATCGCGGCCGTCGCCGCCGTGCTCGTCGGGGCGGCCGTGCTCTACGGCGGGGCGCGCCGGGCCGGTCGGCTCGCCGCGGCCCGGCGGGACCGGCTCGACCGGGCGACCGACAGCCGCACCGTGCTCAGCGCCGCCACGGCCGTCGTCGCCCAGCAGATCATCGACCTCGACGCACGGTACGCCGCGGCCGTCCGGCGGACCGTCGCCGCGACCCGTGACGGCACGAATCGCCGGCCGGCGAAGCGGCGCTCCGGCGGCACGGAGGCGCCGGACTTCGCGGCCCGGTATCGGAAGCTGACGTCGGAGTACACGAGCCTGCTCGACGACGTCGCGGCGGCCGACCGCCGCGGCGAGGAGGACTTCGCCCGGTTCACCGCCTGCGCCGAGGCACTGGCGGAGCGCTTCCGGGCCCTGGCCGACGACAGGCGCTGAGCCGCGGGGGCAGCGGCCGGCACCACTCGGGCGATGCGCCACCGACCCGGGTCACGACCGGTGTTCGCGGATCGTGGACCACCACGACATGACGATCGCCGCCACCGGCGGCGCGAGGAACACCCCGGCCAGCCCGCCGATCGCGGCGCCGACGACGGTGGCGACGAGCACGACCACCGGGTGCAGGCGCAGGGCACGGCCGAACACGATCGGCCGGAGGACACCTTCGAGGATGTTCTGGGTCACCAGCACGATGCCGAGCATCCACAGCCCGGTGGCGAGGCCGCCGGCGCCGATGGCGACCATGACGGCGAACCCCGCCGAGACCCAGGCGCCCAGGTACGGCACGTAGGCGGCGACGAACGTGACGGCGGCGATCACGAGGAGGAACGGCACCCGCAGCACGGCGGCGCCCGCGGTGATGACCAAGGCGTCCAGCGCCGCGACGGCGGTCGTGCCGAGCACGTACCGGCGGAACTGGACGGCGGCGCCGCGCAGCAGGGCCCGCGCCGACCCGGCCGGCAGCGGCAGCCGCGACTCGATCAGCGCCATCAGGCGCGGGCCGTCCCGGAGGGCGTAGAACAGCAGGTACGAGCCGGCCAGCAGCCCGACGGCGATCTGCCCGACGATGACCGCCCCGTTGGTCAGCGCCGAGCCGAGCCCGAGCAGGGCGGTCCGCCACTGGCCGGACCCCAGGATCGTCCGCACCGGGTCGGCGCCGAGGGTCTCGCGCAGGTACGTGCCGGCGGCCTCCGCGGCGGGCCGCCACCCCGACGCCTGGGTCACCAGCACGTACGCGAGCAGCACCCCCACGGCGATCAGCACGGCCGGCACGATGATCGCACCGGCCAGCGCCGCCGCTCCGCGCGGCACGCGGTGCGCCTGCAGCCGGTCGACGGCGGGCTGGATGGTCACCGCGACGACGATCATGACCAGCAGCGGCAGGATCAGGGGCAGCAGTACCGCGGCGACGACGACCAGCGCGGCGGCGCCCGCCGCGGCGCCGGTGACCGACCAGCCCACCCGGCCGAGCCGCCTGTACCAGACGGCCGGCCCGGGAGCACTCCCGGACCGGCCGTTCGTGGTGCTCATGGACCCGTGGTGCCCGGTCCACGCACGATGTCACCGAAAGTGATGTCTCCCATCGTGTCCCTCCCCGACTACGCAGGATCACCGGGCATCCGCACGAGACTGCCGCCAGGTCTTCAGACTTGGACCACGGCCACCCGGTCGCATCCCTCCGGGAAGGTGAGGAGTGCCGCCGAGGGCTCAGGCCGGCGCACCACCGGACTCGACCGCGGGCCTGGCGCGCCGCGAACGCAGGGCGTACGCGACCTCACCCGCGCCGATGATCAGCGCGCTGATCCCGGTCAGCAGCACCAGCGTGGTGAGCGACGGACCGGGCCACAGCATGAAGGCCAGGCCGACCAGGATCGAGAGCACGCCGAGCGTGGTCAGCCAGACTCTCGCCGTGCCCCTCGTGAACACGCTGATCGCGAGCTGGGTGAAGCCGCTGAGCAGCCAGGCGAGGCCGAGGATGGTGGCGAGCAGGAGCACGCCGCCGGCCGCGTTGCGCACGCAGGCGATCCCGGCGACGATGAGCACCGCGGCGACGAAGCCGGTGAAGATCCGCCGGGCGGTGTCCTGGGCGCCGCCGAGCGCGGCGATCGCGCGCGAGACGCCCAGGACGATGAGCCAGACACCGGCCAGGACGCCGAGAAGGTGCAGCGTCTGGCCCGGCCACACCAGCACGGCGATGCCGAAGAGCACGGTGCTGACCCCGAGGGACAGGACCTGCCAGAACGGCTCGACGGTGGGAGCCCGGCCGCGGTGCGTCGGGGCGTGCCCACGGTGCCAGGAGAACGTCGTCATCGTCCACCTCCATGCGAGTTCGATCCCGCTGGAAGTGTGCGTTCACCGCCGCGCGGCCACCTCATTCGCGCGGGGTGACGTCTCCTCACCCGGCGTCGCGACCGGCCACCGGCGTCACTTGCTGTCCGACTTGCGGGACCGGCCGCTCGTCACCTTCGGCTCCGCGGCGGTGTCGCCGTCCTGATCGAGGAGCTTCATGATCCTCGGGGCCAGCGCCGCGGCCAGGGCCGGCGCCAGTGCGTCGGCCAGCGCGCCCGCCATCGCCTCGGCGATGAGCAGCCGCTCGAGCAACGGCGCGCGTGCCGCGCCGCGGGCCGGCAGCGCCGACATCACCACCTCGAGCACGTTCGGCGCCGAGCGGCCACGGGCGGTCCGGGACGACCCGGCTTCCTCGAGAATCTCCCGGATGGCATCGTCGATCAACGATTCGACCGGGTCCGTGGGCTCCTTCGACGTTCCGTCAGCCGCCACGACTCCTCCTTCTGTTGGTGACGGACCAGGGTGATCCGCCCTCCGGTCTGCCGACCGAAGGGCGGTGCGCGGGACCGCCTACCGGCGGGCCAGCATCGAGGCGAGCAGGAGCGGGTGCTCGATGCCTTCTTCGCCGCTCTCCTCACGGCGGCGCATCAGCGCGGCGAGCAGCAGCGGGTGTTCGATGCCGCTCTCACCGCCCTCCTCGCGCCGGCTCATCAGCGCGGCCATCAGGAGCGGGTGCTCGAAGACGCCTCCACCCTGACGGCGGCGGTGCATCAGCGCCGCGAGCAGGAGCGGGTGTTCGATGCCTTCTTCGCCGCTCTCCTCGCGGCGGCGCATCAGGGCGGCGAGCAGGAGCGGGTGCTCGAAAATGCCTTCACCGCCCTGACGGCGACGGGCGAGTGCGGCCATCATCAGCGGGTGCTCGAAGATGCTCTCCCCGCGTTGCTCACGGCGTGCCATCAAGGCCGTGAGCAACAGGGGAAGCATGCTCTGTTCCTCGCCCTCCTGGGCCTCCGGTCGGGTTCGTTCGGCGGTGCTCGTGCTCATGCGTACCTCCCGTTCAGAGCCGCACCGGGACCGCTGCGGGCCGGTCGCCGGCCGATGCTCGGATCAATCGCCGTACCGCACCAGGGTCGCCTGGTGGAGGACGGCCGGGCGTCACCTGGCCGGAGTGAACGGGTGGCAGCGGCGCCCGGCGCCGAACGCGAACGGCACCGCGCCGGGTGCCGGAACCGATGGCCGGTCGCCCGGTGACCGGCGGCTTTCAGCGGCCGGTGACGCTGAAAATGAAGCCGATGATGAGCAGGATGCCGAGCACGCCGATCGTGATCAGGGCACCCGTGCCCGCGCTCTCCGGCTTGTCGCGCTCGCGGTCGGGCTGCACGGCGTCCCCTCGTTCCCCATGCGGTTCCGGGCTCACCGGCGCTCTGCCGACGCGGCCTCGGACGTGCTGGCTGCCGACCCTAGTGACTAGGCGTCCGTCCCGCAAGGATCTCCTACAGCCGATCGTAGGAAGTTCCGGGCGGGGTCATCGCCGGTTGTCCGGATCGTCCCGGTCCCACCCGCCGTGCTCCGTGACCGCCGCCGGCGAGCCGGCCGCGCCACGTGGCGCGGCCGGCCGTCACTACCGGTCGGCGAGGTTCCTGATGATCCGGCCGAGGGCCCGCATGGTGCGCAGCACCTCGCCGGTGCGGTCGCCGGTGTAGTTGGCGACGACCGCGTACGCGACACCGTCCACCACCCCGGTGTCGGCCCGGACGCCGGTGTCGGTGCCGGTCTTGTTCCACAACGTGCCGTGGACCAGCGGGTCGAGGTCGAACGCGGCGGCGACCATCGACAGGTCCGTGTTGTTCCGCAGCCAGGCCAGCACTCGCGCGGCGCCCGCGTACTCACCGCGATGGATGCCGAGCATCAGCCGGGACAGCTCCGCGGCGGTGCCGGACGACAGCCGCGGCGCGTCCGCCGGTGTGCGCACGTCGCGCACCCGGTCGTGCAGGGCGGTGTCGCGCAGGCCGAGCCGCGTGCCGAGCGCCTGGACCGCGTCGAGGCCCACGCGGTCGAGGAGCACGTTGGTCGCCAGATTGTCGCTGACCGCGCCGACCAGGACCGCGAGGTCCTCGACGCCGAGCACGTCGACGGCCAGGTGCTGCCAGATCCCCGAGTCGGCCACGGGCGCCGTCCGCCGCAGCGGCTCGCCGGCCGCGAGGCTGCCGTCGTCGATGCGCCGCGCGACCTCGAGCAGCAGCAGGACCTTTCCGACGCTGGCCGTGGACAGGACCCGCGCCGCGTCCCGCTCGTAGAGCACGGCACCGTCCCGGTCCCGCACGCACACCGACCACAGGAACTCTTCCACGCGGGGACTGTATTCCGGGACGCCGCCGATGTCGCGACCCGGCCGTCACCGTAGTGCGTCCACGTCCACCCTCGGCAGCTCGGCGGGGTACCCGGCCGGGGACGCCGGTGGGGCCTCGCGCTCCGGCTTCGGCACCTTCTCGTCCAGGAAGCGCAGCAGCTCGACGGGGAACGGCAGCACCAGGGTGGAGTTCTTCTCCGCGGCCACCTCGACCACCGTCTCGAGCAGACGCAACTGCAAGGCCGTCGGGGTCGACGCCATCGTCGAGGCCGCGTCGGCGAGCTTGTGCGACGCCTGGAGCTCGCCGTCGGCGGTGATGATCCGGGCGCGCCGCTCGCGCTCCGCCTCGGCCTGGCGGGACATCGAGCGCTTCATCGACTCGGGCAGCGAGACGTCCTTGATCTCGACGCGGTCGATGTGGACGCCCCACTCGATCGCCGGGCTGTCGATCATCACCTCGAGGCCCTGGTTGAGCCGCTCGCGGTTGGTCAGCAACTCGTCGAGGTCGCTCTTGCCGATGATCGACCGCAGCGAGGTCTGCGCGACCTGAAGGACGGCGAACATGTAGTCCTGCACGTTGACCGCCGCGCGGATCGGGTCGGTGACCCGGAAGTACACCACCGCGTCCACCTTGACGGTGACGTTGTCCCGGGTGATGCCGTCCTGTGCCGGTACCGGCATCGTGACGATCTGCAGGTTCACCCTCTGCATGCGGTCGAGCACCGGCACGATCATCGCCAGGCCCGGCCCGCGGGTGTGGTCGCGCAGGCGTCCGCACCGGAAGACCAGCCCGCGTTCGTACTGCCGGACGATCCGCACACTGCCCAGGAGGGCGGACACCGCCAGGACGATCAGGACGATGAGGACCGGTTCCATGACGCCCCCCGCACGGGAGTGTTCCTCCGCCAGCACATCCACGCTACTGCGGAACCGGCCCGGCGGGGGTGAGTCCCCGGGTGAGGCCGCGCGACGCGGCGTCCGACCCGGGCACACGACCGGCCGTCCGGCACATCAGGCGGGGCTGCCGCTCAGGGCCGCGAGGGCGGCCGGTATGCCGTCGGCGATACGGTCGAGATCCGGCACGGCGCGGTCGTCGGCGTGCAGTCCGATGTGGACCGACTCCCGGTAGGTCGACAGCGCGATGCCGAGCGCCTGCCCGTGGGCCAGGGGAGCGATCGGGTACACGTGCCGCAGCGGCGCGCCGGCGAGGGTCATCGGCCGCGCGGGGATCGGCACGTTCGTGATGGTCGTGTCGAACAGCAGCGGGCCGGCCCGGCGCAGGAGCGGGACGGTGAGGCGCTGCGCCGGAGCCGGCATCCGGTCGGCGAGGACCGGGAACGCGCCCGGCCCGCGGGAGAAGCCGGCGGCCTTGTTGCGGTCCATCGTGGTCCGCACGGTGCGCAGCGCGGTGACCGGATCCGGCTGCTCGATCGGCAGGTCGCAGAGGTAGCCGGAGAGCACGTTGTGCCGCTTCGGCCCGGTGGTCCGGCTGCGCCGGCTGACGGGGATGAACGCCCGGATGCCGAGCCGCTCCGGGCACTGGTCGTTGGCGGTGAGCCACTGCCGGAAGGCCCCGGTGACGACGGCCAGCAGGACGTCGTGCTCGGTGCCGCCGTGCAGCCGCCGCACCCGCCGTACGTCGCGGGTGTCGAGCCGGACGAGCACGAGCCGGCGTGCCGTCGCAGAAGGACGGGCGTGGTCGACCGCCGACGGCAGCAGCGCGGCGAGCCGTACGTGCGACAGCACGGACGTGGCGATGCCGACGCTCCCGGCGACGGTTTCGGCGGCCTGGCCGAGCGCGCGGGCGAGCCGCACGGCGCCGCCGGCCGCGCCGTCGAGCGCGGGAGCGTCCGCGGGCTCGGGCCGCGCGGGCCCGCCGTCCGTGCGGCCGTCCATCAGGCGGAGGCCGAGTTCGACCGTGCGCAACCCGTCCGCCATCGCATGATGCAGCTTCACCAGCACGGCGAAACGACCCTCGGACAGGCCCGTCAGCAGGTGCAACTGCCACAGCGGACGGTCGAGGTCGAGCGGCTCGGCCATCAGCTCGCCGGCGACCGCCGCCATCGCCGTGCCCCGCCGCAGGCGGTGGACGTGCAGGTGCCGGGACATCTCGAACGCCGGATCCGGGGCCCAGGCCGCGCCGCCCGGCGGCAGCCACGTGGTGCGGACCCGCTGCCGCATGGCGGGGATCCGCGCGACGCGCTCGCCGAGCAGTGCCGCCAGCCGGCCGGGCGGCACCCGTTCCCGGGGGTGGAAGACGGCCAGGGCGCCCAGATGCATGGGAGCACCAGGCGATTCCAGCCGAAGAAAGGCGGTATCGAGGGGGCTCAACCGTTCGTCATCCACTGACAGCACTCCATGCGACGCCCGGCAGGGGGACGGCGCGCCGGGAACCCGCCCGATGCGCGCCGTCCCTGAATGTCGCAAGTTCCACCGGCTCATTCGATGCAGGTACGCCAAGGTCACCCCGCATTCGGCGTGAACCACCCGGGGTGAGCGACGGGCGCCGGCGCGATGGCTACGGTGAAACCGTGGGCGTACGGAACCGTCCGGTGACGGTGTTCCTCTGCGGCGACGTCATGACCGGTCGCGGCGTCGACCAGATCCTGCCGCATCCCGGTGACCCGCGGCTGTGGGAGCGGTACGCCGCCGACGCGCTGACCTACGTCGAGCTCGCGGAGCGGGTCAACGGCCCCGTTCCCCGGCCCGTCGACTTCGCCTGGCCCTGGGGCGACGCCTTGCGTGTCCTCGACGACGTCGCGCCCGACGCGCGGGTGATCAACCTGGAGACGAGCGTCACCCGCAACGACGACGCGGCCCCCGGCAAGGCCGTGCACTACCGGATGGCCCCCGAGAACGTCCCGTGCCTGGCCGCCGCCCGGCCCGACGTCTGCGTCCTGGCCAACAACCACGTGCTCGACTTCGGCCGCCTCGGGCTCGCCGACACGCTCGGCGCGCTGGCGGGCGCGGGAATCGCGACGGCGGGCGCGGGGAGCACCGCGGCTGCGGCCGGGCGGCCGGCCGCCGTCGGGATCGGTGGCGGCGGGCGCGTGCTCGTCCTGTCGTTCGGCGCGGAGTGCAGCGGCATCCCGCGGAGCTGGGCCGCGACCCGGGACGGGTCCGGCGTGCAACTGCTGCCCGACCTTTCCCTGGCGACCGCCGCCGCGGTCGGCGAGCGCGCGCGCCGGGTGAGACGGCCGGGCGACGTCGTCGTGGCCTCCGTCCACTGGGGCTCGAACTGGGGGTACGAGGTGTCGCGCCGGCACGTCGACTTCGCGCACCGGCTCGTCGACGCCGGCGTCGACATCGTGCACGGGCACTCCGCGCACCACCCCCGGCCGATCGAGGTGTACCGGGGCAGGCTCGTCCTTTACGGCTGCGGCGACACGATCGACGACTACGAGGGCATCACCGGCCACGAGGAGTTCCGCGACGACCTGCGCCTGCTGTACTTCGCCACGGTGGAACCGGGCACCGGGCGGTTGGCCGGGCTGCGGATGGCCCCGCTGCGGGCCCGCCGGATGCGCCTGCACGACGCCTCGGCCGGGGACGCCGAACTCCTGCGGAGCGTCCTCGGCACGATCAGCCGCCGGTTCGGGACACGGGTCGACCTGCGCGACGACGGCATGCTCCACCTGCGCGTCGCCGGCGAGTGACCGTGAAGGTGGTTGCCGCGCCGTCCGTCGGCGGCGGGCGGGTGGGTTCCGCCTGCGGCGTCGTAGCGTTGCCAGGAGGTACCGCGGCCCGGCCAGGGGCGCCGGAAGGAGGACATCATGGTCTTCGAGAAGGTGAAGGAGTCCGCCAAGCGCGGCCTGGAGCAGGGCCGGTCGCGCATCGAGGAGACGCGGGCGGTCCGGCAGCGGAACAGGCTGCTGCAGGAGCTCGGCGAGGCGTACTACGCCGAACACAGCGGCAAGGCGGCACCCGAGGCC
This sequence comes from Dactylosporangium roseum, assembly GCF_025264685.1. Classification (GTDB taxonomy): domain Bacteria; phylum Actinomycetota; class Actinomycetes; order Mycobacteriales; family Micromonosporaceae; genus Dactylosporangium; species Dactylosporangium roseum. The sequence continues at coordinate 2,452,900 of NZ_CP073721.1, forward strand.
GTGGCCGGGAAGCTGGAGGCCCTCAACGAGCACGAACGGTCGCAGCGCGAACTCCAGGCGAGCCGTGTCGAGCGGGGCCGCCGGGCGCGGGACATCATGCACCCGGGCGCCGAGTGCATCGGTGAGCACGAGAACATCACGAGCGCCGCGCGGAAGATGCGCGAGCTCAACGTGGGCTCGCTGCCCGTCTGCGGTGCGGAGGACCGGCTGCACGGCATCGTCACCGACCGCGACATCATCGTGAAGAGCATCGCCGACGGCCGGGATCCCAACGAGGTCAAGGTGCGCGATCTCGCCCAGGGCTCGGTGGTGTGGGTGGACGGCGACGCCGGACTCGACGAGGTGCTGCGCCGGATGGAGGACCATCAGATCAAGCGGCTGCCGGTCATCGAGAACCACCGGCTGGTCGGCATGATCAGCGAGCAGGATCTCGCGCGCAACCTCGACGAGCACCGGCTCGCCGAGTTCGTCGAGAAGGTGTACGCGACACCGTGACGCTCACCGTCTCCAGCCCGGTCTTCGCCGAGGCGGCAGAGATACCGCGGCGCTTCACCTGCGAGGGCGCCGACGTCTCGCCGCCGCTCGGCATCACCGGGCTGCCGGCGGGCACCGCGGAGGTCGCGCTGCTCGTCGAAGACCCCGACGCCCCCGGCGGGACCTTCACCCACTGGGTCATGTGGGGCATCGGCCCCGACCGGGCGGGCATCGGGGAGGGCGAGGTGCCGCCGGGCGCCGCCCAGGGCCGCAACGACTTCGGCCAGGAGGCCTACGGCGGCCCCTGCCCGCCGCGCGGCCGGTCCCACCGGTACACGTTCGAGGTGCTCGCCCTGGCCGAGCCGCTCGGCCTCGCCCCAGGCGCCTCGGCCGGCGACCTGCGGCGGGCCGCGGCGGGCAAGGTGCTCGACTCCGGCCGCCTCACCGGCCGGTACCGGCGCCACTGACACCCGCGAGGAAGGCTGGGTTTTCCCTCGCCCGGCCCTCGTTCCGTCCCTCGCGTACAGCCGCGGGAGCGTCTCGCGGGCCCACCTCCCGATAGCCTTCCCATCGACGCAGTCAAACTGATCGATGGGGAGGCCGACATGTCACGCTTGCGGCGTGCACTGTTGTCGATCGCACTACTCGTCGGGCTGGTCGGCGCGGTCGGGGTCACGAGCCCCGCCGTTGCCGCCGAGACCGACATCCTGAAGCGGCTCCAGGCGCTGCCGGGGCTGACCGTCCTGGAGGAGCGACCGGTCGCCGCGCCGTACCGCTTCTTCATCCTGAGCATCGCGCAGCCGGTCGACCACAACCGTCCCGAGACCGGCACCTTCCAGCAGCGGTTCACCCTGCTGCACCGGGGCACCGACCGGCCGATGGTGCTGCACACCACCGGCTACAACGTGCCGGCGTACGCGTTCCGGTCCGAGCCGACCCGGCTGATCGACGGCAACCAGATCTCCGTCGAGCAGCGCTTCTTCACTCCGTCGCGGCCCGAGCCGGCCGACTGGTCGAAGCTGACGATCCAGCAGGCCGCCGCCGACCACCACCGCATCGTCACCGCGCTCAAGCGGATCTACGCCCAGAAGTGGATCTCGACCGGGGCGAGCAAGGGTGGCATGACCTCGATCTACCACCGCAGGTTCTACCCCGACGACGTCGACGGCACGGTCGCCTACGTCGCGCCGCAGGACGTCGTCAACGCCGAGGACTCCGCCTACGACCGGTTCTTCACCGCGGTCGGCACCGCGCAGTGCCGGGCGGCGCTCGACGCCGTGCAGGTCGAGGCGCTGCGGCGGCGGACCGAGCTCGTCGCCCGCTACCAGGCGTGGGCCACGGGGAACGGCCGCACGTTCGGCATCGTGGGCAGCGCCGACCGGGCCTTCGAGTTCATGGTCAACGGCACGACGTGGGCGTTCTGGCAGTACAGCCTGGAGAGCGACTGCGCCGGTGTGCCGCCCGCGACCGCGTCCAGCGACGACATCTGGGCCTGGCTGGACCTGACCTCCGGCCTGGACTCGAGCACCGACCAGGGCGTGACGCCCTACGTCCCGTACTACTTCCAGGCGTCGTACCAGCTCGGCTACCCGGTGGTCGAACTGCCGCACCTGGCGCGCCTGCAGCACTACCGCGGCCAGGACCGGGCACCGTCGTACATCCCCAAGGAGATCGTGCCGCGCTTCCAGCCCTTCGCGATGGACGACATCGACGTCTGGGTCAAGCTCTTCGGCCGCCGGCTGCTGTTCGTGTACGGCCAGAACGACCCGTGGGGCGCCGAGCCGTTCCGCCTGGGCCCCGGCACCAGGGACTCGCTGACCTACACCGCGGCGGGCGCCAACCACGGCGCGAACATCAGCCGCCTGACGGCCGAGGAGGCGGCCACCGCGACGGCGGCGCTGCGGCGCTGGGCCGCCGTCACCGCCCCCACGGCGTTCAGCGCGTCGTCCGCTCCCGCGTACATCCCGTCGCTCGACGACCACAACCTGGCACTGGACCGCCGCTTCAACCGGTAGTCCCGGGCCTCGACCGCCGGGCCCGTCCCGCCGCGCGCGGGGCGGGCCCGGCCGTTTCCGCGGTAGGGTCCGGTGTGGCCGACGCACTCGGATCCCAGCGCGACCTCTTCGACGTGCCGGAGGACGTCGCGTATTTCAACGCGGCCAGCCTGTCGCCGATGCTGCACGCGGTCCGGGAGGCCGGCGAGGCGGCGCTGCTGCGGCGGTCGCGGCCGTGGACGATCCGCGAGCCCGACTGGTTCACCGACGTCGAGCGACTGCGGTCGCTGTTCGGCCGGCTGGTCGGCACCGACGCCGAGGGCGTCGCCCTCGTGCCGGCGACCAGTTACGGCCTCGCCGTGGCCGCCGCCAACCTCCCGCTCGGCCCGGACGACCAGGTGCTCGTGCTCGCCGACGAATACCCGTCGGGCATCCACACCTGGCGGCGGGCGGCCGGACCGGCCGGCGCGGCGATCCGGACCGTGACGCGCGAGGCCGGGCAGTCGTGGACCGACGCGATCCTCACCGCGATCGACGAGCGGGTGGCGATCGTGTCCGTGCCCAACGTGCACTGGACCGACGGCGGCCTGGTCGAGCTGGACCGGGTCGCGGCACGCACCCGCGAGGCCAGCGCGCGCCTGGTCGTCGACGTGAGCCAGTCCCTCGGTGTGATGCCGCTCGACGTCACCGAGCTCCGGCCCGACGTGGTCGTGTCGGTCGGCTACAAGTGGCTGCTGGGCCCGTTCGGCCGCGGGTACTTGTGGGTCGCGCCCGAGCACCGCGACGGCCGGCCCCTGGAGGAGAACTGGATTCTCCGGGCCGGCGCGCAGGACTTCTCCCGGCTCGTCGACTACGGCGAGGACTACCTCCCCGGGGCCCGGCGGTTCGACCAGGGCGCCCGGACGCTCTTCGAGCTCACCCCGATGGCCGTCGCGGCGCTGGAGCAGGTCCTCGCCTGGGGCCCGCCGCGCATCGCCGCCGCGCTCGCCGGGATCACCGCCGGCCTCGCCACCCGCGTCGCCGCCGCGGGTGTCGGTGTGATCGCCACCGAGCCGCGCGGCCCGCACCTGCTGGGGCTCCGCGTGCCCGGCGGCAGCGCCGACCGGGTCGCCGCCGCCCTGCGCGAGGCGAACTGTTTCGTGGCCCGCCGCGGCGAAGCCCTCCGCGTGGCGCCGCACGTGCACGTCACGCCCGCCGACGTCGACCGCCTCGTCACGACCTTGGTCGCCGCGCTCTGACTCGCTCGTCACGCCGGGTCAGCCGCGCGCCGGCTCGGCGAGCGCGGCGGGATCGGCCTCCGCCGCGCGGCGCCGCGCCCGCCTGCTGTAGAGGATCGTCCAGGTGACCAGGCCGGCGGTGACGGCATAGGGCAGGACGGCGGAGACGGCCACGGTCGCGCCGACCGTCAGCACCTCGGCCAGCTCGATGCGGACCGCCGCCTCGGCGAGGAAGACCGCGCCCCACACCACGGTCAGCGTCCGCTGGGTGCGCCGGAACCCTCCGAACCGCCACAACCCGTCCCACCAGGCGACGCGCTCGGGGGAGCCGTCGGTGGCGAACTTGCGCCCGAAGTAGAACATCAACGGCCGGGGCGCCAGCAGGGATCCGAGCAGGACCAGGCCGAACAGTCCCGTGACGGCGGACTCCTTGAGCAGCACCAGGCGCTCGTCGTCGAGCAGGAGGGACGAGCCCACCCCGAGCGCGATGACGATCAGCGTGAGCACGCCGATCTCGTCGATCCGGCGCCGGACCGCCCACAGCACCCCGACCTCGACGACCGGCCAGACGGCGCTGACCGCCAGCGCGGACACCTCGCTCATGCCGCGGTCGGTCAACACCTGATAGGTCATGAGCGGCAACGCGACGTTGCAGACCAGGGTGGGACCCCAGTTGAGCAGGAGGCTTGCGAGCCGCCCCATGACGACCTCCCCGAATGAGTCGATTATGCTCACGTACGTGCAGCGGATCGTATCATCTCAAGCCGGGGGACGGTCGGCGTCGCTCGTGCCGTTCCTCTTCGGCGTGGCCCAGCGCCCGGAGCTGCCCGGCGTCGGCCTGACCCGGCTGCTCGGGGACTTCGGCCTCACCGGGGCCGCCGCCCGTGCCCTGCTGCTGCGGATGCGCCAGGAAGGCAAGCTGGCGAGCGTGCGTCGGGGCCGGGGCGTCGGCTACCGTCTCGCGGGTGAGTACGGTCACCGGTTCGACCGGATCCGCCGCGCCGACCACACGCCACCGCCGTCCTGGCCGGGCTCCTTCCACGCGGTGCTGTACCAGGTGCCGGAGTCTCGGCGGGCGTTCCGTGACGCCCTGCGCCGGGCCGCCGTCCACGCCGGTTACGGGCTGCTGCAGCAGGGCGTCCTGATCGCGCTGGAGGACCGCACCGGAGCGGTGGCGCCGCTCGCCGACCCGCCCGCCGACGCGGCGCTGTTCGTCACGCGGCTCGCCATGGACGAGGCGGACGCCGCCCGCGCCGCCCGGCTGGCGTGGGACCTCGACGCGCTCGCCGGCACGTTCGCCGGGCACACCGAGTCGCTGCGCGCCGCCCTGCGCGACCAGACCGCCGCCGCGCCGGAGCCGGGCCCGGTCACGCTGCGCCGCTACGCGGAACTGCTCCGGACCCCGATGGTCGAGAGCCTGCGCAGCCCCCGGCTGCCGGCGGCACTGCTCCCGGCCGACTGGCCGCTGCCTGACCTCTGGCGCGCGATCCTGGAGGTGCAGCAGGTGTACGGCGCCCCCGCCGTGAGCTACGTCACCAGCGTGCTCGACGCCCCGCGCTGATCCCAGCCCAGCCCAGCCCGGCCGGCCCAGCCCAGCCCGGCATCGGCGGCCGGCCCGGCCCGGCCCAGCATCGGCGGCCGGCTCGTGCCGGGATCGGGGCCGGGCCGGGCCGGGAATGGCGGCTGCCCTGTCCGGGGCGCTCGTGCGGATCGCCGGGATGACTGTCCAATGTGGTCACTTCGGCGCGGCACGCGTGGCCGCGCCGCACCTGCCGGCCGGGCCGGGCAACGCCTTGATCATGGGAAAGATGTGGCTGTCAGGGTAGCCACATCTTTCCCGTGATCATGAGGTCGAGCGGCCTGGCGTTGGATTGTGCCGGAACGCGCGTCTCGGCGGCGGCACCTCCGAGGCCCGCACCCGAATTGTCGGTCTCCGCGCGCTTCGGCCGGATGACCGGCCCGCCTGGAGGAAAGCCCGGGTCGTAGGCCAGGTTTTCCTCCAGCGAAGATTCGCGATCAGGAACGTCGCCAGGGCCACTTGCCGGCGGGCGGTGGCGTCGTCCACACCTGACCGTGGGCTAAGGTCGGGCGGCCGACACGGCATGACAGGGATAGGTAAGCTGCGATCTCGACAGCATACGTGAAGCAACGGGGGATGCCGGCAGATGACTCAAGCGCCCACGTCCGTGCGGGCCACGCCGCCGGGGGATGACGCCGGCTCGCGGCCGCGGCTGCGGCGCAGGCCCGGATACGTCGGGGCCTTGCACATCGGGCGGCTGGTGCTCATCGAGGCCGTGATCCTGGGCATCGCCGCCGCGTTGCCGCGCGGACCGGTCGTCGCGGGGGTCAGCGCGTTCGCCGGGATCCTGGTGGCCCTGGTCGTCCTGCTGCGCTCGCACGGCCAGTGGTGGATCGAGCGCCGGTCGCTGTCGCGGCAGCACGCGCGGCGGCGCCGGGCGCGCCCGGCCGACGGCGCGCCCGGGGAGCGGCGGCTGACCATGCTGCGCACGCTCGCGCCCGGGCTGGTGATCCAGGACGCGGGTGTGGCCGGGGCGGAGTCCGGCACGCGGATCGGGATCGGCTGTGACGCCGCCGGGTGGTATGCGGCGGCGGTCGTCGGCCCCGAGCACTCGATGCGCGGCGACGCCGAGCCGGGCGTGCCGCTCGACCTGGCCGCGCGGGTCCTGGACGACGCCGAGCACCCGGGCGCGATCGTGCAGGTGACGACGCTGAGCGTGCCGGCGCCGTGGCAGCAGGTCGATCCCGGCCAGGCCGCCGCCCGGTCGTACCGTGAGCTGCAACAACTCCAGCAGGGGACCCCTCCGCTGCCGGCGGAGCGCACGACCTGGGTCGCGGTGCGGCTCGAGGCGCGCTCCCGGGCGCAAGCCGGCATGGCCGGCAGCTACGACGCCGAGCACGCGCCCGCGCTGGTCGCCTCGCTGATCCGCAAGGTCGGCCGGCTGCTGCGCGAGGCCGGGCTCGACCACCACATCCTGACCGCCGACGAGCTGGCCGCCGCCGTGAGCCGGGCCTGCGAGCTCGACCCGGCCGCGCCGGGCGGCTCCGGGAGCCCTCGCGAGGACTGGACGGCGTGGCGCTCCGGCGAGCTGTCCCACGCCGCCTTCTGGCTGCGCGGCTGGCCTCGGATGCAGGACACCCCCGCCGTGCTCGACTGGCTCACGTCGATGCCGTCGGCGTCGTCGGGCGTGTCGATCACGCTCACGCGCGACGACACCGGGCTGGCGGTGCGCTGTCTGCTGCGGGTCTCGGCGGCCGGTGACGCGCTCGAGCCGACGGTACGGGCCGTGAGCGAGGCCGCCGGCGCCATGCAGGCCGAGATCGTGCGCCTCGACGGCGAGCACGGGCCCGCCGTCTACGCCTGCGCGCCGACCGGGGGAGGTGCCAAGTGACCCAGCCGCCACCGCCACCGCACCAGCCCGGACCTCCCGGCCGTCCGGCAGCGGCACAGCACGCCGCCGGTCCCGCCCGGCACCAGGCCGCACCGCCGCAGCAGCGCCGGGCGGCGGCCGACGCCCGGCCGGCGGTCGTCACGCAGCCGCCGCCCGGTCTCGAGACCGGCCAGGCCCGGCAGGCGGTGCCGTGGCAGGCGCAGGCGACGGCGTCCGCCCAGGCCGCGGCCTCGGTCGCCGCGCCCGAGGAGGCGCTCACCGCCCGGCCGGCACCCACCGGGCCGCCGCCCGAGGCGCGGCAGGGCCCGGCCACCGCTCGCGGGGAGCGGCACAAGGCGCTGTCACACCGGTTGCCCGCGCTGCACGTCGGCTGGCACGCGGTCAGCTCCGCGATGCTGCGCGGCGTCACCGCCGGGGGTGGCGCGACCGGGCTGCTCCTCGGCGTCGACTACCAGCGGCAGCCGGTGTCGATCCGGTTCTTCCGGCCGCAAGCGACCCGCGTCACGCTCGTCGGCGGGCTGTGGGCCGCGCGGATCCTGGTGTTCCGGGCGCTGGCGCTCGGCGCGCGGGCCGTCGTCATGACCGGTGACCCTCGGTCGTGGCAGGGCCTCGGCGAGTGGGCGACCGGCATGGCCGACCGGATGGTGCTGTGGAACGATCCACGCCCGCCGGCCGTGCCTGCCAACGCCCGGCAGCCGCTGCTCGTCGTCGACGACGCCGGGACCACCGGCGGTGTCGTCACGCCGAAGCCGCAACCCGGCCCGTGGCAGACCCAGGTGACCGTGCTGCGCCACCTCGGCCCGGAGAACGCGCACGCGTTGCAGGGCAGCAACCTGGTCATGCTCCAGCGGCTCAGCGCCCCGGAGGCGGCCGTCGCCGGCTCGGCGCTGAACCTCACCGAACAGGGCGCCGGCCTGCTGCAGGAGATGGCGCCCGAGATGCTCGCGCTCATGGGCAGCGACGCCAACCGCTACATCTGGCTCGCCCCGACCAGCATCGAGCAGCAGTACCACGGACCGCCGCAGCGATAGCCGATCAGTCCTCGTCGCGGCGGCGGTTCTTGTCCTCCACCGCGGTGAGGAACGCGTCGTACATCGCCCGCATCGCCTCGGCGGGCAGCTCCATGCCGTTGGCGCCGCCCGGGTTGAGCCGCAGCGCGCCGCCGTCCTCCGGCCACGAGGCGACGATCTCGACGAACCCGACCGTGACCCACTCGCGGTCGCCGAGCTCCGACTGGAGGTACGGCAGCGAGGTGAACGCCAGGATCACCGGCACGCCGTCCACCCGCTCGGCCCGCCACCACGGGAACTCGGGGTCGGTCACGTCGCGGGAGACGACGGCCGAGTCGGTGCGCACCGCCGTCCAGTAGTCGGCGGGCTCTGATGCCGGCTCGGGCGCCAGCTCCTCCTGGGTCGGCAGCGGCAGCAGCAGCTCCGCGTCGATCAGCCGGGACAGGTAGGCCTCGCGGTCCTCGGCCCGCACCGCCGCACCCAGGGCGAAGTCCAGCGGCGCCCACTCCGGCTCCCACGCCAGCAGGTCGCGCACCGCCTGCGGCGTCAGCATCGACCGCACCGGCAGGCCCGGGTCGACGGCCAGGCCCCAGCCGAGGTCGGCGATGAACCGCACCACCTCGAACAGCGGCGACCGGCGGAGATGGCGGAACTCCGGCGGCAGCGCCGGGCCGGAGGTGAACGCGACGACGTACTTCTCGCCGCCCGCCTCGGCGGTCATCCACGTCACCTTCTCGCGGCCGTCCGCGGCCCCGGCCGTGATCGGCAGGATCAGCGCCGCCTGGGACACGGCCTGGAGATAGGCGAGCTGGTCACCGGCGGCGACCGCGGCGGCCATCGCCTCCTCGGCCTCGGTGGTCGGCCGCCACCCCGTGCCGGAGACCGGCCCGGTCACCGAACCGCCGCTCACGCCCATGTGCCCTCGTCCGACACCCGGGCCGGCATCCGCCCGGCCACCAGCGTGCACAGCGCCTCGTCGAGGGTGGCGCCGAGGAACCAGTCGGCGGTGTGGTCGACGAGGAACACCCGGCCCCGCTCGTCGACGGCGAGCAGCCCGGTGCCGTCGCCCTCCTCGCCGAGCGGGGTCATCCGCGCGCCGACCAGGGTGCCGAGCTCGGCGAGCGTCGACGCGCTGTGCAGGGCGCGCATCGGGTCGAGCACGAAGCTGGGCGGCGCCACCTGCTCACCGGCGCCCTCGCCACGGACCGCGAGCCCGCCGAACTCGGCGAACGCCGCCATCGCGGGCGGCACCACGGTGTGCTGGTGACCGTCCGGGGAGGCGTGCGAGGCGAGTGCCAGCGCCCACATCCGCGCCTGGTGCCGCTCGTTCCGGCCGGGCGTCCAGCCGGCGCGGGCCAGCACCTCCGCCACCTCCGAGGGAAACCGCTCCGGCGTGCTCATGCGACCTCCGCTGCGCTCCGGACCGCCCTCACTCGGCCACCACCTCGACGCCGAGCCACTCCAGCAGCGCGGCGCAGCTACGGCAGGTCGGTGCCGGGCGGCCGTGCGCCGGGTCGCCGTCCTCCCGGATGAAGCACACCGACATCCGCGCGCCCCACAGCTCGGCGCGCGCGGCGGCCGCGGTCAGCGGCCGGCCGGCCTCCCGCTCGGCCGCGTGCAGCCGGTCGGAGACGAGCACCACCTCGGCGCACGAGCCCGCATACCGCTCGCGCTGCTCGGCCGGCAGTTCGTGCAGGAACCGCCGGACCAGCGGATGGAGGTCGGGGGGCGCGTCGCCCCGCACCGACGTGTGCTGGTGGACGGTGCCGCCGACCAGCAGCGCCCCCGCCGTCAACGGGAGCGTCCGGCCGATCACCGCGCGACTGGTCGCCATGCGTCCCACCCTATCGTCCGGACCCGTGCGGAACTGCCCATAGGCGGGCGTCGTATCGACACGGCAAGCTGCGATACTGCGAAGGCGAAGACCGCTCGACTACCCAGGGAGCCACGATCCGCACACTCCTCGTCTCCCCGCAGCAGCGCGGCGCCTACACCACGATCGGTGACGCGCTCGCCGCGGTCACCGACGACTCGGTGATCGCGGTCGCCCCCGGCACCTACGCCGAGGCCATCTACCTCACCGGCAAGCGTGTGCGGCTGGTCAGCGCCGAGCCGCGGAGCACGGTGACGCTCGACGCGTCGATGCTGCCGCACCCGACCGTCAGCGTCCGCGACGGCGCGCTCGCCCTGGAGGGCTTCGTGCTGCGCGCCGGCGACGCCCCGGTGATCAGCGCCCGGCACACCCGGTTGTCGCTGGCGAGCTGTGAGCTGTCGGCCGGTTTCGGGCCCGGCGTCGACCTGGCCGGCGGCTCCATCGAGATGCGCAAGTGCACGGTCACCGGCGCGCAGTACGGCATTGTGGTCGAGGACGCGCCGGGCACCATCGACGGCTGCCAGATCGACGACGTCGCCGAGGACGGCATCATCGTGCGCATCGGCGCCGACCCGGTCATCACCGGCACCGTCGTGCGCGGCTGCGGCCGCCGCGGCATCTACGTCTACCAGTTCGGCAAGCCGACGATCGAGGGCTGCGAGGTGGCCCAGACCGGCGACGCCGGCATCGTGGTCGCCCATCAGAGCACTCCCGCGATCCGCCGCTGCTGGGTCCACGACACCCAGGGCGTCGGCGTCTCCTTCGCCCGCGGCTGCGCCGGCGCGGTGGAGGAGTGCCGGATCGAGAACACGGGCGTGCCCGCGCTGGACATCGCCGACGGCGCCACGCCGACCGTGATCACCGCCCGGCCGGACGCGCCACCGCTCACCATCGGCGACGCGAGCCCGTCCGCCGGCGGCGACGCCGAGGCCGTGGAGCAACTGCTCGCCGAGCTCGACTCGATGGTCGGCCTGGCCGGGGTCAAGGACGAGGTGCGCGCCCTCATCGACGAGATACAGGTCAACGAGTGGCGCCGCAGCGCCGGCCTCGCCGTCGGCGGCATGAGCCACCACCTCGTCTTCGCCGGCGCGCCCGGCACCGGCAAGACCACCGTGGCCCGCGTCTACGGCAAGCTCCTCGCCGCGCTCGGCGTGCTGCCGAAAGGCGCGTTCAAGGAGGTGTCCCGCCGGGACCTCGTCGGGCAGTATCTCGGCCACACCGCCGAGAAGACCTCCGCCGCCTTCGAGGAGGCCCGCGGCGGCGTGCTGTTCATCGACGAGGCCTACACACTGTCCCGGTCGATGGGCTCCGGCGGCGACTTCGGCCAGGAGTCGATCGACACGCTGGTGAAGCTGATGGAGGACCACCGGCACGAGATCGCCGTGATCGCGGCCGGCTACACCGGCGAGATGGACGAGTTCATCTCGGCCAACCCGGGTCTGGCGTCGCGGTTCACCAAGACCATCGTCTTCGAGAACTACAGTCCGGAAGAGCTCGTCCGCATCGTGCGGCGGATGTGCGCCGAGGACGACTACGTCCTCGGCGGGCAGGTCGAGGCGGCGCTGCTGCGGCACTTCGCGGCGATCGAGCGCGACGCCAACTTCGGCAACGCCCGCGACGCCCGCAAGCTCTTCGAGAGCGTCCGCAAGGCCCAGGCGCAGCGGCTGCGGGTGCTGGGCCGCCGGCCCAGCCTCGACGAGCTGCGCACGCTCGAGCTCGCCGACGTCGAGGCCGTCGTCGGCGTGAGCTGAGGGGAGAGCGCATGTCGTTGCCCGGCGGCGGGTCCGAGGAGTTCCGGGCCACCTGGCGGCAGACGTGGCACACGCACATCAAGCCGTTCCTGATCTCGAACATCCTCATCGCGGTGGTCGCGTGGGTGCTCGGCTACGTGTTCGGCGGCCCGGTCGTCTCGGTGCTGCCGCCGGTCGTCCTCGTCGGCCTGATCACGCTGCTGCAGCGGGTCGCCAGCCGCGGGCACGGCCTGCGGCTGTCCGCCGACGGCGTCGAGTTCCTGCGCCGTGACGGCGTCGTCGTGCGCATGCGGTGGGCCGACATCCGCGGGATCGCCGTGCTGGATCAGCGCCGGACCGGGGTCATCGCCCCCTACGGCGTCGCCCGGGCGGCCGCGGCGGCCGATTCCGCGGCGTTCGCGGCCGCGAACACCGGCGACGGCCTGGTCGGCATCGGTGAGGTCCTGACCCCGGCGCAGGCCGCGCAGCAGCGCCAGGCCGGCCCGGCGTGGCAGCCGCTCGGCAAGACCGGCGCGGCCTCCCTGCGCCTCGCCGTCGTCGACCGCGAGTGGCGCACCGGCCGCATCGGCGAGTGGTTCCGCGCCTACCGCCCCGACCTGATGCCGGGCTAGGCCGGCCTCTGGCCGGGCTCTAGGCCGGGTCCGGGTCGCCGTCCTTCGGCGCGACGCCGGGCAGGTGCAGCGTCCGGTCGAGGCCGGACGGCTCCCAGGAGCGGTAGACCAGGTCGGCCGGGCGGTCCACCTCGTTGAGGTCGCGTAGGACGGTGACCACGGCGTCGACCAGTCGGTCGTATTCGGCGGTCGTCGCCGGCCAGGTGAGCTCCTGCCACCAGTTGGTGTCGTCGGGGTCGGCCGGGTGCCAGCCCAGCGCCTCGAGCATCCGGGTGCTGCGGGCGCTCGGACGGGTGGTGCCCTCGGCGTCGACGGTGTCGCCGCCGACCTCGGCGCGCAGGTAGCCGATGCGCCGGTCGCCGCCGGCCGGGTCGCCGGCCCGCTGCACGAACTGGGCGAGGTGCCAGGGCTTCCCGCGCTCGTGCAGGACGATGATCGCGTTTTCCGGCAGCCGCGCCAGCTCGGTGGTCAGTGCGCGAGCGAACTGCGCCCACCCGTCGTCGGTCACTGCTCGTGCTCCGACAGCGCGACGAGCCGGTCGTACTCGGCGGTGCGGAGCATGGCCAGCCGCACGGTCAACCGGCTCAGGCCGAGCTCCAGAACCGCGTCGCCGAGCCGCCACGTGAGGATGGACTGGTTGTCGCCCATCTCGGTCGTGTGCGGCGGGCCGAACGACTCCGCGAGCGCGCGCGCGGCGACGGCGAACGCGTCGCGGTGCAGCTCGGCGCGGCCGGGCGTGCGCAGCGGGAGGTTGTCGCAGAGCCCGGTGGAGAGCCTCGACACCGTGCCGTCCCGATCGAGGTCGAGGTAGGACAGGCACTTGGCCACGTCGAAGCCCGGGTCGGCGGTGACCGTGCGGTCGTCCCCGTCGTCCTCGCACCTGGCCCAGCCGAGCCGCTCCAGCACCCGATCGGCCGGTGCGGTGTGCAGCAGCGGCTCCACCGAGATCATCCGGCGGCTCACCGCCTGCACCTGCTCGGCGGTGAGTGTCCGCGGCTGGTGCGGCTCGGTCGACATGCGCCTACCCTAACCAACCGCCGGACGGCCGTGGTGCCGCGGCCGGGGCGCGGCCACGGATCAGCGACGTCAGTGCCTCGTCGATGTCCCGGCCGAGGTACCGCTCGACGTCGCCCGCGGTGCCGACGCCGAGGCCCGGGTGGAGCACGATCTCGCACTTCCACTCGGGCACGGTGCCGAGCGCGAACAGCGGCCCGCCCCGCGCGGACGCGCCGGCCAGCCGCGCCGGGTCGGCCGGGTCGCCGTTGGGGAAGAGCTGGAAGCCGACGACCCGCCAGTCGCCGGTGTAGCCGTAGACCGGGTAGTCGAGGCCGCCGAACTCGGCGAGGACCGACCGCCCGGCGGCGACCAGGTCGGCCGGCAGGTCGTGCTGCCCGGGGGCGGCGCGGGGCCACCACGCGTCGATCACCGGGCCGACGTCCCGGCCGGGCGCCCAGCCGACGGTGACCAGCAGATCGTAGACGTCGGGCGGGAAGCGGAACTGGATCGGGGCCGAAGGCTCGAACGGCGTGGGCTGCCGCCGCAGCAGCGCCTGGTGCGCCTGCCCGACCCGGTCGGCGTGGACCCGCGGGCTCCAGAAGCCGCGCTGGACGATCAGGTCGGCCAGCGCACCGGGCGGCGCGACGCCGTGGTGCTCCAGGTAGTACTCCAGCGCCAGGGGCCAGATCCAGACGCCGTCGGTGCGGTAGCCCCGCGGTACCACCGCCGAATGCCGCGGATCGAGGACGTCCGGACCCTTCGTGGCCTCGTCCCGGATCACGGACGGCGCGCTGCGCAGGTAGCGCAGCGTGCGGTGGAACCGCGGATCCTGCGGGGTGAAGGCACCGGCGACCAGCCGGCCACCGGTGTCCGCGCCCAGCTCCACGAACCGGAACGGCAGGTCCGACTCGACCGTGCTCATGACCCATCCTCCGCGAGGTCGGCGTGGTCGTGCTGCCAGTGGCGGTACCACTCCTCGAACCACGGCCGGCCGGCGGCGAGCGGCACGACGGTCGCGACGGTCTCCCCGTAGTACGACGCCCGTTTCTCCGGCCGCGGATGGGTCCGCAGCCGCTGCACGTTGCTGAGCCGGTCGGCGAGCTTCACGTCGATCGCCTCGGCCGGCGCCTGCCGCAGCCGTGCCAGGTAGGCGGCGCGGTCGGTGCCGGGGGTCCTGGTCACCCAGCCGACCAGTTCGGCGACGCGCGGCCCGAAGCGCTGCCGCACCTCGTCGAGGGTGGTGCCGGTGTCCTCGACGACGTCGTGCAGCAGCGCGGCGCGCAGCGTGTCCGGGTCGCGATCCCCGACGGCGTCGACGAGCACCTGTAGCGCCTCCAGGAGGTGCTCGACGTAGGGCTCGCCGGCCGGGCGGCGCTGGTCGCCGTGGCGGTCGGCGGCGAACGCGACCGCCTCGTCGAGGCCGGCCAGGGTCTGCGCGGGAAGCCGGTCGGCGAAGCGCTGCCGCAGCGCCGGCCAGCCCACCGACCCGTCGAACGTCTCAGGCATCGGCGGGACCGTCCTTGCCGAACCAGGTCGCGTCGACCGTGGGGGAGGTGCCCAGCAGCGACACGGCCGTGCTGCGGTGCCGCCAGACGAGCGCGATCTCGTGACCGGCGTTCGTCGCGACGACGGTGGTCGAGGCGGGCTTCTCCAGCGGCTCACCCAGTGCCCACCCGGCCCCGCGCAGCCACCGCGCGACCGCCTGGAGCGTCTCCGGCACCGGCTGCCCGGCCGGCGGGATCACCGCGTAGCCGCACTCGACCCGGAACTGCTCCTCGGCGAGGTCGACCGACGCGCGACCGACCCGCTGCGGCCCGGGGTCCGACAACAGCGTCACCCGCCCGCCCGCGACCGCGCCGGCGGCGCCGGCGAGCTGCTCGCGCAGCCACCGCTGGGACTGCTCCAGCCAGCGCCCCATGGCGTCCCAGCCGACCGGGGTCGCCTGGTGCTCCGGGAGCGGCCGGACGCCGATCGGCGTGCCGCCCTCGATGTGCCTGGCCCGCCACTGCTGCCACGACGGCAGCCCGGTCCGTGGCGTGCCCGGACCGGCCTGCGACGTCTCGTAGTCGGCGATCAGCCGCCGCTCGCGCAGCGCGAGCGAGGCGGCCTCCACGTCCGCGCGCACCGCCGCGGGGTCGGCGTAGTCCCGACCGTCGACGGAGAACACCGGCTCCAGGTCGTCGTAGGCCTCGCCGAGCCGGAAGACGTAGACCGTCGTGAGCTCGGCCCCGTCACCCATCCGTCATCTCCAACTGGTCCCGGGCGGCCGCCTCCCTGAGCGCCTCCCGGACCGCCTGCTTCTCGTCGTCCGTCAGCACGATATACGGCTTGTACAGGGAGTTGTGCTCGATGTCGGCGGCCACGGACGCGCGCAGCGTGGTCAACTGGAGCTCGAACGCGTACCGCCGGCCCTCGATCTCGGTCCCGATCACCAACGGGATCACCCGGTACGCGGGGTTCTTCGACTTCGGCTTGGCGTACATGTTGTCGATCTCGACGATCCGGCCGCCGGCACCGACGCCGAAGTGCTGGACGACCGCCGTCAGCGCGCGCTGGAGGCTCGCCATGTCGGGCACGGTGATCCGGGCGCCGACCGCGTCGACGATGTCACCGACCCGGTACTGGCCGCGCCCGGCGTCGCCCGGGCGGCCGCGGGCCATCCGCCGGACCTTGTCGACCAGGCCGTCCGCGTCCTTCGGCCGGCTGTTGTAGTCGACCGGCCCGTCCGCCTCCTCCCGCAGCATGGCGACGATCGGCGCGAGCTCCCCGTCGACCGCCGGCTTGACCGCGTGCCGGAGGCGGTGGGCGTAGTCCTCCACGGCCTGCCGCTCGGCGGGCGACGGCGTCGCGCCCGCCTCGAGCGCCGTCCGGTCGTCCGCCTTCATCTCCTCGACGTAGGCGCTGAGCCGGGTCCGGCCGTCCGCGGCGTGGTTGAGCTCGTGCGCGACCTGCTCGTACAGCGGGCCGCGGCCGGGATGGTCGGCGAGGAAGCCCGGCAGGTCGACCCCGCCGTACGGCCGCATCGCGTCACCGCGGGCCAGCTCCTCGACGGTGCCCATCACCCGCTCGTGGAGCACTGGGCTGCGCAGCGAGTTGGTGACGTTCAGCGCGTGCGGGTCGGCGACCAGTTGCCGCACCACCGAGGACAGCTCCGGCGAGTGCGGGCCGACCCGGTCGGCGACGGACTGCTGGACGTCGGGCACCGTGTACCGCCCGTCGGGCCCCGGCGGCCCGATCGGCCGAGTCAGCTCGGGTGGCGGCGGGAACGCTCCCGGGCCTCCCCATCGAGGATCAGGCGGCGCAGTTCCGTCTCGTCCGGCAGTGCCGTGCCCAACTCCCTGGCGATGCGCTCCGCCTCCGTCCGGGACACCACCCGGGTCCGTGCCGGGTCCGCGCTGCCCGGGGAGCTGGCCGAGGTCGCCTCGAAGCGCCAGCTCCACAAGGCCCGGTCGAACCTCGTCGAACGGTCCTGCCCAACTGTCCGCTCCGCGCAGACCAGGGTCTCGGCCGGCGGGATCCGCTCCGCCGTCGGATAGATCGCCAGGTACTCGTACTCGATCCTCGGGGTGTCCTCCACCACCAGCACCGTCCCGGGCGAGACCGGGCTCGGCGTCGTACGCTCCAGGACCAGCGTGACCTGTCCGGTCCTGCGGTCCGCGGGGCTCTGGAACTCCACCGCCAGCACCTTCGTCCGCGCCCCGGTGCCATCCCCGAGCACCATCTCCGGCTCGATCACCCCATGCAGCGGCAGGCCCGACACCAGCAGCTCCCGGCTCGGCAGATCGAAGATCTTCTCCACCGAGAAGCGGATCACCATACGCCTCATCCTCCAGCCGGGCCCTGAGCCGATCCAGCGCGGGCCCCTCACTCGCGAACGCCTCCCGCTCGAGCTGCGCCCGCAGGTTGCCGGTGACCCGGACACCGCCGCGGAGCTGCTCGACGTGCGTGTACTCGTGCGCGATCGTCGCGGCGAGCGTGTCCCGGTCGGCGAACGCGGCGGGACCGAGCCGCACGACCCGGCCGCCCTCGTGGACAGGGGTGGTGGCCGAGAGGCCGCGCTCGTCGAGCATCCGGATCCGGGCCGGGTCGGTGACGAGCTCCACCCGAACGCCGGTGAGGTCGATGCCCATCAGGCCGGCGAGCCGGTCGACCTCGGCGTGGGTCATCGGGACGTCGCCGCCGTTGCGCCAGACGTCCTCGTTGGTGCGGCCCAGGTCGTCCGGAGGCCGGTGCGGGCCGTGGTCGTCCGGCGGCGGCGGTGGCGGCTCGTGCAGCCGGCCCGACAGCGCCGCCGGATCCTCGTACCCGTCGACGCGCAGGCGCATCTCGTACAAGTCGAAACCGACCCGGCTCACGTCGGTCACGTGCATCCGGGTGCCGGCCGCCAGCAGCGTGTCCCCGCGGGTGTGTTCGCCCACGGCGCCGATCCAGGCCATGTGGGTACCGGCAGGTGCCTCCACCACCACGCGGACGTCACCGCCGGAGGTGCCGTGCTCGTCCGCGGAGAGCCGCGTGAAGCCGCTCACCGACAGGTCCGCACCGACCAGGCCGGGCAGGTCGGTGACGCTGTCCACGCCGAGCCGGCGCAGGTCCGTGCCGCCGTGCAGGCGCAGGTCGGCCGGCGACGGGCGCATCGCGTCCTGGATGCGGAACGCGTCGGCGCGGCTGCCGCCGTGCTCCGCGCCACCGGAGTGCAGATAGCCGTCGATCGCGGAGCCGCCGGTGCCCGCGTAGCGGCTCATCGCGTCCCGCTGGTCCGGTGCCCAGCCCGCGCCGTGACCGCCGGTCTCGCGGTCGACGAACGCGGGGTCGGGCTCGCGGAACGGACCGGCGCTCGAATCGGACCACGGCCGGTGGCTGGTGGCCAGGTCCAGCCGGACCGAGGCGTCGTGGTGGCCGCGCCCCGCCGGGGTGGCGAGGTAGTCCTCGAGCATCCGGGTGTATCCGCCAGGCGTCCCGCGCTCGGCCTGGAGCGCCGCGTCGAGCGCCCGGGCCGCCTCGTGGATCGTCATGCCCGTCGAAAAGTCGTGCGTCTTGCGGTAGACCTGCTCGCGCAGCGCGTCGTACAGCTCCCGGCCGGTCATCCCCTGCCGGAGGTCGAGCTGGACGGCGTCCGTCATCCGCCGGATCTCCTCGGGCAGCGGCGGGTTCTCGTAGGCCCGCAGGACCGCGTCACGGCGGGCGAGCAGATCGCCGGTCAGGTGCGCCGCGCGGTCCGCCGGCAGGCCGGCCGTGTCGACCGCGGCCCGGATCTGCTCGTCCGACATGGCACGGACCGCCGCGACGGCGGTGTGCCCTTCGCCGGGCGGCGGGACCGGGCCGCCGTCGAGCAGCGAAGGCTCGCCGAGCCGGCCGGCCAGGGCCCGGTCGAGGTCGGCGAGCACCCGGTCCGGGCGGGCCGGTGCGGCGGGCTCGTGCGCCGGGTCCGGGCCGCGCAGCGCGCTGTCGATGCGGTCCCGGAGCAGGTCGGCGCCCTGGTGCGCGAGGTCCTCGGCCGAGGTGAACGAGCGCCGGTCGGGGGAGAAGTGCCCGGCGTCGGGCCCCTCCGGGCGCGCGGCGCGCAGGAACTCGTGCACCGCCCGGGCATCGACGTCGACCGTCCGTCCGTCGGCCAGCGTCACCCGGACGACCGACCGACTGCCGCCGCGCTCCATGACCGGGCTGACGGTGGACACCCGCTCGACCCGGACCACCCCGGGGATCTCACCGGGCCGGTCCAGCTCGGCGAGCGCCCGCGCGAAGGCCGTGTCGCCACGCGTGATGCTGTACGGCGTGGGGTCGGCGCCCGTCACGCGGACCTCGAGCCGCGACAGGTCGGCGCCGCGGCCGGCGAGCACCTCCCGCTGCCGGACGACGTGCTCGGCGGTCGGCACGTAGTGGCCGCTGTTGTTGTCGACCATGGTGACACGGCCGTTCACGACGTTCATCTCGCCGACCGCCAGCACGTCGCCGCCGGCGAGCAGCGTCGAGTGCTTCGCGCCGATCCGGCCGCCGTCGACCCACTCCATCGCGTGGATGCCCTGCGTGTGCGGGTCGGTCGCGAAGATGTAGTGCCCGTGCAGCGGGATGCCGCGCTGGTCGTACAGCAGGCCGTCGACGATCCGCACCTCCTGCCGCGCGCGCTGGGCGGCGTCGAGGTACGGCACGCCGTCGCGGCCGTCCTGCAGCCGGATCGCCGGCTCGAGGCGGATCGGGGCGCCGTGGTCGCGCGGGCCGACGACGGTGATCCGCGGCTGGTGAACCGGCGAGCCGTCCGGCGCGGTGTGGGCGAAGTCGAGCCTCAGGTGCTCGAGGTGCCGGGCCGTGACGGCGTCGACGCCGTACTCGGCGACCAGCTCGATCCGCGGCGGCTGGCCGTCGACCCACTGGCGCGGGTCGGCCGCGGCCCGCAGCAGGTTGCCGGCGTGCTCGTCGAGGACGTGCCGGGCCGCCGGGTCGCCGGTGCGGGTCAGCTCGGCCGGCAGGTGCGACGTCCAGACCCGTCCGCCGTCGGCGGCCTCGACCGGGATCGGCCGGCCCGGATCGTACTGGTGGGGCTCGTGCCGGCCGCCGAGGTCGACCGGCGGGCTCTGGCCCGGATCCGGGGGCAGGAGGTTCAACTCGCCCGGGCGGAACGTGTTGTCCGGGCGAGTCATCTGGAACGGCCGCACCTGGGTGGTGGGCCGGTCGGGGATGTCGATCCGTGGGCGGCCCTGCGGGTCCGGGCCGTCCAGGCGCGGGAACAGCTCCTGCGTCACCTTGTGGTACTCGACGCGCAGCGTGCCGCTGCGGATCGCGTCGGCGAGCCCGGGCATCTCGGCGTAGAGCCGCCGCATCGTCGGGTCGTGCTCGAGCATCCACTTCAGGTAGGGCGCGGTGCCCTGCATGACCCGGCCCTCGTCGACCAGGCGGGTCGTGAGCTCGCCCGTGCCGCCCTTGGCCTCCCACAGGACCAGGCGGCTGTGCTCCACGTCGGCGGGGTCCCAGCGCAGGCCGATCACGTCGAGCTCGTGCGCCTTCGGGACACCGGTCGCGTCGCCGAAGATGTGCACGGTCTCCGGTGGGACGTCGGGGCCGTGCAGCGTGCGGTGGGCGACGTCCAGCGCGCCGCGCATGCCGATCTCGCTGACCGCCAGGGTGCGGTCCGCGTACGCCGCGCTCAGGTCCTCCGACAGCCGCCGCAGGTCGCCGATCGTCTGCCGGTCGACGCCGACGGCCCGGAGCTGGTCCAGGGTGCCGGCGAGGTTCTTGCTGTTGAAGTCGCTCGGCTTGAACGTCGGGTCGGCACCGTCGTCGCCGACGAGCGCGTTGACCTCGTCGATGAGCACGCGGCGCTGCGGGTCCAGCTCCAGGATGCGGTCGTTGGCGACGTGCCACTCCTGGGTGGCGTGCTGGATCGCGCTGACGCTGTCCCCGGCCGGGACCGTCGCGTCGTGGGACAGCGTGTGCGGTGACGCCGTGCCCTGCTCCGCGATGACGGAGACGCCCGACTGCTCCCCGGCGCGCCAGTCCTTGACGTACTCGCTGCCGGACTTGAGCTGCCCCGTGACGGTGCGGAAGGTGTCCTCCGGGTCGCCGGGCAGGTGGTACTTGCCCTGCTCGTCCACCCACAGCGGGTCGGCGAGCAGCGGGACCTTCTTGCCCGTCGGCGTGAGGTTGTCCTCACTCCACTTCGGACCGTCCGGCGGCGTCCGCGACGTGCCGGTCTCACCCGGCGGCGGTCCGCCCGGGTCGTGGTCGCCGCCCGGCGGCAGGTCGTCGGTGTGCGGCCCGCCGGGCAGGTCGTCGACCGGCTGCCGGGGCGCCGGCAGGTCGTCGGCACGCGGCACCGGCGCGCCGGACGTGGTGTCGTGCGGGGCGGCGATCCGGGCCGGGTCGTGCACGGACACGTGCGGCTCGCCGTTGGCGTCGAGCGCGATGTGCCAGACCCCGTCGATGTTGCGGTCGAAGATCGGCCCGGTGTCGGAGATCACCCCGCGCTGGAGGTCGGTCCAGACGATCGTGCCGTCCTTGTTGATCGCGTTGAACGCGTGGCCCTCGCCGGTGTCGGCCCACCGGACGGCGATGACCGCCGCCGCGTCGGGGCCGGCCTCCAGCAGGTGGTCGGCGACCCGGGACAGCGCACTCGCGTCCTGGCCGTCGAGCGTCCACGTGCCGCGCGTCCACTCCGCGATCCGGGTCGCGCCGTTGGGCTCGCCCGCGGCGGCCGGATCACGCATGAACCCGGCGACGGTCGGGTCGCCGTAGTGCGCGGCGAGGGTCGACAGCGCCACGTCGGGGCAGTTGTTGTCGCGGCCGGCCACGTGCGGGCCGCCGTCGTTGACGCGGTGCGCCCACTCGCCCTCGCGCGGGTCCGCGTACCGTACCGGCTGACCGTTCCCGTCGCGCGGGAACGCGTCGAGCAGGGCCCGCTGGTGTGCCTCGGACGGCGGGGCGACCTGGTCGGCGGGGCGCGTCTCGGCGAGCGTCCGCCCGTCGCCGAGCGCCCCCAGGCTCGCCGGCGGCTCGTGGCTCGTGGTCGTCGTCGGATGGCCGGGCGGCGGCGGTTCGCCGGCCGGGTGGGCGCCGGTGCCGTGCGGGTCGATCGGCTGGAGGCCGAAGTCCCGGACGAACGGCTCGCAGGACGAGCACGGCGGCGCGTAGTCGCCGTGCTCCTGCCGGCTGCCGTCCCCGACCCAGTGCGTCGACACCAGGCCGTCACGCAGGTGCGTCCGGGCGTAGTCGGCGAACTCGCCGGGCCGGCCCTCGGCCTGCCACTGGCGCTCCAACTGGTACAGGTGGTCGGAGACCAGCACCACTTCCGCGCACTTGCCGTGGTTGAGGCCGAGCCGCTTCGACGGGTCCGCCGCCACGTCGGCGGCGATGGCGTCGAGCACCCGCTTCGCCTCCGGGTGCACGTTGAGGTCCGTCGGCGGCGTACCGTCGCTGTGCCGCATCGGCCGGGCACTGCTGTGGCTGGTGATCGTCGGGTCGTCCGGCCGCAGCAGCGCCCCGGCGACGCGGACCCGGTTCTTGGTCCCGAGCCCCTCGGCGTCCATGTTCTTCTTGACGCTGTCGGCCAGGTCGCGGGCCGAGCGGGTGACCGCCTCCCGGGCCTCCCGGCTCTGCGGATCACCGTCGAACCGCCGGGGCTGACCCTCGTAACTGCGGGTGCCGTTGGCGGTTTCGGTCGTCGACAGCTTCGATCGATCGTCCCGGCCGTCGCCGCCGGGCCGGTCGCCGGGCGGCGGGTTGTCGTCACCGCCGCGACCGCCACCCGGCGGCCCGTCGTCGCGGCCGCCGCCGGTGGCCGTGTCGTCGTGCCGCGCGCCGCCCTGCCCGCGCTCGGTGGTCGCGGCGGTGTCGTGCCCGCTGACCCGGGTGTGGGTGGTGCCGGCGGGTGGTTCGCCACCGCCGAGCCGTGCGGGCAGTTCGTCGCCGCCGCGCATGGCGAGGACCACCGGCACGACCGTATCGTCGTTACCGGTTCTGGCATGGTCGGCAGGCCGCCCGCGCTCCGCGGACCCGCCGTTGTCGGTGGAACGGACCGGGTCGGCAGACCGCCCGTGCTCCGTGCCGCGGCCGTGATCCCCGGCCCGGACCGGCTCCCCGGCGCGGCTGGGGCCGGCGGGCTGACCGTTGTCACCGGCGCGGGTCGTCTCACCGGCGCGGGTCGTCTCACCGGGCCTGGTGGTCTCGGCCGGTCGGCTGTGCTCGGGCGCGCGGATCGACCCGGCGTTGCGGTCCCCGGTCCGCGCGGCCTCTCCGGTGCGTGCTTGTTCCCCAGTGCGTGCTTGTTCCCCGGTCCGTCCCTGCTCGCCGGTCCGTGTGTGCTCGCCCGTGCGTCCTTGTTCCCCGGTCCGCGTGGTTTCCCCGGTGCGTGCTTGTTCCCCGGTCCGTCCTTGCTCGCCGGTGCGTGTGTGCTCGCCCGTGCCGGTGGTGTCGGTTGTCCGGGTCGAGTCTGTGGTGCGGGCCGTGTCCGTGGTGCGGGCCGTGTCGGTCGCGCCCCGGTCCGCGGTCTGCACTCCGCGGTCGAGCACCATCGGCCCGGCCTCGTGGGTGGCCGCCGGCCCGGTCTCGCGCGAAGCCACCGACGCCGGCTCGGCGGAGCGGTCGGCGGTCGTCACGACCGGGTCGCCGCCGCGGGCGCTCTCGCTGGTGCCGCGCACCGACGTGTGGCCGCCGGGCCCCGCCGTGTCCTGCCCGCCGGCGTTGCGGGTGACCGGGTCGCCGGTCGAGGTGGAGGACCCGCCGGTGTCGCGTGGCCCGGTCGCGGTATGGGAGCCCGAGCCGCTGTCACCGGTAGTGACGTGGGGTCCGGCGCCGTTGTCCGTGGTGGTGACGTGGGGTCCGGCGCCGTTGTCGCCGGTGGCCACGTGCGAGCCGGCGCCGGTGTCGCCGGTGGCCACGTGCGAGCCGGAGCCCGTGTCGCCGGTGGTGACGTGCGGTCCGGACGCGGTGTCTGTGGTCGGGACGTGCGACCCGCCGGTGGTGTCCGCGCCCGATCCGGTGGTCGAGACGTCGGAGCCGCCTCCCACGCCGGTCGTGTCGCCGGTCACGCCGCCGGGTGAGGAGTCGCCGGTGTTCACCGGCGCTCTGACGTCTGTCCCGGCCGGGACGTCGGAGCCACCGGGAGCGCGCTCGGTGGTGGGGCTGGGGGTGTCGGCACCACCCGCGCGCGGATTGCGAACCGAGCCTATCAGCCCCATCCCGCCGCCGCCCGCGGCGCCGAACAGGATCGACTCGAGGGTGATGCCCTTGGTCAGGCTCTCCCAGCTCCAGTCGCCCGTCGTGATGCCGTTGGTGAGCATCGTGGAGATCGGCAGCGCGATGCCGTTGCCCAGGGCCTGGACACCCGCGTTGGCGCCCATCCGGCCCCACCGGTTGTTGATCGGCAGGTGGACCAGGCTGACCGGGAACGTGAGCGCACCGGCGATGAGAGCGGAGTACAGGCTTCCCTTGAGACGCTCGGTGTCGAGCTTGTCCCGGTAGCCTTCCGAGATCTGGATCTGCTGCGCCAGGTAGTCCGCGCCGACCGTGAACACGACCTGCTGGGTCTCGTGGATCACGAACCTGGTGAACAGCTTGCGGATGATGCCCTTGCCCAGCCATTGGACGAGCCGCTGGAGCACCTGTTGCGCGATGGTACGGGCAGCGCCGATCGACGCCGCCGCCACCGCCTCCGAGGCGCCGGCCGTGAAGATGGCGAACACCTGGCAGATCAGCACCGTGATCAGCGTGACGATCAGGGTGATGAGCAGGACGAGCTTCGCGTATTCGATCTCCAGCGCCGCGTTCTCGGCGGCGGCGGAGTAGTTCATGGCGATGTCGGCGATCTGCGGCAGGCCGTTCTGGGGGCCGACGGCGAGCGCGTTCCAGTACGTGTTGAACGCCTCGCCCGCGTCGCCGCCCCAGTTCGTGAGGACCTGCATCGCCGACGTGTCGGCGGTGCTCAGCGCGTTGTTGAGCTCGGTGGCCAGTTCCTGCCAGGCCTCCGCCAGCTCCCGTAGCTTGTCCTCGTTGCCCTCCGGCCAGGCCGAGCCGGCGCCGATGACGCAGATGGCGTCCCACAGCCAGTCGAGCGGGTGCAGCGAGGGCTTCTCAATGGACACGCCGGCTCCCCCGTGTCATCGCCACGTGGGGCGCCTCACTTCTTCGGGAACCAGGTCGCGATCAGATCATCGAGGTCGGCTGTGCCTTCGACCCCTTCCTTGACCTGCTCTCCCACCTTGGAGAGCGCGACGACCATGCTCTCGCCCGAGTCGAGCACGTTGGTGGCCGGAAGGTGGGATCCCTCCAGGTAGTTCTTGTTGAACTGCTTGCCGGGCTCGTCGTCGCCCCACGGCTGGTCGCCGTTGAGCGCGTCGATGCGGGCGCGCAGCCCGTGCCAGCGCGACAGCATGGAGTCGCCGACGCGGGTCAGTTGCGCGGCACCGTTGAGCGCCTGGGTGGGGTTGACTGCGGTGTTCTCGGCCATCACCGCTCCAGGTCCTTGAGGTCGAGCTCGGCATCGAGCCGGCGGCTCATGCCTTCGGTGTCGAACTGTAGGTGCGCCTGCACCTGGTCGTCCGGCAGATACGGCTTGCAGGCCTCGGCGACCTTGTCCATCGCGTCCTGCGTCGCGGCCTGGATCGTCTTGGTGATGGAGATCGCGAGCTGCCGCGAGTCGGGGCGGCGGTAGACGCGGGGATCGATGTCCAACCGGATGAGCTGCCCGCGCGGGCCGACGACGGCCGTGATGAACCCGTCGTCCGACTTCGCAATGGCTGTGATCTGCCGTAACTGCTGACCGAGGTCGTTCATGCCGAGCCGGATCCGGTCGAGCTCGCCGAGCAACTCGTCGGCGCGTGCGCGCAATGCGCGATTGTCCATGGCGGCCTCCCCGTCCCCACTGGCCCAACCGTACGATACTCAACATCGGCAATATGCCACCAGTACGTATCGATCAGCGGAAAGGGTCCGGACATGCGGCGCACGCGTTGGTTCTCCGCCTTCGCCGCGCTGATGGCGGCGTCCGGCGCGGCATCCGGTACTGTCGCAGGCACCGCACCGGCGAGTGCGGCACCCGCCGACGCGTGCGGCAACGCGGCCAAGCCGGGTGCCGTCGTCCGGGAGACGCCGTGGACGCAGCGGGTGCTCGGCGCCGACCGGGTCTGGCCGATGAGCACCGGAAACCGTGTTACGGTCGCGGTCCTCGACTCCGGCGTCGACGCCGCGCATCCGCAGCTCGCGGACCAGGTGCTGCCGGGCTTCGACTTCCTGCGCAACGCGGCGGGCGCCGACTTCGACTGCACCTCGCACGGGACCGCCGTGGCCAGTCTCATCGCGGCCAAGCACGTCAACGGCATCGGGTTCGAGGGCCTGGCACAGGGCGTGAAGATCCTGCCGCTGCGGCTCACCGAGCACGGCGACAACAGCAGCGGTGCCGCGGTGACCCCGGGCGTCTTCGCCCAGGCGATCCGCTACGCCGCCGACAACGGCGCGAAGATTCTCAACATCTCGCTCACCCTGGACGCCGACTACCCGGTGGTCGCGGAGGCCGTCGACTACGCCGTCAAGACCAAGGGCTGCCTGGTCGTCGCCTCGGTCGGCAACCACCACAAGGAGCCCGCGGCGCCCGCCTCGCCGGTGTTGGGTTCCCGGGGTGGACCGGCCGCCGACCGGCCCTCGTATCCGGCCGCCTACCCCGGCGTGTTGGGCGTCGGCGCGGTCAACGAGGACGGCACGCGGGTCGACGAGTCACAGGTGGGGTCGTATGTCGACCTGGTCGCACCGGGTGGCAACGTCCTCGCCGCGACGCGGGTGCGGGGCCACGAATACTGGAAGGGCACCAGCATGGCGGCCCCGATCGTCAGCGCCGCCGCCGCGCTCGTGTGGTCGCTCTCGCCCCAGTTGCGCAACAGCGACGTGGCGCGGCGGCTGCAGGTGACGTCCGACCAGTTGCCCGGCCAGGTGCGCGGCCCGGAGTTCGGCTACGGCATGGTGAACCCGTACCGTGCGGTGACCGAGCAGCTCCCCACGACCGACAAGGCGACGCCCGACCCGATCCCGCCGGTCGCGCACGACCCGGCGGCCGCGGCCCGGCTCGCGGCGTGGGACGGCTGGAGCCGGACCGCGGTCGTCGTCGGCCTGGTCGTGCTGATGGCCGCGCTGGGAGGCGCGCTGCTCCGGTTCGCTGCCCGCCGCGGCCGGGCACGGCGCTGGCGCCCCGGTGAGCGTCCGCGACCCCGTCGCGTGCCGCACGACCCGGACGAGGAGCCGGAGGACGTGTTCTTCGCCCTGCCGCGCCGGAGATCGAGCTGAGGCGGACCCGCATGATCCGGAGGACGCACCGTCTTCCGGATCATCCGGACGATCCTTGCCGAAGGGTCAGGAGCGGCCGATCGCCGGGCCCGGAGTAGCCGGCGGGGGGAGGCGCGGTGCGTCGAGCACGCCGTCTGTGGAACGCTCCACCGCCCACAGTTCGTCCTCGCCGGTGACCGCCTCGCTACCGACCGTGAACGAGCCCGAACCGTGCTGGTCCTGACGCCTCCCCGGCTGGCGGCTCGCCGGGCCGTCGACTGCGGGGTCGCCGGTGCGGCCGCGGAGTGTCGGGGTGCGGCCCGCGTCCGCCGGCAGCGGACCCGACACGCGCTGGGTGCCGCCGCGGCCCTCCAGCGTCGGGCGTCCGCCGGTCTGGCGGCGCAACTCCGCCTGGTCCTCGACCGGCATGCCCGGTCGGCGCCGGCCGGTGAGACGGTCGCCCGGGTCCTCCGCCGCACGGCCGCGCATGCCCGGCGGCGTGCCCTGTCCGCCGAACGGACGGCCGCCGGGACCGCCGTGGCCCACCGGGTCGCCGCGGCGGCCGCCCAGCCGCGGGGGAACGGAGCCGGTGCGGGAACCGGGTGGCAGTTCCTCCGCCAGGTTGGGGCCCTGGACGCCGGGCAGGCGGTTCTTCGCGCCGCGCAGGTTCGGGTTGCCCTGGCCGGGCAGCGGCGGCCGCGGCGCGCCCGGCGCCGTCGGGGACCGCTGGCCGGACAGGTTGGGGCGCCCGCCCATCGGGGGCGGCGGCCGCAGCGTGCCGGGCTCCTGGGGGAGCCGGGGGTTGACGCCGCCGGGCTTGCCGGGGACTCTCGGGACCGGGCCGGACCCCATGCCGGGCGGGACCGGCAGGCCGGTGACCTGCGGCAGCGTCGCCTGCGGAGGGCCGACCACCTTCGGCAGGTCGGGCACCTGCGGCAGCGTGGGCAGGCCGGTGCTGCCGGCCAGGGTCAGCCTGTGGTCGCCGTCCACAACCGTCGGCAGTTCACCCGGCTTCGGCAGGTGGGCGGTCAGCTTGGACACGTCCGGGCGCTCCGGGAGGCGGGCCGGCGGCGGCAGCACCGGGATCGGCGGCAGACCGCCCGGACCGCCCTTGTGCATCGGGGGCGGCACCGCCACGACCGCGTTCGTCGGACCCTTGAACCGGCCGCCGTACGTCAGGTAGTTGAAGTAGACCTGGAGGTACGTGTCGGCCAGGTCCTTGACGTAAGGCTTGATCTTGTCGGTGTAGTGCTTCTGGAGCCGCTGCTTGCGGTCGTCCTCGTCCTCCTTGATGGCGCCGCCCTTGCCGACCGCCGTCGTCCGGGGCGCGCTGCCCTCGACCGAGCCGGGGTTGTTGACGGCCCGCACGTATTCCAGGTAGATCTGCCGGGCGTTCTTCTGGTTCCAGGCGATCGTGGAGGCCAGCACGTCGAGGCCGGTGGCGTTGGTGGTGGCGACCTCCTTCCACTCGTCGATCGAGTGGAGGGTCGCGCCGACCCGCTCGAGGAAGACCTTCGACGCGTCGGAGTTCCAGTTCTCCGCGAGCGCGTCGGTGTACCGGCGCAGGTGCTGCCCCGTGTTGTCGAGCAAGGTGTGCACGCGGCGCCACATGTCCGCCAACGCCGTCGCCCGGGCGTCGGAGTCAACCTTGATCCACGGCCACATCAGGTCGATGGTGGTCTTCTCGTCGTCCCAGTTGGTCGGCTCGTATTCGACGTCACCCATCGCGATGGTGTAGTCGTCGTACCGCGAGATGCTCGCCGGCAGCGGAACGTAGTTGTATCCGTAGTACTGCTCAGTCATCGTCAGGCCCTCACCGTCTATTTCCTCAGCGGGCTCTCGGGCGTGTCGATCATGTCGCTCTGGTTGGCGTTGACGACGTATTCGCCGTTGGTGCCCTCGGCGACGACGAACGAGTCGTCCCAGTTGTTCATCGCGGACGGCATGGCCGGCTCGGTGAGCTGCTTCGGGTCGACGATCGGCTGGTTCTGCCCGGTCCCGTCGCCCTGCTGGCCGTTCTTCGGCTGCTGCTCGTTCACGGCGTCCTGCACCGTCTTCTGCCCCTTGGTGGGGTAGAACGCCTCGTACACGTCGTCGACTTGCGCCTTGCTGAGGTCGTCACCGCCGATGTACTCGAAATAGATCGAAGCGGCGGCCTGGCTGAGCGAGACCAGACCCATGCTCAGGTCCTTCAGCATGGCGCCGGCGGCCATGAGGGACTTGGCGTGCTGGCCGCGGTAGAGCTTGCCCTCGCCCATGCCGCCGAATGTCGACTGCACCCGCATCATCGGGGTGACGCCCTGCTTGAGGTTGACGTTGAAGTCGTTCTTGACCTCGTCGGACAACAGCGTGGAGTATTCGCGCAGGCTCTCGACGTTGACCTTGATCGGCGACTTGTCGACCGGCACCCAGGTGTCGTTACCGGGGAGATCCCCTGTGTCGTCGTCCAGCATTTCACCCTCCCCGTAAGGTCGATGTCATCGAGCGGACTCAATCGTACTGAAGGTCAGCCAGGTGGGGGCCGCCAAGCGAGCTGGATCAGCCGGCCACCCTCCTTCCGCGTGACCAGGTAACCGCGGCCCGGCGGCTGGTGCGACGGGCGGACGTTGCCCAGCAGCGCGCCCTCGTCGCGCTCGCCGGACAGCAGCACGCCGGGCGAGCCGAGCTCACGCAGCCGCATCAGGATCTGCTCGTACAGGGCCCGGCTCGCGCCACCGGTGCGCCTGGTCAGGATCAGGTGCAGGCCCACGTCACGCGCCTGGCTGAGGAAGTCGAGCAGCGGCGCGATCGGGTTGGTGCTGCCGCCGGCGACGAGGTCGTAGTCGTCGACCAGCACGTACAGCTCCGGCCCCTTCCACCAGGTGCGCTTGCGTAGCTGCTCGATCGTCACGTCCGGGCCGGGCAGCCGGTCCTTGAGCACCTGGACGACCTCGGTCATGATCGCCTGCGCGGTCTCGGCCGACGTGCCGGTGCCGATGAGGTGCTCGGTCTCGAACGCGCCGAGCAGGCTGCGCCGGTAGTCGACCACGATGATCCGGGCCTCGGTGAGGGTGTACCGGTCGGCGACGGCCTGCCCGAACGCCCGCAGGAACGCGCTCTTGCCCGACGCGGAGTCGCCGAAGAGCAGGAAGTGCGGGTCGGTGGACAGGTCGATCCACACCGGGCGCAGGTCGGACTCGGCGATGCCGATCGGGATGCCGGCCATCTCCTTGTCGGTGACCGGCAGGCTCTCGTACGGCAGCAGCGCCGGCAGCAGCCGCACCGGTGGCGCACCGGGCGCCGTCCAGCCCGAGCGGATCTCGAGGACGAGCTTCTCGACGCCGTCGGCGAGGTCTTCGGCCGGGCCCGGCCCGGGTCGGTCCGGCGAAGCGTCACCGTCCGGGACCGGGCGTAGCCCCCCGTCTGCACGGGGCAGCGCCGCGAGGAACTGCAGGCCGCCCGGGACGATGCCACGGCCCGGCGTGCGTTCCGGCACGTTCATCGCCGCGCGCCGGTCGATCGCCGAGTCGCTCGCATCGCCCAGCCGCAGTTCGAGCCGGCTGCCGAAGAGGTCACGGATGGCGGGACGGATGTCCATCCAGCGCGTCGCGGTGGCGATGACGTGGACGCCGTACGTGAGGCCGCGGTTGGTGAGATCGTTGATCGCCGGCTCGAGATCCTCGAAGTCCTGCCGGATCGTCGACCAGCCGTCGATCACCAGGAACACGTCGCCGAACGGGTCGTCGGCGTGCCGGCCGGCGCGGCGTGCCCGCCGGTACGTGCCCATGGAGTCGATCGCGGCGGTGGCGAAGCGCCGCTCCCGCTCGGCGAGCAGCACCTGCAGTTCGGCGATCGTCCGGCGGACCGCGCCCGGGTCGAGGCGGGTGGCGATCCCGCCGACGTGCGGCACGTCGCGCAGCGAGCCGAGCGCGCCACCGCCGAAGTCGAGGCAGTAGAACTGGGCCTCGCGCGGGGTGTGGGTGAGCGCCAGGCTGAGGATCAGGCTCCGCAGCACCGTGCTCTTGCCGCTCGCCGGGCCGCCGACCACGACCGCGTGACCGGCCGAGCCGGCCAGCTCCCACCACACCGGGTCGCGGCGCTGGTCCAGCGGCCGGTCGACGATGCCGATCACCGCGTGCAGGGTGCCCTGCAGCTCGGGGACCTGGACGTTGAGGCCGCGCTCCGGGTCCAGCGCACGCGGCGGCATGAGTGCGTCGAGGGTCGGCGGGTCGGCCAGCGGCGGCAGCCAGACCTGGTGCGCCGGGGTGCCCTTGCCGCGCATCCGGTCGACCAGGATGTCGAGCATGCTCTCGCCGACCGCGTTTTCGTCCGGGACGGCGATCACCGGCTCCTCGGTCACCGGTGGGGCGATGTAGCCGCTGACGTAGTCGCGGACCTGCGGGCCGCCCGACGCCGCCAGCACGGCCGACGAGTCACGCCGGTACACACCCGAGACGTACGCCGCCCGGAAACGGCGCAGCGGCTCGGTGCCGAACCGGAGATACCCGTGGCCGGGCGAGCGCGGCAGCTCGAAAGCGGCGACGTCGCCGAGCACGATGCGGCTCTCCACGGCGGAGAAGGTCCGCAGACCGATCCGGTACGACAAGTGGGTGTCGAGGCCGCGCAGCCGGCCCTCCTCCAGCCGCTGCGAGGCCAGCAGAAGGTGGACGCCCAGCGACCGGCCGACCCGGCCGATCTGCACGAACATGTCGATGAAGTCGGGCTTCGCGGTGAGCAGCTCGCTGAACTCGTCGCAGATGATGAGCAGGCTCGGCAGCGGCGCCAGCGACGCGCCCGCGGTGCGGGCCTTCTCGTAGTCGCGCTGGCTGGCGAAGTTGCCGGCCTTGCGCAGCAGCTCCTGCCGGCGCAGCAGCTCGCCGTTGATCGCGTCGGTCATGCGGTCGACCAGCGGCAGCTCGTCCTCGAGATTGGTGATCACCGCGCTGGTGTGCGGCAGCACGTCCAGCTTGGTGAACGTCGCGCCGCCCTTGAAGTCGATGAGGACGAAGTTGAGCACCTCGGAGCTGTGCGTGACGGCCAGCGCCAGCACCAGCGTGCGCAGCAGCTCGGACTTGCCGGAGCCGGTGGCGCCGATGAGCAGGCCGTGCGGACCCATGCCGTCCTGCGCCGACTCCTTGAGGTCCAGCTCGACCATCGTGCCGTCGGGCGACCAGCCGATCGGCACCCGCAGCCGGTCGCGCTGCGGTCGCGGCACCCAGTGCCGGCCCGGGTCGTAGTCCTCCGGAGAGCCGATCTCCAGCAGGTCGGCGAGGTCGATGGTCCCCGCCGTGCGCTGCTCGGTGCGCGACGCGGCGGACAGGCGCAGCGGCGACAGTTGCAGCGCCAGACCCTCCGTCTCCGGCAGGCTGAGCCCGTCGGCCCGGCCCACCTCGGCCTTGCCCTCGAACGTCGTGCTGGTCAGCATGCCGCCGGGTGCGATGCTGAGCACCAGCGCCGCCTGGTCGAGCAGCCGCGGCGGCGAGGTCGACAGGTCGAGGACCGTGACACCCTCCACCCCGCCGTCGGTCATGAGATGGTCGGAGCCCAGCACGTCGCCGCCGTCGAGCACGACGATGAGGTGCGGGCCGCCCTGCCGGTCGCCGGCGCTCGTCGGGTTGAACCGGGGCCGGTTGGCCAGGACGTCGTCGAGCATCGCCTCCAGGCCGGGCACGTTGGGTGCGACGAGGCGCAGCGGGCCCAGCGCGTCGGTGCGGGACGGGTGCAGGCCGTGCGGCAGCCACTTGAGCCACTCCCACTCCTGCGGCCCGCCCGGCGCGGCACAGACCGCGACGAGCAGGTCGTCGGGGGCGTGGAAGGCGGCGGACTGGGCGATCACCGCCCGCGCGAGCGCCCGGGCCTGGTCGGGCTCACCCTGCACGTAGACCCGTGCGAAGCCGTCGAGCGCCATCACGATCGGCAGGTCGTCGACGGTCGCGTAGGTGTCCATGAACTTGCGCAGCGCGACCGCACACATCGGGTCGAGGTCGTCGAGAGGCTGGCTCTGCGGCGGTACGAGCGGTGTCGCGAGATCCTGCGGGCCGAGCGCGATCCGTACCATGCCGAAGTCCGCGTCACCGGGCCGGCGCTCCCACAACCGCTGACTGGTCGGGATCGACCACAGCGACGACGGGTCGGGGTAGCGGTAGAGCTGGCTGGCGCGCTGCCGCTGGGCGGCCTTGCGCACCTGGCGGCGCCGCTGGGCGAGATGGCGCATGTAGTTGCGCCGCGCCAGCAGCATCTCCTGCCGGCCGGGCCCCGTGTTCTGCCCGAACTGCGAGGCGAGCATGCCGACGGCGGACAGGCCGAACATGGCGCCCGTCAGGTAGGCCAGCGGCCCGCCCCGCTGCCCGGCGAACATCAGCGCCATGGAGCCCGACCCGGCCAGCATCGGGATCATCATGAGCATCTGCGCCCAGCCGCGACCTGTCGGCGCCGGCACCTCCGGGGGCGCCTCGAGCAGCACCTCTCCCGACGGATACTCGGGCTCCGGCCGGCGCGGCGGCCTCCGGCGCACGACAGTGCTCAACTGAGCTCATCCTCCCCGTAGAACGCCCCGCGGAATTCGATCCGGTCCGATGCGTCGATGCGTCAGACCGGTACCAGCACACATGCTAACCATCCGGCTGCTAGGTTGGGCACTCTCGATGGACCGGGGGAGGCGCAGGAGCGATGGCGGAGAACGTTGGTGCCGGTCTGGCCAGGGTCGTCCTGGCCGCGCCGAAGCGGCGGCTGGACCTCGCCCTGCCGGAGCAGATCCCACTGGCGATGCTGCTGCCCGGCGTCCTGCCGCGGGCCGGAGAGTCACTGGCCGACGACGGGCTCGACCACGGCGGCTGGATCCTGCGCCGCACCGACGGGTCGACGCTCGACATGAGCCGCACGCTCGCCGCCCAGGACATCCACGACGGTGACATCCTGCACCTCGCGCCGCGCTACGAGGAATGGCCCGAGCTCGAGTACGACGACGTGGTCGACGCGATCGCGGCCGGCGCCCGCCGCTACGGGGTCGCGTGGAGCCCGACGGCGACCCGGGTCACCGGCCTGGCCGTCGGCGTCTCGCTGCTGCTCGGCACGCTCGCGCTGCTCCTGCTCGCCGGTCCGTCCTGGACCGTGCCGGCGAGCATCGCCCTGTGCGTCGCCGCCGTGCTGATGACCGGCGGATTCGTACTGTCCCGCGCGCTGTCCGACGCCACCGCCGGCGCGACCCTCGGCGCCGGGAGCCTGGTCTACGCGTTCGCCGGCGGCCTGCTGGTGCTCGGCGGACGCGAGCCGCTGTCCCGGCTCGGCGCACCGCACCTGCTGGTCGGCTCGGCCGCGCTGCTCGCCTTCGGGGTGATCGGCTATCTCGCGGTGGCGGCCACGGTCCGGCTGTTCGTCGCGGGCATCGTGCTCGGCGCGCTCGGCGTCGTCGCGGGCCTGGTCGCGCTGACCTCGCTGGGCGCCGGGCAGACCGCCGCCGCGGTCGTGGGCCTGCTGGTCCTGCTCGCACCGGCGCTGCCGCTCCTCTCGGTCCGGCTGGGCAAGGTACCGTTGCCGCAGCTTCCCCGGACCACCGACGATCTGTTGCAGCAGGAGCCGGTGCCGCCCGCGGTGTCGACGTATGCCGCGGTGGCCCGGGCGGATGAGATCTTCACCGGCCTGCTGTTCGCGTTCGCGATCGCCAACGTGGTGTCGTTCTGGCTGCTCAGCCTGCACGACGGCAGCGTCAGCGCGATCCTGGTGGCCGTGGTCGCGGCCGCCTCCGCGCTGCGGGCGCGCCTGTTCACGACGGTGCGCCACCGCCTGCCGCTGCTGCTGACCGCCTTGCTGGGCGTGGCCCTGCTCCTGGCCCGCCTGGCGGACGCAGGCGTCGGGGTGCAGGTGGGGGTAGGGTTGGGGTTGCTGCTGGTGGCGGTTGCGGTGGTGACGGCCGGCATGCGCTACAGCGTCCGCCCCCCTTCGGTGTACCTGGGCCGGCTGGCGGACACTTTCGACGTGGTGCTGGTCCTGGCCACAATCCCGATCGCCTGCCAGGTGCTGGGCGTGTACCAGTTGGTGCGCGGCCTGGCCGGCTAGCCCCGCAGCGAACCTGCCCTCGGCCCGCCGTCCTGCCCTCGGTCCGTGCTTTGGTCCTCGGTTCGCCGTTCTGGCCTCGGTGCGTGCTCGGGTCCTCGGTGCGTGCTCGGGTCCTCGGTTCGCGCTTGTCCTCGGTTCGCGTCCTTGACTTCGGTCGGGCCTTGACTTCTGCCACGCTGTGCCCGCGACGGCCGTGTTCGCGCAGACCCGTCGGTGCGATCAGCCTGTCGGTAGGGGCCGTGAGCCGCGCCGTGACCACCGTTCGCTACGCCACTGATGGAAGGCCCGCAGCGGCCAGTCACGAGGCGCCGCCGCTGAGTGCCGGTTCATGGATTGGGCCGCGAGATTCGGACGCGAGGATAGCGGTCGCAAGGAGGCCGGTCGCGTGTGTCTGCTCGTGCGGGTTGGCCGTGTGGGTCGGTCGTGGGGGTTGATGGTGAGCTGATCAGGCGGGCTGGCGGTGAGAGTTGAGGGTGCGGATTGGTCGTGAGGCGTCGATCTCTGGGCGTCGGCATTGAGGACCGATCGTCAGGGGCACGGTCGACGCACCTGGTTTTCGCTCGCTGGCCGTGGCTCGTTTCGTGCCCGGCTCGTTTCGTGCCCGGCTCGTTTCGTGCCCGGCCCGTTTCGTGCCCGGCTCGTTTCATGGCCAGTCCGATGCGTCGTCGGACCGATTCCGTGATCGGCTCGACGTCGTCGAGTCGCATCGGGAACGGGCCGCGCGGCCGTGCCTTGACGGATGCCGCCGTCGGCGCCGTGGTGCGAGCGGACGACAGCTACTGCGGCGATGACTGCACGAAGCATCTGCCGGCCGTCCGGTTGGACCCTGCGATGAACCCGCCGGCTATGTGCAGGGTGTGAGGAACCCACCGGGGCGGCGGTGGACCACGCGTGTCCGTCGAGGTCAGGCCACGTCGAATTGTCGGCGGACGGCCGGGCCGCAGCCGTGAACGGAGAGCCTGGACAGGGCGGGACGGGCGGCCGCTGAGGGATGGTGGCGCCTTCTGACGGTGGGATCGCTGCCGGTTTTCCGGGGCAGGCAGCGGCCTGTCGGAGCCGTCCGGGTTGTCCGGCGCGGTCGGCACCTTGTCGTATGCGGCCGCCGACCCGTCGTGTGCGGTGCCTGAAGGCGGGGCCACGTCGGCACGGACGGGTTCGGTCTCGGTGTGGGTCGGCTCGGCCTCCGCACGAATGAGTTCGGCCTGCGCACGGGCGGGTTCGGGCTTGGTGTGCGCGGGCTCGGCCTCTGCCCGAACGGGCTTGACCTCCGCAGGGGCGGGTTCGGCGTCGGTGCGGGTCGGCTTGGCCTCCGCAGGGGCGGGTTCGGTCTCGGTGTGGGTCGGCTCGGCCTCCGCACGAATGAGTTCGGCCTGCGCACGGGCGGGTTCGGGCTTGGTGTGCGCGGGCTTGGCCTCCGCACGAATGGGCTCGGTCTCCGCGCGGGCAAGCTCAGCCTCCGCCCGCCGGGCCGCTGCCCGGGCGCGGGCCTCGCGCCAGGACTGCTCCAGCGACTCCTCCAAAGCGCGGCTGTCCGCCCGAGCCAGCTTGGCGGCATGGCGGGCGTGCAAGCCGTGCCGGCGGGCCTCGGCGAACTCCGCGCGGACCGCGGCGCGGCGCTGGCGGCGCTCACGCCAAGCGGCCGCCTGTGCGGCGAACCGTGCGTCCCAGTCGATCCACGTGACCCCGTCCTCTGCCCCCACCACACCGCCAACCTACCCCCCAGGTATGACAAAACCCTGGGTCGCGGTCAGGTCTCGAACGGAGTGAACGGCTCGCCGCGGACCAGGCGGACGATCGCCTCGTCGGGGGTTGTGCCCACCAGGAACTCGCCGGCCTCGTGCAGCAAAAATACTCGCCCGTCGGCGGCCACCGCTATGTCGCTGGGGCCGTCCTCGTACCAGGCCAGGGGGAACACCGGCGTGCCGAGTTCGGCGGCGAACTCGGTGAACAGGTCCGTGACGATCCGGCCCTGGGTCGGCCAGAACTGTACGTCGTAGCCGCCGCTTGTCGAGCCGGGCTGCTTGAGCTGCCGGAAGGACAGGCCGCCGAATTCGTCCAGCAGGCTGCGGGCCGCCGGGTGGATCGGCAGGTGCTCAGCCGCCTCGGCATCCGCAGCGTACAGGTCCCGCAACCAGCTTGACACCCACGCGTTGACGTCGCGGTCGGAGCGCCAGCCGGCGGCGGTCAGCACCCGGCGCACGTCCTCCGGCAGCCGGGTCCGGGCGGCCGCCTCGCGACGATAGAGGTCCGCGACGTGTTGCGGGGACAGCGACGGCCACTGGGTCAGCTCGCCCGTCTCCTTGTCGACCACGGCCAGCGGCGCGCCCATGACCGCGGGCGGCAGGCTGGGATCCGACGGCGGCACCTTGGCCCACGCGACGAAACCCAGGTCGAACTCGTAGAGCCCGATGTCCCCGCCACTGGACGGGACGCTGGCCAGCGCCCACGGCCGGGCGATCTCGACGGCCTCATCCGGCGTCACCAATGCAGCGCACCTCCCCATAACTGGCCTATCGTATGCAGCCGAGCGCGGTCTCGCATGGAGGGCCACCGAACGGGGAGGGACAACCGGGCATGCCGTCCCGACGGGAACAGATCCATTCGTACCAGTATCTGATGCGCCGGGTGGTCAACGCGTTCGTCGCGGGTGAGGCCGATCCCTCGATGTCGCCGACGCGCAGGCTGGCCGGTGCGGGGTTCGCCAGCGTCATGGTGGCCGTCCTTGTCGTGGCCGTCTTCGGCGTCATCGGCCTGCTCAAGAAGGGTGGCAACACAAGCTGGCAGTCCAACGGCGTGGTGGTGATCGAGAAGGAGACCGGCACCCGGTACGTCTACCGCGACGGCGTCCTCTATCCGGTCGCCAACTACGCGTCGGCGGTCCTGGTGATCGGCCAGCCGGTGACCACCGTCTCCGTGTCGCGCGAATCGCTGGTCGGCGCGACCCGCGGGCCGTTGATCGGCATCCCGGGTGCGCCCGACGCGTTGCCGCCGGCCGGCCGGATGCTGAAGACCCCCTGGTCGGTGTGCGCGCAGAACGCGCGGGACGGCAGCGGCGGCACGACGGTCGTCAGCACGGTCCTCGTGGGCGCCTCGCCGGCCGGCGGCACCCCGCTGGACAAGTCGGCGGTGCTGGTCCGTGACGTGGCCGGCAGCAAGGTGTACCTGTTGTGGAACGGCCATCGGTTCCATGTCCCGACCCGCGTGCAGCTCGGTGCGATGGGCATCGACGGGCAGCCCTCGGTGCTCGTCGACGGTGCCTGGCTCGACACCGTGCCGCTGGGCCTGCCGGTGCAGCAGCCCACGGTCGAGGGGCGCGGCCAGCAGTCCACGGCGCTCAAGAACTTCCTGGTCGGGCAGGTGCTGTCGGTCACCGGTGGCGGTACGACCAGCTACTACCTCGTGCGCGCTAACGACATCCTGCCGGTGACCACTGTGGAGCAGGCGCTCATCCTCGCCGACTCGGCCACGGCGGCCGCATATCCGGGCGGGAGGCCGTCGGTCACGGAGGTCTCCCCGGCGGAGATGGCCCAGGTGACCAAGGCCCGGCGCCAGGCCGCCTCCGACCTGGACCCGCCCGCCGAGGTGCCGGCCATGGTGCCGGTGCCGGCGGACGCCGCGATCTGCTCGACGTTCGACAACGGCGCCACCGCGCCGAAGTTCGTGGTGAACACCGAACCGCTGCCGGTGGGCGCGGGCATCGCCACCGGCGGCAGTTCCGCGCAGGAGGTCGCCGACCGGGTGCTGGTGGAGCCGGGTCACGGCGCGATCGTGCGCTCCGCGCCGTCGGCGCAGGAGGGCACGGGCACTGTGTTCTTCGTCACTGACCAGGGCAAACGCTATCCGCTGCCGAGTCCCGCGCAACTGGCCTGGTTCGGCTACGGCGCGATCCAGCCGGTCGTCATGCCGTCGTACGTCGTCGCCCGCATCCCGACCGGTCCGGGCCTCGATCCGCAGGCCGCGCAGCGCCCCTTGGCGGGCTGATGTGGCGGCCCTCTGTCAGGATGTGGGAGAACTTCGATACGGTGATATCGAGGTACACCGTGCTGGGCATCGGCGCGGTTCGGCTAGCCGCCCCATGGGGAGGCGCGGGCAAACCGAATGGAGGTTGGTCTCACGATGGCAGGCAAGGGCGTAACCACTGACGCCGCGGTCATGGCGAAGACCGCCGGGGAGGTCGAAGGGGCCGCTGACCGGCTCACGAGCATGTTCAACAAGCTGATGAACGAGCTCACACCACTGCAGGCGGCCTGGGTCGGCGCCGGCGGTACCTCCTTCCAGGGGGTCCGGGAGCGGTTCGACACCGACGTGGCGAACCTCAACGTCGCGCTGCGCAGCATCGCCTCCGCGGTGGCCAGTGCCGGTCGTGACTACACGCTCAGCGACGACGAGATGCGCCAGGAGATGCAGCAGGCCGGCGCGACGGCCGGCGAGATCACGCGCGCGCTGAAGCTCAACTGAGCCGACAACGGGGAAGGAACAAGCGACCATGGCCAGTGACGAGATCGTCGTCGAATTCGCGGCCCTGAACCAGGCCGCCGCGGACATCAGCAGCGCGCTGTCGTCGATGCAGTCCGAGTTGGACAACGTCAACTCGACGGTGCAGCCGTTGGTGAGCACCTGGCAGAGCGACGCCCAGGAGGCGTTCGTGCAGCGCAAGGCGGAGTGGACGAGTGCGGCCAACGACCTGCACACGCTGCTCACCGGGATCAAGAGCGCGGTCCTCAAGTCCGCCGAGATCATGGCTGCGCGCGAGAAGGCGAACGTCGCCAAGTTCCAGCGCTGATCCGCCG
Organism: Dactylosporangium roseum; assembly: GCF_025264685.1. GTDB lineage: Bacteria > Actinomycetota > Actinomycetes > Mycobacteriales > Micromonosporaceae > Dactylosporangium > Dactylosporangium roseum. The sequence goes on from NZ_CP073721.1 coordinate 2,492,800, forward strand.
CGTGCGACACCGCCCGCCGGCGTCGCACGGTAGGCGGGGCAAGCCGATGAGAGCATGGCCCGACCACGTGCGTCCGCATGGCCGGGCCATGACTCATTCCGGCCCTTCGCGATCGAGGGTGGAGTTCGGCCCTGAACCCGCCGGTCTCCAGCAGGGTCTTGCCGCGTGCACGGTCGGGCTCGCGGTAGGCCGCGACTATCGCCTGACCGTGTCAGGCGATAGTCGCCCTGCCTCTGGTGATTGGCTGCGATGCCGCGAAGCGGTGGCGGTGAGGAGGCCGGCGACGGCGGCGTCTTGCGCGCCGATGCCGGTGAGGTCGGCGATCGTGATGTCGGTGTGGCTGCGGCGGCCGGGGGCGTGTGCGGTGAGGATCTGGCCGAGGGTCTGGATCGGCAGGGTGTCGGCGAGACCGGCCTGGGCGGCGTGCTGGAGTTCGCCGAGGCGTAGGCACTGTTGGGGGTCGTCGACGGCGATCACCGTGGCGTGTCGCAGGACGGAGATGTCGAGTTCCTGTTTGCCGGGCGTGTCGGAGCCGACGGCGGTGATGTGGGTTCCTGGCGCGATCCACTCCCCGTGCACCAGCGGGCTGTGCGAGGGGGTGGTGGTGATGACGAGCTGGGCGTCGCGCACGGCGTCCTCGACGGTGTCGGTCATCTTGACCTGCCAACTGTGCATCACTCCCATGCGTTCAGCGAACGCGTGTGCCCGAGCGGGGTTGCGTGCGTGGACGAGGAGTTCCCTGGGCTGGCGGACCAGCAGCAGCATGCGCAACTGGTGTTCGGCCTGCGTGCCGGATCCGATGATGGCGGCGCGGTCGAGGTCCGGGTTGGCCAGCGCGTCGGCGGCGACGGCGCCGGCGGCGCCGGTCCGCAGGTCGGTCATGTACCCGTTGTCCAAGGCGATGGCGAGGGGATGGCCGGTCGCGGCGTCGGCGATGATGCTCAGGCCGCCGGAGACGGGCAGGCCGAAGTCGCGGTTGGTGTAGAAGCCGGTGGCCAGCTTGACGGCGTAGTGCTGGGCGCCGTGCAGGTGCGCGCCCTTGACGTGCACCTCGCCGTGCGGTGAGCCGTCGGCGGAGGTGACGTTCAGGTGCCAGGGCGGGGGTTGGGAGACGGCGCCCGTCGCATGGGCGATCAGCGCGTCCCGGGTGACCTGCAGAACCATGGCCGGGGACAGCGCGCTGCGGACCTGTGCTTCGTCGAGGACCTGGACGGTGGGCATCGGGTGGCTGGCCGACATGGGGCAGGCCCTGCTTTCGTTCGGGATGTCAGCGGCTGGTGGTGTGCTCGGTGAGTACGGTCGCCAAGGCTGGGAGGGCGATGTTGCGGCCGGAGACGACGGCGACGATCCGCCCTTGGGCGGTGACCTTTCCGGCGAGGACGGCAGCGACCGCTGCGGCTCCGGCGCCCTCGGCGACGTACCCGCGCTCGGCGGCCAGGTAGCGGATCCCGTCGCGGATCTCGGCCTCGGTGACGGTGACGAGCGCGTCGACGTGGCGGGCGATGAGGTCAACGGTGACGCAACCGGGTTCGATGTTGCCGGCCATCCCATCGGCCAGTGTCGCCTCCACCTCGACCGGTACCTGTTGGCCGACGGCCACCGCCGCGGAGACGGCAGTGGAGGCCGCGGCCTCGACGCCGACGACGCGCACGTCGTTGCGTCCCGCGGCCCACAGTCCCAGTCCGGCGGCCAGGCCGCCTCCACCCACGCCGCACACCAGGGTCAGCGGGCCGGTGACCTGGCCGTCGAGTTCGGTGCCGATGGTCGACTGGCCGGCGATCACGTGCGGATCGTTGTACGCCGAGATGTACAGCGCGGCTCCACTGTCGGCGACCCGGCGGGCGTAGGCCTCGGCGTCGTCGTAGCTGGCGCCGGTCTGCACCAGGTCCACGCCGGATCGGCGTAGTTGGTCGACCTTGGCCGTCGAGGCGTTCTCGGCCACCACGACCGTGGCCCGTCGGCCCATGGTCCGGGCGGCGAAGGCGACACCGAGGGCATGGTTTCCGGCAGACGCTGTGATCAGCGGTACTCCGGTCGGTGCGGCGGCCAGCGCGGCCAGCGCTCCGCGGACCTTAAACGACCCGGTGGGCTGCAGGCTTTCCAGCTTCAGCGCCGGTGCCTGCGCGGTCCCCGCTCCGGGGTCGAGCGGGGTCGGCGCCAGGTGGGCCGTCACCACCTGTCGTGCGGTCTCGATGTCCGCAGCGGTGGGGGAGCGCACAGCGCGTAGGGGGAAAGCAGCGGTCATGACTCGACCATGCCCCCTGCTCGGCGAGGGCACCAGGTCGGCGTGCTTGCGCTGACCGTAAGCTTTGCTGATGCTCGACCCGAGGAAGCTCCAGATCTTGGTGGACGTGTCGGACACCGGATCTATCGCGGGCGCCGCCCAGCGCGCCGGGATTTCCGCCTCGGCGGCCTCCCAGCAGTTGACCGCCCTGGAACGCCAGTGCGGGGCCAGGCTCCTCGAACGCTCCGCCCGTGCCGTCAGGCTGACCGCTGCGGGTCAGGTGCTGGCCGACCGGGCCCACAAGGTGCTGGCCGAACTGCACGCCGCCGCCCACGCCGTGCAGGCTGCGGCGGGCCTTCGTGGTGGAACTCTGCGCGTCGCGGCGTTCGCCTCCTCGGGGCCGGCGCTGACGGTGCCCGCACTGGCGGCATTCCACCGCCGCCATCCAGAAGTCACCCTGACCTTCACCGAACTCGAACCCGAGGAAGCTGTGGTCGCCGTCGCCGACGGTCACATCGATCTGGCGGTGACGCACCAGTACCGGCACCTACCCCCGCCGGACGTGCGCGGTCTGACCCAGACCCTGTTGCACCGTGACCGGCTGTTCCTGGCCGTGCCGGCCCACGCCCGACCCGCGACACCGGCGGCCATCAGCCTGGCTGCCCTCGCCGACGCGACGTGGGTGTCCACCAAACCGACGGACGGATTCCAGGCCGTGACCGAACATGCCTGCCGTGCAGCCGGATTCGCCCCGCGCATCGACTTCCGGGCCGACGACTACGACCTGCTGCTCGGCCTGGTCGGCGCCGGCATGGGCGTGGCACTGGTCCCCGAACTGCTCGCCACTTTGCGGCCCGGGGTCAGCTACCTGCAACTGGCCGACCCCGAAGGCCTCAGCCGGGACATCTACGTCACCGCCCGCGCCACGGACCCCTCCCCAGCCGTTCAGGCCATGGCCGGGTGCCTGGCCCGGCAACTCACCCGCCGCTGGGCCCCATCCCCAGCCCCAGACGACCTGCCGCAGTAAGCCGACGGCCAGCCGCCGCAGACCGCTCAGCCGGTGGCCGCGCTGCTCGCCCGAGCCCGGTCAGCCGAGGCCGGCGGCTAGGGCGTCGGCCACCGCGACCCGGGGCTTGTCCGGATCGGCGCGGGTCCAGTCCGGGTGCGCGCGGTTGGTCAGCAGCACCACCACGACCCGCCGGTCCGGGTCGACGAGCCACGACGTGCCGGTGAACCCGGTGTGGCCGAAGGTCAGCGGCCGGGCCAGCTTGCCCATGAACCAGGGCTGTTGCAGCTCGACGCCGAGCCCGTGCGTCGACGAGCGGCCGGGCCGCTCCGCGTCGATCGCCGGCAGGCCCCGGTTGGCGTTGACGAGCATCCGGCGCACGATCTTCTCGCTCAGGATGCGCCTGCCGCCGTACTCACCGCCGTTGATCAGCATCTGGCCCAGGACCGCCAGGTCGGACGCGGTGCCGAACATGCCCGCGTGCCCGGCGACCCCGCCCAGCGCGAGGCACAGGTCGTCGTGGACCACCCCGCGTGTCAGGCCCCGCGCCTTGCGGGCCTCGGTGGCGACCAGCCGGGGATCGTTGCCGGAGATCTGGTTCAACGGCTTGAACATGGTGTCGCGCATGCCCAGCGGGCCGGTGATCCGGTCCCGTACGGCCGCGTCGAGCGCCTGCCCGGCGACCTTCTCGACGAGCCGGCCGAGCACCATCAGGCCGACGCCGGAGTACCGGAACGTGTTGCCCGGCACGCCACCGCCGACCAGCGGCGCGGTGACCACCTTGGCCCACCGGTCCGCCACGGTGGCCAGCCCGGAGAAGCTGACGCCGCCGGGCAGTGCGCCGGTGTGCGCCAGCACCATCGCGACGGTGATCGCGTCCTTGCCGGCGCCGGTGAACTCGGGCAGGTACCGCACCACGGGTGCGTCGAGGTCGACCTTGCCCTGGTCGGCGAGCTGGAGCACGAGCAGCGCGGTGAAGACCTTGGTGATCGAGGCCAGGTCGAAGATGGCGTCGCGGCGCATCGGGACCCGCTGCGCGCTCGGCAGCTCGACCGGGCCGGTGCCGTAGCGCAGCGCGTGCCCGACCGCTGTGTGCGCGGTGACCTGCCCGTCGACGGCGACGAGCGCGACGGCGCCGGCGTATCCGGGGTACTTCGGGTTGTCCGGCGCCGGCGCGAGGTATCGCGTCATGACCTGGGTCAGCGTCGCACCGTACGCGGCGGTCGCGCCGAGCGGCCGCACCACGCGGCCGGGCGTGAAGGTGAGCTCCGCGGGGCTGGTCGCGCGGCCCTTCGGCGCCTTGCCGAACCCGGGCGGGGCGGCCGAGCCGGACATGGACGCCGATGGCGAGCCGGCCGCGGAGCCCTCCGCGCCGGGCAGCCCGGCGGACTCGCCGACGGGCCGGGCGGTGCCCGTGGCCGGTGCCGCCCTGCCGCACCCGGCGAGCAGGGCACCGGCGGCGGCGAGGCCGGTCCCGAGCACGGTTCGGCGGGCCACGGTCATGCGCGGGATTGTGCCATGCACGCTGACCGGCCCGTTCGCCACCTCGACGTCGGCCGAACCGGCGATGTGCGGCTGAGCGGCGACCTCAGGCCGGCTGGCCCCAGGGTGGCGGAAGCGGATCGCGGACGGCCGTCGCGTCATGGGGGCCAGGCGGGGTTGCCCGGCTCGCCCGGGTCGAAGAGCGGTGGGTGGCCGGTGCGGTAGGACTCCGGCCGGGCAGCGGGGCACCCTGGACCGTCACGAGCACCGCGGGCGGCGACCCGCCGAGCGGGAGGCCCGCGTCGGGTGGCAGGCTGGTACGCATGGCGCTGTTCACCGTTGCCGAGGCGAAGGCCGAGCTGGCGCGGCTCCGACCGACGCTGGATCGGATCGTGGCCGTCCGTGCCGACGCCGCCGAACTTGCCGCGTCTCTCCAGCCGGGCGGCACCCCGACCGGCCTCGGTGGGATGCCCGAGTTGAAGGCCGCGCAGGCGCTGCTGGACGAGTTGCTCACCGCGGTGCAGCAGACCGGCGCGGAGCTCAAGGGCCTGGCCCCGCTGCTGGTCGACTTCCCGGCCGAGTTCGACGGCACCGACGTGCTGCTGTGCTGGCTCGAGGGCGACGCCGAACTCGCCTGGTATCACCGCACGGACCTCGGCTTCGCCGGCCGCCGCCCCCTGCCGTAGCTAGCCGAACAGGTGCGCCCGCGCCGGTGCGGGAATCCACAGCAGCGCCAGCGCCACCACGGTGAGAGCGAACCCGGCGGCCAGCACGGTCTTGACCACGACGGCGTAGCTGCGCTGCTCCGCACGCCACACGAACACCCGCCCGACGGCCTGCGTCGTGAGCAGGGCGGTCAGCGTGATCAGCGCCCAGCCGGCGCCGTTCCACACCTCGATGCCGAGCCAGCCATACAGGACGGCGAAGGTCAGATGGAAGAAGAACGGCACGTGTAGCCCGAACGGCGGGGTGACGAGCGCGTAGATGTGCTCGGCCACCAGCAGCGCGATGCAGACGACCGCCCAGACGACGGGCACCGGAACGTCGGCGGGCATGACACCCCCTGTCTGAACCTCTTGAGACTGTCTCAAATGAGATCGTCTTGTCCGGTGTAGCGTAGCAGGTGTGCCGAACAGCGCCAGACCCCGATGGCCCGCCGCCGCCGAGCTGCCGGACGGGCACGTGGCGACCGGACTGCTGCTCCAGATGGCGCACCGCGCCGCCCACGACCGGCTCGCCGCCGAGCTGAAGCCACTCGGCATGGACATTCGCCATTTCGGCATCCTGCAGTTCCTGGCCCGAGGCGGGCTGACCCAGCGCCAACTGATCGACCTGGTCGGCGTCGACAAGTCCACCCTGGTCCGGATCATCGATCAGCTTGAGGAGCAGGGCCTGGCCGTGCGGACCCGTGACCCGCACGACCGGCGGGCCTTCCAGGTCACCGTCACCGAGCGCGGGCGGGAGCGCCTCGCGGCGGCGAACGCGGTGGCCGCCGACCTGGGCGACCACCTGTTCGGCTGGCTGGGCGCGGGCGACCGCCGTCGGCTGCACGAGCTGCTCCAGCGGATCATCCAGCAGGCGCACGAGCGGGGTTAGCCGGCCGACCGGCGGTGCCGCGCGACTGTGTCGAGCTGCTCACGCCTTCGCTGAGTGGGTTGTCGGGCCACGTTCCAGGCGGCGGAGGCGCCACGTTCCAGGCGGCGGAAGCGCCGCATTTTAGGCGGCGGAGGCGCCGCCCGCGTTCCAGGCGGCGGAGGACCGGGACGGCGGTCGCGCGAACGGCGTGCCGGTCGGCGGCGTGTGGATGCACCACTCCGTCGCCGGCGGCCCGGTCATGCTCATCGGCGCCCGCGCTACCGGTGGGATCGATGCTCGTCGTGGTCGCGGGCTGAGTCCTCGCCACGACGGTCGTCGCCGATGCCGGTCGGGCCCGCGTCGCGGAGCGGGTCGCGGCCCGCTCCGGGGAACGGGTGCTGAACCGTCAGTGGAGCCGGTCGAGCACCTCGTCCGTCGTGAGCACCTCGCCGAACCGGGGCAGGACCACGGTCAGAGCGTGCTCGTGCTCCTGTGCGGTCAGGCCGCTCATGGCGTCGGCGGCGAAGACCACCTTGAACCCGTGATCGGCGGCCGCGCGGGCGGTCGACTCGACGCCCATCGTCGTCGCTATGCCGGTCATGACCACCTTGTCGACGCCCCGCTCGCGCAGTTGCTCCGCGAGGCCGGTGCCGTAGAACGCGCCGACGGTGCGCTTCACGACGGTGATGTCGCCCGGCTCCGGCCGCAGCTCCGGGACGAACTCGCCGCCGGGCGGCTGCTCGGCGACGCCCGGCCGCTCGGCCCGGATCAGCACGATCGCACCGCCGGCCCGGCGGAACGCGGCCACCAGCCGGCTCGTCCGGGCCACGATGTCGGCGCCGAGGTGCGGGCCGAGGTCCCGCTCGACGACGCGTGGCATCAGGTCCACGACGATCAGGGCGGTGTGCCGGGCCAGGATCTCGTTGGTAACGACCGAATCCATGTCGAGACCCTAACACCGCAGGTTCCGTAGCGCGGGGAGGACCCCGCCCTCGATCATCAACAGCAGCCGCCGTACGACACCGTCGGACCCCGGCCGACCCCGGCCGGTCGCGGGCACCGGCGGGCTGCGAGGCTTGGGATCATGACTCCGCTGAAGCTGATCGAGCTGGACCCGGGCAAGTACTCCCTGCTGCTCAACGCCGGGACCACCGCCGTCGACGGCGTGATCGAGAAACTCGGGCACGAGCCCAACGGGTACTTCTGGGAGGGCGTCGCCCAGGTGCTCGTCGCCACGGAGGCCCCGGAGCTGGAGGGCCGCTTCTCGTACGATCCGGAGGCGGGCATGTTCTGCGCCTATGGCTCCGACCGGGAGGCCCTCGAGGCGCTGGGCACCCGGATGAGCGCGGTGGCGGGGGACGCCGGCCGGATCCGGCACCTGGTGACCACGGCCGAGGCGAACGGCATCGAGTTCGACGACTGACCCGCGAACCGCGGAGCCGCGGCTTCACGCCGGTCGTTATGGTGGGCTGCGTGCCTCGACGTGCTCCACGCCACGACCGCGACGCCGGTGGGCCGGCCGATCTGCTCGCCGCCAAGGCCGCCCTGCGGGAGGAGGTGTGGGCGGCGCTGAGCGCGGCCCGGGTGGCCCGGTTCCCGGGCGCCGCCGGGCGGATCTCCAACTTCGTCGGTGCCGAGGCGGCCGCGGAGCGGCTGCGGTCCACCGCGTGCTGGAGCACCGCCGGGACGGTCAAGGCCAACCCCGACTCGGCGCAACTGCCCGTGCGGCAACGCGCCCTGGAGGACGGCAAGGTCGTCTACATGGCGGTGCCCAGGCTCGCCGAGCCGGAGCCGTTCTTCCTGCTCGACCCCGACCACCTGGCCGACAAGCCGCGGACCGCGGCGTCGATCAGCGGCGCCGGCCGGTCCGCACGCCGGATCTCGGTCGCCGACCTCGCGCCGGTCGACCTCGTCGTCACCGGTTGCGTCGCCGTCGGGGAAGACGGCGCCCGGCTGGGCAAGGGTGGCGGCTTCGCCGACCTCGAGTTCGCGCTCGCCGGCGCCGCCGGGCTGATCGGCGCGGACACGATGGTCGTCACCACCGTCCACGAGCTGCAGGTGCGTCCGGCCGGCGTGGTCCCGACGACCGGCCACGACGTGCCCGTCGACTTCGTCGTCACTCCCGACCGGGTCATCGACTGCCGGGGCCGGCGCGGGCCACGCCCGGCGGCCGGGATCCGCTGGGCGGAGCTGACCGACGAGAAGATCGAGTCGATTCCGCTGTTGCGAGCGTTGCGCGAACAGCGCTGATGAACGCGCTCGGCGGGCCGGTCACCGCGGTCGCGCCGGCCGTGATGAGGACCCGCTTCGCGGTGCCCGCGGCCGCGACAGGAGACCGAGCAGCGGGCGCTCACCGGTGCGACGGGAGCAGAGGAAGTACCGCTGAAGCGTCCTCCCGGACAGGTGAGGCCGCGCCGCCCGGGCCGGTGTGACGGTGGAATGTGATCACGTCTGCTGTCGGGCTGGAGGGCGATGGCGGTGGGGACGGCGACCGTGCGCGGCTGGGTCGGTGGAGCACTTTCCGCCGTGCTGGCCCTGAGCCCGGTCGCGGGATGCGCGCCGGGCCGGGCGGCCGGCCCCGGTCCCGGGCGTTCGCCGCCCCCGTCCGCTCCCGGGCCGGACCCCACGGACCTGAGTCCCGGGCCGGCCGGCCCGTCCGCCCACGGTGACGCGCTGGTGTCGGTCACCACGCAGGCGCGGCACCTCGACATTCCCTGGGGCGTGACGTTCCTGCCGGACGGCGGCGCCCTCGTCACCGAACGGAGGACCGCGCGGATCCTCAAGGTGGGACCGGGCCGGCAACGCGACGGTGAGCTGACCGTGTCGGTCGTGGCCACGGTCACCGAGGCGAACGCCGACACCGAGGGTGGCCTGCTCGGCATCGCGGCCTCGCCGTCGTACGCCGACGACCGGACCGTGTTCGTCTACTACTCGACGACGACCGACAACCGGATCGCGAAACTGCGGCTGCCCGGGCGACCCCGGCCGATCGTCACCGGCATCCCGAGCGGCGGGGTGCACAACGGCGGACGGCTGGCCTTCGGCCCGGACGGGTACCTCTACGCGAGCACCGGCGACGCCGCACGGAACGAGAACGCGCAGCACCTGGACAGCCTCGGCGGGAAGATCCTGCGCATGACGCCCGACGGCGGGCCCGCGCCGGGAAACCCGTTCCCCGGCTCGCTCGTGTGGTCCTACGGGCACCGCAACCCGGAGGGCATGGCGTGGGACAGCCGCGGCACCATGTTCGTCGCCGAGATCGGCGAGGCCGCCTGGGACGAGCTCAACGTGGTCCGGCCCGGCCGCAACTACGGCTGGCCGGCGGTCGAGGGCATCGGCGGCGACGCGCGGTACACCGACCCGGTGGTGGCGTGGCGCCCGGAGGTGGGGGTCAGCGCCGACGTGGCGATCGCCGGCCGTACCGCCGTCGTGACCTGTCTGCGAGGTCAGCGCGTCTACCTGGTGCCCCTCGGCGGCGCGGCCACGAGCGGTGCGGGAGACGACGTTTCCGGCGTCCGGTGGCGCACCGGTGCCGGGGTGGCCGGGCGTCCGGTGGAGGCGCTGGACGCCCGCTACGGCCGGCTCCGCACCGCGATCCGCGCCCCGGACGGCAGCATCTGGCTCACCACGTCCAACCGCGACGGCCGCGACGACCGCGGGCCGGTCCCCGACGACGACCGGATTCTCCGCCTGTGGTTGCGCGGCGCGGGCCTCGTCGAGCTGACCTGAGGGCGCCGACGGTACCGCCGTTTCCTGAAAATTCGCTGGATGTTCTCCGGCCGCCGGTTCACACCGAAGTGCTGATGTCCGTGCGGTGGTGCCGGGGCAGCTTGGATGGCGCAAGCCGCGACGAGAGGAGCGACGATGTCCCGCACCGAGCAGCACGCACCCGCCCGCCGGCAGTGGACCGCGCCACGCGTGGAGTGTCTGGAGACCCGGCCGGAGATCTCCGCCTACTCCGGCGCGGGTGACCCGTGGCACCGGCAGTCGCGCTGAGCCGGGAGGCGTTCGCCGGCGCGCTGCGCGGCCTCGGCACGTACTACTGGGACCGGCACCGCTTCCACCGGCGCCTCCACGACGGGCGCTGCAGCCCGGACGAGATCCGTTCGTGGGTGGCGAACCGGTGGTACTACCAGCGGTGCCTGGCCCAGAAGAACGCGGCGATCATCTCGCACTGCCCCCTGCCGGAGGTGCGGCGGGCGTGGCTGCCGCGGGTGACGTTCCACGACGGGCCGCGCGACGGTGCGGGTGGGCTGGCCGAGTGGCTCGTCCTGGCCGAGGCGGTGGGTCTGTCGCGGGAGGAGGTCGTCGACGAGCGGCACGTGCTGCGCGGAGTACGGTTCGCCGTGGACGCCTACCTGCATTTCTGCCAGACCCGGCCGTGGACCGAAGGCGTCGCCGCGGCGCTCACCGAGCTGTTCGCCCCCGAGCTGATGACCGATCGCCTGCGCGCCTGGCAGCAGCACTACGACTGGATCAAACCCGACGGCCTCAGCTATTTCGAGACGCGGATCCCGGTGGCCCGCGACGAGAGCGCCGACACGCTCGAACTGGTGCTGACCCACTGCACCGGCGCCGAGCAGCAGTTGGCGGCGCTGGCGGCACTGCGGTTCAAGTGTGACGTGCTCGGCGCGATGCTCGACGCCATCGACTACGCGGCGACCACGACATGACGGGGCCGGGCCTGCGCCGCGGTGTCCGTCTCGTGTTCGACCCGGTGCGGGACCAGCACGCCCTGCTGTATCCGGAGGGTGTGCTGCTGCTCGACCCGGTGGCGGCGGACGTGGTCGCCGCCTGCGACGGCCGGCGGGACCTCGCCGGGATCGTGGGTCGGCTGGCCCGCGAGTACGACGACGTCGACGCCGCCGACGTCGGGCGGCTGCTGGCCGACCTGAGCGACCGGCGGCTGCTGACCCCCGGAGGCACCGGACGGCCCGGCGGCGCCGCGGCGAGCGGCACCGGGGCACCCCCGTGGGCCAGTGACCACCCACGCCCGACGGGCCTGCTCGCGGAGCTCACGTATCGGTGCCCGCTGCGGTGCGCGTACTGCTCGAATCCGGTGGAGCCGGCCGCGTACCGCGCCGAGCTCGGCACCGCGGAGTGGGCGGATGTGCTGGACCAGGCGCGTGCCGCCGGGGTGCTCCAGGTCCACTTCTCCGGTGGTGAGCCGTTGCTGCGCCGGGACCTGCCGGAGCTGGTCGGGCAGGCCCGCGGGCTCGGGATGTACACCAACCTCGTCACCAGCGGCGTCCCGCTCACCGGCGACCGGTTGGCCGCGTTGCTGGACGCGGGTCTGGACCACCTGCAACTGTCGATCCAGGATTCGCGGCGGGCCGACGCCGACCGGGTCGCGGGCGGCCGGTTCCACGACCGCAAGCTCGCCGCGGCCGGCCTGGTCCGGGAGTCGGGGACGGTGTTGTCGGTCAACGTGGTCCTGCACGCCGGGAACGTGGCGCGGCTGGGCGAGATCGCCGAGCTGGCCGTCGATCTCGGTGCCGAGCGGCTGGAGCTGGCACACACCCAGTTCTACGGGTGGGGGTTGCGGAACCGGGCCGCGCTCATGCCGACCCGCGCGCAGGTCGACGCCGCCGCGGCCGCGGTCGCCGAGGTCCACGACCGGCACGGCGACCGGGTCGAGATCGTCTACGTCGAGCCGGACCACCACACCGGCAGACCGAAACCGTGCATGAACGGCTGGGGCAGCCGCCAGCTCGTCGTGGCACCCAACGGCGACGTGCTGCCCTGCCTCGCCGCCGGGCAGCTACCCGGCCCGGCGCCACCGAACGTCCACAGTGGAACACTCGCGGATCTCTGGCAGCACTCCGCGTTGTTCAACGCCTTCCGCGGCACGGCATGGATGCCCGAACCCTGCCGCGGCTGCGATCTGCGCACCGTGGACTTCGGTGGCTGCCGGTGCCAGGCATTCCAGCTCACCGGCGACCCGGCGGCCACCGATCCGGCGTGCCTGTGGTCCCCGCACCACGGGACCGTGCTCGCCGCCGCCGGTACCGTCGAACGGCCACCGATGATCCCGCGGCGCCCGCCGTGAAGGTCCACATCCTCGGCAGCGCGGCCGGCGTCGGCCACCTCAACAACACCAACCCGTTGGCCGGTGCCGGTGCTGGGGCCCCGGTCGAGGTCGCGTGGGACGGGCAGACGCTCGAACGGTGAACCGGCGGTCCCCGGCCGGATCGGACCAACTGTTCACCACGCTGTTTACCCTGAGCGGGAGCGGGTCAGTGAGGTACAGGAGGGCGCACAACAGGAGCACGAGATGAGCAAGACGGCTGACAGCAAGACAGCACACGTTTTCGACCAGGACGGTGAGCCGGTCGTCGCCATGAGCGCGGCGGCGAAGGCGGCGGACCGCGACCCGGACGACTACGGCCCGGAGGAGTTCGGCTCGGAGGCGGACGTCAACCCGGCCACCGGGACCGAGTACGGCGAGGTCGACAACTGGCGGGCGCACGAGCGCTAGCGTCCGGTGCCGCTCACAGCAGCGCGGCGTAGCCCACGTCTCCGCCGGCGGCGCATCCATGCCCTGGCCCGGATCACGGCCCGGCTCGCGTGGTCTCCGCGGGCCGGGCCGGACCGGGGATCAGGACCCCAGCGCCTGCCAGGCCTTCGGCATCCACACCCAGTGGCCGTTGACGTTCACGAGGCCCTCGAACGCGAGGCCCGTGTCGTCGCCCGGCTCGGTGTACTTCCACCGGTACAGCGTCAGCCCCGGCTTCAGATGCGCGCCGAGCTGCTGGTAGCCGCCCGGGAACTCCGCCGAGACCTTCGGCCCCCACGCCCGGATCTCCTCCGACGTGGCCTTGAAGACCTTCAGCTCGGTCTGCTCCGGCTTTCCGGCGACCTTGATCTCGTCGCCGTTCCATAGCTTCGTCGTGTAGAACTGCTCCGCCTTGGCCGCGGCCGCACCCACGAACACAGCCTTGTAGTCCTCGGTCGTCGGCTTCAGCCGCTGGACGAGCGCCGGGTCCTTGCCCGTGCGGAGCGCCTCCAGCAGCGCCTTGGCGCCGTCGTCCGTCTTCGGGTACGCGCTGCCGGCCGAGCTCTGCGCGGTCGAGGGCTGCGCGGCCGATGGCTGCGCGGCCGGCGGCTTCTCCGCCTTGTCACCGCAGCCGGCGAGGGCGAGACCCAGCGTGGTGGCCAACAACGTCGAGAGCGCCAGGCGCTTCATGCGATTCCTCCTCGGTGGTATGACCGGCGCGGTGCGTGGAACCCCCGCCGCTGGCGCGGATCAAGGTACCGGCCGCAGTCAACAACAACGCCGTCCGCGACGCCTGAGCGTCGTCATTCCGACAGCCGGGGCGACCGGCGTCATCGCTGGCGGTGATGCGCATGCGAGCCCGACCGCCCGTCCTCGGACGGCAGCGGCGGACCCTCCGGGTCGGTGGCGCCGGTGGCCCGCACGGCGGTGGGGCCTACCGGGCGCAGGTCTGATGCAATGCGTAACCGAGACCTTGCAACCAGTATTCAGTGGCATCGATGACAGATCGAGGCCACCACGGCGGCGCCGGAGGCGGCAGCCTGGGCTGGTCACATGGCTTCGACCAGGGGGGACGGTCATGCACCAGGACAACAGGAAACAGCGCGTGAGCCGCAGGGGAATGCTCGCCGGGCTCGGCGCGGGCGGAGCGGCGGCCGTCGCCGCGGCGGTCACGGGCGGCAGCCCCGCCGCGGCGGCCCCGGGCGACCCGGTCGTCCAGGGCGCCGACAACAACGCCGGTTCCACCAGCACCGTCCTGCGCTCGAACCTGACGGGCGCGACGCTCGACGTCCGCAACACCGTCGGCAGCGGCGGTGGCGGCAGCGTCGCGGTCAAGGCGAACGCCGAGGTGGGCGTCGATGCGAACGGGTTCGACGCGGGTGTCGTCGGCTCCTCGTCCAACGGCAACGGCGTCATCGGGCGCAGCGGCCTCGGCTACGGCGTCGTCGGCACCGCCACCGACCCGGGCGGGGTCGGCGTCGTCGCCGGCGCGCCCGACGAGTTCGGCAAGACCGCCCTCGACGTGCGCGGCCAGGTGCGCTTCACCCGCAGCGGCGTGGCGACCGTGCCGGCCGGCGCGACCAGCGTCACGGTGAGCGGCCTGCACATCTTCGGCTCGACGCACGCCCTCGCGGTCGCGCAGCGCAACACCGCGGTGTGGGTCAAGGCGGCGGTGCCGGACCAGGTGTCCGGGCAGCTCAGCCTGCACCTGAACGCCAAGGCGCCGAGCGGCGGGGTGGCCGTCGCGTGGTGGTTGCTGGAGGTCTGAGCCGGCGGGGCGCCGGTGCCGGGACGGTACCCGGCGCCGGCGTCCGCCGTCACGGAGTGCCGCTGCGGGATGTCGTGGGCTGTACCTGCCAGGAACCGGACGCCTCGGGACCGGGCCTGGGTGGCGCCGGCGCCTCGCCGTCCGCGGACACCCACAGCGCTACGGCCTTGCCGGGCAGCGGCGCGGAGTCGTACACGATCCAGGTGTCGGGCACCGCGCCGCCGGGCGGCTCGGTCGACTCCCAGCCGACGCGGTAGCTGGCGGTCCGGCCGCTCGACGCGAGGATCCGTTTCGCCTCCGCCACGGTCTTGCCGACCAGGGTCCGCGCCTGCGCGTCCTCCTCCGGCGAGCCGCCGTCGATCTCCTCGCCGGGCAGCGCGGTCCGGCCGATGACGATCCTCGCGTACGACCTGAAGGTCACCGGCACCTTGATGCCGGCCGAGCAGTTGCCGTTGGCGGTGCAGTCCCCGGGCGCCTCGATCCACTCGAGGTCCGGGCCGTCGCCGGTGTCGCCGACCTCCGCGAAAATGACCCTGCCGACCCGGTCGGGCGCGGCCGGCGCCAGGCTCAGGTCGATGTCGAGGTGGTGCCGGGCGAGTTCCTCCCGGTAGCGCCGCGGATCGGCGACCGGGTCCTTGATCCTGATGACGATGTAGCCGCTGTCCTCGGTGATCTGCAACGCCTGCGCCGGGGCCGGGCCGACCGGGCCCGAGCCGGTGGGGAGCGCGGCGCTGACGCCGAACGCGAGCACGGCGACCGCGGCCATGGTGGGCACCGCGACGGCCAGCCGGCGGTGCCGGGCGAACCAGGACGCCGGACCGCGGTGACGCGCCGGGGGCGCCTCGGCGCGCAGGATGCCCTCCAGCAGCGTGACGGCCGCCTCGCCGGACGGGCTCTGCGCCGAGGGCGGGACGTGGTGGATGGGAACGAGCAACCGGATCAGGTGATCCCGCCGGTCGTCGGTGTCGGTCATGGGTGTGTCTCCTCGATCACCTGTTGAGTGACGGTTCGCGCAGCGCCGCGGCGAACCGGCGCCGGGCACGGTGCAGCCGGATGCGGGCGGCGTTCACCGTGCAGTCGAGCGCGATCGCCAGTTCGTCCGCCGTGAGCCCTTCCCACGCCACCAGGCGCAGCAGTTCCCGGTCGGCTTCCGGCAGGGCGCGGAACGCCCGGCCGACCTCTTCCGGTACCTCCGGCTCGACGGTGGTGACCTGCGTCAGTTCCTGGCGGAGGCGGGCGGCGAGGTCCGCCGACCGCTGGTCGGCCCGGTGCTGGTTCGCCATCACCTTGCGTGCCACCCCGAACAGCCAGGGGCGTGCCTGGTCCGCCGGGAGGTCGTCGATCCTGCGCCAGGCGACCAGGAAGACGTCGGCGACCACGTCGGCGGCGGCCTCCGGCCGGTCGGTGCGGCGCAGGGCGTAACCGAGCAGGTCGGTGTAGCAGGCGCGGTACAGGCGCTCGAAGCGTGCGGCGGGATCATCGCCGGGTGACGAGGGTGCGGCGCGGGCCAAGCGTGCCTCCTGGGTCCGTGGGTCGATGCCGGGCGAATGCGCCCGACACCGGCCACATGTGCGGCACGTGCCGAATCATTTCACCCGGCGCCGGCACGGTCGCGGTCCGGAGATCACCGTGGCCGCCGGATCAGGCCGCTCTCGTAGGCGAAGGCGCTGCTTCTGGTCGCCGACCCCACCGTCCTGCGTCGGATCACCGCAACGCATCCGTAGGCGTGTCACACCCGCCGGTCATACGATCGCGCCTTCGCGGGACCGCGAGATCGGCGGCCCGAAATGGCGGGAACGGCTGATTCCGGCAGATCGGACGATGGTTTCTCGGTGCTGTTCGTGGCAGTTTCCAAAGGGACCGGATCGCGAGCGGGTTGCCCCAGGGTTACGTCGGCGTGGTCCGGCGCTCACGGTCCGCTGTTGCCGGCGGTCGACCGCGCGGATACGGTTTCCGTTCGTCGCCCGGCCGCACCAGCGGCGCCCCGCTCGTGCGGGCCGACCGGTGAGCGCGCCGACGGCCGCACGGCCCCGGCGCTCAGGACCGGCGGCACCGGGCCGGCCCAGGGACGCCCGGACCGCACCGCGGAGGGGGACATGGGGGACCGCTGGACACAGGAGCCCGCCCTGGAGCATCCCGTCGCCGTGGCGCGGCCACCGGCCCGGTCCCGGCGGTGGTGGTGGGCCGCCGCGGCGCCGCCGGTCGTCGTGACGCTGGCCGTGGCGGGCCCGGCCGGAGGGCTGGACCACGTGCCGCTGCTCGACCACCCGGTGGCCCTCGGCGTCGAGGCGGCGGGCGGCGCACTGCTGATCGCCGCCTGGTGGCGCCGGGACCGCCGATGGATCACCCGCACGCTGCCGGTCCTGCTGGTGGTGGTCGCCGCGCTTGTCGGCCTGATCGCGATCACGCTGTGGACGACCGGCACGATCAGCGACACCTACCCGCCGTCGTTCGCGGTGTGGGTCGGCGCCGGCATCGCCGCGATCGCCGGATGCCCCCTGGCCCTCCGGCACGCGGGCGCCTGGCGCAACGCGGCCGCCGTGCTCGCGGTGCCGCTGACCTTCTCGGGCGCGTTTCTGCTGATCGACCAGCACTACGGCATCTGGCCACAGTTCGGCGACGTGCTGGGCCATTCCGGCGCCGTCGGCGGCCGGCAGGCGCACGACCTGCTCGACGCCGCCACCGCGCCCGACGGCGCTCCTCCCCGGCACGGCATCATCCTCGGCCTGGACGTGCCCGGCACCCACTCGCACTTCAGGCACCGCCCGGGTGTGGTGTTCCTGCCCCCGGCGTACTTCAGCGCGGACCGGCAGAGGCTGCCGGTGCTGGTCATGCTGGTCGGCTCACCCGGCACGCCGATCAACTGGCTCAAGTCGGGACACGCCCAGGCCACCGACGACGCCTACGCCGCGGCTCACCACGGGATCGCGCCGGTGCTGGTGGCCGTCGACCACAACGGCTCCACCACCGGCGACTCGGAATGTGTCGACGGCCCGCAGGGCAACGCCGAGACCTATCTCACCGTGGACGTGCCGGCGTTCGTCACGGACACGCTGCGTCTCCGGCCCGACCCGTCGCGGTGGGGCATCGTCGGCTTCTCCGAAGGCGGCACCTGCGCCCTGGACCTCGTCCTCGGGCACCCCGACGTCTACCGTCACTTCCTGGACCTCGGCGGCGACGCCAGGCCGAACCTCGGCTCCCCGGCGCACACCCTGAGCGACCTGTTCGGCGGTTCTGTCGCGGCGCAGCAGGCGCACGATCCCGTGCGGCTGCTGCGCACGGGGCACTATCCCGGCGTGACCGCGTGGTTCGGCGCCGGTGCCGGGGACCCGCGGGACATCGCCGTCAGCCGGCGCCTGGCGGCCGCCACCGCCGAGGCCGGCATCCCCACCCACCTGTTGATCGTCGGCGGCGGGCACAACTGGCAGTTCGCCAGTGCCGCCTTGGCGCGGACCCTTCCGCCGTTGTGCGACGAGCTGGGCTGCGCCGCAGGCCCGGCCCCCGCCGCGGCGGGTCAGGGGAAGTAGTCCTGCAGGCGGGCCGGCGTCAGCCCGGCCGCCTTGATGGCCTCCAGTGCGGCGATGAAGTCCTCGACGAACTGGTCCCGGAAGTGCATGAGGATGACATCACCCGGCTGGACGATCCTGGCCTCCTGGTACTGCACGCGCCCTCGGTTGACCGTCTCCTTCCAGAACAGCGCGGCCTTCATTCCGCAGTCGCGCACGACGCGGAGCGTGGTCGCGTCCTGCTCGCCGAACGGCGGACGGAACATTGTCGGCCGCCGTCCGAACAGCCCGGCGAGCTGCTCGGCCCCGTCGCAGATCTCGTGCTTCTGGACGCCGTAGGACTGGCCGCGCAGCTTCGGATGGGTGATGGTGTGCGCCTCGATCACCGCACCGAGGTCCTGCAACGTTTTGAAGTACGCCGGATTGTCGCTGATCGCGTTGACCGTGAGGAACAGCGTCACCGGCACGCGTGATTCCCGCACCAGCTCGGCCGCCTCCGGGTGTTTGACCCAGCCGTCGTCGATGGTGACGAACGCGACCGGCTGGTCGGTGGGCACCCGCAAGATCCACGGCGCGCCGTCGCTCTCGGCGGCGGTGACCGGGTGTGCGGGCGGAGCCTTGTCGAACTTCGGCAGACGGGCGAGGTAGGCCACGCCTGTGGGCGATGCGCTTGTCGCGGCTGCCGACGGCTGCGGATGCGTCCTGCCGTCGCTGACCCAGCGAACGGTACGACGGGAATCCGGACTGCTCACGGCGACGACCACGACGACAAGCAGCACCGCCACCAGCAGGCGCGCCTTGGCTGGCGGGACGTGCACGCAAGCGAGCGTAGTGAGCACCGGACCGGTCGTGAGCGTGATCGAGGGCGGCTCATCCCGGCCATGCCTCCCCGGGCCTCCCGGCACGTCACTCGGCACCGCCCGGGCACCTCCCGTCAGGGGCAGTTGCCGTCGAGGTCGTGGAACCGTTCCTTGCCGAACACGTGCCGGCCCGCGCCGTTGACGACGACCAGCTCGTCGAGCGCGGGTCTCCCGCCGGGGCACAGCGCACCGGACAGCACCGGCCGGCTGCGGTCGCCCAGGTACGCGACGCCGGCCGGCTCACCGTGCAGTACCGCGACCCGGGCGTAGCCGGGCGGCGCGCCCGCGAGCCACTTCGCCGCCTCGACCAGGGGCTCCACCAGGCCGTCGCCGGTGACGGGCGCGACGCGGTGGGCGCGCCGGTGCGTCAGGTCGAACAGGTCCCGGCCGAGCCGCAGGCGCACCGCCGGATCGTCGCGGAGCAGGGCCGCCGCCAGCTCGACCGTCCGGCGCACGCCGACCCGGTCCGCCTCGGCCTGGTCAGCGGTCGCCGCGAGCAGTCCGGCGAGGTCGGCGGGGTTCTCCAGCCGCCCCGCCTGACCGGCCGCGACGAGGACCTGGAGCTCGGGCAGCAGCCGGCCGGTGATCGCCGCCTCGAGCGCGGCCAGCACCGTCGCCTGTTCCTGCTCGGTGAGGTGCGCCTTGCCGCGGGTCATCACGTCGGCGGCGCCGAGCGTGAGCACCTGGAGGGACGGGTCGAGCCGGCTCACGGTGCTCGACCGGGACGGGTCGAGCAGCAGCGACTGCATCCGCAGCCGGGGTGCGGAGCTCGGGCCGTCGAGCACCGGCGAGTACACCTGCGCCGAGTAGCGCACCCGGACCTTGTTCTGGCCGGGCGCCGGATTCTTGAACGTCATCGCCGGGGTGGCGATCCGGGCACCGGGTGCGACGACGCCGAGGCGGATCGTTTTCGTGGCCATGCCGGGCTCGACCGTGGCGACCACCGTGGCGTCGCCGGGCGCGGTGCCGGTGTTCGTGACGGTCACCGCCCACGAGCACTGCGGCGTGGCACAGTTGTCGAGGTCCGCGTCGAGCTGAAATCTCGGGGCCTTGACCGGTACCTTCGCCTGCTGGATCGCCGCCGGCCCGGCCTGGTCCGGCGCAAGGACCTCGCCGACCGCCGCACGGGTCCGGCCGAGCGCGGCCTCGTCCGGGACGGCGACGGTGACGCTGACGTACGGTGGGCGGTGGATCCGCTCGTAGGCCGGCACGAAGCCGGCGCCGGTGCCGGTCGGCAGCGGCGGGCCGCCGAGCCGGCTCGCCGGCTGGAGCGGCCCGAGCCCGGACAGGTGCCCGCCGAGCCACACGACGGTTCGCGGTCGCGCCTTGGTGACGGCCAGGGTCCAGTCGCCGTTCTCGACGAGGTCGGCGTCGCGGTCGCCGAGCCGGACCGTCCCGGTCACCGCGGGGCGCCCGGCGCCGGCGAAGCGGATCGCCTCGGCGAGCCGGTTCGGGGTGAGCACCCGGCCGGCGTCGACGGGCAGGGCGACGCCGTCCTTCGGCTGGACCCACCGGTCGGCGAGGGCGCTGACCTGGTCGGGTGCGCGGCGGGTCCACCAGGCGGCGTCGCCGCGCACGACCGTGCGGGTGCCGTTGGTGCGCAGGTCGGCCCGGCCACCGCCGGGGTCGGTGACGGTACCGCTGCCGAGCCCGTCGGCGGTGACGGTGAACTCGGCACCGACCAGGTTCCCGCGGTCGTCGCCGAACGCGAGCGTGACGCTGGTGCCGGGCGCGGCGGCGACGGCCGACACGGCTCGCGCGAGGTCCGCGGTGAGGGACGGTTCGCCGGGCCGGCTGGCGACATGGGCGGCGATCCCGGCGGCGACGAGCACGACCGCGAGTGCCCCGGCGACCAGCCCGGCCACGAGCCCGCGCCGCCGCCGCGGCGGGTGGATCAACGGTGCTTCGCCGGCCGGTGGCGCGCTGACCGCGGGCGGCGCGCTGACCGGGGCCCGCGGGTCCGGCCGCTCGACGTCGGCCGGCTCCGCTGGAGCGGGCATCCACGGTCCGGCCGGCGCCCATGCGTCGGCCGGCCCCTGCTCGTCGAACGCTACCGCCTCCTCGTCCGGCAGCTCCTCGTCCGGCAGCTCCTCGTCCGGCGGCCAGTCGTCGGAGGACGACCGCGTCGCGAGGGGCCGCGCCCACGGCGACTCCGCCGGTGACGGTGCCCCGGCCGGCGGCGGTGGTTCGGGCGGCGGCGGTGGTTCGGGCGGCGGCGGTGTCCCGGCCGGCGGCGGTGGTTCGGGCGGTGGCGGTGGTTCGGGCGGCGGCGCCCACGGCGACCGCGGCCCGGCCTGTGCCAGCGAGACCGGTTCCGCGGCCGGCGCGCCGACCGCTTCCTCCGCCTCGGCCTCAGCCGGTGGGCCGGGCGGTGGGAGCCGCGGTGGGGCCGCCCACGGGGACCGGCTGGCCCACGGCGTGTCCCGGTCCGGCTGCCCGGTGTGCTCGTCGGTCATCGTCCCCCCGGATCACCGATCCTGTCCGACCCGCCTCGGATCGACGCGGAGGGATGGTACCGGCAAGTCGGTCGTCCCGCAGTCAGCGGTGTCCCGGCGACAGGTGTATCACGGCCCCGCCGGCCGGCTCCGGATGAGCGAGGAGGCGTCATGGGAGACACGAACGAGGCCGCCGACCGGCACGTCGTCAGCGGCGGGACCAGCGACGGCGTGGGCACACCACCGGGGACCGGGGCCCCGCCGTCCACGCGGGACACGACCTCGACCACCACAGCGACCACGACACAGACCACCGACTCGGCCAGCACTGGAGATACCACGATGCCGGAACTGCCCAACTCCACCCGCACCTTCCTCAAGGCCACCTACGACCGGGTCGGCGTCCAGGCCGGCGCGAGGGAGGAGCCGACCGCGTTCGACAAGCTGGCGTTCGCCCGGGACGTGGCCGTGTCGCCCGCCGAGGCGCGGGCGCTGCGCGAACTCGCCCCCGACGGCCCGGTCCGGCAGGCGGCCGAGCTGCTCGGCTCCGCGGTCACCGCGCCCGCCGCCGCACCGGACGCCGCCCGCCGGGCCGCGGCCGTCCCGGCCGACGCGCTCGTGACGGCCGCCGGGCTGCTGGGCACGATCCGCGCCGAAGGCCCGGCCCGTGCCGGCGCGGTCCCGCTCGACGCCGCCGTCGAGCGGTTCGTCGAGCGGCGGCGGCTCGAACCCGTCGCCTGGCTGCACCTGGAGCGCGTGGAGATGACGCCGGTCGGCGTCGAGCGCGGGGAGCTCGTCGCGACCGTGCCGATGGCGCCGGGGGAGAAGGTCTCCGTCAGCCACAAGGAGTGGGCGACGACCGGCAACGAGTTCGAGGACATCGTCACCGACGAACTCGAGACGTACAGCGAGAAGGGCGTCGCCGAGAAGACCGACGCGGCGATGGGCAACGAGTCGGAGACGAAGCGCGAGACCGCGATGAACTTCGGGGTGAGCGCCAAGGGGTCGTACGGGCCGGTCACGCTGAGCACGTCGTTCGACGTCAAGGCCGCCGACTCGGAGCGCGGCGCGCGATCCACCAGCGTCAAGCAGACCGCCGAGCAGACCCGCAAGTCGTCGTCGCGGGTCCGCAAGGAGCACAAGGTCTCGCTGCGCGTCGAGACGAGGTCGGGCACCGAGGACGTCGCCGCGAAGGAGATCCACAACGACACCGGCCGGGCGATCCGGATCGACTACTTCCGGATGATGCGCAAGTGGCGGGTCGATCTCATCCGGTACGGCATCCGCATGACCTACGACCTCGTCGTGCCCGACCCCGGCGCCGCCCTGCGCCGGACCTACGAGGAGATCGTCGCGCTCCGGGCGAAGCTCGGCCCCTTCGAGTTCCGGGTGCGCCACGACGACATCACCCCCGCCAGCGCCACGCAGCTCGCCGACGAGTTCGGCGCCGAGGTCGAGCCGCCGCCGGACGCGCTGCCGCCGCTCCAGGTGGCGCTGGCCGGCACACCCGGCCTCGGCATCGGCCACCACAACTTCGCGTTGCAGTTCGACGTGCCCGACGGCCACCGCGTCGTCGACGTGACGTTCACGGCGCGGGTGACCAGCCCGCCCGGCGTCAACTTCGGGCTGCGGGTCCTCGGGACCACGTACGAGAAGCCGGAGCCGCAGGGGGACCAGACGTACCCGCCGGAGGTGCTGCGGAGCCCGACGGGCCGCCCGTACCTCGAACAGCGCACGGGCCGCCTCCAGGTCGTGATGATGCTGCACGACGCGGAGACCGCCGCCGCCGAGCTGACCGTGCGCATCGAGCCCACCGGCGCCGGCTACCGGGCCTGGCAGCAGCGCATCTGGAACCCCTGGACGACCGGCAACACGGTGATCCCGTACCTCGACTACGCCGCCTACTACACCGCCCTCGCCGACGCCCTCGCCGGCGCGCGCCCGGGATCGACCGCGCTCGTCGCCGGCCTCGTCCTCGAACCGTCCACGCCGGTGACGCTCGGGACGACGACCACGACGGCCGGTGCCGTGCTGGCCGCGGCCGGCGGGCGCGGCGTCGCCGTCCGGGTCCTGCTGTCGGGGCACTTCAGGCACCCGAACACCCCGGCCGTGGAGTGGCTCAACCGGCAGCGCGGCGTCGTGGCGTGCCTCGACGAGCGGCTGCCGATCGCCGGTACCTTCCACCAGAAGGCGGTCGCGATCGACGGTACCGCCGCCTTTCTCGGCGGCATGGACATCGCCACCGACCGGCTCGGCGACCCGGGGCGGGGGACCGGGCCGTGGCACGACGTGCAGGTGCGCATCACCGGACCGGCGGCCTTCGACGTGTACCGGACCCTCGCCGAACGGTGGAACAGCCTCCCGGCGATGCGGTACCTGCCGCTGCCCGCCCGGCTGGCACCCGGTCCGCGGCACGCCGCCGAGCAGTCGGTGCGGGTCGTCCACACGTACGCCAGGCCCGACCGGCCGCCGCCCGCTCCGTGGGTGTGGCCCCCGCCGCCGGCGCCGGGACCGGAGCGGACGGTCCGCGCGCAGTTGCTGGAGGCGTTCGCGCAGGTGCGCTCGACGATCTACGTGGAGGACCAGTATTTCGTGGGCGCCGCGGACGACGACGAACTGCTGGACGCGCTGACCGGCGCGGTCACGCGCCCGGAGTTTCGGCACCTGCTCGTCCTGACCGGCCACGCCGAGCAGGCCCAGACCGACCTGCGGCAGGCCAACCGGCACCGCCGCACGCTGCTCGGCCGCCTGCGCGCGGCCGGGCCGGGGAAGGTGTCGGTTTGGACGTACAAGCCGGAGCGGAAGGACCGGTGCGGGTGGATGCACGCGAAGACCTGGATCTTCGACGACACGCTCGCGGTGGTCGGCTCGGCGAACACGCTCCTGCGGCGCCTCGACCTCGACGCCGACGAGCGTACCCACCCGGACCGGCTGATCCTGTGCGGCCGGGCGGTGCCGTCGCCGCGCGACGAGATGCTGCGCACGCTGGCCTGCGCGGTCCTGCCCGTGCTGGGCGTCCGCACGCACACCTTCGACGGCCAGTGGGACCACGTCATCGACCCGTCGCCGTCGCCCTGATGGCCGGGTGCGCCGCCGGTCGAGCCGCGGCGGATCGCTCGAGGTGACGCTCCTGAGCGGCTGAGGCGGCATGATCCGGAATCATGCGGACGCGGCACCCGATTCGCCGATCGTCGGACGCTTTCCTTTCGAGCAGCTACATTGTTCGCAATTGGGGCAAATTGTCCATACGGGGGCTTTCGGTGTTGCATGGGGTGAGTAGACGTTTCCTAGGTGCGCTCGGCGCGGTGACGATCGTCGGGACGCTCGCGGGTCTCGGCCTGGGTGTCGAGCCGGCGTCCGCGAAGCGGGCCGACAAGGACGGTGGGTCCGCCGCGGTGCGGAGCACGGATCAGGCGTCGCCCGCCAAGGCTCGGACCACGGGCAAGGCGGGGAAGAAGACCGACAAGAAGACCGACAAGAAGAGGTCCGACGGAAAGTCCGACGGCAAGAAGGCCGACAAGAAGGCCGCCAAGGCGCGCGCCGCGGACGTGACCCAGGGCGCGGCGAAGAAGATCCGGCCCGCCGCGCAGGCGTCACCGACCGCCGCGGCCGTGGCGTCCTCGGCCCCGGCCGCGGCGCCGCGGGTCCTCGCCGAGGCCACGCAGACCATTACGTTCACGCAGCCACCGGACACGCCGCTGTCGGCGTTGTCGGCGCCGCTGACCGCTTCGGCATCGTCCGAGCTGCCGGTGACCTTCACCAGCACCACTCCCGGCGTGTGCGCGGTGGGCATTCCCGGCGGTGAAACGCTCCTGGGCGCCCAGAGCAGGACCGAGGACACCGCCAGCGTGTCCCTGATCAGCCTCGGCACCTGCACGATCGAGGCCACCCAGCTCGGCGGCGACGGGTTCGACCCGGCGCCGCCCGTGAGCCGTTCGTTCGAGGTGACCAAGGATCCGCAGACGATCACGTTCACCCAGCCGACGGACCTGCTGTTGTCGGTCGGTCCGACGACGCTGGACGCTTCGGCGTCGTCCGGCCTGCAGGTCGCGTTCACGAGCACCACCACCGCCGTGTGCACCGTCGTCGGCAACATCGTGACCCCGGTCGTCGGGGGCATCTGCACCATCGACGCGGACCAGGCCGGCAACGGCGAGTACCTGGCGGCGCCGACGGTGACGCGGTCGTTCGAGGTGCTGAAGAACCCGCAGGTGATCACGTTCGGCCAGCCCGCCGACACGCCGCTCTCGGCGGGTACGGTCGCGCCGGGCGCGACGGCGTCGTCCGGCTTGCCGGTGACCTACACCAGCTCCACGCCGACGGTGTGCACGGTGTACCTGCCGAACACGGAGAGCCTCGCCGAGAACGGTGTCGTCGTGACGCTGCTGGCCGGGGGCACCTGCACCATCGACGCGGACCAGGCCGGTGACCCGAGCTACAAGGCCGCGGCGACGGTGACGCGGTCGTTCGAGGTGCTGAAGAACGCGCAGACGATCACGTTCGGCCAGCCGGACGACACGCCGCTGTCGGCGGGCACGGTCACGCTGACCGCGACGGCGTCGTCGGAGCTGCTGGTGACGTACGCGAGCAGCACGCCGGCGGTGTGCACCGTGGACAACCCGGAGTCGGCCGCCGGCATCGCCACCGTCGACGTCGTCGCGACGCTGGTGGGGGCGGGGACCTGCACGATCGACGCGGACCAGGCCGGCAACGGCGAGTACCTGGCGGCGCCGACGGTGACGCGGTCGTTCGAGGTGCTGAAGAACGCGCAGACGATCACGTTCGGCCAGCCCGCCGACACACCGCTGTCGGCGGGCACGGTCGCGCTGACCGCGACGGCGTCGTCGAACCTGTCGGTGATGTTCACCAGCGGCACGCCCGCGGTGTGCACCGTGGGCGGCGGCCAGTCCTTCGGGGCGACGGCCCCCGGCAACAACGGCACGGTGACGCTGGTCGGGGCCGGCACCTGCACCGTCACGGCCAACCAGGCGGGTGACGCCGACCACCTGGCGGCCCCGGCGGTCACCCACTCCTTCGCCGTCACCGCCGGCATCCCGACCGGTCCCGCCGTCCCGGCCGCGCCGGGCTCGGTGACCGCGGTCGCCGGCATCTCGTCGATCAACGTGACCTGGACCGCGCCGCCCGGGGACGGGCCCGCTGTCACCGGGTATACGGCCACCGCGAGCCCCGGCCCGGCGACCTGCACCACGACCGGCGCCACGAGCTGCGTGCTCGGTGGCACCGCCGGGGTGTCCTACACGGTGACCGTCGTCGCACACAGCGCCGGCGGAAACTCGGTGCCCGCCGGGCCGTCGAACGCGGTCGTGCCGACCGCGCCCCCGACGCCGGCCAGCCCGCCGGACACGCCGCTGGAGCTGACCACCGACCGGGGCCGGATCACCACCGCCGCGCCGGGCCAGGCGATCGTGGTCATCGGTACCGGCTTCGCCGCCTACTCGACCGCCACGATCACGATCTACTCGGCACCGACGGTGCTGGCGACCGTGACGACCGACGGCAGCGGCAACTTCACCAAGGCGGTGACCGTCCCGCCGGGCCTGGCGTCCGGTCAGCACACCTTCGTCGCGGCCGGCGTGGCACCTGACGGGCTGCCGCACTCGATGAAGCTGGTCATCACGGTGGCCGCGGCGGGCACGTCGGACGGCTCCCTGCCGGTCACCGGCGCGGCCCTGACGACCATCGTCCTGGCCGGTGCCGGGATGGTGCTCGCCGGTGGCGGCCTGACGTTCGCGTCCCGGCCGCGGCGGGCCTGACGCGACACCCGCGCCGCGGCCACGACCCGAGCGCACGATCATGAAACGGCGGCCGAACCATTCGGCCGCCGTTTCAGACCCGGTGGGCGCCGACGAGGGTCTCGGCCCGTTCGGGCGGCATCGCCTCCTCGACGACCCGGTGCGCGACGGACGACGCGTGCACCATCCGGCCGGCCTCCGCCACGATCCCGACATGGTGGATCCGCCGGCCGGGTCGTGCGAAGAAGTACAGGTCACCGGGGCGTTCCTCGCCGCGCGGCACGACGGCGGTCGCGGCCGACTGGTCGTGGGCGTCGCGCGGCAGTGCCGTGCCCAGCCGGCGCCACACCAGGTGAACCAGGCCGGAGCAGTCGATGCCGAGGTTCGACAGGCCGCCCCACACGTAGACGGCGCCGAGGAGGCGGCGGGCCATGGCGAGCACCTCGTCGCCGGTCGGCGGGCCCGCGGGCACGGGGGCGAGATGGTCGGTGCGGGCCCACAACGGATCGGCGTGGCCCGCGGCGTGTACCGGCAGCCAGCCGTCGACCGCCGCGCCCGCCGGTGTCAGCAGGGTGCCGAGTACGACACCGGACACGGCAGACGGACCGCCCGGGGAGTGGGCGAGGGCGGTGGACAGGGCGTCGACGACGAGTGGCGCACCGCCGCCGGTCGGGAACCGCTCGGCGAGGTGCGCCGCGCGGATCCAGCCCGGGTAGCCGCGCGGGTCGAGGCCGGGCGCCGGCTGGCCCGTCGCGACGACCCGGGCCCAGCCGTCGGGGCGCACCTCGTCGACCAGCACCCGCTCGCCGAACAGGAGCTGGGTGACCACGTCGCTGTCGGTCTGCTCCGCGGGGGTCATCGCGGCGATCCAGGCGCCGATGCCGGGCCGGTCGTCGAGGGCCGCGGCGTCGGCCGGGCGTACCTTCTCCGGCGCCGCGACCAGCGTCGCGACCGCAACGGTGACCGTCGCTTCCGTCATTGATCCTCCAACGTGATGCCGAGCCCGGGTGACTCGGGCAGGTGCACGGTGTCCCGCTCGTACCGGATGCCGCCCTTGAGCGGCGAGGACGCCAGCCACCACCCGGCGTCGAGGTCGGAGACGGCCGTGGTGCCGTACGCGGCGACGAGGCTGGCGGCGGCGCCCACCCCGACCTGCGTCTCCATCATCGAGCCGACCAGCGTGCCCAGGTCGTGCGCGGCGGCCAGGTCCAGCAGCGTGCGGGCCGGGCCGAGGCCGCCGCACTTGGCCAGCTTGACGTTGACCAGGTCGGCCGCCCGCCGGCGGATCACCTCGACGAGGTCGCGGACGCCGAAGACCGCCTCGTCGGCGAGGATCGGCACGCCGACCCGGTCGCTGACCCAGGCGAGGCCGTCGAGGTCGTGGCGGGGCACCGGCTGCTCGACCAGCTCGACGTCGAGCCCGGCGTCCTCGATGCCGCGGATGACGCGAACCGCCTGGCGCGGGGTCCAGCCCTGGTTGGCGTCGAGGCGCAGCAGCACGTCGGGGCCGACGGCCGCACGGAGGGCCCGGACCCGGGCGAGGTCGGCGGCCGCCGCGTCGCGCTCGTCGGCACCGGCCCTGCCGACCTTGACCTTGAGCACGCGGAAGCCCTCCTGTACCCGGTCCCGGGCGGCGGCGACCAGCGCCTCGGGGCTGCCCGCGGCGAGGGTGACGTCGGTCGGCACCGAGGTCCGCACACCGCCGAGGAAACGGACCAGCGGCACACCCCTCCGGCGCGCGGCCAGGTCGTGCAGCGCGACGTCGACGGCCGCCTTGGCGCCCTCGTTGCGCTGGACCGCGTGCTGCACGAGCCGGCTGTTGCCGGTCACGTCGTCGGCGTCGCGGCCGGTCAGCAGCGGGCCGAGCAACTGCTCGACGCAGGCCTCGGCAGCGGCGATCGAGCCGCCGGTCACCTGCCAGACCTGCGGTGCCTCGCCGAAGCCGCCGCGCCCGTCGCTGTCGACGACCTCGACCAGCAGTGAATCGGCCGTCGTGGCGCGGCGCAGGGCGGTGACGAACGGGGTGTGGAAGGGGGCGGAGACGCGGTGCGTGCGCACCAGTTCGATGGTCATCGGGTGAGCTCCTTGCGCGCGTCCCACGCGATGCGCGACACACGGGTGATGAGCCGGCGGGCATCGTCGTCGCCGTCGGGCTCGCCGGTGGTGCAGACGGCGATCACGTAGGGCGGTGTGTCGCCGGGACGGACGACCCCGGCGCCGTGCCGCACGCCTGGGATCCAGCCGTTCTTGTGCTCGACGCGGACCCCGTCGGGCAGGCCCGCGGCGAGGTCCTCGCGCTGCTCCTGGGCGGCGAGCACGTCGAGCATCTCGGCGCAGGCCCGGGGCCCCGCGATCGACCCGGTGGCGATGGCGCCCAGCAGCCGGGCGAGGTCGGCGGCGGTGACCGTGTTGTCGATCCCGGCCGCGTGGGCGGCCCGGTCCTCGATGCCGCGCCCGGTGACGCTGCCGGTCGCGCCGGCCAGCCGCCACGCCTCGGCGACCGCGGGCAGCCCCACCAGGGCGATGAGCAGATTGGTCGCGAGGTTGCTCGACCGTACGATCATCCGGCGGGCCAGCCACCGGGCCGGCGCGGCGGCACCGAGGCGGTCCCACACCTCCCGCTCGTTGTCGTAGCCGGGGTCGTCGGCGTAGCGGGAGCCGTCGCCGAGCGCCGAGGCGAAGTCGTTCACCACCGGCACCGGCGCGTCGAGGTCGAGCGTGCCGGCGTCGCCCGCGCGGTAGAGGGCTACGAGCACGGCCACCTTCATCGTGCTGGCGGCGTAGTGCGGCTCGTCCGGCAGCCGGGTGTAGGCCGGTGGAGCGCCGAGGCGCCCGAGGGACACCGAGACCAGGCCCGGTGTCCCGTCGAGCGCCCCGTCGAGCGTCGAACGGAACCGTGTCACTGCTTCACGTACGCGTTGGTGACCGCGACGCTGCCCCAGATGGAGTCGATGAAGAGGCCGCCGACCTTGGAGCCGTGGATCGTGAACATCACGTCGACGTACAGCGGCACGACCGGCGCGTACTCCTTCATGATCTTCTCGTCGAGCTTGCCCCACTCGGCGCCCTGCTCGGCGACGGGCAGCGCCAGGATGCGGTCGAACTCGGCGTTGAGGGCGGGCGCGTTGAGGTACGAAGCGCCGTTGTTGCTGCCTTCGGCCTTGATCGCCCGGCCGTCGTAGAGCACCGGCAGGATCGAGGCGCCGCTGGGCCAGTCCGCGCCCCACGACCCGATGTACAGGTCCCAGGGGTTGTCCTTCTTCTTGGTCTCGTCGAGGAACGTGTCGGCCGGGATCGGCTTCAGAGTGATCTTGAAGCCGGCCTTCTCCAGGTTGCCCTTGAGGTGGGTGCTGAGCTCCTGGTTCGTGGCATCGTCCTGGAACCCGAGCACCAGCGCGGGCGCCTTTCCGGCGAGCAACTCCTTGGCCTTGTCCGGGCTGCCGCTCTTGCCGGCCGGGTAGGCGTCGTAGTCCTTCCAGCCGATCGTGGCCGGCGGCATGAGCGTGGTGACCCCGCGGGCCACCGTCTCGCCGCCGAGGGTCTTGACGACGCCGTCGCGGTCGATGGCGTAGTTGAGCGCCTGGCGGACGCTCAGGTCGGTCACCCGGTTGTTGTTGATGGTGAGCGTGTACTCACTCGGCGTCGGCTCCTGCAGCGTCCGCGACTTCAGCGCCGGGTCGCCGACCACCTTGGACACCAGCGACGAGTCGACGCCGTTGAACGACACGGCGCTCGCGTCGGCGCCACTGTCGGCGATGATGCGGTTGGTCTGGGTGACCGGGTCGGGGCCGAACTCGTAGACGTACGAGTCCGGGTACTGGTGGCGCATCGCGTCGGTGGCCGGGTCCCAGTGGGTGTTGCGCTCGAACGTGAGCCGGGTGCCCGCCTCGTTCTTGGCCAGCTTGTACGGGCCGGAGGAGAACGGCTGCTTGTCGTAGTCGGTGCCGGTGTCCTTCGCCGGTGGCACGGGCGCGGTGGCTGGCAGGGACGCCGCGAACGGCAGGTCGCAGTGCGGCTTGGCGAAGGTGAACTTCAGCGTCCGGTCGTCGGGTGTGCTCAGCCCCGGCGGCAGCGACGTCTTGTTCTTCGCGAAGTCGAACTTGGTGTCGAACTGGGGCGTGTCGGCCAGCCACTCCTGGATGTAGGTGGGGCCGCCGGTCAGCGACAGGTCGAAGGAGCGGGCGATGCCGTAGGCGATCTCCTTGGCGGTGATCGGGCTGCCGTCCTCGAACTTGACGCCCTCCTTGATCTTGAACTCCCAGGTCTTGCAGTCCTTGTTGACGTCGGTGCCGGGCGTCTCGGCCAGGTCACCGACGAGGACCACCTTCCCCTTGCCGTCGTCCTTGAACGTGGTGAGCCGCCGCGCGTAGAGCTGCGAGGCGGTCAGGCCGACGAACGAGTAGACGCGCTGCGGGTCGAGGTGCGAGATCTTGCTCTGCCGGATGACCGTGACGGTCCCGCCTTTGGCGGCACCGGGGATCTCCGCGGCCGGACCCTTGGAGTCCTTCGGGTCGGTGGCGATCGAGCCGGAGGCCTGGCGGTTGGTGTCCGGTCCCGGCTTGTCGTCACCCCGCTTGTTGTTGCTGCACGCGCCGAGCCCGGCCACGAGTGTGAGCAGCGCCAGCGCTGTCAAGGACTTCCGTCGCATGTCTTCCTCCCTGGCCGTGCGGGTTCTCACCGCAACCGGACCCGCGGATCGATGGTGGTGTACAGCACGTCGACGACGATGTTCGCGACGACGATGAAGGCCGCGGCGATCAGGACCGTGCCCATGATCGTCGGCAGGTCTCCGTCCTTGACCGCGTCGATCGCGGTCCGGCCGAGCCCGCGCAGGCCGAACGTGGTCTCGGTGATCACCGTCCCGCCGAGCGCGGCGCCGACGTCGAGCCCGGCGGTGGTGACGAGCGGTGTGATGACGGCCCGCAGCGCGTGCCGACCGACGACCGTGCGCCGCTTGAGCCCCTTGGCCTCGGCGGTCCGCACGAAGTCCTCGGTCATCGTCTCGAGCATCTGCGCGCGGGACAGCCGGGCGTAGACGGCGGAGAACAGGAATGCCAGAGCGCACCACGGCAGGATCAGGGCGGTCGCCCAGTCCCACGGGTTGTCGAGGATCGAGGTGTACCGCGGGTAGGGCAGGACCTTCAGCGTGTAGACGAAGATCAGCAGCAGGAGGCCGCCCACGAAGTACAACTGCATCGAGGCGCCGGCCAGGGACACCCCGATCGCCATGCGGTCGAAGACCGTGCCCCGGCGCAGCGCCGAGATCATGCCCAGCCCGATGCCGATGCCGAGCCACAGCACCGACGCGGGGATCACGATGCTCAGCGTCACCGGGATGACCCGGCCGAAGGTCTCGGTCACCGGCTCGCTGTTGACGTACGAGTAGCCCAGGCACGGCGCGTCGCAGTGCCCGCCCTGCGTTGCACCCAGGTCGCGGCCGACGAACACGCCCTTCATGTAGTTGAGATACTGAACGTGCTTGGGATCGTTGAGCCCCAGCTCGGTGCGCACCCGCTCCAGCCGGGCCGCGTCGCAGTTCTTCGGGCACATCGCGGTCGCCGGGTCACGGGGCAGCGCGAAGAACATCAGGAACGTCACGACGCTCACCGCGAACAGCGTGAGCCCCGCCAGCAGGACCCGCCGGATCAGGAAGATGACCATGTGCGCCCTACCGTGACGACTTGGGGTCCAGCGCGTCGCGCAGCGCGTCGCCGAACAGGTTGAACGCGAGCACGAGCACGAAGATCGTGACGCCGGGGAACAGCACGTACGCCGGATCGGTCTGGAGGTAGTTGAGGCTGCGGAAGATCATGCGGCCGAAGTCGGGGGTCGGCTCCAGCATGCCGATGCCGAGGAAGGACAGCGCGGCCTCGCTGGTGATGTACGCCGGGATGGACAGCGAGAACGCGACGATGATCGGTGCCCAGAGGTTGGGCAGCAGCTCCCGGAACAGGATGCGTGCCGTCCTGGCGCCGCTCGCCCGGGCGGCCTCGACGAACTCGCGCTCGCGCAGCGACAGCACCTGACCGCGCACGAGCCGGGCGGTGGCGGTCCAGCCGAACGCGGCGAACAGCCCGATCAGCACGATGACCCGGAACCAGCCCGGCACCGCCTCCCGGGGGCCGTAGAACGCCAGTTCGAGCGGGCGGATGACGGCCAGCGTGAAGATGAGGAAGGGCAGTGCGAGGGCGATGTCGGTGATCCAGTTGATGATCGAGTCGACCCAGCCGCCGACGTAGCCGGCGACGATGCCGGTCAGCACGCCGAGCACCGCGGTGATCAGCGCCGCGGCGAACGCGATGCCCAGCGAGGTGCGCATCCCGTAGACCATCTGGATGAACACGTCACGACCGAGGCCCGGCTCGATGCCGAACCAGTGCTCGCCCGAGACGCCGCCGGCGATGCCGTAGGGCATGCCGAAGCGGTCGAGGTCGTCCTTGAACGAGTCCTGCGGGCCGATGCCGTAGGCGAGCTCGATCAGCGGCGCGGCGAGCGCCACCACGATGAGCAGCGCCGATACGGCGCCGCTGACCAGGGCGGTGCGGTCGCGCCGGAGCCGTGCCCAGATGACCTGCCCGGGCGAGCGGGCGGCGACGGCATCGGCGTGCCCGCCGGTCGGTGGCGGCTCGCCCCCGCTGACTGACGTGCCGACATCGAACGGCACCGCACCCATCGCGCCCACCTCCCCGGCTCAGCGATCGGTCGTGACGAGTGAAGACAATCGCCTACGTTCAGCCTTGGAGTGAAAGTAATCTACCAACGGCTGCGAGTCAGCGGTTGGTTGTAACGACTCTGCAAAGGATTTCGGACCGGCCTGGCGGCACCGACGCGGAGATCCGGGCCGCCCGGCTGGACGGCCCGGATCGGTGGCGACCGGGGTCCGGCGGCTACGAGAGCGCCGTACGCGCAGGCGGGGAGCCGAGGGACCGCCCAGGCCGCTCGGCGCCGTGAGCACCATGCAGCTCGGCGAGCAGGATCTGGTGGAGACGCGGCCACACCCCGGCGGCGTGCCACTCGCCGAGCCGCCGCCGGCAGGTCACCCCCGACCCGAAGCCGAGCTGGTGCGGCAGGAGCTCCCACGGAATGCGGGTGTAGAGGACGAACAGGACGCCGCACAGGACCAGCCGGTCCGGAATCCGGTCGTGGGCGGGATGCCGTCCCGAGCGCTCCACCTCGGCCAGCAACGGCTCGATGCGCTGCCACAGCGCGTCCGAGACGATCCACGGCGGCTGCTGGCCCCGCCGCACCCAGCGGCGCGCGTGATGGCGGCGGTCGGGCTGCCGGACCGGGCGGCGGTCCCGGCGCGGTCGTGCCGGTGCCACGGTCTTCGCCGACGCGGGCACGGGCAGTCCGGCCGGACCGGAAGGTGCCGGCGGCTCTGGCGGCTCTGGCGGCTCTGGCGGCTCCGGTGGCTCCGGTGGCTCCGGCGGCTCCGGCGCGGGGGCGCCGGCCGCCATCCGCGTCGCACCTTCGGCCGCCGCCCGGCGGGCACGGGTGGCCAGCGCGACGACGACGGCCTCCAGCGGGCCGCGGCCCACGGTGAACCGCACGGTGAGCGCGACCAGCACCACGGCGACGATCTGCACGAGCCAGCCGCCCGTCGCGCTGTACGTGTCGTAGTCGGAGTTGATGAACATGACGTGCGCGGAGTAGAAGGTCAGCGTCATGCTGCCGGCCGCCGCCAGCGGCACCAGCACGGCCGTGACCAGGTGGCGCAGGACCGGCACGGTGACGCGGCCGGCGAGCAGCATGAGCCCGAGCACGGCGACGGCGATCCCGGCGGTGCCCAGGATGTCGACCGGTGTGCTCGTGTGCGGGGCGTCGATCGCCAGCCACCACCACGTCGAGGAGGGCGTGTAGCCGTTGCCGCCGAACGTGAGCAGGTCGGCGGTCTGGGCCGTGGTGAGCCCGCTGCGCGGCTGCGCGGCCCAGATGTGCGCCAGGCCGCCGAAGCGGTGCAGCAGCAGCCACGAGGCCGCCTTCGCGGCGACGGCGAGCACCGTCCCGGCGGCGAGCAGCACGGTCGCCACCTTCGCCCGCGTCAGGTCAAGCCGCCCGATGACGATGCCGGCGCACATGTACGCCAGCCAGACCGGCGACGGGTAGAACCCGGTGAGGGCCAGCTCGGTGAGCATCCCGGCCGGATCCTCGAGCAGGCGGGCGAACGTCGGGTTCGCCAGGCTCGGCGCCGGCAGGTGCGGCAGCAGGAGGTGGTTGGCGACGGGCCCGGCGAGGGCCAGGACCACGCCGATCACCGCCACCGCCCGGGTGCGCAGGAAGACCAGCGGGATCGCGAGCAGGAACACCACCGCGAGGTACGGCAGGATCACCGAGTCCAGCATGGTGTCGATGCCGCCCAGGTACATCCCGATGGCGCCGATGGCCAGGGCGCGCACGGCGAGCATCACCACCGTGGCCCGTGCGTCGGCGCGGCGGGCCGGGCGGCGGCCGGTCGCGAACGTGACGCCGACCCCGGCGAGCAGCGCGAACGCCGCCGCGGCCTTGCCGCTGAAGGCCAGCTCCGACCAGGTCGGGTTGCCGGCCCCGTCGGCCTCGTACAACGCGTGCAGGGAGATCATGCCGAGCAGCGACACACCCCGGGCGGCGTCGACCCCGACGAGCCGGGCCCGTCTCCGGGACGGCTTCGCCGGTGGCGGCGGGGTGTCGACCTGACTCGGCGGGGCGGGTTTCGGCGTTGTGGGCAGTGCGGTGTTCACCGGAGACGTACTCCTCGACGGGATCGCGAAACGGAACTGACGGCGAGGCCGTGTCGTCGGCCCCCATGGTGACAGTCGCGCATCGACGGGAGGGGTGACCAACCGGAAATTTTCACCATGAGATCACCTGCCGCCGAGGTGACCTACCCCGTTCGCCCGGAGAACTCACTCCCGGCCTCATCCACCGGCCGGTGGACAGTCGGTCGGTGGACACCGGCCGCCCGTGGGCCGGTCGTCCCGCGGGCCGTGCCGGCGCGTGCCGGCTCACCCGCCGATGCGCCGCGCTCACCCGGCCGCCTCACCCCGTCCAGGAGTGAATGGTGGTTCTTGCGCCGCCCGCCGGGTGACGTCCGTGCGCTCACGTCGAATCGGCCACGGGAAATGCCACATTGGGCAGCGAGCGCGCCGTGCCACCCCAGGCGTGGGGCGCCGTTCGGAGCCTGCATCGTGTGGAGATGGCCATCGGTGAATGACGTGCGGTCGAACGTTCTCGACAGGGCCCGCCGGGGACGGCACGGCGCCCGGCGGCGCTCGGACTGGCTGAGCCGGACCGTCGCTGGTGCGGCGTGCGTCGGCGTGGTCGGCCTCGCCTTCCTGGCGCACGCCGCGGACACGCCGGCCTCGTACGACCGCTCGGCGAGCAACCGCCGGTCGGCGCCGGCCTCCCCTTCGCCGTCAGGGCAAGGGGAGGCCGGCGGCGACGGGCAGCTAGCAGCGGGCAACCGCCGGGCCGGCTTCCCGGAGCTGCACGGGCTGAAGTGCGGCCAGGCCGTCGAACGCCTGCGGCTGCTGGGCTTCACCCTGGTGGTCCTGGTGTCGGTGGACGCGAAGCTGGTCGACGTCGCCCCGCCGAACGGCTGGTCCGTCACCGCCGACGCGGCCGCGCCGTACAAGGCGGGCGACAGCGTGGCCCTCGACGCCGTGATCAGCGTGCAGTGCCAGTGGGACGGTGCGGGCACGCAGTCGCGTCCCGGGCAGCCCCGTCCGGTGCAGACGTCCTGAGGCCGGCGTCCGGCGCCTGGGCCGCCGCGGCGACGACGGCCTCCAGCCGGTCGGCGTGCGCGCCGCGCCAGTAGACGCGCCCGCACGTCCGGCAGCGGGCGAACGTCGAGTAGGAGCGGCGGGTGCCCGGCTCGAGCAGGTGCTCCACCTCTGGCTTCGCGACCGGTTCGACGCCGCCGTTGCAGGCGGGACACCGCGACCACGGCGTCAGCGGGGGGTCGAAGCGGCTCAGGACGTCCCGTAGCTGTTCGTCGGCGCGCGCACCGTGCACGTACGCACCGGCGGTCAACGCCCGCCGCCGCAGCAGGCCGCGGTCCTGGGTGAGCACGACGCGCCGCTCCGCCGCCGACTGCGCGACCAGTTCCGCGTCCTCGGCGTCGTTGCGGTAGGCCACGTCGAGGCCGAGCAGGCGCATCCGGCGGGCCAGCGCGCCGAGGTGCACGTCGAGCACGAACCGCGGCTCGGCGATCCGCTGGGGCCGGCCGACCGGGCGGACGTCGACCACGTCGTCCTTGCCGGGGCGGGCTTCCGGCCCGACCGGCCGCCCGTTGACGAGCAGCTCGCCGATCTCGGTGCGGGGCACGCCCAGTGACTCGACGAGGTGCCGCACGGTGGACACGCCGTCGACGGGCACCCGCACGTCACCGTGGCGGTGCCGGACGGGCAGCAGGAAGCGCAAGGGCTCGGCCACCCGGACCCGCACGGTCGACCGCCGCATCCGTCCATAGTAGGTGCCACCCGACTTCGACCCGCTGCCGACGCGGTCCGCTCCGGTGGCCGGCGGAGCTACTGTCGAGCGGTGGCCCTGGCCGTCTGCCTGCTCTTCGACAGCCGGGCCGAGCGCGCCCTGACGAGCCTCTGGGACCGGCTCGAGGAACAGGGCATCGCGACACTTCGCTCGCACACCCACGGGGCGCACCACCCGCATCTGTCGTATGTCGTCCTGCTGCGGTGGGACCTCGCCGCCGTCCGTGACACCGTGGTGGCGCTGCCGGACCGGGGTGCCTGCGAGGTCACGTTCGACGCGCTCGGCGCCTTCCGCCGGGGCCGGGTCTGCCTCGTCCCCGCCGTGCCGGCCGACCTCGTCGCCCGGCAGCAGGGCGTCGTCGAGGCGGTCCGCGCCA
This sequence comes from Dactylosporangium roseum, assembly GCF_025264685.1. GTDB lineage: Bacteria > Actinomycetota > Actinomycetes > Mycobacteriales > Micromonosporaceae > Dactylosporangium > Dactylosporangium roseum. Next base: position 2,530,748 of record NZ_CP073721.1, read on the forward strand.
CCGGTGCGCTGGTGCACGCCCACTACGAGATCGGTGCCTGGCTCCCGCACTGCTCGGTCGCCACGCGCGCCCGGTCCGAGCAACTGCCGGTCGTCGCCACCACCGTCTTCGGCATGCTGCCCCTCACCGCCCGGATCACCCGCGCCGCGCTCATCGACAGCGGGACCGGGGAGCTGTGGCCGCTGCCGAACGTGCCGTGATCCGCAGGTGGCAGGCTGGAGACGATGATGGGCGAACGACCGGAGTCGGGGCACCGGGCGGTGCCGCACACCGCGGACGTGCGGTTCGAGGCGTGGGCGCCGTCGCGGGAGCGCTGCGTCGCCGAGGCGGTCGCGGCGATGGTGGACAGCTTCGCCGAGGTGCCGGCCGGGGTGGCGACCACGGCGGTGCGGTTCCGGACCGGGCCCGGCGCCGATCCCGACCTGCTGGTCGCGGTGCTCGACGAGGTCATTTTCCTGATCGACACCATCGGCCGGCTCCCGGTCTCGGCGCGGGTGGTGCCCGGCGACGGCGGTCTCGACGTGGAGCTGGCGACGGCCGACACCGGCCTGGCGGAGCCGGTGGGTGCCGTGCCGAAGGCGGTCTCGCTGCACGACCTGCGGTTCGGTCGGGAGGGCGCCGGCTGGACGTGCTCGGTGACCCTGGACGTGTGACCAGCCGCTATCCCTTGACCACGCCGATCGGCACCAGCCGCGCGACCCGCGCGCACAGCCCGGCACCCTGCGCCGCGTCCACGACGGCGTCGATGTCCTTGTACGCCTCCGGGGTCTCCTCGGCCAGGCCGCGCCACGACGCACCGCGCACCGCGATGCCGCCGGCCTCCAGGCGCCGGCGGAGCTCCTGGCCGCGCACCACCTTGGCCGCCTGGTGGCGGCTGAGCGCACGGCCGGCGCCGTGGCACGTCGACGCGAACGCCGGCCCGCCCGCCCGGCCGGTGAGCACGTAGGACGCGGTGCCCATGGTGCCCGGGATGAGCACCGGCTGCCCGGTGTCGTGCAGGTCCGCCGGCAGGTCCGGATGGCCCGGCGGCAGCGCCCGGGTGGCGCCCTTACGGTGCACGCACAGCCGCCGCGCCGCACCGGCGACCTCGTGCGTCTCGAGCTTGGCGAGGTTGTGCGAGATGTCGTACACCAGCGCCAGCTCCCGCCCGGTGATCCGGTCGAACACGTGCCCGGCCGCCTCGGCGAGGAGCTGCCGGTTGGCGCGAGCGTAGTTGGCCGCCGCCGCCATCGCCCCGAGGTACGCCCGGCCCTCCGGCGACGTGACCGGCGTGCACGCGAGCTGCCGGTCGGGCACCGTGATGCCGAACCTGCCGGCGGCGCGCTCCATGACCCGCACGTAGTCGGTGCAGATCTGGTGACCGAGCCCGCGCGACCCGCAGTGGATCATCACGCACACCTGGCCGGCCCGCAGCCCGAACGCGCCCGCCACCCGCTCGTCGTACACCCGGTCGACGGCCTGGACCTCCAGGAAGTGGTTGCCCGACCCGAGGCTGCCCACCTGGCCCAGCCCGCGCCGCACCGCCCGCTCGCCGACCTGCCCGGGGTCGGCGCCCGCCATCGCGCCGGTGTCCTCGCAGCGTTCGAGATCCCGTGGTACCCCGTGATGCCGCTGTACAGCGTACCGGGCGCCCTCTGCCAGGACCTCCCGAAGCTGCCGGGCGTCGTGCAGCGTCCACACCGCGCGGTGGCTCATGCCGCGGGGGATCGCCGCGTCGAGCCCGTCCATCAGCCCCCGCACCGCCGGCTCGGTGAGCTCCCGCCGGTCGAGGTCGGCGGCGAGCAGCCGGACCCCGCAGGAGATGTCGAACCCGACCCCGCCGGGGGAGACCACCCCGCCGGCGTCGACGTCGGTGGCGGCGACCCCGCCGATCGGGAACCCGTACCCCCAGTGCATGTCCGGCATGGCGTACGACGCCTCGACCACCCCGGGCAGCGTCGCGACGTTGGCCACCTGCTCGAGGGACTTGTCGGCGGCAGGGTCGGGCAGGAGGGCCCGCGACGCGAACACCACGCCCGGCACCCGCATCCCGCCGCACGGATCGATGCGGAACCGGTAGTCGGACTCCTGCACCAGCCTCACGCTCACCCCGCCTACCCGCCGCCGGCGGCCGATAATCCCGCACTCGCGAACCGGCCGGGCCGTTCACGATCAGGGTGCGGGAGCACTTGGCCCGGGAGCCGAGTTTCCCGACACCCTGGCCAAACGCGAGCCGGAAGCTGTCCGTCAGATACCGGATGGAGGGGATCACCCGGACCCGCAGGAGGTTGAGGAACGTGTCCATGCTTGGGCCGCGGCGTGCGCGTGGCGATGACACACTGTATGCCCGCGCGATGCCGGAGAAGGTCGAGCTTTGCGAGACCTACGCCGTGGAACAGGAGATCTCCCGCAACCCGACCACCGAGCAGGTCGGGGACGGTAGCGGCCGGATCGAGATCACCGTTCCGTACGACGGGAGCCGGTTCTTCACGCGGCAGGCGGTGGCCGACGTGGAGCGGGTGCTCGGCCGGCGCGGCGGCGCGGGAGAGCATCGCGCGACGGTCGGACATCTGCTGCTCGCCGACCACACGAACACGAACGGGCTGCGCGGCGCCATGCGCCACCACAGCCAGGCCGGCACCATCCCGGTGAGCGTGCCGGTGGCGAAGCACGACGGCAGTCTCGACCTGAGCGGCGACCGGCAGGCGTGCGTCATCGGCTACGACTACGGTCCGGACCACGCGCCGGTGTACCCGGTGCAGCTCGAGGTGTGGCTCGACGACCCGGACAGTCTGACCGACGCGTTCGCGGGCGTGCGGACGCTGATGACCCGCGGCCGCGAGAATCCGTCGTGGCTCATCGAGCGGCTCCGGCAGGAGGCGAGCTTCACCAGCAAGCTGCTGTTCACGTTCAAGGTCAAGGTGTCCCTGCCGGTCAAGAGCGGTTTTCAGCGGAAGATCGAACCCGTCGTCAAGCACATGTCGGTCGAGTGGCCGACCCTGACGTCGATGCAGAGCACGGAGCTGTACGTCGGGGAGATCCCACCGGGTCCCGAGCCGCGGGTGCGGCAGGCGGCGGTCCGCTACAACCCCGTGAAGAGCCGGCTGGAATGGACCGACGTCCCCACGTTCGAGGTGGTCGAGGACGGCGCTCCGAAGCGTGGTGAGGCCGGGACGCGGATCTTCCACAGCGTGGTGTGCGTGCTCGCGGTCGGCCACCCCGGCGAGCTGTTCGAGCAGGAACGGCTCGAGGTCAGCGCGCGCGTGGAGATCCCGAACTACCTGCTCTCCGGCCTGGAGGCACGCTCCTACGACGCGACCGGACGGCCGCAGGTCAGGCAGCCGGAGCACGTCACGAAGCTGAACCTCCGCACGATGGTCTACCCGGCCGACATCTTCGCCGGGCGGACGTTCTCGCCGTACCAGCAGTTCGTCTTCGACGACATCATCCCCGACGAGATGCGTATCACCGACATCGTCACGGTGCTGCGCAACTCGAAGTTCACGGTGGAGAACCCGCGGCCGCAGACGCCACAGGATCCCCTGGCACCGATGTGGCTGGTCCTGGCACACCGCAGCCAGGGCCCCGACGATCTGGACCTGCTGGTCGCGGTCGAGGGCAAGCGGGCCATCCTGGACCGCGAGCACATCACGTCCTCCAGCGTGAAGCTCAAGGGCAGTGCCGAGAGCGGCCAGCTCAAGGTGTCGGTGCTCGGCACGCTGCCGCGCGACCACCGCGAGCTCACCCGCGAGATGAACGCGTTCCAGCAGAAGCTGCGCGAACGCTTCCGTTTCCACCAGATGTCGAGGGAAGTCGGTGCCTCATGACCGGGGTCCTGGTGAACCGAGCGCCGCGCGTGCGCTGCTACGAATGCGGCTCCGAGACCGTCTTCTCGGTCTGCCACCACTGCCAGCGGCCGATGTGCCGGCAGCACAGCCCCCTCGTCTTCCGGCAAGGCGGCGCCCGGGGCCCGGCCCTGGGTGACGCGATCGAGGAGGCGAGGCCGATCAGCAAGGAGCTCGCCGGGTTGCGGCTGGGTGGCCTGCGCGAGGCCGTCCATCACTGCAAGGACCACGACCACCTGGTCCGCGGCTTCCCGCTGCCCTGGGTCGCGGCCGGCGCCGGCAGCTTCGCGCTCGGCTTCCTGCTGCTGTTCGCCTCCGTGGCCACCGGCCTGGTGCTGATGCTGATCGGCGCGGCTCTGACCGGCGGCGCGCTGCTCGTGCACCGGATGCAGGCCGAGCGCACCGTCCGGCCGCCGTTGCCGCTCGTTCCGCAGGTGAACGCGGTCGACATGCTCGAACGGCTCACCGGCTACGTCCGGCTTGAGCACGGGGAGTACACGAGCACCGTGGACTCCCTCGACGGCGAGATGAAGGTCAACCTGTCAGCCAACGACGGCCACCTGGTGCTGCGCGCCTACCGCAAGAAGTTCGCCGTGCCGGAGTCCGATCCGGTGCCGTTCTCCGCCGGATACCTGATGGTGCGCGGCGACGTCGGCCTCGCGTTCCGTGCCGGACCGGTGCCGCTTCTCCCCGGCGGCACCGGCATCGTGCTCGGCGGCGACTCCGCGGACGCGCACGAGCTGTTCCCCGACGACCCCGAGCTGCCACAGCGCGAGTCCAACCTCGTCATCGGCTACGAGGTGCAGGACGACCGCAGCCCTCGGGAGATTCCCCTGTGGATCGTCCCGTCGCTGGTGCCGTCCTCGGACCGCCGGAGCCTCGAGATCGACCTGCACTGGAACGATCTCGGTGCCGACGGCCAGCGGCTCGGGCTCGCCATGTTCGACCTCGTGGCGCTGGAGGTGCCGGCGAGCTGGGGCAGTGTGGAGAGCTTCGCTCCCGGCCGGGTCGAGATCGGCCGGTCCGCGGGCCGGCGGATCATCCGATGGAAGCAGCTCAAGCCGGACGTGAAGGGGGCGCGGAGCCTCACGTTGAAGCTGCGCTTCGAGCGGCCCATCACCGAGGTCTCCGAGTCGGCCGGGCCCGCCGCCGGCGACTTCACCGGGCCTGACGACGGCACCCGGACCAGGCTCACGCTCGCCGGGACCCTGGAGGCCACGTTCAACGGCCTGCTGTCCGGAGTGAAGGGCGTCGGCTTCTTCCTGCCGGGTGGCGGAACGGGCCATCCGCCGCCGACGACGACGCGCACGAAGGTGGCCGTCGGCTTCGACGTCAGTCTCCGCTCGATTCGCTACCAGGACGAGCGGGTGGTGCCGGACGAGCACGACGAGGACGACCTCAGGCACGGCCGCCACCGGGTCGACGAGTTTCGCGGGATCGTGCCGGACCATCGCATCGTCGCGGAGCTGACCAACGCGATCAGCGCGGACGGCTACTACGTCAAGAGCGTCGTGGAGCATCAGCCGTACCGCGACGACGGCCGGCCGGGTGTGGTCAACCGCGTGTGGGACATCGCGGGCCGGCTCTACGTCGGACTGTTCCCGGTGGACTTCGACATCAGCCTGCGTGGCGACGAGATCGCCATGGCCGGCGGGTTTTCCGGCATGACGGTCGCGCAGGTCACCGTCAAGGGTGCGTACGCGAGGGGGACCCTGGTCGACAGGCGGAGCCCCTTCGAGGACACCGGCAGCCCGGCCGACCTCTCGTCGGCGACGATCGAGGCGGACCGGCAGGGTGACGAGCTGCTGCGGAGGATCGAGGACACGTGGACCGGCCTGCACGACCGGGTGACGCAGGTGTTGTCCGCGCGCGCCGACCGGACCGGCGGCGGGCGGTCGCTTCCCGGGCCGGCGGGACACGTCGTGCACGGCCAGGTGCTCGAACCGGACGCGGCACGGCTGCCGGACGACGTCGTGACGGTGGCGGCGGTCACGGTGCCGGCACCGCGCGAGACGCCCGACGAGAGCGTTCCCGCGCCTCCGTCCAACGGATTCGCGGGCCGGTTGGCGGATCTGCGGCGGCAGCGGGAGGCCGCCGACGACGCGGTGATCACGGGCCGGATCTCGGACGAGACCTACGGCCGGATCGTCGCTCGGATCGATGCGGAAATCAACGAGCTGGGGGCAGCGTCATGAACGTCAACTGCGGGATCAACGGCGAGTCCCGGCACGTGAGTCAGATCTTCCTGTGCCACCACTGCGGGATGCCGGTGTGCGCAGAGCACGGCTGGGTGGTCGTGTCCGACGACGCGTTCGCCGGCACCGCGGCGGCACCGTCGGCGCTGCCGGTTCCACCGGTTCGACCGGTTCCACCGGTTCCGCCTGGCCCGCCCGCCAATCCCGCTCCGGCGCCGCCGCCGGAGCCGGCGCTGCGGATCGCCGCGACCGTACCGAGGCCGGCGATGCATTGTCGTGACTGCGTGGACCGGTTCCACAAAGGGGCGCCGAAGCGCCACGGCTGGGCCGACCCGCGTCCGCAGGTCGTCGGCCGGCCCGGTCCGGTGGGCAGACCATGATCGAAGTGTCCGTCGCACCCGGCGACGTCGTGGTCGGCCAGGCGTCGTCGTTGGCGATCCGGTTCCGCAACCCGGGCCCCGGCCCGTGCTTTAACGTCGTGTTCAAGCCTCGGCTGCCGCCCGGCCTCGTGCTCGTGCGAGGCTCCGGCCAGGTGGACATCCCGGCCCTCCCCGCCGGGCACACGCACACGCACACGATCTCCGTCGAGGCGCGCCGGCCCGGCCCGTTCGAGCTGACCAGCATCAACTTCTCCTACCGCGACGAGAACGACCTGCCGGTCCGGGTCACCGACTTCCGCGCCGGCCTGGTGGCGAAGCCGGCGCCGCCACCGGTGCTGATCAGGCAGCCCACCGGCCGCCTGCGGGTCGAGTGCGAAGACGGCGAGCTGGACCTCGGCGCCTGGGACCTGCTGCGGATCAGGGTCTCCAACGGCACCGGCGTCCCGCTCGACGACGTCACCGTGGCGGTGGAGGGTCCGTTCGCGACCGACGGCAAACGCTCCAGGATCACGACCCTCGACGACGGCACGACCGCGAGGTACTCGTTCCACGTGAACGCCGCCGAAGGGGGCCAGCACGTGCCGGTCACGGTCCGCACCACCTACCGCTATCGCGACCTCGGCGGCGAGATCCGCACCCGCACCCAGCAGGACGACGTCAACATCGCCGTTCGCGCCGTCGAACCTCGTCGCGACCCGACGTCCGGCGAACAGATCGTCCTGTACCTGGCCGCGAGCCCGCGCGACATGTCACCGCTGCGGTCGGACCTGGAGATGCGCAAGGTCAAGGAGAAACTGCAACTCAGCCGGCAGCGCGAGCAGTACCGCATCGAGCTGTGCCCCGCGTCCCGCTTCGACGACATCAGCCAGGCCCTGATCGACTACGAACCGCACGTGGTCCACTTCTCCGGCCACGGTGACGCCGGGGGCAACCTGTGCGTCGAGGACGAATACGGCTATCGGGACTCGATCACCCCCGAGGGCCTGGCCGAACTGTTCGGCCAGCACCGCGCCACGATCCGCTGTGTGGTCGTGAACGCGTGCCACTCGATCCACCTGGCCAAGATCCTGTCCACCCGGATCGACCACGTCGTCGGCATGCGCTACCAGATCGGCGACGAGGCCGCGATCCAGTTCAGCGTCGGGTTCTACCAGGCGCTGTTCGCCGGCTGGTCCGTGCCGGACGCCTTCGCGCGGGGCCGCGCGCACATCCGCTCCCGACCGGCGCTCGAACAGCAGCACCTGACCCCCCTGCTGTTCCCGCCCGGCCCGTAGCGCCACGAGGGCCGACCCGCGCCGGCATCCGCCGTCGGCACGGGCGCGCGGCCGTCGCGAGCGGCGGGGGTGACGCCCGGCCGGGTCGCGGAGCGGTTGAACGCCCGCTGACCGCCGGTGGTCGCCGCCGCCCGGCCGGCGGGAGCGCCGGGCGGCGTGACGATCGGACGCCGGCGGTGCGGATCAGAGGACCCGGCACGACGGTGATGAAGATTTTCTACGCCACATGGCAACGAAGTGCAAGGGATTGACGGCAAGGATTCATGGAGCCACGCTGTGCGTAACCATGTACAGTCAGGAGGTTCGATGCGTTTACGTCGCAACTCCCTCACCACCATCGCCCTTCTCACCACCACCACCACCACCGTCGTCGCGTCGCTGGGCGCCGCGGCCCTCACCGCCGGCACCGCGTCGGCGGCCGGGCCGGACGGCCGCCAGGCCGACTACGCCGCGGCGTCCGCCGCCTCCGGCGTGCCGCTGAGCATCCTGCTCGGCGTCTCCTACCTGGAGTCACGGTGGGACACCAACCGGGGCGCGCCCAGCACCGGCGCGGGCTTCGGGCCGATGCACCTGACCGACGCGGCCGCCCTCGCGGCGACGGCGCAGCACCACGACGACCCCTCCGAGGACCCGCGCGGCGACGGCGCGCGCGGCACGAAGGCCGGCCGGCGGGCCGGCACGACCACCGCGGGCGGGCCGGCGCTGCAGACGCTCGACCGGGCCGCGGCGCTCACCGGCGCGGCCAAGGAGACCCTGCGCACCGACCCTGCGGCCAACATCCGCGGCGGTGCCGCGCTGCTCGCCGCCTACCAGCGCGAGGCCGGCGGCCCGGCCGGCGCCGGCAGCGATCCCGCCGGCTGGTACGGCGCGGTGGCGCGCTACAGCGGCGCCGAGACCACCGACGCCGCGGCCGCGTTCGCCGACGAGGTCTACGCGACCCTGCGCGACGGTGCCGCCCGCACCACCGACGACGGCCACCCGGTGACACTCGCCGCGCAGCCCGGCATCCACCCGGTCAGGACCTGGCTGGACCGCCTCGGCCTGCGCAAGCCGCCGGCCCGCCCGGACGGCCTGGAGTGCCCGGCCGACATCTCGTGCGAGTGGATTCCCGCGCCCTACGAGCAGTACGGCCCCGACGCCGGCGACTACGGCAACCACGACCTGAGCGACCGGCCGGGCCGGCAGCGGATCGAGTACATCGTCATCCACGACACCGAGACCAGCTACGCCGGCACGATCGGCCTCGTGCAGGATCCGACGTACGTGAGCTGGCACTACACGCTGCGTTCGGTCGACGGGCACGTCGCGCAGCACGTGAAGACCAAGGACGTCGCGTGGCAGGCCGGCAACTGGTACGTCAACGCGAAGTCGGTCGGCCTCGAGCACGAGGGCTACGCGGCGCAGCAGGGCGCCTGGTACACCGAGGCGATGTACCGGTCGTCGGCGAAGCTGGTCCGCTACCTGGCGCAGCGGCTGTCGATCCCGCTGGACCGCAACCACATCATCGGGCACGACAACGTCCCCGGCACCGTCCCCTCGACGGTGCGGGGCATGCACTGGGACCCCGGTCCGTACTGGGACTGGAGCCACTACTTCGACCTGCTGCACGCGCCGTTCACCCAGTTCGGCACCGACCGGACCGGCCTGGTGACGATCGACCCCGACTACGCGACCAACCAGCCGCGGTTCACCGGCTGCACCGGCGCGGCGACGAACCCGTGCCCGCCGCACGGCTCGTCGTCGGTGATCCTGCGCACCGCGCCGGACGCCGGCGCTCCGCTGCTGAGCGACGTGGGCCTGAACCCGGCCGGCGGGCCGGCCACGATGGAGATCGCCGACCACGGGGCCCGCGCCGCGGCCGGGCAGACCTACGCGGTCGCCGACCGGCAGGGCGACTGGACGGCGATCTGGTACCTCGGCCAGAAGGGGTGGTTCCACAACCCGCGCTCCAAGCCGGCCGCGAAGTGGTCGACCGGGTTCGTCGTGGTCCCCAAGCCCGGCAAGGCGACCGTCCCGGTCTACGGGCGGGCCTACCCCGAGCGGGCCGCGTATCCGCCCGGCGTGCCCTACCAGGCGATCACGCCGCTGCAGTACACCTTCGCCGCCGGCCAGCGGTACGCCATGGGCACCATCGTCCCGGGCGAGTACTACCGGGCGGTGACGTTCGACGGCTCCGCGCCGGGTGACTGGACGGTGGTCCGTGGCCAGACGAAGTACGCGCAGGTCCAGTTCGGCCACCGGATCATGTACGTGAACCTCGACGACGTGCAGATCCTGCCGTCGTTCGTGCCCGGGCCCTGATCCGGCGCGGACCGCGGTCCGGGGGTGTCCGGCGACACCCCCGGACCGCGGTTACCCGTCCGTGCCGGTGTCGGGGCCGTGACAGCGCGGCCTTGACGCGGTTGCCGATCATGGGATGACCGGATGGCTCCGTGCCCGCGACGCCGTCCCACCCCTGACGGAAAGGATCATCACGTGATGCGTGCTGCGCGTACGGCCGTTGCGGTCACGATTTTCGGCATCGTCGGCGCGGGTCTTGCGGCCTGTAGCTCACAGGCCGACCAACTGGAGAGCCAGCTCCGCAAGGCGGGCTACACGGACGTCGACGCCGAGGCCGACTACGACTCGAAGTACAACTCGAAAAAGAAGAAGAACGAGAAGAAGCTCGACGACTACGAGGCGACGGCGAAGGCCGGAAGCTGCACCGTCGAGGTGGAGCAGGATCCCGGCAGCAAGGACTGGGTCGTCGAGACCGCCAACGGCAAGGACGTCAACTTCCGGAACATGACGGCCGCGGCGCTCGTCGCGGAGCTGGGCAAGCAGGGTGTGCGGTGCTGAGCGGACCGTCCGCCACCGCCGGGCGGTCTGTTCGTAAGAAACCTTCGACGGTGCGCCAATGGTTGAAAGGTATCGACATCGACGCGATGCCGGTATAGAGTGCCGTCCATCCGTCGGCCGTCCGCCCGGGCCGGCCGCCGGCGCGCACGCGACGGCGGACCGCCGGGGCGTCGCGACCTTCACCCGGAGGGCACATGAGACGATCATCAGCCACCGTCGCGCTCGCCGTCGCCGCCGTCCTGGTGTCGACCGCGCCGGCGTCCCCCGCGGCGGCGAAGCCGAAGCCGGTCAACCACGACGAGCAGATCACGTTCCACCGGTGGCAGACGTTCCCGCAGTGGCGCGGCGGCACGTCGGAGGGCACCCTGGCGGTGCCCGGCCACAAGCCGTTCCTGACCATCGGCCGGGCCGCGGGCACCACCGAGTTCACCGACCCGCACACCGGCACCACCCGCACGTGGGAGTACGCCACCTGGACCTCACCGCCGCAGCGGGTCGGTTTCGGCGCGAGCGAGCTGGTCGCGTCGTGGAACGCCGACACCCCGTCCGGCACGTGGTTGCGGGTCGAACTGGAGGGCACCTACACCGACGGCCGGTCGACCCCGCGTTACGTCATGGGTCGCTGGGCCAAGGGCGACCAGGACATCAAGCGCGCCACCGTAGACGGCCAGGGTGACGGGGTTTCCTCGATCTGGACCGACACGTTCGCCATCGACGACACGAGCAAGGGCGTGCTGCTGCAGGCCTACCGGCTGCGGGTCACGCTGTTCCGCACGCCGGGCTCGGCCGCGGCGCCGCAGGTGTTCCAGGTCGGCGCCATGTCCTCGAACGTCCCGGACCGCTTCACCGTCCAGCCGAGCGCCGGCCACATCGCCTGGGGCCGGGAACTGGCCGTGCCGAGGTACTCGCAGAACATCCACCAGGGGGAGTACCCGGAGTACGACGGCGGCGGCGAGGCGTGGTGCTCGCCGACGTCGACGCAGATGGTCGTCGAGTACTGGGGCCACCACCCGACGCCCGAGGACCTCGCCTGGGTCGACCCGTCCTACGCCGACCCGCAGGTCGACCACGCGGCCCGCGGCACGTACGACTGGACGTACCGAGGCGCCGGCAACTGGCCGTTCAACACCGCGTACGCCGCGACCTACGGCCTGACCGGCATCGTGACCCGGCTGCACTCGCTCGACGAGGTCGAGCGGTTCATCGCCGCCGGCATCCCGGTCGTCACGTCCCAGTCGTTCCTCGCCACGGAGCTGACCGGGGCGAACTACGGGACGTCGGGCCACCTGTTCGTCATCGTCGGGTTCACCGCCGACGGCGACGTGATCGTCAACGACCCGGCCTCGTCGTCCAACGACGCCGTGCGCAACGTCTACAAGCGCACGGAGTTCGAGCAGGTGTGGCTGCGCACGAAACGGTACCGCGCGAACGGTACCGTCGGCTCCGGCAGCGGCGGGATCGCCTACGTGATCGCGCCGAGCTGGAAGCGGTTGCCGAAGGTGCCCGGCTCGGACAACTGGTGACACCGACACTTCGGGTGTCACCACGCTTTCCCACCCGGCTTGTCCCGCCGTCCGCGGTCGTGATCTCATGCGGCCATGGAGATCGGACGGGTCCGGACGGTGGACTACCACACCGGGGGTGAGCCGTTCCGGATCGTGCCGGAGCCGCCGGTGGAGATCCGCGGGCGGACGGTGGCCGAGCGGCGCGTGTTCGCTATGCACGATCCGGCGGTGGACGGGCTGCGGCGGGTGCTGTGCTTCGAGCCGCGCGGGCACGCGGACATGTACGGCGGGTTCCTCGTACCGCCGGACGACGACGGGGCGCGGCTCGGCGTGCTGTTCTGGCACAAGGACGGCTTCTCCACGGCGTGCGGGCACGGGACGATCGCACTCGGGGTGTGGGCGGTGCGGTCGGGGCTGGTGGCGGCGCCGGTGGACGGGACCGCCGACGTGGTGATGGACGTGCCGTCTGGGCGGGTGACCGCCCGCGTGCACCTGTCCGGCGGGCGGGTGTCCGCCGTCGACTTCGTCAGCGTGCCGTCGTACCTGATCGCCCCCTCGGTCGAGGTCGTCACGCGGCGGGGCGTCGTGTGTGCGGCGGTGAGCTACGGCGGGGCGATCTACGCGCAGGTGGACGCGGCGTCCGTCGGGCTGACGGTGACGCCGGAGCACCACCAGGAGCTGATCGCGCTGGGCCGGGAGGTGAAGTGGGCCCTCGACGCCCACCCGGTCGCGCGGCACCCGGACGACGACCGGCTCAGCGGGGTGTACGGGACGATCCTCCACGAGTCGCTGGGGACCACGGCCGGCGGCGCGCTGTACCAGCGCAACGTCACGATCTTCGCGGACGGTGAGCTGGACCGGTCGCCGTGCGGGTCCGGGACGGCCGCCCGGGTGGCCACACTGGCCGCGAGTGGCGAGCTGGCGCCGGAGCAGACCCTGGTGCACGACTCGATCGTCGGGTCCCGGTTCACCGCCCGGGTGACGGTGCCCGCGGACGGACCGGCGGGCACGGTGGTGCCGGTGATCACCGGCATGGCCTACCCGACCGGGGAACACGTCTTCGTGGTGGACCCGGACGACCCGATAACCCCCGGGTTCGTCCTGCGATGATCCCCCTCCCCGACGCCGGGGAGAGCACCACGCCGCTGCCGCCGGTGGAGGCCGTCGCCGCCGTCGAGGCGGCGCTGCGCGGCGGGCTGGACCCGACCGGCGGCACGGCCCGGCTGCGGGTCGTGGTGTTCGCGTGGGGGTGGCCGACCGTTGAAAGTTGCCAACGTTCGCGATTCAATGGTCAGAATATTTCACCATCCACCCTCACGGATGAGGTGGCACCATGTCTGTCCGTGTAACCCGTCTGCTCATCGCGGCGACGGCCGGCACCCTGCTGGCCGCCGCCGCCCTGACCGGCGCTGCCGTCGCCGCACCCGCCGAGCCGGCCGCCGTCGCGGTCACCGATCCGCGCACCTGCACCGTGAACCCGGCGACCCCCAAGCACCAGATGCGGGCCATGTGGATCGCGAGCGTCGTCAACATCGACTGGCCCAGCGCGCCGGGCAAGTCGGAGGCCGAGCTCAAGGCCGAATACGACGGCTGGCTGGCCCTCGCCAAGTCGCTCAACTTCAACGCGGTCATCGTGCAGGTCCGCCCGCACGCCGACGCGTTCTGGCCCTCACCGCTGGAGCCCTGGTCGCAGTACCTCACCGGCGTCGCCGGCCAGGACCCCGGCTGGGACCCGCTCGCCTACCTGGTGAGCAAGGCCCACGAGCAGAACCTCGAGTTCCACGCCTGGTTCAACCCCTACCGGGCGAGCATGCCCGCGCCCGGCGGCGCCGGCACCGACCTGTCGAAGCTGCCGGAGAACAACCCGCTGCGCGAGCACCCCGACTGGGCGGTGCCGTACCCGGCGAACAACGCCGCCGGCCGGCTGTACTTCAACCCCGGCATCCCCGAGGCGCGTGCCTGGGTGCAGGACGCGATCATGGACGCCGTCACGAAGTACGACATCGACGGCGTGCACTTCGACGACTACTTCTACCCGTACCCCGCGGCCGGGCAGGACTTCGGTGACGACGCCGCGTTCGCGCGGTACGGTGCCGGCTTCGCCACCAAGGGCGACTGGCGGCGCAACAACATCGACCTGCTCGTCAAGGAGATGGACGCGCGAGTCCACGCGGCCAAGCCGTGGGTGAAGTTCGGGGTCAGCCCGTTCGGCATCTGGCGCAACAAGGCCGCCGACCCGCTCGGGTCCGACACCAACGGCACCCAGTCCTACGACGCCAACTTCGCCGACACCCGCAAGTGGGTGAAGGAGGGCTGGATCGACTACATCGTGCCGCAGGTGTACTGGAACATCGGCCTCGCCGTCGCCGACTACGCCAAGCTGGTCCCGTGGTGGGCCGACGTCGTCGCCGGCACCGACGTCCAGCTCTACATCGGCCAGGCCGACTACAAGGTCGCCGCCGCCGGCCAGCCGGCCGCCTGGTTCGACCCGAACGAGCTCTCCAAGCACCTCACGCTCAACCGGCAGTACCCGCAGGTCCTCGGTGACGTGCACTTCAGCGCCGTGCAGGTGCGCGCGAACCGGCTCGGCGCGGAGACGATCCTCGCCGCCGAGCACCGCAGCCGGCCGGCGTTCCCGCCCGCGTGGGGTCCGGCGAAGCCGTTGCTGTTCCCGGTGATCACCGGGGCGAAGCGGACCGCCGAGGGTGCCGAGCTGCGGTGGCACGACACGGCGAGCGGGGTCGGCCCGTTCGGCCAGGTGACGTCCTACGGCGTGTACCGCTTCGACGGCGTGACCGTCCCGAACGGCTGCGACCTGGCCGACGCCGCGCACCTCGTGGCGACGGTGCGCGGCACGACGTACACCGACGCGACGGCCGAGCCGGGCAAGCGGTACACGTACGTGGTGACCGCCCTCGACCGGCTGTGGCACGAGAGCCCGGGCAGCCCGCCCCGCTGGCTCTAGCCAGGATCTAGCACGTTCCGACCGTGAGGGTCCCCTCGGTGAACGGGGACCCTCACCGGCGGCCTCGGTGCGATCGCGTCGAGGCCGCCCACCGGGCGGTTTCGATCAGCAGCGTGGCACGTCCGGTATGAAGCCCGGGGCTCGTGCCGGAGCCGGCCGCGCGGGCGCCCGCGCCGTCACCAGCCTCTGACCTCGGGCTCGTAGCCGCCGGCCGGTCAGCCGGTCGTGGCCGGCACCGGCACCACCTGCCGCCGCTCGGCGGCGCTCCGGCCTACCCGCTGGGTCGGACCGGTTCGACGGCCGTCATCGCCCGGTCATCGGGCGCTGCGCCGCGCGCGGATGAACTCCGCGACCGACCAGGCTTGGAACGGGCAGCCGGTGGCCGTGTGCGGCGCGTCGCCCTCCGCGGTCTCCGACACCGAGCCCAGACCCCATTCGCTGAGGTGCAGTTCCAGGCCGTCCAGCAGGCCGCCGGTGCCGGCGCCGACGCGCCGGGACGCGTCGGTGAACGGCCCGATCAGCCAGGGCCAGACGGTGCCCTGGTGATAGGCGTGGTCCCGCTCGGCCGGGCTGCCGTTGTGCCGGCCGAGATAGGCGGGCGTGTCCGGCGCGAGGGAACGAAGGCCGACCGAGGTGAGCAGCGCGGTGCGGCACACCTCCACCGGTCGCGGGTCCGGGACCGGCACGTGTGGCAGGGCGACGGCGAGCAACTGGTTCGGGCGGACGGAGGGATCGTCGCCGCCCGGCCCGTCGACGACGTCGTAGAGGCCGAGTCCGTCGGGCCGGGGAAAGCGGCGCCGGAACGAGGCGGCGGCCCGCTCCGCGGCGGCGCCCCAGTCGTTCCGCCGGCCGATGCGGTCGAACAGTTCGGCGGTCACCGCGAGCCCCTCGATCCACAGCGCGTTGATCTCGACCGGCTTTCCCCGGCGTTCGGTGACGGGCCGGCCGTCGACGCGGGCGTCCATCCAGGTGAGCGCGTACCCGGGACAACCCTGCGTGAGCAGGCCGTCAGCCGGGTCGGCCACGATGCCGTAGCGGGTGCCGTCCCGGTGGTGGGCGAGGATGTCCTGCATGCTGCCGGCGAGGGCGGCGACGGTGTCGAGATCTCCCGTGGCGTCGACGTACCGGCCGATGGCGTGCAGGAACCACAGGGCCGCGTCCGCGGTGTTGTACTCCAGCGTTCCGGTGTCGGCGGTATTGGCGAGCATCCCCTCCGACACGGTCGCGCCGGCCCGCAGCAGGACCTCCCGGGCTTCGGCGTACCGGTTGGTGGCCAGCAGCAACCCCCCGAAGGAGGTCATCAGGTCGCGCGACCACTCCCCGAACCAGGGGTACCCGGCGACGGCCGAAGGCCCCGCGGGCGTGTCGATGAGGAACTGGTCGGCGGCGATCGCGAGCTGCCGTCCGACGGCGTCGGTGGCGCCGGCGTCCCTGCCGAGCTTCCGCGCACGCCGCCGGGCCGCGGTGACGAGGCCGCCGGCCGCCGGCAGGGTGCCGTCGAACGGCGCCGCGGCGGCCGTGATCTGGACGGTGTCGCCGGGCACCAGTTCGGCGGTGAACCGTCCGGCCGCCCAGAGATCCTCGACCGGGTTCAGCCCGCGGGCGGCCTCCTCCCGGGCGTACACCCCGCGGTACCAGTCGCCGCCGGGTTGCCAATCCGGGCCGGTCACCCGGTAGGCGTGCTCGAACTCGAAGCCGCCGGAGACCGCGGTCACCTCCGGGTCGCCGCCGGCGTGGCGCTCGCCGTGAGCGTCCCGCCACGTGCACAACGGCACCAGGTCCAGCCCGACCGGCCGGGAGGCCCGGAGCAGGCGGAACACGACGCCGACCGCGGGCCGTCCGTGCGCCATCGCGATCTCGCGCTGGAGCACCACGTCGCCGAGGTCCCAGCGCCAGCACGGCACGCCGTGGTCGAGGCTGAAATGCGCGAGATACACGTGGCCCGCGGGATCCACGGCGCCGCCGGCCCACTCGTCGGTGGCGAGCCGGAACAACCGTTCGCCGACCCGCACGACGGGTTCGAGGGCGGCGAGGCCGAGCCGGCGGGAGCCCGCACCGGGCGACGCGACGACGAGCAGTCCGTGATAGCGGCGGGTGCGCAGGCCGGCGACCGTGCCCATCGCGTACCCGCCGAGGCCGTCGGTCACCAGCCACTCGCGGGACGAGGCAAGGTCGAGGTCGCCGCAGACCTGCCGGCCGAACGCGATCACCGCCGCACCTCCCGTCGCGGCGGGCGCTGCGCCGTCGGCCGGGCCACGAGTTCGGCCAGCAACCCGGTCCAGCCCGTCTGGTGCGACGCGCCGAGCCCGGCGCCGTTGTCCGCGTGGAAGTACTCGTAGAACAGCAGGTTGTCGCGCCAGTGCGGGTCTTCCTGAAGGTGGCGCACCCACCCGTACGCGGGTCTGCGCCCGTCGGGCCCGCGGCGGTACAGCGAGAGCAGCCGCTGGCGCAGGTCCTCGGCGATCTCGCCGGCGGTGCGCTGCTGTCCGGAACCGGTCGGGTACTCGACCTTCACCGACTCGCCCAGGTTCGCGTGGTAGTCCTCCAGCGTCCGCAGCACGAGGTAGTTCAGCGGTATCCACAGCGGCCCGCGCCAGTTCGAGTTGCCGCCGAACATACCGGTGCTCGACTCCGCCGGCTCGTAGCCGACGCTCGCCGTGCCGCCGGGCACCCGCACGCTGAACGGGTGCCGCTCGTGCCACCGGGACAGCGCCCGCAGGCCGTACGGCGAGAGGAAGTTCTCCTCGTCGAACAGGTGGGTCAGGATGCGGCGTACCCGGCCTTGCGCGGCCACGCCGACGCTGACGAACCGCTCGCCGCCGGCGGTGCCCAGCACGTGATGCTCGGGGATCGCCGCGAACGCCTTGCTGAGCCGGCGCACCCGCTGGAAGTCCTCCTCGCGCAGCGCCTTGGTGGCGAACAGCGGGATCACGCCCACCATCGACCGGACCCGCAGCGGCTCGGCGGCTCCGTCGGCGCCGCGCAGGACGTCGTAGTAGAAGCCGTCGCCCTCGTCCCACAGGTCCTTGCCGCGCATCGCCTCCGAGATCAGCGCGAAGTGCTCCATGAACTTGACGACGAGGTCGCTCAGCGCCGGGTCGTGCCGGGCCAGTTCGCGGGCCATCTCCAGCAGGTTCAGGCAGTAGAACGCCATCCAGGCCGTCGCGTCGGACTGCTCCAGGGTGAACCCGGCGGGCAGATGGGAGCGGTCGATCGGGCCGATGTTGTCCAGGCCCAGGAACCCGCCCTCGAACAGGTTGTTGCCTTCGGCGTCCTCCCGGTTGACCCACCAGGTGAAGTTCAGCAGCAGCTTGGCGAAGACCCGGGTGAGGAAGGCGATGTCGCGCCGCCCGTCGATGTCGTACACCTGGAGCGCGGCCCACGCCTGCACCGGAGGGTTGAGGTCCTCGAACGCCCACTCGTAGGCGGGGATCGCGCCGTTGGGGTGCTGGAACCACTCGCGGCACAGCAGGATCAACTGGTACTTCGCGAAGGCCGGATCGAGATGGGCGAGCGCGACGGCGTGGAAGGCCGAGTCCCACGCGGCGAACCACGGATACTCCCACGGGTCGGGCATGGACATGATGTCGGCGGCGTCGAGATGACGCCAGCCGGCGTTGCGCCCGAACCGCCGGCCCGGCGGTGGTGCCGGCTGTGCCGGGTCGCCGTCGAGCCAGCGGGCGACGTCGTAGTGGTAGAACTGCTTGCCCCAGATCATGCCCGCGAACCCCTGCCGCATGATCATGGCGTCCTCGGTGCTGGTGCCGGGTGGGGTCAGCGCGGCGTAGAACGCGTCGGCCTCCGCGCGCCGCCGGGCGAGGACCGTGTCGAAGGCCGGGCCGAACGCGTCCGGGTCGGCGGCCGGCGCCAGCCGCAGCGACAGTTCCGCCGTCTCGCCCGGCGGCACCGTGACGCGATACCAGAAGGCGGCCTTCGTGCCCTCCCGGGCCGGGTTGACGGTGGCGGCGCCGTGCAGGACGTGGTCGTTGATGCCGTCCTTCGGGTACGGCGTGACCGACGGGCTGCCGAACAGCCGCTGTGCGTTGGTCTCGTTCTCGCAGTACAGCCGCTCCGGGACCACGCCGTCCGGCGCCGGTGCGGCCTGCAGCACCAGCGGGCCGAGGCCGTCGTGCTCGACGCCGATCGCGGACCCGCCGGCGTCGGCCAGGCGCGGCTTCGGCACGTCCGGCTCCCACGACCACGTGTTGCGGTACCACACGGTCGGCAGCACGTGGAGCGTCGCCGGCTCGGGTCCGGCGTTGGTCAGCCGAACCCGGATGCGCACGTCCTCCGGGTCCGCTTTGGCGTAGTCGGCCTCGACGATCCAGTACCGGCCGTCGTCGAAGACGCCGGTGTCGAGCAGTTCGTACTCCGGCTCCTGCCGGGATCGGCGGCGGTTCTCGGTGACCAGCCGCTCGTACGGGAAGGCCCGCTGCGGGTAGTGATAGCGCCAGCGCAGCCAGGCGTGGCTCGGCACCGCGTCGAGGTACCACCAGTACTCCTTGGCGTCCTCGCCGTGGTTGCCCTCGTTGCCGGTCAGCCCGAAGGCGCGCTCCTTGAGGATCGGGTCCTGCCCGTTCCACAGCGCGAGCGCGAAGCACAGCCGCTGCCCGGCGTCGCAGATGCCGCCGAGCCCGTCCTCGCTCCACCGGTACGCGCGGGACCGCGCGTGGTCGTGGGGGAACGCCTCCCACGCCGTGCCGTCGGCGCTGTAGTCCTCGCGCACGGTGCCCCAGGCGCGCTCGCTGAGGTACGGGCCCCACAGGTACCAGGGGCTCGCGTCGAGCAGTCCGTCCTCGGGGTGCCCGAAGGACGCCACCCGCTCCCGCTCGGGATTCGTCATGTCGCCAGATGATCATTTCCGGCGCGCGGCGGCCTCACCTCGGCCGCGTGAGCTTCGCCGCGGCCGAGCCGGCGTCCGGCGCGTCACCGTTCGGGGGAGTTCCGGCGCGGGCGGATGTCGTAATGGCGACCGACCGCGGCCGAACGTCCTGGCGCGGCCCATCGTGGTTGGAACCGCACGCGTCACCGACCCGATGGAGGCCCGTCATGCCCGTTCGACGACTTCTCATCGAAGACGCCGCGGACGTCGCGTACGCCGCCCGGGCGCTGGCCGGAGGCGCGGTCGTGGCCACCGCCTTCGGGAACTTCTACGCCGTGGTGACCCGGCCCGACGCGGCCGCCGTCCGCGGGGTGAACCTCGCGAAGGGGCGCCCGGCGGACCAGGTCGGCAGCGTCACCACGACGCGGCCGCGGGTCGCCGGGGTGTTCGACTGGTCGCGCCTGCCGGACGGGGTCGGCGAGGGCGCGGTCCGGGGGCTGATGGACGACCTGTGGCGGCTGGGGCCGTTCGGCTTCCGCGGCCCGGCCGCGCCCGGCGTGCCGGAGCACCTGTCGCAGGTGGACGGCGGGGTGCGCACCGCGCAGGTGATCGCGCCCGGGTACGCCTGCCCGTCGAACGGGCTGTTCGACCTGGCCGGTGATCCCTGGCTCTACATCACGTCGGCGAACCGCTCCCGGCACCTGACCGGAGCGGCCGAGGAGCCGGCGCACTGGACGGCCCGCGGCATCGCCGCCGACTTCGAGCACGTCGGCAACCTCGTCATCGTCGAGCACCGGGACGAGGCGGCGGCGCGCGGCCGATACCCGGCGTTCGTGCCCGCCTCCGTCACGCTGCTGTCGTTCCATCGGGCGCACCGCACGCCGGACGGGCAGGTGCTGCTCACCGTCGACCGGCACGGCTCGCTCGACGTCGCCACCGTGCGCGAGCACGCGGCCCGGCACGGGTTCGCCGTCACCCTCGGCGCGGGAGCACGGCGGCGGCTGCCGGTGCGTTCGTACGATCTGGCCCGGGTCACGCCGTAACGCCGGCGAGCACCGGCTGAGGACGCCGCCCACGGCCCCGCACCTGCGGGCGGTCACCGGTCGAGGGCCGCGCGGGTCGACCCGCGCGGCCCTCGATCCGGGCGTGGTCACGCCACCGGCATGTCCCGGCGGCGCAGCCCGGCGAGGCCGGCCGCACCCAGCGCGACCGCGACGACGGTGAGCCACAGCAGCGGCGTCACGGTGAACGCGGAGCCGGGCACCTTCGGCACGTGCGCGAACGGGGTGAGGTCGACGACCCACTGGCTCAGCCCGAACAGCGCGCCGAGCTCGAAGAGCAGGACGGACACGATGAGCGCGGCCCAGGTCAGCGAGCTGAGCCTCGGCGCGAGGCCGACCAGGGCGGTGCCGAGCCCGGCCAGCACCCAGGCGGCCGGTAGCTGCACGAGTGCGGCGCCGAGCAACCGTCCGACCTGCCCGCCGACGTCGTGGACCTGCGCGCCGTACACGAGGCCGCCGCCGACGCCCGCCACGGCCAGCAGCAGCGCCGTGCCCAGCAGCGCGAACGTCAGGTGGCTCGCCGCCCAGCGCAGCCGGCCCACGCGGGTCGCCAGCAGCGCCTCGACCCGCCCGCTGCTCTCCTCCTGGCGCAGCCGCAGCGTCGCCTGCACCGTGTAGGCGGCGGCGACCATGCCGGTGATGCCGAAGATGGCGGCGAGGAACGCGTCGGTGAGGCCGTTGCGCCCGCCCATCCGGCTCAGGATGTCGGTGAGCTGCTGGTTCGGCGACTCCAGGTTGCCGATGCCGACGGCGGCGCCGCCCATGACGGCCCCGGTCAGCGCCAGCCCGACGGTCCAGCCGAGGAGCAGGCCGCGGTGCAGCCGCCAGGCCAGTGCGAGCGGGCTGCGCAGGGCGGGGGAGGCCGTGGCCGGCCCGGGCCGCTCCGGCAGCAGGCCGGCGCCCACGTCCCGGCGACCGGTGAGGGTGTAGCCGACCGCGGCGAAGACGGCCGCGAACCCGGCGAACAGCAGGGCGACCCACCACCGTTCATCGGCATACGGGCGCAGGTGTATCGCCCAGCCGGTCGGCGACAGCCAGCTCAGCCAGGCCGGACCGGTGTCGCCGACGGCGCGCAGCAGGTAGGTCCCGCCGAGGACGGCGCCGGCGATGCCGCTGGCCGCCCGAGCGCTCTCGGTGAGCTGCGCGGCCGCGGCCGCGATCGCGGCGAACAGTATCCCGACCAGACCGGTCGCGAGGCCGAAGGCCACCGAGCCGGCGACCGGCAGTCCGGTCGCCAGCAGACCGAGCGCGATCAGCACCGCGATGGCCAGGTCCGCCAGCCCGGTGACCAGCAGGGCGGCGGTGAGCGGCGCGTGACGCCCGATCACGGTGGCGCGGAGGAGTTCGAGCCGGCCGGTCTCCTCCTCGGTCCGGGTGTGGCGCACGACCGTCAGCAGGCTCATCAGCCCGACCAGGATGAACTCGGTCACGCCGATCTTCCACGCGGTGAGCGCGCCGATCGACACGTCGTGGAGCGGGCCGCTGAGCGCGACGAGTGACGGGTTGGCGAGGACGCCGCTCACCGCGCGCAGGTCCTCCTCGGTCGGGTAGAGCTTGAGGTAGTTGGCCGCGGTGCCCATCGGCATCACCGCGAGCCCGAGCACCCACACGGTCAGCCGGACGCGGTCGAGCCGCAGCGCCAGCCGTGCCAGGGCGCGCGTGCCGGTCAGTGAGTTCACCGGGCCGCCCCCGTCCGCTGCTTTCCGTCGGCCTGTGTCCGGTCGTAGTGGCGCAGGAACAGCTCTTCGAGGGTCGGCGGCTGGCTGGTCAGGCTCCGGACGCCCAGCGTCGTGAGCTGCCGCAGCACCGCGTCGAGCGCGCTGTTGTCCACGTCGAAGCGCACGGTGCTGTTGTGGATCTTCAGGTCGTGCACGCCGGGCAGCGTGTCGAGACCGGTCGCCGGCCCGGCGAGGTCGACCTGGATCGAGGTGCGGGTCAAGTGCCGCATGTCGGCGAGCGTGCCGGTTTCGACCGCCCGCCCCTCGCGGATGATGGTGACCCGGTCGCAGAGCGCCTCGACCTCGGACAGGATGTGGCTGGACAGCAGGACGGTGCGGCCGTTGCGGCGTTCCTCGGCGACGCAGTCGCGGAAGACCTCCTCCATGAGCGGGTCGAGGCCGGAGGTGGGCTCGTCGAGGATGAGCAGCTCGACGTCGGAGGCGAGGGCGGCGACGAGGGCGACCTTCTGCCGGTTGCCCTTCGAGTAGGTCCGGCCCTTCTTGCTCGGGTCGAGGTCGAAGCGCTCCAGCAGTGCGGCGCGGCGCTTGGCGTCGAGGCCGCCGCGGAGCCGGCCGAGCAGGTCGATCACCTCGCCGCCGGACAGGTTGGGCCACAGCGTGACGTCGCCGGGCACGTAGGCGAGACGGCGGTGCAGGTCCGCGGCGTCGCGCCACGGATCACCACCGAGCAGCCGGGCCGCGCCGCCGTCCGGGCGCAGCAACCCGAGCATGACCCGGATGGTGGTGGACTTCCCCGCGCCGTTGGGACCCAGGAAGCCGTGCACTTCCCCGGTCTGCACAGCCAGGTCGAGCCCGTCGAGCGCACGGGTGCGCCCGAACGTCTTGACCAGTGCGTCTGCGCGGATCGCCTCGGTCATGTTCCTCATGCTCCTTCGGCCGCGGGGTCGGTCCCCGTGGCGGTAGGCGGATTGGGTGCCCGCAGCGACGCCATCGCCGCGCGGGTCTTGGCGACGAACTCGGCATCGAGCAGCGAGTGGGAGTAGAAGTCGGCCAGCGCGCCGGCCATGCGGATGTGCCCCTCGGTGGTGAAGACGTCGGCGCCCAGCGCGCGGGACACGTGGTCGTGCATCGCGAGAATCCCGGACTGCATGCCGACGAGCACCGCGGCGAATCCCCGGTAGTCCTCGGTGACGTCCGGCGCGTACGTGCTGATCCACTGCTCGGTCAGCGTCACCATGTCGTCGAACATGGCCGCGGCGGCGGGCGAGCCGTCGAGCAGGGCTCGGGTGACGTACTTGTACAGCAGCACGATCGTGGGATGGACCGACGGCAGGAAGGTCGGGTTGGTCACCTTGCCGTCGAGGAAGAGCTCCTCTTTGATCTTCACGAGCCGGTCCAGCGCGTAGGCGTCGCACTCCACGCGCAGCGCCTCCTTGGAGCCGAAATGGTGCCGGAGCAGACCCGGTGACACGCCGGCCATCTCGGTGATGTCGCGGACCGTCGTGCCGTCGATGCCGCGCTCGGCGAACAGGCGGATCGCGGCGTCTCGGATCCGTGCCCGAGCGGTCAGGTCCTCGAATGCCGGATCGCCGACCGGGCGTTTCATGATCCGCACCTCCCTATGCAAACGTATGGCGAGCTATGCGGCCCGGTAGCTGACTATACGCTCGTATAGCCCGGCCGCAAGACGCCTGTGACGGCGGGAACACCGGGACACCGGGAACGCGCCGGGCGGAGGTTTGCGGCGGCCGTGCCGTGGTAGATGCGTGCGGTCGCCCTACCTGACGTCGGGAGGATCGCCATGTCGCAGACCCGGGAGCTGCTCGACACGCTCGCCGTGAGTTTTCGTCCGCAGGTGAGCAGTGAGCAGTTGGCGAGCGTGATCGATGCGATGGCGGCGTGCGAGGAGGCCGCCACCGCCTGCGCGGCCGCCATGGTCGCCGAGGACGACGTGCGGGTGCTGCAGGACGCGATCATCCGGGACCTGAACTGTGCGGACGTGGTGGCGGCGGCCCGCCGGGTGGTCAGTCGCGGCGCCGATGCCGCGTTGCTGGGTTCGCTGCTGGAGGCGTGCGTGGCGGCGTGCGAGCACAGCGCCGAGCTGTGCGGCCGGCACGCCCACCATCACGATCACTGCCGGATCTGCTCGCAGGCGACGTCGCGGTGCGCGGAGGCGTGCCGGGCGATCCTGCGCGGACTGCACGGTTAGCGCGCGTTCACGCCTCGTCGATCGGAATGTCGATCGGAATCTTGACCAGCACCGCCGTTATTCTGCCGAACCGGCGGGCACATCTTGCGGTCCGAAGTGCTGCGAA
Organism: Dactylosporangium roseum; assembly: GCF_025264685.1. Lineage (GTDB taxonomy): Bacteria > Actinomycetota > Actinomycetes > Mycobacteriales > Micromonosporaceae > Dactylosporangium > Dactylosporangium roseum. Next base: position 2,555,606 of record NZ_CP073721.1, read on the forward strand.
GGAGGCTGCGATGAGCACGGTCACAGAGTCCGTAGACGTCCACGTCCCGGTGCACACCGCGTACGAACAGTGGACACAGTTCGAGTCGTTCCCGCAGTTCATGAGCGGCGTCGAGTCGATCAGACAGGTCGACGACCGGCACACGCACTGGGTGACCAGGATCGGCGGCGTCCGCCGCGAGTTCGACGCCGAGATCACCGAACGGCGTCCCGACCAGCGGATCGCGTGGAAGAGCGTCGGCGGTGACACCAGACATGCCGGCGCGGTGAACTTCCAGCCCCTCGGGGAGCGGGACACCCGCGTCACCGTCCAACTGGACTGGCAGCCGGAAGGCATCACCGAGAAGGCGGGCAGCGCGGTCGGTGCCGACGACCTTCAGGTGAAGGCGGACACCAAGCGGTTCAAGGAGTTCGTCGAGAAGCGAAACTCCGCCACGGGGGCGCAACGCGGCGACGTTCCACCCCCGGGCAGGTAGCCCGTCCGGCCCGAAGCGCGCGAACCCGCTCCGGCCGGCTTGCCGGGGCGGGGTTCGCGCGCGGACGCGGCGGTCACCACCACACGGGCAGCCGGTACTCCCGCGACCGCCTGCCCCGCCGGCCGGGGTGGACGACGTGCCGGGCGAGGCGGCACACCGCGTCCACGACCGCCGTGATGGGTGCGCCGATCCAGTCGAATTCGGACACGGCGAGATGCTCGACCTGTTCGTGCGCCCGTGGCCGGCTGCGCGAGCGGCGTGGGGCCGGTGTCGGCTGTGTGGTCATGAGGTCCTCCGGTCCGCTGTACGGCTGACGGCGTTGCTCCGGCCGCAGGGGTGGGCATCAGGACGCGTGCCGCGCCCGGGCCGGTACGGATGCTTGCATAGTGCAATTATTGCTCTTGCCTGGCGTCGCGGCCACGGTGGCACCGAGCCGCAGCCCAGCACCGGGGCGGCCGTGCTCCGCGTCCCGCCCGGCCGCCGCGCTCGTGATCGCGAGCCCGCAACCGGCCGCCGGCCCACGACAGACCTCAGGTAGGTGCCATCGGGCAGGCGCACCGGATGATGCAATCATGGCAGTATGCAATCTTATCGCCCGCAGAACACTGAGGTTGCCGTGCAGGCGCTGATGCTGGCCAGCCGTGCTTTCGTCGGGCTCGCGGCCCGGTCGCTGGCCGCCGTGGCGGGTGAGGTCACGCTGCCGCAGTTCCGCGCCCTGGTCGTGCTGGCCGTGCGCGGGCCGCAGCGCAGCATCGACATCGCCGACGAGCTCCAGGTCAACCCGTCGACCGGCACCCGCATGCTGGACCGGCTGATCCGCAAGGGGCTGGTCCGCCGGGTGCGGTCGACGGCCGACCGGCGGGTCGTGCGGGTGCGGCTGACCCGGGCGGGTCACGACGTCGTGGAGCAGGTGATGGCCCGCCGTCGTGCCGACCTGGAGCGACTGGTCGCCGAGACGGCCGACCTGTGGCAGCCGCCGGTGACGGCGGCCTTGACGGCGTTCGCCGAGGCCGCCGGCGAGGTCGGCGAGCAGGACTGGTGGCTCGGCTGGGCCGCGCACAGCGCCGAGGTCGACGCGGCCGACCCGGCGGAGGGCGAACCGGCCACCGCCTGATCCGGCCGCATCGGTGACCGTCGAGCCGGGCGACAATATTTGCCGTGGTGCGTGATCGCCGCGGCGGCGCCTTATCGCCGCGTCACCGGCGGTGTACCGCGACCCGGGCACCTGCCGCAGGCCCTTCGCGACCGCCCGCCGCGCCGCGCGCGACGCCGTGGGCGAGGCGGACCGCGGCGCCGGATCCTGGACCCGCACGTGAAACGTCCGTGCCGGACCCGGCGGCGAAGGACCCTTGTGTGCCGACAGCGGCCGGCGACGCGGCTGGCTGACGTGCGGCGGCCGAGCCTCACGGCGCTGAACCACCCGCTTTGTACCACCGGCCCCGGCCGATGTGCGAGCCGGCGAACATTCCGGCCGTCGGAGGGGTAGCTGAAGAACTGCATAGGACGACGCAGATGCGGTTCAGGAGGTACGTCATGTCCGACGTGTCCGAATACAGAGAGATATCCGAACATCCAGATGTCGCCGAGATGCGTCAGCGGTACGAGCGGATCACCGCCAGCAGTCAGGCGACCGTCATCGACGGCCTTGTGCTGCTGGCCGGCGCGTGGCTGGCCATTTCCCCGTGGATCGTGCATTTCAACACGTCGGCGCCGAGTGTCATGATCAATAATCTGATCCTCGGGGTCCTGGTGGCCGTGATGGCGCTCGGCCTGACCTGGACGCCGGCGCGGATGTACCGGCTGAGCTGGGCGATGGTGGCGGTCGGTATCTGGGTCATCATCGTGCCGTTCGTGACCCGGCAGGTGAATGCCGGCGTCGTCTGGACCAACGCGGTCACCGGCGGTGTGACCGTCCTGCTCGGCCTCGCCGCGATGGGGACGCTGTTGTCGACAGCCATGGCGAGCAACAGATCGACATTGGCGCGTCAGCGGTGAGCATGGTGGACGTCGTGGCGCCCGCCCGCTACGGGTGGGCGCCACCGACGTGCGGCGCCCACCCGTAGCGGCGTGCGCTGCTCCCACGGCGGGGGCCACGAACCGTCGGAATCTCACAGTGCCGTCCGGGCCGGGCGGCGGGCCTCGAGCCGAAGGTCGCGCCCGGCGCCGCCGGCCCGAGTCCGCACCCGACGGGCACGACGGAACGCTGGGGGAGGCGATCCTCCGGCCCGGCGACACCGGGCAGCCGTTCCGTCCGGCCGGCGAGGCGTGCCACGGCACACCGGCCGGCCGGGTGGGAGGTGGGTGCGGAGCCGGCGCGGGTGTTCGGCGGTGTCCCCCGTGCCGCTGGCGCGGCGGTGCGGCGGTGCTTCGGGCCGGCGGGTCGTCGGCGGTGCGGCGGTGTCCGGCCGTGTGCGGCGCGGCATCGTCCAGCGCGGCGCCGTCCAGCGCGGCGCGCAGCCGGTCGAGCGCGGTGCGGAGCAGCCGGGTCACCTGTGCGGGCGAGCAGCCGACCTGTTCGCCGATCTCCTCGTACGTGCGGTTGCCGTAGAACCGCAGGACGACGACCCGGAGCTCCCGATGGGGCAGGCGGCGCAGTTGTGCGTGGAGGGCTTCGCGATCGTCGACCGCGCCGGTCTCGTCGGTGTCGTCGGCCAGGGTGTCGGCGATCGTGGCGCCGTCGTCGGACGGGTCGGCGGGTCCGTCGAGGGACAGCATGTGCTGTTCGTGCAACACCCGCAGCGTGCTCGTCACCTCGGCTTCCCCGCACCGCATCGCGGCGGCCGTCTCGGCGACGGTGGGATCGCGCCCCAGGTGCTGTGTCAGCCGGTCGCGGACGTCGGTCATCAGGGCGAGGAGTTCGCCGTGGCGCCGGGGTGTGTGCAGCGGCCAGCGGTTGTCCCGGATGTAGCGCTTCAGCGCTCCCGAGAGGGTGGGCGTGGCGTACGCGGAGAACGGCACGCCGCGCCCGGGGTCGAACCGTTCGGCGGCCTCGACGAGCGTGAGCGCCGCGACCTGGCGGATGTCCTGGGCGCGTGGATCGCGGCGGTATCGCGCGGCGACCTTCTCGGCGAGCCGCAGATGCCGCTCGACAAGGCGATTGCGCAGGACGACCCGCTGTGCGGTGTCCGCGCGCCGCATCGCGGTGAACGCGGCACCGCACCCCGGGTCGCCGCATCCGCACCCGGGACCGGTCGTGACCGTGCCCGTTTGCCGTTCGCGGAACCATGGGTTCACGATGCCGTGACCCCTTCCTCCGGCCAGGCGGCGAACATGGCCGCCCTACCCGTCATTGCATAGTGCAAACATTGCATAGTGGATCACGCCACGGGCGGGTCGTGCGATCACCCGGTGGTGGCGATGGCCCGGTGCTTGCCGCGGGTACCGTTGGTCACGGTGACAGTCGGTGGCGCTCGTTGCGGTGTCGAGCGCCACCTCCTCATCCAGGACCGGCGGTGCGGTGTCCGTGTCGCACGGCGCACGTGGCCCGGTTCGACGACGCGAGGAGGAACGGCGGGGATGACAGCGGCACCGGATGCCCGGCACCGCGCCGTCGGATAGCTCGCGGCGATGATCTACGCTCTTGCGGTTTGCGCCGCGGCACTCAGCGGCATCGGCAATGCGATCCAGCAACGTGCGGCGGCGCGCGCACCGGCCGGCGCCACACTGCACTGGCGGCTGCTGGGATACCTGCTCCGGCAACGGCTGTGGCTGAGCGGTCTCGCCGTCGCCGTGGCCGGCAACGTCATGACCGGGGCGGCGTTGGGCATCGGCACCGTCACGCTGGTGGAGCCGCTCACGGTCACGTCGCTGCTGTTCGCACTGCCGGTCGCGGCGCTCTGGAGCCGCTACCGGCTCGGCCGCCGCGAGTGCGTCGGCGCGCTCGCCGTCGTCTTCGGCCTGGCGGCCTTCCTGGTGGCCGGCCGGCCGGAGCCGGGTCAGCGGACGGATGCTCCGCTGTGGCAGTGGATGCTTGTCGCCGGGGCGATCGGGCTGATTACCTGGGGACTGGTCCATGTGGCCCGGCGGCTGCGTCCGCAGCAGGAGGCGTCGGTGCTCGGTCTCGGCGCCGGCATGCTGTTCGGCCTCCAGGCGGCGTTGACCAGTACCGCCGCGCACCGGCTGTTCAGTGACGGGCCGCGGGCGGTGCTGTTGTCCTGGACGCCGTACGCGATCGTGGCGGTCGCCGCGGTCGGCATGCTGCTGGCGCAGAGCGCGTACAAGCTGGCGCCGCTGTCGATCTCCTATCCGGCGGTGACCGCCGCGGAGCCGCTGGCCGGGGTCGCCATCGGTGTCGGTGTTCTCGGCGGCGCGCTGCGGATCGGGCCGCTGGCGGTCCTCGCACAGATCGTCGCGTTGGCGGTGATGACCGCCGGCATCTACGCGGTGGCCGCTTCGCGGCTGGTCGAGGCGCACCACCATCACCGGTTCCACCCTCCCCATCTGCATATCGGGTCAGGTCATCGCTGAATTCAGGTCCGGACGTCCGTCGGGACGTACCCCACACACCTCCTGGTCCGCTCTCCCCCTGAACGTACGCCGTCCTCGACCGTGAAACCAGGCGATGCGCGCGGGCCGTGTCGAGGCCCGGATCGGACAGCCGTCAGCTCGTGCCCGGTCCGCGTTGTGGCATCGAGCCGGGTTTTCCGTTCCCCGGTTGCTGTTGGCGGATGTCTGACCGGGTGGTGGCGGCGAGCCAGATGCCACCGATCATGGCGAGCACGGCGATCGCTTGGATCGCGAGCCGCGGCCCGTCCGTGGAGATCGTCTCGTGGAAGGCGGTCACGCCGATCGCGACACTGACGGCAGGGTCGAGGATGGTGATCGCGGTCAGCGGCACGGCGATCCGCGAGGTCTGGAAGGCGTTCTGGTTGAGGGTCACCGCGGCGAGCCCGACGACGACGAGCGCATAGGTCTGCCCGCGGGTGAAGATCGCGAGCGGCTCCGTGGACAGCGTCGCGGTCAGCGCTTTGAGCAACGAGGCGGCGACGCCGTAGAGCACGCCGCTGGCCACGCCCAGCAGCACGGCCCGGACCGCGTTGCCGGCGAACCACGCGGCGGCCAGGCACACCGCGAGCAGCGGGCCGGCCCAGAGCGCGACGCCCAACCAGCCCGCCACCGACGGCTCGGCGATGCCGGGCTGGGGCTGGGCGGCGAGCAGGAACACGGCCAGGCCGGCTCCGCCGAGCGCCACCACACCGTAGTCGCGTGCGTGGACCCGCCGCCGGTTGAGGGCGGCCGCCAGCGGTATGGCCAGGAACAGGCCGGTGATCAGCAGCGGCTCGACCAGGACGAGCGGCCCGAAGCTGAGCGCCAGGGCCTGCAACCCGGTGCCGATGCCCTCGGGCACCCAGGCCAGCAGCCATCTCGGCCGCCGTATCAGGCGTAAGAGCAGCCGGGGATCGAGCGGCGGCGCCCGCTCCTCCTGCCGGGCCTCGCTCTGCTCGAGCGCGGCGCCGACGGCGAAGGCAGCCGCCGAACCCAGCGCGGCGACAACCGCGACAGCGTTCATGACGCCCACCCGCCGGCGTCGACGTCACCGATGGCCGGCATCGTCACCGACGAGCGACGGCCGTTCGCCGGCGGCGATGTCGGCGATACCGGTCGCGGGATCCGCGGCGAACAGCGCCAGCCCGGCGTCGCGGGCTCGCCGGCCCCGCTCGCCGCCGACGACCTCGGCGAGCGCCCGTCCGAGCTCGCCCCGGCGGCGCACCAGGGTGGTCACCCCGGCCTCGGCCATGGAGGCCGCGCTCGCCTTGCCGTGGCCGGGCAGCGGCCGGTACGTGAGGACGGGCACCCCGCAGGCCATGGCCTCCAGGGCGGTGAGCCCGCCGCCGTTCTCGACGAGCACGTCGGCGGCGCGCAGCAGGTCCGGCATGTCGTCCACCCAGCCGAAGACGTGCCCGATTCCGGCCCGCAGCATCCGGCGCCGCAGCGCCGGGTTGTGCCCGCAGACCGTGACCGGGATCGCGACGCCGGTGGCCGCGATCTCAGCGGCCGCCGCGGCGACTTCGCCGACCCCCCACGCGCCGGCGACGAGCAGCGCGAGCCGGGCGTCCGGCGGCAGGCCGAACCGTTGCCGGGCCCGCCGCTTCGCCGACGCCGAGGCCGGGCGGCACCGGGCGGACACCAGCCGGCCGGCCACCCGCACGTCGGTCGCTCCGTGGGCGAGAGCCTGGACGCGACCGGTCTCGTGCGCCGTGTAGTGCACGTCGACGCCGGGGGAGAGCCAGATCGGATGCACGGCGAAGTCGGTCAGGTAGGTGACCACCGGCACGGCGAGGTGTCCGTCGCGGCGCAGCGGTCCGAGCAGTTGGCTGGCGATCGGGTAGGTCGACACGATCGCGTGGACGTCGGCGGGCAGCGCCCGGCGCATCCGTGGACGCACCGGGCGCAGCAGGGCGCGCGTGATCGGCCCGGCGCCCCGGAACCGGCAGGCGATCGCGAATAGGCCGTCGTAGAACCACGGCAGGCGCAGCAGCATGCCGCGGTACGTGCCGCGCAGCAACCGCCCGAGCCGCCACGGAAAGACGTCGGTGACGTCCATGCAGTCGACCCGGAAGCCCCGGTCGCGCAGCCGGGTCGCCAGCTCGCGGGTCGTGCCGTCGTGCCCGGCGCCGACGCTGGCCGAGATCACCATGACGCGGCGGCGCGGGTCGGCGCGGACCGGACCAGACTCGGTGATGGACACGCCAGGCGCTCTACCGCAAAAGCGCGTGGTTCTAACCCTCGGACGTCGCTGGAAGCTGGAAGAAAGGACAATCCGATGCGGATCGCGGGCCGGGTCGCACTCGTTACCGGCGCCTCTTCGGGGATCGGCAGGGCTGCGGCGCTGCGGCTGGCCGAGGCGGGCGCGCGGCTGGTCCTGCACGGCCGGGACCGGCGGCGGTTGTCGGCGTTGGCCGGACGCACCGGCGGGTTTCCGGTGCCGGGTGACCTCGCCGAACCGGCGGAGGCGAGCCGGCTGGCGGCGGAGGCGGACCGGCTCGCCGGCGGCGTGGACATCCTCGTGAACAACGCCGGCGTGGGCTGGGCCGGACCCTTCAGCGGGATGGCGCCGTCCGACATCGAGCGGCTGGTCGCGGTCAACCTGGTCGCGCCGATGCGGCTCACCCGGGCACTGCTGCCGGCGATGTGCGCCCGCCGGGACGGGTGCGTGATGTTCGTGACGTCGATCGCCGGACGGACGGGCGTGGCCGGCGAAGCGGTCTACGCGGCGACCAAGGCCGGCCTCGACAGCTTCGCCGAGAGCCTGCGGCTCGAGACGAACGGCTCCGGCGTCGGGATCGGCGTCTTCGTGCCCGGGGTCGTCCAGACCGAGTTCTTCCGGCGCCGGGGGCGGCCGTACGAACGCCGCAGCCCCCGGCCGCTGCCCGTGGACCGGGTCGCGGACCTGCTGGTCGAGACGATCGCGACCGGCAGCGCCGAGCGATACGCACCCGCCTGGCTGCGGCTGCCGGTCGTGGTCCGCGGTGTGGCCCCCGGACTGTACCGGCGGCTGGCCGCCCGGTTCGGCTGACGCTACCCGGCCCGCAATGCCCGCAGCGATTGCTTGAGCGACGACATCGTCGCCAGCACGGCCGTCGGTTCGTAGCCGCAGTGGGCCATGCAGTTGGCGCATCGTGCGTCGCGACCCCGGCCGTAACGCTGCCAGTCGGTGTCCTCCACCAGCTCCCGGTAGGTACCGACGTGTCCGTCGGCCATCAGGTAGCAGGGGCGCTGCCAGCCGAACAGCGAGTACGACGGCACAGCCCAGGCCGTGCACGGAAAGTCGATCTTGCCCTCCAGGAAGTCGAGGAACAGCGGGGAGTGGCTGAGGCGCCAGCGCCGCCGCCGGCCGTCGGCGAAGGCCTTGCGGAACAGCTCGCGGGTCTGCTCGACACCGAGGAAGTGCTCCTGGTCCGGGGCCTTCTCGTAGGCGTACGCCGGGGAGATCATCATCTCGTCGACCCGGAGCTCGTCGTTGAGATGGTCGAGCACGTCGATGACGGTCTGCGGGGTGTCGGTGTTGAAGAACGTCGTGTTGGTGGTGACCCGGAACCCGCGCCGCTGCGCCTCCCGCACGGCGGCCACCGCCTCGTCGAACACACCGTCCTTGCACACCGACGCGTCGTGACGTTCCCGCAGGCCGTCGATGTGGACGGTGAAGGCGAAGTACCGCGACGGCTCGAACTTGTCGAGCTTCTTCGGCAGCAGGACGGCGTTGGTGCACAGGAACACGTACTTCTTGCGCCGCACGAGCTCGGCGGCGATGGTGTCGATCTGCGGGTGCATGAGCGGCTCCCCGCCGGCGATGGAGACCATCGGCGCGCCGCACTCGTCGATCGCGGCGAGTGCCTGCTCGACGGGCATCCGGCGCTTGAGGACGTCGGCCGGGTGCTCGATCTTGCCGCAGCCGGCGCACTTGAGGTTGCAGGCGAACAGCGGCTCCAATTCGACCAGCAGGGGAAACTTCTCGCGACGACGCAGCTTCTGCTCGACCAGGTACCGGCCGATTCGCAGCCGCTGCCGCAGTGGAATGCTCATTGCCGTACCTCCTTTGGCAACATGAACCGGACGTCCTCGCTCACGGCGGTGTGCTCCCGGACCGTCCCCGCGCCGAGCCCCGACAGCGCGCCGACCACCTCGTCGACGAGGACGGGCGGTGCCGAGGCGCCGGCGGACACGCCGACGGTGCGGACGCCCGCGAGCCACCGCAGGTCGATGCCGGCCGCGCCGTCGACCAGGTACGCCGGTGTCCCGGCACGTTCGGCGACCTCGACCAGGCGGCGCGAGTTCGACGAGTTGGTGGAGCCGACGACGATCATCGCGTCGCAGGCGGCCGCGACCTCGGACACCGCGCGTTGCCGGTTGGTCGTGGCGTAGCAGATGTCGTCGGACGGCGGGGCGGCCAGCTCGGGAAACCGGTCCCGCAGCACCGCGACGACGTCGGCGACGTCGTCGACGGCGAGGGTCGTCTGGACCAGGTAGGACACCCGTCGCGGGTCGGCGACCCGCACCTGCTCGGCGTCCCGGACGTCCTGGACGAGGCGGATCCGGTCGGGCGCCTCGCCGAGGACGCCGTCGGTCTCCTCATGGCCGGCGTGCCCGATGAGCAGGATGGTGTCACCGTGTTCGGCGAACCGGCGGGCCTCGCTGTGCACCTTCGTGACGAGCGGGCAGGTGGCGTCGACCGTGGACAGGCGCCGAGCGGCGGCGGCCGACCGGACCGCGGGCGACACGCCGTGCGCGGAGAACACGGTCACCGCTCCTTCCGGAACGTCGTCGACGTCGTCGACGAAGACCGCGCCCCGTCCGGTAAGGTCGGCGACCACGTGCGTGTTGTGCACGATCTGCTTGCGGACGTACACCGGCGGTCCGTGCAACTCGAGGGCGCGTTCCACGACGAGGATGGCGCGTTCCACCCCGGCGCAGAACGAACGGGGTGCGGCGAGCAGGACACGGCGGACCGTGGTGGCGGCCGCCCACTCGTCCAGGCCGGCGGCCACGGCCGGCAGGGCCGCCAGCGCCGTGCGCAGTTGCCGCAGGGTGCTCGGATGGATCACCGCACCGGTGTCGGCGACGACCCGCACGCAGGCGGCGGGCCGGCCCGCGGGTCCGGCGAGCAGCCAGGCCGACTCCAGGTCCACGGCCAGCGCACCGGTGGCGGCAAGGCGGTCCCGCGTCGTTCCCCGCGCCAGCCGTTCGGTGCTGACCACCGGGCCGGTCCGGACCGTGAGCCCTTGACGGCGCAGCGCGCCCGCGACCATGACGGCCGCGGGGAGCACGGTCGTGGCGGGCCGGGGATCGGCGACCCACGGTGCGGCGCGGACCTCGGTGGCCACGACGACGTCACCGGGCCGCAGCGCCGCGTCCAGCCCGCCGCCGACCCCGGCCACGGCGAGCGCCTCGGCGTCCGTCACGGTGGCCGAGCGGGTGGCGCGTTCGGATCGGCGGCGCCCGACGCCGGTGTGCAGGACGGTGCCGGCCGGGCCGGGCAAGGCACGGCGCAGCTCCGCCGCCTCCGTGCACATCGGTGCGCAGAGCACCCAGCCACCGTCCGTCCGCTGCCGCGCCGGCGTACTCATGGGTCCTCCTGTGCGGTGTCCCGCAGGACGCGGCCGAGGGCACTGACCGGGAACACCAGCCGGTACAGGTGGTAGTTGATGTGGAAGTCGCCCGGGAAGCCGGTGCCGGTGTAGTACGGCTCGTCCCAGGTGCCGTCGGGGCGTTGGGTGCGGACCAGCCACGCCAGCGCCCGGCGCGCCGCCGGCGAACGATGCTGGCCGGCGGCGTGCAGCGCCAGCAGGGCCCAGGCGGTCTGCGACGCGGTCGACGCCCCGCGCCCGCGCATGGCCACGTCGTCGTAGGAGCGCATGTCCTCGCCCCAGCCGCCGTCGCCGTTCTGGTGGTGCACCAGCCAGTCCACGGCGCGCCGGATCGCCGGGTGCCGCGGTTGGATACCGGCGCCGGCCAGGGCGGGCACGACGCAGCCGACGCCGTACACGTGGTTGGCGCCCCACCTGCCGAACCAGGATCCGTCCGGCTCCTGCGCCCGCAGCAGCCACCGCACGCCGCGGCGGGTGGCGGCCGAGTTCGTCAGGCCCTGGGCGCACAGCGCCTCCACGATGTGGGCGGTGACGTCGGCGCTGGGCGGGTCGATGACCTCGCCGAAGTCGCAGAACGGCAGGTCGGCGACGAGCGCGCGGTCGTTGTCGGCGTCGAAGGCGCCCCAGCCGCCGTCGCGGGACTGCATGCCGATCAGCCAGCGGGTGGCCCGTCCCAGCACGGGATGGTGCCGCAGCGGGGTGCGCCGGAGCGCGAGGATCACCTCGGCGGTGTCGTCGGTGTCGGGGTAGCCGTCGTTGTCGAACTCGAACGCCCATCCGCTCGGCGGGACGTGCGCGCGGCGGACGGCCCAGTCGCCACGAGTGGTGATCTCCTGTCCGGCCAACCAGTTCCCGGCGCGGACGAGTGCGGGATCGTCGGCCGGGAGCCCGGCGTCGGCCAGCGCCGTGACCGCGAGCGCGGTGTCCCATACCGGTGACTGGCACGCCTCCAACCGGCGGACCGTACCCTCGGGCGTCCGCTCCCGGACGGTGAAGCGCTCCAGTCCCTCGAGCCCGGCCCGCAGCACCGGATGCGTGAGGGGATACCCGAGCAGGTGCAGGGCGATGAGTGAGTACACCCACGGGGGCTGGATGCCGCCCCAGGAACCGTCGGCCTCCTGCCGGGCCACGATCCACTCGGCGGCACGGCGCAGCGCATGGCGGCGCAACGAGCGGGCGGCGATGCGTTCGTAGCCGCGGACGGCCAGGTCGAGGCGGTGCAGCCAGCCGGCACGGCGCGACAGCGGCGGCGGCGGCGGTGGCCGTCGCCCCGTGCGCAGCTCGGACAGCGAGAAACCCAGCGACCGCACGGGTCGTGTGGCCCGCACGATCGCCAGCGGCACGATGGTCTGCCTGGCCCAGCACGCGAAGTCGTACACGTTGAACGGCATCCAGGCGGGCAGCAGCACGAGCTCGGGCGGGATGGCGGGCACCTGGTGCCACGGCCATTCGCCGAACAGGGCCAGCCAGATGCGGGTGAACACGCGGCTGCGTTCGACGCCGCCGTGGGCACGGACGAACGCGGCGGCCGCCCTCATGTGCGGCGCGTCGGCCACGTCGCCGGCCAGGCGCAGTGCCGCGTACGCCTCGATGGTGGTGGACAGGTCGCCCGGCCCGCCGTGATACGTCGTCCACGCGCCGTCGTCGAGCTGCCGGGAACGGATCCAGCGGGCCGTCTGCGCGGTCAGCTCGTCGTCGGAGATCCCGAGGAACCGGCGCAGCAGCAGGTCCTCGGCCTCCATCGTCACGTTGGTCTCCAGCTCGCCCTTCCACCAGCCGGCAGCGTCCTGGAGGCCGAGCAGCTTCGCCGTCGCCCGGTCCAGGCCGGTCCGGACCCGGTCGAAGAGCTCATCGCCGGTGGGCGCCTGCGCCAGCACCTGTGTCATCAGTGATCACGCCCCGTCACGAGGCGGGCGAGGTCCACCAGGTCGTTGTGGACGTCCGCGGGCAACACGAGCGCGGCGAGCTCGTCGAGTGCGCGGGCTAGCTGACGGTCGGCCTCGTCCTGAACCCAGTCCCGTGACCCGGACTCCTCCAGGAGCCGGCCGGCGGTCACGAGGTCGGCCTCGCGCAGTTCGCGGGTGGCTGCGTACAGCTTCCGGAACGTTTCGCCGGCGGCGGTACCGGAGGTGAGCGCGTGCACGATCGGCACCGACTTCTTGCGTGCCCGCAGATCGGACCCCACCGGCTTGCCGGTGCGCCCGGGCTCGCCCCAGATGCCGAGCTGGTCGTCCACGAGCTGGAAGCTCATCCCGAGGTGCGCGCCGAAGCGGGACAGGCCCTGGGTCAGCGCCGCGGGCGCGCCGCACAGCAGTGCCCCAAGCGTGCAGGCGCAGGACATCAGCGCCGCGGTCTTGTCGGCGGTCATGGCGAGACACTCGTCGAGGCCGACGTCGTCGCGACGTTCGAACTCCAGGTCGGCGGCCTGCCCGGCGATCAACCGGTGCACGTCCGCGTCCAGCCGCCGGGCCGCGTGGACACCGCCCGGCCGGCCGTCGCCGGTGAGCGCGTCATGAGCGAGGATCATCAGGGCGTCGCCGGCGAGGATCGCGGCGGCGGTACCGAAGACCGCCCAGGCGGTCGGGCGATGCCGGCGCATCGTGTCCTGGTCCATGACGTCGTCGTGCAGCAGCGAGAAGTTGTGGGCGAGCTCGACGGCGGCGGCAGCGGCGACGCCCCGCTCGGGTGGGTGACCCGCGGCGCGGGCCGACAGCAGGGCCAGGGCCGGGCGGATGCCCTTGCCGCCGGCGGTGGTGGGTGTGCCGTCGGCGTCGCAGTAGCCGAGCTGGTAGGCGGCGACGCGCTGGTTGCGGGGATCGAGGCGACCGATGAGGTCTCTGATCCGGGGCTCGACCAGGGCAGGCACCTGATCGAGGCAGGCGACGGGTGCGATGGTCAACGTGTGCCCTCCAGGTTTCGGTTCTGGGATACGAGGTGGGCGAGCACGACGTCGGCGGCGCGGTGACCGCTGCGGACAGCGCCCTCCATCGTGTCCGGCCATCCCGTGTCGGTCCACGCGCCGGCCAGGACGAGGCCGGGCAGGCGGGTCGCCGCGCCGGGACGCAGCGCGCGAGTGCCGGGAGCCTGCCGGAACGTGGCATGCGGTTCGCGGGTGACGAACGCTTCCAGCAGCCGCGCCGACCGCGCCGCGGGGAAGATCCCGGCGACGGCGGCGGCGTGGGTGGCGGCCAGCCGTCCGGCCGGAACCGTGATGGTGTCGTCCGCGGCGGAGATCGAGACCACCAGGTACTGCCCGTCGGACATCGACGCCGGCGTGCGGTCGAAGATCCACTGTACGGGGGACTCGACCGCCGCGGCGAACGGCAGGCGGGTGACGGACGACTCGTACCGGAGATGGACGTTCACGATCGGGGCGCTGCCCAGCCGGTGCCAGTCGTCCCGGTCGCGGGACGCCGCGGCCGGCACCAGCCGCGCGGCGGCGGCGTGCGGAACGGCCAGGACGACCGCGTCGGCGACGAGCTCGTCCCGGACCGCGCGACCGCCGGCGCCGCCGGTCGCGACCCGGAACCCGGCGGTGTCCGGCTGGATCCGCTCCACCCTGCTCCCGGTCGCCACCCGCACGCCGAGCCGGGTCAGCAGCCGGTGTGCGGGACGGCCGTGCAGGCTGGACAGCGGTACGAGCGGACGCCCGATGTCGCCGGCGTCGGCCCGCTCCAGCAGCCCGGTCCGGAACACCCGCGCGGCAAGGGCCAGCGACGCGTGCTCCGCTGGCGTGTTGAGCGCGGCGACCGTGATCAGGTCCCACAGCCGGCGCACCGCCCGGGATCCCTGGCCGTGGTCCTGGAGCCAGCCGCCGAAGCTGCGCCGGTCGCTGCCCGGGTCGTCCGGATCCACGGCGCGCAACGCGTTGACCGCGCCGATCGCGCGTATCCGCTCCCGGGCATTGAGCAGAGAGTACCTGGCCAAGGCCGGGAGCAGGTGGGCCGGGGCAGGCAGGCCAGGCGTGCGGGCCAGCACGTTCGGCGACCGCCCGGGCGTCAGGACCGGGACGGAGAACCGTGGCTGTAGCTGGGTCATGCCGGTGCTGCCGAGCCGGTCGAGGAGGGCCCGGTACCGCTCGTAGCAGCGCAGGAACACGTGCTGCCCGGTGTCCACGACGAGACTGCCGTGGTCGAACGAGTACGTCGCCCCGCCGAGTTCGCTGCGTCGCTCGAGCAGCGTCACCCGGATTCCGGCATCGGCGAGGCGGACGGCGGCGGTGATGCCCGCGAGCCCACCGCCGACGACACACACGTCGTGGCCGGCGTTCGCCGCCGGTGGACTCGGCGTCACGCCGTCCGCCTGACGAGTGCGCGGGCGGCGACCATGGCCTTCGCCCGGGGTGGCAGGGAGAGCCGCGTCCGCGTGACGGCCATCGGATCGTTCACGATGCGGGCCAGCAGCCGGTGGTAGATGCCGGCCATGGCGGCGGTGCAGGCGGCACTGCGCGCGTCCAGCATCGGCAGGAGTTGCAGGCCGGTCTCGTACCACCGCTCGGCACGCTCGGCCTCGAAGCGCACGAGGGCGATGAAGTGGCCGGGCGGGTCGGCGAAGCCGTCGCCGTCGAGCTCCAGGTTGCAGCCGAATCGGTCCAGGTCGTCCTTGGGCAGGTACACCCGGCCGTTGTGGCGATCCTCCCGCAGGTCGCGCAGGATGTTGGTGAGCTGCAGCGCGACGCCCAGCGCGTCGGCCAGCTCGGCGGCTCGTCCCGGTGTGCCGACGTCGAACACGCCCAGCGACAGGCGCCCGATGGAGCCGGCAACACAGCGGCAGTACCACAGGAGGTCGTCGATCGTGGCGTAGGTGGTGCCGCGGACGTCGGCGGCGCAGCCGTCGATCAGCTCGTCGAAGGCCTCCAACGGGATGGGCAGCCGCTGCGCGGCGTCGTGCAAGGCCAGCAGTACCGCGTCGTCCGTGGCCGAGTCCGGCAGGCGGCGCAGCGACTCGCGGACCCGGTCGAGCCGGGCCAGCTTCTCGTCCGACGGCAGGTCACCGTCGCCGATGTCGTCGATACGGCGGGCGGTGGCGTACACCGCGGACAGCGCGCGCCGCTTGTGTTCGGGCAGCAGGCGGATGCCGTAGGAGAAGTTGCGTGCCTCCCGCCGGGTGATCTCCTCACACCGCCGGTACGCCTCGTCGACGGTGGTGGCCGCGCTCACCCCATGCTCCTGACCATCACGCCCAGCCAGGACGTCGCGATGTCGCGCCTGCGGGGCCGGGGCGCTCCGGGCAGAGGGTCGTATCCGCTGCGTTCCAGCGCCCTCAGCGTCGCGTACCCACCGGCGAGGTACCCGCCGACAGCGACCCGGGCCCAGCCGCGCAGTGCCGTGAGCAGCGGTGCGCCGGCGTCCAGCCAGGACTTCGCGCGTCCGGCCTCGAAGCGGACGACCGCACGCAGCGTGCTGCTCGCCGTGGCCGCGGCCAGGTCGGTGTCGCGCACACCGAACCGGTCGAGGTCCGCCTCGGGCAGGTAGACCCGGCCGCGCCTGCGGTCCTCGGCGACGTCCTGGAGATGCTCGATGACCTGCAGCGCGGTGCAGATGCGGTTCGACAGCGCGACCCGGGCCGGGCCGGCCTGACCGAACACGTGCAGGACGAGTTCGCCGACGGGGTCGGCCGACAGCGAGCAGTACCGGACGAGTTCCTCGACGGTGGGGTAGCGGGTGACGATCTGATCGACGCGGTTCGCCTCGATCAGGCGCAGCAGCGGCCCGGCGGGAAGCCGGCACGCCACCACCGTGGGGGCCAGGGCGCACAGCACCGGATGCTGAATCCGCTGTCCGCCGTACAGCCGACGGACCTCCGCCGCGAACGCGTCGAGCGTCGCTGTGCGGTCGGCCGCGGTCACTCCCGCGCCCGGTTCGTCACCCAGGTCGTCGACGAACCGGGCGTAGTGGTACAGCGCATACAGGTGCCGGCGGGTGGTTTTGGGCAGGATACGAAGTGCCACCGGGAAGTTCTCGGCACCGGCACGCGCTTCCAGCGGTACGCGTCCACCGGACAGTGCCGTCGACTCCGTCGTCACGTTGCTCATGTCAGGAGTCAGCTCCGGTGCCGGAGGTGGCTTGTGACGCTGCGAAGAGGTCGATGCCGCGCATTGCGGCGCGCTACCCGCAATCCCGCGCTCGTAACCGGCCACCACACCTCGTCGGTGCCCGGGCGGCGTCCGCTCGGCACGGCACCGGCCGTTACGGAATGTGGTTGCTCATTCGGGCGAATCGAAGCCCTTGCCGCTCGCACTCACCGGCGACCGCCGTCAGCGCGCCGAGGGCCGACCGCCAGGCGCCGGGAGCCGCTGCGCAGTCGCTGTCGTGCAGCAGCAGGGTGGCGCCGCCACGGATGCCTCCGGACCGCAGGTGGGAAAGCACCGTGTCGGGAGTGGCGTCGGCCTCCCAGTCGCGGCCCCAGGCGCTCCAGAGCACCGGACGCAGGCCGAGCCGGGCGGCCGCGAGCAGGCTCCCCGCGGAGAGGACGCCGTACGGCGGGCGGAACCAGAGGGGCGGGACCCCACAGGTGTCGAGGATCAGGTCGGCCGTCCGTGCGACCTCGTCGTAGACGCGGCTCGGCGTCATCCGGAGGTGATCGCGGTGTGTCCAGCCGTGCACGCCGATCTCATGCCCGTCCTCCCGGATTCGGCGCAGCAGGCCGGGTGCCTTCGCCGCCATGTCACCGAGCACGAAGAAGGTCGCGGGAATGCGCAGCCGCGCCAGCGTTCTCAGGAAGGCCGGCGTGGACCTGGGATCCGGGCCGTCGTCGAGGGTGAGCGCGACGGTACCCGGGCGGCCGACGCCGCTGAGTGCCCGCAGGGGCCGGCGAACCGTTGGCAGCGCCGTCACCGAGGGGCCGGCGTGCAGCGCCACGAGGGCGGCGGCGGCCATGCCCGTCGCCAGGAGCCGTTTGCTCATTGGCGCACCCTTGTTTCACTCGAGCTGATGTTGGTTCGAGTGCACCGGTGACCGTCGGGCCATCGCCCCGCTCACCGTGGCCGGGGTGGCTACCCGGTGGAGGGGCGTCGAAACGGCGGATCGCACCGGGCGAGGTGCCGCACGCACCGTCACCTTGACCGGCGCTGTTTGTGGCGCAGGGTGTGGAGGGGGTGGTAGGGCACCGCCGTCACCGGCGTGCCTGCCACCCGGGCGGGAGGGTGGTCAGCGCGCCGGTGCCGGCCGGCGGCGGTAGCATGTACGTGCGCCAATACGCGAACGGCGACATCGCAGTGCGGGACGCCTGCCGCCCGTGCGTGGACGTGCTGCGGGGCGGGCATCGGGAGAGTCATGGACAAGGTGCTCGGTGAGGCGTGGTTGGCCTCGGCGGTCGATCTGCTCGTCCGGGTGGTGGAGGTCGCCGGTGCGATCATCATCTTCACCGGTGCACTGGTCGCATTCGTCAAGTTCGTGGTCGCTGCGGTCCGCACGCGCCGCACCGAGAGCTTCGTGCCGGTCCGGCTGGGGCTCGGCCGGTTCCTCGCGCTCGGATTGGAGTTCCAGCTCGCCTCGGACATTCTGCGCACCGCGATCGCTCCCACGCTGAGGGAGATCGGCGAGCTCGCCGCGATCGCCGCCATCCGTACCGCGCTGAACTACTTCCTCAGCCGCGAGATCAAAGAGGAGCGCGCCGAACTGGCCAGCCGCGACAACACCGCGCCGCCGGAGGAACCCGGGGCTCCCTCGGACACGGTCGCGCCGGGCGGTCCGCTGCGATGAACGTCCTGCTCGGATACGCCGCGCTCGGCTGTATCGCCGCCGGGTTGTTCACTGGTGGCGTCACCTTGGCCATCGGCCGGGACCTGCGCGCGGCGCTGTGCATGGCGCTCGACTTCTGGCTCGCCGCGGGTCTGCTGCGCCTGGGCGGCACGCCCGGCTGGCAGCCGCTCATGGTCGCCGCGACGATTGTGGCGGTACGGCAGCTCGTCGGCCGGTCACTGCGTCGACCCCCGGTCCGGCTGACCGACGTGCTGCCACACCGCAGTGACCGCACCTAGCACACCGGCCTCGGTGGCGCCCTCGAACACGTGCCCGAACACCGGACCCACCCAGTGCCACGACTGGGCGGCGAGCACCGCGCGGCCGGCCCGGCGCGCTATCCGTGTGCCGGTCGCGGAACCTGTTCGCGGGTCTCCGCCTCGGCCGCCGGGGCGACGGCGTCGAGGTCGACCAGCAGGTGGCGGGGGCCGCGCAGGGTCGGATTGGGCCGGTACGGCGGCGGGTCGGCCACCAGCCGGGGGTTCACCAGCCGGCGGGCCAGCGCGGGCAGGGCGACCTGCGTCTCGACCCGGGCGAGCGGGGCACCGAAGCAGTAGTGGATGCCACTGCCGTAGCCGAGGTGGACGTTGTCGATGCGATCGGGGTCGAAGCGGTCAGGGTCGGGGAAGCGGTCGGGGTCGCGGTTGCCGGCGGCGAGCATCAGGGTCAGGGGTGAGCCTTCGGGAATGCTGGTGCCGGCGATGTCGATGTCGGCGAGGGTGCTGCGGCCGGTCATCATCTGCACCGGCGGTTCGTAGCGCAGCAGCTCCTCGACCAGAGGGATGACCAGGTCGGGTTCGTGGCGCAGCCGGTCGAGCACGCCGGGGTGGCGCAGCAGGGTGAGCATGCCGTTGGCGATGAGGTTGACGGTGGTTTCGTGACCGGCGACCAGCAGCATGGCGCAGGTGCTGAGCAGGTCGGCTCGGGACATCGGCGCGTGTGGGCCGGCGTCGGTGAGCATTCCGGAGATCAGGTCGTCGCCGGGCCGGCGGGCGTGGGCCTCGGCCAGCTCGTCGAGGTACGCGCCGAGTTCGACGCTGATCCGATTTCGCCTGCGCTGGCGTTCGGCGAACGTGCCGATGGTCGGGTCGGCGGTCTCGACCAGCGCGTCGGCCCAGTGGTGGAAGCGCGGCTGGTCCTCGCGGGGGACGCCGAGCAGCCAGCAGATCGCGGTCACCGGCAGCGGATAGGCGAAGTCGTCGACGAGGTCTACCCGGTGCCTTCCGGCGAGGTCGTCGATCAGGCCGTCGGTGACCTCGGTCAGCCACGGGCGCATGCTCTCGATCCGGTCCGGGGCGCAGGGCGGCCCGAACGGCCGGGTGGCCAGGTCCCGCAGCCGGTCGTGCTCGGGCGGGTCGCGGAAGACGAAGGCGTGCGGCAGTCCGGGCACGCCTTCGTCCGGCGTGGGCGGGGCGCCGGCCAGTTCGGGATGGCTGTGGGGATCGGAGCTGACCCTGGGGTCGTGCAGCAGCGCGACGATCTCGTCGTAGGTGCTGACCACGTAGGTGCCGTCGGGCTGGCGCGCCACCGGGGTCCTGCGCAGCTCGGCGTACAGCGGATACGGGTCGTTCCGGCTGGCGGGATCGAGGACCTGCTCGTAGATGCTGGCCTGTGCCATGACGGTGCCTTTCAGGTGTTGCGGCGCCGGCAGTACGGCCGGCCGGCACGTCAGCGGTGGTGGAGCAGCTCGGCGCGGCGCTCGCTGGGGTCGTGGCCGGTCACCGAGACGGTGGCGTGGCGGTTGCGGATGCGGTGGTCGGGCAGCCGCGCCGCGACCGGCGTCTCGTCGGCCGGCTCGTCGACCCCGCGAAGATCAGGTGGGAACGGCGCACCCGCCTCGATCAGGCTCTCGTACGACTCCAGCCACTTGGCCTGGTCGAACCCGACCGCGGCGGTGAGGCGGCCCTGGTAGCCGTAGGCGGCCACGAACCGGCGCTGCGCGACCGAGCCCTGGGCGATGACGACCTGGTCGGCGAGGGTCGGCACGCCGACCGACTTGATGTTGGTGCCGAACTGCGCCGACCAGAACACCGGGACGGCCAGGTGCGGCCACCGCTCGGCCGGGACACTGATCATGTTGTGCGCGGCGATCTGGGCCTGGCTGACGGCGTTGCCCCAGTGTTCGAGGGCCAGGAACTGGTAGTCGTACAGCGGGTGCGGAAACCGCGCCACGTCGCCGGCGACGAAGACGTCGTCGGTGACCACGCCGTTGACGTCGAACGCCCGGCAGCCGGCGTCGCAGCCGACACCCCAGTCGCCGACGGCCAGGCCACTGCCGTGCAGCCATTCGGTGTTGCGGATCGCGCCCAGCGCCACCACGGCCACCCCGATATCGACGGTGCTGCCGTCGGACAGGTGCGCGCGGCGGAGCCGCCCGGCGGTGTCGCCCTCCAGACGCGTGACGGTGACCCCGCAGCGCAGGTCGACGTCGTGCGCACGCTGCAGGTCGGCGGCTACCGCGCCGATCACCCCGCCCAGCGCGCCGACCAGGGGCGCGGGTCCGCGCTCGACGAGCGTGACCGGCAGGTCCTGGTCCCGGCAGGCCGAGGCGACCTCGGAGCCGGTGAACCCGCCGCCGATGACCAGCACCCGGCGGGGCCGTTCGGCCAGCCGGTGTCGCAGGGCGGCGGCGTCGTCCCGGGTCCGCAGCACGAGCACGCCGTCGAGAGCCGCCTCGTCCGCGTCGAACCAGGGCCGGGCCCGGGCGCCGGTGGCGATCAGCAGCCGGTCGTATTCGACGACGCCCCCGTCACCGAGGTGTACCCGCTTGCCGGCCGGGTCCAGCCCGGTGGCGGGCACGCCCAGCAGCCACCGGGCGTCGAGTCCGTCGGAAAGGGGGAGCGTGGTGTGGTCCGGGGGCACCCATCCGTCGAGGACCTGCTTGGACAGCGGCGGCCGGTCGTACGGCCGGTGCGGCTCGTCCCCGATCATCGTCAGGGATCCCGCGAATCCTTCCCGGCGCAGGGTCGCCGCGGCGGCCAGGCCGGCCAGCGACGCGCCCACGACCACGATACGGCCGGCGCGCCGCATCGCCTCCATCGCCGTGTCGTGCCCGTCCGGCGAGGGTTGCCAGCCCGTCCGCGGCGACCCGGCCGTCTGCGACGGTGCGGCCGCCCGCACAGCCACCGCCGGCCCGGTCGTCGCGGACTCCACGGCGGCCTCCCTGTCGTCGACGTGGTCGACCAGGATGGCCTGCACCGGGCAGGCCGCCGCCGCCCGCAGCACCCGCTCCCGCTGCCCGTCGTCGGGCTCCGGGTCGTACATCAACGCCTCGGCGCCGCGCATCCGAAACACCTCGGGAGCGAGAAAGGCGCACTGCGCGTAGGCCTGGCAGCGCGTGAGGTTCACCACGACCCGCATCGCCGCACCTCCCGGCAAGAGACAGTTCCGATGTCCTTCCCGGCGGTCCCACCGGCAAACCCGGCAAGGCGCCGAAGCCGTACGCGGCAGGCGAATGCGAGCTATCAGGGCGTCGGCCGGCCGCCGGTCGAGGCCGGCCGAGATCTCCGGCGACCGCACCCGGATCGCCTTCCTCCCTTCTGCCGCGGCGTCGATCGCCCGTCAACCGATCCCGGCGCGCTGGGCGGTGAGCCTGCCGAGCAGTTCGTGGGCGCGCACGGCGCGGTTGGCGTCCTCCTGGCGGACCTGTTCGATGAACGCGCGGACGTCGTCGTGGCCCTCGGCGTCGGCGGCGTACTTCGCGCACACCTGGCCGCCCTTGAGAGCGTGGTACTGAATGCTGACGAGGTCGTAGACGATGTCGTCCGCAGGGGTGTGGGACTCGGCCATCACACAGCCTCCTTGTCGCGCTTGTCGTCGAGGGCTGTCGTGGCCGCATACCCGCGGCCGGCGCCCGGAAACGGATCGGCGCACCGCCCTCAGGGGAGCCGGAGCGTCCGGAGGCCGGCCCGGTATGGACGACTGAGCGACGCTCAGCGTGCGGGGAGCAGCCCTTCGGCGACGCCCCGCACACGACCGGCGATGCCACGGGCGATGGAGCGCGGCTTCTGCTGTTCGCCGGCGAGAGCGGAGACCGCGATGAGGGCGCCGGTGAGCGCCGGTACCGCCCATTGCGCGACGCGTTCGCGGCGCTGCACCACACGTACCGGCTCCGGCGTGTCCGGCAACGGCTCGGTCACGCCGGCGACCGGCACCGACTTCGCGCCCTCCAACTGTTTGCCGAGCTGGCGGCTGTACGCGGTGGCACCCAGTGCGGCGACGGTCAGTGCTGTCTTGACCGCGCTCGTCGTCCCGACGCCGCGTTGCCCCAGCACCCGGTTGCGTTCGCTGGCGAGGATGCCGGAGGCGCCGAGCAGGTGGGCGCCGATCGCCGCCGTGTTCACCGGCGCCCAGCGCCGCCAGCCGGTCGACGCGACCGTCAGCCGCTCCCGGGGATCGTCCGCCTTCGCGGCCGCGCCGTTGAGGCCGATGGCGCCCATCAGCGAACCGCCGAACCAGGCGGCGAGACCGGCGTCGTGCATCGAGCGCAGGACCGTTTCGCGTTCTTTCATGGCTCGCTCCTTCAGAATGCGGATGTGCCGGTTCAGGCGTGCCGTTGCTCCTTCCGCCGGGCTGGCTACCCCTTCTGACGCCGGTACAACCCGGCGACGGCCACGCGGAGGGAACAGCTCGCGCAACGGTTAGCCACCCGGGCCTGGGGTAGCGGCAGCCGGACGGCAGCGTGCGGCGGGAGGTGGCGTCCGATGCGGATCGAGCGCTTGATCGAGCGCGCGACCGGTCTCGCGGGCGCGGCGGCCGGTGCCGTGGTGGACCCGAGGGCCGGGCTGTCGAAGCTACTGGGACCGGATCGAGTTCGTCCTGGTGCAGCACGAGGAGGCGGCGGCGTTCATGGCGACCGGTTACGCGAAGGCGACCGGTCGCCTGGGCGTGTGCGCGGCGACGTCCGGGCCCGGCGCCATCCATCTGCTCAACGGCCTGTACGACGCCAAACTCGACCACGTGCCGGTGCTCGCCCTGACCGGCATGCAGGAGAGTTCGGTGCTGGGCACCCACTACCAGCAGGAGGTGCATCTGGACCGGTTGTACGCGGATCTCGCGGCCTACAACCTGATGGTGACCAATCCGCAGCAGATGCCCGGGGTCGTGGACCTGGCCGTGCGCAACGCGCTCGCGAAACGTACCGTGGCACACCTGACCTTCCCGAACGACATCCAGGTCGCCCCGGTCGAGCAGGACCCGTACCGGCACGTCGGTCCCGGCACGCCGCCGGCGAGCGCGCCCGACCTGGCGCAGTTGCCGCTGGCACCGGACGCGGAGCAGTTGCGGACGGCGGCGGAGGTGCTCAACGCCGCGCGGAAGCCGGCGATCCTGGTCGGCGCCGGCGCACTGCACGCCGGGGAAGAGGTCATCGCGGTCGCGGACCGGCTGGGGGCACCGATCGTCAAGACGCTGGTCGCCCGCGACAAGATCAACGAACTGCGTGCCTGACGGGCGCCGGAGGTGTCATCGTGACCGCTGTCAAACTGCCCGCACCTCGGCTCCGTCCGGCGTCCGGCGTCGACCTCGACCCGGCCGCACTGCGCCGGGCGCTCACGGGGCGGGTCGACGGGGAGGTGCGCTTCGACGCCGGTTCGCGTTCGGCCTACTCGACCGACGCGTCGAACTTCCGGCAGGTGCCGATCGGGGTCGTGGTGCCGCGGACCGTGGAGGCCGGCGCCGAGGCGGTGGCGGTGTGCCGCGAGTTCGGCGCTCCACTGCTGTCCCGCGGCGGCGGCACCAGCCTGGCGGGGGAGTGCACGAACACGGCGGTGGTGATCGACTGGTCGAAGTACTGCCACCGGCTGCTGTCCGTGGACGAGCGGGCCCGCACGTGCGTCGTCGAGCCGGGTATCGTCCTGGATCACCTCAACGATCAGCTCCGCGGTTACGAGCTGGAGTACGGGCCGGAGCCGGCCACGCACAACCACTGCACCCTCGGCGGCATGATCGGCAACAACTCGTGCGGGGCCACCGCGCAGCGGACCGGCAAGGTCGTCGACAACATCGCCCGGCTGGAGGTGCTGCTGTACGACGGCACCCGCATGTGGGTGGGGGAGACCTCCGACGGGGACTACGAGCGGATCGTCGCCGAAGGCGGCCGGCGGGCCGAGGTCTACCGGCAGTTGCGTGCCCTGCGCGACCGGTACCTCGGGCAACTGCGCACCGGCTACCCGGACATCCCCCGGCGGGTCTCCGGCTACAACCTCGACTCGCTGCTGCCCGAGCAGCGCTTCCATCTCGCCAAGGCGCTCGTCGGCTCGGAGGGCACGCTGGTCACCGTGCTGCGCGCGGAGTTGCGGCTGGTCCCGACGGTGCCGCAGCGCACCCTGGTCGTGCTCGGCTTCCCGGACGTCGCGGCCGCCGCCGACGCCGTGCCCGCGATCCTGCCGCACGAACCGATCGCCCTGGAGGGCATCGACCACCAGCTCATCAGTTTCCAGCAGCGCAAGCACCTCAACCCGCAGGCCCTGGCGCTGTTTCCCAGAGGATCGGGCTTCCTGCTCGTACAGTTCGGCGGGCGGACCCGTGACGAGGCCCGGGACCGGGCACGGCGGATGGTCCGGGCGATCGGCCGGGACATCGACGGCGACGACGTCACGGAGTTCGCCGACGAGGAGCACGAGCGGCAAGTGTGGCAGGTGCGCGAGTCCGGCCTCGGCGCGACCGCCCGCGTGCCCGGCCTGAGCGACTCCTGGCCCGGCTGGGAGGACTCGGCCGTCGCCCCGGCCCGGCTGGGGGACTACCTGCGGGACCTGTACCGCCTGTACGAGGAGTTCGGCTACACGGAGGCGAGCCTGTACGGCCACTTCGGGCAGGGCTGCCTGCACAGCCGCATCCCGTTCGACCTGCTGAGCACGGACGGGGTCCGGGCCTACCGGGCATTCCTGGAGCGCGCCGCCGAGCTGGTGGTGCGGTACGGCGGCTCGTTCTCCGGCGAGCACGGCGACGGCCAGCAGCGCGGCGAGCTGTTGCCCAAGATGTTCGGCCCGGACCTGGTCCGCGCGTTCGAGCAGTGCAAGGCGATCTTCGACCCCGGCAACCGGATGAACCCCGGCAAGGTCGTCGCCCCGTATCGGCTCGACGACAAGCTGCGGCTCGGCACCGACTTCCACCACCCGTCGCTGCGGACGCATTTCGCCTATCCCCACGACGACGGCAGCTTCAGCCGGGCCGTGCAACGCTGCGTCGGGGTCGGCAAGTGCCGCCGCGAGGGCGGTGGGGTGATGTGCCCGTCCTACATGGCCACTCGCGAGGAGGAGCACTCCACCCGCGGCCGGGCCCGCCTGCTGTTCGAGATGCTCGACGGCACCGCCCGTGGCGGCGCCATCGGCGACGGCTGGCGTTCCACCGCGGTCCGTGACGCACTCGACCTCTGCCTGGCCTGCAAGGGCTGCAAGACCGACTGCCCGGTCAACGTGGACATGGCCACGTACAAGGCCGAGTTCCTCGCCCACCACTACCAGGGCCGGTTGCGGCCGCGCCAGCACTACTCGATGGGCTGGCTGCCGCTCTGGGCCGCGCTCGCCGGCCGCGCGCCGCGGCTGGTCAACGCCGTCGCCCACGCCGGACCGCTCGGTACCCTGGCCAAGACCGCGGCCGGCGTGGACGTGCGCCGCGACATCCCGGCCTTCGCCGGGCGCACCTTCCAGCGGTGGTTCCGCCGCCATCGCCCGGCCGGAGCGGGCGCCCGCGGCGACGTCGTGCTGTGGCCGGACACGTTCACCAACCACTTCGACCCGGGGATCGCGCAGGCGGCCGTGGAGGTCCTCGAAGACGCCGGTTGGCGGGTCGTCGTGCCGCAGCGGCCGTTGTGCTGCGGACTGACCTGGATCTCCACCGGCCAGTTGGCCACCGCGAAGAGGATCCTGCTGCGCACCGTGGCCGCGCTGCGGCCGTACCTGCGCGCCGGCACGCCGATCGTCGGGCTCGAACCGAGCTGCGCCGCCGTGTTCCGCGGCGACGCCCACGAACTGTTCCCCGGCGACCAGGACGTACAGCGCCTGCACCGGCAGACGTTCACCCTGGCGGAACTGCTGCACGAGCACAGCCCGGGCTGGCGACCCCCGCGGGTCCCGCGCACGGCGCTGATCCAGACCCACTGCCACCAGCACGCGGTCCTCGGGTTCGCCGCGGACACGGCGATCCTGCGCGACGCCGGTGTCGAGCCCCACGTGCTCGACTCGGGCTGCTGCGGCCTCGCCGGCAACTTCGGCTTCGAGGAGGGGCACTACGACGTCTCCGAGGCGTGTGCCGAACGGGTCCTGCTCCCCGCGGTCCGCGCCGCCGACCCGTCCGACGTGGTCCTCGCCGACGGGTTTAGCTGCCGTACGCAGGTCGCGCAGAACGCCACCGGCGGCCGGCACGGCATGCATCTGGCCGAGCTGTTGCGGGCCGGGCTGCGCGGCGACGACGGGCGCCCCTACCCCGAGCGGGCCTGGGCGCCACGGCCTGCTCCGCCGTGGCCCGGACCGGGCGCGGCACTGCTGGCGCTCGCGGGTGTCGGTGCGCTCGCGGCCGGACTGCGGCGGCGGCCCCGGTGAGGCGGCGGGGCTCGATCAGCGCCGCCGGCTCCGCAGCGCCGCGATGAACCCGGCGGCGGCCGTGAGGGACACCGCCGCGAGCGCGCCCCGGTGCATGGACATCCACGACCATGGGTCACGGCGGTGCGCTTCGTCGCCGAACATGCCGTGCGCGCCACGGTCCGCTGCCGCGTCCCGCGGGGTGAAGACGTTCGAGCCGTAGCGGGGCCCGGGGTCGTCGGTGAGCTGTCCGCCGACCCCGTTCTTCGCCAGGTACCAGTCGAGGAACCAGGGGGCGAGCCGGTTGCCCAGCACGGTGTAGGCGGTGGAGATCCCGACCCACATGTTCCGTCGCGGGTGGTCGGCGAGGAACCGTATGGCGCGGGCCGCCAGCTCCGGCTGGAAGACCGGCGCCACGGGCCGCGGGTGCCGGTCGAACTCGCTGTCGTTCCAGTCGAACTGGACCGTGTTGACGGCCGGAAGCTGCACCATGCAGACCCGAACGGCGCTGCCGGTGTGCTTGAGTTCGGTGATGACGCTCTCGGTGAAGCCCTTCACCGCGTGCTTGGCGCCGCAGTAGGCGGCCTGCAACGGTATGCCGCGGAAGCTGAGCGCCGACCCGACCTGAACGATGGTGCCCCGGTCGCGGGGACGCATGCGGGACAGCGCCACCCGCGTGCCGTGCACCTGCCCCAGGTAGGTGACATCCGTCGTGCGGCGGTACACGTCCGGGTCGGTGTCCCAGAAGTACCGCAGTGAGCCGGCGAAGGCGACGTTGACCCACAGCTCGATCGGCCCGAGCTCGGACTCGACACGGTCGGCGGCCGCCTCCACCTGGGAGAGGTCCGCCACGTCGGTCGGGACCGCCAGCCCTCGGCCGCCGGCCGCCTCGACGTCGTGGACCGCGCCCCGCAACCCGGCCGGCCCTCGCGCGAGCACGGCGACGTCCCAACCGCGGCGCGCCAGCTCCCGTACCGTCGCACGACCCACGCCGGCGGTACCGCCGGTCACGACCGCCACGCGGCGACTGCTCATCCTCGATGGCTACCCTCGCCGCAACCGGGCAAACGCTACCGGCCCGGGCATCAGCCGGACAGGGCCGCGGCGCTCTCCAGGAGCAGGGCGTGGACGAACGCCTGGGGCAGGTTGCCGCGCAACTGCCGTTGCCGGACGTCGTACTCCTCCGCGTAGATGCCCGGCGGGCCGCTCGCGGCACGGTTGCGCTCGAACCAGTGGACGGCGGCGGTGCGCTCACCGGCTTGCAGTGACGCCAGGGCCATGCCGAACCCGCACAGCAGGAACGCCCCCTCGGTGTCGCCGAGCGGTCCCTCGGCGGCCCGGAACCGGTAGACGTATCCGTCGTCGGTGAGCCCGTCACACACCGCGGCACAGGTCGCGATCGTGCGTGGGTCGTCGGCCGGCAACGCGCCGCGGATCGCGGGGAACAGCAGCGCGGCGTCGACCCGCGGGTCGTCGGGCGCGCGTTGCCAGCGCCCGGACGGGTGTAGGGCCGTGGCGGCCGTCCCGGCCATGATCCGGTCGGCGAGACGCGCCCGGTCGCCAGCCGTCCGGCCGGGCACCGCAGCGGCCGCCCGCAGCCCGGCGACGCAGACGAGACGGGAGTGCGTCCAGCGCCGGGGCCGCAGTTCCCACATGCCGGCGTCGGGCTGGGTCCACCGGTCGGTGATCGCCTGCACGGCCACGTGCAACGCCTTCCGCCCGTCGCCGTCGAGCCGCCCGTCGCGGGCCGCGGCGGACAGCAGGACCAGGGCCTCGCCGAACGCGTCGAGCTGGAACTGCGTGTTGACCCAGTTGCCGGTGCGCACCGGTGCGCCCGGATAGCCGGGTAGGTCCGGCACGGTCTGCTCGCCGGGCACCGGACCGCCGGACGCGGCGAGGTACGCCGGACGCATGCCGGGCCCGTCGGCCATGAGCCGCTGCGTGACGAACGCGACGCAGGCGTCGAACAGCTCGTCGGCGTGTGCCGCGGCGGCCGCCATGCCGGTGAAACACTGGTCGCGGATCCAGGTGTAGCGATAGTCGTAGTTGCGTCCGGCCTCGGCGCGCTCCGGCAGCGACGTGGTGGCGGCGGCCACCGTTCCGCCGCCGGGAACGGTCAGGCCGTGCAGCACGGCGCAGGCGTGCCGCGCATCGCGGCGCGCCACGAAGCCGGCAAGCTCCGGGACGGCCGACCGCCACGCCTGTTCGGTGTCGTACCAGACACGGTCAGGGTCGGGTGGCGAGGTGTCGAACGGCCTGTCGGACAGTTCGAGCACCAGGTCGTGACGGTGGCCTTCGGGCACCCGCAGCAGGCCGCGCAGCGTGCCGTCCGGTCCGGGCGCGGCGACGGTGGCGCCGGACCAGCGGAGGTACAGTTCGCCGGCCCGGCCGGACCACCCGTCGGCGTCGCCGCGCAGGTCCCGCAGCGGCTGCCGGCCGAATCCGGCGCGCACGTCCAGCAGAAGGTCGACGGCCGCCTCCCCGCTGATCGCCCGCACCTGGCGCAGCAGGACCACCCGGTGCGCGTCACCCGGCACGGCGAGCGCTTCGCGGCTGTGCACGATGCCACCCGTGGTGACCCACCTGCTCGTCCAGATGAGCGAGCCCGGCTCGTAGTAGCCGCCCCAGACGAACCGGGTGCCGGCGGGAGCGACACGGTAACCTCCAGGGCCGCCGAGCAGGCCGGCGAAGACCGCGTCCGACTCCCACGTCGGCACGCACAGCCAGACGATGTCGCCGCGCGGACCGACCAGCGCGCCCCGGTGTCCGTCGGCGACGACCGCGTACTCGCGCAGCACCTGCGGCGGGAACCGTTGCCCGGCGCTCGGCGGACGGTTGTCAGGTATGCCCATCGAGGACAGGTAGCCCGGCCCGGCATCGTCGAAACCACCGCGCGTACCCCGGACGGCCACCCGGTGAGCCACGGGCCGCTCCGATCCGTTTGAGGTGACGTCAGGCGGGCACGCATGTGGTCATCACCGTCAGGAGGTCGTCATGCCGACACGTAAGGACATGCCGAGCACGCTCATCCGGAAAGCCAACGCGAGCAGCACCCGCAAGGCTCGCGGCAAGTAGGACGGCCGGCATCGTCGTCCTGCGCCGGCGTGGCCGGTGCGGGTCTACGCGATCTGGGGGACCGTCCACCTCGATCCGCATCGCGTCCATGAAACCACCGACCTGCGGCACGTGCGCCACCAGCGGATTCGGATCGCACAGGATCAGTGCCGAACCCCGTGCCCCGGCGGACCGGTGCGCCTGCCACAGCGTGCTGAGGACGGTCGACCTCCCCGGAGATGCGTACCACCGTCCCGTCCACGAGGTCGTGGACCTCGATCGACATCCCATGGTCGGTCCTCCCCGTTCGCCCGCGGCCGCCATCACTCCAGTGGTCACCCTTCCCGGAGAGCAGGGCCGTAATCACCGTCGCGGGGTGGGGGCCACGGACGCCGGTCCCGGTGCTGTCGCCCGGCCGGGAACCCGGCGCAGCGGGCCCGGCGAGCAGGCGCAGCGGGGAGGCCGGGTGAAATGCGGGGTGACAGCGGCCGGTGGACGGGTCGCTACGTGATGATCAGGTCGAGACGCGGCGGAAGGATACGCGGGTACGATACCGTTGCCCGCGCGTCGTTCTGATCACCTTCGGTCAGGATTGATCCATTTGTCACGCAGACCCTTGTCGGCTCCGCTCGCCGTCGCCGCCGTGTCGGTGACCGCCGTCGTCGGACTGGACAGCTCCGGGCTGCTGAGCCCCTGGTGGTCGCTGTTCGTCGACGACGCCGCGCAGTTCTGCGCCGCGCTCGCCGCGACCCTCGCCTGCTGGATCACCGCCGCCCGGCATTCCGGCGCGCAACGGCGGTGGCGGCTGTGGATGGGCGCCGGGACGTGCGGCTGGCTGTTCGGGCAGTTCGTCTGGTCCTGGTGCCAACTGTTCCGCGACGTCGGGCTGCCGTCCCCCTCGCTCGCGGACGTCGGATACCTGACCCTGCCGGTGTTCGCGCTCGTGGCGATCATCGCCTTGGCCGCCGACCGGCCCGGGCAGGGTGCGCCGCGGCGCCGGACGGAATGGCTGGTGATGGTCCTCGACGGGCTCATCGTCGTGGGCGCGTTGTTCGTGCTCACGTGGGCCACCACGCTCGGACCGGTGGTGCGGGCCGGTGCGGCCACCCCGCTCGCCTATCTGATCGCGATCGCCTACCCGGTCACCGATCTGCTGCTGGCCGTCATCATCATCCTGCTCGTCGCGGCCGTGTCGACGGACCGGTTGCAGCTCATCGTCCTCGGCGCCGGGCTGCTCTGCCTGACGGTCTCGGACAGTGTCTTCGCGTTTCGGGTGGCAGCCGGCGCGCAGAGCATGCCGCCGCTGGCCAACGCCGGGTTCATCGCCGGGCACGCGCTCGTCGCGGTCGCCGCGCTGACCCCGGCCCCGACCCGGGAGACGCCGCGCTGGGCGGTGCGCCCGCACGCCCGCTGGGGTCACCTGTTGCTGCCGTACGTGCCGGTCGCCGGCACGGGCGTGCTGTTGATCGTGCAACTCGTGCGGGGCATCCCGATGGACGACGTCGAGATCGTCGTCGTGACCGTCGTCATCTCGCTGCTGATCATCCGCCAGGCGATCACGCTCGTACAGAGCGCCGGCCTCGTCGCGTCGAGGGCCCGGCTCGTGCTCGCCACCGACCAGACCCGCCGGCAGCTCGAGCGTGACCTGCACGACGGCGTCCAGCAGCGACTCATCTCGCTGGGGCTGGACATCCGCCGGGCCGAGGCGAACGTGCCGCCGGAGCTGACGCAGCTTCGGCAGCAGCTTTCCGCCGTCGTGGCCGGGTTGAGCGGCACGGTCAACGACGTGCGGGAGCTCTCCCGCGGCGTGCACCCGGCGATCCTCACCGAGGGCGGTCTGCGACCCGCGCTGCGCACGCTGGCCCGCCGCTCCGCCGTCCCGGTGGACCTCGACGTGCGGGTGGACGGCCGGCAGCCGGAACCGGTCGAGGTCGCGGCCTACTACGTGGTGGCGGAGGCGCTGACGAACGCCACCAAGTACGCCCAGGCCACGCTCGTCCACGTCTGCGTTCAGGTCCGGGGCAGGAACCTGTACCTGACGGTGCGCGACGACGGCATCGGTGGCGCGGACCCGGAGCGCGGCACAGGTCTCATCGGACTGAGCGACCGCGTCGAAGCGCTGGGCGGCACGCTGACCGTCGAGAGCCCGGCCGGCCAGGGCACCCGCCTGGAGGCCGAGATCCCGCTCGACCAGCGGTGACCAGATCGCGACAGCGGGCCCGGCGGCACCGGATCCCGTCGATCGGCGGGCTTGGCCTGGCGGCGCGTCCAGGCGGAGCTGCCGTCGCGACAGGCCCCGCCGGAAGAGCCGCGAGCACCGGAGTGAGGACCGTAGGCCGGAGCAATCTGTGGGTTTCGTTAAGTGTCGCTTAGAACCCGCATCCGGCAGTACCGCCGCCGAGATGTTCCCGTTATGTTGGGCTCGCCTGCCGGATGTCGTCACCCAGCGGGGTGACCCGGACAGGCGCCGCTGAGTCGGCGGTCCCGCGTCCCGGTAACGGGTGGCGGGCGGCCGAGCCGGGGACCCACCTGGGCGAGTGATCGTCCCGGGGCGAATCCGTGGCGCGGCGCCGGCACCCGTGCCGGCGCGTGTGACCGCCACGGTAGGGCGCTTTCTTCTCGCCCGAGCCCGTCAGCTCACCCGGTAGGCGGTCCGGAAGAAGGAACCCACCGTGTTCAACGGACGAACGCTCCTGCGTTCCCTGCTGGTCGGGGCTACCGTGGCGGTGGTCGTGGCGCCCGCCTGCGCCGCGCACGCCGACCCGACGGCGGCCGAGATCCAGGCCCAGATCGACGACGGCAACCGCAAGGTCGAGCTCGTCGTCGAGCAGTACAACAAGGTCAACGGCGACCTCGCCGCGACGCAGACGGCGCTGGCCGACCTCGACGCGAAGCTGCGCCCGCTCCAGGCGAAGATGGAGGCCGCCCAGGTCAACGTCGAGCAGGTCGCGGTGTCCGCCTACAAGACCGGCAGCAACCTGCGGACGCTGTCCGTGGTGCTCGGTGCCGACTCGTCGGACCGCTTCGTCGACCAGCTCGGCACCCTCCGGCAGATCTCGCACAACCAGCGGGCCGAGCTCGACGGGTTCAAGACCGCGAAGCACGTCTACGACGCCGAAAGGCAGCGGCTCGACGGCCTGCTCGCGGCCCAGCAGGCGCAGAAGACCGAGCTGGAGACCCGCCGCAAGCAGATCGAGGCCGACATCGCCCGGCTGGACGCGTTGCAGGACAAGGTCAACGCCGCCACCGCGGCCGCCGCGCAGAAGCCGCCCGCCGCGAGCCCGCCCGCCACGAAGCCGCCCGCGGTGTCCGGCGCCGCCGGCAAGGCGGTGAGCTACGCATGGGCACAGTTGGGCAAGAAGTACGTCTGGGGTACCGCCGGCCCGAACACGTTCGACTGCTCGGGCTTGACGATGATGGCCTGGAAGGCGGCCGGGGTGACGCTGCCGCACAACGCCGCCCAGCAGTGGCAGAAGGTCCGCCACATCAACCGCAGCCAGCTCGTCCCCGGTGACCTGGTCTTCTACAACGGCCTCGGGCATGTCGGCATCTACATCGGCAACAACCAGATCATCCACGCTCCGAACAGCCGCACCGTGGTCAAGGTCGCCCCGATCGACGTCGATCCGCTGTACGGTTACGGCCGACCGTGACGAGCGAGGGGCGGCCCGGCGGCCGGGGTCACGGACGTGCGGCGAGGCGGTCGAGCCGTGCGGTCGTCCGGCAACCCCGGTGTCGCGTTACGGGACGGTGACGCACAGTCGTGCGGGTGGTCTCTGTCGATCGTGGTCGCTACTGGACCCGGGGCGCGCTCCGGCCCGGGCAAACAACTCCATGATCATGGGAAAGGTCTGGCTGCCCCGACAGCCGGACCTTTCCCATGATCATGAGATCGAGCGGCACGGCGGCGGATTGCGCCGGTCAGCGGACCGGTCGGCGAGCGTCGGCCTCAGGGGCTCGTGAGGATGACGAGTCGCTGGGTCGCCCGGGTCATCGCGACATACCGGTCGACCGCGCCTTCGATGCCGTTGCCGAACTTCTCGAGGTCGACGAGGACGACCAGGTCGAACTCGAGCCCCTTGGCCAGTTCCGGGGCCAGGGACCGGACGCGGGACGTCGCCCGGAACGTGGGATCGCCGATGACGCAGGCGATTCCGTCGGCGTGCGCGGTGAGCCAGGTGTCCAGGATCGACCCCAGCTCCGAAGCGGATCCGTGCAGGACCGGAACATCGCTTGTACGCACGGAGGTCGGCACGTTGGCGTCCGGCAGCACGGCCCGGATGACGGGCTCGGCTTCCGCCATGACCGTGTCCGGCGTCCGGTAATTGATGGTGAGGGAGGCCACGTCGATCCTGTCGAGCCCGATCCGCCCGAGCCGTTCCTGCCACGACTCGGTGAAGCCGTGCCGGGCCTGGGCGCGGTCGCCGACGATGGTGAAGCTGCGTGACGGGCAGCGCCGCAGCAGCATCTGCCACTCCGCGTCGGTCAGCTCCTGAGCCTCGTCCACGATGATGTGCGCGAACGGGCCGGCCAGCCGGTCGGGCTCGGCGCCGGGCAGCGCGGTCTCGTCGATCAGGGCGTCGTGGAAGTCCTCGCCACGGAGCATCGTCACCAGGCCTGTGCCGTATTCGTCGTCGGCGACCTCGATCAGGCTGTCCACGACCCTGGTCATGCGCTCGCGTTCGGCGGCGACAGCGGCGTCGTGCCGGCGCCGGCGCCGTGCCGCCTCCGGGTCGCCGAGCCGCTGCCGCGCCGCGTCCAGCATCGGCAGGTCGGACACCGTCCACGCCTGGGCGTCGTCGCGTCGCAGCCGCCGGACGTCGTCGGTGCTGAGCCAGGGAGCGCACCTGCGCAGGTATGCGGGCACCGACCACAGGTCTCCGACGAGGTCGGCCGCTTCGAGCAGCGGCCAGGCGCGGTTGAACGTCGTGAGCAACTCCCTGTTCCGCGACAGTGACCGGCGCAGCAGGTCATCCGGTTCGTCGCCGGCGTACTTGTCCATCAGGATCGTGAGCAGCTCCTCCCAGACCTGGTCACGTGCCTCGTTGTGCGGGGTGCCGGGCCCCGCTGCCTGGAACGCGTCGGCCCAGTCGTCGGCGCTCAGCGAGATGTCGGACTCCTGGGTCGTGACCGTCATCCCCTTGGCGGGCGGTTCCTCGTAGAACCTGACGGCCGCCTCGATCGCCGTCACCAGGCCGGCGGACGACTTCAGGCGGGACACCTCCGGGTCGGCCTCGACGGTCGCCGCGGCTCCCTCGGCGACGAGGTCCCGCAGGGTGCAGGTCTGCACGCCCTCCTCGCCGAGACTGGGCAGGACGTCGGCGATGTACGCCAGGTAGGGCTGGTGCGGACCGACGAACAGCACGCCGCCCCGGCGGTGATCGAGCCGTGGGTCGGAGTAGAGGAGGTAGGCGGCGCGGTGCAGCGCGACGACGGTCTTGCCCGTGCCCGGGCCGCCGTCGACGACGAGCGTGCCGCGGGATCCCGCGCGGATGATGGCGTCCTGGTCGGCCTGGATGGTGCCGAGGACGTCACGCATCCGGCCCGACCGGCTACCGCCGAGGCTGGCGATGAAGGCGGACTGGTCGTCGAGCGCGGCGTGCCCCTCGAACCCCTCCGCGGTGAACACCTCGTCCCAGTAGTCGCCGATCCGGCCACGGGTCCAGCGGTACCTGCGCCGGCTCGCCAGACCCATCGGGTTGGCGTGGGTAGCGCCGAAGAACGGTTCGGCGGCGGGGGAGCGCCAGTCGAGCAACAGCCGTCGACCCGTGCTGTCCGTGAGGCCGAGCCGTCCGATGTACACGGGCTCGGGGTCGTCCGCGCTGACGATGTGGCCGAGGCACAGGTCCAGGCCGAAGCGGCGCAGCGTGCGCAGGCGAGCGGTCAGCCGGTGGACCTCCAGGTCCCGGTCCATCGCCGCCTGGCCTATGCCGCCGTCCGCCTTGCGCGCGGTGTCGAGGCGGCCGGACAGGTCGGCGATCGTCTGTCCGAGGCTCTCCGCGATCGCCGCGAAGTGCTGCTCGTCCCGGGCGATCAGCTTCGGGTCGGCCTTGGCGCAGAGGTGGTCGGGAAGGTCAAACGCGCTGGTGGTCAGCGGGTTCACGGCATGAGCTCCGATCTGGATCGCTTGCGATGGAGAATGAGAGCGCGGCGGCCCCCGCGCATGGACAGCCTCGGTTGGCCGCCCGCGCGACTCAGTGCGGTGCCGCCGCCTCCCGCGCGCGGCGCTCGTCGCCGGTGAGGGTGGACAGCGGCTTCTCCTGGATGAAGACCACCGCGAGCACGGCGAGGAACGCGATCGGCGCGGCCACCAGGAACAGGTCCGCGGTCGCCGTGCCGTAGACGTCGCGGATCACGGCGAGGACCGGCGCGGGCAGCGTCTTGAGGTCGGGCACCTTCGCGCTGCCGTCCCCGGTCCCCGTCGCACCGAAGTGGTCGACGAAGAGCGAGGTCACCCTGTTGGTGAGCACCGCGCCCAGCGCACTGACCCCGATCGCGCCGCCCATGCTGCGGAAGAAGGTGAGTGCCGAGGTGGCCGCGCCCAGCTCGGCGGCGGGCACGTCGTTCTGCGCGGCGAGCACGAGGTTCTGCATGAGCATGCCGACCCCGATCCCGAGCACCGCCATGTACACCGCCAGCAGCACCGCGCCGGTCGTCGCGTCGATCGTGCTGAGCATCAGGAACCCGCCGGTCATCACGATCGAGCCCACCACCAGGTAGGCCTTCCAGCGCCCGAACCGCGTGATGAGTTGTCCGGCGACCGTCGAGGACACCAGCACACCGAAGATCATCGGCAGGCTCATCAGACCGGCCACCGTCGGGGACTTGCCGAGGGCTATCTGGAAGTACTGCGACAGGAACACCGTGCCGCCGAACATCGCCACGCCGACCAGCGTGCTGGCCACCACGGCCAGCGTGACCGTGCGGTTGCGGAAGATGGCGAGCGGGATGATCGGGTCCGCGGCCCGCGACTCGGTCCACACCGCGAGCGCGAGCAGGAGCGCGCCACCGCTGACGAACGCCGCGGTCTGCCACGAGCCCCAGGCGAAGTGGTGACCGGCCAGGCTGGACCAGATCAGCAGCGTGCAGACGCCGGCCATGATCAGCAGCGCCCCTGGCCAGTCGACCTTCACGGGCCGGCGGACGACCGGCAGGTGCAGCGTCTTCTGCAGCAGGGCGACCGCGGCCACCGTGAACGGGATGCCGATGAAGAAGCACCAGCGCCAGCCCAGCCACGAGGTGTCCACCAGCACGCCACCGATCAGCGGGCCGGCGATCGTGGCCACGCCGAACACCGCGCCGAAGACGCCGGAATAGCGGCCCAGCTCGCGCGGCGGGATCATCGCGGCCATCACGATCATCGCGAGCGCGCCCATGCCGCCGGCGCCCACGCCCTGCGCGATGCGGCTGACCAGCAGCACAGTGACGTTCGGCGCGGAGCCGGCGATCAGCGAGCCGACGGCGAACAGGCTCAGCGAGAGCTGGATGAGCAGCTTCTTGCTGTAGAGGTCGGCCATCTTGCCCCAGAGGGGCACGGTCGCGGTCATCGACAGCAGTTCGGTGGTGACCACCCAGGTGTAGACCGACTGGGTGCCGCCGAGGTCGGCGATGATGCGCGGCAGCGCGTTGGAGACGATCGTCGAGGCAAGGATCGTGACGAACACGCCGAGCATGAGGCCGGACAGCGCCTGGATCACCTCGGCGTGCGACATCCGCCCGGACTGCTCGGCCGCCGCTGTGGCCACGGGCGCGCCGGCTCCGGCCCGGTCGTCCGGAGCGATCGCCGCCGGCGTCCCGGCCACGCCCGGCTCGGGTTGAACGGTCATCAGATCTCCTTGGTGGTAGCGGTGGCCGCGACCTGGCCGCCGGCGAGCGGAACCCGCCCGTCGCGTCATTCGCGGCGCGGTGTGCGACGACCTGCGCTGATGCGTCGTCGCGGTCGGCGGACGTCGGGCGCCGTGTCGGACAGCGCCCGCGGCCAGGGCACCCGGGTCCCGCGGCATTCGGTCGCCGGCCATGTCCGGCGGGAACGGCGCGACAGCATGGCGAGCGGCCCGCGTCGGTCAGGATCGGGCAGTCCGGTCCCGGCGAGGTCGCGGACCGCCCGGCTCGCTCGCGACCGAGACCACGGATCGACCGTCGCCGGGTCGTCCACGACCGACGCGACCGTGCGACCCGATCGTCGACAGCGACACAGGCATGTCGCGGCCCCCCATTTCCGCAGGTTCCAGCCCTCGGCCGACGATTCTGCGGCACGACCCGGGTCTTGCCGCAAGCCCCCCGGTCTGGTATAGATTTATAGTGGAAAGGAGTGGACATCCTCCTGTCTGCTTACTGATCGCCCGCCATGGATAGACAGCCCGCGGCTCGTTCGCGGTGACCAGTCCGGCGTGATTGTCCGGAGCCGGAGCGTTCGCATCGGCCCGCGAGATTTCGATTGCGCCGACCCGCCGGCCGCCGGGACCGACCCCGTTGCGAGCGCCCGAATAACCGCCTGTGGCGACGGCGGAACGTTACTAGACTTGGCGGTCATGGCTCGCGTCCTCACTCCGCGTTCGGAGGACTTCCCCCGCTGGTATCAGGAACTGCTCGCCAAGGCGGAGCTGGCCGACAACGGGCCGGTGCGCGGCACCATGGTCATCCGACCGGCGGGGTATGCGATCTGGGAGCGCATGCAGTCCGAGATGGACGAGCGCATCAAGGCGGCCGGCGCGCAGAACGCGTACTTCCCGCTGCTCATCCCCGAGAGCTACCTGCGGCGCGAGGCGCAACACGTCGAGGGCTTCTCGCCGGAGCTCGCCGTGGTGACACACGGCGGCGGCAAACCACTCGCCGAGCCCGTGGTCGTGCGGCCGACGAGCGAGACCGTCATCGGCGAGTACCTGGCGAAGTGGGTCAGCAGCTACCGTGACCTCCCGCTGCTGCTCAACCAGTGGGCCAACGTCGTGCGGTGGGAGCTGCGGCCGCGACTGCTCCTGCGCACGACCGAGTTCCTCTGGCAGGAGGGGCACACCGCCCACGCCACGCAGGACGACGCCCGGCGGTATGCGCGCAGGATCCTCCACGACGTCTACGAGGACTTCATGCGCACCGTCCTCGCCATGCCGGTCGTCGCGGGGCGCAAGACCGCGCGGGAGCGGTTCGCCGGCGCCACGAACACGTACACGCTCGAAGGCATGATGGGCGACGGCAAGGCGCTGCAGATGGGCACCAGTCATGAGCTGGGCCAGAACTTCGCGAAGGCGTTCGACGTCGTCTTCTCCGGCCGGTCCGGCACGCGGGAACATGCCTGGACCACCTCCTGGGGCAGCTCGACCCGCATGCTCGGCGGTCTGATCATGTGTCACGGCGACGACGCCGGCCTCCGCGTCCCGCCGCGCGCCGCGGCGACGCAGGCACTCGTCACGGTGGTCAAGGAAGGCGAAGGTGTACCGCGGGCGGCGGCGCGGCTCCGCGACGAGCTCGAGGCCGTGGGCGTCCGAGTGGCGCTCGACGACCGGGTGGACACCCCGTTCGGGCGGCGGGCGGTCGACGCCGAGCTCAAGGGCTTCCCGGTGCGGATCGAGGTCGGTCCGCGTGACCTCGCCGCGGGCAACGTGGTGCTCGTGCGGCGGTTCGACGGCACCAAGACGTCCGTCAGGGTCGGCGCGATCGTCAAGACGGTGGTGGAGACGCTCGCGCTGGACCAGCAGGCGCTGTACGACGCGGCACTCGCCCGCCGGGACGCCGGCACGGTCGAGGTGAAGACGACCGACGACGCGATCGCCGCGGCGATCGCGGGCAAGTGGGCGCGGGTGCCGTGGTCCACCATGGGGGCCGAGGGCGAGACGAAGGCGAACGGGGAAGGGGTGACCATCCGCTGCCTGGTACGGCAGGACGGCACCGTCCCCGACGCCGAGGACGAACCGGGCCTCGTGGCAGTCGTCGCGCGAGCGTATTGACGCCCCGGACCGGATCCAGGCGGCGGAGAACGCGGGGTTGTCGGACAGCGGTCAGGTCGTGTCGCTGGCGTTGGTTGATCTGTGCACCTACGGTGGCCCCCATGACTGAACCACCTCGTCCCCCGGGGGAATACGGCTCGCCGTCGGACCCCTACTCCACGCCGCCCTCGTATCCGGGCGGGACTCCCGGCGCCGGATACCCGCCGCCGACCTCCGGCGCGGGCTACCAGCAGCAGGGCTACGGCGCCTACCAGCAGCCGGGCGCGTACGGCACCCCCGGCGGCGCGCCGGTCGGCTACGCCAACAGCGACGAGAAGACCTGGGCGCTCATCGCCCACTTCGGTGGCATCCTCGTCGGCTTCATCGCGCCGCTGGTCGCGCTGCTCGCCAAGGGCAACGAGTCGCCCACGGTGAAGGCGCACGCCAACGAGGCGCTGAACTTCCACATCACATGGGGCATCGCCATGATCATCTCGGTGGTCATCGCGGTGTGCACGTTCGGTATCGCGTCGCCGCTGCCGTTGCTCGTGTGGGTGTTCGTCCTGGCCTTCGCGATCATCGCCGGCATGAAGGCCAACAACGGCGAGCTGTACCGCTACCCGGCCACCTTCCGCTTCATCAAGTAACACCGAGGGCCGTCCGCGCGCGCCCCGCACCGACGTGCGGGCGCGCGCAACCTCTCACGCCGGGGGCCTGACCAACCCGGTCTGGTAGGCGATGACGACGAGCTGCGCGCGGTCACGTGCACCGAGCTTCACCATCGCGTGGCTGACGTGGGTGCGGGCGGTGGCCGGACTGAGGAACAGCTCGGCGCCGATCTCGTCGTTGCTGAGTCCCTGTCCCACCAGGGCCATGACTTCACGTTCGCGTCGCGTCAGCACCGCCAGCCGGTCCTCCGCGGCCCGGGTGACGATCCGTTGCGCGGTGAACTGAGCGATGAGGCGCCGGGTGATCCGCGGCGCGAGCAGCGCCTCACCCGCGGCGACCACCCGGATGGCGTGCAGCAGCTCGGCCGGCCCGGCGTCTTTGAGCAGGAAGCCGCTTGCGCCGGCTCGCAGCGCCTCGAAGACGTACGCATCGGTGTCGTACGTGGTCAGGATCAGGACCCGGATCTGTTCGAGGCCCCGCGTCCCGGCGATCTGTTCGGTGGCCTTGATCCCGTCCAGCACCGGCATGCGGATGTCCATGAGCACGACGTCGGGCCGGGCGGCCCGGGCCCGCTCCACGGCCTCGGCCCCGTCGGCGGCCTCCCCGACCACCGTGATGTCGTCCTCGACCTCGAGCAGGCCCTTGAACCCGGACCGCACCAGCACCTGATCGTCAGCCAGCAGGACCTTGATCGGAACGCCGCCGGCCGCGTTCATGAGCGCACCGCCGCGGCCGGAGCCAGCGGCAGCCGCGCCTTGACCTCGAACCCGCCGCACGGCCGCGGTCCGGCGGTCAGCTCTCCGCCCAGGAGCCCACAGCGCTCGCGCATGCCGATGATCCCGCGGCCCGGCTCGGCCGAGCCGCTGGTGACGCCCGAGTGTCCGGCCGGTGCGTCCGGACGCGCGGCGTCAGCACCCGAGCCGTCCCGGCCACCCTCGTCGGCCACTCGCACCTCCAGGACGTCGGTTCCGTAGTCGAGCGCGACCGTCACCCGGGTCGGGCCGGCGTGGCGGATCACGTTGGTGATCGACTCTTGCAGGATCCGGTAGGCCGTGGTGTCCACCGCGCTCGGCAACGGCGCCGCCGCCGAGCCCACCTCGAGCTTGATGTCGAGTCCGGCCTCGCGCGCCATCGTGGCGAGCTCGTTGATCTGTCCCAGCCCGGGGTGCGGCACCCGCCCGTTGTCCGAGTCGCGAAGCACCCCGAGGATCGCCCGCATCTCGTGCAACGCCTGAGCGCTCGTCTGCTCGATGGTCACCAGCGCGTCGCGTGCCCGTTCCGGCCGCTTGTCCAGCACGTACGCCGTGACACCGGCCTGCACGTTGATGATCGCGATGGCGTGAGCGACGGTGTCGTGGACTTCGCGCGCGATCCGCAGCCGCTCGGCGTCGACCCGCGAACGCGCTTCCTCCTCCCGGGTCCGTTCGGCCTGTCGAGCCCGCTCCTGAGCCTCGGCCGCGATGACCCGCCGGGACCGGGCCGACTCGCCCAGGGCGGCAGCCATGATCGACGCCGCGATCCGGAAGAACACCCATCCGATGGCGGCCGTCGGCTCGATGTCGGCCGCGGCGATGAGCCAGCCGGCGGTCAGCACGCTGATGCCCACGCCCGCGATCACCAGCGACCTGCGCCCGTCGCCGTAGGCGGTCAGCGTGTACAGGGCGACGAAGAGCGCGATCCATCCGGGCCCGTCCGAGAAGCCGGCGGTGTAGTACACCAGGCTGGCGAGCGCCGTCGCGATGAACACCTGTGCCGGCCACCGGCGGCGGGCGACCAGCACCAGGCCACTCGCGATCAGCAGCACGTATCCCAGGTGTCCGAGGTCGGTGAGCGGCCGCGACCCCACGTCCGGAGGTTTCGCGACGAGGCCCTGAACCTGCATCACGGCGACGACGAGTCCGAGCAGGACGTCTTGTGCCAGGACCGGCAGGCGGACCGGCAGGCGGAACGGCGTTGCTCGGCGTTTCATCCCGCGATGATAGTGCCCACGCTCGGGTGACCGGCTACGACGACGGGCGTGATCAGGTGCGAGCCGGTTACGCGAATCCGCGTAGGAGGTCCGGCTCACCGCTGTGCCGGCACATGTGGGGGATCAGCCGTCTGCGCGTCGGTCCGGGTCGGGATGGTGACGAGCAACGAGGTGCCGACGTTGGGCGGGCTCGTGATGGCCACGTGTCCGCCGAGGGCTTCGACGCGGTCCCGGAGGCCGGTGAGCCCGGATCCTCGGGCCGGGTCGGCACCGCCGACACCGTCGTCGTGGATGGCGAGCTGGAGCATGTCGGACTGGGTGGTGACGTTGACGTCCACCACCGACGCTTGCGAGTGTTTGGCCGCGTTCGTCAGCGACTCCGACACGACGTAATAGGCGGCGACTTCCACCGGTGTGGGTGGCCGGTGGTCGGTGTGGATGTGCAGTTGGACCGGGATCGCGGATCGGCGGGCGAGCGCCTTGAGCGCCGGCGCGAGGCCACCGGCACCGAGAATCGCCGGATGGATGCCACGTGCCAGTTCCCGCAGGTCCGTCACGACGGCGGTGAGGCTTGTCGCCGCGTGGGCCATGTGCGCCCGTAGCTGCTCGGGCGGCATGTCGACGTCCTCGGCGGCGCGCAGTTCGAGGCCGATGGCGATGAGATGTTGCTGTGCGCCGTCGTGCAGGTCACGTTCGATGCGCTGGCGTGCCTCGTCGGCGGCGGTGGCGATCCGGGCGCGGGAGGCGATGAGCTGGGCGCGGCTGTCGGCGTTGGCGATCGCGGTGGCGGCGAGGTCGGTGAAGTCCGTGATGCGTGCCTCCGCGTCCGGCGGCAGCGGCTCGGCCTGCGCGGAGGTGACGGCGAGGGTGCCCCACAGGCGGTCCTCGACGACGATCGGCACCGCGACCGCCGCCTGGATGCCCAATGCGCGCCTGCATGCGTTGCCGGGGTCGGCGTCGTCGGCGTACGAGTCGGTCCGGGCGGCGCGACCGGTACGCCACACCATGTCCGTGACGCTGCCGTTCCCGGCCTGTCCGTTCTCGTGTGCCGTTGTCCTCCAGCGGCTGCCGGGCAGCACCATCAGGCTGGGCTGGTTCGTCGAGACGACCGTGACCGTGCCGTCGGGTTCGTAGTGCAGCAGGGTCGTATG
The DNA here is from genome assembly GCF_025264685.1 of Dactylosporangium roseum. Taxonomy (GTDB): domain Bacteria; phylum Actinomycetota; class Actinomycetes; order Mycobacteriales; family Micromonosporaceae; genus Dactylosporangium; species Dactylosporangium roseum. The sequence continues at coordinate 2,599,190 of NZ_CP073721.1, forward strand.
GCGGTCGTCCAGGAGCCGGCTGACCTCCGTGGTGACCGCGTGGAAGACCTCGGCCGGGCTGGCGGCGCGCGCCACGAGTGTCGCCACCCGCCGCAACGCGGCTTGCTGTGCCGCTCGTTGCTGAAGTTCCTCCCCGCGCGCGGCGAGCGCGTCGAGCATGGACCCGCGTTCGCGTGCGGCGTGCAGCAGTGACACGAGTGGCGGGATCACCCGCTGCCGCAGACGGTCCACCTGCCGGTCCGGCATTCCGGCGGGCACGCGGAGCGTCCCCAGCAGGGTGCCGTCGTGGCGGAGCGGGAGCGCGGTCTGCCGGCCGTCCGCATGGACGATCTCGCCGGTGGTGTACTCGCCGGGGACCGTCCGGTCCGGATCGGGTGCTGCGGCGCCGGGCGACCTGGGCGCCGGTTCGATCGTCGCCGTGGGCAGGTCCAGAGCCTGCGTGATCTTCCGGGATACCGCGGGCAGTGCCGCGACGACGTCGTCGGTGTCGAGCAGCAGGCGGGCCATGTCCGCGGTGAGGTCGGACTCCTGGGCCTGTGCGGCCCGCCTTCGGGACTGGTTCGCCAGCGCGCTGACCACCACCGCCACGGTGACGAAGACCAGGAGTGGCGTCACGTCCCGGACGTCGGAGTCGGCGAGGGTCCTGACGGGCCTGACGTAGAGGGACACGAACGCGACGACACTCACCAACGCCGTGGCCACTCCCAGCCACAGCCCCCAGACGATCGAGACCAGCACGACACCGAGCAGGTAGATGACGCTCGGCGTCGACTCCTTCGTGAACGCGTGGAGCGGGTAGGTGAGCAGGCTCTCCAGCACGATGAAGAGGAGAGCGACCGCGATTCCCAGCCATGCGGACGGAGGCGTCGGCCGCACCAGCAGCGACAACGGGCTTGCGCGCATAATGCCACTTTAGTCCGATTTCAGGCCGGAGGCTCCGCGGTGCTGCGCCGGCTCCCGGCCGGCCTGGGCCGACCTCGTGTCACGACGGACACGCAGGTCCGCTGTCACCCCGTGCCGTCCAAAGCGCCACGAATCGTCTGGGCCGACAGCTCCGCCTTGTCCACGAACGCCACGGCGGGACTCTCGTGGAGCAGGTCGACCATCTCGTCCCGGGAATGGCTGGAGATCAGGATGACCTGGACGGCCCAACTGTGGGCCCGGGCGATGGCCTCGATGCGTTCGGCCAGCGCGAAGCCGCTTTCCGCGCCCAAGTAGACGTCCACCAGGACGACGTCCGGCTGGAGTGCGTCGATGTCGGCGATCGCCTGCGCGCTGTCGTGCGCCACCCCGACGATGTTGATCCCTTGACTGGTCAGCGCCCGCTCGGCGGCCGCGAGAAACGCGGTCGAGTCGTCAACGATGAGACATCGGAGGACCATGACCCCAGCCTCCCGGCCGAACCAGCAAGGCTCCCGCGGACTCCACACCAACCTCCACCAACCGTAACGCGTGCGCAAGAAGGGACGCATGCTCTGCCGACGGCGATCGCGGCACACTCGGCCGGGCGGTCGGCCGGAGGCGCGCAGCGTGTCCGAGGTGGCGACCCGCCGAGGCCGGCTGCCGGGTCAGGTGCCGCCGATCGGGATCGTGACCAGGAGCGCGGTGCCGTTGCCGGCCGGGCTCACGATGTCCATGCGGCCGCCGAGGGTCTCGACACGGTCCTGGAGACCGATCAGCCCGGACCCTCGGCCGGTGCCGGCTCCGCCGACACCGTTGTCCTTGATCGAGAGGCGGAGGACCGCATCCTCCGCCTCGGCATCGACGTGCACCATGGTGGCCCGGGCGTGCTTGGCGGCGTTGGCGAGTGCTTCGGACACGACGTAGTACGCCGTCACCTCGACCGGCTCGGGCAACCGCCGGTCGATGTCCACGACGAGGTCGACCGGAACCGCGCTGCGGCGGCAGAGCGTTCGCAGCGCCGGCCCCAGTCCGCCCCTGGCCAGCATCGCCGGATGGATGCCCCGCGAGAGTTCCCGGAGATCCTCGAGGACGCAGGTCAGGCCGGTGGCGATCTGCGTCAGTTCCTCCCGCACCGCGTCGAGCCCGGGCGGTATCGCGGCCTCGACCATGCCCAGTTGGAGACGGAGCGAGACGAGCCGTTGCTGCGCGCCGTCGTGCAGGTCGCGTTCGAGCCGCCGACGGGCCTCGTCGGTGGCGGCGACGATACGGGCGCGGGAGGCGGTGAGCTGCGCATGGCTGTCGGCGTTGGCGACCGCGGTCGCGACCAGTTCGGTGAAGTCGGCGAGTCGCGCTTCCACCTCAGCCGGTATCGGTGCGGATCGCGTGGTCGAGATGACGGCAGCGCCCCAGAGACGGCCCGCGACGACGACCGGCACGCCGAACCCCGAATGGATGCCCAACTCGCGCAGCGTCGCGGCGATCGGACCCTCGGCGTTGTCGTAGGTCGTCCGGGCCGGGCGACCGGTGCTCTGGATCATCGCGGTGAGGCAGTGTCCCTCCAGCCGGATGCGCGTTCCAGCCGGCATCTCGACCATGCCGGGCTCGTTACGCCCTCCGACGAGGGTGCTCGTGCCGTCCGGCTCGTAGCGGACGAGGCCTGTGCTGTACGGGCCGAGGAGCTGGCACAGTTCCGCGGTCACCGCGCTGAACACCTCCGGCGGTGAGGCTCCGCGCGCGACCAGGACCGCCACCCGCCGCAGCGCGGCCTGTTCCTCCATCAGGAGGGTGGACGCCTCCATGAGCTCGGTGGCCTCTTCGCGGCTCGCCTTCAGCGAATTCGTGATCTCCTCACGTTCCCGCGCCGCGCACAGCAGCGACACCAGCGACGGCACCACCCGGTGCCGCAGACGCTCCAGGATCCGTTCGGGGGTGTCCGCGGGGACCAGCAGACTGCCTACCTGCGTCGCGCCGTCCCGCAAGGGGAACGCGACCCACTGCTCGTCCCCGGCCACCGCATCGAGCCCGATGGTCGCGGACCGCAGCTCGAACGCCTCCGCGAGCAGCCATGACACCGAATCGAGCGTCGAACGCACGTCGTCGGAGCGCAACATCCGGTGCGCCATCTCGGCGGCGAGGTCTGCCTCCCGGCGCCGCTCGGAGGCCTCGGCGGCGCGGGACCGGGCCAGGTCCGCGACGAAGCTGGTGAACAGCCCGGCTCCGATGAAGACCGCGGCGATCTGCAGGTCCCGGCGTGGGTCGAAGCCGAACGCCTGGAAGGGGACGGCGTGGAAGTAGTTGAAGGCGACGATGCTGGCCACCGACGTGACGACACCCAGCCAGACGCCCCACACGCTCGCGACCACCAGGACGCCGCACAGGTAGATGACACTTCTGGTACCCGCCGCGGAGTCTCCACTGAGCGGGTACAGCACGACGGTCTCCACCGCGACGAGCGCCGCTGCGACGATCAGCCCGAGCACGAGTGGCGGCCGCTTGTGTGACAGCAACAACGCTGTGAGGCGAGCCGGCATGGCGACCGCCCTCCACGCCTTGCGCCGGCACCGGCTCCCGCGGGCTCCTCACGCGGGAAGCGAACCGGCGCCGACCGTATGGCGTCCTGACGCAACTTCCCGTCATCCTACCTGGGCGAGCTGTGTGGGGTCCGTGCCGACGAGCCGGCGCGGGCGCCTCGAACGTCCTGCTGCGACCAGGCATCGCGCCGGTTGGCGGGGCCGTCCCCCATGCGGCTGCGGCGCCGAATCCCGCTCCCGCACGGCCGTGCTGTCCGCGATGACCGTCACCGGCGCGGACGGGCCACGCCCACGAGCGCCTCTGTCCACAGGCCGGTTCCGCAGGCGATCTCCAACACCCGTCCGCTCGGACGCATCTGCGCGACCAGCCGCGCGATGCGTTCACGAGCCGCCGCGACATCCCCGTACGCCGTCGCGTCATACTCGTTCGCCCGGCGCCGATAGTAACCGACCTGGTCAGCCAGAATCTCGTCCATCATGGTCCCATCATCACGCGGCGGCGTGTTCCGGCCCGGGCGACTCCATGATCATGGGATCGAGCGGCATGAACGGGGTCTGCGTCAGGTCGTCCGCCCAGTGTCAGTCCCCGCGCGACAGGCACGTGGTCGGCCGCGCCGCGAAGTGCCGCGTCCAGCGGGCCGTCCGGCGGCCGGCTCAGCCGTGCGGCAGGGCCATGATCTTGCCGGTCGTGGCCGCGTGTCGTGATCGCCACATGCCGAGCGGCGGTATTGACGTCGCACCGGACCGTCGACACACTGGGCGTCACAACTTCATAGCCGCATGTTGATGGGGGAAGTCCGGTCGAAGTCCGGCGCTGGCCCGCAACGGTAGGCGACGAGCAGCCCGCTCGTCGCAAGCCCGAATACCTGTCGACACGCGTGGATCGCACCTCCCAACCCGTCGTGGCCCACGGGTCGGAGTCGCCGGGCACGCCCGGTTTCTCTCGACTGCCGGGGCCGGAGAGGCACCGCCCGATGGCTGTCCGCCGGCACCGCGTCCGCACCCTGTTCGCCGGGGTGCTCGCCGCGTTCGCACTGTCCACCATGGCCGCCGCGCCCGCCGCTGCCGGTTCCCCACCCACTGTCGACCCAGCCGATGCCGCCGCCGGATGGCTGGCCCGCCAACTCGTCGACGGCGAACGGTTCGAGGTCGTCTTCGACGGCGTCGCCTACCCCGACCAGGGTCTCACCGTCGACGCGGTCTTCGCGTTCGCCGCCGCGAAGGTCGCCGGCGCCAATGCCGGCAAGGCGATGACCTGGCTCGCGCGGCCGGAGATCCTGACCGGCTACATCGGCGACGGCACCGAGGCGTACGCCGGGGCGACGGCCAAACTCGCGCTCGCCGTGCAGGTCCGGGGCGGCGACCCGGCCGCATTCGGCGGTGTCGACCTGATCGGCCGGCTGCGCGGGCTCCAGGCCCCGTCCGGCCGGTTCTCCGACCGGTCCGCGTTCGGCGACTACAGCAACGCGTTCACCCAGTCGTTCGCCCTGCTCACCCTGGACCGCACCCCGGCCGGCGCGCCGGCCACCGGCGCGACCTACCTGGCCGGGGCCCGGTGCGCCGACGGCGGCTTCCCGCTCTCCTTCGATCAGCCCACCTGCGTGAGCGACGTCGACGCGACCGCCCTGGTCGTGCAGGCGCTGCTGGCGGTCGGGCGGCCCGACGCCGCCGCCGCGGCCGTGACCTGGCTGTCGTCCGTGCAGTCCGGCGACGGGTCGTTCACCGACAGCGCCGGCGTGCCCAACGCCAACAGCACTGGCCTGGCCGCGCAGGCACTGCGCGTCGCGGGCCGTCCCGTCGCGTGGCTGAAGGCGCGGGGCTTCCTGCTCAGCCTGCAGGTCCGCTGCGCCGGTCCGGCCGCCCAGCGGGGCGGTATCGCCTACAGCCCGGCCGGGTTCGACCCGTCGACCGCGGTCCGGGCCACCGCCCAGGCCGTTCCCGGGCTCACCGGTGCCGGCCTGGCCACCCTTACCGCGGCCGGGTCCCGGCCCGCCGCGCCCGTCCTGGCGTGCCCATGAGCACCCCACATCTGGAAGGAGTCCGCATGACGTCCGCACTCCGACGGTGGGCCGCCGCCCTCGCGGCAGCGTTCGCCCTCGCCGGCGCCCTCGTCCTGGCGGAGCCCGCACCCCGCGCCGCGCACGCCGCCGCCTGCGCGCCCGGCGCCGGGGTGACCGTCGTGGTCGACTTCGGTCCGCTCGGCGGCGGGGTCGTGGTCGGCTGTCAGCTCGGCGACCCGCCGACGGGGCTGGCCGCACTGACCGGTGCCGGGTTCACCGTCACGGGCACGCAGCGGTGGGGCCTGGCGTTCGTATGCCGGATCGACGGCCGGCCGACCGCGGCGACCGAGCCGTGCGTCAACACCCCGCCGGCCTCGGCGTACTGGTCGTACTGGCACGCCACCCCCGGCGGCGCCTGGACGTACGGCACCCTCGGCGCCTCGTCGTACAACCCGGCACCGGGCACGGTCGAGGGCTGGCGGTTCGGCTCCGGTCAGGCCCCGTCGATCACGGCACCCTGACCATCGGTGGTGCCGTGGCTCACCTGGCGACCATGGAGCATCTTCGCTACGGTGACGCGGCACCACCCACAACTGCATACGCTCCCGGGCGGGGGAAGCCGGTGGAAGACCGGCGCTGACCCGCAGCCGTAAGCCACCGCAGGTGGCGAGCCGGAATGCCCGCCCGGGCAGTGAGCGGCTTCCCACTGTCGAGGTTCACAGGGCGAGGCCCCACGTGCCGGCGAGCCGGTGCCGGGGGAGCTTTGCCGACCGCTGTCGAAAGGCACCCCAATGCGTCTGCGCACGCACCGCGGCACCGTCGCCGTGCTGGCCGCGACCGCCGTCACCGGCATCGCCGCCGCGACGACCGCGCTCGCCGCACCGAGCCCTGCCCAGGTCACCGCCGGCCGGAACGCCGCGACGTGGCTGACCTCCCAGGTCGAGGGCGGAGTGCTGACCAACTTCGGCATGCCCGACATCGGGCTGACCATCGACGTGCTGCTGGCGCTGGAGGCCACCGGCGTCAGCGCGGCCACAGCCGCAACCGTCACCGACGCGATCGCCGCGAAGGCGGCGACGTTCAGCTACTACGAGATCGACTACGACGGTGACGGTGACGACGACCGCATCGTCGACGCGGGCTCCACCGCGAAGCTCCTCGTCGCCGCGGTCAGCACCGGCCGTGACCCGAAGGCGTTCGGCGGCCTCGACCTCGACGCGATGACCCGCCGCCTGATCGCGACGAGCGGCCCGCACCGGGGCCGGGTGCGAGACACCACCCCGGAGGTGTACGGCGGCGACGCCAGCAACACCTTCGACCAGTCCCTCGCCGTCCTCGGCCTGGTCCGCAGCGGCGGCGTGCCGCAGGACGTCGTCACGTACCTCATCAAGCAGCAGTGCCCGGCCGGCGGCTTTCGGCTCAACCCCGACCCGGCCGGTGCCTCGTGCGCCGCCGACGATTCGTCCGATGTGGACTCCACCGGCATGGCGGTCCAGGCCCTCCTCGCCGCCGGCGACACCACTGGCGCCGCGGCCGCGGCGGCGAAGGGCGCGGCCTGGCTGAAGGCCCGGCAGGGCGCCGACGGGTCGTTCGTCAACGGGCCGCAGCGGCCCGACCCGAACCTGCCCGCCGGACCGAACAGCAACAGCACCGGACTGGCCGGGCAGGCGCTCGCCGCCGCCGGGTACACCGCCGAGGCCGACAAGGCCGCCGCCTGGGTCGCCGCGCTGCAACTGACCAGCGGCACCGACAGCGGCGCGCTGGCCTACGAACAGGCCGACTTCGCCGAGGGCGCGATCGACGACATGCGCCGCGACCGGTGGCGCCGGGCGACCGCCCAGGCACTGCTCACGCTCGCCCAGGTGCCCCTCGGCGAGTTGGGCAGGTCTCCGTCCACGCCACCGTCCGCGTCGGCCTCGGCCGGCGCTTCCGCGCCACCGTCCGCATCGGCGTCGGCTTCCGCCTCTTCGCCGGCCTCGGCGAGCGCTTCGGCAAGCGGTTCGGCGCCGGGCGGCGCATCGGTTGCGCCGAGCACGTCGTCGAGCACCGCACCGGGCGGGCGCCTGCCCGTCACCGGCCAGCCGATCATGCGGATGGTCGCGGTCGCGGTGGCACTTGTCACGGCGGGTGCGGTGCTGCTGCTGGTGACCCGCCGCCGGCGGTCGCCGTGAAGGTCCGCCTGGCCGGGATCGTGACCGCGACGCTGGTGGTGACCACCGGCGTCGCCGTGCCCGTCCCCGCGCACGCCGCCGGGTCGGCCGGCTACTGCCCGGACAGCACCGGCGTGACGGTCGTCGTCGACTACAACGATCTCGGTGGCGGGATCGTCGTCCGCTGCGCCCCCGGCGCGCAGGACACCGGCCTCGCCGCGCTCAAGAACGCCGGGTTCACCGTAGCGGGGACCAACCGGTGGGGCGAGGCGTTCATCTGCCGGATCAACGGGAAACCGGCCGCGGCCACCGAACCGTGCGTCGACACCCCGCCGGCCTCGGCCTACTGGTCGTACTGGCACGCCCCCGACGGCGGCTCATGGACCTACAGCGACAAGGGCGTCAAGAACCGCACCCCACCGCAGGGCACCTTCGAGGGCTGGTCGTTCTCGAAGAACCACACCGGGGGCACCGCCCCGAGACCCGGTGTCGCACCGGCCCGGCCCGCACCACCACCGTCCGCCCCGCCGGCCGGCGGGGGACAGCCGAACCAGCCCGGACCTGCCGTGCCCGGCACGACCACCGGCCCGGCCGCCGGCGCACCGGCACCGGCGGCCACCACCGCCGCGCCGGTCGCGAGCGGCACCGCCGTACCGTCCACCGCGGCGCCGTCCGCCACCGTGCCGGGCTCCTCGGGTCCGCCGACCACGGCACAGGCCCACGGCTCCACGCCGGCGGTGGACGCCGCCGAGCAGACCGACGCCGGTGTACCGGCCGGGACGCTCGCCGGTGCCGGCCTGCTCGTACTGCTGGTGGCGGCCGGCGGCATCACTGCCCGGCGGCGCCGACGCCCACCGGCCGGGGACGCCTGACCGGCGTGGACGATCTGCCCCGCGTGCTGCACCCGGGCGCCTGGTGGCTGTGGGCGCTCGGGCTGGCCACCGCCGCCAGCCGCACCACCAACCCGATCGTGCTGGCGCTGATCGTCGCCGCCGCCGGGTACGTGGTGGCCCGCCGTCGCGGCGACGCGCCCTGGGCCCTGGCGTTCCGCCTCTATCTCGTCCTCGGCGCGCTGATCGTCGCGAGCCGGCTGCTGTTCCGGACGGTCTTCGGCGGCGGTGGCGGCACCCACGTGCTGATCACGCTGCCGCAGATCCCGCTGCCGGAGTGGGCCGCCGGCATCCGGCTGTTCGGACCGGTCGCCGCCGAAGAGCTCCTCGGCGGCCTCTACGACGGGCTGCGGCTCGCCGCGATGCTCGTCTGCCTCGGCGCCGCCAATGCCCTGGCCAACCCGAAGCGGCTGCTGAAGCTCGTCCCCGCCGCCCTGTACGAGGCCGGGACCGCGGTGGTGGTGGCCCTGTCGGTCGCACCGCAGTTGGCCGAGAGCGTCCTGCGGGTGCGGCGCGCCCGGCGGCTGCGAGGTGGCGCGGGCAGAGGCGTGCGGGCGCTGCGGGCGATCCTGCTGCCCGTCCTCGCCGACGCGCTGGACCGGTCGCTGGCCCTCGCCGCCGCCATGGACTCCCGAGGTTACGCCCGGGCCGGCACTACGCCCCGGCCGGTGCGCCTGGCCACCGGAGCGCTCGTCGTCGCCGGACTGCTCGGTGTCTGCGTCGGCGTGTACGGGCTGCTCGACGCCACCACACCACGGACGCTCGGCCTGCCGGTCCTCGCCGCCGGTGCCCTGGCCGCCGTGGCCGGGATGCTGCTCGGCGGTCGGCGGGTCCGGCGCAGCCGATACCGGCCCGACCCGTGGCGACCGGCCGAGACCCTGACCGTCCTGTGCGGTGCCGGAGCCGGAGCCCTGCTGTTCACCACCGCCGCCGTCGACCCGGCCGACCTGTACCCGTCGTTGAGCCCGCTCACCTGGCCGCGGCTCGGCCTGCTGCCGGCGGTCGCGATCGTGCTCGCCGCCGCGCCCGCCTGGCTCAGCCCGCCGCCCGTACCGTCGACGTCAGACATCACCGAGGGGGCCGTGTGATCGAGTTCGACCGGGTCGGTGTCACCTATGCCGACGCCGCGCGGCCGGCCATCCGCGACGTCACCCTGACCGTCGGGGAGGGGGAGCTGTGCCTCGTCGCCGGCAGCACCGGCACCGGCAAGTCCACCCTGCTCCGCGCGGTCAACGGCCTCGTGCCGCACTTCACCGGCGGTACCCTCACCGGCCGCGTCACCGTCGACGGCCGCGACACCCGCACGCACCCGCCGCGGGAGCTCGCCGACGTCGTCGGTGTCGTCGGCCAGGACCCGCTGCACGGGTTCGTCACCGACACCGTCGAGGAGGAACTCGCGTACGGCATGGAGCAGCTCGCCGTCCCCGCCGCGGTGATGCGCAAACGCGTCGAGGAGACCCTCGACCTGCTCGGCATCGCCGACCTGCGGCACCGTCCGCTGCGTACCCTGTCCGGCGGCCAGCAGCAACGCGTCGCGATCGGCGCCGTCCTCACCGCACATCCGCGGGTCGTCGTGCTCGACGAGCCCACGTCCGCGCTCGACCCGAGCGCCGCCGAGGACGTCCTGGCCGCGATCACCCGCCTCGTGCACGACCTCGGCATCACCGTCCTCATCGCCGAGCACCGCCTCGAACGGGTCGCCCACTACGCCGACCGGCTGCTGTACCTGCCCGGCGACGGCACCGTCACCGACGGCCCGCCCGCGCGGGTCCTCGCCGGCACCGCGGTCGCGCCGCCGATCGTCGAGCTCGGGCGCCTCGCCGGCTGGGAGCCCCTGCCGCTGTCCGTCCGTGACGCCCGCCGCCGTGCCGGACCGCTGCGCGACCGGCTCACCGGCCGGACCCCACCGGCCCGCGCCGGCGACACCGGCGCCTCCGATGCCGAGGTGCGGCTACGGGCGCGGGACCTGGCCGTGCGGTACGGCCGCCACGTCGCCGTGGCCGGGGTCGACCTGGACCTGCACGCGGGCACGGTCGTGGCACTCATGGGCCGCAACGGCTCCGGCAAGTCGTCCCTGCTGTGGGCACTGCAGGGCGCAGGGCCCCGCCACCGGGGCACGGTCGCCGCCGGCGGCGCCGATCCCGGCAGGCTGCCGCCGGCCGACGCCCGGCGGCGGGTCGGCCTCGTTCCGCAGACCCCCGCCGACCTGCTCTATCTCGAGACCGTCGACGCCGAGTGCGCCGCCGCCGACCGCGAGGCCGGTGCGGCCGGCGGTAGCTGCCGCGTGCTGCTCGACCGGCTCGCCCCGGACGTCCCCGGCGACCGCCACCCGCGCGACCTGTCCGAGGGCCAGCGCCTCGCCCTCGTCCTGGCCGTCCAGCTCACCGCGGCCCCGCCGGTGCTGCTGCTCGACGAGCCGACCCGCGGCCTCGACTACAGCGCCAAGCACCGCTTCACGGGCATCGTCCGCGATCTCGCCCGCAGCGGCACCGCGATCGTCGTGGCCACCCACGACGTCGAGCTGGTCGCCGCGCTCGCCGACCGCGTCGTTGTCATGGCCCAGGGCGAGATCGTGGCCGACGGGCCGACCGCCGACATCGTCGTCGCCTCGCCCACCTTCGCCCCGCAGGTCGCGAAGATCCTCCACCCGCAGCCGTGGCTCACCGTCGCTGACGTCGCCGAGGCACTCCGGTGAGCCGGCACGCCGTCCGGGTCGCCCCGCGCAGCGCCGTGGTGCTGGCGCTCGCCTCGCTCGCCGGGCTCGCCGCGTTCTTCTGGCCACTGTTCGTGCCCGCGCGGCCCGAGGCGATCGCCCGTACCGATGCGGCACCACTGATCTTCGTCGTGCTCCTGCCCGTCCTCGTGGGTGTCATGATCGCCGAGCTCAGCGGTGGTGGCCTCGACACCAGGGCGGTGGCGATGCTCGGTGTCCTCTCCGCGATCAACGCCGCCCTCCGGCCGCTCGGCGCCGGGACCGCCGGCATCGAAACCGTGTTCTTCCTGCTCGTCCTCGCCGGACGGGTGTTCGGCCCGGGCTTCGGATTCCTGCTCGGCTCCACCTCGCTGTTCGCCTCCGCCCTGCTGACCGCCGGCGTCGGGCCGTGGTTGCCGTTCCAGATGCTCGCCGCGTCCTGGGTCGGCCTCGGCGCCGGGCTGCTGCCCGGCCGCGTCGGCGGTCGGGCCGAGGTCGGTATGCTCGCCGGCTACGCGGCCGTCAGCGCCTACGCCTACGGCTTCTGCATGAACATGTGGTTCTGGCCGTTCAGCCCCGCCGCCGACACCCCGCTGTCCTACGTCGCCGGTGCGCCGCTGCTGGACAACCTGCACCGGTTCGTGCTCTTCACCGCTACCACGTCGTCCCTCGGCTGGGACACCGGCCGGGCCGTCACCAACGCCGCCGCCGTCGCCGTGCTCGGTGCCGCCGTGCTCGCCACCCTGCGCCGGGCGTCCCGCAGAGCCGCGTTCGACGCCCCGGTCACGTTCGCCGACCCGCTCACCCCTGGGCATCCTTCATGCCGGCACGGGGACACGACAGCAGATAGTCGTCGCGGACCCGCGCGGAGTTCCCGTCGACTTTCCGGCACCACCCGGTGTCCCATCGGTCGTGGTGGAAGGTTCAGGATGAAGCCATGCGACTGCCTGTGACCATCCGCGCGATGCTGGCCGCTGTCGCCGCGGCCATGCTCGTGCTGCTCGCCCCGGCACAGCCGGCATCAGCCCACGCCAGGCTGGTCAACAGCGACCCGGCCAACGGCGCCACGGTGACCACGCCGCTGACGGCGGTGACCTTCACCTTCAACGAGATGGTGAAGCAGCAGTTCAGCACGGTCGTGGTGACCGGTGCGGACGGCGTCTCCTACAGCGACGGCACGCCGAAGTCGGTCGACAAGACGTTGACCCAGGCGGTGAAGCCGCTCCCGTCCGGCGCGGTGAAGGTGGCCTGGCGCACCGTCTCCGGGGACGGGCACCCGATCGAGGGCCAGTTCACCTTCACCAACGCCGCACCCGCCCCGACCGGCGCCGTCCCGGCCACCAGCGCTCCGGCCGCGGTGGCCTCGAGCGCTCAGGCTGTCGTCGCCGACCAGGCGTCCGGGGAGGCCGGGTCGAACGGGCTGCTCTGGGCTGTCCTGGGCGGCGTCGCGGTGGTGCTGGCGCTGGCCGGTGGCGCCGTGTGGTGGCGCAGGCGGAGCACCAGCGGGTGATGCCCGAGGTACTGGGCCCGGCCCGGACAACTCGCTGTCCGGATCGCGGAGCGGTTGCGCGGCCAGGGGGTGCCGACGGACGCCGCCACCGTCCGGGCGCTGCTGGCCGAGCAGATCCCGGTCGCCGACCAGCGAGCCGAGTCGATGCCGGGGCGGCGCCGAACCCGCCGGACGGTCAGGGCCGGACGACGATGCGAACGGGTTCGGCGTACGTGATGTGTCCGAAGGCACAGATCTTGGGTTGGGCCCAGAACTCCCCGGGTGGCGTCGCGGCCGGGACGGCGACGGGGAACTCGACGCTCGACGCGGCCCCGGGTGCGAGGCTGAAGCCCCGGATCGGGCTGCTCGTCAGCGGCCAGATGTGGTGCGGGGTGATGAGCTGGACGTGCCCGTGCACCGGGGTACGGAGGGTGTGGGCCACCCGCACGCGCACGCGGCTTCGCGTCCCGGGCGCCAGCGTGAGCTGCCGGTCCTCGCTGCGAGCACGCAGCAGCGGCTCCGGCGCGGGCCGGCCGACCGGCACGATGAGGACGTCCTCCAGGTTCTGACCCTGATGGCTGATGCTCGCCGCGACCGCGTACCGACCGGGTGCGGCGGCGTCGGGAATCGTGACGGTGACGGGCACGCTGAGGTGGCCTTCCGCGGTGACGGTCACGGATGCCGACCGCGGTTCCGCGATCCACCCCTCCGGCGCGCTGACGAGCAGGTTCCCGTCGTAGCCCGGGTCGGCGCCGGCGCAGGCGATCTGAGCGCGGAGCCGCACGACGGCTGTGGTGCCGTCCCTTCGCGGCTCGTCGTCGTCCGGGCGGAGGGTGACGGTGACCGGCAGGTTGCCCATGGGCGCGGGGCCGCAGTTGTGCAGCCAGTAGCGGGTGAACACGGGCCGCACCGGTTCGGTGTCCGCCACGAGCGCCGTTCGGCCCCGCTCGACGCGAGCCGGTGCCAGGGCGAGCGACCTGATGCCGTATCCCTCGACGTCGAAGGACACCTGCCGGCCGTCGTGCTCGAGCGGCGCGCCGGGGCGGTCGAGCAGGTCGGCGGCCACGGCCGAGGTGATGCCGCCGGCGAGGCGGATCGCGACCCCGCCGGCGTGGCCGTGGGGTTCGTAGCCGCGGACGATCAGGCTGTCACACGGGTCGGCGGTTGTCGTCGCGCCGGTGGCGAGCGGTTCCCCCCGCGGTTTGACCGCGGTGACGACGAAGTTCTCGGCGGGCTCGACGCTCAGCAGGGATCCGGTTGCCGGCAGTGGCCCGGCGGTGGCCGGCACGACGGCGGCGGCGAGCGGATGGTTGACAGACTGCCCTGCGGCGGTGAACCCGGCGGTGCGCCATCCACCGGGGCCGCTCACCAGGTGGTAGTCAAAGCGCCTGCTGGTGTGGTGCTGGAAGCTCCGCCCGCCCGGTGCGTTGCGATCCGGGAAGTCGATCGCGGTTCCGGTGGGCCAGCCGGTGCACGCGCGGGTCAGTGACAGGTTCAGCGTGCCGTCGGACTCGACCGCGAAACCGGGGGTGCCGCGGTTGAGGAGTGCGACGGTGTAGTCGTCGACGGTTGGTTCGTCGCGGTGCAGCGCCAACGGCTGCGTGACGTGCAGGTTCGCGTCGGCGACGTCGTCGAGGACGTCGCCGACGGCGCGCCGCTCGGCCCGCGCGTCGCTGCCGGCGATCAGCAGGACGGGCAGGTCCCGGGTCGAGCGTACGTCGGCGCCCGGCCGCCACACCTCGCCGATCGGCTGCTCGGCCGGGATCCACAGGCGGGCCGTGCCGGTGGCCGCGAGTTGCGCGGCCAGTTCGGCGCCGAACCGCGCCGGCGCCCGGTCGAGCAGTTCGGCGACGAAGCCGTTGCGCTGCGGGGTGCCGACCGCGACGCGGCAGTCGGGGAGATTGGAGTCGGTGTCCAGCGCGCCGTACCGGTTGCCCGCCGCGGTCGTCACGGTGGCGGTGACACCCGCTCTCGCCAGTCCGACGGCGAGCCGCCGGGTCGAGGGCAGGCCCTGATCGCCGTCGGGGACAACGATCTCGGCGATCGACACCGCTCGGGAACGCTCGGCGCGCTGCCGCGGATCATGCAGGTGGACGGTCAGCGCCGCGCCGAGCCCGAACCACCGATGCGCCGTGTTGTCCAGGGTCCGGGGATGCTCCGCCGCGTCCGCGTCGAGCAGGGCGTAGCCGCGGCCGATGACGGCGGCCGCGGTCTCGCTGACCGGCATGCCGCCGGGCACGTCGCAGGGTATGCGCACCCGCAGGAGCCGGTCGGTGCCGGCGAACCCGTCGATGCTCGTGGCGAAGTCGATCCGGCTGATGCCGTGCCATACCGTCGTGTGCTGCGTGTAACGACAACCGTCGACTTCTGCCGTCGCTGTGATGCGCTCGCCGATCGGGCAGCGTTCGACGGTGACGCCGGCCGCGGTGTCCGCGCTGCGCCAGGCGACGGCGTGGGGGAGCAGGTGCCACGGCCCTTCGCCGGACTCGGGATGATCGCGGTGTTCGGCGACGCAGACCAGTTCGTTGCCGACCCGGCCCCGCGGAAGGATGTCCCGGCCGGAGGCGAGGTCGGTGATCTCGGTCAGCGCGCCACCCCGCGCGGGATCCGCACGAAGCCGGTAGCGGTCGTTGGCGATGCTCGTCGCCTCGACCGGCTGCCACGCGGACGCCGACGGCTCCGCGGCGCCGGGCAGCAGGCGATAGGTGCGGTAGCCCAGCGACGGCACATCGCGCGCGACCCACCGCAGCAGCGCCCGGCCGGGCTGCCCGTCGGATGCGTGCGCGCAGGTCTCGGCGAGGAACGGGACCGGGGCTCCGCTGTCGTCGGTGAGCGTGACACCGGCGGCCTCGCCGAGCTCGACCGCCAGGCTGACGATGTCCGTCCGGGTGTGCGCCAACGGGTTGAACACGACGACCGCGGTGCCCTCCCCGCGGGTGTCGACGTGCTGGGCCAGATGCCGGCGGGCCGATCGGTCGACCTCGGCGGCCAGGTCGTGGGCTTCGCGCCAGCCGGCGAGCAGGTCGAGATAGACCTGGTCGGACTGGGTGCCGGTGACCGCGTCGTGGTGTGCGCCGAACAGCAGCAGCCGCCATGCCTTGTCGACGGCCGCGGCCGGGTAGGCCGCGCCGTGCAGCGCGGCGAAGGTGGCCCACTTCTCGGCGTCCAGCAGCAGCGTCTCCACCAGGCGGTGAGCCTGCTTGGTGTCGATCGCGGTGACGTCCTTGCCGGTGTAGATCGGGTTCATGTCGCGGGTCTGCGGCGTGGGGCGCACGCCCCTCGCGGCGAGGTCGGCGCGGACGGCGGCGAAGAAGTCGCGCGGCAGGCCGTACCGGAGACGCACCTGCGGGTATCGCTCGTCCCAGGCCGCGCGCAGCTCGGTGACCCATCGCATGGGAGGGCTGAAGTCACTGCCCAGCGGGACCATGACGTTGCGGGTCGCGGCGGCCGGCCGGAGCACGGCGAACAGCTCGTGCAGTTCCGCCGCCGCGGTCTGCGGGTCCTGGGCGGCGTCGAGGCTGAAGCCGGCCGAGTAGTGCGCGGCCATGTAGTGGGTGAGCAGGCCGTCGCCGCTGGGCGACACCCACTCGAACTCGGTGGGAAACTGGACCGGCGCGAACGGTTTGCGGTGCTCGCGGATGTTCCAGCTCGTCAGCATGGGCCCCCACTGGTGGTAGGGGCCACGGGCGAAGGCGATCGAGGTCAGCCCGGCGCCGGACATCACCTGTGCGAACTGCGGATCGTGGCCGAACACGTCCAACTGCCAGGCGGTGGCCGGGACTCCTCCGATGACGTGCCGCTGGAAGCCGACGCCGTGGACGGCGTTGCGGATGGTCGTCTCGATGCCGGTGAGGTTGGTGTTGGGTTCGTTGTACGTGCCGCCGACCAACTCCAGGCGGCCGTCCGCGATCAGCCGGCGGATGAGTGCGCGGTCCTCGGGATACGTGTCCCAGTACGGCTTGAGGTAGTCGACCTCGGCGAGGACCACGTGGTATTGCGGGTCGTCGCGCAGCTTCGCCAGGTGCGCCTTGACCAGGCTGAACGCGCTGTGGCCGGGCCAGGCGAAGCGCGCCGCGGCCGCGTCGGCGGCCTGCGGCTGATCCCACGTCTGGGTGTACGCGGACTGGGTGTTCCACCACACGGGGTCGTAGTGGAAGTGCGGGATGAGCCAGACGGTCCAGAGCCCTTCGGGCGCCGCGGTGTTCACGATGTCGCCGTGTCCCCCTGCTCGGCCACGGGCAGTGCGTGGCGTGCCATGACCGCGCTGTACCAGTGTGCGCTGTCCTTCGGGGTGCGGGTGCCGGTCGGGTAGTCGACGTGGACGATGCCGAACCTGCGGCTGTACCCGTACGCCCACTCGAAGTTGTCCAGGAGCGACCATACGAAGTAGCCGCGCAGGTCCGCGCCGTGTGCGATCGCCCGGCGGCAGGCGGCGAGGTGCTGGCGCAGGTAGGCCACCCGCCCGGCGTCATGGACCCGGCCGGCCGGGTCGACGGTGTCGTGGAACGCGGCACCGTTCTCGGTGATGACGAGCGGTGTCCCGGGGTAGTCGCGGTGCAGCCGGATGAGCAGCTCGTAGAGGCTTTCGCCGTCAATCGGCCAGCCCATGGCGGTGGTCGGCAACCCCGGGTCGCGGAACTCGACCGACTCGCACGCCGGCCACGGCGAAGCCGCACCGGCGGCGGGCTCGCGGCGGGCGGCGACGAGCGTCGGCCCGTAGTAGTTGATCCCGAGCAGGTCGATCGGGGTGGCGATGACGGCGAGATCCTCGGCGCGGACGAACGACCAGTCGGTCAGGCCGGCGGTGTCCGCCCGCACGTCGGCGGGGTAGCGACCGCGCAGGACCGGTTCGGTGAACAGCCGGTTGGCCAGCCCGTCCACCCGGCGCACCGCATCGGCGGTGGCCCGGCCGGTGTCGGCCCCACGGACCTGGGCGAAGTTGAGGGTGAGCGACGTCTTCGCCGCCGCCGGCAGCACCGCGCGCAGGGCCTGCGCTCCCAGCCCGTGGGCCAGCAGCAGGTGATGGGCCGCGCGCAGGGCCAGCGCCGGGTCGGTGTCGCCCGGTGCGTGTTCGCCGGAGGCGTGCCCGAGGAACGCCGAGCACCACGGTTCGTTCAGGGTGGTCCACACGTTCACGCGATCGCCGAGCGCGCCGGCGGTCACCGCGGCGTATTCCGCGAACCGCTGTGCGGTGTCACGGCTGCCCCATCCGCCGTCGTCCTGCAACGCCTGGGGAAGGTCCCAGTGGTAGAGCGTGGCGACCGGGGTGATGCCGTTGCCGCGCAGTTCGTCGACGAGCCTGTCGTAGAAGTCCAGGCCCTTGCGGTTGACCCGGCCGTGTCCATCCGGCTGGACGCGGGGCCAGGCGACCGAGAAGCGGTAGGCGGACAGCCCGAGCCGCGCCATCAACGCCACGTCCTCGCGCCATCGGTGATAGTGGTCGGCGGCGACGTCGCCGGTGTCGCCGTTGTGGACGCGGCCCGGGACGCCCGCGAACGTGTCCCAGATGGAGGCGCCGCGCCCGTCGGCGGCGACGGCCCCTTCGATCTGGTAGGCGGACGTCGAGGCCCCCCACAGGAACCCGGGCGGGAACGGCGCGGTGCCGATCATGGGCCCTCCGCTTCGCTCCGGGCCGGTCATGCCTTCACCGCGCCCTGCATGATCCCGCCGATGATCTGCTTGCCGAGGACGGCGAACACCAGCAGCACCGGCGCCGTACTGATCAGAGTTCCGGCGAGCACCAGCGAGTAGTCCATGTAGTAGCCACCGGCCAGTGTGGACAGCGCGACCTGAGCGGTCGGGTTGCTCTGGCCCAGTGCCAGCAGGGGCCAGAAGAAGTCGTTCCAGGCGTTCATGAAGGTGAACAGCGCGAGCACCGCGGCGACGGGTCGCGCCGCCGGCAGCACGACGTGCCAGTACAGCCGGTGCGTCGAGCACCCGTCCATCCGGCCGGCCTCCAGCAACGCGTCCGGCAGCGCCTCGGACAGGTACTGGCGCATCAGGAAGACGCCGAACGCGGACGTGGCCGCCGGGACGATGACGGCCTGTAGGTGTCCGGTCCAGCCCAGCCACTGCGACATCATGATGTACAGCGGGATGATGCCGAGCTGGGCCGGCACCATCATCGTCACGAGGAGGAGCCCGAGGAGGGCGTTGCCGCCGCGGAAGCGCAGCTTCGCGAACGCGAAACCGGCCAGCGTGCTGGTGAGCACCACGGAGACCGTGACCACGGTCGCCACGATTATCGAGTTGAGCAGGGCGAGGCCGAAGTTCGCCTGCGAGTACGCCTGCTGCAGGTTGGCCCACAGGTGGCCGCCGGGCAGCAGCCTGGGCGGCCAGCTCCCGGCCGCGGAGTTGTCGTTGGACGCCGCGACCAGCGACCAGTACAGCGGGAAGGCCGACACCGCGGCGATGAGTCCCAGCAGCACGTAGGTCCTCGTCCCGGCGCGGCGCTGTCCCGGTGCCGCGGACCGCCCCCGGACGCGGCGGCCGCCCAGGGGCTCGCGGGGGATGGCACGGGAGACCGGTATGAACGTCATGTGGAGCTCCGGATGCGTCGGGACAGCAGGTAGTTCGCGCCGACCGCCAGCACGATGATCATGAACATGGCCCAGGAGACCGTGGCCCCGTAGGAGTACTTGCCGTGGGTCCAGAACTGTTCGTAGACGTACATGGCGAGGGTCTGGAACTGGCGGGAGTCGCCGCCGGTCGGGCTCTGGCCGGGGTTGAACATGAGCGGCTCGGTGAACAGTTGGATGGTGCCGATGGTCGACATGATGACGGTGAAGATGATGGTGGGCCGCAGCGCCGGGACGGTGATGCTCCGGAACTTCTGGAGCTGCCCGGCGCCGTCGAGGTCCGCCGCCTCGTAGAGGTCGTCGGGCACCGCCTGCAGCGCGGCGAGGTAGATCAGGGCGTTGTAGCCGGTCCACCGCCAGGTCAGGATGACGGCCAGGGCCAGCCACGATTGCCAGGTGCCCGCCTGCCAGTCGACCTTGCCCAGGCCGACCAGGCTGAGCACCCAGTTGATCAGGCCGAGGTCACGCCCGAAGAGCTGGGCGAAGATCAGTCCGACGGCGGCCACCGAGGTGATGTTGGGCAGCAGGACGCCCATCCGCAGCAGCGTGCGGGCGCGCATCCGGCGATGCAGCAGGTGGGCGAACCACATCGCGAGCAAGAGCTGCGGCACGGTGCCCAGCACGCCGATCGCGGCGGTGTTGAGCAGCGCGTTCCAGAAGTAGTCGTCGTGGCTGAGCCGGGCGAAGTTGCCCAGCCCCACGAACGTGTGGTTGCTGCCGGGTAGGTCGCGGTTCCACCGGGTGAGGGCCATCCAGCCGGTGTAGAGGAGCGGGAACAGCCCGAACACCGCGAACACGAGGAAGAACGGTGCGATGTAGAGATACGGCGTGCCGCTCACGTCGAATCTGTGGCGCAGGCGGGACGGCTGCCGCGCCGTCGTCCATGTGGTGTTCCGCCGCTTGCGCGACACCGACGGAGGTGTGAAGGCTGCCATCAGTCTCGTTGTTTCCCTCGGGATCTGCCGGCTGGACGGCTACGGGTCGGTGGCATTCGCGACGTCTTTCAGCACCTGGCGCCACGCCTGCTCGGGGCGCTGCCTGCCGTTGTCGACCCGGTTGATCCCCAGGCCGATCAGCGGTCCGATGTCTCCGTCCTTGGGGCCTTGGTACTGCGGCCGCAGGTCCTTCGCCGCCCGGGTGAAGATCTGGCCGGTCGGTGCGTTGTTGAAGAACGGGCTGGTGTGGCCGAGCACGGCCGGGTCGTCGTAGAGGGCGGCCTGGCTGGGCAGGTGCCCCTGGGTGCGGAAGATCCAGCTCGCCTGCTCGGGCGCGGTCAGGAACATGGCGAGTTCGGCGGCCTGCTTCTGGTGCCTGCTCTGCTTCGGCACCGTCAGGAACGAGCCGCCCCAGTTGCCGCTGCCGCCGGGGATCGTGGCGATGTCCCACTTGCCACTGGTCTGGGGCGCGTTCTGCTTGATGGTGTCGGTCATCCACGCCGGGCATGCCACGGTCGCGAACGATCCCCGCTGAAATCCGGCGTTCCACTGCTGGCTGAACGTCGCCAGCCTCGCCGACTCGCCGGCCTGCACGGCCTCGACCGCGAGGTCGAACGCCTCCTTGACGGCGGGATTGTCCGCCACGACGACCTTGTTGCCGGGCTCGGTGTAGCCGACCGGCGCCTGGCCGATGATGGCGTTGAAGACGTTGGAACCCGAGTCGAACCAGGCCACGCCGTCGGGTGCGGTGGCCTTGAAGCGCTTGCCGGTCGCGATGTAGGACTGCCAGTCGGGCCACAGCGCGGCCACCTCGTCACGCTCGGTGGGCAAGCCCGCCTGCGCGAACAGATCCCTGCGGTAGCACATCGCCAGGCCGCCGACGTCGGCTCCCAGTCCCATCAGCCTGCCGTCGGCGCCGGTCGCCTGCTGCGACTTCCATGCCAGCCACTGGTCGGGGTCGGCGCCGTGGTCCCTGAAGTCGACGAACCTGTCCGCCATGACTTTGAACTGCGCCATGTAGCCGCCGTCGACGGCCTCGATGTCGCCGGTTCCCGAACCCCCCAGCAGGTGCGCCTGGAGATTCTTGTGGTGGTCGTCGTACGAGACGATGTGTTCGACGATCTTGATCCCGGGATGGCTCTGCTCGTATCTGGTGTAGAGGTCGCGGTATCCCAGGTCGCCGAAGATCTCGACCACGAGTCGTGTCTCGCCCGGCCGGGCGGAACCGCATGCGCCGGCCGTCGCGCCGACGAGCGCCAGGCAGCTCAGCATCAGCGCGGTGAGCGCCTTGGGCCTGCGGCTGGGCATCACGGTTTCCTTCGGATGTCGGGTGCGTGCTACGGGTGTCCGGCAGGGGCGCGGACGATGTCCTGGTCGCTGGCGGAATCGGACGAGGGTGCCAGGGCATCGCCGCGCGACGAGCGCGTCGCCGACCCGGTCGACCGGCGCGGACGCGACGCCGCAGCGCTACGCGGCGCAGGCTCCGTGCAATGCGGTCAAGCGCAGTGCACCCGGCCTTCGCCGTGGTGGCAGCACCGCCCATGAGGTGCGTCACCGCATGGGAGCGGTTCCATCTGCCGGAGACTCTAGGCCCGCCACCTTGGTCCTGTAAAGACCGAATTTTGGAAAAAGTTCTAATTGGTCGCCAATTGCGGTGTGGCATTTCGAGGCCAAGTCCGTCGGAGACCCGGGCGGCTGTCGCTCGAGCGCCCGCACTTCGGCGTCGGAGGTCGCCGGCTGTCGACGCCACGCCAAAGCCCGCCGGCCCGGGAGTCAACCTATCGCTTGCTTGGTACACTCCGAAGTCGTGCTGGCTCCCCTGGTTCGCGCCGGGGCGTCGCTTCACTACGCAAGGAGACCTCTCGATGAAGGTGCTCGTGGTCGGTGGAACCGGCATGATCGGGGCCCACACCGCCCTCTACCTGCGGGATCGGGGAGATGACGTCACCGTCGCCGCCCGCGGGGCGGTCGATGCGGACTCGCCCGTCGCCGGCCTGCCCGTCCTCCGCGGGGACTACACCCGCCAGACCTTCACCCGGGAGGACCTGGCCCCCTTCGACGCGGTCGTCTTCGCCGCGGGGCAGGACGTGCGCCACCTCCCCCGCGACGTCGACGAGACGCAGTTCTGGAGGGAGACCCAGAGCGTGGGGGTGCCGGCCTTCGCCGCGCTCGCCAAGAGCGCGGGTGTCTCCCGCTTCGTCCAGGTCGGCAGCTACTACCACCACCTGCGACCCGCTCTGGCCGACTCCAGCGCCTACGTCGCCGCCCGCCGCGCCGCCGACGAGGGAGCCCGGGCGCTGGCCGACGACTCCTTCACGGTCTGCACGCTCAACCCGCCCTCGATCATCGGTGCCATCCCCGGCATCACGGCCAAGCGCTACCGCCGCATGGTGTCCTGGGCCGCCGGCGACGAGCCGCGGATCCCCGACCACGCACCGGCCGGCGGCACGAACTACATGTCGGTCCGGTCCCTGGCCGAGGCGATCGGCGGCGCGCTCGACCGCGGCGCGGCGGGCGCGGCGTACCTCATCGGTGACGCCAACCTCACGTTCGCGCAGTTCTTCCAGTTGCTCGTCGACGCGGCCGGGGGCAACCGCACCATCGCCGAGCTCGACGAGCCGCACCCCTTCATGCCCGACTCGATGATCGTCCAGGGACGCGGGAACGTCCTTGCCTACGAACCGGATCCGGCCGAGACCGCACTGCTCGGCTACACCCGGGGTGACTGCGAGCGTGCCGTCGCCGAACTGGTCCAGGTCGTGCGCGCGGCGACCGCTCCCGCGGCGTGACCAGCCTCGCCGCGGCCGACCTCACCGCGCTGCGCGCACTCTCCGAGACGTATGCCGCGGCCGCCGACGACCGTGACGCAGCCACGGTCGGCGCGCTCTTCGTCCCGGACGGCGTCCTCGTCGTCCCCGAGCCGCCGGCCCACCTCGCCCCCCACGTGTCCCACGTCGGCCGGCCCGCTGTCGTGGCCGCGCTCGGGGCACTCGCCGACACCCTGGCGACGACCCACGTCGTGGCCGGGGCGCGCTACCTGCCGACGTCGACCGGGGCGCGTGGCCGGGTCCGCGGCACGGCCCACCACCTGCTGCCCGGTCGCGAAGGGCCCGCGGACCTCGTCTGGTTCCTGCACTACGACGACGAGTACGAGCGCACCGACGAGGGATGGGCCTTCGCGCGTCGTGCGGTGACCATCAACTGGATCGAACGCCACCGTGTCTCCGTGACCAGGGCCGACGAGGAAGGAACCGGCAGATGAGCGCCACCCGCAGGCTCGAGGACCAGATCGCGGTCGTCACCGGCGGTGCCCGCGGGATCGGCGGCGGCATCTCTCGCCGTCTCGCCGCCGCGGGTGCCCACGTCGTCCTCGTCGACATCGACGGGGAGGCCGCCGCCGACACCGCCGCCGACGTCCGCGGCGCCGGCGGCGAGGTCGAGGTCGTCCTCGCCGACGTGCGCACCGCTGACGGTATCGCCGCCGCGGTCGCCGCCGCTTCGGCCCTCGACTCGGGGCGGGTCGACGTGCTCGTCAACAACGTCGGCGACTT
Organism: Dactylosporangium roseum; assembly: GCF_025264685.1. GTDB lineage: Bacteria > Actinomycetota > Actinomycetes > Mycobacteriales > Micromonosporaceae > Dactylosporangium > Dactylosporangium roseum. The sequence goes on from NZ_CP073721.1 coordinate 2,622,909, forward strand.
CCGTCCGGCCGCCAAGACCTTCCTGCACTCGACCCCGCAGCAGTGGCAGGCGCTCTACGAGATCAACCTGTGGCACGTGCTCGCGATGACCCATGCGCTGCTGCCCGGCATGGTCGAGCGAGGCCGTGGTGCCATCGTCAACAACTCGACCGTCGAGGCCTTCCGGGGTATCCCGGCGTGCGCCCCGTACTCCGCCTACAACGCCGGGGTCAGCGCCTTCACCAAGAGCCTCGCTGTGGAGGTCGCCGGGCACGGGGTGCGGGTCAACGCGATCGCGCCCGACCTCGCCGACACGCCGCAGACACCGGCCGCGGCGATGCTGCGCGGACGTGACCCGGCGCTCATCCGCACGTGGATACCCGTCGGACGCTTCGGCGAGCCCGACGACTACGCCGCCGTCGTCGAGTTCCTCGCCAGTGACGACGCCCGCTTCGTCACCGGGCACACGATCCCCGTCGACGGAGGGACCCTGGCCGCCTCGGGCTGGTACGCGCGGGTCGACCGCAAGGGCTGGTCGAACATGCCCAACGAGGCCTGATCGTGGGTGCGCCCGGACCCACGTGGGAGTCCGGGCGCACCGGGCCGTGCTCAGTCGCGGCGGTCGAGGCCGAAGAGCTCGGCCGCCGCCGCGAGCTGGTCGAGGTACTCAGCCAGCTCGCGGTGCCGCACGACGAGGTTGACCGCGGTGGCCCCCGCCTCGCCGATCCGGCCGACGAGGTCGAGCGCGGCCTCCGGGCGGCCGATCGGGTCGAGACGCGCCGGAGGCGTGATGACGACGTCGAACCCCTCCGGCAGGTCGTGCTCGGCGAGCATCCGCGGCAGGGTCAGCAGGTCCGGACCGCGGTACGTCACCGGGGCCGGTGCCCACCCGTCGGCCAGGGTGACCGCGCGACGCAGCGCTCGTTTGCTGTGACCACCGACCCAGATCGGGACCTTCTCCTGGACCGCGTGCGGGCTGATGACCTGCTCGGTGAAGTCGTAGTACTCCCCGTGGTAGGTCGCGAGCCGCACCGACAGCGACGCCCGCAGAGCCCGCAGGGCGTCGTCCGCCCGTGGTCCGCGGTCGGCGAAGGGGCGAGCGAGCAGCGCGAACTCCTCCTCGAGGTTGCCGACGCCCACGCCGAGGATGACCCGCCCCCCGCTGAGGTGGTCGAGGGTGCCGTACCGCTTGGCCAGCTCGAGCGGATGGTGCAGCCCGAGCACGAGCACGTACGGCAGGAAGCGGATCCGCTCCGTGATCGCCGCGAGGTAGGAGAACGTCGCGACCGGGTCGTAGAAGCGTTCACCCCGGGCCAACCCCGGTGACACGCTGACGTGCTCCGGGCAGGTGAAGAACGCGAACCCGAGCCGGTCGGCGGTCGTGAAGACCTCCCGCAGCTCGGCGACCCCGGCCTCGGCCTCCCACGCGGGACGGGGCCCGGAGTCGGCCAGGACCGGGGAGCCGAGGCCGATGCGCATGACGCTCAGGCCTCGGGGTCGACGGCGCGGGCGAGGATGTCGCGGCCCTCGTCGGTGCCGTCGAGCTGGCGGTTCCAGCGGTGGGTCACCTTCCAGCCCTCGTCGGTGCGGATGAACTCCCACCGGTTGGAGCCGGTGCGCCAGATCCGGTAGCCGTTCTGGTCGGGAGCGTTGAGCACGAGCTGCGAGTAGTTCGTCACGACCGCCCGGTCGCCGTCGACGACGATGTGCGGCAGGCCCATGAGGTGAGCGGCGCCGGAGTGGATCAGAGCCTGGTGCCGCTCACCGTTCACCATGCCGCGCAGCGCGTCGCGGCCGTTGAGCACGACCGGGTAGGTGTCGTACACGCCCTCTTCGGTCCACATCTCGGCGGTGATCTCGGCCGAGCCGCTGTCCACGGCGGGGCCGTAGCCGGCGACGATCCGCCACAGGGCGAGCTGGTCCTCGGCGGCGGCGAGGCGCCGCTCGGTCTGCTCAAGGCGTGCCTCGAGCCGACCGAGCCGGTCGGGCTGCGAGTCGGTCATGGTGGATTCCTTTCGATCGGGCTTCACGCGGGTCGATCCGGCTCGGGGCCGGTCAGCTCGTGGTCGCGTTCGTCTCGAAGCGTTCCGGGGTGAGCTCGCGCAGCGCGGCCATCTGCTCGAGGTGGTGGGCCGCCGAGGTGGCCGCAAGGCTCGCGTTGACCGCGGTCGCCCCGACGGCATCGGCCGCGCGGAGGTGCTCGCGGGAGCCGTCCGGGTCCCCGAGCGGGTCCAGCGGCGGGACCTGCAGCACGAGGTCGAAGTCGTCCGGGCGCTCCACGGAGGTCCACAGGCGGGTCAGCTCTTGCGGCCCGAGGCCGAACGGCGCCCACCCGGTGCCGTGCGCCACGGCGCGGCGCAGCGAGCGGCGGGTGCGCCCACCGAACCACAGCGGCACGGCGGTGCGCGGCGCATGCGGTTCGACGACGAAGTCGGTGAACGTGAACCGGGGCCCCTCGTGGTGCGGCACGGCCCTGCCCCATGCGGCGCGCAGGGCCGCGATCGCCTCGTCCGCGACCGCGCCGCGCTCGGCGAACTCGGCGCCGAGCAGGTCGAACTCCTCCTCGAGGCTGCCGACCCCGACCCCGAGGATGACCCGGCCGCCGCTGAGCAGGTCGAGGGTGCCGTAGGTCTTGGCGAGGGCCAACGGGTGGTGGTAGCCGATGACGACGACGTTCGTCGCGAGCCGGACGCGGCGCGTCGCCGAGGCGAGGAACGACAGCGTGGCCACGGGGTCGAAGTACGTCCCGCCCCGCTCGACGGCGATCCGGGTGGGCACGGCGACGTGCTCGCTGCACGTGAGATGGTGGTAGCCCAGGTCGTCGGCGGTGCGGGCGATGGCCAGCAGCGCATCGCCGACGTCGGGGCCGGCCAGGACGTCCCGCTCCCAGGAGGCCGCGGTGCGCGGGTGCTGGACGACGACCGGGGTGAGCAGCCCGATGCGTGCGGTCATCAGGTTCCTTCCGTGGATTCCCGGCCTTCAGGCCGGGGAGGAGACGGGAACCCCTGCGGAGCGGGGGCGGGGGAAGCCGGCCCGCCCCCAGGGCGGATCGGTGCCTACCCGCGTGCCACCGCGAGGTTCGCTGGCTGGTGCGCTAGTGGGTGATCGATGGCCGGGGCGGTGAAGCGGTAGGGTCGCCGGTCGCGGGCGGGTCGCCGGTCGCGGCGCTCGTCGGGATGAGGCGGAGGCGTTCGAGCAGCGCGCCGAAGTCCTCGTCGTCGCCCGGGTCGAGCGGCAGCCCGAGCCCGAGCCCGTCGGCGAGCCCGCCGTAGGCCCGCTCGAGCACGTCCGCCAGCTCGGCATAGGTGCCGTGCGGGATGAGCGTGGCCAGGGTCTCGTCGTCGAGGGTGTCGGCGAGTCCTGCCCAATGCCCGGAGGCGGCCATCTCGGCGAGCCGTTCGCCGACCTCGCCGAGGCCGAGCCGGTCCAGGGTCGTGCGGTATGCCGGGGTCGAGAAGAGGAACGCCAGCTCCTGGCGGGCGGAGTCGCGGCTCGCGGCGAGTGCGGCCTGCGTCGGACCGGTGATCGACTTGGACATGACGACGACCCGCGGGATGCCGGCGCGTCCGGCCCGCTCGGCCCCGGCGCGGAGGCCGGGCAGCACGACCGTGCGGAGGTGGCTGGGGTGCGAGTTCGTCGCGTGGGTGACGAAGCCGTCGGCGAGCTCGCCGGCCACCTCACAGACACGCCGGTTGACCCCGCCGGTGTACAGCGCCGGGGCCGCGGTGGACAGCGGGCCGGGGTTGAAGTACGGCTGGAGCCGGGTGAAGCGGTAGTGGCTGCCCTCGTGCTCCAGGGGCGCGCCCGTGGCGAACGCGGCGAAGATCGCCCGGATCGAGGCGAGGTAGTCACGCAGGTGTACGGCCGGCCGGTCCCACGGCACCGAGAAGCGGCCGACGATGTTGCCGCGCACCTGGGTGGCCAGACCGAGCTGGAAGCGCCCCTCGGAGAACCGCGCGAGGTCCCACGCGGCGTACGCGGTCACCATCGGGCTGCGGGGGAAGGCCAGCGTCATGCTGGTACGCACGGTGATCCGGCTGGTGTGCTCGGCCGCGAGCAGGGCGACCGACAACGAGTCGTGCGTCGTCTCGGGGACGTGCACGGTGTCGAAGCCGAGCCGTTCAATGCGCGCCACCACCGCGGGCACCTCGCGCAGCGCCGTCGTCGGCGGCAGCGTCGTGGTCAGCTCCATCTGGGTGGCGGGTACCTGCGGCGTCATGGGAGACGGCCGGCCAGAGCGGCGTCGACGACCTCGTCGCCACTGACGATCCGGGCGAGCTTCTCCAGCCGGGGCGCGCGGCGCAGGTGCGCCCCGCCCTCGACCGGCACGCACGCGCCGGTGATCCACGAGGACTCGGGACCGCACAGGAAGCGGACCGCGGCGGCGACATCCTCGGCGCGCCCGACCCGCGAGAGGGGCTTCTCGGCGACGGTCGCGGCGGCCAGTTCGGGGTCGGCCAGCAACAGGCCCGGGTTCTTCCCGTCGGTGGCCACGATGCCGGGGCGCACCACGTTGACCCGCACCGCGAGGTGGCCGAGCTCGTCGGCGGCGACCCGCACGAGGGCCTCGAGCGCGGCCTTGCTCACCGAATACGACGGCATGAACGGGAAGGAGTGCCCGCCCGCGCTCGACGAGGTGCACACGATGGCACCCCCACCACGCGCGGCCAGGGCCTGTCCGCCGTGCCTGATCGCATGCAGCGCCGTTGTGACGTTGCGCCGGAAGTCGTGCTCGAGGGTCTCGGCGTCGAGGGCGAGCACGGGACGGAAGGTGCCGCCGCCGACCGTCGTGACGACGGCTGCCAACGGGGTCTCGTCGGCGACGCGCACCGCGGCGGCCACATCCTGATCGAGGGCGGAGTCGCCGACGCTGACCCGCACGGGCAGCGCCCCGGGAGCGGCTGCGGCGATCGTCGCGGCCGCCGCCCGCAGCGTCGCCTCGGTGCGCCCCATGATCGTCACGGCGGCGCCGTCGGTGGCGAGCGCGGCGGCGATGGCGCGGCCGAAGCCGCCGCCCCCGCCGATGACGAGCGCACCACGGCCGGCGAGCGGACCTGGCGAGGCGGTGGCCGGGTCAGCAGTCGTGCTCACGCCTGCTCCCTCGACGGCCGCCGGAACTTCTCCCGCGTCGACGGGTCGTCGATGAGCACGAAGGTGCCCTTGGCCGTGACGCACGTCAGGTCGCCGACGCGCAGCTCGCCGGAGCTGCGCACCTTGCGCCCGTCGCGCCCGTCGTGCCGGGCCAGGATCGTGATCGTCGAGCCGATGGGGATCGCCGCGTGGAAGGAGACGTCGAGCCCGACCGTCACCGCGGCATACCCGGCGCGGGCGTTGGCAACGCCGAGGGCGTGGTCCATGAGCATGGCCGAGGTGCCGCCGTGCACGTGCCCCGGGGGTCCCTGAAAGGCCAGCCGCAGGGTGACCTCGCCGCGCAATGATCCGTCCGGCTCGACCCAGAGGCTCACCGGCGGCGACAGCGGGTTCTCGGTGCCGCCGGCGGGGTCGAAACGGCCCGGGCCGGGCTGACGCCACATCGTCGTGATCCGCTCGGCAAGGTCCGGGGCATGGGCGTCGATCCGGGCGGTGAGCACGTCGAGGTCGGCCACGATCCGGTCGGCGTCGACGTCGAGGGCCGCGCCGGCGCGGGTGATCGCGTCGACGAGCCGGCGGGTGGCTGAGGCGACCGCATCGATACCGGAATCGCGGGGCTGTGCCGTGGCGAGGGTGGCTTCCACCGGGTGGACTCCTTTGGCCGGTAAGGTCAACCAAGCGCTTGCTTGATCACACCTTAGCGACCCGGTGGCGCGCTGACAACGGTTGCGCCCCGGCGTCGTCGCCCCGTCGGCCGCGGTGGTGTCGCGCCCATTGACGCACCCGCGACGTGTCCCTATGGTGTTCCCGAACTAGCGCTTGGTTGGCTCGCGAGGTAGCTTTACCCCGGCAAGCCTCGGGGGACACCGATGGGCTCCAGGCACGCACACCACGCCGCCGACGCCCATCCACCACCCGCCGCAACTACCGCGCCTCTCATGGCCACCGCCGAACGACCCGGCGACACCACCCGCCACCCCGGACCCCGGGACCCCGCCGCGGCCGCGGAGCCGCTCCCGGGCTCGGACCGCAGGCCCGGAAAGGAACACCATGTCTCGTCTTCCACACCGCCGACGCCTCGCCGCCGCCGCCGTCACTTTGCTCGCCACCCTCGCCGTCGGCGCCTGCTCCGGCAACCCGGCCGGCGACCCCGGCGCCACGACGGGTGAGATCGACCCCAACGCCGTCCTGCGGGTCACGGCCTCGTCACCGTTCCAGAATCTCGACCCGGCCCAGTTGGCCCCCGGCGGCTATCCCTACCTCACGCTGATCTACGACCGGCTCACCATGGTCGACTCCAAGGACCAGATCGTCCCCGGCCTGGCGACCTCGTGGACCTTCGCCGCGGACGGCTCCTACCTCGAGCTCGCCCTGCGCAACGACGTCACCTTCCACGACGGGACACCCTTCGACGCGAACGCCGTCAAGGTGAACATCGAGCGCGGTCAGACGCTGTCGACGAGCACCATCAAGCAGGACCTCGCCGATATCACCGGCGTCACCGTCGTCAACGCGCAGACCGCGCGCCTGAACCTCAAGCCGGGCACCGGCGCGGTGCTCCCGTCGGCCCTGGCCACGGCCGCCGGCATGATGGTCTCGCCCAAGGCGATCGCCGACGGCGTCAACCTCAAGCTCGCCCCCGGCGACGCCGGCTCGGGTCCGTACGTCGTCACCGAGTTCGTGCCCAACGAGAAGTACGTGGTCAAACGCGCCAAGGGCACCTACTGGGATCCGAACGCCGGGCGCCTCGCCGGAATGGAGATCACCCGGGTCCCGCAGGGCGCCACCAGAATCAACGGCGTCATCAACGGTCAGACCGACCTCAGCTTCGTCTCCTCGGCCAACGAGATCACCGAGGCCCGCCAACTCGGCCAGGCCGGCCAGCTCAAGGTGACCACCCGCCCGTTCCGCAGCGTCCTCGGCATCCTGCTGCGCGCCAACAAGGGCGACCTCAAGGACAAGCGGGTCCGTGAGGCGATCGCGCGCTCGATCGACCCGGCCGCCATCAAGGCGCTCTTTGCCGACACGTGCACGCCCACCCGCAGCATCTACCCGAACAGCCCGTGGGCGGACCCGGCGGCGAAGTACCCGTACGAGTTCGACCTGGCCAAGGCCAAGGCGCTCATCGCCGAGGTGGGCGGGGCCAAGGTGTCGGTCAGCTTCTCCGCCGGCACCAACACCGAGCAGCCCGCCACCGCCATGCAAGCCGCCATGTCCCAGGCCGGCATCACCGCGACGCTCAACCCGACGCCGAACTCCGAGACCGAGGCCCGCTTCATCGCCGGCGACTTCGAGCTCGAGGTGTCCAACACCTTCAACCCGCGCCTCGACCCGGCGGGGACGGTGAACAACTACCTCACCGGCAACTACAAGCTCGCCACCAACCCCGAGGCCATCGCCCCGATCGCGGCCAAGGCCGGCGACCCCCGCTCCAGCGTCGAGGAGCGTGCCAAGCAGTACCACCAGCTTTGGGAGCAGATGTTCGCCGAGGCGTGGTTCATTCCGATCTGCAACCTCACCAACGCCACCATCGCCTCCCCGAAGGTCGTCGGGGCCGAGCAACTGCCGTGGACCAACCTCGGCCTGTTCGACCTGCGCACCGTTGCGATGACGAAGGGCTGAGCGCCCGGACTCCACCGTCGGCCGGCCGGCCGCCTGCCGTGCCGGCCGGCCCGAAGAAAGCCCGAAGAAAGGTAGCCAGAGCCAGTGACCCGCCCCGCCGCAGCCGCCCCTCTCTGGGCCGCGCTGTCCCGCGTGCTCGAGAAGCAGCCTGACCTCGCCCTCACCCTCGCGGGCACCCCGTTCACCGTGGCTGAGCTCGATGCCGCGTCGCGTCGCCTCGCCGGGTTCCTCGCCGACCGCGTCGGCCCCGGCGACCGCGTCGTCGTCCTCGCCCGCAACGGCCGCCTGGCGCTGCTCGCCTGGTGGGCGACGACGCTCTGCGGCGGTTTTGTCGTCCCGCTCAACACGAGCAACCGCGGCCCCATTCTGGCCCACCAGGTGCACGACGCCGAACCGATCGCGATGATCCTCGAGGACGAGTTCGTGCCCGTCATGGACGACGCCCTCGCCGGCACCGCGCTGCGGGTGCCGGTGCTCGTCGGCGCTCCCGCGGCCGGTCGACCGGCCGCGGGAGCGGTGCCCGCCTGGGCCACCGAGGTCATCGACTTCGACGCCGCCGTCGCCGAGGGCTCGGCGTTGACGACGACCCCGGACCTCGACGCGTACGCCACCAGTCACCTCATCTACACGGCCGGCACGACCGGACTGTCGAAGGCGTGCATGGTCAGCCACGGCTTCGTGGCGAACATGGCCCGCCAGATGCACGAGAACCTCGAGCGTCAGGCCGGTGACGTCCTGTGGTCGGCGATGCCGCTGTTCCACATGGCGGCCGTCGGGCACGTCGTGGGCTCGCTCCAGCTCGGCTCGGCCATGGACCTCGCGCAGCGCTTCTCGGTCAGCGGCTTCTGGGACGAGATCCTGCGCTCCCGCGCGACGATGGCCGCACTCATGGGCTCGATGCTGCCGATGATCGCCGGCGCCCCCGAGTCCGAGGCTGCCCGCAAGGCCTTCGGCCAGCTTCGCGTCGTGTCCGGCTCGCCGGTCACCGCCGACCTCGCCGCTCGCTGGACCGAGCGGTTCGGCGTCGAGCGGGTCGGCTCGGGCGCCTACGGCATGACCGAGGCCAGCCTGATCACGCTCACCCCGCCCGGGGGGTACCGCGCCGGGACCGCCGGCAAGGTCAACGAGTCCTTCGAGGTGCGCATCGTCGACGAGGACGACAACCCGCTGCCCGTCGGCGAGGTCGGCGAGATCGTCGCCCGCCCCACCCGCCCGGCGATCATGTTCAACGGCTACTGGCGCCAGCCGGAGAAGACCCTCGAGGTCTTCCGGGGCCTGTGGTTCCACTGCGGTGACTACGGCCGTCTGGACGAGGACGGATACCTCTACTTCGTCGACCGCGGCAAGGACTACCTGCGCCGCGGCGGCGAGAACATCTCCAGCTTCGAGATCGAGGGCATCGTGGCGGCCCACCCGGCCGTCGGTGAGGTCGCCGTCCACGCGGTCCCGTCCCCCCTGGCCGAGGACGACCTCAAGGTGACGATCGTGCCCGCGCCCGGCGCGCAGATCGACCCCGCGGAGTTCTTCGCGTGGCTGCACCCGCGGGTCCCGCGGTACGCCGTCCCCTCCCACATCGAGGTCCGCACCGAGCTGCCCAAGAACGCCGTCGGGCGGATCCTCAAGCGGGTCCTGCGCGACGAGGGTGTGACCCCGCAGACGTGGAGCACGGACCCCCGCGCCGTAACCGGTACCTCGGTCGCGGCCGGCACCGGGGAGCAGTCGTGAACGCCACCCCGGGCCCGCGGTCCGCGGGTCCGCTGGCCGGCCTGCGCGTCCTCGAGCTCGGTGGGCAGGGGCCGGTGCCCTTTGCGACGATGATGCTCGCCGACCTCGGTGCCCAGGTCGTACGGGTCGATCCGCCGGGCGAACCCGACCGGCGGGAGCGCGCGCAGGTCAACGCGATCGACCGTGGTCGCACGACCGTCACGCTCGACCTGAAGTCCGAGGCCGACCGGCCGCTCGTGCACCGGCTGCTCGCCGACGCGGACGTGCTGCTCGACCCGTTCCGTCCCGGGGTGCTCGAACGTCTCGGCCTGGATCCAGCCGAGCTCACCGAGCGGCATCCGCGCCTCGTGGTGGCGCGGATGACCGGCTGGGGCCAGGACGGTCCCCTCGCCGCGGCCGCCGGGCACGACCTCAATTACATCGCCGTCTCCGGGGTGCTCGACACGATCGGCCGGCCCGACTCCGGCCCCGTCGTGCCGCCGATGTACCTGGCCGACTTTGCCGGCGGCGGCATGGTGCTTGCCTTCGGCATCCTGGCGGCCCTGCACGAGCGCGCCTCCTCCGGGCGCGGGCAGCTCGTGGACTCCTCGATGCTCGAGGGCAGCGCGCTGCTCACCGTCGTCATCCACTCGATGCTCGCGCGGGGCGCCTGGAACCTCACCCGTGGGACGAACTACCTCGACGGCGGGGCGCACTTCTACCGGGTGTACCGCACCGCCGACGACAAGTTCATGTCCGTCGCGGCCATCGAGGCGAAGTTCTACCGCACGTTCCTGCTCACCCTCGGCCTCGATCCGGAGGACGGGCCGGGGCAGTTCGACGAGTCGGGGTGGGCCGGCTGGGCCGAGCGGATCGGGACGGTCTTCGCCGGGCGCACCCGGCAGGAGTGGACCAGCGTCTACGAGGGCATCGACGCGTGCGTGCACCCGGTGCTGGACATCGCCGAGTCGGCCGAGCACCCGCAGGTGCGTGCCCGGCGGGCCGTCGTCGAGGTCGAGGGGGTCGTCCAGCCGGCCCCGGTGCCCCGCTTCTCGCGGACGCCCGCCGGGATCCCGCGGGCGCCGCGGCGCCGTGGTGAGGACACCGACCGGGTGCGCTCGGCGCTCGCCGCGGAGCACCCGTGGGAAGCCTTGTCAGGGCCTTGACCTGCCTTCACACCCCACCCTACGATCTCAACCAAGCGCTTGCTTGCCGTCGCTGATCCGTTGTCGACGACGAACGAAACGGAACGTCAATGACACCCCAGACCCCGGTAGCCCGAACGTCGGGACTCGCCGTCTTCGCCGACATCGTGCGCGGGCGCACGGGTGACGATCACCCGGGCCTGCTGTTCGAGGGCCGCATCATCACCTGGGGCCAGGTCGTGCAGGAAGCCGCCGACCGCGCCGCCGCCTTGGCCGACGTACCCTGGCCCGAGGACAAGCCGCTGCACCTGGGGGTGCTCCTGGAGAACACCCCCGACTACGTGTACTGGATCTGCGCGGCCGCGCTGTCCGGCGCCACCGTCGTCGGGATCAATCCGACCCGACGCGGCGCCGAGCTGGCCCACGACATGCGGCACACCGATTGTGACCTGCTCATCACCGAGGACCGCCTCGCTGGCCTCGTCGACGGGCTCGATCTGGGCATCCCCGCCGAGCAGGTGCGCAACATCGACTCCCCGGAGTACGCCGCCTGGCTGGCCCGGCACGCCGGTGCCCCGATGCCCACCGACAAGGTCGACCCCGACGCCAACCTGCTGCTCATGTTCTCCTCAGGCTCGACCGGGGCACCCAAGGCGGTCATCTGCTCGCACGGGCGCCTTGCCGCGGTCTCCGAGGCGCTGCTGGCCCGCACCGAGCTGACCCGCGACTCGGTCAGCTACCTGGCGATGCCGCTGTTCCACGGCAACGCCGTCATGCTCAACCTCGGGCCCGCCATGGTCTGCGGCGCGACGATCTGCATGGTCCGCAAGTTCTCCGCGTCCGGCTTCGTGCGCGACGTGCACGAGCACGGCGTCACCTACTTCAACTACGTCGGCCGGGCCCTCGCCTACGTCCTGGCCCAGCCGGTCGACCCGCGCGACGCGACGAGCACGCTGCGTCGCGCCGTCGGCACCGAGGCCTCGGCCGCCGACATCGCCCGCTTCACCGAGCGTTTCGGTGTCGTCGTCTCCGAGGGCTACGGCTCCAGCGAGGGCGTCATGCGCATCAACCGCACCCCAGAGACGCCCGACGAGGCGCTCGGCGTGGCCGTCGCCGGCGCCGAGATCAAGGTCATGAACGAGGCCACCGGGCTGGAGTGCCCGCCGGCCAGGCTCGACGAGACCGGACGGCTCGTCAACGCGGAGGAGGCCATCGGCCAGCTCGTCGGAGTCGGCCTGGCTGCCCGGTTCGAGGGCTACTACAAGAACCCCGAAGCCGCCGCCGAGCGGGTCCGCGGCGAGGACTTCTGGTCCGGCGACCTGGCCTACCGCGACGCCGACGGCTACTTCTACTTCGCCGGCCGCTCCTCGGACTGGATCCGCGTCGACAGCGAGAACTTCGCCGCCGCGTCCGTCGAGCGGATCATCGAGCGCTGGGATCGGGTGGCGCTCGCCCCCGTCTTCGCCGTGCCCGACCCGCGCACCGGCGACCAGGTCATGTGCGTGCTCGAACTGCGTGGCGGCGCCAGCTTCGACCCCGAGGCGTTCACCGCCTTCCTCGACGAGCAGGCCGACCTCGGCACCAAATGGCGGCCCCGCTTCGTGCGAATCGTCGCCGAGATCCCCACCACGGGCAACAGCAAGGTCGCCAAGCAGGTCCTGCGCCGCGCCGCCTGGGCCACGACCGACCCCGTGTACATCCGGGACGGCGCGTCCACCGCGTACCGCCCGCTCACGGCGGCGGACGTCAGAGACCTCGAACAGCAGTTCGCCGACAACGGGCGCACCGCGCTCCTGCCGCCCACCTGACCCGGCCGGCCCGCCGAACACACCGACTGGCGCCCCACGCCCCGAGAGAGGACATCCATGTTCCTGGAGTACACCCCAGCGCAGCGAGAGCTGAGCCGGGAGCTGCGCGCCTACTTCGCGCGCCTGCTCACACCCGAGGTCCGGGAGGCGCTCGGCGGCACCAACGAGGACCGGCCGGCCTACCGCGAGATCGTCCGCCAGATCGGCAAGGACGGCCTGCTCGGGCTCGGCTGGCCCAAGGAGTTCGGCGGCCAGGGGCGCCCGCCGCTCGACCAGTACATCCTCTTCGACGAGATCAACCGCGCCCAGGCGCCGTTCCCCTTCGTCACCATCAGCAACATCGGCCCGATGCTGATGCGCTACGGCACCGAGGAGCAGAAGCGCACCTACCTGCCGGGCATGCTCACCGGCGACGTCATCTTCGCCATCGGCTACAGCGAGCCGGGCTCCGGCACCGACCTCGCCTCGCTGCGCACCAAGGCCGAGGCCACCCCCGAGGGGGGCTGGGTCATCAACGGCCAGAAGGTCTTCACCAGCGGCGTCAGCCAGGCCGACTTCGTCTGGTTGGCCGTGCGCACCGACCCCGACGCCCCGAAGCACAAGGGCATCACCATCCTCATCGTGCCGACGTCGGACCCCGGCTTTAGCTGCACGCCGATCGCCACCAGCGGCATCACCCATACCAACGCCTCCTACTACGAGGACGTGCGCGTCGGCCCCGAGGCCCTCGTCGGTGAGGTCAACGGCGGCTGGCGCCTCATCACCGGCCAGCTCGGTCACGAGCGAGTGGGCCTGGCCGCCATGGGCGGACGCACCGAGCAGCTTTGGACCGACATCACCGCGTGGGCCGCCGAGCCCGACGCCGACGGGATCCGCGTCCTCGACAGGCCGTGGGTGCGCACGGAACTGGCCCGGGACTACGCCGAGCTGACCGCGATGCGCCTGCTCAACTGGAAGATCGCCGTCGTCGAGGAGGGTCAGAACCCGGCCCCCGCCGCCGCGTCGGTCGCCAAGGTCTACGGCACGGAGACCCACGACCGGGTCTGCCGCAGCCTCGTTTCCGTCGTCGGGCCCCGCGCGACCCGGCGTCCCGGCGCCCCGGACGCCGTCCTCGGCGGACAGCTCGAGGCCTACACCCGCGGCTCCTACATCAACACGTTCGGCGGCGGTACCAACGAGGTGCTGCGCGACATGATCGCGGTCGCCGGCCTCGGCATGCCCCGGAAGGGACGGTCCGCATGAGCACCACGACGCACACCCCGGCCCCCGACACCACCGACGAGGAGGCGTTCCTCGCCCGCCTGCGCGAGTTCCGCGGCCTCGAGGCCACGCCCACCCGCTACGCTCAGGACGCCGTCAACCAGGCGATGATCCGCCACTTCGTCGAGGCGATGGGCGACGAGAACCCCATCTACGTCGACGAGCGGGCCGCCCGTGACGCCGGCCGTGAGGGTGTCGTCGCCCCGCCGCCGATGCTGTCGACCTGGCTCATGGTCGGCTACAAGGCCCACATGGCCGCCGCCGCGGGCGCCACGCCGGACACCCCCATGGCCCGGCTGCTCGCGATCCTCGCCGAGGCCGGCTTCGTCGGGGTCGTCGCGACCAACGACGAGCACGAGTACGTGCGCGAGCTGCGCCTGGGCGACGAGATCAAGATGACGACGATCATCGAGGACGTCTCCCCGCGCAAGACCACGGGTCTGGGCACCGGCCACTTCATCACGACGCTGCGCACCTACACCGACCAGGACGACGAGGTCGTGGCTCGCCAGCGCTTCCGTATCCTGCGCTTCGACCCGAGCGGTGCCAAGCCCGCGGCGCCGGCCGCCGCCGACCCGGCGCTGCGGCACAAGCCGTTCATCCTGCGCGACAACGCTTTCTGGTTCGAGGCAGCCGCCCAGCGTCGCCTCGTCATCCAGGCCTGCACCGACTGCGGCACACTGCGCCATCCGCCCGGCCCGATCTGCCCGTCCTGCCACTCCTACGCGTGGCACGAGGTCGAGGCGAGCGGCCGGGGCACGGTGCACAGCTACGTCGTCAGCCACCACCCGAAGGCCCCCGGGTACGACTACCCGCTCACCGTCGTGCTGGTCGACCTCGAGGAGGGCACGCGCCTCGTCGCCGACTTCGTCGGGGACGCCGACGAGGTCGAGATCGGCCTGCCCGTACAGGTCGATTGGCTCGACTACGACGAGAACCTCACGCTGCCGCGTTTCCGGGCCGCGACCTCCGCGTCGGAGCGCACCGAAGAGGAGAGGAACTGATGGACTTCCAGCTCACCGAGGAGCAGGTCACGGTCAACGACCTGGCGCGCGACATCTTCTCGCGCAACGGTGACCCGCAGCGCCTCTTCGACATCGAGGCCGGTTCGGAGCGCTTCGACCGCGTCCTGCACCGCGACCTGGCCGAGTCCGGCGCTCTCGGGCTGATCGTGCCCGAGGAGTACGGCGGCGCCGGGCTGGGTCTGGCGGAGATCGCCGGGGTCTTCGTCGAGCAGGGCCGCACGCTGGGCACCGTCCCGCTGTGGGAGACCCTCGTGGGCGGCGTCCTGCCGCTGGTGCGCTACGGCGACGCCAAGCAGCAGTCCGAGTGGCTGCCCCGCGTCGCCGCCGGGGACGCGGTCCTCACCGTGGCCGTCGAGGACCTGGCCGACGCCCGGCCGTACGGCGCCCGCGTCCGTGCGCGGTCCGGCGGTGCGGGAGCCACCCTGAGCGGCACCGCCGTCGGCGTCCGCTCGGCGCACCTCGCCGACGCGATCATCGTCCCGGCCGCCGACGAGGAGGGCACGGTCGGGCTCTATCTCGTGCCGACCGACGGCGCCGGGGTGCGCCTCGACACCTTCGAGCGCACCGACCGGGGACTCGCCTCCGACGTGCACCTCGAGGGCGCCGCCGCGGAACCGCTCGCCGAGGGCCCCGAGGACGACCGGGTCGACTGGCTGCTGCGCCAGGTCTGGATCGCCCTGGCCGCCCTGCAGACCGGCATCAGCCAGGCCGCCGTGCGCCAGGCCGCCGACTACACCTCGGGCCGCGAACAGTTCGGTGTGCCGATCGCGACCTTCCAGGCCGTCGCACACCAGATCGCCAACTGCCACATCGACACCGAGGCGATGGAGGTCACCTACCTCAACGCGCTCTGGCGCGAGACGACCGAGCGGCCCTCCCGCGCGGCCGTACACGTCGCGAAGTACTGGGCCAGCGAGGCGGGCGACCGCGTCGCGCGCACCGTGCAGCACGTGCACGGCGGCATGGGTGCCGACGTCACCTACCCGATCCACCGCTACATGCTCTGGACCACCCAGCTAGCCAACACCGCCGGCTCCGGGGCCTGGCACCTCCAGCAGCTCGCGGATCTCGTCGACGCGGGGGAGCAACTGTGAGCGGCCCGGAGCGTAGCGGAGGGACCGCTCGCCATAAGCACAGTTTGATGCTCGCGGCGTCGCCGGAGCTTGCGGAGGAGGCGTCGTGAGCGGCACACAGATCACCATCGAGCAGGTGAGCATCGGCGACACGCTGCCGGAGCTCGAGATCCCACTGACCCGGACCCTCATCGTCGCCGGCGCCCTCGCGACCCGCGACTACGAGGACGTGCACCACGACCCGGCCCAGGCCGAGCGTCGCGGTACCCCCGACACCTACATGAGCATCAACAACACCAACGGGCTCGTCGGCCGCTACGTCACCGACTGGGCCGGCCCCGCCGCGCGCATGGTGCGTCTGAGCACCCGGCTCGGGGTGCCGAACTTCCCGGGCGACACGATGCGGCTGACCGGTGAGGTCGTCGGCCTCGAGCAGGACACCGTGCGCGTCGCGGTGCGTGGCATGAACAGCAAGGGCGCGCACGCCATCTCCGAGGTGACCGTGCGCCTGCCCCGCGGAACGGAGCAGTGACGTGACGGACAACTTCCTGTCGGGTCGCACCGCGATCGTCGGCATCGGCGCGACGGAGTTTTCCAAGGACTCCGGCCGCAGCGAGCTGCAGTTGGCCGTCGAGGCCGTCGTGGCCGCCCTGGCCGACGCGGGCCTGCGCCCCGCCGACGTCGACGGCATGACGACCTTCACCATGGAGACCAACCCGGAGAACATGGTCGCCCGCAGCCTGGGCATCCCGGAGCTGAAGTTCTTCTCCCGGATCCCCTACGGCGGTGGCGGCGCCTGTGCCCCCGTCCAGCAGGCCGCCATGGCCGTCGCGAGCGGCATCGCCGACGTCGTCGTGGCCTACCGCGCCTTCAACGAGCGCTCCGGCGTCCGCTTCGGGCAGGGGCCGCCTCCGGCGAAGACCCAGGCCACCTCGGACAACGAGTACCGCTCCTGGGTCAACCCGTACGGTCTGCTCACCCCGGCCCAGCACACCGCGATGTTCGCCCGTCGCTACATGCACAAGTACGGCGCGACCAGCGAGGACTACGGCCGGGTCGCCGTGCTCGCCCGCAAGCACGCCGCGAACAACCCCCACGCGTGGTTCTACGGCAAGCCGCTCACCCTCGAGGAGCACCAGGCCTCCCGCTGGATCGCCGAGCCGCTGCACCTCTTCGACTGCTGCCAGGAGACCGACGGCGGCCAGGCGATGGTCATCGTCAGCGCCGAGCGCGCCAAAGACCTGCCCTCCACCCCGGCCTACATCGTCGGGGCGGCCCAGGGCATGGGACCGGACCAGTACCAAATGGTCAGCTACTACCGTGCGGACCTGACCCGGATCCCCGAGGTCGAGCTCTGCGCCCAGCAGATGTGGGCCCAGTCGGGCCTCGGACCCGCCGACATGGATGCGGCGATCCTCTACGACCACTTCACCCCCTACGTGCTCAACCAGCTCGAGGAGTACGGCTTCTGCGGCCGCGGCGAGGCCAAGGATTTCATCGCCGACGGCAACCTCGAGGTCACCGGCTCGCTGCCGACGAACACCCACGGTGGCCAGATCGGTGAGGCCTACCTGCACGGCACGAACGGCGTCGCGGAGGGCGTCCGGCTCGTCCGGGGGACCTCGACCAACCAGCCCGACGGCGTCCGCAACGTCCTTGTGACGGCGGGCGTCGGAGTTCCAACCAGTGCACTGATCCTGTCCGCGGACGGGTGAAACGCCGGGCGCACGAGCGCCCGGTGGTCACCACCCCGCGGATCCCGCCCGGCAACCGCCGGGCGGGCGGCACCCCTCTCTCGATCGATTCGGCTCGTGTTTGGACGGTTGATAATGGGTTTCATCAACAAGACCCGGGAGCGCGTCATCGCGCTGATGGCCATCGGGGCGCTCGCCGTGATGGCCGGCTGCAGCAGCAACAGCCCCACAGACAGCAGCAGCGGTTCCGGAGGCGAGATCGACACATCGGCCGTGCTCAAGTTCGCGTCGGCGGGTCCGCTGCGCGACCTCGATCCGGCCCTCCAGACGAGCTACGGCGCCTGGGGCTACCTGTTCCTCGTGTGGGACCGGCTGACCATGCTCGACAAGGACGACAAGGTCGTCCCGGGCCTGGCCAAAGAGTGGAGCTTCGTCGAAAACGGCAGTGTCCTGGAGCTCAAGCTGCGTGACGACGTGAAGTTCCACGACGGCACGCCGTTCGACGCCGAGGCGGTCAAGGTCAACATCGAGCGGGGCAAGACCCTCCAGGGCTCGACCCTCAAGGGCGACCTCGCCGACATCGAGTCGGTCGAAGTCGTCAACGCGACGACCGTGCGCCTCAAGCTGGTCAAGGGCAGAGGCGTCCAGCTCCCCGCGTCCTTCACCGGCACGGCCGGCATGATGGTCAGCCCGAAGGCCATCAAGGACGGTGTCGACATCAAGAACAAACCCGGCACCGCCGGCTCCGGCCCGTACATCGCCACCGAGCTCGTGCCCCAGGAGAAGCTCGTCCTCAAGCGGGCCGACAGCTACTGGGACCCGAACGTCGGACGCCTCGGCGGCATCGAGCTGCAGCGCGTGCCCGACGCCGCGGCCCGCCTCAACGGCCTGCAGAGCGGCCAGATCGACCTGGCACCGCTCAGCTCGGCCACGGAGATCGCCACGGTCCAGAAGATCGTCACCCCGGGCAGCGGTCTGCAGAAGCATGAGGTGAAGTTCAAGAACCTCGTCGGCGTCTACCTGCGCGCCAACAAGGGCGACGTCGGCAAGCTCGAGGTCCGCCAGGCGATCGCCCACGCGGTCGACCCGGCGGCGATCAGTGCGCTCTTCGGCGGCACCTGCACGCCGACGCGCCAGCTCGTCCCCGAGACGGACCCGAGCCGGTTGCCGAACTACACCTACCCGTACGAGTTCAGCGTCGACAAGGCCAAGGCCCTGGTGCAAAAGGCCGGTGGCGCCAAGGTGACCGTCACCTTCGCCGCGGGCACGAACGCCGAGCAGCCGGCCAACGTCGTGCAGGCGTCGCTGCGGGCCGTCGGCATCGACGCGACGCTCAACCCCGTGCCCAACACCGAGAACGAGCCGCGCTTCATCGCCGGCGACTTCGAGCTCATGGTCGGCACGTCGTGGAGCCCGAAGGCCGACCCGGCGGCGACGGTGAACACCTACCTGCTCAACACCTACAAGCTCGCCGCGAACCCCTCGCTCATCGAGGCCAAGGCGGCCGAGGCGGCCAACCCCATGCTGTCGATGGACAAGCGCGCCCCGCTGTACCACGACATCTGGAAGACGACGCTCGATCAGGTCTGGTTCCTGCCGCTGTGCAACCAGACCAACGCGAACGTCGCGAAGTCGAACATCGTCGGCATTGACAACATCCCGATGTCGAACATCGGCATCTGGGATCTGCGCAACATCGCCGTCAAGAAGTAACCGTCGCTCCTGACCACCCGGTGGTGTCGCCGCCGGGTGGTCAGGGCCGCCCGCTGTGGCCGGGGCCGGCGGCGACACCAGCACGGCCTCGCCGGCACCAAGCCGTGCGGGGCTCACTCCCAGGCGCCACGTACCACGCTCAGAGCCGAGGTAAGAGATGCTCCGATACGCCGGCAGGCGACTGCTCGCAGCGATACCCCTGCTGTTCTTCGTCCCGCTGCTCGTCTTCGCTCTGATCGAGCTCGCCCCTGGGGATCCGGCCACCATCCTCGCCGGTGACGAACCGACCCCGGAACGCATCGCGGCGATCCGCGAGGAACTCAACCTCAACGATCCGGTCCTCCTTCGCTACCTCAAGTGGATCGGCGACGTCCTTCAAGGCAACCTCGGCACGTCTTTCGTCTCCGACCAGAGCGTGACCGACCTGCTGACGCGACGGATGGCGACGACGATGTCGCTGGTGCTCGTCGCGATGATCTTCGCCATCGTGCTGGGGGCCACCCTGGCGCTCGTGGCCACGCTGCGCTCCGGCGGCATCGTCGACCGGATCGTCAACTGGTTCGCCTCGGTCGCGATCGCCATCCCGGGCTTCTGGTTCGGCCTCGTGCTCGTCTCGATCTTCGCGGTTGGGCTGCAGATGTTCCCGGCGTTCGGCTTCCAACCGCTGTCCGCCGGTTTCTGGCCGTGGCTGTCGCACCTCATCCTGCCGGGCTTCGCCCTCGGTCTGCTCCCGGCCGCCGAGGTGACCCTGCAGATGCGCTCGGCGCTCGGGCAGGTCATGAAGACCGACTACATCCTCAACGCCGAGGCCAAGGGCCTGTCGCGCGCCAGCGTCGTGTTCAAGCACTCCCTGAAGAACGCGTGCATCCCCGTCATCACCGTCCTCGGCTTCCGCGTCGCGGAGGTCCTCGCCGGGTCGGTGACCATCGAGATGATCTACAACATGCCGGGCCTCGGGCGCACCGCCGTCGAGGCCGTGCAGGGGCGTGACGTCCCGGTGCTGCTCGGCTTCGTCCTGTTCAGCACGTCGATCGTCGTGCTCGTCAACCTCATCGTCGACATTTCCTACGGCTACTTCAACCCTAAGGTGCGGTCATGAGCGCGAACCGGACCCCCACGTCCCCGGCGCCGGGGAACGACTCGCACGGAGCCGGCACGCCTGCGGACGGCCTCGCCGAAACCGTCCTCACCGAGGTGCCCACGGCGGCCATCGGCACGGGTGACCCGGAGCCGGCCGCCGCCCCAGGCATCCTCAAGAGCATCGTGCGTCGCCCCACGACGATCGTGGCCGGCGCCTTCCTGCTCGCGCTGGCCCTCATCGCAATCTTCGCCCCGGCCCTGGCGCCGTACGACCCCGACGTGCAGAATCTGCTGCAGCGGCTCAAGCCGCCCAGCGCCGAGCACTGGCTGGGGACCGACGACTACGGCCGGGACGTGCTGAGCCGGCTCATCTTCGGGGCGCGAGTCTCGCTGTGGGCGGCGCTGCAGGCTGCGGCCGTCGCGCTCGTGCTCGGCCTGCCCCTCGGCATGATCGCGGGCTACCGCGGCGGCTGGGTCGACACGATCCTCACCCGCATCATGGACGCGATCATGAGCGCTCCGTCGCTCGTGCTGGCCATCACCATCGTCGCGGTCCTCGGCTCCGGCATCACCAACGCGATGCTCGCCATCGGCTTGGTCATGGCCCCGCGCTTCTTCCGGGTGGCCCGCGCCGGCACGATGGACGTGCGGCACGAGACCTACATCGAGGCCTCGATCGCCTTGGGCTGCAGCACCCTGCGCACGACTGTGCGGCACGTGCTGCCCAACGTGCTGCCGCCGATCATCATCGTCATCTCGGTGTCGTTGGGCACCGCCGTCGCGGCCGAGGCGAGCCTGAGCTTCCTCGGGCTGGGCGTCAAGGCCCCCGCGGCTAGCTGGGGCTCGATGCTCTCGACGGCCTCCTCGAACATTCGCCTCGCGCCGTACCTCGTGTGGCCGCCCGGCATGATGATCTTCCTCACCGTCCTCGCCTTCACCTACGTCGGTGATGGTGTTCGTCGCGCCCTCGTGCGCACCCGGTCGGGCAACTGACCGGTCCGGCAACAACCAGGAGCTGACATGGCACGTGAAACGGCGGCCGGCGTGAGCGCCCGCACCGGGAACGACGCCACCGGGGCGGCGGCAGACCTCCTGCGCGTGGAGAACCTCAACGTCGAGTTCCCCTCACCCTCGGGTGGGTGGCAGACGACCGTCCAGGACGTCTCGTTCTCGCTCAAGCCGGGCGGGTCGATGGCTCTGGTCGGCGAGTCCGGCTCGGGCAAGACGGTGACCTCGGTCGCGGTGATGGGCCTGACCGGGGCGACGGGCGGGCGGATCGCGTCAGGCCGGATCGTCTTCGACGGCAAAGACCTCACCGCGGGCACCCAGAAGCAGTGGCGGGACCTGCGTGGCCCCGGCATGGGCATGATCTTCCAGCAGCCGATCCGCAGCCTGAACCCGGCCTTCACCGTCGGGGACCAGATCGCGGAGTCGGTGCGCAAGCACCTGGGCATGAACCGCAAGCAGGCCCGAGCCCGCGCCGTCGAGATGCTCGAGATGGTGCAGATCCCGCGGGCGGCGCAGCGGGTCGACGAGTACCCGCACGCGTTCTCCGGCGGTATGTGCCAGCGCGTCATGATCGCGATGGTCATGGCCTGCAACCCGCGCCTGCTCATCGCCGACGAGCCGACGACGGCGCTCGACGTGACGGTGCAGGAGCGGATCCTCGAGCTGTTGCGCGACCTGCAGGAGCAGACCGGTGTGGCGCTGCTGTTCGTCAGCCACGACCTCGCGGTGGTGGCCGAGCTGTGCCAGCAGGTGGTGGTCATGTATGCCGGCGAGGTGGCCGAGAACGCGCCCTCGGAGAAGATCTTCTTCAACCCGCGGCACCCCTACACCTCCGGCCTGATCGGGTCGATCCCGAAGCCCGGCCTGAACACCGACCGGCGGCTGCGCGCGATTCCCGGTGGCATCCCGGCTCCGGGCACCTGGCCGCACGGGTGCCGGTTCAGCAGCCGGTGCGAGTTCGTGGAGCCGGGCCGGTGCGACGTGGCCCACCCGGGCCTGATCCGTATCGACGGCGCCGCTGAGCACGATGTGCGATGCGTGCGTGCCGCGGAGCTCTCTCTGGATGGAGTCACGGTCTGATGAGCCTGCTCGAGGTCAAGAACCTCACGAAGTCGTTCAGCTCCGGTCGGGACTGGCTCGGCCGGCGTACGAAGTGGTCGCACGCGGTCAAGGGGGTGAGCTTCACCCTGGAGCGCGGTGAGTGCCTCGCGGTCGTCGGTGAGTCCGGCGCGGGTAAGTCGACGGTCGGGCGCATGGTGCTGCGCCTCATCGAGCCGGACTCCGGGTCGGTGACCTTCGACGGGATCGACGTGCTGGCCACGAAGCCGAAGCAGCTACGCGAACTGCGCCAGCGGATGCAGATGATCTTCCAGGACCCGTACAGCTCGCTCGACCCTCGGATGACGATCAAGGACGCGGTCGCCGAGCCGCTCCTCGTGCATACCGACAAGGACCGTGCCACGCGTGAGCGGGAGGCGGCCGAGCTGCTCGACAAGGTCGGCATCGGCTCGCGCTATCTGGGACGCTACCCGGCCGAGCTGTCCGGCGGGCAGCTACAGCGGGTCGCGATCGCCCGAGCGCTGACGATGAAGCCGAGCCTGATCGTGTGCGACGAGCCGGTCGCGGCGCTGGACGTGTCGGTGCGGGCGCAGGTGCTCAACCTGCTCCTGGACCTGCAGGAGGAGCTGGGTCTGGCCTACCTGTTCGTCTGCCACGACCTGGCTCTCGTCGAGGTCATCGCCGACCGGGTCATGGTGATGGCGTCCGGTGAGGTCGTGGAGGCGGACACGACGGGGCAGATCTTCGCCAACCCGCAGCAGGAGTACACGAAGAAGCTGCTCGCGGCGATTCCCCTGCCGCTGCCGCGTGACGCGCAGGGCAACCGGCTCGTCGCGCCGGGAAGGGTGGGCTGAGCGGTGAGTGCCACGACGGAACCGACGCGGACGGAGCTGCTCGCGAGGTTCGCGACGACGACCCGCGACCAGGACATCCCCGAGCCGGTGCGTGACTACGGCAAGCTCGTCCTGCTCGACTCGCTCGTCTGTGGTCTGGCGGCGGTGCGGTTGCGGCGCAGCCGCATGGTCCAGCAGGTCGCCGCCCGGTTCGGCGGCCCGGCCGAGGCGACGGTGTTCGGGCTCGGGCAGCGGGTCGCGGCGATCAACGCCGCTCACGCCAACGCGGACATGATGAACGCGTTGGACGCGGACGACACCTTCTTCAACTCGGCGCACTTCGCGGTGTTCGGTGTCGCGGCCGGACTGGCCGAGGCCGAGCGGCTGCACGCCGACGGGGCGAGCCTGTTGCGCGCGAGCATCCTCGCCTTCGAGATCAACGCGCGGCTGAACCTGTCGACCTCGCTCATGGCCTTCGAGGACGGGCAGTTCCGCTGGTCGCCGCTGTCGTCGCACGGCTACGCCTCGATGGGTACGGCCGCGGCGTGCGCCGTCGTCGGCGGCTGGGAGCCGGAGCGTCTGGCCCACGCGCTCGGCCTGGTCGCCTGGCTGGCCCCGCCGGCGAAGAACTCCTACATGGCCGAGCGGCGCTCGTTCAACGCGTTCAAGTACGGCCCGTACGGCGCGATCGCGCACGCCGGGATGCTCGGCGCGGTGCTCGCCGAGGAGGGCTACACCGGCGACCTGGACGTGCTGGACCGCACCCCGGGTTTCATCGAGGCGATGGGCTTCCTCGGGGGTGAGCGGCACGAGATGGTCGCCGGCCTGGGGTCGACGTGGTGGATCAGCGAAACCTCGCTCAAGCCGTACCCGACGTGCCGCTTCACCCACGCCGCGCTCGACGCGATCCGCGCGTTCCCGAGTACCCACGGGGTGCCGGTGTCGCAGATCGAGTCCATGGAGATCCGGCTGAGCCCGGCGGCCTACCGGACGTTGCAGTTCCGGGAGCCGGCCCAGCAGATCCCGGACACGCTCGGCGCGCCGCTGGACGGAGCCTTCAACATGCCGTACGCCGCCGCGCTGGTGTTGCTCGGGTACGCCCCCGGTCCGCAGTGGTACGACCCGCAGCGGCTGGCCGACCCCGCGGTGTGGGACCTGGCGCGCCGGATCACGACGGCGCCGGACCCGGTGCTCGACGCGGAGTGGGAGGCCGACCTCAGGGAGCACCCGGGTGGTCAGATCCGCCGGACGCGGGGTGCGCTGACGATCCGGGCCGGTGGCCGGGAGTACGTTGTCGAGTCGGACTTCGCCCAGGGCGATCCGTGGGACGAGGCGACACGGGCGGACTGGGACTTCGTGGCCGGCAAGCTGGCCACGTTCTGCGACGGGATCCTCGATCCGGGCACGCAGGAGCAGCTCGTCGAGGTGGTCCGGGGCATCGAGGACGTCGCCGACGTCGCCGAGACGCTGTCACCGTTGCTGGCCCGCGCGCGATGAGCCGGGGGGACCGGATCAGTTCGGAGACGAGGTCGTTCGCCTCGTACGGCCGGCCGTGGCTGGTGGTCATCCGCGGGCCGCGCGGGATGGCGTTCGACCGGTTTCTCGTGCGATGGACCGGGTTCTCGCTCGTGTCGTTGCAGTACGCGCTGGCGGGCAGGTTCCCGTACAACCCCACGCTGCTGCTCACGACGGTGGGCCGCCGGTCCGGGGAGCTGCGCGACGCGGCGTTGCCGTACGTGCCGCACGGGCCGGACGTGGTGGTCGTCGGCTCCAAGGGGGGCGGCCCCACGGATCCGGCCTGGGTGGTCAATGCGCGGCACCACGAACTCTGCTGGATCGTCTTGCGGCGCAAGACGATCGCGGTGCGGGCGCGGGTGACCGACGGGGAGCGCGACCCGGAGCTGTGGGCGCACGTCGTGGCGCACAAGCCGAACGCGGCGCGCTACGCCGAACGGGCCGCAGGCTTCGGGCGAAAGATCCCGCTCGTCGTCCTGTCCGCCGTGTCGGGGAAGTCGCTCACCTGAGGTCTCAGCCGGTCGTGAGGACGATCCGCCCGACGAAGTCCGAGGTCTCAAGCTGGTCGTGCGCGGCCGCGGCCTGTTCGAGCGGGTGCGTGGCGGCGATCGCGGGGGCGGCGGTGACGGCCGAGAGGGTGAGGGCCTCGCGCATCTGGCGGGCCACCGCCTCGGGCCCGGGCCGCCCGATGCCGCGCAGCGTCCAGCCCTTGACCATGAGCCGGCCCAGGTGCAGGTGGGCGTGGCTGTCGGCGGTGACGCCGCAGGTGACCAGCCGCCCGCCGGGGGCGAGGACCTTGAGCACGTCGGACCACAAGGTGCCGCCGACCGACTCGACGATGACGTCGGCCTCGCCGCCGGGCAGCGCGGCACGCAGGGAGTCGACGACGTCAGGGCGGTAGTGGTCCACAGCGTCGAGGGCGCCGAGGGCGCGCACGGCGTCGGCCTTCGCCGGGGCGCTGGTGCCGACGACCCGCGCGCCCAGGTGGCGGGCGTACTGGACGGCGAAGGTGCCGACGGCGCCGGCGGCAGCGACGACGAGGACCCGGTCGCCGGGGCGCACCTCGGCGAGGTTGACGACCGCGTCGTAGGCGGTGCGTCCGGCGGTGGGCACCGCGGCGGCGTGGACGGCGTCGAGCGCGGCCGGCCGGGGGAAGCAGTGCGTGGCCGGGACGACGGCGAGCTCGGCGTGGGTGCCGGTGGTCAGCCCGACGACCGCGTCGCCGGGAGCGAAGCCGGTGACGCCGGGACCGGTCCGTATGACGGTGCCGGCGACGTCCCGGCCGAGGATCGTCGGCCCGGTGGTCGCCATGCCGTGGGTGCCGCGACGGATGTAGGTGTCGACCCGGTCCAGACTCGCTGCCTGGACCCGCACGAGCACCTGGCCGGGGCCGGGTGTCGGGGCGTCGAGTTGGCCGAGACGCAGGCTGTCGGGGGAGCCGGAGTCGAGGACGTAGCTGGCGAGCACGGGGCGCCTCTCAGGGCAGAGCGAGGGTGGCGGAGGCGATGACGTGGTCGCCGAGGCTGTTGGTACCGCGGACGTCGACGGTGACGTGCGTTCCCCCGACGGCCTCGGGCGCCTGCCGCAGGCCGGTGACGACACCGTCGAGGGTGAGGGTGTCGCCGGGGTGGTTCTGCGCGGCGAGGCGGGTGCGGAAGTCGACGACGCGAGCCTCCGGTCCGGCCCAGTCGGTGAGGTAGCAGTTGACCAGCGCGCTCGAGCCGAGGATGTTCATGTAGACGTCACGGGCGCCTCGATCGTGGGCCGCGTCGCGGTCGAGGTGCACGTCGTTGAAGTCGAACGTCGCGGTGGCCAGTGCCGCGATGGATAGCTGGGTGACGGGGATCGGCCAAGGGGCGAGGCGCTGCTCTGTGCTCACCTCGGTCCCGGCGCGGGTGCTCGTGCGGCGTTCGGGTCGCGGGGCGGTGAGCACCGGCAGGACCTGGCCGTCGCGGGTGCGTCGGTGGGCCACGACGACCGGCATGCCGTCGTGCACGAGGTCGGGGCGCAGGCCCACGACGTCTGCGCTGAGGCGGGTCCCGTCGGCGAGCTCGGCGGTGCCGACGAGGTAGGGGCGCTCGTCGAGGGGGGCGACAGCGTAGCCGGGTTGCAGGTGCGCGGTCAGGGTGCCGGTTGTGCCGGCGGGCGGCAGGTCGGTCGGGGTGGCAGCGACCGGGCGCACCGGCCGGGCGAGGCGGTCCCCGGGCGTCGCCGGGACCTCGGTCCGGGTCGCCGGGTTCCACCGCAGCATCCGCAGGACGACGCGCCCGACCGGCTCGCCCTCGACGGTGCGGTACTCGCTGACGAGGTCGACGAAGTGGCCGAGGCCGAGGCGGGTGGACTTCTCCGGGGAGACCGCGCCGATGGAGGGGAACTGCTCGAGGTGGTCGCCGACGCGCAGCGGGCGCACGTAGGTGTGCTCCGTCTGCACCGCGGCCACCGAGGTGAAGCCGCGCTCGGCGAGGACCTCGTTGACCCGGTCGAGGCTCTCGGCGTGGCGGTGGCTGCGCCGGTTGCCCGGCAGGGTCCACATGTTCAGCGAGGTCGCCGGCGCCACGATGCCGCCCCAGGCGGAGTGTGCGGCCCACTGGGCGTCCTGGTAGGCGGGGTTCTCGTCGCCGACGGCGTCGCACCAGATACGGATGGCGGCTTCGGTGATCGGGTCCTTGGCCCGGCGTGGCGGGTCGGTGAGGCCGATCAGGGCATCGAGTCGGGCACGGAAGTCCGCATCGCTGGCGGTCATTGGGCTCCCTCGCGGCAAAGTCAACCAAGCGCTTGCTTGACCGTAATGGTGGGGCGGCCCTAGGGTCAAGGGGCCAGCGGTCGAACGAGCCGCAGCGCCCACCCGCGAGAGGGCCTAGATGATCCCGAGCACCCCAGAGACCGCCACCCGCGCGTTCTTCTCGTTCCCGAAGGTGACCGACGCCGCCCGCCACCGCGACTACAACGCGTGGCACCAGCTCGACCACCGCCCCGAGAACCTCGCCCTGCCCGGCGTCGTCCACGGCGACCGCTGGGTGCGCACCCCCGCGTGCGAGCGGCTCGGCAGCTACCCCGACGCCGCACTCGCCGGCAGTCAGTACATGGCGATGTACTGGTTCGCCGAGCCGGCCGCTGACTCGATCCAGGAGTGGAAGGACCTCGGCGACCGGGCGATCCACCAGGGCCGGCGTCCGGAGCTGGCCTGGACCGAACGGCCGATGACCCGGATGTTCCGCCCCGTTCAGGGCTACGTGGCCCGCCGGGCCCTCGTCACCCTCGCCGCGCTGCCGTTCCGGCCCAACCGCGGGGTGCACGTCGAGGTGAGCCGGGTCGAGACCGCCCTGCACCCCGATGTGGCCGACCTGTCCCAGTTCGAGCACGAGACCCAGGTGCCCGACCTGCTCGCGCGCGACGGCGTCGCGGGCGTGTGGACCTTCCGCAGCGCCCCGAGCCGCAGCAACCCCGCCGGACCGGTCGTGCGGATCCGGCTCACCTACCTCGAGGCCGACCCGGTCGAGTTCACGCGGGCCCTGGCTGCGGACCCGCTGCCCGCCCCGCCCGCGGCGCTCGCCAGCACGGCCACGCCGCTGCTCACCGGGCCCCTGGCCACCATCACCCCTTGGGCGTGGGACTGGTTCGACGAGCCCGCCGCGGCGGCGACGAACAGCGTGGCCGGGGCATGAGCGAGGCAACCGGCGTGACCGGTCCGGAGCGTAGTGGAGGAAGCGTGACCGGTTTGGAGCGTAGCGGAGAAGGCGTGACCGGACTGCTCGAGCGCTACGGGCCATGGGCACTGGTCGTCGGCGGTTCCGAGGGGGTCGGCGCCGCCTTCGCCGACCAGTTGGCCCGGGCCGGCTTCGGCGTCGTGCTCGTCGCCCGCAAGCCCGAGGCCCTCGAGGAGGTAGCTGAGCGGGTCCGGGCCCACGGGGCTCCGTGCCGTGTGCTCGCACTGGACCTGCTCGACGCGGACGCGACCGCCAGGATCGTCGAGGCCGTCGCCGACCTCGACCTCGGCCTGCTCGTCCTCAATGCCGGCGCGAACACCTACCGCAGCCGGTTCGTCGAGGCGGATCTCGCCCGGGTCCAGGCCGTCATCGACCTCAACGTCACCCGCCCGCTTGAGCTCTGCCGGGAGCTCGGTGCCCGGCTCGCCGCACGCGGCCGCGGCGGCATCCTCGTCGTCGGCTCCACGGCCGGCTACCTCGGCCACGCTGACATCGGCATCTACGCCGCGGCGAAGGCCTTCGCCCGGATCTTCACCGAGGGTCTGTGGCTCGAGCTCGGACAGGTCGGCGTTGACGTGCTGCACCTCGTGCTCGGGCTCACGGCCACCCCCGCCATGGAGCGTGCCGGCCTCGACCTGACCGGCGCGGCCGACCCGGCCGACGTCGCCGCCCAGGGGCTGGCCGCCCTGGGCGCCGGCCCGGTGCACGTCGTGCGCCAGCAGGCCGAGGTCGTAGCGCGGCGCTCCGCTCTGGACCGGGCCGTCCTGGTCGCCGGCAACTACAGCGGGATGCGCGCGATGCTCGGCAGGCCGAGCCCGGACCCGGACTGACGGCCCGAGCTCGACGACCCGCGCGGACGACTCAGGACCCGCCGCGCGGGTCCGGCTCGCCGGCCCCGGGACCCGGGCCGCCGGGCGGCCACGGGCGGCTGACCGGGTCGGACCCGTCGCGGGCTCCCCGCAGCGAGGCCTCGGGGATCGGCCACTGTCCGGCGAGGTCGTCGACCCGCTGCCACTCCGAGACGGTCAGCCGTTCCTGCACCCGCCACTCACCCGCGCGCCGGGTGGCGAGGTCGACGTAGCGAAACCCACTGACGATGTTGCCGTGCGGCGGCTCGGACGTGCTGCGCTGGAACGCGATGCCGTACGTCTCGGCCCGGGCCCGGTCCGGCCGCGCCGGGTCGAGCTCGACCAGGACGTTCGTCAGGTAGTGCATCGTCATGGTGCGCCGCGCCACGAGCGCGAAGACCATGTCCAGCGTCGTGTCCCGGTCGGCCACGGTCCCGCCGAGGGTGATCCGGGCGTCCGGGTGGAAGGCGCTCGCTGCGAGGTCCCGGTCCATCCGGTCCACCCCGCGCGCGTAGCGCAGCAGGGCCCGCTCGATGGCCCGCTCGGCGAGCAGCACGTCCAGCTCGACCGAGCCGGACCGGAAGGACCGGGACCGCTCAGACACCGAAGCCTCCGTCGACGTCGAGGGCATCACCGGTGCGGTGGGCAGCGTCGGCGGCCACGGGCAGCGTCGCCGCGGGTGGGGTCGGGGAGGACCGGTCGGTCACGAGGAACTCCTGGAAGTGGGCGGTGGACAACGGGAGAGATCAGTCACGTCGCGGTCAGGGAGTCGCTGTCCCCGCGACGACGCAGCCGCAGGAGCACCGTGGTCGCCATCGCCAGGCACGCGGCGGCATACAGCAGGAAGGCGGTCGCGGAGCCGAACCACGTGCTCAGTCCACCGAGCAGGAGGGCGCCGAACGGCATACCGCCCCAGCCGAGGAAGTACAGGCTCATCACCCGGCCGCGCTGCGCGTCGTCCACGACCCGCTGGACCACCGTCTGCAGGGTCACCATGGCGCCGATGCTGAACGCGCCGCACAGCAGCGCGGCCCCCGCGAGCACAGGCACCGTCGTCGCCGTGCCGAGCAGTCCGGTGCTCACGGCGAGCAGGCCGAGGATGACCGCGGCGTGCCACACGGTGGCGATGCGCTCGGAGAGCCGGGCCACGACGAGGACCCCGAGGAGCGAACCCAGTCCGGTCAGGGCCACGAGCATGGGGAAGACGGTGTCCGGGCGGTCCGACGTCGAGGCCGCCCGGACGGCGAGCTGGGTCGTGAAGGCGCACCCGAAGAACGCGTTGACCCCGACGATGGTCAGGCAGAGCGCGGCCGGTGGCCGCTCCCGGGCGTGCCGGATGCCGGCGCGGACCTGCGCGGTCAGGCCCTCGCGGACCACCGGGGTGGCCGGCGGGACGCGACGGGTCCGGATGGCGAGCGCGGCCGCGGCCGCGGCGAGGCTGAGCGTGGCGTACATCACGAACGTGCCCAGCGTTCCCCACGCCACGAGGATGAGTCCCGCGACCGCGGGGCCGATCGAGCGGGCGAGGTTGAGCCCGGCGGCCTGGAGCGGGACGGCGGTGCCGAGTGCCTCGGCCGGGACGGTGTTGGCCACGAGGGCCTGGGTCACCGGGGACAGGAAGCTGATCCCGGTGCCGGCGAGGAAGGCGAGCACGAGCAGCACGGGCACGTCGACGAGCCTGGCCGCGGTCGTCGCCGCGCAGACCCCGGCCAGGGCACTGACCGCCAGGAGCACACCGATCTGCAGCCGCCGCCGGTCGACGGCGTCGGCGAGCACCCCGGCCGGGATGGAGAAGAGCGTGTACGGCACGAGTAGGCAGAAGAAGAGCGCGCCCATCGTCGCCGGGGTGCCGTCGACCTCGGCGAGCACCGACTGGAAGGCGATGTTGCAGCCCCAGTAGCCACCCTGGGACAGCACCAGGGTCAGGAGCACGAAGCGGAAGTCTCGGAATCGCAGGGCCGAGAACATCGCCACGTCGTCGCCGTCCTTCTTGTCGTTGTGCCGGTACCCTACCAAGCGCTTGCTTGCATGGCCAGTACCGGATGTGTTTGTCTGATCGCACCTCGAGTGAAAGGGCGTGTCGTGAGCGGCTTCTGCGCAGGACGAACGGTGATCGTGACCGGTGCTGGACAGGGACTGGGCCGGGCCCACGCCCTCGAGTTCGCCCGACAGGGCGCCGACGTCGTCGTCAACGACATCGAGAGCAGCCGGGCGGCGGCCCAGGCCGTCGTCGACGAGATCCTCGCATCCGGCGGTCGAGCGGTCGTCAGCACCGGCGACGTCAGCGATTGGGCCTACGGTGAGCGCCTCGTGCGCGAGACCGTCGAGACCTTCGGCGGGCTGCACACCCTCGTCAACAACGCCGGCATCAACCGCGACCGGATGCTGGTCAACATGAGCGAGCAGGAGTGGGACCTCGTCCTGCGGGTCGACCTCAAGGGCCACTTCGTCCCGATGCGCCACGCCGCCGCCTACTGGCGGGACGAGGCCAAGGCCGGTCGCCAGGTCGCCGCGCGCGTCGTCAACACGTCCTCCGGCGCCGGGCTCATGGGCAGCGTCGGGCAGGGCAACTACGGCGCCGCCAAGGCCGGGATCGCCGCCCTGACCCAGATCGCGGCCGTCGAGTGGGCCCGCTACGGCATCGTCGTCAACGCGATCGCCCCTTCGGCCCGCACCCCGATGACCGAGGCCGTCTTCGCCGAGGCGATGGCCGCCCCCGAGACAGGCTTCGACGCGATGGACCCGGCCAACGTCTCCCCCCTCGTGGTCTGGCTCGGTTCCGACGCCGCGCGGGCCGTGACCGGAGCCGTCTTCGAGGTCGCCGGCGGTGAGGTCTCGCTCGCCGACGGCTGGCGCCACGGGCTGGCCGCCGTCAAGGGTGAGCGGTGGGAGCCGGAAGAGCTCACCGACGCGATCGCCGACCTCGTCGCCCGCTCCGAGCCGCCGACCCCCGTCTACGGTGCCTGACATGGGTGCGGACACGGCGCGGGCCACCGGCGCACCGGTGAGCGACGAGCAGTTCCGGGCCGAGATCCGCGGCTGGCTCCACGAGGCCCTCACCGGGCCGTTCGCCGCGGCCGTCGGCACCGGCGGCGAGGGGCGTGAGCACGAGGCGCACGAGCTGCGCCGCGAGTGGGAGCGCCACCTGGGCCGGGCCGGCTGGATCGGCCTCGGCTGGCCCAGCGAGTACGGCGGACGCCCCGCGACCCTGGCCCAGCAGGTCATCTACCACGAGGAGTACGCCCGCGCCAACGCCCCCGGCCGGCTCGGGCACATGTCCGAGCAGTTGCTCGGCCCGACCCTGCTCGCCTTCGGCACACCGGAACAGAAGGCGCGGTTCCTGCCCGGCATCACCAGCGGCGAGGACATCTGGTGCCAGGGCTACTCCGAGCCCGACGCCGGCTCGGACCTCGCCGGGGTACGCACCCGCGCCGAGCGCCGAGGCGACACCTACGTCATCACCGGGCAGAAGGTGTGGACCTCGCTCGCGCACCTGGCCGACTGGTGCTTCGTGCTGTGCCGCACCGACCCCGACTCGACTCGCCATGCGGGCCTGTCCTACCTGCTCGTGCCGATGGACCAGCCCGGCATCACGGTGCGCCCGATCACCCAGTTGACCGGCACGAGCGAGTTCAACGAGGTGTTCTTCGACGGGGCGGTCGCCGCCGCCGAGCACCGCGTCGGCGCCGAGGGCGAGGGCTGGAAGGTCGCCATGGGCACCTTGGGCTTCGAGCGCGGCGTGTCCACGCTCGGCCAGCAGATCGGCTTCCGTCGGCGCCTCGATGCCGTTATCGCCCGGGCGCATGAGAACGGCGCCTGGCAGGAGCCGGCGCTGCGTGACCGCCTCGTCGAGGCCTACGTCGGGCTCGAGGTGATGCGGCACTCGGCGGTGCGGCTGCTGGCGTCCGCCGGTGAAGGGCTGTCCGGCCTGGAGGCGTCGATCTCCAAGCTCCAGTGGGCCACGTGGAACCGCTCGCTCGGCGAGCTCGCGGTCGATGTCGAGGGGGCCGGGGCACTGCTCACCGGGCCCGAGTACGAGCTGGACGATGCCCAGGTCCACTTCCTCTTCAGCCGCGCCAACACGATCTACGGCGGCTCCAACGAGATCCAGCGCAACATCATCGCCGAGCGCCTGCTCGGCCTGCCGCGATGAGGTGAGGACGATGAACGAAGCGAACGCCGACCCCCGGCCGGTGACCGAGAAGTCGCGTCCCGCGGTGGCCGAGGAGCTGGCCCAGATCCGCGCCTCCGTCGCCGAGGTGCTCGACGAGCGGGCCGACCTGCGCCGGACCCACGAGGTCATGGTCGGGGCGCAGGGCCACGACCCGCGGTTGCACGAGCTACTCACGGCTGACCTGGGCCTGCTCGGCCTCGTCGTGCCGGAGCACCTCGGCGGGCTCGGCGTCGACGTGGCCGCCGCGGCCGCCGTCATCGAGGAACTCGGGGCCCGGCTCGTGCCCGGCGCGCTCGCGACGAGCCTCACCGCGATCCTCGCCGCCCGGGCCGTCGGCGCGAGCGCCGAGCCCCTGCTGGCGCGCGTCGTGGACGAGCAGCTAACCCTGGCCATCGCTCTCGCCGAGGACGGTACGGGCTGGGACCTCGAGCAGACCGCCACCCGGGCCAGCGGCACCGGGGACGAGTGGGCGCTGACCGGGACCAAGACCCTCGTCATCGGAGCCGAAGCCGCCCGGGTCGTCCTCGTCACCGCCCGGGACGGGGACGGTGAGCCGGGCGTCTACGCCGTGGACCGGGCCGCCGACGGGGTGGACGTGTGGACGCACATGACGCTCGACCAGACCCGGCGGCTGAGCACGGTGCACCTCCGCGGGGCCGCCGCCACCCGGGTCGACGCGCCCGGTGGCGAGGGGGCCCGGGTACTGCTCGACCACGTGCGCGCCATGCTCGCACTGGAGTCGGCTGCCGCCGCCCGCGCCTGCCTTGACCGCACCGTCGAGTACCTCAAGGTCCGCGAGCAGTTCGGCCGCGCGATCGGGTCGTTCCAGGCCCTCAAGCACCGCTGCGCCGATCTCGCCGTTGCCGTCGCCGGAGCGAGGGCCACGGCCGACCACCTCGTCACAACGCTGCGCACCGGCGCCGCCACCCGCTCGCACGACGCGGCACTGGCCAAGCTCGTGTGCACCGACACGCTGATGAGCGTCGCAGCCGAGGCGATCCAGATGCACGGCGGCATCGGGTTCACCTTCGAGCACGACGCGCATCTGTTCTTCAAGCGCGGCAAGTCGGCCCAACTGCTGGCCGGTTCCCCGGCGGTGGTTCGCGCCGAGGTGGCAGCGCTCGCCGGTCTCTGAGCCGGCTGCCGACCTCCGCGGGGGCGGCAGCGCACGACAGAGGGGTCCGCACCGACGTGCGGACCCCTCTGTCGTGCGTGCCCCGCGGGCTCAGCCGAGTGGTCCGGTGCCGGGCGGCTGGGCGGCCAGGTGCCGCGACGGTATCTCACCGCCACCGGCGACGACGATCTCCGTGCCGGTGATGTAGCCGGCCAGCGGCGAGGCGAGTAACAGGCAGGCCGCGGCGATGTCGGCCGGGGTGGCCATCCGCCGCATGGGGATCGTCCGGGCCACGCGCTCCTGTCCCGCCTCGTCGCCGTAGTAGAGGTGCGAGAGTTCGGTCTGTACGAGACCCACCGTCACCTGGTTGACCCGCACGGCTGGCGCGAAGTCGATCCCGAGGCACCGGGTCAGCATCGTCAGGCCTGCCTTGGCGGCGGCGTACGCGGCGGTGTCCGGGGCCGGGTTGGCCCCGGCGACCGAGCCGATGTTGATGATCGTCCCGCCGCCCTGACGCTGCATGACCTCGTTGGCCGGCTGGGCGACGTAGAACGGAGCGAGCAGGTTGAGCGTGACGATCGCCGAGACAAAGCGCGGGGAGACCGTCGCGGTGTCGGCGCTCGGCGCGCCACCGGCGTTGTTGACCAGGATGTCGAGCCGGCCGAACCGGTCCACCGCCGCGGCGACGAGGGCTTTGGCCTGCTCCGGGTCCCGTACGTCCGACTGGACGAAGACGGGCGTGCGTCCGTCGACCTCGGGCAGTCGCTCGGGCTCGCTGCGGCCGCATACGAGCACCTGCGCCCCGGCCTTGAGGAAGGCGCGGGTGATCTCGGCGCCGATGCCACGGGTGCCTCCGGTGACAATGGCGACCTGGCCGGTCAGGTCCACGCCCCCGGGCGTCGCGGGCGTGGTGGGGGACTGGGTCATCGAAGTCCTTCCGTGGATACTCGGCCTTCCGGCCGCGGTGCCTCGCCGGCGGCGTGGCCGGGCGTCGCCACGCGAGTCTAGCAAGCGCTTGGTTGGTGGGCTACGATCCGTTCCGACAAGTGACGGGCTCAGCGTGAGGAGCTACGCGTGAGTGGCGTGTTGACCACGATCCCCGCCCTGCTACGGCAGGCCGCGCAGGACGCCGCCGAGATCGAGGCCCTGGTCGACGGTGACGTGCGAATGACTTTCGCCGAGCTCGACGCGGCTGTCACGCGGTTCGCCAGGGCCGCGGTCGCGCACGGTCTCGAGCCCGGGGACCGCGTCGTCATCTGGGCCCCGAACAGCGCCGACTGGGTCATCAGCGCGCTCGGCGTGCTGGCCGCCGGAGGCGTGCTCTGCCCCGTCAACACCCGCTTCCGCGGGGAGGAGGCGCGACACGCCATCGCCAAGGTCCGGGCCACGATGGTCATCCTCGACGACACCTTCCTGCGCGCCAACTACCTGGCCGCGCTGCGCGGCGACGGGCCACCACCGGCCATCGGGCACCCCGTGCCGGCGCTGCCCTCGGTGCGCACCGTCGTCGACCTGTCCGCCACCGCCGGCCGCGACCGGGCCGGTGACGACGTGTGGTCCCTGGCCGACTTCACCGCGCTGGCCGACCAGGTCGACCCCGGCATCATCGACGGACGGATCGCGGCCATCGACCCCGAGAGCATGGCCGACATCCTGTTCACCTCAGGCACCACCGGCTACCCCAAGGGCGCGATGGTCTCGCACGCCTCGAACCTGCGCGTCGACCTGCAGTGGGCCCGGCTCGTCGGGCTGCGCCGCGGCGACCGCTACCTCATGGTCAACCCGTTCTTCCACAGCTTCGGCTACCGGGCCGGTATCCTGGCCTGCCTCCTCATGCGCGCCACGATCATCCCGGTCGCTGTGTTCGACGTCGAGACCGTGCTGCGCCTCATCGAGCGGGAACGCGTCACCGTCTTCCCCGGCGCGCCCACCGTCTACACCTCCCTGCTCGATCACCCCGACTTCGGCGCCTACGACGTCAGCTCGGTGCGCCTGGCCGTCACCGGGGCCACGATCGTGCCGGTACCGCTGCTGCACCGGATGCGCGAGGAGCTCGGCTTCCGCGACGTCATCACCGCCTACGGCCTGACCGAGACGTGCGGCACCGCGACCGTGTGCCCGCCCGACGCCGACCTCGAGCGGATCTCGACAAGCTGCGGACAGGCGATCCCGGGCACCGAGCTGCGGATCGCCGGTGCCGACGGACAGGCGCTGCCGGCCGGTGAGACCGGCGAGGTCCTCGTGCGTGGCTACAACGTGATGCTGGGCTACTTCGAGGACCCGGCGGCCACCGCGGAGGTCATCGACGAGGACGGCTGGCTGCACACCGGTGACGTCGGCTGGGTCGACGGGGATGGTTACCTGCGCATCACCGACCGGATCAAGGACGTCTACATGAACGGGGGCTTCAACGTCTACCCCGCCGAGGTCGAGCGCGTGCTGCGCGAGCACCCAGCGGTCCTCGACGTCGCCGTCGTCGGGGTCCCCGACGAGCGGATGGGCGAGGTCGGCAGGGCCTTCGTGCAGACCGTGACCGACTGGAGCGGGGACGAGTCGGTGCTCGTCGACCAGCTCGGGGAATGGTGCCGGGACCGGCTGGCCAACTTCAAGCGCCCCCGCAGCTTCAGCATCGTCCCGACCCTGCCACGAACCCCGAGCGGGAAGATCCAGAAGTTCAAGCTCACCGGGTGAGCCCGGCGTTCGCGGGTCCCGCCGCCGGGGTGCTGCCCCGAGACGCTCGTGTGGGCGCACCGGACCGGTCTCCCACGGCCTGCAGACCCGACCAGACCTGACATCGACGGCGTTGTCGTCACGGGCAGCAGCCTTAGAACCGGAGGACACCATGCAGGACGCAGTCATCGTCGCCGCGGCGCGTTCGCCGATCGGCCGGGCCTTCAAGGGCTCGCTGGCCTCGATGCGGGCCGACGACCTGGCCACCCAGATGATCCGGGCGGCCCTGGCCCAGGTACCGTCGCTCGACCCGACCCAGATCGACGACCTCATGCTCGGCTGCGCGCAGCCGGCCGGCGAGCAGGGCTGGGGCCTCGGGCGCGTCGTCGCCGTCGAGCTCGGGCTCGACCGGGTCCCCGGGACGACGGTGCAGCGCTACTGCGCGTCGAGCCTGCAGACGACCCGGATGGCGCTGCACGCCATCCGCGCCGGCGAGGCGGACATCCTCGTCTCCGCCGGGGTCGAGGTCGTCTCACACTTCGCCGCGGGCAAGGCCGACGGCATGCCGGACACGAAGAACTCGATCTTCGCCGCGGCGGGGGAGCGCACCGCCGCCCGCGCCCAGGGCGGCGCCGGCCCGTGGACCGACCCGCGCGACACGGGTGAGCTGCCCGACGTCTACATCGCGATGGGCGAGACCGCTGAGAACGTCGCGAGCCGCCGCTGCGTGAGCCGCGCCGACCAGGACGAGTGGGCCGCCACGAGCCAGCAGCGGGCCCAGGCCGCGATCGAGTCGGGCTTCTTCGCCACCGACATCACCCCGGTGACCCTCGCCGACGGCACCGTCGTGGCCACCGACGACTGCCCCCGCGCTGGGGTGACCACCGAGTCGCTTGCCGGCCTCAACCCGGTCTTCCGGCCCGACGGCACGGTGACCGCGGGCAACTGTTGCCCGCTCAACGACGGCGCGGCCGCCCTCGTCATCATGTCCGGCCGCAAGGCCGCCGAGCTCGGCATCACGCCGCTGGCCCGGATCCTGTCCACGGGCGTTTCGGCGATCTCGCCGGAGATCATGGGTCTCGGCCCGGTCGAGGCCTCGAAGCGGGCCCTCGCGCTGGCCGGGCTCTCGATGGCCGACATCGATCTCATCGAGCTCAATGAGGCGTTCGCCGCGCAGGTCGTCCCCTCGATCTGCGACCTCAAGGCCGACCCCGAGCGGGTCAACGTCCACGGCGGCGCGATCGCCCTTGGCCACCCGTTCGGCCAGACGGGAGCGCGGATGACGACGACGCTCATCAACGGGCTGCGGGCCCGGGACGGCCAGCTCGGTCTCGAGACGATGTGCACGGCCGGCGGTCAGGGCATGGCGATGGTCGTCGAGCGGCTCTCGTAACGCCCTGTGCCCATCCGGGACAGGCGCCCGGTCGCGTTCGCGACCGGGCGAGGGTCAGCGCCGGCGCAGCGCTGCCGCGAGGGTTGCGGCCCGGCCGGCGAGAGCGGCCGCCTGTTCGGCGAACGAGACGGCGGTGCGGTCGCCACCGCTCATCACGCCCTGCGCGACCCTGGTGTGCACGCCCTCGACGATGCACGCGGTCTTCCACCAGTTGTAGGCGACGAAGTAGTCGATCCGGGCCAGGTCGGTGCCGGTGGCGAGGCAGTACCGGGCGAGCAACTCGTCCCGGGTCGAGAAGCCGGGCAGGACCGTGGCCGGGTCGTGCAGCGCGCGGGCCGCGTCGTCGGCCTGCGCCCAGTAGACGAGCAGTTGGCCGACGTCGGCCAAGGGGTCCCCGACCGTGGTCAGCTCCCAGTCGAGCACGCCCTGCACCCGCCACCGGTGGTCGAGCATGCAGTTGTCGAGGCGAAAGTCCCCGTGCACGATTCCCGAGCGGGACTGCTCGGGAGCCGTGGCCACGAGGTGCTCGTGCGCGGTTCGCAGGTCGGGCAGGTCGCGGATCCGGGTCCGGTGCCAGTTCTCGTGCCAGCGCCCGAGCTGGCGGGTGATGTAGTCCCGGCGATCGGCCAGACCCCCGAGCCCGATGAGCTCCGGCTCGAGTCCGTGCAGAGCCACGAGGGCGTCGACGAGCGTCGGGCCGATGAGCGCGCGGTCGGCCTCGGTGGTGTGCCGCTCGACGTCGGCGGGGCTGCGCAGGATCGTGCCGTCGAGGTGCTCGAGCACGACGAGAGGGGCGCCGGCCACCTCGCCCGTCTCCTCGACGGCGAGCACTCGCGGCACCGGGAGGTGGCCATGCAGGCCCCGAAGGATCCGCGCCTCGCGCAGCACGTCGTGCGCGGTGGCCGGGTGGTCCCCGAGCGGTGGACGTCGCAGCACGACGATGTGGCCGGCCGCGTCGGTGGTCCGGTAGGTGAGATTGGAGCGTCCCCCGGCGATCAGCTCGTGTCGCAGGTTCCCGTGCAACTCGGGCACGGCTCGGCTGAGCCAGGCGTCGACCCCCACCGGGAGCCCGGCGGGTCGGGTGGTGCCGGCCGGGGCTGGACCCGTCTGCGCCTGACCTGCTGCTGTCATTGAGCGCCTCCTCGTGGTCGGGCGAGTTTAGCAAGCGCTTGGTTGGTTCGGAACGCCTCGGCTGC
The DNA here is from genome assembly GCF_025264685.1 of Dactylosporangium roseum. Classification (GTDB taxonomy): domain Bacteria; phylum Actinomycetota; class Actinomycetes; order Mycobacteriales; family Micromonosporaceae; genus Dactylosporangium; species Dactylosporangium roseum. Next base: position 2,662,620 of record NZ_CP073721.1, read on the forward strand.
CGACACCCTGGGCGGGGGCGTACGGTCAAGCGCTTGTTACGCTCCTTCGACACCTCCTGCCCATGGCGGGGGCAAGGATCTCCCTTGACCGGGGAAGGCCGCGCCGCCACCTGCCGGACAACCAGGCGACAGTTCAGTCGTGGGGTCCGCTCCGGTCGCGCGGCGGCCTCGTCGACAACGTCGGCGTCTTCGCCATGGGCCACGCCGGCACCGAGTCCGAGCGAACCCCGCCCGGTGCTCGTCGACCGTGCTGCGGCACGCGGCGTGGACCTCGGAGCGGGTCGCCGAGGCCGTGACGTCGCGGCCGCACCCGGCGCCCCTCGTGGTGCGCCGGGTGCGCACCGAATACCGGCTGACCCGGCGTCCGACACCTGAGCGACCGACACCCGAACCGACAGGAGCCCGATGTCCACCACGATCAACCCGACCTGCGTCAGCGGCATGGCCGCGATGTCCTGGGCACTGCCCGCGGAGATCGCGATGTACCGGCGCACCGGCACCGACCTCGTCGGCCTGCAGTGCGGCAAGGTCGCCGCCTTCGGCGTGCCGGCCCTCGGGGACCTGCTCGCCGAGCACGACGTACGGCTCGGCTACCTCGTTCACGGCTTCACCGCCCACCCGGACGACGAGTCGGGCTGGGCGCGGCAGGTCGCGGCCCTGCGGGCCGGCGTCGTCAACGCCCGTACGCTCGGGGCCGACCTCGTCTACCTCACGTCGGGCCCCTCGGCCCACCTGACCTGGGAGGAGGCGGCCGACCGGTTCGCCGAGCGGATCGCCCCGGTCGTGGCCACCGCCCGTGAGCACGGGGTGCGCCTCGGCGTGGAGAACACCCTGCCGGTCAGGTGTGACCTCAGCTTCACCCACACCGCGCGGGACGCCTTCGCCCTGGCCGACCGCTGCGGCATCGGCATCTGCCTCGACCTCTACTGCTGCTGGCAGGAGCGGGGCCTGACCGACCTGGTCCGCGAGCGGGTCGCGCAGATCGAGATCCTGCAGGTGTCCGACTTCCGGGTCGGCACCTCGACCTTCCCGAACCGGTGGGTGCCCGGGGACGCCGACCTGCCGATGGCCGGCCTGCTGGGGACCGTGCTGCGGGCCGGCTACACCGGCATCGTCGACGTCGAGCTGCTCGGCCCGGCCATCGAGGCCGAGGGCGCCGAGTCGGCGGTGACCCGCTCGGTCAGGTGGATGCGTGAGCAGATCGCGGCGGCGCGTCCCTGAGCGCTCAGGGCACGTCCGCCCACCGCGGCGGGCGCTTGGCGACGAACGCGGCCGCGCCTTCGGCGGCGTCCGGGCCGGCGAGCAACTCGAGGGTCGCGATCCGGTTGGCCGCGGCGAGGTCGCGTTCGCGGGTGTCCAGGCTCAGGTGCATGAGCCGCTTGGTCGCCAGCACCGCCGCCGGGGAGTGGGTCGCGATCCTGGCGCCGAGCGCGAGCGCGCGGGGGAGGACCTCTTCGGCGGGGACCACGACGTTGACCAGGCCAAGCTCGTAGGCACGGGCCGCCGGAAGCGGCTCGGTCGTCAACCCGACCTCGAGGGCGACGGCGAGCGGCAGCCGGCGGGGCAGGTCGGTGCCGCCCTCGGAGGCGGCGATGCCGCGCCCCACCTCGGGCAACGCGAAGTAGGCGTGCTCGGCCGCGACGACGAGGTCGCAGGCGAGGGCGAGTTCGAAGCCACCGCCGACAGCGGGCCCGTTCACCGCGGCGATGACCGGCTTGCGGTAGCCGCCGCGCAGCAGCGTCAGCGGGGAGCGGGCCACGTCGACCAGGCGCCCCTCGGCCGCGGCGCGCAGGTCCATCCCGGCGCTGAAGGACAGCTCGCCGGTGCCGGTCAGCAGGACCGTGCGCACGCCCGGGTCCGCGTCGTAGCCGAGCAGGGCGTCGGTCATCGCCAGGAGGGTCTCGGGGTCGAGGGCGTTGCGCACCTGCGGCCGATTGATCCTGACGACACCCACCGCGTCGACGCGCTCGCACACGACTGTGTCCATCGATTCATCCTCCTTCGTATCAGGGCCTTGACCCTTTCCCGGCGGCTGTTAATGTACCAACCAAGCGCTTGCTTCACGGTGATCGACCGCGGATGCCCGGCACGCGACTCGCCTCTCGCACCGCTCGCCGCCGCGCTGGAGCAGTGCCCCGACAGACGGAACGATGAGGGACATATGGCCGACAAGACTCTGACAACCCGCGATGTCGTGTCGCGGATCGAATCCGGGATGACCGTCGGCATCGGGGGGTGGGGCTCCCGGCGCAAGCCGATGGCCCTCATACGCGAGATCTTGCGCTCCGACCTCAAGGATCTGACCGTCGTCAGCTACGGCGGGCCGGACGTCGGCCTGCTCTGCGCCGCGGGCAAGGTCAAGAAGGTCGTCTTCGGCTTCGTCTCGCTCGACAGCATCGCCCTCGACCCGCACTTCCGTGCCGCCCGGCAGAAGGGCGCGCTCGAGGTCGCCGAGTACGACGAGGGCATGCTTCAGTGGGGCCTGTACGCCGCCGGCATCCGCCTGCCCTTCCTGCCGACCCGCGCCGGGCTCGGATCGGACGTCATGAAGCACAACCCCACCCTCAAGCTCGTCCAGGACCCGTACGGCACCGAGCGGCTCGTGGCCATGCCGTCGCTGCGGCTCGACGTGGCCCTCGTACACATGAACCGCGCCGACGCCCAGGGCAACGGTCAGTTCCTCGGGCCCGACCCGTACTTCGACGACCTTTACTGCCTCGCCGCCGAGCAGGCCTTCATGTCCTGCGAGCGGATCGTGCCCACAACCGAGCTCAGCGCCGCCGCGCACCCGGCGACCATCAAGATCAACCGCCAGCTCGTCACCGGCGTCGTCGAGACCCCGAACGGCGCGCACTTCACCTCCTGCGTCCCCGACTACGAGCGCGACGAGGCCTTCCAGCGTGAGTACGTCAAGGCCGCCGGCGACCGGCAGGCCTGGGCCGCCTTCGAGAAGCGGTACCTGTCTGGTACCGAGGATGACTACCAGGCGGCCGTGGCCGCCCGAGCCGAGGAGGTTGCATGAGTAGCACCGTGACCGAGTCCACAGACCGCGGCACCGCCGCCGACGGGCCGGTGACCCGCGCCGAGTACTGCGCGGTCGCCGTGGCGGAGGCGTTCGCCGGCGACGGCGAGTTCATCGCCAGCGCCTTCGGCACGATCCCGGCCGTCGGCGTCCGCCTCGCCCGGCTCACCGTCGCCCCCGACCTACTGCTCACCGACGGTGAGGCCAGCTTCGTCTCCGGTAGCTGGCAGATCGGCGCGGACCCGCACGCCACCGAGGGTGTCGTCGTCGAGGGCTGGAGCCCGTTCCGCACGATCTTCGATCTCGTCTGGCACGGCAAGCGGCATGTCATGATGATCCCGAGCCAGATCGACGGGTACGGCAACACCAACATCTCGGCCATCGGCGACTACGCCCAGCCCAAGGTGCAGCTACTCGGCGTGCGCGGCGCCCCCGGCAACAGCGTCTCCCACCCGACCAGCTATTGGGTGCCCAACCACTCCAAGCGCGTCTTCGTCCCGACCGTCGACATGGTCTCCGGCGTCGGCACCGACAACGCCCGCGCCGCCGGTCCGGCCGCGAGCGCGTACCACGACCTGCGCCGTGTCGTCACCAACCTCGCGGTCCTCGACTTCGGCGGCCCTGATGGCGCGATGCGCCTGCTCAGTCTGCACCCTGGCGTCACGCTCGAGGAGTTCCGTGCGGCCACCGGCTGTGACGTGCACGTCGAGGGTGCGGTCCCGGCCACCCGCGAGCCGAGCGCCGAGGAGCTCCGCCTCATCCGCGAGATCATCGACCCCCGCTCACTGCGCGACCGCGAGATCCCCACATGAGCCAGGCCCAGGAGTTGCACCCGACGCTGCGCACCCGGGCAGCCGACCTGTTCGGGGTGCGGTATCCGATCGTCCAGACCGGCATGGGCTACGTCTCCGACGTGCGCCTGACCACCGCGACGGCCAACGCCGGTGGGCTGGGCATCCTCGCGGCCGGCCTGCTGTCCTACGACGAGCTCGTCGTGGCCATCGAGCGGATCCAGGTCGGCACGGACGCGCCGTTCGGCGTCAACATCCGCGCCGACCAGCCCGACGTCGCCAAGCGCATCGACCTGCTCATCTCGGCCGGTGTCAAGGTTGCCTCCTTCGCACTCGCCCCCAAGCAGGAGCTCATCGCCAAGTGCAAGGACGCCGGCCTCGTCGTCGTCCCGTCGATCGGCGCGCGCCGCCATGCCGAGAAGGTCGCCGCGTGGGGCGCCGACGCCGTCATCGTGCAGGGCGGTGAGGGCGGCGGCCACACCGGCGGCGTGCCCACCAGCCTGCTGCTGCCCCAGGTCGTCGACGCCGTCGACATCCCGGTCATCGGCGCTGGTGGCTTCTTCGACGGCCGTGGCCTCGTCGCCGCGCTCGCCTACGGTGCCGAGGGCATCGCCATGGGCACCCGCTTCCTGCTCACCAGCGACTCGCCGGTCCAGCCCTCGGTCAAGGACGTCTACCTGTCCAAGACGGTCAACGACACCGTCCTGACCCTGCAGGTCGACGGCGTGCCGCAGCGCGTGCTGCGCGCCGGCACGATCGAGGAGCTGGAGCGCACCTCCGCCCCCGGCCGGCTGCTGCGGGCCGTGCGCAACGCCTTCGCCTTCCGGAAGCTGTCCGGCACGCCGTGGGGCGACATGATCCGGGAGGGCCTGGCCATGCGCAAGGCCCACGACCTGACGTGGAGCCAGGTCGTCATGGCGGCCAACGCTCCGATGCTCTACCGGTCGGCCCTGCTCGAGGGCAAGACCGACGTCGGTGTCATGGCCACCGGCCAGGTCGTCGGACTTATCGACGACGTCCCGAGCGTCGCCGAGCTGATCGACCGCATCATCGGCGAGGCCACCCGGATCCTCGACCGGCTCGGCGCGCCCGCGCCGGTCGCGTCGGTCCCGGCCGCATACAAGGAGAACTAGTCATGGGAGCTTTGCAGGGACGGGTCGCCGTCATCACCGGTGCCGGTCGGGGCCTCGGCCGTGAGCACGCGCTGCTCGCCGCCGCCGAGGGTGCCTCGGTCGTCGTCGCCGACACCGGCGCCGCCGCCGACGGCACCGGCGGTGACCCCTCGGTCATCGAGGCCGTCGCCGCCGAGATCACGACCGCCGGCGGGCAGGCCGTGGCCAGCACCGCGGACGTCTCCACCACCGAGGGTGCCCGCAAGCTGCTCGCGCTCGCCCGCGACACCTACGGGCGCGTCGACGGCCTCGTCAACAACGCCGGCATCCTGCGAGACCGGATGTTCGTCAACATGAGCGAGGACGACTGGGACGCCGTGATCCGTGGCCAGCTCCGCTCGACGTTCGCGCCGTGCCGGGTGTTCGCCGACTACTGGCGCACCGAGTCCAAGGCCGGCAACCAGCCGGTCGCCTCGATCGTCAACGTCTCCTCGACCTCGGGGCTCATCGGCGCCGTCGGGCAGACGAACTACGGCGCGGGCAAGGCCGCGATCGCAGCCCTCACCGTCATCCTCGCCCAGGAGATCGGCCGCTACGGCGTGCGCGTCAACGCGATCGTCCCGGTCGCGCGCACCCGGATGACCCAGGACCTGCCCGGCATCGGCGAGATGGTCGCCGCCCCGGCCGACCCCGCCGCGTTCGACGTCTACCACCCGGGCAACGTCTCCCCGCTCGTCGCCTGGCTGCTCACCGCCGCCGCGCCGGTGACAGGAGAGGTGTACTACGCCAAGGGCGGCGAGATCCGTCGCTTCGCGCCGTGGAGCTACGACTGGACCATCGACAAGGGCGCCCGCTGGAGCGTCGAGGAGATCGCGAAGGAGATGGCCACCCGTGGCTGACACCGGTCACACCACCGCCGCCGACTGGGCCGGTCCCGCCCACGGGCTGCTCTCCGGGCGCTCGGTGCTCGTCACCGCCGCGGCCGGTACCGGCATCGGCTTCTCGACGGCGCGCCGCGCCGCCGAGGAAGGCGCGCATGTCGCCATCAGCGACCGTCACGAGCGCCGCCTCGCCGAGTCGGCCGACGAGCTCGAGCGTCTCACCGGGAAGCGGCCGCTCGCGGTGCCCTGCGACGTCACCGACCAGGCACAGCTCGACTACCTCATGGACACCGTCGCCGCCGAGTTCGGCGGCATCGACGTGCTCGTCAACAACGCCGGCCTCGGCGGCACCGCGGCCGTGCAGGACATGACCGACGACCAGTGGGACTCCGTCCTGTCGGTGACCCTGACCTCGACGTTCAAGGCGACCCGGTCGGTGCTGCGGCACATGATCCCGGCGGGCAAGGGGGCCATCGTCAACAACGCGTCCGTCATCGGCTGGCGCGCGCAGAAGGGGCAGGCGCACTATGCCGCGGCGAAGGCCGGCGTCATGGCGCTGACCCGGTGCTCGGCCCTCGACGTTGCCGAGCACGGCATCCGGGTCAACGCGGTGTCCCCGAGCATCGCGATGCACGCCCACCTGGCCAAGGTGACCAGTGACGAGCTGCTCGCCCAGCTCTCGGCCCAGGAGGCCTTCGGCCGGGCGGCGACGCCGTGGGAGATCGCCAACGTCATCGTCTTCCTCGCCAGTGACTACTCGTCGTACATGACCGGCGAGGTCGTGTCCGTCTCGAGCCAGCACCCGTGACGACCCGGCGCGCGCCGGCGCGCACCTGACCAACGAAAGGAGCTCGTCGTGGCCAACCCCGACGCGCAGGGCGTCACCGGCGCCCCCTTCCGGCTCGACGTCGAGCGAGGCAAGATCCGCGAGTTCGCACTGGCGACCGGGGCGGCCGACGCGGCCTACCTGCGGGAGGAACACCCGGTCGTGCAGCCGACGTTCCTCACGACGACGTTCTTCTGGCAGGACGAGGACTCCAACCCGTGGTCCGCGGTTGACCTCGACCAGCAGCGCGGCCTGCACGCCGAGCAGCAGTACACCTTCTTCGGCGAGCCGCCTCGCGCCGGGACCAGGCTCACCTGCCAGTCGCGCATCGGCGAGATCTACACCAAGGTGGGTCGCCGCGGCGGTGAGATGACCTTCGCCGTGATGTACACCGACTTCCGCGACGAGACCGGGCGTCTCGTCGCCCAGGCCAAGCTCACCGGTGTCGAGACGGCCCGCCCGCCGGACACCGAGGGCACGACGCAGGACGGAGCCTCCGCTTGAGCGACACGACCTCCACCACGCAGCCCGGCACGACCGAGGTCAGCCTGCCCGTCCCGCCGACCCCGCCGGCGCGCACCTACGGCCCGGTGACCCGCACCGACTTCGTCCGCTACCAGGGCGCCTCGGGTGACATGAACCCGATCCACCACGACGAGGTCTTCGCCAGGGCCGCCGGGTTCCCGAGCCCCTTCTCGGTGGGCATGTGGCAGGCAAGCCTGCTCGGCACCTTCGCCACCGACTGGCTCGGCGGCCCCAACGTGCGTGACTTCCGCATCCGGTTCCTGGCCCAGGTGTGGCCGGGCGACACCCTCACGCTCGAGGGTGTTCCACTGCGCACGTACGTGCTCGACGGTGAGGACGGTCGTGAGGGCCGCGTCGACGTCGAGCTGACCTGCCGGCGTCAGACCGGCGACACGGCCGTCACCGTATGGGCGACGTTCGTGTTGCCGTGACACCACCCTTCGCAGGCGTGACACACCCGAGATCAGCGAGCAGCCGGGACTACCGAGGAGCAGGATGACCCCCACGACCCACCAGTCCGTGACGACGACCGTCCATCCCGACGGGATCGCCGAGATCGTCGTGGACAACCCACCGGTGAACGCGCTACCCGTGGCCGGCTGGTTCGCGCTCGCCTCCGCCCTCGACGCCGCCGGCGCCGACGAGTTGGTGCGGGTCGTCGTGCTGCGCGCCGAGGGCCGCGGCTTCAACGCCGGCGTCGACATCAAGGAGATGCAGCACACCGACGGCTTCACCGCGCTGCTCGGCGCCAACCGCGGCTGTTACGCCGCGTTCAAGGCCGTCTACGAGTGCCCCGTCCCGGTCGTCACCGCCGTCAACGGCTTCTGCCTCGGGGGCGGCATCGGGCTGGCCGGCAACTCCGATGTCATCGTCGCCTCCGACGACGCCACCTTCGGCCTGCCCGAGGTCGACCGCGGCGCCCTCGGTGCCGCGACCCACCTGTCCCGGATGGTGCCCCAGCACCGGATGCGCGCCATGGTCTACACCTCGGCCACGGCCACCGCCCAGGAGCTGCACGCGTACGGCTCGGTCCACAGCGTCGTTCCCCGCGAGCAGTTGCGTGCGGCGGCGCTCGCCGTCGCGACCCAGATCGCCGCGAAGAACCCCACCGTCATCCGGGCCGCGAAGGCCTCGCTCAACGGCATCGACCTGTGGGACGTCAACCGCAGCTACCGCTTCGAGCAGGGCTTCACCTTCGAGCTCAACCTCACCGGGGTCGCCGACCGGATCCGCGACGAGTTCGCCGGTACCGACAAGGCGGCGCGTTCGGGCAGCGAGGGCTGAGCCGTGCGTTCGATGGTGGCCAGTGAGCTCGGGGGGCCCGAGGTGCTCACGGTGACGGACGGGCCGCAGCCGCGGCCCGGCCCCGGGCAGGTGCTCGTCGACGTCGTCGGCGCCGGGGTGAACTTCCCCGACGGCCTCATCGTCGCCGGCACCTACCAGACCAAGCCGGAGCTGCCGTTCGTGCCCGGCTGCGAGGTGGCCGGCACGGTCGCGGCACTCGGCGACGGGGTGAGCGGCCCGCCCGTCGGCACCCGCGTCATCGGCTTCTGCGGCATCGGCGGCTACGCCGCGCAGGTGCTCGTCGACGCCCGCATGGTCCACCGGCTGCCCGACGGCATCGACCTCGTGGAGGCCAGCACGATCCCCGTCGTCTACGGCACGTCCTACCACGGGCTCGTCGACCGGGCCGGCCTTGCCACCGGCGAGAGGCTGCTCGTGCTCGGCGCCTCCGGCGGCGTGGGCCTCACCGCCGTGCAGATCGGCAAGGCCCTCGGCGCGACCGTGATCGCGGCCGCCTCGAGCGAGGACAAGCGTGCGCTGTGCCTGGCACACGGGGCCGACCACGCCATCGGCTACGACGACCTGACGGCGACGGTGCGCGAGCTGACCGGCGGCGCCGGTGCCGACGTCGTCTACGACCCCGTCGGCGGCGACGCCGCCACCGCGGCGCTGCGAACCCTCGCGTGGGCCGGGCGGTTCCTCACCGTCGGCTACGCGGCGGGCGAGATCCCGCAGGTCAAGCTCAACCGGCTGTTGCTCACGGAGGGCGCGGTGCTGGGGGTGCTCTGGGGCGCCTGGGCCAAGCGCAACCCGGAGGCGAACGCCGCGAACATGACGACGCTGCTCGAGTGGGTCGCCGCCGGCCGGCTGAGGCCACACGTCAGCGAAGTCTTCCCGCTTGAGGAGGCCGCCCGCGCGCTCGCCACGGTGATGAACCGTGGCGCCCGCGGCAAGATCGCCCTCCGCGTGAACGCAGGCAAGGAGTGACGGTGGCTGACGCGACCGACCTGACCCAGATGGACCTCGGCCCCGGCTCACGCGCGAGCGAGCTGCTCGCGACGTTGCGCACGTTCATGGCCGAGCACGTCTACCCGGCCGAGAAGGTGTACGCCGCCGAGCTCGGTGCCGCGGCCCGCGCGAACGGAGGCGTATCCCACGTCCTGCCGCCGGTTGTCGAAGCGCTGAAGGCCGAGGCGCGCAAGCTGGGTCTGTGGAACCTGTTCCTGCCTGACCTGTCGGGCCTCACGAACGTCGAGTACGCATACCTCGCCGAGGAGACCGGACGCTCGCCCTACCTCGCCCCCGAGGCGCTCAACTGTGCCGCACCGGACACGGGCAACATGGAGCTGCTGCACATGTTCGGCACGCCCGAGCAGCGGCGGCGGTGGCTCACACCGCTGCTCGAGGGCACGATGCGCTCCGGCTTCTCGATGACCGAGCCGGACGTGGCCTCCTCCGACGCACGGAACATCTCCACCTCGATCGTGCGTGACGGCGACGAGTACGTCATCAACGGACGCAAGTGGTGGACGACCGGCGCGGCGGACCCGCGCTGCGACATCCTCGTGCTGATGGGCAAGACGGACCCGGAAGCGGCCGCCCACCGGCAGCAGTCCATGATTCTCGTGCCGGTGGCTACCCCCGGGGTGACGATCGTGCGCTCGCTGCCGATCTTCGGCTACCACGACCAGCACGGCCACTGCGAGATCCGGTTCGACGACGTGCGGGTGCCGGTGACGAACCTGCTCGGCGCAGAGGGCGACGGTTTCGCGATCGCCCAGGCCCGCCTCGGCCCGGGCCGCATCCACCACGCGATGCGCTGCGTCGGCATGGCCGAGCGGGGCCTCGAGCTCATGGTGCGCCGGACGACGGCCCGCGAGGCGTTCGGCGGCCCGCTCTCCGACCAGGGTGTGATCCGCAACTGGATCGCCGAGTCCCGCATCGAGATCGAGCAGGCTCGCCTGCTCGTACTGAAGGCGGCGTGGCTCATCGATCGGGTCGGGGCCAAGGGCGCCGCGACCGAGATCGCCGCGATCAAGGTCGTCGCGCCGCGGGTCGCCCGCAACGTGCTGGACCGTTCGATCCAGGCACATGGCGGCGGCGGGGTCACCGACGACTTCCCGATCGCCCGGATGTGGGCCAGCGCCCGAATCCTCGGCATCGCCGACGGCCCGGACGAGGTGCACCTGCGCACGGTGGCCCGCACGCAACTGCGCCGCTACCGTGACACGGCGCCGGCGGGCGCCGCCGAGAAGGGGCGGGGCTGAGATGGACCTGACCTGGTCGGAGCAGGACGAGCAGTTCCGGGCGGAGGCCCGCGACTGGCTGGCCGCGAACGTGCCGCGGCAGCCGCTGCCCTCGGGGGACACCGCGGAGGGTTTCGCCGCGCACCTGGCGTGGGAGCGGGCACTGCACGCGGACCGGTGGTCGGTCGTGTCGTGGCCCAAGGAGTACGGCGGCCGCGAGGCCTCGATCTGGCAGTGGCTCATCTTCGAGGAGGAGTACTACCGGGCCGCAGCGCCGCAGCGGGTGACGCAGAACGGCATCTTCCTGCTGGCCCCGACGATCTTCGAGTTCGGCACCAAACAGCAGCAGGATGAGCTGCTGCCGCGGATGGCGGCGGCGCAGGACCTGTGGGCCCAGGGCTGGTCGGAGCCAGGCGCGGGCAGCGACCTGGCCGGGATCCGATCCCGGGCGGCCCGGGACGAGCAGGCCGGCGGGTGGCGCCTGAGCGGGCAGAAGACCTGGTCGACCCGGGCCGCGTTCTGCACCCACGTGTTCGGCTTGTTCCGCACCGACCCGCAGGCCGAGCGGCATCGAGGACTGACGTACTTCCTTGTGCCGCTGGACACCCCGGGGGTGACGGTGCGCGGGTTCGACCGGCTCGACGGTGATGAGGGCTTCGCCGACGTCTTCTTCGAGGACGCGTTCGTACCGGACTCGGCGGTTCTTGGCGGCGTCCACCAGGGCTGGTCGGTCGCGATGGCGACGACCGGGTCGGAGCGGGGCCTGACGCTGCGCTCGCCGGGGCGATTCCTCAAGGCGGCCGACGCGCTCGTGGCGCTCGCGGGCGAGCGGGCCGAGGCGGCGACCGACCTGCTCCGCGACCGTGTGGCACGCTCGTGGATGCAGGCGCACGCCTACCAGCAGTTCACGCTCGCGCAGGTCACCGATATCGTCGAGGGTCGCCAGGTCGGTGCGCGTTCGAGCCTCAACAAGGTCTTCTGGTCCGAGCTCGACATCGCGTTGCACGAGACGGCGCTGGAACTGCTCGGTCCGGACGCGCTCCTCGACGGACCCTGGACCCGCGGCTACCAGTTCTCGCTGTCGGGTCCCATCTATGCGGGCACCAACGAGATCCAGCGCAACATCATCGCCGAGCGCCTGCTCGGTCTGCCGAGGAGGTGACCAGGCGTGCGTTTCGCTCCGAGTGACGAGCAGCGTGAGCTCGAGGCGGTCGTCCGTGAGGTGCTCACCGACCGGTGCCCGCCGGCGACGGTACGCGCCGGAGCCGGGTCGGCGCGGGTGACCTCGCTCGCCGAGGGCCTGGCCGGCCTCGGTGTGGCGGGGCTGCTCGTGTCCGAGGACGACGGCGGGCTGGGCCTGGACGAGAACCATCTCGTGTCGGTCTTCGAGCAGATCGGGTATGCCGCTGCCCCGCTGCCGCTGGTGGCGACCCTGGCCGTCGCTCCGGCCGTGCTCGTCGCGGGCGCCCCGGACCTGCTGGCGAGGCTTGTCGAGGGGGCTGTCGAGGTCGGTGCCGACCCTGCGGTGACCGGGCGGGTCGCGTTCGGTTCCGGTGTCGACCTCGTGCTGAGCGGCGGCTTCGGCGGTACCGGGCGCATCGAAATTCTTGACGTGTCCGAGGCGACGGCCTCGGCGGTGCCGTCGGTGGACTTCGAGCTGGACCTGACCGAGCACGCGGACGCGCGGCTCGTGGCGACCGTGGACGACCCGGAGGTTGTGCGGCTGGCATGGGAGCGGGGAGTGCTGGCGACCTCGGCGGAGCTCATCGGGCTGTCGCGACGGATGCTCGAGCTTTCGGTCGAGTACGTGCGCACCAGAGAGCAATTCGGGGTGCCGATCGGCAGTTTCCAAGCGGTCAAGCACCAGCTTGCTACGGCGCTGCTGCAGATGGAGTTCGCCGCGCCGGTGGTGGCGAGGGCGGGGTACGAGCTGGCCGCGGGCGTCCCGGGCCGGCAGCGCTCACTGGCGACGGCCAAGGCGTTGGCCTCTGACGCGGCGCACGTCGTGGGTCGGGCCGCTTTGCAGTGTCACGGCGCGATCGGGTACACGACCGAGTACGACCTGCACCTGTTCCTCAAGCGGTCGTGGGCTCTGGAGTCGTCGTGGGGTAGCTCCGGCTGGCATCGGGCGGCTCTGCTGGAGGACCTCGGTGTCGGGCTGACCGGCGTGCGCCCCGCGTCCTGACCGTTTGCCCCGCGGGCGCCCGGCGGTGTCTCACCGGTGGCCGACGACCCTCACGACACACACCCGACCCCGGGGTGGGATGGAGATCGAGATGAGTGAGACCTACGGCGCGGCCGCGCACGACGAGGCCGTGGAGGTCGTCCGGTACGAGACGCGGGGGCCGGTGGCCGTCGTGACGATGAACCGGCCGGAGTACCGCAACGCGCAGAACTCGGCGATGACCTATGCCCTGGACGACGCGTTCTACCGCGCGGCGGCCGCTGACGAGGTGAAGGTCATCGTCCTGGCGGGTGCGGGGCCGCACTTCTCGGCCGGTCATGACATCGGTACGCCGGGTCGTGACATCGACTCGTCGTTTGACCGGCGTGCCGGTCTGTGGTGGGACCATGTCGGAAAGGCCGGGGCGGACAGTCGGTTCGCCCGCGAGTCCGAGGTGTATCTCGGGATGTGTCGCCGCTGGCGGGAGTTGCCCAAGCCGGTGATCGCCATGGTGCAGGGGGCGTGTGTCGCCGGTGGTCTCATGCTTGCCTGGTCGTGTGATCTGATCGTTGCGGCGGATGACGCGTTCTTCGCCGATCCGGTCGTGCGGATGGGGATTCCCGGGGTCGAGTATTTCGCTCATCCGTGGGTGCTGGGTCCGCGGTTCGCCAAGGAGTTCCTCTTCACCGGCGACCGGATGCCGGCGGCGCGTGCGGCCGAGCTCGGTATGGTCAACCGGGTTGTCGGCAGAGAGGACCTCGAGGCGGAGGTCATGGGGCTCGCCGTGCGGATCGCGCGGATGCCGCGGCTGGGCCTTGCGCTGACCAAGCGGGCGGTCAACCAGGCCGAGGATCTCATGGGTCTGCGGGATGGGATGGATTCGGTGTTCGGGCTGCATCACGTGGCTCATGCGCACAACGCCGAGGTGGGCGATGATTCCCTCGGTGGCCAGGACGCCCGGAGCATGCGTGACGCCGCGAAAAGGGAAGGGTGACCCGCCGCCATGCCGCTCGATCTCATGATCATGGGAAAGATGTGGCTGCCCCGATAGCCAGATCTTTCCCATGATCTGTGAAGGGTTTTGTCAAGTGGTGGTGGCGGTGGCGTTCATGATCCGGTAGAGGTGCCGGGCGAGGTAGCGTTTGAGGCATCGAAGGATTTCGTTGGTGTTGCGGCCTTCGTTGCTGCGTCGGGTGAGGTAGTCCCTGGTCGGGGCGTGGCCGATGCGGCGGCGGGCGGTGATGATGGTGTGTAGGGCGGCGTTGAGGGTGCGGTCACCGCCGCGGTTGAGGCGGTGGCGTTGGTGGCGGCCGGAGCTGGCGGGGACGGGCGCGGCGCCGGCGAGCGCTGCGAACGCCGCTTCGGTGGGTACCCGGCCGTGGTGTGACCAGGCGGTGAGCAGGGTCGCGGCGCTGACCGGTCCGACGCCGGGCAGGTCCAGCAGGGCCGGGCAGATGTCGGTGACCAGGTCCCGCAGTTGGCGCAGGTTCGCGGCGACGAGCCTGTTGAGGTTGGTGACCATGACCGCGAGATGGCTGAGGTGTTCACGGCGGACCGCGGCCTCGATGCCCGCACCCGAGCCGACACCCGAGCCGACACCGGTGCTCGTGGCGGTGCTCGTGGCGGTGCTCGTGGCGGTGCTCGTGGCGGTGGTGCGCAGGATACGGATCTGGACGGCGGTGGCACATCCACGCAACTGCTCGCGGAGCTCGTCGTCGGCGGTCAGGATCATCGACTTGATCACGTTGATGGTGGCGGTGCGGGTGTCGGTGTAGTGCCGGCGGGTGACCAGCAGCAGGCGCAACGCCTCCCGGCCGCCGTCGGCGCGGGGCACCGCCGGCCGTGTCCCACCAGCCGCCCGCCCCCGCGGGGCTGGTTGGGCTGGTTGGGCTGGTTGGGCTGGTTGGGCTGGTTGGGCTGGTTGGGCCAGTTGGGCCAGGTGGGCCAGTTGGGCCAGGTGGGCGCGGGCGGCGTGGACCGCGTCGAGGGGATCGGACTTGCCGCCTCGCCGACGCCGGCTGCTCACCGGTTTCGGCGCCTCGTACACCCGCTGCCCCGCCGAACGCAGTTGCCGGACCAGGCCCAGCCCGTGGGTGCGGGTGCCCTCCACCGACCAGTGCAGCACCTGCCCGGCCGGGACCAGCCCAGCCACCCAGCCCAGCAACCGGTCCCGGCCGGCAGGGCCGGCAGGGTCGGTACCCACCTGGATCTCGGCGTGGACCCCGCCGAGATGGTCCAGCAGCGCCACCGCATGCGTGTCGGTGTGGGTATCCACACCGACCACCCACTGCGGGACACCCGGACCAGTCGATGCAGTCGATGCATCTGTCACGATGGACATGACGGTGCTTCCCTTCTTCTGGCGGTTGCCGTCGACACGGCGTCGGCCCGGGAACACACCCTGCGGCATATCTGTGATGAGTCACGTGGGCAAACACGGACAGGCTTCTGATCAGGCCAGCAGCGTGCACGGGTCGACGCCGGCCGTGTCGGTGGACAGGTCATGAACAAGGCACACCAACCGGCAGCCAGATCATGGGTGGGTCACACCTACACGACCGGCATTGAACCTAACGGATCACGAACCCCGGGCCCGATCACCACCCCTATAGAAGCGTCATGGAGTCGCCCGGCCCGGAACCCGCCGCCCGGGTCCGGCGGCGGTGTTTCCGGCGCCGCTCACGCTCGGTCGGGCGGCCCAGCGGTCTCGGCGGTGAGGCCGTCCAGGAACAGCGAGGTAGCGTCCCCGGCCAGCTTGGCGATCGGGTAGGCCCGGCTCGGCTTGAACCAGCGCACCGAGAGCCAAATGGCCTCGCGCATCAGCCGGTAGACGATTTTCGAGTCCAGGTCGCCGCGGAAGACACCTTCGGCGACGCCGGCGTCGATCACCGTGAGCCAGGCGTCCTGCACCTGACGGCCGGCGTTGCGCAGGTACGAGAAGCGCTCGATGCCCAGCAGGTAGTTGAGATCGTTCTGGTAGATCTCGGCGGCGTGCGGGTGGGCCTCGACCACCTCCAGCGACGCCATGACCAGGTCGTGCAGCCGGACGCGGGCGTCCGTCTTCTGTGCCAGCACCTTGGTGTATCGATCATTGAGGTCACGCAGGAACGACGAGAGGATCTCGTCGACCATGGCCTCCTTGGAGTCGAAGTGGTGGTAAAGGCTGCCGGAGAGGATGCCGACGTCGTCGGCGATCTGGCGGACGGTGGTCGCCGCCACTCCTTTGCGGGCGAACAGGGCTGCGGCGCTGTCGAGAATCGTCTCTCGCCGGTCTCCAGGCTCTCGCGCCAAGGGATCCTCGCAAACGGTCGAACGGGACAATGTTGTGTTCGGGCCCGGCGTCTGCGGCGATTCCCGCCAGCGGCGTCGATGCCGTCGGTGCCGCTGCCCGTGAGGGCCGGCCCAACGCTACCAACTGCCTGGTGTATTGGTGTGACCGCAGGTTCCGGTGGTGAGCACGTCCGAGCCGGCACGGGTGGGCGTCGGTACCGTCGCCTGACCCGGATGCTCGCGGGGCGGCTCAGTCGCGAACGGCAAGACCGTCGAGGAACAGCGCGGTGCAGTCCTGGGCCAGCTTGGTGATCGGGTATGCCTTGCTCGGCTTGAACCAGCGCACCGACAACCACAGGGAGTTACGCATGAGCCGGTAGAGGATCTTCGGGTCGACGTCGGCGCGGAACACGCCCTCGGCGATACCTGCCTCGATCACCCGGAGCCAGGCGTCCTGGACCGCCCGGCCGGCATTCCGGAGGTAGCTGAACCGCTCGAACTGCAACAGGTAGTTGACGTCGTTCTGGTAGATCTCGGTGGCGTGCGGGTGCTCCTCGACCACTTCCAGCGACGCCATGATCATGTCGTGCAGCCGCTCGCGGGCATCGCCCTTCCGCGCCAGCACGGTCTTGTACCGAGTTTGGAGGTCCGTCAGGTACGACGAGATGATCTCGTTGACCATCGTCTCCTTGGAGTCGAAGTGGTGGTAGAGGCTGCCGGAGAGGAGGCCGGCCTCATCGGCGATCTGACGGACGGTGGTGGCCGCCACGCCCTTGCTGGCGAACAGGGCTGCGGCGCTGCCGAGAATCACCTCGCGTCGGTCTTTCAGCACTCGCGTCAACGGGTCCTCGCAGTTCGGCATCGGTTCGGTGGGCCAGGATCGCAGCCTCGTCCGGCGATTGCCACCGATGTGTCGGGGAGGCGGCACGTGCTGCCGGCGCACCGACGGTACGACCGGCACGGTATTTCTACCAAGCGCTTGTTACGTCGGTGTGTCCACGTTTTAACCCGTTTCGCGACGGGCCATTGATCGGTGATCTTCGCACGGTTGAGATCCCGTGTCGACATGGTTCCATGAAGTCGCCCACGCTGCGTCATCGGGCCTGCCGGGCGCGTCGATCGCCGGCCGGGTGGCTCGCGGATCGGCGGGTGCGCAGCGCGATGCCGAGACCGGCAAGCACGGCCAGGCACCCGGCGCAGGCGAACGCCCAGCCGACGTCGAGCATTCGGACCAGCCCGCCGAGGCCCAGGCCGCCGAGCGGGAGCAGGCCACCCCAGCAGACGAAGTACAGGCTCAGGACCCGCCCGCGCTGAGCGTCGTCGACGACGTGCTGCAAGATGGAGTTGATCGACGTCATGATCGAGAAGCTGAGCGCGCCTCCGAGGACCATGAGGACGACGATCAGCGGAAACGATCGCGTCACGCCGATCAGCCCGACGATCACGCCGAGTGCCGCCAGTTGACTCGCCGCCGAGGCCACGCCGAGCCTGCGGCCGCGCCAGGCGACGGACAGCACGCCGAGGAGTGAACCGATGCCGCCCAGGGTCACCAGGATCAGAAACGCGGTATCGCTGTCGGCGGAGACCCGTGCCCCGATCAGCGGGAGCTGTGCCACGTAGGACGAGCCGAACAGGGATGTCGCCGAGACGACGGCGAGTGCCGGGAGCATCGGCCGCCGCTGCCGCACGTGGCTGATGCCGGCCGTGAGCCGTTGCCGGACCGTCTCGACCGGCACCGACGCGGCCGGGCCAACGGACGCGGCGAGCCGTCCGGCCAGGGCCGCGGCGCCGATGGACAGCGCCGCGTAGGCACCGAAGGCGCTGACCGGTCCACCGACCATGAGCACTGGGCCGACCAGCGCCGGTCCGGTGATGCGGGCCAGGTTGACGCCCGCGGACTGCAGCGGTACCGCGCTGACCATGTCCTCCGCCGGGACGACCTTGGCGATGAGGGCATGGCTGGCCGGGGACAGGACGGTGGCGACGCATCCGGCCAGGAAGCTCAGCACCATCAACGCCGGGACGGTCATGGCGGCCAGTGCGGCCAGCAGGGTGGCGGTGACCGCCAGGAGCGACGCCGCGACCTGGACGAGGATGATCAGCGTGCGTCTGTCCCGGCTGTCGGCGACCATTCCGGCCGGCAGGGAGAACAGCAGGAACGGGGCCAGGCCGCAGAAGTAAAGCACGCCCAGGGCGAGAGGGTCGTTGCCGGTACGATTGGCCACCTCCCACTGGAACACGATCGACGAGAACCAGTACCCGAGCTGGCCCAGGATGACCAGCGCCCACAGTGTCCGAAATGGAGGGTGTCGCAGCGCTCGGAACATTACGCCGTTCGCCCTCCTGGGTGGCCTCACGGGCCCGCCGCGGACGAAAGGCGGCGCGTGGTCGTGCGGACACGGCCAGGCACGCCGGTTCGGTGCCGGCGGGCAACCAGTCCTGGCAGCGTAGCAAGCGCTTGGTTGGCCGAGCCAGAATCGGGGCACGACCAGAGCTGATGCGTTCGTCACTGGCTACGGATCTGCGGACCGGATCCCGCCGGCACCGGTGACCCCGCGACGGGCGCGACCCCGCCGGCGGTCCTGGCCGGCGTCGCCGGGGGTGCGGCCGGACCACGTTCGACCGTGACGGGACCGGCACGGTCGCCGTGGTGGTGTTCACCGGGACGGTCATCAGCACCGGCCGGGTCGTGCGCGAGTTGGAGGGATGGGGCCTCGTCACGGCCCTGCCCGGCGACCGGACCGTGGTGTGGAAACCCGCCGGCGACCGTGCGGCCGTGCTCGGCGTCGCCGACCCGCGCAGCGGCCGGATCGCCGTTTTCGGCCGTGCGGCGAGCTGGCAGGGGCGGCCGGAGTGCTCCCAGGACCGCAGCATGCTCGCGTGCGTGGTCGACGGCGCGCTGTCGGTGTGGAAGCTGCCGTGATCACGGTGTCGTGCCGCCCGGTCACCCGCTGCACTCGTTGCGATCGCCCTGGGTGGCGCGCTTGATCGTGAAGGTCAGCGTCTCGCCGGGGCGGACCACCGCGGCGTTGCCGGCGGCGCACCGGCTCGGCACACCGCTCATCGGGGCGCTCGCGGCACAGTCGCCCGAACGCGAGAAAGGAGCCGCCGGGCCGGGGGTTGTGCCCTCGGCCCGGCGGCTCGTCGGTGCGTCAGTTGGTGCGGTGGTACCGGCGGAAAGCGGTGAGCAGGGCGACGCCGGCGACGGTGCTGCCCAGTCCGGTGAGGAGCATGACGGACACGGCCACGCCGGTGACCGGCAGTGTCGACGTGGGGCCGGACGTGCTCGGCCGGGCGACGGTGATCGCGAGGTTCATCGCCCGGGCCGTGCCGTCGGGTGCGACGCCCTGCGCGACCGCCGTGTGCACGCCGGCCGCCAGGCCGGACGGGATCGTGATCGGCTTGGCGAAGCTGCCGCCGGCGTCGGTGACGGCGGTGCCCAGCACGGTCGGTGACGAGTAGATCGAGATCACGACGGTGGAGTGCGGGGCGAAGCCGGTACCGACGAAGGTGATCTGCTGGCCGGGCGTGGCGGTGCTGATCGGGCCCTTGTCGGTGGTCAGGGTCAGGTTCGTGTCCGGCGGGCCGGCCGCGGGCGGCACCGGCGCGGTGACGGTGACCTCGTTCGACGGGCCTGCCGGGGTCGAGTCGCCACCGGCCGAATGGGCGATCACGGTGATGGTGTAGGTGGTGCCCGCAGCCGCGCCGAGCACGCAGGTCGTGTCGGTGGCGGTGGTCGTGGTGCAGGTGGCCGGGCCCGGGCTGGCGGTCGCGGTGTAGCCGGTGATGCCGGTGGTGGTGCCTGGCGCGGTCCAGTGCACGGTGATCGAGGACGTGCCGGCGGTGGCGGTGACCGTCGTCGGCGGCTGGGCCGGCGGCAGGATCCCGAACGAGCGCGAGACCGCCTCGGCGGCCGCGTACGTGGCGTCGCCTTCCTGAGCTGCGGCGACCGTGCAGGTGCCCGCGGCCACCAGCGTGACCGTGGTGCCGGCGACGGTGCAGACGGACGGCGTGTCGCTGGTGTAGGTGAGCGTCAGGCCGGAGGACGCGGTGCCGGTGAGCGTCACGGTGCCGGCCGAGAGCGCCACGTCGGGGAGTGCCCCGAACGTGATCGTCTGCGCCTGCTTCGGCGCGGTGACGGTGAGTGTCCCCATGTCCGGCGGGCAGGGACCCACGCACGGGTACACGTTGGTGATCGCTGCCGGGACGCCGGTGGCGGCGCTGATGGCGATGTCGGCGGTGTTGTAGGTGCCGGCAGCGTCCGCGACGACCGGAACGAGGGCGGCGCAGCCGCCGGTGCCGACGTTCGGGGGCGCGGTGCCACCGGTGACGGTGATGACGCTGCCCCCGGCCGGGGCGCTGACCGTGGCGTCGCAGGCGCTGGTGTTCGGCGGGGTGCCGATGTCGGCCACCTTCAGGTGCGCCGGGAGCGTGGCCGTGAACCCGTAGTTCACGGGCGAGAGGGTCGGGTTCAGGATCCCGATGATCAGCAGGGCGGGCTCGTCCACCGCCACGGTGGTGGGCCCGAGGAAGAGACTCGCCAGGTACGCCTGGGCGGTGACCGTCAGCGTCGTGGTGAAGCCCGGGAAGAGGTTGGCGGACGTGTCGGTCACGTCGCCGACGGACATCGGGTAGGTGCCCTGCTGGTAGGCGCCGAGGTGCAGCGTGAAGTCGCAGCTACCGCCGCTCGGGACGGTCGCTCCGGTCAGCCGGACCGCCCCGTTGGCCGGTTTCGTCACCGTGCCGCCGCACTGGCTGTCGTACCAGGTGTTGCCTACCGTGGTCAGGCCGTTGGGCAACGTCACGGTGAAGCCGACGTCGGTGGTGTCGCCGGTGCCCTGGTCCCAGGTGAGGTGGAACGTCAGGTCGGTCGTCTCGCCGGCGGCGATCGTCGCCGGGGAGAACGAGGCACTCATCATGGTCGAGTTGTTGCCGCCCTCGGCCTGTGCGGACGGTGAAACCGGCGGAGTCGCCGATGCGCCGGCCTTGACGTGGGCCTTCGCCGCCGCTGTCGACGCGGAAGCGCTCGCCTTGGGCGCGGGACGGCCGGCGTGCCGCGCGGAGCCGGCCTGCTTGGCGTCGCGGGCGTGTTTCCCGTTTCCGGCCTGCGTCCCGGCGCGGGTCTGTTTCCCGGCGCGGGTCTGCTTGGTGTCGCCGGCCTGCTTCGCCTTGCCGGCTTGCTTCGTCTCGCTCGCCTGCTTCGTCGCGCCCGGCCGCTTCGTGTGAGCCGGTGCCCGTTTCGCGCCGGCCCGCGGCTTCGCGACCGCCGGCTGGACGTGCGTCCTGACCGTCGCGGCCTCGTCCGCCGCCGCCGCAGGCCGCGCCACCTGCGCCGCCTGCGCCGACTGTGCCGGACCGACCGCCGCCACCATGCCCGTCAGCGCCGCCGCGACGAGGGCCGCGGACGCCGCCCACCGGCCGCGTCGCCGCGCCGGCTCGTACGGTTTCCTCATTTGAACATCCCCCGCAAGATTTGCCTGGTCGCAACGCGACCTCTAGGAGCAATCTAGGCAAAAGGGACGAAATTATGGGTTAATCCCGAAAAAGTCTCCGGATACTGGGTCATGGCGTGGCACGGCGCGCCGGTCGGCGGCGGCTCGGCTCGTTCGGCCTTCCGGTAGGGCCCGCCGCTGCGACCCGGGAGACCGCCCGCCGCCGGGAAGTGCGCTCGGCCGCGGCGGCGCGACGAAGCTGTGCCGCCGGTGCGTCGGTGCCTAACCTGGGGTGGTGACCGCCGAACTGATGCTGTTGCCGGGGGTGTTCCACCGTGGCCGGGAGATCACCGCTCCCCGGCTGTGTGGCCTGTTGGCGCTGCTCGCCGCCGACCTGCGCAACGGTTGCAGCACCGGCCGGTTGATGGACGGGCTCTGGCCGGACGAGCGGCCGGAGCATCCGACAAAGGCGCTGCAGATGCTCGTCTCCCGCGCCCGGGCACAGCTCGGCCCCGACGTTGTCGACACGACACCGACCGGCTACCGCCTCGCGCTGCGTGACGAGGAGGTGGACGCCGCCGCTGTCCTGCTCAGCGCGTCGGCGACCGCGCGGCACACACGGGCGGGGGAGCACGCGGCCGCACTCGCGTCCGCCGAGCAGGGGCTCGCGCTCTGGCCGGGCGGGCCAGGTGCGGGCGCGGCCCGGGACGGCGGTGTCCCCGACGATCCGGTCGCTGTGTTGCGTGCGGATCGGGCCGGTGCGTACCGGTCGCTGGTGCGCTTCCGGGCGCTGGCGTTGTCGCGGCTGGGGCGCAGCGCCGAAGCGGTCGAACCACTCGGCGACGTGGCCCGGCAGCGTCCGCGGGACGAAGAGGTCCTGCTGGAGCTGCTGCGCTGTGAGGCGGCGACGGCGGGACCGTCCGCGGCCCTGGTCAGATACGAGGCGTATCGCAGGTCGTTGCGCGACGAGCTCGGCACGGATCCCGGCTCCGCGCTCCAGGCGGTGTACCAGGAGTTGCTGCGCGGTCAGCCGCCGGTGGCCCGCAACGGCGTGCCGAGCGAGCCCAACCCGCTGCTCGGCCGGGCCGACGACATCGCCGCGGTCGCCGAGCTGGTGCGCACGTGCCGGGTCACGTCGATCGTCGGGACAGGAGGGCTGGGCAAGACCCGTCTCGCGTATGCCGTGAGCCGCCGGGCGGACCAGCGTGTCGTGCAAGTCGTCGCGCTGGCCGGCGTGCGGAGTGATGACGACGTCACGGGCGAGGTCGCCGCGGTGCTCGGCGTCGGCGAGTCGCTCCCGGTCACGGGTGGCCGGCTGGCCGCACGGCCGGACGTGCTCACCGCTGTCGCGGACGCTCTCGGCCCCGGCCCCGTGCTGCTGGTGCTGGACAACTGCGAGCACGTCGTGGGTGGCGTCGCCGAGCTGGTGCGCGTCCTGGTGGCGAGGACCGAGGAGCTGCGGGTGCTCGTCACCAGCCGGGCTCCCTTGGACCTGTCCTCGGAATCGGTGTACCTGCTGCCCGAGCTGGATCCGGCCACGACCGTCGAGCTGTTCGGGCAGCGGGCCCGGGCGGCGCGTCCCGGCGTCGACCTGCCCGCCGAGGCGGTGGAGGAGCTGTGCCGGCACCTGGACGGGTTGCCGCTCGCGGTGGAGCTGGCGGCCGCGCGGGTACGGGTCATGTCGGTCACCGAGATCGTCCGCCGCATCGACGACCGGTTCGCCGTTCTCCGGAGCGGCGCACGGGACACGCCCCAACGGCACCGCACGATGCACGCCGTCATCGACTGGAGCTGGCACCTCCTCGACCCGGCCGGGCAGGCGGCGATGCGCGCGCTGTCGATCTTTCCCGACGGGTTCACCGCCGACGCCGCCGGTCATCTGCTCGCCGGCGACCTCGGGCCCGGCGACATCTGGCACATCCTGGAACTACTGGTCGACCAGTCACTGCTCAAGGTGGCCGAGACCGCGTCGGGCACGCGCTTCCGGATGCTGGAGACGGTGCGCGAGTTCGGCGCCGCGCGCCGGGAGGATGCCGGCGAGACCGGCCTCGCGACCGACCGGTTCCTGGCGTGGGCCCGCGACTTCGGGGTGACGCACCACGCGTCGATGCTCGGGGCCGATCTCGGCGCGTCCCTCGAACAGATCCGGGCCGAGCAGGAGAACCTCGTCCAGGCCCTGCGGCACGGGCTGGACCGGCGGGACGGCGCGACGGTCGCGGCGACCGCGGCAGTGCTGAGCGGCCTGTGGATCGTCGACTCGAACTTCACCCGCGTCGCGACCTCGCTCGGGGAGATCGTCTGGGTGCTGTCGCACTACCGTCCGGAGCCCGCCTTCGTGGAAGCCACGCGGACGGCCGCGGTGCTCTGCGCCGTGAGCGGCCTGGTGGTGCGGGATCTGGGTGGCCCGGCACGCTCCCTGGTCGCACTGCGCCGGCTTCCGCCGGCCCCGCCGGACACCCCGGTCCGGGCCATCCAGATCGTGCTGGGCGCGCTCGCCGAGTCGTCCGGATCGGACCTCACGGCCCTGCGGGAGCTGTGCGACCGCGCCGAGCCGCTCGTCGCGGGCATGGCCAACGCCGCGGCCAGCTACCGCTGGGAGTACGCCAACGACCTCGACGGCGCGCTGAAGGCGGCGGGGCGGACGCTTGCCGCCTTCGAGAACCAGGAGATTCCGTGGCTGCGCGCCGTCGCCCACTCCCGGATCGGCGAGCTGCGTCTCGAGGCCGGTCCCGCCGACGAGGCGGTGCGTCACCTCGGCGCGGCGTTGTCGGCGGTGGAGGAGTCGGGGGCGTGGTCCAGCGCGAACCGGCTGCGATGGGTCCTGGTACTGGCCAACCTGCAACGCGGCGCCGTCGACGAGGCGGAGCGCTGGCTGGAGCGGGCCGTTCAGGACGGTGGGGAGGAGTCGGCCGGCCTGTCGATGTTCGACGTCGCCGTGCGCGCGGAGATCGCGCTCGGCCGCGGTGACGTCGACGCCGGCCTGCGCCTGTGGCGGCGCGCCGCCGACGGGTTGCGCCGCACGGAGCGCCCGGCCGTCGACGGCGACCTGTCCGGCCTGACGCCCTGGGCGTTGGAGGTCCAGGCCATCGCCGTGGCCACGCACACGTACCACGGTCGGCTCGACCTCGTCGAGGAGCTGGCCGGTGCGCTGCCGCGCACGCTGTCGGCGATGACCACGAAGCCCGGCGACGCGAACATCCCGGTGTGCGGTGCGCTGCTGCTGGCGATCGCCGTGGCGGACATCGACCGGGGCAACCACACCGGCGACGCGCATGCCATGCGGTCGGGTGCCCGGATGACCGCCCTGGCCGAGCGCTTCGGGTTCCCGCGAGGATTCCAGCCCGCCATGTCGGCCACACGGGCCCGGCGCGTCGCCGAGGAGGCCGACAGGTCGGCATACGCCGACGCGGTGTCGTCGTATGCCGACCTCGATCGCGAGGGTCTGCGGGCCGCGGTGTCGGCCGCGCTGCTGGCCCGGGGTCAGCTCACCGGTTCGGATCCCGCCTGAACAACGCCCGGGCCCACAGGTAGCCGGCCAGCGCGAGACCGACACACCAGGCGACGGCGGCGATCCCGCTGCCGCCGACCGGCGTGCCCATCAGCAGACCCCGCAACGTGTCGATGATCGGGGTGAACGGCTCGTGCTCGGCGAACCAGCGCACCGGCGCCGACATCGAGCCGGTCGGCACGAACGCGCTGCTGATGAACGGCAGCACCTGAACGACGAGGGTGAACGACGCGGTGCCCTCGGCGTTGTCGGCCGCCAGGCCGACCGCCACCGCCAGCCAGGTGAGGGCCAGCACGAGCAGCGCGACGACGCCGGTCGCCGCGATCCACCGGCCGGCGTCGGTCGTGGGCCGGTACCCCAGGAGCAGCGCGACACCGATGACCAGCGCGACGCTCGCCATCGTCCGAACCAGCGCGCCGACGACGTGTCCGGTCAGCACCGAGGCGCGGGAGATCGCCATGGTGCGGAACCGGGCGATGATCCCTTCGGACATGTCCCGGTTGACCGCCAACGCCGTGGTCGAGCTGCCGTATCCCGCGGTCATCAGGAGAATTCCGGGAACGACGTAGTCGATGTACTTCCCGTGGGAGCC
The DNA here is from genome assembly GCF_025264685.1 of Dactylosporangium roseum. GTDB lineage: Bacteria > Actinomycetota > Actinomycetes > Mycobacteriales > Micromonosporaceae > Dactylosporangium > Dactylosporangium roseum. Next base: position 2,688,273 of record NZ_CP073721.1, read on the forward strand.
GCCGGCGACACCGGCGTTCAACGCGCCGCCGAAGACGCCGACGAACAGCAACAGCAACAGGACCGGCACACCAACCGACATGATCAACGTAGCCGGGTACCGCAGCGCGTGCCGGAGGGTGCGCCGCACCATCGTCGTGGAGTCACTCAGGGCGTAGGACAGGCTGCTCATCGTACGGATTCCTTGACCTGCTCGGAGGGGTGGCCGGTGAGTGCGAAGAAGACGTCGTCGAGATCGGACGTGTGGACCGAAAACTCGTCGGCCTCGATCGAGGCGTCGTCGAGCCGGCTGAGCAGGGCCCGCAGCGACCGGACGGTGCCGTCGTGCGGGATCTGCAAGGTGAGCGCGTCGTTGTCGCGCTGCCCGTCACCGAATGTCCGGGCGGCCAGGTCGAGCACGGCCGGATCGCTGAACCGCAGGCGGACGTGGCCACCGGGAATGCGGCGTTTGAGCTCGTCCGGCGTCCCCTGCGCGACGAGCCTTCCCTGGTCGAGCACCGCGATCCGGTCGGCGAGTTCGTCCGCCTCGTCCAGATACTGGGTGGTGAGGAAGATCGTGACGCCGCCGGCCGCGAGGTCCCGGATGATGCGCCACATGGTGCGGCGGCTGCGCGGGTCGAGGCCGGTGGTGGGCTCGTCGAGGAAGATGACGCGGGGATCGCCGACGAGTCCCATCGCGAGGTCCAGCCGGCGCCGCATGCCCCCGGAATAGGTGGCCGCCGGCTTCCGGGCCGCCTCCACCAGATCGAACCGGTCGAGCAGGTCGGCGGCCCGGCGCCGGCCCGCACCGCGGCTTAGATGGTGCAGGTCCGCCATCAGGATCAGGTTCTCCTCGCCGGTGAACAGATTGTCCACCGCCGAGAACTGACCGGTGACGGCGATCGCGGCGCGGACCCCGGCGGGATCGCGCGCCAGGTCGTGCCCGGCGACGTGGACCTCGCCGCCGTCGGCGCGGATCAGCGTGGACAGGATCTGCACCGTCGTGGTCTTCCCGGCGCCGTTCGGGCCGAGCAGGGAGAATATCGTCCCCGTGGCGACCCGCAGATCGACGCCGTCGAGGACCACCGTGTCGCCGAACGACTTTCGCAGCCCGGTCGCCGCGATCGCCGTTCGAGATGGGGAAGGAGTCATGTCCCCGAGCGTGCGGCCCGCGAGCTTCGCCGCGGTCACACGGCGGTATCAGGCGTACCGATCGGGGTGTTACCGAGCTGGACCTTGGAACCGTTGGTGGTGCCGGAGCCGTGGACGTCCACGGACTTGCCGGCGACCCGCGTGACGCGATGGCGCCGGGTCGGCAGCCCGAGCGTCGGGTTGGCGACGGCCCAGGCGGCACCCCTGCAGACCAGCTCCTTGTAGACGGCGGCGAGCCGTCCGGTCAGGACCGCCCGCACGGCGCGGTCGTCGGCGGTGACGTACTGGATCAAGCCCTCCGTGCGGCCCAGCGAGATGCACTGGTTGAAGTAGCGGATCGGCGTGTTCGGGAGCTTCCCGCCGGTCAGGCGTGCCGCGATCGCGTCGGCGGCCTGCCACGCGGCCGGACCGCCCGAGGCGCACGACATCCGCAGCGGCTTGTCGCCGGGGCCCGTCGCCATGGCCGCGTCGCCGACGGCGTAAACGTCCGGGTGCGAAACCGACCGCATGGTCCCGTCGACCACGATCTGGCCGGTGCCGGCGACCTCCAGGGTGGTCGCCGCCGCGATCGGGTGGACCGCGAAGCCGGCGGTCCAGACGGTGACCGCGGCCGGGATGACCCTGCCGTCGGCGGTGGTGACGCGGTCCGCTTCGACGCCGGTGACGGCGGCGTGCTCGTACACCGTGATCCCGAGCTTGCCGAAGACCTTCCGCAGGTGCTTGCGGCCCTTGGGGGAGAGCCAGCAGCCGAGCCCGTCGCGGGCGGCGAGGGCGACGTCGAGATCCGGGCGGGCCCCGGCGATCTCGGTCGCGGCCTCCAGGCCGGTGAGGCCGCCGCCGACGACGACCACGGTCCGGCCGGCGTCGAGGCGGGCCAGGCGCTCGCGCAGCCGGAGCGCTCCGGGGCGGCCGGCGATCTCGTAGGCGTGCTCGGCGGTCCCGGGGACGCCCTGGGCGTTCCAGCCGCTGCCGAGGGCGTAGAGGAGGGTGTCGTAGGTGAGTTCGTCGGCGCCGTCCGCGTCGATGACGGCAACCGTCCTGCGGTCGACGTCGACGCCGGTGACCTTCGCGAGTCTCAGCTCGACGCCGGTGCCCGCGAACAGGTCGCTGAGCGGTCGGGGCCTGAGGTCGTGGCCGGCCGCCAGCTCGTGCATGCGGACGCGTTCGACGAAGTCGGGCTCGGCGTTGACGAGGGTGATGGCAACGTCCTCGCGGCGGAGCCGCCTGGCGAGGCGGCCGGCGGCGATGGCTCCGGTGTATCCGGCTCCGAGCACGATGATGCGGTGCTGCATGTCCCTGCTCCTGTCCTGCGTGGGTTGCCACCTGAACCGGGTGGTCCGCCGTTTCCTGACAGGAACGCGATGTGGGGCACCTCACACAGCGCTCAGAAGGCGTTGAACAGGGGCTTCCCGTGGTCGACGGCCGCCCAGCGCGCGGTCGCGCGTTCGAGCTTGTCGGGGTTGACCTGGCTGCGGACCGCGGCGATGCCCTCGGCGGTGACCTCCAGGCACATGACGCCGACGACCCGGCCGTCCACGACGGCCACGACAGCGGGATCGCCGTTGGCGGTCCAAGCGTAGACCCCGGGCGTGCCGCCGGCCGCGGCGCGCTTGGCCTCGCCGGGTGCGAACAGGCCCCGCAGGAACCTCGCGACCGCGACGGCGCCCTCGAACGCCTTGGTGCGGGACGGGACCTTCCCGCCGCCGTCGCCGACCGAGACGGCGTCCTCGGTGAGCAGTCGCACGAGCGGCTCGGTCCGGCCGCTCGTGGCGGCCGCCAGGAACTCCTCGACGATCCGCCGGGCGGCGGTCCTGTCGACCTGGGTGCGGGTCTTGCCGTCCGCGACGTGCTTCTTGGCACGGTGGAAGAGCTGCTGGCTGGCGGCCTCGGTGATGTCGAGGACCTCGGCGATCTCCCGATGCGGGTAGTCGAAGGCCTCCCGCAGCACGTAGACCGCCCGCTCACCGGGGGAGAGGCGCTCCATGAGGATGAGGACCGCATACGAGACCGAGTCGCGCTGCTCGGCGGTCTCGGCCGGGCCGAGCAGCGGGTCCCCGGCGAGCAGCGGCTCGGGAAGCCATCGGCCCACGTAGGTCTCGCGGCGTGCCCGTGCGGAGGTGAGCTGGTTGAGGCACAGATTGGTGAGGACCTTCGTCAGCCAGGCCTCGGGAACCTCGATGCGGTCGACGTCGGCGGCCTGCCAGCGCAGGAACGTGTCCTGCACGGCGTCCTCGGCCTCCCCGGCGGAGCCGAGGAGGCGGTAGGCGATGGCCGCCAGGCGCGGCCTGGCGGCCTCGAACCGCTCGACGTCGTTCCCGGTCAAGGGCACGGCCCGATCCTAGCCCGTGCGGCGCGGCGCCGAACCGATGACACTGGCCGGCCGGCGGCGCCGCCGCTCGAACGTCGGCCGGTGCTACCGGCCGAACGCTCCGCCCTCGATCAAGATGAGCAGGCCGATGCCGATCAGGACGACGGGCAGCAGGATGTGTCCCCAGCGACCGAGCGTCCCGGCGATGGCGGGCCGGGCGGCGAAGTGGCGGCCGGCCGCGATCCACACGGCGACCAGGACCAGGAAGACGACCGCGTAGACGCTCATGTCGCCGAGGCCCGCGGTGGCGAAGACCGGCACGTAGACGCCGATGTTGTCGCCGCCGTTGGCGAAGGTGACCGCGGCGACCTCCACGGCCCTGGGGCCGATGGTCCTGGCCCGGCGTTCCTCGCCGGAATCGGTGCGGAGCCGCCACGCCTGGACGGCGGCCTTGACGCCGAGCGCGAGCGGGAGCAGCCCGAGGTAAGGCACGACGTTCTCGGGCAGCAGGGTGGCGCCGAACGCGGCCGCGCCGGCCAGGGCCAGGATGGCCGTGAAGCCGAGGTACTGACCGATCGCGATGCTCCGCGCCGACCCCTTGTGCCCGGCGCCCTGGGCGAAGAACAGCGCCAGGACGAGGAGGTCGTCGATGTTGGTGACGGCGAAGAGGCCCACCGCCTGGCCGATGACGGCGAGATGCACGACCGGGCCGCCTCCGAACCCTGCTGTCCCGTTCCCGTGGCGGGCCGCCACGGCGACGACACAGCATCGTAGAACAGGGCGGATGACGTTCCGGCAGGCGCACCGTCAGTCCGCCCGCAGGGCGAGCAGCAGTTGCAGGTGGCAGACCAGGCGTTCGGCCCGGTCGGCGAGGTCGATACCGCTCACCGCGCTCGCCCGGCGGATCCGGTACCGAAGCGTGTTCGGATGTACGTGCAGCGCCGCCGCGGCGGCACGCACGTCTCCCATCGCGTCCAGATAGGCCAGCAGCGATCGAGCCAGCTCCGTCCCGTAGGTGCGATCATGCTCGACGAGCGCGGCGACCACCGGGTCGCGCAGTTGCGTGTTCGCTTCGAGCAGGCCGAGCATCTCGCTGAGCAGGACCTCCGCGCGCAGGTTCGCGATCGTCCCCACGTCGCGATCCGGAGTGTGCGCCATCGCGGCGAGCACCCGGTCGGCTTCCGACCGTGACGTGGCGATGGCATCGAGGGCGCGCACCGGCGAACCGACTCCCACCTGCACCCGGATTCCGGCTCGCCGTCGTAGGACGGCGACGATGGTCTCCGCGAGTGCGATCAGCGCCGGCTCGGGGGCGACCGGCGACACGTCTGGGAGCACCGCATAGATCCGCGATCCGAGGGCGCCGACGAGTGCGCCACGCCGGTACGTGGTGAGGTGGATCGAGACCACCTTGCTCAGTTCGACCCGATGCAGCTCGTGCTCGGCCTGGTCGCGCGTGTCCGCCCGGGTCGCGAACGCCATGACGATCGCGGACGTGGCCGGGTTGAGGTCGAGTTGCTCGGCGACCAGCTCCGCGCTGATACGACCGCTGATCAGGCCGGTGAGCAGATCCTCCCGGGACCGGACGCCCGGCGAACCGCGGCGCCGGAGCAGGTGTACCGCGGCCACCCGCGCGGCACCGAGCAGGACCTGCTCCGCCTGCTCGGTGAACGGCTGGCCGCCTTCCTGCACCCAGATCGTGCCCAGGTGCTGCCGACCGGCCCGGATCCCGGCGGCGAGCCGGCGCCGGATCCCGAGCTCGGGGCGCTCCTCGATGTGCACGACGTCCTCGTCCGAGCGCAGCCGCTGGAACACCCCCCATTCCCGCAGCAGCGCCATGTACGCCTTCGGGCCTTGCCACTGGAGGATTGACAACCGGCGCAGCTCGTCGACGTCGTCGTCGGAGCGCGAGTATGCCAGCACCCGGTTCTCGGCGTCCTCGATGGTCACGTTGCCCGCGGTCAGCACCGCGACGCTCTGTGCCAGGGCGAAGAGGTCACCGCTGTCCTCATCCGTGCGGACCGTGGCGGCCAGCACCGCACCGTCCACGACCTCGCGGGCCACGGACTCGAGCTGGTCCCAACGCACCCGGGGCCGCACGACTAGCAGCGCGATCCCGGCTTCCTCCGCGGCCGCGCGCAGCTCCGCGACGCTTCCGTCCGCGCCCGCCTTCACGGCGACGGCCGTGGCGCCCTTGCGCGCGGCCGCCCGCAGGTACCGGATCGCCTCTCTGCCCCGCACCCCGATGACGAGGATGAGCTCCTGCGGGTAGCTGTCGAGCTCGTCGTCCGGGTCGACGATGGCCAGCCCGCCGACGGCCGCGTCCAGGCTGCCCGCCACCAGGTCCATGAAGTGACCACCCACGGCGGCGAGCAGTTGCCGGAGGGTGGTGCCAGGTGCTTCCGCGCTCATCGAATGTGTTGTCCGATCGAACAATGACCTGGGGGGAACTGTAGCCGACCAGACAAATCGCTCCCGATTCACGCTGCCTTACGTTTCCGGCACACCGAATCGAGAGGTTGTTGATGGACGCGATCACCTTCCCGCCCGCCCCGCACAACGAGCCCGTGCGTGACTACGCGCCAGGCTCCCCCGAGCGGGCGAGCCTGGCCGCCGAACTGGGCGAACTCGCCGGCCGGCAGGTCGAGTTGACGACGACGATCGACGGCCGGCAGCGGATGGGCGGCGGCGATCGGATCGACGTCGTGCAGCCCCACAACCACGCGCACGTGCTCGGTACCACCGCCAACGCCACCCACCAGGACGCCAAGGACGCCGTCGCCGCAGCCCTGCGGGCCGCCGAAACCTGGCGGAACACACCGTTCGACGAGCGGGCCGCGATCCTGTTGCGCGCCGCCGACCTGCTCGCCGGCCCGTGGCGCGACACCCTCAACGCGGCCACGATGCTCGGCCAGTCGAAGACCGTGGTCCAGGCCGAGATCGACGCAGCCTGCGAGCTCGCCGACTTCTGGCGGTTCAACGTGCACTACGCACGCCAGATCCACGCCGAGCAGCCGTTCAGCGGGCCCGGCACCTGGAACCGGCTCGACTACCGTCCGCTCGAGGGCTTCGTCTACGCGATCACCCCGTTCAACTTCACCGCGATCGCGGGCAACCTGTCCACGGCGCCGGCGTTGATGGGCAACACGGTGATCTGGAAGCCCTCGCCGACACAGGGGCTGGCGGCGCACCTGACGATGCGGCTGCTCGAGGAGGCCGGCCTGCCGCCGGGTGTCATCAACCTGCTCACCGGCGACGGCCTGGCGGCTTCCGAGGTGATCCTGGCCGATCCGGCGCTGGCCGGTATCCACTTCACCGGCTCCACGAAGACCTTCCAGCACCTGTGGGCGACCGTCGGCGCGAACATCGCGAGCTACCGCGGCTACCCACGGATCGTCGGCGAGACCGGCGGCAAGGACTTCGTCGTCGCGCACGCCTCCGCCGACCTCGACGTGCTCCGCACCGCGCTGGTCCGCGGCGCGTTCGAGTACCAGGGGCAGAAATGCTCCGCGGCCTCGCGTGCGTACATTCCGCGCTCGGTATGGAATCGCCTCCGGGACGACCTGGTGTCCGAGGTCGAGTCGCTGACGGTGGGCGACGTCACCGACCTGCGTAACTTCATGGGGGCCGTCATCGACCGGCGCGCGTTCGACCGGCTCGACGGCGTGCTGCGCATGGCCCACGAGTCGCCCACCCTGAGCGTCATCGCCGGCGGCACGGCCGACGACACCAGCGGGTTCTTCGTCCGGCCGACGGTCATCGTCGGTGAGGACCCCACGCACGAGGTGTTCGCCACCGAGTACTTCGGCCCGGTCCTCGCGGTGTACGTCTACGACGACGCCGACTACGACCGGACACTCCAGGAGATCGACCGCCGCAGCCAGTACGGGCTGACCGGTGCGGTCATCGCACGGGACCGCTCCGCCGTCCAGCGGGCGAGCCAGGCGCTGCGCTTCACCGCCGGCAACTTCTACGTCAACGACAAGCCGACCGGCGCCGTCGTGGGCCAGCAACCCTTCGGCGGCGCTCGGGGCTCGGGCACCAACGACAAGGCGGGCGCCGCCTACAACCTGATGCGCTGGGTCAGCCCCCGGGTGATCAAAGAGAACTTCCGCCCACCGGTGGTGTCCACCCACCCGCACCAGGGCTGAGAGGTAGGTATCCAGATGCTTCGCTCCGCGCTGCTGGCAGCGGCCCGATCGGCCCGCTGCCGTACGGTTGTCGAACATACGCCGGTGATGCGGCCCATCGTCGACCGCTTCATCGCTGGGACCACTGTGGACGATGCCATCCGCACCGCACACCTCATCGCGGCGGACCGGCTGGTCTCACTCGACCATCTCGGCGAGGAGGACACCACCGACCCCGACCGGGCCGCGCGCAACGTCGAGGCGTACCGGATCGCACTGCGCCGCCTCGGCGACGAGGGCTTGGCCACGAAGGTGGAGGTCTCGGTGAAGCTCTCCGCGCTCGGCATGGCCGTGCCGGCCGACGGCGACAAGATCGCACTGGAGAACACCCGGGAGATCTGTGTTGCCGCGGCCGCCGCCGGCACGATCGTCACCGTCGACATGGAAGACCACACCATGACCGACACGACCCTGTCGATCGTGCGGGAACTCCGCGCGGACTTCCCGTCGACCGGTGTGGTGCTGCAGGCATATCTCAGGCGCACCGAGGCGGACTGCGCGGATCTCGCATACCAGGGGTCGCGGATCCGCCTGTGCAAGGGCGCCTACAAAGAACCCGCCTCGGTCGCCTACCAGAGCAAGTCCGAGGTGGACACCTCATACGTGCGGTGCCTGCGGATCCTGATGGAGGGCAGGGGATACCCGATGGTGGCCAGCCACGACTCCCGGATGATCCGAATCGCCGAGGAACTGGCCACCCGTACCAACCGCTCGGCCGAGGACTTCGAGTTCCAGATGCTCTACGGGGTGCGACCGCGCACCCAACGGGAGATCGCGGCCCGAGGCTTCCGGCTGCGGTCGTACGTGCCGTTCGGTACCGAATGGTATCCGTACTTCATGCGACGGCTGGCCGAACGCCCGGCGAACCTGACATTCTTCCTGAACTCGCTCGTACACCAAAACTGACAAGCTTCGTGGGCCCTGGTCCGCCGCCGACCACGGCGACGTGGCGTCGGACCCACCATACTGGAGCGGAAGTGGTCACCCGCACCGTACATGGCGGGTTGTCGATCACCGGCGCGCCCGCCTGAAGCAGCCGCCGGTCCGACGACCAGATCGCTGTGGCGATCGAGAACGCCAGCGGCCGCTTCCGCCGGGCTATTCGCAGAGGTTGACGAGACGTTCGTCGACGGAATACCCCGCATGCGCGGGGAAGCGCTGCTCGATCCCCACATCGACGATCTGGCCGATCGGAACACCCCCGCGTGCGTGGCAACATGTCTACGACCACTCAAGGGCGCTAGCGCTCGACGGACCACTCCGCGTGCCCGGGGGAGCACGACCCGGCCCAAGTCGACAAGGCACAAAGGCACGGGACCACCTCCACGCACGCGGGGAACACGCTGGCTTGAGTCGATGGATTGCCCCGCGGATAGGACCCACTCCGCGGCAGCGGGTGACACACCACCAGGCTCTGGTCCATGATGGCGCAGGGGACCACCCCCACGTGTGCGGGGAACACACGCCATGGCAGAGGTTGCGCAGCACGTCGAGCGGACCATCCCCGCGTTCGCGGGAAACACGACCTGGACCGCGAAATGCACGCGGGTCACAACGGACCATCCCCGCGTGCGCGGGGAACACATCGCGATCGACGCGAACACCGGCCCGTTCCTCGGACCACCCCCGCGTGCGCGGGGAGCACACCGGCAAGGCCGCCGGGGAGGCCGCGAAGAACGGACCACCCCCGCGTGCGCGGGGAGCACATGCCGATACCTGCTCAGCTCCACTCCAGCTCGGGACCACCCCCGCGTGCGCGGGGAGCACGACAGTACAGCGGGGCATGGAAGCGCAACGCGCGGACCACCCCCGCGTGCGCGGGGAGCACGACGATCCCCAGGAAGTCGTTCCAATCGCTCCCGGACCACCCCCGCGTGCGCGGGGAGCACGGCGTAGACGGCAGCTTCGCCCAGAACTCGATCGGACCACCCCCGCGTGCGCGGGGAGCACCTCGACGGCGGTGCACACGTGGACACGTCGGGGGGACCACCCCCGCGTGCGCGGGGAGCACAGGGCACAGACCACCTGTTGGGGCTGTGAACAAGGACCACCCCCGCGTGCGCGGGGAGCACTGAAGCCGCGTTCGCGTCGGGGCTCGACGGGGAGGACCACCCCCGCGTGCGCGGGGAGCACGGCCGGGGCACCGCCCACCCCGAGCTGATGGCGGGACCACCCCCGCGTGCGCGGGGAGCAGAGGTGCAGTCTCTGAGGCTGCGCCGTGCCCTGCGGACCACCCCCGCGTGCGCGGGGAGCACCCACGCCGCTCATCGAGGAGTCGGCGAGAGTCCGGACCACCCCCGCGTGCGCGGGGAGCACCTGACCTCCCGCCTGGGTTGAGCCGGTGGGCCCGGACCACCCCCGCGTGCGCGGGGAGCACATCCACCATCTGCTCCCACAGAACGCGACGCACCGGACCACCCCCGCGTGCGCGGGGAGCACGGCAGGTCGCGTTCGGTCCAGCCGAGGTAATGCGGACCACCCCCGCGTGCGCGGGGAGCACGTCAGCATGGTCAGGGTGGCGGCGTTGCGGATGGGACCACCCCCGCGTGCGCGGGGAGCACGGGACCGGCTTCGCTAGCTCCTTGCGCAACGCCGGACCACCCCCGCGTGCGCGGGGAGCACTGCTCACCATGGGCGGCCTCGTCGGTGCACTGCGGACCACCCCCGCGTGCGCGGGGAGCACGTGGTAGGCATGTCAGCTCAGTTCCTCTGCCAGGGACCACCCCCGCGTGCGCGGGGAGCACATCCCGACGTTCTACGGGCCCGACGAGATCACCGGACCACCCCCGCGTGCGCGGGGAGCACGGGACCGGCTTCGCCAGCTCCTTGCGCAACGCCGGACCACCCCCGCGTGCGCGGGGAGCACGACGTGCTGACCGTCAAGCCGGTCGACCCCGACCAGGCGGCCATGGGACCACCCCCGCGTGCGCGGGGAGCACGACGCCTTTCGGCATCCACACCACTGTGGACGGGGACCACCCCCGCGTGCGCGGGGAGCACAGTGTGGCCTCTCCACGGTGCTTCGGGTTGGTGGGACCACCCCCGCGTGCGCGGGGAGCACCCGACGCCGAGCCTCACGACGATCTGCTGTCCGGGACCACCCCCGCGTGCGCGGGGAGCACGGACTGGGCGCGAACTCATGACGATCTTGAAACGGACCACCCCCGCGTGCGCGGGGAGCACCTGCACGGCATCGCCGACACGTCAGCGCTGGTGAGGACCACCCCCGCGTGCGGGGAGCACTTCTGGCTCCAGCCGGTCGCGACGGCCCGCACCGGACCACCCCCGCGTGCGCGGGGAGCACGATGAAGCCCTGCGTGGCCCCGCCCAGGAACGGGGACCACCCCCGCGTGCGCGGGGAGCACTCGGCCACCGTCGGCGTCACCGGCACCGGCTCCGGACCACCCCCGCGTGCGCGGGGAGCACCTCCCCTTACCGCCCGGCCGCAGCGGCCCGCTCTGGACCACCCCGCGTGCGCGGGGAGCACATCCGTTCGCAGACCCAGCCGCCGAGGTTTGGCGGACCACCCCCGCGTGCGCGGGGAGCACAGATCCGCAGCAAGGGGGTGGACGGGGACCGGAGGACCACCCCCGCGTGCGCGGGGAGCACGTCACCTACGACGACCTGATCGACCTCGAGCACGGACCACCCCCGCGTGCGCGGGGAGCACGCGCAGTGCCGCACTCGGGTTCGACGGCAAGTGGGACCACCCCCGCGTGCGCGGGGAGCACGCTGTCCGGACTGCGGTCATGCCGTGGTCGTACGGACCACCCCCGCGTGCGCGGGGAGCACGAGGTCGCGCTCGACTGGTTGGCGGTCAGGAGGGGACCACCCCCGCGTGCGCGGGGAGCACCCCTTCCTCATCACCGACCAGTTGGCGGTCGGCGGACCACCCCCGCGTGCGCGGGGAGCACCTGGTGCCTTCCGCGCCGCCGGTGGACTGGAAGGGACCACCCCCGCGTGCGCGGGGAGCACCGCCGCGGTCCGGGCGGCCCGGACCTCGTTGCCGGACCACCCCCACGCACGCGGGGATGTTCCGTCCGGCAAATACCTCCGCGAGATGCTCGGCGAACGCTCCCCACGCACGCGGGGATGTTCCCAAGTTCGTCGCGCTTCTCGTCGGATTCGACGAGGGACGCTCCCCACGCACGCGGGGATGTTCCGTTCGCCTGGCGCACGACCGCCGACGGCGCTAAACGCTCCCCGCGCACGCGGGGATGTTCCGATCGAGCCGAGCTCCTGGATGTTCGCGCGGACACGCTCCCCACGCACGCGGGGATGTTCCCTATGACGTGCTTTCGGGCGCGGGCCGATCTCACGCTCCCCGCACACGCGGGGATGGTCCGGCACGGCCTACCTGACCAGTGCACCGAAGCGGATGCTTTCCATAACATGTGTCTGCCGGTAGGACTCAAGGCCGCGAAGTTACCAGGCCCAACGGCCCGGGCCAACCTGGACAAGGCCAACAACCCGGGCGCAGGGCCCGCGAGGCGTCGCCGGCGAGGTGTGCCGGCCGGTGCGCGTTCCGGCGCAATCCACCTCTATGCCGCCCGGCTCCATGATCATGGGAAAGATGTGGCTACCAGGGCAGCCACATCTTTCCCATGATCTGTGAGCGAACGGCACGGCGGCGGATCGCGCCGGCCGGCACACCTCGGCGGCGAAACCACACGCCCGCACTACTGTGTGTTGCCATCCCGTAGCGCAACGCCGGGGTTGGCGGGCGGCCGCTTCCGGTCTCGATTCGAGCAGGAATCAACGCGCAGGGGAACCTTCCAGCGGCGCCACGGGTGAGTGTGGTGAAGAAGGGAGCGGTGGTGTCCGACGCGGAACTCATCGACGAGGTCTATTCGGGGTCTTTCCAACGCCTCGTGGTTCAGTTGTACGCGGTGACCGGTGACCTCGCCGAGGCCCAGGAGGCGGTGCAGGAAGCGTTCGTCAGGGCGCTCGCCGAGCCGAAGCGATTCGGTCGTCTGGTGAATCCGGAAGCCTGGCTGCGCCGGGTCGCCATCAACGTCAGCCGCAGCCGGTATCGGCGGCGGCGGGCGCTGGAGGTACTGCTGCGCCGGATCGGCCCGCCGCCCGTCGTCCCGGACCCGAGTCCACAGCACGTAGCGCTCATGGACGCGCTGCGCCGCCTGCCGGTCGGGCAACGCCACGCGATCGCCCTGCACTACCTGGTCGACCTGCCCGTCGAGGAGGTCGCGCTGACGCTCGGCGTTTCGACCGGCACGGTGAAGTCCCGGCTTTCGCGCGGCCGGGCAGCGCTCGCAACGCTGCTCGCCGATCTGCATCTCGACAGGAGCCATCATGTCTGACGACCCGACTCGCTTCGCCGCCGACCTCCGCCGCGCGTTCGACGCCGGCACCGTGGCCCAGGCCGTTCGGCAGCCCGCCCTGGACGATCTCCATGCACGGACCGGCGCTCGTCGGCGCATGCGCATGGCCGGTATCGCGCTGGCGCTCGCCCCGCTGCTGGGCGCCGCCGTGATCGTGCCGTCCACCGTCGGCCAGCCCGGCCCCGACCAGCCGGTGCTCGAGGATGTGCAAGGTGTGCAGCAGTTGGTGTTCTTCTCCCCGGCGGAGGCGGTCGCCGTGCGGGAGATCGGCTGCACCGTGCGGTTCACCGTCACCACGGACGGCGGGCGAAGCTGGTCGGCGGAGCAGGCGTCGCGTGAGCCGCTGGCCTGCCCGACCGATCCACTCACGCGAGCGAGCATGCTGCCGGGATTGCAGATTCTGGATATCCGGACGTACCGCATCAGGGTGGATGGCATGTGGCAACTCACCCGCGACAGCGGTACGACGTGGCAGCCGGCCGCGTCGGCCGTGACGATGGTGGACGCGTTCCCGCCCGGCGCGCGGGTCCTCGACTGCGGCGTGCGGTGCGGGCTCTCCCCGGCCGCCCCGTTCGCGATCGATCCTGCCTCCGGCGCGGTGTTCCAACTGCGGCTCACGGAGCTGGCCGGGTGGACGCCCGTCGCCTACACCATGGCCGGCGAGCGCCTGTGGGCACTGCTGGCCGACTCCGGCCTGCGCTCGGCCTCCCGGATCGCGTGGAGCACCGACCGTGGCGCGACGTGGCAGAGCAGGTCGCTCGAACCCGACGATATGCCCTACGGGGTGGTCGCCGGACCGACCGGCCAGGCGCACGTCCTGTTCGCCCGGCGCAACGACGCCCACCGGGCGGAGCGTCTGCTGCGCACGACCGACGGCGGCGTTTCGTGGTCGTCCACCGCGACCGACCTGGTCGGCGACGGTGAGCAATGGCCGTTGGCCGTCACCGCCGACGGCGCGCTGATCACCGCAGAGCACTCCGGGTCGGCGCGAGCCAGCCGCGACGGCACCCACTTCACCCGCGGGCCGGTCGCTCACATCACCGGCGGCACACCCGGCAACGGGGCCGGTCACGGGTTGGTCTGGCTGTGGGAGCAAGAGCGACCCGGCACCGCATACGTCACCGGCGACGCCGGGACATGGACGGCGGTGCCGCTGCCCGCATGACCCGGGTGTCTTCATGACGTTGCCTGATACGGTCAGGCGCTCCAGAGCAGACAGAACGGCTTCCCGGCGGGATCGGCGTAGACCCGCCAGTCGTCGCCCTGGCCGGGCAGCCGGGTCGCGCCGAGGGGCAGCGCGGCCCGCTCCGCCACCTCGATGTCGTCGACCGTGACATCGAGGTGGACCTGCTGCGGGAAGGCCGGATCGGGCCAGCGCGGCGGGACGTGGTCCGGCGCCGCTTGCAGGCCGATCCGCCAGCCGTCGTCGGTGGTGATCGTGATCCACTCTTCGTCGGCGTAGCGCTGCGTCCAGCCGGCCAGCCGTGTGTAGAAGGCCGACAGCCCCGCGATGTCGCGGGCGTCGAGCACGATGGTCTTCAGCTCCCCGATCATCGGGACATCTTCTCCTCCGGGTACGACACCAGAACCTGACCGCGACCCGCCTCGTGGCCGCCGGTCGGGCGGGCGACGGTCAGGGCCGCGGGAACAGGTGCCGGTAGAGGGCGGATCGGCGAAACCCGCGGCCGTGGTGGGGGCTCTGCCAGGTCATCGACCCGAGGTCGGCCGCGCTGGTGCCGCCGACGGTCAGCCGGTAGTCGGGGTGGAGGTCGTCGTCGCTGGTGGTGCGACGGAACGTGACGGTCAGGTTCTCGCCCGGCCGGACCCGCACCCCGTCGAGGGGGAGGGGGACGTAGATCGGTGCCCAGCCGCGGGTGTCGCTGGTGAGGGTGTCGAGTTCGGCCGCGTGGGCGGTGACGGCGATCCGTGTCCAGAGCAGCAGGCCGGTCATCCATGCCCCGGTGGCCGCGACGGTGAGCTCGGCGACGCTGAGCGCGTCTGGTGGCGGTGACGCGCGGCGGTGGTCGAAGACGATCGACTCGACGGCGGCCGCGGAGGAGACGCGCAGCTTGTCGACCGGGCCGCCGAGGCAGAGCCGGAGATCGAACGGGTGGCCGACGCTGGTGAAGATCTGTTCGAGATAGGGCAGGCTCTCGGTGGCCAGCGCGTAGTCCTGGGCGGCCAGCGCCGGTGACAGGTCGATCGCGGCGACCCAGGTCTGGATGCGGTACGGGATCCAGACGCAGTCGGTCGCGCAGAGACGCCGGCGAGCGTCGGCGAGGGCGACGATGACGCCTTCCGCGGAGGCGATGTTCCCGACGATCTCGGAGATGCACACCTGCGCCGGCCGGGGGAGATCGATGTCGGTGGACGCCCCCTGGACGACTGTGACCCGGTCGGCGACGCCGGCCTCCGTGATCGCCCGGCGTGCCTGGCCGGCGGCCTCGGGTTGCTGTTCGACGGCGAAGACGTGCCGGGCGCCGGCGCGGGCGGCGTGCACCGCCCAGAGTGCGTCGCGGCCGGTGCCGATGTCGAGCGCGACCTTGCCGGGGACGGAGGCGGAGATGGCCTCGCGGTAGGCGTGCAACCGCTGGTCCGGCACGTCGAAGGCGTCGTAGACGCCATCGTCGTACACCGGGTATTCACCCATGGACGGGAACAGCACGAACGGCCGGTCACGAGCTGGCACCGTTCGCGCTGCCAGCTCGCGGTCGCCCGCGGCAACCGGCCTCGACCGCGCAGGAGTCATCACTCGATCATGCGCCATCGGCGACGGGTGCGGCACCCCGGCTCGGCGTGGTCCGGCCGTCTCGATACAGCCTGTGCCGCGTCGCACCGTGGCTACATGTGAAGTGTTCTGTGCCGAGGCGGCGGGCCGGGGTGTCAGCCAGACGTACGGATCGATGCGCGGTGCCGCGACCGCGCCTCGGTCAGGATGGCTTCGGCTTCCGGACGGTCCCGCCACCCGCGCACATCGGTGTGCTTGCCCGGTTCGAGATCCTTGTAGATGTCGAAGAAGTGGCCGATCTCGTTCAGCATGTGTTCGGGGAGCTCGGCGAGGCCGTTGACGGCCCGCCACCGGGGATCGGCGGCCGGCACGCACAGCAGCTTGGCGTCCGGTCCGTGCTCGTCGTACATCCAGAACATCCCGATCGGCCGCACGCGAACCACGCAGCCGGGAAAGGTGGGCGCGTCCAGCAGCACCATCGCGTCGATCGGATCGCCGTCGTCGGCGAGGGTGTCGGGGACGTAGCCGTAGTCGGCCGGATAGGTGGTGGCGGTGAACAGGGTGCGGTCCAGCCGGATCCGGCCGCGTCGATGATCCATCTCGTACTTGTTGTGCGAGCCGGCGTGGATTTCCACGATCATGTCGGTGTCCACAGGATGCCCCCGTACGTGCTCCCGCTCGTCGTCTTCCCGGCGAGCCCACCCGCCTTCCGCTACCCGCAGGTGACGTCGGTAGTCACCCGCCCCACGGCGGGCCATCGGGTGATACGCCGCCGGAGACAGGTCCCGTCACGCCGGGCTGCTGGCGGCGCACCCCCGCACGGCGCGGCGCCTGTTCGCGGTGCGCCGGTCGGCCGCCCGCCGCGGCGGGCGGCCGACCGGCGCAACCGGGTTGACGCCTGCCGGCGAACTCTTAGCGGGGCAACGGAAACATGCCTGCTCCAGTACGCTCCGCGGTATCAGTAGCTGCCGATGGGCAGAAGGGGAGTGATCGCCGTGCCCGACAGCGGTGTGGACCTTGGTGTTGACATCTACCGGCTGTGGCTCGCCGGATCGAAGTACCTTCCCGACGTGGCCGTGCTGATGGAGAACGCGCTGGCGCATGTCGGTCACGCCGGCACCAGCGACGCGGCCTTTGTGCGCCCGGCCGTGTTCGGTGGGGGTGTGTACGGTCCGGCCTACGGGCCGATGGGTGAGCTGCGTGACCTGCTGGCCGAGATGCTCGCCCAGACGGCGACCGCTCTGCGGGATTCCGGTGCGGCGCTGGTGCTGGCCGCCGACGAGTACCAGAAGACCGACGAGGAGGCCCGCGACATGTTCAACCGGATGCGCCGGGGCGGGACCTGAACGGATGGGCGATCCGATCTGGGTAGGCTCGTTCCAGGATCTCCCGGCCACCGCCCGCCGGTTCCACGACAAGGCCGTGGACGTGGCTGTCGAGCAGGCGGTGCTGTGGGCCCGCTCGATGTCCCACCACTTTGGCGGCGATCTGCGGTATGGCGAGGAGATGCGGGTCCGCCGGGAAGCCCGGGAGAAGGCGGAGGCGGCCTTCTCCGACATCCCGGGACTGTTCCAGTCCTTCGCCGATGCCCCGGATCCCGCCCGGTTCGAGCCGGCCGTCGAGAGTCTGCACCAGGCCCAGGCCAGCCTGGCCACCTCGGCCGTCAACACTGATCCGCTCACCAACAACCCGATCGTCGTGCGTGAGGAGTTCGCCAAGATCACCACGACCAGCGACTTCATCGACGACTGGAGCGGCGCGGCGGCGCACGAGTTCAAGGCCAACTACCTCGACCCGCTGCCGGCGAAAATCGGCGCACAGTTCCAGCTCGCCGCCATCCTCGCCGCCGCGATCCAGGCCGAGCAGGCGATCTGGCAGGCCGCCCGCAGCGATATCCGGCTCGTCCTCGCCAAGGGACTGGCGGCGCTGGATCACGTCGGGGAATGTACGCAGGCGCAGTGGACCATCACGTTCACCGTCGTCGCGTCGATCGCGGCGGTCGCCGCGGTTCCGTTCGCCGGGGGTCTGTCACTGAGACTCACCGCCGTCGGCGCCGCATCGCAGGTCGTCGCCGCGATCCCGATCGACGACGCCGCGGAGGAGGAGTACGCCGGCGACACCGCGTTCGAGGTCGTCGGCCAGGTTCGGCAGGGCGTGCAAGACCTGATCTCCCGGATCGCCCGGGCGGAGCAGGTCATCGGCGGACGGCTCGGCGACAACGTGGCTGTCGTGCACGCGAACTGGCGACAGTTCGTCTCCGACCGCCCGGCGCTGGACGACGCCACCCCGGCCAACGTCACCGGTCCCGCGTACTTCGGGTTCGCGCACTGAGGAGTAGTCGATTGGGTGCCCTGGCA
Organism: Dactylosporangium roseum; assembly: GCF_025264685.1. GTDB lineage: Bacteria > Actinomycetota > Actinomycetes > Mycobacteriales > Micromonosporaceae > Dactylosporangium > Dactylosporangium roseum. The sequence continues at coordinate 2,706,325 of NZ_CP073721.1, forward strand.
GACCGGCTCGACCGGATGCGCATGACCGTTCACGCCCCCGGCGGCAAGGCGTGGGCCACGCTCATCGGCAGCCGGGACGTCACGCTGTCGTTCCTGTCCGGCTACTACGGCCGTGTCGACGAACGGGAGCTGGCGTGGACCCTGACCGCGGTGGCGCGGCTGCTGTGGGTGGAACGGACCCGGGCGTTGCGTGCCGCCGTGCAGGAGGTGCTCGCGCCGGCGCGGTCACCGGAGCGGCCGCCACGAACCGCGCGCGAGGTCGCGTTCGACAAGGCCCGCGACGAACTGGTCGCCGAGGGGTACTCGCCGGGCCGCCGGGTGGTCGTGACCACGCTGGGCCTGCGGTCCTGGCAGGTGCGCGTCGCGCCCGGCACGATCCGCGCGCTGGACGAGCAGGAGTTCTGCGCCGCGGTGCGGGTGGCCGCCGACGGCGTGATCCAGGACGTCCGCGACAAGATGATCGTCGTCAAAGCAGGCTTCGAGCAAGCAGGAGCGTCATGAGCGTGCACCCGGGGCCCCCGCGACGGTCGCCGTGGCTGATCCCGGCGGTCGTGGTCGCAGTGCTCGCCGCCGCGGCGGCCGGCGTCGTCATCGCAGTGCGGGTGCTCGGGTCCGGGGACGACCCTGCTGCGGCGACCTGCCGGCAGCCGGTCGCTCCGCTGTCGGTTTCCACCCAGCAGGCCGGCAAGGCCAACCTCAGCGTCAGCGAGCAGGGCTTCAGCCCGACCGCCGGCCGGATCGTCAGCATCGGCGGGATCGTCGTCAACAACTCCAAGCAGGCCGCGTATCGCACCAGGGTCACGTTCCGCGTGGTCGGCGCCGACGGGACGTCGCTGGTCCGGCCCCAGTCGGCGCAACTGCTCCACCAGGAGATTCCCGTCGTCCTCCCCGGCGAGCGGGTGGCCGTCGGCGCGGGCGTGAGCATGGATCCCGACGCCGTGCGCAGCATCGCCCGCGTCGAGATCGAACTGGGCGGCACCCGTTCGGTCCCGGCCGACCCGGCCAACCCGCTGTTCCGGCCACTGACCGTGACGCTCGCCGGCCCCACGACCTCGACCGCTGGCGCCTCGGCGGGCTCGCTCCATTTCGGTGTCACCGCCAGCGGATGCACGGGTCTGGTCGAACGCGGCGTCGGCATCGTGTACCGCGACGCCGGTGGCACGATCGTCGGTGGCGCCCTGAACGCGGGGGCGGCGAAAGGCCGCTGCGCCGGCACCGGCGGACCGCAGACGGTCACCGTCACCGACGTGCCGCCCACCGCGGAGCTGTCGAAGACCCGGATCTCCGTCTACTGCGACGTCGCCGGCGTGTCGAAGGACCACGACGGGGCGACACCCCCGGCCAACTGAATCCGCAGGCGGCAGCGAGCCTACGTATCGCGGACCCGCGATGCGCCACGGGCGCCGCACAGATCAGATCCAGCAGCTCACCCGTGCTACGGTTTGGGCTGTTGCAGTCTTGATTTCCACACATGTTGCCGCGCCTGTGGGTACCGCACCTGCGGGCGTTGTCAGTATTGCCGGATTTCCGGAGCAGGGTCATCAAAGCGGCGACGCGGGAGACCACACGGTGTGGCCTCCATCTGCCTTGCGAAGGAGCAGGACATGACCGTCGGTACTGTGAAATGGTTCAACGCGGAAAAGGGCTTCGGCTTCATCACCCCGGATGGCGGTGGTGCCGATGTGTTCGCCCACTATTCCGCGATCTCGGCGGGCGGCTTCCGCAGCCTTGAGGAGAACCAGCGGGTGGAGTTCGAGATCACCCAGGGGCAGAAGGGGCCGCAGGCGGCCAACATTCGCGTCGTCTGAGCCGTCCCGTCGCATTGAGCAGTGCCTGGCCGGTCCGGTCGGGCGTGCTGCCTGCCCGGCCGGTGCCTGAGGCTGATCGCCAGGCACCGACCGGGCAGGTTCGTGCCGGCCCACCGGCGGCTGAAGGTGCTGACCAGTTGGCGAGTGCGCGGGTAGCGCTCAGCGCCCGCCGCGGCGGGCGCCCGGCCGGGCCCGGGCGGAGAAGGCGACCGCACCGGATCGCGCCGGTGCGGATCGTGTCGAGGCGGTCAGCGGCGGGGTGCCGCCGCGCCGGTCCCGGCTGCCCTGGGCGGGCTGCATCTCGTGTCGGGGGCCGGCGGACTGCTGGACCGGCTGCGGGACCAGGGTCCGCTCCCCGGGGGCGAGCTCGCGCAGCAGCGCGTCACCCGGGCGCAGGCGGGTGGTGGTCGCCGCGACGCCGGCCTTGCGGGTCAGCTCCCGGACCTCGGGCGCCTGGCCGTCGGTCATCAGGGTGACGACCGTCCCGGCCGCGCCGGCCCGGGCGGTGCGGCCCGAGCGATGCAGGTATGCCTTGTGCTCCGTCGGCGGGTCGGCGTGGACGACCAGAGCCACCTCGTCGACGTGGATGCCCCGGGCGGCGATGTCGGTGGCGACCAGCGTGTGCACCTCCCCCTCGGAGAATGCCCGCAGGTTGCGGGTGCGCGCGGCCTGGGCCAGGTTGCCGTGCAGCTCGACGGCGGCCACACCGGCCGCGACCAGCCGGCGGGTCAGCGTCTTCGCGCCCCGCTTGGTGCGCGTGAACACGACGGTCCGGCCCGGAGCGGCGGTCAGCTCGACCAGCACGGCGAACCGGTCCTCGGCGTGGACGTGCAGGACGTGATGCGTTATCGCGGCGACCGGCGACAGCGTCGAGTCGACGCTGCGCACGACCGGATCGGCGAGGAACCGCCGCACCAGGACGTCGACGCCGGCGTCCAGGGTGGCGGAGAACAGCAGACGCTGCCCGCCACGTGGGGTCTGCTCCAGCAGCCGCCGAACGGTGGGCAGGAAGCCGAGGTCGGCCATGTGGTCGGCCTCGTCGAGCACGGTGATCTCGACGGCGTCCAGGCGCGCGTGGCCGGCCTCGACGTGGTCGGCGAGCCGGCCGGGGCAGGCCACCAGCACGTCGACTCCGGCGCGCAGCCCGGCGATCTGGGGCCCGGCGGCGACGCCGCCGAAGACGGTCATCGTCCGCAGCGACAGCGCCTTGGCCAGCGGCGCCAGCACATTGTCGATCTGGGTCGCCAGCTCGCGGGTGGGTGCGAGGATCAGTGCCCGGGGGCGCCCGGCCCGCCGCGGCGCGGCGACGGCGGCCAGGCGGGTCAGCACCGCCAGGGCGAAGGCGTAGGTCTTGCCCGACCCGGTGCGGCCTCGCCCGAGCACGTCGCGGCCGGCGAGCGCGTCGGGCAGGGTCGCGGCCTGGATCGGGAACGGCCGGTTCACCCCGGTCGCGGCCAGCACGCGGACGAGCGCGTCGGGCACGCCGAGGTCGGCGAAGGTCGGGGGCTTGGGTGCGGTGGTCTGGTGGGGGCGGCGTGCCGCCATGAAGGCTCCGTACGTCGAAGGGGAGTCCCGCACGGCGCTGACCGTTTCGGCCGCGGCGCGTGGCGTCGGACATCGAGCCCGGTCCGCGATGATGGGCGGGCTGCGCCGCCAGTCTACTCGAACCGTTGGCGGACCCCGCTGCCCGCCGCCCGGCGATGAGCGGAGCGGCGGCGCCGACCGATCAGGGCGCTACGACCTGCCACCGGCTGCTCCCGGTCATCCAGGCCCCGGCCAGGATCTCTGCCGACTGCTGGCCCGGACACTGGTGGACCTTCGACCGGCCGGCGCCGCCGCCGGCTCGGGCCTCGACCTCCCATGACTCGCCATCGGTACGGATGTACACGTCGCGACGCCCCCGCACGGTCCGGTCGCCGTTCCACCAATGACGCTCGATTCTCACCCACCGACCGTATAGCACCGGACCCGACTGCGGAATGTTGACGATCATGGTAAATCTGGCGATCACGTACGGTTCCAGTAGGCTGACTATCATGGCCGACGTTGTCCTCCGTGTTCGGCTGATCACCGGCGACAGTCTGGACGTGGCGTACGAGGAGGCCGGCGCCTCCGACCCCGGCGAGGTGGCCGAGCACGCGATCACCGCCCTCGCCGCCGACTCCGGCATGATCCGCACGCGCCACGGCGACCGGGTCGTCATCCTGTACGGCCGCGGCGTGGCGGCCCTGGAGCTGGCACCTCGCGGCGCGGTCCTGTAGCTGTACGTCACCGGGCCGTAACGCCAGCGGGGCCGGTCTGGGCGCGGTCCGGGTGCCGGACGGCTACATCACGGTGAACTCGATCTGCCCCTCGTTGTCGGCACCGGCGTCCAGCGTCTTGTCGTTGAGCACCTCGGTGGCCGTCTGGTCCAGGAACAGCCGGGCGCCGGACGCCTCCACGACCGCGTCGCCCTGCGCCGGGCTGGACGCCAGGCTCAGCCGCAGCGACCCGCGGGTTTCGTCGGCGGCGATGCGCAGGCCGCCGCCCTCCGGTGCACCAGGCTGGGCGGTAAGGCTCTGGATGGCTGTCACCGCGTTGTCGGTCAGCAGAACCATGACGACGTTGCTCCTCCGGATTGGCGGCAATGTGAGGCACAGCGCCGCGGCTGTGCGGCAAGCCCGCCGTGCCGGGCCGCGGATGTGATGGCGGGCCGCCCTATCAGCCCAGACTTGCGCGGATTGTCGGATGTGTCAAACGCGGGCACGAGCGAGCCGCCGGGCAGATTGCCCGCTACCTCGGTTCCCGCGGCCCCACCCGCTGTGAACGTACGACCGCGCGGGGCGGGCCCCGGCGATGCGGCGGCGGTCAGACGGTAGGGGCCGGGCGGGTCCGCTGGGCCGAGGGCAGGACCGCACACGGGGCCAGGGCGAGGGCGGGCGCGCCGTCAAGGCAGGATTTCGATGTACCCGTCGGTTCCGTGCACGCGGATCCGCTGTCCGTCGGAGATCAGCCGGGTCGCGTCCACCACACCGACGACGGCCGGCAAGCCGTACTCCCGTGCGATCACCGCCCCGTGAGACATCACCCCTCCGACCTCCGTCACCAGGCCCGAGGCGGCGACGAAGAGGGGCGTCCAGCTAGGGTCCGTATGGGTCGTGACGAGGATGTCGCCTGGTTCGAGGTCGGCCTGTGCCATGTCCAGGATGACGCGGGCCCGCCCTTCGACGGTCCCGGCGGAGATCGGCACGCCGATCAGCGCGCCGGGCGGCACGTCGTCGCGGCGGTACGTCCCGGTGATGGCCTCGCCGTCCGAGGTGAGCACGCGGGGCGGCGTGAGCGCTCGGTAGGACCTGAACGCGTCCTTGCGCCGGCCGATGAGCCGCTCATCCACGCGGCGCGTGCGTACGACGTCGTGGAGCTCCTGGAAGGTGAGGTAGAAGATGTCTTCCTCGTCACGGAGCACGGCGGCCCGCACGAGGCGTTCGGCTTCTCCCAGCAGGGCCTGCTTGTAGACGAAGTAGCGGCTGATCATGCCGTACTTCGGATACTCCCGGTACCCGATGAAGGTCCGGACCCGGTCGATCATCCGCTTCGTCTCTTCGGCCCTGCTCTCCCCGTCCGGCAGTGCCCGCAAACGTTCCAGCAGCTCCTGCTCCTTCTTCCAGGCCTCCTGGCGCCCTTGTTCGAAGCGCCGCTCGCCGGCTCCCGGCTCGAAGTTCTTGATATTGCCGAGGATCATGGGCAAGAGCGAGGAGGGGCGTTCACGCCAACGCGGCCGCGTGATGTCGATCTCGCCGACGCAGCGCATGCCGTACTTGTCGAGCCAGCCTTCGATGGCGTCTCGCGCCTCCCGCCCGCCCGCGAGCCCGGGCAGCTCGTCCAGGAAACCGTCGTCCTCGACGTGCCGCAGGAACGCCACCACGTCCGGATGCGGGCGGATCACGTCGGCGACGTCCAGCAGCGCCAGCCCCATCTCCGACGTGACGTTGTGGGGCACGGACTGCGTGAGCGTGTCCGCCGCGTTCTTCTCGCCCAGCCACGCCTCCAGCCGCTCGTTGAGCCACCAGGTGGCCTCCATCGCCGACATGAACACCTGATGGCTCCGCGGGTCGAACAGGATCCGCCGCAGCTCCTCGATGTCCGCCCGGATGAAGTCGAGCAATGCCTCTCCGGACTTCGTCCGGATGTCGCGTTTCGCGGCGGCGACGGATGCCTCGCCGCGCCCGATCAGCTCGGTGACGATGGCCGGATCGGTCTCGATGGGGGCCGGTGCGCCGCCGAACAGCGGCCCCGGGGGTTCTTCGTCAGGGAGCTGCCGGATGAAGCCGTCGCGTTCGAGGACGGTCCGCATCGCGTCCGCGGTCAGCGGATCGGATTTCCCCATGAGCTCCAGGAGGCCGGCGCGGGTCGCCGGCGTGGCCAGGCGCCGGGTGACGTCGACGAACAGGCGCCCGCCGGCCTCGGCCATGGGCGCGGGGGTCGTCATCTGCCAGAAGGAGAGCCCGAGGGGCTTCATGGCGTCGGTCATCATCTGTTGATGGCCGACGGAGAGATAGACGTGATGCTCCTGGTCGCCGGACTCGGGGATGGGGAACAGCGTGGTGATCGGCCGGCTCTGGACGATCTGGAAGTCATCGTCGACCAGGCACCACTCGATGTCCTGAGGGTGGCCGAAGTGCGCCTCGATCCGCCGGCCCACCTGATCGAGCCGCACGACCTGCGCATCCGTCAGTGCGGGCTGCTCCTGCCGCTCCGGGTCGATCGCCACTTCCCGCGTTCCGCCGGTGGGCAAGGCGTGAACGGCACGCCGCTTGGCGCCGACCGCCTTGGCGATGACGGCGCCGTCGCGCACCTTGAACACGTCCGGGTTCACCAGACCGGAGACCAGGGCCTCGCCGAGGCCGAAACTGGCCTCCACGGAGGCGACCCGTCGGTTGGACGTGACGGGGTCGGCCGTGAAGAGGATGCCGGCCGCCTGTGGGAAGGCCATCTCCTGCACGATCACGGCCATGTGGACCGTGCGGTGGTCGATGCCGTTGCGCTGGCGGTAGGTCACGGCCCGCTCGGTGAACAGCGAGGCCCAGCACCGGCTGACGTGTTCGAGGACCGCCGCCGGGCCCACGACGTTCAGGTAGGTGTCCTGCTGGCCGGCGAAGGAGGCCGTCGGCAGGTCCTCCGCCGTCGCGCTGGATCGCACGGCGCAGGGGGCTCGCTCGCCGAGCCGGGCGAGAGCGCGGGTGATCGCCGTCGCGAGATCGTCAGGGACGGCGATCCCTTCGACGGTACGGCGGATCTCCGCGCTGAGCGTGCGGATCGCCACCCGATCGTCCGGGTCCAGGCGCGATAGCTGATCGAGCCGATCGTCGATCGACGGTGCTTCCGCCATGATCCGCCGGTAGGCGTGCGTCGTCACGCAGAAGGCGGCCGGGACGTGGATCCCATCGATCCGCGACAGTTCGCCCAGGTTCGCACCCTTGCCGCCGACGACCGCGACCTGCGTCTTGTCGATCTCTCGGAGGCCCGTCACGTACTGCCCGATCATCGCGACACCTCCGCGCCGGCCGGTCGCGTCACCGGCGTCCCGATCTGTGCCGAACCCCTTGCCGGGCACGTTCGCATCGCATTGCCTCTCCCTCTGACGAGTCCTGCCCGTGCCGGGCGATCCAGCGCCCACCTGCGCCGCGGTGGCGCGCCGGCGCCCGGGAACGCCGCCGACCCGGCCGGGCAGCCGGCGTCCGTCCGGCGGCCGGGGCGCGGCCGCCACGGCCGCCGGCCGCGCCCCGTGCACCGGTGGGCGCACCGCGGATTCCATCGGTACTTCGTCGGCTCGGCGTTCCCGAGCATCGACAACAATGCATGCATGTGTGCCCCCGTCTTCGCAGGCTGTGGCCTCGGCCGACGATTCTGCGGCACGACCGGGGTCTTGCCGCAAGCCCCCCACCCTGCTATACGTTAAATATGGCAGGGAGTGAGTGTTCTCCTTCTTGCGCCGGGTGGTTCTGATCGTGGCTGCGGCGGACGCCCATCAATCAGTCACGCGCTCTCGCGACGTCCCGTTGGCGGGCTTGCCGAACCAGCGGGAGAGGTGGTCGTCCAGGTCCTGCTGATCGTCGCCGAGCCAGGCGACGTGGCCGTCGGGGCGTAGCAGGACGCACGGAACATCCAGTACCGCAGTGGGATCCGCGAGGTGATCGACCCGGTCTGACCAGCCGCCGACGGTCAGGCGCCCGGTGCGGTCCAGCAGCAGGCCGCGGCCGCGATGCAGCAGACCGTAGAGGTGGCCCTGGCTCACGTCGATGTCGCGCAGGCGACGGCCGAGCAGGTCCGGGCCCGCGCCGAAGTCGTAGCGGACGCCGATCGCGGTGATCTTCTCGATCAGATAGCGGTTCACCTCGTCGAAGTCCATCAGTTCGGTGAGCAGCCTGCGCACGGCCTGCGGGCCCGGTTCGGTGGACAGCAGTTCCATCTGGGCGCGGGTGTTGTCCAGCACGTCCTCGGCCACCGGACGACGTTCGGCCTGGTAGGTGTCCAGCAGGGTGTCCGGCGCCCAGCCGCCGACCTGCGCGGCCAGTTTCCAGCCGAGGTTGCATGCGTCCTGAACGCCCAGGTTGAGGCCCTGCCCGCCGATGGGTGGATGGATGTGAGCCGCGTCGCCGGCCAGCAGCACCCGCCCGACCCGAAAGCGTTCGGCCAGCCGGGTGGCATCCCCGAAACGGGACAACCAGCGCGGGGAGTGCACGCCGAAGTCGGTTCCGGCGATGGTGCGCAACTGTTGTTTGAAATCCTCGAGGGTGGGCGGTTCCGCACGATCGCTGACTCCCGCGGCGGGGACCACGACGCGGTGGATCGCTCCGCCGAAGGACCTGAGGCTGAATCGCCTGTCGATCTCGCCGACTTCGGCCAACCTGGCGGCGATCTCCTCCTGCGGCACACCCACTTCCATCTCGCCCATCAGCGTCTCGGTCCGCGAGGGCTCGCCGGGGAAGCCGACGCCGAGCAGCTTGCGCACCGTACTGCGCCCGCCGTCACAGCCGACGAGAAAGCGCGAACGCAGCCGTTCCCCGTCGGCCAGCTCGACGGTCACACCGTCGTCGTCCTGCTCGAGACCGGCCACCGCGCAACCGCGCCGGACCTGCGCACCCAGCTCGATCGCGTGTTCTTCGAGCAGGCGAACGATGACGGGCTGCGGGATGCCCAGCAGGTAGGCGTGCGCGGAGTCCAGGCCCGCGGGCGCGGGTTTGTCGATGGCGGCGAAGAAGCCGCCGGCCGGACGCCGTCTTCCGTGTTCGAGCACGCGCTCCAGCAGCCCGCGCATCGCCATCAGCTCGATACTGCGAACATGCAGACCGACGATGCGGACGAACGACGGGGGCTCGGTCTCCTTCTCCAGGACGAGCACCCGCACACCGTGCAGCCGCAGCTCGGCGGCCAGCATCGCACCGGTCGGCCCGCACCCGGCGATGATCACGTCGAACATGAGGGGCACGCGACCGGTGCCGGAGGCCGGCGATGGGAGTCCGGTGGAGTCGCGCTCGACCGTGTCGGTCGACGACGGCTCGGCGGTGAACTGTGGAGAGTGCATAGGTGTGGCCTTTCGGGAGTGCCTCATGGCGAGGCGCTCCCGGCGACACCTACGTCAATCGCCCGACCGTGACGGGAACGGGGAGCACCCACGTCGATACAGCGTTCATAGGTCTCACCTCCTCGGGCGGTGTCACGGACAACTGCAAGCTACAAGCCCGAGCATCATCCCGTCCAGCCCTTTCGCTCTCGACCCCGCCGAGGAGCTGAGCGGTCCGCGGAAGCCTAGCGCTGGTCACGTGGCTGAGGCCGGGCTGCGGCGGGCGGGCCCGGTCAAGCTGGCGCACTCGGTGCCGGAGGAGGTCGCTCGGCCGGCCGGCCGATCCATCGGTCAGCGGCGGATCAGCCCGCGGGTCTTGGCGGCGGCCACGGCCGCGGTGCGGGAGTCGACGCCGAGCTTGTCGTAGATGTGTACCAGGTGGGTCTTGACGGTGGCCTGGCTGAGGTAGAGCTGCTTGCTGATCTGTTGGTTCGACAGACCGTCGGCGACGAGTTGGAGGACTTCGGTTTCACGGCGGCTCAACGCGGTGCTGGGGGTGCGGATCCGGTCGATCAGGCGGTTGGCGATCGTCGGGGCAAGGGCGGATTGGCCGGCGGCGGCGGTGCGCACGGCTGCGGCGAGCTCGTCGGGTGGGGCGTCCTTGAGCAGATAACCGGTGGCGCCGGCCTCGATGGCGGCGAGAATGTCCGCGTCGGTGTCGTAGGTGGTCAGCACGAGCACGCGGGGACCGTCAGGGCGTGCGGTGATGGCGGCGGTGGCCTCGGCCCCGTTCATGCCGGCGCCGAACTGTAGGTCCATGAGCACCACGTCGATCTGCTCGTGCGTGGCAAGCGCGACAGCTTGTTCAGCGGTGGCGGCCTCGGCGATCACCTCGAAGTCGGGTTCGGTGGCGAGGACGGCACGCAGGCCGGAGCGCACCACCGGGTGGTCGTCGGCCAGCAGCAGCCGGATCGGGTCACTCATGCGCTCGTCGGTGTCCCTTCAACGGTCTGGTGGGCGAAGCTGACGGCAAGCGCAGCTCCCTGCCCGGGTGCCGACTCCACCGTCAGTGTGCCGCCGAGCTCCGCGGCCCGGGCTCGCATCGCGGCCAGGCCGAACCCACCGTCGTCGCCCTGCGGACCGGTGTCGCCGTCCGGGTCGAAGCCGACCCCGTTGTCGACCACGTCGAGAGCGACGTGGTATTCCATGTAGCTCAACGTGACCTCTGCCCGGGTAGCCCCGGCGTGGCGGACGGTGTTGGCCAGCGCGGACTGAGCGATGCGGAGCAGGGCCACCTCGAACGGGGTGGGCAGCGGCGCCGCGGTGCCGTCGAGATGGAAGTGGACGGCCAGCCCGGATCTGGCGCCGGTCGTGGCGCACAGCCGTTGCAGGGCCGCGGGCAGCGATCCCGCTTCGAGGGCGGGTGGCGACAGGGCTCGGATGAAGCGTCGCGTCTCGGCGAGGTTGTCCTGTGCCGTCTGCCGGGCCTGCTCGACGTGACCGGCGACGACATCGGGCTGCCCGGGCATTGCCCGTTGGGCGGCGCGCAGCAGCAACTGGATGCTGGACAGGCCTTGGGCGAGAGTGTCGTGGATTTCGCGGGCGAGCCGCTCGCGCTCGGCGAGGACACCGGCGGTGTGCTCCGCGGCGGCGAGGTCCGCGCGGGTGGCGGTCAACTGCTCGATCAGTCGCCGGCGCTGCTCACTTTCGCGGTACAGCGCCTGGTAGCCCAACACGGCGGCGACCGCGACGGCGGCACCGATGACCGGGCCGATCACCGCTCCCGACGTGACCGTGCCCTGATGCAGGACGACGCCGGCGACCGCTGCCACGGTCGTGACCGCCACCGCGAACGTCCCCCAGCGCGCGGGCAGCAGATGGAGCTGCGTCAGAAACAGGGGAAACGCCAGCCACACCCCGTCGGGGGTCAGGCCGAGCAGCAGCAGCCATGCCGCGGCGAGCGCCGTCATCCAGGTCGCCGCCGCGAGGCGCGATCGGCGCGGCCGCGGCAACGCGGGTCCGGCGGCGTAGACGGCGGCCAGCAGCACCGCCGCGGCGACCACGGCCGAGCGGTGCGGTGCCTGCTCGACGAGGGCGCGTCCGGCGGCCAGCGCGAGCAGGGCGGCGACCAGCAGGTGCAGGCCGACGCGCAGCGTCCGCAAGGGCTGAATGAGTGTTTCCTGGTTCACGGTATCTCCAGGCTAGGACCCGACCGTCCGCCGGCATCCACCAAAGGGTTGATTCCACGATGCACAGTTCGATGCTCGGCAGGCGATCCGCGGCGCGATGCCGGCGGACGGGAACCTGGCCACAGTTGACACCGGGCCGCGTCACCGGGCGCGGCGCTCCCGGAATGGAAGGTCCAACCCGTCATGTTCGTCGCCTGGAGAGATCTGCGGTTCGCCAGGGGCAGATTCGCCCTGATGGGAACCGTCGTCACCTTGATGACGCTGCTCGTCGTCCTGCTGTCCGGGCTGACCGCCGGACTGGGCCGGGAAAGCACATCGGCGATCAGCGACCTTCCCGCGGACCATCTCGTGTTCTCCGTCCAGGCCGGTGGCCAGAAGGTGTCCTTCACCGAGTCCACCGTCACCGAGGCACAATGGCGGCAGTGGAGCGCCGTCCCCGGAGTGACCAGTGCCTCCCCGCTGGGCGTCACCACCACCAGGGCAACCGCCGGCGACCGCACCGCGGCGCTGTCCGCGTTCGGCGTTCTTCCCGGCTCGAAACTGGCGCCCGAGCCCAGCCGGATCGCCACCGGCCAGGTCGTGCTGTCCCGGGGAGCGGCCGAGGCCCTGGATGCCCAGCCGGGACAAACCGTGACGGTGGCCGGACAGCGGCTGAGCATCGCGGCCGTAGCCGGTGACGCCTCCTACAGCCACACGCCGGTGATCTGGACGAGCCTCACCGACTGGCATCGGCTGACCCCGGGCTCGCCCGGCGGCAACGCGACGGTCATCGCGTTGACCACGACGAGCGACGCCGACCTGGCCGCCGCCGACCGGCAACTGCGCACCAGCACCGTCGCCCGTTCGGCGGCACTGTCCGCGATCGGCTCCTACACCTCCGAGAACGGGTCGCTGCAGCTCATGCGCGGCCTGCTGTTCGCGATCTCCGCGCTGGTCATCGGTGCCTTCTTCACCGTGTGGACGATCCAGCGCAGCGGCGACATCGCCGTGCTGAAGGCGCTCGGCGCGACCACCCGCTACCTTCTGCGGGATGCCCTCGGCCAAGCCCTGACCCTGCTGGTCGCCGGCACGGTAATCGGCACCGGGCTCGCCGCCGCGATCGGCACGGCAGCGGCCGGCGTCGTGCCGTTCTCGCTCACCGCCGGCTCCCTCCTGCTGCCGGCCGCCGTGATGATCGCGCTCGGCGCGGCCGGAGCCGCCCTGTCCATCCGCCGCATCACGTCCATCGACCCGCTGACCGCCCTGGGGAGCGCCCGATGAGCCTCGACCTGTTCGACATCACCCTCACCTATCCCGACGGGGACACCCGGCTGACGGCTCTCGACCGGGTCAGCCTGAGGGTGCCGGCCGGCACCGCCACCGCCGTCATCGGTCCCTCCGGTTCCGGCAAGTCCAGCCTGCTGGCCGTAGCCGCCACCCTGATCACGCCCGACAACGGGCGGGTCGTCATCGCCGGCACCGAGACCGCCGGGATGAGCCTCGAACAGACCACGGCGCTGCGCCGCGAAACGATCGGGATCGTCTTCCAACAGCCCAACCTGATCGCCTCACTGACCGCCGCCGAACAGTTGCAGGTCATGGCGCACCTCAATGGCCGCTCACCCCGGCACGCCCGCGACCGCGCCGAGCACCTGTTGGCCGCGGTGGGGCTGACCGGACAGGCGGACCGCCGGCCGCACCAGCTCTCCGGTGGGCAGCGTCAGCGGGTCAACATCGCCCGCGCCCTGATGAACGAACCCGCCGTCCTGCTGGTCGACGAACCCACCAGCGCGCTCGACCACGACCGCGGTGCGGCGATCGTCGACCTGCTCATCAATCTCACGCGCGAACGCGGCACCGCCACCGTGCTGGTCACGCACGACCACGGCCACCTCGACCGCGTCGACCACGTCGCCGAGATGGTCGACGGCCGGCTGCGCACCCCGGCCCCGACCCGATGACCTTGCCGCACGGCAGGCCGCTCGATCTCATGATCATGGGAAAGATCTGGCTGTCGGGACAGCCACATCTTTGCCATGATCTGTGAGTTGCCCGGACCGGAGCGCGCCGCCCGGGTCCAGCGGCGACCGCGAGCGGCAGACGCCCGCCCGCACGACTGCGCGGCACCGTCCCGTAGCGCAACACCTTCCTCGGCGTGGAGCCGAGCGCCGGCCGGTGATTCGGCCGGCGCTTCGCCGCGCGTGCGCTCAATGTTCCTCGGCCTGGCGCGGCGGCACCCCCAGCATGGCGCAGGCGTCGTGGTACATCCGGGTGACCTCGACCCGGATCTGGGGCCGCTCGGTCAGTGGAGTGCTCCACGGGACGCGGACGATGCGGGAAGCTCCGTCGACGGTCGCGGCGAAGTCGATTCCAGCGCCGTCCAGCCCGCTGACCGTCGCGGCGGTGGCGTCCGGCCGGCCGCCGAGGGACCGCACGATGAGCAGCGAGTCTTCCGGGTGGTCCAGGTTCATGTGTGCGGCCACTGCGTCGATGACCTGCTGGCTGAACGGGTTGGTGCTCTGGTCGGTCACGTCATGCCTCCGTCTGGACGCGGGTCTCGTTGATGATCGTGCGCATCTCGATCTTGCTACCGCGCACCCAGTGCCAGGTGCGGCAGCGGTTGTTGCCGTCGTCCGACAGCACGATGAGTTCGAAGAGCCGCAGGTTGGCGTCCTTCTCCTTGTAGATCCAGGTCAGGTAGATGGTGTTCTCGTCGACACACCAGGTGACACCGCGAATCCGTTCGGTGTCGAAGATCATTCGGCCGTATCCGTCGTAGCTGCCGGGAAACTGGTGCACCTCCTCCCGGCCGTCCGGCCAGGTGTAGGTGTTGACCTGGTGGTACTGGTACGGCCCGGACTCGGGGAACTGGCACGACAGGTGCGATCGGTGCTCGTCGACGATCTTGCCGGACGGGTCCAGGTAGATGTAGGTGCCTTCCCAGTCGCCTTCGTGCCTGGCCAGCAGCGGCATGCCTTCTCGGATTCCCATGGTGCTCCTCAGCGTGGGTGTCAGGGGGTGTGCCACCACGGATCTCGGGTGGGCGAATGGTTGGTGATGAGCGTCTGTTTGCGCACGAACCGTCGGATGGATGCCGCACCCATCCGGGAGCCACCCAGACCGCTGCCCCGGAACGAGTTCTTCTCGCCCTCGTGGATGAGCGCGGTGAGTGCCGCGTCGTTGATGCTCACCGCGCCCACGTCGAGGCGGCGGGCCACCGCGGCCGCGGCCTCCTCGTCCGGGCCGAAGACCGCACCGGAGAGGCCGAAGGCTGAGTCGTTGGCCAGCGCGACGGCCTGCTCGACGGTGTCGAAGGTGGCGACCGGGAGGATCGGCCCGAAGGTCTCCTCCTGCATGATCGCCATGTCCTGGCTGACGCCGGTCAACACCGTCGGCCGGATCCATCGTCCGCCGCCGTGCTCCTCGATCACGCCGCCGCTGTGTACGGTCGCGCCCTTGGCCACCGCGTCGGCGAGCTGGGCCTCGATGATGCCGGCCTGCACCGGATCGATCAGCGGTCCGAGCATGCCGTCGCCGGGCTCGGGCCAGGCCAGGGTGACCTGGTCGGCCTTGGCGATCAGCAGTCGCACCAGTTCGTCGGCGATCGACTTGTGGACGTAGATGCGTTCGATGGACAGACAGGACTGGCCGGCATTGGCGACCGCGCCCCAGAGCAACGCCGAGCTGGCCCGCTCCAGGTCCGTGCCGGGCAGGACGATCGCGGGATCCTTTCCGCCGAGCTCCAGGAAGGCGGGGATGAACACGGCGGCCGCGGCGGCGCCGACGAGCCTTCCGGTCGGCACGCTTCCGGTGAAGCACACCGCGTCGACCATCGGGATCAAGGCCGCGCCGACGTCCCCCGCGCCCTCGACGACCCGTACCACGTCGCGCAGGGCGGGCACGCGGAGGATGGTGTCGCGCAACGGGGCGATGAACCGCGGGGTCACCTCGCTCGGCTTGACGATCACCGCGCAACCGGCGGCGAGTGCCGGGATGGCATCGATCAGGCCGAGCAGCAGCGGGAAGTTCCACGGGCTGATCACGCCGACCAGCGGATACGGCCGTGGTCCAGTCTCGAGCGCGATCCCCGGTACCACCCGCGACGGCATCGTGACCGGCGTGAGCAGGTCTCCCGCCGCGTCCGCCCACCGGCGGGCCATCGCGACGACCTGACCGGCCTCCATCGCCGACTCGTACTGCCGGCCGGTGTCGGCGAGCAGCGCGGCGGTCAGCGGCTCCGCCGCGGCGGCCAGCTCGTCTGCCCAGGCGTGCAGTGCGGCGGCGCGTCCGTCGGTGCCGAGCGCGAGCCAGGCGGGCTGTGCGGCGCGCAGGCCGGCCACCAGTTCCCGCAGCCGCTCGGGGGAGGGCGGGGCGAGCAGCCGCTCCACCCGGCCGGTGCGCGGATCCCGGACCTCGGTCACGACACGATCCCCGCTTCCCGGAGTCGATCGATGTTGGCCTGGTGGCGCCGCACGAAGAAGGCACGCTCGGCGGACCGGTCCCGCAGCCCGTTGGCCGGGTCCAGGTCGTACCGGGCGTACTCACTCGCCCACAGCCCGGTCTTCACGCGGGCGAGCAGGTTGCTCATCGCCGGGCGGGCGCGTTCCCGGCGCAGCGCGGCGACGTCAACTTCGGCTGCGGCGACCAGGCTCTCGCCGCTTGCCGCTCGGGCCAGCGATCGACCGAGGTGGTCGACGATCTCGGAGTGCCCGTTGGTCGAATCGCCGGACAGCGGGATGCCGGAGATGCCGGCGCTGTTCGCGGACACCACCACGGCCAGGTTCTCCACCGCGCGGCTACGCCGCGCGAACTCCTTCGGGGTGAGCTCCGGGCTGGTCGCCTCGCTCGTGGAGTGCAGGAAGATCTCCGCACCGCGTAGGGCGAGGGCCCGCGCCAGCTCGGGGTAGAGGATCTCCTCGCTGGCGATCGCGGCCAGGTTGCCGATGTCGGTACGGGCGACCGGGAACACCGCGTCGAGGCCGTAGCGGTCGAGGTAGGAGTCCCACACGTCGTACGGGCTCGGCGTGTAGAGCGAGTGCAGCCGCCGGTAGCGCAGCACGACGTTGCCGCCGGGGGCGAACACGACGGATCCCTGGAAGTACAACCCGGGGTAGTGCTTGTCGGTCTCGTAGGCGTTGACCGTGAGGAAGACGCGGTGGCGTTCGGCGACGCCGGCGAGCCGGTCGTATTCCGGGCCGTCCGGGTCGAGCGCGGCCTTCTCCGCCCACACCTCGATCGGGTCGCCCATCGGGAACCCGGTCAGCGCGTACTCCGGAAGGACGACCAGCCGGGTGTCGGTGCCGTGCCAGGCGACCGCCGCGGCGATCTGCTGACCGATCCGTTCGATGGCGGCGCCGATGGCCTCCCGCGCCTCGGTGACGCTGAGCCCGTTGACCGCCCGCGTCGCCGTCTGCAGCGCGACCGCGCGGAACGCTGTGGCATCCGGTCCGGTGCCTGCGCCGGGTGACATCGACATGCGGCATCCTCCGTCCTGGTCATCGCGAGCCAATCAGTTTTACGACGTACTGTCAATATCATGCTGACACATCGTCGCTATCGCGGCGCGCGACGCCCGTGCTCGGCGCCTCGCCGCCGGTGTTCTTGACCCTTCCAAGTTTTCTGTCATATTGTCAGATAAATGTTTGGCCGGCCGACCTGTCCGCGGTCTCCGGCGGCGGGTCATGCGAAGGGAAGTCATCTGTGCGACCCCATGTCGAAAGCATCCAGGATTCCGACTATGTGTGGCATGCCGCCGAGCTCGTCCGTGGCTCGGGGCGGGCAAGCGAGCGACGGTTGTCCGTGGACGAGGAGGACGGCTCCTCCTCGCTGCGGATCGACTTCCACACCGACTGGCACCGTGCGGCCGGGATCCACCACGCCGACACCGAGTACCACGTCCTCGAGGGTGAGATGACGTACGGCGATCGGGTCATCGGCCCCGGCGCCTACCTCTACGCGCCGCGCGGCGTGCCGACCGACGCGATCCGGTTTCGCGAGGGCTCCCGCATCCTGCACTACCGGGAGTTCGGCGACGCCGGCTTCGATCCGGTGGACTCGCTGTCCGCGCCGCGCTGGGCGGACGCCCGGGAAGACGTCATCGTGCTCGACACCGAGTCGATGCGGTGGGACGCGGTGCCCAACCCCGGCCCGATGCCGGGGCTGTTCGTCAAGTATCTGCACGTCGACCCGGTCACCCACTTCTACACCCGGTTGGTGTACGCCCAGGAGGGCTGGACCGACCACCGTCTGGCCCACCACCCGTGCTACGAGGAGGCGTACACCACCCAGGGGAAGATGTCGTACAGCTTCGGCGACCTGCGCCCGGGGGCGTACTTCTTCCGCCCCGCCCGGATCAAGCACGGCCACTTCACCGCGCTGGAGGGTGGCACCACCTGGCTGTTCCGTTCGGACGGCGAGCTGTTCAACTGGTACACCCAGAACGAGTGGGTCCGCTGGGGTGGTGAGGCGGTCAACTACGGCCCCGGCGGCACCCGGATGACCTGGTCGATGTCCAGCCACGACATCGCCGGCGGGCGGAGTTGGCGAAGCGGCAAGGAGATCGAGATGCTGGAGCGGTCGGTCGCCTATCAGCGCTCGGTCGGCGCCGACGACATCGACTACCGCCAGCACGGTCTCGGCTCCGACCGGAGCCTGATCGAACTGGCCAAGGCCGTCGACGCGGCCCGGTTGCAGGCCGGGCACGACAGCAACCCGCACGACCGCTCGCACGGCGACGACCATTCGCACGACCAGGGCCACGGACACGTTCACGACCACGCCGCGTACGGCTGGCCCGAGCCGTCGAGCCTGGAGCACCCGGCGGAACGGACCGACGAGTACCGGTACAACTGGGCGGCCGGTCGGCCCTGGCGAACCGGCGATCCGATCCCGGCACCGGTACTCTCTTCTCTGCCGGTACGCAGCCGCTCCATGGGCCGCTGGGACGGCGACGGAATGTAGTCGACCGGGTGTCCGGTCCTGTCGTCGACGACGGGCCGGGCACCCGACTCGCTGAGGGAGAGTTCTGCTGTGCCAAGGATCATCGGAGGATCGCTCGACGAACATCGCGAGCGCATGCAGGAACGCATCTTCACCGCGATGGCACAGCTTCTCCGTGAACACGGGTACGGCGCGATCACCCTCGCCGACGTCGCGGCCGCGGCCGATATCGGACGAACCGCCATGTACAATTACTATCCGGACAAGGAGACCCTCCTCCTTGCCTACGCCGCGCATGAGACCGAGCGCTATCTGAAGGAGCTCTCGGCGGCCCTCGCCGACGTGACCAACCCGGTCGACCAGTTGCGGGTATTTGTCCGGATGCAGCTCCAGCAGCTCACCACCCAGCACATCGCACCCGGCTCGTTGTCCAACGTGCTGACCGACGCCGGACACCGCCAGATGCTCGAGCACATCGCGCCGCTCCACAGCGTCCTCCGGAACATCATCGTGGACGCCGTGGAGCAGCGGTACCTGCCCGAGGACGATGTCGACCTGCTGCTGCCCCTGGTCACCGCGTCGATCGCCGGGCGCAGCACCGCGGACCTGCGGGGCAAGCGACTGGCCCGCGCGATCGACACCACCACCACGTTCGTGCTGCGTGGCCTCGGCGCCAAGCTCGACGCGGACGGCCACCCGCGCCGGCTCGCGCGAGCCGTCACCGGGCGGGTTACCGCTGGTCAGGTCCCGGCCGGGCGAAGCCGACCGAGCAAGGCGGATCGGTGACGATCCGGGTGTCCAGAAACGTCCACCAGTCGTCCTGGGAGACCCGCTCGGCCTCCCAGGTGTTGTCCTGCTTCAGGGTGGCCAGCGCCGCGCGGTACCGTCCCCAGGCCGCCTCGTCGGCGAACCCGGCCCAGTTCTCCATGACGTAGACGTCACCGACGACGCTGTAGTACCAGCGCACGCTCTCCACCATCGGCAGGTCACCGTAGAAGAACCGCTCCCGGTTCTCCAGCCAGTGCCAGAACCCTTTCATGTCCTGCCGTGCCCGGGCGTTCAACCGCATCCGGTAGACGAGATAGATCATGGGTTTCCCCTACGATGAGGTGTGACCGGCCAGCTTGCGGAAGTAGGTCCAGCTTGTCTCGTTCGGTTCGGTCCAGGACTCGGGCGCGGTCGCGTAGTGCGGCGCGTGAGCGGCGACATATGCCTGGGTGCGGTGCGGCATGTCGGTGTAGCGGTCCAGCTTCATCCCGCGGCAGTGGAAGGCAAGACCGCCCGGTCGCGAGCCCATCCGCATCCACGGCAGCCACGGCGACATCCGCGCCCAGGACAGCACGTGCGGAAAGCTCGCGCTGTGCTCGTCGGTGAGGACTTCGGCCGGCGCGTAGAAATGGAACAGCTCCAATGCGCGGTAGGTGTCGTCGGCCGAGCTGTCCGGGTAGGCGGCGACCGGCAACGGTGACGGGTATGCCAGCGGGATGTCCAGGTTGAAGCAGACCTGGTCACCGAGCGGTGTGATCGACACCTGGAACGGGCCGCGGGGGCCGTCCAGCAGCCAGCGCTGGTTCACCGGGTCGTTCCAGACGTGCAGGACGTCGACCGTCTCGCCGGTGAACGGGTTGTGCCACGCTGTCAGGATCTCGCGGTCCCGCGGGTCGAGGTAGAAGGCGGCTTCCCGGGCCAACATCTCGTACCCGCCGGCCACCCGCACCAGCCGGGCCACGTTGAATCCCTCGAATCCGAACAGGCGCAGGTAGGGCTGTTCGGGCCCCCAGGCGTAGACATCACCGCTCCACCAGACCGTTACCTCCCGCCCGTCAATCGCCGCGCGGGTCTTGGCCAGCGCCTGCAACTGCTGTTCCGGAGTCAGGTTCGGAATGCTGAGCGACACGGTCCCTCCTCGGGGTCAGGTCCAGGTGTGCGGTTCGGTGGCAGGCCACAGGATGGCCGTTGTGCACGATGAGCGGGGGTATCGAGGCGGTGCACGTGTCGGCCCGGTGCGGGCACCGCGGGTGGTACGCGCAGCCACTGGGCACCGCGACGGCGGAGGGTACCTCGCCGCCCGGCTCCGGGATGCGCCGTCCGGGCCCGCCGCCCGGCTCTCCCGCGGCGGCATGCGGCACGCTGTCCAGCAGCAGCCGGGTGTACGGGTGGGTGGGCCGGTGCAACACCTCCCGAGCCGGCCCGGTCTCCACGAACCGGCCCAGGTACATCACGGCCGCCTGATCAGCCATCCACCGCGCAACCGGGATCTCATGGGTGATCAGCACCAGGGCCAGGCCCAGTTCGGTTCGCAGGTCGAGCAGCAGGCTGACCACCGTGGCCTTCACGCTGGCGTCGAGACTCGCCGTCGGCTCGTCCAGGACGATGACCTTGGGCTCGGCCAGCAGCGCCCGGGCGAGCACCACCCGGGCCAGTTCGCCGCCGCTCACCTGCCGCGGCCACTTGCCGAGATAGCTGTGCGCCAGGCCGATCCGGTCGAGCATCTCGCCGATCCGCCGCGCCCGCTCGGCCTTGGTCGCGCCCGGCCGGTGCACCAGCAGCGGCTGCTCCAGCGCGTGCCCGATGCTGCGCCGCCGATTGAGTGCGGACCATGGATTCTGGGAAACCATCTGGATGAGCCCGGTCTGGGCGGTCGTGCGCCGCCCGGACAGCGTGATCCCGTCGACCCGGATCACACCGGAGCTGGGCTGCTCCAGTCCGACCAGCATCCGTGCCACGGTGGTCTTGCCGCAGCCGGATTCGCCGACGACGGTCAGCACGGTGCCGCTGTCGACCGAGAAGCTGACCTCGTCGACCGCGGTGACCGTGACCGGCGGGCGCCGGTGCCCCCACCAACTGCTGCCGCCGTCGAGCAGGAACTGCTTGCGCAGGCCGGCCACCTCGAGCATCGCGTTCATACCGTCACCTCCGCGTGGTGGCAGCGCACCATGGCGGCGCCGGCCATGACCGCGGTCGGCATGGTTTCCTGACAGATCGTGTCAGCATGCGGACAGCGTGGCGCGAACGGACAGCCGTCCGTCCGGTTGGCGCCGGCGGCCGAGCCGGGTATCGGGCGCAGCGGGCGGCCCTCGATCCAGGCCGAGGGCATCGCGGCGATCAGCGCTCGGGTGTACGGGTGTCGCGGCGCGGCGAACAACTCGGCGACCGGAGCGACCTCGACCAGCCGGCCGCCGTACATCACGCCGATCCGGTCGGCCACCTGGGCGATCACTGCAAGGTCGTGCGTCACGTACAGCATCGCCGAGCCCACCTCGGCGCGGACGGCGAGCAGCAGCCGCAACACCTGCGCCTGCACCGTGGCGTCGAGCGTGGTGGTGGGCTCGTCGGCGAGCAGCAGCGCGGGACGGTGGGTCAGCGCCGCGATCGCGATGAGCAGCCGCTGCAACTGGCCGCCGGAGAATCGGGACGGCAGGTCGCCGGGCCGGTCGAGCACTGCGCGCAGCCCGATGGAGATCAGCATCTGCTGGGTCTGCGCGCTGTCCAGCCGCTCGCCCAGGTACCAGCGCAATTGCCGGCCGACCGGGGTGGTCGGCGACAGCGAGGTCATCGGCTTCTGCGGAACCAGCGCGATGCCCTTGCCGCGGATCGCGCGCATGTCACGTTCGCTGGCCCGGCTCAGGTCACGCCCGCCGAACTCGATCGCCGTGGCCCGCAGCGATCCGCCGGGCGGGAGCAGCCGCATGAGCGCGGCGCACACGCTGCTCTTGCCGCTGCCCGATTCGCCCACCAGTCCGAAGACCTCGCCCCCATCGATATGGAACGAGACATCGCGTACCGCCGTGCTGCCGCCGTACCGTACGTGGAGGTCCGCCACGCGCAGGGCCGGCTCGGTCCCGGTGCTCATGACGCGAAGGACAGCGTGTGCGGCGCGATCCGGCTGAGCCGCAGGCCGTTGGGGTCGACCGGCGTGGTCTCCCGGCGCTGGGCGATGATCAGCGGTGGATACGCGGGCGGGAAGATGATCATCTCCTCGGTCAGGATGCGGTTCATCCGGCGCAGTGCCGCCGCCCGCTCCGCGTCGTCGGTGGTCTGCCAGACCGTCGCGGTCAGCCTGGTCAGCTCCGGGTTGTCGTAGTGGAAGGAGAGCACGTTGGCGGGATCGGCCGGGGCCAGCGCGATGTAGTTGGCCGGACCGGCGGTGAATCCGCTCTGGAACAGCTCGAGGATCATCTCGTACTTCCGGCCGACGAGCCGGTTGGACCATTCGCCGCCGGACACCTGCTCGATGTTGGCCGTGATGCCGATCTGGGCCCAGCCTGCTGCCAGCACGGTGGCGATGTTGCGGACCGTGCCGCTGGTGCCGATCGTGATCGTGAAGGATCGCTGCTTCGTCGCGGCCTTGGCCAGGTACCGCTTGGCCAGCTCGAGGTCCGGCGCGGGGGAGTAGACCTTGAGTTCCGGGTCGTAGCCCAGCTCCGCCGGTCCGATCGGACCCTGCCCGGGCTTGCCCTGGTTGCCGAAGACGCGGCTCACCACGCCGGCCCGGTCGGTGGCGACCGCGACCGCGCGCCGGAAGTTCTCGTCGTTGAAGGGCTCCTGGCCGAAGTTGACGTAGCAGAGGATGTCCAGCGGTGCCTCGGCGATCGTCACCCGGAGGTCCTTGTTGGCCTGGATGGACGCCAGGTGCTCGTACGGCACGGCGGTGACCAGGTCGATCTTGCCTTGTTTGAGGCTGACCAGCCGGGTCGCGCCGTCGGCGAACACGGTGTACTGGATTCCGGACAGCGCCGGCTTCGGACCGTGGTAGCCGGCGTACGCGGACAGGGTGAAGCTCTGCCCCGGCACGTACCTGTCGAGCTTGAACGGCCCGGTGCCGAGCATCGCGTCCTTGCGGTCGACGTGGTCGTGGTGCCCGATCGGCATGTTGGTGAGGTGCGACCGCAGCAAACCGTACGGCCGGGCCAGCCCGATCCGCACGGTCAGCCGGTCCAGGGCGGTGAAGCTCTGCAGGTAGCCGATCATGTAGGTCACCCACTCGCTGCCCGAGCTGAGGTTCACCATGTGTTTCAGCGTGGCGACCACGTCCTCGGCGGTGAGCGGGTCCCCGTTGTGCCAGGTGATCCCGTCGCGCAGGCGGATGGTCCAGGTGAGCCCGTCCGCCGAGATCTCCGGCTCGCCGGCGGCCAGCAATGGTACCGACCTGTGGTCCTTGTCGTAGGCATACAGCGTCTCGACCACCGCTTCGCTGATCCACCGCGTTCGTTCCGCACCGGAATCGAGCGGGTTGATGTTGCTGGGGGCCGTGTCGATGCCCACTTGGAGGATGCCGTCCTTGTGCCGCTCGGCCACCCGGGCGCTGATGTCGGGTGTGGAACATCCGGTCAGGCTGCCGGCGCCCGCGGCACCCGCCGCACCGAGCAATGCGGCACTGAGGAACGATCTGCGGCGGATGCCCGCGGCGATCCACGACGGCCGCGGGTCACGGCTGCTATCGGCGTTGCTCACGGCGTCACTCTCTTTCTTCGCCCACGCGGGGGCCGAGGGCCGATTCGGTCAGCGCGTCACCGAGGAGGTTGAAGCCGAGGATGCCGACCACCATCACCAGGCCCGGCAGCGCCGCGTACCACCACATTCCCTCGATGATCTGCGAACCGGACTGGCCGATGATGTTGCCCAGCGTGGGCTTGGGCGGAGCCACCCCAAGACCGAGGAAGCTGAGCCCGCCCTCGGCGAAGATGGCGATGGCGGTGGCGAGACAAGCCTGTACGAGCACCGGTGGCAGGACGTTGACCGATATCTCGGACAGCAGGATCGTGCGTGGCCGCACGCCGACCACACGGAGGCCGGCGACGTAGTCCTCCTGCATCTCCACCAGCGTGGCAGCCCGCGCGACCCGGGCGAAGAACGGCACGAATCCCAGGCCGATCCCCAGGATCAGCTTGGCCTCCATGCCGAGGGTGACCGGTCCCAGGTGCACCGGCGTGGTGCTCATCAGACTCAGCATGAACATGACGAAAACGAGCATCGGCAGCGCCTGCACCCCTTCCAGGGTGCGCATGATGGCGCCGTCGACACGCCGGCCCTGATGGTATCCGGCCAGCAGCCCGAGCGGAAAGGCCAAGATCAGTCCCAGCAGGATCGCGCCCACGCTGATCAGCAGTGATGTGCCGGCGCCGGAGGCGGTGCGCGCGAAGACATCACGACCGAGGTTGTCCGTGCCGAACCAGTGCTGCCAGGACGGCGCCTCCGGGCCCATCGTGACCAATCGATACGGGTCACCGACGAACTGGCCGGCTGTCGCGATGAGCAGGAACACCACGACGCACGCGAGGCCGACCCAGTCGGCCGGGCCGCGCAACAGTCCCCGGTGCAGCCGGAGCCAGCGGCCAGGCCGGTTCAGAGCGCCGGACATCGCGTTCATCCCGCTGCCCCCTTCGCTCCGGTCGGCGCCTGGCGGCCGGGCAGCGTGCGCGGATCCACCAGATGGTTGAGCAGGTCGACGATCAGGTTGAGCCCGAGGAAGATGGCTGCGGTGACGAGCGAGCAGCCGAGCGCCAGCGGATAGTCGCCGCGCAGGTAGGCGGTCACCATCAGGTGGCCGAGTCCCGGAATCGCGAAGATGCTCTCCACCAGGACGGTGCCGGAGATCAATCCACCCAGCAGCACGCCCATCACGGTGAGCGTGGGGATGATGGCGTTGCGCACCGCCACCCGGCCCAGGAGGCGGCGACGGGGCATGCCCATGGCCGCCGCGAACCCGACGTAGTCGGCGGACATCACCTCGGTCAGCGAGGCACGCAACGCTCGCGCGACCAGCGCGAACGTGCCCAGGCCCAGGACGAACGACGGGAGCAGCAGCACCTGTAGGTTGGCGATCGGCTGCTCGGTGAACCGGACGAAGCCGCCCGCGCTGGGCAACAGGTCCGGGTAGCGCTGTCCGACGAACAGCAGCGACAGCACGGCCAGCCAGTAGGCCGGGACCGAGAGCGACAGTACGGTCACCACGCGGGCCGCGCCGTCCACCCACTCGCCACGCCGCACCGCGGCCCAGATGCCGAGCAGGATGCCCGGCACCATCGAGCCGACCCCTGCCAGCAGGCCGAGTTCCAACGTCACCGGCAAGGCGCGGCCGATGGAGGTCAGCACCGAGGAGTGGTCGTACAGCGATCGACCGAAGTCGCCCCGCAGCAGCCCGGTGAGGTAGTTCCAGTACTGGATGAAGATGTTGCGGTCGAGGCCGAGGCTCGCCCGGTACTCGGCGAGCGCCTGGGGGTCGGCCGCCACGGCGGGCGGCAACTGGTTGGCCGGGCTCGCCGGAGCGAGGTGAAGGAGGAAGAACATCCCGGAGATCACTAGGAAGACCACTACGACCATGTTCGTGACGCGCTTGCGGAGAACTGCTAGCACCGTGGTTGCCTCCTCCACCTCGAAGGCGAATTATCTGACAGATTGTCGAGGGTTCGGAAGGCTAGCTCAGGTTGAGTCCGAGCAGAGCGCCCAGCAGATAGGTCGCGCCGGCCGCCATGACCCCGACGACCACTTGGCGGGCGACCACTCGCCCGATCGGACGACCGTTGATCCTTGCCATCACTACCCCGACGACGATCAGCGCGGTGAGCGCGATGCCGATACCGGCACCGAGCGCCGCGAGCCCGCCGACGAACAGGTACGGCAGCACCACCAGCACCGCGCCCAGGGCGAACGCGGTGAAACTGGAGGCCGCGGCCCGCCAGGGCGAGCCGAGGTCGTCCGGATCGAGCCCGAGTTCCTCGCGGGCCATGGTGTCGAGCGCGACGTCCGGCCGCGCCATGACCTGCGCCGCGATCCGCGCCGCCTCGTCCGCCGACAACCCCTTGGCCTGGTAGATGAGTTCCAGTTCGCGGTGCTCGTCCTCCGGCAGTAGCCGGATCTCGTCGCGTTCCAGGGCGATCTCCCGCTCGAACGCCTCCCGCTGGTTGGCCATCGAAATGAACTCGCCGGCGCCCATCGAGAAGGCCCCGGCGAGCATCCCGGCCAACCCGGCCAGCAGCACCGGCGCCCGCTGTTGGGTGGCGCCGGCGAAGCCCATGACCAGCGCGGTGTTGCTGACCAGGCCGTCGTTGACGCCGAAGACGGCGGCGCGCAGCGCCCCGGATTTGTCGCTGCGGTGCCAGGCCTCGCCGGCCTTGCAGTCCTCGTCCGTGCGGAGTGCGGACAGCACCCGGGCGTGCGCGGCCTCCTCCAGCGCCATGTGTTCCGGGGCGTCGGGATCGTCCTGGTACGTCGCCATGCCATCGTGTTCGTCCTGCTCGATGATGGGCAGCACCACGTTGGGTGAGTAGCGGCGGGCCGCCTCCAGCAGCGCCCGCACCCGTGGACTGGGCCCGGCCGACTCCGGGTCCGGAGCCGGCTCGCCGTGCTCGGCCAGGCGCTGGGCCCAGAACTCGGCATGCCGGTCCTCGATGGCGGCGAGTTCGGTGAACGCCTCCCGGCGCCGGCCCCGGCTCAGGTGCGCCAGTCCCCGGTACAGCGCGGCGGCATCACGCTCGGCCACGATGTGTCGGCGGTAGCGCTCCACCGGTCCATTCGGAACCGGTGTCAGTGCAGTCCGTTCGACGTGCGGGGGGATCATCCACTCCTCCTTCTCGCCCGGTCGCGGCATGGTCCGGCCAGGTGGTCACTCGTGCAGCGTGATGGCCTGTTCCGGACAGGCGGAGGCCGCGCTGCGGGCGTCCGTGACCGCTTCCTCCGGCACCTCGCCACGAACAGTGACGCGGCCGTAGCCGTCCTCGTCCCGGTCGAAGACCGTCGGGGCGAAACGGGCGCAGTATCCACGGCCTTCGCAGCGGCTCGCGTCGATGGTGACCTTCATCGTGGTGCTCTCCTGTGATCGTCGGTCGTTCTTCGCAGTGGGTGTGTCAGGGGTCGAACCGGACCCGGAACCGGGTGTGCGGCGACAGCGTTTCCGGCACCAGCCGCCGGCACGGCGAGCACGGTCCGGCGAGGTGCTGGCCTATCTCTGTGGCGAAGTTGCGCAGCAGGGTGCGCACCATGACCGCGGCGGCGTCCGGCAGCGCGCAGTTGCCTCGTCCGGTCATCCCGTCCGCGCGGCGCTCCAGCGCGGTGAGCGCATCTTCGCCGGCCCGGCCGTGTGCGATGCGTATGGCCTGTTCGGCGACCACCTCGGTGCCGCGGACACACGCGCCGCACTGGCGGGCACTCGCGCCGTTGAGATACGCGAGCACGTCGGCGGCCGCCGCGATCGGGCAGTCGTCGGCACCCACCGCGATCACGGTGCCACAGCCGAACAGCGCGCCGCGGGCGCGCAACGCGTCGTGCGCCAGCGCCGCGTCAAGGATGTCCGGTTGCCAGATGCCGCCCGCGAAGCCCCCGAGCAGCACCGCACGGGGTGGTTCGGTGCTGCCGAGCACCGTGCCGAGAAGGTCGCCGAGGCTGCTGCCGACCGGCACCTCATACAGCCCGGCACGTCCGGCGTGGACGACCGTGGCCAGCACGGTGGCGGCTGCCCGGCCCACCCCGCCGGGCCGGACGGCCAACCCCAGCCGGGCCAGCGACTCCACGTTGGCCACCAGCGTGGGTTGACCGTTCACGCCCTTCTCGTACGGCCGGGGTGGCTTGGGTAGTGGCTTGGCCTCGCCACCGTCGATGGCTCGCACCACCGCGGTCTCCTCGCCGGCCACATAGGCCGGCGCGACCTGGACGATCCGGAGTTCCTCGGCGCCGAGAGTGCCGAGAGTGCCGAGAGTGCCGGCAGCGCCGGCAGCGCCGGCAGCGCCGGCAGCGGCGAGTTCGGCCCGGGCCGCCCTGATGGCCGCCGCCCCGGCCGCGTCGGACACGTATAGGTAACTCTGCGTGGCGCCGACCGCGTGAGCCGCCACGCGCAGGCCGTCGAGCACCAGGTGCGGCCGGTGGCGCAGCAGCCAACGATCCTTCACCGAGGCGGGCTCGCCCTCCTCGCCGTTGGCCACCACCACCCGCGGCCCCGGCGCGGCGGCGACCGCGGCGAGCTTGACCGCGGTCGGGAACCCGGCGCCGCCGGCACCTCGGAGGCCGGCCCGCCCGGCGGCCGCTCGGATCGCGTCGGGGTCCGGCAGATCCGGGTATCCTCCGGCGTCGCGATATCGCGCCAACGGCTCGAAGACCGGCTGGTCGGACCGGACCGGCCGCTCCGGCCGGGAGCCGACCCAGGGCACCCCGGTGAGCAGGACCGGGTCCGCGCCGGCAACGGAGGTGACAACGTCCAGAACCGGTGCGGCGGCTGCGGTGTGCGTCATCGGGGCGCCCCGGGATCAGGCGATGAGGTAGCGGGGCAGGTCGTGACCGAGCTCGGCCAGCACCTTCGTGTTGAGCTGGTACGCCACCAGCGCCTCGTTGATGACCCGCTGCTGCTCGGCCTCGTCCCAGGGGGCGTTGTCGAGCCGGTCGCGGTACTCCACTTTGAACGCCTTGAAGTCGCTGATCTGGGGGAAGTAGTAGAACGCCACTCCCTTGCCGTCGGCCAGCTCCTGTGGGTGGGCCCGCTCGAGCGCCGCGCGGATGACCTGTCCGCCCGAGAGGTCGCCGAGGTAGCGGGTGTAACTGTGTGCGATGTAGCCGCCGGCCCAGTCGAAGCAGACCGCCCGCATCCGGTCGCAGTACTCCTTCGTGGATTCGCTCGGCCGCACCTTGTCCCGCCAGTCGGCGCCCAGCAGGTGCTCCAGGTCCTCCTCCAGCGCCCGGACCCGCAGCAGGCTGTCGAAGACGAACTTCGAGCCGATCGGGTCGTCGCGCATCGCCTCGGCGGCGTCCTCCAAGACGACGTAGGCGAAGTAGTGCTGGGCGACCAGGTCGACATAGCCCGGAACGCTCAACTTGCCGCCGAGGAGCGCCTCCATGTACGCGGTGCGCTCCGCCTTCTCATGGTCGTCCCACGTGGTCGACCGTAGCGCCGCTGTGAAGCGCTCGCTGGTCGTCCCTTCGCTGACAGACGTCATTCACCCTCTCCCATCGGTACGGCGAGGCGCCCGTGACGGCGCCTTGGCCGCTCTCCCGTCGGTCTCGATTCTGGCCATCGTTACGACAAACTGTCAAGAACTTTACGACGACTTGTCAGCTTGATATGACTAATGGTCGGGAAGCTCTACCGCTCGCCGACGCTCGGCGCTAAAGTCCGCCCGAACGGAACACTGTTCCGTTGCTGCGGGCCAGTCTCACGCGCAAGATCGCACCAGGGATCACTAGGGATGGAGCTGAGCACAATGAAGCTGAGCAACAACAACATCAGGCGGGTCGCGGCCCTCGGCCTGATGATCCTGGCAGCGCTCGCACTCGCCGCCGGTCCGGCGGCGGCGGCCACGCCGAAACTCAGCGCGAAGTCGTCCGGCCTGAACGCCGCCGGAGAGATGATCAACGTCACCGGCAGCGGATTCGCCCCGAACACGGGGCTTTATCTGGCGCTGTGTGACTCCGCGGTGCCCAACGGGGGTGCCTGCGATCTGACCAACTTCAAGCAGATCACCACCAACGGCAGCGGTGGATTCAGCGCCTCGATGAAGGTCGTCGCGAAGTTCGGCACCACGGACTGCGCCACGGCCAAGTGTGTGCTGATGACCAACGAGCCGGCCAACCCGCGGAGCACCACAAACGTGGCGACCCTGGCCGTGTCGTTCGCTGCCGGCGCACCCCGGCCGTCGGCGAACACCTCGGCCACCCCCCTGCCCACCGAGGTCACCGCCGGCCAGGCGGAAACCGGCTCGCGGCTTACGGTCGCCTGGATCATGGGAGGGCTCGCTCTGGTCGCCGTGGCCGCCGGGGTGCTGCTGTACCGGCGGAGCCGTGCCACTCAGCGCTGACCCGCGCACGGTGGCGCGGGCGCTGCTCGCCGTAGGGCTGGCGGGCCTCGTCGGCAGCGGCGCCCTGCTCACCGTCCACTTCGTCGGGCACGGCCGGGTCGGCCGGGTGGTCACCGGACAATCGCTCCCACCCGAACTGGTCCCGGACCTCGAACCGGCACCCGGATCGGCACCCGGGCCGACGCGATCCGCCGCGCCGGCCCGGGTGCCGGACCGCCCTGGAGTCCCGGTCCGGGTCACGGTCCCCGCGCACCGCGTGGACGCCCGGATCAGCGCGGACCCGTTGCGGCCCGATGGCGGCGTATACGTGCCGGAGGATCCACGACGGATTAGCTGGTCGTCGGGCACCGGGACGTATCGCTACTCCGCGCCGGGCAGCGCCCAGGGCACCGCGATCCTGGTCGGCCATGTCGAGTACCGAGGGAACAAGGGCGCTTTCGCGAACCTGTCCGAGTTCGAGCCCGGTCAACTCGTCGTCGTCGAGCTGTCGGACGGGCGACGGCTGCGGTATTCCGTCGCGGCGGCGCCGATCGCGGTGAGCAAGGCGCAGCTCGCCGCGGACCTGCGCGTATCCGGCCAGCCCCTGCACCGGAAGCTCTTCGATCAAGCCGGCACGTACGGGCCGTCGGACGGTCCTCGCTCGGGACGCCTACTGCTGGCCAGTTGCGGTGGAATCTTCGACTACCGCACGGGGCATTACGTGGACAACATCTTCGTCTTCGCGCTGCCCACCGACTGAAGCGCCGCCGCCTCGACGAGGCGAACGGCGCCCGCGGTCCTCATCCGGCGGACTCCCCGGGGACGCGCTCGTCGCTCACCACGGCGAGCGGACGCATAGGTATCGAAATGACATGGCGTCAACATGTCTCTGACAAATTGTCAGCAACATTCTCCGCGGGTGCGGACGGGTCAGTCGACGAGCCGCCCGGCGGCATCGCAGGCGTAGTCGATGACGCCGGGCGGCTCGTCCCCGACGTCGATGCGGCGAATTCCGGCGTCGACCAGCGCTTGCAGGACCGCCTGCAGCAGATCGGGCTGGGCGGCCTCGAGGTCGTCGATCACCGTTGCCAGGATGGCGTTCAGGGTGCCGTGCAGGTCCTTGACGCGTTGCCGGCCGGCGACCGACAGGGCGCCGCGCGACAGCGCCGCCCGCCGTCCGTGGCTGCCGCGGGCGGCGAGTTCGAGGTTGGTGCGCACGTAGGCGACGGCGCGCGCCTGCGGTGTCCGCTCGGCCTCGACCGCCGCGCCCACCGCGCTCACCCACGCGGGAAACTCGCGGGTGACGACGAGCTCGATGAGCTCGTCGATGGAGTCGAAGTATCGATAGATGCTGTTGCGGGCGATACCGGCGCGAGTCGCCACGGCGCCGGCCGTCAGGCCGTCGACGCCATGCTCCGCCATGATCGCTTCGGCGGCGTCGACGAGTTGGTCGAGACGCTGTGCGCGATGCTCCCGGACCGTTCCCGCGCGGATCTTCGGCATCGTCTCCCCGCACGCGCATCGCCATGGTTACGCCCGACGGCGGGCGGCACGAAGCGGCTGCTAGAGTGCCTCGCAACTTAGCGACACCAGTGTCGCTAACCGTGCCGTCGAGAAGGACCGTCTGAGTGTATCCGAACCTGCTGAACATGTTCCTGGCGTCGCGGCTGCGTGCTGCCGCGACGGTCGTCCTGTGGCTGATCATCGTGGGGGTGCTGGCCGCGGTCGCCCCGAAGCTCGAGTCCGTGGAGGACAACGCGTCGGCGAACCTGCCGCCGGCGGCGTCGGACTCGATGCGGGCGCGCCAGTTGCTGCGGCAGGCGTTTCCCGAGCAGACCGGAACACCAGCGATCATCGTCGTGCACGGCCGAGGCGGTGACCGGTCGGCGGCGGCCGAGGCCGTGTCGCGCATCCACGACGTCCTGACGGGACCGGACCGGCCGAGCGGCGTGACCGGGGTGATCTCGGCGGCGCGGGCTCCGCAGGCCGCCGAAGGCCTGGTTTCCGCGGACGGTGGCACCCAGCTCGTGATCGCCGACGTGCCGGGCAGCCCGTCGGACGAGTCGTTTCGTGACACGGTTGCCGCTCTGCGTCGCGTTGCCGGTCAGCAAGCCGGCGACGCCGAGGTCGCGGTGACCGGCCCGGCCGGCATCGCCACCGACACCACAACGGTGTTCAGCAGCGGCGACAAGACGTTGCTCCTGGCCACGGTGGTGCTCGTGGTGGTCATTCTGCTGGCGATCTACCGTTCCCCGCTGATGGCGCTGATCCCCCTGCTGGCAGTCGGTGTCGCGATGCGAGTGGCGCAGAGCCTCGGTGCCCTGATGGCCGACGCGGGCTGGTTCGACATCAGCTCCCAGACCGCGTCGATCATGACCGTGCTGCTGTTCGGGGTCGGCACCGACTACGCGCTCATCATCACCGCCCGCTACCGGGAGGCCCTGATCGACGAGCCGGACCGCTTCAAGGCGATGCGGATCGCGATGCGCAGCATCGGCGAGACGGTGCTGTCCAGCGCTTCGACCGTGGTGCTGGCCATGCTCGCCCTGCTGGTGTCGGTTTCCCCCGCGTTGCGCGGGTTCGGCCCCTACCTGGCGCTGGGCGTGGCGGTGATGGCGCTGGTGGCGTTCACGTTCATTCCGACGTTGGTACTGCTGGCCGGCCGGGCCGTGTTCTGGCCGCTGAGCGAGCGCGGGGCCGCGCGGCGCAGCCTCGGCGGCGCCGTCTGGCACCGGGTGGCGCGGCTGGTCACCGACGCGCCGGCCAAGGTGATCGCGGTGGTCGTCGCCGTCCTCGCACTGCTGAGTCTCGGACTGGTGAACTACCGGACCAGCTTCGACTTCGTCAGCGGCTTCCGCGTCGAAACCGAGTCGGCGCGTGGCCAGGCGCTCCTGCGTGCGGGTCTCGGCCCCGGCGAGATCGCCCCCACCACCGTGCTGGTGCACGCAGGCGGCGGTATCACCGCCGCGCAGGGCGCCGAGATCGCGGCGGCGCTGCGGGCCGTCGACGGGGTGGCGCGGGTCGGCGGACGGCCGCGGCTCAGCGGTGACGGCACGGCCGTGGCGGTCCAGGTGGTCCTCGACGCCGACCCGTACAGCTCCCGCGCTTTCGACAAGGTCGCACCGCTGCGCTCCGTCGCCGGCACCGCGGCGGCGAAGGCCGGCGTTGCCGGCGCCGAAGTGCTCGTGGCGGGCGAAACGGCGCAGACCGCCGACATCCGCGGCGCGCTCGACCGGGACATGGGCTACATCGTCGTGCTGGTGCTGATGATCGTCGCCGTGGTGCTCGGGCTGCTGCTGCGCTCCGTCCTCGCGCCGGTCTACCTTGTCGTGACCCTGGTGTTGTCGTTCGTCGCCACACTCGGGGCGACCACGTTGCTGACCCTTACCGTGCTGGGCGACGAGGGCATCGGCAACCGGGTCGCCGCCTACATCTTCGTGTTCCTCGTCGCGCTGGGCGTCGACTACAACATCTTCGTGATGAGCCGGCTCAAGCAGGAGCTGCGCGGCAAGGCGCTGCCGGACGCGATCCGGGCGGCGGTGACCCGCACCGGCGGGGTGGTGTCCTCAGCCGGCCTCATCCTCGCCGCGACGTTCGCCGTCCTGATGACCCAGCCCATTCGGGAACTGTTCCAGTTCGGCTTCGCGATGGCCTTCGGGATTCTGCTGGACACGTTCCTCATCCGCCCGCTGCTCGTGCCGGCGATCGTCACCACGCTCGGCGGCAAGGCGCTGTGGCCGGCTCGCGATCACGCCACCACGGCGCGGAACAGGCACGACACTCCCCGTGTCACCAGCTCGGCTGAAGGCCGCTGAGGGGGCACTACGGCATCGACACCGCCGGCGCATACGCGGTCGTCGTGGCGCCGCGGGTGGGCTGCTCGCCACCGGCGCGCCGATGCTGGCGCCCTTGGCGCCGCTGTCCACCGTCGCCGCGGTTGTCCTGCTCAGCCGGGCACGGCGCGAGTGAGCGCGGTGGTCGCGTGGACCTGATCGCCTCCCCACCGGCATCCCACCGGGGAACGGAGCATCAGGAGGGTGGAAGTCAAAGGGCAGGATCGCATGACCGTACGTCCGTCGGAGACGGTAGTCGTCCGTCGGCCATGTGGCTGTCCAGGGTTCCTGGTGATCTGCAGGGCGGCACTCGTCACGGCGTGGGCCGGGTGCGTGACGAATTTGGCGGTAGTCGCAGATCACAGCGCCGGTCGGCGGGCGGATCGACAACGTACAGTCGACAGGCCCGAACCGTTGATTGGAGGCTACGTGAGCGACACATACGCCGTCCCGCCCCGCGTGCTGGCGGATCTGGTGCCCGGGGCCCTGGCCCGCGACGCCGTGCTCGTCGGGCTGGGCGCCGCGCTGACCGGTGGCGCGGCGCAGGTCGCCGTGTCCATCGAGCCGATCAGCCCGGTCCCGTTGACCGGGCAGACCCTCGCGGTGCTCCTGGTCGGGGCGGTGTTGGGCCCGGCGCGCGGCGCGGCCTCGATGGTGCTCTACCTCGCCGCGGGCCTGGCGGGTCTGCCGTGGTTCGCCGACGGCGCGAGCGGCGCCGCGCTGGTGTCGCTGGGTTACGTCATCGGGTTCGTGGTGGCCGGCGCCGTGGTCGGCGAGTTGGCCCGGCGGGGCGGTGACCGGACGCCGCTGCGTACCGCCGGCACGATGGTGATCGGCAACCTGTGCGTTTACGCGTTCGGCGTGCCGTACCTCGCGGTGGCGGCACACCTGTCGCCTGCGAAGGCGCTCGACGCGGGGGTTGTGCCGTTCCTGGCCGGCGACGCGCTCAAGGTGCTGCTCGCCACGGCGTTGCTGCCGGCGGCCTGGGCCGTGGTGCGGCGCGTGCGGGACGACAAGCGCTGAGCGGCGGCGCCGTGCCGTGGCGTCGGAGCTTCAGCCGGCCTCGGCCGGGTACTTCGCGGACGTGGCCGGCTCCGGCCCGGCCGCCGCGGCGCGCGCGATGTCGACCCGAGCCTGCGGCACCGATCGGGGAGCTGACCGTGAGCCGCCTCGCCGCGATGCTATTCGGGGGTGCGGTGCGCATACTTGTTGCGCGTGCCGAGCTCAGTAGCGACTCATGCGCGCCTCTTGAGCGCGGTCCTTGCCGATCTGGATGAAACACCGACGGTTCGTGCGATAGTCGGTCCGGGCGATCCCCGTCACGCGTGCGCCTGGGCGTGAGCTCTCACCCCGAGCTCGGCCGCCCCCGGGCGCGACCCCGTTCGATGTTGGTCGAGGAGTTGTCCACAGTGTCGCAGTTCGCCGCCGCCCTTTCCCCGGCAACGCCGGCTCAGCGCCTGCCGCAAGGCGTTGCCGGCGTCGACGTCGCGGTGCTGCGGGAGGTCGCCAAGCGTGTCCTCTGGCTGTCCACGGCGATCGTGGACAGTGCGAACCGGGGGCGCCCCAACCCCACGGGGGTCAAAGTCGGAGGCCATCAGGCGTCGTCGGCCTCCATGGTCGACATCATGGTCGCCCTCTGGTTCGGGGCGCTGACATCGGAGGATCGGGTCTCGGTCAAGCCGCACGCGTCGCCGGTGCTGCATGCGATCAACTACCTGCTCGGGGACCTCGACGCCGCGTACCTCACGACGCTGCGGGAGAAGGGTGGTCTCCAGTCCTACCCGAGCCGGCTCAAGGATCCCGGCACTGTCGACTTCTCGACCGGCTCCGTGGGCATCGGCGCCACGGCCACGCTCTGGGCGGCGCTTGCCCATCGCTACGTCACCACGCACTTCCGCGACGCCCCACGTTCCGGGCGCTTCATCGGCCTGCTGGGTGATGCCGAGCTCGACGAGGGCGCGATCTGGGAGGCGATCGCGGACCCGGCGAGCTCCAAGCTCGGCGAGCTCTTGTGGGTGGTCGACCTCAACCGGCAGTCGCTGGACCGGGTCGTGCCCGACATCCAGATCGGGCGGCTGCAGGGCATGTTCGAAGCCGCGGGCTGGCAGGTCGTCACCTTGAAGTGGGGACGGCTCATCGGCGAGATCTTCGAGCGCCGCGGCGGCGACGAGCTGCGCCGCCGTCTGGAGCGGATGCCCAACGAGGAGTACCAGCGCATGCTGCGGGTGGATCCCGCCCAGATCGCGGAGCGCATCCTGGCGGACGGAGCGTCCGAACAGTTGCGCGGCCTGGTCGCCGGCCTGCGGCCAGCCGTCCTCGCCGCCGCCGTCCGCGACCTGGGCGGCCACGACCTCGGCCTGCTGCTGGACACGTTCGCCGCCGTCGACGACCACCGCCCCACGGTTGTCTTCGCGTACACCATCAAGGGTCGCGGCCTGGCGACCGAAGGCCACCCCAACAACCACTCGGCACTGCTGACCGAGCCGCAGATGCGGGCCCTCGCGGCGGCGACGGGCGCGTCGCTCGCGGATCCATGGCGAGGGTTCGATGCCGACAGCGAGGCCGCTCGCCTGTGTGCCCGCCGCGGCGAGGCGCTCCGGCGCGACCCCGTCGCCCCGGTCGGGTGGATGAGGATCCCGGAAGCGCTGGGCCACCAGCACCGCAAGCCGGTCTCGACCCAGGCGGCCCTCGGCCGTCTCCTGGCCGACCTGGTGCGTGACGCGCCGGAGGTCGCCAGCCGTGTGGTGACCTGTAGCCCTGACGTCGCGTCTTCCACCAACCTCGGCGGATGGATCAACAAGACCGGGGTCTGGACCACGGCGGAGCGGCGGGACTGGTTCGCCGACGACGCCGAGCGGGTGCTGAAATGGTCCGAGACGGCCGCCGGCCAGCACATCGAGCTCGGCATCGCCGAGGTCAACCTGGTCGGGCTCCTGGGGGAGCTGGGGGCAACCTGGAGCCGCTGGGGCCAACGGCTGATCCCATCGCCACGCTCTACGACCCGTTCGTGGCCCGAGCCCTCGAACCCTGGTCCTACGGAATCTATGCGGGCGGACAGTCGATCCTCGTGGGGACACCCTCCGGTGTCACCCTGGCCCCCGAAGGTGGCGCCCACCAGTCCATCACGACTCCTTCCATCGGGCTTGAGCAGCCGAGCTGCGTGGCCTGGGAGCCGGCGTTCGCCACCGACCTCGAGTGGACCTTCCTGCACGCGATGGGGAACGTCGGCATCCCCGGTGGTACGTCGTCGTACTTCCGGCTGTCCACGCGGCCCATCGATCCCGCTCTGGCGCGGCTACCCGACGACCCCGGCCTCCTCGAACGGCGACGCCGCGACGCCGTCGCGGGAGGCTACCGGCTGACCGGCCACGATCCAGCAACCGAGCAGGTCACGCTGGTGGGCGTGGGCGCGATCATGCCGGAGGTCATCGCGGCCGCCTCCGCGCTCGAGGCGCACGGGGTCACCGCTGGCGTGGTGTGCCTGACCAGCCCCGACCTGGTGTTCCGTTCGTTCCTGCAACGCGGCCGACGCGATGCCGGTACCGGAAGCGACATCCTCGGCATGCTCTTCCCGCCCCAGCACCCCGCGCCGTTGGTGACAGTCCACGATGGACACCCGCACACCCTGGCGTTCCTGGCCGCTGCCCGTGGAGACTCGATCCGGTGCCTGGGCGTGACCGAGTTCGGCCAGTCCTCGTCCGTGCCGGACGCCTACGCCATGCACGGAATCGACACCGCGGCCATCACCGACGCGGCCCTCGGGCTCCTCGCCCGATGACGCCCCGCGAGGGTAGCGTGGGCATGGACGCGCGTCCGGTGATCACACAAGACCGGGAAGTTAAGCCGCTGGGGCTGTTGTCAATGGGCTGGTTGATGTGCCGATAGCGATGGCGATGTCGGTGATCCGGTGGATGATCTTCGGGGTTTTCAGGTTCTTGTAGGCGTAACGGGAGATCGGCCGTTTCACCACACGTGGGCTGATCCGGGCGCGTCGGGCCGGTAGCAGGTCAGCCAGCACAGCACGACCGATCGCACCGACCAGGTCGACCGCGATAGTGATCACCCCGACAGCGCGGATGGTCAGATCGCGGGCGGTCTGCACGGCGATGGTGAAGCTGGCCCGGTCCGGGTCGGCCCCGGTGGTGTCCGTGGCCCAGGTCATCGTCTGCCGCAGCGCCTGATAGACGGTCAGCAGTGCGTAGAGTTCCTGATCGACGCCGTCCGGAGTGGTCGAACGCAGCACCCGCCCAGCCAGCAGGGTGTGCTTGATCGCCAGGAAGGTCGACTCGACCTCCCACCGCTCGTGGTAGAGCTCGATCAGCGCCCCGGCCGGATAGCGGCGCTCGTCGGTGAGGGTAGTGACCAGCCGCCAGACACCGGTACGGGTCGAACCATCCGCACAGGACAGCGTGACGACCGCCTCGACCACCCGAACCCGCACCCCAGCCACCACACTGGCGTAGGAACCGTCACCAAGACGGTCCAGCACCGGCAGCTTGCGACTGGACTTGACCCGCAGCAACAACCCCGCCCCAGCGGCGGTGACCTTCGTCATGAACATGTTGGTGTCATAGCCACGGTCGGCCAGCAGCAGCATTCCCGGCCGCAGCAGACCCAGCAACCCCACGGCATAACTGGTCTCACCACTCTCACCGCCCACGCCGGTACCGAACACCGCACCGAACACCGCCCGAGTCCCGGTCTCCACCAACGCCACCACCCGCACCAGCGGATACCCCGGCTCACCGGCACGGGCCATCCGCTTGCCGTACACCGCCCGATTCGCCGGCGAATCCGGCACATTCACCGTGGACCCGTCGATCGCCACCGTACGCAGCCCCCGCCACCACGCCCCGACCGTGTCGCGACCCGCCACCGGCCCGGCCAGAGTCTGGAACAACCGCCGCAGCGGCGGCACCCCCACCCGCCGCCGCGCCTGCGCCAACCCCGACGACGACGGACACACCCCCAACCCGGCCACCACACCCAACCCACCGACCAACGCTCCCCACACCCGCCGATACGACAACGAGCCGAACAACCCCAACCCCAACAGCCAATACACCACCACCCGCGACGGCAACCGCCGCACCCGCCGCCGCACCCGCCGCTGCACCCGCCCCGTCTCGGCCAACACCGCATCCACCAACTCCACCGGCACAGCCCGGGTCAACTCACCCAGATGCCCCGCCGCGAACACCCCCACCGGCACCGACCCGACCCCGGCAATGACAGACTCCTCCGACAACGGGACTCCCCCCACAGGCTGATCTTGATCGACTGCCTGTTCTACCGGAGTCCCGTTGCCTTATCACCCCACCACACCGCAACCACACACCCTTGACAGCAACCCTCACGACTTAACTTCCCGGTCTTGCATGATCAAGGAGTTGCCCGGCCCGGAACGCGCCGTTCCGGGGTCAGCGGCGGCGGTCAGCGGCACGGGTGGTGCGCCGGCCCGCCGCGGCGACCGTTCGTGCGGGGTATGGTGCAGCGATGGATCGCACCGCGTTGGTCACCGGGGCGTCGTCGGGGATCGGGAAGGCGACCGCGGCCGCGCTGGTCGCGCGGGGCTACCGGGTCATCGGCACCAGCCGCCGCCCGGAGTCGCTCACCGCCGGGCAACGGGCGGACGGCGTGGAGATGCTCCCGCTCGATCTGGGCGACGAGGCGTCGATCGAGGCGCTTGCTCGCGCGGCCGGCCCGGTCGACGTGCTGGTCAACAATGCGGGGGAGAGTCAATCCGGGCCGTTCGAGGAACTGCCCGGCGACGCGCTGCGCCGGCTGTTCCAGGTCAACGTGCTCGGGCCGGTCCGGCTCACCCAGCTACTCGTGCCCGGCATGCGCGAGCGCCGCCGGGGGAGGGTGGTGATGGTCGGGTCGATGCTCGCGTCGTTCCCGCTGGCGTACCGCTCGTCGTATGTCGCGTCGAAGGCCGCGCTGAGGGGGTTCAGCGACGGCGCCCGGCACGAGTACTCCCCGTTCGGCGTCTGGCTGACCACCGTCGAGCCCGGTTCGATCAACACCGGCATCAGCGCGCGTCGCACGAAGTACACCTCGGAAGACTCGCCGCACCGCGCGGACTTTGCACGGATGCTCGCCGCGCTCGACCGTAACGAGCGCACGGGCGTGCCGGCCGAGCGAGTCGCCGCGACCATCGTCACGGCGATCGAGGCGTCCCGGCCCAGGGCGCACTACGCAGTCGGCAGCAACGCCGCGCTCGTCTTCCCGCTGCGCCGGTTGCTGCCGTCGGGGCTGGTGGAAAAGGCCACCCACCGCCGCCACGACCTGCGCCGCTGATCGCGTTGCCTCACTCCTCACTCCTCCGCTGACCACCGTCCGATGCCCACCCCCGAGGCCGCCTAGCGGGAGACCGCGTCGATCTTGCAGTTGTGGTGCCGCGACACTCCCGGCTTGCCCGGTTTTGCCGGCACCACGACTGCAAGATCGACGCATGGAAGGTGCTGGGCGGTCAGGGGTGGCAGGTCTCCAGGGGGCAGCGCGGCCGGCCTCACCGTCCCCAGCGCGTGTAGCCGCGGACCGAGAGCGGGACGAACACCACCAGCAGCAGCGCCGACCAGAGCAGGACGGCGGCCACCGGATGCTCCAGCGGCCAGGCCGTGTCTCCCGTCGGCGCGCCCGGATTGCCGAACAGGTCCCGGCAGGCGCCGGTGATCGCGCTGACCGGGTTCCAGTCGGCCAGGAACCGCAGCCAGGGGGCCATGCCGTCGGTCGGGACGAACGCGTTGGAGATGATCGTGAGCGGCAGGAAGAGCGGGGCCAGGTTGTTGGCGACCTGCTCGTTCTTCGCCTTCAGGCCCACGTAGACGCCGACCCAGCTCAGCGCGTACCGCATCAGGACGATCAGCGCGAACGCCTCGATCGTGGGGACCAGGCCGCGGTGTGCCCGCCAGCCCACCAGCAGGCCCGCGCCGGCCATGATGCTCACGAACAGCAGGCCGCCCAGCACGTCGGCACCGGTCTGCCCGAACGGCACCGCCAGCCGCGCCATCGGCATGGACCGGAACCGGTCCATCACACCGTGGGCGGCGTCGCCGGCCATCCGCACCATGACCCCCTGCGTCGCCGTGAAGGTCACCATCGCGAACAGGCCCGGCATGAGGTACTCGCGGTAGTTGCCGCCGCCCGGGACCTTGATCGCGCTGCCGAACACGTATCCGAACATCAGCACCATCACGGCCGGGAAGAGCAGGAGGGTGATGATCTGCCCGGGTGCCTGCCGTAGCCGCCCCAGTTCGCGCCCGACCAGGGTCAGCCCGTCGGCGAACGTCCAGCGCAGGCGACCCGCGGGCGAGTTGAGGGCGGTCATCAGACGTGTTCCTTCCGGTCGGTGAGGCGCAGGAACACCTCGTCGAGGGTGGGGCGGCGCAGCCGCACGTCGGCCGCGGTGATCCCGGCGCGGTCGAGCTCGCGCACCACGTCGGCGAGCCGTACACGGCCACCGGGCAGGGCGACGCTGAGCCGCTCGTCCTCCGTCGCGGGAGCGGCCCCGGTCAGGAGGTTCAGCACGGTCGCGGCGGAACTCAGCGCGGCGGGGTCCTCGAGGGTGACGTCGAGGCGGTCCCCGATCGTCGCCTTCAGCTCGTCGGGCGTGCCCGTGGCGACGACCCGCCCTTGGTCGATGACGACGATGTCGTCGGCCAGTTGGTCGGCCTCGTCCAGATACTGCGTGGTGAGCAGCACCGTGGTGCCGTCGGCCACCAGCTCGCGGATGCTGTCCCAGATCTCGCCCCGGCCGCGCGGGTCCAGGCCCGTGGTCGGCTCGTCCAGGAAGAGCACCTCGGGGCGCAGGATGAGGCTGGTGATCAGGTCGAGACGGCGGCGCATGCCGCCGGAGTAGCCGGCGACCTGACGATCGGCGGCCTCGGTCAGGCCGAAGCGTTCGAGCAACTCGTCGGCCCGCCGGCGCGCCTCGCTCCGGGACAGGTGGTAGAGCCGCCCGAACATGCGGAGGTTGCCGCGGCCGGTGAGTATCTCGTCGACGGCGGCGAACTGGCCCGCGAGCCCGATCTTTTCGCGCACCTTGCCGGCCTCGCGGACGACGTCGTATCCGGCGACACGGGCGTGGCCGGCGTCGGGATCGGACAGCGTCGCGAAGATTCGCACCGCGGTCGTCTTTCCCGCGCCGTTCGGCCCGAGCACGCCGCAGACCGTTCCTCTCCGGACGCTCAGGTCGAGGCCCCGCAGGGCATGGGTGTCGCCGAAGGACTTGCGCAACCCCTCGGCGACCAAGATCGGGTCGGACATGATCCCTCCACTGGGTACGGTGTACGCATAGCAAGGCTAGAGTACTTGGTACGGTGTACGCAACGGAGGCGATACGGTGGCGGACGGCGGCTACGTGAACATCTGGATGCGGCCCGAGCAGACGGCCCGTGGGCCGAAGCCGGCCTACAGCCGCGCGCGGATCGCCGAGTCGGCGGTGCGCATCGCCGACGCCGAGGGCCTGGAAGCGGCCACCATGCGGCGGATCGCGGCCGAGATCGGCGCGGGCGCGATGTCCCTCTACCGGTATGTCCCCAGCCGCGACGACCTCATCGTGCTCATGGCCGACCGGCTCATGGGCGAGATCGACGTCGAAGGGCTGCCCTCCGGCGACTGGCGCGCGGATCTGACGCGCTACGCCAACGAGGTGCGAGCCATGTGGCTGCGGCATCCGTGGATCGTCACCGTGCACCGGTCACCCCACAGCTACGGGCCCAACCAGTTGCTGCTCATCGAACGGGTGATGGGAGTGCTGGACGCCTACGTCTCCGTCGACGAGAATCTCGGCCTCATGGCGATCCTGAACGGTTACGTCGAGGGCGCCGTCCGTGACGAGGTCAGCCGGGCCGGGGAGGTCCGCCGCAGCGGGCTCAGCGAGTCGGAGTGGCTCGCGCGGGCGTATCCGTACGTGCTCCAGTTGCTCGAAAGCGGCAAGTATCCGATCTTCAGCAAGATAGCGATGGAGGCGGGCCAGATGCGGCTGAGCCGCGACGACCAGTTCCGGTACGGTCTGGAGCGCGTCCTCGACTGCATCGCCGCGGCCCTTCAGGTGCCGGCACACCCCAGGGGGCGAAGGGACCCATGACGCCGGATCCCGCCACGAAGGTGCGCGTGGCTCGCGGCGAGCTGACCGCGCCGGTCAGGACCGCAGGATCCGCGCGATCCGGACCGCCAGCTCCATCACCTGACGGTGGTTGAGCCGCGGGTCGCACGCGGTGCTGTAGCAGCCGCGCAGGTCGTGGTCGGAGACGTGCAGGGCGCCGCCGACGCACTCGGTGACGGGCTCGCCGGTGAGTTCCAGGTGGATGCCGCCCGGATAGGTGCCCAGCGCGCGGTGTACCGCGAAGAACGACCGCACCTCGGCGAGGATGCGGTCGAAGTGGCGGGTCTTGAAGCCGGTGGTGGACTCGTGCGTGTTGCCGTGCATCGGGTCGCACTGCCACACCACCTGATGACCGGACGCCGCCACGGTCTCCACGAGACCGGGCAGCACCTGCTCGACGTGCTGGTGACCGAGGCGGGTGATCAGCGTGACCCGGCCCGGCTCGCGATGCGGATCGAGCCGTTCGAGATACTCCAGGACCTGCTGCGCGGTCGCGGTCGGGCCGAGCTTGATGCCGATCGGGTTCGCCATCAGTTCGGCGAAGGCGATGTGCGCCCCGTCGAGCTCCCGCGTCCGCTCGCCGATCCACAGGAAGTGCGACGAGAGGTTGTACAGCCGGCCGTCGGACCCGGCCGGGCGCAGCATCGTCCGCTCGTAGTCCAGCAGCAGACACTCGTGGCTGGCGAAGATCTCAGCCGCCCCGGCCCGGCGCAGCATTCGGATCAGGCGCATCGCCGCGCGCGAGTTAGCGTACGCGCGCAGCATCCGCCGCGGGTCCGGCACCCGCAGCCGCGGATCCGGTGCCGCCGCGTTGACGATGTCGCCGCGGTACACCGGCAGGCCGTGCGCGTCGGTGGTCTTGGACCGGGGCTTGGCGAACTGCCCGGCGATCCGGCCGACCGTGACGACCGGCACCCGGGCGGCGTGTCCGAGCACGGTCGACATCCGCAGCAGGGTGCGCAGGTTGGCACCGAGGTGCTCCGGGGTGTTGGACGCGAACGTCTCGGCGCAGTCACCGCCCTGCGCCAGGAACGCATCGCCGCGCGCCACGGCCGCGAGGCGCCGGCGCAGCCGGTCGACCTCGACCGGCGTGGTGATCGGCGGCGCGGTCGCGAGCACGTCACGGACCTCCGCCACGGCCCGCCGGTCCGGCCACTGCGGCTGCTGAGCCGCCGGGCGGGCCAGGGCGGCGTCGATCCGCCCGCATGCCGCGGGAGGCAGCGGGCCGGACGCGGACCGGCCGGCCTCAGTCACCGGCATCGGAGGCCACCTCGGCGCAGAGGTCGTGCAGCACGGTCAGGGCTGCGTCGATGTCGTCGGCGGTCACCGACAACGGCGGCCGGAAGCGCAGGGTCCGCTCGCCGCAGCCGAGGAACAGCGCACCGTGCCGCTGCCAGGCGAGTGCGACGAGGCGGTCGCGGCGCTCCCGGTCGGCGACGTCGACGGCGCAGAGCAGGCCGCGGCCGCGCGGCGCGGACAACAGCGCCGGCCACCGCTCGGCGTGCGTCCGCAGGCCTTCGAGGAGGCGGGCGCCCATCAGGGTCGCGTTGTCGAGCAGCCCCTCCTGCTCGTAGATCTCCAGGATGCGGGTGGCGCGCAGCATGTCCAGGACGTTGCCGCCCCAGGTGGAGCTGAGCCGGCCGGGCAGCACGAACGCGTTGTCCGGCAGGTCGCGCACCCGGCGGCCGCCCATGACGCCGCACACCTGGG
Source organism: Dactylosporangium roseum (assembly GCF_025264685.1). Lineage (GTDB taxonomy): Bacteria > Actinomycetota > Actinomycetes > Mycobacteriales > Micromonosporaceae > Dactylosporangium > Dactylosporangium roseum. The sequence continues at coordinate 2,751,194 of NZ_CP073721.1, forward strand.
TCTTCTTGCCGAACGCGACCAGGTCCGGCGCCAGCCCCAGCGCCTGGTACGCCCACGGGTGCCCGGTCACGCCGGCGCCGGTCTGCACCTCGTCGAGCACGAACAGCGCGTCGTGGCGCTCGCACAGCTCCTGCAGCGCCCGTAGGAACGGCGCCCGCAGGTGTCGGTCGCCGCCCTCACACTGGATCGGTTCGGTCAGCACACAGGCGATCTCGTCGGGATGGCGGGCGAAGGCGGCCTCGGCGGCGGCGATCGAGGTCTGCTCGTCGACGGTGCGGCCGGGCGTGTCCCAGTCCTGCATCCGGTCCACCGCCGGGCTCGGGATCCGCGGCCAGTCGAACTGCGGGAACGCCCACGTGTGTTTGGCGCCGGTGTTGGTGACCGACATCGTGTACCCGGACCGGCCGTGGAAGGCGTGCCGTAGATGCAGCACCCGCCAGCCGCGCACGGCGATCCCGCGGGCCGCGTTACGCCGGGTCTTGTAGTCGAAGGCGACCTTGAGCGCGTTCTCCACCGCGAGGGCGCCGCCGTCGATGAAGAACAGGTACGGCATCTCCGGGTCGCCCAGCACCCGCAGGAAGGTCTCGACGAACCGGGCCTGGATCAGGGTGGCGAAGTCGGGGTTGGACGGCTTGGCACGCGCGGCGGCGAGCACCTCGGCGTCGAAGCGGGGATCGGCGACCAGCCCGGGATGGTTGTGCCCCAGCGGCGCGGAGCCGTAGTAGCCCATCATGTCCAGGTGCCGGCGGCCGGTCCGCGCGTCGACGAGCCAACAGCCCGCACTGCGCTCCAGGTCGACGACGAGGTCGAGGAAGTCGGCGGTGACGTGGCGGCGCAGCAGCGCCAGGGCGTGCTCGGCGTCGCGGGCCCGCTGGGCGTCGGGTGCGGGAGCGGCCTCCCGGCCGGGCAGCGTGAATCGAGTGGGCATGGTCAACCTCTCTGCGTCCGTGATTCGGGCTCCCGGTCCCGGGATGCCGCCCCGCCGCCCAGGAGGCTGTCCACGTCGTCGTCGGTGAGCCCGACGAGGGCCGCGGCGAGCCGGGTGCAGGACTCGCCGGTCTGCGGGTCGGCCGCGAGGGCGGCGCTGACCTCGGCGACCGTGGGGAGGGTGAGCACCGTGCGCAGGGACACGCCGATGCCGAACGCCTCGCCGATCCGCCCGGCCAGCCGGGACGCGGTGATCGAGTCGCCGCCCAGGTGGAAGAAGTTGTCGGTGACGCCGATCCGGTCCGTGTCGAGCACCTCGGCGTAGAGCATGGCCAGGACCACCTCGAGCGGGGTCGGCTCGCGCTCGGCGTCGGCGTCACCGGTCGGCGGACGCCGGGCCAGTTCGGTCAGCGCCCGCCGGTCGACCTTGCCGTTGCCGGTCAGCGGCAGCCTGTCCAGGACCCGCAGGTCGGTGGGGACCAGGTAGCCGGGCAGGGTGCCGCGCAGGTGGTCGGTCAGCCGTCGCGGGTCCGGCCGCGGCCGCCCCGGGTGCCCGACCGCGAAGGCTGTCAGACGCCGTCGGCCGTTGCCGTCCCGCGGTGCCACGACCACCGCGCGCTGGACCTCGTCGCATCGTTCCAGCGCCGCCTCGATTTCACCCGGCTCGACGCGGTACCCCTGGATCTTCACCTGGGCGTCGTCGCGGCCGAGGATCTCGATGTCGCCGTCGGGCAGGTAACGGCCGATGTCCCCGGTGGCGTAGACACGCTCGCCGGTGCCGGGCAGCCGGAGGAACTTCGCCCGGGTCCGCTGCTCGTCGCGCCAGTACCCGTGGGCCAGGCCGACCTCGCCGCCGACGTACATCTCGCCGGGCGCCCACACCGGGCGGTGCTCGAGGCGCCGGTCCAGGATGTGGTAGCGCTGGTTGGCGGTCGGCCGCCCATACGGGATGCTGGCCCAGCCCGGGTCGACCGCGCCGATCGGGTGGATGATCGACCAGTTGATCGTCTCGGTCGGCCCGCCGCAGCTATACACGCGCACGCGCGGGGCCAGCGCGCGCAGCCGGTCGGGCAGGTCGAGGGGGATCCAGTCGCCGGCGAGGACGACGTGCCGCAGCGCGCCGAGCAGGTCCGGACCGCGGGTCTCGGCTCGGTCGACGGCCATCTCCATGAGCGCCGGCACCGCGGCCCAGAAGGTCACCCGCTCCCGCGGCACGAGCCGGGTCCAGTGGTCGGGCTCGGTGCGCCGCGCCGCGTCGGGCAGTACGGCGGCGCCCCCGGCGGCGAGGATGCCGAACACGTCGTACACGGACATGTCGAAGGACAGCGCGGCGACGGCGAAGGCCCGGTCGTCGGGGCCGATGCCGAGGCGCCGGTTGATGTCGAGGACGTGGTTGACCACGCCGCGGTGGTCGACCATGACCCCCTTGGGCTCGCCGGTGGAGCCGGAGGTGTAGATGACGTAGGCGAGGTCGGTCGGCCGCTGGACGCTGTCCAGGGGCGTGTCGTCGACGTCGGTGAAGTCGGTGCCGACGCTCAACACCCTCACCCGTTCCGGCCACGACAGCGTGCCGGCGAGGGACGGTTGGGTGAGCACCAGGTCGACCTCGCCGTTGTCGAGCAGGTAGGCCAGCCGCTCCGGCGGGACGGTCGGGTCGATCGGCAGGTAGGCGGCGCCGGCGACCAGGGTGCCGTACACGGCGACGTACTGCTCCCAGCCCTTGTCCATGACGACGCCGACGAGGGTGCCGGGGGTGGCGCCGAGCTCGCGCAGCCGCCGCCCGACCCGGTTCGCCTCCCGGCACAGCTCGGCGAAGGTGAGCCGTCGCCCGGTGGTGATGACGGCCGGGGCGTCCGGGCGCCGATCGGCCTGGAGCGCCAGCAGGTCGTGCAGGAGCAGTTGCGGCACCGGCACGGCGGTGTCGTTGATCGTCGCCCGCCGTTCGAGCTGGTCGGCCGGCACCAGCGCCGGCCGCTCGGCGCGCCGCAGCCCGTCGTCTTCGGCCAGGCGCCGCAACAGTGTGCGGTACGCGCCGAACATCGCCCCGATCATCCCGGGTGGGAACAGCTCGGCGAGGTAGTCCCACTTGAAGTGCAGCACCTCGTCGATCTCGCGGATCTGGAAGTCGATCAGGACCTGCGGGGTCTGCGAGATGCCGTAGACCTCCCGGCCGAGCGCCGACACCTGCCGGCGGGGCGGCTGGCCGAGCAGGCTCGTCACCACGATCGGCATCGCGGGGCGCAGCGGGCCGTCCTGCCGGCGGGCCAGCTCACGCAGCACGTCGACGCCGGCGAAGTGCCGGTGTTCCAGGTCGCGCCAAAGCTGCTCCTGGAGGTCGCGGGCCCGCTCCTCGAACGTGCCGTCGACCTTCTCCACGGCGACGAGAACGGTGTTGGTGAAGTCACCGACGAGCCGCTCCACGTGCGGATGCAGCGGCATCCGGTCGAAGATCGGAAAGTTGACGGTGAACCGGTCGTTGCCGCTCCACATCCGCAGCACCTCGGCGAAGGCGGCGATGAGCAGGCAGTTGCGGGTCACGCCCATGGTGGTGGCCAGCCGCCGCAACCGGCGCCACTCGGCGGGCTCGACGGCGTGCTCGAACCGGCTGAACCGCACGGTGCCTTCCGGCGCGGCCCGCATCGGCAGGTCCGGGGCGGCCGGCAAGCTGTCGAGCCGGGACAACCAGTAGTCCCGCGAGCGCCGGTACGCAGCGGATTCGGTGAACCGGCGGGTGCCGAGCAGGTAGTCACGGAAGGTGATCGCCAACGCCGGCAGGTCGGTGTCCGGGTTCTCGTACAGCTCGATCAGCTCGGGGAACAGCACGCTGAAGGCGCTCCACGCGTCGAGGTTGAGCATGTCGAGCCCGAAGTGCAGGCGCGCCCGTGCGACGGTCCCGCCGGCGGCGCCGTCCGCGGCGGGCAGCAGCGTCACCCGCACGTCGAACAGCGGCCAGGTGGCGCAGCCGATGACCTGATGCGACATCTCCTCCCGGACGGCCAGGGCACGGGTCTCGGCCTCGGCGATCGGCAGGTGCCGCAGGTCCTCGACCGTGAGGCCGTCGTCGGGCGGCTCGGGCAGCACGACCTGGGTGGCGTCGGGCCGGATGATCACCCGTAGCATGTCGTGCCGGGCCACCAGCTTGCGCCAGGCGAGCCGGAACCGGTCGGGGTCGAGGCGGTCCTGCTCCCACTCGAAGTACCCGTGGGCGCCGACCTCGCCGAGGTCGACGGCGTCGCCCCGGCCGATCCACAGCGCCTCCTGGTTGGGCGTCAACGGGAACGGCTCGTGCCGGCCGGTGCTGTCGTGGGACACCTCCGGCCACTGCGGCGCCGTGTCGTCACCGGCCCGCTTTCGCTCGACGATGCGGGCCAACTGCGCGACACCCGGCGCGCGGGCCAGCTCGGACAGCTCCAGCTCCACCCGGAACCGCTCACGCACCGCCTTGAGCAGCGCCATCGCCCGCAGCGAGTCGCCGCCGAGATCGAGGAAACTGTCGAGCACGCCGACCTCGTCGAGGTCGAGCACGGCGGTGAACAGCTCGACGAGCGCCGCCTCGACCGGGTCACGCGGTGCCACGTACGGCGCATCCATGTCGGGGCGGGTCCGCGGCGGCGGCGGCAGCGCGGCCCGGTCGATCTTGCCGTTGGCGGTGGTCGGCAGATCGCCCAGGACGTAGGCGGCCGGCACGCTGTGCGGCGGGAGCTGCCGGCGCAGCGTCCGGCGCAGCTCCCGCACGAGCGGGGCGGCGCCCGGCTCCGGCTCGACGTAGGCGACCAGGCGCTGCTCGCCCGGCGCGATCTCGTGCGCCCTGACGGCGGCCTGCCGAACCCCCGGCTGCCGCCCGAGCACGCTCTCGATCTCACCCGGGTGCAGCCGGTGGCCGCGGATCTTCACCTCGTTGTCGGTGCGGCCGACGACCTCGACCGTGCCGTCGTCCCAGACCCGGGCGACGTCGCCGGTGCGGTACAGCACCGGGTAGGGGTCCTCGGGGATCGGGTTGGGCAGGAACTTGGCGTCGTTGGCCGCCGGCCGGTTCAGGTACCCCTCGGAGAGGCTCTCGCCGGAGACGAACAGCTCGCCGAGCACCCCGACGGGCACCGGCCGCAGGTTCGGGTCCAGCACGTACGCGCGGACGTTGGCGACCGGCCGGCCGACCGGCGGCATCCGGTCCCGCCGCTGCCGCGGGGTCAGCGCCCGCGCGATCGCCGTCACGTCGCAGGTCGCCACGACGGTGGCCTCAGCCGAGCCGTACACGTTGGTGACGGTGTACGGCAGGTCCGCCGGCGGCCAGGAGCGCAGCCGCTCACCGGCGATGCGCATGTCGCGCAGCGCGCCGCCGTCGGGCCGGCCCAGCGCCCAGACGCGCTCGGCCATCGCGGTCAGTAGGAGGGTGTGGGTGACGTTCTCGGCGGCCAGCCACTCGCGGAGCCGCTCCGGCGAGCCGGCCACGTCGGCGGGCGGGATGTGCACCGCGCCGCCCGCGGCCAGCACCGGCAGCGGGTCGACCTGCACCATGCCCAGGCCGGGGGAGCACAGCCAGGTGCCCCGCGAGGCGGCGTCGAGCCCGCAGGCGCGGCGCAGTACGTGCACGAGGTTGCGCAGCGGGCCGTGTCGCTGGAGCACCGCCTTCGGCACACCGGTCGAGCCGGAGGTGTAGGAGATGTGGCAGACCGTGTCGGCGCCGACCTGCGCGCCCGGGTCGACGGCGGGTCCGTCCGGCCAGCTCGCGTCGACCGGGACCACGCCGCAGCCGTCCGGCAGGTCCAGGTGCGCGGCGTACGCGGCACGGGTCACCACGGCGGCCGCGCCGGAGTCGGCGAGCATGAACTCGAGGCGGTCCGCCGGGTACCGGGGATCCATGAGCACCACGGTCGCCCCGAGTTTGAACACGGCGAACTGCGCGACGAGGTGCTCCCAACCGCGCTCCAGGCACACCCCGGCGCGGGAGCCGGCGCCGACCCCGAGCGTGGCGAGGTGGGCGGCCAGCCGGTTCGCCAGAGCGTCGACCTCGCCGAAGGTCAGCGTGCGCCCGCTCTGCACCACGGCGACCGCGTCCGGGCGCTGTGCGGCGGTGCGCCGGAGCAGGTCGGGCCAGAAGGCGGCATCGACGGTCTCGGCCGTGTCGTTCCACGTCACGACCTGCCGGTGCCGCTCCGTCCCGTCGAGCAGCGGCACCGTGGCGACCGTGCGGCCTGCGTCGGTGCCGATCGCCCTCAGGAGGGCCCCGAGGTGGCGCGCGAACCGGTCGGCGCCGGCGTCCGTGTGGACGGTGAGGGTTCCGCCGTCGAGAACGAGGGCGACGCCGGACCATTCGGCGGCGAGATCCTCGCCGGACCCGAGGACGATGCCGTGACAGGGCAGGCGGGCCTGCCGGCCGGCGACGCCGCGGACGGGGGCGAGGTCGGCGCGGCCGGGCGTGGCCGGCTCGCGCAACGCGGCGCCGGCCCGATCGAGCAGTGTGGCGAGGGTGGCGTCGTCCGGCACCTCGACCTGGAGCACCTCGACGGGTGCCGTGGCCGCCGGGCGGTGGCCGATGACGAGGGTGGCCTCGCCCGTGTAGCGGTGCAGCAGCGCGGCGAAGGCGGCGACGACGGTCGTCGTGTCCGGCTGCCGGCCGCGCGCCGCCGCGGTCGGTACCACGCCGGCCGTGGTGGACGTCTGCCTCCGGTCATCGACCCGGGTGTCTGACACAGTCGATTCCCTTCTCGTTCACCGGCGCGGGGCCGGGTGACGTCGTCGTCGCGTCCTTCGCACGCTAGGCCGCGGAGGTTAGACCCCGGTTACGGTCACGGCCGCGCCGGCGTGGCACGCGTGCCGCTGGACTCGGTGGTGGCACCGGACCGCACCCGGTCACCGTCCGACGTGGACGAGGCCGTGTCCGATGTGGAGGCCTCGCCCGGCGCGTCGACCGACGACGCCCGGCCGACGTGCGGGGCGCGGATCGCGAGCCAGGCCGCGGCGAGGACGCCCACCACGAGAACCAGACCGGCGACGAGCAGCGCCAGCCGGTACCCTTCGGTCGCGGCGGCCTCGGGCGACGCGGTCGAGGCGCTCTGCTCGCGGACCGCGATGGTGGCGAAGACCGCGACGCCGAGCGCGCCACCCATCTGCGCGACCGTGGCCGCCACACCGGAGCCGAGACCGGCGTCCTCGCCCGACACCTTGTACAGCACGGCGTTCTGCAGCGCCGGATTGGTGATGCCCATACCGAGGGAGATGAGCAGGAAGGCGGGCAGCAGGTCGACGACGTACGAGCCGTCGGCCGGGATCCGGCTCAGCAGCAGCAGGCCGGCCGCGGCGGCGGCGAACCCGATCGCCATGGTGATGCCGACCCCGAGGCGGGCGACGAGCTTCGCCGACAGCGCCAGACCCGGCATGAACATCGCCAGGAACGGCACCCAGGCCAGACCTGCGATCAGCGGCGAGTACCCGAGCACGTCCTGCATGTAGAGGATGACCAGGAAGAACACGGCGCTGGTGGTGCTCACCAGCAGGATGCTCAGCGCGTTGCCGGACAGCCGCACCCCGTTGGTGAAGAAACGCGGCGGGACCAGCGGCGCGGCCGAGCGGCGCTCGATGACCACGAACGCGGCGAGCGCGGCGACGCCGGCCACGAGCGGCGCCCAGACGACCGGGTCGCCCCAGCCGTTGCCGGCGGCCGCGACGACGGTGTGGACGAGTGCGACGAGACCGCCGGTGACCAGCACGGCGCCGGGCACGTCGAGGCGCTTCGGGGCGCCGGTGGCGCGGCCCTCGTCGACGAGCCGGCGGATGAGCAGCAGCGGCACCAGCGCGAGGGGGATGTTGACGAAGAAGATCCAGCGCCAGTCGATGAACTCGGTGATGATGCCGGAGAGCACGACGCCGAGGGTGGCGCCGGCACCGGCGATGCCGCCCCAGATCGCGAAGGCCCTGGCGCGCTCGCGCTCGTCGGCGAACAGCAGCGCGACGAGGGACAGCGCGGCGGGTGCGGCGAGGGCCTCGCCGACCCCCTGGACGAAACGGCCGGTGACCAGCATGCCCAGGCTCATCGCGGCGCCGGCGGTCAGCGACGCGACGGCGAACAGCGCGGTGCCGATGGTGAACAGGCGGCGCCGGCCGAACAGGTCGCCCAGTCGCCCGCCGAGCAGCAGCAGGCCGGCGGCGGTCAGCACGTACCCGTTGACGACCCAGGTGAGACTGCTCGTCGAGGCGTTGAACTCGGCGCGGATCGACGGCAGCGCCACGTTCACGATCGTGTTGTCGACGACGATCATGAACTGGACCAGGGCGAGCACGGCGAGCGCCCGCCATCGTCTCGGATCCGGTGCCGGTGTCGCGGTGGTGGTGCTCTGATGATCGACGTCGCTCATGGTCGATGGACTCCTTCAGCGGCGAGAGTGCGGTCGAACGGTCTTGTCGGAGCAGGCCGCGATCTCCTACGTCCGGTTCTGCGTGGTCGCGATGTAGTCGGCCAGGTCGCGCAGCCGCGGATGCTCGAACACCGCGACCATCGGGATGCCGATCCTGCCGTCGCGGCGAAGCCGCGCCACCACCCGGATCGCGAGCGCCGAGTGGCCGCCGAGGTCGAAGAAGTTGTCGTGGGCGGTGACGTCCTGCGCGCCGAGCACGTCGGACCAGACCGCCGCGAGCAGTTCCTCGATCGGGCCCAGCGGCGCGTCGTCGCCGGTCGCGTCCGGGCCGGGCGCGGCGGTGACGGACTCCCGGGTGGGCGGCGGCAACCGCCCTTCGTCCACCTTCCCGTTGACGGTGAGCGGGAAACGGTCCGTCGGGACGAACATCGACGGGACCATGAACTCGGGGAGGCGGTCGGCACACCAGCGGCGCAGGGCCGGCGCGTCCATCGGCGAGCCGGTTCGGCAGTAGGCGGCGATGCCCTCCCCGGACGGCAGGTCGTCGCGGACCGTCACGAGCGTCTCCAGCACGTCCGGCGCCGAGCCGACGACGGCCTCGATCTCGCCCAGCTCGATCCGGTAGCCGCGCACCTTCACCTGCCGGTCGGCGCGGCCGGCGAACTCGAGCAGGCCGTCGGGACGCCAGCGGGCACGGTCCCCGGTGTGGTACATCCGCGAGCCGTCACCGGCCACGACGTCGCACACGAAGCGCTCGGCGGTCAGCCCCGGTCGCCCCCGGTAGCCACGGGCCAGCCCGCCACCGGCGATGTAGAGGTCACCGGTCATGCCCACGGGGACGGGACGCATCCACGCGTCGAGGACGTAGAGCCGCACACCGGGCAGGGGACGGCCGATGTTCGGCCGCCCGGAGCCGCGCACCCAGCCGAAGCTGGCGTCCACGGTGCACTCCGTCGGCCCGTACAGGTTGACGGCCCCGGCGTGCCCCGTCCGCTCCAGCTCGTCGAGCTCCTTCCACAGTGGAGCGCCGATGTCCTCGCCGCCGACGAGCAGCCGCAGCGGCCGGCCGTCCGGCGGGTCGACGGCACGCAGGTGCGGCAGGGCCAGGCGCAGGTGCGAGGGCGTGATGTCGACGGCGGCGAGCCGCTCGGAGACGACGGTCTCGGCCAGCGCCGCCGGGTCGGCCCGGGTCTGCTCGTCCAGCAGGATCAGCGTGTCGCCGCGGCACAGCCGGGTCCACTGCTGCACGGAGGCGTCGAAGGAGACGCTCGCGTTCCAGGCCACCCGCTCGCCGGGCGCGTCGGCGATCTCGGCGTGTTCGAGGGCACGCAGCAGGTTCGCCACGGCACCATGGGTGATCTGCACGCCCTTGGGCCGGCCGGTGGAGCCGGAAGTGTAGATTTCGTAGGCGATGTGTCGCGCGTCCACCGCGACCGGCGTGCGGCCCGCGCCGGTGACGCCGCCGAGTGTCGCCGGGTCGTCGAGCACGAGCGGCCGCGCGCCGGTGCCCGCCGGGATTCGTGCGGCGACCGACGAGTGGGTGAGCACGATCGGTGCGCCGCAGTCGGCCAGCAGCCACGCGATCCGCTCCCGCGGATAGGACGGGTCGACCGGCACGTAGGCGGCGCCGGCCTTGAGCACGCCGAAGACCGCGACCACGAGGTCGTGGATCCGCGGCAGGCACAGCGCGACCGCCGACTCGGCCCCGATCCCGCGGGCGGACAGCAGCGCGGCGAGCCGCTCGGCCTCGCGGTCCAGCGCGCCGAACGTCACGGTCCGCTCCGCCACGACCGCCGGCCGGTCCGGGTGTGCGGCGGCGACGTGGGCGAGCAACTCGTGGACGGGCACGAACGGCCCCGGCCGCGCCGGTCCGCCGTCGCCGCGGTCGAGCACCCTGGCGCGCTCCCGCGGCGTGCACAGCGCCAGCCGGACCAGTGGCACGTCGGGCTCGGCGGTCACCGACCCGAGCAGCGTGCGGAGCCGGTCGCCGAGCCGCTCCACGGCGGCGCGGGCGACGGCATCGGCCGGGTAGTCCAGGTCCAGGCGCAGCCGGCCGCCGTCGTGCCGGTGGCGCAGCACGATCTCCCGGTCGGCGGGCTCGGCGACCAGCTCGACCAGCTCGGCGTCCAGCCCGGCGAAGGCGAGCGCCGGCGGCCGGTCCTCTTCCACCACGACCCGCACGCCGGCCGACGCGTCCGGTGTGGACTGTCGAGCGGCGGCGGCGAGCGCCGTGCGGGCGCTCGCCGCCAGGTCGCGGAAGGTCGACCGCTCGTCCACGTCGAGGGCCAGTGCCACCGGGTCGCCGGACGGCCCGAGCAGCCCCGCCGCCGGCTCGTCGGTGCCGCCGTCGCGGGCCAGCACGACGGCGCAGGCGGCGGCCACCGCGGCCGCCCGGTCGCCCAGCGCCGCCACGTCGGGCAGGTCCAGGCTCACCCGGGCCACCTGCCGGCCCACGCCGGGCTCCGCGCGGGTCCGGTGCCGCGGCGCGGCCACCGGGCGGTGCCCTTCCGGGTCGTTCACGCTGGAGGTGTACTGCTCGGCGAGCGCCTCGAGCAGGCCGGCGAGCGAACGGCGATCGGCCGCCAGCTCGTGGACCGCCAGCGCGAGCAGGTGCTCCCGGGGGCCGAGGTCGAACAGCCGGGCCCGCAGCAGCGCCCCGTCGGCGAGGTCGAACGGGTCGTCCCGGAGCGCGGCACGCGGCTCGACCCGGGCCTTGCGGACCCGCTCCACGACGAGGTCCACGGCGTACGGCTCGACGGTCCGCAGGACCGGGTCGGCACCGCCCTCGAGGACCGCCGTGCGCAGCTCGCCGTGCCGCTCCACCAGCGCCGTCAGGGCCCGGCTCAGCGCGTCGACGTCGAGTCGGCCGGTCAGCCGCACCTGGCAGCACACGGCACGGTCGGCGGCACCCGTCTGCGCGTACCGCCGCAGGAGCCGCCGCTGCCGGCGCGACGGGGCCACGGTGGACCTCGAGGTGGACATCAGCTCGGTCATCGACCGTCACCTTTCTCCGCGCCGCCGGCGTCGACCCGGGAGGCGGTCGTGGACGAGCGCCGCCACGGTCTCCTGCTGGTCCAGCAGGTAGAAGTGACCACCCGGCAGGATGTGGACGTCCGCCGGTGCCGTGGACCGCTCGGCCCAGGCGCGGCAGAGGCCGGGCGGGACGAGCAGGTCACGGTCGCCGCCGAGCACGACGATCGGGCAGCGCAGGCGGCGCGGCTCGGGACCGAAGTCGTAGTTGCGCTCGATCGTCAGGTCGGCGCGCAGCCCGTCGACGGCGAGGGCCAGGATCTCCGGCTCCGCCAGCAGCGCCGGGGACAGGCCGCCGTGCGTCTCCAGCAGCGCCGTGAGGTCCTCGTCGGACAGTGCGCCGTCCCGCGGCAGCGGGTTGGGCAGGTGCGGCGGGGGAGCCGCGGAGGCGACGAGTACGGCGACGTCACGGTCGCGCTGCTGTAGCCGCCAGGCGAGCTCGAAACCGACCAGGGCGCCGAGGCTGTGGCCGAACAGGGCCAGCGGCCCGGCGATCCCGCCGGCCGAGCGCTCCAGCGGCGTGACCCACTCGTGGACCTCGCCGGCGTGCGGCTCGGTGTAGCGGGGTCCGCGCCCGGGGTACTGGGCGGCCAGCAGCCGCACGTCGGCGGGGAAGTGCCCGGCCCAGGTGGCGTAGCTGGCCGCGGTGCCGCCGGCGTGCGGCAGGAACAGCACCGTCGCGGTGGGCTCGGCCGGCTCGCGGCGTAGCCGCCACAGCCACGGGTCGTCGGTCGGGATCGGGCCGTCCGCACGGCGGGCGGTGCCGGTCGTCATGCGGCACTCCGCGGGCCGGTCGGGCACCGTTTGAGGAAGTTCGCGAGCAGGCGCCTGCCGTCCTCGGTGCACACACTCTCCGGATGGAACTGGACCGTCTCGACCGGGAACCGCTCGTGCCGCAGCCCCATGACGTAGCCGTCGTCATCCGAGCGGGCGGTGATCTGCAACGCGTCGGGCAGCGTCTCGGGGACCACGACGAGCGAGTGGTACCGCGTGGCGAGGAACGGGCTCGGGCAGCCGTCGAAGAGCCCGGCACCGTCGTGGCGGATCGGGCTGGTCTTGCCGTGCACGAGGTGCTCGGCCGGGCGCACGTCGGCGCCGAAGGCGACCGCGACCGCCTGATGGCCCAGGCAGACGCCGAGGATCGGCAACCGTCCGGCGAAGTGCCGCACCAGCTCGACGTGCCCGGAGTCGCTCGGATGACCCGGTCCGGGGCCGAGCACGATCGCGTCCGGACGCATCCGCTCGACGGCGCCGGTGCTCAGTTCGTCCGGGCGTGCGACCACCGGCCCGGCGCCGAGGCTCAGCAGGTACTGCCGGATGATGTGGACGAAACTGTCGTAGGCGTCGACGACAAGGGTCTTCACAGCGGCAACTCCCGATCGGTGACGGCCCAGTACGGTGCGGACATCTTCACCAGCGACTCACGCCACTCGCGGCCGGGTTCGGAGTCGGCGACGACGCCGGCGGAGGCCCGGATGCGGTAGCGCTCGCCCTGGTGGAAGAGGGTCCGGATGACCAGGGCCAGGTTGACGTGACCGGCGACGTCGACGAGTCCGACCGCCCCGGCGTACAGGCCCCGGCGGCTGGCCTCGACCGACTCGATGATCTCCATGGCGCGGATCTTCGGCGCGCCGGTCATCGTGCCCGCCGGGAACAGCGCCCGGATCACCTCGAAGCTGTCGGCGGACTCGTCGAGCCGGCCGGCGACGGTGGAGACCAGGTGGAGTACGTGTGAGTACGCCTCGACCTCCAGCAGCTCGCCGGTGTTGAGGCTGCCACCGCGGCAGACCCGGCCGATGTCGTTGCGGCACAGGTCCACGAGCATCACGTGTTCGGCGACCTCCTTCGGGTCGTTGCGCAACCGTGCCGCCACCCGGTCCTCGGCCGCGCCGGTCGGATCCTCGCCGTGCTGCCCGGGCCGCGGTGCGGTGCCGGCGATCGGCCGCATGACGATCTCGCCGTCACTGACCCGGACGAACAGCTCCGGACTCGCGCCGATCAGGGTCTGCTCGCCGACGGGGCACAGGAACATGTACGGCGACGGGTTGCGTGAGCGCAGCCGCCGGTACACGTCCGGCGGGGCGGCGTGGCTGTGCACGACCAGGTCGTGACCGATCTGCACCTGGTAGACGTCGCCGATCTCGATGTGGTGCAGGCAGCGCCGCACGTCGGCGGTGAACCGCGCCTCGGTCAGTTCGTCGCTGACCGACACCGGCGGGCAGATGTCCGGGCACCCGTCCGGGCCGGCGCCGGCCGTCCCGCCAGCGTCGGCCACGCAGGCGGTCAGGACGTCCTCGAGGTCGGCTGCCGGCGGGTCGTCCCACGCCGGCGAACGGTGCACGAGCAGCTCGGCGGTGCCGCTCCGCAGGTCGATCCGCACGTGGCTGCGGTGCAGGACGAGGGCGACGTCGGGCCCGTCCGGGCGGCGGGCGATGCGCCACGGCAGCCGCTCGACGTACCGTGCGGTGTCGTAGCCGAAGAACGTGAGGAACCCGAAGGTGAACCGGTCGGTGCTGCCCTCGGCGTCGAACACGGCCCTGACCCGGCGCAGCAGCTCCCACAGCCGGCGCGGGTCGGACAGCCACGGCCCCTGACCGTCGACCGCGAGCAGGTCCGCCACGGCGGCGCGCACGACGGCGGCGAGCGCGGGCGCGCCGGTGACCTCGACGCGCTCCTGGTTCACCCGGACTGCCAGCACCGGGCCGACGCCCAGATACGCGTAGCGGCTGTCCTCGGTCGCCCCGCCGGGCTGCGATTCGAGCAGGAAGACCGCGCGGTCGCCGAAGCGGCGGGACAGTGCCCGGTGCATCGCCAGCGGGTCGCCGAGCGGCACCGGGCGGCACTCGGTGCGGACCGGTACCGTGCCCGCGCGAGCCGGTCCGGCGTCCGGCCGTGGCCCGGGACGCCGGGCAGCGTTCGGACTCCTCGGCAGCGTGGTCACGGTGCTCATCGCCCCGCGCGGGCCGCCGCCGGGATCGGCAGGTCCGGGTGTTCGGCGTGGTCCGGGCGACCCCCGGGCACCGACAGGCGGCTCGACCATTCGGTGTCGTCGCGAGGCACGAGGACCTCGGCGCCGGTGAGCCGGCGATGCTCGGCGAGCAGTTCGGCCAGGTCGAGCATCCGGTCGACCATGCGGCTGACCATGTCCAGGCCCTCGTCGTCGTGGCGTGCCTCGCCGGGCCGGTCGCCGTAGACGATCGCCGGGAACCCGCTGCCGATCATGATCATGCGGTTGAGCAGGACGTTGAGGACGAGTTGGCTGAACACCTCGGTGTGGCTGTACCGGCGGCCGAGCACGATGACGCCGCCGACCTTGTTGGTGAGCGGACGCTGGAACCGCAGGTGGCCGACGCCGGCGCGCTCGATGAACGCCTGCATCGGCCCGGCCGTGCCGAAGCCGTGCACCGGTGCCGCGAAGATGATGCCGTCGGCCGTCGTCATCCGCTCCACCGCGGCGGTGACGCCGTCCTCGACGGCGCACGGGGTGGTCCGGGTCAGGCAGTCGCCGCAGGGGCCGCAGGGCGTGATGTCCAATGTGGACACATCGACGACCTCGAGGCTCGCGTCGCGGGCGGCGAGCAACTGTGAACAATAGTCGAGAATGTCCGCCGTGTTGCCTCCGGTCCGTTCCGAGCCATTGATCGCAACGAATCGAATTCCGGGTGTACCGTGCATCGGTGGCTCCATCACTCCAGACGCCGGGAATCTTCGTCCGACCGTAGGGGGAGGCGGTTTTCTTCCGGTTACGAAGGCGCTTGAGCTGGGCCTCCGCCCGCGCCGGATCGCCTGATCGCGGATGGCCATGTTTAAGCCCAGTGGTGCAGGTCAATACGGAACGTGGCGGAGAGCTGCGGGGGGAGACCAGCGGGTCGCCGTCCGTCGTGGCGCGGGCCGACCCGTTCACCCGCTGCGGCCGCTTCGCTTGCTCGGGGAAGGGCGGAACTTCGATGTGAAAGGATGAACGTGAGGCAGCGGGAGGGCAACGGACGGCAGAACGCTGACGATTCCACGAGCAGGACGCAACCTGGTGGGCGGCTCGCCGAGCACCGCGACGCCGGATCCGTCGCGACGTCGTCGGGCGGCAACGGCATCTCGATCCACTACATGGGCCAGTTCTTCCTGGAGATCGACGGTCAGGCGGTGCGGCGCTGGCGTGCGGGACGGGCCCAGCGACTGTTCCAGTACCTGGTCATGCGGCACGATCAGCCGGTGTCCAGCGAGACCTTGAACGAGGTGCTCTGGCCGGGCACCGCCACCCGCCAGGCGAGCGGGCTCAAGGTCGCGGTGCACGCACTTCGGGAGATCCTCAGCAACGCGCAGGGCAGGAACGCCGCCCGGCGCCGGTCCTCGGTCGAGCTGCTGTCGTGCAGCGGCGGTTACGTGCTGGAGACCAGAGACGTCTCCATCGACTTCGAGGAACTGGCCGGGGAGGTCGAGTTCGCGCGGGCGCTGGAGCGTCAAGGTGAGGTCAAGGCCAGCCTCGACCACCACCGCGCCGCGGCGGACTGCTACAGCGGGCACTTTCTCGACGGCGAGTCCGAGGACTGGATCTACTCGCGGCGGGAGTGGCTCAAGGATCTGACGCTTCGCTCGCTCGAGCGGCTCGTGCAGGACGCGATGCGACACGGCGACCACGACGCGGCGATCGGCTACTGCCATCGGATGCTCGAGATCGATCCGTGTCATGAGGAGAGCTACCAGGTGCTGATCCTGGCCCATGCCCGCCTGGGCCGCCTGGGCCGGGTCAAGTGCCTGTACGAGCTGTGCTGCAACCGGCTCAAGGAGGAACTGGACGTGGAGCCTGCCCCGGACACACAGCAGTTGGTGGCCCAGGCCGTCCGGGGCAGGCTGACCCGCCCCGGTCGCCGGCTGGCCGTCGGCACCGTGTGAGCCGGGGCGGTGCGCCAGCAGCGAAACGCGACGACACCGCGGGAGGCGACCTGAGATGACCACCACCACCGGCCCTCGGCAATGGGCCGTACTGATCAACGACGAGGACCAGTACTCGCTGTTCCCGAGCGAGCTCGCCGTGCCGGGCGGATGGCGCGAGGCGGGCTTCACCGGGGACAGGGAGGCGTGCCGGCGCTATGTCGACGAGCACTGGACGGACATGCGCCCGGCGAGCCTGCGCCGGGCGATGGACGGCGCCGGTTCCGGCTGAGTCCGTCTCCGGCCGGACGCCGGTCCGGCCGGAGACGCTGCCGGACCGGCGCCACGTAACGCCCGGCTAACCGGTCCGGTCCAGACTCAGGAGCGGTGCGGGCACCGCACCGTCGAGGTGTGACCCGACGTCGATCGGATTGAGACCGTGGTGATCAGGCAGGCCATCGAGCCGGGGACCGGAGCGTCGGCGCGGTTGCGGGACCAGCGGTCCGCGACCGGTTCCCGCACCGTGCGGGCGCCGGTGCCGTTGCGCATCCGAAGGCTTCCCGGACGACGACGCGAGACCGTCGCCGTCGCGCTGCACGCCATGCTGGACGCGGCGTTCGAGGAGCGAAAGGTCCTCGTCGCCACGCCCGGCCCGGACGGCACACAGATCCGGCTCGTCGACCTCACCGGCGTCGACGTCGAGACCCGCACCCTCACCGACATCCAACGCCTTCTGGACCGGGCGCCGGCGTGCGTGCCGACGGCCGCCGGCGGCGGCCACCTGGTGTCGACGCTGTCCCCGGCCGACCACGCCGTCCTCGTCGCCCGCCTGCGACCCGGCACCGTCCTGCACCTGGAGGCGGTGGGGGAGGCCGCGTCACTCACCGCGCCCGGCTGTGACCGCCGCGAGACCGAGGATCTCGCCACCGTCCTGGAACGGGCCTGGGACCGCGCGGCCGGCGGGTCCGCCGCCCTGCCGCTGCAGCGGTTGTTCGCGGTACCGCGGACCGACGCCCCCCGGCCGGTCCGCGTCGACTCCGCCGAGCCGGACCGTTTCGTGACCCGGTTCTCGGCCGTGTGCGCCGACACGCCCGACGCGATCGCGATCGAGGCGGCCGGCGGCACGGTCACCTACGGTGCGCTCGAACGGCAGGCCGACACGGTCGCGTGGCAGCTAGAACGACTCGGCGCGGGCCCCGGCCGAACCGTGTTCGTCGTGCCGAACCGCGACCCGCTCCTCGTCGCCGTGCTCGTCGGCGCCTTCAAGGCCGGCGCGACGCTCGCCCTGGCCGACCCGCGGCTTCCCGTGCCGTATCTGCGGTCGTGCGCCGACGCCGCCCGCGCCGACGTCGTCCTGGATCTCGCCCACGTCGGGCTGCCCGGCGCCGTGGCCGGGCTGGACGACACTCCGTCGCCGCACCGCTATCCGCGGGACCGGCTCGGCCCCGACGACCCGGCGTTCGTCACGTTCACCTCCGGCACCTCCGGCGCCCCGAAGGCGGTGCTGGGGCGGTACGGCTCGCTGACCCACTTCTTCGACTGGATGGACCGCGTCCTGGGACCGCTGCGGGGCCGCCGGTTCGGCATGTGCTCCAGCCTCGGCCACGACCCGCTGCAACGCGACATCATGACCCCGCTGTACCTGCGGGGCACCATCTGCGTCCCGGCGGAGGCGGATCTCACCGACGTCGGCGCTTTCCCGGGCTGGCTCGCCGATGAGCGCATCGAGGTCGTCTGCGTCAACCCGGCGGCGATCGGGCTGCTGGCCGGCGCGGACGCGGACGCCCTGCCGGCCCTGCACCGCGTCTTCTGCGTCGGCGCGGCCCTGACCCGCGGTCAGGCCCGCAACCTCGCGCGCGTGGCGCCGAACGCCCGCCTGGTCAATCTCTACGGTTCCACCGAGACGCAGCGCGCCGTGGGCTACTATCGCCTGCCCGCCACCCGCGCGGAACTCGACGCCGTGCCGCTCATCGTGCCGGTCGGCACCGGCATGCAGGACGCCGAACTGCTCGTCGTCACCCCCGGCCGGCACCGCTGCCTGCCCTGGCAGCGCGGGCAGATCGCCGTGCGCAGCCGGCACGTGGGGCTGGGCTACCTCGGGGACGCCGGCACCACCGCGGCGAAGTTCCGCACCGACGTGCCGGTCGGCGAGGACCCGGTGCCCACCTACCTCACCGGCGACGTCGGGTACCGCTCGCCGCGGCACGGTGTCGTCTTCGTCGGCCGCGAGGACGCCCAGGTGAAGATCAACGGTCACCGGGTCGAGCTGGAGCAGGTCACCGAGGCCTGCCGCGACCATCCGCTCGTCCGCGACGTGGCGACCGTGGCCGTCGACGTCGACGGGCTGGCGACCCTCGCCACGTTCCTGGTGCCCACCGACCCGGTCGTGCGGTTCGACCCGGCGGCCTTCCGCGCCGCGCTGACCGGCCGCCTGCCGGCGTACATGGTGCCGCACAAGGTGACGACGGTGACCGAGTTGCCGCTCACCCACAACCGCAAGCTCGACACGGCGACACTGGCCGCCTGGGCGCGGGAGCCGACCACCACCGAGCCGGACGGGGACCCCGGCAGCGCCACCGCCGACGCGGGCGTCGAGGAATCGGTGCGCGACTTCGTCCGCCGCCACGCCGGGCTGGACGAACCGCCGACCGACGTACCGCTCGCCGACCTCGGCATCGACTCGCTGCGGTTCGCCTCACTCGTCAGCCAGCTCGGCGCCGGCGGCACCGGTCGGGTGCGCCTGGGCAACACCGCAACCGTCGCGGAGCTGACCTCGGCGCTGATCGGCTCGGACCCGTCGACGCCCGCGCCGGCGGCACCCGGTCCGGTCACCGGGCAGCCGGCCGCCGCCACGGTGCGAACGCTGCTCGGCCACGCGTCCCGGGTGACCGAGACGACGGTCGAGGTCGGCGGCCGGCGCCTGCACCACCTGTGCTCCAACAGTTACCTCGGGCTCGGCTCCCACCCGGGCATCCGCGAGCGGGTCGCCCGCTTCGTGCGCGACTGCCCGTCCTACGGCTCGCACGGCTCCGGCGAGGTCAACGGCTGGACCGGTGAGCACGAACGCCTCATCACCGTCCTGCGCGAGCTGTTCGGCTGCCCGTCCGTCACGCTGACCAGCTCCGGATACCTCGCCAACGTCTCCGCCATCCCGGCCGTCGTCGATCCCGGCGGCATGCTGTTCGTCGACGAGTACTCGCATCGGTCCATCCTCGACGGCTGCGTGCTCAGCGGTGCGCCGATCCACGTGTACCGGCACGGCGACCCCGGCGACCTGGCCGCCCTGCTGCGTCGCCACCGGGCCGGGCCGGGCAGCGTCATCGTGTCCGAGGCGGTGTCCGGCAGCACCGGCGCCGTCGCCGACCTGCCCCGGCTCGCCGCCTGCGCGCGGCGCACCGGCTGCACCCTCTACGTCGACGAGGCGTCGTCGCTCGGACAACTCGGCGCGACCGGCCGGGGCATCGAGGAACACTTCGGGTTGCCCGGTGTCGTCGACGTGCGCACCGGCTCGCTGGCCAAGGCGCTCGCCGGAAGCGGAGGGTTCGTCGCCGGCAGCGCCGCGACCGCCGCCCGGCTGTCCGGTGACCGCGGCGCCACGTTCACCACGTCGATCACCCCGCTCGACGCGTTCGTCGCCGCCGAGACCGCGCAGACGCTCGCTGACGAGGGCGCCGGCCTGGTGGGCCGGCTGCACCGCAACCGCGACCGCTGGCGCGCCGCCCTGCACGCGGCGGGCCTGGACACCGGGGCGTCGGCCAGCGCCGTGGTGCCGATCCTCGCCGCTGACGACGCCGAGGTGGCCCGCTGGTGCGCCGCGGTGCTCGACGCCGGTGCGCTCGTCCTGCCGATGGCCGGCGCCTGGAGCGCACGTGTGCGGGCGCTGCGGACGACCGTGACGGCGGCGCACGACCCGGCGACGCTCGACGACCTGGCGCACCGCATCGGTGCCGCCGTGGCCGCCACCGGCGACGGGACGCGTGGCGGATGACCGTGGAAGGAGTCGCGCTGTGACCGGCTGCTGCTACCTCGTCGTCGGCGGTACCAGAGGCATCGGGGCCGCCACCGTCCGGCGTCTGGCCGGGGACGCCGGCCACACGGTCGTGGTCAGCGGCCGCGACGCCGAGGCGGGCGAGACGATCGCCCGCGAGACGGGGCCCGGCCGGGTCCACTTCGTCGCCGCCGACGTCACCGACGCCGACAGCGTCGACGCGCTCTTCGCCCGGCTGGACGACCTTCTGCCCCGCCTCGACGGCGCGTTCAACGCCGCCGGTGTCATCGGCACCGACACGATCATGCGCGGCACCCGGTTCCACGACTCGACCGAACAGCAGCTCGACGGCGTCTTCGCCGTCAACGTCAAGGGCCTGTGGCGCTGCCTGCGTCACGAACTGCGACGCATGGCCGCCGCCGGCGGGGGCGCCGTGGTCAACTGCTCGTCCGTCGCCGGCCTGCGCGCCGCGGACAGCCTGTCCGTGTCGTACACGGCGAGCAAGCACGCGGTCGTCGGCATGACCCGGGCGCTCGCCGTCGAGTACGCGCGGGACAACGTCCGGATCAACGCGGTCTGCCCCGGCGTCATCGACACCGAGATGCTCGGCGGCCTGCACGACCGGCTCCTGGATGACCTGCGGAGGAAGAACCCCGGCGCCCGGATCGGCCGTCCCGAGGAGGTGGCCGACGTCGTGGCGTTCCTGCTGTCGCGGCGGGCGTCCTACCTCAGCGGCGCCGCCGTGCCGATCGATGCCGGCGGTCTCTGCGGCGCGCTCTGAGCGCGGCGCCCCGCGCACGGCGGGAGGTGCGCGCCGGACAAGGGGTCAGCGCCGGTCGAGCGGCGCGTTGCCGAGCCTGGCCAGCAGCGCCCGAACCTGCTCGTCGGGCATCTGCTCGATGCGCTCCAGCATCGCGACGGCGTCGGCGTCGTCGGGCTGCGCGGCCTGCGCGTCGATCACCTCGGCCAGCTCCGCGACGGTGCACGAGGCGAAGAACGTGGGCAGTCGCAGCTCGCAGCCCAGCTCCTCGCGGATCCGCACGACGAGGCGGGTCGCCATCATCGAGTCGCCGCCGAGGACGAAGAAGTCCTCGTACGGGTCGACCCCGTCCACCTCGAGGGCCTCGGCCCAGAGGCGGCCGACGTGCTCGGCGGTGGGCGACAGGGCGGCCCCGTCCGCAGTGCCGGACGCGGCGGACGCCGGCGCCGTCGTGCCGGCGGCGGGCCCGGTGGCGACGGCTGGCGTCGACGCGGCCACGGTGGTCCGGACACCGAGCTCGGACAGGCGGCTGTCGGGCCGCTCGACGACCGCGCGCACCAGGGCGACGTACCGGTCGCACAGGCGCGCGGCGGTCTCCGGCTCGATCAGGTCGACGTTGTGGTCGAAGCGGCCGGCGAGCCCGTCGGGTGCCTCGTCCAGGGTGAGTTCGAGGTCGAAGCGCATCGTGCCGTTCGGGATGCCGAAGTAGCGCAGCCGCAGGTCCGGCGCCAGCTCGGTCTCCCGCCGGGTGAACGGGGTGCTGCCGTAGCTGAAGACGGTCTGGCACAGCGGGTTGAACCGCATGTCCCGCACCGGCCGCAGCTCCTGCACCAGTCTGCCGAACGGCAGGTCCTGATGCTGGTACGCGCGAAGGGCGACCTCGCGCACCCGGTCGACGACCTGCTCGAAGGTCGGGTCGCCGGACAGGTCGGTCCGCATGACGACGGTGTTGACCAGCGAGCCGACGAGCTCCTCGAATTCGGGCCTGTCGCGGCCCGACACCGGGGTGCCGACGGCGATGTCCGGGTGACCGCAGGCACCCGCGAGCAGCACCTGATAGGCGGCCAGCGTGGTCATGAACGGCGTGGCGCCGCGGCGCCGGCTGACGTCGGCGACGGCCGCGTGCAGGTCGGCCGGCACGGTGAAGAAGTGGCTGCGCCCGCGCAGGGTCGGCTCCGGCGGCCGGGAGTGGTCGTACGGGAAGCCGAGCAGCGCGGTCCCGGCCAGCTCGGTGCGCCAGAAGTCCTGCAGGGCGCGGGTCCGCTCCGGGGTGAGGTGCGCGCGTTGCCAGACCGTGTAGTCGGCGAACTGCGGCCGCCTGTTCCCACCGCCGGCGGACAGCCCGCCGGACCGCGCCTGCTCGTAGAGCGTGGCCAGTTCGCGGACGACGACGCCGACGGACCAGCCGTCGGCCACGGTGTGCGAGGCGATCCAGACCAGCATGTGGCGGTGGCCGCGCTCGTCGAGCCGCAGCAGCCGGCAGCGCCACAGCGGCGCCCGGGACAGGTCGAACGGCTCCCGGGCCGCCGCCAGGCAGCGGCGGCGGGCCTCGTCCTCCGGGTCGGGACACCCGCTGAGGTCGGTCACCGGCAGGCGGAACGGCTCCGGAGGGGACACGGCCTGCACGAGCCTGCCCGCGTCGAGGCGCAGCGCGGTACGCAGCACGTCGTGGCGGCGGACCAGCTCGCCGAACGCGGTGGCGAGGGCATCGGTGTCCAGCGGCCCGTCGAGGGTGAAGCAGAACGGCACGATGTAGTTGGGCAGTCCGGGGACCATCTGGTCGAGGAACCAGAGCTGCTCCTGCGCGTACGAGGCGGGCACGGCCGAGGCGGGCCGCCGCGCGACGACGGTGTCCTCGGCGCCCGGCGCGGACCGCCGCAGCCGTGCGAACACCGCCGTGCGCTCCTGCGGCGACAGCCGGGTGAGGTGGGCGAGCCGGTCGGTCATCGCGTCACCGTCACGGGCAGGTGCTTGATGCCGAGCATGAAGTTGGAGCGCAACCGCTCGACCGGGCCGGCGAGGGCGAACCGCAGCCCGCGTGAGCGCAACTGCTCGAACAGGATGGTGATCTCGGCCCGGGCCGGGTTCATGCCGATGCACTTGTGCGCGCCGATGCCGAACGCGAGATGCTGGTTGGGTGACCGGGCCAGGTCGAACCGGTCGGCGTCGGGGAACTGCTCCTCGTCACGGTTGGCCGAGGCGTTCCACAGCGTCACCGACTGGCCGCGGCTGATGAGCGTGCCGCCGATCTCGACGTCGCGGGTCGCGGTGCGCCGCACGTACGCGTTGGTGGAGGTCCATCGGAAGATCTCCTCGACGGCGGTGGGCAACAGGTCCGCGTCCCGGCGGAACCGCTCGGCCTGCTCCGGGTGCTCGATCAGCGCGAGGACCCCGGCCGTGGCCGTGTACGGGGTGGTCTCGTCACCCCCGACTGCGACGTTCAGGCAGTTGTAGAGGATCTGGCTCTCCGTCATCGGCCGGCCGTTGATCTCCGACCGCAGCAGCAGACTCACCAGGTCATCGCCCGGCCGTCGGCGGCGCTGCTCGATCAGCTCGGCGAACAGGTCGAGGATCTCGACCTGTGTGCCGACGAGCGTCATCGACTCGTCCCGGCCGGTCTGCAGCTCGGGGTCGCGGTGGCCGATCATCGCCCGGGTGAGCCCGAGCAGATGCCGGATCTGGTCGTGGTCGAGGTCGAACACCGCCCGCAGGAGCCCGGCCGGCAGCATCGGTGCGACCTCGGTCGCGAAGTCGCCGCCACCCGCTGCCACGAACCGGTCGACGGCCTCCCGCACGTTCTCGGCGACGCGGTGCGACACCCGCCGGACCATCTCCTGGGTGAACCCCTGGTGTAGCTGTTGCCGCAGCAGGCGGTGCTCGGGCGGGTCGGAGCAGATGAGCATCTGCCCGGAGGCCGAGTCGGCGCCGCTGCGGTACGAGCCGCCCATCACCGTGCCCTGCTCGGAGGAGAACGTCGCCGGGTCGCGGTACACACGGGCGAGGTCCCGGTATCGGGTCAGCGCCCAGAACCCGTCGCCGTCACCGGTGCCGTTCCAGTACACCGGGCGCTCCCGGCGCAGGCGCGCCCAGGTCGCGTGCGGGTCGCCGCTGACGAACAGCTCGGTGTCGCCGAGGTCGATCGTACGGGTCTTCACGATGCCACCGTCTCCTTCGCCGGTCGGATGTGATCGGCCAGGTCCGCGACGACGCTGCACTGGAACAGCGCCTCCGGCGCCAGCGGGACGCCGAGGTCGCGCTGGATGATCCGGCGTGCGCGGACGGCGAGCAGGGAGTGCCCGCCGAGAGTGAAGAAGTCGTCGCGCGCGCCGACACGCTCCACCGAGAGCAGGTCCTCCCACAGCCGGGTGAGGTACCGCTCGATGTCGTCGCGGGGCTCGAGGTAGTCGTCGCGCAGCCGCTCGCGGTCGTCGGCGACGCGCGACAGCTCCGCCCAGTCGCGTTTGCCGTGCGGGTCGGTCGGCATCCGGTCGAGCACGACGAACTCGCTCGGCACCAGGTGCTCCAGCACCTCGCCGGCCAGGAAGTCGCGCAGCTCGCGGATGGACAGCCGGTCGCCCGCCCGGATGAGGAACGCGACGAGCCGCCGCTCGCCGGTCGCGCCGACCGCGGTGACGGCCGCCTCGCCCACGGCGGGGAACCGGCACAGGGCCGCCTCGACCTCGCCGGGCTCCACCCGGTACCCGCTGATCTTGAGTTGGCTGTCGATGCGCCCGACGTACCGCAGGACACCGCCGCCGACGTCGCGGACGAGGTCGCCGGTGGCGTACATGCGGCTGCCGTCACCGGCGAACACGTCGGGGACGAACCGCTCGGCGGTGCGGCCGGGCCGGCCGAGGTAGCCGCGGCCGACGCCGGCGCCGCCGACGTACAGCTCGCCGGTCTCGCCGGCGGCCACGGGGCGCAGGTCCGGGTCGAGCACGTAGAGCCGGCGCCCGCCGAGCGGCCCGCCGATCGGCACGCCGGCACCGTCCCGCGGCGGCCGAGCAACCTCGTGACCGGTGCACGCCACCGTCGTCTCGGTCGGCCCGTAGAGGTTGAACAGCCGGCCGCCGAATTCGCCGGAGAGCAGGCCGCGGCAGGTGGCCGGGAGCAGCACGTCGCCGCCGGAACACAGCAGCCGCAGCCCGGCGAAGGCGTCGCGGTCGAAGCGGACGACGTGGTTGACCGCGACGGCCGGGGCGAGCATCGCCGTGATGCCCCGGCGGCGCAACTCGCGCCGCAGGTCGGAGCCGAGCAGATCGGGGATCGCCGGCAGCACCACGATCTCGGCGCCACCGGCCAGCGAACGCCAGACCTCGAACGTGATGGTGTCGAAGGAGATGCTCGCGCACTGGGCGGTGCGGTCGTCGGTGGACAGTGCCGGCAGCGCCGGGTCGGCGGCGAACGCGACGAGCTGACGGTGCTCCAACACCGTCCCCTTCGGACGGCCGGTCGAGCCGGACGTGTACAGCACGCACGCGGCCTGCTCCGGGCGGATGTCCACCACCGGGGCGGGGCCGGCCGGACCGTCGCCGCTGCGCCATTCCAGGACCGTGCGGTCCAGGTGGGCGAGGCGCTCACCGCGGCCGGGCTCGGTGAGCACCACGCGGACGTCCCCGTCGAGCAGCATGTGGTCCCGGCGCGCGGCCGGGTAGCGGGTGTCGACGGGCAGGTAGGCCGCGCCGGCCTTGAGGATGCCCAGGATCGCCACGACGACGTCGACGCCGCGCCGCAGGTGCAGCCCGACGCGGTCCTCCGGACCGACGCCGCCGGCGATGAGCCGGCGGGCCAGCGCGTCCGCGTGGGCGTCCAGCTCCTGATAGGTGTACCGGCGGTCGTCGTCGCTGACCGCGGGCGCGTCGGGGTGTTCGCGCACCGTGCCGGCGAACAGCTCGACGAGCGACGTGGTCGTCGCCGGAGGCAGGTCGTTCACCACGCTGCCCCCTCCCGTGTACCGGGCGCCGTGGCGGCCACCGCCGGTGCGTCGCGGTCGACGAGGTCGATCAGCTCCGGCGGCGCGGACAGGAACGTCCACGGCCCGCCCGCGAGCACCTCGTGGCGGGTCTCGCCGTAGCCGTCCCATTCGAGCATCTCCCGGGCCGGCACGTACGGGTCGTCGCGCCAGCCGATCGCGGTGATCGGGCAGGGCAGCGGCCGCGGCCCGGGCGGCCGGTGGTGGAAACACATGTCCACGTCGTTGCGCAGCACGGCGATGGCCATCGGCAGCAGCTCCGGCAGCGGCTCCGGCTCACCGAGGGAGCGCACGATCCCGCGCAGCTCGTCCGCGAGCTGCTCGTCGGTCATCGACGGCTGGAACAGCCCGTAGAACCCGCGGTGCGGCACGAGCGACGAGGACACGTACAGCCGGTCGGGCAGCCGGTGCCCCCGTTCCTCGAGGCGGACCAGCGTCGCGCACGCGAGCAGGGCGCCCATGCAGTGCCCGAACAGTGCGTAGGGCCGGTCCAGATACGGCGCGAGACCGTCGGCCGCGTCGGCGGCGAAGTCGTCGAAGCGGTGGTACGGCGGCTCGCGGAACCGGTTCTCCCGGCCCGGCGGCTGGACGGCGCAGACCTCCATGGCGCCGATCCGCCGCGGCCAGCGTCGCAACGACGACGCGCCGGCACCGGCGTACGGGAAGCAGATGAGCCGCGCCTCCGCGTCGGGACGCGGTTCTCGCAGCAGCCAACGGCCTGTCCTGGTGTCCTTCACCCGAAGCTCCTCCTGGGATCGACCGGTCGGTCATCACCATGGGTCGGATGCTATGGACTCCGGGTTAGACGACGGTTATGTCGGCGGTCCGCCGTGCTCAGCCGGGCTTGCCGACCTGTAGCTCGGCGTCGACGCCGAGGAACCGGCCGATGTCGGCGGCCTCGGCCTCCAGCGCGGCGGCGGCCGCGTCGGGCAGCGCCTCGAACGGCTGCACCCGCACGATCAGCCGGTCCTTGTCGCGCTGCTGCTTCCAGGCGCCGAGCACCCGGCCGTCGACGAGCACCGCCGGCTGGATGAAGCCGCCGCCGACCTGGATCCGTTTGGTGAACGCCGGTGCCAGGACGAGCTCGCGGCTCGCGTACCCGAGAAGGAGCTCGTCGAAGTGGCCGAGGAGCTGGACGGCCGGTTTCCGGCCGGGTGTGCGCGCGGTCGTGCCGGTCGTGACCCAGGCGGCGCTGCCGGCGGCGTCGACCTCCTCCAGCTCGTCGGCGACCAGCTCGAAGCCCCGCTTGGCCTGCTTGGCCGGCAGCCCGGACCACTTCGCGAAGTCCTGCGGGGTCACCGGCCCGCGGGAGGCGACGTAGCGGCGGGTCAGCTCGGCGAGGGCGGCGTCGCCGTCGAGCTTCGTCTGCTTGCCGGCCCAGTCGTCGATGAGGACGTAGGTCGGCTCGTCCTTGTCCACCTCGGGACCGCGGCAGATGATGCCGGTCATCGCGGCGTAGCCGATCAGGTGCGCGGGTGCCTGGCTCTTCGGGTCGACCCGCACGCCCTTGGCGTCGAGGCGCCGCACCAGGTCGGCGCGGGTCAGCGGGCCCTCGGCGGCGACGATCCGCTCGAGCTTCGGCACGGCGGACCTGAGCATGTCGTCGTCGAGGCCGAGCTGCGAGCGGCGCCGCTTGTCGGCGGCGGCGAAGATCGGCCCGAGCAGCCCGACGATCCAGCGCACGTCCTCGGCCGCGACCATGTGCAGGGTGCTGCGCATGGCCCAGATCCGCACGACGGACCGGTCCTCGTTGCAGGCACGGTCGACGGCGGCGGCGTCGACGCCGGTGGTGGTGCGCGGGCGCAGCGCCATCCGCGCCGCCCGGATGTCCTGTGACTGCGTGCCGACCAGGTCGCGGACCACGTCGGCGACGTCCTTGGCCCGGTCCCCGGTCAGCCGCTGCGCGCGGGCGCGGGTCAGGCGGATCTCGTCTTCGGTGAACTGCCGAGTCATTCGCCGAACCTACCCAACGCGACCGCCGCGCAACCGCCGAACGCGCGATCGGCGGGCGGCCCGCTCGTAACCTCCGCATGACCCCGCCTCGATACGTTCGCGGTGTTTCCAGGTGGCGACGGAGCAGCAGGCCGGGTACTCGACGGGAGACGCATGACATGCCAGACCTGAAACAGCGCGTGGCGGAGCTTTCCGAGGACCGGCGCGCCCTTTTCGCCGCGTTGGCCAAGCAGGACGACGCCCCGGCGAAGGACGCGGCCGGCATCCCACGGGTGCCGCGGGACCGGCCGATCCCGGCGTCGTTCGCGCAGCAACGCCTCTGGTTCGTCGACCAGATGGAGCCGGGCAACAGCGCGTACAACTGCCCGATCCCGGTCCGGTTCCGCGGGCCGCTGGACGTCGACGCGCTCGTGGCGAGCCTCGCCGACGTCGTGCGCCGGCACGAGGTGCTGCGCACGACGTTCCGCGGCGAGCAGGGCCAGCCGGTCCAGGTGATCCACCCGGAGATGCCGTTGCCGTGCCCGGTGACCGACCTGAGCGACGTGCCGCCGCACGAGCGGGAGGCACGGGTGCGCCGGGCCGTGGCCGAGGAGGGCGGGCAGCCGTTCGACCTCGCCGGCGGTCCGGTGATGCGGGCCAGGCTGTTGCGCTTCGGGCCCGAGGACCATGTGCTGCTCTACGACCTGCACCACATCGCCTTCGACGTGTGGTCGGTCGGTGTCGTGCACGCCGAGCTGGCCGCCGGCTACAACGCCCGGATGCGCGGGACCGCCGCCGAGCTGCCCGAGCTGCCGATCCAGTACGCCGACTACGCGGTCTGGCAACGCGAGCGCATCAGCGGTCCGCTGCTGGACGAGCAGCTCGGGTACTGGCGGCGCCGGCTCGACGGCCTCGAGTCGCTCGACCTGCCCACCGATCACGAACGCCCGGCGAACCTGTCCTACCGGGGCGGTTGGCGCCAGTCGGACCTGCCGCCCCACCTCGTCGCCGGGCTGCGGGAGCTGGGCCGGGTCGAGGGTGCCTCGCTGTTCATGACGATGCTGGCGGCCGTGCAGATCCTGCTGGCCCGCTACACCGACAGTGACGACGTCGCCGTGGGCATCGCCGCGGCCGAGCGCGACCGGCCGGAGGTACAGGGCCTGATCGGTTTCTTCCCGAACACTCTCGTGCTGCGCGGCGACCTGTCCGGGCAGCCGACGTTCCGGGACTTCCTGCGCCGGATCCGCACCACCGCCCGGGACGCCTTCGCCCATGCGGAGCTACCGTTCGACCTGCTGGTCCAGGATCTGCGCCCGACCCGGTCGGCGACCCGCACCCCGCTGTTCCCGGTGTTCTTCGGGGTCGAGGACGGCACGACGCGGATGCCCGACTTCGACGGACTGGCGGTCGAGATCGTCTTCCCGGACCACCAGGCGGCCAAGTTCGACCTGGGCTTCAACGTGCGGGTCAGCCCGGAGCACACCGTCGTGGACGCCGTCTACAGCGCCGACCTGTTCGAGGCGGCCACGATCGACCGGATGCTCGGGCACTACCGGCGGTTGCTCGAGGCGGCGGTCACGGACCCGGACCGCCCGATCACCACGCTGCCGATGCTGACCGGGTCGGAGTGGCGTGCCGTCTGCGACTGGAACGACACCGCCCGGGAGTTTCCGGACGACGCGTGCCTGCACCGGCTCGTCGAGGAGCAGACCACGCGCAGCGACGCGCCGGCCGTGCGCTGCGGGTCACGGACGCTGAGCCGCACCGACCTGGAGGCGGCCGCGAACCGGCTGGCCCACCGGCTGCGCGGCAGCGGCGTCGGCCCGGACACGGTCGTCGGCGTGTGCCTGCCACGCTCGCCCGAGCTGGTCGTGGCGATCCTCGCCGTGCTCAAGGCCGGCGGCGCGTACCTGCCGCTGGACCCGGAGTATCCGCCGCGGCGACTGCGCTTCATGCTCACCGACGCCGGCTGCCCGGTCGTGCTCACCCGGCAGGCGTCGCGAGCCGGCCTCGGCGACGTCGACGGCACCGTGCTGTGCGTGGACGACGCCGCACCGGCGCTGCCGGACACGCGACCAGAGGTGGACGTGCGGCCGGAGCACCTGGCCTACGTCATCTACACCTCCGGCTCGACCGGCGAGCCGAAGGGCATCGCGCTGCGGCACCGCGGCGCGGTCAACAACTTCACCGACTTCAACGACCGGTTCGGCATCGGGCCCGGCGACAGCCTGCTGTCGGTGTCGTCGCCGAGCTTCGACATGTCCGTCTACGACGTGCTGGGCACCCTCGCCGCCGGCGCAACCGTGGTCCTGCCCGAGGCCGCGGAGGCCCGCGACCCGGTCGCCTGGGCCCGGCTGCTGGCCGAGCACGGGGTGACCGTGTGGCATTCGGCGCCGGCCCTGCTACAACTGCTGCTGGAGTGCTACGACCGCGACGACGCGGTCCTGCCGGCCCGGCTGCGCCTGGCGCTGCTCGGCGGTGACTGGATCCCGGTCGACCAGCCCGAGCGGCTGTGGCGGGTCGCGCCGGAGGCGGCGTTCGTCAGTCTCGGCGGCGCCACGGAGGCGTCGATGGACTCGACCGTCTTCCCGGTCGAGCGGGTCGACCCGGCCTGGACCAGCATCCCCTACGGCCGTCCGATGGCCAACCAGCGCGCCTACGTGCTCGACCGGCACCGGCAGCCGGTGCCCGTCGGAGTCCCGGGGGAGCTGCACCTGGCCGGGACCGGCCTGGCCCGGGGCTACCTGCACCGGCCGGAACTGACCGCCGAGCGCTTCGTCGAGCACACGTTTCCCGACGGGCGCACCGAGCGGCTGTACAGGACCGGTGACCTGGTCCGGTACCGGCCCGACGGGGTCCTGGAGCTGCTGGGCCGGCTCGACTTCCAGGTCAAGATCCACGGCCTGCGCATCGAGCTGGGCGAGATCGAGACGGTCCTGCGCCGGCATCCGGCCGTCGGCGCCGCCGCCGTGGTCGCTCAGGGGGAGCGGGGCGACCTGCGGCTGGCCGCGTTCGTCACCCCCGCCGCCGGGGAGCTCGCCGTACCGGAGGACGGGCTGCGGCGGTGGCTCACCGACGCGCTGCCCGCGCACCTGGTCCCCGGCACGGTCACGGTGCTGGACGCGCTGCCCACCACGCCGAACGGCAAGGTCGACCGGCGCGCCCTGACCGCCCTGACCGCCCTGCCCGAGCCGCCGGCCCGGGACGCGGCACCGGCCGGTGATCCGGCCACCGTGGACAGTGGCCACCCGGCCGGTACGACCGACAGCGCCGATCCCGGCGGCACCGCCGCCCTCGAGCGCCGCATCGCCGCGACCTGGTGCGAGGTGCTCGGCGTCGCCGAGGTCGGGCCGGACGACGACTTCTTCCACCTCGGCGGCGACTCCTTCGCGGCGATCCGGGCGATGCTCGCGCTCGCCGAGCCGCTGCCCGTCGTCGAGTTGTTCAAGAACCCCACGGTGCGGCGGCTCGCGGCCCGGATCGGATCCGCGGCGGCGCCGCGGACCGGGCTGTTGTTCGAGCTGACCCCGGCCGACCGGCAGCCCGAGCTGACGCTGGTGTGCGTGCCCTACGGCGGCGGCAACGTGGTGGCGTACCAGCCGCTCGCCGACCGGCTCGACGCCCGCTTCGCGGTCTGGGCGGTCAACCTGCCCGGCCACGATCCGAGCACCTTGCGGGACGAGCCCCTGTCGGTCGAGGACGCCGCGCAGCGCTGCGCCGCCGAGATCCAGGAGCGGATCGCCGGCCCGGTCATCGTGTACGGGCAGTGTTCCGGCGTCGCGCTCGGCGTCGAGCTGACCCGGGTCCTGGAGGAGCGCGGGTGCGACGTCCGGGCGGTCTACGTCGGCGCGTCGCTGACCGACCCCGACCCGGCCGCCTCGCTGGAGACGGAGCGGTCCACGTCGGACGAGGACGCCTACGCGTTCCTGCGCTCGCTCGGCGGCTTCGACGGCCACCTCGAGTGGTCCCAGGTGGGGCACGTCCTGCGCGCCGCACGCAACGACATGATCGCCTCGGCGCGGTACTTCCGGCGCAGCTACGAGACCCCGCCGCAGCGCATCACGACCCCGCTGCGGTGCGTCTTCGGCGACCAGGATCCGGCGACGCCGGACTTCCCGACCAACCACCACGGCTGGGACCTGTTCGCCGAGTCGGTGACCTACGAGGTGATCCCCGGCGCCGGGCACTACTTCGTCCGCGACCGCGCCGCGGAGGTCGCCACCCTGATCGAGCGGCACCACCCGGGAGGTGTGCGGTGATGCGCGACGTCACCGAGACCCTGCTGCACGATGTCGTCGTCGGCGGGCTGGAGCGACTGCACGAGGACGACCCCGAGCTGTACGACCTCCTGGAGCGCGAGGTCGAGCGGCAGCGCGGCGTCCTGTCGCTGGTGGCGTCGTCCAGCCTGGTCGACCCGTCGGTGCTGGCCAGCCAGGCGTCCGTGGCGGTCAACGTCACCGCCGAGGGCTACCCCGGCCGCCGGTACCACGGCGGCTGCGAGGTCGTCGACGACATCGAGCGGCTCGCCGTCGACCGGGCCCGCAGCGCGTTCGGCGCCCGGTACGCCAACGTGCAGCCGCACTCGGCGACCAACGCCAACTACACGGTGCTGTCGTCGCTGCTGCGCGCCGGGGACACGTTGCTCGGGATGGAGCTGGAGCACGGCGGGCACCTCACGCACGGCAGCCCGGCCGCCTACGCCGGGCAGTACTTCACCGCGATCGGCTACGGCCTCGACGACGACGGGCGCATCGACTACGACCAGGTGCGCCGGCTCGCCCTGGAGCACCGGCCACGGGTCGTCGTCTGCGGCGCCACCGCCTACCCGCGCGTGGTGGACTTCGCCCGGTTCCGGCGCATCGCCGACGAGGTCGGCGCCTACCTGATGGCCGACATCTCGCACACCGCCGGGCTGGTGGCCGCCGGTCTGCACCCGAGCCCGATCGACCATGCGCACATCACGACCACCTGTACCCACAAACAGCTCTTCGGCCCCCGCGGCGGGCTGATCATGTCCGGGCGGGACGCCGACGCTCCGGCGCCCCGCGGGACCGGCACCCTGGCCGCCTTCCTGCAGCGGGC
Organism: Dactylosporangium roseum; assembly: GCF_025264685.1. Lineage (GTDB taxonomy): Bacteria > Actinomycetota > Actinomycetes > Mycobacteriales > Micromonosporaceae > Dactylosporangium > Dactylosporangium roseum. The sequence goes on from NZ_CP073721.1 coordinate 2,784,106, forward strand.
GGTGTTCCCGTTCTCGCAGGGCGCCCCGGCACTCAACACGATCGCCGCGAAGGCCCGGGCGCTGGAACTGGTGACGACGGCCGAGTTCCGCCGGACGGCGACCGGCATCGTCGAGCTGGCCGGCACCCTCGCCGGGGCGCTCGCCGACCTCGGCCACACCGTGGTCTCCGGCGGCACCGACAACCACATCGTGCTCGTCGACCTGGCCCCCCTCGGAACGACCGGGCTCGTCGCGGAACGGGCACTGGAGGAGTGCGGGATCATCGTCAACAAGAACCGGGTGCCGCGCGACACCACGCCGGCGCTCGTGACCGGCGGCATCCGGATCGGCACCAACAGCGCCGCCCGGCGCGGCATGCGCCGCACCGACATGCTCGCCTGCGCCGGTCTGATCGACCGCGTCATCCGCTCGGCCGAGGCGAACGGCGGGCGCGACCACCATCTGCCGGCCGAGGTCCGCGACGATGTGCGGGCCCGGGTCGCGGCCCTGTGCGCGGCCCTGCCGATCCCCGGCTACCCGGCCGCCGAGCGGTCGCCGTGGGAATCCGCCGCGCTGACCACCCACCGTGTGAGGAGCAGCCGATGAACCAGCGGACGACCTGGAAGGCCGAGGACTTCGGCGAGGTGTGGGCGCCGCTGTACGACCACATGTTCGACCGCGACGACACCGCCGACGCCGTCCCGGCCCTGATCAAGCTCGCCGACGGCGGGCGCGTGCTCGAGCTGGGCATCGGCACCGGCCGCCTGGCGATTCCGATGGCGGAGGCCGGGCTCGACGTCCACGGCGTCGAGGCGTCGCCGGCGATGGCCGAGCAGATGCGGGCCAAGCCCGGCGGAGACCGCATCCCGGTGACCATCGGCGACTTCACCCAGGTGCGCGCCGAAGGGCGGTTCGACTTCATCTTCTGCGCCTACAACACGTTCTTCGCCCTGCCGACCCAGGACGACCAGTGCCGGTTCATGACCAACGCCGCCACGCAGCTCGCGCCGGACGGACGGCTGCTGGTCGAGGTGTTCGTGCCCGACCTCGGCAAGTTCCACGACGACCAGGTGGTGCGGGCCGCCGACCTCGACGACGGGCACACCGCCCTCGAGGTCGAGCGGTACGACCCGGTCACCCAGCAGATCTTCTACGCCCGCGTCATCGCCAAGGCCCGCTGGGCGAAGCACCGCTACTGCTGGCCCACCGAGATCGACCTGATGGCCCGGCTGGCCGGGCTCGAACTGACCGACCGGTGGGGCGGCTGGTGCGGCGAGCCCTTCGACCGCCACAGCACCCGCCACGTCTCGGTGTACCGCCGACCGGCCGGGACCACCACCTGACGGGCACCACCTGACCGGACCTCTGCCTGACCGGGAGCGCCGATCGTGACCACTGCGGACGACCAGTACCGGCTGCCGGCGACCACTCCGGCACCCGACCTGCCACGCGCGCCGTACAGCCGGGGCGACTCCGGCCCGGTGGTGCGGCGCGACCATACGGTCGGCGTCACCGCCTGGGCCCGGCTGCGCGGGTTCGCCGACGCGGCCGGCGTCACTCCGCGGGCCGCGCTCGTGGCCGCGCTCGGCGAGGTGATCCGCACGTGGAGCCGCACCGGGCGGTTCGCCCTCGGCTGCGTGACCCCGGGGGGTGTGCGACCGGTCGCGGTCGGCGGCGACGCGACGTTCGCCGATCGGCTGGTGGCGGTGGAGGAGCAACTCGACGCGCACGAGGGTGGGGCGACCCGGCCGGCCCCGGCCGGTCCGCGGCACACCGGGCCGGCGGCCGGGACACCGGTCACCTGTGCCGTGCTGACCGGACCCGCGGCATCCGCGGATCGTGCCGATGCCTTGCCCGTCGGCGGCGTCCACGTGGCCGTGCGACAGGACGCCGGCGGCCTGCTGGTGCGCTGGCACACCCGCGACGCCCTGTTCCCGCCCGGCGTGCCCGAGGACCTCGCCGACGCGTACGGCCGGCTGCTCGACCTGCTCGCCGCCGACCCCACGGCCTGGCGGCAGCGCCGGTTCGCCCTCGTGCCACAGCGGCACCTCGACGTCGTCGCCGCCGTCAACGCCACCGACCGCCCCCTGCCGTCCGCGCTGCCGCACGAACTCGTCGCCGCCAACGCGCGCCGGCACCCCGACCGGGTCGCGGTCATCGCCGCCGATCGCCGCCTCACCTACGGCGAGCTCGACCGGCGGGCCACCCGGCTGGCCCGGACCCTGCGCCGGGCGGGCGCCGGACCCGGCCGGCTCGTCGCCGTCGTCATGGAGAAGGGCTGGGAGCAGTTCGTCGCCGTCTACGGCGTTCTCACCGCCGGCGCGGCCTACCTGCCGATCGACCCGGCCGTGCCCGCGGACCGCATCGCATACCTGCTGCGGGACGGTGAGGCCGGCCTGGTGCTGACGCAGTCCGCACTGGACCGTCGGCTGCGCTGGCCGGCGTCGGTGCGCCGCATCTCGGTCGACACCGACACCGACATCGACACCGACGCCACACCGCTGGACCCGGTGCAGCAGCAGAGCGACCTCGCCTACGTCATCTCCACCTCCGGCTCCACCGGCCGGCCCAAGGGCGTCATGGTGGACAACCGCGGCCTGCTCAACGCGGTCCTCGACCTCAATCGCCGCTTCGGCATCGGCCCGGAGGCGCGCAGCCTCGCGGTGTCCGGCCTGCACTTCGACGCCTCCGTGTTCGACGTCTTCGGCCCGCTCATCGCCGGCGGGTCGGTGGTCGTACCGGCCCCGGCGGACCGTCCCGACCCGGCGCACTGGGCCGAGCTGATGCGGCGGGAACGGGTCACCTGCTGGCTGTCCGTCCCGGCGCTGATGGAGATGCTCGTCGGGCACCTGGAGCGGGCCGGTGACCGCGGGCTGCCGACGCTGCGACTGGCGCTGCTCGGCGGCGACTGGATCCCGCTGGACCTGCCGGACCGGCTGCGCCGGCTCGCCGAGCGCGTCCAGGTGGTCAGCATCGGCGGGCCGACGGAGACGATCTGCGTGTCGGTGGTGCACCCGATCGGCGAGGTCGAGCCGGCGTGGACGAGCATCCCCTACGGCAGCCCCATCTCGAACCAGCACTACTACGTGCTCGACGAGCGGCTGTCCCCGCGACCGGCCTGGGTGCCCGGGCAGATCTGCATCGGCAGCGCGGTCGGCCTCGCCCGCGGCTACTGGCGCGACCCCGAACGCACCCGGGCCAGGTTCCGCACGTTGCCGGACACCGGCGAACGTGTCTACGCCTCCGGCGACATCGGCCGCTACCTGCCCGACGGCACGCTCCAGATCCTCGGCCGGGAGGACTTCCAGGTCAAGATCCAGGGACACCGCATCGAGCCGGGCGAGATCGAGGCGGCCCTGGTGCGGCACCCGGACGTCGAGCGCGCCGCCGTCGTCGCCCCCGAGTCGGACACCGGCGCCCGCCGGCTGGTCGGCTTCGTCGTGCCGCCGGCCGCACGCACGCCGGACCACGAGGCGCTCCGGGACTTCCTGAGCCGCACCCTGCCCGCCTACATGGTGCCCGCGCGGCTCAGCACGGTCGAGGCGCTGCCGCTCACCGCCAACGGCAAGGTCGACCGGCTGGCCCTGACCGAGGCGGCCGGCGCCGTCGATCCCGGCGGCGACCCCGGCGGCGGGCCGCCGCCACGCACACCGGCGGAAGGGACCGTGGCGGCGCTGTGGGCGGAGGCGCTCGGCCTGCGGCGCATCGGTGTGCACGCCGACTTCTTCGCCCTCGGCGGAGACTCGCTGGCCGCCAGCCGGCTGTGCGGCCCGTTGTACGAGCGGACCGGCGTCCACATCACGCTGCGCGAGTTCGTCGCCGGCCCCACCGTCGCGGAGCTGGCCGGCCGGCTCGACGCGGCCCCGGCCGCGGGCGGTCGCACCGGTGGGCCCGGTGATCCCGCCTCGCCGCCGGACGCCGATCCTGCCGACGCCACCACGCCGCTGCCGGGCCAGCGCGGCATGTGGACCGCCGAACAGATGGCCGGCGGCGGCCTGTACACCCTGGTCTTCACCGCGGAGCTGGAGGGACCGCTCGACGTGTCGCGCCTGGCGGGGGCGGTCGACGACACCCTCGCCCGGCACGACGGGCTGCGCACCGGATTCCGCCTCGGTGCCGCGGACCTGGAGCGGTTCGTCGTCGGCCCCGACCGCGGTCCGCGACCGGTCCACGTCGAGGTACCGGCCGGGGCGCCGTGGCCGGACATCGTCCGCACGACGGCCCTGGCGCACGCGTCGCGGCCGTTCGCGTTCGACCAGGGGCCGCCGTTGCGGATCCTGCTGGTGCGCGGCGGGCCGCGGCGGCACGCGCTCGTCCTCGTCACCCACCACATGCTGGTCGACGGCTGGGCGATCGGGCTGGCCCTGCGCGAGATCCTGGCCCGCTACGACGCCGCGGTGCGCGGCGCGACGCCCGAGCTGCGTCCCGCACCGCGCCCCGACGTCGTGCCCGCCCGGCTGCGGCGGCTGCGGCAGCGCGGGGACCTGCGCAGCCAGGCCGACTTCTGGGTCCGCCGGCTCGACGGCGTCCCGACCGTGTTGGACCTGCCGTCGGCACGGCTCCGGCCGGCGCGTCAGGACCCTGCCGGCGGACGGATTCCCCTCGACTACGGCGCGACGCACAGCACCGCGGTCGAGCACCGCGCACGGCAGCTCGGCGTCACCCGGTTCGCCTGTCTGCTGGCCGGGTTCGGGCTCGCGCTGGCCCGGCGCACGGGGCGGCGCCGGCTGCTGGTCGGCGTGCCGACCAGCCGCCGGCCGGCGACCGAACTGCACGACCTCGTCGCGCACTGCACGGTCGTGGTGCCGGTCCTCGTCGAGGTCGACGGGGACACGCCGGTCGAGAGCTATCTGCGCGCCGTGCACGGCTCGATCGCTGACAGCGTCAGCAACGCCGACCTGCCGTTCGAGGAGATGGTCCGCATCGCCGGCGGCAACGGCGACCCGCGCCGCAACCCGCTGGTGCAGGCGGTGTTCGGCATGTACGACACGCTCGTCGACTGGCGGACCACGGCCGGACGGGTGAGCGTGCGGATCGAGGAGGTCCACGCCGGCGGATCGCCGATGGACCTGACCGTGGCCCTGCAACGCGCCGACCCGATCGGTGGCACGATCGAGTTCGCCACGGCGGTGTGGGGCCGGGCCGAGGCGGAGCGCTTCCGCGCCGACCTGCTCGCCACCACCGCCGCGCTCGCCGGTGCCCGGGGCCGCCTGGCCGACCTACCGTCCCTTGTGGACGACGATGCTCCGCATAACCGACTCCGAACCGCGCCGGCATAGCGTCGAGGTTGTCATGCCTACTCTTACGGAACACGTCGATCCTGCCTTCATGGCGGCGTACGCCGAGGTGTGCCGCCGTCACCACGACGGCACGATGACGGACGCGGACTGGCAGCGGTGGGACGGCGAGCGGCTCGCCGCCGTGCTGCGCCACGTCGCGGATCGGTCTGCGTTCTACGGCCGCCACCTGTCCACCGTGGACCTGGGCCGGGTCACGCCGCGGACCCTGGACCGGCTGCCCTTCACGACCAAGGCCGATCTGCGCCGGGAGCAGCACGCGGTGCTGAGCGGCGACCTCGGCGACGCGTGCGTCTACTACGAGACCACCGGCACGACCGGTCCGCCGACGCCCTGCCCGCGTGACGCCAAGGAGGTCGTGACGAGCAATTTGCACGTGGAGCGCGCCTGGCGCAGTATGTTCGGCCGCTACTTCGGTCACCGCATGCCCCGCGTCGCGCTGATGGGGCCGTCGGAGCTGTATGCGTTCGGCGACACGTTCGGCGCGGTCGCCACCGACCTGGGCGGCTTCCACGCCAAGATCTGGCCGGACTCGCCCCGGGTCGGCTTCGCCAAGGCGCTGCGGCTGCTGCGCGACCTCAGGTGCGAGGTCGTCGTCTGCGCGCCCGCGCTGTGCCTGACCCTGGCCAAGGCCGCCCTGCACCACGGCTACGACCTGCGCCGTGACTTCCACGTCAAGCTGTTCCTGGTGCTCGGCGAGATCTGCACCCCGGAGTTCGCCGCGAACGTCGAGTCGATCTGGGACGCGCCAGTGCACCATACGCTCTACGGCTCGCAGGAGGCGCACGCGATCGCCGCCGGCTGCTCGGCCAACCGGCTGCACATCGCCCGGCCGAACTACCTCGTCGAGGTCGTCGACCCGGACACCGGCGCCGCCCGGGGCGCGGGCGACGGCGAGCTGTGCCTCACCATGCTCGTCGACGGCGCGAAGCCGCTCGTCCGGTACCGGACGGGCGACCTCGTCTCGGTGCGTCACGGCACCTGCGACTGCGGCCTGTGCGGGCCGCTGGTCGAGGTGACCGGCCGCGTCGGCGACGAGCTGCACCTCGGCGGATCCCGGTTCCGCCCGGCCGACATCGAGACCGCGGTGCTGGGCGAGGTCAACGGCTGCCTCGGCTACCAGGTCCAGGTCGACCGCGGCGCCGACGGCGACGACCGGCTCACCGTCCGGCTCGACCTGCTGCCGGGCGCCGGATCGCACGAGCAGATCCGGGCCCGCGTCAGCGACCGGCTCGGCGTGCCCACGGAGGTGCGGGTCGACGACCGGCTCGACCCGATCACCAACATGGGCGCCCTCGTGAGCTGGAAGGCGGCCCGGATCCAGGACAACCGTCAAGAGCCGGCCCGCGAGGTGCGCATCGCGCGGGCGGTCGCGGCCACGTACGACTACACCACCTGACGGCGGAGAGGAGCAGCCCCATGGCGGACCTCGATTGTGTGATCGTCGGCTACAACGACGGTGACTTCGACGACTACCGGGTGATGTGCGAACGGGCCGGCGCGCAGTCGCCCGAGATGCAGATCTTCCGCAAGGAGCACCTCGTCGTCGACGACCGCGCGATGCCGTTGATGGAGGTCATCAACACCGTCCGCAACCGGACCACCGGGCGGTCGGACCGCTATCACGTCGGGGAGGTGTTCAACCTCGCCGGCCTCTACCTGACCAACTATCTGCGCCGGCGGGGCGTGAGCGCGGAGCCGATCTCGCTGTTCAGCGCCGAGGCCGGCCACCTGGTCGACCTGCTCGAGCGCCGGCCGGCCGTGGTCGCGGTGACGACGACCTTCTACGTCAACATCGTGCCGGTCATCCCGGTCGTCGAGCTGATCCGCAAGCACGCCCCCGGCACGCACGTCGTCGTCGGCGGCCCGCTCGTCGACAACCTGTGCCGGGCCGGCATCAGCGACGAGGTCTCCGACCACCTGTGGGCGATGGGCGCCGACACGTACGTGGTGGAGTCCCAGGGTGAGCGGACCCTGCACGAACTCTGCGTGGCCGTCAAGGAGGGCCGCGACCTCGACTCGGTCGGCAACCTCGTCCACGCCGGCAGCGGCGAGTGGCGGATGACCCGCCGGGCGCCGGAGGCCAACGACCTCGACGACTGCTGGATCGACTGGTCGCAGTTCCGGGACGACCAGCTCGGCGCCACCTGCCAAACCCGTACGGCCCGCAGTTGCGCGTTCAAGTGCAGCTTCTGCGACTACCCGTCCCGCGCCGGTGCGCTGACCCTGGCCTCGGTCGACACGGTGCGCCGCGAGATGCGGCTGCTGGCCGAGCGCGGTGTGCGGAACGTCGTCTTCGTCGACGACACGTTCAACGTGCCGCCGAAGCGGTTCAAGGAGTTCTGCCGGATGATGATCGAGGAGGACCTGGGCCTGAGCTGGTACTCCTACTTCCGCTGCTCCAACGCCCGCGACACCGAGACGTTCGACCTCGCGGCGCGCAGCGGCTGCAAGGGTGTCTTCCTCGGCATCGAGTCCGGTGACGACGACGTGCTGTCCAACATGAACAAGCTCGCGCAGGACGCCCAGTATCGCACCGGGATCCGCGAACTCAACGCGCGCGGGGTCACCACCTTCGCCTCGATCATCGTCGGGTTCCCCGGCGAGAACGAGCGTAGCGTGCAGAACACCGTCGACTTCCTCAACGAGACGAAGCCGGCGTTCTGGCGCGCCCAGGCATGGTGGGCCAACCCGAAGTCGCCGGTGTTCAAGCAGCAGGAGATCCACGGCATCGAGGGCCGCGGCTATCAGTGGAAGCACCGCACGATGACCTCGGAGGAGGCTGCCGGACATTGCGACGCGATGTTCGAGCGGGTGACCGAGCCGGTGTGGCTGCCGCTGTACGACTTCGACTTCTGGTCGCTGCCCTATCTCGACGGCAAGAACGTCGGCGTCGACGACCTCACCGCCGTCCTGCGCACGGCGCAGCGGCTGATGAGCGAGCGCGACCACCGCAACGCCTCCCCGCAGACGTTGGGCAAGACGTTCGGCGAGCTGGAACGGCAGATCACCGCGCTGTCCCCGACGCCGGCGAAGTTCACCGTGGACTGAGTCGGCTCCGACCACGCCGGCCTCCACCGCGCCCCGCTCTGGTTAGACCAGATGGTTCATCTGGAGAGACCATTGACGGCCGTGGTACGTACCAATACGCTCCATCCATGACGGCCCCCGCTGACCCGCCAGGCAACCCGTCGCCCCTGTACGCCCAGATGGAGGAGGAGGTTCGCGACCGGATCGAGTCAGGCATATGGAGCCCGGGAACGACGCTCCCGTCAGAGCGTGATCTCTGTGAAGAGTTCGGCCTCAGCCGCGCCACGACCCGGATGGCGCTGGCTCGTCTGGAGCGGGCGGGTCTCGTGCGGCGCATCCCGCGGCGCGGCACGATCGTGCTCGAGAAGAAGGCCAGCCTGAAGGCGCTTTCGCTGCAAGGCTTCACCGCACAGGTGCTGGAGGCGGGATCCTCGCCCACCAGCAAGCTGCTGCACTTCCAGACCGTCGTGCCGACACCCGCCGTGGCCGACCAGTTGGGCATCCCGTCCGACCGGCTCGTCTACAGCCTGGAGCGGCTTCGACGAGTCGACGGCGTCCCGGTGGGCCTGCACCGCAGCTACCTGCCCATCGAGCTGGCCCCCGGGCTGGAGGAGCAGGATCTCGCGTCGAATTCGCTCTACACCGTGCTGTCCCGCAGGTACGGCATCGAGATTTCCGGCGCCCGCGAAACGCTCCAGTCCAGTCTCGCCACCAACTATGAATCCGCGTTGCTCGACGTGCCCGCCGGCGCACCGATGCTGCAGCTTTCGATCGTTCTCAGCGCGGCTGACGGGAGTCCCGTCGAGTTGGTTCGGGTGGCCCTGCGTGGTGACCGCGTGACCCTCACCTCGCAAATCTGAACAGTTCCAACACCCCTCCACCCCGTCATCAACTGCGCATGATCAGCCCCACCGGCGCGGTGGTGCTGCTGGCTGTCTCATAGAGAGGCACAGTTATGGGAACGGACCAGGTTCGTCAGATCGTCGAGGCGCTCGGTACCGGCACGATGAACGTCATCGGGGCCGTCGTTTTCGTCTTGGCGACGATCGTCTTCGTCATGGAGCTGGCCGGATACCGGCCCTACCTCAGGCGGCCGTTCGTCCGCCGCCACACGACCCGGTGGGACGCCATGGCACTGGTCAAGGTGGCGATCACCGCGGCGCTCTTCGGCGCCGGCTTGGCGATCTTCGCCGGCGTCGTGTTCGTGCCCGGAGTCGCGTACCTCCGGCCGGCCCAGGCCTTCACCACCGTGTTCGGCATCCTGTTCGGCTTGCCGGGTGCGTTGGGTGCCGGGCTCGGCAACTTCATCGGCGACATCTTCGCCGGAACCTTGACCCTCGGCTCCATCGCGGGCTTCATCGGCAACTTCATGTCCGCGTACGTGCCCTATCGGATCGTCCACGCCGCCCGCCAGGCCGATCTCTCCGCAGCCCGCGACTTCGTACGCTATGTGTGGGCGGTCATCGCGGGCGCCTTCGTCATCGCCTTCTACATTCCCTGGTGGCTCGCGGTGCTCGGCATCATCCCCAGTGAAGTCGCCTGGACCGCGGTCTTCGGCAACATCTGGCTCAACGGCCTGGTCACGCCGTTGATCCTCGGCACGATCCTGCTGCGCGTGCTGTTTCCCTACGTTCAGCGCTGGAACATGTACTGGGCGGACTCCGAGCGTGCGGATCCCGCGCTGCGCAGTGACGGCCGTGCTCGGCGCGGCGCCGGCGACACCCGGCCGGTGGCCACCGGGGAGGAAGCCTGATGCCGCTGCTCGAAATGTCGGACGTGACGTTCACCTACCGTGGCGCCCCGGAACCTTCGCTGCGTAACGTCACCCTGAACATCGAGATCGGCGACGTCGTCGGTCTTGCCGGCGCCAGCGGTGCCGGCAAGACCACCCTGTGCCTGACGATGGCCGGCCTCGTCCCCCACAGCACCGGCGGCGATCTCGACGGGACCGTCCGCCTCGGTGGACGAGACACCGAAGCCGGACACCTCGGTGACTACCTGTGCCCGGTCGACAGCGACCGTGCCCTGGTCGCCATGACGTTCCAGGATCCCGAGTCGCAGGTGATCGGCATGTCGGTGGAAGAGGATCTCGCCTTCGGCATGGAGAATCTCGGCCTGTCACGCGACGTGATGCGGGAGCGTCTCGATTGGGTCCTGGACTTCGTCGGGCTCGCCGACCTGCGCAGAACATTTCCCTTCGCCCTCTCCGGCGGGCAGAAGCAACGCGTGGCGATCGCGGCGGCCCTGGTCATGCAGCCACGACTGCTCATCCTCGACGAGCCCACCTCGGAGCTGGATCCACAGAGCCGGGCCGAGATATACGACCTCATCCACCAGATGTCCCAGCGCCTGGAGCTCGCCGTGGTGGTTGTCGACCATTCGCTGGAGGACCTGGCCACCACCGCCAACCGCCTGCTCGTCCTCGACCGCGGTGCGCTGGTCTGCCAAGGCGGCCCGGATGAGGTGCTGCGGCAGATACCGCTGCTCCAGCAGGTCGGCATCCGGCCGCCGGACGTCGCCGTGATCGGCGCCGCCTGCATCGAGGCGGGCCTGGTCGAACCGGCGGTCGGCACCTTGAGCGACGAGACTCGACTGGTGGACGCCTTGAGGACCCTTCCATGACCGTGATCCTGCGAACCTCGGGGCTCGTGCACCGCTACCCCGACGGTCGAGAAGCCCTCTCCGGGGTCGACGTCGAGATCCACCAGGGCGAGTTCGTCGCCATCGTGGGCCAGAACGGTTCCGGCAAGACCACCCTGGCCAAGCACTTCAACGGACTGCTACGGGCCACGGCCGGCACGGTCGAGGTCGCCGGCGAACTGGTGCGGCGGCAGAGCACAGTGGAGCTCGCCAGGGTGATCGGCTACTGCTACCAGAACCCTGACCACCAGATCTTCGCCCCGACCGTCCGCGACGAGGTGCGGTTCGGACCCGCTCACCTCGGTCTCGACGAGACCGAGATCGATCGCCGGACCGAGCAGATCCTCGCTCTCGTCGACCTGCTGGATCGCCAGGACGAGTACCCGTTCAACCTGGGCCGGGGAGAACGGCAGAAGTTGGCGGTGGCCTCGGTGCTCGCCATCGAGCCCTCCGTGCTGATCGTCGACGAGCCCACCACGGGTCTCGACTGGCGCGGCGGCGAGGCCATGATGGGCCTGGTCGACGAGCTCAACAGACGAAGCACCACGGTCATCGTGATCACCCACGACATGAACCTGGTGGCGGAGCACGCCCGCCGCGTCGTCGTGATGGCGGGCGGGCGCAAGGTCGGCGACGGCACCCCACAGGACGTCTTCGCGCAGGAGGAGGTGATGCGGCTGGCGCACCTGCGCCCGCCCCAGGCCTTCCGCATCTCCCAGGCCCTTCCACGGTTGTTCGCCTCGCCGACCATGTCCGCCCGCGAGGCGACCGGCCACCTTCCCGCGCGCATGCCGGGCCAACTCGGGAAACGGTAGGGGCACATGCAGTCGTTTCAACTGTACGAGCCGGGCAGCAGCTTCCTCTATCGCATGGATCCGCGGGTCAAACTCATCGCGGTCGCCGCGGTCTTCACGGTCAGCGTCCTGTTCCAGGACGCGAGATACCTGGCCCCCGTGTTCGTGTTCCTCCTCGGGGTGGCGGTGGCCGGCCGGGTCCCGCTCCGGAGGGTCGCCCTGCTGCTCAAGTCCCTCGCCGTCCTGGTAGCCATCTCGATGGTGATGTGGCCCCTGATCTATCGCCAGGGCGAGGTCGTCTTCGAGGTCGTCGGACTCGGGGTGACCGACGCGGGCCTCCGCTACGGCATGGGCATGTCGTTTCGCATCCTCGACATGGTCATCGCGCCGATCATCCTCTTCTTGACAACGCCGCAGTCCGACTTCGTCGCGGGACTCCGTCGGCTCGGACTGCCGTACCGCGCGGCCTTCGCCCTGGCCATGGCGTTCCGCTTCCTGCCAACTGTGGCGGGCGTGGGACAGACCATCGTCGAGGCCCAGCGCGCCCGCGGCATGGACCCCTCCGCCGGAGGCGTGCGGCAACGGATCCGCAACCACAGCCGAATCCTGGGTCCACTGGTCATCACCTCGCTGCGGATCGCTCAGCAGACGATCCTCGCCGTCGAGGCACGTGCCTTCAGCATCGGCCGGCCCAGGACCACGTTCAAGTCGCTGACGTTCCGCCCGGTGGACACCTTCGCTGTCGTCTTCCTCGTCGCAGTGGTGGTGGCCGCCGCGGCGCTTCGCTTGCAGGGGCGGGGAGTCCTGTGATCACCGTGGGATGCGTCGGCGGCCTGACGCTCGACTGGGTGCGTTCCACTGCTGGAACCAGTGGCCCCTTCGTCGGTGGGAACGCGCTCTACAGCGCGGTCGGGGCGTGGCTGACGGGGGCGCGGCCCTCGATCTGCGCGGTGGTCGGCGCTGACTTCCCGGCCGACGTACTCGGCCGGCTGGCCGATCACGGGTTCGACATCAGCGCGGTGCGCCAGGTTCCCGGCCCCTCGTTCCAGGTACTCCTCGACGATTCCGGACCACGGCGTCAGGTCTCCTACCTCCCGTCGTCCGGCCACAACGACACGCTGGACCCCGAGGTGGGGCAGTTGCGGGACGACTGGAACGCGGCCCATCTCGCCGCGATCCCGACGTCGAGCCAGGAGCGCCTCGCCGCCGGGCTGACGCGGCGAAGGATTCCGTACACCCTGGACACCATCGTGATCCCGGGCGAGATCGAGCCGGATGTCGACGCTCTGCTCGCCCTGGCGAGCCGCAGCGGCTGCTTCCTGCCCAGCCGGGAGGAGCTCGACCACCTGTGGCCGGATACGACGCCGAAGGACCAGGTGCTGCGGCTCGTGGCCGCGACCGGAACGCCGGCAGTGGTGACCTGCGGCGCTCTCGGATCCATCGGCTTCGACGGTCACCGGCTGGTCCACGTGCCGGCCTACCAGGGGACCGTCGTCGACACCACGGGAGCCGGTGACGCCTACAGCGGTGCCTACGCTGCCGCCCTCGCCCGTGGCGCGGACCTCGCCGAGGGGATGGCCGCCGCCGCCGCTGCCGCGTCGCTCGTCATCGAAGTGCACGGTGCGGATCAACTTCTCACCCCTGACCGCCAACAGACGGCCCGTCGTCGAGCAGAGTGTCTTCGCCAGATCACCACGGAGGAGAAGCCCTATGTCGTTGAACGCTGACAGCGTCGCTCACAGCCAGGAAGCCATACTGCGCCGGATGCGCGAAGAGATCACCGCCATCTGCGAGCGGGCACCCCAGGTGTGGGAGGAGTGCCTGCGTCACGCCGCCCGGAGCGCGATGACGCCGACCACCACCGTCCTGGCCGGCTGCGGGGACTCCTACTACGCCGGGCTGGCGATGCGGCCGGTGCTGGAGGCGCTCATCGAACATCCCGTCATTAGCTGGCCGGCCATGGACGTCGTGAGCTATCCCAGCCGCATCCTGAACGACGCCGATCTCGTGGCCGTCTCGGTATCAGGCAAGGTGGGCCGAACGATCGACGCCGTCGACCTGCACAACGCCCGAGGCGGGGCGACGTTCGCCGTCACGGCGTACCCTGACAGCGATCTGGCACGCACGGCGGACGCGGCGATCCCGACCGGGGTGCGCGGGACACCCGGACCGGTGCCGGGCACGGCGAACTACGTCGCCTCGCTGCTCGGGCTCCTGGCGTTTGGCGTGGTCCGCGGCGGCGCTCAGCGGCCAGGCGTCGAGGACGCGGTTCCCGCGGTGCTCGCCGAGCTGCCGTCGATCCTCGAACGGGCGACGGACTTCTTCGACGACGTGGTGACCTCGCTGTCCGAGCCGGTCTTCGCGGTCGGCAGTGGCCCCGACTGGGGCACGGCCAACTTCGCCGTGGCGAAGCTTCTGGAGGCGGCGGGCGCGGTCGGTGTTCCGCAGGACCTTGAGGAATGGGCGCACGAGCAGTACTTCGCCACCCGGGACGATCGAACAGTCCTGGTCATCGGACACGAAGAGGTGGCCGCACAGGCGGCACGCCAGGTCATCGACATGGCGACCGCCGTCGGGGGCCGCACGATCGCCATCGGCCAGGACTTCGGCGCTTCGGCGAAACACGCCTTCGACCTACCGGGCACTCCACCGGGTCTCTCGCCACTGGTCACCTGGCTGCCCGTGGCCGTGCTCGCCCTGACCTTCGCACAGCGGCACGGACGGGTGCCCTTCGGAATCGACCGGGCCGGGCGCATGGAGACCGTGGACAAGAACATCTACATCGCTGCCCCGAGCCGGGCATGAAGCACCTCACCGCGACGCGCGCCGGCAAACCCGTCGTTGCCATGATCCACCTGCCTCCGCTACCCGGGGCCGGGAACTACGACGGGCGTGCCGTCGACTCGATGGTGGAGCGGGCGACAAGCGAGGCGCGCCTTCTCCAGCAGTGCGGCTTCTCCTGGTTGCTGCTGCAGAACACCCACGACTACCCGTCACGGGCCACCGTGCCGACCGCGACGCTCGCGGCCATGTCCGCCATAGGCCAGGCCGTCGGCACGGTGTTCTCCGGCACGCTCGGGATCAACGTCCACAAGAACGACGGAGCCGGTGCCCTCGCGGTCGCGCATGCGGTCGGTGCCGCCTTCGTCCGCGTGAAAGTCCTTGTCGGGGCCTGGATCGGCCCGGAAGGGCTGCTGGAGGGCAATGCCGACCAGGTGCGGCGACTCCGGCGGGACCTGGGGTCGGACATCGAGGTCTGGGCCGACCTCGGGGAGCTGACGAGCGTGCCCCTGACCGCCGTACCCCTACAGGTCCAGGCGGACTGGGCAGCCCGGTTCGGATGCGCCGACCGCCTGATCGTCACGGAGGGCGATGTGCGGGGCTCGGCGGACGCGGTCCGGCAGGCACGCGCAGGGACTTCGGCACCGATCTTGATCGGAGGGCGGACGAGCCCCGAAACCGTCGCCGAGGCGCTGTCGGTCTCCGACGGTGTGATCGTCGGTAGCTGCCTGAGGACCGGCGGACGCACCACCGGCGATCTGGACGAGGCGCAAGCGCTCAAGTACCTGGCGGGCGCGCGGTCCGCCGTCCCTCGTTGACGCCCTGACGCCCTCGCACTCATCCCGTCGATCTTGCAGTTGTGGTGCCGAGACACTCCCGGAATGCCCGGCTTTGGTAGGCACCACAACTGCAAGATCGACGCGCGAGTTGCCTGGCGGGGTCACCGGTCGGGCCGGTGGTTCACCGACGGGTGAGCAGGCGGCCGATCTCGGGGGACGGGGCGATGCCCAGCTCCCGGTCGAGCAGGGTGGTCAGGTCGTAGTACGCGCGGACCGCCGCGGCACGGTTGCCGGCGGCCAGGTGGGCCGCGATCAGGCTGCGGTGCGCGCTCTCGCGCAGCGGCTCGTCCTGGATCGCGGCGAGCGCCACGTCGACCGCCTCGCTGTACCGGCCGGCCGTGGCCAGCCGCGCCGCCAGCAGCTCCAGGACGTGCAGTCGCAGCATCCGCCATCGGCCGCGCCAGCCGGCCACCCACTCGTCCGGCCAGTCCGGCAGCAGGTCCATCGTCAGCCAGTCCGGCAGCGGCGAGTGCCGGTCGAGGACCGGTTCGCCGGCCTGCATCCGGCGGACCGCGGCGAACGACTCCAGGACGTCCACCCGGATCCCGGCCTCCAGCGTCAGGTCGGTGCCCGTCACGTCCAAGACCCCGTCACTGACCCGGCGCAGCCGCCACAGCGCGGTGCGCAGGCAGCCGGTCGACCGGGACGGCACCGCGTCCGGCCACAGGGCGCCGGCGACGCGGGCGCGGGAGATCCGGCGGTTGCCGAGGGCGACAAAGGCGAGCAGCCGCTCGACCGCGACCGGGACGGGCAACCGGACCCCGTCACGGCGCAACGCGAATGATGACAGCAACTCCAGCCGCAGTTCAGCCCCCATGGAGCCACCCTGGCGCAGCCGCCGCGCCGGCGGTGTCGGGGTTCCGACCCAGTCGGGGGTATCAATGCGTGCTGTCGGCAACCGGACGATCTGCCCCACGGTGACTGCGCGGTGACGCCGCGGTGACGGTCGGCGCGCAGTGTGGTGCGCGTGCCGTCGGCGTGCCCAGGGCCCGCTGAGCTGCACGGAGCAGGCTGGAGGGAAGCCGATGCCGGTCCGGACCACATACCCAGGCGTGTACGTCCAGGAGGTGCCGTCAGGCGCCCGCACCATCGTCGGTGTCTCGACGTCCGTCACCGCGTTCGTCGGCGCGACCCGGCAGGGGCCGGTGAACCAGCCGACGAAGGTGCGCTCGATGGCCGAGTACGTGCGCACGTTCGGCCCCCTGTGGGACGCGGCGCACCCCGTCGGGCACGCCGTCAACCTGTTCTTCGCCAACGGCGGCGTCGAGGCGATCGTCGTGCGGGCCACCGGCGCCGGCGCGGCCGAGGCGACCGCCACGCTGCGCAACGCCACCCCGGCCGACGTCCTCGTCCTCTCCGCGAACGGGTCCGGCGCGTGGGCCAACCGGATCGGCAGCGTCGGCCTGGAGGCCGCCGTCGACCACGCCGGCACGGCGAACCCGGCCGACCTGTTCACCCTCGTGCTGCGCCAGCGGGCGGCGGACAGCGGCCCCGGCGGCTCGGTCGTCACCGCCGAGGAGACGTTCGCGAACCTCTCGATGGCGCCGA
Organism: Dactylosporangium roseum; assembly: GCF_025264685.1. GTDB lineage: Bacteria > Actinomycetota > Actinomycetes > Mycobacteriales > Micromonosporaceae > Dactylosporangium > Dactylosporangium roseum. The sequence continues at coordinate 2,801,015 of NZ_CP073721.1, forward strand.
AGCATCCGCGGTACGTCGGCAAGGTGCTGCCCGCCTCGAAGCTGGCCCGGCTGACCGGCCCGGCGACCCCGGTCGCGGGCACCAGCCAGGCCACCTCGACCGGCAAGAACGCGCTGCCGGCCCAGGTGAGCCTCGGCGCGGACAACGGCGTCCTGCGCGTCGCCGTCGACCACGGGCCGGTCACCGACCTCACGATCGCGTCCGGCGCCGCCGCCGACGTCAGCCGGAACGCGGTCGTCACCGCGATCAACACCGCCGCGTCGGCCGCCGCGCTGCCGGTCACCGCGAGTCTGAACGGCAGCAACGTCCTGGTGCTCACCACGACCGGCACGGCCGGTGCCAACCGCTCGGTCGTGGTGCACACCGCGCCGTCCGGCGACGCGTCGGCGACGCTGACCCTGGGCCTCGCCGCCGGCGGCACCGAGGTCTCCGGCGCCGCCGGGCTGCGCCCGGTCCCGACAGCCGCGGGCGCCGAGCGGGGCTTCGGCGGCGGTACCGACGCCGACCCGGTCGCCGCCGACCTCGTCCCCGCCGGCGGCACCGGCGGCATCTACGCGCTCGGCGCGCTGGATCTCCCCCGGTTCAACCTGCTGTGCCTGCCGAGCCTGCCGGCGACCGACCCGGGCGACGCGTCCACGGCCGCCAACAGCGCCGCGCTGTCCACCGCCCTCGCGTACTGCCAGCGGGAACGGGCGTTCCTCATCGTCGACACCACCGACACCTGGCCGGTCGCGAACGCCAACGTCGGCCCGCTGGCCGCGCTCGGCGAGCACGGCGCGATCTACTACCCGCGGGTCACGATCGTCGAGCAGCCGCCTGGCGGGCTGCCGGTCACCGTCAGCCTGCCCGCCTCGGGCGCCGTCGCCGGCGTGCTGGCCCGCACCGACGCGGCCCGCGGCGTGTGGAAGGCCCCGGCCGGCCTGGACGCCGGGATCGCCGGCATCGCCGGGCTGTCGAAGCCGACCGACGACGGGCTCTCCGGCGACCTCAACCCGCGCGGCGTCAACGTGCTGCGGACGTTCCCCGGCGCGGGCAGCGTCGTCTGGGGCGCCCGCACGCTCAAGGGCGCCGACAGCCAGGCGTCCGAGCACAAGTACATCCCGGTCCGCCGGGTCACCGACTACATCGCCGGCTCGCTGTACCTCGGCACGCAGTTCGCCGTGTTCGAGCCGAACGACCCCGACCTGTGGGCCCAGCTACGGCTCGCCGTCGGCACCTTCATGCGCGGGCTGTTCCGGGCCGGCGCGTTCCAGCAGAGCCCGCTCAAGTCCGAGGCGGACAGCTTCTTCGTCGTCTGCGACGAGACCGTGAACCCCCAGTCCGAGATCGACCTCGGCCGGGTCAACGTCGTCGTCGGGTTCGCCCCGCTGAAACCGGCCGAGTTCGTCGTCATCACGATCACCCAGATCTCGAAGCTGGAGGGCTGAGCCATGGCGCAGTTCACCGTGAACGCCACCCGCTACGACCCTTACAAGACGTTCATGTTCCGGGTGAAGTGGGACGGGCAATACGTCGCCGGGCTGTCGAAGATGAGCGCCCTCAAGCGCTCCACCACGCCGGTCGTCCACCGCGACGGCGCCGACCCGTCCCGCGAGCGCAAGTCGCCCGGCGTCACCAAGTACGAGGCCGTCACGCTGGAGCGCGGGGTCACGCACGACACGGCGTTCGAGGCGTGGGCCAACCTCGTGCACTCGGTGGAGAACCCGGTCGCGCTCGCCCGGTTCCGCAAGGATCTCATCGTCGACGTGTTCAACGAGGCCGGCCAGAAGGTCCTGTCGTACACCCTCGAACGCTGCTGGGTCTCGGAGTTCCAGGCGCTGCCGGCGATGGACGCCGCGAACGCCGCCGTCGCGATCGAGTCGATCAAGGTCGAGCTGGAGAGCTGGAAGCGCGACACGTCCGTGACCGAGCCGGCCGAGGCGTGAACCGATGGCCGCGGCGACCCTGCCCGACCGGGCGACCCTGCCCGACCGGGCGACCCTGCCCGACCGGGCGGACCTGCTCGACCGGTCCGACCGGTCCGACCGGTCCGGGTGGTCCGGGTGGTCCGGGCGCGTGCCGCTGGCCGCGCTCGCCGCGGCCCTCGCCGCGCCGACCGAGCTGGAGCAGGCCACGCGGGTGCTGGCAGCGGCCGGACACCCGCCGGCCGGGCTGACCCTCGGCACCGGCGACCGGCTGCTGCTCGGCGTGCACCGGGCGCTGACCGGCCGGGATGTGACGGTCGCCGCGGCCTGCCCCGCCTGCGGGGCGCTCGGCGAGGTCGAACTGGCCGCCGACGCCCTGCCGCCACCGTCCCCGGTCGCGGGGCCACTGCGCCCGCCGACCTACGCGGACCTGGCCGGGCTGCCGCCCGGTGAACGCGGCGCGGCCGAACTCGTCCGCCGCTGCTCGGCGGGTCAGGGAGAGACAGACCTGGGGCACGCGGCCCCGGCCGAACCGACCCCGCCCGAACCGGCCCCGGCCGACTTGGCGGCGGTCGACGACTCCCTGTGCGGGCCGCTGGTCTTCGCCTGCCCCGAATGCGGCGAGCCGGTGCGCTGCCCGGTCGACGCGCAGACGCTCGCGCTGCGCGGGCTGCTGGAGCTTCTGCGCCGGTACGACCGGGAGGTCCACCTGCTGGCCAGCGCCTACCACTGGGATCTGGCGACGATCGAGGCGCTGCCGGACGACCGGCGCGGCCGCCTCGCCCGGCATGTTGAGGCGGAGCGGTGAATCCCCTCGCGGCGCTCGTCGCCCGGGCCCACCGGCCGGCCGCACGGCTCGGCGACGTCAGCGTGGCGGAGTATGGCCTGCCCGAGCCGGTCCCCGCCCTGCCGGCCGCTCCACCGGCCGTGCCGCCCGGCACGCCACCGGAGGCGGAGACCACCGCGCCGCCGGCGGCCGTCATGTCGACAGCGGACACCGGTTCGCCGTCGGCGGGCCTGCCGGACGTGCCCGTCGCGGAGGCCGCGCCCGGCCCGCCCGTCGAGGTCCCGGCGGTGACCACCCCACCGCCCGTGGACCTGGTGCTGCCCCGGCAGCCGCGACCCGGGCCCGTGCTCGGCGAGCCGCTGCCGATCGAGGCGGTCCCGGCCGAGCCGGCCACGGCACGGCCGCTGCCGGCACCGGGCGCCCACCCGGCCGAGCCGGTGATCGCCGAATTCCCCGCCCCGGTCGTGCTGCCGCCCGGGCCGGACGGGCACGAACCACCGGCCCGACCGGCGGCCGCCGAGGCTCCGCCGCGTCCGCTGGCGCGGGCCGAGACACCGGCCGGGACAGAAACCGCGCCGAGAGGGCCGGCCGAGCCGGCCGGGCCACCCGGGCCACCCGGGCCACCCGGGCCACCCGGGCCACCCGGAACGGTCGTCGGGCCGGCGCCGGCGGTGGCGTCGAACCTGACCGATCGGTCGACGCCAGCAGCACCGCCGGAGGCGCCCGCGCCGCAGGCCCCCGCCGTCACGACCGTCCGTATCGAGCAGATCGCCGTCGTCACCCCGCCCGCCCCGGCCGCCGCGCGCGATCCGTTCGGCTCGCTCGGCGCCCGCCGCGCCGGCCGGTCCCGCCACGGCGGTGCCCGATGAGCACGCCGGCCAACGCGATCCAGGTCGCCGACACCGTCCTCAAGCGGCTCGCCGAGGCCGGCATCGCCGACGCCGCCCTGCAGCCCAAGCCCGAGGTGACGATCGGCCCGCTCGACCGGGAGGCCGAGGGTCCGCGCCTCAACTGGTACCTGTACCGGATCTCCCCGCACCCCGGGTTCCGGGCCATGGAGCACCCCGGCACCGGCACCCGGACCGCGCTCGGCAAGCCGCCGCTGGCCCTCGTCCTGCACTACCTGCTGTCGGTGTACCCGGCCAGCCTCACCAGCACCGGCGACCAGGAGCTCGTCGCGCACGTCACCCTCGCCGCGGCGATGCGGCGGCTGCACGAGAGCGCGATCGTCGGGGCCGGGTCGCCGTTCCTGCCGGCCGCCGCGGTCCTCGTCGAACCGCTGCGGATCACCCTGCAGAACCTCGACCTCGAGGCGCTCACGAAGGTGTGGACCGCGGCGGCCCAGCCGCTGCGCCTGTCCGTCGGCTACGAGATCAGCCTGGTCGTCGTCGAGCAGCAGGCCACCCACCGCCCGGGCCCGCCGGTCGGCGCCGCCCGGGCCCTCGTCGGGCCGCTCGGCACCCGCCTGCTCGGCGCCGCACCCGCCCGCCTCGGCGGCGACCAGACCACCACCGTCCGGGTCGTCGGGGCCACCCCGGACACCGCCTACCGGCTCGCGGCCGAGGCCGGCGACCCGCCCGGCGCGCCCGCCGACGGCTGGCCGATGACGGTCGCCGGCCAGGACGCCGACGGAGTCCGGCTCCGGCTGCCCCGCCCCGACCTCGCGCCCGGCGTACGCCGGCTGGACGCGATCACCACCGTGGAAGGGATCCCGGCCGGGCGGGACAGCATCGGCCTGACCGTCGTGCCGATCGTGCTGTCGATCGCCGGCACCGCCACCGCCGGCGCGAGCGTCACCGCGACGACCGCGCACTGCGCCGCCGACACCGAGGTCTTCCTCGACGGGCGGCCGGTCACCCCCGGCGCGGTCGCGGCGACATCGGTGACGTTCACCGTGCCCGCCGCGACGGCGGCCGGGCCGCACACGCTGACCCTGCGCTCCCGGCGGGTCGCCGGGCCGGCGTTCCCGTTCGTGGTGGCGCCGTGACCCTCGACCTGACGGCCCCGCCGACCGCGCCCACGACCGACGCCGGCCTCGACTGCGCGCTCGCCGCCTGGCGGCTCGCGACCGGGACGTACCTGCGGCGACTGCGCGGGGCATGGCGCACCGCGCACACCGAGGACGCCGACGTGACCCGGCTGATCGCCGGGATCGACCCGCCCGGCCCGCCCGACCCGGAAGACGCCGAGGCGTTCCGCGGCCTGGCCCGCGCCGCCGGCACCACCGGCCGGCTCGGCCTGGTCGCCGCCGCGCTCGGGCTCGATGACGCCGCCGTGCTCACCGTCGCCGCCGCCTGGTGGGCCGACGCCGACCCGCAGTTCGGGGTCGCCCTCGGCTGCTGCCACGACGACGGCTCCCGCCGGTATCCGACCGCCGCGCTGGTCCGGCTGCTGCTCGCCGGCCTCGACGTCGCCGCACCGGCCGAACTCGCCGCCGCCGACCCGCTCGTGCACGGCGGCGCCGTGCTGCCGGCGCCCGGGCCGCACGCGCCGCTGCGCCTCACCACGGCCGCCCGGCGGTACCTGTCCGGGGCCGGACCGGCCGGCTGCCCGGACGTGCCCGGCGGTGCGCCGCACACCCTCGACCCCGTGCTGCTCGCCGGGCTCGGCCGCGCCGTGTCCGGGGGCGGCGCCGTGCTGGTGCGGGGCAGCGGCGCGCGGGCCGTCGCGCTCGCCGGGGTGCGGCACGCCGGCCGGACCCCGGTCGAGGACGCCACGGCCGGCGAGTACCGGTTCCTGTCCCGGCTGTGCGCCGCCGTCCCGGTCATCGACGCCGAGGAGGCCGCCACGCTCGGCTGGCACCCCGCCGACGGCCCGCTCGCCGCCTACGGACCCGCCGGCGGGCCGGGCGCCGCCGCCCTCCCGGCGATGCACGTCGTCGACCTGCCGGCCGTGCCGGTCGAGCGGCGGGCCGCCGCCTGGCGGGCCGCGTTCGAGCGGTACGGGCTGCCGGCCGAGGTCGCCGCGGAACTCGCCGCCCGGTTCGCGTTCGACGAGGACGAGATCGCCGACACCATGCACCGCGCGTTCACCCGCGCCCGGGTCGAGGGCCACCCACCCGGCCCCGACGACGTCTGGCACGCCGCCCGGCACCGCCCGGGCCGGGAGCTCACCCGGGTCGCCACCGCGGTCCGCCCGGTCTTCGCCCTCGACGATCTCGTCGTCCCGGCCGAGACGCGCCGGCAGCTCGACGAGCTCGTCAGCCACGTCCGGCTCGCCCACCAGGTCCTGGAACGCTGGGGCTTCACCGCGGTCCTGCCGCGCGGGCGGGGCGTCGTCGCCCTGCTCTACGGCCCGTCCGGCACCGGCAAGACGATGGCCGCCGAAGCGGTCGCGCACGCGCTCGGCCAGGACCTGTACCGCGTCGACCTGTCCGCGGTCGTCTCCAAGTACATCGGTGAGACCGAGAAGAACCTGGCGCTCGCTTTCGACGAGGCCGAACGGGCCGGGGCCGTGCTGCTGTTCGACGAGTGCGACGCGCTGTTCGGCAAGCGCACCGAGCAGCGCGACGCGCACGACCGGTGGGCCAACCTGGAGGTCAACTACCTGCTGCAGCGGGTCGAGACGTTCGCCGGCCTCGCCGTCCTCGCCACCAACAAGCGCACCGCCCTGGACGAGGCGTTCCTGCGCCGGCTGCGGTTCGCGATCCGGTTCGACCCGCCCGACGCGGCGCTGCGCGAACGGCTCTGGCGGCGGGCCTTCCCGCCCGGCGTGCCCCGTGCCGGCGTCGACCCGGCGGCGCTCGCCGACGCGGAACTGGCCGGCGGGCACATCGTGCAGGTGGCGCTGTCGGCCGCGTTCCTCGCCGCCGCGTCCGGCGACCCCGTCGGGCCGGCCCACCTGACCCGCGCGATGCGCCGCGAGTACGAGAAGCTCGGCAAGTCATGGGTGGGGGGTGACGGCCATGGCTGAACCGCCCCGGCACCGGACGCTCACCGTCGCGCCGCTCACCGTCGCGGTCGACGCGGTCCCCGACCCGCACCGGCTGCGGGCCGCCGTCGCCGACGCGCTCGCCGGCCGGCCACTCGGCGCCGGGCCCGAGGCGCAGGTCGGCCGGGCCGTCGCCGCCGCCGTGCGACAGTCCACCACCGACGACGCCGAGGGGAGCGCGTGATGCTGCTCAAGGGGATGCTGCTGTCGTTCTCCGACCCGGTCCTCGGGCTGGTCCCGACGATCGTCTTCTGCCAGTACAACCCGGTCGAGGTGACCCGCACGTTCACCGTCACCAATCCGGGCGGCGGCGGTGCGACCGCCGGCGGCACGGCTGGGGCCCCGGCCCGCACCGCGCCGCTGCCGGCCGGCGAGGAGTACACGCTCAAGCTGGAGTTCGACGCCACCGACGGCCTGGAGACCGGCGGCCCGCTGACCACCGCGCTCGGCATCTCGCCCCGCCTCGCCGCGCTGGAGATGCTCATGCAGCCGGTCGGTAGCTCGCTGCTCGGCGGGCTGGTCGGCGACCTGCTCGGCGCCGGCAAGCCGAAGGGCCACGCGATCCCGGTCGGCCGGCCGCCGCTGGTGTTCTTCGCCTGGGGCCCGGCCCGCATCACGCCCGTGCGGGTCAAGTCGATGGTGATTCGGGAGACCGCGTTCGACGCCCTGCTCAACCCGACCCACGCCACCGTCGACGTCGGGCTGACCGTGCTGCGCACCGCCGACCTGCCCAAGGACGAGAAGCTCGCCCGGCTGGCCGCCGACTACTACCGGGGCGCCCGGGAGGTCAAGTCGGTGCTGCAACTGCCGCAGATGCTGGAACTGGGAGGCTGACATGCCGTCGCGGTACACCGGACTGCCCACCATCACCGTGCCCACCCCGGACGGCGGCACCGTCACGATGGGCGCGCCCCGCATCGCATCGCCGCCCGATCGGGTCGCCGGCGTCTACGTCGTCCGCGACGGCACCCGACTCGACCTGCTGGCCCGCGCCGTCGTCGGGGACAGCACGGCGTGGTGGCGCATCGCCGACGCCAACGCCACCGGCGACGCCACCGACCTGGAGATCCCGGGCCGCCGCGTCGCGCTGCCCGGGGCGTGACCGCGATGGCGAACACCACCCTGCTGCTCGAGATCGACGGCACCGAGGTCGCCGCCGACGACCTGGAGCACATCGACGAGATCCAGGTCGAGGAGGCCACCTGGGAGGCCGACGCGGCCACCCTCTCGGCGAAGCTGGAACCCACCGACGACGGCGAGTGGGTCAGCCCGCTCGACGCGCTCGTGGTGCCCCGCACCGGCCTGGTCATCCAGGTCACCCGCGACGACGTGGTGTACCGCTTCGACGGCTACTCCACCGAGGCCACCTGGGAGATCGACGCCGAGGGCGCCTCGAAGCTCACCGTCAAGGCCATCGACCGCAGCCTCGACCTCGACGCCGAGGAGAAGGTCGTCGGCTGGCCCGGCGCCGGCGACTCGGCGATCGCGTCCGCCATCTTCGGCGCCCACGGCATGACGGCCCAGGTCACCGACACCCCCGCCGGGCCCGACCCGGACGTGCACGTCGCATTCCAGCGCGGCACCGACTGGGCGTTCCTGCGCGCCCTGGCCGGCAAGTGGGGCTACGTCACGTACCTCGACGCCGCCGAGGACGGCGTCACCGGCTACTTCGGCCCGCTCGACCCGACCGCCGACCCGCAGGCCGAACTGGCCCTCGGCTTCGGCGGCGACGCCTACAAGGTCAGCGTCGAAGGGCAGTTGACCGCCGGCCACCGGGTGAAGGTGAGCCGCGTCCCGCCGCTGTCGGACACCCCGGCGACCGGCGACTCGGCCGGCGACGCCGACGCGCAGGGCGCCGCACCGCTCGGCGGCGCCGTCACCGTCCTGCTCGCCCCGACCGACGTCGACGGCGAGGTCGACCCGCAGCGGGCCGCCGATGGGCTGGCCGGCCGCTCCGCGTACGGCGTCACCCTGACCGCCGAGATCGACACCGACCGGCTCGGCGTGCTGTTCCGGGCCCGCCGGCCGGTGCTCGTCAAGGGCCTCGGCAGCACGCTGTCCGGGCAGTACCTCGTGGAGAAGGTCCGCCACCAGGTCACCCTCGCCGCGCACCGGCAGCGGCTCACGCTGCGCCGCAACGCGCTCGGCGTCACCGGCGGCGAACCGTTCGGCGCGCTCGGGGGAGGCCTGTTCTGATGGAACGGTTTCCCGGCCGGTACGTCGGCACCGTCGTCGACAACGACGACCCGAAAGGGCTGTGCCGGATCAAGGCGACCGTCCCCGAGGTCCTCGGCGAGGAGACCAGCGGCTGGTGCCTGCCGTCGACGCCGTACGCCGGTGTCGGCGTCGGCCTCGCGCTGGTGCCGCCGGCCGGCGCGGTCGTGTTCGTCGAGTGGCCCGCCGGCGACCCTTCCCGCGTCCCGGTGTGGTCCGGCGCCGCGTGGGCCGACGGCACCGGCGTCGACGGCGCCGGCCCCGACCGAATCCTGCTGCTGACCCCGGCCGGCAACCGGCTGGAGATCCGCGACACCGCCGACGACGAGGCGATCGTGCTGACCGCCGCGTCCGGCGCCGAGGTCACCCTCGACACCACCGGCGTCTCGGTCGTGTTCGGTGGCCAGTCGATGACCATCACCGACGCGTCGATCTCGTTCAACAACGGCGCCCTGGAGATCTCATGACCGCCTATCTGCTGCACGAGGGGACCAGCATCCTGTGCCCGCACGGCGGCACCGGCGTCGTGGCGCCGGCGGCCGTGCCGGTGCGGGTCGGCGGCCGGCCGGTCCTGCTCGCCGACGCGACGGTGACGATCGCCGGCTGCGCGTTCACCGTCGCCGGCGCCCCGCAGCCCTGCGTCAGGGTCCGCTGGCAGGCCCCGGCCGCCCGGGTCACCGTCAACGGCATCGCGGTCCTGCTGTCCACGTCGGTCGGGCTGTGCGTCAACGGCCCCGGCGCCCCGCAGGGCACCGCCCAGCTCTCCGGCTACCAGACGAGAGTGAGCGGGCAGTGACCCCCGCCCGGCACCCGTACCGGCTGGCCGCCGCCCGCCGGCTCGACGACGCCGACCCGGCCCGCCACATCGCCGACCTGGTCCGCGTCGTCCTGCTCACCGCGCCCGGCGGCCGGCTGCACCGGCCCGACTTCGGCGCCGGCCTCGGCACCGACGTGCTGTTCGAGCCCGTCGGCGGGGCGCTCGGCGGCCTGGTCGAGCTGCGCGCCCGCGGCGCGCTCACCGACGCGCTCGGCGACCGGATCGTCGTCGACTCGCTCACCGTCGGCACCGAGGGCGAGAGCACCGTGACCGCCACCGTCGCCTACCGGCTGCGCGACGGCGGCACACCGGCCACCGTCACCGTCCGGGTGGAGGTGGCGCCGTGACCGCCCCGGTGCATCGTCCCGCGCTGCTGCTCGACCCGGCCACCGGCGTGCACGGCCTGCGCGCCGCCGGCGCCCGCACCGAGGCCGGCGTGCGCCGCGTCGACGTCTGGCTCTACACCACACCACCGGCCGACCTCGCCGCGGCGAACCGCTGGCGGTTCACGGCCCCGCCCGGCGGCCGGCCGGTCCTCGTCGCCGCGGCCACGGCCGACGGCGACCGGATCGTGCTCACCCTGGCCGGCGACCCCGACCCCGGCCGGTACCGGCTCGACGTGCTGCCCGGTCCCACCACCCCGTTCGACCCGCTGCGCACCTGGCTGCCCGTCCGGCTGCGGCCCGACTGCGACGACGGCGCGAGCTGGCTGCCGGCCGCCGACCCGCCGCCCGTCCCGCGACCGTCGCCGGTCCACGACTACCTCGCCCGCGACTGGGCCGCGCTGCGCCAGGCGCTGGTCGAGTTCCTGCAACGCGAGGACCCCGATGCCGACCTGTCGCCGGCCGATCCCGACATCGCCGTCGCCGAGCTCTTCGCCCACGTCGGCGACCTGCTGCACTACCGGCTCGACAGGCAGGCCACCGAGGCGTATCTGGAGACCGCCCGGCGGCGCACCTCGGTCCGGCGGCACACCCGGCTCGTCGACTACCGGCTCGGCGAGGCCGTCGCCGCCCGCACCCGTGTCCTCGTCCAGCCGCCGCCGGGGGCCGCGCCGCTCGCCGTGCCGGCCGGCGCGGTGGCCGCCGACGCACCCGGATCGCCCCTGGCCTACACCGTCGAGGCCGCCCTGACCGTGCGGCCCGAGCTCGGTGAGATCCCCCTCTACGACTGGAGCGGCGACGCCGACGAGCTGCCCACCGGCGCCACCGAATGTGTCCTCGTCCGGCCCGCCCCCGCCGACCCGCTCGGTGACGGCTGGCTCGCCGCCGGAGACCTGCTCGCGTTCGAGGTCGTCGACGCCGGCGACACCGCCCGGCAGCGCGCCTGGGCGGCCCGGACACAGACCTGGCCGGCCGGGGGCGTCGCCGGACCGGCGTTTCGGGACCCGCTGCCCAGCCGGCCCGCGCACGTGGTCCGGCTGACCGCGGTCACCCCGATCACCGACCCGCTCGGCCCGGGACTGCCGCTGTACGCCGTGCGGTGGGCCGCCGCCGAGGCGCTGCCCCGCCCGTACCCCGTGACCGTCGACGAACGCGCCGGCGCGCCCGAGGTGACGGTGGCCCGCGCCAACCTCGTGTCCGCCCACCACGGCCGGCTCGCCGCCGGGCCGGCCGCCCTCGCCGCGATCCGGCCCGGCGACTACCGCCTCGACGCGGCCACCGCCGCGCCGGTCGCCCGCCGGGCCGACGGCCGCCCCTACCGGCTCGACGTCGACGTGACCCTGCCGTCGGGCGGCACCGTCCAACCGGACCTCGTCCCGTCGCTCGTCGAGGTCGCCGATCCGGTCCTCGCCTGCGTGCTGGAGACCGAGGACGGCGAGCCGCCGCTGCTGCGCTTCCGCACCGGCGCGACCGGCCTGCTCCCGCCCGGCGGCAGCACCGTCCGGGCCGCGTACGAGGTCGGCGGCGGCACGGCCGGCAACCTGCCCGCGAACGCGCTGCGGGTGCTCGAGCACAACACCGCCGGCCCCGGCCTCCCGCCCGCCTGGCAGCCGCTCGCCGCCGCCCGCAACCCGGTCCCGGCCGCCGGCGGCGCCGACCCGGAACCGCTCGACCAGGCCCGCCGCGACGCGCCCGAGGCGTACGCGGCCAACCCACGCCGGGCCGTCACCCCGGCCGACCACGCCGCCTACACCGGCGGGCAGCCCGGTGTGCAGCGCGCCGCCGCCACCCGCGAGTGGTCGGGCTCCTGGCCGGTGATCCGCACCGCCGTCGACCTCACGGTGGACACCGCGGAGCCGGCCGAGCGGCGCCTGGAGCTGCTCCGCTCCGCCGTCGACGACGTGCGGATGCTCGGCACCGAGGTCGCCGTCGTCGCCGGTACCCCGGTCGGCCTGTACCTCGGGCTCACCGTCTGCGCGCTGCCCACCGTCGACACCGACACGCTGCGCGGGCAGGTCCTCGCCCTGCTGCGCCCCGGCACCGCGCGCCGGCCCGGCTTCTTCCACCCGGACCGGATGACCCTTGGTGCCCCCGTGTACGTGTCCGCGGTCGTCGCCGCCGTGGCCGCGCTGCCCGGCGTCGACCGGGTCGAGGTGACCCAGGCCCGCCGGACGACCGACCCGCCGGACGTCCGGCTCGACGTGTTGACCGTCGGGCCCGGCGAGGTACCGGTGCTGGACGACGACCCCGCCCAACCCGCGCGGGGCCGGCTCGACGTGAACGTGGGAGGCGGACGTTGACCTTCGATCCACCCGTGGTGCCGCCCGGCCTGACCCGGCTGCGCCGCCGGCTCGCCACCTACGACGACTTCGTCGCGGACCTCGTCCGCACCGTCGAGCGGACCACCGTGGCCGGCGGGCCGCTGGGCCGGCGGTGGGACGTCGAGGGCGACCCGCGGGCGATGAAGCTGGTGCGGCTCTGGGCCTACGTGGCCGAGGGCGTCGCCGCGTACACCGAGCTGACCGCCGGCGAGGCGTACCTGCCGACCGCGCAGGACTGGACCGACCTGCGCCGCATCGCCGCGCTCGTCGGCTACCGGCCCGCCCGGCCGGTCGCCGCGCAGGGCTGGGTCATGGTCGACACCGACCGGGGTGCCGCCCCACTCGTCCCGGCCGGCACCCGCGTCCAGGCCCCCGGCACCCCTACCCGGCCGGCCCAGGTCTTCGAGGTCGCCGAGGACACCCAGTTGCACGCCGACTGGGCCGGTCTCACCGCCACCCCGGTCCCGGTTCCCGCCGCGCCGGCCGGGCGGACCCTGCGGTTCCTCCAGGACCCCGGGTTCCGGGTCGGCGACCGGGTGCTGTTCGTCGAGGAGCTCGCGCCGACCGGGGCCGGCGCACCGCCGCCGTGGAGCCCCGACTGGTCGGCCTGGTGGATCTGGCTGCTGTGGTGGTGGTACCTCTACCAGGCCGCGCTGAACGCCCCCGCCACCCCGCTCGCCGTCGCCCGGGTCGCCAAGCGGGTCGCCGACCTCGGCACCGTCGTGGTCACGTTCGACCGGGAGCTCGGCCCGCTGCTCAGCGACCCGAGCCGGGTCTACGCCGCCTACCGGGTCGTCGCCGCGGCCGGCTCCGCCCGCCGGCAGTCCACCACCGTCCGGATCCCGGCGACCGGCACGCCCAGCGCCACCAGCGACCGGATCCAGCTCGGCGGCTTCTACACCGGGCCGACCAACCTGGAGAGCGCCGCCGTCGTGCTCGACTCCCAGCTCGACGAGCTGTCGCCGGGCCAGCGGGTCGCCGTCGTCGACTGGGGCGTCAGCCGGACCGCGTCCGCCACCACCGACCAGCCGGCCTGCGACGTGGCCGAGCCGGCCGTTCACTCGCGGCTCGACTGGGAGGTCGCGCCCGGCTCCACCGTCCCCGCCTCACACCTGCGCTTCGGCGGCACGCTCGCCCCGCTCGCCCGCGCCGACCTCACCGGCCGCCCGGTCCGGGTCTACGTCGTCGGGCCCCGTATCCCGGCCCAGCACTACGAGCTGCCCACGACCGTCACCGGCGCCCCGGCCCGGTTGCGGCTCTATCCGGCCCCGGCCCACCCGGTCGAGCGGATCGCCCTGCGCGGTCCCGCCGGCACGTGGGACGTGCTCACCTGCGCGCCGGCGCCGGCGTCGGCGCAGGAGCTGCCGCCACCCGGCGACGGCCCGCCACCGCCCCGGGGGCTCATCGTCGACCTGGTCGGCGCAGCGCTGCCGCTGGCCGCCGACCGGGCCCCGGCCAGCGCCAACCTGGTCCGGGTCCGGCACGGCGCCACCACGGTCAGCACCCTCGGCAGCGGCGACGCGAGCCGGCCCGGCCAGCGGTTCCCGGTGCCGAAGGCACCCGTCGCCGCCGACGTCGGGCCGGACGGCACCCCGGCCAGCACCCTGGAGCTGCGGGTCGCCGGACTCGCCTGGGCCGAGCGGCCCACGCTGTACGGCGCCGGCCCCAGCGACGCGTTCACCACCGTCCTCGGCCCCGACGGCGCGCAGACCGTCGTCACCGGCGACGGCACCCAGGGCAACCGGCTGGCGACCGGGCGGAACACCGTCGCCGCCACCTACCGCGTCGGCGGCGGTACGGCCGGCGAGCTGCCCGCCGGCGCGATCACGTCCCTGCTGGGCAGCGTCCACGGGGTCAAGGGCGTCGTCGGCGCCGGACCGACCAGCGGCGGCGCCGACCAGGACGACCCGCGCCGGCTGCGCACGCTCGCCCCCGGGAGGTCCCGCGCCGGCGACCGGGCCGTCTCCCGCGCCGACCTGGCCGACCTGGCCCGCGGCTTCCCCGGCGTCTCCCACGCGGCGGCCTGGCGCGGCGCCGGCCCGGCCGGGTGCGCCTGCGCGGGCACCGGCGAGCACGTCGCGTTCCTGCGGCTCGGGGTCGCCGGGCCGCGCCCGCCCACCGCCGCGGAGATCACGGCGCTCGCCGCCTACCTGGACGGCCGCCGGGACGTCACCGTGCCGTTGTGCGTGGCTGCCGGGACCGTCACCGCGCTGAGGCTGACCGTCCAGGTCGTCCCGGATCCGCGGGCCCGGCCGGGCGCCGTCACCGCCGCCGTCACCGCGCTGCTCACCGCCCCGGGCGGACCGCTCGACCCGCTCGACCGCCTGCTCGGCGTGCCCCTCGATCGGTCCGACGTGATGGTCCACGTGCACGCGGTGCCCGGCGTCACGGGCGTGCCGGCGCTCACCCTCGACGGCACGCCCGCGGCCGTCAAGCGGTACCAGCTCGTCGCGCTGGCGCCGAACCCCGACGTCACGGCGGTGACCCCATGACGATCGCCCGCTGGCTGCCGCCGGTCGTGCGAGCCGAGCCCGAGCCCGGCGCGCCCCGCCTGCTGGACGTGCTGCTCGCCGCCGTCGACGGGCAGGTCGCCGCGCTGCACGAGGACCTCGACCGGCTCTGGGACGACCTGTTCGTAGAGTCGTGCGCCGACTGGGCCGTGCCGTACCTCGGTGCGCTGCTCGGCCTGCCGCCCGACGCCGGCCGCCGCGAGGTCGCCTACGCGGTCGCGCTGCGCCGGCGCAAGGGCACCCCGGCCGCGCTGGAGGACTTCGGCTTCGTCGTCACCGGGCTCACCGTGCGCGTTCTCGAAGGCTGGCAGACGACCGTCTGGGCACAGCGGCCCGGCCACCCGCCGCCGCTGCGCACCGCCGTCGCCGCGCCCGGCGACCGGGTCGCCCGCGCCCGCTTCGGCGGCCCGTTCGAGACCGGCCGGCGGATCTTCACCCCCGGCCGGCGATGGCACCCGCGGGCGGTCACCGCCGTCGTGTGGCCGTGGCAGGTGCGCACGCTCACCGACACCGCCGCCGTGCCGCTCACCCCGCCCGGCCGGTTCGCGCTCGACCCGCTCGGCGGCGAGGCGCCGCTGTACCTGCGGCCCCGCCGCCCCCGGATCGCCGCCGAGGCCGGCGCTCCGGCCACCGCCGCCGAGACCCGCGTCGGCGACGAGACCGACGCGCCGGTCCGCGCCACCTACCGGGTCCTGGAGGCGCTCGGACCGGTCGAGTACGGCCCGCCGCTCGCCCTCGCCGCCGGGCACCCGCTCGCCCAGGCCGGCGCACTGATCGCCCTGACCGTGCAGAGCGGTCCGGTCCCGGCGTCCGCGATCCGGTACGGTGCCGTGCCGGCGACCGGGGTGCTGCCCGCCCCGCCCGCCGCCGGCCAGGTGCTCGTCGACCCGGACCGCGGCCACGTCCAGCTCGGCGCCGGCCTCGCCGGTCCGGTCCGGGCCACCTGGTGCCGTGCCTTCACCGGTCCGTTCGGCGCGCTCGCCAGCCGCGCCGAGGAACACCCCGGCGCGCGGGTCGTGGTCGTCGTCAACCCGGCCTCCGCCACCGCCGTGCCCACCCTGGCCGCCGCGTTCGCGACCGCCCGTACCCTGTCGGCCGGGCTCGACCCGGCCGGCAGCCGGGACGGCGTGCCCGACGTCGAGATCCGCCTGGAGACCTCCGACCGGCTGGCCGCGCCGCCCCCGCAGGCGTTCACGCCGGCTGTGCCGCGCTGGCGGATCGTCGCGCCCGCCCTGGTCACCCCGACGATCGTCGGCGACCTCGGCCTCGACCTGCCCGACGGCCGGGTCGAGCTCGCCGGGTTCCTGCACGCCGGCGCACTGCGGCTCGGCGACCGGCTCGCCGAGGTCACCGTCGACGGCGTCACCCAGGACCCGGCCGCCGGTGGCATCGCCGTCGCCGCGACCGCGTGGCGGCTCGCGCTGACCGTCCGGCGCAGCGTCGTCGGTCCGCTGCGCGCCGACCTGGGCGCGCTGCCGGTCACCGTCACCGACAGCGTCGTCGACGGCCGGCGCCGCCGGGCCCGGCCGTGCGGCGGCGACCCGCAGGCCGCCCCGCCGGTCGCCGCGGTCGACCGCACCAGCCGCTTCGCCCCGGCCCTCGTCACCACCGCCGTGACGTTCCTCGGCCCGGTCGTCGCCGAGTCCGTCGCCGCCGCCGACACGATCTTCGCCGACGGGCTCGACGTGGTACAGCAGCAGGAAGGCGGCGCGAGGTACTGCTACCTGCGGCCACCGGCGAGCGGCCCGGCCCGCTGGCCGGTCACCTACGCCAGCGGCCCGCACCCGCCGCCCCGGTTCGTCGCCGACGGCTTCGGCGCGGCCGGCTACGCCGCGCTGGACTACACCGACGCCGGACACCCGCTGCTCGCCGCCGCCGGCGACGGGGGCGAGGTCGGCGCCCACCATGCCGCCGGCCGGGCGGCACTGATCCGGCGCTTCGCCGGACGCATCGACGAGTTCGTACCGCTGGGGCTGCGCGCGTCGGTGGTCGTGGCCGATTGGGAGGAACGTTGACCGGCGACTACACGAAGGTGCCGCTGCGCCGCGACGACCGGTGGACCGGTGCCCGGCTGCAACAGGGCCGGGTCCTCGTCGAGCACGAGTGGAACCTGAACCTCGACGCCACCGCCCGCGCGCTGGCCGACACCGCCCGGGACCTGGTCGGGCCGGCCGGCGTCCCGCAGGGCAGCACCGCGTTCGCCGTCGGCGTCGTGACCACGCCCGGCCTCGACCTGGAGATCGCCGCCGGCCGGATCTGGGTCGACGGGCTCGCCGCGTTCGCCCCGGCCACGTTCCGCTACTCCCAGCAGGAGCGGATCAGCCCGGCCCTGCCGGCGGGCGGGCGCGTCCTGGTGTACCTGGAGGTGTTCCAGGAGCATGTCCAGCCGGCCGAGGACTGGGCCGCACTCGTGGACCCGGCGCTGCACCCGGTCGACTCGGCCGCCCGCACGCGGGTCGGCTGGCGGGTGCGGGCCGTGCCGACCACGCAGACGAGCTGCGGGCCGGCGATGACCGGCGCGGGACTCGTCGCGCTGTCCACCGGCCGGCTCAGCATCGACCGCACCGCGCCGGCGCCGTCCACGGGCGGCTGCGCGCCGCCCGGCGACCCGCGCGGCACCGTGCCCGACGGGCTGTTCCGGGTCGAGGCCCTCGACGCCGGTACCGCCGGTACCGCCCGGTTCGCCTGGTCGTTCGAGAACGGCGCGGCCGCCGTGCCGGTGCGGACGGTCGCCGCCGACACGGTGACGCTGGCGATCACCGGCGGGGTCGCGTTCGCCCGTGACGAACTCGTCGAGGTCTCCTGGGCCGCCCGCCGGCAGGACCGGGTCAATCACGGCCAGTTGTACCGGATCACCGACGTCACGCCGGGAGCCGGCGGCGACGTGCTCCGGCTCAGCCGCGCCGTCACCGCCCCCGCCGGGGCCGCCGGCCTCGTCGTGCGCCGCTGGGACGGCGAGACGGCCGGCGCCGCGGCCCAGGTGCAGGCGTTGCGCGGCACGCAGAACCTCGGCGTGGTCTTCACCGCCGGTGCCGGCAGCTACGCCGTGGGGGACTGGTGGGGCGCCGCGCTGCGGCCGGAGGCCGACCCGGCCGTCGAGCGGCGGGTCAGCGCGTCACCCGACGGGGTGCCCCGTGCGTTCGTCCCCCTCGCGCTGGTCAACCTCGACACGAAGGTCGTGGAGAGCGACTGCCGGCCCAAGTTCCGCCCGCTCACCGAGATCCGCGACCGGTCGACCTGCACGGTCACCGCGTTTCCCGGCGACGACCTGCAGGCCGCCGTCAACGCGCTGCCGGCCGCCGGTGGCGAGCTGTGCCTCGCCGCCGGGGAGTATCCGGTGCACGCCACCGTCCAGATCAAGCGGCCCCGGGTCACGGTCACCGGCGTCGGGCCGGCGACGGTCATCCGGTCGGTCGGCGGCGAGTGCGCGCTGCGGTTCGACGGCTGCGCCGACGCCCGGATCAGCGACGTGCAGGTCGTCGGCGGGCCGCCCGGCGGTGTCAACCGCGACGGCGCCGTCACCGCCGTCGACTGTGCCGACGTGACCGTGGCCGGCACCGTGCTGAGCTGCCTCGACGCGGCCGAGCCGCAGGCCGCCGCGCTCGCCGCCCGCAACTGCCTGCGGGTCCGGGTCACCGGCAACCAGGTCGCCGTCGGCGCGTGGCAGACCGGCGTGCTCGTCACCGGCGGGCTCGACGTCCTCGTGCGGGACAACACCGTCCGGTACGTCTCGGCGAAACAGGCCGGCGTGGACAGCCTCCCCCGGGAGATGTTCGCGGTCGTGCTCGCCGCGACGATCCGCCTGGTGCCGGCGGCCCAGTTGCAGCCGGCCGTCCTGGCGTTCGCGCAGGAGTTCGATCGGCGCTCCGCCACCCTCATCGGCCAGTACGGCACGCGGCGGCGGGCGTCGGTGGTCTTCGCGCGGTACGTCACCGGTCCCACCCGCCCGGCCGACATCCCCGAGTCGTGGTGGACCGGCCTGCGCGACGCGCTCGCCGGCTACCTCGCCGGCGGGGCCGGGATCACCGCGGCCGGCGCCGTCAACTCGATCCGGGTGCTCGACAACGTGGTGCACGACTGCGCCCAGGGCATCCACGTCGGCTACTCCGGCGGCCAGGGCCGGGCCGTGCAGGTGCGCGGGAACACGGTGCGGGTCATGGTGCCCTTCGACCACCGCCGCGACCGGCACGCCGTCGCGGTCAGCAACGCCCACTCCACGTGGATCACCGACACGTTCGCCGAGCTGGCACTGACCGGCCGGCGGCTGACCAAGCTCAGCACGCCGGTCGACGGCGTCAGCCTCTACGGCCAGCTCGGCCCGTGCGCGCTGGTCCGGCAGAACAGCTTCCTCGGCTTCACCACCGGCGTGCGGTGCGCGCAGAGCGCCGCCGCGCCGAACGTGAACAACCGGGCCTGGGTGGTCGCCGAGACCGTGGCGTCGGGCGGCACCGCGCTCGTCACCGTGCTGCCCGTCGTGGTCGAGAACATCTTCCCGAAGCCGGCGTGAGGCGGTCGAGTCAGGTGTCCGACCGAACACTCCCGAACGGGCCGGCGATGGCGTACCGTCAACGACGCACACGGTTCCGCGTGGTTGCGTTCGGGCTTGATCTAGGCGTCGTCCGTCGTCATCGTCGGCTGCGTTTGTCTGAAGGGTTCGATTCCCTACGCCGTGGCAACAGCGGTGAAGCCGCGTCCGCAAGGGCGCGGCTTCATCCATGCCGGGCGTCCGCTCGGCGACCGCTTCGTCCATGCGGGTCGGCTCGGTGGTCAGCTCGGCGACCGCGGAGCACCGCGTGCCCGGCGAGCTGACCACCGAGCCGGCCCGCGCGCCGGCCAAGCCCGCCGCGGCGAAGCGACCACGCGGCGGCACCGCCGTGCGGACCCAGCAGCCCCGGGGCGCCGGCGCCCAGGTGCTGGCCAAGTCGCCGGCCGGCAACGGACCCGTGCCGGTCGCCGCGGTCGGCAACACCACCGCCGAGGTTCTGCTCGACCTGCGACGCATCCTCGGCGGCGTCCCCGGCATCGACCGGGTCGCCGTCCTGCTCGTCGACGGGCGCACCGCGCAGGTGTTCGGCTGGCCCGACAAGCCGCTCACCCCCCGCCTGCGGCTCATCCCCGGCAAGGCCGAGATCGGCTCGGCCGCCATCGCCATCCAGGTCCCCGGCGCCGGCTTGCAGTTGCACCCGCTCGTGCGCCGCCCCGACGGCCGGCTGTACTTCGCCAGCGACCTCGTCGTCGGGGCCAGCAGCGGCGATCTCAACGCCGCGTTCAGCCCGGACGACCTGGCCACCATCGTGCGGGTCGTCGCCGGCCACACCGACCTCGTCACCGTGTTCCCCGGCCTGCCGTCGGGCCAGGCCGCCGCGCCACCGCCACCGGACAACGCCGACGTCCCGGAGATCTTCAAGCCCCGCAACCCGACGCTCGCCGCCGGGCTGCCCGAGTACCCGGCGGACCTGCAACCGCTCACCCCGCTCGTCACCGCGACGAACAGCACCGGCAGTTTTCTCATGCACCTCGACAAGACCACCGGCACCCGCAACACCCTCGACGCGGTCACCAACATCCTGCAGCCGGTCACGTTCCGCTGGGAGGTCGTGCAGCTACACCCGGACGCCAAGGCACAGGACAGGCTCGCCGCGCTCATCGCCGCCTACCGGGCGGAGGCCGCCGCCACCCGCGACGTCGAGAGGATCGACGGCGTCCGCGCCGGGTTCGAACGGCGCGTCCGCCACGCCGAGGAGGACCGCCAGGTCCTTCTCGGCGAACACCCCGAGGAACAGGGCTACGTCGAACGGGCCGTCCGGCAGCTCGGCGCCGAGATGCTGTACGAGTCCCGGCTCACCCTCGCCGTCGCCGGTGAGATCGCGCTGACCGTCATCCGGGCGCTGCTGCCCGGCGCGGGCATGCCGAGCGTCGACGACATCATCGACATCCCGTTCCGCCAGGAGGGGCTGTACCTGGTGCGCGGGCTGGCCACCCCGCAGCCCGGCGACACGCCGCAGACCACCCGGGCCACCTCCGTCGTCGGCACGTTCGTGGAGGTCCGCGACCTCGACGCCCTCGCCCGCAACGCGATGCCGAGCCAGCAGCGGCAGCGCGACATGTTCACCGACGAGGCCGACAAGCTGGAGCTGCGCATCGGCACCGCGCGGGCGCGCCTCGCCGACCCGGCCACCCCGCCGGAGGAGGTGAAGCTGCTCGGCGAGCAGCTTCCGCAGGCCGAGCTGCGCCTCGCGTACCTGCGGGCGAAGGCCGACGCGGCCGGTGACCCGCGCGCCGACCGCAAGGTCGACCGCGACGAGGCCGTCCGCAAGCTCGCCGAGCTGGAGCAGCGGGCCGCCACGAACGCCAAGGGCGACCCGCAGGAGGAGCGGGCGATCGCCGCCCAGAAGGCCGAGGTCGAGCGGCTCACCGGGCAGCTCGGCCGGCTCGACGCGGCCAAGGGCGACGCCTGGACCACCGTGACCCCGATGGACGCCGTCCTCGTCGACGACGCGACCGGTTCGCCGACGGACCTGCTGTTCACCGTCACGACCCGCACGTACGTCACCCGCTCGCCGATCGTCGAGATCGCCGACGTCACCGCCGCCGAGGGGCGCACCGCCTCCGGCAGCGGCGCCACCCTGCCCGAGGCGTGGGCCGCCGCACTGGCGGACCTGCGGCGCAACCTCGGCCGCGGCCGCGGCTACCTCAACTACCGGCCGCCCAAGCCCTACGACGGCTACCAGGTCGACGTGCCCAACCCGATGCGGCTGCAGATCGGGTTCACCGACCAGCTCGTCGAGACCGTCGACGACACCGCCAACGTGGCGACGATCGCCGCGCTCATCGCCGTGCCGTTCACCGGCGGGGCGTCCCTCGCGATCCTCGCCCCGCTCGGCGTCGTCGGCGCCGCGACCAGCGCCTACCGGATCTTCGACCGTTCCGCCTACGGCAACCTCAGCCTCGACGCCCAGGCGGTCAGCGACCTGCTGAACATCGCCTCGCTCGGGATCGGCCGGATCAGGCCCGCGGGGCAGTTCGCCACCCGCAGCCAGATCATCTTCAGCCGCGCCGGCCGGATCGGCGCGCGGCTGCTCGACGAGGGCGGCTACGTGGTGCTGACCTACCAGACCTGGCAGGCGTTCACCACCCCGAGCGGGAGCCTCGACCCGCGCGTCGACCAGGAGCGGCGGCTGGTCGCGCTCCTGCAGTTCCTCCAGGCGGGCGCGGTGCCGGTGGCCAGCCACCTGTGGCCGGCCGGCCATCCGCCGACGGACCTGCCGACCCACCCGGCGGCGCCGGACGCGCCCGTACCGAAGCCGGGCGACGCCGCGACGCCGGCCGCGCCGGTACCGAAGCCGGGCGAGGCCACCGCGCCGGCCGCACCCGGGCCGAAGCCGCCACCGGAGCCGCGCCTGCCGGTGCCCGCGCCGGAACTGCGGGCCGAGCTGCCGCCCGGCCTCGACGTCGACGTCCTGCGCGACTCGGGGCTGCACGGCGACACCGTCCGCGTGCACTACACCCTGGACCGGCTGGGCCTCGTCGCCAGCGTCCACATCCTGGCCGGCCCGTCGGCCGGCCCGTCCCAGGTCGCGCTGCACGCCGAGACCGCGCGGCTGATGCTGCGGTACCAGGGGATCTCCGGCCTCGCGCGGGTGCTGGCCGACCGGGTGACCAACCTCGTCGCGCCGGGCAAGGCCGCACCACCGCCCGGCTCCCTGGCCTGGGAGGCGATGCTGGAGGTTCGCAAACTCCCGGCGATCATCGAGTACCGCGTGCGGACGCTCGCCCTGAGCGCCGCCCCGGACGTCGTCGACCGCGCGCGGGCCGACCTGGAGTACCTGCGTGCGCAGCTCGACCGCCACCGGTCCACCCTGGACCGCTGGGACCTGGAGCGGGGTGCGGGGTTCGTCGCCGCCGAGGGCTCCCATCACGACGCGGCGATCGCGGCCGGCTACCCGTCCCTCGCCGGCGCGCCCGGCCACTACTACGAGCCGGCGCCCGGCGGCGGATACACGCTGCACCAGCGCGCCGACAGCACCGCCCCGCCCAAGCGCCTCGCCAAGGAGGTGATCGGCGGCAAGGAGACGTGGGTGCTCAAGGACCATGTCACCCCGGCGGCACTGGCCGCCGCGCTGCGCCCCGACCTCCACGACAAACTGCTCAGCCAGGTGACCGCGCACGAGGCGGTGCTGCTGGAGGCATACCTCGGCCCGGCGGCCCTGCCCCGCGCGATCGAGAAGCCCACCCGGGGATACCTCAAGGACCTCGCGGCGATCGCGGTGCAGCTCAACACGCTGGCCGGCGATCAGCAGGTGGCGAAGGGCCTCCATCGGCTCACCACCGGCGGGCCGGCGCCGCGCGGCCAGCTCACCGTCGCCGAGCTGCTCCGTGGCCTCGACCCGGCCGACATCGGCCGGTTCCTGACCGTCGTCGCCCACGACCGGTTCCCGGTCTACCAGACCACGTGGGTGGAGCAGACCGTCGCGCACCCGGAGCTGCTGACCTTCCTGGAGTCGGCCGGCGGGGTCGACCGCTTCAACGCCATGCGGTCCGACAGCAAGCTGGTCAACGGCTTCGTCGCGATGCTGCCCGGGCGGACCGGGCCGGAGGTGCTCGCCCTCGCCGGCCAGATCGAGGCCGCCGCCGGGCCGGCGGCCAAGCTCACCGTCGTCGGGAAGGGACCGCCGCCGCCACCACTGCCCCTGCACCCGGAGCTGCGGCTGGACCAGGCGGCCATCGACGCGCGGGTCGCCGACGCCCAGACGTGGGTCAAGGACCACGCCGAGGACCCGAAGAACCTCGCCTCGAAGCTGCCGTTCCGTGGCACGGCCGACGAGGTCCGCGCCTACGCCGAGGTGCTGGCCCGCATCGACGACGTCCGCCGGCGACCGGCGGACTACCAGCGGTTCGACCACGCCGAGCGGCTGCTCATGCTCGACCGGTTCGAGGTGATGCTGCGGCGGTACTCGTTCAAGGTCCAGTGGGTCAACAACTGGCGCGGGGCGCTCAGCGAACTGCTGTTCATCCCGGTCGACCGCCAGCAGGCCGGGAAGGTCCAGATCAAGCACCCGGTGAAGGGGCACTCCATCCTGGACTATTCGCTGTCCGCCGGCAACGGCGCGCCGATGAAACCGGGCCTGCGGCCGGACGGCTCACCCGCCTACACCCGGTGGGTCGAGCAGAAGTCCGACCTCATCACCGCGCCCGCCGGGCGGACCGACGTCTACGGCTACGCGGTGGAGCGGGCCAAGCAGTACGCCAAGGACGCCGCGGAGGACTACAAGTCGCTGCGGCACAACGCCGGCCACGTCGACGACGTCATCTTCCTCGAGTTCGTCCGCCCGGCCGGCAACCGGGCGACCGAGACGGCGATGCTCCAGGCGCTGTTCGACCACGACCAGCCGGTGCAGGCCGTCCGCTTCGCCACCGGCCCCTGGATCGCCCGTGAGGCGTGGCTCAAGAGGAACCCGTGAGGAGTCCATGATGTCGTACGAGTACGAGGCCGTCCCCGACCGGATCACCGGCGAGCCGCTGGACCCGATGACCGCGCGGGAGCTCGGCGACCGGTTCGGTCAGGACTTCTCCACCGTGCGGGTGCACACGGGCCCGGACACCGGCCGGTCCGCCGCGTACACGGTGGGGGAGGACATCGTGTTCGCCCCCGGCCGGTACGCGCCGCGCACCGCCGAGGGCCGGCGGCTGATCACCCACGAGCTGGCCCACGTGGTCCAGCAGCGCACCGAAGGTCCACATCGGACGGATCAGTGGACGGGCCCGGACGGGGTCCGGGCCGCGCCGGTCGATGACGCCGACGAGGCGTACGCCCATCGGGCCGCCGCGCAGGTCGCGGCCGGACGGCGCCCCGAACCGCCGGCGGCCGGCCGCCGTGCCGGGCCCCGCGCACAGCGGTCGCCGGACGTGCCGGCGGCGCCCCGGCGCGAGGACGTCGCCCAGGAGCTGCCCGAGCTGCAGTTCCGGCTGGCGACCGCCCGCGCCCGGGAGGAGGCCACCAGGACCTCCGGCCCCGACGTGCCCGTACTCGAGGAGGAACTCGCCTGGAAGAGTCAGCTCGCCGCCGAGCCGGACGTCACCAAGCAGCGGATCATCTTCCTGCGCGCCCGGCTCCGGCAACTGCGGCAGCGGCTGCGGGCTGCCGCGCCGGCGGAGCGTGAGGGGCTGCGCGACGAGGTCCACGCCCACGAGACCGCGCTCGGCCGGGCGCTCGACGAGAACGTCGCCCGGCTCGGCACGTACGCGCTGCGACTGCGGGCCCTGCTGGGGACGTCCGGCGACCCGGGGCTGACGACGCTCCTCGCCACGGTCGAGACGGAGCTGCTCGACAACCAGGCCGACCTGGCGTACCTGCGCCGTGTCTTCAAGCCCGCCACCGCGCCGGCGGTCGCCGAGAAGTACCGCAAGGAGGTCCGGCCGCTGCCCGGTGGCGGCTGCATGACGGCCGTCTACAAGGGACTGGAGTCGCTCTACACCCCGCAGACCTCGGCCGACGTGAAGCAGCAGGTCCAGACCGACGCGGCCCGGGTGCTGCGGGAGACGAAGCAGGACACCAACACCTGCGACCGCATCATGGAGACCCTCCGCTCCCGGGGCCTGGCCGGCTCGGTCAACCAGGTCCGCTTCGACCAGCGCCGCGGCGCCTGGGTCCCGACCGTCGAGAAGACGGTGCTCAACCTGGTCAGCGCCGACTATCCCGGCTGGTACTTCTTCGGCCTCTCCGTCTCCGGCGCCTACCACTCGGTGATCCTCGCGGTCGACAACGCCGACGGCGGCACCCCGAAGATCTACTGGATGGACCAGTTCTCGAAAGGCTTCACGAAGGACGTCACCGGCCGGCTCGACGCCGCGATCAAGGAGTACCGCCCCGGCTACGGCTACGCGGACTGCAAGGTCTGGGCGCTGCTGCCCACCCCGGACACGGTCCTCCCGATCCCGTAGCCGCGACCCGCAGCCGTTGGCCGGGCCCGGTCACGCGCGCCCGGCATGACCCGGCCCGCGGCGTCAGAGGTCGCCGAGGGCGGTGATCGGGGCTTCGACGCAGTCCGCGACGTATCGGAGGAAGCCGCCGGCGGTGCCGCCATCACACGCACGATGGTCGAAGGCGAGCGTGAGCTGACTCACCTTGCGCACCGCCAGCGCACCGTCGACGACCCACGGCTTGTCGATGATGCGCCCCATGCCCAGGATTCCGACCTCGGGATGGTTGATGATGGCCGCGGAGCCGTCGACGCCGAACACGCCATAGTTGTTGACGGTGAAGGTCCCGCCGGTGAGCCCCGCGGGGGCGAGCAGGCCGGCCCGGGCGGCGGCGGTGCGGTCCGCGACGGCCGCGGCGAGGTCGCGGGTGCTCATCCGGTGCGCGTCGTGGACCACGGGAACGATCAGACCTCTGTCGGTCTGCGCGGCGAAGCCGAGGTGCACGGCCGCCGGCAGTACCAACTCGTCGCCCTCGATCCGCCCGTTGAGCTCCGGGAAGCGTCGCAGTGCCAGCACCGTGAACCGCGCGAGCAGCGCGAGCACACCGACGGGCCGCCGCGGGTCACCGGCGTTCAGCCGGGAACGCGCGGTCAGCAACTCGGTGACGTCGACGTCGACCCATACGGTGGCCTCGGGAATTTCCCGGCGGGACCGGCTGAGCTTGTCGGCGGTCGCCTTACGCAGGCCTCGAATGGGGATGCGTCGCTCACCCTCGCCCGGCGCCACGGCCTCACGCGCCACGGCCTCAGGAACGTGGCTGTCCGCGCCGGCGCGGGCTGTCAGCGCGAGTTCGACGTCTCGACGCCGCACGAGGCCGCCCGACCCGGTTCCGCGGATCGCGGCCAGATCGAGCCCGGCGTCACGAGCGAGCTTGCGCACGATCGGGTTGATGACCCGGACCGGTCCAGATCCATGGGCGCCGGCGGGCTGCGGTGCCGCGACGAGCGCCGGGTTGCCCGTTCGCGCCGGCCCGCGTCCTCCACGTCGGCGGCCCGGCGAGGAGGCCGGCGTTCCGTACCCGATGAGGACGTTGCCACTGGCTTCGCCGGGATCCCGGGCCGTCACGATGCCGGGTTCACGGAAGCCCTCCCGGCCTCCGCCGGACCCGGCCGCGGTCACCGTGATCAGCGGCGCGCCGACGGCGACCACGTCACCCGGCTCGGCGTGCAGCGTCGAGACGACGCCCGCGAACGGGATCGGTACCTCCACGGCGGCCTTGGCCGTCTCCACCTCGACGACGTTCTGGTCCACCACGACGCTGTCACCGACCTGGACGTGCCAGGCCACGATCTCCGCCTCGCCGAGGCCTTCGCCGAGGTCTGGCAGCCGGAACTCAGGCATCGTCGCCCCACTGCAGTCGGCTGACGGCGTCGAGGATGCGGTCGACGCCCGGAAGGTGGTGCTCCTCGAGCCGGGGCGGGGGATAGGGGATGTCGTATCCGGCGACGCGCAGGACGGGTGCCTCCAGGTGGTGGAAGCACTGTTCCATCAGGCGGGCGGCCACCTCGGCGCCATAGCCGCAGAAGCCCGATGCCTCGTGGATGACGACGGCTCGGCCGGTCCGGCGCACGGATGCGGT
Source organism: Dactylosporangium roseum (assembly GCF_025264685.1). Classification (GTDB taxonomy): domain Bacteria; phylum Actinomycetota; class Actinomycetes; order Mycobacteriales; family Micromonosporaceae; genus Dactylosporangium; species Dactylosporangium roseum. The sequence goes on from NZ_CP073721.1 coordinate 2,828,440, forward strand.
CACGGTCGCGTCGTCGAACGGGGACAGGCTGCGCAGGTCGACGACCTCGATGTCCCAGCCTTCGTCGACCGCCACCTCCGCCGCCTCCAGCGCCGTGCCGACCAGGCCGCCGTAGCTGATGAGCGTCACGTCCTTGCCGGGGCGGCGGATCACCGCCTGGTCGAGCCGCGGTCCACCGGTTCGCAGCGCCGTGGTCTCTTTCGACCAGTACCGTCGCTTGGGCTCCAGGAAGATCACCGGGTCCGGGCAGTCGATCGACTGCCGCAACAGGCGATAGGCGTCGGCCGGGGTTCCCGGTGTCACGACCCGCAGTCCCGGAGTGTGGGTGTAGTAGACCTCGGACGAGTCGCAGTGGTGCTCCACGCCGCCGATGCCGCCACCGTAGGGGATCCGCACGACCACGGGCAGCGCGATCCGCCCCCGGGTCCGGTTCCGCAGCTTCGCCAGATGGCTGATCATCTGCTCGAAGGCGGGGTACGCGAACGCGTCGAACTGCATCTCGACGACCGGAACGAGGCCGTTCATGGCCATCCCGATCGCGGTACCGACGATGCCCGACTCGGCGAGCGGCGTGTCGAACACCCGCCGCTCACCGAACCGCTCGGCCAGTCCGTCGGTGATGCGGAAGACGCCGCCGAGCGTGCCGACGTCCTCGCCGAAGACCAGCACCCGGTCGTCGTCCGCCAGCGCGTCGGCCAGCGCCTGGTTGAGGGCCCGCGCCATGGTGACCTCGACGCTGGCCGCGGGGGCCGACGTGCCCGTCATGCGTGTTCCGCCGACAGTTCCAGTTCGGCCAGCACCGCGGCGCGCTGCGCGGCCAGCGCCGCGGTGGGCTCGGCGTAGACGTGGTCGAACAGTTCACCCGGATCCGTCGGCGCGTCCGCGTTCATCCGCTCGCGCAACGCCGCGGCCCGGCGCTCCGACGTCTCGTTGAGATCGGTCACCGTCGCGTCGTCGATGACGCCGGCGGTGCGCAGATAGCGTTCGAGGCGGATGATCGGGTCACGAGCGAGCCACACCCGCACCTCCTCGCTGTCGCGGTAGCGGGTCGCGTCGTCGGCGTTGGTGTGCGCTTCGACGCGATACGTGAGAGCCTCGATCAGCACGGGACCGCTGCCGGCGGCGGCGTCGATGGCCGCGCGCACGGTGGCGTACACCGCGGCGGCGTCGTTCCCGTCGATCCGCAGGGACGGAACTCCGTAGCCGATTCCCTTGTGCGCCAACGACGGCGCGGCGGTCTGCTTGGCCAGCGGAACGCTGATGGCATACCCGTTGTTCTGTATGAAGAAGACCACCGGGGTCTTCCATACCGCGGCGAAGTTCAGGGCCTCGTGCACGTCGCCCTCGCTCGTCGCGCCGTCGCCCAGGAACACCAGCGCGACCGTGTCCTCGCCCTTCACCCGGGCGGCGTGCGCCAGGCCGACGGCGTGCAGCGTGTTGGTGGCCAGCGGCGTGCACTGCGGCGCGACGCGGTGCAGGTACGGGTCGTAGCCGCAGTGCCAGTCGCCGCGCAGGAGCGTGAGGACCTCGACCGGATCCACCGAGCGCGTCACCAGGGCGACCGAGTCCCGGTAGGTCGGGAAGAGCCAGTCCTGCTCGCGCATCGCCAGCACGGCGCCGACCTCGCACGCCTCCTGCCCGCGCGAGGAGGGGTACACCGCCAGCCGGCCCTGTTTGGTCAGGGCGGTCGCCTGCGTGTCGAACCGGCGGCCCAGCACCATGCCCCGATAGAGGTCCAGCAGGATGTCGGACCCGGGGAGGGCGAGATCGGTTTGTCCGGTGGGGACGCCGTCGGCATCGATCAATGCCAGCGGATGAGCGCTCGGCAGCAACGCGGCGTGATCGGTGTGGTGACCACGTCCCTGCCGAGTCGTCCGGGCTCGGATCGGCCGGGCACGACTTTCGGGCGCCAATGGACTCACGAGGCCTCCTTCCGCGGCAGAAGTGACCATGAGTGTCGACCTGACCAGGCCATATGTCCAGCCGTTGTGCGTAACTGAAGACAGATGGCTCGCCAGCGGCTAATCTCTGTCCGCATGGCTGCTCTGGGGCCCCCACAAACGCCTTTCGATGGACGAATGGTCGCGCTCGACGAGACCGACGAGCGGATCGTCGACGCGCTGCGCGCCGACGGGCGGCTGTCCATGCGCGCGCTCGCCGAGCGCCTGCACATCTCGCGAGCGAACGTGTACACCCGAGTGGAGCGCCTGCATCGCACCGGCGTGATCACCGGATACCGGGCGATCGTGGATCCGTACCGCCGCGGGTACGGCGTTTCGGCCTACGTGTACCTCAAGATCAGCCAACACTCGTGGAAGGTCGTGCGGCAACGCGTGCTCGACATCCCCGAGGTGGAGCACGGCGCACTGGTGTCCGGCGACAACGACATCGTCCTGCTGGTGCGTGCCCGCGACACCATCGCGCTGCGCGACCTGGTCCTGACGCGTCTGCAGGGCATGCCGGACGTGCTCTCCACGCAGACGGTGCTGATCTTCGACGAACTGCCGCACGGCCACTCCGTCGAGACCGCCGAGCCAAACCGCGCTGACGGCTGACCGGGGCCCGCGGGTGAGCGTGGCGGCGTGGCACTACTCCGGGGCCACCGCCGGTGACGGCTGTCGGAGACGCGCGAGCAGTTCCCGGCGGCGCTCGTCGTACGTGGTGACAGCGCGGAGCTTGACGTCCTCGAAGCCGCGGACGATCCCGGGCAGCGCGGCCAGCTCGGCGACCACGTCGTACGACGCCGGGGTGAGCGTGGTGACGAGCCGCTCGATGTCCGCGAGGTAGTCGGCGACCAGCCGGCGCTCGACGACGCGCACCTCGGCCCGCCCGAACGGGTCCAGGCCGGTGCCGCGCAGCCGCTTCATCCCGCTCAGGACGCGCAGCACCGGGCGCGAGTGCGGGCCGAAGCGCAGCTTGCGCCGGACGCCGAGCGCCCGCAGCGACGGCGGGTGCAGCATCCACGAGGCCCGGGCCCCGGTGCCGAACGCCTCCTCGACCGCGGCGCCGATCTCGGCGTCGAGGGCCAGCCGGGCGACCTCGTACTCGTCCTTGTACGCCATCAGCGTGAACGCGTGCTCGGCGACCGCGGCGGTCAGCTCGCCGCCGGTGCCCAGCCGATCCTCGGCCCGGCGGGTCAGCTCGACCAGGTCCTCGTACCGGCGGGCGTAGCGGGCGTCCTGGTAGCGGACCAGCTCCGCGCGGCGCAGCGCGACGGTCCGCGCCAGCTCCGAGCCCGGGACCGCCCGGACCGTGGTGCTCGGCTCCGGCGTTGGCGCGGGCGCCCGGCGGCCGACCAGCCGGTCGACGGCGGCCGGGTCGACGACCAACTGCCGGCCGCGGCGGAACGCCTGCACGTTGGCCTCGACGGCGACCCCGTTGAGCCGGATCGCCTCCTCGACGACCGCGGCGCTCAGGCCGAGCTCGCCACGCTGGTGGGCGATGCCGATGAGCAGCAGGTTCGCGTACTGCTCGCCGCCGAAGAGCGCCTCGGCGTACGCGCGCGCGTCGAGGGTGGTCAGCGCGCCCGGCGCCACCCGCTCGGCGATCGCGCCGACGGTCTCGGCGACGTCGGGAAACGCGACGCTGCGGTCGGTCGCCATCCGGCCGGTCGGCACCGCCGAGGTGGACACGATCGCGGAGGTGCCCGGGCCGAGCACGGCCAGGTTGGGCGGCTCGACGGCGACCAGCAGGTCACAGCCGAGGAACAGGTCGCACTCGCCCTCGCCGAGCTTGTTGCCCGCGGTGATCGGCTCCGGCGCGATCCGGATGTCGGAGACGACCGCGCCGCCCTTCTGGGCGAGGCCGGTCTGGTCGAGGGTGCTCACCGAGTGGCCCGCCAGGTACGCCGCGGTGGCGAGCACCTGGCTGGTGGTGACGATGCCGTTGCCGCCGATGCCCATCAGCCGGATGCCGCGGGTGGCGGTGCCCGGGACGGTGACCGGCTCGGGCAGGTCGTGCTCGCCGAGGGTGTCCCGGTGCCCGGCCGGCGGGCGTCCCTGCCCCGGCGTCACCGTCATGAACGCCGGGCAGTCGCCGGCCAGGCAGGACAGGTCGGTGTTGCAGGAGCTCTGGTGCACCGCGGTCTTGGTGCCGAACTCGGTCTCCACCGGGTGCAACGAGAGGCAGTTCGACTTCTGGCCGCAGTCGCCGCAGCCCTCGCAGATCCGCTCGTTGATGAAGACCGCTTGCTGCGGCCGGGGCGCCTTGCCGCGCTTGCGCTTGCGGCGCAGTTCGGTGGCGCACTCCTGGTCGTGCAGCAGCACCGTGGTGCCCGGCGTCGCGGCGAGGATCCGCTCGGCCTCGGCGATCCGGTCGCGTCCCAGCACCCGGACGTCGCGCGGCAGGCCGAGCCGCCTGGTCCGGCGCACGTCGTCGGTGGTGACCACCACCCGGGCCACGCCCTCGGCCTTGAGCAGCGCCACCAGCCGCGGGATGGGGAGCTGCCCGACCGCGTGCTGGCCGCCGGTCATCGCGACGGTGGAGTTGTAGAGCACCCGGAAGGTGATGTTGCGCCCGGAGGCGATCGCGGCCCGGATGGCCAGGCTCCCCGAGTGGTGGAAGGTGCCGTCACCGAGGTTCTGCACCAGGTGTCCGGGCTCCACGAACGGCGCCATGCCGAGCCATTGGGCGCCCTCGCCGCCCATCTGGGTCAGGCCGAGCACGTGGCCGACCTGCTCCTCTTCCATCAGCAGCACCATCGCGTGGCAGCCGATACCGGCGCCGACGGGCGAGTCGCCGCGACCGCGCGCGGAGGTGTTGTGCGGGCAGCCCGAGCAGAAGAACGGGGTGCGCCGCACCATCGGCAGTCGGCGCCGCTGCGAGCTGAGCCGCTCGTCCCGGGCGCGCAGCCAGCCGGCCGCGCCGGGGACGCCGTGCGTCGCCAGCCGCCGGGCCAGGCCGAGGGTGACCAGGTCGGCGTCCAGCTCGCCGTACGACGGGAAGAGCTCGCGCCCGTCCTCGTCGGTCTTGCCCGTGATCAGCGGCGCGGACGGGCTGCCGTAGAGGGCCTCGCGGATCGCGGCCTCGAGGAACGAGCGCTTCTCCTCGATCACCACGATCTCGTCGAGGCCCTCGGCGAACGCGCGCACCGTCTCGGCCGGCAGCGGCCAGACCAGCCGTACCTGGAGGATCCGGATGCCGGCGGCGGCGAGCGCCAGCTCGTCAAGGCCCAGCGCGGCCAGTGCCTGGAGCAGGTCGCGGTAGGTCTTGCCCGGCGCGACCAGGCCGATCCGGTCGCCGGCGTGCCGGTGGGTGACCGGGTTGAGGTCGTTGGCGACCGCGTACTCCTCGGCCAAGCGCATCCGCACAGTGACGAAGTCGCGCTCAAGCGGGCCGAGCCCCGGCGGCAGCAGCCGGGCGGACGGGACGTGCTTGCCGGAGCCGGGCGGCAGTACCGGCGTCACCGGGTCGGCGCCGAGGTCGACCACGCCGGAGCCGTCCGCGACCGCGGTCACGATCTTGAGCGCGGTCCACAGGCCGGCGGCCCGGGACATCGCCACCGCGTGCGCGCCGAGGGTGAGGATCTCGCCGGGGTCGGCCGGGTAGAACGTCGGCATCGCCAGGTCGGCCAGGGCCCGCTCCGATGCGCACGGCACGCTCGACGACTTCGCCGCCGGGTCGTCCCCGACCAGCGCCACCGCGCCGCCGTTCGGGTCGGTGCCCATCAGGTTCGCGTGCCGGAGCGCGTCGGTGGCCCGGTCCAGGCCCGGCGCCTTGCCGTACCAGTAGCCGACCACGCCGTCGACGCGCGTGGGCAGCTCGTGGATGAGCTGGCTTCCCTGCACCGCGGTCGCGGCCAGCTCCTCGTTGAGTCCGGGCTCGAAGACCACGTCGTGCTCGTCGAGGAGGCGGGCCTGGCGGCCGAGCTCGAGGTCGTAGCCCGCCAGTGGCGAGCCCTCGTACCCGCTGATGTAGGTGCCCACCCGATGCCCGGCGGTGCGGTCGCGCCGGGCCTGGTCCAGAGGAAGCCGGGCGAGTGCCTGAATGCCGGTCAGGTGCACCCGTCCCGGCCGGTCGGCGTACCGGGCGGCGATCGGGTCCGGGGCGAGGTCCGGCACCGGATCGACGGTTGCGGTCACGACATCTCCTCTGCGCGATCTGTGGACGTAGACGCCGCGTTACGATACCGATGCCGCGACAGATCGGTCCTCTCCTGATCATTCGGCGCACTCGACCGGATGTGACCTGGGTCATGCGAACCGGCCGGTCAGCCCGGACCAGCTCGGTAGCGTCTGGCGCCATGGCGGCGCAGGCTCAGCCTTCCACGTCACAAACGGCGCTCCCGGCCCCGCCGGCTTGAGCCTGACGCCGGCCAAGAAAGGAACCTGCCGCACGCCCTCGCGGGGTCGTCAACCGGACCGGGTGCGGAGGTTCCGCGCCAGGACGGGGATCATCACCGCCGCAGGGACGAGGTGAAGCCCGAGGAGGGCGGTGGTGGTGGCGGTGCTCGCCCCGGAGAGCAGGGGCGGGATCAACGAGATCGCGGTCAGCGACACCGCCGTCCACACGAATCGCTCGGCGGGGCGGGCGCTCCAACGCAGGAGAGCGACGGCGATGACGATGCCCACGACCGAGAAGAAGCCGGTCACCACGGCGAACCCGGGCAACGGGATCGTCTCGCCACCATCGGGGATCTCGAAGTCGACGCCAACGGCCCGGGCAAGCGCGGCGGCGAGGGTGGTGGCCACCATCGCCGCGAGCGTGGCGATGAAGCCGGTGCCGGCGAGCCCGCGGAGTCGGTGGGTGCGGCTGGTCCGGCCCGATGCCGGGCCTGCGCCGCCCCCGGTGTCACGCATGCTGTTCATGTCGTTGCTCCGTTCGGTCGTGTGACGGTCCTGGCCTGGAGTGACGATGCGCACCGTCGCAGTGCGACGGCCGGGGTTGCGCAGGGCGCGGACGCCGGTGCCGCGGAGCCAGAACCCGGCGTCGCGTCCGAGGACCGGCCCGGGCCCGCCGTCGCGCAGCTCGAGCTGCACCCGCCCGCGGGTGACGACGCCGAACGCGTCGCGCCACTCGGCCGCGACCACCCCGACACGCGCGCCGGCGCGCAGCGTGAGCGTCCGCACCGGGACTACTACTCCGTGCCGTCCGCCGGCAGGCGCTCCGGCAGCCCGAGCCGCGGGAACTGGTCGTCGTGGAAGATGGTGATCTCGGTGATCGCCCCGCCGGTGACGCGCAGGACGTCGATCGTCAGCGGCAGGTACGCGCGCTCCCGCTCGCGCCAGTGGTAGAAGGCGATGGCGGGCTGCCGGTTCACCGCGGTGGGGACGGCGCGCAGCCCCGTCATGCCCTCGAAGCCGTCGTCGACCCAGTTGGCCACCACCGCGTCGCGGCCGACGTACAGGCCCGGTGTCGGCGGCATCGAGCACCGGACGTCGTCGCGCAGCATCGCGGCGAGCCGGTCGACGTCCGTGGCCACGCTGGCGTCGGTGAAACGCCGTACCAGCTCTCGGGTCCCGGCGTCCTCCTCGCCGCCGGTCCAGTCCTGCCGCTCGGCGGGCAGGTGCTCCCGCATGCCGGCGCGGGCCCGCTGCAGTGCGCTGTTCACGGAGTTGACGGAGTCCCCGAGCAGTTCCGCGACGTCCTTCGCCGGCCAGCCGAGCACGTCCCGCAGGATCAGCACGGCCCGCGGGCGCGGCGCGAGGTGCTGGACCGCGACCAGGTACGCCAGCTCGATCGTCTCCCGCGCGAGGGCGACGGTCTCCGGCTCGTCCCCGTCGCCCGCGGGCAGCTCGTCGAGCAGCCGGTCCGGGTAGGGTTGCAGCCACAGCACCTCGCCGCCGGTCGCCTGCTCCGGGCGGACCTTGGCGAGCAGGTCCAGGCAGGCGTTGGTGGCGATCCGGTAGAGCCACGCCCGGAACGTCGACCGCCCCTCGAAGGTCTCCCGCCGCCGCCAGGCACGGAGGAACGTCTCCTGCACGGTGTCCTCGGCGTCCTCGAACGACCCGAGCATCCGGTAGCAGTGCACGTGCAGCTCCCGCCGGTGCCGCTCCGCCAGTCCCGAGAACGCCCGCTCGTCGACCTCGCCCAGACCGCTCACGCCCAACTCCTCCAGCGGTGTGTCCGCACGCATCACGTCATCCTTCCGCCTCGTCGTGTGTCCCGTCGGAGGTATGACGGGTGCGGGCGCGACAACTCATCACCAGGGTCTGTCAACCCCGGTGGTGCGGTACGGGACGGTGACGCACGGTCGTGCGGGTGGCGCCTGGTCGCGCCCGGTCGCCGCTGGACCGGCACGGCGCGTTCCGTGCCGCTCGGCCCCATGGTCAGGGGAGAGATCTGGCTGTCGGGGCAGCCGCATCTTTCCCATGGTCATGAATCGTTGACATGCAGCCGTTCGGCTGCCTATCGTAAAGGCAGCCGAACGGCTGCGTATCGTGGAAGATGGACGTGACGGTGATGGACGAGGTGTTCCGGGCGCTGGCCGACCCGAGCCGCCGGCGGCTGCTCGACAGCCTGAACAAGCGGTCCGGGCAGACCCTGCGCGAACTGTGCGCCGGACTCGACATGGCCCGCCAGTCGGTCAGCAAGCACCTGGCGGTGCTGGAGGAGGCCGGACTGGTCGTCACCGTGCGCCGCGGCCGGGAGAAGCTGCACTACCTCAACGCCGCGCCGGTCAACGCGATCGCCGATCGGTGGATCAGCCAGTACGACCGTGACCGGGTCCGCGTGCTCGCGGACCTCAAGACCGCCCTGGAGGAAACCCCGATGGACCAGCCCCGCTTCGTGTACGTCACCTACATCGGCACCACGCCCGAGCGGCTGTGGCAGGCGCTGACCGAGCCCGCCTTCACCAAGCGCTACTGGGACACGACCTTCACCACCGAGTGGACCGCCGGCTCCCCGATGACCTGGGACAACCACGGCGTCGTGCTGACCGACCCGGAGCAGGTGGTGGTCGAGTCCGACCCGTTCCGCCGCCTGGCCTACACCTGGCACAGCTTCACCCCGGAGCTGGCCGAGCGGTTCGGCTGGGATGCCGGGTTCCTCGCCACCATCGCGGCCGAGCCCCGGTCCACCGTCACCTTCGACATCGAGCCGACCGGCGACGGCGTGGTCAAGCTGACCGTGGTGCACGACGGGTTCGCTCCCGGCAGCACCATCGCGGAGATGGTCAGCGGCGGCTGGCCCAACGTCATCGCCAGCCTGAAGACGCTGCTGGAGACCGGCGACCCGCTGCCCGTCTGAGCGGGCCGGCCCCGGCCCGCTCAGACGATCCGAGAGCCCATACAGTCGCGCGGTGGACATGGAGCGGGTCCGGCGGGCATATGCGTCCGTCGCGGAACTCTACATCGAGCTGTTCGGTACAAGGCAGCAGGTACACGCCGACGACCTCGCCTTCATCGGGCGGCATCTGGCGGGCCGACCCGGCACGGTGCTCGATCTGGGCTGTGGGCCCGGCCATATCACCGACTACCTTCGCTCGCTGGGCGTCAGCGCAACGGGAATCGACATGGTCCCCGAGTTCGTCGCCCATGCGCAGGCAACCCACCCGAGCGGCAGGTATCACCTCGGGTCGATCGAAGAGCTTGCCGTCGCCGACCGCTCCGTCGCCGGCATTCTCGCCTGGTACTCGTTGATCCATCTACCGCCGCGGGACCTCGACGGCGTGCTCGCCGAGTTCCGGCGCGTGATGGCCCCGGCCGGAGCGCTGGTGCTCGGTCTCTTCGACGGTGACGAGGTCGCCGCCTTCGACCACAAGGTCGTGACCGCCTATCGCTGGCCCGTTGACGAGTTCTCCGAGCGCCTGCGGCGGGCCGGCTTCACGGAAGTCGAGCGCCTGCGGCGGCCCAGCGAAGGCACCCATCGGCCACACGCCGCCATCGCGGCGATCGCGACCGCCGGGTGAGCCGAGACTGACTGTGCTGGATCCCGGGTGCGGCGGGTGGCGGACGGCCCGGTCGCTCATGCACTGACCGTATGAGCTGATGTGCCACCGGCGGCTACCGGGGGACCCCGGTTTCGGGCAGTGTCGCCAGCATGATCCAATCCGCTCCGTCGGTGCGTCGCACCGGCAGTTCATCGCTGCTCCCGGGACTGGTTGTGGTCGTGGTCGGCGTCGCCGGCGCGATGGCGATCAACCTCGCGTTCGGCGCGGTGAGCCCGCTCATGGCCGCGCTGGCGCTCGGCGCCATCCTGGGCAACTGCGGGATCTCCACCGTCACGCTCGCCCCCGGGCTGGCGTTCGCCGCCCGGCGGCTGCTGCGGGTCGGGATCGTGCTGCTCGGTGTGCAACTCGCCGTCCCGGACGTCCTCAAGCTGGGTCTTCCGGTGCTGCTGCTGGTGCTCGTGACGGTGATCGTCACCTTCTTCAGCACGCAATGGTTCGGCCGGCGGTTGGGGCTCAGCCGCGATCGCACCCTGCTGGTCGCCACCGGCTTCTCCATCTGCGGCGCGGCCGCGGTAGCGGCGGTGGACGGGGTCACCGACAGTGACGAGGAGGACGTCATGACGGCGATCTCCCTGGTCACCCTGTACGGCTGCCTCGCCATGGTCGCGCTGCCCTTCGCGCAGACCTTCCTGAACCTGCCGGAGGAGAGCGTCGGCATCTGGGCCGGTGCCAGCGTGCACGAGGTGGCGCAGGTGGTGGCGACCGCGGAGGTGGTCGGTTCGGCGGCGCTCGCCACCGCGGTCGTGGTCAAGCTGACCCGCGTGGTGCTGCTCGCCCCGCTCATCGCCGGGATCAGTTTCTGGCGGCGGCGGACCGCGCAGGCGGCGGGCAGCAAGAAGCCGCCATTGGTCCCGCTCTTCGTCGGTGGCTTTCTCGCGATGATGGCGCTGCGCAGCCTGCACCTGGTGCCGGACGATCTGCTGGCGCCGCTCAAGACGGCCCAGACGGTGCTGTTCACCGCCGCGTTGTTCGGTATGGGTGCCTCGGTCCGGCTCCGTGCCCTGCTCCGCACCGGCTGGTCGGGCTTGGCCGTCGGCCTGCTCTCCACCGCCCTGATCACCCTGATCTCCCTGGCCGGAGTGCTGGCCGTAAACCTCTTCAACTAGGTCCCCACCCGGCCTCATCCCGCGTTGATCTTGCAGTTGTGGTGCCTGACAAGCCGGACATTCAGGGAGTGTCTCGGCACCACAACTGCAAGATCAACGCTGAGTGAGGCGCGGGGTGGGAGTGGGTTACGGGCGGGACGTCATTGCGAGGCGGACGAGTCCTGCTGCCGGGTCGGGGAGTCGGGGTTTGCGCCGCCACACGGCGCGCAACGGCCGCCGCAGGTCGAGGTCTCCGATGGGAACCTCGAAGAGGCGGCCCTCGCGCAGCTCGGCGGCGACCGCGAGGGCGCTGAGAACGGCCGGGGCGACACCGGCCTCGACCGCCACCTTCACCGCGGCGTTCGAGGACAGCTCCAGCACGGGCGCGGCGATCGCGCCCCGCTCGGCCAGCGCGCGCTCCAGGGCAAGACGAGTGCCGGAGCCGGGCTCACGTACCACCAGCGGCGTCGCGGCCAGGTCCGCGACATCGAGGGGCTCACGCCGCCGCGCCCATGGATGCTGAGGTGCGACCACCACCGCAAGGCGGTCCTGGGCGACGCGCTTGGTCGCGAGCCCTTGCGGCACGCACGGCGACTCGATGAATCCGACGTCGATATCGCCCGCACGAACCAGATCACCGACGCGTCGTGAGTTGACCACCCGGAGGCCGACCTCAACTTCGGGCATGGTGCGGCGGAGGCTCGAAAGCCAAGCGGGCATGAGATACTCGGCGACGGTCATGCTGGCCGCCACCTGCAGAGACGCGTTGCGCTGCTGGCGAAGGGCGCGCACGCCCAGCAGCAGATCGTTCGACGCCGCCAACGCCGCACGGGCCCAGTCGACAACGACCTGTCCCTGCGGTGTGAGGCGCGAACCCGACGTCGATCGCTGCAACAACGGGACGCCGAGCTCGCGCTCCAGGGTGTCGAGCCGTCGACTCGCGGACGCCTGAGTAATGGCCTGCAACTTCGCGGCCTTTCCGAGGCTGCCCTGCTCCGCGACGAGCAACAGCAGTTCGAGGCTAGCCAGATCGGGCCAACGCGTGGCACTCATGCACTCACCGTGTGGAGTCTGTGGACATACTGGGCAACCATGCCCTGCGAGCTGCTCGGTGCGAACGGCGTCGAGTCCGGCAAGGCGTGTGGCCCCGGCCGACGCCGGGGCCACACCATCTTATGTTGTTCGTCGCTATGAACCTGTGACGCTCGGGAACGACGCGTCGGACAGGGCCGGGTTCTTCTTGATGAGCCCCATCCGCAGCATGGTGTCCGCGGTCTCGGCGTAGCCTTCGAACTTGGTGTTGAACTTGATGCCCTGTTCGGTCAGCTCGACGAGGATCTTCTCCTTGGTCGCCTGCACGGCCTTGATGCCGGCCAGCCGCGCGGCAGCGGCCTGCGGGTCATTGTTGATCATTGCGGTGCCGCGTTCGATCGCTTCCACGAGGGTGGCATACAGCTTCGGGTTGTTCTTGTGGAAGGCCTCGCTGAACGCGAAGGCTCCCAGCGGGACGGGGGCGCCCAGCAGCTTGTCGCCGCCGATCACCTCGTGGGCTCCCTTCGCCAGATCCTGCTGAAGGAATGGAGGTGTAGCCATGTGCGCCTGCACCTCCCGCTGCGTGAGTGCCGTCACCGCGTCCGGGTGGGGCATCATGCGGAACATGCCGTTGACCTTCTTCCAGTCGCCGAGCTCGCGCATCGCGGCGCCGAGCAGCGCGATGGAGCCAACGGCGTAGGGGCCGGGGGTGGCGATCTGGTCACCGGGCTGGAAGTCGGCAAGGGAGCGGTATTTCTCGTCCATCGCCACCAGCGCGATGTGTGCGGTCACGAGCGCCCCGCCGAAACGTACGGGTAAGCCCTTCTCGCGGGCGATGAGCACGGGCGAGACGCCGACCGAAACCAGGTCTGCCTGACCGGAGGCGAGAGCGGTGAGGCTGTCCCCTCCGGCTGAGAGCTGGACGTGCTCGACCTTCAGGTCGGGGTGTTCCTGTGTCAAGAGGTCCAGGCCGAGCAGCAGGCCGTAGTAGATCGTTCCGAAGTTCGTGACCACCTTCACGGTGTTGGTCTCGCCGTTGCTTCCGGTGGAGCCGGTCGATGTCGAGCCGCACGCGGCGAGCAGCGCGACGACGGTGGCGGCCGCCGCGTACCGGAGGCCGGTCATGCCGCGCCGGCGCGTCGGCGGGGCGACGTTGCAGGACGTCTTCATTTCAGTTCACCATTCCCCACTTTTTGACCGTTCGCGTTTCGATGGTGTTGAGGATTCCGTATTCCACGACGAGGCCCACGAGAACAATCGTGAGTAGTCCGGCGAACACCCCGCCGGTGTTGAATTCCGAGCGGTCCAGGTAGATCTGCCAGCCGATGCCTCCCTGACCGCCCGCGGCGCCGTAAACGAGCTCGGCGGCGACGGCGGTACGCCAGGCGAAGGCCCATCCGATACGCAGGCCGGAGAGCAAGTGCGGCAATGCCGCTGGGAAGAAAATGCTTGCGATCAGGCGCGGCCCGCGCAGCCCGAGGTTGCGTCCCACGTCGACGAGGACCGGCCGGATGGTGGAGAACCCGGCGTAGGCGTTGAGGGACATGGCCCAAACCACCGAGAACACGATCACCAGGATCATCGAGCGCTCGCTGAAGCCGAACCACAACAGCGCGAGCGGGAGGATCGCGATCGCCGGCAACGGGTTGAAGAGGCCCACGAGGGTCTGCAGGACCTCACGTCCGCCGGGGATGATGAAACATCCGGCCGTCATCACGATGGCGATCAGGATGCCCAGCCCGACGCCACGCACCAGCAGTGACAGTGATGCGAGCAAGCTCTGCCACAGGGATCCGTCGAGCGCCCGCTCCCACAGCACTTCGACGGCGCTGGAGAATGGCGGGAGCACGATGGGGCTGATTCCGGCGATTCGCGGGATGAGCTCCCAGGCCAGGATCACCACGGCCACCACGGTGACGCGGACGGCCGTCTTCTGGATCGGCTTGTTCATACCGCGCTCGCCTCCAGCTTCGTACGCAGCTCACCGGCGAACTCGGTGCCCTCGGGGCTGTCGACCCGCCCCTGGAAGGCGTTGGTGTAGATGCCTTCGAACACGCCCTGCGGGGTCATGAGCCCGATCCGGTCACCGAGGTAGACGGCCTCCTCGATCGAGTGTGTGACGAACACGAGGGTCATGTTCATCTCCCGTTGCAGGCGCAGCACCTCGGCCTGCAGGGACGCGCGCGTCATGGCGTCGAGGGCGCCGAAGGGCTCGTCCATGAGGACGATCCGGGGGCGTACCGCGAGCGCGCGGGCGATCGCTACGCGCTGTTGCATGCCACCGGATAACTGGGACGGAAACTTGTCGGCCGCGGCTGACAGGTGCACCATCTGCAGCGCGTCAAGAGCCCGTTGGCGAACACTGCCGGCGCCTTTCGAGCCGGCCTTCTTGATGGCGAATTCCACGTTCTGCACGGCGGTGCGCCACGGCAGCAACTGGTCGAAGTTCTGGAACACCATCATTCGGTCGGGGCCGGGTGCGGTTGCCTTCTTCCCGTCGAGCAGGATCTGTCCGCTGCGCAGTTCCTGGAAACCGGCCAGGGAGCGCAGCAGTGTGGACTTTCCGCACCCGGAACGGCCGATGAGGATGAAGGCCTCACCCTGGTCGACGTCGAAGGAGACGTTGTTGACGATCACGGGGTTCTTGGGCCCGTAGGCGATGGAGGCGTTGCGCACCGTGAGAGTGGCCTGCCTCGTTTCGGTTCCGCCGGATGCGGGAGGGTGCCCGGCGGGGTGCGCAGGTGGTGCGCTCATGGTCTCTGCCTTTCGGGGACGCCTGCCGGGGGCGCAGGCGGTCGCATGGTCAGGAACTCTGGTCGGCCGCGGTAGCAGCGCTCAGGTCGAGATAGCCCAACGCGTTCGTGGTCACGCCCTGTACGCCCGGCTTCCAGCCGTAGCAGGCTTTCGCGCTGTACAGCGGGATGAACGGGACGTTCTCGTGCAAGGTGACCTCGGCGCCGGACTGCGCCGCGGCGCGGGCCGGCCCCCCGGGGAGCTGGGCTGCTCGGTCGATGAGGGCGTCGAGGCCGGCATCGGCGAAGCCGGACGCGTTGAACGGGCCATCGGACCGATGGTCACGTTGCAGCGCCACGTTCTGCGCGGGTCGCACGCCCATGCCCTGAAACGCGACGTCCCATTCGGTGTCGAGGTACACGAACGGCCACCACGGCGGGTCCTCGTAGAACCGCACGTCGAGGCTGATCCCCAGCTCGGCGAGTGCCTCGGTCACGTAGGCACTGACCTTCGGCAGCGGCGCGACCTTCGTGGACACGCCGCGCAGCACGAGACCTTCGCCGACGCCGGCCTCCTTCAGGAGCGTCCTGGCGGTCTCCACGTCGTAGGCGTACGGGGTTATCGCCGGGTTCGGCGTGCTGGACAACACCGATCGGGTGAGCGGGGCCGCCTTGTCGCCGAAGAGCATGCGGGTCAGCTCGACACGGTCGAGGGCGTGCGTGACCGCTTTGCGCACCCGCAGATCCGCGAGTGGGCCCGCCTGCGTGTTCAGGACGAGGGCGGCGCGACGGGTGGAGGCGACCGTGCGGTACTCGAGCAGGCCCTCTTCGGCCAGGGCGCCGGCGGCGAGCATCGGGACGTTCTCGATGACGTCGACGTTGCCGCTCCGGATGGCGGCGAGCTTGGCTTCGGCGCTGGACGCCCAGATCACCCTGATCTCATCGACGGCCGGCTGGCCGGGCACGTAGTAGTCGTCGAACGCTTCGAGGCGGATGTACTCCCCGCGCTTCCACTCGGCGAGCCGGAAGGGGCCGGCCCCGCAGGGCTGGTCGGCGACGTCATCGACGATGCAGGTACGCCAGGCCAGGTAGTGCAGGAAGTCGGGGAACGGACGGTCGAACTCGAAGACGACGCCATGATCGCCGTCGGCTCGGATGGCTGTCAGACCCTGGTAGTCGCGGCCGAAGAGGGTGTCAAAGCGACCGGAGAAGAAGCGCTGGAAGTTCCAGATCACGAGTTCGGGGGTGAGGAGCCGGCCGGAGTGCAGCCGGACCCCTTCGCGCAGCGTGAACCGGAACGTCCGGTAGCCCTCGTCATGGCTCCACTCGGTGGCGAGGCTGGGCAGCAGTTCCCCGTCCTCGTTCATCCGCACGAGCCCGGGGGCGATATTGGCCAGCACGCTCCACGGGGTGGAGCCGTCGGCGAACCGGCTGTTGGGATTCAGGCTCAGGATGCCATGGTTGATGAGCAGCGTAAGCGATGTCATGGTGCACTCCTCCGAAAACGACGACATGGATCGACGGCCGGCCTTGCCGTGCCGCTGTACGGGCACGTTCATCAACCGCCCTGGAATTCGCCGGAGGTGAATCCGGTCCCGGTGGCAACCGGTGGGAACTGTTTGCGCCACCACCGGGCGATCTGTTCCCTGGTGGCGATCCAGACGTCAGCGCGTGACTGCGCGGCGGTGATGAAGCTCTCCAAGGCGCTGGCACGGGCGGCCTGGCCGGCAAGTCTGGGATGCACACCCACGGACATCATCCGGGGCACGTCGTCACCTTCGGCCAGCAGATAGTCCAGCGCCTTCGTGCAGTACTCCTCGAAGTCGCTGGGGCTGGTCATCTGGCCGTAGGCGAAGTGGGTGTCGTTGTAGGCCATCGTGTACGGCACCACGAGGTGCGCGTTGTCGTTGACCTTCACGTAATAGGGAATGTCGTCGTTGTAGGCGTCGGAGTCGTAGATGAACCCGCCCTCCTCGACGAGCAGGCGGCGCGTGTTCAGCGACGGCATCCAGCGGCTGTACCAGCCGACGGGGCGACGCCCCGTCACGCGCTCGAACGTCTCGACGGCTTTGGCGATGAGCGCACGTTCGTCGTCCTCCTTCAGGTGCCACGCCTCGGCCCACCGATACCCGTGCGAGCACAGCTCGTGGCCGGATGCGTTCAGCCACTGCGCCACCTCGGGAGTGCGTTCGAGCGCGGCGGCGGCGGCGAACGCCGTGACCCGGATGCCGAGCCGGTCGAACATGCGCATCAGCCGATGGATGCCGGCGCGGCTGCCGTACTCGTAGATCGATTCGACGCCCAGGTCGCGGTAGCGGGGATCGATCGCGCGGGGGACCTCGCTGAGGCCCTCGTTCTGGCGGTCCCCGGCCCACCAGGACCGTTCGCTGCCCTCCTCGATGTTGACGGCGATGTTCAGCGCCACCCGTGCTCCGCCCGGCCAGGAGCCCTTGGGCTGGTGGCGGCCATAGCCGACGTAGTCGCGGTCCGGCAGGGTCATGATGTCGGGCCTTTCGTTCGACGATGACCGAGGTTTCGGTGATCAGCGGGTGGTGTAGATCTCGGTGATGACGGGCAGGTGCGCGGCGTGCAGGGCGTGTTTGCCTCGGAAACCGAGCGCACGGGTGGCCTGGGCGCGGTGGCGCAGGGTGGCCAGGTCCTGCTCCACCGCGTGCGTGGAATCGTGTGGTGGTTGGAGACCGGCCGCGGCGGACGCGAAGACGGCCTGGATCTGGGCGGCCACGATCGCCGGGGACAGTTCGGCGCCCTGTGGCTCCAGACCGAGGTCCCTCGTCAGGTCGCCCACCCCCACGCACAGGCACCGAAGACGCGGGGACGCGGTGGCGATCTCGTTCATGCGCAGCACGCCGCGCGCGGTCTCGATCGTGGCCATGATCTCGGTGTGCCCGATCGGCAGGCCGCGAGCCGCCTCCAGCGCTGCCAGCCGGCTGTCGAGCGCGACGACATCGGCGGCGGACTCGACCTTCGGCAAGTTGATCCCGGTCAGGGAGGGGCCGACGATCGCGTCGAGTTCGCGCGTCAGGCAACCGGCGTCGACGGAATGCACGCGCACGTAGACGACGCGTCCACCCTGCTCGTTGCCGAGCAGGTCACCGGTGGCGCGGAGGGCGTCGTCCTTCGCCGCGGCGGGCACGGTGTCCTCGAGGTCGAGGATGTAGGCGTCGGCTTGCCCGAGGGCGACCCGCTCGGCGGCGTCGCGGGCGTGCCCGGGGATCATGAGCATCGCGATGAGCAGGGGCTGCCCGGCGACGGTGTTCATGCCTCGACCAGTGTCTGATCGAGTGCGGTTGTGGCCCAGCGCTCGTATCGATCCCCGACGTAGCCGAGCTCGGCGGCCATGCGGGCCGCGCATTTGAGACCGACGCGAGCGTGTTTGCGGCGCTGGTCGGCGTTCCAGCGCTCAGCGGGTCCGATGGCGCCGAGCGAGCCGACGATGCCGTACGGGCCGAACACCGGGACCGCCAGGGCGCCGACCCCCTGGTTCGGGTCGTGCTCGGTGCTGAGATAGCCGTTCGCCTCGATGAACACGAGTTGGCGGGTGACGTTCTCGCGGACCTCCGGCGCAAGCTCGGCGAGCAACCGGGCACGCAGAGCTTCGTCCACCCATGCCAGGATCACCTTGCCGGACGTGCCGTGGGTGAGCGGGATCGTCTCGCCGAGCGGGATGCGACCGCGCATGATCTGTGGGCTCTCCAGACCCAGGATGCAGATGCGCTGGGAGCCGACCACGCGGTGGAAGCTGACGGTTTCGTCGGTGGCCTGCAGCAGCACGTTCAGTTCGCGGGAGGCGAGCCGGCCGATGATGTCGTCGACCCCCGCCTTGGAGGCGAGCTGGATGAGCGCCGCGCCCGCCACGTAGCCCTCCGGGCCCTTCTCCACCCAGCGCCGAGAGGCAAGGGTCTTGAGCAGGCGCGAGACAGCGCTCTTGTCGATCCCGGTGGCAGCGGCGATGGCCATGACCCCCATCGGCTGATCACTGTTCGCAATCGACTCGACGATCGTCAGTAACCGATCGGGAAGACTCAACTCTTGCCTCTCATCTGGTGAGAGGTCGGCTCGCTCCATGAGAGGGATGCTAGGTGAGGCCGAAGTGCGTGACAAGGGGTCGCGCATTGCCCGGGCCGTGGGCCGGCGGGAGCACCGTGCGGGACAGGGGCGCCCGAGCTGGGGTGACGTGCCGCCCGTGGGACGGGCCGTCACTGTGGCAACGCGCTCGGTCGCCGGGTGGATGGCGTCACTGCGCTCCATCCGGGACAACGGTTCGCGGCGCTTCCACGCATACCTGATGCGCCGGGTCCGCAAGTACTGCCGGTGACTCCGGGAATATCGGCTGATCCGTAAGTCTTGAGGATTCCCCCTCAGACGACATCGACCCCGAGTGCTAGGCTCTAGTTCTAGTATCAGGTCGAATCGGAGATGGGAAGACGGGGAAGGTGTTGCAAATCACAGGGCCTCCGGCGCCGGAAACGCTACGGCAAAACCAAGCCGCGCGCAGGCACCGAATCATCCGGACAGCGTTGCGCGCACTCGCGGATAGCGACTACGAGCAGGTCAAGATCTCCGATGTCGCGCGCGACTCGGGAGTCGCGCTGGGCACCCTCTATCGATACTTCGCCTCGAAGGAGCACCTGTTCGCGGCGGTCTTCGTCGAATGGCAGAAGGCGCTCAAGACGAAGCTGGAAAAGTCCGCCCCAGCAGGCGAGACGGAAGCTGACCGGCTGCGGGAGATCTTCTACCGCTCGATCCGCGCGTTCCAGGTGCAGCCGCAGTTCTTCCGGGTGCTGATGATGATGGAGACGACGACCGACACCTATGCGGCCGAGGTCTACAGCCATGCCATGGGCTCGCAGTACACGCAAACTCTGCAGCTTGCCTTCGACGACCCGATCGATGCGAACCGCAGAGCGATCATCATTACCATCGAGTCGGTGCTCGTCACGCAGTTGCGGAGCTGGGTCATGAACCGGTCGTCGATCAACGACGTCTTCCGGAGCGTGGACGACGCCATCAGATTGATCTACCGGGGCCGCGAAGCTTAAGGATCTGCGGGGTTGTTCAAGCCCGCGACGGCATGATCGCCGGCACCCTGTGCCGATGCCGGTGATGGAACGAGACCTCTGCTGTGTCAGGGGATCCGTCCAAGGATCCTCCGAGAGCCGAGGTCTCGTTGCAATCGGAGTCTGCCGTGCCGGTCACCGTCCTGCCGGGGTCGAGTCTCGACCCGACCCCTTGCCGGCGTGCCGCACCGTAGCGGCTCAGAACGTCAGTCCGTGGTGACCATGTGATCGACCATCCAGACCGGCGTGCGCGTCAGCGGATCCTCGGGCAGCGGATCGGCCTCGACCTTCTTGCTGGCGATGTCATCGACCGAGAGGGCTGCGGGCCCGAACATCACGTGGGCGACGCCGGGGAGGGGACCCTGCCCCCAGAGCTCAGGATCGCCGGGCAGACCGGCCGCGTCGCGCAGCAGCAATCCGCGCGACGGTCCCCACGACAGGCGGGCCCACCCCGGGCCCTCCTCGACGACGTTGCCACGCAGCACGTCGACGAAAAGATTCTTGGCCCGGCCAAGCGATTCGACACTCAGGCCGATCCAGCTCACGCCGTGCTGTGGCCCGAGCCGCTCCGGGAAGTCCGCCGGACGCCTGGCGCCGATCTTCATCCGATCCATCGCCTCTTCGTCGATCTGGGCGATCTGGATGAGCGTGCCCACGCCGGCCAGCTTCGGGTGCAGGAAGGCTTCCTGCCAGAAGTCCATGTTGGTCCGACCGCCGAGGATGGAGATGCCGAGGCCGCCCACCTCCTCCAATGCTCTGTCGAGCGAGGGGACCTTGAACGTGATGTGGTGCGCACCGGGACCGTTACGGTCGATGAAACGACGCATGAAGCCGGCGACACTGTCGCCGGGGGAGATGAACTCCAGGTGCATGTTGTCGCGATACGTCAGTTGGTAGGGCCAGAATTCCCCGGCGCCGCCACCGTGGCTCCACCGTCCGCCCAACTCGACGGCAAAGCGCGGATACGCGTCGGCCCACTGCGCCACCCCGATGGCGAGGTGGTCGAGCTTGAATGGCGTGGACATTAGTTGCCGCCCCCCGCCGGGCTGCTGGGCGATCGAGGCGCACGCCGGCCCAAATTGCTCGAACGGCTATTTTTGAATTCTAGTTTAGTCATGGTTGCCTATCGCTAGACGCGGTTGCCGTGTCCGAGACACCGGATCGATTCAAAGGTTTCCTGCAAGATCCGCATCGGCAAGGCCTGATCGACACTACTGTATTCTTGTTCTACAGCAGCGTGGGGTCACGCTGCTGTACCTGGATGCCGTGGGCTCGTCACCGACGGTGGCCGAGTTCCGAGCCGCGCCGCGGCGACGTCACATGCGGACGCCGACCGCGCCGGGCCGGCTCGTGTTGAGCTGCGTGCGCGCCTCGGGCCGGGGTCGCGTCGGCGGCCGCGCAGCCCGGCGCGGTTCCACGCGCGGCCGCTCCGACGAGCGGGCCGGGCGTGGAATCGCGCCGCGAGTGGGCTGCCCGCCACGCCGCGAACGGCGGGCGCCGAGCTGGGGCCGACCGGCCGCGAATCAGCGCTGGCCCGCGGTCACGGGCAGTTCGACGCCCGTGATGCGGGCGCCCCCGGGCCCGGCGAAGAACAGCACCGCGGCGGCGATGTCCTCCGGGTCGACGTGGCTGCGGAGCGCGGCCGTCTTCGCGAGCCGCCGAGAGACCTCCTCCACGGACTCTCCGGTGCGCTCGGCCACGCTGGCGAACAGGTGGTCCAGGTTGGGCCCGGTGGTGTAGCCCGGCGTCACCACGTTGACCCGGATGTTGTTCGGCCCGAGTTCCTTCGCCAGGGTCTGCGACGCGGACAGCAGTGCCTCCTTCGTCGAGGTGTACGACCCCTGACGGACGGGCTGGCTGTGCGTGCCGAACGTGCCGATCTGGATGATCGAGCCACCACCGTGCTGCATCATGATCTTCGCGGCCAGGCGGCTGAGCTCGAGGTTGCCGATCACATTGAGCTCGAAGGCCTTCCGCCACCCGTCCCAGTCCGCATCGATGATCGGCGCGTTGGAGCCACCGCCGGTCGCGACGTTGACCAGGACGTCGAGGCGGCCGAAGCGCTCTTCGGTCTCCGCGATGAGGGTCTTGCAGGACGCGAGGTCCCCGAGGTCGGCCTCGAGGGGGATGATGAGCTGGCCGGTCTGGTCGGTGAGCTCGTCGGCAAGCGCCTCCAGGCGCTCCAGATTGCGTGCGGCTATGACGACGTCGGCGCCCGCGTTGGCCAGAGCGAGCGCGGTCGCGCGACCGATGCCCGGCCCCGCTCCCATCACGACGCCGACCTTCTTGTCCAGATCTCCCATTTCCCTGACCCATTCTCTCCGTGCTTGCCTTGCAGAATCGTGCTCGATACGCTGCGGCCGGTCAGCCGCTCCTTGCCACCCGACCTCGACGTGACCCTGATGCGATGGACTCAGGGTTGTCCGGTCAGGCCCGATCCGTCGCTGGACACCGGATTCCGGAGCCGGGCACGCTTGCGCGCCAGCCGGCCCCTACTCGTGCCCAGGATGAGCATCGTCAGCGCGAAGGCGAAGATCGCGATGCACGCGCCGACGAAGAGTGCCTGCGCATACCCATGTGTCAAGGCGGCGTGACGTGCCTGCTCGGTCACCGCGCCGGCGCTCGTGGACTTCAGATCGGTGTCGGTCACCATGATCGACACCGTGGCCAGGACGCCGAGACCGATGGCGCCGCCCATGCGCTGACAGGTGTTGTGCACAGCCGAAGCCAGGCCGGCTTCGGCCTCGCTCACGCTGGACACGGCGGTGAGAACGAGCGGCACCATCGTCGTGCCCGACCCGTACCACAGCACCAGTTGTGGCAGCAGGATGTCGAAGAAACTTGAATTCGCGTCCATCGTGCTGAGCCAACCCAGCCCGAGGGCGACCAAGAACGCTCCGGCGGCGATCAGTAGATGCGGCGGATACCGGTTGACCAGCCGTGACGCTACCTGCGTCGCGATGATCACCACGCCGGCGATCGGCAGGAACGACAGACCCGTTTGCAGGGCGCTGAAGCCCAGGACCTGTTGCAGGTACAGGCTGACGAAGAAGAACGCGGCGATGCCGCTCGTGCCCAGGAAGAAACCGATGGTGTAGGCCCCGGCCCGGTTTCGGTCCTTGAAGATGCGCAACGGCATCAGCGCGTGGGGCGTACGCGCTTCCCAGATCACGAAGAAGACCAGCAGCGCGACCCCGCCGATGAGCGACCGCACGACGCTCGCGGCTCCCCAGCCGTGCGACGCGGCATTCGTCAGGCCGAAGACCAGCAAGACCATCCCAGCGGTGACCGCCAGCGCACCGATGACGTCGAGCCGCCCCCGGCGGTGCTGGCCCTCGTCCAGCACGCGTGGCGAGAGGAACATGATGAACAGGCCGAACGGCACGCTGATGAAGAAGATCCAGCGCCAGCTCACCATGTCCACCAGCACGCCGCCCACGATTTGTCCGATCGCACCGCCGACCGCCGACATGCCGGCGTATGCGCCCATGGCTCTGCTGCGCAACTTCCCTTCCGGAAAGTTCGTGATCACCAGGGACAAGGCGGTCGGGGACGCGATCGCGCCGCCGATTCCCTGCAGGCCACGTGTGACGATCAACGAGATGTCGTTGACGGCCAGTCCGGAGCCCAGCGACCCGACGGTGAACAGCCCGACGCCGATCATGAAGAGCCGCCGCCGGCCGTACAGGTCGCCGATCCGACCGCCGAAGAGCAGGAAGCCGCCGAAGGTGAGCGTGTATGCGGTCGTGACCCACACCAGACCCACCATCGACATGTCCAGGCCGCGCTGGATGGAGGGCAACGCCACGGTGACCACGGTGCCGTCCAGCACCATCATCAACTGGGTGACGCAGATGACGACGAGGGCGATCCGAAGCCGGCCGGCGATCCGCCCGGAGTCGGCTTGAGCGGGTAGGTCTACCGCATGGTGGGAGCCGCTCATCCAGTCGCCTGCGCAAGCGCTGAGGCATCGCTCGCCCGCGCCGTTTCATCCGTTCTCACGAGCTTCTCGCCCGGCTCGAGCGGATGGTGGCAGGCCACGAAGTGGCCTTCGGCATCCGCGAATGGAACCAGGGGCGGCACCTCGGTGCGGCAGACCGCCGTCGCACGTGGGCAGCGAGTGTGAAACCGGCATCCGGGCGGCGGGCTGACCGCCGAGGGCAGGTCACCTTCAATCGGGGGACGCTGCGGCTCCTGGGTCGGGTCGGGCTCGGGCAACGAGTCGATCAGGGCCGAGGTGTACGGGTGTCGCGGCGTGTCGTAGACAGCGTCGCGTGGCCCGATCTCGCAGATCACGCCGAGATACATGACACAGATCCGGTCGGACACGTGCCGGATCACTGACAGGTCGTGGGAGATGAACAGCAAGGTGAGCTGGTACTTCTCCTTCAGTTCCTCGAGAAGGTTCAGAATCTGTGCCTGGACGGAGACGTCGAGTGCCGAGACCGCCTCGTCGCAGACGATGAAGCTGGGCTCCAAGGCCAGGGCACGCGCGATCGCGACGCGCTGACACTGGCCGCCGGAGAGCTCGTGCGCGCGGCGGTTGCCGAACACCTCCGGATCGAGGCCGACCGCGTGGAGCAGTTCGTCGACCCGCTTCTTGCGTTCGGCCTTGTCCGGATAGGTATTCCAGATCACGAAGGGTTCGGCGACGACCTCCGAGATCTTGCGCCCGCCGTTCAGCGCGGAGGTCGGGTCCTGGAAGATGATCTGCATCCGGGTGCGCATCTTGCGCAGCTTCGCCTTCGACAGGTTGGCGATGTCGACACCCTCGAAGATGATGTTCGCGTGCTCGGGCTGTGGAAGACACACCAGGGCTCGGCCGACCGTCGACTTCCCGCACCCCGACTCACCGACCAGACCCAGGGTCTCGCCCTTCTCGATCGTGAACGAGATGTCGGAGACGGCCTGGAGGCGGCCGGCGGGCACCTGATAGGTGACCGACAAGTTGCGAACATCGACGAGCGCCTCGCCGGTTCGATCGGCGCTGACGGCATGGCCGTGTTCTTCTGGGCCGTGGGCGTTCACGTTCCACCTTCCCTAGCTGCCGGGGAGCCAGTCGCGACACTGACGTCGACGGCGTTGCGTTCTTCGCAGACCTTCGCGGTCTTGTTCTCCACACGAACCGCTTCGTTCGTTCCGGCGCCGACCGACGAGCCCGGCAGATTGCGTGGGAAGTGGCACGCCACCGCGTGGCCGGTGCCGTCGTCGACCAGTTCCGGCCGTTCCTCCCGGCAGCGATCCTGGGCATACGCGCACCGCGGCGCGAAGGAGCAGCCCACGGGAAGCCGGCCCAGGTTGGGTGGTGCGCCGGGAATGGCGTTCAGCGGCGTGTGCGGGGTATGGCTGTGGCGCGGTATCGAGCCGAGAAGCGCCTCGGTGTAGGGGTGCCGCGGAGAGGCGAACAACGCGCGGGTGGTAGCCGACTCCACGATCCGCCCGGCGTACATCACCTTGACCGCGTCGGTCCGGGTAGCGATGACGCCGAGGTCGTGGCTGACCAGGATCATGCCCATCGCCCGCTCGTCGCGAATCCGGCCGAGCAGGTCGAGGATCTGGGCGGCCACGGTGACGTCGAGCGCGGTGGTGATCTCGTCGGCGATGAGCAGGCTCGGGTTCGCCGCGAGTGCGAGCGCGATGGTGACCCGCTGACGCAGACCGCCGGACAGTTGGTACGGGAACGCCTTGCTGCGTCGCTCCGGGTCTGGAATGCGCACGTCGTACAACAGCCGAATCGCTTCTGCCTTCGCCTCGCTCCGAGACATGCCGAGGTGATGGCGGAGCCCGTCGGCGAGTTGCTGTCCGATGCGCCGGGCCGGCGCCAGTGCTGTCATCGGATTCTGCATGACCATGGACAGTTCCGAGCCCCACAGCTTCGCGAGTTCCGCGCGGCTCTGTGTGGTCAGCTCCGTGCCCTGGAAGCGAACCGAGCCGGTGTAGGTCGTGTATCGCGAAGGCAGTACGCCCAGGATCGACCGGCCGAGCACGGTCTTGCCCGAGCCGGTTTCACCCACCACGCCGATGGTCTCGCCACGCCGCAGTGTGAAGCTGATCGAGTCGTTCGCCCGGATCAGGCCCCGTGGTGTGGTGAACGTCGTAGACAGGTTGGTGACCTCCAGCAGCGGGGCACCGCTCGACGCTGAGGCCGAATTGGAAGGAGGCGGAGAAGTAGTTGTCACCCGAGAACCGACTCTCTCGTGTCTGTGGCAGCTCTTGCGCCCTCACCCAGCCTGTTGAAGGCCATCACGGTGATGAACAAGACGATGGAGGGAATGAGCACGCCCTGCGGGTGTTTCTGCAGGACGTCCTGGGCCTCCGAGATCATGCCGCCCCACGTGGGGGCCGGTGGCGGAACACCCAGACCCAGGAAGCTCAGCGACGCTGCGGCGATGATCAGCGCCGCGACGATGACTCCGCTGAACGGGAGGAGCACGCGGGCCACCCCGGGCAGCAGTTCCCGCACCATGATTCGCGGGCCTCGCGCGCCGAGCGCCTTCGCGGCCAGCACGTATTCTCGTGCGGCGAGCCGTGCCGCGGTTCCTCGCGACAGGCGCACCATCGACGGGACGACGAAGAACGAGAAGGCGAGGAACAGCGTGCCGTAGGTCGGCTTCAGCACCGCGACGAGCGCGAGCAGCAGGACCAGCGGCGGGAAGCTCAGCAAGCTGTCGGTGACGACTCGAATGATCGCGTCGAGAAGTCCGCCGTAGTGCGCACCGAGGATGCCGATGGTCATTCCGACGACCACCCCGATCGCGGCGCTACCGATACCGAGAATGAGGGAGACCTGAGCTCCGTTGATGATCCGGGAAAGGACGTCGCGCCCGTTGGCGTCGGTGCCGAGGACGTATTCGCCGAACAGGTCGGCGGAGATCCAGGACGAAGTGTCCAGCGGAAGGTGGGTCGGGCTCTGCAACGGCAGCAGCGGGGCGATCACGGCCAGCAGGACGATGATCCCGGTCCAGAAGGCGGCGAGCCACAGCCCGGTCTGGAACTGGGGGCCGAAATGGGCCTTCGCCGCCCGGTCGGTCCCCCGGAACCAGGCGAACAGACCGGCGAAGCCGATCAGCCAGCGCGGCCCCGCGGATAGGTTCGCCGCCGGTAGAACGGCCAGGAACAACAAGGCCACGCCGGCGATCGCGAGCGCCAGGCCGAGCCACTTCCGGCGGGTCCGGGCGCGCCGGGTGTGCGCCGCCGGCGCCACGGCGCCGGCGGCCACTGCGGTGCCGGGGGCGCTCTCTGCCACGGTTCTAGGCATTTCGCATCCTCGGATCGATCAGGCGATAGGACAGGTCGACGACCGTATTGACCGCCACATATGTGATGGAGATCAGGAGCACGCCACCCTGAACCAGCGGGAAGTCGCTGTTGACGACCGCGTTGAGCAGCAGATTGCCCATGCCGGGCAGGGCGAAGATGGACTCGACGATCACGGTGCCGCCGAGCAGGGATCCCAGCGACAAGCCCGAGATGGTCACCAGCGAGACACACGACGGGCGCAGGACGTAGCGGAACAGAATCGTCCTGATCGGCAGGCCACGAAGCCGCGCGAAGAGCACGAAGTCTTCCTGGAGGGTCTGGACGATCTCCGCCCGGAGCACCCGGGAGAAGTACGCGATCATGGGCATGGACAGCGTCAGAGCCGGCAAGAACGCGCTCCAGATACTGCGTAACGGATCGGTGGTGAACGATACCCATCCGGTACGGGGGAAGGCGTGCACCTGCAACGTCAGCAGCAACGCCAGCACGAGCGCCAGCACGAAGGCCGGCACGGCGAGCGAACCGATGCTGGTGGCGTTCAGCGTCCGGTCGACCCTGCCACCGGGACGGTATCCCGCGTAGACCGCGGCGGGGATCGCGACGAGAAACGCGATGAGCAGCGCCATGACGGCGAGCTGGATGGTGACGGGGAGAGCGATCAGGATGCGCGACGCGACGGTACCGTACGGCGGGACGAGCGCATTTCCGAAGTCGCCGTGCAACACGCCGCCGATCCAGTCCAGGTACTGGTCGAGCACCGGCTTGTCCAGGCCGAGCTCGCTGTTGATCTGAGCTACCGCCTCGGGAGTGGCGGACGGCCCGAGGATGGCGGCCGCGGGACTGCCCGAGGTGAGTTGCACGAGCATGAACGTGCCGAAGGACACCAGCAGCACGACGATGATCAGGTGGGGTAGCCGGGCCAGGAGCGGCCCGACCACGGGGATGCGGGCGATCGCCCGGATCCCGTCGCTCAACCTTCGCCTCAAGGACGTGTGGTCACGTGCCACCGAAGTCACGCCACCCAGGCCTTGTCGAACTGGATCATCTGACCGCCGACCTGCTGCAGGCCGCGCACGTTCGGCTTGTAGAAGAAGTTCCACGTGGTCGTGCCGCAGGAGATCGCGGGCACGGTTTCGATGTAGAGCGCGATGAACTTCTTCATCACCGTCTGGCGCTGCTCGAGCGTGGACGCGGCACCCATCTCGTTGGCGATCTCCACCATCTTCGGGTTGCTGTAGCCGAGTGTGTTCGACGGCGAGACGTAGTTGTTGTAGATGCTGCCGAAAGGCGTGGCGTCAGCGATGGCGCCGCCGCCACCGGCCAGGTCGAAGTCCTTCTCGACGTAGACCTTCGTGTAGAAGTTCGCGACCGGAAGGTTCGTCACGTTCAGCGTCATGCCGATCGGGTTCAGCATCGACGAGAGGATCACGGGCTGGTTGGTCTGGGTGCTGGGCCCGACCCAGTTCAGCTTGCCGTCCCAGCCGGTCTCAGCCTTGACCTGGTCGACGAGCTGCTTCGCCTGCGTCGGGTCGTAGGGGATCTTCTGCTGGTCGGGGGTGTAGAAGAGCGATCCCTTCATGAAGAGCAGGTCACTGGCCACTTCCTCA
The DNA here is from genome assembly GCF_025264685.1 of Dactylosporangium roseum. GTDB lineage: Bacteria > Actinomycetota > Actinomycetes > Mycobacteriales > Micromonosporaceae > Dactylosporangium > Dactylosporangium roseum. Next base: position 2,857,126 of record NZ_CP073721.1, read on the forward strand.
CCGGCGTTGTTGCGCTCGTTCCACACCTTCGGGTTGTACGCCAGTTGGATGGCCCGGCGCAGCCGCACGTCGTGCAACGGCGAGTTCTTCCGGTGGTTCAGCAGGATGGCGACCCCGGAGTTCTGCCTGGATGTGAACGACGGGATCTTCTTCTGCTTGATCTCCACGTCCGAGTGGGAGTCGAGCACGATCCCGGCCTGCAACTGGCCGGCCTCGAACGCCTGCATCTGGGCCTGCTCCGTGCCCGCCATCTGGAACTTCAGGGTCGCCAGCAGCGGCTTGTCGAAGGCGTAGGTCGGGCTCGGCTTCAGCGTGAGGCTGCTGCCCGGCTTGAACTCACTGACCACGAACGGGCCCGCGCCGACCGCCGGTGCGGTCTTGTTGCCGCCGTCCACCGTGTCGATGTAGCTCGGCGCCGCGATCATGCCCGGCCCGATCGAGAGCACGTACGGGAACTGGGCGTCCGGCTGCTTCAGGGTGATGGACACGGTCAGGTCGTCCGTCGCCGTGACCGACGCGACCGTTGCCAGTGAGTTTGCTATCGAGAAGAAAGATTTCCGATTCCGTTCGAGATTCTTCACCACGGCCGCGGCGTTGTACGCGGTCCCGTCCGAAAACACGATGCCCGGGCGCAGCTTCAGCGTCCACTGCGTGAAATCCGCATTGCTCTTCAGGCTTTCCGCCATATACGGCACGCCTTCGCGCTTCTCGTTGTCCCAGCGGACCAGAGTGCCGTAGATGGCGAGCGTCTCGTTGCCGCCGATCGTCACGCTGCCCGTGCCCTGCATCGGGTCGAGCGAGTTGATCCCCGAGTATTCACCCACAACGAGGGTGCCACCCGGTTTCGGGCTGCCCGACGGATCCTGTGCTGTCGAATTCGGGTTGGAGCAGCCCGCGATGGTAGTAGCCGCAGCCACCACCGCCACCAGGGCGAACCGCCAAGACGCGCTTCTGACCACGCTGTTTCTCCATCCTGATACGTGTGTTCAGAGGAAGATCCACCAATGCGTTCGGCACGCTGCATGGACAAACTCCAACGGCTACCGCAGCGGCGGGGGTGTGGCGCCTATCATGGAACTAGAATACAGTGCCGTCAAGGCTAGACCCAGAGCTCGGAACCCGAAACGTTATGTTGCCGCTGCGGATGGACCGCGGCCGCGCCCGTGCCGCGACCGGTCACCGGTGGTCGGTCTCGTCGGCGACCACGTCGTCGTCAGGATGGGTTTGTCGCTCTGCTCCGTGCTGTCGCCGTGCTGGACTCGAGGATGGTCAGCGTCCCGTTCGCCACCCGTGTCGACGCGTTCCGGGGGTTCGCCGGTCGAGGGCGGACGAGACGTCTTGACGGTATTGAATTCTCGTTCCATGATTGGCGGGGCAGGGAGGCTGGGTGAGAGCGATCGGAGGGGGTGTCGACAGTCGGATGTGTCGTGGACGCCGCGATCGGTCGTTCCCACGAGGTTTCGCCACTGTACGACGTAACCAGCCCGTAGGCCATGGCCTGCTCGTCATTCGAGCCGCTCGGTTTCCGGTCGGGCGCATGGGTGGTGGGCGGAGCCTCGGGGTTCCGGTGATGGTCGACCCGGCCCGGGTGAGTGTGCGTGAGTCGGACCGGTCACGGCCGAGTTCAGTCTCGCGCACGATTCACGGCACGAAGATGCGCCGCTGAAGGTCAAGCTACGTAAACACGCGCGGCGCGGACAAGATTCGTTGCACCGGGTTCTTCCCGGCCGCCCTGCCCTTGGAGTTCAGCTTATCTGATCTACCGCACGTCTCGTTCGGGACGAGGTGCGGCAAAACGTTTCTGTTCGACAACGCGCGGTGTGCTCGAGATTGGGAGTTGGGACTCCATGGGAATCGCCCTGACCGAAGAACAGTTGGCCTTGTCCGACGCCATTCGCGGATTTGTGAAGCGCAATGTGTCGGTTTCGACGACGCGGGCCGAGTTCGAAGATCTCGCCGCGGGGATCTGGCCCCTCGTCTGGCCGTCCCTCGTACAGCAGGGTTTCGTCGGCATGCATATTGACCCATCGGCCGGCGGCGATGGCGCAACCTTGGTCGACGTCGCCATCTTGCTGGAGGAGACCGGGCGGGCCCTCGTTCCCGGGCCGCTGCTGCCGACGGTGCTGACCAGTGTCGTGCTGGGCCGCCACGGATCCGAGTCGATCACCGAGACCGTCCTTCCCCGGTTCGTCGAAGGCGCGACCGGCGCCTGCGTGACGACCACGGAGGGCCTTACGGCCGCGCCGGACGGCGACGGATGGCGGGTCAGTGGCACGAGTGCCCCGCTGCTCGGAGCGGTGAGTGGCCAGTTCTTCATCCTCGGCGCGGAGGCCGCGGAGCGTACGGTGTGGTTCGTCGTCGAACGGTCGGAGGGTGACTCGATCAAGGTCGAGCAAGGCGTCGGCGTCGACCTGACCCGGGACATCGGTCGAGTGACCGTGTCCGACCTCGCGGTGCGGCCGGCGAACATGCTGACCGCGACCAGTGACGACATCCGGACGATCGCAGCCGTCCTCTTCGCGGCCGAGGCCGCCGGGGTCGCCCGCTACCTTCAGGAGTCCGGGCTCGAGTACGCCAAGATCCGGGAACAGTTCGGTCGAACGATCGGCTCGTTCCAGAGCATCAAGCACAAGTGCGCGCGGCTGTACATGCAGACCGAACTGATGACGGCGGCGGCCTGGGACGCCGCCCGCGCGTTGCAGGACCAGCCCGCCGAACAGGCGAATCTCGCCGCCGCGGCCGCGGCGGCGTACTGCTTCAACGCGGTCGCCGACATCGGGTTGGAGACGACCACCCTCTTCGGTGGCATCGGGTACACCTGGGAGCACGACACACACCTGTACTGGCGTCGCGGCCTGTCGCTGGCGAGCCTGCTCGGGCCGGCCCGCGTTTGGGACGAGCGGCTCGGGCGCCTGGCCACGCAGAGCACCCGGCAACGTCCCCTGGATCTGGGGGCCGAGCCCGAGGGATTCCGGGCGGAGATCGCGAGCACGCTGGCCACCATCGCGGCCGCGCCGGAGGGCCGGCGTCGGGCGATGTATGCCGAGGCCGGACTGGTCTCGCCCCACTACCCGAAACCGTACGGGCGCGAAGCCAACCCCATTCAGCAGGTGATCATCACCGAGGAGTTCGCGCGCGCCGGCGTGACGCAGCCGTCCACCATCATCGGCGAGTGGGCGCTACCGACCATCCTGGCGCACGGAACCGAGGAGCAGCGAGAGGCCTTCATCGGGCCGACGCTGCGCGGTGAGATCGTCTGGTGCCAACTGTTCAGCGAGCCGGGCGCCGGTTCGGACCTGGCGTCGTTGCGCACCAAGGCCGAGAAGGTCGACGGTGGCTGGCTGCTGAACGGCCAGAAGGTATGGACGTCCGGCGCCCACGAGGCCGACTGGGGCATCTGCCTCGCCCGTACGGACCCGGACGTGCCGAAGCACAAGGGCATCAGCTACTTCCTCGTCGACATTCACTCGCCCGGACTCGAGGTCCGTCCGTTGCGTGAGGCGAGCGGGGCCTACCTGTTCAACGAGGTCTTCTTCAACGACGTCTTCGTTCCCGACGCACGCCTGGTCGGTGAGCCCGGTGACGGATGGCGGCTGGCCCGCACCACACTCGGCAACGAGCGTGTGAGCATGGGCTCTGGCATGGCCGGCATGAGACGAGATCCCGTAACCGTGGCGCGCGCGCTCGGCTCGGCGGGGTTCGAGGAGGTCGTCCGCGAAGCCGGCCGGCTGCAGGCGCAGCGGGAGGCGTCAGACGCACTCGGCCAACGCACCCTGCTGCGTCAACTGACCGGCCTGCAGCCCGGTCCGGAGTCGAGCGTCCTGAAGCTCGCGTCGGCGTGGAACTCGGCGGCTCTGAGCCGTGCCGCGCAGGGTTGGGCCGGACCCGCGGCGGCGGAGATGGGTGAGCCGTACAGTGGCGCGGCGCAAGGCCTGGTGTCGGTGGGGCCGTCCCTGATCGGCGGCGGCACCTCTGAGATCCAGCTCAACGTGATCGCCGAGCGGGTTCTCGGGCTACCGCGGGACTGAGCGCGGGATGACGTCGAAGAGCATGCTTGCGGTTGCGCCCGCAACGGCGCAGCTCGCCGCGCTCAGGTCGGGGGAGATCTCCAGCAGCGAGCTGCTGGAGGTCTTTCTCGAACGCGTTGCCACGCACAACGGCGCTCTCAACGCCGTCGTCACGATCGACGAGGAGGGCGGGCGTCGTGCGGCCGCGGCCGCTGACCGGTCCCGCGCGGCGGGGGAGCCGCTCGGCCCGCTGCACGGCCTGCCCATCACGATCAAGGACGCGATCGAAGTCGCCGGCCTGCGCTCGACCGGTGGCGCGCGGGAACTGGCCGAACACGTGCCCGATCGGGACGCGCCGGCAGTGCGGCGTCTGCGGGCGGCGGGCGCCGTGATCTTCGGCAAGACAAACGTTCCGACGTGGTCGGCGGACATCCAGACGTCGAATCAAGTGTTCGGAACGACCAGCAATCCGTGGGACGCCACGCGGACGTCCGGGGGATCCTCCGGCGGCGCCGCGGTCGCGGTGGCTTGTGGCTTCACCGGCCTCGAGCTCGGCACCGATATCGGCGGCTCGATCCGGATTCCCTCCCACTGCTGTGGCACGTTCGGTCTCAAACCCACGTATGGCGTGGTTCCGCAACGCGGCTATCTCGATCGTGTGGGCGGGAGCACGGTCGACACGGACATCAACGTCTTCGGGCCCCTCGCCCGCAGCGCGGACGATCTCGCGTTGGCACTGGCCGTCCTCGCCGGTCCCGACGAAGACCACCCGTCCGGCCGGCGCCTGGACCTTCCGGTCGACGAGCCGCGGCGTGTGCCCGGACGCATCGGGGTCTGGCTGGACGAGCCGTCGTGTCCGCTGGGAACCGCGGTACGACAGCTCCTGTCGGACGCGGCGAAGCGGCTGAGTGAGGACGGATGGGTGGTCGAGGACGAACACCCGCTGGTGAGTTTTCCGCAGCAGGCGCGGCTTGCTCAGCGGTTGATCGGTGCGGCGGTGTCGTCCGGCTCCGGTGTCGGTGACGCGTCCGGCGGAACGGACCGCGCGTGGTCGCTCGCGCGGGCCGAGCGAAAGGCGTTCGAGGCCATCTGGCGCGAATGGTTCGGCCGGTTCGACGCCCTGCTGTGCCCGGTGCTCGGGGTGCCCGCGTTCCCGCACGACACCGGGCGGCCGCTGATGGAACGCGTTGTCGACATCGACGGGCACGACGTTCCGCACGTCGCGATGATCGGCTGGCTGGGCCTGATCGGCGTCATGGGCCTGCCTTCGGTGGTGGCGCCGGTCGGCCGAACGGCGGATGGGCTGCCGGTCGGCGTCCAGATCGTCACCGGGTGGTACCAGGACTATCGCGCGATCGCGATCGCGCGCCGGCTGGAACTGCTCTGCGGCGGCTATCAGGTGCCACCTGGCCTTTGACGGCGGCATGGGGGAGACGGAAGAACCGAACAGGCGAACACACGTGGTTTGCCACAGGTGAAGGAGTAGGCATGGAATACACGTTGGTGCAGATCGACGAACCGGCGCCGCACGTACGGCGGATCACCCTGAACCGGCCGGAGAAACGCAACGCGCTGAGCGGCCGGCTGCGGACCGAGATCAAAGCCGCGGTGCACGAGAGCGAAGGCCTCGACGACGTTCGCGTCACCATCATCCGGGCGAACGGGCCGAGCTTCTGCGCCGGGTACGACCTGAGCCCGAGCCCGGACGACAACGTTCCGCTCGAGTACGGTCACCAGGGCCTCGCGGGCTACCAGCGCAGTGTCGTGGATCTGTGGACGAGCATGTGGGACCTGTGCAAGCCCGTGATCGCCCAGGTGCACGGCCACTGCCTGGCCGGCGGCACGGAGCTCGTCACCGGCTGCGACCTGGTGTACGTCGCCGAGGACGCGAAGATCGGTTACCCGGCCGTCCGATTCGGCACCCCGGACATGCAGTACCACGCCTGGCTGGTCGGGATGCGCCGCGGTATGGAGCTCATGCTCACCGGCGACGCCATGAGCGGCGTCGAGGCCGCGGACTGGGGATTCGCGAACCGAGCGTTCCCGGCCGACAAACTCGAGGAAGAGACGTTGAAGATCGCGAGCCGGGTCGCGCAGATTCCGTCCGACATCCTCCAGATCAACAAGCGCACGATTCACCGAGCGATGGACTACATGGGAATGCGGCAATCGCTGTACGCGGGAACGGAAATGTGCGCGCTCGCGACCCACACCGAGACCTTCAAGGCGTTCCTCGGCAACATCAAGAACAGCGGCCTGACCAGTGCGCTGACCGAGCGGGACAAGGCGTTCGGCGACGGGCGCATCGCGACGCACGCGAACGCGCAGGCGTAGCGAACCGCGATCGACGAGCGTGGGCCGGATGCGCGGCGTGATGCCGCGCATCGCGGCCCATGCTCGGCAGTACTACGTGACGGCCCTCGTAAACCACGGTGTTCCGCGTCAGGTGGTTGCCGCCCGCGCGAAGGAAGGCACTACGACCATGACGTCGACCACGCGCCTGGGGCCGCCCGTAGCGGACCGGATCAGGGGCCGGCTGATGCTGGCCCTCATCATCATCTGCGCGACCCAACTGATGATGGTCTTGGACGGGACGATCGTGACCGTCGCGCTCCCGGCGATCCAGCGCGGCCTGCACCTGTCCACCACGGACCTGGTGTGGGTCACCACGGCCTACGGGCTGACCTACGGCGGTCTGCTGCTGATCGGCGGGCGGGCCGGTGACCTGTTCGGCCGGCGCCGCGTGTTCGCGTTCGGCCTCGGCGTCTTCACCGTGGCCTCGCTGGTCGGCGGCCTGGCACCTGATTCGACCTGGTTGATCGTCGCGCGTGCCGCGCAGGGCATCGGGAGCGCTGCCGCGTCACCCACCGCACTAGCGTTGATCATGTCGAACTTCGCCGCGGGCCGATTACGCAACAAGGCGATGGGTGCGTACGCGGCGATGTCGTCGGTCGGCGGCGCCTTGGGTCAGATCGCCGGTGGGCTGTTCGCCGACCTGGTCGGCTGGCGGTGGATCATGTTCGTCAACGTGCCGATCGGCGTGGCCGTCCTGCTCCTCGTGCCGCGGGCACTGGCCGAAGGGCAGCGGGCGAAGGGGCGCCTGGACGCTCAGGGTGCGGCGATCGTCACCGCGGCCATGTTCATGATGGTCTTCGGATTGACCAACGCGTCCACGTACGGCTGGGGCGACTGGATCGTCGCCGGGCCGTTGCTCGCCGCGTGCGTGATGTTCGCCGTGTTTCTGCTCTGGGAGGCGAAGACGCCGCACGCGATGCTGCCGCTGCGCATCTTCACCGACAGGGCGCGGGCGGGAACGTACGCACTCGCGTTTCTGATCGCCGCCTCGACGTTCGCCTCGTTCTTCTTCATCACGCTCTTCTTCCAGAATGTCCAGGGCTACACGCCGTTGCGGACAGGCCTGTCCTTCCTGCCGATCGCGGGCATCGTGGTGGTCGCGACCCAGTTGTCGTCACGGTTGGTCAGCCGGGTCCAAGCGCGGTACCTCCTCTCCGGGGGCGTCCTGGTCGGTGCTGCCGGTCTGGCCTGGCTCAGCAGGATCACCGCGGACTCGAGCTACCTCGCGGTGCTGGCACCGCTGCTGCTGCTGTGGTTCGGCGTGGGCCTGGGCATGGTCCCGATGGCGCTGATGGCACTGGCGAAGGTCGCCCCGTCGGAGAGCGGGATCGCGGCCGCGGTGCTGAACACCGGTCAACAGATGGGCGGGGCGGTCGGGTTGGCCGGGCTGGCCACCTTGGCGGTCACGGTGACCAGGCACGACCTGGCGCAGCAGCCCGGGGGCGGGCTGAGCGAGCGTGCCGTTGCCGTCGCGACGACGCACGGATACAGTCACGCGCTGCTCCTGGGTGCGGGCATCGCGGTGCTGGGCTTCCTGGTCGGGGTGTTCGTCGTCGGCATCGGCAACAAGATGAAGTTCGGCGCCGGGGAAGACGAGTCCGCGTACGAGAGCCCAGGTGACGGCGAAGCGCGCGCGAATCGGCCGGCTACCGGCTGATGAGCCTGCTCAATCGCCTCCATACGGGCCGGCCGCGGACCGGGGTTGGCACCGCCCAGCCCCCGTTCGTTCCGCCCGCCGGGCCCCAGCGCTACGGTGCTCCCCGCGCGGCGATCGGTGCCGATCGGAGCCACTCGTGGCTCCGCCGGGCGCTGCCGATCGTGCTGGCCCACAGGCCGGCCTTTCTCGCATCGCTGCTGCTGTCCCTGGTCGGACTGGTTGTCCAGGTGCTCATCCCGTGGGTGCTGGGCCACGGGGCGCTGAACGCGATCATGCGAGACCGCTCGTCGATCACCCACTACGCGATCGTGCTCGTCGTGCTCGCCGCAGTGGCGGCGGTCGCGGGCTACACGTCCCGGCGGCTGCTGATGACCACGGCCTACGCGATCGAGTTCGATCTGCGCAACCTGTTCTACGCGCACCTCAGCAAGATGTCGTTCAGCTACTACGACAAGGTGCAGTCCGGCCAGTTGATCTCGCGAGCCAACTCCGACATCCGCTCGGTACAGGCGTATCTGGCCTACGCGCCGTTCATCCTGGTGCAGAGCAGCATGGCGGTGTTGGCCTTCGGTCTCATGTTGACCGTCAACGTGCCGCTGGCCTTCGTCGCGATGCTGACCGTGCCGTTCGTCTATCTGGCCGGCGCGCGAATGCGGCGGGTGATGCTTCCTGTGTCCTGGCTGATCCAGGCCAGGTTGGCCGAGGTCGCCACGATCGTCGACGAGAACGTCAGCGGCGTGCGGGTGGTGAAGGCGTTCGCGGCGGAGGGCGGCCAGTTGCGGCTCCTGGCCCGAGCGGCCGAGCGGCTCAAGTGGGCCTGCGTCAGGGACGCCGATCTACGCGCCCGTTTCACGCCGCTCATCCAGAACCTGGTGCAGGTAGGACTGGTCTTCATCCTTCTGCTGGGCGGCTGGTTGGTGATCCATGACCGCCTTCAGGTGGGCGATCTGCTGACCTTCAGCCTCCTGGTGGTCATGCTGCAGGCGCCGTTCCAGATGCTCGGCCAGTTGATCATGATGGGTCAGCGTGCGTCGGCGTCGGCGAAGCGCATCTACGAGGTGCTGGACGAACACCCGACCGTCGTCGACCGCGCCGGCGCGGTCGATCTGGTGAGCAGCCGAGGCGAAATCCGCTTCGAGTCCGTCAGCTTCGCCTATGACGAGGGCGGCCCGCTGGTGCTGGACGGCTTCGACCTGCGCCTCAATCCAGGCGACACGGTAGCCGTCGTCGGGCGCGCGGGAGCTGGGAAGTCGACGGTAGGCAGGTTGCTGACCCGCTTCTACGATGTCGGCGCGGGACGAGTCCTCGTCGACGGCCATGACGTTCGAGATCTGACCGTGGCGAGCCTGCGCTCGAACATCGGGCTCGTGCTCGACGAGCCGTTCCTTTTCTCGGCCTCGATCAGGGACAACATCGCGTACGGCCACCCCGACGCGGACTTCGGCGACGTCGAGGCGGCGGCCAGGTCCGCGGGTGCGCACGAGTTCATCGGCGCGCTCCCCGACGGCTACGACACGGTGGTCGGCGAACGCGGATACACCTTGTCCGGTGGGCAGCGGCAACGCATCGCCATTGCCCGGGCGCTGCTCGTCAATCCGCCCATCCTGGTGCTCGACGACGCGACCTCCGCGATCGACGTCCAGGTCGAACGGCAGATTCACGCCGGTCTGCGCGAGCGGCTCGCGGGTCGGACGACGTTGGTCATCGCCCACCGCCTCTCGACGATCGGTCTCGCCGATCGGGTCGCGTTGCTCGACCGCGGCCGGGTGATCGCGGAAGGCACGCACCAGGAGCTGATGGAGACCGTTCCCTTCTACCAAGCAGTGCTGGCGCAGGTCGCCTCCGACGAGGAGCAGCAGGACCGGGAGCGCGCGTGGGAGCGGAGCCGGCCTGATCGGCAGCCCGGCGACGCGGCGGCGCGCGCCGGCGACAGTTGGTTCGACGGCGGGACGGAACCCTCATGACCTGGGCCGGTGGGGGAGGTGGTCACTACGGTGGCGGCTCATGGTCGGCGAACTCCGGCGCGAACCTCCCGTTCGGTGGCATTCCCGCAGAGCTGCAGTCCGGTGTCGACAAGCTGCTGGCGACGGAGCCGGTTCACGGTGAACCGAAGGCCGGGTTCACGCATCGGGCCGCCGAGGCCGAGCAGGCACGCCTGACCCTCCGTTCGCTGCTGGTCTCGCACTGGCGCCTGGGTCTGATCGCGGTCCTGTCGATGATCTCGGTGAGCGTCTTCACCCAGGCCGGGCCGCGCTTGATCGATGAGGCGATCAGCCGGGGAATGGGCGAACACCGCTCGTTCGGCGTCGTGCTGGTCATCTCCATGGTCTTCCTCGCCACGGTCGTCATCTCCGCGCTGGCGCAGTGGGCGCAGGTCGCGGCGACGGGCCGCCTCGCGGCCCGGGTGATGTACCGCCTGCGAGTTCGGGTCTTCACGCATCTGCAGCGCCTGGGGCTGGACTACTACACCGACGAGAAGGCCGGGGTCATCATGACCCGGATGACGAGCGACATCGAGAACATGCAGCAGTTGCTGCAGGACGGGCTGGCTCAGTTCATCGTCCAAGCGATGACGATGGCGGTCATCACCGCGATGTTGTTCTCCATGAACGTGACGCTGGCCTGGATCACGATCGTGCTCATCGTGCCGGCGCTGGTGGCATTGTCCGTCTGGTTCCACGGGGCGGCCGAGCGTGGCTACGCGCGGGTCCGGGACGGGATCACCGCCGTGCTCACGGACCTTTCCGAGAGCCTGCACGGGGTCCGGGTGGTGGTGGCGCACAACCGTCAGCACCGCAACATCGTGCATCACCGCAACGTAGTCGGTGAGTATCGCGACGCGAACGACTACACCGCCACCATCAACGCGATCTACGGTCCCGGAACGCAGACCGTCGGCTATCTCGCCCAAGCCGCACTGCTGGCGATCGGCGCATACATGATGGCGCACAACCGGCTCGGCCCGGGCGAACTGGTGGCGTTCTTCCTCTACCTCAACCGGTTCTACGCGCCGATCCAACTGATGGTGCAGCAGTACAACCTGTACCAGCAGGGCCAGTCGTCGATCCGGAAACTGCGCACGCTGCTCGCGCAGGCGCCGTCCGTGCGGGAGTCGCCCGAGGCCACTGTACTACCGCCGATACGGGGTGAGATCGCATTCGAGGACGTCACGTTCGGCTACGACCCCGCCAGGCCCGTGCTGCGAGAGCTCAACCTTCGGATCGCGGCGGGAGAAACCGTAGCCTTCGTCGGCGTCACCGGAGCGGGCAAGTCCACCATCGCCAAGCTCGTCACCCGGTTCTACGACCCCACCGCTGGTCGCGTGCTCATCGACGGCCACGACCTGCGCGACGTCGGCGTGCACAGCCTGCGGTCACAGCTCGGTGTGGTCCCGCAGGAGTCGTTCCTGTTCGCCGGCAGCATCCGGGACAACATCTGCTTCGCCGACCCTGATGCCAGCGACGAACAGGTCTGGGATGCCGTTCGTGCTGTCGGCCTCGCCGACGTCGTCGAGAGGCTCCCGGGCGGCATCCACGCGATCGTGCACGAGCGCGGGCTGTCGCTGTCCTCGGGCGAGCGTCAGCTCGTGGCATTGGCGCGAGCCTTCCTCGCGCGCCCCAGGGTGCTGATCCTCGACGAAGCCACCTCGAACCTCGACCTGCTGTCCGAGTCCAGGATCGAAGCCGCTCTCGACGTGCTCCTCGAAGCACGCACCGCCATCCTCATCGCGCACCGGCTGACCACCGCGATGAAGGCCGATCGCATCGTCGTCGTCGAGCACGGCCGGGTTGTCGAAAGCGGCCACCACGACGCGTTGGTCAGCCTCGGCGGGCGTTACGCCGAGATGTTCGCGACCTGGTCGAGTCGGGCGAATGAACAGGCCGCATGAGCGTGGACCGGCACGGCGGGCAGCCCTCCGGGAGGCGATGGGTGCCGTACTGCGCGAGGAGCGGTGTCCGAGGTGTGGGCCGGCCGCGGCGATGCCGACCCGGCTTCGGCAAAGACTCCCGCGGGAGCCTTGACGCCACCTCGGGCCGGGGCTAATCTAGAGTTAGGTTCCAGTTATTGAGAGGGCGGCGGAAGTGGCCGACAGCGCTACGGGCAATGCTCCGTACACAATCATTACGGCTGATACCCATGGTGGGGGCAGCCACGCCCAGTACCGTGAGTATCTAGATCCTAAGTATCACGAGACGTTCGACGCCTGGCGGGCCAAGTACAAGAACCCCTACCGGGACCTTGCGCCCGGTGACGACCGCCGGCTGCGCAACTGGGACGACGAGATGCGCAACAGCCAGCAGGACGAGGACGGGATCGCGGGTGAAGTGATCTTCCCCAACACGGTTCCGCCGTTCTTCCCCGGCTTCGTGCTGTTCGCCCCGCCGCCCAACCCGGAGACCTACGAGCTGCGGCACGCGGGTATCCAGGCGCACAACCGCTGGCTCGTCGACTTCTGCTCCAGGTACCCGGAACGACGTAAGGGTCTTGGTCAGATCTTCCTGAACGACATCGACGACGCGATCGCCGACATCAAGTGGATCAAGCAGAACGGCCTCGCGGGCGTGCTGATCCCGCCGGTTCCGCCGGACGCGCACGACATCATTCGCCCGCTCAGCGATCCGGAGTACGACCGGATCTGGTCGCTGTGCGCGGACCTCGACCTGTCGGTCAACGTGCACGGTGGCACCGGGTCGCCCTCCTACCCGAAGCTCGCGTCGTCGCAGATCCTGCACCTTCAGGAGATCACGTTCTACAGCCGGCGCCCGTTGACGTGGATGTTGCTCTCGGGTGTGTTCGAGCGGCACCCCAAGCTGAAGTTCGTGATCACCGAGATCGGTTGCGCGTGGCTCAAGGACTACGCCGCGGAGCTCGACAGCATGATCAAGGGGGTTCAGTCCGGGTTCACGGGCGAGCTGCGTTTCGCCGAGGGCATGGCCCCGCCGAAGCTCGCCAGCGAGTACATCTACAACAACGTCTACGTCGGCGTCAGCATGGCGAGCACGCGTGATGTCGCCGCTCGCGATGTCGTCGGCCCCGGCCACTGGATGTGGGGCAGCGACTACCCGCACGACGAGGGCACCTACCCGTTCTCGAAGGAGCACGTGCGGGTCAGCATGGCCGGCATCGACGTTGCGGAGAAGCGTGCTCTGCTCGGTGAGAACGCCGCCAAGCTCTACGGGTTCGACCTCAAGGCCCTGGCGCCGGTCGCCGCGAAGATCGGACCGTCGGTCGAGGAGCTCGACACGCCGCTGACCTCGCTGCCCGAGAACGCGAACGGGGCCCTCCGGGGCGTGTTCGCCGGCCAGGGCCGCGCCTGAGGCGTAGGAGTCATTCGCCGGCTGACATTGGTCGGCTTGTTCGAGAGGCACGAAGAGGCGCCCGCGGGCTTGCGTCCCGCGGGCGCCTCTGACGCCTGTCGGGCTGCGGCGCGAGGCCGCGAAGTTCAACCTTTCGGTCGTCCGTCGATCCCGGTGTCGCGCTCCGGGACGGCGCCGCACAGCCGTGCGGATGGGTGTCTGCCGCTGGACAGGTTCAGCCGGCAGCACACCGCCCCCGCCTGTGCCGGATCGGCCGCTGTCCGAAGCCGCTCCGGGCGAGCCGCTCAACCAACAATGTTGTCAGAGTCTTGTTCTGGTAATCAAGAGGGATCGTTCGGTGTCGATGGCGGATAGCTGGAAATCATCTTACGAGCGCCTCCCAGGAGTAACGAAGCTGTTGACAATACAAGACTCTAATTCCAGTATGTGTCACAGGCAATCGTGCCGATGACCAGACGATGGGGAGTGCGATGAGCGTGGATCGTGAGTCGGTTCAGGCAGCAGGGGCCGGAATTCTTGCCGCGCGGGGCGGCGAGCACCCGCTTGCCTCGATGTTCGCACCGAAAGGCATCGCGATCGTGGGCGCGAGCGAGCGTTCGGCGTGGTCCTGGCAGACATTCGGCAACCTGCGTCGCGGCAACTACCCGCACGAGATTCATCTGGTCAACCCCAAGGGCGGGGAGATCCACGGTCAGGCGGCGGTGCAGTCGCTGCGCGCGGTCGAGGGGCGCGCCGACCTGGCGGTCGTCCTGACCGGCCCCGAGTCGGTGCCGGCGATCATGGACGAGGCGGCCGCGGCCGATGTGCGCAACCTGGTCGTCATCGCCGCCGGTTTCGGGGAAGCCGGCGACGAGGGAGCCCGGATGGAGCGGGAACTCGCGGCTCGGGCGCGTGATCTCGGCCTGCAGATCTTGGGTCCGAACAACCTGGGCTTCATCAACACCGTGACGTCCACCTATGCGTGGACCTCGCTGATGCCGGCGTCCCTGACCCCCGGCAGTGTCGGCATCGTCTCGCAGAGCGGGGCGTTGGGCATCTTCCTGATGAACTACCTGCAGAGCAGGGACGTCCCGTTCAGCCATCTGATCAGCGTCGGCAACGAAACGATGCTCACCGTCGCGGAAGGCATGGACTACCTGCTCAGCCAGGACTCCACCAAGGTCATCGCGCTCTATCTGGAAGCGGTCCGGAACAAGGATCTGTTCATCGACGCGGCCGAGCGTGCCTTGGCCGCGGGGGTGCCGGTGGTGGCCTACAAGGCCGGCCGCGGCGCGGTCGGTGCGAGGGTGACGGCGGCGCACACCGGCTCGCTGGCCGGTGATGACCGCGTGTACAGCGCGGTCCTGGCGCAGCACGGCGTCATCCGGGTGGACACCATCGAGGACCTCGTCACGACCAGCGGACTGCTGGACGCGTATGGCGAACTGCCTGGTCATCGCGTCGGTTTCGTGACCGCCTCCGGTGCCATGTGCGGTGTGATCGGCGACGTGTCCGAGGAGAACGGCCTGGAGCTGCCGGAGCTCGACGATTCGACGGTGCGGGCGCTGCGGGAGGGCGGCCTGCCCGACTTCGCCACCGCGCAGAACCCGCTGGACACCACGGGCTACCTGACCGTCAACCCCGCGATCATGCCCATGTCGCAGGAAGCGGTGGCGCGCGACCCCAACATCGACATCCTGGTCATTCACGGCGGGGTGCCGGCCACGCCGGAAGCCGCCGCCATGTACTCCGGCGGCGGTGGCGAGCAACGGAAGAGCATCGACGAGATCAGCCCCGTCCCGGTGATCCGGATGGAGTTCTTCCCCACCGAGCGCACCGAGTTCGCGCGCGAGCTGCGGCGGGAAGGCAAGGCGGGCTTCGTGGCCGACTCCTTCACCCGCGGCATTCCCGCGTTGGCGAAAGCTATCAGGTGGTCGGAGCTGCGCAGGTCGCGCAAGTCCGAGCTCCCGGCTGTTCAGCCGCCGCGGCTTGATCTGGACACCAGCACCCAGTGGTCAGAACGGCAGGCTGTCGAGTTGCTGGCCGGCCACGGCGTTCCGGTCGTGCCGCAGCATCTCGTGACCAGTGCCGACGAGGCGGAGGCGCGGGCCGCGTCGTTCGACGGGCCGATGGTGCTCAAGATCAGTTCTGCCGACGTCGCGCACAAGACCGACGTCGGTGGTGTGGCGCTGGGTCTGCGGACTCCGGCCGAGGTGCGCGCCGCGTACGAGCGCATGATCGCCGACGTGCGGGCCGCGCAGCCGCAGGCCGAGATCGAGGGCGCGGTGCTCAGCCCGATGCGCCCGGAGGGCCTGGACCTGGTGGTCGGTGTGGTCCGTGACCAGGTGTGGGGCCTGACGCTGGTGGTCGGCTTGGGCGGTGTGTGGGTGGAGGTCCTGCGCGACAGTGCCATCCGTGTGCTGCCGGCCAACACGGCCGAGGTGCGCAGGATGTTCACCGAGTTGAAGAGCTTCCCGCTGTTCGAGGGCTTCCGGGGAGCACCTCCGGTGGACCTGGACCACCTGGCCGAGGTGGTCAGCTCGATCGCGAACGTCGCCGCAGCCTGCGGCGACCGCCTGGAAGCGCTCGAGGTCAACCCGCTGCGCGTACGCGGCGACAAGAGTGAGGTGCTCGACGCCCTCATCCGTTGGGTCTGATTCGGCGCTTGCCACAACTGTCGGCAGCCCGCGACGTCTGCACGGGTGGGGGCGGCAGGTTGACGCGGGATGGCCGGCCACGGGCAGTGGCCGATTCGATCGAGGGAGAACTGCGATGATCGACGAAACGGCGTCGGCGCCGAACTTTGTGCTCCTCCTGTTTCGCCTTGTGCTGGCCCTCGTGTTCATCGCGCACGGCTGGAACCACGTCTTCGGCGGCGGCAAGATCGAGGGAACCGGACGATGGTTCGACTCGCTGGGCATGCGACCAGGCCTGCTGCACGCATGGCTGGCGAGTCTCACCGAGATAGGCGCCGGCGTGCTCGTCGGGCTGGGCTTGCTGACGCCTCTGGGCGCCGCGGCGATGCTGGGCGTGATGGTGGTGGCGCTGATTACGAACCACATGCGCAACGGCTTCTTCATCTTCCGCCCGGGCGAGGGATATGAATACGTGCTCGTGCTGGCCACTTGCGCCGTCGTCATCGGCGGATTGGGCGGCGGTGGCTGGTCGGTGGACCGGGGGCTGGGCATATTCGGCGGCGGATGGGGTCAGTTGATCTTGACTGCGGCCGCCGGAATCGGCGGAGCCGCCGTGCAACTGATCGTCTTCTGGCGGCCGGGCAAGCCGCAGAACGCGGAGTCCAAAGCCTAGTGCGGTGGCCACCGACGTCGACCGGTCCCCCCTTCGCCGATCTTGCAGTTGTGGTGCCGAGACACTCCCTGAATGCCCGGCTTGTTAGGCACCACAACTGCAAGATCGACGCGCAAGGAGCCGGCGAACCCGGTGCCGGGTAGCGGGTTAGCGCAACGGGCTGAAGGGCCGAAGCTCGTTGGGTTGGCGGCCGGTGGCTATCTGCTCGGCGAGCAGCTTGCCGGTGATCGGGCCGAGGGTGATGCCCCACATGCCGTGACCGCCGGCGGCGAAGACCCGTGGTGACCTGGTGCGGCCGATCAGCGGCAGGCCGTCGGGGGTGCAGGGCCGTGACCCGACCCATTCGTCCGTCCGGGTGTCCAGGTCCGCCCCGCGCAGCAGCGGTCGTGCGGCCTCGGCGATGGCCGAGATCCGGCGGCGGTCCAGCGGCGCCTCGGCGCTGCGGAACTCCATCATCCCGGCCACGCGCAGCCGGTCGCCGAGCGGCGTGCACGCCACTCGCTGCGCGGGGAAGTACACCGGACCGGCCGGGACGTGTTCGATCGCGATGCTGAAGCTGTACCCGCGACCGGCCTGCACGACGGTCCGCACGCCGAAGCGGCGGGCCAGCGTACCGAGCCAGGTGCCGGTCGCCAGGACCACGGCGTCGTACCGGTCGGCCGAGCCCGCGGCGGTCACCACCCGGGTTCCCGTGCCGTCGTCGCGGATGTCGACGACGTCCGCTCCGGTGACGAGCGATGCCCCGCGCGCGCGGACGGCATCGGCCAACGCGTGCACGTACTGCCCGGGATTGACGAACCGCTGGCCGTGCAGGCGGATGGCGGCACCGATCCGATCCGACAGCGACGGCTCCACCTCGCGCGCGTCGGCGCCGGTCAGGATGTCGTACTCGACCCGCTGGCCGGCGGCGTGGATGTGCCGTAGCTCGTCCAGCAGTACCGTGCGCTCGGCCTCGGTGCGGTACGCCGCGATGAACGACTTGGCCTCGTTCGCCTGCGCCGCGATCCCACCCTCGGCCAACGCGTCGAATCCCTCGAAGGCGCGCTGGTTCATCGGGATGTAGGCCCGCATGGCGGACCGCCACTTCGCGGCGGTGCTGTGCCGGGCGAATCCGGTCAGGAAGCGCAGCAGCCGGGCGTCGGCGCTCGGCGGCACGTACACCGGCGACGAGGGACTCAGGACGGCGCGCAGCCCGTACCGCAGCACTGCCGGCTCGGGCAGGGGAGTGGTGATACCAGGGGTGAGCCAGCCGGCGTTGCCCCACGACGCGCCCGCGGCGACACCGGCACGGTCGAGCACGGTGACCTGTACCCCGCGTTCCTGGAGGAACCAGGCGGTGGCCAGCCCGACCATCCCGGCGCCGATGACGGCGACGTGCCGGGGAGCGTGTTCGGCCGACTCGGTGCCAGGCATCGCGGGCCTCCTTCGGGAGCGGGGTTTCCTCGATCGTTGCCCGGCCGCATCGTGCCGTCATTGTCACGTGAGGCCAATAACCCGCCCGATGATTGGCCGCATGGAACACATCGCGGCATCATACTGTTCATGATCACTGTTGGCGGTGTCGTGGAGGCGGTCGGCGCTGCCCTGCTCAAGGTCGTCGTCGCTGATGGCGAGGCGGAGGTCCGCGACGTGACTATCGTCGAGTTCGACGAGGCGGCCGGCGGGCAACCCGGCGACCTCGTACTCGGTGCCGGCCTTGCCACACCCGAACAGGCGCTCGTCGTCATCGAGCGCTGCGCGCAGGCCGGGGCGGCCGGCCTGGTCCTCAAGCCCTCGCTGGCCACGCACGCCGACGTGACGTCCGCCGCCGCGGAGCGCAAGCTGGCCCTGGTCGAGCTGCGCAGCCACGGCTCGTGGGCACAACTCGTCTGGCTGCTGCGCGGGGTGATCGACCGGGCCGCGGCGCCCGGCACGGCCGACACCGCCGCCGCCGGCGTGTACGACGAGATGTTCGCCCTGGCCGACGCGGCCGCCGCCGTCGTCGATGCGCCGGTGACGATCGAGGACGCGCAGTCGCGGGTGCTCGCCTACTCGTCGCGGCAGGACCGCACCGACCCGGCGCGCGTGTCCACCATCGTCGGACGACGTGTCCCCGGCGATGTGGTCGCGCGACTGCGCTCCCGCGGCGTCTTTCGCAGGCTCGCCCGGAGCGGCGATCCGATCTTCGTGCCACAGGGCCCGGACGGTACGTTGCCCAGGCTCGTGATCCCGATCCGCGCCGGAGGTGAGCTGCTCGGCTCGATCTGGGCCGTCGTCGAGGGCCCGGTGCCGGCCGAGCGCCTGCGCGATCTCCAGGGCCCGGCGTCCGTCCTGGCACTGCACCTGCTCCGCCTGCGCGTGCAGGCCGATGTCGCGCGCCGTGTGACGGCCGACCGCCTGCGGGCGGCCCTGCGCACCGTCGTCCAGCCGGGCCCGGAACTGGGACTACCCGACGGCCCGTGGCGGGTCGTCGCGCTCGGCGCGCACGTCGGCACCGGGGAGATGCTGCACAATCTGGCGCTGTGGGAGTCGATCGCCCGCCGCCACGGTTGGCGCCAGCCGCTCATCGCGGATGTCGGCGACGTCCTCTTCGCGGTCGTGGCTGCCCGCGGCGAGTCGCCCGGCTCGTGGCCGTGGCTGGAGAAGCTGATCCGCGGCGTCGCCGTGCACGACCCGGGGCTGCGCGCGGCCTCGGGCAGCCTCGCCGCGGGCCTGGCGGACCTGCCGCGATCCCGCGCCGAAGCGGCGGAACTGCTCGCGCTGCACGGCGCCGCCAGGCACGCGGGCCCGTTGCTGCTGTTCGAGGACGCCTGGGCCGAGGTGGTCGTGCACCGTGCGGTCGCCGCGGTCCCGACCGGGGACCTGCTCGTCGGCGGGCCGCTGCCCGATCTGCTCGCACATGACCGCGAGCACGACACCGCCTACGTCGCCACCCTCGCCGCCTGGCTCGACCACTGGGGGGACCCGCAGAAGACCGCCCGACACCTGCACGTACATCCCAACACCCTCCGATATCGCCTGCGGCGGATCGCGGAGGTCGTCCACCTCGATGTCGAGTCGCCACAGGCGCGGCTGGCGCTGCAGATCCAGCTCGCGGCGGTGAATCCTGGCCGGGACCGAAAGCTGTGATCTGCCCAACCGGTGGTCGTCAGCCAGAGCCCGATGCCACTCAGCGCCGGGGAGAGCAACTCGTACCGTAGAGGCGTGTGGCGCCGGCGTGCGCGGACCGGTTGCTCTCCCGATCGCCTGGTGACCGAGTGCGGGATCACGCCGAGTTCGTCAGTAGCGGAAGCTGCCGACCAGCCGCTCCAGTTCTCCGGCCATGCGGGAAAGTTCGGTGGCCGCTTGGGCCGTGGTTCTGGCGCCTTCGGTGGCGCTGGAGGTAGCACTGGCCACCACGCCGATGTTGTCGGCGATCTGGGTGGAGCCGGTCGCGGCCTCGCTGGCGCTGCGACCCATCTCGTTGGTGGTGGCTGACTGCTGCTCGACCGCGGTGGCGATGGCGGTCTGCAGCTCGTCGATCTGGGCGATGATCGTGGAGATCTGTTCGATGGCGGACACCGCGGCCTGCGTGTCGGCTTGCGCGGCCACGACGCGCCGACTGATGTCCTCGGTCGCGTTGCCGGTCTCGCGTGCCAGTTCCTTGACTTCGCCCGCGACCACTGCGAAGCCTTTGCCGGCATCGCCCGCACGGGCCGCCTCGATGGTGGCGTTGAGCGCGAGCAGGTTGGTCTGTTCGGCGATGGAGTTGATGACTTTGATGATGTTGCCGATCTCGGCGGAGGACTTCGCCAGCTTGGCGATGGTGGCGTTGGTGGCGTCGGCGACCTGCACCGCGCGTGAGGCGACGTTCGTGGCGGTGGCCGCGTTCTTGGCGATCTCGCGGATGGAGGCCGACATCTCCTCGGCGCCAGTGGCCACGGTGTGCACGTTTTGCGACACCTGTCCGGCGGTCATCGAGGCCCGGTTCGCCTGGGTGGCTGACTCGTCGGCCGAGCGATTCATCTTGTCGGCGACGGTCGTCAGGTCCTGTGCCGAGCCTGCCAGCGTGCGGGCATTGGCCCCGATCTGTCGCAACGTGTTGGAGAACGAGTCCAGCGCCGTGTTCAACGCCGTGCCCATCTGGGCCAGCTCGTCACGGCCTCGCACGGCGAGCCGGCGGTCCAGCCGGCCTTCGGCCAAGCTTCGCATCGCGTCCACGGTCTCGGCCAACGGTCGGGCGATGATCCGGCCGATCCCGAGTGCGAGCGCGACGGCCAGCGCCAGAGCGGCCAGGATCACGGTGATCACCAGCGTCCGGGCGTTCCGCGTCGCCTTGGTACCTTCGGCCATGGTGGCTTTCGCCCGTTCGGCCTCGATCGCCTGCAGCGCGTCGCCGGCGTCGTCGGCGGCGATGAAGTACGGCAGCAGATCCCGCTCGGCCGCGTGCAGCGCGGCGTCGTCGCCCGCCTTGACCGCCGGCACTGCCCGCTCCTGCGCGAGTCGCGCGTACGTCGCCCAGTTCTCGTTGAAGATCGCTATCTGCTTCTCGCGGCCGGTCATGTCGGAGCTGGTGTAACCGGCCACCGAGTCGGCGATGTCCTTGACCTCCTTGGCGAACTTCGCATCCACCGTCTGGGCGTTCGCGGTGATGCCCAATACCAGCGCGGCCTCTTTCTGCGATTCGGCGATCTCGGCGAGGTAGGCGGTCTTCACCGCGTTGTTCGAGTACATGTTCGCCAGCCGCGCCTCGGACTCGTCGAGCTCGTGCAGGCCGAGGGCACCCACGCCGGCCAAGAACGCGGCAATGATCAAGTAACTGATCAGGAGCTTGTGGGTGGTACGGATGTTGCGGTGCAACGCGAAACCATGCTGCCGGTTATCCTGGGTAGTCATATCAAGGTTTCCTTCGACCTGGCGGTGCCGACTCGGATCGACGCTGAGGCGCACGTCATCGCACGCCACCCTGATGACTGTTCGGCGGTGTCGCGCCGTTCTTTAGCCTTTCCGCCGCCCGAAAGGGACATACCCGTAGCGGTACATCTCGCCGGCCGAAGGAAGGTGCGGGTCGCTGACGGCCAGCGTGCGACCTGTCGGGCGGAGCCGGTACAGCGCGGCCTGTGCGACATGCCGGCCACCGAGCAGCCGGACCACCAAGTCGGCGACGGTCTCCGGCCGATGGTGGAGCGCGCGGATGGTGTTTCCGGTCGCTACCATCGGGTAGCCAGTCCCGGCACGCGACGGCGAACCATGTCACAGCGTGAGGCGATGACGATGGGACACCGATCGGTCGAGAAGATCGGGGTACACGCGTTCACGGTGCCGACCGACGGCCCCGACGGTGTCGAGCAGGACGGGACCGCCACCTGGTCGTCGACGACCATGGTGCTGGTACAGGCGTACGCGGATGGCGCGACGGGACTGGGATACACCTACGGCGACGTCTCGGTGGCCCACTTCGTCGAGTCCGAACTGGCGTCCGTGGTCACCGGTATGGACGCCATGGCACCACCCGCCGCCGCGGCCGCGATGGGCGCTCCGCAACTCCGGTCGGCCGGGGGTCGGCTCGATGGCCGTGTCAGCCGTGGACATCGCGTTGTGGGACCTGCGGGCGCGGTTGGAAGGGCTAGCGTTGTTCCGCGCGTTGCCGTCCACCCACGACCACGTGCCCGTCTACGGCAGCGGAGGGTTCACCAACTACCCTCTCGACCGGCTGGCCGCGCAACTGGCCGGCTGGGTGGAGCAGGGGATCGAACGGGTGAAACTCAAGACCTCCCGGGACCCGGACCAGGATCCACGGCGGCTGACGGCGGTCCGCGACGCCATCGGCGCGGTACCGGAGTTGTTCACCGACGCCAACGGCGGCCTGCGGGCGAAACAGGCGCTGGCATGGGCACACCGGTTCCATGACGAATGGCAGGTGTCGTGGCTGGAGGAGCCGGTCAGCTCCGCGGACTTCACCGGCCTGCGCACGGTCCGCGAGCACGGGCCGCCGGGGCTCGACGTCGCCGCGGGGGAGTACGGCTACGTCTTGCGGGACTTCACCAACCTGCTCGTGCCCAGGGCGGTGGACTGCCTACAGGCCGACGTCACCCGATGCTGCGGCATCACCGGGCTGCTGGCGGTGTCCGGCCTGGCGGCCGGACACTGTGTGGACCTCTCGGCGCATTGCGCGCCGGCGGTGTCGGCGCACGCGTTCTGCGCGGTGCCCCGGCGGCGGCACCTCGAGTACTTCCATGACCACGTGCGGATCGAGAGCCTGCTGTTCGGCGGAATCCTGACGCCGCGTGACGGTTCGCTGTGGCCGGACCCGCGGCGGCCGGGTCTGGGCCTGGAGGTTCGCTGGGCCGACGCCGAGCGCTACCGCGTCTACGGGCAACGCCGCTGAGCGCGGCCCGGGTTCACGCCACCGATCGCTGTGACCCGGGAGGTGCGCCGCGGCTCGGTCAGTTGGGGCTGCGTTTTGCCGCGTGCGGGATCCAGGTGGACTCACTGACCGTGGGCACGAGGTGCGCCTCCGCCGCGTCTTGCGCCGCGGCGGCGTCGCCCGCGGCGACGTGGCCGAGGACGGTCAGCTCGTCAGCGACGTGCTTGGTGAGGTCGGGGATGAACTCGTGTATGTGGTGCCAGATCCGCAGCCCGAGGTTGAAGTGCAGGTTCAGCGTCGCTTCGAGGTGCGGGTTGTGGGTGCTCCGGTAGATCAGGCGGTGCGCCGTGGCATCGACGGCGAGCAGGTCATGCGGCGTTCGTCCGTCGAGCGGTGTCGCGCACACCCGACGCATCTGCTCGCGCTCGGAGTCGGTGGCCCGGGTGGCGGCGAGGCGGGCCGCGACGCCCTCGAGCGGCAGGCGTAGCTCGGTCAGCCATCGTTCGTCGCTGAGGCTGATCTCGGCGACGAACGACCCTCGACGAGGGTGGATCACGACCATGCGCTCCATCGCGAGGCGTTGGAGCGCGTTGCGGACCGGTGTGCGTCCGACACCGGCATCGCGCATCAGCCCCTCCTCGTTGAGCGGGGAACCCGGCGCCAGATCGAGTGTGATGATTCGGTCACGGATGTGCGCGTACGCCGTGTCCACCATGAGGGGTCTCGCCGCTGTTGATTTCATCCCTCTTGCCTGTGCCCCTTCTGACGCTGTGACCGTTGACACCCGATGTGACCGAGGCTAGCTTGGCCACACACTAACATTTCAGTTAGGCCATCTCTAGCCGCTCAGCCCCTCCGTGCGGGGGCTGGTCAGCCCTGGAGGGTTTACGCTCATGACTAGACAGCGACGAGTCGTCGCCGCGGCCGTCTCGACGGCCGCGTTGGTGCTCGGTGGTTGCTCAGCCTCGTCGACCGAAGATACGAAGACCTCGACCCCACGGCAGCTTACGGTCGCGGTCGCGGCGCAGAACTTCGAGTCGCTCGATCCGCAGATGTCCGCGTCCCCGCCGACCGACTCGGTAACCCGACTCATGTACGAGGGGCTGCTCGCCCTGAACAAGGACGGCGCCATCGAGCCCCGGCTGGCCACCGAGTGGAAGAACCCCGAACCGAAGGTCTGGGAGTTCACCCTCCGGAGCGGCGTGACGTTCCACGATGGAGCGCCGCTCGACGCGGAGGCCGTCGCGACGTCCTTCAACCACATCATCGATCCGAAGGCGAAGAAGACCCGCGCCTCCGAGTTCAGCCGCGTCGAGAAGGTCTCCGCGTCGGGGCCGATGACGGTGCGCTTCGACCTCAAGGTCGTCTGGCCGACGCTTCCCAACGAGCTGGCGTACTCGGCGGGGGCGGTGGTGAGTCCCAAGGCCATCGCGGCCGGACTCGACCTGGCGAGTCATGCCGCCGGAACCGGCCCCTACGCCTTCAAGAGCCTGGGCGACGGAGCGGTGACATTGACCGCGAACACGTCCTACTGGGGCGGTGCGCCCAAGGTCGAAACCCTCAAGTTCGTCCCGGTCTCCGCCGAGACGACCCGCGTGCAGATGCTCAAGAGCGGACAGGCCGACATCGTGACCGCCCTGCCCATCTCCGCCCTGTCAGGGCTGCGGTCGGGCGGCGGCACCCAGGTCGTCTCGAGCCCGGGCGGGCTCGTCATGCACATCGGCCTCAACACCCAGTACGCACCGCTCAAGGACGTGCGGGTCCGCCAGGCGATCAATCTGGCCGTCGATCGCGACGCCATCATCAAGACGACCCTCGGCGGTGAGGCGCTCCCCGCCGATTCGTACCTCGCGCCCACGACGAGCGGCTACGCCAAGGCCGAGCACTATCCCTACGACGTCGAGAAGGCCAAGCGTCTGCTGGCCGACGCAGGGTACCCGAACGGCTTCGATCTGACCCTGACCACGCCGTCCGGCCGCTATCCCATGGCGGCGGAGACCGCACAGGCGGTCCAGGGATACCTGTCCAAGGTGGGCATCAAGGTCAACATCCAGACCATCGACTTCGGCGCGGAGATCGACGCCGTCACCAAGCCCCTGGCCGAGAACAAGGTCCAGTCGTATCTGCTCGGGTGGCAGGCGGCGACCGGCGAGCCGGGCCTCGTCTCGGACATCGTCTTCAAGTCCTCGGCGGTGCCACCGGACGGCTGGAACAGCATGTTCTACCGCAACGAAGAGGTCGACCGCGCACTCACCGAGGCTGCCACAACCGTGGACGAAGCCCAGCGCAACGCGCTCTACGCGACCGCGCAGCGACTGGTCCACCAGGACGCGCCGTGGCTCTTCCTCTACGTCCCCAACAACATCGTCGGCGCGAAGAAGGGGCTGAACGGGATCACCACCCTCCCCGACGGCACCCTGATGTTGCACGGCGTTTCCTGAGGACCGGGGCAACGCCATGAGATCTCGACTCGTCGCGCTCGGCTTGTCGGCCGTGCTCGGACTCGTATTCGTCAGCATCTGTCTGTTTGCGCTGCTGCGGGCCATTCCAGGTGACCCCGCGAGGCTGCTGGCCGGGCCGAGCGCGACGGGCGCCGACATCGAGAGAATCCGTGCCGACCTCGGTCTGGACCAACCGCTGCCGGTGCAGTACTGGTCCTGGGTGACCCATGTCCTCCACGGTGACTTCGGGGTGTCGTTGAACGGCCGCGAGGTATTCCCGCAGGTGTGGTCCGCCTTCGTCGCGAGCGCCTCGCTCGCGGTGGTGGGCATGGTCGCGGGACTGCTCATCGGGGTCCCGGCGGGGCTTCTCGCGGCGCGCTTCGGTGGTGTGCTGGAGCGTGCCGCCCGGGGACTGTCCGTCGTCGGGATCTCAGTGCCCATCTTCGTCACCGGTGTTTCGCTCGTCGGGCTGTTCGCGGTGAAGCTGCACTGGCTCCCCGCGACAGGTCGGGACGATTGGCGTTCGTACCTCCTACCGGCCGCCACCATCGGGCTCTACCAGGCGGCATACCTCGCGCAGATCACCCGGAGCGGGCTCAAGTCCGTGCTCGAACAACCCTTCATCGCCACCTGTAAGGCAAAGGGAATCAGCTCGCGCGCCATCTTCCTTCGACACGGGCTGCCCAACATCCGGCTGCAACTGACGACCATCTCCGTCATCCAGTTCGGCTACCTGCTCGGCGGGGCGGCGCTGACCGAGACGGTCTTCGCGTGGCCGGGGGTGGGTCGGCTGCTGGTCAGCTCGCTGGCCGCCCGTGACTTCGCCATGGTCCAGGGCGCGATCCTGCTCACCGCGTCGGCGGTATTGGCCCTGGTCTTCATCGCCGACCTCGCCGTCACGGTACTCGATCCGAGGGTGAGGTCGCGATGACGGCGGAACCGGTGTCGAGGAAGCGTCGAGCCGGCTGGCGGGCGTACGCGAGATGGAGCGTCCTCGCCGCAATGGCCCTGCTGGCGGCGTTCGGTGGCCTGCTCGCCCCCAAGGACCCGAACGAGCAGGACCTTTCCAACGCCTTCTGCTCACCGTCGCAGGCCTGCCCGCTCGGCACCGACCAGCTCGGACGGGACTACCTCAGCCGGCTGCTCGACGGCGCGCACACCACGCTGGGCACCTGTCTGCTCATCATGCTCATCGGTGTCGTCGTGGGTGGACTGCTCGGGTTCGCGGCGGGCTTCCTCGGCGGCTGGTTCGACGTCCTGCTGATGCGGTGCGCCGATATGATCATGGTCTTTCCGGGGATCCTCCTCGCGCTGATCGCGGTCGCCATCGCCGGACCGGGCCTCAAGACGGCAATCATCGCCGTCGCGATCTCCGAGGTTCCGCCGACCGCGCGGCTCGCCCGCGCCGCCATGCTCACTTGCCGTGAGCAGCTCTACGTCGACTCCGCGCGAGTCGCCGGGGCACGCGGGGGCGTGCTCCTCGTACGCCACCTCGTGCCCAACGCCATCGGACCCCTGCTGTCGCAAGCATCGCTCATCGCCGCGGACGCGATCCTCATCGTCGCCGGCCTCGGCTACCTCGGCCTCGGGGCACAACCGCCCACGGCCGAATGGGGAGCCATGTTGAGCGACAGCCAGAACTACATCGACACCGCCTGGTACCTCATGGCGGCACCGGCACTGGCCATCCTGCTGGCCGCTCTGATGTTCAACGTCATCGGAGAACGCATCCGCCTGCGCACGGCGGACTGACAACGCGCGGACCCCGCGCTGAGAAAGGAACCGACAACGTGTCAACACTTCGCTACGGCCGTCTCGCGGACGTCGTCGTCCGTGAGCTCGCTGAGATCAAGCCTGGCGAAAACGTCCTCGTCATCGCCGACACCGGCACTCCCGACGGACTCGCGGAGGCATACCTCAACGCCGCGATCGTCGGCAAGGCCAAGGCGGTCCTCGTCATCGAGGCGGAACGCATCCTGACCGACCTGGAGCTGCCCGCGAGCCTCGCCGGCGCGATCCGTGAGGCCGACGTCATCCTCGGCCTGTGCAGCGGCATCTTCTCGCGCAGCGAGGCGTGCATCGCGGCGCGCGAACGTGGCGCCCGGATCCTGCTGACCGACCCGCGGGGCATGGAGCAGTACCTGATCGACGGGATCGTGAACGTCGACACCGCGACGATGCTGCACAACACCGCGCTGCTGGAGGAGCTCATCCACAAGGGCGAGAACGCCCGGATCACGTCGGACAACGGCACCGACCTGACGATGAGCCTGGCCGGCCGTCCGGCCGTCACGTCCGACGGGCGCGTGGTCGGGCCGGGCGAGATGGACTACTACCCGGGCACCCAGGTCTCGTTCGCCGGGGTGGAGGACACCATCAACGGCAAGGTGGTCATCGACGGAAGCGTCTCGACCCTGGGCGTCGTGACGCAGCCGTTCACCATCGTCATGGAGAACGGCAAGGCCATCGGTTACGAGGGCGACGGCCTGGACCTCGACCGTTACAAGCAGCACATCGCGGAGCAGAACGACCCGCTCCTTGCCTGGGCCTGCCACTGGAGCTTCGGGCTCAACCCCCGGGCCAAGGTCTCCGGCAACATCTACGAGGACGAGCGCTACTTCGGCTGCCTCGACATCGGCTGGGGGTCGCAGGACCCGTCGTTCGGGGGCACGCTCGGGCTGAGCCCGCACCACGTCGACGTCGTGGTGCTACACCCGAAGCTCGTCATCGACGACGTCGTCGTGCTTGAGAACAACCGCTACAACACCGAACTCGGCTTCATCAACCCGTGATCCATGGGCTTCGTGCCCCTACCAGCGAGGGCCGCGTGCGAGGCCGGTGCCACGGCCCGCACGCGGCCACCGCGACAACGGTGCCTGGAGGAAAACGGTGCCTGGAGGAACTGACGTGTCCGACGACCCAGCTCTCGGGATCTCACCCGAGACGCACTACTTCGCCTACGGAACCCTGCTCGGGCTCGCGGCGATGCGGGGCTACGCCCCGAGCGCGACCCGTGACGCGGTCGCGCAGCTTGCCCATCACCGCCTCGTCTTCGAGCGGTACTCGAACGAGGCGCCCGAGTACGGCGGTTGCTCGCTCGAACGGCGTCCGGGCGAGGTCGTGAACGGCGCGATCTACCGGATCTCGGCCGCCGACTTCGAGTCCCTCGATGTCGCCGTCCGCCGGGCGCAGGGCTGGTTCGACCGGATCCCCGTCACACTCGTGACCACCGAGGGCGTCGTCGTCACAGCGTCGACGTACCTCATCCCCAACTCGCTCGAACGGTTCGCGCCGTCGGACGACTACGTGCGCGACATCCTGCCCGGCGCCCGCGAGCTGGGCCTGCCCGAGTGCTACGTGGACCGCCTCGCCAGCATCATCGCGGAACACCAAGCCCTCCGAGCCGAGGGCTGACCGGCGGTGGGCCAGGGAACGACACCACTGCTCCGGGTCGAGGACCTGTCGGTGACCTTCGCGTCGCGAGGGCGCCGGGGCACGGCCGTGCAGGCGGTCCGTGACGTCACGTTCGAGGTCGAGAGTGGGACGACCCTGGCCCTCGTCGGTGAGTCAGGGTGTGGCAAGACCACCGTCGCGCGTACCATCGTCGGGCTCAACCGCCGGGCCACCGGCTCCGTCGTCTTCGACGGGACGGAACTGGTGGACCTGTCCGCGCGCGAGTGGCGTTCGATCCGTCCGCGTATTCAGATGGTCTTCCAGGACCCGTACTCCAGCCTCAACCCACGCTGGACAATTCGCCGACTCGTCGCCGAGCCGCTGCTCCGGTTCGGCCGGGGCCGTGGCCTCGGGGAGACGGAGGACGAGCTCCTCGGCGAGGTCGGCCTCGCCCCGGCCCTCAAGGCACGTCGTCCGCGGGACCTGTCCGGCGGGCAGCGTCAGCGCGTCGGCATCGCGCGAGCCCTAGCGGCCTCCCCCGAGCTGCTCGTGTGCGACGAGCCCGTGTCGGCGCTCGACGTCTCGGTGCAGGCCCAGGTGCTCAACCTGCTCGATCGGCTGCGCGCCGACCACAACCTCACCTGTGTCTACATCTCGCACAACCTCGCGACCGTCCGCTGGCTCGCCGACCGGGTGGCCGTCATGTATGCCGGTCGCCTCGTCGAGCTCGGATCGGTTGAGCGGGTCTTCGCGGAACCACGGCACCCGTACACCGTGGCCCTGCTGTCCGCGACGCTGACCTCCGACCCGCACGCACAGGCGGCGCGGCGTCCGATCGTCCCGACGGGCGACCCGCCGAGCCCGCAGGAGCTGAGGGAGAACAAGGGTTGCCTCTTCCGGAGTCGCTGCTGGCTCTACGAACAGCTCGGCAGACCGGACCGTTGCGAACAGGAGTCCCCGCCACAGGTGCGTGCGCCGCGCCAGGCGGCCTGTCACTTCCCGCTCCACGAGCCGGGACACGCTGAGAAGGAGGTCCCAGCGTGACAGATGAGCCGCTGTTGCGCGTCGAGGGACTGAACGTCGAAATCACCGAGGCGCGGGTCCGGGTGGTCCGTGGGGTCGGCTACACCGTCGACCGGGGCGAGACCCTGACCATCGTCGGGGAGTCGGGCTCCGGCAAGAGCATGAGTGTGCTGTCGCTGCTGGGCCTGCTGCCGGCGAGCCTGCGCCCCAACGTCAGCGGAAGCGCCCGTTTCGAGGGTGTCGAGCTTGTCGGCGCGAGCGAGTCGGTGCTGCGCCGGCTGCGCGGGCGCCGGATCGGGGTGGTCTTCCAGGACGCGCTGGCGAGTCTCGACCCCGTCATGCGCATCGGCGATCAGATCGGCGAGGCGGTGTCCGCACACCGAACCGTCACCCGCCGCGCTGCCCAGACGCGCAGCACAGAACTGCTCGAGAGGGTGGGGATCGCCGGCCCGGAGCGGGTCATGAGGGCCTACCCACACGAGCTCTCCGGCGGGATGCGCCAGCGTGTGCTGATCGCGATGGCGCTCGCCGGTGGCCCTGACCTGCTCATCGCTGACGAGCCCACGACCGCCCTGGACGCCACGATCCAGTTGCAGGTGGTGGGACTGCTGCGGCAGTTGCAGCAGGACCTCGGGACGTCGCTCGTCCTCATCACCCACGACCTCGGTCTCGTCGCGGCAATGGGTGACCGGACCTTGGTGATGTATGCCGGGACGGGTGTGGAGCAGGGCCGAACGGCAGACCTGCTGACCGAGCCCCGGCATCCGTACACGCATGGCCTGCTCGCCTCGATGCTCGACCCCTTCCGCTGGCCCGACCGGCCACCGACGCCGATCGTCGGGGCTCCGCCCGACCTGACCGGCCCGCTACCGGCCTGTCCCTTCGCGCCCCGCTGTCCCCGGGCGACCTCGACATGCGAACAGACGCCGCCTCCGCTCGTCCCGGCCGGCCGGGAGGTCGGGTGGTGGCACCGCTGCCACTTCCCGATGCTCGACGGCGGGCCGGAGCCCACGCCAGCGTCACCGGCACCACACCACCACCAAGGAGCACCATGACGACCCCCGCGCGCGAGCAGGACCGGCAGAACCAGCAGCCCGACGCCTTCCCGGATCAGGGCGCGGAGCGAGCATGGTTCGTCCGGACGCTGAGCGACTGGATCGCGATCCCGTCGATCTCGGGCTCGGACGAGCACCGCGCCGCCGTCGAGGAGAGCGCCGCATGGTTCGCCGAGCGGCTGCGCGAGACCGGCTTCCCGACCGTCGAGGTGGTACGTTCCGGTGCGGGCAGCCCCGCGGTGCTCGCGGAATGGCCCGGCCCTCCCGGGGCGTTGCGGGTGCTCGTCTACGGTCACCACGACGTCCAGCCGACCGGTGACCCCGCCGAGTGGCGCACCGAGCCCTTCCGGGCCGAGGAGGCGGGCGACCGTGTCCTCGGCCGAGGCGCTGTCGACGACAAGGGACAGATGCTCTTCCACCTGCTGGCGGCGCGGGCCCACGTGGCGTCCCGTGCGGAGCGGGCCCCCGGCATCCACCTGATGCTGCTCGCCGAGGGCGAGGAGGAGATCGGGTCGCCCACCCTCGGGAGTCTGCTCGCCGAGCACGCCGAACTGCTGCGTCCGGACCTCATCGTCATCAGCGACACCGGGATCTGGTCGCCCGATCACCCCACGGTCTGTCTCGGCATGCGCGGACTGCTCCGCGCGACCGTCACGGTCCGAGGGGGCAGCGCGGACGTCCACGCCGGATCCTTTGGCGGAACAGTGCACAACCCTGCGGTCGAGCTGACCCGGGTCCTCGCCGCGCTGCACGACGACGAGGGACGGGTGGCCATCCCCGGCTTCTACGACGCGGTCGTCGAGCCGACCGCGCGGGAGCGGGAGAGGTACGCCGGTCTGCCCTTCGACGAGGCCCGCTGGCTCGGACCGGCGGCTCGGGCCGGCGTGTTCGGCGAGGCCGGCTACAGCACCCTTGAGCGAGCGTGGATCCGGCCGACCGCCGAGGTCAACGCCATCCGCGCCGGCGACCTCAACGGCTCGGCGCGCACCATCATCCCCCAGGCTGCGGAAGCACACGTCTCCTTCCGGCTCGTCGGTGACCAGTCACCGGCGGTCGTGGCGGATCAGTTCCGGGACTTTCTGACCACGGCGTTCCGCCCCGGCGTCGGCTGGGAACTCGACGTGGACCTCCCCGGAGTCCCGCCCTGCGGTGTCCCCGACGGCCACTGGGCCCTTGAGGAACTCGTTGCCGCGATGACCGAGGAGTTCGGTCGGGAGCCGGGCTACACCCGGGACGGCGGTTCAGGTCCCGGCGCGACACTGCAGTCGGTCCTCGGCTGTCCGGTGATCTTCGTGGGCATGGGACAGTCCTCCGACGGCGCCCACGGGCCCAACGAAGGCGTCACCGTCGGGCTGATGCTGACCGCCGCCCGGGTGACGGTCGGCCTGTGGGATCGGCTGGCCCAGGTGCGCCCGGAGCCGATGCGCCGGCGGGAGTGAGCCGAACCCATGCTCAATCCCGTCCACCTGCGTACGTTGACGACGGTTGTCAGGACCGGATCGTTCGCGGACGCCGCACGGCAGCTCGGGTACAGCGGATCGGCCGTCTCCCAGCAGGTCGCAGCCCTGGAGCGAGCTGTCCGGATGCCGCTGTTCGAGCGGGATGCGCACAGTGTCCGCCCCACGTCCGCGGGCGAGTTCATCGCCGAGCGGGCCAGGGACGTGCTCGCCGCGCTCAGCGCACTCGAAGACGACATCCGGGGCATGGCCGAGGGTTCCATCGGGCGGCTCCGGTTGGGCAGCTTCCCCACGGCCAGCGAGAACCTCCTGCCCCTGGTGCTGGCAACGTACGCCGGCGAGCACCCGCAGTTGGAGATCATGCTCGACGAGGGCGAACCGGACCAGCTTGTCCCGCTGCTGCAAGCGGCTGAGCTGGACCTGGCCCTGGTCTATCGGTACAGCCTGGTCCCGCAGCACTGGCCGAAGACACTGAAGGCCGTCAACCTGCTCGACGAGGAGCTACTGCTGCTCCTGGCCAAGGACCACCACCTCGCGGACGCGAGCGGCATCGTGCTCGCCGACCTCAAGGCGGAGACGTGGATTTCGACCTGTGAAGGCACCGCGGGGGCGTCGTGCCTGCGGCGGATCTGCGCCGGCGCGGGCTTCGCCCCCCGGATCGGCTACCGGAGCAACGACTATGACGTGATCGCGAACTTTGTCAAATCCGGGCTCGGCATCGCTCTCGTGCCCGTGCTCGGCCACGTGCCGGACGACGAGGTCTTCGCCGTGCGCATCGAGGACGTGCAGGTACGCCGCCAGGTGGTCGTGGCACTGCGGTCCACCAAGGCCAACCCGGCGGTGGCCGGTGTCGTGTCGGCGCTCCAGGCGTCGGCCCGCACCCTGGCCGGACGACGGCCCGGAATCTCCGCCGCCGTCACACGGTGACCAGCGCAAGTACCTCTTATGCCACGGCAACCGGTCGCCGGGCTGACCGGCTGGCCAAGCATGGACTCGCCGGGAATGCTGAAGGACGCAACGTTCGATCCGCACGAGAATTCTGGATAACCGTGAGTGAAGACGCCTTCTCCCTGATGGATGAGTGGGGCCCCGAAAAAATCGTGTGCGTGTCCGACCGCAAGACGGGAATGCGCGGAGTGCTCGTCATCGACAACTCCGCGTTGGGCATGGGCAAGGGCGGCACGCGGATGAGCCCCACACTCACCGTGCGCGAGGTCGCCCGGTTGGCGCGGACCATGACCTGGAAATGGGCCGCCGTGGATCTTTTCCACGGCGGTGCCAAGGCCGGGATTCTCGGTGACCCGACCTCGCCGGACAAGGAGGGAATCCTGCGGGCATTCGCCCGGGCCTTGGCCAATGAGGTCCCGAGGGAGTACGTTTTCGGCCTCGACATGGGACTGACCGAGCAGGACGCCGCGATATTCATCGACGAGCTCGGTGACCGTGGCGCGGCGGTCGGACTGCCGCGGCAGCTCGGCGGCCTGCCGTACGACCAGCTCGGGGTCACCGGCTACGGCGTTGCCGAGGCCACCGACGCGGCGGCGGCCACCCTCGGCCTCGACATCGCCGGTTCTCGGGTCGTCATTCAGGGCTTCGGCGCGGTGGGCCAGGCCGCGGCGGCACGGTTGACCCAGCTCGGGGCGATCGTGGTCGGCATCTCCACGGTCGCGGGCACCGTTGCCGACCCGAACGGGATCGACGTGGGCCGGCTGGCATCGCTGCGGGCACAGTCGGGCGACGACTGCGTGCTCGAATACGGCAACGCCCTCCCCGCCGACGCCGCCCTCGCTGTCGACACCGACATCCTGGTGCCCGCCGCGCGCGAAGACGTCATCGACGACACGGTCGCGCTGTCGACGACCGCGAAGCTCATCGTCGAAGGCGCGAACCTGCCGACCACGCCCACCGCGCGCGAGGTGCTGCACAAGCGAGGGATCGCGATCGTCCCGGACTTCATCGCCAACGCCGGCGGCATCGTGGCGGCCGCCCACTCCATGGATGCCCGGTACTCCCCGTTCACCGTGGATCCCGCCGACATCTTCGGCATGATCTCGACGAAGCTGCGGGCGAACGCGGTGGCCGTCCTGGAAGCCGCCGATCGAGACGGGTTGACTCCGCACGAGGCGGCGCACCAACTGGCGCGGGACCGTGTCCGGGTCGCGATGCGGCTGCGCGGCCAAGTTCCGTGCACGTCCAATGTCGAGGGAGTCCGAGCGTCATGATCGAATCGTGGAAGCTGCGGGCCCGTTTCGCCCGGCGTCTCGCCGCACTGTACGGGCAGGAGGTCCCGGCTTACCTCACCCTGGTCGATGTCTCGCAAGAGGTGAACGCCGAGGTGATCGAGCGGCTCGGCGCGGACGCCGAGCGGCTCGGCTCGATCGGCCGGGTCAGCGCGGAGCGGCACGGCGCCATCCGGGTCGGCACTCCGCAGGAACTCGGCCAGGTCGCGCGCGTGTTCGCCGCGTTCGGGATGCACCCGACCGGGTTCTACGATCTGCGCGACGCCGCTCCGCAGCCGGTACCGGTGGTGTCCACGGCGTTCCGGCCGATCGACCGTGACGAGCTCGCTCGCAACCCGTTCCGCGTCTTCACCTCGATGCTGGTGCCGCAGGACCGCCGGTTCTTCGACGCCGACCTCGAGCGGCGGCTGAGCGGTTTTCTGGCCCGCCGGCGGCTGTTCCCCGATGAACTGCTACAGCTCGCCGACCGCGCCGCGGCCGATGGTGGCCTGCCCGGAGAGCGGGCGGACCGGTTCCTGGACCTCGCGACCGGCTGCTTCGCGCTGTCGGCGGAGCCGGTCGACCGCGCGTGGTACGCCGAGCTCGAGCGCGTGTCGTCGGTCGCCGCCGACATCGGTGGCGTGACCTCGACGCACGTCAACCACCTGACGCCGCGGGTCCTCGACATCGACGAGCTGTACGCGCGGATGAGTTCCCGCGGCATCGAGATGATCAACGAGATCCAGGGCCCGCCCCGCTGGCGGGGACCGGATGTGCTGCTGCGCCAGACGTCGTTCCGGGCGCTCGCGGAACCGCGTCGCTTTCGTGAGCCCGACGGCTCGGTGACCACCGGCGAGCTGCGGGTGCGGTTCGGCGAGGTCGAGGCTCGGGGCATCGCACTGACGCCGCGTGGGCGCGATCTCTACGACCGGGTGACCGCCCGCGTCGACGAACTCGCGGCGCTCGACCCGGCGCGGCCTCGCCAGGAGGTCGCCGAGCAGGTGTGGGACAAGGAGTTCCCGGACTCGGAGGTCGAGCTCGCCCGCCGCGACCTCGCGTACTTCACCTACCGGGTCAACACCGACCGGCCCGGGGACGGCCGCGCCCCGACGGCGGACCTGGCCGACCTGATCGACAGGGGCTGGGTCGTCGCGGAGCCGATCGTCTACGAGGACTTCTTGCCGCGTTCGGCGGCGGGGATCTTCGCGTCCAACCTGACCGGCAAGGGCGACGTGCACTCCTCGCGAGACGTTGCGGTCCGCGACCTCGGCTGGATGTCGGACGTGATCGGACAGTGTGTCAACGTACCGGAGAGCATCTATGCCGCGCACCGCGCGGAGTCCCTGCGGCGGGTGCGCGACGAGCTGGGAATCGCCGGGGACATCTCGGTCTCGGCGTGAATCGTTCGACGCCCGCACCGCCACGGTCAAGACCAGTACAAGGAGACAGTCATGGCAGCACGACCGACCACGATTCCCCGTGCCGAGGAACTCGCCGCGCTCGCCCGTACCGCCGCACAGCGGTGCGGCGTGGACCTGGCGGCGATCGCCGGTGATGTGCGGACGCCGTCGCCCGTCAACGGCGAGGACCTGCACCCGGTCACCTGGGTGGACGCGAAGTCCGTCGATCTCGCCGTCGAGCGCGCCCAGGAGGCGTTCCTCGCATGGCGCACGGTGCCGGCACCGGTCCGCGGCGCCCTGGTCAAACGGTTCGGCGAGCTGCTGACCACGCACAAGAGTGACGTCGCCACGCTCATCAGCCTGGAGGTTGGCAAGATCACCTCGGAGGCGCTCGGTGAGGTTCAGGAGATGATCGACATCTGCGACTTCGCGGTCGGCCTCTCCCGGCAACTGTACGGCCGGACGATGACCTCCGAACGGTACAACCACCGACTCATGGAGACCTGGCACCCGCTCGGCGTCGTGGGTGTCATCAGCGCCTTCAACTTCCCTGCCGCTGTCTGGGCGTGGAACACGGCGATCGCCCTCGTCTGCGGCGACTCCGTCGTCTGGAAGCCGTCGGAGATCACCCCGCTCACCGCCGGCGCGTGCGCCGCCCTGCTCGATCGGGCCATGACCGAACTCGACACGCCCGCATATCTCAGCCAGGTGCTGATCGGCGGCGCGGACGCCGGGCAGGCGCTCGTCGGCCACCCGGGCGTGGCGCTGCTGAGCGCCACCGGTTCGACCCGCATGGGCCGCGCGGTCGGTCCCCGGGTCGCCGACCGGTTCGGTCGCGTCCTGCTCGAACTCGGGGGCAACAACGCGGCGATCGTCGCGCCCACGGCCGACCTCGACCTGACCACGCGCGGCATCGTCTTCTCGGCGGTGGGCACCGCGGGGCAGCGGTGCACGACGATGCGCCGGGTCATCGCACACACTTCCGTCGTCGACCAACTCGTCGAGAGGATCTCCGAGGCGTACCGCCGGCTGCCCATCGGCGTTCCGCTGGAGGCGGGGACGCTGGTCGGCCCGCTGATCAGCGGGACCGCGTACAGGAACATGCGTGACGCTCTGGAAGCCGCCGCCCAGCAGGGTGGCACGGTCCTGGTCGGCGGGGGACGCCGCTTGGAAGACCAGGCGCCCAACGCGTATTACGCCGAGCCGGCGATCGTGCGTGTCGACCGCCAAACCGCCGTCGTCCGCCAGGAGACGTTTGCGCCGATCTTGTACGTCATGCCGTACGAGAGCCTGGACGAGGCGATCGCGATGAACAACGCGGTCCCGCAGGGCCTGTCGTCGAGCATCTTCACCAACGACCAGCGGGAGGCTGAACGGTTCATGTCCGCCGACGGGTCCGACTGCGGGATCGTCAACATCAACATCGGCACGTCGGGCGCTGAGATCGGTGGCGCCTTCGGCGGCGAGAAGGAAACCGGCGGCGGCCGGGAGTCCGGCTCGGACGCCTGGAAGAACTACATGCGCCGAGCGACCAACACCGTCAACTACTCCGGCGAACTTTCCCTCGCACAGGGAGTCGACTTCACGATCTGATGGTTTCAGCGCTGGCGGGCGACTCCATGATCATGGAGTCGCCCGGCCCGGAACTCGTCGGACTCGTCGGCGCCCTCAGCGACCCGTACGGTCGAGGGTGGCCACCTCGCGTACGGCGTCGGCGACGGCGCGGAACTCCTTGCGCAGGATCGCACCGTGATTGCTGGAGACCTTCGCGCTGATGTGGATGTTCGGGTTGCGGGCGGTCACCGCGGGGAGGCTGGCGCGTATCCGTTCCTGCCCGTCACCCTTGCTGCCGAAGGACGCCCCGGAAGCAACGACGTACCGCGTCGGGACGGTGATGCGGTCCAGCACGGGGCCCAGCTCGCGCTCGCGGGCGAGCCTGCCGAGCTCGATGTTGGTGTTCGCCATCTCTTCGGCGCTCATCCGCGGGGTCAGCCCCGTCGGGCGCAGCAGCGGCATGAACCAGCCCATCCGCCGAAAGAGCTTCCGAATATGCCGCTCCATGGCCTCGTCGAGCCAGTCGTACGGCTGCGCGCCGTCGACGAGGACCGCGCCGATGGCACGGCGCGGGTTCCGGCTGGCCCAGTGCGCCGCGGCGAACGCTCCGTAGGACCAGCCCACCACGAGGGCACGGTCGACTCCCCGGGCCGCGAGAACACCATCGACATCCCGGACGACGGCCTCGAAGGAGTAGTCCGCCGACCGCTTCGACTTGCCGCGGGCACGCTCGTCGTAGGTGATGTGCCGCCACCGCGGCCCCAGGGCGGCGATGACTCGCCGCCAGTACCTCTGGTTGGCGAACTGGCCGTTGAGATAGACCACGGGAATACCGGGACCGCCGGTGTCGGTCACGGCCAGGGCCGTGTCGTCGACCGGTACCATGCCGGTCCAGGCCGGGTCCGCCGGCTTCGACGTTGTCATAGCGCGATCCTTCAATCCGATACTGATCCGGTACCGATCCGGGGCGATCGCCGGCACGATCGAGCGTCACCGACCTTCGGGCCGCCGGCATGATGACGACGGGGTGTTACTTCTGGTCCGTGCCGGGTTTCGCGCTGATGGATTCCTGGTAGACGTCCGCGTAGGTGCGCGAGTCCTTGATCAGGTCGTCGCAGAAGGCGGCGACGTCGTTGCCGATGAGTGCCAGAACTCCCTTGCCGGCCGCGACGCCTTCCTCGAAGAAGTCGACGATGCCGGGGAGCAGGCCCCCGCCGGCGAGGTCGACCGGTCCGACCTTGAACAGGTACTTCTGCATCTCCTTGTAGACGATCTGGTAGTCCGGCGGGAGTGCCTTGACCCGCGCCACGTGCGCCCGCCACTGCTTCTTGCCCTCGATGATGTCTTGGATGCCCATGTCAGCCTCCCAGCCGGCCCAGTTTCCTCGCGACGTTCCTGTTCAACTGCTCGCGCCATCGGTCGCGATAGGTCCGGGCCCCCTCTCCACCGGCCAACGCCGCGCAAAAGCCGGGGATGTCGTCGCCGAGCACCTCGTGGACGCTCTGCCCGTCCGCCGACGCTTGTTCGAGCAGCCCCAGTGCGGCGTCGACGATCGGCGTCAGGTTGCGGCCGGTGAAGCCCGCGTAGGGGAGGAGGTGGCTTTTGAGCTGTTCCCACGCCGCCTGGTAGTCGGCCGGCAACACCTCCGCCCGGGCTTCGAACGCCTTCCATTCCCTGGTGAGATCGCTGCCTGTGATGGTCTCCCAGAAGCTCATCTCCCGCCCTCCTTGAGCCTTTCGATGCGTGATGAGACGTACTGCCATTTCGCCCAGAACCTCGCGAGTTCCGTGCGCCCGGCGTCGTTGAGTGTGTAGAACTTGCGCGGCGGGCCCACCTCGGACGGTCGTTTCGTCACCTTGACGAGCCCGTTCCGCTCCAGCCGCAGCAAGATGGTGTATACCGTGCCCTCGATGACGTCGGCGAAGCCGAGCTCGTTCAGCCGGCGCGTGATGGCGTACCCGTAGGTCTCCTCGGCGCCGATGATTTCGAGCACGCAGCCTTCGAGCGTGCCCTTCAGCATCTCCGTCAGGTCGTCCATCGCGGCTCCTCTTCGTGTCCTCGGTACCTCGTGCCACCGAGTACCGCTATACCGTACCACCGAGTACCGCTAGTCGGTAGTACCGAGTACCGCATCGACGGCGGAGGTCCGCTGGACCCGCCGGCGGCCTGAACAAAGGCTCGGCCGGGGGAGGGTAATTCGCCCGGCACCAGAGTTAGCGTGGCGGGGTGAGCAGTGGACGCCGGCGGGGCCGGCCGCGGCACCCCGACGTGCTGACGCCCGCCGAGTGGCGGGTCGTGGATGCGGTACGGCACGGCATGGCCAACCGACAGATCGCCCGGCGCCGCGGCGTCAGCCTCGACGCGGTGAAGTTCCACATCGCCAACGCACTGGACAAGCTGGGCCTGGACGGCCGGGCCCAACTGCGGCGCTGGGCCGGGGTGCCGGCCGACAGTCACCTGCGCCCGCCATCGAGAGGAGGATCTCTAGTGGACGGTGAGCTGCACCTCGGCAGCATCGGTCAGATCTCACGCGTGGTGAGCGACATCCCGCGGGCGGTGGAGTGGTACGGCGGCGTGCTCGGCCTGCCGCACCTCTACACCTTCGGTGACCTGGCGTTCTTCGACTGCGCCGGCACCAGGCTCTTCCTCAGCCTGCCGGAGAGCGGCGGCGTCCCCAAGGACCAGGCGGTGCTGTACTTCCGGGTGCCCGACATCCACGCTGCTCACGATCATCTGACCGCCAAGGGCGTCAGCTTCGAGGGCGCGCCGCACATGATCCACCGCCATGAGTCCGGCACGGAGGAGTGGATGGCGTTCTTCACCGACCCGGACGGCGGCCTGCTCGCCATCATGTCCCAGTGCCCACCGGCCGCCTGACGCGTGATCTTCCCGGGCGGTCTCGGCCTCCCGGTGCACCGGATCGCGGAACCGCAGGACGGCGTGGGCTCCGGCGTCTGTTCGCCGACGGCGCAGACGGCGGGGGTTCTGGGAACGATGTGCGGGGGCCA
The DNA here is from genome assembly GCF_025264685.1 of Dactylosporangium roseum. Lineage (GTDB taxonomy): Bacteria > Actinomycetota > Actinomycetes > Mycobacteriales > Micromonosporaceae > Dactylosporangium > Dactylosporangium roseum. The sequence continues at coordinate 2,897,626 of NZ_CP073721.1, forward strand.
TGTTGGGAGTATGCGAATCGCGGTACTTGCTGACATCCATGGAAACATGCCGGCTCTCGAAGCCGTCCTTGCCGAGGTCGAGGACAGCGGGGTGGATCGCATCGTTCTCCTGGGCGACATCGCTGGCGGCCCGATGCCCGCGCAAACACTGGATCGCCTGGCCGGCTTGGGTGACAAGGCCATCTGGGTCCACGGCAACGGTGAGCGGGAACTCCTCGCCGGGCTCGATGGCAGGGTGCCGGCCGGGCCGGCCGGCGACACCGTGGCAGCCTGCGTCCCGCTGCTCGACCAGCGGCATCGCGACTTGATGACCGCTCTGCCGATGACCGTCAGCCTCCCCGTCGACGGTCTGGGACCGACGCTGTTCTGTCATGCGACGCCCCGCCGCGACGATGAGCTCATCCTGGTCGACTCGCCCATCTCCCGGTGGGAGCGGGTCCTGGAGGGCATCGACGAGCAGATCGTCGTCTGCGGACACACCCACATGCCCTTCGATCGTCTGGTCAACCAGCGGCGGGTGGTGAACCCGGGCAGTGTCGGCATGGCATACGGCCCTGCTGGTGCTTACTGGGCCGTCCTCGGCCCGACCGTCGAACTGCGACGCACGACGTACGACGTCCACGCCGCCGCCGAGCGGATCATCGCCAGCGGATATCCTGACGCCGCCGGCTGGGCCAGCGCGTACGCGCTGCGGCCGTATGGTGATGTGGCAGCGTTGGAGGCGTTCACAGCGATCATCGCCGCGGAACCGGACGCGGTGCGCAGCGACACCGGGTTGACAGACGACCGACCGGCTGAACTTCGTGGCCTTGGTTGATCTACAGGACCGCAGGCCGACAGGTGAGCAGGTGGCGGCGGACCTTACCGCTGGGGTCGGCGCGAAGACGGTCGGCCCGTGCGGTGAACGTGTCCGGGTCGAGGGTGGCGACGGCCCGCTCGACGGAGGCGGCCGGCTCGACGGTGGCGAGCAGGCGCAGGCAGCTCGCGGCGACCGCGGTGTCATCGCCGCGGGCGCCGGCCCACAGGGCGGCTCGGCCGGCCGGGTCACCGTCGATGAGCAACTCGCCGATGGCGCGCGGCTCGGCGGCGCGCGCCGAGGCCCTCAATCAGCGGGAGGAGCCGCGCGAGCAGGGCGCCGTGGCCAACCGTGAGCCGGGCGCGCACCGCGGCGATGGCCTGGAGACGGACGGGGTCGACCGGGTCGTTGAGGCGCAGCAACAGGAACGGCAGCCGGATGGCGATGCGGCTGCCCCGCTTGCGCAGGATAGTCAGCGCCGCCAAGGCGCCGCCCCGTATTTGCCGGTGTGTTGATGCCTGACGGGGGAGGAACGATGCGCCGGGTCATGCTTGTTCTCGCGACGACCGCTCGAAGGCATCGCTCGACATCCCCGACCCGCATCTGAACGTCGAACGGGTGTCATGGGGACAACGCCGGTCCGCTAGGCCGATCCGGTTTTGAGGCCATACTCGGGGTGTTCCGCGAGCACCCGCAACGCCACGGCACCCGCGGCGCTCACGTGCTTCCTCGCGGCTTCGGCCGCCGCCTTGGCGTCCCGCCGTGAGATGGCCTTCAGGATCTCGCTGATCTCGCTTGCCGACTCCTTGACCCGACCCGGAGCGGTCAACGAGAAGCTGCGCAGCAGGGCAATGCGCGCGTGTAGCATCCGCAGGATCTCGAACGCCGTCGTCGTGTGCATGCACAGCGTGTGGTAGAAGGAGTCCTTCAGCACCCGCAGCTCGCTGATCGGCAGCGAATCGGCACGGGCTTCCAGTTGCTCGCAGATGCCGGCCAGGCGCTCGATGTCGGCCTCGGACGCGTGGAGGGCGAACTTGCTCGCGGCCAGGCCCTCGATCCCGGCGCGGATCTCATAGAGCTCCTCGGCCTCCTCCCGCGTCGGTACGGCCACATACGTTCCCTTGTGGGGAATGGTGCGGATGAGCCCTTCAGCTTCAAGCTTGCGCAGGGCCTCACGGACGCTCGTCCTGGAGGCTCCGGTCAACTCGATGAGCTCGCGCTCGATGAGCCGTTCGCTCGGCTTGAACTCAAGATCCGTGATCGCACGCCTGAGGTTGGCGATCACCTGCTCCCGGACGGGTGCAGTGGGCGGGATGACGCGCAGGGTCGATCCGGACACGGGGCCTCCTTATGACGCAGTGATGTGCATCGTAGCCCGTAGGATTGTCATCTTGACGGTTGTACGACGGTCTGGTCATAGTATGTCATACAGTCAGTCAAGGGCATGGGAGCCTCGAGGTGCGCGTCGCAGTGGCTGGTGAAGGCATCGCAGGGCTGTCCCTCGGCACCATGCTCGCGATGCGGGGACGGACGATTCCAGTCCACTCGGCCGAGTAGAAGGTGGCGATTCCGATAGCTGAGACGACGCACGGGGAAGCGGCTGAGGCGACGCCCGGGCACCTGGATGTCCACGCGCACATCCATCCTCCACGGTTCACCGCGGCGCTTGAGCGTCTTGCCGGCGGCGATCCGTCCGGGGGTCTGGACCGCTTCCTCGCCGACGCGGCCGAGAAGGGTGCCCGAGCGGCGGTTTCCCCGACCGCTCGCTTCATGTACGCACCGCTCGAAGAGCGGATCGAGCTGCTGGACCGCGGCGGCATCGCGGTCCAGGTGCTGAGCGCCGGATCGTCGCTGGCGGTCCCGCTGCCCGAAGAGGCGAACCGTGCGCTCGTGGCCGCCTGGAACGACGCCGTCGACGCGGAGATCCGCGAGTTCGACGGCCGGTTCCTCATGTTCGCGTCGCTGCCCTTCCCGCATGTCGAGGCGGCCCTGGACGAGCTCGAACGGGTGGGCGACCGCGCTTCCGTGGTGGGCTTCACGATGAACTCGCAGATCCAGGGACGAGCACTGGCGGACGAGGCGTGGAAGCCGGTATTCCGAGCCTGGAACGAGCGGTCGGCCGTGGTGTTCTGCCATCCGAACGGCTTCCGTTGCGGTCCGTTCGAGCCCCGGTACCTGACGGTCGACGTCGGAACCCAGTTCGAGGACACGTTGACCGGTCTGCAACTGGCCGAGTCGGGGTACCTCGACGAGTTTCCCGACATTCGCTGGATCGTTCCCCACCTCGGTGGGACGCTGCCATTCGTCATCGGCCGCGTGGACGAACACTGGGAACGCGACGCCCCGACGCGTCAGACGGCCCTGAAACCCAGTGAATACCTGAACCGGCTGCTGTTCGACACCGCGGGCCACGACGCGTTCGCGGTCAAGGTGGCAGTCGAGCGGTTCGGCGTGGACAAGTTCCTGTTCGGAAGCGACTTCCCGATGGTGCGGCCCGAGCAGTTGCCGGAGCTCCTCACCGAGACGTGTGGCGCCATCGAGCAGCTCGGAGCCGATCCGAACACCTTGCTCGCCACCGCCAGGCGAGCACTCGGACTCGATGCGCTGGGCGCCGAGACGGTGTGAAACGCCCGTCATCGCACGCGGGGGACTGAAGATGTGATGACCGATGAGTGATCAGCGTATTGACAGACAATCAGAGGTCATATTGTATGATGTCATAGCGGTCGGGCCCACGGATCCGAGGGCTCTCAAGGTGCGGGGATGGTTGAGCGAGAGATGACAGACATGGTTGACGGCGGCTCGCGAGAGCTCGGCATGACCGTGCGCCGGCAGGTCCTGGGCGACGAGTACGTCGATGCCGCCATGGGCCGGCTGACGGAGTTCAGCGGTCCGCTGCAGGAGCTGATCCTCGAGTACTGCTGGGGGACGATCTGGACCCGTGACCACCTCGACCGGCGCACGCGGAGCCTCGTCAACCTCGGCATCCTCACCGCGCTGAACCGTCCCCACGAGCTCCGTATCCACACCCAGGGCGCGCTCAACAACGGATGCACCACCCAGCAGATCCGGGAGGTGCTCCTGCAAGCCGCGATCTATTGCGGTATCCCGGCTGCCGTGGACGCCTTCCGCGTCGCCGGCGAAGTCGTCGAGACGGCGCACAGGCACAACGGCAGTGGCGACGGCGGCGCCGTCACCACGTCCGAATCACCGGAACACGAAAGGTAGGCCAAGGCAGATGCAGTTCGAGGAGAAAGACTGGTTCGAGGGGACTCCCGGGACCAAGGAGTCGTTCGCCATCCGACTCGGTGAGATGCCGAACGGCCTGCCGTACCTTCTTCCGGTGATGGTGCTCAACGGGGCCACCGACGGGCCGACGTTCTTCGTCAACGCGGCCATGCACGGCGACGAGATCCTGGGCACGGAGGCGGTGCGGCAGGCGTGGAAGCTCATCGAGACCGACCAACTCCGCGGTCGTGCCGTGATGATCCCCATGGCCAACCTCGCCGGCGTCGGCACCCGCACCCGCCGGAACATCATCGAGATGTATCCGGGTCCGCACGACATGAACCGCGTCTTCCCCGGTAACCCCAAGGGCATCATGACGGAGCGCATCGCCGCTACGATCATCGAGCGGTTCGTGAAGCCGGCGGAGTACACCTTCGACATCCACTGTGCCTCCGTCGGCGGTGAATGGCTGCCCTACGTGACCGTGCCCACGCCGTCGTCGGAGGGCCTGAACGCCGAGCAGGTCAGGGCGGCGAACGAGATGAGCCGGGCCTGGGGAACCCCCCTGGTGATCGAGGGCCACGTCATCCCGGGATCGCTCGTCGGCGAGGCCTTCAAGCTCGGCAAGGTCGCCGGCATGGTCGAGTTCGGCGTCGCGAACTTCAGCAGCCGCGAGGAGCGGGTCTGGGGCCGCACGGGCGTGATGAACCTGCTCAAGGGTGTCGGGATGCTCGAAGGCGAGCCTGTCATCGACCGCGAGCAGATCACCATCACCACCCAGACGCGGATCCTGACGGATCGCGGTGGCTTCCTGCACCGGCGCGTGGAGACCGGAGCACAGGTGAAGGAGGGTGAGTCCATCGCCGTCCTGATGAGTCTCGACGGCGAGGAAATCGACGAGTTCAAGGCACCGCACGCGGGCGTGGTGTGCCGGATGAACACCATGGGTGTCGTCGGCACGGGTGACATCATCGCCTATGTCGGCTCAGGTGACTGAGGCGTGTCGATGTTGGAGATCCGCAAGGCCATCACCGTGATCGAGCACCTGCACCGTGAAGGTGACCGTGTGGTCGATCCGCCGATCCGCTCGGTCATCGCCGCGGCGGTGCTGACCAATCCGTGGAGCGGCCGCGGTTACGTCGAGGACCTCCAGCCGGAGATCGTGGCGGTCGCGCCGATGCTCGCGGATTGTCTCGTCCCGGCCTGCGTCGAGGCCATGGGCGGCCCCGACAACATCGAGGCGTACGGCAAGACGGCGGTGGCGGGCCTCGACGGCGAGGTCGAGCACGCCTCCGCGCTCATCCACACCCTGCGTTTCGGCAACGTCTTCCGGCGCGCGGCCGAGGGAACCAGCTTCCTGAGCTTCACCAACAAGCGTGGGCCGGCCGGTTGCCAGATCACGTTCCCCCTGGTCCACAAGACCGACCGGAGCCAGCGGTCGCACTTCTTGACGGTCGAGACGACGATCGCGGATGCGCCGCGACCGGACGAGATCGTGGTCGCCATCGGTGCGGCGTCGTCCGGCCGGCCGTTCGCGAGAATCGGCGACCGGCACCGTGACATGGAGCTGGGCGCCGTCTGACCCCCGCCTTCCTACGCGTCGATCTTGCAGTTGTGGTGCCTAGCAAACCCGGACATTCAGGGAGCGTCTCGGCACCACGACTGCAAGATCGACAAGGGTAGAGCCGTCAACGTTGGAAAGGAAACCGGCATGACCGTGCGGGAGCTGGCCAAGCTTCCCACCGGCCTGTTCGTCGACGGCGGCTGGAGGCCGTCCATCGGTGAGCAGGTCCTCCCAGTCGAGGATCCGTCGACCGGCCGCGAGCTGGTTTCCGTCGCGAGCGCGACGCCAACCGACGCGCTGCACGCCGTGGACGCCGCGGAGCGAGCGGCCGGTGCCTGGGCCGCGTGTGCGCCACGGGAGCGGAGCGAGATCCTCCGGCGGGCGTTCGACCTCATGCTCGAACGCAGCGCCGAGCTCGCGGTCGTGATCAGCGGTGAGAGCGGGAAGGCGCTGGCAGAGTCGCGGGCCGAGGTGCGCTACGCGGCGGAGTTCCTGCGGTGGTACGCCGAGGAGGCGGTCCGTGTCCTGGGCGAGGTGGGGACCGCGCCCTCGGGTACCAACCGGATGCTCGTGACCCGACATCCGGTCGGCATCGCGGTCTTCGTCACGCCCTGGAACTTCCCGGCGGCCATGGTGACCCGGAAGTTGGCGCCGGCCCTGGCCGCGGGATGTACGTCGGTGCTGAAGCCGGCTCCGGAGACTCCGCTCACGGCGCTCGTGCTCGCGGACCTCCTGGCGGAGGCCGGCGTGCCCGCAGGGGTCGTCAACGTCCTCCCCACGGCTGACGCCGCAGGTGTGGTGGAGACGTTGCTCGCCGACCGCCGGGTCCGTGCGCTCTCGTTCACCGGCTCCACGGCGGTGGGCCGACTCCTCTTGGCCAAGGCCGCGCGCAATGTTCTGCGGTGTTCCATGGAACTCGGCGGAAACGCCCCGTTCATCGTGCTGGAGGATGCCGATCTGTCCCTGGCGGTCGACAACGCGCTAATCGCCAAGCTTCGCAACGGCGGCCAGTCCTGCACGGCCGCCAACCGATTTCTCGTCCACGAGCGTGTCGCCGACGAGTTCGCCCGGCGACTCGCGGACCGGATGAGCGGGACTGTGATGGGCTCCGGAACGGACCCGGGCGTCGAGCTCGGCCCATTGATCAGCGCGGCTGCGCGCGCCAAGGTCGCCGAACTCGTCGAGGACGCGCTGGCGCGGGGAGCCAGATGCCTCACCGGTGGCCGGACACCGGACGGTGCGGGCTACTTCTATCCGCCGACGGTCCTGGTCGATGTGCCCCCCGACGCGCGCATCGTGCGCGAAGAGGTCTTCGGCCCGGTGGCCCCGATCGTTCGGTTCAAGACGGCGGACGAAGCGGTGCGCGTCGCGAACGACACCGACTTCGGGTTGGTTTCCTACCTGCACACCCGGGACCTCGGCCGCGCCCTCGCCGTGACGGAGCAGCTCGAGGCGGGCATGGTGGGCGTCAACCGGGGCATGGTGTCCGACCCGGCAGCGCCCTTCGGCGGCTGGAAGCACAGCGGCCTCGGCCGAGAAGGCGGACGCGACGGGATCCTGGAATACCTCGAGACGAAATACACCGCCATCGAGTGGTAGGGCCAGGGCCGCGCACAGGCACTCGGACGCAGCTCACAGGCCCCTTGACCGCCTATCAAATGACCGTATGATCGTCTCGTGTGATCATCCAGTACGACGAGGAAGGGGAGACTCCGTGGCGTCGGACTCGTCAGTCAAGGACTCATCACTGAAGGTCGTCAGCGGGGCGTCCTCGGTGCGCCGTCAGGTGTACGAGAACCTGCGTCAGGCCATCCTCGAGATGCGCATCAAGCCCGGCCAACGGCTGACCGAGCGCGACCTCATCGAGATGACCGACGCGTCGCGCACGAGTGTGCGCGAGGCACTGCGCGAGCTGATCGCGGACGGCATCGTCAAGACGGTTCCCTACAACCGTCACATCGTGGCGATCCCGACGCCGGACGAGGCGCGCGAGCTGTATGAGGTGCGCGGCGCGCTGGAAGCCCTCGCGGCGCGACGGTTCACCTCCGCCGCGTCGGACGAGGAGGTCGCCGGCCTGCGCAGCGCCGTCGAGAACTACGGGTCGGCCAGCTCGGTCACCGACCGGCTCGCGACGAAGGGCGAGATCTACCGCATCCTCGGCACGTATGCGCCGGTCGTGTACACGGTCCTGCACACCCTCAACGCCCGCGTCGCGATGCTGCGCACGATGTCCCTCACGGCCCCTGGGCGCCACGAGGAGTCGGTGCGTGAGATCAACACGATCCTGGCCGCGATCGAGGCCAGGGACCCCGAGGCGGCGGCGCGCGAGTCGCTGGCTCACGCCGACCAGGCGTGTGCCGTCGCCTTGCGACTGCTGAACGAGAGCCCGTGGGCTGTCGGAATCAACTGGGAGTGATCGTGCAACGGCCAGGCGCGGGCGCGTCCTGGGCGACGACCGCGTAGACGGCCAGGACCGGCGCGCGGACGATCGGGAGCCCGCCAGCCCGACATCAGTGAACACCACCGACCACCGCTACCGACACCACTGACGCGCCGCGTCGCCACACCTACGGATTGATTGGGGAAGTTGTGTCTGATTTCGAGTCGAACTACGAAACCGTGCTGGTGGACCAGCGCGACGACGGGGCGACGTGGATCACCTTCAACCGCCCTGAGAAGCGCAACGCGATGAACCCGACCATGCACTACGAGATGGTCGACGTGCTGGGCCGCCTGGAGGCCGACGACCGGACGCGAGTGCTGATCTTCACCGGCGCGGGCAACTCCTGGGTCGCCGGCCAGGACATCGAGGAGTACTTCCGGCAGCAGGACAACGACCCCGTGAGCCTCGCGGCGTCGAGCCGGGCCAGCCAGGAGTGGCGCTGGCGGCGGCTGTGGACCTACCCCAAGCCGACGATCGCGATGGTCAACGGCTGGTGCTTCGGCGGAGGCTTCACCCAGCTCACGGCGTGCGATCTCGCGATCGCGGCAGACGAGGCGAAGTTCGGTCTCAGCGAGGTGAACTGGGGCATCCTGCCGGGCGGCTACGTCAGCCGGGCGATCAAGGAGGTGCTCGGCTACCGGGACATCATGCGCCTCATCCTGACCGGCGACCCCATCGACGGCAAGGAAGCCGAGCGCCTCGGCCTGGTGAACAAGTCGGTGCCGCTCGCCGAGTTGCGCGACGAGACCGAACGGCTGGTCGCCAAGCTGCTGGAGAAGAACAGTGCGGTCTTGAACGCGACCAAGCAGGCCTACAAGTTCGTCAAGGACATGGGCGTGCTCGAGGCCGAGGAGTACCTGAAGGTCAAGCAGATCGCGCTCCGTGCGACCGACCCCGAGAAGGGCCGGGACAACGGGACGACCCAGTTCCTCGACGACAAGACCTACCGTCCCGGCCTCGGTTCGTACGACCGGAAGGTGGCGCAGTTATGACCTCCGACGAGCAGGGGCTTTTCGAGCTCCCACCAGAGCTGAAGAGCCTGCGCTCGGCGGTTCGCGAGTTCGTCGCGCGCGAGCTGATCCCGCTCGAGGCGACTGTCGCGCCACAGCAGATCACGCGGGAACAGAAGGACCGGCTCCGCGGCATCATCGAATCGATGGGCCTGTGGCAGCTCGACCTGTCCGAGGAGTTCGGCGGCCCAGGTCTGGACCTGCTCGCGCGCTGCGTGGTGTACGAGGAGGTCGGCCACACGACGGTGGTGCCGATGCGTGGGCTGGGTTGTCTGTTCGGACCGCGGGTCGGGCCGATCCTCGAGCAGTGCACCGAGGAGCAGCGCGAGCGCTTCCTGTACCCGGCGATCCGCGGCGAGCTGAAGGTGTGCTTCGCGCAGACCGAGTCCGAGGCCGGCTCGGATCCGTCCGCGGTTCGTACCCGTGCGGTGCGCCGCGGGGACCACTACGTCCTCGACGGATCGAAGCGCTTCATCACGGACGCGTGGCAGTCCGACTACGCGCAGGTGCTGTGCCAGGTCGAGGCCGAGGACGGGCAGTGCACGACCGGCATGCTCATGGTGGATCTGTCCTCGCCCGGTGTGACACACGGTCGTCGCGAGTCGACGATGATGGGCGACGCGCCGTCCGAGCTCGTGTTCCAGGGCGTCCGCGTCCCGTCCGGCAACCTGCTCGGCGGCGAGGGCGGCGGGTTCGCGCTGAGCCAGCGATGGCTCAGCGAGGGCCGGATCAAGCGACAGGGCGCGTTGTGCCTCGGCATCGCGCAACGCGCGCTGGACCTGATGGTCGACTACTCGCGGGAGCGTACGACCTTCGGCCGGCCGCTGCGCGACCGCCAGGCCGTGCAGTTCATGGTCGCCGACTCGACCATGGAGCTCGAAGCCGCCCGGCTGCTCGTGCACTCGACCGCCGCGAGGTTCGACCGCGGCGAGGACGTACGCAACGCCAGCTACATGGTGAAGATCACCAGTGTCGAGACGGCATGCCGGATCGTGGACCGCGCTCTTCAGGTTCACGGCGGAGTCGGCCTGACGCACGAACTGCCGCTCGAATACTGGTACCGCCAGACGCGCAGCATGCGCATCACCGAAGGAGCCCACGAGGTCCTGCGCTCCACACTCGGACGCAACCTCACGAGGAAATAGCCGCACCACCCGAACGCAGGTCGCCCGCCGGTAACGCCAGGACCGGGTCGACCGCCGCGAGCCCGCATGTGCGCGGACATCGCCGTCCGCTCGACGGGAACACCGACAACGACTCTCAATGGACACCGTACCACGGCCAGATCCCCGTCGGTGGTTAGGGCATCGTCGAGGACGAATCGGTGGCCGGCCGAGCCAGGGCTCGGCCGGCACATCGGGCACGACATGCTCGGCGGCGCCCGACCGGGTCAACAGAAGGAACTCGCACTCATGACATACATCTCAAGCTCGAAGGTCGTGCACAGCACCGACGACGGTGACGTGCCGTTCGCGCCGATGTTCCACTCCGGGACGTGGCAGGAGGGGCAGTCCGGTCGCCGGCTCGCCGTTCACGAACCGGCGACCGGGGTACTGCTCGGGCAGGTGCCGGACGCGACCGCCGCCGACGTCGCCGCGGCCTATGCGTCAGCCAAGCGCGCGCAGGTGGGCTGGGCCCGCATGGCACCGTCCGAACGGGGCAAGCTCCTGCACCGCGTGGCGGACGCCATCGAAGGCTCGCTGGAGGACCTCGCTCGGCTGGAGGCGACGGACTCCGGCAACCCTGTCACGGCAATGCGTCGCGACGTCGCCAAGGGCGCGGAGATCTTCCGCCACATGGCGGGCCTGGGCTATCTGCTCAAGGGCGAGGTCATCCCGATCTCGACCGAGGGACTTCACTACACCCGCCGGTATCCCTACGGCGTCGTGGCTCGGATCGTCGCCTTCAACCATCCGTTCCTGTTCGCGTGCGGGCGGGTCGCGTCGGCACTCGTGGCGGGCAACGCCGTGCTGCTCAAGCCGTCCGAGCACACCCCGTTCGCCGCCCTCGCACTCGCGCGGATCACCCAGGACATCCTTCCCCCCGGAGTGCTGAGTGTCCTCACCGGCGGCGCGGAGCTCGGTGCGGCGCTCACCTCGCACCGCGGCATCGAGCGGATCTCGTTCACCGGCAGTGTGCGCACCGCCCTGAAAATCTCGGAGCAGGCCGCGCGGAGCGGGCACGTGAAGTCCATGAGCTTCGAGCTCGGCGGCAAGAACCCGATGGTCGTCCTCCCGGACGCCGACCCCGAGAAGGTCGCCGCCGCGGCGGTGCGGGGCATGAACTTCATGGCGGTCCAGGGCCAGAGCTGTGGCTCGACGACGCGGCTGTTCCTGCACCGTGACATCGCGGCGCGAGTACTCGAGCACCTCGTGCCTCGGGTCGAGGCGATCCGGCTGGGGCGCCCGGACGACCCCGACACCGAGATGGGCTGTCTGATCAGCCATGAGGCGCGGGACCGTTGCCTCGGGTTCATCGAGCAGGGCGTCCGGGACGGTGCCCGCGTCCTCGCCGGTGGTTCGGTGCCCGACGACCCCGGCCTCGCAAGCGGGCCGTACCTCCGGCCGACGGTGCTGGTCGATGTCCCGGACACCTCTGTCTGCGCGACACAGGAGATCTTCGGACCGGTGCTGAGCGTGCTGGAGTGGTCCGACCTCGACGACGTCGTGGAACGCGCGAACTCCCTTCCGTACGGCCTGACCGCGGCGGTGTGGACCGACGACATCCGCAGCGCTCTGCGAGTCGCCGACGCCCTGGAGTCCGGCTACGTGTGGATCAACGACGTGGAGTTCCGTCACTACGCCGTGCCGTTCGGAGGCTGGAAGGACTCGGGTATCGGAGACGAGTACGGCCTGGACGAGCCGATGTCGTTCACCCGCAGCAAGACGATCGTCGCCACGTATTCCTAGTGCGGCCACCGGCGCGCGTGCGTCGGCGGCCGCGTGGATCACACCTTCGACAGGAGCTGTTGTACATGTCGCTCGAGATTCGCAAGATCGTCTCTGTCACCGAGGACCTGCACCGGGAGGGCGTTCGCGAGGTCGCCCCACCGACCCACTCGGCGATCGTGAGTGCGGTGATCCGCAACCCGTGGGTAGGCATGGGATTCGTCGAAGACCTCGACCCCGTGATCCAGGAGGTGGCACCGCGGCTGGCTCGGATCGTGGTGCCCGAACTCGTGCGCATCATGGGTGGCCCCGAGAACATCGAGGCCTACGGCAAGTCGGCGACCGTCGGCCTCGCAGGTGAGGTCGAGCATGCGTCCGCGCTCATTCACACCTTGCGGTTCGGCAACGTTCTTCGCGACCAGGCCGCCGGCACCAGCTTCCTGAGCTTCACGAACAAGCGCGGTGCGGCCGGCGCGACGATCACGATTCCCCTGGTGCACAAGACGGACCGTGCCGAGCGCTCGCACTTCCTGACCGTCGAGACGGTGGTCCCGGACGCGCCGATGGCCGACGAGATCGTGGTGTCGATCGCCGCGTCGTCGGCCGGAAGGCCGTTCGCCCGGATCGGCAACCGGCGCCGCGACGTCGAGGTCGGCGCGGTCTAGCCGGCACTCCTCGCAGTCCGGCCCATCAGCTCGTCCCGACCCGCTGAACGGAGGCGCAACATGTGGTTCGACACCGCGGGCTACGGTCCGTCGGCGGTCCGGTTCGCGATCGGGGCGTCGAGGCTCGTGTTCGGCGCGAACCATCTCGAAGACGCTGTCGACCGGTCGCATGCCTGTGCCGGTGACGCGGAAATGCAGCGCGCGCATCCTGTCCGCCAACGCGGCCGAGCTTTGCGCTGTGCAGGCACCGATGGGCCGAACGGCCGGGTTGGCCGTGATGGTCGCCCATACAGGAAGAGGTGACGGCGATGTCCGTGACTACCACTACGACGGCGGCGGGCGTGCCGCGCAACACGTCGACGCAGAGCAAGTACGTGAGCTACCTGCTCGCCACCCTCAGGTTCACGCTGTCGAGGATTCTGCAGGCGGTCGGCCTGGTGTTCGGTGTCGTCGCCGTGATGTTCGTCCTGATCCGCATGGCACCGGGGGACCCGGTGCAGGCGATGGTCGGTGACTTCCCCGTGCCCGACGAGTACCGGGCCCAGATCGAACGTCAGTACCACCTCGACGACTCCCTGCTCGTCCAGTTCCTCGCCTACCTCCGCAACATCCTGCGCGGCGACCTCGGGTACTCGTACGCGAGCCACCAGTCCGTGCGGGACCTCATCCTCGACCGCCTTCCCGCGACACTGCTGCTCACGGTCGCCGGTTTGGCGGCCGCGGCGGTCATCGGCATCGTGGTCGGGACGTGGAGCGCCGTGTCGAGCCGCCGCAGTACGAGGGCCTTCCTCGACACCACGGTCCTGTTCGGCTTCTCGATCCCGACGTTCTGGCTCGGCGAGATGCTGGTCCTGCTGTTCGCGCTCAAGCTCGGCTGGCTGCCGAGCGGCGGCATGTCCGACCCGCGCGCGGAGACATCCGGACTCGGGTCCCTGCTGGCGGTCGGTCCTTACCTCATCCTGCCCGCCGCGGCACTCGGCATTCGCGAGCTCGCCGCGACGGCCCGGATCGCGAAGGGCTCGACGATGGGAGTCCTCAGCGAGGACTACATCGTGACGGCGCGCTCGAAGGGCTTGTCGACCGCGGCGACGATTCGCGGGCACGTACTGCGTAACGCCGCGCTGCCGATCATCGCCTCGCTCGGCTACCGAGTCGGGCTCGCACTGGCCGGTGCGGTGACGATCGAGGTGGTGTTCTCGTGGCCGGGGATCGGCCGGTTGCTGTACCAGGCGATCATCGCGCGTGACAACAGCGTCGTCGTCGGCGTGATCCTCGTCATCGCGATCCTGGTGATCGTCGCCAACCTGCTCACCGAGCTGCTGTACCGCGTGATGGACCCACGTATCAAGGGAGCACGTCATGGCCGCTAGCACGAGCGCGCTCCGCGCTCCCCGGAAAGCGCGGCGGCTCGCGTGGGCCGGCAGTCTACGGTCCGGCTACGGTCTGGTCGGCTCGGTGACGCTCGGCATCCTGGTACTGGTCGCGGTCTTCGCCCCACTGCTCGCACCCGAAGACCCGCACGCGATCACGTCCGAGTTCCTCAGCCCGCCGTCGGGCGCCCACCTGCTCGGCACCGACCTCGTCGGGCACGACCTGCTCAGCCAGCTCGTCTACGGCGCTCGCGTGACGCTGCTCGTCGCGGGCACGGCCGCCGTGATCTCGTTCGGCCTCGGCGTGCTCGTGGGCAGCGTGGCCGGCTACTTCCGCGGCCCGGTCGACACCCTGCTGATGAAGGTCACCGAGTTCTTCCAGATCATCCCGAGCCTGGTGTTCGCGCTCGTCTTGGTCGCGCTCATGGGGTCACACCTGTGGCTGGTGACGCTCGCCATCGGTCTGACGATCTGGCCGCAGCAGGCGCGCATCGTACGAGCACAGTTCCTCACACTTCGCGAACGCGAGTTCGTGCAGGCGTCCCGGGCGCTGGGCTTCTCGGACCGGCACATCATCTTCCGTGAGATCTACCCGAACGCGCTCGGGCCGGTGTTCGTGCAGGCAACGCTCGACGTCGGGGTCGCGATCCTGCTCGAGACCGCGTTGAGCTTCCTCGGTCTCGGTGACCCCAACAAGGCGAGCTGGGGACAGATGCTCTTCGGTGCGCAGGCACACCTCGAGCGGGCCTGGTGGCTGGCCTTGTGGCCCGGCGTGGCGATCGCGCTCACCGTGCTCGCTGTCAACTTCGTCGGCGACTCGTTGAGCGAGTGGTTCAACGCCCGCTCGGACGTCGGTCGCGTCAGCCTGCAACGGCACAAGCCGTCCGTCCGCGCGGACCGGCCGAACGGCGGGCGACCCGACGTCGGTGCCGACGGCCGGTCCGCACAGGCCGAGTCCGCGCGGGCCGAGTCCGCACAGCCCGAGAACCCGTTGCTGCGCGTCGACGACCTCACGGTGCACCTGAGACGCGGTGCGAAGGTCGTCCGGGCCGTGGACCACCTCGAGTTGGCCGTGCGGCCCGGTGAGCGGGTCGGGCTCGTCGGCGAGTCGGGTTCGGGCAAGTCGATGTTCTCGCGGGCCGTCCTGCAGATGCTGCCCTCAGCGAACGTCGAACGGTTCAGCGGCGCCATCGAGCTCGCCGGCGTGGACCTGATGCGGCTGGGTGAGGACGCCATCAGGGGCGTCCGTTCACATGACCTGTCGATCGTCTTCCAGGATCCGATGACGTACCTGAACCCGACGATGCGGATCGGTCGTCAGATCGGCGAAGCCATGGCCGGGTGCACTGGGAAGGAGCGGCGCGAACGGGTTCGCGAGATGCTCACCGCGGTCGCCCTGCCCACGACCAACAAGTTCCTGCGTCAGTACCCGCATGAGCTCAGCGGCGGGATGCGGCAACGCGTCATGATCGCGATGGCGCTGGCCAGCCGGCCACGGCTGCTCATCGCGGACGAACCGACGACTGCCCTGGACGTGACCGTGCAGGCGCAGGTGCTGCGCACCATCGTGGCGGTACACGAGGCGCGGCAGATGGCCATGCTCATCATCACCCATGACCTCGCGATCGTCGCGGAGGTGTGCGACCGCGCGTACGTGATGTACGGAGGGCAGATCGTCGAGGAGGCGCCGGTCGGCCGGCTGTTCAGCGCGCCGCGCCACCCGTACACGCAAGGACTGATGGCCAGCATGCCGGGACGGGCGCGGCACGGCACCGGTGAACGGCTCAGGGGATCGGTGGTCGACCTGACGAACGTCCCGACCGGATGCCGGTTCGCGGCCAGGTGCAAGCTGGTCCACGATCGGTGCGCCGAGGCACCACCGTTGGTGCGCGTCGGCGACGAGCGGGTGCGCTGCTGGCTCTTCAGTGACAACTCCGAACGTCACGACCACGCCGACGGTTCGGCGAGGCAACTGGAAGACACCGGATCATGACGACACCACTGTTGCGGCTCGACAACATCTCGAAGACGTTCGAGCGCAGATCGATCTGGAGCGCCTCACGCACTCCCGCGTACGCGGTCCGGAACGTGAGTCTCGACCTGCACGAAGGACAGACCATCGCCCTCGTGGGCGAGAGCGGGTCCGGCAAGAGCACGCTCGGGCGGCTCGCGATGAACCTGATGAACCCCTCCGAAGGCGCCGTTCGGTTCCGCGGCCGCGCGGTCAGCGAGCTGTCGGCGTCCGGCCTCGCGGTGTTCCGGCGCACCATGCAGATCGTCTTCCAGGACCCGTCGGCGGCCTTCAACCCGCGCCGGACGGTGTACGCGACACTCGCACAGCCGCTCCAGCTACACACCGACGCGTCGGACGCCACGATCAGCAAGCGCGTCGACGAGCTCCTCGACACGGTGGGCCTCAACCCCCCGGCCGCGTTTCGAGACGCACTGCCGCATCAGCTCAGCGGTGGCCAGCGCCAGCGGGTGATGATCGCGCGGGCGTTGTCGGTCAACCCGACGTTCGTGGTCGCCGACGAGCCGTTGTCGGCGCTCGACGTCACAGTGCAGGCGCAGATCCTCGACCTCCTGCTGCTGCTGCAGCGTGAACGCGGCATCGGCTACCTGCTGATCACCCACGACCTCGCGCTGGTCGGAGAGGTCGCCGACCAGGTGGCGGTGATGTACCGCGGTCGCGTCGTCGAGTACGGACCGGCGGCGAAAGTCTGTGCCGCACCAGGCCATCCCTACACCCGGCTACTGATGGCCTCGACCCTCAGCGCGGATCCGGCCAACCGTCGGATCATCGGTGGCGGGCCGGTTCACCTGCCGATCCGCCCACCCGACACCGCAGGAAGTGGCTGTAGCTTCGCCGCCCGATGCCCTCTCGCGGAGGAGCACTGCGCGGTCGAAGTGCCCGTACTGCGGAGTAGCGGGGATCCCGAGACCCAGGTGGCGTGTCACGTCACCAACCGTGGCGCACAGCACGTCGCTCCTAGCGGTCCCCGCGTCGAACGTCACCAGATCGGCCAATGAGCAGCACCTTTCCGAAGAGAGGAATTCATGGCTACGCACTACAGGAAGTTACGCACACTTGCTGTCGCTGTAACCTTTGCGACACTGCTTGCCGGAACTGCGTGCACCTCTGGCAGCGGGGACGGTCAGAAGCAAGGCGCCGGCAAGAACACCCTCGTCGTAGCGATCAACGACGACCCGACCAACCTCAACCCGATCCTGTCGACGTCCCCGAGCACGATGACCGTGTCCAACGTCTGGGCAGAGGGCTTGTGGTACCTGGACGGAAACTTCAAGCCGGTGCCGGTGCTCGCCGAGTCGTGGGACATCGGATCGGGCGGCAAGGAGGTCACGCTGCATCTTCGCAAGGGTGTGACCTGGCATGACGGAAAGCCGTTCACCTCCGCCGACGTCGTCTTCACGCTCACCAACACGGCCAAGCTGTCCGCACGTGCGGGCTCCTTCCTGGCCGCGCTGGACTCCGTGAAGGCCGTCGACGAGAACACGGTGAAGATCACGCTCAAGCAGGCGTACGGGCCGATGTTCGCGGTGCTCGACGAGCGCATCCTGCCGATCCTGCCGGCGCATGCCCTGTCCGACGGCGACGTCACCAAGAGCGCGTTCAACACCGCTCCGATCGGCACCGGTCCGTTCAAGGTGACGGACTGGCAGCACGGCCAGTCGATCACCGCGGTGGCGAACCCTTCCTACTGGCAGAAGGGCAAGCC
The DNA here is from genome assembly GCF_025264685.1 of Dactylosporangium roseum. Classification (GTDB taxonomy): domain Bacteria; phylum Actinomycetota; class Actinomycetes; order Mycobacteriales; family Micromonosporaceae; genus Dactylosporangium; species Dactylosporangium roseum. The sequence goes on from NZ_CP073721.1 coordinate 2,915,327, forward strand.
GAGCATCGAGAAGGTCGTCTTCAAGATCATCCCGGACGAGGCCTCGATGACCAACGCGATGCGCACCGGCGAGATCGACGTGATCGGGAACGCGATCCTCAACGGCAACACCAGCAAGACGCTGGCGGAGGCCGGAGTTCCGGTGACCAAGCTGCCCGGCACGCCGGCGCTCAAATACCTGTTCCCGAACACGAAGAACCCCATCCTCGCCAAGCCTGAGGTGCGCAAGGCGCTGTACGTCGCGATCGACCGGGCGGCGATGATCAAGGCCGCGTTCGAGGGCTACGCCGAGCCGGCGACCGGCATGATTCCCGACGCGTACGCGGCGCTTCGGGACGGCGGCACCAACTACGACACGCTGTTCGCGCACAACACCGAGGCGGCCGCGAAGATGCTCGACGAGGCCGGATACCCGGCCAAGAACGGCTCACGGTTCAAGCTGTCGCTGCTCTACTCGCCGTCGACGCACGGCGCGGAGAGCGTGGCCCAGATCATCAAGGCCAACCTCGCCAAGGTGGGGGTCACGGTCGAACTGCAGTCGCTCGACCAGCCGACGCTGCTCGCAAAGGTCTACAAGGACCGCACCTTCGACCTGGCGCACATCGGCTACTCGACGTACGAGGACCCGAACCTCGGCATCGATCGCGCGTACCGGTGCGACGACTCGGGCAAGGCGTACCAGAACCCGACAGGGTACTGCAGCGCCGAGCTGGACAAGCTGCTGACAGATGCGGCCGCGCAGGTCGAGAACCCGCAGCGGCAGGCGCTGTACCGGCAGGCACAGGCGATCGTGACGCGTGACCTGCCGGTCTTCCCCCTTGCGGTGGTCCCGAAGTACGAGGCGTACTCCAAGCGGATCCAGAACGTCGAGGCGGAGTTCGACTTCTTCGGCAGCGGCGACCCGACCTGGGCCCACGCGACGTTGAAGTGACCGGCTGAGCCTCGGGCCGCACGGTCGGGGTGAGTCTCGACCGCGCGGCCCGACAAGCCAGCACCAGCGATGAGCGAGCGACGAGTGAGTGGGGTTGACATGGCAGGCGAACGGCACGCCGAGATCTGCGGCGCAGGGCTCGCGGGTCTGACCACGGCTACCGTCCTGGCGCGGGCGGGGTGGTCGGTGTCGGTGCACGAGCGAGCCGACGAGATCCGCGAGGTCGGCGCAGGTATCTACCTGAAGAACAACCTGCTGTCCGTCCTGGAACACCTCGGCGTCGCCGAGCAGGTGCGCACCGGCGGTATCGTCCTCGAGCGGTCACAGATGCGTGACGGCCGCGGGGCGATCCTGCAGGACCACGACCTCGCGGACCATCGGCGCACCTGGATGTGCCCGCGGGAAAACCTCATCCGGGCCTTGGCCGGCGCCGCGCGGCAGGCGGGTGTCGAGGTGCGGCTGGGGTCACGGGTGGTCGCGGCGCGGCCCGAGGGCGTGGTCCGCAACGAGCGCGGTGAGACGTTCGAGGCGGACGTCGTCATCGCGGCCGACGGTGTCTCGTCGGCGGTCCGGGAGTCGCTCGGACTGACCGCGCAGTACCAGCGACTGGCGACGGTCGCGACACGATACCTGTTGCCGACGCGGAGTGTCTGGCCCGAGCCGATCACGGCGATGCACTGGTCGGGACGCCGGCGAGTGGGCGTGGCGGCCGCCTCGCGGGACCAGACGTACGTCTACATGATCTGTCCGACCGACGACGGCCGCGGCGTCACGGTACCGGTCGACGTCGCGAGCTGGAGTGCGTCGTTCCCCGCGCTGGATGCGATCTTCAAGGAGATCGAGCGCGGCGGGTCGGAATCGATCCAGCACCAGTACAACATCGTTCGATGCTGTCGATGGGTCGCCGGTCGGGTCGCGCTGGTCGGCGACGCCGCGCACGCGCAACCGCCGACGCTGGGGCAGGGTGGCGGTCTCGCGCTGGCCAACAGCTACGCCCTCGCCCAACACCTCGTGGGGAACCCCGGCCGGGACGTCACCGACGTCCTGCGGTCCTGGGAGCGCGAGTGCCGACCGCTCACCGACCGCACCCAGCGGTGGGCGATGGGGCTCGACCGCATCACGAACCGGTGGCCGACGGCGTTGCTTCCACTGCGCACGGGACTGCTGTGGGTGATGGGCCGGTCGTCGTTCATCCAAGGGCGCATGCGTGCCGCCGAACGATTCGACGGCACCGTCCGCACCGCGCGGGCGCGGCTGGGGTGAAGTGTTGAAGTTCGAGAACTCTGGAGCGGCTGAGATGGCAGTGTGGGACGAGTTCGTCGGGGACGCCGACAAGGCGATCTATGAGCGGGCGGGCATCGGCGCGCGGGTCGGCCGAGGTAGCCGGCCCGCAGTGATCATCATCGACGTCACCTACAGCTTCTGCGGCCCGGGTCCGCGGCGGCTGCCCGCCGCGGACCCCGGACCGGCGGATGAGGTGTCCGCGCATCATCACGGAATCGACGCGTGGGACGCCGTTCGCGCGACCGCCGACCTGCTCGTCGAGGCCCGGGCCAGCGCCGTGCCGGTCTTCTACACCGCCGGGATCGACTACCGTGCCGACGGTCGCGACGCCGGCCGATGGCGGGACAAGACCCCGCGCCTGGTATCGGACTCGGTCCGGCGAACCGAGGCCGGCGACTACTCCGGCAACGAGATCGTCGCGGAGCTACGTCCGTCGGACGGCGACTTCGTGATCCGCAAGGCGAAGCCGAGCGCCTTCTTCGGAACGCCGCTGCAGGCGTACCTCACCGACCACATGGTCGACACCCTGCTCATCTGCGGCGTGACGACGAGCGGCTGTGTGCGCGCGACCGTCATCGACGGGTTCTCGCACAACTACCGCGTGAACGTCGTCGAGGAGTGCGTGTTCGACCGCTGCCGGCCGGTCCACGCGATGAACCTGTTCGACATGGACCGCAAGTACGCCGACGTGACCTCCGTGGCATCCACCGTGGAGTACCTGCGGTCGTTGCGTGGCGGCGAGCATCCGGCGGACGCGTCGTGACCGGCCGACTGGGAGGGCACCGCCGATGACTGGTATCCCACAGGGATCGCCGGCGACGCAGCCGGTTCCGCTCGCGGGGCTGCGCGTCGTCGAGCTGGGCCGGTTCGTCGCGGCACCGTACGCCGCGCGGCTGCTCGGCGACCTCGGCGCCGACGTCGTGAAGGTGGAGGGGGTGGCCGGCGACCCGTTCCGCACGTTCGTGCAGGGCCGGCCGGGCGGTCTGAGCTCGAGCTTCACCGCGTTGAACAGGAACAAGCGCTGCCTGGCGGTGGACCTGTCGACCGAGCTGGGACGGCGCGCGGTCGCGGACCTCCTCCGCCGGGCCGACGTGTTCATCGAGAACTCCCGCCCGGGAACGATGGACAAGCTCGGCCTCGGCTACGAACAGGTCCGAGCCGACAATGCTCGGCTCGTCTACTGCTCGATCAGCGGGTTCGGCGAGACCGGTCCGTACGTGACCCGGCCCGGCTACGACATGATCGGCCAGGCGGTCAGCGGCATGGCGAGCCAGCTTCTGGACCCCGAGGCGCCCCAGGTCGTCGGCCCGAACCTCGCCGACTCGATCACCGGCCTCACGGCGGCGTACTCGGTGCTGGCGGCGATCCACGCGCGTGCCACGACGGGTGAGGGCCAGCGGGTGTCGCTCAACCTGGTCGGGAGCGCGCTCGCGTTCCTCGGCACCGAGGCACAGCGGTACCTGGACACGGGGGCCGTTCCCGGTCACCTGACCCGGCCTTCCAACTCGCTGTCGTTCGTCCTGCGGTGCCTCGACGACCGGCTGCTGGCGATCCACCTGTCGTCGCCGCCCAAGTTCTGGACCGGCCTGCTCGACGTCATCGCACGCCAGGACCTCGCCACCGACCCGCGGTTCGATACCCATCACCACCGGCAGGCCCACTACCTGGAATTGCGTGAGGTGCTGGCACCGATCATCGGGCAACGCACCGCCGCCGACTGGACGGCCGGGCTCGTGGCGGCAGGTGTCCCGTTCGCGCTCGTCAACGACATGCGCCAGGTGTTCGAGGACGAACAGGTCCAGGCGCTCGGCCTGCTGCAGACCATCGGTGCCGGTACGGGCGACGAGTTCGCGACGGTGGGTGTGCCGGCCCAGTTCAGTGCCAGCCCCACCGAGCCGATGCTGCCGCCGCCGCGCCTGGGCGAGCACAGCGTGCAGGTGCTGCGAGCGCTCGGGTACTCGGCTCGGACGGTCGACGCGGGCATCGAGTCCGGGTGCTTTCTGACGGCGAGCCCGGCCGCCGGCTCGACCAGTGCCGCGCCCTCCGTGGCGGTCGTCAACGGCTGATCGCCGTCGACCGCGGCCCGTGCCCGGACCGCGGCGCCGAGCGCGAGTTCGCGGTCGTCGGCGTCGATGGCGTTCACGTCGGCGGGGTGGGCGCTGCACCGCCCACCTGCGGCGCGGATCTCCTCAGCGACCCCTGTCGAGCTTGTGGGCGGTACGTCCGACGAGGTGCACGTTCGTACCCGTCTCGGCCAGGGTCAGGGGCGGCGGCCCGCCCATACCCTGGCCGGCGCCGACGATGACGGCGGTTCGGGTGGCTGCCGCATGACGGACGGATCGTGTCCGATCCTGGCGGCTCCGATCCAGCGCAGACAAGGACCGGCCGAAGCGCACGGGAGTCGGGCGACCAGTCTCATGATCTTGGAGCGTTTTTGCAGCCAGGAGTGCAAAAACGCTCCAAGATCATGAGCGGATGGGGTTGCCTCCGCGATGCGCGTCGAGGGCTCGCGACCGGCCGCCGGTGACGGTGAACGGACAGGGGCCGTAGTTTTTTCGTCAAGGCATCTACCGGCGGCACCGGTGCCGGACCCATCATCGGACGACTATGGGTTCGTACCCGCGGCTACGGGGGAGTGGGTGTCGTGGCGCTGAAGTCCGCCGAGCTCGCCAAGGTGCGGTCGGTCAAGACGATCCGCGTCTCGAAGGAATGAGGCCGACCGCCATGGTCGTCTGCCCCGAAGGCCGCGAGTCCGCCGCCCTGGACTACTGCGACGAATGTGGCGGCCGGATCGGCGCCGCGAACCCGTCCGCCACGTCGGCGAACGTCCCCGACGGGTCGTGCCCGGACTGCGGGACGCCGCGTGGAGGCCGGTTCTGCGAGGTCTGCGGACGCGATTTTGTGCTGGCAACCGGCGCGGCCGCCACCACGGGGGCGGCCCTCGAGGCCGCCGAACTGTCTCCCGGCCCGGTGGCGCCCCTGTCGGGGGTGGCAGTTCGTCGCCGTCGCCGACGCTGAGCACCACGGCCGGATCGGCGGCGAGATCCCCTTCCCGGCGTTCTGCCCCGATCGGCGGTTCGTCCTGACCGGGACCCGGCTGCTGACCGGCCGGCGCAGCCGGTCCCGAGGCATCGAGCCGGACGTCGACCTGTCCGGCCCGCCGGAGGATCCGGGCGTCTCGCACGCCCACGCCATGCTGCTGGCCGGGGCGGACGGTGGGTGGAGCGTCGTCGACCTCGGCTCGGCCAACGGCACCTATCTCAACGACGGCACCGACCCGATCGAGGCCGACCGGGCGCACCCGCTACGCGGCGGGGACCGGCTCCACATCGGCGCGTGGACCACGCTGATCCTCCAGGCGGCTGCCGGATCGTCAGGAGCGCGACCGTAGGGACGGCGCGCGATCGGGACCGTCGAGCAGCGTCACGGTGAGGCCCACGGAAGTCACCGTTGCGACCTGAGGCGGATCACCCGGCATCGCTCGGCGGTGGGGTGCGCATCCACCGCTGGCCGCGGCCGAGCAGCGCGCCGAACGCCACCGGCAGCGTGGCGCTGACCACCGCCGAAACCACGCTTCCTGCGAGCGGTAGGAGGGTAACCGTCATGGCTGCCGCGAGGGTGGTCATTGCCAGGGCGGCCCACCGAGCCGTGACGAGTGCCGCGCAGAACGCCGCTGTCGTGGCCATGACGAGGATCCGGGCGGCGCCGTTGTGGGCGGGGACGAACGCGCCGGCCGCCACCGCGCCCGTGACGAGGGTGAGACAGCCGGCGAACGCACCATGATGGGACACAGACCTATCGCAGCAGGCCGCGGCGGCTCCGCCAAGGCGCCTTGACGATATCCATACGGTCAGCACGCCGCGGCGGCCGGGAGTTTCAGCAGGGAGACCTTGGCGCCCGCCGGAACCGACGGTGCCGACACGCTGTCGGGCGGTCCCGGTAGCCGGCAGGCAGAAGGCAATGACAACCGGCAGCGGTGTCGTCGTACACCTTGACCGCCTTTAGGTGCCGCGACGCCGCCGAAGGTGACGGTCCTGACGCGCCAGCTTATACCCCCTGGGGTATATTGGCGCCGGAGGCGAACGTATGCCCCATAAATACCCCCCGGGGTATAGTGGGAGGAGGTGTGTGATGACCGTCCGCGAGATCAATGTCAGGGAGCTGCGGGCACTCGGCAGCCGGTGGCGCGCAGGCATGGCTGAGGGCCGGCAACCGGTGGTCCAGGGTGCCGACCGCCGCTGACGCCGGCGGCAACGCCCGGCAACAACGAAAGGTGACAATCGGAATGACGATCGACGTGGAGGTCGTGGAGACCTCGTCCCTGGGCGACCGCAGCTACCTGGCCCATGACGGGCAGGTGGCGGTGGTGGTCGACCCGCAGCGCGACATCGACCGCGTCCTGGCGCTGGCCGGCCGGCTCGGCGTGCGCATCACGCACGTGGTGGAGACCCACCTGCACAACGACTACGTCTCCGGAGGGCTGGCCCTCGCGAAGGTGGCGGGCGCGGCGTATCTGGTGGCGGAGGCCGACGAGGTGGCCTTTCATCGGGTGGCGGTGACCGACGGCGACGAGGTCGTCGTCTCGGAGCGGATGCGGCTGGCCGTGGTGGCCACGCCGGGACACACGTTCCACCACCTGTCGTACGTGCTGCGCGGCCCCGACGGGCCCGTCGGGGTGTTCACCGGCGGGTCGCTGCTGTTCGGGACCACCGGCCGCACCGACCTGCTCGGCAAGGAGTATGCCCATACCCTGGCCCGGCACCAGCACGCCTCCGCCCGCCGGCTGGCCGACCTGCTGCCCGACGGCGCGCAGGTGTGGCCCACCCACGGGTTCGGCAGCTTCTGCTCGGCCACCCAGTCCGACGCGTCGGAGTCCACCATCGGCCGGGAGCGCTCCGCCAATCCGGCGCTGCGGCTGGAGGCCGACGACTTCGTCACCACGACACTGGCCGGGCTGGACGCCTACCCCGCGTACTACGCGCACATGGGCGCCCGCAACGCCGACGGCGCCGGCCTGATCGACCTGACCCCCGTCCAGCCCGCGAACGCCGACGAGCTGCGCACCCGGATCGCCGCCGGCGAGTGGGTGGTGGACCTGCGCTCTCGCAAGGCGTTCGCCCGCCAGCACCTCACCGGCACGCTGAGCTTCGGCCTGGACGGGCCGATGTCCACCTGGCTGGGCTGGTTGGCCCCGTGGGGCGCCCCGATCACGCTGTTGGGGGAGTCACCGGAGCAGGTCGGCGACGCCCAGCGCGAACTGGCGCGGATCGGCATCGACCGCCCCGCCGCCGCGGCCACCGGCGCCCCGGAGCAGTGGGCCGGCGACGACGCCGCCCGGCTGGGCGAGCTGGCCACCGCCACCTTCGCCGACCTGGCCGCCGCCCGCACCGGTCGTCCCCCGCATGGGCTGCCCGCCCCCGACGTCGTGCTCGACGTGCGCATGGGTAACGAATGGCGCGCCGGCCACGTCGACGGCGCGGTGCACATCCCGCTGCCCGACCTGCCGCACCGCCTCGACGACGTGCCCGGCGGGGTGATCTGGGTGCACTGCGGATCCGGCTACCGGGCCGCGGCCGCCAGCAGCCTGCTCGTCCGCGCCGGCCGCCGGGTCGTACACATCGACGACGCCTACGCGAAGGCCGCCGAGGCGGACCTGCCCATCGTCACCATCGACAAGGAAGACGCCTGATCGTGGACAGCACCACCAGCATCCTGCCCGCCGACGACCTGCGCCACCTCGTGGAATCCGGCGGCGCGCCCCGGCTCGTCGATGTGCGCACCCCCGGCGAGTTCGAGACCGCCCACATCCCCGGCTCCTACAACGTCCCCCTCGACCTGCTGCGCGAGCACCGCGACGAGCTGCGGGCCCACCTCGACGAACAGGTCGTCCTGGTCTGCCGTTCCGGACAGCGCGCCAGCCAGGCCGGACAGGCCCTCGCCGCGGCCGGGCTGCCCAACCTGCGCGTGCTCGACGGCGGGATGACGGCGTGGCAGGCCGCCGGCGGGCCGGTCAGCCGCGGCCGGGCCCGATGGGACATCGAACGCCAGGTCCGGCTGGTCGCCGGCTCGATCGTACTCGTCGCGGTCCTGCTCACCGTGGTGGTGCCGCCGGCGAAGTGGATCGCCGGGCTCATCGGCGCCGGGCTGACCTTCGCCGCGCTGTCGGGCACCTGCGCGATGGGGATGCTGCTGGCCAAGCTGCCCTACAACCGAGGACCCCGCACCGACCTGGACAGCGTCATCCGGGCGTTGGCCGCCGACCGGCCGTGACCGTCACGACGTCGTCCACCGCCACGGCCGGGCGCACCGGCCGCGGCGGTGGACGCACCCCGAAACCGGCCGTCCACACCCGGCAAGCCGCCGCCGGCGACGAGATGGTCCCGCGCGAAGGTCCACGATGATCGCCGCACTCGGACTGGGTGCCCTGATCGGCATCCTGCTCGGGCTGCTCGGCGGCGGCGGCTCGATCCTGGCGGTACCGGCCCTCGTCTACGGCGTCGGGCTGCCGCTGGACGCCGCGGTGCCGACCTCCCTGCTCGTGGTCGGGATGTCCGCGGCCGCCGCCGTGCTGCCCAGGCTGCGCGCCGGACAGGTGCGCTGGCGCGTCGCCACCGTTTTCGGCGCCGCCGGCGCGGTCTCGGCGTTCGCCGGCGCCGCGGTCAACCGGCTGCTCGACCCCCGGATCGTGCTGATCGGGTTCGCGGTCATGATGGTCGCCGCCGGGATCCGGATGCTGCGCCGGCAGGGCGGCAACGGCGGGGACTGCGCCCTGCCCGGCGGCGGGGTGAACTGGCGCGGCTGCCTGCCCAAGTCCGTCGCCGCCGGCGTGGTCGTCGGGTTCCTCACCGGCCTGTTCGGCGTCGGCGGCGGATTCCTCATCATCCCCGCCCTCGTCCTGCTGCTCGGCCTGCCGATGACCGTCGCGGTCGGCACCTCTCTGGTCATCATCGTGATCAACTCGGTGGCCGGCTTCGTCGCGCACGCCGGCGACACCACTGTCGACTATGGGATCGCGGCCGGTTTCACCGCTGCCGCGATCGTCGGCTCGCTGGTCGCCGCCCGCGTCGCCGCCCGGCTGCCGGCCGCCCGGTTGCGCCGCTGGTTCGCCTACCTCGTCTTCGTCGTCGCGGCCTTCGTGGTGGTCCAGGTCCTGCTCCACCCAGCCGCCGGATGAGGTCGTCGCGCCCGGTCGGACGGTCACGAGCGGGCGTGGGGGCGTGACCACCGCCAAGATGCATGGAGGCCGGCGCGATCGACGGGGTCCGGCGCATCCCGCGACCCGCCGCAGCCTGATGCCGGACGCGGCCGGGACGCTCAGCCTGGGGCAATCCCGGGTTCGCCGGACAGCAGGTCCGCACGCACCTGCCGGCCGCGCTCGTCAGGTCGCGTCGTCAGGCCAGGGACAGGAACAGCTTCTCCAGTTGGGCGACGTCGACGGTCGACTCCCGGTCGCCCGCCTCGGCGGTGACGCACTGCCGCAGGCCGGTTGCGATAATCTTGAAGCCGGCCCGGTCGAGCGCCCGCGACACGGCCGCGAGTTGGGTGACCACCTCCGCGCAGTCCCGGCCGTCCTCGATCATCGCGATCACGCCGCGGATCTGTCCCTCGGCACGGCGCAGCCGCTTGATGACGTCGCCAAGGGCGTCCTGGTCGATCTGCATGCCCGCTCCTTACGCCGCTCTGCCGTCCACGATACCCCGTGGGGTACGCCGCTCGGCGTGCCGGCGGTCACCGCAGGGTAAGGCCGACCCGGGGCGGCTGGACGAGCGTGTTGTGCACGGTGCAGTGAGAGGCGACCGCCTGCAGCGCCGCCCACCGTTCCCGGACCGGAGCGGGCCAAGGCCACCCCGGGTGTGCTACCGCGAGACTGCGGTTACAGCGGGGGCCGGGAACGTATTCGGAACTGGTCGGGGTCCCGCGGCAGGGATGAGCGGCGTGGACCGGCCTCCGGAGTCGAGCTGGGCAAGTCTGTCCTGGTCGGCGGTTACCGCCCGCTGAAGATGGAGTGTGGCATTGTCATGCCGACGTTCCAAACGCCCGCGTCGACGATTTCGAAGATGCGGAGGTCGCCGGCGAGACTGCACACCAGGTAGGCGTCCTCGGCGGGCAGGTCGTGCTCGTCCGCGAGGATTTCGATCATGGCTCGGGTGGCTTTGCGGGCGCCCTCCATCAGGTCGGTGTCGATGCCCATCGTGCCGTAGTGGCCGTCGGTCCCGTCGGCGGTGAGCGGCTGGGCCGGGACGGTGAACCGCGGGGCGCTGATGGTTCGGTTGGAGAGGGTGAACCTGAGCGTGGCGGTCATGTCGGTTTCCAGGGCGTTGACGCACACCTCGCCGTCGCCTTGGGCCGCATGGGGGTCGCCGCAGGAGAATATCGCGCCGTCGCGCAGGACGGGCAACCGCAAGGTTGAGCCGACGACGAGGTGCCGGGTGTCGATGTTGCCGCCGCCCTGGTGCGGCGGGAATGGTGAGGCGTTGGTGATGGTGCGTTCGAGCGTCGCCATCACCCCGAGGAAGGGGCGGATGGGGATGTGGACGCCGGCGGCGATCTCGGTCGTCGGTGCGGTGAGGTCGAAGTAGCGCAGAAAGGGTTTGTCGGCGAACTCGGGTAGTAGCCCGAGGCCCGGCAGGACCCCGCACCAGCCCCAGCTCCCGGGCTTCAGCTCGAGTACGTCGATGGCGAGGGTGTCGCCGGCCCGCGCTCCGGCGACGTGGATCGGTCCTTGGAGATGGTAGAGGGTCGCGGGGTCGAGGTGTGTCGTGCTGAAGGGTTGTCCGTGGCGGATCTGTTGGTGGCCGGCCATGCGCAGGTCGAAGTGCACGATGTCGCCGGAGTTGATGGTGAGGGCCGCGGGCAGGGTCGCGTCCCATTGGTGGTGGACGATGCTCGGGTCCATGAGGTGCTCGGCCATGGTGGTCTCACACCCGTACGCCGGTCGAGAAGGTGGGGCCTCGGTTCAGGGCCGTGGCGAGCGCGTCGAGGGCGTTGGCAAGTGTGGGGAGGTCTCGGGCGTTGCCCAGGCAGAGGCGCACGCCGCGAGCGAGTTCGCTCGGGGCGTTGGTGGCGTCGACGTGGAAGAACGAGGTCGGTCCGATCTGGATGTCGAGCTTCGCGGCTGTCGCGATGACCTCGGTGGGGGTCCATGGGTCGTGCAGTCGCAGCCAGGCGTGCAGGCCGGCGGTGCGTACGGCGCGGACCGCGGCGCACGTGCCCAGCCGTTGGTGTGCGGCAGCGAAGCGCCTCCGCATTTCCTGGCGCTGCCAGTCCAGCATCTGCCCGGCGGTGCCGTCGGTGAGCCAGCGGCGGGCGATGTCGATCGCGACGGGTGCGGGGTTGAAGACGCTGGCGCGGACGAGGGCGCCGAGCCGATCGGTGAGGTGGGCAGGGGCGGCGACGGCACCCCAGCGCAGTCCTGGGGCGAGCGTCTTGGACAGACTGGTCAGGTGCAGCGTTCGTTCCGGGGCGAGCGCGGCGAGCGGTGTCGGGCGTTGCTCGGCGGGGGCGAGCAGCCCGAACACGTCGTCTTCGATGAGGTGCAAGTCGTGGTGGCGGGCGATCCGCGCGATCTCGCGGCGCCGTTGTTCGGGCAGGGTGATGGCGGTGGGGTTGTGGGCGGTCGGCATCAGGTACAGCGCTGCCGGGCGGATCTGTGGTGTGGTGGTGCTCGCGCAGGCCTCGTCGAGGGCGGCCGGGTCGATGCCGTCCTCGTCCATGGCTACGCCGCGGAGTCGCAGGCCGAGCATCTGGGCGGCGGTTTTCAGTCCTGGGTAGGTGAGCTCTTCGGTCAGGAGCAGGTCGCCGGGTTTGAGCAGGGTGCTCAAGGCGAGAAGGATCGCGTGCTGGCCGCCGTGGCAGATGACGATCTGGTTGGGGTCGAGTTGCAGCCGGCTGTGGGCGAGCCAGGCGGCCGCCGCTTGGCGGTCCGCGGTTTGGCCGATGTCGGCTTCGTAGCCGAGCAGGTTGGGCAGGCTGGGGTCGTCGGCGGCTCGGCGCAGTGCGGCGCGCAGGTGGTGTTCGTGGTCGCCGCGGGCGGGTGCGTTGACGGAGAGGTCGACGTGGGTCGGGATCGTCGCGGTGTCCGCCTGAGGCTGGCGCAGGGCGGGAAGGCCGCCGACGAACGTGCCGCGGCCGGTGGTGCTGGTGATGAGGCCACGTTGTTCCGCTTCGCGGTAGGCGCGACTGACGGTGGGCACGGCGACGTGCAGGTGCGTGGCGAGCGCGCGGTGGGTCGGCAGCCGATCGCCTGCGCTGAGGTGACCGGCGGCGATCGAGTCGGCGATCGAGTCGGCGATGCGCTGGTACATCGGCGTGTCGCGGTCGTCGTGGTCGCGTGCCAGGTCCAGTTGCGTCTGCAGGAGTGCCGCCGGCGCCGTTGTGGTTGAACGGGCGGGAGTCGTCATCCGGGTCACAGATCGATCATGACGCTTGTGCGTGGGCGAGTACAGCACACGGCGACCTTGCCGGGCGTCACGGGATCCATGGGTTCGATGACGTAGTCGACCTGCCCGTCGTCGATGCGGGCGACGCAGGTGTTGCACAGCCCGGTCCGGCAGGAGGCGTCGGGGCGCAGGCCCGCCTGTTCGGCGCAGGCGAGGAGGCTGAACGTGTTCTCGCGCCAGGCCACGGTGATTCCCGAGCGGGCAAACGTGACGAGGATGGGCCGTCCTTCGCTGTCGACGGCCTCGGAGCCGGCGTCCTGGTCGTCGGGGTCGCCGAACAACGAGCTCGCGGCACCGAAGAATTCGTAGTTGACCTGGCCTTGCGGCACGCCGAGTCCGACGAGCCCGGCGGCGATGTCGGCCATGAACCGGGTCGGGCCGCACAGGTAGAAGTCCGCATCCAGGTCCGGCACGATCTGCTGCAGGGTTTGCGCGGTCAAGCGGCCCGCGGCGTCGTAGTCCCTGCCCTGTATGTCCTCGGCTCGGGGTCGGCTGAACAGGAGGTGACTGTGCAGATGAGGTCGGTCGGACACCAACTCGCGCACGCGTTGGCCGAAGGTGAGTTCCCGCGAGGACCTGGCCGCATGGACGAAGTAGGTCTTGCGCGGGTCCGGGGTGCGGGCACCGTTCGTCGGGTCGGCGGTGGCGAGATGTTCGAGCATCGCCATCATGGGTGTGATCCCGATTCCGGCGCTGACCAGCGCCACGGGACGCCGGCCCGGTCGCAGCACGAACTTGCCGCGCGGCGCCCGAGCGGTGATGGTCGCGCCGACGGCGACGTTGTCGTGCAGGTGTGTCGATGCCAGCCCGGGCGGGACGTCATCGCGCCCCTCGGGGGACGGTTCGCGCTTGACCGCTACGCGGTAGCCCGACGAGTCGGCGGTGCGTTCGGCGATGGTGTAGGTCCGCACGACCGGCTGCTCGCGTCCGGGAACGTCCAGGACGAGGGTGAGGAACTGGCCGGGCTCGAAATCGGGTAGCCGCTCACCGGCGGGGTCGACCAGGTCAAATGCCACCACCTCCGATCCGTACGGCGTGCGCGCCGTCACCAGCAATGGACGGTCACCGCTCCACGAGCGTGCCTGGGCGGCGGCCCTGTCGAGCAGCCGGGTGAGCTTGGCCCGCACCAGCTCCGGCAGCACCGTTGCCTGGAGAACACGTCCGACCAGGGCCGGGTCGGGTTCGTCGGAATGCAGGACCGCGGCCAACTGGGCCACGGTGAGCTCGTCCGGGCCGCGCCGCACCAGTTCGATGCCGTCGCCGGCGCGCACGTCACCCGGTTGGAGAACCTTGCAGAAGAAGCCGACGCGACCGCTGCGCATGTACCGCACGGGCATGTCGTCCTGACCGAGACGCACGGCCATCTTCCGGCACGGAATCCGTGGCTGGGTGACCGCCAGCAGAGCAGAGCCGACCCGGAGCAGGTCGCCGACGCGGATGTCGGCTTCGGCGGGACCGTCGATGGTGAGCTGTTCACCGAACATGCCCGGGGCAAGCTCGCGGCCCAGCTCCTCGCTCCACGCGTCGTAGTGCCGCCGTTGGTAGCACAGCACCGCCCGGTCCGGATCGTCGGCGTCATCGACATGATCGTCTCCGGCCAGACCGCCCACCTCGATCCGCCGGACCTGGTCGGTCGGGGTTTTCACGAACCCGCTGACGATCGTGTCGCCCTGAACGCGCATCGGCGCCGCCGCTCCGGCGTTGACCGACAGCACCGCACCATAGTCACCCATGCCGCGAGCGTACTGTTACAAAGGTAGAACTCTCAACTTATGTAATATGACAATCTAGTTTCCGTCGAGTGTGGGCCGGTGGCACCAGGTAGGGCAGGGAGGCGTGGCCGGACCCAGGCTCAGGTAGAACGGTCCGGGGAACCGCGCCCGCAGCCGTGCGGCACCGGCCGCGAGCGCAGCGGGTCGCCTGGCTGACCTTCCGGGCCGTACGCGACCCGCGTCAAGACTCCAGTCTTCCCGGACGGGGTGATCCGGCCAGTAGGGGCGGCCGCCTCGATCAGGAGGCGTCGAGCATCCGCCGAGCCAGTTCGCCGTACTGCTCGCCGATCTCCTGCGGCGTCCACGCGCCGTCCCCGCGGTACCACCGAGCCACGTCGATGCCGAGGGACAGCAGGGCGAGGGCGGCCATCCCCGGGTTCGTGACCCGGAACCGGCCGGCGTCGACGCCGGCCCTGATGAGGCCGCGGACCGTCGCCTCGATCTCGCGCCGGATCCGGGCGATCTCCTCGGTATGCTCCGGCGCGAGCGCGGCCATCTCGTACTGCACGACCCGGGCGTGGATGTGCGCGCGGGCATGCCAGGCCGTGTACTGAACTTCGCGGCTTACATGATCATGGAGTCTCGAGGAACTCAGGAAAGCCGGTCGAGCCTCCGTGGAAGACCCAAGCGGGGGAAAAGGCCGCGTTCGCCGAACCAGGTGATGGCCGACACGAGGTCCCCCTCAAGGGCGAGGACGGTCATTCCATAGCTCTGCGCGATCCCAGATTGGGAGTCGGGCAGGTAACAGCCGAACGCGGGCTGGCCGTTCACCCGGGTGGCCACCAGTCGCAAGCGGCCACCGAGCAGTGGGGCACGGTGGCGGAGGAAGGCCGCGATGGCGGCAGGGCCCTGGTACTCGTGGGGCTCGGGTGGCATCGTGAGCCAGGCGTCGTCCGTCAGGAGAGCGACGACGCCGCCGATGTCGCCGTTTTCGAGTGCGGCGACGAAACGGCCGACCACCTCGCGTTCACGTGGGGAGCGCGGTAGCGGCGCGCCGCCGCGGTTCGGGGCGGGTCGGCCCGCGTCGAGCGTCGCCCGGGCACGCTGGAGGCCAGCTTTGACCGACGCCTCGGTGGTGTCGAGCATGGCTGCCGCCTCGGCCCGGTGGTACCCGAGGACGTCGCAGAGCACGAGTACCACCCGCTGGCGCGGTGGCAGGCGTTGGAGTGCCGCGATGAACGCCAGCCCGACCGCCTCCACGGTCTCGTACCGGACGTCCGGGCCCGGCGCGGTCGAGGGAACGCCGTCGAGCAGGACGTCAGGGTACGGCTCCAGCCAGATCGGTTCGCCGCGGCGGGTCGGCTCCGGCAATTCGACCATCGGTTCGGACGGGGACGGCCGGCGCCTGCGGTCGCGCAGCGCGTTGAGACACCGATTGGTCGCGATGCGATACAGCCATGCGCGCAGCGAGGCCCGCCCCTCGAAGTCCTCAAGCCCGCGCCAGGCGGCCAGCAGTGTCTCCTGGAGCGTGTCCTCGGCGTCCTGCAGCGAACCGAGGATGCGGTAGCAATGCAACTGGAGCTCGCGGCGGTGCGGAGCGACGAGCTCCCCGAACGCCGCCTCGTCGCCCGAACGGGCGCGAGCGAGCATCTGCTCGGTCAGGTGCTCGGTCCGCATGGCCACAGCCGTGCCTCTCGCTTCTGGTCCATCACAGGTTTCGTCCATCACATGCGATGACACCGAACATATGCGAAGAGGACCGGTCCGTCTCCCCGCTCGGCGGTGTCTCGACTGATGACCGGGCACACGAGCCGAACACGGAGGTTCTACGATGGCGAGCCAGTTGATCGACGAGTACCGCCGCACCAGCCACGAGATCTCACAGGCCATCGCGCCCGGCTGGGAGCGTCGGCGAGCGAAGTTCGAGGCGGCCGTGGCCCCGGTGCGCGAGTGGATGGTCCGCGAGTTGGCCCCCCGACCCGGGGGGACGGTGCTCGAGCTCGCTGCCGGGGCGGGCGACACCGGCTTCGAAGCCGCCGAGGCGCTGGGCGACGACGGCCGGCTGATCTCGACCGACTTTTCCGCGGCGATGTTGGACGTCGGCCGCCGCCGGGGCGCCGAACTCGGAATCCGAAACGCCGAGTTCCGGGTCATGGACGCCGAGCACCTCGAACTCGACAGCGGCTCGGTCGACGGCGTCCTCTGCCGGTTCGGCTACATGCTCATGGCCGATCCCGCTGCGGCGCTGGCCGAGACGCGCCGGGTGCTCCGCCCGGGCGGGCGCCTGGCGTTGGCGGTGTGGGACGCACCCCAGCGCAATCCGTTCTTCACGGCCGTCGTCGCGGCCCTCGCCAACGGAGGTTTCCTGCCGCCCCCGCGCGAGGACGTCCCGAACCCGTTCAGCATGGCGAACCCGGCCCACACTCAGACCCTGCTCCAGGCCGCCGGGTTCGGCGCGGTCAAGGTGGACCAAGCCCGGGTCGAGTTCCGCTTCCGCGATATCGACGACTATGTCAGCTTTATGGCCGACACCGCCGGTCCCCTCGCCGTCGTACTGCGGAAGCTGTCGGAACAAGACCGCAGGACCGTTGCGGCCACGCTCGAAGATGCCTTCGGCACCTTCGCCACCGATGGCGGCTACACGGTCCCTGGTGCCGCTCTCGTCGCGGCCGCGAGCTGAGCGGCCCGAAGCGCTGAACGAGCACGCTGATCGCGTCTCCGCTCATCCCACCGCGCACCCGCCGCGGCTCACCAGGCGATCATCGGCCGGGACGCGCGGAGGTGCCCTCATGGCGCCGGTGCTAACGCCGAACGACATTCATGGAGTTTCCCGCATACCTCACCATTTACAGTGGTCGAATGCGGTCCATCTCCGTCAGCGCGGCCATCGTCCTGTTGGTCGTGGGCATCGGGGATTTCATCGTTGCCGGTACATGCCGTCGCCGTGCCGCAACGGCGCAGAGCGTGGGTGAGCTGTTCGGGGCGTTGGAGTTCGACCGCGATGCCCATCGAGTGGCGCTGGTGGTCGTGGGAACTGCGCTGGTGGTCGTCATGGTGTCGATGCGGCGAGCGCCGCTGTGGTGTCTGCTGCTCTGGGGCGCGTTCGTTGTTCGGGTGGGCTTCGGGTACACGCTGGCCCCGGACTCGCCCGGGGGAGAACAGGCGTTGCTGGACGCTGCCGCATCGCCGACGGCGGGCATGCGGCGCGAGGTGCTCGGTCAGTTGGATTCGATCGTTCCGGTTGCGGTGGATGGTCTGGGTCTGGTGCTGCTCGTGGGGGCAGCAGCGGGGCACCTGTTCGTCTTCGTCCTCATGTGGAGAGTCCGCGAGTCGCCATAGCCGCAGAAGGTAGCGCTCGATCTTCGCGTCGAACGCGACCCGGTCGATCCGCGCCGCAGGGTACGCCTGTTCGACTGGCCGTGGTTGTCGAGGGTGGAGACGGCGTTCTGACCGCGCTTCCTGAGTGTCAAAGGGCGCGGAGGATGTCCTCCACGCGGTCCTTCGCGTCGCCGAAGAGCATCGCGCTGTTCTCCCGGAAGAACAGGGGATTCTGCACGCCGGCGTAGCCGGAGGCCATCGAGCGTTTGAACACGATGACGTTGTCGGCCTCCCAGACCCTGAGCACGGGCATGCCGGCGATCGGGCTGGCGGGGTCCTCGGTGGCCGCGGGGTTGACCGTGTCGTTGGCCCCGATGACCAGTACGACCGAGGTGCGCGCGAAGTCGTCGTTGACCTCGTCCATCTCCAGGACGATGTCGTAGGGCACTTTGGCCTCGGCGAGCAGCACGTTCATGTGACCCGGCAGGCGGCCCGCCACGGGATGGATACCGAAGCGGACGTTGACACCCTTCTCACGCAACCTGCGGGTGAGCTCGGCGACGCCGTGCTGCGCCTGGGCGACCGCCATGCCGTACCCGGGGGTGATGATCACGGAGTCGGCGGTGGCGAGCAGCTTGGCGACCTCCTCGGCCGTGACCTCCCGGTGCTCGCCGTAGTCGGTGTCGTCGGCGGGTCCGGCCTCGGCGCCGAAACCACCGGCGATCACGGAGATGAAGGACCGGTTCATCGCCTTGCACATGATGTACGACAGATAGGCGCCGGAGGATCCGACGAGGGCGCCGGTGACGATGAGCAGATCGTTTTCGAGCAGGAAGCCCGAGGCGGCCGCGGCCCAGCCGGAGTAACTGTTGAGCATTGACACGACCACCGGCATGTCGCCCCCGCCGATGGAGGCGACCAGGTGCCAGCCCAGGAGCAGGGCGATCACGGTGACGACGATCAGCAGCCATAGCTGCGGCTCAATCACGAACCAGGCCGTGAGCACGCCGAACGCGGCGAGCGCACCGAGGTTGAGGATGTTCTTGCCCGGCAGCATCAGCGGGTTGGACTTGATCCGGGCGGACAGCTTCAGGAAGGCCACGATCGAGCCGGTGAACGTCACGGCGCCGATGAAGACGCCGATGAACACCTCGGCGCTGTGGATCCCGAGCAGGTCCTGGCGGCGCAGCAGCTCGGCCTCGGCCCCGCCCAGGGCGGCCTCCACGTGCAGGTACCCGTTCCACCCGACGAGTACGGCGGCGAGACCCACGAAGCTGTGCAGCAGCGCGATGAGCTCGGGCATGCCGGTCATCTCGACCTTGCTCGCGCGGTACAACCCGATCGCGGCGCCGATGACGGTCGCCACAATGAGCAGCGTCAGACCGAGTCCGCTGATCTCGCCGACGACCGCGAGCGCGATGGTCGCCGCCAACGCCAGGGCCATGCCGGCGATGCCGAAGGTGTTCCCCGCCTTGGCGGTCTCGTGCTTGGACAGACCGGCCAGTGCCAGGATGAAGAGCAGGGCGGCGACGATGTACGCCGCCTGGGCAGCCGTTTCGACGGTCATCAGTTCAGCTCCTGGAGAACATGGCGAGCATGCGGCGCGTCACCGCGAAGCCACCGAAGACGTTGATGCTGGCCAGCAGGATCGCGATGAACGACAGCGCGGTCACGACGGTGTCACCGTGTCCGAGCTGCAGCAGGGCGCCGACGACGATGATCCCCGAGATCGCGTTGGTCACCGACATCAGCGGCGTGTGGAGGGCATGGTGCACGTGTCCGATCACGTAGTAGCCGATGATGATCGCCAGCGCGAAGACCGTGAGATGACCCCGCAGCGCGGCGGGCGACAGCGCCACGACCAGGAACAGCGCGGCCGAACCAGCCCCCGCCAGCGCCAACCGCCTGGGCGCCGAGACCGGTCGCTGCTGGCGAGGTTCGACCGGGGCGGTCGCCTGAGGGGCGGCGGCCGGGGCCACCGACACCGGTACCGGCGGGGGTGGCCAGGTCAGCTCGCCGTCGCGGACGACGGTCATCGAGCGCTGCACGACATCGTCGAAGTCCAGGACGAGCTGTCCGTCCTTGCCGGGGGTCATCAGCTTCATCAGGTTCACCAGATTGGTGCCGTAGAGCTGTGACGCCTGCGCGGGCAGCCGCCCCGCCAGGTCGGTGTAGCCGATGATCGTTACGCCGTTGCCGGTGACGACCGCCTCGCCCGGAACGGTGCCCTCGACGTTGCCACCGTTGGCGGCGGCCATGTCGACGATCACGCTGCCCGGTCGCATGCTGGCCACCATCTCGGCTGTGATCAGCCGAGGCGCCGGCTTGCCGGGGATGAGCGCCGTGGTGATGATGATGTCGACGTCCCGGGCCTGCTCGGCGTACATCTGGGCAGCGCGCTGGTTGTAGTCGTCCGACATCTCTTTGGCGTAACCGGTCGCGGAGACCTCCACGTCGGCGGTCTCGATGGACAGGTACTCGCCGCCCAGCGACTTGACCTGATCGGCTACCTCCGGCCGCGGATCAGTCGCCCGTACGATCGCGCCCAGGCTGCCGGCGGCACCGATCGCCGCAAGGCCGGCGACACCCACACCAGCGACAAGCACCTTGGCCGGAGGTACCTTGCCCGCCGCGGTCACCTGCCCGGTGAAGAACCGGCCGAACACATGCGCCGCCTCCACCACCGCCCGATAGCCCGCGATGTTGGCCATCGACGACAGCACGTCCAGCGACTGGGCTCGCGAGATCCGGGGTACGGCATCCATCGCCAGCGCCGTGATCGGTCGCCGGGAGAGGTCCGCGACCAGGTCCGGGTTCAGGCGCGGATGCAGCATGCTGATCAGCACGGCGCCCCTGGACAGCCGGTCTAGCTGCCCGGTCGACGGCGCGTCGACGGCGAACACGATGTCCGCCTTCAACGCCTCACCGATCATCGCGCCCGCCTCGACGTACGCATCGTCCGAAAACGAGGACAACAGACCGGCGCCGGCCTCCACCACCACCTCGTAACCCAGCTTGACCAGCTCCACCACCGTGGCCGGCGTCGCTGCCACGCGCGTCTCGCCTGAGCGCGACTCCCTGAGCACACCGATGATCATCACGAGCTCCGCAGTTGAGGATTGAAGGTGAGGATATAGAGCGACGGGCCGTCGGTACGTTCCCTCGACGAGCGCCCCGCTCGGATCTTGTTGGCGTCGAGCGATTGTTACCTGCCGCGACGCCGAATTTGAAGATAATCAACGTCACATCGTGCGGCGGCCCCGGGGGATTGATGTCTCACGGACAACGGATTGTCGGGCCGGTTCGCGAGGATACATGTGTCGTTGAGCGACCCGGCTCGGCCAAGGAAGCGTGCCACGTCGACTGACGAGCCGACACCGTCAGGTGTCCACAGGTGACGGCCGGTCCGCAGCGGAAACCGGGTGCGACGGCACGGGGTGGTCGGCCTCCACGACCGCCGCAGTTGTGATCTGCGCGCCTGTTGGACACAGAATTGGTCGGCCATCCCGATTCCGCAAGCTGACGAAGGACACCGTTCGGCGGTGTGCTGTCGCAAGTGCCGCATCAGGGCCGGCGACACCGGCTGCCAGCGGCGATGTACGCGTCGTCCAGGCCGGGGTTGCTTCGGCCTCGTCGTGTCGCCGCTGTACTGCGCTCACGCCGAGGTGCAGCTAGTTCGCTACGGCAGGGCCTGCGGGGCAATCTCGCAGGCCCTGCCCCAACCGGAAAGAAGCCACGTGCCGACTTCTGTGCGTATTGTGTGGGCGGATGCGCACTGCTGCTGTGTGCGGCGTCGGGCCTTCTGGGATGGCGCCTCGCCTCCCGGTCGTTGTCGCAGCGGCTGTCGGCGAGCGCCGGGGACGGTGTGGCCCGGCTGGCCCGCACCGGTGCCCGGTTGACCTGGATCGTCGCCATCGTATTCGCCGCGCTCGCGGTCATCGCCCTTGTCGGCAGCGCCAAGGTTGAGCTGATCGCGGGGCTCGCCCTGCTGGCGGTGCTCCTTGTAGTCGCGTGTGTGGCGGTGGTGATGGTCGCCCGGGCCGGCGCGGGGCGTGACTCGGCCCGCCGGTGAAGGGCCGAGGAAGCCGGCGCTGATCAGGCGTCCGCGACTGCCGGTTTCCACTGCGGACTGACCGCCCCTGCGCACAGGTGGCGGTCTCGGCTCGCCAGTCGACGTGAAAGTCTTCCTTGGCGAAGCCGGGTCGTCCAACGGCACGCGGGTCCTCGCGGACCGGCCCGACAATCGTCATCCCATAAGCCCGATCCGCGTCGACCTGACTGTCGAGCCGCACTCGATCGGTCGGGGTGCGGGCAGGTGTGGGCCCGCGATGGTGGCATCTGTGCGGGTGCCACCGCCGCGGCGCGTGTCGGATCCGGATGAGCCTCGTGCGCTCAGCAGCAGCCGGTCGCTGCGGTCGCCGGCTGGTCGTCCTGGATCCCGCAGGCGCAGTCACCTTCCTGGCGAGCCTTGTCGAGGGTGTCCGCGTCGCCCTTGACGACATAGACCTCCCACGGCTCGGCGCCGGGGCCATGGACCCACACCTTGTCCTGCAGTGCGTAGCAGCAGGCGGTGTCGGTCTCCTCCAGGGTGACCAGGCCCGACTCCCGCAGGCGGCTGGCTGCGGCGGCCACCTCGTCGGTGCTGGACACCTCCACGCCCAGGTGGTCCATCACGGTGGGCTGGCCGGCGTCGCCCTCGATGAGCACCAGCTTGAGTGGCGGCTGTTCGATCGCGAAGTTCGCGTAGCCGGGACGGCGCTTGGCCGGTTCGGCGCCGAACAGCTTCGAGTAGAACGCCACCGACCCTTCCAGGTCGGACACGCGCAGGGCGAGTTGGACGCGGGACATCCCGCACCTCCTTGACTAGATGGGTGTCTAAACAGCAGCTTGCCACGCTGACTAGACATGCGTCAAACTAGACGAGTGTCAAGACAAGAACCGTCGGTGCTCGCCAATGATGCCGCCTGCTGCACGCCGATGGTCACCGAGGCGCTCACCGAGGATGCCGCCGTCGACCTGGCCAGAGGCTTCAAGGCCCTCGGCGACCCGGTCCGGCTGCGGCTGCTGTCGCTGATCGCCGCTCGCGCCGGCGGCGAGGTGTGCGTCTGCGAACTGACCGATGCGTTCACCCTGACCGGCCCGACCATCTCCCACCACTTGCGGGTCCTGCGCGAGACGGGCCTGGTCGACTGCGAACGGCGCGGCACCTGGGTCTACTACCGGGTCGTACCAGCCAGGCTCGCCGTCCTGTCCCAACTCCTCGACGTCTCGCCCGTGGCCGCCGGCACGCGGGCATGAGCTGGCCCGCCGGGACCGGCTTGCTGGTAGCCGCTGTGGTCGGCTAGGGATCGCCGCGACCCGGCTCTCGCCCCATCGGGTCGGGCTGCGTTTGCTGGAGAACACCCGCTGCCAAGGCCACGCTAGACCACCGGAGGCGGGTAGGACGGCGGTGTGCCACGCGACGGGTGGGGTTGACTCTCCCATCGTGGGAGACACGATGGTTGGCGGCGTGCCCGACGAGGATGCCGTCTTGTTGAGTATCGGCGAGCTGGCGGCGCGGACCGGTTTGTCGGTGAAGTTGATTCGTCACTGGTCCGACATCGGCGTCGTGCCGCCGGCCAGCCGCAGCGCGGCTGGATACCGGCGCTACGACACACGAGCGGTGGCCCGCCTCGAACTTGCCCGGACCCTTCGTGAACTTGGGTTAGGCATGGCGGCGATACGGGATGTCCTCGACGGCGAACACAGTGTGGCCGAGGTGGCCGCACTGCACGCTGACGCGTTAGCGGTGCAGATACGCGCCCTGAGGGTGCAACGTGCGGTGCTGCGGTCGGTCGCCGACCGTGGTTCCACAACCGAGGAGCTTGCCGTCATGACGAAGCTGGCACGGCTGTCCGCCGCGCAGCGCACCGCGATCATCCATCAGTTCGTCTCCGACGTGCTCGGCGACCTGAACGTCCCCGGGTACCGGGAGGACCTGTTGGCCGCCACCCCGGATCTGCCCGACGAGCCCACCGACGAGCAGGTCGACGCCTGGCTCGAACTGGCCGACCTGCTCGACGATCCCGAGCTGCGCACCGCGATGCGCCGCATGGCGGAGTACGCCGCGCGGCACGCCCCAGGTCGGCACGACGACCACGAGGTGCGGGCGGTCCAGCAGGTGACCGACTTCTGGGTGCGGCGGGTAACCGAGGCGATCGACGCCGGTATCCCCGCGGACTCGCCGCTGGCCGACTCGATTGTGACCGATATCGTCGGTGCCTGGCTGCCCACCCAACCGGGCAGCGACCTGCGAGACCGCGGTGACGGCGAGCACGCGCGCAGCCGGCTGCTCGAGCAACTGGAGATCGCCGCCGACACACGCGCGGAACGGTACTGGCAACTGCTGTGCATCATCAACGGCGCGGCCGTACGACCGAGCCTGGCCCCGGCCGGGCAGTGGCTGATGACCGCGCTGCGCGCCAACCCCGCACCGCGTGTCCGCGCCGCGAGCATCGATGCCGCCCTCGGCGAAGCCACCCAGCCCGACCCGGTAGGAGTTCTGAACGCCTACGCCCGGGTCCTGGCCGAGGTAGACACGATCGTGGCCACGGTCACCGCCGATCGCTTCGACGACCCCACACCCTGCGCCGACTGGAACGTGCGTGCCCTGCTCAACCACCTGGTCTACGAGAACCTGATGTGGACCAGCCTGGCCAACGGCAACCCCCGAACCGACTTCACCGCCGACCACCTCGGCGATGAGCACGTGGCCGCATTCCGCGCATCAGCCCAAGGCGCGCTGACCGCCTTCCGCCGACCTGGCATGCTGACGCAGCGGTACGGGCCGGCCCCAGGGTGGCGGCTCGTCGAGCAGGTCGTCATCGAGATGCTTGTCCACGGCTGGGACCTGGCCAAAGCAACCGGTCGGCCCACCGACCTCGCCCCCGACATCGCCGCCACGACCCTGGCCACGGTCCACAAGATCTACGGAGAGCTGCCCCGAACACCAGGTGGCTCGTTCGCCCCTACCCAGCCGGTCCCGGACCGGGCGAGCACCACCGACCGCCTCGCCGCGTACCTGGGCCGAAACGTCGACTGGACTCCCCACGACTGATCGTTGGGACCTCGCTCCTGCCAGGCTCGCGTCCGCTCCTGCCCGGCATCACCTGAACGACTTGCCGGGGCCCGGGATGTCGAGCACCCTCTGTCTAGGCACGCCGCCACCCATGGAGAGGTGACGGAGCGTTACGAATGAGGCATGATGCGTAGATGCACGATCAATTGGTCGTAAGGCGTTCGCTGATTGCGCTAGCACTGTTATCGTTCGCCGCTCTGATTGGCGCAGGCGGCCTCTATCTTGCTCACCGGGGGCTTGATAACGCAGATAAGATCGCAAGCGTAGGCAGCTTCCTTGTCGCCCTTGTGGGCCTTCTTCAACTGATCGAGCCGGGTCGACGACTGTTGATTTGGCTACGCCGAGGGCCTGGGAATCACGACGTTCCCAGCCTCATCGATGGCATCCCCGGCGCCGCACCTCCCGTGAATCCGAAATTCACCGGGCGGGCGGAGCAACTTGCTGAGCTCACGCGAGCATTGAAGCAGGACGGGCGGGTGGCAGTTGAAGGAATCGGCGGTGTCGGGAAGACCGAACTCGTAGCCAAGTATGTCGAGATGTCAAGGGGCCGCTACAAAAAAATCTGGTGGATTCGCGGTCACAACGACGAGGTTGCATCCTCTGACGTCGACGCGATTGCCTGCACTATTTCGGATGCGGAAACGCCGCGTGCGCGACTGGCGGCCTATTTCGACCTGCTACGAACCGAACGTCGATGGCTGCTGGTCATCGATGACGTCGGCTCGGAGACGACCGTCGCACCCTTCCTTTCGAGCTCCCTGGTGGGACACGTAGTCGTCACCAGCCGGCAGCGCATCGGCCTGGTTCGGGCGAGTATTACCCTGAGCGACTGGGACACGCACGAGGCGATTGAGTTTCTACGTCTGACACTGACGGCAGATGAAAGCAGCCTGGACAGCTTAGCTGCAAGACTCTTCTTCGTGCCGTTGGCCATCTCTCAAGCGGCAAACTTTATTCAGGTTACTGGCATTTCGATACAAGACTTCCTCCAACTTTTCGAAGCGCAGAAGGGAAAGATGCTCGCTGCTGGCAGGGCTTTCAACAGGACCGACACCGTGGCAACCATGTTGCATATTTCCGTTAAGGCTGCCGAGAGCGCGGAGCCCGGCTCCACCAAGTTGCTCCGGATGTGTAGCTTGTACGCTGTAGGGGCAATTCCCGCAGAGTTGCCGCATGCGCTCGGGAGCACCCGATTCAAAGGCGGCTTCGGTCTCCCAAGCCCCGTAGCTGTCCGATTCCGGCGACGACTCCGCGATCCCCTGTCCTACTCCAAGTGGATCGAATCTCTCGCAAGGCAGAGGCTGATCTCGACTGACGCGGGCAACATTGTCATCCATCCCCTAGTCGCAGAGATCGTGAAGAGCGGCCTCACGAAGAAGCAGCTAAGAGAATTGACCTATTTCGGTGCTGTCGGGCTGGTTACCCTCATTTCCAACACGAGCGAGCCTGAAGCAAGGGCCCGACTCTGGCAGACCCTGCTCCCACACGTGGTGGCGATCGGGGATCTTGCTCGGGAACTGAGGCCCCCGTTCGCTGGAACAAACTTCGCGGCCCGAGTGACCTGGTATGCATGGCGTGAAGCGTCGTTGCTTCTCTCGGCAGCCAGCCGGCAGGTGTATGAAGACCATGAGAATAACGAAGGTGAGCGGCTCGCAAGCTTAAGCCTGGAGTTGGCCGAGAAATGCTATGCCCCATCGATGGCTTTCCGTGGAGCCGGTGCCCCCTATTCGTGGTACGCCATGACCAAGGCTCTTGAGGCATGTGCGGCATATGCATACCGAAGAAACGACTTCTCTTTATCCAAATCCTTGCTGATCCGTGCGCTGAAATGCACTCACCACCTCCATCCCCAGGGCAGGGCCGCCATCATCACCGGGCTGGCCAGCACCGAAATCCGACTAGGCGATATTGAAAGCGCCTCAGCCCTGCTCGAGAAGGAGTTGTCGTCGCTCCGTCGAAAGTTGCCGGACTCCGATCCGGCATTGAAAGATCTTCTAGTTCTCGACGAAGAGATCCGCGGCCGCACCTGAAGAGTAACCGCCCGGGAAAATCTTACTCCAGGGGCTGCCGCCGATGCCGGCGGCGCTGCTCATCGTCAACCTCGGGGCGCCGTTCCGCATCCGCGGCGGCACCGACATCGAGACGGCCCAGTACGCCGACGGCTGCGTGGTCACCATGCCCACCCGCGCGTTGGAGTTCGGCTACCCATTCCGGACCCGGTCCGTCGGCGTGCACTTCAGGCCGTGGGGCCTGGCGCCGTTCCTGCCGATGCCCGCGGCCGAGCTGTGTGACCGGCCGGTGTCAGCAGCACTCATCTGGCACAGCGGTTCAAGGAGCTCATCGGCGTCACGCCGAAGCGGCTGGCCCGTACCTACCGCTTCAGCGCCACCGTGTTCGCGATCGACCCCGCCGGGCCGATCGACTGGGGCGACCTCGCCGGTGGCGCGGGCTACTTCGACCAGGCCCATTTCGGCCACGAGTTCCGGGCGTTCACCGGGTTGACGCCGACCCGGTACGTCGAAGTCCGGCGGCGGTTCCTGCGCGAACATCCCGGCCACGTGTTTGACGGCTGGCCGCTGCCGGCCGATTGATTTCTTACAAGAGCGGCAGCTCACGACACGCTACTTTGGGGGTACTCAAGCAGAGGAGCGCCCCGTGGGCAAGGTGGTCATGTACAGCTCGGTGTCGGTGGACGGCTTCGTCGCGGACGAGAACGACCAGCCCGGACCGCTGTTCGACTGGTTGTCCGGCGGTGACGTCCCGTTGGACGACAGCGGCGAGCTGAAGGTGTCGCAGACGTCCTACGACTACACCCGGCCGTACTGGGACCAGATCGGCGTCACGATCGTCGGCCGCCACGTCTTCGACCTGACGGACGGCTGGGACGGAAAGCCGCCGGGCGGGATCGACCACGTGGTCGTCGTGACGCACCGGCCGGCGCCCGAGGGCTGGAACCGGCAAGCGCTACTTCGGGTCGGTCGACGCGCAGCACCTGTTGGAGGATCCCGACGTGGTGATCCAGGGCGACCGGGTGCTTCACCTGCGCTACCGGGTGCGCCGTTGACCGAGCCAGGACGAACCGCAGGGCGCTGAGCTGCCACCCGAGGTCGGTATGCGCTGCCCGCGGTAGGTAGCGATCTCCCCGCCGGTCCAGTTTGTTCTACAGTTCGTGACCATGCGCCGCATCGCCCTC
Source organism: Dactylosporangium roseum (assembly GCF_025264685.1). Lineage (GTDB taxonomy): Bacteria > Actinomycetota > Actinomycetes > Mycobacteriales > Micromonosporaceae > Dactylosporangium > Dactylosporangium roseum. The sequence goes on from NZ_CP073721.1 coordinate 2,943,321, forward strand.
CTGGTCGTCGTCACGGTGTTGCTCGCCGGGTGCTCCGCGCCCGCCGGTACCGATGGAAATCTCACCGACGGGTGGGAGGTGCCGCCCGCGCCGTCCGTGCCGGTGCCCGCGATCGGGACGTGTCTCGCCACGGGTGGGAACGTGGCGTACAACGACAAGGGCGATCCTGCGGCTACGCCGGTCGACTGCGGCACACCGCACAAACTCGAGGTGGTGCGGGTTGCCCGGTTCCCCGACGATGCGCAGCCGCCGGCCTGGGGCAGCCCGGCGATGCGGGCCGCATACGCCGACTGCGGGAAGGCCGCCAGCGGATATCTCGGTGGCGACTGGCATACCGCGTGGCTCTTCGTGCACGTCGGCCGGCCCTCCAGCGCCGCTTGGGCAGGCGGTGCCCGGTCCTACGTGTGCGGCGTCGCCGAGTTCGAACGTACCGACTGGGCCAGCCCGGCGGTCGAGCGGATCGGCTCCCTGAAAGGCTCGCTGACCGGCCGCCCGCCACGGTGCGCGACGCTGATCGGCAACCAGCCGGACAAACAGGGCTTCTACCTTCGCATCGCCGGCGAGCGGCGCACCGACTGCAACGAGGCGCACGACGCCGAGCTCGCCGCGGTCTTCGAGCTGCCCGACGGCGCATACCCGAGCTGGCAGGCGCAAGGCGACTACCTGCTGCCCCGCTGCATCACGGCGGTGACGGCCCTGCTCGGGCTGTCCCGGCAGGCCTTCGACCGGCGCGCCGAGTTGTGGGTGCACTTCACCTGGCTCGACGACCAGAGCGAGTGGCAGGCCGGCGAGCGCGCCAGCCTCTGCTACGTCACGGTGCCCATGGCCCACAAGGTCCGCGGAAGCCTGAAGGGCGTTGGCGCTGGACCGCTGCCGTACTGATCCAGAACCTCACCAGGTGGCCGTACGGCATGGGGCGGCAGCCGGGAGAGACCGGCACCTTCGCCCGGCCGGCCGATCCGTTCCGGGCCAGGCCGGAGCACCACCCGACGGGTGACCCCTGCCAGACTCCTCGCCGCCGCGGCCGTCGTGTTCGCGCTCGCCGGCTGCGGCTCGGACCCGAAACCGAACACCGACGGTGTGCACGCGGTCGTCGCGTCTCCGTCGGAGTTGCCGAGCCCCAGCCCGTCACCGTCGCCGAGCCCGTCGGTGGCCGTGCCGAGCGACGCCGCCGTGCCCGGTGCCGGCGTGCCGACGCCAGCGCGGACCACGACGAAGGCGGCCCCGCCGAAGACCACGAAACCCGCCGCACCGAAGACGACGAAGCCGGCGTCCGTGTACTACGCCAACTGTGCCGAGGTGAAAGCGGCTGGCAAGGCGCCGCTGTACCGGGGGCAGCCCGGCTACCGGTCGGGCCTCGACCGTGACGGTGACGGGAAGGCCTGCGAGAAATGATGCTGTCGTCGGCATGGGTGCGGACATGAGCATCATTTTCGACTCGCAGTGCTGGACCTGCCGGCACTGGCGATCCGGCCTCGAGTCTCCGAGCGACACCGGTCCCGGGTTCTGCTCGGCGTTCCCCGCCGGGATCCCGCGAAAATCCTTACCTGCGGAGCGGGCCGCCGTAAGCCGTGGCCGGACGACAACGGTGTCCGGTGGTGACCGTGTTGCAGTACGCGGAGCATCTGACCGACCGGCAGGCCGCTGAGGCGGTACGTACGCGTATCGCCTGGAAGTACTGCCTGGGGCCGGACCTGGCCGATGGAGGAGACGGCGTCCGGTGCGGAGTCGCTCGTCCGACGAAGGATGTACCCGGAATCGGCACCGTGAAGGATGAAGAGGGACCGAACCCCCGCCATGCTGGGTCGAGCCGAATTCATGGGGGGTTGCCGATGGATGTGTCGACGACGGACGGGCAGGTGGCCGAGACCGGCCGGACGCACAAGCCGGCAGGACGGCTGATGCTGTTGGATGTCCTGCGCGGAGTCGCGATCCTTGGCACGCTGGCCACCAACGTCTGGATCTTCACCCACCCGGCCGCCGAATACGGCGTGCTGATCGACACCGCCGACATGGCGGCCCTTGCCGACAACCCGTTCGAGACCGCGTTCCGGTTCCTGGCCAACGGCAAGTTCCTGGCGATGCTCACGATCCTGTTCGGGGTCGGTCTGGCGATCCAGCACCGGTCGGCTCTCCGGCGAGACGGGCGTTGGCCCGGTCGGTACCCGCGGCGCGCCGCGCTCCTGTTCATCGAGGGGACCGCGCACTTCCTGCTGGTGTTCGCCTTCGACGTTCTCATGGGGTACGCCGTCGCCGCGATCGTGGTGGCCTGGCTGCTGGCCCGCTCCGCCCGGGTGCAGGCCGTGGTGATGTGGGTCAGCGGCGGACTGCACCTGGCGCTGATGCTGCTCGGCACCGCCGTTCTGCTGGCCGCCCCGGCTCCGGTCACGGAGGCCGATCCGCGCCTCGCGCGGCTGTTCACCGACGGCAGCTACCTCGACCAGGTCCGCTTCCGGATGGACAACGCGCTGTTCCTGCGAGCCGAACCGATCATCACGTTCGGCCTGTTGGTCTTTCTCTTCCTGCTGGGCGTGCGGCTGTTCCGCGCCGGCGCCTTCGACGCCGGCGCGACCGGCCGCCGGATCCGCCGGCGCATGCTCGTGCTGGGGCTGGGCGCCGGCCTGCCGCTGAACCTGGCCACCACATTGGGCGGCGCGGACCTGTTCCTGGTCGACCGGTACGTGGTGCCGCCCTTGGTCACCCTGGGCTACCTCGGCCTGATCGGCACCCTGCTGGACCGCCTCGCCCGACCCGGACCCGTCACCGCCGGCCTGACCGCGGTGGGCCGCACCGCACTCTCCTGCTACGTGCTACAGAACCTCGCCTGTGCCGCGATCTGCTACGGCTGGGGCCTCGGGCTCGCCGCCGCGCTCGCCGACGCCCGCCCCTGGTGGATCTTCGGACTCTGGGCAGGTGCCTCCGGGGTGCTCGCCCTGGCTGCCTCGCTGTGGCTGCGCCGCTTCCGGCAGGGCCCGCTGGAGGCACTGCAACGGCGGCTGCTGAACGCTGGCACGGCAGGCACCGCCGGGCACGCGTAGCGGCCGGCACACGTGCTCCAGGTCACCTCGAGGTGGTTGGGCAGGATTGGGTACCGACGGCGCCGGACGGGTTGACTATTTCGGGTCAGCCCGAAATAGTGATGCTGTGCAGGTCGTGGAGAGCGAGATGGACGAACTCCTCCGCGCTCTCGCCCACCCGGCCCGGCGCAAACTGCTGCGCCTGTGCTGGCGGACGGCGCGGCCCGCCGGTGCGCTGTCGACGGCGCTCGGGCTGGCCCCGGCGAGCACCTCCGAGCACCTCAAAGTGCTGCGCAAGACGGCCCTGCTCGTGTTGCACAAGCAGGGCACGTTGCGTTACTACCAGGCGAACCCGGCCCGGGTGGCGCAGCTTGGTGCCTGGCTGCTGTCCTTCGACGACTCCTGATGGGAGCACTGTGATGACAAGTCCGATCGTGCACTTCGACATCCACGGCGGCGACGAGCCGGGGCAGCACCGGTTCTACGCCGAACTGTTCGGCTGGCAGGTAGCAAGCCAAGGCCCGGGATACGCGCTCGTCCAGACCTCCGAAAATGGTCTCCACGGCGCGCTCGTCGACGCCGACGCGCCCAGCGTCTCCATCGGGATCGCGGTCGAAGACCTGGCCGCGGCGCTCGACCGGGCAGTCGCGCTCGGCGGGACGGTGAAGATGCCACCCACCAACAACGGCTGGGTGACCAAAGCCCAGGTCGCCGATCCCGCCGGCAACCCACTGACGCTGATCCAGCGGTGACCGCCCAAGGGGCGGCGAAAATCGCGTAGCGAGAAGACGGTGGCCGGCGCGGGCACAAGCAGTTCATCCACGCCCGGTTGCCGCCACGCCGGATGCTACGTTGGTGAATATCGACCAAGATCTGTGTCGAAGGCCTCGCCGGGCTGCCGGACCGGCCCCGCGGCGGCCGGCTCCGGCTGGGCGGCCCCGGCCTCGGCGACCCCATCCGACGGCTCCTAACCACCCCGAAGGCCTGGACCACCGCTCGGATCTGGCGGGCGCTCGAACGGCCGACATGAGCCCGCGCACCATCTACCGCCCCGGGTGCGAGCCGTCATGCGCCCGCTCGCGTGCTGGCGCTCGACGGTGGACCTGCTGCCGCCCTCTGCGGCGCTGGCCAGGCGTTGGTGGAGTGCGGCCAGCTTGTCTGCCGTCGATGGCCGGGTGGGTCGGCGGAGGGCCGGTCCGGTACTCGTAGGGTGAGTACCTCGCCGCCCGAGACGCGGGCCGGATCGGCCGCCCATCGCCGTTGCTGAATGTGTGCGAAGTGAAGAAACTGTGCAGATGGTGATCGAAAACCTCAGACGCCGGCACGGCATCATAGCGATGGTTTCGCGTATGCAGGAAGACTGATCCACGTTGACGCGAGCTGATCCGGAGTTGGTGTGATGTCGCGCCGAAACGGAGATCACGAGCCGAACAAGTGGGCGGGACTCGCGGCGCTCCTCGCGGGGTTCTTCGTCATCCTGCTTGATGCCACAATCGTGGCGGTTGCGAGTCCGAGCGTCCAGGATGATCTCAAGCCGGATGTCTCCGGCTTGTTCTGGGTCACGGCCGGGTATCTGTTGGCCTTCTCCGTCCCGCTGCTCATCGCCGGCCGACTCGGCGATCGGTACGACCCCAAGCGTGTCTTTCTCGCAGGAATGGGCGGTTTCGCCGTCGCCTCGGCGTTGTGCGGACTGGCCCCCTCGGTGGGCTGGCTCATTGCCTTCAGGGTTGCCCAGGGACTCGCGGCGGCGGCGATGACTCCGCAGCCGCTCACGCTGATCCGCCGCCTTTTCTCCGCCGACGAGCGTGGACGTGCCCTCGGCGCCTGGGGCTCGGTCGCGTCAGCCGGCACGCTACTCGGCCCGACTCTCGGGGGCCTTCTGACGGCGTCCCTCGACTGGCGCTGGATCTTCTGGGTCAACGTCCCGGTCTGCGCCATCGCAATTCTCATGGGATGGCGATGGATCCCGAGCAGTCCGGTGCACGCGACCCAGTTGGACCTGCTCGGAGCGGTCACCAGCGCGATCGGTCTCGCCGGTCTCGTCTGGGCACTGCTTGCCTGGCGCAGCGTCGCAATGCCGGCCATTGTCATCGCTGTTGCTGTCTCGGTGATATTGCTGGCCTTGTTCGTCTTCCATGAGCGGCGCATGGGTGCTGTGGCGCTGGCCCCGTTGAGGCTCTACCGGTCGCGGGGCTACCGCACGGCGAGCGTCGCGATGGCGGCTCTCGGCACCGCCGTCATCGCGATGGCGCTACCTACCATGCTGTATCTACAGGAGACGCGAGGCCTCGGGCCGATGGAGGCGGCACTGGTGATGGCGCCGGACGCTGTCATCGCCGCCGCGTTGTCCCCCGTGGGCGGCCGATGGGTCGACCGCGTGGGGTCTCGCCGACCGGCGATCACCGGAATGGCGTTGCTCGCGGCAAGTCTTGTCATCATCGGGCTCGTTGTCACCCTGAACCCGCATCCCTGGTGGGCGGCGCTCGGCGCCGCGGTGCTGGGTGTCTCCAACGCCGTGGCCTGGTCGCCCCTGTCGGTTGCCGCGATGGCGTCGGTCGACTCGGGAGTGGCTGGTGCCGCCTCGGGGATGTACAACACCGTCCGCCAGGCGGCGGCGGTGGCGGGTGTCGCGGTCATCGGAGCAATCCTGGCCGGCCTGGGGCAGCGGCCGACTCTCGCCTTCGGTGTCGTTTTTACGTTCCTGACTGTCATAGCGATCATCGGCGTCATGGCCGCATCCGGTCTGCCCAAGAGCTCGGCCGGAGATGACTCGGATCCTGGCACGGCGGCGGGTCCGGGAGCGGGAGACGAGTATCCAGAAGCCATCGATCACGTGGCGAAGGACGCTCAGCCCCAGTGATCACCGGTGCGTTGCACGCCGTCGTGGTTACCTCAGCATGTCCGCACCGACCTCGGGCCGCCCGCAACCGGCGGTGGGCCCTGTTCCCGCCCCATCCGCTGCTCCACGTGACGGCCAGCTCGATACGAGACTTCCCGCCGATCTTCTTGAAGATCTTGCGCAGGTGGAACGCCACGGTGTGCCGGGACGGGAACATCTGCTTGGCGACCTGGGCGTCGGTAAGGCCCTCCGCAACCGGTTCGGCCACGGCGTACTCGGTGTCGGTGAGGACCGGGACCTGGCTGCTTGGCCAGAATCTGGCCGATGCCATGGAGTTGTCACGGCCGCGCAGCTTGCTTCGGACCCGGGACGAGTCGCGTGGAGAGCCGGCCGCGTTCAGAGGGGGACTTCCAAGCTGCCCACGGCATGTCCGTCGCTGTCGGTTGCCTCGATCGTCAGCAGGGAGGCGTTGGCCGGGACGTTTGGTTCGTAGTGGCGGTGCACGCGCCAGTCTGTACCGGTGCCTCCCGCGCCGCCGCTGACCATGTGGTAGCCGGTGCCGAGGTCATCCCGGAGGCGAATGTTCACGTCTAAGAGGCGGTGGCCCCGTGGCAACGGTGGGCTGAGTGTTGCTTCACCGCTGCGGCCTTCGCGGCGTGCGGCCGCCCACTCGTCGAGTTTCGCTTCCTGCGCCCGACGATGCTGTTCGGCCTCGGCGGTCGGCATTGCGACGACATAGAGATCGACGCGGTTGGTCCACAGCTCGACGCTGGTGAGCACGAACGGCATGCCGTCGACCTGTGCCAGTGGTTGCGCGACGGCCAGGACCCGTGGCAAAGCAGGATCGGCGAGCGGTTCGAGTTGCATGCGGCCCGGCGGGCGGACATCGAATTGAGCGCGCCGTCGAGCGGCCTCGACGGCCTGTTCGAGGCGTTGCCGGGCGTCGGCGTGTGCGGTGTCGTCAAGCACGCCGCAGTCGTGCAGCGCGGCGAGCTGTCCCCGCAGTTGGTCGGCGTCGTTGCTGTAGGCCAACGATTCCCGGCCGAGTGCCGGCGTGAACACGGTGGCCAGCCACTGTTCTGCATCCATGCTGTCGAGTCTGGCGCAATGACCGCGCCGGTGGGTGCCGCATGCGGGGTTACGGCGCATCTCCCGGTTCGCGGCCGGTCGGGGTGTCTTCACGCTTGCCGAGTTCGGTGCGGAGCCCGGCCTTGAAAAGGGCTCATTGACCCTCGTCGCGCGGCGACCCGGACGACTGTTGCTCCGACAGGAAGGCGAGGCCATTTCGCATGCGCAGCTCCTCCTCGCCGGTCTGCTCGATCCGGCCGGCCGCGTAGCGCAGGATCGGCGGGGCCATCAACGATGTGGTGATGGCGACCAGCACGACGATCGTGTACGAGGCCACGTTGAGCACGCCCAACCGTAGGCCGGCCATGGCGACCACCACCTCGACTACCCCGCGGGCGTTCATCCCGGCGCCCAGCGCGAGGGCCTCCCACCGGTTCAGCCCGCTGGTCGCGGCGCCGATGTAGGCGCCGACGAACTTGCCGGCGATGGCGACGACCAGCACGACGAGGCCGGTCAGCAGCACCACCGGGCGCCCCAGCGTAGTGAGGTCGATGCGCAGGCCCGCGGTGGCGAAGAAGAGCGGCCCGAAGACTGCGAACACCGACGTACGCAGGGGGGCGAGCCGCTTGTTGACAGGGACTCCGCTGGTACCGATCAGGATGCCGCCGACGAAGGCGCCGAAGATCGCCTCGAGGCCCAGCGCCTGGGTAGCCGCGGCGGAGCCGAGCACGACCACCGCCGAGACCGCGATCGGCGGCCCGGTTTCGTCTCCGGCCATCGACCAGGCCAGCGCCCGCCTGACGAGCGGCCGGCCGACGAGGACCGCGGCCAGGATCACCAGGAGCAACCAGAGCAGGGACAGCCCGACGTCCCGCGCGCGGAGCGCACCGGTGGCCATCGCGGACACGATCGAGAGCATGAACCAGCCCAGCGCGTCGTCGACCATGCCCGCGCCCAGCGTGAGCTGGCCGACGTTGCGGTGCAGCAGGCGCATGTCGGCGAGAGTCTTCGCGATGACGGGAATCGCGCTGACACACATCGTCACACCCAGGAACAGTGCGAACGTCTCCCGGTCGCCACCACCGGAGAGGACGTCGGCGGGCAACAGGTAGCCGAGGCCGACGCCCAGCCCGAGCGGCAGCAGGAAGCCGGCGGCGCTGATGCGCACGGCGGTGCCGCCGCGGCGCCGGATCATCGGCAGGTCGATGTCGACGCCGGTGAAACCGACGAGCAGCAGTACGCCGAGCTGACCGGCCGCGTCGAGCAGGTGGTACTGCTCGGCCTGTGGCGGGACGAGCCATCGGGAGAACGAGGGCAGAATCTGGGCGAGTACGGTCGGTCCGAAGAGCACACCGGCGCACAGTTCGCCCACGATGGCGGGAAGGCCGATCCGCCGAGCCAGCCTCCCGAGCAGCAGCGCGGCGAGAACCAGCACCGTCACCTGCAGCAGGAAGAGGGAGAGCGGCCGGGCCCCGAGCGGCGCGATCGGGGCAGCCAGGATGACCTCAGAAGTCGACACGGCGGCGAGAGTCCTTCCTCATCGCGGGAGAGCCCGATCGGCGTCCCGCAACGGCGGCCTGCGCAGAGGTTCCGGCAGGCGATCAGCTTCGGCGCCCGCCGGTGGTGCCAGCCGCAATGTCTCCGCGATCGTTCGCGCGCCCCGTGGAATCAAACCTGAGGTGCGTTAGAACCGGAACCTCACGATCCTGCTCGATCGTTTCAAGCCCGGCAGGAGGTTCAACAGGCGATACGTGCGGCGTATGTTCGGGGGTGCCTTGGCCATGAGCACCGGTGCGTCGTACATCGGCGCCTCGTCGACGTATTCGAGCCGCGGGTGCCAATCGGCCAGCGTGGCGGGGTCGTTGAAGCCGCAGTTGAACTGGGTGTCGTATTTGCGCAGCATGGGGTTCCACTTTGAGCTGCGCCACGCCCAGACCGACACCGTGTCGATCTGTATTTGTCCGGTGGGAAAGGCGTCGATGCCGCTCGTCACAAGCCGCCGGGCCTCGGTCTCGGTCAGATAGGGCACCAGTCCCTCGGCGATCATCAGCAACGGGCGGCCTCGGGGGATGCGTTCCAGCCAGGTCAGGTCGGTGACGCTCGAGCCGATCTGGGTGTAGTGCTCGCGCGGCGGCAGGAATCGTTTCCGCAGTTCGATCACGGCGGGGTAGTCCAGGTCGTACCAGTCGACGGTGGCCGGCGGGTCGATCCGGTGGACCCGTGCGTCGAGCCCGCAGCCCAGGTGCAGCACCACCGCATCAGGATGATCGGCGAGGAAGCTTCGGGCCCAGTCATCGTGAGCCTTGGCGCGCACCACGGCGACGAGGCCCATCTGACTGGTGCCGGATCTGCCGTTGTCATAGTCGGGGTCGAGGCGGCGCATCACCCGCTCAGCGTATTGATCGCCGAGGATCGGGTCCGGAAGCCGGTTGTCCAGTGCTTTGGCCTTGAGGACAGGGGTGAGTGTCTTCTGCGCTCCGACGAGCTCAGTGTCTTTCACGACTCCCAATCCCTTGAAGCAGGAGGACTCCGCTACGCGGCTCGATGCTACCGCCGTGAACCGTCGCCGTGCCGGGTCTGGTCAACGCGCGGCGGCGCGGCTTGGGCGCGTGGTCCGGCCTCCACTCTATCGGGGCTCGAAAAAACCGTCACCGCCCTTGGGAGCTTCGTATCGCCGCTATTCGGCTATACGGGTTTGATAAGTCCACCGGAAGATCACCGCGTCGTTGGTGACAGCCTCCACCGGCTCCCTTTCAAAATGCTCGTACCCATTACCGTGCAGGACCTTGATCCGGTCGGTCTCCCGGGAGACGCGGCAGGTTCGCAGCTCGATGGGAAAGCTGTCCGGACCGCCCTTGAGAATGGCCTCGACGACATCAGTTCCAACCGGAGACGACTCCCTCATCACACGACCTCCGTCAGCGTCCTATGGGCTTTCGGTCACGATTGACCGTAGCGAGATCACGTCGGTCGGACCACCCTTAATGACCCCCTAACGACCGAAACCGCCCTTGACCGGCGGCGGGCAGGCGGTTTCCCGAAATAGGAGGCGAGCAATGCGGACAGGTTACTCTCGATAGGGCTTTGGCTGAGTGGCGGCCGCGTTCGTGATGACGGTCTCCGGTGGTTGGCCGGGAGCATTGTGGGCGGCGCGCGAGCATCGCCTCGGACCCGGCCGCCCGGACGAGGCTAGCTCGCCTTTAGCTCAGTTGTCGACGCTGTGGGTGCGACGACGGATGCCGACATTTCGAGCTGACTCAAGGTCCAGGGGTCACCATGACACGCAACGCAGAGCTGTTGTTCAACCCATTCGAGCCGGGCTTCGCCGAGGATCCCTACCCGGCCTACCGGAAACTGCGTCAGGCGGAACCGGTGCACGAGTCGCCCATCGGTGTCTGGCTGATCAGCGGTTACGCGGACGTAATGGCGGTGCTGCGCTCGCAACTCTCCGTCGATCCTCGCAACATCCAGGACGGGCCGTTCAGCGTGCGGCTCATCGAGGGCCGGGCCCTGTCCATGCTCGACCGCGACCCGCCGGATCACACCAGGCTGCGCTCGCTGGTCGCGAAGGTGTTCACGCGGCGCTCGATCGCCGCGCTCGAGCCGCTCGTGACCGGCCTCGTCGACGACGCGCTCAACCGCATCGCCGTCGACGGGCGGGCAGACCTGGTCGACGCGCTGGCGTTTCCGCTGCCGTTCGAGGTGATCTCGCGCATGCTGGGCATGCCGCGGACCGACACGGCGTACATCCGCGACCTGAGTGGCAAGATCGTCCACACCCTCGACGTCGTCGCGGACGAGCAGGAGTTCCGGGAGATCGAGCGGGCGACGGCCGAGCTCGACGCGATCGTCGCCGACGCGATCGCGTGGAAGCGCACCCATCCCACATCCGACCTGCTCACCGCGCTGGTCGAGGCGGAGGACCAAGGCGACCGGCTCTCGGACGATGAACTGATCGCCCAGGTGGAGCTGCTCTTCGTCGCCGGGCATGAGACCACGGTGAACCTCATCTCGGGTGGGGTTGAGGCGCTGCTGCGGCATCCCGCGCAGCTCGCCCTGCTCCGCGACACTCCGGACCTCGCCCCCAACGCGCTGGAGGAACTCCTCCGCTTCGTCAACCCTGTGCAGCAGAGTCGGCGGATCACCATCAAGCCGTGGCCCGTACGCGACGGCCGGGTGATCCCACCGGGAACCTTCGTCATCGCGATGCTCGCCGCGGCCAACCATGACGAGTCGTTCTGGGGGCCGACCGCCGAGCAGCTCGACATAACCCGGCCGAACGCCCGGCAGCATCTGGCATTCGGCGGCGGTCCGCATCATTGTCTCGGTGCCGCGCTGGCCAGGCTCGAGGGCCGGATCGCGGTGACCAGGCTGGTGCAGCGGTTTCCGGGTCTCGCCTTCGACCCCGCCCAGGAGGTGACCTGGAACGGCCGGATCAGCCTGCACGGCCCGGCCCGGCTGCCCATTGTGGTGTAACCGCCGGACGCTGCTAACGGGAAACTCCGTAAGCGCTGGCATGCCCGGACAGAACGGCCCGCTGGGCATCCTGGAGAGCTTGGCACGGCTCCAAGCCCAACTCGTCACGAAGCAGCCTCCGGACCGACCGATATACCGCAAGGGCGTCGGCCTGACGATCGCAGCGGTGCAGCGCGAGCATTAGCTGACCATAGAACTCTTCGTGCAGCGGGTACTCGGAAACAACCGCATGAAGCCGCCCGACGACCTCGTGATGGCGGCCGAGCCTGAGCTTGGCGTCGACCAGCAGTTTGATGGCCTCCAGGCGCTGCTCCTCCAGCCAGGTCATGAAACCCTTGAGGATCGGACCGTTGCCCAGGTTGGCCAGCACCGGGCCACGCCACAACGCCAGTGCCGCCTCGAAGCATTCGGCGGCTTCATCGTCGCACAGCCGCCGGGCGTATCCGCGGCCCGTCTCGATGAGCCGCAGGAAGGCGTGGGAATCGAGCTCGTCGGATCCCATGCGGAGCATGTAGCCGGGTGCCTCCGTGATGACCGGGCTGGCCGGCCCAGCGGGTTCCCGCAGAAACTTGCGAAGTTCGGAGATATAAACGTGCACGCCCGCGGCCGCCCGACGAGGAAGGGACTCTCCCCAGAGCTCGGTCATCAGCTCGCTGGCCGCCACGACGCGGTCAGAACGGATGAGGAGGGCCCCGAGGACGACCTCCACCTTCTTTGCGCTCAGCGACCGGCTGCGACTGGAGTCGATCACCCGCAGTGGTCCCAGGATTTCATACTTCACTCAGATCTCCGCCCCGTTCTCGGATGCTGCGATGTGCCCTTGCGCTCCCGCTGAATAAAGGTTTCCGCCTTCCCGCGGCCCTCCACTTTCTGCGAATGCAGAGCATCCCTATATGCGGAGCGTGGACCATTTGCCGCCCAGGGTGACTGTAAAGAAGCGATCAATGTGGGGGAACCCCGCACCATCCCCTACACCCCTATGTCCGCGGCCGGCGCCGGGCGTGCGCCGTGAGCCGGAGGCAGCTCAGGAGCGGACCGTGGTGAGGAAGCTCCCTCGGGTCGGCTCGATCGACCGCGCGGCCGGCGTGCAGCGTTTGGTGCTGCTTTAGAGCCGCCGCCGACAGTGGGACGGCGGCGCGGACCCGCGGGAACGTCCGCAAATGGTGCTCTGCCGGAAGTGGACCCGGGCTCTGCCGGACCGCACTGATTGCTGGGTGGACCTCGAATGGCGACTGAACAGCAGCTAGTCGATTACCTGAAGCGGGTCGCGGCGGATCTGCATGACACGCGGCAGCGTCTCCAGGAGGCCGAGGAGCAGAACTCCGAGCCGGTGGCCGTGGTGGGCATGGCGTGTCACTTTCCCGGCGGGGTGTGCTCCCCGGAGGGCCTGTGGGAGCTCGTCGCCGAGGGCCGTGACGCCATCGGTCAGTTCCCCGAGAACCGCGGTTGGGACCTGGAAAACCTCTATCACCCGGACCCCGCTCACCCCGGCACGTGCTACATGCGCGAAGGTGGTTTCCTCGACGAGGCGGACCAGTTCGATGCCGCCTTCTTCGGGATCAGCCCGCAGGAGGCGCTCGACGCCCACCCCCAGCAACGGATGCTGCTGGAGACGACGTGGGAACTTCTGGAGCGGGCCGGGATCGACCCGGCCTCACTCAAGGGCACCTCGACCGGAACCTATGTGGGTACGGCCACCACCGGCGGCGGCATGCGCGGCAAGGAAGCGGTCGAGGGCTATGCCGGGAGCGCGCCGAGCGTGCTCTCCGGCCGGATCGCCTACACGCTCGGGCTGGAAGGCCCGGCCCTGACGGTGGAGACGGCCTGCTCGTCGTCCCTGGTGGCGATCCATCTGGCGGCACAGGGTCTGCGTCAGGGCGACTGCACGCTCGCCGTGGCCGGTGGCGTGACGGTGATGGCGACGCCCGAAGTGTTCACCGGGTTCTCGCGGCAGCGCGGGCTGGCTCCCGACGGCCGGTGCAAGCCCTTCTCGGCTTCCGCCGACGGCACGGGGTGGGGCGAGGGTGTGGGCCTGCTGCTGCTGGAGCGGTGGCAGGACGCCCGCCGAAACGGTCACCGGGTGCTGGCGGTCATTCGTGGCTCGGCCGTCAACCAGGACGGCGCGAGCAATGGCTTCACCGCACCGAACGGCCCTTCGCAGCAGCGGGTGATCCGGCAGGCGCTGGCGAACGCGCGCCTGTCGGCGTCCGAGGTGGACGCGGTGGAGGCGCACGGCACGGGCACACCCCTCGGCGATCCGATCGAGGCCGACGCGCTGCTGGCGACCTACGGGTGGGACCGGTCGCCCGACCATCCGCTCTGGCTCGGATCGGCCAAATCCAACATCGGGCACACGCAGGGCGCCGCCGGCGTCGCCGGGGTGATCAAGATGATCATGGCGATCCGGCACGGCAGCCTCCCGCCCACGTTGCACGTCACCGAACCCACCCCGCACGTCGACTGGTCCGCCGGCACGGTGCGACTGCTGACGGAGGCCCGGGAGTGGCCGCGGACGGGCCGGCCGCGCAGGGCGGGAGTCTCCTCCTTCGGCATCTCGGGCACGAACGCGCACGTGATCGTCGAGGAGGCCGAGGAGCAGACACTGGCCGAGACCTCGGGGCCGGCCGATGTGGTGCCGTGGGTGGTGTCGGCGCGAAGCGAGGCGGCGTTGCGGGAGCAGGTCAGGCGCCTGGTGGAGTTCGTGGGGTCCGCCGCCGGGGTGTCGCCGGTCGACGTGGGCTGGTCGCTGCTGCGGTCGCGGTCGCTGTTCGAGCATCGGCTGGTGGCGGTGGGGTCGTCGGGTGCGGAGTTGGTGGGCGAGCTCGAGGCCGGGCTGGACGGCATCGTCCCGGCCCCGCGGGGCGAGGGTGAGGTGGTGTGGCTGTTCAGCGGTCAGGGCAGCCAGCGGGTGGGGATGGGCGCGGGGCTGTATGGGCGGTTTCCCGTGTTCGCCGAGGTCTTCGACGAGGTGTGTGGGCTGCTGGATCCGTACCTGGAACGTCCTTTGCGGCAGGTGGTGTTCGACGGGCCGGCCGAAGCGCTGAACCACACCACCTACGCGCAGGCCGCGCTGTTCGCCGTCGAGGTGAGCCTCTCGCGGCTGCTGATGTCGATGGGTGTGCGTCCGGGCGTGGTAGCGGGCCACTCCGTCGGCGAGGTGGCCGCGGCGCACGTGGCGGGCGTGCTGGATCTGGCTAGTGCGTGCCGGCTGGTCGGGGCCCGGGCCAGGTTGATGGGGGCCCTGCCGGCAGGGGGCGGCATGTCGGCGATCCAGGCCGAAGCGGCGGAGCTCGTCCCGACCCTGCCCGACGGTGTGAGCGTGGCGGCGCTGAACGCGCCGGACAGTACCGTGATCTCGGGACCGGCGGAGCTGGTGGCGCGGGCCGAGGCCGAGTGGCGCGGCCGGGGCCGCAAGACCAGGAGACTGAGCGTCAGCCACGCCTTCCACTCGGCGCTGATGGACCCCATGCTGGACGATTTCGCCGCCGCCATCGCGGACATCTCGTTCCGCGACCCGGTGATCCCCATGGTCAGCACGCTTACCGGCGAAGCCGGCGAGCCGCGGATCACCACGCCCGGCTACTGGGTGCGGCAGGTACGCGAGCCGGTGCGGTTCCATCCGGCCGTCGCCGCCGTCGCGGACCAGGCTCGGATGTTCGTCGAGATCGGGCCGGATCCCGTGCTGGCCGTCGCCGTACAGCGCACTCTCGACGACGCCGGCGCCCTGGCCCTGCTCAACGAGCGGCAGAACGACGTCGTCAGCTTCGGCCGTGCGCTCGGACACCTGCACGCCGCCGGCATCGACGTGGACTGGAGCTCCTGGTTCGACACCGACACCCCGCCTCGCATCGTCGATCTCCCCACCTACCCCTTCCAGCACCAGCGGTTCTGGCCGTCCGGCTGGCAGCAGGACGGCGATGCGGCGGCGCTCGGCCTGAGCCCGGCGCAGCATCCGCTGCTCGGTGCGGCCGTGAAGCTGGCGGGTGGCGGCACCTTCCTGTTGACCGGCCGGATCAACGGCTCGGCCGGCTCGTGGTTGTACGACCACGTGGTGGCCGGGACGCCGGTGGTGGCCGGTGCGGTCCTGGTCGAATGGGCGTTGCGCGCCGCCGACGGCGTCGGCTGCGCGGCCATCGACGATTTCACCCTGCGGGCGCCCGTCGTGCTGCCGCGTACGGGTGGTGTTCGCATCCAGGTGGTGGTTGGTTCCGCCGAGGAGGAGGACGGCCGCCGGGACGTGCAGGTGTACTCGCAGCCGGACGGCGAGGCGGCGGGCGACGAGTGGGAGTGGCACGCTTCCGGGCTCCTCAGCCCGCATCCGGCGCCCGATGACCCGACGACAGGTGACGTGCCGGACGGGGCATGGCCGCCACCGGGCGCCGAACCGCTGGAGACCGCGGGCCTGTACGAGCGTGCGGCGCGGGCCGGGTACGAGTACGGCCCCGCGTTCCGTGCGGTGCGCGCGGCGTGGCGGCACGGGGACGACCTGCTGGCGGAGGTGGAACTGCCCAACACGGCCGGGCCGGAGGACGGGTTCGGCATCCATCCGGTGCTGCTCGATGCCGCGCTGCACCCGGCGCTGCTCGCCGACCGTTCCGACGGCGGATCCGGCGACGGAGAAGTCTGGGTTCCCTTCGTCTGGAACGGCGTGTCGCTGCACGCGGTGGGGGCCACGACCGTGCGGGTGCGCCTGTCACCCCAGCGGGACGGGGAACGGCGGGCGCTGCGCCTGGACGTGACCGACCCGACCGGCCAGCCGGTGCTGCGCGTGGCGGAGCTGTGGATGCGGCCAAGCGAACGCCGCCGACTCACCGCCGCGGCACCGGGGACCGCCAACGGTCTGTTGACTTTGGACTGGATGCCGCTACCGCCGGCCGGGACCGATACCGAAAGCATCGCCGTCCTGGGGCCGGAGCCGGCGCACCCGGAACTGGCCGCGACGGTGCGCCGAGCCGGGCCGCCACCCCGTTCCGTGGCGCTCGCCGAGGTCCGCGGGTCCGAGCATGGTGACGCCGCCGACGACGCGCGGGCCACGGCGGAACGCGTGCTGGAGACAGCCAAGGCGTGGCTGAGCGAACCGGAGCTGACCGACGTCCGGTTGGCCTTTGTCACCCGGGGCGGGCTCGTCGCGGCCGGGGTGTGGGGACTGGTCCGCAGCGCCCAGGTCGAGCATCCGGGCCGTTTCGTGCTCGTGGACGTCGCCGGAGCCGGCGTGCCGGACGCCGGGGTGGTCAACGCCGTCCGGCGGGCGCTCGACGCGGGCGAGGAACAGGTGAAGGTGGACGGCGACCAGGTGCTGGTGCCCCGGCTCACCCCGGTCGCGGGCGAACCCGGAGACGCCGAGCCGGCGCCCGACGCGGCCGGGACCCTCCTGGTGACCGGCGGAACCGGCATGCTCGGCGGGCTGGTGGCCGAGCACCTCGTCCGGCGCGACGGCGTGCGCCGTCTGCTGCTGCTGTCGCGGCGAGGCGCGACCGCACCCGGCGTGGCGGAGCTCAGCGAGCGGCTGACCGCCGCGGGCGCGCACGTCGACGTGGCGGTGGCCGACGTCGCCGACCGGGAGGCGCTGGCACGGGCGCTCGCGGACATCCCGGCCGAGCATCCGCTCACCGCGGTGATCCACGCGGCCGGGGTGCTCGACGACGCGATTCTCACCTCCCACGATGCGCAACGCCTGGAGCGCGTGTGGCGGCCCAAGGCGCTGGGTGCCTGGAACCTCCACGTCCTGACCCGGGACCTGCCGCTGCGGTCCTTCTGGGTCTTCTCCTCGGCCGCCGGCGTCATCGGCAGCGCCGGGCAGGCGGGCTACGCGGCGGCCAACGCGTTCTGCGACGCCCTGATGGCCCATCGCCGCGGCCTCGGCCTCCCGGGCATGGCCGTGTCCTGGGGCCTGTGGGCGGGCACCGGCGGCATGGCCGCCCGGCTGACCGCCGCCGACCTGGCCCGGCTGCGCGGTGTGCGTCCGCTGTCGGCCGAGCGCGGCCTGGCGCTGCTCGCCGCCGCCCGGCGGCTCGATCGAGCCGAGGTGGTGGCGGCCGACATCGACGTCGCCGGCATGGCGGCCGACGAACTGCCCCCGGCGCTGCGCCGCCTGGCCGGGCGCACCCGGCGGCGGGCGGCGGCGGACGGCGGTGCGGCCGGTCTGACCGCGCGGCTGGCGGGGTTGGACGCCGACGCCCGTGCCGACCTCGTCGTGGGCATCGTCCGCCGGCATGTCGCGGCCGTTCTCGGCCACGCCTCCCCGGACGAGGTGCCCGCCGACACCAACTTCGAAGGGCTCGGGTTCACCTCGCTGACGGTCCTGGAACTGCGCAACCGGCTCGGCACGGCGACCGGGCTGCGCCTACCGGCCACGCTGGCCTTCGACTATCCGACCCCTCGGTCGTTGGCACGGTATCTGGCCGCCCGGCTGGACGGCGGAAACGCTCAGGCCGCGCCCACCCGGACGGCCGTGCGGGCGACCGATCCGATCGCGATCGTGTCGATGGCATGCCGCTATCCGGGCGGGGTACGAACGCCCGAAGACCTGTGGGAGCTGGTGTCCTCGGGGCGGGACGCGATCGGCGAGTTCCCGTCGAACCGCGGCTGGGATCTGCAACGGCTCTTCAGTCCCGACCCGGACCGGCCCGGCGCCAGTGCCACGCGCGAAGGCGGATTCCTCTACGACGCCGGGGAGTTCGACGCCGCGTTCTTCGGCATCGGCCCCCGCGAGGCGCTGGCCGCCGATCCGCAGCAGCGGCTCCTGCTCGAGGTCGCCTGGGAAGCGCTCGAACGCGCCGGCATCCTCCCGGCCTCGCTGCAGGGAACATCGACTGGCATCTACGCCGGCGTGATGTACCACGACTACGCCAGCGGCGCGGCCGACGAGGACGCCACGCTGGAAGGCTATGTGATGCCCGGCATGGGCAGCGCGATCCCCGGCCGGGTCGCCTACACCTTCGGCCTGCAGGGCCCGGCCGTGACGGTGGACACCGCGTGCTCGTCCTCGTTGGTGGCGATCCACCTGGCCAGCCACGCACTGCGGCAGGGCGAGTGCGACCTCGCGCTCGCGGGCGGCGTCACCGTGATGGCCACCCCCGGCCTCTTCCCGGGGTTCTCGCGGCAGCGCGGGCTGGCGCCGGACGGCCGCTGCAAGGCGTTCGCGGCGTCCGCCGACGGCACGGGATGGGGCGAGGGCGTCGGCCTGGTGCTGCTGGAGCGGCTGTCGGACGCGCGGCGCAACGGCCACCGGGTGCTGGCGCTGGTCCGGGGCAGCGCGGTCAACCAGGACGGCGCGAGCAACGGCTTCACGGCGCCGAACGGTCCGTCGCAGGAGCGAGTGATCGGGGCGGCGCTCGGCGCCGCCGGTCTCAGGGCGTCCGACGTGGATGTGGTGGAGGCGCACGGCACGGGGACGACGCTGGGTGACCCGATCGAGGCCCAGGCCCTGCTGGCCACCTACGGACAGGACCGCCCCGGCGACACGCCCCTGTGGCTCGGCTCGATCAAATCCAACATCGGGCATACCCAGGCGGCCGCGGGTGTCGCCGGGGTGATCAAGATGGTGATGGCGATGCGGCACGGGCTGGTTCCGGCCTCGCTGCACATCGACCAGCCGTCGCCCCACGTGGACTGGGCTTCGGGGCGGGTGCGCCCGTTGGTGGAGTCCGTTGCGTGGCCCGCGACCGGCCGTCCACGCCGGGCAGGGGTCTCCTCCTTCGGCGCCTCCGGCACGAACGCGCACGTGATCGTGGAGCAGGGCCGGCCGGAGGCCCCCGAACCGGCGGCGGTACCGGAATCGGCGTGCGTGGTGCCGTGGGTGGTGTCGGCGCGAAGCGAGGCGGCGTTGCGGGAGCAGGTCAGGCGCCTGGTGGAGTTCGTGGGGTCCGCCGCCGGGGTGTCGCCGGTCGACGTGGGCTGGTCGCTGCTGCGGTCGCGGTCGCTGTTCGAGCATCGGCTGGTGGCGGTGGGGTCGTCGGGTGCGGAGTTGGTGGGCGAGCTCGAGGCCGGGCTGGACGGCATCGTTCCGGCCCGGCGGGGCGAGGGTGAGGTGGTGTGGCTGTTCAGCGGTCAGGGCAGCCAGCGGGTGGGGATGGGCGCGGGGCTGTATGGGCGGTTTCCCGTGTTCGCCGAGGTCTTCGACGAGGTGTGTGGGCTGCTGGATCCGTACCTGGAACGTCCTTTGCGGCAGGTGGTGTTCGACGGGCCGGCCGAAGCGCTGAACCACACCACCTACGCGCAGACCGGGCTGTTCGCGGTACAGGTCGCCATGGCACGGCTGTTGGCCGGGACGGGCGTGACACCCGCCGCGGTTGCCGGGCACTCGGTTGGCGAGATCGCGGCCGCGCACGTCGCCGGTGTGCTCGACCTCCCTGACGCCTGCCGGCTGGTGGCCGCTCGCGCCACCTTGATGGGAAGGCTGCCGGCGGGCGGTGCGATGGCCGCGATCCAGGCCGGAGCGGCGGAGCTCGACGGCACCCTGCGGGACGGGGTGAGCGTCGCGGCGCGCAACACCGCCGACACCACGGTGGTGTCGGGTCCGGAAGCATTGGTCGCCCAGGTCGAGGCGCGGTGGTCCGGGCGGGGACGCCGGACGAAGCGGCTGAGCGTCAGCCACGCCTTCCACTCGGTGCTGATGGAGCCGATGCTGGATGACTTCGCGGCCGCCATCGGTGACATCGTGTTCCGCGAGCCGACGATCCCGTTCGTCAGCACGCTGACCGGGGAGAACGACGAACGACAGGTCGCGACACCCGGCTACTGGGTGCGGCAGGTGCGTGAGCCCGTACGCTTCCAGGAGGCCGTCGCCGCCCTCGCGGTCCGGGCGGGAACCTTCCTGGAAATCGGGCCCGACCCGGTGCTGGCCGTGGCGGCCGCGCAGACCGCCGAGGGCGCGCGGACGCTGGCCGTGCTGGACGGCGGGCAGCCCGACGCCGTCGCGTTCGGACGGGCCCTGGGGCAGTTGCACGCGGGCGGGCTGGACGTGGACTGGAGTCCCTGGTTCCCGGCCGACCCCGCGCCCCGCGTCGTCGACCTGCCCACGTATCCCTTCCAGGGACGCGACTACTGGCTGGCCGCCGTCCAGGGAAGCTCGGGAGACCCCGTTCGCCTCGGCCTGGACCCGGCCCGCCACCCGCTCCTCGGCGCGGCGATACGGCTGGCCGGCGCCGACACCTACGTCCTGACCGGGCGGGTGCCCGGAGCCGGCGACGGGAGCTGGCTCGGCCAGCACCGGGTTCTCGGCACCGTTCTGCTGGCGGGAACCGTCCTGGTCGAGTGGGCCCTCCGGGCGGCCGACGAGGTCGGCTGCTCCGGCGTGGAGGAGCTGACCTTGCGGGCGCCGTTGACGCTGCCCGCCTCCGGCGGCCTCCCGATTCAGGTCGTCGTGGATCCGGCGGAGGCCGACGGCCGCCGGCCGGTGCGGATCTACTCCCGCGCCGAGGCTGGATGGGTCTGCCACGCCGAAGGCATATTGACGCCGGAAGCACCCGGCACGGCGGAACTGCTCGGCGGTCAGTGGCCCCCGGCAGGCGCCGAACCGATGACGGTGGACGGCTTCTACGAGCGCGTCGCGGCCTCCGGCTACGAGTACGGGCCCGCGTTCCAGGGCATGCGGGCGGCCTGGCGCGACGGCGCCGACCTGCTGGCCGAGGTTGTCCTTCCCGAGGCGGCCGGGCAAGCGGCCGGATTCGGCCTCCACCCGGCGCTGCTCGACGCCGCGCTGCACCCGGCGCTGCTCGCGGGGACGGCCGGCGGCGAGAGCGCATACCTCCCGTTCGCCTGGAGCGGGGTCTCGGTCTGGGCGAAGGGAACCACGAGCGCGCGGGTCAGGCTCTCCCCGGTCGGGTCGGACGGGCTCAAGGTGACCGTTACCGATACCGCCGGATCACCCGTGTTCGGGGTCGAGCACCTCGTGCTGCGCCCGGTCGATTCCAGGCAGTTCCGCACCCGCGCTGCCGGCGGCCTCTTCGTGGTCGACTGGGTGCCGGTTTCGGATCCGGTTGGGGTTGGTGTTGATGATGTGGTGGTGGTTGAGGTGGGGGTGGTGGGTGAGGCGTTGGGGGTGGTGCGGGGTTGGTTGGGGGGTTCGGATGGTCGGGGGTTGGTGTTGGTGACTCGTGGGGCGGTGGGTGGGGTTCCGGATCCGGATGGGGCGGCGGTGTGGGGTTTGGTGCGGTGTGCGCAGTTGGAGCATCCGGGTCGGTTTTGGTTGGTGGATTTGGAGGTGGGGGTTGATGTTGGTGTGGTGGCGGGGTGTGTGGTGGAGCCGCAGGTGGTGGTGCGTGGTGGTCGGGTGTTGGTGCCGCGTCTGGTGCGTGGTGGTGGGTGTGGGGAGTTGGTGGGTGGGGTGGGGGAGCGGGCGTGGCGGTTGGGGGTGGGGGGTGGTGGGTCGTTGGAGGATGTGTTGGTGGTGGGTTGTCCGGAGGTGTTGGGGCCGTTGGGGAGTGGGGAGGTGCGGATTGATGTGCGGGCGGCTGGTGTGAATTTTCGGGATGTGTTGGTTGGTTTGGGTGTGGTGTCGGGGGTTGGTGGGATTGGTGGTGAGGGTGCTGGGGTGGTGGTTGAGGTTGGGTCGGGGGTTTCGGGGTTGGTGGTTGGTGATCGGGTGATGGGGTTGTTTGGTGGGGCGTTTGGTCCGGTGGTGGTGGCGGATGCGCGGTCGGTGGTTGTGGTGCCGGAGGGTTGGGGTTTTCGGGAGGCTGCGGGTGTTGTGGTGGCGTTTTTGACGGCGTGGTATGGGTTGGTGGAGTTGGCGGGTGTGCGGGCGGGGGAGTCGGTGTTGGTGCATGCGGCGACGGGTGGTGTGGGTCGGGCGGCGGTGCAGGTGGCGCGGTTGTTGGGGGCGACGGTGTTTGCTACGGCGAGTCCTGGTAAGCAGGGGTTGTTGGTGGAGATGGGGTTTGATGAGGCGCATCGTGCGTCGTCGCGGGATGTGGGGTTTGCGGCGAAGTTCGGTTCGGTGGATGTGGTGTTGAATTGTTTGGCGGGGGAGTTGACGGATGCGTCGTTGGGGTTGTTGGGGGATGGTGGGCGGTTTGTGGAGTTGGGGAAGACGGATATTCGTGTTGATCCGGGGGTGTGGTATCGGGCGTTTGATTTGATGGGTGATGTGGCGCCGGAGCGGGTTGCGTCGATGTTGGGGTTGTTGCGGGAGTTGTTTGTTGCTGGGCGGTTGCGGGCGTTGCCTGTGCAGGCGTGGCCGTTGGGGCGGGTGCGTGAGGTGTTGCGGTTGATGAGTCAGGCTCGGCATGTGGGGAAGGTGGTGTTGGATGTTCCGGCGGTGTTTGATCCTGAGGGTACGGTGTTGATTACGGGTGGTACTGGTGTGTTGGGTGGGTTGGTGGCTGGGCATGTGGTTGAGGTGTGGGGGGCGCGGCATGTGGTGTTGGTGAGTCGTCGTGGTTTGGGGGCGCCGGGTGCTGTGGAGTTGGTGGGTCGGTTGGGGGGTCGGGTGCGGGTGGTGGCGGCGGATGTGGGTGATGTGGGTGCGGTGCGTGCTGTGGTGGCGGGGGTTGATCCGGGGCATCCGTTGACGGGTGTGGTTCATGCGGCTGGTGTTGTTGATGATGGTTTGGTTGCGGGGTTGACGGCGGAGCGGTTGGCTGCGGTGTGGCGGCCGAAGGTGGATGGTGTGGTGGCGTTGCATGCGGCGACGGTGGGACAGCGGTTGAGCTTCTTCACGGTGTTCTCCTCCGCGGCCGCCACCTCGGGCAGCCCCGGGCAGGCCAACTACGCCGCCGCCAACGCCTACTGCGACGCCCTGATGGTCCGGCGCCGCGCGGCCGGTTTGCCGGGTCAGTCCATCGGGTGGGGGTTGTGGCAGTCGGTCAGCGGCATCACCGGCGGGCTGAGTGACACCGACCGCCACCGGATGCGCACGAGCGGGATGACCCCGCTGAGCGACGAGCAGGGGTTGGCCCTGTTCGACGCCGCAATCAGCCACGGCGCGGCGCACCTGGTCGCGGCCGATCTGAACGTCGCCGGCCGGGCCGCCGACACCCTGCCGCCCCTGCTGCGCGCCCTCGGCTCGGCCGGCGGCGCCGCCGGCCGAGCCGAGGGCGCGCAGCAGGGGCGCGTCGACTGGGCCGGGCAGTTGGCCGGGCTGTCCCCCGATGACCAGCGCTCGCTGCTGCTCGGCCTCGTCCGGACAAACGCGGCAGCCGTGCTCGGGCACGCCGATCCGGACACGCTACGGGCCGACACCCAGCTCAAGGACCTGGGGTTCGACTCGCTGACCGCCGTCGAACTGCGCAACCGCCTGTCGGCGGCCACCGCGCTGCGCCTGCCCACCGCCCTCGTGTTCACCTACCCGTCGCCGGCGGCCATCGCCGAGCACCTGCGCGAGCTGCTGGTACCGGCCGAGGCGGACCCGTCGGCTCCCGTCTTCGGCGAGGTGGACAAGCTGGAGGCGGTGATCGAGAAGTTCGCGCCGGAGGGCGACACCCGCGTCCGGCTGGCGAAGCGCATCGAGACCCTGCTGTGGCGGCTCAGCGAATCCGGTGACGCCGTCACCACGGCCGACGGCGGCGGCCTGGAGTCGGCGTCCGACGACGAAATGTTCGCGTTCATAGACCGGGAACTCGGCACTCCCGACGGCGATGGGTCGTGATGTCCACAGAAGACAAGCTCCGCGAATACCTCCGGCGCGTCACCACGGACCTCGGCCGGACGCGCCAGCGGCTGCATGAGGTAGAGGAGCGGTCGCGCGAGCCGCTGGCGGTGGTGGGCATGGCCTGCCGCCTCCCGGGCGGGGTCAGCTCTCCGGAAGGCTTGTGGGAGCTGGTGTCCGCGGGGCGGGACGCGATCAGCCCGTTCCCGACCGACCGCGGCTGGGACCTGGACCGGCTGTTCCACGCGGACTCCGCCCATTCCGGGACCAGCTACGTGCGGCACGGCGGGTTCCTCGACGACGCCGCCGGGTTCGACGCCGGGTTCTTCGGGATCAGCCCCCGCGAGGCCCTGGCCATGGAGCCGCAGCAGCGCGTGCTGCTGGAAACCGCGTGGGACCTGCTCGAAGCGGCCAGGATCGACCCCACCTCCCTGCGCGGCACGGCGACGGGGGTCTTTGCCGGCATCTCGAGCCAGGACTACCACGCGGGCGCCGGCACCTCCGACGAGGTGGAGGGCTACGTCGCCACGGGCAGCCTGGCCAGCGTCATCTCCGGCCGGGTCGCCTACACCCTCGGCCTGCAGGGCCCGGCGGTGACCGTGGACACGGCGTGCTCCTCGTCGCTGGTTGCCATCCACCTGGCCCGCAGCGCCCTGCTACGCAACGAATGCGAGCTGGCGCTGGCCGGCGGCGTCACCGTGCTGGCGACCCCGGGCGCGTTCGTGGAGTTCTCGCGGCAGCGCGGGCTGGCGCCGGACGGCCGCTGCAAGGCGTTCGCGGCCGCGGCCGACGGTACGGGCTTCTCCGAAGGCGTCGGCCTCGTGCTGTTGGAGCGGCTGTCGGACGCGCGGCGCAACGGTCACCGGGTGCTGGCGCTGATCAGGGGCAGCGCGGTCAACCAGGACGGCGCGAGCAACGGGCTGACCGCTCCCAGCGACACGGCGCAGCGGCGGGTGATCCACCAGGCCCTCGAGGACGCCCGCGTCAGGGCCTCGGAGGTGGATGTGGTGGAGGCGCACGGCACGGGGACGACGCTGGGTGACCCGATCGAGGCGCAGGCGCTGCTGAGTACCTACGGCAAGGACCGTCCGCCCGAGCGTCCACTGTGGATCGGCTCGGTGAAGTCGAACATCGGGCATACGCAGGCGGCCGCGGGCGTCGCCGGGGTGATCAAGATGGTGATGGCGATGCGGCACGGTGTGGTGCCGGTCTCGCTGCACATCGACGAGCCGTCACCGCATGTGGATTGGGCCTCGGGGCAGGTACGGCCGCTGGTGCGGTCCGTTCCGTGGCCCGCGACGGATCGGCCGCGCCGAGCCGGGGTGTCGTCGTTCGGTATTTCCGGTACGAACGTGCACCTGATCGTGGAGGAGGCCCCCAAGCCGGAGCCCGCACCGGCGGTCGAGGCGGGGCCGGTGCCTTGGGTGGTGTCGGCGCGCAGCGAAGCAGCGTTGCGGGCGCGGGTACGGCAGCTCGCCGAGCACGTGGCGGCACACCCCGAGTCGACGGCGGCCGAGGTGGGCTGGTCGCTCATCACCACCCGCCCGATGTTCGAGCACCGGGCGGTGGTCGTGGGTGACGCGGCCCTGTCGGCGCTGGCCCGGGGTGAAGCACACCCGGACGTGGTGACGGGACAGGCGAACCTCGGCGGTCCCGGCCCCGTCCTGGTGTTTCCCGGCCAGGGGTCGCAATGGCCCGGGATGGGCGCCCGGCTCCTGACCGACTCCCCGGTCTTCGCCGCCCGCGTCGCCGAATGCGAACAAGCCCTTGCCCCGTATGTGGATTGGTCCCTCACCGGCGTCCTGCGCGGCGACGGCGCCGAGCTGAGCCGGGTCGACGTGGTGCAGCCGGCGCTGTGGGCGGTGATGGTCTCCCTGGCCGCCGTCTGGGAGCACCACGGGGTCCGGCCCGCCGCGGTGATCGGGCACTCCCAGGGTGAGATCGCCGCCGCGTGCGTGGCGGGTGCGCTGTCCCTTCAGGACGCCGCGAAGGTCGTGGCGCTGCGCAGCCGGGCGCTGCGGGCCCTGTCCGGCCACGGCGCCATGGCCTCCGTGCTGTCGGACGAGGGGCAGGCCGCCCGATTGCTGGCCGGCACCGAGGGCGTGACCATCGCGGCGGTCAACAGCCCGTCGGCGGTGGTCGTCTCGGGTCCGCCTGCCGAGGTCTCCGCGTTCGCGGCCGCCGCCGAGCGGCAAGGACTGCGGGCCCGCGTGATCGACGTGGACTACGCCTCCCACGGCCCCCAGATCGACCGGCTCACCGGCGAGATCACCGACGCCCTGGCCGGGATCACACCTCGGGCGGCGCGACCGGTGTTCTACTCCACCGTCACCGCCGCGCCGCAGGACACCACCACCCTCGACGCCGGTTACTGGGTGCGCAACCTGCGCCAGCCGGTCCGCTTCGCCGACACGGTCAGCGCCCTGCTCGCCGCCGGTCACCGCACGTTCATCGAGGTCGGCCCCCATCCCGTGCTCACCCCGGCCGTCGAGGAGTGCGCCGATCACGCCGGCACCGCAGCCGCCGTCATTCCCACCCTGCGCCGCGACCACGACGACTGGGCCCAGCTCACCGGCGCCCTCGCCCGGGCCTACACCGCCGGGGTCCGCGTCAACTGGATCCCCTGCTTCCCGGACGATCCCCCGCCCCGCACCGTCGACCTGCCCACCTACCCGTTCGAGCACCAGCGGTACTGGTTGGCGGACGTCTCGAAGGCGCCCGTGGCGGCCGGATCGCCGGACGAGACGGAAGCGCACTTCTGGGCGGCCGTCGAGCACGGGGATGTGGACGAGGTCGCCGGGACGCTCGGCATCACCGAAGCCGGCGACGACAAGGCTTCGCTCGACGCGCTCGTCCCCGTTCTGTCCCGGTGGCGGCGCGAGCGCCGGCAACGATCCACGATCGACTCCTTCCGCTACCGCATCGAGTGGCAGCCGATCGCGGCCGGGTCCCCGTCCGGCACCGGCACGCCCGACGGATCCTGGCTCGTCGTCCGCCCGCGTGGCGTCGCCGAAGACTGGGCGCAGGCGTGCGCGGCCGCGCTGGAGGCGAACGGCTCCCGGGTACACCACCTCGACATGGACCCGCTCACCGAGCGGGCCGACCTCACCGTGGCCCTGCGGGACTGGGCCGCCACGGCCGGCCCGCCGGCGGCGCGGGTGCTCTCGCTGCTCGCCCTCGACGAAGGCGAACCGGGTAGCGGTGACTATCCCGGGCTCGCGGGCAGCCTGACGCTCCTGCAGGCCGTGGCCGACGCCGGGACCGGGACGCCGCTGTGGGTGCTGACCCGCGGCGCGGTCTCGGCGGGCGGCGACGACGGCCCCGAGCGTCCCGCCCAGGCACAGGTGTGGGGGCTCGGCCGGGCGGCGACCTTCGAGCATCCCGCGCTCTGGGGCGGC
Organism: Dactylosporangium roseum; assembly: GCF_025264685.1. Taxonomy (GTDB): domain Bacteria; phylum Actinomycetota; class Actinomycetes; order Mycobacteriales; family Micromonosporaceae; genus Dactylosporangium; species Dactylosporangium roseum. The sequence continues at coordinate 2,970,708 of NZ_CP073721.1, forward strand.
CTGGTGGACCTGCCGGCCACGCCGCAGGACCTCGACCCGGTGCGGCTGCGCGACGCGCTCGACCGCGAGGACGGCGAGGACGAGCTGGCGTTGCGCCCGGCCGGTGTCTTCGGGCGCCGGCTGGTCCCAGACCTGCTCGGTGCCGACCAGCCGCGCCGCGACTGGCGCCCGCGCGGTTCCGTGCTCGTCACCGGCGGATCGGGCGGCCCGGTCCGGTGGGTCGCCCAATGGCTGGCGGAGCAGGGCGCGGAGCGCGTACTGGTCCTCGCCTCCGCCGGAGTGCCCGCGGCCGAGCTTCCGCCGGGCGTCACTGTCGTTGAGTCGGTCGACCCCGACGAACGCATCGGGACACTCGTGTACGCCGGACCGTCCGCCGGCTTGGCGCCGCTCGCCGAGTCGACCCCGGCGACGCTGGCCGAGACGATTCGTGCGAGCCTCGACGGCGTCCGCGATCTGGAACCCGGCGGTACCGTCGTCTATTTGACGTCGGTCGCCGGCGTCTGGGGCGGCCGGGATCACGGTGCGTTCGCGGCCGCGAGCGCCTATCTCGACGCGCTGGCCGAGCGGCAGCGGGCCGCCGGCGTGCACGCCGTCTCGGTGGCCATGAGCCTGTGGGACGTGCCGGACGACCGGGCCCGTCCGGACCTCGAGAACGGACGGCGGCAGGGGCTGGTACCTCTCGAACCCGGGCTGGCGTTCGCCGCGCTGCACCAGGTGCTGCAACGGGACGACCCGTCCGTCGTCATCGCCGACGTCGATTGGCAGCGGTTCGTGCCGCTGGTCACCCTGGCCCGGCGGACCCGGCTGTTCGACCGGATACCCGCGGCCGCGGCGACGACGCAAACCGAGTCGGCGGGCGACGACGCCGCCACCACGACCGAGGCGCTACGGCGGGAGCTCGCGGCACGACCTCCGGCCGAGCGCTACGACGTACTGCTGACGCTCGTGCGCTCGCACGTGGCAACCGTGCTGCGGTACGCGGGCGCGGACGAGGTGGACCCTCGGCGCCCGTTCACGGACCTGGGCTTCGACTCGCTGACCGCCGTCGAGCTGCGCAACCGCCTGCGCGCCGCGACCGGGCTGCCGCTGCCGTCGACGCTGGTGTTCGACCGTCCCCGGCCGGAGGCCCTGGCCGCGTGGCTGCTCGACGAGGTGCTGCCGGCGGACGCCGGGGCGGCCGCACCGGCCCTGGGCCGCCTGGACGAGCTCGAGGCGGCGCTGGCTTTCCTGCCGCCGGAGGAGGCACGACGCTGCGGTCTGGTCGACCGGCTGCAAACGCTGCTGTGGAAATACGCGGACGCCTCCGCCGGCCCCGACCAGGCTGAGGACGGGACGGACCTGGCGGGGGCGACCGCTGACGAGATGTTCACGCTGCTCGACCGCGAACTGGGCGCCTGATCACACGGCGACGGCCCGCATTGGCCCGGCCGGCGACTCGCCCACGGTCAGATCGGTCATTCCCCAGAACGCCCGGACGTGGAAGCCCAGGCCCTCCTCGTTGAACTCCACGACGCCGATGATGTGCAGCTTCATCACCGTCGGGCTGCGCAGGACCACCTTGCTGGACGTGACGACGAACCGGTCACACATGGACGTGACCGACACCTGCGGGGTCTCGTGGACCTGGTGCTCGACGGACATGACCAGGTGCCTGCGAAGCGCCTCCTTGCCGATGGTCGGTGTACCTCCGACCGGATCCTCGAAGACCACGTCGTCGGTGAACAGGGCGAGGACGCCTTCCACGTCCCCTTCGTTCAACCGCTGGGCATACTGCACGGATGTCGCCTTGCGAAAGGCCTCGTCGAGCATGAGCACCTCCGGAACGAAACGTCAGCCGGTCACGTCGATGTCGGACCTTCCCCAGAACGTCTGCGCCTCACGGATGAGACCGGCCCCGTCCACCCGCAGCAGCCGCATGTAGGTGAGCCGGAGCCCCTTGCCCGCGGGGTCGGCCGGCGGCACCAGCCAGCCCCGTCCGGCGAAGACCGGGCCGAGGGGGAAGTAGTCCATGACTGCGCTGATCGGAATGAGGGTGTGCGCGCCGTCCTGCCCGGCGACCGGCTCGCCGGGAATCTCCCGCAGGTTCCCGGCGACGGATCGCTCGAAGTGGGCGCGCAGGGCCTCCCGGCCGGTCTGCGGTTCCCAGCCGACCGGATCGGCGAAGGCGACGTCGTCGCCGTACAACTCGAGGATCGCGGCCACGTCCCCGGCGTTCACGCGACGGCAGTGCTCCAGCGCCAGCCGTTTGCGGTCGCGCTCACTGGTCAGTCTTCGGTACGGCAAATCTCTCCTCCGTTCGTGCTCCGTCCGAGGTCACGGTCGATGAACTCGAAGATCTCATCGGCGCTGGCCGTCGCCAGACGGTCGGCCGAGACCGCCTCCGCCACCGCGACGTTCCCGTGCGCCTCCAGCCGCAGCAACGTGTCCCGCAGCCGCTTGGTCAGCGTCTGCTGGGCCGTGCCGTTCCCGGCGGCGACGGCCAGCAGCGAGCGTTCCAGCCGGTCGACTTCGCCCAGCACGGGAGCGAGCGGGTCGGGCTGGGTCAACTTGAGCTCGCCGAGCAGGTGGCGCGCGAGGTACACCGGGTCACGATGGTCGAAGACGAGCGTTGCCGGCAGCCGCAGCCCGGTGGCGGCCTGCAGGCGGTTGCGCAGCTCGATGGCGGTCAGCGAGTCGAAGCCCAGGTCCTGGAACCGCTGCTCGGCGGTGAACGTGTCGGCGCGGTCGTGGCCGAGGACCACGGCCGCCTGGCCGCGGACCAGGTCCAGCAGGGTCTGTTCGCGGTCGGCCTCGGACATGACGGTCAGCCGGCCGATCAGGTCGGCTGGGGTCGGGCCCCCCGACCGCAGGGCCACATCGCGGATGAGGTGGCGCAGGACGGCCGGCACCTCATGGGTCTCCGCGTTGCGGCGAATCTGGGCCAGGTCCAGGCGAACCGGCGCGAGGAGCGGGCGGCCGCCGGCCATGGCGGTGTCGAACAGGGACAGGCCCTGCTCGATGCTCATCCCCACGAGGCCGTCGCGGGCGTGGCGGGCGCGGTTCGACTCGCCGACCCGTCCCCACATGCCCGCGCTCTGCTGCCACATTCCCCAGGCGAGGGACGTGGCGGGCCGGCCCAGGGCGTGCCGGTGCTGGGCGAAGGCGTCCAGGAAGGCGTTGGCCGCGGCATAACAGCCCTGACCGCCGCCGCCGATCAGGCCCACCACCGAGGAGAACAGCACGAAGGCCGACAGGTTGCGCTCGCCGATCAGCTCGTGCAGGTGGATCGCCCCGTCCGCCTTGGTCCGCAGCACGGCGTCGAACTGATCCGGCGTCATCGACTGGAGGGTGGCGTCCCGGACGATGCCGGCGGCGTGGATGACGGCGGTCAACGGATGCTCTTCAGGGACGGCCGCCAGCACCTCGGCCAACCTCGCGCGGTCGCCGACGTCACAGGCGGCGACGGTGACGTCGGCGCCGTAGGAGGTCAGCTCGGCGGTCACGTCGGCGGCGCCCGGCGCGTCGAGACCGCGGCGGCTGATCAGCAGCAGCCTGCGGACGCCGTGCCTGGTGATCAGGTGGCGCGCGCAGAGGGTGCCGAGTCCGCCGGTGCCGCCGGTGATCAGGACGGTGCCTCGCGGATCCAGCGGTGCCGGCGGGACAGGCCGCTCGTTCCGGTCGGGGCGGACCAGTCGCGGGACGAACGCGCTGCCGCCGCGCAGCGCAAGCTGCGGCTCGCCCGAGGCCAGGGTCGCGGCCACGGCGAGGTGTGAGGCCTCCTGCCCGTCGAGGTCGAGCAGGACCAGCCGCCGGGGAAACTCGATCTGCGCGCAGCGGACCATTCCCCACAGCGCCGCCGCGGCCAGGTCACCGACGTCGTCGCCGGGGTGGACGGCGACCGCTCCGTGCGTGACGACGACGAGCCGGGTGTCGTCGAACCGGGAGTCGCCCACCCAGTCCTGCAGGAGCGACAGCAACTCGCCGCTGGCGCACCGGAGCCGGTCCGGCAGAGCGTCGCCGTCCGGCGCGGTGTGGGCGAGCGCGACGACCGTGCCGGGCCGGTCGGCACCCGCTGCGACGGCCGCGCGGAGCCCGGCCAGGTCGCGGTAGGCGGACGCGTCGGGCCAGGCTCGGGCCAGCGCGTCGCCGTCGGGGACGAGCAGAGCGTAGCGCTCGCCCGATCCTCTGGCCGGCCCGGTGAAAGGCAGCCAATCGAGCCGGAGGAGCGCGTCGTCGCCGCGGGCCTGGGCGATCTGCTCGGCGGCGACCGGCCGTACGATCAGCGACTCCAGGGTCATCACCGGCGCACCGGCCGGATCGACCGCGGTGAGGGCGAGCCGGTCCGGGGCCTCCCGCGTCATCCGTACCCGCAGTGACGTGGCGGCGGTGGCGTGTAGCCGCAGACCGGTCCACGCGAACGGCAGGAGGATCTCGCTGGTGGTGCCGGCGGCCAGCAGCACCGCGTGCAGGGTGGCGTCGACGAGAACTGGGTGGAGGCCGTAGCCGGCCCGCTTCCGCTCGCTCTCCGGCAACGTCACCTCGGCGTAGATGTCGTCGCCGGCCCGCCACGCGGCGACGAGCGCCCGCGACGCCGGGCCATATTCGTGGCCCTGCGCGGCGAGCTCCTCGTACGGGTCCCCGGCGGTGATGGGTTCGGCCCCTTGCGGTGGCCACGCGCCGTCGAATCCGGCGGCCGGCTCGGCGGGCGCCTCGGGCGCGAGCGAACCGGTCGCGTGCCGCGTCCAGGCGGGCTTGTCGTCGTACCGGGCGGAGGGCCGGGAGTGGATGCCGACCGGCCGCTGCCCGGTCTCGTCCGGCGGCCCGACGCTGACTTGCAGGTCGACGGCGGCGTCGGAGGGCAGGGCCAGCGGGCTCTCCAGCGTGAGCTCGGCGACGTGGTCGCAGCCCGCCCGCCTCGCGGCATACAGGGCCAGCTCGGCGAAGACGGAACCGGGCAGCAGGACGCTGCCCAGCACGCGGTGCTCGGCCAGCCAGGCGGGCGATTGCTGGGAGACCCGGCCGGTGAGCAGCAGGGTCTGCTCGCCCGCGGGCTCCACTGTCGCGCCCAGCAAGGGGTGCCCGCCGGTGGTGAGGCCGAGGCCGGCCGGGTCGCTCCTGAGCACGATCGGCGCGTCGAGCCAGAAGCGCCGCCGCTGGAAGGCGTAGCCGGGCAGGTCGACGATGCGGGGCGGCGGGTCGGCGGGGAACTGGTTGGTCCAGTCGACGCCGCTTCCCGCGGCGAATGCCTGCGCGAGGGCGCGGATGAGCTGCTGGGACTCGTCGTGCTCGCGGCGCAGCGTGCCGATGGTGGTTGCGGTGGCGCCGGCGTGGTCGGCGCATTCCTCGACGGCGGGTGTGAGGACGGGATGCGGGCTGACCTCGATGAAGGTGTGGTGGCCGTCGTTGAGCAGCGCGGTGACGGTCTCGGCGAAGCGAACCGGCTGGCGCAGGTTGCGTATCCAGTAGTCGGGGCCGAGGTCCGCGCCGTCGGTGGGTTCGGTGGTGACGGTGGAGTAGAAGGCGATGTCGGTGGGGCTCGCGGTGATACCGGCGAGGGCGTCGGCGATCTCGTCGGTGAGCCGGTCGATCTGGGGGCCGTGGGAGGCGTAGTCGACGTCGATGGCGCGGGCGCGGAGGCCTTCGTTGTGTGCGGTGGTGACGGCCGTGGCGATGTGCTCCGGGGGCCCCGAGATGACGGTCGTGGTCGGGCTGTTGGTGGCCGCGATACCGATGCCCTCGATGTCGGCCAACAACGCGGTGGTCTGCTCGGCGGTGGTCGCTATGGAGGCCATGGCACCCTGTCCGGACAGCCGGCGCAGGGCCTTGCTGCGCAGGGCTACGACTTTGGCGGCGTCGTCGAGGGTGAGGGCGCCGGCGACGCAGGCGGCGGCGATCTCGCCTTGGGAGTGGCCGATGACGGCGGCGGGGGTGACGCCGTGATGCCGCCAGACGGCGGCCAAGGAGACCATGATGGCCCAGAGGACCGGTTGCACCACGTCGACGCGCCTGAGTTCGGTACCGTCGCCGCGGAGGATCTCGGTCAGCGACCAGTCCACGTGCGGGGCGAGGGCGAGCTCGCATTCGGTGATGCGGGTGGCGAAGACGGGGGAGTCTGTCAGCAGTTGAGCGCCCATGCCGACCCACTGCGATCCCTGGCCGGGGAAGACGAGCACGGCTCCTGACCCGCTGGTGTCGGCCACGCCCGTCACCACGCCGGCGTCCGGCTCGCCCTCGGCGAGCGCCCGCAGCGAGCCGAGCAGCTTCTCCTGGCTGGTACCGGTCACCACCGCGCGGTGGCCCAGGGGTGAGCGGGTGTTGATCAGGGACCAGCCGATGTCGGTGGCGGACAGGTCGGGGTGGGCGGTGACGTGCTCGGCGAGCTGACGGGCCTGGGCGTGCAGGGCTTCCTCGTTGTGGCCGCAGATGACCCAGGGCACGGGACGGTCCGTGGTGGGCGACGGCGGTTGTTCGGGTTCCTCCGGGGCCTGTTCGACGATGAGGTGGGCGTTGGTGCCGGAGATGCCGAAGGCCGAGACGCCCGCGCGGCGCGGGTGATCGGTGTCGGGCCAGTCGCGTGCCTCGGCGAGCAGGTTGACGGCGCCGGTGTTCCAGTTGACGCGGGTGCTGGGGCGGTCGATGTGCAGGGAGGCGGGCAGCAGGCCGTTGCGGATGGCCATGACCATCTTGATGACGCCGGCGGCGCCGGCGGCGGCCTGGGTGTGACCGATGTTGGACTTGACGGAGCCGAGCCACAACGGCGCGTCGTCGGGACGGTCCTGCCCGTAGGTGGCCAGCAGAGCCTGGGCCTCGATGGGGTCGCCCAGGGGGGTGCCGGTGCCGTGTGCTTCCACGGCGTCCACGTCGGCGGCGGACAGGCGCGCGTTGGCCAGCGCCTGGCGGATGACGCGTTCCTGCGAGGGCCCGTTGGGGGCGGTCAGCCCGTTGCTGGTGCCGTCCTGGTTGACGGCGCTGCCGCGGATGACGGCCAGGACGTTGTGGCCGTTGCGGCGGGCGTCCGACAGCCGTTCCAGCATGATCAGGGCGGCGCCCTCGGCCCAGCTAGTGCCGTCGGCCGCGTCGGCGAACGGCTTGCACCGGGCGTCCGGGGCGATACCGCGCTGCCGCGAGAACTCCACGAACGAGGCCGGCGTGGCCATCACCGTCGCGCCTCCGGCCAGCGCGAGCGTGCATTCCCCCTGCCGTAGCGCCTGGCTCGCGAGGTGCATCGCCACCAGCGACGACGAGCACCCCGTGTCCACGGTCACGGCCGGGCCTTGCAGGCCGAGGATGTAGGAGATGCGGCCGGAGGCCACGCAACCCAGATTTCCGGTGCCGATGTACCCCTCGACCTCGTCGGTCCGCATGCCGATGAGGGTCAGGTAGTCGAAGATGGTCAGGCCGGCGAACACGCCGGTTTCGCTTCCCTTGAGCGCGTCGCGGTTGATGCCGGCGTCTTCGATGGTGGCCCACGCGGTCTCGAGCAGCAGCCGCTGCTGCGGGTCCATGGCGATGGCCTCGCGCGGGCTGATGCCGAAGAAGGCGGCGTCGAAGTCGGCGGCGTCGTAGACGAACCCGCCTTCGCGGACATAGCTCTTCCCCGTTTTGTCGGGGTCGGGATCGAACAGGGAGTCCAGGTCCCAGCCGCGGTCGGTGGGGAATCCGCCGATCGCGTCCCGGCCCTCGACGACCAGCTTCCACAGGTCGTCCGCGGATCGCACGCCACCCGGGTAGCGGCAGGCCATGCCGACGATCGCGATGGGCTCGTCGTCGGCCCGGCCCGGCCCGGCGGGGTGCACGACGGCGGCTCGCGTCGCCGCCGGCCGCTCGCCGAGCAGCTCACCCTCGATGTAGCGGGCCAGCGCCTGCGGCGTTGGCTGGTCGAAGATGATCGTGGCCGGCAGCTCGAGCCCGGTCGCCCGGTTGAGCTGGTTGCGTAGCTGGACCGCGGTGAGCGAGTCGAAGCCGAGCTCGCGCAGGGGCTTGTTCGCCGGGATCGCGTCCGCCCCCGAGTGCCCGAGGGTCGCGGCCGCCTCCGTGCGCACGTGGTTGAGCAGGATCTGGTAGCGCCGGGACGGCGTCGCGCGCCGGAGCTCCTGCCCGAGCGGCGTCGTGGCGGTGGCGCCCGGCTTGGCGCCGTCGGCGGCGGGCCGGCTGTTCTCCGGGAGGTCGGCCAGCAGGGGCGCGGGTCGTCCGGCGGTGAAGGCCGGGGTGAACTGCGCCCAGTCGATGTCCGCGATGGTGAGCGTCGGGGTGCCGGCGGTGACGGCCTGGCGCAGGGCCTTGGTGGCCAGGTCGGGGTTCATGGCGTGCAGCCCGAAGCGGGAGAAGTAGGCGACGGTGCTCTGGGCCGCCGCTATGCCCGCCTCGCCCCACAGCCCCCAGGCGAGGGAGGTGGCGGGTTGGTGATCGTGGTGGCGGTGGTGGGCGAGGGCGTCGAGGTAGTGGTTGGCCGCGGCGTAGGCGCTTTGCTGGCCGCTGCCCCAGGTGGCGGCGCCGGAGGAGAACAGCAGGAAGGTGGTGACCGGGTGATCCTTGGTGAGGTCGTGCAGGTGCGCGGCCGCCTGGGTCTTGGGGCGCAGCACATTGTCGAGCTCGGTGGTGGTGAGGTTGGTGACGGGGATGTAGTTGGGAACCCCGGCGGCGTGGATGACGGTGGTGAGGGGCTGGTCGGCGGGGATGCGGCTGAGGGCCTGTTCGAGTTGGCCTCGGTCGGCCGCGTCGCAGGCGGTGATGGTGACGTCGGTACCGAGGTGTTCGAGCTCTTGGGTGAGGGCGTCGGCGCCGGGGGCGGCTGGTCCGCGGCGGCTGAGCAGCAGCAGGTGGGGTGCGCCGTTGCTGGCCAGCCAGCGGGCGAGGTGTGCGCCGATGCCGCCGGTGCCGCCGGTGATGAGGGTGGTGCCCGTCGGTTGCCACGTGGCTGGGACGGTGGGTGCCGGCGGTGCGTGGCGCATGCGGCGGGCGAACGTGCCGGTGGGGCGGATGGCGGTCTGGTCTTCGGGCTGCCCCGGCGCGAGCAGGGCGGCGATGCGGGGCGCGGTGTGCTGGTCGATGTGGAGGGGTAGGTCGATGAGTCCGCCCCAGAGTTTGGGGTGTTCGAGGGCGGCGACGCGGCCGAGGCCCCAGATCTGGGCCTGGGTGGGGTGGGGTAGGGGTTCGGCGTTGGTGGTGGCGACGGCGCCCTGGGTGAGGCACCACAGGGGTGTGGTGGTGTTGGTGTCGGTCATGGCCTGGACGAGGGCCAAGGTGGCGGACAGCCCGGCGGGTACGGCCGGGAACTCCGGGTGGGGCGTTTCGTCGAGGCCGAGCAGGCTGAGCACTCCCACCGGTTCGGTCCCGGCCAGGAGAGCGGTGAGGGTTTCCCGAGTGGCCCGGGGCGCGTCCACGACCGCACGGACCACCGTGGCGCCGTGCGCCTCGAGTGCCCGCAGTGCCACGCGCACGGCCGGGTGGTCCGCCTGTGCGGCCGCGACGAGCAGCAGCCACGTTCCGGTGAGCCCCGGGTCGGCCACGTCGGAGACCGGCTTCCAACCGACCTCGTAGCGCCAGGAGTCGATCGTCCGCCGCTCGCGGTGCTCCCGCCGCCACTGCGCCAGCGCGGGCAGCGCCGGACGGAGCGCCGCGGTGTCCTCGTCGTCCAGGCGCATCGTGCCGGTCAACGCGTCGATGTCGTTGTCCTCGATCGCCTGCCACAGCTTCGCCTCGACCGGGTCGTCCCCGCCGCCGGTGGTGGGCGGCCCGGCCGCGGGCAGCTCCAGCCAGAAGCGCTCGCGCTGGAAGGGGTAGGTGGGCAGGCCGACGGTGCGGGGCGGCGGATCGGCGGGGAACCAGCGGGCCCAGTCGACGGCAACTCCTGCGGTGAACGCCTGCGCGAGCGCCCGCGTGAGCTGCGCCTGGTCGTCGCTGTCGCGGTGCAGGGTGGCGATGGTGGTGACGGTGGCGCCGGCGTGGTCGGCGCATTCCTGGATGGCTGGGGTGAGGACGGGGTGGGGGCTGACCTCGATGAAGGTGTGGTGGCCGTGGTTGAGCAGGATGGTGATGGTGTCGGCGAAGCGGACGGGTTGGCGCAGGTTGCGTGTCCAGTAGGTGGTGTGCAGGTGGGTGCCGTCGGTGGGTTGGGCGGTGACGGTGGAGTAGAAGGTGGTGTCGGTGGGGTGGGCGGTGATGCCGGCGAGGGCGTCGGTGATCTCGTCGGTGATGTGGTCGATCTGGGGGCCGTGGGAGGCGTAGTCGACGTCGATGGTGCGGGCGCGGAGGCCTTCGTTGTGTGCGGTGGTGACGGCGGTGGCGATCTGCTCGGTGGGCCCGGAGATGACGGTGGTCGTCGGGCTGTTCGTGGCGGCGATGCTCACGCCGTCGATGCCGGCCAGTAGCGTGGTGGTGGGTTCCGCGCCGGCGGCGATCGAGGCCATGGCGCCGTGTCCGGCCAGTTGTCGTAGGGCTTTGCTGCGCAGGGCTACGACTTTGGCGGCGTCGTCGAGGGTGAGGGCGCCGGCGACGCAGGCGGCGGCGATTTCGCCTTGGGAGTGGCCGATGACGGCGGCGGGGGTGACGCCGTGGTGCTGCCAGACGGCGGCGAGGGAGACCATGATGGCCCAGAGGACCGGTTGCACGACGTCGACCCGGGTCAGTTCGGTGCCGTCGCCGCGCAGCATGTCGGTCAGCGACCAGTCGACGTAGGGGCTCAGGGCTTGTTCGCAGTCGTTGATCCGGGCCGCGAAGACGGGGGAGTCCTCCAGCAGTCGGGCGCCCATGCCGGCCCACTGTGATCCTTGGCCGGGGAACACCAGGACGGGGCCGGGGCCGGCCGGCGGTGCCTGGCCGGTCACCACGTCCGGGTGTGCCTCACCCCGGGCCAGCGCCGAGAGCGCCGCCCGCGGGTCCCGGCCGAGGATGGCCGCCCGGTGTTCGAGGGGCGTGCGGGTGGTGATCATGGACCACGTGAGGTCGGTGGCCGTGTGCTCGGGATGCGCGGTGATGTGCTCGGCCAGCCGGCGGGCTTGCGCCTGCAGGGCGTGGAGACTGTGGCCGCTGACGATCCAGGGCACGGGCCGGTCGGTGGCGGGCGCCGCGGGTTGTTCGGGTTGTTCGGGGACCTGTTCGACGATGATGTGGGCGTTGGTGCCCGAGATGCCGAACGAGGACACGCCGGCCCGTCGCGGGTGATCGGTGGACGGCCACGGCTTCGCCTCGGTCAGCAGCTTCACCGCGCCGGCGGACCAGTCGACGTGCTCGCTGGGGCGGTCGATGTGCAGGGAGGCGGGCAGCAGGCCGTTGCGGATGGCCATCACCATCTTGATGACACCGGCGATGCCCGAGGCGGCTTGGGCGTGGCCCAGGTTGGACTTGACGGAGCCGAGCCACAGGGGCGCGTCGGCGGGGCGGTCCTGCCCGTAGGTGGCCAGCAGAGCCTGGGCCTCGATCGGGTCGCCCAGCGTCGTCCCCGTCCCGTGTGCTTCCACGGCGTCCACCTCGGCGGCGGACAGGCGCGCGTTGGCCAGCGCCTGGCGGATCACCCGCTCCTGCGAGGGGCCGTTCGGCGCGGTCAGCCCGTTGCTGGCGCCGTCCTGGTTGACGGCGCTGCCGCGGATGACGGCCAGGACGTTGTGGCCGTTGCGGCGGGCGTCCGACAGCCGTTCCAGCATGATCAGGGCGGCGCCCTCGGCCCAGCTAGTGCCGTCGGCCGCGTTGGCGAACGGCTTGCACCGGCCGTCGGGGGCGACCCCGCGCTGCCGCGAGAACTCGGTGAACGCTCCGGGTGTGGCCATCACGGTCGCGCCTCCGGCCAGCGCGAGCGAGCATTCCCCCTGCCGCAGCGACTGGCTCGCCAGGTCGATCGCCACCAGCGACGACGAGCAGGCGGTGTCCACGGTCAGGGCGGGGCCTTCCAGGCCCAGGATGTAGGAGATGCGGCCGGAAGCCACGCTGCCGAGGTTTCCCGTGCCGATGTACCCCTCGACCTTGCTGGAGGTTTGGGGGACGAGCATCAGGTAGTCGTGCGCGCTGATGCCGGTGAACACCCCGGTGTCGCTGCCCGCCAGGGCCTCGCGGGTGAGCCCCGCCTGCTCCGCTGCCTCCCACGCGGTCTCGAGCAGCAGCCGCTGCTGCGGGTCCATGGCGACGGCCTCGCGGGGGCTGATGCCGAAGAAGGCGGCGTCGAAGTCGGCCGCGTCGTAGACGAACCCCCCGTCGCGCACATAGCTGGTGGCGGGGTTCTCCGGGTCGGGATCGAACAGGGTGTCCAGGTCCCAGCCGCGGTCGGTGGGGAATCCGCCGATCGCGTCCCGGCCCTCGACGACCAGCTTCCACAGATCGTCCGCGGATCGCACCCCACCCGGATAGCGGCACGCCATGCCGATGATGGCGATCGGCTCGGGCGCGGCCGACTCCAGCTCGTACAGACGCTCGCGCGCAGTGCGCAGCTCCGCGGTGACCCACTTGAGGTTGTCGAGAAGCTTTTCCTCGGTCGACATGCGGCCGGGCTCCCTCCAGGTGCGCGCGGTCAGGACTTACCGAACTCTTCGGATATGAGGGCGAACATGTCGTCCGCCGTGGCGGTCTCCAGGTCGCGGCCGTTCGCGGCCGGGCCGTCGCTCCAACTGGTCGCCAGGGACCGCATCCGCACGGCGATCCGCCGGCGCGCGGCGGCATCCACCTGACCCGAGGCGCTCGCCGCCGCCCACTTGGCGAGCTCGGCGAGGATGGTGCCTTCGGTTGGCGTGCCGTGGCCCTCGAGCCGGGTGTGCAGGTAGTCGGCGAGTTCCTGGGGGGTCGGCCGATCGAAGACGACGGTGGTCGGCAGGTGGAGTCCCGTGCTGGCGTTGAGCTGGTTGCGCAGTTGGACGGCGGTGAGGGAGTCGAAGCCCAACTCCTGGAACGGCTTGTGCGCGGGAACCGTGGCGGGAGACGGCAGGCCGAGGGTGGCGGCCGCCTGGGTCTGCACGTGCCGCAGAAGGATCTGGTTGCGCTGGGCGGCCGTGGCTCCGGCGAGCTCCGCGACGAGGGGGGCGACCGCGGCCTTGTCGGCGGCGGCGGACCGGCTGTTCTCCGGGAGGTCGGCGAGCAGGGGGGAGGTTCGAGCGGCGGTGAACGTGGGGATGAACCGCGCCCAGTCGATGCTGGCGATGGTGAGCGCGGTGGTGCCGGCGGCGATCGCCTGATGCAGCCCCCTGATGGCCAGGTCGGGCTGGATCGGATGGACGCCGAAACGGGCGAGGAACGCCGTGGCGGCCTCGTCCGCGACCATGCCTGCATCGCCCCAGAGTCCCCAGGCGAGGGAGGTGGCGGGTTGGTGGTCGTGGTGGCGGTGGTGGGCGAGGGCGTCGAGGTAGTGGTTGGCCGCGGCGTAGGCGCTTTGCTGGCCGCTGCCCCAGGTGGCGGCGCCGGAGGAGAACAGCAGGAAGGTCGTCACCGGGTGGTGCCGGGCCAGCTCGTGCAGGTGGGCGGCGGCGTGCGACTTGGGGCGCAGGACGTTGTCGAGTTCGGCGGAGGTGAGCTTGGTGATGGGGAGGTAGTTCAGCACGCCGGCCGCGTGGAAGATCGTGGACAGCGGTTTGTCCGCGGGGATCTGGCCGAGGGCTTGTTCGAGCCGGGGGCGGTCGGCGACGTCGCAGGCGATGACGGTGACCTGGGAGCCGAGGGCCTTGAGCTCCTGCGTCAGCTTGTCCACGCCGGGAGCTTCGGGCCCGCGGCGGCTGAGCAGCAGCAGGTGGGGTGCGCCGTTGCTGGCCAGCCAGCGGGCGAGGCGTGCGCCGATGCCGCCGGTACCGCCGGTGATGAGGGTGGTCCCGGTGGGGTGCCATTCGCCGGTGGTGGCCGGTGGCGCGTGGCGCATGCGGCGGGCGAAGACACCGGTGGAACGAACGGCGGTCTGGTCCTCCGCCAGGCCGGGGCTGAGGACGGCGGCGACGCGGGCGGCCGTCTGGTGGTCGATGTGGAGGGGTAGGTCGATGAGTCCGCCCCAGAGTTTGGGGTGTTCGAGGGCGGCGACGCGGCCGAGGCCCCAGATCTGGGCCTGGGTGGGGTGGGGTAGGGGTTCGGCGTTGGTGGTGGCGACGGCGCCCTGGGTGAGGCACCACAGGGGTGTGGTGGTGTTGGTGTCGGTCATGGCCTGGACGAGGGCCAAGGTGGCGGACAGCCCGGCGGGTACGGCCGGGAACTCCGGGTGGGGCGTTTCGTCGAGGCCGAGCAGGCTGAGCACTCCCACCGGTTCGGTCCCGGCCAGGAGAGCGGTGAGGGTTTCCCGAGTGGCCCGGGGCGCGTCCACGACCGCACGGACCACCGTGGCTCCGTGCGCCGCAAGCGCGTCGACGGCCGCGTCGACCGTCGGACCGTCGCAGAGCGCCTGCGGCATCAGCAGCAGCCACGGGCCGGAGGGCACCGCGGGTGCGGGGACCTGGACGCTCTTCCAGGCGACCTCGTACCGGTAGGAGGCAAGCGCCGACTGCTCGCGGTGGTTGTGCCGCCACGCCGACAGCGCCGGCAGCGCCGGGCCGACCGCCGCCACGGCGTCCTGGCCGTCGAGGCCGAGCAGGTCGGTCAGCGTGCCGATGTCGCCGTCCTCGATCGCCCGCCACAGCCGCGCCTCGGCCTCGTCAGGTGCCCGGCCCGCGCCGGCGGCGGGGGTCGCCCGATCCACCCAGTAGCGCTGACGCTGGAAGGGGTACGTGGGCAGGTCGACGGTGCGGGGCGGCGGGTCGGCGGGGAACCAGCGGGTCCAGTCAATGTGGAGGCCGGTGCCGTAGGCGTGCGCGAGCGCCCGCGTGAGCTGGGCCTGGTCGTCGTGGTCGCGGCGCAGGGTGCCGATCGTGGTGGCCGCGGCGCCGGTGCGCTCGGCGCACTCCGCGACGGCGGGGGTGAGCACGGGGTGCGGGCTGACCTCGATGAAGACCTGGTGGCCGGCGTTGAGCAGGGCGTCGACGGTGTCGGCGAAGCGGACCGGCTGGCGCAGGTTGCGGATCCAATAGGCGGTGTCGAGGGTGGTGGTGTCGGTCCGCCCGCCCGTCACGGTGGAGTAGAACGGCACCGTCGCGGCCGTGGGGACGATGCCCGCCAGTACCGTCGTGAGTTCCGCGGTGATCTGGTCGATCTGGGGGCCGTGGGAGGCGTAGTCCACGTCGATGAGTCGGGCCCGGACCCCCTTGTCCTGTGCGGCGGCCACGACGGCGGCCACCTGCTCGGGTGGTCCGCAGATCACCGTCGCGGCCGGGCTGTTGACCGCGCCGACCGCCACGTCGCCGGCCGGCCGGGTGAGCTGGCGCGCCTCCGCCTCGCCGACCAGGAGCGACGCCATGGCGCCGTGTCCGGCCAGTTGCCGTAGGGCTTTGCTGCGCAGGGCTACGACTTTGGCGGCGTCGTCGAGGGTGAGGGCGCCGGCGACGCAGGCGGCGGCGATTTCGCCTTGGGAGTGGCCGATGACGGCGGCGGGGGTGACGCCGTGGTGCTGCCAGACGGCGGCGAGGGAGACCATGATGGCCCAGAGGGCGGGTTGTACGACGTCGACCCGGGTCAGTTCGGTGCCGTCGCCGCGCAGCATGTCGGTCAGTGACCAGTCGACGTAGGGGCTCAGGGCTTGTTCGCAGTCGTTGATCCGGGCCGCGAAGACGGGGGAGTCCTCCAGCAGTCGGGCGCCCATCCCGGCCCATTGCGATCCCTGGCCGGGGAACACCAGGACGGGGCCGGGACCGGCCGGGTGCGCCTGCCCCGTCACCACGTCCGGATGTGCCTCACCCCGGGCCAGCGCTGGCAGAGCCGCGTAGGGGTCCTGACCTAGGATCACCGCCCGGTGTTCGAACGCCGGGCGGGTGGTGATCAGCGACCAGCCCACCTCCGCCGCGGACGGTCCGCGGTCCGCCAGCTCCCGTAGCCTGCCGGCCTGGGCCCGCAACGCTGCGGCGCTGCGCGCCGACAGCACCCACGGCACCGGGCCGGCCTGACCCGCCGGCGCGGGCGCGGGTTCGGCCGCGGGGGCCTCCTCCACGATCAGGTGCGCGTTCGTACCGGAGAAGCCGAACGACGACACGCCCGCCCGGCGTGGCCGGTCACCGCGCGGCCACGCCCGTGCCTGGGCCAGCAGCGACACCGCACCGGCGGACCAGTCCACGTGCGTGCTGGGTTCGTCGAGGTGCAGCGAGGCCGGCAGGGTCTCGTGCCGCAACGCCAGCACCATCTTGATCACCCCGGCGACGCCGGCGGTCATCTGGGTGTGGCCGATGTTGGACTTGACCGAGCCCAGCCACAGCGGCGCGTCGCCGGGGCGGTCCTGCCCGTAGGTGGCCAGCAGGGCCTGGGCCTCGATCGGGTCGCCCAGCGTGGTGCCGGTGCCGTGTGCCTCCACGGCGTCCACATCGGACGCCGACAGGCGCGCGTTGGCCAGCGCCTGCCGGATCACCCGCTGCTGCGCGGGACCGCTGGGTGCGGTGAGCCCGTTGCTGGCGCCGTCCTGGTTGACCGCGGAGCCGCGGATCACCGCCAGCACCCGACGGCCGTGGCGCCGGGCGTCGGACAGGCGCTCAAGCAGCAGTATCCCCGCACCTTCCGCCAGCGTCATGCCATCGGCCTTCGCCGAGAACGCTTTTGAGCGGCCGTCGGGCGCCAGCGCCCGCATCTCGCTGAAGCCGATGAGGGCGGCCGGCGACGACATGACGTGCACGGCACCGGCGAGCGCCAGCGTCGACTCGCCCCGCCGCAGCGACTCGCAGGCGGCGTGGATGGCGACCAAGGAGGACGAGCATGCGGTGGCGATCGTGAGCGCGGGGCCCTCCAGGCCGAGCGTGTAGGAGACGCGGCCGGAGGTGACGCTGGCGGCGTTGCCGATGGTGAAGTAGCCCGCCGTGCCCTCGGGGACCTCCGCGTCGCTCAGGCAGTAGTCGAAGCCGTCGCAGCCGAGGAACACGCCGACCGGGGCGGATCGCAGGGATTGGGGATCGATGCCCGCGCGCTCGATGGCCTCCCAGGAGGTCTCCAAGGCGAGCCGCTGCTGCGGGGCCATGCCGAGGGCTTCGGCCGGACCGATGCCGAAGAAGGCGGCGTCGAACTCCCCGGCGTCCTGGACGAAGCCGCCCGCGCGGACGTACGCGGTGCCCGGATGCTCCGGGTCCGGATGGTAGATCGCGTCCAGGTCCCAGCCGCGGTCCTCGGGCAGCGCGGTGATCGCGTCCCGGCCCTGCGCCACCAGATCCCACAGGTCCTCGGGGGAGTTCACGCCGCCGGGCAGGCGGCAGGCCATGCCGACGATCGCGATCGGCTCCCGCGCGGTCGACTCGGCGTCTCTGACGCGGCGCTGGGCCCGGCGCAAGTCGGCGGTGACACGCTTCAGGTAATCGAGGAGTTTCGCTTCGTTGTCGGCCATCTGCGAGGCAGTCGCTCCTCTCCGTGTCCTGTCCGAGGCATCCGAGGCGCTGGCCCCGGGTCGGCTCGGCCGCCGGGGCGAGCGCCTGGTGGAAGCCTCACCAGGGCCGCTAAAGCACCCCTAACCCAAATGCGGCCGGCGGGGAAAGCGCGGTTTTAGCGCCCGGAAAGCGGGCGGCCCGACCATAGCGACATGGACGCCCCGATCGCGTTTCCCCGCCAGGCCCGTCCCGGGCCGTTTGATCCGCCGGAGGTGCTCGGTGCTCTGCGGGAGCAGTCTCCGCTGATCCCGATGCGGTTCGCCGACGGTCACGTGGGCTGGTTCGTGACGAGTTACTCGGCCGTCCGATCCATCCTGAGCGACCCCCGGTTCAGCGCCCGGCCCGAGCGCCACCATCTTGTGGTGGAGCTCCCCATGGCCAAGGCCTTCGCCGGCCGGCTGAGCATGAGCGTGTCGGGCATGTTCCACCTGCAGGACCCTCCCGAGCACACGCGGTACCGGCGGGCCCTGGCCGCGGAGTTCACGGGTCAGCGGATGAAGCTGCTCGAGCCGAGGATCGTCGAGATCACGCGGACGTGTCTGGACGCGATGGAAGCGGCGGGGTCGCCGGCCGACCTGGTCGAGCAGTTCGCGTTTCCCGTTCCCTCGCTCGTGATCTGCGAGCTGCTGGGCATCGCGCACGACGACCGGGAGAGCTTCCGCTGGGCGGTGGCCACGATGTCCCACTGGGGTAGCAGCGTCGAGGAGACGCGGCGTGCCCTGGACACCGTGCTCGGGTTCTTCCCGCCGCTGATCCGGCGCAGGCGTCGGAACCCCGGCGACGACCTGCTCAGCCGGCTGATCCGAAACAGCACCCTGACCGACGAGGAACTGGCCACCATCGGCTACATCCTCTTCGCGGGCGGGTTCGAGACCACGGCGAACATGCTGGCGCTCGGCACGTTCGCGCTCCTGGAACACCCCGCACAGAAGCGGATGTTGTGCGGTGATCCCTCGCTGGTCGGCAACGCGGTCGAGGAGTTGCTGCGCTACCTGACGATCGGCCACATCGGTCCGCAGCGCGCCGCGACCGAAGACGTGGCGATCGAGGGCGTGCTGATCAGGAAGGGTCAGGCCGTCATGATGTCGCTCCCCGCCGCCAACCGCGATCCCGCGCACTTCGAAGACCCGGAAACGCTCGACATCACCAAGCCGGCCGGTGGCCATGTCGCGTTCGGCCACGGCGTGCACGGATGCCTCGGCCAGCAGCTCGCGCGGGTGGAGATGCGCGTCGCGTACCCAGCGCTGTTCGAGCGCTTCCCGCGGCTGCGCTTGGCCGTGCCGGCCGAAGAGGTACCGACCAAACAGGACACCATGGCGTACGGCGTTCAGCGCCTTCCGGTCGCCTGGTGATCCCATGACCACCCCGACGGAATGAGCGCGAAGGAGTCAACGGTGCAGAACCATGCGCGCGCGGCGACGGAGACGCCGATCACGTTTCCTCGGCAGGCCCGTCCCGGGCCGTTTGACCCGCCGGAGGTGCTCGGTGCTCTGCGGGAGCAGTCTCCGCTGATCCCGATGCGGTTCGCCGACGGTCACGTGGGCTGGTTCGTGACCGGCTACTCGGCTGTGCGGTCGATCCTGAGCGACCCCCGGTTCAGTGTCCGCCCGGAGCGCCAGCATCCGGCGGTGGACCTGCCGATGACCAGGGCTCTCATCGGCAAGATGAACGGGTCCGGGATGTTCCTGATCATGGACCCTCCCGAGCACACGCGTTACCGGCGGGCCCTGGCCGCGGAGTTCACGGGTCAGCGGATGAAGCTGTTCGAGCCGAAGATCGTCGAGATCACGCGGACGTGTCTGGACGCGATGGAAGCGGCGGGGTCGCCGGCCGACCTGGTCGAGCGGTTCGCGTTTCCCGTTCCCTCACTCGTGATCTGCGAGCTGCTGGGCATTCCGCCCGCTGATCGCGTCGAGTTCCAGCACGCCTCCGCCACGCTGTTCGACCGGGGCAGCGGCATCGAGGAGACGCGGCGCGCCTTCGACACCGTGCTGGGGTTCTTCCCGCCGCTGATCCGGCAGAAGCGTCAGGACCCCGGCGACGATCTGCTCAGCCGGCTGATCCAGCACAGCGCCCTGACCGACGACGAGCTGGCCACCATCGGCTACATGCTGTTCGCGGGCGGGTTCGAGACTACGGCGAGCATGCTGGCGCTCGGCACGTTCGCGCTGCTCGAGCACCCCGAGCAGAAGGAGCTGTTGCGCGGCGATCCCTCCTTGGCCGGCAACGCGGTCGAGGAATTGCTGCGCTATCTGACGATCGGCCACATCGGTCCGCAGCGGGCCGCGACCGCGGACGTGGAGATCGAGGGCGTGCTGATCAGGAAGGGCCAGTCCGTCATGATGTCGCTGTCCGCGGCCAATCGGGATCCCGCGCATTTCACGGACCCGGAAACGCTCGATATCACCAAGCCTGCCGGGGGTCACGTTGCCTTCGGCCACGGCGTGCACGGGTGTCTGGGCGGCCAGCTCGCGCGGGTGGAGATGCGCGTCGCCTATCCGGCGCTGTTCGAGCGCTTTCCCGGCCTGCGCCTGGCGGTGCCGCCCGACGAGGTGTCCATCAAGTTGGACGCGTTCGTCTACGGCGTCCACAGTCTGCCGGTCGCGTGGTGACAACGCGCCCCGTTCCCAGAGAGGCGAACGATGGTCACTGAGCTGCCCTCCTCGCTGGAAAGCAGGATCGCCGACTATTACACCGGGTTTCGCGGCGTCGGTCCGACGCGCCGGACGAGATACCTGAACTTCGGATACTGGGCGCCGGGCTGCGACGACCTCGACGACGCCTGCGAGAAGCTCACCGACATGCTCGCCGACGCGGCGGGGATGCGGGAAGGCGATCGGGTGGTCGACGCCGGGTTCGGTTATGCCGATCAGGACCTGCACTGGCTCGAGACGAGAAGGCCGGAGCTGATCGTCGGGCTGAACATCACGCCGTCGCAGGTCGAGATCGCCCGCGAGCGGGTCCGGGAACGGAACCTGGCGGACCGCCTCGATCTGCGGGTCGGCTCGGCGACCGACATGCCGTTGGCGGCGGGCACGTTCGACCGGGTCGTCGCGCTCGAGTCGGCTTTCCACTTCGACACCCGTCAGGACTTCTTCCGGGAAGCGTTCCGCGTGCTGCGTCCGGGCGGCGGGCTGGCCGTCGCCGACGTCATCCCGCTCGGCGGCCGGCGCGAGGAACGGATCCGCGATCTGAACGCCGTATGGGGCGGTTTCGTGCCGCCCGACAACCTGTACGACCGCGACACGTATGCCGAACGGCTACGGGAGGTGGGCTTCGCCGACATCTCCGTCCAGGACATCTCCGGGAACGTCTACCGGCCCCTGCTCGACCACCTGCGGCGGCATCTGGGGGAGCGGGGCGACCTGCAGATGTCCGAGGACGTTCTCGCCTGGGGCATGGCGCAGTACATGACGCACACCGAATACGCGATCGCTTCCGCCCGGAAGCCGGTTGGTCCGGAGTGACTGAGATGGTCGAACTATGCGCCGAGATGGGGCGCCGAGTGGGAGGAACACAGCGATGAGCGAGCGCCAGGCGTCCCCGGTGGAGGACCGGGTCCGCACGTACTACAACACCCCGGTCCCGTCGTCCCATCCGACCGTACGCACCAGATACATCAACTACGGGTACTGGGCCGACGGATGCGACAACCTCGACGACGCCTGCGACGCGATGGCGGACCAGCTCGCCGGCGCGGTAGAGATGGGTGAAGGCGATCGTGTGGTCGACGCCGGGTTCGGTTATGCCGATCAGGACCTGCACTGGCTCGAGACGAGGCAGCCGGCGCTGATCGCCGGTCTCAACATCACGCCGTCGCAGGTCGAGATCGCCTACGAGCGGGCCCGGGAACGAGGCATGGCAGACCGCCTCGACCTGCGCGTCGCCTCGGCGACCGACATGCCGTTCGAGTCGGGGACCTTCGATCGGGTCGTGTCGCTGGAGGCGGCGTTCCTGTTCGACACCAGGGAGGACTTCTTCCGCGAGGCGTTCCGCGTGCTGCGGCCGGGCGGCATGATCGCCACCGCCGACGTCATCCTGCGTGAAGGCCGCCGCGAGGAGCGGATCCGCGACCTGACCCCTTGGAACATGTACATCCCGGTCGCGAACTGGTACGACCGGGAGGGCTACGCCGAGCGGCTGCGCAAGGCGGGATTCGTCGACGTCGAGATCCGCGACATCACCGACCGCGTGTACGAGCCGCTGCACGAGTTTCACCGGAAACGTCGGCGGGAGTCGGGCGATCCGTCCTCGTCGGAGGCGTCGCTCGCCGAGGGCACCAAATACACCGCGCACCAGGTGTACGTGATCGTCTGCGCCAGGAAACCGGTCGACCCGAAGGCCGAGGAGGTGTTGCGGGACCCGTTCACCGTGTACTCCAGAATCCGCGAGCGGGACCCCGTCATCCGCGCCGCCATGCCGGGCGTGGAACCGTTCTGGATGGTCACTCGCTACGCCGACGTGAAAATGCTGCTGGCCGATTCTCGGTTCGTCCTCCACGGGGCCAACGTGCCGGGGATGGCGGACACCGCGAACCGGATAGACCAGGTGCAGTTGGCCGTCGGGATCTCTCCGGAATACGTGGAGTATTCGCAGGCCAGCATGCTCAGCCTGGACGGCGCGGACCACCGCCGGCTGCGTTCGCTCGTGTCCCAGGCGTTCACCCCGGCCCGCGTCGCCAAACTGCGGCCCCGGGTCGAGGAGATCACCGCGCGGCTGCTGGACCGCCTGCCCGGGTTGGCCAGGGACGGTGTCGTCGATCTGAGCCGCCACCTCGCCACCCCGGTCCCGATCGCGGTGATCGCCGAGCTGGTCGGCGTTCCGGAGCAGGAGCGCGACCGCTTCCGGGTCGCCGCGTGGGAGTGGCTGGCCGGCGCCGCACCGAGTGGCGGGACACGCCAACCGGGACGCCGGGAGACGGCGTTCGACTACATCCGTGACCTGATCGAGCGGCGCCGCGCCCAACCCGAGGACGATCTGGCCTCCGCGCTCATCCGGGTCCACGACGAGGACGGCGACCGGCTCAACGACACCGAGCTGGTCTGGACGATTCTCACGCTGGTCGTCGCGGGCTACGAGACGACCGTGCACCTCATCGCGAACGGGATCGTCGCCCTGCTCACCCACCGCGACCAGCTCGACCTGCTCCGGGCGGACTACGCCTTGATGCCCGGTGCGGTCGAGGAGGTGATGCGCTGGTGCGGCCCCGTGCTGTGCACGCACTTCCGCTACGCGACCGAGGACCTCGAAATCGCCGGCCAGCTCGTCCGCAAGGGTGAGGCGGTGATGCCCGTCGCGGCCGGGGCGAACTTCGACCCGCGTGTGTTCGACGATCCGGAGCGGCTCGACGTCACCCGCGAGGTCCCACACAACAACGGCCAGGTCGGATTCGGCTACGGACTGCACTTCTGCCTGGGGGCGCACCTCGCGCGTCTGGAGGCCGCCGTGGTCTTCGAGGCACTCCTGCGCCGGTACCCCGATCTCGCCCTCGCCGTCGAACCGCGGAAGCTCCAGCACGGGCTCGACCACATGTGGAAGTACCTCGCGGTTCCGGTACGCCTGGGCAGCGCGGCGTCATAGGCCGGCACGGGGCCGGCGCCGCGCGTCGGCCCGTGGGCTAGGTTGCTCTGCGCGCCAGGTCGAGCAGGTCCCGGGCGAGCCGCTCGGGCTGCTCGTGCTGCACGTCGTGGTCCGCGTCCAGGTACCACCTGACGGTCGCGTCGGACAGCGCCGCCGCGGCACCGTCCACCCATCCCCGCCACCGCCGCTCGCCCACGGGGGAGTAGCGGTGGGCGACCGGCAGCAGCATGACCGGGACGGTGACCGCGGGGAACCACCGATGCGGCTGCTCATCCCACATGCTGGTGACGATCGAGGCGAACTGGGGTCCGGTCAGGCGGGGAACCAGCGCGCCGTCCGCGTCGACGCGCAGATTGGCCAGGTGCGCCTCGATGGCGTACCCGGACCACTTCGGATGAGCGCCACGCAGCCGGGCCCGCAGCTCGGCCGGCGCCATGCTCTCGCGCTTGACGAAGCGCAGGGCCAGCGCGTCCAGCCAGCGGCGCAGGCGCTCATCCCGGCCCTCCTCGCCGGTCCAGCCGGCGGCCTGTGTCGCGTCGGCCCAGCCGCCGTCGATCAGCGCGAGAGCGGCGGCCACCGTCGGGTGCTCGGCCGCGATCCGCAGCGAGATGCTCGCACCCCAGGAGTGGCCCGCCACCACGGCATCGGTGAGGCCGAAGGCGGCGGCGACCGCCGCGACGTCGCGGACCGCGGTGGCGGTGTCGTAGGTGTCGAAGCCGTCGGACTCGCCGTGGCCGCGCAGGTCGACGGCGTAGGTGGGATGGTTCTCCGCGTTCAGCCGGCCGGCGATCTCGTCCCACACCCGGGCGTTCGAGGCCACGCCGTGCACGAGCAGGAAAGCCGGACGCCCCGTGGCCGGTCCGTGCCGGACGTGCAGTCGCGCGCCGTCGGCCGTCGACACGCCGAGGGCCCGAAATTCGGGGGCCGCGAATCCGGCTTCATTCATCGGCATCCATCAGAGCCGCTGCGCGGTGATCAGGACGTAGCCGAGCTCCGGCATGCGGGCGATCTTCTCCTGGTTGCCGATGAGCAGCTCGTAGCCCTCGGTGCCGAGGATCTCGATGAACTGCTCGGCGCGGGACCGCAGACCCGCGGCGAAGGCCTCGTTCGTGGGAAACGTCTCCTTGGTGACGTCCCTGATGTTCAGGCAGACCAGGCCGGCCCGCTCGATCACGCCTTCGTACTCCTCCAGCGGGGTCAGCGACGCGTAGATGGTGCTGAACCGGGAGCTCACGTCCACGGTGCGGTCCTCGGGCGTCTTGTACACCATGTCGGCGATAATCATGTGGCCGCCGGGCTTGACCACGCGGGCCACCTCCGACAGCACCTGGACCTTGTCGGGCATGTGGAGCATGGACTCCAACGCCCACGCGCCGTCGAACGATGCCGCCGGGTACGGCAGGTTCATGGCGTCGATCTGCTCGAACGAGAGGCGATCGGCGAGGCCCGCGGCGCGGGCGCGCTCGTTGGCGCGGGCGACCTGACGCTCGCTGACCGAGATGCCCACGACCTCCACCGGGCACGCGCGGGCGAGCTGCTGCGCGGGTGCCCCGTTTCCGCAGCCCACGTCGAGGATGCGGGCGCCGGGCGCCGGGGCCAGCCGCCGGATCATCTCGTTGGTCATCTCTTCGGCGGCCTCGGCGAAACTGCTCGTGTCGTTTTCGTCGCGCCACAGGCCGTAATGGAGGTTTCCGTTCCAGAGTTCCGTCATCACATCGAAGATGCCGTGATCGTAATACTGCCCGATCGCCCGTGTGTCGACCGGTCGCTTATTTTCCGCGATTACGACGGAACGTATTTTTCCATCGGCATCCCTCGTCATGGTTGCACCCTCTCCTGGCCCCTGCCGCGGGCGCCACCGCCAACGACCCCTATCCGACCTCTATCGCACCCCTACCGACATCTTGCCGCTCTTTACGATCAAGAATTAGGCGGACTTTAGTGGTGCTGGTGACATTGTCCGCAAAGGATTCCGGCAATGTGGGAGGACGGGCATGCCGCAGAAAGAACCATGGGCATGAGCCAATTCGCACACGTGGTCGTCATGGGCGGTGGACTGGCGGGAATGCTGGCGGCCGAGGTGCTGTCCCGGCACGTCGGCCGGGTCACCGTGGTCGAGCGCGACGTCCTTCCCGACGGCCCCGGGCACCGCCGGGGCGTCCCGCAGGCGCACCACGCCCACCTGCTGTGGTCGAACGGGGCCGGCCTCATCGACGAGCTGCTGCCCGGCACGACCGGCCGGCTGATCGGCGCGGGCGCCCGCCGGATCGGCTTCCAGGGCGACCAGGTGACGCTGACAGTGCGGGGATGGCAGCACCGGTTCCCGCCGACCCAGTTCGCGATCCTGTGTACCCGCCCGCTGCTCGACTGGATCGTCCGCGACCAGGTCCTGTCGTCCGGCCGCGTCGACGTGCGGCAGGGTGCCGAAGTGGCCGGCCTGTGCGGCGACCGCCGCCGCGTCACCGGCGTATCGGTGCGTGGCACCGACCGGCAGACCACCGCGATCGACGCGGATCTGGTGGTGGACGCCACCGGGCGGGCCTCCGGCCTGCGGCACTGGCTGACCGGGCTGGACGTGGCGCCGCCGGACAAAGACGTCGTCGACGCGGGCATCGGGTATGCCACCAGGCTGTACGCGGCGCCGCCGGGCGCCGCCGCCACGTTCCCCGCCGTCAACGTCTGCACCAAGCACACCGCCAGCGAACCGGCCCAGTTCGGCGTGGTCTATCCGGTCGAGGACGGTCGTTGGATCGTGACGCTGTCGTGCACCAGGGGCGGAGCGCTACCGGACCACGAGGACGACTTCGAGTCGTTCGCCAGGAGCCGGCTGCGCCACCCGCTCGTCGCCGACCTCATCGGCGCGGGGGAGCCGCTGACCCCCATGTTCCAATCCCGCTCCGGGGCCAACCGGCGCCTCTACCCGGAACGCCACGACGGCTGGCCCGAGGGCCTGGTCATCGTCGGCGACTCGCTCACCGCGTTCAACCCGGTCTACGGCCACGGGATGAGTGCGGCGGCCCGGTGCGCGACCGCGCTGGACGGGGCGCTGGCATCCGGCGGCACCACCCGCCAGGTGCAGGCGGCGATCGGTGCGGCGGTGGACGACCCGTGGATCCTCGCCGCCTCGAAGGACGCCGGCTACCCGAACTGCCGTGTCGACGCCACCGATCCGCGCCTGGTGGGCGAGCAGACGGAGCAGCAGATGCGCTTCGCCGACACCATCATCGAGCGGTCGCTCGTCGCCCCGGGCGTCTGCGCGGTGGTCACCGACGTGATCAGCCTGTCGGCCGCCCAGGCCGAGCTGGGTTCCAGCCGCTTCCTCGCCCTGATGAGCAGGGACACACCCCGTCCGCACCTTCCCGGGCCGCCGCTGCGGCCCGAGGAGCTCGAGATAGCGGGACTGCCCCGCTACGAGCGCGTCCCGACCGCCTAGCCGGAGAGAGCCAGCATGGCGACCGACGAACGGCTCATGGAGTACCTGAAGTGGACCACCGCCGAGCTGCAAAAGGCCCGGCGGCGCCTGAGCGAGTACGAGTCGAAGGAGCGCGAGCCCATCGCGATCGTGGCGATGGCCTGCCGGTTCCCGGGGGGCGCACGGTCACCGGAGGATCTGTGGCGGCTCGTCGCCGAGGGCCGGGAAGCGGTCGGCGGCTTTCCCACCGACCGGGGCTGGGACGTCGACGCGCTCCGTCCGCCGGGGTCCGCCGGCCACGACCGGTCCGGCGCGTTCCTGCACGACGCGCTCGACTTCGACGCGTCGTTCTTCGATGTGGGCCGCGACGAGGCGCTGGCGACCGAGCCGCAGCAGCGGATCCTCCTCGAGCTCGCCTGGGAGACGGTCGAGAGCGCCGGCATCGACCCGTACGCGCTGCGCGGCAGCCGCACCGGCGTCTACGTCGGGATCACCAGCCACGACTACCTCACGTGGCTGCCGGATCCGGACCGGATGCCCGCCGGCGTCCTCGGGCATCTGGCCGCCGGCATCTCCGGCAGCCAAGCCTCCGGCCGCGTGTCGCGCCTGCTCGGGCTCGAGGGCCCGGCCGTGACCGTGGACACCGCCTGCTCGTCGTCGCTACTGGCCCTGCACCTGGCCGCCCAGGCGCTGCGCCGCAACGAGTGCACCCTGGCGCTGGCCGGCGGCGCCACCGTGCTGGCCACCCCCGGCCTGTTCCTGGAGTATGCGGCGCAGCCCGGCATGCTCGACGCCGACGGCCGATGCGCACCCTTCGCGGCCGCGGCCGGCGGCATGGTCTACGGCGAGGGCGGCGGGCTGATCCTGCTCGAGCGGTTGTCGGACGCGCGCGCGAACGGCCACCCAGTGCTGGCGGTGATCCGTGGCTCGGCGGTCAACCAGGACGGCGGCAGCGGCGGTTTCACCGCACCACACGGCCCGACACAGCAGCGGCTGATCCGCGACGCCCTGGACGACGCCCGGCTGTCACCGGCCGACGTGGACGTGGTCGAGGGGCACGGCACCGGGACCACCGTGGGGGACCTGATCGAGACGCAGGCGCTGCTCGCCACGTACGGGCGGGACCGGGAACCGGACCGGCCGCTGCTGCTCGGCTCGATCAAGTCCAACATCGGGCACACGCAGGCCGCGGCCGGGATCGCCGCCGTGCTCAAAATGGTGCTCGCGATGCGGCACGGGACGCTGCCGGCCACGCTGAACGTCGACCGGCCCAACCCGTATGTGGACTGGTCGGCGGGTGCGGTCAGGCTGCTCACCGAGCCGGTGGAGTGGCCGGAGGGCGAGCGCCCGCGCCGGGCCGGGGTGTCGTCGTTCGGCGTCTCCGGCACCAACGCCCACCTGATCCTCGAAGCCGTTCCCGCGTCCCCGCCGCCCGAACGGGGCGGCGGGGCCGCCCGCGTCGTGCCGTGGCCGATCTCGGCCAGGAGCGAGCAGGGGCTGCGGGCGCAGGCGGCGGCGCTGGCGGCGCACGTGGAGGAGCGTCCGGGGCTGCCTCCGGCCGATGTGGCCTGGTCGTTGGCGACCACGCGGCCCGTGTTCGAGCACCGGGCGGTCGTCGTCGGTGCGGACCGCGAGGAGCTGGCGGCGGGGCTGCGCGCGGTCGCCGCCGGTGGGGCCGCCCCGGCCGGACGCGGCAAGACGGCCTGGGCGTTCGGCGGTGAGAGCCCCGGACCGGGTGCCGGCATCGAGCTCTACGAGCGGTTCCCGGCGTTCGCCGGCGCGGTGGACGAGGTGGGCAAGCTGGTGGAGCGCCCGCCGCGGGAGATACTCGGCGACGGCCCGGTGGGGCTGTTCGCGGCGCAGGTCGGGCTCGTGCGGTTGTTGGAGCTGGCCGGGCTGCGCCCCGGCACGGTGATCGGGCACGCGGCCGGCGGGATCGCCGCCGCCTACGCGGCCGGCGTGTTCGACCTGGCCGACGCCTGCCGGCTGATCTCCGGACCGGCCGAGGGTGAACCGAGCCGCGCGGACCCCCGCGTTCCGCTGATCGACGATGGCCAGCCCGTTTCCGGCGGTGCGGACATCCTGCTGGAGCTCGGTGCCTGCCCGGTGCTCCCGGCGGACGAACGCCCCGCAGTGGTGCTGTCCGTGCTCGGCGGCGAAGGGTCCGAGAGCCGGGCACTGTTCACGGCCTTGGCCCGACTGCATGGCGCGGGCGAGAACGTCCGCTGGGCCGGGCTCCTCGATGACGAGCCGCCCCCTCACACGGTTGCGCTGCCGACGTACGCGTTCCAACGCGAACGGTACTGGCCGTACGACGCCGTGCCGGCGGCCGCGGACGGGAAGGAGGGAGGAGGGCGGGAAGGACAGGCGGCACCTCAGTAATGGCCCAGAAGACGGTTGTCGAAACAGGGAAGCAGCGGTGATGTTGACGTGAACGATGGAGAACTCCGGAGCGCGCTCGCGGCCGGCGACCTGGCGGAGCGCAAGCGGCTGCTCCGGGAAGCGACGCAGACCTACGCGGCGACGCTGCTGTCGCTGGACTCGATCGATGGCGACACCAACATGCTCGAGCGCGGGCTGAACTCGCTGTCCGCGATCGAACTGACCAAGTACCTGATGCTCATCACCGACATGGAGATCCCGCTGGTGACCATCGTCGATCAGCCGACGCCGGTCCTGCTCGGGGATCACCTCGCCGAGGAGTACACCCGCGTGCGAGAGCGCGTCCCGCAGTAGTCCTCGGACAGGGGCTGGCGCCATCGGCGCCGGCCCCTTCGTGAGGTCGGTGTCCCGCTCAGCCGCCGGCGGCCGCGAGGACCGCCCGCCGATCGGTCTTTCCGTTGGGTGTGCGCGGAAGCTCGTCCACCAGCGTCAGCCGGTCGATGCTCATGTAGGTGGGGAGGTGCTCGGCGCAATGCCGCTTCATCGCCAGGAAGGTCGGCGGCTCACCGGGGCCCGGCACCACGAACGCGTGCAGCCGGGCGGTGAGCCCGGAGCCCGCCACGACCACCACCGCGTCAGCGACCCCGGGATGGGTCAGCAGCACCGCCTCGACCTCACCCGGCTCGATGCGGTGCCCGCGTAGCTTGACCATGGTGTCGCAGCGGCCGTGGTACTCGAGGTGGCCGAGGTCGTCGTAACGCCCCAGGTCTCCCGTGCGGTAGGGACCGCGGTGCCGCGGTCGCCCCCAGTAGCCGAGCATCACGGTGGGCCCGTCGACGAGGATCTCACCCGTCTCGTCGAGCAGGATCGTGTCACCGGAGCACGCGGTGCCGATCGGCAACGGTCGGGTCCGGTCCAGGTCGGCCTCGGTCACCTCGTAGGAGGTGCAGACGTTGGTCTCCGTCGGGCCGTACCAGTTGAACATGCGCACCAGGGGCCACGAGCGACGAAGCCGGAGGACCTCCCCGAGCGGGAACGACTCCCCGGCGAAGACACAGAGCCGCAGCCGGGGCGGGGGCGGACCGTCGAGCAGGCCGCCCTGACGCGTCATAAGCTGCAGCGCCGAGGGCACGGAGTACCAGCAGGTGATGCCCCGGTCGCGCAGGAACTCGACCAGGCCCTCCGGCGAGTAGGACAGGTCCGAGGGCACAAGGTCGACCGACGCCCCCACCGCGAAGGCGCCGTAGAGGTCGAACACCGAAAGGTCGAAGTTCAAGGGCGCGTGGTTGGACAGGCGGTCGTCCGATCGGAGTCCGGTCGCGGCCACGGCCCACGCCACGAAGGCGAGCGCGTTGCGATGGCTGACGCACACTCCCTTCGGTTCGCCGGACGTGCCCGAGGTGTACAGGACGTAGGCGGGGTCGTCCGGGTCGCTCTCCCACGCCGGTGCCTCCCGTGGGGCAAGCGCCAGCAGTTCGTCCAGCGTGACTCCCGGCGCCCGGCCGGAGCTGCCGCGGACGATCAGCCGTGGGCGGCAGCTATCCGCGATCCGGGCGACGCGTTGCGCCGGGTTCGCCGGCGAAACGGGCACATAGATCGCGCCTATGCGCAGCGCCGCCTGCATCAGCCCGATCAGGTGGGCGCTTTTCTCGTCCCAGAGCAGCACCCGGTCGCCGGGGCCGACACCGGCCGCGGCGAGCGCGGCCGCGTAGCGGCGAGCCAGCTCGTCGAGCGTGCCGTAGTCCATGGCGCTTTCGCCGTGATGCACGGCGATCGCGTGCGGAGCCCGGGCCGCCTGCGCTCGTACCAGGTCATGCAGGAGGGGCATGGTCACCGGGCATCACACGCGGTCTCGGAGAGCTGCTTGATCATTTCGTCCGGCACCGTGACGTCGTCGAACCACCGGCCGCCGAAGGGCCGTTCGACCGGCATGATCTGGTCGCTGGAGTACGCGAGGATCCGGCGGTTGTAGGCGCGGATCTCGTCGCGCAGGTCGGCCGGGAACCGGCCATCGAGGGTCATGGCGTGTTCCATCTCGGCGAGCAGCCGGCGCGTTTCGGCGATGGTGGTGAGGACGGCTTCGCAGAACTGCGGCGGCAGCACCCCGTACTCGCCCTTGATGGTCACCAGCCTGGCGATGGCATCGTATGAGACGTCCTGGAGCTGTCTCCTGCTCAGCCAGCGCGTCTCATAGTTGAGCCGGCGGTACCACAACGGCTCCACCATCGCCTGCCGGTGTTCCTCAAGGGTCCTGTGGAAGATGCGGTAGCCGTGCTCCTGAGGGTGCTCGAAGAATCGCGATCCCGGATCGAGGAAGGGAACCATGGGGCAGATCAGGGGCAGCGCCGCCCAGCCCTTGAACTTGCGGATCAGGTGTTCGCAGTAGTCGATGGTGTCCCGCACGGACCGCTGGTCCTGGTACGGCATTCCGATGAAGAACCAGACCATGATCCCCGAGATGCCGGCATCGAGCGCGCGGGCGATCCACTCCTCCATCTCGGCCATGGTGTAGGTGCCCCGGCCGGCGGCCTTGCTGATCCGCATGTCGTGGGACTCCGGGGACAGCATGATGTACGAACGGGTGGACCTACCCATCTTCTCCAGCGTGTCCGCGGGTGTGAGGTTGAACTGCTCGAAGAACACGCTGTTGTAGCCGAGATCCTTCACGGCGTCGAGGTACTCGTGCATGCGCTTCTTGCCCTCGGAGTAGCACTGGAGGGCATAGATCGAGGTGTGCCTGGCCGCCTCGCCCATGCTGCGCAGCTCGTCGATGATGCGGCCGTGGCTCTTCTGCACGAGAGTCTTCTTGACGCCCATCGTGGTCTGGTAGGCATATCGCGAGCCGCCGCACCAGCCGCAGTCGTGCGCGCAGCCCGTGTTCGGCAGCGTCATGATGAGCTTGGAGACCGATGGGTCGGACGGCCGCGTCTGCCGGTAGTAGGACCAGTCGTTGGTGGCGTCGTTGTAGTCCTGTGACGGCTTGTGGCTGAACCCGGTCCGGAGGACCTCGCCGGCGTGCTTGTAGAGGAGGTTCGGAATGGCCCCGAAATCCCGTGAGCCGCCCTTGGCCTGCCGGACGAGCTCCGTGATCGGCTCCAGGGTGTCGTATCCCTGCACGACGACGTCCACGGAGGCGTACCGGATCAGTTCCTCGGCGAAGTAGGTGGCCGAGATTCCCCCGAAGACGGTGATGACCTCGGGGTTGAGGCGCTTCATCGCCGCCGCGAGCTCGACCGCGCCGTGGCACTGCGTCATCCAGTGCAGGTCGAACCCGACGACGGGCGCGTCCAGGCGCGCGAGCAGGCCTTCCACGTCCAGCCGCGGGTGCATCAGCATCAGCGACGCGACATTGACGATCTTCACTTCCATGCCGTGCTCGGCCAGCCGCTGTTTGATGGAGAACCAGCCGATGGGGTACATCTCGTAGATCGACGTGACGTTCACGCTGTCGCTGTCGCTCAAGTAGGCGAACAGCATGTCGTCGCGTTCGCGGAAGTCATAGACGCTCGGCGAGTGGACGAGGAAGAGATCAGCTTCGAGGGTCGCCGGATTCGGGGCACCCACCATGCTCACCGTCCTCAGAACAGGGCCGCGGCGGACCGGGCCTTGAGGTTTCCGAGGTGGCCGTGCCACAGGTGGGTGGGGTCCGCCTCGACCGCGGCGACGTACTCCTTCATCGCCTTGAGCGCGCCCGGCTCCTCGGCGTCATAGACGTCTCCCTGGAGCATGCGAATGACGTCGATACGGTAGGCGGGGTCGTGGATGAACGCGGTGAAGAGCACGTTCAGCCGGTAGTACATGGAGATGAAGTCGTACCAGATCCGGGTGCCCCGGCGAAGGGTGTTGGCATAGTTCTCGAAACGCTCCTTCCGGAAGTCGCCGTCCGCATGCGCGGCGATGATGTCCTGAGCCGCCAGCCGCGCACTGTTCATGGCGACGCTGACACCGCTGGAGAAGATGGGATCGACGAACCGCGCCGCGTCGCCGATCAGCACCGTGCCGTCCCCGGTGATCTGGCGCATGGCATAGCTGTAGTCGCCTTCGGCCTTGAGCGGCCGTAGCTGCTCCGCGTCCCGCAGCGCCTTCGCGAGCTCCGGCCGGCTCGCCACGGAGTCCCAGAAGAACCTGCCCAGGTCGTCCTTCGCGGCCCTGATGCGCTGCTTCTGCGACACCACGCCGATCGAGGTGATGGTTTCGGTGATGGGAATCTGCCACACCCAGGTGTCATCGAGCGGGAGATAGTGCACGAAGATGAAGTCGGCGTCGTGCGGATTGGTCGCGAGCGCCTTGCGGTCCAGCCCGTCGAACCACGTGTGCACGGCGTACTGGTTGAACACGGGGTCGGGGACCTTGACCTTGAGCTGGTTGCCCAGCATGGTCTGCCGGCCGCTGGCGTCGGCGACCATGCGGACCCGGACCGTGTCGCGCCGGTCGCCCGCCTTCGTCCGCAGCACGGGGCGCGCCGGGTCAGTGAAGTCGACCCTGTTCACCCGGGTCGCCGTGAAGACCTCGGCACCGAGCTCACGGGCGTGATCCAGCAGGATCTGGTCGAAGCGACCGCGGTCGACGTGCCACGCATAGACCCTGTCGACCCCCGGCTGCGCACGCTCCTCGTACGTGATCTCCGCGTGCCCGAGCGTATGGGAGTCGGCATTGAAGTCGATGTTGGCCATCGGTCGCTTGTCGGCGGACGTCCACCCCGCCCCGTACTTGCGCGGGAAGCCCGCGTGCTCGATCTTGTCGATGACCCCGATGTCGCGCATGACGGGAATGACCGCGGGCACCAATGACTCGCCCACGTGCTCGCGCGGGAAGTTCTCGCTCTCGAAAAGTGCCGTCGAGACTCCGGCCTTGGCGAGGTAGGCCGCCAGTGTGGAGCCCGCGGGGCCGCCGCCGATGATGCCGACGTCGTAGTCGAAGTCGGCGCTCATGTCTCGCCCCGGGCCGGCTCGGTCCGCGCCCCGGCCTCGCTCAGCGCAACCACCAGGTCGGCGATGCACTCGATGTTCTTGAAGTGCTTCTCCACGATGTGTCCGGGCGGTACGCGCACGCCGAACCGCTCGCGGATGAAACCGACCAGCCGCGCCGTATCGATGGAGTTGAGGATGCCCCACCCCAGCAGCGGTGTCCCGGTGGTCAGCCCGGCCGATCGGTCGCCATTGAGCAACTCGTCCTGGATGTACCGCGTGACTTCCTTCACCACGGTGTCACGGCTCTCAACAGGCATTACTCTCCCTTCTTGACGAGTCAAAGCCCCGCCTCTCTCGCGAGGATCTCTAGCTGGATCTCGGTGGTACCGGAGAAGATGGTGGCCGGAACGCAGTCGCGTAGCTGCTGTTCGATTCCCGGACCGACCAGGTATCCCGACGCGCCGAAGAGCTGCACGGCGTCGAGGCTGTTGGCCAGCGCAGCCTCGGACACGGCGGTCTTCGCCATGGCGATCGCGCCGGCGTCGTCGCGGTCGGCATCCAGCAGCCAGCAGGCGCGGTACAGCAACAGGCGCGCGCTCTCCAGCCGCTGGCGCATGCGGGCGATGCGATGCGACACCGCCTGGAACCCGGCGAGCTTGCGGCCGAACTGTCGCCTGGCGGTCGCGTGCTCGACGCACGCCTGCAACTGCCGCTCCGCCAGGCCGAGGTAGATGGCGAACAGGCAACTGCGCTCCCAGGCCATCGAGCGCTGGAAGACCATCCCGCCACTGCCCTCGGCGCCGAGCCGGAAGCGTTCGGGCACCACACAGTCGTCGAACCGCACCCGGGCCGCGAGGCAGCCGTGCAGCCCCATCTTGGAAAGCGGCGGACCGACGACGATGCCGCCGGTGTCGCGGGGCACGGCGAAGGCCGAAACGCCGAGGAACCCGGCGTCCGGGTCGGTGATCGCATAGGTCACGTACACGTCCGCGATGGGAGCGTTGCTGACGAAGGACTTCTCTCCCCGCAGGACGTAGTCCCCGCCCGATCGCACGGCGGTGGTCCGGATCTGGCCGATGTCGGAGCCCGCCTCGTCCTCGGTCATGGCGTTGCCGGCGATCAGGCCGCCTTTCGCCATGCCGGCGAGCAACTCGCCCGCGGTCCCGCTCGCGCCGAACTCCGCGACGGGTACGCCGCACGAGAGCAGGTGCGCCGCGATCCCGAAGGCGAGCCCGGTATCGGGGCAGGCCCGGCCGAACGCCTCGAGGCTCAGCGCCGTATCCAGCGCCCCGAGTCCCGCGCCGCCGTGCTCGACGGGCAGGCACAGGCCGGTCAGGCCGATGCTCGCGGCCGCCTGCCAGGCCAGGCGCACCAGGTCGGGGTCGGTGGTCACCGCGCGCGTGGCGAGGTGCTCGGCCACGGCCGTCCGCACCCGGTCACAGCGGTCGCGTTGAGCTGACGACAGGTCAAAGTCCATAAGTCAATGTCCCAACCCGGGTTCCGGCGCTCCTGGCCATCATCGGAAGGGCGGCTAAAGCGACGCTCTACCCGTGGGTGGCCGCCGGCCAGTCGGGGATGTCCACGATCTCGACCACGGCACAGGAGACGATGACGCCCGGCCCGACGCCGAGCATCAGCACATGGTCACCGGGGCGGAGCCGCCCGGTGGCGACCAGGTGGTCCAGGGCGGCGATCTGGTCGCTGGCGCCCAGGTGCCCGACGGTGCGTCCCCAGTCGAAGGTGGAGTCGGCCAGGGTCCGCCCGAGCGACGCCATCAGGTGATCGGTCACCGGCCGGGCACAGTTCATCGAGGCGATCCTGCTGATGTCGCCGATGGTCAGGCCGCACTCGGCCAGCGTCCGGTGGCTCAGATCGAGCAGCTCGCCGCCGATTCTGGCCAGCGTCGCGAGATCACCGCTCTCGGTTAGCTGCTTTTGGAAGACCTCACCGCGGGCGACGAAGTCGACGGTACGGCCCACGGTCGCACCGGGCGGGAAGAGCGCCTCTCCGGCTCGCTGCAGCTCCTCCGCGTCGGAGATGGTGACCGTGTTGACCGCGTGCAGCCGGGCGAAACCGGGCGTGGTGGTGAGCACCACCGCGCTCCCAGCGTCGCCCACGACATAGCTGGCCCCGCCGCCCTGCCACCGGTTGAACAGGGGCGTGCCGAAGTTGTCGGCGGCGACGAGCAGGGCCGCGTGGCGGTCGGGCTGGGCCGCGAGGTAGCTGGCGGCGAGCTCGAACCCGATGAAGATGCCGTTGCAGCCGTGCAGGTCAAGGGAGAGGGGGCCGTCGCCGGTGAGGTGGTGCTGCAGGTAGTACTGCGGGAGCCAGCCGTCCGGGCCCTGATGCCAGGAGCTGGCATAGATGAGCAGGTCGAGTTCGGTGGGGGGATGCGCGGCGCGGGCCAGCGCCAGGGTGGCGGCCCGCAGGGCCATCTCGGGCGCGGGCGTGTCGCCGGCCACGGCCGCGCCGGCCAGGCCGTGCAGTTGGACCAGCCCGGCCGGGTAGCGGCCCTCGGCAACGGCTTGTTCGATGCTGACGGTGTCGGGCAGATAGACACCGACTCCGCTGAGGAACGTCTCCGGCGTGCGCACCACCACTCCTTCCGCTCATCCGCTCCACGGTCTTCCGCGGGGCTTAAGCGGGGTTAAGGCCGGGTGGCGCGACGTCAGCTCACGTGCGACCGGATCCAGGCGAGCATGACGGCGTCGGCCACCGATGCCGTGGTGGACAGGGCGACGTTGTGGCCGGTGTGCGGGATCATGTGCACCTCGAGGTGGGCCTGGGGCAGGTAGAACTGGGACTCATATGCCAGGACACTGGCCTGGTCGGTGCAGTCGTACTCCGTGGCCGCCGGGCACTGGGCGCGATCCGTCGCCCCGTCGACCAGCAGGACCGGCACCGTGATGTCGTATGGTGTCGCCGGGGCGGCACTGGGCGCGACCGCGACTACGTCCTTGTTGGCCTCGTCGACGGTGAGCACGGCCGGAGCCGTCGTGGCCGGGTCGTAGAAGTAGCCGCGTTGGCCCGGCTGCGTCGTGATGTAGCCGGCGTCGAGTCCCGAGCCGGCGAACTTCGGGTCCGACGTGGCCGGATAGAAGATGGCGATGCCCTCGGGGTTGGGCGTCCCGTGCAGGGCGCTGGTCAGGATCGCGGCGTCCACGTCGTGGTAGCGCGGGATCTCGTACCAGGCGAGGGCCGCCCCCATGGAGTGCCCGACCCAGACGACGCCGGAGAAGGCGTGGCCGTCCAGGCTGCCCGAGCGCAGCGCGGTGACGGCGTCGTGCATCGCGACGGCGTACGCCTGCATGGTGAGGCGGTCGCTCGACGGATGGGAGCTGTTGCCGGCGCCGATGCGGTCGACGTTGAAGGTGGCGTACCCCGCGGCGGTCGCGGCGTTCACGTAGGAGTAGTAGCCGTTCCCGGCCGGGAAGTCCCAGTAGAGATGGTTGTACGTGGCCCCGTGCACCAGTAGCTGCACGATCCGGGGCCGGACGGTGCCCGGGTAGCACAACTGCCCCCACAGGGTCTGGTCGGCCGGCCCCGGATCGGCGATGCGAACGGGGAGCGAATAGCTCGAGCAGGTCCGTGTGGCTCTGGCGTTCGCCGGCTGCGCCATGCCGAACAGCAGCGTTACGCAGGTGAGCGCGATCGTGAGAGCGGCACGACCGGTACGGAGTATGGCTGTCATGAGGCATTGTGAATGGTGGCCGCCCGCCGGCGATACCCCTATCCGCAATCCGCCACCCCGGCCGCGGTGACCGGGGTGGCGATGACGAGCGGCTTGTCGAGGGTCAGTGCGCCGTCGCCTTCTGGTAGAGGGCGAGGGAGATCGCGAAGAAGACCGCCGTGATCCCGACGGACCAGCCCAGCGACGGCCAGACGTAGTTGGCCGCGTCGTGGCCCTCGAAGAGCGCCCGGACGGCCGAGGTGGTCACGCCCAGCGGCTGGTTCCTGGCGAACCCCTGGAGCCAGCCGGGCAACGTCTCGGCGGGCACGATGGCGTTGCTCGCGAACAGCAGGAGGAAGACCGGACCGGTGGCCGCGTTCTGCGCGCTCTCCGGGTCTTTGGACGAGAGCCCGATCGCCGCCATCACCCAACTGAAGGCATACCCGAACGCGAGGACCAGCAGCAAGCCGAGCAGCACCGGACCGACGCCGGCGTGGAAGCGGAACCCGACGGCGACGCCGAGACCCACCAGGACCGCCAGGGTGATGATGCTCTTGATGAGGTCGGTGAGCGACCGGCCCGCGAGGAAGGCCGAGCGGGACATGGGCATGCTGCGGAAACGGTCGATCATTCCGCTCTTGAGGTCGTCGGCGATCCCGATGGCCGAGGTCATGGCGCCGATGAGGCCGGCGAGCAGGAAGATCGCGGGCACTACGAAGTTGACGTAGGTGGTGCCCGAGACCTTGATCGCACCGCCGAACATGTATCGGAACAGGATGAGCATCATGACCGGCTGTACCAGATAGAGGATCATCTGTGGCGTGCGCACGGACCGCAACAGGTTGCGCTTGGCGACGCCGTTGAAGTCCCGCAGAGCGAGCAGGGGCGTCACTCTTGGCGCCACCATTCGCGGCTGGGGGATGCGGAGATCGGTCATCGAGTGCCCTCCGGCTCCGATGCGGCGTGGCTCAGTGGTCCCGGGTCGCCCGGGGAGCCTGGGTCGTCTGGTGAGTCAGGGTGGTTCGGTGTCTCGCCGCCGGTGAGGGCGAGGAAGACCTCGTCGAGCGTCGGCCGGCGGGTGCCGAGGTCGTCGACGGCGATCCTGGCCTCCTTCAGGCGGCGCCCGGTTTCGAGCAGCAGGTCGACACCCCTCGCGGCGGGGATGCTGACCAGCCCCTGCTCCGGGTCGGTGCGCGGTGCTGCCACGCCGGCCTCGGCGAGCAGGGCCGCGGCGCGTCCGACGTCGCGCCGGTCGGCCACGCGGATCTCGAGCGTGGAGCCGCCCGTCTGCCTCTTCAACTGGTCGGCTGTTCCGTCGGCGATCAGCTTTCCCTTGTTGATGACGACGATCCGGTTGGCGAGGTGCTCCGCCTCCTCCATGTACTGCGTGGTGAGCAGGACCGTCGTGCCGGCCTCCACCCGCTCCCGGATGAACTGCCAGAGCTCGTTGCGGCTGCGCGGGTCGAGACCGGTGGTCGGCTCGTCGAGGAACATGATGGGCGGGTCCGCGATCAGGCTGGCTCCGACGTCGAGACGCCGGCGCATGCCGCCCGAGTAGGTCTTGACCTGGCGGTCGGCCGCGTCGGTGAGCGAGAGCCGCTCCAGCATCTCCTGTGCGCGAAGCCGGTACTCCTTCTTCGGCAGGTGGTACCAGAGCCCGAACAGCTCCAGGTTCTCCCGGCCGGTGAGGACCTCGTCCACCGCCGCATACTGACCCGCCAGGCCGATGAGCGAACGGACCCGCTGACTTTCGGTGGCCACGTCGAACCCTCCGACGCTTGCGTGGCCGCTGTCGGGCTTGATCAGTGTGGTGAGTACCCGGATCGCCGTGGTCTTGCCGGCGCCGTTGGGTCCGAGCAGGCCGAGGACCGTTCCCTTCTCGACGTTGAGCGAGACGCCGTCGAGTGCCGTGTTCTTGCCGAATCGTTTGACGAGATCACGCGCCGTGATGATGGGATCCGTCATTCCGCCGTGCTCCCTTCGGTCGGAGGAGTGGCTATCCACGCGGATAGTATCCTAGTACTTAGCGACAGCTTCTTGCGGCACGATAGCAGTATAACGAAAGTGGTAAATGCGATGAGGATCACCAACTCCCGTGGCGTGGCCAACGAGGATCTGACCGCTCGGGCTCGGATCAGGGACGCGGCGCTGCGGTACTTCACGGAGTACGGGTTCGCCCGAGCCACGATCCGGGAGATCGCCCTCGCCGCCGGCGTGTCGCAGGGGCTGGTGCGCCACCACTTCGGTTCCAAGGAGGAGTTGGGCCGGGCGTGTGACGCCTACGTGCTGCAGGCGATGCGCGAATACCTAGAGCTGGCGATGACCGAGGAGGGGCTGAGCGACCCCCGGACCCTCAAGGAGGCCCGGACCCCACTGCTTCCCTTCGGGCGCTACCTCGCCCGCGCGTTGATCGACGACTTCGACGGCGCCGGGGAGATCTTCGACCAGATGGTGGCGATGACCGAGCAGGTGCTGGGCGAGGCCGACAAGCGGCGCCCCAGCCCGCCGACCGCCGACCTGAGGACCCGCGCGGCGCTCATGGTCGCGATGGAGTTGGGCATCCCCGCGTTCCAGGCCCACATCTCGCGGAGCATCGGCGCCGACATCTTCTCGCCCGAGGGTGACCGGCGCGTCGTGCTGGCCATGCTCGACATCACGACGCATCCGGTCATCAGCGCGGATGGAGCCGGCGCGCTGCGACGCGGAATGGAGGAGCCGGACGCCTGACCAAGGGGCCATCCGGGGGTTGGCGCGCCTTTAGCGCGGGAATCGACGCTTGCGGCTACCGAAGCGAAGGCGAATTCCACGCAGGAGTGCCGGATGGCTACCCAGGATCATCCGCTGCTCAGCCGTCGACGTCGTGCGGCGGCTGGGGCGGCAACGCGGGACGCGTCGGTGGCCGCCACACCGGTCGCGGTCATCGGCCTTGCCTGCCGGCTGCCGCAGGCCCCTGACCCGGCCGCCTTCTGGCGGTTGCTGCGTGGCGGTGCGAGCGCGATCGCGACGATACCCGCCGACCGGCAGGCGTCGCGGCCCTGGCCCGGCGGGTTCCTCGACGACGTGGCGTCGTTCGACGCGGAGTTTTTCGGTATCTCACCGCGCGAGGCGGTGGCCATGGATCCGCAGCAGCGGCTGATGCTGGAGCTGACCTGGGAGGCACTCGAGGACGCGGGAATCCGGCCGCCGTCGGTCGCGGGCAGCCCCACCGGGGTCTTCGTGGGTGCCATTTGGGACGACTACGCCGCCGTGCTGCGCCGGTCCGGTGTGACCGCGAGCAACCGCCACGTCATGACCGGTGTGCATCGCGGCATCATCGCCAACCGTGTGTCTTACAGCTACGACCTGAACGGGCCGAGCCTGAGCATCGACACCGGCCAGTCATCCTCGCTGGTCGCGGTGCACGCCGCCTGCGAAAGCCTGCGCCGCGGCGAATGCTCGCTCGCGCTGGCCGCGGGAGTCAACCTCATCCTCGCCGAGGACAGCATGGAGCTGACCGCCCAGCTCGGCGCACTGTCGCCCGACGGCCGGTGCTACACCTTCGACGCCCGGGCCAACGGCTTCGTGCGTGGCGAGGGCGGGGGAGCGGTCCTGCTCAAGCCGCTGACCGCGGCGCTGCGCGACGGCGACCCCGTCCATTGCGTGATCCTCGGCAGCGCCGTGAACAACGACGGAAGCACGGACGGGCTCACCGCGCCCAGCGCCGCGGGGCAGGAGAACGTGCTGCGCCAGGCGTATCGGGCCGCCGGTGTGGCGCCGGCGGACGTCCAGTACGTGGAGCTGCACGGCACCGGCACGCCGGTGGGCGATCCGGTGGAAGCGGCCGCGCTCGGCGCGGTCACCGGGACGGGCCGCGCCGGTGGCCGGCCGCTCCCGGTGGGCTCGGTCAAGACGAACATCGGGCACCTCGAAGCGGCCGGCGGCATCGCCGGGCTGATCAAGACCGTGCTGAGCATGAGGCACGGCGAACTGCCGCCGAGCCTGAACTTCAGCGAACCGAATCCGCGCATCCCGCTGCAAAGCCTCGGGCTCAGGGTCCACGACCGGCTAGCCCCGTGGCCCCGGCCGGACCGGCCGCTGCTCGCGGGCGTCAGCTCGTTCGGCATGGGCGGAACCAACTGCCACGTCGTGCTCGGTCAGGCGCCCGCGCCGCCGCCCGGCGACCGACCGGACGGCGTCGGTACCGCGCGACAGTCCACCGCCGACATCCCCTGGCCCCTCTCCGGGCCGAGCCCCGAGGCGCTGGCCGCGCAGGCCGGACGGCTGCGCCGCCACCTCGGGGCACATCCGGACGCCGACCACGCCGACATCGGGTACTCGCTCGGCGTCACGCGCTGCGCGTTCGCCCACCGGGCCGTGGTCTTCGGCCGGAACACCGAGGAGCGCCTCGCCCGGCTGGCAGCCCTGGAGCGCGGCGCCGACGTGGCCGGGTCGGTCGGTGGCCGGGTGGCTGAAGGCGGCCTGGCCTTGCTGTTCGGCGGCCACGCAGCGCAGCGCGAGACCACTGGCCGCGGCCTGTACGCGGCCCACCCGCGGTTCGCCGGAGCGTTCGACGAGGTCTGGTCGCTGCTCGGCCCGGCGCCGTTTGCCCAGGCAGCGGCCTTCGCCATCGACGTGGCGCTGTACCGGCTCGCCGAGTCCTGGGGAGTCGCCGCGGACTTCGTGCTCGGCCACGCGACCGGCGAGGTGGCTGCCCTCCATGCCGCCCGGGTCCTGTCGCTTCCGGACGCGTGCGCGCTCGTCCTGGCGCGGAGCCGCCTGATCGCGGCGCCGCGGGCCGATGCGGCGATCGAGGAGCTTCGCGCCGTCGTGTCCCGGCTGTCGTTCGCGGAGCCGGCCATCCCGGTGGTCTCCGGCCTGACCGGCCGGCTTGCCGCCGCCGAGCAGTTCGTCGACCCGGCTTACTGGATCGAGCAGGGCCGCCGGCCCGGGCGGCTCCAGTCCGGACTGCGCCTGCTGTGCGACTGCGACGTCGCCACGTTTCTGGAGCTCGGTCCGGACGCGCGGCTCACCACCCTGGCGAACGAGTGGCTGGCCGGGCGTGAGGCGCCCGGTCGTCCCGACCCGGTCGCACTGGCGGCGTTGCCCGACGGCCGGTCCGAGACGGCCGCGTTCGCCGAGGCCATGGCCCGGGTCTACGCGCACGGTACCGAGCTGGACTGGGAACAGGTGTTCGCGGGACGCGGTGCTCGGCGGGTCGGCCTGCCGACCTACGCCTTCCAGC
This sequence comes from Dactylosporangium roseum, assembly GCF_025264685.1. Lineage (GTDB taxonomy): Bacteria > Actinomycetota > Actinomycetes > Mycobacteriales > Micromonosporaceae > Dactylosporangium > Dactylosporangium roseum. The sequence continues at coordinate 3,013,249 of NZ_CP073721.1, forward strand.
GCCGCCGGCATTGGCCCGATACCGCGCCCAGCCCGGCGCCGGCGCTCGTGGAGTCGTCGTTCGTGGAGTCGTCGTTCGTGGAGTCGTCGTTCGTCCAGCGCCTGGCCGGACTGGGCGCGGCCGACCGGGACCAGGCGTTGACGGAGACGGTGCGCGCGCAGGCCGCCCTGGTCCTCGGGCACGCCGACCCCGCCGCCATCGACCCCGGCCTGACCTTCAAGCAGCTCGGCTTCGACTCCGTCGGCGGCACCGAGCTGTCGCAGCGGCTCGGCCGGGCGACCGGGCTGCCGCTGCGTAGCTCGCTCGTCTTCGACTACCCCACGCCGAACGACGTCGTCGCGCATCTGCGCGAGCTGATGCTCGGTCGGCGAACGGCCGCGCCTGACCGGCGGATCGCCGGTGGCGACGAGCCGGTGGCGATCGTGGGGATGGCGTGCCGGTACCCGGGCGGGGTTGACTCGCCGGAGGGCCTGTGGGACCTGGTGGCCGGTGGCGTCGACGCGGTGGGGGAGTTCCCGAGCAACCGCGGCCGGGAATGGGATGAGTGCGGTCATGTGCGTGCGGGCGGGTTTCTGCACGACGCGGATCAGTTCGACGCCGGGTTCTTCGGTGTCAGCCCGCGTGAGGCGTTGGCGATGGACCCGCAGCAGCGGTTGCTGTTGGAGACGGCGTGGCAGGCGTTGGAGCGGTCGGGTATCGCCCCGGCGACGCTGCGCGGCACCCCGACCGCTGTCTACGTCGGAGCGACCGCGCAGGACTACGGCCCGCGCATGCACGAGGCAGCGGATGATCTCGACGGCCACCGGCTGACCGGCACGACTCCCAGCGTGATGGCGGGCCGGCTGGCATACACGTTCGGCTTCGAGGGTCCGGCGTTGACGGTGGACACGGCGTGCTCGTCGTCGCTGGTGGCGATGCATCTGGCGGGTCAGGCGCTGCGGCAGGGGGAGTGCACGCTCGCGCTGGCCGGCGGGGTGACCGTGATGGCCACACCGGGGATGTTCGTGGAGTTCTCGCGGCAGCGGGGGTTGGCCGGTGACGGGCGGTGCAAGGCGTTCGCGGCGTCGGCCGATGGTACGGGCTGGGCCGAGGGGGTCGGTGTGGTGGTGTTGGAGCGGTTGTCCGATGCGCGGCGTCTTGGTCATCGGGTTCTGGCGGTGGTGCGTGGGTCGGCGGTCAACCAGGACGGGGCCAGCAATGGCTTGACCGCTCCGAACGGTCCTGCCCAGGAACGTGTCATCCGTCAGGCGTTGGCGAATGCGCGGTTGTCGCCGGCGGAGGTTGATGTGGTCGAGGCGCATGGGACCGGTACGACGTTGGGTGATCCGATCGAGGCGAACGCTCTGCTGAGTACGTATGGGCAGGACCGGTCGGGTGGCGCGCCGTTGTGGCTTGGTTCGATCAAGTCGAATATCGGGCATACGCAGGCTGCGGCCGGTGTCGCTGGGGTGATCAAGATGGTGATGGCGATGCGGTGGGGGAGGTTGCCGGCCACGCTGCATGTGGATGCGCCGAGTCCGCATGTGGACTGGTCCGCGGGTGCGGTGCGGTTGCTGACCGAGGCGCGGCGGTGGCCGCGGGTGGATCGCCCGCGGCGGGCCGGGATCTCCTCGTTCGGCATCTCCGGCACCAACGCCCACCTCATCCTCGAACAGGCACCGGAGCACAGCGGCGTGGCGTCGTCGGCCGGCGTGTGGGTACTGTCGGCGAAGTCACCGGAGGCGCTGCGCGCGCAGGCTCGCGTGCTCGCCGAGCACCTGGCGGCCAACCCGGAGCTGACGCCGGCGGCGGTCGAGTCGTCGCTGATCAGGACCCGATCGGTGCTCGAGCACCGCGCCGCCGTGGTCGGGCGTGACCGGGACCGCCTGCTCGACGGCGTGACGGCGCTGGCGGACGGCGTGCCCGACCCCGACGTGCTGATCGGCGCGGCGGCCAACCCCACGGCACCGGTGCTGGTGTTTCCCGGCCAGGGGTCGCAGTGGGCCGGGATGGGGGCGCGGCTGCTGCGGTCCTCATCCCCGTTCGCGGCCCGGATCGCCGAGTGCGAGCAGGCCCTGACCCCATACGTGGACTGGTCGTTGACCGAGGTGCTGCGCGGGGACGGGGCCCGGTTGTCCCGGGTCGACGTGGTGCAACCGGCCCTATGGGCGGTGATGGTCGCGCTGGCCGCCGAGTGGATCGGTCACGGCGTGGTGCCCGCGGCGGTGGTCGGGCACTCCCAGGGCGAGATCGCCGCCGCCTGCGTCGCCGGCGCCCTCACCCTCGACGACGCGGCCAAGGTGGTGGCGTTGCGCAGCAAGGCATTGCGCCGGCTGTCGGGGCACGGTGCCATGGCATCGCTGCTGGTCGGCGAGGCGGCGGCGGTGCGGCTCACCGGGCAGGCCCCCGACGTGGCGATCGCGGCGGTCAACAGCCCCGCCGCAACCGTCATCTCCGGACCGCCCGAGCAGGTCGCCGCCGTCGTGAACGCCGCCCAGGACAACGGCATCCGAGCCCGGCTCATCGACGTCGACTACGCCTCCCACGGCCCCCAGGTCGACCAGGTCACCGCGGAGCTGACCGCGGCGCTGGCGGGCATCGCGCCCACGGCCGCGACGGTGCCGTTCTACTCCAGCGTGACCGGACGGAGGATCGACACCACCGGGCTCGACACCGGCTACTGGGTGACCAACCTGCGCCGGCCCGTGCGCTTCGCGGGCGCCGTCACCGCCCTGCTGTCCGACGGACACCGGGCGTTCGTCGAGTCCAGCCCCAACCCCGTGCTGCTCGCCGCGATCGAAGAGTGTGCCGAAGAGGCCGGTGTTCCGGCCGCCGCCCTGCCGACCCTCCGCCGCGACGAAGGCGGCCCGGAAGAGCTGACCAGGGCGCTGGCCCGGGCGTTCACCGCCGGCATCGACGTCGACTGGACCGGCCTTCCGCCGGCCGGGCCGCCACCGCAGGTCATCGGCCTTCCCGCCGCGACATTCCAGCGCCGGCGCTACTGGCTGACCGGCCGGCCCGAGGCCGCCGACCCGGCCGCCCTGGGCCTGCGCTCGACCGGACACCCCGTGCTGGGGGCCGGCATCGAGCCGGCCGAGGGCGACGGCATCACGCTCACCGGCCGGGTGACGCCGCGGCGGCCGCCGTGGCTCACCGATCACCTGATCGCGGGGACCCTGCTGGTCCCGGGCGCGGCGCAGCTCGAGTGGGCCCTCCGGGCCGCCGACGAGGTCGGCTGCGGCGCCGTCGAGGAGCTGATCCTGCACACGCCCTTGGTGGTGCCCGAGCCGGGCGGCGTGCGGATTCAGGTCGTGGTGGGCGCGGCCGCGGACGACGACCGGCGCCCGGTCGGCGTGTACTCCCGAGCCGGGGCCGGGTGGTCTCGCCACGCCACCGGGATGCTCGGACCGTCCTCGGAGCCGGACCGGCCGCCGCCGGATACCTGGCCGCCCACCGGTGCGGAGCCGGTCGACCTGTCCGGCTTCTATGCCGACGCGGTGGCCGCGGGGTATGGCTACGGACCCGCCTTCCAGGGCCTACGGACGATGTGGCGGATGGGCTCGGACATCTTCGCCGAGATCGAGCTGCCCGAGAGCGCCGGCGACCACGACCGGTACGGGGTACACCCCGCGCTGCTCGACGCCGCGCTCCACCCCCTGCTGGCCGGCCGGTTCACCGACGCGGCGGTCTGGCTACCATTCGCCTGGAACAACGTGGCGCTGCGGGCCACGGGCGCGACCTCGGTCCGGGTCCGCCTGTTGGCGACCGGCCCCGAAATCGACCGGCCGGTGCGGCTGACCGTCACCGACCCGGCCGGCGGTCCGGTCGTGGACGCGGAGGTCACCCTGCGCCGGGCGGACAAGCAGCGACTGCGGTCCGCGACCGGTCAGGCCGGTGACACGACTGCCGTCGCCCTCCCGCGTCGGCCCGCCGCGTCGGCCGGCCGGGAACAGCACGAGGACTGGGCCCACCGGCTCGCGGGTGAGACCGCCGGCGAACGGCAGCGCATCGTGCTCGACCTGGTGCGGGGCCACTCCGCCGCCGTGCTCGGCCACGTCGGTGCCGCGCAGGTGCCACCCGACTCCACGTACACCGACCTTGGCCTCGGCTCGGTCATGGCCGTCGACCTGCGCGACCGGCTCGTCTCGGCCACCGGACTGCCCCTTCCCGTCGCGCTGATCTTCGGGCACCCCACCCCGCGGGGTGTGGCGGACGAACTGCTGAGGCGCCTCGGTGCCGACGGCGCGGATCGCGCGCCGCGTGGTGAGCCGGACGGCGGGGCGGAAGTCGAGGTGCTGGACCGGCTGCGGTCCGCCTCCGCCGAACAGGTCCTGGACTTCATCGACAACGAACTCGGAGCGCTCTGATGGTGAACCGCCATGGCGGATGAGGAACGGCTCGTCGACTACCTCAAGCGGGTCGCGACCGATCTCCACCACACCAGGCAGCGGCTGCGTGACGTGGAGGAGCGCGCCGCAGAGCCGATCGCCATCGTGGGCATGGCCTGCCGGTTGCCCGGCGGCGTCGACTCTCCCGAGGCGCTGTGGCGGCTGCTGGCCGAGGGCGGCGAGGCGCTGTCGGCGTTCCCGGCCGACCGCGGCTGGGACCTGGACGCGCTGTTCGACGCCGATCCCGACCACCACGGGACGAGCTACCAGCGGCGCGGCGGCTTCATCCGGGACGCCGACCGGTTCGACGCCGCGTTCTTCGGGATCAGCCCGCGTGAGGCGCTGGTGATGGATCCGCAGCAGCGCGTGATGCTGGAGACGTCGTGGGAGCTGCTGGAGCGATCGCGGATCGACCCGTTCTCCTTGCGCGGGACCCGTACGGGCGTGTATGTGGGCATGTCGGGCGAGGACTACCTGTCGGGACTGCCCGGCATCCCCGAGGGGTTCGAGGGCCATGCCACGACGGGCCGCAGCACCAGCGTCATCTCCGGCCGCGTGGCCTACACGTTCGGGTTCGAGGGCCCGGCGCTGACCGTCGACACCGCGTGCTCGGCCTCCCTGGTCGCCACCCATCTCGCGTGCCAGGCCCTGCGGCAGGACGACTGCACGCTGGCGATCGCGGGCGGCGTGCTCGTCATGTCCACCCCGGCCCTGTTCACCGAGTTCTCCCGGCAGCGCGGCCTGGCGCCCGACGGCCGGTGCAAGCCGTTCGCCGCGGCGGCCGACGGGACGGTGTTCGCCGAGGGCGCCGGCCTGCTGCTGCTCGAACGCCTGTCCACGGCACGTCGCAACGGACGGCGGGTGCTCGCGGTCATCCGCGGCTCGGCGATCAACCAGGACGGCGCGAGCAACGGGCTGACCGCACCGAACGAACTCGCCCAGGAAGCGGTGATCCGTCAGGCCCTGGCCAATGCGGGCCTGACGGCCGCCGACGTGGACGCCGTGGAGGCGCACGGCACCGGCACCCGGCTGGGCGACCCGATCGAAGCCCAGGCACTGCTGGCCACCTATGGACGGGACCGGCCGCCGGACCGTCCGCTCTGGCTGCGATCCAGCAAGGCCAACGTCGGCCACACCGTCGCCGCGGCGGGTTCGGCGGCCATGATCGGCCTGGTCATGGCGATGCGGGCCGAGACGCTGGCGCCCGCCACGAACGTCGACGAGCCGACGCCGTACGTCGACTGGGACTCGGGCGCCGTGCGCCTGCTCACCGAGGCCATGCCCTGGCCACGCGGCGACCGTCCGCGCCGGGCCGCGGTCTCGTCATTCGCCATCTCCGGTACGAACGCGCACCTGATCCTGGAGGAGGCCCCGGGCGAGCCCGAGCCCGCGCACCCGTTTCCCGAGCTGCCGGTCGTGCCGTGGGTGGTGTCGGCTCGTGGCCCGGCGGCGCTGTGCGCGCGGGCGCAGCGGCTGGCGGAGCTCCTGGCGGCTGGACCGGACCTGACGGCCACCGAGGTGGGCTGGTCGCTGGCGACCAGCCGGTCGGCCTTCGAGCACCGTGCCGTGATCGTCGATGCCGACCGGGGGGCCGGGCTGGCGGCGCTCGCGGCGGGCGAGGCGCATCCCGCGGTCGTATCGGGCCGCGTCGTGGGGTCCGACGCGGTGCTGGTGTTCCCGGGTCAGGGACCGCAATGGGCCGGCATGGGCGCGGAGCTGCTGCGGGCCTCGCCGGTCTTCGCCGCCCGCGTCGCCGAGTGTGACGAGGCCCTGGCCCAGCACGTGGACTGGTCGCTGACCGAGCTGCTTTCCCCCGGCGCGAAGGACTTCGACCGCGTCGACGTGGTGCAGCCGGCGCTGTGGGCGATCATGGTGGGCCTGGCCGCCGTCTGGGCGCACTACGGCGTCAAACCCGCCGCGGTGATCGGGCACAGCCAAGGTGAGATCGCCGCCGCGTGCGTCGCCGGGGCCCTTTCGCTCGCCGACGGCGCGACGATCGTGACGGCCCGGAGCCGGGCGCTGCTGCGGCTGTCCGGAACCGGGGCGATGGCATCCGTCGGCGTGGGCGCCGATGACGTGGAGCGCTTGCTGCCGGACACCGGCGACGTGACGATCGCCGCGGTCAACGGACCGCGCTCCACCGTGGTCTCCGGCCCACCGGGACCGGTGGCCGCCGTCGTCGCCTCGGCGGAACGCCAGGGGCTGCGGGCGCGGCTGATCGACGTGGACTACGCCTCGCACGGCCCGCACGTCGACCTGATCGCCGACCGCCTGGCCGAGAAGCTGTCGGGCATCACGCCGGCGAGGTCCGACGTCGCGTTCTACTCGACCCTCACCGGCGACCGAATCGACACCCGCACGCTCGACGCCGCCTATTGGATCGCCAACCTGCGTCGGCCGGTCCGCTTCGCCGACACCGTCAGGTCGCTGCTGGACGGCGGATACCGGCTGTTCATCGAGGCCAGTTCCCATCCGGTGCTCACCGTGGGCATGGCGGAGACGTTCGAGGCGGCCGGTGTCACCGCCGTCGCTGTGCCGACGCTGCGCCGGGGTCAGGGCGACCTCACCCGGGTGGCGCTCTCCCTCGGCGAGGCATACGCCGCCGGGGCTGGCGTGGACTGGGCCGCCTGGTTCCCCCGCGATCCGGCCCCTCGGCTCGCCGACCTGCCGACGTACCCCTTCCAGCGCGAGCGGTACTGGCTGCCGGACCAGGCCGGCGGCCGGTCGGTCAACCCGTCGGCGCCGGGGTCGACGGCCCTGGCCGACGGCGGGCGAATGGTGTCCATCAAGGTTTCCGCCGCCCGCGACGGCTGGGCGTCCCAGCACGTGATCGCGGGCGCCGCGATCCTGCCGGGCGCGGCGCTGGCGGAGTGGCTGCTGCGGGCGGCCGGCGAGGTCGGCTGCGCGACGCTCGACGAGCTGACCCTGCTCCAGCCCGTACTCCTGCCCGGTTCCCGCACGCTCGGCGTCCAGCTTCTGGTCGATGCTCCCGGCCCCGACGGCCGCCGCGCGGCGCGGGCCTACTCGGGCTCCGGCGCCTCCGAGTGGGTGCTGCACGCCACGGCGGTCCTCGCCCCCGAGCGGTCGGGGTATGCGGGCGAAGCGGGACCCTGGCCGCCCGCCGGCGCCGAACCGCTGCCTGTCGCGGACTTCTACGAGAGGGCGGCTGCGGCGGGCTACGGCTACGGCCCGATGTTCCGCGGCCTCCGGGCGGTGTGGCGGCAGGGTCGTGACCTGCTGGCCGAGGTGCGGCTGCCGGAGGCGGCGGGCGACCCCGGCGGGTACGGCGTCCATCCCGCCCTGCTCGACGCCGCCCTTCAGCCGATCCTGTTGCTGGAGCCGCTCGAGGACGGGCGGCTCCGGCTGCCGTTTAGCTGGTCCGGTGTCGCTCTGCACGCGTCCGGCGCGGCGGCGGTACGCGTCCGCGTCTCGCCCCGCGGCGAGCGGTCCGCGGACGGCGTGCGCGTCGTCGTCACCGACCCGGCGGGGGCCCCGGTGCTGACCGCCGAGTCGATCACGCTGCGCCCGGCGAGCGTCGACCGGCTGCGGCACGTCCCCGACGGGCTGTTCACGGTCGAGTGGACACCGCAGGCGCCGGCCGCGGGCGTGGCCGGCCAGGTGGATCGGGAAGAGGCCGGCTGGAAGCGGATCGAGGCGGTGGACGCCGACGGACCGGTGCCGCCCGTCGCCGTGGCACACCTGGACACCCGCGGCGGACCCGCCGCCGTGCAGCGCGCGCTCGATCTGCTCCAGGACTGGCTGGCCGAGCCCCGCTGGAGGAAAAGCCGGCTGATGCTGGTGACCCGGGGCGCGGTCGCCACGGACGACCCAGACCTCGGCGGCGGCGCGGTGTGGGGGCTGACGCGCAGCGCCCAGTCGGAGCATCCAGGCCGGTTCATCCTGGCCGACATCGAGCACGAGGACGACGTCACCGTGGCGGTCCGGTACGCCCTCGCCGCCGACGAGCCGCAAGTCGCGGTCCGCGACGGCCGGGTCCTGGTACCACGCTTGACCCCCGTCCGCGAACCGGCGAGGCTGACCGGGCCGGTCGGCGAACGGGCCTGGCGGCTGGCCGCGGGTGCGGACGCTACCCTCGACGACGTGACCGCGGTGGCCTGCCGCGAGGTGCTCGAGCCCTTGAAACCCGGCCAGGTCCGCATCGCGGTGCATGCCGCCGGCCTGAACTTCCGCGACGTGCTGATCGGCTTGGGCATGTATCCGGACGCCGAGGCCCAGCCGGGAAGCGAAGGCGCCGGGGTGGTGCTCGACGTCGGGCCCGGCGTGACCGGGCTCGGTCGCGGCGAGCGGGTGATGGGACTGTTCGGCGGCGCGTTCGGACCGATCGCCGTGGCCGACGCCCGGACCGTGGCGCCGATACCGGACGGGTGGGATTTCCGGCGGGCGGCGGCGACCCCGGTCGCCTTCCTCACCGCCTGGTACGCGCTCGTCGACCTGGCCGGGCTGCGCGCGGGGGAACGCGTCCTGGTGCACGCGGCCACCGGGGGCGTCGGGATGGCGGCCGTGCAGATCGCGCGCCACCTCGGCGCGGAAGTCTACGCGACCGCGAGTCCCGGCAAGCACGCCGTGCTGGACGGCATGGGGATCGACGCGGCGCACCGGGCGTCGTCACGCGACGCGGGCTTCGCGGAGACCTTCGGCGCGGCCACCGCCGGTCACGGCGTCGACGTGGTGCTCAACAGCCTGACCGGCGACCTCACCGACGCGTCGCTGCGCCTGCTCGGGCCCGGCGGACGGTTCATCGACGTGGGAAAGACCGACATCCGCGACCCGGCAGCCTGTCCCGGGATCTCCTACGTCGCCTTCGACCTGCTCGCCCACGCCGGGCCGGATCGCGTCTGTGCGATGCTCGCCACGCTCGCCGGCCTGTTCGCCGACGGCCGGCTGGAGCCGCTGCCGATCCGCGCCTGGCCGCTGGGCCGGATCCGGGAGGCGCTGCGGTTCATGAGCCAGGCCCGCCACACGGGCAAGCTGGTCCTCGACGTGCCCGCCGGCGTGGACCCGGACGGCACCGTGCTCATCACCGGCGGCACCGGCACGATCGGATCGGCGGTGGCCGGACACCTGGCCCGGACCCGGCAGGCCGGACGGCTGCTGCTGGTCAGCCGGCGCGGCCCGGACGCGCCCGGTGCGGCGGAGCTGGTGCGCCGGCTGGCCGAGCTGGGCGTCGAAGCCCGCGTGGTCGCGGCCGACATCACCGACCCCGCCGCCGTGCGCCGGCTCGTCGCCTCCGACCCGGACCATCCGCTGACCGGCGTCGTCCACGCCGCCGGGGCGCTCGACGACGCGATGCTCCGGTCGCTGACGCCCGGCCACCTCGCCAGGGTGTGGGCCGCCAAGGCCGAGGCGGCGCACCGCCTGCACGAGGCCACGGCCGGGCTGCGGCTGGGCATGTTCGTCGTGTTCTCCTCGTTCGCCGCCACGCTGGGCACGCCCGCGCAGGCCAATTACGCCGCGGCCAACGCCTACCTCGACGCGCTGGCCGCGCACCGGCAGGCCGGCGGGCAACCGGGCCTGTCGATCGCCTGGGGGCTGTGGGCGGAGATCAGCGGGCTGACCGGGAAGCTGACCGAGGCCGATCTGGCGCGGTTCGGTCGGATGGGCGTCAAGGCCCTGCCGACCGACGAGGCCCTCGCCCTCTTCGAGGCCGCACGGCGCGACGGGCGCCCCTCGGTCGTCGCCCTCGGCTTCGACGCGAGTGCGCTGGCGGGTCGCCCGGGTGAGCTGCCCGCTCCGCTGCGTTCCTTCGCCGCCACCCCCGCGAAGCCGCGGCAACGTCAGGGCGACTGGTCGGCGCGGCTGCGGGACATGGCCGCGCCCGAGCGGAGGAAGGCGCTGCTCTCGCTCGTCCGCAGCAACGCGGCGACGGTACTGGGCCACGCCGGCACCGGCGCCGTGGCCGCCGAAGCGTCGTTCAAGTCCCTCGGATTCGATTCCCTCACGGCGGTCGAACTGCGCAACCGGCTCGCCGCCGCGACCGGGTTGCGCCTGCACACCGCGCTCGTCTTCGACTATCCGGAGGTTGCCGTGCTTGTCGACCACCTGCTCGAGCGGCTCGCCCCGGCCACCGTGGCCGCTCCCGACGAGCCGCCCGACGAGCTCGCGCACCTGGAGGACGCCCTGACCGCGGCGCATGAGCGTGACGCCGGGGCGGTCACCGCGCGGCTGGAGGCGTTGCTCGCCCGGTGGAAGAAGGAGCGGCCGACCGACGACGACGCGGCCGACCGGCTGCGTGACGCCGACGCCGGCGAACTGCTCGAGTTCATCGACAACGAACTGGGCTTGTGATCTCACGATGGTCAGTCAGCAGAAGCTCGTGGACTACCTGCGACGCGTCACCACCGAGCTGCACGACGCGTTGCGGCGGCTGGACGCCGCGGAGCAGCGGGACGCCGAACCGATAGCGGTGGTCGCGATGGCCTGCCGGTTCCCCGGCCAGGTGCGGTCGCCGGAAGACCTGTGGGATCTGGTCGGCTCCGGCGGCGACGCCATCGGAGCGTTCCCCGCCGATCGCGGCTGGGACACGGACCGGCTGTTCCATCCGGACCCCGGCCACCCCGGCACGAGCGTCGCGACCGAAGGCGGCTTCCTCGACGACGCCACCCTGTTCGACCCCGAGTTCTTCGGCCTGAGCCCACGCGAGGCGGTGACGCTCGACCCCCAGCAGCGTCAGCTCCTTGAGGTGTCGTGGGAGCTGCTGGAACGGGCCGGCATCGTACCGGCCGCGCTCAAGGGCAGCCGGACCGGTGTCTACGTCGGAACGGCGCTGCCCGGCTTCGGCGCACCGCACGTCGACCACGCCGCCGAGGGCCACCTGATCACCGGCAACGCGCCGAGCGTGCTATCGGGTCGCGTGGCCTACACACTCGGCCTCGAGGGCCCCGCGCTGACGATAGACACTGCCTGCTCCTCGTCGCTGGTGGCGGTCCACCTCGCCTGCACCGCCCTGCGACGCGGCGAGTGCACCATGGCGCTGGCGGGCGGGGTCACCGTCATGGCCCTGCCGTCCGTGTTCACCGAGTTCTCCCGGCAGCGCGGGCTGGCGCCCGACGGCCGGTGCAAGCCGTTCGCGGCCGCCGCGGACGGCACCGGCTTCTCCGAGGGTGTCGGGCTCGTGCTGCTGGAACGCCTTTCGCAGGCGCGGCGGGCCGGTCACGACGTGCTCGCGCTGATCCGCGGTTCGGCGGTCAACTCCGACGGGGCGAGCAACGGCCTGACCGCACCGAACGGCCCGGCCCAGCAGCGGGTGATCCGGCAGGCGCTCGAGTCCGCGCGGTTGTCCGCCACGGACGTGGACGCCGTGGAGGCGCACGGGACCGGTACCCGGCTGGGCGACCCGATCGAGGCACGCGCCCTGCTGGCCGAGTACGGCCGGGGGCGCGGGGACGACCAGCCGCTACGGCTGGGGGCTGTCAAGTCCAACCTCGGCCACACGCAGGGCGCGGCGGGCATCGCCGGCTTGATCAAGATGGTGCTGGCGCTGCGCAACGAGCACCTTCCCGCCACGCTCCACGTCGACCGGCCCACACCGGACGTGGACTGGGACAGCGGCGCGGTCCGGCTGCTCACCGAACCCGTCCCGTGGCCGCGCGGGGCACGCCCCCGCCGGGCTGCGGTCTCGTCGTTCGGTATCTCGGGCACCAACGCGCACCTGATCATCGAGGAGCCGCCGGACCCGGAGCCCGCGCCACCGCCCTCGGCCCCCGCACTGGTGGCCTGGCCGCTGTCGGGACGTACGCCGCAGGCGCTGACGGCACAGGCGGAGGCCCTCGTCCGCCACCTGGCGGCGCATCCGGAGGCGGACCCCGCCGCCGTGAGTTTCGCGCTGTCGCGGACCCGCACACCGTTCGAACACCGGGCGGTGCTCCTCGGCGACAGGCGCGACGAACTGCACGCCGGACTGGCCGCCCTGGCCGGCGAGGGTCGTCACCGCGGCCTGACCCGATCGGGCCGTGCCGTGCGCGACGGCGACACCGCGGTCCTGTTCACCGGGCAGGGCAGCCAGCGGCCGGGCATGGGCCAGGAGCTGTGGCGCGCGTACCCGCCGTTCGCCGACGCGTTCGACGCCGCCTGCGCGCATCTCGACCCGCTGCTCGGCCGCTCCGTCCGCGACCTGGTGTGCGCGCCGGACGAAGGCGAGCTGGACCGGACGAGGTTCGCCCAGGCCGCGTTGTTCGCGCTGGAAGTGGCGCTGTTCCGGCTGGCCGAGTCGGCCGGGATCACCCCCGGATACCTCAGCGGGCACTCGGTCGGGGAACTCGTGGCGGCGCACGTGGCGGGCGTGCTGTCGCTGGAAGACGCCTGCACGCTGGTCGCGGCGCGCGGGAGCCTGATGCAGTCCCTGCCCGCCGGCGGCGCGATGGCAGCCGTCCAGGCGACCGAGTCGGAGGTGCGGCCGCTGCTGGCCGAGCGGGAGGATCGCGTCTCGCTGGCCGCCGTCAACGGCCCGGCGTCCGTGGTGGTGTCGGGCGCGCAACGCGACGTCGAGGAGATCGCGGCCCGGTTGCGGGGCATGGGACGCAAGACCAGGCGGCTGCGGGTCAGCCACGCGTTCCACTCCCCACTGCTCGATCCCATGCTCGACGAGTTCCGGGAGGTCGCGCGCGCGCTCTCCTACGCACCGCCGCGTATCCCGGTGGTCAGCAACCTCACGGGCGAGCTGGCCGAGTTCGAGCAGCTCGGCGACCCCGAATACTGGGTGCGGCACGTCCGGCAGCCGGTCAGGTTCGGCGACGGCGTGCGAACGCTCAACGCCGAGGGGGTGACCCGCTACCTCGAACTGGGTCCGGCTCCCGTGCTCACCGTCATGGCCCAGGAGTGCCTCTCGGCCGAGCAGCCCGCACCGGCTACCTTCGTCGCCGCGCTTCGCGAGGGACACCCGGAGTGCCGTACCTTCCTCACCGCTCTGGCCGGCCTGCACGTCGATGGGGCCACGGCCGACTTCGCCGCGCTGCTTCCTTCTGGCGCACGCGCGGTGGCGCTGCCCACGTACCGGTTCCAGCGGCGGCATTTCCGGCGGCCGAACCCGGACGGGGCCGCGCCGACCGCCGCCGGCGTGCACGCGGCCGACCACCCGCTGCTGGCCACCGCGGTCGAGTCGGCCACCGGAGACCTGCTGCTCACCGGCCACCTGTCTGTGCGCGTCCACGCCTGGCTGGCCGATCACGACATCGCCGGCGCCGTGCCGCTGCCCGCGACCGCCTTCCTCGAGCTGGCCCTCGCCGCGGCGGCCAAGGCCCGCTGCGACCGGATCGAGGACCTGGCTCTGCGGACCCCGCTCCTGCTCCCCGCGGCCGGAGGCGTCGACGTCCAGGTCGCCGTCGGCGTCCCCGAGGAGGACGGCGGACGCGCGATGGTGATCTACTCGCGCCTTGAAGACGAGGACGCATGGGTACGGCACGCCACCGGGACGCTCGCCCGCGCAGCGGATGCCCCACCCGCTGACACCGTCACGCCCTGGCCGCCGAACGACGCCGGCGAGATCGACGTCCCGCTGCTCTACTCCCGCCTGGCCGAGCAGGGCTACAGCTACGGCCCGGCCTTCCGCGGTGTCCACGCCGCGTGGCGTCGCGGCGACGAGCTCTTCGCCGACGTGCGTCTGGACTCCGCGCAGCACGGCGACACCCGTTCCTACGTCGCTCACCCGGCGCTGCTCGATGCCGCCCTCCACACGATCGACGAGCTCTACCTCGCGGACGGCCCGGCGGTACGACTGCCCTTCTCCTTCGGCGACGTGCGCGTGCACGCCACCCGCGGCCCCTCCCGGCTGCGCGTCCAGATCACCCAAACCGGCCCGGACGAGTTCACCCTGCGGCTGACCGACTACGGCGGCGCACCGGTGCTCACCATCGGCCGTCTGCGCATGCGGGCCATGCCGATCGGCCAGTGGGCGGGCCTTCGCCGCCCCGCGCCCACCAACCTCTACAGCCTCGCCTGGCGGCCGATGCGGGCGATGCCTGAGGTCGCCTCCCCGGCGGGGGACTGGGCGGTCATCGGGCACCACGACCTAGGTCTCGCGGACGTGCCGACGCACCCCGGCCTGGCGGCGTTGCGGGCGTCGATCGCGGCCGGGCACCCGGCGCCGAGCGTGGTCATCGTGGACTGCCCGGCCGCAGCCGCCGGCGACGACGTGCCCGCGCAGGTCCGCTCCGTCACCGCCCACGTGCTCACCGTGCTCCAGGAATGGCTGGCGGACGAGCGGCTCGGGACGGCCCGCCTGGTGATAGCGACCAGGGGAGCGGCCGCCGAGCCTCCGGACCCGGTGACCGCACCCGTCTGGGGCCTCGTCCGCGCGGCACAGGCCGAACACCCCGACCGGATAGCCCTGCTCGACCTGGACGAGCGGGCCGCTCCCGGCGTCCTGCGGGCCGCCGTCGCGGCGGGAGAGCCGCAGGCCGCGGTCCAGGCCGGCACCATCGTCGTGCCCCGCCTGGTCGAGACGCGCATCGACTCCGGCGTCGCGCCGCCTCCGCTCGACCCGGACGGCACCGTCCTGGTCACCGGCGGCACCGGAGCGCTCGGCCGCGCGGTGGCCCGGCACCTCGTGACCGCGCACGGCGTGCGCCACCTGCTGCTCGCCAGCCGCCGCGGCGGCTCCGTGGCGGTGGAGGAGGAACTGGGCGGGCTGGACGCGGACATCCGCACCGCCGCGTGCGACGTCACCGACGAAGCGGCGCTGTCCGCCTTGCTCGACTCGATACCCGCGGAGCACCCGCTGACCGCCGTCATCCACGCCGCCGGGGTCGTCGACGACGGTGTGCTCACGTCGCTGACTCCGGCGCGCCTCGACACCGTCTTCGCCCCCAAGGTCGATGGGGCCTGGCATCTGCACCGCCTCACCCGGCGGCACGACCTCACCGCATTCGTGCTGTTCTCCTCGGCGGCCGGCGTCATCGGCAGCGCCGGCCAGGGCAACTACGCCGCCGCCAACACGTTCCTCGACGCGCTGGCCGCGCACCGTCGGGCCGAAGGGCGGCCGGCGACGTCGCTCGCCTGGGGACGCTGGGCGGCCGACGGCGGCATGGCGGACGACATTGCCGCAACCGACTCGGCCCGCATCGCCCGCTCGGGGATCGCCACCATGACCCTCGAGCAGGGACTCGCTTTGCTTGACGCGGCGCTGGGCACCGACGAGCCGGCCCTGCTGACGGCCCGGCTCGATCAGGTCGCACTGCGGGCCGAGGACGCCGCCGAGTCGCTGTCGCCTGTCCTGCGCGACCTGGCGCACCCGTCGGCACCGGTCCGGGCGCGGCCCGCGGTCACCTCGTGGTCCGACCGTCTCGCGGCGCTGCCGGAGGCCGAACGGGACCCCGCCATCCGCGACATCGTCCGGGAGCAGCTCGCGACGGTCCTGGCCCACTCGAGCCCGGAGAGCATCGACCTGGCCCGGGCGTTCCAAGACCTCGGCTTCGACTCCCTGACCGGGCTGGAGTTCCGCAACGGGCTCGCCGCGGCGGTGGGCATCCCCCTGCCCGCCACCGCGATCTTCGACCATCCCACGCCCGCGGCGCTGGTCCGCTACCTGCGTGCCCGCCTGCCCGGCGCGGCCACCGCAAGATCCGTCCCCGCGCCCGCGCCGATCCCACCCGACGAGCCGGTGGCGATCGTGGGGATGGCGTGCCGGTACCCGGGCGGGGTTGACTCGCCGGAGGGCCTGTGGGACCTGGTGGCCGGTGGCGTCGACGCGGTGGGGGAGTTCCCGAGCAACCGCGGCTGGGAGCTGGGGGAGCTGTTCGATCCGGACCCGGATCGTGCGGGTTGCAGCTATGTGCGTGCGGGCGGGTTTCTGCACGACGCGGATCAGTTCGACGCCGGGTTCTTCGGTGTCAGCCCGCGTGAGGCGTTGGCGATGGACCCGCAGCAGCGGTTGCTGTTGGAGACGGCGTGGCAGGCGTTGGAGCGGTCGGGTATCGCCCCGGCGACGCTGCGCGGCACCCCGACCGGCGTCTACGTCGGTGTCATGTACGACGACTACGGCAGCCGCTTCCTGGGCCGGATACCGGCCGAGGTCGAGGGCCGCCTGATGCCCGGCAGCCTGCCGAGCGTCGTGTCCGGTCGCCTGGCATACACGTTCGGCTTCGAGGGTCCGGCGTTGACGGTGGACACGGCGTGCTCGTCGTCGCTGGTGGCGATGCATCTGGCGGGTCAGGCGCTGCGGCAGGGGGAGTGCACGCTCGCGCTGGCCGGCGGGGTGACCGTGATGGCCACACCGAACACCTTCGTGGAGTTCTCGCGGCAGCGGGGGTTGGCCGGTGACGGGCGGTGCAAGGCGTTCGCGGCGTCGGCCGATGGTACGGGCTGGGCCGAGGGGGTCGGTGTGGTGGTGTTGGAGCGGTTGTCCGATGCGCGGCGTCTTGGTCATCGGGTTCTGGCGGTGGTGCGTGGGTCGGCGGTCAACCAGGACGGGGCCAGCAATGGCTTGACCGCTCCGAACGGTCCTGCCCAGGAACGTGTCATCCGTCAGGCGTTGGCGAATGCGCGGTTGTCGCCGGCGGAGGTTGATGTGGTCGAGGCGCATGGGACCGGTACGACGTTGGGTGATCCGATCGAGGCGAACGCTCTGCTGAGTACGTATGGGCAGGACCGGTCGGGTGGCGCGCCGTTGTGGCTTGGTTCGATCAAGTCGAATATCGGGCATACGCAGGCTGCGGCCGGTGTCGCTGGGGTGATCAAGATGGTGATGGCGATGCGGTGGGGGAGGTTGCCGGCCACGCTGCATGTGGATGCGCCGAGTCCGCATGTGGACTGGTCCGCGGGTGCGGTGCGGTTGCTGACCGAGGCGCGGCGGTGGCCGCGGGTGGATCGCCCGCGGCGGGCCGGGATCTCCTCGTTCGGCATCTCCGGCACCAACGCCCACCTCATCCTCGAACAGGGTCCCGAGCAACCCGAGCGGTCACCGTCACCGGCCACCGACCCACCGTTGCCCTGGACCATCAGCGGCCGCGACCAGCAAGCCCTGCGAGCACAGGCCCACCAGCTCGCCGGACACCTCACCACCCACGCCGAGCAGAGCGCCAGCGACATCGCCTGGTCGCTGATCACCACCCGCGCGGTGTTCGAGCACCGGGCAGCCATCCTGAGCCGGGACCCGCGGGCGGCGCTCTCGGCGCTGGCCCGGGGTGAGGCACATCCGGACGTGGTGACCGGCCAGGCACCGCCGGCCGGCCCCGGCCCCGTCCTGGTGTTCCCCGGCCAAGGATCACAGTGGGCCGGCATGGGCGCCCGACTGCTGGAGGACTCCCCCGTCTTCGCGGCCCGGATCAACGACTGCGAACAAGCCCTGAGCCCCTACGTCGACTGGTCGCTGACCGACATGCTGCGCGGCGACGGCACCGAACTGACCCGGGTCGACGTCGTGCAACCGGTCCTCTGGGCCATCATGGTCTCCCTCGCCGCCGTCTGGCAGCACCACGGCGTCACCCCCGCCGCCGTCATCGGCCACTCCCAAGGCGAAATCGCCGCCGCCTGCGTCGCCGGCGCCCTCACCCTCGACGACGCCGCCAAAGTCGTAGCCCTGCGCAGCAAAGCCCTACGACAACTGGCCGGACACGGCGCCATGGCCTCGATCGCCGCCGGCGCGGAACCCACCACCACGCTACTGGCCGGCATCGACGGCGTGAGCATCGCCGCCACGAACAGCCCGACGACCACCGTCATCTCCGGGCCCACCGAGCAGATCGCCACCGCCGTCACCACCGCACACAACGAAGGCCTCCGCGCCCGCACCATCGACGTCGACTACGCCTCCCACGGCCCCCAGATCGACCACATCACCGACGAGATCACCGACGCCCTCGCCGGCATCACCGCCCACCCCACCGACACCACCTTCTACTCCACCGTCACCGCCACACCCCAGGACACCACCACCCTCGACACCGCCTATTGGATCCGCAACCTGCGCCAACCCGTCCGCTTCGCCGACACCATCACCATCCTGCTCAACCACGGCCACCACACCTTCATCGAGGTCAGCCCCCACCCCGTCCTCACCCCAGCCATCCAGGAATGCGCCGACCACGCCGGCGCCACCGTCACCACCATCGCCACCCTGCACCGCGACCACGGCGACCACACCCAGCTCACCCGGGCCCTCGCCCTCGCCCACTGCGGCGGCATCCCCATCGACTGGACCCCCTGGTACCCCACCGCCCTGCCATCGCGCACCATCGACCTCCCCACCTACCCCTTCCAACGCGAGCGGTACTGGCTGTCGGCGGAGAAGACCCCCATGCGGGTCACGGACCTCGGGCTGGGCGCAACCGGTCATCCGGTGCTGGAAGCCGCCGTGGAGCCGGCGGACGGCACCGGCTGCGTGCTGACCGGCCGCGTGTCGCGGCACCGGCTGCCCTGGCTGGCCGATCACATGATCGCGGACACGATGCTGGTCCCGGGGGCGGCCCAGCTCGAATGGGTGCTGCGGGCGGCGGACGCGGTCGGCTGCGGCGGCGTGGCGGAGCTCGTCATCCACGCACCGCTGACGGTACCGGCATCGGCCGCCGTGGATGTCCAGGTCATCGTCGGCGCCGCGGGTGGCGACGGCCGCCGGGAGGTGGGTGTGCACTCCCGCGTGGACCACGACGCCGCCTGGGTCCGCCACGCCACCGGCGCGCTCGTGCCGAAGCCGACCGCAGTCTCTGGCCCTGCCTCCGGCCCCTGGCCGCCGTCCGGGGCGGAGCCGGTGGACACGGCCGGCTTCTACGACGCCACCGCCGACGTCGGCTACGGTTACGGACCCGCCTTCCACGGCGTCCGTGCGGTGTGGCGGCTGGGGACGGATGTGCTCGCCGAGCTCGAGCTGCCCGACGCGGTCGCGGACCGGGACGGGTTCGGCATCCATCCCGCCCTGCTGGACGCCGCGCTGCATCCGCTGCTCCTGATGGGCCGCTTCAGTGACGGGACGGTCTGGCTGCCGTTCTCCTGGAGCGGCGTCACGCTGCACGCCGACGGCGCCACGTCGGCTCGCGTTCGCCTGTCGCCACTGGGCGACGGTCTCGGCGACGGCGTCCGGCTCAGCGTCACCGATCCGACCGGCGTCCCGGTGCTCGACGTGGCCTCGGTCGTGCTGCGCGAGGCGGACCGGCGACAGCTCGCGGCTACCCGCGCGCGCGGCGCCGGCGACGTGTTCGCCGTGGAGTGGGTGCCGGTTGCCGATCCGGTTGCCGTTGCCGTCGACGAGGCCGTGGTGGCCGAGGTGGCGACGGCGGAGGAGGCGCGGGTGCGGGTGCGGGACTGGTTGGCGGGACCGGATGGTGACGCTCGGCCGCTCGTGGTGGTGACCCGCGGCGCGGTGGGCGATGACCCGGATCCCGATGCGGCGGCGGTCTGGGGTCTGGTGCGTTGTGCGCAGGCGGAGCATCCCGGCCGGTTCGTGTTGGTCGATCGTGATGATGCCGGGGATGCCGGGGATGCCGGTCTCGGTCCGGCGTTGGGATCCGGTGCGTCCCAGGTGGTGGTGCGCGAGCGGCGGGTCCTGGTGCCACGGTTGACGCGCTCGGGTGCGTCGAGGCTGTTGGTGCCCAGGGTCGGTGAGCGTGCCTGGCGGCTTGGTATGTCCGGTGTGTCGGCCCTGGACAGTGTCGCGGTGGTTGGGTGTCCGGAGGTACTGGCGCCCTTGGCCCCGGGGACGGTGCGGGTTGCGGTTCATGCGGCGGGGCTGAACTTCCGGGATGTCCTGATTGCCTTGGGGATGTACCCGGAGGCCGACGGAGTGTTCGGCGGCACCGAAGGTGCGGGTGTGGTGACGGAGGTGGGGCCCGGGGTCACCGGTGTCCAGGTCGACGACCGGGTGATGGGGATCTTCCCGGGCGCCTTCGGCCCGGTGGCGGTCGCGGACGCACGGATGGTGGTGCCGGTTCCGGATGGATGGGACTTCGTTCGGGCGGCCGGGGTGCCGGTGGCGTTCTTGACGGCCTGGTACGGCCTGGTGGAGCTGGCGGGGCTGCGGGCCGGAGAGTCGGTGTTGGTTCACGCGGCGACCGGTGGGGTCGGGATGGCGGCGGTGCAGATCGCGCGTCACGTGGGGGCGCGGGTGTTCGCCACGGCGAGTCCGGGCAAGCAGGCGCTGCTCGCGGAGATGGGGATCGACGAGGCGCATCGTGGCTCCACCCGCGATCTGGAGTTCGAGGAGCGTTTCCGTGGCGCCACCGGCGGCCGCGGAGTGGATGTGGTGCTCAACGCCCTGGCGGGGGAGTTCACGGATGCGTCGTTGCGGTTGCTGGCGTCCGGCGGCCGGTTCGTGGAGATGGGCAAGACCGACATCCGTGTGGATCCCGGAGTTTGGTACCGGGCCTTCGATCTGGTGGCTGGGGCCGGCTCCGAGTCGATCGCGGTGATGTTGGGCCGGTTGCGGGACCTGCTGGCGCAGGGAGTCCTGGCGCCGTTGCCGGTGCGGTCCTGGCCGTTGGCGCGGGCCCGTGATGCGTTGCGGATGATGAGTCAGGCGCGTCATACCGGCAAGGTCGTGTTGGAGGTACCGGCCGCGTTCGATCCGGACGGCACGGTGCTGATCACCGGAGGCACCGGGGTTCTGGGTCGGCTGGTCGCCGCTCATCTCGTCGAGCGGTGGGGCGTCCGGCACCTGGTGTTGCTCAGCCGCCGGGGGATGGACGCGGCTTC
Organism: Dactylosporangium roseum; assembly: GCF_025264685.1. Taxonomy (GTDB): domain Bacteria; phylum Actinomycetota; class Actinomycetes; order Mycobacteriales; family Micromonosporaceae; genus Dactylosporangium; species Dactylosporangium roseum. The sequence continues at coordinate 3,034,251 of NZ_CP073721.1, forward strand.
GGTCGCCGACCTGACTGCCCGGTTGGGCATCGACGTCGCGGTTGTGGCCGCTGATGTGGCTGATCCGGTGGCGGTCGCCGAGGCGGTGGCGGGGATCGACCCGGCGCATCCGCTGACCGGTGTGATCCACGCGGCCGGCGTCGTCGACGACGGGTTGGTCACCGGGCTCACCGCGGAACGCCTGGCCGCGGTGTGGCGGCCGAAGGCGGACGGAGTTGCGGCGTTGCATGCCGCAACGGTGGGGCAGCGGCTGAGTTTCTTCGTGGTGTTCTCGTCGGTGGCGGGCACGGTAGGCAGTGCGGGGCAGGCGGGTTATGCCGCTGCCAACGCATATTGTGATGCGTTCATCGCTCGCCGTCGGGCGGCGGGGCTTGCCGGTCAGTCGATTGCCTGGGGTTTGTGGTCTCGGGCCAGCGCCATGACGGGCCACCTCACCGACACCGACCACGCCCGCCTACAGCGGGGCGGGTTCGTCCCGTTGCGCGACGAGCAGGGCACCGCGCTCCTCGACATGGCCCACGAGGACGGCGGCGCCCACCTCGTAGCGGTGAACCTCGACCGGTGGGCACTGGCCGGGCTGCGGCCGGAGGAGGTCCCCCCGATGCTGCGCGCGTTGGTCGGCCCGGCCGCGGGAGGTAAGCGGCCACTCGCCCGATCCGGTGAGACGTCCGCCGACCTGACGAGGCGGCTGGCCGGGATGCCCGGCGCCGAGCGGCACCGGGTGCTGCTGAACCTCGTGCGCTCGAACGCCGCCGCGGTGCTCGGCCATCGCCATCCGGACGAGGTTCGCGCGGACGTGCCGTTCAAGGAGCTGGGTTTCGACTCGCTCACCGCGGTCGAACTGCGCAACCGGCTCTCGGCGGCCACCGGCCTGCGCCTACCCCCGGCACTGGTGTTCGACTACCCACAACCGGCCATACTCGCCGGCCAGTTGCTCACCCGGCTGCAGCTCGACGGCGCGGCCGACGGACCGGCCGACACGGTCGAATCTATCCTCTCCGACCTCGGCCGAGTCGAAAGTGCCCTCGGCGCACTGACCTTGGACCAAGGCGGCCGCGAGCAGGTCGGCCGCCGGCTGCGCGGACTCCTCGCCCGCTTCGACGTCGACCGGGCCGCGCCGACGGCAGTCGACGTCGAGACCGCCTCGGACGAAGAGATGTTCGAGCTCATCGACAAGCAACTTCGATCGTCCTGATGGGGGAACGGGGACCGATGTCGAGCACCGAAGACAGACTGCGCCAGTACCTGAAGCGGGTGACGATCGACCTCGGGGAGGCCCAGGAGCGCCTGCGCATGATGGAAAGCCGGCAGGCCGAACCGGTGGCCGTGATCGGTATGGCGTGCCGGTTCCCCGGGGCGGTGGCGTCGCCGGAAGACCTGTGGGATGTCGTGGCCTCCGGGCGCGACGTCATCGGGGAGTTCCCGGCGGACCGGGGCTGGGACCTGGAAGCGCTGTACCATCCCGATCCCGAGCACCCGGGAACGTGTTACACCCGTGCGGGCGGTTTCCTCGACGGCGCCGACGAGTTCGACGCGGCGTTCTTCGGCATCAGCCCGCGCGAGGCGGCGGCGATGGAGCCGCAGCAGCGTCACCTGCTGGAGACTGCGTGGGAGGCATTGGAGCGCGCGGGCATCGACCCGTCGTCGCTGAACGGCACGCCGACCGGGGTCTTCGTCGGTGCGGGCCTGCCCGGCTTCGGCACCCCCCACACCGACGAGGAGGCCGAGGGCTACCTGCTCACCGGCAACGCTCTCAGCGTCCTGTCCGGCCGGATCGCCTACGCCCTCGGCCTCGAGGGCGCGGCGGTGACGGTGGACACGGCGTGCTCGTCCTCCCTGGTGGCGATCCACCTGGCGAGCCAGTCGCTGCGGCAGGGGGAGTCCTCCCTCGCGCTCGCGGGCGGCGTCACCGTGATGGCCACCCCGGGTGGCTTCACCGAGTTCTCGCGGCAGCGCGGGCTGGCGCCGGACGGCCGGTGCAAGTCCTTCGCGGCCGCCGCGGACGGTACGGCGTTCTCCGAGGGCGCGGGCCTGCTGGTGCTCGAACGGCTGTCGGACGCCCGGCGCAACGGGCACCAGGTATGGGCCGTGGTCCGCGGTTCGGCCGTCAACCAGGACGGGGCGAGCAACGGACTCACCGCCCCCAACGGCCCGTCCCAGCAGCGGGTGATCCGCGCGGCGCTGGCCGGCGCCGGCTTGTCGGCGTCCGAGGTGGACGCGGTCGAGGCGCACGGGACCGGCACGACGCTGGGCGACCCGATCGAGGCGGACGTGCTGCTGGCCACCTACGGACAGGGACGCCCCGAGGACCGGCCGCTGTGGCTCGGTTCGGTCAAGTCCAACATCGGGCATACCCAAGGCGCGGCGGGTGTCGCGGGTGTGATCAAGATGGTGATGGCGCTGCGGAACGGGCTGCTGCCCGCCACGCTGCACGTCGATGCGCCGAGCCCCCACGTGGACTGGTCCGCGGGCGACGTGCGGCTGCTGACCGAGCCGAGGAACTGGCCGGAGACGGGCCGTCCGCGCCGTGCCGGGGTCTCGGCGTTCGGCATGTCCGGCACGAACGCCCACCTGATCCTCGAGCAGGCGCCGGCGCCTGCGCCGGGCCCCGCGCCCGTGGCGATGCCGGTGGTTTCATGGACCTTGTCGGCCAGGTCGCCGGCGGCGTTGCGGGCGCAGGCGCGGCGGCTGGCCGACCGGGTTGCCGTCCAGCCCGGTCCGAATCCGGCGGACACGGGTTGGTCACTGCTCAAGACCCGGGCGGTCCTCGACCACCGCGCGGTCGCCGTCGGCGAGGACCTCCAGCCGATGGTCGAGGCCCTGCGGGCGCTCGCCGACGGCCAGCCGCACCCTGGCCTGGTCGCCCCCGGTGTCTCCGCGATCACCGGGCATCCCGGTCCGGTGCTCATCTTCCCCGGGCAGGGGGCGCAATGGATCGGGATGGGGGCGGAGCTGCTCGGCGCCTCCCCGGTGTTCGCCGCGCGAGCGGCCGAATGCGAGCGGGCGCTGGCGCCCTATGTGGACTGGTCGCTGACCGAGGTGCTGCGGGGCGGCGGGGACGCGCTGGCACGGGTGGATGTCGTACAGCCGGTGCTGTGGGCGGTGATGGTGTCGCTCGCCGCAGTGTGGGCCGAGTACGGTGTGCGGCCCGCCGCGGTGGTCGGGCACTCGCAGGGGGAGATCGCTGCCGCCTGCGTGGCGGGGGCCCTGACCCTCGACGACGCCGCCAAGACTGTGGCACTGCGCAGCCGGGCCCTGCGCCGGTTGTCGGGGCACGGCGCGATGGCGTCCATCGGCGCGGACGAGCACCGCACCGCGCAGCTCGTCGGCGAGTCGTCCGACGTGGCCGTCGCGGCGCTCAACGGCCCTTCGGCGACGGTGGTCACCGGTCTGCCCGGCCCGGTGGCGGCAACGGTGGCGGCCGCCCAGGAGCAGGGGTTGCGGGCCAGGATGATCGAGGTGGACTACGCCTCGCACGGCCCCCAGGTCGACCAGATCAGCGACGAGGTGGCCCAGGCGCTGGCCGGCATCGCCGCGGTCGGCGCCGAGGTGGTGTTCTACTCCGCGGTTACCGGCCGGCGGGAGGACGGCGCCGGGCTGGACGCCGGCTACTGGATGGCCAATCTGCGCCAACCGGTCCGCTTCTCCGCCGCCGTGCACGCCCTGCTCGCGGACGGATACCGGGTCTTCATCGAGGCCAGCCCCCACCCCATGCTGATCCAGGGGGTGGAGGAGTGCGCGGACCAGGCGGGCGTGCGGGTTGCCGCGCTGCCCACCCTGCGCCGCGATCACGGCGACCTCGCCCAGGTCGCCCGCGCCGTCGCTCAGGCGTTCACGGCTGGCGTGGACGTCGACTGGAGCCGTTGGTATCCCCTCGAGCCGGGGCCCCGGGTTGTCGACCTGCCGACCTACGCTTTTCAGCGGCAACGGTTCCCGCTGTCGGGCGGGCGCCGCGCCGCGGACCCGGTGGCCCTCGGTCTCACCGCTTCCGACCACCCGGTGCTCGTGGCCGCCGTCCAACCGGCCGGGACCGACCGCCGGCTGCTCACCGGGCGGATCTCGCGGCAGGTCTTCCCGTGGCTCGCGGACCACGAGGTCGCGGGGCACCCGCTGGTCCCAGGGGCGGCGCTGGTGGAGTGGGCGCTCCGCGCCGCCGACGAATCCGGCTGCGCGGCCGTCGAGGAGCTCGTCCTGCACGCCCCCACGATGCTGCCCCTGTCGGGTGGCCTCAGCGTCCAGGTGACGGTCGGCGAGCCCGACGACGACGGGCGGCGGGACGTCGACGTGTACTGCCGCGACGGCGACGGCGATTGGCTGCGCCAGGCGAGCGGGACCCTGGGCCAGGCCGTCGTCGGCCAGGCCGAGGTGGAGCCGGAGTCGCAGTGGCCGCCGCCGGGCGCGGAGCCGATCAGCCGCGAAGCGCTCTATGAGCGGGCCGCCGAGGCGGGATACCGATACGGGCCGGCGTTCCAGGGCGTCCACGCGCTCTGGCGCCGCGGCCACGACCTGTTCGCCGAGGTGCGGTTGCCGGAGGCCGCGGGCAGGACCCGCGGGTTCGGCGTGCACCCCGCCCTGCTCGACGCCGCGCTGCACCCCCTCTTGTTGCTGGCTGGGCCCGCCGACCGCGGACCCGCGCTGCCGTTCAGTTGGAACGACGTGTCGCTGCGGGCGGGCGCGGCGACCTCCGTCCGCGTGACGCTGTCCTCGCTCAAGAACAACCGGGCGTTCCGGCTGTCGGGAACCGACCCGGCCGGCGCCCCGGTCTTCGACGTGGGCCGGGTGACGGTGCGCCCGGCCGACACGCGGGACATGGCGGCCGTCAGCGGCTCCGCGCGCGGGCTGTTCGCCCTGGAATGGACGGCTGGCCAACCGGCGCGGCCGGGGCCGGGCCGCGACTGGCTGGACCTGGATGCCGCGACCGCCTCGCTCAATGCCGGCACGGCCGCCCCCTCGATCGTCGTCGCCCGGGTCGCCACGGCCGGTACCGGACGCGTCGACCCCGCTCGCGGACTCGAGGCGGCGGGGCAGGCCCTCGCCCTGCTACAGCGGTGGCTGGCCGACGACCGGCTCGCGGACGCCCGGCTGGTGGTCCTCACCGAAGGGGCAGTGGCGGTCGCCGACCCGGATCCGGCCGGCGCGGCGGTGTGGGGCCTGGTGCGCAGCGCGCAGGTCGAGCACCCTGGTCGTTTCCTGCTGATCGACAGCGAACCAGGCACCAGTGTCGAGGCGGCCGTCGGGCTGTGCGATCCCGCCGAGCCGCAGTTGGCGATCCGGCAAGGCGCGCCGCTGGTGCCCCGGCTCAGGCGGATCAAGCCGACCGCGGAGACCGGCTCATCCGTGGACCTCGACCCGGCGGGCACCGTTCTGATCGTGGGGGGAACTGGCGTCCTCGGCGGCGCCGTCGCCGAGCACCTCGTGCGCTCCCGCCGGGCCGGCCGTCTGCTGCTGGCGAGCCGGCAGGGCACCGACGCGCCCGCCGCGGCCGAGCTGGTGCCGCGGCTGACCGCCCTGGGCGCCGACGTCGAGGTCGCGGCGCTCGACGTCACCGACCCGGCCGCGGTCAGTGACCTGATCGGCGGCATCAGCCCCGCCCACCCGCTTACCGCGGTCATCCACGCCGCCGGCCAGCTCGATGACGGCGTGATCACGTCCTTGACACCGGCGAAGCTGGCCCGGACCTGGGCGGCGAAAGCGGCCGGGGCGGCCAACCTGCACGCGGCGACGGCGCACCTGCCGGTGCGCATGTTCGTGGTGTTCTCCTCCGCGGCCGCCCTGCTCGGCAGCCCCGGCCAGTCCGGCTACGCGGCGGCGAACGCCTTCTGCGACGCCTTGGCGGCCTGCCGCCGCGCCGCCGGCCCGCCCGCCTTGTCGCTGGCCTGGGGTCTCTGGGCCGACTCGAGCGGCATGACAGCGGCGCTCGACGGAACTGACCTGTCCCGCATGCGCCGCGGCGGTATCACCCCATTGAGCAGGGATCGGGCGCTCACCCTCTTCGAGGCCGCCGTCCGGTCGGACCGACCCTATGCGCTGGCGGCTGCCCTCGACCCCCGCCCCATCTCCGGCGACGTACCGGCGGTCCTGCGGGGTCTGGCCGGGCCGGGGCGGCCGGTGGCGGCGGCCGACGCGGCACCGGCCGACCATCTCGTGCGGCTGGCCCCGGATCGGCGTCGCGACGTGCTGACCGAGCTGGTCCGGACCAGGGTGGCAGCGGTACTCGGGCACGCCTCGCCGGACGGGATCGGCGCGGAGGCGACCTTCAAGGAGCTCGGCCTGGACTCGCTCACGGCGGTGGAACTGCGCAACCACCTGGCCGGCGCGACCGGCCTGCGCCTGCCCGCGACACTGGTCTTCGACCACCCGACGCCGCAGGCCCTCGGCGCGCACCTGGCCTCCCGGTTCGAGCGGCGCGGTGGGGCGGCGACCCCGGCGCGGACGACCGCCCGACCGGACGAGCCGGTGGCGATCATCTCCATGGCGTGCCGCTATCCCGGCGGCGTAGCGTCGCCGGAGGACCTGTGGCGGCTCGTCTCGGCGGCCGAAGACGCGATCGGAGCGTTCCCCGCCGACCGCGGCTGGGATCTCGGCGGCCTCTATCACCCCGACCCCGACCACCCGCGCACCACCTATGTCCGTCATGGCGGGTTCCTCGAGGAGCCCATGGACTTCGACGCCGGGTTCTTCGGCGTCAGCCCACGGGAAGCGCTGGCCACCGATCCACAGCAGCGGCTGCTGCTCGAGGTCGCCTGGGAGTTGTTGGAGCGGGCACGCATCGTCCCGGCCACGCTCAAGGGCACGCCGACGGGCGTGTACACGGGCGTGATGTATCACGACTACGGCGGCGGCGCGGCCAACCGCGATGCCCGCCTGGAAGGTTACGGGTGGTTGGCCGGCTCGGGAAGCATGCTCTCCGGCCGCACCGCGTTCACCTTCGGCTTCGAGGGTCCGGCGGTGACGGTGGACACCGCGTGCTCGTCCTCGCTGGTGGCGATCCACCTGGCGGGCCAGGCCCTCCGGCAGGGCGAGTGTGACCTCGCACTGGCGGGTGGCGTGACGGTGATGGCGACGCCCGACGCGTTCGTCGACTTCGCCCGGCAGCGCGGCCTGGCCGGCGACGGGCGGTGCAAGGCGTTCGCGGCGACCGCCGACGGCACCAGCCTGTCCGAGGGAGCCGGCCTGGTGCTCCTGGAACGGCTGTCCGACGCGCGGCGCCACGGCCACGAGGTGCTGGCGGTGATCCGGGGGTCGGCGGTCAACCAGGACGGCGCGAGCAACGGGCTGACCGCGCCCAACGGCGTGGCCCAGGAGCGCGTGATCCGGGCCGCGCTGGCGACGGCTGGGATACGCGCCGCCGACGTGGACGTCGTCGAGGCGCACGGCACCGGGACCACCCTCGGTGATCCCATCGAGGCGGGGGCACTGCTGGCGGCGTACGGCGAAGACCGGCCCACCGACCGCCCGCTGTGGCTGGGATCGATCAAGTCCAACCTCGGCCACACGCAAGCGGCCGCCGGCGTCGCCGGAGTGATCAAGATGGTGACGGCCATGCGGAACGGGATCCTCCCGCCCACGCTGCACGCGGACGAACCGTCACCACACGTCGACTGGTCGTCCGGAGCACTGCGCCTGCTGACCCGACCGGAGCCGTGGACCGGCGCGGGTCGTCCTCGGCGCGCCGGCATCTCCTCCTTCGGTGCGTCCGGGACGAACGCGCACCTCATCGTGGAAGCGGCTGCGGCGGAACCGATCGTGCCGGTCGGCGAGCCGGTCGGTGAGCCCGTCGGCGCGGTCCCGTGGGTGGTGTCGGCGCGGACCGAACCCGCGCTGCGCGCACAGCTACGGCGGCTGCGCGAGTTCGCCGCCGCCGATGCCACGCTTTCGCCCCTCGACGTGGGCTGGTCGCTGTGCACGACGCGGCAGTCGTTCGAACGTCGCGTCGCGGTCATGGGCCGGTCACGGGAGGAACTGCTGACCGAGCTGGAAGCTGCTGTACCGGCGGCGCCGGTCGCGGACGGACAGGTGTGGCTGTTCAGCGGTCAGGGCAGCCAGCGCATGGGGATGGGCACGGGGCTCTACGAGCGGTTCCCCGTGTTCGCCGCGGCGTTCGACGAGGTGTGCGGCCTGCTCGACCCGTACCTGGAACAGGGTCTGGCCGCTGTCGTCCGCGCCGGGCCCATCGACCACACCACCTTTGCGCAGAGCGGGCTTTTCGCGTTCCAGGTCGCACTGGCACGGCTGCTCGCCGCCATGGGCCTGGCCCCGCGCGCGGTCGTCGGCCACTCCGTCGGCGAGATCGCGGCCGCGCACGTCGCCGGTGTGCTCGACCTCCCCGATGCCTGCCGGCTGGTGGCCGCTCGCGCCACCTTGATGGGAAGGCTGCCGGCGGGCGGTGCGATGGTCGCGATCCAGGCGGACCCGGCCGAACTGGCCGACACCCTGCCGGAGACGGTGAGCATCGCGGCGCTCAACACCCCCGGTAGCACGGTCGTATCGGGCCCCGAGGACTTGGTGGCCCGGGTAGCGGAGCACTGGGCAGCCCATGGACGCAAGACGAGGCGGCTGGTGGTCAGCCACGCCTTCCACTCGGTGCTGATGGAGCCGATGCTGGCTGATTTCGCCGCCGCCATCGACGGCCTCACCTTCCGTGCGCCCGCCATACCGTTCGTCAGCACGCTGACCGGACAGACGGCTGACGCGCTGATCACGACGCCCGGCTACTGGGTGCGGCAGGTTCGCGAGCCCGTCCGCTTCCACGCCGCCGTCAGACACGCCGCGGCCGGCCGCACCTCCGGCCGGGCCGATGTCTTCCTCGAGATCGGTCCCGCTCCCATGCTGGCAACCGCCGCGCGGCACATCCTCGACGATGTGCCGACCGTGGCCGCGCTCGACCCCGGCCAGCCGGACGACCTCGCGTTCGGCAAGGCCCTCGCACTGCTGCACGGTGCCGGCATCTCCGTCGACTGGACCGCGTGGTTCCCGGCCGATCCCGCGCCCCGCTCCGTCGACCTGCCCACCTATGCCTTCCAGCACCGACGGTTCTGGCTGGACGGCAACGCCTCGCACGGCGTGGACACCGTGGTGGAACGGGCGGACGGCGGCCATCTCCTCAGCGGCGCGATCACCGCGGCGAGCGGCGGCTGGCCGGCCGAGCATGTCATCGGTGGCGTGACCCTGCTGCCGGGCACGGCGCTGCTCGGGTGGGCGCTGCGCGCGGCGGACGAGACTGGCAGCACCCGGGTGGAAGAGCTGAACCTGGAGGCGCCCCTGCTCCTTCCGCCGTCGGGTGCGCTGCCGGTGCAAGTGGTGGTCTCGCCGCCGGATGACGCCCTCCGACGGGAACTGCACATCTATTCGCGGCAGGACGACGAGTGGCTGCGCCACGCTTCCGGCACGCTGACCGCCGAGCCGGTTCCCAGCAGTGCGCCCGCCGGTGGCCAGTGGCCGCCGGCCGACGCGGTACCGCTGGACGTGTCCGGCCTGTACGCGGATGCCGCCGCGGCCGGATACGCGTACGGGCCGTCGTTTCAGGGGCTTCGCGCCGCCTGGAGGCACGGCGATGACCTGCTGGCCGAGGTGGTGCTGCCCGAGACCGCGGGCGAAGCGCCCGGCCACCAGTTGCACCCGGCGTTGCTGGACGCGGCGCTGCACCCGCTGCTCGTCGACCAACGGCAAAGCGGCGAGCTGTGGCTGCCGTTCTCGTGGAACGGCGTGACGCTGCACGCGGTCGACGCGACCGCGGTCCGCGTCCGGCTGTCGGGCAACGGCGCGCGGGTGCGGCTCACGATCGCTGACACCGGCGGCGCGCCGGTACTGACGGCCGACTCGGTTCACCTGCGCCGGGCCGACCCCGAACGCTTCCGGGGTGCCGTGCCCGGCCTGTTCGTCGTGGAGTGGGTGCCGGTTTCGGATCCGGTTGGGGTTGGTGTTGATGATGTGGTGGTGGTTGAGGTGGGGGTGGTGGGTGAGGCGTTGGGGGTGGTGCGGGGTTGGTTGGGGGGTTCGGATGGTCGGGGGTTGGTGTTGGTGACTCGTGGGGCGGTGGGTGGGGTTCCGGATCCGGATGGGGCGGCGGTGTGGGGTTTGGTGCGGTGTGCGCAGTTGGAGCATCCGGGTCGGTTTTGGTTGGTGGATTTGGAGGTGGGGGTTGATGTTGGTGTGGTGGCGGGGTGTGTGGTGGAGCCGCAGGTGGTGGTGCGTGGTGGTCGGGTGTTGGTGCCGCGTCTGGTGCGTGGTGGTGGGTGTGGGGAGTTGGTGGGTGGGGTGGGGGAGCGGGCGTGGCGGTTGGGGGTGGGGGGTGGTGGGTCGTTGGAGGATGTGTTGGTGGTGGGTTGTCCGGAGGTGTTGGGGCCGTTGGGGAGTGGGGAGGTGCGGATTGATGTGCGGGCGGCTGGTGTGAATTTTCGGGATGTGTTGGTTGGTTTGGGTGTGGTGTCGGGGGTTGGTGGGATTGGTGGTGAGGGTGCTGGGGTGGTGGTTGAGGTTGGGTCGGGGGTTTCGGGGTTGGTGGTTGGTGATCGGGTGATGGGGTTGTTTGGTGGGGCGTTTGGTCCGGTGGTGGTGGCGGATGCGCGGTCGGTGGTTGTGGTGCCGGAGGGTTGGGGTTTTCGGGAGGCTGCGGGTGTTGTGGTGGCGTTTTTGACGGCGTGGTATGGGTTGGTGGAGTTGGCGGGTGTGCGGGCGGGGGAGTCGGTGTTGGTGCATGCGGCGACGGGTGGTGTGGGTCGGGCGGCGGTGCAGGTGGCGCGGTTGTTGGGGGCGACGGTGTTTGCTACGGCGAGTCCTGGTAAGCAGGGGTTGTTGGTGGAGATGGGGTTTGATGAGGCGCATCGTGCGTCGTCGCGGGATGTGGGGTTTGCGGCGAAGTTCGGTTCGGTGGATGTGGTGTTGAATTGTTTGGCGGGGGAGTTGACGGATGCGTCGTTGGGGTTGTTGGGGGATGGTGGGCGGTTTGTGGAGTTGGGGAAGACGGATATTCGTGTTGATCCGGGGGTGTGGTATCGGGCGTTTGATTTGATGGGTGATGTGGCGCCGGAGCGGGTTGCGTCGATGTTGGGGTTGTTGCGGGAGTTGTTTGTTGCTGGGCGGTTGCGGGCGTTGCCTGTGCAGGCGTGGCCGTTGGGGCGGGTGCGTGAGGTGTTGCGGTTGATGAGTCAGGCTCGGCATGTGGGGAAGGTGGTGTTGGATGTTCCGGCGGTGTTTGATCCTGAGGGTACGGTGTTGATTACGGGTGGTACTGGTGTGTTGGGTGGGTTGGTGGCTGGGCATGTGGTTGAGGTGTGGGGGGCGCGGCATGTGGTGTTGGTGAGTCGTCGTGGTTTGGGGGCGCCGGGTGCTGTGGAGTTGGTGGGTCGGTTGGGGGGTCGGGTGCGGGTGGTGGCGGCGGATGTGGGTGATGTGGGTGCGGTGCGTGCTGTGGTGGCGGGGGTTGATCCGGGGCATCCGTTGACGGGTGTGGTTCATGCGGCTGGTGTTGTTGATGATGGTTTGGTTGCGGGGTTGACGGCGGAGCGGTTGGCTGCGGTGTGGCGGCCGAAGGTGGATGGTGTGGTGGCGTTGCATGCGGCGACGGTGGGACAGCGGTTGAGCTTCTTCACGGTGTTCTCCTCCGCGGCCGCCACCTCGGGCAGCCCCGGGCAGGCCAACTACGCCGCCGCCAACGCCTACTGCGACGCCCTGATGGTCCGGCGCCGCGCGGCCGGTTTGCCGGGTCAGTCCATCGGGTGGGGGTTGTGGCAGTCGGTCAGCGGCATCACCGGCGGGCTGAGTGACACCGACCGCCACCGGATGCGCACGAGCGGGATGACCCCGCTGAGCGACGAGCAGGGGTTGGCCCTGTTCGACGCCGCAATCAGCCACGGCGCGGCGCACCTGGTCGCGGCCGACCTCGACCTGGCCGCGTTGGCGGTCACGCCCGCCGAGGCCGTGCCCGAGTTGCTGCGGGAGCTCGCTACCGGCAATGTCCGCCGACCGGCCACCGCAACCGCGCAAACGCGGCCGGGAGACCTTGCGGCGCAACTCGCCGGCATGGACGCGGCGGAGCGGCAGAGCGCCCTGCTCGACGTCGTCCGCACCCAGGCCGCCACCGTCTTGGGGCACGCCGACCTCGACGCGGTACGCCCCGAGACCAACTTCAAGGACATGGGTTTCGACTCGCTCACCGCGGTCGAGCTCCGCAACCGGCTCTCGGCGGTAACCGGCCTGCGCCTTCCCGCGGCCATGGTGTTCGACTACCCGGACCCCGTGGCCCTGGCCGGTCACCTCGACAGCCGGCTGTCCCCTGAGATCCCGGCGACGCCGGCGGCCGTCGCCTTCGACTCGGTCCTCGAGGAACTGGCCAAACTCGAAGGCATGTTGACCGCGCTCCCCGGTCATGGCCTGGACCCGAGAGCGGTCGAAGCCCGGCTCGAGGCTCTGCTGGGAAGCTGGAAGGCGGCCCACCGTCACCAGGACGGTGGCAACGTCGCCGAGCGGCTGGAAACGGCAAACGCCGATCAGGTGCTCGAGTTCATCGACAGCGAACTGGGGGTCGCAAGGCCGGAGTGACCTCGGCCCCGCGCCCTACTCCAGGTTGGCGATCGCCAGCTCATCCGGGCGCAACGGAGCCTGGAGGAGCTCCGGCAGCTCCTTGGCCTGCTGCATCAGCAGCAGGAAGCGGCTCGCACCGAGTTCGACCTGGGAGACGCTCATGCTGGCCACATCCGTCGCCACATCGGACACCGCCTGTGAACGTATCGACTTGCGGGCGATGAGCTCCGCGAACTGGTGTGTGTAGGACACTTCCTGGTTGAGCCTCGGGTCGGTGGATTCGTTGCGGCAGCCGACGTACTCCAGGTCCTTGGAGGTCGCCATGATCCAGGGGTCGTCGACGACCGCACTGATGGCCTGCTGCGTCCGGTGCGCCGCGCCGGGACCGAGATCGCCCTCGGTGAGCCACTTGTCCAACACCACCGCGCCACGGGCGGCGGCGCTCATCCCGTGCCCGTGGATCGGGTTGAATGCCGCAAGCGAGTCGCCGACGATGATCAGGCCGTCGGGCCACCGGTTGAGCCGCTCGGGATACAGCCGCCGGTTGGCCCCGATGTGTGAGACGAAAACGTCGGTCAGGGGTTCGACCGAGCCGATGAGCCGGGCGAGGAGCGGATCGGGGAGCGACTGCGCACAGGGCAGGAAGCTTTCGCTGCGGGTCGGCAGTTTCCCGCCGCGGGTGCACGAGAGGGTCGCCATCCAGCGGCCGCCTTCCTGCGGGAAGAGCACGCCGAAGCGGCCTGGCTGGCCCGTCCGGTGATCGGCGGCGACGTTGACCGCGGGAAACCCGCCGGTCGCGCCGGGGGGCGCCACGAACTCCCTTGTGGAGTAGGCGATCCCCGCGTCGACGATGTCCACCTCGACGGGCGGCAGGCCGAGCGCCGACAACCATCGTCGCAGGCCCGATCGCCGCCCGGTGGCGTCGACCACCAGGTCCGCCTCGAGGGTCTCCCGCGTGCCGTTCTCGAGGCTGTACACCTCGACGCCGGAAACCCTGACGCTGTCGCCGACCAGAGCGACGGCCTCCGTCCGCTGCCGCAGCCGGATCCGATCGCTGGTCAGGACCCGGTCGCGGACCACCCGGTCGAGCAGCGGGCGGCCGCACATGATGGCGAACTGCCGTGCCGGAAAGCGGTGTTGCCACCCATGAGCGGTCAGCGTCACCACGTCTTTCTGGAAGCCGACCCGGCGTCCGCCCGCGCCCAGTACCCGGTCGATCACGCCCGGCAGCAGACCTTCGACAAGGCGGGCGCCGCCCGACCAGAGCACATGGACGTGGCGCCCCTGCGGCAGACCCTTGCGATGCGCGGGATGGTCGGGCAGCGTGTCGCGCTCCACCACCGTGACGGAGTCGAGATGACGGGCGAGTACGTGCGCAACTAGCATGCCGGTCCAGCTCGCGCCGAGCACAATGCCGTGTCGGGGTGCTCCGGTCACGTTTGGCGTCCCTCCGCGTCGTGCAGTGACAGGTCCTTGGCAATGAGGTGGACGACTTCGTGGCCGCGGTCGATCAGGTAGAAATGACCGCCCGGGAGCACCCGCAGGTCGAAGGACGCGGTGCTGTGCCGGTGCCAGGCCTTTGCCTCGTCAACGGTCACCCTGGAGTCCTCCCCGCCGATGACGGCGGTGATCGGGGCCCGCAGCGGCCGCGTGTCACTGGGCCGATAGGTTTCGATCGCCCGATAGTCGTTCTTGATCGCGGGCAAGATCATCTCCAGCGCTTCGGGATCCGCGAGCAGACCCGAGTTCGTCCCGCTGAGCTGCCTCAGCTCTGCGATCAGGGCCTGATCGGTCTGCTGGTGCAGCGTTTCCTCCCGGTGGCACGACGGCGCCCGCCGACCCGAGACGTACAGCCGGGCCAGCGGGGCGGCGCCGGCGTCTTCCAGGCGCACCGCCACCTCATAGGCGAGTATCGCTCCCATGCTGTGCCCGAAGAAGGCCAGCGACCGGTCGGCCAGTGGGCGTACCACATGGAAAATGGCGTCCGCCAGCTCCTGAATGCTGGCGGCGCCGGGCTCGGTACGGCGATCCTGGCGTCCCGGATATTGGATGGCCGCGACGTTGATGGCCGGCGTCAATGCCGCCGACACCGGGAAGTAAAAGCTGGCGGAGCCGCCGGCGTGCGGAAAGCAGATGAGCTGCATCCTGCTTCCCGGTGCCGGATGGTAACGGCGGATCCACAGGTCCGGGTCCGAGGCCATACGGATATTGATGCGACCGTACGGTAAGGCGAGGCTAAAGTGGCAGCTCAGGCCGTGCGTATCGCCCGGCTGCGGCAGCCGGTTGATGATCGTTTGGATTTGTGTGGATCAAACGACCGGTGGCCGGGCCACCGCGGGCCGCACGCTGCGGTGCAACGCCGAAACCAATTCAATAAGTTTGGGAAGTTCTCCAGGATGCTGAACACGGTGTCGTCCCGGCGTCAAGATTCTTATAGACGCTGATTGATCCTGTGGAATGCACGACGTAGGCTGCCTGTACTGAAGTCCTCTCCAAGTGACTACACACGACAGTTGCGACTTGGTTCGTCATTGATCGATCATCTCGGGACACGGCAGATAAGGGCCGCTTCGCGGCTGTACTGGGGGCGAGACTGCCATGGTTTTGGTCGAACGTGATCAAGAACACGCCCGCCTTCTGCGGATGTTCGCCGACTGCCAGCAGGGCCGGCCCGGCATCGTCTGGCTGGAGGGACCGGTCGGCACCGGCCGGTCGGCACTGCTCGCGTCCTTCCTCGACTGTGCCGTGGAGGCTGGCGCCGCCGTGCTTCGCGGCGACGGGATGCCGCCAGAGCAACAGACTCCGCTGGGCGTGCTGCGTCAACTGTTTCGCGACGCCCCGCTGCCGCCGGAAACCGCCTCCATGGTCGCGTGCACGCTCGAGGATGCGGCGCTCGCGGCCTACGTGTCCGGCATCGAGTCCGACTCCGGGCGCTTGATAAGCCGGCGGGTGCTACAGCGCCTCGACGACGTCATCCTCGGCCTGGCCACGCAGCTACCGGTGGTCGTCTGTGTCGACGACGTGCAGGACGCCGACGCCGCGTCCCTGCGGTTCCTGCTGCACCTGGCCCGCCGGGCCAGGGCCGCACGGCTGCTCGTGATCGTCGCCGAGCGGCAGGGGCCGCAGCCGGCCCACATGGCGTTCCGGGTCGAGCTACAGCGGGAGCCGTACTGTCGCCGCCTGCGCGCCGCCGCACTGAGCCGCGCCGGCGTCGAGCAGGTGCTGCGCGATCGCCTGCCCGAGGCGGCCCACGACCTCGACGCTTGCGTCGAAGCCACGGGCGGCAACCCGCTGTTGCTGCACGGCTGGATGGAGGACAGGCGCCACGCCGACGGTCCCGGGGAGCACTACGGCTCGGCGATGCTGAGCTGCCTCTACCGCTCCCAGTTCATCGTCCAGCAGGTGCTGCGGGTCATGGCGATACTCGGAGAGTTCGGCGAGGCCGGCGTGGTTGCCCGGTTTCTGGAGGCCGAGCCCGACTACGTGGCGCGGATCATCCGTGGGCTCGAGGCCGCCGGCCTGCTCGACGGCGGGAGGTTCCGCCATCCCGCCGCGGAGGCGGCCGTCTACCGGGCCATCTCCCGGGAAAGCCTGCTCGACCTGCACACCCGCGCCGCCCAACTGTTGTACGAAGACGGCGCCGACGCGGTCATCGTGGCCGATCACCTCTACGCCTCCGGCATTCGCGTGGACGCCCCATGGGTGGTCGCCGTGCTTCGGCAGGCGGCCGAGGTGGCCTCGCACGACGGCGAGGTGCAACGCGCCGTCGAATACCTCAAGCTGGCCTACCGGACAACCGACGACGAGACCGAACGGATGACGATCCGGGCCACCATCGCCTACGTGGGATGGCGGGTCAATCCGTCCATCGCCGCACGCCACCTCCCCGAGCTGGTGGCCGCGGTCCGCCACGGCACGCTCCGCGGCCCGGCCGTGTTCGTTCCGATCTGGTGTTCGATGTGGTTCGGCCGCGGCGACGACGCCACCAGCCTGCTCGTGAAGCTGATCGCCGAGGGCCCGGTCGAGCCGGAGACCGACGCCGAGATCTGGCGGGCCAGTCGCTGGCTGGCCACCTGGTATCCGGCCATGGCGCGCCGGCTGCCTCCGGCACCGTCCGCCGTTCCCGCCAAGGTCGCCGCGCCGATGGTGACCCACCACCCGGCCGAGGCGATGCTGGTGCTGGACAACGTGACCGAACGGCAGAAGGACGACCTGATCAACGCCGCGGTCCGCGTGCTGCGCACGCCGGGCGTCGACGATCGTACGGTCAGCTCGCTCGTGTCGTCGTTGACCGCCCTGCTCAGCACCGGTCGCCTGGAACTGGCCGCCGCGGGCTGCGACGACCTGTTCGGCCGGCTCGCCGGCTGCAATGCGCCGACCTGGCAGGCCGTGCTGACGGCGATCCGGGCCGAAATCTCCTACCGGACGGGCGACCTGAGCGCCGCCGCGCGACACGCGGCGATGGCGCTGCGCATCATGCCACCCGAGAGTTGGGGCATCGTGGTCGGCGCGCCCCGCGCCGCCGCAATCAACGTGGCCGTGGCGATCGGCGACTACGAGGTCGCGGCCGACCAGCTCAACCAGCCGGTGCCGCCCGCCATGTTCCACACCCCCTACGGCGTCAACTACCTGATCGCCCGCGGTCGCTACCGGGTGGCCACTGGCGCCTGCCGGGCCGCCATCGAGGACTTCAGCATCTGCGGCGACATGCTGGACTCCTGGGGCCTCGACGTGGCCGCCGTCGCGCAATGGCGCACCGATGCCGGCTGGGCCCACCTGCGGCTCGGTGAGGTGCAGCGGGCCCGGAAGCTCGCCTCCGAGCAACTGGCCCGAGCGAGCGATCACCCGTACGTGCGCGGTTATGCCTTGCGCCTGCTGGCCGCGACGAGCGAGCTCGCGCGGCGTCCGCCGCTGCTGTACGAGGCCATCGAGCAGTTGCAGGACGCCGGCGACCGGCTCGGCCTCGCGCACGCCATCTCGGAGCTCAGCCGCGCCCAGCAGGATCTCGGCCGGTCGAGCCAGGCCCGGGTGCTGCTCCGCCGGGCCTCGACGGTGGCCCGGGAGTGCAACGCCGAGCAGTTATACCGCAGCCTTCACCCCGGCGCCGACGAACTGGAACCGCCCGGGCCGCAGGCCGACAACCAGCGCCTGGCCGCGCTCAGCGGCGCGGAACGCAAGGTGGCGGCGCTGGCGGCGCGTGGGCACACCAACCGGCAGATCGCGCGCAAGCTCTGCATCACCCTCAGCACGGTCGAGCAGCACTTGACGCGCATCTACCGCAAGGTCGAGGTTTCCCGCCGGTCCGACCTTATACCGCTGCTGCAACAGGAGATTTTGCGATCGGCCTGATCGAGGGTGCTGGCCCGACCGTGTCGAGCGCGGGGAACTCAGATCAGATCTTCGTGTTCGCGGTTATCCGGTCCAAGACCAGGCGGCCCATGCGGTGCATGACCGGATTCGAGTCGACGTAATACCAGATCGCGCCGAGGCATTGTTCGAAGGACCACGCCTTGCTGCGTTCCCATTCCAGGTCGTCGCAGTTCAGCTCCTCACGGAAAACCGCCCGGGAATCGTCGTCCAGCAGATACCAGCCGGCCATGGCGTCCAGCGCGGGATCGGCCGGCGCGAAACTGCCGGTGTCCAGCACGCCCGTCAACCGGCCGTCGGCGACGAGAACGTTGAGCGGCTGCAGGTCGCCGTGCGACATGACGTCCACTGACGTGCGGGGCAGGTCGCGGAAGTGATCCCACAGGCGGCGCAGGTACGGGACGTCGAGCAGATCCACACTCTTCTCGAAGCATTCCTCGACCCACTCGTCGTGATCGCGGATATCGCCACCGCGGTTGTCGCCCTGGAAGATCCGGCCCTGGGTGTCGGTGGCCCGCAGCGCGCTGATCAGCCCGGCGAGGTCGTGGGCGAAGGCCGCGGACCCCTCGAACTCGATCGGGGCGATCGTCCCCGGCAGCCAGGTCTGCACCGCCCACGGCAGCGGATATCCCTCCCCGGGCTCGCCGATCGCGATCGGCCTGGGCGCCGGAACCGGGCTGTGCTCGGCGAATCGCCGGGAGGCATCGGCCTCGCGCTCCAGGACCGTGCGGGCCGCGTCGACCGTCCGCCCCCGCAGCAGGAACCGGGCCGCCGCCTCGTCCCCGATCCGGAAGATCGCGTTCACGGTCCCGTCCGACGCGATCCGCCGGACCGGCGCGCCCGCCCAGTCGGGGAACTGGTCGGCGATCAACGCCCGGACGACATCCTCGCGAACGTCGATCTCATCATCGTGCATGGCCATGGGTGGTGAATTCCGATCGTGGTAGCCCTGACGGCACTGGTCGGTTGGTTCCATGAGGAACGCGCGTCAGTCAATCACACCGTCCGCCCCCCGCGCGGACGGTGCCGCGACGATGAATTCCCGCTGCATCGCCCCGGGGAAGCGCAGCATCGGACCCATGTGCTGCACTTCGCCCATGGCCCCGACCAGACTGAGCTGGGAGGAATAGCTGAAGATGGCTTGCCGCTTGCGCTGCCACGTCCGGTCGTCGATCCGCCGTCCGGGCCGGGGCTCGACGCCGAGTCGCGAGCGTAGCTCCCGGTACGCATGATCGTTCCGGTCGAGCGCCACGCTCAGCTCCTCCTCCGTCGCGTCGCGCCAGTCCGGAACGAGCGCCGCGGCGTACGGCAGGTCGGCGTAGAACCAGGGCGGACGCCGGTCCAGCCGGTCCAGCGCGTCGAGCGCCGCGTCACGAACGGCGGCGTGGTCCGGTTGGTTGACGCCGATCGGCAGGAGCACCCGGGTGTTCGGATCAAGCCCGGCGAAAAGTTCGTCCAGCCCGGCGAGGGGTCCGTCCGGTCGGTACGGGTTGTCGGGATTCGGCAGCAGCACCTGATCGGCACCGAGCAGTTCGCAGGCGCGGCGGTCCTCCTCGCGCCGGGTGGCGAATGCCTCGGCCGCGGTGGTGAAGCCGCACTCGGCGTCCCACTCCGACACCTTGTCGCCGGGAGCGGGGGCTTGGCCGTGCACCGTAGCGATCGCCTTGGGGGCGCCGACGCCGAGCAGGAAACCGCCGAGGGAGAGCACGACATCATCGAAATGCGTCGATACAGCGACGACACTCCACAATGGGTAGTGCGGCGGCGTCCCGGCACCGGTCATCTGTGGCGGCTCCCCTTGTGCCAGGACCATACGCTGGTGCCAAGACCTTATCCGGGCGATCGCATCCAGTAAAGTCTATCGTTACGATAGCCGGGTGATCGCGTCCGCGGGCTGGGCAAGGTCGCGGCCGACATCACCGGAAGGCCAGGTGGAGATGAAGCTCGCAGTGGTCGGCGGGGGATCGACGTATACGCCGGAGCTGATCGACGGCATCGACGAGCTCGACGTCACCGAGGTGACGCTGATCGACCCCGATCCGGACCGCCGGCGTATCGTCGGCGGTTTCGCGCAGCGCCTGACCACCGCGCACGTCGTCACCACCGACGATCTCGCCGCGGGTGTGGAAGACGCGGACATGGTGGTCGTCCAGCTACGGGTGGGCGGCTGGCGTGCGCGCCATGACGACGAGACGTTCCCCTTGGAGTGCGGCTGCGTCGGACAGGAGACGACCGGGGCCGGCGGCCTGGCCAAGGCACTGCGCACCGTGCCGGTCGTTCTGAACATCGCCCGGGTCGTCCGGGAACGTGCGCCGCGCGCCTGGATCGTCAACTTCACCAACCCGGTCGGCATCGTCACCCGGGCGTTGCTCGACGAGGGGCATCGGGCCGTCGGACTCTGCAACGTCGCCATCTCGAAGATCCGATGGTTCGCCGAGGAACTGGACGTGGACCCCGACCGGCTGCGGCTCGACTACGTCGGGCTCAACCATCTCTCCTGGGTGCGGCAGGTGTTCCTGGACGGCGAGGACGTCCTGCCCGATGTGCTCGCGCGGCATTCCCGCACGCTCGCCGACGACATGGGCATCCCGGAGTGGGTGCTGCGCGACCTCGGCAGTGTTCCCTCGTCGTACCTGAAATACTTCTACAGCCACGACGCCGAGGTCGCCGCGCAGCGCGGCGACACCGAGACGCGGGCCCAGATCGTCGCCCGCACCGAGGCGAAATTGCTGGACCTCTACGCGGACCCGGCGCTCACCAGCAAGCCCGCGTTGCTCAGCGAGCGCGGAGGTGCCTACTACTCGCACGCCGCCGTCGACGTGATGGCGGGCCTGCTGGGCCGCTCGACGAAGGAACAGGTCGTCGACGTCCGCAACGACGGCCTCTTCCCGTTCCTCCCACCCGAGTCGATCATCGAGGTGCCGGTGACCGTCAGCCCCGACGGAGCCGTGGCCTGCCCTCTCCCGCGGCCGGTCGAGCCGGTGTACGCCGGTCTCATCGCGCACATGGCGGCGTACGAGGAACTGGCCGTGCGGGCCGCGATGCTGGGCGGCGTCGAACGGGTGCGTACGGCGATGCTGGCGCACCCGACGATCGGCCAGGCGGAGGCGGCCCACCGGCTGGCCGACCTGCTGGTGTCAAGAAACCGTGACCGCCTCGACTGGCTCTGAGCGGCAACGCTCAGGACAGCAGCCGGCACAGCTCGGAATGCAGGTGTGGTCCCCCTGCCAGCACTCCTCGGCCGTAGTCGGTGACGCGGCCGCCGGCCTCCTCGACGATGAGCCGCCCGGCCGCCCAATCCCAGCGCGACAGCTCGTCCTCGAAACACGCGTCCAGGCGGCCGGCCGCCGTCCAGCACAGGTCGATGACGGTGCTGCCGGTGGACCGGATGTCCGCGACCAGGGGTGCTACACGGGCCACAGTGGCCGCTTGCCTCCGCCGATCCGAGGCCGCATATCCGAATCCCGTTCCTACCAGCGCCTCTGCGGCGTGGACCGGATTCGTGACGGCGATCGGTATGTCGTCGAGACGGCTGCCCATGCCACGGCCGGCGCTGTACCGCTCCTCGCGGGTCACGTCGTGGACGACGCCGGCCACCGCCTGCCAGCGGCCCTCGACATGTGTCTCACACGCGACGCTGACGGCGAAGTTCGGTAGTCCGTGCCGGAAGTTCACCGTGCCGTCCAACGGGTCGACCACCCAGCGCACCCCGTTACGTGCCTCGATCCCGTCGCCGTCCTCGCTCACCAGGCCGTCGAGCGGCCGTCGCCGAGTCAGCCGGCGCCGGATGGCGTCGTCGCTCGCCACGTCGGCCGCGGTCACGTAGTCGGTCGGCGAGGACTTGACCCGGAGGCTCCGCCGGTTCCGTATCGCGCATATCGCCTCGCACGCTCCGGCCGCCAACTCGATGCCGAACGCGACCAGTGTCTCGACGTCGCTTCGCTGCATCCGCGGCTCACTCATGCGCCGACCTCACGCACCGACCTCGACGACCGACGGGGCCAGGCGGCGGGCGGTCGCCATCACCTTCTCCCGGTACCGGCCGGACAGGTCCCGGACCGTGGGCAGGACCCGGCACTCCGTGACCGACGCGTCGTCGAACGGTACGGCCATACCGACCAAAGGCAGAACCTCGACGTCGGTGGCCGACACGGCGGCTCGCCGCACGTCGGGGTCGACGATGCGATGAGCGCTGTCGAGCGGCACGCCCAGGAAGGCCACGGCGGCGCCCTCGACGGTGACCCGGACCGTTCCCAGCAGGTCGGCGCCGCCCGGCAACGCTGATCGCAACTCGGCGAGGAAATCGAGGTACAGGTCGTTGGCCTCGAAATCGCTGAAGGCCGCCGCCAACTCGACGTCCGGGCCCGGCCACTTCCGCAGGAACTGCCGGTAGGACGCGGCCTCGGTGACGAAGTTGGCCGCGGTGTCCCGGACATGCGGAAGGTGGAGGGCGTAGACGTCCTTGCGGAGGACGATCGGCGCACGGGTGGCGGCGATCCGGTAGCCCCACTCGATGTCGTCGACCCCCCATCCCACGAACGACTCGTCGAAGTACAGGTCGTGTTCGCGTACCAGAACTGTGGGCAGCGCGATGAGGCCGGTCCAGGCGAAGCTCCACGGAATGACGTGGTCGGTCGTGAACCTCGGGTCGAGAGGCTGGTCCGTGGTGGACCGCATCTCCTCAAGCCGCTTCTGCCAGATCTCGAACGGCTCGGATTCGACGTGCCGGACGTCGCCGTCGTAGTTGTTGCCGTATCCCAGCACCTGGCCGACGATGCAGGCGTTCTGCCCGAAGGCGAAGTGCCGTTCGTACAGGCGCTCCAAAGCGTCCGGCGGCAGCAGCGTGTCGGCGTCCATGTTGACGGTCACGGCACCGCTCGCCTGGCGCATGGCCATGTTGCGGGCGCGCGGGATTTCGAACCGCTCGTGCGTCATGACGGTCACGAGATTGAGATGGCGAGCCGCTTTGTCGCAGGCCACGACGAAATCCTCGTCGTACTTCGTGGTGCCGATGACGACCTCGAACTCCGCCGGGTCCATGGTCTGGTTGAGCAGACCTTGCAGGGCGAGTTTCAGATTGTCCAGACGTCGCTCGTACGGGATGATCAGGCTGAGCTTGGGTTTCCGCATCCGGGTCTCCTCCGAACCGCTGTCATCGGGCCTGGCGAAGTGTCCTGCGTAGCCAGGACGCGCGGGCACTCTCGGCGGCCTGCGACACGGCCGCGCCGGGTACCCATTGGTCGAAGCTGTGGAACGCTCCGGCCCATACGTGCAGTTCGGTGGGCACCCCGGCCCGGGACAGCTCCATCGCATAGATCATGGCCTCGTCCCGCAGCGACTCCACCCCGCCGACGTCGATGAACGCGGGCGGCAGCCCGGCCAGGTCGGTGGCCCGTGCGGGGGCCGTGTAGCCGGACACCTCGGCACCACCTCGGCGATCACCCAGGAGCGCAGTCCACCCGGTCCGGTTGGAGGCGGTGTTCCAGAGCCCGACGTTCTCCATCTGCGTGGCCGACACGGTGTCACACCGGTCGTCGAGCATCGGGCACTGCAGCATCTGACCGATGAGCCGGACCCGCCCGCGGTCGCGGGCGAGCAGCGCGATCCCGGCGGCCAGGCCACCGCCGGCGCTGTTGCCGCTGACCACGATCCGCCCGGAGTCCAGGCCGAGCGTGTCGCCGTGCTCGGCGATGTACTCCAGGGCGGCATAGCAGTCCTCGAGCGGGATCGGATCGGGGTGCTCCGGCGCCAGCCGATACTCGACGGCGACCACAGCCATCCCCAGCTCCTGTGCCCGGCGCAGTTCGCCGTCGAGATCGGCGCACCGGGCATCGCCGGCCACCATGCCGCCGCCGTGGATGTTGTAGATCACCGGCGATGGGCCCGGAGCTGCGGCCGGACGGCAGATCAGGAGCCGCACCTCGGGGCTCCCGCCGAAGCCGGCGACGGTGCGCCATTCGACGGTGAACGCTCCGCCGCGTCTGATGTCGTCGTCCGACAACCCGCTTCGCTCGGTGCCGGCCCGCCGGTCGGCGATCGTCTCGAAGCTCAGCGGCGGCAGCTCGGCGAGGATGTCGCGGAGCGGCCCGTCAAGTTCCGGATCGAACGGCGGCGGACTTCCCAGGATCATGCCGGCCCGGACTTCGACGACGGATGGCGCAGGTGCAGGCTCCGGAACATGGAGCGGCGCTGGTCCGGACCGTCCCGGTAGGCGTCGCGTGCGTGGGAGATCCGGGTGTTGTCCATGACGATGGCTTCCCCCGGCGCGAGGTCGAACCGCCGGATGTACGGGCTGCCCTCCTGGCGGGCCTTGTCGAGAAAGTCGAGCCCGCGCCCGATGGGTTCCGGGTCGCTGCCGTCCGGCACGGCCCAGCTATCCGTCGCGTCCACGCAGTACCGGCACACCAGACGTCCGTCGAGCACGGTGAAGACAGGACTCTCGTTGATCTCGGTCGAGCCGTTGAACGTCGCCCGGCGTACCAGTACGCCGCGCCGGGTCAGGGCCAGGGCGGCCTCCGGGTCGGCCGCCAGCAACTCGGCGAACGCGGCGTACGAGTTGAAGACGGTGCTGGTCCCGCCGTCCACGCCGTGCGACTGGCAGAGCAGGATCGCCGACTTCACCACACCGATGTCCTGGAGGGTTCCGTCGCAGTGCAAGTCCTGCCCGACCGTCGTCTGGAAGTGCGGATGGCTGGGCTCGGACGTGTCCGTGCGGGCCGGGGCGCTGATGTGCGACACCGCCGGTGAGGTGTATCCGCCCCGCTTGTACAGCGGCGGGATGAAGGGCTCACCGAGGTCCAGTGCCGAGGCGAGGCTTTCGACCGCCTGTTCGGTCCATGGCCCGTCGACGAAACGCAGGCGGGCAAACCCGTTGCTCCGGTAGCGGGCGACGAGGTCCGCGACCGCGGCGTCCGGGATGTGACCGGCGTCAGGGATCGCCACCGGGTCGGGCGGGATCGAGTCGAAGGAGACGGCGTCCGCGTCCACGGCGTGCCGGAGATCGTCGGGTGCGGGCATCGCGGCCATGCGGCAGTCCTCTCCGGTCAGAAGATCTCGTGGACGGCCGGCGGTACGTCCGGCGTCTCGTCCCCGATGACGAATGCTTTGTGTACCAGCGACCGGGCGCCTTCGATGTCACCGGCGTTGTAGTGCAGCTCGGCCAGCACGTCGCCGGTGCTGACCCGGTCGCCGACGCGCCGGTGCAGCAGGACGCCGGAGCCGTAGTCGAGCGGCGCGTCGTGGGTCAGTCGCCCGACGCCCATGAGCAGGGTGGCGCTGCCCACGGCCCGCGGATCGATCTGGGTGACCAGGCCCGACTCGTCGGCGGTGACGAGGAGCCGGCCGGTAGCCGAGGGGAGCCGGTCGGGGCGCTCCAGGACGGTGACGTCCGCGCCCTGGGCGGCCGCCCAGCGCAGGAACATCTCGTATGCGGAGCCGTCGTCGAGAGCCTTGTTGATCTTGAGTTCTGCTTCCTCGTCGGACAGTCCCGGATCGGCGCTCTGCAGCATCAGGCGGCAGATGGTCGCGCACAGATCCCACAGGCCGGGGCTGCGCTCGCCCCGCAGCACCGCGAGCGCCTGTTTGATCTCCACTGCGTTGCCGACGGCCGGTCCCAGCGGCTGACTCATGTCGCTGAGTACCGCCCGGGTGCTGAGGCCGAACGACCGCGCGAGATCAAGCATGGTCCGAGTGAGCTCGACGGCCCTGTCCCGGTCGGGGATCAGGGCGCCCGCCCCGGTCTTGATGTCCAGTACCAGGCCGTCCGCGTGCACGGCGACCTTCTTGCTGACGATGCTGGCCGCGATCAGCGGAATGCTCTCGACCGTCCCGGTCACGTCCCGGAGCGCGTAGGTCGCACCGTCGCCCGGCGTCAGATCACCGCTCTGGCCGGTGATGACCATTCCGACCGACCGGATCATCGGTACCACCTCGTCGGCCGGCAGGTGCACCCGCAGGCCGGAGATGGACTCGAGCTTGTCGAGTGTTCCACCGGCGAAACCCAGGGCCCGGCCCGTCATCTTCGCCACCGGGACGCCACAGGCCGCCACCACGGGCACGACGATAAGCGTCGTGGTGTCCCCGACGCCGCCGGTGCTGTGTTTGTCGACGACCGGGCCGTCGACGCCGCTGAAGTCCAGGCGTCCGCCATCGCGGGTGTAGGAACGGGTGAGAGCGGTCAGCTCCGGGGTGGAGAGGCCGCGGCAGGCGACCGTCGCCAGCCAGGCCGACATCTGGTAGTCCGGGATCCGCCCGGCCACGAAATCCGCGACGATGGCTTCGATCTCGTCGTCGGGCAATGTGCCGTTCGCGCGCTTCCGGTTGACCGAATCCAGGATCCGGGCCGAGGCGGCGATGGCCGCGCTGCTACGGGTGGACCCGGGTGTGGTCATGCGGCAACCTCCCGAACAGCCGAGCGGATCCGCTCGACGAGCAGATCGAGCGTCGTCTCGTCGATCGTCAGTGGCGGCACGGCCATGACCACGGCACCCTGCCGCCGCAGCAGCAGACCCCGCTGCTGTGCGGCCGTGACCACGGCGACCGCGGTGGTCTCGTCCTCGAACTCCAACGACACGAACAGACCCATGCCCCGGACATCGGCGACACCTCGTGTTCCGGCCAGCTCCCGCAGTGCGTCCATCAGCACCTCGCCGAGGCGCTGGGCGCGGCCGGCGAGGTCGTCCCGGACGAGAAGGTCGAGCGTGGCCAGGGCGGCGGCGCAGGCGATGCCGTGCCCCGACGTCGTCTGCCCGAACCGGAGACCGCCCACGAACGGATCCCGGCCGAAGGCGGTGTAGATCGACTCGCGGACGCTGACGGCGCTGATGGGCGCATAGCCGCCGGCGAGCCCCTTGCTGGTGACCACGATGTCGGCGACGACGCCCTCGTGCTCGAAGGCGAACATCCGCCCGGTACGCCCGTAGCCCGTCGACACCTCGTCGAGGATGAGCAGTGCGCCGTACTCGTCGCAGAGCCGGCGCAATCCGCTGAGGAACCCGGGCGGCAGCACGACACCGCCGCCCACGTTGATCAGCGGCTCGACGACGACCGCCAGCGGCGGCTCCTGCCCGTCACCTGCCAGCGCCGCCCGGAACGCGGCGAGAAGCATGTCCAGCGCCTCCGGCGACCGCATCTCGCGGGCCGGCGACGGGAGAGTGACCCGGGTGACCGGCATCGGCTGGTGGAACGGGTGGTCGAGGTGCGCCAGCCCGGACAGGCTCCGGGCCAGCACGGTCGAGCCGTGATAGCCGGTCGCGAAGGTGACGACCCGAGTGCGGGGATCACCACGCAGCCCAGCGTACATTCCCGCGATGAGCAGCGCGGCCTCCACGGCCTCCGTCCCGCTGTTGGTCAGCAGCGTCCGGGAGAGGTCGGCCGGCATCAGTCCGGCCACGCGTTCGGCCAGGGCGCCGGCCGTGTCGTGGCTCGCCACCGACAGGTCGTAACCGTGCATCCGGGACGCTTGCTCACCCACCGCATGTGCCACCTCCGGTACGGCGTAGCCGCACGTGAGGTTCGGGGAGGAAGCGTCCAGGTACTCCCGGCCGTGCTGGTCGGTCACGTAGCAGCCGGTGCCCTTGACCAGCATCAGGCCTGCCATATCGGCCTTCAGTGGAGACCAGATGTGCCACAGGTGGTCCCTGTCGCGGATTTGCTCCTGTGTTACGTGCATGTGCTCCGGCCCCCGTGAGGTCATGGAGTACGCGAGTTGGAGTCGCCGAAGGTCATGGCCGTCGCCAACACGTCGTACGGCGGGTTGTTCGTCAGGTAGAAATGGTCCCCGCGTGCCGTCAGCCGTGCGACGGTACCGGTAGTCAGCGTGCCCCACGGCCGGGTGTCCGCGTCGGTGTCCCGATCACCGGTCAGCACCGTCACCGGGCATCGAAGGACCGGCTCCGGAGCCATCCGATAGGCGTGAAACATCCGGCTGTCCGCGGTGACGTACGGCAGGATCAGCTCCCGGAAGACGGGATCGTCCAACATTTCCCGGCTGGTTCCGCCCATGCGCGCCAACTGCTGGATCGCTTCTTCGTCGGTGTCCGTCCGGCCGTCGTCCGCGACGGGCTCCGGCAGCGGTGCGTCGCGCGATCCGGAGGCGAACAGATGGGCCACCGGAACGCCGCCGGACTCCAGTGCCCGAGCGGTTTCGAGAGCCACCGCCGCGCCCATGCTGTGTCCGAAGAGCAGAAGCGGTCGGCCGCCGGCATGCGTACACAGGTCGGCCGCGACGTCGTACGCCATCCGGCGGAGATCCGTCTCCGGCTCCTCGTCGATCCGTTGTGCCCGGCCCGGATAGCAGACCGCGAGCACCTCCGCGGCCGGTAGACGCGGTGCCCAGCCGCGGTAGAACGACGCTGAGCCACCCGCGTGCGGGAAGCAGACCAGCGTATGGGTGGCCCGGGCCGGCGCCCCCCACCGTTGGAGCCAGACACCCGACCCGGTCATCGCGCACCATCGCCAGGCACGGCCCGGTCCCCGGCGCCGGGGGTCGTCAGGCTTCGCCCCCCGCGGGTACGTCGTGTTCGCGCGGCTCGGGTCCGCGCCTGCGACGGCTCGGCCGGTCCCGACCCCTGCGACTCGAGGTAGGAGACCTGCTCCGCGACGGTGGTGTGGCGGAACAGGGCCAGGACGGGCGGGCGCGAGCCGGTGAACTCCTCCAAGGCATCCTGAAGTCGGAACATGGCAAGCGAATGTCCACCCATGTCGAAGAAGTTCACATCGACGGGAACCTCCTCGATGTTCAGCACCCGGGCCCACGCGGCCCGCACCTGCGCCAGCTTCGACGTGTGCGGTGACGGGCGCTCGGCAGTGCTCACCACGGCGGCCCGCGCGGCCTCGGCCCGGACCTGCTCGGCCAGACGAGCGCGGTCCACCTTGCCGTTGGGGGTGAGTGGGAACTCCGGCACCACGTGCACGGCCGGCACCATGACCGCGGGAAGGTGGGCGCGTAGCTGGTCGCGTACCGCGGCCTCCGAAATCTCGCCCGAGGCGGTGACGAAGGCGATCAGTTGTTCCCCGGTCGCATCCGGAAGCGCCACCGCGTCCTTGACGTTGGCGGTCAGGCGAAGCTGCTCTTCGACGGCACCGAGTTCGACCCGGTGGCCTCGAATTTTCACCTGGTGGTCGCGCCGCCCGAGGAACTCCAGCTCACCGTCGGGCGCCCACCGGGCGACGTCGCCGGTACGGAACATCCGGGCGGCGGGGTCGGGGTCGAACGGGTCCGCGACGAAGGCGCGTGCCGTGGCGTCGGGCTTGCCGAGATATCCGCGGGCGACACCCGCACCGCCGATGTACAGCTCGCCCTCGACGCCCGGTGCGACGGGCCGCCTGCTCTCGTCGAGAATGTACAGCCGGGCGCCGGGAATCGGGCGGCCGATGGTGACCGGCCCGGGCGCGGAGAACCATCGATAGCTCGCGAAGACGGTCGCCTCGGTCGGGCCGTACTCGTTGACCAGCGCCACGTCGTCGCCGTGGACGGCGAAGTGCCGGCGCAGCAGGGACTCCGGCAGCGTCTCGCCGGCGACGATCACGACGTCGAGCGAGGCGAGCGGAACCGTCCCGTCCCGTTCGGCCGCGTCCAGCACGCGTCCGTACAGCGACGGGATGCAGAGCATCCGCGTGACCCGGTGCTGAGCGATCAAGGACACCAGCCGGTCGGCGTCCCGAACCTGATCCGCTGAGGCGATCACGAGATGGCCACCGGAGGTCAGCGTGCCCCAGATTCCCGCGGCCGAGGAGTCGAACGCGAGTGGTGACACGAGCAGGAACGTGGCGGCGCCGGGATAGATCGACAATCGGGCCCGGGTCGAGGCCGTGAGCTGCTCGTGCTCGACGACGACGCCTTTGGCCTCACCGGTGGTCCCGGAGGTGTAGATGACGTACGCGGCGGGTCCGGCCGGCGTCCGGCCCGTGGCGTTGACCTGGAACACGGTCAGAGCCTCGCCGGGAGACGCCAAGGCGCGGCCGGGGGAACCGTCGAGAGCGCCGGTCACCACCGGCACTCCTGGGGTGTCGGCGACCACGGCCGACACATCGGCGTCGGCCAGCACCGCCCGGACCCTGGCCGGCGGAAGGGTGATGTCGATCGGCACGTACGCCGCACCGGAGGCCAGAACACCGAGCACCGCCACAGTCATGTCCGCCGACGGCTCGCAGACCACCCCCACCCGGGCGCCCGGGCCGCAGCCGGCGTCGCACAGTCGCGCGCTGAGCCGCTCCGCATGTTGCCGCAGCTCACCGTAGGTGAGAGCCGAGCCGGGGCCGGAGACCGCGACCTGTGCCGGCGAATGTCGCGCGACGGCGAAGACCTGCTCGTGGACGGGAGCGCGGGACCCCTCAGGCAATGGATCTCCCACGCCCCGCTCTGCCGATCCCAACATCGGCATGTCAGGCCACACCGTCCTGCCCGTCGGCCGTGTCGTTCACGGTGAGTGCGCCGGTGTGCGAGGGCGCCAGATACGCCGCGATGCGGTCCGTCACCTTGCGCACGGCATCGAGGTACCGGTCGTCCTCGTCCTCGAATCCCCGTGGCCCGCACGGGACTGGGATCTTGAACGTACGCGCGGCCAAGCGCTCGGCGACCGGGTAGTCCGACCGAACGCACGCACGGTCGTAGGTGGTCACCGGCGACATCGGATGCTGAAACAGGTGCAGGGTGTGCAGCGGCGAGGTGGCTTTGGGTACGTCGACGTCGGTCAGGCCTTCGGCGTTGCAGGCCGCGACCAGCCAGTCCCGGCCTCCGGGAACTTGGCCCGGATCGACCTCGAACAGGAGCGCGTAGTGCGCCGAGATCCGTTCCGGTGTGGACATCGTCAACGCGGTGACACCGTCGATGCGGGTGAAGTACTCCGCGATGTCCGCCGCGTACCGCTGCTTGCCGCCGATCCAATCGTCCAGTTCCGCGACCTGGCCCACGGCGAAGGCGATACCCAGCGGGTGGGCTCGATACTTGAGGCCCAGCCCGGTGACCGAGTAGGCGTACAGCGGGCCGTCCGGATCCATCTCGTTCATGGCGCGTTTGTTGAAGTGACCGAGCAACTGAGCCCTGTCGTAGACGTCGAGCCGGTCGGTGGCCAGCACACCGCCCTCGCCGGCCGCGATGATCTTCTGCGTCTGCAGGCTCCACGCCCCCGCGGCGCCGAAGGCGCCGACCCGGCGGCCCCGGAAGGTCGCGCCGTGCGCGTGCGAGCAGTCCTCGACGAGATCGAGGCCGTGCTGCTCGGCGAATGCCGTGACGGCGGCCATGTCGCAGGGCAGGCCCCACATGTGGGTGATGACGACGGCCTTGGTCCGGTCGGTGACGAGCCGGGCGGCCGCCTCGGGGTCGAACGAGCCGTCCGGGAGGCAGTCGACGAGGACCGGCAGCGCGCCGAGCTGGAACAGGGACGCAGAGGTGGCGAAGAAGGTGTACGTGGGGCAGAGGACCTCGTCGCCCGGGCCGATTCCGATGCCGTAGAACGCGGAGTGCAGCGCGGCGGTGCCGGAGTTCATCACCAGCCCGTATCGCACGTCATGCTGTTTGGACCAGGCGTCCTCGAAGTCCGCCACCACGCCGGACTTGTCGTAGATCGACAGTTTCCCACTGCTGAGCTGCCGATTGACGAGATCACGCCATTCTGGTCGCTGCTTCGGCCAGCAATACTCTGTACTGCTGGTCAGCACGGGAGTCGCGCCGTCGATGGCTAGGGTCGTAACAGGCACTGCACGTCTCCCGGTCCGTCGGTTTCACTGGGGCCTGCTGGACGATCGAGCGATAGAGCGCGTCGATGGCCGAGATGATGTCCAATCCGTCCGCCACCTCCTGCGCGACGACGTCCCGGTCGGAAAGCTTGGCGAGGGTGTCCAGCACAACTTCGGCCGGTGTGGCCCAGTCGCCGTCACCGTCGACTTCTTCCGTCAAGTTGTTCGACCGGTCGTAACGCCGGAGATATTGCCGGGTCAGCTCGATGTGCCCTTCGGCACCATAGATTCTGATCTTTTCTTCCTTGGTTGCCTCACACAGCGAGAGGCGAAGGGTGCCGGTGGTTCCGTTGCGGTAGGTGAGATTGGCGAGAACGGTCTCTTCGACGTCGTAGGAAGCCGATGGAATCAACTTCGGCGCGGTCGTCGCGTACGCCAGCGACGGAGGCCCGAAGAACCACTGGAGAACATCGATCATGTGATATCCCATGTCGATGATCGCGCCGCCGCCGGACGTATTCGGATGGGCGCGCCAACCGTCCCGGTAACCGTCGGCGTTCAACTGGTAGATGGCTTCGAAATGACGCACATCACCGATTTGTGCCAGCGCTGATTTTGCGTACGCGTAAAGTGGATGATACCGCCGCTGGACGCACAGGCGCATGAAGGAGTCTTCCTGACGGAGCAGGTGGGCCAGCTCATGAGCCTGCGGAAGAGAGATGGCGAAGGGCTTTTCCTTGAGAAAGGGAATCCCTCGAAGAATGAGGTCCCGCGCGACGTCCAGATGAGTGTGGTGCGGGGTGGCGACAATGGCGAAATTCGGACTGGTCTCGTCCATGGCGGCCGCTCGGTCGGTGAAAAATCGTGGAGCGACAATTTGCTGTACCGTCGAAAGTTTCTCGTTGAGACGCTCTTCGGCTGAGCGGTCCACATCACATGCGGCCACGAACTCTACCCGGGGAGCCAGCTCTGCTAATGCCGGCACGTAGTCGTCCAGTGCTCGGCGTCCGACTCCGATCAATAAGCAACGTAGTTCGGGCACGCCGCCCACAGGTCCTCCCCCTCGACCGCCATTTTCTCGCGAAGTTCGTCGCATTCCCTGCGCAACAGGGACAGGTACCTCCTCTCGACCGTACACTTCTGTCCAACTTAGCGGCAACCATCCGCCATCGACAATACCTTGTGAACGGTCCCGCCGTGGGGCACTGCGCACATCGGACGATCTTGGATCATCCTCGGGTCCGCTTGGCGATTCGCCAGAGCTCCCGGCGCTCGTGCGGGGCCAGGGCCGCGGGGTCCGCGGCATGCTCGTCGATGTAGTCGAGGCGGCTGGTGAAGCGGCGCACCGCGCCCAGCAGTGCGTGGTCGGGATCCACCCCAAGCTGCCGTGCCACCTGCACGGCGGCGAAGAGCACGTCACCGACCTCGGCGGCCGAGGGGTCGGCGCGGGCCTCCGCCAGCTCGTCCTCCACGTCGGCGAAGGCCGCTGCCAGGTCGGGCAGGCCGAACCCCCGCTGTGCCCCGCGGGTCTGGGCCGCGAGCGCCGACCCGAGCGGGCTGGCCGGAACCGGCGGAGCGGCGGATTCCAGGAACAAGGTGGTCCAGCCGTCTATTTCGTCGCTGGTCAGCTCAGCCCAGCGCCGGCGCCGCAACAACTCGCCGGTCAGGCCGAGGCGGCGGGCGACGACGACAGGGGATTCCGGGTCCACATAGCCTCGCTCGGTCGCCTCACGGAGCCACTGCGGAGTGACGCCGGCCAATACGAGATTTCCGCTACGCAGTGTGGCAGGAGTCACATCTTCCGGGGCGGCGAGCAACGTCCCGCCGAACGGCTGGATACCCAGGCGGTCCCAGAGCAGATCGAGGAAGGAGACGTTCGGTACGACGCGGACCGCGGCGCCGTGCTCCCTGCGCAGGCGCGTCACCAGCGGTTCGAGAACGTACGGTGAGCCGGACACGGCCACGACCACGGGTGTGTCCTCGCGGCAGGCCGCCAGTGCGACCTCGGCACCGAGGGCACCGTGGTCCAGGCGGACGGCGTGGCCCGCCTGCGACATTGCCGGGTGTTCGGCCGCCGTGGTAAGCAGGAGAGCCGGGGAACCCAGCGCCTCCCGGACCGCGGGTGACACCAGGTCCAGTGGCCCCGGGCCGAGTCCGACCACCGTGATCCGCCCTTGCTCGCCCAATGTCTTCCCCCGCGTCAGGTGTCTGGCCGGTGTGCAAAAAATCTGCGTGTATCTATCTCACGGGCCTCCGTCCACCAGGGGCGCGGGATAGACTTCCGTCCATGAAGATCGGCTACGACCGGGCGTCCGCCAGTGGCCACAGCCGCAGTGACGCAGTCGACCAGCAGACCAGGCCATCGACGAACATCCACGCCTATCCGGTCCAGTTCGAAGCCGTGGAGCCCCGGGCCTTCTTCGCGGACCCGCCAGGGGCACTGTACGCGCACGTGCCCTTCTGTACGAAGAAGTGCCACTTCTGCAATTTCGCGATCACCACGGTGCACGATGGCGATCTCCGTAGCAGTTACGTGCGCGCGATGGTCTCGGAGATCCGGCGATCCCCGGAGGCTCTTCCGGTCCCACGCTCGACCTTCGGCGCGCTCAACATCGGGGGCGGAACGCCGGCCCTGCTCGAAGGCGAGCAGCTAGCCGAGATCGTCGAGGCGATGCGGTCCACCCTGCCGGTGGCCCCGGATGCGGAGGTCGGCGTCGAGTTCGACCCCGCCACGGTCACCCCAGGCAAGACCCGTCAGTTGCTCGACGCCGGTTTCACCCGCTTCAGCGTCGGCGTGCAGAGCTTCGAGGACCAGGTCCTCGCCTCCGCCAACCGGGACCACGACGCCGCTCAGGCGCAGGCGGCGCTCGACATACTCGTCGGTGAGACGCGCGGGCGCCGGGTGTTCGTCAACGTCGACCTGATCTACCCGCTTCCCGGCCTGACCGGCGAGCAGTGGCTGGCCGGTGTACAGCGGGCCTGTGACATGGGGATCGACGGCATCACGCTGTACGGCCTCGAGATCTGGCCGAAAACGGTCTTTCACCGGTGGAGTTCGCGGAGCGAGCTGGATCTGCCGGACCGTCGGGACGAATTGAAGTTCCACCTCGAAGCACTTCAGATCCTCTGGTCGGCCGGTTACCGGCCGGGCGCGGCCAGCGCCTGGATCGCCCCGTCGGCCGACCGCTACTGCTCCTACCTCGACGTCGTGTGGTCGGGCGATCCCGTCCTGGGATTCGGCGTCAGCTCCCGGTCCACCGTCGACCGGCGGTCGTGGAACAACATGCGGTCGATTCCCAAGTACGTCGAGGCGATCGACGCCGGTCTGTCGCCGATCGAGACCGGTTGCGTCCGCAACGCCGCCCAGTCGATGCGTCAGCACATCATCCGCGGATTCAAGCGCGGGTACGTCGACCCCGCGGCGTTCGCGCGCGATTTCGGCGTCACCGTGACCGAGGCCTTCCCGCAACAGTTGGCGAGGATTCTGGACGCCGGTCTCGTGGTCGAGGAGGGCGGGCGGCTCGAACTCACCGACCTGGGACGTGTCATGGTGGCGAACATCGTCCATGTTTTCGTGGAGGCCGATGACCACGACGCGCGCGGGCGTCATCAGATCGGTGTCTCGTTCGAACCGTACCCGGCCGCCGGACGCATCTTCGAGGAGGAAGCTTGATGAACTGGTCCCACGGGCCCTTGATGGCGGAGATCTACCAGGCCAGGACGCCCGTCGGGCACAGCTACGGCGATGTCGAGTACTACACCCGTCATCTCGCCGGCATCAAGGGCAAGATCCTCGAGATGGGCTCGGGCACGGGCCGGATCCTGGTTCGCCTGCTGGAGGCGGATTTCGATGTGGAGGGTCTGGAGCACTCGCCGGATATGATCGCGATCTGCCGCGCCAACTGCGAGAGCCGCGGCTTTGCGCCGGCACTGCACGAGGGCAACATGACGTCCTTCGTGAATCCGGAAGCCTACGAGGCCGTCATCATCCCGGCCGGCACGATTACCAACCTGGACGGACGCGAGCTCACCCGGGCCGCGCTGGAGTGCTGCTGGCAATCGCTGGTGCCCGGCGGCCGATTCATTCTCGACCTCGAGATCCCGGGCCTGCTCACCGGACCGCAGCAGCCGCTGAAGCTGTGGCGGTCCGGGGAGGACCTGTGGACCATCGAGATCGTTCATTCCACCTTCAACCCCGCCAAGAATCAGATGGTGGAGTACGTCCGCTACGAGAAGTGGACGAGCGGTCGGCTGATGGGAACGGAGCTCCACATGTTCCGTACTCAGCATTGGGTCCCCGAGGAGTTCGCCGCGCTGCTGCGTGAGGTCGGGTTCGTCGATGTCAGGATCACCGCCAACTATGACGACGACGCGCGACCGGGCCCGCGGGACAACGACTGGAGCTTTCACGCGACAAAGCCGGAAG
This sequence comes from Dactylosporangium roseum, assembly GCF_025264685.1. Lineage (GTDB taxonomy): Bacteria > Actinomycetota > Actinomycetes > Mycobacteriales > Micromonosporaceae > Dactylosporangium > Dactylosporangium roseum. The sequence goes on from NZ_CP073721.1 coordinate 3,070,243, forward strand.
CCACTACCGACTGATCGGTGCCGGATCGGAGCGGCCGGGCGGCGGTGTCCGATCCGGGACGGGTTTGCGGCTGCTGAAGGGGGAGCGACATGACAGCGATCAGAACGGGCAGTGCCGGCCTCAACGTTACGGACCTCGAACGATCGGTGGAATTCTATCGGAGGGCCCTGGGATTCGAGGTGATCCGGCAGTCGGACGGCGCGTCCCGGCGCTACGCACTGCTGGGCATCGACGATGCCGTCCTGCTCACCTTGTGGGAGCAGTCCGCCGCCCGGTTCGCGGCCGACCGGGCCGGTCTGCACCACCTCTCCTTCGAGGCGTCCACGCTGGACGATCTTCGAGCGGCGGAGGCGCGGCTGCGGGCCGCCGACGTGGCCATCCGGGACGACCCGGAGGGCGGTGACGCCGCGTCGGCGGGACAGCTATTCTTCACCGACCCGGACGGTATCCGACTGGAGATCTACACGGACGACCCGCAAGTCCCTCCGGTCTCCGAACCCGGTCCGCCCCGGTGCGGCTTCTTCGGCGTGTGACCGGTCCGATGCCGAAGAATCCATGGTTTCCGTACCCCGTGCGCGCCGGCGGGGTGTATCTCGGCTGCCTTCCGCACGTGGGCGCTCGCGGCATGACGGGGCGCCTGGCGGCCCGCCGTCCCATCCGGCCGGGGTTGGAGCGCGCGTCGTGATCAGATCGCAGATAGGCGCGAAGATGTGCTCGATGTCCGGCCTGCGGGTCATCATGGACGACATCGCCGCGCTGTCCGGCCGACCGGGCGACGGATGGCTGAACCTCGGTATCGGCAACCCCGCGCTCATCCCGGCGGCGTCCGCCTTCTGGCGGCGGCGGGTTCAGCAGGCCACCGACGCCGACTTCGAAGGTCTGAGCTGCAGCTACGGTCCGTCGCGAGGCCTGCCGGCGCTGCTGGACGCGGTTGTCCAGTATTTCGGACAACGCCTCGGCTGGCCCATCGACACCGCGAACGTCATGATCGGCCCCGGTAGTCAGATGTTGTGCTTCATCGCCGGAGCGCTCTACGCGGGCCCGTCATCCGACCGCCGGCGGGCTCTCGTCCTGCCCGCCCTGCCGGACTACACAGGTTACGAGGCGTCGACGATGCACCCGCATGTCGTGGGTGTGCCGAGCAACATCGTCGCCACCGGCGACCATCGGTTCCGCTACGAGCTGGACACCGCGGCGGTGGGCGGGACGCGGGACGCGGGCGTATTCCTGGTGTCCAACCCGAGCAACCCGACGGGACGCTCGCTGAGCGAGCCGGACCTCGCCGCGATCGTCAAAGCGGCCGCCGCCCAGGACGCCCTGACAGTCGTCGACAATGCCTACGGTCAGCCATTCCCCGGCATCGCCGTCACGGAGACGCCACCGGTGTGGGGCGACGGCGTGCTGAACTGCTTCAGTCTCTCGAAGGCGGGACTGCCCGGCGAACGGATCGGCATCGCCATCGGGCCCGCGGAAGTCATCAAGGACATGGTCGCCTTCCTGGGCAACACCGTGCTGCACGCTCCGCGGCTCGCACAGCACGCCGCCGCGGCGGCCCTGCGCAGTGGCGACGAACTGGACGCTCTGGTCACCGAGACGATCCAGCCCTTCTACGCGGCGCGCTGGAACCTGGCCGCCGAACTGCTCGCCGAGTGCCTTCCGGACGACCTGAGCTGGTACACGCACGACGGCGTACGCGGCATGTTCGCCTGGCTGTACATCGACGAGCCCTGGATCGACGACCTACGTCTCTACGGCCTGATGAAACAACGCCGCGTCTTCGTCGTGCCGGGCTCATACTTCTTTGCGGGGTCCACGTCGCCGACGACGATCCAACACGGCCGCCGATGCGTGCGGATCAGCCTCAGCGCGCCGGAGCCTGTGCTGCGGCAGGGCATCGCCCGGCTCGGCGACGCCCTGCGGTTCATGGCTTCGTGAGGCGGACGCCCGGCCGGGACCGGAGCCCGTCGGGCGACACCGTCGTATCGGCGATCACCGCCGATACGACGGCGGCCCACTGCGCCAGCATCCCGTGCGCCTCCTCCGGTGTGAAGCAGCTAGTCGCGTAGTCGGCGCGAACCAGGTACTCGTCGCCCGAAGCCACCACGTATTGACACCAGTCGAACTTCGGGGCGGCCGCGCCGACGTACACCCGCCGGCACCGCAAGCCTGGCATCCGCAACTCGCCAGGGTCCTCGTCGATGACCAGGACCACCCGGGCAAGGTTGTCGCCGGACAGAATCGCGCGGGCGGAGATCGCGGCGGAGCTGATCGCCGCGTACGGCGTGTACCGGTGCCGCAGCATGGCGAGGACGCCGGCTTTCGTCGCCCCACACACTTCCACGAACGACGTCGTGGCAGGTACCCGGAGGCGAAGCGGCAGCAGGTCGCTGAGGCAGCCGAAGAGCTGGTCGGTGTCCGGGCCGCGGCGGCGCGAGGTGGGGATGCCCAGAATGACGTCCTCCACCGCCACGGTTGCCGAAAACGTCATGGCGAGGGCCGTGGTGAGGACGACATGGGTGGTGGTGCGCTGCGCGCGTGCCAGGCGCCGGATCGCCCGGCCGGTCTCCGCGGGCAGGACCATGCTCACCATGTCACAGCCGGTTCCCCGTTGTGCGGGAAGCGGCCGCTGGTACGGCGGCAGGTTCGGAAGCGGCGCCACGTCCTTCAGGTACGCCGTCCAGTAGTCCAGCGCCTGCGGATCGACGCCGGCCGACCGCTGGGCCAGCGCGTACCGGCCTGGGTCCATCGTGGGAGCGGGGAGGTCGGCGGCGTCACCGGTGATCGCCGCGCGGTAGAGGGCGCCCAACTCCTCGGTGAGAACGGCCAGCGCGACGTCGTCGACGACGACATGGTGGAGCTGGATGAGGAGCACGTGGTCCAGCGGGGAGAGTTCGTACAGCGTGATGCGGAAAGGAGCGCGGGTGAGGGGGAGCGAACGGGACGCGGCCTTGCGCAGCGTCGCCTCGATGTCGCCGCCTGGCCACGGCAGCACCTCCATCTCCACCACCGCGTCCGGGTCGATCCGCTGCACGCTGCCGCTGTCCTCGAGAAGGAACCGCGTACGCAGCGCCGCGTGCCGGGCCACGAAGTCCGTCAGAGCCCGGCGCAGTGCCGACCGGTCCAGGGGACCCTCGATCCGCTGCGCCCACGCCTCCAGGAACGGCGACGGCCGGCGGGCAAACTGCTCCGCGATCCAGAGCGACTCCTGTTCGAAGGACAGGGGGTAGGACGGGCTGGTCATCGGCGGCCGCGTTCGCTCAGGGCCCGCAGATCGACCTTGCCGTTGGCGGTGATCGGGAGGGTTACGACGCGCTCGATCGCCGTGGGCACGGCGTACGCGGGCAGGAAGTCACCCAGCCGCCGGCGAACGTCACGTGGGGCCGGACCGTCCTCGCCGGTGGTGTAATACAGCGCGATGTGGTCGACCTGCCCCTCACCACCGGTGACGGCGACCGCCGCGCACATCCGGATAGCGCCGATCCGCCGGGCGGCGCTCTCGATGTCGCCCAGCTCGATGCGATTCCCGTGGAGCTTGATCTGCCTGTCGATGCGGTCGAGATAGTGCAGCACGCCGTCCTCGTCGAATTTGCCCAGGTCGCCGGTGCGATAGGCGTGTTCCGGCCGTCCGTCGACCTCGATCTGGACGAATTTCTCCCGGGTCAACCGGTCGTCGTTCACGTAGCCGGTGGCCAGTCCGGTGCCGGTCACCAGGATCTCGCCCGTCTCGCCGGGCGCGGCGGGGCTGCCGTCGTCGCGGATGACCACGACCGTCGTACCGGGAACCGCGGACCCGAGAGGAATGCCACCCGGCCGCTCCGTGTCGGCGAGAGTCATCCGGTGCAGGGTGCTGAGCATGCAGTTCTCGGCCGGCCCGTACCCGTTCCACACCGGGATGCCGGGGAAACGCCGGAGAAACGCCGCGACGTGCGACGGCGACTGTTTCTCCCCGCCGACGTAGATACGCCGCAGACCCGCGAAGCTGTCGATGTCCTCGTCGACGAACAGGTTGAACAGCGAGGTCGTCAGCCACAGGGTGTCGACCGCGGCGTCGGTGATGAGCGTACGCAGCCGCCGGGGCATCAGATGATCCTCGGCGACCAGCACGCACGTGCCACCCACCGTCAGTTGTCCCCAGAGCTCGAACGCGTACATGTCCCACGGCAGGGGTGCCGCCTGCGGCGTCACATGGCCGCGACCGAATCCGGCCAGGCCGCCGTGGCCGAACATCCGGGTCACGGCGCGATGGGTGGTGACAACTCCCTTGGAGACGCCGGTGGTCCCCGACGTGAAGAAGACCGTCGCCGGGTCGTCGAGCGCGACGCCGGGCGAGCGGAAGGGGACCGCGTCCGCAGCAACTGCGGCGAGCGGCCGCGGGACGACACCGTGAACCGGTCGGCCCGCGACTGAATCCGTCGTATCGCCGACCACGACCGGTACATCGAGCTGACCGAGGATCGACTCGATACGCGCGGCCGGCCAGCGTGGGTCGATCCCGGTGTACGCCGCCCCGCACTTGAGGACCCCGAGCTGTACGGCCACCAACTGCGCCGAGCGGGGGAGCAGCAGGGCGACGATGCCGCCCGGGCGTACGCCCCAGGACGTGAGCAGGTGTGCGTAGGCGTCACCGGCGGCGGCAAGCGTACGGTAGCTCGTGCGCTCGGTGCCGTGAATCAGGCCGATGTCGTCGGGCGAGGCGGCGGCGAGCCGGTCCACCGCCACGTGGATGGGGTGCCTCGTCGGCATCGCGTCAGCTCTCGGCAGAAGCGCCGGCGGTGCGGAGTTGGGCGACGAAATCCGCCAGCCGATCGTGTTCGAGCAGCAAGAGGGGCTCGACCGGCAGCCCCGTCTCCTGCTCGACACGCGCGCAGATCCGGATCGCCTGCATGGAGTTGCCGCCGAGGTCGTAGAAGCTGTCCTCCCGCCCCACCTTGTCGACGTGGAGCACGGCCGCGGTGATCGTCGCCACCTGCTCCTCCAGCGAATCCTCCGGCGGTACGTAGGCGGTATCGATCAGTTCATCACGAAGCTCGGACACTGAGGTCTCCCATTCTCGTCATGCCACCACCACGGTACTGCCGCAACGGCTCGGCGCTTCTTATGCCAGGCCTGCCCTGGGCCGGGCCGTCGCTCCGTCGTCCGCAGGGGCGAATCCGAATGTCTCACCGAGGAAGGCGAGTGATAGTTCGAGGCAGCGGACCAGGGTGTCGGCGCGGCGGAAGCCATGACCCTCCCCGGCGAACGCGACGTACTGGTGGGGCACCTGGTGTCGCTCCAGCCCCTCTCGGAACGCCTCCGCGAGCGGCGGCGGCACGATCGGGTCGTCGAGACCCTGGAGCAGCAGGACCGGCGCACGCATGCCCTTGATGTTGGTCAGCGGCGACCGCTCCTCGTAAAGCTGATCGGCCTCGGGCAGCGGGCCGACGAGCCCGTCCAGGTAGCGCGACTCGAAGTCGTGCGTGTGCTCGACCATGAGACGGGCGTCGGTCACCCCGCATTGCGAGATTCCCGCCGCGAACACGTCCGTGGTCGCGAGCGCGGCGAGTACGGTCCAGCCGCCAGCGCTGTGCCCCTGAATCGCGAGGCGCCGGGGATCGGCCTCGTCGCGGGCGACCAGGCAGGCCGCGGCCGCAGCCGCGTCGGCCACGTCGACCACTCCCCACATTCCGCGCAGCCGCTCACGGTACTCACGCCCGTATCCGGTCGAGCCACCGTAGTTGACGTCGAGGACACCGATGCCGCGGCTGGTCCAGAACGCGATGCTCGCCGAGACCTGAACGGTGGACCGTGCCGTCGGGCCGCCGTGGACCCAGACGAGATAGGGCGGCCGCTGCCCGGCCGGACCGCGGACCGCGGGATGATGCGGGGGATAGTCGACGGCATGGACCTCGTGCCCTTCGGGATTGACAAAGGTGCGCGCCCGGGCGGGTGAGAAGAACTCCGCGGGCGGCAGTCCCGAAGAAAGGACCCGGATCGCGGTGACCGCGCCGGTGGCCAGGTCGACCTGCCGCAGGCCGCGCGGCTGGCGAGCACCGCCGCAGAGGACCAGCGCATGTTCGCCCGTGACGTCGACATCGGTCAGGCTGATCGTCTCGAAACCCGGCAGATCGATGTCACGCACGGCCCCCGACGCCATGTCGATCAGGCACAGCCGATCGTCGCCACGGGTCCGGACGGCGAGGAGGCGGTTACCAGTCAGGACGCTGTACCAGCGGGGCCGCAACTTCCAGAGCGGACCACCGATCTCGTGTTCGCCGGGAAGGACCGCCTCCACGGAGTCCGGGCCGAGCGCGACCCGATAGGGGTTCCACCATCCGGAACGGTCACTGAGCACGGCGAGAGCCCGGTCGCCCAGCCACTCCGGCTGCAACACCGATTCGGTCGCTCCGCCCAGCACGGTACGGGGCTCGCCGTAACCGTCCACGCCGTCGCGTTCGGCGACGCGCAGTTCGGTACCGTCCCAGGGCATCCGCGGGTGGTCCCACGAGATCCACGCCAGCCGGGAACCGTCCGGAGACTGACGCGGAAAGGCCACGAACCGGGAGCCACCCGCCAGGTGCCGGATCGGTTCGCCGCCGGTAGGGACGGCGACGACGTCCCTGACGACGTCCTTGCCCGTGCCTGCCTCGCGAACGGCCAGCAGGTCGCGACCGTCGTGGCCGGGGGACAGGTCGCCGAAGCGTACGGACAGAAGCGGATCGGCGATCGGCGTGACGGGGCGGGGTTGCCCGCCTGGGAATACCCGATAGATCCGCTGATCGTCGTGCTGGACGAAGAAGAGTTCAGCACCGATGACGGTCCAGGCTCCGCCGCCGTACTCGTGGACCCGTGACCGTGCGTCCCACGGCGGACCCAGCAGATCCTCCGGCCGGCCGTCGGAACCGACGCGGCAGATGGTCACCCGTCCGCCCTCGCCGGGACGGCTCTCCGCCCACCACGGCCGGCCCTGGACATAGATGGCCCCGTCGCCGAGCGATACCGAGGTGCCCGCTACGGACTGTGGGTCGACCGGTGATGGCCAGGAGCCGAACGGTAGCTCGACGCCGATCTCCATGGTCCCCTCCCCCGAAGTCACCCTATCGACAGTATCTGATGGGTGCGGTCGCCGTCACAAGCTTGACTTCGTGCCCTGCGGGGAGCGAGTCCGTCCGTTGTGAACATCGACTGTGCACGATAGTGTCGCGTCAACGACGCGGGGAGGACAAGGCCCTGCCGTCGCTGATCGTGGCCATCATGGCCGCAGCCGGTGCGCTGCCCGACGCGGCGCAGCTCTGCGATTCACCGTGGGGCACGCCGGGCGTGACGAGGTCACTTGACGAGGTCACCGGGCACATGCTGCCTCCGGACGGATCAGTTGCTGCCGCGGCTGCGGCAGCCGGCCAAGACGACAGGAAGTGAGTGCGATGACCGACGCCGCGAAGACCGGAAACCGTCCCGTCCTGAAGGGGCGATGGGAGATGACGGAGGGCTCGGGCAGACAGGTGGCGGACTCCTCCGGGAACGGGCACACGCTATCGGCCGTGCGCGAGCCGCGCTGGACCGATGGGCCGGCCGGAACGGCCGGTGCCGTCGCCTTCAGCGACTCGCTGAGCCTGGCGAGCGAGAGCGGCGCCGTGGTGACCGACCAGAGCTTCAGCGTGGCCGCCTGGCTGCGCCTGGACAGCGCCGTCGCCGGTGCCGACCTGCGGTTCGCCCCGGACTGGTACGCCTGGACGGCGGTCGCCCAGAGCGGCTCCTACCACAGCCCGTTCTACCTCGGCGTACGCTTCATCGAGTACGGCGGCGAGGGCACCGGCGACTTCCACATGCACTGGACCTTCGCCGTGGCGCCGATCGACGGTTCCGACGACAGCACCGTCGAGTGGGTGGACGCCTACTCGACCACGGAGATCGCGCCGGAGGAAGCGGACCGCTGGGTGTTCGTCGCCGGCGTCTACGACCTGGAGGCTGGCGTCGCGCGAATCTATGTGCCGACGCACGGCGAACGTGGCGAGGCGAAGCTGCCGGTGGACTGGCCCAAGTGGAACGGTGACCTGAGCATTCAGCTCGGCCACGCGTGGTTCCGCGACGAGTACGTCGACCAGTGGCCCGGTTCCATCGGACCGGTGTGGGCTTATTCCGGCGTGCTGACGGAGGCCGACGCGGTGAGCCTGTCCGAGCGCGGCCGGCTCGCCGACGAGTAACGGTCTCTCATCGTGGTGACCAAGCCTGGCGGCACCCCCGGGCGTCCAGGTGGGGCAGTGGCATCGGCGACCGAGGGACCGCTCTCCTGGCAGCAGGAGGGCCGCCTACTGCGGCAGGCCCGGCGTGGTGAGCGGTCGCGCAACGTGGCCACCGTCATTCCGCTGAACCGTGACCGGACCGACGACGAGGTCCGTGAGCGGCTGCGCCGCGTCACGGCGCGGCAGGACTCGCTGCGCATCGTCGACCTCTCGCTGGCGGACGGGCGGCTTCGCTATGCGGACGCCGTCGACCTGCCGCTACACCGGCAGCGTCTCGGTTCGCGGGATGAGTTGGAGGCGTTCGTCGAGCGAGCGGAGAACACCTACTTCGAGCACTCCGGCGGCCTCCTGTGGGACGCGACCCTGATCGAGTGCGACACCGACCATGCCGGGCCGGGCCGCTATCTGGTCAGTAGGATGGACCATTTGATCACCGACGGGATGAGCCAGCAGGCCTTCGTCGACTTCATGACCGCGCCCGGGGCGGCGCCGGACGTGATCGCCGGCTCCCATCGGGAGTGGGTGCGATGGCAGCGGGCGACGTTTCCGCGTCCCGGCTACGGGACCGCTCCGTCCCACTCCTTCTGGGCCGGCATGCTGGGCGGCACCCCACCGGATCGCGCGCTCCGGGTGCCCTTCTGCATTGCCCCGGACGGTGAGCTCAGCGGCCGGGTGCACAGTCTGCGCCGCGCGGCTCCGGTGCCGGCCTCCCGGCTCCGGCGGGCGGCATCGCGGGTGCGCACGACGCCGTTCGTCCTGTTTCTGGGCGCGGTGGCGCACACCGCGGTGGGCATGGGCGCCGAGCGGGACATCACCCTGCGAATCAATGTCAACGGGCGGCCGCCGGCTTACCTCGACACCCTGGGCTGTTTCGCCGACGATCTGCCGGTGCGGTTGAGCGGGGGAGACCTCACTGACCCGCGAGCCGCGGTGGATCACGCGCGTGCCGTGTGGATGCGCATGATGCCGCATCAGCTCACCCCGTGGGACTACCTGCTGACCGCGTTCGGCGGCCCGGGCGACACGATCACGCGGCGGCCGGCGCAGTGGCTGGTGAACTTCATGCCGTGGGAACAACCGGCCCACGGCCTGCCGCCGGAGGAGTCGGCCACGGAGTACGCCTCGTCCATGGGCACCTTCCAGGTCGTCGCCATGATGTACGACGACGACACCTGTCGGCTCGAGTGCGAGTTCGATCCCTCACGATTCGCCGTCGCCGGGGGCGAGGAGTTCATGGCCCGGCTGTGCGCGACGCTCGTCGACATCACCGTCGCACTCACGACGTAGGAACCCGTGGCCGGAGCACAACGCGCTCCGGCCACGGGGTCGCTGGTCACCGTGGCATGGACCGGAACCACAGCGCCCGATCGCGAGGGTCCACCCCGGCCCGGGGACGGACCGGGAAGTCCTCACCGTGCAGCGGTGCGTAGTGATCCGGCCGGCTGGTCAGGACGCCCTCGCCGCCGGTGACGTTGGGTAGAGCGGAGGCAAGTTCCGCGATCCGCGCCGTCGGGATGAATCCGGTGAGGCGGGTGTAGCCGGAGGACCCGGTGATGAATTCCGTGATCGCGCCGAGCCGCCCCAGCGTGGACATCAGCGGCTGGATCGTCGGGTCGGGGCTGTCGAGCTCGAATCGCTCGATCGGCTGGCACACCTCGGTTCCGGCTTTCTCCAGGCAGGCCATGACGACAACCGGTGCCAGGTTGCGGAAGTCAGCGCCGACCGTGGACATCGCCTTGTTGAAGCTCTGATGGGCGTGACTCTGCCGGGGACAGTAGGCGGACGCCGTCATGGTCACCCGGCAGTCGGTGACGGCCCAGCCGTGCAGCCCCTGCTCCAGCGCCGCCCGCACACCCTCCTCGCAGGCGGTGATGAACGACGCCGGCAGGTTGCCCCGTTCGATGCCCGGATGGAATGCGACTGCGCTGCCGGGTTCGCCCGGCTCCAGACTGAGGCCAATGGTCGCGAGGTACGGATTGCCGTCCCGGTCCATCTCCTCGATCGCGGTCGCCGAGCCCGTCACGCGCTCGATGCAGATCACCGAGGTGTCGTGGAAGAACGTACGTACGCCGAAGCGCTCCTCCAGTACGGCGACAACGACCTCTTTCTGGACTTCGCCGTGAATGCGGATCTCGGCGGTGCCGTCGATCTCGTTGAGCCTCGGCTCGATGAGGGGATCTTCGTCGCCCATCACCGTGAGGGCGGCGAACAGGGCCCCACGCTGCGCCGGGTCGACCGGCTCCAGGGCCGCCACCATCGTCGCCGGCGGGAACCTCGGGAGACGGCGCGGCGGCGGAGTGCCGATGACCTGGCCGGCGCGCGCCGACGACAGACCTCGTGCCGCGACGATGTCGCCGCTCCTCGCCCGCCGGGCCACCGCGAGCCCGTCCGGCCTGGACACCCGTAGCTCGGTGACCCGGTCGGCCTTGCTGCTGGCGAGGCGGAGCATGTCGCGGACGGCGAGCTCGCCGTCCCACAGGCGCAGCCACACCCGCCGCCCCCGGTCGTCGTGGTCGACGGCGAAGACCGTGGCCGAGGTCGCACCGCTGCGCTGGCCGGCGGCCGGCAGCAAGGTGGTGATCGCCTCCTGCAGGTGGGTGACGCCGGCGCCGGTGACGGCCGAGCCGAACAGCACCGGGAAGATGTCGCCCTGCCGCACCCCACGCTTGAGAGCTGCCTCGACGCGTTCCGGATCGACCTCGCTGTCGTCGATCCACGCCTGCATCACGACCTCATCGGCCTCGGCGATCGACTCAGTCACCGACGGGTGATCCAGTGGCAGGGCCTCGACCTCGGCCTCCGGCCGGCCCTGATCCACGACGCGGCTCAGGACCACCGCGGCCGCGGAGAGGCGGCGGTGGATCTGTCCGACAACCCGGTCAGCGTCCGCGCCGCCCCGGTCGACCTTGTTGATGAACAACAGCGTCGGTACGTTGATCCGGCGCAGCGCACGCCAGAGGATCACGGTCTGCGGCTGTACCCCCTCGACCGAGGACAACACCAGCACGGCGGCGTCCAAGACGTGCAGCGAGCGCTCGACCTCGGCGATGAAGTCGGGGTGGCCGGGCGTGTCCAGGATGTTCACCGCGGTATCGCCGATCTGCAGCGACGTCACCGCGGCCCGGATGGTGATGCCCCGGCGGCGTTCCAGGTCCATCGAGTCCGTGCGAGTTGTGCCGTCGTCCACGCTACCGATCTGGTCGACCACCCCTGCCTCGTACAGCAGACGCTCGGTGAGGCTTGTCTTCCCGGCGTCGACGTGGGCAAGGATCCCGAGGTTGATCGGCATGGAACTCCAACGAGTCGTCACGCGCTGTGGTTCGTCACGTGCTGTGGCTTGTCCTGAAGGCGGGTCTCGCCTCCGGCGAATTTTACATGCGGGAGTCCGGCTGGTGCCCTGGTGTCCGAACCCGGCGGGCGCCGCCGGTCGCACCGGAGATCGACACGCTTCTCTAGCGTGGCACAATGCCAAGTCTATATGAACCCACTGCCGAGGACGGTTTCGTGCCCGATTCGCTGACGAGCCCCGCCGGAACCGCAAAGGTGATTGCCGTCGACGCCGGCAGCACGAAGACCGATGTCGCCCTGGTTGACAGCCGGGGTGGCGTGCTCGCGACGGCCCGTGGTGCCGGAATGCTGGCCGCCGAACCGATGCCGTTATGGGTGGCCCGGATTGAGCAGTTGATCGCCGGGATGCTGGGCGAGGCCGAGCGCGTCGTCCTCAGCGCCTGCATGGCCCATCTGGATCTGCCGGAAGAGGAAGAGGAGTTCGCGTCCCTGCTGCGGTCCCGGCCGTGGGTCGGTGAGGCGATGGTACGTAACGACACCTTGGCGGTGCTGCGCGCCGGGGGCCCGGGGACGGGCGTGGCGGTGGTCTGCGGCACCGGCATCAACTGTGTCGGCGTCGGTCCGGACGGACGGCAGGCGCGGTTCCTCGCCTTCGGCGACACGTCCGGTGACTGGGGCGGGGGCAACGACCTCGGGATGGCGGCGCTGTGGCACGCGATCCGGGCCGAGGACGGCAGGGGCGAGCCGACGGCACTCGTGGCGGCTCTGCTCGATCATCTCGGGCTGAATTCGATGCGCGAGGTCGCGCTGCGTCTGCGCGGCGAACGACTGACCAGCATGGATGTACGGCACTGCACCCCGGTGCTGCTCGCCGTGGCGGCGCAGGGCGATCCCGTCGCCACGGCCCTGGTCCGTCGGCAGGCCGCGGAGATCTGTGCCATGGTTCGGGTGGCGATGGACCGCATCGGCGTCGCCGATCACGGCACGGTGGTGGTGCTCGGCGGCAGCGTGCTCGCCGCGCGTCATCCCCTGCTGCTGTCCGCCGTCCGCGACGGCATCGCCACGTTCTCGCCCGCGTCCTCGGTCGTTGTGACCGATGTCCCGCCGCTGGCCGGTGCGGCCCTGCTCGGCCTCGACCACATGGGCGCGGGTGCCGAGGCGGAGCGGGCACTGCGCGCCGCCTTGGCCGGGCGGATCCACACCGGGGCCGGGTGATCGGACCGTCAGGTGAGTGGGGAGGACAGGGCGAATCCCTTGCGACCGTCGAGACCGACCGGGGGACAGCCCTCCACCGTGACCCGGATGCCGCGCCGATGTTGGGTGCCGTAATCGAGGATCGCGTAGTGCATCGTCGCCTGGTTGTCCCACATGACCACGTCGCCGGCCCGCCATTTCCAGCGCACGGTGTACTCGGGCTGGGTCGCGTAGTCCTCCAGGACCCGGATGAGGTCACGGCCCGCGCGCGGCCGATGACCGACCACCGACCGTGCGAACCCGCCGAGCAGCAGACTCGGCTCGCCGGTCTCCGCGTGCACGCGTACGGCGGGGTGTTCGGCCTCGATGGTGCGCTGGATGTATTCGGCGCGGGCCCGTGGTGAATGCACGTACGTTGCGTCGGTGTAGTCCGAGTTGTTGGAATGCACTACTCGCATTCCGTTCGCCAGCGCCTTGAGCTCCGGAGGCATCGCAGCGTAGGCGGCCGCGGTGTTGGCCCAGAGGGTGTCGCCCCCGACCGGTGGGCAGACGACGTTGTGCAGGACGGCGAAGGCGGGTGGCGCCTCCACGAACGTGAGGTCGGTGTGCCAATAGTTCGCGCGGGTTCCGTCGCCGCGTGAATCCATTTCCCGTACGTGCGGCTGGTCCTTCGGCGCTTGGTAGATCGGATGTCCGGGGGTCAGCCCGCCGAACTGACCGGCGAAGGCGGTAAGGTGGTCGTAGTCCAGCCGCTGACCACGAACGAAGATTACCTTGTGGGTCAGCAACGCCGACCGCAGCGCGGACACGGCGTCGGCCGCGAGCGGTGCAGCGGTGTCGACATCCTCGATCTCGGCGCCGATGTTACCCGCCAGGCGCCGGACCAGGAGCGGCCCGGAACGGTACTCGGCCTCGGTGGATTCCGTGTCGATGGCAGACATGGTTCTGTCTCCGTTCGGTGGCGGATGAGGTCAGAGGACCGGCGAGCCCGAGGGTGAACCCTGGCCGACTCGCAGCAGCACGGGAAATGCCTTGGCGATGGTCGTCACCGTGACGTCCGGAACCGGACCTCCGTCCGGAAGGTCGCGACCACCGGAGATCCAGAGGGTGTTCATGCCGACGGCGGCCCCTCCGGCGATGTCGGCCTCCAGTGAGTCGCCGACCATCCAGGCGCCTTCGAGATCCGTCCCGGCGCGGGCGGCGACGAGGCGGAAGACGACGGGGTCAGGCTTGCGCACGCCTTCGGCATTGGTGAAGCAGTACGCGTCGAAGAGGCCGTCCCATCCGGCGCCGAGTTTCGCGCGCTGGTCGAGTTCATCGCCGTTGGTCAGCAGCGCGGTGCGCCACCCGGCCGCGCGGAGCGTGCGCAGGCCGTCGATCGCGCCGGCATGCGGGCGGCAGAGAGCCGGTAGCCGCCGGGCGAAGGCCAGGGTGAGTTCCGCGGACGACTCGGGGAATCCGAACCGCTCGGCGATCGCCTGCCACGACTCCTCGGGCGGACCGGGGCGTTCCTGCTCGGCGCGGAGAAAGGCGAGCCCTTCCTGACCGATGCCGCGTTCGTCGGCGAGCGCGACGAAGGCGGCATCGATGGCGCCGCCATAGTCGACCAGGGTGTCGTCGAGGTCGAATACGGCGAATGGGGTCATCGCGACCTGTCCTCTCTCACGCCGCCCGGACCGGCTCGGCGGTGATAATCTCTCCGCTGCGGTCCGAGCGGACGCCGCGGACCGTGGGCTCGAAGATGGTCAGCGCGCACGGCAGGGCCAGCAGCAGCGCGCAGCCCACCAGCAATGTCGAAACACCCAGGGCGTCCGACAGCGGCCCGGCCAGGGCGTAGCCGAGCGGGAGGGTGGCGAACGAGATGAGCCAGTCGTACGAGGCGAGCCGGGACAAGATCTTTTCGGGAATGAGCTGCTGCACGGTGGAGTACCAGGCGCCGTTGAGAATCGAGATGGCGAAGGCGGCGAGCCCGGCGCCGGCCATGATCGCCCACACCGGTGCGGGGCGGATGAGCAGCAGCAGCGCGGGGGCGTAGAGGACCACGGATAGGTTGCCGACCAGAACGGGGCGACGCAGCCACAACCGCATGACCGCCACACCGCCGAGCAGGCTGCCGATCGCGCCCGCGGTGCTGACCAGGCCCCACCCCGTCGCGCCGCCGTGTTTCGCGACGATTACCGGCCCCATCACGGAGAAGACGCCGATGGAGAAGTTGCACCCCGAGTGGGCCAGCAGGGAGACCCAGTACCACCGCCGCCGCGCCATCTCCTGCCAGCCGTCGATGAGGTCGCGGACGAAGTGCATCGTCTCCGCGCTGCGCTCGGTGTGGACCCGCAGGCCGAGCAGCAGCAACGCGGAGAGGAAGAAGGTCGCCGCGTCGACTCCGAGCGCGATGCCGGGACTGCCCACCGCCACCAGAATGCCGGCGATCGCCGGTCCGGAGATCTGCGCTGTGGACTGGGCGACCGACAGGAGCCCGTTGGCGGCCTGGATGTCAGCCCGGTCGATCACCTGCGGCAGGATCCCGGTGAACGAGGGCAGGTTGAGGGCCATGCCGGCGCCGAAGAGGATTTGCAGCGCGACCAGGAGCCACAGGGAGTAATGACCGGTCATCAGGACGGCGCACATCGCCGTCATGACCAGACCCTGGCTCACGTCACTCGTGATCAGCAGTAGCCGCCGCGGCAGGCGGTCGGCGATGACGCCGGCGCTCAGCAGCAGGATGAGGTTCGTGGCGGTGCCGGCGCCGAGGACGATGCCGACGTCGGCCGCGCTGCCGCCGCCGGCGAGCACGGCGAAGGGGATGGCGATGGGAGCGAGCGAGTCGCCGAAGAAGGAGATGCTCCGAGCGAGCAGCAGGGTTCGGAACTGGGGATGGCGGACCAGGGCCCTTCGTCGAGCTCCGGGCGCCTGCTCACGCCCACTGTCGGCATCCATGCGAGCCATTCAATCATGAATCTGATTGTTTGTGGGGTATCGCTCCACTCATCGGTTTCGTGGGAATTCGTCAGTCTATGAGACGCTTCGAGTAGTGAGAGCGGCCTGGACTACCTCGACGTGTCCACCCAGCGTCCTGGCCCGCAGAAGTGCCCGGACCGGTATGCCGACGCCGAGGGACTGGTTCAGCGCGCGGACGAGACGGGTGATCAGCAGCGAGTCGCCCCCGGCCTCGAAGAAGTCCGCCGCCTCGGTCACGTGCTCGTGCCCCAGGAGATCGCCCCACATCCGCCGGACGAGCTCGGTGACGTCCCCGGTGGCCGGCTCGGAGCGTTCCGGGACGCCCGGCTCCGCCGGATCGGTGACGACCCGGATGGGCGGCGGCCTCAGGTCGGCGGCGACGGCGTCCTCCGGGGAGTGCCGTGGACCGGCGAACGGGTAGACCGGCAGGCGGACCGTACGGGCCGGAGGCGTGAGCCTGTCCAGCGTGAGCGGGTGTCCCGCGGCCCACAACTGGGCCAGTCCGGCCAGCATGTTCCGGTCGGCCGCGTCCGTCTTCGACGACCCCAGGGCAACCGTCCTCGCCCCGGCGGCCTCGAGGAGCGGAGCCAGTGGACGCCCGGGTCCGATGTCGAGCGTGATCGCGCCCGGCATCCGGGCCGTGACCGCGGCCAGGGCGTCGCCGAAGCGGACCGTGGACCGCGCCGCGTGAACCCAGACGCCTGGATCGGGTACATCGCCGACCTCGAACACCCCCGGGCGACCCGCGTCGGCCAGCAGGCACGTGGCCGGCGAGGTCTTGAGACCCGCGGCGGCCGAGCGCAGCGCGGGCAGGGCGGCATCGATGAGCCCGGAGTGGAAGGCCGTGGTCGTACGCAGGACGCGGGGGGACACCTCCGCGCCCAGCCGGTCGGCGAGGCGCTGGACGTCCTCCTCGGTCCCGGCGACGACGCAGGCGTCCGGCCCGTTCACCGCCGCGATCTCCAGGCCGGTGCCCGGCAACAACGAGCGGACCTGGCTCTCGGAGCAGGCGAGCGCCAGCATCCGGCCCGGGGGACACGCCTGCATGACCCGGCCGCGGTCGACCGCGAACCGGACGGCCGCGTCCGGTGGGAGCACACCGGCGGCCACTGCCGCGGCCAGCTCTCCCAGGCTGTGCCCGACGACCGCCGACGGCCGCGCGCCCCATTTGGTCAGCGCCGTCGCGGCGGCGATCTGCAGGCAGACGATGGCGGGCTGGGCTAGCTCCGTCCGGTCCAGCTCGTCCGCCGGGAAGCCGGTGTCGCCGAGCGCGTCGGCCAGCCGTCCGCGCAAGGCGGCGGGCACCGCGTCCAGGCACGCCTCCAGCTCGGCGGTGAAGCCCGGCAGGATCCGGTGGTACGTCCTTGCCATGCCGGCGGCCTGGGTGCCCTGGCCGGGGAAGGAGAAGATCAGTGGCGGCGGTCCGGCTGTCGGCGCAGCGGGTGCGGCGGCGTGGGCGGGACGGCGGAGGAGGGCGGCCGCCTCCCCGGCTGAGGACGCCACGACGGCCCGTCGGTGCGTCAGCTCGGCGCGAGCGCGCACCAGCGTGTGCGCCGCGTCGGCGAGCGCCGGGCGTTCCGCGTCCAGCCACGCCGCGACAGCGTCGGCGGAGCGGGTCAACGCGTCGTCGTCCGACGCGGACAGCAGCAGGACGTGGGGAAGCGCGTCGCCGGGTGACGATTTCGGCGCCGGGGCCGCGGCCTCCACGATGACATGGGCGTTGGTGCCGCCGATACCGAACGCGCTGATGCCGGCCCGGCGAGGTTCCGCACCGGGCCAGGTGATCGCCTTCTCCGGGACGAACAGGGGGGTACGCGTCCCGGCGATGAGCGGATTCAGTTCGCGGAACCCGGCGACGGGCGGCACCGTGCCGGTCTTGAGCACCATCAGGGTCTTCACGAGCGAGGCCAGGCCGGCGCACGCGTCCAGGTGCCCGATGTTCGCCTTTACCGCACCCACCGCGATCTGGCCTGGGACGGCGCCCTCCGCCAGGAGTGCCGAGCTGGCCGCGCTCCACTCCAGGGGGTCGCCGACCGCGGTCCCGGTGCCGTGCGTCTCCAGGTAACCGATGCTCGCGGCGTCGACGTCCGCCGTCCGCAGCGCCTCGCGGATCGCGCGTTCCTGCCCCTCGGCCGAGGGCGCGTAGTAGCCGGCCTTCCCGGACCCGTCGTTGTTGGTCGCGCTTCCCAGGATCACGCCGTGCGGGACCACGCCGTCCGGCTCGACCTCGCTCAGGAGACGAAGCACGACGCCGACCGCGCCGGAGCCCCCGACCACGCCGTCCGCGGCGCTGTCGAAGGGCAGGCACCGGCCGGTACGCGACTGGACCCCGCCCGGCAGGTGGACGTAGCCCGATTGCGGATAGGTCGCGCCGGTCGCCACCACGAGGGCCTGTTCGCAGTCGCCGTTCATCAGCGCCTGGACCGCGAGGTGGAGGGCGACCAGGGACGACGAGCACGCCGTCTGGACCGCTAGGGCCGGCCCGGTCAGGCCGAGCTTGTACGAGATCCGGCTGGCGAGGAAGTCCGGCTCGGTGCCGTGGACGAGGTCGTCCAGGACGCCGGCGTCGGGCAGCCCCCGGGCCAGAATCCAGCGCAGGTAGCTGCTGCCGGTGGACGAGGCGAACACCCCGGTGCGGTGGGTAGTGCCGTTCGGTCGGATGCCGGCGTCCTCCAGCGCCTGCCATGCGATCTCGAGCGCGAGCCGATGCTGCGGATCCATCCGGCTCGCCTCGCGGGGGCTGATCCGGAAGAAGGCGTTGTCGAAGTTGTCCAACCTGGACAACTCGCCGTGGACGGGTACATAGTCCGGGTCCGCCACGAGGCTCGCCGGAACGCCGCGCCGGATCAGCTCGTCGGGACCGGTCGAGGTGAGGTAGGTCCGCCCGGCGACGACGCCGTCCCACCAGTGAGCCAAGTTGTCCGGTCCGGGCAGAAACGCTGCCATACCTAGTACGGCAACGTCATAAGATTGATCGCGGCCCATGGCTGCCATACTATCGGAGCTGGTGGCTCTTACGGGTTCGGTTCGAGGCCGAGTCTGTCCGAAGAGGTTGGTGGCATCCCCAGCGGAGGGAACCGTGTCAGTGGTACCGGACGCCGTGACCCGCGAGGGGACCGCAGGAGCCGCATCGGATAGGTACCAGGGGCTGCACGAGAGAGTGGCACAAGTGGCGGCCCTGTCGCCGCGGAGCGTTGCTCTGCGCAGCGGCGGCCGGGAAGTCACATACGCCGACCTGGACGCGATGTCCACCCGATGGGCCGCGCGGTTGTCCCGGCGCGGCGTGGGCCGCGGCACGCTGGTCCCGGTCCTCCTGCCGCGCAGCGTGGACCTCGTGATCGCCCTGCTCGCGGTACTCAAGACCGGTGCCGCCTTCGCGCTGCTCGACCGGCAGTGGCCAGGACCGCACCTGCGGGCGGTCGTTGACGACCTGCGGGCGGTCGTGGTGATCGACGGCGACGCCCCGATCGACGTGGGCGTACCCGTCTGGACGCCCCCCGCGGAACCGGCGCGGGACAGCCACGACCTCCCCGGCGGCGCGGGTGTGCCGGACTTCCGCCCGGCCGAGGTGAGCGCGGACGAGGCTTGCTGCGTCTTCTTCACCTCCGGGACGACCGGACGGCCCAAAGGCGTCGTGGTGCCGCATCGGGCGATCTCCCGGTTGTTCGTCGACGACACGTTCGCGCGGTTCGACCAGCGGACGGTGATCACGCTGGCCGCGGCGACACCGTGGGACGCCTTCGCCCTGGAACTGTGGGGCGGCCTGCTTCGTGGCGGCACCAGCGTGGTAGTCGAGGAGCCGTTCCTCACGCCGGACCTGCTCCGCCAGGTGATCACCACGGACGGGGTGAACACGGTCTGGCTGACCAGCAGCGTCTTCAACATGATCGTCGACGAGGACCTCCAGGCGTTCGCCGGGCTGGAACAGGTCATGGTGGGCGGTGAACGGCTCTCGGTCTGCCACGTACGGCGGTTCCTGGAAACGCATCCCACCGTCGAACTCACCAACGGGTACGGACCCGTGGAGAGCACGGTCTTCGCGAGCACCCACCGCGTCACCCCCATGGACCATCTGCGGCCGGGTGGAATCCCGCTGGGTGTGTGCGTGCCCGCGACGCGTATCTGCGTGCTGAACGGCGATCGGGAGTGCGGCGACGACGAAGAGGGCGAGATCTGCATCAGCGGCGACGGGCTGGCCATCGGCTATCTCGGCGACCCGGAACTCACCGCCGAGCGTTTCGGCACATACATCCTCGACGGCCGCCCCACCCGGGTCTACCGCACCGGCGATCTCGGGATGTGGCGCTCACCCGACGGACTGCTCGAGTTTCGCGGCCGCGCCGACCGGCAGATCAAAGTACGCGGAAACCGGGTCGAGCCGGCGGACATCGAGCAGGCGATCCTCAACCTCTCGCCGCTCGTCGCGGGCTGTCACATCGTCGCCCGCCGTACGGTGGTCGGGGACACCTACGAATTAGTGGCCTTCTGCGTGCCTCGCGAGAAGGGCGACCCGCTGTCCGGTCTGCTCGGTCTGATCGGCAGCCATCTGCCCGCGTATCAGTGCCCCGCCCGCGTCGTCGTGGTCGACGACTTCCCGCTCAACGATCGCGGAAAGATCAGCGAGGCACGCCTGCTCGAGCGACTACCGGCCCGCACGCCTGTGCTGTGGCCGTCCGCGGAGAGCGCGGACCGACCGCCGGTCGGAGACCTCGCGGAAATGGTCGCCGGCGGCTTCGCGGAGGTTCTGGGCCGCACCGCGGTGCCACGTGACGTGTCGTTCTTCGCCCAAGGCGGTTCGTCACTGGACGCCGCCCGGCTGTGCGCGCGAATCGGTCAGGCGGCGGGTACGGTGGTCCCGCTCTCGCAGTTCTACCGCAACTCCGACGTCGACCGGCTCGCCGCATGGCTACGAGGTGTGATCGACGAGAAGGCACCCGAACCCGAGGCGGAAGGCGAATGCGACCTCAGCCCGGTGCAGACCACGTTCCTCCTGCGTGACGTGGTGCAGCCGGACGGACTCACGAATCATTGCCTGCTCGCCTGGACGCTGACCGGTCAGGCCGACCTGGAGGCGCTGGATCGGGCCGTGGTGGCCGTCCACGAGCGACACGAGGCTCTTCGCGCCGCGTACAAGCTGGAGCCCCGGCCGCACTCGGTGACCACCGACATCGACGCACCGGCGCTCCACGTCCTGCGGCCCACCTGTTCCGTGGAATCCGCGCTGAACGCCCTCAAGGCCGAACTGACCCTGCCGTTCGCCCCCGAGGAGGGCTTCGTATGGCGGGCGGCCGTGGCACCGGTGACGCCGGGTGAAGTGAGCATATTCGGCTGCAGCGTTCACCACGTCGCGTTCGATGGCTGGTCCGAGGCCGTCCTCGCGGACGATCTCAGCCGGGCCTACAACGGCGAGGTCGAGGCCCCGGCGCCTCCGAGTCTCGCCCAGCTCGGCCGTCAGCGGCGCCGGCAACTGGACCGCGGCGACGTCGAGGGACAACTGAGCGCGCTGGCCGAGATGCTGCGTGACGTTCCCACGACCGTCTGGCCGCGGACCGGCCGGCCGATGGCGGCGGCGGGTGTCGGCGTGATCGGCGAACGCCTGTCGCCCTCGGATTACGCGGCCGTGGCCCGGCTCGCGCGTGCCCGCGCCACAACGGCGTTCACCGTGCTGCTGACCGCCTGGGGCGCCGCCGTTGCCGAGGTGCTGGGAACCACCGACACGGTCGTCGGAGTTCCGGTGGCCAACCGGGGACTGGCCGGGGACGAGTTGGCACTGGGGTGCCACCTGGCCGTAGTGCCCATCCGATTGCGCGGCCCGTCGGTGTACCCCGGCCCCGCAGTCACCTTCGCGGACGCGGTGGACGGTGCGAGCCGGCGGGTCGAGGAGGCATTGGCCTGCCAGGACGTGCCCGTCGCCCGGCTCGTCGAGGTGCTGGGACCGGCGCCGCGCGGTCGCCCGCCGATCTTCCAGATGATGTTCGCCCTGCAGGACAACCGGACGGCGAACCTGAGGCTGAACGGCCTCAGCGTGTCGCGGCTGCGGCTTCCGTATCCGGACGTGCCGATGGAGTTGCACTGCGAACTCTGGCCGGCCGAGGACGCGAGCCTGCTCGCCGAGGTGAGCTACCAGGCCGGGGTGGTGCCGGTCGATGTCGCTCAAGCCCTGCTGAGCGTCTTCGCCCACCGCATCCGGACCATCGAGAGCTGACCGGCCGTGGAAAAGCTTTCGCCCAGGTCCGTCGATGCGCTGCTCGATCCCCGGGCGCACGCGGACAGCACCACGGACGAGATCTGGCGCGAGATGCGGGCGGTCCAGCCGGTCGCCTACCACCCGCCGGGCGGCTATCCGGCCTTCTGGTCGGTGACCCGGATGGAGGACGTCCGTACCGTCTACGCCGACCCCGAGCGGTTCAGCTCGACCGGGGGTGTGCTGCTTCGACCGTTGGAGCGCGGTGAAGATCCGGGCACTGGATTGACCCTCGCGCTAACCGATCCGCCACGCCACCGCGGGCTACGGGCCATCCTCGCACCTCACTTCGGCGAGCGCAGCGCGCGCGAACTGGCCGCCCAGATCCGTGCGGATGTGCGAGCCGTCCTGATCCAGGCGGCGGATGAGAACGAGATCGACTTCGCGCACGACGTGGCGGGACGGCTCTCCAGCCTGCTGATCAGCCGGCTGCTCGGCGTACCGGAAGCCGACCTGGAAAACGTCGTGGAGTGGATCGAGGAGGCGTTCGCGGCGGCCCGGCCGATGACGAGCCACGGCCGTCTGACCCGCTATGTCATCGACCTCATGGAACAGCGCGACCGGGAGCCGGCCGCCGACGCCGTGAGCCTGCTGCTCGACGGCGAGGTCGACGCCGAACTGCTCACCGAGACGGAGGTGCTTCTCAACTGCGAGAACCTGCTGGGCGCCTCGGAGAACGCCGGTTTGTCGATGGCGGCCGGAATGGCTGCCCTACTGGCTCATCCCGAGCAGTGGCAGAACCTGCGCGACCATCCGGAGTCCGTCGCGAGCGCGGTGGAGGAGATTCTGCGCTGGGGCAGCAGCGCAACCCACAGCATGCGCACCGCCACAAGGGAGACGGAACTGAGCGGCCATACGATCGGAGTCGGCGACCGCGTCGTGCTCTGGGTACGGTCAGCCAACCGCGACGAGCGCGAGTTCGACCGCCCCGAGACATTCGACATCCACCGCAAGCCGAATCGGCACGTAGCGCTGGGCTTCGGCGAGCACGTCTGCATCGGGCAGGTGATGGCACGTCATCAGACCCGCATCCTGCTGGAGGAACTGCTGACAACGGCACATTCCGTGGAACAGACCGGCCCGATCGTGCCGCTGTCCTCGATCGCCGTCAACGGCCCCGCCCGCCTACCCGTACGGTTGCGGCTCCGGTGACGCATCGAGCTGGCCACCCGCCAGGTCCATGTTGCCGGGATCACCCCGCACCCGACCCGCGCCTGGGTCACTCAGCCCAATCGCCCGAGCGGCTTGCCGAGGCGCTCATGCGTCTCAGCCGCGCAATGTGAGACTCAGGCCGGGAAATTCACGCCGCGGCCGGCCAGTCGCACCCGATCCACCTTTCCCGCAACGGTACGGGGGAGCGCCGCCTCGATGGATATGCGGGTCGGACGCATGCTTGCGGGTAGCAGGTCCGCCAACGACCGTCGGACATCGCGAGTGACGATTCCTGGCTCTGCGACAACGAACGCCGCCAGGTGTACCCGGTCGGGGTCGTCGGCGTCCCGCAGGACGACGGCGGCCTCGGACACGCCGGGGCACCGTTCCAGCGCGGCCTCGACCTCACCGAGCTCGACGCGATGGCCGTGCAACTTGATCTGGCTGTCGGTGCGACCGAGAAACTCCAGGCTGCCGTCCGGGCGGTACCGGGCGCGGTCTCCGGTGTAGTAGCACAGCCGCGGCCCGTCCGGCGTCTCGGCTTCACGAAACCGGTCTCGAGTGATCTCGTCGCGATCGAGGTACCCGAGTGCCAGGCCGGTGCCGTAGAGCAGAATCTCGCCCTCCGACGCCATGCCGGCCAGGCACAGACCGGTGCCAGCCAATGGCTTCCCCAGCGAGATGTTCTCCGGGGAGAGAACGCGCTCGGCAGTCGCCCAGATCGTCGCCTCCGTGGGACCGTAGAGATTCCACACCTCCTTGCCCGCCGAGAGCAGGTTCCGTGCGAGGCTGGAGGTCAGCGACTCTCCTCCGCACCAGAGCCGGCTCACCGGCGAACCAGACCAGTCCAGCGCGAGCACCAAACGCCAGAAACTGGGAGTCGCCTGGATGACGTCGGGCCGGTACTCGTCGACGAGGCGGCCAAACGAGCCGGGATTCAATCGGGTCCGTGCCGGCGCCGCGATGAGGCGTCCACCGACGGTCAACGGCAGGAGCAGCTCGGCCATCGAGATGTCGAAGGACAGCGCTGTCATCGCCATGATCGATTCACCGGCACGCAGCCCGGGAACACCCGCAAGCCCGGCCAGCCGGTCGAGGAGCGCCACATGTGGCACGAGAACGCCCTTGGGTCGCCCGGTCGATCCGGACGTGTACATCACGTAGGCCACGTCGCGCAGGTCGCGCGCCACCCGGTGACCGGTCGGCCGGACCGAGAACTCCCCGTCCGGGGACTCCCGCACGTCCACGGCAGGACGGGCATCCTGCACAATCGACTCGCGATACGCGGGTGGGCTATCGGTGCTCAACGGAAGGATCGCGCATCCGCTCTTCCCGCATGCGAGTGTCGCTATGGCACCCGCTACGGGGCCGTCGGCGGACAATGCCACGATAGCGCCCGGATCGGTGACCTTTCCGATCTGGGCCGCCAGCCGGTCGGCGCGCTCCACCACCTCCTGATAGCGGAGATCCCGTACGCCGCGGATCGCGACCTCGGCCGGTGCCTGTTCGGCCTTGGACAGCACCGCCTGCCATACCGTCGTCATCGTCGCCTCCTGCGCTGATGCCCCGGACCGGTTCAGAAGTAGCCTCCGCACGGGGGCTGCGCGCGTCCGGGTGGACCGCGCTGAGCGCGGCCTCGCCGGCGGCGAGGTGATCCGGATGCGAGGCGCCGATGGGGAAAGTCAACGAACGCAGCGGCCGGTGCGCGAGCGCTAACTCCGGTCGATAGCGGCGGATCTGCCTGGCCGGCGTCTCACGGAGGGACGGATCGGCGGTCAAACAGCCGTCGTGGAATCCGAGAAACTCGACGTTGGCGACGCCCGGACGCGCCGCAGCGGGGCGCAGCTCCGCGTAGCGGGTGGCGATCAACGATGCGGCCGGCTCGTCCGGATCCGCACCACCCTGCGAGCCGTTCGTGTAGATGACGTAAACCACGTGGGTTCCCTCGGATGCCAACCGGCCTGCGGTAGCGCCGAAGCTATATTCGGCGTCGTCGGGATCCGCCGCGATTACCATGGCGCACGAAAACGATCGAGGCGGTGGGCGGGGAAGTCCTCCACCCCCGTGGGAGGGATCTTCGGGCACGGGGCAATGATACCAATGATGTCAAGACCATGCTAAAGATGGTCAATGTGTTCCGCCGATATTTGATGCACCTCGTGGTCGAGGATCAAGGGCTACTACTGTGGATTTCTGGCGTGCCACCGACTTTCTCCATCGTCCAAAATGGATCGTGCGATATCTCCGATCTTCATTCAGCGTGGACGGTGCAGGGTGAAAAATGGCGCGACGTCGTGCCGCGCGTCGACGAACTCCACGCGACGCTACCGGCGCGGGGTCGCCGGCCTGAGGTGTCTCCGGCGGAGGACTTGATTCTTCTCGAGTCCGACGGCCCGATCCTCGACAGATTGATCAACCAAGGCCGCGAAGTTCAGCCCAACGGCCTCTTGTCAACCCGGACCAGGCTGACAATTCGGGCGCTGCCCTCGGAGGCGTCGCCGCCGAGGGCGCCGACCGGCACGCGCTCCGGCGCAATCCCGCCGCCAGGCCGGGCGACTCCAGATCATGGGAAAGATCTGGCTATCGGGGCAGCCACATCTGTCCCATGATCATGGAGTCGCCCGGCACGGAACGCGCCGCCCGGGTCCAGCAGCGATCATGAGCGACAGACGCCAGCCGCACGACTGTGCGGCACCATCCAGTAGCGCAATACCGGGGTGGACAGACGACCGAACGGCTGAACTTCGCGGCCTTGATTGATCAACCAAGACCGGGAAGTTAAGCCGCTGGGGCTGTTGTCAATGGGCTGGTTGATGTGCCGATAGCGATGGCGATGTCGGTGATCCGGTGGATGATCTTCG
Organism: Dactylosporangium roseum; assembly: GCF_025264685.1. Lineage (GTDB taxonomy): Bacteria > Actinomycetota > Actinomycetes > Mycobacteriales > Micromonosporaceae > Dactylosporangium > Dactylosporangium roseum. The sequence goes on from NZ_CP073721.1 coordinate 3,096,159, forward strand.
GGGTTTTCAGGTTCTTGTAGGCGTAACGGGAGATCGGCCGTTTCACCACACGTGGGCTGATCCGGGCGCGTCGGGCCGGTAGCAGGTCAGCCAGCACAGCACGACCGATCGCACCGACCAGGTCGACCGCGATAGTGATCACCCCGACAGCGCGGATGGTCAGATCGCGGGCGGTCTGCACGGCGATGGTGAAGCTGGCCCGGTCCGGGTCGGCCCCGGTGGTGTCCGTGGCCCAGGTCATCGTCTGCCGCAGCGCCTGATAGACGGTCAGCAGTGCGTAGAGTTCCTGATCGACGCCGTCCGGAGTGGTCGAACGCAGCACCCGCCCAGCCAGCAGGGTGTGCTTGATCGCCAGGAAGGTCGACTCGACCTCCCACCGCTCGTGGTAGAGCTCGATCAGCGCCCCGGCCGGATAGCGGCGCTCGTCGGTGAGGGTAGTGACCAGCCGCCAGACACCGGTACGGGTCGAACCATCCGCACAGGACAGCGTGACGACCGCCTCGACCACCCGAACCCGCACCCCAGCCACCACACTGGCGTAGGAACCGTCACCAAGACGGTCCAGCACCGGCAGCTTGCGACTGGACTTGACCCGCAGCAACAACCCCGCCCCAGCGGCGGTGACCTTCGTCATGAACATGTTGGTGTCATAGCCACGGTCGGCCAGCAGCAGCATTCCCGGCCGCAGCAGACCCAGCAACCCCACGGCATAACTGGTCTCACCACTCTCACCACCCACGCCGGTACCGAACACCGCACCGAACACCGCCCGAGTCCCGGTCTCCACCAACGCCACCACCCGCACCAGCGGATACCCCGGCTCACCGGCACGGGCCATCCGCTTGCCGTACACCGCCCGATTCGCCGGCGAATCCGGCACATTCACCGTGGACCCGTCGATCGCCACCGTACGCAGCCCCCGCCACCACGCCCCGACCGTGTCGCGACCCGCCACCGGCCCGGCCAGAGTCTGGAACAACCGCCGCAGCGGCGGCACCCCCACCCGCCGCCGCGCCTGCGCCAACCCCGACGACGACGGACACACCCCCAACCCGGCCACCACACCCAACCCACCGACCAACGCTCCCCACACCCGCCGATACGACAACGAGCCGAACAACCCCAACCCCAACAGCCAATACACCACCACCCGCGACGGCAACCGCCGCACCCGCCGCTGCACCCGCCCCGTCTCGGCCAACACCGCATCCACCAACTCCACCGGCACAGCCCGGGTCAACTCACCCAGATGCCCCGCCGCGAACACCCCCACCGGCACCGACCCGACCCCGGCAATGACAGACTCCTCCGACAACGGGACTCCCCCCACAGGCTGATCTTGATCGACTGCCTGTTCTACCGGAGTCCCGTTGCCTTATCACCCCACCACACCGCAACCACACACCCTTGACAGCAACCCTCACGACTTAACTTCCCGGTCTTGATTGATCAACGAATACTCGCAGGCAGGGTGACCGAACCCTCGTTATGGTTGCCCACGCGTTCCTCACGGTCACCGCCACGAACGCGGAAAAGGGAGCACCGCACCCGACCAAGAGGACTCATCCCTCTCCCTCGGCGAGGCCCGACGTCTCCTGGCACACCTGATCACCACCATCCGACCAGGCGAGCACATCGATCGATGGTCACAATGGCGCCGACGCCATCGGTTCAGGGCCAGAACCAGCCACTACCAGCGAAGAACGAAACAACCGCGGGGCCGTGCGCCATTGCTCGCGCGACTACTTGTGCAACAGCACACTGATGCCCAAAGTGGCGGGCATTGCCGCGGCAGCGAGTAGGACGATGGCCTCAGAGCCGCTAGACCGGCTGGCGAACCAGATGAGTAACACGGATGCGGCAAAAGGTGCAATGGCTGAAAGCCAGCCTTTGCCAGGCGATGAAGTCAAGCGTCGGCCCCCGTATCCGATTCCGGTGATGTTGGCCACGCTCGACTTGCGGCGAAGCCGCCAAGGTCGAAGTCGGCGCGGGAGCGACCAGCAGGTTGGGGCCGTCATGCTGGCACATGCAACGGATGGCGCCGCGCGGACTTGGCCGAGTGGCCACCTCGGCCGCGTTGCCAGGGTGAGCTGGGCCGCGTCCAGCACTGCGGGCCCACGAACGTGCGGCTCGGCTCAACGTCGCCCCAGTTGCGCGGGGCGAGCCCGGTTGAGGCAACATTGCAGACCTCCTCCTCGCTGCAGGAGCGTCGATGGGGAAAGTAATCACATTCAGCGGCGGACGTCAATTGTCACCCATACTCGAAATGGCTCCAAGTTCAATGGGCCTGGTCCGACGGCCGGCGGCTGGCACCACCCTTACCTGATTGATCAATGCATCCTTCGCGGCTGAGTAGACTACCGACTGTGGTTGATTGACAACCGTCAACGCTTGTCGGAGAGTATCACCGGCCACCGGACTGGGGAGGTACGGCCGTGCGACTGCCACATCGTGGTGAGTTGATTGGTCTGGGACAGTTTTTCACGGTGCGGGGCAGTCTTTTCACCGTACTGGTAGCGAAATCGTCGATGCCAAGCACGCGTGGCCGGCGATGAGCGTGAGGCTCTGGGCGCAGCGCAGCAGCCGGAGCAGGGTGCTGCGGGCACGTGCATGGCCAGCTTTGCCGCCGGCCGGGCTCCGGCTCGGCCAGCGAGGGCCGCACCGATGCCGTGCGGCAGATCCTGGAACGGCTGGCTGCGCCGGCGTCGTCTGTCGGTCACGCCGGGTATCTGCTCAACGAACGTGCGCGTCGCGTAATCGGTCACCCGGCAGTTGAACCGCCGAACTCGCAGGATCAGCCAGATCGGCCGCCCGCCGATCGGTACTGGCGGACGACACCCGCCTCAGCCGCCCGGGCAGCCGCGCAGAGGCCAAAGCGCTTCGGCGGACGGGCGCGGTCTTGGCCGTCGACGCAGTACCGGCGGCCCCAGTGCTCGCGTTGGTACGGAGCATCCTCCTGTCCGAGCGCATCCTTTAGCCTGTCGTGGTGCAGAACACGCGATCCCGCCGTCCGCTGCGGGGGTACCTCGGCGCCGTCATCGTCGTTGCGGCCGCCGCCTTCGCCGCTTACCGGATCGGCCCGTGGTCGGTGGCCGCCACCCCTGAGGTCGGCACGCCTCGGCCGCTTGGCACGCCGGTCTCCGTCGGCGGCCGGTCGGTGTCGATAATCGGGGCCGGCGACATCCTGCTGCATCCGGACCTGTGGAACCAGGCGCGCCACGACGGCGGCGGCACGATGGACTTCACCCCGATGCTTGCCGGAGTCCGCGACGCCGTCGGTTCGAGTGACCTGGCACTGTGTCACCTGGAGACGCCGCTGGCCCCGCCGGGCGGCCCGTACACCGGATTCCCTCGGTTCAGCGTGCCGCAGGAAGTGGTGAAGGCGATCAAGTCGACCGGCTACGACGGCTGCTCGACCGACTCGAACCACAGCATCGACCAGGGGTACGACGGCATCAAGCGCACGCTGGACACCTTCGACCAGGCACAGCTAGGCCACAGCGGCACCTATCGCAGCGCGGACGAGGCGAAAAGGCCGAGAATCTATGAGGTCAAGGGCGTCCGGGTGGCGCACCTGAGCTATTCGAAGGACTTCAACGGGCTGCAGCGGCCGGCCGGGCAGGAGTGGGTCGCGAACCTCATCGACCCGAAGAAGATCGAGGCGGACGCCGCGGTGGCCCGGTCTGCCGGTGCCGAGATCGTCGTGGTCAGCCTGCACTGGGGCACCGAGTACGTCCACGAGCCCGACGTCGACCAGCAGACGTGGGCCCGTGCGGTTGCCGGGCTGCGCAACGTCGACTTTGTGTTCGGCCACCACGCCCACGTCGTGCAGCCGGTGGAGGTCATCTCCGGTAAATGGATCGTCTACGGGATGAGTAACCAAATCGCCCGGCATGAGCAGCCGATCAACGAGAACCGGGAGGGCGTGATGGTCCGGGTCACATTTACGCCCGCGGCCGAGGCGAAGCGGTGGAGGATCGCGGCAGTCGAGGCCATTCCGACGTTCGTCGATCTCAATCCGGACATTCGGGTGGTGGACCTTGAACGGGCGTTGGCCGATTCGGCACTTCCGCCTGCTCGGCGGCGCATCTACGAGGCTGCGGTGGACCGGATTGAGGGCTACCTGCTGACCCGCGGCGCCGACCAGGCCGGTTTGATCGTACGCGGCGTAGCGGCGGGCGCACCGACCGCTAGCGCAGTGCCGAACGTTCATCGAAGGTGATCACCTTTGCCTGCCGGATGCGTGTTGTTATAGTCACCGGCGGTCTGGAGGGGCGGAAGACCACGGCGTCGGGGAAGGAGGCGTGGCACCAGTGTCACAGACGCGGTTCACGGCTTCCGGCGACGCGTCGCCGGAAGCTGACGCGCCGCCGGGCCAACTGATCGCCTGGCGCCTGCGGGCCCTGGAGCAGCAGATGCCCGCGGCGGCATTCCCCGCCGGCTCCGCCGCGCCATCGCTGGTGTACCTGTTGGTGACGATGGTCGTCGCCGCCGCTGCGGTGCTCGGTTTCGCCGTCTACGACCAGCGCGGCGTTCCCAGCGCCGTGCGCGACTCGCAACGCGAACTGGTGTCCAACGTCGCCCGCAACGTGAGCCTCGCCTACACCCGGGCCGCTGCCGACCTCGACCGGCATATCGCCGAACTGCGCAAGCCGCCGGTGCCCGCGGATGCCGAGGTGCTGTCGCGGGTCGTCGGCGAGGGGAAGGCCTGGATCGGGGCCGCCGTGGTTCAGACCGCCTCCCGGCAGGCGCTGGTGGCCTCCGGGGTGGCGGTGCCGATCGACCAGTTGCCGACGCCGCTGCCCGCCGACGACACCGTCCCGGTCTCCACCAGTGACGGACCGGCCCTCGTCCGGATTGCGGCGCTCGACGGTCAGCGCACGCTGATGGCGCTCGAACCGCTGCTGATGCGCAACCTGCGGCTCAACCCCGCGGCTCGGCACGGTATCTTCGTAATCGCCCCGGACGGCCATCCGACGCTGATCCAGGGCGTGAACGCCGTCGATGCGGCGTACCTGCCGAAGGTCTTCGACGGGCTGACCCGGTCGCAGCGCGGCCAGAGCCGGGCGGTTGCCGTCAAGGAGTGGCGGGACCGGCAGATGGTGGTCTCGTCGGCGCCGATCGGCGACACCGGCTTCGTCGTGGCGTCCGTCATCATCGCGTCGGTCAGCGACGGCACCTCGCTCGAAGAGGGCCTGCTGCTCGGCTCGTCCCTGCTCGTCGTCGCGTTCCTCGCATTCCTGCTGATGCGGGCGTTCCTGGTCGCGCCGATCCAGACGCTGCTGCGGCAGGCCAAGAACGACGCTTGCGGGGCCGTGACGCTCAATCGCCAGTCGCTGCGCACCAGGGAGGCGTTCCGGATCGCCCAGGCACTGGCAGTCGTGTCCGGAGCCGGGCTGCGCGGCAAGCGGTGGCGGCCGACCACGATGCAGGGCCTCACCGCCGCCGCCCTGGTGGCGCTCGCCTGGCCCGCGGTCGCCGTCGCCACGACGCTGCACGAGCCGCGGCCGTCGCTGCCCGAGCAGCTCTTCTACGACGAGGAGAGCCGGGTCGAGGTGGTGAACAGCGTGCTCGGCAACGCGCTGGACAGCGGCCTGCAGACCGTCTCCCGCATTAGCCTGGCCAACACCAAGACCGGCCCCGCCAAGTTCGAGCCGGTCCTCAAACAGGGCATGGCCAACGAGCACCGCTTCCGGGGTATGTACCTGGTGGACCCCAAGGGCGCTGTGGTCAAGTCGGCCGGCCGTGCGTCGCTGCGCACCGCGGAGCCGCTGCCGGGCGAGGCCGGGATTCGTATCGACAGCTCGATCGATCGACTGCCGGTCATCTACGCGTTCCGCATCGCCGAGGACAACGGCTACGCGGTCGTCGGGGAGTTCGACATCGACTATCTGCTCGGCGTGATGCGCCGGGTCGACGGGCGGGCGCGGGTCGTCGACTCGGATCTGCGCACCGTGCTCGACTCGTCCGGCTACCGGGCGATGCAGCCGCTCGCCGGCGAGGCGGCTCGCAAGGCCGCCATCGCGGCCATAGCCGGCGGCACCGTCAGAGATCAGCGGACCGGTGGCCCGCCGGCCCTGATGGCCGCTACCGCCCTGACCAACCCGCCATCCGTGGCGCACCTGGAATGGGTCGTCGTGGTCGAGCGCAATCCGGCTTCGCTGCAGATGCCGCAGGTAATCATGAATCGCTGGACGCTGCTGATGGCCGGTACCGTGGCCGGCGTCGTCGCACTCACCTTCGTCTGGCAGTTCTTCATCTTCGTTTGGCCGCTGCAACGCCTCGCCGCATCCGCGAACCGCATGCGCGCGGGGTCCTTCGACGAGCCGGTCCCCCCGCAACGCCACGACGACGTCGGAGCGATCGCGATGTGTCTGGAGATCTGCCGCCAGGTCCGCCACACCGGATCCGCCCGGTTCGGTGGCGCCATCCGGCTGCGGGGCTCCGAGGAGGACTTCACCGCAGTACATCCGCGCATTCCCGGCCAGCGCGGCGCCAACCGCGCCGCGAAGGTGTGACCGTGCTCTACCTCTACACAGTCTTCAGCCTGTGCTGCCTGGTGCTCCTCCTGGCCGGCATGATCGAGCAGCGCAACCATGAGCGCAATCTCCGCAGGATCCCGAACCGGGTGCTGGTCAACGGCATCCGGGGCAAGAGCTCCATCACCCGGTTGTGTGCCGGCGCCCTACGCGGCGGCGGGCTGCTCGTCGTGGGCAAGACCACCGGGACGGCCGCCCGGTTCATCTTCCCCGACGCCAGCGAGGAACCGGTGCACCGTAAGTTCGGCATCGCCAACGTGGTGGAGCAGATCGGCATCGTGCGGCGGGCCGCGACGTACCATCCCGACGCGCTCGTCATCGAGTGCATGGCGGTGATGCCCGCCCTCCAGGAGATCAACCAGACGAAGCTCATCCGCTCGACCATCGGTGTGCTGTGCAACGTGCGCGAGGACCACCTCGCCGAGATGGGCCCGACCCTCGACGACGTCGCCCGGTCCCTCAGCATGTCGATGCCTGCCGGCGGCGTGTGCGTCACCGCCGAACGCGACCGGCTGGCGATCCTGCAGCAAGAGGCGGACAAGCGCAACTGCCGCCTCGTCGCGGTCGACCCCGAGTCTGTGACCGACGAGGAGATGGCGGGCTTCGGCTGGATCACGTTCAAGGAGAACGTCGCCATCGCCGTCGCCGTCGCCGGCCTGCTGGGCGTAGACCGGCGCAGCGCCCTCGCCGGCATGTGGGACGCGCCGCCGGACCCGGGCGTGCTGTCGGTGGTCCGGGTGACCGCCGGCGACAAGCGGATCCGATTCGCCAACGTGTTCGCCGCCAACGACCCCGAGTCGACGCTGATGAACATCCAGCAGTTGGAGCGGCAGCACCTCATCGCCCGGCCGCTCACCATGGTGATCAACTGTCGGCCCGACCGGGTCGAGCGTAACGGGCAGATGGGCACCTTGTGCGGCGAGGTGCGGCCGGACCGGATCGTGCTGATCGGTGAACCGACCCGCAGCGCCCGGGCAAACATCCCGTCCGAACTGCAGGACCGCGTCGTGGACCTCGGCGGGAAACTCGAGCCGGAACGTCTGCTCGACGGCGTCATGGCGGCCACCGCGCACGACTCGTCGATCGTTGCGGTGGGTAACATCCACGGCCAAGGGGAGGTACTGATCCACGAACTAGCCGCGCTGCCTAGCTGGGCACCCGACGAGCGCCAGCGGCAGATGCCACCGATGCCGCGCACCCCCAACACCGGTGGTCAGCGGATCATGACCCGCATCCCGACGCAGAGAGGGATTCATCGATGATCTTCGGAGGGGAGCTCAGCGCTCAGCTCGCCACCGCGACCCTGGGTATCGGGCTGGTGTTCGCGCTGCTGTGCTACCTCACCACCAACCTCTCGCCCGGCGGCATGATCACGCCCGGCTGGATAGCGCTGGCCCTCATCGAAGATCCGCTGCAGGCCGCCATCGTCGTCGTGATGACCGTGGTCACGTACTTCCTCACCAGGCTCCTGCAGCGCCTCGTCATCCTGTACGGCAAGCGCCTCTTCGCCGCGATCGTCCTGCTCAGCGTCTTGCTGCAGATGACCGTCTTCGTCATCGTCCAGCGAGACCTGCCGCTGCTGTTCGCCCACCAGACGCTGGGTTTCGTCGCCCCGGGGCTCATCACCTACCAGCTTGTCCGCCAGCCACCACCGGCGACCATCATGGCCACGACGATCGTCACCGGCATGACGTTCGGGGTGGCGTTCAGCGGCATCGTCGCCGGGCTCGTCCCGGTTACCTGAGCTGCCATGAACTACTACCCGTACACCCGCCGAGGCGCGATGACGTTCGTCAGCGCCGCCTTCGTGTTCATCGTCGGTGTCACCGCCGTCATCTACAGCGCGGTCCGGCTCACGCAGCCCGTACCGGTCGAGATCAGCCTGGGCATCGCGGACACCGGCACCGTCTCCTCGTCCGGCTACACGTTCCGCCGACTGTCCGACCCACCCCGCACGGAGGTTCTCGGACCCGACGGCGCCCGCGTCGCGGTTATGACCGACGGTACCCGGACCGTGCATCTGACCGGCCCGACGAGGACGTTCACCGAGCCGCACTTCACCGCCGCGAAGATAGTGAACAACGTCTATGTCCGCCTGGCCCCTCAGGTCTGGCAGGCCGGGGCCGAACAACAGCCGTGGTTCGCCGGGTGGTTCGCCTCCGCGCTTGCCGACCCGAAGCCCGACGTACTGGCCGTCGCGATGGAGTACACCTACGGCGCGCCGCCGAAGAAGGCCGACAACGGCCTGCAGTACGCCGGCGATGCCGAGTTCGGGCCGCTGTCCAGTTCCGACCGCGACGGCCGGGCGGAAAACTCCGACTTCTACGACTACCTCGGCGTGCCGTGGACCTTCCCCGACGGCAGCAAAGTGAAGCCGGCGCCGGATCACCTGCACAGCCTGGACTGTTCCGGCTTCATCCGCATGGTCTACGGCTACCGGATGGGCTATCCGCTCCGCGGCACCAACACGCCGGGTCCGGGGCTACCGAGGCGCGCCTACGCCATCGCCGAGTTCGGACCGGGGGTGGCCGTGATTCCCAACACCGGCAAGCGACCCGAGCATCTGGACCGCCTGCAGCCCGGCGATCTCGTCTTCTTCTATGGCTCACCCGAGATCGACGCGGACGGTGCCGACCGCCCCACCCACATCGAGCACTCCGGCATCTACCTCGGCATCGACGACCGCGGCCACTACCGCTTCATCTCCAGCCGGGTCGGCGCCAACGGACCGACCATGGGCGACTCCGGCAGCGAGGCCACCCTCGACGGCACCGGCCACTTCGCGGCGAGCCTACGCACGGCACGGCGCATCTGAGGCCGGCCCGCGGCGTAGGCCGGCCGGCGGTCACCGCCGCTACCCGTTTACAGGCAACCAGCAATCGCGTGGACCACGACGTCGCGGCGCTGCGGGTCGCCGCGGACGGCCCAGCCCATCTCCAGGTGCACGAACTGCGCACCGATCTCGTCGGCGGCCTTGCCCTGCACATTGGTCGTGCCTTCCAGCCGGCCGCACTTGGCCGCCCAGGCCCGGCAGACGACCAGACCGGCGCCCTGCAGCCCGTTCGCCAGGTCGCGGGCGAGCGGAATGGCCCGACCGGCCCCGGTCGACACGACGACCTGCGCGTCGGGCAGGTTGTTGTCGGCGAAGCCATGTAGCTGGATCTGCTTCAGACCGCCCTTGGCGAACTCCGTCGCCAGCACGTTGAACATCGACTTGTCGTTGTGCGCGACGTCCGCAGCGCCGTCCGCGGCGGCCCGGTGCGCGCCCGCCACCAGCAGGACGCTGCCGGGCACGAGGTGGTACAGCGCCACGCCGATCTTGTCGGTGTTCGTGTCGAAGCCCGGATGCGGTACCTCGAGCACGAACCGCAGCGGCGCCGACCGGTCGATGAGCACGACGCCCCACGCCGGTTCGGCCGTCGGGCTCGTGCTGTACATGCTGTACCGCCGCCCGGTGGCCGAGTCGACGCCGTGCGCCGCGGTGTATCCGAGCCGGCCGAACGCCGCATCGAGGTCGGTCACGTTGTCCGGCTGGGCGAGCAGCAACTGCGCGGCGTCTCGCCCGCGCGACCGCTCGACCTGGTCGGGGTCCCGGTACGGCCCGTCGCGGGCCAGCAGCGCCGTCCGGCCCTCGATCAGCGCGCCCGGATCGTCGGACGGCCCCGTCGCCGGGGCGGGCCGTGCCGTCGCCGTACACCCCGCCAGCACCGCAATCAAAACGATCACGAGCATGATCATCAGCCTGGGCTTGTCACCTGGATAGCGGGCTGCGGTGAAGAACACTGCCCGAGGTTAACCAACGCCGTCCCGGCAGGACGCTCCGACCCACGGCTTACGGCTACGGTGTCGAGCCCGACCGCGCGGTATGGACCAGGGCGGCCTCCGAACCATCATCAGCCGGCTACCGACCAAACTCGACGCGACAACCGACAACCCGGCCGAGAGCCACGACTCCCGCCAGGAAGGTTTCATCCCGCATCCGCGGAGCCGCGGGATCGTGGTGCGTCGCCGTGGACCGTGAGACGCGCTGATCCGCTGCATCCCGCGTCCGGGTGTCCGCGCGCCAGGTCGAGAAACAGGGCCGCGGACCAGCCGAAGCCGGAGGTCGCACGGCCGGCGCGCTGACCGGTGAGCGGATTCCAGTACTCGTAGATACCGCCGCCGTCACGCACCATGGCCAGCGTTCGCTGCCGCAGCTCGTCGGCCTCGGCGGCAAAGCCGGAACGGCGCAGCCCGTCGATCAACAGGTAGTTGATGTTGAGCCAGACCGGGCCGCGCCACATGCGTTCCGGGTCGAACGCGGCGTCGTCGAAGGCGACGGTCGGCACGGGCCGGTCGCCCCAGAAGCTGGCCGAGAGGAGGTCGTCGACCAGTGCGCGGGCGATGTCGGCAGGTAGTCGCCCGGTGAACAGCGGCATGAGCCGCAGCGGGGTCTTCACCGGTACCTCGGAACCGCCGGCGAGCGTGACGAAGCGGTTGCCGTTCCAGCGCCGGGCGATCATGAGCGCGGTGAGGCGCTCGGCGGCCTCCCGATGCTCGTGACCGTCCAGGCCGAGCGCGTCCGCGATGTCGGCGAGCACGTCGAACTGATGCACAAGGTAGGAGTTGAGGTCCGGCGGCTCGGCGCGCGGACCGTAGTCCCAGATCGGGCTGTCGTCGAGCCCCGACGAATAGGGGTGCAGGTACTCGGCCAACCCATCGCCGTCCGGATCACTCGCGGCAAACCACCAGTGCTGTGCCGCGACAAGCTTCGGGTAGACCTCGCGGAGGAACTCGAGGTCGGGCGCTACCGTATGAATCTTCCAGACGGCCCACGCGGTCAGCGGGGGCTTCGTCACCGGAACAGCGACATGCTCCGGCCGTGCGCCGTTGGCCGTGCCGACGTGCTGCGCGAGCCTGGCATGGTCGCTCTGGGGCAGATCGGTGGTCTCGTACAGTGCGCCATGGTCGTGCACGACGTCCGGGATCATCCCGTCCGGCCGTTGACTGTCGAGCAGGATGCGGATCTGCTCGCGGGCCAAGGCGGGGTCCACGTGCCGCAGCGCGATGGCGTGGAAGTAGGAGTCCCAGTTCCACAGGGCGACATAGCCGTACTTGGACGGTACTACGCCCACCCGGTTCTGAATGGTGAGCTGGTTGATGCCGAGCGTCCACCAGGCCATCGCGGCCCGTTCGCGCAGATCCGCGCGCGTCGGCGGGAGCAGATCGAACCACTTCTGCCAATCGCCGCCCAGCACGTCACCGTCGTTGAGATGCCCTGTCAGGACGAAATGCCCGTCGATCGCCGCGCCACCGCCGTCCCACACCGCCCGGGCGTCCTGCCCCGCCAGCACCAGCGTGTCCGGGTTGGCGAAGGCGAGGCGCACGCCGCCGTCGAACTCGATACCGCCGGGCCGCGCGCGGCGAATCGGAAGTTCCTCGCCGCCGCGATAGACCCGCAGCCCTGTGAACAGCGTGGTCTGGGAGAGCGGCGTCTCGTACTCGGCGCGTGCGATCCACAGTGAGCCGTTCTCGGCCCGCATCACCAGCAACCGTGACAGCCGGTCGGTGAAGGGGCGCTCACGCAGGTCGAGCTCGAACATCGGCTATCGCTCCTGTCGTTCAGCGACCGCCCAGACCGGACGCCGCCAAGCTGTTGATGATGCGGCGCTGGCCGATCAGGAAGGCGATCAACATTGGCACCACGGTGACCACGTTCGCGGCCATGACCAGGCCGTATGACGTCATGTCGTGCTCGCCGACGAACTGCGCGACCAGCATCGGCACGGTGAACAGCTCCCTGGTGTTGAGGAAGATCAACGGGAAGAAGAAGCTGTTCCAGCTTCCGAGGAACACGATGATCCCGAGCGCGCTCAGTCCGGGCCGGATGTTCGGTAGCACGATCCGCCAGAAGATGCGCCAATGGTCTGCGCCGTCGATGCGGGCCGCGTCTTCCAGCTCGGCGGGGACGGCGAGGATGAACTGCCGGAGCAGGAAGACCGCGAACGGGTTCACGATAGCGGGAACGATCAGCGCCAGATGGGTGTCGACCCAGCCGAGCCTGGTCATCATCAGGTAGAGCGGCACGATGGTCACCTGGACCGGCACCATCTGGGTGGCCAGGAACAGGCCGAACAGCAGGCCGGACCCCCGAAACGTGATGCGGGCGAAGGCGTACGCGGCCATGGCCGAGGTGACCAGCGTGCCGGCCACGGTGAGCACGGCGATGTAGAAGCTGTTCCAGAACGCCGCCGCGAACGGGCCGGTCGACAGTGCGTCACTGTAGTTCTCGGCCCGCCATGGGCGCGGTATCACGTCGAGTGGTTGTTGAGCATCTGCTGATCGCTCTTGAAGGAGGTCAGGAGCATCCAGACGAACGGGAAGAGCATCGTCAGGCCGCCCAGGACGAGCGCACCGTGCAGGAGCACCCGGCCGGGCCGGATCCTGCGGAGGGGCCGCGCTAAGGCCGGTGTGGTCATGGCTAATCCTCGTAGTGGACGAAGCGCTTCTGTGCGCCGAACTGGATGAGGGTGACCGCGACGGTCAGCACCAGCAAGATCAGGGCGGCGGCACTCGACAGGCCGAATTGGAACTGCTGGAACCCCAGGTCGTACACCTGGTACACGATGGTTCGCGCCCCGTCGTTGTGGGCCGGATTGGCCAGGACGTAGACCGATTCGAACGCTTGGAAGGAACTGATCACAGAGACGACCGTGATGAAGAACAGGGTCGGGGAGATCAACGGCACGATGATCGAGCGGAACAGCCGTACCGGACCGGCGCCATCCATCCTCGCCGCCTCGATGAGCTGCGGCGGGATCGTCTGGAGCCCGGCGAGGAAGATCACCACGTTGAGCCCCATCGAGGACCAGACCGTGACGATGGCGACGGATACGATGACCCACCGCTCGCTGTTGAGCCAGTCGGGCAGGGCGATCCCGAACCAGTCCCGCACGGTGCTGTTCAGGATGCCGTAGTCGCCGGTGGCGAGGATCGACTTCCACATCACCGCGACGGCGACCGAACTGGTCACGACCGGCAGGAAGTAGATCACCCGGTAGACCGTCTTGCCGCGTACGCTGTTCAGCGCGACTGCGACCAGCAGCGCCGAGCCAACTCCCAGCGGGACCGTGAGCATGCCGAGTTTGACCGTGTTCCAGACCGCCCGGCCGAACTCCGGGTCGGAGACCTCGGCCCGGAAGTTGTCGAATCCGACCCACGACGATTCGGTGAGACCGTCCCACTGTAGGAAGGCGAGCACGACGGCGAAGCCGAGTGGGAACAGCAGGAATGCCAGCAGCCCGGCGAACTGTGGTGCGAGGAAGAGCGCGGCCCACCACTTGTCGCGTCTGCGCCAATTGGCGGGCCGCCGCCCGACGAGCATGGTCATCCGAGTCTTCCGCTGACGAGGGTCTGCAACTGGGTCATGCCCTCGTCGAAGCCGACCTTGCCGGTCCACACCTTCATGAGCAGGTCGTTGATGTCGGCCGTCAGCTTCGGCACCGCGACCTCCTCGGGGTAGTTCGCGAAGCCCGTGTCGCGGACGTCGAGGAAGGTCTTGGCATGCGGCGGGTAGTTCGCCGAGGTCACGATGCTCTCCGCGCCCTTGATCGACGGAACGGCGCCACCGGACTTGAGGCGGATCGCCTGGCCTTGCGCGCTGACGAACTCCGACAGGAAGAGGAACGCCTCGTTCGGATGCGCGGAGTTCTTGTTGAGCGAGAGGTAGGACGCCGCGACGGCGCCGCGGATCGGCGCACCGGTCTGCGACGGGAACGGCACGATGTCGTAGTTCGCCAGGTTGTCGTTGCCGCCCTTTTGCAGACTGTCGACGACCCAGCGCCCGCCGGCGTAGAAGCCGGCCTTGTGCTTGACGAACTGCGTTGACGCGCCCTGGCCGTCGGGCAGGTTGTCGGCGACGAGGAATGTGCCGTTCTGGTAGCCGTTGGCCAGCGTCCGCAGCGCTTCCCGCGACTTGGGATCGGTGGTGGCCACGAACTTGCCGCCGTCGTAGACCTTGCCGCCGAAGCCTCCGATCATGCTGTACGTCGAGCCGTACCAGTTCCAGAAGATCGAGCCGGCCTTGCCCGCGGTCTTGAGCTTGGCGTTCATGTCGAGGTATTTGGCCATCGTCCACTGACCGGCCTCGTTGAGCTTGGCCGGGTCTTCGGTGATGCCCGCCTCGGCGAGGGCCTTCTTGTCGAACCACAGCACCTCGGGGTTGCAGTCGTTCGGGACGCCGTAGATCGCGCCGTCCTTCTTCGCGCCCCCGTAGAGGCCCTCGAAGAAGTCCTCCGGCTTGCTCTTGCTGCTGTCACTCTTGAGCCGGTCGTCGAGCGGGGCGAGCACGCCGGCCGCGACGAACCGGCCGACGTTGTCGTCGCCGACGTAGAACACGTCGGGCGCGGTCTTGGACGTGAGCTGGGTCAGCAGCTTGGGGTGGTAGTTCTCGTACTCCGGCACGGCCTCCAGCTTCAGCGTGATGTTGGGGTGGCGCGTCATGAAGTCCTTGCTGAACTAATCCATGAGGCTCAGGTCTTCGGGCGTGCCCCAGGTCGCCCACCGGATGGTGACCTTTCCCCCGGAACTGCCGGAGTCGCCCTTGCTACCTGTGCACGCGGCGGTCGCAACCATGACTAAGGCCAGGATCGCGATGAGCTTCTTGTTCATCGTCGAACTGCTCCTCAACGGGATTGTGGAATAGGGCGCTTATGCGAGGCCGCCGCCATCGACGACCAGGGCAGAGCCGGTGACATAGCTGGACGCGTCGCTGGCGAGGAACAGCACCGCCGACGCGATCTCCTCAGGCCGCCCCGCACGGCCCATCGGACGGTCCGCCGCCTCCGCGGCGAACGACGCCCATTCCGCCGACAACTGGCGTGCTTCGTCGCGCAGCATCGGCGTGTCGGTGTCGCCCGGGTTCACGGAGTTCACCCGGATACCCGCTGCGGCGTGGTCGATGGCCAAGGCTCGCGTCATGTTGACGACCGCCGCCTTGGAAGCGCAGTACGACAGGGCGTTGCCGCCGCCCTTGAGACCCCAACCGGAGCCGGTGTTGACGATCGATCCCCCGCTGGTCATGGCTGGGATGGCATGGCGGCACATGAGGTACACGGACTTGACGTTCACGGCCATCACCCGGTCCCACTCATCCGGTTCGATGTCCAGTGCCGTTGTCCGGCGGATGATGCCCGCGTTGTTGAACAGCACGTGCAAGCCGCCGAACCGCTCGACGGCGGTGGCGACGACACGGGCGCAGTCGGCTTCGTCGGAGACATCCGCGCGTACGGCGACGGCCCGGCCGCCGGTAGCTACGATCCGCGCGGCGAGCTCCGAGGCGTCCGCCAGATCGGCGATGACGACTGCGGCGGCCTCCGCCGCGAACAGCTCGGCCGTCGCCCGGCCGATGCCCGATGCGCCTCCGGTGACGATGGCGACTTTACCCTGCAACGCGTTCATATACCCTCGCTGGCTGAACTCAGGCGATAGATCGTGGTCTGTCGAAAATCGGTGATCACTGTCACGTAACCGGCGAGCGCCGCGTCCATCCGCGGATCGCCGGTGTCGGCCAGTAGCGGCCGTCCGCCGAGTGCGGCGAGTTTCTGCTGCGTGCCGAGCACCGTGATGGCCTCCAGCTCGCCCAACACCCGAAGACTGAGCTGCTGGTTTCCCCGGCCCAGCACGAACCCCTGGCCGCCGATGATCGACAGCAGGGCCTGCGCGGGACCGTCTCGGACCAGGGCATACAACTCGGCTTCCGTTACATCGGTGCCGACCAGCCGGCCGTCGAGCACGACGTCGACCCCGAGCAGGCTGGTCCGCAGGCCCAGTTCCCGGCCCACAGCCCTGGTGGTCGTGCCGGGACCTAGGACGTACCGAACGCCCTTGGCCATGCGGGCTACGCATTCGCGAGCGATCCCCTCGGTGGTACCGGGCGGTGTGCTCGCCTTGCGCCCGGACAACCGCGCGGGCTGGTACGGCACGGGCAGCGTCCCGTAGAGACGCTGCCCCACGGTGCCGTCGCCGGCACGATAGGCGTCCTCGTCGAGGTCGACGACCTCGGCGTCCCGCACGAGACCGGGGTCGTCCAGGTAGGAGGCCGCGATCAGTCCCGCCGCCGCCGGGCTGATCGCAAAGCAGCCGGAGTAGACCTTCACCCCGGCGGGGATGCCGAGCACCGGGCTGTCCGGCTCCGCGTCCAGCACGTCGCGGGCCGTACCGTCACCGCCCGCGAACATCAGCAGATCCACCCCGCGCAGCGCCGCCACGGCCGCGCGGGTGTGCGCCGCCGTCGTCGGCTCACCCGCCGCGGCGGCGCCGGGAAACTCCACGACGCGGGCGCCGGGGGCGCAGTCCGCGCCCATCGCACCGGGCACGGTCATGATTGCCACGCCCGGCCGGTGCTTGCGCAGTGCCCGCACAGCGGTCGCCGACCGTTGACCGGCGCGCGGCACGGCGCCGCGTTCCCACGCGCGCCGCTGCACGTGCGGACCATCGCTGCCCTTCAACGCGGCAGGCCCGCCGATGCCGGCGACGGGATTCACGACTAAGCCCACGATCACGACGACACATGCTTTCGCAGATAGGCGCGCCAGGTCGGCGACCACTGCCGCGGATCGTCCAGCGACGTGCCATCGATCTTGTGTATCGTCTGGTTGTAGGGCGCGCCCTTGACATACGCGGGATCCCGGCGCGCCTCGTCGGCCACGTGGGCGAGGATCGCGGCGTACTCGTCGAGGTCTTCCTTGCTGTAGGACTCGGTGGGCTCGAGCGTGAACGGCTCGGGCACCACGTAGGGATGGTGGCTGGTCCAGTAGTGCACCCCGAAGTCGGCGGCCCGGATGCCGATCTCCTCGGAGTGCACGCCGGTCTCCTCCCAGAGCTGCTGCCAGGAGTAGCGCACCTGTTCGACGCGCGGCTGGTCGGCCCAGGGCATTGAGGCGCCCGGGATGCGCAGCACCTTGTGCATGAGGTAGTTGTTGTTGAGTACCGCCGTCTCGGCGACCGCGCGCAATCCTTCACTGCCCATCGCCATCACCCAGGCGTACGCCCGCACGACGTTCGGCGTGACGCCGAGGAACGGACGAATCTTGCCGATACTGCGTTCCGGTGTGACGAGGGTGAACCCATCCTCGGTCCGGTCGACGGTCGGTCCGGGCAGAAACGGGACCAACCGCTGCGACACGCCGCAGGCGCCCGCCGCCGGGCCGCCGCAGGCATGCGGCGTCGAGAACGTCTTGTGCAGGTTGAAGTGACACAGGTCGAACCCGGCATCGCTGGCCCGGGTGATGCCCAGGATGCCGTTGGCGTTGGCCTGGTCGTAGCAGGCCAGGGCGCCGACACCGTGCACCAGGTCCACGAACTCCTTGATCCGCGGGTTGTAGATCCCGGTGTCCTCGGGGTTCGTGATCATGAGCGCCGCGGTTCGCGGCCCGATCGCGGCCTTGAGCGCCTCGATGTCCGGATAGCCGTCAGCGTCCGGCAGCAAGGTGATGACCTCGTATCCGGCGACCTTCGCGCAGGCGGCGTTCGACGGGTGCGAGAAGATCGTGGTGATGACCTGGTCGCGGTGGCTGTCGCCGTTCGCGGCGTGGAAGGCACGGATCATGGCGATGTTGGCGTAGATGGCTGCGCTGCCGGCGCCCGGTTGCAGGCTCACCCGAGCCATGCCGGAGATCGACCTGAGCATCTGCTCCAGCCGCCAGTAGATCTCCAGCACACCCTGCACGGTCTGCTCGGGCTGGGCCGGGTGCAGCTCGGCGATCTTCGGGTCGCGGACGAAGCCGTCGTTGACCTTGGGGCTGTACTTCATCGTGCACGTTCCCTGACCCACGTCGACGTTCAGGTCAACGCCGAGGGTCTGCTGCGAAAGGCGCAGGTAGTGGCGCAGTACGTGGAGCTGCGCCAGCTCCGGCAGTTTCGGCGGGGTCTGACGGCGGACGTCGTCGGGAAGGTGCACGGCAGGCAGATCGGCGCGGGGTACGCCGAGGCCGCGCCGTCCCGGCACCGAGAGCTCGAAAATGATCGGTTCGTCCCAGCGTGCCTGGTGGAAGCGCCGCAGGGCCGGCTTGGCCGCGATGGGCAGCTCGGCGAAGGATTCGGCGTGCGCGCTCATGCGCGGGCTCCCTTCAGCACTGCCCCGACCGCGGTCGCGAGCGTGTCGATGTCATCGCGGCTGTGCCGCTCGGTAACGCAGACGAGCACCTCACTGGCGCTGATCCGAACACCGCCGAAGATGCCCCGCTGGGCCAGGTCCGCCAGGAACGCGTCCGCGTCCGGGACACTGACGGCGAACTCACGAAAGTGGATCTCGTCGTGGCGCTCGACCGTCGCGCCCGCCTGCGCCAGCGCGGTCATCGCGTACCGGGTGTTGGCCAGGATGGTCTCGCCGACCTCGCGCATGCCCTCGGGACCCATCAGCGCGAGGTAGACCCCGGCGGTGATCCCCCAGAGCGCGGCGGCGGTGCCCACCCACTCCTTGCCCGCTTCGCGCACGGCGAAGGAAGTACGGTCGTAGAACACGTCACCGAAACCGTACTCACCGGGCACCGCCGTCGGTGCGATGCCGAACAGCCGGCTCGGGAATTCGGCCACGAGACGCTCCTCGTCGCGTGTGGCGATGAAGCCGGCCTGGCCGCCACCGAAGCTCTGGTGCATGCCGAGCGACTGGATGTCGCCGCACACGATGTCGGCCCCGTAGGTGGCCGGCGCCGCGAGGACGCCCAGCGTGATCGGATCGGTGCCCACGACGAACAACGCACCGCAGGCGTGCGCGGCCTCGGCCCGCTCGCCGGGATTGCGCGCGACAACGCCGTACATGTCCGGTGTTTCGAGGTACACGGCGCCGACGGTCTCGTCGAGCGTGTCGGTCAGCTCGATGTCCGGCGTCAGGTAGTCGCGGAGCTTGCTGAGCTTGTCCGGCAGGATCTCGCCGCTGAGCAACACCTTGGTGCGGCCGGTGTAGCGGCAGGCCATGCGCAGGGCGGTACCGGTGGCCTGGTAGCCGTCGTAGACGGGGACATTGACGACGTCCATCTCCAGCAGTTCGGCCATCATGCTGACGTACTCGAACAGTGCCTGGAACCGGCCGTGGTCCTCGTAGGGCTCACCGGCGTAGGCGGTCAGGAACTCGCTGCGGCCGTTGATCTCGTCGCAGACGGCGGGCACGTGGTGCGGATAGCAGCCGGCCCCGAGAAAGCTGAGCGCTTCGGTCGTGTCCGTGTTGCGGTTGAGCAGGCCCCGCATGTGGCGAATGAGACCGTGCTCGTCGCGGATCGGTGCGGGAAGATCCAGGAGGCGGTTGAGACGCAGGTCGGCCGGAATGCCCGCGTAGAAGTCCTCCACGCTGGCAGCGCCGATCTCCTCGAGCATCGCGGCACGGGTGACCGGCTCCGTATTCGGGATGTAGGGGTGAGTCACTGATGTCCTTCGGTGATGACAACGGCGTCGTACGCCGCTATTTCGGCGACGGAATGTCCGGTACGCAGGTCGATTCCCGTGATCGGGGCGGGCTGTGGCGTACCTGTGTGATTGAGCAGGAAGGTGTAGGGTCCGCGCCGGCACACCTCGACGTTCAGCGGCGCTTCGGCGATGCCCGCCTCCGCGAGGACGCCGGTGACGTCGTCGAGCAGGCAGCTAACGTAGATCGCGTTGCCCTTGCGGGTGATCGCCGGGCGGCCGTCGTCGTAGTGCGCCAAGACACTGGCCCCGGCAAGCCGGATCGTCTCGGTCCACGTGTGCGCGGCGGCGCCGATGCTGATGGGCTGGGTCCGGCCGTCGGGCAGCGGCACGAACTCCTCGACGGCGATTCCGAGCAGGTCTGCGAGGGGGCCTGGAGCGCCGCCGTCGTGGACCTGCTCGTTCTCGTCGACGACACCGCTGAACGGACCGACGATCATGGTACCGGTGAAGTCGCGCAGCACCTTGGCCTGCTCGACGGTGCACATGTAGAGGTTGGGCGCGATGACGACCCGGTATCCGCCGAGGTCGCGGCCGGGCGGAGCCAGGTCGACCGCGATGCCCCGCTCGAACAGCGGCTCGTACCAGGTGTAGAGCATGTCCTTGAGCTTGAGTCGGTTGCTGGGCATGGACTCGACCGCTTCCAGTGCCCACCAGCTCGACCAGTCGAAGAGCATCGCAACATCGGCGCGGGTGGTGTGACCCTTGACCTCGGCAAGTGCGCGCAGTTCCCGCCCGAGCTCGACCGTTTCGCGCCACTGGCGGGTGTCGGTGCCGGCGTGCGGAAGCATCGCGGAGTGGAACTTCTCCGGACCGTATTTGGCCTGCCGCCACTGGAAGAACATGACGCCGTCGGAGCCGTGCGCTACCGCCTGCAAGCTGTCGAGGCGCATTCTGCCCGGCTGCTTGGGCAGGTTGACCTCGCGCCAACTGACCGCGCTCGGCGCGGACTCAAGTAGCAGCCAAGGCTGCTGCTTGAGTGAGCGCATGAGGTCGTAGCTGAGCGCCACCTTGACATGTGAGACCGGATCGGCCGGGTCCGGGTAGGCGTCGTTGGAGACCAGGTCCTCCGCGGCGGCCCACTTCCAGTAGTCGAGCTCAGGCATGAGGCCCATGAAGTTGGTCGTGACCGGGACGTTCGGCGTGACTTCCCGCAGGATCGCCGCCTCCGTCTCGAAGCACGCGAGCAAAGCGTCGCTGGAGAACCGTTTCCAGTCGAGCAACTGGGCCGGGTTGCCCGGACCGGGTGCCTTCCGAGGTGGGTTTACCTGGCCGAACCTGGTGTAGTGCTGACCCCAGCAGGAGGTGCCCCAGGCTCGGTTGAGCCCGTCGATGTCCCGGTAGCGGGCTCGCAGCCAGCGGCGGAAGTGTTCTGCGGACTCGTCGCACCAGCAGCTAACGACATGATCGCCGTACTCGTTGCTGACGTGCCACAGCCGCACCGCCGGATGGTTCTTGTACCGCTCGGCGATCGAGCGCACCAGACGCTGCACCGCCGTCCGGAAGATCGGTGAGCTCGGGCAGTAGCTCTGCCGCGAACCGAACTCGAGTCGGGTCCCGTTCGCGTCCACGGGCAGCACCGACGGATGTTCCCGCACCAGCCACGGCGGCGGCGTCGCGCTCGCCGTGGCCAGATCGACCCCGATGCCGTTGGCGTGCAGCAGATCGAGCACCCGATCCAGCCAGCCGAAGTCGAACCTTCCCGGCTGGGGCTCCAGGCGCGACCAGGCGAACACCCCGACCGTGACCATGGTGATCCCGGCTTCGCCCATCAGCCGCATGTCGTCGTGCCATGTGTGTTCGGGCCACTGCTCAGGGTTGTAGTCACCGCCAAAGATCAAGGCCACTGGGCCCCCTCGTCACGGTCGGCGTATTTAATATGCAGAATACATAGCCCGTATTTCGTATACAGTCAAGAGGTAGTCTTGTGGCCGTCCGGGTTTGTGGTGGAGGAGATCCGATGGTGATCGAGCGGCGTCCGTTGCGCGACCAGATCAGGGAGGAAGTGCTGAAACGCCTGGCTCGTGGTGACTTCGCCGCTGGCGAGGAGATCAACCTGTCGGCGCTCGCCGACGAGCTGGGGGTCAGCCGGACTCCCCTGCGGGAAGCGCTGATCGCCATGGCGGGTGAGCGAATCCTGGAGAACGATCAGGGGCGTGGCTTCCGCTTCGCCCCGGTCAGTCGTCGGGAGTACCGCGAGCTCTGCGTGATATTGGCCGCCCTGGAGTCGCTGGCCCTGGAGTTGTCCGACCCAGCCCATCTCAGGCGTATAGCACCCGAGTTGCTCCGGCTGGCGCAGGAGTTCCCTGACACGGTCGCTGAGCAAGGCGTTGTCGATTCCCACGACGACGTATGGCACGACCTGCTGCTGAGCGGCTGCACCAACGATCGGCTCCTCGACCTCATCACCGGGGTCAAGGCCGGTATGCGCCGCTATGCTCACCTGGCCGTAGCCGACGAGGCACCGCTGCGGCGCGACGCCTCGGAGCACGCCACCATCGCCCGCCACCTGCTCGACGCCGACCTGCAAGGCGCCGTTGTCGTGCTCCGGGCCAACTGGGCCAACGGCATGGAGCGAATGCTCGAACTCATCCCTGAGTCGTGACGTCGTCGCCGACGTGCCGGCACCCGACGGCCTCACGGGGATCAGGGCTGTCGCCGGCATGCAATGCCTGACACGCGGAGGCCGGTGGGTCCTTCGCTGTGTGTGTCCGGCCGTGCATCGCCTCGGTCACGCCGACCGGCGGTCGGCGTGACCGAGGCGCTCGTTGCTCGGTTGGGCCGTGTTGGCCATGGTGTTCGTTCCGTTCAGCAGCCGGATTCATGATCCGCTGCTGGCGTGCCTACCCGGCGAGCAGGTTCACGCCCCAACGGCTCAGCGCACGGGTGATCGGTTCGTGGATCATCCCGCAGCCGCTGTTCGGGCCGCCGCTGAGGATGCCGTAGGCGGTAGATCCGTAGTAGACGCCGCTGCCGCTGTCGCCGGCCGCGACGCAGGTGGTGCTCCAGGTCATGCCGGTCAGGGTTCGATCCGGGTACGACACCGTGGCGTTGGTGGAGGTGACTTGCCCGCAGGTGTAGCCGGTGGTGGAGCCCTGCTTGCAGACGTACTGCCCGACGTAGTCGCGGCTGTAGGAGCGGATCGAGGTCTGCGGATACACCCAGCCGCGGGGCTGCCACCACGACGAGTCCTCGACGCGCACCAGCGCCGAGTCGCCGTAGTAGCCGAAGTCGTAGTCAACGGCGTAGCCCACGTACTGATAACCGTAGCTGTACGTGGGCACGTCGAAGTACGAGCCCATTTCCGCGCAGTGTCCCGCGGTGAGCATGTAGTACGACGAACCGGAGTAGGTCATGAACGCGCTGGTGCACCGTCCGCCGCCCATGTAGATGGCGAGACCGGACCGCAGGGGCGGATCACACGAGTACTGACCGCCGCAGTACCGCGGCACGGAGGGGCTGTCGTAGGTACCGTGACTGATCGCGCCACCGAACTGCCGCTCGGCCCACGCGACGGCCTGCCGCTGCGCTTCGGTGAGCGCGACACCCTTGGGGGCGTCCAACCGCACGGTGTTGCCGCGCACGTCGATGACGGCCTGCAGGCCGCTGGTGGCGCCGCGGTTCGCCTCGGCCAATCGCTTGCCGAGTGACTCGGAGATCCGGTCCAGGTCGTCGGCGCTGCGCTGTACCGTCACGGTGGTGGTGTCGGTCAGCCGCTGCGCGGCAGCCTGGCTGCCGACCTCCGGGGCGGATCGGGCGCCGACGACGGCGACCGTGAGCCGGCCCGCGTGGTCATGGTCGATCCATGCGCCACCGAAACGGGAGCCCAGCGTCGTCCGTAGCCGATCCGCGAGGGCGGCCTGCGTGTCCTGCCGGGCGATGCGGCGGCGGGCCTCCGCCGCCGTGATCCGCGCGTCGTTCGCGAGCTGTGACGCGGCAGCGTCCGCCGCTTCGCCGAGCGGGGCGGGTGGGGTCGCGGACGCTGGCTGGACGGTTACCAGCGTGAGTCCCAGTGCGATGACGAGGGAGTTGATGAGTTGTCGTCGCTTCACGGAACCTCCCTTGAGTTGGGTGGAGCCCGGCGCCGATGCCTGGGGGTGACCCGTCCCGTCGACGGGTCGGAACTCGTCGTGCCGGGGCGGGGCGGGGCGGGGCCGGGGGTCGGGTGCGGCCGTCGATCGAGACGGCGTTGTACGCCGCGGTCAAGCTGCCGTTGTATCGGGCTCTATCGATGCGGCTGCCTGTAGAATGTCACATGTCACATCGTTGTGCAACGATGTGTGGACCGGCCACCGCCACGGCACTGGCGGGTGCGTCCGCTCCTCGCTCGTGGAGCACCGGACCAGCGTCGGACACTGCCGGGCGGCGGATACGGCGGGCTCGCGCTCCGCGAGGCGTCGCGGCCACCGTCCGCGACGGTGACCCGCGGCTCAGCTCGTCCGGGCCATCAGCAGGACGGTGATCTGTGGTGCCAGTTGTGGCCGGCCCAGGTGGAAGCCTTGTCCCGTGTCGCAGCCGAGTTCCAGGAGCCGCTGAGCCTGGGCCGCGGTTTCGATGCCCTCAGCGTCGCCGTGCGGCCGAGCGGCTCCGGTGTGGCGATACCCGCACTACTAGGTCCGCGCCGATGCGATGGCCCGGTGCGGTGACGAACGGTTCCGCGCACAGCGCGTCCGCTGCCCGGACTGACCGCTGCCCGGAACCGGCGCACGATCCCCGCCGGATCATCGGCGTCCGGCACGAGAGCACGATCTCGTCCGGACGGCGTACATCGCCCAGCATGGCGTCGGCGTGCGGGTTGCCCGCCAGGATCGCACGGCTGTGCGCCACCGCGACCGGACCGATGTCGACATACATGACCCGGGCATCCGGGTTCGTTTGCTGCGCCACCTCGTGCACGTTGGCGAGGTCGGAACCCCACCAGCTCCGCGGGCGCCGGCCCGGATGACCGTCCCCACCGGACAGACGCGGGCACGAGACGTCCCTCAGGACGGCGTACTACGCGGGCGAGGGTGGGGCGTCGAGTTCTTCCCCGAGCGTGGCGGCCTCGGCATCCGCCGCGGTCGCCTTGTCGGTCTGATCGAGCTGCCCCAGACAGGCGGCCAGGGCGAGCAGGGCACGACGCAGGTCTCGTTCGGCTCGACGGACCCTTTCCTGCGCCGCCTCCACTTCCTGGCGGTGCCGCTTCCACAGATAGGCGGAGTCATAGCGAGGGTCGTCGTCCCAGTCGTCTTCGGCCTCCACGGCCCGGTGCCGCTCTCGTGCGATGTGCACGCGTGCGCGGTGTCGTTTCACCGCTTGGTTGCTGGCGGCGAGGGCCTTCTTCGGATGGCCCGACGTCAACAGGCGGACGCCGAAGTTGTGCCAGATATCAGCCAGCCCACCGTAACCGTCGTCGCGCCGCAGCCGTGACCATGCATCGGCGATGACCGCACATGCCTCCTCGGCCCGTCCGCTGCGGGCCAGCCGGTCGCTGAGCTCGTCCACCGTTTGGGCGAACTGGTACCGCGAGTCGTTGCGTCCACGCCAATACGCGAGAACCTCGACCGTCACGTCGGCCGCCTCGGTGACCCGGCCGACCCGGTCGAGCTGCTCCGCATAGGTGGTCAACGCGTGGCAGAGCTCGAGGTCGACAGCATCGCCGCCGGCACGCTCCAGCCGGCCACGGATCTCCGCGACCGCCGCCGCCGACGATGCCACCGCCTCCTCGCGGCGGCCGAGCCGGGACAAGAGCAGGGTTCGCCACTCCCTTGCCTCCCTGGACGCCACCTGCTCGGATCGATGCCGGTCGGTGACAAGCTGCTCGTTGACGACGGCCAGCGCCTCCTCGTAGCGCCCGTCGTCGACGAGGTTGCCGCGGAGCGCGGCCATCGTCTCGGTCATCGTGTCGGTGAACGCGCCCGGCCGCAGCGCGTCCAACTCCCGGTACGCCACAAGTTCTTCCCGGCGTGTGAGCGCGGCGAGGTCGTCCCAGCCCAACTCCGTCAGCAGTTCGGCGAGCCGGCGCAACGACTCCGGCAACGCGGCCGTGGACCGCTCATCGGCCTCGCGTGTCCGCTCGATCTGCGCCAACTTCTCGAGCGCCCACCTCAGCGTCTTGTCCGGCCGGACCAGACCGCGGTATCGCCTCTCGTCCACCGGGCGCTTGAGCATCTCCCGACCGACCACCTCGAAAACTTGCTCGGGCATCACAGTTGGATAGCACATCCCCGTACTCGGACGCACGCCAATAGTGACGTGACCGGGTGGCCTTCACGATGAGCGGTCCACCATGGCCGGCCGGTGCGGCGCAGCTTCCACAGCACGTGTGACCCGCCGCCCGCGCGGGTAGCGGGGCGCTCGATGCGCGGGCGCGCGGGTACCGCCCCACTGGGGGTTCGCGCTGCTGCTGCTCGCCCTGTCCAGGGCCGCGCTGCCCGTTCTGGGCCTGCTGGTGCTGCGGGTGTTCGACGCCGCGGGCCTGCCGCCGGCGCGACGGAGGCAGCGCTCCTGCTCGTCGCCTTCCCGCTCGCCGCGCTGCTGGCCTGCGCGCAGGTGGTGCTGTTCGTGCTCTGGCTCGCCTACTGGACGTACACCATCGTCTGAGGCCCGGTTCACCCGGGCCGGGACGGGTGGCGAGCCGTGGGTAGTTCGCCGTGCGTCCACGCGGCCCGGGGCCTCGATGACCGTATAGGAACGACGCCCGGCACCGGTGCGCGGCCGATACATGTGCCGTCACCGCATGAATACCGCCGGCCGGGTGTCCCGGACCGCGAGGGCGACGAGGTACGCATCGCCGGCGCCCATCGGCCGGCGGCGATGCGGGAGCCTGCTTCCGAGAACCAGACGCCACGAATTGCATGTCCACGCAGATCGTCGGCGTCTATGTCACCCCCGGTTTCGGGGATGATGTAGTAACCGCCGCGATCCGGTGGGCACGGCAGGAGGAAGAACTGGAGTACCGAGGCGTCGGTTGACCCATCCGCTCATGCCGGGCACAAGGCCCGTCCCGCCTCAGACTAAGCGGTGCGCTGGCCTGCGACAGGTGTACCCCATGCTCACCGACGGGCGGTGCCCAAGCTGGCGAACATCGAGACCGGTGAGATCTCGATCGCGCCGAAACTCAGCGACGTCTAGGGGCCGTCCTGCCGACTATGAAGTAGTTCGCTCCGCCTGTTTACTTGGCATCGATGTACTACAATGGCAGCATCATGTGGGCACGGCTGGTGGAGTCCGAGGAGTACACGTACGGTACTTGGAGCTATCGGGGCTACCGCACGATCCCGCTGAGCGACCCGGTGCCCCTGGCGCCACACCCTGTCGACGCGTTCCAGGGCACCGCGACGTGCAACCGCTGCGGCACCGCGATACTGATCCGCGTCCCCCGTCCGATCGGCCTCGGCTCCCGCCTGGCCCGGTACCCGCTCCAGGTCACGATACTGTCGGCATTCGTTGCCCTGGTCGCCACCTGCGCCGTCCTGCTCTTCACAGTGGAGGACCCGGACACCACCGTCCTGCTGTGGATGCTCATCGTGTTCTTCGGCTTGCTCGTGCCTACCCTCGGAGCGGGCAACGTCCCATCTGGCTCGCCCAGCCCGGGCCGCGCACCGACCCGGCCCGCACCGCGTCGCAGTCTGGTGGTGGCCCTCGCCGTGGCCTTGTCGAAGGCTGGTGGGCGCCCGCCGTGGCTGCCCTTGGCGGCGCGGCGGGCGACCTGGTCCGACCGCTCCGGGATGGTGCGGCGGATCCGCCGCTGCCGTAGCGCGTGGCGGGTCGAGTCGTGCGCATAGCCGCCGCCCGCTCAAGACCGACCGATACGACAGCGCGCCGCACACATGCTTCTGCCGGGCGTGCCGCGTAGAGCGTCGACGGAAGCTACGCCACACGCTCCGAAGGGTCAGTTCGTGGCCGAACGCGGGTGAAGACGGTGGTGCCCTGCGCCGATCTGGAGGTCCGGCCGGTTTGCGAGGCGTTCTCGGGGAACCGGCTGTCTGCCGGAGTCGCCAGGTCCGGATCGAGATCCGGATCTGGATCCGATCCGGATTCAGGTCCGGATCTCACCACGATTTCACCGATTTCCAAGGAGTAGGCGACATGGCGACTGTCCGAGAGAAGGTCATTCAGTATCTGCAAGACGCGCGCGCGGCGGAGTACGCCTTGACCACCCTGCTCGCCGTCAACATCGCCGTCACTCCAGAGGGGGAGGATCGGCGGAGGCTGGAGTCGCAGCGGCGACGGTCCCGCGAGCGGGTATCCCGGGTGTCGGACCGGCTGAGTGAGCTCGGAGCTCGCCGCAGCATCCGGCACCTGGGCATGGACGTCGTCCGGGTAACCGGCGGGCAGGCCGTGGCGTTGGCGACGATACCGGTGCAACTGTTGCGTGGCCCCGGCGGTGAGGAGCGGGTGTTGAAGAACGCCCGGGACCTGTGTGCGGCCACGGCGGTGGTGGACGCCAACTATCGGGCGTTGGCTCAGATCACACGCACCTGTCGAGACAAGATCACCGAGAAGCTCGCTGTCGACCTACAGGCGGAGAGTGAGGAGATGCTGTCGGAGTGCTACGCGTCCCTGGACCGGCTCGCGGAGGCGGTGATCTCCGAGGAGGTCGACGGTGAGCCGGTCTACCAGATCGGACGTATCGGCGCGGTGCAGATGCTGAGGCTGCCGCAGTTGGGGGAGAGCCTGCACCGGCTACGAGACGAGGCCGTTGACGTGCTGCGGTTCGCCCGGCGCGGGGCCGTGCGGCAGGAGGCACAGTCCATCATCCCGGACTACGACAACCTGTCGGTGGAGCAGATCCGTGACCGGCTGGCGCGGCTGTCCCAGTCGGAGCTGTCCACCGTCGAGGCCTACGAGGCGGCGACGCTCGACCGGGTGCCGATCCTGGAGGCCATCGGGCAACTGCACGGCGCGGAGCCGTGGCCGGGGTACGACCGGATGAATGTCAGTGAGATCCGTGCCCGGCTGCGGGAGGTTGACGAGGGCCAGATCCGCGCGGTGCTGGACTACGAGCGCGGCCACAAGGACAGGGCATCGATCCCCAACGCCCCTGAAGTCCAGGTCGCCGTTGCCGCCTGACACACGCCGAGCCCGCGAAGGGCCCGCCGCTGCCGGTCCTTCCGCGGGTCGGCGGCGGTGACAACTGGCGCAGGACCGCGTTCAGGTCAGTCGAGTGATGTGGTGATACCGCGCTCCCCTCCCATAGGCCGTCGTGGGAGGCAGGGCTCACCACCCCGTCGTGATCGGCGACTCGGTGCTGGTCGGTCCGCACACCCATCTCAACGGCACCCACGTCGACGACGAGGTCTTCATCGGGACGGGCGTGTCGATGTTTCCCGGCTCACGCGCCGGTACGGGTTGCGAACTGCGCATCAACAGCGTTTACATGTGAACTTCCGCCTGCGGCCGGGATCCGTGGTACCGATCGGTTGGATCGCGGCCGGCGACCCGGCCGAGCTGTTCTCGCCAGACCGGCACTACGATCTCTGGGCGGTCCAAGAACGTCTCGACTTCCCAGGCACGGTCTACGGCGTCGACCGCGGCACATCGATGCGTGAGATCATGCAACGCCAATCGCGTCGGTACGGACCGGATCACGGATAGCCGCCAATCCCTTCACCACGCAGACGCGGGCGAACGCCTCCCGGTGGCCGTCGGCGACCGCCGCGAGGAGCCGGGAATCTCCCGCGGATCCGGCGGCCGCGTCACCTACCACGACCCGCGTGTACAGCGGCTGGCCCGTGGGGAAGGGCGAGTTGGCCGATGCCCGCCGCTGGCGCTCATGGCCGTGCGGCGGTGGTCAGGGTGTGCCATACAGAGGGTCATGGGCATTGTGTGAAGGTCGCGTGACAATTCGGCGAACGGCCCGTCCGCCGGTGCCGGCCCGTCTACGAACCGGGCCGTCGTGGCCTACGCCGGCTCGGTGAGGTGCCGGCTTTCCATGACCTCACCTCGCCGGTCGAAAATTCGCTATCCGCGCGGCCGGAACAGCGCCAGGTGCGCACCGCCGGGGTCGGCGATCGTCACCGACGTGCCGGCCGGGCCTTCAGCGGCCGCCGCGACGACGGTGCCGCCGAGTTCGACCGCGCGACGGGTGGCATTGTCCAGGTCGTCCACCACGACGAACGGCAGCCACCGCCCGGGCGCGTCGCCGGCGGCGATCCCGGCCCACGGGCCGTCGCCGCTGGTGAACCAGGTCGTGTACGGGTCCGCGCCGTCGGCGGCGTCCCAGCCGAACAGGCCGGTGTAGAACGCACGAGCGGCCGCGGGGTCCGTGGTGAGCAGATCGAACCAGATGAACGGTGCCATGACTACGGTCTCCTTCCGAAGCGGGCCCCGTGGCCCGTCACACCGTGATTGATCCCGTGTGGGTGAGCGGCTCATCGGTTCTAAATGTCGTACCCGGCGGCTACGGTGGTTGCCGTGGAGTCCGAGGAACTGCTGGCGGCCGCCCGCGACGGGGACGGTGACGCGTTCGCCATGCTGGTGGCGCCGCACCGGCAGGCGCTGCACGTGCACTGCTACCGGATGCTCGGCTCACTCGACGACGCCGACGACGCCCTGCAGGAAGCGCTGGTGCGGGCGTGGCGCAGTCTCGGCACGTTCGAGGGGCGCGCGCCGCTGCGGCATTGGCTGTACCGCATTACGACCACGACGTGCCTGAAGGCGATCGGGGCCCGCGGCCGGACCCCGCAGCCGGCCGGTGAGCCGGCCTGGCTGCAGCCCTACCCGGACCGGCACCTCGACCGGCTCGACCCCGCCGCCGGCGACCCGGCCCTGCTGGCCGAGCAGCGCGACAGCGTCACCCTCGCGTTCGTCGTCGCCCTGCAGCGCTTGCCAGCCAGCCAGCGCGCCGTGCTGCTGCTGCGCGAGGTGCTGTCGTTCACCGCGGCCGAGACCGGAGCCCTGCTGGACCTGACCGTTCCCGCGGTCAACAGCGCGCTGCAGCGGGCCCGCGTCACGCTCGGCACCGTCCCCACCGCGGCCGTGCCGTTCGGCCCGGCGGAGAAGCAGGCCGCCGAGCGGTTCGTCGACGCGTGGCAGCGCCGCGACATCGCCGCGCTCGCCGCGTTGCTGCGCGCCGACGTGATCCTGTCGATGCCGCCGGAGCTGCTGACGTTCACCGGCGGGGACGCCTTAACCGAGTTCTTCGCCACCGTGCCCGCCGAAGGCCGGCTGGAACTGATCGACCTCGTCACCGTCCGGGCGAACGGCCAGCCCGCGCTGGCCGCGTACCTG
Organism: Dactylosporangium roseum; assembly: GCF_025264685.1. Classification (GTDB taxonomy): domain Bacteria; phylum Actinomycetota; class Actinomycetes; order Mycobacteriales; family Micromonosporaceae; genus Dactylosporangium; species Dactylosporangium roseum. The sequence continues at coordinate 3,127,349 of NZ_CP073721.1, forward strand.
CCCGACAGCACCGGCACCTGCTGCGGCTACGGCATCATGGTCCTCACCGTCGATCCCGGCGGCGCCATCGCCCAGATCACCGCGTTTCCGCTGCCGGGCGTGTTCGCCGCGTTCGGCCTGCCGGCTCACCGGTAGCCACCGCCGCGGCAAGCCAGCGCAGCAGCAGACCGAACGGCATCAGCGCATCGGCGCACCAGCCCACGAACGCCGGCGTCGTCACCGCCTCCGGCAACGGCTGTCCGCGGGTCACGTACAGCCCGTCACGCAAGGCGTACCGGGCCGCGGGCCCGCTCGGATCGATCCCCACCGGCATCCGCACCCGGGCCGGCTCACTCAGCTCGGCGCCCGCTGCCAGCAACGGATCGACGGCCGCGTCCAGCGCCGCCACCTGGTTCGCGTCGCGGAGGCAGTCGCGGTAGCGCTGCAGCCGCTCGCCGGACAACGCCGGCACACCGGCGCCGAGCAGCACCTCGGTCGCGGTCAACCGCACCACGAGCGCGGGATCCGTCCGGGGGTCGGCGTCACCGAGCCAGAAGACCAGATCCAGATGCGTCTTGTACGGCGGACGGCCCGGCTGGAACCGCAGATCGTTCGCGAGCCGGAACAGGCTCCCACCGACCCGCGGCTCCGCCCGCAGGCCAGGCGCGACCCGCTCGGCCAGCCGCGCGCCGAGCGCCACCACGAACGACTTCGACGGTTCCGCCAGGGCCTCGCGGTACACCACGCGATGCGCTTCGGCGAACGCCTTGCTGTTGTCGCGCTCCAGCCCGGCCAGGAACGCGAACCCGTCCGCGCCGAACCCCGTGAACCCGTCGGCCTCGATCTCATCTGTCCCGCCGGCGAACGCCAGCGCCTCCGCCAGCAGTGCCCGCCATCCAGCCGGGTCGGGGGCCGGCACGGCCAGCCATTCCCGGAACGTCCGTCCGGCCGGCGCGAACGGCGCGCCCGTCCCGTCCTCGATCAGCTCCACCACCCGCGGCCTGGCCAGCTTGACCAGCAACGCTTGACTTCGGCGATCGAACGAGGCGAAGAACCGGCCGTCGTACCGCAGACACGGCAGACCCATCATTGTCGACCGGCTCACCCCGGGCTCCGCCGACAACGGCTCGGCCAGCTCCCAGAACAACGACTCACCATCCATCGGCACTCCCCAGCACCCGTACTCGACCACGACACCACGTTTGATCCGGTCATGACCGCGAACTCATCGGGCCCGTACGCCACCACGAACGGCAGCGCGGCCAGGACGTGATCGGCGAGGAGATGGGCCGGCGGCACAATCCGCACGGAGCAGTGGCAGCATCCGGAGTTCGGTGTCCGGACGACAATCGCTGCGGGAGGCGTCAGCGACGATGCGGTGTCGACCCGAAACCCGGGACGACGTCATGAGGATCGGCCGGCACTGAGTAGTGGTCGGTGCATCCGACGTAGAAGGTGTGGCCGGTCGCGACGGGCGCGGTCGTGGCCGCAGCGACCTCAGCGGCGAACTCCTCGACGGTCGGGATGGTGCCGGCCTGCGCCCGCCGGGCCTCGATCAGCCCGGGCCGCATCCGGTCGAGCAGGGTCACCGTGATCGTGCCGTCGATCATGTCGCCGGAGATCACGACGAGGCTGATGCCGCGCTCGGCCAACCATGGCATGCGCGCCCGCAACGCGTCCTCCCCGGCCCGCTTGCTGCGCGCGACCGACTCGTACGCGGCCAGGCCCGGCCTGGATCCGTGGAAGTGTGCAAGATGACTGGTCACGAACACGACCCGAGAGCCGTGCGGCATCAAGGCAGCGGCACGGTCCAGCACCGCCAGTTGCGCGTCTCGGTTGAGACGGAGGGCGTATCCCGGATCCGCACCACGTTCCATTCCGCCGGACGCGTTCAGCACGAGCGCGTCGATGCGGCCATGGACGGCGCGTACCCGGTCGAACATCGCGTCGAGTTGCACGACGTCCGTCAGGTCTGCCTGCACCGCCGCCGCCGCACCGTCGGCGGCGACAATGTCGGCAACCACCTGTTCGGCCCGCTTGGTCTTGGCCCGGTAGTTGACCACGACCCGAGTTCCAGCCCGGGCAAGTATGCGAGCCGTCTCGGCACCGATCCCGCGCGACGCGCCGGTCACCAACGCCACCCGACGCGACATGCGGTCCTGCCCTTCTCCGACTGCGGTTGGAGGTGAGGCTAGGTCGACCAAGTCGAGAAACGCTCGACCCGGCGGGCCGCACCGGTCGGGCGGCCTGCCGGGACAGGAACTGCGCCGTCGTTCAGCGATTGAGTGAGATCAATCTATTTATCCTGCCGATGGCCGGTTCGTGCCCCGGCCAAAGATGTCGTACCTATGTCTTGCGAGTCGTTGAACGAGTGCACACCGCTATTACCATGCGCGCGGCATCTGCGCGAGTCGAGCACGTGTGGGTGATATCACTGCAACCGTTTGGCGTCGGTGCTGCCGGCTTGACATATGTCCCACCCGGGATGGCTTCCGAGGCGGACGGGGCTGGAACCCGGGACGGGCGCATCGTTGCAGTTCAGCGGGCACTTCCGCGTTCTCGGCCCTCCGCCGCAGGCATTCCTGTGGCCGGACCAGCGCTGCTGATCGCTAATGGTCTATGCCATGATCCAAGATGCTTCCTGGGAAATGTGTTCTTCACATGAAAGTTGCATCGGAACTCGCGTATGCCTCGTGCAAGACTCGGCATATTGGGAACCGATTGCGACGGAGGCGCTCGAATGGACGGCGGCGACCTGCAGATGGATCTTGCAGTATTGGGCCCGCTGAAGATCTCCTTGAACGGAACGTCAATCGTACCGGCGGCCGGTAAGCTCCGACAACTTCTGGCACTGCTCGGTCTGCGGGCCGGGCAGGTCGTACCGGTGTCGACGCTCATGGAGGAGGTGTGGGGCGCCCGCATTCCCAGGAGTGCCCACACCACACTGCAGACCTACATCTTGCAGCTCCGCCGGCGCATCGCTGCGGCGTTGCCGCCACAATCGCCGTTGGCCGCCAAGCGGATCCTCCTCACCGAGTACGGCAGCTACACGCTTGCCGGCCCGATGGTGAACTCGGATCTGACCACCTTCCGGCGTCTCGCCGTGGAGGGGGGCAGGGCGCTGGACGCCGGTGAGAACGCCAGGGCGGCCGAGGTTCTGGCCCGGGCGCTCGACCTCTGGCGCGGCCCGGCGCTGGCCGACGTGCCGACGGGAAGCGTCCTGGAGACCGAGGCGCTGGGCATCGACGAGATCCGCATCCACGTGTTGGAACAGCGCATCGAGGCCGATCTGCGGCTCGGCCGGCACACCGCCATTCTGGGGGAACTGCAGATGCTGGTCGCCCAGTATCCCTTCCACGAGACCTTTTCCGGCCAGCTCATGCGGGCGCTCACCAGCGCCGGCCACACCTGGCGCGCATTGGAAGTGTACCGGCGGTTCCGCGACACGCTCGTGGCCGAATTGGGCGTGGATCCCTCTGCCCGGCTGCAGCACCTGCACCAAGTGATCCTCGGCGGGAGCCCGGACGGTCCGGCCAGAACGGTGATCTCGGGGCAGGCCCCCGCAGTGCGTTCAAGCGAAATTTGAGGTCGTTTAGGCAGATTCCTCCACGGGGCGGAGTGGTTCTGGCCCAAGCTGGTCTACAGCATCGAGGAGCGTCTATGACATTCACAACCGGCAAACCTATCCTGCGAGCGATTTTCAGCGCGACCGTGCTGATTGTCACGGTCACGGCCGGCGGCGGCGGCGTGGCGAGTGCCCACGGTGGCAGGACCACCCAGGTGCTGTTCCACGACGACTTCAGTGCCGGCTTCGACGACGTGACCGCCTGGCATGTCATTTCCACCGGCACGGCGACCGGCGCCGCGCTGCCGAAGGGCGACGGCATCATCACCTCGTCGGCTCGCGGCATCACCGTGGTGCCGACCGGAACCAACCCGCGCACCGGCCAGCCCGCGTTCGTCTCGACCGCCGCCCCGGACTCGGGCGGCTTCGGCGGCGGCACCAGCGATCATCTGAAGTGGGCGGCGCAGCCCCGGCAGTCCGCGGCCAACGGGGTGGAGGTGCCGGCGACCGGGGCGCTGGTCTGCACGACCAAGATGGCTGCCCAGGCGCTCGGTATCGTGCCGAACCCGTTCGGCGCGGCGGTGAGTGACCCGCAATCCGATCCCCGTCTGGCCAGCGCCACCATGATTACGGTCGACCACGAGAAGCACGCCGTGGCCAACTTCACACTCACCAACACGGAGATCTACGCCGTCTACGAGCGGCTTCCGGTGGACGGCAGCACGTACGCCGCCTACCACTTCTCGATTCCGGTCGCGCACCGCACCCCGGCGGACCTCAACACGCTGCAGGTCAAGTTCGACCGGGGCGGCGAGCGGATAACGTGGCTGGTCGACGGCCGTCGAGTGCTCTCGACCGACCGGATCGGCACGCTCGCCTTCCCCCGCAAGTACCTGCGCTACGACCACGGTGGCACCCCGGAGCGCGTGGCGGAGCACCACGTCCAGTGCGCCATCGGCACCGGCAACCTTCTCGACGGGGCGGGCGGCGTGGAGGATCGCGACAAGCGGGCGTTGGTCCGTCTCTCCAACGCGCCGAACTTCTACTACTCGGCCAAGCTCGGCCCGCCGCACCCGCAGGCGTTCGTCGACGACGCGAGCTTGCTGTCCAACCGCCTGTGGGGGGAGGGCGTCCGGCTGCGGGTCGGTCTGTTCGACATGAGCTACACCAGCTAGTCGGCTCGAACCGTCCAGTGTGGCCAGTGCTGGCCGTTCCCGTCGGGGCCGGCCGGCACGCTGCTGCGTGCGTCCCGCGCGGTTCACGACTCCGGTCGGTTCGAGGCTCGATATATATTTGTCTATGTTAAAAACACGCATCACGTGACTGACGCAAGGTGAAGCGACTACCATGAAACCGGCATCGCGGGGGTGTCCCTATGGGGTTTGTCAAGCCGCGAGGCGGGGTTCGTCCGCTGGTTTCGGCTGGTAGGGGGTTTTGGTGCGGAGCATGGCGTGTAGGACGTCGACGCGGCGTCGGGCAAGGCAGATGAGGGCGGCCTTGTGTTTCTTGCCCTCGGCGCGTTTGCGGTCGTCGTAGGCCCGGGACGGTGGATGAGCCAGCGAGGCGAACGCGGCCAGGAAGAACGCCCGTTGGAGCTGCTTGTTACCGCCTTTGGGGGGTGTTCACCGCGGTCGGCCGGCCTGGGCGGGACCGTTTCGGCGGCGGCGCCAGGGACGACAACGCTCTGCTCGTCCAGCGCGGCGAAGAGCTGCTCAACGAGGCGGCCACCCATGCGAGGTGCGCGGGCTATGGTGATCTCGGCGAGTTTGGCGCGGCCGGCTGTGTGCAGCCCGGCCGGGCCGCGGCAGCGGGACAGCGGTGCCGGGGTGCAGGTCGGCGATGCGGCGCATGGCCTCGGTGTCGGGCAGGGCGGCGTCGTGCGGCCGCTTTGCGGTCCGGGGCCAGACCGACCGCGTGATGGCCTTCTTTACCGACGTCCAGGCCCAGGACCCGCCGTACCCGCCGTGCACGCCGTAACCTCCTCACCGCTGCCACCGTCTCGTCTCGGTCGCCGGTGCGGCGTCGGACTGCCGGCAGCCACGTTACGAGGAGGCCTGCCCCGCGGCGGTCGGCCGGGTCCCTATCAGCGGTCCGCCGACGCCACTCGGCCCGGCGACAACACCCCCCGGATCATGCAAACGACAGGGGCATTAAGTCATACCAGGCCGGGCGACCGAGGAGTCCCCGGCCGGGGACGATCAAAAAGGTAACGGGGAGAGGGGTGCTGGTTGCGCACCGTCGACTGCACACTCTTGTGGCCACGGCGGCCGGCAGGTCGCGTCCGGCACCGCCGGTGCCCGGGAATGGGTATCGTCCCCGTCTATCGTCGGAATGTGTCGGGCGGGCACACGAAACGCAGCCGAGTCTCATGATTCGGGTGATGGTCGCGCACCACGCCAATTTGGTACGAGGCGCAATAGTGGCACTGCTTGAGCAGGGGCGAGACATCTCCGTTGTGGCCGAGGTCGAAAATGCCCACGACATCCTCGTGGCAGCGCGGAAATGGTGCCCGGACGTCGTCATCATCGCCGATATCGACCTGGCCGGGGAAAGCAGCCTGCCGGCGGTCGCCGAAGTCCGCTCAGACCTGCCCGAGTGTCGCATCCTGATCCTCGCCGGCCGCTGCCACCCAACCGTGCTGCGTGCCGCGCTCTCCACCACGGTGCACGGCCTGCTGTTCAAGGATGCGCACCCCAGCAAGCTCGCGGAGGCGGTGCGGAAGGTTGCCGCCGGGCATCAGGTGCTCGACCCGGACCTCGTGCTCACGGCGGCCACCGCCAGCAGCGGAATGCTCACCGCGCGCGAGGTCGACGTGCTGCGGCTGGCCGCCGGGGGTGACGACGTCTCGCGGATTGCGGAGCGGCTCAACCTGTCCATCGGCACGGTGCGCAACTATCTTGCCTCCACCGTCACCAAACTCGGTGCCCGAAATCGGATCGACGCGATCCGCATCGCGCGCGACAGCGGCATTATCTGAGCCTGCCGTCGCTGCGGATCGAGCCCCGTTCCGGCGTGGGCCCGCTCAGCCGATCGTCTGGTCCGGGGTCACCTTGCGGGTCCGGGTCCGCAGCCGGCCGTCCTCCCGGACGAGAACGTCGTCGACCGTGCAGCTCGGCGCGATGACCGGCACCGCAAGCCCTTTCCGGGTCACCACGATCAATGCGTAGTAGTGGGTGCGCAGGGTGCCGTCCGGGTGTTCGAACACCGTCATCATGTTGAACCAGTGGCGACGCTGCACCCGCTCGCCGTCGAGCTGGCGCTGATGGAACGCGGCCACCTCGCGGGCGATCGCCGCTCGGCCGTGGATCGGCGGCGCGGTCGGCGAATGGTCGAAGACGGCGTCCTCGGTGAACGTAGCTGCGAAGGGCTCGGCCTGTACCGTATCGAGCAGATGCACCTGCCCGGCGTAGAACTGCTGGACCTCAACATAGGTTTCGGTGGATGCGAGGACGGGTGCCGGAGTGGTCGCGCTCATCACTCTCCTTAGCGGCTGCAAACGTCTCGGACGGTCTGCGGCACCGCCCGTTCTCCGGAAGAGCACAGCGAGCACCGCTGGAGTTTCGCTCCAGCAGCGGTCGTGTCGGGCGCGATCCGCTGGTAGGAGACGAACGTGGCGCGCCGGTACGCACGCCGCGCGCATTTCAAGCGCCGATCGAGCGGCGGTCCAGCGGCGGTCCAGCGGCGCTGACCACGCTTGGCAACACCAGGGCGAGGTGCCCGCTTCGCGGAGGGAAGTGCCGAGATGGCCGAGGTGATCGAGCAGTCCCGTACACCGGCGACCTCGCTGGATGTCAAGGCGCTGGGCGAGCTCGCGGCGGCGCGGGCCCACCAGGCCGACCGCGATCGGAGACTCTCCGACGAGGTCTTCGACGGCATTCGTGCGGCCGGATTTCCCCGGCATTTCGTGGCTGCCCGCTGGGGTGGGCGGGAGGGCGGGTTCGCGGAGTGCCTGGAGGCCGTCGAGGCGCTCTCCCGACGCGATGCATCGACCGGCTGGTGCGCGGCGCTCTCGGCGACACTCGGCCGGATGGCGGCGTACCTGCCCGAACCGGGACAACGGCAGGTCTGGGCCGAGGGGCCGGACACCTTCGTCGTCGGGGCGCTGGTGCCGTCGGGGCAGGCCGTGCCGGACGGCGAGGGTTGGCTGCTGAGCGGCCGGTGGCCGTACGTCAGCGGGGTGCACGCGGCCGATTGCGCGCTGCTGTCCTGCATCGTGCCGTTGGCGGACGGGCGACGGGAGCCGCGGTTCCTGCTCGTCCCGCGGGCGGCGTACCGGGTCGAGCAGACCTGGGACACCGTCGGCATGCGGGGTACCGGCAGCGAGACGGTGGTGCTCGACCCGACGTTCGTACCGACGGAGCATTCCTTCCCGCACGCGGACCTGGTCGCCGGCAGACGCTCGCCCGGCGTATCGGCCTGCCTCAACGTGCCGCTGCGCAGCGTCAGCGGACTGACCTTCGCCGCCCCGATCCTGGGCGCCGTGCGCGGTGCCCTGGACGAGTGGTCGGCCGCCGTGCTGCGCAAGCGAGCGGACCCGGATGCGACAACGGCCCTGGTGCTGGCTCGCAGCGCTGGTGAGGCGGACGCGGCCGAGCTGCTGCTCACCCGTGTCGCCCGGGACGCGGACTTGGGTCTGGTACACGACGAGTGGGCCGTTGCACGCGCCCAACGCGACCAGGTGCTCGCGGTGGAACTGCTGCTGGACGCGGTCAACCGATTGCAACGCACCGCTGGTACCGGCGGGCAGAGCCTCACGGGCCAGCTTCAGCGCTTCTGGCGGGACGCGAACACGGCGGCCGGGCACGCGGTCCTGCAGTGGGAGCCGGCGGCCCGCCGATTCGCCGAGGCCGAGTTCGGCCGGTTGGCCGAGACACCGTAGCCGAGTCAGACGACCTCCAAGGCGTGCGCAGGCGCCGCAGCGTCTACATCGGACCATCTTGGATCGGATCGGCCGGTGCGCCGGCCGGGAGGAGGCGACATGGTGCAGCCCCGGAGCGTACTGCTGTTGCCCGGCCAGGGCGCGCAGCGCGAACGGATGGCGGCCGGTCTCTACCACGTCGACCCGGTCTTCTCCGCCGAGGTGGAGCGCTTGCTCGCCGCGCTCGGCCCGGCCGGTCGGCGGCTGCGCGAGCAGTGGCTGCGTCCGGCCCCCCACCCCGGGCTGGACGACAGCGAGACGGCGCAGCCGCTGCTCCTCATCGTCGGGTACGCGTTGGGTCGTGCGCTCGCGGCCGCCAGCCGGATGCCGAACATCCTGCTCGGACACAGCATGGGCGAGCTCGCCGCGGCCTGCCTGGCCGGCGTCTACCCGCCCACGGCCGTGACCCGGCTTGTACACGGCCGCACCCGCGGGCTGTCGCACGTGGGGCGCGGTGGGATGCTCGCGGTGGCCGCCAGGCCCGAACAGCTTGACGGCATGCTGATCGACGGAGTGGTGGTGGCGGCGGTCAACGGGCCCCGGCAGACCGTCCTGGCCGGGTCACGGGGCGCGCTGGTCGCGACGGCCGGGCGGCTCTCCGCCGCCGGGTTCAGCACGCTGCCGCTGCGGTCCTGGCACGCGTTCCACAGCCCTGCGATGGCGCCGGTCGCCGCACGGTTCCGCGGCGGTCTCAGCCGCCTGCCCGCGGCCGTGCCCGAGGTCCGGATCTACTCCAGCCGCACCGCTGCGGAGGTACGGCGCGATGAAGCCGTCGATCCCGGGTTCTGGGCGGACCAGATGATGCTGCCGGTCCAGTACTGGACGGCACTGCGAGCGCTGCTGGACACCGAAGGGACCACGACCGGGCTGCTGCTGGTGGACGCGAGCGTGGACCGCAGCCTCAGCGCGCCGGCCCGGCACCACCCGGCCGTACGCGCCGGTACCAGCCGGATCGTGCCGTTGCTCGGAACTGCGCGGGAGACGGGCGGCCCGGCGGACGTACGGGAGTTCGCGGCGGCGGCCGCGGCGCTGCGCGGGTCAGCCTGAGCCGATCGAGCTCAGGCCGACCGTTCGGCCGTGCCCGGACGACGGCCTTCGACGTAGCCGCGGGCCCGTTCCAGGGTGCGCATGCTGTTTGCGCCCAGCCGCTGCCGCGCCGTCCGGCGGGCCTGCGCGAGGCCGCTGTCCGGGTCCGCGAACGCGGACCCCGCCGCGGGATCGAGCGCGACGTGGTGCACGGCGATGACCAGGCAGCCAACGTCGGTCGGGGTGATCAGCCATTCGCCGGTGTGGCCGAGCAGGCCGGGCGGCGGGGCGGTCTGCTTGTAGACGATGTGCGTGTGCGGGAAGCACAGCCGCACCGAGCTGCTGTGGTGCGTGACGCCGTCGGCTCCGACCGTGTCCATCTCCATCCGCTGCACCTCGGCGCCCGCGAGCGCCTGCGGCTCCGTGCGCAGCTCCAGCCGCGCCACGTGATCCAGGCGTTCCGGCCACCGGTCGGCCTGGTACAGGAAGGCGTACACGTCGTGCGGCTCGCCCTCGATCAGGATCTGGTCGGAGAAGGAGAAGATGAGCTCCTCCGGAGGTTCGGCGCGTTCGGTCCAGACCCGGATCGCGTCAACCTCGGCGCGGCTGTTGCGGTCCAGCAGGGCTGCGATGTGTTCGTCCACCTGGGGTGGGCCGGCCACCGTCGACTCGTGCTCCAGCACCAGCCGGCTGCGCAGCGGTTCCCGCGGTACCGCGGTGAACGACCAGCGGCCGCTCATGCTGGTCACCGGTGGGCTCGTCACGTCCTGCCGAAACGCCACCCGCAACCGTTCCGGGTCCAGTTCCCGCACCGAAGTCCAGGTGCGCACCTCGTCGTTGGCCAGTGCCCACAGCCGTACCCGCTCGGCACCGGGTGTCCGCTCCAGCACCTGTACCGCAAGGCAGGGCGGGAAGATCAACGGCCACTGCGTCACGTCGGCAACCAGCCTGTATCCGCGCAGGGGCGGCGCCGCCAGCTCCGCCCCGTGCACCGCCTTCCGTTCCTGTGCTGTCGTCATCGACTGCCACCCTCCCAGCTCAGTAGTTGCCCAGACCGCCGCAGACGTTGAGCGCCTGCGCGGTGATCGAGTCGGCCAGGTGCGAGCTGAGGTACCCCACCAGCCCAGCCACCTCGTCCGGCTCGGTGTACCGGCCGAGCGGGATCTTCGCCTCGAACCGTGCGAGCACCTCGCTCTCCTCGATGCCCCATAGGTCGGCGTAGCCGCGCCGGACATGCTGAGCCATCGGCGTTTCGACATAGCCCGGGCAGACCGCGTTGACGGTGATTCCGGTTTTGGCCAGCTCGATGCCGAGCGCCTTGGTGAAGCCGACCACACCGTGCTTCGACGCCGAGTACGGCGCGGCGAGGGCGACGCCCTGCTTCCCGCCGGTGGATGCGATGTTGATGATCCGGCCCCGCCCGCGCTCCGGCATCCGCCCGGCGGTCAGCACCTCCCTGGTGACCCGGAAGACGCTGGTGAGATTGGCGGCGATGACCGCGTCCCACAGTTCGTCGGTCAGCCGTGCGGTGACGCCGCCGCCGCTGCGGCCGGCGTTGTTCACCAGCACCTCGACCGGACCGTAGGCCGCGGTGGCTGAGGCGACCCACCGCCGTACCGCCGTGCTCGAGGTGACGTCGCACGCGACCCCGTCAGCCTCCCAGCCGCGTTCGCGGAGTTCCTTGACGGTGGCGGTGACCGCGGAGTCGTCCCGGGCGCAGATGAAGACCGGGTGACCCAGCTCGGCGAGCTTGACGGCGCAGGCTCGTCCGATGCCCCGAGTGGCACCGCTGATCAGCGCCGGACCCGGCTCGGTCCCGGTCACGCCGTCGTCTCCTTGGCCGGCGCGGCAACGGGCACCGCCGGTGCGCCGTTGACGGTGGCGAGGAAGTCGCCCGGGGTGCGGATGGCCTGAACGACGTCGTCGGTCAGCGCCACGCCGTAGCGGCGACCGGCCATGGCGGCCGCTTCCAGCACGGCGAGCGAGTCGTAGCCGAGGTCGGCGAACGGAGTGTCGATCGCCTCGACGCCCAGGTCCGCCTGCTCGTCCTGCCCGGCGCACTCGATGAGGATCAGCTTCAGGTCCTCGAAGGTGATGTGGCTCATCTGGCTCCTTAGTGTCCGGCCTGTCGTCTTGTCCCGGCTATGCGTTCGGGTTGCGGATGAGGACCATGGCGGTCTGGAAGCCGCCGAAGCCGCTGCCGACGGTCAGCACCGTCTCCAGCCGGCGGGCACGCGCCTCGTTCGGCACGTAGTCGAGGTCGCAATCGGGATCCGGCTCGTACAGATTGGCGGTGGGCGGAACGACGCTGTACTGCATCGCGAGCGCGCAGGCGGCGATCTCGATCGATCCGATCGCGCCGAGCGAGTGGCCCACCATCGACTTGATCGAGCTGACCGGCGTCTGATAGGCGTGTGCGCCCAGCGCCCGCTTGAAAGCGGCGGTTTCGTGCCGGTCGTTCTGCAGGGTTCCGGAGCCGTGGGCGTTGACGTAGTCGACCGACTCGGGCGCGTGCCGTGCCTGATCCAGTGCGGCGCGGATCGCGTCCGCCATCTCCCTGCCGTCGGGCTTCAGCCCGGTCATGTGGTATCCGTTGCACCGGTTGGCGTAGCCCGCGACGACCGCATACACGTGCGCGCCGCGTGCGCGCGCGTGCCCCAGTTCCTCCAGCACGAACATGGCCGCGCCTTCGGCGATGACGAATCCTTCCCGGTTCCGGTCGAACGGCCGGCAGGCGTGCGCCGGGTCGTCGTTGCGCGGTGAGGTCGCCTTGATGGCGTCGAAGCAGGCGACGGCCATAGGTGAGATGGGCGTGTCGGTGGCACCGGCGAGCATCACGTCCGCGGTGCCTTCCGCGATGAGATCCCGCGCGTACCCCACCGCGTCCAGCCCGGAGGTGCAGCCGGTCGAGACGACCGCCGCGGGTCCCTCGGCACCGGCGGTCCAGGCGACCTCAGTCGCGAGCGAGCTGGGCACGAACGCGTCATACATGTGGGGCGAGAGATAGCGCGGATCGACCGTCCACTCACGACCCTTGTTGCTGAGCACCAGATACTCCTGCTCCAGGGTGGTGGTGCCGCCGACAGCGGTGCCCACGCTGACGCCGATCCGGCCCGGGTCCAGCCGGTCCAGCTCCAGTCCGCTGTCCGCAAGGCTCTCGCGGGCGGAGACCACGGCGAACTGGGCCGCCCGGTCCATCCGCCGGATCTCCCGCGGGGTCAGACCGTGCTGCTCCGGGTCGAAGTCCACCTCGGCGGCCATCCGGGAGCGGAAGGGCGAGGGGTCGAAGAAGGTGATGGTACGGGTGGCGGTCTGACCGGAGGCCATCAATCCCCAGAATGCCTTCCGACCGGTACCGCCCGGCGCCACGACCCCGATCCCCGTGATCGCGACCTGCCGGGAGCTGCTGAGCGGGTAACCGGCCACAAGCGTTCCTTCCGTGGGGTGCGTGCGAACAGGCACACCGTCGGCCACGGGCCTTGAGCGGTGGTTGAATGTCGCTCGACCTGCGGATGGCCGGGTGCGGCTCAAACCCAGTTCGAGCGGTATTCAAGGTGCGGGCCCGAGGCTGTAGCCGTGGACCAGCAGATCAGCCTGACGCCGCACATGAGGCAGTACGAGGACTTCGCGACCGGCGCGATCCGCTGGCTGCCCTACCTGATGTTCTTCAACCGGCCGGACTACCGGTCGGCGGTGGTCAACACGGACTCGGGCGGCTTCCGCATCTCGCACGGGCCGGCCGGGGCCGTCTCCCTGTACGGCAGCATGCCGGATGGCGAGGTCAGCCTCGTCCTCGGCGCATCGCCCGCGTTCGGCTTCGGCGCCAGCAGCGATGAGCGGACCCTCTGCTCACAGCTTTCCCAGAAGCCTTCGTCGGTGCCCTGGCTGAACCTGGCCGCGCCCGGGTTCAACTCGACGCAGGAGATGGTGCTGTTCATGCTGCACCGCCACCAGCTTCCCAGGGTGCGTGACGTCGTGGTGCTCTCCGGGTTGAACAACCTCGTCGTGGCCGGACTGCCGGCGGCGGGCTCGGACTACGGACAGTTCTTCTTCTCCGGCGAGTTCTTCCGCCAGCTCGGCGTGCCGGGGATGGGGCAGCGGTACGAGCAGCCGCGCTGGGCGTTGGGACGTATCGCGCAGGCGGTACGTCGCATCGGTTCCCCGGACGAGCCGGATGGCGCGGCGCCGCCCGATCCCGCGCAACGGATCGAGATCGCTGTGCGCAACACCGTCCGCGACCTGGACCGGTGCCGGGAGGTCGCCGCGCACGCGGGCGCCCGCCTGCACTTCGTGCTGCAGCCCACGGCGGCCTGGACCGGCAAGACCTACACGCGCGAGGAGCGCCTGCTCATCGAGGAGAACACCGCGGAGCGGCCCGGGATGTGGGACCTGTTCAACCCGGTGCTGACCCGGCCGGTGCATCGGGAGTACGCGGGGCGGCTCGCCGCGGCCTGCGCCGAGCGTTCGCTGCCCTTCCTCGACCTGAACGCCGCGCTGGGTAGCGCCGACGTGGCCGACGAGTGGCTGTTCGTGGACCAGGCCCACCTCAACGACGAAGGCAACGCGGCGGCGGCCCGCATCATCGCCACCGAACTCGGGCTCACCGGATAACGACGGGGGCACTGATGAAGAAGAGATCGTCGATGTTCCAGCGATTCCTGGCCTTCTTCCGGCGGCGTCGCCGGAAGGCCCGCACGGACAACTCCATCTACCCGATGTTCTGATGGGGGCGGCTGACGTGACGCGAGCCGCCGAGGCTGCATTCCGTACCGTCTTTCTGCTCGCGCTGGACCCGGAAGGCCCGCTGCCGGTGGACGGACGGCTCGCCGGCCTGAGCCCCGCGATGTTCGACGTCGGTGCTGCGCCGGAGGACGAGCCGGTGCCGGAGCCGGCACAGGCGGTGGCCCGGGTCCGGGACTGGACCACCGCCGAGGCGGCCCGCTTCGCCGGCGAGCTGGGTACCCCGGCCGGACCGACGCTGCGCTGCCTGCTGCTCAACTGCGCACCGCTGGCACTGTGCACGGGCGCCTGGCTGCAATGGGTGTCCAGTGCGGCAAACGCGGAGTCGCCGTTGGCACTGCACGTCCTCGCGCTGTACGCCTCCGACATCGGGGTCGGGTATCCGCTGGCCGACCGGGGCAGCGACTTGCGGGCGGTGCTGCGCCGGTTCCGGCTCGGCGAGCAGGCACCCGGGGTGCGGCTGGCCGCGAGCGAAGAGGTGGAGAACGCCAGCTTCCGGCTGCCCGCGCTGCTCTTGGCGATGAGCCGCCGGCCGGAGGAGTTCCTGCCCGAGTTGCTCGGCGCTGATCTGAGTCTGCGCGCGGCAGGACTACCGCCGCCGCTCGCGCCGCTGGCCGCCGCCGGGCCGGACGGGGCGCCCGGGCTGGACCCGGCGGAGCGGCGGCGACTGGATCCGGGCGCTGCCCGGGACGGCGAATCCACGCCGGCGCTGGCGCGGTCCCTCGCGGTGACCCGACAGCTCCTCGCCGATGCCCCGCCGGTGGCGCGCCGGTGGTGGCGCGGGTTCCGGTGGGCGGAGCGGGAACTGCGGGACTGGTGCGGCCGGATCTACACCGAGGCACTGCTGACCCGCCACCCGGACTACGCGATCTGGCGGCTGATCTGTACCCGGGCCCGGCAGGCAGCCGTCTACCACACGGGGTACCAGCTCGCCGGCCGGCCGCTCGCGGAGTGGTTCGCCGGCATCGACGACGGCCCGGGCCCGTTCCTCAGCGCGTTGGCGCGCAGCCGGCTGGTGCGTCCCGGTCAGCCGGACCGCAGCCGGCTGCTGGGCGCGCTCATCGGCGAGAAGGGGCGGATGTTCCGCATCTTCACCGACGCGGAGGTCGCGGTCCTGCGGGACTGGATCGACCGGCTGCCCGAACCCGGCTCGGTGCTGCACCGGTCGGAGGCGGCCGGCGCGGCCGGGAACACGGCACTCGCCGATGCGCAGCGGGCCTGGTACCGGCACACCGACCAGCGGGCGCCGGCCGCCGCGCCGGTCCGCGCGGACGTCTCGCGGCCGTCGCTGCGGCACGCCCGGACGCAGTACCGGCAACTGCTGAACCGGGTCGACACGCCACGGCTACGCCGGTTCGCGTACGACTACACCACCCGGTGGCTGGCCCGCTCGCGGTACCGGCCGGGGCGGGCCGACGGGCTGCCGCCGACCTGGGACCGGGAGAACGGCCTGCGCGGCTGGCTCGACGCGGCGCACGACCGGCACGCGCGGGCCTTCGGCGCCCGGACCGCACCGCTGCCCAGCCGGGCGGAGCTGATCGACTCGACGCTGCAGCTCGCCCCGCTCATCTTCCTGGACGGCGGCTGGCTGCTCGGCTTCACCGACTACCAGCTCGCCTCGTCGCCGGTGGGGCACTTCTTGTTCCGTACGTTCTGGGACGAGCTGGGCAACGGCGAGTACGAGCTGAACCATCCGAAGATCTACCGCGACCTGCTGCGGCAGATGGGGGTGGACCTTCCGCCGATCGCTTCGCCGGAGTTCACGAACTGGCCCGCGCTACGTGACGCCGCGTTCTCCCGGCCCGTCTATTGGCTGTCCATCTCGCGGTTCCCGCGCACGTTCATGCCCGAGATCCTGGGCCTGAACCTCGCCATGGAACTCTCCGGCGTCGGCGTCGGGTATCAGGAGGCGCGCGTGGCGCTGCGCCACCACGGATACAGCACCCAGTTCGTGGACCTGCACAACACCATCGACAACATCGCCACCGGGCACTCCGCCTGGGCCGTGGACGCCATCGACAGCTACCTGGCCGAGCTGCCGGCCTTCCTCGGACCGGGACAGGACGCGGCCGCCTGGGCGCGGATCCGCAACGGGTACCGGTCGCTCAACCCGCCCGACGGCCTCGCGCCCGGACTCTACGCGGCGCTTCGCGCCGGCTACCCGCGACGACCCGAGGAGCTGATTCGATGACCGGCGCAGTGCTCGGCATCTCGGCGTTCTACCACGACAGCGCCGCCGCCGTGGTGTCGGAGGACGGCATCCTCGCCGCGGCCCAGGAGGAGCGGTTCAGCCGGCGCCGCCACGACTCCGGTTTTCCCGCTGAGGCAGTGCGGTACTGCCTCGGCGAGGGCGGCCTGAAGCTGGGTGACCTGGACAGCGTCGCCTACTACGAACAGCCGGCCCGCAAGTTCCGCCGGGTGCTGTGGACCTACGCGGCGACCGCGCCGCGCGGCTGGAGCTCGTACCAGCAGGTGCTGCCGCAATGGCTGGGCTGGAAGGCGCGGACGGTGGCCACCGTCCGGCACCGGCTGAGCGCGCTGGATCTCGGCCCGGTACCGGGGATCCGGTGCTTCCAGCACCACGAGTCGCACGCCGGCTCGGCCTTCCTGCCCAGCCCGTACGAGTCCGCGGCGGTGCTGTGCGTGGACGGGGTGGGGGAGTGGGCCACCACGACGATCTGGCGGGGCGCCGGCGCCCGCGTGGAGCCGCTCGCCGAGCTGCGCTTCCCGCACTCGCTCGGGCTGCTCTACTCCGCCTTCACCTACTTCTGCGGGTTCAAGGTCGACTCCGGCGAGTACAAGGTGATGGGCCTCGCCCCGTACGGCCGGCCGGTTTACGCGCCGATGATCCGTGAACGGCTCGTCGACATCCGCCCAGACGGCTCGTTCCGCCTCGACCTGCGCTACTTCGAATTCCTGTACGGGCAGGTGATGACCGGCCGGCGTTTCGAGGAGCTCTTCGGCGGCCCGCGGCGGATGCCCGAGGCGGAGCTGACCGAGCGGGAGTTCGACCTGGCGGCCTCCGTCCAGCAGGTCACCGAGGAGATCATGCTGAACTTGGCGCGTGCCGCGCGTGCGCGCACCGGCGAGGCCCGGCTGTGTCTGGCCGGTGGTGTGGCGCTCAACTGTGTGGCGAATGGCCGGATCGTGGAGGAGGGACTGTTCGACGAGGTGTGGGTGCAGCCCGCCGCGGGCGACGCGGGCGGCGCCCTCGGCGCGGCGATGCTCGCGGTGCCCGGCGGCGGCCGCGCGCACCTGGGCGAGCGGCCGCACCGCGGTCGGCGCCGGGACGGCATGCGTGGCGCGCGCCTGGGCCCGAGCGTCGACAACGACCGCGTTCAGGCGTACCTCGACGCGCACGCCCTGCCGTACACGCGGTTGGAGCCGGCGCAACTGTCCCGCCGGGTCGCCCGGGATCTGGCCGACGGCAAGGTGGTCGGCTGGTTCCAGGGCCGGATGGAGTTCGGGCCGCGGGCGCTGGGCGCCCGGTCGATCCTGGGCGATGCCCGCGATCCCGGGATGCAGTCGACGATGAACCTCAAGATCAAGTTCCGCGAGTCTTTTCGTCCCTTCGCTCCCGTGGTGCTGGCCGAGGACGCCGCCGAGTACTTCCAGCTACGCCAGCCTAGCCCGTACATGCTGATCGTCGCGCCGGTGGCCGGGCGGCAGCGGCTGGCCGACCGGGCGGCCGAGGACGCGCGCGGGATCGCCCTGTTGCGGGTGCACCGCAGCAGCATTCCGGCGGTGACGCACGTCGACTTCTCCGCGCGGGTGCAGACCGTCGACTCGGACGCCGATCCGTCGCTGTACCGCTTGCTGCGCGACTTCAAGGACCACACCGGCTGCCCGGTGCTGGTGAACACCTCGTTCAACGTGCGTGGCGAGCCGATCGTGGCCACGCCCGCCGACGCGTACCGGTGCTTCATGCGCACCGGCATCGACGAACTGGTGATGAACGACTTCCTGCTGGAGAAGGACACCCAGCCCGAGTTCACCGAACAGGGCGACTGGCGCGACGAGATCCCGCTGGACTGAGCGCCCGGACAAGAAGGAGAGCCGCGCCTATGCAAGCCACCCGCCGCGCCGCGGTGTACCTGCTGCTGGCCGTCGCCTATGCCGTCGTCGTGCTGCCGGTCGGGCTGGTGGCCCGGCTGATCCGTGATCCGCTACGCCGCCGGCCCGACGCATCCGCCGGCAGCTACTGGAGCGCACCACCGCGGACCGGCGCCGCCGAGGGCCGGTATGCCGCGCCACGGTGACCTGCGGTCCGTGCTGGTGATCGGATCGGGACCGATCGTCATCGGGCAGGCCGCGGAGTTCGACTACTCGGGCACCCAGGCATGCCGCGTGCTGCGCGCCGAGGGGCTGCGGGTCATTCTGATCAACTCCAACCCGGCCAGCATCATGACCGACCCGGAACTCGCCGACGCGACCTACCTCGAGCCGCTCACGTTCGAGTTCATCGAACGGGTGATCGCCGTGCAGCGGCCGGACGCGCTACTGGCGACGATGGGCGGCCAGACGGCGCTGAACCTGGCCGTCGCGCTGCACGATGCCGGCGTGCTCGCCGCGTACGGCGTACGGCTGATCGGGGCCGGCGTCGAGGCGATTCGCAAGGGAGAGGACCGGCGCGCCTTCAAGGAGGTGGTCGCGGCGGTGCGGGGGCGCACCGGCCACGGCGAGACCGCCCGCTCGGTGCTCTGCCACCGGCTGGAAGAGGCGCTGGCCGCGGTAGACCGGCTCGGCGGGTACCCACTGGTGGTGCGGCCGTCGTTCACCCTCGGCGGGGCCGGCTCCGGGATGGCGCGCGACGAGACCGAACTGCGCCGCATCGCGGGCCAGGGATTTCAGCTCTCGCCGACCTCCGAGGTGCTGCTGGAGGAGTCGGTGCTGGGCTGGAAGGAGTACGAACTCGAGTTGATGCGCGACCGGGCCGACAACGTCGTGGTGGTCTGCTCCATCGAGAACGTGGATCCGATGGGCGTACACACCGGCGACTCGGTCACCGTCGCGCCCGCGATGACGCTGACCGACCGGGAGTACCAGGTCCTGCGCGACATAGGCATCGCGATCATCCGGGAGGTCGGCGTGGACAGCGGTGGATGCAACATCCAGTTCGCGGTCAACCCGGCCGACGGGCGCGTGATCGTGGTGGAGATGAACCCCCGGGTGTCGAGATCCTCGGCGCTGGCCTCGAAGGCGACCGGCTATCCGATCGCGAAGATCGCCACCCGGTTGGCGTTGGGGTACACCCTCGACGAGTTGCGCAACGAGATCACCGGCAGTACCACGGCGTGCTTCGAGCCGGCGCTGGACTACGTCGCGGTCAAGGTGCCCCGGTTCGCCTTCGAGAAGTTCGCGGCCGCGGACCCCGTGCTGACCACGACGATGAAGTCGGTCGGCGAGGCGATGGCGTTGGGGCGCAACTTCACCGAGGCGCTGAACAAGGCGCTGCGGTCGGTGGAGCAGCCCGGCTGCCGCCTCGACTTCGCCGCTGCGCCGGGCGACCGGGCCGAGTGCCTCGCCGCGGCCCGCGCTCCCGGTGAGGACCGCCTCAACCGGGCGCTCCGGGCCCTCCTGGCCGGCGCGTCCGCTGACGAGGTCCACACCGCGACGGGCATCGACCCGTGGTTCGTCGATCAGCTTGTCCTGCTCACCGAGGTTGTCGACGCGCTGGCCCGCGCCGACCGGCTGGACGCGGGACTGCTGGCCGCCGTCAAGCGGCACGGCCTGTCGGACGCGCAGATCGCCGCCGTCCGCGGCGTTAGCGAGGAGGAGGTGCGCGGGCTGCGGCACGCGCTCGGTGTCAGACCTGTGTACAAGACCGTGGACAGCTCCGCCGGTGAGTTCCCCGCCCGGACACCCTACTTCTACTCCACCTACGAGGAGGAGACCGAGGTTGCTCCGCGGTACCGGCCGGCGGTCATCATCCTCGGGTCGGGCCCCAACCGGATCGGGCAGGGCATCGAGTTCGACTATTCCTGTGTGCACGCCTGTTACGCGCTAGGCGCCGCCGGCTACGAGACCGTGATGGTCAACTGCAACCCGGAGACCGTCTCCACCGACTACGACACGTCCGACCGGCTCTACCTCGAGCCGTTGACCGTCGAGGACGTCCTGGAGGTGGTGCACGCGGAGACCCTGGCCGGACCCATTGCGGGGGTGGTGGTGCAGCTCGGTGGGCAGACGCCGCTGATGATGGCGCAGACGCTGAAGGACAACGGCGTGCTCGTGGCGGGCACCCAGCCCGAGGCGATCCACCTGGTCGAGGAGCGCGGCCGGTTCGGCGCCCTGCTCGCCGACGCGGGACTGCTCGCGCCGGCGTACGGCACCGCGTCCTCGGTCGCCGAGGCGGGCCGGGTGGCGGCCGGGCTCGGGTATCCGGTGATGGTGCGGCCCAGCTATGTGTTGGGCGGCCGCGGCATGCGGGTGATCCACGACGAGGCCGCGCTCGGGCACTACCTGCGGGGCCACACCGGCCTGCCGGGGGAGCACCCGGTGTTCATCGACCAGTTCCTCGACGGCGCCGTGGAGATCGACGTGGAGGCCCTGTACGACGGGCGGGAGCTGTACCTGGGCGCGGTGATGGAGCACATCGAGGAGGCGGGCGTGCACTCGGGCGACTCCGCCTGCGTCATCCCGCCGTTGAGCCTCGGGGCCCGGGAGGTGGCTCGGCTGCGCGCGGCGGCCGAGGCGATCGCCGCGCGGGTGGGCGTCCTGGGACTGCTGAA
This sequence comes from Dactylosporangium roseum, assembly GCF_025264685.1. Classification (GTDB taxonomy): domain Bacteria; phylum Actinomycetota; class Actinomycetes; order Mycobacteriales; family Micromonosporaceae; genus Dactylosporangium; species Dactylosporangium roseum. Next base: position 3,148,308 of record NZ_CP073721.1, read on the forward strand.
CATCCAGTTCGCGTTGCTCGGCGACACGCTCTACGTGCTGGAGGCGAACGCCCGCGCGTCGCGTACTGTGCCGTTCGCGGCCAAGGCCACGGGCGTGCCGCTGGCCCGGGCGGCGGCCCGGGTCTGTCTCGGCGCGAGCATCGCCGAGCTTCGCGGTGAGGGGCTGCTGCCGGCGCGGGGCGAGGCAGGCGGCGCCGATACCGGCGCCGTCTCGGTGAAGGAGGCCGTGCTGCCCTGGACCCGGTTCCGGGACGACCGGGGCCGGATGGTGCAGACGCTGCTGGGCCCGGAGATGCGTGCCACCGGCGAGGTGATCGGCCTGGACGAGACGTTCGGCCTGGCATACGCGAAGGCCCAGATCGCCGCCGGCGCTGCCCTGCCCCGGAAGGGCCGCGCCTTCATCTGCGTCGCCGACCGGGACAGGCGCGCCGCGATACTACCGGCGCGGGTGCTGGCGCAGTACGGATTCGAGCTGCTCGCCACCCCGAGCACCGCGGAGATGCTGCGGCGCAGCGGTATCGCTGCGGCGCCGATGCCGCTGCACGACGACGGCGGGGCGCCGACCGCGGTGCCGTCGATCCACGGCGGACAGATCGATCTGGTGGTCAGCACGGCCCAGGGTGACGGCGACCATGCGTTGCGGGCCGCGGCCATCACCCGTGCGGTGCCCTGCCTCACCACCCTACCGGCCTTCGTGGCGGCGGTTCAGGCGATCGGCGAGTTGCGGGCCGCCTCGGTGGTCGGCGTGACGTCACTGCAGGAACTGTTCCGAGGCGGCCGATCGCGCGTTGACTTGACCGAGGACGGGCACCTAGACTAACTTTGCTTGCAAAGCAAAATTATCTGTTAGAAGGCTCGAGAGCCGGACTGCGCCGGGAGGGCGTCATGGGTTGGAACGAGCGCATCATCGAGGAGTTCCGGGCCAATAACGGAAAGGTCGGCGGCGTTTTCGAGGGCGCGCCGCTGGTCGTCATCACCACGCAGGGCCGGCGGACGAACAAGCCGCACACCAATCCGGTCATCTACCTCAAGGACGGCGACCGCTACCTCGTCTTCGCCTCCAACCGGGGCAGCGCGCAGCACCCCGACTGGTTCCACAACCTGGCGAAGTACCCGGCGGTCACCATGGAGATCGGCACGGACGAGGGCTACGTCAAGTCGTTCGCCACCCGAGCCGTCGTGATCGAGGGCGAGGAGCGCGACCGGCTGTACGAACGCGAGTGCGCGATCGACCCGACCTTCGTCACCTATCAGGAGCAGGCCCCCCGCGTCATTCCCGTCGTCGCCCTCTACCCGTTGGTCCTCGCGGACGACGGCGAGCGCAACCGCATGATCGGCGAGCAGCTAATCGCGGCCCATACCGAGCTGCGGGCCACGCTGCAGCAGGTGCGGGTGCAGATCGACGACGCGATCGCCGGTGCGCCGGCCGCCGGCGTGGTCGCCCCACCCGATCTGGCGGAGCAGTTGCGCCGCAACTGCCTGACCTACTGCTGGGGCCTGCAATTGCATCACATCCGGGAGGACGGATCGTTCTCGGCGCTCGAGCAGCGGTTCCCCGAGCTCGTTCCGGCCATCAACCGGCTGCGTGAGGAGCATCACGTGGTGAGCGAGGCGCTGCAGAGGTTCGAGTCCCTGCTGAACGAGGACGTCTCCGGCGACCCGGAGGCGCTGAAGCGTCTGCGGGGTGAGCTGGACGAGTTGGTGTCCGGTCTCGAGGAGCACTTCGCGTACGAGGAGGAGCACCTGCTGCCTTCGTTGAACGTCACCCGCCGCTCCGTGCCGTAGGCGAGATGACGCCGATGTCCGCTCCGGCCGGCTGGAGCGGACATCGGCGCTTCGGGTACCCCACCCGATGACGACGTGCTGCCGGGTGAGTCAGTCGCCGACCGGATCGTTGCCCGGAGCGCTCGCGCCCGTGGTGACGGCGGACTCCTTCCCGTCCGCGGCGGAGCGCTGCGCGGCTCCTCCCCACGCGAAGGTCAGCCGGCCACCGGGCAGGATCATCGCCGTCGGGGACGCCAGCAGGAACAGGCCGATAACGACGAGCAGCCCGTACGTGGTCGCGGTGACCGGCTCGCGACCGGCGTCGAGCAGGCCGAAGTAGGTGGTGCCGACGATGGCGACGCCGATCGCCACCCCGAGCTGGATGGCGGTGTTGGCCAGTCCGGCCGCAGCGCCGGCGTGCCAGGGCGCGGTCTTGGCGATGACCGTGGCGATCAGCACGCCCGACGTCATGGAGACGCCGATGCCGCAGATCAGCAGCCCGGGGATCAGGTCCGGAGCGTGCAGGTCGGTGCCGTACCGGCGCACGGCAACGAGCACCAGCACCATGCCCACGACCGCGATGAGCGGACCGATGACCGCCAGTGGACGGCCCAACACCCGCAGCCGGGTGGCGAACGGCGAGAAGATGCCCACCCCGACGGCGAAGGGGATCATCGTCACGGCGGTGCGCAGCGGCGAGTAGCCCAGCGCGGTCTGCAGGTGCACCGTCAGGACCAGGGGATATGCCGCGCCGGCGAAGAAGATCGTCGCCACCGTGAGGCCGCCGACCGGTGCGCGCTCGCGCAGCAACTGCGGATCGATCAGTGGACTGCGGTTCCGGCGTACGACGATGCGTTCGTAGCGCAGGAAGCCCCATAGCAGCGCCAGGCCGAACGCCATCAGGAGGAAGCACCACACTGGCCAGTCGAGCAGGCGTCCCTCGATCAACGGGTACAGCACGCTCACCATGGCGACCGTGACGAGGATCAGGCCGCCCATGTCGGTGCCCGTGGTCCGTTCGGCGCGCGACTCCCGGGCGAACACGGCGGTGCCGATCAGCGCCGCGATGCCGAACGGGATGTTGACCAGGAAGATCGGCCGCCAGGCCCATCCGAACAGGTCCGCGCCGAGGATCAGGCCGCCCAGCACCGGTGCACAGACCCCACCCACCGAGAACACGAGGCCGTAGATCGTGGCGGCACGGGACTGCTCCTCCGGTGGGAACTCGGCCCGGAGCATGGCCAGCACCTGCGGCACCATCAGCGAAGCGGACAGACCCTGCGCGACGCGGGCCGCCACCAGCATCTCGGGGTTGACCGCGAGCGCCGTCCACAGCGACGACACCGTGAAGGCCGCGAGTCCGAGCTGGAACACCCGCCGCCGGCCGAACCGGTCACCCAACCGGGCCGAGGTGATCATGCCGGAGGCGAAGAAGAGCGTGTACCCGATGATCGACCATTCGAGTTGAGTGCTGGAGGCGTGCAGCTCGCGCTGGATCGACGGCAGCGCGACGTTGAGGACCGCTGCGTCGATCAGATCCATTGAGGTGGCCGCGAGCGTCACCACCAGTGCGGCCCACCGTCTGGGGTTGAAATCGGCCGGTGTTGCCGGCGGGAAAGACATCGCCGCCCCTTCCGGGCATGTCAGAGCCGGGCCATCTCCGATGGCTCGGCCGAAGAAGATACTTTGCTTTCAATGCAAAGGTAATTGCGTCGGTGTGCCGTGTCAACCGAACCGCGCGGCGCGGCGCGGCGCGTCGCGCTCGACCGCGACGCGATCCTCGGTCAAGCCGGAGCTCGGAGATTGAACGTACGACGGTCGAGCACCCCCACGACCCGTGGGTCCGCTCCGGCCGTGACTGTCTCAGTTGGAGGTTTGGCATGCCGGGAACGTCGGTGGCGTATAGGGTGCATGCCGACCGGGCATCGGCGCGCCGGATTGCGTTCCGTTATCAGGACGGGGTGATGCTGGCCGCCACCGTCCGGGCTTTCGACGCGCTCGGCCTCCTCGACCCCGGCGGCGGGCGTGGACTACCGGACACCGGCTACCAGCGGGCCGGCTGGCGGTGTCTGGCGAGCGCGGGATGGCTCGACAGCGCCGAACCGCCGGTGGACGGCAAGGATCCACAGTGGACGGATGCGGGTACGGCCGCGATGCGTCATCGTGACCGGTACGTCGCCGGCGGCCGGTTCCTGGCCCGGTTCGGCGGCAACGACCCGGTCTTCTGGACCACCCCGTGGGACGCGGGCACCGAGTCCGCCTTTGCCGACATGCTCGACGAGCACGAGCGCTGGAGGGTCGGAGCCGACCCGATGCACGAGGTCACGATGCACCTGGACGCCACGCTCGCGGTGCCGGCGCTGCTGGCGCTGCGCGGTTCCGGGAACCTGGGCCGCCCCGGCGGCCCGGCCGCCCGGCTCTTGACCCTGCTCGGCTGGCTCGACGGTGACGGCAACTGGACCGCGGCCGGTCGCGCCAGACTGTCCTATGTAGACCACTTCGGGCTGGTCGGCTCGTACCTGCCGATGCTGGCCCGGTTGGAGGAGCTCTACCGCGGGGAGGTGATGGTCGAACCCGGCGAGGGTGAGTGGCACTGTCACCGTCAGCTCAACGTGGCGGCCAGCGCCGCCGCGCACCGGGGCTACTTCGCCGACGCCGACCCGATCTTCCGCGAGATGTTCGAGCGCGGGCCGCGGCCGGCCTTCATCGCAGACATGGGCTGCGGTGACGGCAGTTGGCTCGTTCACCTGCACGGCATCTTCGGCGACACGGTCCGCTACGTCGGCATCGACGCCAGCCCGGTCGCCTTGGACTACGCCCGCGACGTGCTGCGCGCCTCCGGAGTGACGGACCCGCTGTTGCTGCTCGGCGACGTCACCAACCCGGAGCGGTTGCAGCACCGGCTGGCCGAGCACGGCCTGGCGATCGAGGACGGGCTGCACATCCGGTCGTTCCTGGACCACGACCGCACCTACCGCGGCGCACCGCACCACGAAGGCGTGCCGGGCTGGTCCACCGGCGCCTACGTGGCGCCGGACGGTCGCCCGCTGGACGCCGCCCAGGTCGAGTCGGATCTCGTCGCTCACCTGCGGCGGTGGACCCCGCACGTGCGTAAGCACGGCATGGTGGTGCTGGAGGCGCACTGCGTGGCGCCGCAGGTGGCCCGGCGACACCTCGGCGAGTTGCACTCGGTCGCATTCGACGCCTACCACGCGCTGTCGCACCAATACCCGATCGAGCACTCCGCGTTCGTCCGGTGCTGCCACCTCGCGGGGCTGCAGTCCGCCGGCTACGTGGAGCGCCGCTACCCGGCCACCCGCCCGTTCGTCGCGGTGTCGCTGAACCGGCTGATGCCGTTGCAGCCGGCCCTGCCCCAGGATGTGGGGACCCGTCACGACACCTGGCAGCCGGAGTCGGAGACCGACCTTGCCGACGGCCGAGCGCTGCACCGGCTGCTGTTCGTCGACGGTGACCTTGCCCACCCGCGGAGCTGGTGCGCCGGTGCCACCGGGGTGGTCGTCGGTGACCTGCTCGACACTATCGAGGCGCGGATCGAGCAGGCCGGACGCGGCGACGCCGTCCGGATTCTCGACTACGGCGCCGGCACCGGTCTCGCCTCGATCGAGCTGAGCAAGGCATGTCTCACCCGCCGGGTCGAGCAGCGGCTGGCCGACCGCGGCGCGACGTTCGAGTTGCACCTGGTGGACATCCCCGGCGGTTGGTTCGCCCAGGGCTACGAATTGCTCCGGAAGGTGCCGTGGACCCGGTTCCACGCGTTGCGCGCCGCCGACGGCCGATTCCGGCCGCTGCTGGAGGTCACGAGCGGCGAACGGGTCGACGGGGTGGCCGCCAACATGGTGTTCCACCTGCTCACCGACGGCGCGATGCGGCGGTCGGCGGAGTCCATCGCCGCCGTCCTGCGGCCCGGTGGCCGGCTCGCCTTCAGCTCTCCGGACCTGGGGCCGACCACGCCCTACTCGCTGCTGTTTCATGACCCCAACCGGCTGCTGCGGCAGCGCTGGCTGGACGCGCTGGACGACCACACGCCCGAGCACCTGCCGACGGTGCTCCGGCGGGCGGTGGCCGCGGCGCGGCCGGGCGACCGCACCTCCGCTCAGCGGCGGGCCGACCGACGGATCCTGCCGACCGCGCGGACCGCGGATGCCGTCGCCGGGGCGCTGGCGCCCTACTTCCACGGCACGATCGATCGGCGCGGCTACGAGCTGCTGGCGGAGGAGAGCCTGATGACCGCGCTGGTGCCGGCCAACCAGACGGAGTACCTCGCTGAGATTACCGACCCGGTGCTGCGCGAGGAGGTGATCCGGTACCTGATGTGTGAGGAGGTGCTGCCCGCGCTGATGAAGGAGCGGGCCGGCACCGCGCTCGGCTTGAACATCCAGTGGACGCTCGGCCGGTACACCCGCTCCGCGCAGGAGTGACCAGCACGGGCAGGCGTACAGGCGCGTCTCGCGCGTACGCCTGCCCGGCTCGTGCTCGGGCGAGCGCGCTCACGCGGTCCCAGGATTCCGGGCCCGGATACCGGCGACGGCCCGGTTGAGGCTTCGGCCCCGCATGGTGAGCGTCACGTCGTCGAACCCGCCCGCCACCGTATCCGCACGAAGCTCCTCGGGGCTGGTGTTCATGATGTGCCGGTGCGCGACGATGATCAGCTCGCCACCCGGTCGCAGCACCCGGCGCAGCTCACGGAAGCTCGCCGGACGATCCCACATCGTGATGTTGTTGACCGAGATGGCCTTGTCCATCGACGCGTCGGCGCAGCCGGTGCGCTCCGACGTGCCATCACGGATCTCGACCAGACCGCTCCGGACACCGGCCGAGCATCGGGCGGCCGCCATCTTGCGCATGGCCCGCGACGGATCCACGCCGAGGACGAAGCCGCCGGCGCCGGTGACGGCATCGGCGGTCAGCGCGAGCCCGACTCCCGGGCCGTGCCCGAGGACCAGCACCCGGTCTCCCGGACGCGGGTCGGCCAGCTCGACCGCCCACTGTTCCTGGGGAGCGTTGCCGCGCACCATCACCGCGCCACCGATGCGGCCCATGATCCCGCGCGGATGGCCGAATGTGGAGTCCAACGCCTTGATCAGTACCGGATGCATGTCGTCAGTTCCCTCCGCCGGCGGACATCGTGTCGATGCGTTCACTCACGAGCATGGGTCAGACAGTCGGCGACGCAGTTGGGGCGTCACTGGAGCATCGCCGGAAATGACGCTTTGCATCGAAAGCAAAGTATACCTGTGACCTCGCCCCGATCGTCCATATCGGAGCGCGGTCGGGCCGAACCGGCTTGTCCAAGCCAGAATCGACCACCACTCCAGGGCGCTCGCCGAGGGTAACGGCATCGACCCGCACCCAGCTTCCAGAGCGCGACGCCGCGCACCCCTGAGCCGACCGGCAGGAGATACCGTGAATGCCCGTACCCCGGCAGCCGCCGTGATCACCGGCATCGGCGTCATCGCGCCGAACGGCCTCGGCACGCCGGCATGGTGGGACGCGACGTTGCGGGTGGAGAACGGCATTCGGCCGATCCGCCACTTCGACACCACCCGCTACGCGTCCCGGCTGGCCGGCCTGATTCCCGACTTCGTCGCCAAGGAACACGTGCCCGGCCGGCTGCTGCCGCAGACCGACCGGATGACCCGGCTGGCCATCGCCGCGTCGGACTGGGCCGTCGCCGACGCCCGCGTACAGCCGGCGACGTTGCCCGAGTACGCCACCAGCGTCGTGCACTCCAACAGCACGGGCGGCTTCGAGTTCACCCATCGCGAGGTGCGCAAGCTGTGGACCGAGGGCCCGGCCAGGGTGAGCGTCTACGAGTCCTTCGCCTGGTTCTACGCCGCCAACGCCGGCCAGATCTCGATCCGCAACAAGATCCGCGGCCCGTCCAGCGTCGTCATCGCAGATCAGGCCGGCGGGCTCGACGCGATCGGCCAGGCTCGGCGCATCCTGCGCAACGGCGGCCAGTTGGTGGTCGCCGGTGGGGTCGAGTCCGCCTTCGACCCTTGGGGAATGCTGTCGCACACCGCCACCGGCCGGGTGTCGCGGGCAGCCGATCCGGCCGAGGCGTACCTGCCGTTCGACGCCCGGGCCGCGGGCTACGTGCCCGGCGAGGGCGGCGCGATCCTCATCATCGAGTCGGCCGACGTCGCGGCCCGCCGCAACGCCCGGGTCTACGGGGAGATCGCCGGGTACGCGGCGACCTTCGACCCGCCGCCCGGCTCCGGGCGGCCGCGCGGCCTGGAGAGGGCGGCCCGGCTCGCGCTGGACGACGCCGGGCTCGCGCCGGAGGACATCGACGTCGTCTTCGCCGACGCCGCGGCGGTGCCGGCGGACGACGACGCGGAAGCGGCGGCGATCGGCGGCATCTTCGGCCCGTACGGCGTACCGGTCACCGTGCCCAAGGCGCTGACCGGCCGCCTGATGGGTGGGGGCCCGCCGCTGGACGTGGCGGCGGCCCTGCTGTCCATTCGCGACGGCGTGGTGCCGGCGACCGCCCACGTCGACCGGCCCGTCCCGGGACACCGCCTGGATCTGGTCCGGGGCACGCCGCGTGCGCAACCGGTGCGGGCCGCGCTGGTACTGGCGCGGGGCCACGGCGGGTTCAACGCCGCTGTGGTGGTACGCGGCCCGGCCGGTTCCCTCGCCACCGATCGGCGGGCCGACGACCGGTCTACGACCGGGTCGATGGCTGAGCAGCCGCGACCGGATCGCGACACCGTGAGAGGAGACTCGAGATGAGTCGGTCAGGCGTGGCGGCACCGGCCGCCGGCAGTACCACGATGCAGGAGATCGACGACGGTGTCTTCGCCTGGGTGCAGGCCGCCGGCGGATGGTGCGTCAGCAACTCCGGCGTGCTCCTGCAGCCGGACCGGGTGACGCTCGTCGACACGGTCGCGACGGTGCGCCGGGCCCAGCGGCTGCGCGAGACGCTGGCCCGGCTGACCACCGCACAGCCTCGCCTGGTGGTCAACACGCACTTCCACGGCGACCACACGTTCGGCAACTCGGTGCTGGCCGGCCCGGACGCGGTCGTCGTCACGCACGAACTGGCCCGGTCGGACATCATCCACGCCGGTCTCGGCCTGACCGGGATGTGGCCGGACGTGGAGTGGGGCGACATCACGCTGCGGCCGCCGGACCTCACCTACCGGGACACGCTCACCCTCCACCTGGGCGACCGGCGGGTGGATCTGATCCACGTCGGCCCCGCGCACACCACCGGCGACACGGTGGTGTGGCTTCCGCGCGAGCGGGTGCTGTTCGCGGGTGACGTGCTGACCTCCGGCTGCACCCCGTTCGTCCTGATGGGTTCGGTGAGCGGCACTCTGCGTGCGATCGACCGGTTGCGCGCGCTGCGACCACGCGTCGTGGTCGGTGGCCATGGACCGGTGTGCGGTCCGGAGGTCCTCGACGAGACGGCCGGCTACCTGCACTGGCTCACCGGAATCGCACGGGACGGCATCGCCGCCGGCCTGGACCCGCTGGCCGTCGCGCGAGAGATCGGACCTGGCCCGTACGGCGAGTGGCTGGATACGGAGCGCGTCGTCGGCAACCTGCATCGTGCGTACTCGGAGCTGCGCGGCGAGCCCGAAGGTGCGCCGCTGAGCGTGCTCGCCGCCTTCGGGGAGATCGTCGACTACCTCGGCGGCCGGCTGCCGTCCTGCGCCGCCTGAGCGGGCGTGCGGAGGGCTGGTGGAGCAACGACGACGGGCATGGAGGCGTTCGTGACACACGACATCGGCGGGCGGACGGCCGACCAGGCGGCGTACGGCGCGGAGCGCCAGCTCTTCTACGACGACTTCCGATCCGGGTTCGGCGCCGGTGCGAAGTGGCTGGTCCCGCCCCGCGGTCACCTGGCGGCCGGCGACGGCGTCATCACCTGCTCCGCCTCCGGCGTGACCGTGGTGTCGACCGGCGTCGACGCCAGCACCGGCCGGCCCGCGTTCGCGGTCAGTTATGGGCCGGACGCACCCGAAGGCGGCGGCAGCGACCACATCAAGTGGGCGGCGCTCGCCCGCTCTCCTTCCGGCGCCGGCGGATTCGCGGTGCCGTCCACCGGCACGTTGCGCTGCGCCGCCACCGTCTCCGCGCGGAGCGTCGGCGCCGAACGCCATCCGTTCGGTTCGGCCGTGGCCGATCCGGACACCGACCCGCGCCTGGCCACCGCGGGTCTGCTGACCACGGACCCGGACAGCCACCTGGTCTTCGACATCCTCGCCACGAACCGCGTCGTCTACGCCCTGTACGAACGGATCCGGGTTCCCGGCACGCGATACGCCGCGTTCTCCTACGCGGTGCCGGTCGCGGCCCGTACCCCGGACCAGTGGCACACCTTCGAGATCCGGGTGGACCGCGGCGGCAGCCGGGTCACCTGGCAGGTCGACGGCCGGCCGGTGCTCAGCGTCGACCGCCTCGGCCGTCGCGCCTGCGCCCGCAAGCACCTGCTGCTCGACCACGGCGGCCGTGAGGAGCCGGCGCGCGTGGGCCGGCTCACCTGCGGGGTCGGCATGTTCACGATGCTGGACGGGGCCGGGCCGGACGGCCGCGGGCTGGTACGGCTGGACCACAGCCACGACCACTACTTCGACGTCGCGCGGGGCCGACCGGAGCCGCAACGGTTCGTGGACGACCGCAGCGCGCCGGGCAGCCGGATCTGGGGGATGGGAGAGATCCTACGGCTGCGCGAGTTCGGCCTGAGCGTCCACGACCAGGAGCCATCTCCATGAACAACGCTGGGAAAGGGTGCGGCGCATGCGGTACACGCTGCTCGGCAAGACCGGAGTCCGCATCTCGGAGCTGGCTCTGGGCACGATGACCTTCGGCTCCGACTGGGGGTTGCCGGACGGCGAACCCGCCCGGATCCTGGATGCCTACGCCGAGTCGGGCGGCAACGTCATCGACACCGCGAACGAGTACGGCAGCGGGACGGCCGAGACGACACTCGGCAAGCTGCTGTCCGGCCGGCGCGACGAGTTCGTCCTGACGACGAAGTACACGATGCAGACCCGGGCCGGCGACGTGAACTCGGCGGGCAACCATCGGAAGAACCTGGTGCGGTCGCTGGAAGACAGCCTGCGCCGGCTCCGCACCGACTACCTGGACATGTTGTGGGTCCACGCCCGGGACACGCTGACCCCGGTGCCCGAGGTGATGCGTGCGCTGGACGATCAGGTACGCGCCGGCAAGCTGCTCTACACCGGGGTCTCCGACTGGCCGGCCTGGGAGGTGGCGCAGGCCAACACGCTCGCGGAGGACCGCGGCTGGTCGCCGTTCGCCGGGCTCCAGATCCACTACAACCTGCTGGATCGCGTCGCCGAGGGGGAGTTGCTACCCATGGCGTACGCCTTCGACCTGCCTGTCTTCGTCTGGGGGCCGCTGTCCGACGGCCGGCTCACCGGCAAGTACCTGCGTGGCCAGGGCGGACGGCTGGACAAGGTGGCCTGGGGACGGGCGCGCGGTGAAGGCGACGACGTCGTCCAGGCCGTGGCCGACATCGCCGAATCCATCGGCCGTACCCCCGCTCAGGTGGCGCTGGCCTGGCTGCGGTCGCGGCCGGGCGTGATCGTCCCCCTGCTCGGGGCCACCTCGCGGGAACAACTGCGGGAGAACATGGGCAGCACACAGTTCGAGCTCGACGCGACCCAGCTATCCATCTTGGACAAGGCCAGTGCCAGGCCGATCGGCTTCCCGCACGTCTTCCTGCGGTTTCCCGCGGTGACCCGCCTCGTCTACGGGGACCGCTGGCAGAGCGTGGACGACCGTCGCACCACGGTGCGGCGCGCCGTCAACGACGACCTCTTCTCCACCGGCGGCTGACCGGGGCCGGGTTCGACCGGCGTTCGAGCCGCGACCGACACGCTGGGACGGCCCACACGTGTTGTCCCAGAGGGTAAAGGAGGCATACATGGATGCGTTGCTCAACCTCTCCGAGGAGGTCCGGTCGGCGCTCGCGGACGGCCGCCCCGTGGTCGCTCTGGAATCCTCGCTCATCACCGTGAGCCCATCGGTCGAACCGATTCTCGACATCGAGAAGGCGGTCCGGGACGCCGGCGCGGTCCCCGCGACCATCGGCATCGACGGCGGCCGGTTCCTGGTCGGCATGGAGCCGGAACAGATCGAGCAGATCCGGACCACGCCGCGGGTACCCAAGGTCAGCGCCCGGGACCTCGGCGCGGTACTGGCCGGCGGCGGCCCGGGCGCCACCACCGTGGCCGCCACCGTGGTGATCGCGGAGCGTGCCGGCATCGAGGTCTTCTCCACCGCGGGCGTCGGTGGCGTGCATCGGCGCGCACAGCAGACCTTCGACGTCTCGCCGGACCTGCTCCAGTTCACCCGCACCCGGATCGCGGTCGTGTGCGGCGGGGCCAAGAGCATCCTGGACCACACGCTGACCGCGGAGTATCTGGAGACGGCAGGCGTGCCGGTCCTGGGATACCAGACCGACCGGCTGCCGGCGTTCTACGTCCGCAAGACCGACATCCCGGTATCGCCGGTGTACGACCTCCAGCTCGCGGCGCGGGCGATGCGGGCGCACTGGGAGGTCAACGGCGGCGGTACCGTGCTGCTGGTCGCCCCCGTGGCCGAAGACGACGCGCTCGACGGCGCGTTCGTCGAGGAGGCGATCGGCCGTGCCCTGGAGGAGGCCGACCGGGCCGGGGTGACCGGCAACGCGGTGAGCCCGTTCCTGATGCGGACGGTATCGAAGTCGACCGGTGGGCGTACCGGAGCGGCCGGCCGGTCGCTGCTGCTGAGCACCGCCAGGCTCGCCGGTGAGCTCGCGACGAGTCTGGCCGCCTCCCGCGCGCACGGCGCCGAGGCCACCAGGTGACCGGCGCACCCGCCATGCCCGTCAAAGGCGTCATCTTCGACCTGGACGGCACGCTGGCGAACACCCCGGACGCGATCACGGCGATACTGCAGCGGATCCTGATCGACCGCGAGGTCCACGTGTCCGCGGCAACCGTGCGGAGTCTCGTCGGCCGGCCGCTGGAGCAGAGCATCGCGCACCTGCTGGGTCTGTCGCCCGGCGATCCGGAGGTCGGGTCCGCCGCTCGCGACTACCACAAACTGTTCCGGGAGTTCGTGGAGGGCAACGTGGACACGTTGGCCTATCCCGAGGTCGGCCCCGGCCTCGCCCGCCTGCGGGACGGCGGGCTGCGGCTCGCGGTCGCCACCTCCAAGCCGCGCCGTGCCGCCGAGCGGATTCTGCGGCTAATGGGCCTGGCCGCGGAGTTCGGGGCGGTCGCCGGCGACGACACGGTGCCGGAAGGCAAGCCCCACCCCGGCATGGCGCTGTACGTCGCGGGCCGGCTCGGACTGGGGCCGGCGGAGTGTGTCGTGGTGGGCGACGGCGTGGCCGACATCGCCATGGGCGTGGCCGCCGGGATGCAGACGATCGGCGTCTCGTACGGGGTTGCCACCGCCGCGGAGTTGATCGACGCGGGCGCGGACCGGATCGCCGACACGTTCGGCGAGCTGGTCGCGCTGATCGGAGCCGAAACGGAGAGGACACCATGACCGACACGGACGCCAAGATCCTCTGGGAGAGCGACTTCCGCACCGGATTCACCGCCGGGGCGCCGGACGCGCACTGGCGGTTCGTCCAACCGACCGCCGACATCGTCGCCAACGACGCGGTGATCGGCCTCGGCCGGGACGGACTGCGGCTCGTGGCGTCCGGACTTCATCCGGTCACCGGCGAGCCGGCCTTCACCAAGACGGTGGCCAGCGAGGTCGACACCGGCGGGATACCCGGCTTCGTGGACCACGCCAAGTGGATCGCGTACGTCAATCGGCAGGCGTCCTCCGGCATCCAGGGCTTCGATGCGGTGCCGGGACGGGTGCTGAGCTGCGACGCGACGATCTCCGGCCGGACGTACGGGACCGGCGGCCACCCGTTCGGCAACGCGGTGCACGACCCCGATGACGACCTGCGGCTGGCCGGATCGATGCTCAACAGCATCGACCCGGAGACGTCGGTGGCCTTCGACTTCATCCTCACCAACAAGCGCGTCTACGCCTTCTACGGCCGGACGAACTTCGCCCGGCGGCACCTGGGCCGCTACGCGTCCTTCGCCCACAGCGTCCCGCTCGCGGACCGGTCACCGCAGGACAGCCATCGCGTCCGGATCGCCTACGACCGCGGCGCCGGAGTGGTGCGGTGGCTGCTCGAGGGCGAGGAGGTGCTGCGGGTCGACCGGATCGGGCACCAACTCGGCCGGGACACCCTGACCCTCGACGAGGGCGGCGAGCCGTCGACCGTGGAGCCGCGTCAGCTATCGTTCGGCATGGGCATGCTGACGCTGCTGGACGGTTCCTGGCCGACGGGCCGAGGCCTGGTCCGGCTGTCGAGGGCGACGACGTACTACCGTCCGGACACCGGCGAGCCGGTCGAACAATCCTTCGTGGACGAGCAGAGCCTGGCGTCCAGCCGGCTGTTCGGCCAGGGGGCGGAGCTGACCATCGGCGGATTCACGGTGAGCAGTTCCGCCGCTGCGTGACGGGGGTAGCCTGTACCGGTCGAGCCGCCTCGGCCGGTCGAGCGCTGGTGGATCGCCGTTGCGAGGCGGTAGCGTGGATTGAAACCGCGACATTCGGTCCGGTAGCGAGGCGTGGCACGAGGAGCGGCTAGCATGGCATCGAAACGGGAGCCACAGGCCGGATTGCACACCGACGAGGCGACCCGGGCGATGCTCCTGCTGATGCCGCGCGTGATCGGCCGCCTCAAACGGACCCCGTTGCCGGAGCAGCTACAGTCGATGAATCTGGCGCCGCGGCATCTCTCGCTGCTGGCCTACCTGCTGTTCGACGGCCCGATGCTGGTCAACCAGCTCGCCGCCCGGCTGGAGGTGACACCGAGCACGGTGAGCCTCATGGTCAGCGACCTGAGCCGACAGGGTGTGGTGGAGCGGCAGGCCGACCCCGACGACGGCCGGCGTACCATCGTCGCCATCACCCAGGAGCCGTCGACCCGGACGGCCATCGAGCGGTGGCTGGCGAACGGGGCGAACTCGTGGCGCAAGGTGTTCGAGCCGCTAACGCCGGAGCAGCGGGCCATGTTCGTGGAGACGATCGAGGCGTACGAGCAGGAGGCGTCCAAGGCGTCCCCGGCGGAGACCGCCGATTGACCCGGTGCCCGGTCGCGGGACGAAACGGCAGCTCGGGGCGCTAGCATTCCGCCATTTCGGCCGCCTTCGCGGCCTGCCGGAGGATCTCCAGCCGCCCCGCCAGGTCGGTGTGGTTGGCCGACACCATGATGCTCAGGACCGTCACCCCGGCCTCGGCGTACTCCCGCATCCGGTCGGCGATCCGCTCCACCGGCCCGATCAGGGCGGTGCGATCGATGAATCCCGCCGGTACCGCCGCGGCGCTGCCCCGCAGGTCACCGGCCAGCAAATGGTTCCGGAACTCCAGGATGTCCTTCTCGTAGCCCATCTCCGTGGCCAGTCGACAGTAGAAGTTGTCCTTCGGGCCGCCGATGCCCAGCAGGCGCGCGTAGTGCGCGCGGAGGCTGTCGGCCGCCGCCCCCGCGTTGTCGCCCACTGCCATCGCCGCGAACAAGACCACCTCGAAGCCGGTCAGGTCCTTCCCCCGGCGGCGCCGTCCGGTCAGCAGCTCCGCGCGGGACCGGGTCAACGCCGCCGGTGTGGTGAACCCGCACAGCCATCCATCCGCGATCTCGCCGGTGAGCTGGATGCTCCGTGGCCCGACGGCGCCGAGATAGATCGGCAGCTCACGATCGACCGGGTGGGTGAGCAGCCGCAGCGGCGCGTTCTCGTGACCCCAGGCGGGCAGGGCGAAGTGCTTGCCGGCGTAGCGGACCGGGTTGCCGGAGAGTGCCCGGCGGACCACCTCCACGTACTCGCGGGTGCGCTCCAGCGGATGGTCGAACCGGACGCCGTACCATCCGTCGGACACGTGCGGGTTGGACACCCCGAGCCCGAGCCGGAACCGGCCGCCGCTCAGCGCGTCGAGGGTGGCGGCGGTGAGCGCCGCAGCACCCGGCTGCCGGGCTGGGATCTGCATCACACCCGAGGCCAGACCGATCCGGCTGGTCTGTCCGGCGACGAGACCGAGGACACTGGGGGCGTCCGACTGGTACCCCTCGGCCGCCAGCGCGAGCTCGAAACCCAGTCGCTCCGCCTCCTGGGCGAGCTCGCCGGCTCCCTCGTGGACAAGGTTGACTCCGAGACGCATACGGCTTCCTTTCCTCCGTCGACGACGATCTGGACGAGCGCGGTCCGCTCAGCGCAGGTGTGCTCCGCCGTCGACGAGCAGCACCTGGCCGGTGGTGTAGGCGGCGCCGGACAGTGCGCTCACCGCCGCGGCCACGTCCTCCGGTTGTCCGACCCGACGTAGCGGCGCTAGCTGGGCGACCTGCTCGGCGATAGGGGCGAAGAAGTCCGTTCCCTGGGTCCGCGGAGTCTCCACCAACCCGGGCGCCACCGCGTTCACCCGTACCTCAGGACCCACGGTGGCGGCCAGCAGCCGGGTCAGGTGCTCGATGGCTGCCTTGCTCACGGCGTACGGGATGGAACTACCGGCCGGTCGGCTGCCGGCGATGGACGAGACGTTGACGATCGAACCGCCCCCACCGGACCGCAGCGCCGGCATCGCCGCCACCGTGAGCTGCCAGGTACCGAAGACGTTGACCTCGAAGATCTCCCGCCAGACCGCACCGGTCGCCGCCGCCAACTCGGCGTGGGGGATCGCCCGAGTGACGCCGGCGTTGTTGACCAGGACGTCGAGCCGGCCGAAGTGCGCCACGGCGGTGTCGACAAGGCGTCGGCAGTCCTCCTCGCGGGCGATGTCGGCCTGCACGTACAGCGCGTCCGGGAGGGACGCCGCCACCTTCATCCCGGCCTCGACGGAGCGCGCCGAATTGACCACTATCGAAAAGCCGTCCACCGCCAGGCGTCGCGCGATCGCCTCACCGATCCCCGACGACGACCCGGTCACGAGCGCGACCCGACTGGTGCTCATGAGGTCCTCCACGTGTAGCGTCCATGGCCGGCCTGAACCCACCGACTGCGGGGGCGCGACCACCGTGCGTATACACTGCGCAGCCCGGCTTGACCGCGGATCGCGCCACGGTCGAGCGGATCGCATCACGGCAGCGCTACGACCTGCGCGCCGTACACCAAGCCGGAACCGAACCCCATGAGGAGCGCGAGGTCGCCGCTCTTGGCCTGACCGGAGTCGATCATGCGGTCCATGGCCAGCGGGATCGACGCTGAGGACGTGTTGCCGGCCTCCGCCACGTCCCAGGCGACGGCGACGTTATCGGGCAGTTCCAGGCGCTTGGCGAGCGCCTCCGTGATCCGGCCGTTGGCCTGGTGCGGGACGAACGCACCGAGATCGCCGGCGGTCACCCCGGCCTTCTTCATCGCCTCCTCGGCGAGGCCGACCATGTTCTTGATGGCCCAGCGGAACAGTTCCTGCCCCGCCATACGCAACGCCGGCCACGGCCCGTCGTAGCGCTCGGCGGCCAGCGCGGACCAGTACGGCCGCTGGCCGACCACGTCGCTGCGCCGCCCGTCGCTGCCCCAGACGGCCGGGCCGATGCCCGCCGCTCCTTCGCCCACCACCACGGCACCGGCACCGTCGGCGAAGAGGAAGGCCGTAGACCGGTCGTGCAGGTCGCTGATGTCGGTGAGCCGTTCGCTCGCCACGACCAGCACAGGCCCCGCCGCCGCCCCCGAGCGGATCATCGAGTCGGCGAGGCCGACGCAGTAGCAGAAGCCGGCGCACGCGGCCGAGACGTCGAAAGCGGGCACGCCGACGATGCCGAGTTCCGCGGCGATCAGCGGGGCCGCACCCGGCGTCTGGCACAGGTGGGTCACCGTGGACACGATCACCGCGGCCACCTCGTGCGGCTCGACTGCGGCCCGTTCGAGCGCCACCCGACCCGCCTCGGTGCCCATGAAGGTGACCGTTTCCTCCTCGTCCGCCCAGCGGCGTTGCCGGATGCCGGTTCGCGCCCGGATCCACTCGTCGCTCGAGTCGATGTAGGTGCAGATCTCGTCGTTGTCGACTACCCGCCGTGGCCGGTAGCCCGCCACGGACAGCAGCCGCGTCCCGGGCCCGCGAAGGAATTCGGTTGCCATGTCGCGCTCGCTCCTCGCGTCGAGTACCCCGACTCGGGCCTTCGTCCTGCCGCCCAGGCTGCCGGCCGGCACTCAAGTGGCGGTGGAGCAAGACATGACCGCCGGTTCCGCTGCGGTGGCGTTCCAGTCACCGCCCACGGCCCTCCCCGTTGTCCTACGACAGTAGGGCTATAGGCCAGCCATCGCGGATCACGCCACGGTGCACCGCGGCACCAGTGGGTCAGCCCATGGATCGGGCCGGGTTCACGGCGCCGCCGCGAACCAGCACTCCGGCATCACGGGCGAAGGATGGACGTCCAGCATGACGTCCGCCCGTGCCACGAATCCCCATCCGTCCCACTCGTCGGCGCCCGGCTCGGACCGGTCGCCGCGGGTGTAGTACCAGACCAACGGCGCGCCGCCCAATTTCGGCACGGCCGACGTCCAGCAGACGAACCAGCTACGGGTCGTATCCATCACGGCGACCTTCTGGTCGCTGTCCGGCTCGGCGTACAGCGCAGCCTCCTGCCGGTTGGGGCACAGGTAGTCCGACCGCCAGACGTGCCCGGCCCGGCGCGCGTCGACGTGCCGCACACCGGCGCGTGCCACACAGGCGCCGGACAGCGCGGCCGGGGCACCCGAGGTGCCCGGCGAGTCGATGAGCGGCCGTTCGGCGGTGCTGCTGGTCACGGCGGTCGCCGCGACCAGCAGCACCGCCGGCACCAGCCACAGCACCGCCCTCGACCGCACCCTGCGGACCGCCGGTGGGGCCGTCCCGGCCGCGGACCGCTCGTCCACCGGCGCGTCCGGCTCGATCACGGTGACGGCCTGCCCCGGGTCGAACGCCGCGTCCGGTCCCGCATCGTTGTGGACGGGCCGCCGGTCGGCGCTGATCTGCCACAGCCGCCGCAGCTCCGCGATTTCCTGGTCGGTGGCGTCGCATTCACGGGCCCACAGCTCGATGATGCTGAATTGCGCGGGAACCGCGTCGCCGGCGGTATACCGGTGCAGCGCCGACTTGCTGACTCCCAACCGCCTCGCCAGGGCTTCGAAACTGCGACCTTTGCGGTCCTTCAGCACTCTCAGGCTGGTCGCCAATGTGTTTGCGGTAGCAGGATGCACCATCGTTCCCCCAGGTCGACGTTAGGGGACAGGCTAGAGCAAGACCATCTTCTATCCCACCCCCCTCAGGGAAATGCCTGGTCAATGGGCATCCCATCCCGTCCCGTCCCGGGATCTCTTCCGCCTGGCGGCGCCGCTGGACACGATGAGCCGGCCGACGGACGGGTTACCCGGATCCGAACACCACAGAAACAGCACCCGCGACCGCACCTGCCTCCACGAGCGCAGCGATTGTCGCGGTGGCCGGATCCGGATCCATTCGCCGGTGCCATTGACCCCCCATTGTCCATCCCTCACGGCATCACCATCCCGAAAGGCTCCGCACCATGTCAGCGTCCAGATTCTTCCGCCGATTGACGGTCGCCTGTGTGGCCGTCAGTTCCGGACTGTTCACCGCCGCGGTCGTCGCCGGCCCGGCCGCCGCGGCCCCCTCGGCCCCACCACCGGCAGGGGTTGACACCCACGCCGGGGCAGCCCCCAAGGCCGCCGAGATGGTGGCCGCGGCGGTCGGCCCCCGACCGCTGTTCCAGCTACCGTTCGCCTGCGGCGCCAGAATCCAGCTTGGCACGTACAACGGCCACGGCGACTACGAGATCGACATGAGCGCCTCGACGGGCACCCACCTGCTGGCCTCCGCCGGCGGGATCGCCTACCAGGGGCACAGCACCACCGGCGGCAACCAGGTCAGCATCATGCACGACAACGGCTGGCGCACCCTGTACCTGCACCTGCAGGACAACTCGTACCAGTTCACCGACGGTCAGCGCGTCGAACAGGGCCAGTACCTCGCCCGCACCGGCAACACCGGCACCGCGACCAGCGGCCCGCACCTGCACTACGAGCAGCAGAACCTGATCAACGGCAGTTGGCGCGCAGTGCACGCCTGGATCAACGGGGTCCCGACCGACATCACCGACGACGCCCGCGCGAACTCGTACATGGAGACGAGCCGGAACTGCCCGGGCCAGGTCGGCCCGGACGCGGCGGGCCCGTCGACGCTGGTGGACGGCAGCGGCTCGGTGCACACGTTCGCCCGCGGCATCGACGGCTCGCTCAAGCACTGGTACTGGAACAACGGCTGGCAGTACGACGTTCCGGGTACCGGCATCGCCAGCTCTCCGGCCACCATCATGGACGGCAGTGGCTCGGTCCACGCTTTCGCCGCCGGCACTGACGGCTCGCTCAAGCACTGGTACTGGGCCAACGGCTGGCAGTACGACGTTCCGGGCACCGGCGTTACCGGCACGCCCGGCGTGACCATGGACCGCTCCGGCGCCCTGCAGATCTTCGCCGCCGGTAGCGACGGCTCGCTGAAGCACTGGTACTGGGCCAACGGTTGGCAGTACGACGTTCCGGGCACGGGCATCGCCGGTTCCCCGGCCACCGTCGTGGACGGCAGTGGCTCGGTTCAGGTCTTCGCCGCCGGTAGCGACGGCTCGCTCAAGCACTGGTACTGGAGCAACGGCTGGCAGTACGACGTTCCGGGCACCGGCGTCACCGGCACGCCCGGCGTCACCATGGACCGCTCCGGCGCCCTGCAGATCTTCGCCGCCGGTAGCGACGGCTCGCTGAAGCACTGGTACTGGGCCAACGGTTGGCAGTACGACGTTCCGGGCACGGGCATCGCCGGTTCCCCGGCCACCGTCGTGGACGGCAGTGGCTCGGTTCAGGTCTTCGCCGCCGGCACCGACGCCTCGCTCAAGCACTGGTACTGGAACAACGGCTGGCAGTACGACGTTCCGGGCACCGGCGTAACCGGCACCCCCGGCGTCACCATAGACCGCTCCGGCGCCCTGCAGATCTTCGCCCGCGGTACCGACGCCTCGCTCAAGCACTGGTACTGGGCCAGCGGCTGGCAGTACGACGTCCCCGGCACCGGCATCGGCTAGCACGTCACCGGCCCGAGGTGTTTCTCGGCAGCTCGGGCCGGTCCCTCCCCAGCCACTCCCTCACCGAAGGACCTTCCATGACCCTCGTCAGACGCACGGTGCACGCGATCGTGACGGCGACGGTGCTCACCGGCTCCCTCATCACCGGTGCCGCCACCGCGCATGCCGCTCCCGCACCGTCGGGCGCGGTGCCGGGCCCGGCGGGCGCCCCCGTGTCCGCGCAGGCCGCCGTGGCCATCGCGTACAACAACTGCACCCCCGAAGGAACGACCGCCGCCGACACGAGTCTCGCCCAGCAACTCAAACCCCAGATGAACGGCGCCCGCCTCGGGACGGCGGTCAACGGGTACAACATCTCGTGCGCCCGGGCCATCGTCAATGTCGTCCGGGGCCGCGGCCTGCCGTCACGCGCGGCCGTCATCGCCGTCACCACCGCCATCACCGAGACGACCCTGCACAACTACACCCAGGCGGTCGACCATGACAGCCTCGGGCTGTTCCAGCAACGCCCGTCGCAGGGCTGGGGCACCCCCGCGCAGCTCATCGACCCCGTGTACGCCACGAACGCCTTCCTCAACGCGATGCTGCGGATCTACCCGAACAACGGCTGGATGACCGGCGACATCGGCGACATCTGCCAGGGCGTCCAGCGGTCGGCCTTCCCCACGGCGTACCGCGCCGAGGTCCACGACGCGTCGCTGATGGTCGCGGCGCTGTACGGGGCGTCCGACGCGGCGGGCCCGTCGACGCTGGTGGACGGCAGCGGCTCGGTGCACACGTTCGCCCGCGGCATCGACGGCTCGCTCAAGCACTGGTACTGGAACAACGGCTGGCAGTACGACGTTCCGGGTACCGGCATCGCCAGCTCTCCGGCCACCATCATGGACGGCAGTGGCTCGGTCCACGCTTTCGCCGCCGGCACTGACGGCTCGCTCAAGCACTGGTACTGGGCCAACGGCTGGCAGTACGACGTTCCGGGCACCGGCGTTACCGGCACGCCCGGCGTGACCATGGACCGCTCCGGCGCCCTGCAGATCTTCGCCGCCGGTAGCGACGGCTCGCTGAAGCACTGGTACTGGGCCAACGGTTGGCAGTACGACGTTCCGGGCACGGGCATCGCCGGTTCCCCGGCCACCGTCGTGGACGGCAGTGGCTCGGTTCAGGTCTTCGCCGCCGGTAGCGACGGCTCGCTCAAGCACTGGTACTGGAGCAACGGCTGGCAGTACGACGTTCCGGGCACCGGCGTCACCGGCACGCCCGGCGTCACCATGGACCGCTCCGGCGCCCTGCAGATCTTCGCCGCCGGTAGCGACGGCTCGCTGAAGCACTGGTACTGGGCCAACGGTTGGCAGTACGACGTTCCGGGCACGGGCATCGCCGGTTCCCCGGCCACCGTCGTGGACGGCAGTGGCTCGGTTCAGGTCTTCGCCGCCGGCACCGACGCCTCGCTCAAGCACTGGTACTGGAACAACGGCTGGCAGTACGACGTCCCGGGCACCGGCGTAACCGGCACCCCCGGCGTCACCATAGACCGCTCCGGCGCCCTGCAGATCTTCGCCCGCGGTACCGACGCCTCGCTCAAGCACTGGTACTGGGCCAGCGGCTGGCAGTACGACGTCCCCGGCACCGGCATCGGCTGAGACCGCCCGGTCCGAGGTGCCCCCAAGCGCCTCGGACCGGGCCCCTGTCTCACTCGGTGCGGACGAACTTCGCGTCGGCCCGGACGGCGGCCACCCGGACCGGTCCGGTCCGCCACGACCAGGTCGACAGGCACCCCGGCCTCGGCGTGTGGACGCCGAGGCCGCGTTCGTAGGCGACACCGGCCAGGACGATCGGCGCGGCCCTCGACTGAGCGCCTGGTAGATACCGTTCGAGGGGCCTCATTCATTTCGCGGTGTCGGATGCCTCCGGGTCGGCGGCCGGTGCCAGTTGCCGGTTGAGGTGGGCGGTCAACGCGCCGAGGGAGTTGTCCCAGTCGCGGGCCAGCGCGGCCAGGAACCGCTGGGCCTGCTGCATCGGCGCGGACTGGAGCCGGTAGCGCACCCGCCGACGCTCTCCCGGTTCGGCGGTGACCAGGCCGGCGTCGGCCAGGAGGGTGAGGTGTTTGGCGATCGCCTGCCGGGTGATCGGTAGATGGGCGGCCAGGTCCGTGGCGGTGGCCGGTCCTGCTGAGGCGAGCGCGGCCAGGATATTGCGCCGGGTCGGGTCGGCTAGGGCGACGAAGACCTGTTCGGCGATCGCTTCGTTGTCAGGCGGCATCGAGGCGCTCGACGAGTTCCCCGAGTTCGCTGGCCCAGCCCTGGGTGTGGGCGTCGTACGCCTTGCGATAGGCATCCGGCGGCAGTTGGGCGAAGCCGGTCTCGACCACCCGCAGCCGCGTGCCCGAGCCGACCGGTTCGAGGGTGAACTCCACATAGGTTCGGCGGGCGTCGTCTTCGGGCAGCCCGTCTATCTGCCAGGTGAACCCGAATACGGTCGGCTCCTCGACGCGTTCCACCCGCATGTCCTTGGTGGACCCGTCGGACCAGGTCATCCGGGCCGTCCCACCGGGACGCAGGTCGATGGTCGCCTCTTGGCCGAACCAGGCGGCCAGCCCTTCGGCCGTGGTGAGCGCCGACCACACTGTGGCCGGTGGGTGAGCGAGTTGGACGGTCCGCTCGATGCGATCAGGAAAGCCCACAGAGCCTCCAACCGTTAGCAACCGATAAGTTGCCCGCGCTGCTGGCCGCCGTCTCCGAGCACCGCCCGGAACTCGTGATCACCGACGTCCGGACCAACTCGGACTTGACGCCCCACGTTTACCGAACTCGCCCGCACCATCTGAAGGCCCAGAGCGCGCTCATGGCTTCACCGCGCCTTGCGATCAAACAACGCAACGGCGCCCGCCCGCACGACGGCATCGTCGGGGCCGTCCGGGTCGTCCGGGCCACCACACTGCCCGGACAGGTACATCTCCTTGATGACCGCCTCGATCCCGGCGTTCTTCATCTCGATGTCCTGAACGGGAAGGGTGGCCAGCATTTCGCTCACCTGAGCCGGCAGGTCGTCGCTCATCACTCGAACAGTGCAGCTACCACCCGAGTTCTCCAGCACGGACCACCGGGACAGTTCGTGGTCCTCGACGACCCGGGTGAACCTCAGCTCCACCGTCTTGTCGCTGGACCGGCCGGCGCGCAACCGGGCCAGCATGTCGTCGAACAGGACCGTCCCGCGGTTGATGAGCGTGGCGCGCAGGCAGAGGTTTTCCACGTCGTCCAGGTCGTGGGTGGTCAACATGAAGGTGACCCCTCGTTCCGTGTTGACTTTCCGGACCATGCCGCGGAGCGCGTCCTTGGCCAGGATGTCGAGCCCGATCGTGGGCTCGTCGAGGAAAACCAACGTGGGGTCGTGCAGCAGCGCGGCGGTCACCTCGCACTTCATCCGCTCGCCGAGTGACAGGCTGCGTACGGGCGTGCCGAGGATCGTGGCCAGCTCGAACGTCTCGACGAAGTAGTCGACGTTCTCCCGGAATCGACGCTCGGGGATCCGGTAGATGCGCCGGTTGAGGGCGAAGGTGTCGACCGGCGGCAGGTCCCACAACAATTGGCTCTTCTGGCCGAAGATGGCACCGATGTGCCGGACGTACTTCACCCGGTCCCGCCACGGCGTGATACCCAGACAGGTAACCTCGCCGGAGGTCGGGTGGAGGATGCCGGAGAGTATCTTCATGACCGTCGACTTGCCGGCCCCGTTCGGTCCGATCAACGCGCGGATCTCACCGGCGGTGACGCTGAAGCTGACCCCGTCGACCGCGACCACCTCGGCCCGCTCCCGCCGGATCAGGCTCTTGATGGCCGGCCACAACCCCGAGTCCTCCCGTTGGTCGACCCTGAAGAGCTTGTGGAGGTTCCGCACCGTGATCAGGGAATCCATGTCAGCCTCCGGCGCTCGAATACTGGTTGAGTTGCCTGTTCCATAGGCGCACCGCGCCGATCAGCAGCAGCACGGTGCACGCGAGGGAGATCCAGGCGACGACCGTCAGCCGTCCGAGCAGTGCCTGCGCGGGCCAGTAGGTCGCGACCGCCAACGGCAGGACGGTGCTGAGCGCGGCCCTCACCACGGGCGGGTAGACCTCCATCGGCGGATCGCCGAATCGGATGATCTTCTGAAGGGTTTCGCGTAGGCGCAGCGGATAGGTCCAACGCACGGTGAGCGCGCAGAACAGGACGCTTTCGGTCAGGTACAGGGTCAGGCCGGCGAGGAGGAACACCACAAAGGACATCACGGGCATCGGGCCGACGGGTGCCCCGGAACGACCATAGGCCCACACGACCGCGCCGGATCCGACGACGACGGTGACCACCGAGAACGGCGAGAAGCTGCTGGTGAGGACGAAGAGCAGCGGGGGAAAGGGCTTGAGGAGCACCTGATCCAGTTCGCCTTTGGCCATGAGGTTCTGGATGTGCTTGGAAACGTCGCCGAAGAAGATGTCCCGCAGGCCACCGACCAGCAGCAGGATGGCTTGCAACAGAAGTATCTGGCTCCACGTCCAGCCGGGATAGCCGTTGCTGCGGGTGTAGAGCAGATACTGCAGGAGCGGGCTGAGCAGGGTGAAGAAGAAGGTGATCGCGACCCCGACGGCGAAGTCCGTGCGGTACTGCAGCAATCGCTGGGTGTTGGCGCGGCTGTTCAGCAGGAACAGGTCGATGGACGTCTTGAGCCAGGTCATGTCAAACCCCCGCATCGGTGTATCGGCGGATGGCTCGACGCCACATCCACGCGGTCAGCGCCAACAGGATGACTGCCCAGGCCGCCGCCTTCGACTCCTGCCTCAGGAACAGCCCCCAGTCGGCCGCCCCCGGGCGGCCCAGCAGGAACTGGATGGGCCAGTAGAACAGGTACGGCAGCGGCGACCAGTTCAGAAACTGCTGGACCGGTCCCGGAAGGAACTCCAGCGGCACGAAGGCGCCGGCCCCCACGCTGAGCACCACGAACCTGATCGCAAGGACGACGTACGGACCCTGGAGATAGAGGGTGGTCATGCCGACGATGAAGTTCACGGCGAAGTACAGGACGAAGGCGATCGTGGCGGCGGCCAGGAACCGGGCCACGGCGGCCGGCCTCAGGAACGCGGGGAAATCGATGAGGCTGTAGATCAGCACGCTCGGCAGGAATTCGAGCACGATTCCGGTGAGGCGCGCGGCCACCGCCGCCGCCAGTTCCCAGGTGATGACCGAGAGCGGCCGGACCAGATCCTGGGCGAGCTCACCCCGCATGATCCGGTCCGACACCCGCCAGTCCGTGTCGTTGGACACGAGGTACCTGGTGATCGTCGCGGCGACGAAGTACCAGATCATCGTGTGCAGGCTGTAGCCGACGATGTCCGCCCCTCCGTTGTTGCGGTAGAGGGCGTGGATCATGAAGACCATGGCGAGGACGACGAAGGGATCGACCAGCAGCGAGAACAACGGGCCGGACGGATAGCGGAATATTCGTTTGATCTCCAGGCCGACCAGCGTCGTGAAGACCTGGAGATGATGTCCTGCCTCCTCGGCGGGCCGGGGCGCGCCGACCTCCGTGACGGTCCCGGTGGTCATGTCCGGGTACCTGCCGACACCGTCGGATCCCGCTCGACGGCCGGCCTCGGCGAATCCGGATGGCGGAAGAAGTTGGGCATGCGAACCTCCTCCGGGTACTCCCGCGTGAAGGTGGGCGTGGTGGAGGCGGCGGTCGGTGCGACCAGTGAGCGCCACCGCGCCGGTACGGTGCGTCCTGCCTTCGCTTCCCTGTGCTCGTGCCGGACGAACGCCTCGGCGGCGAAGTGATGGTCCACCATGGTGACGCCGTGCTGGTCATAGGAGTGCAGGACGGCACGCAGCAGTTCCGTCAGTGCACGGTCCTGCCACAGCGACCGGGGCGAGCGCTGATCGAGGCCCATCCGGCCGGCAATGGACGGAAGCGCGTTGTACCGGTGTTGATCCGAGAGGTTTCTCGCGGCGACCTCGGTGCACGTGTACCAGCCGGAGAAGGGGGCGGCCGGGTACTCGACGCCGCCGATGCGCAGTATGTGGTTGCTGATGGCCGGATGCGCGTACCACTTGAGCTCCAACTCCTCGAACCAGGAGTATTCGGGATGGCTCAGGGGCACCTGGAGCACCGCGTCCTCGGGCAGTGGATACCACTGCGGCGGCCCGTCCGGAGGTTGGATGATCAGTGGCAGGACATCGAAGGGCGTGCCAGCACCGCCCGGCCATCCGAGCTCCAATGCGAACTGCGTGAGGTCGGCCGTATCCGGATCGCCCATCACGGCGCCGCCGGACGTCCGGTAACCCGCGTAGCGGACCAGGTGTGAGTTCCAGATCCGCCAGCCGGTGGTGCCGGGTGCGCGTTGTGGAAAGGCGGTCAGGACCAGCCGGATCTTTCCGCCGTTCGTGGCGAACCGGAGATGCTCGACGCAGGCGTCGTAGCACTCGTCGGGGGTGCGGACGTCGCGGGCGTCGCGAACGTGGAGCATGTTCCAGTGGGGGCGCCCCAGGCAGTCCAGCGCGTTCCGCCAGGCCAGCCGGGCGCCGTGGACGAGTTCGGAGTATGTCTGCGGGTAGGTTCCTTCCGCCAGGATGCCGGCGCTCGCCTCGGCGAGCCGGCGACCGGAGACGGCGGCTCTGGTGCCGCTCTGCCCGCACTCGCGCAGGAAGTCCATCGCTTCGGACAACACGTCGTCCGACTGGACCGGATCGTCTGAGGACGATGCGTGCATCACCATGGCGGCTGTCCTCTCGATTGCGTGAGCGGTCCGCGGGCCAGCGACAACCGCTGGCCGACGACCGGTGCGACGACGGTCCACAGCGCGGTCGGATCGTAGAACGTCTGAGGGATGACGGTTTCCTCCGGGAACTCGAACCCGTAGGCGTCCTCGATCTCGACGATGAGGCCGACCACGGCCAGCGAGTCCAGTCCGTAGTCCGCCAACGGCGTGTCGGGAAGCAGCGGCGTGGTCGGCGGAAGGGCCGGCAGGAACGCCCGGACGATGGTTTCGAAGGACGGCGGCCAGGGTGTCCCGGCTTCGCCCCCTCCGCTGGCGGCCCGCTGAACGGCGGAACTCATCTCACCCCTTCCAGTCTCAGGCTGTGGTGTCCGTGTCGTACCGGCGGCGTTCGAAATCGCCGCATGAGCCGCTCCGCTTCCCAGGGCGAGCGCGGACACGGGAGTCGGGCGACCCCGGTGGCGGGCCTCAGGGTCCGGGCACCGGCCTGGTGATCAGCGTGACCGCCACCTCCTCGTCCTCCCTGTTTTCTCCGTGCGTGACCAGCGGCCGGTCGCTGTCGCCGAGGCGGTGCAGTATCCGGCCGGGGGATCGATACGGTGTCCAGTCCGCCTCGCTCAGCGCCCGCCATCGGAGCATGGCGCTGAGCAGCAACGGGTCGACCGGGACCCAGTCATCACCGACGAGCACGTCGGCCCAGTAGTGGCGCATTGCGAACGGCGCGGTGACGACCAGCCCGAAGGACGGGCGGATGCGCAGGCCCTCCCGCTCGCCCGTGGCGACGAGCATCCTAGCCGCCTCGCCGCAGTCAAGCAGGCCGGTCCGCGCCACGAACTCCATGGAGTGCCGGATCGCTTCGGGGAGCCACATCAGGTGGTTCTGCGTCATGTCCCGCAGCGCGGCCGGATAAGGCCGGGGTATCTCGGGCCATTCGTTACGCAGTGACACCGGCACCCGGTGCCGGACCACCGACTCTCGCGTCTCGATCGTCTCGACGCCGCCGCCGGCCACCAGGACGTGGAACCGGCACGGTGCCGCATGGCCCGGGCGGGGGCAGAGCATCCGGTACTCCACCTCGAAACGCGCGAACGGTGCGTCGGTCCGGGCGTTGAGCCGGCGCGGCCAGAACCGCCTGGGACCGGCCGCCGACGGGCCGACGTTGCCGTGCACGGTCAGGCTCATCACGTCGTCGCTGTCGTAGTAACGCACGCCGTCCCGCTGCTGACTGCGCAGACCCAGCGCTCTCAACTCCGCGAGGACGAGCGCCGATAGGCCGCGAACGACCACCTCCTCCTCGGGCACGGTATACCGCCGGGCCTGCTCCGGCACCTGTCGGAGCGCCTCCAGCGCCATCATGAGGTGGTGGCGGTCGATGCGATCCGCTTCCGGTCGCGGGTGCGCACCAGGCGGTGGAGGGCGTCGTGGCCGATGTCCCGTGGAGTGCCAGGAGTCGGGCATCGACGTGGTCATCCCGGCCTCCTGGACGCCTGTGCGCTTGACGTGTCCCGGCGGCGGGCCCGGCAGTTCCGGGGCCGTGCCTCGCCTGTCCGGCGCATGGGGAGTGCCGGCCGGACCGGGCCTGGCCGTAGGTGAGTGTAGGTGGCCGCAGCTACCGGATCAACGACCACAGTGAGGGTCCTCCATGTTCGGTACCCCGCCGCACGACACGGCGTCCTTCGATGCCCATGAAGCTATTGCCATCACGGGAGGAAGGCCGACGGCAAGTCCCATAAAGAAGGTAATACGACGTCGGACCCGTCGTCTGGAATGGTCGCGTGGAGACCACAACGGTGGCCGCGCGTCCCGCTGAACCGTTCAGCCGCACGGGAACGAGGGCTGATGACGCGTCGCGCCGCTGGAACTCACCACGCCCCGCCAGGGCGTGCCCCCGCAAGCGGTGCCAGTTGAGTCGAACACGGAGAGAGGACCATGTTCGCGTCCGATCAGGAGGACCAGGCCACGTACACCGTGGTCGTCAACCACGAGGAGCAGTATTCCATCTGGCTCGACGGCCGGGAGGTCCCCGCAGGCTGGTCCGAGGTCGGCGTGGTGGGAAGCAAGTCCGAATGTCTCGACCACATCGAACGGGTATGGACGGACATGCGACCACTGTCGCTGCGCAGGCGACTCGCCCAGCGGGACGGCGACTGAGATGCCCACCGCCGGGAGCATGCTTTCAGCAGCCGCCGGTGACTACTCCCTTGCTCCGTTCCAGGCGTGGCTCGCCCACCTGGACGGTCAGAACGACTTCGGCCACACCGAAGGCGTCATCCGCTGCTGGGGCGTGAACGGGGACGTCCTGCGCCGGACGGTGGAGGAACTGCTTCCGTCGGTGGAGTTCGCCCACGTCGGACTCGACGTGGCGCATGTGCTACCGGTGCTCACGCTGCATCCGTCACCGCTGTGCACCGTCGAGACGTCCGACGGGCACGTGACAGGCACCGCCGGGGACGCAGGGTCGGGCGACCCGGCGCTGCGGGTGGCGGCGCGGCGGACGGGCGACGCATGGGAGGTCCGGCTCCGCGGCACGCCCCTGCTGTTCGACGCGCTGACCATGCGGCTGCTGCAGGAGGCTTTCGCGGCCCGGCTGACCGGCCGGAACGCCGCTGGACTGCCGATCGCGGCCGCCCTGAGGTACGCCCGCTGGCAGAACCTCATGGTGGCGAAGGTTTCCGCGCCACCCGGTCACGACGGCGGCAACGCGGGCGATGGTGGCCTGCTGCCGGCGCAGTCGTCGCCGGACGGCACCCCTAGGTGGCGGATCGTGGCGCGTGCGATACCCGACAACCTCGTCGATTCCGCCTGCACGCGGCTGGGCGTGACGCCCACGGCCGCGCTCCTGGGTAGCTGGCAGGTCGTGTTGTCCAGGCTCCTGCGACAGCAGGCATGCGCGATCGACGTCGCGCTGGACGACCGGCGCCGTGGAGTGCCGCCCGAGGCTCCCGGCCAGCTCACCCCGCTGGTCCGCTGGGCACCGGCGGCCGGGCCGGACGCACCGGCCGGCGATCGCCTCCGGCTGGCTGAGCGGTGGCTCGCCAGTACACTCGGGCGACCGCTGTTGTGGCAACCGACGGTCGCGGGCCCGGCGCCGTACTCCTTCCACAGCGTGGCCGATGGTTTCCGCTGGAGCCATGCGGCGGGTCGCGTCGAGGCCGACCCGGTCCGGCCTGCCTCAGTCGCCGGCCAGGTGTCCCTGCTCGTCTCGCCCGGCCAGCCCGGCACGCGCCTGGCGCGGCTGTCCTTCGACGAGTCCCGGCTGGCCGCGGCCGATGCGGACGCGCTGCTGGGCGCGATCGAGGACGTGGTGGCGACCGTGGCCGAGGACGCCGATGCCGTGTGGCGGGGCCGGCGCCGCGGGGCGCCCACCGTGGTTACGCCGCCGTCCGACGTGCCGGTCCCGCTGTGGACGCGGATCGCGCGCCGGGCCGCGGAGCGCCCCGACGCGGTGGCGCTGGAGGGCGCCGGTGGTCCGGTGACCTTCGGCAGCCTCGCCGGCCACGTGAACGACCTCGCCGCGCGGCTTCAGAACCACGGCGTCGGCGAGGACGCCAGGGTGGCGTTGGTCTCGACCGAGTCGCCCGGCATGGTGGCGGCGATGCTCGGTGTGCTGGCGGCCGGTGCCGCGTACGTACCCGTCAGCCCCGGCACTCCGGCCGACCGGGTGCGGGACATGCTCACGGCGGCGGAGTGCACCTCGGCGGTGGTGGCGCCCGGACTGCAGGACCTGGTTCCCGCCGGTGTCCGGACGATCCCCCTCCCGGACACGCGGGATACCGTCGAGCCGGCCCGCCGGCCGGTCGAGATCGAGACGAGCCTGGATGCGTTGGCCTACATGCTCTTCACGTCCGGGACCACCGGCAGACCGAAGGGCGTGATGGTCACGCGCCGCGGCCTGGACCGGTACGTCGACTGGGCGATCGGCGCCTACCACATGGCGACGATCGACGTCGCCGTGTCGCATTCACCGGCGGCGTTCGACCTGACCGTGACGTCCATGCTGGCCCCGCTCGCCGCGGGCCGGACGGTGCGCGTCCTCGCCTCGGGCGAGCGGCTCGACGCGCTCCCGGCGGCACTGTCCGATGCCCGTGGTGCGCTGCTCAAGCTGACGCCCGCACACCTGTGGCTGCTGTCGCAGTGGGACGCGGACCCGAACTCATCCGTGGAAACCGTCGTCGTCGGGGGTGAGAACCTCGGCTCCCCGGTGGTTTCCCGATGGCTGGAGCGGCACCCCTCGTGCCGCGTCTTCAACGAGTACGGACCCACCGAGACCGTCGTCGGCTGCACGGTACACGAGGTGCGGGGCGCTCCTCCGGGGCTGGCGCACGTCCCGATCGGCCGACCGATCACGGGTGCCCGGGTCGCCGTCTGCGACGAGCAGGGCTATCCGCTCGTCCCGGGCGTCGCCGGCGAACTGATGATCGGCGGCGACGGGGTGGCCCGGGGATACGCCGGCGACCCTCGCCAGACCGCGGCCAGGTTCCTGCCGGACCCCTGGGGACCACCGGGTTCCCGGATGTTCGCCACCCGCGACCGGGTGGTCGAGACCAGCGCGTGGGGTCTGCGCTTCCTGGAGCGCATGGACAGGCAGCTCAAATGGCTCGGCCACCGGGTCGAGCCGGCGGAGATCGAGCTCGCCCTGAGCCGCTGCGATGGCGTCGGCGACAGCGTGGTCCGGCTGGTTCCCCGCCCCGGCGGGGACGTGCTCCTCGTGGCGTACGTCGTGGGCCGCGACGGGCATCTCCCCGACAGCGAGGCGGTGCGCCGCGAACTCGCCGGCGTGCTTCCGGCGTACCTGCTGCCGACCGCCATCGTCCCGATGGCCTCGATGCCGGTCAACCGGAACGGGAAGCTGGACGAGGCGGCGCTCCCCGACCCCGTCCGGTTCCGCTCGGAGGAACCGAGCGAGACACCGATGCAGGAGGCCGTCCGGCAGGCGTGGAGCGAGGTGCTCGGCACTGGGCCGATCCCGCTCGATGTCGGCTTCTTCGACCTGGGCGCCACGTCCTTCAGTGTCGTCCAGGCAACCGCGAAGCTGCGGGCCAGTGTGGGGTACGACCTGACGGTCGCCACGGTCTTCGAGCACCGCACCGTCCGGGCCCTGGCCGCCCACCTCGAGGATCTGCTGGCCGGGCGCACCGGCAGCCCCGCGACGGGGTCCCGTGCCGTGGCGCGTGAACAGGCGGTCGCCCGTCTGCGGGCCCGCCGGGAGGGCGGCGCATGACGGCCGCGGACCAGCACCTCGCGATCGTGGGGTTCGCCGTGCGATGCCCGGGAGCCCGCAACGAACAGGAGTTCTGGCGCAATCTGATGGCGGGCGTCGAATCGATCGAGCATTTCGACTCGGTCGAGCGGGCCGAGGCGCTGGGCGACCTCGCCGCCGGCGCGCAGTTCGTCCCCGCCGGCGGTGTGCTCGCCGACGCGGAGCGCTTCGACGCCGACTTCTTCGGTGTGGCACCCCGGCAGGCCGAGGTCACCGACCCGCAGCAGCGCCAGCTTCTGGAAGTGGTGTGGGAGGCGTTCGAGAACGCCGCCATCGTGCCGGGCCCCGACCTGACGACCGCCGTCTTCGCCGGCACGGGATTCCCCACCTACCTGCTGTTCAACCTGCTGGGCGGAGGGGCCGCCAACGTCGGCCAGTACGCCGTGGTGATCGGCAACGACAAGGACCACGCCGCCACCAGGGTGGCCCATGCGCTCGACCTGCGCGGGCCCGCCCTGACGGTGCAGACGGCCTGCTCCACGTCGCTGGTGTGCCTGCACACGGCCTGCCAGAGCCTGTTGTCCGCGGAGGCGGACGTCGCGGTCGCCGCCGCCTGCTCCATCGGCTTCCCGCAACGGCGCGGCTACTACTCGGTCGAGGGCGGCATCCTGTCCCCGGACGGGCGCTGCCGGCCCTACGACGCGGATGCCAACGGCGCGGTACCGGGCAGCGGGTGCGCCGCGGTGGTGGTACGCCGGCTGGCCGACGCGCTGCGGGACGGCAACCCGGTCAGGGCCGTCATCCGGGCGACCGCGGTCGTCAACGACGGCGCGGACAAGGCCGGCTACTCGGCTCCGTCCATCTCCGGGCAGGTCCGGGCGATCACCGAGGCGCTCACCCTGTCCGGCCTGGTGCCCGACGACATCTCGTACGTCGAGGGGCACGGCACGGCGACCGCGCTGGGGGACGCGATCGAGGTACGAGCCCTGGACCGCGCCATGCCCAGAGCATCCGCCGCGCCGGGATCGTGCCGCCTCGGCTCGGTCAAAGGCAACGTCGGCCACCTCGACGTCGCGGCCGGCCTGACCGGGCTGATTAAGACCGTCCTCTCGCTGGAGTACGGCGCCCTGCCGCCGACGCTGCACCATGCGCGGCCGCATGCGGAACTGGGCCTGGAGGCGACCCGGTTCCGCGTACCGAACACGCCGGAGCCTTGGCCGCGCGGACCGGTGCCGCGCCGGGCCGGTGTGAGCTCCTTCGGCCTCGGCGGCACGAACGCCCACGTCATCCTGGAAGAGGCGGCACCGGCGGCTCCAGCGCCGGACGGTGATCTTCCGGTGCCGCTCCTGCTGGCCGCGGGTACACCTTCGGCACTGCAACAACTCGGTACCCGGCTCCGTGCCCGGCTGGCCGAGCTGGCACCCGCGGCCCTGCCCCAGGTCGCCGCGACCTTGGCGTTCGGGCGCCGGCACCGTGCCCATCGGCGGGTCGTGGTGGCCGGTTCCGTGCAGGAGGCCATCCGCCTGCTCGAGCGGCCGGAGGACATCCCGTCCGCGGGCACCGGCGCGGGGCGACCTCCGCGGATCGCGTTCCTCTTCCCCGGCGCTGGCCGGCCGGCCGGCAGAGCCGAACGGCGGCTGTGGTCCCACCCGGTCTTCCGGGAATGCTGGCAGGACCTGGCGACCCACTTCGGGCGCCTCGGCCACCGGCTGCCGACGGCCCCGGAGGCAGAGGCCGTCCCGGCGGCCGAGGCCGTCCGCCCGACCGTGTCGTTGCCCATCCTGTTCGCCACCGAGCTCTCCCTGGCCGGCCTCTGGAAGTCCTGGGGGGTCGAGCCCGCCGCCGTGCTCGGCCACAGCGCGGGGGAGTACGCGGCCGCCGTGCTGGCCGGTGCCCTCGACGTGCCGGACGCCGTGGCGCTGGTGCTCGAACGCGCGCGCCTGCTGGAGGACGCCCCCCCGGGGGGCATGGTGGCCGTCCATGCCGGGCAGGCGCGGGCGGAAGAGCTGGCGCGGGACTGGGGCCTCTCGGTCGCCGTGGTCAACAGCCCGTCGTCGTCGGTGCTCTCCGGCGCCGTGGAGCGCATCGAGGCGTTCCTGGCCTCGACCGCGGCCGCCGATGCCGACGTCAAGCCGGTCGCGGTGGCCACCGCGGCCCACTCGCCGCTGCTCGATCCGGGCGCCGCGGTGTTGACCCGCTTCGCTGAAGGACTGCGGCTGGGCGCTCCACGGGTGGCGTACTGGTCCTCCACCACTGGCTCACGGGTTGAGGAAGAGCTCACCCGGGCGCGGTACTGGGGGGAGCACCTGCGACAGCCCGTACAGTTCCAGCGGGCGGTGACCTCGCTGGCCGACGAGGTCGACATGCTGCTGGAGGTCGGGTCGGCCGCCACGGTGGCGCACTTCGCGCGTGACTGCCTGCCCGGTCGGGCGGCGGACATCATCGACTCCCTGCCGCACCCGGATTCGGGCGTCGAGCTGAGGGAGGCGGTGCTGCGGGCGCGTGGACGATTGTGGGCGCGTGGAGTGGCGACGACCTGGGGCGACGCCATCCCCGCGGACCTGCCGAGGGTGGCCCTGCCCGCGACCCCGTTCGACGGCCCGTTGTTCACCCGCACCGCGGGCGTCTCCCCGCCGGCGGACCCGCGTCCGTGGCCCGACGGTGCGGGGCACCTCGCGCGGCAGGTCTGGACCCGGCGGCCGGCGGACGCGTCTACCAGCGTGACACCGCCGCAGGGGGAGCGCTGGCTGATCCTGGACGACGGCTCCCGCCTCGCGTCCGGTGTCGCGCACCGGCTGCGTGCGGCGGCCGCCGAGGTCGACGTGGTCGGGCCGGGGCGGCTGCCCGGACCGGCCGATGCCGGCCCGCCCCTGGATCCCTTGACGCTGGCCAGGTGGGTCGACGACCTCGTGCTCGGCCGTGAGACAGCCGGTGTTGTGTACTTCTGGGCCGGTGGGCTGCCGGACGGCACGGTCTCCCTCGCTGCGCAGGACGCCGCCTTCACGCTGCCGTTCCTGCTGGCCAGGAGCCTCGGCACGGCGGGGCGACCGGCAACCCTGACCGCGGTGACGCGGGGCGTCCTCCCGGTGCGGGGCGACGAGTGCGCGGAGCCGACCGCCGCGCTCGCCACGGGTCCGGTGGTCGTCGCCTCTCGCGAGTTCCCGGGCCTGCGGTCCCGGCTGATCGACGTGGACTCCCCGGCGGGCACGTCATCGCCGGGCCGGCCGGACGAGGTGGCGAACGCGGACGTCGACCGGCTGGCGGACACCGTCGTCGATGCCGTGCTGTCGGCGGAGCCCGACGAGGTGGTCGCCGTCCGCGCCGGGCAGGTGTGGACCCGTTCCTGGGCCCCGGTCACCGGGCTCCCGGAGAGTGAAGCGGACGTGGGGCCGGTCCTCGTCACCGGTGGCCTGGGCGGCATCGGATTGGCCGTGGCCCGCGAGCTGGCGCGGACCGGGACGAAGGCGATCGCCCTGCTCGGCCGGCGCGGTCTGCCGGGCTCCCCGGCCGACGACTCCGCCGAGACGGCGGCGGCCCGGCGGGCGGTTCAGGAGATCGAGGCGGCGGGCGCGTCGGTCGTGGTGCTGGCGGCCGACGTGGCGGACCGGCCGGCGGTCGAGCGTTCGGTTGCCGCGGTCCGGGCGCGTTTCGGCGCGGTGAACCTGCTGATCCACGCCGCGGCTGTGCCCGCCGGCGGCCTGCTGAACCTGCGGACGCTGGACGAGTGCCGCCAGGTCCTGCGTCCGAAGACCGACGGTACGAGAGTCCTCGCCGACGTCTTCGCCGACCAGCCGCCGCGGCGGGTGGTGCTGTACTCCGCGCTCGACGCCGTGCTCGGCACCCTCGGCCAGGTCGACCATGCGGCGGCCAACGCCTTCCTGGATGCCGTGGCCGGCGCCGGATGGTTCGCCGGCAGTCACGTCACGGCGGTCAACTGGGGAGCGTGGCGGGAGGTTGGCCAGGCCGCCCGGACCGACGGTCTCGGCGGCCTGACGGCCTGGCGTAGCGGCATGCTGGAGCAGGCCCTGTCCACCCGGGCGGGCACGCGGCTCGCGCGGCTGGCGCTGTCGACCCGGGAGCGCAACGTGGTGGCCTCCGCCGTCGACGTGCACCGGCTGCTCGACGCGGTCCGCACCAGCGACGTGGTGAGCCTGGTCGAGCAGCCCATGGCGGACACCGCTGACGCGACCCGGCCCAGGCCGCTGCCGGAGGAGAGCTTCGTCGCGCCGGAGGGCGACGCCGAGCAACTGGTCTCGACGCTGTGGGAAAAGATGGTCGGCGTCAGCCCGGTCGGCGCGCTGGACAACTTCTTCGCCCTCGGCGGCAATTCGCTGATCGCCATGCAGTTGGTGGCCCGTCTGCGCCAGCATTTTCCGTTCCGGGTGCCGTTGGCGACGGTCCTGCGGCATGCGACCGTCCGGGATCAGGCCGCCTGGCTCGAAGCGGAGCTGGAGCGGTTCCTCGCCGGCCTGTCCGACGAGGAGGTGCGCGGACAGCTCGCCGCGTTCGCCGGCCGGGCTGCTGTGGACGGCGCGTCCGGGGCTCTACCGGGAGGTCGGGATGAGTTCGCAGATCACTGACGGGGACCGGCGAGCGTTGCGCGAGGCCCTGCTCGCGGCCCCGCTGCGTGCGGGCGCGGCAGACGGCCCACCCGGCGGGCCGGCCCAGGCCGCCGCCCCGGCGGCCGGGTACGAACCGTTCCCGCTGCTGGACCTCCAACAGGCGTACTGGATGGGCCGGGACGCCGAGCTCGGCCTGGGCGGCACGGCCTGCCACGGCTATCTCGAACTGGAGCTGCCGGGGCTGGACCTGGACCGCCTGGAACGGGCCGCCAACGCGCTGATCATCCGGCACCCGATGCTGCGCGCCGTGCTCCGCCCGGACGGGACGCAGCAGGTCCTGGCCGATGTGCCGCACTTCGCCATTCCGGTGCTGGACGCCTCGGACGGCACGGTGGCCCTCGCCGCGCAGTCCGTGCGCGAGGAGATGTCGCACCAGGTCCTCGACGTGCACGCCTGGCCGCTGTTCGACATCCGGGTCAGCCGGTCGCAGCGCGAGCCGGCCGCACGCCTGCACATCAGCTTCGACATCCTCATCGCCGACGCGCTGAGCTTCAAGATCCTTTCAGCCGAGCTGCTCGCCCTCTACCATGCGCCCGACCGGCAGCTACCGCCGATCGGGCTGACGTTCCGCGACTACGTGACCCTGGTCGAGCGGCAGTCGCACTCGTCCGGCCGGTCAGAGGCGCGGAAGTACTGGTCGGACCGGCTCGACGCGCTGCCGGACGGCCCCGCGCTGCCGTTCGTCCGCCCGCTGGACGAGATCCGAAGCCCCCGGTTCACTCACCGCGAGGCCGTCGTGGAGGCCGACCGGTGGCGAGCCGTGGGGCAGGTCGCGGCGTCGCTCGGCGTCAGCCCGGCGGCACTGACCCTGACCGTCTTCGCCGACGTGCTGAGCCTGTGGGCCGCCTCCCCCCGGTTCAGCCTCAACCTCACCGTGTTCGACCGGGAACCGGTGCACGAGGACGTCCAGCGGGTGGTGGGTCCCTTCACGACCTCCGTCGTGCTGCCCGTCGACACCGCCACGTCGAACGTCGCGAAGCTGGCCCGCGCCCTGCAGCACTCCCTGTGGGAGGCCCTCGACAACCGCCGGGCCTCCGGGGTCTGGGTCCTGCGGGAGCTGTCACGGCGGCGCGGTGAACCCGTCCGGATGCCGGTCGTCTTCACGTACGTGCAGGCGGGCAGCTCCGGGGGCGACTTCCGCGACGACTTCCAGCACCTGGGCGAGGTTACCTTCGCGCTTTCCCAGACACCGCAGGTGGTGCTCGACTGCCAGGTGTCGGAGACCGGCGACCAATGCCACCTGTGGTGGGACTGCGTGGACGAGGCGTTCCCGCCGGGCGTGCTCGACGACATGTTCGACGCCTTCGTACGCGCCATCGCCAGGCTGGCCGGGGAGGACGGCGCCGTGTCGAGGAGTTCCCTCGTCACCGGCCTGCCGGGCACCGAGGAGCTCCGCCGTGGCACCGAGCGGACCGTCGAGCGGGAGCGGTACAACCTCGGCGACATCGTCCTGGCCGGAGCCGCCGGACGTGGTGACCTCCCCGCCGTGGTGTCCGGCGCGGACCGGATCGACTACGCGACGCTGCTGTCCTCGGCCGCCCTGGTCGCGAGCCGGCTGGCCGAGGTGGGCGTCGGTGAGCGGGACCTCGTCGCCGTGGCGGTCCCCCGGGGCTGGCACCAGGTGGCCGGTGTGCTCGGCGTGGTGCTGGCGGGCGGCGCCTACCTGCCCGTCGACACCACGCTGCCCGACGCCCGGGCGGCGCAGATGGCCGAGCTCGGCCGGGTGCGCGCCGTGGTGGCCGGCGACCGTCAGCCGCCGTGGAACCGGGGGCTGCCGGTGGTACCCGTCGTCGAGGACCGCGGTGGAGACCGTCCCGCGTCGCCCGCGGACCCGGAGGCGCTGGCCTACGTCATCTACACGTCCGGATCGACGGGCGCGCCCAAGGGCGTCGCCGTGACGCACGCGGCGGCGGTCAACACGATCCTGGACATCAACGAGCGGTACGGCATCGGCTGCTCGGACCGCGTGCTCGCCGTGTCGTCGATCGGCTTCGACCTGTCCGTGTGGGATGTTTTCGGAACCCTCGCCGCCGGAGCGACCCTGGTCTGCCCGCCACCCGGTGACCTGGCCCGGGACCCGGCGGTCTGGCTGGACCTGTTGACGACCGAACGGGTGACCGTCTGGAACTCGGCGCCGGCGCTGATGCAGATCATGGTGGAGCTCGCCGAGCTGCGCGCGGCGGGCCTGCCCGACCTGCGCCTGGTCCTGCTCAGCGGAGACTGGGTCCCGGTCGGCCTGCCCGACCGGATCCGCGCCCTGGCCCCGGCCGCGCGGGTGGTCAGCCTCGGCGGGGCGACGGAGGCGGCGATCT
Organism: Dactylosporangium roseum; assembly: GCF_025264685.1. Lineage (GTDB taxonomy): Bacteria > Actinomycetota > Actinomycetes > Mycobacteriales > Micromonosporaceae > Dactylosporangium > Dactylosporangium roseum. Next base: position 3,188,062 of record NZ_CP073721.1, read on the forward strand.
GGTCCCTTGCCTACGACGTCGACACCGTCGACCCGGCGTGGACCAGCGTTCCGTACGGCTTTCCGCTGTCCAACCAACGGCTGCTGGTCCTCGACGCGCGGAACCGGGAACGGCCGGTGCACGTACCCGGCGAGCTGAACATCGCCGGCGACGGGGTGGCACAGGGGTACTGGCAGGAACCGGAGTCGACCGCCGAGAAGTTTCCCGACCTGCCCGGTCACGGGCGGGTCTACCGTACCGGCGACCTCGTGCTCCGCCGTCCGGACGGCTGCCTGGTCATTCTCGGGCGCATCGACCGGCAGGTGAAGGTCAACGGGCATCGGATCGAGCCCGGTGAGGTCGACGCCGTGCTGCGCTCCCTCGACGCGGTCCGCAACTGCGCCACGGGGACGGTCACCGTCGACGGTGCCCGAAAGCTGGTTTCCTACCTGGTCGTGCAGCCGGCGGCGGACGGCGGCGATCCGGTTCCCGCGGTGCGGGAGGAACTCGCGCGCCGACTGCCCGCGTACCTGGTGCCGCACCTGGTACCCGTCGACGCGGTCCCGGTGACCGCCAACGGCAAGGTCGACTGGTCCGCGGTCGACCCCTGGCGGCTGGGCGCACCGGGGCCACCGGAGCCCGCGGCGGCACCGGTTCCCGGCCCCGTGGCCGGCCGCATCCAGGACCTCCTCGCCGAGCAACTGGACGGCCGCCGGCCGGGCCTCGAGGACGATCTGCTGCTCTGCGGCCTGGACTCGATCGGCATCGTGCGCGTCGCGAGCGCACTGGAGCGGGCTTTCGGGGTACGGCCGGGGCTGGACCTCGTGCTGCGCGATCCCACGGTGCGCACACTGGACGCCTTCATCCAGCAGCACCTCATGGACCGGGCCGGCGCTGCTGCGGGCGACCGGCCGCACGGGCGGGGACCGGCAACGATCGTCGACCCCGAGCAGCGCCGGCGCTACCGTGCGGAGCTGCCGCAACGACGGCGCGTCGACGGCACGCGGCGCCAGGCCATCGCCGCGGCGCACGAGCCGGCCACGGCTCGGCCGCCGCACCGGGGGACGTTCACCGGCGGCGGTGTGAGCGGCTCGGCGGTGCAGGCGGTCCTGGCCGAACTGGTACACCGGGGGCAGGACACGGGCCCGCGCTACCTCACCCCGGGCGAGATCCGCGGCGTACGCCCGCTGCTGGTCGTCCGTCCCGGCCGGGTCGACGGCCTGGCGGCCGGCGCGTATACGGTCGACCTGGTCAGCTCGGAGCTGGTGCACACGGACGACCGGGCGGACCTGGTGGGGGCGGCGTACGACCCGTTCGTGTACCGCCCGGCGGCCGAGACCGCGGCGTGTGCGATCCACCTGGTCGCGGACCTGGAGCCCTACCTTCGGCTCTACGGCGGGCTCGGGGAGACCTTCGCGGCGGTCGAGGCCGCGGCCATGGTCCAGGCGCTGGTCGTCGCGGCCGGTCGGGTACCGGACCTGGCTCTGCGGCCCATCCCCGTGGTCGACGGCGACGCGCTGGCGCTCGGGCCGGCCCTGGACGCGGGGGCGACGGTCCTGCACTCGGTTCTGGTCGGCGTCGCGGCGCCGGAGGCGGCCGGGCAGGACCCGGACCGGACCGCCGACCCGGCATGGGGAGCGCTCTCCGGAGCGCCCGGGAACGGGCATGTCGAGGGCGTGTTGTGAGCCTCGCCGAGCTGCTGTCCACCCTGAGCGAGCGGGACGTCCGGCTGGACGCGCTGCCCGGCGGCGGCCTGCGATTCCGGGCGCCGGCCGGTGCGATGACCGAGGCGCTGGCCGACGACATCCGCAGGCACCGGGCCGAGATCCGCGCGATGCTCGCCGACGGCGAGTGGTTCTGCCCACTCTCCGTCGACCAGCTACGCCTGTGGATGTTGGACCGGCTGCACGGGACGTCGCCGGGCCTGTGCATCGGTGGCGGCTTCCGCCTCGCCACCGCGATCGACGAGCAGCGGCTGCGCGACGCGGTGCGGGCGGTCGCCCTGCGCCAGCCGGCGCTGCGCGCCCGCGTCGTGTCGCAGCACGGGTCGCCGGTGCTGGCCGTCGGTCCGCGTGCGGCCGTGCGGCCCGAGACGCTACCCGTGCGGACGGTACCGGTGGATCCCCGCCTGCCGCCCGACGCCCTGAGCGACCTGATCGCGGCGCAGGTGAGCCGCCCCTTCGATCTCGCCACCGGCCCGCTCTACCGGGTGTGCCGGTTGGTGCTGGGCGAGGCGGACCACGTTCTGGTGCTGGCCGTGCATCACGTGGTCGCCGACAACCACTCGATCAGCGTGCTGGCCGAGGCGCTCGCCGCGGCCTACGCGCGCGGAGCCGGCCGGGTACCGGCGACCGGTCAGCAGTCCGTCGACCAGAACGACCAGAACGACCAGGAGTCGCACCTCGCCGCCTGGGCCGCGCGTGCCCGGCGCGCGGCCGAGGGCCGGCGGCAGCCCGACTCACGGCGCCGGCTGGCGCTGCTCGACGTGGCGCCGCGTCTGCCGGCGCCGGCGGCCACCACGCAGGCGCCGCCGCCGTGGCAGGCCGGCTCCCGGGAGATCGTACTGTCCGGCGAGCGGCACGCCGCCTGGTACGCGGCCCGCCAGCTCTGCGCCGCCACGACGCTGACCTACTGCCTGGCCCTCACCGCGTTGGCCGTGGCGGTCGCCGGTGGCCCCTCGGACCTGCTGATCGGTACCCCCGACGTGGGCCGGGAGTCCGACCGCGAGTGGGGCACGATCGGGTGCTTCAACACGACGATGCTGCTCCGCGTGCGGACCGACACCTCGGCGTCCGTCCAGAAGCTGATCCGCGGCGTCGCCCAGGAGCTCGGCGAGGCGCAGCGGGTCAGGTACGTCCCCTACGAGGCGCTCGTGGGGCAGCGGGCGAGCTCCGCGTCGGGCGGCTTCGTGCTGTGGGTCGCGACCTACGACGAGCCCGATGCGCCGGTCGCTTCAGGGCTCGGCGTCCAACCGGTCGACGTCGCCGCTGCGTCCACCCGGCACGACCTGCGCGTCGCGGTGTTCAGGGGGTCGAGGTCGACCAGCGTCACGGTGACCTACCGACTCGCCACCGTCGCCGCCCCGTTCGCCGATTCGGTCGCCCGCGCGCTGGAGCAACTCTTCGCCCGGCCGCCGCGGCCCACGGATCCGGTCGCGGCGGTGCTCACCAGTATCCGATCCCTGGTCGCCGACCGTCAGAGCGGGGAAACCATGAGCATGAGGCAGGACGAGGAGCTGCTGGCCGCGATCCGTGCGCGCCGTCGCGCCGGCGACCGACCGGGGGCCCTGGCCGTGGAGGTGCGCAGACCGGCCCCGGCCGGCTGGGCCCCGGCGGTGGTCGAGGCGAAACTGTCCGGAGTGGACCTGGACCGCTGGGTGGAGGATCAGCTCGACAGCGTCCGTGGCCTGCTGACCGACCACCACGCCGTACTGCTGCGCGGCTTCGCCGGCGACGCCGCCGCCCTGGGCCGGGTCGTGGCCCGCGTCGGCGGCGACGAACTGGTCGACTACGTCAACCGCTCCACACCGCGCAGCCGGGTGGAGGGCAGGATCTTCACCTCCACCGAGTACCCCAGCGACCAGCACATCCGGTTGCACAGCGAACAGTCCTACGCCACCACCTGGCCGCTCGTGCTGGGCTTCCGGTGCGAGACGCCCGCCCGGGAGGGCGGGCAGACGCCGCTGGCCCGCACCGCCGACGTGGCGCGTTCGCTGCCGCCGGACCTCGTCGAGCGGTTCGACGCCGGGGGTCTGGTGTACGAGCGGTGGTTCCAGCCGCACCTCGACCTGCCCTGGCAGGAGGTCTTCCAGACGGACAGCCGGGAGGAGGTGGCCCGTTACTGCGCAGGCGAGGGGATCGCCGCGCGATGGCACGACGGGGACATCCTGCAGACCGTACAGACCGCGCAGGCGACCCTCCGCGACCCGCGGACCGCAGCGGCGCGGTGGTTCAACCAGGTTCACCTGTTCCACCCCAGCGCCCTGCCCGAGGCCGTCCGGGCGGCCGTCGACAGATCCGGACGGTACGCGCGCAACGTGACGCTGGGCGACGGCACGCCGATCCCGGACGTGGACGTCGAGGCCATCCGGCAGGCGTACGAGCGGAACGCGACGCAGTTCGACTGGGTCGCCGGTGACGTCCTCATCGTGGACAACCTCGCCGTGGCGCACGGGCGCCGCCCGTTCACCGGGCCGCGGAAGGTCCTCGTGGCGATGGCCGGGACGGGGACCGTACCAGAGGCCGGCCGGCCATGAACGAGATCATGCCGCTGCTGTTCACCCAGTGGCCGTTCGTGGCCGCGTACGGGGACGCGATCATGACCCGCAGCACCGATGTCCGCCTGCCGCGGGCCGGCAGCCTGGCAACGGACGGCTCCGGCTGGGACCTGACCGCGCTGCTGCGCCGGGACCTGTTGAGCGTGTCGGTGGTGCGCCCGCCGTCGCTGCGGCTGCCGGTGCAGAGCCTGCGGGACGACGGCCCCGACGACGGCCGGATCCGCGAGGTGGACGCGCCCGACGGTCCGCACCTGACGCTGCGGCTGCCCTCCGTACTCATCGACACCACATCCGTCGAGATCGCCGCCGCCGACCTGCTGCGGCCTACGCGCGGGCCGGCCGACGAGCCCGGGTACCTGGACGCGTGCGAGTGGTGGACCGCCCGGATCGAACGGGACCACCCCGGCCGGTTGGACGCGGCGCTGCGCGAACTCGCGGGCACCCCGGGGGGCCGGTCCGACTGCGCGTACGAGGAGGTGCCCGCGGAGGCGTCGCTGACGGCGGACTGCCTGGCGCTGTGCCGGGCCCTCGGCCGTTCTCCGGAGGAGATCCTCCTGGCGGCCGCCCTGCTGGTCACCAACAGGAGGTGGGACGGCACGCCCGTGCTGCGCCGCTGTACCGCGCGCCCGCTGCCGGCGCTCCGGACGGTCATGGGCCGGCTGGAGATGCTGCTGCCGGTCACCGTGACGAGCTGCGGGCCCGACCTGGGCACGCTGCTCGACCGCCTCGACAGCGCCAGCGAACAGACCACTCACCTGCTCACGGCGGACACCCTCGCGGCGGTGCGGCCCGCCGTGGACCTGGTGTCGCGCCGGCGTCCGGGCGCCCCGCTCGTCGGTGTGGTGCCACAGGCGCGGTGTGCGAGCGGGGAGGCGGGCGGAGTCCGGATCCACGGCGACGACCCGGGCCCGTGCGACGTGCTGCTGCGCCCCTGGGCGGACGGATCCGTGACCGTCAGGTACGACCGGGCCGCCGACCCTGACCGTGTGCGCTGGTTCACGCAACGGCTGACGCGGGCCCTGCGGGCGCTCGCCGAGCACCCTGGACGTCCCCTGCCGGAGCTGGAACTGATCGGCGATGACGAACGTGCCCGGCTCACCGGGTACGGCGACCGGCGCGGCGAGCCGGCCGGCACGCCGCCGGGCCTGCTCCGGGCGGTCGCGTCCCACCGGCTGCGCCGGGACGGGGGCGTGGCGGTACACGGCGCCGACGGCCCGGTCGGCTACGACGCGCTGCTGGAGCGGGCCGGGGAGCTGGCGCTGCGGCTGCGGCCGTTGCTGGCCGGGCCGGAGCCGGTCGTCGCCCTGGTCAGTGCCGGCCTCACCGGCTTCTGTGTCGGGGCGCTGGCCATCATGGACAGCGGGGCGGCGTACCTTCCGATCGACCCGGCGTGGCCGGCCGCGCGCACCACCGAGGTCCTCCGCGCGGCCGGCGTCCGCGTCCTGGTACGTGACCCGGCGGCGCCCGACCCCGAAGTCCCGGACGGTGTGACGGTCGTCCCGTCGGCCCCGGCCGCCGGCGACGGAGCGGTCACCCCGGACCGGCACCGGCCGGTGGCGGACGCGGATCCAGCCTCGCTCGCCTACGTGATGGCGACGTCCGGTTCGACAGGCCGGCCCAGGCTGGTCGCCGTCGAACACGCCCAGCTCGCGGCCTACTGCCGGGCCGTCACGTCGGAGCTCGGCCTCGATGGGCGTTCCGTGCTGGCCAGCCCGGCCAGCGTCGCCGCCGATCTGGGGTACACGGCGGTGCTGGCCGGGCTCTGGGCGGGCGGGACCGTCGTCGAGGTACCCACCGCGGCCCGGCTGGACGGCAAGGCGTTCGCCCGGGTCGTCGCCGGGCACGGCGTCAGCATGCTGAAGATCACTCCTTCCCACCTGCGCGCCCTGCTGACGACGCCGCACGGCCGGGACTGCCTGCCCTCCCGGCTGCTCGTCCTCGGCGGCGAGGCGCTGCCGCCCGACCTGGTCTCCCAGGTCCGGCAACTCGCCCCCGGGCTGACGATCGTCAACCACTACGGGCCGACGGAGACTACCGTCGGCGTGGTCGCCGGTCGGGTTGTCGAGACGACGCCGGACGACGTCGCCCTGGGCCGCCCGCTGCCCGGCGTGGCCGTTGAGGTCCGCGACCCGCTGGGTCTGCTGTGTTCTGTCGGCCAGCCGGGAGAGCTGTTCGTGACCGGGAGCACCGTGAGCCGGGGCTACCACCGTGCGCCGGCCGAGACGGCGGACCGGTTCCGGCCGTCGACGAGCGGGCCACCCGGACGCCGGGTGTACGCGACCGGGGACCGGTGTGCCTGGGACGACCAAGGGCGGCTGCACTTCCTGGGACGCACCGACGACCAGGTGAAGGTGCGCGGATACCGCGTGGAACCGGCGGAGACCGAGCGGGTGCTGACCGGCCATCCAGGGGTACACGCGGCGGCGGCGGTCGCGCTCACCGGGTCGGGCGGGCCGGTCCTCGGCGCCTGCGTGGTGACCGGGCGGCCGCGCCCGACCGAGCACGAGCTGCTGGTCCACCTGCGCGACCGCTTACCGGAGGCCGCGGTCCCGGCCCGCATCCTCGACGTCGCGGCGCTGCCGCTGCTGGGCAACGGGAAGGTGGACCGCGCGCGGATACGGCGACTGTTCGACGAGACGCCTGCCCAGGACCGTCCGGCCGCCGACGACCTCGAGTACGTGCTGGCCTGGATGTGGGCCGGGCTGCTGGGTGTGCCGGCCGTGCCGATCGAGGCCGACCTGTTCAACGCGGGCGCGCACTCGCTCACCGTCACTTCGGCGATGTCGCGGCTATCCGAACTGCTCGACGTGGAGGTCCCGCTGCCGTCGATGTTCGAGCACCGCACGGTGGCCTCGTTCGCCGCCTACCTCGGACATCGGGAGGACGCCGAGCGGATACGGGAGCGGGCGGCCGTCGCCCGGACCGTGCTGTCCATGAGCGACACCGAGGTAGCCGAGCTCACCGCCGGAGGGATGACGTCGTGAACCCCATTTCGACGATCCGGGATCTGGTGTCCTGTGTGGACCGGCAGGCGGCCGAACGCCCCGACCAGATCGCCGTCACCCATGCCGGAGCGTCCTCGACGTACGCACAACTGGTCGCGGACAGCTACGGGGTGGCCCGCCGGCTGGCCGGCCTCGGCCCCGGCGCGGTCGTCGGCGTCGCCGCGCACCGCGGCATCGCGTCGATCGTCGCCGAGCTGGCCGCGCTGCGGGCCGGCGCCACCTACGTGGTCCTCGACCCGGCACATCCGGTGCGGGCCGGGCTGGTCGCCGCCGACGCCGGCTGTGTCGCGGTGCTGAGCGAGCCGGGCCTGCCGCCGCTACCGGGCCTGGACGGCGTGCCGACGATCGACATCGGGCACCTACCAGGCGCGCCCTGGGCACCCGCGGTCCATCCTGACCTGCCGGCGTACATCTGCTACACCTCAGGAACGACCGGACGGCCCAAGGGTGTCCTGGTGCCGCGGCGCGCCATCACGTCGTTCATCGACCAGGTGAGCCGGTTGTGGTGGCCGAAGCCGGGCGAAGCGATGGCGGGCGTGTGCGACGCCACCTGGGACCCGTGGATGTTCGATGTCTGGGTGCCGCTGGTGCACGGGTGCCACCTGCACCTGATACCGGACGACGAGCGCCGCAATCCCGCCGCCATCGCACGGTACCTGGCCAGCCACGACATCGCCGCCCTGTTCATGCCCACCGCGATCGGTGAACTCGTCCTGGACTCCCCGCTGCTGCGGACGGCGCGGAGCCTGCGCAACGTCGTGCTCGGCGGGGACCGGTTGACCCGACGCCCGCAGCCGGGGGAGTCGTTCGCGCTGTGGAATCTCTACGGCCCCACGGAAGCGGCCGTCGGTGTGATCGTCGGGCTCGTCGAGGCCGAGGGCGAGGGTTTTCCGTCGCTCGGGCCGGCGCTGCCGGGCGTAGGGCTCACGGTGGTGGACGACGGGTTGCGGCCGGTGCCCGACGGTCAGGAGGGCGAACTCCTGATCGATGGAGCGCAGCTCTCTTACGGCTACCTTGGGCGTCCGCGGGAGACGGCCCTGGCGTTCGTACCGGCGGACGGCGGCGGGCGCCGGTACCGCACCGGCGACTTCGTACGTCGCCGTCCAGACGGCCGGTTCGCGTTCGTGGGGCGCCGGGACCGTCAGGTGAGCATCCACGGTGCGCGCATCGAGCTGGAGGGCGTCGAGGCGCTGGTGCGGCGGTTGCCGGGCACCCTCGACGTGGCCGCCACGGCGCACCGGCCGGCGAACGGCGACCTACGACTCACGGTGCTGGTCGTCCCCGACGGCGCGGGCACCGGCGTCGGCACCGTCCGGGCCGCGCTGCGTGAGCACCTCCCCGGGGCCGGTGGCTCGCTGGACGTGCGGGTGGTGCCACGGCTGCCCAGGCGAGCGGACGGCTCGCTCGACACCGAAACGCTGCGGGCCGCCCTCGACACCGCGCCCATCCGCGCCGTGGACGGGGCGGTCCGCTCCCGCGGCGGCCCGGCACCGGACCGCGCCGACGAGGACCCGGACACCGCGCCGCCCTCCGAGATCGAGGAGATCGTTCTGACCGCGTGGCGGAGCGCCCTCGGCCTCGCCGAGGCCGCACCGGACGACGACTTCTTCGCCTGTGGCGGCACGTCGCTGTCCGCGATGCGGATGCTCAACCAGGTACAGGCCGCGTTCGACGTGGAGGTGTCGATCGGCGCGTTCCTGGACGACCCCACCGCCCGTCACCTCGGCGCCCTGATCACGGCCGCGGTCGAGGAGCGTCTCGACGAACTGACGGCCGACGACTTCGGGTCGCTCCGCGAAGGCTCGTGATGACGGCCGAGACGACCGATCCGCGCCACCCCGACGCGGCGCGCCAGGCGCGGATCGCGGCCGTGGCGGCCCGCGCCCGGGCACGCCTGCGCGTGCCCGCCCAGCCGGAGCCGGCCCACGACGCCGCCGCCGCGCCGAGCAGACCCTTGCGGGGCAGGCTGACCGTGGACGGGCTGGACGGACCCGTGGAGATCGTCACCGACGGTGCCGGCGTGCCGCGGGTGTTCGCGGGATCGCGCGCGGACGCCTACCGGGCACAGGGGTTCCTGCACTACTCCGAGCGCTGCTGGCAGATGGAAGCCCTGGCCCGGACCTGCACCGGGCGGCTGGCGGAGATCGTCGGACCGGCGGGCGTGCCCAGCGACATCCTCGTCCACCGGCTGGGTTTCCCGCGGGCCGTCGAGGAGTGCGCGGCGAAGGCCGACCGGGACGCCATGGAGATCTTCCGGCACTATGCCGACGGGCTGCGGGCGGCCGCCACGCTGACCACGCCGACCACCCACGAACACACCGCGTTGGGTGTACGGCCGGACGTGCCGGACGCGACGGCCGCACTGCGCACCGCCGTAGCCATCATGCTGCTGAACGGATTCGCGCTGCAGAACGACTGGCTGCTCGGGCTGCTGCGACGGGCGGTGACCGACCGCGACTGCGGCGCGCCGGACGAGCCGACCTCCGCCGACGTCCTGTCAGCCATGACCACCGTGTTCGGCCGTGGCCGACCGGCGCAGCACGGCGGCGGATCCAACGCCTGGGCGGTCGTCGACCGGGAAGCCGGGACGGTCGTCCTGGCCGGCGACCCCCACCTGGCGGCGACGGCGCCACCGGCCTGGATGGCGATGAGCCTGGCGTGGCCGGGCGGGGAGATCACCGGCGCCACCATACCCGGCGTGCCCGACGTGGTCCTGGGCACCAACCGCCGGATCGCCTGGGCGACCACCTTCGCGCCGGTAACGACCACGGTCCTGACCGTGGAGCGGCTCCTCGACGACGGCCGCCGGGTGTCCCGGCCCGGCGGTGCGCGGGCCGAGGTGGTACGGGAGGCCCGGACCGTGCAGGTCCGCGGGGGCACCCGGGTCCACTTCGAGGTCGCCCGGACCGACCGGGGCCACCTGCTGGGTACCGGTTCGGCCGGTGGAACCGGCGGTTGGGACGTCGCGTGGCACACGATCCTCACGGCCGAGCCTTACCACGCGGGTGCGCTCGCCGGGCTGGCCACCGCAGGAACGGTGGGCGACGCGGCCGAGGCGCTCGCCAGGCACCGGGGCGTGCCGCAGACCGTCGTGGTCGCGGACGTCTCCGGCAGCCTGACCCGGGTGGACGTGGGACGGCAACTGGACGGCGTGCACGCCGGTGACCTGCACTACGGATGGCGCGACCGGTCCCGCCACGCCCCGGTCGTGGACCGGCACGCGGCATGCCCCGCCGGCGGACTCGTGGTGTCGGCGAACGACCGGTCCGCGACCGGGTCGGACCCCGCGGCGCACTGGGACATGCCGTGGCGGGCCGAGCGGATCGAGGAACTCCTCCGGGTGCCCGGCGACCCGCGGGCGGCCAGCGTGCGCGCACAGCTCGACACCCGGTCGGCGTTGGCCGTCACCCTGCTGCCCGTGCTCCTGGGCGCGGTGACCGACGACGTGCGGCCGACCCTCGACCCCGCGGCCCGTCGCCTGCTGGGGGCGCTGGAGGCCTGGGACGGCCACGCCTACCGGGACGATCCCGCGCCGCTCGTCCTCGCCGCCTGGCTGAGGCAGTTGACCGGCGCGGCGGTCGGGTCTGCCGGGCCGGCCGTCGCGCCGGTGTTCTTCGATGCCAAGGCGTGGGTGACGCGGTGGGGCTTCGCGCTGGTTCAGCAGTGGGTGTGGAAGCAGAGCCGGACGGAGACCGGGCGGCGCGTCCTGGTGGACACCTTCACCCGGGCTGTCGCGGAGCTGACGGAGTCGATGAGCGGCGCGTGGCACGAATGGACCTGGGGCGACCGGCATGGCGTCGCCGTGGACGGTGCGCTGCCGGTCGGCCTGCTGCCGGCCGGTGCGCAGTGGTTTCCGCGCCGGATGCGGCTGCCCGGACTGGACGACACCGTCTGCCGGGGCGACACCGGCTCGCCGGCCCGAGGCGGACCGAGCTTCCGGCTGGTGGTCGACCTGACGCGCCCGGAGCGGTCGGTGTGGGCCTTTCCGATCGGCAACTCAGGGGTCCCGTCGTCGCCGCACGCCACCGACCAGGTCGATAGCTGGCAGGCAGGTCGATACCACAACATGATCGCCGACCGTTCGGCGTTACAGCGCGCCGACGCGCAGGTGCTCGTCCTCGCCCCGGCGGGAACCGATGCGTGACCCCACCGGCGGGCCCGAAAGCCGGCCGCGACGCCAGCCGCCCCGACGTCCCGGGGCCCAGCACGGAAGGAGGGCGAGTCGTGCTCCCGAGCCTTATCAACCTCAACTACTACTGTGACGTCCGACTGCTCGACCCGGTTACCGGGCAGCCCATCGAGCAGGCCAGGCTGGCCCAGGTGCTCACCGAACCACTGGCGGAACTGGAACTGTCCAGGCAGCGTACGGTCGCACTGCCCGCCGCCCTCGAGGACATGCTGTCCTACCGCCCGACCCCGCTGTTCGAGGCGCGTACCTTCGCCGAGGCGCTGGGCGGTCGGACCCGGATATTCGTCAAGGACGAGGGCGCGACCCCGTCGAGCAACCACAAGATGAACAGCGCCCTGTGGGTCGCCTACCACTGCTCCCGGGCCGGCCTGAAGGTGATGACCACCGAAACCACGGGAAACTGGGGGATCGCTCTGGCCCTGGCCGGCACGCTGTTCGGGATCCGGGTGATCTGCTTCATCGACGCCACCAGCGTGCGTCAGCGTCCCGACCGGGTACGGGCCATGACCGAGGCGGGAGCCGAGGTGATCGTCGCGGAAGACGAGGGCGGCAACGCCGACCCCCTGACGTTGTCGGCCAGCGCCGCGGTCCGGTATACGCTGCGAATCCCCGAGGCACGCTACATCTTCGGCAGCGTGTACAACTACTTCGTCCTGCCGCAGACCATGGTGGGACTGGAGGCCGCCCAGCAGTTGCCGGTGCGCCCGGACCTCGTCGTGGGAAGCTGCGGCGGCGGGGCCAACCTGCTCGGGATCGCGGCCGCCTTCCTGGTGGACAGGTTGGAGACCGGCTCCGGGCCGGACTTGCTGTGCGCCGAGGCCGAGGAGTGCCCCGTGGTCAGCAAGGGCCGGTGGGGCGACCACTCGATCGAAGACTCCCGGCACTACCCCCTGATGCGCACGTACGGCCTCGAACGGTTGCTGGGCGACACCTACATCGGGGGCCTGGGCTCCACGATCGTGGCCGGAGCCGTCGCGGACCTGCATTCACGACGGCTCCTCGCGACCGCGACGTTCCCGATGGGCGAGGCGCGCCAGGCCGCCGAACTGTTCGAGCGGACCGAAGGCCGGCGTGTCGCGCTGGAGACCGGCTACCAGTTGGCGGCGGTGGCCCGCGAGGTGCGCCGCGGCGCCTACCGGAACGTACTGGTGAACATCAGTACCGTCGGCAACCGGTCCTACGCGTGAGTCGACGCACGATCCTTCGGCACCATCCCCGCCGGCCGGCCCGCGCCGCGGTGACGAAAGACGAGGTGGCAGATGGACAGTGACATCCAGCGCCTGCACGCGGTAGCGGCGGTACTCCGGTCGAGCGGCCTGAACAGCCGGCAGCCCATCCCGGTGCGCCCCGACGACGGCTCCGACGCGCCGTTGTCGTTCGCGCAGGAGCGGTTGTGGGTGATGGATCGGTTGTCGCCGGGGTCGGTGGCGTACAACATTCCGCATGCGTTGCGGGTGCGGGGTGTGTTTGATGTGGTGGCTTGGCGGGGTGCGGTGGCTGGGTTGGTGGGGCGGCATGAGGTGTTGCGGACGTCGTATCCGGTGGTGGGTGGGCGTGTGGTGCAGCGGGTGGGTTCGGGTGCGGATGTGGTGGTGGGGTTGGTGGATGTGTCGGGGGAGTCCGATGTGGAGGGTGCGGTGGGGCGGGTGGTTTCGGGGGAGGCGGGGGGTGTGTTTGATTTGGCGGTGGGGCCGGTGGTGCGTGGGTGTGTGGTGCGGTTGTCGGAGTTGGAGCATGTTGTGGTGTTGACGGTGCATCATATTGCGTCTGATGGTTGGTCGAGTGGGGTGTTGGCGGCTGAGTTGGTGGAGTTGTATGAGGCTGGGGTGGAGGGGCGGGTGGCGGTGTTGCCGGTGTTGCCGGTGCAGTATGCGGATTTTGCGGTGTGGCAGCGGGGGTGGTTGGGCGGGTCGGTGTTGGCGGATCAGTTGCGGTATTGGTGTGGTCGGTTGGCGGGTGTGGTGCCGGTGGAGTTGCCGGGTGATCGGGTGCGTCCGGAGGTGTTGTCGGGTGCGGGGTTGACGGAGCGGTTTGTGGTTTCGGCGGAGTTGACGGGGCGGTTGTATGCGTTGGCGCGTGGTCAGGGTGCGACGTTGTTCATGGTGTTGGTGGCGGCGTTCAAGGCTGCGTTGTATCGGTTGACGGGTCAGACCGACATCACCATCGGCACCCAGGTCGCGGGGCGTGGGCGGGCGGAGCTGGAGCCGCTGGTGGGGTTCTTCGTCAATACGTTGGTGTTGCGTACGGATCTGGGTGGTGATCCGACCTGTCAGGATCTGATCGCGCGGGTCCGTGACACCACTGTCGGCGCCTACGCCCACCAGGACCTGCCCTTCGAGCGCCTCGTCCAGGAACTGCGACCGGGTCGGGATCTGGGGCACGGCGTCCCGCTGTTCAACGTCGACTGCATGCTGCAGAACGCGCCGTTCGACCACGCCCGGATGGGCGAACTCGACGTGACGGTGGTCGACACGCACACTGCCACCGCGAAGTCGGACCTGGGACTCATCTTCTGGGAGGTGCCCACGCCCGGCGGGTCGCACCTGATCGGCTGGTACGAGTACAGCAGCGAACTGTTCGACCCGGGCACCGTGGCCGGCTACATCGACGCGCTGCTCCAGGTGCTCGCCGGTATGCCGGAGGATCCGGGGCGGCGGCTGTCGGAGCTGCCCGCGCTCCCCGAGCGGGCGGTGGCCGAGCAACTGCTCGTCTGGAACCGGCCACCCGCGGAGGACACCGCCGCGGCCGTCGACGTCCCGATCACGTACTTCCGCGAGTCCGTCGAACGTTTCCCGCACCGGATGGCCCTGGTCGACGGGGACAGCCGGCTGAGCTACGCGGAGCTCGACCGCCGCGCCGACCGCGTCGCCCACTGGCTGGCCGGTCTGGGCGTAGGCCCGGAGGGCACCGTGGCGGTGGAGGCGGTGCGGTGTGTCGACACGCTTGTCGGCGTGGTGGCGGTCATGAAGGCCGGCGCCGCCTTCCTCATGGTCGACCGCGATGCGCCGGCCGAGCGGCTGGCGCGGATCCTCGACGCCGCTGGGGTCGGTGTGGTGTTCCGGCCGGACCGCGCCCGGCGGCCGGACCATTCCGGCCGCCGCCTGGTCACGGTCCCGGCCGAGGGCGCGGTCCCGGCCGGGAACGACGGCCACCTACCGCCTGCCGCACCGGACAATCTCGGGTACGTGATGAGCACCTCCGGCTCCACCGGGACACCGAAGGCGGTCATGATCAGCAACGGCTCCTTCGCCAACCTCTGCCGCTGGCTCCGCGACACCGTCTACCGCCCGCCCGGATCCGAAGCCCGCCACGGCGTGTTCAACGCAGACCTCACCTCGGACGCCTTCATCGAGGACCTCTGCCTGCTGCTCACCGGCGAGACGATGCACCTGCCGGAGGCCGCCGTCCGCCGCGACCCCGGCCACTTCTCGGCATTCCTGCGCGATCACGGCATTCAACTGCTGCAGTGTTCGCCCACCCAGGCCACCCAGTTGCTGGACGCCGGACTGTTCGGGGCGGGTCACCGGATCGAGACGCTGATCGTTGCCGGCGAGTTCCTGCCGCCTGCGCTGTGGAACGCGCTCGCCGCGCTGGACGGGGTACGGGCATGGAACGTCTACGGCCCCACGGAGTGCGCCGTGGACGCGACCTGGGCGCCCGTCACGAACCACGAGGAAACCTCCATCGGGCGTCCGGTGCACAACGCCGTGGTGCGTATCCTGGACCGGGACGGAAACCTGCTGCCCCGGGGCGCCCGGGGGGAGATCTGCATCGGCGGCGTCCCGGTCGGCAGGGGTTACGCCGGCCGCCCGGGGACGACCGCGCTCGCCTACGTTCCCGACCCCTACGCGGACCGACCCGGTCAACGGCTGTATCGGACCGGCGACGTCGGGTCGTACACGGCCGACGGGCGCATCCTGTTCCACGGTCGCCGGGACAGCCAGGTGAAGGTCCGCGGGTTCCGGGTCGAGCTCGGTGAGATCGAACACGTGCTGAAGGGCCACCCGGCGGTGCGCGACGCGAGGGTGCTGCTGCGTTCCCACCGGCCCGGCGACGAGCGGCTCATCGCCTATGTCGTACCCGACGCCGCGGCGCTGCGGCTGGCCGCTCCCGAGGAGCTGGTGGACCAGTGGCGCGCGGTGTTCGACGCCCAGCAGGCCGGCACGACGGCGAGCGATCCGCGGTTCAACACCGCCGGGTGGGAGGACACCTCCTCGCTCGTCCCTATTCCCCACGACGAGATGCGGGACGCGGTGGCACGCACCGTCCGGCGGGTGGCGACCCTGGGCGGCACGCGGTGTCTGGAGGTCGGGTGCGGCACCGGGCTGCTGCTGTTCCAGCTCCTGGCCAAGCTGAACCGGTACGTCGGCACGGACATCTCCGCGGCGACGCTGGAGGAGCTGCGGACCGTTCTGGCGGACGATCCGAACCGGGACCGGGTCCGCCTGGTCGAGGCGCCCGCCGCGGACCTGCGGGTGCTGGGTGACGAACGCTTCGACGTGGCCGTGCTCAACTCCGTCGTGCAGTACCTGCCCGGCACCGGGTACCTGTCCGCCGCCCTGTCCGAGGCGGTGCACCACCTGTCGAATACCGGCAGCATCTTCCTGGGCGACCTGAGGTCGCCGGGACAGGCGCTGCTCACCCACGTCTGGATCGAGGCCGCCCGAGCCCGGCCCGAGACCACCGCCGGCGAGATCATGTCCCGCGCCCGGGCGGCCCTCCGGCGGGAACGGGAATTGATGGTCGACGTCGCCACGATCGAGGATCTGCTGGGCGGCGTCGCGCCAGGCGCGTGGGTGGAGGCCAACCTGCGGGAGGGCAGGGGCCGCAACGAGCTGGTCCGGTTCCGGTACGACGCGGTGGTGCGCCTCGCGGCGCCGGACGTCGAGGTGCGCCCGGACTGGCGGGCATGGCACCCGGAAATGACCCTGGAGCTACTGGAGGCCGAGTTGCGCCGGGACCAGGAGACCGTACGGGCCTGGTCCGCGGTCGCGAACCGCCGGCTGCGCGAGGAGGTGCGGTTGCGGCGGGCCGGTCCCGGGTCGCCGTGCGGGGAGGTCTCCCGCCGTGACGCGGTCGATCTGGACCCGCAGGACCTGTTCGATCTCGCCGAGCGGCTGGGGCGGCCGTGCCGGATCGGGTGGACCGCGGGCCGCGACGACGGCGCCTTCGACGTCGTGGTGCTGCCGAGGTCGCTGGCGGGACTGGCGGTCCGGATAGCACCCGCCGGGACCGCCGGCCCGGCGCAGGCCCATCCCGGGCCGTTGCGGGCGCTCGCGGAGGAGCGGCTGCGGCGGGAACTGCGCGACCTGGCCGGCGCGCGGCTGCCCGAGCACATGGCGCCGGACACGGTGGTGCTGTTGGAGGAGCTGCCCATCAACGCGGCGGGGAAGCTCGACGAACGGGCGCTGCCGGCATCGCAGACCGCGCCGGCGCCCACGGCGATGGTCGACGAACCGCCCAGCGGAGCGGTGGAGTCGGCGGTCGCCGGTTTCTGGGAGCGTGCGATCGGGGTGCGCCGGCTCGGCCGCAACGACAACTTCTTCCTGCTCGGCGGTCACTCCCTGCTCGCCGCGATGGTGGTCAACCGGGTCAACCAGGCACTGGGTACCCAGGTCGGCGTCCGGGACCTGTTCGACGCACCCACACTGGCGCAGTTCGCCGCCAGGCTGGAGCGCGACCTGCGCCGCACCGACGCCCTCGCGCCGCCCCTGCTGCCGGTGCTGCGGGACCGCTCGATGCCGTTGTCGTTCGCGCAGGAGCGGTTGTGGGTGATGGATCGGTTGTCGCCGGGGTCGGTGGCGTACAACATTCCGCATGCGTTGCGGGTGCGGGGTGTGTTTGATGTGGTGGCTTGGCGGGGTGCGGTGGCTGGGTTGGTGGGGCGGCATGAGGTGTTGCGGACGTCGTATCCGGTGGTGGGTGGGCGTGTGGTGCAGCGGGTGGGTTCGGGTGCGGATGTGGTGGTGGGGTTGGTGGATGTGTCGGGGGAGTCCGATGTGGAGGGTGCGGTGGGGCGGGTGGTTTCGGGGGAGGCGCGGGGTGTGTTTGATTTGGCGGTGGGGCCGGTGGTGCGTGGGTGTGTGGTGCGGTTGTCGGAGTTGGAGCATGTTGTGGTGTTGACGGTGCATCATATTGCGTCTGATGGTTGGTCGAGTGGGGTGTTGACGGCTGAGTTGGTGGAGTTGTATGAGGCTGGGGTGGAGGGGCGGGTGGCGGTGTTGCCGGTGTTGCCGGTGCAGTATGCGGATTTTGCGGTGTGGCAGCGGGGGTGGTTGGGCGGGTCGGTGTTGGCGGATCAGTTGCGGTATTGGTGTGGTCGGTTGGCGGGTGTGGTGCCGGTGGAGTTGCCGGGTGATCGGGTGCGTCCGGAGGTGTTGTCGGGTGCGGGGTTGACGGAGCGGTTTGTGGTTTCGGCGGAGTTGACGGGGCGGTTGTATGCGTTGGCGCGTGGTCAGGGTGCGACGTTGTTCATGGTGTTGGTGGCGGCGTTCAAGGCTGCGTTGTATCGGTTGACGGGTCAGACCGACATCACCGTCGGCACGGTTGTGGCGGGGCGTGGGCGGGCGGAGGTGGAGTCGTTGGTGGGGTTCTTTGCCAATACGTTGGTGTTGCGTACGGATCTGGGTGGTGATCCGACCTGTCAGGATCTGATCGCGCGGGTCCGGGATACCACTGTGGGCGCCTACGCCCACCAGGACCTGCCCTTCGACCAGTTGTCCGGACAGTTGCCGCCGGGGCGCCGGGGCCAGTTGCTCGACGTGGTCGTCCAACTGGACAACACCGCGCCGGAACTGTCCCGCCTGGGCCCGGCCACGGTCACGCCGGTCGCCGCGGACAAGCCCTACCCGAAGTTTCCGTTGACGGTCACGTTCCGCCCGGAGGGCGACGCGCTGGTCGCCGCCCTGGAGTTCGTCCCGGACTACCTCGCACCGAAGGTGGTGGCCCACCTCATGGAGCAGTTCCGCCTCACCGCGGAGACGATGGCCCGCGTGCCGCTGACCAGGCTCTCGTCCTGGGCGGCGTCCAGTGCCGGCGCAGCGGTCGGTGCGCTGTGACACCGCGTCCTGGCGCCACGCCCCCGGTCACGCTGGCCGACGTCCTGCTGCGACGCGCGGGCGACACCGCGACGGCTTTCCGGATCACGGGATCGCAGGGGGAGGTGCTCGACGACGTCAGCGGTGCCGACCTGGTGCTGGCGGCCACGGCGCGCGCCGCCGTCCTGCGGGATCGCGGACTGCGGGGGGAACGGATCCTGCTGCTCGCCCCGTCGGGCCGCGAATACGTGGAGTGGCTGGCGGCGTGCCTGCTCGGCGGGGCGATCGCCGTGCCGTCCGTGCCGGCGACCGCCAGGCACCACCACCGGCGAGTGCTCGGCATCGCCCAGGACTGCGACGCGGCGGCCGTCATCGCCCCGCGCGGCCACTGGGACCGGCTGCCGCAGCGGTTGCGGGACCGGCTGATCGACGTCGACGAGCTGGCCACGGATCCGGGAGATCCGGCACCACAGCCGGCCACCGCACACGACATCGCCTTCCTGCAGTACACGTCCGGCTCGACCGGGGACCCGCGAGGGGTCGTCCTGACGCACGGCTGCGTGCTGGAGAACACCCGGCGTATCGCGCAGACTTTCCGGCTCGGTCCGGACGCACGGGCGTCGGTCTGGCTGCCGCTGTACCACGACATGGGGCTGATCGGCGGTCTGCTGACGCCGCTCATGGTGGGGTTCGGCGTCGATCTGATGTCCCCTCAGCAGTTCGCGCGCCGGCCGATGAGCTGGCTGGAGACCATCTCCCGGGCGAGGGCGACCGTGAGTGGGGGGCCGACGTCCGCCTACGACGTCTGCGCCCGGGCACTGGAGGAGCTCGACCCCGACCGCGACCGGATCGACCTGAGCTCCTGGGAGGTCGCCTTCGTCGGCGCGGAGCCGGTTCGGCCATCCACCATGGACAGGTTCGCCCGGGCCGCCGCCCGCTTCGGGTTCCGCGCCGAATCCCTGCGCCCCTGCTACGGGCTTGCCGAGTCGACCCTGATGGTGTCCTGCGCGGACCGGCTGCGAACGGTCACGCCCTCTCGCAACGGCGAGGGTGCGCCGGCCCGGCAACTGGTAAGCTGCGGTCCACCCGTCGCGGGACTCGAGGTCGCGATCGCCGATCCGGCGACCGGCGCGGTGGCTCCCCGCGGCACGATCGGGGAGATCCTGGTGCGGGGCGACAGTGTCGCGGCCGGTTATTGGGGCCGGCCGGACGACCCGGTGTTCAACGCCAGGATCGCTGGTGACGAACGTACCTACCTGCGTACCGGCGATCTGGGCTACCTCGACGACGACGGAGCGGTGGTGCCGACCGGTCGGACGAAGGACATGCTCGTCGTCCACGGCAGGAACATCTACCCGCAGGATCTCGAGGAGATCGCGGCGCGTGGCTGCGCACCGCACGGGTGCGCCCTGGCTGGGGCGTTCGCCGACGCGGACGGCAGCGGCGTGGTGCTGCTGGTCGAGACGGACGCACCCGACCTCGAACTTCCCGAGGTGCTGCGCACGTGCCGCCGGCTCGTCCGCACCGAGCTGGAGATCGACCCCACCACCATCGCGGTCGTGCGCTCCGGCACCCTCCCTCGGACCCCGAGCGGAAAGATCCGTCGTGGGCCGGCCCGGGAAACGTGGTCGGCCGGGCGGATCAGCACCCGCCGGCGCAGCGAGCGGGCCGTGGACACCCGCCTGTGGCGGCGGCGTGCCGTCGAAACGCGTCAACGCCTCGAGCGGGCCTCCGAGCCCGAACGCCACGGGATCGTGCGGGACTTCCTCGCCGAACGGCTCACCGCGCTGGCGGGGCGGGACGATGACGCGCCGCGGTCGATCTCCTCGCTGGGCATCGACTCGCTGTCGTTGTTCACCCTCGCGGAGGACCTGGACGTGATCGCGGGCACCCGGCTGCCGCGGCCGGAGCTGTTCGCCGCGGACACGCTCGAAAGCCTGGCCGTCCTGCTGAGCGACCGGTGGCGGCCGAGCCGTGAGACGCCGGACGGTGGGGTGTCGGATCCGGGCCGGTCGTTGCCGCGCCCGCCGGACGCGTGGCGGGACGCGTCCGCGCGGGCCACGGCGCTGTGGCTGCTGGAGGCGCGTTACCCGGGCGCCAGCAACGAGTGGGTGGCCTTCGAGGTGCGCGGGAGGTGGCCGCTCGACGACGTCGAGGAGGCGGTCGCGGCGGTGGTTGACGGGCACGACGCCCTGCGCTGCGCGTACCGGCTGGGTCCGTCCGGGGTCCAGTTGCGGGTGGTGCCCCGCGACCGGTCGACACCGGTCGTGTCCACGGTCGACGCTCGGTCGTGGTCCGAGGACGTGCTGCGCGCACGGCTGGCGGAGGAGGCCGGCCGGCCGGTCGACCTGACGACCGGCCGGCCGTTCCGGGTTTCCCGCTTCGTCCGCTCCGCGGACGAACAGGTCCTGCTCCTGCTGGCGCCGCACATGGCGATCGACTTCACATCGATGGACATCATCGCTGATGAGATTGTGCGGGGTGACCCCCCGGTTCCCGCCGGCAGCTACCTCGACTACGCGGACACGGTGGACTCCTATTTGGCCTCCTCCGACGCCCGCGGGGCCGAGGAGTTCTTCCGCCGGATGTCACACGGCGTGCCGCGGACGCTTCCGCTGCGAGACACCCGGGGGCCGGTGACGCCGTCGGCCCGCGCCGCCGAACTCACCATCGAACTGGGCGGCAAGCTGACCGGCGCGCTCAGGTCACTGGCCCGGCAGGAGCGCGCCACGGTGTTCCAGGTACTCCTGGCGCTGCTGCATGCCACGCTGCACGCGGAGACGGGACAGCGGTCGCAACTGGTCGGGGTCGCCATGTCCACCCGGACGCCACCGTTCGCGGCGACCGTCGGATTGCTCATGAACGTCGTCCCGCTCGCGTGCGTCGTGGAACCGGGCATGTCCTTCCGCGCCCTGCTGCGCTCGACGCGGGAGAGACTCCTGGCCGCCGGCGCTCACCGGCACCACCCCGATCCCATGGTGGCGTGCGCCGACGGTGCGGCGCTGCCGGACGTCCTGCTGTCGTTCCAGCGACACACCGGGGACGAACCGTCCTCGACGCCGTCCCCGGCCGGCCCGGCCGACGGGCTGGAGGCGCGGGAAGGGCAGTTGCGCTGGCGGCCGGTCCACGTGCCGCGCCGGCTGGATACGCTCCCGTTGACGATGGTCGTGGCGGATCGACCGGGGGGTTTCACCGTCACCGTCCGCCACCTCACGGACGTGGTGCCGCACGAGATGGCCGCGCGCCTTGCCGCGTCCTACCGGTCCCTGGCTGAGCGGGTCGCAGGCGACGGTGATCCGGTCGTCGATCGCACGGCGCTCCGGCCGGTGACGCGCTCGCCCGGCAGTCCGGTCGAGGCGGTTGCCATGGCGGACCGGCCGGCGGCGCAGCCGCGCAACACGGCCTCGGGGGCCACCGTGCCGGCGGCCCTCCGTGCGGTGGCCGGCCGTTTCGGTGACCGCATCGCACTGGACGACGAGCACCGCAGCCATACGTACCGGGAGCTGCTGGCACAGGTGGAGTCGGCCGCATCCGGCCTGGTGCGGGCCGGCGTCCGCCCCGGCGACGCGGTCTGCCTGCTGCACGAACGTGACGCGACGGCGGTGGTCGTGACCCTCGCGGCGCTGTTCGCCGGGGCCACCTATGTCCACCTGGACCCGGGGTCGCCACCGGGGCGGCTGGCCGCGGTGGTGCGCCAGACGGCCGCACGACTCGTGATCGCCAGTGGGTCACTGGCACCGGTCGCACGCGGGCTGGGCGTGCCGGTCGTGCTGTCGTCCGAGTTGAGCGACGGGAGCACCGGTGACACGACAATGCCGGCCGTCCACGGCGGGGACGCGGCCTACATCAGCTTCACCTCCGGATCGGCCGGCATGCCGCGTGGAGTCGTCGTCGAACACGCGATGGTCGTGGCGGCCGCCCTCGCCTTCGCCGGGAAGGTGGGGCTGGCCCCGCACGACGTGGTCGCCTGCGTCTCACCACTCGGCTGGGACATCGTCGTCGGAGACCTCCACGGAACCCTGCTCAGCGGCGGACGCCTCACGATGGTGCCGGAACGCTACGACGTCGACGGCCCCGGGCTGCGGCGGCTGCTGGACGGCCGTCAGGTCACCACCCTGGTCACGACGCCGCAGCGGTGGCGCCTGATCGTCGACGCGGGCTGGCGCGGCGGGCCGGGCTTCAAGGTCGTGTCCGGGGGCGACGTCCTGCTCCCCGCGGACGTGGAGCGGCTCAGGGCCGGTGGACGGCGGCTGTGGAACTTCTACGGTCCGACGGAAACCGTGCTGTGGGCCACCAGTGCGGATCTGACCTCCTGCCCGGTCGGTACGGCCGTCCCGATCGGCACGGCGCTGCCCGGCTACCAGGTTCACCTGGTCGGTCCGGACCTGCGCCAGGTCGAGCCCGGCGAGCCCGGCGAGATCGTTATCTGCGGGCCGACCGTCGCCCGGGGCTACCTCACGGACCCGCGCCGCACGGCCGAGAAGTTCGTACCCGATCCCTTCGCCCGGACTCCGGGTGCCCGCCTCTACCGCAGCGGGGACCTGGGCCGGCTCGCCGAGGGTGCGGGCGTCGTCTACGCCGGCCGGATCGACGACCAGGTGAAGATCCGCGGTCGTCGCGTGGAGCTCACCGAGATCGAGGCGGCGGTGAGCGGACATCCGGATGTGGCGACCGCGGCGGCGCTGGTCCTGCCGGGCACCGACGAGGTGGCCACCTACGTGGTGCCGGCCGACGGCCGGGTCCCCTCGCTCACGGTGCTGCGGGAGTACCTCGCCGAGTTCCTGCCGGCCTTCATGCTGCCCACCCGGTTCGCCGTGGTACCGCGGCTGCCGCTGAACACGAACGGAAAGGTCGACCGGGGGGCGCTGTGCCGGCTGCCCGCGCAACGCGTCGCACACACCGGGACCCGACCGGTGCGCACGCCCCACGAGCAGGCGGTACGCGCGGCGTTCACGGCGGTCCTGGGGGTGGGCGACATCGCGGCCGACGACGACTTCTTCGCCCTCGGCGGTCACTCGCTGGGTGCCGTCAACGTCGCCGCCCACCTCTCCGAGCGGCTCGGCGCGCCCGTACCGGTGCAACTGATCTTCGAGCGGCCCGTCCTGGCGGACCTCGCGGCGGCGCTGGGGGATGGCCGTCCGGACCCCGGGCCGGCGCCCCCTGTACCACCGGAGCCGGAGCCGGCCGGGGACGGCGTCCCCGTACTCAGCGGTCAGCGGCGCCTGTGGTTGCAGCAGCAGCGGTTCGGCCATGATGCCGGGCTCACCATCCCCTGCCTCGTGGAGTTCAGTGGACGTGTCGAGCCCGAGCACATGGTGCGGGCGTTCGACGCGGTCGTGGAGCGGCACGTCAGCCTGCGTACGCTGATCCGCCTGGTCGACGGTGAGCCGCGGCAGTTCGCCGGTGGGCGGCCGCAGTTGTCCGTCGTCCGCGGTGGTGATGACGACGCGGGCCGGGACGCCGAGCGTCGGGCCCGCCGGCGGCTGGACGAGATGGCCGGGCTGGACTGGGACCTGGAGAACGGCCCGCTGGTGCGCGCCGAGCTGCACCTGGAGCCCGCCAGCCGGGCCGTCCTCGCCATCGCCCTCCACCACGCGATCTCTGACGGGTGGTCGGCGGGCGTGCTGCTGCGTGACTTCATGGCCTGCTACTGCGGCTACCTGCACGCCACCGCGCCGGACCTGGCGCCGCTGCCGCTGGACGAGCACCAGGCGGCGCTGGCCCGGCACCGTACGCCCGCCGGCACCGACGGGGCGCTTCGGGAGCTGGTACGGCTGCTGATCGACGCGCCGCCGTCCAACCTGCCGGTGACCGGAGGAGGGGCCGCGGTCACCGGGGCCGGCCGGTGCGTCCGTGACCTGGGTGACCTGCCCGGCCGGCTGGCCAGGGCCCGCGCCAGCACGGTGTTCGCGCTGGTCGTCACGGCGTTTCTGGCCAGTCTGCGGGTCCGGACGGGAAGCGCGGACCAGGTGTTCGGCCTGGACCTGGCCGGCCGTGACGACCCCCGGCTGCAACCGCTCGTCGGCTACTTCGGCAATCAGGGCATCGCACGGGTGAGCCTCGCCGGTTCCGCCTCGTTCGAGGACCTCCTGCGGCGGGTCTCCCGCGCGCTCCTCGACGCCCAGCGGACCGGGCTCGTGCCGTACCAGGACGTCGTCGCGGAGCTGCGCCGGCACGGCCGCCGGGTCGATGCCGGCCGGCTCTTCGACGTCAAGATGGTCCACCAGCTTCTACCGGGTCTCGGCGCCGGCGCCGGCGAGGTCGGGGTGCGGCTGCTGGACACCGGGACGGCCTCCGGGACCGACCCGCTGGCATTGTGGCTGTGGCAGAGCGCGGACTCCACGCGGGTCGAACTGCACCACCAACTGTCGGCCTGTTCGCCGGCGTGGGTGAGCGAACTGCTGGACGAGACGGTTGCCGTCATGACCGCGCTGGAAGAGCGTTGGAGGGGCACTGTGCGCAAGGAACGCGGGTCGCCCTGGACGGATGCGGACGCGTTTCCGTCCTTCGACGAGGTACTCCTGCCTGAGCCGCCGCCGGCGAGCGGCACCGCCGCGGGGGTGAGCCGGTCACCGTCAGGGACCGTCCAGGTGGGTGGTACCGCAGCGACCCACGTGCCCGAGCTCGCCGCCGACGTGGCCGCCGCCGAACTGGGACCGTGGATGGCGGAGCACCGGGCAGGCTGGGAGGCGGCCCTGGGCAGTCACGGCGCCGTGCTGCTGCGCGGAGTCCGCGAGCTTGACGCGGACGGGGTCTGCACAGCGTCCGACACCGTGTTCACCGCCGACTACATCAGTCACGAACATCCTCGACAGGTCGTGGCCGACCGGGTCGTCAGCCCGGTCGCCTACCCACCCGACCAGGAACTGCTCTGGCACAACGAGGACTCCTTCAACCTCCGGTGGCCGGGACGGATGATCTTTGCCTGCCGCACGCCGGCCGGCTCCGGCGGTGAGACCACCCTGGTCGACGGAACCGGCACGTGGCAGCGGATGAGTCCGGAACTGCGACGGGCGTTCGCCGAGCGGGGCGTGCGCTACACGCGCCGGTTCGTCCGGGGCTTCGGGTTGGACTGGGAGACCGTCTACGGCACCACGGACCCGGACGAGGTGACCCGGCGTTGCCGTGCGGAGGGTGTCACGCCGCAGTGGCAGGGTGACATGTTGGTGACGCACACGGTGCGTCCGGCGGTCCTGACCCGTGCCGGCGGCGAGACGGCGTGGTTCGCCCAGATCCTGCACTGGCACCGCGCGGCCCTGCCGGCGACCGTCCGCGCGGACCTGGAAGGGCTGCTGGACGGTGTGCTGCCGAGGGACTGCTCCTTCGGGGACGGGACACCGATCCCAGACGCGTTCGTCGATTTCCTGATCACCGACTCCCGGCGGCACGAGTATGTGACCCGGTGGCAGTCGGGCGACCTGCTCATCGTCGACAACACGCGGCACGCGCATGGCAGGCGGGCGTTCCGCGGGCCACGGGACGTCATGGTCGCCCTCGGCGACCCGGCGAGCTTCGACGACGTGCTACCGGACTGAAGCACGCCCCGGCGGAGGCGTCCGCACCCGCCGGGGCAAGCCGGTCACGCGTCCAACGCCGCACGAAGCGCGGTCAGAAAGCGGGAAGCGTCCCGTCCGTTGACGACCCGGTGGTCGAACGACATCCCGACGTGGAAGTAGTCATGGGAAACGACGGTACCGTCCTCGGCGAGGGCAAGTTCGCTCTGCGGTGCGGTGAGCGAGAGGGTGCAGACCTGTCCGGGGAAGACAACGGGTTTCGCCATGACGATCCCCTGGTCGACGTGGAGGGCGACGGTCAGGTGGGAACCCGCCAGATCGGCTTCGGTGATCCTTCCGCGTAGGGCCCGTACCCGCAACCGCAAGAGCCTCTCGGCGATCTGCGGTACCTCCAGACCGGCCACGTCGCGCAGCACGGGAACGAAGAGTCCGGTGCCGACGTCGACGGTCACGCCGATGTCGGCGCGCGGCGCGGGGCTGAGGGACAGGTCCTCGTTGACGGTGCAGTAGAACCGCGGGAACGTCGCATGCAGTTGGCCGACCGCCTTGATCACCTGCTCCGGGAGGCCGACGAAGGCGCGGTGACTGCCGGCGATCTCGGCCTGTCGTCGCAGCAGCCGCCCGGCTGGCACCTTCACCACCACGAACGCGTCCGGAATCGTGGCGTGCGACAGCGCGACCGTACGAGCGACGGCCTGCTGGTGCGGGCCGAGCCTCTCCCGGTCACCGTCCCCACCACCGGCCACCAGCCCCTCCACATCGGTGCGTTTGACGACCGGTTTACCCAGGCCCGCCACGGCTTCGATCGCGATGCCGTGCCGTTCCATCAGCTCCCGGGCGGGTCGGGTGACGACCGGTACGGCCGTGGAGGTGCCGGGTGGCTGGGCCCGGACCGCGGGGGCGGTCCCGGCGGCGACGGCCTCCGGCCGGGAGGCCCACACCCGCCCCACCACGTCCCCCGGTCCGCATTCCGTGCGCTCGGCCACGCAGTGGCTCAGATAGCCGTCCTCGTCGACTGTCAACTCGTTGACGGCCTTGGAGGTCTCGACGGTGGCGACGACGTCCCCGGCCGCGACGCGCCCCGCCGCCGGCGTCAACCATTCGATCAACGTGTAGCTGTCGTCGTTGTTGTTGAGCGTCGGAACGACTACGTCACCCACGCGTGTGCTCCCGTCAACCGCGAGAAGATCGTCGACTCCTGGACCAGAAGGTGGCGCTCGTGTTCGACGGCGGCCGGGATGACCTCGCAAGAAGGCTGTACGACCTCGATCGGCCGGCGCAGCTTCGTCCACAACCGCTCGTAGAGGAGCCGGGCGAGTTCCGCGCTCCAACCGCCGCCGGCGACGCCGTCCTCGACGATCACCACCCCGTCGGCACTCGCCACCAGCGGCAGCACCGCGGTCAGGTCGATCGGGAAGAGCCTGGACGGGACGATCAGGCGGGATGTCAGTTCGTGCTCCACCAGGGCCGCCCGCATGGCGGGCACGACGCGTGGCACCAGCCCGCCGGGCGCGATGACGACGCGGTCCGGCCGGGTGTCATCCGCCTTGAT
Source organism: Dactylosporangium roseum (assembly GCF_025264685.1). Classification (GTDB taxonomy): domain Bacteria; phylum Actinomycetota; class Actinomycetes; order Mycobacteriales; family Micromonosporaceae; genus Dactylosporangium; species Dactylosporangium roseum. The sequence goes on from NZ_CP073721.1 coordinate 3,215,614, forward strand.
CTCGACCCACGTGTCGTCGAGCGGACCGAACCGGAACGGTTCGCCGACGACGCCGTCTTGCCAGGCGGGGGTGGTGTAGAGCACCTTGTCCTCGAAATAGACCGCCGGATTCCCGGAACCGAGCATGAGATCGAACTGGCGCCGGACGTCGTGCACCGGCGACAGCTCGTACAGGTCCAGGTTCGGCACACCCAGCAGGTGCTTCTGCAGGCTCTGGCTGTGGGTCGGTCCGTAGCCCCGGTTACCGCCCACAGGACACCGCACGACCACCGGCATGTCGAGGTGCCGGCCGTACATCGAAACGGACTTGCTGATGAAGTTCACGATCGGGTCGAAGCACAGGGTGATGAAGTCGCCGAACATCACCTCGACGATGACCGGGTCGCCGCACAGGGCCATCCCGCCCGCCATGCCCACGATCGCGCCCTCGCTGATCGGCATGTCGAGGACCCGGTCCGGGTACCGGCTGGAGAGACCGCGGGTCGCGCCGAAGGCGCCACCGTACGGATCGCCGACGTCCTCGCCCAGCAGGAACAGGCGATCGTCGTCGCGGAACAGCCCGTGCAGCGCCGAGTTCAGCGCGCTCACCATCCGGCTCATCGCTCACCATCCACGCGCGGGCGCTGGAGAACCGCCTCGGCCAGTTCGTCCACGCGCCGACGTTGCGTGTCGTCCACCCGGTCGAACTGCTCCGGATGGCTGGCGCGGTACGCGAGCGTCCAGTCGTGGCGCTGCACCCGCGCCACCTCTGCCGGCGGCCGAGTGTCGTCGCCCTTGCTGTGCGGCCCCAGGCGCCAGGTCCGGAACTCGACTACCAACGGGCCGTCCCCGGCACGCGTCCGCTCGACCGGCTCGCGCAGCTCCCGCCGGATCGTGGCTATGCAGGCGTGGTCCACGCGATGGAAGCGGACCCCGAACGCGGCGGCGCGGGCGGCGATCGTGCCGGACATCGCCCGCCCGGTCGGGGTCGACTGGGCGATGCCGTTGTTCTCGACGACCACCACGAGCGGGGCCCGGAGGAGCTGTGCGATGTTCAGTGCCTCGTAGACCACACCCTGGCCCCAGGTGCCGTCGCCGGTGTACACCACCGCGACCCGGCCGTCGCGTCGGCGCTGGGAGTGCACCGCGGCACCGAGGGCGACCGGCACGTTCTCGCCCTGCACACCGGTCGAGCAGAAGCCGGGCCGGTAGATGTGCTGGCTGCCGCCCCGGCCGCCGCACACCGCGCCGTCCCTGCCGGTGATCTCGGCCAACAGGCCCTCTCCGTCGCCGAACTGGGCGAGGTAGTGGCCGTGACCACGGTGGTTGCTGAACACGAAGGCCGGTGCGATGAGCGGAGCCAGCGCGACCGGGATGTACTCCTGGCCCAGGCAGGTGTGCGTGGTACCGCGGACGTGCCCTTCCGCCACCAGGCGCAGCAACGTGCGTTCGAAGTGCCGGATGAAGAGCGCCAGACCCAGATCCTCGTCGGACACCCACTCCGTCGTGGTACCGCGACCGGATGTCACCACGCCCGCTCCGCGGCCGGTCGGGTCTCGGCCAGATGCGCCGCGATGGTGGCGATGACGCCGTCGCGCCGGTCGTGAAGGAACAGGTGGCCACCGGTGAAGCTCCGCACGCGCCACCGCCGGCTGGTGTGTAGGTCCCAGGCGGTGATCTCGTCCATCCTGACCTCGCAGTCGTCGATGGCGCCGAAGCAGGTCAACGGCGTGTCGAGGGGCGTCTCGGGCCGGTATCGGTAGGTCTCGCACGCCTCGAGGTCCGCGCGCAGCATCGGCGCGAGGACGGTCAGCAGCTCCGGGTCATTGACCACCGACTGCGACGGCCCCGCCATCTCGGCGAGCCGGTCCAGCAGGCGCGGCATGGGCAATGTGCTGGCCGCGGGGCGCCACGGCGGCAGGTCCGGCGCGCGGTGGCCCGACACGAACAGGTGCGCCGGCTGCGGCGCGCCGGCCCGACGCAGCGCCCGGGCGATTTCGAACGCCAGCAACGCGCCGTAGCTGTGACCGAACACCGCGAGCGGCACGTCGAGCAGCGGCAGCACCTCGACGCAGAGCCGTTCGACCACGTCGCCGACCCGCCGCAGCGCCGGCTCCCGCCACCGCCCCTCCCGGCCCGGCAGTTGGGCGGCCCACACCTCGGCGCACAGATCGGGCGGCAGCCGCCAGTCCCGGAAGCACGAGGCTCCGGCGCCCGCGTAAGCCAGGCAGAGAAGCCGCCACCGGGGCGTGGTACTTCCGCCGCACCGGAGCAGCCACCGACTGACCTGAGGCTCAACCGGCACGGCCGGTGCCTTCGGCGTACACCGGGGCGCCCACACCCGAGCGGAGGCGGTAGTGGTCCGGAGCGCGTACGGCCATCCGTGCCACCAGGCGCGCCAGGACATCCTCGTGCAGCGCGTCCACGGTGATCCCGGTACCCGGCACGACGACGTCGGCCACGAGTCGCTCCCGCCCGTCGACGGTCACCTCGGCGCCGACCACGTCGGGCAGCGTCACCAGGAGGTCGCGGATCGCGTCCGGGTCGATCCAGCTCCGGTCGACCATCACCATCGTCGGCTCCCGCGCCGGGGCCGGGAATCCGGTGAGCTCCAACACCTTGTCCAGTGGGAAATCCTCGTGCACCGCGCGTACCAGCAAGTCATCCACCGCCCGCAATAGCTGTTCGGCCTCCGCCCGGGACATGACGGCGGGGTCGACGCCCAGGCAGAGTTCGGTACCGCCGGACGCGGTGCGTATCTCCAGGTTGAACCGCCGCCGGCGCGGCCAGACCGCGCCTCGCCGCACGGTCGTGCGGGTCAGCGCGGCGGCCAGCGACTCCCGCGTGGCGGCGGGCTCGGCGACCTCGCCCGGGTCGCCGGTGTCCATGAGGTTGTCGAAGAAGCTGCCCAGATCCAGCGCCATCCCGCGCTCGCGGCTGACGTCGGCGACGACCTGGCGCAGCGCCGGCACCGGGTACTGCGCGTACCGGTACGCCTGGACCATCGCGGCCCAGGCGAGGTCCACGAACGCGCCGAAAGGGCAGTTGTCCAGCGTGGCGACGAACAGTGCGGTCTGGGTGCACGTCCCGACCATGTCGCGGAGCTGGTGGGCGAAGCGGTTCCCGGTGATCATCCGCAGGCATACCGCCGGGGTGCCGGCGCGCATGCCGACGAGCGCGGCGGTGGCGGCGAGCACGACGCCGCCGGGCGTCGAGCGGTGCCGGTCGGCGAGGATCCGGCTGGCCGTGGCGAGCGCGGCGGACCGCATCTCGACCCAGGGCCACAGCCGGCCGCTGGGCGCGGCGGTGACCGGGAACATCGTCTGCGGCACCGTCGAGAGCTGGCCGCGCCAGTACGCGAGCGAGCGCTGCGCGCGTCGCCGTCCCTGCGGTGCCGCCTCGGCGGCGGCCTGGTCGAACGGCTGCCAGCCAGGGGGGTCGGGCGGGTCAAATCCGGCCAGCAGCCGCCCGAACACCTCGGCCACCAGCCCCATGCCGTGCCAGTCCAGGGCGACGTGGGAGGCGACGAGCGCGACCGCCGCCGGCCGCCCGGCGCACGTGACGAGCCCGAACAGCACCGGCCATTCGGACTCGTCGAAGGCGTGTCCCAGCAGGTCGGTCCACATCTCGTCGGCGACCTGGCCGAGGTGTGCGGCGTCGGTGTCGACGACGTCCATCCGGTACACGCCATGGCCGTGCAGATGCTGGAGTACTCCGCCGTCGGGTCCGCGGCCCACAGTGGTGCGCAACGCCTCGTACGTCTCGACCAGAAGACGCACGGCGTCCCGGACGTCGTCGACGGTCCGGCCCGCGGGCACCCGGAACCGGTGTCCGGTGTTGTAGTACGAGTGCCTCGGCCGCGACTGCTCGATCATCTCCCAGATCTCGCCCTGGGCCCAGGTGAGGGCGGCGCGGCCGCCGCGTTGCCCGGTGAACTCCACGGTGAGCCGCCGCGCCGGGCCGCCGCGCTGTCCGGGCATCGTCTGACTCCTTCGTCTCGTGCGGTCAGGCCGTTGCCGGAACGGCCGCAGACCGCAGCACGTCGGCGATTCGCGACTCCAGGCCGGCCAGCGAGGCGACGCCTGCGGAGGTTCGGGGTGAGGCGGTCACCGCGCGGAGCCCGGTGTCATGCAGCACGACCCAGAGTCCGTAACCCATCCGGTACGACGGTGCCAGGTCGAGCTGCTCCCACCGGCCGGACCCCCCTGCCGACGGCGGCGTGCGGGCGTCCGTCAAGGAGATGAAACACGTCGGGAACCGGACCCCGGCGCCGTTGTCGTTCGTGTCGGCCAGGTCGTCCGCGACGCGTGACAGCGGGAGTTCGGCGAACACCAGCAGCCGCATCAGCCGGTCCCGGACCGCCCGTACGCCGTCGTCGAAGCGGTCGACCGGGAACGTGGGGAAGTACAGCGCGAGCATGTTGGCGTACCAGCCGACGCTGTCGGCGGTGTGCCGCTCGTCGCGGTTGTGCATGGCGACCAGCACGCCGACCTCGGCGCGGCCGGCGATCTCGCGCGCCGCCACGCCGAACGCGGCCAGCACCGCCATGTAGGGCGTCGCCCGGCGGGAACGGCAGTAGTCCAGCAGCCGGCCGGCCGCCGCCGCGTCGAGCAGGTCGAACTCGGTGTAGCGCCCGTGCTCGGCGTCCCACGGGGCGGCGGGCAGCGGGAACGCCGGCTCCACCGCCCGCCCGGCCAGCATCGCGCGTACGCCGTCGACGGCGCGCTCCACCGCGGGTCCGCTGGTGTACCGCCGCCGCTGCGCCGCGCTGTACCGCAGGTAGTCACCCGGCGGCCGCAGTTCGACGGTCCTTCCGCGGAGCAGGCCGGTGTACGCCGCTTCGATGTCGCGCATCGCGACCGTCATCGACCAGCCGTCGCAGACGGTGTGGTCGGCGCAGAGATAGAACAGGGGACGGTCGTCCTGAATCACGCCGGCCCGTAGCAGCGGCCAGCCGAGCAGGTCGAACGGTGCGTCCACCTGGGCACGCAGGAACGCGCGAACAGCCCCGTCAGCGGTGCCGAGCGCGGACCGGTCCACCACGGCACACTCGACGTCCGCGACGCCGGCACCCGCCCAGCGCAGCGAGACGCGGCCGTCGCGGTGCAGGAAGCGGTACTGCAGGACGGGATGCCGCTCGACCAGGGCACGCACCGCTGCGGACAGCGCGACGACGTCCACGCGCTCGGGCAGCCGGCACAGCAACGGCACGTTCTTCGCCCGGAGAGCGGGATGGGGGGCGCCGTGCCCGGGATGCGGCGCGCCGGCGACCACGCGCACCCGCCGCTCCTGGGCGAACGATGCCACACCGGTGTTGATCATGCCGCTCCCTCGGGCGGGCCGGGACGTCCATCCGTCACGGCCTCGAACGTGCTGGCGGTGGAGGCCTCGCGGGTGGCGTGGCCTTCCGGTTGGCGGTTCGGTCGGCAACGGATCGGCCTGCGGCGGATGGGTGCGCCGGCCGAGCGCCGAGACGAATATTGGCCGCGCCATCGCGCTGTTGACAGTCGCCGTAACTGGGGACTGCCGCCGACCCGCCCACGGTGTCCACGATGGACGGCATGACAGGCGCCGACTGGTTCGTGCCGTTGTCGGAACCGGCCGACGCGCCGGCGGCGCCCGTGCGCGTGCACGCGATCCCGCACGCGGGCGGTGGCTGCGCCGCGTTCACCCCGATCGCCGACCGGCTCGCGCCGGGCATCGTGGTCCGGGCCGCGAACCTGCCCGCGCGCCAGGCGCGCTTCCTCGAGCCGCCGTGCACCGACCTCGACGCGCTGCTCGACGCGCTCGCCGACGCGTACGAGCCCGGCCCCGGGGTCGTGCTGGGGTACTGCTCGGGCGCCCTGATCGCGTTCCTGCTCGTGCGGCGGCTGCGCCGGCGCGGCCTGCCACCGCCCGGCGCGCTGGTCGTGGCGTCCTATCCGGCCCCGGACGCTGCCCGCCCGGCCCGGACGCTGCACACCCTGCCCTCGGCCCGGTTCTGGGCGGAGATCCTCTCCTACGGCGGCGTGCCGTCCCAGGTGGCCGCGCGGCCGGACTTCCGGGAGATCTTCGAGGTCGGCCTGCGCGCGGACTATGAGCTGCTGTCCGGCTACGAGTACGCCGAGGAGCCCGCGCTGGACGTCCCCATCGTCGCGGTGCGCGGCGCCGCCGACCCTCTCCTTGGCGCCGACGGCCTCGCCGGCTGGGCCCGCCACACGACGGCCTCCTGCACGGTGGTGGACGCGCCCGGTGACCATTGGCTCATCGACACCGCGCCGGACGCCCTCGCCGAGCTGCTGCGCGAGGCGGTGCCGGCGTGACTCCCGGCCCCGAGCAGATCCACGCCGTGTTCGACCGGCGCCGCCGGCTCGGCCAGGACACGAACTTCTTCGAGGCCGGCTTCACCTCGGCGCTGCTGGCCGAGACCCTGGAGGATCTGAACGCCCTGGGCCTGCCGGTGCGCCTCGTCGACCTGTACCACCACCCGTCCGTCCGGGCACTTGCCCAGGCGTTCGCGCCCCCGGAGCCCCCGGCTCCGCACGTCCCGCCGTGGCGGCGCTGAGCTCTGTTCAGGCGCCCGCGTTCGGCGGCACGTTGAGGCTGAAGCCGCCGTCCACGACGAGATTCTGGCCGGTGATCCACGATCCGGCGGGGGAGCACAGGAACACGGCCGCGGCGGAGATGTCCTCGGGCGTGCCGAGGCGGCGGGCCGGGATCCGCGTGGCGGCGCCGGCGAATGCCCGCGCCGGGTCGTGCTCGCCGAGCATGTTCGCGGCGACGCCCTCGGTCGGGACCGGGCCGGGCGCGATGCCGTTGACCCGTACGCCGCGGCCGCCCCACTCGTAGGCCCAGCTCGACGTCAGTGAGACGATCGCCGCCTTGGCCGCGCCGCAGTGGGAGAAGCCGGGGAAGCCGCGGTCGGGCTCGGCGAGGGTGATGTTCAGGACGAGCCCGCGGCCGGCCTCCAGCATCGCGGGCACGAGGCCGCGGGTGACGTTGAACGTGCCGGCCAGGTCGGTGGAAAGCACCGCGTCGAACGCGCGGCGGGTCATCCGCTCGGCGGGCATGAAGAAGTTGGCGGCGGCATTGTTCACGACCGTCGTCGCCGGGCCGTACCGGGCGGTGACGAACTCCCGCAGCCGGTCCACGTCCGCCTCCTGCCGCACGTCGCACGGCAGGCTGGCGCACGTGCGGCCGGTCCGCGCCGCGATGCGGCCCTCGGCGTCGGCCAGCCGCTCGGCCGACCGGGACGCGATGACCACGTCCGCGCCGAGCGCGACGAAGTCCCGGGCGATGGCGAAGCCGATTCCGGAGCCGCCGCCGGTGACGACGGCGACCTCCCCGGCGAGCAGGTCCGGCGCGAAGTACCGGTGGCCGTCCACTAGGCCGCGCCCCCGCCCAGCAGCCGGGTGATCTCCTTGCTCAGCGCGTTGAGCGAGGAGTGGTCGAACAGCGAGCCGGCGCCGAGGTCGATGCCGAAGTGGGCGTTGATCCGGCTGATGAGCTGCACCGCGGCGAGGCTGTTGCCGCCGAGCTCGAAGAAGTCCCCGGCCGGATCGATGTCGGTGACGCCGAGCGCCGCCGACCACAGCGCGAGCAGTTCCACCGCCACGTCGCGACCCGCCGCCGGTGCCGGTGCGGCCGGTGCGGACAGGGCCGGGTGTGTGACGGTCGCCGGCCGCGCGGGCTCGGGCGCGGGTTCGGCATCGGGCCGGTCGATCCAGGCGATGCCGAGCGGGTCGGAACCGAGGTCGACGAGGACGACCGGGGCCGCGGCGGTGCGCAGCAGCTCCAGGAACACCTCGGCGCCCTCGTCGGGCGACAGCAGCGCACCGTGCTCGGGCTGAGCGGCCGGCGCGGTGGATGCGGGCGACGCGGTTCGGGCGCCGAAGGCGGGGCGCTCGACGGGGCGCATCACGTAGCCCTCGGCCCGTAGCACCAGGCACCCGGACCCGCTGTCGTAGAGGTCGAAGTCGACGGCCGCGCGGCCGGCGCGCTGCTGAGCGGCGAAGCGGGCGTGGACGTGGACGTCGGCGGGGAGCGGGGCCGCGAGCAGGACCCGGCGGTACAGGAACGGGGCGTGCGCGCCGTGCTCCTGCGGGCCGTGCAGGACCCCGCCGGCCACGTCCAGGAGCGCGGGGTGCACCGGGTGCGCCGGTAGGTCGGTGGCGAAGGAGTCGGGCAGAACGAGACGGGCCAGGCGTTCGCTCGCGTCGCCCCAGGACCCGGTCAGTACCCGCCAGCGCGGGCCGAAGTCGATCCAACCGGCCTTCTCCCCGTCCAGTTCCTGGGGCAGCCGGGCGGTCAGTGCGTCCAGGTCGGCGATGACGTCGGGCGCCTCGGCCGGGAACCGTGTCGCCGTGGCGATCTCGGTCCATGGGCCTTCGCCGCGGGCCGGGCGGGACTGCAGGATGATGCGCTCGCCGGTGCCGACCGTCCGGACCCGTACCCGGATCCGCTGGGGGCCCTCGCCGACCAGCGGCGCGAGGAACACCACGTCGCGCAGGTCGAGCGGCCAGTCCGCGCCGCCGGCCAGGGCGCCGCGCACCATGAGCTGCAGCAGGCTCGTGCCGGGCAGGACCGGTACGCCCTCGAAGACGTGCTCGTCGAACTGCCAGTCGCGGCCGGGCTCGAGCACAGCCTCCAGCGTCACATCCGGATCGGCCGACGTGTCCGCGGAAGGGGCGGACGCGGAGGGGCCCGCGGCCAGGATCGCCTGGGCGACCGGGGAGCGGGCCAGCATGCCGACGCCGGACCAGCCGGGCCACTGCACCGACAGGGTGCGCCGCCGCGCCGTGGAGCGGGTCAGGCTGTACGCGTCGAGGAAAGCGTTCGCGGCGGCGTAGTCGGCGCTGCCGTACATCCCGGTCAGCCCGGCCACGCTGGAGCACAGCAGCAGGAAGTCCAGCGGCGCCCGGCGCGCGAAGACCTCGTCCAGCGCGAGTGCGCCGCCGGCCTTGGGGCGCAGCACCGCGCGCACGTCGTCGCGGCCGCGGCGTTCGAGGAGCCCGCCGCCGGCGATTCCGGCGGCGTGCACGACGCCGCTGATCGGGCCGAAGCGGGCCTCGACGGCGTCGGCGACGGCGGCGAGCCGCCCGGCGTCGGCGACGTCGCCGGTGAAGACGGCGATCTCGGCGCCCGCGTCCGCGATCGCCGCGAGCCCGACCTCCACGTCCGCGCGGTCCGGGCGCTCCTGCGGCGCGGTGCGGCCCAGCAGCGCGATGCGGGGCCGCAGGCCGGTGTCGGCCAGCGCCCGGGCGAGGACCAGCCCCACGCCGCCGAGCCCGCCGGTGATGAGGTACGTGCCGCCCTCGCGCAGCGCGGGCCCGGCCTCGAGGCGGGTCGCCGGCGCGAGGCGGGGCAGCCAGCGGGCGGCGCCGCGGACCGCTACCAGCGGCCCGTCCTCGCGGGCGATCGCGTCGGCGACGGCCGGCTCCGCGGCCCGCGCACCGACGTCGACGAGCTTGCAGCCAACCGCCGGGTGCTCGCGGGCGGCGCTCGCGAGCAGGCCGTGCAGCGCGGCGGTGGCCGGGTTGACGGGTTCGCCGCCGGTGACGTCGACGGTGTGGCGGCCGAGCACGACCACCCGCACCGGGCGGCGGAGGCGGCGCTGCAGGCCGGCGGCCGCGGCCAGCGCGCCGTGCAGGGCGTCGAGTCCCCGGGCGAGTTGCTCCTCGAGCGTCGCCGCCGTCACCCCGTCCGGCGCGTCGAGCGTGGTGGCGTGCGCGAGCAGCACGGTGCCGCTGCCGCGGGAAGCCACCGCGTCCAGCTCGGCTCGCCAGTCGTCCGGGTCGGTGGGGTCGATGGCGGTGGTCGTCGCGGTGCCGCGGCGGCGGTCGACGACCAGGCGGGTGCGGTAACCGGCGCGCTGCAGGGCGGCCTGGGCGGAGCGGGCGTCCGGGGTATCGGCGGCGGCGAGCAGCAGAGCGTCGCCGTGCGGGGTGGCGGGCCGGCTCGCGGCGGTGGCCGCGCGCACCCAGCGCAGCTCGGCGGTGCGCCGGCGAGTCCCGGCGGGTTCGGCCGGAGCAGCCGGGGCAGCCGGGGCAGCGGCCTCCGCCGGCTGAGGCCGGGCCGGCAGCAGCTCGGGCGCGACCTCGATCCAGTAGCGGCGGCGCTGGTACGGATACCCGGGCACGGCCACGCGGCGGTATCCGCGCTCGTCGGACCAGGCGCGCACCGGCAGCCCGTCGACCCACAACCTGGCGAGCGTGTCCGGCAGCGCCGCCGGGTCGTCGTCCGGCCCGTTCGTGGTCAGGCACCGGCTCCGGCTGGCGCGGGCGTCGGACCGGCCGCGCAGCAGCGCCGTGAGGGTGCTCCCGGGCCCGCTCTCCACGACGTTGCCCGGCCCGCGGGCGAAGAGCTTGCCGGCCGCGGTGTCGAAGTCCACCGGCTGGACGAGCTGGCGGGCCCAGAAAGCGGGCGAGGTCGCCTCGTCCGGGCCGACCGCGGCGCCGGTCGCGGCCGACAGCATCGGCACTTCCGGTGCGTGCAACGTCAGCGCCGTGAGCTCCGCCTCGAACCGCTCGGCGGCCCGCGCCATCGACGGCGAGTGGAAGGCGTGCGAGGTGGCCAGCACCCGGTGCCGCACCCGGCGCCGGCCGAGTTCGGCGGCGACGGCATCGATGGCCTCCGTGGGGCCGCTGAGCACCACCTGCCGGGGCCCGTTCACCGCGGCCAGGCACACGTCGCCGGCCAGCAACTCCTCGACGTCGGGCGGGTCGGCGGTGACGGCGAGCATCCGCCCGCGCGGCATGTCCTGCATCGACCGGGCCCGCCAGGCGACCGCGCGCAGGCCGTCCTCGAAGCCGAACACCCCGGCTACCGCGCCGGCGACGAGCTCGCCGAGGCTGTGGCCGAGCACGACGTCGGGCAGCACGCCCCAGTGCATGAGGCAGTGGGCCAGGGTGTACTCCACGACGTACAGCAGCGGCTGGGCGACCCCGGTCTCCTCCAGCGCCGCGGCGCCGGCCTCGTCGAGCCAGGCGCCCCGCAGGTCGTGGCCCAGCAGCGGCCGGAGCACCTCGAAGCCGGCCTCGCAGCCGTCGCGGAACAGCGGCTCGTCGTCGTAGAGGCGGCGGTACATGCCGGGGTACTGGCTGCCCTGCCCCGGAAACGCGAACGCCGTCTCGCGCACGACCCCGTCGCCGCGGCGCACCCGGTCGCCGTCGCGCAGCGCCCGAGCGGCGTCGGCCCCGTCGCGGGCGACGAGCGCCGCGCGCACGGGCCGGACCTTGCGCCCGGCGCGCAGCGTGTAGGCGGCGTGCGGCAGCTCGTCGCCGGCCGGCCCGGCGAAGTGGCCGGCCAGCCGGGCGCGGAGCTGCTCCTCGGCCTCGGCGTTCATCGCCGACCAGGTCAGCACCTCCACCGGCCGCCGCGGCGGCTCGGTGGTGGGCGCCGCGGGCGCCTCCTGCAGGACGATGTGCGCGTTGGTCCCGCCGATGCCGAACGAGCTGACCCCCGCCCGGCGGGGGCGGCCCGGCTCGGCCGGCCAGTCTCGCAGCTCGGTGCTGAGGAAGAACGGCGAGCCGGCCCAGCCGATCTCCGGGCTCGGCTCGGCGGCGTTGACGCTCGGCGGCAACTGCTCGTGGCACAGCGCCAGGACGGTCTTGATCACCCCGGCGACGCCGGCGGCCTGCCCGAGGTGCCCGACGTTGGACTTCACCGAGCCTACCGCGCAGTACTGCGCGGCGAGCGGCCCGGTAGCCGACGCGCGGAACGCGTCGATGAGGCCCGCGAGCTCGATCGGGTCGCCGACGCGGGTCGCGGTGCCGTGCGCCTCGACGTAGGAGATGTCGGCCGGCCCGACCCCGGCGGCCCGCAGCGCCCGGCGCACGCAGTCGCTCTGCCCGCTCACGCTGGGCGCGGAGTAGCCGACCTTGCGCGAGCCGTCGTTGTTGACCGCGGAGCCGAGCACCACGGCGTAGACGGTGTCGCCATCGCGCCGCGCGGCCTCGAGGGGCTTGAGCAGGACCGCGCCGACGCCGTCGCCGAAATTGGTGCCGGAGGCGTCGGCGGCGAACGATCGCACGGTACCGTCCGTCGCGCGCAGCCCGCCGTGCAGCGGCACGTAGCCGCGGTGGTACGGGAACTCGACGTCGACGCCGCCGGCGATCGCCATGTCGCAGTCGCCGGCCCGGATCGCCGTGCACGCCAGGTGGATCGCGACCAGCGAGCTGGAGCAGGCGGTGAGCACGGTCGCGCTGACACCCCGCAGGTCCAGCTTGTACGACACGAAGGTGCTCATGTAGTCGGCGTTGTTGGCGATGTCGACCGCGCTGTACCCGACGATGTCGATGAGCTCGGGGTTCTGTTCGACGTAGTCGTAGCGGTACCGGTTGACGTTCGTGGCCGCGAACAGCCCGATGTCGCCGGGGTAGCGGCCAGGGTCGTACCCGGCGTGCTCGAGCGTGCTGTGGACGACCTCCAGCATCAGGCGGTACTGCGGGTCGCGCAGCTCGGCCTCGCGCGGCGTCATGCCGAACAGCTCGGCGTCGAACGCGTCGGAGCCGGCGAGCACGGGGCGGCGGCGCACGTACTCCGGGTGCGCGATCCGCTCCGGCCGCTCGTGATAGCGCAGCAGCTCCTCGTCGTCAAGGTCGGTGAGACAGTCGCGCCCGCCGGCCAGGTTCGCCCAGAACTGCTCGAGATCGTCGGAGCCGGGGAAACGACCCGCCATCCCGACGATGGCGATCGGTTCCACCGCCATGCGCCACCTCCTGCTGTCGCTTCGTGCCGGCCCGCGGCGGCGCGCCGCCTTCGTCGGTGACGGCCTTGCCGGATTCTCGATCAGGGCGCAGCACACCATCACGTCCCGCAAAGACGTGACCGGCCCCGGCCGCGCTGCGCACACGATGCGGGGGACCCGCATGGCACATGTTTGCGGGACTTCGCCGCACCGGCCGCGGCTGGCACGCTGGGCGGGTGCCGCTGATGACGCGTCGCCGACCGGGCACGTGTCCCGCCTACCAGCAGCCACCGGGACCGGCCGACACCAGGGCCGAGATGAGCTGGAGGACGGATGAGCGACGACGACCTCGACGTGGTGACCGAGCGGATCGTCGCAGTCTGGCGCGACATCTTCGGCCTGCCGGACCTTGACGCCGACAGCCACCTGCTGGACCTGGGCGCCAACTCGCTCACCGCCGTGAAGATCCGCTCGCGGATCCGGGCCGAGTTCGGCCGCGAGGTCGAGCTCATCGAGTTCCTGGACCACCCCACGCCGCGGGAGCTGGCGCCGGTGGTCGCCGCCGCCCCCGAGTGGGACGACGCCCAGGGGTGGGGCGACCTGGACTGGTCCGCCGAGCCCGCGCCCGCCGAAGACGCGCGGTGACCCCACCGCCGGCCGCGCGGGTCGCCGTGGTGACCGGCGGCAACCGGGGGTTGGGCCTGCAGATCGTGCGACGGCTGGCCGGCGCCGGCCTGCGGGTGGTGCTGGGCAGCCGCTCGGCCGAGGCGGGGGAGAGGGCCGCGGAAACGCTCGGGCCGCTGCGCGGGCGCGTCGACGTGCGCCCGCTGGACATCGCCGACCGGGGCAGCGTCGTGGGGCTCGTCCGCTGGCTGCACCGCACCCACGGCCGCTGCGACGTGCTCGTCAACAACGCCGCGGTCGCCCTCGACGGCACCCAGGACGCCCTCGGCGCGGACCTCGGCATCGTCCGGCGGAGCATGGAGGTGAACCTGCTCGGCGCCTGGCGGCTCACGCAGGCGCTGGTGCCGGCCATGCGGGCGCGCCGCTACGGGCGGATCGTGAACCTCTCCAGCGGGGTGGCCCAGTTCGAGCAGCTATCGACCGGCATCCCGGCGTACCGGATCTCCAAGGCCGCGCTGAACGCCCTCACGGTCATCCTCGCCGACGAGTTGCGCCACGACGGCATCCTCGTCAACGCCTGCTGTCCCGGCTTCGTGCGCACCGAGATGGGCGGCGCCGGCGGGGCCGACCCGGCCGGCGCCGCCGACACGCCGGCTTGGCTGGCCACGCTCGGCGATGACGGCCCCACCGGCGGCTTCTGGCGCCACCGGGAGCGGATTAGCTGGTGAGCGCGGCCAGCCGCCGCAGGGTTTCCGTCACGTGCTGCGGCGCCAGCCCGTAGTCGACCAGGCAGGCCACCTCGTCCACGCCGATGCCCGCCAGATCCTCCAGCCGCGCCGCCGCCTGCTCCGGCCCGCCGATCAGGCCCCGCTCCACGGCGTACTTGTGCGCCGAGTAGCGGGACAGCTCGCGCTTCTCGGCCGCGGTCAGCGGCTCGCCGGGCCCGCCGGCGCGGTCGTTGAGGTCCAGGAACTGCTCCTGGTAGGCGATCAGCGACGGCTCGGCGGCCGCCACCGCCAGCGCCGTGGTCTCGGCCACGCACGCGTGCAGCATCAGGGTGACGTGCGGCGCCCGGTCCGGTGCGTGCGCGGCCAGGGCGGTGCGGTAGGTGCGGATGTTGCGTTCCAGCGTTACCCGGTCCAACTGCAGGAACGCGGTGAGCACCCGGCAGCCGCGCCGGCCGGCCTCGGTGAACGTGTCCGGCGCCGAGGTCGCGGTGAGCCACAGCGGCAGCTCCGCGCGCACCGGCGCCGGGAACGTGCGCACGGCCTGGCCGCCGCTGACCTGCACCGTTTCGCCGCGCCACAGGGTGCGCAGGGTGTCCACGGCGGCGAAGGTGTACTCCCGGCGCTGCTCGAACGCGCACCGGGCGAGCGCGAAGTCGCCGCGGTTCCAGCCGGCGGCCAGCGACACACCGGCCCGCCCGCCGGAGAGCGCGTCGACCAGCGCCCACCGCTCGGCGATGCCGACCGGGTCGTGCAGCGGCACCACGACGCTGCCGGCCCGGATGCCGATCCGCTCGGTGCGGGCCGCGAGCGCCGCGCCGAGCACCGCCGGGTCGGGGAAGAGCCCGCCGAACGGGTGGTAGTGCCGCTCCGGCAGCCATACCGCCTCCAGGCCGAGTTCCTCGGCGAGCCCGGTGACGCGCAGGATCTCGGCGTAGCGGTCCGGGCCGCGACCTCGGTCGGCCCCGGAGAAAAACATGACGCTGATCGTGGGCCGCCCGGCACCCATGGCGGTCACGCGTCGGCGGGGCGGGCGAGCACGGCGTCGATCTCGGCGAGCGCGCGGCCCAGCACCCGCTCGGCCCGTCCCCAGCCGTAGGCGTGCGCCGTGTCGAACAGGTTGACGCCGACCTCGCGGGCGTGCCGGACGGCGGCTACCGCCTCGTCCTCGTCGTAGCCGCCCCAGTGCCCGCCGAGCTGCCAGGTGCCGAGGGCGATCCGGGAGACCGCCGGGCCGTTGCGGCCGAGTGTGTCGCTCACGATGGCGTCCTTTCGGTCAGGGTGTGTCCGGCATGGGCCTGCCCGGCATGCCGCAGCGCCTCGGCGGCGTGGTGGAGGTCGTCCTCCCGCAGCGGCGTGCTGAGGATCAGCGTGGTGGCTCCCATCCGCAGGTAATGCGCGAGCACCTCGCCGACCTGGGCGTAGCTGCCGACCAGGAACGGGCAGAATTCCTTGGCGACCCGGAACGGGTGCAGCCAGTACACCTCGCCGGGCAGGTCTGGCTGCTCCCGGCGCCCGCGGTGCCAGTCGGCGTCGAAGCTCGGCGCGGTGAAGGCGTGGTAGCGCGCGTTGAGCGGATCGGCCGGGTACCGCTGTCGCGCCACCCGCCACGCCTCGGCCGCGTCCGCGCGGGCGATGATGCCCAGCCGGATGCCGGTGCCGCGCAGGTCCGTGTCGGCGGCGTCGTACTCGGCCGGCGCCTTGGGGTAGGTGAGCCGGACCGCGCCCAGCGCCGCGGCGGCGTCGGCCGCCTTCGGCGAGGAGCCCGCGACGAAGACCTTCGGCTCCAGCCCGGGCGGCAGCGGCGGGTGCAGCGTCGCCTGCACGATGCGGTAGTCGCCGCTGTGGCGCGAGACCGGCCGGTCGCCGCGCAGCAGGGCCGCCATGATCTCGCCGTAGGCGACGAGCCGGTCGTAGCGCTCGTCGTGCTCGTGGGTGTCGCCCAAGGCCCGCAGGTGCGGCCGGAAGCTGCCGGCGACGAGGTTCAGGTCGACGCGCCGGCCGTACAGGCAGGCGATGGTGCTGACCATGCGCGCCGCTGTGTAGGGGTGCATGTACAGCGGCTGCACGGCGACCAGCGGGATCAGCCGCTCGGTGCGGAGGACGATGAGCTGCGCCGCCGCCCACGGGTCGATGGACTGGTTGTCGGTGAAGACCAGCAGCCCGCGCAGGCCCGCCGCCTCGGCCCACTCGGCCACCGCGTCGATGTCGCCGCCGTAGCCGGGCCGCGCCAGGCTGAGCCCGGCCGGCGGGCAGGTCGAGTACACCTCGAGGAATCCGCTCACTCTGGACTCAACTCCATCACCGGTCGTTGCGGGCGGCGCACGGGGGGTTTTCAGGGCCCAAACTGTCGGCTCACGAGCACGGCAAAGTCGGCGCGATCGGCTGCGGCGGGTGATGGAGGCGGCTCGGCCGGACCATCGTCGAGGGTGTGGAATCGCACGCTCCGGCGGCCGTCGGCAGCCAGTAAAGCACGGCCCGCACCCGGCAGCAACGCCCCAACGCGGCCGTGTCGGCGACGAAACCGCAGGTCGGGGACGGTGTCGGCGGGCCCGTCACGCAAACTTGGGACATGTAAGCCGGGCTCGGTTCGAGGTGGCCCGCCGGCCCGAGGCCGCTGACCCCGTTTGCGTCGGTGTGTTAGAAGGCGAAGGGTGAGTCCACGCTCAATAGGCAATCGCGATGCACGCTCGACGCCACTCGGCGATCTTGTCCAGCGGCGCCGCCGCGCGGTGGGCTTGACGCAGCAAGAGGTCGCCGACCGGGCTGAGCTGAGTCTCGGCGCGCTGCGAGACGTGGAGCAGGGCAGGGTGACGCGTCCCCGGGCGCAGACCCTCCGCCGGCTCGCCGAGGTCCTGAAGCTGCCGGCCGCCGACCTGACCGACCTGGCCGGATCGGACCGCAACAGCGCGTCGGGCCTGCGGCTGCTGGTGCTGGGCCAGCTCAGCGTGCTCGTCGACGATGTTCCGGTGGAGCCGGGCTCACCGCGGCAGCGCACGCTGCTGGGCCGGCTCGCGTTGTCGGCCAATGCGCTGGTCGAGGCCGACGAGCTCATCGAGACGGTCTGGGGAATGCGGCCGCCGCCGGCCTCCCGCGACCTGCTCCAGAACCGGATCTCCCGGTTGCGGCAACGGCTCGGGCTGGGCCGATCGGCAGCCGCGGCGCCGGCGTTGATCGCCAGAGGCGGGGGATACGAGCTGGCGGTGACCGAGGACGAACTCGACCTGCTGCTGTTCCGGCGGCTGGCGCGCCAGGCCAGGCAGCTTCGGGACAGCAGCGGGGGCGCCGCCGCGTACCCACCCTTCCGCCGGGCTGTGGACCTCTGGCGGGGCTCGCCGCTGGCGGAGCTGGACGCGTTGCGTTCGTGTGCGCACGTCGCAGCCCTGGAACTGGAGTGGCGGGCGGTGGTGGTGGAGTGCGCGGTCGCGGCGGAAGTCGTCGGCCTGGACGACGAGGTGGTTCCGGTGCTCAGGCAGGCGACCGAGGCGGATCCCCTGTACGAACCCGCACAGGCTCGGTTGATGGTGGCCTTGGCGCGCACGGGTCAGCCCGCCGCGGCGCTGGCCGTCTTCGACGGCCTCCGCCAGCGGCTGGCCGACGAACTCGGCATCGATCCGTCCACCGAGCTTCAGCAGCTCCACCGGGACATCGTGCGCGGTGAGCTGCACGGCGCGGGCGGATCTCTTGCGGTGGGGATCGGCCGCCCAGTCCCTGATGTGCCGGCGCAGTTGCCGCCGGCGGTCAACGGATTCGTCGGTCGCGCCGCCGAGCTGATGCTGCTGGACGACGTGCTGGCCGGCGGGCCCGGCCCGGCCGTTCCGATAGCCGTGCTCTCGGGTACGGCGGGGGTCGGCAAGACGGCGCTCGCGGTCCACTGGGCGCACCGCGTCCGGCGCTCCTTCCCCGACGGGCAGCTCTTCGCGGACCTCCGCGGGTTCGACTGGGCCGAACCGGCAACCGGTGCGGACGAGGTGCTCCGCGCGTTTCTGGACGCGCTCGGGGTGCCGCCGGACCGGATGCCGGCCGGTCGCGAGGCGTCCGTTGCCCTCTACCGCAGCCTGGTCGCCGACCGGCGTCTCTTGATCGTGCTGGACAACGCCCGTGACGCCGATCAGCTTCAGGCGCTGCTGCCGGGCTCCGCCGGTTGCCGGGTGCTGGTGACCAGCCGGAACCAGCTCACCGGGCTGGTCGCCACGACCGGAGCGTGCCCGGTGGTGCTGGATCTGCTGCCGGCGGACGACAGCCGCCGGCTTCTGGCCAACCGGCTCGGCGACCGCCGAGTCGCACACGAGCCGGCGGCCGTGGACGAGATCGTGGCGGCGTGCGCCCGGCTGCCGTTGGCTCTGGCGGTGGTCGCCGCCCGGGCCGCAGTGCAACCGCAGCTTCCGCTGTCGGTGCTGGCCGACCAGCTACGCGGGTCGCCGGGCAGCCTTGACCCGTTCGACGGAGGGGACCCCGTCAGCGACGTCCGGGGCGTGTTCTCCTGGTCGTACCGGACCCTGAGCTCGCCGGCCGCTCGGCTCTTCCGGTTCCTGGGTCTGTACGTCGGCCCCGACATCACGGTTTCGGCCGCGGCCAGTCTGGCCGGGGTGCGCGTGGACCGGGTTCGTGTGCTGATCGCCGAGCTGGTCCGGGTGCACCTTGTTCAGGAGCATGTTCCGGGACGGTACGCGATGCACGACCTGCTGCGCGCGTACGCGGGGGAGTTGGTGCACACCGTCGACGGCGAAGGCGTGTGGAAGGTCGCGGTGCGTCGGCTGCTCGACTACTACCTGCACGGGGCGGACCACGCCGACCGGGTCGCGTATCCCAACCGGGACCGCATCGCGCTGCCGGAGCCTGAGCCGGGTGTCACAGCCGAGGTGTTCGCCAGCGCCGAGTCGGCGCTGAGTTGGCTGGTGGCCGAGCGACCGGCGCTGGTTGCCGCCATCTCATCCGCGGCCGCGGCGGGATACGACCGGCATGCCTGGCAACTTGCCTGGGCTCTCATGATGCTCTTCGACCGGCGGGCCTACTGGAACGACTGGGCCAGCACCCATACCGTTGCCCTCGAATCGGCGCGGCGGTTGGGTGACCCGGGGGCACAAGCGCACATCCACCGGGGCCTCGGCCGGGCACTGTCCTGGCTGCACCGGGAGGCGGAGGCGCAGTCGCATCTGGAACGCGCGCTGGACCTCTTCGGCCAGGTCGCCGACCGGAACGGTCAAGGGCGGGTGCTGCTCGCGCTCGGACTGACCGTGAGCCGCCGCGGGCAGCACCCGGAGGCCGTCGAGCATTTCCGTCGGGCACTGGAGCTGTACCGCGCCATGGGGCATCGGGAGGGGCAGGCCAGCGCACTCAACATTCTGGGGTGGCTGCTCACCACCCGGCTCGGCGACCACGCGCAGGCACTCATCCATTGCCGGCAGGCACTGCAGCTACAACGCGACCTGGGTGACCGGCGCGGCGAGGCGCACACGCTGGACAGCCTCGGGCAGGTGTACGGCCATCTCGGACGCCACGCCGAGGCCATCGTGTGTTACCGGCACGTGCTGGACTACCATGCGGCGCACGGCGAGCGCTTCTTCGAGGCGGACACGCTGGACCGGCTCGGCGACGAGTACCTGGCCACCGGCGACCGTGCCGCCGCGGGGGCCGCCTGGCGGCAAGCGGTCGAGGTCCTCGGCGAGCTGGGGCGCGCCGAGGCGGAGCAGGTGAAGGCTAAGTTGTCGGGTCTGGCCTGATCGTCGTGCCGGGCGCCGGCGGCGCCGCTGTTCCCCGAACCCGTACCGCACCAGTAGTGGCGTTCGCCACGGTACATCGACGTGGTGAAATCCCACTCGCGCGAGGGGTGGCGGCGTGACCGGATGCTGAGAGTCGACTCCTGCATTGTTGGTGTACGGGCCGAGCCGTTCCAGGCCGTTCGAGGCCGTTCCAGCCGAACGACACCGGAGCCCCTCGCCCCAGCTACCGACCGTCGTGCGGGGAGCCTCGATGAGCGAACATCCCGGACAGCCAGATCACCCGGGGCGCGTGGTGAAGGCCAGGTTCACCGGCCTCGCACCGATCATGACGTACGGACTGACCGGCCTGCTCGGCTCGGATCCGCGATTCCAGGTGCTGGGTGAGGCGGGCCCGTCCGCCGCCGCCGACGTCCTCCTGCGCGGATGTCTCGATGCGTGCGCGGATGGCGGGATCACCACCGAACCATGCAGGTCGATACCGACACTCGTCGTCGGGAACTCCAGCGACCGTACCGTCGTGGACGCGTGGGTCGGTGCCGGTGCGCTCGGATATGTCGGCGTGGGTGTCGAGCTGCCGACAATCGTCGACGCGGCACTGAGCGTCGCGGCCGGATGCCGGTTCATCGCCGTCGGGTCACCCGGCGGGGGGCCGAGCCTGGAGATGGGCGCCGATGCGCTCTCGCCCCGCGAACGGCAGGTGCTGACCTGCATCGCGCTGGGCCGCACGCACTCGCAGGTGGCCCGCATCCTGGGCATCAGCGCGCACACCGTGGACACCTACGTCAAGCGGGCGCGCGGCAAGCTCGGCCTGGGCAACAAGGCCGATCTGACCAGAGCGGTGCTGACCGGGCCGTCGACGACGGGGCCGGCCCTTCGGGGGTGAGGCCGCGGTACGTTCCGGCCGCCCGGCGTCACGGCCCGCCCGTGCCGGCATCGCGGACACGGGCCCGGGCCCGGCGCATCGCGGAGGCCATCTCGCCGAGCGCGGCCGACGTTCCGGCCCGCCGGTCCGGGACCGGACCGACCCGGCCGGTGTCCGCCGCCGGTTGCTCGTCGCCCGCGAGGTAGCGGCTCAGCGCCCGCAGTGTGACGTGTGTGAACAGCACCGTCACCGGCAGTTCCAGCCGCAGTTCGCGGACGAGGCCGGCGTGGAAGCGGACCAGGGTCATCGACGTCATACCCGCGTCGAAGAAATTCTCGTCCGGGTCGATCGGGTGGCCCAGCAACGACCGGACGAGTGCCGAAAGCCGCTGGGCGAGGGCGGTGCCGGGCGCGGCCGCCCCGACCGCGTCCCGGACGGGTGCGGGGTCCGGGTTCGGCGCCGGGTCGAGCTTGTGGTTCACGTTCAGCCTCACCTGGTCGACGACCGTGATGATGGACGGAATGGCCTGCCGGGGCAGCGTGCCGCGCAGACGACGGCGCAGCCCGTCCGCTGTCGGCGCGCACCCGGGCGCGGGCACCACGTGCAGGACCAACCGGTCGCCGTCTGCGCCGGCGCGCACGCTGGCCACCGCCGTGCCGATGCCCGGATAGGACAGGGCGACGTGTTCGAGTTCCTCGAGCTCGATGCGGACGCCGTCGATCGACACCTGGCGGTCGGCTCGGCCGGTGACCACGAGCCGCCCGGCCAGGTCGACGTATCCCAGGTCACCGGTGCGGTAGCAGCGGACGCCCGGCACCCCGGCCGGGTCCGGGAGGAACCGCTGGGCCGCCCCGGTCGGGCCCAGATATCCGGTGGCGAGGTAGCGGCCGCGAACCGTGACCTCACCGCGGTGGCCGGGCGGGGCCTGCATCCCCTGGGCGGTCATCACCAGCACCTGGTGGTCGGCGACGCCGTGACCGACCGGCAGCACGGCCGAGTCGGCCAGGTACTCGTCCGGCGGTGCACCGGCGGGCGCCACGATCTCGCAGGCAGCGATCTGCGGTGTCTCGGTCGTCCCGTACGCGTTGACCAGGACCGCGTCGGTAAGCTGCCGGACCCGGCGGGCGAGCCCGGCGTGCAGCGGCGCGCCGCCGCAGACCACGAGCCGGAGCGCGGTCAGTCGCCGCGCTCGGTCGTGGTGCGCGGCGAGCAGGAGTTCGAGCAGTGCCGGCGTGGCGTGGACGACCGTGACCCGGCAACGGGCCAGCCAGTCGAACAGCGCCACCGGATTTGTCAGCGCGGTGGGTGGAGGAACATGTAGCTGTGCGCCCACGTACAGCGGAGCGAGGATGTCACGCAACACCGGATCGTGCCCGACGCCGGCGATCAGGCCGAACCGGTCGTGGGGCCCCAGCCCGAACGTCGCCGTGTACCACCCCATGAAGCGCTGCAGGGGTCCGTGGGGCACGCGGACGCCGAGCGGCAGGCCGGTGCTTCCCGAGGTGAACAGCACGTGGCTCGGCCGCGTCCCGTCGTCGTCCGGTGGCGCCGCCGGCAGGTCAGGCACCGTCAGGCAGGGCTCTGCCGACCAGGCCGGTGCAGGGGCGAGCCGGGGTGCCGCGCCGATCGCTGACCGCGCCGCGGCGATGCGGGCCTCGGGAACCGCGACATCCACCAGCGCGGGACAGGCACCGTGCAGCCAGGTGCCGAGCAGCGCCACCGGAAGGTCCGCACAGCGGCGGGCCGCCACCTCCACGGTCGCGCGGTGCGGTACCCCGGCTTCGTCCAATGCGCGGGCGGTCCGCCGAACCGCTTCGGACAGTTCGCGGTACGTCACGGTGACCTCGGGCGAGACGATCGCGGCGCGGGAGGGGAACCTCGCGGCGGTGGCGAGGACCGCGGACGCCGGGTCCTCCCCGTCCGGTGGAGCGTCCGGCACGGACCTGGGATCGGGCAGCGTCCGTTTGGCGCGCGTACCGACCAGATCTATCGCACCGATGGACCGCTCCGGGTGGTCGATGGCGCTCTCCGCCAGCCGCACGACCTGGTTCAGCAACTCTGCCGCGACGGCGGCGGTGTACAGCTCGACGTCACGCACCAACTGGAGGCGGTAACCGACTTCGTGGCGGGAAAGGTACCAGCCGAGGTCGAACAGGGCGGAGGTCATCGGCGGCGGCTGGTCCGTGGTCCGCAGCCCGGAGAAGCGTGGCGGGGGCGCCACATCGGTCAGGTCGTTGACCCAGATCTGGAACACGGGGTTGCGTCCCGAAGCCGACGGGATGCCGAGCGCGTCGATGATCGCGTCGAAGGTCGGCGCGGCGTGCTCCACCGCCTCCACGTAGCCGCGCATCACCTGTGCCGCGAGGGCCGGCACGCTGCTGCCGGGATCGACGGTGATCCGCAGCGGCAGCGTGCTGAGCAGCAAACCGGCCAGACGGTTCTCCTCCGGCGACCGGCGCCTGGAGAACGGCACACCGAGTACCACATCGTGCTGTCCCGACCAGGCCGAGGCGACCGCGGCGACGCAGGCCAGGACGAACGACATCGGTGTCATCGCGTGTTCGCGCAGGCGCGCGTCGAGCCTGGTACCGACGGCGGCGTCGAAGACGTGGGTGACGGCCTCGCCCTGGAACGACGGCACGGCCGGGCGGCGCCGCCGCATCGGCATCGGCATCTCGACCGGGAGGTCGGCGAGCCGCTGCCGCCAGTAGCCGAGGTCCTCGGCGTGCCGAGGCCCCCGCCGCTCGGCGTCGGCGTGGTGAGCGTAGCGGGCGAAGGAGGGCGCCGCGTCGGGAGTGCGGACGGTGCCCTCGCGCGCGGCCGAGTACCGGTCGGCCAGTTCCGACAGGAGCAGGTCGACGGTGGTCTGGTCGGCGATGATGTGGTTCAGCGTCAGCACCAGGCACGCGTTCGTGTGATCCGGCGACAGCAGCAGGGACGCGCGGGCCAGCGGGGCTTCCGACATGGGGATCACCGCGGCGGCGGCCCGGCCCACGAACTCGGCGGTGGCCGTGTCGGTGAGGTCCGCGGGCGCCACATGTACCTCGAGCGGCAGACGGCCGTCCCGGGCGTACTGCCACGCGGGGTCGCCGTCCGGCCCGGCGACGAGCCGGGCGCGCAGCACGTCGTGCCGTTCGGCGAGCTGCCGCAGGCCGTCCCGCAACGGTGGCAGCAGGAGCCGTCCCGCCAGGCGCAGGGCACCGACCACGTTGTACGCGGCGGTGTGCGGGTGCAGTTGGGCGTGCGCCCACAGCCGGTGCTGCTCGGCGGCCAACGGAGACGAGTGTGCGGTGGTGCCGACCGGATCGCCGGCGCGGTCCGGGCGGTGCGGCGCCGCGCGCACGAACCGACGCAGCCGCGCCATCGAGATGTTTTCCCGTAGCAGCAATCCGACCGGTACGTCCACGCCACAGCGTTGTCCCAGCAGCGCCGTCAGCCGGGCCGCGCGCAGCGAGTTGCCGCCCGCGGACACGAAGCCGACGTCCTCCGCTTCGTCGTACCGCCCGTCAAGGACCTCGTTCCAGCATTCGGCGACGACGTCCCTCGGCGTGGCACTCGAGCCGCCGGGACGGTCGTGTCCGCCCGGTCGGTCCGGCCGCCGAATCGTGGACAAGGGGTACCTCCGCGCCAGAGCTGTCGCCAACCACCTTATGGCCGGCCGATCTCGGCCCTCCTGTCCCTTGATCCGGCGACGGTCGCAACCGGCGACCGCGCGCACTGGACCGTCACAACTTCATGGGACGTGTCCGGATGTCGATGGTGACCGAGCATCGCACAGAGCGGCTGCACGGCACCGGACCGGTTGTACCGACAGGAGACGATGCGATGGATGGCGACGCCACAGCGGGTCTGGTGTCCGTCCGGCCGCTCAATGCACAGGAAGAGGCGCTCTGGATGCTCCAGGCCCTGGTGCCGGATCGCGGTGTGTCCAACGTCGGTGTCGCGGTCTGCATACCGAAGCGGCTGGAACCGCGGCCGCTGGAGGCCGCGCTGGCCTGGCTCGTGGCGCGCCACGAGGCGTTGCGCGGCGGCTTCGGCGTGCGGGCCGGCCGGCCACACCGCGTCGTCCGGCCGGCGGCGGACGTGGCGGTCACCGTGGAGCTGTTCGCCACGACGACGGACGAACTCGCCGGTGACATGCGCCGGTACGCCGGGGTGCCGTTCGACCTGGCCGGCGGTGCGCCGGTGCGGCTGGGCCTGTACGACGTGGCCGACGGTTCGTCCGTGATCTGCCTGGTCGCGCACCACATCGTGGTGGACCACACCGGCCTGCAGTTGCTGCTGCGAGAGTTGACCAGCGCGTACAAGGCGTTCGCGTCCGGCACCGCGCCGGCCGCGCTACCGGTAGGGCACGCCGCCATCGTCCCGCCGCCCGAAGCGTCGCTGCGCTACTGGCGGCAGCAGGTCCACGATGTCGACCCGCGCATGATGCTGCTGCACGGCAGCCGAACGTCCGGGCCGGAGCCGGCCTTCTCCGGCGGCTACCTCTGGCGGCGGGTGCCGGCGGCCACCGCGGCGGCCGTGGCGCAGCTTCGCCGGCGCCTGCGAGTGACCCCGAACATCATCTATCTGAGCGCGTACTACCTGCTGCTGTTGCGGCACGGCTCGGCGACCGACCTGGTCGCCGGGGTGATGCTCGACGCGCGCCGGACCGCCGGCCCGGCAGACCCCTCGGCGTCAGGTCTCGGATACCGGGTCGACACGGTGCCGTTGCGGGTCCGCGTCGACCCGGCAGCCGGCTTCGCCCAGTTGACCCATGCGGTGCGCGACCGGCTCATCGACGCGCTGGCCCACCCGGGCGTGTCGTACGAGATGCTCGCCGACGGCTGGAGCCAGGCCGCCACGGAGGCGGACTGGTGGCGTTCCCGCCTCTTCCGTCACGTGTTCAACTTCCGCGGCCGGGCGCTGGCCTTCTCCGGCGAGCGGCTGGCCGAGGAGCCGATGCGGGCACTGCACGTGGACACCGGGCTGGCGCGCTTCGACCTGGAGCTGACCGTCGAGGCGGATCCGGTGGGACCACTGTGCCATCTCGTGTACAGCACCGAGGTTCACGACCACCGACAGGCCGAGGACCTCCTGGAGCGGTACCTGACGCTGCTGCGTGCGGTGGCCGCCGAACCCGATGTGCCAGTGTCGCACGTGGACATCAGGTCCGACGCCGACCGGGCGGTGGTGGCGGCTGCGAACCGCACCGAACGGGCCTGGCCCGCAGCGGCCGGCGTATCCGCCGGCGTATTCGAGCGGCTACGAGGACAGATCGCTCGGACGCCCGCCGCCGTCGCCGTCACCGCCGCCGCCGGCGCCGTCAGCTACGCCGAGCTGGGCAGCGCGGCGGCTGCCGTCCGGGACCTTCTCGTCGATGCTGGCGTCGGGCCGGGCGACATCGTCGCGGTGGCCGGACCGCGCGGTGCGCGCACGGCGGCGGCGCTGCTGGGCGTGTGGGCGGCCGGCGCCGCGTACCTGCCGCTGGACCCGTCCCAGCCGGCAGCCCGGCTCGTGGCCGAACTCGACGACAGCCGGTGCCGCGTGATACTCGACGGCCAGGAGCTCCCCCTGCCGTGCCGCGCCGGTCGCACGCTACTGGCGTCGGTGGATCCGGCGGTCGTCCCGGCGAATCCCGAGGCGCTCGCCGACACGGCCGCACCGGGGGCGGACACGGTGGCGTATCTCATCTACACCTCGGGTTCGACCGGCCGGCCGAAGGGTGTCCGCCTCACCCACGCGAACCTGGACAACGTCGTGCGGCACTTCGCGGACCTGCTACCGGTCGGCGCGGAGGATGCCATGGTGTGGCTGACCACCATGGCTTTCGACATCTCGGCGCTCGAGCTGTGGCTGCCGTTGACATGCGGCTCGCGGGTGGTGGTCGTGCCGGATCAGGCGCGGGTCCTGCCGGAGTCGCTGTTCGAGGCGATCGACCGGGAGCGGGTCACCATCGTGCAGGCGACGCCGACCACGTGGCGGCTGGTGGCACCGCTCGCCGGTTCGCGGCTGGCGGGCCTGCGGGTGCTGTGCGGCGGTGAGCCCCTGCCGCCGTCGCTCGCGCGCCAACTCATCGCATCCGGCTGCCGGCTGTTCAACGTGTACGGACCGACGGAGACCACCATCTGGTCGACGGTCGCGGAAATCATGCCGGGACAGTCGGAGCTGACGATCGGTCGGCCGATCGCCAACACCCGGGTGCACGTTCTCGACCGGCACGACCGCGAACTGCCCGTCGGCGTGCCCGGCGAGCTCGCCATCGCCGGCGCCGGTGTGGCGGTCGGCTACCTCAACCTTCCGGAGCAGACCGCAGCGTCGTTCCCTGAGCTCGACGGTCTCGGCCGCGTCTACCGGACCGGCGATGTGGCCCGGTGGCGCCATGACGGTCAGCTAGAACTGCTCGGTCGTGCCGACCGCCAGGTGAAGCTGAACGGCCACCGGGTCGAGTTGACCGAGATCGAAGCGGTGCTGCAGGAGCATTCCGGCGTACGCATCGGGGCCGCCGTCCTCTGCCGGCCGGGCGAGGGCGACGCCGTTCTCGCCGGCTACCTGGTACCGACCGGCGATGCCGGAGACCCGGAGGGGCTGCGGGAGCGGGTGTGGCGGCACTGTGCCGTGCGGTTGCCCCGCCATGCGGTGCCGACCCTGCTGGAGGTGGTCGAGGCGCTTCCCCTCACCATCAGCGGCAAGGTCGACTATCGGCGGCTCACCGCGCGGGCGATCGCGGCGCCGCGGACGGCGGTGGACCACGGAAGCGTCGAGGACACCGCGCGGGACCAACTCGTCGCACGGTTCCTCAACCTGTGGCGGGAGGCGCTGGGCCTCGTGGAGTTGAACCCGGATGCCCACTTCTTCCTCATCGGCGGGCATTCCCTATTGGCGATCAGTCTGCTGGAACGGGCCAGCGAGGTGTGCGGTTTCGAGATCCCGCTGTCGGCGATCTTCCGCGCCCCCACGCCGGCCGCGCTGGCCCGACTTGTGCGATCTGAGTACGCGCTGGAGAGTGAGACGGCCGAATGAGCGAACTGTTCGAACCGATTGCCGTGATCGGCATGGCCGGAAAGTTTCCGGGTGCCCGAGACATTCAGGAGTATTGGCACAACCTCAGCCATGGCGTCGAGTCGGTCACGTTCCCCTCGGACGAGCAGTTGCTGGCTCGTGGTGTCACGCCGGAGGAGCTCGCCGACCCCGCGTATGTCAAGGCGGTGGCCCTGCCGCCCGATGTGGACATGTTCGACGCGGAGTTCTTCGGGCTGACGCCGCGCGATGCGGAGATCTGCGACCCGCAGCTACGCGTGTTCCTCGAGGTTGTCCACGCCACCATCGAAGACGCCGGATATGACACGTCGCGTGTCGGTGACGGGATCGGTGTGTTCGGCGCGACGGGTCCGAGCCGGTACGGCGACCTGTACGTGATGAACAGCGACCGGTACCCGAAAGAACCGTTGAACCTGTGGACCCTCAACAACGTCGACTACCTGTCGACCCTCGCCTCGTACAAGCTGAACCTCCGTGGCCCCAGTTTCACCATGGCTACCGCGTGCTCCAGTTCGCTCGTCGCGCTGCACCTCGCCTGCCAGTCGCTGCGGGTGGGTGAGTGCGACGCGGCGATCACGGGCGGGTCGGCGGTGAACCTGCCGTACGGTCACGGGCATCACTGGGCTCCGGGTGGTGTGCGATCACCCGATGGGCACTGCCGCCCCTTCGACGTCAGCGGAGGGGGCACGATATTCGGCAACGGAGCCGCGGCGGTCATGCTCAAGCGGTTGTCGGACGCGGTGGCCGATGGGGACCACGTCCGGGCCGTCATCCGTGGTACCGCGATCAACAACGACGGGGCGGACAAGGTCAGTTTCAGCGCGCCGAGCGTGACCGGCCAGGCGGCGGCCATCATGGAGGCGATGGTCGTCGCGGGCGTCAGCCCCCTGGACATCTCCTATGTGGAGGCCCACGCCACGGGCACCGCGCTCGGAGACCCGGTCGAGGTGGCGGCGCTGACCACGGCCTACCGCAACATCGGCCCTGAGCTACCCCCGCCCGGCAGCATCGGGCTGGGGTCGGTCAAGTCGAACATCGGCCACCTCGTGTGGGCGGCGGGTGTGGCGAGTCTCATCAAGGTCGTGCTGTCGCTGGAGAACGAGCAGCTTCCCGCCAGCCTCCACTTCTCCGCGCCCAACCCGAAGCTCGGTCTCGAACAGACGCCGTTCTACGTCAACCATTCGCGCAGCCCTTGGCCTCGTCGGGCGGACCGGCCGAGGCTGGCCGGGATCAGCTCGCTGGGCATCGGTGGTACGAACGCTCACGTCGTCGTGGCCGAGGCGCCCCAGCGCGCGGCCGGCGCCCCGAGCGGCCGCCCACGGATCGTCGTCTGGTCGGGGCGGGATGCCGCGGCGACCGCGGCCAACCGTGGCAAGCTGGCGGAGTACTTCGCCGGCCCGGGCGAGGAGACGTTCGGCGACGCGGTGGCCACGCTCCAGCAGGGCCGCCGGGGCCACCGGGTCCGCGAGGCCGCCGTCTGCGCGACCGCGGCCGAAGCGGCCGACGCCCTGCGCCGGAAGGCGCTGATCACGGCGTCCGGCGGCCCGGCGGACCAGCCGAGGGGGCTGGTATTCCAGTTCCCCGGCCAGGGCGCGCAGCATCGCCGCATGGCGGCCGGTCTGTACGGCGCCGTGCCGGTGTTCACCGAGACCGTGGACCTGTGCCTGGAGCTGTTCGAGCGGCAGGGCATCCAGCTCTACGACCGGTGGCTTGCCGAGGACGGCGACGAGATCCTGAGGCAGACACGGTACGCCCAGCCGTTGCTGTTCCTGGTCGAGTACGCGTTGGCCGAGACCTGGTCGTCATGGGGCGTACGGCCGGACGCTGTACTCGGCCACAGCATCGGTGAACTCGTCGCGGCGACCGTCGCGGGCGTGTTCGACATCGCGGACGCGGCCCGCCTGGTCGCGGTGCGCGCTGAGTCGATGCAGGCCATGCCCGCGGGTGGAATGCTGGCCGTGGCCATGACCGAGGAGGACGTCCGTGCGCTGCTGCCGGCGTCGCTCGCGGTGTCCGCGGTCAACCCCGGAGGGCAGACCGTGATCGGCGGCCCGCTCCGGGAGCTGTCCGCGCTTGCCGACCGGCTTCGCTCGACGAAGGTCAGCACGCGGATGCTGCGCACCTCCCACGCCTTCCACACGGGCTCGATGCGGGAGGCGGTCGACCGCTTCGCCGAAGCGTTTGCCGGCGTCCGGCCGCGACCGTCGCGGTTGCCGCTGTACTCGGCGGCGACCGGGGCACGGCTGACCGACGCCGAAGCGGTCGACCCGGCGTTCTGGGCCGGACAGCTCGTGAAGCCCGTCCGGTATGCGGCCGCTGTCGACGCGGCCGTCGCGGACATCGGCGGTGTTCTGCTGGAGGTCGGGCCCGGCCGTGGCCTCACCAGGCTTGTCGGCCGGCACGCCGGGGTCCGTGCGCGGTTGGTCCCGGTCGCCAGCCTCGGCCCGCCGGACCAAGGTCCGGCGGCGCCCCGCGACGACGAACGGGACCTCCTCACGGCGGTGGCCCGCCTCTGGGTGGAAGGCGTACCGGTCGACTGGGTGCAGCTCAACCGCGGTGAGCCGGTGCAGCGCGTCCCCGTTCCCGGCTACCAATTCCAGCGCAAGCGCTACTGGGTGGAGCCGGTTCGGGGCCAGGCCGCGCCGCGTAGTGCCCAGCAAGCTGCACAACCCGACCGCGTCCCGGGCCACCCGCCGGTCTCCACCTCGCCCGGTCCCGATGGCATGGAGGCTTCCGCCTCCAGCGGCCCGTCGTACACCACGACCACGTGGGTGGAACAGCCGCGCGCGCGGCTGACCGAGCCGCAGAGCCACGGCCGGTGTGCCCTGGCCCTCGTACCCGCCCGGCACGACGACGCCGGTCCGCCGGTGGTCGCCGCCCTGCAGCAGGCCGGGTACGAGGTGATCCGAGTGCGGCCGGGCAGCTCGTTCATGTTCGCCGGCGACGAGTGCGTTGTCCGTCCGGCCGCGGAAGCGGACCACGGGCTGCTCGTCGACGCGTTGGCCGGGCAGGGCCGGCGGCCCGACCTGGTGGTCCACGCCTGGTCGATCCCGGCGTGGGTGCCGGCGACCGCCCAGTCCGCCGACGCGCAGCTCGATCTGGCCTTCTTCAGCCTCCTCGCGCTCGTCCAGCGGCTCGGGCGCAAGCCCGGCGCCCAACCCCGAGTCATGGTGCTGACCACCCGTTCGCTGGACATCTCCGGGAACGAGGCGACCGATCCGGTCAAGGCTGCTCTCCACGGCGTCGTACGCACCCTCGCCCTCGAAGCCCCGGCGATGACGCCCCGGGTCGTGGACGTCGGTCCCCGGGTCGGTGAGGACGAGCTGATCGAGGAACTGCTGATGCCGGACGGCCCGCCGGTCGTGGCGCTGCGCGGAACCCGCCGCTGGGTTCCCGTCGAGCGACCCTGTGCCGTGGACGGCGCCGGCACCACGCTGCGGCGGGAGGGCGTGTACCTCATCACCGGTGGGCTCGGCGGCCTCGGCCTTGCTGTCGCCAAGGGTCTGGCCGCCACCGGCAAGCGTCCCCGGCTCGCACTGCTGGGCCGGAACGGGCCGACCCCAGCCGCTGCGGAGGCGATCAGCGAGCTGGAGGAGCTTGGCGCGCAGGTGCGGGTGGTCACCGCGGACGTGACCGACGCGCGGGCCGTGCGCCGGGCGCTGGACATCGTTCAGGCCCACTTCGGGCCGGTCGACGGAGTCCTCCACCTCGCCGGCGTCCCGGGCGACGGGATGCTGCACCTGCGGCGCCCGGCCGACGCGTCCAACGTCCTGCGACCGAAGGTACACGGCACGCTCGTCCTGGCCGAGTCGCTTCGGTGTGCCCGGCCCCTGGACTTCTTCGTCTCGTTCTCCAGCCTCGCGGCACTTCACGGGCTGGTCGGCAGCGCGGACTACGCGGCCGGCAACGCCTTCCTCGACGCGTGGGCGGCGTGCGGCGACGAGGTCGCCAGTCGCCACCTGAGCATCAACTGGCCGGCCTGGACCGAGGTCGGCATGGCGGCCGGAAACACCGTGCCCACCCCCGCCGCACGCCGGCCGGCGACCGGACCGGCTGCCGACCCGCCGCCCGACGAGCGGGTGGACGAGCGGATCCTGAGCGCCGACGGGTGCTGGGCCCTCGACGAGCACCGCTTCGGCGGCCAGGCGGTCCTGCCTGGTACCGGCCACCTCGACCTCGTCGTCGGTGTCTTCCGCCAGTTCGAGCCTGACGCCGCGGGCAAGGCGATCGTGCTGGAAGAGGCGGTGTTCGAGAAACCGCTGACCGGCGACGTGGCTCGCGAGGTGCGGATCGGCTTCACCACCGACGGCGAGCGCCAACGCTTCCAGGTCACCTCCCGTCCGCACGGGTCGGGTGAGCCTTGGCAGCGGCACGTCAGCGGCTACATCGGGATCGCGGAGCGGGAGCAGCGCAAGTTGCCGGTCGACGAGTACCGCCGGCGCCTCCCTCCGCAGCCGACCCCGTCGTTCGTACCCACGCCCTCCACCTTCCTGGCGCTCGGGCCGCGCTGGCAGGGCACCAGCGGAATGTGGGCGGAGAACGGCACCAAGCTGCTGCACATCCGGCTCCCCGAGCCGTTCGCCGGCGACCTTCCCGACCACCCGCTGCACCCGGCGATCATGGATTTGGCCACTGCCCTGATCCGGGACCGCGACCGGGACGCGCCGCACCTGCCATTCCTGTACCGGCGGCTCGTGCTGCACAACGATCTGCCCGCGGAGGTGCTGAGCTACATCCGCCGGCGTCCGGACACGGAAGGCGTGATCGTGGGTGACATCGACGTGCTCGCGCCCGACGGGACGGTCCTGGTCGAGATCGAGGGCTTCACCATGCGGGTGCTGCGCGACCTGTCGGTGGTGGCCGGGGAGGCCGCGGCCGGCTTCGCCGACCTGGTACCGCCGGCGGAAGCGCGCCCGGTCGCGTCCGACGGGGCCACCGGGAACGCCGATGACCTGGATCCCCGGGCCGGGGTGCGGGCGTTCATGGCGCTGCTCGCCGGGCGGACGCCGGAGCAGGTGGCGGTGCGGCGGTCGCCGGGGCCGGTTCCCGCCGTCGCGCCCGCCGTCCCGCCGGAGCACAACCGCGAACCGTCGAGGCCGCCGGCGGCGCCGGCCGCCGAACGGCCACCGGCCGGTGCGGCCGCGCCGGTCAGTTCCGTCGAGGACCGGCTGCGGGCGATCTGGCGGGAGGCCATCGGCATCGACGACATCGGCCGATCCGCCGACTTCTTCGACATCGGTGGAGACTCCCTCACCGCCGTACAGCTCATGGGCCGGGTACGGGAACAGTTCGGCGTCGAACTCAGCATCGGCATCCTGTTCGACCACCCGACCCTGGGCGGCTTGACCGACGTCATCACCGAGCAGTTGGTCCGCTGAGGTGACGGCCATCGTCGATGGGCCGGCCGGTGTGCCGCTGACCGGCCCGGCCCATCTGCTGGTCCTGGCGGACGGCTGGTCGGTGTGGCGCACGGCCGCGGTGCGCGGCGCCGGCCTGCCCTTCGACCTGGTGGACACGCTGGCGCTGCGACACCTGGGGGGCGGACCGGCGGGCACCGCGCAGGACCGCGCGGTCCGTGACGCCTCGATCGCGGCAGTCGACGACGCGCTGCGCAGGGACGACTTCCTGACCGCACTCACCTGGCAGAACCCGCAGCTCGTCCAGAACTGGGTGGCCCCCTACCGGCGGGAGCTGGACGCCGGACGGCGACCCGCGCTGCGCCGCCGGCACCGCCGGGACGTGCTCATCGCCCGGTACCTGCAGCGGTACTGCGCGAAGAACGAGACTGTGGGCTTCTTCGGCGGTGTCGGGTGGGCCGCGCTCACCGACCGGTCCAGCGCCCGGTGGTGGCGCGGCACCGGGACGATCCGGCGCAGCAGCGTGCATTTCGAGGTCTGGGCGATCGACGCGGTGGCCGAGGCGTGGCGGCAGGACCCCCTCCTCCTGCCGCACCTGCCCGTGCGGCTGGACCCGGCGAGCAGTCTGGACGGCGGTGTCCTGCGCCGCCCGCGTCGCCGGCCGTGGCGGCTGGACGAAACCACCGCCGCGATCCTCGCCGCCGTCGACGGGCACCGGCGCGTCGGCGAGATCGCGGCCGTCCTCGACCGGCACGGCGCCCCGGAAACCGTCGTCGCGACGCTCGTCGAACTCCATGACCGGGCAGTGGTCCGGATCGGGTTCCCGGTACCCTGCGACGAACGCCCGGAAGCCGGGCTGTGCCGTCGGATCGAAGCGCTGCCGCCGGCTGCGCCATCGGCTCGGCCGCGGGCCGACTTGGGCGCGCTGGGCCTGGCCAGGGACGAGGCGCGCGCGGCGGCGACGCCGACCGAGCTGCTTTTCGCTCTCGACCGGGTCGCGAACGTGCTGGCGCGGGTGACCGGCGGGCGCGCCACCGCGCCGGTGGCCGCCGCCGGAGGGCTGCCGACCGGCCGTACCCCGCTGTATCTGGACTGCCGGCGCGACCTGGACGTGGAACTCGGCCCGGACAAGCTGGACCGGCTGCGGCTGCCGTTCGCCCTCCTCCTGCGTTCGGCCCGCTGGCTGGTCGCCGAGGTTGCCGACCAGGTCGAACAGCGGCTACGTGCCTGCCACGCCCAGCTACGGACCGGCCGCGACGACGTACGCCTCAGCGATCTGCAGTTCCTCGCCGCCGACGTGCTGACCGGTAGCACCGGTCGGCTCGACGACGTCCAGGCCGACTTCCAGGCGCGTTGGGCGGCTGCCTTACCACCCGACGCCGCCGGTCCCGTGTGCTTGAGCGCCGGGCGGCTCGAACCGGTGTTACGGGCCTTGTTCCCAGCTCGTCCGCTGCGCTGGGCGGCCGCTCGGCACCACACCGCCGACCTGCTGCTGGCGCGTACCCGGGACGGTGCTGCGCAATGGGTGCTGGGCGAACTGCACCTGGCGCTCAATACGCTGGAGAGCCGCGTGTTCCTGACCCAGGCCGACGACCCGGACGCGCTGCGCCGGGCCACCGCGTCCGACATGCGCCGCGGCCGCGTGGTGCCGGTCTATCCCAACGACGCACGCGAGGTCAGCCCGCGGACGTACCCGCCCCTCGCGCTGGATCCACCTGGCCTGTACCGGTACTGGTCATACGGCGCGGACGCCGGGCACGCCAGCGGAGCACACAGCACGCCGGCGACCGCCGTGCGGGTCGTCGAGCGCGGCGGCGAACTCGTCGGTACCGCCCCTGCGGGCTGGGAGGCGCCGGTGCTGGAGTTCTTCGGTGAGTTTCTCAGCGCGCTGGCGGTGAACCTGTTCCGGCTGCGTGGACCGCGGCCGCACGCTCCTCGGGTCGCGATCGACGATCTGGTCGTGTGCCGAGAAACGTGGCGGTTCGACACTCGCGAACTCCCGGCGCCGGTCCCCGGCCGTCCGGGGCACAGCGCCGCGTGGCGCGCGATGCGCGGCTGGGCCGAGCGCTGCGGGCTGCCCCGCCGGGTGTTTGTGCGGACCGCCGGCGAGCCGAAGCCGTTCTACGTCGACTTCGACGCCCCGCTGCTCGTGGACAATCTGGCGCGGGCCGTGCGGCGC
Organism: Dactylosporangium roseum; assembly: GCF_025264685.1. Lineage (GTDB taxonomy): Bacteria > Actinomycetota > Actinomycetes > Mycobacteriales > Micromonosporaceae > Dactylosporangium > Dactylosporangium roseum. The sequence goes on from NZ_CP073721.1 coordinate 3,250,750, forward strand.
GGCAGCGGCGGGCCCGCCGACGTCGAGGTGACCGAGATGCTGCCGGCGCCGGAAGACTTCTGGCTGGTGGATCCGGCAGGCCAGCGGTACTCCACCGAACTGCGGGTCGTTGCCGTCGACGCCCAGGAGGTTCCTGTGGTGGTCCGGCCGGCGCGCCCACACGAACTCCCGGAGGACGATCGATGACAACGGAGCAGGTGTCGATGACTGGTCTGCCGCCAGCCGCCCGGCCGGTGCGACCGCTGACACCGGTACAGCACGGCTTCTGGGTGCTCGACCAGCTCTCCCCGCACAGCGGAGTGTCCAACCTCGACCTCACGTTCCGGACCGTCCGGCCGGTTCGGTGGTGGCCGCTGCACGTCGCGGCCAATCAGTTGCTCCGGCGGCATCCGGCGCTGCGGCTGCGTTTCCCGTCGGTGGAGGGTGCGCCGGTGTGTCACCTGACGTCGGCGGAGAACGCCTCGATAGCCGTCGACATGTTCTCCCCGCCGCCGCGAACGCTCATCGGCGAGGTCCAGGCGTACGCCCGCAAGCCGTTCGACCTGGCCTGGGACCTGCCTGTGCGGGTGGGCTGCTTCGCATCCGGCACGGGTTCGGTGGTGTGTGTGGTCGTGCACCACATCTGCAGCGACGTCATCTCTCAGCGGACCCTGCTGGAGGAGCTGTGCCAGGCCTACGACCGGGTGGCCGAACGCAACGAGCTGCCACCGGAGCTGCTGGCCGAGACGCCGATGCTCGCGGACCGGGACCCAGCACCCGAGGCCGTGCGGTACTGGCTGGACCATCTCGACGGCGTGCGACCGGATGCGATGGTCATCGCGGGCGCTCGCCGGCCGCCGCCCGCTCCGACATTCGCCGGGCGCACCTACCGGCACTGGCTGTCCCCGGCGGCACGGGGCGCGCTACGACGGCTGCGTGGTGAGCTGCGGGTCACCGAGAACATCGTCATGCTGGCCGCGTTCTACCTGACGCTGCTGCGTCACGGCGCCGGGCCGGATCTCGTCGTCGGCGTGCCGGTCCGCCGCCGGGCTCCGGCGACCGATGCCGGGGTCGGGCTGGCGATCAGCACCATGGCGCTGAGGGTGCGGGCGGACCCCCGCGCCGGCTTCCGGGCCCTGGCCCGAGCCACTCGCGATGCTTTCCTGGCCGGGGTCGAGCACGCGGATGCGTCCGTCGAGTCGGTGGTGACCCGACTGGAGCGCCGGCCCGGCGATTGGCGGGCACCGATCTTCCGGCACCTGTACAACTACCGTGCCTGGGACGTCCGGCACGTGACCGTGGGCGGCGAACCGGTGGAGTTCGTCCTGCTCGATGACCGGAGCCGTCTCGACATCGACTTCGTCGTGGTACCCGGGCCCGACGGCGTGCTGCTGCGGCTGACCTACGCGACCGAGGTCCACGACGAGCCGGCCGTCGCCGCCTTCGCCGAACGCCTGGACGTGCTGCTGCGACGGGCCGCCGAAGAGCCCGACCGGGCCGTGTGCGAGCTGGACCCGCATACGGAGGCCGACCGGCGGACCCTCGTGGCGCTCAACGCGACGGACCGGACCTGGACCGGCCGCACCAGCGTGCCGGCGATGATCGCGGCCCGGGCGGCCGCCGCACCGGACGCCGAGGCGGTGATCGACGGCGCGCGCACCATCACGTGGGCGGGCCTGTGCTCATGGAGCGCGGCGATCCGCGACCGGCTGGCCGAGCACGGAGCCGGCCCCGGTGACGTGGTGGCGCTGGCGCTCAACCGCAGCGCGGAGCTGGCGGCCGCGATGCTCGGCGTCTGGGCGGCCGGCGCCGCGTTTCTTCCACTCGACGCCCGTAATCCCGGTGAGCGCCTCGCGTTCCAACTCGACGACGCGGGCGCCGCGCTGGTGCTGACGCCGATCGACGCTGACCCACCACTCTGGACGGCCGGGCACCGGGTGGCGCCGGTGCCGCCCGCGCCGCCGGCCGCGGAGGCCAGTGCCGGAATGGTGCCCGTCGAACCGGACGACCGCGCGTATCTCTGCTACACGTCGGGCACCACCGGCCGGCCGAAGGCGGTGCAGGTCTCGCACCGCAGCCTGGCCAATCTGATCGCGTACTTCGCCGACCTGCTCGCCGGTCGCGAGCCGCCGGTGGTGCTGTGGAACACCACGCCCGCGTTCGACATCTCGATGCTCGAAGTGTTTCTGCCGCTGTGCGCCGGCGGAAGGGTGGTCGTCGCGGATGACGAGACCCAGCTCGATCCGCGGCGGCTGCTCGACGTCGTGCTGGCCAACGATGTGTCCGTCATCCAGGCCACACCCACGGCGTGGCGGCTGATCGCCTCGCACGCCGGCAAGGATCTCGCCGCGCGGACCGCGTTGTGCGGGGGCGAGCCGCTGTCCGCGGTGATGGCACGGCGGCTGCTCGACCTCGGCTGCCAGGTGTTCAACGTGTACGGGCCAACCGAGACCACGATCTGGTCTGCGGCGGAGCGGTTGCACGCGCCCGTTGCCGACCCGGTACCGGTGGGCCGGCCGATCGCCAACACCTCGGTGTTCATCATCGACCGCTACGGCTCGGAGGCTCCGCCGGGCATCGCCGGAGAGCTGTGTATCGCGGGCACCGGCGTGAGCCTCGGCTACCTCGGCCGTGACGAGCTGACCGCCGAGCGGTTCGGTGTGCACCCGCTTCGGGGACGCTATTACCGCACCGGAGACATGGCCCGTGTCCGGGCCGACGGCCGGCTCGAGATCCTTGGCCGGACCGACCGCCAGGTCAAACTGCACGGGCACCGCATCGAGCTGGCCGAGGTCGAGGCGGTGTTGTGCGAGCACGAGGAGGTCGGCGCGGCGGCGGTGATGCTGCACGGCGACCCTCAGGGCGAGGACGGCCGGCTCCTGGCATTCGTCCAGCCCGCCCGCGAACCTGCCCCACGGCTGGACGCTCGGGTCGTCGCGTACGCGCTGCGGCGGCTGCCTTCCTCCGCCGTGCCCGCACAGGTCGTGGTGGTCGACCGCCTTCCCACCACGGCAAACGGGAAGGTGGACCACGCGGCCCTGGCGTCGCGGGGTACGGGGTCTCCAGCGGGTGCGCCGATCGACCGGTCGCCCGACGTCGAGCCCGGTGACCCTGAGCTGACGGCGGCGCTGGTCACACTGTGGCGGGAGACGCTCAACCGGCCCGGCCTTCGCGCGGGGGACAGTCTGTTCCTCAACGGCGGGCACTCGGTGCTCGCGGTCCAGCTCGCGCCCAGGATCGGCGCACTGGTCGGGCGCCCGGTGCCGGTGCGGGCCGTCTTCGACCATGCAAGTCCCCGGGACATGGCGGCGTACCTGGCCGCGGTGGAGCGGGACGGTACCGGATGAGTCCGCGGTGGTTCGTTCCGCTGGCAGCGCGACCGGCCGCCGTCACGCGGCTGTTCATGTTTCCCGCCGCGGGTGGCGGCCCGGGGTCGTTCGCCGATCTGGCCGCGCGCCTTCCGGCCGAAATCGAGCCGTGGTCGGTCAACCTCCCCGGGCGGCAGGCGCGGCTGCACGAGCCGCCCTGGACCGATCTCACGGCGGTGGTGGACACGCTGGCCGACAGGCTCGCCCCGCTGTCGCGGGACCCGTTCGCCCTGTTCGGCTACTGCGGTGGGGCGCTGATGGCCTACCTGGTGGCCCGGCGGCTGCACGTCGCCGGCCGCCGGCCGGTGCGGTTGCTGGTCGGCTCCGCGGCGGCACCGGATCTGGCCATGGTGCCCCGGCGACTGCACCTGCTGGCCTCCGACCGGTTCTGGGCGCAGATTCTGGACCAGGGCGGCGTCCACCCGGAGTTGGCCGGTCAACCGGAGCTCCGGCCGGTGTTCGAGCCCGCGCTGCGGGCCGACTTCGCGCTGCTTGCCGGCTACCGGCACGCCCGGTGCGGTCCCCTGCCGTTCGGCATTTCCGTCCTGTACGGCAGCTCCGACCGGTCCCTGCATCGCGGCGCGCTGCTGGGGTGGCGCCGGCAGACCGACCGTCCGCTCGCGCTGGAGGGCGTAACCGCGACACACTGGCTGGTCGAGGACGCGGCCGACAGGTTGAGCCGCGTCATCGGTGCGCACCTGACATCCAACCCGCGGGCGGTGAGCGCGCCGTGACGCCGGATCCCGCGTCCCATCTGATCCGCCTGGCGCCCGTGGTGGCGTGGCGGCGCGGCACCGTGCCGTTCGCCGCGCTCCACGCGTTGACACCGAACCGCACGTGGGCGCTGCTGACGGAGGTTTACGAGCTGCGGCAGCAGCGGGCCGCGGTTCGCGATCGGCTGCTGGCCGTGCTACGCCGGACGGTACCGGCGGTCCCGCGAGCGCCCCGCCGCCAGCTTCTGCGGCTGGGACGGGACCTGTTCAACGACCGGGTGCCGGCCCCGGAATCGATCATGGTGGCACAGGCGCTGCTGGCCCGCCCGCACCTCGCCGAGTTGCGAAGCTGGCTGCGGGACCGAACCAGGCAGGACGAGCTGCTGGCGATGGCCCGATCGGTTGTCGGTGACGAGAGCAGGGCGGGACGGCGGGCGCTGGCCACCGTCGCCGGCATGGAGGACTTCCAGTGCGCCGCGCAACTCACCGACCGGGTAATGGGCCGGAAAGCGGCGGCGTTCGCAATCTCGGCCGGACAGTCCGGACAGACCCCGCGCGAGCTGCGCAAGGTGGAGAACACCCTGGTGAACCTGGCGTATCGCGCCGCGTTGAAGCCTTCGCCGTTCGCCGGGTTCACGACCGTCGGGCTGTGGCGCCGCGGCACCGACCAGACCGGTACCGGGCCACCGCGAAGCGCGCGGCTGACCCGCGTCAACCGGCTCCTGCTCGACTGGATCGCCGACGTGCTCGCCGAACACGGCGACATCGACGACCTGCTCGACATCCGGCTCAACAACACGGCGGTCCGCGCCGGTGGTCACCTGGAGTTCCTGACCTGCCCGCAGTACCCGCCGGACCCCCGGTCACCCGGTGACCGGTTCGCTTCGGTGTTGCTGCACGGTCCCGCCGCACGCGTCGTGGAGTTGTTGGTGGACGGGCCGCTGGCGCAGCACGACCTGCTCGGCCTCATGATCGCGGAAGGGCTCGACTCGACGGCCGCGCGGGCGGTCATCGAGCACCTGGTCGCCTGCGGCGCGTGCGAACGTAGCGTCGGCGTTCCCGACCAGGAACCCGACTACGCCGCGACGGTGGCGGAAAGGCTGGCGACCGACCCGCACGGCGCCAGCGTGCTGAGCGTGCTGGTCGAGACCGAGCGTTCGTTCCCCGCCGCCACACCGGTACAGCGGGTCGAGCTCCTCGACGCCTTCGCGGTGGCCGTGGACCGGTTGCAGCACCGGTACGGCCTGGCCGAACCGCACCGGGACGCGATGCGGACCCCCGTGTTCGAGGATGTGGGCCAACACAGCCCACCCACCAACTGGTCGGAACTCCACGTGTACGACAACGCCGGGGACTTCGCGTGGCTGCACCGGTTCCTTCCGTTGTTCGACGACGCGCTGCTCGCCTGGCTGGGGCTGTACCGGGCGTTCGTGAACCTGTTCGGCGAGGCCACCGAGTGCGCCGATCTGCTCGAGTTCTACCGGGCGTACCTGTCGCTGTCACCGGTCGAGGCCAGGCAGTTGCACTCGGGTTGGGGTGATCCGTGCGTCACCGCCGTGCACAAGCTGCGCAACCAGGTGACCCGCTGGCTGCGCCAGGAGTCGAGCAGGGAGTCGGTCACGCTCGACCCGGCCTGGCTCGACGAGATTTGCGCGACGTACCCGGCGTTCGTGCCGCCCTGGGAGTCGGCGACGCACAAGGTGCAGGTGCTCAGCCACCCCGGCGGTAGGACCGGGCTGGTGCTGAACGAGATCCGCAGCGGCTGGGGAAGCTTCTACGCTCGGGGGTGCGAACTGGCGGAGCGCGCGGGAGGTATCACGCCACCGCACCGCGAGACGCTGCGCAGACACATCGCCGAGCGGGCGCCGCGACAAGCCGACCTGGTCGCCGTCCTCGGCCAGAACTCCAATGTGCATCCCCGGGTGACACCCTTCGTCCTGGAGTATCCGGGTGCGCGTTGCCATGCGGACGACAACGCGCTGCGACTGCGGGACCTCGCCGTCCGCGCCGACCCGGTGCGTCGCCGGCTCGTGCTGATCAACCGTATCGACGGCGAGCCCATTACCCTCATGCCGCTGAACCACCTGCATCCGGCGGCGGCGCCGGACCTGTACCGCTTCCTGTACACGTTCGCGCCGACCGCCCGGTACAAGGGAGACCTCTGGGTTCCGCTCGTCGACCGGGCCGCCGGCGAGGACGGCCGGTCCCTCCGGTTGCCCAGGGTGGAGGTGGCGGACATCGTTGTGCAGCGGCGAACCTGGCTGTTGCCGATCGAGCCCGTTCGCGCGGCGCTCGCCGGTCCGCGCGACGACGTCGCCCTCCTGCTCGCCGGCCTAGAGTGGCAACGGGCGCACGCGATACCTGAACGTAGCTTCGTCCGGCTGGCCGGTCCGCCGTCCGGCGACCGGCCGGACAAGCCGCACTACGTCGACATCCGCAATCCCTTTCTCCTGCGGGCCTTGCGGAACCGGGTTCGTGCCGCCGGCCGGGCCACCCATCTGGTGCTTCAAGAGTGCCTGCCCGATGTGGACAGCTACGGACCGGGCGCGGTGACGCGCAGCGCGGAGGAGGTCGCGTTCGAGATCAACCTGTCCGTCGAGTAGCTGGACGTGGAGGCGAGCAACGGTGACGAGCTGGTATGCCATTCATGTATATGACTATGCATCGCGGGACGAGCTGGTTCTGCATGTCGTCGTACCGGTGGCCGAGCTGTTGCGACAGCGGGACGCGCGATGCTTCATCGTCCGGTACTGGAGTGGTGGGCCCCATGTGCGGCTGCGGGTGGACCTCCAGGACGACGCGGCGTTCGCGGAGGTGTTCGAGGTGGTACGCCGCCATGCGGCGGCCTACTTCGACTGGCAGCGCAAGCCGCGCGGGTTCGACGACAAGGCGTATCTCGCGGCGCAGGCCGTGTACGCGGGCCGGGAGGGTGGCGCTCCGCCGGATCTCCGGCTCGTTCCGCACGCGACGGTGTGTCCCGCGGCCTACCATCCCGAGTACGGCAAGTACGGCGGACCGGTCGGCGTCAGTGTCGCCGAAACGCTGTTCTGCCGAAGTACCGCCGTCGTGCTGGACCTCCTGCCGGCGGTCGTGCGGGATCCGGTCGGGCGGCGCGCCGCCGCCCTGGCCATGATGCTCAGGGCGCTCCGCTCGGCCGGGCTGAGCCTGGCCGACGCGCGGCGCTTCCTCGATCAGCACCACCGGTACTGGTCCGGCTACGTCCCGCCCGAGCGGCGGAAGTTCTGGCACGACTCCGTCCGGGACGATCGGTTCGGCATCGGCGCGGCGGCGCGGCGCCTGCTGGACCCGGAGAACACCGAGACGCACGTCTCCGTCTGGGAGGACGCGGTCCGCGCGGCAACGGCGGTGCGGCAAGCGGGGCCTGCGCCGGTCGACGTGTTGCATCACTTCCTGCACACGCACAACAACCGGCTGGGCATCGAACCGGTCGACGAGGCGCACCTGGCCGACCTCGGCCGCGCCGTGCTCGATCGAGTCGATGAACGGCTGTGGTACGCCGATTTCGAGGAGCTGAGGTGAACGACGCGGTCACCGGTCCGTCGCCGGCCCCTTCGGTGGGGCTGCCCGAGCACCTGGTCCCGTTCGGCTCCACGGGCTGGAGCGTGTGGCGGTCCTTCTGCGCGCGCCGGGCCGGCATGCCCTACGCATGGCTGAGCACCGACGCCGGGGCCGGATTCGCCGCCGCACATGCCGCGGCGCTGAGCTCGCTGCGGCGCGCCTGCGGGCGCGAAGCGTTCCTGGAGGCGCTCGCCTGGCAGAATCCGCCGGTGGCGGCCGCGGCGCGCGCGGGTGTCCTGACGCGAGGCAAGCGCCAGCGGTACGCCTCCCGTACGCTCGCGGCCTACCTGGCCCGGTACGCCGCGAAGAACGACACCGTCGGCTTCTACGGCCCGTGCGGCTGGGGGGCGTGGAACGCTGCGGGCACCGAGGTGGGCTTCGTCACCGCACCGGACCCGGGGGCGAGCGCGTTTCTCGAGCTGTGGGCGGTACGCGCGGTGGCGGAGATGTTGATCCAGCGGCACCGGTTGTGGCCATGGGTGCCGCCGCGGGTCGCACCGTCCGCGGCGCTGGACGACGGCGGCGCGTACGTGTTCGACGGTTCGCGGATCCGGCTGGACGCCTTGCCCGCAGCGGTGCTGGCTGCCTGCGACGGCGTCCGCGACGTGGACGGCGTCGCCGCGCGGTGCACCGAGCACGCGCCCGCGGCCGTGCGCCGCGAGATCCGGCGGATGCAGGCGCTCGGCCTGCTCACCCGCGGATTCCGGCTCAGCCAGACCCGGCACCCGGAACGCCAGCTCCGCGGGCAGTTGGAGAGGATCGCCGATCCGCCGGCCCGGGCGGCGGCGCTTGCCGACCTCGACCGGCTCATCGCCGCCGTCCAGGGCGTGTCCGCCGCGTGCGGCAACGCCGGCCTCGTCCTGGAGTCCCTCGACCGGCTGGACGCGGTGTTCCAGGAACTGACCGGCGCACCAGCGCAACGAGCCGCCGGCAGCTACTATGCCGGCCGCCGGGTCGCCTACCAGGACTGCGTGGACCCGCACCGCCTCCGCCTGAGCGACACCCTGCTCGACCGCGTCGCGCCCGCTCTGGAGTTGCTGTTGACCAGTGCCCGGTGGTTTTCGGTGAGGGTGGCCGCGCGGTACCTCGACCATGCCCGCGAGGTCATGTCGGCCGACGGTCCGGACCGCGCTGGAGGCTACCCGCTCGCGCGCCTGCTCGACCGCATGGCAGACAGCTTCTGGGGCGGACAACCGAGCCTCTGGGGCGGCCACGCCCGTCCCGTGGACTCGGCCGTGGCGGAGCTGCGGAGCCGGTGGACGGCCATCCTTCGGCCCGCGCCGGGCGCCAACCGACTGGAGGTGACCGCCGGCGAGATCCGGTCGCGCGTCCTGCGCGAGTTCGCCGCCGCCGCCCCGGGATGGCCGAGCGCGCGCTGGCACAGTCCCGACCTGATGATCGCGGCCAGCAGCGCCCGGGACCTATCGGCCGGGCGGTTCCTCGCGATCTTCGGCGAACTCCATCCCACCACCAACTCCACGGACCAGTTGTTGTTCGCCGCGGCGCACGAACGGCCGGCCGATCTTCGGGCGGGTATCGACGCGGACGTGCCGGATCGCGTGGTACCGCTGTACCCGTTCGCCAGCGGTCGCGTGAACTCGCGGACGGCCCCGCCGCCGGCCTATCGTTCGCCGCGGCACACCTACCTGGGGATCGGCGCGGAACCGCCGTACAGCCCGAGTCAGGCCCGGGTCGTGCCGATCGGCGCGCTGCGGGTCCACTGCGCCTCCGGTCAGTTGACGGTCAGGTCACTTGTCGACGACTTCGAAGCCGACCTCGTCGAGGTACTGGACGACTACTTGTCGACCGCGGCGTGCGGGCGCTTCGAGTTGCTCGAACCGGCCCCGCACCAGCCGCGGGTGGTCATCGACGGCGTGGTGGTGAACCGGGAGAGCTGGCGCGTACCCTCCGGTGAGATACGTCCCGCAGGAGACCGTCTGGTGCAGGTGTACGACGCCGTCCAGGCACTGCGGGAGCGGCATGAGCTGCCCCGGCTGACCTACTGCCGGATACCGGGTGAGGTGAAGCCGCTCCACGTCGACCTCGACAACCCGATCCTGGTCGACGTGCTGTGGGCAAAGCTGCGGCGCGGTCGCGCACGCGTGTCCGACGGCGAGTTGGTCTTCACCGAGATGCTGCCCGGACCGGACCAGTTGTGGCTGCGCGACGGCCAGTCCCGCGGATACACCAGCGAGGTCCGGTTGGTTTGCGTCGACGGCCAGCGGTACCGCTCATCCCGGCGATCACCCGTCACCGGCGACCGCTGAGCCCGGCCGATCGTCGCGCACGGAGTGTCCGGCGAGCGGGCCGGACCCGATGGCGTGGCGTGGTGCTACGCCGCGGCCGGCTGACCGGCGAGGAGGGTGCTGATCCGGCGCCGCCACCACGTACCAGTGGCTGTGCGCGGCGAACGGGGTGAGCTGCGCGGTGTACACGCTGATCATCGCCGTCCGCGTGCCGCTGCCGCGAGCCGAAGGTGACTCGGCGCAGCACCGGGCGCGGCTCGTCCGGTTCCGGCCGGGGCTCAACTACGCGCTGGGTGGAGCGGGGTGCACAGGACGCGGGCCCTGATCACCATGCGGACGACGTCCTGCACGACGCGGGCTTCACCGAGGCCGGCACGCTCTGGCGCGGCGGGCCGGACGCGGCGGCCGTCGCGGTCAGGTAGGCGCCGCGCCGCGCGTTCTCAATCCGCGGGTGCCGGCTCGGTGGGCCGCGGCGTGAAGAAGCGGATGATGTCGTCGGCTGCGGTGGGGGACAGCATCATCGCCTGGACCCGTGCGGACATTTCGGCGATCGGCTGGGTTCTGGCGAACATCGCCTCTTCGTACGTCCGGATCGCCGAGTCCGGGTCGGCGGGGTTGGCGGCGAGTTCGCCGGCGAGTTCGGCGGCGTCGAGCATGGCCTGATTGGCACCCTCGCCGACCGGCGGCATGAGGTGCGCGGCGTCACCGATGAGGGTGATTCCCGGCTGGTTGGCCCAGCGCGTACCGATGGGCATCGCTTCGATCCGGCGAGGCGCCGGCGCGCTGTCGCCGGCTTCGATGAGTGCGGTGAGGCTTGAGTCCCAGCCTTCGAACATGTCCAGCAGAGCACGCTTACTGCGATATGTGTCGATGTCGCGATCTTCTTCGCGCAATGAGATCCCGACTCGTATGCTGCCATCGCCGAGGCGTTGCGCTGCAAGGATCTGGTTCACGCCGACGCACCACAGGTTCCCGGGGCCGACCAGCTCGGCGAGATCCGGGTGGCGCCGGTCGGCGTCGCTGATGTTCAGCTCTACCAAGGTGGCCACGTAGGACAGGCTCGCGTCGGTCAGCAGCGACCGGACGACCGAGCGCGCGCCGTCCGCGCCGATGAGGACGTCGCAGTCGGTTTTGTGGCCGCCATCGAACGTCAGCCCGAAGCCCCCGCCGGGGCTGGGCGTCGCCGCGACGAGCCGGTGCTGCCAGGCCACCGCGTCGCCGGGGAGCGCATCGAGCAGAAGACCACGCAGTACGCTCCGGTCGATCTCGGGACGCCCGGAGAATGAGCCGGGTTGCGGCTTGTGGTGCAAGAGGGTGCGTCCGGCCGGGTCGAGGATGCGATGCTCTTCGCCCTCGGGCCGCGCCGCGGACCGGAACCGGTCGGTGAGACCCGCCTCGGCCAGGGCCTGTTGCCCGGATTCGGGGTGCAGGTCGAGCATTCCGCCCTGCGATCGCGCGGATCGGCTTGCCTCGCGTTCGTACACCACAGCGTCGATGCCGTGCCGGTGCAGGACTCGGGCCAGCGTCAGGCCGCCAAGGCCGCCACCGGCGATCGCGATTCGCATCTCATCCCCGTTACCGTACGCTGTATTACATGGATACATCGTACGGTAGCAGTGCCTTGCCCGTTTGGGAACGGCCCGAGCCTCAGCCACGGGCGGCGCCGGTGCCGCTGAGCCGCGCGAAGATCGCCGCTACGGCGATCCGCCTCGCCGACGAGCACGGCCTCGACGGACTGTCGGTGCGCAAGATCGCCAAAGAGCTCGGCGTCGGTCCGATGCGGCTCTACGACTACGTGATCAACAGGTCCGAACTGCTCGATCTGATGGTCGACGCCGTCTATGCCCAGATCGCCGAGGCCGGCCAGCACTCCGAGTGGCGCGCCACGGTACTGGCCCTCGTTCACCGGACCCGTGACGCCGCCCTTGCGCATGAGTGGTTCTCCGACCTGCTCGGCGGAAGGCCACATTTGGGACCTCACGCGCTCGCCGTGGGCGAATCCACCGCGGCGGCGCTCAGCCAGGCCCCTGGCGTACGCAACCTCGACGACCTCCAGCGGGCCTTGGGCGCCCTCAACGCCTTCATCGTCGGAGCGCTCCGCAGGGAGGTCACCGAGCGACGCACCGCCCGTTCCACCGGCACCGACGTGACCGCCTGGCAGGCCAGCCTCGGACCCTACCTGACACGCATGCTCAAAACGGGCCGCTATCCCACCGTCGCCCGGCTCGTCCTCGACGGCGTCCACCTCAACGCCGAGGAAACCTTCAACGACAACCTGACCACCATCTTGGACGGCATCACCGGCCATCCCCACACGTGACCTATGCTCGCAGGCCGGTGGCCGACCGAACACCGCCGGCTCCGCGACGTCGTCAATGGCGAGCCACGGCGCTACGGCCACGGCTGTGGGCGTAAGCCCGGAGCAAGATGCGCCGACGAGTGCTCCCAGCCCACGGCCTGCGACCTGGCAGAACCAACCCGGGTGACCCGGGTGGGCTTCGCGCTCGGCATGAATGACGACGACACCGGGTCCCAGGGGGACTGCTTCCGCGTCGTCGTGTTGCGATCCCCGCTGGGGGCGATGACGACCCGTCGCACGCGATCGCCCGGTACGTCACGCCGCCGGTGAAGTTGCGATCCCCGCGGGGGCGATGACGACTCGTCGTCGCAGCATCCAAACGCGCATGGGTCTCGTCATGTTGCGATCCCCGCAGGGAGGGGATGACGACACCACCCGGGCGAGCTCGTGGCGGATGCTCGGCAAGTTGCGATCCCCGCTGGGGGCGATGACGACAAGGCGTCGTGCAGGGCTTTGGCGGGGGTGCCGTCCTGTTGCGATCCCCGCTGGGGGCGATGACGACGGTGATCGTCTGCTCGTCGAGCTGCGGGCTGACCAGGTTGCGATCCCCGCTGGGGGCGATGACGACCCCTCACCCGCGGCACCCTCGACGCCGTCGTCGCCGGGTTGCGATCCCCGCTGGGGGCGATGACGACGCGGACGCCGTACGTGCGTTCGGGTGTGGTGAGCAGGTGTTGCGATCCCCGCTGGGGGCGATGACGACTCAGATCGCCGGGTGGCGTCATATTCATCGCTACCAAGTTGCGATCCCCGCTGGGGGCGATGACGACGATGACGACACGCCGCGCAGGAGCGCGTCTATACGGCCTGGTACGACGTTGCGATCCCCGCTGGGGGCGATGACGACCCGGGCGTCTAGGTGCGCCGCCGGCCAGGGCCGAGTTGCGATCCCCGCTGGGGGCGATGACGACTCGACGCGTCGCGATTGGGCGCACCGTTGGACATGTTGCGATCCCCGCTGGGGGCGATGACGACGTCTGGCAGGAGTGGTTCACGTGACCGACGTGCGGATGTTGCGATCCCCGCTGGGGGCGATGACGACGGGCGTCCAACCCGGCAGCACGCGCTCACCGTCACGTTGCGATCCCCGCTGGGGGCGATGACGACACGACCGATCGACCCATCCCTGTCCGCCACTGGGTTGTGCGGTTGCGATCCCCGCTGGGGGCGATGACGACCCGATCACTGTTGAGGCTGCCCTCGGCGCGAACCGTTGCGATCCCCGCTGGGGGCGATGACGACCCGGATCAGGGTGGCGGCGGCGTCCGTCTCGGCCGGTTGCGATCCCCGCTGGGGGCGATGACGACTTGGCCGCATCGTTGGCCTGCTGCTTCCATCCGTGTTGCGATCCCCGCTGGGGGCGATGACGACTCACGATACGCGCCTATCTCGATACCTGGGGTTCATGTTGCGATCCCCGCTGGGGGCGATGACGACATGACGACCTGGTGGCGACGGTGCTGCTGTGGTGGGCCGACGGTTGCGATCCCCGCTGGGGGCGATGACGACCGGTAGCGGCCCGCTGCGGCCACAAGGCGACGCTGCGGGTGTTGCGATCCCCGCTGGGGGCGATGACGACTCGAACGGGCGGGTGGTGATGGACCCGAACGACCCGAGTTGCGATCCCCGCTGGGGGCGATGACGACGCCGACCAACACCGTGGCGGGCAGCAAATTCACGTTGCGATCCCCGCTGGGGGCGATGACGACGCGAGGTCCACGATCTCGGCGAGTTCCTTGGCGATCTGGTGTTGCGATCCCCGCTGGGGGCGATGACGACCGCGGCGTCTGATTTTGCCGGCGAGGTTATCTGGCGGTTGCGATCCCCGCTGGGGGCGATGACGACCTGTTCGAGCACCACGGCGACGATGGCGCCGGCGAGAAGTTGCGATCCCCGCTGGGGGCGATGACGACAGGCCGTGTTCAAGGGTGCGAAGGGCCGCATCGCCCTGTTGCGATCCCCGCTGGGGGCGATGACGACTGGGCGGAAATCCTGACCCACTGGACGCTCATGTTGCGATCCCCGCTGGGGGCGATGACGACCTGATGCCGATCTCGGCGGCGATGTCGGCGACGGGCCAGCGTTGCGATCCCCGCTGGGGGCGATGACGACCTCGGCGCCCACACCAGCACGGCGTTCAAACTGCGTTGCGATCCCCGCTGGGGGCGATGACGACCTCGGGGGCGCACTCGCTACGTCCATCCTGTGGCAGGGTTGCGATCCCCGCTGGGGGCGATGACGACCACCGTGACGGTCCCGCCGGCCCGGTTCACAGGGTTTATGTTGCGATCCCCGCTGGGGGCGATGACGACTCGGGGCAGGCGTGGAGCAACCCGGATCCGGTGTTCAGTGGTTGCGATCCCCGCTGGGGGCGATGACGACCGGTCCCGTCCAGCGACTCCGGGTACTCCGCCAGGTCAGGTTGCGATCCCCGCTGGGGGCGATGACGACGGCTCGTGCGCCGCCCGACGCGGGACCAGCCCTACGCGTTGCGATCCCCGCTGGGGGCGATGACGACCCGTCCGGTCTGCCGTGGGATGACGGTCCTCCGGTAGTTGCGATCCCCGCTGGGGGCGATGACGACCTGATCGGTGGTGAGCCGCCTCGAGTGCTGCGCGGTTGCGATCCCCGCTGGGGGCGATGACGACTTGCGCAGATCGGGCCGTAATCGACGGGGTCTGCGAGTTGCGATCCCCGCTGGGGGCGATGACGACTGCGGTCGATCCGCCCGCACCTCGACGCGATCTACGCGTTGCGATCCCCGCTGGGGGCGATGACGACCAGAGATCATGACAACAGCAACGCACGTCAAGCCCGAGTTGCGATCCCCGCTGGGGGCGATGACGACTGGAACGGGCCCGACGCGTGGGACGAGGACACCATGTTGCGATCCCCGCTGGGGGCGATGACGACTCTTCGTGCCCGGCTTCGGGCCAGGCTTCCGGCGCACGTTGCGATCCCCGCTGGGGGCGATGACGACTGGCGCCCTTGAGCAGGCCGCGCCCGGAACTAGAGTTGCGATCCCCGCTGGGGGCGATGACGACCTCGCCAGGCTGAGCCGGGCGGCGTCGCTGTACAGGTTGCGATCCCCGCTGGGGGCGATGACGACGTGGTGTGGGCGTTCGAGATCGCGGGCCTACAGATGTTGCGATCCCCGCTGGTGGCGATGACGACCCGACCAGTGGCGTGACGCCGTGGTCGAGGCCGTCGAGTTGCGATCCCCGCTGGGGGCGATGACGACCGGCGGCGCGCGCCTGGTTTGTTGAGATCGAGCCGATGTTGCGATCCCCGCTGGGGGCGATGACGACCGGTCGCCCTCGCCAAGCGGTACGCCCGGCTGATGTTGCGATCCCCGCTGGGGGCGATGACGACCTGCACACCCTTACGCTCGCCATCCGCGGCGAGCTGTTGCGATCCCCGCTGGGGGCGATGACGACTTCCCGGTCGACACGTACCGCACCGTCGGCGGGGTTGCGATCCCCGCTGGGGGCGATGACGACCCCAGCCTTAAGTTGCTGGTCAGGGTCTGTGCGTGTGGCTGTCGCGGCCTTCGTTTTGCAGTGAACCGCCGGTTGTGTTGCTCGACGGCGCGGTTCGCTGAAATCTGATCGCTTGATCTTGGTGTTGGGTCGGTGGGCTACAGGATGGTGTCGGGTGCGTTCTGGGGAACGCCCCAGTCCTGCCGGACCGCGGTTGTGCCGGGCGGGAAGGTGTACACCAGCACGCTGTCGTAGCTGCGGTCGATGCCGGCTTCGACCGCTGCCCGGAACCGTTTGAGCTGGGCCGGGCTGAGCTCGCCTTCGAAGACGCTGCGCTGCACATGATGTAGGTATTGTCGGCAGGTCCGCAGGATGGCGGGGTTGCGTTCGGCGGCGGTGTCGTAGACGACGATGGTGTACAACGGTGTCTACCACCAGATCCGGAACGGTTTGTAGCTGGAGTTTTCAAGGCACCGGCGCACTAGGCGCAAAGCTTCCAGATAGAGCAGTTCATCGTAGCTGACCGCCCGACCTAAGCTGCGGTGCTGCACTGTGGTTGCAAGCTCGTCGCGGACAGTCTGGACAACGATCTTCCGGCCGGCCTCGGACAGCATGGCCTGATTGGTGTCGGTGTCGAAGTGGTGGGGTTTGAGCTGGTCACGTCCGGCGAGCCGGAGCAGGAGCCGCTCGGCGAACAGCGGTTTGAAGACCTCGGCCAGGTCGAGCACGAGGGAATGCCGCTGCCGTTCCATGGTGGAGTGCAGGAATGCGATGCCGGTGTGGAGCGGGGTGAGCCGTAGGGCGGTCAGCACACGGGCGTAGGTGATGCCGTTGGTATAGCTGATGAATGCGTTCCCGGCGTTTCTCGGCGGTCGGCGGCTGCGGCCGCCGAGCTGGAGCCATTCGGGCAGGCGGGTGTCTATCACGGCCCAGGCGGCTCGGCGAAATGTTCCCTCGGCGCCCATCAGCGCTTCGGTACCGGCTGCTGCGGCGACCTGTCTGCGGAGGCTGTCATAGGGGTAGGTGAGCAGGGTGCGGTCAATGACGCGACGGACGTTGAACGCGGTGGCCAGGACCAGGTCGGTAGCGATCTGGTGGCTGGCGTCCGGGTCGTTGGCGAGCTGGGCTTGGGCGAGTACGGTCTGTCCGGAGGTGCTGGTGCCGCTGGTCAGCAGGGAGCCGGCGTAGTCGCCGTAGTGGCTGAGCAGATGGACGTCAATGCGGTGGCTGTTGAGCAGTGAGACGACAGCGGTGTTGATGTCGACGGCGGCACAGGCGACGATGTCGCGGACGTCGGTGACTGGGATGTGGACTCGGTCGCCGGATTCTCGTTCGATGAGCAGGGTCTGGTCCTTGCGGCGGATCCGGCAGGGTGTGGTCAGCCAGTAGGTGCGGGAGGCTGCGGGCATCAGTCGCTCCAGCAGTAGTCGAGGAAGCTGCAGCCGCGGCAGGCGGTGCGGGTGAGCCGGGGTGGGGAGTCTGGTGCGGCGACGACGGCGAGGGTGGCGCCGATGTCGGCTACTGCCTGGGTTGCGGCCTGCTCGTCGTACCGGATCCTGGTGGTACGCCGGGTCTTGGGGTAGTGCAGGATTCCGCCTTCGGCGGGGATGCCGATGTCGTGTAGCCGGTAGCAGTAGTGGATGACCTGGGCGCGGTCGGCGTCGGAGGTTCTGGTGGAGGATTTGACCTCGTGTACCCAGTGTCGGCCGTCGATGTGGTCGAGGCGGGCGGCGCCAAGGTCGACCGGGCTGGTCCTGGTGTACGAGGTGTCGTGGACGGCCTCGCCGAGTTGGACGGCGGCGTTGAGGTGTTCGGGCCGGATGCCGCGGGCGTAGAGCCAGAGCTGTCGATGGCAGTGGTACAGGTATTTAATGTGGACTCCGCCGACGTCCTCGGCTTGGATCACAGCACCTCCCCGGGTGTGTACACGGCGGTGCCGGCGACGGGCCGGACGGCGAGTAGCCCGCGTTCGTCGTCGTAGTCGCCGTCGATGACGCGCACCCGCAGGTGCTTGTCGTAGGTGGCGATGCCGTTGGCCCAGTCCGGCAGGGGGATCAGGTACTGCTCGCCGAGCAGTCGCCCGGCGCGGTCGGGGTGTTCGGTGAGCAGGTCGGCGTAGCTGTCGCGGTGACGGGCGAGGATGGCGTCGGTCCCGTTGAACAGCGCGTCGAACCGGTCTTCGAGGTGTTCACGGCCGGCGAAGGGCATGTCGAAGGTCAGGAAGTCTGTGGTGAATCTGTGCCTGGCGCGCTCCACCTCGGTGTGCCAGGTACGGCCCCAGCCGGAGGTGTAGATCTCGTCGAGCCAGCCGGTCGCGGCGGTCTCGTCAACCGGCTGTCCGTCGTGGCGGGTGAGGATCTGCCAGCCCAGCCGGACCGGTTCGGCCTCGTACACGCCGTCGGCGTACTCGCGTCCGGACCGGTCGCCGCGTCGTGACCCGTACCCGGGCGGGCAGATGACCACGTCGGCCGGCGGCCGTTTGCCGCGGCGGTTGACCCGGCCGAAGCGTTGCAGCAGCGCCTCCAGTGGTGCAGCGGCGGTGTAGAGGGCGTCCAGGTCGATGTCGAGGCTGACCTCGACGACCTGGGTCGCCACGACGAGCCCGGGTGGACGCGGCAGTCGAGTGGCGCGGTACCGGTCGGTCAGAGCCTGTTCGATGCGGTTGCGGTCGCCTCGGGTGAACCGTGAGTGCAACAGGACTGCGGCCGGCTCGCCGTGTCGGGCCCGCACCGGCGGGGCGAGGACGTCGTACAGGGCCTGGGCGTGTGCGACGTTGTTGGCCACGACCAGGACGGACTCGTCGGCGGCGAGCCGGGCACCGATTTCGGCGACGGTGACCGGGTGGGTCAGCGGGTGCTCGTGCAGCCGGATGCGGTGCCGGGGCGGGCCGGCCGGGCCGATGACGGCGGTGACGGGCGTGTGCAGGGTGGCGCCGACCAGGTCGGCGAGGGCGGTGGGTAGGGTTGCCGAGAGGACTGCGATACGGCAGCCGAGCCGATCCCAAAGGGCGGCGCTGGCCAGGATGTACCCCAGGCGGGTGGTGTCGTAGGCGTGCAGTTCATCGAGGATGATGACCGAGTTCGTCAGGTCGAGGAGTGTGCCTGCGTGCGCGGGACCGGCGAGCGCGGCCCGCAGTAGCTGGTACGGGGTGGCCACGCGCACGGTTTCGCGGAACAGGCTGGTGGCCGCGGCCCGGGACACGGCTTTGCGGGCGGCCGCGTGGGATGCCGGCCCGTCATCGGTGTCGGAGGCAACGGCCAGGTGGTAGGACGCGGCCCGGGAATGCGCCACGCCGATCAATTCCGGGTCGCCGACCAGCTCGCCGAGCCTGGTGGCCATGGCGTTGATCGAGGCCAGGTATGGCAGGGTGAACACGACGCGGGGGACAGCGCCGGTGCCCTCGGCCAGGGCGTGGACCTGCCGGACGGCCCAGAGCAGGCCCGCCTCGGTCTTGCCGGAGCCGGTGGGAGAGCGCAGCAGCAGGTGCCCGTCGACCTCGCCGCAGTCTCGCTGGTGGGGGCGGAGCCAGTCCGTGGTCCCGAAGTGCCGGGTGAGCCGGTCGGTCAGGCCGGTGCCGATGGGTTGGTGCTGGTGCAGGGCGGCGTGGGCCGAGGACAGGTGGTCGGCCAGTGTCAGCGCACCCTGGAGCAGGACCGCGGCCAGGCCGGTGCCGGGATCGACCGGGTGCCGCCACTGCTGGCGGAGCCGGCTCAGCTCGGCGTGGGCCGCCGCGACCAGAGCAGCAGCGGACGGGGCCGGTGTCCCGCCGATGCCGGATGGGGTGGCGAGCATCCCGGACAGCCAGGCGTGCATCGCGCCGACCGCGGCGTCGTCGATGTCCCCGAGATCCTCGCGCAGGTCGTCCACGGTCATGCCGGTGTACATGGCGGTGATCGACGAGCCGGGTCCGGACAGGGCTGGCTCGGTCAGCGACCGGTGGTGGGTAATCACTGCGGAGGCGACCCACAGCCGCTGATCGGCATTGGACAGTAGCTCGGGCAGGAACCCCAAAGACAGCAGTTCGTGGCGGTGCCCCCAGGAACGGGTCCGGCCGGTCAGCATGTCCTGAAACCCGCGGGCGACCTTACCCAGGTCGTGCGCCAGCGCGGCGATCTCGGCGACCGGCCACAACCCGGTCGGTACTACGGCTGCGGCGGCCACGGCGCCCGTCCTTCGGCGGAGCTCCCGGACCGCGTCCCGGGTGGCCAGCAGATGGTCGGTCAGCAGTTCGGGCGCCCGCCCGTGCTGGGCGCTCTTGGCGAACACCGCCGGGGCGGTCCCACGCATCACGGCTCGGCCCGGCTCGGGTGGACCGGCGGCAGCAGGACCACCGCCCGCCCTTGCGGGTCACACCAGCCTTCGCCGACGCTGTCGGCGGCGCGGGCGAGCGGATCGAACCGGTAGTCGTCCCAGCGGGTACGGGCCCGGTCGGTCGACACCGCGGTCGGCAGCCGCAGCCGCACACCTTGGCCACCGGCGGTGGCCGGCAGGATCGCGGCACCCTGCCGGCCGGGCCCCCCGACCAGATCCACTGCGCGGATACTGATCCCGACCAGGTCCTGGCTCCGGCCGAGCCGTAGCGGCCATACCGGCCGGCGCAGCCGCGCCGCCCAGCCGTCGACGCCGTCCAGGAGCCAGATCGTCAACGTCACATCGGCGAGGAACGCCCGGTCACGCGGGGTTGGGTCGGTGCGTTTGCCGCTGGCCTCCAGCGGGTGGTACGTCTCCAGGTCCGTTCCCTGGCCGCGAGCGTGGAAAGCCATCGCGAACCGCAGCCCGGGATCCACCTGCGCCCAGCCACCCGCAGCCGCTGCCAGCATCCCTCCGACGGTGGCCGGTGGCGGGCACGGCAGGCAGACCTGCACGCTGGCGTACAGCGGGTTACGGAACGACACCACCGGCGCGGTCACGGTCACCTCCAGCGCCATCCGCCCGTCGGCTGTGCCGGCACCGTGCGTGGCCGATGGGTGCACCGTGGTCAACCCTGCCCCTGGTCGGCGAACCAGGCGTCGTGCTCACCCGCGGCGACCCGCTCGGCCAGGTTGCGAAGCAGCGTCCGGGGGTGCTCCAACAGCACTGTCCCGCCCTTGATCAGGTCGGCCAGGTCGTCACGGGCACGCTCACGCTGCTCGCCCAGAAACCCAGGCGCCCACCCGAGCAGCATCGGCCCGTCGAGCTCGTCCGACCAGGCCCGCAATTCCTCCCGCAGTACCTCCGTGCGGAACACGGTGTGCGCGTCACGTACCCCCAGCACCCGAGTGAATGGGTTGACGCCGCCGCGCATCGGAGCGAGCACGAGCAGCGCCGGAGACCGGTCGCCGTAGTGCAGTGACTGCTTGGCGCCGCCACGAACCTCGGCCAGCGTCCGCAGGATCACCGCGGCCCGGCGGCGCCGCTCCGCCAGCGGCAACGCCACCGCCGCGTTACCACGCAACGTGGTGTCACTGGCCCCACCTGTCCGAGCCTGCTGCGCCGCCGCGGCGGTCAGCGCCACCTTCAGCCCGGACCCCGCCGTCTCAAACACCCCGATCCGAGGCAGGTCCAGCAGTACATCGCCGGCCAACTCCGCGGAGTAGAACTCGTGCTCGTGGATGACCGGGTTCTCGCCGACCCCGAATCCTCGGCTCATCGTGCCGAAGTCCTGGGTGGGACGGCGCGGCGCCACCGCCACGAACGTGCCGGTGGCCAGTACCGTGTCTCGCTGGCAAGTCCCTGACGGCTGGTCCTTCTCCTTCTTGACTGCCACCATGTACCCGAACACATCGTCATCGATGAACTTGTCCGGACGGCCCGCCGTGTACGCCTGCTGCTTGGCCCCGGAGCCCGAACGCGTCACCTCCGAACGGGGCTCGTCGGCCGGCATCGAGTCCCGAAGCCATCGCCGGAACGCCTGTGCCGATACGTACGGGTAGGTATCCCGCCCGACGCGCATCTGCTTGGCCCGCGCAACATTGTCCTCACCCAGGCCGTTGTTCGGCGCCCCGGCCACCACACCCAGGACCAGCTTGCCCACCAGATACGTCACCGTTCATCCCTCCCGGCGTCACCGACGAATTCGTTGTCCTGCACATCCAGCTCCGGCAGTTCCTCGGTGCCGTCGTCGGAGCCTGCCTCGGGCCGCCAGCCCTGACGGAACAACTCCTCGGTGACCGCGACCAGCAGCATCTGCCGATGGAACCACGCCGGGTTGTCGAAGTCCGGATCGAACAACAACGCGAAGCCCCGCGTACTCACCAGCGGTCCGTCCTGACCGTCGCGAGGCCTGCCCAGCCACTCCACGGCGCTGCGCTGCAGCCACGACCGCAGCCGGCCCGAATCCTTGAACCTGGCATAGAACTCCCGCAACCTGCCCGAACTCGTCTCCCCTCGCAGGAGCGTCGCGATCCGTCGTCCAGTCGCTCGGATCTCGTCGAGGTCATCCTTGTCCATCAGCATCACCTTGTCCGCGTAGTCGAAACATAGTCCAGCCAGGGCGACGGCCTCATCCCCACGCTCCGCACAACCCGAACGGAGGACTGCGGTAGCCAGCCACGCCGCGCATGCCCCGGGAATGCGCTGCGGGGAACGAAACGCATTGCGCGCCAGCCCGACGTATCCCGGCTCCCTGGCCGTGCGGTGGGCGCGCAGCAACGCCCTGAACCCACGCCGCAGCCCGCTGCGCTGCGACGTGCGCCGAAGCCACTCCGCCAACGCATGGTCCAGCCCGTACACCTCCAGGACCGGTCCCCGGTTGTTGTTGCCGTACACGAGCAACTCGACCCCAGCGGTTAACTCGTGCTGATGCCCGCGCAACGCCCGCAGCGCCAACACCTCCCGCGCTTGCAACGCACGCGCCGCAGCCGAACCGATCTCAACCACCTGCCGGGTCAGCCGTACCTGTGCTGCCACCGTCGAGGCCAGGAAATCCTCGTCCCAGCTATGCACCGCAATGCTCGGTCCGCCGGTCAACCACGAACCGTACGGCAACGCATAGAAACAACACAGGCACGCCCAGCACAACGCCATCCCCTCGTGTCCCCGCGGCGTGGTGTTGCGGTACAGATCGCTTTCCGCGAGCGGCACGTCGGCCTTGCCGAAGAATCCCGCCGCCGGCTGGGAACAGAGCACACATCCGACAACGCCCGAACCGCTCTGCATCGGCGGTCGTGGCTTCCGCCAGGCTCGGACCCGCTCGGCGATCTCATCATCGCTACGTTTGGCGTTGCTGTGATGGTTCATCTTCGAGTTCGGAAAGAACGACAAGGAGCACTTGAGGAAGAAGCCCACAGCGGTCTTGGTGTCCCGGACCAGCGCCGCCCGCACCGCGTCCTCGGTCATCGCCGCCACCGCCGCCTCGAACCCGGCGACATCCAATCCATGCGGGTCAGGTAGCCCGGCGGCACCATCCGGTCGCTCGATTCCGGCAAGGCACGCCAGCGCGTATGCCCCGATCCGCTGCAGCGGATGCGCCGTCAGGATCACCGGAACGTGCCTATCCATCCGAACCCCGCCGAGTTCGCCTGGCCGAGGCCCCACGACCAGAGCGCGCGCAGCGTCTCGGGAGCGCCGGACAGCACGACCTCAACCGCAGCGCCCGGTTTGGCCCCGCGACCGACCGCGAATGACCGCTTCGGCCCGACCCACATGATCTCGTCCAGCTCGATGTCCGGGTGAAGACCGAGCGTCTGCGCCTTGCGGATCAGGTTGTTGTTGAACATTTCCGGGAACTGCGGCTCGGCCGGCAGGAGCCACGTCTGGCCCGGCAACTGGCTTGACGGTGGGACCTTCAACACCACTGGCGTCTCCGTGCGCATCCGGGCCCGCCCAGAGTCGAATTCGGGAGGCTCCATCATCGACAGGCCGGTTACGTGCAGCGCGACTCCGCCCCAGTCGATGACGTCCCGGTGCTGCAGCGCCGCTATCCATGCGTGGATCACTGACGGCAGTGGGCTACCCAATTCGACAAAACCGGTACCCCCGACCGCATACGTTCCCGATCGGCGGCGCGCGCGGGGAAACGTAGGCGGGCAATACCCGAATGGGACCATCCCGAACGGGCCCCACCCCGCCGAATGTAGCTGTTGTGCCAGTTCGTCGGCGGTCGCCGCGAGCAGGTTGTAAGCCAGGCCCCGCCCCGGCGCCAGCACCCGCGGCCAGGGCAGCTCGGATGCTGTCGTCATGACCTCGATACGAAGGCGCACCGCTTTCCTTTCTTGAGCGTTCAGTGGTTGAACGGGTGTGTTGATCACTCTGACTGCCGTGGGCTTTGGCGGGGACGCCGATCGGAGCGCCCGGCTGCTCACCGACGATGCCGACGAGGGTCACCCCTTCGGCCAGCGCCGCCGGCCGGTGGACGGCCGCCAGGTCTCGGCTCGCGACCGGTTAGGGGTTGGTCTGGCAGGTAGGGCCGGCGCTACCCGGCTCGGCGTCGGCGTGCCATACGTGGGTGAGGAACCCGCGGAACAGGTCACCGACGCCGTTGCCGTCGGCGTGTACCACCGCGATCCGGCCGCTGTGCACGAGTTCGTCGAGGTGGGCCGACACGACTAGGTCCTCCCCGAGCTGCGCGGTCAGCCGGCGGCGGGCCCGGCTGGGACGCGCCGACCGCGTGCCGCAGCCGACTGCTGCCGAAGATGTACCGCTGCTTCCCTCCGGTCCCGATCAGCACCCAGTGCCGGTCACTCATCGCTGTCCTCTCGCTGAGCCGCCGCGTCCTCGGGAGAGTTCGCAGGCCGGGTCCGTGATCACCGGGTCGGTGACCCGCTCGCGCTGGCGTGCCGGCGTCACGCCGTACCCCGTGTCGGGGGCGACCAGGTCGCTGCGCCAGCCACACAGCGCCACCATCGCCGGGTCGCCGTCGCGCGCCGCGAGCACCGCGTCGATCAACGCCAGCGCCTCGGCCAGTTCGTCCGCGTCCAGCGCAACGCCGTGTGCTACCGCTACGCTCAGTGCCCGGGCGACGGCCGTCGCGGCCCGCGCCGCCGCTGGCTGTGACCCAGCCTGCAGCAACAACCCGCGCATGCTCGGATCGGCCAGCACTGCCCGCGCGTACCGTGCGGCGGTGTGCACGGCGTGCAGCCGCACGGTACGCTGCCGGGCGGACGTGGCCAGCGCAAGGTCGGTGGCGATCTCAGCGGCCAGTTCGTGCCCGGCCCGCGCCGCCGCGGACTTCGCGGCGAACCCGGCTGGCTCCCCACGGGCCACCGCGGCCCGCACCTGCGCGACCCGTTCCTGCACCATCAGCGCCCGCTGCAGGTCGGCGCACCGCCGCCCGGTGGCCAACCAGGCCGCGTAGTGGTGCAAGTGAAACGCCTGGGCGTCACTGACCGTCTCGATCGACGCGAGCTGCTGGCCGAGGCCACGAGCCTGCAGGATCACCGGCCACCACCGCCCGATCGACGCCCACGCCGACACTGCACCGTCGTCGCCGTGCCGGGCCGCATCATCCAACGCGACCACGCCGAGTTCGAGGAGATATGTAGCCGCCCCGGGATCCAGCCGTCCAGCTCGCCACGCGCCGGCCACCTGCTGTTGCGAGGCGACCAGCGCCGCCACCGCCGACAGCCCAGCAGCGTCGCTAGCGTGCTGACCCGGTGAGGTGCGGGGCCCGTCCCACACGCGCAGATATGCCGCATAGGCTGTCAACTGGACAGGCACAGGATCGTCGGCGTCCAGGACGTTGGCGCACCGCCCGACCGCGTCAGCGACTAGCTGAGCGGTCCGCGCCCGCAACTGTGGCCAGGCCAGCAGCCACTCATCCCGGTAGCGCACATAGGAGGCGGCCACATGCGCCGCCAGCAGATGCGCCCGCTGGTGCAGCCGCGGTATCGCAGCCAGCACTGCCGGCTCGGGCAGCACCGGCAGCGGCGGGGGCCCGGCCCGGTCGGCGGCCACGGTGCCGCCAAGCGTGGCCGCCACGAACGGCGCGACCACCGCACCTACCCGGACCATCGCCTGCACGCGCCGGGCCCCGCCCGGTTCCTCGATCAGCCACAGCACGCCACGCCCCGGCCGGCCGATCCCCAGTAAGCGGTGACACCAGGCCGACGCCATGTCGTCGACCGCGTCGGACGTCACCAGACCCGGCCCGATTGGACTGTCGTCGGCCAGCCGAAGCGCCGGCAGTGTCGCATCGACGAGGTCGAAGTCCGTCGGTCGCCACCGCGCTGCCGTCTCGTCCTGGTCTCCGCGACCGGACGGCGGGCCGATCTCGCACGGCGCGCCAGCCGCGGTAACGCCGGCCGGGTCCACCTGACCCCCCCACCGCGCCGACAGCGACCGCTGTACCTGCCGGGCCTGGACCGCCGCGACGACCAGCGCCGGCTGGGCTCGATACACCTCCAGCACGAGCCCGGCCCACACCGCGAGACGCACCTCAGCATCACACCCGGTCTCCGCCAGCCAGCGCGCGGCCGCGGCAACCGCGGCGCTTGGTCCGCGTAACAGCCGGTTCGCCGCCGACAGCACCACCGCTGCCTTGGTGTCCGGCCCGTACCGGTTCAGCGTCGCGTTGCTCAACGCCCCCGGCAGGGTGCCTGCCCCCGACCACACCGCCCGACCCGACCAAGCCCATCCAGCGCCACCGTCGGCCGGTGTGGCGCCGGGCGGTGGCTCGGCGTCCCACCGCGCACGCGTGGCCCGGTCCGGGAACGGTGCACCCCGACCGATCTCGGCCAACGACAGTTGCGTGTAGTCGCATACCCACGTCCGGCGGAAAGGCTCCAGGTCGGCGCCCAGCCCGAACAGCGGCGCCACCTTCCGCGCCACCCGGACCTCGACCACGTCGACGCGGGGGGCCTCCGCGGACGGGATCGCGGCCGGAAAGACATGCATCGCTGCAGTATAGATATGTATGGAAGTCGTTCAACTACAAAAGTTGCGGAACGAATCGATCGATCATCCCGTCCTCACA
Organism: Dactylosporangium roseum; assembly: GCF_025264685.1. Lineage (GTDB taxonomy): Bacteria > Actinomycetota > Actinomycetes > Mycobacteriales > Micromonosporaceae > Dactylosporangium > Dactylosporangium roseum. The sequence continues at coordinate 3,277,364 of NZ_CP073721.1, forward strand.
GACGATCAACCACCAGCGAACAGCCGAACAGACGACCCGCGCCAGCACCCGCCGGTTAGCCGGCATCCGGACGCATCGGTCGGGCCAGCGAACGGCACCCCACCACCATCCCGGCGGCGTTGCGCACCATGTCATGCGGATACAGCAGATCGTCCCGATCTGGCAGCGCCTCCGCCACCACACGTGCCACGATCAACCACGCCCCCGGCCGCCGCGGTGGCACTCCCACCACCTGCGACGACGCCGCAGTCCGCTTCAACGGCACCACCAACGGACCGACGCGCAAAACCCCGTCATCCCGATCCGGCTCCAGCATCAGCCGCGCCGCCGGCCCCGCTGGACGCAGCTCCACCGTCGCTCCCGTGCCCACCAGCCGCACTACATGCTGCGTCAGATTGAGCACCGTAGATCCGTCCCAATCCGCACCCGAAGCCACTGCAGCAGCGTATGCCTCACCACAACAACCGAAGTGACGTAACCCCGCGCAAACCCTCGCTCGTGCCCTCAACCGCACCGGCACACCCGCCCGTACCATCACCGCGCTGGCCATCCCCGGGCTCACCGAAACCCCGATCGCCGACACGCTCGCCGACTACCTGGCCCACGCACCGCGCTACGAGCAGGCCTACGCCACCTGGGGTACCGGCGCCGCCGCCGTCACCATGAGCACCCTGACCGCGCTGTCCCACGCCGGTATCCCCTGGCAGCTCATGCTGACCAGTGCCCGGGCGACTACCGGACCGTCGACCCCCTGCAGAACCTCGGCGCCGACCCCGTCGCCGCCGTGCTCGTCCGCTGGCGGCTGTTCGCCGCCCTCGACGTACTCGCCAAGGGCGACCAGGCCACCATCAACCTCACCCCGGCCCAGCACGCCCTCGTTCACGCTGCCGCCGACCGCCACCGCGCCGGGCTCCAGGCCCGCGACTGCTCCTCCCTACGCGCCCTCCTGGCCGACGCTGTCGTCCGCCGCGACGGCACCGCCAGCCTCACGGTCCGTCGCTACATCACCAGCCGCTACGAAGAACTCCTCACCGCCGACCAACGCACCCACCCGGACGCCCACGACCTGCTCCGCAGGGTCGCCAACCCCAACGGCGGCGGCCCGTCATTGGGCGTACTGCTCGGCCGCATCGAAAAAGGCCGCAGCACAGACTTCTTTATCCGCGCCGCCGTCGGCCTGCCCTCATACAAATGGCTGTTCGGCGACGTCGCTACTGCATTGCGGAACATCGGCAACGGCAGCCACAACCTTCGCCCACCCAGCCAAGACGACGCCGCCGTGGTCGGCGCCTACCTTGACCGCTTCCACACCGACGGCACCGGCCGGCGCGACGCTGGACTCCCCGAACCACCCACCACGCCAGCCCACACCGTCGTCACCGTCTGGTTCGCCGGCAACCGCACCGACCAGCACGCCACGACCATCGGCCAACGCCTGCTGCGAGACGGACTCCCCACCGCCATCCTCGAGCACATCGACACCGACCAACCCGCCATGCGAGCCGTCATCTTCGGTACGCCCGGTCACCACGGTAGCCTCGGCCGCGCTGACGACGACGCGGACCGCCTCACCAGCGGTGGACATCACGCCACCGCTTACGCCGTCGACGCCTCGGCCCCTGCCGACATGGACGCCGTCGAGCACGCGATCACCGAACACCTCACCCCCGACACGGCTGCGCTCCTGCTTATCCCCACCGGACCGAAACCCGTCCTGCTCGCCCTGCTCGGCGTCCTGCGCCGTATCGGCGCACAACACGGCATTCCCCTCTTCGTCCGCCAAAACGCCGAACCGTCAGCCACCACCGCCCACACCGACGTCTACCTCTGGCCCGCCCTCACGGACGGCGACCTCGCCCTACTCGTTGCCGCCCGCGAAGCCCTCAACAACCTCGAACTCGACGTCGCTTGGCGCCTACTAGCCGCATCCGCCATCGACCCCGCCATCACCGACAACGCCCACCGACTCGCCGCCGCCTTCGCCAGCCGCAACCCCAACCCCAACCGCCACGACCGATGGCCCTCCCCGGACCCGGCGCCCACGTCGGACCGGACCGGTCGTACCCGACGCATGGCCGTGCAACGACTGGAACTGGTCAACGCCACACTTGCCCAGACCACCAACCCGGCCGACCGCATCCGCCTGCTCGTCCTGGCCGCCGACACCCTCGAAGCCTCCATCGCCGCCGCGCCGCCCACGACCCGACCCCCCGCCAACGGCACGGCCCCCCGCCAACGGCCCGGCGCCACATATCGCAAGTTCCGCAAAGACCTCGGCGATGTCGCCAAGCTGCGTACCCGCGAGGCACACGCCGCTCGCATTCTGCTCATCCTCAACAAAGCCCGCGACCACGCCCCGATCACGCACGGCGCCCACCCGGACCCGGACACCGTCGTCGCCGATGCCACCGACGCCCTCACCCGAGCATGGCACCTCACTCCCGCCGAACACGCAGCCCTCCCGCGCGACGTCAGCACCCTCCTCCACCACGCCGTCGCCGCCGCAACCGCCTGCAAGCTCGGACGCCCGGATCAACCAGGCAATCTGCTCACTCTGCATCGGCACATCGACCAACAGATCGCCACTAGCATTGCCCATCGACAGCAATCACACCCCACGATCCGATCAGATACCCAGGTACCGCCACTCCGACCGACGGCGCTGTAGGGAAGTGTTCAGTGCGGTTCGGGACAGCGTGTTGCCCGACATTCAAAATGACGACGTCGATATGTGGAACGGCTACGTCCCGCCGCGCATGTTGCGATCCCCGCTGGGGGCGATGACGACGGGCAGCCACCGCGGCCCCGTCGCCTACTTCGGCACGTTGCGATCCCCGCTGGGGCGATGACGACCGGGGTGGCGGGGACGCCCGCGGCGCCTCGGCGATGTTGCGATCCCCGCTGGGGGCGATGACGACCCCGGCTTTCACGGTCTGGACCGCGGCGCCGGTCTTCTGTTGCGATCCCCGCTGGGGTCGATGACGACCCAGTGTCACCAGCCCGCGGATCCGGGCGTGCCTGGTGTTGCGATCCCCGCTGGGGGCGATGACGACAAGCGGTGGACGCCGGCGAGCCGGCCTCCGCGTGTTGCGATCCCCGCTGGGGGCGATGACGACAAGCGGTGGACGCCGGCGAGCCGGCCTCCGCGTGTTGCGATCCCCGCTGGGGGCGATGACGACCCTCGCGGTTGGTCGACCGGCGCCGACGTGCTGAGTTGCGATCCCCGCTGGGGGCGATGACGACCTCTCGCGACCGCCGGCGTCGCGCTCGTCCAGGCGTTGCGATCCCCGCTGGGGGCGATGACGACGCCGGACAGGTTCAACGGCCCGGACGCGTTCGACGTGTTGCGATCCCCGCTGGGGGCGATGACGACGGCGGGCTTCGGCTGCTCGGCCCCGGTGAATAGCGCCTGTTGCGATCCCCGCTGGGGGCGATGACGACGGGTTTGACCGGCTGTTCAACGAGGCAATGAACCTGTTGCGATCCCCGCTGGGGGCGATGACGACACGGCCCTCAGCCAATCGGCCATGGCCGAGTTCCAGCGTTGCGATCCCCGCTGGGGGCGATGACGACCAGGTATGCGTCCCCGGCCCAGCCGCCGTGATCCCGTTGCGATCCCCGCTGGGGGCGATGACGACCCCAGACCTGCCGCCGGCCTGCTACCGCATCCGACGCATGTTGCGATCCCCGCTGGGGGCGATGACGACGCGTGTGCATCGGCTGCGGGCAGGCCCGCCCGCTCGCGTTGCGATCCCCGCTGGGGGCGATGACGACGGCAGGGGATGCCGAGGCTGGAAACGGGGCGACGAAGTTGCGATCCCCGCTGGGGGCGATGACGACGGCTTCAGCAGGACTCGACGCATGACAGAGAGCACGTTGCGATCCCCGCTGGGGGCGATGACGACCGGCGACCTGCGACGGCTCGCAGACGGGCTGAAGGCGCTGTTGCGATCCCCGCTGGGGGCGATGACGACGGGCCGCGGTCCAGCATCGTGGGATGCCGTCCTCGTGTTGCGATCCCCGCTGGGGGCGATGACGACTCGCGGTCACCGGGGCCGACCAGCGGCCATGCGTCGCGTTGCGATCCCCGCTGGGGGCGATGACGACTCGCGGTCACCGGGGCCGACCAGCGGCCATGCGTCGCGTTGCGATCCCCGCTGGGGGCGATGACGACCGGGCGTCGTCGCCGTGGGTGCGCGACCAGCGGGTGAGGTTGCGATCCCCGCTGGGGGCGATGACGACCGGCCGCCGGCAAGTGGGCCCTCTACATGATCGGGTTGCGGTTGCGATCCCCGCTGGGGGCGATGACGACTCCGCGCAGCGATGGGCAGCGCCGAGTTCGCCACGTTGCGATCCCCGCTGGGGGCGATGACGACCTGCCGGGCGAGGCCACCGCGGGCCATGTGTTCCTGTTGCGATCCCCGCTGGGGGCGATGACGACTCGTTCACCCGGACGGTTGTCGACGGCTGGGGGCCTGCGTTGCGATCCCCGCTGGGGGCGATGACGACCCGCCCGCCGTCCCAGCCCACCCGCGCCCGCCATCGTTGCGATCCCCGCTGGGGGCGATGACGACTGATGCCCGGCACCGTCGCCGTCCCGAACGTCCTCACGTTGCGATCCCCGCTGGGGGCGATGACGACCGGGCGCGCTTTTTCATCGCCTGGTCCCGCTCGACCTCGTTGCGATCCCCGCTGGGGGCGATGACGACTATCGGTCGGGTCGGCATCCTCCGGTGACGACCATTGTTGCGATCCCCGCTGGGGGCGATGACGACCGCCGCACATGCCACTCGCCCGGCCCCAGACGTGGTTGCGATCCCCGCTGGGGGCGATGACGACATCAAATCGACCGGGACGTGCCGAACATTGTGACGCGTTGCGATCCCCGCTGGGGGCGATGACGACGCGTGTGCGCACTCTGGATCGGGTCCTTGCCGCGACGTTGCGATCCCCGCTGGGGGCGATGACGACGACAACACGCCGTTCATTTTCCCCATCTTCTCTTCGGGTTGCGATCCCCGCTGGGGGCGATGACGACCCGGATGATGTCGGCGGCCGACGTCCGTACACCCTGTTGCGATCCCCGCTGGGGGCGATGACGACGCCTCTTGTCGAGGACGATCGGGTCGACGACCGGCGGTTGCGATCCCCGCTGGGGGCGATGACGACCGCCGCCCCAGGCTGCGGGTCGCCAGCGTTCCGCTGTTGCGATCCCCGCTGGGGGCGATGACGACCAGGCATCCCGTTTGCCACCCGAGCCCACAGCAAACGTTGCGATCCCCGCTGGGGGCGATGACGACTTCGGACCTGTGGCAGGTGGCGGGGCTTCCGAAGCAGATGTTGCGATCCCCGCTGGGGGCGATGACGACCTGACGCAGATCCACAACCTGCCGCAGCACGCCTTGTTGCGATCCCCGCTGGGGGCGATGACGACTCGCGCTCCTGGAGCGTGTGGCATGACGGCCATCGGGTTGCGATCCCCGCTGGGGGCGATGACGACTTGGGGCACAAATCGCTGACCTCAACACAGGTCTACACGTTGCGATCCCCGCTGGGGGCGATGACGACCGCACGGGGGACGCCATGAGCGACAGCACCGGATTGTTGCGATCCCCGCTGGGGGCGATGACGACGTCGCACTTCGCCCGTTCAAGGTGGGCGCGCAGAGCGTGTTGCGATCCCCGCTGGGGGCGATGACGACCTCCAGGACCGGATGACGGCCGACGTGATCGTGCTGTTGCGATCCCCGCTGGGGGCGATGACGACCTGCCACCCGAGGACCAGCCTGGCCACGTCATGTTGCGATCCCCGCTGGGGGCGATGACGACATCGAACGGCAGCAGAACATCATGCAGAACACCCGCACGTTGCGATCCCCGCTGGGGGCGATGACGACTCGACGAGGTCCTCGACCCGCTCGCGTGGGCCGTGTTGCGATCCCCGCTGGGGGCGATGACGACCCCAGTCTTAAGTTGCTGGTCAGGGTCTGTGCACGTGGCTGTCACGGCCTTGGTTTTGCAGTGAACCGCCGGTTGTGTCGCTCGACGGCGTGGTTTGCTGAAATCTGATCGCTTGATCTTGGTGTTGGTCGGTGGGCTACAGGATGGTGTCGGGTGGGTTCTGGGGGCACCACAGTCCTGACACTCGGCGGTTGGCTGGGCGCGAAGGTGTATACGATGGTGTACGCCGATGTCGCACTACCAGATCCGGAGCGGTTTGTAGCTGGAGTTTTCAAGACACCGGCGCACTAGACGGAGGGCTTCCAGATAGAGCAGTTCATCGTAGCTGACCGTCCGGCCCGGGACTGCGGTGCTGCACTGTGGTCGCAAGTTCGTCGCGGACAGTCTGGACAACGAGCTTCCGGCCGGCCTACGCGCCCCGGCGACCCGTCGCCGGGCCATTCCCCGGGCCTGCAGCTTCATCACCGTCGCCGACCGCACCCGCGCTGGATCGCCGATCTGCTGTCGCTGCTTCCCCAACGCCACAGTCAGGCCGGTCCTGCACCATCGCGCCCACGGCCTCCACGCATACGCCTCATCTGGGTTCGCCGCCGCCGTGCTGGTCGTCGTCAGCCGCGGCGAGGTCCAAACCACGACGATCGGTCGCGCCCACCGCGTTGACGGCGCTGCCGACTGCACGATCTGCAGACCATCGACGACCCTGCAACCCTCGACTACGTCTACGGTAGGGGTCACCGAGCACCTGGGCTGCCGGAGTGGGGACGAGGAGGGCACCGTCATGGCCCTGGCCCCGCTCGGTGAACCGGCCCGGTTCCGGGGACCTGATCGCTCATGCGGTGCCGTCACCGACACCGGCTTCTACCTGGACCCCATGCTGATTCCGCTGTGGGTGCTTTCCCGGCGCTATCCCCGGCTCAGCCCGCTCTGCATCGCCGCGACGTGCCCGCCACGAACGCCGGACCTGCTGTGCCTGGCCGGCGGCGTGGCCGCCAACTGCATTGCGGTGAGCCGCATCGCCGAGGCCGGCTGGTTCGACGAAGTCCACGTACCGTCGGCGCCCGGCGACGCCGGCACCCTCGATCGGCGGGGCCATCGCCCGCCATGCCGACACCACCGGCCGCATGCCGCAGGACGTCTCAGGCATCTGCTATCTCGGGCCAGCCTTCCCCGGACTCGAATGGGCACCGTCGCCCGCCGCGGTCTGACCGCGACGCGCCCGGAGAATCCGGCCCGCTACCTCGCGCAGCGCCTGGCCGCAGGCGAGATCGTCGGCGTGTTCCAGGGGCGGCTGGAAGCCGGCCCGCGCGCCTCGGGCAACCGGTCGATGCTGGCCTCACCACTTCGTGCAGGTGCCACCACCGCCGATCGACCGGCCATCGCCGCCCTGGTCGAGCAGATGGCCCGAGACGATCCCGGCTGGGGCTACCAACGCATCCACGGCGAACTGCTCGGCCTCGGCCGCCGCTCGGCGCCTCCTCGATCGTTGCCCGAAACCCGAAATGTTATGGTCGTCGGACCGGCTGTCTCCTCGTCCTCATGGCGTACCTCTCTCCTCGATCAGGTATGACGCTCAGAGGAAGCCAAAGGTGACCGATGAATGACCATCTTCAGCTCGCCGATCAGTTCCATCGGCTCCGTGGCCACCTGCGCGGTGTAGCGTCGCGCATACTGGGCTCGTCGGATGAGGCGGACGATGCGATCCAGGAGGCGTGGCTGCGCGCGAGCCGCAGCGATGTCAGTGTTGTCGCGAATGTGCCGGGGTGGCTGACCACGATCGTCGGCCGGGTGTGTCTCGACATGATCCGTGCTCGCCGACGCCGGCCCGAGGTCCCCGTTGACGTCGGCGGTCCCGGCTCGCCTGCCGGTGACACTGCGAAGAGTGATCCGGCCGAGGCGGCCGAACTGGCCGACTCGATCGGGCTGGCCCTACTGGTGGTTCTGAATCGGTTGACACCTGCCGAACGTGTCGCGTTCGTGCTTCATGACCTGTTCGCCGTGCCCTTCGACGAGATCGCAGAGGTGGTGGAACGGTCACCGGATGCCACGAAGAAGTTGGCCAGCCGTGCCCGTCAACGCGTGCGCGGCGCGCCGAGGCTGCCGGCCTCCGAGGTCGAGCGGCACCGGAGGGTCGTCGAAGCGTTTCTCGCCGCGACGCGTGCTGGTGACCTGTACGGCCTCATCGCGGTGCTGTCACCCGGCGTCGAACGGCGGGCGGATCGGGTCGCACTGGGGCGGCGTGCCCGTGCGGAGGTTCGCGGCGCTGGCGAGGTCGCGGGGGAGACGCTGACGAACGGCGGGCGGGCCCGCTTCGCTGAGCCCGCGCTCATTGAGGGCGAAGTGGGCGCGGTCGTGGCGCCACGGGGGCGGCTGCGGTTCGTCTTGCAGTTCGTGATCCACGACGATCGGATCGCCGCGATAGAGGTGCTCGGTGACCCGCTCCGGCTCCAGCAACTGGACATCGCACTGTGCGGGCCGGTCACCTCTGCCTGACCGCTGACGTCAGATGGGTGGCACGTTCACAGCACAGGAGGTTGCACATGAGCACCAGGATCGTCATCGTCTACCACAGCGAATACGGCCACACTCAGCGGCAGGCCGAGGCGGTCATGACGGGGGTCAAGCTGGTATCGGACGTCGAGGCGCTCATGCTGACCGTTGAGGAGGCCAAGGACCAGTGGGCCGAACTGTCGTCCGCCGACGCGATCATCTTCGGTGCGCCGACGTACGTCGGCGGTCCATCGGCCGCTTTCAAGGAGTTCCAAGAGGCCAGTTCCGCCGCGGTGATGCGCAACGGCTACCTGTGGCGCGACAAGATCGCGGCAGGTTTCACCAACTCTGGCACGCGGGCGGGCGACAAGCTGGCGACGTTGATCCAGATGGTGCTCTTCGCCGCCCAGCACGGCATGCACTGGGTGTCGCTCGATCTGCCGCCGGCGAACTGCTCGGCGACCGGCTCCGAGCACGATCTGAACCGGCTCGGGTTCTGGCTGGGTGCCGCCGCGCAGTCGGACGTCGATGCCGGACCTGAGCAGGCGCCCCCGAAAGCTGACCTGCTCACCGCTGAGCACCTCGGTCGACGCGTTGCCGAGACCACGCTGCGGTTCGCACAGGGGCACCCTCGACGGTGAGCGGGTATTGAGGGGCCCGCCCGTTCTGCTTGCCGAAAATGACATCCGTGCAGGTCGCGGGCCCTGTACCGGGCCAAAACTGTGCTCACACTTGTGAGCTGGGGATTTGCGAGTGGATCAAGCTGCTCGGCGGTGTTCGTTGATCGTGCCGCCGAGAACCCGTCGCCCGGTGGATCGGCTTGTCGATCGCGATGACCACGCCGGGGTCGTAGTCGGGTGGATGCTGATCCAGGCTCTGGTGGCGGCCGGTGCCGGTCGAAGTGGTCCTCATCGTCGTGTAGCACGGTGCGGGTGTGCTGTTCGTTGTAGCAGCAACGGCGAGCCTAGGTTGAGGGGGCATAGCCCGGCCTCCCGGATCGAACCTTGAGGCCCAGGCGCGCGGCGCTGCGTCCCATGACGAGGTCGCTTCCCGACGGTTTCATCCATCCCGACACGCCAGTCGCGACCCGGCCGCGCCTTACCATCGTTCGGCGGACGGGGACCGACGAGAAATCCAACCTCAGTGGCCAGTGCGTTGACACTCCAGTACTTGGCCGTACTACCGGGATCCCGCATCAGCGGAGTGTCAGGACGGTCTTCCCTCGAGCACGACGGGTCCGGACCTTGGCCAATGCTTCTAGCCCGTCCTCGAAGGGATAGACCTTTTCGATCGTGAGGCGCATCTGCCCGGACGCGATCCGCTCCATGAGGGCCACCAACTCATCCCGGACGTTGATGCTGTGGGAAGGCATCGCTACTGTCACACCGGGCGTGGGGGCGACCTGGTCACCGGAAATCGTGATCACCGTGCCACCGTCCTTGACCACGCGGAGGCTGTCGGCGGTGGTGTTGGGCTGGATGGCCAGCGCCGCATCCGTGCCACCCGGTCTCCACCGGCGGATCTCGTCGGGCCAGCTACGGTCGTGGTAGTCGACGATCTTGGTTGCCCCCAGGGAGGCCAGGTACTCATGGTTGTGTTGCGAGGCGGAGGCTGCGACCTGCCAGCCCTTGGCTCGCGCAAGTTGTACGGCGAAGGTGCCGATCGCCCCCGAGGCTCCGGCCACGAAGATCGATCCCCCGGCCTGGATCGGCGGCAATGTGCGAAAGGCTCGCAAGGTGGTGTTGCCGGCCACCGGCACGGCAGCGGCTTGCTCGAAGTCGAGGCCCGCCGGGATCGGCACGATCAGCGAGTCGGCTCGGACCGCTGCGTACTCCGCCCAGGTCCCGCCTCTGACCTGCATCGAGCTGACGAATGCGATCCGGTCGCCGGGTTGGTGCCCCGCCACGGCGCTGCCGACCTCCTCGACGACGCCGGCTGCCTCGATCCCAATCGGGAAGGGGTAGGAGATGCCGGGCGGCAGGAAGTAGGAGTCGTGGATGCCCACCCCGACCGCCTTGATCCGCACGAGCAGCTCTTCACGTCCGATACGCGGTACGGGAACCCGCGCCAACTCTACGGAGCTGCACTGCGGTGACGGAATGACGAAGGCCCGCATCGCCCGACCCTCGGTCTCATAACCGGACACATGGTCTCCTCGAACTGTTTAGAATCAGAGTCTAATGGCAGCGATCACCCTAGCCCAATCGGGGACGTCGAAGGGCGTGCACTCACACGCGGTGTACGGCGCTTCGGCCACCTGGGCGTCGGAGATCAGCCCACCGGTGTCAGGCTCGGTGACCGCGCCGGGGTAGCGCACCGACGTGTACTGCTCGTCGTTGATGGCGGTGATGGCGGCGTCGACGGCGGGGTTGCGGGTGATCCTGCGCCCTTGCCGGAGCCGGCACGTCCGGCCCGCAGCCGGACCCCGGCCAGCACCGGCGCTGCTTGCGGGGTGCTGATGGTGACTGCGGGCGGGGACAGGCCCGCCGCAGCACGGTCTCGCCCGCGATAAGTGGCAGCGCAACTACAGTAAGGTGGTAGCTGGTCTGCTGAGCCTGGACGGCCGTAGCTGCACCACTGCCAGGGGTGGGGATAGCGACCCGATGGGTTTCGCACTCGACGCGAACGTCGCCAAGCAGCGCGTCCAGGCCAGTTCCTCGACGAGATCCTGACGTTTCTTCACCCCCCGGGTCCTCGTCGAACACCGCACTGCGGGGCTGGTGGTCTACCTCATCAACGCGATCTTCTTCTAGGCCGGGTCAGCCCCCGGCTGCTGCCACCGGCGCCGGGATGTCGTCGGTTAGCTTTGTAGGTATCGCAGCACGGCCATGACCCGCCGGTGGTCGACGTCTGAGGGCAGTAAGTCGAACTTTGTGAAGATGTTGGTGATGTGTTTCTCCACGGCTCGTTCGGTCACCCGCAGCCCAGCGGCGATGGCCGTGTTGCTGCGTCCTTGGGCCATGAGCTGCAGGACTGACCGTTCCCGCGCGGTGAGGGCTGCGAGTTGGTCGCGGTGCCGGCTCCTGCCGAAAAGCTGTGTGACGACTTCCGGGTCGAGCGCGGTGCCGCCGCCGGCGATGCGATGCAGCGCGTCGAGGAAGTCATCGAGTCGGACGACTCGTTCCTTGAGCAGGTATCCGACTCCGTCGGAGCCGCCCGCGAGCAGTTCGGCGACGAAGGCCGTCTCGACGTATTGGGAGAAGAGGAGTACACCGACGCCGGGGACGTCACGGCGTAGCTGGATGGCGGCTCGGAGCCCTTCGTCGGTGTGGTTCGGCGGGAGCCGGATATCGATGATCGCAACGTCGGGGCGATGGCTCGTTACGGCTTCGAGCAGCGCCGAGGCGTCGACGACGGCGGCCTGCACGTCGTGGCCACGCACGGCGAGGAGGTGTGCGAGCCCTTCGCGCAGGATCGCGGAGTCCTCAGCAATGACGACGCGCATCTTGAAGCGGCCTCTCAGTCCGTACCCGTACCCGGGCAGGGGATCTCGACGGTGACCACAGTCGGACCGGCCGGCGGACTCGAGATCACCATTCGGCCGTCGACGACCCGGATCCGCTCGGCAAGTCCGGCCAGACCGCCGCCGGCTCGTGGGAAGGCACCGCCACGGCCGTCATCGCTCGTACGAATGCGCAGAACGCCGTCGCGGAGGGCTATCCGGAGCGTGGCGGTGCGCGCCGCACTGTGCTTGCCGACGTTGGTGAGTAGCTCGCATGCGCAGAAATACGCGATGCTCTCGACGGCTGGCGGTGGTCGCCGTGGCAGATCAACGCTGACTGTCACCGATACCGGACTACCGGCCGCCACGGTCGTCAACGCGGCGTGCAATCCCCGGTCGAGCACCGGCGGATGAATACCGCGGATCAGGTCGCGTAGCTGCGTGACCGTGGCGGTCAGGGCGTCCTGAGCGGTGTCGACGGCAGCTCGGAGATGCTCCGGCGGGGCGTCGGCGGCCACCAGTTCCCGGATCATCGTCAGGTGCATGCCGACTCCGATCAGTTGGGCCTGGGCGCCGTCGTGCAGATCCCGTTCGATGCGGCGCAGCGTCGCATGTGCGTCGCTCACCGCTTGGTCGCGGGTCTCGCGGAGGTCGGCCAACCGCTGCGCCGCCTGGCTCGGGCCGAGCAGCCCCCGAATCAGCATCCGCTCCACGGCGAGGACGGATCGCAGCATCCATGGGGCGACAAGGAGCAACACCAGGCCGGCGAGCGAGCTGCCGACAATCGCCCACGGTTCGGGTGGATGCTCCTGCAGCGGGACGTATGTCAGCATCGTCAGCCCGTATCCATAACATCCGCCGCCGATGAGCAGTGACGGTATCGCCACCGGGAGCTTGGCCAGCGTGTAGGCCAGAGCCCGCCAGCCGGCAGGGTCGGTGAGCATCGCCCGTCGCCAGCCGAAGACCCCGCCCCGGACCGTCGGCCGGGGCGGCGCTGGCACGCGCTCGTCGCGCAAACGGTGCGCCAGGGCCAGGCGCAGCCTGCCGAGGCCGGCCGCCGTGCGCAGTATCAGCGCCAGCAGCCACGTGCCCAGCGGTGTGATCAACAGTATCGTACTGAGCACGCCGCCGGCGAGCAGCAAGATCCCCGATACGAGGTCCAGCGGCACGGTCAACAGCAGGTACGCCAGGCCCTTCAAGGATTGCCGGGCGACCACCGCCCGACCGGCGACGATCAACACCTGGGCAGCCGGGCGGAGGTTGCCCACCCGTGACGGCTGGTCGATCACCCTGGCTACCTCGATCTCGATCCGATAGTGACGAACGTGACCATCCGACGTTCCTGTCCGACGCAGACAGACACGATCGTGGCAGCACACCGTTGACGGTGCGGGTAGCCGCACCGCGCCGTGCCCGGCTCCCCGTAGCGATCTTCGTGAGCCTGCCCGCCTGCGCCCGCGCCTCGCCCCGACGATGCTCGACGGCATGCGGAAGATGGTTGCGCCAGGGCAGGTCCGCCCGCGGCACTCCCCAACGGCTGCGGTGGTGACGGGGAGCGTCGCCAGGATAGCGCTCAGATTCGTGGTCGCGGCTGTTTTCGCCGTGGGGCTAAGTGTAACGGCCAACCTCGTCGGCCCGACGCGGCCGACCCCTGCGGTCGCCGAAGCGACGGTAGACACGTGGCTCGCCGACCCGCTGACGCCTCCCGATCCACGCACCGCAACACCCGCGCGTGTCGCCGCGTTCTTCGCCCGCCTGCCCCCCGCCGACACCACGGCGCTGGCTGGCCGCTACCCGCGGATCGTCGGCAACCTCGATGGCGCACCGGCGGCCCTGCGGTACGCAGCCAACCGCGTGCGGTACCCGCAGGCGTCGCGCCGGCAGATCCTCGCCTTCGACGACCGCGGGGACGGCCGGATCGTCGAAGTCCTGGGCGATCTGGACACCGCCACCCGAGTGGTGATCATTGTGCCTGGCGTGGATGACAAGCTGACCAACTTCGACACCGGCCATGGTGGAGTCCAGCGCCGCGCACCCGCCTGGCAGTTGCGGCGGCTGTATGACCAGATCCAGGGCCTTGACCCGGCCGCCCCGATCGCCGCGGTGGCCTGGCTAGGCTACGACCCTCCCGAGGGCGTGCGCCGCGACGCACTGCGCGAGGACCGCGCGGCCGCCGGAGCCATCGCGCTCAACCGCTTCATCGACGGTCTGCTGCTCGGACATCCGGGCTTGACGATCACGGTGATCGGGCACAGCTACGGGTCCGTCGTCGCAGCGCTCGCCGCACCCCACATGGCCCATCAGGTCACTGACATCGTGTCGATCGGCAGCCCCGGGATGGCAGCGGCCAACCGATCAGCGTTGCGCACCACCGCGCGGGTGTGGGCCGGCAGCGCACCGAACGACTGGACCCGCCGGATCCCGGGCGTACGAGTACTCGGCGTCGGTCACGGCCGACTGCCCACCGACCCCGGGTTCGGCGCGCGGCCCCTACCGTGCGCCGACGTCGACGGACACGATGGCTACTTCACGCCCGGTACCACCGCGCTCCGCGGGATGGCCCGAATCGCGCTCGGCGTCGGCGACGCCCGATGACCCCGGTGCTCACACAGCGCACACCGATGCCTACACATAACCTGCCGACGCACCGCAATCGGGTGGTCGACGGGCTGCGCGCGCTGGCGATGATCGGTGTGGTATCCGGTCACTGGCTGGTGACAGGCCTGGCCACAGATGCGGATGGTGCACTGCACCAACAGAGCCCGTTGCGCCAGTTGCCGATGCTCGTGCCGCTCACCTGGATCCTGCAGACGCTGGGTCTGTTCTTCTTCGTGTCCGGCTACACCGCCGTTACCGGCTCGATCCGTGCGCCAACGCGGAACAGGGCCCAGGCGCGATGGCTGGCGACCCGGGCTCGACGGCTCCTGCCACCGATCACAGTCTTCGCCGTGCTCTGGTTGCTCACCTGCGCCGCGTTGCACGCCACGCACGTGGCAGCGCCAACACAACACGTGGTCAGCCGCCTCATGATCAGCCCGCTGTGGTTCGTGCTGGTGGTGCTGCTGCTGAGCGCGATGACACCTTCCCTCTCCGCCGCTGAGCGCCGACTCGGCCCGGGACTGGCGCTTGCGCCCCTCGCCGCCGTGGCGGTGGTGGACCTTGCCCGGTTCGCCGTGTGGCCGGCTATGCCGCAGTGGCTGACCTACCTCAACGGCGTCACCGGCTGGCTGGTGCCCTACGTGCTGGGCGTGTCCATGGCACGGGGACACCTTCACGGCCGCAGGGTAGGCACCGCACTGGTGCTCGCCGGTATCGTCGCCGGGGCCTTGTTGATCGTCGTGGCCGGCTATCCGGCCAGTGCGGTCGGTGTCCCCGGCGAAGGTCGCTCCAACCTCGCCCCACCCTCTCTGCTGACGGTTGCGCTCTCGCTGGTGCAGATCGGCCTCGCGCTCATGGCCTGGAAGCGACTGGAACGTCTGCTCGAACGGTCCGCCTGGTGGGCAACCGTGACGGCGCTGAGCCTGTCGGCGATGACGGTGTTTCTCTGGCACCAGACCGCCCTCCTCATCGTCGCCGGAACCGGCCACGCGTTCCTACGCGACCCGGCCGGTCTCATCGGAGCACCCGATGAGACCTCCTGGTTGGTGCACCGCCTGGCGTGGCTACCAGTCTTCGCCGGTGTTCTGGCGCTGCTGCGGCTGCTGTTCCGAAGCGCTGAGCGCTTCTCGTACTCGACCCGCACGGCAAATTCGGAAAGGAAAACACCTTGATCGCCAGCCGTCCCGGTTCATCAGCGCCGCGCGACTACCGCAACGCCAGGCGGCAAACCATCGACCTGGCCACCGTCCTGCGCCTGTACCGAACGCACGCGGAAGCGCTCGGCGCGGCCCGCGACGCGCAGCGCGGCATGTTGTGCGTCAGCCGTGGGATGCGCCCGAAACTCGATGACATCGAAGCCGAGCTCACCTACCTGCTGGTACGGGACGCCAAGCCCGCCAGGGTCGTCGAAATCGGGACGTTCCATGGTTGGTCGACGTCCTGGCTGTTGCGGGCCGTCGCCGACAACGCGACGGGGCATCTGGATTCATACGACATCGTCGACCATGTGCTCCGCACCATCCCCGGTGACCTGTCCGGCGACCGATGGACCTTCCACCGCGGCGACGTACGGGCCCGAGCCGATCTGCAACCGTCCACCATCAACTACCTCTTCATCGACGCCGCGCACACGGCACGGTTCGCTCGCTGGTACACGCACAACCTTCTGGACAATGTGCGAGCGGGAACCCCGGTCACAGTTCACGACGTCTTCCATCGCGCTCGAACCCGGCGCTTCAGCGAAGGCCGCGTGGTGCTCGATTGGCTCGCCCAGCGCAACATCAGCTACTTCACCGCGTCGGCCAAGGCGGCACCGCACGTGTATGAGGAGATTTTGGCCGTCAGACGTTCGCTCGGACTCAGCGAGGCCGTACACAAGCTGTCCCCGAATCCGATGATCTACTTCACGACGCGCTGAGGGCCGCCGGCGGTGACGAGGTGAGCTTCGAGCGACACCTCGGCGTGGGTCAGGGCGGCGCTGGACAGCCAGGCAGCGACCGCGCTGACGCTCCAGGCGGCGTGGCACCCGTTGAGCACCGGCGGCCCGGCCCAGCGCTCGACGGCGACGGCGCTGGTGTTCATCGCCGCACCGATGAGGTTTTCGCGCCGCGCCCGTCTGTATGTGGAAGATCGACTCACGAGAGGCTGGCATGATGCGGAAACTGACCTTTGGCATGAATGTGACCCTGGACGGCTACATCGCCGCGCCCGGCGACGACCTCGGTTGGGGTGGGGGTGAGGGGCCGGACTCGTCGTCGAGCGACGAGCTGTTCCAGTGGTGGTCCGACCGGGTGGGGGCGACGGGCCTGGCGCTCTATGGGCGCAAGCTGTGGGAGGTGATGAGTTCCCACTGGCCGACCGCCGACCAGCAGCCCGGCGTCACACCGGCGGAGGCCGAGTTCGCCCGCCGCTGGCGGGACATGCCGAAGGTGGTGTTCTCCTCGACGACCGGCACGGTCGACTGGAACACCCGCCTGGTCACCGGCGACGCGGTCACCGAGATCACCCGGCTCAAGACAGAGGACGCCGGCCCGATGGACATCGGCGGCGCGACGCTCGCCGGGGCGGCCATGCGGGCCGGACTGATCGACGAGTACGTGCTGGTCACCGTGCCGGTCCTGGTGGGCGGCGGCACGCCGTTCTTCACCGCGCTGGACAACTGGGTGAACCTGAGCCTCGTGGAGACGCGGGCATTTCCCGGCGGCGTCCTGCTGACCCGATACGAGACGAGGCAATGAGCACGGGCCAGATGCTCGGCTCGTGAGGCCGGGTTCGTCGGGCATCGAGATGCCCCGCCGGCGTTGCCGGCGGGGCGGTGATGTTCGCGTCGGTGTTCAGGACGATGGGGACTTGCCTGATCACAGTGTCGGGGGCAGGTCCAGCCATGGTTTGTCGGTGGCGTCGAATCCGGTGAGCTCGGCGATCTTCCCGTCGACGATGTGCAGGACCGCGATGGCGAACAGCCGGTACTCCGGGTCGTCGGGGGTGCGGAGGTACAGCACGGCGGCGGGCATGCGGTTGACCGTCGTGGTGACACAGCGCCAGTCGTCGTGGCCGGGCTGGAAGAGCCCACCGGAGACCCAGCCGTCCACCGCGTCCTTGGCCGTGACGACCGAGGTGCCCGCCTCGGGCAGCATCACGAAGCGCAGGTCGTCGCGCAGCAGGGAGATCAGCCCGTCGAGGTCGTTGCGCTCATGGGCGTCGATATACAACTTCACCACGGTGCGCTCGTCACTCGACAGCTCGTTGGTGGCGGGTCTCCGCCAGTCGAGGCGGCGGCCGGGCAGTTGCTCGCGCATCGTCACGCGGGCCCGCTGCAGTGCGCTGGTCACCGATGCGACGGTCAGCTCGAGAGCGTCGGCGGTCGTCGCCGCCGGCCAGCCGAGGACGTCGCGCAGGATGAACACCGCCCGCTGCCGCGGCGGCAGGTGCTGGATGGCGACGATGAACGCCAGCTCGATCGTTTCCCGCGCCACCACCGACTCCTGCGGGTCCTCGGGGAGCATCCGGTCGGGGTACGGCTGCAGGTACAGCACCTCGGAGCCGACGTCCGCCAGCTCGGACGGTACGGGTGTGCGGTCGTTGCGCTTCTCCAGGAAGTCGAGGCAGGCGTTCGTCGCGATCCGGTGCAGCCAGGTCCGCAGCGCAGCGTGGCCCTTGAACGACTCCCGCTTGTGCCACGCTCGCAGGAACGTCTCCTGCGTCATGTCCTGGGCGTCCTCGTAGTTCGCGAGCATCCGGTAGCAGTGCACCTGCAGCTCACGCCGGTGGCGCTCGGTGATGAGCGCGAACCGCGCCGTATCGCCTGAGCGAGCCACCGCGATGAACGTGGCCTCGTCAGCGCCCAGCGGTCTAGCGTCGGTCATGGTCATGAATCCTTCCACCGTGCGTGCGAGGGGACTACCAGAACCGACGACATGGCGGAAGAATTCTGGTCGGTGAAGCCGCTGACACCGGGCCGTACGTCTGGGCGGAAAGGTCGGGTCGCTGGTCGGGCCGGCCGGGCGGCGACTGGACTGGATCGCAGCGTGACGATCTTTGAGCCAGCCACCGCGTAAGCTTCCGGCTCCGCCTCACCGGCGCCGGCGGACCACCGGCAACTGCTGGCTGCCCGATCAACGGCCCGCGGACAGCGACCTCTTCGCCGAACCGTTACACCGTTAAGGCGATAGTCCCGAGGCCCAATGGCGGGCTCTCGAAGTGGTCGAGAACCGCGCTGGTCGCGTCGACGCCGTCGGCGCTACGTCGTGGCCGCTCGACGGGCGGGTTGGCCGGGTGAGCGGTGGAGTTTGGCCCGGAGCTGGTCGGTGTCAGGATGGTTGAGGTCGTCGAGGATGGCGAGGGCCTCCCGCCACGCGGCCTCGGCGGCGGCGAGGTCGCCGGTGGCGTCGCCGATGTTGCCGAGCTGGTGGAGGATGTCCGCCTCGTCATAGCGTGCGCCGAGTTCGCGGCTCAGGACGAGGGCGCGCCGGTAGCACTCGATGGCCTGGGTGTGGTTGCCGAGCTGATGGTGGGCGAAGCCGATGCTGTCCCAGGTGGCGGCTTCTCCGGCGCGGTCCCCGAGTTGCTGGAGCAGGTCGAGGGCCTGCTCGCAGTGCAGCAGCGCCTGCCTGTGATCGCCGAGCTGGGCATGGCACCAGCCGACCGCGTTGAGGGCGTCCGCGTGCCCCCTGCGATGGCCGACGGCCCGGTAGAGGTCAAGGGACTGCTGGGCGTGGTCGACGGCCTTCCGGTAGTCGCCCTGCCGGTCCCACAGCGAACCGAGGTTCTGGTGGATCTGCGCCTGGCCGTACCGGTCGCCGACCTGCCGGTACAGCTCGAGGGCGTGCTGCAGGTGTGTGTGCCCGTCGGCGTGGCGGCCGAGCCGGCTCAGGCCGCCGGCGAGGAAGCGGTGGGTGAAGGCCTGCGCCGAGGGGTCTCGAAGCCGCCGAGCGGCGTGCAGGGCGGCCTGCCAGACGGCGGTGAGATCGGACCAGTGCCCCTGGCGGTCGAGGAAGGTGTCGAGGGCCCAGGCGAGCTGGCAGGTGCTGGCGTCGAGTCCGGCGTCGGCGGCGTGTCGCAGGACGGCGAGCAGGACGGGACGCTCCACGCTGAACCAGGCCATCGCCTGCTGATGGTCGGCGAACTGTTGCGGATACGTGCCGGACGAAGGCGGGGTCAGCGGGATGCTGCCCGAGTCACGGTGTGGACGTAGCAGCCGGTCCGCGTTGTGGGCGGTGTGCGTGTAGTGGTCGAGGACCCTCGTGAGGGCGGCTCGACGCTCGGGGTCGGAGTCGTGGACCTGCGCGAGGTCGGTGGCATAGGCGCGCAGCAGGTCGTGGAAGGCGTATCGGCCGGGCCGGTGCTCAGCGATGAGATGGGCGTGGGTGAGCTCGGCCAGCAGCGGCCGCAGTCGGGATGGGGGGAGACCGGTGAGGCTGGCCGCCGCGGTGGCTGGGATGTCGGGGCCGGGATGCAGGCCGAGGAGCCGGAACAGCCGCGCGGCGGGTGGGGTGAGGGTGACGTACGACCAGGAGAACACCGCCCGTACGTCGGTGGTCGGGTCGGTGTCGGCGAGCGCGTCGAGGCGGGTACGGGCGTCGTGTAGCTCGGCGGCCAGTGCGGCCAGCGAGAAGTGTGGATGGGTGGCGGCGCGGGCCGCGACGATCGCCAGGGCCAGGGGCAGCCGCGCGCATCCGGTGACCAGTGCATCGACCGCGTCGGACTCGGTGGCGACCCGGCGCGCGCCCAGGCGGCGCGTGAGGAGCTCGCGGGCCTCCTGCGGGGTGAGGAGGTCGAGGGGGAGTGGGTGGGCGCCGGTGGCGGTGACGAGGCTGGTGAGCGGGTTGCGGCTGGTGATCAGGACCAGGCAGCCGGGTGCGCCGGGCAGCAGCGGGCGGACCTGCTCGCTGTCGCGGGCGTTGTCGAGCACGACGAGCATCCGCTTGTCGGCCAGCACGGTGCGGTAGAGGGCGGTCTGGGCGCTGCGCTCGGTCGGAATGCGCTCGGGCGGCATCGCAACGGCGTCGAGGAACCCGCGCACCGCGTCGGTGGGATCCACCGCCGCCCCGCCCGGATCGAAGCCGCGCAGGTCGACATACAGTTGCCCGTCGGGGAATCGTTTGGCGTTGCGGTGTGCCCAGTGCACGGCGAGGGCGGTCTTGCCCGCGCCGGCGGTGCCGGCGATCGCGGAGATGACCACCGCGGTGGCCCCTCCGCCGACGGTGGCAGCGAGGGCGTCGAGCTGGGCGAGCTGGTCGGTGCGGCCGGCGAAGCCGCGCACATCCGGAGGTAGCTGCGCCGGTACCGCGACCCCGGCGGGCGCTGTCCCCAGAGGCGGGGGCACATCTGCGTCGCGACGCAGGATCGCCTGGTACACCGCTGTCAGCTCGGCCCCCGGCTCCTCGGCGAGCTCGTCGTCGAGGCGCCGCTGGGCGGCCGTGTAGCAGTCCAGGGCGTCGGTGCGGCGGCCGACTGCGTACAGCGCCCGCATCAACATCGCAGGTAACGTCTCGACCAGCGGGTACTGGTCGATCAGGTCGGCCAGGGGGCTGATCACGACGGTGGGGTTGCCGGCCTCGATCTCGGCGTAGGCCCAGCCCAGCACCGCGTCGCGGTGCTCGGCGTGCCAAGCGTCGCGGGTCCGTGCGGCCCAGTCCCCGGCAAGCGCGGCGAGAGGCGCGCCGCGCCACAGGCCGACGGCCTCGCGCCACAACGCCAGCCGTTCGACCGTCGCCACGTCGGCGTTGGCGGCCTGTGCGGCCAGGCGGCGGAACCGATGGACATCAACCAGGTCGGGATCGATGTCGAGGACATAGCCCCCGCGGCGGCGCACCAGCGCGGGCGGCGTGTGCCCCGTCGCACCCGCCTTCCGGAGCAGGCCCCGGATGTTGGCGATGTGGGTCTGAACGGTCCGGCGCGCGCCCTGCGGCGGGGGTTGCCGCCACACGCGGTCGATGAGCGTCTCCTGCAGCACCAGCCGGCCGGCGTCGGTGACCAGCGCCGCGAAGACCAGGCACCGCTGGGGCGGGCCCACGTCCAGGACCTTGTCACCCACGGAGAACTGCACCGGCCCGAGGACCCGAAACTGCATTGGCGATCCCCAATCATCAGGAGATTCCTACTCCCTCCCGCCGGGCATTGGCAATCCGTTGACAAATTGACCTACACCTCTCGCCGAAGCTCGGTTAGCGGCGTCGGACGTCGATCATTTCGACAGAGTGGAGGATTCGTGTCCAAGCTCCGAATACCGTTGTTGCGGGTCGCGGCACTCGCGGCCGTCGTGGTGACAGGGTCGGCGATGCTCGCCGCGCCGGCCGCGGCGGGCAGCGCGCCGACATTGCTGGCAGGCGGCCAGTTGAGCAGCCAGTCGGCCAGCGGGTACACCCTCTCCGTGGTCGACCCGACGACCGGCCAGGAGGTGATCCGGGAGGTCGGGAGTTTCGAGTTCGAGTACGAGGCCGGAGCCGTCGTGCGGGCAGGGGTCAATACGCCGAACTGCAACAAGGCCATTCCGGACTTGCAGGTCGCGTCGAAACTCCCCGACGCCCAGACCAACGTGTGTGGCGACCCGCCGCGACGGCCGCCGCAACCGCCGCCGGGGACTCCGCCGGGGTCCCCGCAGCCACCGCCCGCCGGCCGCATGTACTGCCAGACCATCTGGACCGCGTACAAGATCTACATCGTGTACGGGCCGACGCTGCTCACCTGGAAGTTCAGCTTCCGGCGCTGCTGGGACGGCACCAACGTCCGGACGCCGAGCAGCACCGACAGCCTGCTCGTCTCCAGTCCGGCGATGCGGGTCAGCGGCACGAAGAACCAGTACATCGGACCCGCACCGGCCTCGGTGGTCACGATGCGGTACGAGGGGCACGAATTCGTCTATTGCCCGTTGGTCGTGGGGGGCGTGCAGTGCATCGCCGCATTCCACCCGCGAATCGAGTTCACCTTCCTGGGCAACGGTGGCTGGCTGAACCAGAGCTACCTGGGCTGACCAGGGCCCGGCATCACCAGCGCGAGCACGACTTCTGTCGATCTTCAGGCCGCCACGCCAGAGGGTCGTACTTCAGGAGTCGTGCTCGTGTCGGTATGGCCTCACTCCGCCGCCGGCGCGAGGCCTTAGCCGTCGTAGACGGCGACGGCGCGTACGGGGAACGACTTCATTCCCCGTATCGGCGGAGGGAGGGCGGTCAGTGTATGCATGCTAGATCAGCGCCCAAACTCACGCGTCTGCACGCCCGGAGTGTGCCACGGCCCGTCGGGCCGGACTACGCGGTGTCATCGCACGATCCGCAGTGAAATCCGGTGGCGTAGGGCACCGCTGGAACGGGCGCGGATGGCGCCATCGTCCAGGCGCTGACCGCTCTGCGCGTCGAGCCGGCAATGACCCTGGCCTCGCTCGCTACGCACCGCTCCGGGCTGCCGCGCCTGCCCAGGTCAGCCGGGCTCGTGCGGCGCAGTGTGGGATTGTGGCGTCACGGCAGCAATCCGTACGGCGACAGCCTCGACCAGCTCATCGCCCAGACACGGTCGGTAACGGTGGGCAACTCCCGGCCACGTTACTCCAATCTGGGGTTCGAACTGCTCGGCCACGCGACTGCGACCGCCGCCGGAATGAGCTATCGCGAACTCGTACGCACCCGCATCGCCGACCCGCTCGACCTCGGTGTCTTCTACGCTCCGGCGACGCCAGCGGAATTGCGAGCCGGCGCACTGACTGGCACGAGCCGGTTCGGACGCGGGCGGCAGCCGTGGACCGGCGAGGCCATAGGTCCCGGGGGGGCGGCATCCGGGCCACGATCGAGGCGATGGGCCGCCTGACCGCCGCATTGCTGAACGGTTCGGCTCCCGGCGTCAGCGCTCTGGATCCGATCACGCAATTCGCCGGAATCGCCGGACGCGCCGTACATATCGGAGCCGGATGGATCACACTCGAGCACGCCGGTTCGTCACGACAGGCCATCATCCAATGGCACTGGCCGGCTACGCGAGAAACGCATCCGAACGGGTGGTGATCCTCGAAGTCCGCGATCGGCCCTGACCGGCTTGGATGACATTCTCGGCAGGCACAAGGTTGTACCGCAGACATCAGCGCACCGCGACGACGATGACCTCCGCCGGAAACCGGAACCCGGCGAACGCGGACTTCGCAGGCTGCCGCAGATCAGGCCTGATCGATGACTCCACCGCTCAAGTCTGTCTCGATCTTGCCGACGCTCAATGCAACGGCGCCTCTGTGAGAGCCGGAGGGTGAGACTCCCTCCGGCCACCCGACAGGGCATTTCTCATACCCTCTCGTCTCCCGACGTCACGGTTGGTCGGTGGATCGAGGCTTAGTCCGGGGCGGTTGGTGTCGTCCTTGGTAGCTCAATGCTGTCGTGTATGACATTGTGATACGGTTGGGTGGTGGTGGAGCGGGAGTACCTATGGACCGATGAGGGCCTTGCTGTCGCCCGTCGTCGCAAGGTTGCCCTCGATGAGGTCGATCAGGCCCTGCACGCTCCGCCGGGGCTGCGGTTTGAGCGGCGTATCGGTGATCTGCTGCTCGTCGTGATGGGGATGGCCGGCAGTGGCCGGGTCGTCGCGGTCATGTGCGAGCAGATGTGTCGCACCACGTCGTATCGGATTTTGAGCGTGAAGGCGTTGGCCGGTGCGGAGTTGGATGAGTGGAGGAGGCGAGTCCTGTGAGCGGTCCTGACTTCGAGCGGATGTCGAGGGACGAGGTGGTCGCGTGGTTCGACACCTCAGAGGATGTGTCACCGCTGCTGTCCGCGGTGGAGCCGGTCGCTGATGGGGTTGTCTCCCCGGCGACGGACGGGCCGATGGCGATGATCAGCATCCGGCTGCCGGTCGCGATGGTCGAGGAGCTTGACGGTCTCGCGGACGCGCAGCAGGCGCGGCGCTCCGACGTCATCCGGGAGGCACTTGCGTCCTACATCAGGGAGCGGACTGCGCCGGTGGGTCCTGACGACGCGCAGCAGGCGCTCGAGGTACTGCGGAAGGTCGTTGCCGGCCGTTTCGACAACCAGGCCGAAGCCGCGTAGCCGCAGGGCTCGCTGGCACGCACCCCTTTACTCAGCCGGTTTATGCTTGGGATGGCTGACGGACTGATTGTTACGCGGCCGGCGCCAGCTCACGCCGGCCGCGTGCCGCCCGGACGAGCGGCCCGCCGAAGCTTGCCGCGCTTCGAGGCGAGATCCAGCTTGTAGGGCTCGTAAATCGGGTTTGGCTACGCGGCCTGCGTGTATTCGTTGATCAGCCCTGTATGTGCCGAGAATGCCATCCGGGCAGCTCAGGCGGCGTGCTCGTATTCGTGAAGGACACCACCGAGGCGGTCACGCCGGTGGATTCTCAGCCGGGCGGGTCGGTCCGGGTCGGTGATCGGTTCGGGCAGCGGCTTCAGCGGCCGGACATTCGCGATTTCCTGATGCGGTCGGTGCAGGTTGTAGAACCGCTCGTACTCCCGCAGCAGATGCCGCTGGTTCCAGATCAATGTCCGGTCCAGCAACTCGCGGCGGCAGGTCCGCACCCAGCGCTCCATGATCGCGTTCATGCGGGGTACCTGGATACCACTGAGCACGACCTTGATGCCGGCGTCGGCCAGGATCGCGTCGAACATGGCTGGATACTTGCCGTCCCGGTCCCGGATCAGATACTTGACGTTGCAGCCGGCGTCTTCGAGATCCATCACCAGATTGCGTGCCGCCTGGCCGACTTAGGCAGCGGTCGGGTGCGCCGTGACGCCCACGACACGGATGCGGCGGCTGGCGTGTTCGATCACCGTCAGGATGTACATCCGAGATCCGGTCAGCGTCACGGTCTCGATGAAGTCGGCGGCCAGCAGCGCTTCGGCTTGGGAGCGCAGGAAGTCCGTCCAGGTGGTGGCGGCCCGATCGGGTTGTACCTGCCGACAAATGCGTCCGTGCTGGTCAGCGGGCATTCCGCCAGACGAATGCGATCTTGGTTGTCGGGTCCCCGTGGCCTGCTTTGCTCTCGCCGTTGGTGACTGCGCCAGCCTGTACAGCGTGCGGCTGTTGGTGCGGCCCGACACGATTCCGTGCTGGCATCGTGACCTGCATGCTCGCCGCCACGCGGCGGCGTCGCGTCCCCGCCGACGAGGACGGCCGCGCACCATCGGCTCGGTGCGCGCTGGTGCTGCGCCTGGTCCGGGAGAAGCTCAACGTCATCAGCGCACTGACGACCCAGCACATCCGCCATGTCAACGGCCAGACCCCGCTTGCCCTCGGCAGCCGGCCCGTCGTCCTACCCGCCCCTCTGTACCGCCTCGTCAACGAACTCGCGGACGCCACGGGTCACACGCCGGCACGCGGCCTGATCAACGCACCGTCCAGATGGCTGTTCCCCGGACGATTGTCGGGCGTCTCTGAAGATATTTTTCGAGTCAGCCGGGCGGTGCGACCGGTTGATCCGCCTCACCGATGGTCGTCTCGTTGAGGATATCGACCTCTCGGACGGGTTGGACGTCGCCGCCAGCCGCGGCCGAGCCGACCGTCTGAAGTAGGGCAGGAGAGGGCACTGCGGCGCCGTTGCGTTGTGGGATCGTTGGACGCGTTACACCCATTGGTAGATGGTGACGTGATCGACCTCGACGCCACGCTCGACCAGTAGTTCCTCAACGTCGCGGTAGGACAGGTTGAACCGCAGATACCTGCGCGCCGCGACGACGATCGCCTCGGCCGGGAACCGACAGCCCGGGTTCCGCAGTGTGCGCCCAGAGAGCGACCCGGTGCGCGGCGCGTCCAGGGGCCGGTTGCCCCATGCGGTCGGCACCGTGAGCCGGTCAAACGCGGCCAGGTTCCACGCGCAGGCGGTACACCACGGTATAGCTGAGCAAGGTGCCCGCCGCGGTTCCGGGCGTCGATGCCGCGTAGACCCCCTTCGGAGGCGCCACCCGTTCAGCCCTACCGGTCCAGCAGGCTGCCGAGGCCGTCGATGCCGCCGTCGGGGTACTGGCCGGACACCTCCGGGGTGGCCTGGAACGGCAGGATCCGGTCGACGTCGCCGGGCCGGGCGACGCGAACCTCGGACAGATCCTCCGGCAGCACCCAGACCTGTACTGTCGTGCCCGGCGTGAGCGACGCGGCGTCGTCGGAGCGCAGACGGTACCCCGAGGAACTCCAGCACGTGCTCCTCAATGCCCTCGAAGCGCAGCCGCAGCCGCACGTTGCGCAGCCGCGAGGCGTACGGGCGGTCGAGTGGGGCGATCTCGACCGCGACGATTTCGGCGCTCAGCCGCGCGCCGCGCCGCAGGATGCGCCGATTTTGCCGGTACGCCCCGAGGCCCACGGCCATGCCGGCGCCCACGGCCACGACCGCGCCCACCAGCCCCCACCCGAGGGCCGCCCGCACCCCCGATCGTTGAGGACTGGCTGACGTTGGTCAGCGGCCAGTAATGGACATCCTCATCGCAAGGTCCGCATCGACAAGATCGAGCCCGCCTGACAACTCTGCCCGGCGGGTGTCAGGTGCCACCCGCACGGTCGATCTCGGCGAGCGCGGCGAGCGCGGCGAGGACGACCTGATCCTCGGGGCCGAGGTGCGCCTCCACCGCTGGATCGCGTCGACCTCAGGCTCGCCGGGGGCGCCACGCCCGACCGTACGGCTGCCGTGTGTTGGACGAGTCATATGAGTTTGCGGCGCTCACCCAGGTGACCGCGGCGAAATAGCGCTCCCGGGCACGCGCGGGCATGCGGACCGCACGGACCCGCACGCGGGCACCCGCTGATGGTGGGGCGTACACAGCGCCGCGGTCGCCGAGCTGCCAATGCGGCCGCTGCGCGATCGCGGCGACCAGCTCAGCATCATCGGTCCCGGTCTCGACCGTACGTTGACCTGGATGTGGGTCCGGTGCAGTTGGGCCCGGGTAGTTGGTCGGACGCGGCTCAGTCACTGAAGTCGGGTACCTCGTCGGACACCAAGTCTTCGGCATGGCCCTCGAGCATCTTCGCGAAGTCGGCAGAGCGCGGAAGCATTGTCTTTTCGTAGGCGTGTACGGCCTCATCGACGGTCGAGGAGCCAGCGAGCGCAAGGGCGAGCTCGCTGGCGTCGAGCATGGCGAGGTTGACGCCGACGCCGAGCGGCGGCATGAGGTGCGCGGCGTCGCCGAGCAGGGTCACGGACGGATGGTGGTTCCAGACGTGCGGTACCGGCAGGGCGTAGAGCGGCCGGTCGACGTAGGGGTCGTCGTTGTCGCTGACAAGCCGGCGCATCCGGGGCGACCAGGCGGCGAACTCGTCGAGCAGGTGGGCGCGAAGACCGGCGGTGTCCCCGACCGTCAACCCCGCGGCGGTGATCCAGCCGGGCGCCACCTTCTGGATGATGTACACCCGGATGTGCCCGCCGCTGTTGCGTTGCGCGAAGAGACCACGCTGGCCGTCGCCGGCGTGGGCGCTGCCTGCGCCGACCAGTTCCGACAGGTCCGGGTGCCGGTTCTCCACGTCGTGGAACCAGGCCTCGAGGAAGCTCACGCCGATGGGTTGCGGGACGGCGGGCGAGACGGCCGGCCGGACCTGCGAGAACGCTCCGTCCGCGCCGATGACCAGGTCGGTTTCGACGGTTGCGCCGTCGGTGAAGCGCAGCACCCGACCGTCGGTCGATTCCAGGGCGCGACCCCACCGTACGGTTCCCGGCTCCAGCGAGTCGAGCAGCAGGTCCCGCAACTGGCCGCGGTCGATCTCGGGCTTGAACAGGTCGTCCGCGTCCGGTACCGAGTGCGCCCTGATCGTGCCGGTCATGTCCATCTCTCGCATCTCCTGCCCTTCCGGGCGGGCGAGCGCGAGGAACTCGTCGAGCAGGCCAGCTTCGCGCAGGGCGAGCTGACCGTCGTCGGCGTGCAGGTCGAGGGTGCCGCCCTGGTCGCGTGCGTCGCGGCTGGGATCGCGGTCGTAGACGGTGACCGCGATGCCGTGCCGCTGCAGGATCCGGGCGCAGGTGAGGCCGCCGGGGCCGGCGCCGATGATGCTGATGCCGGCTTCGCTGGGTGCTGGTGAGTTCATCTGGCGCTCCTGCGGATCATGTCATCTGTCCGCTCCAGAAAAGCAGATCGAGTTCAAAAGTGCAATGAGTACACTTTAGCAACCATGCCATTCTCGGTTACAGTGAACCTATGACTGCGGTACCTGCCGGTCGGCGTGAACGCAAGAAGACGGCCACTCGTCAAGCGATCGCTGACGCGGCGCTGCGGCTGTTCCTGCAACGCGGGTACGACGCGGTCAGCATCCGGGAGATCGCCGACGCCGCTGATGTGTCGACCACCACGCTGTTCAAGCACTTCACCGGTAAGGAAGCGCTGGTCTTCGACGACGACCAGGGCCGGGAGTCGGCGCTGGTCGCCGCCGTGCGGGACCGGCCCGCCGGCCAGAGCATCCTCGACGGCCTCCGGCTGCACATCCTCGACACCTGGTTGCCGATCGCGGCGCATCCGCAGCGGCGCCAGTTCACCGAGTTGGTCGACTCAACCCCAGCGCTGCGTGCGTACGCCGAACGGATGTGGACTCGGCACACCGACAGTCTGGCCGCCGCCATCGCCGACGAATCGGGCGTTGCGCATGACGACCTCGCATGCGTCGCCCTCGCCCGGTTCGTACTCGAGATCCCGTCCCTCACTGGCGCCCGGGGGGATCGCCGGGCCGCCGTCGAAGCCATCTTCGGCATCCTTGCCCGGGGCTGGCAACCGCCGAAAGCCGGCAAGGCGGCAGGGAATCCGCCGCCTTCAACGGCTTCCTAGGTTGCAGGGGCACGGGCTGGAGGGCTGTGCCCTCGCCGCTTGTAGTCGACGCCGGTGTCCAGGACCGCGACGGCGGCGCCGTCGCCTTGGAAGCCCTCCGCGGCCGCTTTGGGTTGGTGTACCAGGGGCAGGCTTTGGGCCAGGTTGGTGTCGCTGGCCACGTTCTCGTGCACGGACTCGACGGCCGGGTCGGCCAGCAGCGCCTCCATCGCGGCAGCGCCAGGCACGTGCAGGTACTGCACCGGAAGGACCGCGTAGTCCTGCAGTACGGTGACGCCGTGCCGAACCCGGGTGGCCGAGTCGTGCTTGAGCCGGCCGTAGGCGCCGGCGGCGAGCGTGCCGTATGCCTTACGGCCCGAGGAGCTGTGCAGGCCGCCGTGCTTGCGCTGCACCTCGCTGATTACCTGCTGCCGCACCGGCGCTGCCCGGTAGGTGACCAGCACGTCGACCTGACCGTTCGCCTGCAGCGCTGTGGCCGACGCGGCGTCGATGCGGGCGCGGTGGGGAGGCTTGGGGGTGTCGGCGGCGGTCGCCGCGGCGGTCCGGGGTGCGGCCCCGACCAGGCCGGCGGCCGCAGCGAGCGTCAGGACCGCGGCCGCCATTGTCCATGGTCGACGGCGGCCGGACAGAGACTGGTGACGATGCTGCATGACGTCCTCCTGGGTGAGCGCTGGACGTTGTCGAGCGCTCACGGTAGTGACGCCGGATGCGGATCGGTTTCCGCGAACGGGATGTGGTGACGCGCCGACGCGCCGGACCGGCCCGACGAACCGAATGATGGTCCGGCTGAACAGCGACCGGTCGCCGGACGATCGTCGGGCGGCCGAGGCACGAGGCGCCGACCCTGGTCAGGTGACCGTGGTGACGTGCACGCCGTAGCCGTGCGGCAATGACACCAGCGTGCTGGCAAGCGGATCGTCTGCCCGGCTGCCCCGCGTCGCCCTTCGTCCAGTGCGGACCGCCGGCCGGCCCCGGCATTCCGGCGCCGCTGCGCCCGGCAACAGCCACGGCCGGCTCACGATCGGACAGATCACCTCGATCCGTTTTGGCGACCCGGCAGAGCCGGCTCAGCCGGGCAGGGAGTTGACGACCAGAGCCAGGATTGCGGTGTTGAACGCGAACGTAAACAGTTTGTGCGGCAGCATCATGCGGCGGAAGCTGGGTCCGGCTTCGACGTCGGTGGTGCCGAAGGTCATGCCGATGGAGTAGGCGAAGTCGCGGTAGTCGGGGGTGTCGGTGCCGGGGAAGCGAAGGCCGCCGCCGTCGCGGTAGTACTTCGCGGCGTAGAGCTCGGCGTAGACGGCGTGCAGGACCAGCCAGGACATGAAGATGTTGGCGGCGACGAGGATGCGGGCCAGTCCGGCCGCGTCTGGAGCGTCGGTCTGGATGTGGGGCAGGGTCACGACGGCGTCGTACACCTCGCCGAAGACCAGGGCGATGGCGAGCAGCATCCAGGCGGCGGCGCGGACGGGGCCGCGCCGCATCCCGGCCTGCGCCTGGAGCTGCTGCGTCGGTGCGAACCGGAAGAGTGCCCACGTCAGGCTGAGATAGACGGCGAAGGCGATGCTTTCCGCGAGGGTGCCGGCGACGGTGTCGACCGACTGCTGCCCGACGTGCCCGAAGCCGTGCAGGCCGGCGGCGAGTACCACCAGCACGATGAACGCGGCGACCGCGAAGCTGAGCCGGGCGGCCCGGCCGAGCAGCCGCCACCGGTGCTGCCGGCCCGCGGGCGGCCCGTCCATCCGGGCGCCTACTGCGACGTCGGCCATGCCGGTCTCCCTTCCCGAACGGTGACAGTGGCCATGGTGGCGCCTTCCTGGTGAGGGCGCCGGACCGGCCGTACGTCTCGACGGAGCGGCCTGGGCCGCCGGTGATACACCGCCCCTCAGCCGAGCCGGAGGCGTTCATACGGACGGCCGTGTCGCACCACGGTTCGCACGGCGCGCAGCGCGGTGATGTCGGCGCTCGGGTCGGTCGCCGTCGACGAGGGGCAGGTCGACGGCGAGCCCGCCGTGCGGCTTGACCGGATGAATGCCCGAGTCGACGCCGCTGATGAGGTCGACGCCGGCCTCGTGCAGCGCCCGGACCTGCGCCTGCCGCTCGGCCCGGTGGAGGCCGACCTGCTCGCGGACCGGCGCGTGCTCGGGCCCGCCGAACGCGCTCAGGTCGAAGCCCAGGGTTGGACACACCGCGATGCCGGCGGCCGCGATCCCGGCGGCCAGGTCCGGGGTGGTGGAGCTGCAGTGCTCGATGCCGTCGACGCCCGCCTCGAAACACTGCCGTACGGCGCCGAGGGCTTGGGCGTGGGCAGTGACGGGAAGTCCGTGCCGGTGGGCCTCGTCCACGACGGCCCGGACCTCGGCGAGGGTGAACTGACAGGCGTTGACGTCGCTGCCCGGGGTGCCGACGCCGCCGGAGGCCATCAGCTTCACGAGGTCGGCGCCGCGCTCGGCCCGCTCGGCGACCGCCCGGCGCAGCTCCGTCTCGGCGCGGGCGGCCCCGCCCATGCTCGCGCAGTGGCCGCCGATGCTGGTGACCGGCGGGCCGGCGGCGAGCACGCGGGGCCGGTCCGGGCGCTCGTGGCGGTGCCGGTCGACCACCGCCCACGCGTGGTCGCCGAGGTCGCGGACGGTGGTCACGCCGCGGGCGAGATGGGCGGCGAGAGCCGTGCCGATCGTGGCGTCGAGCTCGGCGGGGCTCAGGCCCTGCAGTCGGTCCAGCGCGGCCGCGGAGCCGTCGCCGCACAGGTGGGTGTGCGTGTCGATCAGGCCGGGCAGCAGCGTCGTGCCCGGCCGGTAGGTCACGGGACAGCCGTCCGGCGCGGCGGCCGTAGCCGGCTCCACGCCGACGATCACGCCGTACTACTACTGTAGTTCCAACAGCATCACTTGTAGTTGTTTCAACTACTGACGTAGTATCGGTGTATGGCCGACCGCCGTCTGCAAGTGCTCGATGCCGCAATCACCGTGCTCGGACGTTCCGGGATGCGCGGGCTCACCCACCGGGCGGTGGACGCCGCCGCCGGGCTGTCGGCCGGGTCGGCGTCCAACCTGTTCCGCAGCCGGGACGCGCTGCTGGAGGGCGTAGCCGACCGGATCGTCGAACGGGAGCGGTCCAACTGGGAGGAGTTGCTCGCCGGTACCGTGCCCACCACCCCAGCCATGCTCGC
The DNA here is from genome assembly GCF_025264685.1 of Dactylosporangium roseum. GTDB lineage: Bacteria > Actinomycetota > Actinomycetes > Mycobacteriales > Micromonosporaceae > Dactylosporangium > Dactylosporangium roseum. The sequence continues at coordinate 3,309,745 of NZ_CP073721.1, forward strand.
CGAGGCCCTCACCGGGGCGGCCCGCGACGTGGCCGGACGGCACCGGGACCTGACCCTGGCGCGGTACTCGATCCTGCTCGAGGCGGCGAACCACCCGCCCCTGCGGCGCACGCTGACCGAGGGCGGCGCCCGCGTGCGGGCCTGGTTCCTCAACTGGATGCGCCTCTCCGGGTCCACCGACCCGGAGCGCGAAGCGCCACTCATCATGAACCACTTCACCGGCCTGGTGCTGCACCAGCTCGCCAACCCGGACCCCGGGTTCGGGCCGACGGCGGAGATCACCGAGCTCGTCCCCCGCGTCATCCGACCGCGCAGCCTCGAGGAGCCGTCATGACCCCGCCGTCCGCCCTCGCCACCGACCGGCTCTGGTCCGTCGTCACCGCCCACCGCATCGCCGTCGCCGACCTGCTCGACGGGCTCTCCGCCGAGCAGTGGGAGCAGCCGTCGCTGTGCACCGGCTGGACCGTCCGGGACGTCGCCGCACACCTCACCCTGCAGCAGCTCGGCCTGCGCGACGCGCTCGGCACGATGCGGCACTGGCGCGGCACGATGGACCGCACCATCGCGCACGCCGCCCGCAGCCGCGCCGCCGCCTGGAGCACCGGGCAGATCGCCGGGAACATCCGGGCCACCGCCGACGTCCACAAGCCCACCCTCGGCGTCACCGCCCTGGAGACGCTCACCGACATCCTTGTGCACAGCCAGGACATCGCCCTGCCCCTCGGCCTGCGCCTCGACCTGCCAACCGACGCCGCGGCCGCCTCGGCGACGCGGACCCTCACCATGCGCTGGCCGGTCCCGCCGGCGTCGGTCCGTATCGTGCGCCGCTTCGGGCTGACCGCCACCGACGTGGACTGGTCGGCCGGGATCGGCCCGCAGGTCAGCGGGCCGATGAGCGCCCTGCTGCTGATCCTCTGCGGCCGGACCGTCGTGCTGCCCCAGTTGTCCGGCGACGGCGTCGCGGACCTCGCGACCGCACTGGCCTGAGCGCAGGCCGGCGGTCGAATGCCGCGTTCGCGCGGCGAAGCGCACGCTGCCAGCGGCAGGTCCCGCGAACGGGACGGCGGCTGCGGGTTGAGCACGTCGACGCGGGCGCCGGTGCTGGTCCATTCGACGTGCAGGCGGCTCCCGCCACCGGCCATCGCCATGATCTCGACGCGTCCGTCACCGCCGCCGCGGTAGCTGCCGTCCTGGACGGTCCAGCGGATGACCGCAGGGTCGGACCAGTAGTAGCGGGCGACCACCCAGAACGGCGAGCCGGGCGAGCTCTCCCGCGCGACGGCCCAGGTGTCGCAGTCCTGGCGCAGCTCGTACGTCTTCGGGTTTGCTGCTGTCGGCGACGGTGACGAGTTCGACCCAGCCGTCTCGGCAGACGTTGAAGTAGTCGAACGTGTGGTCGTCGGCGCTGACGTGGACGGCCAGGCCGCCGCAGCCGCCGCGGTTCGAGGCCGCGCAGCATCCGACACGATCGGGGACGCGCTCGGCGCCGCGGTGGCCGGCGCACACCCACCGCTGGAGCCGCTGCGGCCGGCGGGCGAGGGTAGTAGTAGGCGTAGACCGACCAGCCGAGCGCCACAACGGCGATGATCGTGCCCAGCAGTGTCGCGCGGTCAGACCGCGGCCGCCGGCTCGGGGCCGGATCGTTGCCGGTCCGCTCGCTGCAACTACGTACACGCCGCCCCATCGTCATTCGCGGCCATCATTGTATGCGGGGTCGCCAAACCCGGCCTGGCGCATCCACGCGGAGCGCGACACCCGGGCACCGGTGGGCAGGGCGGCGGCGGATGCCCTCCACCCTGTGCGGCCGGCCCAGCACCTCCGACGTGCTACGCGTAGGGGTCGGTGACCGCGCGCAGCCGGGTCAGCGTGTCGCGAAGCTGCGTTATCCGCCGCGTGCCGAGGTGAGCGGTCCATTCGGCCTCGACCTCGGCCACGACCCTCGCCGCGATGGCGCCGGCCTCGTGGCCCCGGTCGGCGATGTGGACCAGGCGGGCGCGGGCGTCGGTCCGGTCCGGCCGCCGCTGCACGTAGCCTGCGCGCTCGAGTTGATCGACGAGGAACCCGGCGGTCTGCTTCGTCACCTGGGCCTGCTCGGCCAGGTCAACCAAGCGGGTGCCGTCGGGGCCGATCCGCTGGAAGATCCGCGCCTGCGCCAGGGTGACCTCAAAACCGGCCGCGACGAGCGCGTCCAGGACCCGCCGCTCCATCGCCCGGTAGGCGACGAACAGCAGCACCCCGACGTTCACCTCCTCGGGCATCCGTACCTCCTTGACAGATCGTCAGATTCTCTGACTACAGTAGTCAGAGAATCGTACCAAGACGGAGGTGGTGGAGATGGACCGGGAGGCGAGCTGGCAGGCGATCGCCCGGCAGCGGCGGGACCTCGCGGACCTGCTCGACGGGTTGTCGGCTGCGGAGTGGGAGCAGCCGTCGCTGTGTGCGGGCTGGCGGGTCCGGGATGTCGCGGCGCACGTCGCCCTCGCTCCGCAGCCGCCGAGTGTCTGGGCGATGGCCGTCGACGCGGCGCGGGCCGGGGGCCGGTTTCACAAGCTCAACCACGACGTGTCGGTCCGGCACGCGCAGCGCCCGGTCGCCGACCTCGTCGGCGAGTTGCGCCGGTTCGCGGACTCGCGGCGGCTGCCGGCCGTCACCAGCTACCGCAACATCCTCTTCGACGTCCTCGTCCACGCGCAGGACATCGCGGTACCACTCGGCCGGCCCCTGCCGATGCAGCCCGACGCGGCGGTCGTGGCGGCGACGCGGGTGTGGGGGATGGGCTGGCCGTTCTGGGCCCGGCGGCGGCTGCGCGGCGTCCGGCTCGTCGCCACCGACGTCGCATGGGCTGCCGGTGACGGCCTTGAGGTGACCGGGCCCATCGACGCGCTGCTGCTCATGACCGGACGCCGGGAGGCTGCGTCGGCTCGGCTGTCCGGCGCCGGCGTCGCGCGCGTCGCCTGACGCGAGGCGGGAACCGAGCCGGTTCGCTGGTCGCCTGTCCCGGTCGGGTGCACGGTCAGCGGCCGGCGCGCAGGTAGGCGAGGACAGCTTTGACCCGGCGGTGCTCGTCGTCGGCGGGGTGCAGGCCGAGTTTGAGGAAGACCCGGTTGACGTGGGTTTCACGGTGCGCAGGCCGAGGTAGAGCCGGTCGCCGACGGCGGTGTTGGACAGCCCCTCCGCCATGAGCGACAGCACCTGCAGCTCCCGCTCGGTCAGCGTGGATGGAGGGACGGTCGGATCGCGGAGGCTGCAACTGCAGCGCCCTATGTGGACGGTGGCCGTTGTAGTGGCGGGCGTGTTCGCCGAGTGTTCGGCGTAGATGTCGTTGAGCGAAGATGAGCATGCGGTCGGTGACCTCGGTGCGGGTGGTGCGGACGAACCGCTCCGTGTAAGCGTTGGCTTGTGGGCTGCGCGGTGGGATCTTGCAGACGGTCATTCCGGCGTCGGCCAGCACGGTGTCGATGGTGGCGGTGAGCTGTCCGGCCCGGTCCCGGACGAGGACGGTGAACTGGTCGGCCCGTCCGCCCAGATCCATGAGCAGATTTCTGGCTTGCTGGGCAGTCCATGGCCCGTCCGGGTTGGCGGTGACGCCGAGGATGTGCACGGAGCGGCTGCCGACTTCCATGACGAGGAAAACATACGGACGCTGGAGGGTGAGCGCGATGACGGAGTTTGGAACCCCACAGGGTGCTGTACCGGCGGGGCTTTTGCAACGACGACCTGACCACCGGGGTTTTGGGCTACTGTAACAAGGAGTTCTATGAAAACAGCACCTACCCTCATGTGCTTGGGGCAGTGCAGCGGCATTCGGATGTACTCGTGAGATATCATTGTCGGCTGATGGGGCTACACGAGGATCGTCAACAACTGTTAGTGCAGATGTTGCGATCTTGATCCCCGGGGTTGAGGAATATCGGTACAGAAAATCTCTGGCGTTGACCATTATAAATATGGGACGGCCGGGGGTGCGGGCGGGGTGAACCCGACCGGAGTTGTGCGCTCCGGTGATGGACGACATGTGGGATCGCGCGCTCCGGGCTGGACGCCACGATGAGCGGATGGCGCCAGCCCATCTCGCGAGCAGCGGCGTTGGCCGTCATCTCACTGTGGGTGACGCGGTCGGCGAGGTCGGTGTTATCGCGCTTGAGGCGAGACAAAAGGCGCGGTGTGGTTTTCGGAGTAGAGGTGGTGCCACCGCCGCTACTCCGAACATTACCGGACGGGTCCACCATTCGGGTGCGGCCAGGGTTCGCCAGTGAGCGCGGGTAGTTGATCGACGAACTGGTATGCGCCGCCACGGTGATCCACAATGCCGAGGTCTCGGCTGTTCCTGGCCTGTCCCGGACCCGCGAGTACCGGGCCTTGTATCGACTGTTGCCCGTTTTGTCGTTATGTACTTCGGAGGGCTGACTGCTCTCCCAATTATATACAATATGACCGATACCGGTGGCTGAGGGTTTGGGGGAACCCATGGCATTCCGACGTGACGTCGCGTTCATGCATGACGTAGAGCCCGGATTGATGCGGCTCAACGGCGAGGAGTTCGGCCGAGTCGTGCGGCTCATCGAGTCCGCGTTGCCAACGTTGACCGAGGCGCGGAGCGCAGTCCAGTGGCAGGCGGACGCGGCCGACCTCTACCGGGCGCGGATGGGCGAGGCTGAGAGCCTCGCCCACGAGTTGCGGGAGGGGTTCCTCCGGGCGTCAAACGCTGTGCTGCAGTACGCCGAGGCGCTGGCGGAGGCGAAGACCGAGATGGAGATCGGGGACGCAGCCAACGACGGTCTGCGTGAACTCATCAAGGAGGTCGCCAACACGCAGAGTAAGAGAGTCCGTGATTCCGAGCCACTGTCGCAGTGGGAAGACCTGCGGAAGATCACCAGCTTGTTCGACCGGCAGGTTGAGGAGGACTACCAGGACAAGATCAACAAGATGCGGGTGCAGGCCGATTCGCTGTACTACGAGGCCGCCGGCGCCTACAGCCGGGTCCGCGACATCGAGCAGAATGCCCGGCAAATCTTCGTCGCCGAGATGCACTCCGCGTTCAAGCGGCTGCCGGACTTCAAGGCCGACAGCAATGCCGCCAAGAACATCATCAAGCGTGCGCCGGGCGTGCTCGCCGAGATGAACGATGCGGGGCTGCAGAACCCCGAATCGCGCCTGCCCGGCCAGGGCTTCGTCCCGCGGTTCGGCGTCGACGCCCCCGGCGACATGACCGACTTCCATCAGGACATCCGCGACGCCTCCGGGTCGTTCGTCGTCAACGAACCGGCGGAGTGGGGCGTGGCCGACGCTGTTCACGGCAAGTACATCGACCCGGCACACGAGCAGAAGTACAAGCTGGCCTGGATCCGCGCCAACCAGGAGCTCATCCAGGGCGTCGCCTACCAGTACGGCATCCCCGCCGAACTGTTGGCAGGCATCATCTACCAGGAGGCCGGCGGCAAGCCGCCAGTCCTCGACCACACCGCGGACTGGGTTCGCCGGAACACCCCGCTCGGCGGCAAGGACGCCGACGACACCTCGTTCGGCCTGATGGGCATCCAGGTCGACACCGCAGCGGTGGCGCTGGGGTACGATCCGGCCCACCTTACCGACTCGCAGCGGGCAGAGATCATCAAGTCCCTGGACGAGCCGAAGGAGAGCATCGTCATCGCCGCGAAGGTACTGGCCGACGCCAAGGACACGACTGACTGCGCGAACACGGACCCGAAGCAGATGACCTTCGACCAGCAGCGGGAGCTGGCCGCGCGGTACAACGGCGGCCCGGACTGGAACAAGGAGATCGCCCAGAGCTATGCCGACGACTTCGCCAACAGCCGGACGGACGTCAACCTCGTGCTGTACGCGCCGGACTGACAAAGGAGCGCCGTCCCTCATGACACCACCGTCCAGGCTGCAGGCGAGCCTGCCCTCCATCAACGGCAACGCCAACGTCCTCGTCGAACTCGCGGGGGCGCTGGGCGCCGGCCGACCCGACTTCGACCTGTCCCGCAAGGGGTGCATGGAGGCGCTGTCCGAGGAGGTCACCCGGGCGATCCGGTCGTTCGCCGACTTCTCCGCCGACCAGTACCAGGACATCGTCGCGCTCCTGGCCGCGCTGTCCACGAAGCTGCGCAACGCCGGCGAGAGCTATGCGCAGGCCGACCAGGCCGGTGCTGGGGAGATCGCCCGCTACCTGCTCGGCTCAACGTACGTCGCCCCGGAGCAGCGATGAACGCCGAGGCGCGGGCGTCCGACCCGGTCCGGTCGCGGATGTGGGGGCGTCGCATCGGCCGGGCCGCGGCGTACCTCATCGCCGGAGCGCTGAACACGTTCGCGCTGCTGTGCGTACTGCTGCTCTGGGCGTCGTGGCTGTCCGGCGCATACCACTCCGACCGCGACCTCCAGGAGAACGGCGGGATCTTCCTCTTGGTGATCGCGGTGTTCGGCGGTCTGAGCGCCGGCCTCGCACTGCTCGTCTCCGTGGTTGCCGCGGGGCTGCGCTGGATGCCACGCTGGGCGATTGCCATGCCGGGTATCCTGCTGGCGTTCACAGTCCTCGCCACCTGCGGCATGGCGGAGATCTTCATGTAATGTCGGCTGAAGGTCTTGCCGATACGGCCTCGACGTCGTCGACTTCACCCTCGCGAAGCCGCCGCTGCGAATCGTCGACCCGGGCGACGGCTGTGAGTAGCGATTGCACCGCGCGGATGTCGGCCTGGCCTGGCGCGTCCAGCTCGGGGTTTCTGGTGACCGCGGACGCGGCCCCGATGGCGGTCCGCGCGATCGATCTTGACACCGCAGCGCATCCGCCACTGCGGCGCGGCGAGGTGCCCGCGGGGCATGGGATGGACGGCCGCTGCGAGATCCGGCGAGGACGGCGATCGAGGCGGTCGCGGCCGGAGCGGGTGCCGGTCTCCGGGCGCCGCACCCAACCCCGGAGTGCTGCCGTCCAGTGAGCGGCGCTCCGCCCGCGCGGAACCCTGCCGCACGGACTCCTGCGGAGGTGCGGTGCCAGGCGTCGCTGTGGCATGATGCCTCGGTCGGCGTCCAATGGGGCGTTCGGTCCCGCTCCTGAAGGAGCACCTTCCCCACGTATGTGAGGTTGTCACCAGCTAGGCCACGTGCTGCTGGTGCATGCCCACATACGACGGATAGGAAACTCATGTCTGATCCAGCCGCACCGGCCGTGCGTATCGATGCCGAGCCGGCGGTGTCGGGGCTTACCTGGCTGGCCACCGACAACCACAACATCGGCCAGCTCGCCATCAGCGCCAACACCCTGACAGTCACCCGCCGCAAGACCGACCCCTTCGGGAGCCCTCGCGGCGTCGACCCCACCTGGCCGAACACGCGCGGCTTCGTGAACGGCATTCGCGACAATACCGGCCTGACCCACCTTGGTGCTCGTGAATATGAGCCAACAAGCGGCAGATTCATTTCGGATGACTCCGTGACGGACTTTTCCAGCCCGCAGCAGATGAACGGCTACGCCTACGCCGACAACAACCCGGTGACCATGAGCGACCCCAGCGGGCGGCTTCGTGGCCCGTCGCCCGGCGACGCGGTCGCCTCGATTGCCGCCGACAAGAAGAAGCCATCGCTGCAGGCATCGACCCGAGGCTGCTGCTCGGCACGCTGATTCTGGAGAGCGGCGACTGTCACTGCGGCTTCTGGAAAGGTGACTGGCGGCCCGGCTCGAGCAAAGGCATCGGCAACATGAAGGAGGGCGCCTTCAAGGAGGCGATGGAGACCGCCGGGAAGAACGGCAGCAGCTTCTGGACGCCGAAGATGGCCGGCAAGGTGCTGCAGGGGTGGGAGACCGCCATCGCCGACGCCAAGGTCGCGACCTACGCGGCGGCGTGGTATCTGCGCTCGCTACAGGACAGGTTGCCAGACACCTTCAACCCGTACTACAGCCAGGAGGAACTGGTCCGTGTCGGCTACCAGACGAGCGCGAAGAACATGCTCTGTATGGCCGGGCAGAACCGCCCCATGGAGCATGTCTCGGGCGGCTCCGCGGACATGGTCCAGGCCCTCGACGGGGCGTGGGGCGAGGCCAACCGCCTCATCTGCACCGGTTACTTCGACTGCTGAGATGGCGGATTGGCCCCATGACTATCATGGCCGGATGCTTCTGCGTCCCGCCGCAGTGGTCGTCGTCCTGGCTGGGGTGTTGTCCGTCGGATGGCATCTCGGCTGGCAGGTCCTCGGGCTGTGTGTCGCAGCCGTCGCGATGCCGCACATCTTGTGGGCGACGTGCAGCCCGACCCGGCGGGTGCTGCTGCTCGGGTCGGCTGGGTACCTGCTCGCGGCCCTCGGGCTGTGGACGGTGCTGCCCGGTGGTCCCGGGGACCGGACGCCGGCGATAGCGCTGCCGCTGCTGATGCCGTTCGCGCTGGCCGGGTTCGCGGCGGTGGCGGTGCTCGTCGTCCGGCGGGGCGGGAGCGCGGCCCGGGCCGGGTTGGTCGGGGCTGGGCTGGTTGTGCTGGCGGTCGCCGGTGGGGCGGTGCTGTCGGTGGTGGGTGGCAGCGTCCCGGCGCCAGCCGCCGCGGAATTGCTGCCGCTGCCTGCGCCGTTGACGCTGGTGTATGACAGCGGGGAGGATTGCGGGGCGACCGGCGCCGTCTGCTCGCGGGAGTTCGTGGTCGGCGGACCGGCCGGCGTGGGCGCGGCGGAAGTGGCCAGGCTTGTGCGGGTGCACCTCGAGGCGCACCGGGGCTGGCACCTCGACGGCGCTGGCGACGAGCACTGCACCGCCATCCATTGGGTAAACCTGACCAGTCGGGCCGACGCGTGTGTGGCACTGTCCGACGGCGACGGAGCGGCACGCGTCCTGTTGAACTTCGTCGCCCGGGACCGCGCATAGGTGGCTGGTGTTGAACGATGGCTGCCCCCGGTGTGGCGGCCATCGTTTCATAATAATTTACGATACTAAGCCATTTTCATCGTGACGGCGCTGGTCAGCGATGGTGTGGCGAGCAGGGATCGACGTGAGGCGAGGCTCCCGGGAAGACAGATGTCGACCAAGACTCGATGCCCCAACCAGGAGCCTCGTTGCTGTCCTACCCTGCCACGATCACGCTGTCCACCCGCACCCTTAACCAGCTCGCTGGCCTGATCCGCCGGGAACGCGGCGAGCGTCGCAGCCGATGGCGGCGCCTGGAACCCGGCGACCAAGCGCTGCTGGTCCTGGCCCACCTGCGCAACGGCGACACCTACGCCCGACTGGCCGCCGGCATCGGCACCAGCACCGCCTGGCGCTACGTCCGAAAAGGCATCAACCTGCTCACCGCCCAGGCCGACGACGTCGCCGCAGCCGCACGCCGCGCCGCCCGGCTGGCCTACACCATCCTCGACGGCACCCTCATCCCGATCGACCGCGTGGCCAACCAGCGCCCGTACTACTCCGGCAAGCACAAGCGCCACGGTGTGCATGTGCAACTGCTCGCCGACCCCGCCGGACGGCTCGTCTGGGCCTCACCGGCACTGCCCGGCGCGGTCCACGACCTGACCGCCGCCCGCGTCCACGGCCTGCTCGACGCGCTCACCGCCCACAGCGTCATGGTGTTGGCCGACAAGGGCTACCAGGGCGCCGGCGGCACGATCCGCACACCGTTCAAACGCCACCGACACCGGCCCCGGCTCTCCCGCCGGCAACGCGCCGTCAACCGCACCCACGCCCGTGTCCGCGGCATCGGCGAACGCGCTGTGGCCACCCTCGAAAGCTGGAAGATCCTAACCAAGCTGCGCTGCTGCCCACGCCGCGCCACCGCGATCGTGCAGGCCATCACCGTCCTGCACCACATCGAGACCGACCGCTACCCAGGATGAAAATGGCTCACTATTTCGGGTTATCTCCACCTATGACCGATGGGCTGGCCACCACCGGCCGCTGATCGTCTACAGCGTTGACGAGCGGGCGAAACGACCCGCCACGCTCCGCCCGGATGTTAGTTAGGTAACCAACTTTTTACTGGAGCCGGGAGTGGGTGGCGGCTATGCTCCGAGAAGTAAGTTGGGTAACTAACTAAGAGGTGCGCATGCTCTCTCCCGCATCACGGCCGGTCGCGCTGATCACCGGGGGCACCTCCGGCATCGGCCTGGCCACCGCTCGTCTGCTAGCCAAGGAACACACGGTAGTCGTCACGGGACGGAATCCGGACACGCTCGCCAACGCCCGCCGGGAACTGCCCGGTGACGCCCTGGTGCTGGCCGCCGACGCCCGGTCGCTCGCCGACGCCGACCAGGTCGTGGCCGAGGTGACTGAGCGGTTCGCGCGCGTGGGCGTGCTGTTCCTCAACGCCGGCGTCGGCGCGATGCTGCCGGTGGCGGCGGTCGACGAGGCCGTCTACGACGAGCACTTCGACGTCAACGTGAAGGGCCAGGTCTTCCTGCTACAGAAGGTTCTGCCGCTGCTGGCCGAGGGCAGTTCGGTGGTGTTCAACGCCGCCCTCGGTGTGCACCGCGCGCTGCCCGACTGGTCGGTTTACGCCGCCGCCAAGGGAGCGGTGCTGTCGTTCATGCAAGCCGCGGCCGTCGAGTTGGCCCCGCGCGGGATCCGGGTCAACGCGGTCTCGCCGGGGCCGATCGAGACCCCGGCGCTCGGCAAACTCGGCCTCGGCGGCGATGCGCTGGCCGAGTGGCGCGCGGCAGTGAGCGCCCGCGTCCCTCTCGGCCGGGTCGGGTCGGGCGCCGATGTGGCCCAGGTGGTCACGTTCCTCGCCTCGCCGGCCGCGGCCTTCGTCACCGGCGCCGACATCGCCGTCGACGGCGGCATGCGGATCGCCTGAAACGCCCTCGAGAAAGGACATCAACAGTCATGACACGCACAGCCCTGATAACCGGTGGCACGTCGGGCATCGGCCTGGCCACCGCCCAGACCCTCGCCGCCCGGGGATACGCGGTCGTCGTCACCGGGCGCAACCCGCGGACCCTCGCCGACGCCGAGCGCGCCCTGCCCGCCGGCGTCCGGGTTGAGCGCGCCGACGCGGGCTCGGTCGCGGACGCCGACCGGCTCGCCACCGACCTCGGGAACCGGTTCGGCGCGCTGGACGTGGTACTGCTCAACGCGGCCGTCGAACATCCCGCCCCGCTCGACGGCATCGACGAGGCCGGGTTCGACGAGCAGTTCGCGGTCAACGTCAAGGGCCAGTATTTCCTGTTGCAGAAGCTGCTGCCGCTACTCGGCCCGGGCAGCAGCGTGATCTTCATGAGCTCGACCGGCGCCCAGCACGGGCTGCCCGGCCTGGCCGTCTACTGCGCGACCAAAGGCGCTCAGGTCGCGCTCGCCCGGTCCCTCGCCGTGGAGCTCGCGCCGCGCGGCATCCGGGTCAACGCGATCACGCTGGGGCCCGTCGACACGCCCGCGCTGACCAAGCTCGGCATGCCCGCGGACGAACTCGACGCGTTCAAGAAGACCATCACGGCGCGCGTGCCGCTCGGCCGGTTCGGCACCGCGCAGGAGATCGCCGACGCCGTGGCGTTCCTCGCGTCCCCTGAGGCGACCTACGTCACGGGCGCCACGATGATGGTCAGCGGCGGATTCGGGGTGGCCGCATGAGTACCGGCGGCGACCGCGGCCGGATCCTGTTGGTCGGTGGCACCGGGCAGGTGGGTTCCCTGGTCGCCGGCAAACTGCGAAACCACGACGCCCCCGTACGCGTCATGGCCCGTGACGTGGAGACCGCGGTCGAGCGCCTCGGCTCGCACGTGGAGATCGTCCGCGGCGATCTGCTGGAGCCGCCGACGCTCGCCGCCGCGCTGCACGGCGTGGACATCGCCTTCCTGACCACATCACCCCAACCGAGCCTCGCCGAGCAGGAGGCCAACTTCATCGACGCCGCCGAAGGGGCCGGGCTGCCGCGCCTGGTCAAGCTGTCCGCCGCCGGGTGCCGGCAGTCGCCGCACCCGCCGTTCGGCTGGCACCAGGCCAGCGAGGACCGGATCGAGAAGGCCGGCATTCCGGTCACCCTGGTGCGGCCCACCCCGTTCGCCTCGATCCTGCTGTGGGAGGCCGCGGCCATCCGGGCCGGGCGGCTGAACACCATGATGGGCGACGCCCGGTTCAGCTTCATCGACCCCGAGGACGTCGCCGACCTGGTGGTCGCGGCGCTGACCGACCCCGCACACACCCACCGGGCCTGGGAGGTCGGCGGCCCCGAAGCGCTCACCTACGACGAGGTGGCCACCGCCCTCACCGGCGTGCTCGGCTGGCCGGTCGAGCACGGCCGCGTCGACGAGACCACGTTCCGGGCCGGCCTGCTCGACGCCGGCATGCCCGACTGGCTCGGCGACGTGTTCGCCGGGACCCGCCGGCTCGCCGCCCGGAACGTGTTCACGGTCGGCGACGCCGTCGTCCGCGAGGTGCTCGGTCGCCCGGCCCGCACCCTGACCTCTTGGATCGAACGCCACCGCGACGCGTTCGGAACGACCGGCTTGAGCGAGGGGGAACGATGATCGTGGAACCGCTTCAGCTAGTTGTGGCTGCGGCTTTCGGCGGCCCGCAGCCTGGGATGTTCGGACACCCCGGCATTCGGCCAGACATCACCGCGGTCGAACTTGCCGCCGCCGAGTCTCGCCTTGCGGCAGTCGTCCCCGAACCGTTGAAGGACTACTACACTATCGCCGGCAAGCACGACGGCATGATGGCCGCGCACTTCCGATTTCTGCCGCCGGGGGAGTTGCGGATCGTGGATGCGCACCTCGTATTCTGCCACGAAAACCAGCACGTCATGGAGTGGGGGATTCGGCTCGACGAACTCGCCCTGCCCGACCCGCCGGTGTACGTCCGGCTGACCGACGGTCCCGACGCCGGCGCGTGGACCGTCGAATCCGCAATACTCTCCGCGTTCCTGCTCGGCGCCGGTAGCTGGCAGGCCGTACTCTCCATGGACGATTCGGCCGAGTGCAAGCTGCCGCCGAACAAGGTGCCAAGTCTGTTGCGATGGTTCACCCCTGTCGGCGACCCCGAGCTTCGACGCGACGCAACGTTGGTCGGATTCGTCGATCGGAAACGCTGGACCGTGGCGGCGTTCGACAGCAAGCATTCCATGCTGTACGTGGGCACGTCAGCCGAGGACGGGCTGGACGAGTTCGAGGAGCGTTCCGGTCTGGACCTGAACCGGTATTGAGCCGATCGGCCGCAGCAGTTGGGGGAGGAGTTGCGCGGCGTCGCGGGTCGGTTCCGGCAAGGGTCTTTCCGTCGGCCGTGGGAATGCCGACGTCGGTCGTGGTGAGGTCGGCCACGCACGCGGAGGACGGCGGGGTGGCGGGCCTGCGGCAAGGACAGGAACTGATGTCCGAGCGTGTGGATCTCCTCGTCGCTGATGCGCCCGCTGCGCACTGGGCGGTACTCGCGAACACGGCTGAACGATGCGGAGGAGTTGTATTTGCGCGAAGCCGTTTCTGTACATCCTGGGGCCACCAATGGAGTAATTCGCCCACGTTACCGGCGTCGCCTGGCCGGCAGCGAGCAGGTGCGCTGTGCCAGCAACAGCCTCGCGACGCTGCGCATCGCTGGCCACCGCGCGCTTGTACTGGTCAGGCATCCGAATCTTCGACCGCTCCAGGCCAAGATGTTCCCTTCCTAACCGCGGCAAACGTGCGGAATGGCACATGAGCACTCAGCCGCTGGGAGACGTAACGGACAGTGCGATATCGGCCGCGGTATCGCTGGCCGTTTCCTACACACCGACGACGAACACCACGAGCTGCTGAAGTCCATTGTGGACCCCGCCTACCGGCCCTGGTGGGATCGTCATGAGCCTACTTGGTGGAGTATCGAGGTGGAGTTTCGCATCCTAGGCCCGGTGGAGGCGACGCACGCAGGTTCCCCGCTTGTTCTGGGTGGGCCACCCTCCGGGCCGTGGTGGACTGGAGCTATCGCCTGCTCAACGCTGAACAACGGCGGATCAGCACGACGCCGCGGCCGGGGGCCGTGGCCGCGGTTGCGTAGAGGCTCGGGCCGACCATCGCGGTCCTAGTGCCAGAGCTGATCTATTCCAGTCCCGCCAGGTCTTTGATCCAGCGTTGCAGCCGCCGGGTTTGCCCGACTAGAACGGCCGGGTCGCGGAATGTATTCGCCAGCAGGGCCGCGCCTTGGATCTGGGCTACCAACGTGTACGCGAGATCGTCGGCGTCGGTGCGGCCCATGGCCTGAAACTGCGCGCGCGCCCAGTCGAGGCGGATGCCCATGAGCACCGAGGCGGCGCCGGTGAGGTCGTCGTCGCGGCGGCCCAGCTCGGAGCAGAGGGTGCCGTGCGGGCAGCCGTAGCGGGCCGTGTCGGGGCCGGTCTTGACCACCTCGCGGACGAACGCGGTGAGCCTGGCCGCGGGGCTGCGGTGCCGGTCGAGCGACTTCAGGCCGGCCCGGAGATGGTCGGCGTGCGAGTCGATGACGGCGCGGATGATGTCGTCCTTGGTCTTGAAGTAGTAGTAGACGTTTCCGATCTGCACGTCGGCGGTCTTGGCGATGTCGGCGAGGCTGGTATGTCCTACACCACGCTGGTGGAACAGTGAGCAGGCGGCCCGCACGAGGCGGTCGCGCTTGCTGCTCGACCTCGCCTGGATCAAGTCGGTCATCACATCAACTTTACCGGTACGCCCTGGCCGGCCGGGGACACCGGCCGGCCAGGCTGAGGTTCGGATCAAAATGTGTGGCCGGACCATGACGGCGTTCGCGGCGCCACGGCGGTATGCCTGTTCCTGCCGTAGCGTCCGTGTGCGATCGGCACGGTCCTTCATGAACACCTCCGAAGCATGCCCCGTCGCGTTGTAGGCGACGGCCCGCAACAGCCAGGAGGTCGACCAGCCATGGAACGTCCCGATTTCGACGACCCTGGCGGGCTTGGCGTCCCGTACCAGCAGGTAGGTGAGCTCGGCTTCGATGTCGTCGAGTTTCGGGCGCATCCCACGGCTGACGCACAACATGCCGCGCTGCGCGTCGCGGGCCGCGCCGAGCGCTTCCGCGTGCGTTCGGTACAGGCGCAGGACGGTGGCCAGGTCGATGGTTTGCCGCCTGGCGTTGCGGTGGTCGCGCGGCGCTGATGAACCGGGACGGCTGGCGATCAAGGTGTTTTCCTTTCCGAGTTTGCCGTGCGGATCTAGGGGTGCGGCGGGTGCTGCGACGACGGATCCGTAGCTGTGCCCGATCACCGTGATCGTCAAGCCCGGATGTCCGAGCAGCAAACCGTCGATGAAGCGGTTGAGCGCGATGGCTCCGGCGGCCGCGCGGTCCTCGCGCAGTGCGTCGCGGCGTACGCCCTCGGGAGGGTTGTACCCTAGCCAGGCCACCGCGGCGATCGGGGCGATTCCGGAAGTCGGGCTCGAGCAGATACTGCGCCCAGGTCACCGGGTCCGATACGCGACCTCAACTCCATCCGAGACCAGGGCGGAACCTTTAGGCAAGACCCGCAGCAGCGATGACGACATGCGCCATTCTTGATCATCGACGTCGCCATGCCCCGGGTGACTCGCCAACTACATCCGAAGTTCGCCAGATGTTTTGTGCAGTGCGTCAGAGCCGGTCGTCGTCGGCAACGTGAATTTCGAGGTGCTGTTGGAAAGCGTGGTGGCCGGCGGTGGTGAGCTTCACGGCGCGGCTGGTGCCAACCCGTGTGATCCATCCGACGGTGAAGGCGTGTCGGCACAAGGCTGCGCCGACCATTCCCGCCAGATGGGGGCGCCGTTCAGTCCAATCCAGGCAAGCTCGCAGGACCGGTCTGCGCTGGCCGCCAACCGTGGGCACGGTGATGCCGAGTTCGGTCAGCCAGCTCACGCCGTGCGTGGTGAGTGCCAGACCATAATCCCAGGAGATCAATTCTTTGGCGGTCATCGCGTCGGCCACGGCCACCGCCACGGTGCCGGCGAGGTGGTCATAACATGTGCGTGCGTATGCCAAAGCACGACGCCGGTGAGCGCCCGACAGTGACCGCACCGGCGGTGCTGGCATTCCTGCGGCGGACGTCATTGCTTCGATGAGCGCCGCGATGTTCGGGTCGGTGAGTTGCAAATACCGGTGTCGACCTTGGCGGTGCTGCACAAGCAGCCCGCCGGCGACCAGGCGGTCGGCGTGTTCGCTGGCCGTCGAGACCGTCACTCGGGCGTGCCGCGCGAGTTCTCCCACGGTCCAGGCACGCCCGTCCAGCAACGCCAGGCAGAACGCCGCCCGGCTCCGGTCAGCCAGCAGGGCGGCCCACGACGCCAGCGCGGTACTTCCCTGCTCCGGCTCCATCAGCCGATCATGACGCATGGTTGGTTCGGTCACCGCCGAACTACAACGACCATACCGTCATGACCATGACGACCAGTCAGCCGCTCGGCCCTATCAAGCATCTGACGATCACCCCGAAGATCCTGTACTTCGGTACCCCCGTAGTGCTGTTGAGCACCGAGAACGAGGACGGCAGCGCGAACCTCGCCCCGATGTCCTCCGCGTGGGCGCTTGATCACGTCGTCGTGCTCGGTCTTGGCCGTGCCGGTCAGAGCGGGCACAACCTCACCCACCGCCCTGACATGGTGATCAACCTTCCTGCGGCCCATCAATGGCAGGCCGTCGAACGTCTGGCACCGTTGACCGGCCGACACCCGGTACCGGTCGACAAACATGACCGATTCCGTCACGAGCCAGCCAAATTCACCGCCGCTCGCCTGACAACTCAGGCCTCCTTGCGTGTGCGACCACCACGGGTTGCCGAATGCCCGCTGCAACTGGAAGCCCGCGCGGCGGACGTCCGGCCTGACTCCAGTGGTGAGTTCCTGCTCGTCGAGGCCCACGTCCTCGCGGTACACGCCGACTCCCGGATCGTCGTACCCGACACCGACCACATCGACCCGGCGGCCTGGAACCCGCTGATTTACAACTTCCGCCACTACTTCGGCCTCGGCGAGCAACGCGGTCGCAGCTTCCGCTCCGAGACATCCCTCACCACCGGACACCATGAGCCCCGCCGCGGTACGATCCCCTGAAATCTGCCAGCAGTAAGACCCCACCGGACGCGTCCGCCGTGAGCAGATACGCCACCAGGCGGCGGCGATGTTCGCCGAGGGAACGCCCGCTCCGGAGGTGGCCGTGGCGTTGGAGGTATCCACCAAGTGCACGCCGACCCGATACTGGTGCGGCAACTGCTCGACAACCTCATCGGCAACGCTGTCAGACACCGCCCCGCACATCACCCTTTCATGGCCGATGAGCTGATCATCGTTCCGTTCGAACACGCGGCTGGCGACCGGATACGCACGCTACGGCTCGTGGCTGGCGCATATTTCGAAAGGGCCTGACGATCTTTGGTCGCCGTGGGCTTCATGATTGAGTCAAGTTTTACGCCGCGCGGGGAAGGCGGGCGTGGTCGGCGTAGTCGTCGACGTGTCGGCTGATGTGGTGAGCGCGGCTCGGAGTTCGGGTGGGGCTTGGGGCAGGGTCATTGAACTGTTCGGCCCGGTCGCCCAGATCCATGAGCAGATTCCTGGCCGCCTGGGTGGTCCACGGCCCGTCCGGGTTGGCGGTGACGCCGAGGACGTGGACGTAGCGGCTGCCGACTTCCATGACGAAGAACACGTGCAAGCACTGGAGGGTGAGCGCGCAATCTGCATGGAAGAAATCGCAGGCCAGCACGGTCGACGCCGGCGTGCGGAGGAACCGCCGCCAGGTGGTGTGGTCACGGCGCACCGGCGCTGGTGGTATCCCGCCGCGTTTGAGGATCCGGCGGATGGTCGAGGCACCGATCCGGTGGCCGAGAGCGCGTAGTTCTCCTTGGATTCGTTGGTAGCCCAGCCGGGGTTGTCTCGGGCCATCCGCTCGACCAGGGCGACGACGGCCGGGTCGATCGGCGGGCGACCGGGCTGGCTGGGATATGTCCAATGGCGGGCGACCAGCCGCCGATGCCAACGCAGGACCGTAGCCGGAGGGACCAGTCGGTAGGTCTTCAACGCCCGGGGCAGGAGTCTGATCAATACGGCGAGCACCGCCCGGTCGGGCCAGTCCAGACGCGGCGTCAGGGAGCGACCCGCGCTTCGGCCGGCACGCCCAGCCTGCGTCCGAAGCTGGGTGGGATGACGAGGTCGTCCGGGCTCAGGTCGTGGATCGAGGAGTGGCCCAAGCCGAGCAGGGCGGAGTCGATTCCGTTCCGGAGGATGTCCAGTACGTTCTCGACGCCGGCTTGACCGTTGGCGGCGAGGCCCCACAGGTACGCCCGGCCGATCATCACCGCCCTGGCGCCCAGGGCAACCGCCTTGACGACGTCGCTGCCGCGGCGGATTCCACCATCGAGCAGTACCTCGATCTGCCCGCCCACGGCACCGGCGATTGCCGGCAGCGCGCGGATCGTCGCGGGTGTGCCGTCCAGGTTGTTGCCCCCGTGATTGGATACGGAGATGGCGGTGACCCCGCAGTCGACGGCCCGTTTGGCGTCGTCGACTCGGATGATGCCCTTGAGCAAGAACGGCCCGTCCCACTGCTCGCGCAGCCAGCGGACATCGTCCCAGTTGGGCGGCGGCGTCTGCATCCATTGGCCGTACGCCTCGAAGAAGGTCGGAGTCGTGCCGCCCCCGGCCAGGTTGGGTACGGTCAGGTCAGGGACGCGCCCGGCCTTGGCATAGTTCAGCAGCCACCGTGGCCGGCTCAGGGCCTGTGGGGCGTAGCACAGCATTGTCCTGACGTTCACGCGCTCGGGAATGGAGGGACTTCCCCAGTCCCGGCCGTTGGAGAACGACCAGTCCAGCGTGGCGATGATTCCCCGGGCGCCGACCGCCTTGACATGTTCGAGGCGCCTGACCATCTCTTCTCGGGAACCCATCCAGTAGGTCTGGAAGAACGTCTGAGGGTTGGCGGTGACGACCTCTTCCAGCGGCTTGCTGGCGAACGAGCTCAGCGACATGACGGTACCGCGGGCGGCCGCGGCGCGGGCGACCGCTTCCTCGCCGTCGGGGTGGACGGCCTGCACGCCGGTGGGTGAGATGATCACCGGCAGGGAGATGGGTTCGCCCATGACCGTGGTCGCCATGTCTCGCTGGGCGGACAGGCCGGCCACGTGGGGGGCGAAGCCGAGTTCGCCGAACGCCCGGAGGTTGTCGTCGAGTGTCAGGCCCTTCTCCGAACCGGCGATGAGTGCGCCGTACACCGACTTGGGCAGACGCTTCTTGGCGCGCCGTTGCGCCTCAGCCACGGTCTCGAACCAGCCGTTGCTCATGCGGAACGCCCAGTGGTGAAGCCGGCGAGGGGGTCCTCGTCGCAGGTCCGGTCCGGGCGGCGTCCGATGGTCACCGGAACCGGGGTGCCGCGGGTGGCCCGCTGTGTGCGGTGGGAGTGGTCGGGGAACGGGCGCGGCCGGGAGTCATGCTCGACGTCGGCAAGGGCTGCCTCTCCGAAGCCCTGAACGCATTCCGGGTCCGGACCGTCCAGGGGCAGGCCGGTGAAGAACTTCGCGGCCATGCAGCCACCGCGACAGGCGTCGAAGTGGGCGCAGGTCGAGCAGGCGCCGCCGGACTGGGGACGGCGCAGGTCGGTGAACAGGTCGGACTCGCGCCAGACATGGGTGAAGCCGCCCTCGTCGCGGATGTTGCCGGCCAGGAAGGACTCGTGGATGGCGAACGGGCAGGCGTAGACGTCGCCGACGGGGTCGATCAGGCACACCACCCGGCCGGCGCCGCAGAGGTTCAGTCCGGGCAGCGCCTGCCCGTAGGCCGAGAGGTGGAAGAACGAGTCACCGGTCAGCACGTCCTTACCATGTGTGACGAGCCAGTCGTAAAGCTGCCGCTGCTGCGCGCCGGTCGGGTGCAGTTCGTGCCACACGTCCGCGCCCGTCCGGCGGGCCGCAGCCGAGTGAGGCGCAACTGGGCGCCGTAGGCGTCGGCGATGGCTTTGAACTCGTCGAGCTGGCCAACGTTGTGGCGGGTGACCACTACGGAGATCTTGAAGCCGCGGAAGCCGGCGTCGCGAAGGTTGCTCATCGCGCGCATGGCGGTCGCCCAGGAGCCGGCGCCACGTACCGCGTCGTTGACCTCGGCCGTCGCACCGTCCAGCGAGATCTGTACGTCGACATAGTCGCTGACCGCGAGGCGGTGGGCGACCTCAGTGCTGATCTTCACCCCGTTCGTCGAGAACTTTACGCCGACGTGATGGGCCGTCGCGTAGTCGACGATGTCCCAGAAGTCCGGACGGACCGTCGGCTCGCCGCCACCGATGTTGACATAGAACACCTGCATGCGTTCGAGCTCGTCGATGACGGCCTTGGCCTCGGCCGTCGTCAGTTCGCGCGGGTCTCGCCGGCCGCTGCTGGACAGGCAGTGCACGCACGACAGGTTGCAGGCGTAGGTCAGTTCCCAGGTCAGGCAGATCGGTGCGTCCAGACCGAGCTGGAAATGGTCGACCAGGCTGCGGGCGACCGGTGCTTCCGGTGCGACGGTCATGGGGTGTCCTCCTGGGATGCTGGATGGGGACGGGCCGGCACGAGCATGTCGCGGGCGGCGAGGGTTGCCAGGGCGCGCTCGTATCGAGGCAGCTCGGCCGTGCCGAGCCCCGCCGCACAACACGCTTCCCGTGCTGAGGCGGCATCGGGGAGGGCGCGCACGACGTCGAACAGCACGCGGTCCTTGAGGAAGGACAGCCGGCGCGTACCGAAGTGGTACAGCAGGGCCCCGAACGGCTCAGGCCGCACGGAGACCTGGGGGTGCAGGGTCCACGGTTGCGTGGCGTCGAAGCGTTGCACGGGTGTCCCTCCCGGCGGGCTGCGGGAAGCGGGTCCTAGTAGTGCTTTGTTAGGTTCGGCGTGTCGGGGGTCGCTTGGGCTGAACAGGTAGTTTCATGTCTCGGTGACCCCTTACGAGCTTTCGGTTGTGCGGCAACGCTTGGAGGCGTTCGCGGCGGAGGTGTTCGCGCCGCTGGCCCGGTCGGATCAGCGGGCGAAAGGCGTGACGTATCTGCGTGGGCTGCTGCTGGACGGGCGGCGCAAGTCGATGCAGCCGATGGCAGAACGCCTTGGGGTCGATCATCAGGGATTGCAGCAGTTCGTGACGACCTCGACGTGGGACACCGCTGCGGTGCGGGCACGGCTGGCCGCCCGGGCGGTCGAGTTGATCGAGCCGGTCGCGTGGGCGATCGACGACACCGGGTTCCCGAAGGACGGCACCGGCTCGCCGGGCGTGGCCCGGCAGTACTCGGGCACCCTCGGGAAGGTCGCGAACTGTCAGATCGGGGTCAGTGTCCACGCGGTCACCGATACCGCGTCGTGTCCGCTTGATTGGCGGTTGTTCCTGCCGGAGTCGTGGGACGTGACCAAAGCCGGACCGGCGGCGGTGAAGGCGGCCAAGGTCAAGCAGCGCAAGACGTTGACGAACGCCCCGCGGGCCGCGGCGCCGGCCGCGCCTATCGCTGTCGAGGTCGATGTCGAGGCGGTGACCGAGGCGGCGCGGCAACGACGCAGCAAGTCCGCGGTTCCGGAGGGCGAAGGCCACCGCCCGAAGTGGATGCTGGCGATCGAGATGCTCGACGGGCTCGCCGAGCACGGGCTGCGGCCACCGCTGGTGGCCGCGGATTCCGGATACGGCGACAGCGGCCCGTTCCGGGCCGCCCTCGACGAACGTGACATCGCCTACAGCGTCCAGGTCAAAGGCGAAACCCTCGCCCACGCCGCCGACGCAACGCCCGTGGCACGCACCTGGTCCGGGCGCGGCCGCCCACCGGCCCACGCCCGGCCCGACTACCCGGACGATGCGATCAGCGTTGCCCAGCACGTCCAGGACGCCGGCCGCGCCGCGGCGATCACCGTTTCCTGGCGTGAGGGCAGCAAAGGCACCCTCAGCTCACAATTCGTGTTCCTGCGGGTCCGCCCAGCCGGGCACCGCATCACCCGCGCCCCCGACGGCAGCCTGCCCGAACGTTGGCTGATCGCCCAATGGCCCGAGGACCAGCCCGAACCCGTCACCTACTGGCTGTCCAGCCAACCCGCCGACACCCCCGCGGCCGACCTGGTCCGCACCGCGAAAATCCGCTGGCGGATCGAGCACGACTACCGCGAACTCAAGACCGGGCTCGGCCTCGACCACTTCGAAGGCCGCTCCTGGCTGGGCTGGCACCGCCACGTCACCCTCGTCACCGCCGCGCACCTGTTCATCAGCATGCTGCGACTCGACCCAAAAGCGGCTGCGCCGGCCTGACCCTCTACAAGGTCATCCACGAGCTGCAACTCATGCTCGCGACCTGGACCGGCGCATGCCCAACCTGCCACCAAACCGTGAAACCGTTACACCGCAACAGACATCGACAGACCTAACAAAGCACTACTAGGCCGTGTTTCATAGGCGGGATCCGAGCCACTCGTTGATGGCAGCGATGCGGACTGTGGCCTGGTAGCGCACGGCGAGCTTGTCGTATCGAGTCGCGATGGCGCGGTGGCGTTTCAGTCGGTTGATACCGCACTCCACCGCGTGGCGCTGCCGGTACAGGTCTGGGTCGAAGGCCGGCGGTCGGCCGCCCTTCGACCCCAGCTTGCGACGGTTGGCGTCCTGATCGGCCTTGGATGGGATGGTCGCCTTGATCCCGCGCCGACGCAGATACCGGCGGTTCGCCTTGGACGTGTACGCCTTGTCGGCCAGGACCCGGTCCGGGCGGGTCCGGGGCCGGCCACCGTCCAGCCGCGGCACCCGGATCCCGTCCAGCACGACCGTGAACTGCGGGCTGTCCCCGCGCTGCCCGGCGGTCAACACCAGCGACAACGGCTTCTGACCCTGCTCACACCCCAGGTGAATCTTCGTGGTCAGCCCGCCACGGGAACGACCGAGAGCATGATCGGTCGGCTCTTGCTCAACCCCGCCCGGCGGCTCCACCTGCCCGGCGGGCTCCCGGCGGGCGCCGGCGGCGTGCTGATGCGCCCGGGCGACCGTGGAGTCCACGCTGACATCCCAGGTAATCAGCCCAGCCGCGTCGGCGCGGGCCTGCAACCCGGTCACGATCTGCTGCCACACCCGGACGGCGTTCGGGCCGTGAGCGGAAACGGCGTGCTCCGGGACCCTGCCGGTGCGTCGGCCGAGCAGGGTGCCGAGCTGTTCAGGTATCTCGTCGAGCGGGCCGACGCGGCCCTGACCGGCCTGCTGACCACGGTCGGGAAAGGGCTCGACGGAGTAGGCTGCCATCTTATATCGCAAGATGTCGTTCCGCATTCTTGACATGCCCTTGCGCCCTGGATAGCGTCCCATGGACGGCATTGCCGCACCGGTTCGGCCGCTGAAGCCGGCGGCCCGGCGGCAGGAGATGTTCTCAAACCCTTTGGGTTAGCGGCCGACAGCTACCCTCCCGCGAATCGCGTGCCGGTCCGGCCCGCGATTCGATGATCTTCGGCCATCACGAGGCGAGGACTGGAAGACATATGCAGGTAGACAAGCTGGTAGCGGGCGGGCGGATCGTCAGCCCGAGCGGCATCGTCGACGCCGCGATCGCCATCGCGGATGGTCGCGTCGTGGCCATCGGTGACGAGCGGGCGCTCCCCGAGGCCGCCGAACGGATCGACTGCGGTGGCAAGTACGTGCTGCCCGGGCTGGTCGACCCCCACGTCCACCTCGGCGGCGGCCGGCCGCTCGCCGAGATCTTCGCTTCGGAGACGGCCAGTGCGGCACGCGGCGGCGTGACCACCGTGCTGCAGTATCGCCGCTCCGGCACGTCCTTCCTCGACACGTTCCCGCCCGAGTTGGAACTGGCCCGGACCAGGATGCTCGTCGACACGCAGTTCCACTTCATCATCTCGACGATGGAGCAGGTGTACGAGATCCCGCGGTACGCCGAGGAGTTCGGCGTGACGAGCTTCAAATTCTACATGGGCGGCTACGAGCCGGGAAACCCGATCGGACTGGTCTCGGTCAACGACGCGGTGCTCTACGCGGCGATGGAGCGCATCCGCGAGCTCGGTCCGCACGCCTGGTGCATGGTCCACTGCGAGGACGACTCGCTGGTGTGCCACCTCACCGCCCAGGTGAAGGCCCGCGGCGGTAACGACCTGGCCGCCTACACCGAGTCGCGCCCCGACTTCGTCGAGGAGCAGGACCTGCTGCGGGCGATCTGGCTGGCCGACCTCCAGGAGTGCCCGCTCTACGTGCCCCACACCACCGTGGGCATGGCCGTGGACGCGGCGGCCGAGTCACGGCGCAAGGGACGCACCGTCGTCCTCGAGACCTGCCCGCACTACCTCGCGCTCACCGCTGACGACCCCCGGCTCACCGCCCACGGCTCCGGCGTCGGCAAGGTGGCCCCGGCCCTGCGCAACGCGGAGCACCAGGCCGAGCTCTGGCGGGGCCTGCGCGAGGGCTGGATCGCCACCATCGGATCCGACCACGTGCCGATCGCCAAGTCCGGCAAGGGCTTCTGGGAGGAGGCCCCGGGTTTCGCGGGCCTGGCGACGATGCTGCCGGTCGTGCTGACCGAGGGCGTCCTCAAGGGCCGCATCAGCCTGGAGAAGGTCGCCGAGACCATGGCGTACAACCCGGCTCGGTTGTTCGGCCTCTACCCGCGTAAGGGCACGCTCCAGGTCGGCTCGGACGCCGACCTCGTCGTGGTCGACATGGACCACGAGGCCACGGTCGGCCCCGAGGTCACGCAGAGCGAGTTCCCCAGCGCGTTCGAGGGCGTGCCGTTGCGCGGCTGGCCGACGTTGACGATGCGCCGTGGCGAAGTCGTCTTCCGCGACGGCAAGGTCCTGGCCGAACCCGGTAGCGGCCAGGTCATCACCAAACCCGAGCCGGACCTGACAAAGAATAGGAACTGGCATGCCGCTTAGTGCCAAGCTCGATCCGCGGGACGTAGGGCTGCTGGTCGTCGACATGCAGAACGGCTTCTGCCACCCCGAGGGTTCGCGGGGGAAGGCGTTCGGCGCGGACGCGGTCCGCCGGCCGCGGGAGATCATCCCCAACGTGATCTCCACGATCGACCTGGCGCACCGCCTCGACATCCCGGTGTGGTTCACCCAGCAGGTGCACTACGGCAACGACGTCACTCGCGCGCGCCGGCGGATCCCGTCGCACCTGGAACGGCGTGGCGTCAAGCTGGAACTGTGCCGGCGCGGCACCTGGGACGCCGAGCTCCTGGACGAGATGAAGGCGGTCAGGGAGGATCGCGACGAGGTCGTCGTGAAGCACCGTTCGAGCGCGTTCTTCCAGACCACGCTCGAGTGCGAGCTGCGCATGCGTGCCGTTCAGGTGCTCGTTGTGACCGGGACGACCACGAGCTTCTGTGTCGACTCGACGATCCGCGACGCGTACGCGCGGGACTTCGACGTCGTCGTTCCCGCCGAGTGTGTAGCCGACTCTGATGACGCGGCGCATGCCGCGACCCTGGCGAGCATCGAACGTTTCCACGGCGTCGTCACCGACTTGGCCGGGTTGACGGAAGCACTGGACAGTTGAGATGGCAACTCCCAGCGACTCGGGAGGATCAGCGGGCGCGCCGGTACGGACGATCAGGGTCGACGGCGCGCGGCTGACGATCACGGGGCCGCCGCACGCGACCCTGCTGGACGAGCTGCGGGCCGCCGGCTACACGGCTCCGAAAGCGTCCTGCCGGCGGGGCGAGTGTGGCGCCTGCACCGTTCTTGTCGACGGACGGGCGATCATGGCCTGCACGACATTGGCCGTGCTCGTGTCCGCGGATGTCACCACCGCGGCCGGGCTGGGAGCGGCGTGCGACGATCTGCGCGCCGCGTTTGCCGATCACGCCGCGTTCCAGTGCGGGTTCTGCACGCCGGGGCAAGTCGTGCGGGCCGAAGCCGTGCTCCGCGAGGACCTGCACCGAAGCCGGGACGAGATCACTCGCGCCATGGCGGGGAACGTCTGCCGGTGCACCGGGTACCGCCAGATCGTGGACGCCGTCTGCGCGGTGGCGCAGTCGCGCGGGCGGGCCGTGGAGGCCGGCTCATGACGGTGGTCGGTCGTTCCGTGCGTCCGATCGACTGGGACGAGAAGACGTCAGGCACGGCCCGGTACGCCGCGGACGCGCCGCCCGCCGGAACGCTGGTGGCTCGGGTGCTGCGCGCGCCGGTCCCGCATGCGCGGATTCGAAAGCTCGACGTCAGCGCCGCGCTGCGCGTGCCCGGAGTCCGTGCGATCGTCACCGCTGCCGACTTCGCGCCCGGGATCGTGTACGAGCACAGCGGCGAGCCGTACTCCGACCGCTCGCCGCTGGCCGTCGACCGTGTGCTCTACGTCGGGCACGAGGTCGCCGCGGTGGCCGCCGACACCGCGGAGGCCGCCGAGGAGGCAGTGCGACGGATCGTGGTCCGGTACCGTCGGCTTCCGGCCGTGCTGTCGGTGCCGGCCGCGCTCGATCGGCGGGCACCGCGCCTGCACGAGCGCCCGAGCGGCACGAACGTGGCCGTGGCCACGGCGGATCACTGGGGCGATCTGGAACTGGCCACCCGCAACGCCGTCACCTCGGTCGAGGGCACCTACCGGTATCCCCGGGTGAACCATGCCTGCATGGAGCCGAACACCACGATCGCCTGGTGGCACGACGAGCGGCTCGAACTGTGGACCTCCTCCCAGGCGCCGCATTTCGTGGTACACGAGCTGGCGCGGGTGCTCGGGCTACGGCTGGATCAGGTCGTCTGCCGCGACGTGTCGGTCGGCGGTGGCTTCGGGTCGAAGTCGAAGGTGTCCGAGCACGAAGCGCTGGCCGCCGCGCTGTCGATGAAGTGCGGGCAGCCGGTACTGCTGGAGCTGTCACGCGCCGAGGAGTTCGCGTTCACGAAGCCGCGGCACGCGTTCACCACGACGCTTTCCGCGCACATCGACGCGGAGGACCGGATCTGCTTTCTGGACGCCACGGTCGACGTCGACAACGGGGCGTACAACCACTACGGGCCCTCGGTGATGCGTGCCGGCATCAAGCAGTTCGGGTCGATGTACCGACCGGATGCGGTGCGGTGGGACGCCCGACTGGTCGACACGAACCTCGTGCCCGGTGGGCAGTTTCGCGGGTACGGGCAACCCCAGACGGCGATCGCGCTTGAGTGTGCGGTCGACGAGCTCGCCGAGCGATGCGGCCGCGATCCGCTGGAGTTCCGCATCCACAATGCCAGCTACCCCGACACCCGGGCCCTCGCCGGGGCGTTGATCGGCTCGAATCGGCTCGTCGAGTGCCTGCAGAGCGTGCGCGAGCGGATCGGCTGGGACGAGAAGCGGAGCGCGACGCGGCCCTGGCGCGGCGTTGGTGTCGCGGCCGGGATGCACGCGAGCGGCTCATACGCCTACCCGGGCGGGAACGTCAGCGCGGCCGGCGTCGAGGTGACCAGTACCGGCGACGTTGTGGTGCGTTTCGGCGGGGCGGACGCCGGTACGGGACAGCGCACGATTCTGGGGCAGATCGCCGCCGAGGTGCTCGGCGTTCCCTTCGATCGGGTGCGGGTCATCATGGCCGACTGGGACGAGACCCCGCCGGAGATGGGAGCCTGGTCGTCACGCGGTACCCACATGGGCGGGCATGCGGCCCGGCAGACCGCCCAGGCACTCGCCGACCGCCTGCTGGAACTTGGCGCGGCCAAGCTGGGGACCGCGGACGTGCGGCTGCGCGCGGGCCGGGTCGAGTCGGCCGATGCCGCCGTCGAGATCGGCGATCTGGTCTGTCTGGCGCCGGAATCGGCAAACGGCAGCCTGCGCATCGACCTCGAGTACGTCGAGGAACGGATGCAGCCCTACTGGACCGGCATCGACCGCCCGAACATCTCGGCGAGCTACTCGTTCGCCGCGCACGCGGTCGAGGTTGAGGTCGACCCGGACACCGGGGTGATCAAGATCCTCGACTACACCGCGGCCCACGACATCGGCCGCGCGATCAACCCGGCCCTGGTTACCGGTCAGATCATCGGCGGTGTCGTCCAGGGACTCGGCGCGGCGCTGGGCGAGCGGCTGATCTACGAGGACGGCCGCGTGGTCAACCCGTCGTACCTGCACTACTCGTTGCCGCGGGCGACGGCGGTGCCGTCGATCGACGTGGAGCTGATCGAGGGACCGGAGCCGGCTGGGCCGTTCGACGCGAAGAGCGTCGGCGAGATCGCGATCATCCCGCCCGCGCCCGCGCTGCTCAACGCCGTGTACGCGGCGACCGGCATCCGGTTCCGGGAACTCCCGCTCACGCCGGATGTGGTGCTGACCGCGCTGCGGGAGCGCGCCGGCACGCCGCCGCGCCCCCACCACCTGGCGCGCCGCCCGTCGCGCTGGCAGATCGAGCTGTTCCGCAGGCTGTACCCGTTCGGCCTGCACTACCTGCTCGACCGGGTCGGCACGCGGTGGGCGCGCCGCCCCGAGCCGCGGCCGGTCGAGGCGATCGACCTGCCGGCCACCGTGGCCGACGCCGTCGCGGCCCTGGCCGCCCCCGATGCGGTGGTCGTCGGGGGCGCCAGCGACCTCATCGTCCAGCGCGACCAGGCCCTGACGTACCCGCGGGTGCTCGTGGGGACGTCAGGGATCAGTGCGATGCGCACCATCGACGAACTGGCCGACGGTGGACTACGCATCGGTGCGGCGGTGACCCTGACCGAACTCGGCCGGTGGGCGGACGGACGGATGCCGTTGCTCGCCGAGGCCGTCGACACGATCGCCTCTGCACAGATCCGTGAGGTGGCAACAGTCGGCGGCAACCTTGGGCAGGCGAAGCGCTGCTGGTTCTTCCGCAATGGCTTCGACTGCTACAAGCGCGGCGGCGTGACGTGCCCCTGTTACGCCGTCTCCGGTGATCACCGGCTGCACCACGCGGCGATCGGTGCCCATCGCTGCCAGGCCGTGACACCATCGGACCTCGCCACGGTGTTCGCCGCGCTGGATGTACAGGTGCGGATCGCGGGGCCTTCGGGCGCCCGGGTCACCTCCATCGCCGGGCTTTTCAAGGGTCCGGGGGAGCTGAGCCTGCGGCCGGCCGAGTTGATCGAGTCGCTTTCGATCGCCGCCGATGCTCGCGGCCGCTCCGGCGCATTCGCCAAGCTACAGCAGTGGGACGGCGACTTCGCCCTGGTGTCGCTTGCCGCCTCGGTCTCGATCGCACCCGACGGCCGTTGGGAGTCACCACGTTTCGCGTTCGGCGGACTGGCGGCGACGCCGTGGAGCCCGCGCCGACTCCGCACCGAACTGTCGGGCACCCGCCCGACCCGGCAGACGGTGACCTCACTTCTCAGCAAGGAGTTCGAGTGGCAGGCACATCCCTTACCGGGCACGCGGTGGAAGCTCGATGCCGCAGTCGGATTGGCGGGCCAGGTCACCGACCGGCTGCTCGGCGGAGGCGGCCATGAGTGAGGCAGGGCCGAACGGGGCCGTCCGTGCGCGGCGGATTGTCGAGCGGCTGCGCGCCGGAGGCGTGGAACTCGCCGCCTCCCTGCCGGACAGTTGGCTGAGCCCGCTCATCGACCGGGTCGCCGCGGACGAGCAGATCAGGCACGTGCGGGTCAGCCGCGAGGACGACGCCATGGCAATCGCCGGTGGTGCGGCGCTGATGGGCAAGCGGTCGGTCGTGCTGTGCCAGAACGCCGGTGTGCTCCTGGCGACGAACGTGCTCGCCGCATTCTCCCACCACCACCAGCTACCGCTGCTCATCGTCGCCGCGGCGCGGGGCGGCGCAGAGGACGGTTTCTACTACCAGATGTACAAGGGCCAAGTGAGTGTCGGCGTGGCCACTGCCGCCGGGTTGAGCGTCCATCAGGTGACCGGACCCCAGGACGACTGGCTGTTCGAGCGCGCCAGTGAGCAGGCATGGCTACAGCGTCGTCCGGTCGTGCTGATGTGCACCCGCGATGCGCTGTTGGGTGCTGCGGCATGAAGCGCGCCGAACTGGCGGCGGCGATCGCCGCCGCCGCGCCGAACCACGTGATCATCACGAGCCTGGGTAGCGCCGGGCGCGCCTGGCGTGACCACGGCGGGCCGAACCCCACGTTCTTCGGATCCGACCCGATGGGCGCCGCGCCGGGCCTGGCGCTGGGTGCGGCGCTGGCCCGACCGGACCTGCAGTTCCTGCTGCTCGAAGGCGACGGCGACCTCGTGATGAACCTCGGTGTGCTGCTCGCGATCGCCGACGCCGAGCCTGGGAACCTGCGCGTGATTGTTTTCCACAACGGCCGGTACGAGACGGGTGGCGGGCAGCCGCTGGCCGCGGCCGGGCGGGCCGACCTCGGCGCCGTCGCGCTCGGAACGGGATGGCCATGGGTGCGCACGATTGAGCGCGCCTCATCGGGGGCCACGCTGCGGGCCGCAGTCGAGGCTCTGCTCGCGGCTCCGGTGGCGCCGGCACTGCTGGTCGCCGAGGTCGATGCGGAGGATTCGCCGTATGGCGGCCCGGGCGAGCTGTCCGGGGTGGAGGCGCGCGTGCGCTTCCAGGAGCAACTCCGCAACTGGGAATCGCGAAGGGAACACGCGGGATGACGGCGCTGATTCTGCGCAACGGCAGGCTTCTGGATCTGCAGCACGGTGGTGAGACGGGTGACGTCGTCATCGTCGACGGCGTGATCACCGACCTCGGGACGGGCGCCGCGGAACGACATGCCTCGGCCGCCACCGAGTCGGCCGAGGTCGTGGACCTCGCCGGGGACATCGTCATCCCAGGGCTGATCAACGCGCACACGCACTCCAACCAGACCATCGAGAAGGGGCTGTGCGACGCGCTACCGCTCGATGCCTGGATGGTGCTGGCCAGCTACGGGGGCGCCGGCGCCCGCCTCTCGCCGCGTGACCTCTACGTCTCGGCGCTGGTTGGGGGCCTGGAGATGCTGCGCAGCGGTACCACCGCCGTGCTGGACTGTGCGCGCTCGGACATCGAATGGGTCGACGAGGGCATGGACGCCATCATGCAGGCGTACGTGGATCTCGGCATGCGCGCGAACGTGGCGATCCAGTACTCGGACCTGGACTTCTTCTCGTCCATCCCCATCGACCTGGTCCCCGGTGGCGCCGCCCTGCGCAAGCCACCGATCGCGCAGCCCGATCAGGTGCTCGCGGCGGCCGGGCGCTTCATCGACCGCTGGTCCGGCCGCTCCGCCCGGGTTCAGCCGATCCTCGGCCCGTCCTCCCTGCCGCGCTGCTCGACCCCCCTGTTCGAGGCGAGCGTCGACCTCGCCCGAGGCCGCGGGGTCAGGCTGCAGACCCACCTCCTGTCCGCGGCGTCCCAGGTGACGGTGGCGAAGGAGCGCTACGGCGTCAGCACCGTCGAGTTTCTCGCCGCGATGGGCGCGCTGGAGCCCTGGGCGTCGTTCGCACACGCGATTTGGCTCGACAGCCGCGAGATACAGATGTTCGCGCAGACGCCGGCGGTCGCCGTGCACAACCCGGCGAGCAACCTCAAGCTCGGCGCCGGAGTCGCGCCCGTCCCCGCGCTGCTGCGCGCCGGAGCCAGGGTGGCGATCGGGTCCGACGGGGCGAGCAGCAACGACACGCAGAACATGTTCGAGACGCTCAAGCTCTCGACGATCCTGCACCGCGTCCAGGGTCCGCAGCACACCTGGCCCACCGCCACGGATGGCCTGACGATGTGCTGGACCAACGGCGCCGCGGCGATGGGCGCCGACATCGGCCGGCTGTCCCTCGGCGCGCGGGCGGACCTGACCGTGCTGGACATCGACTACGTGTGGCCCGCCCCGGCGGCCCAGCTCCGGCAGCAGCTAGCCTACGGCGAGCTGGGCAGCGCGGTACGCAGCGTCTATGTCGACGGGCGGGCGCTGCTGGCCGACCGGCGGGTCACGACCGTGGACGAGTCGGCGATCCGGGCCGAGGCGCGTGAGATCGCAGCCAGGATCTGGAGCACGCTCCCGGAGCGGCTGGCACGGTTCGAGGAGTTCCGGCCGGTGCTCGAGCAGATCGAGGCAGCGGTCGGCGGCGGCGTTGGCGATCGCTGCCACTGATGTAGGGGCGGCAGCCATATCGGCGGACCGCCCGGAATGAGTGAGGCTTGCCGGCCGGCACTCGTTCCGGGCGGTCCGACCCGTTCGCGCGTCGTCGGTGCCCGCAGCGGCAAGCCGCTACCAGACGATGATGTTGCGGCCGAGCGCTTCCCGGTTGCGGATCCGGGCGAAGCCCGCGGTCGCTTCCCGCAGCGGGTACCGCTGATCGATCTGCGCTGTGAGGGCGCCCTGTTCCGCGAGCCGGACGGCGGTGTGCAGGTCGGCGAGCGAGCCGGCGAGCGAGCCGATGAGCCGGGTCTGCTTGAGCAGCATCGCGCGCGGGTCGATCCGCGCCAGATCTCCCGTCGAGCTCAGGACGATCGCGGTGCCGTACCGGGCCAACGCGTCGATCCCGGCGTCCAGGCTCTCTCGCGTGCCGACGAGGTCGAAGTAGTGGTCGGCACCGCGGCCTCCGGTCAGCTCGCCGAGCTCGGCGACGACCGCCGCGCTCCCGCCCCGGCCCAGCACGACGACATCCGATGCTCCCGCCTGCCGGGCAGGTGCGCATTTCTCGGCCGCGTCGGCCACGGCGAGCACTGTCGCTCCGCAGGCGGCCGCGACTTGGATGAGCATGAGACCGACGCCGCCCACACCGTTGACGACCGCGACGTCACCGGCGCCAAGACCGGCGAGCCGGACGGCGTGGACAGCGGTGAGGCCGGCGCAGCCAAGGAGCGCGCCGAGTTCGAACGAGACCGAGTCCGGCAGCACGACGAGGTTGTTCGCCGGTGCCGACCACTCGTCGGCGAACGTGCCGTCGAGACTGAACCCGAGCTGACCGCGCGGATCGGCGCAGACCTCCTCGCGGCCGCGCGCGCACTCGCGGCAGCGACCGCACACCAGGGGGCTGTAGAGCACGACGCGGTCGCCGGGCCGCAGGCCGGTGACTCCAGGGGGTACCGAGGCGACGACACCGGCACCCTCGTGTCCCAGGACGAACGGGTGGTCCGGCCGCGGCAGGAAGCCGTCGAGGAGGTGTACGTCCGTCGCGCAGATCCCCGCGACGGCGCTCCGCACGACGACCCGGCCGTCGTGCTCGGGGGACGGCTGCTCCCGCAGGGCGAGGCTCCCGACGGCGTCGGTGCTCAGCGCCTTCACCGGCGTGCCCGCCACGTCGACACCGCGGCTGCGTCTCGGATCGTTCCCATCTTGACCTCGGCCTCCTCGTCCGCTCGGGACATCGCCTCGGCCGCTGCGGGACATCACCCTGCAGCGGCCGAGACTTCTGAGGGGGATCTGAGGGGACCTGGGGGGTGCGTCGCGCGGCCGGTCAGTCCTGGCCGCGGAGCAGCTTGACCGCGACGGCCTTCTCCCGGGTGAATTCGTACAGGGCCAGGCGTTCCTGGTTCTCGAAGATGAGTTGTGCCCAGCGGGACAACAGCGCGCCGCGCTCGGAGGGGGAGGTCCTTGACCAGCCGCGCGAAGCGGCGCGTGCGGTCGCGACCGCTCGGTCGACGTCGCTGGTCGCGCTCGTGTGGATCCGCCCGTGCTCCTCGCCGGTCGCCGGATCGATCGTGGGCAGAACCTGGTCGCCGCCCGTCCAGACGCCATCGATGAGCGCGCCTGGCTGATCGATCACTGTGTCAATCGTGGTCACCTAGGGATCATCGACGAGTGCATTCCACCAGTCAATATGCTCTCTCGTATTGTGTAATCGCATCGGCGCGTGGCGCGGGTTCGTGCCGCGCCGCCCGTCGGCGGGGTCGGACGTGGCCGGCCGGGATCGCCAGGCGCCAAAAATCCTAGTAAACCGGGCGTAGCGGCGCGCACAAGTCAAGCCGCTGCCCTGATCGGCCTTCCAGATATCTCGTATTGCAACGAACCGTATTGCATGACGGGATGGCCGGTGTTACGTTTCGCCAGCCCGAGACTCCAGTCGCCGGCGCTCGGACAGGACCGCATGTGACCTGGGTGCCAGCGTCGTCGAACTGGCCGCGATACGTGACTGGCACCTGGCGTACGGCGACTCTGGTGGAGACCGTTCCGTGGCGAGGCGGCGTATCGGCGTGAGCCTGCAACTGCCCGCGGCGGCCCCGGGGCCGCCACACTCATTGAGGAGGAAGCCTGATGTCGCCACGCAATCCCGCCCTGTTCGGCAAGGTGATCAACTGGGCCGACATACCGCAGCGGGAGATCCGGCCCGGCGTCCGGCGGCGCATCTTCGCCACCGACGAGGTCCTGATCGCGCACCACGAGCTGGAGGTTGGCATGGAGGTCAACCCCCACTCGCACGACGACTTCGACCAGCTCGTCTACATCGAGTCCGGGCGGTGCGACTACTACGTCGACGGCGCGGCGAACGACATGCGGGCCGGTTCGTTCCTGCTCGTACCGCGGGGCGCTGAGCATTACGTGGAGCCCACCGAGGGGCCCTGCGTGAACATCGACTTCTTCGTTCCGCCGCGTGCGGATCTCCTTGCGAAGCTGGAGCTGGACGCGGTCCTGCGCGACCGCGACTGACCCGATCCGCGGCCCGGCCGCGATCCGTGCATACCACCCTCGACCGCTGCCGCCCGGCTGAACCTCCGGACGGCAGCCGTCGAGGTTTTGTGGCACCGCTCAGCCGACGGTCCAGGTGTCGTTGCCGAGCAGCAGCCGCTGCAACGCGTTGTCGTCGCCGGGTGCCTTCGTCGCCGCGGCCTCTAGCTGGGCGGCCATGGCCTCGTCGTAGGTGGGGCGCTCGACGGAGCGGAACACGCCCATCGGGGTGTAGCGGGAGTCGAGCGACAGCCGGGACAGGGCGAAGGCGAACGACGGGTTGTCCGCGTGGGCGTCGTGCACGACGACTCGCGGGTCGTCGGCGGCGAAGCCGTGCTCGATCGCGAGCGCGCCGTGCTCGCCCCAGACCACGGCCTTCTCGCCGTCCTTGCCGAAGCGCAGCGGTCGGCCGTGCTCCAGGTGGATGGTCCAGTCGTCGCGGGTCTCGGCGTCCTTGAGCAGGTCGAACGCGCCGTCGTTGAAGATGTTGCAGTTCTGGTAGATCTCGACCAGCGCCGTGCCGGAGTGCTCGGCGGCGGCGCGCAACACCGACTGCAGGTGCTTGCGGTCGCTGTCGAGGGTGCGGGCGACGAACGTGGCCTCCGCGCCGAGAGCGACCGAGACGGGATTGAACGGGTTGTCCAGCGACCCCATCGGCGTCGACTTGGTGATCTTGCCGATCTCGCTGGTGGGGGAGTACTGGCCCTTGGTCAGCCCGTAGATCCGGTTGTTGAACAACAGGATCTTGAGGTTGACGTTGCGGCGCAGTGCGTGGATCAGGTGGTTGCCGCCGATCGACAGCGCGTCGCCGTCACCGGTGACGACCCACACCGACAGGTCGGTACGGGACGTGGACAGGCCGGTGGCGATCGCCGGCGCGCGCCCGTGGATGGAGTGCATGCCATAGGTGTTCATGTAGTACGGGAACCGGCTGGAGCAGCCGATGCCGGACACGAACACGATGTTCTCGCGCGGGATGCCGAGCTCGGGCATGAAGCCCTGCACGGCCGCGAGGATCGCGTAGTCACCGCAGCCGGGGCACCAGCGGACCTCCTGGTCGGTCTTGAAGTCCTTCGGCTTCAGACCGAGCGAAGGGCCGCTCGGGCCCGAGCCGTGGGCTGTGTCAGCCATTCGAGATCACTTCCTGGAGCATGTCGGTGAGTTCGTCGGCCTTGAACGGCAGGCCACGGATCTGAGTGACGCTGATCGCGTCGACGAGGTAGCGCGCGCGGATGAGGGTCGCGAGCTGGCCCAGGTTCATCTCGGGGATCACGACCTTGTCGTAGCGGGCCAGGATCGCCCCGAGGTCGGCCGGGAACGGGTTGAGGTGCCGCAGGTGGACCTGTGCGACCGGCAGGCCGCTCGCGCGGACCTGCCGGCAGGCCGCGCCGATCGGGCCGTAGGTGGAGCCCCACCCGAGCACCAGCACCCGGGCGTCGCCGGCGGGGTCGTCAACGACCAGCGGCGGCAGGGAGGCCGCGACCGCGTCGACCTTCGCCTGGCGGGTCCGGACCATGAAGTCGTGGTTGTCCGGGTCGTAGCTGATATTGCCGGTCTTGTCCGCCTTCTCGATGCCGCCGACCCTGTGCTCCAGCCCCGGGGTGCCGGGCACCGCCCACGGCCGGGCCAGCGTCTGCGGGTCGCGCAGGTACGGCAGGAACGTGCCGTCCGGACCGTTCGGCTCGGTGGCGAAGTCGACGGTCAGGTCCGGCAGCTCCGCCGGCGTGGGCACCCGCCACGGCTCGGAGCCGTTGGCGAGATAGCCGTCGGTGAGCAGGAACACGGGAGTGCGGTACGTGAGCGCGATCCGCGCCGCCTCGAACGCGGCGTAGAAGCAGTCCCCCGGGGACTGGGCGGCCACGATCGGCACCGGCGCCTCACCGTTGCGGCCGTACATCGCCTGCAGCAGGTCGGACTGCTCGGTCTTGGTCGGCAGGCCGGTGGACGGGCCGCCGCGCTGCACGTCGACGACCACCAGCGGCAGCTCCAGCGACACGGCTAGGCCGACGGTCTCGCCCTTGAGGGCGATGCCCGGCCCGGACGACGTGGTGACCGCCAGCGCCCCGCCGAAGGAGGCGCCGAGCGCCGCGCCGATGCCGGCGATCTCGTCCTCGGCCTGGAACGTGCGGATACCGAACCGCTTGTGCTTGCTCAGCTCGTGCAGGATGTCCGACGCCGGCGTGATCGGGTAGGCGCCCAGGTACATCGGCAGCCCGGACCGCCGGGCCGCGGCGATCAGGCCGTACGACAGTGCCAGGTTGCCGGAGATGTTGCGGTACACCCCGGCCGGCAGCGCCGCGGGCTTGATCTCGTACGCGACGGCGAACGCCTCGGTCGTCTCGCCGTAGTTCCACCCCGCCTTGAACGCGATGATGTTCGCCTCGGCGATCGCCGGCTTGCTCGCGAACTTCTGCCGGATGAAGCTCAGCGTCCCCTCCATGGGGCGGGAGTACATCCACGACAGCAGCCCCAGGGCGAACATGTTCTTCGACCGGCCGGCGTCCTTGCGGGACAGCTCGTTGCCCGCGAGGGCGTCCAGGGTTAGCTGGGTCAGGTCGACCGCGTGCACGGTGTAGCCGGCCAGCGTGCCGTCCTCCAGGGGGTTCGACGCCCATCCGATCCGGGCCAGCGCGCGCTGGCTGAAGTCGTGGGTGTCGATGATCAGCGTGCTGCCCTTCGGCACGTCGGCCAGGTTCGCCTTGAGCGCCGCGGGGTTCATCGCGACGAGGACGTCCGGCCGGTCGCCCGGGGTGAGGATGTCGTGGTCGGCGAAGTGTAGCTGGAACGACGAGACGCCGGCCAGGGTCCCCTGCGGCGCGCGGATCTCCGCCGGGAAGTTCGGTAGCGTCGACAGGTCGTTGCCGAAGATCGCCGTCTCCTGGGTGAAGCGGTCGCCGGTGAGCTGCATCCCGTCGCCGGAGTCGCCGGCGATGCGGATGACCACGCGGTCAAGCTGCTGGGTGGGCTTCAGCGTCGAAGTCATCGGGCACCTCCGAGGACGGGAGTGATGCGTTCGGGGAGGTGTGGGCTGCCCCAGTCGCGGCCCATCGAGAACGACCAGTCCAGCGTGGCGATGAGACCGGCGGCCCCGGCGGTGTAGGGCGCGAAGCCGAGCTCGGCGAAGGCGGCCTGGTTGTCTTCGAGGGTCACGCCGCGTTCGGAGCCGGCGACCAGCGCGCTGTAGACGGACTTGGGTAGGCGTTTCCTGGCGCGGCGTTGGGCCTCGGCAACGGACTCGAACCACGGGTTGACCATCAACCACTCCTGAACCGGCGGGGATAATCGGGCGGACGGTGCGGTGTGCGTGGCAGCCGCGCAGCACACGGGCGCCGTCGCCGGCATCGTTGGTGAAGTAGGCGGCGGCGTGACGGGCAGGGCGAGGACGTGCCGATGTCACCGCTGGACGACCGCGGGACCGGGGAGCACACGTCCCGGCCCCGCACGTCCTCGCTCAACCGCGTGCTCGTCGCACGCCGCCGAGCCCTGGACCAGCATTGGTCCGAGTTTGTCGATTGGTTTGTCGATGAGGCTGGCGAAAGGCTATTCGGGGTTGCCGAGCCGCTGCGACAAGGCGCGGGTCGTCGCAAGCAGCGCCTGCGCCTGCGGGGAGTCGATGTCGGTCGAGATGCTCACGGTCGTGCCCACGATGGCCATCGCGGCGACGATCGACGAACCCTCGAAGATCGGCGCGGCGATCGTCCGGACGCCGTTGATGTCCGGCGAGTTCAGCGACAACCCATGCTTGCGGATTCCCTCGAACTCCTGCTCCAGTTCCGGGGATCGGCGCAGGAGCTTGGTCAGGCTGGGCACCTGATCCCGGGGCAGGAAGGCGCAGAACACCCGACCTTGGGCAGAGTTCGTCAGATCCAGCCGCGCGCCGGCCCGGACACCGATCCGTATGATGTGGTCGGTGTTGTCCGCCGAGCGTACGACCGTCGCGGTTTCTCCGTCCCACACGCTGAGCACGACGGTTTCGTCGACCGTCTTCACCAATTGGTCCATGTACGGCTCGGCCGCGTCGACGATCGGCAGCCCGGCGCGGGCCGCCCCAGCGAGCGTCAATACCTGCGGCCCGAGTGAATACAGCGCGGTGCGCTCGTCGTAACGCAGGAGATTGGCCGCCCGCAGGGCCTTGGTGTAGCGGTGCGCCGTCGCCTTGCTCGCGCCCAACTGGCTGGTGATCTCATTCAGGCTCAGATAGGGCTTGCTGACGGTGAAGGAGCTCAGGACTATGGCCGCACGCTGCACCGTCTGGATCGTCGGTGCCGCGGTGGACTCCGAGGATTCCGACTCTGGTGTCGTTCTCGGGCTCATCGGTCCTCAATTCGGGCGTCAGACACCTGGCGATCGGCGTGCTGGAGTACTATATACAGTTGCGTCATCTGGCGTGGTTCTCGCATATGGTGGTAGTGCTGCGCCACGCGGTCCCGCTCCAAGAGTCGCGTCGGTGGTCTCAATGATGCAGCGCCGGCAGTTGGTCGTCGACAAGCGATGTGACGCGACGGCCCGCGAGCAACCCTACGACTCAGGAGCAGGGGCTCAGCCCCGCGCGGGGCGGGTTTGCGGTCATAGCCTACTAGTCGCACGTCATGTGCCCGCTGGGTGGCGCACCGCGACCGGGCGCTGGTCAGCACGGCATCACAGGTCCGAGGAGTGGCCGGGCGTGGCCGACGAACCCGGCCGGACAACGGTGGTGATGTGGTTGACCGCCAGCGCCGCCTCGCCGAAGCCGATGGAGATCAGCTTGATCTTGCCGTCGTAGTCGGCGACGTCGCCGGCCGCGAACACGCGGGAGAGGTTCGTGCGCATGGTGCGGTCGACGAGGATGTGCCGGCGCCGCAGTTGCAGCCCCCATCCCTCGATCGGCCCGAGGTCGGCGATGAATCCGAGTGCGGCCACGACCGCCTGTGCGGGCAGTTCCTGCCGGTCGCCGGCGCGCGTCGTCACGACGACCCCCTCGACCGCGACCTCGCCGCTGATCTTGTGTACCTCGTACGGCGTGAGCACGCGGACGGACGAGGCGTGCAACTGCTCGACGCTGCGCTCGTGCGCCCGGAACTGCGGCCGGCGGTGCACCAGCGTGACGCTGCGGGCGATCGGCTCCAGGCCGAGCGCCCAGTCCAGTGCCGAGTCCCCGCCGCCGACGACGACGACGTCCAAGCCGGCGAGCTCGTCGAGCCGCGGGACGAAGTAGCGCAGCCCGCGACCGGCGTACTCCGAGCCGGCGGGAAGTTTGCGGGGAGTGAAGTTGCCGATGCCGGCGGTGATCAGCAACGCCTTCGCGTGGACCACATCGCCGGTGTCGGTCGTCACGTCCACACCATCGTCGTGTTCGTGCACCGCGACAGCGCTGCGGCCGAGCAGCAGGAGCGGATCCGCCTGCGCCGCCTGGGCGTACAGCGCGTCCACCAGGTCCTGACCGCGCACGGCCGGGAAGCCGGCCACGTCGTAGATCGCCTTCTCCGGGTACAGCGCCGCGACCTGCCCGCCCACCTCGGGCAGCGAGTCGAGCAGTGCGACCTTCAGCCCGCGAAAGCCCGCGTAGTAGGTGCCGTACAGTCCCGTCGGGCCGGCGCCCACGATGAGCAGGTCAACCTCGTGCTCGCTCGGGCCCTCCGAGCCGCTCATGAGGCCACGTCCGGGTGATCGGCGCCGGTCCGGCCGACCTTGCGCGCCCCGCCCGGCGAGCCGAGCCCGGCGAAGAACTCCGCGTTGATCCGCTCGAACTGCTGGACCGCCTCGGGCAGATCCTCGTGGTGGAAGATCGATACCTCCGGGCAGACCGGCTCGCAGCGGCCGCATTCGACGCACTCGTCCGGTTGGATATACATCATCCGGTCGCCCTCGTAGATGCAGTCGACGGGGCACTCCTCGACGCAGGACTTGTCCATGACGTCGACGCAAGACGAGGTGATGACGTACGGCATGGGCAGAGCCTCCGCTCTCGGATGTCATATGACGAGATGCCGTTTTTCATTGCGAGACGCCATGATGGCAAGCGTGCCTGGTCCCGTCAACACCTCGGCCCAGTTGCGGGCTAGTCTTGACACCCCCCGCCGGCTGGGAGAATCTTAGCGCATTGTGAGATGGCATCTCATGATGCAGGATAATTTGAACGAGCGAAGGAGCGGATCTCCATGCCGCAGGCGGGTCGCGACGGAGCAGGCATGCCGATGATCGTCGAGGATTGGGACCGGCTGACCTTCCGGGTGAACCGAGAGGCATACCGCTCATCGGAGATCTTCGACCGCGAACGGGACAACGTCTGGCTGCAAAGCTGGCTGTACCTCGGGCACGAGACCGAGATCGCCAAGCCGAACGACTTCATCGTACGAACACTCGCCGGGCGGCCGTTGATCTTCTGTCGGGACACGGACGGCGAGGTGCGCGCCTGGCTCAACTCGTGCCCGCACCGGGGCACCGTGCTCTGCCGCGAGACGGCGGGTTCCAGCAAACTGTTCCAGTGCTTCTACCACGCGTGGACGTTCCGTAACAACGGCGACGTCGCCGCGATCCCGGACGACTCCGCGTACGAGGGCAGTGAGGGCCTGCGCGAGAGCATGAAGCTGCGCGCCGTACCGCGCCTGGAGATTCACGAGGGCTACGTCTTCGTGTCCTTCAACCCGGACGTGCCGCCGCTGCTGGAGTACCTCGGCGGCGCGGCCGACTACATGACCATGATCGAGCAACAGCACGTCGGCGGTATGACGACGCTTCCCGGCGTGCAGTTGTACAGCGTGCGGGGCAACTGGAAGCTCGCGGTGGAGAACGCGATGGACGGGTACCACTTCTCGCCCACGCACAACACGTTCGTCGGGTACCTGCGCGAGAACGGCTTCGCGGTCACCGACGACGACCAGTACGCCTACAACCTCGGCAACGGCCACTCGCTGCTCGTGCTGACCGGGCACGGCGGCCGGATCAGCATGATCTGGGAGCCGCGATTCGGTGCGGACGAGCGCGCGCGCACCGAGGCCCACCGCAAGGAGATGGCCGAGCGGCTCGGGGAGAAGCGCGCGCACTATGTGGCCGACGAGAGTCACATCCTGTTCGTCTTCCCCAACCTGCTCCTGTTCGACATCGAGGGTCTCTCGATCCGCCAGCTCGAGCCGGTCAGCGCCGGTCAGACCGACGTGCGCGCCTGGCAGCTCGTGCCCCGCGTCGAGGACCCGGCCTCCCGCGCGCTGCGGATGAAGACGGTCGTCAGCTTCGTCGGCCCCGGTGGCCTGGCGACGCCCGACGACATCGAGGCGTACGAAGCGGTGCAGCGTGGTATCGAGGCGACCGCCAAGGAACGGCGGAGCGAACTGGACTTCAGCGACATGTCCCGCGGCATGATCGACGAGGTGAAGGGCGTGCAGGGTAGATCGATCGACGAAGGCGCGATGCGTGGGTTCTGGCGGCACTGGGTCGGCGCCGTCGGTATCGACAACGGGCTGCGGGTTGTCGGCAAGCGGCCGGCGAGTTTCCTGGAAGGACGGGACGTGCGATGACAGCCGTAGGCGAATACGGCGTGGTGACCGTGGCCGGGCGCGCGCTGAGCCGGGCCCAGGTAGAGGACTTCCTCTACGAGGAGGCCGACATCCTGGACGCCTGGCGCTACGACGACTGGCTGGCGCTGTTCGTGGAGGGCGCTCGCTACGAGATCCCGACCACCGACTACGGCGGCTGGTCGTTGCACGAGTCCGGCTCGTTCGTCGACGACGACTACGATCTGCTGCGGGCCCGGGTCAAGCGGCTCAAGTCCCGCAAGGCGCACGCCGAGAACCCGCACTCGCGCACGCACCGGCTCATCTCGAACGTGCGCGCGTTCGCCCACGAGGACAAGCTCCGGGTGACCGCGTCGTTCGTGGTGCACCGCGCGCGCGACGGGCAGTTCGACACCTACGTCGGGCGCTACGAGCACCTCCTGCTGCCCGCGGACGACGGACTGCGCTTCTGGCTGCGCCGGTCCATCCTCACGCATGAGGCGCTGCCGCCCGGTGCGCGCCTGAGCTTCATTCTTTAGGGACACCATGATCAGGCATACGCTTTCCTTCCGGTTCAAGGACGAGGTCCCCGCCGCGGTTCGTGCGTCGGTGCTCGCGACGCTCGCGACGTTCCCGGACCGCTACCCGGCGATGCGGAACTGGTCGATGGGCCAGAACATCAGCACCCGGGACACGACCTTCACACACACCATGTCCGTCGAGTTCGCCACCAACGACGACCTGCTCGGCTACCTGCAAAGCGACTCGCACGAGAGCTTCGTGCGCGTGACGTGGCGACCGGTGATCGCTCAGCAGGCGATCACGGCCTACGAGTACACCGAGCGGCCGGCGGCCGCCGACAGAGGGGCGCAGCACATGACGAAGAGCGAGCGGCCGCGCGGGCCGTACGGTATGGAGTACGCCCGCATCGAGGTGCCCGACATGCAGGCGACCATCGACTTCCTCGAGTACCACGTCGGGCTGCAGCTCGAACAGCGCACCGACGAGTACGCGTACCTGCGCGCCGACATCGAGCACCACTCGATTGAGCTGATCAACGCGCCGGAGCGGGAGAACGGCTGGACCGTGGCCGTGGGCTACAGCGTCGAGAACGAAGAGGTGCTCGAGCAGCTACACAAGCGGGTGCTCGACGCCGGCCACCAGGTGCTGCCGCTGCAGGAGCGCCAGCGGGCCTTGTGCGACAACGGCTTCGCCGTCAAGGACCCGGACGGTCTGATCATCGAGCTGTTCACGGAGTTCCAGGAGTACGCCGAGCCGCCGCACCTCGAGATCCGCCCGGTCGACCTCGTGCACCCGTTCATCGCGACATCGCGATACGAGGAGAGCCTCGAGTTCTACACGAAGGTCCTAACTTCCTGCCCTCCGACCAGATCGTCGGGTCCACCACGTTCCTGCGCTGCGAGGACCGCTACCACCACAGCCTCGCCCTGCAGAACAACAGCGAGCACTACGTGGCGCACCTGTGCTTCGCCATGAAGAGCCTCGATCACGTCATGCGGATGCGGGCGCGGGCGCTGTACAAGGGCGCGCCGATCGCCTCCGACATCGTCAACCACTCCGCGTCGACGTCGATCGCGTTCTACATGCACGATCTCAGGTTCGGTCCACGCTTCGAGCTCTGCGACAGGCACCGGGTCTTCACCCCCGAGGAGCACGAGACCCACCGGGCCCGCAAGATGCCGGCCGACCCGCGCAACATCGACGTGTGGCGCCCGGCGTCGGACGACTGGGGTCGTTTCTGAGCGCCGAGATCCTCGACGTCCTGCGCGTGCTGGACGCGACGCCGGCTCCGCGCGGACACGAACTCGCGGCCGCCACGGCGCTGCGGGACTGGTGTGCCGCGCGGTGGCCGGACATCGCCTGGACGGTGCGGCGGTACTCGCCCGAAGGGGCGAACCTGGTGGCGGCCTGCGGGACGGGCCCGCTGCTGTACTCGCACCTGGACACATCGCTGAACGGGGCGGAGTCCGATGCCGCGATCACCGGCCGGGCGGACGGCGCCGGTCCGCTGCATGTGCGGGACGGCCGGGTCGAGGGGTTCGGGCTGGGCGTGGCGCGGGCGCCGGCGGCGGCCGCACTGGTCGGCTTCGTGGCCGCCCGGCGTGGCAGCCTTCTGCTCGCCGGCTCCGGGACGCACCGTCGCGGCGGTGGGTCCGCGGGCGTACTGGCCTACCTGGCGGACCATCCGCGCCCGCCGGCCGCGATCGTGGCCAAATGCGGCCCGGGAACGGTGCTGTGGGAGGAGCCCGGCGCGCTCTACCTACGGGTCCAGGTCACCGGCGGCTACGGCGCGGCGCTGGCTCCGGATTCGGCGGTTCCGTCCGGGGGCATCGCGGCGCAGGCGGGCCAGATCCTCGCCGCTGTCGGCGCGTGGCGCGAGCGCTACCTGGCCACTCGCCGCCCGGTGGGGCAGATCGGTCCCCAGGCGGGGGTGGGCGCGATCCGCTCCGGATCGGCCGCCAAGCCGGATCTCCTGCCCGCGGACGTACAGCTCGACCTCTACGTGGTCACCATGCCGGGGGAGGATCCGGTCGGGCTGGCCGAGGAGGTCGAGGCCCACCTGCGGGTCGCGCTGGCCGGCACCGCGCTCGGGGACTGCGTCGTCGGCGTCACGGCCGAGCCGTTACACCCCGCGGCCGGTACGCCGCGAGACGCTCCGATCGTGACCGCCGCCCGGCGGTTGTGGGAGGCCGAGTTCGGCGGTGCGCCGCCCCCGATCGCCGGATGGACCGGATCGACCGACGGTGTCGTGCTGCGCGCACACGGCATCGACACGGTGCGCCTCGGTCCGCAGAGCGGCCGCTCGCCCGCTGATTCC
This sequence comes from Dactylosporangium roseum, assembly GCF_025264685.1. Taxonomy (GTDB): domain Bacteria; phylum Actinomycetota; class Actinomycetes; order Mycobacteriales; family Micromonosporaceae; genus Dactylosporangium; species Dactylosporangium roseum. The sequence goes on from NZ_CP073721.1 coordinate 3,354,399, forward strand.
CGCCGAGAGACACTCGCGGTCGATCAGCTAGTCGCCTTCAGTCGCATCTACGCGGCTCTGCTGTCCGAGCGATCACCAACACTCTAGGCGGTCCAGCGTGTTCTTGGGGGAGCGAGCAACCGAACGCTCTCCCAGGAACAACCGCGGGACCGCGAACCGCATCGAGGAGACAGGCCGACAGATGAACTCGCCGGATGTAGCTGCCCGTCGCCCTCTGGGTGTCGGGCTGGTGGGTGCCGGACTGGCTACCCAGTCGATTCACTTGCCGACACTCGCGGGCCTCGCCGACGAACTGCGCGTCGTGCACGTCATGGACGTGCTCGACGACCAGGCCGTCGCGGTCGCCGCGCGAGTCGGGGCGCGTGCTGGTACATCGATCGAGGAGCTGCTCGACGATCCGGCGGTCGACATCGTGGGTGTCTGCAGCCCGCACCAGTTCCATGCCGAGCACGTGATCGGCGCCTGCGCGGCCGGGAAGCGCGCCGTCTTCTGCGAGAAGCCGCTGACGCTCACCCGCAACGAGGCCGCCGAGATTCAACTGGCGTCCGAACGCTTCGGAGTGCCGGTCTTCGTCGGCACGATGAACCTCTGGGATCCTGCGGCTTCGGCCGCGCTCGCCGCCTGCGGTGCGCTGCGTACGGAGGCATCGATGATCAGATCCACGATCCTCATCCCACCGAACGAGTCGCTCATCGATCTGGCGACCGACCGTATCGACCGTCCGATGTGGCTTCCGCCGGCTCCGGCCGACATGTCGCCGGTCCAGGCGGCGCAGTACCAGCTCGGTCGCACGATCCTCGGCCTGGCAGTGCACGGACTGGCACTGGTACGCCGCTTCATGCCTGTCGTGCACGAGGTGACGTTCGCTCGTACGATCGAGCCGTGGGGGTACGTGCTGTCGCTGACCGACGGGAGCCGTGTCGCCCGGCTGATGGGGATGCTCGGCGGTAGCTGGGATCCGGAATGGACGTTCACGGCGATCGGCCCGCGAAGCGAACTGCGCATCGACTTCCCTCCGTCGTACGTGCTCGCCGGATCGGCGACCGCCACGGTGCGTCACGGAGCCGAGCAGCGGACCTGGAGGTTCGGGCATGGCGGTTTTCACGCCCAATGGCGCCATCTCGCCGACGTTGCGCGGGGTCACGTCGCACCGCGTGTCTCGGTGGCTGAGGCCGTGCAGGACGTGGTGTATGCGCTGGACGTCGTTACCGCGGCACAAGCGCGGCTGGTTGACGAGGTGAGCTCCGAGTGCTGATCAGCACAGCAGGCCGGGCGTTGCCGTTCGGTGTGGCGAGCATCGGTGCGGACGCCGAGACCGCACGCCATGATGTCGTGCTCGCAAGCGTTCCAGCGCATTTCCGTCGAGTGGATCGCGCGGATGCCCCGGTGGTCCTTGTCTCGGCCGCGGCCGACGACTGGCTCGAACAGTGCCGGGTCGCGATCTGCGCGCCGACTACGGCCGCGGTCGTGCTCAGCCGGGCGGGGCTCGCCGAGCCTGCCCAGGTGCGCGCGTTGCACGTATATGCCCGCAAGCACAGCGTCGCGGTCGTGGTCAGCTCGCCGTTCGCGACGCGGGCGCTGGCGCGGGCTGCCGATGACATTCGTCGCGACGGGTCCGCCGCCGCGGCGGTCGACATGCTGCTCACGAGCGATGACGACCCCGGCGGGCGCAGCGCCGATCGGCTTCGCGTCGCGCTGCTGCACGAACTGGCCGTCACCCGATCCCTGGCCGGACGGCCGAGCGGCGCCACGGTCTGTCACCGGTCGGCGGGCAGCTACCTCGTGTCCGGGAGCGTCGGACGCACGCCGGTGCTGCTCTCCGGCGTGCTGACCGACACGGCGGGGCTGCGGCTCGAGATCGACGTGGTGGGTTCCCGCCGGCGTTGGAAGGTCTGCCGTGACAGCGCCGCGCCAGCCGATCCGACCACGATCACGATGCTGGATGACGCTGGAAGGCATGTGACGCCTGGCCACTACGAGGGCGGTGAGCGAGCCGGTTGGCTGCGGGTGCACGACATGTTGACCAGCGGCCGGCATGATGCACAGGACCTCGTCGCTCTGGCCGGCGACCTTGAGATCGTCGCCGACACACTCGGCTTGGCCGACGAGCATCCCGCGCCAGAAGCTCCGCTGTCGGGTCCTTCATGATCGACGGACGGGTCGGGTCGTCATGGCGGCCCGATCCGTCCGTCGATCACCGCGTCCGGGATTCACCCCGAGTGCTGCCGGGTCGCTGCTCCGGCGCCGTCCTTCAGCATCTTCACCAGCATGCGGTGGAAGTTGTAGATCCGGAGCTCTCGATAGTGGCGGGGACCGGGCCTGCGGTACAGCGGTGACCGCATCCCCTGCCAGGTTCGCCGGACGACCTCGAAGTCCTCGGCCAGTACCCGGCGCTGACGTGCCGGCTCAGCCGCGGCCTCCTCGTCCGTGGCGTGCCCGAAGCTCCAGGCCCGCAGGCGGGTGCGCTCGACCGACGTCGGCGTCCAGGCCAGCACGGTGAGGCGCCCGCTGGGCAACGCGCCGAGGAAGACGTTCGGGAACAGGGAGATGTTGAGTGAGCCTGTCGCGGCTCGTCCGGTCAGCCCGGCGTATCCCGCGGTGCCGTCCTCGTAGCCCTTCCAGGGGATGTACGAGCAGCCGGCGAATTCGGCGAGTTCGACGGTCAGCCCGGTGCGGCTCTGGGCGGCGTAGAGCGTCTGAGGGTGCACCATCGCGAAGTGATAGGCGCAGAACGCATTGTCGACGTGGACCTTCCAGTTGCCCTCGAGCTCCTCGTCGATGACGTTGAGCGCCCGCATCCCCTCGATGTTGTGGCTGCTCAGCTCGGCGGCAAACTCGCCCAGGTAGTCGGCCAACGGGGGCGCCGAGCCGGAGAGGTCAACGAACGCGAACCGTTCCCATACCGCCATCCGAAGCTCGATCAATCCGAGCCCCGCGACGTCCAGGTCGAACTCGAACTCTCCTCGGAAGGGCACCCCGACCAGGTCACCGTTGAGGCTGTACGACCACTGATGGTAGGGGCAGACCAGACCGCGTCCGGCGTTGCCGCGACCCTCGAGCAGGGTGCAGCCGCGATGCCGGCACACATTCGCGAAGCAGCGCAGCCGTAACTGCTTGTCCCGGACGATGATGATTGGCTGCGTGCCGATCGTGTCGGCCAGGTAGTCGCCGGGTGCGGTGAGTTGGCCGACGTCTGCGACCAACTGCCAGCTCTTGGCGAACACGTGTCGTTGTTCAGCGTCGTAGACCCACGCGTCGACGTACATGTGCGGTGGCAGGAACGTGGTGGGTGAAGCGTCCGGAAAGTCCTCCGGTCGCACATCAAATTCCTTGAATGGATACGGGGGGTTGGCTGCGGAACCGGACACCGCGTGCCCTTTCGACGAAGCGGACGGCGCAGCCGGCGCGACCGTTGAATGACGGGCCCCGTCGCGACCGGTTCGATTCCGGCAACCGTGCTCGATCGCTACTAGCGCCTGTGCTCAAACCAGCATCTTGTGATGCGAGACAGTGGACTGTCAAGCGAGACTGTGTGGGATCGACGATGTCGGTTCGCCCGCGGCGGAGTCGGTGGGCGCTCGTTGCGCCCGGCGGGTTGGGTCGTTCCTTCGGCTCGTTATGTATTGTAATGCGAGACGATATCCCGCCCATTGACGTGCGCTTGGGGCTGGCGTAGTGTTCCTCGACACACCCGCCATGATCTGTAACCAGTGCCCCGGTGCTGGTGAATTCGTGTGGTGGCGCAGTCCTCGCTCGGCCTCCTCGGGCCGTGGAACGACCGTCGGACTTGACTCGCCACGGAGGAAGGCTTATGGAAAGGGAACGGCAGGAGGGCAAGCGTTCATCCGTGGCGTTCTCAGCGCTCGGGCTTGCCAGCCTCGTCCTGGTCTGGCAACTGCTCGGGACGCTTCGCATCGTCTCCGCGGCATCGCTGCCGAGCCCGTGGTCGGTGGCCCGGGCGCTCCCGACGGTTCTCGGGGACCACGAGTTCCTCGACGCGGCAGTCGACACGGCGACGAGCTGGGGTGTCTCCGTGCTCATCGGCTCCGCCGTCGCGATCTTCATCGGGCTGGTGGCGAGCAGCATCACGTTTCTGCAGCGGCCGACCGAGGTCGTCGTCAACACGTTCCGCTCCGTGCCGGCGACGGCCCTGATTCCGATCGGCATCCTGATGTTCGGGTTGGGCATGCAGATGAAGGTGTCGATCGCGCTGTACGCGATCTTCTGGCCGATTCTGATCAACACTGTCTACGGCGTCGCCACGACCGAACCCATGCGGCTCGACGCGGCGCGGTCCATGCGTTGGCCGTGGTGGCGGCGCCAGGTCTTCGTCACGCTGCCGAGCGCGGTCCCGTCGATCCTGACCGGCGTCCGGATCGCCGTGGGAATCTCGCTGATCGTGATCATCAGCACCGAGCTTCTGGGCGCCCGCTATGGCGTGGGAACCGTACTCGTCCAGTACACCCAGGCGTTGCGACCGGATGTCGTGTACGCCGGGGTCCTGCTACTTGGTGTGATCGGAGCGCTTGTGTTCTCCTTGTTGGTCAAGCTGGAGCGCCGTTTCGTGCGGTGGGTGCCCGTTGCCTAGCCAGACCGGGCCGGAATCGCATCCGGAAACGATGCCCTCGCGCCGGTCAGCCGGTGCGGCGACGGTGGTCGAGCCGGCGGCGAGCGCGGCGGCCGAACAGCCGGTGACAAGCGGACGTACCGTGGATCGCTCCGCTCACCTCGGGGCCGGGTTGCGCCGCCTCGCGAAGTCGGTCGGCGCCATGTGGCTGCTGGTCGTGGTGCTGGTCGGGTGGGAGATCTACGGCCGGCTCAACGATTCGGTGTTCTTCCCGCCGTTGAGCAAGGTGCTCCAGCACTTCGGCACCATGTGGCTCTCGTCGGACGCGTCCGGCCTTTACCTGTCCGAACTGTTCTGGGACCAGGTGACCATGAGCCTGTCCCGGTTCGCGCGCGGCTGGTGTCTCGCCGTCGTGGTCGGCATCGGGGTGGGCGTGCTCCTGGGGCGCAGCCGGGTGGCCGCCCGGATGTACAACCCGGTCGTACGGTTTTTCACCTCGATCCCGAACACCGTGCTCCTGCCGATCGCCGTCCAGATCTTCGGTATCACGGACGGCATGAACATCTTCCTGATCTTCCTCGGCAGCGTCTGGGTCATTGTGATCAACACGGCTGACGGCGTGGCCGGTGTCGACCCCATGTGGTTGCGCAGCGCGCGCAGCCTTCGGCTTGCCAAAGGGACGTTGTACCGACGGGTCATAGTCCCTGCGGCCATGCCTCAGGTCATGGCCGGGCTGCGGGTCAGTCTCGGTATCGGCCTGATCCTGATGGTGATTTCCGAGCTCTATGCGACGACGGCCGGCGTCGGCTATCAGATTGTCGTCGCCCAGTCCAGTTTCCAATATCTCAGTATGTGGTCGGCATTCGTGCTCATTGGCCTGATCGGCATCATCCTCAACGCGGTCTTCAGCGTGGTGGAGCGGCGCGTGCTGCGCTGGCAGCGGCGCGCCGGCCTGGCTGGCCTGTGACCATGACAGTCCCATGGAGTGGCGCAATGGACCTTCACGTAGAGGGCGTTCGGAAGACGTACGGCCGCGGCAGTGCCGCGCGCGAAGTCCTGACCGAAACCTCGGTCACGGTGCGCTCGCAGCAGTTCGTGTCCATCGTCGGTCCGTCTGGATGTGGCAAGTCCACGTTGCTGATGATGATGGCTGGGCTGCTGCGCCCGAGCGGTGGCCAGGTACGTCTCGGCGATCGAGTTGTGGACGGGCCGCCGATCGGCCTGTCGGTGGTGTTCCAGGACTACAGCCGTTCGCTCTTCCCATGGATGACGGTGCGGCGCAATCTGGCGATGGCCGCAGCCGCGTACAAACTGCCCAAGGCCGAACTGCGCCACCGCGTGGAGCATGCGCTGGAGTCGGTCGGCTTGCCGGGCAGTGCCGACATGTATCCCTGGCAGATGTCCGGAGGCATGCAGCAGCGGGTTGCGATTGCCCGCGCGCTGGTCGTGGAGCCGACGGTCATGCTCATGGACGAGCCGTTCGCCGCGGTCGACGCGCAGACCCGCGCGGACCTCGAGGATCTCGTTCTGCGGGTTCGCCATGAGTACAAGGTCACCGTCGCGTTCGTCACCCACGACATCGACGAGGCCGTGTACATGGGCGATCGAATCATCGTGATGGCGGCGGGTCCCGGACGCGTGCTCGCTGAATTGGACGTCGACCTCCCCAGGCCACGCGACCAGGTCGAGACGAAGCGGGACCCGCAGTTCGCTGAATTGCGCAGTGAGGTCTTCCGGTTGGTCATGCGACCAGGCGGAGTGAAAACCGCTGTCGGGTGAGCTGGGGTATTGCCCGGGCCGCCCGAATCATTGACGACATCAGCAATCCAAAACGGGGATCGCTACACCATGCGTAAATGACGTCCTGGAAAGGATCACCATGAATGCTCGTCCGAGGAGCTCGCGAGCGGGGCGACGGTTGACTGTCGGCGTTGCGTGCGGAGTCGCCGCGTTGCTGGCTGCCGGTTGTAGTTCGGCCAGCGACAGCAAGGACAGTGGGACCGGCAGTGGCACCAATACCGTCAAGATCACCACGTTAGGGCTTTGCAACGAGATTTCGGTCTACTGGGCGCAGGAAAAGGGAATCTTCACCAAGAACAACGTCAAGGTCGAGCTCGTGAAGTCGACCGGCGGGGCCGCTGCCCTCACGGCGCTGCAGAGCGGTGACATCGACCTCGCGTTCACCAACCCGTTCTCGACCATGATCGCGATCTCGCAGGGCATCGACCTCAAGTGGGTCGCCACTGCCTACGAGACCGCGATCATTGAGGACCAGGGCACCAACGCCGTCGCGATCGCGAAGGACTCGGGCATCACGGACGCCAAGGGCTTGAACGGCAAGACCATCGGCGTGAACGAGATCGGCGGCATCAACCAGATCATCACCACGCAATGGATGACGCTGAAAGGTGGCGACCCGTCGACCGTCAAGTTCGTCGCGCTCCCGTTCAACGAGCTGGCCTCCGCCGTCGCCAGCGGCAAGGTGGCCGCGGCGCAGGTCCCCGCGCAGAACGTCGACCCGAGCCTCGGCTTGCGCAGCCTCGGCGACCCGTACGTGGCGGTGGGCAATGGCAAGCCCTTGACGTTCGCCGGCTACGTTGCGGTGTCCAAGAAGGCAACGAGCCACGAGAATGAGTTCAAGGCGTTTCAGCAGTCGCTGATCGAAGCGAACGCGCAGATCAACCTGCCAGAGAACAGCGACGCGAAGTTCGAGATGGAATCCAAGAACTGCAAGCAGAACGTCGACGTCTTGAAGAAGCTCCACGAGAACGTCTACGAGGCGAAGGTCGACACGGCGTCGTTGCAGCGTATGGGCGACATTCTCAAGGAACAGTCGCGGGTCAAGGCTCCGGCGAAGCCGGCAGACTTCGTCCCGTCCTACGTCGTCACCAAGTAACGGCTCTGCTGAGCTCCATCGCCGACCGGCCAGGGTTGGGTTCCTCGGGACCGGTGTCATGACGGCGAATGGTGCCGGCGCCTCTTCGGCGACGCCTCGGCCGACTGGCCGGGGCGTCTGCCGAGCGCGCCGTGGCGCAGGCCGGCGATACCGGCGACGGTCACGGTGTCGGCCCGTTCGTGGGAGGTGAGACCCACCGGCGGCCACGACGCACTGGCGACGGCTTCGGTGGCACGGCCGTTCCTGTCGCCCTCGGCGCCGGGCCGCAGCTCAGGCGCGGCCTGTCCACGCCTGGCGCTTGTCCCGGCGTGTGTTCAGTTGCGCTCGCTGGCTTCGCTCGGCGTCATCGCGGGCTGGGAGCCTTCAGGCGAAGCCTGTCGACCGACCACAGTGGTCAACCCCATAGCCCGATCGATGGTCGTGGCTCACAGGTTGCCGGACCCGACCATGATCGCGCGCGTTCGGCCGTCCTCGGGGCGGCCGTTCGCCGTGCGCGGACACCTGGGCGGGGAAGCAGGCATCTGCCCGCGAATGACCCCGGACGAAGTGTGCTGCTCACACGCCGGTTCCGTGACGGCGAGCGGCCGTCGGCCGCGGAACCTGGGCGCTGGGGCTGGCTCGTTTCGCGCGTGCTCCTTCGCGTCGTGCGTATCGCTTGACACGATGCCATCTCGCATTGAAAGATGACGTCCGTGCAGGTGGTGTCTACTGTGTTCGGCGTCGGGTGTGTCGAGAACGACGACATTGCCGTCCTCGACACACCGTTTCCCCATGTGGGTGCGGTCATCGAAGCAACGGGATCGTTGGATGTGCTGACCCGAAGCCCCGTGCGTGAGCGTGTGCCGCTACAAGGCGCGGCGCTGCTCGCTCCCCTGGGTACGCCCCGGTCGGTCTGGGGTGTGGGGCTCAACTACCGGTCAAAGGCCGCGCATACCGGCCGAGGCCTGCCAAGTGAGCCGATCCTGTATCTCGGCGCTTCGTCGGCCGTGCTGGCGCCGGACGCCGAAGTGTCCATCCCGACCGGGCAGACGGTCGAGATGGACTACGAGGGCGAGATAGCGATCGTCGTCGGTCGGCGCCTTTACCGCGCCGCTCCCGAAGAGGTGTGGCCGAGCGTCGCCGGCATCACCGCCGCGAACGACATGACGGCTCGCGACGTCATGCGCACCACGGCCGCACCCACGCTGGCCAAGAGCTTTCCGGGCTTCAACCCGATCGGTGCGTCGGTGTGCACAGTGGACGAATTTGCCGACCTTGACCGCATCCCGGTCCGCACCTGGCTCAACGACGAGCTGCGCCAGGAGGACACCAGCGACGGCATGATCTTCAGCGTGCCCGACCTGCTGTCGCGCATCTCCTGGTTTGCCGCGCTCGAGCCGGGGGATGTCGTCCTGACGGGTACGCCCGCCGGTACCGGTCAGGATCGCGGCAGCTACCTCAGGCCCGGCGACCGGATCCGGATCGAGGTCGGCCCCGTCCTGCCGCTCGTCACCACCGTTGAGGCGTCGTCGCGCGATCACCCGAGCACGCGCTCCTCGCCAAGCGACATGCATTGATCCATTACCTGTCCGGCACGGCACGTGCGAACTCTGTGAGGCCCTAGTGTCAGATCCGAGTGAATCTATGTTCGATCTCGTCCTTACCGGTGGCACCGTTGTAGATCCCGCTTCCGGTACCAACACGCGCTGCGACGTCGCGATCAGCGGCACCCAGATCAGCGCGATCGGCCCGGACCTGGCGATGCGAGGCGTACAGATTCTGGACTGCACCGGTTCCACCGTGGTTCCCGGCCTGGTCGAGGGTCACAGCCACATCTTCCAACACGTGTCGAAGGTTGGCGCGCCGGCCGATGAAGCCCACCTGCGTCGCGGTGTCGTCGCGGTGGCCGACGCCGGTACCGCGGGCGCGTCAACGTTCTCCGCGTTCCGTAAGCTGGTCGTCGAGCGCAACGACCTACGCATCGTCAACTTCCTCAATGTGTCGGTGCTCGGGCTGATCGACTTCCGCTTCGGCGAGTTGATGAACCCGGACACGCTCGTGGTCGAGGATGCCCTGGCGACCGCGGCGGAGAACCCGGATGTGGTGCGCGGCTTCAAGATTCGCCTCTCCGAGGATGTCGTCGGGCCCAATTGGGAGGCGTTACTCAAGAAGTCGATCGTACTGGCTGAGCAGGCACGGCTGCCGCTCATGGTGCACATCGGTGAAACCGAGGCGCCGCTGCCCGTGGTCCTGGACTATCTGCGCGCCGGCGACATCGTCGCGCACTGCTACACCGGCAAGCCGCATGGCATCCTCGACGGCGACAGGGTGCTGCCCGAGGTGATCGCGGCACGCGAGCGGGGCGTGCTGTTCGACTCGGCACACGGCAAGAGCAACCTCAGCTTCGAGGTGGCCCGGCGCGCGATCAGCGCCGGCTTCCTGCCCGACATCCTCAGCTCGGACACCAGCGCCCGAAACTGGCGCGGCCCGGTCTTCGACCTGCTCACCAGCATCTCGAAGCTGGTCGCGCTCGGCGCGCCGTTGGAGGAGTGCATCCGTCGCGCGACGACCGCACCCGCGGCCCTGCTCGGCCTGGACACTGAGGGTTACGGCCGGCTCGAAGTCGGTGGTCGGGCGGACGTCACGGTGCTGACCGAGACGAGTGAGGTCGAGCTGCCCGATGCTGCCGGCAACTCCATCGTCGCGCCGCGCCTGGAGCCGACCATCGTCATCCACAACGGTGCCAGGGTACAGACCGTCCCGTGGCGAGGCGGCGCTTCGACGTGAGTTCGGTCCACGAGCGCCGACGCGCCCTGAGGTCCGAACTGACGGCTGGCCGCCGCCTGGTCGGCACCTTCGTGAAGCTGGCCAACGCTGATATCGTCGAAATGGCGGCGGCCGCGGGCTTCCAGTTCGTCGTCGTCGACCTCGAACACTCGACGCTCACCGAGGTGGACGCGCTGGGACTGGTCAGGCACGCGGACGCAGGTGGCGTGCCGGCGCTGGTCCGGGTCCCGGCCGTCGATCCGCCGCTGATCGCGCGGCTCCTGGAGAACGGGGCGGTTGGCATCCAGCTATCGATGCTGCGTACCGCCGAGCAGGCACGTCGTCTGATGGCCGCGACACACTTCGCCCCGTCCGGTGAACGATCGGTCAGCCTCGCCAATCGGGTGGCCGGCTTCGGCGCTACTTCACTGCGGGATTTCCTGCAGTTGGAGGCCGAGGCTCCGCCGTTGCTGGTCGGGCAGATCGAAACCGGGATTGCCGAGCCGTGGCCGGACGTGCTCCACGGTCTGGACGTGGCGTTCGTCGGCACCACCGACCTGTCGGTGAACCTGGGGCTGCCGTCCATTGGCGAGCTGTCAGCGGCGGTGGAGCGGGTGAGGTTGGCCGCGGAGGCGGCGGGTGTGGCGTTCGGCGGCTGGTCCGCGAGCTTGAGCGCCGCCCCGGCGCAGGGACTGGCGGAGGCCGGGTACTTGGTCGTCGGGTCGGACCTGCAGATCCTCGCGGCGGGCCTGCGGGCCGCGTTGTCACCGGAGGGCGGCAACTGACGGAGGTCGTCACAGACGCCATAACGATGTCCTCCTTGTCGGAGTTACACCGTTTTCACGACACTCCCGCGTGGACTGTCAACTTGACAGTCCCCGCTCGCGGGCTGGGTTCGTTATTCCCAGGGACCAAGGGCACGGCGGAGTACATCTTGCGACGTCAGTGCGACCCGCATGCGGGTATGGGTTCGGAGGGTATCCAGGTACAGGTCGACCGTCTCTGTCGTTACCGCTCCTCGGGCGAGAAGCTCACTGAGGACACCGACTGTCGAAGACGCCCGGACCCCGTGCCGGTTGCGGGCGACTGCGCGGGCGCCGTGGTCGTCGCTGATCAGGCGGCCGGTACCGCTGGCAGCCAACAAGTGGATACTGGATGCCTCACCCAGGTGGTCGAGGTTGTCGTCTTCACTGCCGAGCGCGACTTCTGTCTGGATATCGGCAATCGCGATCTGATCATCGACATCGAGGATGTCAATGGGTGCGGGGAGCCAACTCCTCGCCCAGTTGTTGGCACGACCAGCCTGCGGGTGAGGTGGCTTCTTCGACCGCTGCCGAGTCAGTTCCGCCTGCACGGCGCGGGTCCAACCGATGCGACCGGCGAAGCGGGTCTTGAACAACGTAGCGACGGGTGAGCAGTACGACAGGTTGATGATGGAACAGGTGTCGAGGAGTAGCGGTGGCGGCGTCGGGGTCACAGGTCGCCCATGTCGTCCTGCACGACGGGGGGCGTGATCCCCTCGGCGGCCAAGCGCTCGTATAGCAGGTCCGCGTCCTCGTCGAGCAGCGAGGCGAGGACACCGAGGCCGACCTTGCCGCTGCGGTAGCCATGCTGCGCTGCCGAGAGCAGCCGTGGCGGAACGCGGCGAGTCTCGTCTGGCTGGGTGAGCTCCGCGGGGGAGGGATCACCAGCAGTGCGCAGCACGCTGGTCGGAGTGCGCTGCAGCGCTGCGCCGCGCTGCGCCGTGCTGATGAGCTTGACGGCAGGATCGGTAAGGCGATGAAGCAACGCGGTGTAACTCACACCGAACTCGCGCATCAGTTCGGCGATGACGATGTCATCAATGGCGCGACCGTTGACGACGTCACGCAGCCCGTCGGCTGGCATGAGCAAACCAGCGGCGAACGAGTTGGCACGCCGCTCTGATGGAGTACTGGCTGCGAAGACGTCGCTTTCGATGATGACCTCGCGGGGATCCGCCAGCAGGTGATGAGCGAGCTCGTGAGCAGCCGTGAATCGCTGATGTCCTACCGGGAAGGAGGAACTTATCAGCATCATTGCGGTGTCCGTGCCATGCGCGCACAACCCGCTGACGACCTTGCCGACAGGCCATGTGACGGCACTCATTCCGAAGTGCCGCTCGACAAGAGCGGCCAGATCGCCGATCGGGGCTCGACCCAGCCCCAGACGTTCTCTGACGATGCCTGCCAGTCGAGTCCCGCAGCCCACCGTGGCGACCTTTGCGAGCCCTTCAGCCTGGACCTGTTCCACAACTGCGGTCCCTGCCGCCGAACGGCCAACCGCCGGCAGGCCAACAGCATCTCCCAGCGCTGCTTCGACTTCGAGTACCTGCCGCACACGCCGCCGAGCCGGAGCGGTCTCGTCTTGCCCCGGCGACGTCGTCATCACGCGGGCGGCGAGCGCAAGACTGCCCCTTCGCTCCACCCCGAGAACCTCCGCCAACGTGACGCCGAGCGCGTCCGCGACCAGTGCGATCTCGCTGACGTCAAGCTTCCGGACACCGCTTTCGATCTTCGATACTTGTGACTTGGTCAGGCCGAGTGCATGGCCGAGCTGCTCCCCGGTAAGTCCCTTGACGCTCCGGAGGGCCGCGATCCGCCCACCGACAGAGTTGGTGCCCATGCAACCAATTGTGTCAGGTGGTTTCGATTATGGCAACCGACCGTCGGTCTGAGTTGCAGTCCGCGTCCGCCCAGGATGGGAACGTAGCCCTGGAAGGGCAACCAGTCTGGAAGATCGCTCGCTATCTCTGTAAACACCGGCTCGTGGTGATGTGCAGTGAGGCTGCCTGCATGATCCAGGCGGAATTTCCAGACTCGTCGGTAGGTTCGGTGTTTACGAGATCCTGTTGCCTCTCGGTCGCCTACGAGCCGTCGCTGAGCCGGGCGGCATCGGATCCGCTACCCTCCAAGTCGCGGGCAGCGCACTGCTGGCTTGATCTTCGGTGGCACCTGCTCACACATTTCGTCTGGTTCTCCGAGCTGCTTCCAATAGCTGTCGGCGCCCCAAATCCAGTTGTCCTTCGCGTATCGGAGGATGACGTAACTTTCTCGGCTGACACCGGTGTCGTACCGGATCGTTGTCCACCCAGCGGCCCATCCGCCTTGACATGTGACGTCGACAGCTTTGACGGTGACGGCGGAACCTTCGAACACCGCGGTTCCGAGCCGGCTGGCGGTGGCGTCGAATTCGGCTTTGGAAAGGCACGGTTCCGTACGTTTCGCTATCGAGCTGCCAGTCGGTGATGCTGACGCGTCGGCGGGCAGGGGTGGCATCACGATGGACGCCACGCTCGTGGCGATCTGCGTCCGTTTGTCAGCCATCTCGGTGAATAACGTGCCGCCGGCGGTCACGATTGCCTTGGTGGAGCGGCTGAGCTGCCGTATGGCGAGCAGCGGCCCCGCGTCGACGCTGACCCAGCGCTCCTTGTCGAGCCGCCACAGGCTCTTGGCAAAGATTGTCTGCATGTCCTGCGCCCAGGGCAGGAAGCTCGCCGACTCGATGGTGGCGTAGAGGTTGCCGTCGCGGCCCCACCAGAGGTCGGACACCGTGATTGCCTCTCCGGCGGGCCCGTAGCCGGCGTGGAAGATCCCGGACTCGAGCTGTTGTGAGTCGACGAGCGCGGTGCGTGTGCCGGTCATTGGATCGACGATTGCGACGTCGATGTTTGCGGATGCGGCCTCGTGCTGATATCCGCGCACGTACGCCAGCCGCTTGCCGTCCGGGGCGACGGCGGTGGCTCCGATGGTCCCTTCGTCGTCTAGTGCCTTCGCGGAGCCGTCCGCGGTGACCAGGAAAATCTCGGTGGTGTCCCCAGCATCTTCGTATTGCCGGCTGACCAGGAAGCGGTCACCCGTGCCGGCGTGGACGCGCAACGTCGAGTCGCTGATTCCCTGCTCGTGGTGTGCCGTGTATTCGGCGGTCTCCGGCAGCCGGATGACAACCGGCGCCGCGCCCGACGTCGTGCCGCCGGCCACGGTAACAAGCTTGCCCGTGCGCTCGACCCAGGCGAAGCCGTCCGGTCCGGCGGGCACCGCGTCGTCGCATCCGCCGCACGGCAGGTCGAATCGGCTGCCGTCGCCGGTGTCTACGACGACGACTCGGGCGGTGGGCTGGCCGGATCGTTCGACAGCTATCAGGCGGCGGCCATCGGTGGTGAGGCGCGGATCCGTGAAGGTTCCGGCCACGCGATGCGTCACCTGATCGCCAACCACGATGCCGAGTTCGCCGGTAGCCCGGTACGCGTACAGGGCCGGTGGTTCGGGTCGCGCATTCTCCCCAGCGGGCCAATACCACCAAAGTGCGCCAGCCGCTGCGATCGCGACAACGGCGGTGATAGTCATTGAACGACCACGATGCGGCATGCGACTCCTCGCGCTGGCTGTGGCCCAGACGGTAGTGCCGCGCCCAGGGCGCAGCTTCAGCCGTTCGGGCACTGCGTATTGCTCGTCAGACCGCGGATCCTGACGATGGCCCCGCTCGATGTCGGCATCATCGCGCCGAAACGGCAATCGACCTTGGTGACTCGGACGATAGCGCTTCCGCCGTGCCGTTAGGGCGGGTATGAGTGACCACTGGCCGATCAACCGATGCAGTCTGTTGAAGCGATCCATACGATCAGTCACCAAATTGCTGGATCTCGGCTGGAAGTTGGCCATGCCTCTTGTGTATGTGCACGGCGTCGGCAACCGCTGGGACGACGGCTATCAGCGGCGAAGTGAGCAACGGGACGGGCTGTTTCGGCAGTTCGTGTTTCCGGTCATCGGTGCGGACCCGGCGGAGGCGATCCGCAGCCCGTTCTGGGGCGACCTTGGGGGCCACCTGCGGTGGTCGGGCTCGAGTTTCCCCACGAGCGGGAGCGAGGCCTTCGGCGATGGCGAAGCAGACCTGATCGACGAGATCGCCGCAACCGAGCTGGCGATGGACTCGGACCGGTTCCTCGTCACCGTTGCACACCGGGATCTCGCTGACGCCGTCGACCTCCTGTTCAGCGTGTGCCCGATGCCGGTCAGCAGCGATGACATCGGGGCGGCCGCGGTGCAGTTGGTCGCCTATTGCACGTCCCGGGCACGCGCCGTCCCCGACGGCGATAGCCTTTCCCGCCATCCGTGGCTGGCCGAGGTGGAGGACGACGAAGACCTCATCGAACAACTGCTGCAGCACTCGACCGGGTGGAGCCTTGACCAGCACGGCGATCCGCGGCACACCGCGGCGCGCCGGCCCGCCGAGTCACTCAGTGCGGGCGGGGGCGCCTGGCTCAACGGCGGGCTCCGGTTGGTCCGGCGCGCGGCTATCGGCGCGCCGATGTCCACGGCGCTGCACGTGGCTCGCGCCATGGTTGGCGAGCGTGCGACAACGGTGGCCGCCGACGCGCTGGTCTACCTGAGCAGTCGCGGCGACGCCAATGCGCCCGGTGGCATCGTCCAGCGGGTGGCAGACGCCGTCGAAGAGGCGGCGCGAAAGCGTACCGATGATCGGCCGCTCGTCGTCGTCGCGCACAGCCTGGGCGGGCTTATCACCTATGATGTGCTCTCCCATTACAGACCGGACCTGACGGTCGATGTGCTGGTAACCGTCGGCAGCCAGGTTGGTCTGTTCGCGGAACTCGGCCTGCTGCGCTCCAGCGATCCGAGCCTGCCGACTGTCGAGCAGCCGCGCATCGACGTCCCACCGAACATCCGCAGGTGGTTGAACGTGGTCGACCGGGCCGATGTACTTGCGTTCAGGGCGGAGCCGGTGTTCCGGGCCGTACGGGACTTCGTGTACCCGTCCGCAGCCGTGTGGGCCCATGGCGCATACTTCCGCCAGCCGCACTTCCACGCGCGCCTCGCCCAGAGAATCCTTCGAGGCCCGCGATGACCACCGTCTTCGAGCACACCCGCGACCGCGGACAGATTCATGTGTTCGTGATCGGAGTCGACCTGTACCCGTACTGCGGCCGGTCCACGGTGCAGCAGGACGAGTGGCGGACATTGGCGCGGAGCGTGAAACAGTTGTCGTCACCGTCGTTGTCGGCACTGACCATCACCGACTGGGCTATCGCCAACCAGCACGACGACACGCCGTACCAGCACCCAGTCGGCAGCCTCGAGCTCGTCGTGTCGGCACTGGAACCGGTACGGGTCGATGCTGGACGAGATGCGGTGACTGTCGAACCAGCCACAACCGCCAACGTGCAGGCCGCGTTCGATCGCTGGTACGACCGCTGCGACCGACGCGTCGACAACATCGCCCTGTTCTATTTCTGCGGGCACGGTCTGCGGGTAGGCAGCGACGACATCCTCCTGCTGCAGGACTTCGCCGAGTCCAGGCATCGCATCTTCGACAACGCGGTCGACTTTCGCGAGACCTATCGGGCGATGGCGCAGTGCTCGGCACACATCCAGTGCTACTTCGTCGACGCGTGCCGGGATCTTCCGGATCGCCTGCTCGGCAAGGACGCTGCCCGAGCCCGGCCGCTCAAGCACGCGCTGCCGGGATCGCGGCGCCGCGACGGCCCGATCGTTTACTCGACCGTGCCCGGGCATCAGGCATGGGGAGAGCCGGACAGTCCGACCGTATTCGCCACCTCCGTTCGCCAGGCACTCGACGGGCTCGCGGCCGAGACGATCGAACGGGACTGGGAGGTGCGCACCTCAAACCTCGGCAAGACCGTTTCCCGCCTCATGCTGTGGAACGACCCGACAAACCGCGGAACACAGGTGGTGGACAGCGCCGGAATGGTGCTCGACGGTGTGGTGCGCAGGCTCACGGCGGCGCCAGTCGTGCCGTTCCGGGTGGGCTGCACGCCGCGAGCCGCACTGGAGGAGGCCCACCTGCGGCTCGCCGGCAACACGCATGCAGCCGAGCGGCCGCCCTCGGCGCAGGTGTGGCACGACAGTGCACCGGCCGGCGCCTACAAGCTAAGCGCCGACTTTTCGCACAAGCGGTACGTGGCGGTCCCTGAGCTCCTTCACATCATGCCGCCGTACCGCGCGTACGACCTGCCGGTGCAGGCGACATGACCGGAGTCCGCGTGGCGTTGCGGTGGTCACCGGCGTGCGAATCGGTGCTGCCGGGCTCTGTCACTGCAGTGGAGATCTTCGACGTCGATCTGCAGTTGTGTGCGCACGTGGGCGTGCCGGCAAGCGCCCCCGTTCTGGTGACCCTTCCTGAGGGCGGTCCGTTCCTGGCGCGTGGCTGGCTACAGACCGGCTGCCCGGTCGAGTCTGTCTTCACCACCGGCGGACCTGAAACCTCCGAGCCGCTGACGGTCGAACTGCACACCGCACCGGGGTTTGCGTGGCCGGCGCCTTTGGCGCCGGGTCCGGACACAGACGCTACCCCCGGCACCTGGGTAATCCCCTGGCGATGGAATTCCCGCCGTTGGGTCCCGTCCTCCGCACCGACCGACCTGGCCGTTGGTACCGGGCGTCTTGTGGTTCACGAGGGACGGCCCGCCGCACCAGCGGCGATGCAGATCGGCGTCGAGGACGGCCCGGTCCTGACGATGATGATGCTGTCCGGCGCCGAGGCGACGTACGGGTTCGCCGCGGGCCGGCCCCTGCTGGCCGACACCCGGGGTGTCGCGGTGAGTGTTCTGGACTACCTGCGCGACGGTGACGCACGTTCGGCGACCGTGATCGCCGCGCCGACCGTGGCAGCCGGGCCGGGCTCCGAGCCATTACTCGACCTGGCGGTCGGGTATCTGCTGCTGCGCACCGGCGACGAGCGTTTCGCACGGTGGTCGAGGAGACTTGCCGACGTGCTGCCCGCTTCACCGGACGCAGCGGTGCTGTCGGCGTGGCGGTGGCTGCACGGCTCGCCGCACAATCTGCGTGCGTCGCGGCGCGAGCTGCTGCGCTCAATGCGCCTCGGGCTGCCGGTCGTCTCCGACGGCCTCAGGCTGCTCGTGGAGGGGTTGGCGGCTGTTGCGCATGGCAGGGCAGGCACAGCGGCGCTCAGAGCGTTGAAGGCCGTCCGGCCGTATCAGTACGCACTCGTGCCAGGCGTCATCACGGCCTTCACGGGTCTGACGCCCAACATTCCGCTGCCGAGCACACCACGCCAGCAGGCACTCCTCGAGGCTGGGCAGCCACGAGGCGCGATCGCGGCCGCGCCGGTCGCGGTACGCGCGGCCGACCGGATTCGTGACGCGCTGCCGTCGATGTTTCCGGTGCGCAACGTCCCCCTGGCCCAACGGGCGATCCTGTTCGAAGGCACGGCACACACTGCCCTGCTCCAGGCCGGCGCCGCGGATCCTATGACCGGTGAACGCCTCCGGCGCGGATTCATGGGCGTCGTCGACGCCGTCGACCTGCCGGCGGCCCGGCGCGCCGCAGATCGGCTGCTAACTGGACGCGGTGACGTTCGTGCAGTACCGCCCGGCTACCGGCCGGTCCCACGGTTGATGCTGATCGGCCCGCGCGCCGCTGGCGGCACGCGACGACCGGCATCGACATGGAACGACGCGAGCACCGGGTTACGCGTCAAGCAGCGCCAGACCGCACCCGACACAGTGAGCATCAGCGTCTTTCTCGACGCCGAGACAGGAGGGCGGCTGACCGTGGTGCGTCTGCACGTCGCAAGCGACACTGGATCCGACTCGTATCTCGTCATCGCAACCGGTGCGGTGGATGGCGACGACCGGAAGACCCGCAGCGGTACGTTGCGCATTTACGGAGTCGGGCACTGGCTGGACGTGGCGGTGGGCGAGATCCGTTCAACGGAGCAGCTCGGCCCAGACGACGTCGACGACATTAGGAGATCCGTATCGCTGGCGGACCGGCCCGGGCGCGATGCGTGGCGTGCGGTCCTGCTGCAACGACGGGCGTTCGATCCGGTCGTCGTCGCCATCACCGAGGGTCTGTCATGACCACCGATGAGCGCAGCGTCAGTCCCGTAGTGACCGAGCACAGCGACCTCACCGGCGCGGCGCAGGGGTGGCTGCGGCTGTGCGGCGAGACCCTGCGCGAGCGCCCTGACGAACTGGCCGGATTGCTCGACGATGCGCAGCCCTACGCCGCCGCGTTCCGCGATGGGCCCAGCAGGTGGTCCGATCGTCCGGCACTGGCCGATGAAGCCGCCGACGTGCCGGACGTTAGTTGTGCGGAAGCGGTCTTGGCGATCGCGCTGGCGCTCGCCGAACCGGCACGGACCACGGAGGTGCTCGGCCGCGCGCTGGCGCACTGGCAGCGGGCGAACGTCCTGGTCGACACAGGCGAGGCGGTCGTCGTGCCAGAGACGACCGTCAGGACGGCCCCGGAGAAGCTGCGGTCCGTCCTGCAACGCATCAACGACGAGCAGGGCGGCGCCTCGTCCGGCTGCGCGTCGCTGGTCGCCTTGCAGCTTGCTGACAGGCTGCCCCGCGCCAAGCGCCGGGTTCAGATGCCGGTCCTCTTCGACCGCAACGTGGTGGGCGGCAGCGCGGTGCTGACGCTGGAGGTGCTGCCGGGTGGGCCGACTGGCCTGTACCCGCACCCGGCACACATGCTGTTCCTGGTCTCCGACCCGGGATTCGCTGATGCGCTGGGCACCGCGTGGAAGCGCAGCGGGCTGCGGACCGGTGGCCACTGCGTCGTGTGGTCGGTGCAGGAGCAGGACGAGCCGTGCAACGACGTCGTGCACGATTCGCTGGGTGCGGCGTTCGGCGCGGCGCTCGACGAGCTGCGTCGTCGGCTTCCGTGGTGGTCGTGGGTACGGCTCCGACGGCTGCACCCGCGTCGAGCCATCACTGGTGGTGTCGCCGACGACGGCACCCTGACTCCCGTCCGCGGGTACGACGGCAAGCTCAAGGCGGCCGCAGCTCGCCGACTGCGGGTCATCGTCCCAGCAGGTCAGCGAGACGACGTCGAGCCGCTGGCCGAGCGGCACGAGGTGGGCGTCGACTACGCCGACGACCTCGACGCCGCGTTGCGCCACGCGCGTTGGCTGTCGCCCCGTCAGTTGCTCACCGTCGCCGCCGCCACCGCCATCCTGATCGTCGGTGGGGCCGCCGGGGCCCTGGTAATCAGGCGATTGAATGACGACCAGCGGCATCGCAGCGAGATCGCGGCCAAGGCGTCGGACTTGACCGCGCAGGCGACGCTGAAGCGACAGACCGATCCGCGGTTGGCCGCACTGCTCGCCCTGGCCAGCTACCGGTTGAATCCGACCGGTGCCGGCACGACCGACGCGATGCGCGACATCCTGGCCAGCAATCAGAACGTGCTGCGTAGCTGGGTTGCCAGCCCGACGCAGGTCGATGCGCTGGCCGTCGACGTGACACGCTCGAAGGTCTACACGGCTGGCGACGACGACGCGATCAAAGCCTGGCATCTCGACACGGGCGAGCCCGCAGGTCACGTCGCCGGACGCACAGGGACGCTGGTCCTCAACGACCGCGCGCCGATTCTCGCCGCGAACGACGGTGACGGGGTCCGGCTCATCGACGTCGGCGCGGCGGAACCCAAATTGATCGGCAAACTGCCCGATGCCAAATGCGCTGCGCAGTTCCAGACAATCGTCGCCGTGCATTTCGTCGACGCCGGCGCAACCCTGTTGGCGACCTGGACCGACGGCTCGGTGTCGACCTGGGACGTCGTGACGCGGACCAACCGGGAATGCTGGAAGGTGCGGGCCGTCGCCAGCGCGGCCGAACTCGGGACGCCGAGCAGCGGACGGCTGGTCATCGGCTCGGCGATGACCGCAACCAACGCGTCGACGTCCGAGGTCGAGGACGACCTGCTGGTGCTGATGAACCACAACCGCGTGCTGTCCATCAAGCTACGGTCCAAGAAGGTGACCGTCGAACTGGCCGGGGACGAGGTGCCGGCAGCGTCTCGCCAGATCGAGGCCTCCGCGGAGAAACTCGCCGTCGGAACCGAGTCCGGGGTCCTGGTCTGGGACAGGGCCAAGCACCGGGCCGTGGCCTTCCCAGCCGGCGGGCTGGGTGCCACGGTTAAGGCCATCGATCTACGCGACAACAAGCTGGTGGTTGCCAGCGCCGAGGGCACCGCCGTCATCCCGGGATTCGCTGACGAGTCGGGCACGACCCGGATCCCGGCCAAGCCGCACGGTGGCGCCGCGGACGTAGCGGAACTGGGCAGGGACAACACCATCGTCGCCGGCGGCCCCGGAGGACGGATTTCCGTGCTGCGAGAAACGGCCGGGAGCCTCACGCTACCGCCGGCCGTGCCGGCGACGGCGATCGCCTACACCGACGACGGCTCGCTCCTGCTCAGCGACTGGGCCAATGGACAATCGCAGGGCCTCTTCACGGTGCGCACCTCAGACCCTCCGACCTACCTGTCGCCGGCCGGCTCCGTGTACCCACATCTCGAGGATTATCGGTTCGGCAAGTCGTTGTATATCAACGACGCGGCCGCCTCCGCGACACACGTCGCAGCGGCGGGGCAGGTGCGGCAGCAGGCAGCCGTCGTGGTGTGGCCGGTCGGCGGCGGGGACAACCCAATCGAGTTGTCGATGAGCAAACCGGACGATCCGTCACTCGAACTTGAGCAGCGCATCGCGACGAGCGTCGCCTTCGTCAAGGGAACCCCCCTGATGCTTGCCCGCAACGTTGCCGGCCGCGTCATGTTCTGGAACACGGGCACGTACGAGCAGGTCGACACGCTGCAGTTCAAACCCGGCACCACCGCGATGGCGGTCTCCGGCACCGACGGGATCTTCGCCGAGGGCGAGGAGGGCGCCGGTGAGCTCGTACAGGTCGACCTGCTCACCCGAAAGGAGCTGCGACGTGTGGCTGCGCCGCAGGCGTACCGCGTCACATGGTCGGAGAATGGATCACGTATCGCCGCGTTGCAATGGGGCAATCGCCTGCAGGTCTACAACGACCGGCTCGAGCCGGTCGGCGACGCCTGGAAGCTGCCGGAGGGCGCCATTGCCGAGGACATTGACATCTCGCCGGACGGCAGTCAGCTAGCCGTCGCCCAGGGCAACCGGGTGCTCATGTACGACACAACCACCCACACCGAAACCATGCCGCCGCTGCCGGACAACGCCGGCAACGCAGTCGTGCATCTGTTGTGGTCTCCGGACAGCGGTCTCTTGGTAGGACTGTCGAAGCCGGCGACTCGGCAACGAGTAGCGCCCGGCCCGGTGAACCTCTGGTTCGTGAAGGACGCGGACTGGACGACGCAGATTTGCCGCTGGACCGGCGGCGGGCTATCCAGGAAGGACTGGGCCAACTATGTCGGTGACGTGGCGCCGTTCATTGAGCTGTGCACCACCTGACCCGCCGCAGGACCGGATGCCGTTCGCGGGACTGCTCACCGTGGCGTGCCTGCTGCTCACGACCGGCTGCACCGGTGACGACCTGCCGAAGAAGGCCGAAAGTGCGGCGGCCGCGGCGCCGACGGCCCCCGTCTTGGCCTACGTCGAAAGCAACGTGCTCATGGTGGCCGACCGGTCCGGGCAGACCCGGCGGCTCACCACCATGCAGGACGTCCCCGTACAGCTACTGTGGTCCCCTGACGGCTCACGGATCGTCTGGCTTAACGAGGGCAAGGACAGCAACAGCAGGAGCGACCGGTTGTCGCTGGTCGACGTCGCTTCGGGCGCCACAACTGTGCAGCCGTGCCCGTGCAGCGGCCTGGGTTTCCTCGGCAACGACGTCGCCACGCTGAGCGCAGACGGTGCCGCAATGCTGCTGTTCCCGTCGACTGGCGACCCGGTGCGTGTACCGCTGCAACCGTCTTCGACAACGGGCGCGTGGTTGGCCGCCGGCGGGCGGGACCACGTCATGATCGCACAGCCGCTGGACGAGGGTGTCGCGGAGGTCCGTGCAACCTCGGCATGGCTCACGGCCGATCGATCAGGGAAAGTTGCGACCATAGCGGGTCCGAAGGACAGGATCTCAGCGCACGAGGCTCTCGCATCACCTGCCGGCGACCGGATCGCGTGGCTCGATCTCCCGAGCAGCGGAGCCTGCTGGCATTCCCAGCGCATAGTCGACATCGGTTACGACGGTGGGCGGCCCGTCGACCCGAAGGAGCCCGACGACCCGCCGATGCGTGCTGCGCATCTTCCGTACCAGCGAACCGTCCTGTCGTACTCATGGGCCGGTCGGGGGGTGGTGCAAACCTTTGCCCCGGTCGCCGGATGCCAGCCGTTCTATCCCACCCGGCTGGTCTCGTACTACCGGGAAGGGGACCGATGGACGTTTCTCGGCACCGGACTTCTGGCGATCGCGTTCGGTGGTGAGGGCCGGAGGGTCAGACTCGTTCCGACTGACAATCTGAAGGCGGTGCAGGAGGACGGCCGCTCCGGCGTCAGCGGCAGACTGGTGTTCCGGTCCAGCAACGGCACGGAGCTTACCTTGACCGAGTCGGCGCGGTACGCGATGTTCGCCCCGGCCGAGGCCGCAATGGCTACCGTCGGTGTGCACCCCGCCACGACGTCCTCATCGGCAGCGCCCGGGGCGTCCACGACCGACATGCGCGGCCGGCCGCTCAACAGTATGTTGTCCGCGCTCGTGAGCAAGGTGTGGCAGGCGGCGGCCGCGAATGACACCGAGGCGTTGACGAGTCTGTGCCGCAAATGCGACGTAGGGACACTGGCATGGTTGCGCGAGCAGGAGACGCCAGCCCAGATTTTGCTGCTTCTGCGCACACATCCCGAAGCGAGCGAATGGTCCTTGGTTTACCCGAGCCTGGCAGCCCGCCGGTGTGTGGACTCCCCGGACCACGATTACACCTGTACCGCAGAGCAGATCGCCGACATCGCGCTGCTGAACCTCAAAGAGGACGTGAACCTCGACGATCCAGGCAATGTGTACAAGGTACCCGCCCATTCTGCGTTGCTGTTCCAGCTCGACACCAACGGCGCGCCGGTCTGGGCCGGCCGCTACAGCGCCGAATCCGGCAAGTAGCGAAGCCGTGCGCAGTGCGCGGTTGCACCGGCAACACTGGCAGTGTGGCGGCCGGAACGCCGAGCACGAAGTGGCTCGATGGACCTGGCGTCGTACGACCGGCTGTTTCCGAACCAGGACGTGCTGCCGGACGGCGGATTCGGAAACCTGATCGCGGCACCGCTGCACGGTGTCCTCCGCCGCGACGGCCTCACGGCGTTTCTTGATGACCGGCGGGTACGGTCAGGTGCGAAAATGCCGCAGATTCCCATAGTCGACGGTGACTCGCCGCGGCGCGGGGAGATCCAGTTTTCGAGTACGTATCCGCTGGTTCGAGGTCCTGGCGGCCCTGCGGGTGCCGAAACCTCATCCGGCTGCTCAGGCGGCGTGTTGGTATTCGTGGGCGGTGGCGTCGGGGATGTGCACTCGTCGGGTGGCGTGTTCGATGACGGCCGGGACATACAGTGGTGTTCCGGTCAAGGTGACGGCCTCGGAGAAGTCCGCTGTGATGGTGGCCTCGGCTTGTGATCGCGGGAATGTTGACCGGCTGTCTGGTGTCCGCTGCGGGGCAGGGTCGGTCCCGGCTTCGTTGAGCGTCTCCCGCATTGTTGACGGGGCGGCTTTTACGCCCAGGACGGATTGGCGGGACCGTCGGTGGCCGTCCGGGACGCTTCGGGTGCGAGGTGTGGGCGTGCCGTCGGGTGATGAGATCGCGGTGTCAGCGCGGCACGGTGTCGGGGCGTGCCAGCAGCCGGACTCGGCGGAGCACGTCGCGGGGGGCCGGTGCAGCAGTGCGGCGAGGAGCGTCCGGTCGGCTGGGGTGAGCCGGACCTTCTCGCCGTGCAACTGCCGTTGGAGGACCGCGACCGGCTGGGGGTGTCTCGCCCGCGCGGCTTCGATGCGCAACGGGTATGTGGCTCGTTGCGGTCTCCAGGTCGTGGTTCAGCCGGGGCCGGTGAAGGCTGTGAGGTCGTATACGGGGGAGCCGTAGTCGTCGGTGTCATCGACGAGCGGCTGGAACTGCAACTGTCGTTCCCGGATGAGGGGTGCCAGCTCCTGGGGCAGGCTGCCGTATCCACTGCGTCGCGGGACCTGGACCCCGTAGGTGATCGCGTCGCGTTCGTCACGCAGGTACACCCGGGTCTGG
Organism: Dactylosporangium roseum; assembly: GCF_025264685.1. GTDB lineage: Bacteria > Actinomycetota > Actinomycetes > Mycobacteriales > Micromonosporaceae > Dactylosporangium > Dactylosporangium roseum. The sequence continues at coordinate 3,379,603 of NZ_CP073721.1, forward strand.
TGTTCCGATACCCGCATGAAGCCGGCGAAGGTGTAGATGTCCGTGTACCAGGGGATGCCGCCGGCGCCGAAGAAGGTGGAGAACAAGCCGTACAGTGCCTGATCGTGCAGTTCGGCAGGGCGGTCGCCAGCGGTCGCCGCGTCGATGATGACGTTGTGGTGGCTGTCGCGTGTGTCAGAGGCCCATTCCTCGGCCGCGAGAGCCCGTAGTCGGCCGAGTGCTGCCCACATGTCGGCACCCGGATCGTCGCCGGTCAGCAGGCTGATCTCGAACGCCACCCCCCGGGTCATGGCCGCATCGTCGGTGAACACGACCCGGGCCTGATCCTGGTCGACGCGGACCACACCGCGGAGCCGCCGGGTTCGTGGCGATGCGTCCACCGGCGCCAGGACGAACGGGATCGCGCCGCGGAGCAGGATCTCGTAGGCGTGGTCCTGGGGACGCATCGCACAGCCTCCCGAGCGAGGTGATGGTCCTAGATCGTGTTGACCCAGGAAGGGCAGACGTTGACCCCCTTCACAGTAGGCGGTGATGACGCCGATGTTCCGGCCGTCGGAAACCTGGTACCTGCCGTCGTCGGTCCGGCTGGCGGCCTGCACGATGACGCGGACGACCATGCGGACGCTGCCGTTGGACGGGTTGACCGCCAGCGAGATGGACTCCAGGCGGGCGCCGAGGGCGTTGTCCGGGTTGTGCAGGGCCGCTATGACCTGTGCTGCCCACCCGACAGCGCCGTCGCCGTCGCCAGCCGGTGGACCGAGGCCGACCTGCGGATGGTGCCGGCCGCCGGCCGCTTCTCACTCGACCCCGGGCCTCACCGACCAGCTCATCCAGGCCACCGACCGGTTCGCGACCTCATGGGCCCGCCTTCGTCGTCCCCAGCGGAAGAACTCCACAAAGGACGACCAGGAGTGCGAGGGTAGCCACGGCGGCGATCACGATGATCGTGATGGTTCGTTTGGTCATTGGCGTGTCCTTTCACGCGTCGCGGGTGATGAACAGGGCGGCCCCCAACAGCAGGGCGGCGCCGGTGTAGGCGGCCAGTACGCCAAGGCCGGTCCACGGTCCGACGGGGAGGTCGCCGAGGTTGGTGGTCGCCTGCACGGCGAGCCCGGCGGACATCGGGGCATATCGTTCGATCCGCGCGTGCCAGCGTTCGTCGCTGATGAGTTGGCCGAACAGTGGGAACAGGTAGAGCAGGCCGAGGACCGTGGTGAGGGCCGGCGCGGTGTGCCGGAGCACGGTGGCGATGCCGAGGCTGAGCAGGGCGATGAGGCCGAGGTAAAGCACCGTCCCGGCGGCGGCGCGCAGGGTGGGTCCGGCGGTCGCGGTGAATCCCTCGTCCCGCAACAGGACCCGGGCGGCGACCAGCGATCCGGCCACGCCGAACAGGCCGGCGCCGGCCGCGGTCGCGGTGACCGTCACGGCCTTCGCGATGAGCACCCTGGTGCGGCGCGGTGCGCAGGCGAGGGTGGTGCAGACGAGGCCGCTGGCGTATTCGTTCGTCATGGCCAGGACGGCCAGCACGACGACGACAGCCTGTCCGCAGTAGACGCCGGAGAGGCTGGCCTTCGCCAGATCGCCGCCGGTGGTCAGGGCGGACGCGGCGGCACCCAGTCCCGCCGTCGTCGTGACGGTGGCAAGGGCAAGCCAGGCGGTACTGCGTACCGTGTGCAGCTTGGTCCATTCGGCGCGCAGGATCATGCGTCGCGCCTGCGCAGGAGCCAGTACCCGACACCGAGGGCGGCCGCGGCGTAGCCGGCGAGCACGGCCACGCCGCTCCATGGGTACCCGATCGACATGCCGGCGATCGGTGTGACGCTCAGCAGTCGGGAGCCGGCGGTCGGTGGCAGGAAGGGCGCGACGATCTGCGGGACGAACACCAGGGCGAAGACGCTGGTGATGACGCCGGCGGTACGCCGCAGGATCACGCCGACGCCGAGGCTGAACAGCGCGATGAGGGCGAGGAATGCGGCGCTGCCGACGACGGCGCGCACGACCGTCGCGGTCGACAGGTCCGGGAAGTCCGGCGGGCGGTAGCCGTGGTCGCGCAGGATCGGCTGGGAGAGCCAGAACGCGGCCCCGGCGGCGACCATGCCTGCCGAGAACGTGACGCCGCCGAGGATGAGCGCCTTGGCCGCGAGGACCCGGCCCCGCCGTGGGGTCGCGGCGAAGGTGGTCCAGGTCAGGTTCCGCCGATACTCAGCCGTCACGAACAGCGTGCCCGCCGTCACGAAGAGGATCACACCCAGGATGACCGCGCCGAGGACGGCATCGACGCGGGTGGAGTCGTTAGCTGGCTCGGGTCGGCCGAGCTCGCCGGAGCCGGTCACGGTGAACACGTCGCCGGCTCGGACCATGCTGCCGGCCGGTGGCTCGGGTGCCCGCTTTCGTCCGGGCACGGGCGGCTCGGCCGGTGGGGCCACCTCCTGGCTGCTCCACTCGGCGGCCGGTTTCGGGGTGGTGGTCACCGCGTCGAACGTGGCCCGTCCGACGGTGTGGATCGCCTGCTGCCGCTTGACGGTGGGGGTGCCCGTGACCCGCTGCTCGTCGGGCGAGGTGACGAACAGCCCGACCTCGGCCGCCGGCCGGAGGCCGTCGAGCGTAACGGCACCGACCGTCCGCCAGGAGGCGCCGTCGGCCGACTCGTACCCGGTGATGGTGTTGCCGGCGCGGGCGAGTTTGAGCCAGCGCGGCGCCGGTGTGCGGGTGCCGGCGAGGTCCGTCGTGGTGCCGGTGCGCATCCGCACGCCGTGGCCGGGGGTGACCATGACCGCCGCGTACGCCGTACCTTGCTTGATGATGACGCCGGCCTTGGCCCACGGGTGGCTCGCGTCCTGGGCGCGTACGTGGGCGACGATCGTGACGTCGCCGGCGGCCGGCTGATGCACGAACTGGAACCGGTCGGCCGGCTCGGCGTCGTTCCGCGGCGGGGCGGTGCTTCCCGACGACTGCAACACCGCGAGTACCACGATCATGCCCACCGCGGCGAGCAGGCACCACACGGTGGAGCGCACGGTGCGGAACTTCGTCCACTCGGACCGCAGGACGGCTGTCATGCGACCCTCGCGGCGGTGTACTCGGCCCCGTCGCGGGTGAGCTCCAGATATGCCTGTTCGAGCGATACGCGGTACGCGGTCAGCTCGGAAAAGGGCAGGCCGGCGAGCAGGGCGGTGATCCGCTCACCGGTGAGGCCGGTGACGGTGAGCGTCTCGGGACCGGCCAGCGCGGCCGTAGCGCCGCCGGCGGTGAGGGCGGCCATCGCTTCGGCCGTCCGCGCGGTGCGCAACACGACCCGGTCGCCGGAGGCGCGGGCGAGCAGATCGGCGACGCTGATGTCGGCGACGAGCCGGCCCCGGGCCACGACGATGAGGTGGTCGGCGGTGTCCTCCAGCTCGCTCATCAGGTGGCTGGAGACGAACACCGCCCGCCCCTGTCCGGCGAGCCCGCGCAGCAGCCCGCGAATCCAGTGGATGCCCTCGGGATCGAGACCGTTGACCGGCTCGTCGAATAGCAGCACCGGCGCGTCACCGAGCAGTGCCGCCGCGATGCCCAGCCGCTGCTTCATACCGAGGGAGAAGCTCCCGGCGCGGCGGCGGGCGACCGACGCCAACCCGACGGCCTCGAGCACATCGTCCACCCGCTTGGGCGGCAGCCCGTTCGACTGTGCCATCCACAGCAGATGGTCGCAGGCCCGGCGCCCGGGGTGGATGGCACCAGCGTCCAGCAGCGCGCCGACCCGGCGCAACGGGGCGCGCAGGCTGCGGTACGGCTGGCCGCAGACCAGGGCGGTCCCGGCGTCCGGCGCGTCCAACCCGAGAATCATGCGCATCGTCGTGGACTTGCCCGCCCCGTTGGGTCCGACGAACCCGGTCACCCGGCCCGGCTCCACGGTGAATGAAAGCCCGTCGACGGCGACCGTGCGTCCGTAGCGTCTGCGCAGTCCTTGGCACTCGATGGAAGTTGTCGTCACGGGCTCCATACAAGCCGTCGGGCCGGGTGGGCACAGGAGCGCGCACCCCCATCTCGGGGGGAGGGCCAGCACCCATGCCCGGACCCACCAGTACCGTCTACGGTGGTGGTCATGGCGGACACGGCCTGGGAGGCGTTGCGGGGCAAGCCGCTGCGCTTCTTCGCCTCGCTGTGGCCGCTGCGGACCCTCACCTACGTGCTCTCCGGCGCCGTGATTGGCGCCCTGTGTCTGGTTTGGATTCCGGTGGCGCTCGTGCTCGGCGCCGTCGTCGCGGCACCGGCGCTGACGCGTCCCCTCGCGGCGCTGGAACGGCGGCGGGTGGCGCTGCTCGGCGGCCCACCGTTGCCCGACCCGCACCGCCGTCCGGACCGGCCCGGGCTGATCGCATGGCTGCGTTTCCGGTACAGGGAGGCGGTGACCTGGCGGGAACTGGCCTATCTGGGGCTGCACGCCACGGTGCTGCTCGCACTCGACGTGGCGGCGGTCGTCATCCTGGCCGCCCCGATCCTGGCGCTCGGGTCGGTCAACCTGACCGCGAGCCGCACCGCGACCGATCCGGCCGCCGGTGTCTCCTCCGACGGGCTCGATGTCGTCGTTGGCGTGCTTGTCGCCGTGCTCGCCGGCCTCGCCCTGCTGGTCGTCGGGTTTCTTGCCATCTACGCCGTGCCGCTCGCCGCGATCGCCCACGCCAAGGTGGCCCGCCTGCTGCTGGCACCCGGACCCGGCGAGACGGTCCGCATGCTCACCCGGTCACGCGCCCGCCTGGTCGACGCGTTCGAGGTCGAGCGCCGCCGCATCGAACGCGACCTGCACGACGGCGCCCAACAACGCCTGCTCTCGCTGGGCATGATGCTGGTCGGCGCCCAACTGGAGTTCGACGACCGGCCCGAAGCCGCCCGAGCGCTCATCAACCAGGCGGCGGAGGAGGCGAAGACCGCCCTGGCCGAGCTGCGCGAGCTGATCCGCGGCATCCACCCGCACGTCCTCACCGACCTGGGCCTGCCCGCCGCGGTCGCCGAACTCGCCGACCGCGCGTCCGTGCCGGTGACCGTCGCGCTCGACCTGCCCCGCCGCCTACCGTCCACGGTGGAGTCGACAGCGTACTTTGTCGTCGCCGAGGCGCTGTCGAACGCCGCCAAACACGCCACCGCGACCCAGATCTCCGTCACCGGCGGGCTCACCAGCGCGCACCTCGGCATCGAGGTGCGCGACGACGGGGTCGGCGGGGCGGATCCGGGCGGTGGCACCGGCCTGGCGGGTCTCGCCGACCGGGTCGACGCGCACGGCGGCACGCTGACCCTGTCCAGCCCGCCCGGCGGACCGACCGTCCTGCGACTCGAACTGCCATGCGCATAATCCTCGCCGACGACGCGGTCCTGCTGCGCGAGGGCCTCGTCGCGCTCCTCACCCGGTTCCACCACGACGTGGTCGCCGTCGGTGACGCCGCCGCACTCGCTGACGCCGTCGACGCCGAGCGCCCCGACGTGGTCGTCACCGATGTCCGCATGCCACCCTCGTACACCGACGAAGGACTACACGCCGCCGTCGCCCTGCGCGTGCGACACCCGGGCCTACCGGTGCTCGTCCTCAGCCAGTACGTCGCCACCGCCTACGCCGCCAAACTCCTCGAATCCACCCACCCCGGCGGGGTCGGCTATCTACTCAAGGACCGCATCCTCGATGTGGCCGATTTCGTCGACGGCGTCGAGCGGGTCGCCGCCGGCGGCTGCGTCGTCGACCCCGAAGTGGTCCGGCAACTGCTCACCCGCCGCCACGACCCGCTCCGCCGGCTCACCCCACGCGAACGCGAAGTCCTTGCCCTGATGGCCGAAGGCCGCTCCAACGCCGCCATCACCACGGCGCTGACCATCAGCGAGAAGGTCGTCGGCAAACATATCAACGCCATCTTCACCAAGCTCGACCTGCCCGCCGACTGCACCGACGACCACCGCCGAGTCCGCGCCGTCCTGACCTATCTCCAGCGGAAGGAACCATGAACCTCCGCGTGCACGGTGCCAGCGGCTTCGTTGCGGCGCTGGTCGCCGAGCAAATGGCGGCGCGCGTGGTCCGGCCGGGCCCCGGCCAGGAACGTCTCGGTGACTATCGCCTTAACGGTGTAACGGTTCTCCGGTAGCCCGAAGTTTCTGCGGTCGAGCGTGAACTCGATCGGCGCGGGCGGGCGATACACGGTAGGCGCGAGGCTCTATGACGGATTGGATGCGGGTGAGCAGATCGTTGGGTGATGCGGTGCTACCGGTGAGTCTGGGCGATGCCGAGATCATCGGCCGTTCCCGCACGCACCCCGACCTGTTCGGGGCGTTGTTCGAGCGTCACTCCGGGACGTTGTTCCGTTACGCCTGTCGCAGGGTGGGTGCGGAGGTTGCCGAGGATGTCGTGGCCGAGACGTTCCTCGCAGCGTTTCGGCAGCGAGCCCGATATGACCTGAATCGCAGTGACGCCCGACCGTGGCTATTCGGGATCCTGGTCAAGGAGGTATCGCGGCACCGCCGGAAGGAGACCTCCCGGCTGATGGCACTGGCTCGCGCCGTTGAACCCGACCAGGTTGACGGGCTGGCCGACCGGATCGCTGAGGATCTGACGGCGCGAAGTGCACGCGCGCGCCTGGCAGCCGCGCTGGCCGGGCTGAACCTGCGGGATCGGGATGTGTTGACGCTGATCGCGTGGCAGGAGATGTCGTACGAAGAGGTCGGTCGGGTGCTCGGGATCCCCGTGGGAACGGTGCGATCACGGTTGAACAGGGCCCGGCGCCAGATGCAGCAGATGTTGGGAACGCGTGAACTGGCTGGCGTCTTTGAGGAGTGGGCATGAAGACAGGAACGGTTATGCAGCAATTGGGTGAGGCGCTCGATCCGCCCGCTGGCCTCGAGCCGTTTCGGGCGCGACACCGCGTGTTCAGCGGGTTGAGCACCGCGCCGCCGCGGTGGCGCGGACGCTTGCTGCTCGCCGGTGCCGCCGCGGCGGTGGCAGTTCTCCTGGCCGGCGGCATCGCCGTTGTCGCGGTCAGAACTGTTCCCGGTACACCCGCCCAGAACCCTGAGGCACTTGCACTGTTGACCCGCGCCGCTGCGTTCGTCCGGCTGGAATCGCCTCTGTCGCCGAAGGTCGACCAGTTCGTGTTCGTTGAGATCAAGGCTTGGAGTCCGGGACGAGGTCCGGATGCCGAGCGGGTGGCATTGATCAGGTCGTGGCGTTCGGTCAACGGCGACGTCGACGGGCTTGTGCAGCGCGACGCGCCCGACGAGGGCGGTCATCTCGAGTTTCCGATTCCAGGCTGTCGCAACGGCCGGGCGTCCGAGTGGACCGACGACGGCCGTCTCGACGCCACCCGTACCCGGCCGTGCGAGTCGGAACCCGGCTATCGAGCCAACCTGCCAACCGGCCCGGACGGCATGCTGACCTTCCTGCGGCACCTCCCAGCCGTTGCGGCAGGCAGCCAGAGCGCGTTCGCGGCCGCGGCGGACCTGCTGCAGCAGACCTACATCCAGCCGCAGGCACGTGCCGCGCTGTTTCTCGCAGTGGCCAAGCTGCCGGGGATCACGGTTCGCTCTGACGTCACCGACGCGGCCGGCCGGGCAGGCGTCGCAGTCGGACAGGGCAACAACACCGTCCGACAGGAATTGATCTTCGAATCGGAAACCGGTCAGTTCCTCGGGACACAGATGAACATCCTGGGCGGCGAGTCGACCGCGCTTCGTCCCACCGCCCTACTGCGAAACACGATCGTGAATCGCATCGGTGAATTGCCGGTGTAAGGAGATACACCCCGACATGCCGGCCCGGGACGCTGGAGAGAGCCGAGAAGCCCTCTCCAGCGTCCCATCGAGAGGACCGTAGGCCCTACGGGTAGTAGTACGTTGGGCTCTGCGCGACGAACTGAAGGTGTCCCGGGCACAAGCAGTCCTGGTAAACGTCGACCTGTGTCCGTGCGGCACCGCTGCCGGGGATGACCCATTCCTGGACCGGGTATTGGCCAAGGGGCGGGCCCGGGAGGACACCGGGACACGTCTACAAGTCCTGCGTGGCCAGCTCTCATCCCCGCACCGGCTCTTCGGAGAAGTCACTTCCGGACCCGCCGGCACCAAGCCTACACCTCGGCCCTGGGCCACGTCTTGACACAGAGGGGAGCCATGACAGTGCACGTGATCAAGCTTGGATCCGACTGCCAGCGCCGAGCCCTGCCAGCATGGAATTCGCCGTCGGCCTACCCGGTCGCTGGCTTGTCACCTTACGGTCCGGCGCAATCATGGAGTTGACCGCCGGCGGCTACCGTGACGTCTCGGCCGCTGAAGACGATGACGTCGCGGTCGCCGAGCCGGCCCACCGCCACCGCATTCACCGGTCCGCGGTGGCCGCAGCGTCGAGGGTAGCCACGCGACTCTCCTCACGTCGTACCCGCAGATTCTTGGTGTTCCCGCAGTAGGTCTGTTCAGCCGGCCGGGGCGGTACTGCCGGTGGCGGCCACCAGGACCGGTTCGGGCGGCTTGTTCAGCGGCCGGCAGATCTGGTCTACGAGCAGCCGGGCAGCCCGCTCGCCGGACCGGATGGCGCCTTCCATGTAGCCGAAATGGTCCATCTGGGTGTGCTCACCGGCGAAGAACAGCCGGCCCTGAAACGGCTCGTTCAGTTTTTTGCCGACCCTGAAGACCTCACCGACTTGAGGTGAGGAATAGCCGGTCCGGATGAACGGCTGTCTTGACCAGTCGACGAGCATCGTCTTTCGCAGGTTGCGGAGATAGCCTGAGTCCCTGTTGCGGGGATCGGCAGGGTAGAGGCGGCCCAGCCCCTTCTTGTAGTCGTCGACGCTCGGCGTACGCGCCCCGGTGAACACGCTCAACACGATGTCCTGGCCTTTAACGCGCGTCTGGTTGTCCGTACCTTCCCAGACCTGCCCAATCTCCAGCGAACCGCCCAGCGGCGCAAAACCGTCCTTTACCCAGAACCGCTCCTTGACATTGCTGAAGAACTTCACCGCCGCGCCCGAACCCATAAGCCCGATGACGTCCTTCGGATGGATCGGCGTGATCTCGAGATCGCCCCAGACGGACGGCGGTACGGCGAAGACCACGCAGTCGTAGCGGCGGGTGTCCATCAGCGGGTTGGCCGGGATCTTCTCGCGCAGCCACTCGTCGAACCGGGTGTTCTTCGTACTCCGCGCTGTCACCAGCACACCACCGCCCTGGGGACGCAGGTCGATCCGGCGAACACCCATGTTGCGGATGACGCGGCAGCCCTTACTGGCGTGCACGTCGCCGGCGATCGCCTGGGCCAGACGCTGGCAGCCGTCACCGCATCGGTAGATCTCCAGCTCGTCCCAGTAGCCCATCAGCGGGTCCGGCGCGATGGTCACCGGTTTGCCCGCTCTCTGCCCCGTCTGACCGCCCCGGATCAGGCAGAGCAGGGCGAGGAAGCTCATGTGCTCAAGCCGAGATACGTTGTTGTTGACGAGCAAATGCTCCATCGCCAGCCACAGCCGCTCGCTCGTGCTGACGCCGAACCGATTCTTCAGCGCATCCGCCACGGATGTACGGTCGTATGTGTCCAAGCCGGGCTGGTTCCAGGGCTCGCTCTCCTTGCCGGATTGGATGCTCGTGCGGGCGAACTCGGCCATCGGCCGCAGCACCCGGTTGATCTTCTTCTCCTCGATGTCTGCGATCTCCTCGCTCGTGAGCAGCCGGTCGAGGATTATCCGCTCCTGCATCTGTTGGCCGCGGTACAGTTCGGCGTCCATGCGGCTGATCAGCGAGATGCCGTACTCCTTGGCCAGCGCGCACCACCGCGTGTGGATCGAGCCGATCAGCTCGGCCCCGGCCTCGGTGATCCTGCCGTTCGCGAACGTCGAGTCGCTCAGCACCCGCCCGCCGACCTGCGCCCGCGCCTCGTACACCGTCACCTTGACGCCCCACCGGGCCAGCGTGCGTGCCGCCATGAGTCCGCCGAGCCCACCGCCCACAACGGCCACCTTCAGGCTGGCTGCCCGTGTGAGGCACTCCTTAGACGGTGTGTCCGGTTTTGTATCTTCAGTGTCCCGGTAGCTGTCCATCACCGGCTCCCGCTGGTCTCGAGGGTCACTTCGTCGTCGCTGACGCGGTCGCCGAAGTCCTCGATGTCGTCGAAATCCTCGCTGTACTCCGAGCCCGCACCTTCCAGCCCGAGGGTCGCGCTGAGGTCCGGGTCGAGCGCGGCTTCAGCATCCGCTGTGTCGAAGGTGTCCAGGTCTTCGACGTCGGTCAAGCCGCCGACAGCCGTGAGCCCGGCGTCGAACGGTTCCAGATCAGCGTCGTGCGTTGCCTCGTGGGATTCCTCTTCGCCGGGCCCGGTCGCGGCCGCCGGCCTCGACATCAGCTCGGTCAGGCGCGTGGCAGGCACGGCGCAGTGGACCTCCTTGACCTTGGTCACGAACAGCCGGTCGCTGCGCTGGGCGTAAAACCGGTCCCCGATCGTGCCGGTCTTGCTGCCGGGCCTGTAGTAGAGGTATAGCTGCAATGACGGATTCAGCCTGAGCCAGTCGGTCCACGCCGCGACGTCCCCGGCGTACGTTGTGTCGAACGCCCACACCTGGCTCAGCCGGGCCAGCGCTCCCTGCCCCATCGCCGTGTCGGTGCGGCTCGCGGCGAGCGGTTCCAGCACGTCGTAAGCACGGGAGTGTCCGGCGACGGCGAGCTCCCGCAGCGACGGGGCGGCCACGCCCTGGACGGCGCCGACCTGGGTTAGGACCTCGTTGACGACGGCGTTGAGCACGGCCGGTTTGCCGAGGGGATGCCAGTGTGTGTGGCCCCGGCCGAAGACGACCTCGCCGCACGGGTTGCCCCAGTCCAGCAGCGGTACGACGAGGACGACCGGCTGGCCCGACGCGTCGACGATCCGGCCGAGCTCGAACGGTGCGTCGGTCACGAACCCGGCCGGAACCCGCTTGGGCCGGGTACAACCACGCAGCAGGCCGTGGGCGAAGATCAGTAGGTCCACGTCTCGCCGGCCGAGCGCCGCCTTCGGGCAGAACACCGCGACCGGCTGCGGAAGTGTCCGCGAGGCGAACGTCCACAGCTTCCCGCCCCGGTGGTCGGTCAGGTCCGCCGTGGCCTTGATGCCTGGGCGGTACTCCCAGTGCCACTCCTCGGTGGCGATCGGCTGGAACCCGTACGCCGCCGCGTGCGTGCGTAGCCAGCCGTGGAACCAGCTCTGCCGCCACCGGCACCTGGACGGGTCGTCGGAGTCGTTGAAGATCTCGTTGCCCTTGATCCGGTCCTGCCAGAGGTCGATCGCGATACCGCCCTGGTGATTACTGAAACCGGGTGCGGCGATGCGGCCGCCGATGCCGTAGCCACCGTCGCCCTTGGGCCGCAGCATGTAGTCGACGGCCGCGTCGGAGTGCGGTCCGTCCGCGATCTTCGCCCGAGCCGCACGAGTCCGGTCGTAGTACTTGGTGGCGAAGTAGCCCAGCCAAAGCCCCTTCTGGTGGTCACTGCCGCGGTAGCCACTGGCTGCCGTCACCTTGACGGTCCGCAGTGCGTCGGCATCGCCCGCCTTCCTTGCCGCCGCGAGGTCGGAGTTCGCCGCCTCGAGTAGGCGACGGGCCGCCTCTGCCGTCGCTGTCGCGGTCCGGACACACGTGGTCTTGCCACCCTTGGTACGGCAGGTACCCGGGACGTCGCTGAGCTCGTCCTCGCGCAAGTCCCGCTGCGGAGCGCCCTTGACCATACGGCTCCGGGCGATATGCGCGGCCAGCACACGCGAGCGAAAGTCCTCCTGCTCCGCCGTTCCCTTCCACGGTCCCGGATCCGAGGGACCGGCATCCTCACCGAACGAGTCACGGAGCGAGTCGGTCGAGCCGCAGCCGCAGCCGCGCTCCTCGAACGTCTGATCCGGCGGGTCCGGCTCCCGGTCCAGTCCGAGCGGCCGGGTCCGGTCCTCGGCGTCCGTTGCGTAGGCGGCTCCGGCGTCCAGACCAGGCAGCGGTCGCAGGATGAGCTGCCCCTGCGACAACCATCGCAGCGTGCCCACCAGGTCAAGTGCCTCGCTGTCAAGCACCGTGCACCGGCCCGGCTCATTCCAGCCCAGCGCCACCTCGATGAGCACGTCACCCGGGCGGGGAGCGCGGTCCGGGCACCGGCCCGGCCGGCACACGACAGCGTAGCGTTCCTCGATCCAATGCGCGACCGAGCCGAAGGGCCGGTAGATGTACTCCCGGTAGGCGATGGCGGGGGCCACCGGAAGCGCTGGCTGGGTGGGCACGAAATCCATGGTCGACTCCTCGATGCCGGGCGCGACTGCCTTGGCCGCCAAGGCCCGTCGTACCGTCAAAATCACCTTTGGGACGTTGAGGTAGCCGCAGCCGAGGCGGCGATCGGGGTCGGGCGAGCGGGGCGGGTCGCAGCTCGCGAGGACGGCCGAGCGGATCTCCCTGGCGGTGAGTTGATGGCCGGCTAGCGAAAAGCTCAATGCCAGCGCTCCGGTCACATGGGGTGCTGCCATGCTGGTTCCAGACTTGCGGACGAGCAGACCGGCGTTGCGGCTGGTGCCGGCGGCCGCAGACCGGCCCGCGAGGACTTCGCTGCCGGGCGCGCCGACATCCGGCTTGCAGCGCCCGTCGCGGGTCGGGCCAGCACTGGAGAAGGGGGCCACCGGCCGGGCCGGGTCGTGGCCGTTGTAGGCGCCGACCACCAGCGGGAGGCGGCTGTTAGCGATGGTGCCGGTAGTGCAGGTGGGGCTGCTGTGCCGCCGGGTGAACCGCGCCTGGCAGGGGCGGCACACGTCGTCGCGCTCCAGCCAGGCGTCGAACCGGCCGTCGACCACGCGGCGGGCCTCGAGCGTCACGGTCCACGTTCCGGCGAGACCGACCGGGTACAGGAACGCATCGACGTGGTTCAATCCGTTGTTGGGGTCCCGGTCCCGGTGGTAGATCCGGCCGATGACCCGCCCACCCGCGCGGACGTCCGCCCGTTCACCGAGCCGGACCGGGCGACCACCGGTGTAGCCGGGCGGATCGATCCGCACCACGAACTCGTCGTCACCGCCGTACCAGATTTCCAGCTCGTTCAGGGTCGCGTCGCCCGGTTCGGTGACGAAGCTGAACGACCGGGTCTCGCCCGGCCGGAGGGTGCCCGAGGCATGCGTGCGGGCCTGGTAGTAGTTCCCGGCGCTCTGCACAATGAACCGGCCGGGCGCCTCGGCAAGCAAGGCATCGAACGCCAACTCGACGAGAGTCGCACCGTCGTGCGGCCCACCGTGCCGACCGACGCTCACGTTGACCACCCAGGGCCTGGCGCCGGCGGTACGAGCAACGAAGTCGACCGCTTCGAGCAGCCGGACCGAGTCGCCGAGGTTGGCCAGCCCGCCCGTGTCACGGTCCGCCAGATGCACGAAGACGAGATCAGCCTCGGGCGCGATGCCGACCGGCCCACCCCCGCGACCGTTGCCGGCCGCGATGTCGAGGACGTGCATGCCGTGCGTACCGGTACCGCGGTCGGCGATCGCGGGGTGGTAGCCCAGCCGCTCGTACGGCCGCGGATCCCGCAGCGCCGCGTCGATCGCCGCCCGGTCGTGGACAGTCCCGTACCCGTACGGCTGCAGCCCGTCCGCGTCCCCGCGGTCACGCTGGTCCCACAGCGCCAGGAAACGAGTACCGCCCACGTCGTCCGCGTCTGGTTCGGGCGGGAGGCGCAACGCCGCGGCATCGACGTCGACGCCCCAGTCCACCGCGGCCACGACGACACCCCTGCCGGTCACCGCGAGTTGGGGATCGCGGCGGACGTCGGTGGCCCGGGCCGGTCCGGCGGCGGCCGGCGCCTCGGCCGTGGGCGCAATGCCCGGGCTCAGCGACCGGGCCGCCTTCAGGCTGATGACATTGGGGTGGGCGCGCACCGCCAAGACCTCACTCGCGGGGACGCGGCAGGTCGCGATCGCACCGAACCGAGACACCATCCGGACGTCCGGGACCTCCACGTCCGGCCGGGCGAGGCGAATGATCGCCTCGATCACCCGATCACGATCGGTATCCGTCTCGGCGAGATCTTCCCAGAGAGCTGGATCCATCGACAACTGCGTACGTTCGCTCACCGCCGCCCGTCTCCTAGCTGCGACCGGCGGAAGGATTCCCAATCCCATCGTCACGCGGGACTGTGACGAAGATACTTTCCCGGCGGCCGTCGGCTTCTGCGGTCACCAAAACAGTCTGCTCGTCCGACAGCTTCGGCACCTCGAAGCTCCCGTCGTCCTGCACCTCCAAGAATTGGGGGGTGCTGGACCTCCAGCGGATCGTCGCGGCGACCTCACGGCCCTTCCCGTCGAACGCGAGTCCGAGGAACTTGCCGCGCTGGCCGCCGGCCAGCTTCGGCTGGTTTATCTTAATGTGGTCGACAGCCGTGCCTCGCTTGCGGAACGCGCCCACGGCCGCGATGCCGGCGACTGCCGCGCCGCCGAGCACCCGGGGGTCCAGCAGGTAGCCCTCCAGCCCGGGGCGCGTGCGCTGCGGAGACAGCAGGAGCAGGGGCGCGAACCGCAGTGCGGCGCGCAGGATGTCGTGGCTCTCGAGATCGGCCCTGAACGTGTCCAGGGCCTGGTCGACCGCGACGCTGCCGACCGCCACGTACGTGGCGCGACTCGCCCGGCGATTTGCCTGGTCGAGGGCTCGGCGCAGGGAATCCTCACCGACCTTGGTTTCAAGGTCCAGGTTACGGATCGCTGCCACCGTCTCGCGCGGCGTGGGTGGCCGACCCGCCGCGGTCGGCGTCAACGGGCGCGGCCGGCCCTGCGCCATGCGGCGGCGGGCAGCGGCGATCTGGCGGGCGCGCCGACGTCGTTCCGCCTCCGTTCGCGTTTCATCGCTGTCGAAGTCCTCGGCTTCCTGGTCGAAGTCTTCGGACTCGTAGCCGTTCAGTGTGCCAATGCTCATCTACTTTCCCCCCGGCTCGTGCCAACTCGGCTGTCGTCGTCCGTGGTCGCGGCCTGGTCGTCGTCGATGCCGGTCACCGATAGCTTCTCCACCGCCGGGCCGACGAATTTCTGGAACAGCGCCACGTCCGGCGCGATCCAGCCGGGCGAGCCCTCGCCGTGGCAGGCCGGGCAGCCGACCCGCGATCCCCAGCAGTCGCAAGCGCCGAGCGCCGCCGCGAGCAGAACATTGGTGTCGCTGTTGTGCGTTGGTTCGTACCCTGCAGCCCCTGCCGCGTCGAAGACCCGGCTCGCGTCGAGACCGCTGCCACCCGCGCCGCCCCCTTGGGCGAACCGCGTCACCGCCTGCTCGGCCAGCCGTTCCGCGAAGACGGCCGGGTCGGCGAGCACCTGCGCCAGCAGGGCCATCACGTCATCCAGCTCAGCCATGATTCGTCAGTGCACTCCGTCAGAGTCGAGCGCCTCGGCGAGCTCGAGATGGTCGGCGTCGATCAGGCTCGTGTACAGCACCTGGTGAGCGGCGGGCGTGCCGTAGGCCAGGCTCTCGCCGTCGTCGCCGCCGCGTTCGAGGTACCGTAGCTGGTCGGCGTCGGCGGCCGCCTGGCCAACGATCTGGCTGAACATGCCCAGCAGTTGGGCGACCGGAATGCCGCCGACCACCTGCCGGCCGCGCTGGCCGAACGCGGTCGACAGCAGGCCCTGCAGGAGTTCCCGCTGGTTCGCCATGAAGAACGCCCTGGCGGCGGCGGCCGATCCGCCGGCGACCGGCGACGCCACGGTCGGCATCGCGGGTACTCCCGGAGCCACCGCGGGAACCGCCGGGGCCGGGGCTGGTTGCGCCGCCTGCCGGGTCGGCATCGCGTTGGCTGCGACCGTCCCGAGCCGACTGCCCAGGGCGGTACCCGCCGGACCGCCGATCACGGTGCCGAGCGCGCCTCCAGCGACCGGCGCGACGCTGCGCACGATGGACGCCACCGCCGGATCCGCCAGTAGCTGGCCCGCACTTTTGCCGATCTGGCTGACGCCTTTGGCGAAGTTGAACGCCTCCGCCGGGTTCATCGCGTTGACGACCTCGGCCAGGGCACGGTCGAGCTCCTCGTCGCTGGCGCCCGCGTACTCCTCGCGCAGCGTCTGTCGCAGGACGTCGGTCACGCGAACGGCCCCCGGATCGGCCCACTGCTGGTCGTCCGTAACCAGCGCATCGTCCAGCGCATCGTCGTACGAATCGAGAAGACTCATGTGACCCCACCCCCTCTGCGCAGAGTAGAGGCGTTCTGTCACTGGTCCGTCACCCCACGGATGTGGGGTGACCCGCAGCAGCGGGCTCGCCCTGGCTCGTCGCCGCGCCGCAGATCGCCGGTACCGGTCGAACTCGACCTTCATGCCTGCCCGCGCCTGCCTCCAGTGGTTGAGGTGGCCGCCTACCACGTCGCCTCCGAAGCACTGACCAACGCGGCCAGACACGCCCACGCCACGGTGGTGCACGTGCATGCGGCAGCCCGGGACGCCGCCCTGCACCTGTCGATTCGTGACGACGGTGTCGGCGGCGCCGACCCGAACCGCGGGACCGGCCTCACCGGCCTCCAGGACCGCGTCGAGGCACTCGGCGGACACCTCACCATCACCAGCCCCACCGGCGGCGGCACCGAGCTGCTGGCCATCATCCCGACCACATTCATCCCCTGCGGTCTTGGGTGAGCGGACCAACGACCACCGGACGGCCTGACCCCGCGCGAGCTGGACATCCTGCGCCTCGTCGCGACCGGCTCGACGAACCGCGAGATCGCCCGCCGCATCCACGTCAGCGAGGGCACCGTGAAGAACCACGTCTCGCGCATCCTGACCCGCCTCGGCCTGCGCGACCGCACCCAGGCCGCCGTCTACGCCCGCGACCGCGGCCTGCTGTAGCCCCGCCGTACGAAACCGCTGCCTAACGGCGGGCGTGGCGGGCGGACGTCACCGTGAACGCCGCCGTCACGAGGGCCAGCGCCAGCCCCCCGACCAGGACCGGGCTCGGGCCCACGGGACGGCCGGCGGCGCGGAGCGCGCCCATGAAGTCCAGCGCCGGGACGTTGTTGATCAGGAGGTACCACACAATCCGCCGAAGAGCATGCC
Organism: Dactylosporangium roseum; assembly: GCF_025264685.1. GTDB lineage: Bacteria > Actinomycetota > Actinomycetes > Mycobacteriales > Micromonosporaceae > Dactylosporangium > Dactylosporangium roseum. The sequence goes on from NZ_CP073721.1 coordinate 3,396,599, forward strand.
GAGGCCCGCGTTCACTGCGGTCGAATGCGGTCAATATCTGTCGGTGCGGCTGCCGCCGTGTTCCCGCCCTTCCTGGTCCGCTGCGGTGCCCCGCAGGGGGCCGGCCGTTTCTTCTGTGCCTCTTGCGCGAGTTCTCTGCTGCCTGACCGCCCAGGTGTCCAGGGCCTCGCGAATTTTTCGCTGGAGACCCCTCCTTACCCGCCGTGCTGGGCGTGTCTGATGGTATGGAGGTGGCGGTGGATGCCGAGGACACGTTCGCGAGCTATGTGCGGGACCGGACTGCGGCCTTGTCGCGGATCGCATATCTGCTGACCGGCGACGCGCACCTGGCCGAGGACTTGGTGCAGGAGACGTTGCTGGGCGTGGCCGGCCGGTGGCGGCGGATCGCGGCCGGCGGCGACCCGGACGCGTACGTGCGCCGCGCCCTCTACCACCAGCACATCTCGCGCTGGCGGCGCGGCCGGCGCCGGCCGGAACTCGTCCACGAACCGGCAGACCGGCCGCTCTCGGACCCGACCGCGACGATCGCCGACGGCCTGACACTACGCCGGGCGCTGGCCCGGCTGGCACCGGGCCAGCGCGCGGTTCTGGTGCTGCGCTTCTACGAGGACCGCACCGAGAGCGAGATCGCCGAACTGCTCGGCTGCCGCGTCGGGACGGTGAAGAGCCAAACCCGGGACGCGCTGGCCCGGTTGCGCCGGTACGCACCGGAACTGGTCGAGCTCGATTTCTCGCAGGCGGAGGTAGGACGTTGAGACGGACCGGGCCGGAACAGTCCAAACTGCCGCTGATGTTGGCGGCCGAGGCCGACCGGATGGCGCCGGCGCGCGTGCCGGAGGACCTCTGGCGCCGCGGACGACGCCGGTACCAGCGCCGGCTCGCTGGCGCCGTCGTGGCGGTGCTGACTGTGCTGGCGGTGGCGCTGACACTCCCGGGCATGCTGGAGCTGGCCGCCGAGCCGCCGTCAACGGTCGCCGCGCCCGCCGGTGGGGCCGTGCCTGGACGGGTGTTCGACCCGCGGGTGTGGCAGGCGCCGGTGACGCAGTCCCCGGGGGGTTCCGCGGCGGTACTGCTCAGCGGTTCCGGCAAGGGGCTCGGCGGGGGAGACCTGCCCGGGATGTACGGGTCCAAGATCGCTTCGGTGGGCCGGGACGGGTCGTACCGGATGCTCCGGTACGCGGACACCTACCTGCAGGTCGGCCAACAGGTGCAGCTCTCGCCCGACGGCCGGTTCGCGGTCGGGCCGGACGCCGTCGAGGACCTGATCGGGTCTAGCCAGACCCAGGGACGGTTGAGCGTCGTCAACCTGGCCACCGGGCATACGCGTCACTTCAAGGGGCTACCCGCCGCCGTGCCGGTGGCCTGGCAGCCCGACAGCGCGGCACTGCTGCTGTGGCATAAGCCGGGATCACCTCCGATCAAGTACGGGGAAACACCCCCGTTCGACGGCAACGAGACGAAGTACGGCTACGTCGGCGGCTCGCTGTGGCTGCTCGACGTGGCCACCGGGGGCAGCCGGAAGGTCCTCGACATCGGCACGGCGGCGTTCGACCCGATCAACTCGGCCGCCTTCGCTCCGGACGGCCGCCACCTCGCCGTCCAACTCGACCGGACGCTGGCCCTGGTGAACACCGCCGACGGCAGCTCGCTCACGCTGGCCACCCTCAGCGCGGGACAGCGTCTGGCCGGCACCGGCGCGTTCACCGCCGACGGTACGAGACTCGCCCTGTTCGACCGTGACGGCTGCGCCGTGGCCTGCACCCACGCCGCACGGAACCAGCGACAATGGCGGCTGGTGACCCTGGACGCCGCCACCGGCCAACCCGGGCCCGACGGCGGGTTCGACCGGGTGCCCGGCGCGGTGGTACGGCTGGCCGGCTGGCAGCGCAACGGCACCGCGGTAGTTGTCACCTACCAAAACCAGCAGGGCCCCGACTACGACCGGGAGCCGTCGCTGGAGTTGCCGACGGCGTACCGGACCGTCTCCGCGGCCAACCTGCTCGCGGTACGACCCGGCGGCGGCACGACCCAGCTTATCCACCCGGAGGGTGTGCAGATCTGGGACATCGACGTCGCGCACGACTTGGTGCTCGACGGCCGCTTCGGCGGCCCCTCCCCCAAACCGGCCGTGTTCCCGGCCGCGGGGTGGCTCTACTGGCTGGTGCTCACCCCGACCGCCGGACTGCTCCTGATCGTCGTGCTCATCGTGAGATGGCGGCGGCGCGCACGCCGCTGGCGCCCGGCTCGCGATAGCGGGGCCGGGACATGATCAGACCATCTCGTTGCCAGAGACCTCGTCGGCCTGCTGTAGCGACTGACGAGAACGCACTGCCCAACGTCACTCGCCGCTACCCGAAAGGCCCAGTGTCAGAGATGCGAACCAGTTGAGGAGGAGTTCGCTAGTGAAAACGAAACTGAGCGCATCGGCCGCCGCGGTCGCGCTGGTCATTGCCACGGCCGGGCCGGCGTACGGGGGTGACGAGCCCGCGCCTGGTGAGGCCCAGTTGCACCAGTTCGCCAAGCTGCCGGCACAGACGTTCGTCCCCGGTAGCGAACCATCCGGCTCCCGGCTCGGCACCGCGCCGATCAACGGCATCACGCCACCATTCGCCAACCAGCCCGTCCAGGGCTTCAGTGGTGTCCTCCGCAACGCCGACGGCTCGTTCGAGATGCTGTCCGACAACGGCTACGGCAACAAGGCCAACAGCGCCGACTTCATTCTGCGCATCCAGCGCGTCAAGCCGAACTTCCACACCGGCGCGGTCGACGTGGTCGGCGGGATCAACCTCACCGACCCGAACAACCACGTGCCGTTCCCGCTGACCCGGCCGGATCGGGTGCTCAGCGGCTTCGACTTCGACCCCGAGTCGATCGTCCGGCTGCCCGATGGGACCTATTGGATCGGTGACGAGTTCGGCCCGTTCCTGCTGCACTTCGACTGCGCCGGCCGGTTGCTGTCGCCGCCGGTGTCATTGCCCGGCGTGTTCTCGCCGGAGAACCCGTTCCGCGGCACCACCCCGGCCAACCTCGGCGGCAGTAAGGGCTTCGAGTCGATCGCTATCTCGCCGGACAGGCGCACCCTGTATCCGCTGCTGGAGGGCGTCGTCGCCGGCGACCCCGCCGGCAGCCTGCGGCTCAACGAGTTCAGCGTGCAGTCGGGCGCGTACACCGGCCGCACCTGGCGCTACCAGTTGGAGAACCCCGCGTATGCGGTCGCCGACGCGGTGATGGTCAACCAGCGCCAGATTCTGGTCATCGAGCGAGACAACAATCAGGGCGACGCCGCCCTGTTCAAAAAGATCTATCTGGCCGACCTGCGCGACCGCGACGGCAACGGTGCGATGGACAAGACCGAGGTGGCCGACCTGCTGAACCTTGCCAACCCGCGCGGGGTCGGTGGCTTCGGTGACCCGTTCCGGTTCCCGTTCTTCACAATCGAGAGCCTGCTGATCCTCGACAACCGCACCCTGCTCATCGCGAACGACAACAACTTCCCGCTGTCGGCTGGCCGCACGCCTGGCAAGCCCGACGACAACGAGATGATCGCCGTTCGCCTCGGTACCACGCTCGACGTCGACCACCGGGTCCTCCACTAGCTTGTAGATCTTGGACTCCTGTACCTGTCATGACAGGTACAGGAGTCCAAGATCGTGGCGCGTCAGCCGGCGACGTCAGGCGCGGTTCGTCGGTCAGCAGCGTGCTTGTCCGTAGCCCTGCGGGGGATGACGAACGCGACCGACTCGACCAATGCGCCGAGCAACAGCAGGCCAACGCCTATGGGCTTCTGCTTGTCGCCGCTGACGAGATTGACACCGAATCCGACAAGCACCGTTGAGGTCGTTACCGACGCCGCCGCAGTGTACCCAGGTGTGCTCGACGACCTGATACCGCAGGCGTGGCACCACGTCAAGCTGGCGCCAGATCGGTGAATCGACCAGCACACCAGTCTCGTTGAAGCGGATCGCGGCACCCCCAAGCAGCCGCTGAACAGCACCCTCAACATGGGGCGACGGTACCCGACGTCCTTGACGATAGGGTCGCTCGGTGGACCTTGACGATGTGGCGGCGCTGCACGTCTTCGACATGGATGGCACCTTGCTGGTCGGCACCACCGCGAGCCGGCAAATCGCGTCGATACACGGTAGCGAGACGCAACTGCTGGCCCTGGAGCGCAGATTCGCAGCCGAGGAGATCGATACTCGGACGTTCGCGGTCGCCATCCACCAGCTATGGCAGGACCTTCGTCCAGAGATGGTCGCCGCGGCGTTCGCGGCGAGCCCGTGGATGACCGGCGTCGCGGAGGTCTGCGCGGACATCCGCGCCCGCGGCGAGGCCTCCGTCGTGATCACGATGTCGCCGGACTTCTTCGCCGGGCACCTGACCGCATGGGGTTTCGACACCGTGATGGCATCGGTGTTTCCGGCGCTGCCCTTCGTCGACGTGATCGATCCCGCACGGATTCTCACTCCCGAGCACAAAGTCCTCGTCGTTGACGACCTGCTCCAGCGGCACGCACTGCCACGTTCGCGTTGCGTCGCGTACGGAGACTCGATGTCCGACGCGCCGCTGTTCCGGTCCCTGGAGGCGACCGTCGCGGTGAACGCCGATCGGCATCTGGCCGGTCTGGCCGCCAGCGAGTATCGGGGCGATGATCTCCTCGAGGCATACCGGCTCGGGCGCAGCCACCTGGACCGGGCGTAGTAACCGACGACCCGGCCTGGATGCAGCGGATAAACATGCGCGTAGCCCGCCTCCCAGCTCGGGATGAACCAGGTCGTGGGCGCCTGCCGGTTCCTCGCCGGCCTCGCCGATTCCGTATAGTTCGTCCGGTGGCAGACGGCAGTGACAGCCCCAAGGAAGCCTGCGGCGTCTTCGGCGTACGCGACCCACGTCAACCCGTAGCTCACCTCACCTACCTCGGCCTGTTCGCCCTGCAGCACCGCGGCCAGGAGTCCGCCGGCATCGCGGTCAGCGACGGCGCGAAGATCCTGGTCGACAAGGACATGGGCCTGGTCTCCGCGATCTTCGACGAGCACCGGCTGCGGGCGCTGCCTGGCATCATGGCGATCGGCCACACCCGCTACGCCACCACCGGCGCCAGTGCCTGGCACAACGCCCAGCCGGTCGCCCGCCAGGCCGGCGACGTGTTCTTCGCCCTCGGCCACAACGGCAACCTGGTCAACACCGCCGAACTCGCCGCCGGCCCCGCCGACGTCAGCGACAGCGACGTCGTCGCCGCGCTGCTCGCCGGCGCCCTCACCGCAGACGGCGGCGGAGACCTGATCGCCGCGCTGTCCGCCGTCCTGCCCCGGCTCGAGAGCGCCTACTCGTTCGTCATGATGGACGAGACCCGGCTCATCGGCGCACGCGACCCGCACGGCTTCCGGCCGCTGTTCCTCGGCCGGCTCGACACCGGCGGCTGGGTTCTCGCCTCTGAAACGCCCGGTCTCGACGTCGTCGGCGCCCGTGTCATCCGCGAGATTGACCTTGGCGAGGCCGTTGTCATCGACGACGACGGTGTGCACAGCGTCCAGTTCGCCGCGTCGCGGCGTCGCGCGCTGTGCTCGTTCGAGTTCGTCTACATCGCCCGTCCCGACGGCCGGCTCGCCGGTGTCGGCGTCCACGCGGCCCGCCGCCGGATGGGTCAGGCTCTCGCCCGACAGGCGCCCGTCGACGCCGACATGGTCATGCCGATTCCCGACTCGTCGGTCCCCGGCGCTCAGGGCTACGCCGCCGAGTCCGGTATCGAGTATGGCGACGGCCTGATCAAGAATCGCTACATCGGCCGCACGTTCATTGCACCGACCCAGACACTGCGGGACAACGCCGTACGGATCAAGTTCAACGCGATCGAAGACAACGTAGCCGGCAAACGGTTGGTCGTCGTCGAGGACTCGATCGTGCGGGCCACCACGCTGCGCGCCACCATGCGGCTGCTGCGCGACGCCGGCGCGGCCGAGATCCACCTGCGCGTGCTCTCCGCCCCCTACCGGTGGTCCTGCTTTTACGGCCTGGACACCGCCGACCGCAGCAGACTGGTCGCCGCCACCATGACCGTCGACCAGATCCGCGACCACCTCGGCGCAGACTCCTTGGCATACCTGGAACTCGACAGCATGCTCACGGCGATCTCTCCCGAGCCCAACGGATTCTGCACCGCCTGCATGACCGGCGACTACCCCACACCGATACCCGGCATGCTCGCCAAGTAGATCCCGATAGCTCGTGGACCCACGCCGCTGCTGTAGCCCACGGCGCCAGACCTCAAGCCCGTCATAGCCCAAACAACAATCGCAGAGAAGGCAGTATGAAGCGCCCGTCGGAATTCGGGGCGCCCAGGCGGCAAACGGGGGGTAGGGCGGGCGGGAGCGACTGGGCAGCTCCAATCCGACCTCCGACAACAGATGGGATCGCGCGACGGTCGGCTGACGCGGGCACGACGGCGCCGTTGCGTTGTGGGATCGGCGGACACGTTGAACCTGTGTCGGGTCCGCGGTCAGATCGTCCGGGCGAGTTCGGTGAACGCCGCGGCGACCGAGTCGAGATGAGTACGTCGACGTCCGTGTTGGTCGATGGCGCGATAGACGTACCGCCACACGCCGTTGACCTTGATGTACGTCTCGTCGACATACCACCTCTCAGCAGGGGCGTGACGCGTGAACCGGGCGGCGTCGGTCAGCAACGGCGTGAAGTGCTGCACCTATGGGAAGAGCGAGGATGTGACGCCTGGTTGGTGGCGGTGTTCATGTTGTCGCGGTCGGTGATGTAGTCCAGCAGCAGGGAAGCGGCCGGCTCGGGGACCGGTGAGGCCGGTTCCCCGAGGCGGAGAAGTACTGCTTCTCCGTCGTGCATGACGTCGTCGACGGTGAGCTGGACGATCCGAGTGAGGGCTGGGCGTAGAGAAGCACGATAACGCCGGCGACGCGGAGGTTCTTCGGCGTGTCCGAAGCCGCCCGCCGCCGCGCCCACCGTCACGCCCCGCGCACGTACACGGTGGTCCGCGGCGACACCCTGAGCAAGATCGCCCGCACCTTCTGCGGGAACGCGACCCGCTGGCCGGACATCCAGCACGCGAACGGCATCGCCGACCCGAGCCGCATCCCCCGGCCAGGTCCTGACCATCCCGATGCCCTGACCCGCTCGTTATCGTGCGGCCCGCTCAATGCCGTCGAGGAGCAGGTCGAGGGTGAACTCGAACTCGGTCTGGCTGTTGCACCAGCCGAGGGTCGGGTCGGTCGCGGCGTGGACCTCGGCCATCACCATCGCGGTCAGGTTCGGCAGGGCCCCGGCCATCGCGGACTTGGGCCGTCCGGCGGCGGGAACGCGCGGTCCAGGTCGGCGAAGTCCTCGGCGGTGAGTCGCACGTCCAGCGCGGCACGGTTCTCCGCGGTGTGCTCCGGGTGGGCGGCCTTCGGGATCGTGGTGATCCCGTCCTGGCGGATCACCCAGGCCAGCGCTACCTGCGCCGAGGTGACATCATGCCGCTCGGCGACGGCGATGACCGCCGGGTGGCGCAGGACGGTTCCCCGGTGGTCGAACGGCGCGTAGGCCATGATGGTCAGCCCGGACCGCTGGCACGCCGGCAGCAGATCCCACTCGATGCCGCGGCGGGCCAGGTTGTACAACACCTGGTCCGTCTGCACGGAGTGGCCGTTGGGCACCGCGGTGGCCGCTCGCAGGTCGACGGTGTCGAAATTGCTGACCCCCCAGAACCGGATCTTGCCCTGCTGCTGCAGCAGCGTGAACGCCTCGACGGTCTCGTCGACGGGCACCGGGCCGGGCCAATGCAGCAGGTACAGGTCGATGTGACCGGTCCGCAGCCGGTGCAGGCTGCGGTCGCAGGCCTCGATCGCGCCCGCCCGGTCGGCGTGCTCCGGCAGGACCTTCGTCACCAGGAACACCTCGTCGCGGCGGCCGACGACCGCGTCACCAACGAGCCGTTCGGCGGCGCCGTCGCCGTACATCTCAGCGGTGTCGATGAGAGTCATCTCCAGGTCGAGGCCCAGCCGCAGCGCGGTGAGCTCCTCGTCGCGGCGCATCGGGTCCTCACCGAGGCCCCACGTTCCCTGTCCCAGCACGGGAATCTGTTCACCGGCCGGCAGTCCCACCATCCGCATGCTCAACGTCTTCATCGCAGCGCATTACCTCGGCCCCGGGTGGGCAAACCCCGGTTGGTTCAGGCGATGCTCGCGGGGTAGCAGTCGGGGTCCCCCATTCGTTGCGCGAGGGAGTAACCCATGTCCACGTCCTCCGCCGTCCGGCACAGCCCGATCGCCACCGTCAACCCCTACAACAACCAGCTCGTCCGTGAGTTCCCGCCGATGAGCCCGGAGGCCGTCGACAACGCGGCGCAGAACGCGCAGCATGCATTCCAGTCCTGGCGCCGGGTCGGCGTCGACGAACGGGCCACGCTGGTCGGCCGGGCCGCGCGGCTGCTGCGCGAGCGCGGCGAGGAACTGGCCGAGCTGGTGACGCTGGAGATGGGCAAGCTCATCGGGCACAGCCGCGCCGAGATGGACCTGTCCGCGAGGATCCTGCAGTACTGCGCCGATGAGGGGCCCGGGTTGCTCGCCGACGAGCCGTTGGAGCTCGACGGCGGGTCGGCCGCTATCGTCAACGATCCCCTGGGCGTGATCGTGGGCGCCCAGCCGTGGAACTTCCCGGTGTACCAGGTGGTGCGGTTTGCCGGACCGAATCTGGTGCTGGGCAACACGATCCTGCTCAAGCACGCGAGCAACACCCCGCAGTCGGCGCTCGCCATGGAACGGCTGTTCACCGACGCGGGGATACCACAGGGGGTGTACACCAACCTGCTGATCACCGGCTCCGAGTTCGATCGCGTCGTGGCACTCGACGTCGTGCGCGGCGCGTCGCTGACCGGCAGCGAGCGCGGCGGCGCCAGCGTCGGGGCCGCGGCCGGGCGCAGCATGAGGAAGAGCGTCCTGGAACTGGGCGGCAGCGATCCGTTCATCGTTCTCGACGGCGACAACTTCGACCACACCGTCGATGCGGCCATGGCGGGGCGCATGCACAACATGGGGCAGAGCTGCGTGAGTGCGAAGCGGATGATCGTGATGTCCGGCGCGTTCGACCGGTTCGTGACCGCGCTTGCCCAGCGTATGCGCGCGCTGCAGCCCGGTGATCCTGCCGACGAGGCCACCACGCTGGCGCCCCTGTCCTCGGAGCGGGCCGCCGAGAAGCTGTTGGACCAGGTCCGTGATGCCCTCGACAAGGGGGCGATCGCGGTCGTCGGCGGCGGGCGGGTCGATCGCCCCGGCGCATTCGTGCAACCCACGGTCCTCGTCGGCGTGACCCCGAAAATGCGCGCCTTCCACGAGGAGTTGTTCGGTCCGGTCGCCGTCGTGTATCGGGCGGGCAGCGACGACGAGGCGGTCGCGCTCGCCAACGACTCGCCCTACGGCCTCGGCGGTGCCGTGTTCGGCAGCGATCCGGCGCGGGCCCGGTCGGTCGCACGCCGGGTCGAGAGCGGGATGGTGTGGATCAACCACCCGACGTCGTCCGAGCCGAACCTTCCCTTCGGCGGCATCAAGCAGTCCGGGTACGGGCGTGAGCTGTCCTCGATCGGCTTCAAGGAGTTCGCCAACCGGAAGCTGGTCGTGACCATGCCCGCGGACACGCCCATCACCGACGCTCTCGGCTAACCGGAGCCGCCCGGAGCTGTAGATCAACCTCACGTCAACCGACATGAGTGATCTCGCCGTAGCACGTTTCCATGATCCATGACTCGTTCGAACCGCGAGGGGCATCATGACCTATGCGCTGGTGCGGCCACGGTACCTGTCGCTGGACGCGTTCGCTGCCGCCGCCAGACTGCACCCGGAGTTGGTCGCCCGGCTCGCCGCCCTGGGACTGTTGGAGCCGTCCGTGGACGCCCGCGGCATCCGCTGGTTCCGGGCGGTGGACTTGGCCGTCGCGGCGCGGATCCACCGGCTGTACACCGGTCTGCCGCTCAACTACGCCGCCATCGGTGTCCTGCTCGACCTGCTCGACCGCATCGACGAACTGGAAGCAACGCTCAGGAGGCGGTCATGGACCTCAACCGACTGACCGAACGATCTCAGCAAGCCCTCCACGACGCCCAGCCAAGGCCGTGCGCTTCGGCCATTCCGAGGTCGACGGGGCCGCGCCGTCCTAGCCGCGAGCCAGACCGCTCGCTCGCCCCGACCTTGATGGGTCCGGGGCGAGCGGCCTTCTCTGGTGCTGAGCGACGCGTATCAATGGGCGACGACGATGCGGTTCTCCACGGTGGTGATCCGCCCGCGCAGGTCTTCCGGCGACGGCTGCACCCGCGGACGCACCGAATGCGGATTGGGCTATCGGAGGGTAGCTGCGGCGTGGTCGGCGACGCGGCCGGTGCTCTGGAGGTACTTCCATACCAGCCGCACTGCCGTGGCGCCTTCGCCCACGGCCGAGGTGACCCGCTTGATCGACCCCCGGCGCACGTCACCGGCGGCGAACACGCCGGGCAGGCTGGTCTGCAGCAGAGGCCGTTGCTGCGGGCCTGACTCGTCGGTGTCCGGGCCGGTGAGGATGAAGCCGTCCTCGTCGGTGGTGACCTGACCGGTCAGCCAATCGGTGCACGGCCGCGCGCCGATGAAGACGAACAGCGCACGGGCGGGAATCTCGTGGCGCTGCCCGGTGCGCTGGTCCTCGACCACGAGCCGTTCGAGGGTGTCGCCGCCCACCAGCTCACGCACCTCGGTGCGGAGGTGGATCTGCACGCCCGGTGTCGTCTCGACCCGGTCGACCAGGTAGCGTGACATGGTCTCGCGGAGGTTGCCGCAGCGGGCCAGTAGGTGCACGACGCGCGTGTATTTCGACAGGAACAGCGCTGCCTGGCCCGCCGAGTTGCCGCCGCCCACGACCGCAACCGGGTCGTCGCGGCAGAACAGTGCCTCCGAGAGGGTCGCCGCATAGTACACGCTGGTCGCTTCCAACGCTTCGAATCGCGGAGCGTCGAGCTTGCGGTACTGGACGCCCGTCGCGATCAGGACGGTCCGTGCTGTGACCTCACCGCCGTCGTCGAGCTCGATGACATAGTTGCCTTCTCGTTCCTCCAGCCCGCGCGCCCGAGCCGGCACGCTGAAGCTGGCTCCGAACTTCTCCGCCTGGACGACCGCCCGCTCGGCCAGTTCCCCGCCGGAGATCCCGGCAGGAAAACCGGGGTAGTTCTCGATCTGTGACGATCGGCCGGCCTGACCGCCGGTGGCGAACTCGTCGAGGGCGACCGTCGCCAGCCCCTCCGAGGCGCCATAGACGGCGGCGGCGAGGCCTGCCGGGCCGGCCCCGACAATGGCGAGGTCCCACACCGTGGCGCCGGGTCGAGGTGCGGGCAGGCCCACCGCCTGTGCTAGCTCCGCGTTGCTCGGGTTACGCAACACCTGCCCGGCCGGGCAGATCACCACCGGAGTCTCCTCCGGTCGCACGTGCAGTTCGCGCAGCAGTGTCTCGGCGTCCTGATCCTTCTCCAGGTCGACCCACTGGTAGGGGATGCGGTTACGGGCCGCGAACTCGCGCAGCCGCCGGTTGTCGGGCGAGAAGCAGGATCCGATGATCCGAAGCCCGGCGCCGCGGCCAATGAGCAGGGAGCGGCGGATCAGGTACGCCTTCAGGACCAGGTCACCCAGCGTGGAATCCCGCGCGATAACGGCCTTGAGACGGTCGACCGGAACCCTGAGGACCTCGCCCGGCTCGCGCACCTGCGATGTGAAAAAGGCGGCCTGGCCGGTGACAAGGCTCAGCTCTCCCAGAAACCGCTTGGGGCCGTGCACGCTGATGACACGTTCCTCGCCGCCGAACCCCTCGACATCGGCTACCTTGCCGGCGAGCACCACGAAGAAGTCGTAGTTCTCCTCACCCTCCCGGATGAATACCTCGCCCGTCTCTGCGCGGTGGCGCTGCCCCCCGGCGGCGAGGGCCTGAATCTGGGCGTCATCCAAGCGTGGGTAGGCCCCGTAGCGGTCCGGCGTCTCGACCAGCATGTTCACATCCACCCCCTCGCCACGAACGCGATCTACCCGAAGCGTCGCCGGCTAACCCCCGTTCCCCGCTGTGTCGGGCTCACAAAGCTCCGAGCATCCAGCGGCCTGAGCGTTCGTATTGACCGCCGTCGCCCGAGAATCGCTTCGAGGCTTCACACCGGACCGGGCGCGAATCCTCCGCGTCAGAGGTCCGGGTGCATGATCACCTTGGTCCAGCCGCGCTCACGCTTGTCGAAGTGCTCATAGCCCTCCGGGGCTCGGTTCAACGGCAGCTCGTGTGACACGACGTACGACGGCCGCGCCTTGTCCTCCACGATAAGGTTGAGCAGCGCCCGGTTGTAATCCTTGACGTTGCATTGCCCGGTGGCCATCGTCTGGCCCTTGGTCCAGAATCCGCCGTGGTCGAAGGCGACCTTCCCCTCCTTGTACAGCCGATCCGGGCTGCCCGGGTCCTTGGGTACGAAGACGCCGACGACGCCGATCGTGCCGGCGAACTTGACGGTCTGCACGAGTGAGTTCACCGTCATCTCCGGGTGCTCCTGCCCGGACGCGTCGTGGGCCTGGTAGCCGACGCACTCGCAGCCCCGGTCCGCGCCGACGCCGTTCGTCTCCTCCATCACTCGGTCCGCCACGGACTCCTTGGAGGCGTCGATCGGAATCGCACCGATCTTCGCGGCCAGTTCCAGGCGGTCCTGGTGGTAGTCGACCACCATGATCTTCGAGGCATTCTTGATCGTCGCCGAGAGTGCGGCCATCTGACCCACCGGCCCGGCGCCGTAGATCACCACCGAGTCGCCGGGCTGCACGCAGGCGAGCTGCGTCGCGTGCCAGCCGGTCGGGAAGATGTCGGCAAGCATCACGTAGTCGCGCTGCCGATCCCGATCGCGAGCGTTCTCCGGCAGCACGAGGCAGTTGAAGTCACCGAAGGGCACCCGCAGCATCTCGGCCTGGCCTCCCTCGTACGGGCCCATGCCGGCGAAGCCGTACGCGGCGCCGACCATGTTCGGGTCCGGATTCGTCCGCAGGCAGAAGGCGGTGAGGCCGTGCTCGCAGTTCGCGCAATACCCGCAGGAGATGTTGAACGGCAGGCATACCATGTCGCCGGCGCGGACCTTGTCGACGCCCTTGCCTGCCTCGACCACCTCGCCGAGGTTCTCGTGGCCGAGGATCCGGCCGGTCTCCATGTCTGTGCGGCCGTCGTACATGTGCAAGTCCGAGCCGCAGATGTTGGTGGTGGTGATCCGGACCAAGACGTCTTGCGGGTGCTCGATGCGGGGGTCCGGCACGTCCTTGACCGCGACGGTACGCGGTCCCTCGTACACGACAGCCTTCATGACCGCGCAGTACCCGGCCAGTGGGCGTTGAACTGGCCGGCCGGGCGAACCGGGGGAGGGCTCACGTAGCGGCGGGCGGCGTCTCTGTCCGACAGCATCCTTGACCCGGTCCTCGCGCGCGGCCCGATCTACCGGCCCGCACCAGACGCCCAGCCCAAGGCCTGCTAGTAGGGCAGCCGCACTGAGCGCGTTTTGGCTGGTAACCGGGTTGTTCTGGGGCTGGGTGATCATGGAGGCAGCCGCCTCGCGGTGCCGAGGCGTGCTTGCCCGCGACGAGTTTGATCGCTCGTGCGGTCCATGGGGTGTCGACAGCCGTCGGCGGGTCGCGGGACCGGGCGCCCGGTCGCGGCACCGCCACGCGGTCAGTGCTGTCGGTGTTGTCCGTTGCGGCAGAGTGCTTCTTCGAGCTGGTCTTCGAGAATGATGATGCGGCAGGCGGCGTCCAGCGCGGTGCCCTGGTCGCAGAGTTCCCGGGCGCGTGCGGCGAGGCGTAGCTGGTAGCGGGAGTAGCGGCGGTGGCCGCCGAATGTCGCGGCCCAGACAATCGGTACACCCGTTGGCCGCCGCAGCCCGGTGTCCGCCGGGGTGAGCACCGGCTCACCGGGCAGCCGGCAGCCGAGGCACCCGGCCCCGGCGCAGCCGACGTCGGCGGAGGCACGCCGCACCGTCGGGTGTGGCAGCACCGTCTCCGGCTCCGCTCTCAGGCGACTACGGCCCCCAGATGAGCCTCGCCGAACTCCCAGTCCGCCAGCAGCTCGCGTCGGCTGTCGAGGGCCGAGGTGCCGGTCGGCCACTCGTCCGCAGCTCGCCGGTCTCCAGCCGGCATACGTCGCTCTGCGCCAGATGGCGGGTGAACGCGGCCCATTCCACCTTGTCGACCGCGTCGAGCGCATACGCACCGGCCAAGGCGTGGATGTCGGTCATCGGGCCGCCTGTCCACCGAGGCAGTCCGCAACCGGATCAGCCCGTCGCGCATCCTCGTCTTCACCGCCGGCAACCGGACGTTCAGCAGCTCAGCGACCTCCCGGTAGGAGCGGCCGTCGTAGTAGGTGAGGGTGATCGCCTGCCGCTGCCCAGCGGTCAGCCCGTCCAGGCAGCGCCGTTCCTGCCGGTGCTCCAGCCGCGTGACGACTTCCTCGGCGACGTGGCGGCCCTCGCCGCGTGGCGGTCGGCCAGCCCGAACGAACGGTTCACGTGGGTCGATCAATGGAGTGCACGCACAGCGCCCGGCGACTGTACCCGCCTGCTGGTCATTGGGCTTGCGGCCGGCATGTCCCGGTTCGACCGGCGCTCCGGCGAAGCCGACTCGCCGGTTGATCCATACCGACGGGCAGGTCCGGCCAGCGTGCAGCCCGAGACACGGCGCCCCCTATGCTATGGGTAGGCGTCGAGGGTGAGGGGTGGTCGGCAACGATGGCGGAGGCGGTCACGGTCGAGCAGCTCGAGGCGGGCACACATGCCTGCCTCACCTTCACCGATCCGGACGAGCGCATAGACCTGATCGCCGCATTCGTCGGCGAGGGCCTGGAGCAGGGCGACCGGGTGGTGTGCTTCACCGACACCATCGCCCCCCAAACCCTCGGTGAGGAACTGCTCCAGCGATCCGTCGCCTATGACGAGGTGATCGCCACCGGCCAGCTGCGTGTCGCCGACTACACCACGGCCTGGCTCCACAACGGCGCGCCCAGCGCCCGGCGCATGCTGGACATCCTGACCGAGGAACTCTCCGCTGCCGCAGCAGCCGGGTTCACCGCGCTGCGGGTCACCGCGGACATGGGCTGGGCCACCCGTCCCCACGCCGCCGCCCAGGAACTGCTGCACTTCGAACGGCAGCTCGGCGACCTCGCTCCGGCAGGGACACTGACCACCATCTGCCAGTACGACCGCGACGTGTTCGACGCCGTCACCCTCGCCTTCGCCGCCGAGGTCCACCAAAAGACGGTCGCCGCGCAGGTGTACCACGAAGATCCGCTGCTGCGGGTGTGCCGGCAGTACCGGCCGCCGGGCGTCCGCATCGCCGGCGAACTGGACTACCGCCACCTCACTGTGCTGCAACAGGCCCTCGCCGAGTCGATCCGCCTCGACCAGCACATCCACCTCGACCTGCGGCGGCTGCACTACCTCGACGGTGCCTGCGCCGCAGAGATCATCCGCGCAGCGACTGAGCTGCCGCCCGACCGTCACATGCTCGTGCGGTGCGGCCCGCTCGTCGACAAGCTCCTGCAATTGTGCGGCGCGATTGACGTACGGCAACTGCGGGTATCCAACGCGCCATGAACGGGCCCGAGCAGGAGGCGGCCGGCGTCAAGCCAGCACCTCGCACCGACCCGGCACACGCCCTCGATCTTGAGCAGCCGTTCACCGAAGGCGACCTGTACACCCTGCGCGCGGCCGTCACCGCACACGCCCACGCCGGCAACATCCCGGCGCGCACTATCGACAGCCTCCTCCTTATCGTCGGTGAACTGGCCAGCAACGTGGTGCAGCACGGCGGTGGCACCGGTCACCTCCGGCTGCGGCGAACCGACAACAACCTGATCTGCCAGGTCAGCGACCACGGCCCCGGAATCGCCGACCCCGAACTCATCGGACTCGTCCCGGTCCCGCCGACCGCACCAGGCGGCCGCGGCCTGTGGATCGTGCGGCAACTCAGCACCGACGTCAGCATCCGCTGCGACAGCACCGGCACCACCGTCACGGTCACGATGCCCGTCCATCTCATCCCAGGACCTCACTGACCCTGCACGCGGTTCGTCATGCCGACCAGTCGGACGTGGTGTCGCCGCACGCGAGCTACCTGCCGTCCGCGAGCCTCAAGGTTCATGCCCCACCTGGATTGCACTGATCATTTCGATTCACTGTCGCCAGACTGCGGAAGGTTGCGTGTGGGTGCACTGGCCGCGCGGCACGGCCGATGAGCGTGTACCGGCAGCGGCTTCGAGTTTGCGGCTGATCAGCGAGAACGGCGAAGACGGACCTGGCAGTGTACCGATGCCATCGAACGCCACGTTCTGCCGCCTCGCGACGAGGCTTGTCCGCCGACCGCCACACCTTCGGCGCGGCCACCACCAGACGCACCCTGCCAACCGGCCCGCTCGACCGTTAACTCGGGCCCGCAGCCACGCGTTCCGACGCCGCTGGAGCGCACACAACGTCTGCGCGCACGGCGCCGGCAGGAAACACATTCACCACCGCGACGTCGACGACCTGGAACTCGCCTACGAGAGCATGGACTGGCCTCGGAGCCCAGGGCTCTCCTCACCCTCTACGCCGCCGAACCCGCCGCACCGACCACCCACGCCGTCGAAATCTGGTTCGCCGGTGGTGTCACGTACTGCTGTGCTGGCTGGCGCTGCTGCTCATCCGCGTCGCGGAGAACACCTCCGGGCAGACCTGGCAACGCATCCGCACCGAGGCCGACCGGCTGCACGCCGTCACCTTCACCGGCCCGGCCGGCATCTTCCGCCAGACCACCGAGCTCACCAAGGCCCAGCGCGACCTGTTCACCGCGCTCGCGATCGACCCGCCCAAGCGCGTCCAGGCCGCCATCCCAACCACCTGACCACTGAACCCCCAGGTCAAGCCATCGCCGCGGCCTCCGACCGCCTAGATACACGCCCCGTCACCAGCCAAGAGCGCATTTCCGCACGTCACCTACCGGATCCGCGGTCTATTCAACGCCCTTATCTGCGGAACTCGGGTTGCTGTCCGGTGAAAGGCTCGTTTGCCGGTGAGTCTCTACCGGCATGCTGCTTCAGGGCGGACGGCTCGCTCTGAGATGATTCCGCAGTGACGGTTCGCCTGCTGGCTCGGGGCCGTGCGCGACGTTGGCTCGCAGCGGCATTAGCTGGGTTAAGTGCTGTTCTGCTGGCCATGCTTGCGGTGACGACAAACCTAGCGACGAACGTGGTCCCGTCATCCTGGCAGCGGTGGACCGCGAACTCCTTGCTGATGTGGTGCGCGGTCGCAGTCCTGGCAGTCGTCGTTGCGGTCTTTGCCATCCTTCTGCAGCATTTGTCCGCAGCACCCGATGCTCCCGCTCCCACCCAGGAGGCTTCTGACAAAGCCGTGGCCGAATTGGCCACGAGGCTCGAAAAAAAGTGGGCCATTGAGGCGGTTCGGCTTCAGGTCATCAAGCCCGTTCCGCTCTCGGTTCGGTGGTCCTCGACCGATCGCCCGGCTGCCAACCGGTCTGTCGTGTTCGACGAAATCGGCGCGGATTGGCAGGATCTGCCGATGAAGGGCAAGGTCGACCCACTCAACCGAGAGATTGTGGATGCATTTCTGGATCTCCCCCACCGGCAGTTGGTCGTGATCGGGGAGCCAGGAGCTGGCAAGAGCATATTTGCGATCTTGTTGACGCTTGGGCTCATTCGCAGCGCGGCGACTGATGTAGGGCTGCCGGTAATCTTCGCGATCAACGAATGGAATCCAGCGACAGAAGGAGTGGAGGCCTTCCTCGCTCGACGAATGGCCGAGGAATATACGGACGTTCTGGACGGTCCGGGCGGACCCGCCGCCATGGCCCGGCGCTTGATCGAACATCGGCGTGTGCTGCCGATCCTTGACGGTCTCGACGAGCTGCCGACTAACCTGCATGCGACGGCTTTGATCGCGCTTGATGACTTCGCGGCGATCGGCCGATCGCTGGTCGTCACGTGTCGGACTATCGAATACGAGCAGGCTGTTCGTCGTAGTCAGGTGATGTCACGGGCTGCTGTGATTGAGTTGGAGCCCGTTGATACGGAAGCAGCGATCACGTTCCTCTCCCAACCCGTCGATGAGTCGCGCTGGGCATCGGTATTCGGGGCCGTCCGCCAAGACCCGACCGGCCCACTCGCCTCGGCCTTCTCCACTCCGCTGATGGTCGGTCTCGCTCGTATCGCGTATCGTGAACGATCTTCCACCCCCAGCGACCTGCTCACGTTGCCCACGCGCCATGACATCGCCGGTCGACTCATGGATGCGTTCGTCACGGCCGCATACAGGGACTCACCGAACTCCACCGCATATGACCGTCGCCGGCGAGGCCGCTACTCCGTCGATCACGCGAGACGAGCGCTGGGCGGCCTCGCGTACCACCTGTACCAGGCGGGAACCCGTGATCTGCACCGTCAGGATCTCCCGCCCGATCTGCTAGCCGTCCACTCGGGTCGAACGAAGGTCCTCATCGTCTCGGCACTGGCGCTGCCGGTGGTGGCGGTTGCGATCCTGTGCGGCCACGCGATCGGGGGCGCCTCGATGGCCGCCCGTCTGGCTGCCGCTGTCGCCGCCGAGGTGGCTGCGGTCGCGACGCTCCGGCCAAGGCTTCTTTGCTGGCTGATTGATGACCACTCCCCGATCTCACTGAACTACCGAACTCTGAGTGAGCGCCGTACTGTACGTCGGAGATCCGCCTTCGAGTTCGGGTTGGGGGGCGGCCTATTGATCGGACTGATTGACGCCAGTTGGACGGCAGCACTGCTCGGCGGGCTGTTCGTTGCCTTGCTAGGACTGGCAGTTGACTCGATGAGCATGACTCGACTTACTCGGACAACCCTCGGTCACAGCATCCGCCTCAACGGCTGGCCTGCGGTAATTCTGGCTCTGTACAGCCTGATTGCAGGTGCGGTATTCGGGGCTATCACTAGCTTCCTCGACGCGAGCGCTCGTGCATGGATCGCCGGGGGTGCCGCCGTTGCGATATTCGGCAGCGCATCGGTGTTGATCGGCATCTGGCCTTGGGCATGTGGTTGGGCCGCCAGAGCCCGGCTCGCGGTAAACGGCTGGATGCCGTGGCGACTTCAACGGTTCCTGAAGGATGCACATGAGCGTGGGGTCCTTCGACAAGCCGGAAGTGCCTACCAGTTCCGGCACGTGCTACTTCAGGACCACCTCGCGCGTACCGTCCAACGCAAGCACCTGCGAGCCCAAGCCGATGCCGGCAGTAAGGATGCGGCCAAACGATTGGTCGAGCTTCTAGCCAAACAGGGACGCCTTGATGACCTTAAGAGCTGGGCCGATGCCGGTAGCCCGGCAGCAGCCTTACAGGCAGCCCATATGATGGCACGACGCGGCGAAGCGGACGAGGCAATCGACTTGCTCCGCCCTCACGCTGACGGCAAGGATGTCGGTTGGTATTTCGCGGGCTTACTCCGGGAACATGGCCGCATCGACGAATTGAGGTCACGGGCCGATGCCGGTGACGAACCTTCGGCTCGGGAGTTGGCCAAGCTGCTGGGCAAATCAGATGACATCGAGGAGCTGAGGACTCGAGCCGAACTTGGCGACCGAAACGCTGCCTGGGAAGCCTCCCTCTTGTTAAGACGGCAAGAGAGGATCGACGATGCCATCAGCGTGCTTGCACCGTACGCAAGCGATCCCAACTTAGGCGCCATGCTGGCGCGCCTGCTTGATCAGCAAGACCGGGTTGCTGAGGCGATCGATGTGCTCCGCCGCCACGTCGACGCGCACGTGCCCAAGGCCGTGCGGAGGCTCGCCGACCTGCTGGCGGAGCATGGCCGTACGGATGAGGCAGTCGAGGTCCTCCAGGCGCACGGCAGTGCCGCCTTCGTCGCCGATCTTCTCCGAGCTCACGGCAACATCGACCAGTTGCAGGCCCTTGCGGCGGCCGGCGACGAACGGGCCGCGATCGAACTAGCGGAGCTGCACATCGAGCGCAATCTACTCGAAGAGGCGGCAGCCGTGCTGCGTACCAGCGCCGAGTCAGGTAGCCGCAGCGCCGCACGAAAGCTCGCCGATCTACTGTCCAAGCGAGGTCAGAGCGAGGAGTTGCGCGCCAGATCGGAGGCCGGCGACAAGTTTGCCGAATCGGCCCTGAACAAACTCCTAGCTGACCGGGCTGACCTCGTCGGACTGCGGAGCCGGGCGGACGCTGGCGACTCTGAGGCTGCGAGGAGCCTGGCACGTCTTCTCGCCCAACGGGGAAGCATCGACGAGGCCATCGACGCCCTCCGGAGTCACACCAGCCACGCCGAGGCGGCGAGAGACCTTGTTAATCTGCTTCGACAGCGCAGTCGAATCGATGAACTCCGTCATCGTGCCGACGCCGGTGACCACAACGCGAGTGGGGCGCTTGCTTCACTACTCGAGCAGCGCGGTGAGCTCGAAGAGTTGCGGAGGCGAGCCCACGCCGGTGACGGCGCCGCCGCGGCCGGCTTGGCTCACTTGCTCCGCGAACGTGGTGACATCGAGGAGCTACAGACGCGGACCAGGGCTGGCGACACCTTCGCGGCCAACTCTCTAGTCCGCGCCCTCGAAGCCCACGGTCGGGTCGACGAGGCGGTCGAGGTCCTAAGGAAGGGCGCTCTCGCCGGCGACAAGGACTCCGTCAAACTCCTGATCGACCTGCTCGTCCGGAATGATCGCCGGAACGAGGCGGCTGCCTTCTTGCGACCACGCGCCGATGCCGGCGACCGAGACGCAGCCCGGCGGCTATCCGACTTGACCAACCCCGACGACGGCTGGGGCTAATCACGTCGGCGTCCTATTCGTTCGTCGCCGATCGCATGCGATCGGTCGATGTGCACTCTCATCGACATCGGCGGATGGCTCGCCTTCGTGCGTTGCAGTTGGATCGGGAACTGTGCGGTGGGCTTGGTGGCCTGTCGCGGATGCGACCTGCAGCTCCACCGCCGCCCGTGCCTAGAACTGCCGCTCAACTGTGGAACGTGGGCAAGGGTGGCAACTTCGTCGCGTAGTGCGGCGGCGGCGGTGGGCAGCATCATGCCGTCAGGCAGTATGGCTGCCATGTTGAGGTCGCGGATGGCGTCGCGAATCTCGTCCGAGGCGTTCTGGTGGCGGGTGCGGCGGTGATCCTGGTGTGCTGGTTGCATTGTTGGATGCGGTCTGGTTCGGGCTGCTGTGTCATTGGGCATCAGGGAAGTTAGGGCGCGGGCGCGGGCTCGGGGATACCGTCGTCGATCCGCATCATCAGCAGTGACGAGCTATGGCGCAGCACACGGGTCTTCCTGATGGTTCGGAGTGGCGTCGCGCTACGCGCGCGCTGCGGTCCCACTACTGACCGTGAGTCAGGCAGCCGTGCCGCCGTCCCCTCTCTGTCCGATGCATGTCGGCCTTCATCGTGGGCCTGCGGCCTGTGGCCTGTGCGGCCGCAGCCGGCGTCGAACCCGCTTCAAAACTGGAGGCATTGACACCTACCCAGGTATTGAAGCCGCCTGGTTCGGGCGGCTGCGGATCCGATGTCTGGGCGCGGCTCCTCGACCCGCCGCAGCGATCCAGGTGCCACTACGCTGCTCCTGTACGTCGGCACACGCGGCAGCGGCAGTCGCATCATTGGGGGACTGCTGTGTTGGGCCAGAGCCTGACCAGGTATTTTTCAATGCCGTCAAGATCTCGCCACCCCGCTATCGCGGTGTCGACGTCAGCGTGCTGTGTCTGCTGTGAAACGCGGAGTGCTCCAGCGAGCATGTCGGTGCGGCCGGTGTGGCCGAACGTGATGCCGTAGGCGCCGGGTCCGCTGCCCGCGTCGATGTCGAGCAGGTCCTCCGGCAGGATGTTGTCGCCTGAGTCGACCCTGATCCGGCCGGTGGGCAGTTGAAGGCTGCTGCGGACCTCCCAGTGCCACGGCGCCTCGCCGGGTCCTGGTTCGGTATCGAGCAGCTCCAGTCGCAGCAATGGCATGCTGCGCTGATGAGCGCAGTGCACGAGCAGCACTGCGCCGGCGGCGCCGTACAACCGTCCTCCGCGGTGGCCCGGAATTCGGCTGGCCCTCCACGCCGGCAATTGTGCGGACGTGTCGGCGCTGATGTCGCGGATCATGAAGATCCCTTCACTGGTCGGGATCACGAACTCGAGCGACACGGTCACTGCGGGAACCTCCTCGGCTGACCAGGGCGCGGGCCGGTCCCGTGCCGGAACCGGCCCGCGTCCGTCAACGGCTGATGGCGACGAAGAACGCGTCGTCGTCGAGCATCCGGTTTGCTTGGTAGAACTGCGCGTTGATGTACCTGGTCCCCGCAGTTCCGTTGTCCTCTGCGCCGATCAGGCGGGAGGAGCCGTTCCAAGTTCGCCAGCCGTTGCTGTCGCCTCCCGCGGCGGTACTGCCGAGGTAGGCGCCCTCCTTGGTCGACGCGAACGGGTACTCATCGCATTCCAGATTGGGTGTTGCTCCGCCCGGATCCCAGACATCTACACATACCTTGCCGGCGTACTCGCGGTTCCTAGCTTGGTCGACGGGGTTGATAAGCCTGTGTAATGAGCTGATCTCAACGACTTTGCGGTAGGTATTTGTATTCGAAATGGGTCAGGTGCAGCGCGGCGGCGACGATGTCGCCGATCCGGCGCGGGCTCACGGTGGTGTGTCGTAGCGTCTTCCAGCGTCCGATCAGGGTGGCGAAGCCGCGTTCGCCCTGCCAGCGCAGGCCGCGTAGCAGCCGGTTGTATGCGCGGTTGTCCGGCGCGAGCCGACTGCCGTCGGCGGGTTGCTTGACGGGTGTTTTGATGCCGTGACCGGTGTTGTCGTAGCCGGCGTCAGCCAGTGCGGGCAGGTCAAGGTGGGCGGCCGCCCAGTTCAGCGCTGCGGTCACCCCGAGCGCGCGGGCGCAGCTGGTGTCGTGCAGGTGCCCGGGCAGCGCGTCGGAGGTCCAGATCGGCAGCCCGTCGGGTCGCATGACGGCTTGCACGTTCGCGCCGAAGTCGCGGTGCTTGCCGGAGTACCACGCATCGATCGTGTCGCCCTTGACGCTCAGCGTGGTCTCGGTGAGCCGGTCGCAGTCGAACAGCTTCCCGTCGAGGATCACGTGCGACCAGCCGTCGGCGGCGACCCGGCGCAGCGCCGTGTGCAGGTCCTGGGCCTGGGCAGCCAGCACGGCGACGCCCTCGTCGCGGTAGCGGTACGCGGTGGCCCGGGAGATACCGAAACCGGCGTCCAGCAGTGTCAGGTTCTCGGCCTTGCGGAACCAGACCAGCACCATGAGTGCCTGGTAGAAGCAGGTCAACGCTCGCGTGCCGGTCCGGGTGCCGCGGTCGCGGCGCTCGGCGGCGAGCAGCCGGCCGAGGTACTGCACGAGTTCCCTGGGCACGTCGAGCATGGCAGGATAGGCGATCACGCGGAGCCCTCTCGAAGACGTGGATCTGTCGCAAGACCTGTCTATCGATGGCTCCGCGCCTGTTTCCGGCGTCGTCCGGCGTGAACCGATATGCCCGTGTCGAGCGCACTCGACAGGAAGCGGTATACGGCTAGGACGCCAGGTCGCGCTGATACCAGGTGCCTGGCTTACCCCCGAGATGGGCCGGGTCAGCCGGGCCGACAGGGACGAACCCGGCCTTGGTTAGCACCTTCCGTGACGCAACGTTCCGATCGGCGGTAGCGGCGCGCAGCGTGCGCAGGCTGTGCTCGGCCACCGCTAAATGGCACAGTTCCCGGACAGTCGCGGTCGCCACGCCACGGCCAGCAACATGCTGCGCGACCCGGTAGCCGAGTTCCGCGCTGTGATCGTCAATGTTGTACAGGTTGAACCTGCCCAGCACGACGCCGTCCTCAGCGACGAGCACGTAGAAGGCGCACACGCCGGCCTCCTGCTCAACCAGCAACGCGTCGTGCCGCTCGGTGAACTGGCCGAAGAAGTCGTCGCCGCGGTCGGAAACCGAGGCAGCGAAGTAGGCGCGGTTCGCCAACTCGAAGGCCAGGACCGCCGGGGCATGACCGGCACGCAGCCGCCCACGCAGCACGCCTGGGTCACACCGCGTTTCCGCAGCCGCAGAGGGGGCTGGTTCCGGGCCTGCTCATCGAGGTCGTGCAGCCAGTCGCTGATCGCGGCGAACGACGACGCGCCGGCGAGGACGGCGCAGACCGCGACGGTGAGCAGGCCGGCGAGGGGATAGCGGATCCCGCGCGGGTCACGTGGATCCGGGACTGCGGCCAGGGCGTGCAGTAGCCCGCCGTGCTCACCATCGGTGACCGCTACGGGCGGGACTCTACGCCGGGTCGGTGACGGTCAGTGCGGGGATGAGGGATGATGCCATCTGCGGGTGAGGTCCTTGCGGTGGTCACGGGGCGTCGAGAACTCCATGATCACCGATACGGCCTCACCCGCTTCTTCGGCCTCCGCAGGGCTCTCCCACCGTACGAACCCCCTGCTCAACACCTCGTCGATCGACTACGCAATCGCCCTGACCCTGGACCTGACCCGCATCGACCGCTCTTGCCTGCGTGAACACACATAACCATGCCAACAGCATGGGCCAGCGGCATCGTGAAGGTGATGCCGGCAGCATCACCGAGCTGTGCGGACCGTCCGACCAAAACAACGGTAAGCAGTTGATCTCGGCCGGTCGCTGGTAGGGCTCTCGGGCGAGGAACTGGCGGGTCGGCTGCACCTTCCCTTATCGCCCTCGATAGCCGAAATTCGGTCTGAATAGCCGAGGCTGGCGCAACGACGACATCACAAATACGAACATAGGTTGACGTAAGCGAATCAGATGCCCCCTCCACTGGACGTTTGATTCTGGTTGGGACGGATAACGTCCGGTCCGCCCATCGACAGTCACTGCCCACGTGTGCCTGAAGTTGCCAAGAACATCATCATTTCAGCCGATTCGAGTCGGCCGCATACGAGACGTTTCAGCAGCGGATCGTGTCTGATTCACTTTCGTCACGGAAACAACGGACCCGCTGTCCGTCACACCGGCCCACCGCCACCGTACGCACACCGGCATGACTGAACGCAGCGCGTACCCCTCCGACCTGTCCGACGCCCGCTGGGCCCTCATCGCCCCCCGACTCACCACGTGGCGCCAGACCCGCACCGACGCCAGCGTCGGCGGCCGCACACCGACGCACGACCTACGCGAAATCTTCAACGCGATCCTGTACATCAACCGCACCGGCACCCCCTGGCGCTACCTGCCCCACGACTTCCCGCCCTACCGCACCGTCTACGGCTACTTCGCCGCCTGGACCAACGAAGGCATCTTCGCCGAACTGAACTACGACCTCACCGGCCTGGTCCGTGACCACACCGGCAAACCGGCCACCCCCACCGCGTCCATCATGGACACCCAGAGCGTGAAACCTCCACCAACGTTCCACTGTCCACACAGGGCACCGACGCGGGCAAGAAAGTGGTGGGACGCAAGCGGGGCATCATCACCGACACCCTGGGCCTACTCCTGGCCGTCATCGTCACCGCCGCCAGCGTCAGCGACAACGCCATCGGCGTCGACCTGCTCAACGAGGCCACCACCCGCCATCCCACGCTCGCCAAAACATGGGTCGACGCCGGATTCAAGAACACCGTCGTCGAACACGGTGCCAGACTTGGCATCGACGTCGAGGTCGTCACCAAAAACCCTGCCATCAAAGGATTCTCAGTCGTCAAACGCCGCTGGGTCGTGGAACGAACGCTGGGCTGGCTCATGCACCACCGCCGGCTCGTGCGTGACTACGAAACCCGACCCGACAACTCCGCCAGCATGATCACCATCGCGATGATCGACAACCTCGCCAAACGCCTCACCGACGAAACCACCCCAACCTGGCGAGACACCTGAACGTACACAACTCACAAACTTCGTGAATCAGACGTCCTCTCCAGGGCATACGGCCGGCGCATGCCACCTCTATCGGCGAACCGACGACAAGTCTGCTGGCCGGCCCTGCTACAGGCCGGATGCGAGGCGCTCGACGGAGGACAGCGGGACGGCGGTGAAGCCTGTCGTCGAGGCGCGGGCGAAGGTTTCGCTTCCTGGGATCTCGGTCAGTCGGCCGTGGAAGGCCGTACCGGACAGGCCGCTCGTGCTCCAGCAGCCGCCCGACCTGCCGAAGATGACCTTGCCGTCGACGATCGGCGCCTGCTCGACTGTCACGCCGAGGGCGGATCCGGTGAGCTGTTGCGGCAGGACCAGGGCGAACACCATCTCGCCCGGACCCCAGAGCGGGCCGGGGTTGCCCCGGGCGACCGGATCGGGCAGCGGCGGCAGCTCGGGCGTCTCGACCCACACCCTGGCACCGTCATGCACGGCCGGGCCGCCCAGCGTGCGCACGATGTCCAGCGTCATCTCGTGATGCCGGACCCCGTCGCTCGCGGTCCGTCCCGTCAGATGCGCCCGCGCGACGATGACCGAGGCGCCCGTGCCGCGCAGGTCGCGGAGCCGGTCGGCGAGCGGGACCGCCACGCATCCTTCCGCAACGGCCGGGGCGGAAGGACCACCGGAGGCGATGGACGCTGTTGCTGGGGCGGCGCTGGGTGGCTGCGCATCGTCCTGGGCCCGGGCGAAGAACAGGCCCCCAGCGGCCAGGACCACCACCGTGCCCGCCGCGGCGAAACCCTGCCTGCGATGGTGCCGGGCCCGTCGCTTCGCGGACAGGCGGGCGAGCACCGCGCCGGGGTCGGCATCGTCCAGGACCAGGGCCTCGCGCAGTTCGTCGACCTCCATCATGATCCCCTCCGATCTACGGCGGCGGTCAGCCGCAGCGCCGAGCGCGCGTGCGACAGGTGTGAGCGGACGGTGGCGGGCGAACAGCTCAGGACGTCCGCCACCTCGTCGTCCGTCTGGTCGAACAGGTATCGGAGCACAACGGCGGCGCGCTGCTGCGGCGCCAGGGTCGCCAGCAGCCGCCGCACCTCGTCTCGGCGGTCCACCGCCTCGTAAGCGTCGGCGTCCGCTCGCTCCAGCAACGCCGGGTCGGAGGTGGCCTCGGTGCGGCGGCGACCGGCCTTGCGGGTCTCGGACAGGAACGTGGAGAGCACTATCCGGCGCACGTACGCCAAGGGATGCTCCATCCGGGAGATCCGGCTCCAGCGGGTGGACGCGACGAGCAGAGCGTCGACCAGCACGTCCTCGGCGAGGTGCTGATTTCCGCAGAGCGCACCGGAGAACCGCGTCAGACCGGTCATCTCAGCGCCGAGGAACTCCTCGAACGTCATTGAGGTTCCTCCCGCTGCCGACGTGCCGCCCGTACCGTCACCAAGGTAACGCTACGGGCGGCCGCAAATGTGGAGCCCGACTACGAACTATTTCCGGCGGTCAAGGTCATCCGGTGCGGAGCGAGGCGCCGAGTGAATTGTTGATCGTTCGCATGGACGAGAACAACATCCAGTCACTGCAGATGTTTCCGCCGCCGTCGTGCACGCCGGCGCAGTTCGTCCAGCCGCCCTGAACCGCTTGGATCATGCCGGTGGCCCGAACCTGGTTGGTGCCGCCGAGAGTGAAGACCGGCCCGCCGCTGTCCCCCTGAATTGCGGCAATGCCGTTCGACTGCTGGTGCCCCTGAATGGTGCAGATATTGCCGAATCCCATACCGTCGTTGAACAGCACGCACATCGTCCGCACTTCGATGGCGCAGCGCACGCCGGAGTTGCCTCCGCTGGCGCAGACCAGGTCCCCGGTGCTGACGTCGCTGTAGCCGATGACCGTCTTCTTATATCCGGCCGAATTGTTCCAGGCGCCGTCGAACATCCAGTAGAAACCGCCGGTGGTCATGACACGGGCCGCACCGTCACCAGAATTCACCAGGCCGTCCCCGTAGCTCGCGGAGCCGTCCCGGGCCCGGTAGTCATGCCGCCAGCAGTGGCGTGCCGTGGTGGTACGAGACACGCCGTTGAGCCAGATGCCGAAGCCGGTCGTACACACCGTCCCGCTGCTCGGCGAGCGCATGTAGCCGCCAGCGTTGAACGGCGCGGTGTCGTTCGACCGGGTGGCCACCGCTGGCGTGATCCGCCCGGCCGACGGCGCGACGGAGACGTCGACACCGATCTGCGCGGACGCCCCCTTCGCCAGCGTCGCATCGCGTGCGGCGCGGGTCTTGGACGAGGCGCCGAGGTAGTTGCCGCGAACGATGACGCCGTCGAAATCGGGATCCAGGGTGGCAACGGACGTCACGTCGAAGCCCGTCAGCGCGCCCTTTCCGGCGCTCCGAGCCGCCGACTGCGCCGCGGTCAGCAGCTGCGTCCGGCTGAACTTGCGCTGCTTGATGGTCAGCGCGATGCCACGGCTCCTCGCCTGCGCGACGATGGCCTGCTGGAACGGGGTCGCCGCTCCGTGCCACAGGACCGTCGTGGCCAGGTTGGCGACGTCGTTGACCGACTCGACGTAGCCGCTGTCCTCCACACCGGGCTGGGTGATGATCCAGGACTTCAGCGCCATGAGGCGTTCCTGGCGAGCGATTTGATCGGCCGAGACGAGCTTGTCGCTCGCGTCGGCTGATGTCGACGTGGTCGGCGGCGCGTCGTCGGCCCAGGCAGGCGGCGCCGAGGAGAGAAGCAATGCGGTTGTGGAAGCATCGCATGAATGCTTCTTCGCCGCCTTCGAGGACCTGAAGGATGTGGGTACGAATAGTCAGATCGTCGATGGAACCGTGGCTGGTGACGACCATGCCGGCGGTCGGCAGAGAGGTCGCGCTCGAACTCGGCCAACACCTCCGGATCGACCGCTGACCGTCGTGGGCTTCGACGACGCCATCGCAGAGCTCTACGAATGGCTCGCCGTCCAGTTCCCACCGCGAGCTGAGCGGGCGGACAGGGAGGCGCACTTCGTTTCACGGCGGGAACAGCTCGGCTTCTGGAGAGACGAGCTGCTCCACGCTCTGGTGCAACGCGGCACCGAGAGCAGACATGGACCCCGCCGGCTCTCGACCACCTGCACCAACTACTGCAGGACCGACGGCGACGCCTGATCACCGACGCAGCCGACCTCCAGGCGGCCGTCCTGGAGGCTTTGGACACGATCAACAAGTGGCTTACCGGTGGAAACTCCGCAGGCGTCGGCCAGCGGCACGACATCCGTGTGGACGCGACCGATAGCGCTGGCGACACGATCTGCGTCGTCATCGAGGTCAAGGGCTGCTGGAACGACTCCACCACGACCGCGTTGACCAAGCAGCTCTTCGGGCAGTACCTCGAGCCGGCCGGGCATACCCACGGCGTGTACCTCGTCGCCTGCTTCCAGCCCGAGCAGGTAGCCGGTGACAAGCGCTCGAAAGTTGCGCGGCACACCACTACGGGACTGCTCGAAGACCTCGCAGCTCAAGCGCAGCAGCTTCCGTCGCCGTTCAACGTTGCGGTCGTGGTGCACGACATCGCGCTACCCAGGTAGAACTCACCAGTGCGCTGCGACAGCGTGACGGAGCCGGCTCGCCGTGCGAACTGATCTCCTGGCGCGAGCCGCCGAGGCGTTGAATGCGAGACCATCAGCGGCAGCGGCGACGATCCCGGGCAGCGGGCGTTCATCTTCGTCCAGCAGGTGTACGACACCGACAAGTTCTTCTACGAGCAGCCGGGCACGTTCTCCGGCGGGCGCTGGTTCTCCAGCGGGCCGGTGCGCATCGGCGACCCGGCCAACGTGGACACCGAGTACTACCTGCACGTCGTCGTGGTGGACCAGACCACCGCGGAGAAGCTCGACCAGGTGCGCGGTATGTACAAGGAGGCGAAGCTACCCGGGACCAAGCTCGGCACCAAGAACGTCAAGCGCAACCAGATCATCAACTGCTGACGGCCGCCGGGCGGAGCTGGCTGGTGTCGGCCATGCCCTCGACGATCGCGCGGGCGACCGGGGACGGGTCGGAGCCGTCGAGGCGGAAGCCGTCCGCGACGTGCACGGCCGGCTGGGCCATGAACCGCGGAGCGGTGCCGCGGTGCGGCCACGTCGCGGTGTGGACGATGAACGGGTGGCACAGGTAGACGTCGCCGGCGGCACCGGTGGCCTCGGCGGTCAGGCGGCAGAATGTCGACGGGCGCAGCAGGTCGGGCACGGCGCCGCCGGGCATGCCCGGCGGCGCCGCGGGTGGCCAGGGCGGCCGCGGCGTAGCGGTGGGAGCCGAGCAGCAGCCGGGTCGGCGCGTCGAGCGGGCCGACGTCGGAGAACAGGAACAGCGCGAGCAGGCCGCGGGCCCGCGAGCGGACGTTGGCCCAGTACTCGGTGCCGCCCCACCACGAGCCCTCGATGTGCCAGCCGGCGTCGCCGGGGAACTCCTCGGACGGGAAGCGCACCGGGATGGTACCGCCGACGTCGGCCCGCGGCGTCCAGCGGCCCGCGCCGATGAGCTCGTCGTAGTCCGCGTGCAGCGCCGGTGCGGCGGCGGCCGCGCGGAACGGCTCGGCGTCCGGGGTGTCGATGCTGATGGCCGGGCGGCGCCAGGTGCCGGGGTCGTCCTCGCGCACGCCGTGCCCGGCCAGCACCGCCCACGCCGCCCGGCGGCAGGCAGCCGCGGTGTCGGCGTCGAACGCGCCGCGGACCACGACGTAGCCGTCGCGCACGAAACCGTCGATGTCCAACGGAGAGCTCAGCATGGGCCGGGGAGAAACGGCAGGTAGGACACCCAGCCGCGGTTCGTCCAGCCGGCCAGGCCGGTCTCGGTGTCGTAGACCAGGAGCCAGTCGGAGTTGAGCTCACCGTTCGGGTTGGTCATCCGCTCGCCGTCGATGTTGCAGTACACCTGGACCCGGTGGGTGGCGGCCATGCCGACCACCGCGCAGATGGGCTTGGTGCAGGTGTGCATGCCCGCCCCCTCGTCCGCCGTGGCCATCTGGTAGCGGTTCGGGTCGCCACAGCGGGCCGCCTGGCTCTCGTCGGTGAGCCAGTGCTCGTTGGTCCAGCCGGCGAACTTCGTGTTCCAGTCGTACACCAGGTCCCAGTAGACCGTGCCGCCGAGGCTCTGGCCGACGTGCCAGCAGAAGTCGGAGACCTGCTCGCCCAGCCCGTTGACCGTCAGCGCCGGGCACGTGGCCTGCGCGCAGGTGTGGACGCCGGCGCCGGCGATGTCCACGTGGTTGTAGAACCAGCCGTTCTGTGCGGCGGCGGGGCCGGCACTGAGGCCGAGCAGGAGCGCTGCCGCGGCGGCGACGAATCCGAGTCGGGACGTGCGAGACATGGGCTGGCTCCCCGTGACGGCGACTGTCGATGCCGGGCCAACCTAGCAGTGATCGTCCGGCGTCACTGCCTCGCCCGCCGGGGCGCGTGTGCGACTGCGGGCGCGGTTGCACAGTGGGCTCGCCGGGCACGGCGGGCTACAACACCATGATGGCCGCGTTGGCGCAGTTCAAGATCCGGTTCCTCGGGCCGCTCGAGTTCTTCGACGGGACGCGGTGGGCGCCGATCCGGGCCGCGAAGCAGCGGGCGCTGCTGGCCATCCTGCTCGTCAACGCCAACCGGACCGTGCCGGTCTACCAGCTAATCGCCGAGCTGTGGGGCGAGAAGCCGCCGCAGAGCGCGACCGGGCTGCTCGCCGGGTACGTCTGGCGGCTGCGGCGCACGCTCGGCGACCCCGACGGCGACATCCTCGCCACCCGCGCGCCCGGGTACCAGCTCAACGTCCCGCTGGGCGCCGCCGACGTCCACGACTACGAGGCGCTCACCGCCGCCGGGCGGCGCAGCGTCGCCGAAGGGGATCCCACGAGCGCGGTCGCCACGTTCTCGGCGGCGCTGGACCTGTGGCGCGGGCGGCCGCTGGCGGATGTACCACTGGGGCCGTCCGTGCTGGGGGAGCAGGCCCGCCTGGAGGAGGGGCGGCTCGCCGTCGTCGAGGCGCGGATCGGGGCCGAGCTGGGGCTGGGGCGGCACGAGGCGCTGCTGCCGGAGCTGAAGCTCATGGTGTCGCAGTACCCGCTGCGGGAGCGCCTCCACGCGCACCTCATGATCGCGCTGCACCGCACCGGCCAGCAGGCCGAGGCCCTCGGCGCCTACCGGGACCTGCGGCGGCTGCTCATCGACGAGCTGGGGATCGAGCCCAGTAAGCCGCTGCGGGACCTGCACGGGCAGATCCTGCGCGAGGACCTGCTGCCGCCGCAGACCGCGCCCGGCGCGGGGGCGACGAGCGCGGTGGTGCGGCTCGCGGTGCCGCGGACGCTGCCGGCCGACGTGCCGGCGTTCGTCGACCGCGACGACGAGGTCGCCCGGATCACGGCCCGGCTGACGAGCGGCGCCCAGCGCTGCGCGGTGCACGGCCTCGCGGGGGCGGGCAAGACCGCCCTGGCGCTGCACGCCGCGCATGAGGTGACCGGGCTGTTTCCCGATGGCCAGGTGTACCTCGACCTCGGCGCCGGAGCCGCCCAGGTGCAGCTGCGCCCGGCCGAGGTGATCGGCCGGCTGCTGGCCGCGCTGACGGTCCCCGCGACCGAGCTGCCGACCGACACCGAGCGGGCCGCGGCCCTGCTGCGCACCGTGCTGTCCGGGCGGCGGCTGCTGCTCGTCCTCGACGACGTGCTCGACACCGCCCAGATCGAGCACGTCCTGCCCGCCGCGCCGGGTTCCGCGGTCATCATCGTCGGCCGGCCGGCGACCGCCGCCGTCGAGGGCGCCGGGCAGATCCGGCTCGGGCGGCTGCCGGTGACCGCGGCCGTGGAGCTGATCCGCCGGTACGCCGGAGCCGAGCGCATCGACGCCGACCGCGCGTCCGCGGCCCGCATCGCCCGCGCGTGCGACAACCTGCCCCTCGCCCTGCGGATCGCCGCGACCCGGCTCGCCCAGCGTCCACAGTGGTCGGTGCGGGACCTCGCCGACCGCCTCGCCGACCCTTCCCGGCGCCTGGACACCCTCGCCTGCGACGGCCTCAGCGTGCTCGACAGCCTCCGCAGCGGCGCGCGGCTGCTCCAGCGGGTCGGGGACCGCGCGGCGACGCGGACGCTGCGGATGCTCGGCGTGCTCGACCTGCCGGTGGTGCGGGCGGACGCGCTCGCCGTACTGCTGCAGGAGTCCGAAGCCGTCGCGGAGTCCACCGCCGAACGGCTCGTCGACGCCGGCCTGGTCGAGACCGTGAGCCTCGGGCGGTACCGCATCCCGGAACTGGTGCGGTTGTGGGCCCGCGCGGAGTACGTCACGCCCGACGAGGAGCGCTCCGGCACCCGGCGCGTCGTCGAGCACTACGAGCGGGTCCTGCGCGGCCTGCTCGACGGGCGACCGGCCGACGGGGCCGCCTGGTACCGGCAGGAGCGGGCCGCCCTGTTCGCCCTCGCCGACCGCGCCGACGGGGCCGCCCTGCCCGGGCTCGTCGGGCAACTGCGCAGCGCGCTGCGCCACCACCGCGCCGCCTGAACCCCACCGCTCGACCTCGGGGCACAGCCATGCCCGGAGCCGGAACATCGGGCGGCGAACTTCGGTACATCGGCCGAACAACGGCGGCGGCGAAGGTCGGTGAGGACGTAACCCCGACCGTGCGGAGAACGCCATGAGCGACACACTGCTGGACCTCGACGCCACCATCGCCAGGTACGCCACCTTCGCGTTCGACGACACCACCCCGCTGCTCGACGCGGGCCTGGAGTCGCTCGCGCTGCTGCGCCTGGCGGTCGACGTGGCCACCGACGACGACGCCGAGATCGACGCCACCCGGCTCGCCGACCTCAAGACCGTCGCCGACCTCAAGGGCTGGCTCGCCGACCTGATGCCCGCCGCCGGTACGACCGAAGGGGACGCCCGGTGACCACCGACAGCGCCATCGCCCCCGCCGCCACCGAGGCGGCCCAGCTGCCCCTGACCGAGTCGCAGAAGGGTCTGCTCGTCGTCGACGGCATGATCCCGACGCCCGAGATCTACAACCAGACCGGCCGCTTCGACATCGACCCGGCCATCCCCTACGCGACGGTCGTCGACGCCATGCACGGCCTCATCGTCGTGCAGCCCGCGCTGCGGCAGACCTTCGTGCGGCTGCCCGAGGTGCACGCCGTGCTCAACCCGCCGCCGGCCCGCGAGGACCTGCCGCTGGAGCGCGTCGACGCCACCCCGGAGACCTACGAGGACGAGGTCGCGGCCGCCGCCGCCCGGATCGGGCAGGAGCCGTTCGACCTCATCGACGGGCCCTGCTACCGCTTCGCCTACGTGCGCAGCACCGACGGCGCCGAGGCCTGCATCCTGTTTTGCTCGCACCACATCGTCGGCGACGGCGTCTCCATCCAGCCGATCGTGCGCGACCTCGAGGCCGGCCTCACCGGGCAGCGCGGCGGCGACGCCGTCGAGCAGCTTCGGCTGACCCGCGAGAAGGCGTTCGCCCGCGAGCTCAAGGCCCAGAACCGGGTCTCGGCCGGCGACCAGCTCGTCGACCGGGTCAAGGTGTGGGCCGACCGGCTGCGCGAGGTGCCGCCGCTGGTCATCGACCCCCGGCCCAACCGGCCCGCCGAGACCGCGTTCGCCGGCGGCCGCGTCGAGTGGCACCTCAGCGAGGCCGAGAACCAGGCCTTCCGCGACACCTGCAAGCGGCTCAGCGTCAGCCCGTTCGTGCTGTTCACCTCCGTCTACGGCGCCGCCGTCGCCCGGCACGGGGCGGTGCCGACCGTGCTCGTCGGCAGCCCGTTCATGGCCCGGCGCACCGTCGGCGCCTTCGACCTCGTCGGGTTCTTCGTCAACACGCTGCCCGTCACCGTCGACGTCGACTGGTCCCGGCCCTTCGACGAGCACGCGACCGGGCCGGTCCGCGAGTCCGTCGACTTCTGCCGCGCCAACGTCGACATCGCCTTCACCCAGCTCGTCGCGCAGGCCCGGCCCGACCGGACCAACAACCGCAACCCGCTGTTCTCGTGCATGCTCGCCATGCAGGACACCGTCGACGTCCAGCCCGGCGGCGCCGTGCGCGGCGTGCGGGAGCCCGGCAACGGTACCGCCAAGTTCGACCTCTGGCTCGGCTGCACCCCGGTCGACGGCCGCTGGCTGCTCGAGCTCGAGTACGACCGGGAGCTCGTCGCGCCCGCCGTCGCCGACGGGCTGCTCGACTCGATCCGCACCGCGCTGCGCCGCGCCCTCGCCGACGGGTCGCGCCCGCTCGCCGACCTGTTCACCGACTCGTCCGCGGCGGCCAGCCTGCGCGTCGACGGGTACCCCGCGCGGGTCCCGGAGGCGACGCTCACCGAGTGGCTGTCCGCGTCGGCTGAGCGGCACCCCGACACCGTCGCCATCGACGAGCCCGGCGGGCGGATGACCTACCGCGAGCTCGCCGACGCGGTCGAGCGGGCCGCGGGCGGGCTCACCCGGGCCGGTACCGCCGCCGGCGACGTCGTCGGCCTCTGCGTGCGCTCGCTGCGCGAGGTCACCGTCGCGATGCTGGCGATCCTGCGCTGCGGCGCCGCCTACCTCCCGCTGGACAGCTCCCTGCCCGCGGAGCGGCTGGAGTACATGGTCCGCCAGGCCGGCTGCCGGCTGATCGTCGGCGACGGCGGCGACCTGCCCGGCGTAGTCAACCACCCGCTCGCCGAGCTGACCGCGGCCGTCGCCGACGCGGCCAACCACCGCGGGCCCGCCGCGCCGGATGCGGGGCGGCCGGCCTACGTGATGTACACCTCCGGATCGACAGGGCTGCCCAAGGGCGTCCTCATGGGGCAGGGGCCGCTGGCCAACCTGACCGCGTGGCAGATCTCGGCGCTGGAGATGGGCGCGC
Source organism: Dactylosporangium roseum (assembly GCF_025264685.1). Lineage (GTDB taxonomy): Bacteria > Actinomycetota > Actinomycetes > Mycobacteriales > Micromonosporaceae > Dactylosporangium > Dactylosporangium roseum. The sequence goes on from NZ_CP073721.1 coordinate 3,432,259, forward strand.
ACACGCGGTTCCTGCAGTACGCGCCGCTCGGCTTCGACGTGTCGTTCCAGGAGATCGTGCCGACCCTCGCCGTCGGCGGGACGATCGTGTCGCGGGAACCGGCCGACCGCCGCGACTTCCCGGCCCTGGTCCGCCGGGTCGCCGAGACCGCCGTCACCCACGTCTACCTGCCCGTCGCCGCGCTGCGGCCGTTCGTGCAGAGCGCGCTGTCGCGCAAGACCCGCTTCCCGGCGCTGCGCTACCTGTGCGTCTCCGGCGAGCAGTTGCTCACCGACCCGGAGATCCGCCGGTTCTTCGAGCTGCACCCGCACTGCGTGCTGGTCAACCTGTACGGGCCGACCGAGACCCACGCCGTCACCACCCACCGGCTGGTCGGCGCCGAGCCGGACTGGCCACTGCACGTGCCGATCGGCCTGCCGATCGCCGGCGTCGCGGCCTACGTCGTCGACGCCACCGGCCACCTCGCCCCGACCGGCGTGCCGGGGGAGCTGTGCCTGGGCGGGGTCTGCCCGGCCGAGGGGTACATCAACGACCCCGAGCGCAGCGCCGCCGGCTTCGTCCCCGACCGCTTCGCCGGCGTCTACGGCGCGGTCATGTACCGCACCGGCGACCTCGTCCTGCGCGACGAGCGCGGCGCGCTGATCTTCCTCGGCCGCGACGACACCCAGGTCAAGATCCGCGGCTACCGGATCGAGCTCGGCGAGATCGAGACGGTCGCCAACGCCCTGCCCGGCGTCCGCCAGGCCGTCGCCGCCGCCCGCGGCACCGGCGCCGACCGCGAGCTGGTGCTGTTCATCCAGCCCGACGGCGCCGACCCGCTCGACGGCGCCGCCGTCAAGGAGCACATCGGCCGGCGGCTGCCCGCCTACATGGTCCCGGCCCACGTCCTGGCCGTCGGCACCGTGCCGACCACCGGCACCGGCAAGACCGACCGCGACGCGCTGCTCGCCCAGGCCGACGACCTGCTCGCGGCGAGCGCCGCCGCCTCGGCCGCCGCGCCGACCGAGTACGCCGACGACCTCGAGCGCGAGCTGGCCGGGATCTGGGACGAGCTGCTCGGCGTCGACGGCATCCCGCCGGACCGCCCGGTACTCGAGTTCGGCGCCCACTCGCTCAACGTCTTCACCGCCCTCGCGCAGGTCCAGCAGCGCTACGGCGTGATGCCGCCGATGGTCGAGTTCTTCCGCTCGCCGACCATCACCACCCTCGCCGGCCTCATCCGGGCCGGGCAGCCGGGCGGGCCGGCGTGACCGCCCTCGGCCGGCTGATCCCGCTCGCCAGGCGGCACGGGCGGCCGCTGTGCGTGATGATCCCCGGCGCCGGGGGCGGGCTCATGCCCTACCTGCGGGTCGCCGCCCACCTCGGCGACACGTACAACGTCACCGCCGTCCGTGCCGCCGGCCTCGTACCCGACGAGGCGCCCGAGGCGTCGGTGCCGAAGATGGCCGCCGGCGTCCTCGACGCCCTCGACGCCGACGGCTTGCAGCCGGACGTGGTCTTCGGGTGGTCGATGGGCGGCACCGTCGCCTGGGAGGTGTGCGCCGACTACGCCGAGCGGGGCCACCACCCCGACCTGGTGATGGTGGACTGCTCCCCGTTCCGGCGGCCCAGCGACCCGGAAGGGGACCAGGAGATCCTCGACCTGATCCTCGGCATGCTTGGCCCGCGGCCCGACCCGCAGACCGCGCAGCGGGTCACCGCCACCTTCGAGGCCCACGCCGTCGCCCTCGACACCTTCGCGACCAGCCGCACCTACCCGGGCCGGGTCCTGCTGCTCGTCTGCGCCGGCCGCAGCGACCTTGACGACCGGCCCGGCCGGGCCGCCGCCCTGCGCCGCTGGCGCGAGCTCGCGCCGGACCTGCAGGTGGGATCCCTCGAGGCGGACCACTTCCGGGTCTTCGACCCGGAGCGGCTGCCCGAGCTGACCGAGCACCTCGGCGCGTTCCTGCGCCCGGCCCGGTCGGAGGTGGCGCCGTGACGGCCCCGGTCGCCGTCGTCACCGGCGGCACCCGTGGCATCGGCCTGGCCCTCAGCGCCCGGCTGGTGAAGCTCGGCTACCGGGTCGTGGCCTGCTTCCGCAGCGACGCGGCGGCCGCGGACGCCGCGGCCGCCGAGCTCGGGCCGCAGTTCGTCACCGTGCCGCTGGACGTGGCTGACGCCGCCGCCGTCGCCGCCGTCGGGGCCCGGCTGGTCCGCCAGTACGGGGCACCGCGGGTCCTGGTCAACAACGCCGGCGTCAACGTCGACCGGCCCTTCCTGTCGATGACCGCCGAGGAGTGGAGCCGGGTCGTCGACGTCAACCTCAGCGGCGCCTTCCACGTCACCCGGGCCTTCGCACCGTCCATGGTGGACGCGGCCGGCGGCGGCGTCATCGTCAACGTCGGCGCCACCACCGGCATCCGGCCCCGGCGCAACGGCGTCAACTACTGCGCCAGCAAGGCGGGGCTGCTGCACCTGACCAAGTGCCTGGCCCTGGAGCTGGCACCCCGGGTCCGCGTCAACGCGCTCATCCCCGGGATGACCGAGACCGACGAGCTCGTCGCCCGCTTCGGGCTCGACGACTGGCGGCGGCGGGAGGCCGTGCTCGCCGAGATCCCGGCGGCGCGGCTCGGCACCACCGAGGACATCGCCGACGGCCTCGAGTACCTCGTCGGCGCCGGCGGCTCGTACCTCACCGGGCAGAAGCTCGTCATCGACGGAGGGCAGTTCATGTGGTAGCCGCCGAGCAGATCGACACGATCGAGACCATGCTGGCGGCCGCCGGCCGGGCCCGGGCCGAGGCGCCCGCGCCCGGCGACGGGCGGTACCTCGCCTACTGCGACGCCCTCGCCGCCGAGCTCGAGCACGGCTGGGACGACGTCATCGCGGCCAACGCCGGCGACCTCGAGCGGGCCCAGGGCCTGCCGGAGACGCTCGTCGACCGCCTGCGGGTCACCCGCCGGCACCTGCCCGGCCTGCTCGACCTCATCGCCCGGGTGCGCCGGGAGCTGCCCGCCTGCACCCGGCCCGGCGACGAGCACCCCGCGCTCGGCCGCTCCCGGGTGCGGCGGGTACCCAAGCCGCTCGGCGTGCTCCTCATGATCTACGAGGCGCGCCCGACCGTCACCGTCGAGGGCGCGCTGCTGCCCGTCGCGGTCGGCAACGCCGTGCTGCTGCGCGGCGGCGGCGAGATCGCCTCCACCAACGCGGCGCTGGCCTCCCTCGCCCGGGCCGCGGCGCGGACGGCCGGGCTGCCCGACGGCATGGTCCAGGTCATCACCGACCCCGACCGGCGGCTGGTCCGCCAGCTCCTGCGCCGCCACGACGCCATCGACGCCGTCATCCCGCGCGGCAGCGCCTCCCTTATCGAGCACTGCCGCACCACGTCGAGCATCCCCGTCATCGCCAGCGGCGGCGGCGCCAACCACCTCTACGTCGACGCCGGCGCCGACCTGACCCTCGCCGCGCGGATCACGCTGGACAGCAAGGTCGCCGAACCGACCGCCTGCAACACCCTCGAGATGGTCCTGGCACACCGGGACGTCGCCGGCGCGTTCGTGGCCGAGCTGGCCCGCCTCGCCGGCGACACGTGCGGGCTGCGCCTGGCCCCCGAGCTGCTCGGCTCCGCTCCGTCAACCGCGGCGGTGGTACCGCTGCAGCCACACGACGACGGCCGCGAGTTCCTCGACGGCACCATCGCCGTGCGCGCCGTCGACGGCCTCGCCGAGGCCGCGGCCCATATCCGCGCCCACGGGTCCCGCCACACCGAGGGCGTCGTCGCCGCCGACCCCGGCGTCGTCGAGGGCTTCCTGTGCGCCGTCGACGCCGCCGCGCTCGTCGTCAACGGATCCCTGCGCCTGCACGACGGACCGACGATGCGGCTCGGCCCGGAACTGTCCATCAGCACCGGGCGCCTGCACGTGCGGGGCCCGGTCGGCCTTGCCGCGCTGCTCACCTACAGCTGGGCGATCGACGGCAACGGCACGCTACGGGAGGAGGAGCGGTGACGGTCACCCAGGCCCGCCGGGCCGAGATCGGCCACGCGGTCAAACGGCTCGTCGTGCGCGAGTCGCGGCTGTCGGTACCACCGGAGCACATCGCCGACGACGAGCCGCTCAACGGCGACCTGCTGCGGGTCAACTCGCTGGGGTTCCTCGGCATGCTCGTGCAGCTCGAGGACGACCTCGACGTCGTCCTGCCCGACAACCTCTTCGTCAACCGCACCTTCACCGTCGTCGCCGACCTCGTCGACGTCGTCGTGGCCGCGGTCGGCGCGGAGACCGACGGTTGCTCGGGGGCGAAGTCATGACCGGGGCCTGGCGCAGCGTGCTGCCGCACCTCGGCCACGAGCTGCCGCCCGACCTCAGCCCGCCCACCGCCACCGGACCCGTCACTGCGCAGGTGCCTCTGGAGCTCATCCGGCACAGCACCTCGCGGCGCGAGTGGTGGCCGGTGCCCGAGGCCGTCGCCGAGCAGTACCGCCGCTACCGGCCCACCCCGCTGTGGCGGGCCACCCGCTTCGAGGCCGAGATCGGCGCCCGGGTGCCGATCTACGTCAAGTACGAGGGCGGCAACGTCTCCGGCAGCCACAAGCTCAACACCGCGCTCGCCCAGGCCCACTACTACAGGGCGGCCGGGGTGCGGGAGCTCGTCACCGGTACCGGCGCCGGGCAGTGGGGCACCGCCCTCGCGGCCGCCTGCGCCGCGTTCGGGCTGTCCTGCGTGGTGTTCATGGTCGGCGGGAGCCTGCGCGACAAGCCCTACCGGGGCAGCCTCATGCGCCTGCTCGGCGCCGAGGTGCACGCCAGCCCCAGCCCGCTCACCGCCATCGGCACCGCGGCGGCCGGCGGGCGGGGCGGCAACAGCCTCGCGCTGGCGATCGGGGAGGCGGTGCAGTACGCCCGCCAGGCCCCCGAGCGCGCCTTTTGCATCGGCAGCGGCGAGACGTACAGCATCCTGCACCAGTCCGTCATCGGCCTCGAGGCGATCGAGCAGCTCGCCGCCCTCGGCGCCGGCGTCGACGCGGTCGTCGGCTGCGTCGGCGCCGGCTCCAACTTCGGCGGCCTCGCCCTGCCGTTCTTCGCCGCCCACCGCGCCGGCGAGCTCGGCGCCGCGCCGCTGCTGCTCGCCGCCGAGTCCAGCGCCACGCCGAAGCTCACCCAGGGCGTCTACGCCTACGACCACACCGACGCCACCGGCAGCGGCCCGATGGAGGCCATGTACACCATCGGCGCGGGCTACTCCATCTCCGCCTCGCACTCGGCCGGGCTGCGCTTTCACGGCGCCGCCAAGCTGCTCTCCGCGATGCGCCACCACGGCCAGATCGACGCGGCCGCCGTCGGGCAGCGCTCGGCGATGCTGGCCGCCCACGCCTTCGCCCGCAGCGAGCTGGTCGTGCCCGCGCCCGAGTCCGGGCACGCGCTCGCCGCCGCCGCCGACGTGGCGACCGGCCGCGACGCCGGCCACCGCGCCGCGCAGGGCGTGCTCGTCTGCGTCAGCGGCCACGGCCTGCTCGACATGACCGCCTACGAGCAACTGCGCGCGGGGGCGGTCGAGGACAGTACCGCCGACGCCGAAGCCCTGCACGCCGCCGTCACCGGCCTGACCCGGGTCGGCACCACCATGGAGGTGAGCCGATGAGCACCGCCACCCTGGCCGAGACCCGCGACCGCACCTGGTCGCCACTGCTCGACGCGGTCCGCGCGCCCGCCCTCGACTGCCTGCAGACCAGCCTGGCCCTGCTCGCCGAGCACCACCACGGCCCGGGCGCGCACCTGGCCCTCGGCGCGCGCAGCGGCTTCGCCGTGCGGTGGGGTCCGCCGCCGAGCCTGGAGACCCCGGCCGCCGCCCGGCTCGCCGAGGCCGCCGCCCTCGCCGGGCTGCACGTCACCGAACGGCGGGAAGGGCTCGACGGCCCCGCCGTGCGCGGGTTCGCGGCCGACGCGGGCGTGCTCTACGTCCTCGCCGACGCGTTCGCGATGCGGTGGACGCCGTACCACGGCCTCGCCCACCTCGAGCACAGCTTCCTGCTCCAGCCCGACGGCGGCCGCTGGAAGGTCATCGACGGCTACCACAACGAGACCGCACGCGGCGTCGCCCGCCCCGGCGTGTGGCGGCTCACCGCCGACGACCTCGACGAGGCCCTGCGCGGCGGCGCGACCGCTCTCACGATCGCCGCCGGCCCGCGCCCGGTGCTCGACCCCGCCGCGATCCTCGCCGCCAACGCCGCCACGTTCGCGGCCGCCGCGGCGGACGTCGAGCGCTACCTCGCCGCCGTCCGCGCCGGCGTCACCGGCCCCGATCCGGTCGCCCCGCTCGACCAGCTCGTCCTCGACGTGTGGCTGGCCGGCCGGGCCCGGCTCCTGCACGCCGCCTGGCTCGCCACCGTGCCCGGCCTCGCCCCCGCGTCCGTCGCGGCGGCCGAGGCGCAGGCCGAGCGGTGGCTGCGGCTGGCCGGCGAGTCCTACGTCGCCCTGCGCCGGGCCCAGCGTGGGGCCGAGATCCCGCTCGCGGTCCTGGACGGCGTCGAGGCGGCCTTGCGCGCCGACGTCACCGTGGCCGCCGAGATCGCGGCCGGCCTCGACCCGGTGCGGACCGCCGTCGAGGCGGCCGTGCGGGCCGTGCTCCAGGTCGACGACGAGACCCTCGCCGCCGCCGCGTCCTTCCGGGACCTGCCGAACTTCAACTCGTTCCGGCTCGTCGACATCGTCGAGCGGGTCGAGTCCCAGCTCGGCGTGGAGCTGGCGGCCGAGGCGCTGACCAGCGCGGCCCTGCACGACCTGACCACCCTGACCGGCGCGTTCAAGACCGCCTTCCAGACCGCCCAGCCGACCGACCGAGAGGCAGACCGATGAGCGGCCCGGCCGTCCTGCCCGACCTGCTCGACCACGCCGTCGCCACCACCGCGGAACGTACCGCGGTCAGCCACGGCGAGGCCACCGCCACCTACGCCGACGTCGGCGCGGCCAGCCGCCGGGTCGCCCGCCGGCTGCTCGCACTCGGCGTCGGGCGCGGCGACCGAGTCGTCATCGCCGCCGCCGCGCACCTCGGGGTGCCGGCGCTGCTGTTCGGCTGCGCCCGCGCCGGCGCCGTCTTCTGCGTCCTCAACGAGCAGGCGCCCGCCGTCGGCTACGCGCACGTCCTCGACGACGCCGAACCCGTCCTGGTCGTCACCGACAACGCCGACGCCCGGCGGCTGGCCGGCGAGCGCGGCATCCCGGTCCTGGGGCCGGACCTCGGCGACGGACCCGAAGATGGTGACGGACCCGGCGACGGCGACCTCCCGGCCGGCCCGCTGCCGGTCGACCCGGTGTGCCTCATCTACACCTCCGGCAGCACCGGCATGCCCAAGGCCGTGGTGTCCACCCACGCGCAGATGGTGTTCGCCGCCACCGCGATCCAGTCCCGGCTGTCCTACCAGCCGGCCGACGTCGTCTACAGCGCGCTGCCGCTGTTCTTCGACTACGGCCTCTACCAGATCCTCCTGGCCACCCTTGCCGGCGCCCGCGTGCACCTCGCCACCGCCGCTGAGGCCGGCGCCGGGCTCCTGGCCGACCTGCACCGCACCGGCGCCACCGTGCTGCCCGCCGTGCCCGGCCTGGCCCGCGGCCTCGCCCGGCTGCTGTCCCGGCCCGGCGCGCGGCCGCCGGCGCTGCGGCTCATGACCAACACCGGCTCGGCGATGCCCGACGCCACCGTCCACGAGCTGCGCCGCGGCATCCCCGGCCTCGGCGTGCAGCTGATGTTCGGGCTCACCGAGTGCAAGCGGACCACCATCATGCCGGTCGACGAGGACCTGCTGCGGCCCGGCTCGGTCGGGCGGGCCCTGCCCGGCTCCGAGGTCTTCGCCGCCGACCCCGACGGCCGCCGCCTGCCGCCCGGCGAGGTCGGCGAGCTCATCGTCCGCGGCCCCAACGTGATGGCCGGGTACTGGCGGCGGCCCGAGCTCACCGCCCAGCGCTTCCCCCGCGCCGACGGGCTCTTCCCGCAGCTACGCACCGGCGACTACGGCTGGGTCGACGAGGACGGCTACCTGTACTTCGCCGGCCGCCGCGACGACCTCTACAAGTCGCACGGCTTCCGGGTCAGCGCCACCGAGGTCGAGGCGGCCGCGCAACGGGTCGCCGGCGTCGACGCGGCCGCGGTCCTGCCGCCCGGCGCCGAGCGCGCCGAGGCGACCCTCTTCGCCGTCACCCGGCTCGCCGCCCACGAGGTCCTCGACCGGCTCCGGCTGGAGCTGGAGGCGTTCAAGGTGCCCGACACGTGCGTCGTGGTCGCCGAGCTGCCGCTCACCCCCAACGGCAAGATCGACCGGGCCGGGCTGACCCGGGTGCTGGCCGGCGGCAGCCATGTCTGAGCTGCCGACGCCCGCCTACGTCTACGAGCTCGACGAGGTGCGGCGCGCGCACGCGGAGCTGGCGTCCGAACTGCCGGCGCCGTCGCGGCTGTACTACTCGCTCAAGGCTAATCCGCACCCGGCGATCGTCGCGGCGCTGCGGGCCGAGGGCTGCCACGCGGAGGTGTGCTCGCCTGGGGAGCTGGCCGCCGCGCTGTCGGCTGGGGTCGATCCCGCGCAGATGCTGTACACCGGACCGGGCAAGCGCGACGCGGACGTCCAAGCGGCCGTGAAGGCCGGCGTCACCTGGGTCTCGGTCGACTCGCCGGAGGGCCTGGACCAGGTCGACCGGGTCGCGCGGGACCTCGGCGTCGTCGCCCGGTGCCTGCTGCGGGTCAACGACACCACGCCGGTGCCGGGCATGGGCCTCACCATGACCGGGGTCGCGTCGCAGTTCGGCGCCGACGCCGACTGGATCCGCGCCGCGCCGGAGCGCTTCGCCGCCCGCCCCAACGCCCGCCTCGCCGGCCTGCACCTCTACATGGGCACCAACCTCACCGACGAGGCCGCCCTCGTCGCGCAGCTTCGCCAGTCCATCGCCACCGCCCGCGACCTCGCCTTCCTGTGCGGCGACGAGCTCGAGGTGATCGACCTCGGCGGCGGCTTCGCGGCGCCCTACGCGCGGGCCGGCCGGCCGCCGCGCTACCCGGGCCTCGCCGCCGCGGTCACCGCCGCGCTCGACGACGCGTTCGCGGGTTGGCGCGGCGGGCACCCGCACATCGCCTTCGAGTCCGGCCGCCGCCTGGTCGCCACCGCCGGCAGCCTCCTCACCCGCGTCCTGGACGTCAAGCGCTCCCGCGACCAGCACGTGCTGGTCCTCGAGTCCGGCATCAACCACCTCGGCGGCATGTCCGGCCTGCGCCGCCTGCCGCCGATCGTGCCCGCCCTGCACGCCCCCGGCGCGGGCGGCGAGACTGACGGCCCGGCCATCGTCGCCGGCCCGCTGTGCACGCCGCTGGACGCGTGGGCCCGCGGCGCCACCGTGCCCCGGCTGCGCGCCGGCGACCTCGTGCGGGTCCCCAACGTCGGCGCCTACGGCCTCACCGCCAGCCTGCTCGCCTTCCTCGGCCACCCCGCACCGGCCGAGGTCGTCCTCGACGGCGGCCGGATCGTGCATGCCTCGACGCTCACTCTGCACCGCACCCATCTCGACCTCGGACAGGAGCACCGCTGATGACCAGCCTGGACAGCTCGTTCACCGCCATGCTGCGGCCGTTCCTCAAGTACACCGGCCAGGAGGACCTCACCCCCGACGCGCGCCTGCGCGACCTCGGCCTCGACTCGATGCAGGCGATCGAGCTGCTGTTCTGCATCGAGGACGAGTTCGGGGTGACGCTGCCCGACGACAAGCTCGTCGACGCCACCTTCGAGACCGCCGGCGCGCTGTGGAGCGCGATCGACGAGCTGCGCCCAGCCGTCCGGGAGGCGTCATGAGCGGTCCGGAGCGCAGCGGACGCAAGCTCGTGCGGCCGGAGGAGCGAAGCGGGGGAGGTCGCATGAGCCCGCTCACCGACGTGCTCGCCGTCGTCGCCGAGCACGCCCGCCGCACCGACGACGAGGCCGCGTTCCCCGTCGAGGCGCTCGAGGCACTGCGCGGCAGCGGCCTGCTCGGGCTCATGGTCCCGGCCGCCGACGGCGGGGGCGGGGGCTCGCTGGCCGATCTCGTCGACGTCACCGCCCGCATCGCCCGCGTCGACCTGTCCGCCGCGATGGTGTTCGCCATGCACTGCCAGCAGGTGCTCACGATCGTGCGGTACGCCACCGGGCCGCTGCGCGACGAGCTGCTGCCCGCGCTCGGCCGCGGCGAGCTCTACCTGGCCTCCGTCACCACCGAGCGCGGCAAGGGCGGGCACCTGCTGGCCTCGGAGTCCCCGGTCGAGACTGGCGGCAACCAGCTGCACCTGGACCGCGACGCGCCGATCGTCACCGGCGGCACCCACGCCGACGGCTTCCTCATCACCACCCTCGCCCCGAAGGCCACCTCGCCGCACCAGGTGTCGCTCGTCTACGCCTGGCGTGACCAGCTCAAGGTCGAGACCCACGGCAGCTGGAACCCGCTCGGCATGCGCGCCACCCACAGCCTGCCGATGCGGCTCATCGGGTCGGTGCCGACGCACCACGTGGTCGGGCCCGAGGGCGGCTTCCGCGGCATGGTGGCGGAGTGCTTCGGGCCGGTCGCGCACCTCGGCTGGGCGGCGTGCTGGCTCGGGACCGCGGCCGGGGCGTTGTCGCGGGTACTGCGGTTCATGCGCAGCGCGGACGGCCGGCGCCGGTTCAACACCCAGTCGGAGCTGCTGCTCGTCCGGCTCGCCCGGGTGCGGGGGGAGCTGGACGCGGTACACGCGCTGCTGTCGCACACCGTCGCCGCCCTGGACACCGCGCCCGACGTCACCGCCGCCCCCGTGCAGTTGCTCGTCAACACCCTCAAGGTGCAGGCCGCCGAGCGGTGCTTCGGGGCGGTGAACGAGCTCGTCGAGCTCGTCGGGTTGCAGCACGGGTACCTCCGCGACTCGCCCCTGTTCCTCGAGCGCGCCCTGCGCGACCTTCGATCGGCCACGCTTAACTACGGCAACGACCGGCTCAACCTCGTCAACGGCGCCCTGGCGCTGCTCGACCAGGAGGTGCGCCTTGGCTGAGCCGACGCCCGCCCGCGCGGTCTGGGCCAAGCTGGGCCGCTCCGGGGCGATCTCGGGCCTGTACCCGGACGGCCGGCCCGCGCCGGACCCGGCCCGCCTCGGCGCGCTGCTGGCGGCGCTCGACGGCCGCCACCCGCTCGGCGTCGTGCTCGCCGTCTGCGTCCAGGCCGCCACCGCCCTGCCGCTGCTGCGCGAGCACCGCGGCGACGGCCCGATCGCCGCCGCGCGCCGGTCCGCCGAGCGGGGCGAGTCGATGCTGGCGCTCGCCGTCACCGACGCGGGCGCCTCCGGGTCCGACCTCATGGCCGCGACCACGACCGCCCGGATCAGCGGCGACGAGGTCGTCCTCGACGGCGTGAAGTCTTGGATCACCAACGCCCGCACCGCCGACCACGCCGTCGTGCTGGCCCGGCACCGGCCCCAGCCGCACTTCACCAGCTTCGTCCTCGTCCTGGTCCCGACCGCACTGCCGGGCGTCAAGGCCGAGTCCGCCGGCGGCGACCTGTTCGCCGGCGCCGGCGTCGGCCACCTGCACCTCGACGGCGTCACCGTCGGCCGGGACCACGTCATCGGCTCGCCCGGTCGCGGCCTGCCGCTCTTCGCCCGGCACGTCGCCACCGAACGGCTCGCCGGCGCGCAGTGGGCCACCGCCATCGCCCGCCGCGTCCTGGCCGACACCCACCGCCGGCTCGTCGCCCGCGGCCTGTGGGCCAACGACGCCGTCCGGGCCCGCCTCGCCTGGGCCCTGGTGGACCTGCGCCGCATCGAGGCGACGGCCGCCGCCCACGACGCGGGCGGCCGCGACGCGCTGCTGTCGAGCATGCTGCTCAAGGCCGCCACCGCGCAGAGCCTCGAGCGCGTCCTCGGCGAGTGCGTGCAGCTTCAGGGCGCCGACGCGTTCGGCGACGGCGGCCCGGCGCGGCTGCGCACCGAGGCCGCCATGTTCGGCATCGCCGGCGGCGCGAGCGGCGCCATGCTCGCCGGCATCGCCGACCACGCCGCCGACCTGCTCGGCGGCCCGCGGTGAGGCCGGGCGCGGTCATCGAGGTCGGCGACGTCGTCCATGCGGTGCTGGCGACCTACGACGAGGACGCCGGCGGATCGCCCGGGCAGCACCGCGACCGTGAGCACGCGGCCGTCCGGCAGTTGCTGGCGTGGCTGCTCGCCCGCCTCGGCGCCCGTCCGGCCCGGGTGGAGACGCATTCCAGCGGGCGGCCGTTCCTGCCCGACCGGCCGGAGCTCGGCGTCAGCCTCTCGCACTCCGGGCCGTGGCTCGCCGCCGCGGTCGGCACCGGCTGCGACGTCGGCGTCGACGTCCAGCGCCCGGAGCCCGTCCCGGCGGGCCTGCTGCGCCGCTGCTGCGACCCGCCGGCCCGGGCGGCCCTGACCGCCCTGCCCGACGCGGACCGCGACCTCGAGTTCGCGTGGATCTGGTCGGTGCAGGAGGCGTGTGTCAAGGCCACCGGCGACGGCCTCGCCGGACGGCCCTGGACCGTGCCCGTCGCGCTCGGCCAGGACCGCGGCGAGTGGGAGGGCGTGCGCTGGCGGGCCTTGCGCGAGCGCGGCCGGCCCCCGCTGAGCTGCGCCTACCGCCCGCGCCGACCGGCGGCGGTGGCGTCGTGAGCACCCGCCGGCACGCCCGGTTCGCCGGGCTCAGCTGCTACACCGCCAACCTCGCCGCCTACCTGGACGCCGAGGTGCCCGACGTCGGGGCCGCGCTGGCCCGCTCGGTGCGGCTCGCCGTGCGCGCCGAACCCGCCGGCGGGCTCGCCTTCTCCCACCACAACACGCCGCTGGACCGCGTCGGCGACGGCACCGTGCTGCGGTACGCCACGCTGCCGCACCGCGCCGCGCTCGTCGGGCTCGCCGACGAGCTCAGCCGCCGCGGCCGGGTCCTGCTCGTCACCGACGGCTCGCGGCTGCCGTGGTCGCCGTCGCGGCACCGGGGCACCGCCGCGCCGCACTGGCTGCTCGTCACCGGCCGCCGCGGCGACGCCTGGCACGTGCTCGACGCGTTCGCCGGCCTGCTGCCCGGCGGCGAGCAGCGCCCCTACACCGGGTGGCTGTCCACCGCCGGGCTCACCCGCGCGGCGGCGCTGCCGGAGGCGTGGACGGCCGAGCAGCACATGCGCGACGCGATGGCCTTCGGGCACCCGGTGGTCCCGCCGGCGCTGCTCGGGCCGCTGTGGCTGCGCCGCGAGGCCGAGCCCGGGCCGCCCGCACCGCTCGGCGGCGACTGGATCGCCGGCGACGCGGAGGCGCTGCCGTTCCTCGCCGAGCGGTTCGTCGAGGCGCCCGAGCGGGCCGCCCGGCACCTCGACGACGTTTGGACGGCGGCGATGCACCGGATGTTCCGGTACCGCTGGCTGCTGACCCGTCCGGAGCTGCCCGCCGCCCGCCGCGACCGCCTGACCGCCGCGCACGCCGCCTGGGAGCAACTGCCCAGCGCGTTGCGCTTCGCCGTCGACTCCGCCCGCCGCGGCCGACCCCGGCCCAGCCTGGTCCGCCAGACCTTCACCAACCTGCTCGACGTCGACCCCGGCGAGGAAGAGCTCCTCACCGCCACGCGAAGGGAAGCCCCATGACCACGAAAAGCCTCTACCGGTGGTTCGCCGACTCCGCCGATCGCAACCCCGACGCGACCGCCCTCGAGGTCGCCGACCGCAGCATCACGTACGGCGAGCTGCGCACCGCCGCCGAGCGCATGGCCGCCCGGGTGCTCGCCGCCACCGGCCGCCGCCCGAGCCGGGTCGGCCTGCTCACCTCCCGCAGCCTGCCGACCTACATCAGCTACCTGGCGATCCAGCGCCTCGGCGCGGCGGTCGTGCCGCTCAACGTCGGCGCGCCTGTCGCCCGCAACCTCGACATCAGCAAGGCCGCGGGGCTGGACCTCACCATCGTCGACGACACTTCCGGCGAGCAGCGGCCCGAGTACCCGCAGCAGGCCGGCATCCCGATCCTGGACCTCTCCGGCGGCGCCTGGAAGGCCGTGCTCGAGGACAGCGGCGCCGAGCCGCCGCGGCTGCCCGACCTGGCCACCGGCAGCGAGACGGCGTACATCATCTTCACCTCCGGCTCCACCGGTCGGCCCAAGGGCGTCCCGACCACCCACGAGAACGTCTCGGCGCTGCTCGGCGACATGATCCCGCGCTTCGGGTTCAGCCCTGACTGCCGCGTCTCGCAGGCCTTCGAGCTGTTCTTCGACGGCTCGATCGCCGAGCTGTTCGCCACCTGGGGCGTCGGCGCGACGCTGTGCGTGGCCCAGCACGGCGACGTGTTCGCGCCGGTCCGCTTCGTCAACGAGAAGCGGCTCACGCACTGGATGTCGGTGCCGTCGATCATCTCCTTCGCCAAGCGCCTGCGGGCCCTGGCGCCGGGGAGCATGCCGAGCCTGCGCCGGGCCATGTTCGGCGGCGAGCAGCTCACCGTCGAGCAGGTCGAGGCGTGGGGCGTCGCCGCGCCCAACGCCGTCATCGACAACTGCTTCGGCCCGACCGAGCTGACCGTCATCTGCACCGCGTTCGCCGTCCCCGCCGACCGCGGCGACTGGGCCGCCACCTCCAACCGCTCGATCCCGGTCGGCGAGGTGTTCCCGCACCTGGAGCACGTGCTGCTCGACGACGACCTCAACGTCGTGGACTCCGGCGAGCTGTGCGTGCGCGGCCCGCAGCGCTTCCCCGGCTACCTCGACCCGTCGGAGAACGCCGGCCGCTTCGTCAGCGTCGACGGCCCGGTCGCCCGCCTCTACGACGGCTCCGGGCCGCTGACCGCCGAGCACTACTACCGCACTGGCGACCGGCTGCGCCGCGAGGACGGCCAGCTCGTCCACCTGGGCCGCATCGACGACCAGGTCAAGGTCCGCGGCAACCGCATCGAGCTCGGCGAGGTCGAGTCGGTCCTGCGCCGGCACCCGGCCATCGCCCAGGTCGTCGTGCTCACCGTCACCGCCGCCGACGGCGAGCTCGACCTGCACGCCGTCTACGCCGGCGACCCGCTCGGCGACGACGTCTTCGCGCACCTCGTCGCTGACCTGCCGATCTACATGCGCCCGCGCGGCTACCACCGCCGCGACACCATCCCGCTCGCGCCCAACGGCAAGGTCGACCGCAAGGGCCTGACCGCCGACATCACCGCGCTCGTTAGCTGAGAGAGGAGCGACCCCGACATGACCGTCGACACTGTCCGGGACCTGGACCGCGCCGCGGAACGGGTCCCGGCCAGCGCCATGATGGAGGCGCTGTGGTGGCTGCACCACCGCGCCAAGAACCAGTCCGTCTACAACCTGACCTGGCGGATGTCCTGCGACCGGCCGCTGGACCGCCCGGCCCTGGCCGCCGCGTGGCAGGCCGTCGCCGAGCGGCACGAGGCCATGCGCGGCAGCCTGCACCAGGGCGACGGCCGGATCCTGCTCGAGGTCGCCGACTCGGTCGAGCTGCCGCTGCAGTGGGTCGACGTCGACGACCCCGGCGACGTGCCCGCCGACGACCTGCTGCGGCTCATCGCCGAGGAGGTCCAGGAGCGGCCGATCGCGCTGGACACCGCGCCGCTGGCCCGGGTCACCGCCGTGCGCGTCGGCGACCGCCACGAGCTGCTGCTCACCATCCACCACGCCGTCGTCGACGGCTGGGGCGTGCAGCGGCTCGTCGGCGAGCTGTCCGAGGCCTACGCCACCGCCACCGGCGGCGGGACGCTGACCTTCGACGGCGAGCCGGTGTCGCTGCGCGAGTACGTCCGCGACGCCGAGGCGGCCCGCACCGACGGGCGCTGGGCGGCGAGCATCGACTACTGGCGCAAGACCCTCGACGGCGCGGCCACCACCACGCTGATCGCCGACCACGGCCGCACCATCGGCGCCGGCGGCGCGGGCGCGATGGTCCGCTTCGAGGTCAGCCCGGAGGCGGCCGAGGCCGTCACGACGCTGTCGAAGCAGTACTTCACCACCCCGTTCGTCGTCTTCCTGGCCTCCCTGCAGGCCGCCCTCGCCCTCGGCGGCAACGGCCCGGACGTCTGCACCGGCGTCGCCACCGCCAACCGGATGACCGAGCGGGAGCAGGGCCTCGTCGGCTACGTCGCCAACCTGGTGCTGGCCCGCACGCAGGTGTCCGCCGAGGACACCTTCGGCGCCGTGGTCGAGCGGACCCGCGACACCGTCTGGGGCATGCTCGCCCACCAGACGGTGCCGTTCTCGCTCGTCTTCGGCGCCCTCGACCCCGAGGCGCAGCTACGGCTGCGCGACGCCATCCCGATCATCCTCACCCACCTCGGCCCGATCGGGAACGGCCTCACCCTCGGCGACGTGCGGATGCGGATGCTGCGCGCCCCCAACCGGGCGGCCCGCACCGACCTCGGCATCGGCGTCCTCGACGTCGACGGCGGCTACCTGCTCGACTGCGAGTACGCCACCGGCCGCTACGACCGCCAGACCCCGCTGCGGCTGCTGCACGACATGGACACCGTCCTGGCCGCCGGCGGCGCCGACCCGGGCGTGCGGCTGTCCACCCTGGACATCAGCTCGAAGTCCGGACCCGCCCACGTCGACCACGCGCCCGCCGCACCCACCGGCGGGCCGACCGGCACCTCCGCGCTGCCCCGCTCGGCGGCGATGGACGAGGTCCGGCGGGCCTGGACCGACGTCCTCGGCACCGAGCCGGCCGGTCCGGACGAGGACTTCTTCGCCACCGGCGGCCGATCCCTCAAGGTCGTGCAGCTCATGTCGGCGATCGAGGAGGCGACCGGGGTGCGGCTCGACGTGCCGCGCTGGCTCACCGACCCGACCCCGCAGCGGGCCGCCGAGCAGGTCGCGGGCGGCCTCGGCAGCGGCGCCGACACCACGGTGGTCGAGGTCCGCGGCGGCGACGGGCCGCACGTGCACCTCATCCCCGGGGCCGGCGGCAGCGCCCAGGACTACCGCGCCCTCATCGCGGCGCTGCCCGGGCACTGGCGGGTCACCCAGTCCCAGGAGCGCGGCCCGCTGCCCGACGTGCCCGCGATGGCCGCGGCGTTCCAGGCCGACCTCGACGCCGCCGACGCCCGCCCGGACCTGCTCGTCGGCTGGTCGATGGGCGGCCAGATCGCCTACGAGATGGCCGCCCGGCTCGGCGCCGCCGCCCCGCCGGTGGCCGTGCTCGACGCCACCCCGCCGCTCGGCTACGAGGTCGGCGAGGAGGGCGACGAGCTGGTGCACACCACGTTCGCCGGCCTCATGGCGGCGGCCGTCGGCGCCCGCCTCGACGGCGGCCCGGCCCGCACCTCGCCCGGCGACCCGGAGCTGGCCATGCGGGCCCTCGCCGCGCAGCTAACCGCGGCGACGGGGGAGCGGGTCTCCTCGGTGATGCTGACCGAGCGCTGGGCGACCTTCCGCCGGCACACGGCGGCGGTGGCGTCCTACGTCAGCGACGCCGACGTCCCCGCGCCCGCCCTCGTCGTCGGCGCCGACCTCGCCGACTACCAGCTCGAACAGTGGGCGGAGCGGTTCTCCGCCGCGCCGGACGTGCTGCGCGTCGACGCCGACCACCACGGAACGCTCCGCGAGCCGGCCGCGTCGCACATCGCGGCGGCGATCGTCCGGCTCCAGGAGCGCGCGGCCGCACGGTAGCCCCGCCCACAACACGAAGCCGCCGGCCGCGAACGCGACCGGCGGCTTCGTCGTGCGGGCCTCAGGCGGTGGCGAGCTCCTCGGTCAGCTCCGCGCCCAGGCGCCGCCGGTCGGTCTTGCCGTTGAGGTTGACCGGCAGCTCCGCGCGGAAGTGGAACCGCTTCGGGCGCATGTACCACGGCAGGTCGCGCACCAGCTCGGTCAGCTCCGCCTCGGGCACCGGGTCGCCGGTGTGGACCGCGTGCAGCACCGTCTCGCCGCCATCCGCCGCCCGGCCGAGCACCACGACCTCGGCCACCGACGGGTGCCGCCGCAGCGCCGTCTCGATCTCGCCGAGCTCGATGCGATATCCGGAGATCTTGATCTGATCGTCGAGGCGCCCCAGGTGTACCATCTGCCCGCCCTCGATCCGCACCCGATCACCGGTGCGGTACCAGATGTCCGAACCAGGCCGCCCCTCGTGCGCCCGCGTCACCCCACCGGCGTGGCGCAGGAAGCGGTCCGCGTCGTGCGCCGGGTCGACGTACCCGCCGAAGCGCTGCGGCCCGCGCACGCACAGCTCGCCGTCGCGGGTGGCGCGCCCGTCCGCGTCGAGCAGGACCGCCTCCAGGTGCGGGTACGGCTCGCCGATCGGCACCGTCCCGTTGGACGTCTCCGGCCAGGCGCCCCGGTCGGCCGGCAGCCGGTAGCCGACGCAGGTGACGGTCAGCTCCGTCGGCCCGTACAGGTTCTCCAGCGTGCTGCCCGGCGCCGCGTCGGCCCACGACCGCGCCTGCTCCAGGGTCAGTTGCTCGCCGGCGAAGAGGCTCCACCGCAGCCCGGGCATCGCGCCGGGGCGCAGTCCCCGCAGCCGCCGGGCCAGCGACACCACCGACGGCACCGAGTACCAGTGGGTGATGCCGGCGTCGGCGACGAACCGGGCCGGCGCGAGGACCTCGTCGGCCTGCGGCACCACGAGCGTGCCGCCCGAGCACCAGGCGACGAACATGTCGAAGACCGACGGGTCGAAGGTGAGCTCGAACGCCTGCGAGAAGCGGCTGCCGGGCCCGGCCTCGTAGCGGTCGATGCACCAGGCGAGGTACGCGGCGAGGTTGCGGTGCCGGATCGGCACGCCCTTGGGCTCGCCGGTCGAGCCGGACGTGAAGAGCGTGTAGGCGCCGGCGTCCGGGTCGGCCGGGAGCGGCCCGTCCCACGGGGTGCCGCCGAGCGGGTCGGTCCAGTCCTCGGTCAGCGGCACCGCCGCGGCGGTGCCGGCGGCGACGGCGGCCACCTGCTCCGCGCCGTCGTCGTCGGCGACCACGACGTCCACATCGGACAGCTCGCTCATGCGGCGGTTACGGGCGGCCGGGAAGCGCGGGTTCAGCGGCACCACGACCGCGCCGCAGCGCAGTGCCGCGAGGTAGCCGGTGTAGGCGGCGAGGCTGCGGCTGGCGAGCAGGCCCACGGCCCGCGGCGCCTGGCCCCCGGCCGCCGCCACGAGCCGCCCGGCCAGGCGCTCGGCCAGGTCCAGTAGCTGCGCGTAGGTCAGCCGGGCCCCTCGCACCTCGAGCGCGGACTGGAGTGGATGTGTGCGGGCACACTCGCTTACCCACGTATACAAGGTGCCGGTCGGGTTGATGAACTGAGCCACGTTCGACGCTCCTCTGGTGCCTTCGGATTGGACGAATCATGAGCACTGACACGGTTTCCGCCGAGCAGCAGGCCCTGCGGCTGCGCCGGTCGGCCGGGCACTTCGCCACCGGCGTCGCCGTCGTGACGAGCGCCGTGGACGACGTGCCGGTCGGCATGACGGTCAACTCGTTCACGACCGTCTCGCTCGAGCCGGGCCTGCTGCTGATCTGCCTCAAGTACGGCTCCCGCGTGCTGTCCTGCATCGAGCAGTCCGGCGCCTTCGCGGTGACCGTGCTCGCGCTGAGCCAGCAGCGGCAGGCGCAGTGGTTCGCCAGCCGGTCGCGGCCGACCGGGCTGGCGGCCTTCGCCGGCACGCCGGTGCGGATCGCCCCGGTGACGGGCAGCCTGCTGCTGCGCGACGGGCTCGCCTACTTCGACTGCCGGCTGCACGCGGTGCACCCCGGCGGTGACCACGCCATCGTCGTCGGCGCGGTGGCCGACTGCGGCGAGCTGACCGCCGGGGAGCCGCTGGTGTTCGCCGGCGGGGCGTTCACCGGCTGCGCGCCGGAGAAGCCCCGCCGGCCCCTTCACTTCTCGCCGTCGGGCGTCGCGCTGAGCCGGTCGACCTCGGCGAGCGCCGCGGGCGTCACGACCCGCAGGAACGGCACGGCCAGCCCGACGCAGATCAGCGCGAACACGCCGAACGCGGCCCGGTAGCCCAGGGTCGTGGCGAGCACGCCGGCGAGCGCGGCCGCGATGGGGGCGGTACCCCAGCCGACGAGCCGGCTCGCCGCGCTGAACCGGCCCAGGAGCTCCGACGGCACCAGCGTCTGGTAGATGACGCGGGAGTTGACCGTCCACATCGTCCCGCCGAGCCCGGCCGCGAAGGCGGCGATGCCGACCGCGACGGCGCTGCTGGGCCGGGCCGGCGCGAGCGTCGGGACGGCTACGAGGGCCATGGTGCCGATGATGTCGGCGAACATGGACCAGCGGCGGCCGAGGAAGCGGTTGATCGGGCCGACGATGAGGGTGCCGGTGATGCCGCCGGCGCCCAGGGCGGTCAGCACGAAGCCGTACTCGCGCTCCGACAGGTGCAGTGGGCCACTGACCGCGTAGCCGGGCAGAATCGCGATCCAGGCCGCCCAGCAGCCCGCCATCGCCGCAATCAGCAGCGCCATCGTGCGCAGCAGGGTGTGCCGCCACAGGAAGCCGATGCCCTCGCGGATCTCCTCGTGCATCGGGCGGCGTTCCTTGGTCGGCGTCACTGTGAAGTTGCCGACCAGCAGGGCCAGCAGGACCGCCCCGAGCACGTAGATGCCGGTGGTGCTGAGCAGCGCCAGGCCGACGCCGGCGGCGACGAGGAAGCCGCCGATCGGGGCGCCGACGAAGCCGTTGCTGAGGTACTCCACCGCCGTGATCCGGGCGACCGCGGTCTGCCACCGGCTCTTGGGGATGGCGGCCGGGATGATCGACGCCCCGGCGGTCACGGCGACGACCTCGGCGACGCCGAGCACGACCGCGACGACGTAGATGACGGGCAGGCTCAGCTGGCCGGCGAGGTAGGCCAGCAGCAGCGCCCCGATCGCGACCATCCGGGCGGCCTCGGCGCCGACCATGAGCGAGCGGCGATTCTTGCGGTCCACGAACACGCCGACGTGCAGGGCGGTCATCAGCCACGGCAGCGTGAGCAGGACCGCGACCAGTGCGATGAGCGCGGGCGAGGAGGTCAGTCGCACGGCCAGCAGCGGCAGCGCGACCCGGGTGATCGCGTCGCCGATGTTGGTCGAGCCGGTGAACGTGAGCAGCAGCCATTCGTTGCGGCCGGCCCGCGGCACGGGCGGCGGATCGGCCGCCCGCACCTCGGGCGCGGCGGTGGTGTCGGACACGGTGGCTCCCTTCGGCTTGGAGGTCAGGTGATGTGCAGGGCGGCGGCGGCCGCGTCGAGGGCCTCGGCGCAGGCGGTCGGGGTGCCGGCGGCCGCGGTCGCGAACGCGACCCGGCCCCACACGGTGCCCTTCGGCGGCGGCGAGACGACCGCGCCGGGGAGCGCGACGGCGACCGCCAGGTCCACAGTGGACGGCAGCCGGTCGCCGTCGAAGGCGATGCTGGTGATGGTGGTGTCCTCGTCCTCGACGTAGAAGAACCGCACGGCGGCCGCCCGTGCCCGGTCGGGCCGGATCGGCGCCGTCCGGCCGCACGCCGTCGCCGCGGCCAGCAGCCCCGGGTCGAGGCCGGTGGCGAGGCTCCCGAGGTACGGGATGAGGTCACCGCCGAGGCGGCCGTTGACCTCGATGAGCCGCGGGCCGTCGGCGGTGAGCATGAACTCGGTGTGGGTCCAGGCGTCGAGCACACCGAGCGCCAGGTGGGTCTGGCGCAGCGCCGACGTCAGCGCCGGATCGGTGAGCAGCGGGTCGTTGGCGTCCACGCAGTGCCCGACCTCCTCCGCGTACGGGGGATAGCCGACCACCTTGCGGGCCACGAACAGCGGCGTGACGACCCCGCCGCGCACGACCGCGTCGATGCTGATCTCCTCGCCGACGACGCACTCCTCGACCAGGACCGGGTGGTCGCTGGCGTAGAGGACCGGGTCCGGCGCCTTCGTGTCGCGGGTGAAGGCGAAGTGCCGCCGCAGCCCGTCCGGGTCCTCGACGCGGACCACGCCCAGGCTCGCGCCGAGGCCGCGGGGCTTGAGTACCACCGGGTAGCCGATGCCCTCGGCGGCGGCGAGGGCCTCCTCGAGGGTCCGTACCGCCCGCGAGCGCGGCTGGGGAACGCCGGCCCGGGCGCAGGCCTGGCGGGTCTGCGCCTTGTCGCGCATCCGCCACACGACGGCGGGGTCGCCGCCGGGCAGGCCGAGCGCCTCGGCGATGTGCGAGGCGGCCAGGATGCGGCCCTCGTCCCAGCACAGCACGCCGGCGACGGGCTGCCGCTTGGCGAGGTGCAGGGCCGACTGGGCCATCGCCGGGCCGTCGATGGTGGACGGCAGGACGGTCCAGCCGTCGAGGTAGGCCCGTTCCCACTGGGGCTCGGCCGTGTGGAAGAGGTGGACCCGGAAGTCGCGGGCGATGGAGCGTAGGAGGTACTCGCGGTACACCCGCATCCCGCTCGCGACCAGGATCAGCAGCGGCCGGGTGTCATGCATCGACGTAGTACCAGTGCTCGGGGTTGATCATGCCGAACGGGTTGACCGGCTCGAAGCCGCCGAGGCGGTTGTCGACCTCGAACAACCGGATCGGGAAGTTCGGGTTGAACACGACCGGCGCCTGCTCAGCGATGTAGTCCTGGTACTCGTACAGCGTCTCCACCGACTCGTCGGTGACGGTGCGCTCGATGAGCCGGTCGGCCGTCTCGTCGCGGTAGTGGCCGAAGTTGCCGCCGGCGTCGGTCTTGAAGAGGATCTCGCCGGTCGGGTGGTGGAACACCCAGCCGCCGTTCCAGCAGCACATCTCCCACGTGCACGGCGTCTCGGCGGTCGGGTAGCAGGGCGCGTCCTCGGCGACCAGGATCGACCCGTAGACCTCCTGCAGCCGCAGCTCGATCCCGGCCGCGGCCGCGTCGCGCTGGTACGAGGCCATGAGCCGGGTCAGCGCGGGCCGCCCCTCGACGTACCGCAGCGAGAACGTGAGCTTGGTCCCGGCGGGGATGCCCTCGCCGGCCTCGCCCGGTCCGGTGCCCGGCCGCACGCACACGGCCGGCGTGACCGAGGTGTCCCAACCGTTGTCCTGCAACAGCTTGCGGGCCCGGCCGACGTCGAACGGCAGCGGCCAGGCGCCCTCCCGCTGCCGCGGCGAGACCAGGTCGGTGACGGGCAGCACCGGCACCGGGCCGTTCTGGCGGTACGCGTAGCTCTGGTAGATGTCGCGGACCGCGGTGTCCTGGTCGAGCGTGCTCTGCAACGCCTGCCGGATGTAGGTCTGCGCGAAGAGCTTGCCCACGACGGTCGGGTTGTTGAAGTTCAGGCTGGTGTACCGCACGCAGTAGGCGACCTGCGGCACGAGCGTGTAGTGGGCGGCGAGCGGGTTGCCGTCCCCGCCGGGCGCGTCGGCGCGGGCGGTCGCGTAGCTCAGCGGCAGGTACCCGACCTGGATGCAGTCGGGCGCGTCCGGGCCGGCCTGGAGCCGCTCGTACTGCTCCTCGTCGGACTGCATCGGGATCTGCCGGAACTCGTCCAGGTACGGCTTGCTCGGGCCCGAGTAGTGCTCGTTGGGCACGAACGTCACCACGCCCTCGACCGTGTAGCTCTTGAGCCGCCACGGCCCGCTGACGATGCTCCAGATCGGGCTGTCGGCCCAGCGGGTGCGGTGCTCGTTGCCCTCGGCCACGATGTCGCCCTGCTCGGCCATGAGGAAGTCGTAGACCGCCTCGACGTCGGCCAGGTCCCCGGAGGCGTTGGCCGGCCCGGCGGCGGTGCGGTCCCACGCCTTCGGCAGCGGCGTGATGGTGCTGAGCTGGTTCATGAGCACCCAGCGGCGCGAGTAGACCTTGTCGAAGGTGAAGTAGACGGTGTCCTCGGCGAGCTTGCCGTAGTCGGTGAGGTTGTCGGGGAAGTAGCCGGGGACGTACTCGCCGTACCTGGCCCCCTTGACCTTCATCAGGTTGACCCAGAACAGCACGTTGTCGGCGCACAGCGTCTCGCCGTTGGACCAGCGCCACGGCTTCACGCGCACGGTGACGGTGAGCCCGTCCTCGCTCCACACCGGCGGCTCGGCGATGCTGTTGGCGTCGTCGACCTCCGGGGTTCCGTCGGTGCCGAAGAAGTACAGGGTGCGGTACAGCAGCGCCTGGAACTCCAGGATGTTGCGGGTGCCCATCCGCTCGGCCGGGGTGAACGGGAAGATGACGGCGGGCGGGAACCCGGGCGCGCAGGCCCAGGTGACCGTGCCGCCGCGGCGCGGCCTCGGCCGGCTCAGGGTGGTCGTCGGCTGGGTTGTCATGGCGTGCGTACCCCCGTCTGGGCGGTCTCGCGGATCTCCTCGAGGCGGGACACGCCGGTGGCGGCGTGCGCCCCGTAGCGCTCCCACACCTCGTCGAGCTGGATGCGGCCGTCGGGCAGCCGCCGCGGCGTGCTCGTGCAGCGGCCCGACACGACGTCGCCGGTGCGCAGCACGATGCAGTAGGCGAAGTCGAGGATGCCGTCGGGGCTGCAGACGCCGGTGAGCGCGCCGCGGCGGGCGTCGCCGCCGCTGAACTCGCCCCAGATGAGGTCGCCGGCCTGCTGGTAGACGGCGACGCGATCGCTCTCGCCGCCGCCGGCGCCGACCGGGCGGAACCGCCGGCCGTCGTAGCTGATCATCGTTGCTCCTTCGCGGGTTCGGGGGTGGCGGGCCGCTCGCGCAGCTCCAACGTGCAGCACTTCGCGCCGCCGCCGGCCTTGAGCAGCTCGGAGAGGTCGACGCCGATCGGCACGAAGCCGGCCGCGGTCAGCGCCCCGGCCAGCCGGGTCGTCTGCGGCGGCAGCAGCACGTGCCGGCCGTCGGAGACCGCGTTGAGGCCGAAGATCTCGGCGTCGGCCGCCTCGGCGAGGATCGCGTCCGGGTAGTGCCGGCGCAGCACGGCCTGGCTGGCGGCGGAGAACGCGGCGGGGTAGTACATGATCCGTTCGTGGTCGAGCACCGCGAGGGCGGTGTCGAGGTGGTAGAAGCGCGGGTCGACGAGCTTCAGGCTCAGCACCGGCCGGCCGAGGAACGCCGCGGCCTCGGCGTGGGCCCGCCGGTCGGTCCGGAAGCCGGTGCCGGCCAGCAGCCGGGCGCCGGTGTCGAGCAGGTCGCCCTCGCCCTCGTTGACGAAGCGCGCCTCCCGGGTCTCGAAGCCCTGGCGGCGGAACCACTCCAGGTAGGCCGGGCCCTCCGCGCGGCGCTGCGGGTGGCGGAACCGGGCCGAGAGCACTTTGCCGTCGACCATGGTGGCGCCGTTGGCGGCGAACACCATGTCCGGCAGGCCGGGCAGTGGGGCCATCAGGTCGACGTGGTGGCCGAGGCCGACGAGCAGGGAGCGCAGCCGCTCCCACTGCATCAGCGCCAGGCGCGCGTCGGTCGGCTTGGCGGGCTCCATCCACGGGTTGATCGAGTAGGTGACGTCGAAGTGGCGGGGTTCGCACATGAGGTACCGCCGGATCCGCATCAGCCGGCGTCCAGCTCGACGGTGATCTTCGCGCTGAGCTCGGTCAGGGCGGCCAGCGCGTCCGCCTCCGACGTGCCGGTGACGCCCAGGAACCCGAAGATGGTGTTGCCGTTGGGCGGCCGCAGGATCACGTCGCCGGGCCGGGCGGTGATCTTGAGCAGGAAGACCCGCTCGGACTCGCCGACCTCCTTCGGTACCTCGACCCGCCGCACGATTCCCGCGTCGCAGATCAGGCACATCGACGCGATGTGCTCGCCGAGCGGGTTGTAGTGCCCGACCCGCGGCCGCACCCCGCGGCCGACGTCGACGACGGCGGCGATCGGGTCGTAGCCGGCGGTGAGGCGGGCGATCTGGTCCAGCCCGCCGCCGCCGACCCGGGCCGCGATCTCCAGCAGGTGCGGCTCGCCGTCGTGGAAGCGGACCTCGGCGTGCATGACGCTGCGGCGCAGGCCCTGCGCGTGCGCGGCCGCCTTCACCGCCCGGTGCACCTTGGCCAGGCTCTCGTCGTCGAGCGAGGTCGGCGCGTGGTGGACGTCGTCGTCGAAGTTCTTGCCCTCGGCCGTGATCCGGTCCACGACCGAGCCGAGGTAGACCTCGTCGTCCCAGGCGAGCGCCTCCATGAGGTACTCGCGGCCGTCCAGGAACGACTCGACCAGCAGCCCCTGCGGGCCCAGGTCGATGCCGTCGGCCTCGGCGGTCACCCAGAACATCTCCCGGATGCCGGCCATCGCCTGCTCGAAGCGGCCGCGCAGCTCCTCGGCGTCGTCGACGCGGTAGACGAAGTGGCTGCCGGCGCCGAGGGTCGGCTTGAGGATGACCGGGTAGCCGTAGGCCTCCGCGGCGGCGAGCGCGTCGTCGAGCTCGGTGACGAAGGTGAAGCGGGGCACCGGGACGCCGGCGGCGCGGTACGCCTCTCGCATCAGGGCCTTGTTGCGGCTGTTGCGGGCCGCCTCGACGCCGATGCCGGGCAGGCCCAGCGCGTCGGCGATCGCCGCGACCGCGATGACCGCCGCCTCGGAGAAGGTGATGACGCCGTCGAACTGCTCGGTGGCGTGCCACTCCTTCGCGCAGGCGATCATGTCGTCGATGTGCTTGGTGCCGACCAGCCGGTAGCGCTCGGCCGGCCAGAAGTCCTCGGTGCCCTCCCCGTTGAGCACGTACAGGTCCACGCCGAGGTCGAGCACCTGCTGGTAGCGGGAGTGGTAGTAGGTGAGGTACTGGCGGGTCTCGATGGTCAGCAGCTTCACGACGCCACCTCCTGGGCGCTGCGCGCCGCGGCGGGGACGGCCAGCCGCGGCAGGTCGAACGGGGTGATCCGCTCCGGCTGGTCGCCGGTCAGCGCCAGCTCGACGCCGTCCGCCGCCGCCTGCGCGGCCGCGTCGACGAGGATCGGCGCGGCGCCGGCGAGCAGGGTGCGCACCTCGAGCATCAGGTCGCCGCGGTCGAGCCGGCCCGACCCGGCGAGCGCGTGCAGGCGGGCCAGGTGGGTCAGCACCGTCTCCGCCGCGCGGCCCATGCTGAAGCCGGGCAGCGCGTAGCAGTCGTGGAAGCGCTGCCGCATCAGCTCGCTGCGGCGCCGCCCGACCGCCGTCGTCGCCAGCGGCGCCGTGCCCGCCTCGAGCCGGGCCAGGGCGACCGCGTCGGCGAGGGCGTTCCACGGCTCGACCAGCCGGCGGGCGGTCACGTCGAGCAGCGCGGCCTCGTCGAAGGTGGTGCGCTGGAACTCCGGGGCGGTCAGCGCGAGGTAGCAGCGCACCTGGTCGCGTGGTACCCGGGCCAGCAGGTCGGCCGACCAGATGAGGTGGTTGCGGCTGGTCGAGAACTTGTCCCCGGCCAGGTCGTAGAACTCGTTGGCGATGTTCGCCGCCGGGACCACGTAGCGGTCGCCGTGCGCCATGAGCAGCACCAGGTCCATCAGGCCCCAGTGGTAGACGTTGTCGAAACCGTGGAAGTAGACCAGCTCCGCGCCCGCCTCGGCGCGCCACAGGTCGTCGGTCGTCCCGCCGTCGCCGGGGCCGCCGGCCGCGTGCCAGGTGGCGTACATGACGGCGGGCATCGCCTCGATCCACGGGTACAAGACGTGGCCTTCGGTGCCCGGCAGCGGGGACGGGATGCCCCAGGTGCCCGGCACGGTGACGGGCACGTCCGGCAGGGGGCCGGCGAGGAGCTCGTCGATCAGGCGGATCGACCGGGGGCGCCAGGTGGCGCGGCGCTCGGCGAAGTACTCGACCAGGCGCTCGCGGTACACCTCCATGGGCAGGACCCAGATCTCGAGCTCCCGATGCTCGACCGGGTCCTGGGGGTCCACAGTGGAGCCCGGCTCGAGCAGCTCGTCGAAGCTGTTCGGGTGGCCGCACGCCTCGCAGCCGCCGCCGCAGCCGCCGGCCAGGCACGTGGGGCAGGTGCCCGTCACGAGCCCGTCGTAGAGCCACGTGCCGGCCTTCGTCGCGTAGGGCATCCGCACCGTGCGCCGCTCGAGGCGGCCGGCCTCGTGCAGGTCGGTGACGAAACGCAGGACCCCGCGGCGGTACCGCTCGTCGATCGGCGGCAGCCCGGACATCTCGATCCCCATCGCCCGCAGCGACCGCTCGATGGCGGCCGTGGAGCGCGCGCAGAGCGCGTCCGGCGTGGTACGCAGCCGGTGCGCGGTGGACACGACGTAGGTCTGGCTGTCGTCGGTGCAGGTCGTGTAGATCACCTCGCGGCCGGTGGCGCGCAGGTAGCGGCTGTAGACGTCGCCGGCCAGGTACGGCCCGGCCATGTGGCCGACGTGCAGGTCGCCGTTGGACGTGGGCGTCGCCGCGACGACGATCGTGCGGGCGGGGCCGTCAGGGCGGTCGGCGCCCATCACGCCTCGCTCAGGTGGCGGGCGCTGAACTGGGCGGCCAGGTCGGCGTCCCACCACACGGCGTACATCGAGAAGTCCTCGTCGCCGTCGTTGACGACCTGGTGCACGACCTGGGGCGGGAAGTGCACGATGTCGCCCGCGACGAACGGCGTCCGCCGCCCCTCGCAGACGATCTCGGCCACGCCGGTCATCGCGATCCAGATCTCGTACTCGTGGTGGCCGTGCATGCCGGACTCGGTGCCGGGCCGCACGATGCACCAGGACCCCTCGAACGGGGCGTTCAGCGCCGGCCACGGCATCAGCCGGGTCGCGTCGAGGCCGTTGTCCTCGGCCAGCCGGGCGCCGTCGAACTTGCGCATCTCCATCATCACCGCGGTGCTCCTCAGCGTCAGGGGGTCAGGGTACTGTCGGCGAAGACCAGCACCGGTGGCGTGCTGCGGTGCGCGAGAAGGTCGCCGACGATCTCCTCGGCCCGGATCGCCAGCACGCTGAGCAGCGAGTCGACGATGCCGTGGGTGCTCTCGTTGACGCCCTGCAGGTGGCAGGTGGCGCCGTAGCCGGCGGGCAGGTTCATGCGGTAGTGCCGGTTGACCGAGATGTCCGCGACGCCGGCCGAGCGGGCCAGGTCCTGCACGATGCGGGGCATGGCGCTGGCGAAGCCGGTGCCGAGCAGGATCTTGTCGAAGCGGTGCTGCGTCATCCCGCCGGTCTTGCGGTCCAGCAGCGTCACCGCGACCTCGCCGCCGTCGAGCTGGGCGTCGACGACGTCGCGCATGGTCAGCATCTCGATGCGCTCGTCGCCGGCCAGGCGGTCGAGGTAGATGCGGCGGTACAGCGACTCCAGCAGCTCCGGCGTCAGGCCGGAGTAGTTGGTCCGGTGCATCTCCCGCAGCAGCTGCTCACGGGCCTCGGGCAGCGCCGCGTGGAACTGGTCGACGAACGACGGGTAGAACAGCTCGTTGGTGAACTTGCTCGCCTCGTAGGCCTGCAGGCCGATCGAGCGCATGATCATCGTGCAGTGCGCGAGCGGGAACGACTGGTGCACCGCGGTCAGCATCTCCGCGGCGCTCTGCGCGCCGCCGACGACCGCGAGCCGCAGCGGCCGGTCGGTGCCGATCTCGTCGACCCGCACCGCGAACTCGGTGCTGTGGATGACCTTGTCGCGGGGCAGCCCGGCGAACGCCTCCGGGATGTGCACGTCCCGGCCGCCGCCGATGACCAGGTGCCGGCAGACGATGGTGCTGCCGTCGGACATCTCCACCGACCAGTGGCTCGGGCCGTCGGCGGTGTGGTGCGGGCGGATCGACCCGCAGCGGCGTCCGTACTGCACCCGCACGTGCTGCAGCGAGTGCGCGACCCACGCGAGGTACGCCGAGATCTCCATCCGGTACGCGCTGAAGCTGCCCAGGTTGATGAACTGGTCCAGCCGCCCGACCGAGTGCAGGTAGTTGACGAACGAGTAGGCGCTGCGCGGGTTGCGCAGCGTCACCAGGTCCTTGAGGAACGAGACCTGGCTCGTCGTCCACGGCAGCAGCATGCCCCGCTGCCAGGCGACGTCGTCGCGCTGCTCGACGACGAGGGTGTCCTGGGCCAGCTCGGAGCCGGCGAGCTCCTCGACGGCGACGGCGAGGGCCAGGTTGGACGGCCCGGCGCCGATCGCCAGTAGTTCTACCTCCTGATGACGCACGACATCTCCCATCACTCCTTCGGCCGGAGGCGGCCCCTTGCCGCTCCGGTGGTCGGGTGCGCCGGCCCGGTGCCGGGCACCAACGTGTAGAGGCCGTCCTCGTCGCACGGGATGAACCCGGCGGCCTCCCAGAAGCCCACGGCCTGGGCGTTGCGCTCGCTGGGCACGAAGCGCCCGGTCAGCGCGGCGCAGCCGGCCTCCCGGGCGCGGCCGACGATCCAATCGACGATCGCGAACTCGACGCCCTGCGCCTCGGCGGCGGCGTCGAGGACCAGGTTGAGCACCCACCACACCCGGCCGCGGCGGCGGATCCAGGCGGCGCCGGCGAGCGCGCCGCCGGGCAGCGTGAACGCGGCGACCAGGTGGCCCGGGTCGGCGCTCATCGCGACGGTGGTGCCCTCGTCCAGGCGGGCGCCGGTGAGGTT
Organism: Dactylosporangium roseum; assembly: GCF_025264685.1. Classification (GTDB taxonomy): domain Bacteria; phylum Actinomycetota; class Actinomycetes; order Mycobacteriales; family Micromonosporaceae; genus Dactylosporangium; species Dactylosporangium roseum. The sequence goes on from NZ_CP073721.1 coordinate 3,462,555, forward strand.
GAACCGGCCGGCCCCCGCGGCGAGCCGGACCACGCCGGGCACGTCGGCCGGGCTGACGAGCCGGGCCGTCAGGCGGGGCCGCCCGAGGGTGGCAGTCATGGCCGGCTACAGCTCGACCAGGGTGCAGTACCAGCGGTTCCCGCCGGCCGACCCGGTGATGGCGACCAGGTCGCCGGGCTCCAGGGCGGGGTCGTCGAGCCACCGGCCGAGGACGGTGAGCGGGTCCGGGTCGGCGCGGTGCACGACCCGGGCCAGGTCGACCCGGCGCGCCCCGGCCCGCCGGCAGGCGCGCTCGACGACCTCGACGATCCGGGCGTCGTGCTCGTCGCCGGCCGCGACGCCGGCCGCCGTGAACTCCTCGGTCGCCAGCCACCGGCCGCGGGGGTGCCAGCGGCGCAGGATCACCGCGGCGGGCGGCTCGGCGCCGTCCGCCTCCGTGGTGAACAGCACCGTCTGCACCTCGGGCTGCAGGACGAGTTGGCCGGCGATGATGCCCAGCCCGGTGGCGTCCTCGGTGAGCACCAGCGTCCGCGCCTCCCGGACCCGCAGCGCCCCGGCCAGCCCCGCGGCGGGGTCGGGCCGGCGCCGGCCGTGACCGTGGCCGGCGACCACGAGCAGGTCCAGGTCGGCCGCGTCGAGCACGGCCCGGGCCAGCGCGGCGCGGGCGGCCCCGGCGACCGGCTCCGGCTCGGTGCCGGCGGCGCGGCCGTAGCCCGCGATGCCGAACTCGACGACCGGTGAGCTCATCGCTTTCCCCTCCCTGGCCCGTGTCCGGGCAGCACGCATCGGCCGCTCGGCGGGCACGGGCCGGCCCAGCGGTGGGACGTTTGGTTGGTGGCGCCGGCGGGCGCGGACTCGAGTGGTCCGCGCCGTCGATGGCGCTCTTCGCCGGCTTGCGCCGCCGGCTTCCGGATGGCATCGTGCCCCAGCCCCGATGCACCGACAACCGGCGGCGACACGAACGGCGTTCAACTGCGCACGGACCGCAGTTGCGCGGTTGCGCCGGTGGCCGTCAGGTGCGCGGGTGCAGCTTGTCCTCGAGTTGCTTGGCGAACTCGAGCCACTCGTTCGCGCAGCGCCGGGCCAGTCCGGCCATGATGTAGCCGCTGTGCGGCGGTACCGCGGCGGCGACGTCCTGCCACTCCTCCTCGGCGATGACCCGCTGGTAGAGCCAGCGCAGCACACCGCGGCCGGACTCGGCGAAGCGCAGCGAGGGGTCGCGCTCGAGGTTCTGCAGGACGGCGCTGCGCTCGCTGCTGGACAGCGGGTCGGGCTCGTCCTTCGGGGGCTCGGCCGGTCGCGACCGGCTGTTGGTGCTCTTGCCCTGGTCGCGGCTGCGCCGGCTCGGCACCGGGTCCTCGCCGCGCAGGAGGCGGTCGCGCACGTCACGGACCGTCGCGGGGGAGATCCCGGCGGCGCGCGCGACCTTGCGTAACGACTGGTTCGGATCGGCCTCCAGCAGCGAGCCCGCCGCCCGCCGCCCCTCCGCGCTGTCCAGGGGCCGGACCCGCCCGTCCCGCCCGACCCGGGCGGTCTGGCGCACCGGCCCCAGCAGCCGGCCGCGGATGCCGGCGACCGTGCGGGCCGACAGCCCGGTCGTCGCCGCGATCGCCCGGTCCGACCACGACGGGTGCGTCTCGATGATCCGGGTCGTGGCCGCCTCGCGGTCCGCGTAGGACAGCGGCAGCCCGTGCGCCACGTTGGCCCGCACCGCCATGACGAATGCGTCGTCGTCGCTGCCGTCGAAGAAGACGACGTCAATCGTGTCCTGCCCGCGCAGCCGGGCCGCGGCGAGACGGTGCATTCCGTCGATGACCCGCATGCTCGCCCGGTGCACGATGATGGGCGGTAACGGGCCCTCGGTCTCGGCGAGCAATCGGATCCGCTCCGGGTCCTCACCGACCAGCCGCGGCGAGTGCGCCGGTCGCAGCGCGGCCAGCAGGACCACGTGAGCCGCGTGCGGCGGCGGAGGTTCGATCGGGAGCACGTCCTCGTCGGCCCGCCCGAACGGCGAAGCGAGTGACACGGCGTCGTTGTCGTTCTGCCCCATCAAATCGGCACCCCCCCAGTAGCATTTGCATATCCCTGTTCGGGTTCTGTCAGGCTCGTTTTCGATGTGATTGTCGAAACGCCTTCCCGGTACCTGCATAGCGGCAATTCAAACGCGTTGCTCGCTGCCGCAACCTTTTCCAAAACATCGGCGAAAACCGTTGTGGTGGGAAGGGTAAAGCGTCCGACCAGCCGGGTCCAGCCGGGTGACGGTGCGTGCGGGGCGGGCTTCGCAACGGTGCGTGAGCGACCGTGCCGCCGGACCCGGCCACTCGCGATCTTCACCGTTTGCGCACGCCATAGCCCATGGCGGTGGTCGCGGGCTACCCTTCACACCGTTCGTTCGTAGCCGGACGGCCTGTGGACTGGCGCGAGCCGTGCCAGTCCTCGACCGCGTGGCCCGACCGACAATGTGGCGCGGCTAGACCAAACTCGCACAACGGGCGTAATGCCATCGATCGATTCGTAGCGTGACTCGAATCCGACATTCACAGTGGGCAGCCGGATGAATCCGAAGGCATTCCCGCGGCTGCGCTAATCGCGTTCCGTGACGGTTGCGGTCGGACACCGGACATTGCGGGCGACTCGCTCGGTCACCACCACAGGAGGGCAAACCCCATGCGCATTGCCATCGTCGGGGCCGGCCTCGCCGGCACCGCACTGGCCTGGCGGCTGCGCCGGCACCCGAGCCCGCCGGCCGTCGACCTCTACGGCGCCGCGCCCGCCGGCGCCGACGCCACCGCGGCCTCGGGTGGCCTGGTCCGCGGCTTCCAGCCCGATCCGGGAGCCTGCCGGCTCGCCGCCGAGAGCCTCGCCGAGCTGCGGGGCGACGTGGCGCTGCGGGAGGCGGCCGGCTACCGCGAGATCGGCAGCCGGTACCTGCTGCCACCCGGCGCCGGCACCAGCCACCTGGGCATCGTCGAGGAGTGCCTCCCTGGGTCCGCGGCCCTGCTCGACGGCCCCGGCGCCCACCCCTTCCGCGGCCTGCCCGCCGGCGCGACGGTGGTCGCCGAGCGCGACGCCGGCTACCTTTCGCCGGCCGGCCTGCGCGCCGCGCTGATCGTCCGGCTCGCCGCCGCGGGCGCGCGGATCCGCCCGTTGCCCGTCGCGGGCGTCGGCGGGTCCGAGCCCGCGCCGTCACTGCTGCTCGCCGACGGGCTCCGGGTCGAGTACGAGCTGGTGGTCCTCGCCACCGGCGCGTGGACGCCGGGGCTCCTCGCCGCGCACGGGTTCGGTACCGGCGACATGCGCGCGAAGCAGATCCAGTTCACGATCTTCGCCGGCCGCGTGGCCGGACTCGGCGCCTTCGTCGACGACATCAGCGGCCTCTACGGCCGGCCCGACGGCCCCGGAGCGCTCCTGCTCGGCCTGCCCTGCGACCGGTGGGACGTCGACGTCGACACGGTAGCGCCGGACACCGCCCTGGTGCACCGGGTCGTCGGGGTCGCGGCGCGCACCCTCGGCATCACCCTCACCGCCGCGGACGCGCTGCGCACGGTGGCCTCGTTCGACTGCTACCACCCGTCGCCGGGGCTGACGCTGCGGCCGGTGCCCGGCGCCGGTGGGGCGGTGCTGACCTTCTCCGGCGGGTCGGGCGGGGCGGTGAAGAGCGTCCTGGCGGCGAGCCGGGTGGCTGCCGGGGAGGTGCTCGGCGTACCGTCACCGACCGTGTAGTCCATAGTGGACAGTGTGTGCGACTGCGGACGGCTTGCGCAGTGGCGCACAGCAGGACTTCTTGTTTTGCTGTGCGCCATGCTGCACAGGATCGAAGCCTCTCAGTTGATTCCCGGCCGCGGCGCACCCGTCCAGGACGCCGTCGTCGTCCTCGACGGCGCCGCCATCAGCTACGCCGGCCCGGCGGCGGACGCGCCCGAGACCCCCGGTGCGACCGTGGCCCGCGCGCACACCGTGATGCCCGGCCTGTGGGACTGCCACGGCCACTTCATGGGCCTGCGCTCCGCCGACTTCAACCTCCTGCCGCAGGAGCCGCCGGCCCTGCGCGCCGCCCGCTGTGTCCCCGACATGCGGGCCGCCCTCGACGCCGGCGTCACCTCGGTCCGCGAGGTCGGCGGCTTCGGCATCCACCTCACCCGCGCGGTCGAGGAGGGCACCGTCGCCGGACCCTCGATCTACGCGGCCGGCTGCGCCCTGTCGACCACCGGCGGCCACGGCGACCTGCATGGCTTCCCGGTGGCGTGGCTCGCCGACTTCAACCACATGGGCGGCGAGCTGCGCTTGGCCGACGGCCCCGCCGAGTGCGCCCGCGCGACCCGCGAGCAGCTGCGCCGCAACGCCAAGGTGATCAAGGTGTTCGCCTCCGGCGGTGTGCTGTCCGAGGTCGACCACCCGATCCACCAGCAGTTCACCGACGCCGAGCTGCGGGCCATCGTCGAGGTCGCCGGCATGGCCGAGCGGGTCGTCGCCGCCCACTGCCACGGCAAGCCCGGCATGATGGCCGCGCTCGAGGCCGGTGTCCGCACCATCGAGCACGGCACCTACCTCGACGAGGAGGTCGCCGCGGCGATGCGCGAGACCGGCGCGATCCTCGTGCCGGCCCGGACCGTGATCGTGGAGCTGCTCGACAGCAAGCTGCTGCCGGACTACGCCGCCCAGAAGCTCGACGCGGTCGCCCAGCGTCACGCCGACGCCGTCGCGCTGGCCCGGGAGGCGGGCGTCACCGTCGCCGCCGGTACCGACATCGGCATGAGCGGCAGCGACCTGCCCTCCTCGTGGGGCCGCAACGGCCGCGAGCTCACCCTGCTCGCCGAGACCGGCTTCAGCCCGCTCGAGGCGATCGAGTCGGCCACCGCGATCGGCCCGGAGACGCTCGGCCCGCAGGCGCCGCGCTCGGGGCTGCTGCTGGCCGGCTACGACGCCGACGTGCTCACCCTGGACGCCGACCCGCTGCTCGACCTCGCGATCCTCGCCGAACCGGCGCGGATCACCGGGGTGTGGAAGTCCGGCGACCGGGTCAAGTGACCCGCCCGATCCCCAGGAGGGCCCACCCATGACCGACGACACCGTTGCCCGGCTGCGTACCGCCGTCGGCCGGGAGCTCCCGCGCGCCCGCGCCGACCTCGAGCGCCTGGTCCGCATCCCCGGCATCGCCTTCCCCGGCTTCGACCAGGCGGAGCTGGAGCGCTCGGCCGAGGCCGTCGCCGAGCTGCTCACCGCCGCCGGCCTCACCGCCGAGGTGGTCCGGGCCGGCGGGGCGCCCGCCGTGATCGGGCACCGCCCGGGGCCGCCCGGCGCGCCGACCGTCCTGCTCTACGCCCACCACGACGTGCAGCCGGCCGGCGACGAGGCCCTCTGGGACACGCCGCCGTTCGAGCCGGTCGAGCGCGACGGGCGCCTGTACGGGCGCGGCGCCGCCGACGACAAGGCCGGGCTCATGGCGCACCTCACGGCGATCCGCGCGCACGGCGACGACCTGCCGGTCGGGGTGGTGGTGCTGGTCGAGGGGGAGGAGGAGTACGGCTCCGACTCCCTCGGCGCGCTCATCGAGCAGCACCGCGACCGCCTCCGCGCCGACGTCATCGTGATCGCCGACTCGACCAACTGGGACGTCGGCGTGCCGGCCCTGACCACCTCGCTGCGCGGGATCGTCAACTGCGTCGTCGAGGTGCGCACGCTGCAGCGGCCCGTCCACAGCGGCATCCACGGCGGCCCCGTCCCCGACGCGCTCACCGCGCTCGCCCGGCTCCTCGCGACGCTGCACGACGCGGCCGGTGACGTCGCCGTCGCCGGGCTCGGCACCGAGCGCACGTCCACAGTGGACCTGCCCGAGGCGCGAGTGCGGGCCGAGGCCGGCGTGCTGGCGGGGGTGGAGCTGATCGGCTCCGGGGCGTTGACGGACCGGCTGTGGTACCGCCCGGCCCTGTGCGTCCTCGGCGTCGACGCGCCCCCTGTCGACGGTTCCCCGAACGCGCTCGTCGCCGCGGCCCGCGCGAAGCTCAGCATCCGGCTCGCGCCCGGCGACGATCCGGAGAAGGCGCTCACCGCCGTCCGCGAGCACGTCGAGGCCCATCGCCCCTGGGGCGCCGAGGTCACCGTCGAGCCCGCCGGCCACGGCGCGTCCTGCGTCATCGACACCTCGGGCCCGCGCGCCGCCGCCGTCCGCGCCGCGCTGCGGGCCGCCTGGGACGGCGTCGACCCGGTCGAGATCGGCCTCGGCGGCTCGATCCCCGGCATCGCCGCCTTCCAGGACGCGTTCCCGGCCGCCACCATCGCGGTGACCGGCGTCGAGGACCCGCACACCGGCGCGCACGGCCCCAACGAGAGCCTGCACCTCGGCGAGTTCGCCCGGGTCTGCCTCGCCGAGGCGCTGCTGCTGGTGGAGGTGGCCCGTGCTGGCTGACCTGACCCGGACCGAGCGCCCGCCCCTGATGCGCCGGCCCGGCCGGGTCGTGGCCGCCGCGGCCGTGCTGTCGGTCGCGGCGGTGGCGGCGATCGTGCTGATCCTGCGGCAGGTCGGCGGCCCGTCCCAGGCCGGCGGCGGCCCACACCCGGGGACCCCGCTCTACCTGCGGGTCTTCGCCGCCGTCCTGGTCATCGGCGCCGTCGCCGCGGCCGGCGGGTTGCTGGCCCGCAAGTGCCGCCAGCCGGCCGTGGTCGGCGAGATCGCCGCCGGGCTGCTGCTCGGGCCGTCGGTGCTGGGCCGCCTCCTGCCCGGCGTCAGCGCGGCCCTGCTGCCCAAGGATGTCCGCGGGGTCCTCGACCTCATCGCCCAGGCGAGCCTGATCCTGTTCATGTTCGCGGTCGGCGCCGCGTTCGACGCCGGTGCCCTGCGCCGACAGGGTGCCGCGGTCGGCATGCTCAGCCAGGCGACCATGCTGGTGCCGTTCGCGCTCGGGCTGCTGATCGTGCCGCTGCTGTACCCGAGCCTCGCCGGCGAGGGCGTCGGCACGGTCGCGTTCGCGATCTTCATCGGTACCGCGATCAGCATCACCGCGTTCCCGGTGCTGGCCCGCATCGTCGAGGACACCGGCCTGGCCAGGACGCCCCTGGGCAACCTGGCCATGGTCTGCGCCGGGATCAACGACGTGCTGGCCTGGTGCGCGCTCGCCGCGGTGATGGCCGTCATCAGCGCCGGCAGCCCGCTCGGCGTGCTGGTCACGGTGCCGCTCGTCGCGGCGGTCACGGCGGTGCTCCTGCTCGTCGTCCGTCCGCTGCTCCAGCGCGCCGCCAACCGCCTCGAGGGCGTGGAGGCGTCGGCGGCGCTGCGCGTCACCGTCGTCCTCTGCCTGGTCTTCGCCCTGGCCGGGCTCACCGACCGCCTCGGCGTCCACCCGATCCTCGGCGCCTTCCTGGCCGGCGTCATCCTGCCCCGCGACGCCCGCTTCCTCGCCGGCGTCCCCGACCGCCTCGGCACCCTCAACCGCGCCCTGCTCCTGCCGATCTTCTTCGCCTCGGTCGGCCTGAGCGTCAACATCGGCGGCATCGCCGGCGAGCCCTCCCTGCTCCTGCTCGGCGCCCTGATCCTGCTGGTGGCGGTCGGCGGCAAGCTCGTCACCGCGGCCGCCTGCGCGCGGGCCGGAGGGCTGCCGTGGCGGGCGTCGGTGGGGCTCGGGGTGCTACTCAACGCACGCGGCATCACGGAGATCGTGGTGTTGCGTACCGGGCTGGACATCGGGGTCATCAACACGACCGCGTTCACGCTGCTGGTGGTCATGGCGCTGGTGACGACCGCGATGGCCGCGCCGCTGCTCCGGCGGCTGGGTGTTTCTCAAAAGCCGGATATGGTACCGAATCCGCCGTGATTCAGGTGACGTCCCGGCGCGGGGCGGTTTCTGTCATACCCCGTCCGTAGACTGCGGTCCATGGTTGACACGAGCGTCGCACTGCCCGGTGCCGGGAGCGTCACCGAGACCTACGAGCACCGCCCCAAGCTCATCACCACCTCCGACGGCCTGCGCGTGTCCGGCGCCCACCTGAAGTGGTATGACATCCAGCTCCCCGACCGCCCGATCGACGCCGAGGTCCGCACCGAGGCCCGCGACTTCCTCACCACCGAGGCGTCGACCCCGGGCAACGGCCTGGACCTGCGCGACGAGCTGGGCTTCGCCATCCTGCACCGCTGTGGCGAGACCTTCCACTTCCTGCTCATCTCGACGTGGCGTGGCAACAACGAACTCTGGGAGGCCGTCTACGCCAAGGACGGCGGCCCCTTCGCCCCGTTCCCGCAACCGACCCGGCACCGCGGCACCTTCTGCGTGTGGGAGTTGGGGGCGGTGCTGCACGAGCAACAGGCCTGGGTGCGCTACCTGACCTCCCCCCGCGACCAGGCGGCGCGCCAGGCCTACGTCGAGGACCACTTCACGGGCCCGGTCGCCTGACGGCATCAGATCCGGACCGCACGTGCAGCAGGCTCGGGCGCGCTACCCGACCGCAGCGCATGATCAGGCGGCGCGGCACGCCTACGCCGACATCGAACGGAGCGCCTTGAAGGTCTATATTCTGTTCCATATCGAGCATGCGCTCGAGGAAGACGGTTCCGTGCGATACGCCGACGAGCACGGTGTCTTGACCTGGGATGAACAGGCTGGCGACGAGGTTCGGCGACTCGGTACCTACAGCTCCTAGGACAAGGCCCGTGCCCGGATCGAGCGGGCTCGTGCACTACCGGGGTTTCGCGACGAGCCTGACTGCTTCTACATCTCCGAAAGCAATGTGGACGAGGAGAGCTGGGCTGAAGGCTTCAACGCCTGACAAGGCTGGCTGTCCCGAGGTCCCAGATCCGGTCCTGCAAGATGCCGGCATCCCCCTGGCCATCTGCGTACTGGACCAATACAGAAGGCCGGGACCAAGCGTCGCCCAGCGAAGACTGCGTCTGGTGCCGGTGGCTCACCGGCTCGGCGACCGTACGAACCTTCGCCACGCGTGCCTGTTGCTGAGCGAGGCAGCGATAGCGGTGCGGATGTACGTCAAGTGAGGGCCTTCGCGGCCCAGGTGTACGGCGTGTTGCTGGTCGAGTAGTTCGCGTTCTGGTACGTCGAGGCGAATGGATACTCATCGCAGGATCGTTTGACGCCGTTCGGACTGTTGGAGGCGTACTTGATACCCGACTGCGCCTTGCATTCCTTGGTGATCTGGTAGCGGCTGCGGTTGCCGTAGTAGTTACGTGTGAGGGACTCGTAACGGCCCGTCTGCGGCTGGACGTAGTAGCCTCCGGGCACGGAGGTGCCGGCTGACGCGTTGCGTTTGACGGTGCTGAGCTGGTGCATTGCGGCGTACATGAACGCTACCGACTCCGCGGGGGTTGGGCTGCGCTGCAGAGTGAGCCGTCCTCCACATAGCTGCGGATTCAGGTGGGTCTGCACGCCGTTCGTGTTCAGTCGGTTGGCGAGCGGGAGCATTTCGGCTCGGGTACCAACCACGTCTGGACCGATGAGGCGGGCGCGACGTTCGCCGGCCTCAGCGAACGTCGCGCGGTAGCGTTGCAGCACTAGCATGATCGCCAGTCGCAGCGGCGCTGTCGGCCCGATCGACTCGGAGCTGACCGGCTCCGTCGTGGTCGAGCGACAGCCGGCGGTCGTCGCCCCCGTGGGAGCGGCAGATCGTGGTACTGCTCAACAGCGGAATGACGAAGCTGACCGACATGGCCTGCATCTCGAAGCCTTCTGGTGGTGCCGCGAACTCGACGGCACGGTGACGACGCCGCGTTCGGTGCCACCGGTGGACCGTCGTGGCTGGCCAGCAACAGATGGTCGTCCTGCTTCACGGCACGGGACAACTCAGCAAATCTGCGGCGCACGCGTGTTCAAAGCGTCGTAGACCACCCGATGGTCTGCGATGGGATGCGCAAGCGGGTGTGGCTGGCCGGTCATCGCGGCGAGGGCGACGGCTTGCAGGTCGGCCCGAATGTAGGTCGTGGTAGCTGGCCCGGTGGTGTCGGTGTGGCCGGCGTAGGCGCGGGCGGTGCCGTACCCGAAGTGCCGCTCGACCCAGGTGAGCGTGGTGTGGCGCAGCCAGTGGGCGGTGATGCCCTGCGCGGCGACCCACGGCAGGTGCCGGCCGATGCGGCGCCACAGCTCGTCGTAGCGGCGGCTGGTCAAGGCGCGACCGTTCCGGTAGCGCAGCAGCGCGTCGGTAGGCAGGAGCGCGCCGCGGACCGCGGCGTGCTGGACGAGGCTGCCGGCCAGGTTAAGGCTGATCGGCAGCCAGCGCACGGTGCCGCCCTTCTCGCGTAGGAGAAGTAGGCCGCGGTCGGCGTCGAGGTCCTGCAGCCGCAACCCCAGAGCACCGGCTCGGCGGCAGGCGGTCTCGGTGTGCAGCCGGAGCAGCAGCGCGGTGGCCCAGGCCGTGGTCATCCGCTGCCAGTAACTGCGGTAGACGCGCAGCGCGCCGGGTCCGGCCGCGGCGAGCACCTGCGGTAGGTACTCGTCGAAGGTCGGCACTGCCGGTCGGGCGTCGCGTTGCAGGTCGGCGAGGGTGACGCCGAGCTCGGCCAGGGCCGTCCAGGCGGCGTCGAGCCGCTGACGGTCAGCCGGCATCGCCGGCGGCGAACTGACCGGCGAGGAGCCGGGCGACGGTTCGGGCCGGGTGGATGAGCAGCAGGTCACGGCCGGGTTGGGCGAGGAGGACGACAAGGTCGCCGGCGGTGAGGTGACACACTGCCGGATCGGCGCCGGGGTAGCGAGGAGACCGGTGGCGCCGATGGTGTGCCGTCCGGCCGGGTCGGAGGTCGCGGTGATGACGCCGGCCGTGATGTCGAACGTGACCCGGTGTCCAGGTGTCCAGCCCAGCAGGTGCAGTAATGCGCGGGCCGAGATCCGGCCGGACGGGTCGAGCCTGCCGACGTCAAGGTGCGCCTCGGCATGGTCAGGCCCGGTGCGAGGTGCGGGCAGGTCGGGCAGCGGCGGCCGTGGCGGGCGGGCGCGGGGGAGCGGCGCTGGTACGAGCGCCGCGATCATCTGCTCCACCGGGGCCGGACTGCTGCGCCGCACGCGGGTCATCGTCGCCGCCAGAGCGCGGCCCGCACATGCTGAAACCCGACCGGGTGGTCACCCGCTCGGCTCTGCTGGTGAGATGCTACGAGTTCGTCGATCTTGGTAAACCTTCACCAAGACCAGTGTCGAAGGTCCGAGTTGGACCTCAACTACATGATCGTCTTCCGTCGGGAATTGCAACTGATCTGAGGTGGGGTCTCGGAGTGTACGTTGCCGCGGAATGCCGTGTACGCATTCAGCCGTTCTTCGAACGGTGGACAAACCTGTCGCTCCGTCGGCCGAATTGCCCATCGTGCCGGTGTCGGCGGAGCACCCCCAGGTGCGTGGGTATTGGCGCTACAGATTGCCACATAGGTCTTCGCTGGTCCACAGCGAAACGGCCCTCGTACGGTGCGGCAGCGGTGGCCGCCCTCGTGGCGATCGCATTGGCGAGCAGGGCGAGGTCGGGTGGTTGCTGCCAGCGGCCGTCGATGAGCTGGTTGCGGTAGAGCTCGTGGTCGTTGCGCTGATACACGTGGATGGCCCGCATGTTCGGCTCGTCTCGGCAGTGCCAGATCCCGCGCTGCCCTATCACGCGCCGCAGATGCTCGGGATGGGGTCGCCGAAGGCACGGTGCGGTTCCGCATCGGTGGGAAGCCGCCTCCGTTTGTGATCAGGGTCTGATGCGTGCGGAAGGCGGACGCCTTCACGCCATGCCGGTCCATGGTCGCGGTCAGGAAGGCGGCGGAGTCGCTGTTCGGGCCATCGCTGATCGAAGAACTGTTTGGGATGCAACGGTTGTGGTGCAAGCGCCCGGTCGCGTGTCGCGGTGTTGCACCGGCGGTGAAAGCTCGTCGCGGTTTGGCATGCAGAGTCCGGCGCGCCGATGGCACCTGCGTAGCTGCCGACGATCTTGACTGTGAGTTGAGCGGATTCACCGAAAATGTCGAGTGGCCGCTGAGGAGATGCTGTGGCGGTGCGTCAGGCAGTGGTGAGGTCCGGCAGGCTGCTCAGGTCGGTGACCACGAGGCGGGCGACGTCGCTGAGCCGCCGGTTGGTCCGCCGGGCGTAGGCCCGGATCAGTTCGAAGGCCGCATCGACGGAGATGTGATACGCCTGAGCGATGGCACCCTTGGCCTGCTCGATAACGATCCGGCTGTTCAACGCCCCTTGGAGTTGTTCGGTGAGGACCTCACTGCGGCGGATCGTCCGTTCCTGCAGCAGGCCGATCGCGGCGGCGTCGGCCAGGGCCTGCACAATCTGCACGTCGGCGTCGTCGAGGTCGGTGCTGCCGGTGCCGAAGACGCCCATCGCGCCGATCACCTCGCTACGAAGCCGCAACGGGAACGCATGCACCGAGCGGAACCCGGCGGCCGTGGCGTAGGGCGCGAACCGCGGCCAGCGGGCGCTTGCGGTGCACAGATCGGCATTGACGACCGGCTCGGCGGTGCGGAACGCGTCCAGGCAGGGGCCGTCCTGCCACTGCAGCTGGAACAGCTCCAACAGCTTGGTGGTCTCGTCCGAGGCGGCCATGAACCGCAGCCGGTTCTGCTCATCGGCCAGCAGCAGCCCCACGGTGGCGGTGTCGATGAGCCCGGCGGCGCGGTCGGCGAGCATCTGCAGGAACTCGATCAGGTCGAACTCGTCGATGAGGGTGTCGGCGACCTCGACGAAGATCCGCGCCAGGCGTTGCTCGGATACGGTGGTCATGACGGCTTCCCGGCCTTCCTGCGATCGTCGTCGCGGTGGTCCTTGCGGTGGTCATGCGTGGTCGCTGTTGAACCGCAGCCGGCGGGCGACGATGTCCGCGGCCACCTCGCTCAACGGCCGGTTGCTGGCGTAGGCGTGGGCCCGGATCCGCACCAGGGCATCGGTGAGGGGTATGCCCAACTGGACCATGACCATGCCCTGGGCCTGGAACAGCTCGGCGCGGTGTTCGAACACCTCGTCGAACTCGCCGACGTCGGCCCGTTCCTGACCGTCCAGCAGCGTCATGACCATCAGGTCGGCGAACGTGAACGCCTGACCCAGTTCCGCTCGGGACAACGAGCCGGGGCGGGTGCGGAACACGTCCAGGACGCCGAGGCGGGCCGCGCCGATCTGCAACGGAAACGCGAACACTGCCCGGACCCCGGCGTCCCGGACCGCGGGGGTGTACATCGGCCATCGAATCGTCGCTCCATCTGCCAGATCGCTCACCAGAACCGGCCGGCCGGACGCAAAGGCATCGATGCAAGGGCCTTCGCCGAGGGTGAACTGCAGCTCCTCGATCCGTGCGGTGCTCGGGTCCGAGGCTGCTGCCATGCCGTGCACGCCGTCGTTGGCCATCACGCTCACCCCGGCTCCCGAGGCAGACAGCGCCTGCACGACGTCGAGGCAGACACGCTCCAACAGCTCAACCATGCCGGCCGTCTTGCGTGACAGCCAGGCACCGAAGATGCGGCGTGGCACTTGACGGATGAGGATTGGCCGTGCGGGTCACGACGGCCCAGGGCGACGGCTCACAACTGTAGGCCATACGTTGGTCTTCGCGCCAGCGCATGACCGCACCCTTCGCAGACCGGCACTGCCAGCCAGGCAGTCAAGCGCCGGGATCGGTGTCGTGTCGCTGACGCTACTCCCCGCTGTGCGTCGTAGACAATGCGGGCAGCGCAGGCAGAGGATGTGACTGCGGGCCAGGATCATCAGATGCCCGATCGCCGGTGTCCGTCGCGGTACGTGGGCTGCCCGTACCCGGAGCAGGGCGTTCAACTCCAGGCTGATGTGCTCGTCGGAGCCCATCGCCAGCGAGAACTGCCGTCCTCGTGCCCGCAGGTCGGTCAGGGCAGCCCTGCAGTGGGGACGGTCTGCCTGGTGTGCGTCGAGCTCGGTTGCGTTGCGGTCGGCGACCCGCTCGAGGAGGTCGTCGATGTCGGCTCCGCAGGCCAGCCGACCGCCGGGGTGCGCAGCAGCGGCGCCCGGGTCGGCGCCGGGATCGCCGCACGGTACTTCGACGCTCATTGGGGTGTCGTCACCTCCAGTCCTGCAGCGTTGTGGCAAGTGTGCGCCGTGCGCGGTGGAGGTGGCTACGGACCGCCGCGACTGTGCTGCCGGTGATCTCGGCGATCTCGCTGTAGCTGAGGCCTTCGAACTGGTGCAGGATCAGTGCGAGGCGCTGCGCGGTGGGTAGCGCGTCGATGGCCTCGGTGACCGCGGCGGCGATCAGGTCCTGTTCGGCTTGTTCCGCCGGTCCACGTGCCGGGTCGGCCGGCTCGGGCGTTGCGTTGATCGTTTCGGTCCGCACCGTGCGGGTGCTCTTGTTCAGGGCGCGGGTGGTGACGATGCGGTACAGCCACGTGGCGAAGCTACTTTCGGCTCGGAAGGTGGGCAGGGCTTGCCACGCGGCCAGGAGCGCGTCCTGGGTGACGTCCTCGGCGTCCTCGCGGTTTCCCAGCAGTCTCAAGGCGACCCGGTAGGCGCGCGGGCCGTGGCGTTCGACGAGTACGTGGTAGGCGTCGAGGTAACCCTCGCGTGCGCGTCGAACCAGGTAGGCGTCGTCGATCGCGGGTTGCATACCTTCCCGGGTAGCTGCGCGGTGACCAAGTGAAACGTGGCGGGTAAGCCTAGCGATAGCCCGGTAACGTCTCGCGCTTACCATCACGCGGTGCTGGAATGGCGGTCCATGAGTACGTTATGCCCCGTGGTCGGCGAAGAAACCAGTGGCCAGGGCGCGACGTTTCGACGCCAGGGGTGTCTAACCATGTAAGGGGCCACGCGGCGCCGATGCCGTGATTGGCCTGGGAGGCCACCGCCTTGACCGGCGTCTTCGTCGACCTCGATCACCGAGGAGCGCAGTTCCATGACCCAGACCGTGGCACGAACCGACACCACCGCCGAGACGAGCCCGGCACCCCGCAGCACGGAAGTCACCCGTCCGGCCCGGCAGAACCGGCTGACCACCGAGGAAGGAAAGATCAGCGTTGCCGAGGGTGTGGTACAGAAAATCGCCGGCATCGCCTGCCGGGAAATCGGTGGCGTGCACGCCATGGGCGCCGGCGGCAGCCGCGCGTTCGGCGCGATCCGGGAGCGGATTCCGGGCAGCACCGGGCCCAACGTCGCCCAAGGTGTCGGCGTCGAGGTCGGTGCGACCGAGGCGGCGGTCGACCTGGACATTGTCGTGGAGTACGGGGTCAGCATCGCCGATCTCGGACGTGGCATCCAGCGCAACGTCAAACAGGCCGTCGAGCGGATGACGGGCCTGGAGGTCGTCGAGGTCAACATCAACGTCGACGACGTCCACCTACCCGAGTCCGGTGAAGCCCAGGGCGAGTCGCGGGTGTCATGAGCTCCTCCGCCCGTATCCGGCAGCCGGCGGCAGCGGTCGTCGACGGTGTCGACGTCGACGCGGTGGCCGTTGCGGTGCGGGCCTGCCCGGGTGTGGACGACCTGTACCGCGGCCGCCCGGGTGGACCGGCCACGTGTCTGCCTGGTCGGTGGGTCTACGGCCTGCGGGTCGACCCTCACGTGCTGGAGGTTCAGGTCCGCGCGCGGTGGGGCGTGCCCGCTGTCGAGGTTGCCGTGCAGATCCGCCACGCGCTGCGAACTCTCGCGCTCGCTCGACGCGTCGATGTGATCATCGCCGACCTGGCTGACCCGGCTGCCCCCGAGCTGGACCATTCGGCTGGGAAAGTTCCGATCACAGTCAGCGGCCAGGATCAGTGAACGAGGAACAACAGTGGCGGGCGCGCCGCGCGTTCATCCGGGCCCATCATCCCGACCGCGGCGGCGACGCCGCTGTCTTCATCGCCGGCCTAGCGCGGCTCGACCACGCCGGTCCGCCGGAGGTGTTCGACCGGGTGCGGGTGATCGTCGTGCGCCGTCGGCCGTTGGTGGTCCGGTTGATCCAGGCGCTGTCGCGACGATGCCGCCGATTGGCACGGGTCTGCTAGCCGATCCTTGCCGTTTCCACAGGATGTGAGAGACATGAGCCATATCGTCTTCGGCACTGCGGTGGGCATGGCGCTGGGATTCGCGTTGGCCTTCGGCAGCTTTGGTCAGATGCTGATCGTGCTGCTATTCGCCGCGCTCGGCTTCGGGGCCGCCAAGGTGCTCAGCGGCGAGGTGGACCTGGGTAGCTACCGCGCCAATCGGAGCGGTAGACGATGACCGCCGACCCCCAACCCCCGGCGGTAGAAGATGCCCCCGGCCGGGCCGACGACACCGTACCCGGGTCGATCACCATCGCCGACAGGGTCGTGACGAAGCTGGCCTCGCGCGCGGTGCTGGAAACACCTGACGCCGGCGCCGCGGCGGCCCGCCTGATCGGCCAGGTCATACCCGGTGCCGGGCATCTCGGTTTCCGGCAGACTGACCTCACCGGCCTGCCCAAGGCGTCCGCCCAGGTCGACGGGAATGTCGCCGTCATCGATCTGGTGATCAGCGTGCGCTGGCCAGCGTCGGTGCCGCAGGTCACCGCCGCGGTCCGCCAACACGTACGCGAACGGCTGGCCGCCCTGACCGGGCTGACCATCGCCGAGGCACGCATCGTGGTTACCGACCTGGTTACCGAGATCCCATCGTCGCGGGCGGGGTAGAGGCGAAGGGAAGCGTCGCCGTGAAACTGCTCAACCGCCTGCTCGCCGTGATCGTCAGCCTTACCTTGATCGCAGCCGCAACGGTGCTCGTCGCGGATCTGATCGCCGACTGGACGGGGCGCCGGCCCGCCGTGATCGACTGGCACGCCACCTACCGGTGGGCCCAGCGCACCGGCTGGGACGCCGGCAGCGTCCGACTCATCTGCCTGCTGCTGTGCCTACTGGGGCTGGCCCTCCTGGCCGCAGAGCTCAAGCCGCGCCGCCCCGCCAGGTTGGTCACCGACAGCGACGACCCGGCCATCGACGCCGCCTACACCCGCCGCGGCGTCGCGCAAGCCGTCCGC
This sequence comes from Dactylosporangium roseum, assembly GCF_025264685.1. Lineage (GTDB taxonomy): Bacteria > Actinomycetota > Actinomycetes > Mycobacteriales > Micromonosporaceae > Dactylosporangium > Dactylosporangium roseum. The sequence continues at coordinate 3,479,448 of NZ_CP073721.1, forward strand.
ACCGCGGTCACCGAGGTCGACGGCGTCGACCGCACCGCGGTCGCCGTCCGGCGCCGGCGCATCCGCGTCCACGCGCACGCCGTCGCACGCGAGCCGTCGCTGGCCCCCTTGGTTCGCGACAGCGTCACCCTTGCCGCTCGGGCCCGCCTTGACGCCCTTGACCTGCGTCGTCCGCCGAAGTTGGCCGTCCGGATCTCCACCAGGAGTCGCTGATGCACGCCGACCGTGTCAATCGCGCCGTACTGGCCATCCTCGGGCTGCTCCTGCTGGCCCTCGGCGTCTCCGGCATCCTTCTCGGCGCCGGCGTCTTCGGCGACCGTGCGGCACACCGGAAGCTGCTGGACAACAGCGTCAGCCATTACATCAGCGCACACGGCGAATGGGTGTGGCCAGCCGTGGCCGTGGTCGCGGTCGTCATCGCGCTGTTGAGTCTGCGGTGGCTGCTCACCGTCCTGTTCTCCACCGGCCGGCTCGCCGACATCACCGTGGCAGGAGACCACTCCGCCGGACGTACTACTCTCACCTCCACAGCGCTGGCCGACGCGCTGTCCGGCGAGATCGAAAGCTACCGAGGCGTGCACTCCACCCGAACCCACCTCGAAGGCGAACCGACCAACCCGCAGCTGGCCGTCGCCGTCGACACCGACCGCAACGCCGACCTGGCCGCACTGCGCCGGCACATCGAAGCCAACGCGCTCGCCCATGCGCGCCACGCCCTCGGTGTCCCCGACCTGCCAATCCGGCTCGACATCACCGTCACGAAGCAGCGCTCGTCCGCCCGAGTCACCTAAACAGATCCCCCGTGGGGATCTCATCCCATTTGGGCAGCACTCGTACAAGGTGAGCGTGGAGCACTCGCACTGCCGAGTGCCAGCAACGAAGCCTCACTGCGGCGGGCCGGCATCCAGCCGCTGGCGGGTACACCACCGGTCGGGCAAGCTGAGTGCCGATTCCCCTGGGGCGCGGGTCGCCGGACCAGGGATATGACGCGACCCAGGCTGAGTACGAGTCCGGTCGGGTTCAGCCAGGTGGCTTGGCGTTGCTCCACGGGCTCCATCGTTTCCCACGGCTGCGGCACTGGGTCCATACGTAACGATCACCGGGTGTGCGCGTTACCCGCACGGATGGCGGTTCGGGCCGATCGCGGTGATGATGTCGGTATGGACGCCGAAACGTCGTCGCGCTCGTCGGCAGTCGTGGCGACACGTGGACGGTCGACGCTCCTGATCGGCGCGTCGCGGGATATCGCTGTGTGCTGGCAGGCACGGCAAGGCAAGGTCTGGATCAGCGTGGCCGGCGTACTCGACTACGCCACCCGTGACGTGCTTGCGGTTGCCGTCCGCGACGCGCTGGCCGCACGTCCGGGCCACCTGGTGGTGGATCTCGACCAGGTCCGGCTCCTGGATGCCAGCGCGATCGGAACGCTGCTGCAGATGCACGAACTGGTCGGCAGATGCCATGCCGCCCTGCGGTTGGCCAATCCGCATGGAATCGTACGTGCGGCGCTGCAGGCCACCGGGTCGTTACCGGTACTGGTCGGTAGCAGATGATGGCGCAGGCGATGGTGGCGAAGTGGGTGGCGGTGCGGTCGTAGCGTCAAACCGCTCAGAATCGATGTCGGTCGGAAACATGACGCACAGTGACGTCGCCCGACCTGCCGGACGTGAGATCTGCAGGCGTCCGCCGTGTGCTTCCACCCAGTCGGTGAGGCCTACGAGTTCCGTGCCGAGGGCCAGGTCGGCTTCCCCGACACCATCGTCGTGGATCGAGACCACGAGGAGCTCGCGCCCAGTCGCGTGGTCGACGGTGATGTCGACGTCGACGTTGATCGAGGAAGCGCGCGCGTCCTCGGCGGTGTTCGCGAGCACCTCGCCCACGACGTCGTACGCGGCCACCTCGACGCTGCGGGGCAGCCGGTGCTCGGGACCCGGACTGATCGTGACCGGGACGGCCGAGCGTCGCGCGAGCGCCTTGAGCGCAGGCATGAGCCCGGCCTGGGTGAGGATGGCCGGGTGGATGCCGCGTGTCATCTCTTGCAGCACCTCGAAGACACTCGTCAGACCCTCGACCGTGTGGGAGAGCCGTGCCTTGAGCTCGTCGAGTTCGTCCGGCACCAACGCCTCCGCCGCGCGAAGCTCCAGGCCGAGCGACACCAGACGCTGCTGGACGATGTCGTGCACGTCGTGTTCGAAGTGGCGGCGGCCCTCCTCGACGCCGCGGACGATCCGGGCACGTGACGCGCCGCTCTCGATGTTCGCTACCGCGGTGGCCACGCCCTCGGCGAACTGAGCCAGCCGCTCCTCCGCGCCGGGCGGTGGTGGCTCCCAGCGGGACCACAGCACCACCAGCGAGCCCCACAGGCGGCCACCCACCGTGATCGGCGCGGCGACCGACGAGGTGAAGCCGTCGCGGCGCGCCAGGTCGGCGAAGGCGCCGGGAAGATCGTCGTAGCTATCCACTCTGGCCGGGCGGGAGGTTCGCAGCATCAGCTCCGTGGCGTCGCCTTCGTCGTGAAATCGCCGACCCAGCCAGGTCTCGGTGCCGGGCTTGCCGTACCCGGCGAGGACGGTGACGGTGCCAGCGGACTCAGAGCGCATCAGCCTGGTGGCGTCTGCGTCCAGCAGCACGGCAGCCTCGGCGACGACCCCAGCGACGACATCGGCCGGCGGCGCACCGGACGCGACGAGCACCGCCACCCGCTGCAGACCAGCCTGTTCCTGCGCGAGGTCGTGCAGTTCGTCGCGGCTTGTCCGCAGGGACCTGGCCATCGCCTTGTACTCGGTCGCGACTGCCAGCAGCGTCTCCAACTGGGGCACCAAACGTTCGCGGAGACGCTGCAAGGTCGGCTCGGGCAGGTCGGCGGGGACGAGGAGGGTGCCGGGCCGCGAGCGGTACAGCAGCGGCAACGCAACCCGTCGCCCGTCGCCTGGGACGCTGTCGAGCTCGATCGCAGCGAACGGCAGCCGCAGCTGCCGCGCCAGGCGGCGCGAAACCTCGGGCAGTACCGACCGCAAATCGTCCGCGTACAGCATGAGACGGCTCAGCACGGCAAGGAAGTCGGCCTCCTGATATGCCTCCATCAGCGGTCCCCTTGCCGACCGGACGTATCGGCACCCACACTATGCCGGTCACCGGTGACCACCGGGTGAGGCACCGGGTGACCAGCCGACCGGTCGACCGGCCCGATCCCGTGGCCGCCCACGGCGTGGGGATGGCCGTTCCCGGTAGCGGTAGCGCGTGGTGCGCATCTTGTCCGGGTTGAACAGGCCGATCTCCGGCGTGTTTGGCAAACTGTCGCCCAGTTCCTGGAATGTGATGCCGACGTTGCGGCTCTGGCTGCCAGATCGAAGTCACGAGCCGCGTTGGGCGCCGATCGGCGGTGGGTCCAGTGGAACCTCGCCGGCCGGGAGAATCCCGAGGGCTTGTGCAGCGTGTATGGCGTCGCGCCGCACTGCTGGCTTGCGATAGATCGACGCGAAGAGCTGGCGCGACGCGCTCACCCAACTGCACGGCGTCCTGCGCGAGGCCGACCGCCGGTGGCCAAGGACTACATCGCATTCCACTGCTCGCCGGGCCGTTCCGCGTTGGAGACGAAGTTGCAGACGAACTCGGGCCATGCCCCGCCCAGGTCCGCTGTGGCCCAGGCGGCGGATCGGCTGCCCGCAGTCGCGGTATGCGGACGAGCCCACGTACCGCTGCGGCCGTGTAGCTTTGCAATAGAGGTCTCCCGTGCAGTGGGAGTTCGGTCGGCTTGTGTCAGCGCCATTGAAATCCCCGTGATGTCGTCCGAAGGGCGGAGCATCGGCCATGGAGTTCGACGTCACCATCGAGATCCCCAAGGGAACGCGCAACAAGTACAAGATGGATCGCCGGACCGGTCGGATCCGGCTGGATCGCACCCTCTTCACCGCGACCCAGTACCCGGCCGACTACGGCTTCATCGAACAAACCCTCGGCGAGGACACCGACCCACTCGACGCAGTGGTCATGGTGCAGGAACCGACCTTTCCCGGCTGCCTCATCCGTTGCCGGGCCATTGGCATGTTCCGCATGCACGACGAGAAGGGACCCGACCCGAAGGTGCTGTGCGTGCCCACGGCTGACCCCCGCCTCGGGCACCTGGGCGACATCACGGATCTGGAACACTTCTACAAGCTGGAGATCGAACACTTCTTCCAGATCTACAAGGACCTTGAGCCGGGCAAGAGCATCGACGTCGAACGCCGGACCTGGGCCGACCGGGCCGAAGCCGAGGCGGAGATCACACGCTCGCAGGAACGTGCCCGCGCATCGCTGCCTTCCGGGTGAGCAGGACGCGGTCGATGTTCGTCGAAGTATGGCACCTGGCCAGGGCGCCGGTGATCGGACGGCAGACCTTCGCGTGTCGAGAGCGTTGCGCCACGCCGCCGGCGACGGTGTTGTCCGGGTCGCCACGCAGGACCTCGGCTGCGCCGAGGCCCGCGAACGTCATCGCGCGCAGTGCGGTGGACCGGCGGCTCGCGGCGACGGTGAACGCCGTCAACGCCTCGACGCGGATCCAGGGTGCCGGGCTGCGGGCCGCCGCAGTGCCCAGGCCCCACAGCGCGCGCCCCACCAGTCGCCGAGCCCGGGCTCGTCGGTCCAGCGCCGGTCGTGGGACAGCCGGTTGTGGAAGGCGCTGCTGCCGTCCTGTGCATGAGTGAGAAAACGCCAGGTAACACTCTGCGAACCGCAGCACGGTGTCGGAGGGGTCAACTTCCCGGCTGGTGACGACGAGCCCGCGGGCCACATCGTCGGTGCAGTAGCCGTGCCGGCGGCGAGGGATGGCGTGCCGCGCGTGCTCGAACAGTCCGGTGTCGTCGGTCAACCGGGCCAGATGTGCGAAGCTGGGGGCGGGCACGGCCGGGCTGGCTATCGGCACGGTCACGCCCGCGCCACCGTGGCGGAGACCGGGCTGCCGGCGCTCCGGAGCCGTTCGGCGAGCGTCTCATAGCGGGCCGCGACCGCTGGCCACAGCAGGGCCGGCGGCCGAGAGTGGCTGCTGAGAGCGAGACCGCCCGGATCGGTGAGAATCCGCCGGATTCCGGCCGCCGCAGGATCGCGGTGGGGCACGAGCAGCCCGGGGCCGTTGGTGAGCACAGTTCGACGGCGTGCGGGAAGGGCCTCACCGTGCCGCTCGCGGACTTTCGGGTGGGTCCGGCCGGCGACGGTGTAGGTCACAGCCGGCCGGAAATCCCGCAGGCGGGCCACCGCCCGTAGCGCCCACTCGATGCCTTTGCCCGGACCGAGTAACCCCCAGGTGAGCAGGTGCGGGCGCGGGCGCGGCTCGGCGAGCGCGCCAGCATGGTCGGCGGCGCCGTGCGGGATGACGCTTACCTTGGCGGCGTCCACCGCGTATCCGACAAGGAGCCTGTCACGAGCGGTGCCGGTCATGGTCACCACCGCACCGGCCGCGGCCACAAGCTGCTCCAGCACACCCTTCTGCCCGGCCGAGGGATGGGCAGGAACGTATGGAGGACCACGATGCTGGGTGCTCGCAGCCGACGCAGCAGTGGCACGACGTCGCCGCCGTCAGGCCCCGGATAGATGCCGTACTCGTGTTGCACGATCACGGTGTCGAAGCGGTCGAGGGCCATGGCCGCAGCCCTGCCAGCCGGCGATACCCGGCGTCGACCACGTGTGAACGACGGGCGGAACGGCTGCTCCAGGACGCATGCCCTGGCCGGCGTCGTCACCGCCCACATCGACCCTCACGACGCCCCCCGGCGAGTCGTCCGAGGTCAGGTGGGCGGCCAAAGCGGCGTTGAACGTGGCCAGTCCGCACTGCGTCGGTGGACGGGTGCTCAAGAAACCATAGCTGCCGGCCATCTATTGGCCCTTCCGGGTCATTGGCCGCCTTCGCTCGGGAGCACCGGCGACCCCACGCGATGAAGGGCGCCCACCGGCTAGCGTGTGTAGCGGGGCGAACGAATCCACGGGCGACCACCGCTGAGGCGGGACCTGGGGCCGACCAGGATATGACACCGGATCTCGGAGATTCATCGGTAGGGCTAACACTAGCACGTCGCGGCCGCTGGACCTGCGCGCCGGACTCAGCGTGATGGCCTCGTGGGCGGCAGCCCTTCCTCGTGATCGAGTTCCCGTTCGAGCACGCGGAGGCCCTCATCTGGCAGTCTGCCGGCGTCACGCCACTGCAGCAGTTCCTCCCGTTGGGCATCGATGACCTCCCTGCGGACGTACAACGCGGCTTCGTGTCGCGGCGACGTCGGCACGTGGACCAGGTCGGTGCTGCTCAGCTGATTTCGTCGATCCTGATGGTGGGTCAACTGGCCGCGGAGTTGCCCGCGCATCGTCTCGATCGCGTGGGTCTTGACGTCGTCGTGCGGTTGAGCCGCCAGCTCGTCGAGCCTTGCCATGGCAGCCTCGACAGCGGCCGAGCGCGCCTCGTTGCGTAGCCGCGCCTGGTCGACCTCATCGGCGCGCAGGCCGAGTGCCCGGACAAGCGGTGCGAAGGTGAGGCCTTGACCCACCAGTGTGACCAGTACGACGACGAACGTGCAGAACCGCAGCAGGTCGCGGTTCGGGAATGGAGCGCCGTTGGCGGTGACCAACGGCAGGGTGGAGATCGCCGCGAGGCTGATCACGCCTCGGGTACCGGACCAGCTGAGGGCTATGACGTCGCGGCCCGTGAGCCGCTGGGATACGCGTTCGTGTGGCGGTGCCGCCCGGGTCTTGTCAGTCCCAGCACGGTCGTCGTCGACGGTCTGGCCACCCAGCCAGGTGTGCAGCGATCGGGGCAGCGACTGGGTCAGCACCAGCCACACCGGGCGCAGCAGCAACACCACACTGACGGTGATCGTAACCGCGATGACAATCGTGGCCGGATCGTACTGCGCGAGTCCGCGTACAACCTCGGGCAACTGCTGACCGATCAGCAGGAACACGAAACCCTCGAGCAGGAAGTCGGCCAGCCGCCAGACCGCGCTCGTCTGCAGCCGGCTCGCGCCTGAGGCTGACCGTGGCCGGTGGTGCCCGACAATCAGCCCCGCGACGACCACCGCGAGCACACCCGAGACATGAACTTTTTCGCCGAGCAGGTATGCCCCGAACGGGGTGGCCAGGGAGACGGCGTTCGCCATCAACGGGTCGCCGCCCAGAGGTCGCGTCAACAGCCGGACACCGTAGGCGACCAACGCTCCGGCCGCGACGCCACCAGCCGCAGCGATCAAGAACTGACCGAGCGCGGACGGCGCTGAGAAACCGCCACCGGTGGCCGCGGCGACGGCCACACTGAGGATCGTGAGCGCCGTAGCGTCGTTGAGCAAACCTTCGCCCTGGATGAGGGTGAGGACTCTGGGCGGTAGGCCGACCTTGCGCCCGACTGCGAGCGCGGCCACCGGATCGGGCGGTGCGACCGCCGCTCCGACCGCGATACCGGTGGCCAGGGTCGCTCCCGCGACAAACCATTGGAAGCCGATGCCGATGATCAGAGCATTGAGGAAGACCAAGAGCACCGACAGGCTCACCACAGTACGTAGATTGCGGCGGATCGCGAGCAGCGACGAGTCCAATGCTGCGCTGTACAGCAGCGGTGGCAGGACGAACGCCAAAATTATGTCGGGGGCAAGGACGACCTCGAGTCCCGGCAACAGGGCGTAACCGACGCCGATGATCGACAGAAGCGCCGCAGCCGGCAAGCCGGTCCGGTTCGCGACCCACCGCACCAATACGACCACAGCGACGGCGGCAAGCACGAACAGCAATATCGACTCGACGCTCATTGCGTCCATTCTCTCGGACCTGACCAGCTAGGAGATGAGATGGGCGGCCTTACCGCGGTGACCGCCGAGGCGCCGCGAACCACCCGCTGACGGCACGGTTCGGAATCCGGAGAGGCACCATCGATGCTTACACGGTTCAGAACGAACCAGTACGCGTCTCACGGTACGGGGCCAGGCGTGCCCCCGATGACATGTGTGAAGTTCAGCAACAGTGTCGACGGCTGCGACTCCTGGCCGCCGTGGAGTGAGACAACCAGAGGCTGGATGGCCCCGTCGCTCGTCCACCCCGTGATGGCATCAGTATTCAAGGCGATGTCGTGCATGCGAATTACCAGTTCGGTTTCCCTGCCGACGACGAGCAGATACAGCAGGCCGGTCGGGCGTTCGTTCGTCATGGCGTCACAAGCTTCTTTGTCTTGCCCTTGGGTTTCTGTGCCTTGGTGCGCCGCGCCCGAGGTCCAAACAGCTGACGCCGCGAGTGGAATACGTCCTCCGTTTGGGCGCCGTACGGCGCCACGTGTAGCCTGTCCGCGCCGGCGTTGTGTGACCGCGCACACATCCTTACCCTATGCCGAATCGCACCGAGTCCAGGGTGAGCCCCTCTCCTCCCCGCACGACTAGCGGTCTCGCATACCGCGAGCCGGCACATACGTGCGTCCGCCGCGGCGATGTGAGGGCCTGGATGGAACCGCGTCGCTGCCCCTTTCCCGAAGATACGAGCCTCGTTCGGCGGGCACCGTCTCGACGGTCTCGGTGGCGGGCGTGCCGCGGCAGCCACCGCCGACGGCTGCGGCGATGTTGTATACCGCCGGAAGAGGAGCCGCACGTGCCCGCACTGCCGCACGACGCGCCCAGTCCGCCGCCGGCCTCCACGACGTGAACGCGCTGCCGCGTTCGGCGGGATGCCGGGCGTGGTGGCTCAAGGATCAATCCGGACAGGGAACACAGGTCGGCGGGTCAGGTGTCGAACAGATATTCCTCGTCGGCGCCCCGGCACTTGCGACACTGTAGGCCAGCACCGAGACGGCGCGCCGCTGCGGCGACACATTCCAGCGGGCTGCGGATGATACCGATTCGGCTCGGAGACGCTGCTACTTGTGAGGTCCGTTGAGGTCTCGACCGGGTACCAGCGTCAGCCGGACGCCGTCCCGCAGTTCCTCGACGCGGAAACGTTCCGCTTGGCCGTTCTCGGGCAGCATGGCGTCGTAGAGCTCAGCGTTGCTGATCTCGATCGTGCCGCCCGCTCTGCCGATCAGGACGCTGAGAACGGCGCGTAGGTTGACGTCACTGAGGTACTGCACGTGGACCGCCTCTATCTGTGAGACGGCGTCCCTCGCACCGGGTGGTACGTAGTGTGCCGTCCGGTCATCGATACTACCCGTGCAGGCACCGGCGCTCCGCCAGACGTTGACGGGGTTCGCCGTGGTCGTTCCGTCGCATGTGTGGCACGGCTCGTACCCACCCGGGCGTGGTACCGTGGGCGCGTTGTAGTTGTGATTTCCGAATACTTGGCCAGCGCCTGGTGGGTATCTGATCCCCTAGGCGCTCTGTGTTTTCCGGTCATCTCCGGATATGGGCGATCAACACCGCGACGCTGGGACCCGCACGGTGCGGGCCAGATCCAGCGTTTCAAGGAGAAGACCTGGCTATCGGCACCGTGAAGTGGTTCAACGCGGACAAGGGCTTCGGGTTCATCACCCCGGACGGCGACGGCGCCAACGTGTTCGCGCACTTCTCGGCGATCCTCTCGAACGGCTTCCGCGGCCTTGAGGAGAACCAGCGGGTCGAGTTCGACGTCACGCAGGGCGCCAAGGGCCCGCAGGCCGCGAGCGTCCGCGCCATCTGAACCCACCGTCGGCCGCGTGCCCGCCGTCCCAGGCGGTCGGCACGTGGCGGCGTCGGCGTATCACCCGCCCCGAGGAGGAGCGCATGTCCACAACGCCGCCGCAAAGCCGCACCGGAAGCCCGTACGCGCATCTGCTGCACCAGATCCGCGGCGCCGGACTGCTCGATCGCCGCACCCGGTACTACATCTGGAAGATCGCCGTCACCGGTCTGCTGTTCGCGGCCGGCTGGACGGCCTTCGGGTTCATCGGCGACTCATGGTGGGTGCTCATCGCCGCCGGATTCCTCGCGTTCGTCTTCACCCAACTCGGGTTCCTCGCACGGCTGCGTGGCGGCGCCCTCCCTGTCACGCTGAGATGAAACAACGGGGCACCTGCTGGCGGCCTACCGAACCCTGTTGCAGTGCGGGTCATTGCTGTTGCAGCGCGGGCTAGTACTGGATGGCAACGGTTGCGGATTACCGGGCAGCCGTTATGGTCGGCTTTCCGCGACGTGAGCTGAGGTGAGCGGTGACACTGTCGGTGGAGGTCCGGACCCGGTTGGCCGGACAGGTCGAGATCACCCTGCGCGGCGAACTCGATCAGGGCACTGCCGGGCACCTGCGCGACGCCGTCACCGCCGCCTTGGCGACCCGGCCCGCCCAGGTGTGCCTCGACCTGGCACAGGTCTCCTTCGTCGACTCCTCCGGTCTGGGCACGTTGGTCGTCGTGCACAAGATGTGCGGCCAGGTCGGCTGCCGACTGGCGCTGGAAGGCGTCGGCCCGACCCTTCACCAACGCCTACAGGTCACCGGTCTGACCGGCGTGTTCGACCTGACCGGGCCGCCACACTGGCCGGCTCAGAACCACGGCTGATCGTGGCGCTGTTCCGGCGAGCGGGCAACACCTGCTCGCGGCTGACGGGATCCAGATCGACGACGTCAGCCTCGTCGTCCACGCCGCTCCGCCGGTCGAGCATAAGGCGTACGTACCCGCACCGCTCCGGCCGCACGGCCCGGGCCGGTGCGCAAGGAACGGTCGTGACGCTCATGACCGGCCCGGCGTACAGCGGGACCTGACAGCAGGTCGGCCTTGTGGTCGCGGAGGCGACCCGGCGCACGAACACGTACTGCAGTAGTCCCACAACATAGTTCGGCACGGGGGCGTGCGCGTCATCGTGGAACTCCGCGAGGCCCTCCTCTGCTTGCCTGTTCCTCATCAACTACTCATCAACTACTCGTCGCCACTGCCGCTGCTGTGGTCGGCGGGGATCGGGTCAGTCGCCGGTGCCGGCTTGTCGGTGTCGCGGCACACCAGTTTGGTGCGTTTGGCTTGGGCTCGGCTATCGTCGCAGTCGACGAGGACGATGTGACCGTGCTGTAGCCGGCCGTGCAGGATCTGCTCGGACAGTGGGTCCTCGATCTGGCGCTGGACGGGGCGGCGCAAGGGCCGGACGCCCAGGACGGGGTCGTAGCCGATGGCACAGCAGGCGAGCGGCACAGAATCCCAATCGACCGCGGCGCAGTCTCGACCCATCGTTGAGGTTGCGTCCGCGTGGAACCAGATGACACACGCGCCTGGAACCCTATGTACTGTCCCCATCTGCAACGCCCATGTGCTGTGGACGATAACTACGTTGCCTGGCGGCGCTGTGGCTGTGATACGTCGCCCCGGCGAACTCCGGGGCGACGGCGCGTTAGATGGGCTGCCGAGCCTACCGGACGGTCCTCACCGCCGTGCTCAACCGTGTACTGCGTCAGTGATGCAGCGCGCTTACCGGCGCCCCTTGAGGCCGCCGATCGGCCGCCGTCGGTCGCGCTGATGAACCGCATTGACCAGTCCGTGAGTCCTGTCGATGGCGACAAGACACCGCTGGATGACCCGCGGAAGGACCGGGCAGCGGTGGGGCCTCCGCGGGCTCGGCGGGTGTCAGGCGGCAACGACGAATTGAACTTCAGGGGCGTTGGGGATCGATGCCCTGTCCTTGTGGCCGCGCTCGTAGTCCAGCACCGCGCGGATCTGGCCCTCGTCAACCTCCCGCAGCCGGGCACGGATCTCGCCGACGTTCATCCGGTCGTACCCCGGCCACGGCTCCGCGCCGTGCAGCTCCTGGATGGCCTCCAGGACCGGCACCCGGTCGAGCGTCGCCGCCTCGTAGGCCTCGACGGTGGACAGCTCCGACTGGGACAGCCGCGCCAGCCGGTCACGGATCTGCTCCACCGACAGGTTGTCGTAGTCCGGGATGATGGACTGTGCCTCCTGCCGCACGGCCCCGCGCCGGGCGAACCGCAGCACGTCAGCGGCCTCGTCTCGTAGCCGGTGCAGGCTCTCCCCCAACTGCGGCAGCCTCAGCATCTGCACCGCGCCGATACGTCCGATCTGGTAGACCGGCTCACCGTCGACCTCCTCGGAAATCACCGCCTCCGCGAGCCGGTCCAGGGACGCGTAGCACTCCGACAGCATCTCCTCACTCTCCGCCTGTAGGTCGACAGCGAGCTTCTCGGTGATCTTGTCTCGACAGGTGCGTGTGATCTGAGCCAACGCCCGATAGTTGGCGTCCACCACCGCCGTGGCCGCACACAGGTCCCGGGCGTTCTTCAACACCCGCTCCTCACCACCGGGGCCACGCAACAGTTGCACCGGTACCGTTACCAACGCCACGGCCTGCCCGCCGGTTACCCGGACGACGTCCATGCCCAGGTGCCGGATGCTGCGGCGAGCTCCGAGCTCACTCAGCCGGTCCGACACCCGGGATACCCGCTCACGGGACCGTCGCCGCTGCGTCTCCAGCCGCCGTCGATAGTCCCTTCCGGGGTGACGGCGATGTTGACGGCGAGCATGGTGGTCAAGGCGTACTCCGCCGCACGTGCGTCTTGCAGATATTGAACGACCTTGTCTCGGACAGTCGCCATGTCGTTTACTCCTCGGAAATCGGCGAAATCGTGGTGAGATCGATTCTGGTTCGGTTCGGATCGGTTCCGCGTCGGCTGTTCCTGCAGACAGCCGGTTCCCCGCAGACGCCCGGCAAACCGGCCGGCCCCCACATCGGCACACGGCACGACCGTCATCACCCGAACCCGGCCAAGAACTGACCCGTCCGGAGCGTGTAACGCAGCTTCCCGCCCACGCTCCCCTCGCGGCACGCCCTGCGCGGCAATGCCACCACCCCAGGTGCTGTCGTGGCCTCGGACGGCTGTGACAGCGGCCCAATGCTCATGCAGTCGCTACCGCCGGGGCGCCCGCCCACTCGTCGCCCGCCCTCCAGACACATGACCAGGCGTGCCTGTGGGACGGCGGCGGCGATGTTGGTGGCGCAGGCGAGGGGGTGAGCCGGTCACGGGCACCGACGAGCACCGTCACCGGGATCTGGGGCAGCGCTGCCAGTTCGGTCAGGCGCCGGTGCGTGTCAACCGCCGCGCCGAACGCGTCATAGCGCCGAGCGAATGACCGACAAGCACCACCCGATGGCTCGCGTGACAGCACCGAGCATCTCAGCAAGATCATCAGCGAGCCGGGCCACCGTCGCGGTGGTCCGCGTAACCGGCCCCGAACGGCCATGACCACGCGCGTCGTAAGCAACAACTGCGACGTCGCCCAGAGCGTCGACCTGCCAGGACCACACACGCCGGTCCAGCGACCAACCATGCAACAACACGACCGTCGGTGCGCCCTTCGCAGGGCCGTGCCGTTCATAACTCAGGCGGACCCCACCGCAGCCCCCATCGCTGGTCACGAAGTCCATGGAAGCCGCCCCGCAGCCTGACGATTCCAGCACACCATCTCAATCACGTCATCATCAGTTCGACACGCGAACCGCGACGGCTATTCCCCGAGTTGAGCAAGGAGAAACGCAATCCGACATCGTGTGGGGACGGCCGGCGGCATCATCCCGGCATAAGCTGGCAGCGTTCGCGCGGCAGGCTGTCGTACGGCGCCCCGGTGACCAGCGCTTGGGCGTCGACCCGGTGGGCGAGCATCCTCAGCGAGGCCGACTTGGCCCGCAACCTCGAGGAGCACCAGCTCGCCGAGTTCATCGAGAACGTCTACGCCACGTCCTGACCGTGACGAACCCGTCCATGACCGTCGCCGGCCGAGTCGGCGTATCCCTCGCTTCCCGGCCCACACCGCCCAGGGCAGCTTCCGTCAACTCGCGGCAGCCGCCGCGCACCTGCCCGTGGCTCGGCCTGCATACCGGGCGCAGGAGTGCACGCCAGAACTGCTGTACGAGCCGGTGTGCCGTGCGCTGGATCGCGGAGTTCGGGTCAGGATGTTACTGCGCGGCCGAACATCTCCGAGGCATCGCGGGCGGACGCATCGGCGTTCCAGAAGGCGGGGGGAATCTACGCCGACCGTCTACTCACGCCAAGGGATGCATTGCTGACGGAAGAACCGGTTCCGTGTTCTCCACGAATTTCATGACGGCGATGGGCCTCACTCGTGGTCACCGCCTTGCTGCTCGCCGCGGCCGCCGCAGCCGGGCGCGCATCGACGCGGCAAGTGACCGGCTCCGCAGTCGCAGCGAGGCGCTCCGGTCGACCACGGACCGCCTGCGCGGCGAGCGGGAGGGGGACCGGCAGGAGCGGGGTGAGCGGGAGGAGCGCGGACGGGCGTACGGCCGCGGCGACGAGCGGTACGAGCAGCGGTACAGGGATCGTGACGACGAGCGCGCGGAAGGCCGCTACGAGCGGCGGTACGAGGAACCGGTGCCGGTCGGGGCGGGGCGGGGCCGGTCACGGGGTGAGGACAGCGAGCCCCCGGTCCGCCGACGTGGATCGGCGGCGCTGCGATGAGCGCGGTACCGCACAACGGCCCCACGGGTGGCATCGGCGAGCGAGTCTCTCGTCTGGTGGCCAAGGAGTTGGGCAACCTCGCCGGCGCGGTCGGCGAGCGGGCCGTGGAGTCCCTGCGTGGCAGGGTCGGCGGCCTCACCGATCGGCTGACCGACTTCGCCGAGCGCTCCGAGAGCCCCAAGCTGGTGGCTGCGGCCAAGGGCGCGGAGCATCTGGCCGGGGGCGGGTCCCCGACGAAGGCCGCCGCCAAGGGCGGGATCGCCGGCGGGCTGGCCAAGCTGAAGCAGGCGTTCGGCAAGGGGAAGAAGAGCAAGAAGCTCAAGCTGACGAACATCGTGGAGTTCGTCGACGTCGGTGTGCCGGTGCGGGTGGCGTACAACCAGTGGACGGAGTTCGAGGACATCCCGCGTTTCACGAAGAAGGTCGAGAAGGTCGAGCGCGAGCAGGACGAGAAGCTCCACTGGCGGGCACAGATCTTCCTGTCGCACCGCGACTGGGACGCGCAGATCGTCGAGATGGTCCCGGACGAGCGGATCGTGTGGCGCTCGAAAGGGGCGAAGGGCTATCCGGACGGCGCCATCTCGTTCCATGCCCTCACGCCCACGCTGACCCGGGTGGTGCTGATCATCGAGTACCACCCCAAGGGCTTCTTCGAGCAGACCGGCAACCTCTGGCGCGCACAGGGCCGCCGGGCCCGGCCCGCGGCGAGGATCGGGAGCGGCGCGGGCGCGGGTGAGAGAGAAGGACCGCAAGGGCGCCCGGAACGCGGTGAAGGCCGCGAGGAGCACGAGCGCGGCGCCCGGCTGTTCCTGATCGGCGGCGCGGTTTACCTCGTGCTGTGGCTGTATGGCATGGTCATCGACCACGGCGCCGTCCGCGACCCGGCGCTCGGTTGTCGAGCGTAGCCAACCGGGTGTCATCCGGTTTCTCAGCCGGGGTGGGGTTAGGTGCCGGTCGTGGTAGGGCAGGTGACAGTCCACGTGAAGGGGGTGCGCGGGTTGGCTCTTGGGTCCGAAGCGAAGACCGAGGCCACGGTGGAGGGGGTCAGGGGGGCAAGCCGGCTCAGCGTTCGCGACCGCCTGCTCGGGGCCGCCGTGTGGTTGACCACGCCGCTGCTGCCGGACGACTATCTCGGGTTGCTCAATCCGCTGTGGTCGTCCCGGGAGGTGCGTGGGCGGGTCGAGGCGGTTGTGCCGGAGACTGCGGACGCGGCCAGCCTGGTGATCCGTCCCGGGCGTGGCTGGGGGCGGCACCGGGCCGGGCAGTTCGTCCGGGTCGGTGTGGACATCGGAGGGGTGCGGCATGCGCGCAGCTACTCGGTGTCCTCGCCGCCGGAGCGGGCCGACGGGTGTATCACGATCACGGTGAAGGCGGCCCGGGACGGGCTGGTCTCGCCCTACCTGGTCCATCGGACGGTGCCGGGAACCATCGTCCACCTCGCGCCGGCGCAAGGTGCGTTCGTGCTGCCGGAGCCGTTGCCGGCCCGGTTGCTGTTCCTGACGGCCGGTAGCGGGATCACTCCGGTGGCGGCGATGCTGCGCGGCCTGGCCGCGCAGGGTGAGATGCCGGACGTGGTGCTGGTGCACTCGGCGCCGACCGCGCAGGACGTCATCTTCGGTGTGGAACTGCGCGCCCTGGCCGCCCGGTTTCCGCGGCTGCGGTTGCACGAGTGGTACACCCGTGACGGCGGCCGGCTGACGATGGCGCAACTGCGCGGGATCTGCCGGGACTGGCGTCTGCGCGACGTCTGGGCATGTGGCCCGGCCGGTCTGCTCGAGCGGGCCGAGCGGCACTGGCGACGCGCCGGGCTCGGCGACCGGCTGCACGTGGAGCGATTCCGGCCCGACGTGACGTCGGGCGGCTGCGGGGGCCGGGTGATGTTCACTGTCAGCGGTCGGCACGCCGACGCCGGCGGCGCCACTTCGCTGCTGGTCGCCGGTGAGAACGCCGGTGTGCTGATGCCCAGCGGCTGCCGTATGGGCATCTGCTACACCTGCGTGGCCCGGCTGCGGGCCGGCCGGATACGTGACCTGCGCACCGGTCGG
Source organism: Dactylosporangium roseum (assembly GCF_025264685.1). GTDB lineage: Bacteria > Actinomycetota > Actinomycetes > Mycobacteriales > Micromonosporaceae > Dactylosporangium > Dactylosporangium roseum. The sequence goes on from NZ_CP073721.1 coordinate 3,495,866, forward strand.
GAGCACGGCGACGAAGGAGCGCTGATTCAAACCTGTGTGTCGGCGGCCGCGGGCCCCGTCGAGATCGACCTGTAGCGACCAGTTGGAAGAGCTCTCAGATGACAGGTACCGTACCCGCGTCAGCCGGCCCCGCTGCCCATCTGTCCGAAGTCGACATCAAGGAGATCGGCCGCGAACTGGACCAGATCCGCGACAAGGTGATCGCCGGTCTCGGCGACGGCGACGCCCGGTACATCCGCCGGGTCATCACGCTCCAGCGGGGCCTGGAAGTCGGCGGCCGGGCACTGCTGATGGCCTCGCTGTTGCCGCCGGCCTGGCTGGCCGGCACCACGTGTCTGGCCGTCGCGAAGATCCTGGAGAACATGGAGATCGGTCACAACGTTCTGCACGGGCAGTGGGACTGGATGCGTGACCCGCAGATCCACTCCAGCACCTGGGAATGGGACTTCGCGTCGCCGGCCGGCATGTGGAAGCATTCGCACAACTTCGTGCACCACACCTACACCAACATTCTCGGTAAGGACCGCGATATCGGTTACGCATTCCTACGGGTCAGCCCCGAGCAGCCGTGGCACCCGGTCGACCTGGCCCAACCCGTCTCCAACGCGATCCTGGCGGCCGGCTTCGAATGGGGCATCGCCATCTACGACGTCGAGCTCGAACGGGCCTGGCGCGGCGAGAAGAGCTGGGCCGAGGCGCTGTCCCAGCTCGGCAGCGTCCTGCGCAAGGCCACCCGCCAGGTCGTCAAAGACTACGTCGCGTTCCCGCTGCTCGCGGGTCCGGCGTTCCTGCCCACTCTGCTCGGCAACCTCACCGCGAACGTCACCCGCAATGTTTGGTCGCACGCGGTCATCTTCTGCGGCCATTTCCCGGACGGCTCGGAGGTCTTCACCGAAGACCAACTCGAGGACGAGAGCCGCGGCGAGTGGTACATCCGCCAACTGCTTGGTTCGTCCAACATCGACGGCGGCCCGCTGCTGCACATCATGACCGGCAACCTCAGCCATCAGATCGAACACCATCTGTTTCCAGATCTGCCCAGCAATCGGTACACCGAGATCGCTCCCAAGGTCCGTGACCTGTGCCAGCGCTACGGGCTGCGGTACAACACCGGCTCTTTGGTCCGTCAGACCGCCAACGTCTGGAAGAACATTTTCCGTCTGGCGCTGCCTGGGCCGAAACCCCGGCCGCCGGACAACCCGCCGATCTCGGCGACCGCCTGATCAGCCGGGACGGAGCCATACCCCGGTCGCCGGTCACTACCGTCGACGGCGACCGGGACAACCCCGGCGCCCGGCCCTGAGGGCTTGTTGGCCGCTGCCAGACCCGTTTGGAGGGTCAGTGGGGCGTGCTGGTGGCGGTCGCAGGTGGAGGGTGCAGCGAGCCGTCGGCGATGGCCTGGGCGAGGTCGGACAGGCGCCGGTTGTGATTGCGGGCGCTGCCGCGCAGCGCTTTGAACAGCCGGGTCCGTTCGGAGGTGGGCGCAGCCACGACCTGCAACGTGGCACGGAAGACGTCCGCGACGCCGAAGCGGGTGACCGGGTTGGCGGCGTAGGCTCGCGAGTGGCAAGCCGGTGCGTGGCTCATCGCGGTCGACCCAGCCCTTGTCGTACGTCACCCGCCGGTCGCGACCGCACGGACCTTTGAGGTGCCGGAGGTACCGTTGAACTCGCGACGTGTTGTCGTGTGTCAACGCTACGGTCGGCGCTTGCGTCGCCGGTGCTGATCCGGTGACCGCTACCTCCGTTGTCGTCCAGGTGCCCGCGGTGCGGGCACCTGGACCATCGGGACCGGGTCGAATCCGCGCGCCCGGACCCGGCTGGATCGAAACGGGACGTGCGTTGGGGGCTTACCGACCGCGATCACCTGCTTCTACGGCCAGGACCTGCCCTACCCTGAGTGCTGGCAGCCACTGGGGTGCGCTGGCATCCAACGACGCTCATCGCAAGCCTGTCCACCGTGTTGTACCCCGTCTACAAACGAGACGGGCTCTCGCCGCACCGAGGAAGGACCGACCTCCGTCCCGGGTAGAGCAGTGGGAGGCACACGCGATTTGGAGGCACGACTATGAGTGAGATGCAGCGGCCGGCGTCGTTGTCGGCCGAGGATGTGTTGTATGAGGCGGCCCGCGTGGCGTGTCTGGCACCGTCGATCGAGAACTCTCAGCCCTGGCGCTGGCGCATCCGCGGCAACGCCCTTGAACTGCGCGCGGACCGCTCCCGCCAGTTGACCGTCACCGATCCGCAGGGCCGGTTGATGATTGTCAGCTGCGGTGCGGTCCTGCACCATGCCACCGTCGTGCTCGCCGTCCTCGGGGCCGCGGTCACCGTCGAACGGATCGACGATCCAGCCGATCCGGACCTGCTTGCCAGACTGACGCTCACCGGCCCGCACCAGGTTACAGCCGACGACATGCGCCTGCATCATGCCCTGCGCACGCGCTGCACCGATCAGCGCCCATTCCTGGGCGTCCGGCCGCTACCGGACGAGGTGATGGACCTGCTGCGCCACACCGCCGAACCGTTCGGGGTCAGCACGCACGCGTTCGACCCAGCACAGGTGGACGTCCGTGCACTCGTCGCACGGTCAGCGGCGACAGTCGAGCAACGCGACATCGGCTACCAGGACGAGATCGCCACCTGGCCGACCCACCGCATACCAGCGACCCGCGGCGGTGTGCCGACGACGGCGGACGTCCCGGCGGTGACACGGACTGGGCCGGCCCGCGACTTCGCTCCGGGAGCGTCGCCGGGCCTGGCTCCCGGCCCCGGCGACGACCGATACACCACCTACCTGGCGTTCGCGACCGCACAGGACACCAGGGCAGACTGGCTGCGCACCGGGGAGGCGCTCAGTGCGGTCCTGCTCACCGCCACAACCATCGGGGTGGCCTCGTCGGCGATGAGCGATGTGGTCGAGGTCCCCGGTGCGTGGACGGTACTACGCGGGGCGATCGCACCAGCCGGGTACCCACAACTGACCGTCCGGCTCGGCGTCAACGAGAGCGCGCCCCCGGCAGCGCCGGTACCGCGCCGCCCATGCGACGAGGTCATCGAAGTCATCGCGGTGGGTTGACCCGCGTCGCGCCGCAGACCACCCCGTACGCATCGTCGCCGCCGATGCGCGGCCGTCGGGAGGTCGGCACGCCAACGGCCGGTTCAGCCCTCGCTACGGCCGTTCGATGATCTGGTCGGCTGGCAGCCGCGGTGCGTGTGGCGCAACCTTTTCGGTCGGTTCGGTCGGTTCGGTCGGTTCGGTCGATCCGAGCCGCAGGACGAGGTAGGGCGGCCGAGGCCGGCGAGTGGTGCCCGCATCGCCTCATGGGTGGCGGCCACCTCGACGGTGGCGCTGAGCGGCAGGACCGATACACCCAACTCGGTGGTGGTGAGCCAGCCGGCTGAGAGCGCTTCGCCGGCGTGTAGCCAGTCCAGGGGGCGGTCCTCGCGGCCGTAGAGGATCGCGAAGATGGCGGATCGACGGGGCGTAGCCTGCAGCGGTGACAGCCCCAGCAAGCGCCTGGCTCGCGGCTTGCGCGTCGGGCCGGGTATCGGTCGGGTGGCACGACGTGTCATTCTGCGAGACCACCCTGCTGCGCTCCTACGCCGGGCCCTGCACCACCTCCGCCACGTCGGCCAACCACTACGCGCCACAACCGCAAGCTGACCCTCGTCAGGCCGTGACGACGACCTTGCCTCGGAGGGCGAGCTTCCCTTCGCGGGCGAGCATTTGCAGAACCTCGATCAGGTCGAACCGGCGGTTCCGAACGCAGGTCATGAGGTGTTCGCCGGCTCGGCTGGGACATGCCGTCGCGAGGGCTCCCGGGCGCTGTGGCCGCCTTCGTTGTCCCACACGGTGCCCGGGTCGACGCCTTCACTGCGCTCGGCGGTCGGTGCGGTGCGGGATGCGGCGAGGATGGCCGGAGCGCGCAGTTGGTTGGTCGGATCGGCGGCCGTGGCCATGGCGATGGCCGCAGTGGCGGTGGTGGCCTCGGGGGGCACGACGAGCAGGTCGATCTGGTCGCCGCGCTCGGTGGTGGCGATCAGCATGCCGGGGTCGACGGTGCTGAACCACCCGGCCCGCACCACGCGGGTGCCGACCGCGAGGCGCCGAAAGTGGCCATTCCAGGTGCTGCTGTTGAGCATCATCTGGCGGATCGGTCCGTACCGTTCGTTCAGGGCGAGGATCAACCCCGGTAGTTCCGCCACCGGATCCCGGGAACGGGGCCACCATCCGCCGTCGAGGACAGCTCGACTTGCCCGCACCGCAGCGAGCGATATCCTCGGCTGGGTCGGTGGTCCCGGCGGAACGACTGTGACGCGTTGGGCGGCGGTGAACATAACTGGCCCCTCTCCCGACCTACGGGCTGCCACCGGGAGGTGACCGGTATGGAAACCTGCAGCTTTACTCGGCGTGACTCGATTCGTGCTGCGCCGGCCGCGGTCCGTCGGCGGTGCATATTTCGGTCACCGGGGTCTCGGGTGCCAAAGCCAACTCTACGCCTGTAGCACGAGAACGGCGCGATGCCTCGTCGACGTTCTGACGATCCCTGCGATCTCAGCGTCACGGGTTTGCCGGGGGAGTGGAGGTGCCGGCCGCTGTACCGTCGGAAACGCCGTCGCGGCGAGCCGACGGTCAACGGATCCGACCGCAGCGCCGCACGATTCCCCGGGTGAGACGGTGGCCGCGAAGCACGCGAGGGGCGGAGCGTATGGAGTTCAGATCCGGTGCCGGGAGATCTACGAGGATCTCGAACCGGGCAAGACCATCGACGCCGAGCGTGGCGTCTGGGCCGACCGTGCCGAGGCGGAAGCGGAGGTCCGCTGAGGTCGATCGTGATCCGCCGCAAGTCCAGCTCAGCGTTGCGCCGCATCGCGGCCTCGACCGTTGCCTTGGTGCCGTCGGACGGCGGCGGCGACTCGAGCGAGATCTCGTTTGCTGACCTGCGTGACGCCCTTGAGGTAGGTGACCGCCCGTGCGGCGGCGTTGCGCTGGTACTCCCAGGCGAAGTGTCCGGAGAGGGTGATCTTGTGGTCCTGGACGTCGGCGGTGACCGCGTTCGGGGGGACGTCGACGGCCCACTCGAGGAACTGGCTGGCAGCCTGAGCGATGTCCTGATCGGTGATGCCCGAGGCGGAAGGCGTGCATACGGTGGTCTTGTGGTGACGTTCTTGACGCCGACCCGCATCGCGGCGTGTTTCACCGCGGGCCGTTCCGGCAGGCTGGCGACCTCGCCGACAACGTCACCGTTCCGCGGCTGACCTGCACTTCGAGGCCAGTCGCGTCAACGCTCGGGGTGTATTGCAGTTCCTCGGTCGCGACCGATGCGCCGTGTCGCCCGTCGAGCATGAAGTTGTCGTCACGGCCACGATTGGCGCGGTCGCCATCATTGTCCGATCGGGCCGGCCGGTTTGGGTGAGTCCGAATGAGCGTGGGGCCAATGTGTCGCCCTGGTCGACCGGTGAGGCGACGCGCCCTCATGCTCCCGGGTGCGGGCGATCTGCGACTACGTGTGGCGGCACGCGATGTACACGTCCGAGTCGAGCGGGCCCGCCACCGAGGCGGTGGACACACTGCTGTCCGCCTGTGGTGTGTGCCGCGACCTCGCACACCTCGCCGCCGCATTCTGCCGGGCGGTCGAGGCCCCCACGCGCGTTGCCGCCGTGTACGTCCCCGGCCTGGCCCTGATGGACTTTTACTCCGTGGTGGATCGAGGTGGACGGCCACTGGCAGGTGTGGGACGCGACACGGTTGGCGCTCCGCCCGACGTTGGTCCGCGTCGCTATCGACCGGGACGCCGCCGACATCGCGTTCACCACCGTGACGGCCGGTCGTGCCGAGCTGCGTAGCCTGGAGGTGAGGGCGGTGTCCGCCGGTGCTCTCCCCGTGGACGACCACGACCGCCCTGATCGCCTCGGCTGAGCCTCGAGAGTGCCGCGGCGAGTGTTCGAGATGGTGTCGTCGTGCAGGGAAGAGCGCGACGCCCTTGTTCCTGTGTCTTGGGCCGCGCATAGGCGTCATGGTGCAGCGGCGCAGGTCGTCGCTGCTGGGCTCAAGGCCAGATGATGCCGCGATGTCAACACCATGTCGCTTACGACCGGGACCCGGCGGTCCGCGCTGAAGAGCCCCGGCCGGTTGCCCGACGCAGCGATGAGCCGGGCCGCGAGCGCCTCGTATCCATGTGGCGACCGCGGGCCAGCGCAAGGTGGGCGTACGGGGCCGGGAAAGCCGGGCGGCCATGGCGGGGCCGGTGAGGGTGCGCCGGCCTTCGGCTTCCACCGTTTCGGCCGGGCGAGAAACCCATCCGCGACGGGCACCGCGAGCCGCCGGTCGGCCGACGTCATCGCCGCGGGCGGGACCCCGGAACGCCGCCCCTAGCGCCCGCCTTGTGTTGCTGGCGTGATCCGCACACTGACCGCGCCAGCCGGCCGCGGGGGCAAGACAGGCTCCGGGCGGGTAATCGCCCGGAGCCTGTCGATCCCCCCTCGAAGAAGGCCTCAAACTGTTACGCGGACGCCGGTCATCCACCCGGCCGGGCTTCGCGGCTTCGCACGGTGTTGGCACTGCCGCCGCATGCGGGCAGGTGAGCGCCGCCGCGCGCGGTGTTTGCCGTCGACCGGCACAGGGTCCGCCCTGCGGGAGCGGTGAGCTAGCGGGGTTGCCGCGTCGGCACAGATCATTGACGCCAACGGTCCGCAGGTAGCGCCTCGTGCGCGGCTGCTGCGCTGGATTACACGCGACGTGCTGGTCCCGCCCATGAAGGCCCTTCAGATAGCTGGCCAAAGCTGGAAGGTGCCACCGGGGACCAGGGAGGCGTCATCACTGTACACTCCGTCTGCCGGTGATCGCATGGATCTCGCTTCGGAGCGTAGGGTGGGCGTGTCGCCCAGGTCCCCAGTGGCCGCATATGAGTCGTCAACATCGCTCTGCGGCCGAGCTGATGGCTCGATGGGCATCGACAAGACCGCCATGGTCACGTCGCCGCTGTCCCGGTCCCGCCGCTCGTCGCCGGGCCAAGTGCCTGCGGGCGGTGCCACTGCGGTTGCGGTCGCGGGCGGAACGGCGGAGCAGGGCGAATGCCTCGTCGAGGTCGACGTGGAGGCCCCAGGCGAAGACGTCCATCGCCGGCGTTGCCGGCGTGATCCACAGATGTTCCGGTGCGGCCCAGCCACGGCTGCACTGCACGACTCCGTCCGCGTACCGCTCCCCGTGGTCAAGCGTCGGTGCGGTGCAGGCCGCGTCCATCATGGACGCCAGCCGGAACTCGCGCCGGCACGTCACAGGCGCCCACGCCCCGGCACGGAGGATCTTGATGGCGGCACGACGGCCGGTCGGCGTCACGGCCAGACAGACGTCGGCCGTCCCACCGGAACCCGAACGGTAATCGGCAACGCCGGCCGGGTCGGTCTCGCGAAGCGGCCAGGTGTTGTCTGCGCGGTCCGGGTCCAGTGATGCTGAACCACCCGGATGATGTCCACCTTGGCCGGTGTCGTCGGCTCGGCGGGGTCGGTGATAGTCGTGTTGGTTGCCGTTGGCGCGGCGCGAGCGGTCATGCTGATCGACCTGCACCGCTGGCGTTTTGCTCTCACGGTCCCGGGTGGCCGGCAGTCGGCGAAGTGCCGGATTTGTGGTCAGGCGGCGACTGGCAGGTCGAACGACGGCGTCACGGCCTCGGGGGTGGGTCCGATCCCGGACGGAACTTCAGATCTGACCGGTACGAGCGGCGGCGTGCTGGAAGGGGCGGCGAGGATGCCGAGCAGTCCGGTCAACGCCAGAACCCGACGGACGATGGGCTGCGGGTTGACGACCCGCAACTGGCATCCCGTCCGTGCGGCGGCCCTGCGCATGGCGACAAGCACGCCGAGTCCGATGCAGTCCATAAAGGTGACCCCGGCAAGGTCAACATCGAGGAAGTCGGGAGCCTGCGTGTACAAGGCGCTGAACAGCCCATCATGCAGCATGTGTGCGGTTGTCAGGTCGATCTCTCCGACTGCGACGGCCCGGACCGTGGCCGGGCACGAGCAGCTTATACCGATACGGAGCTGCGCCGATGGGGTCACCGGGGAAAGTGTGGACATGATTCCTCCAGCCCGATTGGTTCCAGGAACGGCTTGACAGGCGGGCGAGGGCTGGACCCGGGCCGGGAAGGCAACAACCCAACGTCGTGGGTGTTGCTGGCTCGACAAGGTGCGTGCGTCGGTACGGGCACCTGCCAGTAGAGTACACGTCAGATGTTCCCTTGGGCCCCCTCGCGGGTGTCTCGATCAGACATTGCCTGGTCGCCCAGCCAGCCGACGGCCTTTGTGGTGCAGCTTGCGCCCCGTCCGGCAACAACACCGAACCGCGCGCGACGGGCGTTGACACGGGCGAGATCCGCGCCATTCATGGTGAGCACAGGGCGCATCGCGGTGGCGCTGCGCCGGCGCGACCGCCGGGTCAACCGTAACTGGGTCGAGTGCATCATGCGCCAGCACCGCATCGCCGGCATCACCCGACGTCGGCGTGATCCCTGACGAAGCCCGGCGGCGCGGCGCCGGATCCGATCTGGCGGGACTTCACCGCACCGGCGGCGGGTCATGGTTCGCCGAGGGACTTCACCTCCCTGCCCACCGCCGAGGGCTGGCTGTATCTGGCCACCGCGATCGACCTGTTCAACCGTGAGGTCGTCGGGTACGCGATGGCCGGGCATAGGCGCGCGGAGCTGGTTAGCCCCGCGGCCTGGTCGAGCCCGGCGCAATCTGCACTCCGACCGCGGATCGCAGGGTAGTACACCTCGATCGAGTTCGCTTGGATATGGGTCCGTGGCCGGCTGTCCGGGTTCCGGGGCTGTCCAGGGGTGGGCTCAGTGGTGCTGGCGGCGGGTCAGGCGGCGTAGTTGGGTGATCCGGGCCGCGCCGATCACCATGGTCAGGATCGCGGCGCCGACGGCGGCGACCAGCAGGGCCATGGCCAGGGGCAGGTTGCCGTGCATTCCCAGGAAGGTGACCTCAACGCTGCGGGTGTTCTGCAGCATGAACACGATCAGCACCACGAGGATCAGCGCCGCGACGCAGATGCCGAACCAGGTGGCGCCGGTACGGGTGCGCGGGACCCGGCTGGCCGGTGACGTCACAGCCTGATCCGCCGGGTTCTGCGAGGGAGTTGCGGGGCCGGGCGGGGGTCCCGCGACGGACGGCTCGGCGGACGCACTTCGAGTGCGATGGAGGTCGTTGGCCGACATGACATCCCCTCTCATCGGGTTGGGCCGGTGCGGCGGGCACCTCAGGGCAGGGATGTCGTCGATTCCGGGATGGTTCGATCGTACTCTTGTTGTCCGTGTTCGACTGCGTCCGCAAGGAGATCGAATTCGGCAGGCACGACGATACGCATGGGGGCACTCCGTCACGTGATGTTGGCGACGGGCACGAGCCATCGATATACGTCGGATGATCAAGCGGGTCGGTGGGACGTCGAGCTGTCGGGACCAGCGAGGGTTGGGTAGTAGGGCCAGCCCACAGCCGGACAAGCGGATCGTTCTCGCGGCGGAGCTGGATGGCGAGCCGCGCGGCCCGGTGTGACAGCCACCCGGCCCGTTGCGGCCTGCGGCGGTGTGACGGCGGCTGGTGCGGCCGCGAAGCCGCAGCAGCGCCGTCGATGGCACCGTGGCGCGGACGTCAGCGTTCGTCGCTGCGGGGGCCGCGTGGTGACAGGGCGAGGCCGAGGCCGATCATGCCCAGGCCCAGGATCAGGTGCAGCCAGTTGTCCGCGGCGTTGACGGGGACGAAGTTGGCGTCGCTGCCGTGTCCGATCACCAGTCCGTACAGGAAGAGCACGAGGTAGATGGCGCCGCCGCCGATGAGGTACAGCCGGGCGGTGTCGGCGCATCGGGCCAGGGCCAGTCCGGCGACGCCGAACAGCAGGTGCACGATGTTGTGCAGGATCGAGACCTGGAAGACGCCGAGCAGCTCGGCGCCGGAGTCGTGGCCGGCGAACTGCAGCGTGTCGTAGTTCGTCGTGATGCCGGGGATGAACCCTGCCAGACCCACCACGAGGAAGACGATGCCGACGACGCGCGCGGCCGTGCGGATGGTGTGTCGGTCCGTGGTGCCGCGGGTGATGCCGGTATCGGATCTGCTGACCATAGTGTTTCCCTTCAATGGGCGTGCATTGATGCGTTGAGTGGCGTGCTCGCGGACGCCAAGGTCGCGGTACCGGGGTTATCGGGTGGTGCGTTGCCGCTGGGCGGCCAGCCGGAGCGGGGCGCCGACGTCGTGCAGGTGGCGCAGTGCCTGGCGGTATGACTCGATCAGGCTCGTCTGCGCGTAGGGAACCCCAGCCTGTTCGCAGTACTCCTGCACGATCGGCTGGGCTCGGCGCAGGTTCGGTGCGGGCATGGCCGGGAACAGGTGGTGCTCGATCTGGTAGTTCAGGCCGCCCAGCGCGATGTCGGTGAGCCGGCCGCCGGTGACGTTGCGGGACGTGAGTACTTGCTTGCGCAGGTAGTCCTCGTTTCCGGCGGGGTGCGGCATGCCTTTGTGGTTCGGTGCGAATGTCATGCCCAGGTACACGCCGAAGACGGCATGGTGTACCGCGAAGAACGCCAGGGCCTGCAGCGGGGACAGCACCAGCAGCAGAGCCGCGACGTAGGTGGCGAGGTGCAGGCCCATGAGGCTGGCCTCCCGGCCGCGGTGCTTCATCCTGGGTTGCCGCAGCGCCTTGAAGCTGGAGATGCGCAGGTCGATGCTGAGCAGTGTGAGCAGCGGGAAGAACAGTCCCGCTTGGTGGCGGTTGATGAAACCCTTGAGCCCGCGCCGGCCCCACGCGGACTCGGTGGCCCAGATCAGGACTTCCGGCTGCACGTCCGGGTCCAGGTCGTCATGGTTGGGGTTGTTGTGGTGGCGGGTGTGCTTCTCCGTCCACCAGCCGTAGCTCATCCCGACCGCGACGTTCGCCGCGAGCCAGCCGGCCCGTTCGCTGGACTTCTTGGTCCGGAAGACCTGCCGGTGGGCCAGGTCGTGCGCGACGAGCGCCACCTGGGAGAACACCAGACCGAGCAGCGCGGCGACCGCGAGCGTCCACCACGACCGTCCCACCAGCAGGAACGTCGCCCACCCGCCCAGCAGGGCCACGGCCACCACCGTGATGCGGACGGCGTAATGGGCGGGACGCCGTCGCAGCAGCCCGGCCTCGGTGATGCGCCGGTTCAACGCCGCGAAGTCGCTGCCGCCCGCAACCCGCGGCCGCTGCGCGGTGACTGTCACGACGCCACGCTTGTGAAAGAGTCGCTCTGCAATGTCGTGGTCGGACGGATTGGCAAACTATGGAGGGGACGGCGAGCGCCACCGGCTACGGCGGCAGCAGTCACAACACAAGCGCGCATGGAAAGACTCCTCAAGAAACCCACCGCCCGTGACGCGAGCGACATCGCTCGACGTACGGGCAGACGGACGCTGCCGGTGAGAGGCGACCGCAGGAGTCTGGGCGGCCCGCTGCGCTCCGCCGGCAGAGGCGGCACAGCGACAAACCCTCGGTCCACTGATACCCGTGGGTCGACCCCGCAAACGAGCCCGTCAGAGCCACGCCGTCCTCGGTGCACCGCGAAGAGCGACAGGCGTCGGCCCCGTACGGCACAAGGCTAGTTCGAATCCCTTCGGGCGCGCTTGATCGACTGGCGTCTGGCCTGCGGACACGCTTGCCGGGCGCCGTCCTCGTTTGTCCGGTGTGGACGGTGGGTGTCACGCGGGTGCCAGCGGTTGCGCGGCCCGCTCGGCGCGTTTCGGCTTCCTGGCCTGGGCTTCGCCCTCGACCCGGGAGTGGCGGGTGCGGGGCACCTGCTCGGTCCGTGCCGTCGTCGGTGGCGGCTTGCCGACTGCTGCGCACGTCCGGGGTCGTGGCCAGGTCAAGGACACCGCCCACCTGCACGACAAGACATCCACGGCCCGGCCGGGTTGTCAAGGACAGGTCCACGAACGGCCTCCAGTCGAAACGTACGAGCCACCGACTCCGGACGCCAGCTTAGGGGCCGGACGGATCCGCTGCCCGTACGTGGGTGTGCGCCTGCAGGCCAGGGCCATGCGAAGCAGCACATGCCCCGGTGCCGTCACGACGAACTGCGCGCCGTCCGACAACGCGGCGATCGACGGCAGCCCACGGCCGTTCGCCTGCGCGGGATCCGGGGGACGTGTCGGGAGTCTCCCACCTTCGGGCACGCGGCCGCGGTTGCCGACCTCCAGCACGCACGTGCCGGACTCGATGGTGATATGCAGATCGATGGTGGTCCCGGTGTCGCCGCGCCGCACGACGTTTGGCGCAGGCTTCGGTGAGCAGGATCGCCAAATGGTCCCGGACCTGGTCTTCGGCGGTGGTCAAGCTCAGCAGCACGGCAAGCATGTGCCGGGCTTCACCGATCGACGACGGCTGCCGCGGCAGCGACACCGTCATCATCAGCCGCATCCGTGACCCCTGGTCCGCGGATCGCCTCCCGGCCACGACGTGCTGTCGGTCACATCGAGACACTACCCCAACCGGATGAATGGAAACGGTGCACGAGAGGCCGTCCATGTCGGGCGATGCCGCGCCGGCCATCCCACATCGGTGCTCTGGTCGAGGGCGCCACCGTTGGATCGCCCGCCACCGACCGGTACCTGAGGTCGGGGCGGACACCGCAGGCTCCATCGAACGAGAGGTGGTCTCCGGTCACGCTTACGCGATCCTCGCACCCGAAGCCGTCGTTGACGGCCGGTGCGGACACGACAAGCCGACGTTCCTGTCGGTAGATGGTGTTGCAGACCCGATAACCCTGGGCCCCGGCGCACATGCGCCGGGGCCCTCGACCCGGAGGTGCCATGGCCCAACCCGACGACATACTGGACGACGAGGACTACCCCGCCTGCACCATGGGACGCGCCGCGGAGATCATCGGCGTCTCCCAAGACTTTCTGCGCCGTATCGGCGACCTGAAGCTGATCACCCCGCTGCGGTCCGCCGGCGGCCACCGCCGCTACTCCCGCTACCAGCTACGCCTCGCCGCACGCGCCCGGGAACTCTGCGACCAGGGCACCGCGCTGGACGCCGCCTGCCGCATCATCATTCTCGAAGACCAGCTCGAAGAAGCGCTCCGCCGCAACGAACAACACCGACAGCACTGACCGCGTGGCGGTGCCGCGACCGGCCGCCCGGTCCCGCGTCCCGCCGACGGCTGTCGACACCACCATGGACCTGTGGGGCTCCTAATCAGATTCGGCTACGCTGCCTGCGAGTATTCGTTGATCAACCCGCCCAGGCTCGGGCGCCTGTGGTGGTGTTCGAATCACGTCGATACCCGCGGCGGTGAAGACCGTGTCGAAGGCGGTCGTGAACTTGGTGTCGCGGTCGCGGAGCAGGAACCGGAATCCGTGGGCCCGCTGATCGAGGCGCATCAGCAGGTTCCGGGCCTGTTGCGCAACTCAGGCGCCGGCCGGGTGCGCGGTGACACCGACGGTATGGACCCGGTGGGTGGCCAGTTCGATGAAGAACAGCGCGTAGACCCGCTTCAGGAGCACGGTGTCGACCGCGAAGACGTCGCAGGCCAGCGTCGTGTGCGCCTGGGCGGTGAGGAACTGCTGCCAGGTCGGTCCCGTTCGGCGTGGGGCCGGGTCGACGCCGGGCCTGGTGCAGGATCTTCCAGACCGTGCTGGCCGCTGTCTGGTGGCCCAGCCGAGCCAGCTCACCCTGTATTCGGCGATGGCTCCAGGTCGGGTTCTCCGCGGCCAGACGCAGGACCAGTTCCCGGATCTCACGGCCGACGGGTGGCCGGCCGGGTCGCGCGTGTGGGTAGGTCCAGTGTCGTGCGATAAGCTGTCGATGCCAGCGCAGCGGGGTCGCGGGGGTGACGAAGAACGCCGCCCAGCGTTGCCGGGGCAACAGCCGCGACAACGCCGCCAGCACTACTCGGTCAGCGGGCTGCAGATCGGGTCGGTGTACCTGCCGGCGCAACACCGCCACCTGATGCCGTAACAATGCCCAACTGGACCATCACCATGCCCTGGGCCTGGAACAGTGCGGCACGGTGCTCGAACGCCTCGTCCAGCTCGTCCACGCCGGCGGTCCGTTCCTGACCGTCCAACAAGGTCGTCACGACCTGGTCGGCGAGCGTCAGCGCCCGGCCCAGCTCCGGTCTGGACATCGCCCCGGAGCTGGCCCGGAACACATCGAGGACGCCGAGGCGAGCTGCCCCGATCTGCAACGGAAACGCGAACACCGCCCGGACTCCCGCAGCCAGGACCGCGGTCGTGTACATCGGGCATCGGCGCATCGCCCCGTCGGCCAGGTCCGGTCAGCACGGGGGGGCCAGCCGCGGCCGCGTCGATGCACGGGCCTCCCGGAAGGTGAACTGCAACTCCTCGATCCGCGCGGTGTCGGGTCCGACGCCGCGGCCATGCCGTGAGCGCCGTCGGAGGTCATCAGACTCACCCCGACCCCGAGGCCGACAACAATACCTGCGCAGCGTAGACGCAGATCCCTTTGAGGACCGCACGAATCAGCGTACTGTTATGTCCAGGATGCGGTCTGCATCCCCGCGCCCGTCAGCCTTCGTGTCGGGCGCCTCTTCCGCCGCCCGGACCTCGCGGTGACGACCAGTGAGTCCGGCGCTTTAGCAGAGGCGCCGTCCCTGCCGATTGCTGCGGCTGTCCCCTGATGGGGCGTGGACCATGACTGTGCTCGCCGTGCCGACCCCGATCACCGAACCACCTCCGGATACTGAACGCACACCGCGGCCCGTGCCAATCCCTTCCGGGCCGCCGGCAACCGGCTTCGATGCTCCTGCCCTCAGCAGGCTGCACCTGCGCAGGGATACTCCGTTCCCGACGGAACACCTGCTTCGCGCACGCGGCCGCCTGCCGCTGGATCACCCTGACCGTGATGTCCTGCGGAGCCGAGCCGTCGAGGACAACCTGGCGCTGGCCAACCGGCTCGCGCGGCGTTATGCCGGTCGTGGGGAACACTACGACGACCTGCGACAGGTCGCCGCGCTGGCGCTGGTTAAGGCCGTCGACGGCTACGACCCGAACCGGACCACCCCGTTCGTCAGCTACGCCGCTCCGACCATCGTCGGCGCACTCAAACGGCACTTCCGGGACACCGCCTGGGCCATGCGCGTGCCCCGGGCTGCCCAGGAACTCCTCCTCGAGATACCGGCCGCCACCGAGCACCTCACGCAGCTACGTGGCCGTTCACCGACGTCGGCCGAGCTCGCAGACCACCTCCACGTCACCATCGCCCTCCTGCGGGCGGCGGTCAGCGCCGGTCAGGCGTACCGGCTGCCGTCGCTCAACGAGTCCGTCACCGGCCACGACAGCGCCGAGCTCATCGACCTCGCCGGCGCCGTCGATCCCCACTACGGCACCATCGACGACCACCTCACGCTCGGGCCGCTCGTCGCCGCGTTGCCGTCCCGGCAACGGCGCATCCTCACCATGCGGTTCTCCGAAGAGATGACCCAGGCCCGCATCGGCGCCGAGCTCGGCATTTCACAGATGCACGTCTCCCGCCTGCTGCGCGAAGCCATAGTCCAGCTCCGGGCCGGTTTCCTCGCCGAGACCGACGCATCACCGGTGGAAAGGCCACCGTATGCACACCGTTGACGTACAGCCTGCCCGAGATTCGCCGGCTGGGCCGGTGGCACCCGAATGGGCGGCACCAGCATCCCTGGCATAGCCATCCCCGGCCGGGCCCCCGGACCACTGGGCCCGGCCGCGACTTCGCCACCACGGCGACCTGGCCGTCAGCGCCACACGACAAGGCGGCGACGTTCGCCATCCTCCACGGCCGTACCGACACCACGGCCGTTCCAATCCAGCCCACGAACCATTCGTGTGAAGTCGGCGGGCGGAGCGGCTCAGGCCAGCCGGCGGGCGTGCTGGAGGGTGGAGAGCAGGGCGAGCGTGGACTCCGCGCCCTGGTTGGCGTTGTGCCCGTCGGCGGTGAGTCCGTCGTAGCCGCCGCCGGTGTCGGGATCGCGGAGGCTGACGCCGGTGTCGTTTTTCCCGATGAACCAGTCCACCGCCGAGACGAGCCCGGCCTCCCACCGCTCGTCCCCAGTGGTGTCGAGGGCACGCACGCACGCCTCGGCGATCGTGGCCGCCTCGATCGGCTGCTGGTCGAAGCCCGGCTTCCGGTTGCCCGGCTGCCCGCCGCCGGCCGGCGTGCAGGACAGGTGCCCGTGGTACGTCTCCTCGTCCAGCAGCCAGCGCAGCATGTTCAGCCCGTCGGTCAGCACGGCTGGGCGCCCGAGGTGCTGCCCGGCCGCGATCACGGCGTCCGCGAGCAGCGCGTTGGCGTACGTCAGCCGGGGCTCGGGCCACGGCCGGCCAGGGTCGTCGCGAGCCGGGCCGATGGTCGCCGCCGCGTCGTTGAGCAGCCAGCGCGCGCCGGAGTGATCCGGGCGCACCGACAGGATCTCGGCGGCGCCGAGCGCGGCGTAGGCCATCGACCGCGGCCAGCGCGACCGGCACCGCGCGGCGAGCTCGAAACATGTCAGGGCGCTCTCCCGTGCGGAGCTCAGTGGGCTGCGCACGGCGGCGGTTCCGGCGGCCCACACCGCTCGGCCCCACCAGTCGCCGGTGCCGGGCTCGTCCAGCCAGTGCCGGTCGTATCCGAGCCGGTTGTGGAACGTCCCGTCGGGCGACTGCGCGTGGATGAGGAACGCGAGGTACACCTCCGCCTGCCGCAGCAGCGCCTCCGGCGGGTCCGGCTCCCGGCAGAGCACCACGAGGCCGCGCGCCACGTCGTCGACGCAATAGCCGTGCCGCCGGAGAGGCACAGCGTGGTCGGCGTGCTCCAACAACCCGGTGTCGTCGCTGAGCCGCAGCAGGTGCTCGTATGAGGGCTCCGGGTACCGCGCCGTCACAGCGGCACCGGTGCCCGGCTCAGCAGCGTGACCGCGAGGGTGCGATACCGCTCGGCGACGACGGTCCAGCGGCTGTTCTGGGAGATGCGTGTGGCCTGGTGGTGCATGCCGCTGACCAGGTCGGGTTCGGTGAGGACTCGTTTGAGGGCGGTGCCGATCGCCTGTGCGTCGTGGTGTGGTACGAGTAGGCCGGCACCGTCGCTGAGTACTTCTACGGCGTGTGGGAAGGTGGTGGCGATGACGGGTTTGTGCGCGGCCAGTGCCTCGACGAGCACGCCCGAGGTGGCCTGGTCAGGTGAGTCGTACGGTAGCAGTACGACGTCGGCGCGGCCGACCAGCCGGTCGAGGCGGTCCTGCTCGAGGTAGGCGCGTTCGAAGGTGACCAGGCCGGCGACGCCGAGGGCTCGGACCCGGGAGTAGAGCATGAGCCGGTAGGCCTCGCCCTGTTCGGCGAGGACCTTGGGGTGTGTCTGGCCGGCGATGACGTATCGTGGCCGCGGCGTCAGGTGGCGGACCAGGCGGAGCCCGGCGATTGCCCACTCGATGCCTTTGCCGGGGCCGAGCAGGCCCCAGGTAAGGATCACCGGCTCGCCAGATGGGTTGAGCAGTCGCAGTGGCGGTGCCTCGGGCGCGCCGTGCGGTATGACGCAGACCTTGGTCGGGTCGACGTCATACCCGGCGATGAGCCGTGCTTGGGCTGCCTCGGTCATGGTGACGGCGGCGCCGGTGAGCGCGACGACTTGTTCGAGTACCGTTTTCTGGTGGGCGGTGGGCCGGCTCAGCACGGTGTGCAGTACAGCGATCGCGGGGGTGCGTAGCCGGCGCAGCACGGGCAGCAGGTTCTCGCCGTCGGTACCGCCGTAGATGCCGTACTCGTGCTGGACGATCACGATGTCGTGGCGGTTGAGCGTGTCGGCGGCCGGTATGTGGCTGTCGGGGGCGTGCGGCACCAGGTGTCCGACGACCTCTGGGCGATCGTTGTAGGTGGCTGATTCCACCACCCTTACCACGCCCGCGCGGTCCCCGCCGGCCGGCGAGGTGAGGGCGTGTACCAGCGAGGCCGTGAAGGTCGCCAGTCCGCATTGTGTCGGCGGGTATGTGCTCAGGAATCCGTAGGAGATCGTCATCGCCGTCGGCCGGCCGGCCGGGGATCGGCATGGACGCAGCGGTTGCCAATGGCTGTTGGCATGAGACCCACCCCTCAATGGCGGGTGCGGCGCCGGCCGGCGAGCGCAGAATGCTTACCCGGCGCTGGTCATTCGGTGCGAGCACCATGGTGGCGGCGGTTCGCCGCCGCAGACCCGGGACGTTGATCGAAACGGGTCAACACTGCCACCGTAGCACGTGGCTGAGCCGAGGCGACGACTCGATCTCGCAGGTGACGCGAGACGATTCACGGCGGACGCCACACGTCGCGTACCGCCCGGCACCCGTGACGTTGCGTCAGAGGCAAGGCGGCCCGAGTAGGGTATCTCAGCGATGTCAACCTACGCGCCGTACTCAACGTGCTGATCGGCCGGGCGGGCGGCACGATCGAGATCAGCAACGCTAGGTTCTACGACGCTGTGCTGCCCGACAGCGGCCAGGTCGAACGCTTCCGCGTCGAGGAACTGGGCGACGCCCTGCGCCTGACAGCGATGCCCCGGCCGGACCAACATTGATGCGCATCCGTCCCTGGCCGACGGTGATCAGGGCTCGATGACGAAGACCTCGGTCAGGCCGGTGATCTCAAGCATTCGCCGGAGGTCGGGTGCCGGTGCGTGGAGGATGAGCAGTCTGTTGTAGCGCTGGCCGGCTCTGTGGATGCGGACGAGGGCGCCGAGGCCGGCTGAGTCGCAGAAGCCGAGGTCGGTGAGATCGAGCACGATGGTGGCGACGGTGTTGGTGGCGGTGGCGTCCGTGGTGGCGGCGAGCAGGTGGTGGCAGGTGGTGAGGTCGAGGTCGCCGTGGGCGGTGATGGTGAGCATGTCGTCGTTGGTGGCGACTTCAAGGGTCAGCGCTGCTGTCATCCGGGCCGCTTGATGGTCGCCGGCGCCGCCTGCGGCGGGTGCGGGGTGCGCCGGTGGACGTGCTGATGGGTGGCGGTGGGCGGTGTCATGCGGGGAGGCGGACGGTGTCGGGCCAGAAACTGGTTGATCTGTCGGATGACGGCGGTAAGTCGTCGTAGGTCATGTCAGGGTCTCCTTCAGCCGTACCGTTCGTGGCCCGCGGAGTGTCGCCGGCGAAGGAGAAGCCGCTCGTTGCCGGCCGCCGCCGTAACGGACACCGTCACCGTACCCGCTGCGCGTGGCCCCGGCGACCGCTCCACGGCTCTGGCCGCGCCGCAATAGCTGCTCTCGGGTCCGCGTCAACCTCGCCATCGACGACCTGCCGCCCGCGGCCGAGCCGTTCAGAACGATCCGGTGCGCGTCTCGCTGTAGGGAGCGAGCCGTGCGCCGACCACGTGCCGGAAGTTCAGCAGGAGCGTGGAGGTCTGTTCGTCGCCGAACCGCGAGACCGTCAGCGCGTGGACGGACTCTTCCGCCATCCACGCGGTGAGCTGCTCGATGGAGAGTTCGGTGCCGTGCACACGCAGCACGAGTTCCTTGTCGCGGCCGACGGTGAGCAGGTACAGCAGGCAGGTCGGATGCTCGACGGTCATGGCGTGTGTCCCCTCGACGGGTTGCGACGACGTCCATCGTCCACAATGGACAATGACCACTGCGGTGCCGGCTCGAACCGCCGATGGGCGGCACGCCCAAACCTACACCTCCGGCGCGGATCCTGGCACGGCGCGAGGCGGTCGACAATGGACCGGCCCTGCTGCCAGCCCCGCTCGAACACCGGCCGGATGTCGCGGTCATCGACGTCCGCCCGCCGCCGACCGTCACCGACGAGGGGCTGCAGGCGGCGATCGCGGCCCGCACCCGCATCCCCGGCCCGCCGACGCTGATGCTCTCCCAGCACGTGGAGCCGCTCTACGCGCGCCGGACGAGCACGTCGACGCCGGCGTCGAGTGTTGCCGAGAACAGCAACCGCTGGCCGGACGGCGGGTCAGATCCAGCAGCCGCCGTACCGCAGGAAGAATGCCCAGGCCGGCCATATGATCGGCCTCGTCAAGGACGGTGATCTCCATCGCGCCCAAGCACGCGCGCCCGGACGCCACGTGGTCGGCGAGGCGGCCCCGGCAGGTCACAAGGACGTCCACGCCGGCCGCAGGTCGGCGATCTGAGCGGCCTCCCGACCCGCCGAAGACGGCCAGCGTCCGCAGCGACAGCGCCCTGGCCTGTGGTGCCATCGAGGCCTCGATCTGCGCGGAGAGCTCGCGGGTGGGCGCCAGGCTCAGCGCCCGCGGCCGTCCGGGCCGTCTCGGCGGGCTGCCGGCAGCCCGCCGGGCCAGCACCGCCAGCACGAACGCGTATAGGTCTTGCCCGACCCGGTCCGGCCCCGGGCGAGCACGTCACGCCCGGCGAGCGTGTCCGGCAGCGTCGCCGCCTGGATCGGTAGCGGCTCGGTGATCCCAGCGGCAGCGAGGACCGGTCAAAAGCCCGCCAGGCCTGCAGGCTGCCCAGGTCCGTGACGGCGAGTTGAGCGACGTCGCTGAACCGGCGGTTGTTGCCGCGGGCGTAGGCACGCAGCCGGGTGAATGCGGTGTCGACGGTAAGCGGACACGATGCTCATGACGGCCTCCCGACCTTCCCGAGTCTGGTGTTCGCGAAGAGCCCTCCGCGCTGTGCTGGTCCAGGCGCAGGCGACGGGTCACGATGTCCGTGGTCACGTCGTACATAGGGCCTCGGCGAGCGGGACACCGAGTTGGACCATCGCCATGCCCAGGGCTTGGAACAGCCCAGCGGTATGGTCGAATGCCTCGTCGAGGCCGTCCGTCCCGTCGGCGGTGCGTTCCTGGCCGTCGAGCAGGACCGTCACGGGCCGATCCGCGAATGTGAACTCCTGACCGAGTTCCGCCCGGGACAGCGACCCAGGGCGATCGCGGAACACATCCAGGACCCCGAGCGGAGCCGCGCCGACCTGCGACGGGAACGCGAACACCGCCCGCACCCCGGCATGGCCGCACCTTCCTCCGCAGGCGCTGCCATGGGCCGGGGCAGCCGGACGCCGGACCGGCGTCCCATCGTCCGAGCGTACTCGGCGACACCGGACCAGAGCCAAATCACCCGTAGGCGGGGGTTCCCTGGCCACGGCCACGGAATGGCACAGATCCTCATCGGAAAGCGCGTTACCCACTTCCCGTCCGGGGGTTATGACAGTGTAAGGTCAAGTCGCTCAGGACCCCGGCGACGGCTCGGTTCGTTGTAGATCGTGTCCGTGGGAGTCCGTATGCGCAGCGCTGTGCCTGCTGGCCGCCGTATCCCAGAGGCGGTCGTGCCTCAGGGAACCGCCTATTCCGAACTGTCCCGCCGCATCAAGCAAGCCGGCCTGCTCGACCGGCGTCCCGGTGACTATACGGGCCGGATCGCCGCCACCGTCGTGGCATGCGCCGCTGGCGTGGCCGGTTTCCTGCTCGTCGGCGATTCGTGGTGGCAGACGGCAGTCGCCGTCTACTTCGCGGTGATCTCCACGCAGTTGGGTTTCCTCGGCCACGATGCGGGGCACCGGCAGATCTTCCGGTCCGGCCGCGCCAACTACATCCTCGGCGTGGTCCTGGCGAACATCGGCGTCGGGTTCAGCTACGGCTGGTGGGTCGACAAACACAACCGCCACCACGCCCACCCCAACGACGAGGAGCGCGCCCCCGACGTCGGCGCGGGCGTCCTGGTGTTCACCACTGGACAGGCTGGAGCGAGCGGACCCGTCGGCCACTTCTTCCACCGTTACCAGGCATGGGGATTCTTCCCGCTACTACTGCTGGAAGCGCTGAATCTGAGGGTCGCCAGCGTGCGATACCTTATCAAGGACCGCACCCGGTCCCGGCTCCGTGAAGGACTCATGATGGGGCTGCACGTCGGGGTCTACCTGGCCGGCGTGTTCCTGGTCCTGCCGCCGGTGAAGGCGCTCGTGTTCATCGCGATCCATCAGGGCCTGTTCGGGCTGTACCTGGGCTGCTCCTTCGCCCCGAACCACAAGGGCATGCCGCAGCTCGACGCGCGCGACAGCGCCGACTACCTGCGCCGGCAGGTCCTGACCTCCCGCAACGTGCGCGCCCACTGGCTCACCGACCTCGCGCTGGGCGGGCTAAACTATCAGATCGAACACCACTTGTTCCCCTCGATGCCCCGAGGCAATCTGCGCCACGCACAACGCATCATCCGGGAATTCTGCGGCGCTCACGGAGTCTCGTACCTCGAAACCGGACTGATCGCCTCCTACATTCAGGCACTCCGGCACCTCGACACCGTGGGACGTTCACCCGCGACTCCCGCCGAAGCCTGACTGGCGGGTAGACTATTCGCAGTCCAACTTTATCTGCTCTGGACCTCGGCAGTCATGACTATCCTCCTGCCGAGGTGGTTGCGATGGGGGAAGAATCCGTCCGGCCGTGCGTCGTAGTTGATCGGCCGCACAGCCCGCGGTCGGTCGAGATCTCGTTGTTCGGCGTCATAGACATGGCCATCGAAAATGAACTTGGTAACGTGCTCGATCATGTGAGCAATGCCCTGCCATCGAGCATCGTGATCAATGTAGCGAATGTAACATTCGCGTGCTCGACGCTGGCGAATTTCATCGCTCGCCTGCGGAACATCGCTCCTGCCGCCCCTGTGGTGCTTTCGGGCTGTACACCGATGATTCATCGGATTCTGTGTCTCACCGGTGTGGACGACCTCGTCACACCCCACGACCACGCCGGGTTTCAAGCAATCGCCAACAGCTCGGGCGCCGGACGATCGCTTGGACCCTGCGACATACCTATTGATCACCGCGCCGTTAAGCCGGTCCGCCCAGGGCGCTTCCAGGACGTATTCAAGAGCTGATCGAGCTCAGCGCGGGACGGGACTCCCCGTGGGGTCTCGCCCTTGCCCGTCTTCTCTACAGTGGACAGACTGCCGCGGCGGCTGCGGCCCGGCCGCCCACTTGCGGCACCGGACGACGCGATCACGCTCAGCGCAAGCGGCGGTGTCGTCGAGGGGGGAGGGTTTGCCATGGAGTTCGACATGACCGTCGAGATCCCCGGGGGAAACGCGTAACAAGCACGAGGTGGATCGCCGCATGGGTCGAATCCGGCTGGACCGGACGCTGTTACCGCGACTCAGTGTCCGGCCGGCTACGGCTTCATCGAGGACACCCGGGGTGAGAGGACCGACCCGCTGGACGCCCTGGTGGTGGTGCGTGAGCCTACTGTTCCCGGCTGTTTGGTGCGATGCCGGGCCATCGGCATGTCCCGCATGCGCGACGAGCACGGGCCCGACCCGAAGGTGCTGTGTTTGCCCACCGCCGATCCGTGTCTGGGCCACCTGCCCGACATCGAGGATCTGGAACACTTCTTCCGGCTCGAAATCGAGCACTGCTTCCGGATCTACGTGGACCTCGATCCGGGCGCGAGGATCGACGTCGAGCGCCGGACCTTGGCTGACCGGGCCGAGGCCGAAGCGGAGATCGGACCGGCGCGGCGCCGCGCCCGTTCCTCGACGCCTACCGGGTGAGCGCCGTCCGCGAGCCTTTGCATGCCGGGCGCTCGTGCCAGGTCAAGCCGCAGCCATCATCCGGCCGGGACGGACAGCACGGCGAGGATGGCCGGAGCCTGCAACCGATTGGCCGGATCCGCCGCCTTGTCCATGGCGGCCTGGGCGGTGGCGGCCTTGACGCCGGGCGGTACGACCAGCAGGTTGATCTGATTCCCGGGCTCGGTGATCGCGATCAGCAGACTCGGCTCAGTCGTGCTGAACCAGCGGACCGGAACCGGGCCGGAGTTGACCGCGGTGGACTCCAGGCCGGTCCGCCAGACCTGGCTGTTGAGGATCAGTCGGCGGATCGGTCCGTAGTGCTCGGTGAGCGCAGCGATCAGACCCGGCAGCTCGGCAGCGGGCTCCCACGAACGTGGCCACCAGCCGCCGTTGAGGGTGGCGTTGGGCATCCGGCCCCCGGCCAGCGTGAGGCGGGGCTGGACGGGCGATTCAGGGGTTTGAGCGCCGGCAAGCATGGCTGGCCTTTCTGTCGGTGTGTGTCCAAGTGGGGGAGTGGCCGTCGAAGGCCGCTGGATGCCGCCTAGCGGCGTGCTCACCGGTGTCGGGCGAAGCGCCACCGGTCATGGAAGGTGGACGTATGTCCACACTACGTCCGGCCGCGGGTTGCGTCTGGTCACGCCGGGCGTCGTGACCGCGGATTCTCCAGGCAGGCACCGGCCAAGCGCTCATGTCCGCGTTTTCTCGCGCTCATCGGTGGGTATCAGTATGTTGGCCGTCTGGACGCCGCGGCACACGATCAGTCTCTCCGCTCGGCTGTCGCGGCTGCGTCAACGGCGCGGCGGGCTGCCGACAATCGCCCCGCCACCCCGCCGGGCAGCGACGCTCGGGCGATGCGCACAGTGCATGGCCGGGCGTAGCCCCTGACTCCCACAGAAGAGAGCTGCCGCTGTGAGCTGGCTGAGGCATACCCGTGACCGGGCGCAGCCGCGCCTGATCGCCGCCCGTCGCGGCACCCCGCCGCCGTTCATCGGCGGAGAGCCCGCCGATCGGACCGCACCGGCGCTGGTCGTCGAGGCGGCGCCCACCGTCGATGACGGCATCCCGCGGAGCGTCCGCGTTGCCAGCGCCTGGTCGTGGCGGGTGATCCTGTTCGTGGTCGCCGCCTACCTGCTGCTGCGGCTGCTCGGTGTGCTCAGCGTTGTGGTGATCCCGGTGGCGGTGGCGCTGCTCCTGGCGGCACTGCTCGAACCGGCCGCGGCCGCGCTGCGCAGCCGCGGCGTCAACCGCTCCCTCGCCGCCGGGACGGTGCTGGTCACCGGTCTGCTCGTGGTCGGTGGTGGCCTCACCCTGATCGTGCAGACGTTCATCAGCCAGTTCGACGCCCTGGCCGCCCAGGTCGGTCAGGGCGTCGACCAGGTGCAGACCTGGCTTGGCCAGGGCCCGTTGCACCTGTCCGACGCCCAGCTCAGCAGTGCAGTTGACAAGCTGCGGCAGACCGTCACCGCGCACCAGGGCGCGTTGACGTCCGGCGCGCTGAACACCGCGACGACCCTCACCGAGCTCCTCGCCGGCTTCTTCGTCGTGTTGTTCACCCTGTTCTTCTTCCTGCGCGACGGCGGTCAGATCTGGCAATTCCTGTGCCGTCTGCTGCCCCGGCCGGCCCGGGTGCCGGTCGCGCGCGCCGGTCACTACTCGTGGCTCACCCTGGTCTCCTACGTCCGCGCGACGGTCCTGGTGGCGTTCGTCGATGCGGTCGGCATCGGTATCGGCTTGGCGATCCTGCGGGTCCCGCTGGCGCTGCCGCTGGCGGCCCTGGTGTTCCTGGGCGCGTTCATCCCGGTCGTCGGCGCCACCCTGTCCGGGGGCATCGCCGTGCTCGTCGCGCTCGTGACCCACGGCCCGGTGACCGCGCTCATCGTGCTGGGGATTGTGGTCGCCGTCCAACAGCTGGAAGGCCACGTCCTGCAGCCGCTCATCATGGGCCGGGCGGTCGCCCTGCATCCGCTCGCGGTCATCCTGGCCATCGCCACCGGCGTCGTCACCGCCGGCCTCGTCGGCGGCCTCGTCGCCGTGCCGCTGCTGGCCGTCGGCAATACCGCCGTGCGCTATCTCGCCGACCAGCCCGCCGGGGAGCCGACCCCGGACCGGGAACCTCCTGGCAGCGAACCGACCGACCCCGACGTGGCCGCGGCGCAGCACGCCGTCGCGGTCGAGGAGGCGGCCCCCGACGCGCCACCCGCCGAGGCCACTTCGGTAGAGCCGCATCCCGGTCGCGCCGACTTCGGAGCCGGCGCCGTCGTTGCAGGCACCTGGACCCACCTGGACCGCGGATTACACCCCGGGCAAACCCGACGGTCCTGCTAGTGTGGGGCGGCGCCCATCGGACGATTCCACCGCAACCCGTCATCGAGCAGTCGCGAGCATCGCTGGATGCTCCGCAGCTCCTCGAGGTGGCCGCGGTCAGCACCACGAGGGCACGCCCGAGCACCCATTCCAGCCGCGCCGGGATTCCGACCTCGGCTGCGGCCTTCAGGCACAGCGCGTCCCGCCGGCGGCACCGCCTGGCAACCGCCCAAGACGATCGATCACCCTTCGGAGCGGACATGCGTGCAGCACACCCAGAGACTCGGCGGCGAATGAACGTCGACCACGACGCGGTCCGCCCGAGCCAGGCCGAGGCCGCCGACGACGGGCTCGACGCGCTCACGAGCTCGCACGCCAAGGGCCGGGCCGACAACGCCGACGTTGACGACATGGCCGGGCCGCTCTCGGCATCCGATCTCGAATCCATCGACGAAGAGATGTCCGTCCCCGTCGTGCCCATGCGGGGTGACGAATTCAGGTGCGGACGATGCTTCCTGATCCACCATCGCAGCCGGCTCGCCGACGATCACGGCGTTCAGGTCTGCCGCGACTGCGCCTGAACGGCACGGCGGTCAGACGCGGAGCGGCACGTGCGGGGCGCGCAGAGCGGTATCGCGCTGTGGTCCTCGGCGCTCTCGCTCCGGCAATGTGTCGCGCTCAACCGCAGGTCGTTGCCTCATGCGACAGGCGCGACCTGCCTGTCGGGGGTCAGGTCGCGGCGGGCGTTTGAGTCGGTGCCATCGCCGCGACGAGGGTGCGAAACACGCACGACGTCATGCGCGACCCGATGGCGGACCACAATGTCCAGAGCGCCACCTGGCCGTGCGATGGCGCCCGGATCTCGTCACGCGAACGACGCCTGGCTCGCTCACGCCGTCACCGGCGCCTTCGTCTCTCCCGGCGACCGCGCCGCAGTCGTCGGCGTGCCGCGCTCGCTTCCGGACGGGGCCTGTCCCTTGCCGGTCGGCGAACAGTAGCGAGCCGGTCCGCGGTGAGGTAGTGGAGGCGGCTGATCGGCGACGCATCGGCGGTCGGTGAGCTACTCCGCGGCGTTCGGCCGGTAGCCGTCGGCGGCGCGGGCGCGTACGGTAACTGTGTCACCCCGGTCCCCGGTGGCTGAGTCCTGCTGACATCGCGGCTCACCGACCACCTTGGGGTTCGCACGACCGGGTTTCTGCATTCGTTGTTCGTGGCCTGTCCGGCCGCTCCCCGGGCTGCGGTGGTGCCGTCGTGACCACGCCTGTCCGCATCGATGCTTTATTCGGAGGGGGAAGGTGGTATCCCGGACGGCACGCTGCCCGGGATACCACCACCACTCTCGGCGCTGCAGCGCGGAGGCCGAGAGACGGTGTCATCGCGGCGACCAGCAGCAACCCACCGCCCAGCAGATCTCCGACGCTCGTGCCGACCAACTGGCCCTCGCGAAGGTGGAGCTGGTCGAGAAGGGTAACCGGGCCCGGGCTCGGCGGCGGGCTGTGCGGGCAGGGACGATGCTGGCCTGGTTCGGGTCGGGCTGCTGCTCATCCTGATTTGTGGCTGCGCTGAACCTGGTCTGGCCGCTGTGGCTCGCGGGTACTGGTGAGGCGGTCGACGACGCCAAGCAGCGCCTCGGCGCCGCGGCGGAGTGGACACGCCGGACGGTGAGCGATACGGCGCCGTCGACAGTGGCGGACAAGGGTGGTACCGCGATTGGCCTCATGGCGGATCGGCGCCGCGGTGACGTCGACGCGCGACGCCGTCCGGCGCGCCGGCCTGCCGGCCGAGGCGCGCCGCCCGCTGTTTGTGGCAGTGATTGCGGTCATCCCCGCTGTGGCGGGGCGTGGTCGTGCCTGGGGCCATGCTTCACCGCGACGCGCGCCGCCTGCCGCGGACCCACAGGATCCAGCGCGATAGCCCATGAGCTACCAGTAGTGCCGCCGGCCGGCGACCGGCTTTCCAACTGAGCCCAGGATAAACAGCACCGCCCCGACCACGAGCAGGACCGCGCCGATAATCGTCAGGATCGGGATGTGCAAGAACAAGCCGAGTAACAGCAGGATGACGCCGAGTATGAACATTTGAGCTCCCAGAACGAATTTCGACTAGGAGCCGGGCTACCCTCGCGCGCTTGCGATAACCGTTGCGACCGCGGCGGTCCGTACCGGTGCCGCATGGTTCGGCTCCCCGAACGCCGCAACCCGGGCGCCGACCCTGGCGTTACCCGTACACCGGCCGGCGAGGGCACACTACCGGTTCGCGCACCAGTAGCACACAGCCCAAGTACGACGGGCCACCGGCCGATAATCACGCGTTCACCGCGAAGGCGACCTGCGTTACGGCACCGGCGTGTTCGCATTGGCCAAGGGCTGTGTACGCACACTGCGGCTGGCTGTTCAACCGCGAGGTCACCAACAAGCCCGCGTCTACGCCGGGCCAGACTGCGGCACCGACGTCGTGCAGCGTGCGGACGAGTGTGTCTGCGTGTAGCCGGCGTTTGGTGTTTACCTCCGCGCACGCGGGAAAGTGCAGGAGGTGCACATCGGCGCCATGCGGTCCGTCGTGGCGGACCTGGCGTCCTCGGCCCCTATACCCCCGCAGCCGGGCATGAGCTGGTTCGGGCCTTGGCGCGTACACCGACGGACCTGGCCCGCATACCCGCAACAGTGAAGACACCGCGGACCACGGATGCCGTTGTGGTGTTCGGGATGCGGCGTCCCTGCCGATCGTGGCTTTCTGTCCAACAGCCGAGGTGGACGTTGGTACAGGGGCAGCCGCCGGACCAAGCGATCATCCACCATCTGTTGGAGGACTGATGAGCTACGAACGGGACGCATACGGAGCCGGTGAAGGGCGGAGCGACGAGCCCATGCCGGCCCGGCGTGACACAGGTCGCGCCCGTGACCGCGATCCGCGCTTCGATGGTGCAGAGCCGGACGACGGTGCCCGCTCGGTGCCCACGGACCGGCACACGGTCCTCGACAGCGAGCAGCGCTACGGCGGGATCAAATGGGGTTCGGCATTCTTCGGCTGGCTCACCGCCATCGGCACCGCCGTCATCCTCACTGCGTTGCTCGCCGCCGTCGGCACCGCTGTTGGCGTGGCCGCCGGTACCAACGCCACGAACGCCGCCGGCAGGGCTGGCCAGCAGACAACCACGATCGGTATCGTCGGGGGTGTCGCGCTGCTGGTGATCCTGTTGGTCGCCTACTTCTGCGGCGGCTACGTCTCCGGCCGGATGGCGCGATTCAACGGTATCAAGCAGGGCATCGCCGTCTGGGTGTGGTCGATCGCGATCGCCGTGATCATTGCCGTCATCGGGGCGCTGCTGGGCAGTAAGTACGACATCCTCAGCAAACTCAACGGCTTTCCCCGGATCCCGATCAACGAGGGCGACCTGACGACCGGCGGCATCATCGCCCTGGTCGTGGCCATCGTCGCAGCTCTGGTCGGCGCAATGCTCGGTGGCGTGGCCGGCATGCGATTCCACCGCAACGTCGACAAGGCCGGTCTCGATCGTTGAGGACGGGTTACCCGGCCGCTGGAGGGAACAACGCCGACCCGCGCCTATGGGGCGCGGGTCGCTCGGTGGCCGGTCCGGGTCCGTAACGGGGTGCCATGGGTACTGCCGTCCCGCTGGCTGATTTCCGGCCCGACAGGGCGAGGCGGGCTGTGGTCTTGCAGACGCCGACGCGGGCGGAGTTGGCCTCTGCCTACCGACCGCCGAGAGCGCCGACCGCGGCACCGCGGAGGCATCGTTCTTCTGCTCATCATGGCCCAATCTTTCGATCGGCGGCCCGGGCGGGACTGTACAAATGACGGCGGACCTGCTGATCAAGGGAGAGACGCCAGATGACGACGGAGACCACCGTCGAGCAGGAGCCGGCTGCCGTGTCGGCGTCGACGGCCACCGCGACGTCCTCGGCATCTGGGCCGGTGACGGTGGTGAAGGCGCCAAGCACTGCACGTCCTCACCGAGCTCAAGAACCGCGGTGTGGCGGACGTGCTCATGCTCGTGTGACGGGTTGAAGGGCCTGCCGGACGCGGTCGCGACCGTGTGGCCGCGAACCATCGTGCAGACATGCGTGGTCCACCTCCTGCGCAACTCGTTCCGGTACGCGGCCCGGCAGGACTGGGACAAGATCGCCAAGGCGCTCAAGCCCGTCTACACCGCGGCGACCGAGGACGCCGCGACCGAGCGGTTCATGGAGTTCGCCGAGGCGTGGGGCAAGAAGTACCCGGCGATCGTGAAGCTGTGGTCGGACGCGTGGGCTGAGTTCGTGCCGTTCCTGGCCTTCGACGTGGAGATCCGCAAGGTTACCTGCAGCACCAACGGGATCGAGAGCGTCAACGCGCGTATCCGCAAGGCGGTGCGGGCTCGTGGGCACTTCCCCAATGAGCAGGCCGCGCTCAGGTGCGTGTACATGGCGTTGATGAGTCTGGACCCCACCGGGGTCGGCCGCCGGCGATGGACCATGCGCTGGTTGAGTCGGCACGAGGCGCGGTGACGGCATTGCTGCCGTTCCGTTTCCTCGTGCCGCTCGCCGAACCCGCCGTGCGCCTTGCGACGCAACGGGCTCTCCACGGTCGCTGCCGTCAGGCGCGGTTCGCTTTGATCCACGGGCTGGGGATCCGAGTTCCGCGATACCGGTAACGGGAGACCCGCACCGACGCGATGTTGAACAGCTCGATCCCGTCCGCCGACAACGGCAGCCATCGCCCATTAGGGAGGGTGAACCGTCGGCGGATGTCCTTCCACGTCCAGCGATGCAGTTTCATCAACCAGCGGAACACTCGCCAGTTGACGAAGTGTCGCAGTTGGTTGAGGGTGTGCTTGCACACCGCATGCCGGAAGTAGTTGGCCCAGCCTTGCTGGATCTGGTTGATCCGGGTCAGGATTCTGCCCGGGTCGGCTTGCGACAATCTGCTCGTCAAGGCACGGATCTTCGCTTTCACGGACCGGACCGGCCGGTCAGCGATGAATGTATAGACGTACCAGTGGTTCGTGCCCCGCTTGCGTTTCCACTGGATGCGGAAACCTAGGAAGTCGAACCCGTCGCTCATGTGCACGATCCTCGTCTTGGCCGGCGACAGTCGCAGGCCAAGCGGAGCAAGCACACCGGCGATGTCTTCGCGCAGGTCCTCCACGTCGCTGCGCTGGCCATGCACGAGCACGACAAAATCATCCGCATAGCGCACGATCCGCCAAGTCGGCAGGCCCTTGCCCCGACGTGCGTGACGGCGATACAGAGTCCCCATCGTGCCGTCCGGCCGCCACGGCGCCATCACCTGCTCATCGAGCACGTGCAACGCGACGTTAGCCAGTAACGGCGATAGGATCCCGCCTTGCGGGGTGCCGATGTCGGAGTCCTCAACGTCGCCGTGCTCGGTGAGCACACCGGCCTTGAGGAACGCCTTCACCAGCGCCAGCACCCGCTTGTCCTTGACCCGAACGCGCACCCGATCCATCAGGGCCGCGTGATCGATCGAGTCGAAGCACGCCTCGATATCGGCGTCCAGCACCCCACTGATAGCCGCGGGAGCCGAACATGTGAATCTCGGCGATCGCGTCGTGCGCCCGCCGCATCGGCCGGAACCCATACGAGACCGGCAGAAAGTCAGCCTCGAAAATCGGTTCCAGCACCAGCTTCAACGCCGCCTGGACCACCCGGTCAGCGATCACGGGAATGCCCAGCTTGCGGACCTTCCCCGATTCACCCGGCTTCGGGATCGCCCGTTCCCGCACCGGCAACGGCCAGAACGAACCGTCCTTCACCCGAGCCCGCAGGTCGTCCAGGAACCCCGGCACCCCAAGGTGTTCCTCCACCAACGCGACGGTCAACGCGTCCACGCCCGGCGTGTTCGCACCCCGGTTCCCGGCAACCCGGTCGAACGCCACCAACAGCGTCGCCGGGTCATACACGAAGTTGAACAGATCGTCGAACCTGCGGCCAGGATCGGCCGCCGCCCAACGGTGAAGCTTGGCCTGCATCTCCGATACCCGCCGGAACGGGCCAATGGCCGGTTCCGGCGGAGCGTCACCATTCGATGGCGCGTCTTCCGGCATTGCAGCATCCTCCCCACTCGCAACCGCTGCCGCCCTTCCCCATGTGACCGGCTTTCCCGGCCTCGGAGTACTACGACGGCTCCGCCCCGCTCCGGCCCGATCGGTCGACGGTGGACCCAACCCAACCGTCCACTCAGGACGAGCAGCGGCGGGTGAAGACCGGAACGGTTCCCGTGTTCACTGCTGTTCGCTCGACGAAGGAGGAGCCCGACTCTGCCCCAGCAGCCTCGCCGTGAGTACGCCGCAGACCTTCCTCACGGCCTCCCAGTCACCGGCTTCACGGCTTCCGGGAGTTCCCCGCCGACGTCACCGCCCACGGGTGCGCACTGCTCCCGACCCGCATCCACCAGGTTCGAGTCGGTATAGCGTTGAGGGGCTTTACACCGCCGGTTCCTCGCGTACTCCTCTCCATCCCGCTCACCAGACCCACGCCATCTGATGGTGCTGACGCGCCCTGGCTTTGTCGGGGCTGCTCCCACCCTCCCCGGCACCTCCCGGATCAGGCTGCCCCCAGCTCCTGCCGAGCCGCTGCGACGACCCGACGGTGGTGGCCTCTCACCTCCACTCGAACAACAGCGCCTCACGGCGCACGAAGGCACCGCTCAACACCTTCCAGATCGCGTTCGAGGGCCGGCTGACCCCGACCAACCACTGACCAATTCAACGAACGGCCAACGAGTCTTTGCGCAGTTCATGGCGGGGAATCCAGGCAACGATCACAATCTCGCGCAATGGGGGAGTCGACGTCCAACGACGCGATCGTGCTACTCAAGGACGACCATAGGGGTGTCGAGCGGCTGTTCGAGGGCGTTCCAGGCCGCGGATGACGGGACGGCCGCCCGCAGGCACAGATCGTGACGCAGATCCTCGAGGCGCTGACCGATGCCGCCGGCCCGACGTTACCGCTGGAATCCCGCCGTGCGTCTCGGGTCAAGGGCGCGTACGGTGAGCGTGTCGCCTGGGACCCCGGTGACTGACAGACTCGGCGCAGGTGTCGATCTGTCCGTGAGTTCGGGACGTCATGATCCGGGTTTGAACCGCCTTCGTGGCGCATGACCGGTCGTGCACATCGCCGCCGGACGGATCGGGTGCGTCATGGCACGAGTGATCGCGACGCGGCGCGGCGTTCGCCGGTGCCGTGCGTCTGGCGAGGCAACACTTCGCGAGCCATCGCATCGCGGAGACCCTGCTCCATGAACACCGATAAGGAATGTGAGTGCGATGGTCGACATCGCCGACACCCACAGCACCGCAGATCGCGGCCTGCCCGGCACCACCACCAACCCGCAGGTGCCCGACGGGAATCTGGAGCGAGACGTGACCGGATACCGGCGCACGGACCCCGACGGTGTCGCCTGGGCTACCGACGCTGGTGATCGTCGGACGTCCGTATCGGCGCCGGCGGCCCGGCGTTCGGCGACCGGCACCCGGTATCTCCTGGCCGCGATCCGGCTGGCGCTCGGCCGGATCTTCCTGCGGGCGTTCCTGGACAAGACATTCGGGCTCGGTCACGACACCGCCGTGGCAACGTCGGGGCTCAACGGCGGCGCCCCACCAAGGGATTTCCCGGCTCCGCGGCGAAGGGCGCCGTTCGCCGGGTTCTACCACGCGATTGCCGGGGCGGGTGTCACCGACGGGCTGTTCATGGCCGCGCTCCCCTCCAGGCCGACGGTGCGGGCGTATCGGCGAGGGTGGGTGGAGGACCACCCGGGGTCAGGGGCGCGACGGCGCAACGATACGCGGCGTCGGGCGGCGGCGAGATGAACGCTGGGGTTGCGGCCTGCGTCGCGGCGGGGCGTGCGGTACGTGGGCGTAGCGTGCAACTGCCATCCGTTGAGGAGTCAGTCGCGTTCGATCCGGTCTCTCGTCTTGTGCTGCCCGCCCGTCGCGGCCGCACGAACCGTTGGGGTATCGGAGGCGGCGTTCATGAGCGTTTCGTCGGTGCTCGGATGTCCGGATCAGGCAGCGTGGTGAGCACCGGCCACAGGCTGCGGCTGTGGAGCCTCGTCCCGGCGTATCCGGAAGGTGAACCCGTTACGGTCGAACATGTTTGCAACGCGGCGATGGCCGCGACGGCGACGGATGCCGTCGCCGCTGCGCTCGCGGCTGGTGTTTGAGATGGCTGAGACCACGCTTGCCGATGTGCTCGTCGAGATGGCGGACACGCTCGTCGATGAGTTCGACGTGATCGATTTCCTGCACGCGCTGACCGAACGGTGCGTGCAACTGCTCGGCGTCTCGGCCGCCGGGATCCTGCTCACCGACCAGCCGGAAACCCTGCAACTCGTGGCGGCGTCCTCAGAGCGGACCCGGCTGCTGGAGCTGTTCCAGCTGCAGACCGACCAAGGACCCTGCGTCGACTGCTTCAACACCGGAATGCCGATCTCGGTCCCGGATATCCGCTCCGCCGGCCGCTGGCCCCGGTTCACCGCCGCGGCCGCCGAGGTCGGTTTCGTCTCCGTCCACGCCCTGCCGATGCGCCTGCGCACCCAGGTCATCGGGGCCTTGAACCTCTTCGGCGTCCAACCGGGGCCGCTGGACGACGCGAGGCTGCGCGCCGGCAAGGCCCTCGCCGACGTCGCCACGATCGGCCTGCTGCAACAGCGCGCCATCCGCCACCGCGACATCCTCACCGACCAGCTACAGACCGCGCTGAACAGCCGGATCCTCATCGAGCAGGCCAAGGGCGTCCTCGCCGAACGCCTCCACGTCGACCTTGACCAGGCATTCGCCCTGCTCCGCCGTTCCGCGCGCGACCGCAACGGCCGCCTCGCCGAACTCGCGCAAGCCATCGTCGCCGGCACCGAAACCATCCCGGACACTCCAGTCGTAGCGCCCGCACACTGACCATTGGGCAGCTCGGGATCGAGTGGGGACCGAGTGGCGAGGCATCGTGAGTAGCGCGGACGGTCGAGGTCGATTTCGGTCACTGGCGCCGCGTTGACGGACCCCGAGGCCCGCGGTGTCGGCGGCGGGTCAACAACCATGACTGTCGTGCGCGATGGCCGGAGGCCGGACCACGTCGTCTTCGGTGACGTTGATCGTGACGTGGGTGCAGGCCGATAGTGGTCGCGGAGTTCGTCGATGACGCGGCGCTGCACCTCCCGGGCGATGCCGTTGACGGGTTCGCCGTAGGTGACAGCGAGGGCGAGTTCGATGGCGGCGGTCTGTCCGAGGACGCCGACGGCCGTGCGGGGATATCTGTGATGCCGTGGGGCGGTGTCGGCCAGGGTCGCCAGTGGCTCGTAGGTGCTGCGACCGAAGGCGATGCGTACCCCCTGGTCCGCGCATGGCGGCGTCACGGACCAGGACCGCCACGGCGCGGGCGGCCACCCGGATGCTGCCGGCGCCGGTCGGCTTAGGGTGTACAAGACGTCGTGGAGCAACTGGGCGAGGCGGCGCATGATGGTGGCGGTCATGGCCGGCGGCGCGGTGATTGGGATGGGGCGAAGGCGAGGATCGCGGTCCACAGCTCGGTCTACTGGGCGCGCGACGACAGCGCGGTCCGGCTCGGTGCCGGCCCTGCCTGCACCGGAGACAGCGAAACGGCTGCGGGCATGCATGTGTCCCGCGGCCGTTGACAACAGGGACAAGCCATCACCAGGGGTTCACGCATCTCCACCACAGCGACTTACCCGGACGATCGCTGTCACGGCCTCGGACGTCTGTGACAGCGGCCCAGTGCTCATGCAGTCGCTTCCGCCGGGGCGACCGCCCACTCGTCGACGTTCGACGCGCGTACCCGTGGCGATCGCCCAGGCCGCGGGATAGCCTCGGCGACCTGCGGCTCCCCGCCGTGAGCGACAACGTCTGACCCCGGTCAGCGTGGCGGAATCTTGTCCTTTGTGACCGCGTTTTCGAGATCCCGGGCGAAGGTGTCCGGATCGCGGGTACGCACGTAGGTCGACACGGCGTCGTAGAAGCCCTCCTGGAACTCCGGGCTCATGGCCTCGCCGTGGGCGATCGAAAGCAGCACCGACGAGCCCCAGAGGCTCTTCGAGGCGTCCCGCTGGTAGGCGGACAGGGACGAGATATCGACGTTCCGGAGCACCGGTACCGACCCCTTCGCCTTGCTGAACGGAATCTGGGTCGCTGGCTTGCTGATGTCGCTGAGGAAGGCGAGGGCGTTCTTGGCGTTCTTGGCCCTGGTCGCGGCCACGAAGACGTCGACAACCGCGAGGAAGCTGTCGCCGGTGCCGGGAAACGCCACAGCTCCGAACTCCTTGCCCTCCTGTGCGCCATAGGCGACCAGCTCGCCGTACGCCGAGTCGTTCAGGGACTCGAAGGCGCAACCACCGGTGGCGAGCTTCTTTGTCGCTGCGTCCCAGGTCAACGTGCCGGCCTCGGGATCGGCGTAGGCGAGGATGTCGTCGAAGGTCCGCAGCGCCGTCCGCACCTGCGCACTGCGCCAATTGAGGCGGTCGCCGGCCATGTCCTGCCAGCCCTTCACCCCGATGGTGCTGAGTAGCACGTTCTCGAACAGCTCGATGGTGGTGAACGGGTCCTTGCCACCGAGACACAGAGGGGTGGCTCCGGACGCCTTGACCTTTTGCAGGCCGTCCAGGAAGGCGGCGAGGGAGTAGTTGCTGGAGGGCAGCGTGACGCCGGCTCGGTTGAGTAGCCCGGTGTTGAACCACAGCATGTTGCTGCGATGGGCACCCGTCGGCACCCCGTACGGCTTGCCGTCGTGCATGAGCGAACGCAGGATGGTCGGCTGCATCGTCGCGTGCAGGTCAGCATCGGTGAAGATCGACGCGACGTCGCGGATGACGCCGCGATCGGCGTAGCCTTGCACGGACTTGCCCGCGAAGGTCTGCCAGACGTCGGGTGGCCTGCCACTCTGTAGCCGCTTGGCCAGCGCCACGACCGCCTGTGACCCGGCGCCGCCTGCGACCGCGGCGTTGACGACGTCGACATTCGGATTCGTCTGGTGCATGGCGGAGAAGAGCACGTTCAGCGCGGCGGCCTCCGACCCAGACGTCCACCACGACACGACCTCGAGCTGCTTGGTCTCCGTCGTGGCGCTCGTCGGCTTCTGCGCGCCGCAGCCGACCACGGCGAGCGCCATGGCCGCGACTGCCGCGGCCGCGCGGCCCCAGCGGCTCATGCCGCGCCTCCGGGCAGGCCCGGCTCGGTGCTCCTGCGGATGGACTCGGGCGCGGCCCTGAGGTCGTAGAGGGCGTAGAGCCCGACGACGGCGAAGCAGGCGGCCGGGACGACGAAGGAGATCGCCGCGCTCGTCTTGTCCACGAGTTTGCCCTGTGCGAGCGGCATGATCGCGCCGCCAACGATGGCCATCACGAGGCCGGCGGCGCCGAACTTGGTCGCTGGCCCGAGTCCTTTGAGGGCAACGCCGTAGATCGTCGGGAACATGAGCGACAGGCAGAAGGACAGGGCGACCACGGCGAGGACTCCGGCGAGGTTAGGACTCGAGATCGCGAACATGCAGAGCCCCACCGCCAGGAAGGCCAGCACGGCGAGCACTTTGGTGGCGCGCACGCGACCGATCACCCACGTCATCAGGAAGCGCGCTCCGAGGAAGACGAGCAAGCTGGCCTGAAGGTAGGCGCCGCCCTTCTGCAGGCTGCCGCCCAGTGCCTGCTGCACATACTGGATCAGAAACGTCCAGGTGCACACCTGAGCCGCGATGTTCGCAAACTGGGCGATCACCCCGAGGCGGTACCGCTTGCTGCGCCACAGCACGCCGAACAGGTGGCCGATGCCGCCGATGTGCGGGCCGGCATCGGGAAACTCCTCGACGATCGTCGGCGCCTTCTGGCTCGCGATAGCGACGGCGATGAGTACCAGGAGGAGGCCCAGCCCCAGGTAAGGGGCCATCACGGCGCCGAGCTCGGCGGCGCGGATGGCGTGCAGTTGGTCCTGACTCAGCGACGCGATGTCGACCGGTTCCGCGAGTTTGGGCAGGATGAGGGTCGATGCCAGCAGCACACCGATGTTCGTTCCCAGCGGATTGAATGCCTGGGCGAAGTTCAGCCGCCGGGTCGCCGTCTCTTCCGGGCCGAGCGACATGACGTACGGGTTCGCGGAGGTCTCCAGGATCGAGCACCCGGCGGCCATCGCAAACAGGGCAAGCAGGAACGCCTCGTACGTCATGATCTTGCTTGCCGGATAGAAGAGGAAGGCGCCCAACGCCGCCAGCCCCAGTCCGGTGAGGATTCCCGTCTTGTAGCCGAAGCGCTGGTTGATAAAGGCCGCTGGGAGCGCGAGCAGGAAGTAGGCGCCGAAGTAGGCCAACTGGACGAGCGACGCCTGGAAGGTACTCATCTCGAAGATGCGCTTGAAGCCCGCCACCATCGGCGTGGTCAGGTCCTGCGCGATGCCCCAAGCGGTGAAACAGCCGACCAGAGCAATGAAGAGCAGTAGCATCCCACGGCCGAGCAGCGGCGGCCGCTTTCCCTGCTCGTCTTCATCCGCTAGTGGCGGCGCCATGCTGGCCGTCGGCACTCCTTCCGTGAATCGCGCGCACCGGTGTGCGTGTCACGTGCGCGCCGTAACCCGGCCCGCACGGCACGGGTACGACCTAGCATGGAGGCAAGCCTGCACGGTTGCGCCGCCACGCGGGGCGCAAACCCTGGAAATCGCCCGGGATCCCGCTGGCCCCATTGCCGTATTCGACAGCTCGTGTGGGTGGCGGCCCCGTGTTCGAAGGCCCGCACGCCTTGTGCCTGCCGAAAGTGGTATCCGGCCAGGTCAGGCCTGTTGGGCTCGTTGACCGCCCAGAGCAGCCGGCTCCGGGCCCGTCCATCTGTGCGTGGCAGCGACCGGCGGGCGTTGCGGAGCACCGTGGCGGCTTCAGCGGTGGCCTGGTCGAGCAGACCGGCCAGCTCGCCGGTGATCCGCGCAACAGTCCGGTGGGCCTCCGCGCGGGCTGCCGCACCTCGCAGGTGCAGGCTCAGGGCGATCGCGCCGACCCGCGTGGCGGCGGCGCGGCCACAGCCGTGGAACCTCATGCGGGGTGCGGCGCCCACTGTCTTGATCCGCTGCACCAGCCGGCCGATCTTCACCACTGCCCTCTCGAGGAGGCAGGAGTCGGTCGGGTACTGCACGTTCGCCGACACCACGGTGGTGTCGGCGCGAACTTTCCCCGTCTTCGCCACCCCTGGCCGCGACCGCTGTGGCGATGAGTTCCTCGTTGAGTTCGGCCACCGCCTATTCCCCGCACCGGGTCGTGATCTTCATCAGTGTCGTCGGGTGCGGCACCCGGCTGTCGGGGGCACAGCCGAACACGCCGACAACCATCAATCTACTTATTCAGGCCGAAGTAAATAGGAAACCGGGCCGCAGCGAGCAGCGCGAGCGCCGCGACGACCGGCGCCGCGGAGAACAGGATGAGGCTCAATGTCACGTAGACGAGCGGTGCTCGCTCCCTATCGCCAGCGGCCTCGCTCGCCCTACAATGCCAGGAAGAGCGGAGCCGGATCGGCTTGCCGCTCCAGGTCGCCGGTGGCATCAGCTAGCTAGGTTCATTCTCAAATGTGGCTGATGCTGGTCGCGCTCGATCCTGGACCTGATCACCGGGTGGCGGCTCGAATGCCTGCGACGAGCGCGGCAACCAGTAGCACGAGCACGAGCACGAGCAATACAACAGGAAGCAGCAATAGCGTCAATATCAAGATCAACACCACAGCAAGTTTCACCTCGGGGCTTGCGCCCGACCAGGCACCCTTGACCGCGGCCCAGACAGGGTTCTTTCCCAGCAGCTTGGCTTTCAGCCCCTCGACGATCGCCTGCGTGGTGGGCCCTCGGCTCGCCACAAAATTGTTCAGATCGTCAGCCCAGTGCTCCACCGTCCGTGACGCCTTCGCAGTAGCGTACTGCAAGGCCGCTTCTCGCAGGTCACTTAGCGCGGGTGCGAGGCTCGTCGCCGCGGGGGCGCCCTTGGTCGCGCCGCTGGCGGTGCTCGATGGTGTCATGTCTTGGTCTCCTCTGCAAGACTACCCCCACGGTGCAAGCGGACGCTGGAAAATGGTTTGGCGCGAGAACCACCCCGTTTAGAC
This sequence comes from Dactylosporangium roseum, assembly GCF_025264685.1. GTDB lineage: Bacteria > Actinomycetota > Actinomycetes > Mycobacteriales > Micromonosporaceae > Dactylosporangium > Dactylosporangium roseum. Next base: position 3,535,715 of record NZ_CP073721.1, read on the forward strand.
TGCGAACGGTCTTGTTCACTCTTTATGGCAGTCCATGCTTCGTTTGGCCCCAAGCTGTCTAACGTCTCTCCGGCCTCGGCAAGCTCGTCTCGTTGCTTAAGGACATGGACCCAATCTCGCGTTTCGCGCCCGGTCGACGCTGGCCCGCTCTGATTGCACGGCGTTGCGTTCGACGGGGTAGATCCGGACTCGCCGGTGTTCGTTGTCGAGCTGGCCGTGCCGGGCGAGGTGATCCTGCCATGTTGGGCACTGATCGATCGGCTTGGCGGCAAGCTGCCATGAACCGATTTGGTCGGCTTCCGGCTACGCTCAGAAACACTCAGCCGCTTGGCAGCCTCTAAGTACGTGTAGAAGTTCTCGTCGTTGAGTTCCAACCCGAGCCTCCGTTCCGTGACCGTCGTTGCAGAGGGTAACGGTCGGCGGCATCCGAACCCGAATGGCGATTCGCGTTGATTGATGCGATTTGGCGCGGTTGAGGGGTTCGAGTCCCCTCAACCAGTGGGCCGTTCCGCCCCTGGTTGGGGCCGCGTGTGATGACTGACGGTAGCTTCTGTTGGAGCGGATGCGGTTCGCCGGTGAGCGCGGTTGTCGCTGCGGCGACCTCGTGGACGCCCGCGCGCACGTAGGCGGCGGTCGGGCCGGCATCGTTGCGGCCGGTGTGCCCGGCGAACGCGCGAGCAACGGCGTAGCTGAAGTTGCGTTCGACCCAGGTTTGGGTCGTGTGGCGCAGCCAGTGTCTGCTGATGTGCTGTGTGGCGACCCAGGGGAGGCCGCCACTGTTGCGTTGGGAATGGGAGGCCGTACGGCTCCGCCCGCGGCGTGACATCGGTGGATTGGGGGCTCAGGGTGTGGGGGTTCGACTCGTCGAGCGCGAACTCGTGTCGCCTCCGATAGATGGAGCTGGCTTCGGATGATGATCGGCGGCCTCGTCCGGCGAGCGGGCTTCGAGGTGCGGGTGGCCGCCGCAACGATCGTGTGCAGATCGTCCCCGTCGAGGGGTCGAGGTTCCCCAGCTTTCTCGGCACCCCTTGGCACCTCCCGATCATTCAGTCGATCGGGGAGGGTGGGCAAGTGTTCACACACTCCAGTACCGTCCAACCTCCGCCGCCGGGTAGGCCCGACTTCGCTGCGCTGTACGGGACATACGACCGAACCGGCGAGCCCCGCTTCACACCAAGGACCGCGTCCGCTGAGGTGGTGTACGACTCGCCCACTTTGAGTGGGGATGCCGGAATGGGAACGGCCACCGCTTGATCCTTCGAACTGACCAAAGATCGAAGGAGAGACCAAGCGATGGCCGCACCTGTGAGTGTGGACGGTGCCGCGTTCCTGCGCGAGCACATCGAGTCCGCGTCACCCGATCTGCTGCGCACGATGGTGAAAACGTTCGCCGAAGCGCTGATGTCCGCCGAGGCCGACGCGTTGTGCGGCGCGGCGTACGGCGAGCGCAGCGATGAGCGGGTCAACTCCCGCAACGGCTACCGGCCGCGGGACTGGGACACCCGCGCGGGCACAGTCGAGCTGGCGATCCCGAAGCTGCGCCACGGCTCCTATTTCCCGGACTGGCTGCTGACCCACCGCCGCCGCGCCGAGCAGGCCCTGGTGTCGGTCGTGGCCACCGCGTATCTGCTGGGGTCTCGACCCGGCGGGTGGAGAAACTCGTCGAGCAGCTCGGCGTCGCCTCGCTGTCGCGCAGCCAGGTCTCGAAGATGGCCGCCCATCTGGACGCGCAGGTCGAGGCGTTCCGCTCCCGGCCCCTGGACGCGGCGCACTACACGTTCGTGTGGATGGACGCCCTCGTGATCAAGGTCCGCGAGCACGGCCGGACGGTCAACGTCCACGCCCTGGTCGCGGTCGGGGTCAACGCCGACGGCCAGCGTGAAGTCCTCGGCCTGGACGTCGCCTCCGACGAGGACGGCGCCGGCCGGCTGGCTGGCGTTCCTGCGCTCGCTGACCGCCCGCGGGCTGTCCGGCGTCAAGCTTGTAATCTCCGACGCCCACCGCGGCCTAGTCTCCGCCATCGGCGCTGCGCTGCCTGGTGCGTCCTGGCAGCGCTGCCGCACCCACTACCTGCGCAACCTGCTCGCGAAAGTCCCGAAAACGGCGCAGCCGTGGGTGGCCACCCTGGTCCGCACGGTCTTCGACCAGCCCGACGCCGCGAGGTAGCAGGCAACCATGATCGTGAGCGCGGCGAAGAAGCCGCCGGGTAGGGGATGGAATCCCAGCACGTTGGCGAGGGGGGTGGCGGGCAGCAGCGTACCGACGGTGACCACGCCGAGGGCGGCGAGGGTCAGCGGGAGGCTGGGGTGGCTACGGAAGAACGGGATGTGGCGGGTGCGGATGGCGAAGATGACCAGGGTCTGGGTGGCGAGGGACTCGACGAACCAGCCGGTGCGGAACTGGGCCGGTCCGGAATGGAACACCCACAGCATGACGGCAAAAGTGGCGAAGTCGAACACCGAACTGAACGGCCCGAAGTAGAGCATGAAGCGGCGGATGAACCGGATGTCCCAGTGCGACGGGCGGCGTAGCTGCTCCTCGTCGACATTGTCGGTGGGGATGGCGAGTTGGCTGGTGTCGTAGAGCAGGTTGTTGAGCAGGATCTGGGAGGGCAGCATCGGCAGGAACTTCAGGAACATCGACGCGCCCGCGGCGCTGAACATGTTGCCGAAGTTGCTGGACGTGCCCATCAGGACGTACTTGACGGTGTTGGCGAAGATCCGTCGGCCCTCGGCGACACCGTCGGCCAGGATTTCTCCAGCAGGATGACGTCGGCGGCGTCCTTGGCCACGTCGGTGGCCGAGTCGACCGAGATGCCGACATCCGCCGCGTGCAGGGCGAGGGCGTCGTTGACCCCGTCGCCGAGGAATGCCACGGCCCGCCCGGTCATGCGTTGGAGCCGCACGATGCGTGCCTTGTGTTCGGGGCTGACCCGGGCGAACACTGTTGTGGTCGTGATCGCCGCCGCGAGGTGCGGGTCGTCGAGGTTGTCGATGTCCGCACCGGTCAGTGTCGTGCCGGCGGGCAGGCCGACGTCCTGGCAGACCTTGGCGGCCACCGCCGGGTTGTCCCCGGTGACGATCTTCACCGTGATGCCGAGCGTGGCGAGACGGCCCAGCGCGGCTGCCGCGTCGGGCTTGGGCGGGTCCAGGAAGACCAGCAGGCCGGCCAGCCGCAGGCTGTGTTCTTCGGCCGTGGTGAGTTGGGTGAGGCCGGGAGCGGGGCGGGTGGCGACACCCGGTTGCCGGCCGTGAACTCGGCGGCCAGGGCCGTCGCGGCGGTGGCCGGCACGTTGACGCAACACTCCAGGACGGCCTCCGGCGCACCCTTGGTGACCATCGTCTGAGCGCCGTGCTGGTCACGGACGAGCACGGACGCCATGCGCCGTTCGTGGTCGAACGGCAGGGTCGACAGCCGGGTGTCCCCGGCCACGGCAACGTGCTGGCTCAGCGCGGCCGGCGAGTCCCACAGCGCCATGTCGAGGGGATTGCCGCCGATCGCACGGCCGTCCTCGACGGCGGCTTCGGTGCAGGTCAGACCCCACCGCAACGGTGCGTCGGGGGAATCCGGATCGGTGGCGCCGGCGCGCATGAAGCTGATCCGGCCCTGGGTCAGGGTGCCGGTCTTGTCGGTGAACAGGGTGTCGACGTCGCCGAGGTCCTCGATGCAGACCAGGCGTTTGACCAGGACCTTGCGCCGGGCCATCTGCCGGGACCCGGCGGCCAGGCTCATCGACACCACCGCGGGCAGCAGCTGCGGGGTGATTCCCACCGCGATGGCCAGGGAGAACAGCAGCGCTTCGAGGATCGGCCGGTGCAGCACCACGTTGATGACGAAGATCGAGGTGGTGAGACCGGCGGCGACGTAGACCAGCAGCATCGAGAACCGTCGCAACCCGGCCTGGAACTGCGTCTCGATCGGGTGGCCGCCCAGGCCCCTCGCGATGCACCCGAACTGCGTGCGCGTCCCCGTTGCCGTCACCACCCCACGCCCGCTCCCAGCGTGTACCACGGTGCCCATCAGCGCGCAGCCGGACAGCCCGGCCAGCGGCGTGCCAGCCGGCACCGGAGCGGTGTTCTTGTCGACCGGCAGCGACTCGCCGGTCAGCACCGACTCGTCACACTCCAGCCCGGATGCCTCCAGCAGCCTGATGTCAGCCGGCACCACGTCACCCAGCCGCAGGTCGACGACATCACCCGGGACCAGCGCGGTCACGTCCACCGCGACCGGATGCCCGCCGCGCACGGCCAGCGCCCGATGGCTGATCTTCGAGTGCAGCGCCTCGGCCGCCTTCTCCGCCCGGTACTCGTTGACCAGTCCCAGACCGACGGACAGCGCCAGAATCACCCCGATGATGATCGCGTCGCTGCGCTCACCGACGAAGTACGACGCCACCGCGGCGACCAGCAACAGCACCAACAGCGGGGAACGCACCTGATGCCACAGCACCGGCAACAGCCGAGCCCGGTGCGTGGAGACCGCGTTGCGCCCGTACCGGGCCAATCGGCGCGCCGCCTCCCCGGCCGACAGCCCGCCGTGGCCCACGCCGAGGCCGTGCAGCACCTGCTCGGCGGGCAGTGCCGCGGCCCTGGACACGTCCAACCCGGACTCGAAGAGCTTAGGCAGCGCCCCGCCGGTCACCGTCACGATCGCCGACCATTCAACCCGGTACCCCCGCCCGCCTTTACTGCCGTCACACCGTCAGCCTGCCACGCACGCCCCCGGTGGATCAGGGCCGCTCGCCCGGACCGGCCGGGACCAACGAACCACGAGCGTTCGAAGCTGGCTGGCCGAAAAGAGCTGTTATGCGCCTCATGCACCTGATTCGGGTCGAAATGGGGACCTTCGGCCCTGCCATCCGCGCTGAGATCGAGCAACGGTTGAGTTTGAACGGGGCCGAAAACGCTACTCCTCGACTGCGAACACGTACGGAGCAAGCCGATGAAAACCTTCTTCATTGCCGTCGTCGTCATCCTGGTCCTCATCACGCTGGCGCTGGCGGTGCGAATCGTCAAGCAGTACGAACGCGGCGTGCTGTTCCGCCTTGGCCGGGTCATCGGCGCCCGCAAACCCGGACTGCGGCTAATCATCCCGATTGTCGACCAGCTGCACCGGGTATCGCTGCGCATCATCACGATGCCGATCCAGTCCCAGGGCATCATCACCCGCGACAACGTCAGCGTCGACGTCTCCGCAGTCGCCTACTTCCGCGTCGTCGACGCGGTGAAGTCGGTTGTCGCTATCGAGAACGTCCAGGCGGCGATCAACCAGATCGCCCAGACCACGCTGCGCAAGGTCGTCGGTCAGCACACCCTCGACGAGACACTGTCCGAAACCGACCGCATCAACATCGGCATCCGCGAGATCCTGGACGTCACGACCAGTGAATGGGGCGTCGAGGTGACCCTGGTCGAGCTCAAGGACATCCAGCTACCCGAAACCATGAAACGCGCGATGGCCAAGCAGGCAGAAGCCGAACGCGAGAAGCGCGCAAAGATCATCAACGCCGAAGGGGAATCCCTCGCCGCCGCCGCCCTCGGCGACGCCTCCGACACCATGATGGCCCACCCCCTCGCCCTGCAGCTGCGCAACCTGCAGAGCCTCGTCGAGATCGGCGTGGACAAAAACACCACCGTAGTGTTCCCCGCACCGCTGATGAGCACCATCGGAGAGCTCGGCTCCTTCCTGACCCGTGAGGCCACCGCCGCCGCGTCCCGGACCGTACCGTCCGGCGTTACCAAACTGACCCCGGTGGTCGTCGCGCCGACTGGAGCATCCGAGGCGGCCGCCGCACCTGCGAGGTAGCGCAACCGCGGGGGAGGTCATGGTCAGATCGCCGCAGGGCGGGTGGTTCACCCGGAGCAGTGGCGCCCACGGATCGGTCGAGCATGCTCACCTCGATCGCTTTGTAGATCCCGGAATGGTCGGTGATACCGGCCCGCGGGACCGTGACGCCCGGCCGGGCGGCGAAGACCTTGTCGAAGGCGGTCTCGGCGCCCTCGTCGTGCGAGGTGGCCTCGACGTACATCGGCGGCACGGGGCGGGAGCGCCAACGGCCGTCGTCTCATTCGGCGGTGCCGGGCACGCGGAACAGGGCGCGCTGGACCAGAGCGGGATGCCTGGGCGATCGCGGCGACGGCCGCGCCGGCGTCGATGACCAGCTGGGCGGTCCGTTCGGCGACCGGACGGTGGCCGTGGGAACGGCGTGGTAGGTCAATGAGCCGCGTTCGGCTCCGATCCGGAGATCTGGTCGGTGCCGTCGACGATGGCCAGCGCCAGCTCGGACAGATTGCGGTTGCGGTTGCGGGCCGCACCGCGGAGCAGGGCGAATGCCTGGTCGAGGCCCACGTGGAGGCGCTCGGCGAGCACGCCCTTGGCCTGCTCGATCAGCACCCGGCTGTTCAGCGCGGTCTGCAGCTGGTCGGTGAGGGTGTCGCGGTAGCGGATGGCGCGCTGCTGCAGCAGTCCGATGGTGGCGACGTCGGCGAGGGCCTTGCCGGCCCGCAGTTTGCCGGCGTCCAGTGTGCCGGGTTCGACGCCGAAGAGGTTCAGCGCTCCGATGACGTCGGCGCGCAGGCGCATCGGCATGGCGTGGACGGAGACGAAGCCGACCTCGGCGGCGGCGGCGGTGAAGCGTGGCCAGCGGCCCGCGGAGCGAATGTCCGGCACCGAAACGGGCTGGCCGGAGTTGAAGCAGTCCACGCAGGGTCCCTGGTCGGTCTGTAGCTGGAACAGCTCCAGCAGCCGGGTCCGCTCCGATGAGGCCGCTACGAGCTGCAGCGTGGCCTGCTGGTCGGTGAGCAGGATGCCGGCGGCCGACACGTCCAGCAACTGCACGCACCGCTCGGTGAGCACCTGGAGAAAGTCGATGACGTCGAAGTCGTCGACGAGCGTGTCCGCCATCTCGACGAGCACATCGGCAAGCACGGTCACGGCCATTTCAGACACCTTCGTCAAACGTCATGCCGTCAGGCGTTGGGGCACCTGTGGCGATGGGCCGACCGCAGGACAGTCGGTTCGAGCTTCCAGGGGTTGTCGAGCCGCTGGCCGTCATTGCTCACCCTGCGGGTCGCCGCCGGGATCGAACCGCAGCCGCCGGGCGACGACGTCACGGGCGACGTCCCGCAGCCGCCGTTCGTGTGCGTAAGCGTAGGCCCGAATCCGGATCAGAGCGAGCGCGGCCGACAGTCCGAGCTGCACGCTGACCATGCCGGTGGCCTGATGCACCTCCGGATGTTGCAGGCCGGCCGGCTCGGGGATCCGTCCGGGCGTCGCGGGCACGCCGGGCCCGGTGGTGTCGAGCAGCACCGCGCAGGCCGTGTCGGCCAGTAGCAGGGCGGCGAGCAGCTGCTCGTGGTCCAGTTCGCCCGGCTCGGTACGGCAGAGGGCCAGCACACCGAGCCGGATGGCGCCGATCTGCAACGGCAGTGCGAAGATCGCCCGGACGCCGGCGTGCACGGCGTCCGGGGCGAAGACGGGCCATCGACTCGTGCACGAGGCGTCACCCAGATCGGGAATCAGCGAAGGACCCCCGAAGAGCGCATCCACGCACGGACCCTCGCCGAGCGTCAGACTCAGCTCCTCCAGCTGCGAAGCGAGCTGACTACTGCTGAAGATCGTCTCGCGCGGGGTGGCGGCTAGCGCAACGGCGATCGCCGCACCGTCGGTCCCGGTCGCGATCATCGCCGCGGCGCACACGTGGCCGACCGTCACCGGCCCGCCGTCGGACTGTTCGACGACGAGGTGCCACAGCCGCACCCGGCGGTCGGGACTCACCGCGTCGCCCGAGCCGGGCGTCGGCGCATCGACGATTCGGTCACGTGTGCCGCCTCCGGTTTCCAACGGTTCACGCGGCCGCGACGATGGCCAAGCAGGGAAATTTCCGGATCGAAGGCGACTGACTCCGCAGCGTTGACGTCGTCACCCTTACGCGGTCTGGAACACGGCGGTGAGGACGCGCTCGCCGGCGCGCAAACCATGGAAGACGTTGTCACTGTACACCCGAATACTCGTCATCAGGTGGCTCCGCTCCGGCGCGTAGACTCGAGGCGCTGCTCCGGACCCCGGTGGCTGACGACCCGTCGATCGACTCGTCCCCACCGCCGCGGGGTTCTCTCGCGCCGCGCGCGTTTGACGATCGGAATGTAGCAATGGCAGTTTCGTACGGACTTCTCAGCACCCACCCGCCGACCCGATGCGGTCTGGCCACCTTCAACGCTGCGCTGGCCCAGCAGCTGACCGCCGCACCAAGGTCCGGCGGGATCGTCCGGGTCACCGCGACGGGCGACGATCCGCACCCCGGCCCCGGCGTGGTGCACACCTGGGCGGCCGGCAGCGTGGCCGGCTGGCTCGGTGCGGCGATGGTACTCAACGCCTTCGACGTCGCGGTGGTGCAGCACGAGTTCGGCATCTACCCCGGCCCGGACGGCCGGGACATCCTGCCGCTGCTGCGCCGGCTCACCGTGCCCAGCATCGTCGTGCTGCACACCGTGTTGAGCACTCCCACGTCGGGGCAGCGGGAACTCCTGGAGGCCATCGCCGGCACTACCGGGGCGGTCGTCACCATGACCGACACCGCCCGCGCCCGGCTGCTGCACGGCTACGCCATCGATCCCGGCAAGGTCGTGGTCATCCGCACGGCAGCGCCGCGCACACTGACCGGGCGGCCCCATCCGAGGGCGGGCTGCAGCTGCTCACGTGGGGGCTGCTCGGACCCGGCAAGGGCGTCGAATGGGCGCTGCGGGCCGTCGCACTGCTGCAGGACCTCGACCCGCCGCTGCGGTTCACCGTCGCCGGTCAGACCCACCCAAGGTCCTCGCGCGGCACGGCGAGGCGTACCGCGCCGGGCTGCACCGCCTCGGCGCGCAGCTCGGGGTCGCGCACGCCGTGGACTACCGGCCCGGCTACCTCGACGAGCAGGCCCTGGGCAGCCTCATCCGCTCGGCGGACGTGGTGGTCCTGCCCTACGACTCGACCGAGCAGGTCACCTCCGGCGTGCTCACCGAGGCGGTCGCCGCCGGCGTCCCGGTCGTCGCCACCACCTTCCCGCACGCCGTCGAGCTCCTGCATCACGGGCACGGGCTGCTCGTACCGCATCGCAACCCGGCCGCGCTGGCCGCCGCGATCCGCCGCGCCCTCACCGACCCCGCCGTCGCCACCCGGCTGGCCCGACCCCGCGCGGCCGCCGTGCGCTGGCCGGCCGTCGCCGCACAGTACGAGGCGCTCGCGGCCGGCCTCCTCGCCGCTCTGCCGGACGATCGCGCCCTGCTGGCCCGGCCCGCCGGGTCGCGGACGTGAACGGAACGGTCCGGACGACGCGCAACGCGTTGCAGCTGGTCCCCGACCCGCGGCGGGTGATCGTCAAGCTGTTCCTGCCCGGCGAGGATGCCGTGCTGGTCCATCGGCGCAGCCATGCGCTGGTCGACCGCATCGCCGGCCTGGACGACGCGGAGGCGGACAGCCTGCTGCGCCAGACCCTCGCCCGGTTCGGCCGGCGGCACCGCGATCTGGAGGACACGTTCCGCCAGCACTACGAGGTGATCCGCCATCAGGTGTCCCGCGCCGATGCGCTGTCGCCGGTGGGTCGGCTGCTGGTCGGCGCGTACTGCTCGCACGAGTACGCCGTGGAGGGTGCGGCGCTGTGCAACCCGTCGCTCGTGGAGCATCCGGACCAGACCGGACTCGACGAGGGCCAGTTGCGTGTCGTCATCAGCTTCCGGCAGATCGGCGAAGGGCATCTGTCGTCCGTCGGGTTCGCCAGCGCCGTGGTCGGGCCGGTCGGCCGCCTGGTCGTCGCCGGCCGGTCGGGCCCCCTCGTGGTTGGCCGGCGGACGGGCGCGGATCACCGGCGCGATCTGCTCGCCGCCGGCATCACCGACGCGGGCGGCAACAACGAAATCTCTGCCGGCGTGCTCGACGCCTTGCCGGCGTTCTTCGACGAGGCGGCGCTGGAGCGGGCCATCGGGCTCCTGCCTTCCGCCCTGCACTCGCGGGTTGCCGCGCAGGGCACCCTCGAGCAGCTGCGGCGGACCAACGCCGACAGCTACGCGACCGCCTTCCCTACCGACACCCTGCTACCGCAGCGGGTCCTGTGGCCCGGTACCCCCGCCGAGAGCAACGGCATGGAGGACGCCCGCTTCGTCAGGTTCCGGGACGCCGACGCCGAACCTGTCTATCAGGCCACCTACACCGGCTTCGACGGCCGGCGCATCGCGGCGCGGATGCTCAGCAGCAGCGACCTTCGCCGCTTCACCATGACGCCGATGCGTGGCCCCGGAGCCCAGAACAAGGGCATCGCGCTCTTTCCCCGCACCGTCGGCGGCCGGCACCTGGCGCTGAGCCGCAGCGACGGCGAGACCATCGGCCTCATCACGCTCGACGGGCAGAGCCGATGGAGCGCACCGGTACCGCTGCACGGCCCTCGTCGCAGCTGGGAACTCATCCAGGTCGGCAACTGCGGCCCGCCCATCGAGACCCCCATGGGCTGGCTCGTGCTCACCCACGGCGTCGGGCCCATGCGGCGGTACGCCATCGGAGCGCTCATGCTCGACCTGCACCATCCCGAAGACGTCATCGCCGAACTCGACGGCCCGCTCCTGGAGCCCGACGAGACCGAACGCGACGGCTACGTTCCCAACGTCGTCTACTCCTGCGGCGGCCTCGTCCACGACGGCGTCCTGTGGCTGCCCTACGGCGCGAGCGACGTCCGCGTCGGCTTCGCCACCATCCCGCTGGCCACCCTCATCGAGGCGATGACACCGATCCGGACGTCCACCGCTTTGAGGCCGTAGCCCGTGACCTCCAGTGCCGTCCGGCGGCCCTTCACCCGCGCGCCGGTCGGCCGGACGCAGCATGCGGAAGGTCGTCAGCGGGATTTCGTCAGCGGGATCTCGCCCGGGCTCTGAGCTGCCGGCGCTCCTCGGCCGACGAGGCGGTCGAGGCGGACGGCGGCGTAGCCGAGGGACGCCGCGGCCCCGACCAGGAGCAGGTCCGCGCCGCCGACCGGTTGGGTGTGGAGCAGCTCGCGCAGCGGCGGCACGTACACGGCGGCGAGTTGCAGTACCAGTGCGCTGCCGACGGCGGCGAAGAGCATCGGGTTGGTCCGGGTGCCGGGTCGGGCCCGGGAGCCGAGCGCGACGGCGAGCTGGGTGCCGCCGAGGGCGAGGAAGACCAGCGTCTGCCAAGGCCGGTCGGTTGCGTCGGCCCACACGCCGGTGCCGAGGGTGACGGCCGCGATGACCGCGCCGACGCGGGCGATGCGCTGCCACAGGCCGGCGCCGAGGACGGTCTCGGCCGGGGGTCGCGGCGGCTGCCGCATGGCGCTGGGGTCGCCGGGTTCGCTGCCGAGGGCGAGGCCGGGCAGGCCGTGGGTGAGCAGGTTGATCCAGAGCAGCTGGGCGGGCAGGAGCGGCAGCGCGAGCCCGAGGAAGGGGCCGGTGAGCATGACGAGGATTTCGGCGGTGCCGCCGGCGAGGGCGTAGAGCAGGAACCGGCGGATGTTGGCGTAGACGCGGCGGCCCTCCTCGGCGGCGGCGACGACGGTGCTGAGCTCGTCGTCGGCGAGGACGAGGTCGGCGGCTTGGCGGGCGACCTCGGTGCCGCGTTGCCCCATCGCGACGCCGATATCGGCGGCGTGCAGGGCGGGGCCGTCGTTGACGCCGTCGCCGGTCATCGCGACGACCGCGCCGGTGCCGCGCAGGGCCTCGATGATGGTGACCTTCTGCTGCGGAGTGGCGCGGGCGAAGACCCGGGTCCCGAGTGCGGCGGGTGGGCCGGGGTCGCCGGCGCGGCAGTCGTGGACCGGGTCGCCGGCGGCAATGATCCCGAGGTCGGCGGCGATCGCGGCGGCGGTGGCCGGGTGGTCGCCGGTGATGAGGACCAGGGCGATGCCGGCCCGCGTGCACGCCGAGATGGTGGTGGCGGCGGTGGCGCGGGGCGGGTCGAAGATCGCGACCAGCCCGAGCAGGTGCAGCCCTCGTTCCCCCTCGCGGGTGAGGTCGGGCCGGCTGGCCCGGTCGGCCCGGGCGACGGCGAGGACCCGGAATCCCGCGCCGGCGAGCTCGTCGGCCCGGGCGGCGGCGCGGTGCAGCAGGTCGGCGTCGTCGGCCAGCAACGGTGACTGGAGCAGCGCTTCGGGTGCGCCTTTGCAGATCACGCGGGTGGCGCCGGACCCGAGCCGGTGCGCGGTCGTCATGCGCTTGCGGTCACTGTCGAACGGCACCTCCGCCTGCCGGGGAAGGTCCTGCTGGAGCACGGTCCGGTCGATGCCGAGCTTGCCGGCCGCCGTGAGCAGTGCGACCTCGGTGGGGTCGCCGACGGGCAGCCAGGTCGTGGTGTCCCCGTCCGGTGGGCGGAGCGCGGCGTCGTTGCACAGCGCGACGGCGGTCAGCAACGCCATCAGGTCGGGTGCTTCGGCGCCGGATACGGTACGGCCGTCGCGGGTGACGTCGCCGGCGGGACTGTAACCGGCGCCGGTGACGGTGGCCTCGCCGGTGGGAGTCCAGAGCCGCCGGACGACCATGGTGCCTTCGGTGAGGGTGCCGGTCTTGTCCGTGGCCAGGATGGTGACGGACCCGAGGGTCTCCACCGCGGGGAGCCGCCGGATCAGCGCGTGGCGGGCCGTCATCCGCCGCGCGCCGAGGGCCAGGCTCAGCGTGACCACGGCGGGCAGCGACTCGGGAACGGCGGCGACGACGAGGCTGATCGCGGTGACGATCATGAGATCGAGGGGTTGCCCTCGGACCAGGCCGAGGGCGAGGACCACGGTGCACAGCACGAGCGCGACCCCGGCCAGGATCCGTCCCACGCCCGCGAGGCGCCGCTGCAGCGGGGTGAGCCCGGACTCGGTGACCAGCATCGCGGCGATGCGGCCCGTCGCGCTGGCGGCGCCGGTGGCGGTCACGACCGCGCGGCCGCGGCCGTGGACGACGACGGTGCCCGCCGACACCACCGCGTCGAGCGCGTCAGCCGCATCTGGACGCTGCGAGCCCGTGGGTCGGTGTTTCCCGACCGGGACGGACTCGCCGGTCACGGCGGCCTCGTCGACGAGCAGCGCCGCGGCCTGCACGATGCGGGCGTCGGCGGGCACGATGTCGCCTTCGGCGAGGACAAGCAGGTCACCGACGACGAGATCCGCGGCCGGGACCTGCCGCTGGGCCTCGTCGCGGACGACCCGGGCGTCGGGGGCGGTCAGTTCGGACAGGGCGGTGATCGCCCGTTCGGCCTTGACCTCCTGCACGACGCCGACGGTCGCGTTGACCACGATGACGAAGAGGATGACGCCCGCATCGGTGAAGTCGCGGGTGGCGATGGTGAACACGGCAGCGGCGAGCAGGACCAGGACGAGCGGGTCCCGCAGTTGGGTGACGACCCGCCGCCACAGCGGGGTTGCCGGACGCCGCGGCAGGACGTTGCCGCCGTCGCGGGCCAGCCGGGCCGTGGCCTCCGGCGACGACAGTCCCTGGTGCAGCGCTGTCGGCTGCACGAGGTCGCTCGTCATGCCACCTCCTCGTCGTGCTGGGCGGGCTGGACGGCTGGTCACAGTTTCTGCGCGAGCGTGGCGAGCATGCCTGTGACGACGGGTGCGGTGTCCCGGACACAGGTGCAGTCGTCGCCGTGGGTGGTGCGGTGCCAGGCGATGAGGTACTGCAGGGCGAGCTGGTTGACCTGGTAGTCGTGTTCGGCCTTGACGCGGTCGGTGTCCGCCTGGCGGTTCTGGCTGAGCAGGATCAGCGGCGCGGCGTACGCGGCCTGCGTGGAGAACAGCAGGTTGAGCAGGATGAACGGGTACGGATCCCAGCGCAGCGCGACGGCGACGATGTTCGCGGCGATCCAGGCGATGACGATGACGGTCTGCACGACGATGAACCGCCAGGAGCCGAACACGCCGGTGACGGAGTCGGCGAGGCGCTGCCCGGCCGTGCGGTGGTCGTGGCGGTACCGGTTGGCCGGATGCAGGTAGTGGCGGCGTGCGGCATGCTCGCCGTTCTCCGGCACGGCGATCGGTGGTGCCGGACAGGGTGTCTCCTGCATGAGTGTCGCCGCGCTACGACTGTTCGATGAGCTGGTCGGCCGGCAGGCGGGGGGCGTGCGGCGGTCCGGCGTCGGCCGGGTCGACGGCGCCGAGGCGCAGCACCAGGTACGGGTAGCCGGTGGAGGCGAGCACCGCCCGCATGGCCTGCCGGGTGCCGACGACCTCGATGGGGGCGCTGTGCGGCAGCACGGAGACGCCGTGTTCGGTGGCGGTCAGCCAGCCGGCGGACAGGGCCTCCCCACCGCGGAGCCAGTCGCGGGGCTCGTCGGTGCGACCGTGGAGCAGGACGAACACCGCGGCCTTGTCGTGTTCGGCGCTGACCGGCAGGGTCCCGCGGTGGCCGAAGTCGCGGCCGGGCACCGTCGTCAGGGTCGCCTGGCCGGGGATGGCCGCGTCCGGGATGCCGGCGCCGCCGGGCCGGGTGCCGCCGGTCCAGTAGGCGAGCTCGTCCCGCCAGGCCGACTCGTCGGCTTGGGTGCGCTGGGCATGGTCGGCGGCGCTGGCCAGTTCGAGGACCTGGTCGGCGGTCAGCGTGTGCAGCCAGGCGCCCTCGGCTTCGACGGCGGCGGTGATGGCCCGCAGATCCTCCGGTCGTACCTGAGCGCCGGTGACGGGTCGGCGGTCGGTGTGCCGCAGCGGGATGGTCCGCAGATGCAGCGCCGTCGGCTGGTCGGCCCGGGCCCGGCCGCTGACCTGAACGGTGGCGAGGTGGTCCGGATCGGCGGGTTCGGGGAACCGGGTCGTCGTGGCCTGCCAGCCCTGGGCGGCCAGTGACAGGCGGGCGTGGTGCAGGGCGACGCCACAGCTGAGCGTGGCCAGCCGGGCGTCGGGATCGGTCACGGCGAGGACGCGGCGGCGGTCGGTGTACAGGTCCAGGGTGTTGGCGGTCAGGCGCCACCGCCATGGCTGGGTGTTGTGGATCGACGGCGCGTAGCCGGCGGTCGTGGCCGCCTCGGTGAGCGCGTGGCGCATGGCCACGGCGTCGGTCGGGTGGGTCAGGGCGTCGTTGGACATGACAGGACTCCTCATGCGGTCGGCCAGGTCCAGTAGCGGACCTCGGGCAGGTCTTCCCCGGTACCGCGGACGTAGCCGCGGTGCTCGGCGCGTTTGTCGACCATCTGCTGCCGCAGGACGGCGGCGCGGCGGGCCAGACCGGGGACGCGGTCGATGACGTCGATGACGAGGTGGAAGCGGTCCATGTCATTGAGGACGAGCATGTCGAACGGGGTTGTGGTGGTGCCGTTCTCCTTGAAGCCGCGCACATGGAGGTTGGGATGTCCGGTGCGGCGGTAGGTGAGTCGGTGGATCAGCCAGGGGTAGCCGTGGTAGGCGAAGATGACGGGCCGGTCGGTGGTGAAGATGGCGTCGAACTCGGCGTCGGGAAGACCGTGCGGGTGCTCGGCGGTGGGCTGCAGCCGCATCAGGTCGACGACGTTGACGACGCGGACCTTCAGGTCGGGCAGGTGTCGGCGGAGCAGGTCGGTGGCGGCGAGGATCTCCATGGTGGGCACATCGCCGGCGGCGGCGAGGACGACGTGGGGGTCGCCGGCGTCGTTGCTGGCCCAGTCCCAGATGCCGAGGCCGCGGGCGCAGTGCAGGGCGGCGTCGTCGATGTCGAGCCAGGTGGGTGCGGGCTGCTTGCCGGCGACGATGACGTTGACGTAGTTGCGGCTGCGCAGGCAGTGGTCGGCGACGGACAGCAGGGTGTTGGCGTCCGGTGGTAGGTACACCCGGACGACCTCGGCCTTCTTGTTCATCACGTGGTCGATGAACCCGGGGTCCTGGTGGGAGGTGCCGTTGTGGTCCTGCCGCCAGACGTGCGAGGTGAGCAGGTAGTTCAGGGACGGTACCGGTTTGCGCCAGTCGAGGTGGCGGATGGTGCGCAGCCATTTGGCGTGCTGGTTGACCATCGAGTCGACGATGTGCACGAACGCCTCGTAGCAGGAGAACAGTCCGTGCCGGCCGGTCAGCAGGTAGCCCTCCAGCCAGCCCTGGCAGGTGTGCTCGGACAGGATCTCCATCACCCGCCCGTGCCGAGGTGCTCGTCGACCGCGGCGACGGGTGCCTGCCACGCCTTCTCGGTGACCTCGAGGACGGCGCCGAGCCGGTTGGATTCCGTCTCGTCCGGTCCGACGATACGGAAGTTGTGGTGGGCGTCGTTCGCGGTGAGCACGTCGCGGAGCCAGCCGCCGAGGACCCGGGTGGCTTCGGCCGGCTCGAAGGCCTTGACCCCGTGGACGCGGAAGTCGGGCAGTTCCAGCTCGTGCGGGCGCCGGCCGCCGTTGGTGTGGGGGTTGGCCGACATCCGCAGGTCGCCGCGGGGCAGCCAGTCCACGACCGATCGGGCCGGCGCGCCGAGCGCGTCGAAGAGCTCCTCCGGCCGATACGACCGCATCCACTCCTGCAGCAGGGCCAGGTGTCCCGGGTCGTTGCGGGCGGCGGAGAGCGGGACCTGGTGGGCTCGCCACGTGCCTTCGACCGGCAGGCCGTCGACCTGCTTCGGGCCGGTCCAGCCCTTCGGGGTGCGCAGCACGATCATCGGCCACCGCGGCCGTCCGGCGGCGCCGTCGAACCGGGCGGCGTACTGGATCGCGGCGATCTCGTCGAACACCACGTCCATGGTCGCGGCGAGCCGCTGGTGGACCTCGGCCTGGTCGTCGCCCTGCACCAGGTACGGCTTGTGTCCGTAGCCGGTGAGCAGCGCGGTCAGTTCGTCGTCGCCGATGCGGGCCAGGACCGTCGGGTTGGCGATCTTGTACCCGTTGAGGTGCAGGATCGGCAGGACCGCGCCGTCGCCGACGGGGTCGAGGAACTTGTTCGAGTGCCACGATGCGGCGAGGGGCCCGGTCTCGGCCTCGCCGTCACCGATGACGCAGGCGACGACCAGGCCCGGGTTGTCCAGCGCGGCGCCGTAGGCGTGCGACAGGGAGTAGCCGAGCTCACCGCCCTCGTGGATCGATCCGGGGGTCTCCGGCGCGACGTGGCTGGGGATGCCGCCGGGGAACGAGAACTGGGTGAACAGCCGGCCCATGCCCGGCTCATCGACGGAGATCCGCGGGTAGGTCTCGGAGTAGGTCCCTTCCAGCCAGGCGTTCGCGACCAGCCCGGGGCCGCCGTGGCCGGGACCGGTGACGTAGAGCAGATCCTGGCCGCGGGCGGCGATGATCCGGGACAGGTGGGCGTAAAGCAGATTGAGGCCGGGCGTGGTGCCCCAGTGCCCGAGCAGCCGGGGCTTGACCTGCTCCGGGAGCAGCGGCTCACGCAGCAGGGGGTTGCCCATGAGGTAGATCTGCCCGACGGACAGGTAGTTCGCCGCCCGCCAGTACGCATTGATCTGCGTCGCCTCCGCGGTACCCAGGGGTCGTGCGTCGACCACATGCATGGCTGTCCATTCTCGATTTCGCAAGGCGCGCTGTGCGGACAGGCCGAAGCCGGGCGGCCATGCGGTCGGCTGCGTCCGGCCGGCATGAACCGCAGTGTGCTGACGGTCAGCCGGCCCGGTCGGCCCGATGCAGAACGAGACCTCGGTGCGGCCCTTGCCCAAGCGACGGACGGATCGGTATGGGTTATGGCCGGTGGTGGCGGGACAGCCGGCGGATCTGGGCGATCCGGGCCGCGCCGATCGCCATGGTCACGATCGCCGCGCCGACGGCAGCGACCAGGAGCGCCATGGCCAGCGGCAGGTTGCCGTGCATGCCGAGGAAGGTGACCTCGACGCTGCCGGTGTTCTGCAGTATGAAGACGATCAGCACCACGAGGAGCAGCGCCGCGACGCAGATGCCGAACCAGGTCGTCCCGGTGCGGGTGCGCGGCTCCCGGTCGGCCGGCGACCTGCGCACATCATCCGCCGTGGTCTGGGTGGTCGCCACGGGACTCGAGGGCGGTCCTTCGGGCGCGGGGTTTGTCGTCGTCATGATCGCTCCATCAGCGGGCCGGAAATCCACAGCCGCCGGGGTCCAGGGCGAACACCATGTGCATACCCCGGCTGAGCGACGCGCCAAACGTCGCGAGGAACCGGAGACCGGGCCTGTCGTGCGGTGCAGAACGCTCCGGCGCGTGACGACTGCTCCAGCGCTTCGCCTGCGGGCGGGGTACCGTGACATTGCGGCCCAAGACCCCGGCGGCATCTCCCCAGCGCCGAACTGAAAGCCGCAGGCCATGATTTCTCAGCAGCTCCGCGCGGCCCAGACGCCGCCGCGCATCGGCAGCCAATACGCCCAGATGTCCCGCCAGGTGAAGCAGGCCGGCCTGCTGGAACGGCGGTTCGGCCATTACGGGCTCCGCATCGGCATCGTCGGGTTCGCGCTCGCCGCGACCTGGACCGCCTTCGTGATGATCGGTCCGTCGTGGTGGCAACTGCTCACCGCGGCCGTGCTGGCGGTGTTGTTCACGCAGGTCGGGTTTCTGGGCCATGACGCGGGGCACCGGCAGATCTTCCGGTCCGGCCGCGCCAACGACCTCCTCGGGCTGCTGCATGCCAATCTGCTCATCGGGTTGAGTTTCGGCTGGTGGATCGAGAAGCACAATCGCCACCACGCCAACCCGAACACCGAGGGCGCCGACCCGGACATCGTGGTCGCGCCGCTGGCGTTCACCGCCGGTCAGGCCCGCCCGCTGCGGGGGCTGCGGGCCGCGTTCGTGCGCCGCCAGGGGTACCTGTTCTTCCCCCTGCTCACGCTTGAGGCGCTGAGCCTGCACGCCAACAGCGTGGCGGCCGTGTTCGGGCGCCAGATGAAGCGCCGCCCGGCCGAGGGCGGCCTGCTCGGCCTGCACGCCGCGCTGTATCTGACGGCAGTGTTCATGGTGCTCAGCCCGCTGCAGGGCGTCCTGTTCGTCGCGGTGCACCAAGCGCTGTTCGGCGTCTACCTCGGCAGCGCGTTCGCCCCGAACCACAAGGGCATGCCGATCCTGCCGGCCGGCAGCACGCTGGACTTCTTCCACCGCCAGGTGCTGACCTCCCGCAACGTGCGCGGCAACACGTTCACCGACATCGCCCTGGGCGGGCTGAACTACCAGATCGAGCACCACCTGTTCCCGAGCATGCCGCGGCCCAACCTGCGCCGGGCCCAGATCCTCATCCGCCAGTTCTGCCACGACCACGGCGTCGAATACAGCGAGACGACGCTGCGGCGGTCCTGGCGCGAAGTCCTGCGCCACCTCGACACCGTCGGCAGCAGCGCCGCCCACCCGGCCTGAGCGGCGGCTTTCGCGCACGCCGGTGCGCACCGCCCGGGCAGTCCCGGACGGAGGCTGTTGGGCCCGGGCCTGGAGGCGTACCGCACCGGCGAATCGATCGTCAATGCCGACCCGGACTCGGCCGGTGAACGATGGCCGTCCACCCGACGGCGACGTCCGGGCCAGGCCGCCGTTTGTCGTGTCCATCGGCGGGTATGGGTGTGGTGTTCGGCCGTTGCGGCGGTGATGCCGTCGCGGGCCGAACCGGGCCGCCCGGACACCGCGGCAAACCTTCAGTATGTTTCCTTCGCAGGCGATCGCGCCACCGCACCGCGTCCGGGCAATGCCACCTTCGGGCAAGAATGACGCGCGCGGCCGGGTACATAGTAGAGAGCTGCCGCCTTGAGCTGGCTGAGACACACTCGTGACCGTGCGCAGACGCGCCTGATCGCCGCTCGTCGCGGCGCCCCGCCGCCGTTTACCGGAGGCGATCCCGCCGACAGGCAGCCGTCGGTGCTCGTCATGCGGTCGGACCCGACCATCGACGACGGCATTCCGCGCGGTGTCCGCGTGGCCGGGGCGTGGTCGTGGCGGGTGATCCTGTTCGTGGCCGCCGCCTACCTGTTGCTGCGGGTCCTCGGCGTGCTCAGCGTCGTGGTGATCCCGGTGGTGGTGGCCCTGCTGCTGGCGGCGCTGTTCGAACCGGCCGCCGCGAGCCTGCGCCACCGGGGCGTCAACCGCTCCCTCGCCGCCGGGATCGTCCTGGTCACCGCACTGCTCGTGGTCGGCGGCGGGTTCACGCTCATCATCCAGACGTTCATCAGCCAGTTCGACGACCTGGCCACCCAGGTGGGCCAGGGCATCGACCAGGTGCAGCACTGGCTCGCCCGCGGTCCGCTGCACATCTCCGACGCCCAGCTCAGCGACGGCGTCGACAAGCTGCGCCGAACCGTCAGCACCAACCAGGGCGCGTGGGCGTCCGGCGCGCTGAGCACCGCCACGACCCTCACCGAGGTGCTCGCCGGGTTCTTCGTCGTGTTGTTCACCCTGTTCTTCTTCCTGCGCGACGGCGGCCAGATCTGGCAGTTCCTCTGCCGGCTGCTGCCCCGCGCGGCCCGTGTGCCGGTCGCGCGCGCCGGCCACTACTCATGGCACACCCTCGTCTCCTACGTCCGCGCGACGGTCCTGGTCGCATTCGTCGACGCGGTCGGCATCGGCATCGGGCTGGCCGTCCTGCGGGTCCCCCTGGCACTGCCGCTGGCCGCCCTGGTCTTCCTGGGCGCGTTCATCCCGGTCGTCGGCGCCACGCTGTCCGGCGTCGTCGCCATCCTGGTCGCCCTCGTCACGCAGGGCCCGGTGACCGCGCTCATCGTCGTGGGCATCGTGATCGCCGTCCAACAGCTGGAGGGCCACGTCCTGCAGCCGCTCATCATGGGCCGCGCGGTCGCCCTGCACCCCCTCGCCGTCATCCTGGCCATCGCCACCGGCGTCGTCACCGCCGGCATCGTCGGCGGCCTCGTCGCCGTGCCACTGCTGGCCGTGACCAACACCGCCGTGCGCTACCTCGCCGACCACCCGACCGGCGAACCTACCCGGGACCACGAACCACCCGGCACCAAACCGACCGACCCCGGCCAGGCCGCCGCTGAACAGGCCGCCGACGACGCGGCCGGACAGGCCGACCCCGACCCCGATGCGCCCCCCGCCGGGCACACCTCGGTCGTGACGGGGCCGGAGCCACAGCACAGCCCCGCCGAAGTCGGTGGGGCCAGGTGACACGAGGGAAGCACAGCCCCGCCCTCACCACCGGCGATAGTTAGGAGCCCCATGAGCGTCGACTTCGATGCACCCCGCTTCGCCCCGACCGACGACACCAGGGACGGGATCGGTGTTCTCACAGTCTCCCGGCCCTCCGGCCACGACGACCCCGACGACGCTGCCGATCCTGACGGACGTGCCGGCTCAGGCCGGGTCGACGACCCCGAATCCGTCGACGAGGAGATGTCGGTTCCCGTGGTACCGATGCGCGCCGACGAGTTCCGATGTGGACGGTGCTACCTCGTGCATCACCGCAGCCGGCGCGCCGGCGGTCACGACGGACCGGTCTGCCGCGACTGCGCCTGAACTGGCCGAGTCGATCCGGATCAGCGGCAAGGCGCCGGAGGTCGGTGGTGGCGGGCGGAGCGCTATCGCGAGGATCGCGGCGGGAGGGAAGCACGGCAGCCGGCACGATGCCGGTCAGGGGCCGGCTCCACAACGAACGTGAGGAGAATCCCGTGCACATCGAAAAGGCTGAGATCGTCGCAGCCCTGCGGCGCAGAGGACTGGCCGCCAGGGCCGACTGGGTCGACGGGGAACTGCCTGGGCTCGTCGACACGAACCGGAACGCTGCGCTGCTGCAGATGCTCGGTATCGACCCCGCCGACATGTCACCGGCCGGGGCCACCACGCGGCAAGGATGACAGGACCTGCCCGATGACCGAGGCGGGAACGGCGCCGAGCTTCCCCGCGCTCCGGTGGCGAGCATCGCCCGGCGAACGGGCAGACGGTGAACGGCTGCGGGCGCACATGCGCTCGCAGCCGTTGGTGCTACTCGTGGTCAGGACGCGATGTGCAGCTCGTTGCGTACACTCGTCACGCCGGCGGCGCTCCAGGCGGCCCGCTCCGCCTCGCGGCGCTGCGCCCACGATCCGACGCTGCCGTGCAGCGTCAGCTCGGACCCGTCCAGATCGATCGTGATGTTGACGGGATTCAGCTCGGCGCTGCGCCGCAGGGCGGCCTCGACCGCTGCCTTGGTGCCGGCGGTCGGCGTCGTCGACGCGAGCTGGATCTCGTTGCTGACCAGTTTGACGCCCTTGAGGTAGGTGACGGCTCGCGCCGCGGCGTGGCGCTGGTAGTCCCAGGTGACCTGACCGGTCAGGGTTACCCGGCGATCATGGACATCGGCCTTCACGGTGTTCGCCGGCACGTCGACGGTCCACGTGAGGGCGCGGTCGGCCGCAAGGGCGAGGGCCTCGTCGTTGACGTCCGCGGGCATCGGAGCCCGCACGGCGGTCTTGTTGGTGACATTGGTGACGCCGCCCACCCGCATGGCGGCCTGTCTTGCCGCGAGCCGTTCCGGCAGGCTGTTGACTTCGCCGGAAAGCGTTACCGTTCCGCCGTCGACCTGAACCTCGACGCCGGATGCATCGACGTTCGGGGTGTAGTGCAGCTCCTCGGTCACGGCGGTCTTCAGTTCCTGGTCGGTCTTGTGCATTGTCTGTGTCACAGACACCACGATGTGCCACCTCCAGCTCCGGCGCCAGGCCAATTCGGCGTATATTTCCAAGTACTTTTGTGATGCGTGAAAATCGTCAGCATTTAAGGCGATACATGCCCTTCTCGAATGGCAACTCTTTGACGGTCGATCACCTCGTCGAGCGGGCCGGGAGACGCGGCCACCGCGGGCCACGAGTCGTCGATGCACTCCCGCGGGTCTGACGCCATGGCGCTTTCTGCGGCGATCAGGCGTAGGGTGATGGTGTCGCTCCGGTCCCTGGTGGCCGTCGAGCCGTTGCATCTTTGCTGCGAATGCGGCCTTCGGTTCCCCGTCCATCCGGGTCCTGCTCGATATGCCTCCGTCGTGAGGCGGTTGCACAGCTCTGCCTGCAAGCGCTCGCGCTGCGGGACACGATCCACAAGTCATGCAAAGGAATGTGAGCGCGATGGTCAACATCGCCAAGGACCACAGCACCGCAGTCAAGGGCGCCATCGGTACTCCCGCCAACCCCATCGTCCCGGACCTGGCTCCGGACAGCACCGGATACCGGCCCGTCGACCACACCAGCGTCGTGACGACCGCCGGTGACCGGCGCTCGTCCGCACCGGCATCGACCGCTCGGCGGAGCGCATCTCCGGCCGCCGCCCGATACCTGCTGGCCGGTATCCGGCTCGCGCTTGGCTGGATATTCCTGTGGGCTTTCCTGGACAAGCTGTTCGGCTTCGGGTTCGCCACCCCCTCGGCGCGGGCCTGGCTCAACGGCGGCAGCCCGACCAACGGATTCTTGAGCTCGGCCAAGGGCCCGTTCAGTGACTTCTACCATGCGATCGCCGGGACCACCGGCGCTGACGTGTTGTTCATGGGCGCGCTCCTGGCCATCGGCGTAGCGTTGATGCTCGGTGTCGGCATGTGGCTCGCCGCTGCCGGTGGCGCACTGCTGACGGTCATGATGTGGACCGCCGTGCTGCCTCCGGCCGGCAACCCGTTCATGGACGAGCACCTCGTCTACGCCGCCGTTCTGGTCGTCTTGGCCCTCCTCGGCGCCGGGAACACCTTCGGAGCGGGCCGTGCGTGGGCCGCCCTGCCGCTGGTGCGCCGCGCCCCCTGGCTGCGCTAGCCACACCGATGCGGACCAGGTCGGTCCGTGTCCCGGCCGCCCCTCGGGTTCCGGTGCTTCGGCGGACCTGACGGGGCGGCCACATCACACTCCGCAGTACGGCGAGCCGTCCGAGCAAGTACAAGCAGCCGGGCCGGCCCGTCACCGGCGGTGCCGGCCGGGCGGTCTGCGAGGAGCCCGCGAACGGCCGGGGTCATCGACCGGGCGCTGCTCATCCGCGCGTGGCAGCTGCTCGGTGGGGTGTCCGCCGTGCTGGTCATGGGTGGCTTCCTCGCGGTCCTTTGAGCGGGGCCGACCCCCGAGGGCGCCGCAGCGACGTCCAGCAATGCGCAGGGCAAGGAATCGAGGAGGTCACCATCGCCACCACCGCTGAGCGTGCCACGGCCGTTCCGACGGGACCGCCTACCCATCCGAGACTGGTACTCGCCCCGGACCGGTTGAACCGCGCTGTGCTCGACGGCGGGTGGTGGCCGCGCTCCGCGGACGCCCTCGCCGAGCTGCCGGGGCTCGTGCTGACCCTCGCCGCCCGCTTTGGACCCATCCGCCGGCTGATGCTCAACAGCGACAGCTGGGACGGGCACTTCCGCCGGCTGGCGGTGGGTGACCGGGTCGTACGGGCCGGATGGTTCGCCACCGTCGACGCGGCGGTGGTGATCGCAACGACCGAACAGGGCATGCAGATCGACCTGCTGGTGGTGCCTCCGGGCACCGGCGCGGCTGCCGCCGAGGCGGCAATGGCGACTGCGGCCGATCCGGCCAACCGGCTGCGCGCCCCCGCGATTCTCGCCGAACGGCCGGCGGTGGACGGTCGGCCCGGCGCCGGCGATTCGCAGTCGGTCTGGGACAACGAGGGCGGCCACGGCGCCGGCCCCGCGGTGCGCTGAGGCACTGCACCGGCCGCAGCGAGGCCGCGCTGTGACCGTCATCGTCGCCGGCGGGGTGGACCGGTCGGGCGGCGTCGCGCCGGCCGGCGGCGCGACGGAGTCCGTCCGTGGCCCGGGGCGGGGCCGGCCCGGACCGGCGCCGTCGATGGGGTCGGCGAGGGCCGGGTGGCGAGGTCGGTGACGGTTCCCCGGGTGCTGGTGGCGGCGAGCGCGGCGGCGAACAGGATGAGTTGGTTGAGCAGGCTCAGGAAGAGCAGGATGGCGACGGCGGCCGTGACGAGCTGGTAGGCCGGGTTGGCCTGGGCGCGCTGCACGTAGATCCGGCCGACCGTCTTGAGTAGCTCCAGGCCGGCGGCGACGAACAGCGCCGGCCCGAGCACCCGGCGCAGCGGCATCCGCAACCGTGGCAGGGCGGTCAGTGCGGCCACGGCCAGCAGGACGTTGACGGCGACGCCGAGCAGGTATCCGGCCGCTCCGAGGAGCCAGTGGCCGGCCGGGCCGGCCCGGTCCGCCGCGTCGTGCAGCAACCAGGCCAGCAGCGCCTGCGTGCCGGCCGTCAGCGCCAGCGACACGGCCAGCAGCAGCCCCAGCCCGGCCAGCACGGCGAAGTCGAGGACCTGGCGGAGAACGTAGTTGCCGGGGTACTGCGGCAGCCGCCAGACCGCCCGGATCGAGGAGCGCAGGGCGTCGACCCAGAACACTCCGGAGACGGGAAGCACGATGAACGCGACGAGGCCCGCCGCGCCGCGGGCCTCACGCAGCGCCGCCGCGTTCAGGCCCGGCAGGTTCTGCGACAGGTACGCCTGCACGGAGCGCAGCACGGGCGGGTCGTCGAGCACGTAGCCGAGGATCGCGAATCCCAGCAGGGCGAGGGAGAACGTGGCGAAGAAGGCGTAGTAGGTGACCGCCGCGGCGAGCCGTCCCCCGTCGGATCGGTCGTAGCGCCGGGCCGCTCGCGCGAGGTGATCGAGCCAGCCGAAGCGACGGCGGGCCCGCCCGAAGGTCGCCTTCACGCGCCGTGGCACACCCGGACGGTGCGCCGTGGTGGTGTCCGTGCCGCTACCGGTCGCCGGCCGCAGGAGGGCCGGCGACCGGGACTTGGGCGCTGAGCTCAGGATGCGCCGGCCGGGAGCGGCTTGCCGTTGGGCGGCAACGGGTTCGGCGTCGCCGCGGCGGTGGCCTCGCGGGCCAGGAACGCGCCGAGCTCGCCGATCGTGCTCATCAGCGGGGCCGGGAACACCACGGTGGTGTTCCGGTCGACGCCGATCTCGACCAGGCTCTGCAGGTTGCGCAGCTGCAGCGCGAGCGGATGCGCCATCATGACGTCGGCGGCGGTGCCGAGGGCGTCCGCGGCCAGTGCCTCGCCCTCGGCGGCAATGATCTTCGCGCGCTTCTCCCGCTCCGCTTCCGCCTGCCGGGCCATCGCCCGCTTCATGCTCTCCGGCAGCTGGATGTCCTTGAGCTCCACCAGCGTCACCACCACACCCCACTCCTCGGTCGCCACATCGAGAATCCGGCGGATGTCGACGTTGATCCGGTCGGTCTCCGACAGCGTCTCGTCGAGGGTGTGCTGTCCGACGACCTTCCGTAGCGTGGTCTGGGCGATCTGGTTGATCGCCGCGCCCACGTTCTCGATCGCCACGACCGACTTCACCGCGTCCGCGACCCGGAAGTACGCGACCGCCGAGACGTCGACACTCACGTTGTCCTTGGTGATGATGCCCTGTGACTGGATTGGCATCGTGACGATCCGCAGGCTCACCCGCTGCAGGACGTCGACCAGCGGAATGATGACGGTCAGGCCCGGTTCCCGGACGCCGACGACCCGGCCGAACCGGAAGAGCACGCCCCGCTCGTACTGCTTCACCACCCGCACCGCGAGCGAGAACAGTAGGAGCAGCAGAAGCATTACAGCAATGACGATCCATACGTACGGCATGAGACGACCTCGATCGTGGGACGTGTCCGTGAGCGACGGACGGTCGGCCACCGGGGTCTGGAGCAGCACCTTTCACGGTACACCGGATCGCCGGGATCGAGACGAGCCTCAATACCCTTCAGGCGCACCGTCAATATCGGCAAAGACTGTGATGCACTCGAGTTCGGTGACTGCTACGGTGAACCGCAACTTGCCACCCCGGTCCCCGGTGGCGGACGGCCGTTCGACTCGGCACCGCCGCGATGGGACACGAGGGAGGCCGTCGATGCCGCATCGGGTCCCGACCGGCCGGAAACCTCTGCTGCGCTCAATGCGAGCGGTGGGCCGGGCGTGCCGCCCAGCTGACGTTACTCCAGCACCAGGGGGAGGGCTCCCGGGCGGCATGCTGTGCCGGCCGGGAGCCCGGCACGCAACCAGCGCGGTGACCGGGTCCGGCCCCGCGGGCAAACCGTCCGGCGACATCTGCATGGCGCCGGGCTTCAGGCGGCGCCTGACGGCCGGAGCAGGGCCGCCAGCTCGGCGGCGATGTGTTCGTCGTAGCCGGCCGTCAGCTCCGCCGGCCGGGCGGATGATCGCCGGTATTCGGGGATACGCCGGTCCGCGATGGCCAGCAGCCACGCCTGTATGTCGCACGGCTGCTGCCTGGTGGGAGCCAGTCTCCAGACCTCGACGAAGACCGCGCGCGTGATCACCACTGCGGCTGCGGCGTCGCGCAGCTGCGTGCGGGAATGCACGAAGACGGGACGGACCATGAGGCGGTACAGCGCGTGGAAGGCGGCTGCTTCGCGGTCGGCGATCCGCTGGACCAGCCGGTCGTAGGCCGCTGTGGCGATGAGCGGTTTGGCGTGCTGGAGTGCCATCGACGCTCCTGACGATGCCCGGATGAAGGACACCGCTGGGGTCCGGAGCGGTGGGGAGTGCCCCGATGATAGGCCGTCGCCGGACCCGGTTGCCGATGTGACCGCCGGTTTCACCCGGCCGGGTCGCAGCGGGCCGCCGGACCCTGCTCGTCAGTCGCTTCGTCCGGCGCGGACGGGCACGCGGTCGATGCCGGTCGTGCGCGGTGAGGTCACTGCAGTTCCCGGGTAATTTCGGCGTGCGCGAGGGCTGATGGTGCCCGGCGGCCGACGATCGCCGGTGCCTCGCGGATGAGCGTGTCGTCGGTCAGGGCGGCGACCATGAACAAGGCGAAGTCCACCCGCCGGGTCTGGTTGCTGGACAGTTTCGGGTCGCCGACGTGCCGGCTCCACACCGGCAGGCCCTGGCTGGGACCTTCGGTGAGGTCGCTGCCGCGCACCACGGTCCACCGGGTGTTGCTGGCGAACACGCGCTGGCAGGCGTCGACCTGATCGTCGAGGTCGGCGAAGCGGGCGAGCTTGGCGAGCGGACTGGCGATCTTGACGATCGCCCTGAGTTTCCACGGGTAGACGTCGAGGCCGTCGCGGGAGATGTGCCATCCGCAGGAGAACACCAGGCGGGCACCGCCGCGGGTGTGGTCGAGCACCGCCTGCGCCGTGCCGGCCGCGTAGTGGTTGACCCCGCGCGGGACCAGCACCGTCAGGACGCCGTCGCATCCGTCGACCGCGCGGGCGATGACCGCCTCGTCGTTGGTCGCCCCCGTCACGACGGTGATGTGGTCGCGAAGCGCGCCGAGCTTGGCCACACTGGCGGCCCGGCACACGCCGACGACCTCGTAGCCCCGTTCGAGCGCGTGCTGCACCATGTATCGGCCGAGCTTCCCGGACGCCCCGATCACGCAGACCTTCAGCTTGGCGTTGCGATCGGCGGCGTATCGGTCCCGTACTGGCTCCATGGCTGCTCTTCTCGTCGGCGGCCGGCCGGGATGACTCCGGGGCGCGACCGCGCCCTGCGAACGGATTCGTGCCTGTGTACGGTGCGCCCGCCGGCGGGGGACACGATGCTCGGTACGGACCACGGCGGGCGGGCAAACGCGGCAGCCGTGCGCCACATACAGGCGTGCAACCGGTACCCGGACACGCCGCGCACTGCTGGTCACCAGGGTCCGGAGCGACGCTTGGACTGTACGCGCGGATTGGCCCGACATCGATAAGCAATGGCGGTCCCGGTCTCGGTGATGATCAGCCGGGCCCGGCTGTGAAACCTGTCGTGTCAGTGGCGAGCAGACCGGCCCGGAGCCGGTCCAGGGTCTGCCGCAGCAGCCTCGAGACGTGCATCTGCGACACGCCGAGCGCCGCGGCGATCCGCGCCTGGGTCATCTCGTCGTGGAACCGCATGGCGAGGATGCGCCGCTCGCGCGGTGGCAGCGCTGCGACGAGCGACCGGAGTGTCAGGTGATCGTCGATGCCGGTGTAACGCGGGTCGACCGCGCCGATGAGGTCGATGCGTTCAGCGGCGTGGGGTCGTCAAGAGGTTCGTTGAGTGACGGCAGCCGGTACGCCTGCGCTGCCTGTTTCGCGGCGTGGAGGGCGCCGATGTCGATGCGGAGATGCTCGGCGAGCTCGGCCGCGGTCGGTGCCCGACCGTGCAGGTGGGTGAGGTCGGTAACGGCTGGGCGTAGCGCGAGGAGCAGTTCCTGGCTGGAGCGCGGCACCCGCATGCCCCAGGCCGAATCCCGGAAGTGCCGTTTGAGCGCGCCGATGATCGTCGGGGCGGCGTAGCCAGCGAACGGGACGCCGCGCCCCGCATCGTAGCGGTCAACGGCCCTGACCAGCGCCAGCGCGGCGACCTGCCGCAGGTCGTCGAGGGGTTCCCCACGACCGGCGTATCGACCCGCAAGCCGGTGGGCCATCGGCAGGCAGCTCTCGATCGCCCGCCCTCGCAGGAGGTCTCGATCCGGGTGACCGGCCGGCAGCCCGCCGCGGGTCTCCAGCAGGTGTTCCGGCGCCCCCCAGTCGCCGCTACCGGCGGGGATCGCGGCGGACGCTCTGGACGGGCGGGGATAACGGTGGCCGGTACCGATACGAATGCGGTGAGCATGGGTTACGCCCCTTACGGGCCAGCCGCGAAAACCGGCAGCGATGACGCTTCCGGCCAAGCGCCCGGGCGTCGTGGGAATGACCGCGGGGTCCAGGCGGCGGTGGAGGCACCCTGCGCCGAGGCATATCGGCGCAGGGACGAGAAGCCGGTCCGGCCTCAACCTTAGAGGACGTCTGATTCACGAAGTTTGTGAGTTGTGTACGTTCAGGTGTCTCGCCAGGTTGGGGTGGTTTCGTCGGTGAGGCGTTTGGCGAGGTTGTCGATCATCGCGATGGTGATCATGCTGGCTGAGTTGTCGGGTCGGGTTTCGTAGTCACGCACGAGCCGGCGGTGGTGCATGAGCCAGCCCAGCGTTCGTTCCACGACCCAGCGGCGTTTGACGACCGAGAATCCTTTGATGGCAGGGTTTTTGGTGACGACCTCGACGTCGATGCCAAGTCTGGCACCGTGTTCGACGACGGTGTTCTTGAATCCGGCGTCGACCCATGTTTTGGCGAGCGTGGGATGGCGGGTGGTGGCCTCGTTGAGCAGGTCGACGCCGATGGCGTTGTCGCTGACGCTGGCGGCGGTGACGATGACGGCCAGGAGTAGGCCCAGGGTGTCGGTGATGATGCCCCGCTTGCGTCCCACCACTTTCTTGCCCGCGTCGGTGCCCTGTGTGGACAGTGGAACGTTGGTGGAGGTTTCACGCTCTGGGTGTCCATGATGGACGCGGTGGGGGTGGTCTGCTTGCCGGTGTGGTCACGGACCAGGCCGGTGAGGTCGTAGTTCAGTTCGGCGAAGATGCCTTCGTTGGTCCAGGCGGCGAAGTAGCCGTAGACGGTGCGGTAGGGCGGGAAGTCGTGGGGCAGGTAGCGCCAGGGGATGCCGGTGCGGTTGATGTACAGGATCGCGTTGAAGATTTCGCGTAGGTCGTGCGTCGGTGTGCGGCCGCCGACGCCGGCGTCGGTGCGGGTCTGGCGCCACGTGGTGAGTCGGGGGGCGATGAGGGCCCAGCGGGCGTCGGACAGGTCGGAAGGGGTACGCGCTGCGTTCAGTCATGCCGGTGTGCGTACGGTGGCGGTGGGCCGGTGTGACGGACAGCGGGTCCGTTGTTTCCGTGACGAAAGTGAATCAGACACGATCCGCTGCTGAAACGTCTCGTATGCGGCCGACTCGAATCGGCTGAAATGATGATGTTCTTGGCAACTTCAGGCACACGTGGGCAGTGACTGTCGATGGGCGGACCGGACGTTATCCATCCCAACCAGAACCAAACGTCCAGTAACGACGGCATGTCATCGGAGGCTGTAGAGGGCCTGGAGCCTGTTCTCGGTGAGCCGCTGCGCGGCTGGCGAGTCGATCGCAGGCGTGGCTGCCTCCACGGCTTGTCGCATCATGTCGATGGTGGCGAAGGCGTAGAACGCCGCCGTGGTCGACATGTTCTCGTGGCCGAGGAGCCGCATGATGACCGGCAACGGGATGCCCTGCTGGTAGAGGCCCATGGCCTTGGTCTTGCGCAGCATGTGGCAGTGGATGTTGTTCGGGATCGAGGGGCATCTCTGCCGTGCGGTCGTGGCGGCGTGCGTGAGCACTGCGGCGACGGTGTCGGTCGACAGCGCTGTCGGCTTGCCGTTGTGCAGGCTGTAGAACGCCGGCCGGGTCGCAGGAAGCTGCGTCGTGCCCGGGTGGAACTCGGCGAGGTAGGCGCCCAGGTGCTCGATCGTCTTGCCGGCGAGGGGGACGATGCGGGTCTTGTTCCTCTTGCCGGTGAGGACGACGTGTCCGGGCTTGCCCAAGCGGAGGTCCTGCAGCGTCAGGCTGGTGATCTCACCGACGCGGGCCGCGGTGTCGTAGAGCAAGATCAGCAGCATCCGGTTGCGGCGCGATTTCGCGGTGCGGCCGGTGCAGGCGGCGAGCACGGCCCGTGTCTCGGGTCCGGTGAGGTACTCGATCGGTTTCCTCGCGCTGGCCGGCGCGCGTAGCGCCGTGGCTGCCTGACTGAACGCGACGAGGGTGATGTCCTCGGCGGAGCAGTAGGTCAGGAACGCTTTGACGGTGGTCAGCCGCAACGCGATGGTCCTGGGCGCGTAGTGCCGCTGGTCGGCCATCCAGGCCAGCCAGCCTTTCAGGTGTGGCCGGTCGAAGTGGTCGAAGCTCACGTCGCCGCGGTCGATGTGCTCGCGCTCGGCGAGGTAGTGCAGGAAGCATTCCAGGCTGATCCGGTAGGCCTCGATCGTGTTCGGTGAGCGCCGGGCCACGGTGGGCAGGTAGGTGTGCAGGTAGGTGTGCAGGTAGTCCTGTAGTCCTGGGCGAAGCGGTAGAAGTCCGGGGCGCGGGTTGCCGGGTCACGTTTCATCGAACCCGACCTCCGGTAGCAACGACTGGCTCGCGGTGGTGAGGTGGGCGTAGGCGTGCAGGAACTCCGGCGAGGTGTGGATGTAGTAGAAGCTCGACTCGATGTCCGCGTGCCCCATGTAGCGGGCCAGGTAGGGAAGCATCGCCATGACGTCCTTGCCTTGGGCCATCCATCGTTCGACGTTGGCGTAGGCGAAGTGATGGCGCAAGTCGTAGGGCCGAGGCTGCTGAGCGCCCACCGGCCGTGGGAGACCGGCCTGGTCCCAGGCACGGTTGAACATCTTCCCGACGGTCGCGGCGGTGACCTGGTTACCGGCCGCGGAGACGAAGAACATGCCCCGCGTGGGGCCGAAGCGTGCGCGGGTGACCCGGTCGCAGTTGGCCAGGATCTCGGTGACTTCGCCGGTGATCGGCAGGCGTCGGGAGCGGTTGCCTTTGGAAGCCACGATGTCGAGGTGCCGGTCGCGAAGGTGCACGTGCTCGGGGCGCAGCAGGCGGGTTTCCCCGGTCCGCAGCCCGCACGAGTGCATCAGCGTGAAGAACGCGACCGCCTGCCACCGCCGCGGGGAGACGGCGTTCAGCGTTGCGGCGGCCGCGAAGAACGCCTCGATCTCGTCGGTGTTCAGCAGGTAGGGGTGGGCGGGAACGACTGCGGCCTTCCACCGATCGGACAGGACGTAGGCGTCACGCTGCCCGTGGGCCTGCAACCATCGGCCGACGTCGCGGATGTAGGACATCCAGGACCGGTACCGCCCTGAGCGAGTCAGCTGCTGGCTGACCCATCCCTCGACCGTGTCGCGGTCGAAGACGGTCCGCTCGTGTGTGGTGCAGTAGACGTCGAACTGCTTCAGGTACCAGATCCGGGAGGCGCCGTAGAAGCCCATCTTCTCCTTGAACGCGAGGTAGGCCTCCAGTTGCGGTGTGAAGGCACTGGTGAAGCCGCGGGCGTTCATGACCGCGTTCCGGCGGGGATGTCGAGGACGCAGTCGAGCAGACGTTCCTCATCGACGCTCAGATACAGGTCAGTCGATTCGGGGCTCGCGTGGCCCAGCACGGCCGAGATCGTCGGCAGCGGGACCGCCGCGCGCAGCAGCCGCGACGCGGCGTTGTGGCGCAACAGGCGAGTACCGGCCCTCACCCCGGTGACGCCTGCCTTGCCGAACACGGTGGCGATCACCCGGTGGATCGATGCGTGGTCCGACAGCCGCGTATGTGGCGCCACGCAACGGAGGAACACGTGGTCGTCGGGCGAGTCGGGCCGTTGGTCGAGGACGTAGTCGGCGAGCCTGCCGACCAGCAGATCGGTCAGCGGCACGGTCAGCGGGTTGTGCGTCTCCTGCTGCACGATGCTGGCGGTCCGTGCGCGCCAGTCGATGTCGGCCAGTCGCAGGTTGATGATGTCGCACGCGCGCAGCCCCGTCGTCACCGCGAGCAGGGTGATCGCGGCGTCCCGCGCGGCGATTGCCGGTGTCGCGCATGCGTGCACGACCAGGCGTTCAACCTCGTCGGGAAGCACCGGCAGGATCGCGTGGGAACGCCTGACCCTGGCCAGCCCGGCCGCGTCGACCAGGTCGTTACGGCCGGTGAACTTCAAGAACGGCCGGAAGTTCGACACCACCCAGAACAGCGACGACGTCGCCCACGTGCCTGTCAACGAGTCCAGGAACCCCAGAACGCTGGACCCGTCGGCGTCACCGAGGCAAGCGATCCCGCGTGCCTCCAGGAACACCAGGTAGGCGCGGCATACCCGGCCGTAGGCGTCGCGGGTGGCCAGCGCCAGGTCACGGCCGGCCATGTCGGCGTCCCACGCGGCAGCCAACGCGATGAACTCACGCGAGACCGGTCGTGGGCCACCCCCGCCACGCTTGCGGCACGCCAGCCCCACCCGGCCGGTCAGCACGTAGGCGTCGAACACGCCGACCAGCCGGCTGTAGTCGAAGCTGCGCTGCGCACTGAACCTGCCAGTACGCGGACTGATCGTCATCGACGCGAACGCAGCACCCAGGGCGGGCGTGTAGACGCCACCGCGCTCCGCGGCGAAGCACGCCAACGCTTTGATCGACTTCTCGTATTGGCCGATCGTCGACTCCATGTAGCCGGCTGCCCGCAACTCCGCGACAACCACCGACCCGATCCCTGTGACCGTCGTATCCATGGCCGTCTCCTCTCCACAGGGCGAATGGATACGGCGGACGGTAGCCACCAACCGCAGGATCGTTAAGCCGAGGAAACAGCCAAGTCCACCCGGCCACCACAGGCCATCCCACGATCCCTCGGCTTAACGCACGGCTCGGCGTAATCGGAGTGGTGGATCAACTGTTGGTCGCGCACGTCGCGGGTCCAGATGCCGTACTCGAGGGCACCGAGGATGAGGTCGGTGTCGCATCGGTCGCCGGCTTTCCAGCCGACGATGCGGTTGGAGAACGCGTCGCGGACGGCGGCGAGCCAGAACACCCCTTCACCGCAGCGGATGCGGGTGGCGTCGGCGACCCACAGCCGGTTCGGTACGGTGGCGGTGAAGTTGCGGTTTACCAGGTCCGGGGCGGGTATCGCGCGCGGGTCCTGGACGGTTGCGCCGCCGCGCCAGCCGCGGCGTAGGGACGCGCCCTGCCAGCCTTGCTGCGCCATCAGCCGCTCGACACGTTTGCGGCCCACGTGGATGCCGTCACGGCGCAGTTGCCGGTGGACCCGGTCCGCGCCGTAGGTGCAGCCGGACGCGGTCCAGATGTCGTGAATGTTGGACAGCAGCCCGAGGTCGACCAGGTCCCGGTCGCACGGCTGGGTGAACCGCGCGCGCCAGGCGTAGTAGGTGGAGGTGCTGATCTGCAGAACCCGAACAGGAGCGCGACCGCGAAGCGGTCTGAGTGTTCGTCGATGAACGTCATGACCGTCGCCGGGTCGGGTCGAACTCCGAGGCGAAATACGCGCTCGCCGCTTTGAGGATCTCATTCGCCCGCCGCAGCTCAGCGTTCTCCCGCGCCAGCCTGCGGTTCTCCTCCAGCAGGTCACTGGAGGGCCGGTCGGTGCGCTCCCCGGCGTCCGCCTCAGCCTGCCGGATCCAGTTGCGAAGCGCCTCATGATGCACGTTGAGCTGTTCGGCCAGCCGGCGGATCACCGGCTTCGGGTCCGACTCCCGATACAGCCGCACTGCACGCTGCCGCAGGTCGTCGAGGTACTTCTTCGGTGCTGGCACGGACCTTCCCTTTCCACGGCCATCAGACCATGATCAAGAAGCTCCATGAAAGCGGGGGTGACTCAACTCGACCTGCATGACGGTGCCCAGCAACGGCTGGTGTCACTCGCGATGAAGCTCGGCCTCACCCGCACTTCCATGGCCGATGTGCCGGAGTCCCTGCGCGATGCGATCGCCGAGGCACATGAGGAGGCGAAGATCGCCCTCACCGAGTTGCGCAGCTTCGTGCGCGGGCTGCATCCGCCAGTTCTGGAGGATCGCGGGCTCGACGCCGTGCTATCCGGGCTCTGCACAATCGCACCGATTCCGGTGCGGCTGCGGGTACGAGCGCCCCAACGCTGTCCACCGGTAGTGGAGGCGGTTGCCTACTTCGTCGTGGCTGAGGCGTTGACGAACGTGGCCAGGCACGCCCAGGCCGATCGCGCCGAGGTGGTTGTCGAGCGGCATGCGCATGGGCTGCATATCGAGGTCAGCGACGACGGCCGCGGCGGCGCTCGACCCGGCGCCGGCACCGGCCTGGTCGGCTTGGCGCAGTGGGTGGCCGCCGTGGATGGCACATTGAGCATCGAAAGCCCCACCGGCGGTCCAACCCGCATCACCGTGGACCTGCCGTGCGCATCGTGATCGCCGAAGACTCCGTGCTGCTTCGGGCCGGACTCACGACACTGCTCGAAGCGTTCGGCATCGCCGTCGCAGCTGCGGTACCCGACGCGGAGACGTTGCTGCGCTCGGTCACACAACACCGGCCCGACCTGGCCATCGTGGACGTACGGATGGCGCCGACCTACCGGGACGAGGGCGTGAAAGCGGCCCTCGTCCTGCGCCAACAATGGCCGCAGATCGGCGTACTGCTGCTGTCCCAGCACGTGGAAGAGCGATACGCCACCGAACTGCTCTCCACCTCGACCAGCAGCATCGGATACCTACTCAAGGACCGGGTCGCCGACGTCACAGAATTCCTCGACGCGTTGCGCCGGGTCGCTGCCGGCGGCACCGCACTAGACCCGGAGGTGGTCGCGCAGCTACTACAGCGACGCCAGGATCCCTTGGTCCGCCTCACCCCCCGCGAACTGGACGTACTGCGACTCATGGCCGAGGGCCGCTCCAACCAAGGCGTCGCAGCCGGCCTCAACATCAGCCCGAGCGCAGTGGAGAAACACGTCAACAACATCTTCACCAAACTCGACCTTCCACCCACCGACGTCGACCACCGCCGCGTACTCGCAGTCCTCCGCTACCTCGACGGCTGAGCATCTCCCATCCAGCCGTGGCGCTTGGCGGCACAAGTAATCCGACCGCAGCGAAGCCGCACGACAGACCACGCCGCAAGGTCGCCAGCCGCGACGCGGACACCGCGCACTCGTTGAACGACAGTCCAGATGCCGGGGACTCTCGAACCCGAAGAACACATCCAGGATCGCCACCGTCCACGACAAGGGCGTCGAGGCGATCCGGATCGCCCGCGCCGCCGGCGTCCGGATCGCCTCCGGGTCGGACCTGCTCGGCCCGCTGGCCCGCGACAAGGCCCTGGAACTGCACCTGAAGACGCAGGCCATGACCCCGCTGGAGGCTGTCGTCTCGGTGACCCTGACCAATGCCGAGCTGCTCGGTATCGCCGACGAGACCGGCACCGTCATCGACGGCAGGTACGCCGACCTGCTGGTCGTCGACGGCGATGCCCTGGCCGATCTGCGCATCCTGCGGGACCGCTCGCGGCTGGCGTTGATCATGCGGCAGGGCCGGGTGCGCAAGGCCGCCTACAAGATCGTCTGAGGTGGATCGTACCGTCCCCCGGCTGCGGTCAGTTGATATCGAACTCGTTGCCTTCCGGGTCCTTCATCCCGACCGCGTAGTGGTTGAGCCCTTCCTCGGACAACGCGCCAGTGAAAGTGGCGCCCAGGTCAGCCAGCCGCCTGGCCTCCGCGTCGACTCGATTCCTGCGGGTCTCGATCGGGTCCGTCCGTACGCCACTGGCGTGAATGTCCAAGTGCAGCCGGTTCTTGACTACCTTGGCATCCGGGACGGCATGGAACCAGATGCTCGGCCCGTGGCCCTCCGGATCGCTGATCCTGTCCGACCCGTCGACGAGATCCTCCTCAGGGCCCCCCAGCTCGCGGTAGAAGTCGTTCCAGGTAGCGAATCCAGCCGGGGCGGGTGCGAGCTCATAGCCCAGCGCGGCGGCCCAGAACTGGGCCAACCGGTCCGGGTCGGCGCAGTCGATGACCAACTGAATGCGGCCAGGCACCGGTTCCTCCTCAGGTCGTCGTTCGGCGTACTACAGCCCGAACAGATTGAAGCCGAACCACAGCAGCAAGAGCGCGGCTATGGTCACCGCGGGTGCCCACATCGCGTTGATCATGCTGCGTCGCAACCTGCGGCGGGCCAGGGCGAGCTGGTGTCGCGAGGTCCTCGCGGCACCTGGTGTGGTGACAGCCCCTAAGGTCAGGGGCAGCCGGGCGGTGACGGTGAAGCCGTCGACCGCCGGCCACGCATCGAGGGTGCCGCCGGCCAGCCGGACGCGCTCGTCCAGGCCGGCCAGTCCGTGGCCCGGTGCACCGGGCCGCCGGCGGGACGCGGTAGCTCGGTTAACGACAGTGACCACCGCCTCGGCACCCTGCCGCCGCAGCGTCACAGTGACCGGGGCACCCGGGGCGTGCTTCGTAGCGTTGGTCAGCGCCTCCTGCACCACCCGGTACGCCGCCCGGTGGGTCATCGGCGGTAGCGCCGTTCCTTCGTCATCCCCGGCCGGGGTCAGCTCGTCGACCAGCGTCACCGCGACACCGGAAGCCGTCGCCCGGTCCACCAACGACCGGACCGTGTCCCCGGCGGGCAGCATAGGAGCGGTCTCGTGGTCTTCTCGCAGCACCCCGATGACCTCGCGCAGCCGCGAGGTAGCCTCGGCCGCGGCCCGGCGCAGTTCGGCCGCGGCGTGTCGACCCTGCTTCCCGACGTCGGGCGCCACCTGCAGTGCGGCGGCGCGCAGCGCGATCATGCTCAGCTCGTGCCCGAGTGAGTCGTGCATGTCCCGGGCGATGCGTGAACGCTCACGTAGTCGAGCCTGCTCGCCGGTCAGTTCGTGTTCGCGCTCCAAGCGCTCCGCGAGCTCCCATCCGGTACGCACAAGCTCCGCCTGCTGACGAACGTATCGGCCGACGAGCCAGGGCAGGACGAGCGTGGTGAGTGCCAGGAAGACCAATGATGTCCCGCTGGTCATCACGGTGGCCGGCGTCACCAGGATGACCAGCAGGCCCGCTGCGCACGCCGCGATGAACAACAGTAGTGCCACCGCCTGCCCCGCCGCCCGGCGGCCGAGCAGATAGGCGAGCACCACTTGAGCGACGAGGTAGTTGTTGGTCAGCATCTCGGGTGTGGCCGCCAGCCCCAGCGCTGGGGGCACCGTCGCGGCCACCGTCGGATATCGGCGGCTCGCGAGCGCGGCCACGCCGAAGAGCGGCACTGCCGCGACCTGCGTCCACTCCAGCGGCACCACGGCGACCTGCCGGGCGTCCGGAAGCTCGTCGAAGCCGAACACAGGCGCCGCGATCACCAGCCACAGCGCCAGATCAAGCATCAGCTCCCGGC
Source organism: Dactylosporangium roseum (assembly GCF_025264685.1). Classification (GTDB taxonomy): domain Bacteria; phylum Actinomycetota; class Actinomycetes; order Mycobacteriales; family Micromonosporaceae; genus Dactylosporangium; species Dactylosporangium roseum. Next base: position 3,574,191 of record NZ_CP073721.1, read on the forward strand.
TCGGCAACCGTTGCACGACTGCCACCCGGCCACGGTACCGGACCCGGCCGGGCGCAGTACACCTGACGAAAGTCAGGGTGACTTCCTGCCGATCGTGCACGGCGGCGGGCACCGCCGGTTTCCTAGCTTCGACGGCATGAACGACGCGAATCCAGCGATTGCCGCCCGGGCCACCGAGCTGACCAAGATCTACGGTCAGGGCGAGACCCGGGTTACGGCGCTCGACGGCGTGTCCGTCGAGTTCCGCCCGGGTGAGTTCACCGCGATCATGGGGCCTTCCGGTTCCGGCAAGTCCACGCTCATGCTCTGCATGGCCGGCCTCGACACGTTCACCTCGGGGTCGGTTCAAATCGGTGCGACCGAGCTGACCGGGCTGAGCGACAAGCGTCTCACCCGGCTGCGCCGTGACAAGATCGGCTTCGTCTTCCAGGCGTTCAACCTGTTGCCGGTGTTGAACGCGACGGAGAACATCACCCTGCCGACGGACATCGCCCGCCGCAAGGCCGACAGCGACTGGCTGGGCCAGGTGGTGGAGTCGCTCGGCTTGGCCGACCGGCTCACCCACCGGCCGAGCCAGCTCTCCGGCGGCCAGCAACAGCGCGTGGCGATCGCCCGGGCGCTGGCCGCCCGACCGGAGATCATTTTCGCGGACGAGCCGACCGGCAACCTCGACTCCCGCTCCGGCGCCGAGGTGCTGAGGTTCCTGCGTAGCGCGGTGCGCGACCTGGGCCAGACCGTCGTCATGGTCACACACGACCCGGCAGCCGCGGCCACCACCGACCGCGTCGTATTCCTCGCCGACGGCCGCATCGTCGACGAACTGCGCGACCCGAGCGCCGAGGCGGTCCTCGACCGCATGAAGGACTGATCCCGATGCTCCGCATCGCACTGCGCAACGTGCTCGCGCACAAGGCCCGGCTGACGATGACGATCCTGGCCGTGCTGCTCGGCGTGGCCTTCGTCGCCGGTACCCTCGTCTTCACCGACAGTATCTCCGAGGCGTACCGAAGCAGCGCCGAGAAGAGTTTTACCAGCGTCGACGTCAGGCTGCGGCCGGCCCGCAGCCCGGCCGGCCCCGACACCGGCCGGCTGCTCGACCACGCGCTGCTGGACCGGGCCGCCGCGCTGCCCGGTGTCGCGAGCGCCAAGGGTGTGGTCTCCGGCTTCACCGCGCTCTCCGACAAGCACGGCCGGATGGTCGGTGAGGGCTGGGCCACGACCGGCGCCAACTACGACGCCCGGTATCCGATGCTCCGGGGGCGTCCGCCGACGACCCGGGGAGAGGTCGCCATCGACGCCCAGACCGCCGAGCGCACCGGCTACCGGGTCGGTGACACCGTCCGGCTGTCAGTGAGCGGGCCCGCCCTGGTGGCGACGGTCACCGGCATCTTCACCACCGACGACGGCAACGTCGCCGCCGGCGGAAGCCTCGCCCTCTTCGACACGGATACCGCGCAGCAGCGCTTCGCCGAACCCGGCCGGTACAACTACGTCGACCTCACCGCGGCTCCCGGGACCACCGCGGAGCAGCTGCGGCAGCGCGTCGAGGCGCTGCTGCCGTACGGCGTCGAGGCGATCACCGCAACCCGGCTGGCGGCCGAGCAAGCCGATGACAACGTCAGGGACTTTCGCACCCTGTCGCAGGTGCTGCTCGCCTGCGCCGGTGTCGCGCTGTTCGTCGCGGCTTTCCTCATCGTCAACACCTTCACCGTGCTGGTCACGCAGCGCAGCAAGGAGCTCGCGCTGCTGCGCGCGGTCGGTGCCAGCCGCCGCCAGGTGACCCGGTCCGTACTCATCGAGGCGGCCGTGATCGGTCTTACCGCCTCAGTTGCCGGCCTGGCGATCGGTATCGGACTCGGCGCCGCGGTGCGCTCCATGCTGTCCGCCACCCGCAGCACGCTGCCAGACGGGCCGCTGCTCGTGGAAGTCCGGACGGTCGTGGTCGTGCTGGCCCTCGGCGTTGGCGTCACCGTGTGTGCCGCGTGGCTGCCGGCCCGCCGTGCCACCAAGATTCCGCCGGTGGCAGCGATGAGCACACTGTACGCGCCGGCCACGGTCCGCTCACTGGTGGTGCGCAACACCGTCGGTGCCGTCCTGGCCAGCGTCGGCACCGGTCTGACGCTCGCCGCCGGCACCATGGCCGATGGCAAGGTCACGTTGGGGCTGGGCACCATGCTGCTGCTGACCGGTGTGTTCGTGTTGACACCGCTACTGTCCCGGCCGGTGATCGCGGCCGCCGACCCCGCGTTGCGGCGGTTCGGCGTGACCGGCAAGCTGGCTCGACAGAACGCCGTGCGCAACCCGCGCCGCACGGCCGCCACCGCCTCGGCGCTGACCATCGGTCTCACCCTGATCGCCGGTCTGAACGTGATCGGCGCGAGCGCGGACCGGGCGGTCCACAACCTGGCCGCCTCGGACTATGTGCGCGGCGACTACGTCGTCAGCATGGCCAACGGTGCCGCGCTCGCGCCGGACGCAGCGGCGACGCTGCGTGAACTGGACGAGGTAACCGCCGTGTCGCCGCGGCGCGAGATCCCGGCTGTGGTCGACGGCGTCCCACAGACGGTGGTCGGCTTCCGCAGCGCCGACATCGACAAACTGCTCAACCTCGGCATGACCGAGGGCACCTTCGGCGCCGGCAAGACCGCCATCGTCGACGTGGAGACCGCCGACGGCAGCGGCTGGCACGTCGGCGACAGCATCGACATCACTTGGCCGGACGGCATCCAGGAGCGGCTAGAGCTCACCGGTCTGTACCACAGCAGGTTCGACGGCGGAGTACGGACCGACCTCTCCTTGATGGACCAACACCTGGACCGCGTCGCCGACACGTCGATCTTCGTCAAGGTCGACGGCGGTGCCAGCCAGGCGAGGCAGCGGACCTTGCGCACCGCGCTGGGCGACAGCCCCGCGATCCGAGTCAAGGACCGGCGCGAACTCACCAACGACATCACCGGCGCGATCGGTCTCGTGTTGAACATCCTCTACGGCATGCTCGCGCTGGCGGTCGTCGTGGCCGTCCTCGGTGTGGTCAACACGCTGGCGATGTCGGTACACGAGCGAACCCAGGAGATCGGGCTGCTCCGCGCGATCGGGCTAGACCGCTCTGGCGTCAAGCGGATGGTCCGCCAGGAGTCGGTGGTGATCTCACTGTTCGGCGGGGTTCTCGGCGTCGGGCTCGGCATCTTCTTCGGCTGGGCGGTCGGCCGGCTGGTGGCCGCCCTGGGCATCGACACCTGGGCGTTCGTGGTGCCTTGGGGCCGGTTGGCGCTCGTTCTGGCCGCGGCCGCGGTGGTCGGCGTGGTCGCTGCCGAGTGGCCGGCCCGACGAGCCGCGAAGCTCGACATCCTCGCCGCGGTCAGAACCGAGTGACGTGGTGATTCGGTGCCCGGGCCCCGCACCACGGGCCCGGCACGAGGCCGGCTGCGAGCGTCCGCCGTTCAGGACGCCCTGTCCACCAGCCCCGCCTCGTACGCGAGCAGGGCCGCCTGCACCCGGTTCTTCACGCCCAGCCGGTTCAGCGCGGCGCTGACGTACGCCTTGACCGTCCCCTCCACCAGGAACAGCCGCCCGGCGATCTCCGCGTTCGACAGGCCGGCGCCCACGAGCGCCAGCACCTCCCGTTCGCGGGCCGTCAGCGCGGTGATCCGTTCCCTGGCCGCCGCCTGCCGGGTCATCCGGCCGCCGCTGAACTGCTGGATCAGCCGATGTGCGATCTGGGGAGAGAGGAATGCGGCGCTGCCGTGCACCGCACGCACCGCCGCCATCAGCTCGTACGGGTCGCCGGACTTGAGCAGGAAGCCGCTCGCACCGCTGTCCAGCGCCTCGATGATGTACCCATCCTCGGAGAAGGTCGTCAGCATCACCACAGCGGTGTCCGGTGCCGCCCGACGGAGCTCGGCCGCCGCGGTCAGCCCATCGAGCACCGGCATCCGCACGTCCAGCAGAACGACGTCCGGACGGTGGGCCCGGACCAACTCGAGCGCCTCGCGCCCGTTTCCGGCCTCCGCCACGACCTCGATGTCCGGCGCCGCGGCCAGAATGGCCCTCACACCGGCCCGCACCATCGCCTCGTCGTCGGCGAGCAGCACCCGAATCACACCCCGACAGTACAGCCGGGCACCGTTGCATTGGGCAGGGCCATCGAAACGTCGGTGACCGGTGGAGCCGCGTCATGCCGTGTTCCCGTCACGGTTCCTGGCCGCAGTTATTGATCCGTAAGGCAAATATGCCGTGATCATTCGGCGGCGTAGCGGACTTCCAGCTTGCCGAACAAGGCTTTCACGACATCGGGCCGGTTCTGCCGTCGGCGCAGGTGCCGGTCGGCTTCGACGGCCAGTTCGGCCTTGTCGGCCGGGTTTGCTTGCGCCACATGGCGTTTGAGATCCCCGTTGAGGAGTTCTTAGGGATTCAGCTCGGGGCTGTAGCTGGCAGGAAGTGCATCTCAATAGGGTGCTCATCAACCGGGTCAGGTCGGCGTTCGAGCGGCCGAACCGGGAAACCTCCAGCCCGAACACCGCGCCGACCTCGCCCATGCACAGCCGGGCGACGATCTCCCGGTAGCCGTCGCGGTCGGAGCCGAACCGGCCCGACACGCCCAGGTCGGCGTCGATGAGGACGATCTGCTCGGCCAGCCAGCCCAGCTCGGCGGCGGTGCCGGCCAGCGCGTACTGGCGGGTGGTCGACTCGGTGTTGTACCGCACCTGAGCCACCGTCGACTGGCGCACGTACACGATCGCCAGCCGGGACAGGTGAGACGAGGTGATCTTCGAGTTCGGGTTCACCGGCCGCGCTCCCGCGCAGCAGCGACTCGACCATGTTCGCCACTGCCATCACTGCCTGCCGACTGTCCCAGGTGGACATCCGCCCCCATCCTCGCTCGCACGTCGTTCTCCTCACCCGTCGCCGGCGCGACGCCGGTCCGATCTGCGCTGCCGATCGCGTCGACCAGCGCCCGCGCTGCGGTCAGCCCGTCCAGCGCCGACCGGTCCACCGACGGGGCACCCCACGGTCGGTCCACTCCTGGCGCACCGTGATCCGCCGCCTCTCCTCGACCTCGCACACGAAGAACAGCCCAGTGCGCGTGCGCAGCGTGTACAGCACCGGCAGGCACTGCCCCTTCGACGGATGGAAAGGATGAGTGATCACCAATGAGTCCAACGAACGACCCGACTGACGGGTTCTATAGAGCGAAGATTCCAACCAGAATCAAACGTCCATTTACCGGACGTTTGATTCTGGTTGGGACGGATAACGTCCGGTCCACCCATCGACAGTCACTGCCCACGTGCGCCTGAAATAGCTAAGAACACGATTATTACAGCCGATTCGCGCCTGCCGCATACGAGATGTTTCAGCAGCGGATCGTGTCTGATTCACTTTCGTCACGGAAACAACGGACCCGGTGTCCGTCACACCGGCCCACCGCCACCGTACGCACACCGGCATGGCTGAACGCAGCGCGTACCCCTTCCGACCTGTCTGACGCCCGCTGGGCCCTCATCGCCCCCCCGACTCACCACGTGGCGCCAGACCCGCACCGACGCCGGCGTCGGCGGCCGCACACCGACGCACGACCTACGCGAGATCTTCAACGCGATCCTGTACATCAACCGCACCGGCATCCCCTGGCGCTACCTGCCCCACGACTTCCCGCCCTACCGCACCGTCTACGGCTACTTCGCCGCCTGGACCAAAGAAGGCATCTTCGCCGAACTAAACTACGACCTCACCGGCCTGGTCCGTGACCACACCGGCAAGCAGACCACCCCCACCGCGTCCATCATGGACACCCAGAGCGTGAAAACCTCCACCAACGTTCCACTGTCCACACAGGGCACCGACGCGGGCAAGAAAGTGGTGGGACGCAAGCGGGGCATCATCACCGACACCCTGGGCCTACTCCTGGCCGTCATCGTCACCGCCGCCAGCGTCAGCGACAACGCCATCGGCGTCGACCTGCTCAACGAGGCCACCACCCGCCATCCCACGCTCGCCAAAACATGGGTCGACGCCGGATTCAAGAACACCGTCGTCGAACACGGCGCCAGCCTCGGCATCGACGTCGAGGTCGTCACCAAAAACCCTGCCATCAAAGGATTCTCGGTCGTCAAACGCCGCTGGGTCGTGGAACGAACGCTGGGCTGGCTCATGCACCACCGCCGGCTCGTGCGTGACTACGAAACCCGACCCGACAACTCAGCCAGCATGATCACCATCGCGATGATCGACAACCTCGCCAAACGCCTCACCGACGAAACCACCCCAACCTGGCGAGACACCTGAACGTACACAACTCACAAACTTCGTGAATCAGACGTCCTCTCAGAAGCACTGACCAACACGGCCAGACACGCCCACGCCACCGTCGTACACGTGCGGGCGACAGCCCAGAACGGCATCCTGCACCTGTCCATCCGCGACGACGGCATCGGCGGTGCCGACCCACACCGCGGGACCGGCCTCACCGACCTCCGCGACCGCGTCGAGGCGCTCGGCGGACACCTCACCATCACCAGCCCCGCAGGCGGTGGCACCCAGCTGCAGGCCATCATCCCGACCGCATCCTCACAAACCGGCTGATCGCAACGTCACTGCGGTGGCGCCTCCGGCCCGGCCTCGGCGCTGCTCGGTTCGGCAGGCCCGCTGACCGTCCCACTGTTCCTGGCCTGCGGGCTGACCCGCGCGGCGTACATCGGCATCGGCCCGAGGCGGCCAGCGCGCGCACCATGCACGCCTCGAAGATCGCCGCCCCGGGGCGCCGGGATCTGCGCACCTGGCGCGGTCTGCACACACTTCACGACCTTGACCGCAACCGTTGTCCGATGACAAAAAACCCACCTGATCGCAGTCCGATAGCTTCACCGGACCAGCTTCGATCATCCGGGTGGGAACATGGACTTCGCGCTGCACGTGCAGGGCCGCGCCGACGGGGGTACGGCCATCGCCGTGCGCGGCGACCTCGACTACGCCACGACCGCACGGTTCCTGGAGTGCATCGATCGAACCCTCCAGCAGTCACCGGCCACCCTGTACATCGACCTGCGCCTGACCACATTTCTCGACTCCGGCGGCATCGCCGCCCACGTCACCGCGCACAAAGGTGCTGCACGGGCCGGCATCCGCCTCATCGTCGAACACCCCATGTCAGCGATCCACCGGGTACTCCACCTGACCGGCCTCACGAATCTCCTGGGCCTTCCCCCGCTCTGATAGAGCTCGGAACCCCACCGTAATCCTTGGCGCTCCCTGCATCAGCTCGATCAGGTTGGCAGCCGCGGCAGAGAGTTGGTGCCGTCATCCTTGTTGTGCAGCTGCCACCCGCCGCAACCGCGGATCGGGTGATTCCCGTCGTCGCCGCGTTGGCCCGCGCCAAGGAACTGGTGCTGGTGATCGCCGAGCCGCCCGGCGGTGATGACCACCGAGCCACGATCGAATTTGTCGCGCAGTTGCGTGCGGCGCTACCCCCGTTCACCATCGGCGAGGTTGCCGCCGGTGGCGGGACCACGTGTGAAACCGATGACTATGCCACGGTGGCCGACCTGCTCAATGACGGCGCTCTCGTCGTGGTCGTCACTGACACCATCGATGCGCCGAACCTGGCCGCCTCGCTCGCTGACCGATTCGGCGCGGTGAAGCTCCTCCTCACCGCTGACAACGCCGAGAAGATCGCCAACGGCGTGCTGCACCACAACTCCCACCAGCACCGCAGCAACTCAGGATGATGACCCTGACACGGCGCGTCGTTGAGTGATCGGCAGCTCACCTATCCGCGTCACCTGCCGGGGTTGCTGCACGCCGATACCTCGTGCACATGGTCGTACGCGGTCTCCCCACGGAGCGTAGCGGTGCATGTGACACTCATCCTCGGCACAGGCCCCATGAAGGTGATGTGTGGAAGGACCACCCTCATACCGTGGCTCTACACCTTCTCCTTGCGTCACAAGGGCTTCGGGTATCACGACCGCCCGGACCGGGCGATTACCTACCGTTCTCTTGTCGTGGGAGCGGGTTGTCGGGGGTCAACCCCACGCTTGCAGACGGTCGCGGCGGACCCAGCGGTGTGAACCGCAGCAGCACCCGAGCGCGCGCACCGTCGTGCCGGCCTCCGTCGCAATCGGAGGGTGCCTGTTCAGACCACGCCGGTGAGGTACTGCGCACGTCGTTGCGGCTCGAACTTCTCGATCGCGTACCGCAGCATGACCCGTGGCATGGCCCGATGGTGTCGTGCCAAGAACTCCTCCTCCGCCGTTCGGTCGCGTTTGCCTACCTCACGTAGCATCCAACCCGCCGCCTTGTGCACGAGGTCGTGGGGGTCGTGTAGGAGCCGTTCCGCGAGCCGGAAGGTTCAGTCGAAGTCTCCGGCTTTGATGAACGCGAACGTCGCCATGATGGCGATCCTGCGGTCCCACAGCAGCCTCGACTCGACCAGCCGATCCAGCACGCCGCGGTCCTTGCCGATCAGCCACGGACCGACGATGTACGGTGCCGACGAGTCCACCAGGTCCCAGTTGTTGATTCGGCTGGTGTTGGCCAGGATGAGGTTGAAGACCCGGCCGCGCTCTTCCTCGTTCCCCTTGCGAACTTGCGTACCAGGATGAACAGCGACGTCAGCCGCTCCTCATGCACACCGCTGGTCAGCAGGTTCGCTGTTTCGGCCAGCGAGAGATCACACCAGTACAGGCCGGCCACCCTGCGCTGTTCGAGCACCGACACGCCGATGGCCCGGTCACCCTCGCCATACCCACCGGGAGTCATCCGCAGAAACCGGGCCACTTCCTTCGCCCGACGCGGGTCGGCCAGGCTGGCGAGTGCATGACGGACGTCGGCGGTCGTGGCCATGACTCTGCAACCTACCGCGGGCCGCCGGCACCGACGTCGACCACCGCCGGACCACCTGAGCACATGAGGCAATCGGCCGCGCGAGCACGTTCAGGCCGCACGAACGGGTTGGCGCAGGGTCGTACGCATCTTCGCCGTATCGATCTCGGCCACATCGGACAGATAGATCTCGTGGTGCAGACCATTGTTCACCAAGCCCTGTTCCGCCATGAAGAGGTCCATCCGGGCGAGGGTTTCCGGTTCGTCGTCGTAGGAACCGTGGTGCATCGCCTGCACACACGTACCCTCGGTGAACGTGACCAACTGGACTCGCGCCGCGCTGTTCAGCCCTGTCATCTCCCTTGCCTCGTCCACCCGAGCCGGCTTGACCGACTCGGGCAGGCGCAGGAACAGATGCCAGCGCCACTGCGAGCGCGGAACCGTCAGGGGCGGCCGGTCATCCTCGACCCACCAGCGTCCCTCCAGCGCTGGTGGCGCGTCGGCCAGCAGCGGCACGGCGACCGCGCACAGGGTCTGGATGGCGGCCATGTGCTCGGCGCCGCGAGGCTGACCCACGCCAGTCACACCCAACCCGCGTACCGGCCCGAACTCGACCAACTCGGGCCTGTCCGATGCCGAATACCAGTCGTTCACTCGCTCTCCTCAATCTTGATCATGACGTGGGTTACCAGTTGATCCGGGGCGGTCTGCCGCGGATCGCAGACGTAGACCTCGCGCAGCTCGCCGCGCGTCGTGTGGCCGTGCTCGCCGGTCCAGGCCAGTAGGGCGTGTGCGGTAAGGGATACCTGGTCATAGGGGCCGACATAGGTGGCCACAGCGAACAGCCCGCCGCTGAGGATGCCTCGCGTCGTCCCGGGAACCTCCTGCTCAACCTGCGCGGCGACCGTCACCGTCGCCTGCTCGGCGATGTCCAACGGGAACAGCCCGACCAAGGGCCTGTATGGTTGTACGCCCGCCGCTGCGAGCGCTGCGGTGAGACGCGCTACGCAGCCCGAGGTCACAACTGAGATCTCGCTGATGGTTCCCGCATCCTGCGTGGTCGCCACCGGGCGAGCGTCTTCGCGGCCCAGCCGGACCTCGGCCTGCGGCAAGCCATCGGTAAGGACTCGATCCAAGGTGGCAAGCATCCGGCGACGCCGAAGCAGATCGGCCTCCATCCGATCACGCACACCACCGAGCACGCCGGCGATGCCCCCTGCCCGCCAGCACCTGCCCGATCACCGGCAGAGGGACGTCAAGCGAGCGCAACAAGCCGATTGACAGTGCCTCGCGGGCCTGCCCGGATCGGTAGTAGCGGTAGCCCGAATCCAGATCGACCCACGCCGGTCGTAACAGGCCCACATCGCCGTAGTGCCGCAGCTGCTTCACACTCAGCCGGCACAAACGCGCGAAACGCCCGATCGGCATCAGCTCCCCGTCCACGCCATTAGCGCGGGTCTTTCGTTAAGGGTTGTCCAGATGCTGGGTCAATAGAGAACAGGTGCCGTCTGAGCTGGGAAGATAGGACTTGTCGAGGGTCCTTGTCCATCCCGCCCGGAGGGCACCTGCATGGTGAAGCGTACCGGAACGCGTCCGAGAATCGTGGTGAGCGCCGACGGTCGTGGCGTGGTCGGTCACGCCGGCGCCCGGCTGCTCGCCGATATCGCTGATGCGACGGGTCTGACCAGGGCGTGCAGTGAAGCGTTCGCCGGGTTGCGGCAGCGTCGTGGCGGCCACGAACCGGGTCGGATCGCGGTCGATCTGGCGGTGACGCTCGCCGACGGCGGCAAGGCGATCTGCGACCTGGCCGTGCTGCGGGACCAGGCAGCCCTGTTCGGTCCGGTCGCGTCCGACCCGACAGCGTGGCGGCTGTTGTCCATCATGGACAGCGCGGTGCTGCGCCGGCTGTCCACTGCGCGAGCACAAGCACGCGAAATCGCATGGGCTCAACGGATCGACACGTCCGGTGGGCTGCCACAGACCACCGCGGCCGGGCAACCGGTCCCAGGTCTGGTCCTCGACATCGACGCCTCCATCGTGATCTGCCACTCGGAGAAGGAGGCAGCGACCCCGACCTGGAAGAAGTCATTTGGGTACCACCCGATGTTCTGCTTCCTGGACAACACCCGCGAAGCGCTGTCCGGGCTGCTGCGCGAAGGCCGGACCGGGTCGAACACCACCACCGACCACATCACCGTCCTCGACGATGCCCTCACCCAGATCCCGGACGAGTACCGGCACGGCACCCCGATCCTGATCCGGTCCGACTCCGCCGGCTGCACCCACGGCCTGCTCACCCACATCCGCAACCTGCGCGCCACCGGCATCGACGCCCGGTTCTCCGTCGGGGTCGCGATCACCGAACCGATCCGCCAGGCGATCCTCACCGCCAAACAGCACCTGCAATGGGTGCCGGCCCTCGACAGCGACGGCGAACCCCGCGACGGCGCCGACATCTGCGAACTGACCGGCCTCGTCCCCGACGACGGCTACCCACCCGGAACCCGGTTCATCGTCCGCCGCGAAGAACCGCACCCGGGTGCGCAACTGTCGCTGTTCGACACCGTCGAGGGCCTCCGCCATCAGGTGTTCGCCACCGACACCCCACCCGGCAACGGCAGCATCCAGTTCCTCGAGGCCCGCCACCGCGGCCACGCCCGCGTCGAAGACCGCATCCGCACCGGAAAGGACACCGGCTTCGGCCGGTTCCCGTCCCGCATCTTCGCCATCAACGCCGCATGGCTGCAACTCGCCCTCACCGGCATCGACCTGCTCGCCTGGACCCAGATGCTCCTCCTGCACGGCACGCTCGCCACCGCCGAACCCAAGAAGCTGCGCTACCGGCTCCTACACGTCGCCGCACGGATCACCCACACCGCCCGCCAAACCCGGCTACGAATCGCCGAAACCTGGCCCTGGGCAACGGATCTCGTCACCGCGTTCGACCGCCTCACCGCACTCCCGCAACCAATCACCTGAGCACCACACCCAGACCCGACGAACATCCGGAGGAACCCGGCCACACGCCGGGCCGTCACCACGCCCAGATACCGAAACCCAGCGATGAAAGATCAACACACCGGACACGACCCTTGATCAACACCTAGCGAAAGACCGAGGCTAGTCTGACCCGCGACCAACGCCGCACCCGCCTCGCAAGACCGGGGCAGATGGGATGCGAACGGTTCGTGGATCTTGCATCCAGGCGTGCGTAGGCAAAAGGCCCGTGCGGGTCAAGGGCGCACCGCCTGCCGTCTCGATCGCTCCGCCCGCGAGCGGATCCGTGCCGCCTGACGCCAGCATGTCGCCTGCACAAGGGGTAGGGTCAAGCGCGGCAAAGCTCCGGCGGCGACAGCCGCCCTCGCCCGTTGGACGCTGTTCGCGGCGAGGACACGCGGGCCGGTCGAGGGTGGAAAAGCGACGAGGAGATCGACGTCGCTGTCTGGGCCGTCCTGGCTCAGGGCCGGCTGCTGAGGGTCAGGTTGACCGTGGGGGCCTCCCCGGGGCCGCCGGACGGGCCTGCTCACCGTAGCGGTCGATGCAGAACTCGCGCAGCCGCCCGGCGATGCGCTCTATCGTGGTCGCCCCGTGGTGGTCGATACGCCATGCGGCCCATAAGCTGATCTGCACCGGTCCGTCTCCTCCCACGAGCACCAGGGGATGCAGCCCGAACCTCGGGTCGTCCGACACGACCGCTACGCCCTTGCCGGAGGCCGCCACGGCCTGTGCCACCTCGGCCGTGTCGAACTCGTAAACCTCGCCGTACGCCAAGCTCGCCCGTGCCATTGCCTGGTCCAGCGCCCGGCGGGGGTGGAATTCCCGGTCCTGGACAAGCAGCCGCTGGCCCACGAGGTCCTCGATGGGCAGAGCGCGGCGATGGCGCCACCGGTGGGTGCGCGAAACGTAGGCGAACACTGGCAGGTTCGCCAGGGCCAACCCGGTCAGCGTCGACGGGGGAGGGGTGGTGCCGATCGCGAGGTCGGCGCCATGCTCGAGGGTGCCGTACACGACCGTGGGAATCTCCGCGCGAACAGAGGGCATCGGGTCGTCCTCGCGCAGCGTCGCGAGGAACGGAGCAACCACGTCGGTCAGTGTCGTACCGGGCGCCGCGATGATGATGTGCTCCATGCGTCCCGCCGCGATGGCTGCCGCCGTGGCCAGCGCCTCGTCTGCTTGGGCCACGAGTCGTCGGGCCGCTGGAAGGAACTCGCGGCCCGCGGCCGACAGCCGCAGCGGGCCCTCGTCCCGGGTGAACAGGATGAGGCCGAGATCGCGCTCGAGCTGGCGCAATTGGCGGGACAAGGAGGGCTGCGTCACGTGGACGACGCGCGACGCGGCGGTGACCGACCCGGCGCGCTCGACCGCGAGCAGGTAGCGCAGGGTGCGTAGCTCCATCGGCATGCCTCCCGGGCATGGACACAAGGCAAATCAGGCATTGGACAGCATGCCATGTCAAGGCGCACGCTGGGCGGGCCGGGACAGCCGGTGGACCCCCTATCCCTCCCACGGTTAGGAGCGCCATGGCCGCCGTCGAGCAACAGCGCCGAGTCGTCACTGCCATCCCCGGCCCGAGGTCGCAGGAGCTGCAGGCTCGCAGGCTGGCGACCGTCTCCGCCGGTGTGGGCACGGGGCTTCCGGTGTACGTCGAGCGAGCGGGCGGCGGCATCCTCGTCGACGTCGATGGCAACCAATTGATCGACTTCGGCTCCGGCATTGCGGTCACGACCGTCGGGGCGTCGAACCCGCGCGTCGTGGAGGCCGTCCAGCGGCAGGTGCGGGACTTCACCCACACCTGCTTCATGGTAACGCCATATGAGGAGTACCTCGCGGTTTGCGAAAAGCTTGCCCGGCTCACCCCCGGCGACCATGACAAGCGCTCGGCCTTGTTCAACTCCGGCGCCGAGGCCGTCGAGAATGCTGTGAAGATCGCGCGGGTCTACACCGGGCGCAGCGCCGTCGTCACGTTCGACCACGCCTACCACGGGCGCACCAACCTCACCATGGCTCTGACCGCCAAGTCGATGCCCTACAAGCAGGGCTTCGGACCGTTCGCCGGCGAGGTCTACCGCGCGCCGATGGCCTATCCCTACCGCTGGCGCGGCGCCGCCGATGACGTTGCCCGCGAAGCGTTCGAAGCGTTCGCCGGGCAGGTGCATACCCAAGTGGGCGAGCAGAACGTCGCAGCGGTTGTCATCGAGCCGATCCAAGGCGAGGGTGGCTTCATCGTGCCGCCGGCCGGGTGGCTGCAACTCATCGCCGACTGGTGCCACAAGCACGGCGCTCTGCTCGTCGCCGACGAGATCCAGACCGGCTTCTGCCGCACCGGAGACTGGTTCGCATGCGACCACGAAGGCGTCGTGCCCGATCTCATCACCACCGCCAAGGGCATCGCAGGCGGCCTGCCACTGGCCGCAGTCACCGGACGCGCGGACGTGATGAACGCGGTGCACCCCGGCGGTCTCGGGGGCACCTTCGGCGGAAACCCGGTGGCCTGTGTGGCTGCGCTGGCCGCCATCGAGACCATGGAGGCCGAGGATCTGCCGGCCAGGGCCCGCGCGATCGAGGAGCTCTTCACCACGAGGCTGCGCCGGCTTGCCGAGAGTTTCGACGTCATCGGCGACGTCCGCGGCCGCGGCGCGATGCTCGCCATCGAGTTCGTCCGCGGGGGCGGCGACACCACGCCGAACCCCGAGCTCACCGCCGCGGTCAACCAGCATTGCCACCGCGAAGGCTTGGTGACGCTCACCGCCGGCACCTACGGCAACGTGCTGCGGTTCCTGCCCCCATTGTCGATCTCGGACGACCTGCTCAACGAAGGGCTCGACATCCTCGAGCGTGCTTTCGTCACCCACGCCTGAGCAGCCTCTCGCGGGGAGGGGCCACTTCGACGGGTCTCGCCGCCCAATGGCGGTCCTGCTCCCCGCATCCGTCGTCAACCAAGGAGATCCGTATGTCGCTCACTCCCGCCGAGGCTGAACTCGTCGCATCGGTTCCCACCGGCCTGTTCATCGACGGAGACTGGCGCGAGTCGGGCGACGGGGCACACGTGGATGTGGAGGACCCGTCGACCGGTCTGGTCATCGCGTCCGTCGCCGACGCGACCGTCGCCGACGGCGACGCAGCCCTGGCGGCTGCCGCGCGAGCGCAGGAGCGCTGGGCTCGCACGCCGCCGCGCGAGCGAGCAGAACTTCTCCGCGTGGCATACGAGAAGCTCGTCGAACGGACCGAGCAGTTCGCCACCCTCGTGACGCTCGAGATGGGCAAGCCCCTGCCGGAGGCGCGCGGCGAGGTCGCCTACGGGGCAGAGTTCTTCCGCTGGTTTTCCGAGGAGGCAGTGCGCGTCTCCGGGCGGTGGATGACCGCCCCGAACGGCGCCACCCGCCTGCTGACCGTGAAGAAGCCGGTCGGACCGACCCTCATGGTCACGCCGTGGAACTTCCCCTTGGCCATGGGTACCCGCAAGATCGGCCCGGCCATCGCGGCGGGCTGCACCATGGTCGTCAAGCCGGCCACTCAGACGCCGCTGACCATGCTCGCGCTGGCGGAGCTGCTGCGCGAAGTGGGTGTGCCGGCAGGGGTGGTCAACGTCATCACCACAACCCGCACGGCCGAGGTCATGGAGCCACTGGTGCGCGACGCGCGTGCCCGTAAGCTCACCTTCACCGGCTCCACGCCCGTCGGTCGCACCCTCGTGGAGCAGTCGGCGACACAGCTCCTCCGCTTGTCCATGGAACTCGGCGGCAACGCCCCGTTCATCGTGTTCGAGGACGCCGACCTGGACGCCGCCGTGGACGGCGCGATACTGGCAAAGATGCGCAACACCGGCGAGGCGTGCACGGCCGCCAATCGGTTTCTGGTGCACGAGTCCGTGGCCGATGCCTTCGCGGCCCGACTGGCGGAACGGATGAGTGCAATGCCGGTCGGTCGCGGCACGCAGGATGATGTCAGCGTCGGCCCGCTGATCGACGCCGCCGCGGTCGCGAAGGTGTCCGCCCTCGTCAACGACGCCACCCGCAAGGGCGCCCGGATCGCCTGTGGCGGCGAGGAACTCGGGGAGCGAGGCTACTTCTATGCGCCAACGGTGCTGACCGACGTACCGACGGACGCCCGCCTAGTCCGGGAGGAGATCTTCGGCCCCGTCGCAGCCATCGGCACGTTCACCACGGAGCCGGAGGCGATAGCGAGAGCCAACGATACCGAGTATGGCCTCGCGGCCTACATATTCACCCGGGACCTGTCCCGGATGGTGCGGCTCGGCGAGGCCCTCGAGTACGGCATGGTGGGCGTCAACACGGGAATCGTGTCCAATCCCGCCGCCCCCTTCGGCGGGATGAAGGCATCGGGCTTCGGCCGCGAAGGCGGTTTCGAAGGGATCGAGGAATACCTCGAGACGACGTATCTCGGCATCGCCCCCTGACATAGCTCGGATGAATGAACGTGGGCCTTCGGCGGGGCGGGTCCAGTAAACCGCCCCGGCATGTCCGGAGACCGACTGGTGTGAAAGCCGAGCTGTTTGCCGGGCCGGGCGTTGAGCGTAGTAAAGGTCTCCCGCATGGGCCGGGCGTACCGCGTCGACCGCCGGGGTGGGTCCCGCGGTCGACTCACCGGAACGAAAGCAGGTGCGCCGACACGGCACCCGCCACAGTTGGCAGGGGCCCAAACCCGGGAAACGAGGGAAAGGTGGATCGCCATGGCCAAGCACGTTCTGGCGCCCCAGCAAGTGCGCGTCTCCGGCGCCAACAACTGGATGAAGCTCTACGACCAGGACCAGCTCGTGGGGCACGCGAGTCATTGGAGCGTCGAGTGGTCCGAGCACGGCCCCGGCTCGACCCTGTTCTTCTGGAGCAGCGCCACCGACAACGCGCCCAGGCTCCTGACTGACAACCTGAACATGGCCGCCTGGCTGCTGGACGAGCTCGAGTCGGCGGATTCACCGTTCACGACAAAGGCGAGCGAGCTCGTCCTTGCGACGTTCACCGTGCACAACGAAACTCCCCGACGCTTCGCAGTCACCGCAGCGTTCGACGGCGATCATCAAGTGGATGTCATCTGGGACGATTTGTCGGCGCCGGTGTGGGGCAACACCGAGCTAGAGTCGAACGAGACGCACAGCCACAGCTCTTGCTACGTGCCGGCCACGACGGCGCAGATGATTGTCGACGGTGTCTCCTCCGCGGGGATGGCATTGCCCGAGGACTGGTTCGGCACCCCGTCGTCCTCGGCATTCCTTGCGCAGTCGGAGGTCTGGCTCAGGCACTAGCCTCGCTCTTCGCTAAATGTCGATCATGGGATGCGCAGCCTGGTTCGTCTGGCGGTGTGGGTGATGCGGGCGGCGGCGTCCAGCAACCGGTAGCGCAGTTTCTTGGGTTCGGCGGCGGTCGGGCCGCCGTCCAGGAGCAGCGTCCGGGTCCGGGCGAGCAGATCGATGGCGGTGCGGGCCAGTTCGAGCCAGGCGGCGTTGATGGCGAAGACGCGGGAGGGAATCGGCCGAAGCCGGTGCCCTCGCGGGCGTGGCCGCGGTGACGGGCTTCGAGGTGCTGGACAGAACCGCCGCCAGATGCGGTGTCGGTGGCCATGACCCGGTAGCGCATGCCTTCGATGGTGTTGAACAGTGACAGTTGCGCGCGGGGTGCGGCCGCTCGCGGCGCACGATGAACCGGGTCCCGGCCGGGTACCGTCGTCGGGGGAGCAGGCCGGTCAGTTCGCAGATCTCGGCGCCGTGGCGGGGTTCACCGCCGGTGTCGAGGGCGGGCACCCACCGGCTGTGCTATTTGGCGGAAAGGATCGCCTGCCGGATCGGTTCGGTGATCTGAAGGGCCGAGGCTAGACGCAATGCCGGGTAGTTAAGCCCAGCGGTGGCTGGTCAAGTGGTGTGTTGGTGTGGATGTGGGCAGCGGGACTCCGGTAGAGAGGTACGTCCGCCAAGACATGCCTTGCTGCCGGGAGTCCCGCTGTTGGTTCAGTCTGTCATTACGCGTGTGGTGCGGGTCGCGGCAGGTCCGTTCGCGCCGGGTCATCTGGGTGAGTTGACCCAGCAGGTGCCGTTCGAGATGGTCGATGCCGTACTTGCTCAGACCCGCTGCATGCAGCGGCGGGTGCGGGATCTGCCGTCGCGGGTGGTGGTGTATCTGCTGCTGGCGGGTTGTTTGTTCGCCGAGTTGGGGTATCGGCAGGTGTGGCAGCGTCTGGTCGCCGGTCTGGACGGGCTGCCGGTCGCGTACCCGAGCGAGGCCGCGTTGACCAAGGCCCGCCGGCGGGTCGGCCCGCAACCGTTGCGGGCGTTGTTCGACCTGCTGCGCGGCCCGGCGGCGGCGATGGCGGGGCCGGTGCGCTGGCGGGGGCTGCTGGTCTGCGCGATCGACGGGACCATGTTGTTCGCGGCGGACAGCGCGGCGAACCTGACCCGGTTCAGCAAGCAGCGCGGCGGGCGCACCGGCGGGTCGGGTTATCCGATGCTGCGGCTGGTGACGGTGATGGCGTGTGGCACCCGGTCGGTGATGGACGCGGTGTTCGGGGCGATCACCTGCGGCGAGACCACCTATGCCAGGGATCTGTTGGCCCGGCTGCCCGCCGGGGTGCTGCTGCTGGCCGACCGTAACTTCGCCGCCGGGCATCTGCTCAAGATCGTGACCGGCCGGCAGGCGCATCTGCTGGTGCGGGCCAAGACCGGCCGCGGCGGCCCGAAACTGCCGATGCTGCACCGTTTCCGGGACGGCTCCTACCGATCGGTGTTCGGCGGCCAGCCGGTACGGGTCATCGACGCCGAGATCAGCATCGCGACCAAGGCCGGCACGGTCACCGGTGTCTACCGGCTGATCACCACCCTGCTGGACCCGCAGGCCCATCCGGCCACCGCGATGCTGCGGCTCTACCACGAACGGTGGGAGATCGAGACCGCCTACCTGGAGATCAAGTCCAGCATCCTCGGCGGCCGGGTCCTGCGGGCCCGGACCCCGGCCGGCGTCGACCAGGAGATCCACGCCTTGCTGGTCACCTACCAGATCCTGCGCACCGCCATGACCGACGCCACCAACAGCGACACCGCAGTGGACCCTGACCGGGCCAGCTTCACCATCGCCCTGCACGCTGCCCGTGACCAGATCGTGCACGCCGCCGGGGTGATCGCCGACACCGTCATCGACCTGGTCGGCAACATCGGCCGCCTCGTCCTGAACGATCTCCTGCCCGAGCGACGGCTCCGCGTCAACGCCCGCACCGTCAAACGAGCAATCTCCAAATACAACGCCCGCGGCCCGAACATCGACAGACGCACCTACCAAGCCACCATCAGCCTCACGATCCTCGCCGAACCCCCTTGACGACCAGCCCCGACCCTTAACTACCCGGCATTGAGGCTAGACGGGCACTCAGGGGACCGGTGTCAATGAGTCCCGTGCCGCGCCGTACGCCGTGATCATCGCAGATCTGTTCACCGGCGCGGCTCACTCGACACGTAAATCTCGCCGGCCTCCAACTTGACCGCATAGGTCAAGAGGCGCCGTCGCGCCGGCTGCGTAAGGACCTCACCAGTACGCACGCAGAACCGGGCGAAGTGATATGCGCACTCGATCACGTCTCCGGCGAGGAACCCTTCGCTCAAGGAGAAGTCCTCGTGGGTGCACGTGTCCTCGAAGCAGTGGATCGTCTCGCCGACGCGCGCCAGTGCGCGTGGCGGATCCATGGGCAGGTAGACGGGCTCATCCCGCACGGCTTCGATGGTCACTCCGGTGGCGATCCAGTTCCCGACGGTTTCCGCGCTCAGATCCATGCTTGCATGCTTGCATACTTGCATGGTGCATGCCAGAGTCTGTGCATGGGCGAGCGTGTGCGAATCGAGGACAACCGGTATCCCAGCGTGCTGTCGAAGGTGGACGCGATCCTGTCCGCCTTCACCCCGCAGCGCCCGACCATGTCGCTTTCGGAGCTGTCGCGTCGATCCGGTGTTCCGAAGGGGACGGCCCACCGCCTCACGGGGCAGTTGGTGGCCATGCGCCTGCTCGAGCATTCCTCGGACGGCGGCCTCTGTGTCGGCCTGAGATTCTTCGAGCTGGGCACGCTCTGGCATGTCGCGCAGTCAGTGCGGGACGCCTCGCGGGCCCATGCGGTGCACCTGCGCAACAACACGCGGCAGACGGTGCACGTCGGCGTCCTGGACGGCGACCAGGTCCTCTACATCGACAAACACATCGGCGTGCCGCTGCAGGCTCGACTGCCGTCCAAGGTCGGTGCCCGGATCCCGGCGCACGCCACCGCCCTTGGGAAGGCGCTCGCGGCCTTCCGTGAGGACTGGCGACCGGCCGCCGAGCTCCCGCGGCTCACCTCACAGACCACCGTTCTGCACCGCCAGCTCGAGCGCGAACTGGACCAGATCCGCGCGACGCAGATCTCCTTCGACCGGCAGGAGTCGAGCCCGGGCATAGTGTGCGTCGCGAGCCCGATCCTGGACTTCGGGGGTGCGGCCGTCGCCTCGATCTCCATCTCGGGGGAACTGGGCGTCATGGACCCCGAGGCGCACGCCGGAGCGGTGCTGACTGCCGCACGCGCAATCGGTATGCGCCTGCAGGACGGGCTCAAGGCATCATGACCACGGGGAAGGGATCTGAGCGAGATAGCTTCGACGCAAGGCGTCCGGAGGCCGTTCTGCTGGGCCAGTGGATCGAGGCGGCTCACGGGGCCGCCGAGCTCTCCCGGTGGCGCCCAGCGCTCGGCTGGCTCCGCCCCGAGTCGTTGGTGCTCAGCCCTGCGAGCATGCGGACCGCACTGACCAGCAGCGCGAGCTTCGAGGCGACGCTGGTGCGCAGGATCGCCACTGAGAACTGGGGCTTTCAACGGCTCCACTGCGAGGTGGACGAGCAGGCCGGTGGGGATCTCGCCTATCGCATCATCACCCCGGGCGAGACCTTCACGTTCGGCGCCAGATCAGTGGTCCGGCCCGACACCGGCACGAGAGCGGGTCGGCTTCGGGAGAATGATTTCGATCTCTACGGCGTGGTCTTCCCGGGCTCCGTGGATCGCGCAACCTTGTATGCCGAGCACGCCGAGCAGGTCGCCCGCGGCTGGAAGGGGCGCACGACCGCCTCCGCGCTGGGCTGGTCGTTCGCGAACCGCAGTTCCAGAACCTTCGACCACACGATTGAGTTGTTGGCCCGCGGAACGACACCAGAGGTTCGCTCGGTGTTGGGTGACGGTGGTTACCTCGTCCGCAACGCAGGCTTCTACGGCAACGGTCGGCACGGAACGATTCCGTGGCTCTCCCTGGACGAGCAGGGTCCGCTGGGCCATCCGTACCACCTCGACCTGCTCACGTTGTTCCTGTGGAAGCTGGCCTCGTTCGATCTGGTCGAAGGTGCGGCCGTGGCCCGAAACCGATTCGCCGCCCGGCTGCCGGGCGAGTTTCGCCGCGCTGTCGGCGTCGGGAACTCCTCGGGCATCGGCACTATCGCAACCCTGGTTCGGTGGCCGACAACATTGGCCGCCATGACCGTTGGCCGCGAGCTGGTACTGGCGCACGGACGCGCGGGCATGGCCCGGGGAGCGGCGACGGAGGGTCTGGGACAACGACTCGCGCACAGCCTGGACGCGCACCGGGCTGAGGCGATCGACCTCGTTGACGAGCAGACGGCGACCGCCCTGGACACCCGGATCGATCACCTGGTGGCCAGTGCGTGCGCGGGGAACTACCGGCCTGTCCAGCAGTTGCTCACGGAGAACGTCCCCACCCTCGCTGCGGCGATCGCCGCCGCAGCCGTCATCGACTCGGATCCCGCCGCAGCGACCGAGAGCATGCCGATCGTCGCTGGGCTTATGCGCTACCTCGTCGAGCCACGCCCGGAGATGACCGTTGCCGAGCTGGCCACGATCCTCACCTCCCGGTTCGGCTGGGCGCTCGCGCTCGGGCGCGCGGGGGACGTCGATCGCACGCACTTCTGGTACAAGTCGTCGGAAAACGGTGAGAATCGCCGTGGGGAGCGGGCCGTGGATCCGGGCCCGGAGTTCGAGACGTTCGTCGACGTCGCCTCCGCCGTCCGGCGGCTCGGCGAGTTCCTTTCGCATAGCGACCCAAGGTCTCTGGTGGGCCGACTCCTGCTGGCGCACCCCGAACTGACCGGGGTGGTGGCTCGAGTGCAGTTGGCCGCTCGTGTCCCCTACACCGAACTCTCGGCGAACCTCGTTTCGCGACACTTCGCTCCTGCCGACGTCATCCGGTACTTCCTGACCGGTCTTGGCACCCGCTGGCCGAAGCCCGCGAGTGATCTGTGGCTCGCCGGGGTCTTTATGAGCCTGTTCGAGGACGACGTACCCGTCGAGGTGGCGCCGGCGACCTGCGCCGCAACCGTCGAGCCTCTTGGTCAGGATCGGACTCCTGCATGCCACCCGTCTCCTGCGGAGGGTCTGGTGCTCGACCGCGTCGATCGCCAGATCCAGGTCGCCTACCCCGAGTTGCGCCGGTCAATGCACGACGTGCTTCGCGCGTTGCGCATTCCGTCGGCCATGACCAGCGAGGTCGCCGAGCTGATCGTGTGGACCCAGGCGGAGTTCGGCTGCGGGATCGACATCGTTCGGAGGTTGGCTGCCCGCTTGTCTGGGGAGGAAGGTGGGACAGGTTTGACCGGTGGGGCCGACGGCACTGGACCTGGGGGGTTCGGCGGACTCGGCGCGACCCTGCACGATGGCGTGGTCGACCTGAGGGGCCAGTCGCTCGCCGTGATGGGTATGCGGCTGGTCGACGTCGTTGCCATGGCCGGGGCTGGGCCAACCACCTTGAGCATCCGTAACGCTCGCGATCCGATGGCTGCGCCATACATGTGCAGGAGCTTGGCGGTTCGCGGGTTCCACGTCTCCTGCACGGTCCATGACGGCGTTGCACCGCGGACCATCGTTGCCACGACGGAGTCAGGCTCGCCCGTAGTGCGCGTGCAGCGGGCGGAGTCGGGGTGGGGAATCGCGACTCCGTGTGCCGGCCCGGCGGGCTCCATCCGATCCGGGGGAACGGGGGTCTCGACGCTCGAGCTCCGGGTCTCCCGACACGCGCTGCTGGGGACGCAGGCGGCCCGGAACACGGACCTTGTCGGCTCGGCCGCCGATGTCGCGATGAGGGGCGGAATGTACGTCCTGGCAACTGATTACGAAGCGCTTCTGGCACTTGCCGCGCGACTTCGAGTGGCGACATCGGAACGCTCAAGGAGCCAGGCCGGGTGAGCGTTCCTGCTGCGCTTCGGTTCGGGATTCGGCTCTTGAAGATGGCGTTCAGCTAGACGGAACGCTCCCGCCGGTTGGGCGTGGCCAGGTGGGAGTCTGGCTACCTGGGCCGCAGATCGTGAGGGAGGATGGCGGTGTTCGACTTCGCACTAGAGCTCGCGTTCGTCGAGATCGACACGACTCGACTTGGAGCGTGGAAGTCTCTTGCCGAAGAAGTTTTGGGCCTGGCAACCGAGTCCGTGGACGCTGACGGTCGAGCCGCCCTCCTTCTCCGCGCGGATCGGGCCCGCTATCGCGTTGTGGTCCGAGAGGCCGACGTCGATCGCATTGTGCGAATCGTCTACCGCGTCGGAGACCAGGCCGAGCTCGATCGCTTGACGCGACGTTTCGAGGAACTCTCGATCCCGCACGGCCGGGGCTCCGGATGGCCGTTGCCGACCGGTCGGCCGAGCGAGGCATACGTTGACGTCACGGACCCTGCCGGCAACGACCTTCGCTTCACCTGGGCCGTGCCCGAAGAGAGCGACAGTGCCCTTCCGTCGTCAGGAATCACGTACAGCGACCATCGTCTGGGGGCGCTGGGACACGTCGTTCTCATCGTTCCGGACCTCGTCGAGTCGGTCACGTTCTACACCGAGGTTCTGGGTTTCAGGATCAGCGACTACATCGGCGACGGACCGGGCCGACTGGCCTTCCTGCGTTGCAACGAACGGCACCACACTGTCGCCTTCCAGGCCGGGAGCACTCCACGGGTCGACCACCTCATGTTGGAGGTCGACGACATAGATGACCTTGGTTGCGTGTATGACAAGGCTCGGGCGCTGCCCGCAACGGTGCTCTCCGAACCGGGGCGCCATACGAATGACCTGGCGATCTCCTTCTATCTCAAGACTCCGCTGGAAGGTCTTGAAATCGAATTCGCGACAGGGGGCATCGACGTCACCGAACCCTGGAGCGTCAACTGGCACGAGGGCGGAAGTATCTGGGGTCACAAGCGACCGTGATCAAGGGCAATCGGGTATTGACGGCATGAAGAGGAACACGATGGAACAGAAGCTCTTTGATCCGACGGACGGCTCGGTGAGTACCGAGATCTATGCGAGCCCTGCCATCTACGAGCAGGAGCTCCAGTCGATCTTCGGACGCAGTTGGCTCTTCCTCTGCCCTTCGAGCGAGGTCGTGGGTACGGGCAGCTTCTACAGCACCTACATGGGTGAGGACCCGGTGATCGTCGCGCGCCAGAAGGACGGCAGCCTGAAGGTCTTCCTGAACCAGTGTCGCCATCGCGGCATGCGGGTGTGCACGGCCGACGCCGGCGTGACTCGGGCTTTCACCTGTGTTTACCACGGCTGGGTCTATGGCCTCGACGGCGGGTTGGCCGGCGTTCCCCACCTGGCCGATGCGTACTTCAACGACCTGGACCGGTCGAGATTTGGCCTGCACGAGGCGCCGCGCGTGGCCGAGTACAAGGGGCTCGTCTTCGCCAACTGGGACCCGGACGCGGTCGACTTCACCGACTACCTCGGCGACATGGCTTGGTACTTGGACGCCTTCCTCGACCGCTGGGACGGAGGGTTGGAGGCGATCCCCGGCGTCCACAAGTGGGTCATCAACACGAACTGGAAGCTGCCGTCGGAGCAGTTTTGTGGCGACCTGTACCACAGTGAGACGACACATGTCTCTGCACTGATGGCGCTTGCCGGGGACGATGCGGACCCCGATGAAGTGGACCCGTTCAAGAGTCTCGCGGGGTACCAATTCTCCTCCCCGATGGGTCATGGCCACGGCTTTTCAATCGTGGAGTACCCGGACTTTGCCGGTCCCGTGGTCGATCGGTACCGGGTCGCCACGTTGCCGAGCGCCGAAGCCCGACTCGGGTACTACCGAGCCCGGATGCGCGGGCACGGGACGGTGTTCCCGAACTTCTCCTTCCTCAGCGGCTACCACACGGTGCGCGCCTGGCACCCGCGCGGCCCCGGTCAGGTCGAGGTATGGGCGTGGGGTCTTGTTCCCAAAGAGGCACCCGCGGACGTACGGGACGCGTGGCGCAAGTCGATCCTGCAGACCTTCAGCCCTGCCGGCTATATCGAGCAGGATGACGGCGTCAACCTGGTCGAGATTCAGCGCATTCTTGCCGGTCGGCGGGCGCGCCAGTCCCGGTTCAACGTCGCCATGGCCCTTGGACACGAGCAGGCGCCCGTCGACGGGTTCGACGGTCCGGGACGCGTGCACAACAGCATGTTTGCAGAGATGGCTGCGCGCGGCTTCTACTCCCGATGGGGGGAGCTCATGCGGGCAGCACCCGGACAGAACGAGTCACCCGCCCGGCTGGGAGCCGACAGCGCACAGGGGCCGTCGCGATGACGACCGCAAACGGGACGACCACCCTCGACGACCTGCTCCGCCGGCACGAGCTGGAGAACTTCGTCTATGCGGAAGCCCGTGCCCTCGACGACCGGGACTATCGAGCCTGGCTCGGCTTCTTCGGCAAGGACATTCGCTACTGGGCGCCGACTCGCCTCAACCGTTGGCCCCGTGAGGCCCACTTGGAGATCGCCGGCGCTGACGGCGCTGCCATCTTCGACGAGGACTCTGCCTCCCTGAATGTGCGGGTCCGCCGGCTCGAGACCGATCGGGCCTGGGTTGAGTACCCCGCGTCGCGATCACGTCGCTTCATCACCAACGTCCAAGTCGATGGCACCGACGATCCGGATGTCTGGCGTGTCCGCTGCAACTTCCTCGTCTATGTGTCGCGGCGGGAGCGGGACGAGCAGTACTTCTTCGGAACACGCGACGACCTGATCCGGCGCGACTCGGGCGACCACGGCTGGGCCATCTGCTCGCGAACGGTGACCTTCGACCACACGACGATCCTGGCCGACGGCATCAGTGTCCTCTTCTGAGGCTGGAAGGAATCGCATGACCACCGTCTCCTCACCGGCTTCCCTCGGGACGCCCCCCACCGTGGCGCAGCTACTGCTTGGCTGCGAGACGCGCATTGTCCATGGCCAGCGTTGGCGACACCGCATCATCGAGTACGGGACCGGAAAGCCGCTCATCCTCTTGCACGGCAGCAACGGCCATGCCGACGTCTTCGCCAAGAACATGCATACGCTCGGTCAGGACTTCCGCGTCATTGCCGTCGACGCCCTCTATCACGGGTTCTCCAGCAAGGAGCCCTGGGTCAGTGGCTTCTACAAGCGCTTGGACATCCAGGCGGAAGGGTTGCTGGACCTCGTCGATGCCCTGGACCTGCCCACCGTCAGCATCGAGGGCGAGTCCATGGGCGCCGGGATCGGCCTCGAGTTCGCCTACCGATGGCCCGATCGCGTCGACAAGCTGATTCTGAGCACGGGGTTCGGCAGCGTGGACCTTGAGGGCTCGGTGTACATGCGCCGGAACGTGCCGGAGTCGGAGCTCACGCGACTCTCCCGCGTCGCCGTGACGCAGCCATCCTTCGAGTCGATGAGACGGCGTATGGAGTGGCTCGTCGCCTCGCCCGAGAGCGTCACGGACGAGCTGGTCAACCTGCGACTGAGGTTGTATGCGTTGCCTGAGATCGCCGAGATGATGCGGCGGATGTCGGAGCCCGGTGACGACGAGCCAACCCCCAAATACCAGGAGTCGGATCTCGCCGCGCTCACGGTCCCGACCCTCGTCATGTGGACCGACAAGAACCCCGGGGACGGGCCGGAGATCGGTGCTCGGCTGGCTTCACTCCTACCCAACGCGACGCTCGTCGTGATCCAAGACGCTGGACACTGGCCGCACTGGGAGCAACCGGCTCAGCACGACGCCATCGTGCGGGACTTCCTGCTTGGCGGTCCAGGCGCGGTGGCGTGATGAGCGAGCCGAGCGCGACCGGTTGGGGTGTCGGAGGGCTGCTCCGACTGTTCGTCGACGAGCGCGGCACGCCGGCGTTCGAGACGGACATCCACAGGCAGGTGGACGAGGTCGGGCGCCAGGAGCCCGGAACCGCCATCTACGGGTTCTTCCGGGAGCGGACTGCCGACCGGAGCGGACTCGCCGCGTACCTCCACGTCATGGTGTACCGGGACGAAGCAGCACAGCAGGCACACTGGGACGCCGAAGAGGTGTGGTGGTGGCCGGCACTCAGCGGTCATCTCAAGGCTCCGATCGAGTCCGAGCGCTTCACCGAAGACCAACTGCTTGATGCATGGCGGACCGGGGGCACGTCGCCCATCGGGCTGGTCGTCGCCGACGGCGACACCTCAGCGCTGGTCGCGTCGACGCGCGCACACAGTGCGTTCGGGTGGCTGGTCGGAAGGGCCGATTCCGAGAGTCCTGTTGTCTCCCCTGCGGGTGGGTCGCTGCTCGTCGTCGGCATTCATGAGGCACCACACCAGCGCGTCTTGGTCACTGCTCTGGGCGGAACCAGCCACGACGCCGTCGCCTGTCTGGTCCGAGGCTGAGTGGACCGTGAGGCAACCGTGAGCCCACTGTTCGCCGACGCAGGAGTTGCGCCATGGGAGAGCACCCACCGACTCCGCCGGGAGGCATGAGCGATGCTCCGCGCCATTCACTACTTCGGCAGTGCGCCGGGCTCGGCAGTCGACACTCACCGTTCCTCCCTGCCGGAGGAGGTCGAGGCCACCTCCTTCGTCTCCGCGAGCGGGTTCACCCTTGTTCTCGAGCTGTGGCCCACCGAGACGGGCTATGCGGAGCATTCCTTCAGTGCCTTCGAGTCCGGGCAACCGTTCTGGCAGGATCATGCACAGCCGAGTGAGCTCTATCCGCTCACTCGATTCACCCGGACCGATGGTGTCTGGCATCCGATCGAGGAACCGGATCACCGCATCGGCTGGGGCAACAGCCGGCCGGTGCGCGTGCTCTACGCGTTCAGTGCCCCTGCCGAGTCCGACTTCGCCAACGACATCCAGACCTTGGAGACGTTGCGCGAGCCAGGGTGCGAGCAGTTCGAGTACTTCGTGTCCGTCGAGGATCCCGCGCGCCATCTACTCCTCGAACTCTGGGGTGATCAGTATCTCTACGACCGGCACTGGGACCTCCGCCTCCGGACCGGGACGCCCCCAACCACGACCCTTCACCCAACGGACACGGTCGAGTTCTATCGGTTCGCCCAGTTCGACTGCAGCTACGGATGGTGGCATCCGACCGCCGAAGGGCCCGACCTCATTCCCGGCACCGTGCGGTGGTTGGGCTGAAGCCATCACAACAGGAAGGCAGATCGACACACCATGGCACACGACGACATCGATATCCGGAAGGTCATCACGAAGACCGAGATCCTGTGGCGAGAGGGAGGTCGCCCACTGGAGGATCGCACGCGCATCGCCGTTGCGGCGGCGGTCCTTCGGAATCCTTGGGCAGGGCAAGGTTTTGTCGAGGACCTGGCACCCAAGATCCACGAGATCGCCCCGGTGCTCGGGCAGATCCTCACCGATGTTCTCGTCGAGCAGATGGATGGGGCGCCCATTGAGGCCTACGGCAAAGCGGCGACAGTTGGTCTTTCCGGAGAACTGGAGCATGCCTCCGCGCTCATCCACACGCTCCGCTTCGGCAACATCCTGCGTGACCGGGTGGGAGGCAGTTCCTTCCTTCCCTTCACCAACCGCCGGGCGTCCGCGGACACGGTGACCTCGATCCCCATGGTGCACATCAAGGATTCCGGGATCCGCTCGCACTACTTGACCGCCGAGCTCCATGTGTCCGACGCCCCGCGCGACGACGAGCTCCTGGTGGCGATCGCCGGTGCCAGCGCCGGCCGCCCCTTCGCCAGGATCGGCGACCGTTACCAGGACATGGCCATCCTGGGAGTCGACCAGCGGAAGCGCCCGTGAACGCCGTACCGAGGTATGAGCACTGGATCGAGGGAGGTTGGCACACTCCGCTCAGCAGGCGCTACCTGGAGACGTTCGATCCGAGCGACGGGCGACCCTGGGCCTACATCGCGTCGGGTGACTCGGCAGATGTCGACCGTGCCGTGGAGGCGGCCCGGAAGGCTTTTCCTGCCTGGTCGGCGCGAAGCCCCCGGGAGCGAGGGGCTCTCCTCATGGCGTTGGCGGACGCGTTCGCAGACCATGCCGAAGAGCTTGCGCTGGTCGAGTCCAGGGACAATGGCAAGCTCCTGCGAGAAGTCAGGCCCCTGATCCAGTACCTGCCCGAGTACTTCCGGTACTTCGGTGAGTGGGCGGACAAGATCTCGGGAGACGTGATCTCGGCGGACAAGGCCGACATGTTCGCATTCCGCGAGTGGGCACCGATCGGGGTGTGCGCGCTCGTGACGCCGTGGAACTCGCCGCTGTATCTTCTGTCCACCAAGCTGCCTGCGGCGCTAGCGGCGGGCAACACAGTGGTGGTCAAACCATCGGAGCACGCCAGCGCCTCGACGCTGGAGCTCGTGCAGGTGCTCGAGAAGGCGGGCCTGCCGTCGGGCGTCGTCAACGTCGTGACTGGTCTGGGTCCGGACGTCGGTGCCGCGTTGGTCCGACACCCGCACGTGGGGAAGGTCGCCTTCACAGGCGGTCTGGCAGGTGCGCGGTCGGTCATCAAGGCATCCGCGGAAAACCTCGCCAAGCTTTCCTTGGAGCTCGGTGGGAAGTCGCCCCAGTTGGTGTTCGGCGATGCCGACACTGGGGCGGCGGTGGCCGGTGTACTTGCCGGCGTCTTCGCTGCCAGCGGTCAGAGCTGCGTGGCCGGCTCGCGCGTCTATGTCCAACGGGGCATCTACGAGCCGTTTGTCGCCGAGTTGGTGTCACGGGCCCAGCAGATCAAGATCGGCCCACCGAGCGACCCGGACAGCGACATCGGCCCCGTCGCCGTCCGAGACCAACTGGACAGTACCAGTGGGCTCATCAGCGACGCGGTCGCGCTGGGAGCCCGCGTGGCTGTCGGCGGGACCCCTTGGGAGGCGCCGGGCGGCTCAGGTTGGTATTTCCGACCGACGGTGCTGTGCGACGTACCGTCGGAAGCTGCGATCGCCCGTGAGGAGGTCTTCGGACCGGTGGTGGTGATCACGCCCTTCGACACCGAGCAGGAGGCGGTGCGGCTGGCCAATGACACCGAATACGGGCTGGCAGCCGGGATCTGGACCCGTGATCTCGCGCGGGCGCATCGGCTGATTCCGCAGATGCAGACCGGCCTGGTGTGGGTGAACACCTACCGGGTCGCCAGCCCGACCGTGCCCTTCGGCGGATGGGGCCTGAGCGGATACGGCCTGGAGGGCGGTCGCGAGGGCCTGCTCGAGTTCATGCACTCCACGTCGGTGTGGATCAACACCTCATCGGCGGCTATCGACGACCCCTTCAGGATGAGGTGAAGGATGGACGAGGAAGACACGAAGCTGCCGGGTCGCCAGTTCCGGGTGGAGCTGTTCGGGCAGGATGCGGTCGAACATGCCCTGCTCGGGGCAACAGCAACTCTGGCGCCCTGGATCACCGAGATGACGGATCGGGCCCTGTTCGAGGACATCTGGCAGGCAGAGGGACTCTCGA
Organism: Dactylosporangium roseum; assembly: GCF_025264685.1. GTDB lineage: Bacteria > Actinomycetota > Actinomycetes > Mycobacteriales > Micromonosporaceae > Dactylosporangium > Dactylosporangium roseum. The sequence goes on from NZ_CP073721.1 coordinate 3,604,685, forward strand.
CGCGCGATCGCTCGATGGTGACCGTCGCCGCACTGACCGCAATGGGACGCACCAACGAGCTTCGCGCCCACCTGAGTGCGGCGCTGCGCCTGGGCATCACCAAGGAGCAGCTTGTCCAAGTCATCGGCCAGCTAACCTTCTACGCCGGACTCCCGGCCGTTCACGCCGGACTCGCCGCCGCGCGAGATGTCTTCGAGGACGAGCATGGGGCTGACTGACTGGCACAGCCACATATGGGAAGCTGAGCACCTCGGCCCCGAGTTCGGACCGCAGTTGGACATGCACTACACCCACGTGCCATCACACAGCGGGACCCCTGAGGCCCACCGTGCCGCGATGGAGCGAGCCGGCGTCGAGGAGTGCATCGTGATCGGGCTGGTCAGCGACCACCTGGGCGTCCGAGTGCCCAACGACTACGTGGCGTCCTATGTCAGCACGTGGAACGGCAGGGCGGTCGGCGTCGCGTCGGTCGACCCGAACCGGGCATCTGCGTGCGACGACCTCCGCGAGGCGCACGAACTGGGGCTGCGCGGGGTCAAGCTCGCTCCCCCTTATCAGAACTTCCATCCGCACAGCAGAGACGCGTATGCCGTCTACGAGACCGCTACCTCACTTGGCATGTTCATCATCTTCCACCAGGGCGGCGTGAGTCATCGGCGGGGAGTGCTCGAGGTCGCGCAGCCTGTGCTGCTCGACCGGGTCGCTCGGGACTTCCCGGACACGACGATCATCGTCGCGCACATGGGACAGCCGTGGCACAACGAGGTCGTCACGCTGCTGCGCAAGCACCCACGTGTGATTGCCGACCTCTCCGCGCGGTGCGCGCGTACGAACCAGCTACGGCGGATCCTCAAGGACGCCAATGACTACGGCTTGCTGCCCAAGCTCGTATGGGGGTCAGACTTTCCGACGTTCGACCCGAAGGTGCACGCGGAGCAGTTGCTGGAGGCAGCGGAGACGTCGGGTGGGGAACTGCCGACCCCCGCTGAACTCGAACTGCTGCTCTCGCGGCCCCTGAGCGCGGTTCCCGGGATCGTCCAGTGAGGGTTGAAGGCTTGTGAGGTCACTTACCGTCGTCGGTGCCTCGGTTGCCGGCTGGCACCTCGTCCATGCCTTGCTGGCGCACGGCTACGAGGGGCCAGTAACGGTCGTGGATCGGCAAACGCACCATCCGTACGACCGCCCGCCCCTCTCGAAAGAGTTCCTGTTGGGGCGCCGAGGCGTCGAAGGCATGCGGTTCGGCGACTACCCGTCCGAGTCCAACGTGGTCTGGCGCCTAGGGGTCGAAGCCACGGCGCTCTCCGACGGGGCCGTCGAGCTGTCCGATGGCTCGATCCTCGCCCATGACGATCTGGTGATCGCCACCGGGTTGCGACGGCCTGATCTCAATCTCCTCACGTCGCCGCCCCAGGGTGTCCACGAGCTCCGCACCCTCGACGATGCCTTGAAGCTCCGCCTCGGCCTGGTGCGCGCCCGGAACGTCGTTGTCGTCGGTGGTGGCTTCATCGGCTGCGAAGTGGCCAGTGCGTGCCGACACCTCTCAGTGCCGGTCACTATCGTTGAGGCCGATGAGCGGCTGGGGGAGCGCTCCCTCGGGGTGCACGCCCATCTCGTTGAGGCCCTGCACGAGACCCACGGGACGAGTGTGATCACCGGAGCCAGGGTCACCGAGTTCGTCGGCGACCCGGTCACCGCGGTACGGCTCGCGGACGGCCGCAACCTTTCGGCCGACCTTGTGGTGGTCGGCATCGGCTCGATGCCCGCGACCAAATGGCTCGAGGGGTCGTCTCTCGAGCTGGGAAACGGAGTTCGTTGTGACACCCTGGCACGGACGAATCTCCCTGGTGTCTACGCCATCGGGGACGTCGCGGAGGTCGAGTCCGAATGGGCGTCGGGGCCCCGACGCTTCGAGCACTGGACCTCAGCGGTCGATCAGGCGATGACCCTCGCCGATCACCTCGTTGGGCGTCCACCGCGCAGCCCTTCGCCGCCGTACTGGTGGTTCGACATCTACGGCCATCGGATCCAGGTCGCCGGCCGCCTCGATCTGGAGGACGACGTGCGGGTCGTCGATGTCGGTGGCGGCTACCTGGCCACGCATCACGTCGACGGAGCACCGGTCGGAGTTGCCGCCGTCGACTCACCGCGGGAGTTCGCCCGTGTGCGTCGCACCCTCACCCCGCCGTTTCCGGGCCCCTCGGGCAGTTGGTCTGCGCGCTGATCAGTCGTCGAACTTCGCGTCAACCCGCAGCACGCATTCGCTTATATACTTGCATGGCACACGACCAGTTGCGCAGCACCGCAGTCGTGGGATCTACTCCGTTAGATCGGATCTCGGGAGGGGCAAATGGCGAGCACTGAGCCGTTCAGGGTGCACCAACAGCTTGTCGGTGCACGGCGCAATGCTCGAAGTGTCGTATTTGAAGAGCTGCGACGGATGATTACCTCAGGGGAACTGGAGCCCGATACCCCGCTCTCTGAGACCCGTCTGGCCAAGCACTTCGCGGTGAGCCGGACACCCGTGCGTGAGGCGTTGAAGGAACTGCAGGCCGAGGGGCTCGTCGAGATCAGGGCGCAGGTGGGAACCTTCGTCTCCCGACCGTCCCTGCAGCACGTCGATGAGATGGTCATCGTCACGGGCCTCCTGGAGTCCAAGGCAGCCGGCCTTACTGCAGCGAATCCGAGCGACGAGCTCTTGGGGCTGATGGCGGAGAACCTGCGTGACTCGGAGGAGGCGGCGAGTCGTGGAGATGCGGATGCGTATGCCCTTCTGGTACCGCGCTTCCACGACCTGATTCTGAGCGGCAGTGGCAACAGCACCCTCCGTCGCCTGCACAAGCTTCTCGCGAACCAACTCGCCTACCCCTCATTGGTGCGTAGCTCGCTGCATCAGCCCGGGAGGTTGCCCAAGTCAGTGGCTGAGCACCGGTCCATCTACGAGGCCATTTGTGCCCACGATGTCGAGCGGGCCGAGAGGGAAATGACGTCGCACGTGCAGTTCAGCCACGAGAACACGATGCGGGCACTTCGGGATGCCGACCGTGAGATCACCGGAGATCTCCCGAGGGCTGAGTCCCGGCTGTCGTGATGCCCTGTGTTCCAGCGTCGGGCTCTCCGGCACTGCTGACGTTCTGACCTACCCAGGAGCCATTTCCAAGCTGATCTTGTAGCTCGGAGCAGGTGCGGGGAGCCCGGCTATCGATGAGGCCGAGGCTCCGGGTAAGACGGCAGTCACCGCGATCGTGCAGGCCACCCTCGTCCTGCACCACGCCGACGTGAACCGCTACGCAGGATGAGAACGGCTCAAGAATGGCGACCTCGTGTCCCGGACGCTGAAGACGAGTATGGCGGCGTCGTTCGTGGCGAGTTTATCGGTGGTGTGAGAAGGCCCCGCGGGATGTTCTCGGCGGGGCCTTCGGCCGCAACCTGCCGGTCAGTGCGCGCTGTGCGCAGGCCACGCACATCCGTGAAGAGCCAAAAAGGCGTTCCACTCGACAGAACGAGGTATGGCCGGCACTCACCAGCACTGCGAGCCTCAGAACGGCTCGTAGACCTCGCTCGACCACCGAACGGTGCACCGCGATGGTCCAGAGGGCGATCGCCAGCTTTCATCATCGGACCGGACCTGCGATCCGGCCGTTGATGGCTCACCGAGTGACTAGGAGCGGGCATGTTCAGCAACTATCCCAAGCAGGAACGTCTCTCAGACTCGGACGCCCAGGCCGGGCGGAAACTCACGCGTCGCGGCGTCCTCCAGCTCGGTGGTCTCGGGTCGGCCTTCCTCATTGCCGGACCAGGTCTGCTGGCCGCGTGTTCGTCGGACACCACCCCGAAGAGCAGTGGCCTCCAACGCGGAGGTTCGTTGCAGATCGCCATCGGCGACGCTAGCACGACCGACGTGCTGGACCCGGCGAAGAGCATCAACCAGTTCACGGCGCTCCTGGGTGGGTTGATCTTCGACCCACTGCTGCGTCAGGACCTGGACTTCAAGCCGCAGCCGGCGCTGGCGACGAAGTGGTCGGTGTCCAGCGATGCGCGCCAGTGGACGTTCGACCTGCGTGACGACGTCGTCTTCCACGACGGTACCGCACTGACGTCGGAGGACGTCGCGTTCTCCATCGCGCGCCATCTCGACAAGTCCATCGGGTCGAGGCTGTATGGCCGTCTTTCGGCCAGCCTCAAGCCGGAGGGCATCAAGACCCCGTCGAAGACTCAGGTGGTCCTCAACCTCGAAACCCCGGACGGTCTGTTGGCGGTAGCCCTCGCAAGCCGGTACATGTTCGTGCTCAAGAAGGGCACCACCTCATTCGACGGCAAGGTTTCGGGAACCGGCCCGTTCGAGTTGGCCAACTGGACTCCTGGAGCCAGCTTCGTGGTCAAGCGTTCTGAGAAGTACTGGGCCTCCGGTCGCCCCTATCTGGACGAGATTCGGGGGATCGTCGTCGCTGACCCGGCATCGAGGCTGCGCAGCGTGACTTCCGGGCCTAGCGACATCCTGGACACGGTTGACTTCACCTTGGCGCCGAGCGTCGAGAAGCAGTCCAACGTGAAGCTCGCGAACCTGAAGTCCTCGTTCTTCGTAAATTTCGCCATGGACCAGACGCAGGCGCCCTTCGACGACGTTCGAGTCCGGAAGGCATTCAAGCTGGCGCTGGACAGGGAGAAGTTCCTCCAGGTGGTTTTCGGTGGCCACGGCACCATCTCCGGGGACGTGCCCGTGCTCCCCTCCGATCCCACCTATCCCGCCAACACCCTCGTGAAGCGGGACGTCGAGCAAGCCAAGAGACTCCTCGCCGAGGCTGGCTACCCCAACGGCATTGACGTGGAGCTCGTGACGGCACCACTCCGGGCGGGAATGGTGGACGCGGCGGTCGTCTTCGCGGAGTCCGTCAAGGACGCCGGGATTCGCGTCCAGGTCAAGCAGCAACCTTCGGCCAACTACTTCACCTCCATCTGGCTGAAGGTGCCGTTCTACGTGTCCTACTGGGCGACGCGCCAGTCAACCGAGGAGGCCGCGCTGACGCTGGTCTCGAACGGGACCTCGAATGAGTCGCGGTTCGCCAACCCGGAGTTCGACAAGTTGATCCAGGAGGCCAGGACCAGCGCAGACGAAGCGACACGTAACCAGAAGACCAAGCAGGCGCTCGAGATAGCTGCCATTGAATCGGGATGGATCATCCCCGCCATCATCGACACTCTGACCGTGATGAAGCGCAGCGTTCAGGATGTTGCCCTGAACTCGATGCAGATCCTGGACATGAGTGGCGCGTGGAAAGGGAACTCCTAGGCGTGGAACACTCCGCAACGTTCATCGAACCTAAGCAGCGACCGGTGACCCGCCTCCGCGCATTCCTCGCGTGGGCTCCGCGAGAGATCGCTGGTTTCCTCGGGGCCCTGCTGCTCATTTCCTTCGTCACATTCATTGCGGTGCGGGTAGTGAGTGGCGACATCGCGCTGAAGGCCCTTGGTCGAGAGGCGACGCCCGGGCAGTTGAGTGCCTTCCGGGAGACGCACGGCCTCGACGACCCGATGCTTGTGCAGTATTGGGACTGGCTACGCGGTTTCGTGTCCGGCAACTGGGGCCAGGATCTGATCAGTGGACGCGGCGTTTTCGCCAGCATCGTGAGTCCGTTCGCGTACACCGTCGTCCTTGCTGTCGCAGCTCTGGCGGCCAGCATTCCCCTGTCCATGATCCTCGGCGTCGCATCAGCTCTAAGGATGGGGGACGCTCGGGATCGGACGCTGATGACCATGAGTATCGTCACTGTTGCCACACCCGAGTTCGTGATTGCCGTCGGCGGGATCCTGGTTTTCGGCGTCTGGCTCAAACTGCTCCCAGTCGACAGCACGGCGTTGACGTACGAGGCGCCGTTCTTGGACAAGTTCTGGGCGTTTCTCTTGCCATGGGCGACACTCGTGATCGCGCTGACCGCGTATTTCTATCGGGTGGCGCGGGCTTCCTGCTATGACGTGCTGAAGAGCAAGTATGTGGAGGCGGCTCGGCTGCGTGGGTTCGGGCAATCGTTCCTTATCCGTCGGTACGTCATTCGTAACTCGGCCGGGCCGTTGATCAACGCGGTCGCGATCGGCGCGGTCCACCTCATCGGCGGTGTTGTGCTCGTGGAACAGGTTTTCGGATATCCCGGACTCGGTCAGGCGCTCATACAAACGGTCACCGGGGGCAGTCTCAAGATCGTCCAGGCGATCGTCGTTGTGCTGGCGGCAGTGTTCCTGCTCATCGGGGCGGTAGCCGACCTCGCCGTGAAGTACGTGGTCGGGCCGACCGGTCGTCAGTCGATGGATGCCAGGTAATGCGGGGCCGATCGTTTCCGCGCCTCTCTTGGGAGGCAGTCGTGGGCGCCGTGCTGTTGACCGCGACGCTCGCGGTCGTCGTCGTGGGACCGTTGGTGACCCCCTATTCGCCGACGCAGGTGGCGGTTGCTGCGCCCAACCTCTCGCCCTCTGCCGATCACTGGCTCGGTACGGACTGGCTGGGGCGGGACGTGTTCTCCCGATTCTTGGCCGGGGGTCGGGAGGTGCTGCTCCTGCCCTTCATCGCGGTGGTGTTCGCGTACGTGGTCGGAGGCATGATCGGCATTTACGCGACGCTCCGTGGCGGCTGGGTCGACGCTGTCATCGCGCGGGGCTTCAACCTCCTCTTGGTGCTGCCCCCGATGCTCCTGGGACTGGTGGTTCTTGGCGCTGCCGGAAGTTCGCGGCTCGCGATGGGGGGTCTTCTGGCCCTCGTGTCGCTTCCGCGTGCCGGACGCGTGATCCGAGGTGCCGCACAGACGGTGGCAGGGTCGGAATATGTGATGGCCGCCGTGGGGCGGGGCGAACACTCCCTCTACATCGTGAGGCGAGAGCTGCTTCCCAACATCGCGCTGCCAGTGCTCGCCGATCTCGGCGTGAACCTCACCTACCAGATCATCTTTGCCAGCAGCCTGAGCTTCCTCGGTTTCGGTGCCCAGCCGCCGACCGCCGACTGGGGAAGGATGGTCGCCGACTCTATCCCCATGCTGACAACCACACCCCTCGCCGCGCTCGTGCCCGCCGTCGGCATCGCGCTGGCCGCCATTTCGGTCAACCTGCTCGCCGAGGCGTTGGCGCAACGTCTCGGCGGCAACCGGGGAACCCGCCTGGGTAGAGGACGATCGCGTTCAGTGATCTCCGCACGCACCACGAATGTCAAGGCGGTGTGAGACATGCGGGTCGAGAACCTTCAGATTCAGTACCGGGGCCAGTCAGCCGCAACGGTCCGTGGCGTCAGCTTGGAATTGCGTCCAGGCCACATCATGGGCCTGGTCGGAGAGTCCGGCTGCGGGAAGTCGACGCTCGCGCGGACTCTCATGGGGATGCCGCCGGAGGGCGCCGAGATCGTCGACGGACGCATCCTGCTCGATGGAGTCGATTTGTTGAGACTGAATCCGGCGGACCTGCGGGCCTATTGGGGCATGCGGATCGCTTACATCAGCCAGGATCCCTCGTCGGCCTTGAACCCGACCCGGACCGTTCGAAAGCAGATCCTCGACACCCTAACCTGGCACGGTAGGTCACGGGGCGCGGAGCGTGCGCAGCGGCTCGGCGAGACACTCGCAATGGTGGGCTTCACGGAAGCCGAGAAGAACTTGCTGGATCGCTTCCCGAGCCAGCTTAGCGGCGGCCAGCGTCAGCGGCTGGCCCTGGCCACCGCCTTGGCCTGCAACCCACAGGTCCTGATCCTGGACGAGCCGACGACGGGCCTCGACGTCTCGACGCAAGCACGTCTGGTGGCCCTGCTCAAAGCGGCGATTTCGGCCACGCAGACCGCCGTGCTCTGGGTCAGCCACGACCTGGCCCTCATGAACGAGGTCGGTTCGGAGATCGCGGTCATGTATGCCGGGCAGGTGGTTGAGCGCGGCCCGGCAAAGCTCGTGTGCGCGAAGGCCAGACACCCTTATACACGGGCCCTGCTCGCGGCCACGCCCAACGTGCGGACCTCGGCACTCTCGAAGGGAATTCGGGGCCAGGTCCCCGATCCCTTCCATGCAGAGGGGTGCGGCTTCCGTGATCGCTGCGACTTCGCCGTGGTGGCGTGCGACACGGGGAACATCTCCATGTACGACATCACGCCGAAACATGAGGCGCGCTGCCTCCGTCTCGACGAAATCGAGGAAGGGAACCGCGACGACGTCGACGCGAGTCCCGGTCGGGGGCTGGTGCGGCCCACCGTCGACACCCCGGTGCTGAGGGCGAAAAACCTGGTGGTGGCGTATCGCGGCGCACGGACCAGAGCGTTGGACGATGTCTCACTCGAGCTCTGGCCGGGCGAGATCCTGGGTGTCGTCGGCGAGAGCGGCAGCGGCAAGTCGACCCTGCTGCGCGCCCTGGGCGGCTTCACTCCCGTTGATTCAGGTGAGGTCCGACTCGACGGGGTCACACTGGCCCCGAGAATCGAGAAGCGTTCGCGGAAGCACCGCCGACGGGTTCAGATGATCTTCCAGCATGCGGATCAGGCCCTCAACCCTCGGCACACCGTGCGAGAGATCCTGGGACGCGCGCGCTATGTCACAACCCAGTCGCGGGATGTCCAGACAGACGTCACCGAGTTGCTGCATCGGGTCCGGCTCTCCGCGAGCCTCCTCGATCGCTACTCGGGCGAGCTCAGCGGTGGGCAGCGGCAGCGGCTCGCGATCGCACGTGCGCTTGCCGTCGATCCGGAGGTTCTGCTGTGCGACGAGATCACCTCCGCGCTCGATGTCTCTGTTCAGGCCGCCATCCTGAACCTCGTTCGCGATCTGGTGGACGGGCAGGGCCTCAGTGCGATCTTTGTCAGCCACAACCTCGGTGCAGTGCGGTCGATCTGTGACCGCACGGCCGTCATGCAACAGGGTCAGGTGGTCGAGTTGAATGCCAGCGACGACGTCTGGGACGGGCCGACCCATGCCTACACCAAACACCTGATCGAGGTGACGCCGCTGCTGACCTGACTCGCGAACCACGTTGATGCGGTGCTGTGCGCAGATGCCGTGTCGTCAATCAAATTGTCACCGGTTACCACCACGCAGAGAAGTGAGGTAAGTCCGTTGTCCGAATTTCCACGCGAGGAGAGCACGTACTCCTTCGCCAGCCGGCCCGTTCGATACACCTGGTACTGCGACGTTGCACCCGGGGTGCGGAAGCAGGATGTCGACGACTTCCTCCTGGGCGCCGCCAAGGACCACTGGACGAACGAGCCGTACTGCCGAAGCTACGAGGTGTACGGGAACTTCCTTGCCGGCAGCCCCGATCGGATGGTCGTCATGGAGGTCGACGACATGGCGTCGCTTCAGGGTGCGTTCGCTCTGCCCGTCCGAGGTGACCTCCAGCCGGCGTTCATGCGGTTGACCGTCAATCGTCGGGCGAGCCTGTACCACCGGATGTACCCGGACTACACCGATCTGTCTTCGTAGTCCGCGAGAGCAGCTCGCTGGGCGGCGCCTCGACAGGCCCCGCCCGGCGAGCGCCAGCGCTCCGGTGTCACGGTGCTGGGGTCTGTACCACCGGATGTACCCGGACTACACCGATCTGTCTTCGTAGTCCGCGAGCGCCAGTTGAACGCACGCATTGAGGTAACGAGTCACTGCGCGTTCTCGCCCTTCGAACACCATCGACCTGTTGAGGTTGCCGATGCGCTATCGGATGCTTGACGGAACCGGCCTAGAGGTTTCGGAGCTCTGCTTGGGATCTGCGACCTTCGGTGTCGCGCCGGTGGCCGAGGCGGCGATCGCGCTGGTGCATCGTGCGATCGACGCCGGCATCAACTTCATCGACACGGCGAACAGCTATGGCAACCAGAGCAGGTTCGACCGGGCGGGCGTGGTGGCGGCACCTCACCGGGCATGGGCCGAGGAAATCCTCGGAACCGCACTCATGGGGTGTCGCGACAGAGTGGTGCTGTCCTCAAAGGTCGGCGAACCCGTCGGATCCACCCCGAACTCTGGCAGTTGGGAGGGCGGCGGACTGACGCGGCGCCACATCGTCGGGCAGTTGGAGACGACCCTCCGTCGCCTGGGAACGGACCATCTCGACATCTACTACGCACACCACCCGGACCCCAAGACACCTGTCGAGGAGTGGCTCTCGACCTTCGATGACCTGATCCGGGCTGGCAAGATTCGGCACTATGCGCTCTCCACCTTCACCGGATGGCAACTCATGGAGTCCGTGTTGTCTGCGCGGCCACGCGGGTTGCGTGCGCCGGCCTGCCATCAAACCCGATACAGCGTGGTCGACCGCTGGGTGGAGCGAGAGGTGCTGCCAGCATCGCGCCACGGCCACCTCAGCACGGTTGTGTTCAGCCCCCTCGCGGGTGGTCTCCTCACGTCGTCATACGGGAGTGCCTTGGTGGGTGCCTCGAGGTGGGGCGGGCCGGCCCCATCGCTGGCAACGGAAGCTGCGGTGCGGCGGTGTCACGACCTGGCGAGAGATTGGGGTCGGCCGGTCGAGGAGCTCGCACTTGGGTGGCTGCTCGCTCGGCAGGACGTGGGGAGCCTGGTGGTTGGTCCGGAGTCGAGTGTCCAATTGGAGGAGCTGGTCGCGGCGACCGAAGCCTCCCTCTCCGCGGAGGAGCTTGCCGAGCTGGACGGTGTTACACCCCCACCAGAACCGTTCTGGCATGGCCAGAGTTGATCAAATCGGCCATCGGGCCGAGGCCGAGGCCGATGGCCCGGCGCGCCTTCCGGCTACCCCTTACCTGTGGCGTTTGCTCTGCGGTGATCAGTCGTGACGGAAGGCGGGGATCCCGGTCAATGCCTGGCCGATGACGAGGGTGTGCATCTCGGCGGTGCCCTCGTAGGTGAGGACGGACTCGAGGTTGTTGGCGTGTCGCATGACGGGGAACTCGAGGCTGATTCCGTTGGCGCCGAGGATGGTTCGGGCGGTGCGACAGATCTCGATGGCCTTGGTGATGTTGTTGTACTTGCCGACGCTGACCTGCTCGGGACGCAGCGTGCCGGCGTCCTTGCGGCGGCCGAGGTGCAGCGCGAGGAGCTGGCCGCCCGCCAACTCGACGGCCATGTTCGCGAGTTTGGCCTGGGTCAACTGGAATCCCGCGATGGGCTGGCCGAACTGGTGGCGCTGCATGCTGTAGATGCGGGCGGCATCGAGGGAACTGCGGGCCGCGCCGAGCGCGCCCCAGACGATGCCGTAGCGGGCCTCGTTGAGGCACGAGAGCGGTCCCTTGAGCCCGCGCACGTCGGGGAAGACGGCGTCAGCGGGCAGGCGCACGTTGTCCAGGACGAGCTCGCTGGTGACCGAGGCGCGCAGCGACATCTTGTGCTTGATCTCCGGGGCGGAGAATCCGGGCGTGTCGGTCGGGACGACGAAGCCGCGGATGCCGCCGTGCTCCTCACCGGCGTTGGCCCACACGACGGCGACGTCTGCGATGGACCCGTTAGTGATCCACATCTTGGCGCCGTTCAGAACCCAGTCGTCGCCGTCCTTGCGGGCGCGGGTGCGCATCGAGCCGGGGTCGGAGCCGTGGTCGGGCTCGGTCAACCCGAAGCAGCCGATGACTTCGCCGGCGGCCAGTTGTGGCAGCCACTGCTCCTTCTGCTCCTCGGTGCCCCAGCGCCAGATCGCGCACATTGCCAGCGACCCCTGCACAGACACGAGGGAGCGGATACCGGAGTCGGACGCTTCGAGCTCCAGGCAGGCCAGGCCGTAGTCGACCGCGCTCATACCGGCGCAACCGTATCCGGTCAGGTGCATGCCCAGCAGGCCGACCTGCCCGAACTCCTTGGCCAACTCGCGCGCCGCGGGCAGCTCGCCGCGCTCGAACCAGTCGGCGATGAAGGGGTCGACGAATCGCTCGCATACCTGCCGCACGGTGGCGCGGATTGCCTTCTCCTCGTCGGTCAGGACGTCGTCGATGCCGACCAGGTCGGTCGGGTCGAGCCTGCCCTTAGGGGCTGTTGCGGACATGCGGTCACCTCTGGTCAGTCGTGGTCGTGGGGGCGGTCGGGGTGGGTCGGTCCGCGCCGAGCCAGGCGCGCACGTCATCGGTGTGCGTGCCGAGTTCCGGCGGTGGCGTGGGCGTCGCGATGCCGTATGCCGCCCACTTGATCGGGTGCCGTACCTGCCGCGCGTGTCCACCGCCGAGGTCGACGGTCGGCGCCAAGCCCAAACTCTCGGCTAGGGCGATGCCACCGCCGATCGTTTTCACCTGCCCGGCCGGTACTTGCGCGTTGTTCAGGACGTCGGCCCAGTACGCGGCCGGTGCGGTGATCAGGACACTCTCCAGCCGGTCGACGAGTTCCAGCCGGTTCGTGACGCGGGCCGGGTTTGTGACGAACCGCGGGTCGTCCGGCAGAGCGCTCAGCCCCAAAGCGGAGGTCAGCCGGCGGAACTGCTCGTCGTTGCCGCACGCGACCGCGAGCAGCCCGTCGGCGCAGCGCAGCGTTTCGTAGGGTGCGATCGATGGGTGGCGGTTGCCCGTGGGGACCGGCTCGATCCCGGTGGCCAGTTGGGCCTGGGCCTGGTTCGCGAGCGCCCCGAGGAGGCTCGTTAGGAGCGTGACCTCGAGGCGGTCACCGCGACCGGTGCGAGTTCGGGCTGTCAGGGCCGCGAGGATGCCGATGACGGCGTCCTTGCCCGTGAGCACGTCGACGAGGGCGACACCGGCCTTGGTCGGCTCCCCGCCGGGGTGGCCGGTGATGCTCATCAGCCCCCCGACGGCCTGGACGATGAAGTCGTAGCCGAGCAGCCCGGCCCCCTCGGCCGACCCAAACCCGCTGATCGAGCAGTAGACCAGCCCGGGGCTGGCCGGGGCGAGGTCCTCGTACGACAGACCGAGTCGGGTCATCGTGCCCGGCTTGAAGTTCTCGATGACCACGTCCGCCCGCTCGGCCAGGCGCCTGGCGGTGGCCAGGTCATCCGGGTCGCGCAGGTCGAGGGCGACCGACTCCTTCGACCGGTTGGCGCTGGCGAAATAGGTCGACGCGTGCTCGGTGAACGGCGGCCCCCACGAGCGCGTGTCATCACCGGCCCCCGGGCGCTCCACCTTGATGACCCGGGCCCCGAGATCAGCCAGAGTCATCGTCGCCAGCGGCCCCGCGAGCACCCGGCTGAAGTCGGCGACGACGATACCGGCGAGTGGCAGTTCGACGGTGGGAGCGGGACTGCCGTCCACGGTCGGGTCAGCCGCCTCGGTGACGGTCTCGGACTGGGTCACCGTCCGGTCCTCACAACGGGCAGGCCCCACGGGTTGTCGTCGCGCAGGAAGGCGGGCAGGTACGCCTGCGGCACATTCTGGAAGCAGACCGGGCGGGTGAACCGGAGCAGGGCTGCGGAGCCGACGCTCGAGGCGTCTGGGCGAGAGGTTGCAGGCCATGGCCCGCTGTGGTGCATGCCCCAGCTCGTCGCGACCCCGGTGGGCCAGCCGTCGGCGACAACACGGCCGACCTGGCGGGAGATCGTCTCGACGGCCGCAGCCGCATCGGGGTCGTCCTGGCCCGAGGTCATGACGCCGCCGGCGAGCGAGGGCTGCAGCCGGGCCACCGCGGCGAGGGCGTCGTCGAATGAGGCGTACTCGGCGACCAGGGCCACCGGGCCGAAGCACTCCTCCAGCAGGAACGAGCCGGGCTGGAGTGTGTCGAGGTCGACCCGCAGGGCCGCCGGGTACGCGGCGAGCCCCGTCTCACCACCTTCTTTGCCCTCACCGAGCGCCGTCGCACCGGCGTCGACCAGCCGCGCGAGCCCGTCACGGTAGCTGTCCGCGATGCCCTGGGTCAGCAGCCACCCGAGGGTCACCCTCGAGATGAGTGTCCCGACAGCCTCGGCGATACCGGAGCCCTCCGGGGCGAGCAGGAGCCCCGGCTTCGTACAGAGCTGCCCGTGGCCCAGGGTGAACGACGCGACGAAACCGGCGGCGACCTGCTCCGCCGAGGCGTTCCCTGCCGCGGCGGCCGACGGCGTCACGACGACCGGGTTGACCGTGCCCATCTCGGCGAAGACCGGAATCGGGCGCTCACGCTGCACGGCCCGGTCCACGAGCGCGAGCCCGCCACGCCGCGACCCGGTGAAAGCGACCGCGGTGATCGCCGGCGCGTCAACGAGCGCAAGCCCGGCCTTGAACCCGGAGACGAGGCCGAACGTCCCGTCCGGCGCGCCCACCTCCCGCAGGACCGTGGTCGCGAGCTCGGCAAGAGCGAATGATAGGCGCGGGTGGGCCGGGTGGGCCTTGACGACGACACTGCATCCGGCCGCGATGGCCGAGCACGTGTCGTGGCCGAGCACCCCGAACCCGAAGGGAAAGTTGCTCGCCCCGAAGACCGCGACCGGCCCGAGGGAGACGTTGGCCCGACGCAGCTCGGTCGGCACGGGACCGGGGACCGTGTCGACGAGCGCACCGACCCAGTGCCCACTGGTGGCGACGGTGCCGTAGAACCGAGCCGACGCGGCGCACTTGGCGAGCTCCCCACTTAACCGCGGGTCGCCGAGGGCGGTCTCCTCGTCGGCGAGCGCGCAAAGCTCGTCAGCCTTCGTCTCGAGCTCGCGCGCAATCGCCTCGAGCCACGCCTGCCGGATCGCGGGTGGCGTCGCCGCGACCAGCGGGAACGCCTCCACCGCGGCCGCGACGGCCGTCTCCACCTCGGCGGGGGCGCTCTCGGCGGGCCCGTCGACGTGGTTGCCGGTGCGCGGGTGGTATGACACTGAGCGGGCGATCGTGGTCATGATGAGACCCCCACGGGGTCGGCCGCCGCAGCATGCTGGCGGACCGCGTCAGCGAGGACGTCGAGCGCGTCATTCAGCAGGTCGTCGTCGATGACGAGGGGCGGCAGGAGCCGGATGACGTTGCCGAAGGTTCCGCAGACGAGGACGAGAACACCCTGCTCGTGACACGTCCTGGCGACGGCGACCGCGGTGGCGGGAGCTGGCTCGAGCGAGCCGGGCCGGACGAACTCGACGGCGAGCATCGCGCCGCGTCCGCGTAGTTGGGCGACCCCGTGGTCGATGTCGACGAGGGGGCCGAGCGCGGTGAGCACGCGTTGCTCGATGGCCCGGGCCCGGCCGGGCAGGTCCTCCCGCTCGAGGATGTCGAAGACGGCAAGGGCGGCCTCGCAGGCGAGGGGGTTGCCGGCATACGTGCCGCCGAGCCCACCGGGCGGGACGGCAGCCATGATCTCGGAGCGGCCCGTGACGGCCGAGAGCGGCAGCCCACCGCCGAGGGCCTTCGCGGTGCACACCAGATCGGGCACGAAGCTGTCGTGCTCTGAGGCGAAGAGGGTGCCGGTGCGTCCCAGCCCGGCCTGGACCTCGTCACCGACGACGATGATCCCGTGGCGACGGGCCGCCTCGGCGAGGCGCAGCAGGTAGCCGTCCGGTGGGACGATGAAGCCGCCCTCACCCTGGATGGGCTCGATGACTACGCACGCGAGCTGCTCCGCGCCCACCTCGGCGACGAGGTCCTCGAATGCCTGCAGCGCCTCGTCGGCCGCCTCCTCCGGACTCGGGGTTTCGGGCCAGCGCACCAGGTCGGGGAACGGTGCGCGGTACACGTGGTCGGTCGGCAGGGGCCCGAAGCCGGTCTTGTAGGGCGTGTCCTTCGCGGTCATCGCGAGAGTGAAGAGGGTTCGACCGTGGTAGGCGTTGCTGAAGACTACGACACCGGGACGGCCGGTGGCGGCCCGCGCGATCTTGACCGCGTTCTCGACCGCCTCGGCGCCCGTCGAGAAGAGGGCCGTGGTCTTGGCGAAGTCGCCGGGGGTGTGCGCGTTGAGCCACTCGGCGACACGGACGTACCCTTCGTACTGCGTCACGAGAAAGCATGTGTGGGTGAACCGCTGCGCCTGCTCGGCCACCCGGCGGACGACCTCGGGGTGGCTGGCGCCGACGCTCGTGACCGCGATGCCCGAGGCGAGGTCGACGATCCGGTTGCCATCGACGTCGACGATGATGCCGCCCGCCATGCGGTCGACGAAGACGGGCAGCGTCCTGCCGAGGCCATCGGGCAGCGCGGCGTCGCGATCGGCCTGCAGCGCGAGAGACTTCGGGCCGGGGATCGCGGTCTGCAGGTGTCGGGTCTGGGGGACCGCTGCCGCGGCGGTCGCGGTGTCGTTGGACATGTGACTATCCTTCGTCGAGTTGGGGCAACGGTAAGGCGGCCGCGGCGGAGCTGTCGTCGGATGATGCATCCCAAATCGAGAAGATGGTGGACGATATCTCCATGACCACACTTGCCGGGCTCAGCCGGTCGTTGGGCGACGACCTGGCCCGGGTCGGATCGGTCGAAGCGGCAGACGAGCCGCTCAGCGGGGTGCACGTCAGCGAGCTGCGCGACCCCCGCCCCTATCTCGCGGGCGGTGAGCTGCTGCTCACCACCGGGATGAACCTGACTATGCACACGGCCCCGTTGCGCGCCTACGCGACCATGCTCGTCGGGCACGGCCTGCGTGGGTTGGCCCTCGGCCTCGGACCCGTCCACACACGGGTGCCCCCGGTGCTGGTCCGGGTCTGTAACGAGGCGGGACTGCCGCTCTACGTCGTGCCCGAACCGACGCCGTTCCAGCTCGTTGCACGGCGCTACTGGGAACTGCTCGCCGCTGCCGGCCGGGCAGACCTCGACCTCGCGCTCGGGGCACAGCGCGACCTCGTGCGAGCCGCGACCGACCGCAACCCCGTAGCCGCAGTCGTGCGCGTGCTCGCCTCTGCCATGGACGGGTGGGCAGCACACCTCGACCCCGACGGCTCGGTCGTGACGGTCTGGCCCCGAGCCAGCCGATCGAGCGCGAGCCAGGTCGGTGCCGAGGTCCGTCGTCTGCGGGCGGCCGGGCCACACACGGCCGCGACGTTCCCCCTCGGCGACCTCGACGTCGCGGTGCAACCGCTCTCCCGGAGCGGACGCCTGCGTGGCTTCGTCGCGACCGCCGAACGGCAGCCGGGGACCCCGCGCAACCGGCAGTTGCTCGTCACAGCGACCTCACTCCTCGCCCTCGCGGTCGAGCTGCGCCACACCGGAGTCCTGCGTCGCCGATCCGAGCGGGAGGCCGTCGCCGCGCTGCTCCTCGCCGGTCGCGTCACCGCCGCACACGAGCTCGTGACGGCCATGTCACTCGACGTCCTGCCGGGCGCTGCCCACCTTGTCGTCACGGGGCCGCTGGGACGCGACGCCGCCGACGAGCTCCTCGACGACTGTGAGCGCCACCATCTCCAGGTCTGGGGCCACTGGCGGGCCGACCGGCTGCGCCTGCTCGTGCCGGTGGGCAAGCTCGCGCAGGTGATGGCCCTGCCGCTGGGCGACAGGGGACTCGTCGCGACCGGCGAGCTGGCGCTCACGGCAGCGATGGGCGGGGCGATCGCGACCACCCTGCGCGGAGCCGAACGGATCCTCGCCAGCGTCGGTGCCTGCACCCGGGTCGACCTCACGGCCAGCCCCGAACCGGTCGACAGGGGGCGCCGCGACTGGCTCGCCCTCCAGGCGCTGGGACAGCCGGAGCTCGAGGCCGCCGCTGCCGCCTACCTGCGCCACCGCGGAAGCTGGGAACGCGCGGCCACCGAACTGAACTGTCACCGCAACACCCTGCGCCACCGCATCGCGGCGGTGCAGCGCAGGGCCGGCATCGACCTCGACGACCCCACGAGCGCGGCCGGGCTCTGGCTAGCTCAACTGGAGCTTTCCGCATCGGCAGGCATGCAAATGCGTCCGCTTGACGGCTTCGCGCTGCCTCGAGGCGACGCAACTGGATCAAGGCGACGGCTCCCGGAGGATACGTCGTCATCTTCCCCTCGTTGACCAACACCCGCGCGGACGTCGCGACCGAGAGGGTGAGGCATGCGCAGCTCATCATCAAATCGCTACGCCGAGGCGGGGCGTGAGGGCGGGGCATCGATGCGGCGTGCACCCAGGCGTCCAGCAGGGGGCTGCGACGTCCGTACCGCCCTTCGAGACGAGGTCCCAACCGCGTCTCGCTGCGGGGGATCAGCGGAGATGATGTCGTCGAGGGCTTGGTGCCATGTCGTCGCCGCGGGTGGGTGCCGAGCTGAGGACAGCCTCACTGCGTTGACGGGGCAGAACTCGGCGGTCGAGCAGTCACCCAGCGCCGCGGCGTGGAGGAGGCAGCGGACGGCCTGCTCGGTAGACGCCTGTCAGAAGCTCGATTCCGCTGTGCCGGAAGCGGTGGCCGTGAGCGCTTCGGCCCTGACCACGGCTACGTGGGGTGGCTACGTCGGGTCCTTGCATCCACGGATCGGCGATGAGCGGGTCGCCGAGCGTATCGCCCGAGCGAGGCCCTGGGGCGAACACCGCAACCGGGCCGTGCGCCCTGCGCGACCTCAGCGTTGTGACGAGGTTGTCGGGCCGAGTGCTCGCGACCAGGACCGTGCCGGCCAGCCCGGCATCGACCCAGGTCACGGCCGCGACGCCGAAGTTGCAACTCACACGGTCCGACTCGAGGCGGACCGCCATGATCGTCTTTATCGACTGTGCACCATCGGGTCCGACCCGGCGAGCGTAAGGGCGATGTCGATGATCATGTCTTCCTGGCCCCCGACCAGCCGCCGACGGCCGCACTCCATGAGGATTTCGCGCACATCTACGTCGTACTGAGCCGCGGCACGTTCCGCGTGGCGTAGGAACGAGGAGTAGACGCCAGCGTAGCCAAGGGTGAGGGTCTCGCGGTCGACGCGCACCGGGCGGTCCTGCAACGGCCGCACGATGTCGTCAGCGGCATCCTGTAGCTTGAACAGATCGCAGCCGTGCTGGAAGCCGGAGATGTTGGCGACGGCGATGAATGCCTCGATCGGACAGTTGCCGGCACCGGCCCCGTGGCCGGCCAGCGAGGCATCGACCCGGTGGACGCCGCTCTCGACGGCAACGACCGAATTGGCAACGCTGAGGGAGAGGTTCTCGTGGGCGTGGATCCCGATCTCGGTCGACTGGTCGAGCACGTCGCGGTAGGCCCTCACCCGAGCGGTGACGTCGTTCATCGTGAGGCGGCCGCCCGAGTCGGTCACGTAGACGCAGTGTGCGCCATAGGACTCCATCAGCTTGGCTTGCTGCGCGAGTGCGGCGGGCTCGGCCATGTGCGAGAGCATGAGGAAGCCGGAGACGTCCATGCCGAGATCCCGGGCCGCCGCGATGTGCTGGGCAGAGATGTCGGCCTCGGTGCAGTGCGTGGCGATGCGTACTGACCGCACGCCCAGGCCGTACGCGTGCTTGAGCTCGTGGATCGTCCCGACCCCGGGTAGCAGCAGCGTGGTGAGGCGGGCGCGGCGCAGCACGCTCGCGGCTGCCTCGATCCACTCCCAGTCGGTGTGGGAGCCCGGCCCGTAGTTGACCGACCCGCCGGCCAGTCCGTCGCCGTGGGCGACCTCGATCGCGTCCACGCCGGCATCGTCGAGGGCGAGCACGATGCGCTGGACGTCCTCGGGGGTGATCCGATGGCGAACGGCGTGCATGCCATCGCGAAGGGTGACGTCCTGGACATAGACCGACGGCGTTTTCATGCGTTCACCTCCTGTAGTCGCTCGGCGACCTGCAGGGCGGCCGATGTCATGATGTCGAGGTTGCCCGCGTAGGCAGGTAGGTAATGCGCGGCGCCCTCCACTTCGAGGAAGACCGACACCTGGTGGGTCGGCCTGCGCCCATCAGCGTCGAGCAGAGTCCGCACGGGCTGGTCCTCAGGAATCTCGGTGACCTGTACCTGCTGCTTGAGCCGGTACCCTGGGACATAGACCGCGACATCAGCGACCATCTTCTCGATGCTTCGCCGGATCTCACTCGCGACGTCGGGTGCCGCCTCCAACGCGTCGACGAGCGCGAACACCGTGTCGCGCATGATCAGCGGCGGCTCGGCCGGGTTGAGGATGATGATCGCTTTGCCCCGCTGTGCGCCGCCGACCTGCGTGATCGCCGCGGACGTCGTTTCGGTGAACTCGTCGATGTTCGCCCGAGTGCCGGAACCGGCGCTCTTCGACGCGATCGACGCGACGATCTCGGCATACGGCACCGGCACAACACGGGAGATCGCCGCGACCACCGGGATGGTCGCCTGACCGCCACAGGTCACCATGTTCACGTTCGGGGCGTCCAGGTGCTGATCGAGATTGACCGCAGGGATGACGTACGGGCCGATCGCCGCCGGCGTCAGGTCGATGAGCCGCTTACCGAACGGTGCGAGCCGGCTTGCGTTGTACTCGTGCGACTTGGCGCTCGTCGCGTCGAAGACGATCTCGATCTCGTCGAAGTTCGGCAGTCTGATGAGGCCCTCGACGCCGTCATGGACCGTCGGCACCTTCATCCGCGCCGCCCGGGCGAGGCCGTCGGAGCTCGGGTCGATGCCGACCATCGCGCCCATCTCCAGGTGCTGCGCGGTACGGAGGACCTTGATCATCAGGTCTGTGCCGATGTTGCCCGACCCGATGATCGCGACCTTCGTCCTGCTCATGCTCACTCCTTGCTGAAGTTGAGGGTCACCGAGCCAAGGCCGGTAATCGTGGCGGCGGCGGTGGCGCCGGGGGCGACGGCGCGCATCGGCCCGAGAGCGCCCGACAGGACGATCTGGCCGGAGACGAGGGGGTAGCCGAACTCGCGCGCCTGAAGCGCCAGCCATCGGAGCGCGAGGAGCGGGTCGGCCAGACAGGCGGTGCCGGTGCCGGTCGACTCGTCTTGCCCGGTGACAGTCATGGTCATCGCGACGTCCTTGGGCCTGAACTCCGCGAGCGTCTTGCGGTCGTTTCCCAGCACGTACACGCCTGCCGAGGCGTTGTCGGCGACGGTGTCGACGAACGTGATGTCCCAGCCGTCGATGCGGCTGTCGGCGACCTCCATCGCCGCCACCGCGTAGTCGACCGCGGCCGCGACCTGGTCCAGCGAGAGGTCCCCCACGGCGAGGTCGTCCTTCAGCACGAACGCGACCTCGGCCTCGATCCGTGGCTGCATCAGCCGGTCGTAGGGCACCGTCTCGCCATCGGCGTACTGCATGTCGTCGAAGAGAATCCCGAAGTCCGGCTGGTTGACCCCAAGTTGCTGCTGCACGGCTGCCGAGGTGAGACCGATCTTGCGCCCCACGACGCGAGCACCGCCAGCGCGGCGCTGCGCCGCAATTGTGTCCTGGACGGCATAAGCCAGTGCGAGGTCGTCACTTCCGATGAGGTCGCGGACAGGCGAGCAGGCGACGCCAGCGGCGGCGGCCGTCCTCAGCCGCCGGGCTGCGGCCTCGACCGCGTCGCGGGTAGGGGCTTGCGTCATGCGGTCACTCTCGCCGTCGAGCTCACTCGCAACAAGCGTTCGTATCACTCAGTGATACGGTGCCGTGATGAGCCCGACGGGCGACCTCGACACCGCGCTGGGCAAGCGGTAACAATCCTGCGTGCCTTCGGCGTCGAGGTTGGTCAGCACAGCGCCAACGGCAAGCCATAACAGACCGAGTGAGGGCTGATAGTTTCCGGATATGTCGATCATCGTTTGCCCCGCCGCCGCGTCCGACATCCCATGACGCCGAACCTGCGCCGGTCTGTCCGTATCGTTCCAGGTTCAGGCCACGCAGCACCGGCGATGCGACGCCGAGCGGGTAGAACGGCACTGAAGTGGTCCATGACGTGGCCCGAGGCGAAGATCTCGCTGGAATGGACGGCCCCGCCGGCGTTCGGTCCGGCTTCGAGCACCGGCACGCTCCAGCCCTCGTCGGCGAGCAGGTTGGCCGCGACCAGGCCGTTGTGGCCGGCGCCGATGACCACCGCGTCGTACATCCGTCCAGTCACCCTGCCGTTCTTCCCTGCTCTGCCTGAGGTACTCGCCGCATCCGGCAACGCGCACGGTCGTCGGTTCAGGTGAACAGCGTGCGGAGCAGGACGCCGTTGAGCACGATGACCGATGCTGCCGTGACCGCCGCGAGGAGCGTGGTGGGGGGTCGGTTGGCGTGCTCGCCCATCAGGCGCCGCGACGCCGTGAACATGACGAGCGGGATCAGGGCGAACGGGATGCCGAAGGAAAGCACCACCTGCGACATGACCAAGGCCCGGGTCGGTTCGAGTCCGGCGGCGAGCACGACCATCGCGGGCGCGAGCGTCAGCAGCCGCCGCAGCCACAAGGGGATCCGCCGGTGCAGGAATCCCTCCATGATGACCTGGCCCGCGTAGGTGCCGACGCCGGACGAGGCGAAACCGGAGGCCAGCAGGGCCAGCGCGAAGGCGGTGGCGGCCGTCTCGCCGGCAAGGGTTCCCAGCCCGTCGTGGACCTGCTCCAGCGTGCCGGCGCCGGTGCCGGCGCCGGAGAACAGGGCGGCCGCGATGATCAGCATGACCGCGTTGATCAGTCCGGCCAGGCCCATCGCGACACCGATGTCGGTGCGCAGCCAGCCCATGACGTAACGGTGGCTCCGGACGCTGCGCGCCGTCGCATAGCGCTCGTCCGTCGTCAGCGCGGAATGCACGTAGACGGCGTGCGGCATGACCGTCGCGCCGAGGATCCCGGCGGCCAGCAGCACGGATCCGGTGCCCTCGAACCGCGGTAGCAGGCCGCCCGCCACCCCGGCGGCCTCGACCGGCGCGTGCGTGAGGTCGTAGCCGAAGCCGACCAGCACGACGAGGAGCAGCCCGCAGACCACCCTCTCGAACCGCCGCGGCCGGCGGGTCCGGATCATCGCCAGCACGACCGCGACGACGCCGGTGACGACACCACCGAGCGTCAGGGGCAGGTCGAAGAGCAGCCAGAGTGCCACGGCGCCGCCGAGGACCTCCGCCAGGTCGGTTGCCATCGCGACGGCCTCGGCCTGTAGCCACAGCGGGATGCTCACGAACCGCGGGAGGTTGTCGCGGCAGGTCTCGGCGAGGCCGGATCCCGTGACCAGGCCGAGTTTCGCCGACAGGAACTGGATGAGCACCGCCATGACGTTCGCCGCGACGATGACCCAGACCAGCAGGTAGCCGTGGCTCGCGCCGCTGGTGAAGTTCGTGGCGAAGTTGCCGGGGTCGACGTAGGCCACGGCCGCCACGAACGCCGGTCCGAGCAGCCGGATCCCGGCCCGGCCGGACGTCGTTCCCGGCCGCTGTGCGGTGACGCCGGCCGCGGTCACCGTGTCCGCCCGTGGCGGCGCACGAGGCGGTAGGTGAGCACGCCGGTGAGGACCGCGGTGGAGAGCCCGGCGTGCTGGGCGTCGGCCGGGAGGCCGGCGACGGCGGAACCCAGGAACAGCAGCAGCACTGCCACCGACGCCGTGTCCGCGCCGCCGTACGGCTGCGCACTCATGTGACTTCCCGCCGGATCGGCCCGTGTATCGGCGCCGGGCAGCTACCCGCGAGGTGGACGTCTGGTTCAACGAGGACCTGAAGCAGGCCAACGAGGTCTGCGACTGGATGCCGCTCGTCGGCGACGCCTCCCGGCGGGACGAGGTGATCCATCAGGTGGCGACCACGCCGCTGTACATGGCGCTCACCGGCGGAGGTCCGGACATGGTCAATTCGGCCGGCACGCCCTGGAGCGGCGGCTAGGTCAACGCCAACGGCGACCCGACCGTCGACGTGCGCAGCAACATCGCCGCGGAGTCCCGTGCGAAGATCGTGTACGAGTACCTGAAGCAGTTCACCGACGATCCGGGCGTGCAGGACACGTTGACGTTTCTGATGACCCGGGAAGTGGCGCACTTCCAGCAGTTCACCGCGGCACTCAACGAACTGCCCGTCAATTTCCCGCCCGGGCGCCTGCCCGGTGACGACCGCTTCCAGAACCTGACGTTCAACATGTCGGACTCGGGCTCGACGCGGGGGCCGTGGAACGAGGGCCAGGGACCTTGCCCGGTCGGCACGGAATGGCGCTACGTCGAACGGCCCACCGAGTGGATCGGTTCGGCCGAGCGGAGCAACCGGGGCGGGGAAGCCGGCGTCGAAGGCACTCCGGCCGTGCGCGGAACGCCGCCGTTCGTCCACCAGGAGCACGTGGCGGTCCGGGGCGCCGGCGCGTCCCGCTGAACGGCGCGGCTACATCGGGTGGTGCCGCGACATTACAGGCGAGGCCGGGAGAACCCATCGGAGCCGTCGACAACGCCGGCCCCGCATCGATTGGATCGCTGGTGACCATCGGCGGACATCGGACGTTCGTCCGTACCGACGGTCGCCGGCGGTGGTCGATCGGCCTGCCGCTCGGCAGTAACGGCACAGATTCCGGTCGACGGCGCCCGGTGCGCTCGCGCTCGGCATCCTCTTCACTACTGTGCGATCGCGCCGACGTGCGGGCTGTCACTGGGCAAGGGCATGTTCGCCGCAGCGAAGGCCGATGTACGGTCGCTGACCGCCTTCGAGGTGGATCTGTTCGGCTGGATGGCCTTGATGGTGTTGTGTTCCTACCAGGTCCCAGATGCACCCGGGCAGCGCGGTGTACCGGTTCCTCATGCAGGCCGGCATGGCGCTCGGCTTCCTTACCGCCTACCCGGTCAGCATCTGGCTGATCAGGAAGGGAATCAAAGAAGCGGTGCGGACCGTGCCGTTCACGTCCAAGTCTCGTACATTGGGGCTGCTCCCGCTTGGCCGCCGTAGGCCCGGCCGGGGCTGACACGGGGTCATATGTGTAGCCCATCGGTCTCTGCCGCCGTCGACGGCGTCCACCGGCCCGCAACGCGTCGTGCCGCGGACGTTCCAGCCAGTTCGCCTGCGGTGGCGGTCATTTTTGCCCGGATCTCCTCGGCCAGACGCTCGGAGGCGCCGCCGGCCTTGCGCAGCCGCCGCAGTCCAAGCGCGCCGAGTGCCACTGCACTGGCCAGGTAGCCCGCGGTGAGACCGGCTGCGGCTAACCGCCGGGGAAGGACGGCGTCGAGCAGACGGAGCAGCGTCGTCGATGCCGCCCCAGCCGCCAATGCCGTGCAGCCGCCGGCCGCCGCCATCAGGAGCCCGCCTCCGGCGGTCCCGCGGATGGCGGCCGTCCATTCGTCACGGAGCCCGGACAGTTCCTCGCGAATCAGGCCGGCCAGGTCGTTCGCGAGCTGGTCGCCGGCTGCCCGATTGTGGCCGGTCGTGGTGCCTGCGGTACCGCCTTCGGACATAATGCCGTCCTCCCTGCAGCGTTACGCGCGGCGCTCGGCCGGTTCACAACCTCGGGTCGGCGGCCGTGCGGTACGGATCCGTTCCCACTCGGTGCGGCCGTACACCTCAACACCCTGCCCATGTTCGAGCCTCGGGACGTTCATCCACCCGGGCGGGGCGCATCGGCGAGATCGGCTGTGCGGTCCCTGCGGTTGGTGGGTAGGACCCGGGATGTCCCGCTCCTACTCGAGAAGGAGGGACACGATGGGTGCCGATGACAAGATCCGCAACAAGGCCGAAGAAGCGGCCGGCAAGGTGAAGGAGGGCGCCGGCCGCGCCACCGACGACGAGCAACTCGAGGCCGAGGGCCGCTCGGACCAGGCCGGTGCCAACCTCAAGCAGGCCGGTGAGAAGGTCAAGGACGCGTTCAAGTCCTGATCGCTGGCTTCACCGCCGCCACGTGGGGCGGCGCCGCCGCCCTACGTGGCCGACGGCCCGGGTTTCACCCGGGATGGACGAGGGTAGCCACCACCTGCACGAACGCCGACAAGTCGGCGTCGACGAGTTCCGATGTGGGCCTTGGCGCCGACGGCATCATGGGGCAGGTGACCAAATGCCAGGGACCAAAGAGCGGCTGATCGAGGTCGTCAGCACCGCAGCCGGGGCGGCCGATCCCAAGACCGGGCTGGCCAAGGCGAAGTCGAAGGTGATGTCCACGCGGACCGTCGTGGTGGCCTGTTGCCTGCTGGTCACGTACCTCGCCGGCCGGCGCGCGGCCTGCCGCGGGAGAGGCTGACAGCCGGTATTTCCGGAGCGCTGCGCGCTCGACCGTGCCCGTCGATGCTGCCGACGCTGGTTGAGTGCCCACCGTCCGGGTAGCGCCGTACCGTCTCGTACGGCGTGGATGGAGGCTTCCGATGCCACAGGTTTCCGACTTCGTGCTCGACCGCCTTCGGCAGTGGGGTGTTCATTGAGTGTTCGCCTATCCCGGCGACGGCATCAACGGCATGCTCGGTGCGTTCGCCCGGGCCGGCAACGATCCGGAGTTCATCCAGCCCCGGCACGAGGAGATGGGCGCCTTCATGGCGTGTGCCCACGCCAAGTTCACCGGCGAGGTGGGGTGTTGCATGGCGACCTCCGGGCCGGGCGCGATCCATCTGCTCAACGGCCTGTACGACGCGAAGATGGACCACCAGCCGGTGGTCGCGATCGTCGGGCAGCAGAAGCGGATGTCGCTCGGCGCCCATTTTCAGCAGGAGGTCGGACTGGAGTGCCTGTTCGCCAACGTCTCGGCGTATTCGCAGACCGTGATGGATCCGGCACAGGTACGCAGTGTGATCGACCGGGCCTTCAAGATCGCGTTGACCGATCGGAGCGTGGCGGCGGTCATCATCCCGGAGGACTGCAGGAAGCGGAAGCCGTGCCCACGCCGTCCAAGGAACATGGCGCGGTCTTCAGCGGCGTCGGCTGGAGCAGGCCAAGGGTGCTGCCGGATGAGGACGAGCTACGGAAGGCGGCGGACATCCTCAACGAGGGCCGCCGCGTCGCGATGCTCATCGGCCAGGGCGCCGCGCATGCGGGGCCGGAGGTGGTAGAGGCCGCGGAACTGCTCGGGGCGGGTATCGCGAAGGCCTTGCTCGGCCGTGACGCGTTGCCCGACTCGCTGCCGTTCGTGACCGGTCCGATCGGGCTGCTCGGTTCCAAACCGAGCGACGACATGGTGATGAACTGTGACGTCCTGTTCATGATCGGTACCAGCTTCCCGTACGGAGAGTGGCTGCCGCCGGACGGGCAGGCCAAGGGCGTCGAGATCAACATCGACGGCCGGCTGATCGGGATGAGCTATCCGGTCCAGGCCAACCTCGTCGGCGACTCCAAGGAGACGCTGCGCGCGCTGAACCCGATGCTCAAGCGCAAGGCCGACCGCGGCTGGCGGGAAGGGATCGAGAAGAACGTCCGGGAATGGAACCGCATCCTGCACGACCGTGCCAGCCAGCACTTCTTCGGCAAGATCAATCCGCAGGCCGTCGCGCACGAGCTGTCGTCCAGGCTGCCCGACCGCTGCATCCTGACCGCTGACTCGGGCTCGTCGACGAACTGGTGGGCCCGCCACATCGAGATCCGCGAGGGAATGCAGGCGTCGCTGTCGGGCACGCTCGCGACGATGGGCCCCGGTGTGCCGTATGCGATCGCCGCCAAGCTGGCCTATCCGGACCGACCGGTGATCGCGTTCATCGGCGACGGCGCGTTCCAGATGAACGGCATGAACGAGATGATCACCTGCAAGCGGTACCTCGACCGGCTCGGCGGATCGCCGCCACTCGTGTTCGCGGTGTTCAACAACCAGGACCTCAACCAGGTCACCTGGGAGCAGCGGGCTGAGGCCGGAGACCCCCGGTTCCCGGGTTCGCAGTACATCCCGGACGTACCGTACGCCCGCTACGCGGAACTGCTCGGGCTGCGCGGCGTGTACTGCGAGGAGCCGGCCAAGGTGGGACAGGCCTGGGACGAGGCGTTGAACGGCTCGTGAGATCCACTTCGCTTCCGCCCTGCAGATGAAGTTCGACTTCTGCCGTGACCCTCGCGCGCTCAGCTATCACCCGCCCGCGCGCTTGGTCGATTGGGTCGGGTCCGGGTGGCATCGCCGGTGGACGCGGCGGACGCTGCCGGGCAGGTCGAGGTCGATGTTGCTCGACAGCCTGGATGACCTGCTCGGGTGTCACCACCAGATTGGCGGGGTCGAAAATGGTCCGTGCGAACGGTGTTGCCAAGTCCTCCAGGCCGGACCGTAGGGCGGCACTTAGGTACTGCTCGGGCAATAGCATTGAGAAGTCTGTTGCGCGGCGCTGAAAATGAGCATGAACGCGGCGTTGAGGGTGAGGACGTGGCGGAGTGAGAAGACCCCGCCGGGCGGGTGCCGGGCGGGGTCTTGGTGTTCAGGGTGCGTGCGTGGTGTTCAGTCTGCCGTGACTTCGGCGACGGCGGCGCGGGTGGAGGATTCATCGACGATGGTTTTGTCGGCGGTGTAGGCGGCGATGAGGGCTTGGACAGCGAGGTTGTTGACGGCGCGGGGGTAGCCGCGGCTGGTTTGGTGGATCAGGGCGGTGGCGTCGTCGGAGAACAGGGTGTCGGAGCGTCCGGCCAGGGCGAGGTGGTGGCGTAGATAGCTGCTGGTTTCCTGGTCGGTCATGGGTGGCATGGTGTAGCGCAGTCCGATGCGCTGGTCCAGGGCGGCCAGGACGCCGAGTTTCATGCGCCGGCGCAGCGTGGGTTGCCCGACCAGGAGGCAGGCGAACGGGCTGCGGCTGTCCATGTCGTGGTTGGTCAGCATGCGAATGGATTCCAGTTGCGGGTGGTCGAGCAGGTGGGCTTCGTCGAGGATCAGGACGGGGATGCGTCCGCGTTCGGCGTGCTCGGTGGCGAGGGCGTCGGCGGCTTGGGGGACGAGAGTGGCGTGGTGGACGCGGGGTTGGCCGCCGAGGGCCAGGACGATCTGGTGGTGGATGCCGCGGACGCCGATGGTGGGGTTGGGCAGGTAGATGATGGTGTGCCGGGTCGCGTCGAGGGCGGCGAGCGCTGCGCGGATGGCGACGGTTTTCCCGGCGCCGACCTCACCGGTGATCACGCCGATGCGGTGTTCGGTGATGCACCAGGTGATCCGGGCGACGGCTTCGCCGTGGGCCGCGTGGCGGTGCAGCATGCCGGGGGCGAGGTCGCGGCCGAACGGCATGCGGGTGAACCCGTAGAAGCCTTGCAGTTTCTCGATCATGTTGGGTCCTCGCCGGGGGTGTCGGGGTAGTGGCGGGTCAGGCGGGCCAGCAGCGTGCTCTTGGCGGCCTGGTAGGCGGCCCGTTCGGCGGGGTCGGCGCTGCTGCGGGCGTCGCTGAGGGCCCGGGCCCAGGCCAGCAAGCCGGCGATCTCGGTGGTGCCGGGCTGTCCACCGATGTCGGTGCTCATGGTGTGTCCGTGGGCTGGTGTCGGCTGGTAACCGTGTGGTCGGTCAGGGCGGTGTAGTTGATCTGTTCGCCGAGATGCCGCTGGTGTTGCTGGTCGACCAGCCGTAGGTAGTTGATGCCGGTCGCCACCGGCGGCTCAGCTGGTGTTTCGGGTCGGGCTTTGGGATGGGCATGACGGCCGATGCGGTGCGGGATGGCCAGGCCCATCGGTTTGCCCTGGGCGCGGACTTCGATGGTGGTCAGGTCGAACGGGTCGAAGACCAGCTCGACCCGGCGGCCGGTCAGGATCGGATCGACCTGGTAGGTGTTGCCGTGCAGGCTGACGGTGGCGGTCTTGGTGACCGTGCGGTACTCGGCCCACAAGAACGCCTCGGCCAGATCGGTCGGGGCGGGCAGCGGTAGCGGCCGGTCTGACCAGTGGGTTTGCCATCGGCGCAGCGGTGCCTGCCCGGTTTCGGAGTGCACCTGACGGTGGTAGACGGTCTCGGTCCACGCGGCGAACAACCGGTTGAGGGTGAGCAGGTCGTCGACCAGATGCCGGCCGGGCTGTGCGGCGGCCACGGCCGGTTCGCCGGTGACCTCGACGAGGAACTGATCCCGCACCGTGCGGAACAGCCGCTCGATCTTCCCGCGGCCCTGCGGCCGGCCGGGGGTGGAGTGGGTCAGCTTGATACCGAGCTTGGCGCAGGCCCGCAGCAGCCACGCATCGACGAACGCGGACCCGTTGTCGACATAGATCGACTCGGGGACGCCGCGGGATGCGAGGGCGGGACGCAGCGCCGCTGCCAGCCGGACGGTGTCCTCGGCGTGCCCGAACCGGTATCCGGTCAGCAGCCGGCTGTGATCATCAACAAACGCGAACAGGTAGGTCTTGCGGCCGGCCACCACCGGCCCGTGCAGGGCGTCGCCGGTCCACAACTCGTTCGGGCGTGCCGCCTCGAACCGGCCGAACACCACCGCAGCCCCGGCGGCCGCCGGCAGAGTGTCGGCCAGCCCGATCCGGTGGAAGTACCGGCGCAGCGTGGTCTCGTCCGGAGCCCAGCCCAGCTGCGCGCGCAGGATCCGGGCGATCCCGACCGGAGTGCGGGCCGGGTTCTCCCGTTTCAGGGCTACCCCCAGCTCCATCACCTCGCCCGGGGTGCGTGAGCTCGGCTGACGCGGGCTGGGCACCAACGCGTCGAACCCGCCGCGGCGCCAGTCCCGGATCCACCGATCGAGCGTCTGCCGCGACACCCGCACCGGCCGGCCGAACGGGCCCATGTGCTCGACCGCCGCGATCTGCCGGACCAAGGCCCCCCGCTCCTTGAACGAATGCGCCGGATCCGCCGCCTCACGGATCAACTGATAGCGGAACAACCCGACCGCGCGGGCCCGCTCAATGCGCTTGCCGTCTTCCTCATGAGCTGCCATTTGCGGCATCGCCTCCTCACCACTGACCACACAGGACAGTTCGTGAGGATCACCGACTCGACCGAAGCCACGTCAGAGTCAACTCGTGTTGATCAACTCAGGCAGGCCAGCCCGGCGCCAACAACCGGCCACCCGACATGGCCGACACCCACACCCACGACGGCACCCCGAACACCCCCAAACGGGTGACCGCCGCCGTCACCGCCGCGTCGATCACCGCCAGCGCGTCCGCCCACGCCCCGCCCGCCGGCGCCGGTATCACCGGATCCACGGCCACCGCCCGCAGCAGCACGGTGAACTGCCGCCGCACCGCCTCCGCCCGAGCGGCGAACCGCCGCACCCAGCCCCGCACCGTCTCCGGTGGGCGCCCCAGCCACCCAGCGATCCGCCGGAACCCCACACCAGCAGCCCCTGGCCGTCAACGCAGCCCCGATCACGACCACCGCGTCCGCCCGGCGCAGCAGCCACTGCACCGGCAGCAGCACATGCGTCACCCCGCACCCGGTGCACCGCGCTCGCCGGGGACACACCGGCACGGCACCCTCCTGCCCCCGAAGCCGCCGCGACCGGGCATACCCCCACCCCGCCAGGACACCCGAGCAGCCAGGGCAGACCAGCCGCCCCGCAACCAACCGCCGCTCGACCGCAGCGGCGTCACCGCCTACCGTGACCACGACGCCTCCACGCGTCACCGCACGGCCCTCCCGCAGCACTCCGGCCAAAGAGACAGCGGGAGGGCCGTCGCCTACCAGGACCTGATCACGGTGCCGCCGAACACCAACAAGGGCAACCACACAGTGGCTGCCCCAAACCCGTCCTCATCCCCAACGCCGCCGACTTACCCAAACCTGCTCATCCTGAGCGCCGTCTAACACGCGGTCCTGCTCCAACGCTGTCGCACCGGGCAGCGCACCGGGTTTGCGGACCAGGGCTTCCAGGTGGTGATCGAGGTCCAGGCGGGTGCCGCTCTTGGTCATCAGCCGCTCGTGCCGGGCGACCTCGACCCGGCCGTCATAGACGACCAGGTGCGAGGCGTGTAGGTGGACTCGGACCTGCCGTCCGACCAGCCGGACCGGGACCGAGTAGCGGTTGGTGCGGACCGTGACCTGGCTGAATCGGTCGACCCGTGGTGCGAGCCAGGTGCCGGTCTCGAACGATTCGTCCGGCAGCGGCGCCAGCAACGGTCGCTCGACCGCGAGGTGTTCACCGATGGTGTGTGGTCTGGTGCCGATGCGCCGGTGGTCGTCTGCGGCGTCCCATGCGTCGACCATCGTGTTGAGCTGTTCGAGGGAATCGACGTGCGGGACAGGGACCAGATGATTGCGGCGGAACCAGCCGATCTGGCCCTCGACGCCGCCCTTCTCGTGCGCGCCGGTGAGACCGGGCTGGCAGTAGAAGGCCTCGATGCCGTAGTGCGAGCGGAATGCCGTCCACCGCTGCGTCTCGATCCGCTGCCGGGCGAATCCGATCACCTGTGCCACCGCGGAACGCGGGTTGTCGTAGCGGATCTTGCCGGTGGGAACACCGCCCAGGACGGTGAACGCGTGGACGTGGCCTTCCAGGAACGCTTCCTGGCCGCCGGAGGCGAAGATCCGGTGCACCCGATTTGCCCGAGAACGAAAGCCGTAATGCGAACAACATGCAGGTGACTGGTTCACCGCGCAGGATGACGGCCACCTCACCGAAATCGACCTCGGCTTCAGCGCCTGGTTGGTGCGTCTGCTGCACGAACACCAGGGCCGGGCCGCGGCCGGCCTCAGCTCGGATCTTCGGTTTGTGCGCGGCGATGTAGGTCCGCACGACCTGATACGACACTCCGCGCATGTGTTGCTCGTCGATCAACCGGTCGTAGATGCGTTTGGCGGTGTGCCGCTGCTTGCGCGGAGCGTCCAGATCGGTGCGGAGCATGTCGTCGATGACCGGCTTGAACGGATCCAACTCGACGCCCGTGGCGGTAGCGGCTTGCGAGGCGGCGGCAATGCCGACGTCAACGCCGCCTGCACCGTATGCCGCTGACGTGGTACTTCGCCGCGATCACCCGACCGGACAGACCAGTCCGGGAATCGCGGCGGATCGCAGCGAACAGCTCAACCCTTGACATCCGCGACATCGGCAAGCTCCCGTCCCAGACCTGCCGATGCTCCCACCGGTGCAGGTGGCGCCGGAGCTGGCCGACATCGCAAACCACCCGATCGAGAACACCGAGCAGTGGCGCTCAGACTCGCGGACAAAGCGCAGGTCATCCACGGCGCCGCGTCGAACGGCCTACGAACGCGCCAGCACCGCCACGACCGCCTCGAGCGCAGCAACACGGTCGGGATGCTCACCGCGATACACGACGGCGACATCCGCTCGCCGTTCCGGCAACTCCAGAACGGCCAGCACCGCCGCATTCTCACGGATACCGCGCAGACGGACCTCACCCGCCAGCCAACCGTCGATGGCAGCGCTACGAGCCTGATGCTCCTTCACCGCACGACGCGCCTCGGCCAACGCAGAAACCATCACCGCCCGCGACGGCGCAGACGACAAGCCCGCACCCAGGAACGCAACGATCGCATCCGACCGGCGCTGACCCTCAAGTTCGTCCTGCTCGGCGCTGCTGCCACCTACTGACACAACCTGATCATCGCACCCCACCGGCCACCGGGTGCGGAGCCTGCCGCTGACCCTCGACAAACTCCTGTGACCGCGTGCGGAACGTCGCGACCGCCGACCCCGGTCGAGGAGCCGCGCTAGCTGGGTGCCCGGCTTGTTGCGCGTCGATCTTGCAGTTGTGGTGCCTTCCAAACCCGGACATTCAGGGAGTGTCAGGGCACCACAACTGCAAGATCGACGCACAAGGTGGACCCGGTCGACGTTAGTGGACGCCGCCCTAGCTGCAATGCCGGGTAGTTAAGGGTCGGGGCTGGTCGTCAAGGGGGTTCGGCGAGGATCGTGAGGCTGATGGTGGCTTGGTAGGTGCGTCTGTCGATGTTCGGGCCGCGGGCGTTGTATTTGGAGATTGCTCGTTTGACGGTGCGGGCGTTGACGCGGAGCCGTCGCTCGGGCAGGAGATCGTTCAGGACGAGGCGGCCGATGTTGCCGACCAGGTCGATGACGGTGTCGGCGATCACCCCGGCGGCGTGCACGATCTGGTCACGGGCAGCGTGCAGGGCGATGGTGAAGCTGGCCCGGTCAGGGTCCACTGCGGTGTCGCTGTTGGTGGCGTCGGTCATGGCGGTGCGCAGGATCTGGTAGGTGACCAGCAAGGCGTGGATCTCCTGGTCGACGCCGGCCGGGGTCCGGGCCCGCAGGACCCGGCCGCCGAGGATGCTGGACTTGATCTCCAGGTAGGCGGTCTCGATCTCCCACCGTTCGTGGTAGAGCCGCAGCATCGCGGTGGCCGGATGGGCCTGCGGGTCCAGCAGGGTGGTGATCAGCCGGTAGACACCGGTGACCGTGCCGGCCTTGGTCGCGATGCTGATCTCGGCGTCGATGACCCGTACCGGCTGGCCGCCGAACACCGATCGGTAGGAGCCGTCCCGGAAACGGTGCAGCATCGACAGTTTCGGGCCGCCGCGGCCGGTCTTGGCCCGCACCAGCAGATGCGCCTGCCGGCCGGTCACGATCTTGAGCAGATGCCCGGCGGCGAAGTTACGGTCGGCCAGCAGCAGCACCCCGGCGGGCAGCCGGGCCAACAGATCCCTGGCATAGGTGGTCTCGCCGCAGGTGATCGCCCCGAACACCGCGTCCATCACCGACCGGGTGCCACACGCCATCACCGTCACCAGCCGCAGCATCGGATAACCCGACCCGCCGGTGCGCCCGCCGCGCTGCTTGCTGAACCGGGTCAGGTTCGCCGCGCTGTCCGCCGCGAACAACATGGTCCCGTCGATCGCGCAGACCAGCAGCCCCCGCCAGCGCACCGGCCCCGCCATCGCCGCCGCCGGGCCGCGCAGCAGGTCGAACAACGCCCGCAACGGTTGCGGGCCGACCCGCCGGCGGGCCTTGGTCAACGCGGCCTCGCTCGGGTACGCGACCGGCAGCCCGTCCAGACCGGCGACCAGACGCTGCCACACCTGCCGATACCCCAACTCGGCGAACAAACAACCCGCCAGCAGCAGATACACCACCACCCGCGACGGCAGATCCCGCACCCGCCGCTGCATGCAGCGGGTCTGAGCAAGTACGGCATCGACCATCTCGAACGGCACCTGCTGGGTCAACTCACCCAGATGACCCGGCGCGAACGGACCTGCCGCGACCCGCACCACACGCGTAATGACAGACTGAACCAACAGCGGGACTCCCGGCAGCAAGGCATGTCTTGGCGGACGTACCTCTCTACCGGAGTCCCGCTGCCCACATCCACACCAACACACCACTTGACCAGCCACCGCTGGGCTTAACTACCCGGCATTGCGGCTAGGCCGACGGCGATGTGCGGATCACCGCCGGGGGTGCGGCAGATGCCGATGCTGACGCGCATCGGCCGGGTGATGCCGTCGATCGTGACCGGCGGCGCGACCGCCGCGGTCAGGGTGAAGGCGAGGGTCTGCGGGTCGCGTGCTGTGACGAGGACGAATTCGTCGCCGCCGAGGCGGGCGACGAGATCGCCGGGTTCGGCGGCGCGGACGAGCCGGCCGGCGAGCTCGGCGAGGTACAGGTCGCCGCCGTCGTGGGTGTGGACACTGTTGATGTCGTGCATGCCGTCGACGTCGATGAGGGCGACGGTCACGTCGGTGCCGGCGGCGTCGAAGATGCGCTGCTCGGCGACCCGGCGCACCGCGAGACCGGTGACTGGGTCCAGGTGCGCGACCGCGAGGTCCGCCTCCAGTTCAGCGATGCGCTGCCCGGCGCGCACAGCGCGGTTGCTCTCGACGGCCAGGAGCATCGCCTGTACGGCGAGGCTGACCATCGCGATCACGGCCGCCAGCGCTGTATGGCGCGACAGCAGCAGGACGAGCAGGACGGACAGGACCAGTGCCGTGCTGACGCGGGAGAGCCAGCGCCTGGCGGTCACCGATTGGGCGAGGTCCATACAGGTTCTCCTTCAGCGGGAGGGATCGGGCTGGAAACGCAGCGATGCCAGCGCAGGCGAACCGGACCGCGGCTCGCCTGCGCTGGCATGTACTGGGTCAATAGCGTGCGGACGCCAACTGGCGGGCGGTCCACACCGCGGGCGTCGGCGGCAGGACGGGGCCGGCTTCCCAGACGAGCGGTTCGGCTCGGCGGAAGGCGAGCATCGCTGTGGTGGCGAGTGTGTCGAGGTGTGCGTTGGCAGCGGTGAGGAAGCCCAGCCGCTGCGACAGCAGCGGGCTGCGAGCGCGCATCGGTTCTTGGTTCATGCCGGTGATGAGGGCGTCCCCAACCGTGGCCGCCAGCCGGTGGTAGGTGACGTAGTTGCGCTTGCCGGCCTGAAAGGCGTCCAGTTCGTCCGGGTCCAGATGGACAGACGGATGCGTGCGGTTATGGTGGACCATGGCCTCGACACGAGGCTGACGCAGGAACGCGCGGCGTGCAGCATGCAAGGTCCGGCCGTCGGCGCCGATACGGTGTGCCTGCGGCGCCCATGCGTGGGCGCGCGGTGTGCCCCGGACCACGTCGAGCCAGAGACTGTATCGATCGGCGGCGTGTTCGGCGCCGCGTTCACGGGTGGCGGTGACGTCGAACTCGTCGGCCAAGGCGGCGAAGTGCAGCTTCGGCGAGCCGAACGACACGTCCGCCACTGCCGTGGCACGTCGCTGCTCCCGGTGGGTACCGCGGCGCAGCAGTCGAAGGTCGAAGTCAACAGGCGCGCCGACGAGTCGGCGCACGGTAGCCATGTCGTAGTCACGGCCGTCGTGCATGCACACGAGGCCGGTCCGAATCCAGTACCCCACAGGGACGATGAAGCGGTCTGCGAAAGCGGTGTGACGACCGCGCTGGTTGCGGCGGTGCAGGTGAGATGACGCAACGATGGCCACGATCAAACCTCCTGGTTGCTGGGATGGATGTGCCGTCGGGCGAACCAGCCCGGGTTCACCCGACACGCGGCTCGGGGGTGGCACGCTGCGGTTAGCGGGTGCAGCAGGCAACGAGGTTGTCGCGGCTGGCGAGGGCGGTGATGTGCCGGTTCGCTTCGGCGAGGTAGGCGATCTGGGTGGCGTAGCGGTCGTTGTTGGCGGCCAGGTAGGTGCCGTCGAGGCAGACGACTGCGTCACCGGGTACGGCGCACAGCCAGCCGTAGTAGGTGTAGCCCTGCAGACCGGTCTGGAACGCCTCCAGATGACTGGTGGGCAAGTTCATGACCTTGTTGGGCAGGGCGTTGTAGGTGAGCATGCTCGCGATGCGCGGCTGGGCGAGGTAGTGCGCCTGCGCGGTGGCGAGGGGGTACTTGTGCGGGTTGGCCTGGTGCCGGTCCAGGAAGGTCCAGTACGGCTGGGCGGGCCTGGTGCCGGCGACGACCTGGTTCCAGATGTGCCAGCGGTACCAGGAGGCCCGGTGGGCGGCGGCGCGCATGGCGTCGAGGTCGAGCAGATGGACCGGTCCGCCGGCGGCGATGTCCTGCCACGGCTGGACAAGGCTTCCCCGGCGCAGCCGGGTGCTGATCGTGAAGTGGCCGGCAGGGCCAAGGTTGGTCCGCGGCGTGGCCGCGAGGCGGGTGGCGGCCGTGGTGGCCAGTTGGTCGGTGGGGGTGCCGTTGGGCAGGCACACGATGGTCAGGGACGTGTTGGGCACGGTTCCTCCTCGCAAGGGGTGTGGCGGGACTCGGGCAGCCGAGGTCGGCTTCCCGGAAAGCCGGAAAGAGGGGGTGGGGGCTTGACCGCGACAGCGGTCAGCGGCACGCAGGAAGAGACCCGCGGCGGGCGCTGGAAGGCGCGAGGTGGTGCTGTGGGGTGGGCGAGGCGCCTACGGGCGGGGCAGGCCGACCGGCCGGATGGCGGGTGGGCGGTTGCGACCGCGGTCGTGGGCGGCGTGGCCCGGATGGTGGTGCATGGGGGTTTCAAAAGATTTGAGCCCTCACCGTAGCCCGATCACCCAACAGGCCACCGACCGAGCGGATCGGTCAGAAACCCGCGCTGACCTGCGCTGTTGGGTACGCTGTGCGCTTGACGGCGCTGACGGTCAAGGCCCTGTTGGGTTGGCGTGACGCGTTGTTGGCCAACACCAACGGCCATCGGGTGGTTGTTGGGTAACCCGACGTGACGTCACTGGCCTGCGTCGCCGGACTTGGCGCGCCGCCCGCCGCCCCGCCCCGATCGCGCTGGGGAGCGGCGCCGCGGTCAGGCCGCTGGCCGCCGTGGTTGCGGGGAGGTGGCGCCCGGCGTGGGCACCGGGCGCGGCCTGCGGCGGTGGGCGGCACGTTCGGCGTCGACCTCGGCCTGCCAGGTGCTGAATCGGCGTCCGTCGAGTCGGCGCAGGAAGGCCGGGATGCGGTTGGCGGGAATGCCGACCAGCGGTGGTCCGAGGACGGCGAGCAGGTCGGAGGCTTCCTGCGACGACCAGCCGGCCTCGGTGATGGCCGCCTCGTCCGGAAAGACGTCAGCGACGCGGTCGACGGCCGGGTCGAGGGTCTGGTCCTGGGTGCCGCCGTAGGAGTACACCCAGAACAGGTTGGCCGGCGGGTCGGATTCGACCAGTCGCCGGAACCGGTCGACCTCTGTGGTGTAGCAGTAGAAGCGCACGTCCGGCCGGGCGCGGCAGATCCGCAGCCACGCCGCAAGGTACCGGTCGGAGAAGAAGTCGCCACTGTCATGGATGCGAATCCATCGGCCCATGAACGTGCTGCGCCCGAGTTCGATGGTCATGGCGGCTTCCCAGCCGGGTAGGTCGTCGAGGACAAGCATCAGGTTGGCCTGGTGCCGGACGCGCACGACGGGCCGCAGGTAGGTGCCGTTGCGGGCGTAGCAGACGCGGGCGCAGATGCCCGCCGATGGGCAGGTGTTGTAGGTGCGGCCGTCGGCGAGCCGGCCGGCCCACGCGGGCAGCCTCCAGTTCCGCATTTCGCGGTTCTGGGTAAGCAGACGTCTCGGGCGTGGAACGCCCGCTGCATGCGGCCCGGTGTCGGGATGGCTTGCAGGCATAGGTCTCCCTGGGTGTTTGATTCGGGTCGTCGACCGGCAGTGCGGCGCCGCGTGCGTGACCCGGCCTGCAGCCGTGGTCCGCGCGGCGTCGAGGTGCCCCGCAAAGCGGGAGCGAGCTCGGGTCCGTCTGGAGACGGACCCGAGCTCGGTTGCATCGCGGCGTGAGCGCCGCCGCCGGGCGTCAGCCGGTGGTGTCGAGGACCAGCCGGAGAGGGTGGTCGTCCGGTCGGGCCGGTCCGGGGGTGAGGGGGCCGGGTTGGCCGTGGCTGCTGGGCAGGTCGGCCAGGGTGAGTCGGTGGCGGCCGTTGCCGGCCAGCCGCCACACCGGGCCGGCGGGGTCGAGTCCGGATTCCGGCGAGGTGGTGGCAACGATGAGGGTCGGTTCGGGCCGGTCGGCCAGTTTGCGGTGCAGGTTTTGCTCGCGTAGCCGGCTGGGCAGGATGAACAGGATCGGGTACTGCGGGCCGCCCTCGGCGCGCAGCTTGCGGTGGGAGGCCAGCTTGTCGACCAGCCTGCCGATCGGCTCGGTGCCGCGGTCCAGCTCGGCGAAGAAGCCGGTCTCCTGGTCGCCGTCGGTCCAGACGCCGTGGCCGTCGGGCTTAATCCGATGCCCGAACGCTGCCGCCGTGGTGCGTTCGGACCACCAGCGGGTCAGCGCCGTGCCGGGATGGCGGCGGGCGTGCACGAGCAGGGAGACGAAGACATCGTTGACGGCGAGCAGGTGTTCCAGGGTCGGGCTGGAGTAGACCCGGTCCTGCCGTTCCCGCAGGGCTCTGGCGGTGGGTGGGCTCTCGTCGCGGGCCAGGGCCGTGTACCGGGTGGAGAGCAGGCCGGGCAGCCAGCAGACCGGGTTGGGTGCGCCTGGCCGGTTGCGGATGAACCGATCGATGAAGCCGAGCCGGCGCAGCAGCTGCAGGCGGTGCCGGCAGGTGGTGGGGTTGGCGAACAGGATCGAGGTGAGGTGCTCGGTGGTCAGGGTGGTGTGCTCGTCGAGAAGCGACGCGATGGTGTAGTCGCGAGGCCGGAGACGATGGGAGATGTCGATGAGGGTGTGGATGGAGGTTCGACGTGGGTCGGTCGTGCGGAGCACGACCAGGGGCGTGTCCCCCGCGGAGATTTCCCCCTGGGGGAAGTGTCGGGATTCGATGTTCGCGGACATGACGGCTCCTCGCTGGGCTGTTGGGTGGATGGGGGCAGCCTGGCTCCGGCAGTACGGCGCCGGGTGCCGGCCGAGTCGGCGGCTGTTGCGGTGACCGGGTCCTGGCCGAGTCGGCATTCCTTGGCTGGACCTGTCAGTCAAGAGCGGCGTCGATCTGGTGATCGCCGGGTCGCTGGGCGTACGCTGACGGCGTCCCTCAGCGGCTTCCCCCGTGGCCGCTGAGGGACGTTGCGTGTCCGTCCGTCGTGCTGCGCGAGCAGCGCCGATCGCGATGCCGCCCACGATGGCCGCGAACCCGATCATTGCTTGACGTGGCTGTTGGGTTACGCGGCGTCCTGTTGGGTGGCTGTTGAATTGCCCGGGTCCGGGTCGTTACCGCTCGGCGGGTCGGCCACGCCGGCGAGCCGGGCGATCGCCGACCGATTCCCAGCAGGGCCTGCTACGGTTCCGGCGGCAGCTTGCCGGACCGCGGTCGCTTCCCCGACCAGCGCCCGCGGCGGGTTGGTCCGCAGCGTGAACGCCGCGGTCTCGCGGCTGTTGACCACCAGCCGGCATGCCGCCCGGTAGGCGTCCAAATGGCTGAGGTCGTGCTCGTCGAGCTCGGGCATAGTGTGCCGAGCCAGTTGGTGAGCGTCCTCGGGGGCGCAGGAGAAGAACACCTTGTTGCGGGCGTTGGCGGAGATGGCCAGCTGCGTGTCCCGCGGCATCTGCGACAGGTTCTGGTGGGCCAACACGAGGCCGAAGTGGTAGCCGCGGGCCTCGGCGAGCATGTCCCCGACGCTGCCCGGCAGGTTCAGAAAGTTGTGCGCCTCGTCGATATAGGCGAACGAGTCCCGGCGGTCCGGCTCGGGTAGCCGGGCCCGACCGGTCGCGGTCTGCCAGGCCGAGGCGAGCACGAAGCTGCCCATCAGCCGGGCAGTCTCCTCCCCGATCTGCCCTTTCGGCAGGCGGGCGAGCAGGATGCCGCCGTCGAGGACGCGGCGCATGTCGAAGCTGGACTGCGGTGCGCCGAGGGTGCGGCGGACGAAGTCCCGCAGCAGGAAAGCGCGCAGGCGGGAGAGTACCGGGCCGATCACTTGCGCCCGCAGCGGCGGCGGAGTCGATTCGAACCACTCCCAGTAGCCGCGCAAACCCTCCGGATCGTCCAGGTCCTCGGTGAAGGCGAGCCGGAACTTCTTGTCGTTGAGCAGGGGCGGGATCAGCGTTAGCGTGGCGTTCGCGCGTCGGAGCAGGGTCAGGCAGGCGACGCGGAGGGTGTCGTCGATGCGCGGCCCCCAGTGTTTGGCGAAGATCCGTCCAAAAATCGACACGATGTTGTCCACGACCAGGTCGTGGTCGTCGCCCTGCAGCGGGTTGAGGGTCGTCCCGGCCGGCTGGTCAGGGTCGATGATCGTCAGCCGCTTGGCGTGGCTGGTCGGGATCCGGTCGAGCAGGTCGAGGACCAGGTCGCCTTTGGGGTCGATGACGACAACACCGCGGCGGGCGTGGATGTCGTCGAGGATCATGTTGAGCAGCAGCGTGCTTTTGCCGGAGCCGGTGGAGCCGAGCACGTGTAGGTGCTGGCGGGCATCGGCGACGTTGACGGCGACGGAGTGGCCGCCGACGTCGGCCTTGCCGAGCACCTTCGTGCCGCGCCCGCCCGAAGCGACGGCGACGGGTGCGGGCATCGGCTTGGCGCGGGCCCGGTCCAAACCGGGCACGGCAATGTCCTGCGGCAGCGCCGCGATCGTGGCCAGCTCCGTGGTCGAGAGCAGGATCCCGCGACGCAGCACCCGGGCGGCCAGGACCCGGGCCGGATCCTTGACCGACAGCCGGCGTAGCCGGTTGCGGCCGGTCCAGGACCCGAACGCGGAGGCGATGCCGTGGGCGAGGGTGACCAGCCGGGGCGTGATGTCGTCGGGGTCGCTGCGGCGGGGGTTGGTGTGCGCGACGCCGAAGCGCAGCGCCACCTCCCACTGCGTGCCGGCGAGCTTATCGACCCCGGCGCGGCCGTCACGCTCGCGTTGCGGATCACTGCCAGGTATCGGCGTGTGCCGTACGGCCGGATGAGTACGCCGGCCCGTGCTAAACAGCTCCAGGCTGAAGTCGAGGACGACCCGAAGCCAGGTGGCGGGGTCGAGCAGGTCG
Source organism: Dactylosporangium roseum (assembly GCF_025264685.1). GTDB lineage: Bacteria > Actinomycetota > Actinomycetes > Mycobacteriales > Micromonosporaceae > Dactylosporangium > Dactylosporangium roseum. The sequence continues at coordinate 3,646,357 of NZ_CP073721.1, forward strand.
CGTGGTGGCCGTCCGGTGCGCAGCCCTTGTACGCCGCGGCGTAGCCGGCGGATCTGCCGGTTGGTGGCGGGCCGGGCCAGGACCTGCACGCAGGCCGACTCCGCGGCGTGCAGCCCGGACGCGGCGGCGATCAGGGTACGCATCGGGTCGTTATCGTGGTCGGTCTGCAGCGGATACCAGGCGGGCAGGGGGGCGAGCGCGCCGCCGACGTCGAGCGCGCCGGGCGGTAGCGGCGGGTCGGCGTCGGTGACGGTGCAGGCCGCGCCGGGCCAGGCGCCGCGGATCGCGGCCTGGATCGGCCCGTGCTGGATGGTGCGCGGCACCCAGACCGCGATGGTCAGTTCCCGGCCGCCCCACCGGTACTCGACCGCGAGGTGCGGACGGCCGTCGCGCAGGCGGCGTCGCCAGCCGGTGTGCAGGATCTCGGCGAGGGTGGCCCACAGGGTGGCGGCGCCGCCCGGGTCGACTTCCGGCGACGGGCTGATGGTGATCAGCTGCGCGTGCCGGGCCATCCGGGCGTGCCGGCGACCGGCCACAATGGTGCGCGCGGTGCAGCCGGCGGCGATGAGCAGCACGGCGACGAGGCCGAGCCAGGGCCGGTCCCGGCACCAGGCGCCGACGGCGGTGGCGGTGTCGAGCAGCCACTGCGACGGGCCGGGCAGCGGCGCCGCCGGCGGTGGAGTGGGGGAAGGCGCGGGCGTGGGGGAAAACGCGGGAATGCGCTCGAAGACGGGGCTGGCGTTCATTTATCAGGCCCTTTCGGAGAACAAAAAAGGGCTGTGGGCCGCCATTGCTGGCGGCCCACAGCCCTACACTGGTGTGGTCACGTCACCGCCGGTCCCGGCCGTGACGTTGTGGTGGTGGTGATTACTCGTCGTCGGGCAGCTCCAGGTCACCGATGCACAGCTGGTGCTCTTTCTTGTGGGCCACGGCCTGGAAACCGACTCGGTGCGTGCCGGACATGAGCAGGCCCTCGCCACGGCGGGCGCCGAGCAGCACCCTCGCCTCGCCGGCAGTGAGTCCGAACACGTCGGCGACGAGGTCGATCGCCTGCGGCGCCTGCCGCAGCAGGATCTGGGTGGCGGCGTTGGCGATGACGACCTGCCCGAGGTCGGAGCCGAGCAGGTCCCCGACGTCCTGGGTGATGACCGCCAGTCCGGCCCGACGTTTGCGGGCGGACTTCGCGAGGCGGGACAGGAACTTGGCGCCCTCGCCGTCGCGCAGCAGGGTCCAGGCTTCGTCGACGACGACCAACCGTCGCGGTGTGTGCGCCGAACGAATGGCCGGGGTGTCGACCTCACGCCAGATCGCGTCCAGCGCGAGGAGCATGCCGGGGGCGCGCAGCTCGTCGGCGAGCTGCCGGGTCGACCAGCACACCAACTGACCGCTCGGCACGGTCGTTGTGGGGCCGTCGAAGAGGTCCCGGAACGAGCCGGTGGTCCACGGCGTCAGCCGCGCCGCGAGGGTGTCGGCGGCTTCGGTGCGCTGGTCGGTGAGCGCGGTGGCGACGTCGCGCAGCAAGGGCGCCTGCCGGCGCCAGGTGGCGGGGTCGTTGGTGATCCCGGCCTGGTCGTAGGCGTCGTTGATGGCCTTGTCGAGGGCGGCCCGCTCCGACGGCGGTGGCTGCTGCGCCAACAGCACCGAGATCAGCGTGTGCAGGAACAACGCCCGGTACGTGCGGGCCTGCGGTCGGCGGTCGCCAGGCGGGATGTCGAGGGGGTTGAGCCGCACACCGCCGGCACCGAGGGCGATCGTGACGCCACCGACCGCGTCGGCCAAGCGGATGTACTCGTTGTCGGGGTCGATCACCGCCACGTGCACGCCGTCGGCGAGGGAGCGGAGCACTTCGAGCTTGACGAAGTAGCTCTTTCCCGCCCCGGATCTGGCAAGCACGACGCTGTTGGCGTTGTGCTGCGCCCACCGGTCCCACCACACCACCCCATTCGAATAGGGGTTGAGGCCGTAGAGCATGCCGCCGGTGGCGCCGGGTTCACCCGGTAGCGGCGCCGGCAGGTCGGAGGAGGCGAGGGGGAACGCTGACGCGATCGCGTCGGTGTCCATCACCCGCCGCATGCCGAGCCTGTCAGTGGCGAGCGGCAGGGTCGCCGTCCAGCCCTGCAGCTGCCGCCACTTCGCGGGCTGCGTGTCGAGCAGGACGGAGGCGGCGGTGGCCCGCACGTGCGCGACCGCCTCGTCGAGCTCGTCGAGGCTGGTGGCGTGCACGCACAGGTACAGCCCGACCCGGAACAGCTTCGACTGCCCGCGGGCGATCCGGTCGGCCAACTCCGCGGCGTCGTCGGCGGCGGCCTCGGTGATCGGATCGACGAGCCGGCCCTTCTCCGCGTCGGTGCGCCGGTTGGACTCCAACCGTGCCCGTTGCTTACGCAGCCGAGCCGCGGCGACCTGCGGCGGCAGCGGGTCGATGTAGACGACGACGTCGAGCCGGCCCGGCCAGGCCAGCAAGGGGTCCAGCCACGCGGGGCCGACCTCGGCCGGGTAGCCAGTCACGATGAGCGTGGCCGCGTACCCGTCCCCGATGCGCAGGTAGCGGGGCGTGTGTTGGATCGCGGACGGGCCCAGAACGGCCGCGAGCCCGGCCGAATCGGCCGGGCTCGCGTCGGTGTTGGTTGGCTTTCGCCGTTGCAGTAGGGGCATGTCAGTCTCCTGGTCCGGTGATGGCCGCGTCGGGCAGGGCACGAGCCCAGGTGACGTCGGCCGGGGTGTAGGGGTCGGCAGCGCAGGTCAGCACCGCGGCGGCTCGACCGCCGTCCAGCACGGCTGTCTGCGCCCCGAGGGCGGACAGTGCGGACGCCGCGTGCTCGGCGCGGCGCAGGACCTCGGTATCGCGGCCCTTGTCGCCGGCCGCGGTGACCGCGACGGTGACGGTCCGCCACAGCGGGTCCCGCCGCGCGGCGAGGTCGTCGAGGAAGTCGGCGTAGTCGCGGGCAGCGTCGGCCAGGGCCGGGTTGGCGATCGTCTCAGCGTTGTCGGCGATGCGTTGGGCGTGGCTGGACAGATCGACCCGCTGTGCGGAGATCACGATCTGTACCGGCCCGGACAGCGAGTTGAGCCACCGGCCGTAGCCAGCGATCAGGGCGGCCTGTTCGTTCCCGGTGCGCAGCCCGATGTTCACGGTGGTGCACGCGACCAGCGCCACGGCGTGCGAGCCGGCGTCGATGACGCCGGTGTCGTTGATCGCCGTGGCCGGCAGCCGCAGTACCGGCACCGTCGCCGCGGGCGTGTCAGTGGCCGGGGCCCAGGCCGGTGCCGCGGTGGGCCGGCCGGCCGCGGGGGCCAGCCGCTTCGGGCTGCGGGTGTGCCGCACCGCCGCCAGCAGCCAGGCGTCCATGGACAGCCCGTCACGGCGACCCAGGGCCAGCACGATCGCCGCACCGGCCAGCGGGGTGAGGATTGCCAGCAAGACCGGCTGCGGCAGCAGCGTCCCGACCGCTCGGAAGATGCCGTAGCCGGTCACACCGGCCACGGCCAGGATGGCCAACTGCCGGGCGGTCAGCCCATAAACGATCTTGTCCGGGGTGTCGACGTCGGCGGGAATCCGCGCGTGCGGGGCAGCGTCGTCGCTACTGCTCACGGTAGCCTCCGCGTGTCGTGGTGGTGTGGGCTTTCATCGCCTGGGTGTAGAGGTCGACGCCTTCGGCGATCTCCTCCCAGGTGTAGGGGTAGATGGGGCGGCCGGTCGGCCACGCGATGGCGACGATGTCGGCGCTGTTGGTGGTGAGATCGAGCGGCGTCGGGCCGGTCGTTGGGTCGGTCATCGCTTCCTCGGCGGTGTCCTGCGTTGTCATCTGGCTTCCCTTCCAAGTGGGTCAGTAGGTACGGCCCGTCCACGGCGCGGTTGAGGACGTCTGCGCCGCGGACGGGTTGTTCTTCGGGGCAGGGTGAGGGGACGGGTCAGCTCTTGCGGGCGGGTCGGTTCCAGCTGCCTGTGACCGGCTGGCGTACCGGCCGGGTACGGGGCATCGCGGTCGCCGGGTTGACCCCAGGCGAGACCGACAGCGGTGGACCCGGCCGCGGCGGCTGCGGGACGACGCCAGCGGCCCGGATCGGCGGCCTCGACGAGCTGGGGATGGCCGGCGCCTGCCGCTTCGGCACGGCGCGGGTGTAGAGGTCGACACCGCCCGCAAGTTCCTCGCGGGTGTACGGGCGTACAGGTCGACCGGTCGGGTAGGCGATGCCGGTCCGGCCAGGACCGGCGCCCGCCGGCCGCGGCAACGGCCGGAGTCCGGAACCGCTGGATCGAGGCGTCGGGGACGGCGTGGCGAGGCGACTGCGGCCTCCGCCGCCGCCTGAGTTCACCGGCCACGGCCGGTTGGCCCCACCCGCGCCCGTACCGCCGGCCCCGCCGCCGGCACGGCCGGCAGCCCGCGCGGCGCTCCGGCCGCCGCCGAACGCGCGGGAGATCCCGCGGGTCAGTTGCTGCACGAGCACGACACGCAGGATCGTGCCCATCGCGGTGGGCCGGTTCTGCGTGATGTAGCGGCGGATCAGTCCGGGGATCTTGACGACGCCGAACAGCAGGCAGACGACGATGAGCAGGTTCATGATCGCGTTGGGTTCGCCGCCGGGTATTGGCAGTCCGAGCACGCGGAGGTTGCTGTCCGGGTTGAGGAAGATCCGCAGCGTGGTGTGCAGGGCGACCGCCTGGATCACGACGATGCCGAGCGTGCCGAGCATCGTGCGCCACCACAGCTTTGCGGCACCCTCGGTCTGCGGGGTGCCGTGCAACGCGAGGGCGATCGGCGCGATGCCGACGGCGACGACGAGCACCCCGCACCGGATGATCCATTGCACGAGGAGGGTGCCGGTGAGCACCGCGATGAGCAGGCCGATGAGCAGCAGCAGGAAGCTGACCGGGCTGGTGCCGTTCTGGTCGCTCAGCGCGCTGACCGTGGTGATGCGCAGTTGCTGCATCGAGCCGGGCGCGGTGATGTCCTGGCTGGTCAACGCCGCGGTGAACGAGTTGGCCAGCCCGATGATGGTGGAGCACAGCGGGATGGCGAAGTTGGCGGCGATCAGGCCGATGACCAGGCGAGGGATCAACTCGCCCGGCCCGACCTGCGATTGGATGGTGTCGCGGCCCATCACCAGGATCGCCGTCCACAGGAACGCCAGCACGTAGCAGACATTCACGATGCCCAGCGACGTGCTGGCGAACGCATTGACCTGCGGCAGTTCGGTCACGTCAGGGCTGACGAACGCGGTGACCGATAGCAGGTCCCACAGGGCGTTGAGCGCGCCGATCACGGTCTCGGCGAACCAGGTGAGGATGGGGCCGATGAGTTGGTCGGCGAGCCAGCCGCCCATCTCAGCCCCCGATCCAGCCCTGTACGACCGCGAGCAGGATCGGCGCGAGGACCGCCAGGGCGTAGCCGATGAGGGCGTTCTTGAACGCGGAGTTGGACTTCTCGATCTCGGTCGGGTCACCACCGGCTGCCAGGCGGCGCAGGCCGCCGATAGTCAGAAACAAAGTGGCGACACCGACCAGCAGCCCGACGATCCAGGTCGTGATGTTGCCGATGATCACGGGCAGCGTGTAGGCGGCCAGGATCTGCGGCTCTGCCGCGTATGCCGGGGCCGAGCCGGCCACGGTCGCCAGGAACACGACCGTGACGGCGATGATGCGGCAGATGGTGTGGCGGAACATGGTGGGCACCTCCCGCCCCGCGTGCGGGGCTCGATTCGGGTTGAGGTGTGCCACCGGGGATGCGGGGCGGACCGTGGGAGCGTCGCTCCTTCCAGCCATGAGGTGATCGGGTGCGAACACGGCCACTCAGGCCGGCGCCGCCCCGATCCCCGGGGCGCCGACACCGGCCGCTGCTCGGTCCGATGTCTTGCCCACGAAGGCCCGCTGTTGGGTGGCCAACACGACGTCCGCCGCCGCGCTGCCACCCAACAGCGACCCAACAGCCCGTCGCTGTTGGGTCGCCGCCGCGGCACCGATGCGCTGTTGGGCGGCGGCCGTGCGCTGTTGGGTAGCGGCGACCCGCTGTTGGGTCGCACCACCTGTGGGAGCGACTCGCTGTTGGGCCGCAGCCATGCGCTGTTGGGTAGCGGCGACGCGTTGTTGGGTCGCGCCACTGCGGCGACGGCGTCGGCGGGGCCGCAGCGGCACGAACGCGAGGTCGCCCTCGCGGATGGATTCCAACAGGCGGCGTTCGGCCTTCAGCCGCCAGGACGAGGCCAGGCTGGCGGTGATGCCGATGCGTGCCCCTGCCTGGGCGAGGGTGGCGTTCTCCAGGCGGGTCGCGGCGATCAGGTTCGCCTCGTCGGCGTCGATGACGCCGGCCGCGACCGCACGCGCGAGGACCAGGTCCGGGTGGTCCCACGGCTGGACCGGTGCGATCGGCCCGGTCACGTCGGTGTGGATGAGCTGGGCGTCGGAGTCTGCGTCGCGGGCCTTGCGGGCGGCGCGCAGGCCGGCGTCGATGAGCCGGCCGACCACCCGCGGCGGCTGCAGGTCGATGGTCGTGAGCCGTTCGACAAACCCGGACAGCAGTTCCGCATCCAGGTCACGGGTGTCCCCGCGCCATCCCGCGGAGAGGAGCCCGGCGACGTGGCGGAGGCCGGGCAGGGCGATACCCACGGCGGCAACGACCCAGGCCGGGCCGTCCCGGCGAGCGCGGACGACCAGTTCACGCCATACCGCGTCGCGGACCTCGACGCTGGTCTGCGGCGCCAGCAGCAGCGCGCGGAGCCGTTCCAGCGGCAGGATCTCGTCGGGCAGACTGTCGAACCCGCGGCCGTCGAATCCGAGGTGGGTGGGCGGCTGGACCAGCAGGGTGAAGGCACGGCCGGCCGCGGCCAGCGGCGACGACGGCCAGGATCGAGCAGACATGGCATCCCTTGCGAGGCGCTCGGGCACCGCACCTTGACGGCGGTGCGAGACCTCTATCCGCGCACGCCTACCGAACAGTCCAAGATCACACGATTTGGTCCGACAGCCTGTTGGGCCTGCTCAGGAGGCATGTCCACCCAACAGCCAACAGCGACAACGTGCCCGGCGCCGTCGGGCGTGGCAGCCCAACAGAGCAGCTCACGGCCCTGTTGGGTGCTGTTGGCCGGGAAGATCCGCAGGTCGACGACTCTCGACCTCGGGCCACCACTGGTGATCGCTCGCCCGGATGAGGTGCAGGGGCACACTGAGCATGCGTCCCCGCGCATCTACGACCCTGATCACACCGCCCGGATTCGGGCACGGCTCAAGCGCCGGCTGGTATGGGCGGGTTCGGCCTGGTCCACGCCGCCTCGGCGGGCGGCACCGCCGTGGTGGTCGGGCACGTAGCAGCCGAGCCGCCGCCTACCGGGCTGGTCCAGGGCGGGTCTGGATCGCCGAATCGTTCCTGCCGGCGGGATCCCTGCTCGACCACGCCGTCGTCGCGGTGCTCCAGCGCATCTAACAGCCCAAACGCGCTGACCTCAACGCGGCGGACGCTGAAGCCGCCGGCGACACTCAACGCTCGCATAGCGAACGCCCGCCGTATCGACCCCTGACACCGTCGGTCCTGGCTGCCCTACCCGTCGTGCGAGGCCGCCGCCAGGAATCGCCTACCACAAGAGGCCGGCTGTTGGCTAGCCAACAGCGCGCACGGAAACTGCTGTTCGACCCAACACCAGACGCTGTTGGCCAACACCGACATCTGTTGGGTCGAACCCGAGAGACTGTTGGGCGAACGCACTCCTACTGTAGGGTAACAACGCCAACAGGCCCGAACCCTGTTGGGCGCTGTTGGGTACCCGGCCGTCGGCGACGATGCTCTCGGCCGCACCGGCGGGGCCATTCGTAGGTGCGAACACGGCCAGTCAGCGCGGGAGCCACCCCGCACATGACTGCTCTACCCGATTTCACGCCGAACGGCGCCGCACGCCCGAACCCGTCCAACCACGACGCACAACACCACGACGACGAGCCAGTCCTCGTCGGCGGCGACGTCCCGATCGCCGTCTGGCGGCTCGACGACCGCGACGACGCCGGAACCGAAACCACCCCGGACACCCGGCTTTCGTCGCGGTTGGCGCAGCGACTCGTCCTCGTCTACACCCGACGCGGCGACGCGGTCATCGACTTCGACAACGACCCGCACCTGGAGCACGCCAGCGCCCACACGTCCCGCGCGTACCGGTCGATCACCGACCCCAGCGCGGTCGCCGACCTCGACACCCTCACCGAACCCGTCAGCCTCATCGTCCTGCGATGGCCGCCACGGCACACCACCCGAACACCGGCCGGCATCACTGACCTGTTCGCCGCCTGCCGACTCATCATGACCGCCGACACCTGCGCCATCGCCGCTGTGAGCTCCGCGGCACCCGGCCAGCCCGGCACGACGTACGCCGAGCACCTCGGCGAACTCCTGCCGGCTGCCCGCGCCGCGGGCCTGACCCACGTCCTGCAAATCGTCGCGGTCACCGCCCCCGGCGACGGCGACGAGTTCCTCTACTACGCCACCCGGGCCGAAGCCGAGGCGGCACGGCAGGGCTGGTCAGCCGGCGACAACGGCCCGAGCTACGGCATCGACCTCCTGGTCTTCACCAACAGGTCGCCGACGTGACTCGCCGAAGCGCAAACGGCAACCGGGGTGGCGCGTCGCAGCGCGCCGCCCCGGCCCTGCCGGCCGCCCACAACGTGGCGGATGCCATCAACGAAGACGACGTCGACGAGTTCCGAGACGACGGTGAGTCAAAGTACCCTCCGCGCGGCCACGGCCGCCCCGCTCCCGAACCCCTCAAAGTCCGCGTCGAGCTGGTCGTCGTCGATGGCCAAGCAGGCAAAGAGCTGCTCAAACGACAAGCGGCGGCCGTCAGGGAAGCCCTGCAATGGTTCGCCGACCACCCACCCGACGAGGAGGAAGGAGACACCCCTCATGAGCACAAGTCTCCTGCCCACAACCGCTAGCAAACCGGACGAGATCAGCCTGCTCGACTGGCTACGAGAAGCCGCCGACCAAACCGTGCCCGAAGCACTGCAAAGCGCGGCCATCCCGGTCGCCTGGATCGGGCGCACCTCCACCGACGACATGCAGGACCCGACCCTGTCGCTACCCCGTCAGCTGGACTATGTCCGCAGCCGCCTGCCGGCCGGGTTCGTCATCGTCGCCAAGTTCTACGACGTGGAGTCCGGCCAGAACCTGATCCAACTGCGGGGCAAGGGCAGCGCGCACGAGCACCTCGACATTCCCATCCCACGCGACGGCAGCATCGCCGACTGCCTGGAAGAAGCGAAGCGGCCCGACCGGCGCTTCGTCGCCGTGGTCGTCGAGAACATCGAACGCATCGCCCGGGTCATGTACTTCAGCACCAAGATCGAGTACGAACTGGAACAAATCGGAATCCCGCTGTTCGCCGCCGACGAAGGCATCGACCCGTCGCAGATCCCCAGCTTGAACAACGGGTCCGCCCCGGGCCGGAGGGCGACTCAGACCCTGACCCGACGCATCAAGCAATCCATCGCCGAGTGGTACGCGCTGAACATGAAAGAACTGTCCTGGGGCGGCTTCAAGATCCACACCGATCAGGGCTTCAACATCGGCAAGCCGCCCTACGGCTACGTCGCAGACCGGATCAAGCACCCGGTCAAGGCCAAGGCCCACGAGGGCAAGTTCAAGCACCGGCTCGTTCCGGACCCGGTCCGCGGCGCGGCCGTCACACAGATCTTCCTGTGGCGGGCCTTGGAACGGCTCAGCTACAACGACATCGCCGACCGGCTCAACCTCGACCCCGAGCGGTACCCCCCCGACCCCATCCCCGGCGAGGGCCGCCGTCGCATCGGCGCGTGGACCGGCGGCAGCGTCCGCGAGGTGCTCGACAACCCCAAGCACACCGGATACATGGTCTGGAACCGCAGGAAGAACCCCCGCCCAAAGCGCGGCATCAAGGGCAGAGTGAACCCGCCCAGCGCCTGGGTCTGGTCCAGCCGCCCCACCCACGAACCGCTGGTAACCCGAGAAATCTTCAACGCGGCCAGCGCGGTCAGCCGCTTCCGGAAAGGATCACGCTCCAGCGCCGCGGCCAACGTCCACCCCGAGACGGCCCGCACCTACGTGCTGCGGTCCTACCTGCGCTGTGACATGTAACCGGCGCACCTACGGCAGTACCAAGAAGTCGTACGTCTACTACCGGTGCACCCCAAATGCGCGTAACCATTCGCATCTGCCCTGGTTCACCGGTCATCCCCGCTACGTCTTGGTCCGTGAAGACCAACTCATGGATCCCCTCGCCGCCTTCTTCGAGCAGCGGGTCTTCGGCGCGAGTCGGAAGGTCCTCCTCGGCGCCGCAGTCGATCATGACAGCGTCGACACCGACCTCGCCCGGCAGAAAGCCGCCCTCGTGGCCGAGATCCGGGACATCCAAGAACGCCAAGCACGACTGATCCAGGAACTGGAGAACCTCAAGCCCTCGGGCGACCCCGAGGTCGACGAAGCCTGGCGCTCCGGAATCCAAACCCGCTTCGCAGCCACCGTCGCCGAGCAGTGCACCAAGAAGGAACTGCTCGGCGAACTCGTCCGCAAGGAGAAGGCCGCCGCCCCCGTGGACCTCGACCTCCTCGACGTGCTGCCCCAGGGCCGAGTGGACCTGAACCGCCTACCCGAAGAGCAGCAACGTCGGATCTATGACGCCTTTCACCTCGAACTGCGCTACAACGCCCACCGGCGTGAAGTCACCATCCGGGTCAGCATCACGGGCGAGACCGCGCCCATCCTCGCCGCCACGATCGAGACGATCCTGGACGAGCGCGCACAAACACAAAAGACGGGGTCCGAGGCAAACGCCTCGGACCCCGGTGAAGTTGTCGCGGATGCTCTGCGTGCCCCCGGCAGGACACGAACCTGCGACAGCACAGCGGTGGGGTCGGCCATCGAGGAGGTTGCCTACCTCGATCCGCCAGGGCGGCGACAGGTGAGCCGACCGTCCTCGGGCGTGAATGTAGAGTGGCCGGTCCTGGACGCGGCTGCTGTCAGGCTGGGATTTGATATTCGGGATGCTGAGCGGGTTGCTGATCTTGCTGCGGTCGCTGTTACTCGGCTGGCGTGGCGCGATGGCCCTGTGGAGGACTGGCATTCGGTTCGGCTCCGGCGGATCACGGACCCCGAGATGATGCGGGCGAACACCGCGACGACCCGTGTCGTGCGGGAGTCGATCGGCCAACTTCCGCTGTTTGTGCGGCAGTTGCCGAGCATGGATGCGGATCTCTTCACGCGCATGGGGGACGTGCTGTGCGACCGGGCGCGGCGGTTGCCGGATGGTCGCAGGCTGCCTGATCTTGCGCCTGACCGTGGCCAACTCGCTCTGTACGAACAGCACGTCGCGGCGTATTGCGCTCAATGGCGATTGGTCGCCTCCGACGTGGGGCCGCAGAAGCTCTTCACGCTGCTGGCGTGCCATGCCGCCATCTTCAACTGGCGTTGGTGGCTGTCCACCGGCTGGAACCAGCTGGTCGCTGAATTCATCCGGCGCATCGACGATCCGAACCGCTGGGATGATCCGTGGGAGGTCGCCAATCTGCGCCGCCTCGGCCCGCTACCCGACGGTCTCACCACCGAGCAGCTCCATACAGTTCTCCTCGCCGGGCCGGATTACCTGAGTCCCGCCGTAGCCGGGTTCTGCCTACGCGCCGGCCTTGGTGCGCTGCACCCCGATGCCTGCGGACTCCCACCCGTCCAACGGCACCTTCTGCCAGCCCACTACCTGCGCATGCTCGAACCTCGGTGGCCCATCTGAGTCGCGTGGCGGGCATCCGCGGACGCCCGTGTTGCCGCGTCAGCGGCGTTGGCCTGATGCTGATCTTCCTTGGTGGTGGGGAGCCTCGACAGGCCCCCGTGGCCGGGTCGTCAGGGACGCGACGATGACATGCCGATCCAACTCGTGGAGCGGCGCTGTTGGGTGCTGTTGGGTCGCCGTCGCTCCGCGTTGGCTTCGTGGGCGGCGTTTGTTGGGCATTTAGTTGGTGCGAACACGGCCGTTCGGCGCGGGAGCCACCCGCCCATGACTGCCAACGACAACGCATTCTCAGACCCCCGCAAGGCCAACGAACACACAAGCGACCAAACGCCCGGCATCGAGACAGCCGACGGCGGCCAACCAACCGCACCCAACAGCAGCGACGACTTCCGCGGCGCAGCTGAGTCAAGCTACCCTGCGCCGGCTCCGCCGCGGGCCGCCCGGCGTGGCCGCACCGCCGATCCGACCATCGACGTGCATCCGCCGATGCAGCCACCAATGCTCGACCCGGCCGCCGCGCAGGCGCTGCTGACACTCCTGATCCATATGGCCAACACTGCCGACAACAACGGCACCGACCTACCGGAGGAACAAACATGATCCGCTTTGCCTTCTGCGGTCGATGCTCGACCGAAGACCAACAGGATCCGGAGTCCTCGCGCAGTTGGCAGCTGAGCCGCGCTACCGCACTGGTCGAACCTCGCGGTGGCGTCATCGTCGCGGAGTACTTCGACATTGGCCAGTCCAGATCATTGCCCTGGCCGCGCCGGCCACGAGCCCGCCTCCTACTGGAGGCGTTGGCCGACCCGCAGCGCGGGTTCGGCGCCGTTGTCATCGGCGAGCCGCACCGGGCCTTCTACGGCAACCAGTTCGGACTGACCTTCCCGCTGTTTACCCATTACGGCGTCACGTTGTGGGTGCCTGAGGTCGGCGGCCCGCTCGATCCCGACAATGAGGCCCACGACCTGGTCATGTCCGTCTTCGGTGGGATGAGCAAGGGCGAACGCAACCGCATCAAGATCCGTGTCCGCACCGCCATGGCCGCCCAGACCAAGATCGAAGGTCGGTTCCTTGGTGGCAGGCCGCCGTATGGCTATCGGCTTGTCGACGCAGGACCGCACCCCAACCCGGCCAAGGCCGCCGACGGCAAACGGCTGCACCGCCTCGACCTCGACCCGGACACAGCGCCCGTAGTGGCCCAGATCTTCACGAGCTACCTCGCCGGACGCGGCATCTTTGCCATCGCCGAGGAACTCACTCGCGAACGCATACCTTGTCCGTCCGCCCACGACCCGCAACGCAACCGGCATCGCAGTGGGATCGCTTGGTCCAAGATGGCCATCCGCGTCATCCTGACCAATCCCCGCTACACCGGCCGGCAGGTCTGGAACCGCCAACGTAAAGACGAAGTGCTCCTCGACGTCAACGACGTCGCCATGGGCCACCGCACGAAGCAGGTCTGGAACGACATCGAAAGGTGGATCTGGTCCGACAACCTCGCCCACCCCGCCATCGTCGACACCGACATCTTTGAGCAGGTACAAGCCAAGATCGCCACGAAAGGCGCCTCGACGAAAACTGTCAAGCCACGCCGGACGCCGCGCCCCTACCTGTTCCGCGGGGCGCTCATCTGTGGCATCTGCCAGCGACGTATGCAAGGCCACTGGCTACGCGACGCGGCGTACTACCGCTGTCGGTTCCCGACCAGTACGCGACTGCCAACAAGCTCGCCCACCCGCGCAACGTCTACCTGCGCGAAGACCAGCTCACCGAACCGCTCGACGACTGGCTGCTCACCGCCCTGGCACCCCACAACCTCGAAGCCACCATCGACGCCACGCACGCCAGCCAGCACGGCCACACCGTCCCGGCGCAGCACGAACCGATCGCGGAGATCCTGCAGGAATGCGACCGGAAGATCGCCAACTACCGGGCTCTGCTCGACGCCGGTACGGACCCGACCCTGGTCGCAGGCTGGATCGCCGAGACCACCGCGCAGCGAACCGCTGCCGAAGCGCGCCACCGCGCCCTGATCAAAACATCCGGACGGCCTATGCTCAGCAAAGACCAGATCCGCGACCTGATCACCTCGGTCGGTGATCTTCGCGACGCCATCCGACGCGCTGACGCCGCTCCTGCCAAGGGGGCCCTCTACGAGCGACTGCACCTACGCCTGACATACCAGCCAGCAACGAATAGCGTCCGGGCCGAGGCGAACCTCGATCCGGACGCTGTAGGCATCGGGTCAGTGTCGAAGGGGGGACCCCAGCCCACGCTTTGTGACAGCCTGCGCAACGCAGGTGTCCATATGAAGATCTTATGCGTTGGTCGATGCAATCTCAAACGTGCCTGCCGCATCAGCAACCGCGCAGGCCCCGACGCCTCGGGCTGGCGAATGCGGTCGGTTATGGGCTACAGAACACCTCAAATGTTCCCCGTGTTACGGCGTGGACGTAGGATTCTGCGCCAGCGAGGAGGCGTAGGTGTTCATCTGTGCAGCCCGCTTTTGAGAGGCCGGGCTGTACCAGCAATGTCCGGAACCTCGGTCGGAGCTGGCTGGCGAGCTGTCGGATACGGTATAGGCTTGCGATGTCGCCGACCTCGTAGGGGGAGACGCCGGTGCGGTTCGCGAAGCGTCGCGCTCGTCGGTCGAGGTGACGCAGGAGGGGCTGCGCCCCGTGTTGTCGCCATTTGGCGCCGCGGATGGCCTGGCCGCACAACTCATAGAGATCAGCGAGGCGTGCACCCGGGATGGGCTGCGATGAATATTTGCAGTGTACGAGGGTCACGATGAGTTCATTGTCAAGGATGCGAAGACCAACGAGGTCAGCTGCTTCGCCTGACCGGTCGTCGTCCAGCAGCACGTCAAACACCTCTGTGCTCTGAAGGTGTCGTGACATGAAGGCCTGGATGGAGTCCTGGCGCCGTTCAGGTCCCTGGGATTCCACGCCGAGGTCGACGCCGATCCAGCTCAATGTCGTGAGATGGGCGCGGTCGAACGGCTCGACGTCGTAGCGGGGCTGCAGGAGCCGGTCTTCGCCGGTGATCATGCGATCGCCCTCGAGGAACAGGGTGGGCTTGTGCTTGTTGATCCATGTCTCCAGCGGGACAGGTGCTGGGTGTGAGAGGACTTCTGCGTCGGCTCCCATTGGTGAGTAGGTGAGGCCTGCCTGGGTGAAGTCGGCCTGGTACTTGATTCGCCACGCGGGTGTTACCAGCGAGAAGCGGAACGGTCCGTCGGTACTGTAATCATCGACCTCGAACCCCACGTCGGCGGCTGGATAGCTGGCATCGTTGTAGGTGACCGTGACGCCGCCGCCTTGGCCCATAAACAGTTCCCAAGGCCATTCTAGGCCGAGGAGGACGTATGGTGTTCGTTCGGTGAGGTCAACGGGAACGATGAGCCCGTTGAAGACCTCCTCCAGATCGATGCCGTCGTCGAGCAGTTTGGTGCCCTGAACGTTGCACCAATCGGCCCACTCCTTTAGGTTTGGCGCCGATCGCATCGACCAGAAACGGCCGGACAGGGAAGCGCTGATAGTGATTCGTTCGCCCTGATCGAAACCGGAGGTGGCGATGTGCGTCTGGCTCTTGCCTTGCCGGTCGGCGGTGTTGAGTGCCTCCATGACGTCGCTGCCTACGTACATGGTGAACCGGTTGAAGTGGTCGCGGGCGTCGAGCAGGCCGATGTTCGTTGGGATCAGCCGGTCGAGGTGCGCAAGGACCCGGAATGTGCGAGGCCCCCGCAGCGGTCCGGGCTCGCCGCCCAGTACGGCGCGTGCGAGGTCTGCATAGTCGCCGGCGTTCTGGGAGCTGTAGATGTACAACAACCGTGTTGATTCGTCGAAGTACAGAATGATGAGTTCGAAGATCACCTGCTCAAGGTCGCGGACGCTGCCCCACCGCACGCCGGTCCGGTGCTCGACCACGAACCAGGCGATTGACGACGAGGCCCCGACGGCGACACGGTCGTTGAGGATGCGGCCCTCTCCGTAGAACGTGAGCGCTCGTTCGGGGTGCCAGGAGGACGAGAGTGCCCGATACGCGATCGCGCTCATCTTCGGCTCCAGCAAGGCGACAGCGACGTCGTCCGGTACGCCGCTGAAGGATGCTTCGAACTCGCTGACGATCTCCGCTGCGGCGCTGGCTCGCTCGGTGATGTCGGTGAGGAGGAGGTTCCAGTCCGCATCTTCGCGTAGCAGATCCCGCAGCGGTGACAGTGCGACAGAGGGGTCGCGGGCCACGAACACCGATGCCGTGCCGATCGTCGGAGTATCGGGCGCGCGGGTGAACCGTCCGATAAACTGGATCATCGGGCTCAGACTCTTCTTGACATCGTGCAGGGCCGCAACCTTGAGGGATGGCAAATCGAATCCCTCGCCGAGCATGTCGACGCACACGATGACGCGGCAGGAACGATCTTCCAATGCTTGCAGCACCGCGCGACGCTGTTTGATGCTCACCCCGTCGTGCAGCAGGGCTGGCGAGAGATCCGCAGCTCGCGCTTGGTACAGGAGGATGATCTCCTTGGCGCGGCTCACGCTGCGAGCTCGGGCCATAAGGATGTGGTTGAATCCGGCCGCCAGGTCTTGCCGCAGGCGCTCAACAGCAAGGTCTGCGATGACGGAGTCGGTTCCGGTCAGGCTCAGTACTGCCTGGTAGTCGATGTGAGTGAAGTAGTTGTCGCGTTGGGCCTCGCGCAGCGGGAATCTGAAGATGGTGCGCCCGGGGAGGTTTTTGCCATCCTCACGGAACGGCGTTGCTGTGAACAGTAGGACGGGTCGGTCGTCGAAGGTCTGGATGACGGCGGCCCAGCTCGGCGCTGGGGCGTGGTGGGCCTCGTCGACCATGAGGTGCGTGAACTGGGCCAAGAGGGCGTCGCGGGCTTCTGCCGAGCAGGCGTTGAGGGCGTGGGGCGTCGCTACCAGGACGTTGCACGCAGCGGCGAAGGCTTCGGCGTTCGCGGGGTCGTGTATTCCGTGCTCAAGCCGTCCCACCCGAGGGCGTAGCGCGGAAGGTTCGACGATCTGTCGCTCTTGGAGAATGCCGAGCGATTCGAACTTCCCGGCTACCTGGTGTCGCAGCGCAGCTGTGGGCACGAGGACCAGTAGCTTGTTGATCTGGCACGCCACCAGCAGGGCGATCATCGTCTCGGTCTTTCCTGTCCCGGTTGGCATGACAACGATGCCACGGTCATTGAGTCCGGAAGACCAATATCCGACTACCGAGTGCAATGCGCCGATCTGTGGACGTCGGAGGCTGTGCGGTTCCGTATGCGAGCGGAATGCGAAGGCGCCCACGTAAGACGCCAGCACGTCGCTCGGATCGATCGGGTTCCGAGAACCAATCCAGGCGACGCGCACCTTGCCGGTGCGAAGGACGGGAAGCTGCGCGGTCAGTGGGCCGTCTTTGTCCGTTCCGATGGCTCTCGTTGCCGGCCACCGCCCGCCGCGGCCCGCGACCCAGAGTCCCTCCGGTCCGTCCTGAACTTCGAGCTCGTCTTGGGGCACAAGAAGTTGGCGCACCGTGTTGGTCTCCACCGTCAGTTGACGGGCCCACACGTTCGCGGTGATGGCAACCAGCGTCATTACTCCTTTGGCGGACGATGTCCCAACCAAGGTCGGGCATGGGTGGGTGCTACGGAACGTACAAGCTGCGCCGTGACCTGGGGAATATCGCAGCTGCATCCGGCGGCGTTACGCGCAGACAAATGGCTGGTTGGCCTAATCATTCCGCGTGACCGTGGCATGTACGTTGGGCTTCCGGAGCCACGAGGGGGACCTGGATCTCATGCTTTACGCGGCCGGTGGCCGATGCTATCGCCGAGCATGGTCGGCCACTGGAAGACCTTCACGCCTCATTCAGCGGGGTACGGAGCCTGTTCTGTTGAGAGCCAAGTGGGCATGATCCACGGTGAGTGTTGCAGATCTTCCGCTGTGTCATCCCTGCGGTTAGTGTCGTAGCCGTGTCGCAGACGCTCGGTGACATCGGCTTCGCTCAGCGCGTCAAGGCGCTGGCGTGTACGGCACCCCTACATGACCTGGATAGTCGCAAGACGCAGGTCAAGTCGGCAGACTTCTCCGTCTACCAAATGAGCGAGCTGGCCCTCAACGCCATCGACGTCGTCACCTTGGCCATGGACTTCGACGCCGGTGCGGCACCCGAGCAGGTGGTGGTTGACCTCGCCGGCCACGTGTCGCGCCAGGCACCGGACCGGGATGCCGCCGAGCACGCCTTGGTAGCGCGGTGGGTCCTGGAGAACCTCATCAACGTGGGCTCCGCGGACCGCGGGTTCCGCGCCGTGTACGGCACGACTGGTGGCGACGGTACCTACAGTCGCTACGCGTTCGATTTCAAGCTCCTCGAGGAGGTGGCTGGGGCCGACGGTGCGATCTTCCTGCGGGCGACGAACGAAGCGGTCAACGTCCTAGTCGGCGCGCTGGACGTCGACATTGAGTCGGCGCAGATCGCAGCCGACCTGCGGCTGGAAACCCTCATCCGGCGCGGCCGGCTGTCCGACGCGCAGGCGGCCGCGCAGGCCGCGCGCTATCGCACCATCCAGTACGGCGAGAAGCTGCGCCAGCGGTTGGAGGCCACCGAACGAGACGTACGTACCGTCGACTGGCTGAACGAAATGCCCGAGTTCATCGCCGAGGCGCTGGAGCACATCGAGGCGCGGTACAAAGCAGAGAACGCCATCCTCGTGAACATCACGGAGATCCGGGATACCGCCGACACCGCAACTCGCAAGCTGCAGGCGGCCAAGCTCGTCGAGGTGGTCCGCGACTGCCTGCGCCGCCACGAACAGCTCCAAGCGGCGCTGCAGGGCGCGGGCCGGCGCTTCAGAGCGCAGCAGGATCGGCAGACGTTCGCCGCGGCCACGGCCGCCGCGACGCTGGATCTGCACGCCCAGCTGCTTGAGCCGGTGCTCCGCCTTCCGGTTTCGCAGGCCGACGAGGTACTCGCCGCCTACTTCGTGCGCAGCGCCGGTACCGTCGTGCCGCCGGCGGTTCGTCTGGTCGATCTGTTCACCGCGCTCGTCACGCCGCCCGCGGAACGCGAGTTGCTCGGTGGCGAGGTCGAGGATCCGGACCTCACCGACGAGGACGCAGTGCCAGCGTTTCCGGAGGAGTGCTACGACATGCTCGAGGAGCTGCTCGACCTGGACGTGGACGCGCCACGGCGGCTGTCGGGCCTCATAGAAGAGGCTCGACTCCGACACGAGCAGCTGGCCGAGCTGCTCGTCGTGCGAGTGATCGCGCTGGCCGCTCAGGAGATCCAGCCGGCGATCCGCCACAGAGCACCGAGCGTACTGATCGCCGTCGACGACGGCACACCGCTCGACGATCCGGACTATGGAGGCGCCGACCTCATCGTTGCACGCGCGTTGATCGAATTCGCGGCTCCGCCGACCGAGCTGGGAGCCGTCGCATGAGCACCGCTCAGCTGACGGCGGACGCGGCGCGTCTGATCGGGTACGGTCTGCGTCCCCGGCTCGTACCCGCCCGCGACGATGCCTACCGTGCGCTGATCCTGCGGGCCCGCACAGATGATGAGTTCGCTGCGGCCGTCCAGGCCGTCGCTGCCGGTCTGGACCTCGTTGTGCTGGAGATCAGTGAGCGCAGCGGTCTCGTGGTCGGCGCCACCGAGGACAGCGTGTTCGCGCTGCGGATGTCCGAGTACTCCCGCCGGGCCGGCGGCGAGGGCCGAGCGGCCGAGCGGGTCGTGCACGCGCTGGCACACTTGGGCGCGGCAACCCTGGCCTTTCCGCGCCCCGCCGACCTGGCCAACGAAGCCTATCTAGGCCGTATCACGGTTGAGGGCGTCGAGGCGTTCGTCCGTGAGGCGGCCAACCGTCTGGCCGCTGCGGCGGCTGACACAGACGCCGGCGATGTCGCTGTTGATGAGCCCGGACTCGAGGCGGCCTGGCGGGTCTACGCCCGCCGGGCGCAGACGGGCAGTACCGGGGATGGGCGCAAGCTGGCAACCAGCACGACCGGGATCGTCGGCAAAGCGCTGAACTTCCTGGCGGACCAGGGACTGCTCGTGCGTACCGGCGATGAGCGGGGCGGCACCTTTCGTACCACGCCGCGCTATCGGGCCCAGGTCCGCGAGGCAGGTGTGGTGATGTTCGACGAACTGCTTCGCCTCGGCATCACCGAGATCAGTGACGGTAGTGCCACGATCGCTGTCGGCTGGACGGCCGGCGCACTGGGCGAGCTGTAGGAAGCGCGAATGTATGAGCTCAACCGGATCAGGCTCTTCGGCATCGGCCCGCGAGGCGCCCGCTACACAGACGTCACCCTGGACTTGTCCGGTGTGGGGGCAGAACTTCCCGTGTCAGGCACGCTGTTCAGCTCGCCACCGCGCCGACCCAGCCCCTTCAGCCTCCTCCTGCTCGAAAACGGTGGGGGCAAGAGCGTGCTGCTCAAACTGCTGTTCTCCGTAGTTCTGCCGGGCAGGCGAAACGCTGTCGGCGGCTCGGCATCGGTGATGGAGAAGTTCGTCGTCGGCGATGACGCCGCACACATTGTGCTCGAATGGATGCACGTTCGCACCGGCGACAGGGTCGTCACCGGCAAGGTGCTCCAGCGGCGTCGCAGCGCGACCGCCGGAGAGCGGCTGGCCGAGCACTGGTGGTCGTTGCGGCCGCACGCCGGGGTCGAACTCGGTACCCTGCCGTTCGCCGCCGACGGGCGACGACTGCGGCTCGAAGGCTTCCGCGAGGCGCTGCAGGAGATCGACCGTGCGACGCCCGTCACCCAGCTGAACTGGGTCGGCCAGGAGATCGGGGCGTGGACTTCGCACCTGCGGGACATCGGAATCGAACCGGACCTGTTCAGCATTCAGCGCCGGATGAACTCCGATGAGGGCGACGCGGCGAACGCATTCAAGTTCGGGTCAAGCCGGGAGTTCGTCGAGTGGCTCCTCAAGGTTGTGCTCGATCCAGAGGACGCGGTCAGTGTCGCCGAGAACTTCGACAGCTATGCCCGTACCGTCGGCGACCGGCAGGCGCTGCTACTCGAGCGCGACTTCGTCGCGGGCGCGGTCGAGGCGCTACGACCAGTGTCGGTTGCGTTCGAGCGGCACCGAACGGCGCGTGGCGCGCAGCAGGCGGCGGAGGCCGATGCCGCCGTGCTGCTCCGGCGGGTGCGGGCACGGGTCGCAGCCGAGTCGGCGAGCACCGGACTGCTGCGGGAGGCGGCCGACACCGCGGCGGCCGCTGCCGGCGCCCGGGAATCTGATCGCGACCGCGCTCGCGACGTCGCCAACGAGATCCGGCGGCAGACGATCGCGCTGGAGCTCGACGCCGCCAAGGAGGAGCAGCAGCGCGCGATTGCGGGGCGCGACGTGGCCGAGGCCGACCAGCGCGGATGGGCACTGGCTGAACTGCTCGAGCAGCAGACCGAAGCCGACCAGTACGCCGCGCAGCTGGCGGCACGAGTCGCCGAAGCCGAGGAGACCGCGCTGCCGGCACAACGCGCCCGTGACACGGCCGCCGGCGCGCTGCTGCGCAAGCTGCAAACCGAGGCAGCCGCCGCCTACGCTGAACGCGACGCCAGAAACACTGCGGCGACGGAGCATGAACGTCGCGCGCGGCAGCTCGACGACGAACGTACCGATGCGATTCGGGACGGTCAGGGACAGCGGTCCGAGCGCGCGGCGATTGTCCAGGCGGTTGCCGGAGCCCGGGCGAAAGTCGAGGCGGCCGCCGTGGCCGGGCTGCTCGCGGCTGGCCAGGAAGTCGCCCAAGCGGACCGAGAGGCTGCCGCCGCGGCCACTGCAGCGGCCGACCTGGTCAAGGTGAGAGAACGGGCACAACTGGATGCGAGTGTCGTTGTTCGCGAGACAGCGGGCGCCGCGCGGCAGGCGCATGAGGAACTGGTGTCGGTTCGCGGTCGCCGTCATGAGGCTGCGGGCGCGCTCAGTGCGGTTGTGGACCGTGCCGAGGCATTGGCAAGTAGCGAGTACGTCCGGGTGGCGCTCGGCGCCGACCAAGTAGACGCCGCGACGCTCGACGCCTGCGCCGAAACGATCGTTGAACGGCTGCACGCCGATGCGAAACTGCGGGACGAACACCTGAGCGAGCTGCGAGCAGCCCAGCGTGACGACCAGCGCATCCTCGACGCGCTGGGCAATGGTGGCCTCCTTCCGTCGAGACCGGAGGTCGAACAGAGCCTCGATGCGCTGCGGACGGTCGGGATCGCAGCCCACGCCGGTTGGCGATATCTGGCCGAGAACGTACCCGCCGACGAGCGTGGCCAGATCATCTCCGACCACCCGCAGCTCGTTGACGGCGTCGTTGTCGTTGACGTCGGCGCCGTCGAGGCTGCGCGCACGGCGCTTGACGCCGCCCGCCTGCTGCCCGCCGCCGCGGTGGCGGTCGGAACCGGCGCACGCCTACTCCGAATGCACGGAGAGGCCAGTCCCACGCCCGAACATGCCAGCGAACCCGCAGCGGTAGAACAGTTCGTCGTCGAGCCGAACCCGGCGTTGTTCGACCCCGAGGCCGCGGAGCGCCGTCGTCTTGAGTTGCGCGGGGCGATGACTGCCCGGGGCGCCGAAATCCAGACCGGCGATGAGCTGTTGACCCAGCTGAGGGAGCTCCGCGCCGAGCTGACGGCGTGGCGGAAGACCTGCCCGCCGGGCCGGCTCGACGAACTGCGTCAGGCTCTCGCCCTTGCGGAGGAAGCCCTTGGAGCGGCCGTTGAAGCCGATCGCACCGCCCGTGATGCCGCGGGCGACGCTGCGGAGAAACTGGAGCAGATCGGTGCTGAGCTTGTTGAGCTGCGCACAGCTGAGCGTACCGCCGTCGAACGATCTATGGCGCTGCGACACCTGGCCGAGGCGGTCGAGGACGCGATGCAGCAGCGAGCGCGGCTCCCCGAGTTGGACGAGGCAATAAAACTTGCCGATCGCACCGTTGAAACACTGACCGCGGAGCGGGAACGGGCTCTTGAGCTGGCCTCCGAGGCAGCTCGGGCCGCGGAGAACGCGGCAGACCGCGCGGCGCGCCACCGCGACGGGATGCGTGACGTGGTAACCGCTACCGGAGAGCTGCCCGACGGCGTGCCGGACGACAGTCTCACCGAACTGCGGGCCGCCTATCTGGCGGCGGCCGCCACCTACGCCGCGGTCGAGGTCGGACACGACCTGCGCGCCGCCGCGGGAGCGGCGGAAACCGAGGCGGCACGGTTGCGTACCGAACTGGCCGGCCGCAACCCGTCCGACGTCGGCCGTGCCCGGGAACTGCTGGCCACCCCGGACGGCGCCGACTCCGCGGGCCGGCAGGCGGCGGTTGCCCGAGCCGAGCGCGAACGGACCCGCTGCGACGCGGCCGTCGGCGCCGCCACCGAACAGATCGGAAGGCTCCGCAACGAGCTGGCGTCGAACACGCCTTCCGACAACCGCAGGGTGTGGATCCAGCTGCCCGACGACCGGCGGCCGACGTCCGCCGAACACGGTAGGACGCTGCTTGCGGCGGCCGTCACCGAGCAACGCACGGCCCAAGAACGTCTCGAAGCCGCGAATGCTCACACTGCGGATCTCGAAAGCCGGGCGGCTGCCGCTGCCGAGGCGACGCGGGCCTTCCGCGAGGTCGTCACGCCGCTTGCCACCCTGCTCGAACAGACGGAGGCGGGCGACGAGCATGCAGATGCCGAGGCCGACGAGCCCTTTCCCGGGGAACCCGCCCAGGCGATGGGCGCGACCGACCGAGTGCGTGACCGGTTCCGGGTCACGGGATCCGAGGAACGCCGCAGCCGGACCGAGGTCGCCAGGCTCGTTGACGACGCTGTACGCTTCGCCGGAAACTCGCAGTTCGAGACGATGAACAACATGGCCCGCCGAGCCCTTGTCGGCCTCGACCGCGAGCAGGTGGCCGCTCGCGCCGGTGAGTTCACCACGCAGCTCGAACAACGCTTGGCTACCTTGACCACCGACCTGGACTCGGCGAGCCGCCACCGAAAGCTCATCGTCGACCGGCTGTCGGCCCTCGTTGATGGAGCCCTCAAGACGCTACGAACCGCTTCCCGGCTGTCGAAGCTCCCTGCCGGCCTCGGCGACTGGGTGGGCAAGGAGTTCGTGCGCATCCGCTTCACCGAACCCGACCCGAGCCTCCTCACCGCCCGGGTAGGCGAAGTCGTCGACGACCTTGCCACCGCAACCAGCAGCCGCAACGCGGGAAGCCGCGGCACGGCGCCCAAACGCGACGGACTCGCCCTGCTGCTGCGCAGCGTTGAGGCGGCGGTGCCGAAAGGCTTCGCCGTCGACGTTCTGAAGCCGGACGCGGTGCTGCGCGACGAACGCGTGCCGGTCGAAAGCATGAACGAGGTGTTCTCCGGCGGTCAGGAACTCACCGCCGCCATCGTCCTCTACTGCACGATGGCCGCGCTGCGAGCCAACGAACGCGGTCAGCTGCGCGCACGACACTCCGGGGTGCTGTTCCTGGATAATCCGATCGGCAAGGCCAGCGCCGAGTACCTGTTGGAGCTACAACAGGGTGTGGCTGCCGCGCTGGGGGTGCAGCTCGTGTACACGACCGGGCTGTCCGATGACCGGGCGTTGGCAGCGTTCCCGCTGTGGGTGCGTATGCGAAACGACGCCGACCTGCGGGCCGGGATGAAGCACATCAGGGTCGCAGAAATCGTCCGGCAGCAGCTCCCCGAACCGTTCAGCGGTGACGACGCGGCATCGGGCGAGATAGCGCCGGGCACGGTAACCGCCACTCGCGTCTTCCGTAGGCCGGGATGAACATCGCCGCATCGCACGATCACTCGTTGACCCCCCGGGCGGGCCGCCTCGCGGCTGAACTCGACGCATGGGACCGGCGAACCATCACGCTAGCCGAGCTCTGGCCACTCTTCGCCCGCGCCGACCCAGCATCCTCCACCCGTCCGACGCGCCGGCTCGACCTTGCCGCGACGATCGCTGCTCTGGCAGAAGCAGGCGTGGTCATACCGTCGAAAAGCCTCGACCGGTCGGCGGCACCACCGTTGCCAATCCGGCTGACCTTGCCGGCGCCTACAGCGACGGCGAGTGCTGCCGAGCTGGCCCGGGCGGTGCCATGGCGGCCAGAGCTCGCCTGGGCGGCCACGGCGAAGCTGACCGTCGGGCAGATCGGCGTGCTGCAGACGATCAACGGCTGGCTACGCGACCGAGGCCGCGATCGCGACGTCCTGCCGCTGCGGGAGCGGTCTTTGGAGGTGTTCGGGTACGAAAAGCGACTGGACGCATTGATCGGTACGTCGCTGTTCGGGCCGGGCCGGCTCACGCTCGATCTGCTGCGGACGTTCCGCGCGCACCCGCCGCTACCCGTGCGGCACGTCGGGAGCGGCCCGATCCTGCTCGTGGTGGAGAACGCCGACACGTTCGACTCGCTGAGCCGAGTCCTGCCCGGCACAGCTACGAACGTCGGATTTGTTGGATGGGGAGCCGGCGGCGCCTTCGAAGCGTCGGTGCTGAGCGTCGGCGAACTGCCGGACGTCCGGGACATCGCCTACTTCGGCGACCTGGACGCCGACGGGCTGCGCATCCCGGCAGCAGCCGCAACGGCGGCCGCCGCCGAGGGCCTGCCGGCTGTACGTCCGGCATACGGCCTCTATCGCTTGTTGCTTGACTGCGGCGCGGTTCAACCTGGGCAACCGCCAGTTGAACCGCAACGTGCCAGTGGCATCGCCAAATGGCTCGAACAGCTCGCGCTGCCGGCTCGAACACTACTGGTAAACGGGCAGCGCATTCCACAGGAGGCTGTATCTACGCGAGTACTCATGGACGCAGCGGCGACGTGGGCCGAGGATCTGTAGGCGGCCGTCCCTTCGCCCGGAGGTCTGCCTCACGACGCGTCCAGTCAGGTCTGGCCAGTCGAGCGTCGGGCGAGTCGTTCCCGCTCAGCGGCCACGACCTTGCGGGCGAGTTCGGCCTCGGAGAGGTCCACAGCCTCGGGAGCGGAGTCGGCCATGTCGCTGACCCTGGCGAAGTCGTCGAACAACCGCTTCTTGGCGGCCAGCAATTCGACGATCCGTTGATCGACACTGTCTTCGGACAGCAGCCGGTGCACCTGTACCGATTGCACCTGTCCCATCCGGTGTGCACGAGCGACCGCCTGGGCCTCGGTGGTGGGCTTGAGCTGGGGTTCGCAGATGACAATGACGGATGCGGCCTGGATGTTGAGTCCTACTCCGCCGGCCAGGATCTGGGCAACCAGGACGGCGCCGTGTGTGGCGGAGGAGAATCGGTCCACCATCTGCTGGCGCTGGTTCGCCGGTACCGAACCTGTCAGCGGTCCGAACACCGGGCCGGGCAGCGACTGGGCGACCAGGTCCAGCACCTGCCGGAAGTGGGAGAAGACGATGACTCGCCGCTCGTTGTCCGCCGCTTCACGGGCAATTTCGATCAGCCGTTGCATCTTCGTCGACTTCGGCCCATCGAGCATGGCCGCCTGCCGCATCTCCATGAAGTTGCCCTGCTCGACGGTGCCGCGGTAGCGGGCACTGTCTGCGGTCGACATCGGCAGCCACTCCTCGACCTCGACGAGCTCGGGGAGTTCCGTCAGCACGTCCTCCTGGTTGCGGCGAAGGTAGGCCGGTGCGATCTGCCGCCGGAACTTC
Source organism: Dactylosporangium roseum (assembly GCF_025264685.1). GTDB lineage: Bacteria > Actinomycetota > Actinomycetes > Mycobacteriales > Micromonosporaceae > Dactylosporangium > Dactylosporangium roseum. The sequence continues at coordinate 3,672,702 of NZ_CP073721.1, forward strand.
CGCGGTGCCAGCTCCGTGGCGTCGACGGTGAGGTCCGGCCGCACGTACGAGGCCAGGTTGCGGAATTCTTCAAGCCTGTTCTCCAACGGTGTGCCGGTGAGCAGGATGGCGCGATCAGCGCGGGTGATGAGGGCCGTCGTTCTTCTGCTCCGCTGCGCCTGGGGATTCTTGATGTAGTGCGCCTCGTCGACCACGAGGCAGGCGAGGTCGCGCGGGCCGGTCAGCGCGGACTCCAGCCAGGCCAGGGTTTCGTACGTGCTGACGGCGACGCCGCCGTCCCGCATCCACGTGCGGGCCGCCTGGGTACGCTCGGGCCCGTGCACCCGGTACGGTCGCAGCTTCGACTTGCCGGCCACCTCGCGCAGCCAGTTCGTGACGACTGCGGCCGGGCATACCACCAGGAAGTGGGTGTCACCCCGGCTGCGGAGGTGGGCAAGGACAGCGATGGCTTCGACCGTCTTGCCGAGGCCCATTTCGTCCCCGATGATGACCTTTCGCTGCACGAGGGCGAAGCGGGCGGCGAAGCTCTGGTAGCCGCGCAGCGACGCTGTCAAGTGCTCACCGCTCAGCGCCTGGTTACGCACCGCCTCGATGATCTCCTCCGGGAGATCTCCGTGCACCGCGTTCTCGTCCGCGGTGATGAATCCGAGCTCGGAGAGCATGGCGAAGTAGTCGGCGGGCCGGGCCAGAAAGTCGTCCCACGGGTCCGCGCGGACGCCGGCGGCCCCCGACCCGGAGGACATGCCAAGCTGATCGGCCCGCCGTGTGACGACCTGGATGCTCTCGCGCAGATCGTCGACGGCAGCCGTCGCGGCCGGTATCACGAGCAGGTGGCTTGTCCAGACGCCGATGGCGGCGCGCAACGGAGCGAGCTCGGCCGCGCGCGCAAGGTCGTCGGCCGCGCCCCGGGTCACCCGGCACGCGTCCCAGTCGGCAAGGCAGCGCAGCAGGTGGGTGGTTTCCGGATGGCGCTTGGCGATGTCGATGCGGACCGGCATCTCATCGTACGTTGTGCGTTGCAGCGTCCGTGCCGCACCGAGCATGCGCCGCGCGGAGGTCTCGCCAACGCCGGGAAGCATCGCCAGGGCGTTTCCCCGGTGCAGTACCGCGTGCACGGTCGTGACGCCGGCATCGGCGAGCGGGCCCAGCCGGAGACGGTCACGGGTCGCGTCCTTGAGCGCCTCCAGCGGCATCTCCTGCAGGACGCGCTGTACCTCTGCCTTGCGAACCTTGTCACCTGCGGCGCGCGCCGCGGAGCGGTAGGAGTCCTCGCTCGCGACGACCTTGGCGATCGCGTCGAGCGCCGCAGGCAGACCGCTGAAGACGGACCGGTCGAGCATCTCCGGTCGTGGGCCGGACCGCCCCGACAGGAGTTCCAACCGCAGCGCCGGATCGAGCAGCGCATGCAACCCGGGCAATCCCGAACGGTAGGTCGCGTCGACGGAGCCGAGTTGCTCAAGGCGCTGCGGTCCGCGGGCTTTGGTGATCGCCGCATGGTGACGGCGCAGCGCATCAGCCGCAGCTTCAGCCGACTGCTTCTTCGCCGATCCGGTGAAGAAGCGACGTAGGCCGAGCAGCGGGCTGACCTCGGCGATGACCCGCGGCGCTTCCTTGGTGAGCAGCCGCTGCAGGGCGCGGTCGCCGGCGGTTTCCGCAGGCAGGTTCGCGCGCTGCCAGAGGTGTCCGACAATGCCCTGGTCGCTGGATTGGAGGGGAACAACGCGCCAGGCGATCCGGCCTGCTCGGTTGATCCCGACGCTGCGGGTTCGCAGGTTCTGTTCGCCGTTGGCCGCGGCGGCCTGGACGGCATGCCGCCGTGCCTGAATCTCTGTGGCTCGCCGGCCCCAGTGTTCGAGGTCGGCCGCGAGGCTTCGGATCTCTGCGCGCTCTGTCTTGTCCATGCCTCACTGCCGAACGGGTTGGCGTCTGGTGATGGTAAAGGATCCGCGATGCGGAACGGGATCGTCATAATGGCGAAGCTCGTGCGCACGTGCTGCGGCTGTCGGTGGAGGTAGGTTCATGCGGCTTGAGGAACTCACATCCGGTGTCCGGGTCAGCGGCGTGGTCCCCGGCGAGACGATCGTGGTTATCGCGGCGCAGTGGCATGGTTCGGATGCCGTGGAGCTGACCTACAAGACGCTGGACGGCGGGCTGCGCCAGCAGGTGCTGTTCCGTGCCGATGAGGCCAAGTTGAGTCGGTCCGATGCGAGCAGCCGGCCGTTCGACGCCGCCGCCGAGGAGTTCCGCCTGGTGGCCGAGGTCCAGCGGATTTCGCTGGCCGGGCTGTTCGACCCGATGCTGGCGGTGGCCACGAGCGACGTGCAGCCGTTACCGCACCAGATTCAGGCCGTGTACGGGGAGATGCTCGACCGCTCACCGCTGCGGTTCCTGCTTGCCGACGACCCCGGCGCCGGCAAGACGATCATGGCCGGTTTGTACATCAAGGAGCTGGTGCTGCGTGATGACGTGCAGCGGTGCCTGATCGTCGCGCCCGGCGGACTGGTCGACCAATGGCAGGACGAGCTCTACCTCAAGTTCGGCCTGCGTTTCGACATGCTCACTCCGGCCATGGTCGACGCGGCGTTCGGCTCGACCGTGTTCGAGCAGTACCCGCTGCTCATCGCCCGGATGGACCAGCTCGCGCGAAGTGAGGAGCTGACCGCTCAGCTCGACGACGCCGAGTTCGATCTCGTGGTGGTGGACGAGGCCCACCGGATGGGCGCGCACTACTTCGGCGGCAAGGTGAACAAGACCCGGCGGTTCCAGCTCGGTGAGCGACTGCGGGAACGTACCCGCCACCTGCTGCTGATGACCGCCACCCCGCACGCGGGCAAGGAGGAGGACTTCCAGCTCTTCCTCACGCTGCTGGAACGCGACGGCTTCGAGGGCAGGTTCAAGTCCGGTGTCCACAACGCCGACACCAGCGGACTCATGCGCCGCATGGTCAAGGAGGACCTCCTCACGTTCACCGGCAAACCACTCTTCCCCGAACGCATCGCCCAGACCGTGCCATACCAGCTCACCGCGGACGAGCAGGACCTCTACGAGCGCGTCACCAACTACGTGCGTGAGGGCATGAACCGTGCGGCACGGCTGGACGACAAACGCCGCAATACCGTCGGCTTCGCGCTCACGGTGCTGCAGCGACGTCTGGCGTCCAGTCCCGAGGCGATCTACCAGTCGCTGGTGCGGCGTGCCGAACGACTCGCGCGCCGCCGCGACGATTTGATCCACGGCCGCAGCATCGCCGAGCCTGCGGTGATCGACCCGGGACAGTGGGACGGCGACGAGTTCACCGCCGAAGAGACCGAGCAGATGGAGGAGGAGCTGCTCGACGCGGCCACCACGGCTCGCACCGTCGCGGAGCTCAACACCGAACTGGCCGATCTCGACCGGCTCATCCTGATAGCCCGGCGGGTCCGCAACCTCGACACCGATCGCAAATGGGTTGAACTGCGCAGGATTCTGGAGGACAACGACCTCATCCGTCCCGGTGCCGAGCGGCCTCGAAAGCTGATCATCTTCACCGAACACCGTGACACCCTGAACTATCTGACCACCAAGATCCGCGCATTGCTCGGCCGGCCCGGGGCGGTCCAGGCCATTCACGGCAGTGTGCGGCGGGCCGACCGGCGGGCGATCACCGAGGAGTTCACCAAGAACCCCGCCTGCCAGGTGCTTCTCGCCACCGACGCGGCCGGCGAAGGGCTCAACCTCCAAGCGGCCCACCTGATGGTCAACTACGACCTTCCGTGGAACCCCAACCGCATCGAGCAGCGCTTCGGCCGTATCCACCGCATCGGACAGACTGAGGTCTGCCGGCTATGGAACCTGGTAGCCGCGAACACCCGCGAGGGCGAGGTGTTCACCCGGCTGCTGCAGAAGGTCGAGGAACAGCGCAAGGCGTACGGCGGCAAGGTCTTCGACGTCCTCGGCTCGGCCTTCGACGAGACGCCGCTCCGCGACCTGCTCATCGAGGCCATTCGCTACGGCGACCTCCCCGAGACCAGGGCCCGGATGGAGCAGGTCATCGACGATTCGGTCGCCCACGGGTTGAAGGAGCTGCTCGAGGAACGCGCGCTCGCCCACGACACCATCGCGGACGCGGACCTGGTCCAGATGCGCCGGGACATGGAGGAGGCCCGCGCCCGGCGCCTGCAACCGCATTACATCGAGTGGGCCTTCCGCCACGCCTTCCAGCGACTCGGGGGCCGCATTGCCCGGCGCGAGCGCGGCCGCTACGAGATCAGCCAGATACCCGCAGCCGTCCGCGCCGTCACGAAGCACGGGCCGGTGGCCTCGCGCTACGAGCGGGTCACGTTCGAGCTCGACCGTATCCACGCGGACGGCAAGCCGCGTGCCGATCTCCTTGCCCCCGGCCATCCACTCCACGACGCCGTGGCCGACCTGACGACCACGCAGCTGCGAGCACTGCTGGAGCGCGGCACGATCCTGGTCTCGGCGGAGATCGAGGATCCGAAGGTACTTGTGGGCGTGGTGGAGGAGGTCGCCGACGGCACCGAAGCATCCGTCGCCCGGCGGTTCCGATATGCCTACGTCGATGCCGACGGTCGGGTCACGCCCGCCGGCCCGGCACCATATCTCGACTGCGTCCCCGCACCGCGCGCCGCTGCCGTGACCAGCGCTGCGAAGCTGCCATGGCTCGGCGAGGCCGAGTCGCGCGCCCGGACATGGATCATCGGTCACTCACTCCAGGAGTACCTCGCCGAGGTCTCGCCCCGCCGGCTCGCAGAGATCGAGCGGACCCGCATCCGGGTCGACCAGCGCCTGGCGCACGAATCGAACCGGCTTGTCGGCGAAGCGATGGCGGCGCGGGAACGAGAGCGAAGCGGCGTCAAGCCGAAGGAAAGCTCCGAGAGCCTTCTGCGCAAGGCGCAGGACCTCACGGTCCGCAGGCAGACCCGGCTGGCGCTGCTTGGGCAGCAGGCTCGCCTGGCCACCAGACCGCCCCGTATCACGACTGCCGCCCTGGTACTTCCCCTCTCCGCCGTCGGGAGCATGATCGCGGCGGACGCCCCGATCCGCGCAAGCGAGAACAAGGCCGTCGAACGGCGCGGCATCGATTTCGTCCTTGCCGTCGAGCGCGCGCTCGGCCGGCACCCGCACGAGGAGGCGTTCGGCAACCCCGGTTACGACGTCGTGTCGGTTCCGACCGACGGCGGCCCTTCGATCCGTATCGAGGTCAAGACCCGGTTTGAAGGTGCCGACGACTTCTACGTTACCCACAACGAGATCCTCACCGGCAAGAATGCCGCCCCGCACTACCGCCTCGCTCTGGTCACCGTCAGCCGCACCAGATCCGGTTATGGCGAAGTACGGTACCTCGCGGAACCCTTCATCGGCATCGACTCCGCTGACCTCACTGCGTCCGGGGTCAGGATTGGCTGGCGGAAGGCCTGGTCCGCCGGCTCCGCGCCGTTCTGATCCAAGCCGCCCGATTGGGCGGCTGATCAGGCGTGCGCCGTCATCGTGATCATCGTCCCAACTGCTCGCCGAAGCGCCTGCGGCAACTGGGCTGTCATATCGGTAATACTCGCCGCCGCCGGGATTCGAAGCCGGCGACCTGGTAGGTGGCGGTGATCTCTCGAGTTCGCTGGCGCGGCCCGTCCTCGGCTCGACGACTCGGCGTTTCCGCGTTCCTCATGCCGTCGGACCGCTCGGCATGAGGGAGAGTCTCAGCGGCGTTTCCTGGACGATATGACCGTAGTCGGACACTTGGATGTAGTTCACTGCGAGCCTCCCACGCTACGACCGGGAACGTCGCTGTCCAATCTCGCTCGGCCACTTGCAGGAGCTCGGCCACCGAGCCGTCAAGCTCGGGCGATGGCCGCAGGGCTGGCTCGGCTGTCCATCCAGATGAGGATGTCCGCGACACGGGTCAGCGGCATGGGATGTTCGCGGACGGGATGGGACTTGGCGAGCTCAATCATCCAGTCGCGGTTCGCGCACAGGTCGTCTCGCATGCGCTGCCGGACACGGCCGGGCACGGCGGTCGCGTAGAACGCCTTCACGGACGAGTCGATAATCGGTACAACCGGGGCGAGCCGGTGGAGCACCTTCGACACCGTCACCTCCGTCCAAGTTCTGTGGCGTTTCGGGTTATAGGGCTGCATCGCTCGAGCAGTCTGGTTGGCGTTGTCCAAAGCCGGCATTGCGATCTGCACGTCGTCGCAGTCCTCTAGGCCAGGCAGATGCCGAACCTCGTCGAGGGCGTCGTCCAAGGCCTGACGGAGAACAGAGAACCGTGACTCGGCCGCAGAGAAGAGCGGGGTGACGTCGGACCAACCCAGTCGAAGACTGAGCAGGTTGGCCATCAGGATGTCGGCCGCAGTAATCGGCCCGTCGTGTATCGCGGCTTGGTCGTAGGTTGTGAACGCGAAGCAGCCAGCCGGGTCGGTGTAAGCGTTTAGATACGCTGATGCATGCAACTTCAGCTCTGCGACGGACCTACGCTGTCTGCTCCGCTGTTTCACGATCAGGAGCGTACGTCGCCGGCATCTGGTGGATGAGGCAGGACACGTTCCCGGCACTATCATAGGGCTGGCTCCGGCTAGCCAGAGGTGGAGTGAACGTGAGCGAGGACCTTCGCCAACTGGCCGAACTGCTTCGGGCCCGCGACGAACTTGATTTCAAGATCGCGGAGGTGACGGGCCGCTCGGCTCGGCGGGGCGACGTCGGCGAGTTCATCGCCGCCCAAGTGTTCGACATCGAACTCGCGATGACGGCGACCCAACCGGGCCACGACGGCAGATTTCGGTCAGGACCGCTCCACGGCGCAACGGTCAACGTCAAGATGTACGGGGAGGCGGTTGCCGGGATCGACCTGAGCCCGCATCCGTGTGACTACCATTTGGTGCTTAGCGGACCACGGCGACCTGCAGGCGTGGTGCGCCATCACCGGTGGTGTATAGCCGCCGCGTACCTGTTCGCGACGGGCCGGCTGTTCGAGCAGTTGAACGAGCGGAACGTCAAAATCGGTATCGCCACAAGCATCCGCAAGTCTGACCTCGAAGCCGCCCGGATTTTCCCGGACGCCGGACCGACCCCGCCACTGTCGTTGTCAGCGAAGCAGCGTGCACTGCTGTCGCTGTTCTCGTAACTGATGTCTGGCTACCTGCAGGTTGCTCGGCGGGCGTACTGCAGTCTGCGGTTCCAGTTGAGTGGTTACGGACCTCTCGTTTCAAGATTGCGGTTTCCAACTGCGACGCTACTTGCGGTCGGTGTCGCGTGGGTCGTTGGCGACTCGTAGGAGAAGTGCAGTCCCGTCCAGCCCGACAGAGAGAGCACCTCCTGGCAGGCGGGATGCACGGCCGGCATGCCACCATCGGTACAGGCTGCCAGCGTTGCGCCGGTACGCGCGTAGGTCGCCGTCTCGGAGTTGGCGGTATACCTGTTGCTCGACACCGCGGAACACGATGAGCGTCTTGCCGTTGGTCAAGGGCATAGGCATCGATGTTCCCTCCAGGGTTGGTCCTCCGGGTAGGGTCAGTTGGTCGTTCGTCGTATCCGGCCAGGGCTCCTCCGTCCCAGGTAGCGCGCCGCTCAGTTCACCGCGTTGGCGGGGCGTCGTGTAGTCGGACGCTGCTGAGCTGTTTCCCGCGAAGAGCAGTACAGATGCGGCTGTCGCGCGGGTCAAGACCTGCGTGAACCATCCGCGCCGCACTTCCGGGATGTGAAACGGTGCCGGCGGTTGAGGCGGCTGCGGCGAGGTCGTTCCGTCGGGGGGCTCCGGCGAGTCGGGGACTGGCGGTGTCTGGGTCGCTGGGCCGCCATCATCACTAGCGTCCGAGGTTGATGGCTCTTCCGGCCGCCAGTCCTGCTCCTCGGGGACCTCGGCCAGCAGTTCGTCAAGTTCGTCTTCCGTGCCCGACCAGAGGCCGTCGTTGCCGGGAGGGTCGAGGATGTGGGACGTGATGCCGTTCTTGGAAAGCTGGGATGCCACCATCAGGCTGTAGAGGGTGTGGGTGCCGACCTGGACCGCACGCACCTGCAGGCAGGCGTCGGCCAACTGCTTGACGACGTCGGCGCGCTTGAAGTGCGTACCCTTACACTCCAGTACAACCACATGCACAACGCCTCGGTCCCAGCCGATCAGGAAGTAGTCCGGCCGCTTCCTCGTGCCTGCGGCATTTCGCACCTCTCCCGACACGCCTTCGATGAAGCCTGCGGCGAGTGCGACATCGGCGTCGACCGCGTGGAAGACGACGCCTGGATGTCGCCTTGCGAGCGCCGCACGCGCGACCACGAGCGCGAGCCCGATGCCGAGTTGCTCCGACTGGACCATCTTGTGGTGATGCACGACCTCGTCGGCGGCGTGCCGTGTCAGTGCCAGCATGCCTTTCGGGCTGTTGGTGAGCGTGGCGCAGTATCGGAGGTGCGCCCACTGCTGGGCGACCGCCACGAACGGCGACCGCGTCAGGAGCGTTGTGGCAACGCCCAACTCACGCAGAACGTCAGTGGGACTGGTCTGGACGATCTTGTCCGTCGCAACCGCTTCCGGCGTCTTGAGGTACCGCCGCGCCCCTGGCGGGCTGTCCGTCCCGCCATTTGCTTTTGCGAAGACCTCGCCAGCCAAGCTCGACGTGGAGTTGATCTGCAATCGTGCAGGTGTAGAAAGTTGTCGAAGAAGTATGTCGACATCCACACAGGCTCCGAGTGATAGACGATGGTGACTATATTAACGAGTTATCACGAAGAGCGACAGAGAAACAACCTTGAGTGAATGGGGTTGGCGGGCGGACTGGTCGGTCGCTAGCGAGACTGAGTCGGCATGTCACTTCCTCGGCGCCGCCTCGGGTGACCTCACCATGGTCGACACTCGTCCCAACTGGTCCGACGCGTGGTCCACCAGCTTCATGGCCTTCCGCTCCTCAGTGTTGGGCCTGTCCGGCCGCCGGACTACAGGGCACTCGAGATTGCGGACCGAGGATCCTGTGCGAGCCGACCGCGTCGGCGTCCACGGCTACCCAGGCGGTCGAAGATCGGTGGTTGTGGGAAGGAATTGCCCCATTTCTGGTCTGGCCTCAACCGTCCGGCACGTCAATTCACCTGTATGCAGGTGATCCGCGTGCTCGGGAGGTACTACCCTCCACGCGGAGATCGGCGTTGAGTAGTCTGAAGATCGCTATTGGCGACGGTGTCGCAGGTCAGGAGAGGGGTGGTCACGATCCGGCCGGATTCGCCCCGCTGGCGGGAGATCAACGCCAGCGACTATCCGCACGAGCGTGCCGGTCTGCAACAACTGCAGGCCCTGCTGCCGGACGGCGACCCGTACCACGCCTGGGCGAACGTCGAGTTCCAGGGAACGGACGGCTCGGTCAATGAGGTCGATCTGCTGGTGCTGGTGCCGCAGGGGCTGTACATCCTGGAGTTGAAGCACTGGCAAGGTGACATCTCCGGTGACGGGTTCCAGTGGCGACGGACGATGCCGAACGGCCGGGTGCGGCTGGTCGACAATCCGGTGATCGCGGCGAACCGCAAGGCGCGCCGGTTCCGGACGCTGTTGGAGCAGTACGCCGGAAGGGTGCCCGGACGCCGGGCCCGTGTGCCGTACGTCGACGCAGCGGTGTTCCTGCACGCCGCGAACGTCCGGTCGCAGCTGGATCCGGTCGGCCGGCAGCGCGTGTACGGCCCGCACGGTTCGTCCGCATCCGGGCTGGAGGACATCAACCGGCTGGTGACGCACCGCCCCGCCAGCGGCGGTATCGATCGGGCAGCGGCTCGAGAGATCGTCGCTCTGATCGAGGCGTGTGGGCTGCGGCCGTCGGTGTCGAAGCGGATGGTCGGGCAGCTCCTGTTGACCTCGAAGCCGTTTGCCGAAGGACCCGGCTGGCAGGACTTCCTCGCGGGGCACCAGCAGACCGATCTGGTACGACGGGTCCGCTTCTACCTGACCGAGCGAGCCGACGCCGACCGCGAGATGATCCAGCGCGCGGCGGAGCGGGAGTTCCGGCTGCTGCAGGGCATCCGCCACGACGGAATCGTCCAGGCGCACGATCTGATCGAGCACAGCTACGGCCCGGCGGTGATCTTCGACCACAACGAGGACTGGGTTCGCCTGGACCGATGGCTCGCCGAGCATGACGGCGAGCTGACCGTCGACCGGCGCCTGGAGCTGGTTCGCGAGCTCGGCGACATCATGCGATACGCGCACTCGCGGCACCTGGTGCACCGCAACCTCAACCCGCGGTCGATCTTCGTGCGGAAGCCGAACTCCGCGCGGCCAGGGCTAGTGGTGATCGACTGGCAGACCGGCGGCCGGATTCCCGGGACTACCACGACCTCGCAGGGCACCGTGCTGGGCACACAGCACGTCGAAGAACTCGCCGACGAGCACGCCCGCGTGTACCAGGCACCGGAGATCACCAACCCGGACGCGCCGGGAGTGCTGCTGGACGTGTTCGCGCTGGGTGCGATCACGTACCACATCATGAGCGGCCGTCAGCCGGCCACCAGCGTCGCCGAGCGAAAGACGGTGCTGGACCAGCTCGGCGGCCTCGACATCACCGCAGCCCTCGATGGCGCCCCGAGCAGCCTCGTCGACCTCATCTTCGACGCGACCTGCGTCGTGGTGCCGTCGCGTACGAAGACGGTCGCGCTGTTCCTGGAGGGTCTCGACCAGGTCGAGGAGGAGTTGACCGCCCCGGACCCGGTCCCGCAGGTCAACCCGTTGCAGGCGCGCAGCGGCGACGTGCTCGAGGGCGGTCTGACGGTGATCGACCGGCTGGGCGCCGGCGCAACGTCGGTGGCGATCCTCGTCCGCGACGAGCAGGGCACGCAGATCGTGCTCAAGGTAGCCCGGGACCCGGAGAAGCGGCAGCGGCTGTACGACGAGGCTGCCGTGTTGCGCCGGATCCCGCACTGGCAGATCGTCCGCCTGGTCCGAGACGAGCCGGTGGAGATCGGCGGCGAGGTCGGGCTGCTGCTGGAGTACGCCGGGCCGAAGACGCTCGCCGACCAGCTCGCCTCCGGTGGCCGGCTCAACCTGGAACTGCTCGACCGCTACGGCCGGGAGCTGCTCGACGTCGTCCGGGCCCTGGATGCCGAGGGCATCATGCACCGCGACATCAAACCCGCCAACCTGGCGGCCCGGCCCCGCTCGCGGGACGGCGAGCTGCACCTGTGCGTGTTCGACTTCTCCCTCGCCGCCGCGCCGGCCGAGCACCTGACCGCCGGCACACCGCCCTATCTGGACCCATTCCTCGGACCGCCGCGCCGGGCCCGCTACGACGCCGCCGCGGAGCGCTTCGCCGTCGCCGTCACCCTGTACGAGATGGCCACCGCGACACTGCCGAGGTGGGGCGACGGCTTGACCCCGCCCGAGCACCTGACCGACGAGGTGACGCTGGCACCGGAGCTGTTCGACCAGGACGCCGCCGAGGGCCTGGTCAACTTCTTCGCCAAGGCCCTCGCCCGGGACGCCCGGCAACGCTTCGACACCTACGAGGACATGACCGACGCCTGGCGGCGGGTGTTCACCGCCCTGCCGGCACCGGCCGTCGACCGCCAGCCGTCCGCCGAGGAGGTGCCGCTCGCGGTCGGCCGCGACACACCGCTGGAACGAGTCGGGATGACCCCGAAGGCCCGCTCGGCGCTGGAACGCATCGGCGTACACACCGTCGGCGACCTCATCGACCAAGACCAGATGGCGCTGTCCCGCCTGGCCGGTGTCTCCCAGGCGACCAAGACCGAGATCCGCCGCCGGACCCGCGAACTGCGGGCCGTCTTCGCCACCAGCCACACCGTCACCGCCGAACCGACCGACGACGGCGGCACCCCGCAGATCGCCGGCATCGAAACTGTGTTGGAGCTGCTAACCGGGCCCCCGACCCGGCGCAGATCAGGCGAGACGGCGATCGTGCCAATGCTGCTCGGCTCCGACATCCCGTCGAGCGACGACCACCCGCCTCACTGGCCGTCCCAGGTCGACCTGGCCCGCCACGCGGGGATCACCTCCCAGCGGGTGACGCAGATCCTGCACCGGCTCACCGACCGGTGGCGGGACCTGCCGGACCTGAGCCGCATCCGCGACGAGATCGTGGTACTCCTCGACGCCAACGGCGGAGTGATGTCCGCTGACGAGTTGGCCGGTGAACTCATCGCCGCACACGGGTCGTACAGCCCCGAACCGCGACGCACCACCCAGGCGATCGGCCTGGTCCGTGCCGCCGTCGAGGTCGAACTCGCCCGTGGCGGCGACGCCCGCGTCGACCAGCACCGCATCGACAAGGTCGTCCTCATCGGCCGCGAGCCCGACGACCCGGACGCCGAGCACACCGCGATGGACTTCCTGCAGTACGCGGCGCAGCTCGGCCGGATCGCGCACGGCCTGGCGAGCCAGCCGCTGCCGGCCACCCGCTCGCGGGCGCTGGAACGGCTACGTGAACCGACCCCGCCGCCGGCGATGCCGCAGATGTCAGACAGCCGGCTACTCTCTCTCGCCGCGGCCGCCGGTGGGGTAGCGCTCAGCCCACAGGAGCAGCTGTACCAGGTCGGCATGGCCGCCGAGACCGCGCTTCGGCTCGCCGCCGGTAGCCTCGCCGTCCCACCCGGCCGGTCACTGTCGATCGACGAGGTCCGCAAGCGGGTCCGGGCCCGGTTCCCGAAAGCCGCGGACCTCCCCGGCCGGCCCAAACTCGACCAGTACCTGACGGCCGCCGGTATCGCGCTCGAGTGGCGGCACGACCGCTACACCACCCCCACCAGACCCGGCAGTGACCTCTTCGCCAGCCGCACCCGCGGCACCCGCACCGGCCCGCTGCTGCCAGCCGGCCCGGACGCCGTCGCGGACGCCGACGCCCGCCTCGCCGCGGTCCTGGACCGTGACGGCTTCCTGGCGGTCCTGGTGAAGCCCGCAGCCCTGGCCGGCGCCCGCCAAGCACTGCTCGACCGATTCGGGCTCGCCGAGCTGAACATCACCGCGGTCCTGGTCGAGACGCTCCGCGCCCTGGGCGTGCCGTGGGAGCTGATCCTGGAATCAGACGCTCGTGAAGCCGCCCACCCCGATCGCCGCAACCTGGAAAGCGCCGTACGCGCCGAGGTGATGCCGCGCCTGACGGCCGCACTGAACACGGATTCTGCGGTACTGCTGAGCGAGGCGGCACCCCTCGCCCGGTACGGCTGCATGGACCTCATCGCCACCTTGGCCGACAACGGCGTGCCGCGCCCAGCCGCACGGCTCCTCCTCGTCGCGACCCGCGGCGGCAAGCAACTCCTCGACGACCAGCCCATCCCCGTCACGTCGTCCGGCCAGCTCACCTGGCTGCCCGACGCGTGGTGGCAGCCCGCCCAGGCCACCGGAAAGGCCCGCACGTGACCACACTCGCCGACCTGCAGCGCCAGCTCAAGGTCCTGGCCACCGATCTGCGCCAGCAGTCCGAGACCCTGCCGAAGCTCCAGTCGTGGTTGGAGGCGCAGTACAAGGCGGCGTACGGCAAGCGCACCGGCGCCACCTACGAGACGTGGCGCGAGGAACAGATCGACCAGGCGTCGGTGGCGTGGCTGCTCGGTACCGTCTTTGTCCGCTTCTGCGAGGACAACGACCTCATCGACCGGCAGTTCATCGCCGGGCCTGGTCAGCGCACCGACGACGCCGTTGAAGCCGCCACCGAGTACTTCCTGCAACATCCGACCCACAGCGACCGCGAATGGATCCGTCAGGCCTTCCAGCACCTCGCCGGCCTGCGCGCAACGAAGGCCCTCTTCGACGAACATAACCCAGTCTGGCACTGGGACCTCAGCGCCGATGCCGCCGTCGGCCTCCTCGACTTCTGGCGCCGCGGACCCGGCATCCACGACTATACCGACCCGCAGCTCAACACCCGATTCCTCGGCGACCTCTACGAGAAGCTGTCCCAGGACGCCCGTAAGCGGTACGCGCTGCTGCAGACGCCGGAGTTCGTCGAGGAGTTCATCCTCGACCTCACGCTGGACGAGTCGATCAAGGACTTCGGGCTGGAAGCTACTTCGCTCATCGACCCCACCTGCGGTTCCGGCCACTTCCTGCTCGGCGCGTTCCACCGCCTCGTGCCCTTGTGGGAACGTCACCATCCCGACCTCGACCGGCGAACCCGAGCGCAGAACGTCCTCGACCAGATCACCGGCGTCGACATCAACCCGTTCGCCGTCGCCATCGCGCGCTTCCGGCTCCTCGTCGAGGCCCTGCGGTACTGCGACGAGAAGCACCTCGCCGACGCCCCGGGCTTCACGATGCGCCTTGCCGTAGGCGACTCGCTGCTGCGATGGGGCGACGAGGACTCCTCGCACCAGGGCGACATGCTGCACCTGCTAGAGAGCGGCACCGCATACCCCTACTACACCGAGGACGCGCAGGCACTCAAAACGCTGCTCAAGTCGGGGCAGTATACGGTGGCGGTCGGCAACCCGCCGTACATCACGGTCAAGGACAAGTACCTCAACGACCTCTACCGTGGGATGTACGACTCCTGCTCCGGGAAATACGCACTGTCCGTACCGTTCGCGGAGCGGTTCTTCGAGCTGGTGCGCAGTGCGGACCCATCCGGCCGGTGTGGCACCGCGGGCCAGATCACTGCCAACTCGTTCATGAAGCGGGAGTTCGGCAAGCAGCTCATCAACGACTTCTTCGCCAAGAAGGTCGAGTTGAGCCACATCATTGACACGTCGGGTGCATACATCCCGGGGCATGGCACCCCTACGGTCATCTTGGTTGGCAAGCGCCGACCACCCAAGAGTCCGACATTGCGGGCAGTGCTTGGCGTCCAAGGCGAACAGGGTGTGCCCGACGACCCAGCTCGTGGCGACGTCTGGTCTGCCATCGCCGACAACTGGAATCGGCCGCAGGTGGCCAACGCGTTCGTGACGGTCATCGACGCTGCGCGGACCATGTTCGCCAACCACCCGTGGAGCCTTGCTGGAGGCGGAGCCAGCGATCTGATGGAGCGCATCGAGGACGAGGCCGCTCGGCGCCTCGCCGACCTCACCGCGCATCTCGGAATCATGTCGGTAACCGGCGAAGACGACCTGTACCTGTTTCCTGATGAGCGCTCGGCAGCACGACTCGGCGTAACCACGACTCGTCATCTTGTGGAGGGAGATGCGGTCAGAGATCACGCGATCGCGCGGGCCAGTGCCGCGATCTGGCCCTACTCCAGCCGATCTGGGGTTCGTCCGATCGCTGACCTCGGACAGACCGGTCACCTACTCCAGCGGTACAGGTCCGCCATCAACAAGCGACGCCGATTCGGCACGCCGATGGTCGATCGCGGCCTGGCTTGGTGGGAATGGCAGGAAGTTTACTGGGACAAGTTACATACGCCTTTCTCACTCACATGGGGAGAAGTGGCGACGCACAACCACTTCGTGCTGGATCGGGGTGGGAAGGTCTTCAACAGAACGGCGCCGGTCATCAAGTTGCCTGCCACCGCGACCGAGGACGATCATCTCGCGCTGCTGGGCCTGTTGAACTCCTCGACGGCGTGCTTCTGGCTCAAGCAGGTCAGCCACGACAAGGGCATACGAGGCGAGGGTGGCGGCTTTACCAGCAGCGACTGGGAGCGATTTTTCCAGTTCAACGCGACGAAGCTCAAGAGTTTCCCAATCCCCGCGCGTACGTCGACCGTGCGGGCGCGGGCGTTAGACCGGCTGGCTCAGGAACTCGCCGCGGTTCGGCCGGCCGCGGTCTGTGGGGCCGGCGTCCCGACACGGCAGACGCTCGACGCCGCGAAGGCTGGCTACGCGAGGATTCGGGGCCGGATGATCGCCCTGCAGGAGGAACTGGACTGGGAGGTGTACTGGCTGTACGGCCTGCTCGACGACGACCTGACCCTGCCGGATGACGCGGTGCCGGAATTGCGGCTCGGACAGCGGGCTTTCGAGATCATCATGGCTCGAGGCATCGCAGAGGGTGAACCGATCCCGGAGTGGTTCGTCCGGCATCGGTCGCAGCCAACGGCCACGCTGCCGGAGGAGTGGCCTAGCGCATACCGCGAAACGGTTCTGAAGCGGATCGCGGTCATTGAGTCTCGTGCGGACCTCGCGTTGATCGAGCGTCCGGAGTGTAAGCGGCGGTGGTCCTCGACGCCGTGGGAGGTGCAGGAGCAGCAGGCGCTGCGGGACTGGCTGCTCGACAGGCTCGAGGCGGAGGAGCTGTGGCGGGGGTCCGCCGGTGGCCGGATCATGACGGTCGGCGTGCTGGCAGACCGGGTGGGCACTGACGCAGATTTCCGATCGGTGCTGGCGCTGTACTGCGGGCACGACGCCTACGACCTCGCCAGTGAGTTGGCGAAGCTGGTGGTGGACGAAACGGTGCCGTTCCTGGCCGCGTACCGGTACAAGCCGTCCGGGCTTGTCAAACGCAAACAGTGGGAGGACGTCTGGGCGTTGCAGCGGCGGGAGGACAAAGCCGCGGAGAAGGGCGAACGATTCACGGAGCCGATTCCGGTGCCGCCAAAGTACGCCCAGGCCGACTTCGCGCGGACGTCGTACTGGCGTAACCGGGGCAAGCTCGATGTGCCGAAGGAGCGGTTCGTGCTGTACCCGAACGCCGGCCGGGACACGTCGCCGGTGCTCGGCTGGGCGGGCTGGGATCATCTGGAGCAGGCGCAGGCCCTGGCGAATCTCTACATGGAGCGCAAGCAGCAGGACGGTTGGCCGAAGGAGCGGCTGCTGCCGCTGCTGGCGGGGCTGGGGGAGTTGGAGCCGTGGCTGCATCAGTGGCATTCTGATGATTTGCCGGAATACGGCGGTAGTCCGGCCGATTTCTATACCGCGTTTGTTGATGCAGAGTTGGCGACGTTGGAGGCTGACCGGGCCGAGATTGCGTTGGGGGTGCTGGCGTGACCATGCTGCGTGAGGTCATCGCGATTCCGGAGCGGGTGACCGACTCGGACTACGTGATGCGGTTGGCGGAGGGTGTCAGCCATGCGCAGCAGACCCTCGCCGATTACGTGGTCACCGACAGCTTGAAGACGGAGTTCGTCAAGGCGCTCGGGCTGGTCGCGCAGGCGCTGGAGACGGGCCGGTCGCAGGCAGGGTTCCTGCACGGGTCGTTCGGTGCCGGGAAGAGCCACTTCATGGCGGTGCTGCATGAGATCCTGCGCCGCAACCCGGACGCCCTGGCCGTCGAAAACCTGTCGGAGCCGGTCGCGGACGCGGACAAGTGGCTGTCCGGCCGCAAGGTGCTGACGTTGACCTTCCACCTGCTGGGTGCCCGGTCGCTGGAGGCGGCGGTGCTCGGCGGGTACCGCCAGCAGGTGATGGCGTTGCACCCGGATGCCCCGCCACCGGCGGTGCATCGGTCGGATGCGCTGCTGGTCAACGCCGCAGACTACCGGGCCGAGGTAGGCGACGAGCGGTTCTTCGCCCGGCTGAGCGAGGCCTCGGGCGGCGGGTCCGCGGGGTGGGGGCAGTGGCGCGGTGGTTGGGATGCCGCCCGGTACGACGCTGCCGCGGCGCAGCCGCCCGGCACGCCCGACCGGGACCGGCTGGTCTCCGACTTGACCGCGACCCTGTTCAAGGGGGCGGTGCACAGCGGCGAGTTCCTCGACATCGACGAGGGCCTCGCGGTGATCACGCAGCACGCGAAGTCGCTGCAGTACGACGTGATCGTGTTGTTCCTCGACGAGCTGATCCTGTGGCTGTCGCAGCACCTGTCGAACCTGGAGTTCGTCAACCAGGAGGGTGGCAAGCTCGCGAAGTTCGTCGAGTCGGCCGATCAACACAGGTCGGTGCCGCTCGTGTCGTTTGTTGCCCGGCAGCGGGACCTGGTGGAGTTCCTCGGGCCGCATGTGCCAGGTGCGGAGCGGCAGGCGTTCTCCGACGTGTTCCGGCACGGCCGGGGCCGGTTCACCGAAATCGTGCTGCCGGACCGGAACCTGCCGCAGATCGCCGAGCGGCGGCTGCTGAAGAAGATCGGCGACGGCGAGCGCATCCTCCGGGAGGCGTTCGAGGCGGTCCAGCGCCGCCGTGACGTGTGGGACACGCTGATCGCCGGTAACCAGTACGGCGACGCCGGTGTCGGCTCCGATCCGGCGGTGTTCCGGCGGCTGTACCCGTTCAGCCCGGCGCTGGTGGCGACGCTGGTGGCGCTGTCGCAAGCGTTGCAGCGGGAGCGGACCGCGTTGAAGGTGATGGCCCGGCTGCTCGTGGCGGGCCGTGATCGGCTGCGGGTCAACGACGTCATCGGGGTCGCCGAACTCTTCGACGAACTGGTCGCGAAGGGGGAGCTGCCGGACAACCCGAAATTGAAGAAGCAGTTCGAGACCGCCCGGGCGCTCTACGGCCGGCTGCGGCCGGTGCTCCTTGAGCAGCACCAGCAGACCGAGGCAGGCGTCGCCGCGCTGCCGCCCAGCCATCAGTACAACGTCGACGACCGATTGATCAAGACACTGTTGCTTGCGGCGCTGGTGCCGGAGGTGCCGGCGCTGGCGAACCTGACCGCGGTCCGGCTGCACGCGTTGAACTACGGCTCGATGGTCAGCCCGATCATCGGCTCGGAGCCGCCGATGGTGCTCAAACGGCTGCGGCACCTGTCGGTGTACATCCCGGAGATCCAGATCGGCGAGGGTACCGATCCGGTGATCCGGATGGAGCTGTCCGAGGTGGACGCGTCGGTCCTCCTCGAGCGGGTGCCGACCACGGAGGACACGCCAGGTGCCCGGCGTCGGCTGCTGCGGGATCTCATCTGTGCCGAGTTGGGCATCACCCCGCCGGACGGCATGTTCGCCGCACAACAGCAGCCGCGGGATTGGCGGGGCCGCCGGCACCACATCGACGTCATCTTCGCCAACGTCCGGGACCCCAACGAACTGCCCGAGTCGGACGTCGCAGCGGACGGTGGGCGCTGGCGGGTGGTCATCGACTACCCCTTCGACGACGAGACCCACACCCGGCGCAGCGACACCGCCCGTATCCAGGCGATCAACGCGCACTTGAACAGCAATACGCTGTTCTGGCTGCCGTACTTCCTCACCGAGGAACGGCTGGGTCTGGTCGGTACCCTGGTGAAGCTGAACTATCTGCTGGCGGGCAGCGGCGACGACCGGTTGCGCACGATAGCCTCCGACTTTTCCACAGACGAGCGGCTGCAGGCGAAGGCGATGCTGGAACAGCAGCAGCGCACCACTCGTGCCCGGCTCGTCGACTGTCTCAAGCAGGCGTACGGAGTGGTGGGTGCCCTGCCAGCGGACGTTGCCGACGACCCGGACCCGGTGCTGCAGACGATTGCACCTGGCTTTACTCCCGCAAAACCGATCGGTGGGACGCTGCGCACCGCGTTCGACCACCTGACCGGGCAGATGCTCACCTGGATCTACCAGGGTCATCCGAACCTGCCCGAGAACGAGCCCCTGGTCACCGTCGCGCAGCTGCGCAAGGTACTTGAGTACGCCCAGCAGGCCATGGCCGATCCAGCTCGTCGAGTGTTGGTGGAGTCCGCCGATCGGCGGCATGTCCGCCGGATCGCGAACCAATTGAAGATCGGCGAGTGCACCGAGGAAGGTGTCTACACCCTCAACCCCACGTACCTGTGGTGGACCGGGCACTTCCTGCAGCAGGCCAAGGCGCTGGAAGGCGCGACGGACCGGTTCTCCGTCTCGCTGCTGCGCCGGCTGACCGACGTGCCGCAGCCGCGTGGCCTGGACCGCCCCGTGCAGCAACTGCTGATCGCGGTGTTCGCGCTCGACCAGGACCTGTCCTGGTACCGGGACGACCGGAAGATTCCCGCTCCTGTGCTCGACGGCATCGCCGACGACATGGAGCTCCGGATGGATCGCCGCCCCGACGAGCAGCAGTGGAAAGCCGCGCTCGCCACCGTCAGCGGGCTGACGCCGTTGCGGCTGCCACCGCGGCTGTCCGCGGCGAACCTTGCCCGGTTCGGCGCGACGGTGCGCGAGCACCTCAAAGGCACCCTGCCTGCGGTCCGGCAACTGGTCGCCGCGCTGGAGCGGCACGCCGGGCAGCTCGGCATCGATCCGGCCGCCACGACCGGGCGGCTGCACACCGCCCGGCGTCTGGTTGCCCTGCTCGACGCCGTCGTGGACGAGCTCGATGACGTGGTCCTCGTCGATCTGCTGGCCGATCCCGACCTCGGCGGCGTGGAACCGGTCACCGCCAGCGTTTACCTCACCCGAGCTGCGGCGCTGACCGAGGCGCTGGCCCGCACGCCGTGGAACATGCTCAGCACTGTCGCCGGGCTGCAGGACGACCGCGCCGAAGCGGCGCGCCTGCTGCTGGAGAAGCTGGCCGATTCCGCGCGCCGCGAGCAGCTGCACGCCGACCTTGCCGAAGCGCTATCCACGGCGGCCCACGAAGCGACCGAGCTGCTGGCCCGGACGCCGCCGCCGGTCGTCGTCCCGCCGCCGGTCATCGACCCGCCGGTCGTCGTCACACCACCCGTTCCTACGCCGCCGGTGACCCCGCCGCTGGTCCGGACCGGCGGTGAGGTCAGCATCGACGACGACGCCTCGTTCGAGGACGCGGTCGCGAAGCTGCGCCGCTTCCGGGCGGCGAACGCGGGGCGGCGGATCCGGGTGGAATGGTCGGTGGAGTGAGCACCACCGCCGCCGGTATCGCCGCGCCGAGTGCGACGGAGGCGCAGGTGCGGGCCATGGTCGCCGACTGGCTGCGCAGCGGCCGTCCGGAGCGCGCTCTTGCGCTGAAGGCGCGCCCGGAGTGGAGCGGCTCCCCGACGATCCAGGTCGGCGGCACCACCGTCCGGGTGGTGCCGGCTGTGTCGTCGCTGGCGATCCGGGCGGCGTTGGTCGAGCTGCCGGACGAGGAACGTCTGGTGGTCCTCACCGATCGCGATGACGACGACCTCGGCGCCGGGCTGCTGTCGCGCTGCTCGACACACACCGTGATCAGTATCGACCCATGGGAGATCGTCCGGACGCATTTCGAGGCCGCCGCGCTCGACCCGGCGCTTGTGCGGCAGCGCCGCCAGCTCGCCGAGGCATTGCTGGAGCACGCGCCGCCGGGCGGCTGGCCGCCGGTGCGCGGGGGAGTGGTGACCCGCGACGCCGCGATGCGGTTGCTGGCCGCCCGGCTGCTGGGATTGGCCGTGGACGACCTCGACGCGACCGGGCTGCTGCAGTGGACCCTGCGCGGCGCCGACGTCGTGCGGTACACCGCCGTCGACGCCGAATTGCGAGGCATTGTCGCCGGCTGGCTCGCTGAGACCGCCGGCGCCACCGCATGGTGGGCGATCGCCGCTGTCGACAGCGGTCACGGCACCGACGCCATTCCCCTCGGGCTGGTCGCGGGGCTGCTGTGGGACGGCCGCGCGCCGAACGCGGACGTGGCCGCCGCCCGGGTGCGGTTCGAGCAGTACCTCGGCGGTACCGCCCCGCGTGAGAGCGAAGCCGCGGAGTGGAGCACCACCGTCCTGGCCTGGGTCACCCGGGCGCTGGGCGGCGAGGATCGCGCGGAGGCGCAGCGGCTGCTCGGCCGGGCCGAGGAACTCGCCCGGGGGCTCCAGGCGAGTCGGCTCATCGGCCGGTCGGACCTGCTGCCCGGCGGGCTCGACGCCCGGTTCGCGACCTTCGCCGAGGAACTGCGTCTGGCCCTGCGCAAGCCGACCAGCCGCACGCTCGAGGCGGCGGAGGCCGCCCTGCGGATGGTGGCGCGGCACCGGCTCGCCCCGGTCGGTGACCGGTACCCGACGGCGGTGCTGGCGATGCGCGCCATGCGCTGGCTGACCACTCCGGACGACACGCCGAAGACGTTGGCGGAGGCGGTACACCGGCAGACCGCTACTGACGGATGGGTCGACCGGGCCGGGCTTCGGCTGTGGGTCGGGGTGAGCGATCCCGCGCTCGCCGCGGTGTACCGGGATCTCCACACCGCCGTCGCCGCCCGCCGCGACCACCACGACGAGCAGTTCGCGGCGCTGCTCGCCGCGAACACCGCGGCCGACAGCGCACCCGGCAGCCTGCTGTACGTGGAGGACGTCGTCCGGAGGGTCGTCAAACCGGTCGTCGACGCGGGCCGGCCGGTGCTGCTGCTCATCGTCGACGGGATGAGCGTGGCCGCCAGCACCGAACTGGTCGAGTCGGCGGTAGCCGCAGACTGGTGGGAACTCACCCCGGACGGTGGGCCGCGTGTCGGTGTGCTTGCCGCGCTGCCGTCGGTGACCGAGGTAAGCCGGACCAGCCTCTTCGCCGGCGAGCTCCGCCGGGGCGGCCAGGCCGACGAACGCGCCGGGCTGACCAAGCAGCTCGGTGCCGACGCCGTGCTGTTCCACAAGGGTGACCTGCTCGCTGGTGCCGGACAAAGCCTCGCCCCGTCCGTCGTGACGGCGCTGCGCAACCCCGACGTCCGCACCGTCGCCGCGGTCGTCAACACCATCGACGACGCCCTCGACCGCAGTGACCCGGCCGCGACCGCCTGGACCTTGGAGACCGTACGGTTGGTCCGCCACCTCCTCGACGCCGCCCGCGGGCGGGTCGTGGTGCTGCTCTCCGACCACGGGCACGTCGTGGACCGCGGACCCGACGGCGACCTGCGCAGCGCAACCGGCGCACTGTCCGCTCGGTGGCGGCCCGCCAGCGGCGACGCACCCGGCGACGGCGAAACCCGGATCACCGGGCGGCGAGTCCTCCTCGGCGACGGTGACGTGGTCCTGCCCTGGCGAGAGACGATCCGTTACACCGCCCGCAAGGCCGGCTACCACGGTGGCGCCAGCGCGGCCGAGGTCGTCATCCCGCTCACGATGTTGACCTCCGCCGGGGAACCGTCGCCGGCCGGATGGTCGCCGGCACCGGTGGCGTCGCCGCCGTGGTGGCGCGGGCCGGTCGACCTGTCCAGCGCGGCAGTCACCCTGGCTGAGCCGACGCAGGAGGGCACCCTCTTCGACGTTGTCGCCCCGGTCGCTGCGCCGACCCCAGCGGACGCGCTCGGCCTCACCCCGCCGTTCGTGACCGCCTTGCTGGCCAGTCCCCGGTACAAACAGAACCAGGCGCTGCGGCTGGCCGGCCGCCCGGTGCTGCCCGACGAGCGGGTCACCGCCCTGCTCACCGCCCTGCACGAGGCGGACGGCCATCGGCTTCCGATGGAGGCCCTCGCGGCCCGCTCCGGCGTCCCCGCGCAGCGGATCGGCAACATCGTGACGATTCTGCGGCGGGTCCTCGCCGTCGAGGGCTACCAGGCCGTCGACGTCGACGGCGAGATCGTCACACTCGACGAACGCATGCTGCGCGAGCAGTTCGAGCTTGGGACCAGCCGTGACCGTTGATGTCAGCGCGCGGCGCCGCCGCGAGGTTATTGACGCGCTGCGCCGGGGCACCGTCCCCGGCAACGGACTCGACCTGCTCGCCGTCGGGCTGGACCGGTTCGAGGCCGCCATCGACGCCGAACTCGACACCGCGTCCGCCGGCGGTGCGGTGTTCAAAGCGGTCCGCGGCGAGTACGGCGCTGGCAAAACGTTCTTCACTCGCTGGCTCGCCGAACGCGCGAAACACCGCGG
The DNA here is from genome assembly GCF_025264685.1 of Dactylosporangium roseum. Classification (GTDB taxonomy): domain Bacteria; phylum Actinomycetota; class Actinomycetes; order Mycobacteriales; family Micromonosporaceae; genus Dactylosporangium; species Dactylosporangium roseum. Next base: position 3,696,163 of record NZ_CP073721.1, read on the forward strand.
GATGGCCACCGCCGAGGTCCAGATCTCCGAGACCGAAACCCCTCTGCATCGGCTGGAAACCGTCTATCGGCGCATCTGCGACAACCTCACCACGGCCGAGTTCCCGCCGTCGGCGCTGCGGCCTGTCCTTGACGCCTGGATGTACAGCCTCGAGGAAGACGTCCTGGCCACTGGCGACATTGCCGAGACCGACAGCGATGCCCTCGACGACGGCGTCGACCGGCTCCTCGACCGACGCCTCGGCGAGATCGCCCGCAGCGCACCAGCCTTCGCCGCGGCCCTGCGCGGCTACCGAACCGCCGCGGGCGCCGGAGACCAGGCCACCGCCCAAGGCCTCGCCGCCTGGCTCGGCGGCCAGCCCAACGTCGCCTCCACCGTCCGCCGCGCCGCTGGCCTGAAAGGCGAGCTCGATCACTTCGGCGCACTGGCCTTCCTACAAGGGCTGCTGACCGTGCTCCGCGGCTGCGGACACCCAGGACTGCTCGTCGTCCTCGACGAGGTCGAAACGCTGCAACGCATGCGCTCCGACGTCCGTGACAAGGCCCTCAACGCGCTGCGGCAGCTCATCGACGAGGTCGACGGCGGCCGGTTCCCCGGCCTCTACCTCGTCATCACCGGGACCCCGGCATTCTTCGATGGCGTGCAGGGCGCCCAACGCCTGCCACCTCTCGCGCAGCGCCTCGCCACCGACTTCACCGCCGACGCCCGCTTCGACAACCCGCGCGCCGTCCAACTCCGGCTACCCGGTTTCACCACCGAAGGCCTGCGCGAACTCGGAGGTCGAGTGCGCGATCTGTTCATCGCCGGTCTGCCTGACCGGGACCGGGTTGCCGCCACCGTCGACGACGCCTATCTGGCCCTACTCGCCGACACCGTCACTGGCCGGCTCGGCGGCAAGGTCGGCGTCGCCCCCCGGGTTTTCCTGAAGAAGCTCGTCGCGGATGTCTTGGACCGCACCGAGCAGTTTCTGGACTTCGACCCGCGTCGCGACTACCCGGTGACGGTGACCGCCGCCGAGCTTACCGACGTTGAACGCAACGCCGCCGGTCTCGCCGTCGAGTCCGTCGACGACATCGACCTCACCCTGCCGTGACCGCCGTCGACCGGCTCCACCCGGGCGTCGCCCACCACATCGTCAACACCCTCGGCTGGCGCACACTCCGCCCGCTGCAGGAAGCCGCCATCGAACCCGTCCTCGCCGGCGACGACGCCCTGCTGCTCGCCCCGACCGCTGGCGGCAAGACCGAAGCCGCGGTGTTCCCGGCCCTGACCGCCATGGCGGAGGGCGCCTGGACCGGCATCTCGGTGCTGTACTTGTGCCCGCTGCGCGCCCTGCTCAACAACCTTCACCCGCGGATCGCCGGCTACGCGAGCTGGCTCGGCTGCACGGCCGGCCTCTGGCACGGCGACACGTCCGCCACCCAGCGCCGACGGCTGCGCCTCGAACGACCCGACATCCTGCTCACTACGCCTGAGTCCCTCGAAGCGATGCTCGTGTCCACGCTGACCGACCCTCGGCAGGTCTTCGCCGACCTGCGGATGGTCATCGTCGACGAGGTTCACGCCTTCGCCGGGGACGACCGAGGCTGGCACCTGCTCGCCGTTCTCGAACGGCTGTCCCGCATCGCCGGACGCCGGGTGCAACGCATCGGCCTGTCCGCGACCGTTGGCAACCCCGGCGACCTTCTGCACTGGCTGCAGGGCACCAACGCCGCCCACCGGCCCGGCACCGTGGTCGCGCCGAGCGCACCGCCCGGCCCGACCCCGGCCATCGACGTCACGCTCGACTACGTCGGCGGCGTCGACAACGCCGCCACCGTCATCGCTGCCCTGCACCGCGGCGAGAAACGCCTCGCCTTCTGCGACAGCCGCGCCCAGGTCGAACAACTCGCCCTCGCCCTGCGGGCCAAGGGCGTTCGCACGTTCGTGTCCCACTCTTCCCTGGCCGCCGACGAACGCCGCCAGGCCGAGCAGGCATTCGCCGAGGCCCGCGACTGCGTCATCGTCGCCACCGCCACCCTCGAACTCGGCGTCGACGTCGGCGACCTCGACCGCGTCATCCAGCTCGATGCACCACGCACCGTCGCCTCTTTCCTGCAGCGACTGGGCCGCACCGGCCGCCGGCCCGGCACCGACCGCAACACCCTCTTCCTCGCCACCAAGCACGACACGCTGCTCAAAGCCGCCGGGCTGCTCAACCTGTGGCTGGACGGATACGTTGAGCCGGTCGTGCCGCCGCCGCGACCCCGGCACATCGCTGCGCAACAGATTCTCGCGCTGTGCCTGCAGGAACACCGGATCGGCGGTGGGACGTGGCCGTCCTGGTACGGCGACCTGGCGATCTTCGACCAGACCACACCCGCGATCGTGGAATGGCTCGTCCAATCCGGGCACCTCGACCGCGACACCGGCATGCTCGCCATCGGACCGCAGACCGAACGCCGGTACGGTCGGCGGCACTTCATGGAACTGCTGACCGTCTTCGCCGCCGCCCCCGAGTTCACCGTCCTGCATGGCCGCCGCGAAGTCGGCAGCACCGACGCGATCGTGCTCACCATGAAGGTCGACGGCCCGCGCGTCATCGTCCTCGGCGGCCGTGCGTGGAAGGTCACCCACATCGACTGGAATCGGCAACGCTGCTACGTCGAACCCACTGACCTGCCTGGTCGCAGCCTCTGGCACGGTTTCCTGCCGCCGGAGTCCTGGAGCCTCGCCCAAGCCCAGCGCCGGGTGCTCCTCGGCGCCGACCCGGACGTCACGTGGTCCAACCGTTCTGTACAGGCCCTTGCTGCGGTCCGCAGGGAACGGGCCGATCACGCCTGGGCCGGCGGTAGCGTCGTCGAGGCACGGGAGGACGAACATCGCTGGTGGACCTGGGCCGGTCGGCGCGCGAACGCGACCATCGCCGCGGCCCTGCCCAAGGCCGTCGTGGATGGCGCCCGCCTAGACGACCACATGGTGCGGCTGCGCCGGGACCTGACCGCCGGTGAGCTTCGGCACCTGGTCGACGCCGTTGACGTCGAGCGGCTTGCGGCACCCGACATCGACGAACGAGCCGTCGCCGGCCTCAAGTTCGGCGACGTGCTGCCACCGCACCTGGCAGTCGCCACGCTCGCCGAGCGGGCCGCGGACCCCGTCGGCGCCGCGGAGATCCTGAGCGCACCCCTGCGCTGGGTCAACTCCCCGTAGGGTGCAGCTCAGCCGACTCGTAGTCCAGCTGATACACCGTCACGGCGCCGCGGCGCAGTCGGTACAACACGATCGTCGACAACAGGCTTTCCTCGACGATGCGCGCGCGTTTGCGGTACCGCTCGCTGTCATCGATCCACGCCTCGACACGGTCCGGCAACGTGAACGTCAGCCGGTATGCGTCCGGACGCTCGCGGGGGAACAGTTCCCACTGGGTCACGTGCGAGTCGGACCGGCGCCGGCGCAGGCCGATCGAGTGCCGCTGCTTGTGTTGGGTGAACGTCAGGAAATGCTGCATCGTGTACGGCGGTTGCGCCGTCAACGTCAGCACGAACGGCGCCGGCGGGAAGCCGAGGAGCAGCTCACCGCCCTGCGCCACCTGAAGCCCGTGCCCCATCCCGGCGGCGATCTTCGCCAAGGCCTGCTCGATCGCGTCAGACCACCACGACGGCGTGGTGAGCTGCGGCAACACCGATCCACCGGTCTCCAGGTGGCGGCGAACCGCTTCGCGTAGTTTGGCGCGCGGAACCGACTGTTGCAAAGACGCCTCGAGCTGGCGCACCTCGTCTGCCGCGTCCGCGACCGCCGCTCGCAGCCATGCAAAGCTGTCGCCGGACAAGTCCACGAGGGAGATCTGATGCGCGATCGCGTACTCCTGAGCGGGGGCGGAAAAGCCTGAAGTGGAGAACAGCGTGACACGTACCGGTAGCGACGTCGTGGTCTCCGGCCCGGACCCAGCTGGATGTAGTTCTCGTTCACGTCGCTGACGACCCCGAACGCGTTGCGAACCTCATGGATGCCGGTGGTCCCGGCTCGGAACTTCGCCTCCACGAACAGCCGGATCGGCAGTGAGAACGGCGGCACGAACGCGAACTCGCCGAGCGTGTCCGCCTGGTGGTTCGCCCCACGTCCCACCACGGACAGGCCGTTGCCGGCCCATTCGAGCGCGCCATCCGGGTCGTCGCCCACATCCGTCAGCAGACGGTATCCGCTCGCGCGGACCAGCCACGCGATAGCCTCCTCCAGGAGATGCCCGCGCAGCACCTCGACAGACGTCACTGCCGAACCATACCGGCCGTGCGACCTTGCATCGGGTGCGGTGTTCGGAGATGACCAGATGATCATCTATCCGGCGCACGGGCGCCGGGGCTGCTACCTCGCATCCGAGCTTTACTGTGGGGTAATTCGCTTCGAGCCGAAGCGCTCGCACGCTGCTCGGGCGGGCGGGCGGGCGCAGCGGCGGGGGAGCGGAGCATCAACTTCGGCGGGTTCGCCAGCTGTGCCGTCTCGCGTCCTCTGTACGAAGGGCTGTACGCGCAGGCCGATGCTGAAACCGCCGCCGCCTCTGATCTTTGCAGGTGGGAGCCGATATGGCCATGACCTATTCACTCGTAATGATTAGGTCTTCCCGCTAAAGCATGTACTACCTACGCTGGATTTTCCAGCCGCAAATTCGGTCGGTTCTGAACTCATTTCGCATTGAGCCCTCCTCGTGGTGTGGGGAGTGGCATTCGGCCGTCGGAGACCTCATTGTCCTAGGATGCTTGAGGCGATGGGGTCGGAGTTGCGGTTACATGCAGCGGAGAGTGTGGGAGGTTAGGATGCCGTATTCCGCCAGCTCGGCCAACGGCGGTGGAGAAGTGGAGCCGGCAGGGAAGCTGCTGACGATCGATGCAGTGGCGGAGCTTCTCGGGGTCTCATCGCGGTGGCTTGCGGACGAGTGCCGTGCCGGTCGGATCGCTCACGTCCACATCGCTCGGAAGCGGCGCTTCACCGCCAAGCAGGTGGATCAACTCATCGAGCGCTTCAGCGTGCAGCCGCAGCAGGAGGAGCCGGAGCGGCTGCATCCAGCTGTCAGTAATCGGGTTTACCGCCGGCTTCAGCGGCAGGGCGTGATCCCGCCGACGAGACCGGCGTAGGGCTTGGGCGCCGTGGCCGGTCAAGGTGGAGATCCGGTCAGGCCCCAAGCCGTTCAGCGTTGTCTGCTGCGCGAATCCGTACGGCGTCGAGGAACTCTTGCTGGGTCGGGCTGCCGCGTGTGGCCTCCAAGCCTTCCGCATGCGCTGCTTCCCGGTTGATGTATTCCGCGTACACGGTCCAGCATCCACGGATGCCGGCCACGAACTGCTCCAATAGGTCAGAGGCCGGTCGGTGCGGGGCGAGCGGAGTGAGCCTGACCCGGTCGACCTGCTCAAGGTTGTAAGGATTGCTGTCGTCGGCCTCCGCGAGCCGGATCGCCTCCACGATCGCGTCCCTGGCTCCGTAGAGATCGACAGCTTCCCCGTCGGCGATGGCGGTCGCCTGCTCGACCAGGTCGATGACCGCGTCACGCGGCGTGCACCGCAACGACATCATCTCCAGGACTGTTGTCGCCGCCGTGTGGGGGAGTGCCTCGATGTTGTCTGCCGCGTCCAGGACTGCCGTGGTGGGGATGCCGGAGATGTCCGCGACGACGCTGACGGCCGCCTCGAGCCAGTGCGCCGCGGCGACGGCGGCGGCCGTTGGGTCCAGCGTCGTGAACAGCTCCTCGCTGCCGAGCGGCTCGCGGTGGAGCGCCTGGTCCGCGGCGACGACCTGAACCGGGGACACGTCGAGCCGACTTAGCGTCACCGCTTGACGGGCTCGTCCCGAAAGGTCGCCTCGCGCAGCAGCCTCGACCGACGCGACTTCGCGCCGTACTTCGGCAAGCACCGCACCGTCCAGGTCGGCATTTCCGACGAGGTCCAGCGCTGTCGCGATCCGGTGCGCGGCATCGTCGATCGGGTCGTAGAAGGCAATGGGCACGTCCGCGGCGGTGCCGGTTCGATGTTGCACGACCGCGGCGATCCAGTCGCTCAGCGCATCGCCGCGGTCGAGATGCGCGTCATCAATGATCGTGCCAGCTCCCGGGACTGCATCAGCCCGGACATAGGACTCCCACAGTGTTGCCGAAAGCGTCGACAGGGCCTCCGTCAGATCCGCGCCGTGTTCGGCCGCCACGCCAGCAGGCAGCGTTGCCACCGTCTGCGCTACGCCGCCGAGCCCAGCCTGCCACATGGCGATCAACAGCCCGCGATCGCCGTCAATCCCGTAGATCGTCATGAAACCTCTTTCGGAGAGACGCCCAGGCCGCCGCGGTGTGGGGCTGTCGATGCACCACGAGGTGCTGAGGCGAGTGGATGCGGCTCGCCGGTGAGTGCGGCTATCGCTGCCGCGACCTCGTGGACGTCCGCGCGGACATACGTGGCGGTCGGACCCGCGTCGTTGCGGCCGGTGTGGCCGGCGAACGCGCGAGCCACGGCGTAGCTGAAGTTCCGTTCGACCCAGGTCAGCGTCGTGTGCCGCAACCAGTGCGTGCTGATCTGCTGCGTGGCGACCCAGGACAGGTGCCGGCCGAGGCGCTGCCAGATGTAGTCGTACCGTCGGCGGGTGATCGTTCGGCCGTTGCGGTAGCGCAGCAGCTGCTCTCGCGTACCGGCGGCCGCACCGCGCTGTTCGGCATGCGCCAGGAGGTGCTGCATCAGCGAAGGCGAGACCGGCTGCCAGCGAACAGTCTCGCCCTTCTCTCGGAGCCGGACAAGGCACTGCTCCACGTCCAGGTCAATGCGACGCAGGGCCAGCGCGCCGCCGCGGCGGCATGCCGTTTCCACGTGCAGCCGCAGCAGCAGCGTGTCGAGCTCGGGGTCATTGCCGGTCGTCGAGGCCAGCGCGAACACCTGCGTCAGCTGCCCGTCGGTCAACGCGTGCCGGGTGCTGGCCAGCCGCCGCGGCTTCGAGACCCGCACCGCCGGATTCGCCGCCTCCGACAGCAGCCCATCCGCCACCGCATGCTGATACAGGCACCGCAACGCCGAGATCATGTGCTCCGCGGCGCTACGCCCACCCCGCGAGTTGCTGCGCACCACAGCCGACCGCTTCGCGCTCTCAGCGAGCTGCTTGATCTCCGAAGCGGTCGGCTCGTCGAGCCGCCGATGACCCCAGACTTCCCGAATTCGCCGCCAATATGAGGCATAGGCTCGCCGGCTGCCCGGCGAGACTGCGTCGGCGATCCGGTCGAGGTACTCATCGAACGTCGGTACGGTGCGTGGTGCCGAGTTTACGACGAGGTCGCTGACGGAGACGCCAAGGCGGTCCAGCAACAGCCGAACCGTCTCGAGGTCGACCGCTCCGGACCGGTCCTCCGCCAGCGTCACTGTGAAGGCCCGAACACGGGATGCAGCAGTTCCGCGAGGACCGGCATCGAATAGATCATCACGGTGTCGAGAGCCGGTCGTGCCACGGCAAGGACGCGGTCGCCCTGGACCAGCCCGACGGCATGCCGGATCTCCGACGGCAGCCGAAGGTACCCCTGCTTCGTGACGGCCACGCCGCTGTCCTGCGCCGTGGACAGCTGGACCACACCCGCGGTGATGACGATGGTGAGCAGCTGACCCGGCAACCACCCGAGCACGCGAGCCGGCGAACCATCCGCCAACCGCCCACGCGCGTCAACCGTCGTCACCACACAGTACATATCCTCGGCCGCCGCCACCGACCGCAGAGCGGGCATAGGCAATCCGGCGAGGCTGTGCGGCTCGGCGAGCTCGGGAAGGAACGTCACGATGTAACCCTGACCCAAACCGTGGCTTGGCCGGCACGTGTCATCGCGTGTGGCCACGTGCCGGCCACCGAACGGCTAGACCAGCGGGTGAGGCTCGCCGGTCAGTGCCGCGACGGCCGCGGCGAGCTCTTCGACGGTCGCTTTGACGTACGTGGCGGTGCTGCCGACGTCGCTGCCGCGGTCGGTGTGGCCGGCGTAGCCGCGGGCGATCGCGTACCCGAAGTTCCGTTCCACCCACGTCAGGGTCGTGTGCCGTAGCCAGTGCGTGCTGATCTGCTGCGTCGCCACCCATGGCAGCGCCTCGCCGATCCGGCCCCACAGCGTGTCGTAGCGGCGGTGGGTGATCGGCCGGCCGTTGCGGTATCGCAGCAGCTGATCGTCCGGCGGCGCCTGCCGCTGTTCGGCGTGCAGCAGCAGGTGCTGCATGAGGGTGGGGGAGACCGGCTGCCAGCGGACCGTGTCTCCTTTCTCCTGGAGTCGGATCAGGCACTGGGTGGGGTCGAGGTCCCTCGGCCGCAACGCCAAGGCGCCGCCGCGGCGGCATGCGGTCTCCGTGTGCAGCCGTAGCAGCAGACTGTCGAGGTCCGGGTCCTCGCTTGTGCGGGCCGCGGCCTCGTTGATCTCCGCGAGCCGGGTGTCCGGCACCGCCCGCCGCGTGGACGGCATCCGGCGCGGCTTGCTGACCTTCAACGCAGGGTTCTCACCCTCCGACAGCAGCCCATCGGCGACCGCCCGTCGATACAGGCACCGCAGCGCGGCGATCAAATTCTCGGCCGACCCGTGCCCGCCGCGCGCGTTGCGCCGCTGCACCCGATTGGCCTTTACATGCTCGGACAGCCGCTCGATATCCGACGCCCGGACCTCATCGATCCGCCGCTGCGACCAATGCTCAAGGACCCGGTTCCAGTACGTGTTGTACGCCTTGCGACTGCCTTCACTGACCGCCTCCCGCACTACCGGGATGTACTCGGCGAACGTCGGCGCCGCTGGCCGCCCAGCGCCGACGAGATCAGCGGGAGAGATGCCCATCCGCGCCAAAAGCAGCCGAGCCGCCTCCAGCTCCGCCGACCCCGCCGCGGCGGTCACGCCGGGTCTCCGAGACGGATTGCGTGCAGCTGCTCGACCATCGCGTCAATCGCCTCCGGCGGGTGTACGACGATCAGGTTCCGGTCCGGGTCACCGGCAAGCAGAACCCGATCACCGGGCTGCAAGCCTGCCCACCGCCGCACCGCCACCGGGATCAGCAGATGCCCGGTCCGGCTGACGTGGAATACGCCCTGCTCGTCCAGGACGGCAGCGATCAGCCGACCCTGCTCGCGGACGTTCAGCCGGGTGCCGGCCACCCACCCGACTGCCCGGACGACCGACGTTTCGGCAACCCGGCCGCGGTTGTCGATCGTGGAGACGGCGTAGTGCCACGAACGAGACCGCCCCTGCGCCAGCGCGGCGAGAGGGAGCGGCGGCCGGGAGAGCGGACGGCGCGGCTCACCGTCCGCTGATGACAGGATGAGAGGTGTGACCGGGCGCGTCATGACGCACCACCGTGGGTGTGCAGAGATGCGTAAGGCGAGTGTTCAGAACCACTTGAACACTCGCCACCAAAGTAGGGCAGGTATGCCACAAAAGTGTGTCGAAGGGGGGACTTGAACCCCCACGCCCTTGCGGGCACTAGCACCTCAAGCTAGCGCGTCTGCCATTCCGCCACTTCGACCGGCTTGCGAGGCAACACATTACACGCTCCCCGAAGATCTTGGCGAATCGGGGGTCCCGACACGCCTGGGACCAGCACAGAGGAGGCCCCGGCATGCGGTCGCCGGGGCCTCCTCTGTGCTGGGGTGGCCCGAGAGGGAACCGGGCCACCCGCGTCTAGACGTTGAAGATGCTGACCCCTCCTGGGCCGACCAGCAGTGCGACGACGATGAGGATGATGCCCCACAAGATCTGCCGGCGCAGGAGCGCGACGACACCGGCGATGCCGATCAGCACCGCGATGATCCACAGGATGGTTGCCATGACTGTTTGATACCTCCGGGGTGAGATTGATAAACGTGTCCGTGTCAGAGGTCCTCGGCCCAGGTGGTACGGCCGGAGAGGGCGTCACGGACCTTGTCGACGACGCCGACGGCGGGGTCGACGAGTTTGTTGAGCGGCGGCGTGGCGGGTGTGCCCGGGTGCGGCCGCGTCGGTGCGGCACCGCGGGCGATCTCGACCCGGTTGCCGAGCCGGACCAGGTCGGTGTCGGTGCAGGACGCGCGGAGGCGGGGGAACATTTTCCCGGCGGTGCGGCGGGTGTGCTTGCGCACGTGCTCGGCGACCGCCTCGAGAGCGGCGCGGTGCGCGGCGGCCTCCTGCCGGGGAGTGATGTGCAGGCGACGCAGTGCCACCAGGAGCTCTGCGTCGGCCTCGATCTCCCGGGCGGCGATCGGCTCGCCGTCGGGCAGCACAGCCCGTACTGTCGGATAGAGATACTGCTCCTCGGCGGAAAGGTGCCGGGACAGTGTGGCCACCAGCACGTCCTCGACGTCCTGCGACGTCTCGTCGTCGGCCAGCCGGTGGCATAGCTGGTCGATCAGCCGGTGGTCCTCGTCGAGCAGGTCCAGCATGCTGTGCCCGGGGACCTCGAGCTCCTCGGCGACGGGCGGCAACGGTGGGAGCGGGACCGCGTTCACGTCGACCCTCCTCGATCACGTGTAGTGACCGCGGATTACCCGGGGCGACGATTCTTGAAACCGGGGTCCGGCCGCCCGGCAAATTGTCAGTGCCGCCTGATATGACTTCTGCATGGACGCCACCGACGAGGTCATCGAGCTCTGCCGCGATCTGCTGCGCATCGACACCACCAACACCGGCGACCTCGACACGAGTGCGGGGGAGCGGGTGGCCGCTGAATACGTGGCCGAGAAGCTCGCCGAGGTCGGGCTCCAGCCCCAGATCCTCGAGAGCGCGCCGGGCCGGGCCAATGTCGTGGCCCGGTTCGAGGGGGCGGATCCGTCGCGTGACGCCCTGCTCATCCACGGTCACCTGGACGTGGTGCCCGCCGACGCCTCGGAGTGGTCGGTCCACCCGTTCGGCGGCGAGATCAAGGACGGGTATCTGTGGGGGCGTGGCGCCGTCGACATGAAGGACTTCGACGCGATGGTCCTGGCGTTGGTGCGGCGAATGCGTCGCGAAGGCCGCAAGCCTCCGCGTGACGTCGTCCTGACGTTCCTGGCCGACGAAGAGGCCGGCAGCACGTACGGTGCGCAGTTCCTCGTCGACGAGCACCCGCACCTCTTCGAGGGTGTCACCGAGGCGATCGGCGAGGTCGGCGGCTTCTCCGTCAGCGTGGGCGGCGACCAGCGGCTCTACCTGATCGAGACGGCCCAGAAGGGCATCGACTGGCTGCGCCTGCACGCCAAGGGCCGCCCCGGCCACGGTTCGATGATCAACGATGACAACGCCGTGACCGCGCTCGCCGAGGCCGTCGCGCGGGTCGGCCGGCACCGCTTCCCGATCGTGGTGACCCCGACAGTGCAGGCGTTCCTGGAGCACGTGTCGGAGATCCTCGGCATCGAGCTCGACCTCGACGACCCGGAAGCGGCCGTCGGCAAGATCGGCCCGATCGCCATGATCATCGGTGCGACGCTGCGTAACACGGCCAACCCGACCCGCCTCGCCGCGGGGTACAAGGACAACGTCATCCCCGGCCGGGCCTCGGCGACCATCGACTGCCGGACGCTGCCGGGTCAGTCCGAGATCTTCGAGCAGCAGCTACGGGATCTCGTCGGGCCCGACATCGAGTTGGAGTACGTCCACCGCCAGCCGGGCCTCGAGACGACCTTCGACGGGGCGCTCGTCGACGCGATGTCCGCCGCGCTCAAGGCCGAGGACCCGGGCGCGCTCCCGGTGCCGTACATGCTCAGCGGCGGCACCGACGCCAAGCAGTTCCACAAGCTGGGCATCCGCTGCTTCGGGTTCTCCCCGCTGCGCCTGCCGGCCGACCTGAACTTCGGCGCGTTGTTCCACGGCATTGACGAGCGCGTTCCCGTGGAGGGACTACAGTTCGGCGTGCGAGTCCTCGACCGGTTCCTGCAGCAGTCCTGATCCACCCGCGAAACCACCCGTGAAGACCCACTGACCGGCACCACTCACATCGACCCCAGGGGGAGTCTCATCATGACCGACCGGCACGCGGAGCTCGACGCCGCGCTCGAGCGCGTGATCTCGGCGGCCCGCGACCATCTTGCCGCGGTCAAGGCCGCCGACGGGCGGGCCGACGACGACGAGGTGTGGCGCGCCTACGTGGAGCTCAACAACGCCTCCAACGGCTACGACGAGCTGCTGCTCGACGCCTTCGGTGAGGTCACCCCGTGGGACGTCGAGGCGATCGACCCCGACGAGGCCGACCGGCAGTTCGGTGTCGGCATCGGCGGCGTCGACGGATCCGAGGCCGAGGACCCGCACCCGCGGATCATCTCGGTCCGTCAGCGCCGCGACTACCGGGTTCCCAGCGTCGCCGCGCTGCTGCGGCTCGCCGACGCCGCCCGCCGCACCAATCCCGGCGACGGCGACACCTCCGCGGTCGAGACGGTCGGCGAGGCCGTCCTCGAGCTCATGCAGGCCGGCGACGGCTCCCTCGGCGCCCTCGACATCCCCGAGCTCGAGTCCCTCGACGGCGTGGTGATCGTCGCCGAGGTCGAGTCCCCGCTCGACCCGGAGGCGTTCGAGGACACCGACGGCACCGGCCCGTTCGCTCTCAACGACGGCGAGCGGGTCGTCGACCGGCTCGACGAGCACGCCTATGTCGACCTGGACGAGGAGCTCGACGAGGACGAGGAGGGCGACGGCGTCGACGCCGGCCTGTCCGAGCCGCCGGGCGAGGGCTCCGGCGTGGGCGAGGCCGCCGACCGACGCTGACCGTTCGCCGTCCCGGCGGGTCGGCCCCCGCCGACGCTGAGACCTGCTACGACCGGCGCGTCGGGCCGAGCCTTCGAGGCGCTCGGCCCGACGCGCCGGTGTGTTGTGGGCGACCGCTGTTCCCGGGTGCCGGATCTGGGTGATTTGCCCGCGTGGACGCCCTGGACGAGGACGGCGGGTCGGCCGGGGCGGCTCGCGGCGCTTCAGGGCGGTGCCGGATGCCGCCGCGCTCTGTGGCGCGGGCGGTGCCGGGTGCTGGCGCGCTCCGTGGCACTGGGTGCCGGCTGTCGGCCCGTCCTGCGGTTCGGGTGATGCCGGCAAGCCAGTCCGGAGGCAGCGCTCGGCGGACTGCTTCGCGCCGCGTCCGATGGGCAGCGCCGGGGGTGCTGCCTACGGCCGCGGTCGCCATCGAGTTGACCTGACCGGAAACCGGCGGAGGGGCTGGGCGCAGCCGGCGTGCGGCGGGCCGCGTCGGTCACGCCAGAGCATCAGGGCGGTCCGGGGGCAGGGCCCGAAAGCATGCGCGGGCCGCGGCCGCGGGCCGAGAGTCGGCGGCAAGGTCACAGGTCGAGGGGGAGGTCACCCGCTGGCGCAGGAATCACTCACCGTCACCGAGGTGTCGCGGTGCCGGGGCTGGTGCGTGGCGTCGGAGCGTCAGGTGCTCAGACCGGGCAGGGTGTCGTTGGTGACCCTGCGGCGGAGCATCACCTGGCGGGTGCCGTCGGGGTAGAGGCGGACGCGGGCGAGCTCCCAGCCGCCGAACTCTGCGTGGATCGTCAACTGCGCGTTGGCGGTCATCCGATCGACATTCGACGGCAACCGCAACGGCACGTACTCGTAGTCCATCTTTGGAAGGTCACCCCAAACCGATATATCAGCAGCTCAACGCACATATTATGGAACGCTGGCGGCTGACTCCATAGCGTAGTGGGGGCACCCCGAGGGCGCGCACCACCTGAAGCAGCGTCCTCGCACCGTACTGCTGCGCCAGCAGTCGAGCCAACAGCGGAACGGGCCGCGCCGTCCCGCACATACACGGCGACACCCTGGTGGCTTTCAACAAGGTCCCGCTCGCGCGGCGCCCGCTGCACCGTCGACGGCGACACCCCCGTACCGCTCACACAGCTCCCGCTGCGACGGCAGCGCGGCGCCCTCCGCGAGCTGCCCCGACGTGATGCCCTCGACGATCTCCCGCACGATCCGATCGGCATGAGTTTCACGTTTGGGCATACCGGCTCATCTTCCGGCGACAACGGGGCACTCTGCTAGGTGCACCTATTTGATCACTCGATGCGAGCGACGTGAAGTATTGTGCGGCGCCGATGCGTCGTGTGGAAAACGTCACTCGACCTGTTCGACCCAAGTGGTCCATATCGATAGCGTCCGACCAGTCGTCCGCCGGTAGGCACTCTGCTAGGCAGCCGAGTGGCACTGCCGACGGCGGCCATCGCCGCGTTCACTGCGCCTGCGTCTCGCGCAGCCGATCGGCTTCGTCGACGATCTGCAACGCCCGGCTTCGATGAGGCTCCGTGGCCACCCGTGCGATCCCGCCTGCGGGCCGGTGACCAGCCCGATCCAGCGGGTGTGACCAGGACCGGGAAGCCGATGCGGTGCACGCGCCCGCCGGGCGAGGAACGGGCGCGCTGGAGGGCGGTGTGGCCTCCGCTCAGATCGGAGCGGACATGAGCATCATTTTCGACTCGCAGTGCTGGAACTGCCGCCACTACCGGTCCTGGCCCGAGTCGCCGCGCCACTTTGGCACCTCGACGTGCGCGGCGTTCCCCGACGGCATCCCGCGGCGCGTCCTCTCCGGCGCCGTGGATCACCGCCAACCTCTCCCGGGCGACAACGGTGTCCGGTGGGAGTCCAACGGCCGGCGGTGGCCGGAGCTACCGCCCGAGGTGCAGGCAGTCCTTGACCAGCGGTAGTCGCCGATGCGGCGGGTACGCTGTGTGTGGTGCACGTGGACTCTCGGGAGGTGTGGGCGGTCGGCCCGTGGCCGCATGCTTCGCAGATGCGCAGTAGGCAGGCAGGACGCGAGATCGGCGATCCCACCAACGGCAGCGCCGAGCATCAGGCCGACGGCGAGCCCGCCAGCGGTGAACATCAGTGGGCGCCAGCCCAACTGCGTGCCGGGCGATGCCGGGATTTGTGGTGGCGCGGCCGCCGGTGGCTCCTCACTGAGCGGGGGGGACGTATGGGACGTCGTGATCCCGGTCGGATCGCGACGGCGAGAAGGACGTGCGGGCTGCGGACCTCGCGGCCGTCGGTAACGGCGAGCGTAACGGACCGACAATGCGATACGTTAGGAGCCTGATTTACATATTTGGATATATATCCGAGGCGGCACGTGCCTGAAACCCACACCAGTCCACCGAGCCCCGATGGGCTGACCACGTCGGCGGAGTTCGTCGCAGCACTCGCCTCGCTGCGGCGATGGTCAGGCTTGACGTACCGCCAACTCGCCGCGAAGGCGGAAGCCTCTGGCACCGTCCTACCGTCGAGCACGATCGCGTCGGCACTGAGCCGCGCGACGCTGCCCAAGGCCCAGGTGGTCGAGGCGTTCGTGCGCGCCTGCGGCCTCGACGACGAGGCCGCCGCGCGGTGGTCGGCGGTCCGGCAGGCCCTCGCCGTCACCACGGCGCCGGACGCGCCGACACCCCAGCCCGTCGAGCACCCACGGACATCGAGTACGCCCACCGAAGCCAGTCGGGGCCGCGGACCTTGGGTGATCGCGGCGGCGGGCGGGCTGCTGATCGCGATCATACTCGGCACACTGCTGATCACCGACCGGGACAGCGACAACGCGGGCTCTGACACTCCGGTCCGCGCTGACGGCTGGTACGTCATGAAACCCGTCCACATCACCGATCAGGACCTCTGCCTCGGCGAAGGACGTGAACGCAACGGACACACCGACCGACCCATCGTGGTCCAGCGACCGTGCGACGCGGTCTCGCCTGACACCTACCTGAAGGCCGTCGGCAGCGGGGTCTACGAGATCCAGTGGCACAATCCTGTTCAGGGCACCGCCTGCCTGACGGTCGACGACGCGATCATCAGCGGTGGCGCGCTCCTCGCACCGGCGGACTGTGCCGGCGCCGCACATCAGCGGTTCCTGCTCGAAGCGATGAGCGCCCCGGCGCACGGTGGCTTCCGCCTGCGGCCGGTCCACAGCGGACTGTGTATCGGCATACTCGGCGGCCCCGCCGAGATGAACAGTGGCGCGGAAGCGGTCCAGATGCCGTGCACCGGGGCTGCCGATCAGGAGTTCCTGATCGAGCTCACCACTCGGGTGAACCGACCTTCCTGACGTCCTTCCCGCCATGAAGCGGTGATTCCGGCCTGTCACGCCGCTTTCGCGGCAGACTTCTGGCAGGTTGCCGCTTCGCCGCGCGGTGTTGCGAACGCCGACCATCCGGCGTCGTGTGACGAGAGTGTCCTTTTCGAGCCGAGCTGGTCAGGTCCTAGACAAACCCGATCATCGCAGCTCGAAGGACACTCTCGTCACATCTCCACGCCGCTTTTGGTCACCGCGGACCAATCCGGTCCACGGATCGAGGCTCAGACGTTGTTGTTGATCCAGGGTGCCTCCTCGATGCTCCCCGGGTTGCATGAGTTGGCCACGACATATCGGCGGCAGACTTGGAACCGAATCTTGCTGCCTTTGTGGTTGTAGTAGTTGGCGCTGGAGGACTCGTAGTAATCCTTGTTGCAGGTGCCCCAGTGGGGGGCGCCCAGGTCGTTATTGCACCAACCGTGCCGGAATGGCTGCCACGAGGAGCCATTCCAGAGCCAGTTCTCCCAGTAGATGAAGGTTTGGCCTCCTTCCGCGAAGCCGTCTTGAACGCGCCAGACGTCGCCATGCCTGGTGAAGCAGCCTTTGGCGGTCATGATGTATCCGACCTCGGGTACGACGTTCCATTGTTCTGTGCAGTACTCGCCGCCCGTTTCATAGGTGATGGTGGATATATCGTCTTCGAACGGTTTCACGAACCCCGCGGCGGCTAGGGCCTGGCCTTGTCCTCCTATCAGGACGGCGATGATGACTGCGGCTATGGTGATCATTCTCTTCATGACATCGATGAAATCGAGTCGCCCGCGAGCTGGCAACGGATGCCGGTGTTCGAGACTGTCCGGGACTGTTCGGGACGGTTCAGCGATCGTCTTTGGCGCAGCCGGCGGTCAGTGCAGTCCGCGACTCCTCGGCGTAGTCGACACCAGCCTGTTCGCCAGGGAATCGGCGCTGAATCTCCTCGACGAGCTCGCACGCGTTCATGGCCAGCGATGGCAGCGACTCGCGGCCCAGGGTGACCGCGCGCCGGCCCGCGCCGACGGCGGCCTCTAGGTCCCCGGCCCGGGCGGCGAGAACCCCCAGGGTGATCTCCGCCTCGGCGACCCGCCTCGGCCGCAGCACGGCGCCGTCGATGTCGGTGCCGGTAGTTGCCGGGCAGCCGGTCCGGATGCCCGGTCGCGGTCCATGACGCGCCGGCGTGCGGGCGGATGGTCAGCGGCCCGAACTCGTCGAACGCGAACACCCGGTCCGGGAATGTCGTGGTGACCTCCTCGATCTGGGCGAGTTTGGCCTCGGCGTTCGGGTCGTTGGTTTCTTCCAGGTCTTGGTCCGCTGGAAGGTGATGTCGTGCTGGTGCAACAACCCCCGGAGCCGTTCCCGGCCCACGACCACGCGGCGCGTTCCGTGCCGGGCGACTCCATGATCATGGGAAGGATGTGGCTGCCCCGATAGCCGGATCTTTCCCATGATCATGCAAGACCGGGAAGTTAAGCCGCTGGGGCTGTTGTCAATGGGCTGGTTGATGTGCCGATAGCGATGGCGATGTCGGTGATCCGGTGGATGATCTTCGGGGTTTTCAGGTTCTTGTAGGCGTAACGGGAGATCGGCCGTTTCACCACACGTGGGCTGATCCGGGCGCGTCGGGCCGGTAGCAGGTCAGCCAGCACAGCACGACCGATCGCACCGACCAGGTCGACCGCGATAGTGATCACCCCGACAGCGCGGATGGTCAGATCGCGGGCGGTCTGCACGGCGATGGTGAAGCTGGCCCGGTCCGGGTCGGCCCCGGTGGTGTCCGTGGCCCAGGTCATCGTCTGCCGCAGCGCCTGATAGACGGTCAGCAGTGCGTAGAGTTCCTGATCGACGCCGTCCGGAGTGGTCGAACGCAGCACCCGCCCAGCCAGCAGGGTGTGCTTGATCGCCAGGAAGGTCGACTCGACCTCCCACCGCTCGTGGTAGAGCTCGATCAGCGCCCCGGCCGGATAGCGGCGCTCGTCGGTGAGGGTAGTGACCAGCCGCCAGACACCGGTACGGGTCGAACCATCCGCACAGGACAGCGTGACGACCGCCTCGACCACCCGAACCCGCACCCCAGCCACCACACTGGCGTAGGAACCGTCACCAAGACGGTCCAGCACCGGCAGCTTGCGACTGGACTTGACCCGCAGCAACAACCCCGCCCCAGCGGCGGTGACCTTCGTCATGAACATGTTGGTGTCATAGCCACGGTCGGCCAGCAGCAGCATTCCCGGCCGCAGCAGACCCAGCAACCCCACGGCATAACTGGTCTCACCACTCTCACCGCCCACGCCGGTACCGAACACCGCACCGAACACCGCCCGAGTCCCGGTCTCCACCAACGCCACCACCCGCACCAGCGGATACCCCGGCTCACCGGCACGGGCCATCCGCTTGCCGTACACCGCCCGATTCGCCGGCGAATCCGGCACATTCACCGTGGACCCGTCGATCGCCACCGTACGCAGCCCCCGCCACCACGCCCCGACCGTGTCGCGACCCGCCACCGGCCCGGCCAGAGTCTGGAACAACCGCCGCAGCGGCGGCACCCCCACCCGCCGCCGCGCCTGCGCCAACCCCGACGACGACGGACACACCCCCAACCCGGCCACCACACCCAACCCACCGACCAACGCTCCCCACACCCGCCGATACGACAACGAGCCGAACAACCCCAACCCCAACAGCCAATACACCACCACCCGCGACGGCAACCGCTGCACCCGCCGCTGCACCCGCCCCGTCTCGGCCAACACCGCATCCACCAACTCCACCGGCACAGCCCGGGTCAACTCACCCAGATGCCCCGCCGCGAACACCCCCACCGGCACCGACCCGACCCCGGCAATGACAGACTCCTCCGACAACGGGACTCCCCCCACAGGCTGATCTTGGTCGACTGCCTGTTCTACCGGAGTCCCGTTGCCTTATCACCCCACCACACCGCAACCACACACCCTTGACAGCAACCCTCACGACTTAACTTCCCGGTCTTGCATGATCATGGGGTCGCCCGGCCTGGCGGCGGGATTGCGCGGGAACGCGTGCCGGCCGGCGCTCTCGGCGGCGACGCCTCCGAGGGCAGCGCCCCGAATTGTCGGCCTGGTCCGGGTTGACAAGAGGCCGTTGGGCCTAACTTCGCGGCCTTGGTGATCATCGCTCGTCGCAGCCTGATCGGTGACCCCGTACCACGCCGCACGATCTGCTGTGATCGCCGGCCCTCGTCATCACTGAGACGCCGCGCCCGAACGGGTTCCGCCATCCCGACAGCCTGAACCCCACCCCACACCAACGTTTCCGGTCAGAGCACCAGGGAGGCTTCGCCTCGGACCGCCGAGATGGGTAGCTGACCTGGTCTAGCCGGTTGCGGTAGTCGCATCCTCTATGCACGGATGTGATTGCCGGAGGTGAGCGGCCGTGGCTTCGCGTGTGGTCAGGACGAATCCGGTGACGGTCAACGATGTGCTCGACGGCCGGAAGCTGCTGGAGATCGACTGCGTGGACCGGGTCTATCTCACCTTGTCGGTGCCGAACCTGATGGTGGGCGGGCAGGTCGTCGGCTTCCTCACCGGACATGAGGGCCAGCCCATCCCATCGCCGGCGCTGCTGGAACGGCGCGGGCAGACGTTCCGCCGCGCGGTGGAGTCCTTCGCCCGGTCCAACAACATCCCGGTCATCACTTTCACCGGCAAGCGGGACAAGAGCCGTCCAGGTGTGCTCGCCGACAGCCCGTGGCCGGAACGCAAGATCGATCAAGTGATGCCGCTGATCCGCAAGGCCGCCGCCACCGGCCGGTCCCAGGTGGTCGCGATCGGCGTGGCCCAGGAGTATCAGCGGGTGTTCACCGGCAGCAAGTCCGAGACCGGCACCGGGGCGGTGTGGTTCACCTACCAGCGCACCGAACGGCGGGTGACCTGCTACTACTTCTACCTGTGGGATGCTGACATCGGCCCGGCGTTTATCAAGATCTGCGCCTACTTCCCCTACCCCGGCAAGATCTGGCTCAACGGGCACGAGTGGGCCAAACGTCAAGCCACCAAGGCCGGTATCGGCTTCCGCGACCTGTCCAACGGCTTCGCCGCTACCGATGATCCCGCCGCCCTCCAAGCCATCTGCGACCGCCTCGGCCCCGCCACCATCAAGGTGTTCACCGAACGCTGGTGGGCTCGGCTACCACTGCCGTTCACCCCCACCGACCGGGCCGCCGGCTACTGGTGGGACATCTCCATGCGCCAGATCGAGGTCGCCAAAACCATCGTGTTCACCGCACCCCGCCACGCCCGCGCCTTCTTCGAAGCCCTCACCGCGGACAACCTCGACATCGGCCGTCCCGACAACATGGAAATCATCTTCAACCGGCAGATCCGCGCCAACACACACGGCGTATTCCGCACCGCCGTCGACCGCGACAACGACGGCGTGGTCGTCAACGCCTTCTACCGCCACTCCCGCATCAAGTACTACCTCAAAGACCGCCGCGCACTGCGCATCGAAACCGTCGTCAATGACACCTACGACGTCGGCGTGCTGCGCCGCCTGGAACACCTCGACGAACTCATCGCCAAAGCCCGTGACGTCAACCGCCGACTGCTGGACACTATCCGGGTCGGTCAGGACTGCGTCCTCGCGAGCCCAGCCATCGAGCGGGTCGCGCAACCCACCCTCACCGAGGATGGCAGGAGGGCCCCAGCCCTACGCTTCGGCGACCCTCGGGTCATGGCCCTGACCGGCGCCCTCTGCCTCAACCTCTTCGCCGTCACCGGCATCACCAACAAGAGCCTTCGCGCCTTGACCACCCGGCTGCTCGGCACCCCCTACACCACCAGCCAGATGACCTACGACCTGCGCCGCCTACGCCTCAACGGCCTGCTCCGACGCGTCGAACACACCCACACCTACCTGCTCACCCCCGACGGGCAACGCCTGGCAATCTTCTACACCAAACTCCACGACCGTCTCCTGCGCCCGCTCATGGCAGCCGACCAGCCCCAAGCCCCACCCGCCCTCCGCCACGCGCTGACCACCATCGACCAGCACGTCGAGGACTACATCACCCGCGCACGACTCAAAACCGCAGCCTGAAAACCTGACTCCCCTGTTCAGATTCTCAAACCCAAGGATCTAGTTGAATTCGGTGCCCTGAGGTGCGTTTGGCCCCTTTTGCTGGTGACTGTACGTGCCGAAAAACTCTGACGCACGTACTCGCAGTCCATGCGCCGATAGTGCTACGACCCTATCCGCTGCACCAGCCCCTCCGCGGAGCCGGCGACCGCGACCTTGCCGGACCGCGGATCCACCGAGACGGCGACCGGGAGGCGGACCGACGGGTGGCGGGCCACCTCACGCGGTGTGCCGCCGGAGAGGTCGTAGCCCACGATCTCGTTGCGCTGCGTGACCGCGACCCACAGGGTGCGGCGCGTGGGGTCGTACGCGGCGCCGAACGGGGTGCCGGCGACCGGGTGGCGCTGCCGCAGGATGACCGGGCCGGTCTCGAACACCAGCAGCTCGCCGTCGCGGGCGTCGACGACCATGAACCGGCCGGTGCCGCCGGCGGTCACGGTGACCGCGCCGTCGCCGGCCCGGATCGCCTCCTGCTTGGCGCCGTTCGCGGCGCCGAACATGGTCAGTGACGACTGGGAGGCGTCGACGACCGCGATCCGGGTGTCGTCGGCGGCCACCGCCGTGGGGCGGCCGCCCGCGTCGATCGTCCGGGTGACGGTGCCGGTGGGGGAGAGGATGATCACGTCGCCCCGATCGGGGACGGTCACGGCCGTCCAGTCACCCTGCGGAGGGACGGCGAGGGCCGACCCCGCGGCGGGGAGCGCCCAGCGGGCGAGCCCCGGCCAGGCACCACCGGAAGGCCCTGTGGCGGAAGGGCCAGAAGCGGAGGGAGCGGCGGCCGGGGCGGAGGGGCCCGGGGACGACGCGCCGGTCGACGAGGTGCCGGTCGAGGAGGTGCCGGTCAACGGCGGCAGGTTCAGCACGGTCGCGCCGGCCAGTGCCCGGAAACCACCGCCCGGCAGGGCCACCACCGCCCGGGCCGGCTGGTCGACGGGGACGCGGGCGAGCTCGGTGCCGCGCTCGTCCAGTACGACCACCGCTGTGTCGAGGGCGACGGCCGTGCGGCTCCCGCCCACCTCGACCGCGACGGACGCCGGCGCTCCAGCGACCTTGGCCACCGTCCCGGCGGGGGAGGCGGTGAGCGAGGGCGCCCAGGTGGGCGTCGGGACCGTGGCGTCACGATGACTCTTCGGAGCGTCAGCAGTGCAGGCGGTCAGTCCGAGGGACAGCAGAGCGGCGGCGAGCAGCAAACCAGACCGGGGCATGATCAGCCAATTATGTCTGGCGTTCCGGATAGCCTGACGGCGGCGCCGACACGTCGTCGAGCGCGGCCCGGATCTCCCGGGGCAGGACGATCTCCTCGGTCTGCAGCGCGCCGAGGAGCTGCCCGACCGTGCGGGCGCCCAGGACCGGCGCGACGACACCGGGGCGGTCGCGGACCCAGGCCAGGGCGACCTCGAGCGGCGACACGCCGAGTCCGCCGGCGGCGGTGGCCACCGCCTCGACGATGCCGGCGCAGCGGTCGTCGAGGTACGGGGCGACGAACCGCTCGAAGTGCGGCGACGCGGCCCGTGAGTCGGCGGGGACCCCGGTGCGGTACTTCCCGGTCAGCACCCCGCGGCCCAGCGGCGACCACGGCAGCAGGCCGATCCCGAGGGCCGAGCAGGCCGGGACGACCTCACGCTCGATGCCGCGCTCGAGCAAGGAGTACTCCACCTGCGTCGAGACCAGCGGCGCGCGGCCCGGCCACGCCGCCTGCCAGGTGGCGGCGCGCGCGGTCTGCCAGCCGGAGAAGTTCGACACGCCGACGTAGCGGGCCCGGCCGCTGCTCACCGCCAGGTCCATGGCGCTGAGCGTCTCCTCGAGCGGCGTGTCGGGGTCGTAGCCGTGGACCTGCCACAGGTCGACGTGGTCGGTGCCGAGCCGCTGCAGGGACGTGTCGAGGGCGCGCAGCAGGTGGCCCCGGGAGCCGTCACGGCGGCGGGCCATGCCGGGCCGCAGGCCGGCCTTCGTGGCGATGACCAGCTCGTCGCGCGGTACCAGCCGGCCGACCAGGGCGCCGATCACCGACTCCGCCTCGCCGTCGGCGTAGACGTCGGCGGTGTCCAGCAGCGTCCCGCCGGCGTCGCGGAACGTCTTGAGCTGGGCGGCCGCATCGTCGGCGTCGGTGTCGCGCCCCCAGGTCATGGTGCCGAGGGCCAGCCGGGATACCGCCAGCCCGCTACGGCCGAGCGGTCGCTGTTGCATGCATGGAACGATACGGCCGGATGGCGTCTTCGTACGGTAGGCGGGCCCCGGGCTACCCTGGTGCCGCCCGTGCGGGGCGGTGCGGAGGACCCTGGAGGCGGATGTGCGGCTCGCGTTGAACCTCGGATACCTGTCGTCGTGGAACGATCCCATGAGCCACCTGGCGATCGCGCAGGAGGCCGAGCGGCTCGGTTATTCCTGCGTGTGGGTCGCGGAGGCCTACGGATCCGACGCCCCGTCGATGCTGGCGTGGATCGCCGGGCAGACCGAGCGGATCGAGCTCGGCTCGGCCGTGTTCCAGATTCCGGCCCGCACCCCGGCGATGGCGGCGATGACCGCCGCCACGATCGACAAGCTGTCCGGCGGGCGCTTCCGGCTCGGCCTCGGCGTGTCGGGGCCGCAGGTCTCGGAGGGCTGGCACGGGGTGCGTTTCGGCAGGCCGCTGGCGCGCACCCGCGAGTACATCGACATCGTCAACCTGGCGCTGACCCGTAAGGTCGTGCGGTACGACGGCCAGCACTACCGCCTGCCGCTGCCCGACGGCCCCGGCAAGGCGCTCAAGCTCATCCTGCATCCGGTCCGCGACCATGTGCCGGTCTACCTCGCCGCGGTCGGGCCGAAGAACCTGGAGCTGGCGGGCGAGGTGGCCGACGGCTGGCTGGCGATCTTCTTCTCGCCCGAGTTCGCGCACGAGTCGATGGCCTCGATCGCGGCCGGGCGCGCGAAGGCCGGCAAGACCCTCGAGGGGTACGAGGTCGCCGCTGGGGTGCCGGTGGTGTTCGGCGACGACGTGACCATGTGCGCCGAGTTGGTGCGCCACTACGCCGCGCTCTACGTCGGCGGCATGGGCAGCCGCGAGCAGAACTTCTACAACGCCCTCGCCACCCGGATGGGCTACGGCGACGCGGCCCGCGAGGTCCAGGACCTCTACCTCGCCAAGCGGCACCGCGACGCGGCCGCCGCCGTGCCGCTGGAGTTCATCGACCGCACGTCCCTGCTCGGCCCGGTCGAGCGGGTGGCCGAGCGCCTGCGGGCCTACCAGGAGGCCGGCGTGACCGAGATCTCGACCCTGATCTTCGGCGACGCCGACCACGGCATCCAGACGCTGCGCCAGTTGGCCGCCGCGTGGGAGAGGGCGGGTCTGTAGGGTGACGACCGTTCTGCTGCTGCGTCACGGCCGGACCGGCACCAACGCCACCGGAGTGCTGGCCGGCCACCAGCCGGTCGGCCTCGACGAGGTCGGCCGCGCCCAGGCACAGGCCGTCGGCGAGCGCCTCGCGGCCGCGAAGCTTCCGTTGAAGGCCGTCGTCTCCAGCCCGCTGCCGCGCTGCCTGGAGACGCTGTCGCTGGCCTTGCCCTCCTGGGAGGGTGTGCAGGTCGACGACGGCATCATCGAGTGCCGCTACGGTGACTGGACCGGCCGCCGGCTCGGGGAGCTCGCCAAGGAGCCGCTGTGGGCGACCGTCCAGGCGCATCCGTCGGCGGCCCGGTTCCCCGGTGCGGACGCCGAGTCGATGGCGGAGATGTCCGCCCGTGCCGTCGGCACGATCCGCGCCTGGGACGCCCGCGTCTCCGCCGAGCACGGCCCGGAGGCGGTGTGGCTGGCGTGCAGCCACGGCGACATCATCAAGGCGGTCGTCGCCGACGCCCTCGGCATGCACCTGGACCTGTTCCAGCGCATCGCGGTCGAGCCGGCGTCGGTGACGGTGGTCCGCTACACCCCGCTGCGCTCGTTCGTGCTGCGCCTCAACGACACCGGCGGTGATCTGTCCGGGTTCCAGCCCCCTGCGCCGTCGGAGGAGGCTCCGTCGTCGGATGCCGCCGTTGGTGGCGGTTCGGGCGGTTCTGTGTGATCTTGGTGCCCATGTGGGGCGGTTGCCCGCCGGGGCGGATAGAGTTTCGGACATGAGCCACCAGGTGTACGCGTTCGAGCCGCCGGAGCGGTTCGTTGCCGGGACCGTGGGTGCGCCGGGGGAGCGGACCTTCTTCTTGCAGGCGCGCGGAGGGGGCCGCCTGGTCAGCGTCGCCCTGGAAAAGGTGCAGGTGTCGCTGCTCGCGGAGAAGCTCGAGGAGCTCCTCGTGGAGGCGCAGCGCCGCTTCGGTGTCGACCTGCCCGTCGAGCCGCCCGTCGAGGTGGCCGACAACGATCCCCTCGACACGCCGCTGGACGAGGAGTTCCGGGTCGGCACGCTCGGCCTCGCGTTCGACGTCGACACCGCGACCGTGGTCATCGAGGCCATCGCGGTCGGCGAGGACGAGGCCGAGGAGGCCGAGGAAGAGGACGAGGACGAGATCATCGCGGCCGACCGGGATCGGCTGCGGGTCCGGTTGACGCCGCAGGCGACCCGTGCCTTCATCGAGCGGGCCAAGCGGGTCGTCGCCTCCGGCCGGCCACCGTGCCCGCTGTGCGGCCAGCCGCTGGACGCGCGCGGGCACCTCTGCCCCCGTCACAACGGCTACCGCCGGTAGCCGGTCGTGCCGTCGCTGGCCGCGGACGAGGCGCTGGAGCTGCTGCACCACGGCGCCATCGAGATCGAGGGGCGGCTCATGGACGCCTCCAACGCCACCCTGCGCGCCGTCATCACGCTCGGCGGCACCGTCGCCCGGTGCGTCTACAAGCCGGTCAGCGGCGAGCGCCCGCTGTGGGACTTTCCCGACGGCACGCTCGCCGGCCGGGAGTACTGCGCGTGGCTGCTGTCCGAGGCCACCGGCTGGCGGATCGTGCCGCCGACGGTCCTGCGCGACGGCCCGCTCGGCCCCGGCATGGTCCAACTGTGGATCGACGACGAGTCGCAGCGCGACGAGGCCATGCTGGGCTTCGTACCGGCGAACAAGGTGCCGGCGACGTGGCGGCGCATCCTGTCCGCGCGTGACGAGCGGGGACGGCCGTTCGTGCTCGCCCACGCCGACGACCCGCGGCTGGCCCGGCTGGCCGTCTTCGACGCGGTCGTCAACAACGCCGACCGCAAGGGCGGCCACGTCATCGACACCGTCGACGGCCGTGTCCTCGGCGTCGACCACGGCATCTGCTTCCACACCGAGGACAAGCTGCGCACGGTCCTGTGGGGCTGGGCCGGCGAGCCGCTGCCGGACGAGGCGGTCGAGGTCCTCGAGAAGGTCCGCGCCCAGTACCAGGCCGGCCTGGCCGAGTCCCTGTCGGCGCACCTGACCCCGGCGGAGGTGGCGATGGTGTCGGTACGGGTGGGCGCGCTGCTCCGGTCCCGCACGTTCCCGGAGCCGGACGAGGACCGCCACGCGATCCCCTGGCCCCCCGTCTGACCCACCGCGTCGATCTTGCACTTGTGGTGCCCGGACACGCCGGATGTGCCCGGGTTCGCCGCCACCACAACTGCAAGATCAACGAGGTGGGGGGCGGGGTTCATCACATGCCTGGTGGAGGCTGCTCGCCTATAGGCTGTTGGTCATGGAGTCCTGGACGGCACCGGCGGTGCCCACGCTGCCCCGCACCGGCACCGGTCGCGCCCCCCTCGCACTCTTCGACTCGGCCCGCCGGGAGATCGCCCCGGTCGAGGTCGACGGGCGGCCCGCCACCATGTACGTCTGCGGCATCACCCCGTACGACGCCACCCACCTGGGCCACGCCGCCACCATGATCGCCTTCGACCTCGCCAACCGGGTCTGGCGTGACGCCGGCCTCGACGTCGACTACGTGCAGAACGTCACCGACATCGACGACCCGCTGCTGGAGCGCGCCGCCCGCGACGGCGAGGACTGGGTGGTGCTCGCCATGCGCGAGACGGCCCTGTTCCGCGAGGACATGGAGGCGCTGCGGATCATCCCGCCGAAGCGCTACGTCGGCGCCGTCGAGTCCATCCCGCAGATCGCCCGCAAGGTGTCCGCGCTGATCGCCTCCGGCCACGCGTACACCCTCGATGACGGCACCGGCGACGTGTACTTCTCCATCGCGACCGCGCCGCGCTTCGGCACGGAGTCGAACCTGTCCCGCACCGAGATGCTGCGCGTGGCCGCCGAGCGCGGCGGCGACCCGCAGCGCGCCGGCAAGCGCGACCCGCTCGACCCGCTGCTGTGGCGCGGCCTGCGCGAGGCCGAGCCGGCCTGGGACGGCGGCGACCTCGGCCCCGGCCGCCCCGGCTGGCACATCGAGTGCGCGGTGATCGCCCAGAGCCTGCTCGGCGACCAGATCGACGTCCAGGGCGGCGGCAACGACCTGCTGTTCCCGCACCACGAGTGTTCGGCGGCCCACGGCGAGGCGCTCAGCGGGAAGGTGCCGTTCGCGAGCCACTACGTGCACGCGGGCATGATCGGCCTCCACGGCGACAAGATGTCGAAGAGCCAGGGCAACCTGGTCTTCGTGTCGCGGCTGCGCGGCGACGGCGTGGATCCGATGGCGGTGCGGCTCGCGCTGCTCGCCGACCACTACCGCAACGACCGGCAGTGGACCGACGACGTGCTCAAGACCGGCCAGCAGCGGCTGTCCCGCTGGCGGGAGGCGGCCCGGTCCGGCATCGGCCCGTCCGGCGTGGAGCTGCTCGCCGGGGTCCGCGAGCGGCTCGCCGACGACCTCGACTCGCCCGGCGCCCTGGCCGCCGTGGACGACTGGGTCGACGCGACCCTCGCCGACGCCGGCGACGACCGCGAGGCCCCGGCACTGATGACCACGCTGGTCGACGCGCTGCTGGGGGTCAGACTCTAGAGGACTTCGGCGCTGGCCACAGGTCGGACGGTGGCCAGCGCCGACGCAGCACCCACCGATCACCCGCCGGGCCGGTGCCGGGCAGTGGCACGGCTCGTACCGTCGCGGAATGATGCGCACGAAGCGCCGGCTCCGGCAGGATCGTCCGGCCCGGTGGCGTGGTCGCCGCTGGACTCGGGACGGCGCGTTCCGGGCCGGGTGGCGCGATGATCATGGGAAAGATGTGGCTATCGGGGCAGCCGGGTCTTTCCCATGATCATGAGGTCGGGCGGCACGGCGGCGGGTTGCGGCGGGACGCGCGCCCGAATTGTCGGCCTTGTTCGGCCAGTAAGGGCCGTCGGCCCGGCTCAGCCCAGCGCGAGGCCAGGCTCGTCGTCCGGCAGGCCCGGCCGGGGGCCCGGGATGCGGTACTCCTCGGTGAGCGACGTCATCGGCCCGGGCCATGCCGCCTGGGCGACTTCGATGGGGCGGTGGTCCTCGTCGTACGCGACGTGCAGCAGCACGAGCACCGGCGTGTCCGGACGGATCTGCAGCAGCTCCGCCTCCTCGCGGGTGGGCAGGCGCGCGCTGACCTGGTCGCGGGCGCTGGCGTACCGCCGGCCCAGCTCCTCCTCGACCTCCTGGTAGAGCGGCCGGTCGAAGACGTCGGGCCGCTCGATCGACGTGCCGCGCACGTCGTTGGGCTTGAACCAGGACGCGCCGACCTCGACCGGCGCGTCGCCGGTGCGCACCAGGTGGCGGCGGACCAGCAGCGGCGTGCCGTGGTCGACGCCGAACGCCTCGGCGACGTCGGCGGGGGCGGGCATCTGGGCGACGATCATGAGGTGTTGCCGGTATCGCGTGGCGAGCTCCGCGTGGTAGCCGCGTTCGGCGCCGTAGCGCCCCCGGGAGAGGCGGTTGAGCCGCCGTTTCGTGCCGCGCACGAACGTCCCCGACCCGGGCCGGGTGATCAGCAGGCCCTCGATGCGGAGCTGGTCGATGGTGCGCTGGACGGTCTGCTTCGCCACGCCGAACTGGGTGGCGAGCGCCGGGATCGACGGCAGTCGCTCGCCGGGGCCCCAGTCGCCCCGGCTGATCCGGGCCCGCAACTGGGCGGCGATCTGCCGGTGCGGGAACTCGGCGGCGCCCGGGTTGATGGTCATGGTCGTAACCTAGCCTCCTAGGATGCTCGACGCAAGGAGGCGGGGCTCGCCACATTGTGGGAAGTGGCTACGAGCCGATGGGACGGCGGCTCGTAATGTGGCTGCCATGCAGGTGACACAGTCCGCGAAGCTGGCCAACGTCTGTTACGACATCCGCGGACCGGTGATGGCCGCCGCGAAGCAGATGGAGGCCGAGGGCCACCACATCCTCAAGCTCAACATCGGCAACCCGGCCCCGTTCGGCTTCGAGGCCCCGGAGGAGATCCTCCAGGACGTCATCCTCAACCTGCCGTCCGCGCACGGGTACGGCGACTCCAAGGGCCTGCTGTCGGCCCGCCGGGCCGTGGTGCAGTACTACCAGCAGAAGCAGGTGTACGGCGTCGACATCGAGGACGTGTATCTCGGCAACGGCGTCTCCGAGCTCATCGTCATGGCGCTGCAGGCGCTGCTCGACAACGGCGACGAGGTGCTGATCCCGTCGCCGGACTATCCGCTGTGGACCGCCTCGGTGAGCCTGTGCGGCGGCCGGGCCGTGCACTACCGCTGCGACGAGACCAACGACTGGCTGCCCGACGTCGACGACCTCGCGGCCAGGGTGACGCCCCGCACCAGGGCGATCGTCGTCATCAACCCGAACAACCCGACCGGCGCCGTCTACTCGCGCGAGATGATCGAGCGGATCGCCGAGGTCGCCCGCCGCCACAACCTGCTGATCTTCTCCGACGAGATCTACGACAAGATCCTCTACGACGACGCCACGCACGTGTCCACCGCCGCGGTCGCCCCCGACCTGCTGACGATCACCTTCAACGGCCTGTCCAAGGCCTACCGGGTCGCCGGCTTCCGCACCGGCTGGCTGGTGCTCGCCGGCCCGAAGCAGCACGCCTCCAGCTATATCGAGGGCCTGGACATCCTGGCGAACATGCGCCTGTGCCCCAACGTGCCGACCCAGCACGCCGTGCAGACCGCACTCGGCGGCTACCAGAGCATCAACGACCTGATCCTGCCCGGCGGGCGCCTGCTCGCCCAGCGTGACGTCGCCTGGAAGCTGCTCAACGACATCCCGGGCGTCAGTTGTACCAAGCCCAAGGGCGCGCTGTACATGTTTCCCCGGCTCGACCCGGAGATCTACCGGATCAAGGACGACCTGCAGTTCGCCCTCGACCTGCTGCGGCAGGAGAGGCTCATGGTGGTGCAGGGGACCGGCTTCAACTGGCATCACCCGGACCACTTCCGCATCGTGACGCTGCCGCGGGTCGCCGACCTGGAGGACGCGGTCGGCCGGATCGCCCGCTTCCTGTCGACGTACAGTCAGTACTGACCGCGTTGATCTTGCACTTGTGGTGCCTGACAAACCCGGACATCCTGGGAGCGTCCCGGCACCACAAGTGCAAGATCAACGCTAGGAGGGAGCTACCAGGCGCCGGTCGCGGACGGGCCGGCCTGGCCGCCGCGGCGGCGCAGGTACTTCTCGAACTCCTGGGCGATCTCGTCGCCGGTGAGCGGCTGCAGGCCCGCGTCGCCGGAGCGTTCCTCCAGTTCGCGGACGTACTCGGCCAGCTCGGCATCCTGCTCGGCGGCCTGCTTGAGCCGCTCCTCCCACTCCGCGGACTGCTTGGCCAGGTCGCCGGTCGGCACCGGCAGGTCGAGGATCTCCTCGACCCGGTGCAGCAGCGCCAGGGTGGCCTTCGGGCAGGGCGGGTTGTTGGCGTAGTGCGGCACGTGCACCCAGAACGACACGGCCTCGAGATCGGCACGCACACAGGCGTCGTGGAGGACGCCGACGATGCCGGTCGGGCCCTCGTAGCGGGTCGGCGTCAGGCCCAGACGCTCCGTGGACTCCGAGGACGTGTGCGACGGCGCCGAGCCGCTCACCGGCAGCGGCCGCGTATACGGCACGTCGGCGAGCAGCGCGCCGAGCAGCACGATCCGGCTCACCTCGAGGCTGTGGCAGACCTCGAGGATTTCCTCGCAGAACGTGCGCCAGCGCATGCTGGGCTCGATGCCGCGGATGAGCACGATGTCGCGCTCCGCCTCGGGCGGGGTGGCCACCGAGAACCGGGTCGTCGGCCACTCGATGCGCCGTGTCTCGCCCTCGGACATCAGCACCGTCGGCCGGTTGACCTGGAAGTCGTAGAAGTCCTCGGGGTCGAGTGCGGCGATGGGCTCGGCGCCCCACTCCTGTTCGAGATGTTCGACGACGGCGGTCGACGCGTCGGCAGCGTCATTCCACCCTTCGAACGCGGCAATCGCGACAGGGGAGCGCAACACGGGCAGGCCGTCGAACTCGGTCACGCCCCCAGCCTACGTGTGCCGTCGCCGGATGGCTTGCCGGCCGCGCGGGGTTGTCCGATTCCGGGGGCCATAACCGGGGCCCGCGGTGGACCTCGTCCCACCTGGTGGGCAAGCCTCGGGCAGTGGCCAGGATCGCCCACGCCCGGGGCCGACCGGATGCGGACGTCCCGATAGCCTTTGGAGTATGGCGGACACGTTTCTGACGACTCTCCGTGAGCGGGTGCTGCTCGCGGACGGCGCGATGGGCACCATGCTGCAGGCCGCGGACCTCAGCCTCGACGACTTCGAGGGCCACGAAGGCTGCAACGAGGTACTCAACGTAACCCGCCCCGACGTGGTCCGCGGAGTCCACGAGGCGTACTTCGCGGCCGGCTCCGACGCCGTGGAGACCAATACGTTCGGCGCAAATCTCGCAAACTTGGGCGAATACGGCATCGAGTCGCGCATCCGGGAGCTGTCCGAGGCCGGTGCCCGGCTGGCGCGTGCGGCCGCCGACGCGCACAGCACCCCCGACCGGCCGCGGTTCGTGCTCGGCTCGATCGGCCCCGGCACCAAGCTGCCGACGCTCGGCCACGCGCCGTTCCGGACGCTGCGCGACGCGTACTTCGACAACGCCGCCGGCCTCATCGACGGCGGCGCCGACGCGCTGATCATCGAGACCTGCCAGGACCTGCTGCAGACCAAGTCCGCGATCATCGGCGCGCAGCGCGCCATGGTGTCGGCCGGCCGGACCGTGCCGATCATCTGCCACGTCACGGTCGAGACCACCGGCACGATGCTGCTCGGCTCGGAGATCGGCGCCGCGCTGACCGCGCTGGAGCCGCTGGGCATCGACCTCATCGGCCTCAACTGCGCGACCGGCCCGGCCGAGATGAGCGAGCACCTGCGGTATCTCGCCCAGCACGCGAAGGTGCCGGTCTCCGTCATGCCCAACGCCGGGCTGCCGCAGCTCACCGCCGACGGCGCCTACTACCCGCTGACCCCGCAGGAACTGGCGGAGGCGCTGCAGCGGTTCGTCGTCGACTACGGCGCGGGCCTCGTCGGCGGCTGCTGCGGTACGACTCCCGCGCACATCAGCGCCGTCGCGCGGGCCCTCGACCGCACCGCGCCGCACGGCCGGTCCCCGCAGGCCGAGCCGGGCGTCGCCAGCATCTACCACCACGTGCCGTTCCGGCAGGACGCCTCCATCCTGATGGTCGGCGAGCGCACCAACGCCAACGGCTCGAAGGCGTTCCGCGAGGCGATGCTCGCCGCCGACCACCAGACCTGCCTGGAGATCGCCCGGCAGCAGGCCCGTGACGGCTCCCACCTGCTCGACCTCAACGTCGACTACGTCGGCCGCGACGGCGCGCAGGACATGCGGGAGCTGGCCGGCCGGTTCGCCACCGCCTCGACGCTGCCGATCATGCTCGACTCGACCGAGCCCGAGGTCATCGAGGCCGGCCTGGAGATGCTCGGCGGCCGGTGCATCGTCAACTCGGTCAACTACGAGGACGGCGACGGCCCCGGCTCCCGGTTCGCGCGCATGATGCCGCTGGTCAAGGAGCACGGCGCGGCCGTGGTCGCGCTGACCATCGACGAGGAGGGCCAGGCCCGCACCGCCGAGTGGAAGGTCCGGGTGGCGAGCCGCCTCGTCGACGACCTCACCGGCAAGTGGGGGATGGCCATCGAGGACATCCTCGTCGACTGTCTCACCTTCCCGATCACGACCGGGCAGGAGGAGGTCCGCCGGGACGGCATCGAGACGATCGAGGCGATCCGCGAGATCTCCCGGCTGCACCCGGGGATCAACTTCACGCTGGGCATCTCCAACGTGTCGTTCGGCATCAACCCGGCCGCTCGGCAGGTGCTCAACTCGGTCTTCCTGCACGAGTGCCAGGAGGCCGGGCTCACCAGCGCGATCGTCCACGCGTCGAAGATCCTGCCGATGAACAAGATCCCGGAGGAGCAGCGCAAGGTCGCGCTCGACCTGGTCTACGACCGCCGCGCCGAGGGCTACGACCCGTTGCAGAGGTTCATCGAGATGTTCGAGGGCATCGACGCCGCCTCCGCGAAGGCGTCGCGGGCCGAGGAACTGGCCGCGCTGCCGCTCGACGAGCGGCTCAAGCGGCGCATCATCGACGGCGAGCGCAACGGCCTGGAGGCCGACCTCGACGAGGCGCTGGCCGGCAGGTCCGCCCTGGTGATCATCAACGACGTGCTGCTCGACGGCATGAAGACCGTCGGTGAGCTGTTCGGCTCCGGGCAGATGCA
Organism: Dactylosporangium roseum; assembly: GCF_025264685.1. Classification (GTDB taxonomy): domain Bacteria; phylum Actinomycetota; class Actinomycetes; order Mycobacteriales; family Micromonosporaceae; genus Dactylosporangium; species Dactylosporangium roseum. The sequence continues at coordinate 3,729,813 of NZ_CP073721.1, forward strand.
GCTACCGTTCGTGCTGCAGTCCGCCGAGGTGATGAAGTCCGCCGTCGCCTACCTCGAGCCGCACATGGAGAAGTCCGAGAACGACGCCGGGAAGGGCCGGATCGTCCTGGCCACGGTCAAGGGCGACGTCCACGACATCGGCAAGAACCTCGTCGACATCATTCTGTCCAACAACGGCTACGAGGTCGTCAACATCGGCATCAAGCAGCCGATCTCCGCGATCATCGAGGCCGCCGAGACCAAGCAGGCCGACGCGATCGGCATGTCCGGGCTTCTCGTCAAGTCCACGGTGATCATGAAGGAGAACCTGGAGGAGATGAACCAGCGCGGCGTCGCCGAGCGCTGGCCGGTCCTGCTCGGCGGCGCGGCCCTGACCCGCGCGTACGTCGAGGACGACCTGCGCACCCTGTACCACGGTGACGTCCACTACGCCCGTGACGCCTTCGAGGGCCTGGCCCTCATGGACCGGGTCATGACCGCGAAGCGCGGCGGTGCCCCCGTCGTCGACGAGGCGCGGGAGGCGGCCCTCGCGGCGCGGCGGGAGCGGCGGTCCCGCACCGTCGAGCTGCGCGACGACCTGCCCGCCCTCGACGACGCCTCGGTGCGCTCCGACGTGGCCGAGGACGCGCCGGTGCCGGTCGCGCCGTTCTTCGGCACCCGCGTGGTCAAGGGCATTCCGCTCGCCGACTACGCGGCGCTGCTCGACGAGCGGGCCACGTTCCTCGGCCAGTGGGGCCTCAAGGGCGCCCGCGGCGGCCAGGGGCCGACCTACGAGGAACTGGTCGAGGCCGAGGGTCGGCCGAGGCTGCGGTACTGGCTGGATCGGCTCGCCTCCGACCGGGTGCTGGAGGCCGCCGTCGTCTACGGCTACTTCCCCTGCTACTCGGAGGGCAACGACCTCGTCGTCCTCGACGAGAACGGGCACAGCGAACGGGCCCGCTTCTCCTTCCCGCGGCAGCGCCGCGACCGGCGCCTGTGCATCGCCGACTTCTTCAAACCGCGCGACTCCGGTCAGCTCGACGTCATCGGTTTCCAGTTGGTCACGGTCGGCCAGCCGGTCTCCGACTACACCGCCAAGCTGTTCGCCGAGAACGCCTACCGCGACTACCTCGAAGTGCACGGCCTGTCGGTGCAGCTCACCGAGGCCCTGGCCGAGTACTGGCACAAGCGGGTCCGGGAGGAACTCGTCCTGCCGGGCGGCCGCAAGGTCGTCGACGAGGACCCGACCGAGCTCGACGGGCTGCTGCGCACCGAGTTCCGCGGTTGCCGGTACAGCTTCGGCTACCCGGCCTGCCCGGACCTGGAGGACCGCGCGAAGACGGTCGCGCTGCTGCGCCCGGACCGGATCGGCGTGTCCCTGTCGGAGGAGTTCCAGCTCATGCCCGAGCAGGCCACCGACGCGCTCATCGTGCACCACCCCGACGCGTCGTACTTCAACGCCAAGTAGCGCGCGCGACGACCGGCCGGTCAACCGTGTCAGACCGCGGTTGACCGGCCGGCCCGCGATCGCACCACCGGTCGGCGCCGGCCATCATCGCCTTGCGCCGCAGCCGGTCCGCGGCGGCGCCGGCGAGCAGCCCCAGCAGCAGGTCGCGGCCGCCGTGACCGGCGCCGCCGAGGCCCCGGCCGTGAGCTTGGGCACGAACACCGGGATTCCGCGCCGCCGCTTGGCAGGATTCTGGTGTGGCGATGCAGGCGGTGCTCTTCGACATGGACGGAACCCTCGTCGACAGCGAGAAGGTCTGGTCCGTCGGCCTGACCTTGCTCGCCGACCGCTACGGCGGTGAGCTGTCCGACGCGGCGCGCAAGGCGATGGTCGGCACCAACATGACCGACTCCATGCGCATCCTGCACGAGGACCTCGGCCAGCCGATGACGAAGGACGCGACCGACGCCAGCGTGGTGTGGCTGGAGGAGCGGGTCAAGGAGCTCTTCCACGGCGGCCTGGTCTGGCGTCCCGGCGCCAAGGAGCTCCTCGCGTCGCTGCGGGCGGCGGACGTACCGCTGGCGCTGGTCACCGCCACCCACCGGCACCTCGTCGACGTGGCCCTGGTCACCATCGGCGCCGACAACTTCGACGCCGTCGTGGCCGGCGACGAGGTCGACCAGACCAAGCCCCACCCGATGCCGTATCTCACCGCCGCCCGCCTCGTCGGCGCCGACCCGACCCGCTGCGTGGCTGTGGAGGACTCGCCGAACGGCGTCCGCAGCGCCCGCGCCGCCGGCTGCGCCGTCCTCGGCGTCCCGTGCGAGGTCGACCTCGACGCGGAAGGCGTCACGCTCGTCGGCTCGCTGCTCGACGTCGACGTCGACTACCTGCACAAACTCGTCGGATAGCGGTGCTGCCGGACGCTCAGCGGATCCGTCAGCAGGGCGGCGGACCCGCTCACTGCTCCGTGATGATCTGGATGAGGTTGCCGCAGGTGTCGTCGAAGACGGCCACGGTCACGGTTTCGAGGTCGGTCGGCGGCTGGGTGAACTCGACGCCGGCTGCGCGGAGCCGCTCGTGCTCGGCGTAGACGTCGTCGACCGCGAACTGCGCCACGGGGATGCCGTCGGCGACGAGAGCGTCGCGGTAGGGCCGCACGGCCGGGTGGCTGATCGGTTCGAGGAGCAACTGGGGACCGTCGGGCGCGTCGGGCGAGACCACGGTGAGCCAGGAGTGGCTCCCGACGGGGATGTCGTGGCGTTTCCGGAAGCCGAGGACGTCGGTGTAGAAGGCGAGCGCCTTGGCTTGGTCATCGACATACACACTGGTCAGCGAGATTCTCATGTCGTGCTCCGGACTGATGCCACGCCTTCACCATAGGCAAGTCGCTACTTGCGAGTCAAGGCGGGCGAGGTGCTCGACGCACTGCGACCGCCCGTACCGGCGGCCGCAGGACCCGCCGAGGTGGGCCGGTGACCGTGCGGCGTCAACCGGCACCGCCTCGGCGGGTCGGACCGGGACCGTCCCGGTCTCGGCTGTGAACAGGCGCTAGTCGTGGGCGATGGCCTGCAGGACGTTGACCCGTGCGGCGCGGATCGAGGGCAGGACCGCGGCCACCACGCCGACCAGGGCGGCCAGCAGCAGGTAGGTGGCCATCTGCTGCCACGGGAACGCCACCCGGGTGAAGCCCTCGTCCTTGAGGGCCTTGACCACCGAGGCGCCCAGGCCGACGCCGACGCCCAGGCCCAGCAGCGCGCCGAAGACCGAGATGACCACCGCCTCGACGGTGACCATCCGCATCGTCTGCGCCCGGCGCATGCCGATCGCCCGCAGCAGGCCCAGCTCCCGGGTCCGCTCCAGCACCGACAGGGCGAGGGTGTTGACGATGCCGAGGACCGCGATGAGGATCGCGAGGGCCAGCAGGACCTGGATCATCGTGAGCAACTGGTCGAACTGCGCCGCCTGCTGCGCCACGAACTCGGCCCGGTTCGCGACCGACACCTCAGGGTTGTCCGCGAGCAGCGCGTCGACCCGCTGCTGCACATCGGCGACCGCGGTGCCCGGGGCCACCCGCACGAAGCCCCAGGACGGTTGCGGGCTGCGGAAGTCCTTGATCACGTCGCCGGAGACGACCATGCCGCCGGTGACGTCGCTCGTGTTGTACACACCCACGATCTTGATCTTGTGGACCTCTCCGTGGGTGAACTGGATGTCGACCGTGTCGCCGAGCTTGAGGTTGCGGTCCGTCGCATTCCGGGCGTCGATGACCGCCTGGTCGGTCCCGGTCCACCGCAGCTCGCCGGACGCTGCGGTGAGCTTGAACATCCCGGCGTAGGCGGCGATGTCGGGCGCCGCCGACACGCCGCGGTTCTCGCCGTTGACCGAGGCGAAGTCCCAGTACTCGCTCGCGACGCTCGCCACGCCGGGCAGCTTCGCCGTCTCGGTCATCACCTTCGGGTCGAAGCGGGCCGGGCCGGTGTTGTCCCCGTCGCCGGAGATGATCAGGTCGACCGTCACGTCCTTCTCGACCTGATTGCTCAGGCTCTGCTTGGCCGAGGCGAGGATGACGTTGACACCGGTGATGAGCGCCAGGCCGACCATCAGCGCCGCCGCGGTGATCGCGGTGCGCCGCGGGTTGCGGCCCGAGTTGAGCCGGCCCAGCTTGCCCGGCACCGACCAGGAGAACAGCCGGCCCAGCAGCGACACGACGGGCCGGGCCAGCAGCGGGGTGAGCAGCGCGACGCCGATGAAGGTGATGAGCACGCCGCCGAGGATGAGCCACAGCGTGTTGTCACCGCCCTTGCCGGCCAGGCCCAGGCCCAGCAGCGTGCCGCCGGCCGCACCGACCAGGGCCCCGCTGACGGTGAGCTTCGTGAGCGGCCGGTCCGGCGTCGCCACCTCCTGCAACGCGGCCATCGGCGGGATGCGGCTCGCGCGCAACGCCGGCAGTACCGCCGCCACCACCGTCACCACCAGGCCCACCACGAACGCGCTGACGACCGCCGTCGCCGGCACCCCGACGCCGGCCAGGGTCACGCCGCTGACGTTGCCGAACACCCAGGCCAGCAGGACCCCGACGCCGATGCCGGCGGCCAGGCCCAGGACCGACGCGATCAGGCCGATCGCGACCGCCTCGATGAGCACCGACCCGAGGGTCTGGCCGCGGCTGCCGCCGAGCGCGCGCATCAGCGCCAGCTCGCGGGTCCGCTGCGCCACGATGATGGAGAACGTGTTGAGGATGAGGAACGTGCCGACGAACAACGCCACCCCGGCGAAGCCGATCAGGATGTTGTTGAAGAAGCCGAGCCCTTCCTTGACGCCTTTGACCGTCTCGTCCTGCGACTGCTTGCCGGTCTTCGCGAGGTAGTCGGCGCCGAGGGCGGCGGCGACGTCGTCACGCAGCCGCTCGTTGGTGACGCCTGGGGCGGCCTTCACGTCGATGCTGCTGTAGACGCCCTTCTCGCCGAGCATCAGCTCCTGGGCGACCGGGGTGGTGAACGACACCTCCAGGGCCCCGCCGAGGGAGTCGCGGTTGCCGCTGTACCCGAAGATGCCGACCAACTTGAAGGTCTTCTTGCCCGGCTGGAGGGTCAGGACACCGACTTCGTCGCCGACCTTGAGCCCGGCGGCCTTCGCGGTGGTCACGTTGACCGCGATCTCGTCGTCGGCGGACGGGCCGTGGCCCTCGCGCAACTGGAGCAGGTCGTTGGTGCCGGTCCAGTTCCGCCCGATCCGCGGCGGGCCGAACGTGGTGACGACCTTGCCGTTCTTGCCGACGACCCGCGCGCCGTCCGCGGAGGCGATGCCGGTGGCGCTCGCGACGCCCGGCACGGCCTTGACCTTGTCGAGCACCGAGGCCGGGATGTTCGCCGAGGTCTCCGGGCCGTCGAACTCCGCGGCGGTGACCTTCGGCTTGGCGGTGACGCTCACGTCCGTGCCCTCGAAGACCGACTTGAACAGGCTGTCGAAGGAGCGGCCCAGGGTGTCGGTGAGCACGAACGCGCCCGACACGAACATCACCCCGAGCACGACCGCGAGGGCCGACAGGGTGAGCCGCAGCTTCCGGGAGAGGAGGCTCTTGATCGTGGCTCTCAGCATCGGTCAGGCCTCGATCTTGTCGAGCCGCTTGAGCCGGTCGAGGACCGCGTCGGCGGTCGGCGCGTAGAGCTCGTCGACGATGTGCCCGTCGGCGAGGAACACCACGCGGTCGGCGTACGAGGCGGCATTGGGGTCGTGGGTGACCATGACGATCGTCTGGCCGAAGTCGCGGACCGAGTTGCGCAGGAACGACAGGACCTCGGCGCCGGAGCGTGAGTCGAGGTTGCCGGTCGGCTCGTCGGCGAAGATGACCTCGGGCCGGGAGACCAGCGCGCGGGCGCAGGCGACGCGTTGCTGCTGGCCGCCGGAGAGCTGGCTGGGGCGGTGCCCGAGCCGGTCCTTGAGCCCGACGGTGGCGATGACCGTGTCGTACCAGGCCTTGTCGGGTTTGCGGCCGGCGATGGACAGCGGCAGCAGGATGTTCTCCTCGGCGGTCAGCGTCGGCAGCAGGTTGAACTGCTGGAAGATGAAGCCGACCTTGGTCCGCCGCAGGTTCGTCAGCCCCCGGTCGGACAGGTCGGTGATCTGGGTGTCGCCGATGAACACCTGCCCCCGCGTCACGGCGTCGAGGCCGGCGAGGCAGTGCATGAGCGTCGACTTGCCGGACCCGGACGGGCCCATGATCGCGGTGAAACGGCCCCTGTCAAGCTCGACGGAAACGCCGCCGAGCGCGTTGACCTGCGCCTCGCCGGTGCCGTAGACCTTCCAGACGTCGACCGCCCGCGCGGCCACCTCGGTGCGCGTCGCAACCGATGTAGTCATGATTCCCCCTGGTGAATGGTGTGCGTTCATCGTCGGGGCGGCAGGGCCCGGTCTCGTCCGCCCGCAGGGCGAGCTGACCACCGGTTTTCTGCTGGGGGAGGCTCCCCTAGCCCACCTCAGGGACAACCCTTATGCCGTGGGTCTCAGCATTCTCAGCAATGGCCGTGAAAAGGCAAGGGCCGGTCGGGGAAACCCCGACCGGCCCCATTTCGTGAATGCTATTCGTATGCGATGGCGTTGAGGACGTTGAGCCGCACCGCCCGGATCGACGGGATGAGCCCAGCCACGGCGCCGATGAACAGCGACGCGATGAAGTACACCACCATCAGCCCCCACGGCAGGGTGACCGCACCGAAGCCGAGGACCTCCTTGAGCGCGGTCACGATCGCCGCGCCGAGGCCCGCGCCGACGGCGAGACCGAGCACCGTGCCGAACACCGTGATCACCACCGACTCCGTCGTCACCATCAGCCATGTCTGCCGTCTGCGCAGCCCGACCGCGCGGAGCATGCCCAGCTCGCGGGTGCGCTCGATGACCGACAGCAGCAGCGTGTTGATGACACCGAGGACCGAGATGGCCAGCGCGATGAGCAGCAGCACCTGGACCACGACCAGCGCGACGTCGAAGCCCTTCTGGTTCGTCTCGACGAACTCATCCTTGGTGTAGACGTTGACCTCGGGATTGTCCTTGATGATCGAGGCCACGGCGTCCTTCGTGGCACTGACGGACGCGCCGTCCTTCACGCTGATGAACGCCTGCCACGGCTGGGGGAACGAGAATCCGGTCGTGGCGTCGGCGTAGGAGACCACGATGCCGCCGGCGATCGCGGACTCGCCGCTGATGCCGACGAGCTTGAGGGTCTTGTCGCCGGTCTTGGCGAACGTGACCGTGATCGTGTCGCCCAGCTTCAGCTTGCGGTTCTCGGCGGTCTTCTTGTCCACGATGAACTCGCCGCTGTCGAGCCGGTCGATGCGGCCCTCCGCGGCCTTGAGCTTCAGCACCGTCATGGCCGCGCCGACGTCCTCGTACGACAGGACGAAGTTCTGCTCGCCGTTGACCTCCACCGCGTCGGCCGTGCGCGCCGCCACGGTCCCGGCGCCGGGCAGCGCCTTGATGTCCGCGAGCTCCTCCGGCGTGATGACCGGCGGGATCGCGGACGTCTGCTGGCCCAGCACCACCAGGTCGGCCTGGAGGTCCTTGTCCAGCGTGTCACCGATCGCCGTGGACAGCGACGAGAAGATCGTGCTGATCGCCGTGACGATCGCGATGCCGATCATCACCGCACCCGCCGTGATGGCCGTGCGCCGCGGGTTGCGGGACGAGTTGCGCCTGCCCAGCTTGCCCGGCACCGTCCAGGAGAAGACCGAGCCGAGCGCCGCGACCAGCGGCTTGCTGATCACCGGGGTCAGCAGCGCCACCCCGACCAGCAGCCCGAGCACGCCGCCGAACACCAACCACAGCGTCCCGTCGCCGGCCCCCGTCAGACCCCACGTCAGGGAACCGATCGCGAGCGCCGTCACGACGCAGCCCGCGATCGTCACCTTGGTCAGCGGCCGGTCGGTCGCCGCGGACTCCCGCATCGCCGCGATCGGCGCCACCCTGGCCGCCTTGAGCGCCGGCATCAGCGCGGCGACCATCGTCACCAGGATGCCGATCGCGAACGAGGCGACGATCGCCGAGACCGGGAAGCCCAACCCGGCCACCTCGGCGCCGTCGGCGAGCCCCACGAAGAGGTACGCGCCGAGCGCGCCCAGCCCGAGGCCGACGGCGAAGCCGAACGCCGAGCCGACGACCCCGATGAGCAGGGCCTCCAGCAGCACCGAGCGCATCACCTGGCCCCGGCTCGCGCCCATCGCCCGCAACAGCGCCAGCTCCTGCGTGCGCTGCGCGACGATGATCGAGAACGTGTTGAGGATCAGGAAGATGCCGACCAGCAGCGCCACCGCGCCGAAGCCCAGCAGCACGTAGTTGAAGTAGTTCAGGAAGCCCTTGATGGCCTTGCTGGACTCCTCCGACAGCTCCTGGCCGGTCCGCGCCAGGAACGCGTCGCCGAGCTGCGCCTTGACGTTGTCACGCAGCTTCTCGTCGGTGACGCCCGGCTCGGCCTTCACGTCGATGACGTTGAACTGGTCCTCGGCGCCGAGCATCGCCTTCTGCGCCGTCGGAGTGGTGAAGAAGATCGTGCTCTCGCCGGCCATCGAGTCGCGGCCGCCGGCGTACTGCATCTCGCCGACGATCGTATAGGTCTTGCGCTGCTTGTCGCGCGTGATGACGTCCATCGAGTCGCCGACCTTGACGCCGGCCGACTTCGCCAGGCCCCGGTTGACGACGATCTCGTTGTCCGCGGCGGGCGCCTTGCCCTCCACCAGCTTCACGAGGTCGTCCTCGCCGATCCAGTTCGCGCCGAACTGCTGGCCGGTCTGGTTGGCCACGACCTTGCCGTTCCTGCCGATCGGGACGGCGCCGTTGAGGAAGACCTGGCCGGTCGCCTTCGCGACGCCGTCGACCTTGGCCACCTCGTCGACCGTGGCGGCCGGGAACGGCAGCGTGCCGCTCTCCCCGCCCTGCGATGCCACCTGCGACTTCGCCGCCACCTGCACGTCGGTGTAGGTGTAGATGTTGGCGAACAGATTGTCGAACGTGCGGCCCAGCGTGTCGGTGAGCACCAGCGAGCCCGACACGAACATCACGGACAGCACGACGGCGAGCGTCGAGAGCGTCAGCCGGAGCTTGCGCGCCAGCAGGCTCTTCAGGGTCGCGCGCAGCATCGCCTACTCGCCCGCCTTGTCCAGGCCCTTGAGCTTGTCCAGCACCGCGTCCGCGGTCGGCTCCCACAGCTCGTCGACGATCTGGCCGTCGGCGAGGAAGATGACCCGGTCGGCGTACGAGGCCGCGTTGGGGTCGTGGGTCACCATGACGATCGTCTGGCCGAAGTCGCGGACCGAGTTGCGCAGGAACGACAGGACCTCGGCGCCGGAGCGTGAGTCGAGGTTGCCGGTCGGCTCGTCGGCGAAGATGACCTCGGGCCGGGAGACCAGCGCGCGGGCGCAGGCGACGCGTTGCTGCTGGCCGCCGGAGAGCTGGCTGGGGCGGTGCCCGAGCCGGTCCTTGAGCCCGACGGTGGCGATGACCGTGTCGTACCAGGCCTTGTCGGGTTTGCGGCCGGCGATGGACAGCGGCAGCAGGATGTTCTCCTCGGCGGTCAGCGTCGGCAGCAGGTTGAACTGCTGGAAGATGAAGCCGACCTTGGTCCGCCGCAGGTTGGTCAGGTCCCCGTCGGACATCCCCGTGAGCTTGGTGTCGCCGACGAAGACCTCACCCCGGGTCACCGAGTCCAATCCGGCGAGCGTGTGCATCAACGTCGACTTGCCGGACCCGGACGGGCCCATGATCGCGGTGAAGTGACCGCGCTCGAGCTCGACGTTCACCCCGTGCAGCGCGATGACCTGGGCCTCGCCGCTGCCATACACCTTCCACACGTCAACCGCGCGGGCGGCGACCGCCTGCCCGGTCGTGACTGTCGTGGTCACGCCTCGTCCCCCTCGGATGTGGTCCTCTTGACCATCTCACGCTACGGGGTGTGCGCACGCGGTCCCTCGTTCGGTGGCGGGAAACCGGGCTACTCCCTGGGGAGGAGTCAGGACCCCGGGCGGACCAGGCCCGTCTCGTACGCGAGGACGACTGCCTGCACCCGGTCGCGGAGACCCAGCTTCGTCAGCACGTGGCCGACGTGTGTCTTGACCGTCGTCTCGCTCACCGACAGCGCCCGGGCGATCTCGGCGTTGGACAGCCCCTTCGCGAGCTGCACCAGTACCTCACGTTCCCGGTCGGTCAGCGCCCGCAGGTCCCGCGGCGGGGACGCGTCGGGGTCGGGCAGCGTGTCGGCGAACTTGTCCAGCAGCCGCTTGAGGATCCGGGGTGCCACGACGGCCTCACCGGCCGCCACCGTCCGGATCGCGGTGACCAGGTCGTCGGCCGGCACGTCCTTGGCCAGGAACCCGCTGGCGCCGGCCCGCAGCGCGCCGACCACGTATTCGTCCAGGTCGAACGTGGTCAGGATGAGGACTCGTACGGGCAGCTTCGCGTCGACGATCGCCCGCGTCGCCGCCACCCCGTCCATGCGGGGCATGCGGATGTCCATGAGCACCACGTCGGGCAGCAGCCGCCGGGCGAGCTCCACCGCCTCGACGCCGTCGCCGGCCTCGGCCACGATGTCGAGGCCGGGCTCACCGCCGAGCACCATGCGGAACCCGGTGCGCAGCAGCGGCTGGTCGTCGGCGAGCAGGAGCCGGATGGGACGCGCCTCGGTCAACTCGCCAACTGCCTTTCGGAGACCGTTTCCAGGGGTATTCTCGCGTGCACACGGTAGCCGCCCCCGGGCCGGGGTCCGGTGCGCAGCGTCCCGCCGTAGAGCATGACCCGCTCCCGCATGCCCAGCAGTCCGTGCCCGATCGCCGCCGTGCCCAACTGCGGCCCCCGGCCGGTGTCGCAGATCTCGATGACCACGTCGGTGCGGGTGAACACGAGCCTGACCTCCACACTCGCGGCCCCCGCGTGCTTCAGCGCGTTGGTCAGCGCCTCCTGCACGATCCGGTACAGCGTCAGCGACACGCCCGGGTCCAGCGGCGCCGGCTCGCCCTCCACCTTGAGCACCGCGGGCAGCCCCGCCTCGCGGATCTGCTCGACGAGCCCCTCGACCCCCGCCAGCCCCGGCTGCGGCGCCAGCTCACCCGCCGGCTCGGCCTCGGTGCGCAGCACCGTGAGCAGCCGCCGCATCTCCCGCAGCGCCGTGCGCCCGGTCTCCTCGATGGTGGCGAGCGCCTCGTCGGCCGCGGCCGGATCCCGCCCGAGCATCCGCCGCGAGCCGGTCGCCAGGACCCCCATCACGCTCACGTGGTGCGCGACGACGTCGTGCAGCTCACGCGCGATCCGCCGGCGCTCCTCGGCCACGGCCTTCTCGGTGAGCGCCCGCTGGCTGGTCTCGGCGGTCCGCGCCCGGTCCTCGAGCGCGGCGATGTACGCTCGGCGGGTCGCCACGGTCCGTCCCACGGTGAAGCAGACCAGGGCGCCCATCGTGTTGAACATCAGGAAGAGCTGCGGCTCCAGGACGAACGGCGCCTGACCGGTGCGCCCGAGCAGCACCGCCAGCGCGCTGCCGGGCACCCACATCAGCGAGGCCGCCGCCAGCGCCGGGCGCAGCGGCAGACCGGCGGCCACGGTGTACGTCATGACGATGATGCCGAGCCCGCCGCTCATCATCGGCGGCACGGCGACGAACGGCACGACCGTGTGCACGACGGTGACCAGGACGGCGAACCACAGCCACTTGCGCCGCAGGGCGACGGCCACCATGCCGAGCGTGTCGTAGGCAAGCTGGACGGACAGGTTGTGCGTGCCGAAGGCGTCCCGCCCGACGATCGTCAGCCCGGCGCTGAGCACGGCCAGCCCGACCGCGAGCAGGATGTCCTTGGCCAGGGGCGAGGCCTGGCGCCCAAGGATCCGTTCAAGCGCACGCACATCATGACCGTAACGGGTGCGAACGCGCACAGATTCGTCGCCGAGCCGGACATCCGCCTACTGCTCAAGGATGACACCGCCCGTGGCGGAGGGTGCGCTCCTCCTGGAGCCGGACCGCCTCTTGCGCCCGGGAGTCACCGGACCGACTCGGATTCGATGATCGTGGAGCGTCTTTGCACCCCTGGCAGCAAAGACGCTCCACGATCATGCAAGGCCGCGAAGTTCAGCCGTTCGGTCGTCTGTCCACCCCGGTATTGCGCTACTGGATGGTGCCGCACAGTCGTGCGGCTGGTGGCTGTCGCTCATGATCGCTGCTGGACCCGGGCGGCGCGTTCCGTGCCGGGCGACTCCATGATCATGGGAAAGATGTGGCTGCCCCGATAGCCGGATCTTTCCCATGATCTGGAGTCGCCTGGCCTGGCGGCGGGATTGCGCCGGAGCGCGTGCCGGTCGGCGCCCTCGGCGGCGACGCCTCCGAGGTCGGCGCCCGAATTGTCAGCCTGGTCCGGGTTGACGAGAGGCCGTTGGCTTAACGTCGCGGCCTTGCACGATCAGGGAACGGCGGCCGAGCCGGACGACCGCCTCCAGCCGCTGTACGCATGATCACGATCACAACGCCGCGCGCCGGCCGCCCGCGCCGGCCGGGTCGGCAGCTTCCCTGCGGGCAGCCAGGAGGCGAAGAGCCGGGAGGCGGGCCGGTGGGCTACTCGTCGCGGCCGGCCGGTGGCTCGTCCTCCACGTCCGGGGGCAGCCGGGCCGGCTCCGGGAACGGGGGCGGGGTGCCGCCATACGCCGGGCACAGCGCCTGGTGGGCGCACCAGCCACACAGGCGGGACGGCTGGGCGCGGAAGTCGCGGTCGGCCGTGGCCTTCTCGATCGCCTGCCACAGTGCCAGCAGGGTGCGCTCGAAGCGGGCCAGCTCGTCCGCCTCCGGGGAGAAGTCGCAGACCTCCCGGTCCTTGAGGTACATGAGGCGGAGCACCCGGGGGACGACGCCGCGGGTGCGCCACAGGACCAGGGCGTAGAACTTGAGCTGGAACATGGCCCGCGCCTCGAACGCCTCGCGCGGCGCGCCGCCCGTCTTGTAATCCACGACGCGCAGGTCACCGGCGGGGGAGACGTCAAGGCGGTCGATGTAGCCGCGGATGACCAGCCGGCCGTCGACCTCTGCCTGGACGAACGCCTCTCGCTCGGCCGGCTCCAGCCGGTTGGGGTCCTCGACGGCGAAGTAGCCGGCGAGCAGCTCGCGGCTGGCCGTGAAGAACTCCTCGGCGGTCACGGCGGTGCCGCTGAACAGCTCGGCGAGGTCCTCCTGCTCGGCCAGCAGGCGCTGCCACTGGGGCTCGACCAGCTCCGCGGCCCGCTCGAGGGTCCGCTCGCCGGCGGGGGTGTCGAACAACGTCTCCAGCACGGCGTGCACCAGCGTGCCGCGCGCCTGGTCGGGGGTCGGGCGCTCGGGGAGCCGGTCGATGCTGCGGAACCGGTAGAGCAGGGGGCAGGTCTTGAAATCCGCGGCGCGCGACGGCGACAGGGTGGGCAGTTCAGTGGCGACAGGCACCGTCATGCCCGAAAGGTTATGCGAGGGGTACGACGAAAACCGACGCCGAAGCGCCCGAAGCGCCCGGGCCGCCGATCTTCGTGAACCCGTAGCATCGGGGGTAATGGACGAATACCGCTCGGGACCACCTCCGGCGCCGCCGGCCGCCCGCACCGGACCGCGGGAGCGCGGCGCCGGGATCCTGCTGGGCCGGCTGGCGGGCGTCCCCGTCTACCTGGCGCCGTCGTGGCTCTTGCTCGCGGCGCTGATCACGCTGACGTATGGCCAGTTTCTGTCGATCCGCCGGGACCTGCCGCTGAGCACCGGGTTCGCGGTCGGGTTCGGGTTCGTCGTGTGCCTGCTGGTGTCCGTGTTGCTGCACGAGCTCGGGCACGCCGTCACCAGCCGCCGCAGCGGCATCGGTGTGCGCGGGATCACGCTCGAGATGCTCGGCGGCTACACCGAGATGGAGCGGGAGGCGCCGCGCCCCGGCGTCGAGCTGTTCGTCTCCCTCGCGGGCCCGGTCGTCTCGCTCGTGCTCGGGCTGCTCGCCGCGGGGACGGCCGTCGTGCTGCCGTCCGGCGGGATCGCCGAGACGTTCGCGTTCCAGTTGGCGCTGTCCAACATCGTGGTCGCCGTGTTCAACGCCCTGCCCGGCCTGCCCCTGGACGGCGGCCGGGCCCTGCAAGCGCTGGTCTGGAAGGCCAGCGGCGACGCCAACCTCGGCCGCCGGGTCGCCGGCTGGGCCGGACGCCTCATGGCCCTCGCGACCGCCGGCACCGTGCTGGTGCTCTACTGGCGAGGGGTGCTCGAGGGGTTGTTCGGGCTGGTGTTCACGCTGCTCGTCGCGGTCACCATGTGGGTCGGCGCCGGCCAGGCGATCCGGCACGGCAGGATCGCGGCGAGCCTGCCGCCGTTCAGTGCCCGGGAGCTCGCCCGGCCGGTCGTCGCGGTGACGGCGGCCACCCCGCTGTCCGAGGCGGAGCGGATCGCCGCCCAGAGCGGCCAGCAGCACCCGGTCGTCGCCGTCGTCGACGGCACGGGCGGGCTGATCGGCTTCGTGCACGGCGCCTCGGCGCGGGCCGTACCGCCGGAGCGGCGGCCCTGGGTGCCGGTCGGCGACGTCGCCCGCCGGATCGACGGCCAGCACGTGCTCGCGGGCGATCTGCGAGGCACTGACCTGCTGCAAGCCATCCGGGACGACCCGGGCGGCGACTACCTGGTGGTCTCGGGCGAGGATGTGCACGGCGTCCTGCGCGGCGCCGACCTCGTTTCGCTCGTGGAGCCGAGCCGGCCCACCGTCCGGAGGAAGAGCACGTGACCTTGTCCAGCCCCCTGTCCCTCGACGCGCCGATCACGGGCGAGGCCCGCCGCGGGCCCTTCCGGCCCGGTGACCGGGTCCAGCTCACCGACCCCAAGGGCCGGATGCACACGATCGTGCTGGAGCGGGGCAAGGCGTTCCATACCCACCGGGGCGTGCTGGAGCATGACGCGCTCATCGGGCTGCCCGACGGCAGTGTGGTCACCTCGTCCGGCGGGACGGCGTACCTCGCGCTGCGGCCCCTGCTGTCCGACTACGTGCTGTCGATGCCGCGCGGTGCCCAGGTCATCTACCCGAAGGACGCGGCGCAGATCGTCGCGATGGGCGACGTCTTCCCCGGCGCCAAGGTGCTGGAGGCCGGCGCCGGCTCCGGCGCCCTGACCTGCTCGCTGCTGCGGGCCGTGGGTGCCGGGGGCAGCGTCACCTCGTACGAACTCCGGGAAGACTTCGCCGCGATCGCCCGGCGCAACGTGGAGGCCTTCTTCGGCGGGCCCGTCGACACCTGGACGTTACGGGTCGGTGACGTGGCCGGCTGCGAAGATGCCGGATTTGATCGGATAATCCTAGACATGCTCACACCGTGGGAGATGCTGCCGCTCGTGTCGCGGGCGCTGATCCCCGGTGGGGTGTTCATCGGTTACGTGGCGACAACGCCGCAAATGTCGGAGTTGGTCGAGGCCTTGCGCGAGGATGGCGGGTACACCGAGCCTCGTGCCTGGGAGAGCCTCGTGCGGGACTGGCACGCGGAGGGCCTGGCCGTGCGGCCCGACCACCGCATGATCGCCCACACGGCGTTCCTCGTCAGCGCCCGCAAACTGGCGCCCGGGGTCACCGCGCCGCCGCGCCGGCGCAAGCCCAGCAAGGGCGCGGAGGCATACGCGGCCCGGCGGTTGGCGGCCGCCGCGGCCGCCCGGGAAGGGGACGAGGAGGAGGCGACGTCATGAGCGGACCGGAGCGGAGCGCACCATGAGCCGGCCGAGCTTCAGCGACCTGCCCGCCGTTTTCCCGGACTGGTCGCCGTATCCCGACCTGGAGTCCGCGGCCCGGGCCTACCTGCGGGATCCCGACATCGCGCTGGATGCGATGGCGGGTGTACTGCGGGGGCAGAGCGTGCTGGGCTTCACCCTCGAGAGGTTCGTCAACGACGTCAACGGCGTGTGGCAGGAGGTCGTGGTCTGCGACGGCACGCGGCTCATCCTGTGGCACGGCGAGGACATCCCGCCGGAGGAGGCGCCGCCGGGCTCGATGACGTCGTCGCTGCGGGTGGTGGCCCTCTCGGCGGTGACCGAGGTCGGTTGCCGGCGACGGATCAGCCGGCAGCCCAACGGCGCGGCACGGGTCGACAGCGTCGACGTCTACCTGCTGCTGACCTCGCTGGACGAGGCGAACGTCGCCGTGGAGGACGCCGGGTCGGTCATCCGCCACGACGCGCTGCGCTTCGGCAAGACCCTCGACGACGGCGGCGCGGGCCAGATCGCCCGGCTGGAGGAGTTCGCCCGGCTGGTCGCCTCACTCGTCGGCAAGCCGATGCTGTAGGAGCCTCAGTCCTCCGCGTCGGGGCCGGCGACGGGTGCGTCGTCGGCCGCGCGGTGCACGTGGATGCACTCGCCGGGGCACTCCTTGGCCGCGTCGATGACCTCGAGCCGCAGGTGGGCGGGCACGTCCACGCGGCTGCCCGGCGCCAGGAGCAGCTCGCCGTCGGGCCCCTTCACGTAGGCGAGGCCGTCGACGTCGAACTCGAAGACCTCCGGGGCATACTGCACACAGAGGCCGTCGCCGGTGCAGAGATCCTGGTCAACCCACACTGCGAGGGCCTGCTCGGTGGTCTGTCCGGTCGTGTCCACGCTCACGACTATGACGCTACCCGACGTCCGGCCATCCGGCGCAGGACCCGTGACGTACACCGCAGAGGGACCGCGAGGGCACGAAGAAGGGTGTCGGACAGGGCACTTCACCGCTCAGGATTTGTAAACACCCTGTGGCGCACGTGGCCGAAGGGGCCCGAACCGGCGATCAGCAGTTAGTGTTAGAGCACAACGTTCAAAGCCCCCGGGGAGGTGGGACGTGGCACGCAGCGACGACGCGGAGACGCGCGCCGCACGATGGGAGAAGGACGCCCACGATCTCTCCACGCAGGTCGCGTTTCTTCAAGAGGAACTCGCCCTGGTGCGGCGCAAGCTGACGGAGACCCCGCGACACGTGCGGCAGCTCGAGGAGCGGCTCGCGGCGGCGCAGGCGCAGATTGCCCGGCTGACCGAAAACAACGAGCGGCTCGTGGCCACCCTCAAGGAGGCCAGGGCCCAGATCGTGACGCTGAAGGAAGAGGTGGACCGCCTGGCGCAGCCGCCGAGCGGTTACGGCGTCTTCCTCGCCCGCCACGACGACGGCACCGTCGACGTGTTCACCGGCGGGCGCAAGCTGCGCGTGGCGGTCTCCCCGGCCATCGAGGTCGAGGAACTGCGTCGCGGCCAGGAGGTCCTGCTCAACGACGCCCTGAACATCGTCGACGCGCTCGGGTTCGAGCGGGCCGGCGAGGTCGTCATGTTGAAGGAGGTCCTCGAAGGTGGGGACCGCGCTCTCGTCATCTCGCACGCCGACGAGGAGCGGATCGTCCACCTGGCGGACATCCTCGTCGACGCGCCGCTGCGCGCCGGCGATTCGCTCATGATCGAGCCCCGCTCTGCGTATGCGTACGAGCGGATCCCGAAGAGCGAGGTCGAGGAGCTCGTGCTGGAGGAGGTGCCCGACGTCGACTACGCCGACATCGGTGGTCTCTCCCGGCAGATCGAGCAGATCCGCGACGCGGTGGAGTTGCCGTTCCTGCACGCCGATCTGTTCCGGGAGCACCAGTTGCGCCCGCCGAAGGGCGTTCTGCTCTACGGCCCGCCCGGCTGTGGCAAGACGCTCATCGCCAAGGCGGTGGCCAACTCGCTGGCCAAGAAGATCGCCGAGAAGCGCGGCGAGGAGCGCCGGACCAGCTACTTCCTCAACATCAAGGGCCCTGAGCTGCTCAACAAGTACGTCGGCGAGACCGAGCGGCACATCCGGCTCATCTTCCAGCGCGCCCGTGAGAAGGCGAGCGAGGGCACGCCGGTCATCGTGTTCTTCGACGAGATGGACTCGGTGTTCCGGACCCGTGGCTCGGGGGTCTCCTCCGACGTCGAGAACACGATCGTGCCGCAGTTGCTCAGCGAGATCGACGGCGTCGAGGGGCTGGAAAACGTCATCGTCATCGGCGCCTCGAACCGCGAGGACATGATCGACCCGGCGATCCTGCGCCCGGGCCGGTTGGACGTCAAGATCAAGATCGAGCGTCCGGACGCCGAGGCGGCGAAGGACATCTTCTCCAAGTACATTCTGGAGAGCGTGCCGCTGCACAGGGACGACCTCACCGAGCACGGTGAGTCGGCCGAGGCCACGGTCAGCGCCATGATCGACGCCGTCGTGCTGCGGATGTACTCCGAGACCGAGGAGAACAGGTTCCTCGAGGTCACCTACGCCAATGGTGACAAGGAGGTCCTGTACTTCAAGGACTTCAACTCCGGCGCGATGATCCAGAACATCGTCGACCGGGCGAAGAAGATGGCGATCAAGGACTTCCTCGGCAACGGGCAGAAGGGCATGCGCCTCCAGCACCTGCTCGACTCCTGCGTCGACGAGTTCCGCGAGAACGAGGACCTGCCGAACACCACCAACCCGGACGACTGGGCGCGGATCTCCGGCAAGAAGGGCGAGCGGATCGTGTACATCCGCACGCTCGTCTCCGGCGGCAAGGGTGCCGAGGCCGGCCGGTCGATAGAGACGGCCACCAACACCGGCCAATATCTGTAACCGCGATGCTGCGCGTGGCGGGCGGTGATCTCATGGTCACCGCCCGCTGTGTTTTCGGCCAAACTGGCCCGCCCGGTGTGGGCCGAGTGTCAGTCCGTGCGACTAGGGTTGTGACATGAGTGTGCGGCGTGTGATGGGCACCGAGGTCGAATACGGTGTTTCGGTGCCCGGCCAGCCGGGGGCAAACCCGATGGTGACGTCCTCCCAGGTGGTCAATGCCTACGGGGCGCGACCCGAGCTCACCAAGGGTGGCCGGGCCCGGTGGGACTACGAGGAGGAGTCCCCGCTGCGCGACGCGCGGGGGTTCACCTATTCGGGTGCTCTTTACGATCCGGCGGAGGCGTTGGCCGACGAGGACCTCGGCCTCGCCAACGTGATACTGACCAACGGCGCCCGGCTCTACGTCGACCACGCCCACCCGGAGTATTCGACGCCGGAGGTGACCAACCCGCGGGACGTCGTCCTGTGGGACAAGGCCGGCGAGCGGGTGATGGCGGAGGCGGCCCGGCGCGCCGCGACGATCCCCGGCACGCTGCCGATCCACCTCTACAAGAACAATACGGACAACAAGGGCGCCAGCTACGGAGCCCACGAAAACTACCTGATGCGGCGGCAGACCCCGTTCGCCGACATCGTCATGCACCTCACCCCGTTCTTCGTCACCCGGCAGATCGTGTGCGGTGCGGGACGGGTCGGCATCGGGCAGGACGGCTCCGGTCCCGGCTTCCAGATCTCGCAGCGCGCCGACTTCTTCGAGGTCGAGGTCGGGCTCGAGACCACGCTCAAGCGTCCCATCATCAACACCCGTGACGAGCCGCACGCCGACGCCGACAAGTACCGGCGGCTCCACGTCATCATCGGCGACGCCAACCTGTCGGAGATCTCGACCTACCTGAAGGTCGGCGCCACCTCGCTCATCCTCAGCATGATCGAGGAGAAGGCGCTCTCCGGCGACCTGGGCATCGCCGACCCGGTCTCCGAACTCAAGGCGGTCAGCCACGATCCCGAGCTCAAGCACCTCATCCGCATGCGTGACGGGCGCCGCCTGTCCGCGCTCGACATCCAGTGGGCCTTCTACGAGCGGGCCCGCGCCTTCGTCGAGCAGCGCGAGGGTGACGACGTCGACGAGATCACGGCCGACGTGCTCGACCGCTGGGAGAGCGTGCTCGACCGGCTCGGCCGTGACCCGATGCTGTGCGCCGGTGAGCTCGACTGGGTCGCCAAGCTGCGCCTGCTCGAGGGCTACCGCGAGCGTGAGTCCCTCGGCTGGTCGTCGCACAAGCTCCAGCTCGTCGACCTCCAGTACTCCGACGTCCGTCCCGAGAAGGGGTTGTACCAGCGACTGGTCGCCCGCGGCTCGATGGCCACGCTGTTCTCCGAGGAGGAGGTCCAGCGCGCCGTCGTCGAGCCGCCGGACGACACCCGGGCCTATTTCCGGGGCCGCTGCCTGGCGAAGTACCCCGCGGAGGTGGTGGCCGCGAGCTGGGACTCCGTCATCTTCGACGTGGGCCGGGAGTCGCTCGTGCGGGTGCCGATGATGGAGCCCGAGCGCGGGACCAAGAAGCACGTTGGCGCGCTGTTCGATCGGTGCCCGAGCGCGAAGGATCTGCTCGAAGCGATCACTTCCGGGTAAGTTCGATACAGCGGTTGGTTTGGTGGTCCCCCCGAGGAGGATGAGGCATGGCTACGAGGGAAACGGGCGGGCAGTCCCAATCCGGGAAGTCGCGGCGCACCGAGGAAGAGGACGTCGTCGCGCCTGAGGTCAACCCGGAGGTGGCCGAGCGGGTCGAGCAGATCGGCGAGGACGTCGACGACCTCCTCGACGAGATCGACTCCGTGCTCGAGGAGAACGCCGAAGAGTTCGTCCGCGGATACGTGCAAAAGGGCGGCGAGTAGCCGTCACCGCTGAGCGACCCGCCCGTCCGGCCGTAGCCGGGCGGGCGGGCCGTATCAGGCCGCCGCGCGAGCTTCCGGGTTTCGCCACGGCTGGACCCCCGGTTTCGCGCAGAGCGTCGTGGCGCACCGCCGTGCGGCGCGGACACGGTGCCGCGGCGGCGTATTGTTGGCCCACCAGAGTCGATCACCACGGTCGATCAGCGACCGATCGTTGAGAGGAGCTCCGTTGCCGACGGGTCTTGACCACTCCGGGCGCCTGCCTGGCGCGTTCCACGCCGCCGGGACCTCGTCGTTCAGCGAGTTCCTGGGGCAGGTGGCGCCCGACATGCTCCCGGGACGCCGGCCCCTGCCGCCGGGAATGGCGGCCGACGTGAGCGCACACGCCACCACGATCGTCGCGATCACCTGCGCCGACGGTGTGCTCATGGGCGGCGACCGGCGCGCGACGATGGGCAACCTCATCGCCCAGCGCGACATCGAGAAGGTCTTCGCCGCCGACGCCTACTCCCTGGTCGGCATGGCCGGCACCGCCGGCTTCGGACTGGAGATGATGCGCCTGTTCCAGGTCGAACTGGAGCACTACGAGAAGATCGAGAGCTCGATGCTCTCGCTCGAGGCCAAGGCCAACCGGCTGGCCAGCATGGTCCGCAACAACCTCGGCGCCGCGATGCAGGGCCTGGCCGTCGTGCCGCTGTTCGCCGGGTTCGACACGGACGCCAAGTCGGTCGACAAGGCCGGCCGCATCTTCAGCTTCGACGTCGCCGGCGGCGTCTACGAGGAGCGCGGCTACGACTCGATCGGCTCCGGCTCGCTGTTCGCGAAGTCGTCGCTCAAGAAGCGGTACCGGCCCGGCGTCACCACCGACGAGGCCGTGCGGATCGCGATCGAGGCGCTCTACGACGCGGCCGACGACGACACCGCCACCGGCGGCCCGGACCTGCTGCGGGGCATCTTCCCGGTCATCATGACGGCGACGGTCGAGGGCACCCGGCGGTACACCGACGAGGAGATCAAGAACGTCGCCGAGCAGATCATCGCCGAGCGCGCCGAGAATCCCGGCGCCTGATCCCATCGACCAGACCGAACCGAAGGAGAACCCGCCACCGTGGCCATGCAGTTCTACGCCTCGCCCGAGCAGATCATGCGGGATCGCTCGGAATACGCGCGCAAGGGCATCGCGCGTGGTCGCAGTGTCGTGGTGCTCAGCTACGAGGGAGGCGTGCTCTTCGTCGCCGAGAACCTGTCGACCGCCCTGCACAAGGTCAGCGAGATCTACGACCGGATCGGCTTCGCCGCCGTCGGCCGCTACCCGGAGTTCGAGAACCTCCGCTCGGCCGGCGTCCGGCTCGCCGACCTGCACGGGTATTCGTACTCGCGGCGCGACGTCACCGGCCGGCAGATCGCCAACGTCTACGCGCGCACCCTCGGCGCCATCTTCACCGAGCAGCAGAAGCCCTTCGAGGTCGAGATCTGCGTCGCCGAGGTGGGCGCGGCGGTGGAGGACGACGAGCTCTACCGCATCACCTACGACGGGTCCGTCCAGGACGAGCCCGGCCTGGTGACGATGGGCGGCCAGTCCGACGCCATCTCCGGTGCCGTCAAGTCCCGCCTGCGGCCCGACCAGACGCTCGCTGAGGCCTTGAAACTGGCGGTGGAGGGTCTGGGCAGTGTCGGCGGGGAGAACAGCCAGCCGCGCAAGCTGACGGCCAACCAGCTCGAGGTGGCGGTCCTCGACCGCAACCGCCCGGGCCGGACCTTCCGCCGGCTGACCGGGCTCGCCCTGACCGCGATCCTGGAGGACACCACCGCCAAGCCGGCCGCCACCCCGGAGACGGGCCTGGAGGACAAGCCCCAGCCGCCGGCCTCCCCGAGCACTCCGGCCGACAACGCCTCCGGCCCGGCTCCGTCCGCCGGTGCGGCGGAGGAGAGCCCGGAGGCCGGCGACAAGCAGGACGACAAGTAACCAGCGCCGCGCACGACGCGGTGGTCCGCCGGAGCGGGCCACCGCGTCGTCGTCTGTCGCCGGCCGCCACCCGGACGAGGTGAGGAACAGCGGCAAGGCCGCGACGTCCAGCCCGACAACCCAGGTCGACCCGGACAGGGCCGGCAACTCGGGCACGGGCTCGCGAGGTGTCGCCGCCGAGGCCCGCCGGCCGCCGCGCGTTGCGGAGCGCGCCGTCCCGGGTCGAGCGGCGACCGCGATCGACAGATGCCACCCGCGCGACTGTGCGGCACAGTCTCGTAGCGCAACACCGGGTGGACAGACGACCGCACGGCCCTTCGGCCTAGCGGGCCGGACGGACCCCGGACAAGGTCAGCTTGGTAGCCGGTTCGCCGCCCTGCTGCATGACGTACAGCGGCTGGCGGGTGTCGTAGCCACGCCACTGCAGGCAACTACCGACCCGGATGGGCAGGTCCGGCGCGAGGCCCGGCAGCGACGACGCGGCGATTCGGTGGCTCGTGTGGAAGTCGCCGTCGGTGATCGCGATCCGCGCGTCCCCCAGATCGCCGGCGTCACTCGACAGCGTGGCGAGCGGGTAGTCGACGAGGTTGACGCCGGCCGGCAGGTCGATCCGGCCGACCATGTCCGTCGTGGTGCGCCACGCCTCGACGCCGCCGCCGACCGGACCGGCCACGGGCACCACACGACCGTCCGGGAACCGCACCGACTTCGCGTCGCCGGGCGGGGAGCCGGGCACCGGATGGAGCTTGTTGTCCGCGCCGAGCAGGTACAGCGCCGGGCGCGCACCCTCGGCGAGCGCCGCGGTGAGCTGAAACCCGCTGTCCCTCGCCGCCGGTTTGGCCAGCGTGGTGGCCACATCGGGGCGCGCGCCCGACACGGCGGCCGAGGCGACCACCTCGCCGTCGTCGACCAGCACCACGCTCCGGGCGGGTGTCCCGGTCGCGCTGTCGACCGCCCAGCCGGAGACGTCCACGATGGTCTTCGGTGCCCATGACGTGATCGGGACGTCGACCGACGGGCCGGTGGCCACCGAGTCCAGATAGTTCGGGCTCGCTCCCCAGTCACAGGGTGAGCCGCTGAACCACAGGTCGGTGGTCAGCGGTGGTTCCTGCAACGCCGGCATCGGCACGCCGCCGGCGGCGAGGTCCCGCCGCAGCAGGATCAGGGTTCCGTGGGTGCGCAGCACCGGCACCCAGCCGTCCAGGATGTACTGACTGACCTCGTAGTGCCGGATGTTGCTGCGGATGTCGTCCCAGCTCGGAAGGCCCATGAGCGTCAGGGGCGCCACACTGCCCCGAACCCCCCACGGCCAGGCGTCGAAGACCACGACCGGCGGCCTGGACTCCTTCAGCTCGTCGATGAGGATGCGTTGCGCTCCGGGCGGGATGGCCATGTCGACGTGGGTGAACCTGGTGCCGGGCACGCGCTGCAGCAGGAAGTAGATGTAGCCGAGGCTGGAGGTCATGTCGAACACGGGCTTGTCGGCACCGGCGTAGGTCCGCAGTGTGGTGTCCAGATCAGCGATCATGGTCGCGTCGATCCAGCCCGTCCGGGCGTAACCGATGCGGGGCACGCCCGACACGACGGACCCGCGGACGCGGTGCTGGTCGCCGAGGTGCTCGAGCCTGCTCTGCAACACGCTCATACTCAGCACCACGGCGAGGACCAGGGCCGCGGCCGCGGTTGCGCGGGCGGAGAAGCCGGGCCTCGGCACGCGCCACCGCAGCCGGTCGGCCATCACGTCGGTGAGTCCGGCGACCTTCCACAGCCAGTACAGGATCAGCGGTATCGCCACCTGGAACACCTGACCCACGTGGGGCGTGTCGAAGCGGCCCAGCGCCTTCTCCTCGTAGAAGGCCAGGAATCCCGCCAACGCCACGGCCACCCAGTCCCGCGAGCTCCAGTCGGTCCGGCGGTACATCCGCCACGCCACGGCCGCGATGGTCAGCAGGACGGCGACGATCCCCGCGCCCCACGTGCGGAAGTCGCGGGTCGAGGCCGAGCTCAACGGCAGCGCGCCGGCCTCGTTGTGTCCCGGCCCGAAGATGACGTAGTAGTCGACGAACGGGCGCAGCGTGCCCGACGCCGCCAGGACGACGCCCAGGATCACCAGTGCGACGACGCCGGTGCCGGCGCACCACCGGCTGCGCAGCAGCGCCTGCCACAGGCTCAGCCCGGGCCTGCGGTGCCGGAGGTCCGCGGCGACCACGCAGGCCAACGCGGGCAGGGCGAGGAAGGTCGTCTCCGGGACCAGGATCGCCTGGACGAACAGCACCAGGGTCAGCCCGACCGACCAGCCGCGGCTGGTGCGGCGCAACGTCGCGCCGAGCAGGATCAGTGATACCGGAACCAGGACGAACCTGGTGTCCAGATACGGCGACATGCCCAGGAACGCCACGCCGAAGAAAGCGGCGAACCACGGGTTGCCGTTCGAGACCCAGACCGCGAACAGGTACAGCCCGACCACGGCCAACGGGGTGACCAGGACCTCCAGGCCGGTCCAGGCACCCCAGACGCTCGTGCCGAAGATGTGCATGGCCACGTTCGCCTGGAGGACGTCCGCGAACAGGCCATGGATGAACAACTGGTCCCGCCAGGGCATGAACCCGCGGTTGAGCAGATCACCGCCGGTCATGTGCTGGGCGTCGTCGAACCCCTGGAACCCCGCCACGTTGCCGATGAGCCGGGACGTCGCGAGGAAGACGGCGACGGATCCGACGACGTGGACGCCGAGCGTGCGTTCCACCGCTCTGGCCGGCCGTCCGGCACGCAGTTGCCGGACCGTCCACCAGGACACCGCGAGGATGCCGAGGATCGCCAGCCACCAGGGCAACCAGGGGTAGTGGTGCTCGAAGCCCCGCCCGATCATCACCGTTCTGTCGGACACGAACCACACGCCGGCGATCGCCGCGATCGCCCCACCGGCACCGTTGGCCACGGCCAGCGCCGGCCAGAAGGCGATCGCCCGGCGCTCCGGCCGGTCCTCCGCCGGCCGCCGCGACGACCACCAGGTGCCTGCCGCGGCCGCCGCGCCCACGACGATCAGGTAGAGCAGTCCACACGCGACAGTGAACCGGCTTATCAGGTCGCCGCCGCGCACGGCCGCGCTCATGACGACGACGCCGGTCGGCGCCGCTGTCCGGGCCAGCACGCCCCACCAGCCCTTGCCCGGCGGATCACGGTCGGGATCCACCAGCGCCACCGGAGTCCCGGTCGACGGGCGCACCGGCCGTCGCAGCGGACCCCACCAGGTGAGCAACGCGAACAGGGCAATAGCGACGATCGGGAAGATATCCACCACGAGCCGATACGCCCAGAACGATGCCATGAACGGGTAGTTCGCGAACACCGGGTAGCCGACGATGCCGGTCGGCCGGGGCAGTGAACGCGGCACCACGGACCACATCGCCAGACAGGCCGCGGCCGAGCCCAACATGGCGATCCCGAGCCGGGCCGACGTCCGGCGCCAGTCATCTGTCCGGCGTCGCTCGGACGGCGCGTTCGGGGCCGTGGATTCCTGCGCGACACTGTCGACGCTCACTGCTGCTCCCTCGCTCACCCTCGGTACGGAGGATGTTGTCGGTAGAGCGTGCCATACGCATCAAGCGGGCCGGTCGCTACCGATGGCGACCGTCACGATCGCCCCGTATCATCCGTTTTTTGAGGCTGGTGCCTGGTGCCGTAGCGCCTGACTTTTCGCGCACTTCCGGATGTTCTATTGTCATCCAGTTACGACGCCCACCCCCAACCTCCACGGTTCTGACGAGCCAGGAAGCGACCGAGGAATGACCCCTGCTGTTGAGTCGGCTACTCGAACGCTGCCACCGCAACCGCACGATGTCGAGCTCCTGCTCCCGGCTGATGACGTGGCCGACCCCGAAGTGACCATTCTGATCCCGGCGGTGAACGAAGAGCTCACTGTGGGTGATTTCGTCGCGTGGTGCCATGAGGGGCTCCAGGACGCCGGCGTGGTGGGCGAGATACTCATCGTCGACAGTTCGACCGACGCGACGGCGGAAATCGCGCTGGCCGGCGGCGCGCGGGTGCTGCGGACTCCGAAGCGCGGGCTGGGCCGGGCGTACATCGACGCCATTCCGTTCGTCCGCGGTCGCTACGTCATCATGGGCGACGCCGACTGCACCTATGACTTCCGGCGGCTGGGGCTCTTCGTCGAGGCGATGCGCGACGGCAGCGAGTTTGCGATGGGCTCGCGCTGGCGTGGCTCCATCGAGCCGGGCGCGATGCCTCGGCTGCATCAATATTTCGGCACTCCGGTGACCACCTGGGCACTCAACGTGCTGTACGGCAGCAAATTCACCGACATCCACTGCGGTATGCGCGGCATCACCCGGGAAGCGCTGCTCCGGATGGGACTGGTCTCCCAGTCATGGGAGTATGCCTCGGAGATGGTGCTCAAATCGGTCCGGATGCAACTGCGGACCACCGAGGTGCCGGTCACGTTCCTCAAGGACCGCGACGGCCGGCTGTCGCATCACAAGCGGTCGGGCTGGTTCTCGCCGTTCGCGGCGGCCTGGATCAACCTGCGGGCCATGTTCATCCACGGCGCCGAGTTCTTTCTGTTCAAACCCGGCATCGCCTTCCTGGCGCTGGGCCTGCTCTTCACGTTGCCGCTGAGTTTCGGTCCCATCACCGTCGGTCAGGTGACGTTCAGTCTCTACACCATGCTGATCGGCGTCGCGTTGGCCGTGGTCGGGCTGCAGAGCATCTATTTCGGCTGTCTGGCCCATATTTTCCTGGACTATTCCGGTCTGCGACGAGAACGCTGGCAACGTCTGTTCAAGTACACCCGTACGGTGCTCGCCAGCGCCGCACTCTTCGTGGTCGGTCTGGCGCTGGTCGTCACCCTCGTGGTGGTGTACGTGCAAAATTCGTACGCCCTCCCCGATCCGCAGGCGATGGTCAACCACCTGGCCATCACCGGCCTGCTCCTCATGATCGTCGCGTTCTCCACCTTCTGCTTCACGCTGCTGCTGCACGCCACCCAGGTCCGCTACGGAGCCCGCGATGACCGTTCCTGACACCCGCACCACGTCGTTCGGTGAGCAGGCCGACCTGACCATGGTGGACCGTTTCGGCGTCTGGCTCTCCCAGCGCCAGATCCGCCGCACCGTCGGCGACCTGACGGGCCGGGACGTCGCCGACTTCGGCTGCGGCTACGACGCGAAGACCATGCGGCACTATCTCGGGGTGGTGCGCACGGCCACGCTCGTGGACCTCAGCCTGGCCCCGGATCTGCTCACGGTGCCGAACGTCCGGGCCATCGAGGGCCCGCTGCCGGACAGCCTGGCCGCCCTGCCCGACGCGTCGCTGGACGTCGTGATGTGCATGTCGGTGCTGGAGCATCTGTGGGAGCCGCAGCTCAGCCTCAACGAGTTCCGCCGGCTGCTGCGCCCCGGCGGGGTCTGCGCCGTCAACGTGCCGTCCTGGCTGGGCAAGCGGGCGCTCGAGTACTCCGCCTTCAAGCTCGGGAAGTCTCCGGTGGAGGAGATGAACGACCACAAGACGTACTACGATCCCAAGGATCTCTGGCCCTTGCTGGTGAAGGCCGGCTTCCGGCCCATCAACATCCGCTGCTTCCGGCACAAGTTCCGCCTGAACACCTTCGCGCTCTGCCGGGTCGACAAGGAGTCTGTGACAACGTGACCTTTACCAAGGAGTTCCTGGCCGAGACGGTCGCGGTGGTCGAGGCCATCGACGCGGAACAGGTCGAAGCGGTCGCCCGGGGCATCGCGGCGGTCCGCGAGCGCGAGGGCCGGCTGTTCATCCTCGGTGTCGGCGGCTCGGCCGGGCACGCGTCGCATGCGGTGAACGACTTCCGCAAGATCTGCGACATCGAGTCGTACGCGCCCACCGACAACGTGTCGGAGCTGACCGCCCGGGCCAACGACGAGGGCTGGCACACCACGTTCGCCGCCTGGTTGCACGGCTCCCGGCTGTCCGAGAAGGACGCCCTGCTGATCTTCTCGGTCGGCGGCGGCGACGAGGCCAAGGGCGTCTCGACGAACATCGTCGCGGCGCTCAAGCTGGCGGTGGAGCGCAAGGCGCCCATCTACGGCATCGTGGGTCGCGACGGTGGCACCACGGCCGGCCTGGCAACGGCGTGCGTGGTGATCCCGCCGCTGTTCCCGAACCACATCACCCCGCACACCGAGGGCCTGGCCGCGGTCGTCTGGCACCTGCTCGTCAGCCATCCGGCGCTGGCCCGGGTCGCAACCCGTTGGGAGTCCCTCACGTGACGACGCTGCGACGCATCGCGGTCATCGGCGGCGCGGGCTTCATCGGCGGGCATTTCGTCGAGACCCTGCTGGCCCGCCAAGGGGTGGAGCAGGTCACCGTCTACGACAACTTCTCCTCCGGCCGGCGCTGGCACCTCGCCGACGTCGCCGACGACCCGCGCCTGCGCGTGGTGGTCGGCGACGTGCGCGACCTGGAGCCGCTGTGCGCGGCGGTGGACGCTCACGACACCGTGATCCACCTCGCCTCCAACCCGGACATCGCGGCCGCCGTGACGAACCCGGCGGTCGACTTCGACCAGGGCACCATGCTGACCCACCACGTGGCCGAGGCGGCTCGGCGGGGCGGCGTCGAGCTGGTGCTGTACGCCTCGGGCAGCGGGGTGTACGGCGACCTCGGCGAAACCGTCGCGCAGGAGGACCACGGCCCGATGGTGCCGGTGTCCACGTACGGAGCGAGCAAGCTCGCCGGCGAGGCGCTGCTGTCCGCGTACGCGTTCATGTTCGGCGTGCGCGCCCGGTGCTTCCGGTTCGGCAACGTGGTCGGCCCACGGCAGACCCACGGCGTCGGGTTCGACTTCGTCCGGCGGCTCATCGCCGACCCGGCCCGGCTGCGGATCCTCGGCGACGGCCGGCAGAGCAAGTCCTACGTGTACGTCCACGACGTGATCGCGGCGGTGCTCACCGCCGCCGCGGACGGCACCGCCCCCTTCGCGGTGTACAACGTCGCCACCGAGGACTACATCACGGTCAACGAGATCGCCGAGCTGGCGATGGAGGTGCTCGACCTGCCACCCGGCTCCACCGTCTTCGAGCACACCGGCGGCGACCGGGGCTGGAAGGGCGACGTACCGGTGGTCCGGCTGGACTCCGACCGCATCCGTGCCCTCGGCTGGAAGAACGAACGGTCCTGCCGGGAAGCGTTGCGCGACTCGATGGCCGCGATGGTGGACGACGCCCGGCTCGGCAGGTTCGACACTTGAGCGGGACGACGCGGCGACCGGCGGTGTTCCTCGACCGCGACGGCGTGCTCAACGAGGTGACGGTCAGCGGTGGCACGCCGCTGCCGCCGCCCGACGCCGCGCACATGCGCCTGCTGCCCGGTGTGGTCGAGGCCTGCCGCCGGCTGCACGATCTGGGCTACGTCCTCGTCGTGGTGACCAACCAGCCGGACCTCGCCCGCGGCAAGCAGTCAGCCGGCGAACTGGACCGCATGCACGCGTTCCTCACCGACCGGCTGCCACTCGACGACATCGCGGTGTGCACGCACGACGACGCCGACGACTGTGCCTGCCGCAAGCCCCGCCCCGGTCTGCTGCTGGATGCGGCCGACCGGCTCAACCTCGACCTGACCGGCAGCTTCATGGTCGGGGACCGCTGGCGTGACGTCGAGGCGGCGCAGCGCGCCGGAGTGACGTCCATCTACATCGACCGCGACTACGGCGAGCGCAAGGCCGTGGATGCCGATCTCGTCGCGTCGAGCCTGCTTGACGCATTGCCCTTCATCGAATCCCGACACGTCTCCGGGGGGAGTCAACCGGTGGTTGGAGCCGCATTGAAGCACGTCAAGATCTTCGCCGACGGCGCGGACCTCGAAAGCATCGTCGCGCTGGCCGGGCGACCGGACATCGCCGGGTTCACCACCAACCCGACACTGATGCGCAAGTCCGGAGTCAGCGACTACGAGCCGTTCGCCCGCAAGGTCCTGGAAGCGATCACCGACCGGCCGGTGTCGTTCGAGGTCTTCGCCGACGACCCGGACGGCATGATCCGGCAGGCGCGGCTGATCGCCTCGTGGGGACGCAACGTGTACGTCAAGATTCCGGTGACGGACACCCGCGGCCGGTCCACGGCGGACGTGATCCGGCAGCTCACCGCCGACCGGGTCCAGCTCAACGTGACAGCGCTGCTGACGCTGCCGCAGGTCGAGGAGGTGACCGCGGCGCTCGACGGCACCCGCGGCGCCGTGGTCTCGGTGTTCGCCGGCCGCATCGCGGACACCGGCCGTGACCCGGTTCCGGTCATGACCGACGCGCTGCGGATCACCTCGGCGCAGGCCAACGTCAAACTCCTGTGGGCCAGCCCGCGGGAGATCCTCAACGTGCGCCAGGCCGACGACATCGGGGTCGACATCATCACCGTCACCCACGACCTGCTGGCCAAGCTTCCGTTGTTCGGCAAGTCGCTGGACGACTATTCGCTCGAGACCGTGCGGATGTTCCACAACGACGCGGCGGCGGCGGGATACACGCTGTGACCCGGCGCCGCACCACCCCATTCACCGGCGATATTCGCACAGGGGAGCAGTCACCATGACCCAGCAACCCGTGGTGGACAACTCACCGCAGGATCCGAACGACTGGGACCACCACTGGGACGCCTACGGCGAGGCCGCCGAGGGCAACCCCGCCAACGTGTACCGCCGGCAACTGATGCTGCGACTGCTGGGCCGCCCGGCCGCCGGCAGCACCGTCCTGGACATCGGCAGCGGCCAGGGCGAGTTCGCCGTCCACCTGCAACGCACGTACCCCGACGTGGCGGTCTGGGGGGTGGAGTACAGCGCCGAAGGGGTCGCCCGCAGCCAGGCTGTCGCCGCGAAGGAGGGCGTGGCGGCCAAGTTCCGGCAGGTCGACCTGCTGCAGCCGGTCGACCTGCCCGACGGGCCGCCCCCGGCGGCCTACGCGGTGTGTTCCGAGGTGCTCGAGCACGTGGACGACCCGACGCTGTTGATCCGGAACGCCCGTGCCCTGCTCGCGCCGGGTTGCCGGGTCGTGATCACCGTGCCCGGCGGCCCCCGCTCCGCGTTCGACCACCACATCGGGCACTTTCAGCATTTCACCGCGGCCAAGCTGCACGGCGTCCTGACCGATGCCGGCTACACCGTCGAGCGTGTGCTGCGCACCGGCTTCCCGTTCTTCAACCTC
Organism: Dactylosporangium roseum; assembly: GCF_025264685.1. Classification (GTDB taxonomy): domain Bacteria; phylum Actinomycetota; class Actinomycetes; order Mycobacteriales; family Micromonosporaceae; genus Dactylosporangium; species Dactylosporangium roseum. Next base: position 3,761,345 of record NZ_CP073721.1, read on the forward strand.
TACAAACTCGCGGTCATTGCGCGCGGCCGCAAGCTCATCGAGGACGTCGAACGGCGTGAGCCCGGCAGTCGCACGGTTCCGGGTGAGCGGGCCATGAAGGCGTTCTTCGACTTCGGATTCCGGCACAGCATGGACAATTTCCCGCTGGGCTGGCAAATGGCCGCGGTGGCCACCGTACCGCCGGACGCCGCCTCATGATCATTACTCGTACCCCGCTGCGGATCACGCTCGGCGGCGGCGGGACCGACCTGCCCTCGTACTACGAGCGGTTCGGTGGCCTGCTGATCTCGGCGGCGATCTCCAAGTACATCTTCATCTCGATCAACAAGACGTTCACCGACGACTACTTCCTCAAATACTCCGCGCTGGAACGGGTGGACCGGGTCGAGAACATCGAGCACCCCATCGTCCGGGAAGCGCTGCTGAGCCACAACGTGGCGCCGTCGGTCGAGATCGTCAGCATGGCGGACATCCCGTCCGGCACCGGCCTGGGTTCCTCCGGCGCGTTCACGGTCGGTCTGCTGCGGGCCATCTACGCGATGCGGCGCGATCACGTCAGCGCCGACGAGGTCGCCGCCGAGGCCTGCCGGATCGAGATCGAACGGCTGTCCCGGCCGGTGGGCAAGCAGGACCAGTACGTCGCGTCGTTCGGCGGTCTCAAGACCTACTCGTTCGAGCCGGACGGCACGGTCAACGTCACCCCGCTGGCAGTGTCCACGGAAACCTTCCACGACCTCGAAGAGCACCTGCTGATGTTCTTCACGGGCTACTCGCGGGCGGCCGACCAGGTGCTCGAGGAGCAGCGCAGCAAGTCCACCGCCGGCGACGCGTCGATGATCGACAACCTGCACTACGTCAAGGAACTCGGACTGCGCAGCAAGGTCGCACTGGAGGCCGGTGACGTCGAAGGCTTCGCGGCGCTGATGCACGAGCACTGGGAGCACAAGAAGAAGCGCTCCGGTGCGATGTCCAACCCGAACATCGACCGCTGGTACGAGGTCGGACGCGCGAACGGTGCGTTGGGCGGAAAGCTGGTCGGCGCCGGGGCCGGCGGGTTCCTGTTGTTCTACACCCGCGATCCCCGGCGGTTGCGCGCGGCGATGGCGGCGGAAGGGCTGGCCGAGGTCCGGTTCACCTTCGACAGCGACGGCAGCGTTGTGGTCGTCCGGGACTGAGGCATCGCGATGCAATGTGTGATCCTGGCAGGCGGCATCGGCACCCGGATGTGGCCCGAGACCCGCACCGTGCCCAAGACGCTCCTGCCGGTCAACGGGCGGCCGTTCGCCGCCTGGCAGCTCGACTGGCTGGCCGGGGCCGGCATCACGTCGATCGTCTACTCCATCGGCTACCTCGGCGCGGAGGTCCGTGACTTCGTCGGGGACGGATCACGGTGGGGGCTGTCGGTCGACTACGTCGACGAGGGTCAGCAGTTGCGCGGGACGGCCGGTGCGCTACGGCTGGCCTGCGACGAGGGCGTCCTGGCCGAGGACTTCCTGATCCTGTACGGGGACTCGTGGCTGCAGGTCGACCCGGCCGCGGTGCTGTCCGCGGCCCGCGAGCGGCCGGAACCCGCCCTGATGACGGTGTTCGCCAACGACGGCCGGTGGGACACCAGCAACGTCGTCTTCGACGGCCATCGGGTCGAGCGGTACGCCAAGGGACTGGCCCAGCGGCCGGCGGCTATGCGGTGGATCGACTACGGCCTGGCCGTGATGCGCCGCGATCTCGTCGTCGCCCGGGTCCCGCCGGCCACCGTCGCGGACCTGGCACCGTTGCACACCGCGCTGGCCGACGAAGGACTGCTGGCCGGTCTCGCGGTCGCCGACCGCTTCTACGAGATCGGCTCGGCCGAAGGTCGCCGCGAACTCGAACAGTTCCTCGAGAAGCCGCCCCTGTGACCGCCCCGGGCACCGGCACGCTGGGGCGGGCAGTGCCGGTCGCGGCCGGCCTGGCGATCCAGGCGATCACCGCCTATCTCACGCTGATCGTGGCCGGGCGGGTGCTGGGTGCCGCTGAGTTCGGCAAGCTGGCGGCCCTGTACACCGTCATTTCCAGCGTCGCCAACGGCCTGTACCAACCCTTGGAGCAGGAGGTGTCCCGCCGCCGCGGCCGGGAGTGGGAGACCGGCCGGGCCGAGGCGGCGCTGTTGCGCCGCGCGCTGCTGTTCGCGACCTGCCTGTCCCTACTGGTCATCGCCCTTGGGCTGGGCCTGCACGACATGGCCGTACGACTGCTCGGCGGGGACCCGCAACTGCTGGCCGCCCTGTGCGTGGGGTTGCCCGGATACGCCCTGTGCTTCGTCTCCCGAGGTGCCCTGTCCGGGGCCCGCCGGCTTCGCCGCTACGGCCTGCAACTCGCCGTGGAGGGAGTGTTCCGCCTGGTAGGGGTGGTCGGTCTGGCCCTGCTCGCGGTGCACACCGTGCCCTGGTACGGCTGGCTGTTCGGCCTCGCGCCATGGCTCGCGCTGGCGGTTTCGTCCGTCGGCCTGCGCCCGGCCGCGAACCACCCCGTGGCATCGGCGACACCGCTGGTCACGCCGTTGCTGCTGTTGCTGGTCAGCGCGTTGGCCACCCAACTGCTCATCGGCGCCGGGCCGGTGGTCGCCCAGCTCTTCGCCGGCGCCGCCGATCAGGCCCAGATCGGCGCGTTCCTCGCGGCGCTGGTGGTGGTACGGCTGCCGGTGCTGCTGTTCACGGCGATCCAGCCGAGCGTGCTGCCGGCACTGTCCGCGCATGTCGCGGCCGGCCGCGCCGCCGCGTTCCGGGCGCTGCTGGTCAAGGTGCTCGCGGCCCTGGCCGCGCTGGCGCTGCTGACCACCGCGGCCACGGCCGGCCTGGGCCCCTGGGCGTTGCGGTTGCTGTTCGGGTCCGACTACGTGCTCTCCCGCGGTGTCTTCGCGCTGATGGGTGCCTCGGTGGGCACATACGTGATCGCCACCGGCCTGAGCCTGGTTCCGCTCGCGTACGGGCGACACCGGTTGGTCGCGCTGGGCTGGCTGACCGGGCTGGCCGGCCTGGCCGCCGGCACGGGGCTCGCCCACGACCCGGTCCTTCGGGCGACGATGGGCCTGCTGATCGGAGCCGCTGCCGCCACGGTGGTGTTCGCCCTGGTGTCCTGGCGCGCGATGACCCGCCGGACGGGCGTTGTGGAAGGTGCCGAGCAGCCGCCGCCCACCACCGCCGAGCTGACCGGCGCGGGCCCGGTCTGAGCGGCTCCCGGTCCGCGCCGGCGATCAGGGGAACCTTCCGCAGGAACAACGGAGCGCCCCGGGGAAACTCCCCGGGGCGCGTCATCCGCCGAAGCAACTCAACCCTTGCGCCAGAGCGCCCATCCGTGGTTCGGATCGGTCACCACGAGCCGGAAGCCGTACCGCGATCCGTCCCACGCCTCCACCTCGGCGTCCGACGGCGGGTCGTAGGGCGCGATGACCACGTTCGCCTCGCTCGGCGGGGTCGGATCCGACGTCTGGTCCCAGATGAGCAGGGGAGTCCAGTAGATCTCGCGCATGTGATTGTACTGGAGGTACCAGACGACCTGCTGTTTCGCGAACGCGACCCGATCGCCTTCGCGGACGTGACCTTCACGGACGATGAGCGGGGTGCCGGGACGGTACTGGTTGACCTCCATCGGAATGCTGATCTTCTGCGTCGCGACCACCATGTTGGCGGCGACCACCAGCGCCATGCCGGCCATCACCAGCGCCGAGCCCCAGCGAGGACGCCGGATGAGCACGATGATCCCGGCCAGCAGGACCAGCGTGACGATGGTGGGCCGGGTCACTCCGATCTGGTGCCATCGCCAGCCGAGGAAGGACATCTCCGGCGCGTCGAAGCCGAGGAACTTGCCCCAGCCGTGCACGCGGGTCCGGATCGACACGACCGCACCGGTGAGCAGTGTCAGCGCGGCGGCGGAACCGCCGAGCACCAGGACCTGGCGGCGGGTCTTGGCCGACAGCAGCGCGGCGAGGCCGATCAGCAGCCAGAGCGGGAACAGCATGTGGATGTAGCGCGGGTAGGCGAAGTAGTTGATCCGGTTGTCGCCGGGGGGCAGCGCGGCCGAGCTGAGCAGCGCGATGAGCAGGGTGGTGAACAGCGTCGCGGTCACGACGATCCGGCGGGCCGCGGTGGCCGTCTCGCTCATCTCGGCTCGCAGCGCCCGCCAGCGGGTCAGCGGCAGCACCGCCGTGATGACGCCGACCGCACCGACGCCGAACGTGCCGATGCACAGATACCAGAGCTGGCCGTCAGCGGTGCCCAGCATCCGGCCCAGGCCGCTCAACGTGGTGATCGCGTTGACGGTCGTGCCCGTCGGGCTGTTGCCGGCGGTGTCGATCGCGTCGGCGCTGACGGCTTTCAGGATCGGGTCGAGCGTCATCACCACGCCGGCCCCGGCGATCGCGGCGAGGGTCGTCGCCCAGCCGCTGCGCCGCAGGACCAGCACGGTGACGGTCAGCAGGACGTGCACGAGCACCACCATGGTGCCGCGGATGTGGGTGACGAACAGCAGGCCCGCCACGGCGCCGGAGCCCAGCGCGCCGAGCACCCGCGCGTGGGTCGTGGTGCCGGCCAGCCAGGTGTGGGCCAGCACGAGCCAGGCGATGACCATGGTGCCGAGCACGGCGTCGGTCAGCGCGAACTGCGAGTAGAACACCACTGCCGGCATGGCGGCGGCGACGAACGCCCCGCCGAGCGCCGTGCGCGTCGGCAGCACGAGGGTCCGCCGGGCGTAGAGATACAGCAAGGGGAAGACCAGCGCGTTGAGCACCGCGTTGATGACGAGCACGCTGCGGTACACCGTGAACGCGTCCTGGGTGAACCAGTACACCGGGGAGATGAGCATCGGATAGCCCATGCGCCGGAACGTCTCGTTGTCGGTGGTCTGACCGCCGGCGTCGCCGGCCAGCACGCGAGCGGCCACCAGGTAACCGTCTTCGTCGGCGTGGGCGGCCGGCACGTCGAGGTGCCGCGACAACCAGACTCGCCAGCCGACCTGGAGGAGGTAGCCCACGACGACGGCGACGACGATCCAGCGCCCGCTGAGCCGCCGGCCGGGGGTCTCCGACGCTGCCGCGGGTGGGGCGCCGGTCGACTGATCGGAACTCGAGTCCTGCGCGGTTGGTGTCGCCGCTGACGTGACCCCGTCCGGCGGGCTCACAATCTGTTGGGCAGGGTCCTGCTGGGAAGGCTTCGCCACAGCGGCGTCACTGTGCTGACTTACCATCGTCCCCTCGATGTGTCGCGGATTGTGGCTCGCCATCGACCGAGCGAGCACCGCTCAGAACGCGCCGACGCTACCACAATGCGAATGAGCGTGTCGGCGTCGCGCAACAGGGCGATCGTGGGTTGAGCGACATCGGCTGGTGACCGTCGGTGATCGATGGAACGATGGGAGGCTGGTCGGCGGCCGTGGAGGTCCCGGTCAGCCGAGACGCATTCTCCGTGTCACCGGTTGGGGGGCACGGCGCGCACGATCTGCACCTTGTCCGGGTACCGGGCCGCCAGATACTCGGCTGCGTCAATGTTCGATTTGGCCCGGGGATCACCGTATGCCGACCGGGTGACGCCGGGCTGCGCCGACGCCCGGACCGGATGATCCGGATCCAGCACGAGGAAGCTGGCCGCGGGATCGTAAACGAAGAAGCGAATCGGAACCGGGCTGTCCCGCACCATGGCTTCCAGCGTTTCGAGTGTCTTCGGCTTCGACAGCGGGTCCTGCCACAGGTACCAGACCTGCGCGTACCGGTAGTTGCGTTGCATCACGGACGCGTAGAGCGACGCATACCAGTTCCGGTACGGCGAACTCATGAAGTCGACATTCATCATGCCGCCGCCGTCCGGAAACATTCGAGTCATGAGAATGGCATCACGCGCGCCGTCGGGTGAGCCTCGCTCGAGCGCGGCCGCCAGCCGCAGCCCGTTGCTGGTGGGCTGGCTGTGCCAACGGCCGCCGGCCACGATCAGCGCGACGACGAGCGGCAGGACCACGGCGAAGGCGGGCACCGTGCGGTGCGGCAGCACGCGGACCAGCCCGCCGAGACCGACCAGCGCCACGATGATGACCAGGTGCAGCGTCTTCTCGAAGTAGTAGATGGTGCGGCCGATGGTGATCAGTTGGAAGGCGGCGAGCGCCACCGACAGCGCACCCGCGACCACGATGCCGAGGGTCGCGCTGCGGTGTCCCGGTGCCCGCAGGCCACCTCGCCGGGCCAGGGCGAGCAGCGCCAGCACGATGAGCACCAGCGTCGCGGCCCGGTCGGCGACCTGGGCGGTGCCGGGCAGGGTGAGCTGGTAGCCGCTGGCCGCCTTGGCGTTGAGCAGCGGGGTCAACAGCACCGGAGCCGCGATGAGCACCGCGGCCAGCCATGCCACCGGGCGGCGCCAGAGCCGTTCCCGCCAGGCCCAGACGCCGACCATGATCACCGAGTACGGCAGGAAGAGGTGGTAGCTGAACGAGATGCCGACCAGCAGGAGCGCCATCGTGGCGAGTTGCTCGCCGGAACTGGCCAGCGGGCGGGCGACCAGCGCGGTCAGCACCGCCGCGAGAGCGAGGCCCACCAGCTCGTTCGGGTATCCGCGGGTGAGCACCGACACCGGGTCACCGAAGAACAGCCAGGCAGCGATCAACCCGACCGTGGCGAGCAGCCGGACCGGGCTCGCGCCGGCTCCGGCGACCCGGCGCGCGCCCCACAGCACCGCCAGGATCAGGAACACGAAGGCGGCCACGCAGAGCCAGACCATCACATCCATCGCGACCGTGCCGTCGGCCGACACCGTGGCCGACGAGCGGACGAAGCGGTCCAGCACGGCGAAGGAGAAGTGGGTGCCTTGCGGATAGTTCCGGATCCCCTCGGCGAGCACCTCCGGTGCGTACCGCAGCGACTCCCGCGGGTGGAAGAAGGCGTAGCCCCCCACCTGTCCGATCATGTCGAACAGCAGGAAGTGCCGGGACATGTCCTCGCCGGGGATCAGCACGCCCAACCGGCCACCCAGGTCGCGCAGCACGAACGGCTCCAGGGCCAGCGCCGTCGCACCGCCGAAGCCGACCGCCAGCACCCAGTCCCGCGCTCGCCACCGACCGGGCCGCGCCGGTCGGCGGCCGGTGAGCAGCGACAGCAGTACCAGGACCGTCAGGGCGAACCCGCCCACCGCCACCGGGTGCAGGTGCCAAGGCCAGACCGAGAACAGCAGTCCGGCCACGCACAACGCCGGGAACAACTGGGCCAGGCTGACCACCGTCCGGTCGAACCATCCGACCGTGCCCCGCTGCAGGCTGGCCAGTCCCGCCACGACCAGGACGGGCAGCAGGACGTCGGCGTGGATCAGATGGGTGACCAGCGGTAGCAGCCAGGCCAGTGTGAACGCGGCCAGCCAGCCCAGTGGTGTCCGCAACCGCCGGGTCGGTGCCGCTCGTTCCGCGACTGTGGCGTTGCCCGAGGTGGCGACGGTCAACGGAGGGGCTCCTTGGGGTCAGGCGCGGATCAATGCGAGCAGCAGGACCACGCCGGCGCGGCCGAGGTAGATCGATGCCTTGACGGGTGAGTTGCTGGGGATGCCCGCCATGCGTGGCCGCATGGCGACCGGGATCTGCGTGATCTTGTACTTCATCCGGGCCGTCCGCACCAGGACTTCGATGGTGTCGCCGAGATACTCGGCCGGATACCAGTTCGCGAACAGCTCGATGAGCTCGCGGTTGCACGCGCGGTGCCCCGACGTGGTGTCGGTGAGCCGGGTGTGGGCCAACCAGGAGATCACCCTCGACAGCAGCCGCATCGCCCACTTCCGCGGCCCCTTGACCGCATATCCGCCCTCACCGGCGAACCGGGCGCCGATGACGAGGTCGTGGTCGTCGAGCGCGTCCACGAGCTTCGGGATGTACCGCGGGTCGTGCTGACCGTCGGCGTCCACCTGGATGGCCACGTCGAAACCGTGGTCGCGGGCATACCGGTAGCCGGTCCGCATGGCGCCGCCGACACCGAGGTTGTACGGCAGCCGCGCGACGATCGCGCCGGCGGCCGCGGCCCGCGCCGAGGTGTCGTCGGTGGAGCCGTCGTCGACGACGATCACGGACACCTCGGGCAGTTCGCCCTTGACCTCCGCGACGACGTCCGCGATCGAGGCGGACTCGTTCCACGCCGGGATGATGATGAGGACGCGCTTACCGTTGATCATTGCTGCGCTCCCGCTCGGCGCTGCGCTTCCGCTCAGCGCGAATCAGCGCGATGTCCTCCGCAAGGGTTCTGGTCTCCTCCTCGAGCCGGCTGACCTCCCAACTCAGGTGCACGCACACGAGCAACAGGAAGACGATGCCGAGGAACAGCACCAGGCTGACGCCGGACGCGACGCCGATGGCCTTCGCCACCGTGTCGGCCAGCGTCGGGAAGAACCCGAGCGGCAGCACCACGAGGCTGACGCCGAGCCAGAGCATCGCGTACTTCTCCTGGAGCTGCCGCCTGCGCAGCAGCTCGATCATGAAGGCGAGTGCCGCGAGCGCGGTCAACCCGGTGATGATGGTGAGCTTCATGCCGGTCCCTTTCCGAGGCCGGATGGCCGATTCGACAGCGCTGCGGTCAGCATCTCACGCCATTCGCGCATCGGGCGAACCCCGGCCGCCTGCCACCGGCCGTGCCCGAGCACGCTGAACGCGGGCCTGAGCGCGGGTCGCGCGAAGCGTTCACTGGTCGTGGGCCGGACCCGGGCCGGGTCGAGCCCCGCCTCGGTGAAGACGGCCTGGGCCAGACCGAACCAGCTCGTCCGGCCGGCCGCGGTGCCGTGGTAGACGCCGGCCGGCGCGGTGCCGGCCAGGGCGGCGTCGGCGAGCGCGGCGAGCTGCGCGGCGAGGTCGCCGGACCAGGTGGGCTGGCCGATCTGGTCGTCGACCACGTCGACGAAGTCCCGCTCACCGGCCAGCCGGAGCATGGTCGTCACGAAGTTGCGCCCGTGCGTGGCGTACAGCCAGGCGGTGCGGACCACGTATCCGTGCGCCGGCAGGATGGTCAGGACCGCCTGCTCGCCGACGAGCTTGCTGCGGCCGTAGGCGTTCAGCGGCGCGGTCGGCGCGTCCTCGGCGTACGGCTCGCCGGCGTTGCCGGCGAAGACGTAGTCGGTCGAGACGTGCAGCAGACGCGCCCCGGTCGCGGCGCAGGCCGACGCCAGGTGGGCGACGCCGGTGCCGTTCACCGCGGTGGCGGCCGCCTCGTCGGACTCCGCACCGTCGACATCGGTCCAGGCGGCGGCGTTGATCACCACATCGTGGCCGTCGACCGTCGCGCGGACCGCCGCCGCGTCGGTGATGTCCAGGTCGGCCCGCTTCACGGCGGTGACGGTGTGCCCCGGCGCGCCGGCGCGGCCGGACAGCGTGTCCAGCACGTCCTGGCCCAGCATCCCGCCGGCGCCTGTCAACAACCACCTGGTCATGCGCCCAGGGATGCCCGGTTCTTGAGCGGCTCCCACCACGGCCGGTTGTCCCGGTACCACGCGACGGTGTCGGCGATGCCGCGGTCGAAGCTGACCGCCGGCACGTACCCGAGCTCGTTCTGGATCTTCTCGATGCTCAACGAGTAGCGCCGGTCGTGGCCCTTGCGGTCCTCGACGTACTCGACGCTGGCGTCCCAGTCCCGGCCGCAGGCGGCGAGGAGCTGTTCGGTGAGCTCGCGGTTGGTCAGCTCCTGGCCGCCGCCGATGTGGTACACCTCGCCGGGCCGGCCCTTCTCCAGCGCTAGCTGGATCCCGGCGCAGTGGTCGGACACGTGCAGCCAGTCCCGGATGTTGCCGCCGTCGCCGTAGAGCGGGACCTTCCTGCCGTCGAGCAGGTTCGTGATGAAGAGCGGAATGACCTTCTCCGGGAACTGGTACTGTCCGTAGTTGTTCGAGCACCGGGTCACCACGACGTCCATCCCGTGGGTGCGGTGGTAGGCCAGGGCGAGCAGATCGGAGCCGGCCTTCGAGGCGGAGTACGGCGAGTTCGGGGCGAGTGGCCACTCCTCGGTCCACGAGCCCTCGGCGATCGATCCGTAGACCTCGTCGGTGGACACGTGCAGGAAGCGACCGACGCCGGCGCGCAGCGCGGCGTCGAGCAGCACCTGGGTGCCGAGCACGTTGGTGGTGACGAACGGTCCGGCGCCGAGGATCGAGCGGTCGACGTGCGACTCGGCCGCGAAGTGGACGACCGCGTCGTGCCCCGGCAGCACCTGGGCGACCAGGTCCGCGTCGCAGATGTCGCCCTGCACGAACGTGTAGGACGGATCGCTCGCGACGGGGCGCAGATTGTCTAAATTGCCGGAATAGGTCAACTTGTCCAGCACGGTGACTTGAGCCCCGGCATAGGCGGAATATCCGCCTTGCAGCAGGGTCCGGACGTAGTGGGAGCCGATGAATCCGGCACCGCCGGTGACAAGGATTCTCACGAGGTCGGGAGTGTAGTCCACGTCATGTGCGCGGCCGACTCGCCGCCGGGTCGACCGGACGTCCGGATCGCCCACTAAGGTGTCCGGCGTGCGTGGCATCATCCTCGCCGGCGGGACCGGCTCGCGACTCTGGCCACTGACGAAGGCTGTCTCCAAGCAACTCATGCCGGTCTTCGACAAGCCCATGATCTACTACCCGTTGACCACGCTGGTGATGGCCGGCGTGCGAGAGATCCTGGTCATCACCACGCCCGAGGACCAGGCGCAGTTCCAGCGCCTGCTCGGCGACGGCACCCAGTGGGGCCTCTCCCTGTCGTATGCGGCGCAGCCGCGGCCGGAAGGCCTCGCCCAGGCGTTCGTCATCGGCGAGGAGTTCATCGGCGATCAGTCCGTGGTGCTGGTGCTCGGCGACAACCTCTTCCACGGCGCGCAACTCGGCCAGCGACTGGCCGAGAACGCCGACGTCGTCGGCGGCCGGGTCTTCGCCTATCCGGTGGCCAGTCCGCAGGACTACGGCGTGGTCGAGTTCGACGCGCACGGCCGGGTCCTGTCGATCGAGGAGAAGCCGAAACAGCCGAAATCCCGCTACGCGGTGCCCGGCCTGTATTTCTACGACAACCAGGTGGTCGGCATCGCCCGCCGGCTCAAGCCCAGCGACCGGGGCGAACTCGAGATCACCGCGGTCAACGCGACGTACCTCGAGCGCGGCGAGCTGCACGTGACCGTGCTCGACCGCGGCACCGCCTGGCTGGACACCGGCACGTTCGCCTCGCTGGTGCAGGCCTCCGAGTTCGTGCGGGTGATCGAGGAGCGGCAGGGCTTCAAGATCGGCTGCGTGGAGGAGGCCGCCTGGCGGGCCGGCTTCATCGACGACGCCCACCTGAGGTCGCTCGCCGAACCGTTGCGCAAGAGCGGATACGGCGACTACCTCCTGCAGCTCGTGGACTGGCCCTCCTGAACGGGTGACGTTCCACGTGCCGGTCACCCGGCTGTCCCGATCCGGGTGAAGTGGGGCTACTTGCCCCGGGTGAAGCGGTCTGAGAGGGTGACACGGTGAGTGAGACCTTGAAGGCATCCGGCGGCACCACCGAGGGCGTTGACTACACGGATCGTCTCCAGCGGCTCAGCGGTGCCGGCTGGAAACGGACACTGAACGTGCAGGCGCCGTATCGATGGAACATCCGCCGGCTGGATCTCGGCTTCACCCTCGACGTCGGCTGCGGCATCGGCCGCAACCTCTCGCACCTCGACGGCAACGGGGTGGGCGTGGACCACAACGCGACCTCGATCGCGGCTTGCCGGGCCGCGGGCTTCACCGCGTTCACCGTCGAGGACTTCTTCAAGTCCGAATACGCCACCCCCGGGCGCTTCGACGCGATCCTCGGTGCGCACCTGATCGAGCACGTCGAGGAAGACCAGGCCAAGGAGATCATCGACTCCTACCTGCCGTTCCTGCGCTCGGGCGGGCGTGCCGTCTTCATCACGCCGCAGGAGCGCGGTTTCGCCAGCGACGCCACGCACGTCAGGTTCTCCGGCTTCGACGAGGTCGGCAAGATCTGCACCGATCTCGGGCTTACGCTGGACCGGCAATACTCGTTCCCGTTCCCGCGCCCGACCGGCAAGGTCTTCACCTACAACGAGTTCGTGACGGTGGCCCGCAAACCATGAAACTCCGCCAATTGTCGATCGCCGACGCCTGGGAGATCTCACCCGTCCTGCACGGCGATCCTCGAGGCTTGTTCACGGAGTGGTATCGCTTCGACCGGCTCGAGGCCGAGATCGGTCACCCGCTCCGGCTCGCCCAGGGCAACCTGTCGGTCTCGGCGAAGGACGTCGTCCGGGGCATCCACTTCGCCGACGTGCCACCCGGTCAGGCGAAATATGTGATGTGCACACGCGGCGCGGTCCTCGACGTCATCGTCGATCTGCGGGTCGGCTCGCCGACGTTCGGCCGGTCGGAAAGTGCCCTGCTCGACGACGTCGACCGCCGCGCGGTGTACATCGGCGTGGGCCTCGGCCACGGGTTCTGCGCGCTGACCGATGACGCCACGCTCACGTATGTGTGCTCGGAGGTCTACAACCCGACCGGTGAGCACGGCGTGCACCCGCTGGATCCCGACCTGGCCATCGAATGGCCGGTCGAGACGCCGCAACTCTCGGCGCGCGACGCGGCGGCGCCCACGCTCGCCGAGATGCTCGCCGCCGGCCGCCTGCCGGACTACCACACCTGCGAGGCGTACACACAAAGTCTGCGAGCGCAATAGAGCGGAATCGGCCCCACGGCGGCTAATGTCTGTACATGGACCGGCGAATTTTCGGCCTTGAGACCGAATACGGGGTCACGTGCACCTACCGTGGGCAGCGCCGCCTGTCCCCGGACGAGGTGGCCCGTTACCTGTTCCGGCGCGTCGTGTCGTGGGGCCGTTCCAGCAACGTCTTCCTGCGCAACGGCGCGCGCCTCTACCTGGATGTCGGCTCCCACCCGGAATACGCGACGCCCGAGTGCGACTCGGTGCCCGACCTGGTCGTCCACGACCGGGCCGGCGAGCGGATCCTCGAAGGCCTGCTGGTCGACGCCGAGCGTCGGCTGCACGACGAGGGGATCGCGGGCGAGATCTACCTGTTCAAGAACAACACCGACTCGGCGGGCAACTCCTACGGCTGCCACGAAAACTACCTGGTCAGCCGCCATGGGGAGTTCGGCCGCCTGGCCGACATCCTCATTCCGTTCCTGGTCACCCGCCAGCTCATCTGCGGCGCCGGCAAGGTGCTGCAGACCCCGCGCGGCGCCGTGTACTGCCTGTCGCAACGCGCCGAGCACATCTGGGAGGGCGTCTCGTCGGCGACCACCCGCTCCCGTCCGATCATCAACACGCGCGACGAGCCGCACGCCGACGCCGAGCGGTACCGCCGGCTCCACGTCATCGTCGGCGACTCGAACATGAACGAGGTCACCACGCTGCTGAAGGTCGGCACCGCCGACATCGTGCTGCGGATGATCGAGGCCGGGGTCGCGATGCGTGACCTCTCCCTGGAGAACCCGATCCGCGCCATCCGCGAGGTGTCGCACGACGTCACCGGCCGCCGCCGGGTCCGCCTGGCCAGCGGCAAGGAGGTCAGCGCGCTCGAGATCCAGCAGGAGTACTTCGACAAGGCCACCGAGTTCCTGGACCGCCGCGGCGCCGACGCGGCGACGAAACGGGTCATGGACCTGTGGGGCCGGGTGCTCGCCGCGGTCGAAACCGGCAACCTCAAGGGGGTCGAGCGTGAGGTCGACTGGGTGACCAAGCTCGGGCTCATCGAGCGGTACCAGGCCAAGCACGACCTGCCGCTGTCGCATCCGCGGGTCGCGCAGATGGACCTGGCCTACCACGACCTGCGCCGCGGCCGGGGCCTCTACGGACTGCTGGAGAAGCGCGGGTCGGTCGACCGGGTCGCCACCGACCTCGAGATCTTCGAGGCGAAGGAGACCCCGCCGCAGACCACCCGGGCCAGGCTGCGCGGCGAGTTCATCCGCCACGCCCAGGAGCGCCGTCGCGACTTCACCGTCGACTGGGTGCACTTGAAGCTCAACGACCAGGCGCAGCGCACCGTGCTGTGCAAGGACCCGTTCCGCGCCTACGACGAACGGGTCGACCGGCTGATCGCCAGCATGTGACGACAATGTTACCGATGAGTTGAGTCGCCGCCCGGGCGCCAGGGGCTAGGCTGGCCGAGCTATGTATGACGAGCCCGACCAGCCCGACCCCCGGCCCCGCTCGTTCCCGAAGGCGGACTTCAATCCGGACCGTCCGAAGACGACGCGGCAGGGCCGGCGCCTGCAACGCATCCGCGAGGAGATCGAGCGCAACCGCACCGAGGGGCCGGCGATCCCGACCTGGGTCCTCGCGCTCGCCCTGGTGGTCATCGTCGGCGGCTTCGCGGCCATCGTCGTCTTCTCGGACGGGTGACCGCCCGTGAAGCGGTCCCTGATCGTCCCGCTGCTCCTGGTGGCCGGGCTGGCGGCGGCCTGCACCGACGACGGTGAGCGGCACAGCCCGCTGCCCGCCGGCGCGCCGCCGAGCGCCGGGGAGTCGCTGCTGCCAGTACCGTCGCCGAGCCTGCCGCCGCCGGTGAACACCGACGGCTGCCAGGGCCTCATCACCGCCGGCCAGGTGCAGAAGTCCACCGGCCTGGCCGTGCGGCCCGGCACGGGCGACGGCGCCGCCGCCGTGGCGCAGTACGGGCAGGCGGTGCGGAGCCTCGGCCTCAGCGCACGCGCCCGGATGTGCCCGTTCGGCAACCCCGCCGGCGACCAGGTGACCGTCGTGGCCCTCACCTTTCCCGACGCCGGCCAGGCGCAGCGGCTGTGGACGACGATCGCCTCCCTGGAGGCCGTCGGCGGCGTCGGCGAGGCAGCCCTGAGCGACCGGTCCAAGACGCTGCTCGCCAGGCGCGGCAAGGCGATCGTCGCCGTCTACCTGGTCGCCGGTGCCGCCCCGGACGCCGACCATCTGCCGCAACTGCGGTCAGTCGCCGACGCCGCGCTGAGCAAGGCCTGACGCGGCCCGTCGTCCTGCCGCGGCGGCGGCGAGGAAGTACGCGCGGTCCTCGGCGAACCCTCGGCCCATCGTCGACAGCTTGACCGGGAGCGACTCCAGCGCCGCCGTCAGATCCGCCGACGGCACCTCGACCAGCGTGTGCGGCGGGGTCAGCGGCGCCAGCGCGGCCCGCACGGCGGCGGCCAGGTCCGGCGCCAGATCCGCCGGCACCACCAGCTCCGCCGGGGCCAGCGCGACCCGCCCGAACGCGGTCAGGCTGTGATGGGACACGCCCCGGTGCCGCGGCCGGGGATCGGCGTCGGAGATCCGCGGCGCCGCGATCGGCCGGCCGCCCAGCGCCGCGACCGCGTTGACCGCCTCGCCCGCGGCGACCCCGGAGAACCCCCACGACGTACCGGTGCCGAGGTTGCCCGGCCCCTGGGTGACCACCGCCAGGTCGGCCCGCAGGCCGTGCCGGGCGGCGAGCAGCCCGCTGTGCACGTTGGTCGACTCGAGGTCGCCGCCGAACGCCTGCCCGGTCGTCACCGTGCCCGTCAGCAGCCCGCGCAGCCCGTCGAGCGTGCGGGAGAACCAGGCCGGCAGCGCGCCGCCGTCGGTCATCACGTAGGCGATCCGAGCGCCGGGTGCCTCGGCGAGGGCGCCCGCGACCACGGCCGGCAGCGCCGAGTGCAGGTCCGCCACGACGACCGGCATGCCGCCCAGGTCGGCCGCCCCGGCCAGCGCGCCGCGCAGCGGGGAGGCCTCCTCGTCGGCGGCCAGCACGATCGCCTGCAGCGGTGTGTACCGCGCCTTGACCACGTGGCCGGGCACGTCGGCGTCCTCGGGCAGCCGGTCCGGGACGGCGACCACGAGCGCATAGCCGCCGGTCCCCAGGCCCAGGGCCAGGGCGTTGAGGTTCAGCAGCACCCGGTCGCCCGGCCGCGGGGTGCCGACGAGCGCCGGGTACGCCAGGGCCCGTACCGCCGCCGGATCCCCGGGACGCCGGGCCTCGACCGTCACGTCCAGCTCGAGGCTGCCCCGCCACGCGCGGTGCACCCCGACGACCGTTCCCCAACGCCAGCGGACCACGGCGCATACCGTAGTACAGCCACAGAATGTTCACGTGCCGTGACGGTCCGAGATGGAGCGGGCGGTGCCCGCGTGGGCGACGCAGAACAGGCGTTCGGGCTGGTAGGTTCGCTGGGTGTCGCGTACCCGAACCGAGCGCCTGGTCAATCTGGTGATCTGCCTGCTCGCTACGCGCCGCTTCCTGACCGCCGACCAGATCGCCACGATCGTTCCCGGCTACGAGCACGACCCGCAGGACGAGCGCGACCACGAAGCGTTCCAGCGCAAGTTCGAGCGGGACAAGGCCGAGCTCCGCGAGCTCGGCGTCCCGCTGGAGATGGGCACGGCGAGCATCTTCGACAGCGAGCCCGGCTATCGCATCGCCCGCCGGGAGTATGCGCTGCCCGACATCCGCCTCGCCCCCGACGAGGCCGCCGCCGTCGGCATCGCCGCGCGGCTGTGGCAGCAGAGCGGCCTCGCCGCCGCCGCCTCCTCGGGCCTGGCCAAGCTGCGCGCCGGCGGCATCGACGTCGACCCGCACGCCACCCTCGGCGTCGAGGCCGTCGTCAACGTCGACCCCGCGTTCGAGCCCCTCACCGCGGCGGTGCGCGACCGGCAGGCCGTCACGTTCGACTACCACGTGCCCGAGCGCGACACCGCGCACGCCCGCCGCCTCCAGCCGTGGGGTGTGGTCTGCTGGCGCGGCCGGTGGTATGTCGTGGGACACGACCTCGACCGCGGCGCGGAGCGCTGCTTCCGGCTCTCCCGGATCGTCAGCGGGGTGCGCCGCATCGGCCGCCGCGGGGCCTACGAGCCGCCCAAGGCCGACCTGATCGGCTATGTGGCCAGCACCAGCGGCCCCGTCGAGCGCACCGGCAGGGCCACCGTGCTGGTCCGGCCGGGCCGGGCCGCCGGCGTGCGCCGCTGGGCGGAGGAGTGCGTGCCCAGGCCCGACGGCGACCGCCTCACGCTGCGCTTCGCCGACGTGGACTTCTTCGCCGGCTGGCTGGTGGGCTACGGCGCCGACGTCGTCGTGCTCGACCCGCCGGAGATCCGCGACGCCGTCGTGCAGCGCCTTCGCGCGATCGAGTCCTCCTACGACGCGGCCGGCGGCCGGGTCGAGGCGGAGCAGCTCGGGATGGGGGTGCCGGCGTGAGCAACTCCGCCGAGCGGCTCGGCCGCCTGCTCAACCTGGTGCCCTACCTCCAGGCCCGCCCCGGCATCACCCTCGCCGAGGCCGCCCACGACCAGGCCATCACCGAGCGGCAGTTGCGCGAGGACCTCGAGCTGCTGTGGCTGTGCGGCCTGCCCGGATACGGGCCCGGCGACCTGATCGACATGGCGTTCGTCGGCGACAGCGTCACGCTGACCTACGACGCCGGGATCGACCGGCCCCTGCGGCTCAACCCCGACGAGGCGCTCGCGCTCATCGTGGCGCTGCGGATGCTCGCCGAGACCCCGGGCGTCGCCCAGCGCGACGGCGTGCATCGCGCCCTCGCCAAGATCGAGCACGCCGCCGGCGACCTGGCCGACGCGCCGGTCGAGGTCCGCCTGCCCGGCAACGCCGACCGCCTGGAGGAGCTGCGCGGCGCCGTCGAGCGGCGGCGGGCGCTGCGGATCACGTACTACACGGCGGCCCGCGACGAGACCACCGACCGGGTCGTCGACCCGATGCGGGTGCTCGTCGTCGGCCGCTGGGCGTATCTGGAGGCGTGGTGCCGCCGCGCGCAGGCGGTCCGGCTGTTCCGGGTCGACCGCATCGACGCCTCCACCGAGCTCGACGAGCCGGCCCAGGTGCCCGTCCAGGCCCGCCCGACCGACACCCGCGGTGGCACGCTGTTCACGCCGACGCCGGACCTGCCGCTGGTCACCCTGCGCGTCGGCCGCGGCGTCCGGTGGATCACCGAGCACTACCCGTGCGAGGAGGTCGTCCGCGGCCCGGGGGAGCACTGGACGGTGTCACTGCGCGCCTCCGACCTCGACTGGGCCCGGCGCATGGTGCTCGGCCTGGGCGCCGAGGTGACGGTCCTGTCGCCGCCGGAGCTGGCCCAGGCCGTCGCCGCCGAGGCCCGTGAGGCCTTGGCGGCCTACGCCACCCTGCCCTGAGCCGGCCGCTCCGCGCCGGCGCTCGGGGCACTTCGGCGGCGTCGGCCACAGGTCGTTCGTCGTGGCGGCGCTGCCGGTCCGCGGCCGGTGCACTAAGGTCGGTTCGTGGCTTGGCTGATCTCCGGCGGCATCGTGCTGTTCGCGCTCGTCCTGCTCGTGATCGTGGCGGCGAAGGCGGCCGGCAGTCTGCGCCGGTTCGGCATCGCCGCCGCCTCCCTCCAGCGGCGCCTCCTCGACGGCCAGCACCGCGTCGAGCCCCACCTGGCGCAGCTCCAGTCGACGGTCGAGGCGATCCGGCCCCGCCTGCTCGATCTCCAGGACAAGGCGCTCGTCCTCCAGGCCCGCCGTGGCGCCGAAGAGAACAGTTAACAAACTTAGCGGATCAACCGGGCAAATAGCGTGTTTGTCCAAACGAATGGTTGACGATCGGGCAGTTCACCGTCAACACTCGTCAAGACTTCAGCGGCCGGCTCCCTTCCTGCCAACCCGGCCTCTGCCCCCACCCTCTGACGGCCAGTACGATGGGGTCGGGCAGCTCAAATACAGTGAGGTGGCTTCACATGGGTGCAGTTAGGCCATGGCACATCATCGTCCTGGTGGTGGTGCTGATCCTGCTGTTCGGCGCCAAGCGTCTGCCGGACGCCGCGCGGTCGCTCGGGCGGTCGCTCCGGATCATCAAGGCCGAGACCAAGGGCCTCGCTGACGACGACGTCGACGCCAAGGCCGAGGCGCAGTCCGGCCGGCAGCCGTTGAGCGGGACGATCGACGACAACAAACCGTCGGCGCGGCCGACGGTTGACCCGATCGACCACGTTCGCGAGCGCTGAGGCACTCCCGGACCGTGAGCATCCTCGCTCGGCGGCGAAACCAACAGCCGTCGCAGTTCCAGCGTGCCGCAGATGGCTCCATGACCCTCATGGAGCACCTGCGGGAGCTGCGGTCCAGGTTGTTCAAGGCGTGCCTGGCGATCCTCATCGGCATCATCGTCGCGTGGTTCTTCGCCCAGCACGTGCTGACGATTATCCAAGACCCGTATTGCGAGCTGGCGCTCAAGCAGACGATGAAGGCGAACGGCAACGTGGTGCCGGAAGGCTATCGGTGCCCGTTCGTCAACCTCAAGGTCACCGACCCGCTGCTGCTGCAACTCAAGATCTCGCTCTGGACGGGGCTGATCCTGGCCTGCCCGTTCTGGCTCTATCAGCTCTGGGCGTTCATCGCTCCCGGCCTGCACCGCAATGAGCGCAGGTGGGCGTACGTGTTCGCGTCGCTCGCCGCGCCGCTGTTCGCCCTGGGCTCGGTCCTGGCCTTCTACGTCGTGAAGACCGGCCTCGAGGTGCTGCTCTCCTTCACCGGCACCAACACGAGCAACATCCTCGAGGCGATGGCGTATGTCGACTTCGTCACCGGCATGATGCTCGTCTTCGGTGTCGCGTTCGAGTTCCCGCTCGGTGTCATGCTGGCCAACATCGCCGGCATCGTCACCGGCAAACGGCTGCTCGGCTGGTGGCGGGTCGCGGTCTTCACGTTCTTCGTCTTCGCGGCCATCGCGACGCCGACCGCCGACCCGTTCGGCATGACGTTCCTGGCGCTGTGCCTGTCCGCGCTCTACTTCGGCGCGGTGGCCTTCGCGATCATCAACGACCGGCGGAGGGGCCGCAACCAGCCGGCCTACGCGAACATCGGCGACGACGAGGCCTCCTCGCTCGACGACTACGAGGTCGAGCCGGTCGCCGCGGCCACGTCGGTCGGCGGCTACGACCCGATCGAGCCGCCGACCCCGGTCGACGGCCCGACGCCGGTCGAGCGCCCGCAGTCGCTGGACCGCCGCTACGACGACGTCACATAAGGCTCGAAACAGCCGCACAACGCCCCCGGACACGATTGTGTGCCCGGGGGCGTTGAACGTTTAGCATCCCTGCCGTGAACGTCGCGTTGCTTGCCAACCCCACGGCCGGGAAGGGCCGGAAGGCGGCGCTGCTGCCCGTGGTCGTCGCGCGGTTGCGGGCCGAGGGGGCGGACGTTCGCGTCGTGGCTGCCCGTACCGTCGCGGAAATGGCCGAACGGGCGCGGGAGGCCGTCGAGGGCGGCTCCGCCGTCGTGGCCATGGGCGGGGACGGGACGGTGCACCTCGGACTACAGGCCGTGGCCGGGACGGGGGTGCCCTTCGGGATCGTGCCCGCCGGCACCGGCAACGACTTCGCGGCACGGCTCGGGCTGCCGCCGGACCCGCTCGACGCCGCCCGTGCCATCGCCGTCGCGGTGCGGGACGGCACGACCCGGGCGATCGACCTCGCGCACGTGGCGGGGGCGGACGGGACCGAGGCCTGGTTCGGGGCGGTGCTCGCGGCCGGGTTCGACGCGTTCGTCAACGAGCGGGCCAACCGGATGCGCTGGCCGCGGGGGCCGCAACGGTACAACCGGGCGATCCTGGAGGAACTCCTGGCGTTGCGCGCCCGCCGGTACCGCATGGTGCTCGATGGCGCGCCCAGCGAGTTCGACTCGGTGCTCGTGGCGGTGGGGAACACGGAGAGCTACGGCGGGGGGTTCCGGATCGTCCCCGACGCCGATCCCACCGACGGGCTGCTCGACGTCGTCGTGGCCGAGCCGATCGGCCGGCTGACACTGATGCGGCTGCGCCCGAAGGTGTTCTCGGGTGCGCACGTGCTCGACCCGCGCGTGTCGACGTACCGGGCCAAGACCGTCGAGCTGGCGGGGGAGGGCGTCACGGTGTACGCGGACGGCGAGCGCATCTGCCCGCTCCCGGTGACGATCACCTGCGTACCGGCCGCCCTGTCCCTCCTGGCCTGATCCCCCTCCCCCGGGGCGTTGATCTTGCAGTTGTGGTGCTGGACAAACCGGGACATCCGGGGAGTGTCGCGGCACCACAACTGCAAGATCAACGCGGGAAACGGGGTAAAGGGGTAAAAGGGTCAGGCGGCGTTTTTGATGCGGATGGTCACGCCGGTGGGTGAGGGCTCCGTCTCGACGTCGGACTGGTCGACGCCGTCCGGCAGCGAGAAGCTCCGGGCGAACGAGCTGGAGCTCGACGAGCTCGACGAGAAGTGCACACCACCCTGGTCGAAGCTGTCCGACGTGTTGCTGCCGCTCCGGCCCCGGACGGTCAGGGTTCCGCCGGCGACCCGCACGTCGACGTCCGACGGGTCGATGCCGTCGACGGTGATGACCAGGTCGTCGCCGTCGGTGCTGGTCCGCACCGACGTGGAGTGCGCGTGCTGGGCGGCGTTGCCGACCTCGTTCTCGATGCGAGCCAGGGCGCTCGCGGGGTCCCAACGGCTCAAGGGCATGACGTACCTCCGGAAATCGCTGTAGTGGTCCCTGCACTGTCACCCGGGGGAAGGGAACCGACAAGAACAGAGGCGGTGTTGCGACACTGTTTCCCGGGGGCGGTCGTTTCCACACCTGGCCCCTACAGCAGCCGGAGGACGGCTCCCAGCCCGTGAACCTCGCCAGGTTCACTCTCCGGGAGGACAAGGACACTGCACCCGGCCGCCGCCGCGCCCGCGTCCGCCGGGGTGTCGCCGACCATCAGCGCCCGTTCCGGATCGACCCGCAGTGCGGCGCACGCCTTGTGGAAGATCGCCGGGTCGGGCTTGGTCCGGCCGATCTCGTAGGACAGCACGAACTCGTCGACGAGGTCGGCGAGGCCCAGCTCACCGGCGAGGTCGCGCAGGTCGAAGCCGATGTTGCTGACGACCGCCACCGGCACCCCGGCGGCCCGCAGCGCCCGCAGGGTGGGCAGCGTGTCGGCGTAGAGCTCCCAGCCGTCGGCGGCCAGCACCCGGTCGTACAGGGCCGGGGCGAGGCCGGCGTCGACGGCGGCCGCCAGCCCCTCGTACGCGGCCCGGTGCGCCTGCTGGGAGAGGTCCCGGTCCGCCCACACCTCGGCAAGGTGCGGCGGCACCCGGTGCGGCTTCGGCCCGCCGGCCCGCCCGGCCGTGGTGAGCCGGTCGGCGAGGACCGTCGCCCTGCCCCGGTCCAGCGTGGTGCCGAGGGTCTGCGCCGCCTTCGTCACCCAGCGGACCGGGTCCTCCACCTGCGCGAGCGTCCCGTGGAAGTCCAGGAGCACCGCCTCGATCGGTCGTCGGAAGAAGTGTGGCTGAGCGCTTTCCGGCACGCCAGCACCATACCCATGCGCGGATCCGGGGATTCTTCGCCTAGCCTTGGGGATGTGAGCGGTACCGAGGAAGTGGACCTCAGCCCAGCCGACCGGTACCAGGCGGCCCGCCTGCGGGCGGAGCGGGCGGCACGGCACCCGGCACTGGCGGAGTTCGTCGAGGAGATCGACTTCACCCTCGACCCGTTCCAGGCCGAGTCCTGCGAGGCGCTCGAGCGCGGGGCCGGCGTGCTGGTGTGCGCGCCGACGGGCGCCGGCAAGACCGTCGTCGGTGAGTTCGCCGTGCACCTGGCACTGCGCCAGGGCCGCAAGTGCTTCTACACCACGCCGATCAAGGCGCTGTCGAACCAGAAGTACAACGACCTCGTCGAGCGGCACGGCCCCGCGCGGGTCGGCCTGCTGACCGGCGACAACGCGATCAACGGCGACGCGCCCGTGGTGGTCATGACCACCGAGGTGCTGCGCAACATGCTGTACTCCGGCTCGTCCGCCCTCCAGGGGCTGTCCTACGTCGTGATGGACGAGGTGCACTACCTCGCCGACCGCTTCCGCGGCGCGGTGTGGGAGGAGGTGATCATCCACCTGCCCGAGTCGGTGACGCTGGTGTCGCTGTCGGCCACGGTGTCGAACGCCGAGGAGTTCGCCGACTGGCTCGTCACCGTCCGCGGCGAGACGACCGTGGTGGTCAGCGAGCACCGGCCCGTACCGCTGTGGCAGCACATGCTCGTGGGCAAGCGGATGTTCGACCTCTTCCACGACGCCGAGGCGGCGCAGAAGCACGACGTGCATCCCGAGCTGCTGCGCTACACCCGCGAGATGCTGCGCCGGCTGGAGAGCTCCGGCGACTTCCGCGGCCGTGGCCGGACCCGCAGGTTCGCCGGCCCCTACCGCCCGGAGATCGTGGAGCGGCTCGACAACGAGGCGCTGCTCCCGGCGATCCTGTTCATCTTCAGCCGCGCCGGCTGCGACGCCGCCGTGCAGCAGTGCCTCGCCGCCGGGCTGCGCCTCACCGGGCCCGACGAGCGGGCCGAGATCCGCGCCGTCGTCGAGTCGCGCACCAAGCACATCCCGGCCGAGGACCTCCAGGTGCTCGGGTACTGGGAATGGCTCGACGGCCTCGAGCGGGGCCTCGCCGCGCACCACGCGGGCATGCTGCCGGCCTTCAAGGAGGTCGTCGAGGAGCTGTTCGTCCGGGGGCTGGTGAAGGCGGTCTTCGCGACCGAGACCCTCGCCCTGGGCATCAACATGCCGGCCCGCTGCGTGGTGCTGGAGCGGCTCGTCAAGTTCAACGGCGAGGCGCACGTCGACCTGACCCCGGGGGAGTACACGCAGTTGACCGGCCGGGCCGGCCGCCGCGGCATCGACGTCGAGGGCCACGCCGTGGTCGTCTGGCAGCCCGAGGTCGACCCCCGCCACGTCGCCGGGCTCGCCTCCACCCGCACGTATCCGCTGAAGTCCAGCTTCCGCCCGTCGTACAACATGGCGGTCAACCTCGTCGGCGGCGTCGGCACCGCCGCGGCGCGGGAGCTGCTGGAGAGCTCCTTCGCCCAGTTCCAGGCCGACCGCTCGGTCGTCGGCCTCGCCCGGCAGGTGCAGCGCAACCTCGACACCATGGCGACCTACAGCCGGGAGATGGCCTGCCATCTCGGGGATTTCCAGGAGTACTTCGGGATCCGTGTCTCGATCGCCGAGCGCGAACGGGCGATCGCCCGGCTGGGTGCCCAGCAGCGGCGGGCGGCGGCCATGGAGTCCCTGGAGAGGCTGCGGCCCGGCGACGTCATCCGGGTGCCCGCCGGGCGCCGCTCCGGTCTGGCCATCGTCATCGACCCGGGCACCGGCGGCCGCAGCTTCGGCGAGCCCCGGCCCCTGGTGCTCACCGAGGACCGCTGGGCCGGGCGCATCTCCGCCGGCGACTTCACCAGCCCCGCCGAGCCCCTCGGGCGGGTGCGGGTGCCGAAGCAGTTCAACTACCGCTCCGCGCAGGACCGGCGGGACCTCGCCGCGCAACTGCACCGGCTCGACCTCGACCCGGCCGCGCGGCAGTCGGGCCGGGGCCCGCGGAGCCGGTCCCGCAACGTCGCCGCGACCGACGACCACGAGCTTGAGTCGCTGCGGTCCGCGCTGCGCCGCCACTCCTGCCACCGCTGCCCGGACCGGGAGGAGCACGCCCGCTGGGCCGAGCGGCGTCACCGCCTGGAGCGCGACACGGAGGCCCTGCGGGGCAAGGTGGCCAGCCGGACAGGGTCGCTCGCCCGGACCTTCGACCGGGTCTGCGGCCTGCTCACCGACCGCGGCTACCTGACGCCGGAGGGGACCGTCACCGCCGCCGGCCGGACGCTCGCCCGCATCTGGAACGAGACCGACCTCCTGGTCGCCGAGTGCCTGCGTCGCGGGGTGTGGGACAAGCTCGGCCCCGGCGAGCTCGCCGCCGCCGTGAGCGTGCTGGTGTACGAGGCGCGCCGCGAGGCGGAGGACCGCGCGTCCATCCCGCGCGGCGACGTCTCCGACGCCGTCGACGCGACGCTCAAGCTGTGGGCCGATCTCCGCGACGACGAGGACTCGCGGGGGTTGCAGTTGACCCGTGAGCTCGACCTCGGGTTCGTGTGGCCGGTGTACCGGTGGGCACGCGGCGAGTCGCTGACCAAGGTGCTCGGCAGCGTGCACGGCATCGACGGCGACATGCCGGCCGGCGACTTCGTGCGCTGGTCCCGCCAGGTGCTCGACCTTCTGGATCAGCTCACCGACGCGACCGGCGTGCCCGAGCCGGTCCGCCGCACCGCACGGCAGGCGATGACGGCGATGACACGTGGCGTACTGGCGTATAGCGTGATGTTCTGATCACTGAGTGAATTTTCATCGACGGGATTAGGCGAATGTCGTTCGGATCCGCGATGATGCTCACGCCGGTTGATGCCGGCTGTGCTGCTGTCGGCGTGGGAGGGCATTCGTGGGCGAGCTGCACCATTTCACGTACGGCGCGATCACGCCGATTTTCGCCTTCGCGATGTCCTTTCTCGGCTGCCTGCTCGGTCTGGTCAGCACGGCGCGAGCCCGGGCCGCGACCGACACCCGGCGCCGGGCCTGGCTGCTCGTGCTCGCCGCGTGGGCGATCGGCGGCACCGGCATCTGGGTCATGCACTTCATGGCCATGGTCGGCTTCAGCGTCACCGGCTCGCCGTTGCGGTATGACGTGCCCATCACGATCGCCAGCTTCTTCATCGCCGTCGTGACCGTCGGCGTCGGCCTGTTCATCGTCGGCCTCGGCAAGCGGTCGATGTGGAAGGTGCTCGTCGGCGGCCCGATCACCGGCGTGTCCGTCGCGTTCATGCACTACACGGGCATGGCCGCGATGCGGATCAACGGCTCGTTCGAGTACGACACCCTCCTCTATCTGACGTCCTACGCGATCGCCGTGGTCGCCGCGACGGTGGCGTTGTGGTTCACCGTGGTGGTCCGCGGCATCCCGGCGACGATCGCCGCCGCGGCCGTCATGGGCGTCGCCGTCTGCGGCATGCACTACACCGGCATGGCGGCCATGCACGTCCACCTGTCCAGCACGATCGACACGGTCCCCGGCGTCGACGTCAACTGGTTCCTGGCCCCGATCGTGCTGTTCGTCCTGGTCGTGGTGATCGCCCTGGCCAGCGCGGTGATGGCGGTGCCGTCGGAGCGCGAGCAGGCCGAGGCCGACGCGGTCCGCGAGAAGATCGCCGCCGGTCAGACCCTCCACTCCGGCGGCCCGGTCTTCGGCGGCCCGACCAGCACGTCCGGCGGCCTGTCCGGCGACAACCCCACCAGCGGCAACGCCACGCTCCCGCCGCACCCCAACGGCGGCGGCAAGGCCGCTCAGGCGTTCGCGGCTCGTGCCGCGAACGGCGTCGCCGACGCCCGCCGCCAGCGCGGCCGCTGACCGCCGCCGGCCACGGCCTCGACCCTTCCGCGTGGTTCGTCCGTTTTGGGCTGTGCATCCCGTGTGGGAGGGGCTGGAGCGGCGGCCGGCGCGCCGTACGGGAGCAGCGCAGAAGTTGCGAGCCGACCGACATGTCCGTATAAGGTCGGTAAGACAGGTGAAGTGCCTACCCGGCGCGGTGGCCAGGGTCGAGTGTCGCGGTATGCCCGTGATGTCCTGACCCGGGGGAACGGGGAGGAGATACTGAGCACGTGACCGAAGCCCGGTCCCGGCCCGAGATGCGCACCGTCGGCGGGACGCTCGAGGACTTTGAGCGGGACCTCATCAGCAACCTGTACTACCAGCGTGGCACCACCGTCGAGTCCGCCAGCGGTCCCGACGCCTACCACACCCTCGCCGTCACCGTGCGGGACCGGCTCGTCGACCGGTACGCCCGCACCGCCGCCGCGCACTACGCCGCCAACCCCCGGTTCGTGTACTACCTGTCCGCCGAGTATCTGCTGGGGCGGCAACTGCGGCAGAACCTCCTCTACACCGGCACCGAGCCGTGGCTGCGGCCGGTCGCCGAGGATCTCGGGGCGCCGCTGGAGGAGCTCGAGGCGTACGACGTCGAGCCCGGCCTCGGCAACGGGGGCCTTGGGCGGCTGGCGGCGTGCCTGCTCGACTCGATGGCGACGCTCGACATCCCCGCCGTCGGCTACGGCATCAGGTACGAGTTCGGCATCTTCAAGCAGGCGTTCCGCGACGGCGCGCAGGTCGAGCGGCCCGACGACTGGACGTTCTACGGCAACCCGTGGGAGTTCCCGGCGCCGGACGACCGGCAGGTCGTCGGCTTCTACGGCACCACCGCCCGGTCCCTCGACGACCCCACCGGCCTGCGCCGGCAGTGGACGCCCGGCGAGACCGTCCGCGGCGAGCCCAGCCACATGCTCGTCCCGGGCTTCGGGACGCAGACGGTCAACATGATCCGGCTGTGGCGGGCGAGGGCGAGCCGTGAGTCGTTCGACCTGAGCCGCTTCAGCGCCGGGCAGTACAAGGAGGCCGTCGAGGACATCGTGCGGGCCGAGAACATCAGCAAGGTGCTGTACCCCGACGACAGCACCGAACAGGGCCGCGAGCTGCGCCTGAAGCAGCAGTACTTCCTCGTCGCCTGCTCGCTGCGGGACATCATCCGCCGGTACCGGCTGCGCAACACCGGCTGGGACGCGTTCCCGGCGAAGGTCGTCGTCCAGCTCAACGACACCCACCCGGTCATGGCGATCACCGAGCTGATGCGGCTGCTCGTCGACGTGTACCGGGTCGACTGGGACCTGGCCTGGTCGATCACCCGCCGCACGTTCAACTACACGTGCCACACGTTGCTGCCGGAGGCCCTGGAGACCTGGCCGGTCGCGCTGCTGGAGCGGCTCCTGCCCCGGCACCTGGAGATCATCTACTCGATCAACCACTTCTTCCTGCAAGAGGTCGCGGCGACGTACCCCGGCGACGTCGACAAGCTGCGCCGGCTGTCGATCATCGAGGAGGGCCCGGAGCGGCGGGTCCGGATGGCGCACCTCGCGGTCGTCGGCAGCACCGCGGTCAACGGCGTCGCCGAGCTGCACACGCGGCTGCTCACCGCGACGACGCTGCGCGACTTCGCCGAGCTGTGGCCGTACAAGTTCCACAACGTCACCAACGGCGTCACCCCGCGCCGGTTCATCCGGCTCGCCAACCCGCGGCTGTCGGCCCTCATCACCGACCGGCTCGGTGACGAGGGCTGGCTCACCGACCTCGAGCGCCTGGAGCGGCTCGGTGACGCGGTCGACGACCCGGAGTTCCTGGCGCGCTGGCGGGAGGCGAAGCGGCAGAACAAGGTCGACCTCGCGCGGCACGTGGAGCGGTCGACCGGCGTCGTCATCGACCCCGAGGCGATGTGCGACGTGATGATCAAGCGGTTCCACGAGTACAAGCGGCAGCATCTCAAGCTGCTCCACGTGATCACGCTGTTCAACCGGATCCGCGAGAACCCCGACCTCGACGTCGTGCCGCGCACCGTGCTCTTCGGCGGCAAGGCGGCACCCGGCTACCACGCGATGAAGCTGCTGATCCACCTGGTCAACGCGGTCGCCGAGGCCGTCGACACCGACCCGGTGGTCTCCCGGCGGCTCAAGGTCGTGCTGGTGCCCGACTACAACGTCACCAAGGCGCAGTTCATCATCCCGGCGGCCGACCTGTCCGAGCAGATCTCCCTCGCCGGCAAGGAGGCGTCCGGCACGGGCAACATGAAGCTCGCCCTCAACGGCGCGGTCACGATCGGCACGCTCGACGGCGCGAACATCGAGATCCGCGACCGGGTCGGCGCGGAGAACTTCTTCCTGTTCGGGCTCGACACCGCCGAGGCGGCCGACCTGCGCCACCACTACCGGCCGCGGGCGTTCTACGAGCAGGACCCCGAGCTGCGCGCGGCCGTGGACGCGATCGCCTCCGGTGTCTTCGCCAAGGGCGACCGCGCCCTCTTCGCGCCGGTCGTCGACGCGATGCTCGGCCGTGACGAGTACCTGGCCCTGGCCGACTACCGCTCCTACGTCGACTGCCAGGAGGCGGTCGACGAGGCGTGGCGCGACCAGGACCGCTGGACCCGCATGTCGGTGCTCAACTCGGCCCGGAGCGGCTTCTTCTCCTCCGACCGCACCGCCCGCGACTACTGCGACCTGATCTGGCGAGTCGAACCGGTCCCCGTCCCGTCCTAGCCCCGCCACCCACCCCCGCGCCCCACTCCACCCCCGCGCCCGCGCCCCGCGCCTCACCCTGCGTTGATCATGCAGTTGTGGTGCCTGACAAACCCGGACATCGTGGGAGTGTCCTGGCACCACAACTGCATGATCAACGCAGGGGTGAGGCGCGGGGCTGGGGTGAGGGTCAGCGGCGGCGGGCTCGCAGCACGGCGTCGTGGATCGTCACCCGCTGGCCGGTCTCCGGGTGGGCCACGGTTCGCGGGCGGGCCTCGGCGGCCTGTACCTCCCACTCGTCGGGCTTGAGCGAGGCGGCGATCTCCTCGCCGGTGAAGAACAGCTCTGGAACGTCCGGGCGGGGGACCACGCCCACGTCGGACGGGTGGTGGCCGCCGATCAGCAGCGTCCCGCCGGGCGCGACCGCGTCCGCGAGCCGCGCGAACAGCGCCTCCCGCAGCCCGGTCGGCACGTGGACGAACTGGGCGGAGACCAGGTCGTACCGGCGGGGCTCCGGCGTCCACGACAGCGCGTCGGCGTGGACCCACGTGGTCCGCGCGGCCACGTCGTCGCCGGCGGCGGCCGCGTGCGCGGCGGCGCGCTCCAGCGCGGTGGGGGAGATGTCGGCGCCGGTGACCCGCCAGCCGCGCCGCGCCAGCCAGATCGCGTCCCCACCCTCGCCGCAGCCGACGTCGAGGGCCTCGCCGGGTGTGAGGTCCTCGGTGTCGGTGACGAGGTGCGGGTTCGGCCGGCCGCTCCACAACGCGGACCGGCCGGCGTACCGGTCCTCCCAGTACGCCTCGGTGAACATCTCGGCGACGTGGGGCGCGATCCCCTCGACCCCCTTGCGCGCGGCCACCGCGACCCGGATCTCCTCGGCGATCAGGTCCGCGTTGATCGCGCCGGCCGCGGTCAGCCCCGCGGCCGCCGACCCGATGACCTGACCGAGGGGGTCGGCGACGTTCCCGGCCACGTACACGCCGGGCACGGCGGTCGCGCCGGTCGGCTCGGCCGGCACGTACGTGCCGACGACGGCGTCACCGACGCGCCGCTCGGCGGTCTCCAGCCCGAGCGGGCCGAGCAGGTCCGCGCGGGCCCGCAGCCGCGTCTGGACCACCACCGCCTCGCGCGGGACGAGCGTGCCGTCGGCCAGGCGCACCCCGGTCAGCCGGTCGCCGTCGGCCTCGACGCCGGTGACCTCGCCGGTCACCACCGCGATCCCGCGGGCGGCCAGCGCCTCCCACGTGTCGTCGGGCAGGTCGCCGAGCGTGTGCGGGAACAGCGTCACGTCGGCGCTCCACTGCCGCCAGAGCTGCGCCGCGTGCACGGCCATGGGGCCGGTGGCGATGACACCGACCGCCCGGTCCCGCACCTCCCAGCCGTGGCAGTACGGGCAGTGCAGCACGTCGCGACCCCAGCGCCCGGCCAGGCCCGGGATGTCCGGCAGCTCGTCGGTCAGCCCCGTCGTCACCAGCAGGCGGCGCCCGTGGACGTGCCGCCCGTCGGCGAGCGCGACGCCGAAGCCGCCGCCGCCACGGGTCAGGCGCGTCACGGTGCCGGTGACGACCTTGGCGCCGTACGACTCGATCTCCCGCCGGCCGATCGCCAGCAGCTCGGCCGGGGGCGTGCCCTCGCGGCCCAGATAGTTGTGCACGTGCCCGGCCGGGGTGTTGCGCTGCTCGCCCGCGTCCACCACGAGCACGGACCGGCGGGCCCGGCTCAGCGCCAGTGCCCCGCTCAGGCCGGCCGCGCCGCCGCCGATGACCACCACGTCGTATCGCTCGTTCATGCTCCGAACTGTGCGCCCATGTTCGCCGCTTCGACAAGAACCCTTGCCGCTTTGGCAAACTGGTGGGGTGACTGAAGACTTCGCGGAGGTCCTGGACAACGTCGGCCCCCGGCTGCGCCGGTTGCGGCAGCAGCGCGGCACCACGCTGACCGACCTGTCGGCCGCCACCGGCATCTCCGTCAGCACGCTGTCCCGGCTGGAGTCCGGGCAGCGCCGCCCGACGCTGGAGCTGCTGCTGCCGCTCGCTCGGGCCCATCAGGTGCCGCTGGACGAGCTCGTCGACGCCCCCGCCACCGGCGACCCGCGCGTGCACGCCCGGCCGATCGTGCGCAACGGTGTCACGTTCCTGCCGCTGACCCGCCGGCCGGGCGGCGTGCAGGCGTTCAAGCAGATCTTGCCGCCCCGCCACCAGTGCGGCGGCGAGCAGAAGACCCATGAGGGGTACGAGTGGCTCTACGTGCTGTCCGGGCGGGTGCGGCTCCTGCTGGGTGAGCACGACATCGTGCTCACCGCGGGGGAAGTCGCCGAGTTCGACACCCACGTGCCGCATGCGATCAGCAACCCGGACGACGTGCCGGCCGAGGTGCTGAACCTCTTCGGCCCGCAGGGCGAGCGGGTCCACGTCCGGGCCCGCCCGGCCGGGAGAGACCCGAAGGCGCGCTAGCGCGCGAGGGCGTCGACGATCCGCTTGGCCGCGCCGGCGAGGCCCCACCGCTGGGCCAGCTCCACGAGCCGGTCGCTGTCGGCGGGGGCCGTGGGCAGCTTGGTCTCCAGCGGCCCGATCGGCACCGTCCGCGAGACGGCCACCACGTCGCGGGCCTTCTCCAGGTAGTCGCGGCCGGCGACGATCTTCGCCCGCAGCCCGGGCGCGAAGCCCGCCGCCGGGTCGTCCAGCGCCGCGAGGATGCCGTCGAGACCGCCGTAGCGGTCGACGAGCCGGGCGGCGGTCTTCTCACCGACGCCGGCCACGCCGGGCAGGCCGTCGCTGGGGTCGCCGCGCAGGGCGGCGAAGTCGGCGTATCCGGCCGCCGGCACCCCGTACTTCGCGTGCAGTGCCGCGTCGTCGAGGACCTCGAGCTTCGCGACGCCGCGCCCGCAGTACAGCACCCGCACGTTCCGGGCGTCGTCGATGACCTGGAAGAGGTCCCGGTCGCCGGTGGCCACCTCGACCGGGACCGGCTCGCGGGCGGCGAGGGTGCCGATGACGTCGTCGGCCTCGTGGTCGGGCGCGCCGACGGCGGTGATGCCGAGGGCGGCGAGGAAGTCGAGGATGATGGGCACCTGTGCCGCGAGGGCGTCGGGGACCTCCTCGCCGCCGGCCGGGGTGAGCCGGTGCGCCTTGTAGGACGGCAGCAGCGCCACCCGCCACGCCGGGCGCCAGCTCTCGTCGAGCGTGCAGACCAGGCGGTCGGGGTTGCGGCCCCGGACGAGCGTCGAGAGCATGTCGAGGAAGCCCCGCACGGCGTTGACCGGGGTGCCGTCGGGTGCCTTGGCGGCGGACTCCGGCACGCCGAAGTAGGCGCGGAAGTACAGGCTGGCGGAGTCGATCAGCAGCAGCGGGCGGGCGTCCACCGAGCCAGCCTACGTCACCCGGATCGCCCGATACCCACCCGTCGGTACGGGCCGCCGGACTCCCGCCCGCACCCGAACGTTCGTTAAGCTTGAGTCCGTGTCCCACCAGGATCTGCACCCCCCGTCCCGGCTGGCCGACGCCCGCCGCGCCATGACCGAAGCGGGCCTCGACGCCCTGCTCATCCCCCCGAGCGCCGACCTGCGCTACCTGACCGGCTACGACGCGCACGCCCTGGAGCGGCTCACCCTGCTCGTCCTGCCCGCCGAGGGCGAGGCCACCCTCATCGTCCCGCGCCTCGAGCGGCCCGCCGCCGAGGCGTCACCCGCCTCCGGCATGGGCGTCAAGCTCGTCGACCACGACGACGGCACCGACCCGTACCAGTTGCTGCGCACCGTCCTCGCCGGGCCGGTCCGCGCCGTCGGCCTCGGCAACCGCATGTGGGCCGAGCAGGTCCTCGCGCTGCGCGCCGCGCTGCCGGGCGCCGAGCAGCGCCTCGCCGGTGCCGTGCTCGCCGGCCTGCGGCTGCGCAAGTCGCCGGCCGAGGTCGAGGCCCTCCGCCGGGCCGGCCGGGCCATCGATGCCGTGCACGCCCACATGGCCGAGTGGCTGCGCCCCGGCCGCACCGAGGCCATGGTCGCCGCCGACATCGCCGCCGCGATCCGCGCCGCCGGCCACGCCACCGTCGAGTTCACCATCGTCGCCGCCGGTCCCAACGCCGCCAGCCCCCACCACGGCGTCTCCGACCGGGTGATCCGCCCCGGCGAGCCGGTCGTCGTCGACATCGGCGGCCGGATGCCCGACGGCTACTGCTCCGACTCGACCCGCACCTACAGCGTCGGCGAGCCGCCCGTCGACTTCCTCGCCTACTACAGCGTCCTGCGAGAGGCACAGCACGCCGCGGTCGCCGCCGTCCGTCCCGGCGTCACCGCCGAGGCCGTCGACGCCGCCGCCCGCGACGTGATCGCCGCCGCCGGCTACGGCGACGCGTTCCTGCACCGCACCGGGCACGGCATCGGCCTCGACGGCCACGAGGATCCCTACATCGTCGCCGGCAACAGCACGCCCCTGGAGCCCGGCATGGCCTTCTCCGTCGAGCCCGGCGTCTACCTCGCCGGCCGGCACGGCGCCCGCATCGAGGACATCGTGGTCTGCACCGCCGGCGGCGTCGACCGGCTCAACACCATCGACACCGGGCTGGTGGTCCTGTGACCGTCGAGCGTCCCTTCCTGCCCGAAGCGGGACGCGAGCTCATCGGCCTCGTCCGCGAGATCGCCGACGGCGAGCTGGTGCCCCGCGTCGCCGAGTTCGAGGCCGAGGGCCGGTTCCCGCGCGACCTCTTCCGGCTCCTCGGCCGGGCCGGGCTGCTCGGCCTGCCCTACCCCGAGGAGTTCGGCGGCGGCGCCCAACCCTACGAGGTGTATCTCCAGGTCATCGAGGAACTGGCCGCCCGCTGGCTCGCCGTCGCCGAGGGTGTGTCCGTGCACACCCTCTCCTGCTACCCGGTCGCCGCGTACGGCACCGAGACGCAGCGCAAGCGGCATCTGCCCGACATGCTCGGCGGCGAGCTGCTCGGCGCCTACTGCCTGTCCGAACCGCAGAGCGGCTCCGACGCCGCGTCCCTGACCACGAGGGCCGTCGCCGGCGCCGACGGCTGGCGGGTCAGCGGCACCAAGGCGTGGATCACGCACGCCGGGCAGGCCGACTTCTACAACGTCTTCTGCCGCACCGGCGGACCGGGCACCTCCGGCATCTCCTGCCTGCTGCTCGACGCCGGCACCCCCGGCCTCCAGCCGCAGGCGCCGGAGCGGACCATGGGCCTGCGCTCCTCGACGGTCGCCCAGATCGTCCTCGACGGCGCCCCCGCCCCCGCCGACCGGCTCGTCGGCGACGAGGGCGGCGGCTTCCGCATCGCGATGAGCGCCCTCGACGGCGGCCGGCTCGGCATCGCCGCCTGCGCCGTCGGGCTCGCCCAGGCCGCGCTCGACTACGCCGTCGCCTACGCGCGGGAGCGGCACCAGTTCGGCCGCCCGATCCTCGAGTTTCAGGGCCTCGGCTTCATGCTCGCCGACATGGCCACCCAGATCGCCGCCGCCCGCTCGCTCTACCTGGCCGCGGCCCGGCTGCGCGACGCCGGCCTGCCGCATGGCGCGGAGGCCGCCAAGGCCAAGCTGTTCTGCACCGACACCGCGATGCGGGTCACCACCGACGCGGTGCAGGTCCTCGGCGGTGCCGGCTACGTCACCGACCACCCCGTCGAGCGATACATGCGCGAGGCCAAGGTGCTGCAGATCTTCGAGGGTACCAACCAGATCCAGCGCATGGTGATCTCCAGGTCGCTGTGACACGTCGCGCAGGGCGATAAGGTTCCACCGTGGAAGAGACCGATCGCGCGATCGTGGCGGCACTGGCCGCCGACGGCCGCCTGTCCTACACCGACCTGGCCGAGCGGGTCGGGCTGTCGGTGTCGGCGGTGCACCAGCGGGTGCGCCGCCTCGAACAGCGGGGCGTCATCAAGGGCTATGCGGCCAGCATCGACCACGACGCGCTCGGCCTGTCGCTCACCGCGTTCGTCGCGATCCGGCCGCTCGACCCGTCGCAGCCCGACGACGCCCCGGAACGGCTCGCCAAGCTGCCGCAGATCGAGTCGTGCTACTCGGTGGCCGGCGAGGACTTCTACATGCTGCTCGTCCGGGTCGAAAACCCGCTCGCCCTGGAGCGGCTGCTGCAGGAGATCCGCTCGGCCGCCAACGTGACGACACGGACCACGGTCGTGCTGTCCACGCCCTACGAGAACCGCCCCAACGTGAGGCAGCCCGGCAGCTCGCCCAGCGCTCCGAATGCCTAACGTCCGGCCTCCGTGATCGCGTCGAGCACCCGCTGGGTGTCGGCGAGGTTCTCCAACGTCACGTGGGCGCCGGCGGTCCGCAGCTCCGCCACGGAGAACCGGCCGGTGGCCACCGCCACCACGCCCGCGCCGGTGCTCAGCGCCGCCTCCACGTCCAGCGGGGTGTCGCCGATCAGGACCGTGCGGTTGCCCGGGAACCGGCGCCGGTGCCGGCCGGCCGCCGCGGCGCGGGCCACGTGCACCAGGTGGCCCCGCACGGTGTCGCTCCAGCCGTAGGCGCCCGAGTCGAGGTCGAGGTACTTCGTGAGCCCGAACGGGCCCAGCTTCACCTCGGCTATGCGCCGGACGTTGCCGGTGAGCAGCGACTGCACCGCCGCCGTGGTCCGCACGGCCAGCAGCGCCTCATGCGCGCCCGGCAGCGCCCGCCCCCGGGCCGGTAGCTGCTCGGCGAGCTCGTCGAGCGCGGCCTCCGCGGCGGCCCGCATGGCCTCCAGGTGCCGCTCCGGGCTCGCCACACCGTTGAGCCGCAGCATGTCCAGCGCGATCGCCCGGTCCGTGCGCCCGGCCATCGGCGGCTGGTGCACGACCGGCCGGTCGAACAGTCGCAGGAACGCCAGATCGTACGCCTCGCGCCCGAGCCCGTCGACGTCGACCAATGTGTGGTCGACGTCCCACAGCACCAGAAGCCCGTCCACGCGTGCAGCGTAGCGGTACTCCGGGTTCCCCGGTCCGTCCCGACCGGCCCCCGGGGCAGAATGGGCGGGTGGGCGAGATCGTCGTGGTGCGGCACGGGCAGACCGAGTGGAGCGCCAACGGGCGGCACACCTCCACCACCGACCTCGACCTCTTGCCGGAGGGTGCGCAGCGCGCACGGCGCCTCGCCGGGGCGCTGGCCGACCGCTCCTTCGTCGCCGTCGTCAGCAGCCCCCGCAAGCGGGCCCTGCGCACCGCCGAGCTCGCCGGCCTGACCGTCACGGAGATCGACGCCGATCTCGCCGAGTGGGACTACGGCGACTACGAGGGCCTCACCACGCAGCAGATCCGCGCCGAGCGGCCCGGCTGGGACCTGTGGACCGACGGCTGCCCCGGCGGCGAGACGCCCGAGCAGGTCACCGTCCGCATGGACCGGTTCCTGGGCAAGGCGCGACCCATGCTGACCGTCGGCGACGTCGCGGTGGTCAGCCACGGCCACGCCTCGCGGTCCCTGGCCTCGCGGTGGCTGGACCAGCCCGTCTCCTTCGGCGCCCGGCTGAGCCTCGACACCGCGACGCTGTCGGTGCTCGGCCACGAGCACGGCAACGCGTCCCTGCGCGCCTGGAACGCTCCCGTCGCCTGACCGCCACCGGCCGCCGGTGCTCGACGGGCTCCGGGTGCCGGCCGCGCTCACGCCCCGCCGGCGAGGGAGATCCAGTAGCGGCGGGCGGTCCCCAGCCACGTCTCACGGACATCCTCCAGCACGCCGCCGTTGCGCTCGATCACCAGGGCCGACGCCCGGTTGTCCACCGCGCACGACACCAGCACCCGGTCGAGGCCGAGGCCGCGCGCCTCGTCCAGCACCGCGGCCAAGGCCCAGGTCGCCAGGCCGCGGCCCCGCGCCGACGGACGCACGCCGTAGCCCACGTGGCCGCCGGCCTCCAGCAGCCGCTCGTTCAGCCGGTGGCGCAACGTGATCGCGCCGAGCACGGCCCCGCCCTCGACGATCCACCAGTACGACGCGCGCACGCGGTCCGCGTCGACCGGCACCGTCTCGTCGGACTGGCGGCTGAGCCGGTCGACCCAGGCCCCGAACCCCTCGGGCGAGTCGACGTCGTCGGATTCGTGGAGGCCGCTGCCGTCCTGATGCGCTCCGCGGCCCCAGTCGTCGCGGGATTCGAGCCAGGCATGGTGCAGGTCGACGGTGGGTCGGACGAGTTCCGGCATGACGTACAAGATAAACGCATTGTGCTCCGGCTGGCGAATGCGTATCGTATTCATCAGCACCGAGAAGGGCCGGGAAAGAAGCCGGCCCGAAGGACACGGCTCGGTCACCACGGATTGGAGGATCGCCATGACGCGACACCCCGCGCTCGCACCGCATCGGCTCACGCCGTGCGGTGAGGCCGTCCTTCGCTGTGACGGCGGGCTCGGCAGCGTCGATGAGCTGGGTTATCTCGACGAACGGGAGATCGGGCACCTCGGCAGGCGGTGCGGCTGACAGCCCACCGGCTCCGCGGCCGCCGCCTCCCAGCACCGGGAACGGCGGCTTTTTCTTTGCCTTCCTCCACTCGCGGCAGGGCGTGATCCACGCTGCCCTGGAATCGCATTTCGACACGGCACGGTATTGCACAGCAGGCTGCCCGGAAATGGTCGGGATGGCGTCGCGCATTGACAAGTTCACAGTGGATGGCACACATTTTCCGGAGCGAGGGAGACGGAAACCCACGCGCCTTGGGAGCGCGAGACACCCCGTTCGACTCGGGGGCTTCGGACCATGCCACGCGGGCCCCAGGCCGGCGGTGGCAGCACCGCCCGTGAGGCTGAGGTGGGTAGACCCCCGGATTCTCACTCCGGAAGACCGGGTTCAACCCCCGGACGGGCGACGTGTCAGCACAAGTGTCGGTGCGGTAGTCGTCCAACCGGCAGGACACCTGCCTTCCAAGCAGGCACAGACGGGGTTCAAGTCCCCGCTACCGCTCTGGTGCCGGCCGGGATCAGCGAACGGGGGGACTGATCCCGTCCGGCCACCACGTTGCCGTCGTAGCTCAGTCGGTCAGAGCAAGGCCCTGTCGAGGCCGAGGTCGCCGGTTCGAATCCGGTCGGCGGTGCGCAGCACCACGCGGTTGTAGCTCAGTCAGGTCAGAGCGTCGCCTCGCCGTGGCGAAGGTCCCGGGTTCGAGTCCCGGTTGCCGCTCAGGTTTCCAGTGTTTCGGTTCCGTGTTTTCGCGAGCTTCACCCCCGGTCCGGGCGGGCCATCACCCCGCCCGGCCCCCGCCCTCGTGGCCCAACAGGCAGAGGCACGACGTTGAGGACGTCGACGGTGCGCGTTCGAATCGCGCCGAGGGCACGCACACGTCCCGGAAGCCGGGACATGGCGCGGTGGACGAATTGGGAGAGTCGCCTGGCTTTCACCCAGGACACTTGCGGGTTCAAGTCCCGTCCGCGCTGCTCGCAGGGTAGAGGAGTTCGGCCGTCCTCGCCGGTCTCATAAGCCGGAGCATCGTGGGTTCAAATCCCACCCCTGCCCCCAGCCCGTGTAGCTCAGGGGGAGAGCGCCGCCTTCACACGGCGGAGGGCCCAGGTTCGAGACCTGGTGCGGGCACGTTGACCGTCGGGCACGGGGCCGGCCGGTCATCTCCGCGGGTGCGCCGACGTCGGAGAGTCGGGGCTGGCTGTAACCCAGTCGCCAGTGGGCTCAGGGGGTTCGAATCCCTCCACCCGCACGAAGCCCGTCACGGTCTGTTGCGGTCTGGCACGGCACGGCACGGCCCGGCACGGCCCGGCACGGCCCGGCACGGTCGCATGCCCGAGTGGTCAGGGACCCGCCTGCAAAGCGGGGGACGCCGGTTCGAGTCCGGCTGTGGCCTCGTCCGTGTGCGGTCCACTGTGCCGGGCCGGCTGCCCTTGGCCTCGCAGGCGGCAGTTGGGGGTCGCTGAAACGCCGATCTTGCTTGAGGGGTGCTCGGGGCTCGCTGGTTCGGCGGTGGTCCTGTCGGGGTTGTCGGTCAGGTTGGGTCGTGGGTCCTGCCGGAGTCGTCGGCTCGGAGTCGGCGGGTTGGAGTCGGCGAGGTGGTGCACGTGAACGCTCTCCGGGCCCCTCGGCAGCGCCAATCCGCCGATCTTGCGTACCGACGCCGTCGCCGGGGCCAGGGTGTGGAGCGTGATCCGCTTCGGGTCGCGCGCTTCGCCGGCCGGTGAGATCCTGGGGAACGCATCGATTGACGTCGAGGTGATTCGGGTCGATTCATCATGATTGTGGAGACTTTTTGTCCGGTGGGCTACCACAATGCTCCACGATCATGAGAAAGCTCATCCATCGATAGGTGTCGTTGCACCAAGATGTCCGAAATGTCCCCCACGGCCGCCTGGGTGCGGCTATCGAACGGTGCCACCTCCGAACCCCGGCGGCTCGAACACCCATCGCGCACCCCCCGGCATCTCGAGCTCAATGACGGCTCAACCACCGTCGACGGCCGCCGAAGGAACTGCCGCCCGCGAACGCCTCCGCGATGCCGCACAGCCGCCCCGCGTTCTCCGGCCGCCGCCTCGTCGATGCGGGCGTCGGCGAGCCGGGCGGCCAGCCGTCGCCGATCCGCCCGGGCATCCGCGGCTTGTGCCCGTCGATCCGGATGCCGGTGTCGTGCGCGGCGCCCGGGCCGGGATGCGCGCCCCGGAGCAGGTGGTGCTCCCCGGAGACCCGCGCTGACCGGTCCGTGCTCCAGAGCGTGTGGCGCACCGCGACGGCGTCTCCAAGTGCCCGCGACAGACCCGGCGGCGTACGGCGTGTGCCGCCCATGCCCACGATCGCGTCCCAGAACGCGCCGGCGCGGCCGGCGGGCGCAGCGGCAGGTTGGCCACGTCCGGGAACACCGAGATCCGTGGCCGTAGCCGGCCGTGCGGACAAGCTTCCGCGCAGCCCGTCCATCAGGGACCGCGCGGCCCGCGACGAGTGCGGGATCACGTCGTCCCACCGGTCCGCCGTCACGGCGTCCGTGCGGGCCGCGGCCGGACCGCTCACGACATGGCGGCCACATGGCGCTTGATGCGGTCGGTGGCCCACGTCGGGGGCGTGAGGAACTGCAGCCCGATCTCGGTCTGCGTGTCCATGCCGAGGCAGTGCATGGCCTGGGCGTGCATCTGCAGCGGCCCGTCGTCGAGCGCCAGCTCGACGCTCACGGTGTCGCCGGCCCGCACCGGCGCCCCGGCGGCGGCGCGGCAGCGCAGGCCGCCCTGGCTGAGGTCGAGCAGTTCGGCGGTGACGACCTCCCGCCCGCCGTCGACGCTGATGCGCACCGGGCCGGTCGCGCCGATCCGCTCCGCGTGCCGGCGCTCGAGCTGCTCGGCGAGGGTCGACATCTGTTGAATGCGCTCCAGGGTCTCGTTGACCCGGCCGTTGAGCCGCTCGACGACCGCATGCTGGTCCAGCGCGACGGTGTGCAGCACCCCGGTCGCCTCCCCGACGCCGCCGACCCCGGCCACCATCGCCTCGATCGTGTCCGCCATCTCCGCCGCGTGGCGCTCCAGCGACGTGATCGTGGCCGAGATCTGCTCGGTGGACTCGGCGGTGCTGCTCGCGAGGTCCTTCACCTCGTTGGCGACCACGGTGAAGCCGCGGCCCGCCTCGCCGGCCCGTTCCGCCTCGATGGTGGCGTTGAGCGCGAGCAGCCGGGTCTGGGCGGCGATGCCCGCGATGATCTGGGTCGTGCCGGCGACCTGGCGCAGGCTCTCGCCGAGGGCGGCGACTACCCGCTCGGCCTGGCCGGCGCGGTCGACCACGGAGGCGGTGGCGCGGTCCGCCGAGGCGACCCGGTCCTCGATGGTCCGGGCGGCGCCGCGTACCTCGTGGACCTGCGCCACGACCTCCCGCAGCTCCCGCGTGATCGCGCCGACCGACTCGTCGACGGCGTTCTGGGCCCGTTCGCGCAACTGGCGCTGCCCCTCGCGCTGTTGTTCGAAGCTCGCGTGGAGCTGCTCCTCGCGGATGCGCCGGCCGCGTCGCAGTTCCTCCTCCTGCTCGGCCAGGCGGTGCCGGGCCTTGTCCAGGGCCCGGCCGATGTCGCCGAGCTCGTCGCGGCCGGACGGCAGTTCGCGCCGGCTGAGGTCGCCGTCCGCGGTGGCGGTGACGCCGGCGACCGTGAGCCGCACGTCGTGCCGGGTACGCCACCAGACCGCGGCGGCGAGCCAGATCGCGATGACCAGGCCGGCGGCGGTGACGGTCAGGTTGATCGTGCGGCCCTGCGCCAGCCGGTCGTACCGGACCCGCAGCAGCCGGCGCAGCGCGTCGGTGGCCGGGTCGAGCGTGGCACCGGCCGCCTCGGCCACCGGGCGGGCATCGCCGGGCGCCGGCTCCCGCAGCGCGGCGGTGAGGGCGCCGGCGAGCGCGGCGACGGCGTCGGCGGTGGCGTTCAGCGGCGCGAGGCTCCTCGCCAGGGTGAGGTCGGCGGTCTGCCCGACCGCGGTCGCCTGCCCGGTCCGGATCGCCGCGGCGGCGTTGGCGAGCGTGCCGGCGTGGATCGCCTTCGCGGCGACCAGGTCGGCCGCGGCGTCGCTCGGACCGGTGCCCGGTGCGGCCGCCGACGAGGCGGCGAGCAGGGCCCTGGGCAGTTGGACGACCAGGATGTCCATCACGTAGAAGGAGTCCAGGTCCGGGTCGAGGACCAGGTTCGAGCGGTTGCCGGTCTCGGTGACGAGCGCGGCGAGGGCGGTGGCCGCGGGCACTCCGCCGCCGTCCGGGACCGCGCCCAGCTCGTCGCCGAGGTTCAGCTCCGGATGGTCGCCCACGGCGGCGCGCAGCGGCGCCAGGTCGGGTGCGCGGCCCGAGGTGATCGTGACCATCGCCGCCAGCGCCGGGCGGACCACCTCGGTGCCGTGGATCTCGCTGCCGGTGAAGTCGACCTGGCCACCCACCGAGGTGCTGTACGCGTACGTGGCGCCGAGCCCCGGTACCAGCAGGACGACACACAGCACGGCCAGACGGGTGCTCGTCCGGACCCGGTCGGACAGCCACAGGACCGGCGCGAGCAGCGCAGGCCGCCGCGAACCACTCATACCGCTCGGTTCGGCACGCCCGGCGCGGTCCTGAGGTTTCCGGCGGCGGACCCGGTGCGGCCGCCGCCGAAACCGGCGGGGTGCGGCCGGCCCGCGTCCGCTCGACCCGGGTGACGGCCCCGACTCGGCCGGAGCCGGGTGAACGGGTGCTGGCGGCCGTGTCCCACAATGGTCCGGTCCAGGGCGGTGGTCGGCGCTGATCACGCTTGGATCATGTTCACCGGCGCCGCGAACCGCGCGGCGGCAGAAAGCGTCGGAGGCGGTGTGAGCGCAACGCTCGGCGGTGTCCCGGGGTCCGCCGATCCGTCGGTCGTGCCCGACGCCGGCATCCCCCGGCAAAGCTCCACTACCGCGGCCCCCACGCCCGCCGCGGCACCGGTCGTCGCGCCGGTCCACCGGCCTGACCGGCCGGCGCGGCAGCGGCTCACCACCGCCGGCCTGCTGCTGTCCGGGCTGGCCGTCATGGTCCTGGGCTACCTGCGGATGGCCCGCGCCAAACCGGTCAACGCCGACGCCGGCGCCAACGCGCTCCAGGCGTGGGACATGGTGCACGGCAACGTCCTGCTGCGCGGCTGGACGCTCAGCGACGTCTCGTTCTACACGACGGAGCTGGTGCAGTACGCGATCATCGAGTTCTTCTACGGGCTCGACCCGGACGTCGTGCACGTCGCCTCGACGAGCACGTACACGCTGCTGATCGTCTTCGCCGCCCTCGTCGCCAAGGGCGCGGCGACCGGTCGCGCCGGCTGGGCCCGCGCCGGCCTCGCCGTCGCCGCGCTGCTCGTCCCCGTGCCGGACAGCGGCTGGGCGATCGTCCTCTACGCGCCCAACCACACCGGCACCGCCGTGCCGCTGCTGGTGACCTGGCTGCTCGTCGACCGGCGCGCCGGCACGCCGCTGCGGCGCTGGTGGCCGGCCGGTGTCGCCGGCCTGCTCGCGATCGCCCAGGTCGGCGACCCGCTCGCGCTGTTCGTCGGCGCGCTGCCGCTCGCCGGGGTCAGCGCGCTGCGCCTGCTGCGCGACCGCACGTGGCGTGGCGCCGACGCCCACCTGCTCGTCGCCGCCGTCGGCTCGATCGCCGTCGCGCACGGCGTGCTCGCGCTGATCTGGCGGGCCGGCGGGTTCTCCGTGCACGCGCCGATCGCGCAGTTCAGCCCGCTCGGCGAGATTCCCGGGCACCTGCGGCTCGCGGCCCAGGCGATCGCGCTCAACTACGGCGCCTACTTCCCGCACTTCGGCGACGCGCCGGTCGCGCCGCTGGCGGTCGCCGCCGGGGTGGTCAGCCTCGGCCTGCTGATCCTGGCGGCGGCCGCGGTCGGGACCGTCACCGTCCGCGCCCTGCGGGGGCCGTGGAACCGGCCACCGGTCCGGGGCCGGGCGGGCGCGGCCGAGCGGGACCGCGTCGCCGAGCTCCTCGTCGCCGCGATCCTGGTCAACCTCGGCGCGTTCGTCGTCTCCACCCAGGCCGACGGCCTGCTCAGCGCCCGCCAGATCGTCGTCGTCCTGCCGTTCGGCGCCGCTCTGGCCGGCCGGGTCTGGGGTGACCGTCTGGCGGCGCTGGCCACCCGCCCGGTGACCGGCCCGGTGACCGGGCCCGCCGGGTCGCCGGCCCTGCCGCGGCTCGTCCTGGGCACCCTGGCCGGCGTGCTGGTCGCCGCGTTCGCCGTCCAGGCGGCGACCGCGACGCCCCAGCCGGCGGAGGGCAGCCCGGCCGCGGACTGGCTGGTCGCCAACGACCTGCGCTACGGCCTCGGCGGCTACTGGGCGGCGAACAGCATCACCCTCGCCACCCGCGGCGCCGTCCGGGTCGCGCCGGTGATCGGCCCGGACATCCGGTCGTTCCGCTGGGAGTCCAACGCCGACTGGTACGACGCGACCCGCCACGACGCCCGGTTCGTCGTCGTCGACCTCGACAACCCGGTCTAC
The DNA here is from genome assembly GCF_025264685.1 of Dactylosporangium roseum. Lineage (GTDB taxonomy): Bacteria > Actinomycetota > Actinomycetes > Mycobacteriales > Micromonosporaceae > Dactylosporangium > Dactylosporangium roseum. The sequence goes on from NZ_CP073721.1 coordinate 3,805,071, forward strand.
GGCACCGTGGAGGCGGTGGTCGACCGGTTCGGCCCGCCCGTCGAGCGGCAGGACCTCGACCGCTGGGTGGTGCTCGTCTACGACCGCAACCTGCTGGTCGACCTGCCCGCGCAGTGCGGCGGGCTCGCCGTCGCCACGCACACCCACTGCCCGCCGCTGAGACCGAGGATCCCGGGTGCGTCCCTGATCACCGGCCGGCCGGACTGAGCGGGCGGCTGCGGGACTTCATCAAGGCACAGCACCTTCTTCACCGCGACCGCGCCGCTGGCCGGCGGCCTGCCCGGCCTGCCGCTGCCATTACCACCCACCCCGGCTTCCTGAAGCCGGTCAGTACTTGTCCGCATCTTTCGCGATGATGGCCCTGACAACGTCGCGAGAGAAAGGTGTGGACATGCCGGGCAACGTTTCACCGGTCGGGGACGAGCGGGAGGGCCTCCTGGCCTTCCTGGAGCAGCAGCGGCAGGCCGTGCGCATCGCGGCCTTCGGGCTGACCGACGAGCAGGCCCGCACGGCGCCGGGCGCCAGTTCGCTGACCGTCGGCGGCCTGGTGAAGCACCTGGCGCAGATGGAGCGCAACTGGATCGGCATCATGCTGCGGCGCCCCGGCCCGGAGATCGACTACGTCGCCGGGTTCACGCTGCTGCCCGGGGAGACGCTCGCCGGGGTGGTCGCCGACTACGCGGCCGCGGGCCGGGAGACCGACGAGGCGGTGGCCGGCATCGCCGACCTGGGTGCGCCGGTGCCGGTGCCGAAGGGTGTGCCGTGGTTCCCCGACGACGTCGACGCCTGGTCGGTCCGCTGGGTGCTGCTGCACCTCATCGAGGAGACCGCCCGGCACGCCGGCCATGCCGACATCGTGCGCGAGTCGCTGGACGGCGCGACCGCGATGCCGCTGATGGCCGCCGTCGAGGGCTGGCCGGCGACCCCATGGTTGCGACCCTGGCAGCCGCCGGCCTGAGCGCCCGCCGTCCAGTACGCTGAGGTCTGACCGAAAACGATCAGGGTGACGGGGTGGGAGCCATGACCTCCGGACCGCGCCGTGCCGGTGTTGCCGTCGGCGTCACCGCGGCGGCGCTCGCCCTCGCCGGCACCGCCGCGGTCTGGGGCGGCACGCGCGACGGCGCGCTGTCCCTCGCCGCGCAGTCGGGGGTGCCGGCCCTGCCGCAGGCGGCGCCGGGCGCGGGCTCGGTGACCGGCTCGGGGTCGCCGTCCGCGTCGATGTCCCCGGTGCCGTCCGCGTCAACGTCCCCGTCGTCCCCGTCGTCCCCGTCGTCCCCGTCGTCCCCGGCGGCCTCGCCGGTGCTCACCGGCCTCGGCGCCGTCAACTGCGCCGAGGTGCCGATCCGGTCGGCCGGGCTCCTGCCCGCCGACCGGCCCGGCGAGCTCGTGCCGTTCGGCGCGGTCTCGATCACCCGGTGCGAGACGGCACTGCGCGGCACCGGCGCCACCGTCGCGCCGCCGCGGACGCTCACGACCGGGGTGGACAGCTTCGTCCGGCTCCTCAACGCCCTGCCGGCCGCGGCGCCCGCCCAGCCGTGCCTGCGCATCGCCCTGCCGACGCAGGTGAGCTTCGTCTTCGTCTTCGACCGCCGTCTCGCACGCCTGCCGCTCGTCGTCGCGGTCGACCGGAACTGTTCAGCGCTCGTCACCGTCGACAAGGCACGCTCGTACGCCTCCCTCGACCCGATGCCGGTCTTCGAGCGGCTCCTGGCCGTCCCGCCGAGCCAGGGTCAGTCCGGGACCTGAGCCGGATCCGCGTAGGCGGTCATCCGGACCACCTTGCCGCCGGCCACGGTGAACACGTCGACCACGGTGGCCTCGTGGACGCTGAGGTCCCGCAGGACGCCGTGGACGCGGTGGACCACGACGATCCGGTCGCCGCGGCGCGTCGCGGACGGCTCGGAGTGCAGCTCCAGCCAGCCGTCGTACGACGCCCGCAGGTAGCGGGCGACGGCGGCCGGGCCGACGTGGCGGCCCCCGTTCGGGAACTCGTCCGGCTCGATCCACTCGACGGCGGGATGCAGGTCACGGACGGCGCCCTCGATGTCGCCGGCGGCGAACGCGGCGTAGGCCCGCAGCACCAGCTCGACGTCCGGGTCCATGACCTCGACCGTGAAGCCGCCGGCCACGCTGGAGTGCGCCGGCGCCGGTCGTTCGGTGTTCGCCGGGCGGGAGAAGACCCGGCCCCGGCCCTGGAGGGCGGTGCGGGACGTGACCCGGCACGGCACCAGCCGCACCGGCGCCGGGGGCGTGGCGAAGCGTCCGGCGCCCCAGCGCACCCACAGCGCCACCCGGCCCGCCGCCGCCTCGGCCGCGAGCTTCTCCAGGGTGCGCCGCCGGTCGGAATGGTCGACCTCCACCACGACGGGCGGGCCGTCAGTGCGGGCACAGCCGACGTCGACGACGGAGCGCCGCGACTCGTACGGCGGCGGCAGCGGCACCACGCTGGCCGCGCGCCGGTAGACCCGCCAGCCCCGGGCCCGCCCCCAGCCGGCGACGGCGTCGAGGATCAGCTCGGTGACCTGGTCGGCGGTGCGGTCGGTGAACGTGAGCCGGTCGAGGTGCGCGGCGAGCGCACCGGCGAGCCCGTCGGCGTCCGTCTCGTCGGTGTTCATCGCCGCGAGCCTATCGACCGCCGGAGCGGTGGCCGGTGGCACGCCCGCGCGGGAGACGCACGCCGTGCTCGGCCGTGCCTTGTTCGACGTGGTCGAGCACGGCACGACCCCCGCGATCACAGCGCGTCAGACGTCGACCCCGTTCCGGGCGGTTGACGGCGGATAAATGTTGTTAGGTTCGATGGATGCAGCATCGGTACCGCGAGCAGACGCGCTTCAGTGACCCCGGCCGGTTCGGCGCACTGCTGGACGACCTGCCGGCCGACGTGCCGGCGTTGATGAGCATCATCCGCAACGTGCTCGTGCACTACGTGGCGGCCGGCATCACGTTCACCGGCTCGCGGCTCGCCGAGGTCGACTCGCGGTTCGCCGAGCGGCTCCTGGAGCTGGACCAGCGCCGGTTCCCGGCGCCGCTCGCCGAGCCGCGGCCGGAGCGGGACCGGGTCGTCGTCTGCTGCCGCGACTTCGCGCTGCTCACCGTCGCGGCGCTGCGCCACCGCGGCGTCCCGGCCCGGATCCGGGTCGGGTTCGCGCCGTATCTCGCCGAGGACTGGAACTACGACCACGCCGTCGCCGAATACTGGAACGGTTCGCGCTGGGTGCTCGCCGACGCCCAGCTCGACCCCGAGCGGTACCCGTTCGACACCGCCGACGTCCCGCAGTTCGTGACGGCGGCCCAGGCGTGGGACGCGCACCGGCGGGGACTGCTCGACGCCGACACCTACGGCGTGTCGCCGTTCCTGCCGTTCCGCGGTCACCAGTTCCTGCTCGACTCGGTGCTGCTGGAGGTCGCCCACCGCCAGCGCGACGAGCTGCTGCTGTGGGACCAGTGGGGCGCCATCACCGACCGGGTCGCCGACGAGCTGGCGGCGATGCTGCTGGCCGCGGACCGGGGCGACACCGCGGCGGAGCGGGCCCTCGCCGAGCGTTACGCGACCGACCCGGACCTGCGCTTCGACGGCCGGGTCCACTGCATGTCCCCGAGCGGCTTCGACGGCTGGGTGTCGGTCTGAGCTCGGGCCGCGGCCACCGCGCCCACCGCGGCTACCGGGACTCGGACGCCGCGCGCAGGCCCTCGGCCTCCAGGTGGACGTAGCGGCGGATCAGGCCGCCGTAGAGCAGGGTCGTCACGCGGGCCAGCGGGCCGGCGAACGACAGCGTCAGCTCGACCTCGCAGGTGCCGTCGTCGTGGTCGGTGATCCAGTGGCCGGCCACGTTGCGGATGCCGGGGGACCGGGACACCCACTCGAAGCCGGTGCCGCCGGCCTTCGTCACCGTCCACGTCGACGGCGGCAGCTTCGGCTGCCGCACGGTGACGATCTCGCCCACGGTCAGCGGGCCGGAGCCGTCGCGGTCCACGGTGGACACCGACGCGGTCCAGGTGGGCCAGGCCTCGACCGCCTGGACCACGTCGTTGACAACGGCGGCGGGGGCGGCGATTCGGACCGTTTCGCGGAAGTCGACCGGCATGCGGTCAGCCTACGGACCCGGCGCACGCCGCCCCGGCCCGGGTGGCGGGTCAGCCGAGCCTGAGCCAGAGCGCGCCCAGCGGCGGCACCCGCAGCTCGGCGGAGGCCGGCAGCCCGTTGCACGGCGCCGCCTCGGCCTCGACGGCGCCGAGGTTGCCCACGCCCGAGCCGCCGTAGACGTCGGCGTCGGTGTTGAGGATCTCGGTCCAGCGACCGGCGAACGGCAGGCCGAGGCGGTAGCCGTCGTGCGGGTGCGCCGCGAAGTTCACGACGACCGCGACCACCGACCCGTCGCCGCCCCACCGCAGGTACGAGAACACGTTGTTGCCCGAGTCCTCGTTGTTGATCCAGCGGAAGCCGTCGGGTGTGGTGTCCTGGTTCCACAGGGCGGGCGTGCGCCGGTACGTGCCGTTGAGGTCGCGGACGAGCCGCTGGAGGCCGGCGCGGAACGGGTCGTTGAGCAGGCCCCAGTTGAGGCCGCGCTCCTCGCTCCACTCCTCCTCGTCGCCTAGCTCGCAGCCCATGAACAGCAACTGCTTGCCCGGGAACGACCACATGTAGGCCAGCAGCGCGCGGGCGTTGGCGATCTTCTTCCACAGGTCGCCGGGCATCTTGCCGACGAGCGAGCCCTTGCCGTGCACGACCTCGTCATGGCTGATCGGCAGGACGTAGTTCTCGCTCCACGCGTAGACGGTCGCGAACGTCATCTGGTTGTGGTGGTACTGGCGGTAGATCGGATCCTTGCCGACGTACGTCAGCGTGTCGTGCATCCAGCCCATGTTCCACTTGAAGCCGAACCCGAGGCCGCCCTGCTCGGTGGGGCGGGTCACGCCCAGCCACGCCGTCGACTCCTCGGCGATCATCATGATGCCGGGGTGGTGCTTGTAGACCGTCGCGTTGGTCTCCTGCAGGAAGGAGATCGCGTCGAGGTTCTCCCGGCCGCCGTACTGGTTGGGGGCCCACTGGCCGTGCTCGCGGGAGTAGTCGAGGTACAGCATCGAGGCGACGGCGTCGACGCGCAGCGCGTCGGCGTGGAACTCCTCGCACCAGTACAGGGCGTTGGCGACGAGGAAGTTGCGGACCTCGCTGCGGCCGAAGTCGAAGATGAGCGTGCCCCAGTCCGGGTGCTCGCCGCGGCGCCAGTCGCCGTGCTCGTAGAGCGGCGTGCCGTCGAAGCGCGCGAGGGCCCACGAGTCCCGCGGGAAGTGGGCCGGCACCCAGTCCAGGATGACGCCGATGCCGGCCTGGTGGAGCCGGTCGACGAGATGGCGGAACTCGTCGGGCGAGCCGAACCGGGCCGTCGGCGCGTAGTAGCCGGTGACCTGGTAACCCCAGGAGCCGCCGAACGGATGCTCCATGACCGGCAGGAACTCGACGTGGGTGAAGCCGAGGTCGGTGACGTACTCGGTGAGCTGGTCGGCGAGCTCCACATAGGACAGTCCGGGTCGCCAGGACCCGAGATGCACCTCGTAGATGCTGACCGGCTCCTCGTAGGGGGTGCGCTCGGCCCGCCGGGTCAGCCAGTCCGCGTCCTTCCAGTCGTACGTGGACTGCGTCACCACCGACGCGGTCGAGGGCGGCGTCTCGGTCTGCCGGGCCAGCGGATCGGCCTTCTCCACCCATTCGTCGTCCGGGGTGAGGAGGCGGTACTTGTACCGCGCCCCGACCTGGACGCCCGGGACGTACAGCTCCCAGACCCCGCTGCCGCCGAGGGAGCGCATCGGCCAGCCGTCGTGCGGCCCCCACCCGGCGAAGTCGCCGACGACCCGGACCCCGCGGGCGTTCGGCGCCCACACCGCGAACGCGACACCGTCGGGGTTGGCCTGCGCGCCGAGCACGGTCCACAGCCGCTCGTGCCGGCCCTCGCGGATGAGGTGCAGATCGAGCTCGCCGATCGTCGGCAGGTGCCGGTACGGGTCGTCGGTGACCGTGCCGTCGGCGTCGATGCGGTAGTCGCCGACGGTGCCGGGGACCTCGGCCTCGAAGATCCCGTCCGCGTGCACCCGCGCCATCGGGTGCCGCTCGTCGCCGATCACCACCGCGACGTCGGAGGCGCCGCGGCGCAACGCCCGGATGACCGTCGTGCCGGCGCCGGGATGGGCGCCCAGGACGCCGTGGGGGTCATGGGCCCGGCCGGTGATCAGGTCGTCGAGATTCATGGGGTCGGTCACCTTGTCCGTAGGCGGTTCGTCAGCGTCCTGCACTCAGGTCCGAGCCGTTGACCATCCGCTCGATCGACTGCAGCGGGATGCGCAGCCAGCTCGGCCGGTGGCGGGACTCGTACGCGGTCTCGTAGACCGCCTTGTCCAGCTCGTACGCGCACAACAGGGCCTGGTCGTCGCGCGGGTCGTAACCGGCGGCGGCAGCATAGCCGTCGCAGAACGCGTCCCTGTTACGGTCGACCCACTGCCGGGCCCGCTCGGCCAGTTCCTCGTCGTCCTCCTGGCCGACGAGCAGGTGGTAGGCCGCGTACTCGTACGAGCGCAGCATGCCGGCGACGTCCCGCAGGACGGAGTCCGGCCGGCGGCGCTCCTCGACGGCGACACCCGGCTCGCCCTCGAAGTCGATGAGCAGCCACGACTCGGGGGTGCGCAGCACCTGGCCGAGATGCAGGTCGCCGTGGACGCGCTGGGTCCGCACCGGCCCGTCGCCGAAGGTGCGCAGCATGTCGCGGATGCCGGGCAGGAGCTGCGACAGCTCCGGGACGGTCGGCGCCGCGGCCTCCAGCCGGGCCAGCATCGCCTCGGTCGGCGGCGGGGCCGTCCGGGTGCCGAGCTCCTCGGCCAGGGTCCGGTGGACGTGCGCGACGGCCTCGCCGAGACGCATCGACTCGCCGGCGAAGTCGCCGCCGACCTCGTCGGGGTTGCGGTCGTGCTCGGCGAACAGGTCCCGGGCGCTCGCGGCCGCCATCGCCCAGCCCTCGGCGGAGTTCCGCGCGTATTCGGTCACCATCGCGAGGGTCATCGGCTCGCCGTCGTCGGTGCTGCTCTCGACCGCGCCGAGCAGCCGTGCCACGTTGGGGCAGCCGGCCCGGGCGAGGACCCGGTTGAGCTCCAGGTCCGGGTTGATCCCGGCGGCGACCCGGCGGAAGACCTTGAGGATCGCGGCGTTGTCGAACACGACGCTGGTGTTGCTCTGCTCGGCGCCGCCGATCCGCGCCGGCGCGTCGACGGGCAGCGCGACGCCGGGCTCGGGCACGAACCGCAGGCCGTCGACGACCGCGCCGGTGTCGATGAGGGCCAGCAGCCGCTGGGCGGAGTGCTCGTCGTACAGGGCGTCGGAGCCGGCCCGGTCGCCTTCCGAGCCGATGAACGCCGCCGCGGACAGTTCGGCGGCCACGTTGAGGTCCCAGCCGACGAAGACCTGGTAGCGCTCGGTGCCGCCGTCCGCGTAGCGGGCGTCGAGCAGGACGTGGTCGAGCCCGTCGGGCAGCGGCGTCACCGCGGCCGGCTCGACCCCGGCCAGGACGCGGTTGCGGCCGGCGTACCACCGCTGATGCGGCAGCCAGTCGGTGAACGGCAGTGACGTCATCGTCGGAATCTCCTAAGACTGCTCACTGGGGCTGCTCGGCGGGCTGGACGAGCTGGAACCAGTAGAAGCCGTGCCCGGGCAGCGTCAGCAGGTACGGCAACTGCCCGATGTTCGGGAACTGGACATGGCCGGTCAGCTCGATCGGGGTGTACCCGGCCCACTCTTGCAGGTTGAGCTCGATCGGCTGCGGGAAGCGCGAGAGGTTGTTCACGCACAGCACGACGTCGTCGCCGTGGATGCGCACGAACGCCAGGATCGACGGGTTGGAGCCGCCGAGCTCGCGGAACTGGCCGGCGGCGAAGGCCTCGTGCCGCCGGCGCACCGCGAGCATCGTGCGGGTCCAGTTGAGCACCGAGGTGGAGCTCTCCTTCTGCGCCTCCACGTTGACCGACTGGTACCCGTAGACGGGGTCCTGGATCACCGGCAGGTACAGCCGTCCGGGGTTGGATTGGGAGAAGCCGGCGTTGCGGTCCGGGGTCCACTGCATCGGGGTGCGCACGCCGTCGCGGTCACCGAGCCAGATGTTGTCGCCCATGCCGATCTCGTCGCCGTAGTACAGCACCGGCGAGCCGGGCAGCGCCAGCAGCAGCGCGGTGAACAGCTCGATCTGGTTGCGGTCGTTCTCCAGCAGCGGCGCGAGTCTGCGCCGGATGCCGACGTTGGCGCGCATCCGCGGGTCCTTGGCGTACTCCGCGTACATGTAGTCGCGCTCCTCGTCGGTGACCATCTCGAGGGTCAGCTCGTCGTGGTTGCGCAGGAAGATGCCCCACTGGCAGTTCGCCGGGATCGCCGGGGTGTGCGCGAGGATCTCCGAGATTGGGAAGCGGGACTCGCGGCGGACCGCCATGAAGATGCGCGGCATCAGCGGGAAGTGGAACGCCATGTGGCACTCGTCGCCGCCGGTCGCCGGGTCGCCGAAGTACTCCACCACGTCCGCCGGCCACTGGTTGGCCTCGGCGAGCAGGACCCGGCCCGGGTACTCGTCGTCGATGACCTTGCGGCAGCGGCGCAGGAACTCGTGGGTGTCCGGCAGGTTCTCGCAGTTGGTGCCCTCGGCCTCGAACAGGTAGGGCACCGCGTCGAGCCGGAAGCCGTCGATGCCGAGGTCGAGCCAGAACCGCAGCACGTCGATCATCTCGCGCTGGACCTCGGGGTTGGCGTAGTTGAGGTCCGGCTGGTGCGAGAAGAACCGGTGCCAGTAGAACTGCCGCCGCACCGGGTCGAAGGTCCAGTTGGACTCCTCGGTGTCGACGAAGATGATCCGGGCGTCGGCGTAGCGGGTGTCGGTGTCGCTCCAGACGTAGTAGTCGCCGTAGGGCCCGTCGGGGTCGCGGCGGGACTCCTGGAACCACAGGTGCGAGTCGGAGGTGTGGTTCATGACCAGGTCGGTGATGACCCGGATGCCGCGCTTGTGGGCCGCGTCGAGCAGGGCGACGAAGTCGTCGACCGTGCCGAACTCGGGCAGCACCTTGTAGAAGTCGCGGATGTCGTAGCCGCCGTCCCGCAGCGGCGAGTCGTAGAACGGCGGCAGCCAGAGGCAGTCGACGCCGAGCCACTGCAGATAGTCGAGCTGGCTGATGAGGCCCTTGAGATCGCCCGAGCCGTCGGCGTTGGAGTCGGCGAAGGCTCGGACGAGGACCTCGTAGAACACCGCTCGCTGGAACCAGGTGGTGTCGGCGGGCAGCACCCGCGCCTGACCGAAGTCGCTGGCCGACGGGTGCTCGACCATGCCGTCCGCGACGTGGGTGCCTTCGTCCGTCATCTTGGTACCTACCTTGCTGCTGTCGCCGGTGCTGTCAGCGGTGGCGGTGCACCGTGAACACATGGGCCGGCTCGTACAGGGGATCGAGCCGGACCGCGTTGTGCTGTCCCCAGTCGAAGGTCGCGCCGGTGATCTCATCTCGCACCGTGAACCGCTCGTGCCAGTCGAAACCCAGCGCGGGCATGTCCAACGTCGTGTTACCCCACTGCACGTCGTGCGAATCCAGCGACACCACCACGAGGACGGTGTTGTCGCTGTCCGGGTCGCGCTTGGAGAAGCAGAGCAACCGCTCGTTGTCGATGCCGTGGAAGACGGTGTTGCGCAGCCAGTGCAGCGCCGGGTTGGCCTTGCGGACCGCGTTGAGGCGGCGCAGGTACGGCGCCAGGGACTCGCCGTCGTGCTCCTTGCCGATCCAGTCGCGGGGCCGCAACTGGTATTTCTCGTTGTCGAGGTACTCCTCGGAACCCGCCCGGGCCACGTGCTCGAACAGTTCGTAGCCGGCGTACATGCCCCACGACGGGCTGAGCAGGCTCGCCAGCACCGCGCGGGTCTTGAACATCGGTGGCCCGCCGTGCTGCAGGTGCTCGGGCAGGATGTCCGGCGTGTTCGGCCAGAAGTTGGGCCGCATGTGGTCGGCGGCGGCGATGAGCTCCCGCACGTACTCGCGCAGCTCCCACGCCTGCACGCGCCACGTGAAGTACGTGTACGACTGGCTGAAGCCGATCTTGCCCAGGCCGTGCATCATGGCCGGCTTGGTGAACGCCTCGGCCAGGAACAGCACGTCGGGGTCGACCGCCTTGACCTCGTCGATGAGCCAGTGCCAGAACCCCACGGGCTTGGTGTGGGGGTTGTCCACCCGGAAGATCTTCACGCCCTGCGCGACCCAGTGCAGCACGACCCGCAGGATCTCGGCCCGGATGCCCTCCGGGTCGTTGTCGAAGTTCAGGGGATAGATGTCCTGGTACTTCTTGGGCGGGTTCTCGGCGTAGGCGATGCTCCCGTCGGCCCGCGTGGTGAACCACTCGGGGTGCTCGGTGACCCACGGATGGTCCGGCGCGCACTGCAGCGCGAGGTCCAAGGCGATCTCGACACCCGCGTCGCGGGCGGCGTCGACGAACGCCCGGAAGTCGTCGAGCGTGCCGAGATCGGGGTGGATCGCGTCGTGGCCGCCCTCCGCCGCGCCGATCGCCCACGGCGAACCGACGTCCCGCGGCCTGGCGACCAGCGTGTTGTTCGGCCCCTTGCGGTTGACCCGGCCGATCGGGTGGATCGGCGGCAGGTACACCACGTCGAAGCCCATGTCGGCGACCTGCCGCAGCCGCGGGACGGCGGTGCGGAACGTGCCGTGCGTGACGGGCAGGTCGGCATCGTCGACGACCGCGCCCTCGGAGCGCGGGAAGAACTCGTACCACGCGGAGAACAGCGCCCGCTGCCGGTCGCACCAGATCGGCAGCGGCTCCGACCGGGTCACGTGCTGGCGCAGCGGGTGCCGCCACAGCACGTCGGCCAGCCCGAGGGCGGGGGAGACCCGGGCGAACAACGGGATGCCGGTGTCGGCGAGCGCCAGGGCCGCGCCGGTGACCCGGTCCCGCTCCCGCTCGGGCACGCCCTTGGCGGCGTCGTGCAGCAGCGCCGAACCCTCGGCCAGGTCGTTGGCGAGGTCCTCCAGACCCTGCCCGGCGGCGATCTTCTTCGAGACCGCGTCGTGCCAGGTGAGGTACGGGTCGCTGAACGCCTCGACGGCGAACGTCCACCTGCCGACCGCGTCCGGGCGCACCTCGCCGAACCAGCGGTCGGTGCCCGGCGCGCCCGGCCGCATGCGGGCGAACGGCCCCTCCCGCCCGTCCGGTCCGATGAGGACGACGTTGCAGCCCATCATCGCGTGGCCCTCGCGATAGGAGACGGCGGAGACCGGGACCCGCTCGCCGACGACGGCCTTGGCCGGGAACCGCCCGCCCTCGATCGACGGCGTGACCTGCTCGATCGGGAACCGCTGGCCGAGCCCGAGCTCGTCCCAGGGCCAGCCGGCGGCGGACCCGGCGGCACCGGCCGCCGCGTCCGCGGGCCGGGTGGACGCCCGGAAACTGGCGGCGGGCGACTCGGCCGTCTCCACGGTGTCCTGCGTGGCGAGGGCGACTTCGGTGTCGGTGGGTTTCGTCGTGGCGATCTCCGTCTTGAGGGCTTCGGGCGGGTGCTGCTCCGCGGGGTTACCCATGATCCTCACCGTATCGAATCCGCGCCGAGTTGGCAGGGTTGTCAGGTGTTGTCCGGTATCGCGGCCGGTTTCGCGGCCGGTTTCGCAACCGTCGTCGCGACCGTTGTCCCGGCTGCTGGCACGACTGTCGGCACTGTCGTCACGACCGGCCGGCAGGCGGCCGGCGCGTCACCGCCGCTACGGCTCGACGCGTTGACCCTTGCCGATGACCACGACGCCCCCGTCGGACACGGTGTAGCGCTGCCGGTCCCGGTCCAGGTCGACGCCGATCTCCATGCCCTCGGGCACGATGACGTTCTTGTCCAGGATGGCGTTGCGCACCACGGCGTGCCGCCCGATGTCGACGCCCTCCATGAGCACCGCACCCTCGACGTGGGCCCAGGAGTGCACCCGGACGTTCGGCGAGACCACCGAGTTTTCCACCAGCGCGCCGGAGATGACCGCGCCCGGGGAGATCATCGAGCCGACCGCGCGGCCGACCCGCTCGCCCCAGCCATGCACGAACTTCGCGGGCGGCCACGGGCTGTTGCCGGTGAAGATCGGCCACTCGAAGTTGTACAGGTTGAAGATCGGCTGCACCGCGATGAGGTCCATGTTGGCCTCGTAGTACGAGTCGAGCGTCCCCACGTCCCGCCAGTAGCCGCGTTCGCGGTCCGAGCTGCCCGGCACGACGTTGTCGTTGAAGTCGTAGACGGCGGCTTCGTTCCTCGCCACGAAGAACGGGATGATGTCGCCGCCCATGTCGTGCTTGCTGCCCGGGTCCTGCGCGTCGCGGGTCACCGCGTCGATCAGCGCGTCGGTCGTGAACACGTAGTTGCCCATCGACGCGAAGATCTCGTCGGGGGAGTCCGGCAGGCCCCTGGCGTCCGTCGGCTTCTCCCGGAACGCGCTGATCTGCTGCCCGCCGGCGCCGACCTCGATGACACCGAACTGGTCGGCGGTAACCAGCGGCTGCCGGATCCCGGCCACCGTCGCCGCGGCACCCGACTCGATGTGCTGGCGCACCATCTGCTCCGGGTCCATCCGGTAGATGTGGTCCGCGCCGAAGACGATGACGTAGTCGGGCCGCTCGTCGTTGATGAGGTTCAGGCTCTGGTAGATGGCGTCGGCCGACCCGGCGAACCAGCGCGGGCCGAGGCGCTGCTGCGCCGGCACCGGCGTCACGTAGTTGCCGAGCAGCGTCGACATCCGCCAGGTCTTCGTGACGTGCCGGTCCAGCGAGTGCGACTTGTACTGCGTCAGCACGACCATCTTCAGATAGCCGCCGTTGGCGAGGTTGGACAGCACGAAGTCGATCAGCCGGTAGATCCCGCCGAACGGCACCGCCGGCTTGGCCCGGTCGGTGGTCAGCGGCATCAGCCGTTTGCCCTCGCCTCCGGCGAGGACGATCGCGAGGACCTTCTTGGCAGCCATGGCGCAGACGCTAAACGTGTCCGGCATGTCGCGCCAGACGAACGGCACTAAGGTTTGGGACGTGCGTGTAGACCTGCTTACTCGAGAGTATCCCCCGGACGTCTACGGCGGCGCGGGTGTGCATCTGGAGTACCTTGCGCGCGAGTTGCGCAAGCTCCCGCTGGACGTGCGCGTCCACTGCTTCGGCGGGCCGCGCGCCGAGGCCGGGGTCACCGGCTACGCCGATCCGGCCGGCCTCGCCGGCGCCAACGCGGCCCTGCGCACCATGGGGGTCGGCCTGGAGATGGCCGCCGGCTGCGCCGGGACGAGCATCGTGCACAGCCACACCTGGTATGCGAACCTGGCCGGTCACACCGCCAAGCTGCTCTACGGCGTCCCGCACGTGGTCACCAGTCACAGCCTTGAGCCGCTGCGCCCCTGGAAGGCCGAGCAGCTCGGCGGCGGCTACGCGCTCTCGTCGTGGATCGAGCGGACCGCCGTCGAGGCCGCCGACGCCGTCATCGCCGTCTCCGCCGGGATGAAGGCCGACGTGCTGCGCGCCTATCCGGCCGTCGATCCCGACCGGGTCCACGTGGTCTACAACGGCATCGACACGGAGCAGTACGCGCCGGACCCGGCCACCGACGTCCTGGAGCGCCTCGGCATCGACCCGCGGCGACCCTCCGTCGTCTACGTCGGGCGCGTCACGCGGCAGAAGGGGCTGCCGTATCTCCTGCGCGCTGCCCGCCACCTGCCACCGGACGTGCAACTGGTCCTGCTGGCCGGCGCGCCGGACACCCCGGAGATCGCCGCCGAGGTCACCGGCCTCGCCGGCGAGCTGCGCGAACACCGCCAGGGTGTCGTGTGGATCCAGGAGATGCTGCCCAAGCACGAGGTGATCCAGGTCCTCAGCCACGCCACGCTGTTCGTCTGCCCGTCGATCTACGAGCCGATGGGCATCGTCAACCTGGAGGCCATGGCCTGCCGGACGGCGGTCGTCGCCACCGCGACCGGCGGCATCCCGGAGGTCGTCGCCGACCGCGAGACCGGCCTGCTCGTCCCGATCGACCAGGTCACCGACGGCTCCGGCACCCCGCTGGACGAGGCGAGGTTCGTCGCCGACCTCGCCGACGCCATGAACGAGCTGCTCGAGGAGCCGGCCCGCGCGGCCGAGTTCGGCCGGGCCGGCCGCCAGCGGGCCGTGGACCACTTCTCCTGGTCCGCGATCGCCGACCGCACGCTGGCGGTCTACCAGTCGGTCAGCTAAGCACGTGGTCCAGCACCAGGTGGGCGACCGCCTCGGGCTGCTCCACGTTGGCCAGGTGGGCCGCGTTCGGCACCACCGCCAGGCGGCTGCCGGCGATGCCGGCGTGGATGACCTCGCCGTGCTCCGGCGGGGTCGCCGGGTCGTCGGCGCCCGCGACCACGAGCGTCGGCGCGGTGATCCTCGACAGGTCGTCGCGCAGGTCCATCCCGGCGATCGCCTCGCAGCCGCCGGCGTAGCCCTCGGCCGGACTGGCGGCGATCATCGCCCGGAAGGGCGCGACGCGGGCCGGTAGCGCCGCACGGTACCGCGGCGTGAACCAGCGGCCGAGGACCGCGTCGGCGATGCTGCCCATGCCCCAGGAACGCACCTGCCCGGCCCGGGTCAGCCAGCCGTCGGCCGGCGGCAGGTGCGCCGCGGTGCAGATCAGCACCAGCCGCTCGATGCGCTCCGGCGCGTGCGCGGCCAGCCACATCCCGACCATCCCGCCGAGGGAGAGCCCGCAGTACGACGCCCGCTCGATGCCCAGCCGGTCGAGCAGCGCCAGCACGTCCCGTCCCAGATCCTCGATGCGGTACGGGCCGGGCGGCACCGGCGACCCGCCGTGCCCGCGATGGTCGAACCGGACCACCCGCAACCGCTCGGCGAACGCCGGAAGCTGGGGACGCCACATGTCGAGGTTGCTGCCGAGCGGCCCACCGAGCAGCAGGGTCGGCGCCCCGAGGCGGCCGCTGGTGCGCTGGAACAGCGTCGTTGCCGTCACGGCATCCTTCTATCACTGTTCGGGTCGGCAGCGCCAAGCCGGTGACGGTAAGGTGATGAAGGGCAGTGCGCCTGCCCGAGCCACACGCCGCCCGCGCGGCGGCACGGCCAAGAGGCCTCGACTCAGCGCATCCACCTTTCCGTGACGGTTGGCGGGTGCGGTGCTCGTGTTGATCGGGAGCGGCCCCGCCGGAAGGCGTGATGGCGATGTTCGAACGATTCACCGACCGGGCCCGCCGGGTCGTCGTCCTGGCCCAGGAAGAGGCCCGGATCCTCAACCACAACTCCATCGGCACCGAGCACGTCCTGCTCGGACTGCTCCACGAGGGTGAGCGCGCCGGGGAGGGCGGGGAGCCCGGAGCCGCCACCGATGCCCTGCGCCACCTCGGCATCTCCCTCGACGCCGTCCGCCGCGAGGTCGAGGACATCGTCGGCACCGGGCGGCAGGCGCCGGGCGGGAGCATCCCGTTCAGCCCCCGGGCCAAGAGGGTCATCGAGCTCGCCCTGCGCGAGGCGCTCCAGCTCGGCCACGACCACATCGGCGCCGAGCACATCCTGCTCGGTCTCATCCGCGAGGGCGAAGGCGTCGCCGTGCAGATCCTGATCCGGCTCGGCGCCTCCCTCGGCGCGGTCCGGGCGCAGGTCGTGCGGGCCTTGTCGGGGCACCCGTCGCTGGACGACGCGGCGCCCGCGGCGGCGTCCCCGGCGGCGTCGCCGACCGGCAGCCCCGTCCTCGACCAGTTCGGGCACAGCCTCACCGACGCCGCCCGGGCCGGCGACCTCGACCCGGTCATCGGCCGCGACGCCGAGATCGAGCGGGTCGTGCAGGTGCTGTCCTGCCGGCGCAAGAACAACCCCGTCCTGACCGGCGCGGCCGGCGTCGGCAAGACCGCCGTCGTCGAGGGCCTCGCCCAGCGGATCGTCGCCGGGACCGTCCCCGCCGCGCTCGCCGGCAAGGTGCTGTACTCGCTCGACCTCGGCTCACTCGTCGCCGGGGCCCGCTACCGCGGCGACTTCGAGGAGCGCCTGCGCAAGGTGATCAAGGAGATCCGCACCCGCGGCGACGTCATCGTGTTCATCGACGAGCTCCACACCCTCGTCGGCGCCGGCGCGGCCGAGGGCGCCATCGACGCCTCGTCGCTGCTCAAGCCGCTGCTCGCCCGCGGCGAGCTGCGGACCATCGGCGCGACGACCCACGAGGAGTACCGCCGGTACGTGCAGCGGGACGCCGCCCTCGACCGGCGCTTCCAGCCGGTGGAGGTCGCCGAGCCGACGCCCGCGCAGGCGCTGGAGATCCTGCGCGGCCTCCGGGAGCGGTACGAGACGTTCCACGGCGTCTCCTACAGCGACGCCGCGCTCGAGGCGGCCGTGTCGCTCGGCGGCCGGTACGTGCCGGACCGCCACCTGCCGGACAAGGCGATCGACCTGCTCGACCAGGCGGGCGCGCGGGTGCGGCTCGGCGGCGGATCGGCCCCGGCCGGCCGGGACGGTGCCGGCCAGGATCACGTCGATCAGGACCATGTGGCGTCGGTGGTCGCCCAGTGGACCGGCATCCCGGTGCAGCGGCTCACCGAGGGGGAGACCACCCGGCTCCTGCGCATGGAGGACGAGCTGCACCGGCGCCTCGTCGGGCAGGACGCCGCCGTCCGGGCCGTCGCCACGGCCGTCCGCCGGGCCCGCGCCGGCCTCGCCGACCCGCGCCGCCCGACCGGCTCGTTCATCTTCGCCGGACCGTCCGGCGTCGGGAAGTCGTCCCTGGCGAAGGCGCTCGCCGAGGTACTCTTCGGCGGCGCGGACGCGCTGATCCAGTTGGACATGTCCGAGTTCCACGACCGGTACACGGTGTCCCGGCTGGTCGGTGCGCCACCCGGATACGTCGGCCACGACGACGGCGGTCAGCTCACCGAACGGGTGCGCCGCCGGCCGTGCTCCGTCGTGCTGTTCGACGAGATCGAGAAGGCCCACCCCGACGTCTTCCACACCCTGCTGCAGATCCTCGAGGACGGCCGGCTGACCGACGGCCAGGGCCGGGTCACCGACTTCACGAACACCGTCATCGTCCTCACCACGAACCTGGGCACCCGCTTCGCCGCGACGGCCGGCTTCGGCGACCTGGCGTCCTCCGCGGCGCAGGAAGCGGTGCGGGACCTGCGGCAGCACTTCCGGCCCGAGTTCCTCAACCGGATCGACGAGACCGTCGTCTTCGACCCGCTCACCACCGCCGACCTGCTGCGGATCGTCGACCTCCTGGTCGAGCGGGTCGCCGCGCGGCTCGCCGCGCGCGGGGTGACCCTGGCGCTGACGGCGGCGGCGCGGTCGCGGCTGGCGGCGGCCGGCCACGACCCGCGTCTCGGCGCGCGGCCGCTGCGCCGCGCCGTGCGGCGGGAACTGGAGGACGAGCTCTCGACGCGGATCCTGCGCGACGAGCTGGCCGCGGGCCGGACGGTCCTGGCGGACGCCGGCCCGGACGGCCTGGTCCTGACCGTGTCGGGCGCGCCCGCTACAACACCAGCGCCGGAGCGTCCGACTCCTGTCCCGGCAGGATGACGATCTCCTCGGGCTTGCAGGTGCGGGTCGCGGCCTCGCCGTCGATCCGCACCTCGTAGCCGGTCGGCGGGCCGCCCGGCCCCCAGCGGGCGCCCACGACGGTGCCCTCCGCGCGTGGACTGCTGCCCACGGTCCGCACGCGGGTGCCGGGCGCGTGCCCGTCGTCGGCGATCACCAGCAGGGCGTCGAGCACCTGCCGCACCCCCGCCCAGGGCGCCCTGACGACGAACGGCTCGCCGGCGGCGTCCTCCCCGGGCGTGACGAACGCGCGGTAGGCCAGCACCAGCAGGTCGGCCTCGTACCGCACCCGCCACTCCCGGTCGTGCTGAGCCTTCACCAGGGCGGCCTCGATCCGCCGCCACCGTTCGGCGACCCCGCCGTCGAGGACCCGCCGGGCGGCGCGGTCGAGATCCGCGCAGACCGCGTCGACGGCGGTCTCCTCACCGAGCTCGGCGGTCCAGGCGAGGTCGAGCGCCGCCGGCACCAGCCCCGGGCTGTCGTCGGCGACGACGAGATACACGAGCGCGAGCAGCTCGGCCCGCCGCTCCCCGGCGTAGAACGCGTCGTCGAGCCCCGGCGGGAACCGCTCGACGAGGTGCTCGGCCCGGCCGCCGGGCAGCCGCCCGGCCCGCCGCGCGTCGGCGAGCTTGACCTCGGCCCCGCGCGCCTCCCGGGACACGATCGTCCACCGCTCCCCGTGGCCGATCCACGCCGGATACACGGTCCGGCCCGCGTTGCCGAGCGTCTCCCCGGCCCGCAGGCGGGCGGCCTTGACCTGCCGTGCCGCGACGGAATATGCCACACCGGCCTGCGCGGCATGCGCCCGCACCGCGCGCCGCCGGGCCCGGTCCGGTCGCGGTTTCCGGCCGGGCCGCTTCGGGATGCTCCCCCCGGAGGGGGACTGCGCGGCGCCCTGTCCGGGATCGTCTGCGGGATCGTCTGCGGGGTCGCCTGCGGCAGGGGTGCCCTGCGGTGTTTCCTCGGCCATCACGAGTCCTCCGGCGTCGACCCACGCTCGCACCGATCGGACGGCGAGACTCCCGCCGGGCATCCTGCACCGATGCGCTGAGTCGGGGACTCTTGGCCTCGTGCACGGCCGGCGTGGGCGGCCGTGGCGGGCGCGGGCAGGCGCACTGCCCGAGGCCAGGATACCGCGTCCCGCCGCCACCCCGCAGCAGGGCGACGGCGGGCCGTGCGGAGGTGGCGATCGCCCGCTCAGAGCGTGACGAGCGACCGGACGGCGAGGGCCGACCCGACGACCAGCACGAGTGCCGCGGTCCCGATGGGTGCGAGGCGGGTGAGCCGGGCCAGTCGATCACCGAGCCGATCACCGAGCCGATCACCGAGCCGATCACCCGGCCGGAGCCTGCCCGCCCACCGGTCGCGGACCTTGATCAGCACCAGGCCGGCGGCGGTGAGGACGGCGGCCATGCCCAGACCGTACGCGAGCACCAGCAGCACACCGAACCACGTGCGCCCCAGGCCGACCGCCCCGAGGAGGACGACGAGCGCCGACGGGCTGGGCACCAGGCCACCCGCGACACCCATCCCCACGATCGCGAGCCGGCCGGGTCGCCCGCCGTGGTCGTGCGAATGGGAGTGGTCGTGCGAATGGGAGTGGGTGTGGGGGTGCGCCGGCCGCCGCCGGCGGGACAGCAGCATTCCCAGGCCCACCGCCGCCACCAGCACACCGCTCGTCACGCCCAGCCAGCCGAGCACCGTCTCGCCGGCCAGGCCGGCCGCCGTCGTCAGCAGCAGGCCCAGCACCAGCACGCCGCCGGTATGGGTCAGCGTCACCGTGGCGCCCACGGTCAGGGCGTCACGCGGGCGGCCGCGCCGGCCGGCGAGGTACGCGGCCATCACCGTCTTGCCGTGGCCCGGCAGCGCGGCGTGCGCGCCGCCCAGCACCAGGGCCAGCAGCACCGCGAGGACGCCGACCCACGGGGTCAGCTCGCGGGTGCCGGCCCAGCCGCGCAGCGTCGCCTCCGCGCGGCCCAGCGGGCCCGGGAGGACGGGGGCCGCGGCCGCGGTGCCGCCGGGGGAGGCGACGGTGCTGCCGCCCGGCTCCACCGTCAGCCGCGCCGACCGTACGTCCGGCGGGGAGCTCAGCAGGTCGCCGGGGTAGCCGCGCAGCCCGTCGCTGCGGCTCGTGGCGGGCAGCGACGGCGACACCAGGTGTACCCCCGAAGCCGTCGCCGTCAGCTCACGCCACCCCACCCGGTCGGTCCGGTATCGATTCTCCACGTCCACGGTGGACGGTGACGTCAGCGGGGCGGGTGCGGACAGCGTGCACTCGAGGCGGCTGGTCCGCAGCCCGGCGCTGCCGTCGGTGTAGGTGTACGACGAGGTCTCGACCGTCCAGGCCAGCGGCGCGCCACCGACCCGCACCGAGAAGGCCCCCGCCAGGGCCGAGCATTCCCGCGCGGCCCAGGCCGGCGCGCCCATCGAGTCCACTGTGGACTGTTCCTGGAGCGTCGGCAGCTCGGCGAGGTCCACGAGGGCCAGCACGTCGACCCGGGACGGGTGGAACGTCAGCGCGCCGAGCTGGTTGACGGAGAAGTTGCCGAGCGGGTGGGCGTGCGCGGAGCCGGGTGCTAGGAGCGCGCCGGCCACGACCGCGGCAGCGGTACCGAGGAGCACGAGCAGGCGGCGCATCACGGCTCCAGCGAGGCGAGGGTGCGCCCGGCGATCGGCGCGTCGACGGGGGAGAACCTCGGGTTGAGCGACAGCGCGAGCCGTAGCTGGCCGCGCGCCGTCGCCCGGTCGCCGTTGGCGAGCGCGATCATTCCGTGGTGGTAGGCGAGCGTGGCGTCGACGCGGCCCAGCGCGCCGGCCCGCCGCGCGTACGGCATCGCCTCGGCGGCCCGCCCGGCCCGCAGCAGGCTCCAGCTCAGCACGTCGGCGACGTCGGCGAACTGCCGCCGGTGCCACTCGTTCGTCGCCAGGTCCACGGCCTCGCCGGGCCGGTCCGCGGCGAGGGCCAGGGCCGCGGCGCCGAGGTCGTCGGTGCCGCCGTTGGCGGTGAAGAGCTGGTGCGCCGCCCGGGCGAGGCGCAGCGCCGGCGCCGGGTCGCGGCCGGCGAGCCGCAACAGGCCGGCCTGTTCGAGCAGCACGTCGACGGTGGGCGTGCGCGCCACCACCTTGTCGAGGTCGGCGAGCGCGGTCTCGAGGTCGCCCGCGGCGGCGGCCAGCCTGGCCTTGAGCTGCCAGAGTCCGGCCGCCGCCCCGGCTGTGGTTTCGGCCGCGGCCAGCCCGAGCGCCACGTGCCGCGCCGCGGTCGCCGTGTCGCCCGCGGCCCACGCCAGCCCGGCCAGGTGCTGGTGGCAGAACGCGACGTCGGCCGGCTCGGTCGCCGCCTCCAGCGCCCGCTCCATCAACGCGATCGCCTCGGTCCGCCGGCCGTGCTGCTCAAGATCATAAGAGCCGCGGGTGTACGAGCTGAGGCCCGGCTTCAGGTCGAGCATCCGCTGGACGGCGGCGGTCGCCTCGGCGGGGTGCCCGAGCTGCGTCTCGGCGTCGGCGAGCACGCCGTACGCCGTCGCGGAGTACGGGTTCACGACGAGCGCCTGCTGCGCGTGCCGCTTCGCGCCGGCGAAGTCGTGCCGGGCGTTGGCCAGGGCGCCGAGTCCGGCGAGCGCGGGCTCGTTGCCCGCCGGGCGGACCTCCAGCGACTTGCGCAGGGCGCCCTCGGCCTTCGGGTAGTAGGCGGGGTCGGCGCCGGTCCGGGACTGCTCCAGGTACGCCTCGCCGAGCGCCGCCCAGGTGGTCCAGTCGCCCGGCACCGTGCGCAGCCGCTCCTGGTAGGCGTCGATCGAGGCGGCCAGCCCGGTGGACACCGGTGGGCGGTCGACGAACGTGGCCGTGCCGGGGTGGCGCTCCGGCAGGCCGGCGACGGCGCCGAGGCCGAGAAGCAGCGCGGCCGCCGGTACCACCACAAGAAACGCACGCAGTCGCACTACATCCTCCTCGGGGAGTGCCAGGGTTTGTTGCGCGTCGATCTTGCAGTTGTGGTGCCTGACAAACCGGGCATTCAGGGAGTGTCTCGGCACCATAACTGCAAGATCGGCAAGGTGGGCCGGGTCGACGTTGGTGGATAGCGTGCTAGTGCTGGTTGGTGCCGCGGCGGCGGCGCCACCAGCCGACGAACATCAGGGTGCCGAGGCCGGCCGCGACGACCGACGTGCCGACCGCTACGGCGGTCATGCCCGTGCCGGACTCGACGGCCGACGGCGTCGTGTCCGGGGCCGCCTGCGCCGACGGGCTCTTCGCGGCACCGCCGCCACCGCCGGTCACGGCACCCCCCTTGCCCTGGTTGACCGACTCGCTGTTCGGCAGGGCCAGGTACGGGAACTCGGCGCCGAACGTGTTGTCGTTGGCGTCGACCTTGTCGCCGGCCGCCAGCGCGCCGACGAGCTTGCCGGTCTGTGCCGCGCCCTCGACGGCCTGGACCGCGATGTCGACCGCGTCGTCGGTGAGCCGCCGGCCGTTCGGGAAGCCTTGCAGGTCACCGGCGAGGACACCCAGCCGGTTCGGCCGCGCGGTCACCGGCACGGACAGGTTGAGCCGCAGCATCTCCGCCGGGCGGAACCTGCTCGCGTCCACGTCGGCGTTGTCGAGCTGCGAGTTGAGGTCCGCCTTGATCGGCCCGCCGGCCTTCGTGGTGATGCCGGTCAGGAAGATCTCGACGAGGTCGTCGCGCGGTGCCGGGGGCGCGGGCACCCGGTAGACGGCCTCGACGAGCCTCGGCAGCTCCGGGTCGGTGACCCGGGCCACGACCGCCGGGATGTCGGCGTCCTTGTCGGGGCTGATCGAGTTGAACGCGTCCTTCAGCGACGCGGGCACGACCACCTCGTTGACCAGCGGATTGCCGAGCCGGGACACCTGGACCCGGTCACCGCCGACGGCGGCCGGCTGGCCGGTCACGCGGGTCTTCGCCCGCTCGGTCGTGGTCCAGACGCCGATGACCGGGTTGCGCTTCGCGTCGCCCTTCAGGGCCACGTCGGAGAACGGGACCTGGAGGGCGATCGTGTTGACGTTGAACCCGGCGAGGGTGTCCTGGCCGACCTCGCTCAGGTCCCCGCCGTACAGCAGGTCGAACACCCGCAGGTCGAGGAAGAACGGGTCGTCGGCCTGGCCGGCGAAGACGTTCCAGCCGCCCGGCAGGCGCTTGTTCGCCTCGCCGCGCAGCTTGGCGTAGTCGGGCATGGTGGCCTTGCCGACCCGCGACGGTGCCACCGGGGCGCCGGTGACGCGGGTCTTGAACGGCTGGCCGTCGAACGACGACTCGAGCGTGTAGGTCTGCCGGAAGAGCAGGTTCTCGTCGTCGATCGAGCTGACCGGCCCGTTGGCGTAGAGGAAGGTGTTGCCGCCGCGCCTGTCGACGTTCTGGAACGTCCACCGGAAGATCGCGTCGGCCTTGGCGTCGCCGTCGTTGTCGACGTTGACGGTGTAGACGGCGTCGGTCGCGAACGGGTAGAAGTTCGGGCCGCCGCTGGGCTCCTCGAACGGCTGCCAGTTGGCGATGAACGTGACGTAGCCGGCGCGCTCGGGGCTGACGAACGCGTAGAGGTCGGTGTTGTCGACGGCCGGGTCGGCCGCGATCAGCGGGGCCTCGCGGTGGCTCGACGCCGCTGAGGTGGCCGGGCCCAGGCCGAGGAACGCGACTCCGGCCGCCGCGAGGACGGCGGCCGCGGCGCGCCACCGGCGACCGGCAGGGGTTGCAGTGCGCATGTCCGTGGTCCTCCCACATCGGTGGCGGTCCGGGCTGTCGAACCGCCTGCGGAAGGACTTCGGAGCTACCGCGCTCGATGGCTGGTGAGTGTGAGATACCGGTCACCGACCCATCCGCACCGGCCGCGGCGCCGAACCGGAAGTTTCGGCGGTTGTCACGGCGGCTCGCAGGTCGCGACTTTTGCCGTACGGCAATTTCTTGTACAGTCGACACGTCCCACCGATGTGCGCGGAGCCGTCCAGCAACGGCGGCAACCCGCAGTGTGGTGACACCGGAGGTTCTCCGCCGGCGCTCAAGACACGGGTGCTGTGGGTGACGTACCTGACCGGTCTGACGAGCCCGCCCTCTTGAGTCAGCCCCTGCCCGGGCCTGCTCCGTGTGAGGTGCCCGCTCGATCACCCACCGAAACTCCTGGTTCAGGGGTCCGTCGTGGCACCGATCGAAAGGCGATTTGTCGTGACTGTCGATATCGAGCACACCGCTCCCACCGCTCCCACCGCTCCCACCGGCCGCAGCGTCCCCGCGGACGGGCGCACGCACGCCCCGTCGCGGGCCAACCGGGAGACCGACGCGCAGGCCAAGGCATTGCTGTCGCTCATGGCCGACCTGCCGGCCGGCGCGGACCGGGACCGGGCCCGCACGCGGCTGATCGAGCTGTACATCCCGCTGGCCGAATACCTCGCCCGGCGCTTCCGCAACCGCGGCGAACAGTTCGACGACCTCGTCCAGGTCGCCAACCTCGGCCTGATCAAGTCCGTCGACGGCTACGACCCGACGCGCGGCGCCGCGTTCACCAGCTACGCGATCCCGATGATCGTCGGCGAGCTCAAACGACACTTCCGCGACAAGGGCTGGGACGTCCGCGTCCCCCGCCGCCTCCAGGAACTGCGCCTGGAGATCAGCAAGGTCTCCGGCGACCTCGCCCAGGACCTCGGCCGCTCCCCGACCGTCACCGACCTCGCCACCCGCCTGAACGTGAGCGAAGAGGAGATCATCGAGGGCCTGGACTGCGGCCAGGCGTACCGGGCGCTGTCGCTCGACGCACCGGTCGGCGACGCCGGTGACAGCGGCGCCAACGGCCTCGGCGACCTGCTCGGCGGCGAGGACCCCGACATGCGCAACGTCGAGAACCGCGAGGCGCTGCGGCCGCTGCTGGCCAAGCTCCCCGAGCGCGAGCAGAAGATCATCGCGATGCGCTTCCACGGCAACCTGACCCAGTCTCAGATCGCGGCCGAGCTCGGCATCTCCCAGATGCACGTCTCCCGCCTCCTGGCCGGCGCGCTGCGCTCGCTGCGTGCCCAGTTGAGCAAGGACTGAGGCGTGCTGCCCGCGCCCGGCTGCGGCTCACCCACACGGGTGCCATCCGCCGCCGCCTCCGCGTGGCCGCGCCCGCCCGGCCCGGCGAGCCCCTACCGTTGGCTGCGAGGGGGTGGGCGAAATGGGTAAATCGCCGGAGTTGAAGTGGGTTTTGCGGCCGGACCGGAGCGGTGCCAACCATGCGGCACTCGCGGAGCACGCGGGCAAGGAGATCTACGCGTTCGGTGACACCGATCCGGCGGGCCGGGTCGAGGTGACGCTCACCGACGGCACCCGGGTGCGCGTCCGCCGCTCCGAACTCATCCCCTGCTGACCCTTTCCCTGCGTTGATCTTGCAGTTGTGGTGCCGGACAGACCCGGACATCGTGGGAGTGTCGCGGCACCACAACTGCAAGATCAACGGGGTGGGGGGAGGTGGAACACCTGGCGGTACGTCCCCGGGGTGACGCTTGTCTGTCGTACGAAGTGGGTGCGCAGGTTGGCGGGGGTGCCGAAGCCGCTGCGGTGCGCGATCCGCTCGATCGAGTCGTCCGTCGTCTCGAGCAGCTCCTGCGCCAGCCGCACGCGCTGCCCGACCAGCCACCGCAGCGGCGTGGTCCCGAGGCTCGCACGGAACCGGCGGGCGAACGTCCGCGGGCTGAGCCGCGCCTGCCGCGCCAGGTCGGCGACGGTCAGCGGCTGGTCGAGCCGCTCCCGCGCCCAGTCGAGCGCACCGGCGAGCGTGTCGGGCGTCCGGGGCCGCTGGGGCAGGTTCGCGAACTGTGACTGCCCGCCGTCGCGGTGCGGCGGCACCACCATCCGGCGCGCGACCTCGTTGGCGACCGCCGCGCCGTGGTCGAGCCGCACCAGGTGCAGGCACAGGTCGATCGCCGCGCCGGTCCCGGCGGACGTGAACACGTTGCCGTCCTGCGTGTAGAGCACGTCGGGGTCGAACGTGACGGCCGGGTAGCGCTGGGCGAAGTCGAACGCGTTCATCCAGTGTGTGGTGGCCCGGCGGCCGTCGAGCAGGCCGGCGGCGGCCAGCACGTACGCCCCCGTGCAGATCGCGACGATCCGCCGGCCGTTCTCGTGCGCCTTGCGGACGGTGCGGACCAGCTCGTCGGGCGGCTCGATCTGCCTGGCCCGCGCGAAGGCCGGCAGGATCAGGGTGTCGACGTCGGCGAGGGTTTCGAGGGGGTACGGCGCGTCGACCGTCAGACCCGACCGCGCCGCGTGACGGCCCGGTGTCGCGGCCGCGAAGCGCAGCTCGTACCACGGGTCGGCCAGGTCGGCCCGGTCGATGCCGAAGACCTCGCAGGGCACCGCGAGCTCGAAGACCGGCAGGTCCTCGGTGACGGCGACCCCGACCACGTGACGGCGCTGCGCACTCATGGCACGAATGTATCCGAGGATGGCATTCCTGCCACTCACGGCTCAGGTCGTACAACATCCAAGATGAAGATCATGATGACTGTGCCACAAGGGGCGGCGTTGTCGATCGGGGCGGTGCTCGGCACCGGGGTGATCGCCCTGCCCGCGCTCGCCGCCCAGACCGCGGGCCCGGCGTCGCTGCTCGCCTGGGCCGCGCTGATCCTGCTGTCCGTCCCGCTCGCCGCGACCTTCGCCGCGCTCGGTGCCCGGCACCCGGACGCGGGCGGCGTCGCGACCTACGTGCGGCGGGCCTTCGGCGGGCGGGCCGCGGCGGTCGTCGGCTGGTCGTTCTACTTCGCGGTGCCGGTCGGCGCGCCCGCCGCCGCACTGTTCGGCGGCGCCTACGTCGCGGCGGCGCTCGGCGGCGGTACGCGCACCGTGCTGCTCACCGCCGTCGGGCTGATGCTCATCGTGACCGTCGGCAACCTCGGCGGGGTTCGGGTCTCCGGCCGGCTCCAGCTCGGCCTCGCCGCGCTGCTCATCACGCTCCTGCTCACCGCCACCGCGACGGCGCTGCTGCACGCCGACCCGGCCAACCTGCGCCCGTTCGCCCCGCACGGCTGGTGGGCCGTCGGATCCGCCGCGGCGGTGCTGGTCTGGGGCTTCGCCGGCTGGGAGGCGGTCACCTCGCTCGCCGCGGACTTCCGCCGCCCGGCACGCGACCTGCCCCGCGCGACCGCGATCGCGCTGCTGGTCGTCGGCGTGCTGTACCTGGGCATCGCCGCCGCGAGCATCCTGGTGCTCGGCCCGGCCGCCACCGGCGACGCGCCCCTCGCCGAGCTGCTGGCCCGCGGCGTCGGCGGTCAGGTGCGGGCCATCGCCGCGACGGCGGCCGTGCTGCTCACGCTCGGCACCATGAACGCCTACTACGCGGGCGCCGCCAAGCTCGGCGCCGCCCTCGGCCGCGACGGCGCGCTGCCGGCGTGGTTCGCGCGCGGCTCCGGCGCCGGTGAGGTGCCCCGCCGCAGCCTCGCCGTGGTGGCCGGGCTCGCCGGCGTGTCGATGCTGGTGGTGGCCCTGACCGGGACCGCGGCCCGGGCCCTCGTCCTGCTCACGAGCGGCGCGTTCGTGCTGGTGTACCTCATGGGCTCCGCCGCCGCCGTCCGCCTCCTGCCGCACCGGTCCCCGGCGTGGTGGTGCGCCGGGGTCTCCCTGGCCGCGTCGCTCGTCCTGCTGGTGCTCACCGGGTGGTACATGCTGAGCACGCTCGTCGTCGCCGCCGGTGCCCTGCTCTACGCGCGCCGGACCCGGACGGCGGCCGTGGCGCGATCCGCGGAGGAATCGTCCGGAGAACGTTGCGAGCGCGCTGCCGAATCCTGGAGCGGCGCCTGAACGACACGGGCGGGCCGGCACCCCACTCCCCGGGGTGACCGGCCCGCCCGTGCTACCGCCGCCCGGCCCGTGGCGTGTACCGGGCGGAGGCTCACCAGGGAGCGTGGCTCAGGAGGACGTTTCAGCCGTCGCGCGCTTGGCGGGTCCGACCGGTGCGGCCAGGTTCGCTGAGCCGGCCGGGCGGACGCGGGCCGAGCGGCGTCACCTCGCCAGCCTCTCCAGCGCCGGGAGTGCGGCGGCGATCAGCGTCCGGTCCTCCGGCGACAGGTCGATGAGCAGCGCGGCGAGGTGCTCGGCCCGGTGTGCGCGGCGCCGCGCGAGCAGGTCCCGGCCGGCGTCGGTGACGTGGACGAGCACGACCCGCCCGTCGTCCGGGTCGGTGGCACGGCCGGTCACCCCGTCCCGCTCGAGGCGCTGGACGAGCTGGCTCATGGCCGGCTGGGTCACGCCCTCGGCGGCGGCGAGCTCGGTGAGCCGCCGGGGACCTTCACGCTCCAGGCGCCACAGCGTCGAGGCGGCCGTGAGGCTGATGTCGTTGGGGGGATTCCCGTGCCGCAGGAGGCTGAAGAGCCGCTCGACGGCGCCGGTCAGCCGCGCGGGGTCCAGTGCGGTGCGCGGTGCGGTCTCGGCGGCGGGCATGCCTCAATTCGTATCACGTGCTTATAGAAGTGCCTTGTGCATTGCGATGTACTTCACGCGAACCCTCACCCTCGGCGGCGCCGGTCGATGCTCCACCGGCGCCGCTTCCGGGCATCGACCGGCGCCCTGTCAGCTCCCGATGTCTAGATGCACTTCGGTTTCTCGACGATGGTCAGCCCGTCGACGAGGTTGCCGTAGCCCTCGTCGGTCGACGCGCTCTCCACGGCCGTCAGCGTGACGCGGGTCGAGGTCTGGTTCGGGCCGGTCCTGTACCAGCCGTACAGCCGCTTCCACCGCACGTCGTCGGCGGAGTTGCTGTACGCGAAGGTCGAGCCGACACCGTTGACGCTGCCGTCGTTCTTGGGTGTGCGGCCGAAGTGGATCTGGGTGGCCTCGACGTCCTTGGCGCCGGACGTGTCCCGGGCACGGATCCAGAACGACCAGTAGATCTTCGTGTTCGGCCTGGTCTTGATGTCCTGGTAGATCGAGTTGCCGGAGCCGGTGGCGTTGAGCTCGGCGAACTGCTTGCCGAAGCGGGGCTGCACGCCCTGGCCGCCGTCCCAGATCTCGATCTGGCCCGCCGGGTCGTCGGTGCGCCACGCCGGCACGTCTTCCTCGTCGAACTGCGCCCAGTCCTGGTTGACGCCCAGCTTCGGTGTCTCGAAGCCGCCGTTGACGGTCAGCTCCTTGCAGACCGCGGCCGGCTTCTTGGCGCGCTGGGCGCCGAAGGTCGCGCCGCCGTCACCCGGGCCGCCGGCCGCGTGGGCCGGGGCACCGACCAGCGTGGCGAACAGTGTCGCCGCGCCGACGGTGCTCACCGCGGGCAGGGTGCGGTTGAACTTGAACATGGTCATCCCCCGTCGTCCGCCACGGCAGCACTGCCGTGGCACCTCCGACGGAGAGCCAAACATGGCAGATAGCAAAAAATCGGGTGTATGCAAGAAAATCCGCGTTTCGGGCATAGTTGGCCGGCCGTTCGCGGCTTCGCGGCGGGCCGGGTGGCTCGTGCGGGACTGCTCACGAGGCTTTCGCCGCGCGCCTGCGCAGGTAGAAACGGGCGAGGGGTTCGGCGCCCCGGGCGAGGAGCGGGCCCAGGACGGCCAGCATCAGCACGTACGCCGCGGCCAGCGGGCCGAGTCCGGCGTTGGCGCCCGCGGCGACCGCGAGCCCAGCTATGACGATGTTGAACTCACCGCGCGGCAGCAGCGCCGCACCCGCCCGGGCCCGGCCGGTCAGCGCCACCCCGGCCCGTCCCGCCGCGATCCAGCCGGTCACCAGCTTCGACAGCATGCCGCACACCGCGAGGATCGCCGCCACGCCGAGGACCGGCGGCAGGGCCCGCGGGTCGGTCTGCAGGCCGAAGAAGACGAAGAACACCGCCGCGAACAGGTCCCGCAGCGGGGTCAGCAGCTCCCGGGCGGTGTGCGCGAGCGGCCCGGACAGCGCGATGCCGATCAGGAACGCCCCGACCGCCGCCGACACCTGCAGCAGCTCGGCGACGCCCGCGACGAGCACCGTCAGGCCCAGCACCTTCAGCAGCAGCACCTCGTCGCTCTCGCTGGCGACGAAGCGCTCCACGATGTGCCCGAACCGCAGCGCGACGATGAGCACGAAGCTGATGGTGGCGGCGGCGATGGCGAGGGTCACGGTGCCGCCCAGCAGGCCGACGCCGGCCAGCAGGGCCGTGAGGATCGGCAGGTACAGCGCCATCATCAGGTCCTCGAAGACCAGCAGCGACAGCACGACCGGCGTCTCCCGGTTGCCGAGCCAGCCGAGATCGTTGAGCACCTTCGCGGTGATCCCGGACGAGGTGACGTAGGTGATGCCGCCGAGCGCGACCGCGCCGACGACACCCCAGTCGAGGACCAGGGCGGCGGCCACGCCCGGCGCGGCGTTGAGGACCAGGTCGATCAGGCCGGCCGGCGCCGACGAGCGCAGCGTGCTGACGAGCTCGGGCGCGGTGTACTCCAGGCCGAGCGTGAACAGCAGCAGGATCACGCCGATCTCGGCCCCGGCGGAGATGAACTCGGTGCTCGTCGTCAGCGGCAGGATGCCGCCGACACCGAACGCCAGCCCGGCGATCAGGTACAGCGGGACCGGTGAGATCGAGAACCGCAGCGACAGGGCCCCGAGGAGCCCGAGCGCGAGGATGATGGCGCCGAGCTCGACAAGGATCGTGTCGTGATGCACGAGCCGGCCTAACCGTCCGTGAGGAGCGTGGCGACGCCCTCGGCCCCGGCGGCCGTGCCCACGACGACGACCAGGTCACCGGCGTGCAGCCCGAAGTCGGGCCGCGGGCTGGCGACGACCTCGTTGCCCCGCACGACGGCGACGATCGACGCGCCGGTGCGGGTGCGGGCCCGGGTGTCGCCGAGGGTCCGCCCGGCGTACGGGGAGCCGGGGGTGATCACGAGCTGCTCGGTGACGAGGCCGGCGACCTGCCGCTGCATCTCGGCGAGCTGCTCGACGATCCGGGCGGTGCCGAGGTATTCGGCCAGCGCGTTGGC
Source organism: Dactylosporangium roseum (assembly GCF_025264685.1). Lineage (GTDB taxonomy): Bacteria > Actinomycetota > Actinomycetes > Mycobacteriales > Micromonosporaceae > Dactylosporangium > Dactylosporangium roseum. The sequence continues at coordinate 3,835,564 of NZ_CP073721.1, forward strand.
CTCGTCGGCGGACAGCGCGACCGACACGATGCTCGTGTCGGGGTCGTGTTCGTCGTAGACGACCAGGTCGCGCCGACCGCTGCGGTGCGAGACGATGCCGATGCGCCGACCGCGGGCGGTGGTCACCACATGGCTCGTGCCGATGCCGGGGAGGTCGGTGCGCTGGACGTCCATAGCCCATGGTACCGAACAGTGGATCTTTCTCCCGGACTACCCTTGCAGGGCGGTCGCCAGCTCGCGGCTCGCGCGGAGGACACACACGGCGACCTCCTCGGCGTGGTCGTCGGTCAGCCGGGCCAGCGGCACGCCGCAACTGATCGCGTCGTTCACCGGGCCGCCGGAGGAGGGCACCGCGGCGGCGATGCAGCCGACGCCGGGGACGACCTGCCCGCGCTCGTAGGCCCAGCCGTGGGCCCGGCACTCGGCCAGTTCGCCGAACAGGGCGTCCCGGTCGACGACCGAGTCGACGGTGTGCGCCTCGATCCCCTGATCGAGGATCGCCTCCACCTCGGCCCGGCCGCGCTGCGCCAGGATCGCCCGCCCGCTGGCGGAGCCGTGGGCCGGCATCCGCTTGCCGACGACCGGCCCGACGAGGTCGTGCGTCGCCTCGCGGCTGGCCAGGCAGACGATGGCCGCACCGTCGAGACGGACCAGCCGGAACGACTCGTCGACCTGGTCGCGGGCCCGGGACAGGATCGGCCCGGCGCGCCGGACGGCCCGGTCACCGCCGAGGAACGCGCTGGCGGGCCGCAGGGCGGCGACCCCGATCGCGAAGGTGGCATGGTCGAGACCGTCGGCCGGCCGGGCGTCGACCCAGCCGCGGTCGACGAGCTGCTTGAGCCGGCCACGGAGCACGTCAGGCGGCAGGCCGACCTGGCGCACCAGGGCGTCGAACGTCATCCGGTCGGGGGCGGCGGCGAGCCGCTCGAGCAGGTCGAGCGTCAGGCTCTCACTTCCCATGCGGCACTGTTCCCATCTTCATCCCCCGGAACAGTCTCACCTCGCCCGCGCCGTCTTGACAAGCGGGAACGGCAACGTCTCGCGGATCGAACGGCCGGTCAGCAGCATCACGAGCCGGTCGACGCCCAGGCCCAGCCCACCGCTGGGCGGCATCGCGAACTCGAACGCGTCGAGGAAGTCCTCGTCGAGCTCCATCGCCTCCGGGTCGCCGGCCGCGGCCCGCAGCGACTGGGCGGTGAGCCGGGCCCGCAGCTCGACCGGGTCGACGAGCTCGGTGTAGGCGGTGCCGAGCTCCATCCCGAACGCGACGAGGTCCCACCGCTCCGCCAGCCGCGGATCGGCGCGGTGCTGGCGGGTCAGCGGCGACACGTCGACCGGGAAGTCGGTGTAGAACGTCGGCCGCACGGTCGCGCCCTCGACCAGGTGCTCGTACAGTTCCAGCACCAACTGCCCGTGCGTCCACCCCTCCTGCCAGGCGATGCCGAGCTTGTCGGCGAGCTGCCGCAGGTCCACGACCGCCATGTCCGGCGTCACGGACGTGCCCGCCGCCTCCGACACCGCGGTGTAGACGGGCACCACCGGCCACTCGTCGCGCAGGTCCACGACATCGTCGCCGCGCCGCAGCACGGTGTCGTCGCCGGCCGCCGCGAGGACCAGGTCGCGTACCAGACCGCGCATCGTCGTGTAGTCGCCGTACGCCTCATACGCCTCGAGCATCGTGAACTCGGGGTTGTGGGTGGCGTCGACACCCTCGTTGCGGAAGTTGCGGCCGATCTCGAAGACCCGCTCGACCCCGCCCACGGCGAGGCGCTTGAGGTACAGCTCCGGTGCGATCCGCAGATAGAGCCGCATGTCGTAGGCGTTGCTGTGGGTGACGAACGGCCGCGCGTTGGCGCCGCCGTGCACCGGCTGCAGCACCGGGGTCTCCACCTCGACGAAGCCCCGCTCGTGCAGGACCCCCCGCAGCGCGAAGCCCACCCCGGACCGGGTGCGCACCATGGCCCGGGCGTCCTGGTTGACGATCAGGTCGACGTGCCGCTGCCGGACCAGCGCCTCCGCGTCGGCCATGCCCTTGTACTTGTCGGGCAGCGGCCGCAGGCACTTCGCCGTCAGTTGCCAGGCGTCGGCGAACACCGACAGCTCGCCCCGCCGCGACGTGCCCACCTCGCCGGTCACGCCGACGTGGTCGCCGAGGTCGACGGTCCCGGCGAACCCGGCGCTGTGCTCCCCGGCCAGCAGCACCTGGAGATCACCGCTCCAGTCGCGCAGCGTGGCGAAGCACAGCCCGCCGTGGTGGCGCAGCCGCACCACCCGCCCGGCGACGCCGACCCGGTCGCCGGTGTGCGTGTCGGGCGGCAGGTCCGGGTGCGCGGCCCGGACCGCGGCGAGGGTGTGGGTGCGGCCGAACCCCGCCGGATACGGCTCCACGCCCGCCGCCCGCAGCGCGTCGACCTTCGCCAGCCGGACGCGCGTCTGCTCGGGCACCCGGCGCTGCGCGGCCGGCTGCTGCCGCCGCGGCGATGGTGTCCCGGGCCCCGGCCCGGTCACGATCAGCTCGCGCCGCAACTCCGGCGCCGGCGCCGCCGCGCCCCGGCGCAGCAGCGTGCGCAGCCGCGGCACCACGACGAACCCCTCGGCGGCACCGGACGCGAGCCCCACCTTCGCCAGGTCGCGCACGTCCTCGAAGCACAGGAACCGGGGCAGCCACTGCGGGTTGTACTTCACGTTCGACCGGTACAGCGACTCCAACTGGAACCAGCGCGACGCGAACAGCAGGACCCGTCGCCAGAGCCGCAGCACCGGCCCGGCCCCGATCCGCGCGCCCTCCTCGAACGCCGCCCGGAACACCGCGAAGTTCAGCGACACCCGCTCGACCCCCAGCGGCGGCGCCTGCCGCATGAGGGTCGCCACCATGAACTCGATCAGCCCGTTGTCGGAGCTGCGGTCCCGCCGCATCAGGTCGAGCGAGAGCCCGGTGGCGCCCCACGGCGTGAACGACAGCAGCGCCACCTCCCGCCCCTCGCGGTCATGCGCCTCGACCAGCACGCACCGCCCGTCGTTCGGGTCGCCGAGCCGGCCCAGCGCCATCGAGAACCCGCGCTCCGTCTCGGTGTCCCGCCACCGCGCGGCGAGCTCGATGATCCGGCCCATCTCCGCGGCGCCGATCTCCGCGTGGCGGCGGATCCGCACCGTGTATCCGGCCCGCTCGACCCGGTGCACCGCCTGCCGGACCTGCCGCAGCCGCGGCGCGTCGAGGTCGAAGTCCCGCACGTGCAGGATCGCCTCGTCGCCGAGCTCGAGCACCCGCAACCCGGCCCGGGCGAAGGCGGTCGCGCCCTCCTCGCTCGCGCCCATCACCGCGGGTGTCCACGCATACTCGCGGGCCTCCCGCATCCACGCCTCGATCGCCGGCGGCCAGGCCTCGGTCGGGCCGAGCGGGTCTCCGCTGGCCAGGGACACGCCGAACACGACCCGGTAGGTGACCGCGGCCCGGCCCGCCGGCGAGAAGACGACCTCCTTGTCGCGGCGCGTCGCGAAGTATCCGAGCGAGTCGCGCTCCCCGTGCTCGGCGAGCAGCTCGCGGATCCGGCGCTCCTCGTCGGTGTCGAGCGACGCGATCATCCGCTGCGAGCGCAGCAGCGCGAACAGCGCGGCGAACAGCGCGATCGCGCCGAACGCGCCGAGGACCAGGTTGACCCAGCCCGGCGCCCGGCCGTGCCGCCCGACGTCGAACGCGAAGGCCCCGCCGAGGACGATCCGGCCGCTGTACGCGAGCCGGCCCGCCCCGGGCCCCAGCGACCCCGGGAACATCTCCACCAGCCCCCACCCGGTGGCCGTGAACACCGTGAGCAGCACGGCGAGCGTGACCAGTGCCTTCGGCAGGCTGGCGCGCTGCACCTTCGCCCGGAACTCGCCGCGGGCCAGCCACAGCAGCACCAGCAGGACGGCGGTGACGGCGACGTTGGTATAGGCCGCACCCACCCCGTGCCACGGCAGCCGCAGCTCCCGCGCCTCGGCGCCGCGCTCGCCGACGTCGGACAGGAAGAACACGTCATAGAGCATCTGGAGCCCGAAGAAGGTGGCGAGCAGCCAGTACATCACGTGCTTGCGGTTGTGCACCCCGGCGGCGAGCGTCGCGAGGAACGCCGCATAGCCGAGGTTCGCCGGTGCCGGGACGAGCAGCGCGTCGACCGTGGCACGGACCGGATGGACCCGCGTGCCGAGCGCCGCACTGACCGCGGCGGTGGCGCAGAGCGCGGCGACGACGAGCAGCCCGGCGGCATACCAGTCCGGCACCCGCCGTGTGACGCTGCCCGGTCCGCGGCCGGACGGCCCGCCATACCATCCTCGGTCGAGGATGGTATGGATGTCATGCGCGATCTCGCGTAGCCGACTGCCCACGGCGCTCATCATGCCCGAGCGGGCCGACAATTTTCCGCCGCCGGCCCACCTTCGTCACTCGCTGTGCTGTTCGATGTACCGCTGCGGATCCTTGTCCCGGAACGTGAGCCCCTTGCCGGCGGGGTGCTCGCCGTAGAAGGTGAGCCACTGGTCGCCCAGCTCCAGCCGCAGGTCCAGGCCCGCGTGCCGGCGGAAGTCGGGCAGCACCTCGTCCTCCTCCTCGGCGAGATGCTCGCTGTTCTCCCTGCGTGCGTCGCGCACCGCGGCCCACCACTCCGCCGAGCCGACCGGGTGCTGTTTCGCCGCCTCGATCGCGTCGCGGATCTTGTTGTGGTCGCGGATCGCGTCGTCGGTCTCCTCCTCGGCGTCGTCGGTGCGCTGCTTGAGCAGGTGCGGGTAGAGGATCCGCTCCTCGGCCTCGGCGTGGATGTCCAGGTGCAGCGCGAGCGCCTCCCAGACGGCGCTGAGGTGCTCCACGCCCTCGGCGTCGTCGAGCCGGGCGAAGCCGCGCCGGAACGCGGCGTGGTCATCGAGGATGAGTGCGGTGATGTCGTCCATGCCGCCTTCATCACCCGCCGCGTGCGGTTCTAAACAGCCGGTCGTGCCACCCGCGCCTCATCCGGCCCCGATGTCGTCCAGCCGGTGGTCAGTCGGCGTCGTGGAGGTCGTAGCCGCGTTTGGTGAGCTGGGTTTCGATGGTGTGGCAGACCTGTTCGACGACGGTGACGCGGGCGTACTGCTTGTTGTCACCGGCGATGAGATGCCATCGGGCGCGGGGCTTGTCGGTCTTGGCGAGCATGTCCTCGACGGCGGTCTCGTAGTCCGCCCGGCGCTCGCGATTGCGCCAGTCCTCGTCGGTGAGTTTCCAGGACCGGAGCGGGTCGCCGGCCCGGTCCTGGAAGCGGCGGAGCTGTTCCTCGGGGGAGACGTGCATCCAGAACTTGATGAGGACCATGCCCTCGGCGGTGAGGGTCCGCTCGAACTCGGTGATCTCGTCGTAGGCGCGCATCCACTGCCGCTCGGTGGCGAAGCCTTCGACGCGTTCGACGAGAACCCGCCCGTACCAGGAACGGTCGAGGACCGCCATGCCGCCCCAGCCGGGCAGCACGGCCCAGAACCGCTGGAGGAAATGGTGCCGCTTCTCGTCGTAGGTGGGTGCGGCGAACTGCGCGACGCGGACGTGGCGGGGGTCGAGCGGGGCGACGAGGCGTTTGATGACGCCGCCCTTGCCGGAGGCGTCCCAGCCTTCGAAGACGACGCACAGCGGCGGGCCGATCTGGTGGTCGCCGAGTTGGCCACCCAGGAGCAGGCGTAGCCGGAGGAGGCGTTGCTGTGCGGCCTCGAGCCGTTCGAGGCCTTCCTTCTTCGAGAGTCTGGCCGACAGGTCGACCTTCGGCAGGCGTGTCATGCCGCCGTCCTCGCCTCGCGGTCCGAACGTCCGCCGGCCGGGTGACTGGTCCACTCCACGACCTCAGCCTGGCACAGTCGCGACCCGCCGGCATCCCGCTCGCGCCGCGGCCGGCGCCGGGCCGCGTCCCCGCGCCCGGATCGACGGCCTGGACCACGACGCGTCGCGTACGGCGCAGGTCAGACAGGGCAGCCAGGATTTGGCGCCCACAGGCTATGCTTGCGCCGTTTACGGCAGCGTCGTCCCGTTTGATCGAAGGATGCGCACATGACACAGGATTCTGCGGTCACCGGTGTTCCGCAGGAGAGCCCCAAGGTGGACACGTCCGTGCCGCAGACGGCCCGGATCTGGAACTACCTGCTGGGTGGTAAGGACAACTTCGCCGCGGACCGCGCGGTCGGTGATCAGATCCTGCAGACCCTGCCGCGCCTTGCCCAGAACGCGCGGCTGTCCCGGTCCTACCTTGTCCGCGCGGCGCGATACCTGGCCGGTGCGGCCGGCGTGCGGCAGTTCCTCGACATCGGCACCGGGCTGCCCACTGCCAACAACACCCATGAGGTCGTCCAATCGGTGGTGCCGGAGGCCCGCGTCGTCTACGTCGACAACGACCCCCTCGTGCTGGCCCACGCGCGGGCGCTGCTCACCAGCAGCCCGCGAGGTGTCACCGACTACATCGACGCCGACCTGCGCGACACCGACACCATCCTGCGTGAGGCGGCCAGGACCCTCGACCTGACCCAGCCGGTGGCGCTGTTCCTGATGGGGATCCTCGGTCACATCGAGGAGGACGACGAGGCCAAGTCGATCATCAACGCGATCATGGCCGGGCTGCCGTCCGGCAGCTACCTCGCGATGTACGACGGCAGCGATACCAGCGAAGCGGTCGCCGAAGCCGTCCGGATCTGGAACCTCTCCGCGAACCCCCGCTACCACCTGCGCAGTCCCGAGCGGATCGCCGGCCTGTTCGAGGGCCTGGAGCTGGTCGAGCCCGGTGTGGTGTCGGTCAACGAGTGGAAGCCGGACCCGTCCACCCCGCCGGACATCATCGACCAGTATTGCGCGGTCGGCCGCAAGCCCTAGCTGGCGCCTGTTCCGGCCTCTGGGAGTCCAAGCCGGTACGGAGACGCGGGGAACCGCGGCACAGGGGTCGTACACAGACGGTTGCCCGGGGCGAACCGGCCCCGGGCAACCGTCTGTGTACGACCCCTGTCAGTGGATGATGACCGGGGCCGCCGGGCGCTCGCCCTCGGGCTGGTCGTCCAGGAGGTGCGAGACCTCCCGCTTCTTGGGCAGGAACGCGATCGGGATGAGCGTCGCCAGGACCAGCGCGAAGCCCACCCAGAAGGTCGTGGCGAACGAGTCGGCCACGAAGTCCAGGCCCTTGCGGATGAGCTCCGGCGGGATGCCGGGCGGCAGCATCTCCGGGTGTGTCTGGGCGGCGATGGCGAGGGCCGCCTCGGTGACCGGCTTGCCGTCGGGGCCGGCCGGCGCGCCCGGGACGGGGGCCGACTCGTTGAGCCGGCTGGTGAGGATGACCGACATCACCGCGCCGCCGACCGAGCCGCCGATCTGCTGGATGATGTTGGTCAGGGTGGAGCCGCGGGCGACCTCGTGGTGCGTCAGGGTCCGCAGGGCGGAGGTCATCATCGGCATCATCGTGCCGCCCATGCCGAGGCCCATCACGAACAGCGACCCGCACAGCAGCCAGTACGACGTGTCGGTCCCGACCTGGGTGAACGTGAAGAATCCGGTCGCGATGAGCGCCATCGCGAACGGCACCGTGCGCCCGACCGGGATCTTGTCGGCGAGCATGCCCGCGATCGGCATGGTCAGCATCGCGCCGATGCCCTGCGGAGCCATGAGCAGGCCGGCGTGCAGGGTCGACTCGCCGCGCACCTGGAGGAAGTAGCTCGGGAACAGCAGGCCGGCGCCCATGAAGGCGATGATGAACACGAACAGCGAGATCGTCGCGATGGTCAGGTTGCGGTTGCGGAACAGCCGCAGGTCGAGCAGCGGGTGCTGGGGCTTGAACGAGTAGAAGACGAACCCGATGACCAGGGCCGCGCCGAGCACCATCGGCAGCCAGACCTTCACCGCGGTGATAGTCCCGGTCTCGGGCAGCGACGATACGCCGAAGAGGAACGAGGCGAGACCCGGCGAGAGCATCAGCATGCCGAGGAAGTCGAACGACTCGGACGGCTCGGGGTTGTCCTTCGGCAGCGCGCGCCAGGCGTACACGAGGGCGACCGCGCCGATCGGCAGGTTGATCAGAAAGATCCAGTGCCAGTTCGCCACGTCGATGAGCCAGCCGCCGAGGATCGGGCCGCCGATGGGGCCGAGCAGCATCGGGATGCCCAGGACGGCCATGAGGCGGCCGATGCGGTCCGGGCCGGCCGCGCGGGTCATGATCGTCATGCCGAGCGGCATGAGCATGCCGCCGCCGAGGCCCTGCAGCACGCGGTACCCGATGAGCTGGCCGATCGAGTCGGCCGTGGCACACAACCCGGAGCCGGCCGTGAAGAGCACGAGCGCCAGCATGTACAGCCGTTTGGTGCCGAACCGGTCCGCGGCCCAGCCGCTGAGCGGGATCACCGTCGCCAGGGCGAGGGTGTAGCCGGTCATCGTCCAGGCGACCCGCGCGTACGACGCGTCGAACTCGTTCTGGAACGTCGGCAGCGCGACACTGACCACGGTCACGTCGAGAATCGACATGATCGCGCCGAGCACGACCACGCCCGCGATCTTCAATACTGTTGCGTCAAGTTTGCTGGCAGCCGCCACCGGCTGATTCGCCACGAGTTCCCCCCACACTGAGGCACTGATCGATCGACGCCACCGAACCCGGCGTCGTGTGCAACGTCGCTGGTCGACGCCGCTGCAGCCGAACCCTGCACACATTACGCGGCCCGAGTTTCGAGGCGCCGCCGAGTTCCGGATGGCCACAGAGCTGGGGAATGGTAGCAATACCGCACAGCGGGACGCACAGGATTTTTCGGGAGTTGTACCGGCTGTGCCGCGCGCCGACGCGAGGCCGGGGCTGCTGTGAGGCTACGCTAAGCTTTTTCGGGTGAACGACGAGGCGCACGACGTCGAACCGCACCCGGTCCGGCGCAATACGAAGCAGCGCGACGCCGTGATGACGCTGCTCAGCGCCGTCGACGGCTTTCACAGCGCGCAGGAGTTGCACGTCATGCTCCGCGAGCGCGGCGCCAACGTCGGCCTCACGACCGTCTATCGCACGCTCCAGTTGCTCGCCGAGACCAATGAGATCGACATCATGCAGGTTCCGGGCAGTGATACTCGTTACCGTCGTTGCAGCGACCGCCACCATCACCATCTCGTCTGCCGTAGCTGCGGCCGCACGGTCGAGGTTCTCGGCCCGGCGGTGGAGCGCTGGGCGGACCGCGTCGGTGAAGAGCACGGCTTCACCGACGTCAGTCACACACTGGAGATCTTCGGCACCTGCGGCCGCTGCTCACGGTAGCGGGACCGCGATGGCGAGCCGCCGGGCCGCGCTACAGGAGTTCCCGCAGCGCCTCCACCAGCAGCCACGCGCCGAACAGGGCGAACAGGAGCGCCGCGCCGTACTTGACGGCCCGCTCCGGCAGGCGTTTGCCGAGCATGCGGCCGACCAGGATGGCCAGCGCGTCGGCGGCGACCATGCCGATCGTCGAGCCGACCCAGGTGCCGAACCAGCCGTGCTGGGTGGCGAGGGTGATGGTGGCGAGCATCGTCTTGTCGCCGAGCTCGGCGAGGAAGAACGCGCCACCGACGGCGAGGATCGCCGAGCCCGTGCTGCGTTCGGCCTTGCGCTTCTCGTCGTCGGTGAGGCTGTCGCCGCGCAGGGTCCAGGCGCCGAACGCGAAGAACGCGAGCGCCGCGATCAGTGAGATCCAGCCGGTCGGCAGGGTGGCGCCGAGGCCGTAGCCAACACCGACGGACACGAGATGGACCACGGCGGTGGCGATAGTGATGCCGATGAGGACCGGCGCCGGACGGAAGCGGGTGGCGAACGTCAATGCCATCAACTGCGACTTGTCGCCCAGCTCGGCGACGAAGATGACGGCGAAGCTGATGACCAGCGCCGCGAGGAAACCGCTCAAGGTCTTCCCTTCCCGCTGACGACCGGGAAGGAGCGTCAGGGGACGACCTCGACCCGGCCGTCAGCACATGTCTGCTGTTGGCTGAGCCGAAAGTCTCGTCCGCCGTGATCATGGGAAACGATCACGGCCGCGTGGCCGGGAGTCCGGGGACTCCAGTATGTCGACCACGCTGTTGAGGACTACTCCCCTTCGCGTGATCAAGCGTACCAGAGGCCCGTTGGGCTTGACTTCGCGGCCTAGGGTCGCCACCTGTCGACGCTCGACGGCCGGCCGGGACCGGAGCCCCGGCCGGCCGTCGTACACCTGGCCTCTGGCCAACCCGGACAGGACCGACGATTCGGGCGCTGGGCCCGGAGGTGTCGCCGCCGGCGCGCGCGTTCCGCCGCAATCCGCCGCCGATCCGCTCGATCTCATGATCATGGGAAAGATGTGGTTACCCCGATAGCCACATCTTTCCCATGATCATGGAGTCATGGAGTCGCCCGGCCCGGAACGCGCCGCCCGGATCTAGCGGCGACCACGAGCGACCAGGCGCCACCCGCACGACTGTGCGCCACCATCCCGTTGCGCAGCACCAGGGGTTGATAGATGACCGCACGGCGGTGGTGCCCGCCTACTTCTTGCGGGACGGCTTGCTGATCCGGTCGGTGCCGACGCGGTCGCGCAGCACCTCGGGCACCAGGACCGAGCCGTCCTCCTGCTGGTACTGCTCCAGGATCGCCGGGAAGATCCGGCTGGTGGCCAGGGCCGAGCCGTTGAGCGTGTGGACGAAGCGGTTGGTCTTCGAGCCGGGCACCCGGTAGCGGATGCCGGCACGGCGGGCCTGGTAGTCGCCGGCCCACGACACCGACGACACCTCCTTGTACTTCCGGGTGCTCGGCATCCACACCTCGATGTCGATCGTCTTGCGCATCGAGGCGCTGGCGTCGTCGGCGGCCAGCAGCGAGCGGCGGAAGTGCAGGCCGAGCGCGTCGACGAGGCCCTCGGCGTAGTCGACCATCTCCTCGAGGGTCTGCTCGCCGTCCTCCGCGCTGGTGAACTGGAAGATCTCCACCTTGTTGAACTGGTGGCCGCGGACCGTGCCGCGCTCGTCGGAGTGTGAGCCGGCCTTTTCGCTGCGATAACAGGGGGTGTACGCGTACGCCTTGTGCGGCAGGTCCCCGGCCTCGAAGATCTCGTTCTGGTAGGCGCCGAGGATCGCCGTCTCCGACGTCGGCAGCAGGAACTGGCCGCGCTCGCCCTCGCCGACGGCGAGGTGGAACACGTCGTCGTAGAACTTCGGGAACTGCCCGGCCGCGTAACCGGCCGAGTCGAGCAGCAGGTGCGGCGGCAGCATGAACTGGTAGCCGGCGGCGAAGTGCCGGTCCACGAACCAGTTGACGAGCGCCCACTCCAGGCGCGCGCCCCAGCCGGTGTAGATCCAGAAGCCGGAGCCGCCGAGCTTCACGCCGCGCTCGAAGTCGACGAGGCCCAGCTCGGTGGCGAGCTGCACGTGGTCGCGCACGTTGTCGATCTTCGGCGGCGCGCCGAAGACCTTGACGACCTGGTTGGCCTCCTTGCCGCCGGCCACGACGTCGTCGGCGGGCAGGTTGGGCAGCTCGCTCATCGCCGCGTGGAGCTGCTCCTGCACGCCGGCGAGCCGGTCCTCGAGCTCCTGGAGCGCCGCCTTCGCGTCACGTGCCGTCGGCTCGACCGCCTGACCGGCCTGCTTGGCCGCGGCGAACGCGCGGGCCTCCTCCTTGCGCCGCTGCCGCTCCGCGTCGATCTCGCCGATGAGCTCGCGGCGCTGCCGGTCGAGGCCGGCGATCGAACTCAGCGCACGGGACACCTCGGACGGGTCGAGCCTCTTGGACAGGGCGGCCTCCACCGAGGCCCGGTCCTTGCGAATCAACTCGATGTCGAGCATGCTGCCGCGCACCTTTGACTAGGGTTCGTTGGGTCTTCCAGATGCTACTCGTTGTCGCGACGCCGTTTCCGAGGCCGCGCCCATGAGTGGGTCGACGCCCTTGCCCGTCGCCGAGCCGCCGGACCGCCCGCGACCGCGCCTGACAACCGTGTGCCGCGGCCGGCCCGAGCCACCCGGACGGTGACGTCGCTCTCCGACCGGTGGATGGCCTGGCACACTGGTGGCACCATTGATGCATGCGCATCGAAGTTGTTGATCTGATCGATGGACAACTCCTGGACACGGCCTGGACGCAGTACAGCGAAGCGTTCTCCGGGCTGCGCACCACCGCCGTACAGCGGCACGTCATGCACCGCGACGAGTTCGACGCGATGATGGCGGACCGGCGGGTGCGGAAGTTCCTCGCCTGGAGCCCGCAGGGCGAGTTGCACGGACTCTCGACGTTCACGAACCACCTCGACGCGATCCCGCTCATCTCACCCGACTACTTCCGAGCCCGTTTCCCCGACCGCTACAACGCACGCCAGATCTGGTACGTGGGGTTCGTCGCGGTCCACCGCGAGGGCCGCCAGCCGCAGATCTTCGAGCGTCTCATCACCGCGATGCGCCACCACGGCGGCGACCAGCTCGCCATGGTCGTCATCGACGTCTGTCGGCTCAACGGCGAGGAGCTGCGCCTGCCGGACGCGGTCGGCCTGATCCTGCGCCGCCGCTTCGGCGACGTGCGCCGTGACCGGCTCGACGAGCAGACCTACTGGGGCTATACGTTCCCGCCGGACCAGATCGCCGCCGCCTGACCAGAACCCAGGTCGAAGCACCGGCGGATGCCGGAATTGTCAGAGGGCCGGTGGATGATGCGGTGGGTCCGCTCGGCGAGGCGCCGGCCCTCGGGCCGGGCGGAGCCCGCCGCGCTGTCAGGGCCGAGATGCGGTCAGATCCTGTCCTCCACACAGCGGGGGTCCGTCGACGGCGCAGTGCCGCCGTGGCGCCGCCTCCGGCCGGACCTCCGGCGCCGCGGCGACCGGCTTCTCCGGATTGCGGATCGTGACCGCGGCGACCAGGCCGGCCGCGACGCAGAGCAGCGCCGAGATCAGCACGGCGTGGTGGAAGCCGGTCGAGAAGAGGTCCGGGTGGTGGTACGCCGCGCCGGTGATCCCGGCGATCGCCGGCAGTACCGCCACCGCGACGAGACCGGCGGCCCGCGCGACGTCGTTGTTGACGGCCGAGGCCATCCCGGCGTGGTTGGCCGGCACCGCCGCGAGGACGGTCGCGGTCAGCGGCGCGACCGTGATCGCCAGGCCCAGCCCGAGGACGGCCACCGCCGGCAGGACCTGGGTGAGGTAGCCGCCGGCGGCGTCGATCCGCGCGAAGAGCGCCATGCCGGCCCCGGCGACGATCGGCCCGGCGCTCATCTGCAGCCGCGGCCCGATCTGGGCCGCGAGCGCGCCGGAGCGGGCCGACAGCAGCAGCATGATCACCGTGACCGGCAGCAGCGCGACCCCGGCCGCGAGCGGCGTGTAGCCGGCGACGTTCTGCAGTTGGATCGGCAGCAGGAACAGCGCACCGCCGAGGGCGCCGTAGACGATGAACGTGACCACGTTGGTGGCGGTGAACCGCACCGAGCCGAAGAGGCTCAGCGGCAGCATCGGGTGCCGCGCCCGGGTCTGCCACCGGACGAACACGGCGAGCAGCAGCACACCGCCGACCAGCGCCCCCGTCACCGGCAGACTGGACCAGCCCTGGGCCTGGCCCTCGATGAGGCCGTACGTGACGCCGATCAGCCCGGCCGTCACGAGCGCCCCGCCGACGAGGTCGACCCGGCCGGTCGCCGCCGGATTCCGCGACTCCGGCACGTGCCGCCGGGTGATCAGCACGACGGCGATCGCGATCGGCACGTTGACGGCGAAGATGAGCCGCCACGAGTCCGCACCGAGCCCGACCAGCCAGCCGCCGACGAACGGCCCGATCGCGGTCGCGACCCCGCCGAGACCCGACCAGGCGCCGATCGCCTTGCTGCGGTCGTCGGGCCGGAAGGACGCCTGGAGGATCGCGAGACTGCCCGGGGTGAGCAGGGCCGCCCCGACCCCCTGCAGCGCCCGCGCCGCGATGAGCGTCCCGGCGTCCGGCGCGATCCCGCACAGCACCGACGCGAGCGCGAACCACACGATGCCGACGGTGAAGACCCGCCGCCGCCCGTAGCGGTCGCCGAGCGCCCCGGCGAGCAGCAGCAGCCCGGCGAGCGTCAGCGTGTATGCCGTGACGACCCACTGCAGGGTCTCCAGTCCGGCGTCGAACGACCGCCCGATCGCCGGCAGCGCGATCCCGACCACGGTCGCGTCGATCGCGGCGATCCCCGACCCGAGGATCGTCGCGGTGAGGACCCACCGCCCGGCGGCACCGGCATACAGCAGCCGGCCCTCGCCATCCACCCCGCCGCCGGTCGCCATCCGCCCGCTCCTCACCGGTCGCCGCCGCCGGGACCGACCGTATACCTCCGCCGGCGAATCCGCCGGTCCGGCGCGATGACGACCACCGTCATCCGCCGAGCGCCTCCAGCAGGGAGTCGTACGTGCCGTCGACGTCGCCCTCCACACTCGTCACGATCCGGGTCGCCGGACGGGCCTCGACGACGGTGAGCAGGCGGTCGTACATCGCGGCCAGTTCGGCCGGGCCGTCGGCGCGTTCGAGGAGCCGGCCCACCTCCCGGTGCGCGGGATCCGTGCTGGTGCGGCTGCGCTCGGTGAACCGGCGCACGGCGTTGCCGCGCGAGTCGAGCAGCACGATCTCCACGAACCGCGCACCCACCTCGGTCGCCAGGGCGGCGGCCCGCTCGATGAACTCGGGCCGGCCCAGGTACTGCGGCACCACCACCTCGTGCCCGGCCAGGAGGTGCGCCCGCGCGGCCGCGAGCGCGGCGGCGCGGGCCAGGACGCCGGCCGCCGGGCGGTGCTCCCGCCACGCGCCGACCAGGTCGCGGAGCCGGTCGATGTCGAGGTTGAGCGTCAGCGGGTGCTCGTCGGCGTATCGGCGGGCGAGCGTCGACTTGCCACACCCGGGCGGGCCGTTGAGCAGGATGAGGCGGGGCAGGAGTGCCATGGCTCAGTGCCGATGGGCCGACCCGGACCTGAACGACATCGCCGGGCCCGGGGTCGGGGCCGTCTTCGTCGCCAGGTCGAGACGGTGGACCTCGCGGATCGGGTGGCCGGCGAACTCGAGGTCCCTGGTCGCGGCGCGGACCATGGCCACCGCGACCGGGTCCAGCCGCACGGTCTCCATCAGCGTGTAGCGGACCGTGGGGATGCGCTTCACGTCGTCGGTGACCGCGCCCCCGGCGAACAGGGCGCCGGCCTCGTACCGGCGGGCCTTGGCCCGCCGGTACCGCTGGTCGCGCAGCGGCAGCCGCGTCCGGAACACCGGCCCGTGCGCGCGGTAGACCCGGGCGAGGAGTTGGCCGGGATCGTTGCCCATGTCGAGCGCGCTGTCCAGGAACGGCAGCCCGCAGGCCCGGAGGGTCCCGCGCCGCGGTGCCGTCGCTGTGACCGTCATGAGCGCCACCTCTCGGTGCGGGTCGCCGGCTTCCGTCGCCGGGGCACGGGGCCGCGCCGCGCCACGGCGAACGATGGTATCGAAGAGCACGGTTCCCGGCGTCCCGCGTGGTACCTCCCGACGGCACACTGTGTGGATGCGGCTGCGGCATTGGCACGAGGACGACCTCGAGGTGTTCTTCGACCTCTACTCCCGCTGGGAGGTGATGCGCTGGCTCGGCCCCCAGCCCCGCGGTGTGTTGCGGGACCGCGAGGAGGCCCGCGCGCGGATGGCCCGCTGGCACGAGCGCGAGCGCGACCTGCCCGACCCGTTCGGCCTGTGGGCGATCGTCCCCGACGACGCCGGCCGGGGTCGTCCCGTGGGGACGGTGCTGCTGTTGCCGCTGCACGACGCGAACGGGCCGACCGACGAGATCGAGATCGGCTGGCATCTCCACCCGGACCACCAGGGGCGCGGCTACGCGACGGGTGCCGCGCGGCTCCTGCTCGACCGGACGCCGCCCGGCGTCCTCGCCCTCACCGACCCCGACAACCACGCCTCGCAGGCCGTCGCCCGCCGGCTCGGCATGCGCGACGAGGGACTGACGGACCGCTGGTTCGGCCTCACCACCCGCCAGTTCCGCGCCTGAACGAGATGTTCAACCTAGCCTCCTAGGATGTCGATCGCGGTCGCCGCCGAACCCGGGCCGGCGCGCTCCGACCAGGGCGACTCCATGAGCGGGCCTTGTTGAACATCCGTGTCGCCGGTCTCACCGCCGCAGGCTGCGTGTGTCATGCGTTTTTGACAATGATTGTCATCAGCGGGGAGACTTACCGCCATGTTGCGTCGCTGTCTGCTCGCCGTCTCCGTCCTGCTGTCTCTTGTCGTCGCCGGGTGCGGGAACGACGCCGGAGGCGGTGGGGACGGGAAGGTGAAGGTCGTCGCGGCCTTCTATCCGCTCCAGTTCATCAGCGAGCGCGTCGGCGGGGACCGGGTCACCGTCACCAACCTCACCAGGGGCGGCGCCGAGCCGCACGACCTGGAGCTCCGGCCCAACCAGCTCGCCCAGATCGAGGACGCCGACCTGGTGGTGTACCTCGACGGGTTCCAGCCGGCCGTCGACGAGGCGGTGCGTGGGCAGGCGAAGGACCGGTCGTTCGACGTCGCCGCGGTCGAGGCGCTCAAGGACGGGCCGGCCGGCAAGGACCCGCACGTCTGGCTCGACCCGGTGCGGCTGTCGGTGGTCGTCGGGCAGCTCGCCGACCGCATGGCCAAGGTCGACACCGCCGGCGCGGAGGAGATCAGGAGCCGCGCCACGCGGTTGCAGGGTGAGTTGCGGGAGCTCGACAAGGAGTTCAGCACGGGGCTGGCGAACTGTGCCCGGCGGGACATCGTCACCAGCCACGCCGCGTTCGGGTACCTCGCCGGCCGCTACGAGCTCAACCAGATCCCGATCAACGGCCTCGACCCGGAGGCGGAGCCCGGCCCGCAGCAGGTGACCGAGGCGGCGCGGCTGGCGAAGGAGAGGGGCGTGACCACGATCTTCTTCGAGGCGCTGGTCAGCCCGAAGCTGTCGGAGACGGTGGCGAAGGAGATCGGGGCCAAGGCGGCGGTGCTCGACCCGCTGGAAGGGGTCGAGGGGGGTGACACGTACTTCACCGTCATGCGGGCGAACCTCACGGCGCTCCGCGACGCGCTCGGCTGCGGCCAGTCGTGACGGTCAGGCAGGTTCGAGGCACGGACGCACACGCGACCGTGGAAACGACGTTGGGCGTACTAGCCTTGGGCCGGTGCGACGAGCCGCTCTGCGACGAGCTCCCTTGCTGAGTGCCATCACCGCCGCGGCCGTGCTGCTCGCCGGCTGCGGCACCTCGGTCACGACCGAGGCCCGCCGCCTGGGGGTGCCGCGGCCGTTGCCGAGCGTCGCCGTGGGTGGCGGCAACACCGACGGCACGTCGACCCCGGTCGCCGATCCGATCTATCCGGCCTACGGCAATCCGGCGATCGACGTCCAGCACTACGGGTTGACGCTGGCCTGGGCGCCGGACACGAAGACCCTCACCGGCACGGCGACGATCAAGCTGCGTGCGGTGCGGGCGGTGCAGCAGGTGCGGCTCGACTTCTCCAGCGCGTACCGCATCGGGAAGACGAGCGTCGACGGCGTCGACGTCGCCGGGAGGATCGTCAGCGGCGACCTGACCGTCGACCGGCCGCTGGCGGCGGGGGCGGTGGCGACGCTCTCGGTCGAGTACCAGGGGACGCCGGCGCCGGTGCCGATGCCGTCGCACCGCGGGGACAGTGAGCCGCTCGGGCTGACGGTGACGAGGGACGGCGAGCTGTGGACGATGCAGGAGCCGTACGGGGCGTCGACGTGGTATCCGGCGAACGACCAGCCGTCGGACAAGGCGCTGTACGACATCGCGGTGACGGTGCCGGCCGGCTGGGCGGGGGTCGCGAGCGGCACGCCGAAGGGTCGGTCCGGTGACACGTTCAGCTACACGACGGCGCAGCCGGTGGCGAGCTACCTGACGACGCTGGCGGTGGGCAGGTACACGAAGACGGAGGTCACCGGGCCGCGGGGGCTGCCGATCACGTTGTGGACGCGCACCGGGAAGGACGACGCGTTCATCCCGGAGCTGCGGCGGTCGCCGGAGTACCTGGGCTGGCTGGAGGAGCGGTTCGGGTCGCACCCGTTCCCGAGCACCGGCGCGGTGATCGTGCCGTCGGAGTCGGCGATGGAGACGCAGCAGATGCTGACGATCGGCGGTGACGTGCTGGGGTCACGGCCGCAGCTTGCCAATCTGGGCCCGGTGCTGGTCCACGAGTACGCGCACCAGTGGTTCGGCAACGCGGTCGGCCCGTCCACGTGGAAGGACCTGTGGCTCAACGAGGGCTGGGCGACGTACGTCGAGCAGTTGCACAACGCGTCGCACGGCGGGCCGGCCGTCGAGCGGTGGGAGCAGACGGCGCGGCAGCAGGACGCGGAGCTGCGCAGACGGCTGGGGCCGCCGGGCAGCCCGCGGGCGGACAGCTTCGCGGAGGGCAACGTGTACCTGTGCTCGGCGCTGATGCTGCGGCAGCTCCACAAGGCGCTGGGCGACGAGCGGTTCTTCGCGCTGGGCCGGGCGTGGGCGGGCAGCCACGTGGGGACGGCGCAGGACCGGGCGGCGTTCATCGCGTTCGTAAACCAGCAGACGGGCCGGGACTTCACCGGCCTGATCGACAACTGGCTGGACTCGCCGACCACACCCGCCCGGTAGGGCCTACTCGTGCAGGCCGCCGGCGACGACGTGGATGAACGCGGCCTGCACGTCGTCGGCGGTGACGGCGTTGTCGACGTAGACGTCCACCGGCTTGAGGGATTCCTTGAGCCGGTCGGCGGCGTCCTTCTTGCCGAGGACGGCGATGCTGATCGTCACCGGCTTGTCGGGGTCCTTGAGCGCGGTGAGCCTCCTGACCATCTCGTCGACGGCCTGGACGTCCGCGCTGTCCTTGTGCTGGTCGTCGGTGATGATGAAGACCTGGTTGAACATGTCGTCGCGCCAGTCGTCGCGGATGGACTGGTAGCCCGCGACGATGGCGTCGAGGAGGCCGGGGCCGGCGCGGCGCGCGGTCAGGTTGCCGACGGACCTGGTGAACGTGGTGCGGGTGGTGTCGTCGAGCCGGTCGGTGGGCAGCAGTTTGCGGTAGCCGGGCTCGCCGGTGCCGACCTCCCACAGGCCGAGGCGGGCGCCGACGGGCATGAGATCGGCGAGCTGGCGGCAGCCCTGTTTGAGCACGTCGATCGGTTGCTGGCGGGTGGTGCCGGGCGGTGCGGAGGTGCTGCCGCTGGTGCCGGCGATGTCGACGATGATCAGCAGGTTGCTGCGCCGGTCCTCGGGGTCCCAGGTGGCGAAGACGTGCTGGACGTGGTGCGCGCCGAGCACCTCGAACGGTTTGGCGGTCGGCTCCGGCAGGATGTCGGCGCCGTCGAAGACGGGCCGGAGGTTGTCGGGGCCGCGCAGCCCGGCGGCGGCCAGGGCGCGTTTGCCTTCCTGAGAGGTGAACGCGGCGTAGAGGCGCTTGAGCGCGGCGGCGCGTTTCGGGTTGTTCGCGGCGGCGGCCGACGGCAGCCAGGTGTAGCGCAGCAGCGCGGTGTGGTCGGCGCCGATGATGTAGCGGCGGTCGGTCCGGGCCAGGCGGAGCGTGGCGAGGAGTGCGTATTCGGGGACGAGGCCGACCTCGCCGGGGGCGGCGGGGGTGGCGGCGAGGTCGTGGTTGACGGTGCGGGTGACCGGCAGCATGTTGGCCAGGGCGAGGGAGGAGGTGTCCATGCCCTTGTCGAGCCAGACCGCCTCGCCGACGGCGCCGGCGGCGACCATGCCGTCGCCGGACATGGCCGGGTTGCGCACGGTGAGCCGCACGCCGGAGGTGTGGGCGTTGAGGAGGTTGGCGAGGGCGAGCCAGCCACCCCCGGCGACCTTGATCTTCTCCGCGGTGGCGGGGTCGGTGACCATGTAGATCGGGCTGGTCGCGAGGGTGTCGTACGCGTTGAGGGTGCCCTTGGTGGCGAGGAACTGCGGCGGTGCGAGAGCGTCCCAGGCGGCGTCGTCGGGGATCCACACGTCGGCGGAGACCTGGCTGAGCTGTGCGGCGGCGGGGCGGCCGTCGGCGTTGGTGGTGTCGACATGGACGCAGTCGGATCCGGCGCGCAGGGTGCGGCCGGCGGCGGAGACGGCGTTGGCGATCGACGACGCGGCGACGACCCGCAGGGTGGTCGGGCAGGTGCGGCCGTCGCCGGTGGTGCCGGCGCCGCGCAGCACGTACCACCCGGCGCCGGCGACGAGGCCGGCCGCGAGCAGGAGGGCCAGCCCGCGAAACAGCGTGCCGAGAGCTATGCGTCCGGCTTGATGCTTGCTCATGGCTGCAACCGCCTGCGGTCGGAAGGGGGGTGGCTGTTGACCGCGGGCAAGTATGCCATCGAGCGGGGCGGATTCGGGTTGCTCTCCGCCGTCCGGCGGGCACCCCGGACCGATCAGCCACCGTTTCTCGGACTGGTGGCCGGAGCCGGCGCACCGAGGGTGACCCGGCCGTGACCGGCGCGCCGGCGGCGGTCAAACCCCGGTGGTGGTGAACCTGGCGGTGAGCGGGTACATCAGTGGGATGGCTGACCTCTCGCTCGACGACTACCTGGTCGAGGACGACGACGATGACGACCCGGTGCTGCTGCGCAAGGACGGCCGGCCCGTGGACACGTGGCGTGAGGACTACCCGTACGACGAGCGGATGACCCGCGACGAGTACGACCGCGTCAAGCGGCTCCTGCAGATCGAGCTGCTCAAGCTGCAGAACACGGTGAAGGCCCGCGGCGACCGGCTCGTGGTGCTCTTCGAGGGCCGCGACGCCGCCGGCAAGGGCGGCACCATCAAGCGGTTCATGGAGCACCTCAACCCGCGCGGCGCGCGCGTCGTCGCGTTGGAGAAGCCCAGCGAGCGCGAGTCGACGCAGTGGTACTTCCAGCGGTACATCCAGTATCTGCCGTCGGCCGGCGAGATCGTGCTGTTCGACCGGTCCTGGTACAACCGGGCCGGCGTCGAGCGGGTCATGGGCTTCGCGACCCGCGCCGAGTATCTCGAGTTCATGCGGCAGGCCCCGGAGCTGGAGCGGATGCTGGTGCGCTCCGGCATCCGGCTGGTGAAGTTCTGGTTCTCGGTGTCGCGCAACGAGCAGCGCACCCGGTTTCTCATCCGGCAGGTCGACCCCGTCCGGCAGTGGAAGCTGTCACCGATGGACCTCGCCTCCCTCGACAAGTGGGACGAGTACACCGAGGCCAAGGAGGCGATGTTCTTCTACACCGACACCGCCGACGCGCCGTGGACCGTGGTGAAGAGCAACGACAAGAAACGCGCCCGGCTCGAGGCGATGCGGCACGTGCTGAGCCGGTTCGACTACGACGGCAAGGACCACGAGCTCGTGGGCATTCCCGACCCGCTGATCGTCGGTCCCGCCGCGCTCGCCGACGACTCCGCCGACGATGCGCCGCGGCTGTGACCCTCCCTCCTCGTGACACCTGGTTGTCACCGGGCCGGCAGTAGCGTTGGAACCGTGACCGAGACCCACCATCGGGGCCGTGTCCGTGTCGAGACCGGTCCCAAACGTGTCCGTGCCTTCCTCGGCGGCAGCCTCGTCGCCGACACGACCCGCCCCGTGCTCGTGTGGGAGGTGCCCTACTACCCGGCCTACTACATCCCCGCCGCGGACGTGCGCGCGGAGCTCGTCGGGACCGGCGGGACCGAGCACTCGCCCAGCCGCGGCACGGCGGAGGTCTTCGACGTCGTCACCGCCGGCGGGGTCGCGAAGGGGGCCGCGAAACGGTTCACCGACTCGCCGCTGCCGGAGCTGCGTGACGCGGTCCGCCTCGACTGGGCCGCGATGACCGAGTGGTTCGAGGAGGACGAGCCGGTCTACACCCATCCGCGCGACCCGTACAAGCGCGTCGACATCCTCGCCAGCAGCCGGCACGTGCGGGTCGAGCTCGACGGGACCGTCCTGGGCGAGTCCCGCAACCCGCGGATGCTGTTCGAGACCGGCCTGCCGACGCGATACTACCTGCCGGTCACCGACCTGCGGATGGACCTGCTGCGGCCCTCGGCGACGCAGACGCACTGCCCGTACAAGGGGACGGCGAACTACTGGTCGGTCGAGCTCGACGGGAGGGTCCACGACGACCTGGTGTGGATCTACCGTACGCCGCTGCCGGAGAGCCAGAAGATCGCCGGGCTCGCCTGCTTCTACAACGAACGCGTCGACGTGTTCGTCGACGGGGTGCGACAGCACCGCCCGGCGTAGCGCCGCCGCGTCGGCGCCGACAGCGTGCCCGCACTCGTGCTTCGCGACCAGACCAGTGGGGTATGACGTTCCCGTGTCCACTCCGGCAGAGCCGCTGAGCGCCCGGGCCGCCGCGCACGGCGTCGCCACCTGGTATGAGACCGCCGGCCGGCGGCGTGTCGACATCGACCCCGCCGTCGTCGAGGCGGTGCTCGGCCTGCTCGGGCCGCGGCCGGCGCCCCGGTCACGGGCCGGCGGGGCCGCCGCCCTGCCCGAACCGCCGCGCACGTGGGGGTGGATGCTCCAACTGTACGGGGTGCGTTCCGCCCGCTCGTGGGGCGTCGGTGACTTCGCCGACCTCGCCGCGTTCACCCGCTGGGCCGCCTCCACCGGTGCCGGCGCGATCCTGGTCAACCCGCTGCACGCCGTCGCGCCCGTCGACCCGCTGCCCGCCTCGCCGTACTCGCCGTCGAGCCGCCGGTTCGTCAACCCGCTGTACCTGCGCATCGCCGACCTGCCCGAGTACCGCGCCGCGGAGCCGGCGCTGCGGGCACAGGTCGACGCGCTGCGGCCGGCGCAGTCGACCGCCGAGGGGCTGATCGACTACGGCGGCGTGTGGCGCGCCAAGCGGGCCGCGCTGGAGCTGCTGTTCGACGCCGGAGCGGCGTCCGGCACGGAGCCGGAGCCGGCGCTGCGGGACTTCGCCACCTACACCGCGCTCGCCGAGATCCACGGCGCCGACTGGCGGCGGTGGCCCGGCGAGCTGCGCCGTCCCTCGCCGGACGCCTACGCGGCCGCGCCCGCCGGCCGGGTCGCGTTCCACGCCTGGCTGCAGCGGCGCT
Source organism: Dactylosporangium roseum (assembly GCF_025264685.1). Taxonomy (GTDB): domain Bacteria; phylum Actinomycetota; class Actinomycetes; order Mycobacteriales; family Micromonosporaceae; genus Dactylosporangium; species Dactylosporangium roseum. Next base: position 3,858,517 of record NZ_CP073721.1, read on the forward strand.
GCGCGGAGCAGCTCGCCGCCGCCGACGAGGCCGCCGCCGGGATGGCCGTCGGGATCATCCAGGACCTCGCCGTCGGCATCGACCCGGGCGGCGCCGACGCCTGGACCCTCCAGGAGGTCATCGTCCAGGGCGCACGCATCGGCGCGCCGCCCGACGCGTTCAACCAGCAGGGCCAGGACTGGGGCCTTGCCGCCTGGCGCCCCGACCGGCTCGCCGCGAGCGACTACCGCGCCTACCGGGACCTGCTCCGCGAGATCTTCCGGCACGCCGGCGGGTTGCGCGTCGACCACGTCGCCGGGCTGTGGCGGCTGTGGTGGGTGCCGCCGGGCCGCGGCGCCGCCGAAGGCACCTACGTGCACTACGACGACGCCGCGATGCTCGACATCCTCGTCGAGGAGGCCGTCCGGGCCGGTGCCGTGGTCGTCGGCGAGGATCTCGGCACCGTGGAGCCCGTCGTCACCACCACCCTGCGGGAGCGCAACATCCTCGGCTCCGCGGTGCTGTGGTTCACCCGTGACGCCGGCGGCGCGTTCCGGCCGCCCGCCGAGTGGCCCGCCAACGCCGTGGCCAGCATCTCCACCCACGACCTGCCGACCGCGGCCGGGTTCCTCGCCGGTGAGCACGTCCTCGCCCGCGCCGCGGCCGGGGTCCTCGGCCGCGACGCCAAGGACGAGTGGGCCGACGCGGCGAGGGAACGCGCCGCGCTGCTCGACGTGCTCGACGCCGAAGGGCTCACCGAGCCCGACAGCACCGACGAGGAGATCGTCCTCGCCATGCACCGGCTGCTCGAACGCACCCCGTGCCGGATCGTGCTCGCCTCGCCCTACGACGTCCTCGGCGTCGTCCGCCAGCCGAACCTGCCGGGGACGACCGACCAGTACCCGAACTGGCGCATCCCGCTGCCGCTGTATCTCGACGACCTGATCGGCGACGCCCGCATGCGCCAGATCGCGGACCTGTTCGACCGGCGTTAGTCGGCGGGGCGGCTGGAGCCCCGCGGGATCTCCTGCAGCAGCCAGGTGTTGCCGTCCGGGTCGGCGAACGCGGCGTAGAGGATGCCGCCCAGGTCGTCGACGCCGGCGACCTCGACGCCGCGGGCCAGCAGCGCCTCGCGGGACTTGTGGATGTCGTCGACGACCAGGTGCAGGCCCCGCAGCGTGCCCGGTGGCAGGTCCAGGCCCGGCAGGTCCTTGTAGAGCACGATCGAGCACGACGAGCCGGGCGGGGTCAGTTGCGTGACCCGGGAACCGTTGCCGGGCCGCACGTCGTGGTCGACGGTGAAGCCGAGCCGGCCCTCGTAGAACGCGAGCGCCGCGTCGACGTCGGCGACCGGCACCGGCACCAACTCCAGGCGCATCGCGGGCATGGCGACGGCCGGTTCGACCGTCGCGAGGTACGCCTCCAGCCGCGCGTGACCCGCGTCCAGGCCGTCCTTCATGCCGCTCTGCAGGGCGGCGTCGCGGGCCTCCTGCGAGACGTGCCGGATCGTGGTGGTGATCGTCGTGCGTCCGTCGTGCTCGGCGAACGTCACCGTGTTGCGGGTCTCCGGCCAGTCGCCGCTCCACGCCTCGCTGCTGACCAGCCGGTCGGGGCGGATCACCTCGTGGAACGTGCCGGCGATCGTGAGCTCCTCATCCCCGGCCGACCGCCACACGTAGCGGAACCGGCCGCCGGGACGCAGGTCGATTTCGCACACCGGCATCGTCCAGCCGGGCGGGCCGACCATCCACTTCGGCAGGTGCTCGGCCCTGGTGTGGACGTCGAAGACGAGCCCGCGGGGCGCGGCGACGGTCCGGACGATCCGGACCTCCTCGTCGCTGGGCAGCTCGAACGTGGTGACGCCCAGCTCACCGGTCATGACCATCGTGTGGCTCCTCGTGTCGGGGAAGCGGGTCCGGGATCGTCTGATCCTGGACGAGTTGCAGGTAGGCGTCGAGCCGTGTGTAGCTCTCGTCCCAGAAGCGCCGATATGCGTCCGTGAACTCGGCCACCTCCTTCAGCGGCGCGGCCTCCAGCCGGCACGGCCGCCACTGAGCCTCGCGGCCGCGGGAGATGAGACCGGCCTTCTCGAGCACCCGGAGGTGCTTGGAGATCGCCGGCCCGCTCATGTCGAACGGTGCGGCGAGTTCCTTGACGGTGGCCTCACCCTGCGTGAGCCGGGCCAGGATGGCCCGCCGGGTGGGGTCCGCCAGTGCCGCGAAGGTGGTACTGAGCCGATCAGTGACCATCAGTTACCTTACCAGTAGGTTACCTAACCTACTGGTTATCCAACCCGGCCCCCTCCCCCCCTGTCAACCCCAAAAACTGCGTCGATCTTGCAGTCGTGGTGCCCGGACACGCCCGAAATGGTCCGGTTTGGTGGGAACCACAAGTGCAAGATCGACGCAGTAGGGGGAGGGGAGGGGAGGGGAGGGGGTTAGAGGATCAGGGCGGACTCGGCCGGGAGGGTCGCCGAGCCGGACTGGAGGAACGCCGCCTCGTCCGTCGTGAACAGGATGCGACCGGCGGACAGCGGGACCGTCCGCGGGTTCTTCGTCAGGTTGGCCACCACCGTTCGGGCGCCCCGCTCGATCAGCAGCACACCCTCGTCGTGGACGACTCGCACCCGGTCCAGCCGCGGATCCGCCAGGTCCGGCACCGACTTCCGCAGGCGGATCAGCGTCCGGTACAGGTCCAGCATCGACTCGTCCCGCGCCGACCAGTCCAGCTTCGACCGCTCGAACGTCGCCGGGTCCTGCGGGTCGGGCACGTCGTCCGAGAGCCAGCCGTGCTCGGCGAACTCCGACCGGCGGCCGTCGGCGACCGCGGCGGCCAGGGCCGGCTCGGGGTGGCTGGTGAAGAACTGCCACGGGGTGCGGGCCGCGAACTCCTCGCCCATGAACAGCATCGGGGTGAACGGCGAGGTCAGCAGCAGCGTCGCGGCGACGCGCAGCAGGCCGGGGGACAGCGACGCCGTCAGCCGGTCGCCCACCGCGCGGTTGCCGATCTGGTCGTGGTTCTGCAGGCACACCACGAACCGGTGGCCCGGGATCCGGGACCGGTCGACCGGCCGGCCGTGGACCCGGCGCCGGAACGACGACCACGTCCCGGCGTGCCAGAACGCGGACGTCCACACCGCGGCGAAGCACGCGGGGGAGCCGAAGTCGCCGTAGTAGCCCTGCCGTTCGCCGGTCAGCAGCGCGTGCAGGGCGTGGTGCACGTCGTCGTCCCACTGGGCGTGCAGGCCGTAGCCGCCGCCCTCCCGCGCCGTGACGAGCTTGGCGTCGTTGAGGTCGGACTCGGCGATCAGCGACAGCGGACGGCCGAGCGCCGCGGACAGCGCGTCGACCTCGACCGCCAGCTCCTCCAGCAGGTGCGTCGCGCCCCGGTCGACCAGGGCGTGGACGGCGTCGAGGCGCAGGCCGTCGGCGTGGTAGTCGCGCAGCCACTGCAGGGCGCTGTCGATGACGAACCGGCGGACCTCGCCGGAGTCGGCCTCGTCCAGGTTGAGCGAGCGTCCCCACGTGTTCGCGCCGCCGGACAGGTAGGGGCCGAACCGCGGCGCGTAGGCCCCCGAGGGGCCGAAGTGGTTGTAGACGGCGTCGATGATCACGCCGAGACCGGCCCGGTGGGCGGCGTCGACGAAGCGTTTCAGGCCGTCCGGCCCGCCGTATGACTCCTGGACCGCGTGCCAGCCGACGCCGTCGTAGCCCCAGTTCCACTCGCCGTTGAACGTGTTGACCGGGAGCAGTTCGATCAGGTCGACGCCCAGCTCCGACAGGTACGGCAGGCGAGCCGCGGCCGCGTCGAAGGTGCCCTCGGGCGTGAACGTGCCGACGTGCAGCTCGTAGACGACGCTGCCGGGTAGCTGCCGGCCGGTCCAGGCCGCGTCGCCCCAGCGGTGGCGCGAGTGGTCGTACACCCGGCTCAGGCCGTGGACGCCGGACGGCTGCCACCGGGAGCGCGGGTCCGGCAGCGGCGTGGACTCGTCGTCCAGGACGAACCCGTAGTCGGTGCCGTGCCCGGCCTCCGCCGAGGCCACGAACCACTGCCCGGCCCGCGTCATCGGCACCGTGTCGGCGCCGACCCGCAACGAGACCCGCCGCGCGGCGGGCGCCCACACCCGGAACTCCACCGTCAACCCCCCATCATCGGCGGACCAGCAGGGCCACCGGATACGTGGCGAGCAGCTCGGCCAGGCCCGGGCCGGCGACCGGGCGGCCGGTCAGCACGTCGGTCCAGTCGCCGCCGGGCAGCTTCAGCTCGGTGCGGCCCCAGCCGCCCCGCGCGGCCAGCCCGACCGGCAGCCGGGTGGCCACGGTCAGCGCCCCGCCCCGGTCGAACGCCACGACGTGGGACGCGCCCTCGCCGGTCGCCCGCACCGGTTGGTACCGCTGGAACAACGAAGGGCGGCTCCGTCGCAGCCGCAGCGCCCGGCTGACCACCAGCAGCTTCGCCGCGCCGGAGACGTCGACGGGCGGGCGGACGGTGCCGGCGTCGAGGGCCGCCAGCATGTCGCGTAGTTCGCCGAAGTCGACCGGCCGGCGGTTGTCCGGGTCGACGAGCGAGTTCTCCCAGAGTTCGGTGCCCTGGTACACGTCGGGGATCCCGGGCATCGTCAACTGCACCAGCTTCTGGCCCAGCGAGTTGCTCCAGCCGAACGGGGTGATGCGGGCCGCGATCTCCTCGACCTCGCCGCGCAGGTCGGTGAAGACCCGGTCGAGCACGGCGGCGACCGCCGCCTCGAACGCCTCGGACGGGTCGCTCCAGGACGTCGAGCGGTTCGCCTCCCGGGCCGCCTTCACGAAGTAGGCGTGCAGGCGGTCGCGCGAGATCGGCCAGGCGCCGACGATCGTCTGCCAGAACAGGTCCTCGAACGACGGGTCCGGCAGCGGCGCCGCGGCCCGCCAGCGGGCCGACACCGAGGCCCACTCCCCGGGCAGCTCGCTGAGAACGGCCAGGCGGGCCCGCACGTCCTCGTCGCGCTTGGTGTCGTGGGTCGACAGTGTGGTCATGCCGGCCGGCCACTCGGCGAGGCGGCGTTCCGCGGCGGCGTGAAACTCCTCGGGCGGCACGCCGAAGCGGGACGGGTCGCCGCCGACCTCGTTGAGGGCGACGAACCGGTTCCAGCGGTACATCGCCGTGTCCTCGACGCCCTTGGCCATGACCGCGCCGGTGAGCTGCTGGAACCGCGCGGCGAGCTCGTCGGCCGGGTCGGTGAGCCGGGGGACCAGCGCGTCGAAGTCCAGGTCGGGCCGCCGGCGGCGGGCCTCGGTGATCGCGTGGTCGAAGTCCGCGAGCCCGTACGGCAGGTAGGTGCGGTACACGTCGTAGCACGCCGCCAGCTCGGCGAGCGCCTCCTCCCAGGCTGGATCGCCGAGGCGCCCGAGGCGGTGCAGCTCGGCCCGGAACAGCCGCCTGGTCACGTCGAGCTTCTGCGCGTGCGCCTCCTCGGGCCAGGAGGTGTCACCGTTGTCGGCGGCCGGGTCGACGAACAGGCCGCACACCTCGGCGAGGGCGTCGTAGCCGGTCGTGCCGTCGACCGGCCACTGCGGCGGCAGCGGCTCGCCGCGCTCCAGGATCTTCTCCACCACCAGCCAGACGTCCGGGGCCCGCTCGCGCAGCCGGGCGAGGTAGCCGCCGGGATCGCGCAGCCCATCCGGGTGGTCGACCCGGATACCGTCGACGAGGCCCTCGCGCACCCAGCGCAGGATCTCCGCGTGGGTCGCCTCGAAGACCGCGGGGTCCTCCACCCGCAGGCCGGCCAGCTCGGTCACCGCGAAGAACCGGCGGTAGTTGAGCCGTTCGTCGCCCTCCCGCCAGTACACGAGCCGGTAGTGCTGCCGCTCGTGGACCTCCTGCGGCGCGCCGTCGCCGGTGCCGGCCGCGATCGGGAACCGGTGCTCGAAGTACCGCAGCTCACCGTCCTCGACGCGGAGGTCGCCGACGGCTGACGGCGAGCCGAGCACCGGCACGACGAGCGGACCGGCGTCCCAGTCGACGTCGAACCAGTCCGCGTACCGCGAGCCGCGCCCGTTGGCCAGCACGTCCCACCACATCGGGTTGGCGGCCGGCTGGAACAGACCCATGTGGTTGGGCACGATGTCGACGACCAGGCCGAGGCCGTGCGTGCGCAGCGTCCCGGCCAGCCGGTCCAGGGCCGGCGCCCCGCCGAGGCGCGGGTCGACCTGCCGCGGGTCGACGACGTCGTAGCCGTGCGGCGAGCCGGGCGTCGCGGTCAGCAGCGGCGCCGTGTAGAGGTGACCGACGCCCAGGTCGTGCAGGTAGCCGGCCAGCTCCGCCGTCGTGTCGAGGTCGAAGTCCGGCCGGACCTGCACCCGGTAGGTGCTCGCCGGGACACTCATGCGGTGCGGTCCAGCACGACGAGCGAACGGTCCGGCACGGTGATCGTGCCGCCGGCGGTGTACGAGCCGCCGTCGCGGGCCGGGCCCGCCGCGGTCGCGATCACCAGCTCCCACTCCTTGCCGTAATCCTGGGACGGCACGACGAACTCCAGCGGCTCGGAGTGGGCGTTGAAGCACAGCAGGAACGAGTCGTCGACGTGCCGCTCGCCGTGCGAGCCCCGTTCGGTGATCGACTCGCCGTTGACGAACAGCATCACCGCCTTGCCGAAGTGGTTGTCCCAGTCCTCCTCGGTCATCTGCCGCCCGTCGGTGGCGAACCAGGCCACGTCCGGGATCGGGGTGCCCTCGGCGCGGGCCACCGGCCGGCCGGTGAAGAACCGGCGCCGGCGGAACACCCGGTGCCGCTCCCGGAACAGGGCCAGGCCGCGCGTGAACGCGAGGAGCTGCTCGTCGACGTGCTCCCAGTCGATCCAGCTCGTCTCGTTGTCCTGGCAGTACGCGTTGTTGTTGCCCCGCTGGGTGCGGCCCAGCTCGTCACCGGCGCAGATCATCGGCACGCCCTGCGACAGCATCAACGTGGTGAGGAAGTTGCGCCGCTGCTTGGCGCGCAACGCGTTGATCTGCGGGTCGTCGGTCGGCCCCTCCACGCCGCAGTTCCAGGACCGGTTGTGGCTCTCCCCGTCCCGGTTGTCCTCCATGTTGGCCTCGTTGTGCTTCTCGTTGTACGAGACCAGGTCGTTGAGCGTGAACCCGTCGTGGCAGGTGACGAAGTTGATGCTGGCGAACGGTCGGCGGCCGTCGTCCTGGTAGAGGTCGGCCGAGCCGCAGATCCGCGACGCGAACTCGCCCAGCGTGGCCGGCTCGCCGCGCCAGAAGTCGCGCACGGTGTCCCGGAAGCGGCCGTTCCACTCCGTCCACAGCGGCGGGAAGTTGCCGACCTGGTAGCCGCCCGGCCCGACGTCCCACGGCTCGGCGATGAGCTTCACCTGGTTGACGACCGGGTCCTGCTGCACGACCTCGAAGAACGTCGACAGCCGGTCGACCTCGTAGAACTCGCGCGCCAGGGTGGAGGCAAGGTCGAAGCGGAAGCCGTCGACGCGCATCTCGGTCACCCAGTACCGCAGCGAGTCCATGATGAGCTGCAGGGTGTGCGGGTTGCGGACGTTGAGGCTGTTGCCGGTGCCCGTGTAGTCGGTGTAGTAGCGGTTGTCGTCGTCCTCGAGCTTGTAGTAGTGGCCGTTGTCCAGGCCCTTGAACCCCAGCGTCGGGCCCAGGTGGTTGCCCTCGGCGGTGTGGTTGTAGACCACGTCGAGGATCACCTCGATGCCGGCCGCGTGCAGCGCCTTGACCATGCCGCGGAACTCCTGGACCTGCTGTCCCCGGTGCCGGCGGGCGTAGCCGTGGTACGGCGCGAAGAAGCCGATCGTGTTGTAGCCCCAGTAGTTCGACAGGCCGAGCTCGACGAGGCGCTGGTCGTGCACGAAGTGGTGCACCGGCAGCAGCTCCAGCGCGGTGATCCCGAGCCGCTTCAGGTGCTCGATGATCGCCGGGTGGCCGATGCCCGCGTACGTGCCGCGCAGTTCCTCCGGGACGTCCGGGTGGCGCATCGTCATGCCGCGGACGTGCGCCTCGTAGACGACCGTATGGTGGTACGGCACCCGCGGGGCGGCGTCGTTGCCCCAGTCGAAGTACGGGTTGACGACCACGGCCTTCGGCATGAACGGCGCGGAGTCCGTCGTCGACATCCGCTCGGGATCGTTGAAGTCGTACCCGTAGACGGCCGGATCCCAGTTGATGTCGCCGTCGATCGCCTTCGCGTACGGGTCGAGCAGCAGCTTGTGCGGGTTGCAGCGCAGCCCACGCGCCGGGTCGTACGGCCCGTGCACACGGAATCCGTAGCGCTGTCCGGGCTCGACACCCGGCAGGTAGGCGTGCCACACGAACGCGTCGACCTCGACCAGCCGGACGCGCTCCTCGACGTCGTGGTCGTCGAACAGGCACAGCTCGACCGACTCGGCCGCCTCGCTGAAGATCGCGAAGTTGGTGCCCTGCCCGTCGTAGGTCGCGCCCAACGGGTACCGGTCGCCCGGCCAAACCTGCATGTCCGCCCCTGTCCTGCTCTGTCCTGCTCTGTCGCGGCACTCGGTGTGCCACTCGGTGTGACGCCGCTGCTCAACGGTTCCACCGTTGCCACAGTGTTCCGTGCTTCGAAAGTTCACGCGCGGGTACGCGCGAAGCTGGCTGGCATATGCCCAATGCACTCGATAATGAATCGTCGGTGGTTGGCCGTCGGATTTCCGACAGGGGTCGAGTGTGAACCTCCGGCGAATTCCGTCGTGGCGAGCGTTTGAACCAAGGGGGTTCGGATCATAGTTGGACACATGCCCCCAGGATCGGTGACCTTCGGCCCGCATGTCTGCACATCGGCCCCGGGGTTCGAGTCGGAATGGCTGGTCACCGACGGGCTCGGGGGATATGCGACCGGCACCGTCGCGGGCCTGCGCACGCGGCGCTATCACGGGTTGCTGGTCACCCCCGACCGGCGTCTCGCACTCGCCGCGCTGGACCCGGTCCTGACGCTGCCCGGCGGGATCACCGTCCGGCTCGGCGTCCACGAGTGGGCCTCGGGCGCCATCGCGCCGACCGGGCACCTGCTGCTGGAACAGTTCCAGCTTACCGAGGGTGTGCCGCGCTGGCGGTGGCGCGTCGGCGAGTTCGTGCTGGAGCGCGAGCTGGCCATGGTCCACGGCCGCAACGCGGTGGCCGTCGTCCACCGGCTCGTCGGCGCCCCGGCCGGAAGCTCGGTGGGGCTGACGCTCACCGCCCTGTGCACCTGGCGCGACGCGGACACCGAGCGTGACCGCACCGGCCCGCCCCTCACGGTCGAACCGATCGAGGACACCGGCTGGGTCGAGGTCGAGGGGGCGTACCGCATCGCGGGCCCCGGCTTCCAGCCGGCCGGGGACTGGTACCTCGGTGCCTGTGCCCGCGAGGAGGCCGCCCGGGGCCTGAACCCGGTCGAGGACCTGTGGGCCGCCGGCACCTTCGCCGCCACGCTCGCCGTGGGGGAGGCGCTGGACGTCACCGCCTGGTCCGGGGATCTCGACACCGCGCCGCCGCGCGCCGGCGCCGTGGTTCAGGAGGCCCGCCGCCGGGCCCGCCGGCTCGTGCGGGCGGCCGGCGCGCGGGAGGCCGCCGACAAGGCGCTCGTCCTCGCCGCCGACCAGTTCATCGTGACCGGCGCCGACGGGGCACCGGCCGTCATCGCCGGCTACCCCTGGTTCGGCAGCTACCTGCGCGACACGATGACCGCGTACGAAGGACTGTTCCTGCACACCGGCCGGCACGACGAGGGCCGGCGGCTGTTGCGGGCCCACGCGTCGCTGGGCGAGCGGATGCGCACCGCGGCGCTCGGCGACGCCGACGGGCCGCTGTGGTACGTCCACGCCGTCGAGCGGCACGTCGCCCGTACCGACGACACCGGCCTCGCCGCCGAACTGCTGCCCGCGCTCGAACGGGTCGTCGCCGCGTACACCAAGGGCACCCGCGACGGCGTCACCGTCGACCCCGCCGACGGGCTGCTCGTCATCGACGCCGACCACTCCGGCCTCACCTGGATGAACGCGCGGCTCCCCCGCGGCCCGGTGACCCCGCGCGACGGCAAGCCGGTCGAGCTCAACGCCCTGTGGGCCAACGCCCTCGGTGCCGTCAGCGCCCTGCGGGAACGGTGCGGCCGCGACGCCTCCGTGGTCCAGGGCCGCCGGGACGCCGTCCGCGCGCAGTTCATCAAGCGGTTCCGGGCGCCCGACGGCTGGCTCTTCGACGTCGTCGACGCGCGGCCCGCGCCCTACCCGAAGGGCGGCGGCGGGGTCCACGACGACGCCGTGCTGCGCCCCAACCAACTCCTCGCCTTCAGCCTGCCGTTCGCGCCGGCCGCCGACGAGCCGCACCTGCGTGAGACCGTGCTGCGCGCGGTGGGCTCCACGTTGCTGACCCCGCTCGGGCTGCGTACGCTCGCGCCCAGCGAGTTCGGATACCACGGGAGCCATCGGGGCGGAGTGGTACCGCGGGACACCGCATATCACCAGGGAACGGTGTGGCCGTGGTTGCTCGGTCCGTACGTCGATGCGCGGTGTGCCGCCGGCCTGCCGGTGGACGCGGCGCTGACCGCCGTTGAGGCACATTTGGGCGAGTGCGGTCTCGGATCGGTGAGCGAGATCGCGGAGGGTGACGCACCACACCGCGCGACCGGCGCGCCGTTCTCGGCGCGGTCCGTCGCGGCGGTGCTGCATGCGCGTGCCGTGATCAGGCAGAGCTACAGGTTGCAACCTGCACAGAACGGGAAGCCGGGAACAGTGAAGTTGACCCGCGAAGGCGGTCCGCGTCAGCGCCGGAACGCGCTACGGTGACAGTCGGCGACGAGAGGGATCCGCAATGCGCGTGTTGATGATCGCCTGGGAGTGTCCATCCATCGAGCCGACAGGGCGGATCGCCGCTCTCTCCGCCGCGCTGGTCGCGGCGGGACATGAGGTCACCGTCGCGACGCGCCACTGCGGCGGGCCGGACACCGTCGTCGACGGTGTGCGCGTCGTCCACGCCCCGGCCGCGCCGGGCGCGACCGACGACCCCGACCTCAGTCACACCATGGCGGTCAACCACCTCCTCGCCGACACGGCGATCCGCACCGCGCCCGCCGGCGGCTACGAGGTGATCCACGCGCACGGCTGGCTCGTCACCCACGCCGCCGTCACCCTCAAGGAGCACTTCGGCGTCCCGTTCGTCGCCTCGCTGCAGGCCACCGAGGCCGGCCGCCACCAGGGGTACCTCCCGGGCGAGACCAGCCGCTCGGTGCACTCCGTCGAGTGGTGGCTCGGCTCCGAGGCCTGCCGGGTGATCGTGCCGACCGAATACCTTCGCTGGGAGGTCGAGCACCTCTTCGACGTCCCCGCCGAGCGGGTCGACGTCGTGCCCAACGGCATCGACCCGGAGGCCTGGACCGCGGAGCCCCGCGCCGTGCTCTCGGCCCGCCTGCGGTTCGCGGGTGAGGGGCCGCTGCTGGTGTACGCCGGGCGCCTCGTCGCCGAGAAGGGCGTCCAGGACCTCCTGGCGGCGCTGCCCGCGATCCGCGAGCGGCACCCCGGCACCCGCGCCGTCGTGGCCGGTGACGGCGACCAGCGCGGCGCGCTGATCGAGGAGGCGCGCCGGCTCAAGCTGCACCGCGCGGTGAGCTTCCCCGGCCGGCTCGACCAGCGCACGCTCGCCGCCGTCCTGGCCGCCGCGGACGCGTTCGTGATGCCCAGCCGGTACGAACCCACCGGCACCGTCGCCCTGGAGGCGGCCGCGTCCGGCGCGGCCCTCGTGGTGGCCTCGGCCGGCGGGCTCGCCTCGATCGTCGAGCACGGCATCACCGGTGTCCGGTTCCCCGTCGGGGAGCCCGACGGCCTCGCCGACGCGGTGGATGCCCTGCTCCAGGACCCGCTGTTCGCCCAGACCCTCGCCACCCGCGCCCGGCAGATGGTCCGCGACCGGCACTCCTGGCACGCGATCGCGGCCCGGACCGCGGCGATCTACGGCGCCGCCGTCGACGAGGCCCCGGCCTTCGAGGCCCGGCGCGCCGCCACCGTCCTCGGCGGCGGCCTGCCGGTGGTGTTCGTCCCGCCGGGCAACCTGCTCGCCGACGCGCCCGCCGTCCCGGTCGCCGCGCCGCGCCGCGCCGTGTCCGACGCCGAGACGGAGGCCGCGCAGGAGGCGGCGTGGCAGGCCGGCGCGGACGCGGCCCGGGCCGCGATGCGCGCCGAGGGCCACCTGTGGACCGAGGCGGCCGCCCGCGAGGCCGCCGAACGGGACGTGGTCGCCCGCGCCGCCACCGACCAGTTCGACGTCGTCATGGCGGCCGTCGAACGGCGCTAGCCGGGTGCTAGCCGGTGTGCGCCTCGAGCCACTCCTGGAGCGGGGCGCAGGTCCGGTAGAACCGCTCCAGGTGCCCCTTGGCCTTCGCCGTGCCCAGCCACGGCGCCAGGGGGAACTGGTGCCAGGCGACCAGGCCCTTGAGCCGCAGGAGGTCGGCCCGCGGGTGCTCCTTGTCGAAGCCCCGCGGGACCGACTTGAGCTGGTCGTGTGACGTGATCGAGTAGTGCTTCCCGGTCAGGTCGTCGACGATCTTCCGCAGCGCCTCGCCGCTGCTGTCGTCGGCGACCGCCTGGCGGAACCGGGCCAGCCGCGGCGCGTCCATCAGGTAGGCGCCGATGCCCGCCGCCAGGCCCTGCGCGGTCAACTGGACGTAGCCCCCGCGCTCGAACGTCGCCGCGCACGAGGTCTTGTACGGCGACTTGTCGGCGCTGAACCGCACGTCCCGATACGGACGGAAGATCTTCGCCGGGCCGAACTCCGGCTCCAGCTCGGCGAGCAGCTCGGTCATCGGCCCGCGCACCAGCTCGTCGTAGACCGCCTTGTGCGCGGTCCAGTACGTCTTCGAGTTGTCCGCCTCGAGCCCCTCGTAGAACTCGAGCGCCTCGACCTTCCAGCCGCGGAATGCCATGCGCGCAGCCTATCGACCCGCGGCTGACCGGCCCGTATCGGCGCGCGGCACGCCGGTCGGCTCAGCCCGCCCGGCGGCGGGCTCGGCGCAGGGCCAGCTCGTCGCCCGTGTCGGGGAACTCGTCCGGGGTGGCCGGGAGGTCTTCGCCGGGGGTGGCGGTCTCGGCCGGGAGGTGGGACAGGGTGCCCTCGATCTCCTTGAACGCGCCGGAGATCGCGATGCCGAAGACGCCCTGGCCGCCCTGGAGCAGGTCGACGACCTCTTCCGGGGAGCGGCACTCGTAGACCGTGGTCCCGTCGGAGATGAGCGTGATGCCGGCCAGGTCGCCGACGCCGCGGGAGCGCAGGGTTTCGATCGCCTTGCGGATGTTCTGCAGCGACACGCCGGCGTCCAGGAGGCGCTTCACGACCTTGAGGACGACGATGTCACGGAACGAGTAGAGGCGCTGGCTGCCGGAGCCGGCGGCGTCGCGGACGCTGGGGACCACGAGGCCCGTCCGGGCCCAGTAGTCGAGCTGGCGGTAGCTGATACCGGCAGCGTGGCAGGCCGTCGGCCCGCGATAGCCGACGTCGTCGGCGTCGACACGGCTGCCGGACGTCACCTGTCCGGCATCGGCGGCCTGTTCGGCGGCATGACCGGATATCCCGGGATCGGGCGGCTGTTGCATTGCGACCCACCTCCAGCGTCAACACCCGCAACCCTATAGCGCACCTTGAGGGTCTGCGGGGAGGTAATGCCGCGACACGCCGCGTGATTTCCCACCAGGTGGCGCGGGGCGCGATCAGCCCGCGAAGTCCTCCGGACGGACCTGCTCCAGGAACTCGCGGAACTTCTCGACCTCGTCCTCCTGCTCGTCCGGGATGACGATGGCGGCCTCGGTGAGGACCTGGTCCGCGCAGCGGATCGGGGCGCCGACCCGCAGCGCCAGCGCTATCGAGTCACTCGGACGGGCGGAGACCCGCACGTTGTCGCCGATGACCAGCTCCGCGTAGAAGATGTTGTCGCGCATCTCCACGATCTCGACGGCGCGCAGCGGCGCTTTCAGGGCCGCCAGCATGTCCCGCATGAGATCGTGGGTGAGCGGCCGGGCGGGCTTGACCCCCTGCTGCTCATAGGCGATCGCGGTCGCCTCCACCGCACCGATCCAGATCGGCAGGTAGCGGTCGCCGTCGACCTCCTTGAGCAACACGATGGGCTGATTGGTAGGCAGCTCCACACGAACCCCGACCACATTCAGCTCTCGCACTGCCGCCTCCGTGTCGACTTGCCTCTCCCTGCACGTTACACGGACCGGGCGGCAGTCGTGCCACTCGCGAGGCCGCTCCGATGCGCCCAGTGGCGAAGATCGCCCGCCGTCCGGCCGGTGTTCACCGGCTTCCCCGCCGGACTTCACGCCACCAATGGGTCATTTGCCCAGGATTTCGCGGAGCCCGGCGCGGACCAGCGCGGCATGCACCCGCTGGGTGAGCGCGGCGAGCTCGTGGACCGTGTCGGCGGCCCGGGCCCGGCCCGCCGGCCCGCTCTGCCGGGTCAGCGGCGCGACGAGCTGGTTGAACAGGCCGATCTCGCGGTCGGCGGCGGCCCGGTAGGCCCGGAGGTGCCGGGGCTCGACGCCGAACTCGGCGAGCCGGGCCGCGGCCGTGGCGACCTCGAGCGCGTCGGCGTCGTAGCCGTTGCGGGCCCGGATGAGGCCGTGCTCCTCCAGGGACTTGAGCAGCACGTCGTCGACGCCGGACCGCTCCAGCAACTCGTCGCGGGTGAGGCGCACGTCGACCGCGGGCGCGGCCGGCTGCGGCGCGACCTCGGTGAGCGGCTCCCGCATCGTCGCCAGGTGCTCACGAATCACCCGCAGGGGGAGATACTGGTCGCGCTGCGCGGTCAGGACATAGCGCAGCCGGGCGACGTCGGTCCAGGTGTACTTGCGGTAGCCGGCCGGCGTGCGGCGCGGCTCGACGAGGCCTTCCGCCTCCAGGAACCGCAGCTTCGAGATGGTGATGTCGGGGAAGTCGCCGCGCAACTGCCCGAGCACCTCACCGATGCTCATGAGACGCTCGCCCCGGGTGACCTCGTCACCCGGGGTCGCATGATTCCAGGCGGCCGCCGACGCCCCTGTCATCGCCTCAGCTCTCGTCGGGGCGCGGTCCTGCCACGAATACGAGGCGGAACTTGCCGATCTGGACCTCATCGCCATTGCTCAGCGTCGCCGCCTCGACCCGCTCGCGGTTGACGTAGGTGCCGTTGAGGCTGCCCACGTCGCGAACCGTGAACGTGCCGCCCTCGCGGTGGAACTCGGCGTGCCGCCGGGAGACGGTGACGTCGTCGAGGAAGATGTCACTGTCGGGGTGGCGGCCGCTCGTCGTCACGTCGTGGTCGAGCAGGAACCGGGCGCCGGCGTTGGGCCCGCGGCGGACCGCGAGGAGCGCGGTGCCCGGTGGCAGGGAGCCCGACACGCGGGTGGGCACCACGTCGGTGTCCGGCCCCTCGATGGCATCCTCAATGGCGCCAAGGTTGAGCGTGGACGTGACGTCGAGCGGGGGAAACTCGTCGTCTGGGCGCGTCATCGAACCACCTCACGGTCGGTCTTCACGGGTGTCTTCCGATGCGACAGGGGGTGTGCGCGCGGCCGGCTGCCGCGGCACCGATGTCAAGAACACATACGGTTGACTGAGCGAGCCTAGTCACGCCCGAAATATCGGGTCAACCGGACGCGCGGTCGCCGCCCACCGTATTCCCTGTCACTTGCCACTTACGCTGCTTCGGTCAGCTCGCGATAGGCGGCCGCGTCGAGCAGGCCGTCGACCGCGGACGGGTCGTCGGCCTTGAGCCGCACGAGCCAGCCGTCGCCGTACGGATCCGAGTTGAGCAGCTCGGGCGTGCTCTCCAGGGCCGCGTTCACGGCCACGACCTCACCGGAGACCGGCGCGTAGATCTCCGAGACGCTCTTGGTCGACTCGATCTCGCCGAACGAGTCGCCGGCCTTGACCGTGGCGCCCACCTCGGGAAGCTGGACGAAGACGATGTCGCCGAGCGCGTCCTGGGCGAAATGGGTGATGCCGACCTTGAAGGCGCCCGCATCGGCGGGTGCGAGCCACTCGTGCTCGGCCGTGTAACGCAGATCCTCGGGAATCACGTCGGTCCTTCTTCTCAGGCGGGCTTCGCGTATCTCAACTCACCGGCATTGTGCAACGCGGTCACGTGCACCGGATCCGCTTCGCGCAGGGAAACCGTACCGCCGTGCTGCCGGACGCTGTCCACGACCCCTCCCGGGATGTTCAGCGCCGTCCGCATGGTGTCAGGTCCGCCGATGACCATGATCGTATACGGTGCGGTGAGATTCGACCCGTCGACCACCAGCCGGCCGTCGTCCCCGTCGACGAAGTACGTCGACGCGACGATCCGCACCGCTGCGCCGTTGGCGCCGTTGACCTGCATCGCCTCGGCTCCGGCACCGCGCAGTTCCTGCACCGCGTCGAGGATCGTCTCGGACTTGATCCGCTCGGTGCCGGGTGTGAAGCCGATCTCCAGCCCGGGCCCTTCCGCGGGCCGGGTCCCGGCGAGGATGCCCAGCTCGTCGGCGCGCTTGCGGGCCTCGGCGAGGGCGGCGTCGCGGCTCTGGGCGCCGGAGTCGAGCTGGCGGCGGGTCTCCTCGAGGTCGTTGATCTCGCGCCGGAGGCGGTCCTGCTGGGCGTCGAGATCGGACAGGATGCGGACCAGGTCCTCGGGGCGGGCGGAGGTGAGCTCGGCGTCGGAGTCGCTCGCCTTGAACTGCACGACGAGCGCGAACCCCAGCAGGGCCAGCAGCGCCGCGATGACGACGTCGGCGGGGACCGCCCGCCCGCGCGATCTCGGCGTGGCGGTCCCCGAGGTCGCCGGCGGGTCCGACTCGTCCGGGACCGCGCCGCCGAGATCGCGCGGGTGCCGGGGGCCCGGCGGCGGCGGGGTGGCGGTCATGCGCGGAACAGGTGCCGGCGGATGGCGGCCACGTTGCCGAAGATGCGCACGCCCAGGACGACCACGACGCCGGTCGAGAGCTGACCGCCCACGCCCAGTTGGTCGCCGAGATAGACGATGAGCCCCGCCACCAGCACGTTCGACACGAACGAGACGACGAACTGCTTGTCGTCGAAGATGCCGTCCAGCTTGGCGCGCACCCCGCCGAACACCGCGTCGAGCGCCGCCACCACGGCGATCGGCAGGTACGGCTGCAGGCCGAGCGGGACCGTGGGCTCCAGGAAGATGCCGGCCGCCACCCCGATGGCGAGGGCGATTACGGCGATCATCGGGGACCTCCAGAGGGAGACGGGGACGGCGGACGGGCGTACCGCAGCGGCGGCTCGGGTGCGGCGGCCAGCACCAGGCCCGTGCGTTTCTTCACGCTGAACTGCATGCGGTACGAGTCGACGTACCGCTTGAACCGCTTGGCCGTCGGCGACTTCTCGAACGTGGCGGCGAGCTCGCCCGGCCCGATGGCGGCCACCTCGTACGGGCTGGTGACGGGCTTGAAGTCGACCAGGATCACGCCGCCGGCGGCGCGGATCGTGCTGGTCGAGGTGAGCCGCTGGCCGTTGATCGCGATCGCCTCGGCGCCGCTCAGCCACAGCCCGTTGGCGATGTCCTGGAGGTCCCGGTCGAGGACCAGGCCGAGGTTCTCCTCGTCGGTCTCGCCGGTGACCGGGTCGACCTTCGGCGGTGCGTCGACGACCCGGACGACCGCACCGTCCCCGGTGACCCTGCCGGTGCCGGCGCCGGCGGCCAGCCGGCGGAGGTGGCCGGCACTGTCGCTGTCCGCGAGCGCGTCGTCACGCGCCTGGTCGACCTGCGCGCGCAACGCTTCGGCGCGCCGCTGCAGGTCGTCGGTGGTTTTCTGGCGCGACCGCAGGTCGGCGACCAGGTCGGCCCGGGCCCGGCCGGCGCTCGGCGCCTCGGCGACCACCTGGTGGTAGGCCACCGCGAGCAGGAACCCCGTCGCGGCGAGTACCACCGCCCGCGCCCAGCGGCCCCACCTGGCGGGCGGCTCGCCGGACGCGGCCGCGGCCGCGTATCCGGGATCGAGTGGTGCGCGGAACAGCTCGGCCAGCAGGTCGTCGCGGCGAGCCGAGGTCACGGTGCGTCGGCGGCTTCCGCGCGACCGGCCCGCACGTGCGTCCCGGCCTGGACGAAGTAGAAGACGGCCGCCAGCCAGTACAGGACGATGCCCCACCACAGCAGGGCCCAGCCGCTCGGCTCCGCCCAGGGCCGGGCCGCCTCGCTGTACTTCGCGAGCAGCATCATCGGGAAGCCCATGAGCAGGACGGCGGTGGCCGTCTTGCCGACGTAGTGCACCGGCGGCGGTCCGTGGCCGAGGATCCGCAGCACGACCAGGCACAACACCATGACGGCCTCACGGGCGAGCAGCGCGATCGTGAACCACCACGGCACGACGTTCTCGTACGTCAGCGCGAAGAGGGTCGCCAGGATGTACAGCCGGTCGGCGAGCGGGTCGAGCAGCTCGCCGAGGCGGCTGACCTGCTTGAGGCGCCGCGCGGCGAACCCGTCGACCCAGTCGCTCAGCCCGCCGACGACGAGCACGCCGATCGCCCAGCCGGTCGCGTCGGTGGCGAGGAAGAGATACATGAACAGGGGCACGCCGAGCAGGCGCGCGAAGCTGATGAGATTGGGGACGGTCAGGACGGGCCCGAGCCCCTGCCGGTCCACCACGCTCACTTCCCCCCGGCTCGCAGGTAACCGGGGGAATGCTAGCAGCACGGCAGGGTGACTCCGTGGAGGCGCAGCGGCCGCCGGAGCACCCGGCCCGATGGCGTACGGCGCAACGAGGTCCGCGGCGCCGGCGCCGTCAGGCCGGCCCGTGGAGCAGCGCGAGCGTGAGGTCGCCGGCGTCCGGGTGGTACGAGTGGTCGAGCACCCAGTGGTCGGTGATCGCCGACGCGATCCGTGCCATCGTCGCCGGGTCGACGTAGAGCTCGTCGTCCGCCCGCGCGTCCGCCGGGCGGGCCGCGCTCAGGAACGTCGCCGCGGCGGCCCGCGTGGAACTGTCGTACATGGTCTCCAGGATGTCCAGGTGGTAGCCGGGGTCGTCCGGATCCCGGAACTGGAAGATGCCGCTGGCGAAGACGTAGTCGTAGGCGCGTCGCGGGCGGAAGCCGGGGCCGGCCGGCTCGACGTGCGGCACGCCGCGGCCCGTCGCCAGTTCGACCATGCGCGGGTCGAGGTCCACGCCGGTGTAGTCGAAGGGCAGGCCGAGCGTGCGCAGGTGGAAGTAGAGATCGGCGGGGCCGCAACCCCAGTCCAGGACGGAGCCGCCGGCGAAGGCGGTGGTGCGCAGCAGGGCGTCGAAGCGGATCCGCTGCAGCTCGGCACTGCCCCAGCCGGCGACCTTCCAGGTCGGGCCGGTGAGACCGGCGTGGAACGCGAGGATCGCGGATGACCGGTCAGCCATGGCCGAGACGGGTCCGGATGAGCAGCGCGTCGAGGGCCTTGCCGGCCGACGGCGCCGCCGGCAGGCGTGCGGCGGCGCGGGCGGACTCCAGCGTGCCGGTCAGCGCCCGCACGTCGGCGGCCAGCCGCTCGCGGGACACCAGGCCCTCCGGCAGGAGGCGGTGCTCGCCGGCCCGCTTCGCCTCGATCAGGTCGGGGAGGTAGGGCAGGGAGGCGAGCACGCGCAGGTCGGCCTGGATCTCGCCGGTGCGCATGAGGTGGATGCCGGTGTGCAGGACCCGCAGCGTGTAGAGGGCCGGTTTGAGCTCGCCGGTCCGCTGGAACAGCTCCCACTGGCCGGCGGCGAAGCCGAGGTAGTGCCGGGCGTGTTGCGAGGTCCGGCAGTGGCGCGACAGGGCGGTCAGCTCCTCGTGCAGCGGCGAGGTGCGCACGACCAGCGGGGAGAGGAGCTGCTCCAGGACGTAGCCGTTGGGCTTCAGCAACAGCCGGATGAACTTCGCCAGCTCCTGACTGACGACGTCGAGCTCGACGCCGGCACGCTCGCCGCCGACCTGGAGGGTGTCCGGGCCGGTGTGCAGGCCGACGACCGCGCCGAGCGGCAGCACGTGGCAGGAGCGCAGGTCGAGGTCGGAGTCGACGGAGGAGAAGCCGTAGAGGTGCGCGCCGCTGACGGTGGCGAACACGACCGGGTAGGGCAGCTCACCGACGACGTCGTCCGCCCACTCGGGCACGTCCGCCGCCCGGACGGCCGGGGGAGTGCCGACCACGGCGGGGGAGGACGCCGGCGGGAAGGCCGGCGGCGGGAGGCCGGCCCCGCACAGCGCGTCCCGGCGGCGGGCCTCCACCAGGAACGCGTCCACCGTGGCCCGGTCCGGCTCCTCCGGGAGGGTGGTCGTGGCCGCCGCCGACCCGAGGTCCTCCTCCAGGGACGCCGCCAGCTCACCGAACGACTCCCAGGACAGCTCGCCCCGGCGGATGGCGAGCAGCTCGCCGCGCCACGGGCTGACGTCGACCAGGACCTCACCCGTGCGCAGGACGTGGGCGCCGGCGCGCAGCAGCCGCGCCATGTGCATCGCCTGCTTCCAGCGGATCTCGCCGGTGCGCGCCCGGACCGACCGCAGTTTCGCGAGCTGGCTGCGGGCGTAGTCACCGTACGTGACGGCGGTCCGGCGGGACAGGAACGCGCCGCGGATGGCCAGCAGGTCGCGGCCCGCCTCGGCGACCGCCTCGACGAGCGGGGACCACAGGCACTCCAGCACCGTCGGGTTGGCGGCCAGCGCCAGCGAGCAGGCCCGCTCCAGCTCCCAGAAGAGCTGCTCGGGCAGGGGACCGTCGACGTGTGTGGGCGGTTTGTCCAGGTGCCAGTAGGACCCCGTCGGCGCCTGGAACACCCCCCGGCGGTCGGTGTCCGACCGCGGGCCGGCCAGCCCGTAGGCCCGGGAGCCGACGATCGCCGAATAGATCGTGTGCGACGCCACGATGGTCAGATCATGCACAGTTGGTAGATTAGGCACGCCGGCAATACCCACGCGGGAGAGATCGCCGGCCGGGCCGGCGACCACCGGCGCGGCCACGAGCAACGGCGGCGCCGAAGGGGCAAATCCTCCCCGGAACCTCTCAGGCAGAAGGACCGCGACGGGTTGGCACCTCTGGAGTCTGGCGACAGAGGGGGAGGAGCTTCACACGGCCCCCTGTCCTCGACCCAGAAGAGTGTGGCTATGACGACCTTCGCCAGCCGGCACATCGGACCGTCCGCCGACGAGCAGGCGCGCATGCTCAAGACTGTCGGCTACGAGTCCGTCGAAGACCTGATGACCGCGGCGATCCCCGGCTCGATCCGGTGGCACAAGCCGCTCAACCTCCCCCTGGCGGCGTCCGAGGCCGAGGTGCTGGCCGAGCTGCGCGCCCTCGCGTCGGCGAACCGCACGCTGGTGTCGATGATCGGCCTCGGCTACCACGGCACGCACACGCCACCGGTGATCCTGCGCAACGTGCTCGAGGACCCGTCGTGGTACACGGCCTACACGCCGTACCAGCCCGAGATCAGCCAGGGCCGGCTCGAGGCGCTGCTCAACTTCCAGACCGTCGTCGCCGACCTCACCGGCCTGCCCGTGTCCGGCGCCTCGCTGCTCGACGAGGCCACCGCCGCGGCCGAGGCGATGACCCTGGCCCGTCGCTCGTCGAAAGTGAAGTCCGACGTCTACGTCGTCGACGCCGACGTGCTGCCGCAGACCCTCGCCGTCGTCCGGACCCGGGCCGAGCCGCTGGGCATCGAGGTCCGGGTCGTCGACGTCACCGCGGAGGAGCTGCCGGCGGAGTTCTTCGGGCTCCACCTGCAGTATCCGGGGGCGTCCGGCGCCGTCCGGGACCACGAGGCGCTCGTCCGCGCCGCCCACGACCGGGGCGCGATCGTCACCATGGCCGCCGACCTGCTCGCGCTGTGCCTGTTGCGGGAGCCGGGCGCGATCGGCGCCGACGTCGCCGTCGGCAGCGCGCAGCGCTTCGGCGTGCCGATGGGCTTCGGCGGGCCGCACGCCGGGTACATCTCGGTCCGCCAGGGCCTCGAGCGCACCCTGCCGGGGCGGCTCGTGGGCGTCTCGAAGGACGCCGGCGGCGCCCCCGCGTACCGCCTGGCCCTCCAGACCCGCGAGCAGCACATCCGCCGGGAGAAGGCCACCTCGAACATCTGCACCGCGCAGGTCCTGCTCGCCGTCGTCGCGAGCATGTACGCGGTGTACCACGGGCCCGACGGCCTGGCCGGGATCGCGGCCCGCACCCACGACATGGCCGTGCGGCTCGCGGCGGGGCTGCGCGCCGGCGGGGTGACCACCGAGCACCGCGCGTTCTTCGACACCGTCACCGCCGTGGTGCCCGGCCGGGCCGAGGAGATCGTGGCGACGGCCGCCGCCCGCGGGGTCAACCTGCGCCTCGTCGACGCCGACCGCGTCGGCATCGCCTGCGACGAGACGACCACGTTCAGCCACCTCCGGGACGTGCTCGCCGCGTTCGGGCTGTCCCACGTCGACGTGACCGCCCTCGACACCGCCGACGCGGTGCCGGCCGGCCTGCGCCGCACGTCGGACTTCCTGACCCACCCGGTGTTCTCCAGCCACCGTTCGGAGACGGCGATGCTGCGCTACCTGCGGCGCCTCTCCGACAAGGACTACGCGCTCGACCGCGGCATGATCCCGCTGGGTTCGTGCACGATGAAGCTCAACGCGACCGCCGAGATGGAGCCGATCACCTGGCCCGAGTTCGCCAACGTGCACCCCTTCGCGCCGGCGGCGCAGACCCAGGGGTACCGCCGGCTCATCAGTGATCTGGAGCGCTGGCTGGCGGAGGTGACCGGATACGACGCGGTGAGCCTCCAGCCCAACGCCGGTTCGCAGGGTGAGCTCGCCGGGTTGCTGGCGATCCGGGCGTACCACCGGGAGCGCGGCGACACGGGACGGGACGTCTGCCTGATCCCGTCCAGCGCGCACGGCACCAACGCGGCGAGCGCGGTCATGGCCGGCATGCGGGTGGCCGTCGTCGCCTGCGACGACCAGGGCAACGTCGACCTCGGTGACCTGGACCGGAAGATCGAGCAGCACGCGGGCCGGCTCGCCGCGATCATGGTCACGTACCCGTCGACCCACGGCGTGTACGAGGAGGGCATCTCGGCCCTGTGCGACAAGGTCCACCGGGCCGGCGGTCAGGTCTACGTCGACGGCGCGAACCTCAACGCGCTGCTCGGGTACGCCAAGCCCGGCCAGTTCGGCGCCGACGTGTCGCACCTGAACCTGCACAAGACGTTCTGCATCCCGCACGGCGGCGGCGGCCCCGGCGTCGGGCCGGTCGCGGTGCGCCGGCACCTCGCGAAGTACCTGCCGTCCCACCCGTTCCTGGCGGCCGACGCGCCGGTCGGCCCGGTGTCGGCGGCGCCGTGGGGCTCGGCCGGGATCCTGCCGATCCCGTGGGCGTACCTGCGGCTGATGGGCCCCGACGGCCTGACGAGGGCGACGGCGACGGCGGTGCTGGCGGCGAACTACGTCGCGGCCCGGCTGCGCGAGCACTACCCGGTGCTGTACAGCGGCAGCGCGCACCTCGTCGCGCACGAGTGCATCCTCGACCTGCGCGGGATCACCAAGGCGACCGGCGTGACGGTGGCGGACGTGGCGAAGCGGCTCATCGACTACGGCTTCCACGCCCCGACGATGTCGTTCCCGGTGTCGGGGACGCTGATGGTGGAGCCGACCGAGAGTGAGGACCTGGCGGAGCTCGACCGGTTCTGCGACGCGATGATCGCGATCCGGGAGGAGATCGACCGGGTCGGGACGGGAGCGTGGCCGGCGGACGACAATCCGCTCGTCAACGCGCCGCACACGGCGGCGGTGGTCACGGCCGACGAGTGGGGGCACGCGTACCCGAGGTCGGTGGCGGCCTACCCGGGTCGCAACGCCGACGAGGACCGCTCGGCGAAGTACTGGCCGCCGGTGCGGCGGATCGACGACAGCTACGGCGACCGGAACCTGGTCTGCGCGTGTCCGCCGGCATCGGCCTACGAGGAGTAGCGGCTACGCTGCGTGGCAGCCTGACCACTACGCACCGTAGTGGTCAGGCCGCATTGACCAGCGTGTGCGGCGCGGGGCCGCGATGGGGCTCGATCACCCTGCAATCGGGCAAAAGCTCACCGGTGTCCTCGAAAACGATCACGCCATTGCACAGGAGGCTCCATCCCTGCTCGGGGAAGAAGGCGGTGACGCGGGCGGCATCGCGGTCGGTGTCGTCGGCCGAGGGGCAGGCTGGCTGGTGCTGGCAAAGCATCGGGGGTCTCCGATTGAGAGGTTCAGTTGGGGTCTGTGTGGTTCTTCACATGACCAGTGATGCACGCTACTACGCCCAACGACACGATTCCGCACACGTTACGACACATTCTCGGGATAATCCACCGTTCGTATGAGCACACCAGGACCGGTCGTCGGGTGCCGGCTCGGGTCGTTGGATCTTCTTCCGCCCCGGGTGCCGGCGGCATGTCGTACCCAGATCTGGGAGCGCTCCCGACTGGAGTGGCGTTGCCACGAGGGCGGCGATCCCCTTCGATTGCTCTGCGAGTTTCTGTCGTCGCACGGAGTGCCGGTGGGCGACCTCTCGACATCACCCAGGGTGATCGATTCCTCGGTATGTGGCGCCGCCGTGCTCCTGTCGCCACCCTCTGTGAAGGCGTCACCGACGACCACCGTGCCGGCGCTGGTGGCCGTCGTCTACGAGCACGGCCCGCGGCGGGCACCCGACGCCGACGGGCCCGCCCGCCCGGTGCCGGGCCCGTGGCGGGGAAGCTTGCCGGGAAGCGGGACCGGAAGCTTGCCGGGAAGCTGGACGGGAAGCTGGACGGACGCGCAGCACGCCCGCGCGGTCGAGGAGGTGCGGGCCGCGATCGCCCGCGGCGACGTGTACGTGGTGAACCTCGTCGGCCACGCCAGCGCCCCCTTCGCGGGCGACCCCCGGGCCGCCCTGGCGAGGGTCGCGGCCCTCCCCGGGGCACGCTACGGCGGCGTCCTGCGCGGGGACGGGTGGTGGGTCGCCTCGGCCTCACCCGAGACGCTGGTCGAGGTCTCCGGCGGGCGCGCCGTCACCCGGCCCATCAAGGGCACCCGGCCGGCCACCGCCGAGGGGCGGGCCGAGCTGCTCGCGTCGGCGAAGGAGCGCGCCGAGCACGTCATGATCGTCGACCTCGAGCGGAACGATCTCGGCCGGGTCGCCCGCGTCGGCTCGGTCCGCGTCGACGAGCTGTTCGCGATCCGCCGCTGGTCCGGTCTCTGGCAGGCCGAGTCGACCGTCAGCGCCCGCCTGGCCGGCGGGGTGGGCCTCGCCGAGCTGCTCCGCGCCGTCTGGCCCGGCGGCTCGGTCACCGGCGCGCCCAAGCTGGCCGCGATCGAGGTCGCCACCCGGCTCGAGCCCGTCGGCCGGGGGCCGAGCATGGGGGCGTTCGGCTGGATCGGGCACGGGCCCGGCGGGGCGCTCACGGTGGACCTCGGGCTCACCATCCGTACCGTCGCCATCGCCGGCGGCCGGGCACACGTGTGGGCCGGCGGGGGCATCGTCTGGGACAGCGACCCGCAGGCCGAGGTCGCCGAGGCGGCGGCGAAGGCGGCCCCGGTGAAGGCCGCCCTCAGTGGTGGTCGCGGCGAAGCGTGATCCGGTTCGCGCGCGACGACGGCGTCAGGACCCCGGTGAAGTACGCGAATAGCGTGCAGGTCAGCGGGGCGTCGTCGGCGCTGACGCGGTGCGCGGTCACGCGCGGCGAGTCCCAGTGGACCCGTGGCAGCTCGTCGCTCGGGCCGAAACACGCGTCGAGCTCCGACCGGGTGAGCGCCGGGCCGGCGAAGGAGATCTCCACCGTCGACAGCCCGGCACACGCGTTCATGTAGATCTGCAACGACGTCGTGCCGGGCGGGCTGGGCTGCACGAACAGTTGCCCGAACTCGTCCTGCGTCGGCGCGGGCAGCCCGAGCAGGGCCGCCACCTCCGCCGCGTGTTCGGTCGTCACGCCGCAGATCAGCCGGGCCCACGTCCGCAGCAGGTCGGTCGTCACCGGCCGGCCCACGAGGTCGAGCAGATGCGACGGCACCGGCGGGCGCTGCCATACCTGCGGCCAGTCGTCGAGGTCGGCCAGCTCGGCGCCGTCGACGAGGAGCGTGTAGAGCGGCGCCACCGGGAAGTCGTTGACGCGAACGGTCAGCACGCGCCCGTCGACCTCGGCGTGGTACGGGAACTCACCGTCGCCCGAGCGCTGCCACCGGATCGGGATGGCGGTCAGGTCGCTCATGGCCGAGTCCTGTCGATCATGGCTTGGATCCTCAAGACGGCAAAACGGTCGCCGACAGCGTATGACGTGTCCGCAAACCCACACTTGACCGCGGTCACAGTCGGCACACATCGGGGAGGCGGAGCGATAGCGTCGAGGGCGTCATGCGCCGCTATCTCATGTGGACCATCGGACTCGTCGCGTACGTTCTCGCCGTCTTCCACCGCTCCTCCCTCGGCGTCGCCGGGGTCGCGGCCACCGATCGGTTCGGTGTCGGCACGGCTCTGCTGGCCATGCTCTCCGTGGCCCAGCTCGCCGTCTACGCGGGCATGCAGATCCCCGTCGGCGTCCTGCTGGACCGGTTCGGCTCACGCCGGCTGCTCGTCGCCGGGGGCCTGCTCATGGTCGGGGGCCAGGTGCTGTTCGCGTCCGCGGACCACATCGGCCCGGCGATCGCGGCGCGGGTGCTGATCGGCGTCGGTGACGCGATGACGTTCATCAGCGTGCTGCGGATCGTCGCCATGTGGTTCCCGCCGTCCAGCAACGCGCTGATGGTCCAGCTCACCGGCATGATCGGGCAGCTCGGCGCGCTGTGCTCGGCCGTGCCGCTGGTGTTCCTGCTCAGGAACGCGGGCTGGCCGGCGACGTTCCTCGCCGCTGCCGGACTGGGGGCGGTGGCGGTGGCGCTCGTCGTCGGCGCGCTCAAGGACAGCCCCGACCCGGCGGCGGCGCCGGAGCGGCGCGACCTCGGCCTGCGCCACTCGTGGGCGCACCCCGGCACCCGGCTGGGCCTGTGGACCCACTTCGTCACCCAGTTCTCCGGCGGCGTGTTCGCGCTGCTGTGGGGTTACCCGTTCCTCACCCAGGGTGAAGGGCTCGCCCCGGCGACGGCGGCCCTGCTGCTGTCGCTGCTGACCGTCGGCGGCATCGTCATGGGCCCGCTGATCGGCCACTTCTGCGGCCGGCTCCCGTATCATCGCTCGACCCTCGTCCTCGGCATCGTCGGCAGCTCGGCGGCCGCGTGGACGGCCGTGCTGCTGTGGCCCGGCCGCGCCCCGCTGTGGCTGCTCACGCTGCTCGTGCTGGTGCTGACGGTCAACGGCCCGGGCTCGATGATCGGCTTCGACTACGCCCGCTCGTTCAACCCGGCGGCCCGCCTCGGCGGCGCGACGGGCATCGTGAACGTGGGCGGCTTCGTGGCGTCGATCGTGCTGATCGTCGCCATCGGCGTGGTGCTCGACGTCCTCACCCCCGCGGGTGCGGCCAACTCGTCGCTGGGCGCCTTCAAGGTGGCCTTCGCGGCGCAGTACCTGTTGTGGGCCTTCGGTGCGGCCCAGGTCTACCGCTACCGCCGGACCACGCGCCGCGTGGTCAGTGACGGGCCGGTCCTCCGCCTGGCCTGACCGGCCCGTCCCCGCGCACCGTGCGCCCGTCAGGAGTCCGGCGCCAGGGTGCGCCACAGGAACTCGAACGCCAGCGCCCACTTGAAGGCTAGCTGGGCGTTGTCCGCCGCGCCGCCGTGGCCGCCCTCGATGTTCTCGTAGTACGTCACGTCCTTGCCGTGCTCGCGCAGCGACGCCACCATCTTGCGCGCGTGACCGGGGTGGACGCGATCGTCGCGGGTCGAGGTCGTGATGAGCGTCGGCGGATACGGCACCGCCGCCCGCACGTTCTGATACGGCGAGAACAGCCGCAGGTACGCCCAGTCCGAGGGATTGTCCGGGTCACCGTACTCCGCCATCCACGACGCGCCGGCGAGCAGCAGGTGGTAGCGCTTCATGTCGAGCAGCGGCACCGCGCAGACGATCGCGCCGAAGAGCTCCGGGTAGCGGGTCAGCATCACACCCATGAGCAGGCCGCCGTTGGAGCCGCCCTCGATGCCGAGCTGTTCGCGGGTCGTGACGCCCCGCTCGACCAGGTCGGCGGCGACGGCGGCGAAGTCCTCGTAGGCGCGCGGGCGCTGCTCGCGCAGCGCCGACCGGTGCCACTGCGGACCGTACTCCCCGCCGCCGCGGATGTTCGCCACGACATACGTGCCGCCCCGGGCCAGCCAACCGCGGCCGATGATGGAGTTGTACGTGGGGACGCGCGAGACCTCGAACCCGCCGTACCCGCTGAGCAGGGTCGGGCCGGGTCCGGCGCCGGGCCGCCCGACGACGAAGTAGGGGATCTGCGTGCCGTCGGCCGACGTGGCGAAGAACTGCTGCGTGGTGAGCCCTTCGGCGGGGAAGTACGCCGGGCTCTGCTTGAGGACCGTGGGCCCGTCACCGCCGAGCACCCCGTGCCGCAGCGTCGGCGGTAGCGTGAAGCCGCTGGAGAGCAGCAGGTACTGCTCGTCGGTGTCGGCGTTGGTGTCCCACACGTCGGTCTGGCCGAGCTCGCTGCCGAGGACCGTGCGGTGCCACTCGCCGTCCGCGCCGTACGACAACAGCTCCAGGCGGCTCCGCACGTCCGCGAGCAGCACGAGGATCAGCCCCGTGCGGGTCCACTGGCTGTAGCTCAGCGACGTGTGCGGGTCGGGCGTGAACAGCGGGGTCAGGTCGCGCGAACCGGCGAGGTACGTGTCGAGCCGGGCGATGAGCAGCGAACCGGCCGCGTAGGTGGTGTCCGCGACGGTCCAGTCGGTGCGCACCCGGATGAGCAGCCACTCCCGGTGCACCTCGACGCCCGCGTCGTCGGGCACGTCGAGTTCGGTCAGCTCGCCGTCGACGAGGAGGTGCCGCCGGGCGTGGAAGAAGTCGACGGCCTGCCGGATGATC
This sequence comes from Dactylosporangium roseum, assembly GCF_025264685.1. Classification (GTDB taxonomy): domain Bacteria; phylum Actinomycetota; class Actinomycetes; order Mycobacteriales; family Micromonosporaceae; genus Dactylosporangium; species Dactylosporangium roseum. Next base: position 3,887,380 of record NZ_CP073721.1, read on the forward strand.
GCCCGCCGGCCGCCGGAGGACACGTCGGTCGTCGCCCGCACCGAGACGTCGTCGGCCGAGCCCTCGAAGACCAGTTCGGCGTCGGTGACCGGGGTGCCCCGGCGCCACCGCCGGACCTGCCGCGGGTAGCCGGAGGAGGTCATCGATCCCGGGCCGGTGTCCGTGCCGACGAAGATGTGGTCCTCGTCGATCCAGCTCACGTCGCTCTTCGCCTCGGGCAGGGTGAAGCCGTCGGCCACGAACCCCAGCCGTCGCAGGTCGAACTCGCGCACGACCGCCGCGTCGGCGCCGCCACGCGACAGGGCGATCAGGGCCCGGTGCTCACCGGCGAGCGGGCCGGTGCGCAGGAAGTCGACGCCCTGCCACACCCAGTTCTCGCCTTCGGCGGCGGCGAGCGCGTCGAGGTCGAGGACCGTCTCCCAGTGCGGCTCGTCGCCGCGGTAGTCGTCGAGGGTGGTGCGCCGCCACAGCCCGCGCGGGTGGTGCGTGTCCTTCCACAGGTTGTAGACCCGGTCCCCGTGCCAGGCGACGAGCGGGATGCGGTCGTCGGCGTCGAGCACTGCCTGGATGCCGTCGCGCAGCTCCGCGAAGCGATCACCGCCGGTCAGCGCCTCGACGGTTTCGGCGTTGCGCTCGCGGACCCACGCCAGGGCTTCGGTGCCCTCGACCGCTTCCAGCCACAGGTATGCGTCGTCCCGGGTGATCGTTTCCGTCATCAGCTCAGTCTGACCGAGCGGCGACCCGTTCGCCCACCCCGCCCAGTGACCAGCGCGCCGCGAACTCGGCCGGCGGAACGGCCTTGCCCCACAGCCAGCCCTGCGCGAGCGGCACCCCGAGGGTGACGAGCACGTCGCGCTGGGCCTCGGTCTCGACGCCCTCGGCGACGACCGACAGGCGCAGCGCGCTGCTCATCGCCACCACGGCCCGGACGATCTCCTCGTCCTCGGTGCTCGTGCCGAGGCCCTTGACGAACGAGCGGTCGATCTTCACTCCGGTGACGGGATGGCGGCGCAGGTAGCCCAGCGCCGAGAAGCCGGTGCCGAAGTCGTCGACGGAGATCCGCACGCCGAGCGCGCGCAGCTCGACGAGCACCCGTTCGGTCAGCTCGCTGCCCTCGACCATCACCGACTCGGTGATCTCCAGGACCAGGTTGGTGGCCGGCACCCCGGCCTGCCGCAGCACCGCCGCGAGCCGCTCGGCGAACGCCGCGTCGCCGAGCTGGCGCGGCGACACGTTGACCGACATCCAGAAGTTGTCGTCGACCACCCCGTCGGCCCGCCACCGGGCCAGTTGCCGCACCGACTCCCGCAGCACCCAGGAGCCCAGCGCCGAGATGAGGTTGGAGTCCTCGGCGACGGCGATGAACACGTTCGGCTCGAGCCAGCCGCGCACCGGGTGCTCCCAGCGCACGAGCGCCTCGACGCCGGCGGGCCGGCCGGCCGGCAGCTCGACGATCGGCTGGTACGAGATGCTGAGCTGCTCCTGGGCGACCGCCGCGCGGAGCGCGACCTCGATCTCAACGCGCTCGCGGACGGCGTCGCGCATGGAGGCGTCGAACACCTTCCAGCGGTTACGGCCCTCCTCCTTCGCGCGGTACATCGCCGTGTCCGCGTCGCGCATGAGCGCGTCGGCCTGCTCCTGCCGGTCGGCGCGGACGATGCCCATCGACGCGCCGACGACCACCTCCGCGGTCGCCCCCTCGGCGGCGACGACGACCAGGGGGCGCTCGACGCACTCCATGATCTTCCGGGCGTCGGCCATCGCCTCCGGCTCGGTGCAGCGCCGGACGACGACGAACTCGTCGCCGCCGACCCGGGCGATGGTCGCGGTGCCGGGCAGCGCGTCCCGCAACCGGGCGCCGACGTCGATGATGAGCTGGTCGCCGACCGGGTGCCCCCACGAGTCGTTGACGAGCTTGAAGCCGTCGAGGTCGAGGTAGAACACCCAGACGTCGCCGGGTGCCCGCTCGGCGAGCAGGCGCTCGATCATGCTGCCGAGCAGCCGCCGATTGGGCAGGCCGGTCAGCGGGTCGTGGGTCGCCTGGTGCTCGAAGCGGCGCTGTGCGGCCGCGTGGCTCTGCACCGCGTCGGAGGCGCGCACCAGCAGCAGCGCGACGATCGCCGCGCCGCCGAGGCCCAGGATGAGCCGGGACGCGGTCGACTCGTGCGCGAGCAGCACGGTGAGCAGGAACGGCACGGCCACCGCCGGCCCGATGAGCAGCATCCGCGGCAGCGACCACGCCTGGATCGGCAGCGGCGTGGCCAGGCTCAGGCCCTTGGCCGTCGGGTGCAGCGCGGCGGCGCCGCCGAGCGTGAACGCGAGCAGGAACGGCAGGTCCATCAGGCGGGAGCCGTTGACCTCGCCGCTGCGCCCGATGATCGCGTAGCCCAGGTCGCCGGCGAACACCAGGACCATCATGCCGCCGAGCAGCACGAAGGCCGGCTGGCGGACCGCGGTGGTGAACGCCAGGTTGGCCACCAGCAGCACGGTGATGGTGTCCAGCAACGGGTACAGCCCGGCGAGCGCCGTGACGACCAGTGGCCGGTCCGGGATCGTCGCGGCGGGCATGACGAACAGCAGCAGCGACGCGACCACGCTGCTGATGCAGACGATCAGGCCGTCGAGCAGGGCGTGCCGGTCCATGCCCCAGCGGTTGAGGAACGACACCAGGCCGGCGATGAAGAACCCGAATCCGCAGACCGAGAAGGCGTCGCCGAACTGCGCCTGGGGCGCCGGCAGGTCGACCAGGAGCGCGCGGAGGAGGATCCCGGCGAGGAAGAACAGCCCGGCGGCGGTGAGCAGCCGCCACGGCCGCCGGGGACGCACGTCGTGCAGCCGCGGCCCGCACGCCCAGGCGGTCACGCAGCCGACGCCGACGACGGTGAAGGCCAGGCGGGGCAGCACGCCGGCGGCGTAGGACACGGTCGCGGCGCCGCCCAGCGCGAGATACGTCAACCACAGCCGGTCGCGGCGCCAGGTCACCCGCCACCCCCAGCCTGCTCGCGTTTCGCACTCCATCGGCCGTACCGCGAACCACCTTAGGGTTTCCAGGTGGTCAGACCCACGGCAAGTTTGTGCGTCACGCGAATATTTGCGTGTCGCGCAGATTTGGTATTCTCGTGGCATGGGCCTCCGCGAGCGCAAGAAGCGGGCCACCCGGCAGGCGCTCGCGCTCGCCGCGCTGCGGCTCGCCGTCGAGCGCGGCTTCGACCGGGTGCTCGTCGAGGACATCGCCGCCGACGTCGGCGTCTCCCCGCGCACGTTCAACAACTACTTCGGCAGCAAGGCCGAGGCGATCTGCGCGCTGGCCGTCCACCGCTCCGAGCGCGTCGGCGACGCCCTGCGCGCCCGGCCCGCCGACGAGCCGCTGTGGACCGCGATCACGGAGGCGGTGCTCGCCGAGTTCGGCGCGGGCACCGTCCCCGAGGAGGTGCCGGACCGCGTGTGGATCGCCGGCCTGCGGCTGGTCGTCACCACCCCGGCGATCCAGGGGGAGTACCTGCGCGCGCAGGCCGCGACCCAGGCCGCGCTGGCCGCGGCGATCCGCGAGCGGCTCGGTGTTCAGGTCTCCTCCGGCGTTCAGCTCTCCTCCGGTGGTGAGGTCTCCTCCGGTGTTCAGCTCTCCTCCGGTGTTCAGCTCTCCTCCGGTGCTCAGGTCTCCTCCGGTGCTCAGGTCTCCTCCGGTGAGTGCGTCGACGACCTCGTGCCCGACGTGCTCGGCGGCGCGGTCGCCGCCGCGTACGGCGTCGCGATGCAGCGGTGGCTGTGGGCCGACCCGCCGGAACCGTTCGGCGCGCTCCTGCGCCGGGCCCTCGACCGGCTCTCGGCCCACATCGCGCCGCAGGCGAGGTGACGAGCACCGCGCTGCGCCGGCCTGGGCCGCGGACCGACGACGGTGGCGCGCGCCCGGCTGCTGTCCCGGCTCGGTGACCCCGCCGGCCGGTGCCGGAGCCGCGCGGAGACCTATCCTGCGTGATGCTCCGCGAGCACCGCGTCGGACAGGGCCGGCCAGGCCTCCGCGGCCCAGTCGCCGAAGTCGCGGTCGGTCAGGCAGCCGACGGCGAGCCGCGCCCGCGGGTCGACCCACAGGAACGTGCCGGTGCGGCCGAAGTGACCGAAGGTCGCCGGGGAGTTGCGCGAGCCGGTCCAGTGGGGCTGCTTGCCGTCGCGGATCTCGAAGCCGAGGCCCCAGTCGTTCGGATCCTGACGGCCGAAGCCGGGCAGGACGCCGGAGACGCCCGGGAACTGTACCGTCGCGGCCTCCGTCATCAGGTCGGGCGCGAGGGTGGGGTCGAGCAGTTCCTGGCCGAGCAGCGCGAGGTCGGAGGCCGGGCCGATCGCGCCGGCCGCGGGGGAGCCCGCCAGCCGGGTGCCGCCCATGCCGAGCGGGCGCAGCACCGACTCGGTCATCAGTTCGGCGAACGTGCCCCCGGTGCGGGTCAGCACGAAGTCGGCGAGCATCTCGAAGCCGCGGTTGGAGTACACCCGCTTGCGCCCGGGGGCCGCCATCCGCGAGTCGTCGTCGAAGGCGACCCCCGAGGTGTGTGCCAGCAGATGCCGGACGGTGGCGCCCTCGGGGCCCGCCGGCTCGTCCAGCGTGACGTCGCCGCGGTCGACGGCCACCAGTACCGTCAACGCGGTCAGCAGCTTGGTGACCGACGCCCACGGCAACGCCACGTCCGGCCCGGTGCGGTCGCGGACGCCTTTCGCGTCCACGACCACAACCGCTGCGGTTTCCACGGGCCAGGTGCCGACGATGTCGAGTGCGCTCACACTCTCGAACCTACGGCACGCCGTTACGGCACGCCGTTCAGGAAGGGCTCCTGGGCGGTCATGAACTCCCCGGTTGTGGTACCGGCCCCAGTTGATCGACCAGCTCATGAGCCCCCGGAACGCGGGCGTAGGCGTCGGTGGTCACGAGAACGCCGGGACCAGCGTGGCTGCGGCGCCGACGGCGATGACGACGCGTTCCATGGACGGACCTCCATGGACGGTGATCGCCATTATTACGTTTGTTAACTATTTCTGTCCACAGGGCGGCGGCTTGACGGCCACTATGCATTCGATGAATAGTGGTCCTCGTGTTCGCACCGCTCGTGCTGCTCGGCCTGCTCGCGGCCGGTCCCCGGCACGGATACGACCTGAAACGCGCCTATGACCGCACCCTGCCGCGCGCCAAGCCGCTGGGCTTCGGCCAGGTGTACGCGACGCTGGGCCGCCTGGAGCGGGACGGCCTCGTCGTCCGGTCGGGCCACGAGCGCGACGGTGGCCCCGACCGCACCGTGTATGCGCTGACCGACGACGGGCACGTCCGGCTCACCGAATGGCTGGGGACCGTCGAGGAGCCGGCGCCGCACGTCGCGAGCACACTGCTGGCCAAGGTCGTCGTCGCGCTGCTGGCCGCCGGGCCGGAGCAGGCGCTGGCATACCTCGCCGCACAGCGCAAGGCGCATGCCGCGCGGCTGCGCGGGCTCACCCGTACCAAGGCCGAACCCGGCGCCACCATCGGCGACGTCATCGCGGCCGACTACGCCATCGCCCACCTCGACGCCGATCTCACCTGGCTCGCCGCCACGATCGAGCGCGTCGCCCGTCAGCAACCGGAGGAACCGTCATGATCCTCTCCGCGCGTGGGGTGGTCCGTTCGTACGGGCCGACCCCCGCCGTCCGCGGTGTCACGCTCGACGTCGCGGAGGGCGAGATCCTCGCCGTCACCGGGCCCAGCGGCTGCGGCAAGTCGACGCTGCTGCACTGCCTCGCCGGCATCATCCGGCCCGACGCGGGCGAGGTGACGTACCGTGACCAGCGCGTCGACCTCATGTCCGAGGCGGCCCGCTCACGGCTGCGACGCACCGAGTTCGGCGTCCTGTTCCAGTTCGGTCAGCTCGTGGCCGAACTGACCGCGGCGGAGAACGTCGCGCTCCCGCTGCTGCTCGCCGGCACGGGGCGGCGAGCAGCGCGCACGGCGGCGCTGGCCTGGCTCGACCGGGCCGGCGTCGCCGACGTCGCCGACCAGCGCCCCGGGCAGATGTCCGGCGGCCAGCAGCAGCGGGTCGCGATGGCCCGCGCGCTCGTCACCGAGCCGCGGATCGTGTTCGCCGACGAGCCGACCGGCGCGCTCGACACGCTCGCCGGCGAGCAGGTCCTCGGCCAGCTCGTCCGGGTCGCCCACGAGCACCGCACCGCCGTGGTGCTGGTCACGCACGAGGCGCGCGTCGCCGGCCACGCGGACCGGGAGCTCGTCCTGCGTGACGGCGCGCTCGACGACAGCGGACTCGGCATCGCCGTGCCCACCGGCAGGCACGGCCGGTGAGCCCGCTGACCCTGCTGCGCCTCGGCCTGGCCGGCACCCGCGTCGACGGCGTCCGGGTGTCGCTCACCGCGCTCAGCTCCGCCTTCGGCGCACTGGCCGTCCTCGCGGCGCTCAACGTCCTCGCGATCGGCCGGCGCGTGCCCGCCGGCGTCCTCGCCGAGCAGTACAGCAACGCGGTCCTCCGCGAGCCCGGCCTGCGCTCCGGCGTCGTCACGACGCTGATGCTCGTCACCATCCCGGTCTTCGCGCTCGCCGGCCAGTGCGTCCGCCTGGGTGCGCCGGCCCGCGACCGGCGGCTCGCCGCGATCCGCCTCGCGGGTGCCACACCGCGTCAGGCGGTCACCGTGGCCTCGGCGGAGACGGCCGTCGCGGGTCTCCTCGGCTCGCTCGCCGGTCTCGCCGGGTACCTCGTCGGCCACGCCCTGCTGCACCGGCCCGACGCCACCGGCAGGCTGCCGTTGCCCACCGACATCTTCCCGCCGGCCTGGCAGATGGTCGCCGGCGCGCTCGCGATCCCGGTCGTCGCCGCGGTCGCGGCCGCCATCGCCATGCGCCGGGTGCTCATCAGCCCGCTGGGGGTGGTCCGCAAGGCCCGCCGCGAGCGGCCGCCGGCACTCTGGGCCGGGCTGGTCATCATGCTCGGCGTCGCCTGCCTCGCCGTGGTCGGCCCGTTCATGCGGCTGGCGGACCAGGACAAGGCGAAGTGGATCACGTCGACGTATCCGATCCTGATGTACGCCGGGGCGGCCCTCACCGGGCTCGGCATCGTGCTCGGCACGGCCTGGGTGTCGTACACCGCCGGGCGCGTCCTGCACCGCTTCGCCCGCCGCCCCGCGACGCTGCTGGCCGCCCGCCGGTTGACGGCCGACCCGTGGAACGGCTCCCGCACCCTGGCGGTCCTGCTCATCTGCGTGCTGTTCGCCGCCGGCACGGCCTGGTTCCGCGCGTGGTTCGAGACCGACGGCCTGGCCCAGCGGCGGTACCAGGAACTGACCAACCCCGGCATGCCGCCGTCCGTCGATCCGTTCTACCTGCGCACGATGGACCTGGTGGACGTGGCGGTCCTCGCCGGCATCGTCCTGACAAGCTTGGGCATGCTGGTGGCGATGGGCGACAGCATCGTCAGCCGGCGGCGGGCCTACGCCTCGCTGGTGGCGACGGGTGTGCCACGGTCGGTCCTGGCCCGATCCATCCTCTGGCAGGCGGTGGTCCCAGCAGTCCCGGCGATCCTGGCGGCGTTGGCGATCGGTGTGGGTGTGGTGCACGGTTTGAGGTCGGAGGTATCGTATGGAGGCTTTGAGAGTTCGAGGTGCACGGGCACCGAGACCCAGTGCGCCGCGAATCCGATGGACGAGTCGTTGTGGACGTCGACGCGCACGCCGGAGGTGCACCTCCCGATCCCGATCCCGTGGGACGATCTGGCCCGGGACGGCGGCCTGGCTCTGGCCGCGGTGCTGCTGACGGTGGCGATAGGCCTACTGTTCCTGCGGTCGAGCACAGATCTGGACGAAATCCGCACCACGTAGCGCCGGTTTCGACCTGGTGAGCGATATCGTCGTTCAACGTTCCTCGACCACGAGTCGCCCCCGCCGGCCGACGGGATCCCGCCCCCAACTCCTCCACCGGCGTCCCAGCCCCGACGCGGCGTTGCCTGGCGCGTCTCAGCCCCGCACCTGTCCCGGCCCTGGCTCGTCCTGGCCGGGCGTCCGTTCCGGGCCCCGCACGTGTCCCGGCCCTGGGGCGCGTCCCGGCCGGGCGTCCGGTCCGGGCCCGCACGTGTCTCAGCGCCGGGTACGTCCCGGCCCTGGGGCGTGCCCCGGCCTTGGGCGCGTTCCGGCCGGGCGTCCGGTCCGGGCCCGCGTGTGTCAGCCCCGGGCGCGTCCCGGCCCTGGGCGCGTCCCGGCTCACCTGCTACTGGGCCGAGAATGCGACCTGACCCAGAGCACGGCGGCCGGCTGCGGCCAGTTCCAGGCGCGGCCAGTTCCAGGCGCGGCTGGTCCAGAGTGCGGCTGGTCCAGGGTGCGGCCCGGCCGCGGCTCGGTTCGGCGTGGCCAGGCCCGCTCGGCTCCATGAGGCGGCGCACGGTCTGCCCCGGGTGTTCCTCGGGTGTTGCTCGGACCTGGGCTCCGCCTGGCCCGCGACTCGGCACCGGGCTCCCGGCGGCGCGGCGCAGTACGCCCGGCCGGATGGTCTCGCGGCGCGGTTCCGCCGATTCCGCGTGCTCGTACTGCTTCGGCCTACCCGAACCTCCACATCGGACGTTCCATTCTCCTGGCACTCGGCAGCTCGAACCGGCACCGTCCCTCCACGGCCGTGTCGCCGACTGACGGACCGCGATCAAGCGCGACAACACCTCTGCGCCTGGTCGAGAGCATGCACGTCCGAGCGAGCCGGCGTCATCACGAGGGTGAGCTGGACGTCGGCTCCGGACGTCATCCGGTGGGATCCGACGCCACGCGCTCCAGGTGAACAGAACCATCGCGACCCGGCTCCGGTCGCCGGTGAACAGGGGCGGTTCCCCGCCCGGATCCGGGTCTTCGGCGCACGTGTGCCGGTAACGCAGGTCGACCGGGGAGCACAGCGCAGCCACTGGCGGCGGACGCTGTCCCGGTGCTTCGCCGACCCTGTCGCCCGCCCACCGTCCGCCGCGGAGTCCGGTGACGAATCAGGGGCACCTGACAACTCCGCCGATGCGAAGAGACACGAGCCGGGGTGTCGTCCACCAGAGGCTCCTGCGGTGCGCAGCTCCGCTCGCCGCCAGCAGATGAGCTGGTGAGACTCGTAGATTGCCGAGATCGAGCCGCCGTGCCAGGGCCGTGCAGGTCGCTGTCGTCAGGCCGCGGGCCACCCGCCGTCGTGGCGGGCTGGGTCGGGCTACCGGCCGTCGTGGCGGGCTGGGCCGACGACCTACCGGCCGTCGTGGCGGGCCGGGTCAAGGTGGTCGTGCTCGGCGGTGTGGCGGACCCGCTACCGGCCGCCGTAACACGTCGGGTCTGGCTCCCTGCGGTCGCGATGGGCCGGGCCGACTGACTGGCTGCGGCAAGACGTCGAGTCGGGCTTCCTGCGGTCGCGATGGGTCGGGCCGCCTCGCCGGTCGTCGCGGCACGTCGGGCCGAGCGGCCAGCCGTCGCGACACTCTCGGCAGAGTCGCTGGTCGTCGCGGCGTGTCGGGCAGAGTCGCTGGTCGTCGCGGCGCGTTGGGCGGGGCCGCCGGCCGTGGCGCGCTGGGCGTCTGGGCCGAGCCCGACGCCGCTAAGCTGTGGACCGTGGAGGTCGCGCTCGCGGGCGAGGGTGTCCAGGCGGGCGAGCTTCGCCGCGTGACGGGCGTGGAGGCCGTGCCGGCGAGCCTCGGCGAACTCCGCCCGCATCGCCTGCCGGGCCGCGCGCCGGGCGTGCCAGGCCGCCATGTTCGCCGCGAACCGGGCGTCCCAGTCGATCCCCGTCCCATCCACGCACCCAACCTACCCACCAGGTATGACAATTTCCGGCGCGAAGCCCGGAAGCCCGGATTGCGCGGATTCGGAAGCACGGATTGCGCGGACATACGGAAGCACGGAAGCGTGGACGCACGAGTTACGGCAGCGCGAACACGCGAGAGCGCGAACACGCGAGAGCGCGAACACGCGAGAGCGCGAACACGCGAGAGCGCGGAAGTACGGACGTGCGGGTTGCGCGGATGTCGGAGGGAAGCGGTGCGAACACGAGCCGAAGGAGAGGAGCGGGGCGGCCGAACAACACGGTACGGCCCTGGTGAGGGCGGGCCTCACCAGGGCCTTGTAACCGATGTACGGGTCAGACGCGCACGGGCTCGCGTTCGGTGGACGTCGAGAGGTGGTGGCGGAGCTTCTCGCCCTCGATGTCGACGTTCGGCAGGATCGCGTTCAGCCACCTCGGCAGCCACCATGCCGCACGGCCCAGCAAGGAGACGACCGCCGGCACGATGGTCATCCGCACCAAGAATGCGTCGATCGCCACGCCGATCGCCAGGGCGAAGCCCATCGACTTGATGATTGGATCCTCGACCAGGATGAAGCCGCCGAAGACCGACGCCATGATGACCGCGGCCGCTGTCACCACCCGCGCGCCGTGGCCCATGCCGCTCACCGTGGCCTCCTGCGGCGACGCCCCGTGAACGTAGTCCTCCCGCATCCGCGACACGAGGAACACCTCGTAGTCCATCGCCAGGCCGAACAGGATGCCGATGAGCAGGATCGGCAGGAAGCTCACCAGCGGCCCGGGTGTGTCCAGCCCGACCAGCGACGCCAGGTGGCCCTCCTGGAAGACCAGCACCGTGATGCCGAACGTCGCGCCGACCGTGAGCAGGAACCCGACCGCGGCCTTCAGCGGTACGAGGATCGACCGGAACACGAGCATCAGCAGCAGCACCGACAGCCCGACGACCAGCAGGAGGTACACCGGCATCGCGTCGGACAGTTTCTCCGACACGTCGATCCCGACGGCGGTCTGGCCGGTCAGTGCGACATCGGCGCCCTGGACGGCCTTGACCTTCGTGCGGACGTCGTGGACCAGGTCCTCGGTCGCGGTGTCGGTCGGGCCGGTCTTCGGGATGATGGCGAGCAGGCCGGTCTTGCCGTCGCGGCTGAAGTTCGGCGGGGTGACCGCCAGCAGGTTGTCGGTGCCCTGCAGCGCACCCATGACCTCCTGCGCCTTGGCCTGGGTCGTCTCGGGCGAGCCGGTCGACACGACGAGCGCGAGGCGGCCGTTGAAGCCCGGGCCGAAGCCCTGCTCGATGAGGTCCGCGGCCTTGCGGGCGGGACTGTCGACCGGCCCGGCGCTGGCGCCCGGCAGGGCGATGCGCATGTCCGCCGCGGGAATCGCCAGGGCGCCGAGGCCCAGGACGCCGACGAGGATCACCGGGATGCGGAGCCGGATCACGCCGCGCGCCCACCGGAACCCGAAGTTGCGCGTGTGATGGCCGAGGTCGCCGGCGACGAGTCTGCGCTGCCGGCGGGACAGGATGCGGCGCCCGGCGAACGCGAGCAGGGCCGGCTGGAGGGTGATCGCCACCAGTACCGCCACCGCGACGGTTCCCGCGGCGGCGAGGCCCATGACGGTCAGGAACGGGATGTTCACGACCGCCAGGCCGGCGAGCGCGATGACCACCGTGGCGCCGGCGAAGACGACCGCGGAGCCGGCGGTGCCGACGGCACGGCCGGCCGCCTCCTCGGGGGCGAGATCCTCCAGGAGGTGCTGGCGGTACCGCGAGGTGATGAAGAGCGAGTAGTCGATGCCGACCGCGAGGCCCAGCATCAGCGCGAGAACCGGCGCGGTACTGGTGAGCTCGACGGTGCTGGACAGCGCGTACAGGCCGGCCATCCCGGCGCCGACGCCGAGCAGCGCGTTGAGCATCGTCATGCCGGCCGCGACCAGCGAGCCGAACGTCACGAGCAGCACGATGAGCGCGATGGCGACACCGATGCCCTCCCGGCCGCCGACCTCGGGCTCGCTGTTCATCACCTCGCCGCCGTGCTCGACCCGCAGTCCGGCCTGTTTCGCCGTGGCGCCGGTGTGCTCGTACGCGCTGCGCTGCTCGTCCGTCACCTTGTCCGTACGCTCGACGAACTGCACCTGGATCAGTGCATACCGCCCGTCCTGGGACACGGCCCCGGTCTCGAACGGCGGCAGCGCGCCGACCACGCCCGGGATCTTCGAGGCCTCCAGGACGAGGCCGTCCACCACGGCCTTGGACGTCGCCAGTTTCTGGCCCTCCGGCGCGGCGACGACGATCGTGCCGGTCGCCCCGCTCGCCTCCGGGAACTGCTGCTTCAGCGCGTCGATCGCCCGCTGCGACTCGGTGCCGGGCATGGTGAAGTTGCTCGACGTCGGGCCGATGAACGCGGCCGCCGCGCCGCCGAGTCCGCCCAGCACGACGATCCACACGATGAGCACGAGCCAGCGGTGCCGGAACGAGGCCCGGCCGAGCCGGTAGAGCACTGTAGCCATGTCGCGTCCTTGTCGGTGTCATTCGAGAGGTGCGAGGATCCTGCCGGCCGCCTCGATGAGAGCCGGCCGGAGGTCTTCGTCGGAGTGGTCGGTGCAGGCGAACGCGGTGGCCGAGACCCCGGCCAGCACAATCTTGGCCGCGACCTGCGTGGTGAGGGTGGCGGACGACCCGGCGAGGCATTCCTGCAGCCGTTGCGTCATGAGTTGTACGTGCTGAAAAGCCGGCTGCTCGAGCAAAGCCGGCAGGTCGCCGTAGATGACCTGGATCTCCTTGCGGTACCGCATCACGAGATCGACGAATCCCTCGATCGCCGCCACCCGCGCGGACTCGGGGCCCAGGGCGGTGAGGCGCGTGTCGAGCTCGGCCAGCTCGGCGATGGCCGGCGCGCACAGCTCGGTGAGGATCGCTTCCTTGCTGTCGAAGTGGTACAGGAGCGCGGCCTTGGAGCAGCCGACCTCGACCGCGATGTCGTGCAGCGAGGTGCCCTTGAACCCGGCGGCGGCGAACTGGCGCGCGGCCGCGGCCAGGATCTCGTCGCGCGTGTTGCTTCGGGCCACCAGGAACACCTCCGCCGCTCATCGTATCTGACCGATCGGTCAGAAGCTGACCGATCGGCCAGTTCTGAGAGTGGCCTCACACCCGCCCCCAGCACCGCCCTCCTCGTGTGCCACCGCCTCCCCTTGCGCCGCTACCCCTCGTGCGCCGCCGTCCCCTGCGTCGCCCCTCCTGCGCCGCCCACTCCTGCGCCGCCCCCTCGTGCGCCGTCCCACTCCTGCGCCGCCGCTCCTGCGCCGATCTTGCAGTTATGGTGCCCGCTTCGCCTGCCATATCCGGACATGCCGGAACCACAACTGCAAGATCGGCGCGGGAGGGGCGGCGGGGGAAGGGCGGCGGCGGGAGGGGGCGGCGGTGCAGGGGTGGGGCGGCGGCGGGAGGGGGCGGCGGTGCAGGGGTGGGGCGGCGGCGGGAGGGGGCGGCGGTGCAGGGGTGGGGCGGCGGTGCGAGGGGGCGGCGGCGCAGGAGTGGGGCGGCGCGCGAGAGGGGCGGGGAGCCGACCTTGGTGCGGCGGTCGGTCCGGCCCGCTTGTGGTGGCGGGCGTCGAACGGCACGACGCGGACGCCCGCAGAGCCGTGCTCGGGTTCGCGGCGGCCGCCGGCGCCTCGGTGGCGACGCGGGGTGGCGGCGGGGAGTTGACCCAGGCGAAGAACCGTCACGACAGCCACCCGAGGTGGTCGCGGTCGGCGGTGAGCGGCTCGCCGGTCAGCGTGTCCCCGCCGTCGTGCTGGCCGACGAGCGGGTGCGCGAGCAGCGCCCGGTGGCCGCGGTCCCGGTCGCCGTGCAGCGCGGCCTCGATGACGAGTTCCTCGTATGCGGAGACGGCGCCGACCCGGCAGGTGACCTCGATGACCGCGTCGTCGGACAGGAACGGCAGGAAGCCCCGGCTGCGCACGTTGACGGCGTGGATGCCGCCGTCGTCCTGGTGCGGCCACGCTATCAGGCCGGCCGCGGCCTCGGCGTAGAACGCGCCGCCGAGCAGGTCGGGCTTGGTGGTGAGTGCCGGGTCCCCCTCGGACGGATCGGCGCGCCGGGCGATGTCGAGCACGAGCGGCGCCGTCCGCAGCGCCGGTCGTCTCCTGCCCGACGCGGTCGCACACGAGCGCAGTCGACGTGGTGGGGGCGGGTCAGGCCCGCCACTCGCGCAGGATCGCCTCGACGTCCAGGGGCGGCAGGATCGTCGGTGGGCCGTCGAGGAGGCCGCGCCTCGCGCGCTCGATGCGCTCGTTGAGCTCACGCACCGCCGCGGCGACGTGCTCCTCGGTCCGGAGCTTGCGGACCGTCTCCGGGAAGTCTTCCACGTCGCGCCGCAGGCGCAGCGTCGGCGGGATGCCGCCGGCCAGCTCCTCCCGCCGGGCGAGGTCCTTGATCCACCAGTCCTCGTCGTAGAGCTCGCCGTGGTCGGGCAGCGGCTTGCCGGACCCGGGCAGGTTGTCGAACTGGCCCCGCTCCTGCGCCTCGCGGATCTGCCGGTCGATGTGTGACTCATACCAACTGGTCATCGTCCTCCCAGCGTACCCGTGGCATGATCGGTGTCCCGTGGAGTGGTTGCACCGGTACGGCTACCCGGCACTCGCGCTCATTGTCCTGCTGGAGGGTGTCGGCGTCCCCACCCCGGCCGTCACGGCGATCGTCGTGGCCGCGGGATTGGCCGCACATGGTTCGCTGAGCCTCCCGGTGGTCGCCGTCGTGACGTTCCTGGCCGCGGTGGCGGGGGACAACCTGGGCTATCTTGTCGGGCGCCGCGCCGGTCGTCCTGCGGTCCTGCGCTGGGGTCGCCGGATCGGCCTGACCGAGTCGCGGTTCGCGCGTGCCGAGGAACTGATCACCCGACGGGGCCGCAACGTCGTGGTGATCGCCCGGTTCATCGACGGGCTGCGTCAGACCAACGGCATCATCGCCGGCACCGTCGCGATGTCCTGGCCGCAGTACGCCGTCCGCGACGCTGCCGGTGGTGTGGTGTGGACCGCTGTGTGGGTCACCGTGGGCGCCGAGGTCGGCGGGAACATCGAGCGCGTCCACGCCGTCGTCGGCCGCTACCGGGTCGCGGCGATCGTCGTGGCGGCGGTCCTCGTCCTGGTGCTGCTGCTGTGGTACCTCCTGAGGCGCCGCGCCCGGCGAAGATGACCGGTCAGCAGGCCTTGTCGGCCCGGTGCTCGTACGCCGTGCGGGACATGGTGACCACGTCCGACCGGCGCTCGCGCACGGTGCGTACCTCGTCGGCGCCGAGCCGGGCGACGTCGTCGAGCGTGAAGCGGACCGACGCGGCCCGCGGATCGGTGGAGCCCGCGAGCCGGTAGACCAGGTCCGCGCGCAGCGACAGCGGACCGGGTTCGCGGGCCGCCCAGCCCGCCGGCACGACACCCAGCTCGATCACCCGTGACCGGGCGTCGTCGGTCTCGTTGTCGACGCGCCACACCTCGTCGGCGACGGTGTCGCCCTCGGCCGCGCCGTAGAGGGCGATCGAGGCGTCGCGGTCGGGTGCGCACAGGCGCACGTGCGCCACCGGCCGCCCGGCCTCGGTGCGGCCCACCGCCAGCAGCGGTTCCCCGGGAGGCGAGCAGGCGACCAGCGCCGGGGTCCCGAGCATGAGCAGTGCGCCGGCGCGCACGGAAAGCGTGGCGGCCCGGCGCTGGTGGTGTCGCCGGAGCGAGTCGGCGGCGCGCGCGGAGGTGCGGTGCATGGCGGTGAGTATGCGATGACCCCGCCCGCCGCGCTGTCTCCGCTTCGACACCGGGGTTGGCCACGTTAGGTCACCGCACGAGTGCATTGAGTGACGAAATTTCGCGAAATATCCGTCTTGGACTCGCATTTCGGGTTAGGTGGAGGTCGCGACGGACGTTCCCCGTCGATCACTCGTCGAAAGGTCGTCATCATGAAACGCTGGCTCATCCGGTCGGTGCAGGTCGCCGCGCTGGCCATGGGTGGCCTCGCGCTCACCGGTACCGCGGCGCACGCGGACTGGGACAGCGGTCCCAACGTCGGTTTCCTCAACGGCAACCAGTCCTCGACCACGGTCCAGGCGCCGGTGAACATCTGCGGCAACTCCCTGGCGATCATCGGCTTCGCCAGCGCCAACTGCGACGGCGGGGCGTACGCCTACTCCGGCAACGGCGGCAACTCCAGCGGCGCCGGTAACGGCAACGGCTACGGCAACGCTGACTCGAGCAACAAGAAGAAGCACAAGAAGTACCGGAACAACGCCAACGCCAACGCCAGCGCCAACGGTGGCGGCGCCTACGCGTACAACAGCGGCAACGGCAACTGGACGACGGGCTACAACGCCGGTTTCCTCAATGGCAACCAGTCCTCGACCACGGTGCAGGTGCCGATCAACGTGTCCTGCAACTCGGTGGCCCTGATCGGCTTCGCGTCGAGCTGCTGACCGCGGACCTCGAGGTCCGCGGAGGCGCCGCCTGCCTCCGCGCGCCGACATGAGCGTTGGCCGCTGTCCGTGGGATCAGCCCTCCCGCGGTACGACGGCCAACGCTCTTTGCCGGTGTCGGTCCCTCGACCGGTGGTCCGCTCGGCCTTCGACCGGGCGTTCATCGGCCGGCGGCGAGGCGTGCCAGGTCCGCCGCGCCGGGGTCCCGGGGGGCGGCTCTCGCCGTAGAGCCGCACCACAGGGCCGCGGGCGGCGCGCTCGAACGGCCCGCGCAAGAGCCGCCAGCCGAACAACGGCTCGTCATCGCGCAGCCCGGAGCTGTCGCGGGCGACGACGACCTGCGCGCCGTGCACCTTCTCGGTCGCCACCCAGGTGCCCCGGCGAGGGCGCCGCCGAGCTGCCGCGCGGTCGGGATCTTCGGGTGCGCCAGGTGCGCCACGCCCGCATCCTGCCCGCCGGACCGCCCGCGGCGCCGGCACAATTCCGGGATCGGGCGCCCGGTGGCGCGGCCGTCAGCGTCCCGTGAGCCGCTGCCGCAACCAGGCCAGCATGACCGCCGCCTGGTCACGCTGGAAGTCGCGCAGCGTGGGCAGGCCGCGGGGCGCGGGCAGCCGGGCCTTGTCCGTGAAGAACGCCGTCAGGCCGGCCACGCAGCCGGTGACGTCGTCTGGGTCGGGCTCGAAGTGGTCCAGGACGTCGTCGGTGAGCGCGCCGCCGAACAGGCGGACGTTGAGGATCAGCGACAGCGTGTCGAACCACGCCGGGCCGGCCGCCCCGAACGGCCAGTCGACGACCACCACCGAGCCGTCCGCGCGGATCAGCAGGTTGTCGGCGCGGAGGTCGCCGTGCACCAGCCGGTCGCCGCCCAGCGCCGCGACGCCGCGGTCGCCCCACGCCACCAGCTCGTCGAGGTGCCGCGCCACCCACGGGTCGAGCCCGTCCGGCGGATCGGCCGCGACGCGCCGCCAGCCGGCGAAGTCCGCGCCGAGCTTGTCGCGCGACGACGGCAGCCCGGTGACCGGCACCGCGAGCCGCCGCAGCGCGTCGAGCACCGCGTCAAGCTCCTCCGGCAGCCACGGTACGTGCGGCGGCCGCCCCTCGACGTCCTCGAAGACGAGCGCCACCCAGTCTCCGTCGTCGTGGAAGCCCAGCAGCCGCGGCGTCGGCGCCGAGCCCGGCAGCGCCGCGGTCACCCGGGCCTCGGAGCGGTGCATCGAAGGGGTCGACTCGTTGAGCCCGGCACCGACCGCCTTCACGAACGCCCGGGTCCCGGCCGCCGTCACCACCCGGGCGGCGGTCCCGGGCGAGAACCCGCCCGGCTGCGACTCCGCCGACACGACCGGGCTGCCGAGGATGTCCACGACCGCCCGCCGGACCGGCTCCGGAAGATCGGACCAGCCGATGCGCGCCATCGCCCGATTACAGCAGTACCACCGCACCGCGACCAGCCCATATCCGCGGGCCGGCCCGCCCGTCCTTCCTGCCGCGTTGATCATGCAGTTGTGGCCCCCCACAAAGCTGGACATCCTGGGCGCGTCCGGGCACCACGACTGCAAGATCGACGCGGAGGGGGGAGGGGAGGGGGGAGGGGGGTGTGGGCATAGGGCGGTATGGTGAAAGGGTGAGGGGAGAGGGCGAGGGGGATCGGGTGGCGGCGCTGGTCGTTCATGCCGGACTGGCGGAGGCGTCCGCCATGGTCACGGCGGCGCTGGAGGAGGTGGCCGCGGCGACCGCGACGGACCGGTTTCAGCGGCTGGTGCGGATCTGCCGACGGTTTGACCAGGTTGACATCTACCGGGTCGCGGCGGCGGCCCTGACCCGCCTCGCGGACGCCGGGCCGCCGCGCCGATGAACGCGCGGGCGGTCAGGTCGGGACGCCGGCACGCCGGCCGTTCGTGGGACGGGCGCGCGGGGCGGCCTGCTTCGCCTGGGCGGCGGCGTGCGACAGCCCCGCGGCGAGCACGCCGGCGAGCAGGATCAGATGGCCCTTGTCGGCGTTGGTCAGCGCACCGGGTTGGTCGGTGTCCAGCACCAGCAGCCCGAACGGAGTGTCCCCGGCCCGCACCGGGACCGCGATGAACGACCGGTAGCTCCGGCCCTTCGCGTCGGCGAAGTGTGGCGGCGGTGCCGCGTGCAGGTCGTCGACCACGAGCACCTCCTCGCTCAGCGCGAGGCGGACCGCCTCGGTGTCGTGGGCGGTCGCGCCGAGCCGGAAACCGCGCCTGGGAGCGTTGGACTGGCGCCCGGCGTAGGCGCGGCGCTCCAGCCGGTCGTCGCCCTGCAGCGCGTAGAAGACCGCCCGGCGGGCCGCGTGCGGCGTGCGGCGGCGCCGGCCGCAGTGATGGTGTGCGATGTCGACGGCACGGTGGACGAGCACGTCGAGCGCGGCGGTGCGCGCCGCCTGGGTCGGGGCCGTGGTGAGGTTGCCGAGCGCGGCGAGCAGCGGCGCGCCGGCCTCGTTGAGCCCCGTCGCGAGGTGCGCCTCGGCGGCGGCCGCCGCGCTCTCCGCGGCGGCCGTCTGCCGGTCGCGGCGGACCGCGACGACCGCGGTGGCGGCGGTGCCGGAGACGGACAGGACGATCCAGAGCAGGCGGGCCGTGCCGTGCGCCACGGCGGCAGCCGCGGAGGCCGCCGCGGCGACGACCGGGAACAGGACGGGCAGGACCAGACGCAGGCCGAGGCGTCGCCAGCGAGCGGTCGGGCGCTCATCGGGCATGTGGGCGCGGGTTCCTCTCAGTCGACGTCGGCGGTCCAGTCCTCGGCGAGGTACAGCACGTAGGAGATGAGCGTGGGCGCGCGGGTCCCGGCGCCGTCGTGGCTGAGCACGGCGATGCGTTCGTAGCTCAACAACTGGCCCGTGTCCTCGTCGATGACGGCGACGTCGCGGGTGCGGCCGGCGCTGTCGTCCCGGTCGGCGCTGAACGCGACGCCGTCGCGCCCGGCCCGGTCGACCACCGGTCCCCGATAGACCAGGCCGGGCGTGTTGGCCAGCACCCGCAGGACCGCCGCGCGCTGTGCCGGGTTGAGGACGTGGTATCGATACATTTCGGCGACCGCCTCGAGGGTGACGTCCGGACCGGAGCGGTCGGAACGGTAGGTCGACAACTGGGCGGCGAGGACGGCCTGGTCGGCCGAGGGCACCTCGTTGAGCCAGGCGAGCTGGCCCGGGGCGTAGCTGCGGTGCGCGGCGCCGGTGGCACCGGTGGTCGGCGCGCCGGTCGACATGACCCGCACCTGCCCGGCCGGTTGTGGCGGCAGCAGGGTGCTGCGGCGAACCGCGGTGCGTTGCGGTGTCCAGCACAGCCGGTCGTCGACCGCGACGAACGTGTCGCCGGCCGCCGGGGCGCTCGGGGTGTCCGGCCCGGACGGCCAGTACTGCGTGTGGATGCACACGTCGGGCCCGGCCGCGGGTCGCTGCGGCAGTCGGGCGACCGTCGCGGAGAGCCGGTCGAGCGCGGTCTGCGCCGGGTCGGTCGTGTCCGTGACCAACTGCGGTAGGAGCCCCGGCGCGGCCCGCACCGGCGGGGCCGGCAGGTCGTGGTCGTCGCGCCCGGCGGCGACCACGGCGACCGCGGTGAGGGCGACGGCGGCGACCGTGGCCCAGACGACGACCGGCAACCGGCGGCGGAGCGGGTGGCCGGGCCGGCGCCACCACGGGACGCCGCCGGCCGCCCGCGTCGTGCCGGCCGGCGCCATCGGGGTCAGGCCGTCGGCACGGGCGCGCAGCTCGGCCGCGGAGATCACGGGTGGGGGCACGACCCGGCCCCGGGCCGGGTCGTTGTGTTCGGCGAGCTCCCGGATCGCCGCGTCAACGGCGTCGCCGTGCGGATCCACTCTGGCCTCCTCTTCCGATCGTTTCGGACAGTCCGGCTCCGGGCGGGGTGTCGCCGTCGCCGTCCCGTAGCAGCGCGCGGGCGCGTTCGCGGGCCCGTTCGAGCCGCTTCCGTGCCGTGGCGGCGCTGATGCCCAGCACCTCGCCGATCTCCTCGCCGGTGCGCCCGTCGACGTCGGCGAGCAGGAGTATGCGCTGGTCGTCCCGGCTGAGCCGGGACCACGCGCGGTGCAGGTCGAGCCGTGTGCATGTTGACGCTCCGTCGTCGTCGCCGGCCGCGCCGCACACCCAGTCGTCCTGGGTGGTGTCGACCGGAGCGGGGTGCCGGCTGAGCCATCGGTGATGCTCGCGGGCGTGGTTGTGCGCCGTCTTGAGCAGCCAGCCGATCGGCTTGTCGGGGACCGTGTCGCGCTTCGCCCAGGCTGTCTCAAAGGTCTTCTGAACGAGGTCCTCCACGTCGGAGAACGCCACTTCGCGGAACAGGAACCGGTGCACCACCGGCTGGAAACGTCTGTACAGCGCGTCGTGCCACGCTGGTCCACGGCGGCTGTCGCCGTCCAAGTCACGACTCCTCGACGTTCGGCCGACCGCGAGCGACGCGGACGGGGGATCTTCGTCGATCCCGCAGAGAAGTGACCGCGGAGGGTCGTCGTGTGACCGGTGCGGACAAACATCACGGAGATCGTTACCTGAAGCTGGACGGCTACTCCGAGTGACGGATCTTCCAGTCTCGTTCGCTTCCGAACATGAACGAACAGTGTGACATTCATTCATGGACATATTTTGTGCTCACTGTACGCAGTGTGCTGTCCCCTCCTTACTCTGGGTCGCATTCCGTCAGAGCGTCCGACCGACCTCGGACCGAGCGGCGCCGGCCGATCAGCGTGCCGGCGTACCGAACGCCCGGAGGTAACCGTGCGCATCAACGTCATGGCGGCCGTCGTGACCGCCGTCCTGCTCGTGTCCCTGTCTCCCCTTCCGGCATCCGCCGATCCGTCGCCTGTCGCCGTCGAGCAGCAACGTAAGGTAGCGGCCGAACTGGCCGCGCATCCGGGTGGCGTGCAGATCGGCCCGAACCAGATCGCCTACCCGGGCGGGCTGATCGTCACCGTGACCCGGCCGGGGACCGCGGCCGCCGCGCCGCAGCCCGACTGCCCGTCCGGCTGGTTCTGCTTCTACGAGCAGCGCCAGTTCGGCTATCCGCGTGGACAGCTCTCCGACCTCGGCTGGCAGGACCTCGCCACCTGGAGGTGGCAGGACCGGACCGAATCGGTCCACAACAACCTCCCGTGCGGAGCCGTGGTGTACCTCAACCATCCGGCGGGCACGAGCAGTCACGGCGGCGACATGCGGCTCTTCGAGGCGTCGGCGAGGCAGTCCATCGCGGATCTCGGCGCGAACCGCAACATCGCCGACCACGTGTACCGCTACTGCTGACCGTGCCGCCCGCCACCCCGTGCCGTCCCGCGCCGGCCCGGCGGCCGAGCGCCGAGCGCGTCGGCGAAGGCGGACACGGCGGGGTGGCGGGCGGCGCCGGCGCGGTACGCGAGGCGGGTCCGGCGGCGGGTCTCCAGCGGGGTCAGCACCACGCCGCCCGGGACCGGCGCGGCGGCCAGTTCCGGCACCACCGCCACGCCCTGACCGGCAGCCACGAACGTCAGCACCGTCACGAAGTCGTCGGCGTGGTGGCGCACCCGCGGGATGAAGCCCGCCGCCTCGCAGGCGCGGACGGTCATCGTGTGGCACAGCGTGCCCGGACTGGCGAGGATCCACGGCTCGTCGCGGCAGGCGGGCAGGTCACGCGGGCCCGTGGCGGCGATGAAGATCGTCTCGTCGAGCAGCGGCGCGGTCTCGAGGGCCGGGTCCGGCTCGATCGGCACCAGGTCGTAGTCGTGCACCAGGGCCACGTCGAGCGTGCCGTCGCGCAGCTTGGGCGGTACCGCCGCCGGGTCGAGCTCTTCGACGCAGAGGTCCAGGCCGGGATGCGCCCGGCCGAGCGCGACGAGCGCTGGCGGCAGCAGGGTGCGCATCGCGGTCGGGAACGCGCCGATGCGCAGCGGACCGGACAGGCCGGTGCGGGTGGCGGCGAGCGCCGCGGTGGCCCGCTCCAGCGCGGCCAGCACGTCCTCGGCGTGCGTGACCAGCACCCGGCCGGTGGGGGTGAGCGCGACCCGCCGGCCGGTCCGCGCGAGCAGGGCCGCACCCGCCTCCCGCTCGAGCGCGGCGAGCTGCTGGGAGACGGCGGACGGGGTGTAGGCGTGCGCCTCGGCGACGGCGGCGATGGTGCCGAGGTGGGCGAGGTCGCGCAGCAGGCGCAGCTTCCGGACATCGAGCATCAGGTGAGCTTACGATCGACGGTACAAATGTGAACTGGACCTGTCGCTCGATGTTCGCCAGGCTGCTCACATGGAGCTTTCCGGGATCTTCGTACCGCTGGTCACGCCCTTCGCCGCCGACGGCTCGGTCGACCTGGCGGCCCTCCACGACCTGGCCGCGTCCGTGCTCGACGCCGGCGCCGCGGGGCTCGTCGCCCTCGGCACGACGGGGGAGCCCTCGACGCTCGCCGCCGCCGAGCGCGAGGATGTGATCGCGGTGTGCGCGAAGTTCGGCGTGCCGCTGCTCGTCGGCGCCGGCGGCAGTGCCACCGCCGATTGTGCGGAGGCCGTCCGGGGCCTGCCCGCCGGGTCGGCGGCGATGGTGGTCGTGCCGCCCTACGTCCGGCCGGGCGACGCGGGTGTACTGGCGCACTTCCGCGCGGTCGCCGCGGCCTCGCCGGTGCCGGTCGTGATCTACCACGTCCCGTACCGCACCGGGCAGGCACTGACGACGGAGACGCTGCTCGACCTCGCGGCGATCCCGAACGTCGCCGGCTTGAAGCTCGCCGGCGGCCCGGTCTCCGGCGACACGGTCGCGTTCCTCGGCGCGGCGCCGCGGTCGTTCGCGATTCTCGGCGGCGACGACGCGGTGATCTCGCCGATGCTGGCGCTCGGCGCGCGTGGCGGTGTCCTCGCCTCGGCGCATGTCGCGACCGCGGCGTTCGTGGGGCTGTTCGAGGCGTGGCGCGACGGCGACGTGGACCGGGCCCGGCCGCTGGGCCACCGCCTGGCCGCCCTGTCGGCGGCCCTGTTCGCCGAACCGAACCCCGCGGTGATCAAGGCCGTGCTGTACGCGCAGGGGCGGATCCGCACCCCGGCCGTACGGCTGCCGCTCCTGCCGGCGTCACCGGGAGCACTCGCCGCGGTGGCACGTTTCCGGGATTTGACGGGTCCGCTGAGCTCCTAACGTTCATGTCATCGCAGCGAGCGACTCGACTACAGGTCCAGGGGGACGGGATGAGCGACATCGACACCTACGACGGCGCGGACGTCGACTACGGCCACTACGAGGCCGGCGAGCAGCACGACGCGCTCGACCAGCTCCACCAGGAGCACGCCAGCCAGGCGGACTACAACAACGAGTACGCGGTCTACGAGCAGGACCACGCGGCCGCCGAGAACACCAGCTTCCAGCAGGGCCACAACGTCCAGTGGACCGACGGCAACGGCGCCAGCTACTCGGAGACCGACTACACCAACTACAACCACTCGGCCGCCGAGACCGACCACGTGTTCGCGGCCGAGGGCAGCGAGTCGTCGTACACGGCGGAGTACGACGAGCTCGACGAGCTGCGGGCGCGCTTCGACGCCGCCTTCGTCGAGGGCACCGCGTTCCACGGCGGCGACTACGAGATCGCTGCCAGGTAGCCCTGCCGCGGAACCAGCGCTCCACCCCTGGCGTCAGGCCGGTCACCACCGCGGTGACCGGCCTTCGCCATATGCGTCACTGTTCCGGCTTCTCCTGCTCCCGCTCGCGCAGTTGCTCCTCGCGGCGGCGCAGGTCGGCCTCCCACCGGCTCAGCAGGTCCTGGTCCTCGCGCCGGCTCTGGGCCAGGCCGCGCAGGAACTCGGGATCGTCGTCCGGCGCCACCGGTGGCCGAGGCCGGGCGGCCTCGGGGAACCCGCTGCCGGCCCGCCAGGAGGCCCCGGCTCCGGTCCGCGCCCGTTGCGGTCGCCCGGCGGCGAACCACGCGATCCAGCCGACGGGCGAGAACAGCAGGATGATGAACACCCAGGCGATCTTGGGCAGGTTCCGTACCTCGTGCTCATCCGTCGACAGGCAGTCGATCAACGCGATCACGAGCACGACGAGATCGATGAGGAAGAGCAATCCGTAGAGGCGAATCACGCCGGACATCATGCCTGATCGCGGCCCGGTTGTCCGTCCCGCCCGCGGCCCGGTTGTCCGTCCCGCCCGCGGCCCGGAGCCGGCCGTTAGCGCGCGCGGTGACCGGTTTCGCTCATGAGGCGGGGGAGCGGATCGCCGGCGCCCGCATGATCACGGAGGTGCTGGGTGGCGGTGGGGCAGGGCCGCGAAGTTCAGCCCGTCAGTCCCTGGCCAACCCGGACAAGGCCGATAATTCGGTCGCGCGACTCGGGGATGTCGCCGCCGGGGCGCGCCAACCGGCCCGCGATGCCGCCGCGATCCCGCCGCGATGCCGCTCGATCTCATGATCATGGGAAAGATGTGGCTGCCCCGGTAGCCACATCTTTCCCATGATCTGTGGAGTTGCCCGGGCGGAACGCGCCGGCCCGGGTTCAGTGGGTCACGAGCGCGTAGCGCGGCGCGCGGGTGGGTATGCGACCGTCCGGTTTGTCTTCGTGATCATGAGGGAAGTCGAGGTGTGCCGGCCGTCAGAGGGACCGGGCCTCGGCGCCGATCGTCGTGTCCGGGCCGTGGCCGGTGTGCACCACCGTCTCCGGGGGGAGGGTCAGCAGGCGCTCGCGGATCGAGCGCAGGATCGTGGGCTTGTCCGAAAATGATCGGCCCGTCGCGCCCGGGCCGCCCTGGAACAGGGTGTCGCCGGAGAACACCACGCCCAGGGCCGGGGCGTGGAGGCACACCGCGCCGGGGCTGTGGCCGGGAGTGTGCAGCACCGTGAGGTCGACGCCGGCGACGCTGAGTGTCTGGCCGTCTGCGAGGTGCGTGTCCGGCTCGACGTCCGGGTGCCTCATGTGCCACAGCGTCAGGTCGTCGGGGTGCAGCAGCATCGGGGCGCCCGTGCGCAGTGCGAGCTCGGGCGCCGCGTCGATGTGGTCGTCGTGGCCGTGCGTGCAGACGATGGCGCGGAGCTGCCGGCCGTCCAGCGCGTCGAGGATCGCCCCGGCATCGTGGGCCGCGTCGATCACCACGGCCTCGTGGTCGTCGCCGACGATCCACACGTTGTTGTCGACGTCAAAGGTCTCGCCGTCGAGCGAGAAGGTGCCGGAGGTGACGAGTCGGTCGATGCGGGCCATACCCCCAGCCTAGGCCCGCCCCACCCTACAGGCCCGGGAACCTCCCGTTGCGGAACAGGTCGACGAAGATCTGGTGGTCGGCGCGGGCGCGGGCGCCGTACTCGTGGGCGAAGCCGACCAGCGACGCGACGAAGCCCGCCTCGTCCCGGTCGATCGCCGCCACGATCGCCTCCTCGGTGGAGAAGTCCACCAGGTCGTGACTGGACTCGTCGTCGGCGACGGAGTGCATCCGCGCGGTCGCCCGGCCCAGGTAGCCGGTGACGCTGGTGAGCTCGTCCAGCTCGTTGACGTCGTTCCAGTCGAGGTCCGCGGCGTAGGGCGACACCTCCGCGACCACCTGTCCCACGTCCCGCAGCACCGTGTGGCCCGCCCAGGCGTCGGCGTGGGCCTGCAGGGCGCGCTGCGACTCGCTGGTGCGGTGGCCCTGGTGCTTGAAGTACCCCTTCACGCGCGGGTCCGTGATCCAGCGCGACACCGCCGGGGTCTGCCCCTGCTTCATGTAGATGACGACGTCGTTCTCCAGCGCCTGCGTGTGCCCCTCGAGCAGCAGGTTGTAGGACGGCAGGCCGGCCGAGCCGATGCCGACGCCCTTGCGCATGACGACATCCTTGATCCGGTACTTCTCCGGCCGCTCGGGATCCCACGAGGGCAGCGTCGGCAGGTACGCCGCGAACGCCGATTCGACCTCGGCCCGCGTCTCACCGTCGACGGGGTAGACGCCGTCCGCCATCATGAACCGGCGGTCGTAGTCCACGATCACGGTCTGCTCGTCGAGCAGGGCGACGCGCGTGTTCAGGCGGGCCCGCTGCAGCACGTCCCGCAGCACGCCCTCGGTGGTGTCGATCGTGAGCGACCCGATCGCCTCCTCGCCACCGGCGGCGATCGCCCGCAGCTCCGCGACGTACGTGCGGGCGTAGCGGGTGACCAGTTCGCCGATGACCTGGTCGGAGAGCGCCTTGGCGTAGCCGATCAGCGCGACGCTCGCCGCGAACCGCTTGAGGTCCCAGATGAACGGGCCGACGTACGCCTCGTCGAAGTCGTTGACGTTGAAGACCAGGACGCCCTCGGAGTTGAGGTAGGTGCCGAAGTTCTCCGCGTGCAGGTCACCGTGGATCCACACGCCGGAGGTGCGCTCGTCGAGGAACGGATCGGGCTGCCCGTGCACGTCGGCGTAGAACACGCACGCGCTGCCGCGGTAGAACGCGAACGGTGAGGCGGCCATCTTGCGGAACTTGCGCCGGAACGCGGCCGGGTCCACGGCCATCAGCTCGCCGAACTCGGTCACCAGAACGTCGACGAGCTCGTCGGCTCGCTGCTGAGTCTCAACCACCGATCCAACGTATGCAGCGGGCGGACGGTTCGAGCCGGGGATGCCCGAAACCTGACCGAAAGCCGTTGCGCCGTGCCAGACGTGCACGGACTTGCTACATTCAGCGGCCAGTCGGATTCTCGAACCGAAGGACCCCCCTTGAACACCGGCCTGGTAGTGCTCGTCGTGCTGCTGCTCGTCGTCGTGGCGGTGCTCGTCGTCGTCCTGGTGCGCCGCCGCACATCGGCCCCGGCCGCTCCGGCCGCACCGCAGGACCCGTTCCGTGACACCGGCGAGGACGTGCTGCGCGGCGACCCGCGCAAGCTCAAGGCCGGTGACCTCGTCGAGATCCGCGGCACGACCTACACGGTGCGTGGCAGCCTGCACTACACGGAGCAGTCGTGGGGCTGGACCGAGCACCTGCTCGACGACTCGACCGGCGGCCGCAAGATGTGGCTCTCCGTCGAGGAGGACCCCGACCTGGAGCTGGCGCTGTGGCACGAGGTGCCGTCGGCGACCGTGACGCCCGGCCCGTCGACGGTCGACTTCGACGGCCGGCGCTACAAGAAGGACGAGTCCGGGACGGCGAAGTTCGTCTCCAGCGGCACGACCGGGCTCAACGGCTCCGGCACCGCGAAGTACGCGGACTACGAGTCCGGCGACGGCGCGCTGCTGTCGTTCGAGTCCTACGCCGGACCCGGCGAGCCGGACAAGTGGGAGGTCGGCCGCGGTGAGCCGCTGACGCGCGCCGAGGTGCGCGTGTGGGCGCAGGGCGGCTGAACGTGCTCGTCACGCTCGACACACCGTACATCGACACGACGGCGGCCGACCTGCGGTTCGCGCTCGGCCTGCCGCTCCAGCCCGCGCTGCGCACGCTGAGCGTGGCCCTGCCCGACGGCGAGGAGGTCGTGCTGCGGCTGCTGGGCGCCTCGCACCAGGTGCGCTTCCGGGACGTCGACGAGACGGTCGCCTGCCTGCCGTCGCTGCCCGCCGGGCTGCCGTCGACCTTCGCGCGCCCCGGCTACCGCTTCACGGCCGCCGTCCGCACGCTGTCACCCGACGAGTTCGCCGCCGCGTGCGACGAGCTCCGCCGGCGGGCCCGGGCGGAGGAACACGCCCTGGCCGGGGCCTTCCCCGGCGCCCGCGACGCGCTCACCGTGCTCGCCGCGCGACCCGTTCCCGGCGGTGCCGGCTGGTGGACCGCGCACGCCTACCCGCAGACCGGTGAACTCGTGACGACCGAGACGGTGGTGACACAGCAGCGATGAGACGCATCTGGTACGTGATGGCCGCCTGCCTCGGCGTGATCGGCCTGTTCATCGGCGGCTTCACGCTGTTCTCCGGCAGCTTCTCGCCCCGCGCGTACGTGTCGAAGCACTACCAGCGGGCGGCGGCGCGGGACATCGGCACCGACGCCCGTGCCTACGTCACCACCAAGTCCCCGACACGCGCCGCGAACGAGATCGCCGGCGCCTGGAAGCCGGCCGGCCGGTACGCCGACGGCACGGGCATCTACCTGCGGTACTCCAAGGACTCCGTGGTCCTCAAGCCCAACGGCACCGGCACCCTGATCCTGGTGGAGCCGCTGCGGACCGCCTACAACCGCTACTCGGGCACGGTCGGCGGCAGCGGCTGGGTCGGGCGCGGCGACGGCAACAGCGGCCGCGGCGGCGGCCCCGGCACCGGAAAGTAGTCGACATGCTCGAACTCGTCACCGACCTGGCGGTCACCCTGGGCTACGCCGCGATCGGCATCGTGCTCATGGGCATCGGCGCCGTGCTCGTCGACGTCGCCACCCCCGGCTCGCTGCGGCACCTCATCTGGGTCGACCGGAACGCCAACGCGGCCATCCTGCTCACCTCCAACCTCGTCGCCGTCGGCACGATCACGGTCACCGCGATCGTGGCCAGCAACGGCGACTTCCTCCAGGGCATCGGCTCGACCGTCGGCTACGGCCTGATCGGCCTGCTGGTGATGACCGTGGCGTTCGTCGTCGTCGACCTGGCCACCCCCGGCAAGCTCGGCGAGCTGCTGGTGCACTCCGAGCGGCACCCGGCCGTGTGGATCACCGCCGTCGTCCACCTCGCCGTGGGCGCGATCATCGCCGCGGCGATCCTCTGATGGACACGTCCGCGTCCACGGGCTCGAAGAGCAAGGTCAAAGAGGGCGTCTGGATCGCCGTCGTCGTGGTCGTCGGCCTCTGCGCCTGGGGCTTCTTCGCCTCCGGCGACAACGACCCGGTGACCGCCGCTGACCCCGTCGACGTCACCGCGGTCGTCGCCGACCTCGACCGCGCCGCCACCGCCCACGGCATCTGCTACGGCTGGCAGTTGCTCGACTCCTCCAGCCCGGTCAGCACCGGCTCCAACCTCGGCGCCGGCAGGCGGGTGACCGACGACCCGCAGCGGTGCCCGAAGTACGTCGAGGTCCGCGGCAGGTACCGCTACTACCCGGACAGCAGCGAGTCCGAGGACTACGCCACCTACAGCATCACCACGAACCTCAGTAACGCGAGCCATCTCGACCCGAGCGCGTTCGACCGGCTCGGCGCGGGCACCTCGCGGCTGCTCGCCGACCCGACGTCGACGATCCTCGACGCGGCCCAGGCGCTGCCGCTGCTGGCCCAGGAGGCCGGGGTCGCCACCGGCGCGGTGCCGGCGGCCAGCGCCAGCGGCACCCCCGCGCCGCTGCCGAGCGCCGGCAGCGACTTCTGGCGTGACCGCTGGGTGCTGCTGGTCGTCACCGGTGTGCTGCTGGCCGGCGCCGTCGTCACGCTCCTGCTGGGCATCCGGTCGTCGCGGCGGATGCAGCGCGGCGAGGAGACCGACGCGTTCGAGAAGACGGCCGCGGAACGGTGACGCGGTTGCGCAGGACCGCGGTCCTGCTGGCGGTCTTCGTGTGCGCGGCGTGCGGCCTGGTGTACGAACTCGCCCTGGTCGCCCTGGGCAGCTACCTGATCGGCGACACCGCCGCGCAGGCGTCGATCGTGCTGGGCGTCATGGTGTTCGCCATGGGCATCGGCGCGCTGGCCGCCAAGCCGCTGCAGCGGCACGCACTGGTCGCGTTCGCCGCGATCGAGCTGCTGCTCGCCCTGTTCGGCGGCCTGTCCGTCCTGGCCCTCTACGCCGCGTTCGCCTACCTCGACCTCTACGCCCCGGCGCTGGTCGCGATGGCGCTGCTCCTCGGCATGCTCATCGGCGCCGAGATCCCGCTGCTCATGGTGCTGCTCCAGCGCATCCGCCAGCAGGACGCGGGCAGCGCCGTCGCCGACCTGTTCGCCGCCGACTACGTGGGCGCACTGCTCGGCGGCCTCGCGTTCCCGTTCCTGCTGCTGCCGGTGTTCGGCCAGCTCCGGGGCGCGCTGGTGGTCGGGATCGTCAACGCCGTCGTGGGCCTGGTGGTCGTCCTCGCCGTGTTCCGGCGCGACCTGCTGCGCCGGTCGACGGTCTCGCTCACCGCGGCGGCGGTCGCCGTGCTGGCCGTGCTCGGCGCGTCGTACGCGCTGTCGCAGCGCTTCGAGGTGACCGCGCGCCAGGAGCTCTACGCCGACCCGGTCGTCTTCGCCGCGCAGAGCCGCTACCAGGAGATCGTCCTGACCCAGTCGATCGACGGCGCCGACGTGCGGCTGTTCCTCAACGGCGACCTGCAGTTCGCGTCCAGGGACGAGTACCGCTACCACGAGGCCCTGGCGCATCCGGTGCTCGCGGGCGCCCGGCGTGACGTGCTGATCCTCGGCGGCGGCGACGGGCTGGCGCTGCGCGAGGTGCTGAAGTACCCGGACGTCGGGTCGGTCACCGAGGTCGAGCTGGACCCGGCCGTCGTCGAGCTGGCCCGCACCGACCCGCGACTGCGCAAGCTCAACCAGGACGCGTTCAGCGATCCGCGCGTACACCTGCTCAACACCGACGCGTTCGCCTGGCTCCGCGACGAGACGCCGCGGTTCGACGTGATCATCGTCGACATGCCCGACCCGGACGAGACCGCGACCGCGAAGCTGTACTCGGTCGAGTTCTACGCCATGGTGAAGAAGGCCCTGGCCCCCGGCGGCCGGGTGGCGGTGCAGTCGGGCTCGCCCTACTTCGCCCAGCGGTCGTACTGGTGCGTCGGCGCGTCGATGGCGGCGGCCGGCCTGACGGCGGTGCCGTACCACGTCGACGTGCCGTCGTTCGGCGACTGGGGCTTCTTCCTCGCCGCCGCCGACGGACCGGCGCCGGAGCTGCGGCTCGAACCGCCCACCCCGCTGCGCTTCCTCGACGCCGACGTGCTGCGCGCCGCCACGGTGTTCCCGGCCGACCGCCGCCGGGTCGACGTCCCGCCGTCGACGCTGATGGAACCGCGGATCCTCGAGTACGCCCGCGAGGAGTGGAAGGGCTACTGACGGTGCCGGCACCACCGGGGCCGCGTTCAACGCGCTGCGGATCGCCGCGCTCAGCCTGGTGGGAGCGTACGCCGTGGCGCCGCCACCGTTCCGTGAACTCGCACGTACGCTGTGCGGGTGGCCAGGTACTTCGACGTGCACCCGGACAACCCCCAGCCGCGGCTGCTCAACCAGATCGTGACGCTGCTGCGCGACGACGGGCTCGTCGCCTATCCGACCGATTCCTGCTACGCGCTCGGGTGCCAGCTCGGCAGCCGGCCCGGGCTGGAGCGCATCCGGGACATCCGCAAGCTCGACGATCGGCACCACTTCACCCTCATGTGTCGCGACTTCGCCCAGCTCGGGCAGTTCGTGCAGATCAGCAACTCGGTCTTCCGGCTGGTCAAGGCGGTCACCCCGGGCAGCTATACGTTCATCCTGCCGGCCAGCCCCGAGGTGCCGCGCCGGCTGCTGCATCCCAAGAAGCGCACCGTCGGCGTGCGCATCCCGCAGCACACGGTCACCCAGGCGCTGCTGGCCGAGCTCGGCGAGCCGCTGGTGTCCAGCACGCTGCTACTGCCCGGTCACGACGAGCCGATGACGCAGGGCTGGGAGATCAAGGAACTGCTCGACCACCAGCTCGACGCCGTGATCGACGGCGAGTGCGGGACCGAGCCGACCACGGTGGTCGACCTGTCGACCGACGAGCCGGAGATCCTGCGGGTGGGCGCCGGCGATCCCGCCCGCTTCGAGTAGCGGCACCACCCCGGCCGGCCGCCGGCTCAGGCGTCGAAGCTGATCAGCACCGGTTCCTCGGTCAGGACCAGCTCGCCACCGGCGGTCAGGCGCCTGCTCGTGCCGTCGAGGCGGGACAGCTCGGCGGCGCCCGGGTCGGTGCGTATCGTGGCCGTCGCCGTGTGGACCCAGCGGATCACCGCGCGGCGGCGGCCGAGCGGGGTGTCGACGGTGAACTCGCACTGCCAGGCGTTGACCGGCAGGTTCACCGCCGGGCCGTGGCCGCACGAGCGGATCTCCGCGCCCGTGAGCCAGCGCTGGAGCTGGGCGACGGCGAGCCCGGCCGCGGTCGGCTGCCCGCCGTCGGCCTGGAGCACGATCGGGATCTTCGTGCCGCCCCAGTTGTAGAAGTACATCCGCTCGAGGTTGACGTTGCGCGCAAGGAGCCCGACCAGGAAGAACCGCACCGCGTAGTCGCGTGCCTTGGCCTCGTCGAGCGAGCCTTGGAGGGGGATGGCGTACGTCGTGCCGGTGTTCCACAGCGGCGGGTGCACGCCGGCCTCGTGGAAGGTCCGGTCCACGAGGCCGGTCAGCTCCAGCATCGTCTCCGGCGGATCCTCGGCCGTGCGCTGGTGCAGCTTGATCCCGGCGCCGTCGCAGTGGTCGTAGCCGCCCAGCTCGGCGAAGCGGCGCAGCACCCGCTGGGCCTCCGCGGTCCACAGGTTGCCCATGCCGGGGCAGACGACTCTCGCGAGCGGGTCGGCGGCCCGGATGATCACGCTGGCCCGGCGGGTCATCTCGACGAGGGTCTCGACGCTGCCCGAGTACAGGCGGGCGTCGTTGGCGAAGACCCACACCTCGTACGCCTCGATCCGGCCCCGGTACCGCTGGGTCAGCGCCCTCATGTACGTGTCCCAGTCCGCGAGGTCGTCGGGCGGGGCCGACCGCGCGTCCTCCGGGTAGACCGAGCGCCGCCCGCCGGGCGCGGCCCAGCCGGGGGTGCCGCCGGCGACGTACAGCACCGGTAACCCGGCGTGCTCGGCACCGGCGACGAGGCGGTCCAGGACCGACCAGTCGAAGACGCCCTTCGCCGGCTGGATCTGCGCCCAGCGCGTCTCGCTGTCCCACAGCCGCAGGGCACCCACGGTGAAACCGGGCGTGTTGCCGGTCGAGCTGTTGACGGTGACCCCGAAGAACGACGGCGGCACCGGCGCGGGCGGCAGCGTCCACGTCGGGCCGCTGATCCACTGCGGGTTCGCCGACGGGTCCGGCCGCGACGGCGCGGCGGGGGAGCGGATCACCACCGTGGTGACCACGACCGCCACCAGTGCGGCGACCGCGGCGGCGGCCAGCGCGTAGCGGCGCCGCGGTCCGGCCTTGACCGGTAGGTCCGGCGAATCCGGCGAATCCGGCACGTTCGGCGAATCCGGCACGTTCGGCGGGGATGGCAGGAGCGGCGACGGCGAGGACGGCGAGGGCGGCGCCGGTGGGGAACGCCGGGCCGAGGTGGCCGGGACGTCGGTGGCCGGAGGGACGGTGTTCTCCCGCGCCGGGCCGGGCGCCGGGTCCTCGCCGGTCGCGCCGGGTCCGGCGTCCGTGCCGGTCGCGGTCGGCCGCTCGGTGCCCTCGCCGCCGCTGACCAGGGCCGGCGTCTCACGGACCGCCACCGTCCACACCGCGTAGAGCCGGTCCAACTCGGCCGGGCTCGCGCCGCAGGCCCGGGCGATCCGCTCGACGGTCCCGAACTCGTGCGGCACCGCCTGGCCGGCGCAGTACCGGTGCACGGCGGACTTGCTCGCGTTGACCTTCCGGCCGATCCAGGCATAGCTGAGTCCGCTGCGTTCCTTGAGGTCGGTCAGCAGCGCGGCGAGATCCCCATGGTCCTGGTGCATCGCCGCCTCCTCTCCCGGGGTCGCTTCGGCAGGGGTGGCGGCATCGTACCGGTCGAGGGTGACAAGCGTCCCGGGACGCAGGCGTTCGCGCTGGTCAGGACGGGAGAGGGTGTCCCAGCGTCCCGGATGTGCGGCCCGCCCTAGCCGCCGCGGCGCTCGCGTTGGCAGACTTCCGCCGCTGGTCGGCACGAGGTGACCGGGGACGAGGAGAACGGGGGGTCTCCGGTCGCCGGGTGTCAGGTCACGCAGGCGAGGAGGAAGTCGGCGGCGGGCACGGCGAACGCCGCCGACACCACCGCCATCCGCGCGATCGACGGCCGGAGGGTGAGCAGCGCGTAGAGGAGCACGAGGACCGGCGCCGCGGCGTCCTGCAGCGGCCACGCGGCGCGGGTCACCAGCAGGCCGAGGTGGCAGGTGGCGAGCCAGACGAGCACCGCGGCGGTCCACAGCGCGAGCCCGATCCGGTGACAGCCCTCCGGGGTCCACCGCACGGCGCTGGTCAGGTCGCCGGCCGCCCGGTCGGCGTCGACGTCGATGACGGTCGTCGGGAGGTACAGCGCGGCGCCGAGCAGCAGCCCGAGCAGGACCATCACCGGCGGGTAGTCCAGCGGCGACCGGTGCAGCGACCAGCCGGCGAGCGGTCCGAGCACCCCGACGGTCAGGGCATTGACCGCCACGTCCGCGCCGGCGCGGGCCTTGAGCCGCCACGGCGGGGCGCTGTAGAGATACCCGAGCAGCAGGACAAGCGCCGTGCCGGCGAGCGCCCACCAGCCCGCGACGGCGGCGACGGCGAGCGCCGCGACCGTGCAGCGGCGGGCCCAGCGGGCCAGCTCCGCCTCGGTGAGCGCGCCGGTGACGAGCGCTGCCGTCGCCTTGCGCGGGTTGCGCCGGTCGCTGGGCAGGTCGTGCCGGTCGTTGACGGCCAGCACGGCGCCCCAGACGAGCGGTCCGAGCACGACGAGCAGCGCCACCGTCCCGGGCGTGACGGGCGGCAGCCAGACCCGGGTGGCGAGCACCGCGCCGAGATAGGCGCCCGCCCACCCCAGGGGCCAGAACCACGGCCGGGTCAGGTGTCCCACCGTCCACACCGGCGCGGCGGCCGGGAACCGCCCCACCAGCCGTTCCCGGACCGTGGCCCGCGGCCGCCCCGCCACCCCCGGCGGGCCGGCCGCCCCCGTTCGGCCCGGCACCTGCGCAAGATTCTCGATCCGCGGCCGGTCCGCCGTCCGGCCGCCCCGCACCTCGACCACGACGTCGACGTTAGGCAGCGCGCGGCGCGGAGAACTCCCGCGCCGGAGCCACCGCCCTCCCCCGCGCGGGGGAGCCGGCGGGCCCGTCGTCCGGCCGGCGGCCGCGGCCGCGCGGCCGGCTCACAGGTCGCCGGCGACCAGCAGGGACCGTAGGCGCAGGGCCTCGCGCAGCGGGGCGTCGCCGGGCAGGTCGTCGACGACGCAGGCGGTGCCGAGCCACTCGGCCCCGATCTCGGCGACCATCTGCCGGGCGGCGTCGGCCTGCGCGCCGCTTTCGATCCAGTCGTCGACGCAGAGGACACGGTCGCCGGGCCGGATCAGCGCCCGGCGGAAGCTCAGCAGCGCGCCGCCCTCGTGGTACTCCGGCGGCAGGCGCCGCCACAGGTAGGCCGTCGAGTGCTGGGCGGCCCGGTCGTTCTTGCGCAGCTCGACCAGGCCCACGCCCAGGTGGGCGGCCACCAGCGCGCCGAGCAGCGTGCCGCGGGACACCGGGCCGATCACGACGGTGGGGGTGCCGGGCGCGAGCGCGGCGAGCGCCGGCGGCAGGTCGCGCAGCACGACCGGGTCGCGCCACCACTCGGTCACGTCGGCGAAGACGACGTCACCGCCGCCGCGCCAGTGGAAACCGACCCGCAGCCGGTCGAGCAGCGAGGCCACGGCGTCAGAAGCCGAACACCGGCGCGGGCTGCCACCGCCAGCGCGGCGGGCAGTCCGGGTCGTTGGCGGCCAGGACGGCGCGCAGGACGCCGTCGGGGTCGCAGCTATAGAGTCCGGAGCTCCACACGTTGTTGACCTCCAGCACCGCGAACTGGCCGGACTCGGTGCGGCCGATGTCGATGACCGCCGTCGGCGGCACGTCCGTCTCCGGCAACTCGGCCAGCATCATCGCGACGAACGCCGCGGCCTCGTCGTGCCACGACGCCCGGTGCGTGCGCAGCGACGGGCTCCACTCCTCGCCCTCGACGAGATACGGCGACCAGGCGACCGGCTGGCGGCCGATGGTGAAGACGCGGTACTCCGAGGCGAGGTCGAGCCAGTGGTCCATGATGATCAGCGTGCTGGTCGCCGGGAGCCGCGCGGTTCGCAGCCGGTTGCGCAGGTCGTCGGCGTCGCGGACCCAGGCGGCCGAGAACGCCGGATGCTTCTCGTCGGCGAGCTTGGCGACCGCGGGCCGGGGCCCGACCAGGTCGGGCGCCTCGCCGACGCTGACCAGCCGGACGTCGCGGCCGGTCACGTCGCGCGGCAGGCCGGCGAACCAGGCCGGGTCGGCGCCGTGCAGCCGGATGTCGGCGCCCGCGGCGATGAGCGTCGTCAGGTAGCCGCCGGCGGCCCGCCAGGCGACGCCGTCGGCGGAGTGCAACCCGGTGACCTCCGCCGGGTCGCCGGGCAGGTGCGCGACCGGCAGGCCGATCCGTTGCGCGGCGTGCGTCAGCGCCGCACTCGCCTCGGGCGAGCGCACGCGCATGGCCAACGTCCGGTACTGACGCACCCTCACATCCTGCCAGCGAGCTTGGTCAGTGTCCTTCCCGCCCACCCGAGACGGCACATCGGCGGACCGTGACCGGTGACACGTTGGGGGACATTTGCGCGCGACCGGCGGGCCAAAAAGGGATTAATCGGGCAATGTACCGGTATGGTTACCGAGCTTCGCACCCGGCCCGTCGTCCCGCCGGTCGTGCGCCGCGCGCGGGCACGGCGGCGCCGCCGGCTGGTCGTCGCCGTGGCGCTGCTGGTCGTCGCGCCGGGCGCGGCCGCGGTGAGCACCTACGCCGGCGACGTCGACCGCGGCGTCCACGTCCTCGGTGCCGACCTCGGCGGCCTGTCCCGCGCGGAGGCCGAGGCGAAGCTGCGCGCCAAGGACACCCGCGGCCCGGTCGACGTGCGGGTCGGCACCGAGCGGGCCACCGTCGACCCGGCCACCGTCGGGCTGCGGCTCGACGTCGAGGCCACCGTCGACCGCGCGGTCCGGGTCACGCCCGGCCCGTTCGAGTGGCTGCACGGCGGGCGCGAGGTCGAGCCGGTGATCCACGTCGACGCCGAGCGGCTCTACGCCGCGCTCATGGTCCACCTCGGCCCGCAGGGTGACGCCCCGGTCCTGCCCGCGGTCCGGTTCGACAAGCTCCGCCCGGTCCCTGTCCACCCGGTCAGCGGCCGCGGCCTCGACCGCCGGGCGGTCGCCGGCATCGCCGAGCGGGGCTGGCTGCGCGGCGGGCCGATCGACTTCCCCGTCGTCGACCTGGTGCCGAGAACGAGCCGGGAGGAGGTCGACCGCCTCGTGGCCGAGCTCGCGGCCCCGGCCGTCGCGGCGCCGCTGGTGCTGGTCACGCCCCGCGGCGAGGTCACCGTCCCGGCCACCGCGATCGCCGCCGCGCTGCGCATGGAGTCCGACGCCGACGGCCGCGTCGAGCCCACCATCGACGCCGCCGCCCTGCGCCGGGCCGTTCCCGCCGTGTTCGCCAAGGTCGAGATCCCCGCCACCGATGCCGCCTTCCGGATCGCCGACGGCAGACCGGCCGTCCAGCCGCAGACCGACGGCCAGCAGGTCGACCTCGCGCCGGGACCGATCCTCGCCGCGCTGCGCGGCACCGTGACGCCCCGCCGGGTCGAGGTCGGCTTCGTCCCGGCCACGGCGAAGACGACCACCGCCGAGCTGGCGAAGCTGGGCGTGACCGAGAAGGTCTCGACCTTCACCACGACCTTCACGCAAGGCCAGCCGCGTGTGGTCAACATCAGGATCATGGCGGAGGCGCTGCGCGGCGCGCTGGTGCGGCCGGGCGAGACGTTCAGCCTCAACGCGCACGTCGGCGAGCGGACCCGCGCCAAGGGGTACGTCGACGCGCCCGGCATCGAGAACGGGAAGATCAAGAACTCGCCCGGCGGCGGGGTCTCGCAGGTCGCCACGACCCTGTTCAACGCCGCCTACTACGCCGGGCTGGAGGACGTCGAGCACCGGCCGCACAGCTACCACTACGACCGGTACCCGGCCGTCATCGAGGCGACCGTGGTCTACCCGTCGCTCGACCTGCGGTTCCGCAACGACGGCGCCACCGGCATCCTCGTCGACACCGCGACCACGGACTCCTCGGTCACGGTGACGCTCTACGGCACCCGCCGCTTCGACGAGATCACCACGCAGTACGGCCCGCGCACGAAGGTCGTCCAGCCGAAGACGGAATACCTCCAGGAGGAGGACTGCAACCCCACCGACGGGCTGCCGGGATACCAGCAGGAGGCCTTCCGGGTCTTCAAGAAGGACGGCAAGGAGGTCCGCCGGCAGCGGTTCTTCTGGCGGTACGACCCGGAGCCGCGGTTCGTGTGCGGCGCACCCCCGTCGGCCCTGTCGCCGAACCGGCCCGCCGGCACTCCTTGATCGCGACTGAAGCCTGGTGGGGACGGTGACGCGCATCTCAGGCACGGACCCTCGCGCTCGTCGGGTCGTAGAAGGGCCGGAGCGAGGCCCGCGCCGGATACACCGAACCGGCGATCTCCACGGTCAGGTCCCCGCCGTCCAGCCACGCCTGGTCCAGGGCGGTGTCGCCGGCGTCGAGCATCGCCAGCCCGACCGCACCGCCGAGCGTGTGCCCGTAGGAGGCGGCCCGCACGTAGCCGACGTCCCGGCCGTCGCGCCGCACGACCTCGCCGTGGTGCAGCACCGCCTTCGGGTCGGTGACCAGGACCTGCGCGAGCCGCCGGGTGAGCGGCCCGGCCGCCTTGCGGGCGAGGACCGCGTCCCGGCCGACGAACGCGGGCTTGTCCAGCGCGACCGCGAAGCCCAGCCCGGCCTCCAGCACACCGTCGGTGTTGTCGATGTCGTGGCCGTAGTCGCGGTAGCCCTTCTCCATCCGCAGGCTGGCGAGCGCCTTGAGCCCGGCGTGGCGCAGGCCGGACGCCGCGCCCGCGGCGACCAGCCGGTCGTAGACGTGGACGGCCTGCTCCGCCGGGACGTACAGCTCGTAGCCCAGCTCGCCGACGTAGGTGATCCGCAGGCACAGCACCCGCGCGTAGCCGATCTCGATCTCGCGGGCCCCGCGAAAGGGGAACGAGACGTCCGAGGAGGACACGGCGGACAGCAGGGACCGCGACAAGGGGCCCTGGACGTTGATCTGCGCCCAGCCCGACGTCACGTCGGTGACGAACGCGTGCCGGTCGCCGATCCGCCGGCGCAGCCGCGCCTCGACGTGCCGGTGGGCGGTGTCGGAGGCGACCACCCAGAACCGGTCCTCGTCGAGCATCGTGACGGTCAGGTCGGCCTCGATCGTGCCGCCCTCGTTGAGCCACTGCGTGTAGGTCACGGTGGCGGGGCGCGAGACGCGGTTGGCCGACAGCTCCTCCAGGACCGCGCCCGCGTCGCGCCCCTGCACCAGGAACTTCGCCATGAAGGACAGGTCCATGAGGATCACGCCCGTACGCGCCGCCCGGTGCTCGGCCGCCCACTGCTCGAAGTAGTCCGGCCGGCCCCACGACAATGACAGCGGACCGGGGAAGCCGTAGACGTCGGGCATCTCCCAGCCGGAGACGTCACGCAGGTACGGCTGGTGCGTGGCGAGCCGGTCGTGCAGCGGGGACCGTTTGGCGTCGCGCGCCGACCGCATCGGCCGGCCGGGGAAGTGCGTCTGGTAGACCATGCCGAGCGCCTCGGCGGTCCGCTCCGCCCGGTACTGCCGGTTGCGCTGGTACGGCCGCAGGCGGTCG
This sequence comes from Dactylosporangium roseum, assembly GCF_025264685.1. Lineage (GTDB taxonomy): Bacteria > Actinomycetota > Actinomycetes > Mycobacteriales > Micromonosporaceae > Dactylosporangium > Dactylosporangium roseum. The sequence continues at coordinate 3,926,998 of NZ_CP073721.1, forward strand.
GCGTGCATGCCGGTCACGTCGACGTCGGCCCGCCCCTCGGCGATCCAGTGCGCGAGCGCCCGCCCGATCCCGCCGCCGGTGAGGATGCCGATCGAGTTGAGCCCGGCCGCGACGAAGTAGTTGCGCAGCTCCGGGGCCTCGCCGAAGATCGGCGCCAGGTCGGGGGTGAAGCTCTCCGGGCCGCAGAAGAAGGTCCGCACACCCGCCGTCGCCGTCACCGGGATACGGCCCATCGCCGCCTCCAGGTAGGGCGCCATCCGCTCCCAGTCCGGCGGCAGCGTCCCGAACGAGAAGCCGTCGGGCACCCGGTCGACGCTCCACGGCGCGGCCCGGCCCTCGAACAGCCCGACCATGAGGCCGCCGGTCTCTTCCCGGAAGTACCCGTAGGCCCCCGGATCCTCGAGGACCGGCAGGTCGGCGGTGACCCCTTCGATCGGCTCGGTGATGAGGTAGTAGTGCTCGGCGGCCTGGAGCGGGATGCTGACCCCGGCCTCCTCGCCGAGCTGGCGGGCCCACATGCCGGCGCAGTTGACCACCGTCTCGGCCTCGACGTCCCCGAACGGCGTCCGCACCCCGGTGACGGTGTCCCCATGGCGGAGCACCCCGGTGACCGGCACCCCCTCGCGGATCGTCGCGCCTCGCAGCCGGGCACCCTTGGCGAGGGACATCGTCACGTCGACCGGGTTGGCGCGCCCGTCGCCGGCGACGTAGAACCCGGCGAGCACGTCGTCGGTCCGGGCGAGCGGGAAGAGGGAGTGCACCTCGGCGGGGGAGATCTCCTCCACGTCGACGCCGCAGTGGCGGTTGAACGCGGCGACCCGGCGGTACTCCTCCAACCGTCCCGGGTCGGTCGCCAGTTCGATGAACCCGCACTGGCGCAGCCCGGTGGACAGACCGGTCTCCGATTCCAGGCTCGCGTACAGGTCCCGCGTGTACTGTCGCATGCGCGTCGAGGTCTCCGACAGCGAGCCGAAGGTGACCATGAGACCGGCCGCGTGCCAGGTGGTGCCGGCGGTCAGCCGGTCCCGCTCCAGCAACAGCACGTCGGTGACGCCCTGCCGCGCCAGGTGGTAGGCGACGGAGGTGCCGATCACGCCCCCGCCGATGACGACGACGCGGGCCCGTTCAGGGAGGTTCATGACCAGCAGGGTAGTGGTCGTCGGAGCGGGCATCGCGGGCCTCGCCTGTGCGCGTCTGCTGATCGAACGTGGACTGGACGTCCGCGTCCTGGAGCGGGGCGAGGTGCCCGGGGGTCGCCTGGCCAGCCCCGAGGTGGACGGCCGGCCGGTCGACCTCGGCGCCGCCTACCTCACCGTCGGCGACCCGGGCTTCGGCGCGGTCGTCGCCGGCTGGCACGAGCGGGGTCTCGTCCGGCCGTGGACGTCGCGTTTCGAGGTGTACGGGCCGAGCCCGCACCCCCCGGACACGCCTGGCCCGCGGCGCTGGTCGGCGCCGCGCGGCCTCGGTTCGCTCGCCGCGGATCTGGCGGCGGGCCTGCCGGTGGAGTACGGCGTGGCCGTGCGCGACCTCGCCGGTCTGGGCGCCGCGCGTGTGGTCCTGGCGATGCCCGCCCCGCAGGCCGCGGCGGTCCACCCGCCGGCCGCCGCCGTCGCCGGCGACCAGGACTGGCAGCCCTCGCTCGCGGTGGCGCTGCGCTACCCGGCGCGCTGCTGGCCCGACTTCGCGGGCGCCTTCGTCAACGACCACCCGGTCCTGGTCACCGTCTGCGACGACGGGGACCGCCGTGGGGACCGGGCTCCCGTCCTCGTGGCGCACACGACCCCCGGCTACGCCCGGCAGGACGCCGCGGCGGAGGTCGAGGCCGCCGTTCGGGAGGTGCTGCGCCTGCCGTCCGCCGGGACCGTCACCGCCGTCCGGCGCTGGCCGCACGCCCGGCCGGCACACCCGTACAGCTCCGGCTTCGCGAGCGTCGAAGGGGTGCTCCTGGCCGGGGACGGGTTCGGCCGGCCCCGTGTCGAGGCCGCCTGGCGCTCCGGGCGGGCGGCGGGCAGGGAAATCTCAGGGGAGATCTCCGGGAAGATCTCCGGGACGGAGTCTGCGAAAAGGCCGTCAATCGGGGACGCGCCGAGGTAGCCTCGTGGGCGCCAACGCTGTTGATATGTCCACAGTGGACCGATTCGCCGTTCCCGCGGCGTGAATCGTGCCACAGGACATTCATTCATGTCGGTCGGGAACACATCCGGAGCCGGCGGCGTTCGTTACACAACCAGGTCACCATGAAGGGGTGAACGCCATGGCCATCAGCACCGACTACGACGCGCCGCGGCACCCGGCCAGCAGCGATCTCGCCGAGGACAGCCTCGAGGAGCTCACTGCCCGCCGCGCCACGGCACAATCGGCGCTCGTCGACGTCGACGAGAACGACTCAGGCTTCGAGCTGCCGGGCGCCGAGCTGCCCGACGAGGAGCTGACCGTGCCCGTCGTCCCGATGCGCGGCGACGAGTTCCGCTGCTCGAGCTGTTTCCTGGTACATCACCGCAGCCAGTTGGCCCGCGAGAAGAACGGCGCGCCGATCTGCCGGGAATGCGACTAGTCCGACGGCGAGGTTCCTGGCCCGGGTGATCAGGGACGGCGGGCCGGGACCCGGATCCGAGTCAGGTCCTCCGCCACCACGACCTCGCCGTCGAACCGCGCCTCGGCCTCCCGCCGGAACACCGCCGGGTCGTCGTAGCGCTGCGAGAAGTGGGTGAGCACCAGCGTGCGCACCCCGCACTCCGCGGCCACCGTCGCCGCCTGGCCGGCGGTGAGATGGCCGTGCGCCGCGGCCAGATCCGCGTCGCCGTCGAGGTAGGTCGCCTCGATCACGAGCAGGTCCGCCGCTTCGGCCAGCTCGAACACCCCCGGGCACAGCCGCGTGTCCATCACGAAGGCGAAGCGCTGACCCCGCCGCGCTCACCGGCTCGGCCCGGACGTCGACCACGTCGTGGAAGCTCGAGGGCCGGTTACGAGAGCACCCGCAGTTGCACGGTCGTGGCCATGTCGCTGAGCTGGGCGAGGATCTCCTGCGGGTAGTCGATCGCGATGTCGGCGAGCAGGTAGCCGTATTCACCGCGGGTCGCCAGGATCTGGCCCTCGACGTTGACCTTGTGAGCGGCGAGGATGCTGTTGACGTCGGCGAGGACACCCGGCACGTTGTGGTGCAGCAGGGCGATCCGGTGCGTGCCGGAGGCCTGCTGCAGGTTGAGCGACGGCAGGTTGACGCTCAGCGTCGTGGAGCCCTCCGCCACGTACTTGTGCAGCTTCTCGGCGACGAACGAGCCGATGTCGGACTGCGCCTCCTCGGTCGACCCGCCGATGTGCGGCGTCAGGATGACGTTGGGCAGGCCGCGCAGCGTCGAGACGAACTCGTCACCCTTGCCCTTCGGCTCCTTCGGGAACACGTCGACGGCGGCGCCGGCGAGGTGGCCGTTGTCGAGGTGGCGGCGCAGCGCGTCGTGGTCGATGACGAACCCGCGGCTGAGGTTGAGGAAGATGCTGCGCGGGCGCATCTTCGCGAACTGCTCCTCGCCGAAGAACCCGCTGTTGCCCGGCCGGCCGTCGACGTGCAGAGTGACCACGTCGGAGCGTTCCAGCAGCTCGTCGAGCGACTCGCAGCGCTGTGCGTTGCCCAGCGCGAGCTTCTCGGCGGTGTCGTAGAAGTACACCCGCAAGCCGAGGTTCTCGGCGAGGACCGAGAGCTGCGTGCCGATGTTGCCGTAGCCCACGATGCCGATCGACCGGCCGCGGATCTCGTGGCTGCCCTCGGCGTCCTTGTTCCAGACGCCGTTGTGCATGGCGGCGTTCTTCTCGGTGAGCCGGCGGGTCAGGGCGATGATCTCGGCGACGGCCAGCTCGACGACACTGCGCGTGTTGGAGAACGGCGCGTTGAACACGGCGATGCCGGACTCGGCGGCCGCCCGCAGGTCGATCTGGTCGGTGCCGATGCAGAACGCGCCGATCGCGCGCAGTCGCGGCGCCGCGGCCAGCGCGGCGGCCGTGACCTGCGTCTTCGACCGGATGCCCAGCAGGTGGACCCCGTCGAGCCGGGAGATCAGCTCGTCCTCGTCGAGCGCGCGCCCGATGGTCTCTACCTGGTATCCCTCGGATCGCATCCGCTCGACCGCGACCGGGTGGACGTTTTCGAGGAACAGGACCCGCACGGGGTCGGACTGGGAAGTCAATGGCTGCACAACACCTACCCTAAGTGACCCTCGGGGGCGCTGGTACGTGAGCCGCGACTCGTCCCGCCCTGTGGGGCGCCCTCCGCAGCGGCCCGCGCCAGCGCGTGCCGCTCCCGCAGCCGGTCACGGATCTCCTCCGGCGTGTATGCCCTGCGGCGCCGCTCGGCCCGTGCCACCATGACCCCGGTCGCCGCCACGCCGACGACACCCGCGAGGCCGACCACCTTCCACCACTTCACCTTCATGAGGCCCTAGGCTAGCGGCGGTGACCGTCGATCTGGATGAGGCCGTGCGGATGACCCGCACCGGCGACCTCTGGGTGTTCCGCGGCCGCTCGACCGCCGACCGGGCCATCCAGACGCTGACCAACAGCCCGGTGAACCACGTCGGGATGGCCGTGGTCCTGGACGACATGCCCCCGCTCATGTGGCACGCCGAGCTGGGCAGGTCGCTGCGTGACATGTGGACCGGCACCCAGCACCGCGGCGTCCAGCTCCACGACCTGCGCGACGCGGTGCTGGTGTGGGGCCGGCGGTACGGCCAGCGTGCCTGGCTGCGCCAGCTCCACCACGAGGTCGACGCCGCGACGGAGGACGCGGTGCTGCGCACGATCGCCCGCCTGGACGGCACACCGTTCCCGTCCACGGCCCGCCTGGCGGGCCGGTGGTTCCAGGGCCGGCTGCCGAACATCCGCCAGCGCGGCGAGTTGTCGCTGGAGAGCGCCTACTGCGCCGAGGTGGTCGCCGTCACCTATGCGGCCATGGGCCTGCTCCCCGGCGGGAAGCGGGCGAACTGGTACGACCCCGGCAAGTTCTGGAGCGGCGACGACCTGGAGCTGCTGCTCGGGGCGCGGCTGGGCGAGGAGATCTCCGTGACCTTGCCGTCGGCATAACGCTCAGGCCGGGGCCGGGCCGTCCGATTGGCGTGGTTGACGTCCGCCAGTTGGGGAGCCGCGCCATGACCACTGCAACAAGCCCGCGACGCCGGTCCATGATGTCCGCCTTCCGGGACCTGTCGGTCGCCTGGAAACTGCGCATCGTCGCCATCGTGGTGTGTGCCCTGCTGGCGGCGGTCGGGGTGATCGGCCTGCTGTACCTCGGCAACAGCCAGGACCGGCTCGACGCGCTCTACAACCAGAACCTGCGATCCGTACAGGTGCTCGACGATGTCGCCGGGGACTACAAGGAGGTCCGCCTCCAGTCCCGGGCCCTGGCGCTCGCCCAGACCGACGCCGAGAAGGAGACCGCGACCAAGGGCGTCGAGAACGCGGTGGCCGGCCTCGAGGAGAGCTGGAAGGACTTCACCACCCGGACCGACGGCGCCGACACCGAGCAGGACCGCAGCACCTTCTCCGCCGCCTGGACCACGTACAAGCAGATCCTCACCAGCAAGTCGATCCCGGCCGCCCGCGCGAGCAACTACGTGGAGTACAACCGGATCAGCCGTGAGGAGGTCGAACCGGTCGCGGGCCGGATCGCCATGTCGCTGGACAACCTCGTCCAGCGGGAGAACCGGGCCGCGAAGTCGGCGCTCGACGCCTCGGCCGCCGACTACCGCACCGCACGGCTGCTCCTGCTCGGGCTGACGCTGCTCGCCATCGTGATCACGTTCTCCATGGTGACGGTCGTGGTCCGCGCGGTGTCCCGCCCGCTGCGCGAGACCGTCTCGGTGCTGTCCGGCCTGGCCGAGGGGCGGCTCGACCAGCGGCTGCCGGTGACGAGCCAGGACGAGGTCGGCCGGATGGGCGCCGCGCTGAACAGCGCGCTCGACCGGCTCTCCGAGACGGTGCGCACCGTGATCGACTCGGCCCACCAGCTCGCCAACGCCTCGAACCAGATCAGCGGCGCGTCGCAGAGCCTGTCGCAGGCCGCGACCGAGCAGGCCGCGAGCGTCGAGGAGACGACGGCGAGCATGGAGCAGATGACCGCCAGCATCAGCCAGAACAGCGACAACGCCACGACCACCGAGGGCATCGCCGGGCAGGCGGCCGGTGAGGCGCACGAGGGCGGCGAGGCCGTCGAGAAGACGGTCGACGCGATGAAGCAGATCACCAGCAAGATCGGCATCATCGACGACATCGCGTTCCAGACGAACATGCTGGCGCTCAACGCCACCATCGAGGCGGCCCGGGCCGGCGAGCACGGCAAGGGCTTCGCCGTGGTCGCCACCGAGGTCGGCAAGCTGGCCGAACGCAGCCAGATCGCCGCCCAGGAGATCAGCGAGCTGGCCGCGGGCAGCGTGCGGACCGCGGAGCACGCCGGCGACCTGCTCGACAAGATCATCCCGAGCATCACGCGGACGTCGGACCTGGTCCAGGAGATCGCGGCGGCGAGCAACGAGCAGACCACCGGCGTCCGGCAGATCAGCATCGCGATGACCCAGATCGGCAAGGTCACCGAGCAGACGGCGTCGTCGAGCGAGGAACTGGCGGCCACCGCGGAGCAGATGGCGGCGCAGACCCATCAGCTTCAGGATCTGATGACGTTCTTCACCACCGGCGACGAGCAGTCCCGGCGGGCGAGCGGCCGTACGTACGCCACCGACGCCCGGGGACCGCAGGAGCGCGGCGCCCACCGGCACAACGGCAACGGCCGCGCTCAGCGGCCGGTGCCGGCGCTCGCCTCCCGGTCCGCCGAGGTGTCCGTGCCCGACATCGACGAGACGAAGTTCGACCGGTTCTGATGCCGGGCGGCCGCCGCCCGGCGCTGCCTGTCGCCGGTGATGTGCTGGGCCATGAGCGCGTCGATGTCCAGGATCAGCGCGACGTCACCGGTGCCCAGGATCGTCGACCCGCTCACCGACCGCACGTCCTGGAACAGCTTCCCCAGGGGCTTGATGACGGTCTGCGACTGGCCGAGCAGGTGATCGACGACGATCCCGGCCCGCTGGCCGGAGTGCTCGACCACGACCACGCTCTGCCGGCGTGACGGCTGTCCGGACAGGCCGAACGCCTGCCGCAGCCGCACGAACGGCAGCACCTCCTCGCGCAGGTGCATGAACGACCGGCCGTCGGCGTCGGCGGGCAGCTCCACGCACTCGGTCACCCGGTCGAGGGGGATGATGAAGTGCGCGTCGCCGGTGCCGACCAGGAAGCCGTCGATGATCGCCAGGGTGAGCGGCAGGCGGATCTGGATGGTCGTACCGGCACCGGGCGTCGTCTGCACGTCGATGTTGCCCCGCAGCGCGGTGATGGCACCGCGCACCACGTCCATGCCCACGCCGCGGCCGGACAGGTTGGAGACGGTGTCGGCGGTGGAGAACCCGGGCTCGAAGATCAGCGCGTAGACCTCGTGGTCGGTGAGCACCGCGCTGCGGCCCACGAGGCCCCGGTCGACGGCCTTGGCGAGGATCCGGTCCCGGTCGAGCCCGCGGCCGTCGTCGGCGACCTCGATGACGATGCTCCCCGCGTCGTGGAAGGCGTTGAGCCGCAACCGGCCCCGGACCGGCTTGCCGAGCCGCTCGCGTTCGGCGCGCGGCTCCATGCCGTGATCGAGGGCGTTGCGGACCAGGTGCAGCAGCGGGTCGCCGATCCGCTCCACGAGTGCCTTGTCCATCTCCGCCTCACCGCCGGTGATGACCAGGTCGACCTCCTTGCCCAGGTCGAGACACACGTCGCGGACCACCCGCTCGAAGCGGCGCAGGGTGGTGCCGATCGGCACCATCCGCAGCGACAGCGCGGTGTGCCGGACCTCCTCGACGAGCCGCAGCACGTGCGCCTGCGCCTCGGAGAGCCCGTCGACCGTGCCCACGCCGGCCTGCGCGATCACCAGCTCGCCGACGAGGTCGATGAGCTTGTCGAGGCGGGAGGCGAAGACCCGGATCGTCTGGTTGTCGTGCTGGCGGCTCTCCGCCGTCCTGCGCTGCCGGTCCAGCGCCGCCTCCACGACCGGCTGCCGGACGATGTGCTCCTCGACGAGGATCTCGCCGAGCGGCCTGCCGGACGACTCGCCGGGGCGGATCGTCTCCTGCTGGATCTGCAGGGCCTTGGCGAGCTCCAGGTCGGTGACCATGCCGCTGCGGCGCAGCAGATCCCCCAGCCGGTCGTTCTCCGGCAGCGCCGCGATGAGCTCGACGGCGCTGCCGGCCGGCAGGATGGTGATCGTGCTGTCGTCACGGACGAACTCGAAGACGCTCTCGATGTCCGCCTTCGCGGCGGTGCTCAGGAACTCCACCTCGAAGCCGAGGTAGCAGCTCTCGGGGTCGGCCTCGTCGGCCCGCGGCAGGGCGTCGCGGACCGTGATCACCCGGGCCACCGTGCCCATCGTCGCCAGGTACCGCAGGAACGACAGCGGATCCATGCCGTTGCGCAGGCAGTCCGGACCGAACCACAGGCTCAGCAGCCAGGTGCGCGGGCCGTCCGGCGCCGGGGCCGCCGGGGGAGCCGTGCCGTCCGGCGCACCCGACTGGAACGGCTGCAGCGCGGCGAGCAGCCGTGCGCTGACATCCGCCTCGGCGGCGGTCGGCTCGGTCCGCCCGCCGGCCACCCCGTCGACGAGGACCGTGATGTGGTCGGCGCAGGGCAGCAGCGCGCTCACCAGCTCGGGGGTGACCTGTAGGCGGCCCCCGCGCAGCTCGTCGAGGACCGATTCGAGCACGTGCGCGAACGAGACCAGGTGGCCGAGCCCGAACAGGCCCGCGGAACCCTTCAGCGTGTGCATCGCGCGGAACAGCCCGTTGACCGCCTCCGGCCCGTCCGGCCCGGACTCCAGTTCGAGGAGGCCGTCCTCGAAGTCCTGCACCAGCTCGCGCGCCTCGGTGATGAACGTCTCCAGGGCATCGCGGATGTCGTCGTCGTTCACGCGGCCTCCTCAGCGTCGGCGGCGTCGGCGGCGTCGGCCAGGTCCGGGGTGAGCCAGGCGAGCGCCAGCACGTCACGGACCGCCGGGCTGGGCGCACACAGCCGCAGCGCCGCGCCGCGCCGCTCGGCCTCGCCGCGGGCCAGCAGCAGCACCTGGAGTCCCGCCGTGTCGAGCTCGGTCACCGCCGACAGCCCGACCTCCAGCCACGGTCCTTCGGCCAGGAACCGCTGGAGGCGCTCGTGGTGCTCGGCCGCGGTGAGCACGGTGAGCTCGCCCTCGATGTCGAGCCGGACCGGCCCGGAGGCCGTGTGCTCTCCGCTCCGCTCCGGCCGCGTGACTTCCGGGCCGGTCACGGCGCGATGAGTTTCGACACGGCGGCGAGCATCTGCGCCGGCTGGAACGGCTTCGTCACCCACGCCTTCGCGCCGGCCGCCTGCGCCTGCCGCTTCTTCTCCTCTTGCGACTCGGTGGTCAGCATGATGATCGGGGTGAACCGGTACGCGGCCTGCTTGCGGATCTCGCCGACCAGCGTGATGCCGTCCATGTTGGGCATGTTGACGTCCGAGATGACCAGATGGATGCGCTGGCCGTTGAGCTTGCGCAGCGCGTCCTGGCCGTCGACGGCGTCGATGACCTCGTAGCCGGCGCCCTTCAGCGCGATCGTGACGACCTGCCGCACCGACGCCGAGTCGTCGACGACGAGAACGGTCTTGGACATGGAGCCTCCTAGAAGAACGTGATCTCCGACTCGGGTACCGGGGCCGCCACGCCGGACCGGTGGGCGTGCCGCTCGCCGTGCATGGTGTAGGTGCGTTCGAGGTCGTCGAGCAGCGGCCGCGCGTCCGGGCCGCCGTCCGGCGCCGACCGGACGTGGTCCGGCATCCGCTTGATGTTGTCCTCGAGATGCTGCAGCACCTGCCCGATCCGGTCCTGGAACTGCAGGTTCACCAGCGCGTCGGCGATCGCCGCCCGGATGCCGACGGCGGCGTCCTCGAGCCGGCCCGACGACTCCCGCGACCGCATGACGGCGGCCAGCAGGTCGTCGATCACCTCCTGCACGTCGCTGTTGGCCCTGGTGACCGCGACGCTCTCCCGTTCCGCGTCGCCCTCCGCGGTCGCGAGCACCGCCTCGATCGCGGCGCCGATGCCGTTGACCTTCTCCGCCATCTGCACGCTGGTCTCCATCGAGCGGTCGGCCAACTGCCGGACCTCGAGCGCCACCACGCCGAAGCCGGCGCCGGCCGCGCCGACCCGCGCCGCCTCGATCGAGGCGTTCAGCGCCAGCAGGTTGGTCTGCGCCGCGATCTGCGCCACCTCGGCCGTCATCTGCTTGAGCTCGTCGTTGAACCCGGACAGTCCGGCCAGGTCCTGCACGGCCTTGCGCTTGGCCTTGAGGGCGTTGTCCAGTGTGGTCACCACGTTGCCGAGCCGTTCCCGGCCCTGCTGGAACGATCCGGCGCCGCCGTGCTGGTCGAGCGCCGACGTCGACGAGGCGAGGACCGAGTCGAGGTTGTCCACGATCTGGCTGAACCGCTGCGTCACCGCGCCGATCGCCGACTCCATCTGCGCGCGTGACGACTCGATCTGCGCCGACCACACCGGGGCGACCGCGCCGGCGAACTCGTCGACGCCGCGGCGGTAGTCGCGCGGCGCCGGCCCGGTGGGCGACGGGGTGCCGCGGGCCCGGCGCCTGCCGAGCGCGAGGCCACCGGCGAGACCGGCGAGCAGGGACACGACGACGTACAGGAGCTCAGCCATGTTTGCGGATCACCTCTGCTATCGCGAGGAGCGGTATCTCGCGCTCCACGGCCCCGATCAGGACCGCCTCTTTGGGCATGCCGTAGACGACGCAGGTGTCCTCGTCCTGGGCGACCGTGGCGGCACCGGCCAGGCGCATCTCCAGCAGGCCACGGGCACCGTCGTCGCCCATGCCGGTCATGATGACGCCGAGCGCACCGCTCCCGGCGACCTTCGCGACCGACCGGAACAGCACGTCGACCGACGGTCGGTGCCGGTTGACCGGCGGGCCGTCGAACACCTTCACCCGATAGCCGGGCCCGTCCGCGACCAGCTCCAGATGCCGGCCGCCCGGGGCGACGAGCACCAGCCCGTCGGTGACCTGGTCGGCGTCGGCGGCCTCGCGCACCTCGACCGCGCACAGCTCGTTCATCCGGTCGGCGAACGCCGCGGTGAACCGCTCCGGCATGTGCTGCACCACGACGACGCCCGGGCCGCCGGCCGGCAGGGCGGTGAGGACCCGTTCGAGGGCCTGGGTGCCGCCGGTGGAGGTGCCGATCGCGACGACCCGCGGCCCGCCCGGGCGCGGACCGGGCACGGCGTCCGGCGGGCGGGCGGGTGCGCGCCCGATGCGGCGGGCCCGGCCGGCCGCCGCCGCCCGTACCGCCGACACGACGTCGCCGCTGTCGTCGGTGAGGTACCGCTTCAGCCCGGTCGTCGGCTTCGGCACGGCGCTCACCGCGCCGGCGGCCAGCGCGTCCATGGTGGTCCGGGCGCCGTGGCCGACGAGCGTGGAGCAGATGACGATCGGGGTGGGCCGGATCGACATGACCTGTTTGACGAACGTGATGCCGTCCATGCGCGGCATCTCGATGTCGAGGACCACCACGTCGGGCCAGTCACGGTTCATGAGCCTCATCGCGAAGATCGGATCGGCGGCGGAGCCGATGACCTCGATCCCCGGCTCCGCGCCGAGCCGTGCGGACAGCACCTGCCGCACGACCGCGGAGTCGTCGACGATCAGCGTCCGGATGGGCGCGCCGGTGGTCATGACGCCTCGTCCAGGAGGCTGCGGTCGTTGTGGTACATCCAGACGTCGCCGGTCGCCAGGTCGAACCGCAGGCGGCGGGCGCCGGTGCCGCCGAGGTGCCGCGCCACGACCGTGAAGCCGTGCTGGTCCAGCAGGCTGAGGCCGGCCGCCGCGTTGGCCCGGGCGACCCTGTCGCACAGGACCTGCGCGCCGCCGCCGAAGAGCTTCGCCTCGTACTCGGCGGGCCGCGTCCCGGTCCGCTCGAGCTCCCGCCGGAACAGTCCGAACGCGTCGGTCGCGTACCGCCCGTCGAGTGCCCGGACCTGCGCCGGCCGGCCGCGGTGCGGGAGCATGAAGTGGCACATGCCGCCGATGCGCAGCCGCGGATGCCAGAGGCTGACCGCCACGCACGAGCCGAGCAGGGTCGCGATCCGCGTGCCCGGCCCGGCGAAGTGGAACTCGCCGGGATTGAGGAACACGGTGCGCGGCCTGGTCACGGGCGCCCGCCCGGGAGCCGGTAGATCGACGGCCGGACCATCCGCAGCCGCGACGGGATGCCGTTGAGCGTCTCGGACAGGCTGACGATGAGATGCCCGCCGGGGTACAGCATCTCCTGCAACCGCTGGATCAGCGCCGTCTTCGTGGGCAGGTCGAAGTAGATCATGACGTTGCGCAGCAGGATGACGTCGAACCGCCCCAGGTCGTGCAGGTCGTGGAGCAGGTTGGCGTGCAGGAAGGTGACGTGCTCGCGGAGCACGGCGCCGGCCGTCATCAGGCCGGCGTACTCGTCGCGGCCCTTCAGCCAGTACCTGCGCAGCAGGTCCGGCGGGATCCGGCCGGCGGCCTCGAGCGGGTAGAGCGCCCGGCGGGCCCCGGCGACGATCCGGGTCGAGACGTCGGTGCCGATGATCTCCCAGGACCCGGCCGGTGGCCGCTCGGCCAGGACCATCGCCGCGGTGTAGGCCTCTTCGCCGCTGGAGCTGGCGGCGCTCCACAGCCGCAGGACGCGGTCGTCCGGCTGCTCCGGCACGATCATGTCACGCAGGTAGTCGAAGTGCTGCGGCTCGCGGAAGAACGAGGTCTCGTTCGTCGTCAGCAGATCGATCGCCCGGTGCAGCTCCTGCTCGTCCTGCTGGTTGAGCAGCCGGACGTAGTCGGCGTAGGTCCGCACGCCGAGCTGCCGCAGCCGCCGGTTCAGCCGCCCCATGACCAGCGTCTCCTTGCCCGGCACGAGACGGATCCCGGTGCGCTGGTGCAGCAGCGCGCTGATCGCCGCGAACTCGGTCCCGGTGATCTCCGGTGGCGCGTCGACGGCGCGGGTCACGGGGTGTGCGCCGTTCCGCTCTCGCCGGGGGACTCGCGGCCGCCCCGGGACAGCTCGGCGATCTCGTCCGGCGACAGGACACGGTCGAGGTCCAGGACGATGAGGAAGTCGTTCTCCCGCCGGGCCATGCCGCTGATGAACTCGGGCTGGATGCCGGTGCCGAAGCTCGGCGTCGGCTCGATGTCGCCGGCGCCGAACCCGACGACCTTGTTCACCATGTCGACGAGGATCCCGATGTCCTGGCCGTCGGCCGCGTCACTGCTGTGCACGATGATGATGCTGGTCCGCCGCGCCACCGCGGTGGCGCCCTGGCCGAACCGGATGCCCAGGTCGACCACGGGAACCGCCCGTCCCCGCAGATTGATCACGCCCCGGACGAAGTCGGGCGCCATCGGCACGGCGGTGAGGGCGCGGTACTCGATGATCTCGGTGATGTGGAAGATGCTCAGCGCGTACGCCTCGCCGTTGAGCGTGAACGTCAGGTACCGCCCGGCCTCGGCGCCGCCGGCGCGCTGGGCGTCGTCTGCAGTGCTGGTGCTCACCGGTCTGCCCGTCCTGTGCGTGTGCTTGCGAAAACGTCCTACCGATGCTGATCGGCGATGCCGGGCGGCTCTGAAGGTTTCCTACAGCAACTGTGGTGCCCGGTCCGGAGACGGCGCACCATCCGGGGCCCGGCCCGTCGCTGGCGGGTGGGCGAGCAGCCAGTCGTCGAACGGCACCGGCGCGCCCGTCCCGTAGCCCTGCGCGTGGTCCACGCCGATCAGCCGCAGTTCGGCCAGCACCACGTCGTCCTCGACGAACTCGGCGACCGTGCGCAGCCCCATCTCGTGGCTCACCCGGTTGACCGACTCGACCATCGCCCGGTCCACCGGATCGCTGGTGATGCCGCGGACGAAGCTGCCGTCGATCTTCACCAGGTCCACCGGGAGCTGCTTGAGGTACGCGAACCCGGACAGCCCGCTGCCGAAGTCGTCCAGCGCGAACCGGCAGCCCAGCGCGCGCAGCTCGGAGATGAACGCCACGGCCCGCCCCAGGTCGGCGATCGCGACCGTCTCGGTCACCTCGAAGCACAGCGCACGCGGCGGGATGCGGTGCGCGCGCAACTGGTCACGGATGAACGCGAGCAGGGCGTCGTCCCCGAGCGAACCGCCCGACAGGTTGATCGAGAACGTCTCGTCGCCGGGCACGCCGTCGCGGTACCGCCCGGCGAGGCGCTCGAGGGCGGCCCCGATGACCCAACGGTCGATGGCTGTGACGAGGTTGTACCGCTCGGCCGCCGGCAGGAACGCGCCGGGGCCGATCAGCGACCCGTCCTCGCCGCGCATCCGCACCAGCAGTTCGCCGAAGTGCCCGCCGCTCGAACGGCCGGTGGGGACGATCGGCTGGTAGTACAGCACCAGCGCGTCGTTGTTGACGGCACCGATCACCCGCTCGGCCCAGCGCGCCAGGCCGCGGTGCCGGTCGAGCCGGTCGTCGTCGGCGGCCACGACGTGCACCCGGTTGCGGCCCGCGTGCTTCGCGGCGTAGCAGGCGGCGTCGGCGGCCCGTAGCGCGTCCTGTGCGTCGACACCGCCGGGCGTGATCGGCACGACACCGATGCTCAGGCCGACCGAGAAGACCCGCCCGTCGTGCGGGAAGCGGTGCCGCGCGACGGCGTGCTGGATCCGCTCCGCGGTCGCGGCGGCGGCTTCCGGCGTGCGGTCGAGCAGCAGGACGACGAACTCGTCCCCGCCGACCCGGGCCAGGACGTCCGCGTCGTCCAGCTCGCCGTTGATCAGGCCGGTCACCTGGCACAGCAGGATGTCGCCGGCGCCGTGGCCGCAGCTATCGTTGACGATCTTGAAGCGGTCGAGATCGAGGAAGCACAGCGCGTGACCGGCCGGCGGGATCCGCCCCTCGAGCGCCGCGGCGAGCCGCCGGTCGAACTCGCGGCGGTTCAGCGCGCCGGTCAGCGGGTCGTGGCTCGCCTCGTGCGCCAGCCGTGCCGCGATGGCCCGCTCCGCGTCCTGTGCCCGGTCGGCGAAGCGCCAGTTGACGATCGCGGCCGCCGCGGCGCCGGCGACGAACAGCGCGTGGATCGCCGCCCACCGCACCGGATGGCGCCACGCGTCGGCATGGTTGTAGACGAGCTGCGGCGCGAGCACGCCGACGACCGCGTGCTCGACGAGCACGAACGCGGCCGCCAGCAGGAACGTGCGCCATTCCTGGTAGAAGGTGATGACGACGAGCATCACGAAGAAGTGGAAGTGCATCTCGATCATCCCGTGCCCCAGGTGCACCAGGACGGCCGAGGACCCCAGCAGCCCCAGCGTGGCGGCGGCGGAGCGGATGTGGCGGGACAACCCCCGCGCCCCGGCCACCCCGAGCGCGCCGATCAGCGGGGCGACGTCGGCGAACGCGTGCTGGACGGGCAGGCCCTGCAGCAGTGCGTAGGCGAAGAGGCCGGCCGCGTGCACGGCCACGATCCACAGGATGGCCCTGTGCCGGGCGCGCCAGTCCTGCTCGGGCAGCGGCCGCCCGCTCGGCAGCATCCGAATCAGCGTTCGCATGCCGGCTTCATCGCTGCCCGACCACCCGTCCTGAGCGTGCGAACCGTACTGCTCCGGTTCCTTCCCGAACCGCTCCGCGCGCCACCCGGCATCGGACGTCACGCCACTCGGCGTGGCCTAACGTCTGGCTTCGGGTGGCTCCTCGGCGGCGAGCCGGACGGTCGGCGTGTCATCGGCGCCGAGCAGCCGGACCGTCGGCGGCTCGTCGGCGGGCTCCTCGGGGTCGGGCGGGACGACCCGCGGGACGACCCGGTGCACCGTGGCCAGGACCGACGCCACCGTCAGGCCCGCCGTCCCGGCGATGCCGAGCGCTCCCCCCGCGTACGCCGCGAACAGCCGGCGCCGGCCGAGATCCTCGACGGCGGTCGTGACGACGTCGTTCGTGAGGTACAGGGCCAGCCCCGCACCGGCGAGCAGGCCCAGGGACACCAGCGCCAGGAACAGCGTCATGTAGGTGCTCGGCGGACCGTACTCGACGCCGCCGTGCCGCCGCTGCGCCAGCACGATGAACAGCCCGGTCACCGCCGCCCACGCGCCGACGATGAGCAGCGCGGCGACCGCGTCGCTCGGCCGGTGCCACCCGGCGGACAGGGTCGCGACCCCGGCCAGGGCGGCGAACAGCGCGGCGACGAGCGCGCCCGGCCCGCGTGTCCTGGCCGGTAGTACGAGCACGAACGCCACCGCCACCGACGCCGCGACCGTGGTGTGCCCGCTGGGCAGGCTGTTGCCGGCCGCCGCCCGCTCCACGTCGACACCGAGGTCCGGCCGGTAGATGACCGCCTTGAGCACCTGGGTGGTCGCGTTGGCCCCGCCGATCAGCAGCACCGCCCCGACGGCCAGGGCGACCCGGCGCCGGGCGAGGGCGATGAACCCGATGACGACCGTCGCCACGGCCAGCGACAGCACGGAGATCCCGTTGAGCGTGTTGTCCACGATGCTCTCGACCCGTGCGCGGCCGATGCTGTTGCCCGTCAGCGCGACATAGTCGAGCAACTGCCCCTGCTCGGTCTGCACGAAGAACCGCCACACCTCGACGAAGCCGACCGTCCCGGCGACCGCCAGCAGCAGCAGCCACAGAACCAGCCCAACGGGCCACCCACGCATGGCGAGCAACATAGCGGAAGTCTCCGATCGCCGCAGTGTCCGGTTGGCCGCTGTTGTCCCCGCGTCCGAACCGTTCGGGCATCCGCCGGGCATCCGCCGGGATCCGCCGGGATCCGCCGGCGAACCGGTCGCGGCGCCCGGGAGCGCCGACCGGCCGACCCGCGAATCACCCTCCGGGAGGGACGGGGACTGGACCGGGCGCCACCAGCATGGGGCCTGACACCCGCAGGGAGGGGAACACCGTGGACGAGCGGGAATTCGCCGCAGCGGTCGCGCAGCGCGCCGGCCTCGCCAAGGAGGAGGCCGCCGACCTCGTCCGCGGCACGCTGGAAGAGGTCGGCAACCAGATCAGCGGCGGAGAGGTCAAAGGGCTCGCCGTCGACCTGCCCCCCGGCCTCGCCGGCCACCTGCCCCGGCACGACGGGCGGTCGCGCCCTGTGCCGTTGCAGGAGTTCATCCGCCGGCTCAGCGAGCGCACCGGTCTCACCGAGAACGACGTCAGCCGCGGGGTCGGCGCCGTCCTCAGCGGCCTGGAGCGGCTGCCCGACGGCGGGCACGTCCGGCACGCGCTGTCCCAGCTCCCGTCCGACTACCGTCGCCTGATGGCGACGGGCTGACGTCGCCGGTCGGCCGACCTCAGGCGGCGGGCACCGCGCGAAGTGGATCGAGCGCCTAAGATGCACAGGTGCTGACGACGTTCCTGCGCGCTTGGCTCGGTAGCTGGCCGTCCCCGGGCGGGCTCCTCGTCGTCGGGCACCCGGCCCGCGAGAAGCCCCGCTGGGACGGGGGTGAGCAGTTCGCCCTCGGCGTGACCGACGCGGACGGCAACGGGGTCCTGTCCGTGCCGCCCGCCCGCCGCGACGCCGTCGCGGCGCTGGTCGCCGGCCTCGACCCCGCCACCGTCGAGGCGGCTCTCGCCGCCGAGCTGCCGGCGCTCGTCGGGCGGCCGGAGCAGCGCTGCTTCACCGGGGTGTTCCGGTGGTCGCAGGCCCCGGCGGCGCTGCCCGACGCCGGGGAGTGGGAGCCGTCCGACGCTCCCGGGCTGCCCGGCTGGCTGCGGCCGTTCCCCGGCGAGGTCCTCGTCGTGCGGGAGGACGGGGAGTACGTCGCCGGGGTCGGGCTCAAGCCGCACGACGTGTCCGGGATCGAGATCTCCGTGGGGACCGAGGAGCGGGCACGCGGCCGGGGGCTGGCGCGGCGGATCGTCGCGCGGGCGGCCCGCCGCGTCGTCGTGAGCGGCGCCGTGCCGATCTACCTGCACGATCCCGCGAACACGGCCAGCGCGCACGTCGCCGTCGCCGCCGGCTTCCCCGATCTCGGCTGGAAGGTCCATGCCCTTGCGGGCACCGCGTAAAGTTTCCGCGCCGAAGTCGTCATCGTCGCCGTGGCCGGGTCGATGAGTGCGGTATGTCCCGCCCATCCGTCGCCGTACACGTCGGTCGTCAGCCGATTTTCGACCGGCGCGGTGACGTCCACGGCTACGAGCTGCTCTTCCGCGGCGACGCGGGGGCGGTGCGGGCCGACGAGCGCGGCGCCTTCGCCACCAGCCGGGTGCTCATCACCGCGTTCACCGAGATCGGGATCGAGTCGCTCTGCGGCCGCCGCCTGTGCTTCGTCAACCTGACACGGGAGTTCCTCGTCGGCGACCTGCCGCTGCCCTTCGACCGCGAGCAGGTGGTCCTGGAGATCCTCGAAACCGTCGAGATCGACGACGAGGTGGTCGCGGCCGTCGACAGGCTCGCCGGGCAGGGATTCCGCTTCGCGCTCGACGACTACGTGTTCGGGCTCGGTCACGAGCCGCTGCTGGAGCTCGCCACCTACGTCAAGATCGACATGCTGGGGACGCCGGACGAGGCCCTCGCGGCGACGGTCGCGCGCTGCCGCAGGTACCACCACCTCAAACTGGTCGCCGAACGGCTGGAGACCCCCGAACACCTCGCCCGGGCGCGGGAGCTCGGGTTCGACCACTTCCAGGGGTACGTCCTGGGCCGGCCCCAGGTGGTGAGCGCGGCGGCGCTGTCGCCGTCCCGGCTGGCCCGGGTCGAGCTGCTCAGCCTGCTCGTCGGGCCCGGCATCCCGCTCAACCGCGTGGTCGGCCTGGTCACCAGCGACCCGGCGCTCAGCCTGCGGCTCATGGCGGCCGCGAACGCCGACGCTCTCGGGCTGCCGGTCAAGGTGTCGTCGGTGCACGAGGCGGTGCTGCTGCTCGGTGTCGACCGGCTCCGCGACTGGGCGACGCTCATGCTCGTCAGCGACCTGGACGACCCCGGCACCCAGCAGTTGTCCGTCGCCGTCACCCGGGCCCGCATGTGCCAGAACATCGCGGCGCGGATGGAGCTGCCACCGGAGGCCGCCTTCACCGTCGGGCTGGTGTCCGCCGTCGCGGAGCTGCTCGGCCAGCCGGCGGCCGAGCTCACGGTGCGGCTCTCGCTCAGCCACGAGGTGACCGAGGCGCTGGTCGACGGAGCGGGGCCACTCGGTGAGCTGCTGTCGCTGGTCGCCGCGTACGAGGCCTCCGACCTGCCGATGCTCCTCGCGGCGCCGCTGCCGGTCGAGGACACCGCGCGGGCGTACCTCGACGCCGTCGCGTACACCGGCCGCATCATCGGCCCCCGCGGCGGCGACCGGTAGCGGTTCCGGCCGGTACCTTCACTCCGGCACGCCGCGGCCGATAGGCCCGGACGTGGACAGCACGCGACCCGTACACATCGGACGCCAGGCGCTCTACGACAACCGGGGACACGTCGCGGGCTACGAACTGCTGTTCCGCGACGGCCCCGAGGCGCACCACGCCACGGTCCGCGACAGCGCCGCCACCAGCCGGGTCATCGTCGAGGCGTTCACCGCGTTCGGGATCGAGGAGCTGGTCGGCGACAAGCTCTGCTTCGTCAACCTGACCCGCGAGTTCCTCGTCGGCGAGCTGCCGCTGCCGTTCCCGCCCGGCCGGGTCGGCCTGGAGATCATGGCCGGCGTCGAGGTCGACGACGAGGTGCTCGCCGGGGTGGCGGCGCTGGCCGAGCAGGGGCACCGGCTGGCCGTCGATGACTTCACCGGCGCCGGCTCGCGGGACCGCCTGCTGCCCCACGCCCACTACGTCAAGATCGACATGATCGCCGAGAAGCTGCGCGGCGACCGGAAGGCGATCGCCGCCATCGTCGCACGGTGCCGCCGCCACCGGCGGATCCGGCTCGTCGCGCAGCGCGTGGAGACCCTCGAACTGCTGGACCTGGCCCGGCGGCTGCACTTCCAGCTCTTCCAGGGCCACGCGCTGAGCCGCCCGCACCTGGTCACCACCCGCACGCTCACGCCGACCCGGCTGGCCCGGCTGCGCCTGCTCACCGAACTCGCCGCCGGCGACGTCCAACTGGACCGCGCCGTGGCCGCGATCGAACGCGACCCGGCGCTCGCGATGCGGGTCCTGCGCGGGGTCAACGCCGCCTCCAACGGCCTCAAGCGGCCCGTCTCGTCGATCTTCCAGGCGGTCGTACTGCTGGGAGTCCCGCAGGTGCGGCAGTGGGCGACGCTCATGATGGTCGCGGACCTCGCCGACGGCGACGAGTCGGTGCTGACCGACGCCGTCGTGCGGGCCCGCATGTGCCAGACGCTCGCCGAGCGGCGCGGCGTGGACGGGCCGACCGCGTTCACCGTCGGCCTGATCTCGGCAGTCGGGGACCTGCTCGGCGGGTCGGCGGACGCGCTCGCCGACAAACTGCCGCTCACCGACGAGGTCGCCGAGGCCGTGGTCCGCGAGCGCGGCGAGCTCGGCATGGTGCTGGGTGCGGTGCGCGGGTACCAGCGCCGGACCGCCGGCGGTGCCGACCCCGACCCCGGCCTCCGCCTCGGCCTCGGTGCGGATCTGCTGGCCGCGTTACGCTGGGCGAACGCGGCGCTGGCCGAACCGGAACCGGCCCCGTCGCCTAACGCCGCCGCAACTCGCGGCGGCTGACGCCGAGGTACACCTTGTGGGCGCGGTGGTCGATCCGCTGGACGGTGTCGACGTCGAGCCTGAGCCGGCCGCCGTCGCCGTCGGTGATCACCACCTGCGGTCCGTCGTAGGTCGCTCTGTCGATCGCGCCGACCGCGCCGTCGGTGGCCTCGACCGTGTACCCCACCAGCGTCATCGTGTGCCTCCTCTGTCCGGGCAACGACCCGTTACCCGGTTCGGCACGCCGGCATGCATCCGCCGCCGCGCGGGTCACCCGGACGGAGCGCCCGCCCGGACGACCTGCGGTCCCCGCCGGCCGACGGTGAGGGCGCTGGCGGACGTCAGGTCCGCTCCTGCTCGGCGAGCTGGAGCTGCTGCCGCCAGGCGCGATCCCGGAGCGAACCTCACGGTATCTGTGGCCCCGCGGGGCTGTTCGACACGGCGCTGTTCGCCGGAGGTCGAAACTTTCCGAATTTCCGCGATCACACAGAGCTATTCATCGATGTGATATAGACCACTGGCTCTCCGTTGACTGGCTCGTGTGGGCGTTCGCCGCGAGCGAGCTTCGGTGACGGCTCGTAGTGGGTTCTCCCAGCTTCTTCCGGGGATCGTCGGCGATCGATATCGTGCTGTCTCCATGGTCGCCACCGGGAGGCTCGCATGGTCGGTCGTCGGAACACATTCTCACTGCCTGGGTCCGGGCGCGGCCGGGCCTGGCGGTGGTTGACCGCTGCGGCCGCGGGTGTGGTGTTCATCCCCGTGCTGGTGGCGCTGCCGGCCCATGCGGCGCCGGTGTCGCCGTCTGGTGCGGTCAATCCTCAAGAGCGTTCAGTACCGGTGCGGCCGGTGGGGTCGAGGGCGTCGGTGTTGGCGAACGCGGACACGAAGAAGTTGTGGGCGGGTTCGGCGATGGTGTGGCCGGTGGGTGGGTCTGGTGTGGTGGGTGTGGTGGGGGTGTCGTCGGGTGCGGCGCGGTCGATGTCGGGTGGGGCTGCGGGCGCGGCCGGTGCTCCTGGTGGGTTGCCGGTGGTGGCGCGGGGTGCGGTGGGGTCGGTGGAGCCGCGGACGTTGCGGGCGGAGGAGGCGCAGGCCGGTGCGGCTGCGCGGGGCAGGCCGGCGCGGGTGAGGGTGTCGGTGGCGGCGCGGCCGGTGGCGGAGCGGGCGCATGTGGCGGGTGTGGTGTTTTCGGCGGTGCGGGCTGATGGTGTCGGTTCGGTGGGTCGGGTGGCGCTGGATGTGTCGTATGCGGGGTTTGCGGATGTGTTCGGTGGTGGGTTCGGGTCGCGGTTGCGGTTGGTGTCGATGCCGGGGTGTGTGTTGTCGACGCCTGAGGTGGCGGCGTGTCAGGTGCAGACGCCGGTGTCGGGGTCGGTGAACACTGTTGATGCGCGGGTGGTGTCGGTGGATGCGGTGCCGGTTGCCGGTGATCCGGCGGTGGGGTTGGCGGGGGAGTCGGCGGTGCCGACGGTGTTTGCGTTGACCGCGGCGGTGTCGTCGCCGGTGGCCGGGAATTTCGCGGCGACGTCGTTGTCGGCGGCGTATGGCTGGGCGCAGGGTGGGTCGTCGGGGTCGTTCAGTTACGACTATCCGATCGTGGTGCCGGAGGGGTTGGGTGGTCCGGTCCCGGAGGTGGCGTTGGGGTATTCGTCGGGTTCGGTGGATGGGCGGACGTCGGGGGCGAACGGTCAGCCGTCGTGGTTGGGGGACGGTTGGGACTACCAGCCCGGCTACATCGAGCGGTCGTACCGGTCGTGTCTGGATGACGGGCAGTCGATTCAGGATCTGTGCTATTTCTCGCGGTGGAACGCGACGATGGTGTGGGGTGGGAAGTCCACTGCGCTGGTGGCTGACACTGAGGGTGGCACGGGGTGGCACGCCGCGGATGATTCGGGGCTGCGGGTCGAGCAGTTGTACGGGGCGAGCAACTACACCGCCGATGGGCAGTATTGGCGGGTCACCACCCAGGACGGTACGCAGTACTACTTCGGGGCCGGGAAACGTTACGCCGCCGATCCGAGTAACACGTTGTCGACCGCGGTGGAGCCGGTGTTCGGTGATGACCCGGGTGATGACTGCCATCGGAGCACTCTGGCCACGTCGTGGTGCAACCTGGGGTATCGGTGGAATCTCGACTATGTCGTGGATCCGCGTGGTAACTCGATGACGTACTTCTACTCGAAGTACACCGGTGCGTACGGGTTGAACAACGGTGCTGTGATCGCGCCGTATGACATCACGGTCACGCTGGACCGGATCGAGTACGGCACCCGGGCCGGGTCGGAGGGTTCGTCCAGCGCGCCGATGCAGGTCGTGTTCGGTACGTCGAACCGGTGCACGCCGTCGGCGGCGAACTGCACGGCGTGGCCGGATGTGCCGTGGGACACGTATTGCAGCCCGGCGTGGGCGTCGTGCGCGCAGCGGACGCCGACGTACTGGACGCCGTCGAAGTTGGATACGATCACCACGAAGGTGTGGAGCACGGCCGATGGCGCCTACCGGGATGTCGACCGGTGGGACATGACGTACACGTTCCCGTCGTACGACGGGGTCAACTCGGTGCTGTGGCTCAACAATGTCCAGCACACCGGGCTGGTCGGTGGGAGTCTGGCCGAGCCGGCGATGACGTTCGTCGGTACGGCGTTGAAGAACCGGGTGTTCGGCAGCGAGCCGATGTGGCGGTTCCGGCTGTCGGGTATCGACACCGGCACCGGCCGGCAGCAGGTGGTCACCTACGAGGGATCCGGGTGCACGCAGGCGCTGCTGTCGACGTTCAACTGGCGGTACAACCCGTACCGGTGTTACCCGTCGTGGAACGGCACCAGCTACGACTGGTACGAGAAGTACGCGTTCTCCTGGATTCGTGACATCGACCTGCTGGGCGGCGGGCCGGAGGTGTGGACGTTCTACGGCTACAGCAACGACGGCAGCGTGAACCAGCTCTGGGCGTATGACACCAACGAGATGGTTCCGCCGGAGCACCGGAACTGGTCGAAGTATGTCGGGTACTCCACCGTGACGGTCAAGCAGGGCCCGGACGACGCGCATTCCAGCAGGGTTAAGACGCTGTACTACCGGGGGTTGCACGACGACGGGTTCGAGGCCGACGGCACGCACTACACCGTGAACGTCACCGACAGCCAGGCCGTGGCGACCGCCGATCAGCGGGCTCTGGCGGGCATGGTCCGGGAACGGACCACGCTGGACGGCACCACCCCGCTGGACTCGACGATCACCGACTACACCGTCACCCAGACCGCGAAACGGGTCACCACGATCCCGTCCGGGACGATCACCGCCTACCGCACCACGACCGCCAACACCAAACAACGCACGTATCTGGCGGCGACCAGTAGCTGGCGGTGGACCCGCACCGAGTACGCCTACAACAGCGACGGGCTCGTCACCCAGGTCAACGACCTCGGCGAAACCGGCACCGCGACCGGGAACACCCCGACCAGCGACGACACCTGCACCACAATCACCTACACCACACCCGACACCACCAAATGGTTCAAGAACTATCCGGCGCAGACCGTCACGACCGACTGCGCGGCGAACCCGACCGGCGGCAACTACCTGGCCGGCAGCCAAACCTTCTACGACGGTGCCACCACCCTCGGGGCGACACCGACGAAGGGCCTGGTCACCAAAACCACCGCGCTGGCGTCGGTGAGCGGGACGACCCTGAGCTGGGTCCAGGCCGGCCGCACCGGCTACGACACCTACGGCCGTGTCACGGACACCTACGACCGGCTCGACCAGCATTCCAGCACGGCCTACACGCCGGCGGCGAACTACCCGGTGACCCAGACGACGGTCACGAACCCGCTCGGCCACAGCACCACGACGACTTACGACCCGCTGCGTGGTCTGCCCACCGCCATACTGGACCTCAACAACAAGACCACCTCGATGCAGTACGACCCGCTGGGCCGGCTCACCAAGGTGTTCAAACCGCACACCTCCCCGACAACCAGCCTGCCGGACATCGAATACACCTACACACTGCGCTCTACCGGCGGCCCCAACTCCGTCACCACCAAGGTGCTCGGCCCCAACGGCAACCAGGTCACCAGCTACCAGCTCTACGACGGGCTGCTGCGGGCCCGGCAGACCCAGGCACCCGCAGCACAGGCCAACGGCGGCCGGATCATCACCGACACCCAGTACGACGGGCGCGGGCTCACCGTCAAGACGACCACGTTCTGGAACTCCAGCCCCCCGGCCGCCGAGGTCGTCGGCTTCGCCGACACCGATGCCGCGGTGAACAACCAGCACCGCTACACCTACGACGCACTCGATCGGCAGACCGTCGACGCGTTGTACTCCGCCAACACCCTCAAGTGGCAGACCACCACCGCCTACGACGGGAACCTCACCACCGTCACACCTCCCGACGGCGGCACCCCGACCACCACCTACGTCAACGGCCGGGGCAAACCCACCGAGCTGCGCCAGTACCTCGCCAGCACGCCCACCGGCAGCTACCACGCCACCACCTACAAATACGACCGGCTCGACCGCCTCACCGAGGTCAAAGACCAGTCCAACAACACCTGGACGACCCACTACAACCTGCTCGGCCTGGCCGACTCCACCACCGACCCGGACAAGGGCACCACGACCACCGTGTATGACGGTGCGGGCCGGCCACAGACCGTCACCAATGCCAACAACGCCAGCCTCACCTACACCTACGACGCGCTCGGCCGCAGGACCGGCCTCTACGACGGCACCACCACCAGCGGCTTCCAACGCGCGAAATGGATCTACGACACCGCCACCAACGGCAAAGGCCAGCTCACCTCGTCCACCCGCTACGTCACCGGCACCAGCGGCACCGACGCGTACACCACCACCGTCACCGGCTACGACGACGGCTACCGGCCCCTGGGGACCACCACGGTCATCCCGTCGAGCTTGAACCTGCCCGGCCTGCCGTCCGGCAGCTACACCACCAGCACCACCTACAACGTCGA
Organism: Dactylosporangium roseum; assembly: GCF_025264685.1. Classification (GTDB taxonomy): domain Bacteria; phylum Actinomycetota; class Actinomycetes; order Mycobacteriales; family Micromonosporaceae; genus Dactylosporangium; species Dactylosporangium roseum. The sequence goes on from NZ_CP073721.1 coordinate 3,952,626, forward strand.
CGGGTCCGTCGCCACGATCACGTACCCGGCCGCTGGCGGATTGTCGGCCGAGACGGTCACCAGCACGTACGACAACACCGGTCGGCCGCTGACGTTGACCAGCCCGGACGCCACCTACGTCGCTTCCACCAGCTACTACGGTTGGGGCGTGCCGTACCAGCAGATCAACGGCACCGGCACCAAACGGGTTCGGCAGACGACCGCCATGGACGAGGCGACCGGGCGGCTGACCACCAGCAAGGCCGAGACCGAAAACCAGTCGACGCCGAACGCCTGGGTGGAGCAGCTCACCCAGAACTACGGCTACGACCAGGCTGGCAACGTCAAAAACATCACCGAGACCAGCGCCGGCGCCACCGTGTCCAACGAATGTTTCCTCTACAACAAGCTGCGCGAATTGACCGAGGCGTGGACCACCACCGCCGCCACCTGCCAGACCGCGCCGGCCACCGCGAACGTCGGCGGCCCGGACGCATACTGGACCAGCTACACCTACGCCACCGGCACCGGCAACTACAACAGCGGCAACCGCACCACGGAAGTCCGCCACGCCATCGGCGGCGGCACCGACACCACCCGCACCTACGCCTACCCCACCACCGGCAAACGCCACACCCTGACCAGCGTCACCGCCACCGGCGGGGCCACCGGCACCGACAACTACGCATACGATGCCGCGGGCAACATGACCACCCGCAACATCACCGGCAAACCCGGCCAGACATTGACCTGGGACAGCGAGGGCCACCTCGCCACCCTCACCGACTCCGGCGGCACCACCAGCTACATTTACGACGCCGACGGCAACCGCCTCGTCGCCAAGGACCCCGCCGGCGTCACCGTCTACCTGCCCGGCTACGAACTGCGCAAGGTCGGCTCCACCACGACCTGCACCCGCTACTACGGCTCCGTGGCGAGCCGGACCCCGGCCGGCCTCACCTGGATCGCAAGCGACCACCACGGCACCGGCCAACTCGCCATCGACGCCAACACCTTGACCACCACCCGCCGCAAGAGCGACCCGTTCGGCAACCCCCGCGGCACCGACCCCACGTGGCCCAACACCCGCGGCTTCGTCGACGGCACCCGCGACAACACCGGCCTCACCCACTTGGGTGCCCGCGAATACGAACCCACCACCGGCCGGTTCACATCCGACGACCTCATCACCGACTTCATCGATCCGCAACAGATCAACGGTTACGCGTACGCCAACAACGCCCCGACCACCAGCAGCGATCCCACCGGTCTGTGGAATGACCACGATCCTAGAGACACTCCTGCATGGGAGTGGCCATGCAGCTTGCAGCATACAGAGAACTGTGGTGCGCCCCATTATGGCAATGGGGGAACCGATCCTCGGAAAGTCAAGCGTCCGAGTACCTCGCCGAATTGCATGGTTATGCCACAGGGGTGCGAGAAGCCGCCCGTCGTGGTGCCTTCTGGAAAGCCTCCGAAGAGTAAAGACGGCTCGGCCGGTAAAACCAAGGGTAATTGGCCTCTTATTGAGCGCAATGAGCTGGCACCCGACGGCTGTGGATACCTGCATTGCTCCGATGAACCCGTGGTGAAGTGCGTTTCATGGTTGAACTGGGCGTGTCAATCTGCGGAATGGATCGATAAATATGTACAGATCGGGGCATCGGCGTGCTTCATGTACTGCCTCGGCGTGTCCTATCAGGATGGCACCGTCGGTTTGACTACAGCAGCTGGCGTAGGCCTGGGTTTTACCGGAACAATCGGCCTTACCAGCGCTAAGCCGGCCGATCAAGGTCCGGTCGGTTGGTTGCTCTGCATGGGTGATGGCCCGGGCGGCTGCTACATTGGCGGCGTTAAGGGTGACGTCGGCGCCGACATGAACGGACATTCGGACACTTGGCATGGTGGCGCGATCGGGGCCGGTGTGGGTTTCTATGGCGGGGGTACGTGGACGCCCTTCACCTGGCAGATTGGCCCCCATATGCCAAAGTGGCATCCCTTCCCTGGCTTCTGACGGCGACGGAGCGTATCGACTGATGCAAGCGGCCATTATGTTTGGTTTCGGGCTCCTATTCGTGGTGGTGGGCCTTGCCCTCGCCACCGATTTCCGGGGCATCACAACCAAGCACATTGCACTCGCCTCGAACCTGGTGCGGCCGATCAGTCCGCTCCGGAAGGGTCGAACGGAGCAGGATCTACAGCAGCGACAGTTTCTGCTTGTTGTCCTTGAGCGGCTCTTGGGGTGCATGTTTGTGTTGGCGGGTAGTGGACTTGTTGTGGCTGCGGCTTATACGTTCGTTACGAAATAGCTGCGGCGCCAGTTCCCTGGCCCGGGTGTTTCAGGATCGGTGATCCACTGGGTGGGCCAGAAACGCGTAAGTGCCTTCTGAACTGGGACAATGAGGTTTGTCGAAGGTCTCATCACGTCCGTACGGAAGGCAATTTCTGGATGCAGATTACCCGGACCCGACCGAAACTCACCGTCACCGCCGACGGCACCGGCGTGGTCGCCCACGCCGGAACCCGGCTCCTGGCCGACCTCGCCGACGCCGCCGGTCTGACGCAGGCGTTCAGCGACGCCCTGACCGGGTTGCGGCAGGGGGACACCGGTCACGACCCGGGCCGGGTCGCGGTCGATATTGGCGGTGATGCTCGCCGACGGCGGGCAGAGCATCAGCGACCTGGCCGTCCGGCCTCACCGAGCATGAGGCGCTGCTGCTCGGAGCCGCCCATGAGATGGACGTCAACCACGTGGCCAACGGTGTGAACCACTCGTGGGGCTCGGAACAGTCAAAGATCGACATGCATAATAACAAGATCGGAGCGGACTACGGCGCGATGCTCGCTAAGCATCCGACCCATTTCTCGTACACGGAGACGGTGCACCTCGTGAAGGGGTGGGTGTTGGATGATGGCTGCCGTGGCGCTTGTTTCTACAACTACGGAGTCTTTCGTTGACAGCGGGTGATGTTGCAGTGGGCGTCGTGAGGGCGTCGATCCTGCGGGTCGTGCGGACCACCGTTTCGGCGGTGGTCTGCGCGGCTGCGCTGACTGCCTGTATCCGCACCTCAGGGCCGGATCCGGCGCCTACGGTGTCGCCGCAGGAGCCGGATCTGCGGCGCGGTGCCGTCACCGCGATGGTGTGGTCGGCCGACGGATGGGTGTACTTCTACTACGGTCGGCTCAGTGAGCCGGGCGGGTTGTGGCGCCGACCGGTGGACGGCAGCTCGGCACTGGAGCGGGTCCCCGTCGGCCCGGCCGCGGACGCCTGCCCGACCGGCGGGTTCAGCGCGCTGGGGGAGGTCTCCAGCGGCGTCCTGGCTGCCGCCGCCGACTGCCCCGACGGCAGCGGTGGTGGTGGTGGTGGTGTCGTTACGACGCTGGACACTGGAACTGGCGAGCATCGGCGCCTGGTCGTGCTGCCGGAGTTCTCGGGTACGGGTCTTGTGGTGCTGCCCGGCCTCGCCGGTGCGTACATCACCGCAGCGGACGGGCACTGCCAGAGTCTGGGCCTCTTCGACCCGCGGGCGGGGTTCCGCCCACTCGGCCACCAGGTCACTGTGCGCGACACGGTGTTTTGGCCCGACGCACTGTTCCGGGCGCAGACCGCGCGGCCGGCCTGCGGCAAGACCGGCGACGGGGGATGGCCGGCGCTCACGGGCGACGGGAGGACGCTGTACTTCGTCGCCCGCGCCGCCCCGGCCAATGGCAGCGGTCAGATGGCTCAGGCGGAGGCGGCCGTGTTCCGGATGCCCGTCGACGGCGCAACCGCGGCCAGCCGGGTGTTCGACGGCTTCCGCTCGCCCCGGAGCCTGGCGGTCGTCGTGGTTGACGGCCGGCCCGCGGTCGCCGTCTGCGCCACCGTGAACGGCAAGGTGGGCGTGTGGCTGATCCGGGCCGAGGACGGCACGATCCTGCGGTCGTGGACGGGCCAGTACCGCCTGCTGTCCCCTTCGCTGGACCGCACCCGCCTGATCGCCACGAAGCTGGCGAACGATGCCGAGGAGGCCTTCGAGCTTCTCGACCTCGACTGAGTCTTCACTTCGCCGCGCTCTCATGTGGAGCTATGGCATCTCGGGTGCCGCGCTCCTCGGCGGAGCCGTGACCAAGTGTGTCGACTTCGACGGGGGCGGAGTCGGAACGTTTGCAACGACTGGCTGGGGGTGGCGTGTTCATTTCAGGCGGCGACGTGCACGACCAGGTCGAGCCATTCCGCACCGGTGAGGTGGGCGGGGGCTTGGACCTGGCCGCGAATGTCGAAATTGCCAACCCGTGAGTCCCCCGTTGGCGAACCGAGCGCGGCGACAGAGCATGCTCATACCGCGGTTCGTGCCGCGGCGAGCGGCACCGCCGTCAGGGCGAGCGCCAGACGCCCATGTCCGGGGCGCTGCGCCGCCGGCTCACCGGCGGCGCGCTTCGATGTCCGCGAGCGGTCAACTGGTCTGGATCCGGACGACGACCTCCTCGTCCGTCACCTTCTGCACGGTGATGTCGAAGCCCTCGGCCTGCGCGGTGCCGTCGACCGGCACGCTCACCGTCGTCCCGGCCACGTCGAGCTTGACCACGCCGTTGTCTACCCCGACGAGCTTCACTTCGACGCCGAGCACCGACGACTCGGCATTCACCCCGCGGTCGAACGTGACCGTGCAGGCGTTGGTCGTGCAGTCGACGTTGTCGGTGCTGCAGGCGGTGAGGGTGCCGAGGCCCAGGACGATGGCGGCGGTGACCACGATGCTGTGCCGGGCGATGCGGCGGGTCAGGGTCGTCATGCCCACCGAGTCTACTGGGAGCCCGCCAGCAGGAACTCCGCCAGCACGGGCGCCAGCGCGGCCGGGGCGACGTCGTGGGTCTGCCCGTCGAGCGTGCGATGCACGGCACCCGGGATCGCCTCGGCGGCGGCCCGCGCGCCGTCCTGCAGCACCTGCGGGCTCGCCCCGCCGCCGAGGACCAGGGTCGGGACGCGGATGCTCGACGCGATGCCGATCGGCACGTGACCGCCGTTGCACGCGGCATCGTCGTACGCGAGCGTATGCCCGATCGCCTCCAGCGGCGCCCAGCCGGGGGAGGCCCGGAAGCCCGCGACCTGCTCCGGCGGCATGCCGACCCGGGACAGGAACAGCGCGACCGCGTCGCCCTTGCGGCCCTCCGCGAGCGCCTCGGTGAGCTGTTCGGTGTACCGCTTCGCCGAGCCGCCGCCGTCTCCGTCGGCGCTGTCCACCTCCGCCACGAACGGCGGCTCGTAGAGCGCGATCCTCGTGATCCCGCCGCCGCGCGCCGCGGCGGCCATGACGAGCGCGGCGCCCGACGACATCCCGTAGAGGCACGCCGTCCCGCCGGCCGCGGCGACGAGCGCCCGGATGTCCTCGACCTCCCGGTCGACGGCGAACGGCAGGGTGTCGCCGCTCTCCCCACGTCCGCGCCGATCGTACGTGTAGACGGTGAAGCGCTCCTTCAAGTGCTCGGCGAGGGGCCGCATCGGGCCGAAGGCGCGGTGACACATGGCGCCGTCGACGAGGACGAGCGCCGGGCCGTCGCCTGTGCGCTCGTAGGCGATCGTGGTGCCGTCGGCCGAGATGACGGTCGGCATAGCGGGTCACACTCCTTCGGTGAGCTGCTTGAGGTAGGCGTCGAACCGGTCGAGACTGGTGGCGAAGCCGGCCCGGGCCTCGGCGCTGCGGTACTGCGCGGGGACGTTGGTCTGGTGCGTGACGACCTCGGTGCGGCCGTCGCCGAGGTCGGTGAAGGTGATCGTGGTCTTCATGCCGCCCTCGACGTCGGTCTCGATCCAGACCAGCCGGTCGGGCCGCCTGATCTCGACGTAGACGGCGCGCATCGTGTACGTGCTGCCGTCGGCGTCGCTCACCATGGTCGTCTCGAACACGCCGCCGGGCCGCAGGTCGACGACGATGTTCTCGACGGGTGTGGAGGATCCGGTGGGCCCCCAGAAACGGGCCAGGTGCTCCGGCGTGGTCATGCAGTCGAAGAGCAGCTCCGGCGGGGCACGGTGGACGCGCCGGAAGACGAGCTCGCCGATGTCGGTCATACGTCGGTACCTTTCTGGATCCGCCGCAGGTGCGCTGCGAGGCGGTCGTGCCGGTCGGCCCAGATCCGCCGGTGCCGGTCGATCCACCCGACGGCCGCGTCGAGCCGCACGGTGTCGAGCGTGCAGGGCCGCGACTGCGCGGTCCGCGACCGGGTGATGAGGCGGGCTCGTTCGAGGACCTTCAGGTGCTTGGAAACGGCCTGCTGGCTCATCGCGAAGGGCTCGGCGAGCTGGTTGACGGTGGCGTCCCCGAGCGCGAGCCGCTCGAGAATCGCCCGGCGGGTCGGATCGGCGAGCGCCGCGAACACCAGGCTGAGTTCGTCCTCCACGACAACCATGCCCCGAACCGTACCCACAACCGCCAGTTTGCACAACCATACGGTTGTAGAACCGGGCCCGCCCCCGGCGGTCCGCCAGGCGGCGAGCCGGCGGCGGGAGTCAGGCGCATGGGTGACCGGCGTGCCGCTGGAGGGGTTTGGTCGCCATCCCGGCGGGATACCTGCACCGTATGGCGAACAAGGACCCCATGGCAGTACCGCGCGTCGACGACGCCGTTGATCTCGACACCGTCCGTGACGAGGCCGAGGAGATCGCGGTGCCGGCGTTCGACTACATCAGCCAGCCCATCGACGCGGTTGTCGACGGCCTGACCGGGCGCGCCCACGAGGAGGACAGGGACGTCGAGGATACCCAGGTGCCCGAGGACCCCGAGGCCGGCGACGAGCGCCAGCACCACGAGGTCTAGGCCAGCGTCCGCAGGTCCAGCGCGTACCACGTCTCCGGATCGCGCGGGGTGGGCGACCACCACACCACGCAGCCCCGCGCGGTGACCACGCCGACGTCGGTCGCGAGGACGGTCAGGGTGCCGGACCGCAGATCGTACGCGAGCAGGCGCAGTTTCTGCCCGTCCAGTTCGGTGACCAGCTCGAAGCGGTCCACCAGGCCGACGTCGACGGTGACCGCGTTGACGTCGCCGGGGATGCGGCGCCGTTCGCTGCCGTCCGGGCGCATCACGTCGAGCAGGTTGTCGCCGTCGGGGGTCTGCACCAGGGACCGGCACCAGGCGGGGGTGCAGCTCGCCGTCTCGGCGGAGCTGGTCGTGACGGTACGGCGTTCGCCGGTCGCCTTGTCGACCAGCCGCAACGGGCCGCCCTGCTGGTCGGCGCTCTGCAGCCAGGGCCAGGTCGTCCAGCGGTACCGTCCGGGAAAGCGCTCGACGCTGACCGTTCCGCCGGTGAGTGCCACGCTGCGCAGCTCGGTCTGTTCGGACTCGTCCGGCGGGGCGGCGATCCAGTGCAGCCGGCCCTCGGCGACGACGAGGTCGAACTGCGAGTCGAAGAAGACGGCGGCGCCGGTGTCCGCGGTGAGCGACGCCGCCGGCGTGGTGCCGGTGAGGCCGGCGCGCCAGAGCCGGGTCTCGTACGGGCCTTCGGGTGTCGCGGTCGACTCGGCCCAGTAGAGCACGCCGTCGGCGACCGTGAACCCGAGGAACTGCGGGTACCGCTCCCGCGGGACGCGCCGCAGCTCCCGTTCGGCGCCCGCCGACCACAGCACGAGACGCTCGGCGGAGCCGTCGGTCGTGGGCACGGTGCCCACCGACGTGGTCGCGTCGGCGTAGAACACCGGCGTGTACCGCGTGCCGTCGGCGAGCCGCGCCGGGACGGTGCCCGGCTGCTGCGTCACCGTTCTCAGTGCCGCCGGTTGCCGCGACGGTACGGGTTGACGCGCCGGTCCCGAGGCCAGCAGCCACCCGCCGACCGCGAGTGCGACGGCGAGTGCGATGAGCGATCGGCCCCTTCTCACGCGCGTCAACATACCGGGCGAGCAGCGCCGATTATCGGCGGTCACCCGTCAGCGTGTCGGACTTATTAAGCCTTGACTTATATAAGTCTGGACTGTCATTCTTGGCTCGTGCACGCGTTCGACGTCCTGGGTGACCCGGTGCGGCGCCGGATTCTCGAGCTGCTCGCCGACGGTGAGCAGACCTCCGGTGCGATCACCGCGGTCATCCGGGAGGAGTTCGGCATCTCCCAGCCGGCGGTCTCCCAGCACCTGCGGGTGCTGCGGGAGAGCGGCTTCACATCGGTTCACGCCGAGGGGACCCGCCGTCTCTACGCCGTCGACGCCGAGCCGCTGCGGGAGGTCGACGTGTGGCTGGAGCGGTTCCGCAGATTCTGGAACCGGCATCTCGACGCCCTGGCGATCGAGTTGGCCCGGGGCAGACGTGAGCGGCGCCTCGAAGAGAAGCAGGAACGAGAGAGGAAAAACGGATGATCGACATCATCAACGAGATCGGTGCCATCCATCGCGACGTGGTCAGGCGGCCGGCTGAGGGCGGTGAGGTCGTCAGCGTCGTGATCAGCCGGACCTACGACGCCGACGTGGAGGACGTCTGGAACGCGCTCACCGATCCGGACCGCATCAAGCGCTGGTTCATGCCGATCAGCGGCGACCTGCGTGCCGGCGGCGCGTTCCAGCTCGAGGGCAACGCCGGCGGCGACGTGCTGGAGTGTGAGCGGCCGCGCCGGTTCAAGGTCACCTTCGGCGCGCCCGACAGCCTGGTCGAGGTGCGGTTGTCCGGCGCGGCGAGCAGCCGCACCGAACTCGTGCTCGAGCACACCGTCCCGATCGAGACGGCCCGCAGCGGCGCGGGTGCGCTCTTCGTCGGCCCCGGCTGGGACGGCGGGATCATGGCGCTCGGGCTGTTCCTCCGGGACGAGGTCATCGGTGACCCGGTCGCGGCGGCCAACTCCCCGGAGGTGGTGGAGTTCAACAGGCACTCCGTCCAGGCCTGGGTCGCGGCCATCGAGGCCTCCGGCACCGCCACCGCGGACGAGATCGCCGCGGGGATCGCGATGGCGCTCGGGCAGTACGTGCCGGATCAGCAGTCGTAAGGGTTTCCGCTCGTCGAAGCGCTTGACCTGCGGGGCGGCCCGCTCCGAGCACGCGAACCAGATCGACGAGGGTCGGCGGTCTCGCCGCCGCCCCCAAACCCCTTCCTAGTGCGTTGATCATGCAGTTGTGGTGCCTGGACACTCCCGCGATGTCCGATTTGTCAAGCACCACAAGTGCATGATCAACGCGGAAGAAAGGGGTTTGGGGGCGGTCTTCGGGGCATCTTCGGCCTATGCGGACCGAAGTGCGCAACGTCCGGGTCTTCGACGGCAGACGGCTGCACCCGCCGGACACCATTGTCATCGACGGGGAGCGGTTCGGCGGCGGTACGGGTGAGCCCCGCGTCGTCGACGGCGAAGGCGCGGTCGCGTTGCCGGGACTGATCGACGCCCACCTGCATCTCGACCGACGGACCACGCTCGAGCGGCTGGCGCGCTTCGGGGTCACCACCGCCCTCGACATGGCCTGCGGGCCGCCCGAGCTCGTCGAGGCCCTGCGGATCTCCCGCGGGCTCACCGACATCCGCAGCGCCGGCATCCCCGCCGTCGCGCCCGGGTCGTGGCACACCCGCATCCCCGTCCTCGGCGAGCGCGGTGTCGTGACCGGCGCCGATGAGGCGGAACGCTTCGTGGCCGAACGGCTCGCCGAGGGCTCCGACTACCTCAAGATCATCATCAGTGACCCGGAGCCGAGCCACGATCAGGCGACGCTCAACGCGCTCGTCACCGCCACCCACCGGCGCAGCCGGCAGGTCGTCGCCCATGTCACGTCCGGCGAGGCGGTGGCCAAGGCGCTGCGGGCCGGCGTCGACATCCTCACGCACGCGCCGCTGGACCAGCCGCTGGGGCGCGACACCGCGGACCGGATGGCGGTCGACGGCCAGGAGCTGATCCCGACGCTCACCATGATGGAGGGTGTGGTGGCGGCGTCGGCGCGGTCCGGCGCGCTCTACCCGGGTGCCAGCTACGCGGCGGCCCGCGACAGCGTCACCACCGCCTACCGGGCCGGCGTGCCGATCCTGGCGGGTACCGACGCGAACTCCACCCCCGAGGCACCGGCGCACCCGAGCCACGGCGACAGCCTCCATCACGAACTGGAACTGCTCGTCGACGCCGGGCTCTCCGCTCTCGACGCGCTGCGCGCCGCGACGGTGCTGCCGGCCATCCACTTCGGACTCGTCGACCGCGGCGCGATCGAGCCCGGCCACCGCGCCGACCTGGTCCTCGTCGACGGTGACCCGCTGCACGACATCCGGGCCACCCGTTCGATCACCCGCGTCTGGTGCGGTGGCGTCGAGCACACCCCGGCGGAGCTCGCGGGCACGACCTGACCGGCGGCGCCGCCCGGATCGCGTTGAGTCGCCCAATCTTTCGCCCTGTGCGGGTTAGGTCGGTGCCGAACGGGTAGCTGGCCGACCGGTACATGGCCGGTTGGACTATCCACGCACGGGGCACCTGATGACACTGAAGAAGACGCTGATGTACGCCGCAGGGGTGTTCATCGTCTATTTCGTCGCGTTTCGCCCGGACTCCGCCGCACGCGTGGTGCGGGGGCTGCTCGGCGGAATCGCGCGTATCGGCACGGGATTCGGTGACTTCTTCAGCCGCCTGGTCGGCTGACGGTCGTCGAGCGCCGTCCCGGGTCAGCTCGCGGTCGCCGGACGCCGACCCTCGGCGGCCGTCGAGCACCGGCCGGACGTGTTCACCGGGGGCGCAGCGTCAGGCGCAGGATCCGGTCGTCGTCGGACTCCGGGCCGCCGGGTTTCCGGCCGTCGCGGTTCGAGGTCATCATCCAGACGCTGCCGTCGGGGGCCGTGATCGCCGTGCGCAGGCGGCCGTACTTCCCGGTCAGCGCCTCGATCGGGCGAGACGTCACGCCGGCCCGCGGTCGCCAGCGGATGGTGCCCGTCTCGGGGCCGGAGACCGGCCCGTCCTCCCCGGCGCTGACGTCGCGGGCGATCGTGCCGTCGAGGGTGACGAGGTAGATGCGCTGGCCGCGCAGGCATGTGATCACGGCGGTGTCCCCGGTGATCGCGACGCCCGAGCTGACGCCGACCTCGGGGCGCCAGGCCGCCGCCGGGTCGACGAACCCCGGCTGGCCCTTGATGCCCTCGATCCTCGGCCAGCCGTAGTTCCGGCCCGGCCGGATCACGTTGAGCTCGTCCCAGACCGCCTCGCCGATCTCGGTCGAGTACATGTTCCCGTTGCTGTCCCAGGCGAGACCCTCGGGGTTGCGGTGACCGTACGACCAGATGAGTGAACCCGGGAACGGGTTTCCCGGCGCCGGCTTGCCCTCGGTGGTCATCCGCAGGGTCTTGCCGCCGAGGCTGCGGAGGCTCTGCGAGCTCTCGGTGTGCGACGCCTCGCCGGTGCTGGCGTAGAGGTAGCCGTCGGGGCCGAACATGAGCCGACCGCCGTCGTGGATGCCGCTCTTCGGGATGCCCGTGACGATCGGGTGCGGGCGCCCGCCGAGCCGCATCTTCGCGATCCGGTTGTCGTCGCGGGTCGTGTAGTACATGTACAGCGTCCGGTCGGTGCGGTAGTTCGGCGACGCGGCGATGCCCAGCAGGCCGCCCTCGTTGTCGGCGGTCGCCTCGACGACCCGCCCCACGGGCCGGACGGTCAGGTCGCCGTCCGGCTGCCGGCCCGGCCCGACCAGCAGGACCCGCCGCGTCTGCCGCTCGGTGACCACGGCGCCGCCGTCGGGCAGGAACGTGATGCCCCACGGCACCTCGAAGCGCCGCGCGAGCGTCGACACGTCCACGAGCGCGTCACCACCCGCGGAGGTGTCGGCCGGCCCGTGGTGGAAGTCCGTGGGGTCGGTCACGGGTGATTTGACCACCTTGGCGGCCGACTCCTGGGAGGTGCACCCCCCGAGCAGGGCGCTCAACGGCAGGCAGGCGGCGAGCAGGACGGCAACCGTGGTGCGACGCACGGCCCCACCGTCGCCGATCCCGGGCGGACGGCCCTCACCCGGCGGGTTGGACAATCGATTTATGCACTATTGCGAGCAGTGTGAGGTGGCGACCGTCATGGCGCCGGTCGGTGACGAGGCCGTCTGCCCGGCCTGCGGAGCGCGCCGCCCGGCCCGGCGGCTGCCGCTCTTCGTGGTGACCGGCGCGTCCGGCTCGGGCAAGACGACGGTCCTGCCGCACCTGACCGCCGCGCTGGCCGACTGCGTGGTCTTCGACGTCGACTGGCTGATCGGCCCGTTCCGCCGGGCCTGCGAGTTCGGCGACGTCGACTGGCCCGCGCTCCGGGACGCGTGGCTGAGCGTCGCGCACGGCGCCGCGCAGAGCGGCCGGCCGACCGTGCTCGTCGGCCCGTTCACCCTGGAGCAGCTCGACGACCTGCCCGGCCGCCGCTGGCTGACCGACCTGCACTTCGCCGTCCTGGACTGCGCCGACGACGTCCGCCGGGCGCGGCTGGAGGCCCGGCCGAAGTGGCGCGAGCGGGCGGTCGACCGGCACCTCGCGTTCGCCGCCCACCTGCGCCGGACCGTGCCGACGGCGATCCGGACCGACCTCACCACCCCGGACGAGACCGCCGGCGAGCTGGCGCGCTGGGTGCGTGACCGGCTCGCCTGAGCCGCCTGTCCGAGCCGTCCCGTCCTACTCGAAGCGCAACCCGTCGGGGCGCATCAGGCGCCACAGGGCCGGCATGCTGGCGACCGTCACCAGCAGCACCACCCCGGCCGAGATCCCGCTGACGGAGGCGATACTCGCCCAGTCCACCCGGATCGGCACGCCGACGATCCGCAGCAGGACCGCCCCGAGGCCGACTCCCAGCACGGCGGCGAGCCCCAGCCCCAGTGCCACGGGCACGGCGGTCTGCCACAGGATCGACCAGCCGATCGTCCCGCGTCGCGCGCCGAACGCCACCAGCGCCGCGAGTGTGCGCCGGCGCTCGCGCAACTGCTCCAGGGTCGACACGAGCAGACTCAGGCCGACGAGCAGCAGGGTCACCGTCGCGCCCGCGTAGAGGCCGTTGCGGATGCTGGTGAACCTGGTGGCGGTCGTCTGCCGCCGCAGGATCGACACGTCCGTCGTCGGGCTCACCCGCACGGCCGCGGTGCGCAGGCGCTCCGCGACGTCCGGGTCGGCGGTGTCGAGGCGGACCAGGGACACGTATGCCGCGTGGGCCGCCGCGGGCGGCGCCGCCGACGGCGTGACGAGCACCCCGCGGCGGGCGTTGCCGTACTGGTCGGGATACGCCGTGGCGGGCCGTGCGGCGCCCGGAACGGTCCACCGCAGGTCGTCGGGCGGGTCGCCGGACGAGTCGCCGAGCGTCACCGCCTTGCCCGCCAGGTCCGGCGCGACGACGAGGAACGCGTCACCGTCGGCGCAGCGCGGCAGGTCAGCGAGGTCGCGCAGGACCGCGCAGTCGCCGATCAGCACGTCGTAGTACTCCTTGCCGAGCCAGCCGGACTCCCGCCGATAGGTGCTGACGCCGGTCACCCCCCGGGCCGAGCGCAGCGCGGCGTCGACGTCGGCAGGGCCGCGGACCGGCCCCAGCGGTGAGTCGGTGACGACCGTGACCGCCTGTGCGCGGCTCAGGTCCGCCCCGGTGGGTTCCGTGTATCCCGCCTGCGCTGCCGCGAACAGCATCTGCAGGGCGATCGCGCCCGCCGCGGCGACGGCGATGGCGTTGACGGCGCGCACCGTGCTGCCGCCGGTGAGCTGTAGCCGCCGCACCGCTAGCTGCCACGACAGGCCGCCGGCGCCGCCGAGCCGGCCGACCAGCCGGTCGACGAGCCACGGCAGCAGGGTGGCGACGCCGAGCAGGAGCAGCACGACCCCGCCGACGGCCTGCCACGGGTTGAGCCCGGCGCCGTTCGACCCGGACAGCGGGGCGAGCGTGCCCAGCCCGGCGCCGGGCAGGATGATCCGCCACCACAGCCGGCGCTCGGTGCGCGCCGCGTCCCGCCGGACCACCCCCAGCGGCTCGACGACGACCCGGCGCAGCGCGAGCAGGGTCACGGCGAGCGCCGCCAGCGGCACGGCCACGACGATCAGGGCGGCCAGTGCCGGCACCGGCCGCACGTCTGCGGTGAACACGCTGAGCTCCGTGAGCTCGAACCGCTCGGCGAGCACCCGGCCGATGAGGAAGAGCCCGCCGCCGAGCAGCACGCCGAGCGAGGCGCTGACGACGGCCTCGCCGGCCGCGATCCGGTGCGTCATGGCGGCGTCGGCGCCGACGAGCCGCACCGCGGCGAGACGCCGGTCGCGCTGCTCGCCGCCGAAGCGGGTGGCCGCCGCGACGAACATGGCCACCGGCATGAGTAGGACGACGACGATGACGACGACGAGCAGCAGCAGGAACGGGTCGAGCGGATCCCGGGTGCTGCGTGACCCGTACGAACCCAGACGGAGCACCTGCGGCGTGTCGACGGTCAGGTCGTCACGGACGGCGAGGAACGCCAGCTCGCTCGGGCCGACGAGCCCCGCCTGGCCGATCGTGCCGGCGATCGGCCAGGGGTAGCGCTCGCGCAGCAGCGCGCCGTCGGGCGAGTCGAGGAGCTCCTTCATGGCGGGGGAGACGAGCATCGAACCGGCCGGTGGGAGGGACCGCACGCCGGGCGGCAGGACCGGATGCGCGCCCTCCGGCCGGACGAACCGGCCGTAAACGGGGCGTCCGCGGAAGGGGATGCTGTCGAGCGCCAGCGAGAGCACGGTGCGGTCGGACGGCGCCGGCGTGTCGACGCCGTACCGGAGATCGACCCGCGCCTGGCGCGCCGCCAGCATCGTCGGCACCGAGACCGCCAGCAGCAGCACGGCCACGCCGAGGGCGACGCCGAGGGCGGCCAACCCGGTCCGCAGCAGTCCTTCCCGCCCGCCGCCCAGGGCGAGCCGGGCGCCGAGCCCGACCTCCGCCGCCCAGCGCCGCACCCGGGAGCGCCTCATGCCGCGCGCTCCAGGTCGAGGGCCTTGCCGTCGCGGACCACGACCTCGCGGTCGGACCAGGCGGCGACCCGCGGCTCGTGGGTCACCAGGACCACGGCCGCGCCGCTCTCCCGCGCCGCGGCGGTGAACAGCTTCATGACCCGCTCGCCGTTGAGCGAGTCGAGTGCCCCCGTCGGCTCGTCGGCGAAGACCACCCGCGCGCCCGTGACGAGCGCCCGGGCCACCGCGACCCGCTGCCCCTGCCCGCCGGACACCTCGCCGGGGCGCTTCCCGGCCACGTCGTCGATCTCCAGCCGGTCCAGCCAGCCGGCGGCCCGGCGCTGCGCCTGCCGGCGCCGCACGCCGTCCAGCCGCAGCGGGAGGGCGACGTTCTCCAGGCAGGTGAGCTCGGGCACCAGTTGCCCGAACTGGAACACGAACCCGAACTCGCCGCGCCGCAGGGCGCTGCGGCCGGCGTCGGACATGGCCGACAGCTCGCGGTCGCGGTAGCGCACCACGCCCGAGTCGGGCCGCACGATGCCCGCGAGGCAGTGCAACAGCGTCGACTTGCCCGAGCCGGACGGCCCCATCACGGCGACGATCTCGCCGGCCGCGACCGACATCGACGCGCCCGACAGGGCCGGCGTGGCACCGAACGACTTCGTGAGATGCTCGGCCGACAGCAACGAGGTCATGCGCGCACCGTCCCGGCCAGCTCGTCGAGGCGCGCGGCGGTCAGCTCCAGCCAGCGCAGGTCGGCCTCGAGGTGGAACAGGGCGTGGTCGCAGACGAGCTGGTCGGCCAGGTCTCCGGCGGCCTTGCGGCGGGTCAGCTCGCGCATCAGCCGCAGGTGCTCGGAGCGCTGGGTGTCGAGGATCCCGGCGGCGGGACGGCCGGTCAGCAGCGCCAGGATCACTTTGGTGTAGAGGGTGCTCTGCAGATACGGCTCGGGCTTCTCCGGCTGCCCGAGCCACCGCTCGACGTCGGCGACGCCGGCCGGGGTGATCGCGTATCGCTTGCGGTCCGGTCCCTCACCGGGCTCGACGCCGTTTACGGTCACCAGGCCGTGCTTCAGCAGGCGGGAGAGCGTGGCGTAGACCTGCCCGTAGGCGAGCGGCCGGTCGGCGCCGAAGCGCTCGTCGTAGGCGCGCTTCAGGTCGTACCCATGCCGGGGGTGGGCCTCGAGCAGCCCCAGGAACGCTTGACCGATGGACATGCCGAGCACTCTACACGTCATGTATACCTGGTGTGTATACATGCCGTGTAGAGTCGGTCAGAGATCGAGGATCCGCGAAGTTCAGCCCGACGGCCCCTCGTCGCCCCGGATAAGCCGACGATTCGAGCGCGGGGCTCGGAAGTGTCGCCGCCGAGGCGCGCCATCCGCCGCCGCGTCGCTCGACCTCATGATCATGGGAAAGATCTGGCCGCCCCGATAGCCAGATCTTTCCCATGATCATGGAGTCGCCCGGCCGGAACGTGCCGCCCCGGGTTCAGCGGCGACCGCGATCGACAACCACCCCGCCCGCACGACGGTGTGTCACCGTCCTGTAGTGCGACACCGGGGACGGGCGGACGACCGGCCTTGGTTATCCGATGCTCCGGGCGGACCCCGCGAGGTGGGCGGGTTTGTCGATACCGCCTTCGGCATCCTGGCCGGCGGGCTCCAGCCTGCCGCCACCGCGCCATCAACAGGGCGCTGACCAGGTCTTCCTACAACTGTAGGAGGAAATGTGCCAAACCCCGGTCCCGGTTGTGGCCCGGATCACATTCAGGGGTTTATGTCCTTTTCTTCCCTTCTTTGGATCGGTAGCTTCGCCCAAACGCGTGGCCAATCACCCGATTTCTCCCCTGAGAGTCGGGATGCCGCGCTACATCCCTCACCCGATCCAAAGGAGAGCTGGTGCGCCTGCCTGTCCTTTCGCGAAAAGCCCGACTGGCCGCCATCGCGGCGGTCGTGGCTGTCCCCGCGGTGGCACTGCCCATCGCCTTCGCCGGCCGTGACAGCGGCCTGCCCGGAACCGGTGGTGCCAACGACGGCAGCGCTTACGCGTTCCCGGCCACGCCGGACCAGATCCCGGACACCCCTGTCCGGGTCAACCAGGTCGGCTACCTGCCGGACGGCCCGAAGCGGGCCACGGTCATCTCCGACGCACAGCAGCCGCTGCGGTGGGAACTGAAGGACAAGGCCGGCAAGGTCGTCGCGTCCGGTGCGTCCGAGCCGCGCGGCATGGACGACAGTTCGGGCCAGAACACCCATGTGGTGGACTTCAGCTCGTACCGCGGCACCGGCAACACGTACACGCTGGAGGTCGACGGCAAGGCGAGCCTGCCCTTCGATCTGGACCCGAAGGCGTACCAGCAGCTCGGCATCGACTCGCTGTCGTTCTTCTACCCGCAGCGCAGCGGCATCGAGATCTCCAACGACATCGCGCCCGGCTACGGCCGCAAGGCCGGCCACACCGCCGACACCCCCAACGGCGGCGACACGAAGGTCCCGTGCGCCCCGGGTAGCTGCGACTACACGCTCGACGTCACGGGCGGCTGGTACGACGCCGGCGACCACGGCAAGTACGTGGTCAACGGCGGCATCTCCGTCGCCCAGTTGATGAGCAGCTACGAGCGTTCGCCGAAGGCGGCGCAGGCCCGCGCGCTGCACATCCCCGAGACCGGCGGCAAGACCCCGGACGTGCTCGACGAGGCGCGCTGGGAGCTCGACTTCCTCCTGAAGATGCAGGTGCCGGACGGTGAGCAACTCGCCGGCATGGCCCACCACAAGATCCACGACGTGGCCTGGACCGGGCTGCCGACGGACCCGGCGGCGGACCCCCAGCAGCGCCAGTTGCGCCCGCCGTCGACCGCGGCGACCCTGAACCTGGCGGCGGCCGCCGCGCAGGGCGCCCGGGTCTTCGCCCAGTACGACAAGGCCTACTCCGAGAAGCTGCTCGGCGCGGCGAAGAAGGCGTACGCGGCCGCCAAGGCCCACCCGACGATGTACGCGCCGGACTCCGACGGGGTCGGCGGCGGCGCCTACGGCGACGCCAACGTCTCCGACGAGTTCTACTGGGCCGCCGCGGAGCTCTACATCACCACGGGCGACAAGCAGTACGCCGGGGACGTGAGCGACTCGACGGTGCACAAGGCCGACGTGTTCGACCGCGCCTTCGACTGGCAGAACACCGCCGCGCTCGGCCGGCTCGACCTGGCCACGATCGACAACAAGCTCCCGGACCGGGAGCGGGTGCGCGAGTCCGTCGTGGCGGGTGCCGACCGGTACCTGAAGATCGTGTCCGAGCAGGCGTACGGCCAGGCCTACGCGCCCAACGGCGGCTACGACTGGGCCTCCAACGCCCAGATGCTCAACAACCTGGCCGTCGTCGCGGCGGCGTTCGACCTGACCGGTGAGCACAAGTACCGCGACGGCGTGCTGTCCGGCATGGACTACCTGTTCGGCCGCAACGCGCTGAACCAGTCGTACGTCACCGGCTACGGCGAGAAGGCGTCGAAGAACCAGCACAGCCGCTGGTACGCGCACCAGCTCGACCCGAAGCTGCCGAACCCGCCGCGCGGCACCCTCGCCGGTGGACCGAACTCGCAACTGCAGGACGAGGTGGCGTCGGCCCAGCTCCGCGGCTGCAAGCCGCAGATGTGCTACATCGACGACATCAAGTCGTGGTCGACGAACGAGCTGACCATCAACTGGAACTCGGCGCTGGCCTACGTCTCGACCTTCGTGGCGGACCAGACCTAGCACTGGTCCGGTTCGGCACCTGACGAGTGGGGCGGCCATCGGTCGCCCCACTCGGCGTCTCTGGCCGCCTTGTACCGCGGCCCCTCCCGCTTGGACACCAGCACCGGCCCGACGGTGGTGTCCTCCCGGCACACCTGCAGCGTGACGAGTCCCTTCCGGAACGCGGGATGCCGCACGATCCGGCCCGCCGCCGCGCCCGGCGCGCGGGTCGCGGCGACGAACGCGAACTTCTCGTCCTCGTGGCCGAGCTGCGCGTCCTTCAGCCGCCGGTGCAGCGCCGATCGGTTGACCCGGGCCGAGAAGTGGCACCAGTCCCGGCCCCGCATGCCGCAGGCGAGCTGGTGCGGGCAGGGCGCCGCGACCGTCCATCCCGCCGCGATGAGCTGGTCCCGCACCGTGAGGATCCGGCGGTACCCCTGGGGAGTCCCCGGCTCGACGACGACCAGAGCCTGCCGTGCCGCCCCGGCGGCCAGCCCGACGAGCGAGCGCTGGTCCTCCTCCGTCAGCTCCGTCAGCACGTATGACACCGTCACGAGATCGGCCTCGTCCGGCACCTCGTCGCCGAGCCGCCAGTGCCGCCAGTCCGCCTCCAGGCGACCCGTCGCGATCCGCCGGCCGAGCCGCAGCGCCTCCGGCACCTGGTCGAGGATCGTCGTGCCGACGGTGCCGAAGACGTCCGCCACCGCCCAGGCCGCCGCGCCTGTGCCGCCACCGAGGTCGAGCAGGCTGCGCGGCCCGACCGGCGGCAGGTGCCGCAGCGCGGCGGTGACGGCGGCATGGGTCGCCGGCATCCGGTACGCCGCGTAGGCCGTCGCGTCCACCATGTTCCGCAGCAGCGGCTCGTCGGCCGGGCGCCCGCCGCGGTAGTCGGCGATGAGCCGCCGCACCGCGTCCGCCAGCCGCGCGGGCGGCACGTCGGCCAGGACCGCGTCGAGGGCGGTGCGCAGGTCAGACACGACCGCGCCACCACCAGCGCTGGACGAGCAGGGTGAGGACACCCGCGGTGACGATGGCGGCCAGGTTCAGCAGGAGCTGGAGCGCCGACCCCGCCGCCTCGTGCCACACGCCGTAGGCCAGCGCCGCCGCGATGTTGGCCGCCGCCGGCACCGTCGTCACCGAGATCAGCACGCCGATCAGCGGGCCCGCCTTCGCCGACGTCAGCGACAGCATGCCGGCCACCCCCGCGAAGAAGCCGACGATCCAGGAGAGCGCGTCGGGCTGCCAGATGAAGTCGGTGAGCGGCCGCTCCCGCAGCAGCATGCCCTCGTCCACCAGGCCGAGCAGGTCGAGCAGCCAGGTGTTGACCATGGTGGCCAGGATCGCGATGGGGAACCCGACGCCGAGGGCCAGCAGCGCCCGCCCGATCGCCCGGCGCCGGGCGCGCACGACCCCGACGCACAGCGCCGCCAGCGGGCCGAACTCCGGGCCGACGACCATCGCGCCGACGATGAGGATCGGCTGGTCGAGGATCACCCCGATGCCCGCGATGACGGTCGCGATGCCGAGCATCAGCAGATACGTGCCGGAGAGCTCGGTCTCCTCGCCGGTCTTCTGCTCGATCTCGTCCCAGACCACCGCGTCGGCGGCGAGCCCGGGCGCCGCCGCCGCGGCCCGGCTGGCCGACCTCGACAGCGTGACGTCGACGTTCTCGATGGCGATGGAGCCGCACTCGTCGATACCGAGCTCACGCAGCGTGGCGAGGACCGGGCTGCCGGCCTCCCGCACCACGTCGCAGAGCACCACGTCACCGGCCGGCTCACGAGCGGCGCCCGGCAGCACGACCAGGTTGGTCGCCCCCGCCTCGACGGTCAGGACGCCGACGACCTTCTCCGTCAGCTCGGGCGGGCTGATGACCCTCAGATGCAGCATGGTTCCATTTTTGTCGTACCGGGTCGCTAGGCTGACGCCGCCCCTCGATCCCCTCACCTGGAAGGCACTTCATCGATGGCCCAGACGACCTATCTCGAGCTGTCCCAAGACAGCGGCACCGCGCACAAGTTCTACGAGGTCACCGTCGACGGCACCGAGATGACGATCCGATACGGGCGGATCGGCGACGCCGGCCAGGTCAAGAAGACCACCTACAACGACTCCTCGAAGGCGCAGTCGGAGGCGGCGAAGAAGATCGGGGAGAAGGTCCGCAAGGGCTACGCGCCCGCCGTGCCCGGCCAGCGGGCGCCGCGCTCGGTGACCCGGCGGCAGATCGTCAGCCAGCAGTCGACGGCCAAGACGGCGCCGGTGCTGTGGAAGTACCGGTCGGGTGCCCCCGCGTTCGGCATCTTCATCAACGACGACGTGTGCATGGTCGGCAACGAGAAGGGCACGATCACCGTGCTGCGCCACGACGCCACGGTCGACCGGCAGTTCCAGTTGCCCGACGGGGTCAAGTGCATCGTGGCCGACGACGCGTGGATCTACGCCGGCTGCGACGACGGCAACGTCTACGACCTGTCCGGCAAGGTCCCGCGGCTGGCCTATGCGATCGCCCCCGACATCGACATCTACTGGCTCGACATCCACGACGGCATCCTCGGCGTCTCCGACGACAAGGGCGGCGTCTGCGCCATCGACCACGAGGACGAGTTCCTGTGGCGCAAGAAGAGCAAGGGCGCCAGCGGCTGGATGGTCCGCTGCGACGCCAACGCGGTGCACCACGGCCACAGCAGGGGCGTCACCAGCTACGACTGGCGCACCGGCGCCGAGCGGTGGTATCAGTCGACCCAGGGCGCCGTCCTGTTCGGCTGGCAGGAGGGCGACATGCTCTACGCCGGCATGTCGTCCAACTCGGTGCTGTCCTTCGGTAAGGACGGCTCGACGGGCGTGACCTACCGCTGCGACAACACCATCTTCTCCAACGCGACCTCGCCCGACGGCCGCTACGTCTTCGCCGGTGACTACCGCTCGTCGGTCTACTGCTTCGACGCCGCGGGCAACCGGCTGTGGAAGCTCGGCACCGGTTGCGGCAGCGCCTACTCGATGCAGTACCACGACGAGAGGCTCTACATCGTCACCACCGACGGATCACTGGCCTGCATCGACGCCAGCGAGAGCGCGGTGCGCGCGGCCGAGCAGGGCGTCGTGCCGGAATACGTCGACGTGAAGGCCCCGCGGATGGACGCCGTCGCCCCGTCCACGACGGTCGAGGTCGTCTCCGACCCGGCCGACGGTGTCATCGTCGAGTGTGTCGAGCAGGGCGGCCGGCTGCGGATCCGCGTCGTCAGCCCCGGCTACCACGACGACTGGCAGGTCCAGTTCCCGAAGGGCATCCGCGAGGCCAACGCCCGCTACGTCGTGACCGGCGTCCGTGAGGCCACCCGCGGCGGCTTCTACCGCACGCACGGCGAGATCCGCCGCCTGGTCTGACGCGGTCCGGCCGAGCCGGCCGAGCCTGCCGGTCAGCCGGCAGGCTCCCACGGCGGCGGGCCCTCGAAGCGCAGCATGTAGACGTCGAACAGCACCGCCGCCTCGACGCCGATGGCGGGGCCGCCCAACTCGGCCATCCAGGTCAGGAACGGTCCCGGCTCGGGGCCGCTGACGCCCAGCCCCTTCGTGTACTCCGCATGCGCGGCCAGCGAGCGGATGCCGGCCCGCAGCGGCTCGCCGGTGACGTCCACGCCGTGGGTCGGCCGGTCGGCACCGGCGAAGCAGACGAACCGCACGCCGTCCCACGGTTCCAGGCCCTCGTCGGCCAGCTCCGGGAAAATCCAGCGGTTGCCGGCGTCACGTGCGGCGTCCAGCGCGGCGAGGCCGACCACCCGGTGATCGGCCTGGTTGGCCATGCCGCCGGCCATCCGAGTCTCATACGAGCCGGTCACGATCACGTCCGGTTTGTGCCGCCGGATCGACCGTACGATGTCGCGACGCAGTGCCGGCCCGCCCTCGATCACGCCGTCGGGGTGGTCGAGGAACTCCACGACGTCGACGCCGACCTCGGCGGCGGCGGCGCGCTGCTCCTGCTCACGCAGCGGACCCGCCTTGGACGGATGCAGGCTGTCGATGCCGGCCTCGCCGCGGGTCGCGAGCAGATAGGTCACCTGCTTGCCCTGGGCGGTCCAGCGCGCGACGGCCGAGGCGGTGCCGTATTCGATGTCGTCGGGGTGGGCGGCCACCGCGAGGCAGCGGTTCCAGTCCTCGGGTAGCACCTGCGTCGGTGCGGTCATGCCCACACGGTACGGGATACTGGCCCATATGGAACCCTCCCGGCTGCACCCGCAGGCCCGTGCCGCCCTCGGCGTCCAGCGGCGGCAGCCGTTGACGCTCGACAACCTCGCCGCCGTCCGCCGCAGCATGGTCGACGCGGTCCCCGACGAGGTCGGTCCCGGGCGGGCGATCAGCAGCGTGACCGACGTCGACGCGGGCGGTGTTCCGGCACGCCTGTTCCGCGACGGTACGGCCGGCGCCCGGCCCGTCCTGCTCTACGCCCACGGCGGTGGCTGGGTGCTCGGTGACCTCGACACACACGACGGATTCTGCCGGGAACTCGCCGCGCAGACCGGCTGGGCGGTCCTCGCGGTCGACTACCGCCGCGCGCCCGAGCACCCGTTCCCGGCGGCGCTCGACGACCTGGCCAAGGCCCTCGACTGGGTGCACACCCGCCCCGACGACCTGGACCCGTCCCGCGTCGGCGTCGCGGGTGACTCGGCCGGCGGCCACCTCGCGGCCGTCACCGCCCGCCGCGCCCGCGACGCCGGCCGGCCCCTCGCCGCGCAGGTCCTCGTCTGCCCGGTCGTCGACCCCGCCATGGCGTACCCGGACCTCGACGGCTACGGCCTGCACCGCGACGAGATGCGGTTCTTCTGGGACGCCTACGCGCCGGCCGGCACCGACCGGGCCGTCCCCGACCTCGACCCGCTCCGCGCCGACCTCGCCGGTCTGCCGCCCGCCGTGGTCATCACCGCGGAGCTCGACGTGCTGTGCCCGGAGGGCGAGCGGTATGCGGCGGCGCTGATGAACGCGGGCGTGCCCGTCGTCGCCACGCGGTTCCAGGGCATGGTGCACAACTTCCCGCGCAAGCTCGCCCTCTTCGACGCCGCGCCGGTCGCCGTCGCCCAGATCGCCGCCGCCCTGCGCCGCTGGTCCCAGCGCCCGGCTCGTCACTGAGACCGGGCTGCCTCGGCCATGCGCCGCCTCCACCCGAACGCGTTCGGTCGGTGGCGGACCGTCGGCAACGTGGGGGAGTGGTGCGCCGACCGGTGGCGGTCCGGGCCACCTCAGCCTTCGCCGGCCGCGCCGCGGCGGCGCAGCATGGCGAAGCCCGGGATGCCCACGATGGCCTGCCGCAGGTCGCGGGTCACGCCGAGCAACTCGTGAATGTCCGGTCCGACCCGGTCGAGCGTGGCCAGGATCGGCATGACGTCGGTGTTGAGGTGATGGGCGAGCTTGGGCAACTCGTCGATCATCCGGATCGCGGCGTCGATCTCCTCGGGCGACAGGTTGTCGACGAACCGGCGCAGACCGGGCTCGTAGGCGCTCAGCAGCTCGTCGGCGGTGCCGGCGGTCCGTGCCGCGTGCGTGACGACCGCGGCGGCCGCCGCCGACGCCCGCGTCGCCTCGTCCATGACGCCGGCGGCCGTGGTGGTGATGGTGCGGGCGTCGTCCACGACACCGGTGGCCGTGGTGGTGACGGTGCGGACCTGTTCGACGATGCCCGCGGCCGTGGCGGTCAGCGCCCGGGCGTCCGCGACGGCCTGCTCGGCCGCGTCGAGGGCGGCGGTGGCACGGGCCATCAGCACCTCGGCCCCGTCGACGAGCCGCAGGACCCGGCCCGGCAGTGCGATCACGACGGCGGCCGCGCCGACGGCCGTCTCGGCAGCCTTCCCGGCGGCATCGACGGCCGTCCCGGCCGCCTTCCCGGCCGTCCCGGCCGCCTTCCCGGCCGTCCCGGCCAACCTGCCGGCGGTGTCGGCCGCCCTACCGGCCGCCTTCCCGGCGGCGAAGGCGAGATTGACAACGGCGGAGGGCAGGGGGAGCGGCACCGGCATGTGCCCATTGTGCCCGCCACGGCGGCGGTCCGTCGGATAGGCATGTCGGGTGCGACCGGAAACAGGCCAGGTGCTGCATTTCTCGGAGGACCCGACGATCACGCGGTTCGTGCCGCACGTGGCCGCCACCGCACAGCAGCCGGAGGCCTACGTCTGGGCCGTCGACCACGCGCGGGCGCCCGACTACTGGTTCCCGCGGCAGTCCCCCGAATGCCCAGGCGCCACGAGGCGAAGACCTGGGCCCCGAGGTGGGCCGGGCGCCATGCCGCGCCGTGAGCCCGGCGCGCCGCGGTGCCGGCGGCCGGGCCGGCTGCCCGCAGCGTCGTTCGGTTCCGCCGGTGTCCGGGCCCCGTCCGCCGCATGCGTGTTTCGGTCACGGTCGCTGAGGGCATCAATGCGTCGACCGGAATTGCAGGGTTGAGCTTAGGAGGAGCGGTGACCGTCACCGGTATCATCACGGCGCTGATCGTCGGTCTGATCGTCGGCGCGCTCGGTCGGCTGGTGGTTCCCGGCCGGCAGAACATCTCGATCGTGCTGACCATGGTCGTCGGCGTCATCGCCGCGCTGCTCGGGACCGTGCTGGCCAACGCGATCGGCATCGCCACCGACACCCCGGGCGTCGACTGGGGCGAGTTGCTGGTCCAGGTCCTGCTCGCGGCCGTCGGCGTCGCGCTCGTGGCCGGTCTGTCCGGCCGTGGCCGCCGCAGCGCCCTCTGACCCGGCGCTGACCGCTGGCACGTGACATCGTACGGTCCCCGGCCGCCGGCCGGGGACCGTACGTGTGTGCGGGCTACCCGGCCACCGGCACGTCGTCGTCGGTCGAGGCCGGGGCCGGGGCCAAGGGTGCGAGACGCTCCACGACCATGAAACGGCAGCCGAACCGCAGGGCCGTGTCACAGCAGGCCGAGCTCGCGGCCGCGGCGGATCGCGTCGCGGCGGCGGTGCACGCCGAGCTTGTGGTAGATCGCCGAGGTGTGCGTCTTCACCGTGTTCGGCGAGATCCGCAGCGCGGCGGCGATCTCGGCCACGGTCATGAAGCCCACGAGCATCCGCAGCACGTCCGTCTCGGCCACGGTCAGTACCGCGGGCACCGCCGACCGGTCCGGTGCGGTGTCGGCCGGGCGCGGCAAGCCCCGGTCGACGGTGAACGGATACCACAGCCGCTCGCGGGCGGCGATCTCCCGGGCCTCCCGCACCAGGCCCGCCGTGGCCGCGGTGTCCCCGAGGCGCTGCGCCGCGTGGGCGAGCACGAGCCGGACGTCGATGTCGTGCAGCAGGCAACCCGTCGGCCCGGCCAGGTAGGGCCGCAGCAGTTCGCCGACCCGCGGGTCGGCCCGGCCGGTGGGCCGGTGCGCGAGCAGCAGTGCGGCGGCGCCGAGATCGGCCACGACGGGCGGGAACCGTCGAGCGTCGGCCTCCCACCGCCGTTGCGCGTCGTGCGGCAGGCCCTCCGACAGGAGGAGCTGGATCCGCATCGCGCGTGGCGCCCACGCCGGCAGGACCTCGAGGTCGGCCTCCTCCGCGATGAGCCGCTCCAGCGCGACGAGCGCCGGGCCGTGCCCGCCCTGCTGGCGCAGCACCCCGAGCCGGTGGAAGGTCGCGTTGGCCAGTAGCGCGGACGTGCCCGGCCACACCTCGACGAGCAGCTCGTCGAGGTACTGGTGCGCGGGCTGCGGGCAGCCGCGGAGCTGGGCCACGGCGGCGAGGATGAGCAGCGCCCAGCCCTCGTCGTGCGAGCCGGTGACCCCCTCGCGGTGCAGGACGGCACGGGTCCGCGCGGCGAGCCGGCCGGCGCGTTCGAGGTGCCCCCGCTGGAGCTCGATCATCGCGCGGACGCACAGCATCGACCCGTACGACGGCCGGTCAGCGGTGTCCACGGCCCGCCGGGCGGCGGTGTCCACGGCCCGCCGGGCCGCGTCCGGTTCGCCTTGGCCGAGTGCCCGCCACGCACTGCCCAGCGCCGCGTCGTCCGGCGGCGGCCACGGCGAGGACGGCGGCCACGGCGCCGGTGCGGCCGGCGCCGCGGTGGCGACGGTCCGGGCCGGGCTGTGCCGGATGGCGTCGGCCTGGGTCCGGGCCAGCCGGGCGGCGAGCCGGTGGTCGTGGCCGGCGATCGCGTGCCGGAGCGCTTCACCGGGCTGGCCGTGGACCGTGTACCAGGCGCCGGCGATCCGATGGAGTCGCTGGGCCAGCACCGGGTCGTCGTTCACCAGGGCGGTGTAGAGGGCGGTACGCCACAGCCGGTGGAACCGGAACCACTCGGAGTGCCGGCCGACGCGGGTGGCGAAGGCGCCGTTGCGGGCGAGGTCGGCGAGCAGGGCGGCGCCGTCGGGACGGCCGCTGAGCGCCGCGAACAGGTCGGCGTCGACCGACTCGGCGACGCTGGCCAGCCGTACCGCGTCCCGCGCGTCCGGGGTGAGCTCGCCGAGGACGTCATGCCACACGTACTCGTCGAGCCCGGCCCCGGCTCGCAACAGTTGGTCGACGTCCGGCTCCCGGTGGGGCGGCAGGCCCGCCATCGCGTCGAGCGCGATCACGAGGCCGGCGGCCCAGCCCCCGGTCACCGCGAAGACGCCGTGGACGGTGGTCGGCGGCAGGTCGAGCCCGCGCGACAGCGCCAGCTCGGTGGTCTCGGCCGAGGTGAACGCGAGGTCCGCCGCGTCGACGGCGACCGGGTAGATCGCGTCGCCCGTACCGGCGCCGTCGGATCCGGGCCCGTGCCGGCCGACCAGGACGACCCGGGCCGCCGGGCGGTCCGCGACGAACCGGTCCACCTGTATGCGCAGGCCGGCGTCGGAGACGGCCTCGACCCCGTCCAGCACCACGGTGACGGGACCTGCGCGGCCGGCCACGCGCGCGGCGAGGTCGACCGGACGGTCCGGCCCGAGATCCGTGCAGTCGACGGAGATCACCGCGCCCGCCGCGGAGGACCGGGCCAGCCAGTCCCGCACGAGCGTCGTCTTCCCCGCGCCGGCCGGGCCGTAGACCGCGATGGCCCGGGCCCGGCCGGCCGCCGTGAGCAGCGCTTCCAGGCGCGGCCGGTGCAGCCGGTGTTCGGCCGCGCCGGGCTCGCTCGCGGGTCGGTGCGTCGTCGCGACCATGCGCCCGCCTTTCCGCGACAGGTCTGCTGTGGAAGAGCCTGCCCTGACGGCGGTGCGCCGCCTCGGGCCGGTACCGATTCGCCGCGCGGATCCGACGATGCCGGCTCCCGGTCACACTGTCCATCGATGGCGCGGCCGGTTCCCCGCGATTCGCGAATCCGCGACCGAACCGCCGGTCTGCGGTGCCGGATCTACCGATCGGACCGACCGGATCTACCGATGCGGTCCATGACGGGGCGCCGCGGGCTACGCGATGTCGATCAGCACACCCGCACGGGTGCCCGGCCGGATCTTGTACTGTGCGACGCTATGTCGGTCATCGCTTCCTTTACCGTCCTCAATGCCAAGCTCCTTCCCGACTTCACCGCCGACCCCGCCGGTGTGCTCGCGGCACACGGGCACGCGGTGTCGGGGGAGTACGGCTGGTCCGGATACGTCGTGCTGGCGGTGCTGGACGCCCTCGAGGACCGCGGGATCTCGCTGTCCGACACCGGGCCCGGCGAACCGATCGGCGGCCCGGACGACGACAGCTTCTACACCCTGCTCAGCCCCGAGCACCGGCGGCATCTGCCGCAGCTCGACCCGGCCGGCATCGACGCGGCCGAGTTCAAGGCGATCTTCGACGAGGAGGGCCTGGAGCTGGACGAGCACGAGTCCGGCACCGCCGGCCGGGAGACGGTGACCCTCTTCCGCGACCTGATCGCCGCCCTGGCCGACGACGAGGTGCTGGTGGTCCACATCGGCTGAGCGCTTCCTGGCCCGGATCCGGGCCGCTGTCCCGGTGGCGGCATCCATGCGGAACGTCCCGCCGCCCGGCGGAGCACCGCGCCGGGCGAAGGGCGCTCCGCCGGGCCGGCCCGTCACGGGCCGGGGCACACCGTGGTCGGGGCGGCCGGTGGCGGGTTTCGCGCGACCCAGTCGGCGAGCCGGCTTCGCCGGCGAGCCGGCTTCGCCGGCCCTGTTGCGCGTTGATCATGCAGTTGTGGTGCCTGACAAACCGGTCATTCAGGGAGTGTCTCGGCACCACAACTGCAAGATCGACGCGAAAAAAGGGGGTGGAGGCCCGGCCGGTGTCGGCCGGCCGGGGCTCACGGGTCGCCGGGCCGTCAGGAACTCACCAGCACACCTCGGGCTGGAAGGTCCGGTCCTCGTCCTGACGTGGCACGACGGCGCCCATGGGCGGTAGGCGGTATTCGGCATCGCTCACGTGCGCACCCCATTCGGTGCCGGCGTCGAGCGCGTCGGTCTCGCAGGTCGACATGACGGCGACGAACGAGTCCGGTGCGGCGCCGTGCCAGTGCCATTCGCCGGCATGGCAGACGACCGTGTCGCCGGCGAGCACCTCCAGCACCGGGCCGCCCCGGCGCTGGACCCGGCCCACGCCGAAGAGAACGTGGAGCACCTGGCCGTAGGGCTCGCGGTGCCACGCGGTCCGGGCGCCGGGGCTGAACTGCTCGCTCAACGCCCGCAGCCGGGACGGCTCCATGCCGACGATGTCCTTGCCGGTCCACACGACGCCGCTGTAGCGGCGCTGCGGAGCTTCCCGGCGCTCACCCGGGGCGCGGATGACCTCCATAGCCTCCCTTTCTCCAGTTGTACGGTCAGGCGCCGGTATCTCCGGCGTCCCGGCCGCGAAACGGCCCGCCGGGGTGATTCGGTGTGGGGTCCCGCGAGCCCCGGCGCATGCCCTGGAAAGGTCGCACCACGGTGACCGGTGCCGGTGCGACGGCGCGGTCCACGGGCTGACCGCCAGCTTGCTCCCGGCGGCGCGGAAGGGGCGGCTATCCTCGGTAGCGATTCTCGGACCGCCCTGACCTGCCAGAAGCCGGAGGCATCATGCAGCCGTACCGCCTGTTCCGCTTGACCGCCCTGGCGGAGGCGTGCTCGTGGACGGGCCTGCTCGTCGGCATGTACCTCAAGCACGTCGCGGAGGTCACCGACGCCGGTGTGTGGCTGTTCGGCAGGCTGCACGGGGTGCTGTTCATCGCCTACCTCGTCGCGACCGCGTGGGTGGCGCGCGCGGAGCGGTGGTCCGCCGCGCGCACCACCGTCGCGGTGCTGGCGTCGGTTCCCCCGCTGACCACGCTGCTCGTCGAGCGCTGGCTGTCGCGGCGGCGGCCCGCTCCGGCCGAGGCCGCGCGCACCGGTGCGCCGGCGGAGGACCGCGTGTAAGGCCTGCCGCCGGAGCGCGCGCCGTCGACTCACCCTTGTCGTGGCCCTCGGCCACCGCGATTTGTGCGCGAATGCCCTTTTAGCGGCTACCGTCGATGTTCTGTTTCCGCATACATTCTCCCTGCCCGTCGATACGTCGGGTGGTTCCGTGCACAGCCACACGGAGAGGAGAACACATCGTGGTGTCTCGCTCGGTTCGGAGGCTCCTGGGTGCGGCCACCGCCGCCGCCCTGGTGGGCTCGATCGGCCTGGCGAGCCCGGCACACGCCGGCTCGAGCGGCAACAACGACACACCGAAGAAGCTGACCAAGGCCGTGACGCTGCCCGGCGTCATGCGGCACCTGCTGGCGTTCCAGGCGATCGGCGACAAGAACGGCGGCAACCGCGCGTCCGGCCAGCCCGGGCACAAGCGCAGCGCCGACTACGTGGCGGCGCTGCTCCAGCACGCCGGCTACACGGTCACCCGGCAGCCGTTCCAGTTCAACTTCTGCGACCAGAGCGGCTCGTCGTTCGCGCAGACCGCGCCCACACCGACGACCTACGTCGACGGCACCGACTACGACCTCATGGACTGTTCAGGGTCGGGCGACATCACCGCGGCCGTCGTACCGGTCGACCTCAACCTGGTCGCACCCCGCACGACGGTGACGTCCGGCTGCGAGGCCTCCGACTTCACCGCCGCCGTGGTCGGCAAGATCGCGCTGATGCAGCGAGGTGGCTGCCCGTTCGGCACCAAGGCGGCCAACGCCGCGGCGGCCGGTGCGGCCGGCGCGATCGTGATGAACCAGGGCAACGGCGACCCGGTCACCAACGCCGACCGGTACAGCCTGTTGCTCGGGACGCTCGGCGCGCCGGTCGGCATCCCGGCGATCGGGGTCTCGTACGCCACCGGTGCGGCGTTCGCCGACACCCCGGGCCTGACCGCGCACCTCACGGCGAACACGACCGCCGAGATCCGCACCACCGAGAACGTCATCGCGGAGACGAAGACCGGGCGGGCCGACAACGTCGTCATGGCCGGCGCGCACCTAGACTCCGAGCCGGACACGGTGGGCGTCAACGACAACGCCAGCGGCAGCGCCGGGTTGCTCGAAGTGGCCCTGCAGATGGCCAAGGTCAAGCCCAAGAACAAGGTCCGCTTCGCGTGGTGGGGCGCCGAGGAGGCCAACCTCGTCGGCTCGACGTTCTACGTCACCAACCTCACGCCGCAGCAGCAGGCCCAGATCACCCTGTACCTCAACTTCGACATGATCGCCTCGGCCAACTACATGTTCGGCGTCTACGACGGCGACGACTCCGCGGCCCAGGGCTCCGGCCCCGGCCCGGCCGGATCGGCGCAGATCGAGAAGCTGTTCGAGGCGTTCTACGCATCGCGCGGCCAGCCGACGAACGCCGCCGACTTCACCGGCCGCTCGGACTACGGCCCGTTCATCGCGGCCGGCGTCAGGATCCCGGCCGGCGGCCTGTTCACCGGCGCCGAAGGGATCAAGAGCGCCGCCGACGTCGCCAAGTTCGGCGGGGTCGAGGGCGCGCAGTACGACCCGTGCTACCACGACCCGTGCGACGACCTCTTCCGGGTCGTCCAGAAGGGCGGGGACGCGGCCCTGTACGCGCAGCTCCGGAGCCGGTACGAGCTCATCGGCAACATCAACACGTTCGCGCTCGACACGAACGCCGACGCGATCGCCACGGCGGTGATCACGTACGCGTTCGACACGTCCACCATCCCGCCGCGCACCGCCCCGGCCGCCACGAAGGCGACCGTGGCCGGGCCGCAGACCGACGCCAACGGCCTGCACCTGCGCTGACCGGTGCCGACCGGCCGCCGCGCCCGGCGCGGGCACGGCGGCCGGTCGGCATGCGACCCGGGTGCGGCCGCGGTCACCGGTCCGGACGGCGACGAGGCGGTGCGCGAGGCCGCTCGCGGCTACCGGTCCGGCAGCCGACCCGACCTGGGCCGACCGGGCCCGGGACGGCCCGGGACGGCCCGGGTTTACCGGCCGGGGGCCGAGGTAGTGGTCGGTGACGAGCCTCCCGGGACCCGACGCGAGGAGGGGCGGATGCGGACGCTGACCATGCCGACGGTGGAACTGCCGGCCGGGCAACAGATCCCGGCCCTCGGACAGGGCACGTGGGGTCTCGGCGAGGACCCGGCGTACCACGACGAGGAGGTCGCGGCCCTGCGGACCGGGCTCGACCTGGAGATGACGGTCGTCGACACGGCCGAGATGTACGGCGACGGCGCCGCGGAACAACTCGTCGGCGACGCCGTCTTCGACCGCCGCGACGACGCGTTCATCGTCACCAAGGTCCTGCCGTCGCACGCCGGTCGTCCCGACACGCTCCGTGCCTGCGAGGCCAGTCTGCACCGGCTGCGGACCGACTACATCGACCTGTACCTGTTGCACTGGCCCGGCCCGGTGCCGCTGGACGAGACCGTCGACGCGTTCACGGTCCTCCAGGACCAGGGCAAGATCCGATTCTGGGGCGTCAGCAACTTCGACGGCGTCGACCTGATGGAGCTCACCGCGGTCCAGGACGGCGGTGCGGTGCAGACCGACCAGGTGCTGTACAACCTGGTCCACCGCGGCATCGAGTGGGACCTGCTGCCCGCGTGCCAGCGCGACGGGCCGCTGATCATGGCCTATTCGCCGTTCGACCACCGCGGGACGGTGCTGCGCCATCCGGCCGTCGCCGCCGTCGCCGACCGGCACGGCGTGACCCCGGCGCAGGTGGCGATCACATGGGTGCTCCGCCAGGACGGGGTGACCACGATCCCGAAGGCGAGCACCCCGGAGCACACGCGGGAGAACCACGGCGCGCTGGCGGTCCGGCTCGACCTCGAGGACTACGCCGTGCTCGACCGGGCCTTCCCGCCGCCGGACGGTCCCCGGCCACTGGAGATGATCTGAGCCGCCGGTGCCGCCCGTCGCATGAACCGGGCCGTACCGGGCAGTGCCGCCCGAGAGACGCAGATGTGGGGGTGATGTCGGTGAGCATGACCGAGACCGAGAACGGCCGAGACGTCGTCGACCTGCTGCTCCAGCAGCATGACGAGATCAAGAGCCTGTTCCGCGAGACGAAGGCGACGAAGGGACCGGCGAAGCAGGAGCTGTTCAACGACCTGGTACGGCTGCTCGCGGTGCACGAGACGGCGGAGGAGGCCGTGGTCCACCCGCTGGCCCGCCGCAAGCTCGACGACGGCGAGCACGTGGTCGAACAGCGGCTGGAGGAAGAGGACCGGGCCAAGAAGGAACTGGCCGACCTGTACGACATGGGGATCGACCATCCGGACTTCGATCGCCGGCTGGAGCGCTTCGAGGCCGAGGTCGTCAGCCACGCGACGAGGGAGGAGAACGAGGAGTTCCTGAGGCTGCGCACCGCTGTCGATGCCGGCAGACTGCGCGACCTGACCGGGGCGCTGAAGGCGGCGGAGATGGTCGCACCCACCCGGCCGCACCGGATGGCACCCCAGTCGGCCGTCGGCAACATCGTGGCCGGCCCGCCGATGGCGCTGTTCGACCGGGTCGCCGACGCGGTCCGGGACTGGCGGCAGAAGCATCCCGAGGAGATCAAGACCTGAGCAGGGATCGTGGACGACACGGGCGAGGAAGCGGCGCGGGACCGGGCCGCCGTGCGACTCGAGGCCGGTGATCTCTCCTTCTTCTACCGTCCGCGGGTGGACGACGACCTGGTGGCATCGCTGGACGAGGTGCAGCGACTGCTGCTGGTCCTCCGCCCGTGGACGGGCCACGCCGTGCGGCTGCTCGTCGTGGGGCGCAAGCGGCTGCCCGACGTCGGCGCGCACGAACGGGCCTGGTGCTTCGTCGACCGGGTGGTGGCCCGGCCGAAGGAGCTGCGCGAGGCGCTGGACGAGCGGCGGTACATGACGAAGACCCGTGGCGAGCGGGTCCAGCCGCCCGCGCGGCCGGCGGGGGAAGGGGAGTACACCATCGCCCGGCACGACGACCACACGCACTTCGAGTACGCGCTGGAGCTGCCGGAGCGGCCGGGTCCGGTACAGCGTGACCTCAACATCGAGACCCAGGCCGGCTACATCGTGGCGGTGCGGAACCCGCGGACGCCGGCGCCGCAGGGTGTCGGCCGGGCGTGGACCCGGGCCGGGCGCAAAGGGCCCGAACTGTCGCCGGCGCTGCTGGCGCGCTTCGGCGGCCGGCGCTTCTCCCCGCTGGATCCCCCGGCATTCCTCGACCACGAGGGCGTCGAACTCGTTCTCGTGGGTGCGTCGCGGGACGATGCGGAGGAACTGGGCCTGCGCCCGGGCGACCGGGACGCGGAGTCGGCGGCGCGCGGCGCACTGCTCGAAGAGCTGCGGATCGAGCGCCGCCAGCACCTGCTCGAGCCGCTGCTGGCCGGGGAATGGCGGTAGGAGGCCACGTCGCGACGCCCGGATCCCATCCGCTCGAAGCCTGCCCGCCGCTCCGGCCGCGCGCGCCGCGCGGGCGCTCCGGCCACCTGTCGTCCGGCGACGAAGCGCAGGTCGGCGCCGGAATTCCGCCGTGACGGACATCTCAAGTCGACGAGTACGTCACTCGTTGTTCACGTAGCGCTCGTACGGTTCGGCGCGCAGGTCGTCCCACCCCGCAAGGAGCACCGCCATGTCCCACCTGTTGTCCGCGATCGTGATCGAGGTGGTCAGCGCCCTGCTGATCGCCGGCATCATCGCCGTCGTCCGCCGGATCGCCGCCCCGCGCACCGCCTGACGGGACGGCCGAACACCCGGCACACCGCCGCCCGGCGCGCGGAGTTGTCCATCCGGTGCCGGATCCTGGGTTGCCCCGGCATCGGATGGGTAGCTCCGTGCGCTGGAGAAGTCACATGTGACGTCCCTGCGGAGGTGCTTCTCGATGACGAACACAGCAACGCAGACCCGTCCGCAGTCGCGTTCGGCGGAGACCGCGCGCCGCACTCGACGGTCGACGAGCCGGGCCGCCGCGGAGAGGTCCGAAGCGGCGGCCACGGAGCAGCCGGCCACCACACGGCCCGCCGGCAGACGGACCGCCGGCACCCGGACCACCACTGGACGGACCGCCGCGCAAGAGGCCACCACCGCGGCGAAGGCCGCGGCGAAGACAGCGCCCGCCGCCCCCGGCGAGGCCGGCCCGGCCGGGCCGGCCGAGCCGAGTCCCGCCGAGCGCGCGGCCGAACGTGCCGCCGGCAAGGCCGTCGCCGGGGCGGAATCGGCTCTCGCACAGGCCAAGTGGACGGCCAGGACGCTGGCGTCCGCGGTACCGCTGCCGGAGCCCCGGCGCCTGCTGTACTACGGCGGAATCGGCGCGCTCGCCGCGCTCGGAATCCTGGAGTGGCCGGTCGCGGCCGTGGCCGCGGTGGGCGTGTGGGTCGCCACCCACACCGACGGCCACGAGCAGGCGTCGCACCGGGCCGCCGGGCCGCCCGGTGCGGACATGGAAGGTGTACGGGGCGTCCCCGCCACCGCACGGTGACGAGGTCGACGGACGGCCGGCCGGCGGCGCCGCGGTCCCGCGGCCGGCGGCTGGCCCGGGCCCGGGGTGGCCTCGCACAGATCGAGGTGCGCGGCGCCCGCCCCGGTCGCGTCACGGCGGAGCACGGCAGGCTGTTCGAGAAGTCCCTGGAGAAGCTGCGCGGTGTCGACTGGGCCGCCTGGAACGGCGTGCTCGGGCAACTGCTCGTCAGCTACGACGAGGACAGCCTCGGGCTCGACGACCTGGTCGAGGCGGTGGCGACCGTCGAGGCCGACCACATGGCCGGTGAGCCCGCCGGTGCGGAACGGCTCGACGTCGAGACCCGGCACAAACTGACGCTCGCCGCCGACGTCCTGGGTATCACGGCTTCGGCCGTGGCCAAGCGCCTGGGGCTGCCCAGCGCGCCGCGCGAACTGCACGCCGTCGCGGCGCTCGTCGACCACCTGCCCCAGGTGCGGACGACGCTGCGCCGGGCGATCGGCAAGAACCGGGCCGATTTCGCGCTGTCCGCGGCGAGGACCGCACTCGGCGTCGCGAGCCAGTCGAAGGTCGGCATGACCACGGACGCCGTCCTGCGGGTGATGCTGCTGCAAGAGGCCTCCGCGGAGCGGGACGCCTGGCTGCACCGCCTCGGCCGCCTGCTCCCCGAGCCCGCCGCCGCGCGCGCCGACGCCCACCGCGGCGGGCGCCCCGCGGAAATGCCGGACGGCCCCGTCGAGCAGTACGCACGCCGCGTCAGCGTGCTCACCCTGCTCGTCGCGGGTGCGGCGGCCTTGCTGCCCAGCGGCATGCGGCACGCCGCGCGTGTGGTTTCGGCCGGCTCGCCCGGCCCGGCGCAAGTGGGGCGCGAGGCGTACGCCGGCCGCCTCGGCCGCCTCCTCGCGCACCGCGACGTGCTCGTGCGGGACCGGACCGCGCTGCGCCGCCTCGACCGGGTCGACACCGTGGTGATCGACGCCCAGGTGCTCACCGGCGCCGGCCACGTCATCAAGCACGTGGTGCCGGTCCGCGGGACGGTCGAGGCCGCCTGGGAATCCGCCGCACGGCTCCTCGACGGCGGCCGCGGCACCCCGACCGGCGAGCCGGACGCCGACGGCTGGGCCCTGGCCGACCCGGATCGCCTCGGCACACCCGTCCCCGACGACGCCCGCGCCGAGGCCCGCGCCCACGACGGCACGCGCGGGAAGCTCTACGCGCTGGTCCACGATCGGACCCTCGTGGCGCTCGTCGTGCTGGAGGCCGCGCTGGACCCGCTCACCGTCGCGCTGGTCACGGCCGGGCGTCGGGTCGGCCAGGTGCTGCTCGCCGGGGCCAACGCCGACCTGCGCCGGCGGGTGCCGTCGGACGGCACGGTCGCCGGCGGCTCGCGGCTGGCCGGCTCGATCCGCGCGCTGCAACGTGACGGTCATGCCGTCGTGCTGGTCGCCGGCCGGAACGACGCCGCCCTGGCCGCGGCGGACTGCGGCTTCGGCGTGCTGCACCAGGACCGCAGGCTGCCGTGGGGCGCGCACCTGATGGGCGGCCCCGGTCTCGAGAACGCCTGGCTGCTGCTGGAGGCCGCGGCTCTGGCCCGGACCGTGAGCCGGCGCAGTGTCCAGGTCGCGTCGCAGGGTTCGGCGGCCGGCGCACTGCTCGGCGCGGCCGACGGGACACAACGCGGGGCGCGCAACGTGGTGCTGGCGACGGGCATCGCGCAGATCGCGAACCTGGTCGGCGCGGCGATGTCGGTGCGTGGCCTGGCCCGCCGCACACCGCCGCTGCCCATCGGCACCGTCGCCTGGCACGCGTTGCCCGTCGACGAGGCCTTGCGGATCCTCGAGACGTCCCCGGCGGGCATCAGCGAGGAGGCCGTCGCGCAGCGCCG
Source organism: Dactylosporangium roseum (assembly GCF_025264685.1). GTDB lineage: Bacteria > Actinomycetota > Actinomycetes > Mycobacteriales > Micromonosporaceae > Dactylosporangium > Dactylosporangium roseum. The sequence continues at coordinate 3,989,755 of NZ_CP073721.1, forward strand.
GCCGGCCGGGCAGCAGAACGGCGACCAACCCGTCGAGCGGGGGCTGGTCGCGACGATCGTCGGTGAACTCGACACACCGCTCACCCTGCCGCTCGGCGCGGGTGCTGGGGTCTCCGCCATGACCGGCGCGAAGAGCGACGCGGGCCTCGTGGTCGCCGTCATCCTGGCCAACGCGGTGCTCTCCGGCGTCCAGGACATCGCCGCGCGGCGGGCGCTGCGGCAGCTCGTGACCGCGGCGACGCCGCCGGTCCGGATCCGCCGGGACGGCGTCGACCGCCCAGGGACCCTCAACGAGCTCGTGCCCGGCGACGTGATCCTCCTCGATCCCGGCGACGCGGTACCGGCGGACTGCCGCCTCATCGCCACGACCGGCCTGGAGATGGACGAGTCGGCGCTGACCGGCGAGTCGATGCCCGTAGCGAAGGACACCGCCGCGACGCGGGCCGCCGCCGTCGCCGAGCGCAGCAGCATGGTCTTCGCCGGGACGACGGTCGCCGCCGGCTCGGCGACCTGCGTCGTCGTGGCGACCGGTGCGGAGACCGAGGCGGGCCGCAGCGCGCGCACCGCGCTGCACGGCACGCCGAAGACCGGTGTCCAGCAGCGGCTGCGGCAGCTCACCAAGGCGTCGCTGCCGGCCGCGGGCGTCGCGGCCGCCGCGCTGCTCACCAACGGCCTGATCCGGGGGCGGTTCGCGCAGTCGGTCGGCGACTCCGTCGCCCTCGCGGTCGCGGCGATCCCCGAAGGCCTGCCCTTCATCGCCACGGCCGCGGAGCTCAGCTCCAGCCGCCGGCTGTCCCGGCGCAACATCCTCGTCCGCGACCACCGCTCGATGGAGGCGCTCGGCCGGGTCGACGTGATCTGCTTCGACAAGACCGGCACCCTCACCGAGGGACGCATCGCGCTGCGCAGCGTCTCCGACGGCCAGGAGCAGGTGTCGGTCGACGCGCTCACGCCCCGGCACCGCGCGATCCTCGGTGCGGCGCTGCGGGCGAGCCCGGCGCCCAACGGCTCCGGGACGCTGCCCCATCCGACCGACCAGGCGGTGGTCGTCGGGGCCGCGGCCGCCGGCGTCGGCACCGGCGAGGGCGCCGAGGACTGGCGCCCGGTGCGCGAGCTGCCCTTCGAGCCGGTGCGCGGATTCCACGCCGTCCTCGGCACGGCCGGCACCGGCCAGGTGATCAGCGTCAAGGGCGCGCCCGAGATCACGCTCCCCAGGTGTACCACGATCCAGGGCCCGGACGGCACGGTCCGGCCGATGACGACGGCCGACCGGCAGCGGATCGAGGCGGACGTCGACCGGATGGCCCGCCAGGGACTGCGGGTGCTCGCGATCGCGGAGCGCGCGGCCTCGCGGCGGGTGGGCCTCGACGCCGAACGGGTCGACGGCATGGAGTTCCTCGGCCTGCTCGGGCTCGCCGACCCGACCCGGGCGAGCGCCGCCGAGGCGGTGAACAGCTTGCGACAGGCCGGCGTCAAGGTGCTCATGCTGACCGGCGACCACCCGAGCACGGCGGCCGCGATCGCGGCGGAGCTCGACCTGCTCGACGGCGGTGCGGTGCTGTCCGGGACCGACCTCGACGGTGCCGACGACGCGACCGTGGACGCGCTGGTGTCGAAGGCCGCGGTCTTCGCGCGGGCCAGCCCGGGCGACAAGGTCACCGTCGTGCGGGCGCTGCGCCGTGCCGGGCACACCGTCGCGGTCACCGGCGACGGCGCCAACGACGCGCCGGCGATCCGGCTCGCCGACGTCGGTATCGCGCTCGGCGAACAGGCCACGGCGGCGGCCCGCCACTCCGCGGACATGATCGTGATGGACGGCCGGATCGAGACGATCGTCGACGGCGTGATCGAGGGCCGCGGGATGTGGGCGTCGGTACGGGAGTCGCTCGCGCTGCTCCTCGGCGGCAACCTGGGCGAGGTCCTCTTCACCGTCGGCAGTTCGGTCGTCTCCGGCACCTCGCCGCTCAACGCGCGGCAGATCCTGTTCGTCAACCTGATGACCGACCTGCTGCCCGCGATCACGATCGCCGCGCGGCCACCCAAGCACGTCAGCCCGGAGCGGCTGGTCCGTGAGGGACCGGAGGCGTCGCTCGGCGGCGCGCTGGCCAACAACGTCATCCGCCGGGCGGTGGCGACCTCGGCCGCCACCACGGGTGCCTGGCTGGCCGGCAAGGCCACCGGCACGGCGGCGCGGGCCAGCACCATCGCCCTGGCCTCGCTCATCGGTGCGCAGTTGGGTCAGACCGCGCTGCTGTCGGGCGGTGACCCGGTCGTGCTCGGCGCGGCCGGCGCGTCGGCGGCGGCGCTGTTCGGCGTGGTGCAGACGCCCGTCCTGAGCCAGTTCTTCGGCTGCCGGCCGCTCGGCCCCGTGGGCTGGGGGACCGTCCTGGCCGCGACGGCGGCCGGCACGGCCCTGGGAGCGATGCGCACACCGGCCCGTTGACTCCCGGGCCTGTCACGAGGGCGCCGCGGCGCCGGCCGGAGCGCCTGCCCAACCGACCTCGAGACCGGCCGGGCCCAGATCCGCCACGATCGTGTCCGCCTCGTGGCCCTCCGACCGCAGCAGCATCCGCGCGATCGGTGTCTCCAGTCGCCGTTGCAGGTAGCGGCGCAGTGGGCGGGCGCCGAACACCGGGTCGAAGCCCTCGGCGGCGATGTGGCGCAGCGCCGCCTCGGTCACCTCCAGCCTGATGCGCCGGTCGGCCATGAGGCGGGCCCGCAGGTCGTTGAGCATCAGCTCGACGACCTGCTCGATGTCCGCCAGCGTCAGCGGCTTGAACAGCACGGTGTCGTCGATACGGTTGAGGAACTCGGGCCGGAAGTGCGAGCGCAGTGTCGCCAGCACCGCCTCGCGGGCCTCGTCGGTGAGGTGCCCGTCGCTGGTCACGCCCTCTAGGAGGTACTGCGAGCCGAGGTTGCTGGTCATGATGACGATGGTGTTGCGGAAGTCGACGGTGCGACCCTGCGAGTCGGTGAGCCGGCCGTCGTCGAGCACCTGCAGCAGGATGTTGAACACGTCGGTGTGGGCCTTCTCGATCTCGTCGAGCAGTAGCACCGAGTACGGCTTGCGCCGCACCGCCTCGGTGAGCTGGCCACCCTCCTCGTAGCCGACGTAGCCGGGCGGCGCGCCGACGAGCCGGGAGACGGTGTGCCGTTCCTGGTACTCGCTCATGTCGAGCCGGATCATGTTCTGGTCGGTGTCGAACATCGCGGCGGCGAGCGCCTTGGCGAGCTCGGTCTTGCCGACCCCGGTCGGGCCGAGGAACAGGAACGAGCCGATGGGCCGGCGCGGGTCGCGGATGCCGGAGCGGGCGCGGATGATCGCGTCGGCGACCGCCTGCACCGCCTCGTCCTGGCCGATGACCCGCTCGTGCAGGATCTCGTCGAGCCGCAGCAGCTTCTGCCGCTCGGTCTCCAGCAGCCGGGTGGTCGGTATGCCGGTCCACCGGGCCACGACCTGCGCGATCTCGTCCGGCGTCACCACCTCGCGCAGCAGCCGATGGCCGCTCTGCTTCGTGGTGAGCCGCTCCTCCTCGGCCCGGAGCCTGCGTTCGAGCTCCGGCAGCCGGCCGAGGCGCAGCTCGGCGGCGCGGTCCAGGTCGTAGGCGCGCTCGGCGTGTTCGGCCTCGCGGCGGATCCGCTCGATCTCCTCGCGCAGCGCCTGGACCCGGTGGATGGCCTGGCGTTCCGCCGTCCACTGCGCCCGCATCGCGTCGACCTGGGCGCGCAGGTCGGCGGCCTCCCGCTGGATCTGGTCGCGGCGGGCGAGGCTGGCCGGGTCGTCCTCCTTGGAGAGCGCGGCCGCCTCCATCTCCAGCCGCATCAGCCGGCGGCTCGCCTCGTCCAGTTCGGCGGGCTGGGAGTCGATCTCGGTGCGCAGCATCGCGCAGGCCTCGTCGACGAGGTCGATCGCCTTGTCCGGCAGGAAGCGGTCGGTGATGTACCGGTGGGACAGCTCGACCGCCGCGACGAGCGCGCCGTCCTGGATGCGCACCCCGTGGAAGACCTCCAGCCGCTCCCGCAGCCCGCGCAGGATCGTCACGGCGTCCTCCGGGGTCGGCTCCTCGACCAGGATCGGCTGGACCCGCCGCTCGAAGGCCGCGTCCTTCTCGATGTGCTTGCGGTACTCCGCGAGGGTCGTGGCGCCGATCATCCGCAGCTCGCCGCGGGCGAGCATCGGCTTGAGCATGTTGCCGGCGTCGAGCGCCCCCTCGGTGGCGCCGGCGCCGACGACGGTGTGCAGCTCGTCGATGAATAGCAGGATGCGTCCCTGCGCCGCGGTCACCTCGGTGAGCACCGCCTTGAGCCGTTCCTCGAACTCGCCGCGGTATTTCGCGCCGGCCACGAGCGAGCCCATGTCGAGCGCAAAGATGATCTTGTCGCGGAGCCCTTCCGGCACGTCCTGGTCGACGATGCGCTGGGCGAGCCCTTCGACGATGGCGGTCTTGCCGACGCCCGGATCGCCGACGAGCACCGGGTTGTTCTTGGTCTTGCGGGACACGATCTGCACGACCCGGCGGATCTCGTTGTCCCGGCCGATGACCGGGTCGAGCCGTCCCGCGCGGGCGTCTGCGACCAGGTCCCGGCCGTACTTCTCAAGGGCCTCGTAGGCCGCCTCCGGGTTGGCCGACGTGACCCGCTGCGCGCCGCGGATGCCGGTGAGCGCGGTCAGGAGGCGCTCCCGGGTGATGCCGAGGTCGTGCAGGACGCGGCCGGCGGCCGTGCCGGGGCCCTCCTCGTCGAGCGCGAGCAGCAGGTGCTCCACCGACACGTACTCGTCCTTGAGGCGCCCGGCCTCGCGCTCGGCGGCGTCCAGCAGCCGGGCCAGCCGTTGCGTGACCATGACCTGCCCCGGTCGGGCGCCGGGACCGGACACGGACGGCCGCCGCCGCAGCTCGGCCTCGACCCGGTCGCGGACCTGGTCGACGTCGGCGTCCAGGGCCGTCAGCAGGCGCGGCGCGATGCCGTCCGCCTGGTCGAGCAGGGCGAGCAGCAGGTGCTCGCCGTCGACCTCGGGGTGCCCGAACCGCAGGGCCCCGGTCTGGGCGTCGTGGAGGGCTTGCTGTGACTTCTCGGTCAGCCGGTTGAGGTCCATGTCCGTCTCCTGGGCGGTGCTTCGCGTCGGTGGGTCATCCCATCCGCCGGGGATCGAACGTCGACACCCTGGCCCACTGCTCCAGCAGGCGACGCTCTTCGTCGGAGAGTTTGGGCGGTACCACGATCTTGATGTTGGCGTAGAGGTCGCCGGGGTCTCCCCGGGGGTTCGGCATGCCCTTCCCGCGCAGCCGCAGCCGCCGTCCGGACGGCGTGCCGGGCGGCGCGTGCACCCGGACGACGCCGTCCGGCGTCGCCAAGGGCACGGTCGCGCCGAGTGCCGCCTCCCACGGTGCGACGGGGAGGTCGACGGTGATGTCGCGCTCCTTGACGCGGTACCGCGGGTGCGGCGCGAGGTGGACGCGGAGGTACAGGTCGCCGCGCGGCCCGCCGTCGGCGCCCGATCCGCCCTGGCCGGCGAGCCGGATCCGCGATCCCTCGGTCACGCCGCGCGGGATGGTGACCTCGTACTCGCGGGTGCCGCCGGACGGTGCCGGCAGCGTGACCTTGCGCCTGCCGCCGTGGAAGGCGTCCTCCACGCTGATCGTGAGCTCGGCCTCGGTGTCGGCGCCCCGGACCGGTCCGAAGCCGCGCGGCCCGCCGGCCCGCCCGCCGAAGAGGCTCTCGAAGAGGTCCTCCACGTCGACCACGCCGCCGGCGGCCCGGCCCGAGCGGAAGCCCCGGGCGCCGCCCCGTCCGCCGCCGGCGCCGGCGGCGGCCCGGTCCCACGCTCCGGCCCCGGTCCGGCCGGCCGCCTGCTCGAAGTCGTCGGGGATCTGCCGCCAGGCGTCGCCGAACTGGTCGTACTTGCGGCGGCGGCCAGGGTCGGACAGCACGTTGTACGCTTCGTTGATCTTCTTGAACCGGTCCTCGGCCCCCGGCGCCTTGTTGACGTCCGGATGGTGTCGCCGCGCGAGGGTGCGGTACGCGCGCTGGATCTGTTCGGCGTCGGCGTCCCGGGACACGCCGAGGATGTCGTAGTAATCGTTCGACTCAGTCGCCATCCGCTCCGCCACCCGGTCGGTCGTCTGGGCCCGCCGCGGGCCGGGACTCCGCGGCGGCCTCCGGCCCGCCGGCCTGCTGCGGGGCGGCGCTCACCGCGACGACCGCCGGCCGCAGCAGGCGATCGCCCTTCGCGTATCCGGGCAGCAGCACCCGGGCCACCGTGCCGGGTGGCACCGCGGTGTCCTCGACCACCTCGGCCGCCTCGTGCAGCTTCGGGTCGAAGGGCTCGCCCACCGTGCCGATCGGTTGGAACCCCAGCAGCGAGAGCACCCGCTGGGCCTGCTCGCGCACGTGCCGGACGCCCGCCACGATCGTCACCGGGTCGGCCTCGGCGTGCTGCAGCGCCAGGTCGAGGTGGTCGAGGACCGGCAGCCACGCCGCCGACACCGCCAGGCGCTCGTTGAGCCGCTGGTCGGCCGCGTTGCGGCTGGCCCACTTCCGGGTGTTGTCCAGCTCCGCGAGGGCCCGCTGCCACTTGTCCCGGAGGTCGGCGGCCTCGTCGCCGGGCGGCGCCACGGCCGGCTCGGCCGTGGTCTCGTCGGTGGCGGCCTGTTCGGCCGCGTGCCGTTCGGTCATGGCTCAGCCCGTGCTGAAGTCGGCGTCGATGACGTCGTCGCCGCCGCCGTCCGGTCGCGCGCCGGCGGGCTGCTCCTGGCCACCGCCGGGTTGCCCGGTCCTGGCTTCCGCCGGACGGGCGCTCAGCGCGTACAACATCTGCTGCAGATCTCCGGTGAGCCGGCGGGCCTGGTCCAGCGGTGCCTGGTCGCGCACGGCCTGCCGGGCCTCGTCGAGGAGCATGTTCGCGCGTGCCCGGTCGTGCTCCGGCACCTGGTCGCCCAGTTCGCTCAGTTGGCGCTCGACCTGGTAGGCCATGCTGTCCAGCGAGTTGCGGGCGTCGACCTCCTCGCGCATCCGCTGGTCCTCGGCCCGGTGCTGCTCCGCCTCGCGGAGGAGCCGCTCGACGTCGGCCTTGTCCAGCGTGCCGCTCTCGGTGATGGTGATCTTCTGCTCGGCGTTGGTGTCCTTGTCCCGCGCGGAGACGTTCAGGATGCCGTTGGCGTCGATGTCGTAGGTGACCTCGATCTGCGGCATACCGCGCGGTGCCGGTCGGATGTTCTCCAGCCGCATGCGGCCCAGCACCCGGTTGTCGGCGGCGCGTTCCCGCTCGCCCTGCAGCACCACCACGTCGACGGCCGGCTGGTTGTCCTCCGCCGTGGAGAACACCTCGCTGCGGCGGGTCGGAATGGTCGTGTTGCGGTCGATCACCTTCGTCATCAGGCCGCCGAGCGTCTCGACGCCGAGCGACAGCGGCGTGACGTCGAGCAGGACGACGTCCTGCACCTCGCCCTTGAGCACCCCCGCCTGGATCGCCGCGCCGAGCGCGACCACCTCGTCGGGGTTGACCGTCATGTTCGGTTCCTTGCCGCCGGTGAGCCGCCGCACGAGGGCCTGGACGGCCGGCATGCGGGTCGCGCCGCCGACGAGGATGACCTCGTCGAGGTCCTCGACGCTGATCTTCGCGTCGCTCATCGCCTGCCGCACCGGACCCATCGTCCGCTCCAGCAGGTCGTGGGTCAGCTCCTCGAACCTGGCCCGCGTGACCGTCGCCGTCAGGTGCTTCGGCCCCGTCGCGTCGGCGGTGATGAACGGCAGGTTGACCTGCGTCTGGGTCACCGACGACAGCTCGATCTTCGCGCGCTCGGCGGCCTCGGTGAGCCGCTGCAGCGCCTGCGGGTCCTTGCGCAGGTCGATGCCGTTCTCGCGCTTGAACTCGCCGGCGAGGTGGTCGACCAGCCGGTGGTCGAAGTTGTCGCCGCCCAGGTGCGTGTCGCCGGCGGTGGCCCGCACCTCCACGACGCCGTCGCCGACGTCGAGGATGCTCACGTCGAACGTGCCGCCACCGAGGTCGAACACCAGCACCGTCTCGTGGCCGGCCTTGTCGAGCCCGTAGGCGAGCGCGGCCGCGGTCGGCTCGTTGATGATCCGCAGCACCTCCAGGCCGGCGATGCGGCCGGCGTCCTTGGTCGCCTGCCGCTGGGCGTCGTTGAAGTACGCCGGGACGGTGACGACCGCCTCGGTGACCTTCTCGCCGAGGTGCTTCGCCGCGTCGTCGGCGAGCTTGCGCAGGACCTGCGCCGACACCTCCTCCGGCGAGATCAGCTTGCCGCGGACCTTGAAGCGGACCGTGCCCTCGGGCCCGGGGGCGACGTCGTAGGTGACCGTCTTGATCTCCTCGCCGGCCTCCTCGTACTTGCGGCCGACGAACCGCTTCGCCGAGTAGATCGTCCCCTTCGGGTTGAGCACCGCCTGCCGCCTGGCCAACTGCCCCACGAGGCGCTCGCCGGTCTCGGTGTAGGCCACCACCGACGGCGTCGTCCGGCTCCCCTCCGCGTTCGGAATCACGGTCGGTTGACCACCTTCGTACGCGGCGATCACCGAGTTCGTCGTGCCCAGGTCGATCCCCACAGCCCTCGCCATGAGCGGGTCTCCTCTCGCCTGTCGGTTGGTGCGGGCCCGCGGCCCGCGAAGTTCAGCAGTTCCGTGGTCGGGGGCCAGCGGCGCCGGTGGGGCGGCCGGCCGCGGCGTTCCCCCGCGACGGCGCGGCGAGGCCGTGCGGGACAACGCCGTCGTCAGCCCGCCGCCGTCTCGCCGAGGATCTGCCGCGCCTGGCCGGCGTACTCGGCGTCGATCATGAGCGAGTACGTGGACGCCTGGAGGTTGCTGGCCGACTTGAAGTCCCGCTGGCCGCCGGTCATCGCGTGGGCGATCGCGCCGAACGCGGCACCCCACAGCAGGCCGGCGACGACGGCGAAGACCACGACCTGCCACCACGCGCCGACGGCGAAGATGCCGAGCAGCACGCCGACCAGCAGGCCGAACCATCCGCCGCTGCCGGCGCCGGCGAGCGCCGCGCGGCCGATCGTCATCCGGCCCAGCACCCGCTCCACCAGGCGTACGTCCGTGCCGACGATGGTGACCCGGTCGACCGGGAACTTGGCGTCGGACAGGCGGTCCACCGCCCGCTGGGCCTCGAGGTAGTTGGGATAGGTGGCGATCGTCATCATCGGCCGCTCCGGCGCACCGATGTCCCGGCCGGCGGCGCGGTCCGGGGTGACGGGCCCGCCGCCGCGGGTGAACGGCATCGAGTTGCTCTCTCGCGGTATACCGGCGTCGGCCGGATTGGTCATGGCGACAACCCTCCTCTGTTCCCGTGAAGGTCAACCAACGACGATGCGGTGGTCCACCGCGCTCCGCTTGCCGCTTCTCGAGTTCTCCTCCGAGCCTTCTTCGAGCCTTCTTCGGACACGGGTGACGGCGCCATCCGAAGAGGGTGAGACGAAGGCTGTTCGGGCAGGGCCCGGTGCGGCGCGGCCTCCCGGTGGGCGACCCTGCCGATGCGGTCGGCAGGGTCGAACCGCTGTGCGGGGCCGGTGGTGAACAGCGGGCCGCCGCCTCCGGTGGCAGCGCCGGCGGCTGCCGCCGGGCGCGCCGGTGTCGTGGTCAGCGCCGGCCGCCGCCTCCGCTCTGCTGGCTCTGCTGGCCTTGCTGACCTTGCTGGCTCTGCTGGCCCTGCTGGCCCTGCTGGCCCTGCTGGCTCTGCTGGCCCTGCTGGCTCTGCTGGCCCTGCTGGCTCTGCTGGCCCTGCTGGCCCTGCTGGCCCTGCTGGCCCTGCTGGCCCTGCTGGCCCTGCTGGCCCTGCTGGCCCTGCTGGCCCTGCTGGCCCTGCTGACGCTGGATCTCGATCCGGCGCGGCTGTGCCTCCTGCGTCTTGCCGATGTCGACCGTCAGGACACCGTTGCTGCAGGTCGCCTCGACCCGGCCTGGGTCGACGTCGCTCGGCAGGTCGATGAGGTACTCGAAGTCACCCCGCTGGCGGTTCTGGCGCCGGACTATCCCGTTGCGCTCCCGCTCCTGGAAAGTGCCCGAGATCCGCAGCTCCTCACCGCGCATCTCGAGGTTGATGTCCTGCGGGTCGACGTTCGGCACGTCGATCTCGACGATGTACGCGTTCTCGGTCTCCTCGATGTCCACCGGGACCGCCAGCGGCGACATCCCGCCGATCGCGGTGGGGTCGGTCAGGAGCGCCTGCATCAGTTGCCCGAACCGGTTGTTGATGTCGCCCATCTCCCGCAGCGGGTCCCAGCGGTACAGGGGAGTGAGCTGGCCGCCGCCGCCACGCCACCGTCGGGAGGTGAAGGGTGCGAGTGTCATGACTGATCGGTTCCCTTCTCGATCCGAACGCTCTTGGTACGGAGCCGGTTTCCGCGGGTGGATCACTTCTCAGCCTCGGCCGGGACGGGCAAATGTGTTTCCCCTGGCGGGGATGAAGTCCGACACGGCCGCCGGACACTGTCCCCGTGGCCTGCGATCACGGCATGGAGCAGGGCTGCACCCTGCCGAACTTCTCGGCGTACTCCTCCTCGGCGCGGATCACGTGGAACACCGCGTTGATGAGCGACAGGTGGGTCAGCGCCTGCGGGAAGTTGCCCAGGTGCCGGCCGCTGTCGGCGTCGAGTTCCTCGGCGTAGAGCCCCAGCGGCCCGGCGAACGACAGCAGCTTGCAGCACAGCCGGCGGGCGCGCTCGACCTCGCCGATCTCGATGAGCGCCGACACCAGCCAGAACGAGCAGACGGTGAACGTGCCCTCGTGGCCGTCGACGCCGTCGTCCGTGTCCTCCGGGCGGTACCGCAGCACCAGGTCGTTGACGGTGAGCTCGTCGGCGATGGCCAGCACGGTCGCCCGGACCCGCGGATCGTCCGGCGGTAGGAACCGGACCAGCGGCACCAGCAGCACCGAGGCGTCCAGCGTGTCGGTGCCGTAGTACTGGGTGAAGACGCCGCGCTCGTCGGTACCGTGCTCGCAGACGTCGGCGTGGATCTCGTTCGCGATCGCCCGCCACCGCTCGGCGAGCTGCCGATCGTCGCGCAGCCGGGCCAGCCGCACGCCCCGGTCCAGCGCCACCCAGCACATGACCTTGGACGAGGTGAAGTGCCGCGGCTCGCCGCGGACCTCCCAGATGCCGCGGTCCGGCTCGCGCCAGTGCTTCGCGGCGCTCTCGACCTGGTGGACCAGGATCGGCCACATCCGCTCGTCGAACCGGTCGCGGGTCTTCGCGTGCAGCGACACCGAGTCGAGCACGGCGCCCCACACGTCGTGCTGCCGATGGCTGAACGCGTCGTTGCCGATCCGGACCGGTCCGGCGCCCTCGTAGCCCTGAAGGTGGTCCAGCGTGTGCTCGGTGAGGTCGCGTTCGCCGCCGACCCCGTACATGACCTGGAGGTCGACGTAGCGGCTGGTGATCTCGTTGACGAACCGGCGGAAGTCGTCGGCCTCCCAGTTGAACCCGAGCGTGTAGAGCGCCCACAGCGTGAACGTGGAGTCCCGGATCCAGGAGAACCGGTAGTCCCAGTTGCGCGTGCCGCCCGGCGTCTCCGGCAGCGAGGTCGTGGCCGCCGCGGCGAGCGCGCCGGTCGGGGCGAACGTCAGGCCCTTGAGGGTCAGCGCGCTGCGCTCCAGGTGTCCCCGGAACGGGTGGTCCGGGAACGTGCCCCGGGCCAGCCAATGCTGCCAGTGGTGCGCGGTCCACACCAGCCGGGAATACGCCTCGGCGAAGTCGTGCGGCGGCTCGTGGACGGTCCACGACAGCGCGCAGTAGCGGGTGTCGCCGTCTTTGAGCAGTGTCCGCGCGATCGCCCGGTTGCCCTCGAAACCGATCCGCAGGTCGGTGGTGAGGCGCAGTTCGATGTCGACGTCATCGGCCCGGCAGAGGCCCTGATGGTAGCCGGAGTCGGTGTACTCCCAGTGCCCGGCCAGCCGTCCGTAGTCGAACATCGGGTCGCAGTCCATCGTGAGCTGCACCTCGCCGTTGACGCACCGGATGGTGCGCAGCAGCACGTGCTCGGCGTCGTAGTCCGTCGGCGCGCGGCGGTGCGTGTGCGATCGCTCGTCGTCGTGGTGCCACGGACCCATGAGCAGCACATCCCGCACGATGAGCCAGCCGGTCCGCGTGCCCCAGCTCGTCTCCAGGACCATCGTGCCGGGGAGGTACCGCCGGGCCGCGGGTACCATGACGTCGGCCGGCCCGACCCGGAACCGGCCCGCGCCCCGGTCGAGAATCGCGCCGAAGACACTCGGCGAGTCGATCCGCGGCAGGCAGAGCCACTCCACGTTGCCGCTGGGCGCGACGAGCGCGGTCGTCTCGCAGTCGGAGAGGAAGCCGTACGATTCGATCGGCGGGAAGGGCGACACCGGCGATACCGGTATCGGCGTGCTCGGTGCGGACATCGCTCACCCTCCTCGGCGTGCCGGCCCTCCACCCGCGTCCGCTCGCCGGCACCCGGTCGCGGCGGTCGTGGGCGGGAGCATCGCGTGGTCACGTCAGCCATCGGCGTGCCCGCGACGCTCGCTCGGCTTCGGGCATCGCTCTGGTCGACGCTGCCCGTTGCCGGGGTGAGTCGGCCTCACCCTCACCTCGACTTGCGGTCGTGCACCAGTTGTGAACAGGATTCCCCGGTGGACGACGTGGCGCAGCGGTTGTCGGAGCGGGTGTGGGGTGTCGAGGAGGCAAGGGCGCTCTGCCACACGTATTTCTACCCGGTGACGCTGGAGCCGCTGAAGACCGAGGCGCGGCTGTCGTGCACGTTCGACGCGCTCGTGGCCGGGCCCGTCACGCTGGCCGACCTGGAGTACGGCGCGGCGATCCGGATGAGCCAGCCGAACCTCGAGACGGCGTACCACGTCAACGTCCCGCTGTTCGGCGCCCTGCAGTCGGTGTACCGGGGCGTCCAGATCAGGGCGGATTCGCACCTGGGCGCGGTCTTCGGCCCGAAGGGCGAGGTTCTGCTGGAGCGGTGGAACGCGGGGACCCGGGTCATGTGCGTCAAGCTCGACCGGCTGGCGCTGCACGCCGAGCTGGAGTCGCTGCTCGGCCGGCCGGTCCGCGGCCCGCTGGAGCTGGCGCCCAGCCTCGACGTCAGCCGCGGCGCCGGGCTGACCTGGCTGCGTCTGATGCGGTTGCTGGCCGACGACATCCACAACGAGGACGGCCTGCTGTCCCGCCCGGCGTTCGCCGAACGGCTCGGCCGTGAAGCGGTGCGCGGCCTGCTGTACGCGGTGGGCCACCGCTACCTGGCCGAACTGGCCGAGCCCGGTGTGCCGTGCCTGCCGCGCACCGTGCGGCGGGCGGTCGACGCGATCCGCGACGACCCGGCGCGCTCGTTCACGGTCGCCGAGCTGGCCGCCGTCGCGGGCGTCAGCGTGCGTGCGTTGCAGGAGGGGTTCCGCCGGCACGTCGGGGTCCCGCCGCTGGTCATGCTGCGCGAGGCGCGGATGGCGCGGGTCCACGAGGAACTGCGCGCCGCCGATCCGTACGGCTGCACGGTGGCGGAGGTGGCGCACCGGTGGGGCTTCGCCCACCTGGGCCGGTTCGCGGCGGCCTACCGCAGGACCTTCGGCGAGCCGCCGTCGGCCACGTTGCACCGCGGCTGAGCCCGGCGGGTGCTACGAGCCGGGCTCCGTCGCCGCGCGCGACCGTTCGTCGAGATAGGCGGCGATGTGCGTGGCGGCGTCGTACGCGCGCCGGAGGATCGTGTCCAGCTCCGCGGCGAGCCGGTCCGGGTCGGCGCGTGGCTCACCGGCGAGCACCGTCGACGCCTGTTCCAGCGTGGCGAGGAGCTGGGCGACCTGGAGCCGGACTGCGGTCGTGTGTGGCACGGGCGGCTCCATCGGCTCCATCGGCTCCGATCAACTCCGATCAACTCCGATCAGCTCCGCCGGTCGTGCCGGTCCCGTCGGCCCGCCGGCTGGTCCGGTCGCCCCGTCCTGGCCGGCCCGCGTCGTCGGTGGGCACCGTGGCGACAGTCCACCGTGACGCGGGCCGGCCGGGGACCGGCCACGGCTCGCCGGCGACGTCCCGCGAGCGTCGGGGGGTGAGCTCACGGGCGGCCCGGCCGCCGTACGGGGGTTCCTCGGTCCGTGAGAGCGTAAGCACGCCGGGTAGTCGAGCGCGATCCGCACCGCGCCGAGATCTGTCCGCAGAACGCGGAAGGACGCGGACACCACCGCCGCACCCGCCGGCCGCCGCCGGACGAAGCGGGCTCCTGCAGGTGCAGGCCGGCGGCGGCCGGCCTAGTGTTCGGCGCCCCGGTTCGCCCCGGTGTAGTACTCGAACAGCATTGCCGCGCTCGCCGCGACGACGCCGACGATGCCGGCGGCGGCGATCCAGAGCTGCCAGAGTGCGACGCCGAGCGCGGCCGTCGCGGCGCCCAGGCCGATGCCGAGCGGCCAGTACGACGCGGGGCTGAAGAAGCCAACCTCTCCCGCGGCGTCGGCGATGTCGGCGTCCTCCCGGTCCTCGGGCCGCGGCGGGATGCGCCGGGAGATGAGCCAGAAGTACCCGCCGCTCATGCCGCACAGCACGCAGGACAGCCCGAGCGCCACCGTGCCGGTGCGTTCCACGGAACCGCTGAGGGCGTGGGTCAGGTACGCGTACGCGCCCGTGATGACGACGAGCAGCCCGCCGACGAGGGCGAAGAGCTTGGTCTCAGCCCTCATCGTGCAGCTCCTGAGCGGAACGGACCTCGCGCTGCGGGCGGTCACGGCCGATGTCGGCGAGCTGCTTGCCGTACTTGAAGTCGAACGCCGGCCGCTCCGAGCGGATCCGGGGCATCGCGGTGAAGTTGTGCCGCGGCGGCGGGCAGCTTGTGGCCCACTCGAGGGAGTTGCCGAAGCCCCACGGGTCGTCGACCGCCACGACACGGCCGAACCGGTAGGACTTCCAGACGTTCCAGAGGAACGGCAGCGCCGAGGCGCCGAGGATGAACGCGCCGATGGTCGAGATCGTGTTCCAGGTGGTGAACCCGTCCGTGGGCAGGTAGTCGGCGTAGCGGCGGGGCATCCCGCGGGTGCCGAGCCAGTGCTGGATCAGGAAGGTGGTGTGGAAGCCGACGAACGTCAGCCAGAAGTGCAGCTTGCCGAGGCGGTCGTCGAGCATCCGGCCGGTGATCTTCGGGAACCAGAAGTACACCCCGGCGAACGCGGAGAAGACGATCGTGCCGAACAGCACGTAGTGGAAGTGGGCGACGACGAAGTAGGTGTCGGTGACGTGGAAGTCCAGCGGGGGACTGGCCAGGATCACCCCGGACAGGCCGCCGAACAGGAACGTGACGAGGAAGCCGATCGAGAACAGCATCGGCGTCTCGAACGTGAGCTGGCCCTTGGCCATCGTGCCGATCCAGTTGAAGAACTTGATCCCGGTCGGCACGGCGATGAGGAAGCTCAGGAACGAGAAGAACGGCAGTAGGACCTGCCCGGTCGCGAACATGTGGTGCGCCCAGACGCTCATCGACAGGACGGTGATGGCGATGGTGGCCGCGACGAGGCCCTTGTAGCCGAAGATCGGCTTGCGGCTGAACACCGGGATGACCTCGGAGACGATCCCGAAGAACGGCAGCGCCACGATGTACACCTCGGGATGGCCGAAGAACCAGAAGAGGTGCTGCCAGATGATGGGCCCGCCGTGGGCCGGGTCGTAGACCGTCGCCCCGAGCTTGCGCTGGGCCTCGAGCACCAGCAGGGCGGCGGCGAGCACGGGGAAGACCAGGATGACCATCATCGCGGTGAGCAGGATGTTCCAGGTGAAGATCGGCATCCGGAACATCGTCATGCCGGGTGCCCGCAGCGTGATGATCGTGGTGATCATGTTGACGGCGCCGAGGATCGTCCCGAGCCCGGAGATGACCAGGCCCATGGCCCACAGGTCCCCGCCGATGCCCGGGCTGTTCTGCATGGTGCTCAGCGGCGTGTAGCCGGTCCACCCGAAGTCCGCCGCGCCGCCGGGGGTGGCGAAGCCGGCCACGACGAGCGTGCCGCCGAAGAGGTACAGCCAGTACGACACGGCGTTGAGGCGGGGGAACGCGACGTCGGCCGCGCCGAGCTGCAGCGGCACGATGTAGTTGGCGAAGCCGAAGACCAGCGGCGTCGCGAACAGCAGCAGCATGATCGTGCCGTGCGCGGTGAAGAGCTGGTTGTACTGCTCGGTCGACAGGAACTGCAGCCCCGGCCGGGCCAGTTCGGCCCGTATGAGCAGGGCCATGAAGCCGCCGACGATGAAGAACGCGAAGGAGGAGACGAGGTACAGGATGCCGATCTCTTTGGCGTCGGTCGTGCGCAGCAGCCGGGTGAACGTGTTGCCCGGCACCTCGGGCCGCACGAGCGGCACACGCTGCCGGGCTGTGGTCGGCTCGATCACGACGGTGCCGGTCCTGGCCTCGGCGACCCGCATGGGCTCGCCCGGCCGCCGCGGCGCGCGGGGCCGGCGGTACCGGTGGGACGAGGGCACCTCGATGTGCCGGGCGCCGCTCTCGGGCGGCGGCTTCGGCAATTCCGGCGGCGGCCTCTCCGGCGGCCGCTCGTCCGGGGGCCCGTTCGGCGGTGGCGACGGTGGCTCGGAACCGGACAACGCTCGTCATCTCCCCGTTTCACGACATTCGGTGATCCGTGCCAGGCGCACTTCCCGGCGCCGCGGCGGCCAAACACCGGTCGCGGGGCATGCCTTCCGGAAGCCCGCTGCCGTGCGGCGGGCGTCCGGGTGGCCGCGGCGGTGCCACCGGCAGGCTCGTCGAGCCGGACGAGGGCACCGAGAAGGACATGATCGCCTACGACGCGGGGTCGGCCGGCGGTGTGCCGACCGCGGAGGAGGCGGCGGTCCACGAGGTGCCCGGGCGATGACCGCCCCCTCCGGGGCCGGTGCTACGGCACGAACACCGTTCGGACGCAGTCGTCCAGCTTCTCCTTGAACATGCGGTACCCCTGCGACCCGTCGTCGAGCGACATGGTGTGCGTGGCGAGGTGCTCGGTCACCAGTTCGCCGCGGGCCATGCGCTCCAGCAGCATCGGGGTGTACCGCTGGCCATACATCTGCGCCCCGCGCACCGTGAGGCCCTTGTTCATCATCGCCCCGAGCGGGAACTTGTCGACCACGCCGGCGAAGACGCCGAGGATGAACACGCTGCCGCCCTTGCGGCAGTTGTAGATCGCCGACCGGACCGCTGCCGCGCGGTCGGTCTCCAGCCGTAGCTGCTGCTTGACCTTGTCGTAGACGTGCTGTGCGCCGTCGGCGTCGGCCTCCATGCCAACCGCCTCGATGCACACGTCCGGGCCGCGGCCGCCGCTGCGCTCCAGCAGCTCGGCGCCGACGTCGGTCCGCTCGAAGTTGAGCGTCTCCGCGCCGACGTAGCGCTCCGCCATTACGAGCCGGTAGTCGTACTTGTCGATGCAGATGACCCGGTCGGCGCCGAGCAGCGTCGCGGCCCGGGCGGCCATCTGACCGACGGCGCCGGCGCCCCACACGGCGACCACGTCACCCGGCTTGACGCCGCCGAGGTCGGCACCCATCCAGCCGGTCGGCCCCGCGTCCGACGCGAACAGGGCCCGCTCGTTGCTCACCGACTCGGGGACGGTGAACGCGCCGACGTCCGCGAACGGCACACGGGTGTACTCGGCGTGGCTGCCGGCGAAGCCGCCCATCGCGTGCGAGTAGCCGTAGCAGCCGCCGACCGCCTGGCCCCACAGGGTCTCGGTGATGTCCGGGTTGGTGTTGCCGTTGTCGCACAGCGAGTACTCCTCGCGCCGGCAGTGCCAGCACTTGCCGCACGCGATGAACGACGAGACCACGACCCGGTCGCCGACGGAGTGGTTGCGCACGTCCGGGCCGACCTCGACGACCTCACCGAGGAACTCGTGGCCGATCACGTCACCCTGCCGCATGAACGGGATGTAGCCGCCGAGCAGGTGCAGGTCGGACCCGCAGGTGACGCTCCGGAGCACCTTCACGATCACGTCGCCGCTGTTGCGGATCTGCGGATCCGGTACGTTCTCCACGGCGACCTTGTTCACGCCCTCCCAGCACAGCGCCTTCACAGCCGGCCCTCCTCTCGTCCGTGCCGCGTCGCGTACGCCAGCGGCTTCGAGATGGCGGTCGGCCGCGCCGTCCCCGGCGTGTCCGGCAGCAGCACCTCGCCGACCTCGGCGATCGACCGGGCCTCGCGGAGGACCCGCCGCAGCCGGCGGACCGCGTCGCGGCCCCCGGGCCGGGCCAGCCGCACCGCGAGCTCGGTGCCACGGCCGGCCGGCGCGGGGCGGATCTGGATGTCGACCGGGAAGGGCAACTCGTCCAGCGGGGGAGGCTTCGCGCCGAGATCCTGCGGTGCGCGGTTGATGGTGACGCAGTGCCAGCGGTCGGTACGGACGCGGCCGTCGGGGCCGCGCACGGCCCGGCCGATGGCGACCCCGGCCCCGGCGCCTGCCGCGACGACCGCGGCGGCGCCCACGACTCTTCGGTTCATGTTGCGCTTCATGATCCTCTGCCTGACAGGTGGCTTCACGGTTGCCTCACAGTGGTCGGCGCCGGACACCGCCGGCGGATGGCTGGACTCCGGGCGAGCCTGCCCAGCGGCCCGCGGGGCAAACGCCGCCGGCCGCCGGTGCCCCCGCGACTACTCCGTGCCGCCCGCCGTCCGGCGTCGCGGACCGGTCGCCGATCGCGGGCAGCGGGCCGGAGACGTCCGCCTCCGGTCCCTGGGCGGTGCTCCCCCTCCCGCCACGGCTCGCCCGGGGTCGAGCGGCGACCCGGAGCGGGTGACGTGCTCCTGCTCCCGCCCACCGCACCGGCGCACCCGGTGTACGAGCGGCGGCGGGTGTGGCGGTCACGGTGGTGGCGGGGTCGGCGAGGCATTGACGGATGTCGTTTTAGTTGGCAGAATCACCATCCCCGAACCAGCCCTTCCGCCAGAGGGACCGTCGATGAACCTCGTCCCGCCGCGCCTCCGCGCGCTCGCCGTCACCGTCGTCGTCACCGGAACCGTCCTCGCCACGCCCGGAGCCGCGCACGCCGCCGCTCCCACCGGGCGGTACGTCGCGCTCGGCGACTCGTACACCTCCGCGCCCCTCGTCCCCGACCAGGTCGACCTCAACTGCGCCCGCTCCGACCGCAACTACCCGTCGCTGGTCGCCCGGGCGATCGGCTCCGCCGCGCTGGTCGACGTCAGTTGCGGCGGCGCCACCACCGGCGACATCCTCAACCCCGGTGCCGGCAACCTCGGGCTGGCGGTGCCCGCCCAGATCGCCGCCGTCACCGCCGCCACCGCCCTGGTCACCATCGGCATCGGCGGCAACGACATCGGCTTCTCCGGCATCGTCAGCGCCTGCGCGCAGGACGGCGTCGGCAACCCGTCCGGCACGCCGTGCAAGGACCGGTACACCGCCGGCGGCAGCGATCAGTTGCAGGCGCGCATCGCCGCCACCGCGCCGAAGATCGCCGCCGTGATCCAGGCCGTCCGTGCCAAGGCGCCGAACGCCCAGGTCGTCGTGGTCGGCTATCCGGCGATCGTGCCCGACAGCGGCTACGGCTGCTGGCCCACCGTGCCGTTCGCGTTCGGCGACGTGCCGTACCTGCGCGGCGTGACGAAGTCGCTCAACAGCATGCTCGCGCGGACCGCCGCGGCCAACGGTGCCCGCTACGCCGACGCCTACACCCCGTCGATCGGCCACGACGTGTGCCGCGGCAAGAGTGTCCGCTGGGTCGAGGGTTCGGTGCCCGAGAACCCGGCGGCGCCGTTCCACCCCAACGCCGACGGCGAGCGGGGGATGGCGGACGCCGTCACCGCCCGCCTCTGAAGAAGGGTCTGGTACTTCCGGCCCGAAAGTCGTACAGTGATCCGCGAGACCGGCATCTTCCCCCGTGGATGCCGGTCTCCGCATGTCCCGGGGGTTCCGGCGCGGGCCTCGGCCCGGCCGGGGCCACGTCCGCCGCCAGGGCGGCCACGGCGGTGCCGAGATGGATGGTGCGCGTCCGCCGTGCTCGGCCGGCCGGGGCCGGCACGGTGCGGCCGCCGGCGGCCTATCGGCCGGAGCCGCCACCGGCCGGGAGATATCCGTCGAGCGTGAGATCGCCGTCGGTGAGGTACCGGTCGAACCACTCCGCCGCCGCGCCGACCACGGCCTCCAGCGTGCCGGGCTCGGCGAACAGGTGGGTGGCGCCCGGCACGACGTGGACGGCGACCGGGCCGCCGAACCGCGGCGCGACCGCCTTGTTCAGTGCCAGCACCGGGGTGTCCAGCGCGCCGACGACGAGCAGCGTCGGCGCGGTCACCGAGCGGGCCGCCTCGCCCGCAAGGTCGGGCCGGCCACCGCGGGACACCACGGCACGCACCCGATCGGGACGGCCCGCCGCCGCCAGCAGCGCCGCCGCGGCGCCCGTGCTCGCGCCGAACAGCCCGAGCGGCAGCGCGGCCAGGTCCGGCTGGGTGCCGGCCCAGTCGACCACGGCGCGTAGCCGCCGGCCGAGCAGGCCGACGTCGAAGCGCAGGTCCCCGCCGTGGGCGTCCTCCGCGGGCGTGAGCAGGTCGGTCAGCACGGTGGCGAGGCCCACCCCGTTGAGGCGGCCGGCCACCATCCGGTTGCGCGGGCTCTGCCGCGAACTGCCGCTGCCGTGGGCGAACGCGACGAGGCCGCGTGCGTCCGGCGGGACCACGACGTCCGCGTCCAGGCGTACGCCGGCCGCGTCGACGCGGGTCGGGGTGGGGTAGGGCACGGCTCCTCCCTTCCTCGGCCGCCTCCGCACCAGGTTCCCGGTCGGTGGCCGGGTAACCCTCGGGCGGTGACCGTCCGTGGCGGCGCCAGCGGCGCGGCGGGCGGGTCAGCGCTTGCCGCCGTACCCGGGCCGGCCGGAGGCGGACGACCCGCGGTCAGGTGCGGCTCGCCTGGCGGGCCCGGTTGAGCAGGTCGGCGACGGACCGGCGGAGCTGGTCGGCGGTGAACGGCTTGGACAACAGCGGGGTGTCGTCGGACAGGGTGTGGCCGCCGGGCAGGTTGCCCGCCGTGTATCCGGAGATGTACAGCACCGGCAGTTGCGGGTGGGTCGCGCGGACCGCCTCGGCGAGCTGCGGGCCGGTGACGTCCGGCATGATCACGTCGGTGATGAGCGCGTCCATGCCGGTCGTCGGGTCGGTGCACAGCCGCAGCGCCGCGGTCGAGGTGGGCGGGGCGGTGACGCGGTAGCCGGCCTTCGACAGGATGCGGACCACGATGTCGCGGACGTCCGCGTCGTCCTCCACCACGACGACGTGCCGGGACCCCGCGTCCGGAGGGGCACCGTCGGCGGGGCCTTCGGACGCCGGTCCGGCCGGCCGGTCGGCCTCGGGCAGGGTGACGGTCATCGTGGTGCCCCGGTCCGGTGCGGTGTCGATGCGGATGTCGCCGCCCGCCTCGGTGACCACGCCGTAGGCGGTGGCGAGCCCGAGCCCGGTGCCGTCGCCCGGCCCCTTGGTGGTGAAGAACGGCTCGAAGGCGCGGCTCGCGACCTCCGGGGTCATGCCGCACCCGGTGTCGGTGACCGTGAGCTGTACGCCGCCCCGCCCGGCGGTGCCCGGCACCCGCCGGGTGGTGATGGTGAGCTGGCCGCCACCCGGCATCGCGGCCCGCGCGTTGACCACGAGGTTGACCACGATCTGCTCGAACTTGCTGCGGTCGATGACGACCGGCGGCAGCCCCGCCTCCAGGTCGCTGGTGAGGGTGACGTCCTCGCCGATGGTGCGGTGCAGCAGTTGTTCGGTGTCGGCGACGACCTCGTTGAGGTCGAGGACCTCGGGCCGGGACGGCTCGAGCCGGCTGAAGATGAGCAGTTGGCGGGTGAGGGCCGCGGCCCGGTCGGCGGCGCGGCTGATCCGCTCGACGTCGGGATGGCTGGGGTGGCCGGGACCGAGGTCGTTCGCGACGTCGGCGGCGTAGGCGGAGATGACCGCGAGCAGGTTGTTGAAGTCGTGGGCGATGCCGCCGGCGAGCCGCCCCAGGGAGTCCAGCCGCTCGGTCTGGCGGAGCTGGTGGTCGAGGCGCTGCCGTTCCAGTTCGGCGTCGCGCTGCTCGGTGACGTCGCGCAGGATGCCCTCGACGGCGACCGGCTCGCCGTCGTCGTCCCGCACGGCCTGGGTGCGCACCTCGATCCACAGCCGGTGGCCGTCACGGTGCCGCGCCCGCAGGACCGTCGGGTGCTTGTGACCCTCGGGCCACACCGCTGCCAGCCGGGTCAGCTCGTCCGCGTCGAAGATCGTCATGAGCAGGTCGGGGTCGGCGTAGAGCTCGGCCGTCGGGTGGCCGGTGATCGACGTGACCGCCGGGCTGACGTACTCGAGCGCGCGGTCCGGGATCAGCCGGTACCGGAAGATGACGTCGATGGCGTGCTCGGCGAGCAGCCGGAACCGCTGCTCGCTGGCGCGCAGGGCGGTCTCGGCGGCGCGGAGCTGCCGGCGCTCCTCGGCGTCGCGCAGTTCGCGCTGCACCGCCGGGACCAGGCGGCCCATGCGGTCCTTGAGGATGAAGTCGCACGCGCCGGCCTTCATCATGGCGGCGGCGCGGTCCTCGCCGACCTGCCCGGACACGAGCAGGAACGGCGCGTCGCAGCCGTGCCCGCGCAGGATCTGCAGCGCCTCCTCGGCGGTGAACGCCGGCAGGTTGTAGTCGGAGATGACCAGGTCGGGCTCGTGCCCGGCGAGCGAGTCGCGCAACTGCGCGGCGCTGTGCACGGTGTCGACGGTGAGGTCGAGGCCGCCGCGGCGCAGCCGGGTGACGATGAGCCGCGCGTCCTCGTCGTCGTCCTCGACGAGGAGGACGCGGATCGGGTTCACGCGTGGCTGCCCGGGCGCGGCGGTACCGGCTCGTTGACCAGCAGCCAGTACATCCCCAGGACGTTCGTGGCCCGCACGAAGTCGGTGAAGATGACGGGCTTGCGCACGTAGCTGTTGGCGCCGAGCCGGTAGCTCTCGACGATGTCGCGTTCCTCGCTCGACGTGGTGAGCACGACGACCGGCAGCGCCTGGGTCGACGGCGCGGCCCGGAGCCGCTGGAGGACCTCGAGGCCGTCGTACTTCGGCAGCTTCATGTCGAGCAGGACCAGGGCGGGTTGCAGGGGCGGCCGCCCGTCCGGCGGCAGCAGCAGGTCGAGGGCCTCGGCGCCGTCGCTGGCGATCACCACCCGGTTGGTGATGTTGTTCTTGGCGAACGCCCGCAGGGTGAACGCCACGTCGTCCGGGTTGTCCTCGACGAGCAGGATGACACCGTCGTTCAGAACCTCGTTCATGGCCGCTCCGCGGCCGTGGCGGCGTCGTCGGTGTGCCGCTCCGGGGCCAGGGTGAGGCGGAAGGTCGAGCCCTCGCCGACCCGGCTCTCGGCCCGGATCCATCCGCCGTGGCGGCTGACGATCCGGTGCACGATGGCCAGGCCGATGCCGCTGCCGTCGAACTCGCTGGCCGCGTGCAGCCGCTGGAACGGCTCGAACAGCTTGGCGGCGAAGC
The DNA here is from genome assembly GCF_025264685.1 of Dactylosporangium roseum. GTDB lineage: Bacteria > Actinomycetota > Actinomycetes > Mycobacteriales > Micromonosporaceae > Dactylosporangium > Dactylosporangium roseum. The sequence goes on from NZ_CP073721.1 coordinate 4,013,200, forward strand.
GCATGTCGAAGCCGGCGCCGTTGTCCCGCACGTAGAACACGTCCGGCGGCTCGCGGTCCACCTCGACGAGGGCGTCCGGGCGTTGCCCGGTGAACTTCCACGCGTTGCCGATGAGGTTCTGCAGCACGAGCCGGACCAGGTCGGGGTCGCCGGGAGCGGTGAGCCCCGGGGCGATGCGCACCTCGACCCGCCGGTCCGGTTCGACGGTCCGCAGCTCGTCCACCACCTGCCGGGCGAGGTCCGTGACGTCGACGGTGCTGCGGTGCAGCTCGGTGCGGGTGGCGCGGGACAGGTCGAGCAGGTCGTCGATCATCTGGCCCATCCGCGCCACGTTGGCCTGCAACCGGCCCAGGTGTTCGCGGCCCTCCGCGCCGAGCCGGTCGGCGTAGTCCTCGACCAGCAGTTGCGCGTAGCCGTCCAGGGACCGCAGCGGCGCCCGCAGGTCGTGCGACACCGAGTACGCGAACGCGTCGAGCTCCCGCGTCGAGGTCTGCAACTCCGCGGTGCGCTGCTGCACGCGGTCCTCGAGCTCGGCGTTGAGCCTGCGGACCTGTTCCTCGGCCCGCTTGCGGTCGGTGATGTCCGTGGAGATGCCGCACACCGCGTACGCGCGGCCGTCGGCGTCGATGAGCGGGAACTTGACGGTGATGTACGTGTGGAGGCCGTCCTCGCCGGGCGCGGTCTCCTCCATCGACACCGGCCGCCCGCGCTCGGCGGCCTGGAGGTCGTTGGCGCGGAACGCCGAGGCGATCGGCTCCGGGAACAGGTCGTGGTCGGTCAGCCCGACGATCGTGTCCCGGGAGACGTCGAACAGCCGCTCGTACTCGCGGTTGACGAGCATGTAGTGCCCGTCCAGGTCGCGCATGTAGATGACGGCGGAGGTGTTGTCGATGAGCGCGAGCAACTGGTCGGCGCCGACCCGTGGGTCGTGGCCCGGCGCCGCGGGCGTCGCCAGGGGGTGCAGGGTCTCCGGGTTCACGCCGTGCCTCCCGGCGGCCGTACGGGCCCGGCCTGCTCGTCGGCGGTGGGACGCCGCCGCAGGGCCGGGGCGCCGTCGAACCCGACCGTCGCCGCGAGGTCGCCGGGTGCGTCGGCGCGCAGGGCGGCGAGCCCGGTCAGTGCCTCCAGCTCCGCCGTCGGCAGGGCACGCAACGCGACGAGCGGGTGGCGCTGCCGCACGCGGGTCAGGTGCTCCAGCGCGGTCTCGTCCATCCCGGTCGTACCGCGCCGGTTGGAGACGACGCCCGGGTCGCCGAAGCCGCTGCGGTCCCGCGCCCGCTGCGGGTTGAAGAGGTACCGCTTGCTCAGCATCAGGTGGACGCCGGACATCCGGGCGTTGGCCTGGAGCACCAGGTGCAGCGCGGCCAGCACGGGGAACCGGCCGACCAGCATCCGCAGTTGTGTCTGCGTCGCCTGGGCGAGCCCGTCCTCCGGGTCGCACCGCTGGAGCACGAGCTCGGTCAGCCCCGGCGCGTCGGCGACGGCGGCGAGCCGGTCGCGCTCGTCGGGCAGCAGTCCGGGCCCCATCCGGTGCAGGTGCTCGCGGAACCCCGGGGCCTCGGTGCCGAGCACCAGGTCGCGCTCCAGCGCCTCCGGGTCCAGCGCGCCGCTGGGCGGGACGTCGCCGGGCCGCCAGTGCACCGCGAACTGGCGGAACACGTCCATGAAGTGGCCCGCGCTGAGCCCTTCGGCGGGCGGCAGCGCCGCGAAGTCCGCGTTGAGCTTCCGCATGCCCTCCAGGAGCAGCGCGGCGACGCCGAGCCGGTGCAGGGCCTCGGCGCCGAGCAGGTCGACACCGCCTTCGGTGAGCGGGCCCACGGCCAGGTTCACCGCGCGCTCGAACGTCTCCGACAGCTTGATCAGCTCGAAGAAGCGCACCTCGTCGACCGCCGCGGTGTAGGTGCGCAACGCCCCGTCGTCGAACACGCCCGGCAGGACCGCGAGCCGGGTGCCGCCCCACCAGGCCTCGCTCGGCGGCAGGTTCCAGCGGGTCAGCGACGCGTACGTGTCGCGGTGCGGGTGCCCGGTGCCGCTGTGCTCGGCGAGGCGGCGGAAGTAGTCGAGGAAGCCGATCGGCTCGGCGCCGACACCGACGTCGAACGCCCGCTCCGGGGTCGCACGGTGGGTGGGGTGCCGCTCCTGGAAGTGCCGGCCCAGGCCGGCTCCCACGATTCCCAGCAGGACCAGCAGTTGCCGCGAGTCACGAGGGCCGTACCGCTCGGGTGCGTCGAGGAGCGGCCCGACGGTGTGCCGGACCATTGCCGGGAACGCGTCGGGCGGCTCGCGCCCGGCGAGGATGTCCCGGTTGAGGGCGGCCATCGGGCCGATGACCCACCGGTTCACCGCGGCCGTGGGGTCGTCGTCGACCGCGGGCGACACGACCGCTGCCTCGTAACGCGCCGTGTCCATGCCCCGAAGCTAACACGGAACGTGAAGAAGTGCTCGCGTTCAGTAGCGAATGCAGGCGATTCGTGGATGCCGTAGGGTGGCACGCAGGTGTGCCGGGAAGACTGGTCGGCGACGTCCTCGCGGACGTCTCCGTCTCCGACCCCCGGGAGCCAGCCATGACCCGTAGCCGTGCCCGCCGTCTGCTCGAACGCGGCACGTGGCCCGAGGTCAGCCGGATCGGTGACGTCCTGCGCACCGAGTCGATCGGCGGCCTGCTCCTCCTCGCCGCGACCGTCGTCGCCCTGCTGTGGTCCAACTCGCCCTGGTCGGCCTCGTATGCGGGGCTGTCCGGCTTCCGGGTCGGTCCCGCCGCCTGGCACCTCGACCTGACCCTCGCCGGCTGGGCCGCCGACGGGCTGCTCGCGGTGTTCTTCTTCGTCGCCGGGCTGGAACTCAAGCGGGAGTTCGTCGCCGGTGACCTCCGCGACCCGCGCCGGGCCGTGCTGCCGGTGGCGGCCGCCGTGGGCGGAATGGCCGTGCCCGCGATCATCTACACGCTGGTGAACGGCACTGCCGGCGGTGGCTCCCTCGCCGGCTGGGCGGTGCCGACCGCGACCGACATCGCGTTCGCGCTCGCGGTGCTCGGCGTGATCAGCACCCACCTGCCGGCCGCGCTGCGCACCTTCCTGCTCACGCTCGCCGTCGTCGACGACCTGCTGGCGATCGTCATCATCGCCATCTTCTACACCGCCGCGCTGGCCTGGCTGCCGCTGCTGCTGGCGGTGGTGCCGCTGCTCGGCTTCGGCCTGCTGGTGCGCCGCGGCGTCACGTCCGCCTGGCTGCTCCTGCCGCTCGCCGTGGCGACCTGGGCGCTGGTCCACGCCGCCGGGATCCACGCCACGGTCGCCGGCGTGCTGCTGGCCTTCACGGTCCCGGTCCGGCCGGCGGCCGGCGCGGCGGGCGCGAGCCTGGCCCACCGGTTCGAGCACCGGTGGCGCCCGCTGTCGGCCGGCGTGGCGGTGCCGGTGTTCGCCTTTTTCGCCGCCGGTGTCTCGATCGCCGGCGTCGGCGGCGGTGGTACGGGCATCGCCAACGCGATCACGCTCGGCATCGCCGCCGGCCTGGTCGCCGGCAAGACCGTCGGCGTCGTCGGCGCGACCTGGCTGGTGCAGCGGTTCACCCGCGCCCGGCTCGCCGAGGGCCTGTCCTGGTGGGACGTGCTCGGCATCGGGCTCCTCGGCGGGGTCGGGTTCACCGTCTCGCTGCTCATCGCCGACCTCGCCTTCGGCGCGGGCACCGCGCACGACGGGTACGCGAAGATCGGCGTCCTGCTCGGCTCGACGACCGCCGCCGTGCTGGCCGCCGTCGTGCTGCGGCTGCGCAACCGGCACTACCGGCTGCTGTGCGCCGAGGAGGAGGTCGACGCCGACGCCGACGGTGTGCCGGACGTCTACGAGCGCACCGACCGCTGACATGGTCGGCCCGGCCACCGGAACAGGCGGCCGCACGCGCCGTTGAGAGGATCTGGCCGTGGCGGGGAATCCGTATATTGGCGACGTGGACGTGCGAGAGTACCGGCTCGGGGTCGACTTCGGTACCTCGAACACCGTGGCGATGCTGGCCTGGCCCGACGGCAACGTGCGGCCCCTGCTCTTCGACGGCTCGCCGACGCTGCCGTCCGCCGTCTACGCCGACCCGCACGCCGGGCTGCTCGTGGGCCGCGACGCGGCGCACGCCGCCCGGGTCAGCCCGGAGCGGTTCGAGCCCAACCCGAAGCGGCGCGTCGACGAGCCCACCGTGCTGCTCGGCGACCACGAGATCCCCACGGTCGACGTCATCGCGGCGGTGCTCGCCCGGGTCGTCGGCGAGGCGCGGCGGGTCTCCGGCGGCCCGCTCGGCCGGGTCACGCTGACCTGCCCGGCCGCCTGGGCGCAGACCCGGCGCGGCGTTCTGCTGGCCGCCGCCGAGCGCGCCGGCCTCGGGGCCGTCGCCCTGCTGCCCGAGCCGGTGGCCGCCGCCCAGGTCTTCCGCGCGATCAGCGCCGCGAGCGCCGGCCCGGGCTCGACCTTCGTCGTGTACGACCTGGGCGCCGGCACCTTCGACGCGTCGGTGGTCCGGCACGGTGCCGGCACGTTCGAGGTGCTCGCCACCGAGGGCCTGAGCACCAGCGGCGGCCTCGACATCGACGCCGCAGTCGTCGCCCACCTCGGTGCGATCCACGCCGCCCGCGACCCCGCCGCCTGGAGCCGGCTCCTGCACCCCATCGGCAGCGCCGATCGGCGCGCGAACCGGCTGCTGTGGGACGACGTGCGCGCGGCCAAGGAGATGCTGTCCCGCACCTCCACCACGATGATCCACATCCCGGCGTTCGATGTGGACGTCCCGCTCGGGCGCGACCAGTTCGAGCAGTTGGCGCGGCCGATCCTGGCCGCGACGGTGACCGCGACCCGGGCGGCGATCGCGTCGGCGGGCCTGAGCCCGGCCGGCATCGCCGGCGTCTTCCTCGTCGGCGGCGGCAGCCGGATCCCGCTGGTCGCCACGCTGCTGCACCAGGCACTCGGCGTCGCCCCGACGGCGGTGGAGCAGCCGGAGCTCGTGGTGGCGCAGGGCGCGGTCGGCGCGGCGCCCGCCCCCGCGACCCCGGTGCCCGGTCCCGCCGGGCCGCCGCCGGGTGCGGGCGGGCCCTTCCCGCCGGGTGCCGCCGGGCCCGCGGCGCCGTTCGCGGTGTCCGGGCCGCCCGCCGTGCCGGCGTCGGCGGTGCCGGCGTCGCCCGGCCCCGTGTCGGCCGCACCCGTCTCGCCCGGGTTCGGCGCCACGCACGTCGCCGCCTACCCGGCGCCGTCGTCAGGCCCGCCCGCCCCACCGGCCGGCATCGAACTGCCGCCGTCGCGTCCCGAGCCCACCCCGGCCCCGGCCGGCCGGGCCGCGGTGCCGCCGAGCGGCTACGGCGCGGCGTCCCCGGTCGCGCCCGCCCCGCCGCCGTCCGGCCCGAAGCGCCGCACCGGCGTGGTCGTCGCGGCCGCCGTCGCCGTCCTGCTGGTGATCGGCCTCGGCGTCTACGGCGTGACCAAGCTCGGCGGCGCCGGCGACGACAACTCGGGCGACCGGTCGGTGGGCCAGCAGCAGACGACCGGAGGTGAGGAGACGCCCGGCGAGCAGGTGGCGGCCGACGTCGAGCAGGACAACGTCGACTGGTACACCACCGCCACGGCATACACCGCCAAGCCCGGCCGGACCATCGCGTACCAGTGCCCGGCCAACGGGACGATCGGCACCGTGTGGGGCTCCGGCCCGTACACCCTCGACTCCTCGGTCTGCACCGCGGCCGTCCACGCCGGGTACATCAACCTCGCCGACGGCGGCCGGGTCGTCATCAAGATTGTCGACGGGCAGGACTCCTACACCGCCAGCACCCAGTTCGGGATCGTGACGAGCGCCTGGGACGACTACTCGTGGTCGTTCCAGATCGTGGGGTGAGCGGGGACCCGGCTGGACCTCAACCCGGCTCGAGGCCCTACCGTCGGAGCATGGCTGTGATCCAGGGAGACCGGAAGACGTTCTACCAGTTGCTCGTCAACACACTGCTGGTATCGGTGATCAACTTCACGGTCTGGTTCGCGATCACGTTCTACGTGTACCTGCAGACCCGCTCCGTCTTCGCGACCGGCGTGGTGTCCGGAATCTTCCTCGTGATGACCGCGCTGACCGGCATCTGGTTCGGCAGCCTCGTCGACCACCACGCCAAGAAGACGATGATGCAGGTGTCGGCGGTGGTGTCGCTCGCCCTGTACGCCGTCGCGCTCGTGGTCTATCAGCTCGTGCCGCGCGCGTCGTTCTCCGACCCGACGAGCGTCGCCCTGTGGACGCTCATCGTGCTGCTGATGTTCGGGGTCATCGCGGGCAACATCCGCACCATCGCGCTGCCGACGCTGGTCACCACCCTGATCGCGGCGGAGACCCGGGACCGGGCCAACGGCCTCGTCGGCACCACGTCGGGCGTGACCTTCCTCGTCACGTCGGTGATCAGCGGGATCCTCGTCGCGATCGGCGGCATGTTCTGGGTGCTGGTCCTGGCCCTCGGGGTGCTCGCCCTCGCCGTGGCGCACCTGGCCGCCGTGCCGGTGGCCGAGCGTGCCCCGGCCCCGGCCCCGGCGACGGCCGAGCCGGCGCTCCCCGCCCCGGTCGACGCGGCGGCCGGGCACACGGTGCTGCCGGAGCCGGACGAGCCGAGGCCGGCCCCCAAGCGGACGGTCGACGTGCGCGGCACCATGCGGGTCGTCGGCCAGGTGCCCGGCCTGACCGCGCTCATCCTGTTCTCGGCGTTCAACAACTTTCTCGGCGGCGTGTTCATGGCGCTCATGGACGCCTACGGGCTGTCGCTGGTCTCCGTGGAGGCGTGGGGCCTGCTCTGGGGCGTGCTGAGCACCGGCTTCATCGTCGGCGGCCTGCTCATCGCCCGCACCGGCCTGGGCAGGAACCCGGTCTGGCTGCTGCTCGCGGTCAACCTGGTGCTGTGGACGGTCACGCTGCTGTTCCCGCTGCGCTCGTCGATCGTCCTGCTGACCGCCGGGCTGTACGTCTACATGCTGCTGGTGCCGTACGCGGAGGCCGCCGAGCAGACGATCCTGCAGAAGGTGGTGCCGTACGAGCGGCAGGGCCGCGTGTTCGGTTTCGCGCAGAGCGTGGAGCAGGCCGCCTCCCCGCTGACCGCGTTCCTGATCTCGCCGATCGCCCAGTTCGTGTTCATCCCGTTCATGACCGACGGTGCGGGCGCCCGCACGATCGGCGACTGGTTCGGCACCGGCGCCGACCGCGGCCTCGCGCTCGTGTTCGTGCTCACCGGCGTCGTCGGCGTGATCGCCACGGGCATCGCGCTGCGCAGCCGCCCGTACCGCCGGCTGCGCAGCCGCTTCGAGGAAGCGTCGGCGGAGACCCCGGAGCCGGCCCCGGCCTGACGCCCGGTGGCGGGGTGCGCCCGGTGTGACCGTCCGGGTGATCGGCAGGCGTGCCCCGTCCGTGCCGCGGCCGCCGGCGGTCAGGCTGTTGACGTGCCGATGAACCGCTGTGCCGTGGCCGCGCTGACCCTCCTGACGATGGTGGCCGGTTGCGGCGACGATCCGCACGCTCCGGCCGCGACACCGTCGGCGACGCAGCCCGTCAAGGCGACGGCGAAGGGCACGTTCGTGCCGGCGGCGTCGGCCCCGGCGGACGCGAAGGCGCTCCTCTACGAGCCGTCGGCGGTCCAGGGCAGCCCGAGCGCCGACCTCACGCTCATCAGCGGCAAGGGGCGGACCATGGAGTCGCTCGTGGTGACGGGGTTCGACGCGAAGCGCCGGTACGGGGCGCACCTGCACACCGAGCGGTGCGGCACGGACCCGTCGGCCGCCGGCCCGCACTTCCAGCACCACGCCGACCCGAAGGCCGGCCGGTCGCCGTCGACGGATCCCTCGTACGCCAACCCCCACAACGAGGCGTGGCTCGACTTCACCACGGATGCGAGCGGCCGCGGTGAGGCGACCGCCGAGCAGGACTGGGAGCTGACTCCGGACCACCGCCCGTACTCCCTGGTGATCCACGCCGAGCCGACGAGCACGAAGCCCGGCTCGGCCGGGGCCGCCGGCTCCCGGGTGGCCTGCCTGACGATCACCTACTGACCGACGGGACGTCGCCGCGACACGGCGCCGGCCCTGAGCGGCGCGGCGGGGTGATCTGCCGCATGGCCCGGCCCGGCCGTGCCCCGGGGGCCGTGGGTGGGGCCGCCGCACCGCGGGTGGTCTCGAGGTGAGAACTGCGCGGCGGAGGCCACGGCGACCGCTGCCAGGAGGCAACCTGAGACCGCGGCACCGGCCTGGTGTCGATTTTGTGGTGTTCCCGAATCCCTTTCCTGCGGGTTCCGCCGTCGCGCGCGGACCGGGCACGCATAGTCGTGTCTCGATGCCAGCGTGCCCCGACAGCACCGCATCCGCTGTTCCGCCCACGTTTGAGGAGCTGATCCGTGAGCCAGGCACCCATCACCGGGACAACGACGTCACCGTTGACAGGGCAGCCTGATCCGGGTGACCACCGGGTGACAATCCCGGCCGTCGCCCTGGACCCGGTCGAAGCCGCCGTCGTCACCGAGGTCGGCGTCGAAGCCGCCGTCGTCACCGTCACCGCGCCGCGCACCCGGCGCCTGCACCACGTGTTCGAGGCGGCGTGTGACCGCACCCCGGCCGCCGTCGCGCTGGAGTGTGAGGACGAGCGCCTCACCTACCGGGAACTCGACGTCCGCGCGAACCGTCTCGCGCACCACCTGCGCACGCTCGGCGTCCGCGAGGGCGTGCGGGTGGCGATCCTGCTGCGCCGCTCGGTGGAGACCTACGTGGCGTTGCTCGGCATCGGCAAGGCGGGCGGGGCGTTCGTGCCGATCGACCCGGAGTCGCCGGCCGACCGCGTCGCGTACATCACCGAGGACTCGGCCGTCGGACTGCTGGTCACCTCGACCGAGCTGGCCGACCGGGCCGACGGGCTGGCCTGCACGGTGCTGCTGGCCGACACCGCCCCGGAGCCGGCCGCGGCGCCCGGGCACCGCCCGCAGCAGCGCGACGACGGCACCGACCCGGCCGCCTACGTCATCTACACCTCCGGCTCCAGCGGACGGCCCAAGGGCGTCGAGGTCGGTCAGGCGAGCATCTGCAACTTCCTCGACATCGTCCCCGGCCTGTACGACGTGCGCCCGGAGGACCGGGTCTACCAGGGCATGACGATCGCGTTCGACTTCTCGATCGAGGAGATCTGGCCGACCTGGTCGGTCGGCGCGACGCTGATCGCCGGCCCGAACGACTCGCGCCGGTTCGGCGTCGAACTCGCCGACTTCCTCGAGGCGGCCCGCGTCACCGTCTGGTACTGCGTGCCGACGCTCCTGGCGACGATCCCGCGCGACCTGCCCCGCATCCGCAACCTGCTGGTCGGCGGCGAGGCGTGCCCGGGGCAGCTCGTCGAGCGGTGGAGCCGGCCCGGCCGGCGCATCCTCAACACGTACGGGCCGACCGAGGCCACTGTCACCGCGACCTGGTGCGAGCTGCTGCCGGGACGGACCGTCACCATCGGCGTGCCGTTGCCGACGTACTCCGTCGTGCTGCTCGACGAGCAGCGCCGGCTCGTCGCCGACGGCGAGGTCGGCGAGATCTGCGTCGGCGGGCCCGGGGTGGCACGCGGCTACGTCGGGCGGCCGGAGCTCACCGCCGACAAGTTCATCGAGCACGCCCTGGCGCCGCCGGGCTCCCGCCTGTACCGCACCGGCGACCTCGGCCGGCTCACCGAGAACGGCGAGATCGAGTACCTCGGCCGCGCCGACGCCGAGGTCAAGATCCGCGGACACCGGGTCGACCTCGGCGAGATCGAGAACGTGCTGCTGGAGGACGACGGGGTCGCCGAGGCGGTCGCCGCGCTCGTGCCCGCCTCCGCCGCCGAGGACGCGCCGCGTGAGCTCGCCGCCTACGTGGTCCCGCCGGCCGGCGGTGAGGCCGGGGAGGCACTCGTCGGGCGGCTCTACGACCAGCTACAGGAGCGGCTGCCGGCCTACATGGTGCCGGGGTACCTCGACGTCGTCACCGCGCTGCCGGCCATGCCGAGCGGCAAGGTCGACCGCAAGCAGCTCCCGTTCCCCGTCAACCGGCGGCCGGTGCGGACCGGGGGCGAGGTCGTCGCGGCCGACGGCGAGATCGAGGAGGAGGTCCGCGCGGTGTGGGCCGAGGCGTTCAACGTCGAGGCGTCGGCGCTGTCGGTCGAGGCGAACTTCTTCACCGATCTCGGCGGCCACTCCCTGCTCGCGGCCCGGGTGGTGTCGTCGCTGCGCGAGCGTGCCGCCGGTGCCGGCGCCGCCGTCCGCGACCTCTACAGCAACCCGACGATCCGGGGAATGGCCGCGCGGCTGCGCGCCGTCGCCGGGCAGGCCGGCCCGGCCGCGCCGCCCCGGCCGGAGCCGCTGCGGCACCGCAGCCGGCGGATCGCGGCGGCAGGGGTCGGCCAGGGGCTGGTCATCTACCTGTTGCTGCTGCTCATCACGCTGCCGGTGTCGTACGTCTACACGTGGAACGACGGGCGGGTCTCCGTCGAGGTGCTCGTCCAGCTCATGATGGCGATCCTCGTCAGTTACCTCGGCGTGCGGTGGGTCGTGCCGGTGGTGCTCGCCCGGCCGATCGCGGCGGGGATCCGGCCCGGGAGGTACCGGCTCTGGGGACCGACCTACGTCCGGCTCTGGGCGCTGAACCTGCTGATCGCCATCGGGCCGATGCCGGTCATCAGCGGCTCCCCGCTGATGGCCGCGTACCTGCGGCTGCTCGGCGCCCGGGTCGGCCGCCGGACCGCGATCGCGACCAGCGCGATCAGCCTGCCGACACTGCTGCGGATCGGCACCGACGCCTCGATCGGCTACGGCGTCTCGATGCGCCCGTGGCGGGTGGAGGACGGCTGGGTGATCGTCGAACCCATCACCGTCGGCGAGCACGCGTTCGTCGGGGCGAACGCGGTCCTCGAGCCCGGGGCGTCGGTCGGGCCGCACGCCTGCCTCGGCGAACAGTCCGTGCTCGAGTCGGGCGAGACCGTACCGCCGCGGGCCCGCTGGGCGGGCTCGCCGCCCGGCCCCGTCGAGGCGCTCTCGCCGACCGTCGAGAACCTGCTGCGCGCCGGCGAGCCGGTGCGTGGCTGGCGGCTCCAGCACCTCGCCGCCGCCGTGCTCGGCCTCGCCGGGCTGGAGCTCAGCGCGATCGCGATGATCGTGCCCAGCGTCCTGCTCGTGTGGTGGGCGCTGCTGCAGTGGGGCCTGCTCGCCGGCCTCATCGCGACGATCCCGGCCGGGCCGCTGTACGTGCTGACCACGTGCGCCGTGGTCGCCCTGGGCAAGCGGCTGGTGCTGCGGCACGCGCCGGCCGGCGTGCACCCATCGCGCTCCGCGCTCGGTGTCCGCAAGTGGATCGCCGACAAGCTGCTCGAGTTCAGCCTGATGTTCACCAACTCGCTGTACTCGACGCTCTACACCGTGCCGTGGCTGCGGCTGCTCGGTGCCCGCGTGGGCCGGGGCGCCGAGGTCTCCACCGCCGCGCACCTCGACCCCGACCTGCTCACCCTGGGACCGGAGAGCTTCGTCGCCGACATGGCCAGCGTCGGCGCCACCACGTTCGCCAACGGCCGGATGGCGCTGCTGCCCACCCGCGTCGGCAGCCGGGCGTTCGTCGGCAACGCCGCGTTCGTCCCGGCCGGGACGACCCTCGGCGACGGCAGCCTGGTCGGGGTCCGGACCCTGCCGCCGGACGAGGACGTGCCGGAGGGCACCTCCTGGCTCGGCTCACCGGCGATGCACCTGCCGGTGCGGCAGAGCAGCGGCAGCTTCTCCGAGGCGGAGACGTTCCGCCCGCCGCGGAAGCTCGTCGTGCAGCGGCTCGCCGTCGAGTTCGCGCGCGCGACCGCGCCGGCCTCGCTGCTGGGCATGAGCGTATACCTGTACCTGTGGGTCCTGTCCGTGCTCGCCCGCGGCCGGGACCTGCCGATCCCGGCGCTCGTGTCGCCCTTCGTGGTCATCACGGCCTGCGTCGCCGTCATCGGCTACTGCGCGGCGACCAAGCGCACCGTTGTCGGCAAGTACCGCCCGCGGGTGGAGCCCCTGTGGAGCCCGTTCGTGCGGCGCACCGAGTTCGTCACCGGCCTGTACGAGGCCGCCGCGGTCCCGGCCGGCGTCGGCATACTCGTCGGCACGCCGTTCCTCCCGCCGGTCCTGCGCTGGTTCGGCGCCAGCATCGGCCGGCGGACGTGGATCGGCACCACCTACCTCACCGAGTTCGACCTGGTGGAGATCGGCGACGACGCCACGGTGGGCGCCGAGGTCTCGCTGCAGACCCACCTGTTCGAGGACCGTGTCATGAAGATGTCCGTCGTCACCGTCGGCGCCGGTGCCACGGTCGGCACCCGTGCCGTCGTGCTCTACGACGCCGTCGTCGGCGACGACGTGTCACTCGGCTCGCTCTCCCTGCTCATGAAGGGCGAGCACCTCACGCCGGGCAGCCGCTGGCGCGGCATCCCGGCCCAGGGCGTCGGCAACCACGACGTCCTCCCCGGTGCGGTCGCCGCCTGACGGCCGTTCCGTCCATCTCGGGAACCGATAGCTGAACAAGGAGTAGGACACCCCGTGAACACCCGACTGCTGGTGTGCGACGCCACCCACTTCCGGATCGACTATGAGATCAACCCATACATGGACACCTGCGTGCAGCCCGACCCGGCCGCCGCGGCGGCCGAGCACGCGGCGATCGTGGCCGCGCACCTGGCGGCCGGCCGGCAGGTCGAATACCTGCCCTCCGTCCCCGAGTGCCCCGACATGGTCTTCACCGCCAACGCGGCCCTCGTCCGGGGCCACCGGGCCGTGCTGGGCTTCCCGCCGCCGGAGCGCAAGGCGGAGATGCCGTACTTCCAGGAGTGGCTGGCCGGCAACGGCTACGAGGTGATCGAGGCGCCGTACCCGTTCAGCGGCCAGGGCGACGCGCTCGCCTGCGGCGAGCTGCTGTTCGCCGGCTACGGGCAGCGCACCGACCGGCGCATGCACGCCGTCCTCGCGCGCGAGCTGGACTACGAGATCGTCCCGCTGCACACCGTCGGTCCACAGTGGTACGACCTGGACCTCGCGGTGGCCGTCATCGGCAACCCGCACACCGTCGCGTACTGCCCGGAGGCGCTCGACGAGCCCAGCCGCCGGCGGATGCGGGGCCTCGGGCTCGACCTCATCGAGGTGTCCGCCGCGGACGCCGCGGGCCTCGCGCTCAACCTCGTCAGCGACGGCACCACGGTCACCATGACCCGTGGCGCGCCCGACCTCGCCGCCGAGCTGCGCGCCCGCGGCCTCGACGTCGTCGAGCTCGACACGACCGAGCTCGCCAAGGGCGGCGGCGGGGTCCGCTGCACCGCGCTGACGCTCGACAACCCGCCTGCGGGCAGGCCGGCATGATCGCCGTGCGGCGCGTCGCGTCCGTGGCGAGCCGCGTGTCGTCGTGGTGGCCCGGCCGGGTGCGGACCACCCGGCCGGTGGCCCTCGTCTACCGCGGCCCGGCGTCGTTGCCCGGCTGCCCGGAGGCGGTCGCCGGGCTGCTCGGCGCGAGCCGGTGGCGTTTCGACATCCGCTACGTCGGCCCGGACGAGGACCGGCCGGTCTCCGCGGAGACGCTCGCCGGCGCGGCGCTCTACGCGCAGCCCGGCGGCGGCACGCTCGCGAAGGGCTACCGGCACCTGCGCCGGCACCGGTCCGAGATCCGGGAGTACGTGCGCGGCGGCGGCCGGTACCTCGGCTTCTGCCTCGGCGGTTACCTCGCCGGGGCGACGCCCGGCTTCGATCTGCTGCCCGGCGACACCGACCAGTACATCGCCTCGTCCGACGCCACCGTCGAGTCCGAGGACAACACCGTGGTCGAGGTCGACTGGCGGGGCCGGCGCCGCATGCTGTTCTTCCAGGACGGCCCGTACTTCTGGGTCCGCCCGTCCGCCGCCGCGACCGTCGTCGCCACGTATCCCAACGGCACCGCCGCCGCCCTCGTCGCCCGCTTCGGCCAGGGCTGCGTCGGGGTCGTCGGGCCGCACCCGGAGGCGACCGACGACTGGTTCACCGATGCCGGACTGACCGTCGACCGGCTCGGTGCCGACCTCGGCCTCGACCTGGTCGACGCGGTGATGCGGCCATGACGGCGCCAACGATCGAGCGGCCGACCGAGCAGGCCGCCACCGAGCCGGCCCAGGCGCCCCGGCGCAAGCCGCGGCTGGTCGGCGTCGACGCGGCCCGGGGCGCGTCGCTGCTCGGCATGATCACCCTGCACTCGCTGTACGAGGCCGACGCGGCGGGCAACCCGACCTGGTCCGCCGCGGTCTTCAGCGGCCGGGCCGCGGCGGCGTTCGCGGTGCTCGCCGGGGTCGGCGTCGCGCTCGCGACCGGCCGCCGCCGGGTGACCCGCGCCGACGCGCCGGGCACCGTCGCCCTGCTCGCGGTCCGCGCCCTGGCCATCGGCGCGGTCGGGCTCGTGCTCGGCCAGCTCGACACCGAGCTCAACGCGGTCATCCTGGCGTACCTCGGGGTCGTGTTCCTGGTCGCGATCCCGCTGGTGTTCCTGCCGACCTGGGCCGTCGCCACGGTCGGCGTGCTGCTGGCGACCGCCGGCCCGTTCGGCGACCACGTCCTCCTGCCGCACCTGCCGGATCCGCTCCTGGGTGACCCGACGTTCGCGCGGGTGTTCGGCGACCCGGTCGGCACGCTCATCGAGCTGGCGTTCACCGGCTTCTATCCGACGCCGGCGTGGCTGGCGTACATGTCGGTCGGCGTCGTGATCGGGCGGCTGAACCTCACCCGGTTGCGGGTCGTGATCACGCTGCTCGTCGGCGGCACGGTCCTCGCCGTCGCCGCGCACACCGCCTCGTGGCTGCTGCTGCACCGCTACCACGGTCTCGACCGGATCCGGGCCGCCCAGCCGGCCAGCGGGCTCTCCGTCGAGCACACCACCGAGCTGCTCAAACTCGGCGGCGACGGCAACACGCCGACGTCGACGTGGTGGTGGCTCGCGGTCGACACCCCGCACACGAGCACGCCGCTCGACCTGCTGGGCACCACCGGGACGGCCGTGGCCGTCCTGGGCCTGATGCTGCTCATCGGCCGGGCCCGGCATAAGATCACCCGGCGGCTGGCCGTGGCCGTCCTCCTGCCGCTGTCCGCGGCCGGCGGCATGACCCTGACCTTCTACAGCGCGCACGTGCTGTTCATCAACTCGGACTTCGACGAGTACGACGCGACGACCGGCTGCATCGTGCAGCTCGTCGCCGTGGTCCTGCTCGCCGTCGCCGTGCGGTACACCGCCGGTCGCGGCCCGTTGGAGGCGATCGTCACCATGTTCGCCGGCCGCGCGCGCCGGCTGGCCGTCGCCGCGTCGGCGCGCCGGGAGTCGCGTTCGGCCGCCCGGGCGGCCGACTGGGCGGAGCTGTGGTCGCCGTCGTCCCCCTCGGACGCCCCGCCGGAACCGCCGCCGGACTCCGCTCCGGACGCGGACGCGGACTCCGAGCCGGCGGCGACCCGCTCGCCGCGGGAGCGGCGCGCGGCGCGGCCGGACCGGAGCCGCTGGCGGCGGTCCAGCCGGCACCGCCCGCGGCACGACGAGGCGGCGCCGTGGATCGTCTCCGACGCGCTGTGGCAGCGCGTCGAACCGCTGCTGTCCGAGGTCCGGCGCACCGGCCCGAAGCGGCCCGACGACCGCCAGGCACTGTGCGCGGTCCTGTTCGTGCTGCACACCCGGGTGTCGTGGGAGCACGTGCCGGTGGAACTCGGCTTCGGCTCGGGTACCGCGTGCCGCCGCAGGCTGGCACGATGGCAGGCGTCGGGGGTGTGGCAGAAGATGTACGAGGTGCTCCTCGCCGAGATACCCGGCGCCGACCGGCTGGCCTGGGCGCGGACCGTGCTGGACGCCCGCTTCGTGCCGGCCCAACCCGGCGGTGCGGATCGGTGAACCGCCGGGCGGTCCTGCTCGGCGCCGGTGGCGTCGGCCTGCTGGCCACCGTCACCGGCGTCGCGGTGGCCGCCTCCGTGGTGTTGTCGAAGGCCCGTCCGCTGGCGCTGGTCTACCGCGGCCAGGCGGCGTGCTCGGGCTGCTCCGAGGCGGTGGCGGTGCTCCTGCGGGGCGCGCCGGCCCGTTTCGACACCCAGTTCTGCGGCCCCGACGAGGACGTGCAGATCTCCGCGGCCACCCTCGCCGAGGCCGCCGTCTACGCCCAGCCGGGCGGCGGCGACGTGCGGCAGGCGTGGCGCAGGGTGCGGACCTACGCCGACGACATCCGGAGGTTCGTCGACGACGGCGGGAACTACCTCGGCTTCTGCCTGGGCGCCTACCTGGCCGGTGCCAGACCCGGCTACGGCCTGCTCAACGGCATCGGCGTCAATGGGTACATCTACTCGAAGGGCGCCACGATCCACGGCACCGACGACACGGTCGTGGCCGTGCGGTGGCGGGGGCAGCCGCGGCACATGTACTTCCAGGACGGCGCGGCCTTCACGGTCAAGCCCGGCACCACGGCGACCGTGCTCGCCACCTACGACACCGGCGCTGCCGCGGCACTCGTCACGTCCTACGGCGCCGGCCACGTCGGCGTGGTCGGCCCGCACCCGGAGGCCGACAGCTCGTGGTACAGCGACACCCGGTTGTCGAACCCGGACGGCATCCGCTTCGACCTGGGCCACGACCTGATCCAGACCACATTCGCCCGCTAACCCCCGCCCCAGTGCGTTGATCTTGCAGTCGTGGTGCCAGGACACTCCCTGAATGCCCGGTTTGTTAGGCACCACAACTGCAAGATCAACGCAGTGGGGCGGGGCGGGGGCGAACCGGTCGCTGTGGAGGGTCGGGGTGGGTTCTTCCCTTCGCGGGATTTTCAGAGGATTTGTCATATTAAGGTGGGACCGTGGGGGGATACCACCTTGGCATCGACGTGGGGACGTCACGCATGGCGGCGGTCCTCGCCGGGCCCGACGGACGGCGCGCACCGCTGCTGGTCGAGCCCTCCGCGGTGTGCCTGGACAGCGCGCCGCACCTCGCCGTCGGGCGGGACGCGATCGAGGCGGGACTGGCGCACCCGGACCGGTTCGAGCCGTATCCGAAACGCGCCGTCGCGCAGGGCTCCGTGCTGCTCGGCGGCGTCGAGTGCCCGGTGCGCAACCTGTTCGCCGCCACCCTCTCGCACGTCGCGGCCGACGCGCACCGGGTCGCCGGGATGCCCATGTCGACGGTCACGATCGCCTGCCCGGCCGGCTGGGCACGTCCCCGGCAGACGATGCTGGAACGGGCCGCGACCCAGGTCGGGCTGCACCGCGCCCGGCTGGTGCCCGAGCCGGTGGCGGCGGCGCTGTTCGCGGAGGAGGCCGGCCTGCTGTCGGTCCCGGAGGGTGGCGCGGTCCTCGTGTGCGACGCGGGCGCCGGTGCGTTCGATGCGACGGTCGTACGGCGAACCGGCCCGTCGTTCACCGTCGCCGCCGCACGGTCGGTGCCGGACGCGGGCGGCCTGGCGCTCGACACGGCGATCGCCGGGCACCTCGGCGCCGCGGCCGCGAGCCGGTCGGTGGCGCGGTGGAAGCCGGGCCGGTCCCTGCTGGACGCCGCACGGACGGCACGCGAGGAACTGTCGACGGCCGCGGCGGCGTGGATCCCGGTCCCGTGGTCCCCGTCGGGCACGACCCTGTCCAGGCAGGATTTCGAGCGGATCGCCCGGCCGCTGCTCGACCGCGCGACGGCGGCCGTGGCGGCGGTGGCGACGCAGACCGGCCACCCGGTCACGGGTGTGGTCCTCACCGGCGGCGTGTCGCGGACACCGCTGGTCGCGGAGCTGATCGAGCAGATGGTCGAGGCGTTGCTGGGCCTGCCGCCGGTCCTCATCGAAGGCCCGGTCGTCGCCGAAGGCGCACTGCTGGCCGATCCGTCGCTGCGCCGCCGCCCCGCGGTCGCCGCGCCCGAACCCGAGCCGGCCGAGGTGGCGGAGCCGCGCGAGACGGTGGTCATCGCGCCGGAGCGGGTGGTGGCCACGCCGCCGATGGTGGCTGCCCCGCCGGAGGCGGCGAGGACCGCGCCGGAGCGGGTGGCGGCCGCGCCGCCGATGGTGGCTGCCCCGCGGGAAGCGGTGGTCATCGCGCCGGAGCGGGTGGTGGCCGTCCCGCCGGAGGCGGGGAGGACCGCGCCCGAGCCTGAGCCGGCCGGGGTGCCGCGGCCCGAGCCCGGGCCGCGATTCGTGCCGATGACACACGAGCCCGCTGCGGCGTGGGGTGTCGCGGCGAGTCCCGTGCCGCCCGGAGCGGAGCCGGGCGTCGCCGCGCCGCCGCGCCCTCCGGCGCCGTGCCCGGCAGCGGTGCGTCCGAAGGCCGGTGCGCTGTCCCGCGTGCGCCGGAAACTCACGCGGACCGGCGGTGCGGAGCACTGGGACGCACACGGCCACGCCGAGGCGCCGTGCGGGGAGGCGCCGCCGCTGTCCACCGTCGCGGTGTCACCGTCCCCGCTGTTCCCCACCCCCAGCGTGACCCTCGCGGACGGCTCCGCCCCGCCGAAGGCCGGCCGGCGCAACGCCGGATCGCGGCCCGGTGGCGCCCGGGTGCCCCGGCGGCCCCGGCGCACCGGGCGCAGGCTGGTGACCGCGGGACTGACTCTCGCCGCCTGCCTGCTGGCCGCCGCCGGGGGAGTGCTCGTCGCCCTCGAGGTCACCGATGCCGTGCCCGAGGATGGCTTCCGGGTCGGCGACTGCGTGGCCCAGGACGCCGAACGGGCGACCCGGGTCGACTGCGACGCGGGGAACGCGTTCCAGATCACCGAGCGGCTCACGCCCGCGGACCGCTGCCCAGACACGGGTCAGCCGTTCGTCGTGCAGGGGCCGGCGCTCTTCTGCCTCGCACCGGCGCACAGCCGGCAGTGACCTACGGAACCGTCTTCTCGATCGCCGCCGGACCGAGCTCCTCCAGCTTCCGGCGGCTGCGCTCGACGTGTTTCGGCGTCGGGTCGTGTCCCTCGGCGACGGCGAGGTCCTCGGGATCCCAGGGCTGTTCGGCCCCGGTCCGCACCTCGTGCGGCCCGGCCTGGTCGACGGTCCGCGCCGCCGCCGGGACACCGGAGATGATGGGTTCGTCCTCGGCCATGGCAAACCTCCTGAGTCCATGCCAGTAACCAAGGATTCGACCTACCCGCTCCGGCACCGTCGTAACGGCTCGGCCCACGGGGTCCCAGCGGTCGGTGTCCGCCAGGCGGGCCCCGGGCGTCTGCGCGGCGGCCTGCTCCGGCACGAGCCGCGGCTCCCGGAGGGGCCGCGGTCGACGCGGGGGTGCGGATCCCGCCCGCCCCGAGGGGGCGGCGCCGGTTGCCGGAGTGGACTAGACTCGCCGTCCGGTGTGGACGGTGGGGGCGCCGACCCGCTCACGCCGTCCACACCGCTCGTCCCGGATCCGGAAGTGTCGCACGCGCTTGGGGTGCTGATCCCGACGCCGACCACTCGCGGGAGCCCTTGCGCCGGCACCGGTCCTGGCGGTGCGCGGCTCGGCCAGACTCGCCCATCGTGGACGTGGAACGATACGACGGCCCACGGGCGGCCGTGCGGTGGCTGTCGGAGCTCGCCGAGTCCTCGGCGGCGTTGCCCGACGGCTGCCCTCAGCGCTCGGGGGCCTCGAAGACGAGCATCGCGTAGTGGTCGAAGTCGCCGCGCCGAGGACCTTCGCCATCTCGGCCGGGTCGAGGTGCTCGTGAGCGTGCTGGGGGTCGTGCGGGGCGAACAGCTCGGTCAACTGGGCGCGGGCGTGCTCGACGAACCGCGCGATGCTGCCATGATGACCGGCGTGCGTGCGCAAGCTGTGTTCCGGTGGGTGGTCCTCGCCGGCGCGATGGTCCACGTCGCCGGGCTGCTCGACGACCGGCCCGTGCCGTGGAGCGGGACGCTGACCATGGCGGCGCTGCTGGCGCTCGTGGCGTCGGCCGGCCGTTCGCGGCCCCGCCGGCTCGCGTCCGGCGGCCTCGTGGCACTCACGTTGCTGGCCTTGTCCGTCGACGCCCGCATGAGCGGCACCGGATGGCCGAACGAGCTCGGCTCCCCGGGCGGTCGCCCGCTGGTGGCGGTCGAGACGGCGCTGCTCGTCACCGGCGTGCTCCTGCTCGCCGCTGCCGCCGTCACGACGCGCCGGTGGCCGGCGTGCGCCGGCGCCGGACTGCTCCTGCTGCTGGCGGTGCCGGTGCTGTGGTCGTGGGCGGTCGCACCCGAGCCGCAGGCCGCGAGCACGCCGTGGGCCGAGCCGCGCGGGGTGGAGCACTCCGTCGTGGTCGTGGTCGGCGAGCGGGCCACCGCGACCACGGCCACGGCAGCGGCGTACGCCGTGGTCGTCGCCTCCCCGGAGCCGCCCGGCCCCGGCCGGGCCGGCGGGTGGCTGCCGTCGTGGCTGTGGCCGCTCGACCCGTGGAACGGGCGCCTCGCGTGGGAGCAGGTCCTGCCGGCCCTGCCGACCATGTCGGTCGTCGTCACGATCCTGCTCGTCCACGCCGCGGCGGGGTGGCGGGGTGACGACGTCATGGAACTCTGCGGGACGTCGGGGGTCCTTCGCGGCCGGCGTACGGGTTGACCGTGTACGTGCGGGCGAACGGCCCGGGAACGGTGAAGTAGGTCGCGACCAGTCCGGCCGGATCGGTGGCGATCGTGCCGCGGGCCGGCGGGTCGTCGTGGTCGTCCCAGCCCCACGGGGCGTTCGCGGCGTCGACGCGGCAGCCCCACGTGCCGCCGCCGCACCGGTCCGCGCCGGACCCCGGGGCGTCGCCGGCGAACCGGCCCCACCCGGCGAACAGCTCGGGGTCCGCGCGCCGCGCCCAGAGTCCGCCGGGAGCGAAGATGTCGGCCAGCCGGTATCGCGCGTCGCGGCCGCGGCCGGGCACCCCGGCGACCGTCGCGGGCTGGTAGACGAGTCCGCCGCCGGTGTCGCCGGCCGGTGCGTACAGGCCGTGCCCGTGTGCCTCCTGCGCGGTGACGGGGTGGCGGCGGCCGTCGTACGGCGCATCGGCGAACCGCAGGACGCCGTCGACCGTCTCGCGGCCCGCGGTCCACGTGCTCCCGGCCGGGACGTACGCGAAGAAGTCGCTGTGCGCGACGGCGACCGCGCCGCGCAGCACGCCGTGCGCCGAGCCGTCGCGCTCGACCGCGAACAGCATGCCCTCCGCGTCGTTCTCGTGCTCGCGCTCGAAGAACGGCTGGCCGGCCCAGTCGCGCGGGTGGTAGAAGAGGTACGTCAGGTACCAGTGCGTGCGGGTCGTCACCACCGAGTAGTAGACGGTCGCCCGCAGCGGGTGGTCGCGCGCGTGCTCCCAGTTGTCGCGGCCGGCCCAGTTGCCGTCGAAGTCGATCCTGGTGATCCAGTCGGCCCGGCCGCCGATCGCGTGGCCGCCGGTGGGGTCGACGTCCTGGCGGTGGATCGGTGCCCAGCGCAGCGCGAGCGCGGCGTCGCTGACCGCGGCCGCCTGCGCCCGGCCCGGCACCGCGAGCCAGCCCACCGCCGCGAGGGCGGCGACGGCCGCCCTCAGCCTGCTCGGCACGGGCGATCTCTACCCGGCTCGGCGTTGGTTAGGCTGCACGCGTGCGGGGCGGGTCGGGCAGCCGCTCCAAACCGAACGTGACGTCGACGACGCCGTCGCGACGGCCGTCCACGTCTCCCGGCACGTGGCGACCGCCGGGCTACAGGTGTTGTGACAGCTTCTTCGGCGCCTGCACCCGGTAGCTCTCCGTCAGCAGCTCGCCGACCTCCTCCCAGTCGACGTCGCCGTCGAGGACCATCCCGACCACGTCGATGCCCCACGCCGCCTTGTAGAACGGATGACCACCGGCGATCAGCGCGGCCATCTCGTCGCCCGGCGACCGGAACGTCAGCACGCAGACCGGCTCGTCGGTCCCGACCACCTGCGCATAGGCGGCCTGGTGGTCCGGATCGACGACGAGGACATGCGCGAACGTCTTCTGCCGGATCCGCCAGCGGGTGCCCACCCAGGCGGCCTCCTCGTAGGCCTCCGGCAGGGCGAGGCAGGTGGCGCGGATGGGGTCCAGCAATTCGGCGGGAACGTCGTCGGAGTCGACCATGCGCGGACGGTACCGCGCACGTATGACAGTTTCGGCCGGATCAGGCCGCGAGCGCGGCGGCCAGCAGCGCCCGGGCGGTCGAGAGGACCGTCCGGGCCGCCTCGTCGCGGGACTGGCCGGCGACGTCGAGCAGCCACACCAGGCTCTCGATCCCGATGGCCGACCGGATCGCGACCGCCAGCGCGTGGACGTCGACGTGCGGGTGGGTCTCGCGCAGCGGTGCCAGCGCCTCCTCGATCCACCCGATCGCGTGCCCCTGGCGCAGGGCCGGCCGCTGCGCGCCGGTCTCCAGGGAGAGGCGCAGCGAGGTGCGCAGTTGCGGTTCCCAATCGAAGTTGTACCGGGTGAAGGCGCGGACGACGAGATCGAGCCGGGTCCGCGGGTCGGCGGAGGCGCCGGGCGGCAGCAGGGAGCCGGGCGCGAGCTGCGGGTGCGCCGCGACCAGGAGCGCCCGCTGGTTCGGGAAGTAGCGGTACGCGGTCGTCCGCGACACCCCCGCATGCTCGGCGGCCTCCTCGACCTGCGGTGTCAGCCCACGGGCCAGCAGCTCGCGGGTCGCGTCCACCAGGGCCTGCCGGGTGCGGGACTTCTGTCGCGTGCGGCCTGTCGCCTCATATGGTACTGACATCTTCATCATGGTACCGTAGTGCCATGGAACTTCAGTCCCACGACCCCGCGGTCACGGACCCGCACCTCTACCGCGTGGTGTTCGAGAACGAGCGTGTCCGGGTCCTGGAATACCGCGACGGACCCGGGGATCGGACCAGCCCGCACCGCCATCCGGACAGCGTCATGGTCACGCTGAGCGCGTTTCGCCGCCGCATCTCGTCCGGCGGCCGGGAGGCCGACGTGGACCTGCCGGCACACGAGGTGCGGTGGCTGGCCGCCCAGGAGCACTCCGGTCACAACACCGGCACCACCGACACGCACACGCTCTTCGTCGAGCTGAAGGAGCCGTCGCCGGCCCCGTCTCCAGCGGCGGACGCGCTCGGCCCGTCCCCGAGCTGACGGTGTCTGTCGCTCGCCGCCGGCCCCGAGGCGGCGCGTTCCGAGCCGGGCGACTCCATGATCATGGGAAAGGTCCGGCTGCCGGGGCAGCCACATCTTTCCCATGATCATGAGATCGAGCGCCCGTACGGCCGAGGCGTAGACGGTGCCGCGATGGGTAGCTGCGCCGGACGACACGTACGACCGGCCCGGGGGGTGTCCGTGTTGCGGTGGTCGCGGGACCGCGGGTTGGTCGGGGAACTCGCCGCCGAGTGCGCCGGCACGATGATCCTCATCCTCTTCGGGTGCGGGGTCGTCGCGCAGGTCGTCGCCGGCGGGCTCGGCGACCACAACAGCATCGCCTGGTCATGGGGGTTCGGGGTGACCTTCGGTGTCTACGTCGCCGGGCGGCTCAGCGGCGGGCACCTCAACCCGGCGGTCAGCTTCGCCCTCGCCATGTTCAGCGGCTTCCCGTGGCGCAAGGTGCTGCCGTACTCGCTGGCGCAGACCCTCGGCGCGTTCGTCGGCGCCCTGCTGGTGCGCTGGAACTACGGCTCGATCCTGTACGCCGCCGACCCCCGCCGCACCGTCAAGACCCAGATCGTCTTCTCCACGCTGCCCGGCAACGGCACGCTGCCGGTCGACCCGTGGGGCGCGTTCCGCGACCAGGTCATCGGCACCGCGATCCTGCTCTTCCTCATTCTCGCGGTCACCGACCGGCTCAACACGGCGCCGAAGGGAAATCTCCAGCCGTTCATCGTCGGGCTCATCGTGGTCGCGATCGGCATGGCGTGGGGCGCGGCGGCCGGCTACGCCATCAACCCGGCCCGCGACCTCGGGCCCCGGCTGGCGTCGTTCCTCACCGGCTACCGCGGGGCGTTCGTCGACCAGACCGGCTACCCGTACTTCTGGGTCCCGATCGTCGCGCCCCTGCTCGGCGGCGTGCTCGGCGCCGGCCTGTACCGGGTCGCCGTCACCCGCTTCCTGCCGGCGGCGCGGCCCGAGCCGGGACGGGTGGAGGTGACCAGTGGCTGAGTACGTCGGCGCGATCGATCAGGGCACGACCAGTACCAGGGCCATGGTCTTCGACCACCAGGGCCGGGTCGTCGCCCAGCATCAGCTCGAGCACCGGCAGATCCTGCCCCGGGCCGGCTGGGTGGAGCACGACCCGGCGGAGATCTGGCAGCGCACCCTGGCGGCCTGCCGGGAAGCGTTCGACGGCGTCGAGCTCGCCGCGCTGGGCATCACCAACCAGCGGGAGACGACCGTGGTGTGGGACCGGCGGACGGGCCGGCCGCTCCACAACGCGATCGTGTGGCAGGACACCCGCACCGACCGGATCGCCGAGGCCCTCGACCGGGACGGGCGCGGCGGGCTGATCCGCCGGAAGAGCGGGCTGCCGCCGGCCACGTACTTCGCCGGCGGCAAGCTGCAATGGCTGCTGGAGAACGTCGACGGGGTGCGGCGGGCGGCCACCGACGGCGACGCGCTCTTCGGCACCGTGGACTCGTGGGTGCTGTGGAACCTCACCGGCGGCCCGGCCGGCGGCGTCCACGTCACCGACGTCACCAACGCCAGCCGGACGATGCTCATGGACCTCGAGACGCTGGACTGGGACGACGAGCTGCTCGCCGCCTTCGGCGTGCCACGGGCGATGCTGCCGGCCATCCGCTCGTCGGCGGAGCCCGCCGGTTACGGCCTGACGAGCGTCCCGCTCGGCGCCACCCGCGGCGGCGACGGCCGCATCCCGCTCACCGCCGCGCTCGGCGACCAGCAGGCGGCGACCGTCGGCCAGGTCTGCTTCGCCGTCGGGGAGGCGAAGAACACGTACGGCACCGGCAACTTCCTGCTCCTCAACACCGGCACCGAGCCGGTCCGCTCGACGCACGGGCTGCTGACCACCGTCGCGTACCGGTTCGGCGACGAGCCGGCCGTCTACGCCCTCGAGGGGTCGATCGCGGTCACCGGTTCGGCGGTGCAGTGGCTGCGGGACCAGTTGCACATCATCCGTACCGCGGCGGAGAGCGAGACGCTCGCGCTGCGGGTGCCGGACAACGGCGGCGTGTACTTCGTGCCCGCGTTCTCGGGCCTGTTCGCGCCGTACTGGCGGTCCGACGCCCGGGGCGCGATCGTCGGGCTGTCCCGGTTCGACACCGACGCCCACCTGGCCCGGGCCACGCTGGAGGCGATCTGCTACCAGTCGCGGGACGTCGTCGAGGCGATGCGGCGGGACTCCGGCGTGCCGCTCGACGTGCTGAAGGCCGACGGCGGGGTGACCGCCAACGACCTGTGCATGCAGTTGCAGGCCGACATCCTCGGCGTGCCGGTCAGCCGCCCGGTGGTCGCCGAGACCACCGCGCTCGGCGCCGCCTACGCCGCGGGCCTCGCTGTCGGCTACTGGCGCGACACCGACGAACTGCGGGCGAACTGGAACGAGTCGCACCGCTGGAAGCCCACCTGGTCGCCGCGGCAGCGCGACGAAGGGTACCGCCGCTGGCGGATGGCCGTCGAGCGGACGCTGGACTGGATCGAGATCGGAGCTGGTTGAGTGCACACCGGGACGTTGTCGCCGACGGCACGGGACGAGGCGGTCAAGGCCCTCGCCGGCGCGGAACTCGACGTCGTCGTCATCGGCGGCGGTGTGGTCGGGGCCGGCTGCGCCCTCGACGCGACCACCCGCGGCCTGTCGACGGGGCTGCTGGAGATGCGCGACTGGGCCAGCGGGACGTCGAGCCGGTCGAGCAAGCTCGTCCACGGCGGGCTGCGCTATCTCGAGATGCTCGACTTCCGGCTGGTACGTGAGGCGCTGCGTGAGCGGGGTCTCCTCCTGCACCGCCTGGCGCCCCACCTCGTGCGGCCGGTCCGGTTCCTCTACCCGCTGACCCGCGCCGGGTGGGAACGGCCCTACGTCGGCGCGGGGGTGACGCTCTACGACACCATGGCCGGCCGCGGCCCGGGCAGCCTGCCGCACCACCGGCAGCTTTCCCGGCACCAGGCGTCGCGGGTCTGCCCGGCGCTGCGCAAGGAGAGCTTCGTCGGCGCCGTCCAGTACTGGGACGCGCAGGTCGACGACGCCCGGCACACGATGTTCCTGGCCCGTACCGCCGCCGCGTACGGCGCGCACGTCGCCTCGCGGAGCCAGGTCGTGGGCTTCCTGCGCGAGGGTGGCCGGGTCACCGGCGTGCGGGTCCGCGACCTCGAGTACGACCGTGAGTTCGAGGTCCGCGCCCGGCAGGTCGTCAACGCCACGGGCGTCTGGACGGACGACACGCAGGCGTTGATCGGCGAGCGCGGCCAGTTCCGCGTCCGCGCCTCCAAGGGCGTGCACCTGGTGGTGCCCCGCGACCGTATCCGCTCGACGACCGGCATCATCCTGCGCACCGAGACGAGCGTGCTGTTCGTCATCCCGTGGGGCCGGCACTGGGTCATCGGTACCACCGACACCGACTGGACGCTGGACAAGGCGCACCCGGCGGCGACCCGCGGTGATATCGACTACCTGCTCACCGAGGTCAACAAGGTGCTGGTCACGCCGCTGCGCCGCGACGACGTCGAGGGCGTCTACGCCGGGCTGCGCCCGCTGCTGGCCGGCGAGTCCGAGCGCACGTCGAAGCTGTCCCGCGAGCACATGGTGGCGACGCCGGTACCGGGGGTCGTGGCGGTCGCCGGCGGGAAGTACACGACGTACCGGGTGATGGCGGCCGACGCGGTCGACGCGGTCGTGCACGGCCTCGGTGGTGCGGTCCCTCCCTCCTGCACCGATCGCGTCCCGCTCGTCGGCGCCGAGGGCTTCGCCGCCCGGTGGAACCAGCGGATGACGCTCGCCGCCGGCAGCGGTCTGCCCGTCGCCCGGGTCGAACACCTGCTGAACCGGTACGGTTCGCTGGTCGACGAGGTCCTCGCGCTGATCCGTGCCGAGCCGTCCCTCGGCGAGCCGGTCGTGGGCGCGGAAGACTATCTGCGGGCCGAGGTCACCTACGCGGTCCTGGCCGAGGGCGCCCGCCACGTCGAGGACGTGCTGACCCGCCGGACCCGGATCTCGATCGAGACGTTCGACCGGGGCCTGACCGCGGTGGGCCCGGTGGCGGCGCTGATGGCGGGCCTGCTGGGCTGGCCCGCCGAGCAGACCGACCGCGAGGTGGAGCGCTACCGGCTGCGGGTCGACGCCGAGCGCGCGTCCCAGGACCAGCCCGACGACATGGCCGCCGACCTGATCCGCCTGGCGGCCCCGGACGTCGTCCCGGTCGTCCACGCCTAGTGCCTGGGCTGTTGGGCCGAACTTCCCGGTCTTGCATGATCATGCAAGACCGGGAAGTTAAGTCGTGAGGGTTGCTGTCAAGGGTGTGTGGTTGCGGTGTGGTGGGGTGATAAGGCAACGGGACTCCGGTAGAACAGGCAGTCGATCAAGATCAGCCTGTGGGGGGAGTCCCGTTGTCGGAGGAGTCTGTCATTGCCGGGGTCGGGTCGGTGCCGGTGGGGGTGTTCGCGGCGGGGCATCTGGGTGAGTTGACCCGGGCTGTGCCGGTGGAGTTGGTGGATGCGGTGTTGGCCGAGACGGGGCGGGTGCAGCGGCGGGTGCGGCGGTTGCCGTCGCGGGTGGTGGTGTATTGGCTGTTGGGGTTGGGGTTGTTCGGCTCGTTGTCGTATCGGCGGGTGTGGGGAGCGTTGGTCGGTGGGTTGGGTGTGGTGGCCGGGTTGGGGGTGTGTCCGTCGTCGTCGGGGTTGGCGCAGGCGCGGCGGCGGGTGGGGGTGCCGCCGCTGCGGCGGTTGTTCCAGACTCTGGCCGGGCCGGTGGCGGGTCGCGACACGGTCGGGGCGTGGTGGCGGGGGCTGCGTACGGTGGCGATCGACGGGTCCACGGTGAATGTGCCGGATTCGCCGGCGAATCGGGCGGTGTACGGCAAGCGGATGGCCCGTGCCGGTGAGCCGGGGTATCCGCTGGTGCGGGTGGTGGCGTTGGTGGAGACCGGGACTCGGGCGGTGTTCGGTGCGGTGTTCGGTACCGGCGTGGGTGGTGAGAGTGGTGAGACCAGTTATGCCGTGGGGTTGCTGGGTCTGCTGCGGCCGGGAATGCTGCTGCTGGCCGACCGTGGCTATGACACCAACATGTTCATGACGAAGGTCACCGCCGCTGGGGCGGGGTTGTTGCTGCGGGTCAAGTCCAGTCGCAAGCTGCCGGTGCTGGACCGTCTTGGTGACGGTTCCTACGCCAGTGTGGTGGCTGGGGTGCGGGTTCGGGTGGTCGAGGCGGTCGTCACGCTGTCCTGTGCGGATGGTTCGACCCGTACCGGTGTCTGGCGGCTGGTCACTACCCTCACCGACGAGCGCCGCTATCCGGCCGGGGCGCTGATCGAGCTCTACCACGAGCGGTGGGAGGTCGAGTCGACCTTCCTGGCGATCAAGCACACCCTGCTGGCTGGGCGGGTGCTGCGTTCGACCACTCCGGACGGCGTCGATCAGGAACTCTACGCACTGCTGACCGTCTATCAGGCGCTGCGGCAGACGATGACCTGGGCCACGGACACCACCGGGGCCGACCCGGACCGGGCCAGCTTCACCATCGCCGTGCAGACCGCCCGCGATCTGACCATCCGCGCTGTCGGGGTGATCACTATCGCGGTCGACCTGGTCGGTGCGATCGGTCGTGCTGTGCTGGCTGACCTGCTACCGGCCCGACGCGCCCGGATCAGCCCACGTGTGGTGAAACGGCCGATCTCCCGTTACGCCTACAAGAACCTGAAAACCCCGAAGATCATCCACCGGATCACCGACATCGCCATCGCTATCGGCACATCAACCAGCCCATTGACAACAGCCCCAGCGGCTTAACTTCCCGGTCTTGCATGATCATGGGAAAGCTCGGGCTGTCCAGGCAGCCATGTCTTTCCCATGATCATGCAAGGCCTTGCCGGCGGAGCCGCGGCGGTTCGCGCGGGCGCACCCCGCCGGCCTCGACCGCGCCAGCACGTCCACGGCCCGGTCGTGACGCCCTTGGACATGTGCGATGCACTATGGTGGGCGATCGTGAGCACCGCGGTGATCCGGCTGGAGGTCGACGGACGAGAGCCGAAGATCGAGGAGTTGTACCACCCGATCCTCGTCAACTACGGCCATTTCACCGCCATGCAGGTCCGCGGCGGGCGCGTCCAAGGGCTGGCCCTGCACCTGGACCGGCTGGTGGCCGGCACCCGCGAGCTCTTCGCCGCGGAGCTGGACCCGGAGCTGGTCCGTGACCACCTCCGGCACGCGCTGCGGGACGTGCCGGACGCGGCGGTGCGGATCAATGTCTACCGCCCCGGCGACCTCATGGTCCTCGTCGCGGTCCGCCCGCCGGCCGACCCGGCGCCGGGCCCCGTCAGCCTCCGCTCGGTGCCGTATCAGCGGCCGGCCGCGCACCTCAAGCACCTCGGCAGCTTCGGGCAGTTGTACCACGGCCACGCGGCCGGACGCGACGGTTTCGACGACGCCCTGCTGACCGGCCCCGGCGGCGAGATCGCCGAGTCGGCCGTGCACAACGTCGCGTTCTTCGACGGCACCGGCGTCACGTGGCCCTCCACCCCGCACCTGCCGGGCATCATGATGCGACTGCTGCGCCCGCGGCTGGCGGAGGCCGGGCTGCCGGACCGCTCGGCCCCCGTGCGGCTGGCGGATCTCGCCGGCTACCGCGCGGCGTTCGTCACCAACTCCGTCGGCGTCGTCCCGGTCGACCGCGTCGACGACGTCCACCTCCCGCTCGACCGGGCGTTCATGGCCCGGGTCGAGGCCGCGGCGGCCGCGATCCCCTGGGACCACCTCTAGCGCGGTGTCCACCTACGTTGACCCGGTCCACCTTTGCCGATCTTGCGGTTGTGGTGCCGAGACGCTCCCTGAATGCCCGGTTTGTCAGGCACCACAACTGCAAGATCGATGCGCGACAGAGCGGGCGAATGTTGGTGGTCATCCATTCAGGGGCCGGTGCGGGCCGGCTCCTCGGGGCGGGACCTGGCGGTGGCGCGCAGGCTCGTCACCGTCACGGTCGCGAGCGTCAGCACGATGACCAGCAGGGACAGCGGCGTGGGCACGTCCGGGACCCACGACCACACGGTGTGCGCCCAGTGCAGCACCAGCTTGGCGCCGATGAAGCCGAGGATGACGGCCAGGCCGTGGTTGAGGTGGCGCAGGCGGCTCAGCGCGTTGCGCAGCACGAAGTACAGCGCCCGCAGGCCGAGCAGCGCGAAGGCGTTGGTGGTGAACACGAGGTACGGGTCGCCGGTCACGCCGTACACCGCCGGCACCGAGTCGACCGCGAACACGATGTCGGTGAGGAACACGGCGGCCACGACCAGCGCCATCGGGGTGAGCGCCCGCCGGCCGGCCTGCTTGATGGTGAGCCGCGCGCCGTGGTACTCGTCGGTGACCGGCATGAGCCGGCGCAGCAGCCGGACGCCGCGCATCTTGTCGATGTCGACCTCGTGGTCGGCGTCGCGCACCGCGTCGCGCATCACCTTCACCGCGGTGATCACCAGGATGACGCCGAAGACGAGGAACGCCCACGTGCCGGCGGCCAGCATGGCGGCGCCGGCGGCGATGAAGATCGCCCGCAGGACGAGGGCGCCGGCGATGCCGTAGAGCAGCACCCGCTGGGCTAGCCGGGTCGGCACCGCGAAGGCGGTGAGCAGCAGCATGAAGACGAACAGGTTGTCGACCGACAGCGACTTCTCCACCACGTAGCCGGTGAAGAACTCCACGCCGGGCCGGCTGCCGTGCTCCAGCCAGACGTAGGCGCCGAACACCACCGGGAGGGCGAGGTAGAAGACGGTCCAGGCGATCGCCTCGCGCATCGGCACGTCGTGCGGGCGGCGTGTGACGGCGAAGTCGAGCGCCAGCAGGCCCAGCAGGACCGCGATGGTGATGATCCACAACTGTGGCGACGCGATGGTGTCGGTGACCATGAACAGGGCTCCCTCGAACGCGATGCATCGTTCGAGGTCTCTCTCACCCGTCGGGGCGGGCGACCACCCGGGAGCCGCGTCGGCGACTCGTACTGACCGGGACGGCCTGGCGAGATACTCCCCCCGGGGTCCAGTGTACGGATCGTTGCTGGGCGTTTCCTGGGAACGTGGCCGTTCGCGGCGCGCCACCCGGCCGGGTGAACCGGGTGGCGCGCCGCGAAGCCGGTGTTCCTAGCCGAAGTAGCGCAGCCAGACGTAGGCCCACGCGACGACCGTCGTCACGATCGTGGTGATGATGCCGTACCGGGTGAACTGCCAGAAGCTGATCGGTTCGCCCGCCCGCGCGGCGATGCCGAGGACGACCACGTTCGCGCTCGCGGCGACGGCCGTACCGTTGCCGCCGAAATCCGCGCCGAGGGCGAAGGCCCACCAGAGCGCCTGCCCGGTCCGGGGGGCCGGCGAGGTGGCGACGATGTCCTCGACGATCGGGGCCATCGTCGCCACGTAGGGGATGTTGTCGAAGAACGCGCCCAGCACCGCCGAGCCGAACAGCAGCGCGCTCGCGGCGGCGAAGTAGTCGTCGCCGACCCAGCCCGTGGCCCAGCCGCCGATGCGGTGGATGACGCCCGTCTCGACGAGCCCGCCGACCATCACGAACAGGCCCATGAAGAACACGAGGGTCTCCCACTCGACCTCCTCGAGGTACCGGGCGGTCTCCACCCGTGCGACGAGGACCATCAGCCCGGCGCCGAGCAGCGCGATGATCGACGGCTCGACGTGGATCACGGCGTGCAGCGCGAACCCCGCCACGACCACCGCCAGGACCACGAGGCAGCGCACGAGCAGCCGCACGTCCTTGAGCGACGCCCGCTCGTCGAGCGCCATCACCTCGGCGACCCGCTCCGGGTGGTACTCGAAGCGCTTGCGGAACATCACCCAGGCCAGCAGGACGAACACGACGAACAGCACCGCGACGATCGGCGCCATGTGGACCAGGAAGTCGTTGAACGTCAGCCCGGCCCGGCTGCCGATGATGATGTTCGGCGGGTCGCCGATCAGGGTCGCGGCGCCACCGATGTTCGAGGCCAGGACCTCGGCGATGAGATACGGCGCCGAGGCGATCCCGAGCCGTTTGCAGACGGACGGCGTCACCGGCGCCACCAGCATGACGGTGGTGACGTTGTCCAGGAACGGCGAGGCCACCGCCGTGATGAGCATCAGCATGACGAGCAGCCGGTACGGCCGGCCGCGCGACCGTTTCGCCGCCCAGATCCCGAGGAACTCGAAGACGCCGGTCTGTTTGATCACGCCGACGATGATCATCATGCCGAGCAGCAGGAAGATGACGTTCCAGTCGATCCCGGCGTGCTCGGAGAAGAAGACGTCATGACCGGGCACGAGGCCGAGCAACGCCATGAGCCCGGCGGCGAACAGGGCGACCGCGACGCGGTGCACCTTTCCGCCGCGATGAAGACGAACGCGATCGTGAAGATGGCGATCGCGAGGACAGCACTCATATATGGGGTACCTCCGTGGAAAACGACGCAACACAGATGGCCGTGGACCCGACCGGGTCACGGCTGCGAAGAGAAGATGCGGCTGGTGTGCGTCAGGAGGTGGGTGGCCCGCGGCAACCGGGCGTGCCGACAGAGCGTCCACAGTGGACGTGAGGGGCCGTTGGCGCGACGGTCGTGCCGGCGGTGTCCGGCCCGACGGTGACGGCCGGCTGCTCCACGGCGGCCGGCTGGTGGTCGAGATCGGCGGTGACGGTGAGGGCCGCGTGCCGTCCGTCGAGCCGATGCGGCCGATGCCGCCGTGCTTCTCGAACTGGTCCGTGAGTTCTGCGCCGCCGACCGGCACGAGTTCGACGAGGCGCGGATTGGCCGCGCCCTCGGGCCGCTGCTCGCCGAGGACACACACGGCCAGGTGTGGCTGGCGGTCGACGACTCGGGCGCGGCCGCGGGCTACGCGGTGGTGACGTGGGGCTGGAGCCTGGAGTCAGGCGGCCGGGAGGCACTGCTCGACGAGATCTACGTCCGTGACCGCGGCCACGGCGTGGGCGCCGTCCTGCTCCGCCACGCGATGCGGGCCGCGGCCGAGGCGGGCGCGTCTGCGATGTTCCTGGAGACCGAGGCGCACAACACCAGGGTCCGCGGGTTCTACGCCCGCCACGGCTTCGCGGAGGAGGACTCCGTCTGGATGAGCGGCCCGCTGGGCCGGGCGGGCGGGCCCGCTGAGCCTCACCCCGCCCCGAAGTAGAACGGCACCGCGACGATGGCCGCGACCAGCAGGTCCCACGGCGACGGCCGGCACACCCACCGCACCATCCGCATCCGGCGGCGCCGGCCCGCGGCGCTCCGGCCCGCTCCGGAGCGCATCCGGCGGCGCAGCCGCAGCCGGACCTGCTTGTCCATCGCGTCCTCGGGAAAGACCAGCCAGCCCCACCGGTTCGCGGCCGCCGCGCGCAGCCCGCTCAGTCCGGCACCGGCGGCCGCGAACACCCCTCCGGACAGTACGAAACGGAAGATCGTGTCGGTGACCGGCGTGCCGAGCACCGGCTCGAGGAGCAGCACGACGGCCACCCCGCCGAAGCCCTCGGCCACGCCGACGATCATCCACGCGTAGGCGCGCTCCAGGTTGCGCAGGTTGGCGGCGATCGAGTGGGCCGGCAGTTCCACCGTCTGCCGGCGCAGCGTCGCAGCGTCGTCGGCCAACCCCGACAGCCAGACCACCGGGCCGGCCGTCAGGCGCACCACACGACCGCCGGGGTCCGTGAACCTGTCGCCGGACCGCATCGCCACCCGTACACCTCCCAGCACGAGAGATGTCACCATATTCGCAGTCGGGCCCGCCCGCACCCACCGCGGCGGACCAGGTCAGCGGCGGGCGAGCCAGGCCCGGAGGTTGCCGGCCCACAGGCCGATCGCGACGGCCATGAGGACCGCGGCGACGGCGACGCGCCAGTGCCGGGTCACGAGCATGACGACCGCCCAGCCCGCGGTGAGGGCGACCACCGTCACCAGTGTCGCGCGCAGGAAGCGCAGCAGCCGGGACTGCGCCGCGGCCTCGACCGCGACGATCACGAACGCCAGGCCGGCACCCGACCAGAACACCCCGGCCGGCGGGCGGACGAGGATCAGCGCGGCGCCGGCGAGCACCACCGAGGCGGAGGCGGCCGCCCACGCGGCCCGGAACCGGCGGCGCCGTGCCTGCTCCTCCAGCGGTACCGGCCGGTGGGCCGGGTCGCCGGCCGCGGGCGCCGGAGCGGGCGGGTGCGTCCTCGCCCGTACCAGGGCCGCCCGCTCCTCCTCGAGGGCCACCCGTTCTGCCTGCGACCGCCCCAGGCCGGCGTCCGCGCCCGGGCGCTCCCGCCCCGTCGCCCGTGCCGCGGCGAGGTGCTGCCGGCTCGTGTCACGGTCCTCTTCGATGCCGGCGCGGACGTCGCGCAGCCGGGACTCGACGGCAGCGAGCCGTCGTTCGCGAAGTTCCGCCTCGTGCGCCGTGCCGAGCGGTTCGGCGTCGAGCAGCGCCCAGGTGACGGGGTAGGCCCACGACGGGCGGACGGTGCCGTCGCGGGTGTATCGCGGGCCGGCCGGCGCCCGCTCGCCGCCGAAGCGGTCCTGGGTGTCCAGGCCCCACAGCCCGCGATAGGCGCGCACCCAGGGCGTGTCGTCGGTGACGACCACCGGCGTCCACCGCCGCTCCTCACCGGGGCCGATGCCCGGCCCGTCGCCGCGGTGGTAGTCCAGGAACGGGATGCCGAACCCGTCGGCGTACCGCCGCAGCCGCCGCAGCCCCGGCGCGGAGACCTTGGTGACGTAGTCGCCGCGGCGGTACGCGCCGGCGTGCGAGCCGCCGCCCGCGTACACGACGGGGTGTTCGCCGACGTGCTCCAGGTCGGGATCGTCCCACCGGCGCCGCACGTCCCGGCCCTCCTTGTCGTGCGACGAGAACAGCACCCATGCCGGGTCCGGACGGTCCGGCGGCCCGGTGAGGAAGAGCGTCACGTGCTCCCAGTCCGCCTCGTGGTCGTTGACGCCGCCGAACGTCGAGCGCCAGTCGTTCATCGCGTAGAAGTACCAGTACTGCAGCACCAGATAGCCGGCGTCGCGGAAGACCCGGCCGTAGTACGGGCTGATCTCCGGCCGCAGGTGCGCCGTGTACCGCAGGTGCGCCGCCGCGCGCGTGCCGCCGGGCACCTTGCCGCGCACCAGCAACGACATCCGCAGCGCGGCGTCGACGAGGCGGGCGCTCAGGCCGACGGCGGCGAACCGGCTGGCCGGCCGGAACGCGGACGCGTGCCGCTCGCGGCGCCAGCGGCGGTACTCCGCGCGGCCGAGCGGCTCCTGCGCGAACCGCAGGAACAGCCGGTCGCCGGCGAACCGCTCGCCGCGTTCGGCCAGCAGCGCCGGGTCGAGCCCGCCGGGTGGCACGAGGCATTCGCCGCCGGCCGTGCCGGGCACGTGCCGCCACAGCCCGGCGTGGTGCAGGAAACCGTCGACGGCGGTGGGCAGGAACAGCTCTCCGGCGGTGTACCGGACGACCGGTTCGAACCGGGTCAGCAGGCGCACGGCGTCGTCGTGCGTTTCTGGCACGCCCGCGTCTACCCGCCACCCGGCGGGGAGAAACCGGCGGTTGCGCCGGGGGAGCATGATCGAAGCATGGTCCGCTTCGTGCTCAACGTGCTGTGGCTGATCTTCGGTGGCGGCATCCTGCTGTTCCTCGAATACGCGCTCGCCGCCGTGATCTGCTTCATCCTCGTCGTCACCATCCCGTTCGGCGTGGCGAGCTGGCGGCTGGCGGTCTACGCGCTGTGGCCCTTCGGCCACACCGTGCGGCCGAAGCCGGGCGCGGGTGCGGCGACCGGCCTGGCGAACGTCCTCTGGGTCGTCCTCGCGGGCTGGTGGCTGGCGCTGTCGCACGTCATCGCCGGCGTCACCCTGTGCCTCAGCGTGATCGGGATCCCGTTCGGCATCGCACACTTCAAGCTCGTCCCGGTCGCGTTCTGGCCCCTCGGACGCGAGGTGGTGGACCTCTGAGGATCCGCAGACCGTACAGTGTCACGTGCTAGTGTCGCGGGGTGTTCAAGAAGATGCTGGCCGCGTTCGGCGTCGGCAGTGCGAGCGTCGACACCGTCCTCACCACGTCCGCCGTCCAGCCGGGCGGCTTCGTCGAAGGTCATGTCCACATCACCGGCGGCGACCATGACGTGCAGATCGAGCAGGCCGTGCTGTCCCTGGTGACGCGCGTCGAGGTCGAGAGCGGTGACTACGAGCACCACGCCGGCGTCGAGCTGGCCCAGGTCGTCGCCGCGCACTCCTTCCGCGTCGCGCCCGGCGAGCGGCAGTCCATCCCCTTCCGGATGCCGGTGCCCTGGGAAGCGCCGATCACGGAAGTGTACGGGCAGCATCTGCGCGGCATGGTGATGGGCGTCCGGACCGAGCTGGTCATCGCGAAGGGTCGGGACAAGGGCGACCTCGACCCGGTCGCGATCACGCCGCTGCCGGTGCAGCAGGGCGTGCTGGACGGCTTCGCCGCCAACGGGTTCCGCTTCAAGCACGCCGACGTCGAGCACGGTCGTCTGCACGGCGTCCAGCAGACGCTGCCGATCTTCCAGGAGATCGAGTTCTGGCCGCCGCCGCAGCACGCGGGGCGGATCAACGAGGTCGAGCTGACGTTCGTCGCCAACCCCTACGGCGTCGACGTCATCCTCGAGTTTGACAAGCGCGGCGGCGTGTTCAGCTCGGGACACGACGCCTACAGCCGCTTCAGCATCCGCCACGACCAGGCGGCCGGCACCGACTGGGCCGCGGTCGTCGACGGTTGGGTGCGGGAGGCGACGTCGCGCTACTTCAGCCACCTCCCGCCCGGCTACGGCCACGGCGGTTCCGGCGGTCACGGGGGCTACGGCGGCCACGGTCACGGCCCGCACCACCGCGGGCCGGGCATGGGCACGGTCGTCGCCGCCGGCGCCGCGGGCGTCGTCGGCGGCATCGTCGCCGGCGAGGTCTTCGAGGAGGTCTTCGAGGACGACGGCGGCGACTTCGAGTTCTGACCAGCGCACCTTCGCGGTGGCCGGGCCTCTTTCGGGGCCCGGCCACCGCTGTTTGCCGGGAAAATGTCACACCCGGCGAGGATGATGTGGCGAGACGGACGGTGACCCAAGAGGAAGGTGTGACATGAGCGGCGTTCGGGTGTTGGTCGGCACACGTAAGGGGGCGTTCATCCTTACGGCGGACGGTGCCCGCCGGGACTGGCGGGTGGACGGACCGCACTTCGGCGGCTGGGAGATCTATCACGTCAACGGATCGCCCGCCGCCCCGGATCGGCTGTATGCGTCGCAGTCGTCCTCGTGGTTCGGGCAGGTGATCCACCGCTCCGACGACGGCGGCAGATCATGGGAGCCGGTCGGCAACGACTTCGCCTACGAGGGCGAGGTCGGTGACCACCTCTGGTATGACGGCACGCCGCGCCCGTGGGAGTTCAAGCGGATCTGGCACCTCGAGCCGTCGCCCGACGACCCCGACACGGTGTATGCGGGCGCCGAGGACGCGGCGCTGTTCCGCTCGACCGATGGCGGCAAGGTGTGGCAGGAGCTCCCCGCCCTGCGCACCCATCCGTCCGGGCCGCTCTGGCAGCCGGGCGCCGGCGGCATGTGCCTGCACACGATCATCCTCGACCCGGCGGATCGCAACCGGATCTATGTGGCGATCTCCGCGGCGGGCGCGTTCCGCACCGACGACGGCGGCGCGACGTGGCAGCCGATCAACCGGGGGCTGATGTCGGGGCAGATCCCGGATCCGGACGCCGAGGTGGGCCACTGCGTGCACAACCTCGCCATGCACCCGTCCCGGCCCGAGGTGCTGTTCATGCAGAAGCACTGGGACGTCATGCGCACCGACGACGCCGGCGGCTCCTGGCGGGAGATCAGCGGGGACCTGCCGACCGACTTCGGGTTCCCGATCGCGGTGCACGCGCACGAGCCCGAGACGGTCTACGTCGTGCCGATCAAGAGCGACTCCGAGCACTACGTGCCGGACGGCCGGCTGCGGGTCTACCGCAGCCGCGTCGGCGGCGACGAGTGGGAGCCGCTCACCACGGGCCTGCCGCAGGAGCACTGCTACGTCAACGTGCTGCGCGACGCCATGGCCGTCGACACGCTCGACCCGTGCGGGATCTACTTCGGCACGACCGGCGGCCAGGTCTACGGCTCGGCCGACGGCGGCGACAGTTGGACGCCGATCGTCCGCGACCTGCCGGCGGTGCTCTCCGTGGAAGTGCAGGTCCTGCCGTGATCCGGGTCGTGCTCCCCGCCCACCTGCGCAACCTTGCCAAGATCGACGGCGAGGTGCGGATCGAGCTCGCCGAGCCGGTGACCCAGCGGCTGCTGCTCGACGCGCTGGAGGAGCGCCACCCGATGCTGCGCGGCACGATCCGCGACCGGAGCAGCGGACGGCGGCGGGCGTTCGTGCGGTTCTTCGCCTGCGAGGAGGACCTGTCCAACGAGTCCCCCGACGCGCCGCTGCCCGACCCGGTGGTCCACGGCAAGGAGCCGTTCCTGATCGTCGGCGCGATGGCCGGCGGCTGAGCCTCATCGCGGGTCGCGCCGCAGCGGGTGGTCGTGAGGGACCTCGACGAGCACGATGCGGACGCCGTCGGGATCCTCGATCCACATCTCGTCGAGCCCCCACGGCTCCCGCCGCGGCTCGCGGGCGACCCGCACGCCGGCCGCCGCGAGCCGCTCGTGCTCGGTGCGCAGGTCACGGACCTGTAGCCAGATCCGCAGCGGCCCGCCGGGCTCGTCGTGCGCCGTGCCGGACACCTCGAGGAACCCCTGGCCGAGGAAGAAGACCAGACCGGGATGCTCGGCCGGCCCGAACTCGCGGTAGACCGCGAGCCCGAGGACGTCGCGGTAGAAACGCTGGCTCCGTCCGGGGTCGGACGAGCGGAGCAGCACACGGCTGCCGAGCACTTCCATGGCCCCGATCATCTCACCTCCGCCGCATCTTCGCGTCCGGGCGATGCCCGCGTCGGGGCGGGGGCTCCGGGTGGGGGAGACCTACCTCGCGGCGCGCCGGGTGCGCGGGGACGCCCGCATGCCTGACGTCTACCATTGCGGCGACGTCCAGGGAGTGTTCGGGGCGGCGACAGGGTCGAAGGCCGGCCGGTGCGAGATCGCCCTCGAGATGACATGAGCGATACGAGAGAACTGTCCGACCTTGTCGGTCGCCTGAGCCGTGCGGGCGTCGCGGACGTGCTGGTGGATCCGGCGCACCGTGCGGCATACGCCAGCGACGCGTCGCTGTACCGCGTCGTGCCGCAGGCGGTGGTCCGGCCCCGGTCCGACGACGAGGTCGCGGCGACGTTCGAGGTCTGCCGTGCCCTCGGTGTGCCGATCACCGCCCGGGGCGCGGGGACGTCCGTGGCCGGCAACGCCATCGGCCGTGGCGTGGTGCTGGACTTCAGCCGGCACCTGAACCGGGTCCTGGACGTCGACGCCGGCAGCCGGACCGCCCGGGTGCAGGCCGGTACGGTCCACGCCACCTTGCAGGCGGCCGCCCGGCCCCTCTCGCTACGGTTCGGCCCCGACCCGTCGACGCACACCCGGTGCACGATCGGCGGGATGATCGGCAACAACTCCTGCGGGTCGCGGACCCTGGGATACGGCCGGACCTCGGACAACGTCGTCGGCCTGGAGGCCCGCACGATCGACGGCGAGCGACTGTCCACCGGCCGGGACGACAAGGGCCGCCCGACCATCGACGGTGGCAAGGCGATCACGGACAGCCTTCTGGAGATCGTCCGCGCCAACCTGGCGGTCGCCCGGACCGAGTTCGCCACCTTCTCGCGGCAGGTCTCCGGCTACGCTGTCGAGCACCTCCTGCCCGAGCGCGGCTTCGACCTCACCGGCCTGCTGGTCGGCAGCGAAGGCACCCTCGCGGTGGTCACCGAGGCGACCGTGCGGCTGGTCGCCGACCCCTCGCACCGCCTGCTGGTCGTGCTCGGCTACCCGGACTTCGGCTCGGCGGGCGACGCCGTGCCCACCATTCTCGGGTTCAGCCCGACGGCCTGCGAGGGGATCGACGCTCGGATCGTCGACGTGGTCCGCTCCCGGCGCGGTCCCGACGCGGTCCCCGGCCTCCCGTCCGGCCGGTCGTGGCTGTTCGTGGAGATCGCCGGCGACGACCTCGGCGAGGCGCGGGAACGCGCCCAGCGGCTGGTGGTGGAGGCCGGTGCCATCGACGCCATGGTCGTGGAGGACGCCGGGCGAGCCGCGCCGTTGTGGCGGATCCGTGAGGACGGCGCCGGGCTCGCCGGCCGTGCCCCGTCGGGGTCGCCGGCGCACGCCGGTTGGGAGGACGCCGCGGTCCCACCGGCGAAGATCGGCGACTACCTGCGCGACTTCGACGCCCTGGTCGACACGCACGGGCTCAGCGCCATGCCGTACGGGCATCTCGGCGACGGCTGCGTCCACGTCCGGCTCGACTTCCCGCTGGACAGGCCCGGTGGCCCCGGCAAGTTCCGCGCCTTCCTGGAGGACGCCGCGGACCTGGTCGTGCGCTACGGCGGGTCGCTGTCGGGGGAGCACGGCGACGGCCGCGCCCGCAGCGAGCTGCTGCCACGCATGTACTCCCCGGCGGCGATGGACCTGTTCCGCTCGGTCAAGCACGCGTTCGACCCGGAGCACCTGCTGAATCCGGGCGTGCTCGTCGACCCGGACCCGGTCGACGCGGACATCCGCGTCGCGGCGGCCCGGCCGGTCCGGACGAAGCTGGCCCTGGCCTACCACAGCGACGGCGGCGACTTCAACCAGGCGGTCCACCGCTGCACGGGCGTCGGGAAGTGCCGCGCCGACACGACCGTGCTCGGCGGGGTCATGTGCCCGTCGTTCCTGGCCACCCGCGCCGAGAAGGACTCGACCCGCGGCCGGGCCCGGGTGCTGCAGGAGATGCTCGACGGGGACCTCGCCCCCGACTGGCGCGCTCCCGCGGTGCACGACGCGCTGGACCTGTGCCTGTCCTGCAAAGGCTGCGCGTCGGACTGCCCCACCGGCATCGACATGGCCGCCTACAAGGCCGAGGTGCTGCACCAGAGCTACCGCCGCCGGCTGCGGCCCCGCTCGCACTACTCCCTCGGCTGGCTGCCCCGCTGGTCCCGGCTGGCGGCGCGGCTGCCCCGGCTCGCCAACCGGCTCATGTCGGCGCCGGGTCTGCGCAAGGTCGCGCTGTTCATGGCCGGGGTCGACGCGCGCCGGTCGATTCCGGCCTTCGCGGACCGCACCTTCCGGCGATGGTTCCGCGCCACCACACGGCAGCGGCCCGCGACGGGCACGCCGGTCGTGCTGTTCGTCGACAGCTTCACCGACCACTTCGCCCCGCAGATCGCCGAGGACGCCGTCGAGGTGCTCACCGCAGCCGGCTACGCGCCCGAGATCACCACCCGCTCGGCCTGCTGCGGCCTCACCTGGATCAGCACCGGCCAGCTCGACGCGGCGCGCCGCATCCTCACCTCGACCGTCGAGCAGTTGCGCGCCGCCGCCGAGCGTGGCGTGCCGATCGTCGGCCTGGAGCCGTCCTGCACCGGAGTGCTGCGCAGCGACCTGCTGGAGCTCGTCGACACCGACGCCGCCCGCGCCGTCAGCAAGGCCACCGTCACGGTCGCCGAGCTGCTGGCACGCACCCCCGGCTGGACGCCCCCGTCGCTGGCCGACGTCCGGGTCGTCGCCCAGCCGCACTGCCACCACCACGCCG
The DNA here is from genome assembly GCF_025264685.1 of Dactylosporangium roseum. Classification (GTDB taxonomy): domain Bacteria; phylum Actinomycetota; class Actinomycetes; order Mycobacteriales; family Micromonosporaceae; genus Dactylosporangium; species Dactylosporangium roseum. Next base: position 4,054,886 of record NZ_CP073721.1, read on the forward strand.
TCATGGGCTGGTCCGCGGACGCCGACCTGCTCAAGCAGGCGGGCGCGACCGTGACCCGGCTCGGCGGGTGCTGCGGCCTGGCCGGGAACTTCGGTGTCGAGCGTGGTCACTACGAGGTGTCGGTGCGGGTCGCCGAGCAGCAGTTGCTGCCCGCGCTGGCGGGCGCGCCGGACGGTGACGTGTTCCTCGCCGACGGCTTCTCCTGCCGCACCCAGGCCGCCGACCTCGCCGACGTGCAGGGCAAACACCTCGTCCAGGTGCTGGCCGACGCCCTGCGCCGGGCCGGCGGACCCGGCGCCGGCCCGGAGCGGTAGCAGCGGACCGGCCGCGCCGCTTACACGGTCCGGCGCGGGCCGCGCGGCACGGCGCCGGCCGCGGTCAGCCGGCGACCTGCGGTAACGTCGCCACCGCGGCCGCGAGGGCCTCGTCGGACAGTTCGTGGTCGGCCAGTCCGCCGGACAGGAACGCCCCGTAGGCGGCCAGGTCGAGGTGGCCGTGGCCGCCCAGCGCGGTCAGGATCACCTTCGGCTCGCCGCTCTCCTTGCAGCGCAACGCCTCCTCGACACACGCGGCGAGGGCGTGCGTCGGCTCGGGCGCGGGGATGATGCCCTCCGTCCGGGCGAAGCGGACCCCCGCCTCGAAACACTCCCGCTGCGTCTTCGCGACCGCCTCGATGAGGCCCAGCTCGTACACGTGCGAGATCAGCGGCGCCATGCCGTGGTACCGCAGGCCGCCGGCGTGGATCGGGTCGGGGATGAAGTCGTGACCGAGGGTGTGCATCTTCATCAGCGGTGTCATGCCGGCGGTGTCGCCGAAGTCGTACGCGTAGACGCCCTTCGTCAGCGATGGGCACGACGCCGGTTCGACCGCCCGGATCGTCGGCGACATCGTCCCGGCGAGCTTCTCGCGCAGGAACGGGAACGCGAGCCCGGCGAAGTTGGAGCCGCCGCCGGTGCAGCCGACGATGACGTCCGGGACGTCGCCGGCCTTCGCAAGCTGGAGCAGCGCCTCCTCGCCGATGATCGTCTGGTGCAGCAGCACGTGGTTGAGCACGCTGCCGAGGGCGTAGTTGGTGTCCGGGTGCTGCGCGGCGACCTCGACCGCCTCGCTGATCGCGATGCCGAGCGAGCCCGGCGAAGCGGGGTCCTTGGCGAGGACCGCCCGGCCGGCGGCGGTCAGGTCCGACGGCGACGGGTGGATGGTCCCGCCGAACGTCTCGATCATGATCTTCCGGTACGGTTTCTGGTCGTATGAGGCGCGGACCTGCCAGATCTCGCATTCCAGGCCGAACTGCGCGCTGGCGAACGCGAGCGCGGTGCCCCACTGCCCGGCGCCGGTCTCCGTCGTGAGCCGCCGGATCCCGGCCGCCGCGTTGTAGTGGGCCTGCGGCACGGCCGTGTTCGGCTTGTGCGAGCCGGCGGGGGAGACGCCTTCGTACTTGTAGTAGATGCGCGCCGGGGTGCCGAGGGCCCGTTCGAGACGGTGCGCCCGGAACAGCGGCGACGGCCGCCAGAGCCGGTAGACGTCGAGGACCTCGTCGGGGATGGGCACGTACCGTTCCTGGGTCACCTCCTGCTCGATGAGCGCCATCGGGAACAGCGCCGCCAGGTCGTCCGGCCCGACCGGCCGCAGGGTGCCGGGGTGCAGGACGGCCGGCGGCGGCGAGGGCAGGTCGGCCATGATGTTGTACCAGCGGCGGGGCATCTCCGACTCGGAGAGCACGATCTTCGTGGCGGCGTCCGTCATGCCCACGATCTTCGCCCCGGACCGGCGAAATCGGAACGTCCGGCCCCCGTTCAGGTGGCGTGTCGCCGCTGCGGCGAGGGACCGGCCTGGGGCAACGGGCGACGGTCGCGGGGATCAGCGGCGCTGGAGTTCCCGGTCGCGCCAGGCCGTCGCCCACGAGGTGCGGCCGTTGGTGCGCAGCAGCGAGCCCTCGTAGAGGCGGGCGCCGGCGGCGAGGGCGGCCAGGGCGGTCACGACGAGGATCGCCAGCGACACGAACGGCTCCCACACGGCGGCGTCGCCGTCGAAGAGGCGGATCGGCATCGCCGTCGGCGCGGAGAACGGGACGTAGGACAGCACGGTGATCACCGTCGGGTTGTCCTGGAGGAACGCCACCAGGAAGAACGGCAGCATCACGAGAAGCTGGACCGGCATCGACGCGCCGCTGATGTCCTCCTGGCGGTCGACCAGCGCGCCGACCGCGGCCCACAGCGCGGCCAGCATCACGAAGCCGACGACGAAGAAGGGCACGAACCAGCCCATCGCCGGGGCCAGCAGCGGCAGCAGCTCGCTCCCGCCGTCGGTGAGCTGCGCGCCCGCGACCGTCACGAACGTGATGAGCGCGATCTGGGCCAGCGCCAGGACGCCGCCGGCGAGGACCTTGCCCGCCAGGAGCGCCCGCGCGGGTACCGCCGCGACGAGGATCTCCACCATGCGGGTCTGCTTCTCCTCGGTGACGCTCTGGGCGATCTGCAGCCCGAACGTCAGCGACGTGAAGAAGAAGACGATGGCGAACGCGAACGGGACGATGAACGCCGCGACCTCGTTCACCGCGTCCGGGTCGAGCAGCCGGACCTCCGGCTGCGTCGACAGCGCCCGCACCACGTCGCCGGGCGCATCCTTCATGGCGACGACGGCCGGCCCCGCCACGACGGCGGCGTCGACCTCGCCGGCACGGACGAGCCGCTCCGGGTCCGCGGCGACGCGCACCTCCAGCCCGGCGTCACGGAGCCGCTGCTCGGACGCGTCGCCGGCCGCGACCGCGGGTCGTCGGCGCGCTGGCCGAGACTCAGCCACTCCAGCAGCTCGTCGGCGTTGCGGCGCACCGCGGCGGCCGACAGGCCGTGCAGCCGGCCGAGGTAGGTCAACTGGTCGCGGACGCTCATCTTCGGGTACAGGCCGCGCTCCTCCGGCATGTAGCCGAACCGGCGCCGGTCCTCCCGTGTGAGCGGCGACCCCTGCCAGGTGACCTCGCCCGAGTCGGGGGCGAGGACCCCGAGGATGATCCGCATCGACGTGGTCTTGCCGGCGCCGTTGGCGCCCACGAACCCGGTCATGCGACCGGCCACGACGTCGAACGTGACGTCCTGGAGCACCTGCCGGTCACCGAACCGGCGGCTGATCGCTTCGAGGTGCAGCACCTTGCTCATACCGGACACGGTAGGCACTCGCGGCCTCGGCGGCTCGCTGTGCATGCCCGCGACGATGGCACGCCACCCGCTCGGGCGCCAAACCCCCGCACTCAGGCCGACCGCGCCGCGACCCGCTCCTCGGTGAGCCACGCCTCGGCCGCCGGCTCCGCGAGCGGCTTCGCGTAGAGGTACCCCTGGCCGAACCGGCAGCCGGCGTCACGCAGCAGCCCGTTGTCGACCAGTGTCTCGATCCCCTCGGCGACCACGCTCATCTGGAGCGTGCCGGCGAGCTGGATGATGCCCCGCACCAGGTCAAGCTGCTTGCTGGAGACCGCGATCGTGTCGACGAACGACTTGTCCAGCTTGAGCGCGTCGACCGGGACCCGGTGCAGGTACGACAGCGACGAGTAACCGGTGCCGAAGTCGTCGATGGAGATCCGGATCCCGGCGTTGCGCAGCCGCGAGATGTCGGCGCGGATCTCGTCGTCGTCGCCGAGCAGCAGGCTCTCGGTGATCTCCAGCATGAGCAGGTCCGGGTGCACGCCGTGCCGGGTCAGCGTCTCGAAGACCAGGTCGACGAAGCCGGCGGTGCGGAACTGGCGGACCGACACGTTGACGCTCACGTAGGGCGGGTCGGCCTGGAATATCGCCTGCCAGCGGGCCGCGACCGCGACCGACGCCTCGAGGACCCACGCGCCGAGCTTGACGATGAGGCCGCTCTCCTCGGCGATCTCGATGAACTGCAGCGGCGGGATCATCCCGCGGGTGGGGTGCAGCCAGCGCACCAGTGCCTCGAAGCCGCGGGTCCGGCCCGACGACAGCTCGACGATCGGCTGGAAGTGCAGCACGAACTGGCCGTCGTCGATCGCGGCGTCCATGGCGGTGCGGAGCTGCATGCGGGACGCGACCTGGGCGTGCAGCGACCCCTCGTACCGCCGCCAGCGGCCCTTGCCCTCGCGTTTCGCCGCGCCCATCGCGATGTGCGCCTCGGCGAGCAACTGGCCGCCCCGCGGCACGTCGAAGACGGTCGCCACGCCGATGCTGAGCTGCATCCGGATGATGCTGCCGGCGATCAGGAACGGCTCCTCGAACGCCTCCACCAGCCCGGCCGTGAACCGCTCGACGTCCGCGACGTCCGCGGCCTCGTCGAGCATCCCGCCGAACTCGTCGGCGCCGAGCCGGGCCACCGCGCCGCGACCCTCGAACGCCCGGCTGAGCCGGTCCGAGACCGCGATCAGCAGCCCGTCACCGACGTCCTGCCCCATGCTGTCGTTGACGACGCTGAAATCGTCGAGGTTGAGCACCAGGATCGCGTCGGGCGACTTCTGCGCGAGGTCCTGGAACCGCAGGCGGTTGCCCAGCCCGGTGAGCGGGTCGAGGTACGCCCGGTCGAGCAGTTCCTGCTGCAGCCGCCGCTGCTCGGTGACGTCACGCATGGTGAGGACGAGCCCGCCGACGGTCGGCTCGTCGCGCAGGTCCCGCACCACGACCTCGGCGACGATGAGGGCGCCGTCGGGGCGCCGCACCCGCCAGGTCACCGCCTCGTCGTGCGGCACGGTCGGGGCGTCCGCCGGGTCGACGAGGTCGAGCAGGCTGGTGCCGACCAGGTCGGCGGTGCCGAGGACCGGCTTGGCGGCGGGGCTGGCGTAGGTGATCCGGCTGTCGCCGTCGACGATGAGGATCACGTCGGTCGCGCCGAGCACGAGCGTCCGGAAGTACTCCTCGCTCTCCCGCTTGTTGATCTCCCGGTTGAGGGCGATGTGGTCGAGCATGCTGGCCGCCTGCCCGGCGAGCACCGGCAGCGTCTCCTGCAGCGGTACCAGCACCGGCTCGGCCGCGGCGACGAACAGTTCACCGACCTCGCGGTCGCCGACCGACAGCCGGCAGCACAGCGCCAGCTCGAAGCCCGGTAGCCCGCTCGCGACGCAACCGGGCAGGTCCCGCACGTAGGAGATGCCCATCGGCTGGTCGCCGGCCGTACCCGGCTCGTGCAGCGCGAGCACGACCCGGTGCGGTGTGCCGGGCGCGAGCAGCCGCTGCACGGACCGGTGGACGACGGCGCGGACCTGCGTCTCGTCGGTCGTGGACAGCAGCGCCTCGCAGGCCCGCCGCAGCTCGCGTTCGCGGGCCGTGGTGCGGCGCAGGCCGGTGACGACGGTCGACATGCGCATCATCGCGAGCAGGACGAGCAGACCGGACACCAGGGCGATCACCATGCCGTCGCGGACCGTCCCGTTGACCGCCTGGACGAACAGGACGGTCGGGGCGATGAGCGAGGCCATGCCCAGGACGGCCCGCCGGGTGTGGAGCTCGTTGCGGCGCAGCACCCGCGGCTCGGTGAGCTGCCGCATCGACGGGTGCAGCACGGCCGCGCCGCCGGCGATGTAAAAGAGCAGCCAGAGCAGGTCGATCGGCGTGCCGATCTCCCAGTGGCCGTTGAGCCGGTCCAGGCTGTAGAGGACGTCGGCGGCGAGCAGCCCGCCGACCGAGGTGAGCAGCAGCAGGACCGTCCAGCTCCGCTGCACGGTGATGACCAGCCGGGCCAGGATGGCCAGCGTGAGCACGTCGCACAGCGGGTACGCGACCGAGACCGCCTTCTCGAGGGTGTTCAGCTCGTCGCTCTCCAGATACGGATGGATGACGAACACCCAGGACAGGAAGCCGGCGCCGGCGGTGAGGATCAGCGCGTCGATGACGCTCGCCCGGTCCCGCACGGCCGCGCCCGAGCGGGACAGCCCCCACAGCGCGAGCAGCAGGATCGGCGCCGACACGCCGAGGTAGAGCGCGTCGACGACCGACGGGAACGCCGGGTGGTCGAGCACGACGGCGAGCACGTAGGCGAGCATCGTGCCGGCCGCGAAGGTCAGGTAGTTGGCGCCGAGCAGCAGCCAGGGACGCTTGCGCCGGGGATTGTTGCGGTAGATGCCGACGCCGATCGCGATCGCGTTGGACAGGACGATGACCGCCCACGCGGCGAGGGCCGCGGAAGGCACGAGCGCGTACAGCGTGAGGAGCAGCAGGGTCCACATACCGTACAGGCCGAGTGCACGCCGGGTCATCACGCTCCTTCCGTCGCAAGGCGCTCGAAAGCCCTATCGGTCGAAGCGAAGAGGTTCTTAAGGGTTGTGCGGACGGTGCGTGCGCCGTTTGAGTGAGCGCGCGCATGCATGGGGTAGTTGACCGTGGTGGCGCGTTGCTGTGGAAGCGTACGCTTTCCGCGGCGCTATTCGGCGTCGAGCGCCGTGTCGCCTATCCGGCGGCTCGCGTCGCTGTCCGGCGTGATGCTCAGTCGCCAGTGATTGCAGTGGATGGGCCGGCCCTCGTAGTCCATGTCGCACTGGCCGAGCAGCTCAAAGCCGAGCCGCCGGACGATCCCGTTCGACGGGCCGTTGCGCACGTCGGCGAAGCCGTGGATCTCGGTGAACCGGCCCTCGGCGCGGCCGCGCTCGACGAGCACGCGGAAGGCGGCGGCGGCGACGCCCTGGGCCTGGAACTCGGGGAACAGCATCGAGCCGACCTCGTGGACGATCCCGCCCTCCCACGGCGTGCGGAAGATGGCGATGATGCCAGCGGGACGCCGCGCGCCGTCGACATGGATCGTGAAATACCAGTCACCGTCGGCGACGCCGGCCATCCGCTTGGCGTGGATCCGGGCGGCCTCCTCGGCCCCTACCGGCCCGCCGAGTCGGCTCTTCACCTCGGGGTCGGCCTCCAGGGCCACGGTGAGCGCCAGATCCTCGTCCCCGTACGGCCGCAGTTCGATGCCCACCGCAGCATCGTAGACGGGAGGCTCGCCGTCGGCCCGCCGGGCGGCGCCGGCGTAGCCGCTCCCGGCCGCGTTCCGAACCGGGCGACTCCATGATCATGGGAAAGATGTGGCTATCGGGGCAGCCGCATCGTTCCCATGATCATGAGGTCGAGCCGCACGGCGGCGGATCGCGGCGGAACGCGCGCCGGCCGGCACACTCCCTGCGGTACACGATGGGCGGCAGCGCGTCGTTCACCACGACCCGGATCACGGCAGGCTGCCGGTGACGCAGAGCATGACGGGGGCCGGGCCCTTGAGCGTCGTCGCGGTGAAGCCGGCCGCCGAGAGGGACGCCGCCACCGACCGTGCGATCGCGGCGGTCCGGTCCGGCGACGGGGTCTCGTAGAACAACCGTAGCGGCGCGCCGGGCTTCAGCAGCGACGCCAGCACCGCCAGCTCCGGACCCGCCGTGCCGGTCCAGAACAGGTTCACGTTCACCGCGAAGATCTTGTCGTACTGACGGCCGAGGGTGGCGGCGATGGTGAGGTCGCCCTGCACCACGCGCGCCCGGCCGGCGGCCACGTGCGCGGCGTTGCGCGCGGCCGTGCGCTGCACCGCCGTGGCCGAGCGGTCGACGGCGGTGATCGAGCCGGTGCCGAGCCGCGCGCAGACCAGCTCCACGGCCACGCCCGGACCGCAGCCGAACTCGAGGACGTGATCGTCCGGCCCGACGTCGAGCACCTGCACCGCCCACCGGATCCGCTCAGGAACAGCCACCCGACGACCCTACCGAAGAGTTTGGATGTTTTGCGGCGTTCGGAACGGGGAGGGAGGGGTCACCTCGGGGCCGGGCCATGGATCGAGCGGACGCGTGGCCGGTGTCCCGCACCTCAGGAAGGGACACGCAGCCGTATGTCCGCGCACCACACGCGCCGCGACCGGGGCCAGGGTACGATCGCGCTCGTCGCGGTGCCGCTCGCGCTCGGGCTCGTCCTGGTCGTGGCGCTCGCCAGATACGTCACGCAGACCAGCGAGCACCGGACGCCCGAGGCGCGCGCCACGCCGACCGCGGCGCCGGAGCCGGCCAGGCCGGTGTTCGACCCGGACGCCGGCGCGCCGCTGCCCACGAACCGGGTCGTGGCGTTCTCCGCGGTGCCGGGCGCGGCGGTCACCGGCCCCGCGTACCAGCTCAGCGACGCCATGCTGACCCGGCTGCGCGACCAGGCGGCGCAGTACCAGGCCCTCGACCCGGCGCACCCCGTCGTCGCCGGCATCGATCTCGTGGTGAGCGTGCCCGACCGGTACCCGGGCGACGACGGCTCGTACCGCCACCACGTCGACAAGGCCACCATCGACCGCTATGTCGAGTTCTGCAAGCGCAACGGACTGGTGCTGTTCCTGGACCTCAACTTCGGCTGGACCGACCCGCTGACCGAGCTCAACATCTTCAGCCACTACCTCAGGCTGCCGTTCGTGCACGTTGCGATCGACCCGGAGTGGATGTTCCCGCGGCGCGACGGTGTGCCGGGCGTGAACCTGTCGAACGTGCGCGCGGCCGACCTCAACCCGCTCATCGACGCCGTCGCCGACCTGCCGGAGCGGTACCAGGTGCCGCGCAAGATGTTCCTGATCCACCAGTACCGTCCCGACGGCGACGGTCTCGCGGACCCGTACGACCCGGCCGAGGCCCTGATCGCGGACAAGCGGAACCTGCGCGACGACAGCCGGGTCGACGTCATCGTCCACGTGGACTCGGTGGGCGGCTGGCCCGGTGACATCGAGGTGAAGATCCGGCAGTACAGCGCGTGGGTCGCGCAGAGCATGCAGCGGCACGGCAACTTCCGCTACGGTGGACTCAAGATCTTCTATCAGCAGGAGTCGAAGCACAAGCTCATGACGCCCCGGCAGGTGATGGCCCTGCGGCCGCCGCCGATGGTGATCACCTATGGCAACTGAGGTCCGGGGCCGGCCGTCGTCGATGGCATGCCGGCGCGCCCGCTGACGGGAACGGCCGCATGAGCCGGCGCGCCGGCGCGGTGTTGGCATGAACAGGCGAGTCGCGCGGCCGGTGGGCGCGCGAAGCTCACAGGTATGTCCTACGCCTGGCAGCAACCCTTCCCGGCACGCACGACCGCGCCGGTCTCCCTGCATGTCGTCGCGATCTTCCAGTACCTCGGCGGCCTGGTCACGCTGGCGATCGGCGGCCTGTTCGCGCTGGCCGCGTTCGAGCTGGTTCCCGAACTGCACTACGACACCTCGACCGGCCGCTACGCCGACGTGAAGCCGGCCGCCGGCGTGATCTTCGCCGTCTTCGCGGTCGTCGGCCTCACCGCGATCGTGCTGGGCCGCAAGGTGCAGCGCGGCCGCGACTGGGCCCGGATCGTGCTCACCGTGCTCAACCTGCTCAGCGTCGCCGCCGGCCTCTGGCAGGGGTACACCACCGGCCGCGCCTACGGCGCGACGCTCGTGTCGATCGCCCTGCCGCTGCTGTTCGTGGTGCTGCTCAACACCCGCGCCGCCCGGTCGTGGTGCCGCCACCGGACCTACTGAGCGGCCCGGCGCCGCGCTGGACGCGATCCACCACTGACGTAGGCCGCGAGGTGCTCGCCGGTCAGGGTGGAGCGGGCGGCGACGAGGTCGGCGGGGGTGCCCTCGAAGACGATCCGGCCGCCGTCGTGGCCGGCGCCGGGGCCGAGGTCGATGATCCAGTCGGCGTGGGCCATGACCGCCTGGTGGTGCTCGACGACGACGACCGACTTGCCGGCGTCGACGAGCCGGTCGAGCAGGCCGAGCAACTGCTCGACGTCGGCGAGGTGCAGGCCCGCGGTCGGCTCGTCGAGGACGTAGACGCCGCCCTTCTCGGCCATGTGGGTGGCCAGCTTGAGCCGCTGCCGTTCGCCGCCGGACAGCGTCGTGAGCGGCTGGCCGAGGCTGAGGTAGCCGAGCCCGACGTCGGCGAGCCGGTCGAGGATGGCGTGCGCCGCCGGCAGCCGCGCCTCGCCGGCGCCGAAGAACTCCTCGGCCTCGGTCACCGACATCGCCAGCACCTCGCTGATGTCGCGGCCGCCGAGCGTGTACTCCAGCACCGCCGCGTCGAACCGCCGCCCTTCGCACTCGTCGCAGGTCGTGGCGACACCGGCCATCATCGCCAGGTCGGTGTAGATGACGCCGGCGCCGTTGCAGGTGGGACAGGCGCCCTCGGAGTTGGCGCTGAACAGTGCCGGCTTCACGCCGTTGGCCTTCGCGAACGCCTTGCGGATCGGCTCGAGCAGCCCGGTGTACGTCGCCGGGTTGCTCCGTCGCGAGCCACGGATCGCGCCCTGGCCGACCGACACCACACCCGCGTCAGCGGGGATCGACCCGTGCACGAGCGAGCTCTTGCCGGATCCGGCGACGCCGGTGACGACGACGAGCACGCCGAGCGGGATGTCGACGTCGACGTCGCGCAGGTTGTGCGTCGTCGCGCCGCGGATCGCCAGCGTGCCGGTGGGTTTGCGGACCGTTTCCTTGAGCGCGGCCCGGTCATGGAAGTGCCGGCCGGTGACGGTGCCGCTGGCCTGCAAGCCTTCGACGGTGCCCTCGAAGCAGACGGTGCCGCCCGCCGTGCCGGCGCCGGGGCCGAGGTCGACGACGTGGTCGGCGATCGCGATCGTCTCCGGCTTGTGCTCCACGACGAGCACCGTGTTGCCCTTGTCCCGCAGCCGCCGCAGCAGGCCGTTCATCCGCTGGATGTCGTGCGGGTGCAGGCCCGTGGTGGGCTCGTCGAACACGTAGGTGGTGTCGGTGAGCGAGGAGCCGAGGTGGCGGATCATCTTGACCCGCTGCGCCTCGCCGCCGGACAGCGTGCCGGACGGACGCTCGAGCGAGAGATAGCCCAGCCCGATCTCCACGAACGACTCGAGGGTGTGGTGCAGCGTGGCGAGCAGCGGCGCCACCGACGGCTCGTCGAGGTCGCGGACCCACGCGGCCAGGTCGCTGATCTGCATCGCGCAGGCGTCGGCGATGCTGACCCCTTTGATCTTCGACGATCGGGCCGCCTCGCTGAGCCGGGTGCCGCCGCACTCGGGGCAGGTGGTGAACGTGACGGCCCGCTCCACGAAGGCGCGGACGTGCGGCTGCATCGAGTCGACGTCCTTGGACAGCATCGACTTCTGGATCCGCGGGATCAGCCCTTCGTAGGTCAGGTTGATGCCGTCGACCTTGATCTTGGTCGGCTCCTTGTGGAGGAGGTCGTGCAGCTCCTTCTTGGTGTACCTGCGGATCGGCTTGTCCATGTCGAAGTAGCCGGAGCCACTGAAGATGCGGCCGAACCAGCCGTCCATGCTGTAGCCGGGAATCGTGAGCGCACCCTCGTTGAGCGACTTGCTCGCGTCGTACAACTGGGTCAGGTCGATGTCGTTGACCGCGCCCCGGCCCTCGCAGCGCGGGCACATGCCGCCGGTGATCTGGAAGCTGCGGCGTTCCTTCACGGTCCGTCCGCCGCGCTCCACGGTGACCGCGCCCGCTCCGCTGATCGAGGCGACGTTGAAGGAGAAGGCCTTGGGCGAGCCGATGTGCGGCTTCCCGAGCCGGCTGAAGAGGATGCGCAGCATCGCGTTGGCGTCGGTGACGGTGCCGACCGTGGATCGGGGATCGGCACCCAGCCGCTGCTGGTCGACGATGATCGCGGTCGTCAGCCCGTCGAGCACGTCGACCTCGGGCCGCGCCAGCGTCGGCATGAAGCCCTGCACGAAGGCGCTGTACGTCTCGTTGATCATCCGCTGCGACTCCGCGGCGATCGTGCTGAACACCAGCGAGCTCTTGCCCGAGCCGGAGACGCCGGTGAACACCGTGAGCCGCCGCTTCGGGATCTCGACGCTGACGTCCTTGAGGTTGTTCTCCCGTGCGCCGTGCACGCGGATCAGGTCGTGACTGTCGGCGACGTGCGGCGCGGGCGCCTGCGTCGTGACCCTGGTGGCCATGCTCATCGTCTCCATCCGTTCGGCGCGGTCCGGCTCGGCTGCGGCCTCGGGCGGTTCGTTCCCTCGCGCCCGGCGCTCAGCGGTCCTGCAGCAGCCCGAGAACGTTACCGTCGGGGTCCGTGACCGTGGCCACCAGACGGCCGCTACCGACGTCACGCACCGGCTCGTTCACGGTGGCGCCCGCCGCCGTCACCTCGGCCAGCTTCGCCTCGATGTCCGGCACGTGCCAGTAGGCCACCGGGGAGGTCATGTTCTGCGGTCCACCGCGCGGCACCAGCCCGATGTGCTGACCCGCGACGTCGAACCCGACGTAGTAGGCGCTGTCGGCCTGCGGCGGGATGCCGAGCAGGGCGGTGTAGACCGCCTTGGCCGCCGCCAGGTCGGACACGGGATGCAGCACGGTCTTGATTCCCTGGGTGGCAGAGCTGGTCATGGTCACTCCTGCGGTTGTCGGTCCCAATTTACCCGGTTTGTCGCCGGCCGGGCTCGCGGACGAACGGAAGCCCGGAGCCGGACGGCTCGGTCGTCCTCGGCTTCAGGCTAGGTGCGGCTCGTGACCCCGCGCTTCTCGAATCCTGATCGGTTCGATCACCGGGGGAGCCGGTGGATCGCCTCGGTCGTCGCGGTGACCGTGCCGTGCGTGTCCGCCGGCCGGTGTGGAGTCCTGTGGTCGTTGTTGCCACCACAGGACTCCACGGCGCCCGGGAGGCGATCGGGCAGGCGGTGTGGTCCCGCTCCGGGCTGACGGTCGAGCGGGCCGACGGCGACGCCGTGCTGGTCCGGGCCGACGACCGCGGCGACACCGACCCCAGCGCGCGGGCCGGGTTCCGGCCCGACCGGAGGGTCGCCGGCATGCCGGCCCAGTGGCGCACCGAAAACCCGAAGGGCCTGTGGCTGCTGACCGGGTCGGCGCCGTTCAACCTGTTCATCGGCGGCGTCGACGTCAACCACGCCGACTGGCTCGACGCGGACGAAGCGGTCTGGTTCGCCGAACACATCCAGGCGAGCCGGGACCTGAACGACCCGGCGTCCCGGCCCCGCTAGCGCCCGTGGGTCACAGCTCGATGCGGTGCAACCACAGGTGGCCCGGGGCGATCCGGGTCAGCGCCGCGTAGAGCCACGCGCGGCGGCCCGGGTCGAGCCGCGGCAGCGTCGCTTCGAAGTCGGCCTGGTCCTTCGGCCGGACCGCCTTAGCCTTGAACAGCAGCACGATCTCCGGCACCAGGTACGGCACCCCGGCGGCCGTGCGGCGGATGATGTCCCGATACGGCCGGCGGATGCCCGGGTCACGGCGGCAGATCCAGACGTCGCCGTCGTGGGGCTCACGGAACACGTCGAGGTGGTAGCGGTCGGTCTCCGGCGCGCGGACCCAGGTCTGATGGTGCTGGTGGAACGCGGGGCTGTCCAGTGGCCACAGCTCCCCGCCGCCGGCCACCTCGAACACGAACCCCGGCAGCGCCGCCCGGATCTCGCCGAACGCCGCCGCCGGGACCGCGATCTCGATGTCCTCGTGCGGCCGGGTGTGCTCACCGCGCCACAGGTCGAGCGCCCAGCCGCCCGCGACGTACCAGGGCGACCGGACCTTCGCCAGCCGCCTGGCGACTTCGGCCGGCGGCCACGGGTTCCAGATCACCCGGGGAGTCTATGGCGACCCGCCCGATCCGGTTGCCCCTGGCGCCCGAGACCCGGTCACTTGCCGCCGTCACGGACGAGCGGCAGCTCGCGCCCCCGGCCGCTGCCACGGGGGTTCTCCCCGCACGACGAGCGGTTGTGCCGTTCTCGACACGTCAGCCGGGCAACTGGCAGAAACCTTGCGGGATCGGTCCGCAGCGGGCCTCGTGCCCGCCGCCACGGGCGGGGATGCTGGTCCGATGAGTGATCGTCCACAGGCGAACGACGCCACCTACGTGCTGCTCAACACCGGCTACCTCGGGCGTGGCGTCGCCAGCACGGTCGCCCTCGTCCGCGACGGCGACACGCTGCTCGTCACCGACCCCGGCATGGTCAGCGACCGGGAGCTCATCCTCGCGCCGCTGCGCGAGCTCGGGGTGGCGCCGGAGGCCGTCACCGACGTGGTCTTCAGCCACCACCACCCCGACCACACCCTGAACGCGGCGCTGTTCCCCAACGCCCGCTTCCACGACCACTGGGCGATCTACCACGGTGACCGGTGGGAGGACCGGGACGCGGAGGGGTGGCAGCTTTCCCCGTCGGTGCGGCTGATCCGGACACCGGGCCACACGCCGGAGGACATCACGACCCTGGTCGGCACCGCCGGCGGCGTGGTCGCGTTCACCCACCTGTGGACCACGCCGACCTCGGCCGACGACCCGTACGCCACCGACCTGGACGCCCTGCACGCGGGCCGGGAACGGGTGCTGGCGGTGGCGGACGTCGTGGTGCCCGGCCACGGACCGGCCTTCGTGCCGGACGGGAACACCCCGCGCTGACCACCTGAGGCCGCCCGACCTGGCCGGCGCCTTCCGGCCGGTGGCGGTCGCGCTCACCGTCCCCGCCGGCCTGGTCGGCGTCCGGAACCTGCTCACCCGGCTGCGGTCGCAGGCGGTGCGTGCCGCCCGCCGGCCTCTCGCGGACCCGCCTGCCGACCGAGGGTGACCGATCCGGCACGTGCGGTCTTGAGTGGTAGGCGCCGATTCGCGGTGGGCTGGGCGGGTGGCTTAGGGTCCGTGTGCATGAACGCCGACGGGACGCCGACGTGAGTGCCGACAACTTCGCCGCCGGGCACCAGGACGACAGCGTGGCCGACACCGCTGCCAAGCCCGTGGACGAGGGCGACGCCCTCGGCGGGGAGACGGTGGTCGTCGGGAGTGTCGGCGACGGTTCCGGTGGTGAGACGGTGGTCGTCGCGGACGTCGGCAAGGGCGACGCCCTGGGCGGGGAGACGGTCGTCATCCGGCACTCGGGCGCGGACGGCCCGGTTGCCGCGGATGCGGGTGGTCCGGTGGGCGTGATCACCGGTGGCGCTGTTGCCCCCGGACCCGTCGCCCGGCGCCGGTATCTGCGGTGGGCGGTCCCCGCCGCGGCCGGGATTCTCCTCGCCGCGGTGCTGTCGATCGTGCTGGTCACGCAGGTCGGCGGCAACGCCGCCTGCGCCGCGCCGATCAGCGGCAAGGCGTCGTACTACACCACCAACCGCAACGGTATGTGCAACCTCGGCGCGCCGTCCACCGACGCCTACGTGGCGATCGGCCCGGCCGAATACGCGGGCGGATCCGCCTGCGGGTCGTATCTCACCGTGACCGGGCCCAACGGCGCGACGACCACCGTGCAGGTCGTCGACCAGTGCCCGTCCTGCCCGCGCGGGAAGATCGACCTCAGCAAGGCGGCGTTCGGGCGGATCGGTGACCTCGGCGCCGGCATCATCCCGGTCACCTACGAGCCGGCCCGCGACCCCGAAGTGCCGGGGCCGCTGCGGGTGAAGCTCAAGGGCGGCACCAGCCGGTCGTCGCTCACCGCCGTCGTCGACAACCACGGCAACCCCCTCGCCGCGGTCGAGCTGCAGACGCCGACCGGCTGGACCCCGCTGCGCCGTGGCGCCGACAACGTCTGGACCGGCCCCTCCGGTGCCGTTCCGGCGCCCGTCACGCTGCGGATCTCCGACGTCCACGGACACCAGGCCGTCGTCGGCGGGCTCGCCCTCGGGCCGCCGGACTTCCAGCAGACCGGCACACACCTGTACGGTCCCGAGGCGTCGCCGTCGGCCGCGCCCTCGGAGTCGCCGTCGGCCGCGGCGGCCGCACCGTCGGCGGCAGCCACCGTCATCGCCGCCGACGCCTCAGGCGCGCCGGTCGGCGGACCGCCGACCCCCGCCTGCTGACGCGACCACCCGTGCCAGCCCAGGGCGCGGACCGCGCCGGTGCGGCACCACGCCAGGGCGAGCCGGCCGCCGGTGACGCCGAGGTCCGCGGCAAGCTCGGCGATCGTCGACAAGCGGGCTTCGGAGCCGGACGACCAGTTTCATGATCGTGGAGCGTTTGTGCAGCCACAGGTGCACAAACGCTCCACGATCATGAAACTGGTGGCCGAACCGCCCGGCCGGCCTGCCCTACCATGACGGGGAGCCGGGCACCGCCTACTGGGCGTTGCTCGGGCCGGACGTCGAACTGCGGCGGACCGCGTTCGACGTCACGGCCGCGATCGAGCGCTGCCGCAGTGTCGGCGACCCGGCCGCGGAGCGGATCGCCGGCCTGCTCACCGGGCCGCCGACGGTCGCGGAGCTGACCGCCCACGCGGAGGCGCTCAGGTTTTCTGACTGACGGCGGCGGGCTGCGGGCGGGGAAGTGCGGCGAGCGCCAGCCCCAGCAGGGCGGCACCGGTGCCGACGAGGAACGGCAGGGACAGGGCGGGCTGGCCGAGCCACTCCCAGAGCGGGTGCCACGACGGGTGCGGCTCGTCGAGGTGGTGTGCCACCATCGACGGTACCGCCACCAGCGCCGGCGCCCACCACA
Organism: Dactylosporangium roseum; assembly: GCF_025264685.1. Lineage (GTDB taxonomy): Bacteria > Actinomycetota > Actinomycetes > Mycobacteriales > Micromonosporaceae > Dactylosporangium > Dactylosporangium roseum. The sequence continues at coordinate 4,071,201 of NZ_CP073721.1, forward strand.
GCGCCATGACCACGCCGAACAGCGCCAGCGCCGGGCCGCGGGCCGGATGGCCGGGCTCGGTGCGGCGGCTCGCCCAGCCGAACAGCAGGAACGCGACCGTGGCGGTGAGGAGGCCCCCGGCGACGCCGAACGGGTACACCGCGAACGGCGTCGCCCGCTGGAACTGCGCCGTCATGAAGGTGTTGTGCACTGTGGACTCGAAGTCCACCCGCAGGGAGAACGTCGTGTCGCCGCGCTCGGCGACGATGGTCGTGGAGGTGGGAATCTTCTCCGGGTCGCAGGGCGGGCCGATGCAGTCGTACAGGTTCTGGATGATCGGCGGGTAGACCGTCCATCCCTGTGCGCGCAGGTTGTCGGTGGCCTGGTCGACGATCCGCTGCGGCGGCACGGCCGGCACGCCGTTGACTCCGCCGCCGACCGACGCGAGCCCGTATTCGCCCCCGTCGCCGAGCAGCAGGTCGTCGACCGCGGCCCAGCTCAGCGGCGAGCCGTAGATGACGAACATGGCGGGCGCGTCCTGGACCCCGGCGAACCGCTGCCCGGGCACGATCCCGGCGAGCATCGCCTCGGCCTCGGCGGCGCTCGGCAGCGGCCGGGCCGTCTCCCACGCGAGCCGGGTTGCGAACGCGGCGCCGAACACGCCGCTGATGACGGTGGCGAGGACGGCCCAGAGGACGACGGATCGGCTGGCCGGCCTGCCTATCCGGGCCCGCAGCCCGTGCCGGACCAGGTCGGCGGTCTCCCGCAGGGTCGGCCGGGTCCGTCCCGGCGGCGCGGCCTCGAGGAGCGTGCCGAGCAGTTCGTCGCCGCGAGATCGGCGGTACGCGCGAGGATAGGCGAACATCCGCCGCCGGTACCGGCGGGCGAGCGGGCCGGTCATCACGCGGTCCGGGGGCGGGCGGCGCGGAGGCGGGCCTCGGCGGCGGTGGTCAACTGACGCAGGCGGGCGGTCTCGGCCCGCAGGGCGGTGAGCCCTTCGGCGGTGAGCCGGTAGTAGCGCCGCATCCTTCCGTCGACCTCCTCGTCGTGGTCGTGCTCGACCAGGCCCTCCGCGGTGAGCCGGTCGAGCGCGGTGTAGAGCGTGCCGGTGAGCAGCCGGACCCGCCCGCCGGACAGGTCCTCGACCTCCCGCACGATGCCGTAACCATGCCGGGGTCCGTCGGCCAGGGCCGTGAGGATGAGGAACGTCGGTTCGCGCATTGTCGCCATACCCGTACCATATATAGATGATCAAGCTATGGTCAAATGCGACACGGGCGAGCGGGGCGGCGGCGGTGCGGCCACCGCCACCCCGGCAACCGTGCCGCACCCGGGCCGGCACCCGGGTCGCACCGGACGCCGCCGAGGCTCGTAGGCGACGGCGGGGCACGGATGCCCCGCCCCTGGCTTCCGGCGGTGGTGCATGCGTCGACGGTTCGCGGTCCTCGGGATGGCCGGCGTGGTCACCGCCGCTCTGGTGGCGTTCGCCCCGGCGGCCGCGGCCGCCGCGCCGGCGCCGACGACGGGCACCGTCTCGTCGGGCCGGACCAAGCTCACCGTGCGCTCCGGGCCGACCGCGGCGTCGGCGGCCGTCGGCGCGCTGCGCAACGGCGCGAAGGTCGCGCTGGTGTGCTCCGTGAAGGGACCGAAGGCCAAGGGCCGCGTCCGCACGACCGACCGGTGGGACCGGCTCACGGGCGGCGCGTACGTCTCCGACGCCTATGTGCGCCGCCGGGCCGCGCCGCCGGCCTGCCCGCCGCCACCACCGCCGGCGCCCGCCCCGAAGCCGGCACCGGTGATCGTGCCGCCGAGCGGCGCCGTGCCCGTCGGCACCTGGGTGGCTCCGCTGACGGGCCGCGGCACCAGCGGCTTCCGCACCATCTCGCGCCCCGACCACGACGGCGTCGACCTGGCCGCACCGCGCGACACGCCGATCCGGGCGGCCGCCGACGGGACCGTCGTGACCGTCGTGTGCAACACCTCCGGGCCGTCCTGCGACGTCGACGGCTCGTCCGACACCAGGGGCTGCGGCTGGTACGTCGAGATCCGGCACGCCGGCAGCCTCACCACGCGGTACTGCCACCTGATCCGCCGCCCCGAGGTTGTCGTCGGCCAGCAGGTGACGGCCGGCCGGACCATCGGCTTCGTCGGCACCTCCGGCCACTCGACGGGGCCGCACCTGCACTTCGAGGTGCACTACGGCCCGCTGCCGGCGACCCGGCTCAACGCGATCGACCCGGCGGAATTCATGAGCCGCGCGGGCGCCCCCGTCGTCTGAACGGACGCCTGTAGGTTCTCATTTGAGTTGTCGCTTTCTCAAATGAGATATCGCCTACTTGCCGCGTGCGGCATGTTGGTGAGAAACGTGTCGGCGTGGCTCCGGGCTTGATGGTCCCGCTGGGGACAGTATCAGGTGTGGTACTCGGTGACCGCCCGTCCCGGCAGTCCGACGGACGCCTAGTCCACATCGGACGGTGACCTGTCGCCGTCCGAGATCGGAATCTGCGGGGCGAACCTGCGAATGGCCGCACGCACGTCGGCATGTATTCCCTCGATCCGGAATCCATCAAAAACGTGCTGGACCTTCCCACCAGCGACCAAGTGGATCACAAGCGTTCGGCTCGGCGCGACCGTACCGTAGCCACCGGTCCAGGCGAAGCCCACCGAGGCCACCGCGCTCCACGGCAGCATCGGGCGGCTGTCATGCAATCGGATGCCCTCGTCGTTGATCTCGACGAGCAGCCGTCCGTCCTGTCTGGAGCGGATCCTCCAGTTCAAGAGGCCGACACCGACCACCAGCGAGCCGGCGATAGCGACCGCGATCGCTTTTCCCGCAAGCGCCGCGCCGAGCAGCAACGCCAGGAAAGGCAACCCGTAGAAGAGCGTGCCACCGAACCACCACACCTTGTCGGACCGGCTGCCCCAGGCATCACGTCTGATGAACGCGTCTCCACCACCCGACATCGAACCTCCCCTATCCGAGTAGGATACCGACGACGGTAGAGGTGCACCGCCACAACGATGGCGGGCCAACGTGCAGCCACATGTCCGCTGACAAGATCAACGAGAACCTGCAACGCCTCCGCGCGACGCGCCCGGTCGCCGCCGACGATCACTGTCGTGGACTACGCGTCGACCGGCAGCGGCTCGTAGGTGTGCAGCACGACGCCGTTGCCGAACACGGTGGCGTCCTTGAGCCTCATCCGGATGCGGCCGAGGCCGTGGAAGGGCCGCGCCTTCTCGCTCCACACGACCGGGTGGACCCAGAAGCGGATCTCGTCCACGAGGCCGTGCCCGACCATGTTGTACGCGAACTCGCCGCACCCGTAGGTCAGCAGGTTGCCGTCGTGGTGCGCCTTGAGCCGGCGCACCTCCTCGACGAGGTCACCCTTGACGAGCGTCGCGTTCCAGTCGAGCGGTCCGGTCAGGCTCGTCGAGACGACGTACTTCGGGATGCTGTTGACCCGGTCGGCGAACGCTCCGGTGGTCGCCGACCAGAGCGGGGCGAGGGCCGCGTAGGTCTTGCGGCCCAGCAGCATCGCGTCGGCGAGGCGGACCTCGTCCTCCCCGGCGGCCTCGTGTCCACCGCCGGGCTCGTACCACCCGATGGACGGGCCGATGCTCGCGTCCGCCGACATCTGCGCCGTGACGATGACCTTGCCCACGGTTCAGGAGAGCTTCACGAGATAGGCGGACAGGGCCTCGTACGACTCGCGGGCGCCTTCCGCCATGCCGGAGGCGGCCATGCCGTCGCGGTCCTCCTTGGTGTCGAACCGGGTGACGCTGGTGACCGTGGTCTTGCCGTCGTCCTCGGTCAGCTCCAGGGTCTCCACGCACACGTGGCCGGGCATGCCCTCGAACTCGAAGGTCTGCACGATCCGCTCCGGGACCTGGATCTCCCGGTACTCACCGCGGAACGCGTACTGCTCGCCGTCCGGTGCGTGCTCGACGAAGCGGTAGGTGCCGCCCGGCCGGAAGTCCATCGCGCAGTCGAGCGGGTTGCCCCGGCCCCACCAGTGCTTGAGGTGCTCGCAGTTCGTGTGCGCCTCGAAGACGAGTGCGCGCGGCGCGTCGAACACGCGCACCATCTTGATCTCCAGGTCGGACGGCAGGGTCACCGTCAGGTCGCCGTTCATGTCAGGTCTCCTTCTGCATCCGTCGCAGGTATTCACCGAGTTGGTCGTAGCGCTGTTCCCAGTGCCGCTCGTAGTCGGCGACCCAGTCGGCCACCTCGCGCAGCGGCCCCGCGTCGAGCCGGCACGGCCGCCACTGCGCCTCCTTGCCGCGGGTGATCAGCCCGACCCGCTCCAGCACCTTCAGGTGCTTGGAGACGGCCTGGAGGCTGATCGGGAACGGCTCGGCGAGCTGGTTGACCGTCGCCTCACCCTCCGCCAGCTTGGCCAGGATGGCCCGCCGGGTCGGGTCGGCGAGAGCGCTGAACACCTCGCTCAGCCGGTCCACTGCCTCCGCCTTTCTCAACCGCTCGGTTAATCAACTTGTAGGTTGAATATGCCTCGCGCCGGGCGTCACGTCAACCCTCTCAGCGAAATCAGTGCCGGGTGCCGGATTCCGTCGGTTCATGGTGATCCGCGATCCTGCGGGTCCAGCACCTCGCGCCGTACGGTCCGGCCCCGCCGCACGCGGGATCGGACCGTACGGTCCGTACGGTCCGTACGGCTCAGGTGGCCTTCGTCACCACTTCCGCGATCCGGTTGAACGTGCTGTAGTCGCCGGCGCTCACCCGGTTCTTGCACACCGCGACCGTGATGCCGGTGGCGGTGTCCGCGTACGCCGCCGTGCCGCCGCTGCCGGCCATCCCGAACAGCGTCGGACTGTCCAGCGGGCCCTGGAAGCCGATGGCGTACCCGAGGGCGCGGGTGCCCAGAAATCCGACGACCTCGTCGGGGCCGCTGACCACCGGCCCGGTCACCTCCCGCAGCCGGGCAGGGCTGATCAGCCGCACGCCGTCGACGTCGTCCATCAGCGCCGCGTACATCCGGGCGACCGCCCGGGCGGACAGCACCGCGCCGGCCGGGATGTCGGCGGCCAGCACGTCGGGCCGGTTGCAGTAGTCGGCGGTGGGCATGGCGGCCGGCGGCGCCGCCGTCCAGCCGTCCACGACCCGGAAGAACGGCACCTGCTCGGCCATCGCGGCGAACATCTCCGGCGTCAGCTCCATCGCGCCCTCCGCCTCCTCCATCCGCGCGAGCCGGGGCTGCTCGGCCGCCGGCACCCCGAAGTACAACTCGTCGGTGACCCCGAGCGGTCCGGCGACCAGGTCGCGCAGCAGCGCCGAGATCGGTCGCCCGGTGGCCCGGCGGGCGATCTCGCCGACGATGTAGCCGAACGTCTGCGGGTGGTAGCCCTGCTTCGTGCCCGGCTCCCACCACGGCCGGGCGCCGGCGACGAGGGCGCACATGCGGTCCCAGTCGCACAGATCCTCGGGCGTGGTGCCGACCGGCACCCCGGGCACGCCCACGGTGTGGGTCAGAGCGTGCCGGACCGTGGCGCGGTCCTTGCCGTGCACGCCGAACTCCGGCCACAGTTCGGCGATCCGCGTGTCGTAGTCCAGCTCACCCCGCTCGACGAGCACGTGGACGACGGTGGCCGTCACGCCCTTGCCGGTCGAGGTGGCGTGGAACGGCGTACCGGGCGTCACCGCCCGGCCGGTGGCCGCGTCGGCGACTCCGGCGACGGCGTCGGCGACCAGCCGTCCCCGGTGGTACACGGCCGCCTGCAGCCCACGTTCGGCGCCGGACGCGACCAGTTCGTCCACGGCCGCCTGCACCTGTTCCTGGAGCGCACTCATCACACAGAACCTTCCGGGTCGATGTTGTGGTTGAAACGCAAGACGTTGTCGGGGTCGCGGGCCCGCTTGATCCGCGCCGGGCGGCGCAGGTTGGCCTCGGTGAAGACGGCCGCGGCGCGGCCCGGGTCGTTGAGGAGGTTCAGGTACGACCCGCCGGTGGCGTGCGGGCGGACCCGAACCGCCGCGAGAGCCAGCTCAGGCCGCCGCCCAGCGGGTAGCGGTCCCGCCGACGTCGCCGGCGGAGCCGACCAGCGGTATCAGCCCGTGCCGCCGCGCGGCGGCGATCACCGCGGCCACCACGTCGTCCGCGCCGGCGGCCTCGGCGACGATCGCCGGGTGCGGGTCGAGTCCCGGGTCGTGTGCCCGCCGGGCCAGGTCGTAGGCGTCGTCACCGGGCAGCGGCAACCGCCCGGCGAACCGTGTCCGGAGCTCGTGTACGGCGTCCAAGGTCCCCATGCCGTTCACCCTGCCGGAGCGGACTTACAGTTTCCTTACGCCGCCCTTTCCGCGTCCGGGTCGCCGGCGACCTGGGCGACGTAGGTGTTGAGGATCGCGTAGCCGTCAGGGGCCAGTCTGCCGTTCCGGTACAGGTCGGTGACCGTGCCGCGCAGCGCTTCGAGTTCGCGGGCCTCGTCGGCGGGGTCGCCGGTGGCGATCGACGCCGCGAGGTCGTCGATCATGTGGTTCAGGTCCGCGGCGGTGTTCGCGTCGAGGTCCCCGGCGTCGGTCAGTTGCCGCACGGCCCGGCGCAACGCGACGATCCGGTCCGGCCGCGCCGCCGGCGGGGTGCTCGCCGAAGACGGCGGCGGGGTGGCCCCCGGCGACTGGGATTGCGCCTGGGTCGCGGCGGAGCCGGAGGCGGGTGCCACGGTCACGTGGCTCGCGCCCGGCGACGGGGCGTCGGCCGGCGAGGCGTCGCCGGCCGCCCCGGGCGGCGCCGCGGACTGCGGTCCGTGCTGGACAGCCGGAGGCAGGAGCGTGACGAGGGCCGCCGCGGCGAGGCCCGCCGCTCCGGCGGCCGCGGCGAGCCACAGCCGGCGTCTCCGGGGCCGCTCCACGGTGGGTGGGTCACCGGCCGGTCGGGCCGCCCGCACATCGTCGGCCGGTGCCGCCGCCCGCGAGGATGCCGCCGACCGGGGCCGGGGGACCTGTACGGCAGGCGCCGCCGGGTCCGCGGCCGCGGCGATCCGGGCACGGACCGCGGCGGTGTCCTGCGGGCGTTCGTCCGGCCGCTTGGCCAGCAGATCGGCGACCAGGTCCGCCACGGCGGGCGGCACGTCGGGACGGCGGACGTGCAGCGGCTGCGGTGCCTCGGTGAGGTGCTGGTGGACGATGCCGTAGCTGGTGCCGGTCGCGAACGGCGGGCTCCCGGCGAGCATCGCGTACATGGTGCAGCCCAGCGCGTACAGGTCGCTCCTGGCGTCGACCGGTCCGCTGGTGATCTGCTCGGGTGCCATGTACTCCGGGCTGCCCACCGCGACGGCCGTCCCGGTGAGGTCGGCCTGCCCGGCGGTGTCCAGCAGCCGGGCCACACCGAAGTCACAGATCTTCACCGCCCCGGACCCGGCCAGGATGAGGTTGCCCGGCTTGACGTCGCGGTGGATGATCCCGGCCGCGTGGGCGGCGCCGAGCCCGTCGCAGATCTGCGCGGCCAGCGCGAGCGTGTCGTCGACCGGCAGCGGGCCGCCGGACAGCAGTTGCGCCACCGTCGGCCCGTCCATCAGCTCCATCACCAGGTACGGATCGCCGTCCTGGACGCCGAAGTCGTACACCCGGACAACGTTGGGATGCGAGAGCCGGCCCACCGCACGCGCCTCGCGCTCGAAGCGTTCCATCGCCGTGGACCTGCCCAGCCCGCCGCCGGACAGCACCTTGATCGCGACCGGTCGGTTCAGCCGCAGGTCATGACCGCGCCAGACGGTGCCCATGCCGCCGCTGCCCAGCAGACCCTCCATCCGGTAGCGGCCGTCGAGGAGGCGCCGCGCCGCCGCGACGGACGAGCGCCGCGGGCCGAACCGTCCGGGGGAACTGTTCACCGCGCGCGCCGGACGCGCCCGCTGGGTCCTGTTGAACGGTTGCGTACTGCCCATCTATCTTCCCCGGCCTGCAGACGTCGATGATCCACATCCATCAACCGGTTGTCCGGCGTCGGGGTTACGGCTCGTGCGGTCGTTCACCAGAGCGTTGCGAGAATCTGTCGCGAACGACCGCGAAGGATGTCGAGCAGCGGCGGTCCGCCTCAGGTCCGGCCTGCCATCGCCGGGGTCGAGGGCTCCGCCGGCTCCTCCGGGCGGCGCCGGCGGAGGGTCGCGTAGGCGAGCAGGCCGAGCGGGATGATCATCCAGCAGGACAGCAGGCGGTAGACGAGCATCGCGGCGGCGGCCGGGCCCCGCGCCGCACCCGCCGAGACGAGGCCCGCGAGCAGGGCGACCTCGACGACGCCGAGCCCGCCGGGGCTGATCGGGATCTGGCGGACCAGTTGCACGGTGAGGTACACGGTGGCGAGCCGGAGCAGGCTCACGTCGATGCCGAACGCCGCCGTGGTCGCGGCGAGACAGGCGAAGTCGAGCCCCCAGTTGACGGTGGCGTGCAGCAGCGACAGCACCCACGAGTGGCGGGGCAGGGCGCGCAGGTCGGCGACCGTGCGGCGGACCGAGTCCCGGACGCCCCCGCCGTGCCGTTCGGGGGAGCTGTCGCCGCCGGGATGGTCCTCGTCATGGTCCTCGTCGCCGGCTCGCGGTACACCGGGCGAGGAGCCGCGGCCGGAGCGCAGCGAGCGCCAGAAGTCGAACGCGAACACGACCAGGGCCACGACCAGCAGGGTCAGGACCAGGACGAGCGTGTCGCCGTTGCCGGCGGCCCGGCCGCTGCCGAAGAGGGACGGGACCGGAACCACCACGGCGTACATGAGCACGAGCGCGACGCCGGAGAGCACGGACGACAGGACCGCCACCTCGCCCGCGGTGCGGCGGCTCGCGCCGGCGGTGCGGAACTGGCGGAACGCGAACCCGGCCGACACCGCCGAGCCCGCGGGCAGGCTGAACGAGATCGCCGAGCGGGTGAAGGTCACGGCGACGGCACGTGGCACCGACATCGGCACCCCGAACCCGGCGAGGAGCCTGCGCTGCTGCAACGCGAAGTGCCGCAACGAGGTCATCTCGGCCACGGCGGCAAGCCCCAGCCACCACGGGTCCGCCGAGGTCAGCGTGGTGAGGATCTGCCCTGGGTCGGGCAGGTCGTCCTTGAGTGTGATGCCGGCGACCACCAGGACAACCAGGAGTGCGGCGATGCGTAGCACCCGCTTGCGGTTGCCCTTCATGAGATGACTGTCCCATCTCGCGGTCACAATTCGTGCCCGTTCTCAGCGGCACCTCGGTTGCGCCGATCACGCTGATCGAGCCGGATGACCAGGTCCGCCCGGTCGCGCGCACCCGCACACCGGCCCGACGGGCCTCGTCGGCCTGTGACGCAGCGGGTTGCAATCATACGGACGGGAGGTCGCGCCGGCGGCGACTACCGACGCTCTGTGCAGTGCGCGGCCCGGGTGTGAGTACACCGTGCGGGTACTGGGGGTCGACGTGGAGCAATGTTGAGGCTACGTTAGGTATCTCGAAATCCCTGCGCGTGATGGTCGTGCAGGGATGGCGCTTGTTGGGCAGCACCAGAAACATCCAGTGCCCGCAGGAGATTGCCGCGACACGACCTGTCGTCGGCGAGGGCCGGAGGGCCGCAACTGCATCCGGCACAGACGAGCAGGTGCACGGGTCAGGTTGCACAGCACGTGCAATGTCGGCTGGGTGGGTGAGCTGCGGAGGTGAGCGACGTGGATGAGCTGCCCATCGGCCGCCGCGTGGCGTACTGGCGGAACCGGCGGAGGATGTCGCAGCAGGTCTTCGCCGATCGGCTCGGCAAGTCGAAGAGCTGGGTCGACAAGGTGGAGCGCGGGGTGCGCCGGCTCGACAAGTTCTCCGTCGTGTACGAGATCGCCGATGTGTTGCAGCTCGACGTGCAGATCCTGCTCGGCAAGGACCCGGAGCGCCGGCCGGAGAACCCCAGCGGCGTCGACCAGGTCGAGGTCGAGGAGATCCGCGCCGCTCTGGAGCGGTACGACCAGATCAGCGCCTTCTTCTACGCCCCGCCGGAGCCGCCGCCGCTGAGCGAGATGCGCAAGGCGGTCACCCACGCCTGGCTGTCGTTCCAGCACGCGAAGTACGGCGCGCTCGCCCGCACCCTGCCCCGCCTCCTGCGGGAGGCGCAGGCCGCCGACACCGCCTACGGCGACGGCCGGTATGCGCGGGAGGCCGCCCATCTGCTCGGGCAGGTCTACCAGATCTCCGCGGCGGTGTTGCGCAAGCTCGGCGAGCACGAGCTGTCCTGGCTCGCCGCGGACCGCGGGGTCATCGTTTCGCAGCGTGCCGGCGACCAACTGCTGGCCGGTGTGGCCACGACGCGGGTCGCGATGGCGCTGCTGTCCCTGGGGCGGGCGCGACCCGCACTGGAGATGAACCTCAATGTCGCCAATCGGCTCGCTCCCGGTGTCGGTGGCAACGACAGCTCGCCCGAACGGCTCTCGGTCTACGGTCAGCTCCTGTTGCAGGGTGCCATGGCGGCGGCCCGGATCGGTGACGGTGCGACGGTCCGGGACCTGCTGGCCGGTGCCGAGGAGGCGTCGCGCGGTCTCGACGGCGACGCCAACTACTACTGGACCTGTTTCGGGCCGACGAACGTCCAGCTCCATTGTGCGGCGGCCGCCGTCGAGCTCGGTGAGGGCCGGACGGCGGTGGAGGTGCACGAACGGCTGGACCCTGAGGGGTTCAACGCGTTGCTGCCGGAGCGCCGGGCGCAGCACTATCTCGATCAGGCGCGGGCCCGGGCGCTGATCGGCGACATCGACGTGGCCAGCGAGATGTTGCTGGAGGGTGATCGGCTGGCCCCGGCCGAGATCCGTTGCCGGCCGCTGGCCCACGAGGTGCTCAGCGACGTGCTGCGCCGCACCCGGGGCACTCCGCCAGCTTCGGTCGCCGAACTGGCCGAACATCTCAGCGTCGGCGTGTAGGGAGTGCTCGCCGAGCTGTGCCCACCGTTCGTGAGTAGCCACAGCAGCGGGCTGCAGCGCAGGTGCGCGGGCCGGCGGTGCCCGTCCTAACATCCACGGGACGAGCCGGCGCCGACGATGCCCCTGAGACTCACCCCGCAGCGCCCTGCCATGCGCGTAGCTTCGGTGCTGGGCCTACGAGACGTGCGGGAGAGCCCGGCTGGACGGCGGTTGAGCTGGGCGGCTGATCCAGGGGCGATGCCGGCGAAGGAGAACCGCCGCGCAGGTCTCCTTGCCGTATCCGGATCACGGCTGGACGCCGGCGGGTTCGCGAGGAGGCGGATCATGATCCTCGGGAACCGGGTCTTCGGAAACCGGATCGACGCGGGCCGGCAGCTCGCCCGGAAGCTGTTCTACCTGCGTGGCCAGAATGTCGTGGTGCTGGGCCTGCCGCGCGGTGGCGTACCGGTGGCCTACCAGGTCGCCGAGGCACTCCAGGCCCCGCTCGACGTGCTCATCGTGCGGAAGCTGGGCGTCCCGCAGCAGCCCGAGCTCGGCATGGGCGCGATCGGTGAGGACGGTGTCCGCGTCCTCAACCCGCGGGTGATCCGTCTCGCGGGCGTCACCGGCGACGAGCTGGCAGAGGTCGAGGAGTCCGAACGGGCCGTGTTGGCCGGCCGTGCCCGGCTGCTGCGCGGGGAACGTCCCGCGGAGGATCTCGTCGGGCGTACCGTGGTGATCGTCGACGACGGCATCGCCACCGGCTCCACCGCTCGCGCCGCCTGCCAGGTGGCCCGTGCCCGCGGCGCGGCCCGCATCGTCCTGGCCGTTCCGGTGGCGCCGGCCGACCTGATCGAGGCACTGCGCCGCGCGGCCGACGATGTGCTCTGCGTGCGGGCCCCGAGCCGGCTGTCGTCGATCGGCCAGTGGTACGCCGACTTCCACCCCACCTCGGACGGGGAGGTTCGCGAGCTGCTCATTCGCGCCGCCGTCCAGCGGTTGTCCGCCGGAGTGCCGGCCGCCGCCGAGCAGCGTCACGGGTTGCCCGGCCGCGACGAGGAGGTCGTGATCAGCACCGGATACCTCCACCTCGTCGGGCATCTCACCCTGCCGCCGGACGCGAGCGGGCTGGTGCTGTTCGTGCACGGCAGCGGCAGCAGCCGCCACAGTCCGCGCAACCAGTACGTGGCCCTCGTCCTCAACCAGGCGGGCCTGGGCACCTTGCTGTTCGACCTGCTCACCTCGGAGGAGGCGGCGAACAGGGCCAACGTGTTCGACATCGAGCTGCTCGCCGAACGGCTCGCCGACGTCAGCGCCTGGGCGCACGATCAGCCCTGGGGCCGTGACCTGAGCATCGGGTGGTTCGGCGCCAGCACGGGCGCGGGAGCGGCGCTGTGGGCCGCGGGGGAGCCGCACTCCGGCGTCGCCGCGATCGTCTCCAGAGGCGGCCGCCCCGACCTGGCCGGACCGCGACTGCCCGCCGTCACCGCACCCACGCTCCTCATCGTCGGCGCCCTGGACACCGAGGTGCTGGCCCTCAACCGGGCCGCGCGAGCCCAGTTGCGCTGCCCCGGCGATCTCGTCGTGGTTCCCGGCGCCACGCATCTGTTCGAAGAGCCGGGCACGCTGACCGCGGCGGCCCGCCACGCCGAGGCCTGGTTCACCACCCATCTCCGCCACGTCGTCGACGCGGGCCACCCACCCGCCTGAGGAGAGGCCGTGCCGTGCCGGACAGTTCATCCGCCATCCGTGCCGCCCCCCGTCGCGGAAGCCGGTGAGATCCCGGTCTGCCCGGCCGCGGCGGGGCCGGGGCCGTGCGCGACCAGGACGGGGCAGGCGGCGTGCTCCAGGACGCGTCGCATCACAGATGGGTTCGGCGGCTGCACACGGTCGGTGGGGCATCGTGTGCCGAGCACCATCAGGGCGGCCCATTGCGACACCACCGCGAGTGTCTCGACCGCGTCGCCGGGCTCGCCGCGCACCTCGACGTCGAGGTACGGATACTTGGCGCACCAGGGCGCCGCGGCGTCGCGCAGCGCTTCGTGGACGGCGGTTTCGTCGGCGCAGAGGTTCGTGCCGTGCTGCTGACCCGGTCGCCACAGGTCGGGATGGGACCAGGCCTGGACGACGACGAGCCGGCTGCCGCGCCCGGCGGCCTCCTCGAAGGCGAGGCGCAGCGCGCGCCGGGCCGAGTCGGAGCCGTCGAAGCCGACGGCAACCGGGTCGGCACCGGGCAACGCCGCGTCGGGCGCCGCCCAGCGCCGGGCGTCATGGACGATGAGCACCGGACAGTCGGCCCACACGCCCAGTGCTTCGCTCACCGATCCCAGCGGCTTGTGGCCGCCGCCGGCGCCGCGGCCGCCGACCACGAGCAGGCGGGCCTCCGTGGCGTGCCGCCGCAGGACCCGGACCGGCGCGCCGTGCTCGGTGCTGCCGATCGCCGCGACACCGACCCGCCACCGCCGGGCCTCGGCCGCGGCCTCCGCCGCGATGTCCGGGCCGCCGGGTGGCGCGGCGAGGTCCCGAGGCAGCACGTTGACGGCCACGAGTGTGCGGGTGTAGCGGTGGGCCAGGTCGGCAGCCCAGCGCAGTGCGCCGACGCTGTCCGCCGATCCGTCGACACCGACGACGATTGGCCCGTACTGGTAGGCCATCGGATGCGCCCCCGTCCCTCGGCCGGCGGACCTGGGTGCTGTGTACTGCTTCGTTCCAGCGTGCCGCCCTGGATGTCGCCTGCCCATGGCCGAACGTCGCAAACGAGGATGTCGCGGGTCGCGGCGCCGGAGAAGCGGCGACGTCCGCGAGGTCGGGTGCGGTGCGGGCCGGGTAGCACTGCCCGCCGGCTCCGGGACCTGCGCCCCTACCGGCTGGCCGCCGGTCCGCGTCACTGTGAAGGAGAGAGGGATTCGCTGAAAGTGCGGCCGCCTGTCGGGTACCCCTGGGAGTTGCCATGACGACGACATCATCGGCCACCTGGGCACCCGACACGTTCCTCGCCGCCGTGGAAGCCGCGGTGTGGGCACCGTCGATCCACAACAGCCAGCCGTGGCGCTTTCGCCGCACCGAGTGCGGGATCGACGTGCTGCTGGACCATGACCGCGTGCTGCCGATCTGTGACCCTGACGGCAGGTCCGCGCGGGTGTCGTGCGGCGCGGCCGCATACAACCTGCTGCTCGCCCTGGCCGCGGCGGAGGTTCCGGCCGCGTACGTCCTCGGACGCGACGACGCCCTCGTGCACCTGACGCCGGCAGGGCATCGGCCGGCCACCCCGCCGGAGCGCCGGCTGTTCCGCGCGATCCGGCGCCGCCACACCAACCGGTACCCGTTCGCGGACCAGCAGGTCGCACCGGGTGTCACGGCGCAGTTGACCGATGCGGCGCGGCAGGAGGACGGCTGGTTGGACTTCGTCGTCGGCGATCAGGCGATCTTCGCGCTCGCGAGCCTCATCCGCGAGGCCGACAACCAGCTCAACGCCGATCCGGCGTACGTCACCGAGTTGCAGGCCTGGACCCACCTCGCCGAGGGCGCGCTGGAGGGCGTCGGCCGGCAGGCCGGTGGCCCCGCGCCGCATCCCGCCGAGTTGATGGCCCGCCGCGACTTCGGTGGAGCGGCTCAACGACAGACGCGCGATCCCGCCCGTGAGCCGGTGGTCGCCGTCCTCGGAGTGCACGGCAGCCAGCACGCGGACGAGGTGCGGGCCGGGATGGCCCTGCAGCACGTGCTGCTGACGGCCACCGACCTGGGGCTCGCGGCCGCCCTGTTCTCCCAGCCCGTCGAGGTGCCCGCGATCCGCGAGCGGTTGCGACTCGCCATGCACCGGTATGACGACCCGCAGTTGGTGCTTCGGTTCGGGTTCGCGCCGACGCTCGGTTACACCAACCGCCGAGCGGTGGCCGACGTCGTCGAGTCGTGAGCCCTCATGCCGGGTCGGCGACGACCTCGATCATCTCGACGGCGGGCCGGCGGCGCGTTCTCGGCGGTTCGCCGGGCGCGGGCACGCCGACCCGGACGCCGATCGCCGGGTGGCCGACGTCACCGAGCATGTGCCGCACCAGCCTGCGGGCGGGCACATTCTCCACGAGATCGCTCATCGTCGACGTGGCGAGCCCGTCGGCCGTGGCGGTGAGCAGGACCGCCGACAGCGCCTCGCCGGCCGTGAGCCAGTCGTACGGCCCGTCGGCGTCGGTGACCACGATGGCGTAGCGGGCGTGGCGGTCGTCGAGGTCGATGCCGCTGTAGATGCTCGGGCCGTAACCCGTGCCGGTGAAGTCCCGCAACGGCACCGGCCGCGCGCCGGCCGGGGCGATGGTGCCGAGGGGAAGCCCGTCGCCGCCGCTGTCGTCCAGACGGGCCCAGTCGGACAGCTCGGCGCGGTAGGCCGGGTCGGCGAGCTGCGCCGCGGCGGCGTGCCCGGCGGCGACGGCGAGGCTGGTGAGGTCCTGGGGCCGGGTGATGTGCAGCCGTGCCCCGGCCTCCTGCGCGGCCAGCCGGAGCCGGTCCAGCATCTCCTCCGGCACCCCGACGCCGGCGAACGGTCGCCGGTCGGTGCATCGGGACGCGATCGCCCGGCACATCCGTTCCACCTGGCCGGTCGGCCGGGTGGTCCCGCGATACCGGAGCACGGCCAGCAGATCGGGGTCGTCGTCCCGTGGGAATCGGGCCACCTCGGCGCTCGCCCCGCCGGCCTCGAGCGCGGTGCGGGCGTGGTGCAAGGCGGCGCCGCCGCTGATGGTGAGCAACCGTCCGTCCGGGTCGATGGTGGCGAGTTGCCGGCGCCGATCGGCACGCAACGACGCCGTGTCGTGGTCGATGTGCCAGTGCCACGGCTGGGTGTTGAGGATCGAGGGCGCGTGCAGGGCGGCGAGCGCCGCGCGGGCGAGGCTCCGGCTGATCGGCCCGACACGGAACGGCGGCTCCGAGATGATGTGTCCGGTGGATGCCATGGTCGGCCCCCTCAGTGCGTGGCGGTCAGGGTT
The DNA here is from genome assembly GCF_025264685.1 of Dactylosporangium roseum. GTDB lineage: Bacteria > Actinomycetota > Actinomycetes > Mycobacteriales > Micromonosporaceae > Dactylosporangium > Dactylosporangium roseum. The sequence continues at coordinate 4,087,000 of NZ_CP073721.1, forward strand.
CCCTGCCCAGTGCGCGGTGACGTACTCCGCCGCGTTCGGTCTCAGACCGCCGACGACCGTCGAGACCTGATCCACGGCGGCTACGGCGACCGTGGTGGTGGGCGCCGGCGGGTGAGGTCGGCCGCCTCCAGTTCCGCCAACTGCAGGGTGCGGGCGCCGAGTGCGGCCTCCAGGGCCGGGATCCAGTGACGGTCGAGGGCCCGCACCCGCCGCCGGGTGGCGGCGATCTCCGCCTCGACCGCGGCGAGCGCGACGGTCACGGCCGCGTGCCGAGCCGCGGCGCGGGTCGCGTCCCGGTAGGCCGCCGCGGCCCGGGCCAGCGCCGCCCCGCCCGGCGCGGGCAGGTCCACGGGACGCGGCCGGAGCACCACCGACGGCATCCCGGGACACCGGACGCCCAGCACCGCGGTCCACGGCACGGACAGCTCCGCCGGTGGCACCTCGGCCGCCGCCTCGATCGTCTCCAGGCCGTCGAGCACCGTGGCACGCTCCAGCCAGCCGCGCGCGGTCCGGTCCGACCGGCCCCACTCGCGGGCCGTCTCGGCCTGGCTGTGCTGGAGGCGGTCACGTTCGCCGGTGAGCAGGGTGAGTTTCCGGCGCAGCACGGTGCTGCCGTGCCGGGTGACGTCGAGCCGGTGCCGCAGCCACAACACGCCGGACCGGCCCGGTGGGACGTGCCGCACGCTGGTCATGTGATCACCTCGGCCACCTCGGGCACCTCGGCCACCTCGGGCACCTCGGCCGCCTCGGGGTCGTCGTTCCGGGTCGTGCGGTGTGTCGCGCGGAGCGCTTCCGGCAGCATGACGAGCTCGCGCTCCGGTAGCGTCCGCAACGCCTGCCAGATCCGGTCGAGCGTGTCGTCCAGGGGCCGGGCCTCGTCGGGGCGCTGGTCGAGCAGTCGCCGCTCGACGACCTCGGCGAAGCCGAGATACCGGCGGTCCACGTCGCCCAGTGCCGCCGCACCGATCAGGTCGGCCAGCTCCCGGGTCTGCCGGGCACGGGCCAGGGCGGCGATGAGCTGCGCCGTGAGCGGGAGGTGATCGGCTCGCGTGCGGCCCGGGCCGGCACCGTGGCGCATGAGCCGCGACAAGGACGACAGCGGGTCGACAGGCGGATAGACGCCCCGGCCGTGCAGGTCCGCCGACAGCACGATCTGGCCCTCCGTGATGTAGCCGGTCAGGTCCGGTACCGGGTGGGTGATGTCCCCGGCCGGCATGGTCAGCACCGGCAGGATCGTCACCGAGCCGGGCAGGCCCCGGACCCGGCCGCACCGTTCGTAGAGGGAGGCCAGGTCGGTGTAGAGGTAACCCGGGTAGGCGCGCCGGGCGGGTGGCTCGCCGCGGGCGGACGACACCTCCCGGAGCGCCTCGGCGTAGCTGGTCATGTCGGTCATGACGACCAGGACGTCCCGGCCGCCGGTGAACGCGAGGTCCTCGGCCACGGTCAGGGCCAGCCGTGGCGTCAGGATGCGTTCGATCACCGGGTCGTCGGCGGTGTTGAGCAACAGCACCAGTTCGGCGGCGGTCGCCCGTTCGTCCAGCGCGTCCCGGACGTAGGCCGCGTCGGCGTGCGTGAGGCCCATGCCGGCGAAGACGACGCTGAACGGCGCGCCGCCGACGTGGGACTGCGCGGCGATCTGGACGGCCAGTTCGAGATGCGGCAGACCGGCCGAGCTGAACACCGGGAGCTTCTGCCCGCGCACCAGGGTGGTCAGCGCGTCGACGGCGGAGACCCCGGTGAGCACCGGTTCGGCCGGCGGTTCGCGCCAGGTCGGGTTCAGCGGAGCCCCGGCGACCGCGGCGCTGCGGTCGCCGCCGACCGGAGGCCCGCCGTCGATCGGTTCACCACGGCCGTCGCAGGCGCGCCCCAGCCACTGGTCGCCGACCGCTATCCGCATCGGTGCCCCGGCGAAGGCGACGCTGCTGCCGACACGGCTCATGCCCGCGGTGCCCTCGAGCACCTGCACGACCGCCAGGTCGCGGTCGACCTCGAGGACGACGCCGTGACGCCGGGTGCCGTCCGGCAGCCGGACGGTGGCGACGTCGTCGTAGCCGGCACCGGACACCCCGCCGACCACGACAAGGGGACCGCGTAGCTCGCGGATGTCGTCGTACTCGATCACGGGCCACTCGGTCAACTCGGTCAACTCGGTCATGGCGCACTCGCTCCGGTCGTCGCGTTCAACTCCGCCAGGATCGCGTCGTGCCGCGGCCCGACCCCCTCGGCGTCGTCCGGACCCAGTTCTTCGCGGGCCCGGACCAGCCGGCCGAAGTCCGCCGACTCGACGGCCGACGGCGCCACGCCGGCGTCGACGAGCGCGTGGCAGCGTTCGGCGACGTCGAGGACGGCGTCGAGCAGCGCCGCCGACTTCGCCGGGGTGCAGAACGCGTCATTGGCAACCAGCGCGTTCTGTTGCAGCACGCCGTCGCGCAAGAGCCGGCCGCCGAGCAGCGTCATCCGCTCGTGTGCCGGAAGGCCGGCGGTGCCGACGAGGTCGGCAAGCGCGGCGATGCGGTCCGCTTCGGCGAGCACGTCCAGCGCTCGGGCCCGCCGCCGGGCCCAGCCCGCGTCGCCGAGACGGGCGCGGTACGAACCGACCGCGCCGGCGTCCCGGCAGAACGACGCCGACCAGGACACGGCCGGATAATGGCGGGCGTAGGCGAGGTCGCGGTCCAGGGTCCACCGGCAGCGCACGAACCGTTCCGTGTTGGCGGTGACCGGTTCGGTCAGGTCGCCGCCGGGCGGGGAGACCGCGCCGATGATCGTGACGGAGCCGGTGCCGCCGGCAAGCGTCTCCGCCGAGCCGGCCCGTTCGTAGAACGCGGCCAGGGCCGACGCGAGATCGGCCGGATACCCCTCCTCGGCCGGCGGCGTCCCGCTGCGCGCGGCGAACTCCCGCAGGGCCTCTGCCCAGCGGGAGGTCGAGTCCGCGATGACCACGGCGTCGTAGCCCATGTCCCGGAAGAACTCCGCGACGGTGACGCCGGTGTAGATGCTGGCCTCGCGGGCCATCATCGGCATGTTCGACGTGTTGGCGACCACGACCGTCCGGTCGAGCAGGCGACCACCGGTCCGTGGGTCGTCCAGCGCGGAGAGCTCGCCGACGACGTCGGCCATCTCGTTGCCGCGTTCACCGCAGCCGACGTAGACGATGACGTCGGCGTCGCACCACTTGGCGATCTGCTGCAGCAACAGCGTCTTGCCGGTACCGAATCCGCCCGGAACGGCTGCCGTGCCGCCTTTGACGATCGGGAAGAGCGCGTCGACGACGCGCTGCCCGGTGTGCAACGGCTCGCTCGCGTCGCGCCGGGCGGTGCACGGCCGGGGCCTGCGCACCGGCCACTCGGCGGTCATGGTGACCGCCGCGGTCCCGATCGTGGCCAGGGTGTCGTCCGGCCCGTACTCGCCGGCCGCGGCGATCCGTTCGACGGTGCCCGACACCTGCGCGGGGACCAGGACCCGGAACTCGATCGGGCCGCGGGTCGACACCGTGCCGAGCACACTGCCCGGCCCGGCCGGGTCGCCGACCGCCATCCGCGGCGTGAACCGCCAGGCCGAGCCGTTGGCCGGCCCGCCGCCGAGCGCTCCGGTCGTGAGCCAGACCGGAGCGTCGCCGAGCGGACGCAGCAGGCCGTCGAACAGGCCGCCGAGCAACCACGGGCCCAGCCGTGCCGCCAGCGGATGGCCGAGCGGGGTGGCGGTGTCGCCCGGGCGCAGTCCACCGGTGTACTCGTACGCCTGGACGGTGAGTGCCGGGCCGTGGATGGCGACGACCTCGCCGGGCGAGCGGTGCGGGCCCAGCGTGACGACGTCGTGCATGGCGGTGTCCGCGGCGCCGTCGATCTGGACGAGCGGCCCACTGACGCGGGTGATGCGGCCGGGCCGTCCCGGTGTCGCGGGTGTCGTCACCGCCACACCTCCTCGATCCGCTCCGCCGACGACATGGCGTGCCGGGTGAGCGACTCGACGGAACAGTCGACGCACCGGCTGTCGAGGTGGGCCGTGAAACCACCGCCGGTCGCCGGTTCGACGCGGGCGTCCGGGCCCAGCGCGGCGGCGGCCCGGGCGGCGAGGGCGGGCCCGAGTCGTCCCGCGTCGAGTTCGGCCCGCAGGGTCTCGGCCACCCGGCGACCCAGTTCGTCGTGGATCTCCCGCTGTGCGGCCAGCAGGAGCGCATGGGCGGCCCGGCGAACGTGCGCGGCCTCGGCGGCGTTGCGGCGCGCCGCGTCGGCGCGGCCGGTGCTGCGTGCCTCTTCCAGGATCCGGCCGGCCTCGGCCCGGGCGTCGGCCAGGGTTCGGGAACAGGACCGTGCCGCATCGGCGTGCTGCGCCGCGGCGTCGGCCCGCGCCCGGCCCAGCAGCGCGTCGCGGACCGGTCGCAGGCTCTCGCCGACCGCTCCGGTGCCGGCGGCTCCGGCTGCGTTCACGGTGATCCGCCCGGCTCCGGCAGCACGGCGAGCAGTCGGCCGCCCGGCCCGCCCGCGGCTGCCACGGCCCGGGCCGCGGCCGGGGTGACGATGACGACGGTGACGTCCGGTCCCAGGGCACGCCAGGCGTCCAGGACGGCTCGATCGTTCTCCGCGGTCGCGACGGCGACCCCGGCCAGGCCGTACCCGCGGACCAGCCGGGCCGCGCCGATCGCCGCGATCCTCTCCGGCCCGCCCATCGGTCACGCCTTGCCGATCAGGATGATCGCGACGATGAGCCCGTAGATCGCGATACCCTCGGCCAGGCCGACGATCACCATGGCCCGGCCGAACAGTTCGGGACGCTCGCTCAGCGCCGCGAGCGCCGCCGCACCCGTGTACGCCACGGCGATCGCCGCGCCGATCGACGAGCCGGCCACGGCGATCGCCGCGCCGAGCAGCGCCGCCCAGCTCGCACCGCCCGTCCCGGCCTGTGCGAGCGCGGTCGTCGCCGCGCCGGCCGGGTCCGCGGTGAGCAGCAGGACCACCATGGCCACGGCACCGGCGAACAGTGCGGCGTTCACGGCGAGCAGCGCGCGCGGCACCAGCTTGGGCCACCGGGCGGCGAGCCCGCGCACCGCCCAGGCGAGCACCAGGACACCGGGTACCGCACCGAACCAGACCGCGTTCATCGATGGACCTCCTCCGGACCCGGGAGGCCGAGCCACGGCCGGAAGGGCCGGCCGGTTCCCTCGAACACCCGGGAGAACAGTTCGTAGTACTCCAGGCGCAACGCCTGCACACCGGCGACGACCGCTTCGAGGCCGAACGTGAGCACGTTGCCGACGGTGAAGACGGCCGCCGCCGCGACCGTCCACAGCCCGCCTCGGTGCCAGGAACCCGTCGTGCCGGCCCACACCAGCGCGCCGAGCGCCGCATGCGTCAGGCCGAACGCGGCCAGCCGGGCGAACGACACCAGGTTCGCGCCGATACGGACGACCAGGTCGAAGAGCTGGACCACGGTCTGCGCGACGGCCGCCGCGCCGGCACCCGCCGCGACGTACAGGCCTGCGCCGGCGAGCACCAGCCCGCCGGCGGCGACGGCGCCCGCGGCGGCGGCGAGCGGGACGCTACTGGTGTAGACACCGGCGGCGAGCAGGCCCAGCCCCGCGAACACCGCGGCGCCCGCGATGCCGGACGGTGCGTACAGCGCGAACCCGGCGGAGCCCTCGCGCCAGCGGTTGACGATGCCGAGCAGGTAGGCGACCGCCAGGAGGGCACCGCCGACGCCGACCCCGGCGATCAGCAGCCGGACCGGCTCGGCCAGCGGCTCCAGCCACACGGCAGGCAGCAGCCCGGTGGGCCCGAAGAACTCGCCGAAGAGGACACCGAAGAGCGTGCTGGCCAGCCCCGCACCGGCGACGAACGGCCAGGCGTCCCGGAGCTTGGGGAACCGCCGGGGCCGGCGGAGGGCCAGCGCGGCGGCCAGGGCGAGCAGGATGAGCCCGTGCCCGGCGTCGCCGAACATCATGCCGAACATCACGACGTAGGCCACCCCGGCCAGGAGCGTGGGGTCGACGTCGGCGTAGGGCACCGCGCCGTACGTCTCCACGAGCGGCGCGAAGGACCTGCCCACCCGCCCCGCCCGGGCCAGCAGCGTCGGCGGCTCCACCCGCGCCGGCAGGTGCAACGGGGCGAGCGCGCCGCCGAGCGGCGCCAACCGGCGGGCCAGCGCCACCCGGGCCGGCTCCGGGCACCAGCCCAGGTACGTGGCGGCGCCGTACCGGCGCAGCGCCCGGGCCCGCATCCGCGCGAACGCTGTCGCGGCGGCGTCGTCCACCGTGGCGTTGCCCGGTTCGGGGCCGACCGGTTCCAGCTCGACCACGCCGGCCGCGCCGACCTCGGCCAGGACCGCGTCGAGCGCCTCCTCGGGCGCCACCAGCGCGACCCGCGTCATGCGCACCGGCCGGAGACGCTGCCATGCGGTCGATCCCGACACGTTCATGGTGCGTCCCGACCCTGACCGGTGCCGTACACGTCGTCCAGGGCGATCGCCACGATCGACGGCACGACCGTGTCGAGCCGCTCCAGCGCCCGGGCCCGCAGGGCGTCGGCCGCGCGCCGGGCGTCGGCCGTCACGGCCTCCGCGGCCCGGGCGGCCTCGGCGCGCGCCGCGGTGAACGCCTCGGCGTGGGCATCCTGCGCACGACGGCGGGCGGCCGCGACGATCCGGTCCGCCGCCCGGGCGGCGTGACGTCGCCGCCGCGCGGCTTCGGCCGCCGCCTCCGCCCGGATGCCGGCCGCCTCGGCGTCCGCGGTGGCGAGCACGGCGAGGACCGGGCGAAGCTCCTCCTCGGCCTCGGCCTCGGCGGTCCGGTCGGCCGGAACCGCCGCCGGCCCGGCGGCACCGGGAGCGCCGGCCGGGCGGAACCGGTGCAGGAACTGCTGGAGCGTCATCACGGTCAGCACCCACCTAGGCAGCGTCGACGACGGCTGCGACGAGCAACGTGGTGGCCATGCGACTCACCTCCCGCCTCTCCTGACAACGTAGACGGCGGCCGGGGTGGCCGCACAGTCCGGAACGTCCCGGCCGAAGGGGTCCGAAGACCCTGCCGTGCCGGCCCGAGCCGGTGGAGGCTGGATGCATGCGATCCGGCGCCGCGCACGTCGCTGGGGCGGTGCGAGCCCGCGCGCTCGCCCGCCGGTGTGTCGGGCCCGCCGCCGCCCGGGTGCTGGCCGGCAGCCCCGGACTCGACGCGGCGATCGCGGCCTTGGCGTCGACCCCGTACGGCCGCGACGTACGGTCCGGCCAGGACGCGGGTGCGGTGCAGGAGGCGGTGGCCACGACCCTGGTGTGGCGGCTACGGGTGCTCGCCGGGTGGTTGCCGAGCGCCGGGGTGCAACGGTTGCGCGCGATCGCCGGCTGGTTCGAGATCCGCAACGTGGAACGGCTGCTCCGGCAGCAGCGCGGCCGTGCTGGTCCGGCACCGTTCCAGCTCGGTGCGCTGGCGGTCGCCTGGCCACGGCTGTCCGGCACGTCCACAGCGGACCAGGTGCGGGCCGTGCTGGCGTCATCCGCCTGGGGTGACCCTGGCGCCGCGACCGCCCACGCCATCGTGCTGGGCATGCGGACCAGTTGGGCGCTGCGGGCCGCGGCCGTCCCCGCGGCGCAGTCGTGGGCGGCGGGCGGCCTCGCGCTGTGGGTGGCGCGTGAGCACTGGGTCACCGGCCAGGCGTTCAGTGACACGGCCCGCGCGAGAGCCGCCGGACTGCTCGGTCGGCGAGCGGTCGAAGCGCCCTCGTTCGCCGCGTTCGTCGCGGCGCTTCCGGCGCGGGCGGCATGGGCGTTCGACGGTGTCGCGGAACCGGGCGACCTGTGGCGGGCGGAGGCAGCTTGGTGGGCGCGGCTCGACCACGACGCCCACGCGCTGCTGCGCTCACCCGGATTCGACGACCGTCCGGCGATCGGAGCGGCCGCCGCGCTCGCGGTCGACGCATGGCGGGTCAGGGCGGCGGTGGCCGGCGCGGCGGACGGGACCGGTGCCGCACCGTTCGACGCCGTGATCAACGCGGGCCTCGGGAAGCGGGCCGCAGGGTGAGCGACCCGAATTGCGCTTCGCTCCGGCGCGTTTTCGGAAGAGACTTGAACCACGGTCCAGTTCGCGGGTCGGCCTGACGTGGCGGGTGCTCGGAGTATGCAGATGATCGGAGCGCGGGTGGCGCACCGCATCGAGGTCCGCGGGACGGTGCAAGGCGTGGGTTTCCGGCCGTTCGTCTGCCGTCTCGGTCGCGGGCTGGGACTCGACGGATGCGTCCGCAACGACGGCGGCGTCGTGGTGGTCGAGGCAGCCGGCTCGATCGAGGCGATGCGCGCGCTCGCCGCGCGGCTGCGCACCGACGCCCCGGCCCAGGCCCGGGTGGCCGACGTGCGGGTGAGCGCGCTGAACGGGTCCGCGCCGGCGACCGGAACCGGCTTCCGGGTCGTTCGGTCGACCCGGCGGCGCCCGGCGGGCACCGGCGCGGAGGTCGGCCTGATACCCCCGGATCTCGGCACGTGTGACCGGTGCCTGACGGAACTGTTCGACCCGGGCGATCGCCGGTACCGCTACGCCTTCCTCAACTGCACCGATTGCGGCCCGCGGGCGACGATCGTCGACGCTCTGCCGTATGACCGGGTGCGCACGACGATGCGGCGCTTCGACATGTGCGCCGCCTGCGCGGCTGAGTACGCCGATCCGGCCGACCGCAGGTTCCACGCCGAGCCGATCGCCTGCCCGGCGTGCGGCCCGAGGCTGGCGTGGCACGCCACGGATCACGGCCCCGCGGCGGGCGGCCACGGTGCGGACGCGCTCGCCGCGGCGGAGGCGCTCATCCGGCGTGGTGGTGTCGTCGCCCTCAAGGGGCTGGGCGGCTACCAGCTCGTGTGCGATGCCACCGACGAGGCGGCCGTGGCCCGCCTGCGCATCCGCAAGCACCGGCCGGCGAAGCCGTTCGCCGTCATGGTGTCCGGGCTGGGCGCGGCGCGCCGGCTGGCTCACGTCAGCGCGGCCGAGGCGGCGCTGCTGACCTCGGTCGCGCGTCCGATCGTCCTGCTCGCCCCGCGACCGGAGCGTCCGACGGCCGGCTCCGTCGCGCCCGGCGTCCCCCGGATCGGGCTGTTCCTGCCCAACACACCGCTGCATCACCTGCTGCTCGCCGATCTGGCGCGCCCGTTGGTGGTCACCAGCGGCAACGTGTCGGACGAACCGATCGCGATCGACGACGCCGACGCCCGGCGGCGGCTGGCCGGGCTGGCCGACGGGTTCCTCGGCCACGACCGGGTGATCCGGTCCCGGTACGACGACTCGGTCGCCCGCGTCGTCGCCGGGCGGCCGTCGCTCGTACGGCGGGCCCGCGGCTACTCGCCGGAGCCCATCGGGCTTCCGGTGGCCGCGCCGGAGCCGCTGCTCGCCGTCGGCGGTCAGCTCAAGCACACGTTCACGGTGGCCCGGGACGGCACCGCGATCGTCGGTCCGCACACCGGCGACCTGGAACAGCAGGCCACGATGGAGGCGTTCGAGGCGAACCTCGCCCGGCTGTCCCGGGTCGTGGGTGTCACGCCCCGTGTCGTCGCGCACGACCTGCACCCGGGATACCTGTCGACGCGGTACGCCGCGGCGCTGCCGGTGCGGGGCCGGATCGGCGTGCAGCACCATCACGCGCACGTCGCCTCGTGCGCGGCCGAGCACGGCGTCACCGGCCGGTACATCGGCGTCGCCTACGACGGGCTGGGACTCGGCGACGACGGCACCCTGTGGGGCGGCGAGGTGCTCGTCGCCGACCTCGTCTCGTACCGGCGGGTGGCGCGGTTCGGCCGTGCGCCGCTGCCCGGTGGCGCCGCCGCGGTGCGGCGACCGGCCCGCATGGCGTTGGGCTACCTGTTCGGCGGTGAGCCGCTCGACGAACGCTCACGCGCGGCGGTGCTCCGCGCCGCCGCGCCGTTCCTGGGACGGCTGCCGGAGCGTGAGGTGGCGACCGTGCGGCGGATGGTCGCGCAGGGCGTCAACTGCCCGGTCGCGTCGAGCGCGGGCCGACTCTTCGACGCCGTCGCCGCGCTGCTCGGCCTCCGGGACGACGCGACGTACGAGGGTGAGGCGGCGGTCGCGCTGGAGGCGCTCGCCGGCGGCCACCCGGCCGCACCCGAGCTGCCGTGGCGCCTCGTGACGCGGGACGACCTGATCGTGTACGACCCCACGGCCACACTGCTGGCCCTGCTGGAGGCGTTGCGCGACGGTACCGACCCGGGACTCCTCGCCGCCGGTTTCCACGCCACGGTCGCCGCGGTGACCGTGGCCCTCTGCGCCGAGGTCGCCGCGCGGGAGCGGCTGCGCACCGTCTGCCTGTCGGGTGGGGTCATGCAGAACCAGTCGCTCGTGGAAACCGTCGTCGCCGGGCTGTCCGGCGCCGGGCTGGAGCCGCTGGTCAACGAGCGGGTTCCCGGCAACGACGGCGGGATCAGCTACGGCCAGGCGGCGGTCGCCGCCGCCCGGATCCGGATGGACGCGAGGGGGTGATCCGGATGTGTCTGGGGATACCCGGCCGGATCGTGGCCGCCGACGACTCGGGCGGCCTGCCCATGGGCACGGTCGACTTCAGCGGGGTGGAGCGTGAGGTCTGCCTCGCCTACGTCCCGGAGGCGCGGGTCGGCGACTACGTGATCGTGCACGTCGGGTTCGCCATCAGCCTCGTGGACGAGGCCGAGGCGCGGCGGACCCTGGAGATGCTGCGGGCGATGGGCGACGTGTTGGAGCAGGAGCTCACACCCGAGCGGGGGGCGGCGCCGTGAAGTACGTCGACGAATACCGCGACCCGGCCCTCGCGCGGCGCCTGTTCGCCGAGATCGACGCGGCGGTCACCCGGCCGTGGACGCTGATGGAGGTGTGCGGCGGCCAGACACACACCATCGTGCGGCAGGGCATCGACGAGCTCCTGCCGGCCGAGGTGCGGATGATCCACGGACCGGGCTGCCCGGTCTGCGTGACGCCGCTCGAGCTCATCGACCGGGCGCTCGCGATCGCCCGGCGCGACGAGGTCGTCTTCGCCTCCTACGGGGACATGCTCCGCGTGCCGGGCAGCGACACCGACCTGTTGGCACTGCGCGCCCGCGGCGCCGACGTCCGTGTGGTCTACTCACCGCTGGACGCGGTCCGTATCGCCGCCGACCACCCCGACCGTGAGGTGGTGTTCTTCGCCGTCGGCTTCGAGACCACCGCCCCGGCCAACGCCATGGCCGTGCTCCGGGCCCACCGGCTCGGCCTGCCGAACTTCAGCATGCTCGTCAGCCACGTGCTGGTGCCGCCGGCGATGACGGCGATCCTCGACGCGCCGGACTGCGAGGTGCGGGCGTTCCTGGCGGCCGGGCACGTGTGCGCGGTGATGGGATGGACGCAGTACGAGCCGATCGCCGACCGGTACCACGTGCCGATCGTGGTGACCGGGTTCGAGCCGCTCGACCTCCTCGAAGGCATCCTGATGGCCGTCCGGCAGCTCGAGGACGGTCGCGCGGCGGTGGAGAACCAGTACGCCCGCGCGGTGCGCCGCTCCGGCAACACCGAGGCGCAGGACGCGATCCGGCGCGTGTTCCGCATCGGCGACCGAGCCTGGCGCGGCATCGGCACCATCCCCGGCAGCGGCCTGATGCTCACCGACGAGTTCGCCGGATACGACGCCGAGCTGCGCTTCGCCGTGGCCGACCTGACCGCGCGGGAGCACCCGGCCTGTATCGCCGGTGACATCCTCAGGGGGACCCGGGTGCCGACCGACTGCTCCGCCTACGCGACGCTGTGCACCCCGCGCACGCCGCTCGGCGCGCCGATGGTGTCCACCGAAGGGACCTGCGCGGCCTTCTACAACGCGGGGCGGCGCGTGCCGTCGGCGACCGCCGCGGAGCTGCGATGACCGGCGCTGACCCGACCCGTGGCGGGTGCCCGGTTCCGCTCGCCGAGACCGAGAAGGTGCTGCTCGGGCACGGCAGCGGCGGCCAATTGTCCGCGGAGCTGCTGCGCGACGTCGTGGTGCCGGCGCTCGGCGCCGCCGCTGCCGAGACCGTGCCGGAGGACGCCGCCGTGGTGGCGGTCGACGGTCTCGATCTCGTGATCAGCACGGACGCGTTCGTGGTCAGCCCGCTGTTCTTCCCCGGCGGTGACATCGGCGTGCTGGCGGTGCACGGCACCGTCAACGACGTGGCGATGATGGGCGCGGTACCGCTGGCGCTCACGGTGGCGTACGTGATCGAGGAGGGATTCCCCGTCGCGGACCTGCGGCGGGTCACGGCCTCGGTCGGCGCCGCGGCGGCGGCCGCCGGGGTGCCGGTCGTCACCGGTGACACGAAGGTGGTCGGGCGCGGTGCGGCCGACGGCCTGTTCGTGACCACGACCGGACTCGGTCGCCGGCTGCCCGGGGCCCGGGTGTCGGCCGCGTTCGCCCGCCCCGGGGACGTCGTGCTGCTGTCCGGTCCGATCGGCGCGCACGGCACGACCATCCTGAGCACCCGGGAAGCGCTCGGGTTCGAGGCCGAGATCGTCTCCGACACCCGTCCGCTGCACCGGCTCGTCGCGACGATGGTGGCCGGCGCGGGTCCGGCGATCCACGTCATGCGCGACCCTACCAGGGGCGGTGTGGCATCGACGCTGAACGAGATCGCCGCCGCCGCCCGGGTCGGCATCGAGATCGACGAGGCCGCCGTCACCGTGCCGGCACCGGTCGCGGCCGCGTGCGAACTGCTCGGCCTGGATCCGTTGCACGTGGCCAACGAGGGCTGCCTGGTGGCGGTGGTGGCACCTGCGGCCGCCGACGCGCTGCTGGCGCTGATGCGGTCGACGCCCGAGGGGCGCTGGGCGGCCCGGCTCGGGTCGGTGGTGGAGGAGCACCCCGGCCGGGTGGTCATGCACACGCTCATGGGCGGCCGCCGCGTCGTCGACATGCTCGTCGGCGAGCAACTGCCGCGCATCTGCTGACGCATTTCGACAGGACCTTTCGGTCATCCAAAAGGGGTCGAACGGCACTACGTGGGGTAGTGGCAGCGCAGTGTGACGGAACAGAGCGGTACCCGGGAGGCGCGTGATGGTCACGGGGTGCTCGTCGCCGGCGCGGGACGTCGGCCAGGTCCTGCTGCCCGGACTCGACGACCTCTTCACCGCTCTCCGGGCGGACGGTCGTACGGTCGTCGGTCCGACGGTGCGGGGGCACGCGATCGTGCTCACCGAGATCAGCGGTGCGGCGGAGCTGCCGTACGGCCGGCGGACCGAGGTCGAGGCCGGCACCTACCGGCTGCGGCCCGGCGACGAGCGGCTCGCGTTCACCCACACGTCCGGACCGCAGTCGTGGAAGCAGGTGCTCCATCCGCCCGCGCGGCGACTGTGGTCGGCGGACAGGTCCGCGGACGGTTTCGCGGTGACCGACGAACCCGCGCCGCCGCGCCGGCTGGCATTGTTCGGTGTTCGTCCGTGTGACCTGCGCGCGATCGGCGTCCTCGACCACGTCCTGGGTGACGGCGAACGGTACGCCGCCCGCCGGGCCGAGATCCTCGTCGTCGCGGTCAACTGCACCGAGCCGGGCGGTGCCTGCTTCTGCGTGTCGGCGGGCGGCGGCCCCGGCGCCGAGGCCGGCTACGACATCGTGCTGACCGAACGCCCCGACGGGACGTACCTGGCGAGCAGCGGAACGGCCGAAGGCGCGGCGGTGCTCGCGCACGTTCCCGCCACGCCGGCGTCCGCCACCGACATCGCATCCGCCACACAGGCGGTGGAGGCCGCGGCGGCGCGGATGGGCCGGACCCTTCCCGAGGTCGACCTGCGCACGTTGCTGGCCGGCCACCGTGCGGACCCGCAGTGGGACGACGTGGCTGAGCGCTGCCTGACCTGCGGAAACTGCACGATGGTCTGTCCGACCTGCTTCTGCACGTCGGTCACCGACACCACCGACCTGACCGGTGACCACGCCGAGCGCTGGGAGTCCTGGGAGTCGTGCTTCGACCTGGACTTCAGCCACCTGCACGGCGGGCCGGTGCGGGACACCCGTGCCGGCCGCTACCGGCACTGGCTCACGCACAAGTTCGGCACCTGGCACGACCAGTTCGGCGAGTCCGGGTGCGTGGGCTGCGGCCGCTGCATCGCCTGGTGCCCGGTCGGCATCGACGTCACCGCCGAGCTGCACGCACTCAACGCGCACCCGCCCACACCCACCGAGGACCCACGATGACCACCACGTACGACCTGCTCGTCACGCATCCGTTCCTCGCCGGTCTGCCGCTGGGCCACCTTGACAGCCTGGCGCGCTGGGCGCATCCCGCGTCGTTCCGCGCCGGGGCGCGGATCTTCGAGGAGAACGGCCGGGCCGAGCGGTACTGGCTCGTCCGCGACGGATCCGTTAGCCTCGACACCCGAATCCCCGGCCGCGGCGACGTCATCGTCGAAACGCTCGGCCCCGGCACGGTCCTCGGCTGGTCCTGGATGTTCCCGCCGTACCGCTGGCATTTCGGCGCCGTCGCCACCGAACCGGTGCTCGGCATCGCGATCGACGGCGCCGGCACCCGCGCGCTGTGCGAAGCCCACCCCGACTTCGGCTACGAGCTGACCAAGCGCTTCATGGCCGTCGTCGTCGACCGGATGCAGGCGACCCGGATCCGTCTCCTCGACCTCTACCGGGCGCCGGCATGACCACGATGACCCCGAGCCGCTACCGGGTCGTCGAACGGACCCCGGAGACCGGTGACACGGTCACCCTCGCGCTCGAACCGGTCGACGAGCCGCTGCCGGTGTTCCGGCCGGGCCAGTTCGCCATGCTGTACGTCTTCGGGGTGGGCGAGGTGCCGATCTCCGTCTCCGGACGGTACGGCGTGGCCGGCCTGTCGCACACGATCCGGGCGGTCGGGGCCACGAGCGGCGCGCTGTGCCGGGCCGAGCCGGGCGGGATGCTCGGCGTCCGCGGGCCGTTCGGCCGTGGCTGGGAGCTGCCCGGCCCCGCCGGTGCCGACCTGGTCGTCGTCGCGGGCGGGCTCGGGCTGGCCCCGCTGCGGCCGGTGATACGCCACGCGATCGCCGATCGGGACCGCTACCGCCGGGTGGCCGTCCTGGTCGGTGCGCGAACCCCGGACGACCTGCTGTACCCGGACGAGTACGACGCCTGGCGGGCCGCCGGACTCGACGTGTTCGCCACCGTGGACCGCGCCACCACCGATTGGACCGGTCGCGTCGGCGTGGTGACCGCGCTGTCCGACCGTCTCGACATCCGGCCCGCCGACACCGTCGCCTTCGTGTGCGGACCCGAGATCATGATGCGGTTCGCCGCACGGTGCCTGACCGGCCTGGGCGTGCCGGCGGGCCGGGTCTGGCTGTCGCTGGAGCGCAACATGCACTGCGGGCTCGGCCACTGCGGGCACTGCCAGCTCGGTCCGCTCCTGATCTGCCGCGACGGCCCGGTCGTCGGCTACGACGAGGCCGGCCCGCTGCTGTCGGTGAAGGAGCTGTGATGGCCGCGCCGGCACGGCCGAAGCTCGCGGTGTGGAAGTTCGCGTCCTGCGACGGCTGCCAGCTCACCCTGCTGGACTGTGAGGACGAACTGCTGCCGCTCAGCGAGCACGTCGAGATCGCCCACTTCCTGGAGGCGTCCAGCGCGGTCGTGGAAGGCCCGTACGACGTCTCCCTCGTCGAGGGCTCCGTCACGACCGAGGCCGACGTCGAGCGGATCCACCGCATCCGGGAGCAGTCCGGAATGCTGGTGACCATCGGCGCGTGCGCCAACGCCGGCGGCGTCCAGGCGTTGCGCAACTTCGCCGACGTCCAGGAGTTCCGCTCGGTCGTCTACGCGAAACCCGAATACGTGGCGACCCTGGCGGAGTCGACGCCGATCTCGGCGCACGTGCCGGTGGACCTGGAGCTGCCGGGGTGCCCGATCGACCGGCGCCAGCTCATCGGTGTGTTGGCCGCCGTGCTCGCCGGGCGCCGTCCCGGCCTGCCCGTGCACAGCGTCTGCCAGGAGTGCAAGCTGCGCGGGACGGCCTGCGTGACCGTGGCGCAAGGCATCCCGTGCCTGGGACCGGTCACCCGCGCGGGCTGCGGTGCGCTCTGCCCCGCCTACGGCCGCGGCTGCTACGGCTGCTTCGGCCCGATGGCGAAGCCCAACACCGCCGCCATGGTCGCCGCGCTGCGCGGTCTCGGCATGTCCCCGGCCGACGTGGCCCGGGTGTTCCGGACCTTCCACACCGCCAAGCCGGAGTTCCGGGCGGCCGCCGAGCAGGAGGAACAAGGGGAGCGGGAGGAACCCGGATGAGCCACCGCAACGACCGGGCGCTGCGCGTCGGTGCCCTCGCGCGGGTCGAGGGCGAGGGTGCGATGCACGTGCGGGTCGAGGGGACGACGGTGACCGACGTGCGGCTGCGGATCTACGAACCGCCGCGGTTCTTCGAGGCGTTCCTGCGCGGCCGTGGCCACGCGGAACCACCCGACATCACCGCCCGCATCTGCGGTATCTGCCCGGTGGCGTACCAGATGAGCGCCTGCCTGGCCGTCGAGGACGCGTGCGGCGTCCAGGTCGGCGAACCGATCGCCGAGCTGCGCCGGCTGCTCTACTGCGGCGAGTGGATCGCGAGCCACGCGCTGCACGTGTACCTCCTGCACGCACCGGACTTCCTCGGCTACCCCGGCGTCGTCGAAATGGCCCGCGACCACCGGGATGCCGTCGAACGCGGACTGGCCCTCAAGAAGGCCGGCAACGCCATCCTCGAACTCGTCGGCGGGCGCGCGATCCACCCGATCAACGTCCGTGTCGGCGGCTTCTACCACGCTCCGTCGCCCGCGGAGCTGCGGGCACTCGCCCGCGACACGCTGCGACCCGCCCTCGGGCATGCGCTGGCCACGGTCGAGTGGGTCGCGGGCTTCCCGTTCCCCGACTTCACCACCGGCCACGAACTGCTCGCCCTGGTCGACCCGCACCGGTACCCCATCGACCGCGGCGAACCGCGGACCTCGTCCGGCCGGTCGTTCCCGGTGCGCGACTTCGAACGGCACGTCGTCGAGACGCAGGTGCCGCACTCGACCGCCCTGCACGCCGAGCTGACCGGTGCCGGGACGTACCTCACCGGCCCGCTCGCCCGGTACGCGCTCAACCACGCCGCGCTGTCGCCGCTCGCCCGTCAGGCGGCCGCGGCGGCGGGTCTCGGGCAGCGCTGCGACAACCCGTTCCGCAGCATCGTCGTGCGCGCGGTCGAACTCGTCTACGCCCTCGACGAGGCGCTTCGCCTGGTGGAGGCGTACGAGCCGCCGGCACCGTGTCACGTGGAGGTGCCGGCGCGCGCGGGGACCGGCTACGGCGCCACCGAGGCGCCGCGTGGGGTGTTGTTCCACCGGTACGAACTCGACGGCGACGGGACCGTTCGCAGCGCCCGGATCGTGCCGCCCACCGCGCAGAACCAGCCGAGCATCGAGGACGACCTGCGCCGGTACGTGCAGGACCGGCTGGACCTCGACGACGAACGGCTCACCGCTCAGTGCGAGCAGGCGATCCGCAACTACGACCCGTGCATCTCCTGCGCCACCCACTTCCTCGACCTCACCGTGGAGCGCACGTGAACCCGCCCGTGGTGGTGATCGGTATCGGTAACCCCTACCGGCGCGACGACGGCGTCGGTCCGGCGGTCATCCAGCGGCTCAGGGGTGCCGGCCTGACCGGGGCGACGCTGGCCGAGAGCGACGGTGACGTCGGCACGCTCATCACACTGTGGGAACGGCGCCGTCTTGCCGTCGTCGTCGACGCGGTGTACGGCCATCACGGGCGTCCCGGCCGGGTTCATCGGCACGTGATGGCGGGCCGGCCCGGCGGGCCGGCGCGCGGCACCAGCTCACACACCGTGGACCTGGGCGAGGCCGTCGCCCTGGCCCGTGAGCTCGGCCGGCTTCCCGGCCGGATGGTCGTGCTCGGCGTCGAGGTGGCGGACGTCGGCTACGGCCTCGGCCTGACCCCGGCCGTGGCGACGGCCGTCGAGCGAGTGGTCGAGCAGGTGGTCGAGACGGTCGCCGCGGAGGTCCGGTCGATCGCCGGAGCCGGCGCGTGAGGCGGCGGCGATCGGCGCCGAGGGTCTGGGCCGAAGGTCGTGCCCGGAGCCGGATCCGTCGCGCTGCGGATGCCGGCTCGGCGGATGGTCAGCAACGGCGTGCGACGAGGACCGGCGCCGGGGCGTGCTCGAGCACCTGCTGGGTCACCGAGCCGAGCCGGAGCTCTTCGAAGCCACCCTTGCCGCGGGGGCCGAGCACCACCATGAGCGCGTTGTCGGCCTCGGCGACCAGGACGGGCGCCGGCGCGCCCCGGACCGCGCGCAGTTCGACCGGCACGGTCGGATACTTCGCCCGCCACGCTTCGAGGTCGGCGGCCAGCGCGTCGCGTGCCGCCGCGGCCTGCCGGGTGAGGTCCACCGGGCGGCGCCAGCGGTGTGCCGGCTCCTCCCACGCGCGCACCGCGGTCAGCGCCACACCGCGCGACGCCGCCTCCGTGAACGCCAGCTCCACCGCGAGTTCCGAGGCGGCCGAGCCGTCCGCGCCGACGACGACCGGCTGGTGCCGCGGGAGCGGGCACTCGGGTCCGGCCCACCGTTCGGCGTGGTGGACGACCAGCACGGGGCAGTACGCGTGCGCGGCCGTCTGGAGGCCGACCGAGCCGACCAGCAGCGAGCGGAAGCCACCGATACCGCGGCTGCCGACCACCACGAGGCTCGCGTGCCGCGACTGCTCGACGAGCACATGAGCCGGGCTGCCGTGCCACGTCGAGGTGGTGACGTGCAGGCCGGGCTGCCAGCCGCGGGCCTCGATCGCGGCGTGGAGCGCGAGCTCGTGCTCGTCCGCCGCCTGCTCGAACGGGCCTGGAACGCCCAGGGCGTGCGTGATCCGGAGCGGCCGCCCATGCCGCACCGCCTCGTCGGCGGCCCAGCGGACCGCGCCGAAGCCGGCCGGCGAGCCGTCGACACCCACGATCACCGGTTGGCGGTCGGTGTTCATGACGCCCTCCCTTGCCGGTGCGAGTGCCGTTGGAAACGGCCTTCCACCCTCACCATGCCCTGCGGGGGCAGCCCGGCGTCAGGGCCGTTGGTCCCGTTTCGGGAGCATCGGGCCCGGCGCCAGCTCGCCGTGCCGCGATGGTTCCGCGTCACCGCGGTGCTCCTACCTGACGACGGCCACCGGGCAGGCGGCGTGCTGGATGACGGCCTGGCTCACGGAGCCCAGCAGCAGGCCGGTGAAGCCGCCCAGGCCGCGGGAGCCGACGACGAGGAGTTCCGCGCCGGCGGACAGTTCGGTGAGCACGGCGGCCGGGCGGCCACGGACGACCAGCCGGTGGACGTCGACGTCGGGGTACCGCTCGGCCCATCCGGTGATCGACTCGACCAGGGCGCGCCGCTCCTCGTCGCGCAGGTCGTCCCGGTCGCAGACCAGCGGCAGCACGTCGTTGGGATTGGCGGGTTCCGGCCACAGGTAGGCGTGGACGGCGGTCAGGCCGGTGCCGCGGAACGCGGCCTGCTCGAAGGCGAATCGCAGCGCGTCTTCGGCGTCGTGGGAGCCGTCGATGCCGACGAGGACCCGGCCGGCCTGGGGACCGGCTGGCCGGTCGGCATGGCGGACGATGACGACGGGGCAGGCGGCGTGGGCGGCGAGCTCGACGCCCACGGATCCGAGGAGCAGGCCGGTGAAGCCGCCGAGGCCACGATGACCTACGACGGCGACGGCGGCGTGCCTGGAGGCGTCCACGAGCGCGGCGGCCGGCTGTCGCACAGCGATGTGCGTGCTGATCTCGAGGGTCGGTGCCACCATGACCGCCCGGCTGACGGCCTCGGTGAGGATCTGCTCGGCGCCCTCCCGCATGGTTTCCTCGTACAGTCGCGAGGACGCCGGGACGGTCAGCGGCGCGTACACCGTCGGCCGCGGGAACGCGTACACGACGCGGAGGGGGCGTTGGCGGCGCGCCGCGTCGGCCGCGGCCCATTCGACGGCGCGGAGGCTCTCCGGTGAGCCGTCGACCCCGACGACCGCCGTCCTGTCGGTCCTCATGGCGGACACCCCCTCGGCGATCCGGACCCGGCGCTGGTTCCGGATGACGGCCACGCAGCTCGCCCGCCTGGTCTCAGGTGGCGTCGTCCCATGACGTGCGCCCGGCCGGCCGCGGCGGCGCTGATGTCGCCCGCCGTCCGGGCGAGCTACCGCGGCCGGCGGCCCCCACGGCTGCCTGGGCGCCGCGCTCGACCGCTCCGGCCACGCCCCGAACCTCGTCGTAGAGGTCCCGCAGCGGCTCGCGGAGGGACGCCTCGTCGGCCGCCGTGAGCAGACGCTGACGCAGCGGGGTCCCCGGGCGCAGGTCTTCCGGCCGGACGTCGATGCCGAACTCGCGGCGGAGATGGTCCGTCGCGTCCTCGGCCGTCCGGCGTGCCCTGCGCACCATGCGCAGGCCGTCGCCGACCGCCCTCGGCAACCGGTCCGGACCGAAGATCAACAGGCCGGCCACGATGAGCGCGATCAGATGCCAGCCGTCGAGGTTTTCCAAGCCCATCGTGCGGCTCCCTTGCACTCGGGCCAAGCCTACCCACCCACGACCCGCGACCGGCGGGGCCGTGGTGTCGGCCGCCCGTTGCCGCAGCGCCGGGCAGCAGTGTGGCATCGCTCGGGCCCCGGTTCGGCGTGGGTGCCCGAACGTCACCCGGTGCGGTTCGGCAAACCACGCCCGGCCCCGCCCGGGTGACGGGGGCAGGCATCCGGGTGAGCGCGGCAGGGTCCAGGTCGGTATCGACACGGCAGAACGAAACCGCCCGCCGGGAAGCCGGCGGCGGCCCCGGATCCGCTGCGAAGGGCGGTCCGGCCTTCGTACGGTGCAGGAAACCGCCGTCGCGTCAAGGGGGAGAATTGCGCGTAGCCAAACGGATCCGCTCAGCCGTGGCGGCATTCCGTCAGCCGAGTTGCTATCCGGC
Source organism: Dactylosporangium roseum (assembly GCF_025264685.1). Lineage (GTDB taxonomy): Bacteria > Actinomycetota > Actinomycetes > Mycobacteriales > Micromonosporaceae > Dactylosporangium > Dactylosporangium roseum. The sequence goes on from NZ_CP073721.1 coordinate 4,107,886, forward strand.
CGGCCACTACCACTCGCCCGTGTCGAGCGGGGCGGACATTCGACGCGCGCTGGCCCGCAACGACACCCGGCCATACGGCGTCGACCTCGGCGAGGCCGAGCAGCTCGCCTTCGCCGACACCCTCGACATCCGGCCCGAGTGGCACCGGTATGTGCCGGACAACAACATGTTCGGGCAGCCCGACGCCGCGCTCTACCAGGCGCTCCTGCGCAAATACACACCCGCCCGGATCCTCGAGACCGGCTCCGGCTACTCGACCGTCGTCGCGCTCGACACGCTGCCCGAGGTCGACCTCACCTGCGTCGAACCCAACTCGCGGCGGCTGCGCTCGCTGCTCCGCCGCGGCGACCGGGTCACCGTCGTGGAATCCGGCGCCCAGCACGTGCCGGTCGAAACCTATCTCGCCCTCGAAGCGGGGGACGTGCTGTTCGTCGACTCCACGCATGTGGTCAAGGCCGGCTCCGACGTCGTGCACCTGGTGCTGGACGTGCTGCCCCGCCTGGCGTCCGGAGTGATCGTTCACGTGCACGACTGCTTCTGGCCGTTCGAATACCCCGACGTGTGGCTGGCGGATCGGCGCGACTGGACCGAGCTGTACCTGATGCACGCCTTCCTGATCGGCAACGCCGACTGGCAGGTGCTGCTGTTCGGCAACTGGTTGTGGCGGCAACGGCCCGACCTGCGCGAGCTCGTGCCCGGCCCGGACCCGTCGGGGTTGTGGCTGGTCAAGCGGTGACGGCGGCACCCACCTTCAGGCTGTCGCCGAAGCCATGCCGGCGCCGCGGCGCCGGGCCCGCGTCGGCGGACCCGGCCCTGTCGTGCGGGTCAGCAGTCCCGCAGCTCAGGCGACTGGTTGAGCACCTGACCCCGCGGCGAGACGAAGGCGTGATAGCGCTCGCCGCCGACCGCGGCTGGCGGGAACGCCGCGACCCGGTGGCAGTTCTGGAAGGCGAGCCGCACGCCGAAGTGCCGCTCGAGGCCGCCGCGGATCGCGTCGCTGGCCAGGGCGCGCAGCAACTGGCCGCGCTCGGCCTCGCTGGGCGGCGGGACGGTGTGGTCGGCGAACTCGCCGCCGCCGGCGTGCAGGTCGGCGGCGACGCCGCTGACGATCTGCCACGCGTACGGCAGGGAGTCCCGGACGCAGGCGACGAACTCGGCGTCGTCGACCGGCCCGGCCTCGGCGCGCTCCAGCAGCGCGATCGGTACGTTCAGGGACATCCGCTCCTCCTCAGGTGCGTCTTTCAGGGCGCGGCGGCGGTCGCCGTCGCGAGAGTGAAGCCGGGCTCGATCTGCTCGGCCAGGTCGGCGCCGGTGCGGGCGTTGCCCCAGGCGACGGCATTGCGGGCGTGGAACTCGGCGGCCTGCGCGGCGTAGCGCTCCCAGTCCTTCGTGCAGCCGTCCAGCGCCGTACGCATGGTGGCCAAGGCGCTGGCGTTGGCCGGCTCCAGCGCCTCGATCGGCAGGAACCGGCCGCGCTCGGCGGCCTTCACGAAGCCTGACCGGCCGATCCAGCACAGCAGGTCTTCGCCGACCTCCTCGCGCAGGAACGCCACGTCGTCGGCGTCGTCGACCTTGTTGCCCACCACCGCGACCCGCACGCCGTAGTCGCGGGCGTAGCCGACGTACTGCCGGTACACCCCCACGCCGCGCACGGTCGGCTCACACACCAGGAAGGTGAGGTCGAACCGGGTGAAGAGTCCCGAGGCGAACGAGTCCGCGCCGGCGGTCATGTCGACGACCACGTAGTCTCCCGCGCCGTCGACCAGGTGGTTGAGCATCAGCTCCACCGCGCCGACCTTCGAGTGGTAGCACGCCACGCCCAGGTCGCCGGCCGCGAACGGTCCGGTCACCGCGAGCCGCACCCCGCCGACGCGGTGGACCAGCCGGTCGTACAGCGGGTTCGGCTCGGCCACCCGCAACAGCCGTGAGCCGGGACCGGGCGGGGTCGTCTTGAGCATCGCCGACGTTGCCGCGATCCGCGGGTTGTCGCCGCGGAGGTAGTCCTTGACGGTTTCCAGGTGGTCGCCGAGGGCCGGGAGCCGGACCGCCTCGTCGGGGTCGGCACCCAGCGCCACCGCGAGATGCTGGTTGATGTCGGCGTCGACGGCCAGCAGCGACCGGCCGTCCTGAGCCGCGAGGAATCGGCAGAACAGTCCGGCAAGGGTGGTCTTCCCGCTGCCACCCTTGCCGACGAAGGCAGCTTTCACACTGTGTTGGTAACGGTTTTCATTTGCAGAGTCAAGCCGAACACGCGGACGGCGACCCGGCCGGCTGAGCCTCGGTGCCGCTGCGGGTCATCAGGGCTTCACCCCGTCGCCCCGGACTCAACCCCGGCATGGCGCTACGGGATGGTGGCGCACGGTCGTGCTGGTGGTGTCTGTCGCTCATGATCGCCGCCCGACCCGGGGTGGCGCGTTCCGGGTCGGGCGACTCCATGATCATGGGATCGAGCGGCACGGCGGCGGATTGTGGCGGAACGCGTGCCGGCCGGCACCCTCGGCGGCGACACCTCCGAGGCCCGCGCCTGAATTGTCGGCCTGATCCGGGTTGACAAGGGGCCGTTGGACTGAACTTCGCGGCCTTGTGCCCGACAGTCAGATCTGTGACTGTTCAGGTGCGTCAGGTGGTGGGAAACGTGGCCTGGGGCCCAGGTCTTCCTTCCAGCCGGACCGGCTCCGCGACCACCACGCCGAGGGGTTGGCAGCATCGACGAGCCCGGCCACCCGACCTTCCGATCGACCCGATCGACCCGGGTTCGTCGTGATGCTGGAGACTTTTTGCTGCTCTGGGTGCCAAAAGTCTCCAGCATCACGCAGATCCCAACACATTCTCAACCGTCGATGCATCAGGATGTCCGGAATGTCGGTGACTCCTGTGAGCCGTCGAGGACGCACGGCGACCACTCGATACCGGGTCGGCCGGGTGGACCGGGTGGACCGGCCACCCTGACCCCGCCGCCGCGCGCACCGCCGCCCGCCGACCTGGTTGCCGGCAGGGCGGGCGTCCCACCGCAACATGAAGTCGCTCGGCCCGGAACGCGCCGTCCGGCGACCGCGCAACACCGGGTTGGCGGAAGGCGTCAGCGGATCGTGCTTTCGATCAGGTCGTGGCCGAGGTCGAAGCGGATACCGTCGGGGTTGGCCACGCCGTTGGTGTACCACGACTGGTCGGCTTCCGGGTGGGGGCCGACCAGGCCGACCCGTCCAGCGCCACAGGTGGTGACGACGGCGGCGGCGGCGCCGGTGTCGTAGGTGGCGAGCACGGTGGCGGGTGTGTCGTGTTGGAGCCGGAAGTGTGCGCCGTCCTGGAAGTACATGTGTCGTCGTTGGCCCCGCCAGGTGACCCCGACGACCGTGCTGTCGGTGCCCCGCACGCTGGCCTTCGCGCTGCGGACGTAGCTCTCGACGGCGACGTCGGTGAGCAGGCCGAAGCCGGGACCGCCGCCGGCGAGATATGCCCCCAGGCAGAACCCGAGGTAGTGTCCGCCGTCGTTGACGAAGGCGCGGATGTCGTCCGAATGCGCGCGCAGGCTGCGCCACGCCGACCTCGCCTCCCCGCCGCCGGGTTGGGCGTAGACGGTGGCTTCGGCGAGCGTGTCGGCCGAGAGCCGCACGTGCTCGTCGGGGCCGCAGAACTGGACGCGAAAACCGGTCGGCGCGCCGCTGAGGAGGGCGGCCACGGCCTCCGGGCAGCCGGGATAGGCCGCGGGGCCACGGTAGACCAGGGCCAACGGCCGGTTCGTGGATGACGCGTGGCCGACACCGGTCCCGCCGGTCAGGCCGGCCACAAAGCCGGCGGCGCTCGCGCCGATGAGAAAGTCGCGACGTTTCATGGTCTGTACCTCGATCGTGTTGCCCGCGTCTGGCGGGTCGGCAAAAGAATCGATGAGTGTCGTCGGCGACGCAAGCGGCGTGGCCACCGTCTCCGAGCGTCTGGGCGGGCATCCGCCGGATCGCGGACGAGCAGTTCGGGGCGCACCCTGGCGGTGCACTCCTGGACGTGGAGAACACGGGAGCCGCGCCGGCAGACGGTTGTCGCTGACGGCTTCAACCGGAAACGTGCATCGACCCACGTAGGGCGGACGCCCCGGACCAATGTTGGCAGTTCTTGACCTGGGCGTGTGGCGGTCGGCTGGGATTTCTCACCACGACATCACCTGCGCGCTTCCGGTCGCCGCGGTGGCGGGCCCGGTCGCGGTTCGCCGGTCACCGGGCGGGGTCCGCCGGTGCGTGGGATCCCGACGTGGTCGCGGCCCCGCCGCCACGGTCCGGCGTAATGCCCAGTTCGGCCAGTTCGGTGGCGCGGGCCACGTCACCGGACGTCATGATCCCGGTCAACCGGCCGTCGGTCACGACCGGGGCCAGCCGGTGGCCGCCGGCCAACAGCGCCGGGGCGGTGTCGATCAGGGGAGCGGCCGGGTCCAGCACGTGGGCCCGGTCGACCGGCGCCGAGACCTCGCCCAGTCGCACCCGCTCCCGGTCGGTGCGGGGAACCTTGGCGAGCCGGTTGATGCTGACCAGGCCGACCAGGCGCCCGTCCAGGTCCAGCACCGGGAAGACGCGGTGTGGGTGGCGGCGGGCCACCGTGGCGACGAAGTCCGCGATGGACTGGCTGGTGTAGCCACACACGGCCGGTGTCGTCATGACGTCGCCGACCCGAACCCCGGCCAGCGCCTTCCGCAGCATCACGTGGGTGGTCTCCGCGTGGGCGGACAGGGCGAGGAACCAGCCCAGGACCACCAGCCACAACCCGCCGAAATTGGCGGCCAGCAGCACCTCGACGAGACCGGCGGCGATCAGTAGCCCACCGAGCACCGTGCCCGCGCGGCCGGCGGCGCGGCGGGCGCCGGCCCGGTCGCCCCGGACCCACCACAGGACCGCGGCCAACACCCGGCCGCCGTCCAGCGGTGCGCCAGGCAGCAGGTTGAACACCCCGAGAATGGCGTTGACGACGGCCAGCCAGCCCAGCCCGGTCACCGCCAGCGGGCCGGCACCCGACGCGGAGGCACCGGCTGCGGCGGCGGCGAACACCCCGGCGCCGACCAGGCTCACCACCGGCCCGGCCAGCGCGATCAGCAGGTCGGCGCGGGCGTGCGGAGCCTCGCCGTCCAACTCGGACACGCCACCGAGCAGCCACAGGGTGATCGCGCGTACCCGCACCCCGTAGTGCCGGGCGACCAGCGCGTGGGCGAGTTCGTGAGCGAGCAGGGCGGCCAGGAACAGCACCGCCACGATCACCGCCACACCCCAGTACACGGCCGCCGGGTACCCCCGCGCGCCGCCGGGCAGGATCACCGACGCCAGGCCCTGCACCAGCAGCAGCATGATCACCAGGACTGACCAGTGCACCCCGATCGGGATGCCGGCGAGCCGGCCCAGCCGCGCAGTCTGCCGCATCGCCACCACCGCCCTCCGGCAACAGCTTCACCCTCAGCGCTCCGCGCACCCGTCCGGCCAGGCTCGTGACACCGGCGGCGGCCGGCCGGCCGGCCTCAACCCGGTAGATCCCCTGTTCCGGCCCTTCCCACCCTCCGAGCAGCGAACGCTTCGCGCGCTCCGCACAGGTACGACGGCCCGGGCCGCCCCGGAAGGGCGGCCTGAGCCTGCCTCATGCCGGCTGAACGGTGGCGCTACGTGCCGGACGACGACGTCGCGCCCGGCGACGGTGTCGCCGGGCCGACGTCCGCATGGCCACGCGCGCCTGTCCCCGCCTGGTCCGGATCACTCCCTGGACCATGGATGCGGATACCACCCGGGAACGGCGATAAACCGCACAACTTCGAGTTCCGCTGCCGGCCGCGCCGTGCGCGGGAGCGGCTCGTCCCGACCGGGGCGGTGGTCCGTCCGCGGGCACGCACCCGGTACGGCACCGTTGTGGCATCCGGCACCTATCCCGCCGGACCGGCGCCAGCCGATCGGCCGGTCGCCGTCAGCGTCCGGACAGCCCGGCGTCGATGGCGGGTTTCGGACGTTAGCCGGCGACGGCATCGGGTAGCGCGCAGTGCCGCGGTCGTGTCGCGGCGTGATCTTTTGAGCGATCGGGCCGTGGGGGTTCGGGTTGACCAAGACCAGTGTGGAGCCGGTGGTCGTACCGCGGCCGGCTCGCCGTCCAAGGCTGTGGCTGTCCGTGACCGCGCTGGTCGTCGCGCTCGCCGCCGGCGGATTCATCACGTTCAGGCTGGCGCAGCCGGTGCCGGCGCCGCGGATCGCGCAGACCGTACCGCAAACGTATGCGATCCCGGGCGATCCACCGGTGCTGCCGTGGCCGCGGGCCGGGCAGGCGACGGTCGAGATCGACGGACTCGGCCGGCTGGGCGCCTCCGGCGACGCGCGACCCGTGCCGATCGCCAGTGTCACCAAGGTGATGACCGCGTACCTCGTCCTGCGGGACCATCCCCTGCGCCTGGACGAGGACGGCCCCACGCTGACCGTCTCGGCCGACGAGGCCGCCGCCTACCCGGCCCAGCTCGCCTCCGGACAGTCGCTGGTCCGGGTCGAGGCCGGCGAGGTGCTCACCGAACGGCAGGCCCTCCAAGCCCTGCTACTGCCCTCGGCCAACAACGTCGCCCACATGCTCGCCCGCTGGGACGCTGGTAGCAGCGGCGCGTTCGTGGCCAGGATGAACGAGGCCGCGGCCCGGCTCGGGATGGCGGACACGCGGTACACCGACCCGTCCGGGCTCGATCCGGCGACCGTCAGCACCGCCGCAGACCAGGTCGTTCTGGCCCGGACGGCGATGCAGGTGCCGGTGTTGGCGCAGATCGTGGCGATGCCGCAGGCCACGCTCCCCGTGGTCGGGCAGGTCAAGAACGTCAACACACAGCTCGGTCAGGACGGGATCGTCGGTATCAAGACCGGCTCCACCGACGAGGCGGGCGGCTGCCTGCTCTTCGCCGCCGAGATCTCCGTGGAGGGGCGCCGGCTCAGGCTCTTCGGCGCCGTGCTCGCACCCGGCCCGAATCTGGCGGACGCCTTCGCGGCCAGTCGTCGCCTGATCCAAGCCGGCAGCGGCCTGGTGCGCCAGTACCGGGTCGTGCGCGCCGGCGAGGTCGTGGCGACCGTCCGGGGACCGATGGGCAGGAGCACGACACTCGCCGCGGCCGGGGACGTGGACGTGCTCGGCTGGCCCGGCTTGACGTACCGGATCGACACCCTCGCCGCCGTGCCGGGCCGCGTCGCGGCGGGCACCGGTGCCGGCACGCTCAAGCTCACCGCCTCGGCCACGACCGTGACCGTCGCCCTGCGGACCACCGGCGCGCTCGCACCGCCCAGTTGGTGGGAGCGGATCACACACGGGTGAGTGCCGGCCGGCGCCGCGTCCCGCTGTCGATGTCGTCGAACAGCAGACGCCCCTCGGCGGTCAGCGAAGGAGCAACGGCACCACGATGGCGACGAGATCCAGCAGGAAGTGCGTCACCGTCGGCGCCACGAGGCTGCGCCGCCAGAGGTAGACGGCGGCGAGCGCCAGGCCGGTCGCACCCACCGTCAGCAGTCCCGCGCCGCCTTCGTATCCGTGCCCCACCGAGAAGATCATCGAAGACAACAGCACCGCCCACCCACGGCTACGGAGGACACTCGCGAATCGCAGGATCAGATATCCGCGGAAGATCGTCTCCTCGGCGACGGCGACCACCGCAACCAGCACCACGGCGAGGATGAGCTCCCCGGTTCCGGGCGGGGGCAGCAGGGCCGCGCTGGACGGCCCCGGCCCGGACAGACCAGCGGCCCGCAGCGCGGCGTCCAGCGCCTGCGCCCCGACCAGGACCGGCGCCGTCAGCGCGACCCCCAGAGCGACCTCTCGCCCGACTGCGCGGCCGACCCAGCCGATCGCCGCGAGCGGCTGCCGGGCACGAGACAGCAGCAGCAGGATCAGGGCGACGAGTCCCGCGTCGCGGGCGATCGTCGCGCCGGCCAGCAGCGGGAACGACACGGCGGCTCGCCCGGCCGCGACGAACGAGAACACCAACGGCGGCACGACGAGCAGCAGGAACACACCCAACTCCGCCAGCTCCTGCCGGCGGGACAGGATCCCGGCGAAGGCCCGGTCGTTCATCGGCGCTCCCGCACACGCTGTGGTCGTCGGCGGCCCGCTCACCACCATCCAGGATGCCCCGGGCGGTGCTGTCGTCCCGCCTGCCCGAGGCGAGCGGCGTCACCGCGCTCGGCGGCCCGCGGTGCCCCGCCGCGGACCATCGCTCCAGCAGGCGCCCCCGTTCCCGGCTGTCGGCCACCGGGCCGGGTCGGCTGAGCCGGGTACATTTGCAGCCGCGCGGGCCGGCCCAGAGCCGCGTGTGCCCGCGGAATGCTGTTGTGGCTGCCGTGGACGGGGGTGCAGGAGGAGTCGTGACGTCCGAGGACGGCAAGCGGCACGGGGTGGATGCCGGGATCCCGGGTGGTGTCGCCCCGCCGGACGGCGGGCGGCCCGCGCGCCGGCACGGGCCGGGCGCCGTGTTGCGGGAGGCGCGTTCGCTGCCGACGGTGCTGCTGCTGGCGGTCTGCCTGTTGGTCGGCGTCCCCGCCACCATCGGGCTGACGCCGGCCCAGGAGTTGACGGTCGCCGGTCAGACCCTGTCGGTGGGTGCTCGCGTCCCCAGCCTGTCGGTGTCCGGGCCGGCCCGGCTGGTGCAGATCGGCAACACGCGGCTCGACATCGCGCCGTTGCGGGTCTACGGGCCACTGCGGCCGCAGGTGACGCTCGGGCCGATCCAGCGCAACCCGGCGGCCGCCGCAACGGTCGACCCCGCCAGCGGGGCGCAGGCGCGGGCGGCCGCGGTGTCCACGGTCAGCACCGGGTTCCTGCAGTGGTACTGCTGGGCGACGCTCGGCCTGTTCGCCTTCACCCTCGCCGCGGCCGCGGTCGCCGCCTACCTCCGCATCCTGGTCATCCTTCGGCGGCAGAGCCGGGCCCGGCACCGGCAGGTCACGGCGGCGGAGCTGTGGCACAGCGGCGCGGGACAGTTCCGCCGGATGGCGTCCATCGCGGTCGCGGTCACCATGGTGTGCTGGGCGGGTGCCGGGGCGTTGGCCTATTCCGGCACCGTGCAAGGGCTGCAGAGCGTGCGGTCACTGGCCGACCTGGTCGGCACCCACCACCTGTCGCCGTTGGCGGTGGGGCCGAAGGTGACCGGCTACACGGGCGCGGTGATCGGCGACTCACGCGCGGCGCGCGTCGGGGGCGCTCCGGTCGCCGGCGCCACCCCGGACGACACCGCGTGCGGTCGCAGCGCTGACTCCCTCGCCGCCGAGATCGGCATGACGCGGGGCCAGCGGGTGCTGAACCTGGCCTGCTCCGGCGCCTCCGTCCCGCGCGGCCTGCTCGGTCCGCAGGCGCAGGGCGGGCGCACCCTGCCCAGCCAGGTCGGCCTGCTGCAGCAGATGCGCGGGCTGAAGTACGTCGCGGTGGTGATCGGGCCGAACGATCTGTATTGGGCGGACTTCCTGCAATACTGCTACGCCGTCGCCGACTGCCAGGACCGGTTCACCCAGGGCGAGTTCGACTACCGGCTGGCCACCTTCGACCGGGACTACGGCGAGCTGCTGCACCATCTCAACGACCTGCCCGGTCGCCCGCAGATCGTCGTCGTGACGTCGTACGACGTGTTCAACGCGGACGCGACCTGTAGCGACGCCAGGGGGCCGGCCGGCGTCAGCGGGCTGAACCCGAGCAACATCACGTTGCTGTCCGGCCGCAACAAGGCACTCAACGACGTGCTCGTCAGCGGTGCGCGGAAGTACGGGTTCAGCGTCGCCTCCCCGCGGCTGGCCCCGCTGTGCACGGACAGCGCCGATCGTCTGGGGGCGGACATCCAGGGGCTGGACGGCACCCACCCGTTCCACCCGACCGGCATCGGATCGATGCGCCTGGCCTCGGCCGTGGTGCAGGCCATCAGGGCGGACACCGGCACCTGATCCGGCTTCCTGACGCCGGCCGCCGCTCAACTCGAACGCTCGCGGGCCGATGTGGGGAGTGGACAGGGACGCCGGGATGGAAAGCCGGGAGGCATGACTTCAGAGACTGCCGCGTCCGCGGGGCTTCCGGACGCGCGTCGTGCCGTGGTCGCGAACGGCGCCGATGCCCGCGGCGAGCATCCGGCCGCAGAGGCCGGCGGGCTCGGGACGACCAGGCAACGGGTGCTCTTCGTCGACGACGAACCGCGGATCCTCGACGGTTTGCGGCGGTCGCTGCGCGGCAAGCGCAACGAATGGGACATGGCGTTCGCGACGAGCGGCGCCGAGGCGCTGGATCTGCTGGCGGAGTCGCGGTGCGACGTCGTCGTGTCGGACATGCGCATGCCCGGCATGGACGGTGCGGAACTGCTCACCCACGTCAGCGAACGGCATCCCGAGGTGGCCAGGGTCGTCCTGTCCGGGCACACCGAGCAGGAAGCGGCGATCAGGGTGGCGGTCGCCGGTCATCGCTTCCTCACCAAGCCTTCTGACGCGGGGAGCGTGGTCGCCACTGTCGAGCAGTTGACGCACCGGACCTCGGCCGCGCACGGGGCCACGGTGCGCCGCCTCGCCGGCGCGGTTCGGTCGCTGCCGACCCTTCCCGCGCACGTGGGCAGGCTCACGGCGGTGTTGGGGGCGGCCGACGTCGAGATCGCCGAGGCGGCGCTGGCGGCCTCGCATGACATCGGGTTCACCGCCAAGTTGCTGCAGTTGTCGAACTCCGTGTTCTTCGGTGCCCGTGCCCGGGTGACCTCCGCCGAGAGCGCCATCAACGCGTTGGGGCTGCCGACCGTCCAGGCGCTGGTCAAGTCCGGCCAACTGCTGTGGTCGTCCGAGCGGTGGGAACCCGCCGTCGAGCGGGAGCTGGACGTCGTCTGGCGGCATGCCGTGGCCACCGCCCGGCTTGTCGGCCTGATGGCCTCGCCGGCCAATCGGCCCTACGCGCAGGCCGCCGCCTTGCTGCAGGACATCGGCTGGCTGGCCGGTCTCGCGCACACGCGGACCGGCCCGGATCCCCGTGTCGATCTCGCGGTGGTGAGCGGTCAGGGACCGGCGCACCGGGAAGTGGGAGTCGAGCTGTTGCACCTGTGGGGTCTGCCGTACCCGATCGTGGCGGCCGTGGCCGAGCGCGATCTCCAGCACCGCCCGTCGTCCTCCGGCCTGGGCGTCGCGGCGGCCGTCCGGGCCGCACACCTGCTCGTCCAGCGAACCGACGCCCGGGACCCACGGCTGAGCGCGCACGACGACGAGTTGGCCGAGTTCCTGACCCATCCCCAGCTCACAGCGGCTTGCACTGACTGGCGAGGAGCCGCGGCGGAGGCGTCCGAACAGGCCGGGCGGTTGTCGGCGCGGTGAGCGACGGCGGGTGGGAAGCGCAGCACGACGAGCCGAAGAGAAGAGGACGTGATGGCGCAGATCCTGGTGGTCGACGACGATCCGGCCATCCGGCAGTTGCTCACCGATGTCCTGGAGCTGGAGGGGCACGAGGTCCGGGCGGCGGCGGACGGGCTTGCCGCCATGAGCGCGTTCGAGGCGTTGCGGCCGGACTGCGTGGTGCTCGATCTCATGATGCCGGGCCTCGACGGCTACGGGGTGCTGCGCGGCATCCGCGGTCACGATGAGGACCCGGTGCCGGTGATCATGCTGACCGCCGCGGCCGATCGGGACTCCGCCGCGCGGGCCTGGGTGGACGGCGCCGACTACTACGTGGCCAAGCCGTTCGTTCCCGACGATGTGCTCGGCCTGGTGCACCGGCTGCTTGATGAGGGGCCGGTAGCCGGTGAGGTGTGACGAGCGGTGCGGGTGGTGGTGAAACGGGTGCTGACCGGCTGGTTGCTTGCGTGGCGGCCGATTGGTGACACACCATTCCTGTGCACTCGTGGTAATCGAATGACTACTGTACGCGTGAGTGTGATTCGGCAGTCTCGCGAGGCCGTAACGGGCCCGCACCGGACGGGAAGGTGAGTCCCAGGAATGGCACTCGACTCGGCGGCACGGAGCGTGTCGCCGCGCCTTCGACGGGCGGCGGCGCTGGCGGCCGCCGCTTCGGTGGTCGTGGCCGCTGTGCCGCCCGCCTCGGCCGCGAACGCGTCCGGCAGCGCGTGGCGCGACGTCGTGGTCACGGCGATCGCGGTACAGCCCAAGCTGCGGCCGGACTCGGTGAAGACCCTGCTGACCGGCACCGCGTACACGGCTGCGGGCCTGACCCAGGCGGCCGGCGCCGGCGCGGGTGGTTCGGACGCCGCGCGGGCGCTCGCCGCGGCACCCGGCTGGCGGTCGACCAAGTCGGAGGGGCGGTACGACCGGGACACCGACGCGCTCGTCCGGGACGCGCAGCGCTGGGCGGACCTGGAGAAGGCCGTCCTCGGTCGCAACGGCGCCGCTGCCGCGTCCGCGTGGAACAAGCTGAGCCCGGCCTCACGCGACTGGGCCGCGCGCTTGTGGGCGCAGCTCGACCCCGCGGCCCGGTCCTGGGCGACATGGTTCTGGGCTGCCCGCTCGTGGGCCGGTGCCGGAGGCGAATGGGCCGCGCGGACCTGGGCGGCCCGTTCGTGGGCGGCCTGGTCCTGGGCCTCCGGCCAATGGAGCGCGCGATCATGGTCCTGGCTGCTCCAGCCGTGACCAGCCGCGACCGGCCGTGACCGCGAGCGCGTCAGAGGCCGGCCGCCCGGGTGACACCCGGGCGGCCGGCCAAGCGAGCACCTCGCCGGCCGGCCCGGTCGCTCGCCTCGTCACCCGGCTGTGCCTGCTCGGTGGGCTCCTGGCCCTGGCAGTGGTGCTGCTGCTCCCGCATCGCGGCAGCGTCCTGCGTGGCGTCGGACTGCCCGAGGCCTGGCTGTTGCCCGGGCTGATCGTCCTGACGTTCCTCGCCGCGATCACCGTGGTCCGGTTGCGCCACGGCGACGCGGTCGAGGCGCTCAGTCTCTACGAGGCCGCGCTCATCATCGACGTGCTGTTGCTGCCGCCCCGGCAGGCGCTGCTCGCCGCCGTGCTCGGGCTGGTCGTCGCCCTCGTCGTGCAACGGCGGCCGACCGTGAAGATACTGTTCAACCTGGGCAACTTCACGACTGCGGTGTCGGCGCTGATCATGGTCGTGCACGCGGTCGGCGGCACTCCCGGCAGGCTGAACGCACGGGTGCTGGCCGGGGTCGTGCTGGGCAGCGTCGCGTTCACCGTCGTCAACCTCGTCTGCATGGCGGCGATCCTGAGCATCGTCACCGGTGACTCGCGGTGGAGCATCATCCGCTCCGAAGCCCGGTTGTCCGCGTACATGGCCACCGGGACACTGGCCACCGGCCTGACCACCACCGCGATCGGCCTGTACGCGCCGCTGTTGCTGCCGTTCATGGCGATGCCCGCGCTCGCGGCCACCTATGCCTACCGGACCGTGGCCCAGGAGGCTGACGAGCGAGCCCGTTCCGCGTGTCTGCTCAAGGTCTCCCACGCGCTTGCCGAGCACAACGACCTGGAACGGCGCTTCCTGCATCTCGTCCGCGACGCCTTCGGCGTCGACCTCGCGACCATCGTCCTGGACCGTGCCGACATCGCGCTGACCGCGGACGCCCAGGCCCCGGGCGAGCTGTCCACCGGGCCGGTCCCGCACCACCTGATCGACGCGACGAACGTCGACACCCCGACCTTCGTCGTCCAGGACCTCCCGGCCGACATCCGCCAGGTGCTGGTCGTGCCGCTGGAGGCGGGTGACCGCCGCTTCGGCGCCGTGGCGCTGGCGGTCCGCGGGCGGCGCGCAAGGTTGTCCACCCGTGACGTCACGCTGCTGGCGCCGCTCGCCAACGCCCTCGCCGTGGCCATGCGCGGCAGCGAGCACCTGGACCGGCTGATCGAGGAGACGAGCAAGCTGCACGCGATCGTCGAGCAGTCCACGGAGGGCATCTTCATGGTCGGCGGCGACGGCCGGGTCCAGATGTGGAGCCGCGCCATCGCCGAACTCACCGAAGTGAGCAACGCCAGGGCGAGCGGGCGACGACTGGTCGATCTCATCGAAGTGCCCGATCCCGCCGAACGCGGCTGGCTGCTGCCCGTCACGCCGGAGCACCCACGGGCGACGGTCGAGATCACCATCCGCCGCCCCGGCGGGGAGTTCCGCCGGGTCCGGCTGGCCCACTCGGCCATCTTCACCGGTGGCACACTCGTTCGCGACGTGGTGGTGGTGCGGGACATGACCCGCGAACACCGCACCGAACGGCTCAAGTCCGACTTCATCGCCACGGTGTCACACGAGCTGCGCACCCCGCTGACCCCGATCCTCGGGTACCTTCACCTGCTGCGCACCCGCGGCGACCGGCTCTCCGAGCAGAAGCGCCGGAACGCCCTCGCGCTGATCGCCGACCGGGCCGCGCACATGTCCCGGCTCGTCGAGGACCTGCTGCTCGCCTCGCGCATGGGCGACGCCGACGACGACCTGACACCACACGTATCGGTGGGAACGCATGACCTGGCGGTCGTCGTCAGGCAGGTCGTGAACGACCTCGGCACACCGCGGATCACGGCGGAGCTTCCCGGTCACCCGGTGCCCGTGGTGTGCGACTTCGACCGGGCGCTCCAGGTGACCAGCAACCTCATCGGCAACGCCCTCAAGTACTCCGCGGAGACCGAGGCCGTCCGGGTGAGCATGCGGCGCGACGACGACCACGTCCACGTCGACGTGTCCGACCGTGGACGCGGCATCCCGGCCGACGAACTGGAGCAGGTCTTCGAGAAGTTCCACCGCGTCGAGGACCCCATGACCATGAGCACCAGCGGCACCGGGCTGGGCCTGTTCATCTCCCGCCGGCTGGCGCGGGCCATGGGCGGCAACGTCACGGTGAGCTCGGCGCTGAACGTCGGCTCCGTGTTCACGTTCACCCTGCGACGCGGCGACCACGGGCAGCACGCCGGCGCCGACTAAGGATCGGTGTGCCCCGGCCGATGGAACAGGTACCTGGATGCGGATGGGCAGCGCGCGGTTCAGCGAGAACAGGAGACGCCGATGGAGGGGAGGCCTCGAGTCCTCTGCGTGGACGACGAGCCGTACGTCCTCGACGGGCTGCGTCGGTACCTGCGGGCGGACTACGACATCCTGACGGCGACGCGGCCGCAGGACGCGCTCGAACTGCTCGGCGCCGCCGGGGAGGAACCGGTCGCCGTGGTCGTGTCCGACATGCGGATGCCGCAGATGACGGGCGTGGACGTCCTGGAACGAGCCCGGGAGATCTCGCCCGAAACCACCCGCGTGTTGCTGACCGGAGACGCCGACGTGCAGGGCGCCGTCGCCGCGATCAACCTCGGGAACGTGTTCCGGTTCATGCTCAAGCCGTGCCCTCCCGAGGACCTCAAGGCGACGGTCGCCGCCGCCGCCGAGCAGAACCGGCTGGTGCGCGCCGAGCGGGAACTGCTCCAGGCCACCCTGAAGGGCTGCGTCGACGCGCTCATGGACACCCTGGGGATGGCGCAACCGGCACTGTTCAGCCGCGCGGGCCGGCTGCAACGTCTCGTACAGCGGCTGTGCGAGCGACTCGAGGTCACGGACGGGTGGCAGATCGAGATCGCGGCCCAGATGGGCGAGATCGGTGCCATCACGCTGCCGCCCGAGGCCCTCTCCAGCATGGAAACCGGCATCCCCGCGAACGCCGCAGACGCGGAGATGCTGGCGAGGCTGCCCCAGCTCGCCGACAACGTGCTCGCGCGAATCCCGCGCCTCGAGGCGGTCCGCGAGATCGTGCGCCATCAACTGCCGACCGACCGCAGCCCGATGTCGCCACTGCGCGCGGACGCACCCTCGGGGGCCTGGATCCTCCAGGCGGTACGCGAGTTCGACGCACTCATCCGGCGAGGCATGCCGCCGGATCTCGCGGTCGCCACCCTGTCCGCACGGAAGATGTTCTCGCCGGATCTGGTGCGCGCGCTCGCCGAAGCCGGCGGTATGCGGGTGCCGCGCGAGGCAGTACGGGAGGTCGGCATCGACGACCTCGCCATCGGCCACGAACTCGCCGACGACGTGTACAGCGCCAAAGGGATGCTGCTCGTGTCGCGCGGACAGATCATCACCGAGCGACTGCTCGTCAGGCTGCAGAACTACGAGATGACCACCGGCCTGAAAAGCTCCATTCTCATCGTCGATCTGCCGGGCTCCCGGTAGGCCTTCCGGCGGGGCTCGCGACGTGTACCAGTCCCATGCCCGAGGTTGAGGTGCGACATGTTCGGAACACGCGACGTGCGGAACATTCCGGTCGAGACCACCGGTCGCGCCTCCGGCGCGGACCTTGTGATCAGCGAGAACGATCTGCACTTCTTCGCCGACGCCATCCCGCACATCATGTGGGTGGTGACGCCCGGCGGGTCGACGACGTACG
This sequence comes from Dactylosporangium roseum, assembly GCF_025264685.1. Lineage (GTDB taxonomy): Bacteria > Actinomycetota > Actinomycetes > Mycobacteriales > Micromonosporaceae > Dactylosporangium > Dactylosporangium roseum. Next base: position 4,124,186 of record NZ_CP073721.1, read on the forward strand.
TCAACCGCTGGGGGCTCGAGTACACCGGGCTCTCCCCGGACGCGGACCTCGACGGGTACTGGGAGGTGGTGCTCTCGGCGGACGACGCCCGCCGTGTCCGCACCGCCTGGCAGGAAGCCAGCCGAACCGGGAATCCGTTCGAGTTGGCGTGCCGGGTCCGTCGCGCCGACGGCCAGCGCCGCTGGCACAGCTTCCGGGGCCAGCCGGTCCGCAGGCCCGACGGCCGCACCATCTGGTGGGTCGGCACCGCCACCGACATCGACGACCAGACCGTGCTGCAGGAGAGTCTGCGCCGCTCGGACCAGCAGACCGCCGAGACCCTCACGTTGCTCGAGTCGATCCAGTCGGCCGCGCCGGTCGGTCTCGGCTTCGTCGACCACGAGCTCCGGTTCGTCCGCGCCAACGCATCGCTGGCCGCCATGGTCAGGCTTCCGGTGGCGCAGATGATCGACCATCCGGTCGCCGAGCTGGTGCCGGCGTTGTGGTCGCGGATCGAGCCCTATTTCCGCCGGGTGCTGGACGCCGGGGAGGCCGTCCGCTGTGTGGAGGTGACGGGGCCGGCCGCCGCCGGGCCGGATCGTGTCCGCTCCTGGCTCGCCAGCTACTACCCGGTCCGGGTCGAAGGCGAGGTCATCGGCGTCGGGCTCGTGGTCATCGACATCGCCGAACGCAAGCAGGCCGAAGCGTTCCGCTCGGTCGTGATGGAGACCATGGCCGACGGTCTCTACACACTGGACGACCACGGCCGGGTGACCTCCGTGAACCGGGCCGCGTGCGAGCTGCTCGGATGGACCGAGGCGGAACTGCTCGGCAGCAGATTCCACGACGTCGTGCACTACCAACACGCCGACGGCACGCCGCTCCCGGCCGACCAGTGCCCGATGTTCCACGCCCAGAGCGAAGGCCGCCCGATCCAAGGCCACGACGAGGCCTACACCCGCAAGGACGGGTCGGTCTTCCCGATCTCGTACTCCTCGACACCGCTCGACAGAGGATCCGGCATCGGCGGCACGGTGGTGGTCTTCCGTGACGTCACGGAACTGCGGGAGCGGCAGCGGCGTGAGATCGAGGCCCGGCACGGCCAACGGCTGGAGTCGTTGGGGCAGTTGTCGGCGGGAATCGCGCACGAGATCAACACGCCGATCCAGTTCGTCGGCGACAACATCCGGTTTCTGGCCGAGGCCTACCAGGAGATGCTGGATCTGCTGCAGGTCTACCGGGACTGCCTGGACCCGCCCAAGGGGCGGCAGATCGCCTGGGAAGAGCGCAGCAGGCGCGCGGCGGCGGCCGAGCTCGATGCCGATGTGGACTACCTGACCGCCGAGGTGCCCGCGGCGGTCAGCCAGAGCCTGGAGGGCATCGAGCGGGTCGCGTCGCTGGTCCGGGCGATGAAGTCGTTCACCTACAAGGATTCCAAGGATCGGTCGTACGCGAACCTGAACGAGGCGCTGACCACGACCCTGACGGTGGCCCGGAACGAGGTCAAGTACGTCGCGGACGTGGCACTGGACCTCGGTGAGCTGCCGGAGGTCCTCTGCCGCATCGGCGAGCTCAACCAGGTCTTCCTGAACCTCGTGGTCAACGCCGCCGACGCGATGGCGGGCAGGGACGAGCGGGGGGTGATTCGCGTCAGCACCCGCACCGACGGCCCGATGGCGGTGATCAGCATGGCGGACAACGGCTGCGGCATCCCGGAGCGGCTCCAGCAGAAGATCTTCGAACCGTTCTTCACCACCAAGGACGTCGGCAAGGGGACCGGTCAAGGGCTGTCGCTGGCGCGAGCGGTCGTCGTCGACGGCCACGGCGGCACGATCGAGGTGCGCTCCACGCCCGGCGAGGGCACCGAGTTCACCGTGCGGCTGCCGATCGACGGCAAGCGGCCGGAATCGCCGTAACCCCAGGTCCGCTCGCGTCAGCGTCAGGCCGGGGGCTCGGCCCGGCGCAGCGGGATGGTGATGAGCAGCCTGGTGCCCTCGCCTCGCGGGCTGTGCAGCTCCACGGTGCCGCCGAGCGCCTGGACGCGGTCGGTGATGCCGCGGATGCCCGTGCCGCGGCCGGTGTCGGCGCCGCCGGTACCGTCGTCCTCGATACGCAGGCACACCTGCCGATCGTCCTGGTGGGCGACGATGCGCAGGTGGGTGGCGCGCGCGTGCTTGGCCGTGTTCGCCAGCGACTCGGCCACGATGTCGTACACGCTGGTCTGCACGACGGGCGGCAGGGTGGGGGACAGGCGGATGTGGCGGTCGATCGGGATGGGTGAGCGACGCGCCATGGCGTCGAGCGCCGCCTCGAGCCCGCGCTGGGTGAGGATCGCCGGGTACACGCCGTCAGCGATCGTCCGGACCTCATCGATCACGTTGGCGAGGTCGCTGTCGATGGTGGCGATCTGATCGGCGATCACCGGCCCGGTAGCGGTGGCGTCGCGCGCGGCCAGGTCGGCCTTGAGCATGCGCAGCCGCAGGATGATCGCGATCAGGTGATGTTGGATGCGGTCGTGCAGATCTCGCTCGAGTCTGCGGCGCGTCTCGTCGCCCGCGCCGACCAGGCGGGCGCTGGCGGCGGCCAGTCCGGTGCGGGCCTCGACGGTGTCCACCACCAGGCCGGCGAGGTCGATGAAGTCGGCGGTGTGTTCGGCGTCGTCGCGGCGCAGCCGGCCGCCGGCCCCGCCGAGCAGGGCGAGCGCCCCCCACACCTGATCCCGCACCATGATCGGCGCACCCACGCCGCACGTGCCGCCGGTCCCGCTGTCCGCTGCTCCCGGCAGGCCCCGCCGCTCCCAGCCGACGTGCCGGCAGAACGACTGGCGCAGCGCCTGCATCCGGCCGGTCGTGCCCTGCAACGGCAACGGCAACGGCGTGCGCTCGCCGGCGAGCGGATGCTTGCCGGTGGGCTCGGGCGGGTGGTCACCGGCCCACGCCGTGAGGATCGTGCCCGCTCCGTCGCCGTCGTACCGCACGAGCAGTGCCGCGTCGGCCCCGAACAGCCGTCCGGCCTGCGCGGTGATGACGTCGAAGGCGGCATCCGGCGCCTCGGTGCAGGCCATGAGGCGGGCGATGCGTTGCAGCGCCTTCTGCTCCAGGACGATGCGGTTCAAGTCGTCGCGGTGCCGCTGCGACGACAGCGCCATCGCGTTGAAGGAGCGTTGCAGCACGCCGATCTCATACGGTCCGTCCGTGGGCGTTCGGCCCGTCCGCGCGCCGCCGGTGAGGCTGTCGGCCATGGCCGCCACGGTCCGTACCGGCCGGACGATGGTCCTGTTCGTGTAGGCGATCAAGACCGGTATGACGAACATGCAGGTGATGATTCCCAGCGCGGTCGCCGTCCCGGCCCGGGTGAAGGCGCGCTCGGCGCTGGCCTCCTGCGCCGCCGCGACGCGGCGCTCGTTGCCGACGAATTGTTCGACCGCGCGGCGGATGGCGTCGAGCTGGTGCTGGTCGCCGGCCAGCCGGCCGAGGTCGGGGGCGGCCGCCGGCCCGGGACGCAAGGCCCTGATGGCGCTCGCCGGGTGGGTGTCGAGATACTGCCTGATCTGCTGATCGAGTCCGGCCGCGAGGGTCGCCTGGGCCGGCCGGTCGGCCGTGAGGCTCGGTAACCGCGCGATGTGCGACTCGACCACGGCCCGGGCCCTCGCCCACGACCGCAGGTGTGCCGGGTCGCCGGTGACGACGTAGCGGTGCTCGCCGTGCTCCATCTCCAGTACCGCCCTGTGCACGAGCACGGCGGTGACCACCGCCTGGTGTGCGGTGCGCGCGGCGCGCGTCTGCCGGCCACGGTCGTCAAAGGCGGTCACTGTCGTGTGCAGCGCGACGCCGAGCAGCAGGCCGGCCGCCAGGCACAGGGCCACGACCTGCCACGCAAGACCGGCCGGTGTCGGCACCGGCCGCCGGCGCCGGCACCGGCGACGGATCGTCCCGCCGAATTCGGCCAGATTTGCCGTGAGTCCCATCGTGCGCCGGTATCGATCGGATCTCCGTCGAGGAGATCGCTGTCCGCAAGGGCGTCAGGCGGGCGAGACCACGTCGGCGGTGCCCGCGTGGGTCAGGTGCCCCATGGTGACATCGTCGTTCGGGTGCACCGGGGTCTTGGAACCCAGCCCCCGCCGACGAGCTGGATCGCGGCGCCGACGCCGATCGGCACGTCCCGGATCTCGGGTGCCTTGCGCTCCCCGGGTCCCCACCGCCATCGGAACACCGCCTCCCGTTCTCGTCGGTACGCCCACCGACGGTGCTCCCACTACCCAGCGCCGGTCGAGAAATCCCGGCCGGCGTCGCCGCGCTCGTCGCGGCGGACCGCGGGCGCCTGTCCGCGCATCAGGGTGGCCGGGCGCATGAGTCGCCCGCGGTCGCCGGCGTTGCGTCCTGGCACATGTCATAGCGTGCAGACGGCCCTCATTCCGGCCGCCACAACAGTTTCGCCATGTCCGGGTTCCCGGAGCGGTCCTCACCCGACGTGAGGACACGGCAGAACGTTGGCCACGGGATGCGCAGCGGAACCCGGACCGTACTCGGGAGAACTCCGTTGACCGATGTCATCGCCCGCCTCTGCGCGGTCGCCGTCGTCCCGTCCATCACCGTCCTGCCCGCCCAGGCCGACGGCCTGGCTCCGCCCGACACGCCGGCGGAGGTCCGCTCCGTCGTCGACCACGAATCCGAGCCGGTGGTGTCCGGCGTGACGAAGCCGGAGGTCGTCACCTTCAAGGCCGTCACGCTCAAGAACGGCGGGCCGGACAACGTGCCGAAGACCGGGCCCGTCACGGTGCCCACGACCGGCCGGGCCGCCGTCGTCATCTCCTACGCGCTGGCCCAGGTCGGCAAGCCGTACAAGTGGGGCTCCGCGGGGCCCGGCGCGTACGACTGCAGCGGCCTGGTCATGGCCTCCTACGCCAAGGCGGGCATCAAGCTGCCGCACCAGAGCGGGCAGATCCCCCGCCGCGGCCGGAAGGTCCACGCCGGGCAGTGGCAACCGGGCGACGTTATCGCCTTCCCCGGCCACGTCGCCCTCTACCTCGGTGGCAACCGGATGGTCGAGGCCGCGAACAAGAAGTCCGGCGTGCGGATCGCGCCGACCCGCGGCGGCACGGCGTACCGCTTCCTGTAAGGCGCCGTCGGCGTGCCCCGTGCGCACGCCGGACGTCGCCGATGGGCCGGTGCCCGCGTCGCGGGCACCGGCCGCGAACGGAACCGGGGGAGAGCGGCGAGCAACGGGTGGTCGAGTGACTCGAGGTTCGGCGCTGCCCGCCCCGAGGCGGGCACCGGGCAGGCGCTAGACGGTGCCGGCCTGGGCCGCCGTCCATTCCGCCGCCGCGAAGAGTTGCCGGAAGGCGGCCAGTTGATCGACGCAATGGTCCGCACTGCGATGGCGCAGCACGATGTTCACCATCGTGGCCCCCGCCGCGTGCAGTTCTTCGACGTGACGGCGGGTGCCCGCGGGGTCGGCCATCGGGTCCAGCGGCGGCGGCGTGAGGATCACGTCGAAGCGCTCCGGCGGGTCGACCGTGGCGAGCATGGCGGTGACCTGCTCGGGCGGCAGGCCGAACGGGACCCATGCGTCGCCCAGCTCGACGGCCCGCCGCAGCGAGCGCGGGGTGTACCCGCCGATCCACAGCGGTACCCGGGGCCGGGGCGAGTGCGGGTCGATGACGAAGTCCCGGAACCGGTAGTGCGTGCCCTCGTATTCGGGCACCGGCTGTCCCCAGGCGGCGCGGAGCGCCCGGATCGCGTCGTCGGCGGCGGCGCCACGGCCGTCGAAGTCGGCTCCCAGCAGCGCGAACTCCTCTTTCAGGCTGCCCACCCCGAGACCGAGGACCACCCTGCCGCCGCTGAGCCGGTCGAGGGTTCCGTACCGCTTCGCGATGTCCAGCGGGTGGTGGTAACCGAGCACGAGGACGTGGGTGGCGAGCCGGATGTTCGTCGTGCGCGCCGCGAGAAAGGCCAGGGTGGCGAGCGGGTCCCAGTAGGTGCCGCCGCGGCGCGCGGCGATCTTGGTCGGCACGCCGACGTGTTCGCAACAGGTGAGGTGGTGGTAGCCGAGCCGGTCCGCGGCCTCGGCGACCGTGACCAGCTCGGCTGTGCCGGCATCGGCCTCCCAGGCACTGAACTGCCCGGGCGGACGGAAGACGACGGGACTGAGGATGCCGAATCGCATGCGCTAGCGTACCAAGCGCTTGCTTGGTCCGTCTCCCTGGCCGGTCCCCGGCCCGGGCCCGCACCGCCCCCGGCGAAGGCGCCTGCTTCCGGCGGGCGCTGCTGGACCCGGCCGGACGGCACCGTCCGATCAGGCGTCGGTCGACCCCGGTTCACCGTCCGGCCAGCCGAGGAGGCGGGCGCCGAGCACGGCGGCGTGCAACGTGAACCGTTGGGTCGGCTCGCCGGGATGGTAGCCGGTCAGGATGTGGATGCGGTCGAGGCGGTAGGTGACCGCGCGGACGGACAGGTGCATCTCGCGGGCGGTGGCGGTGTGGTTGCCCTGGTTGTCGAACAGGACGGTGAGGGTGTCCAGGTACGGCTGGGCGCCGCCGCGGGCGGTGGTCAGCGGGCCGAGGACGGTGGTGACCAGATCGGTGATGGCGTCGCGGTCACGCAGCAGGACGGGGAAGACGAGCAGGTCGGCGGCGTTGAGCACGGGTGCGGTGAAGCCGAGTTTGGCGGCGTGGTCGAGGGCGTTTCGGGCCTCGTCGAGCGACGCGGCGAGGCCGTGCAGGCCGGGGTGGGCGCGGCCGGCGGCGATCTGCCAGCCACCCGGACCCAGTTCGGCGAGCAGCAGGTGCGCGAACTCGGCGGCGATGCCGCGCAGCCCTCCGGCGCTGATGCAGACGAGGTCTCCCTCGCGCAAGGTTGTCAGGGTGTTGCCCGCGCCGAACCGGGCGGCCAGCGCGGTGTCGATCCGTTGCGCGGCGTCCTGGGTGAGCAGGCCGGTGGAGCGGGCGACCAGGACGACATGGCTGGCGGAGAGGCGGATGCCGTACCGCTGGGCGCGCTCGGCCAGCGCCCCGGGCTTGGCACGCCCGGTGAGCAGGTCGTTGACGAACGCGGTGCGTTCACGGTCGTGCCGCGTCAGTTCCGCGTGCGCCTGCCGGGCGTACCCGTCGAGGGCGGCGGCGACCAGCGTGTCCGTCGTCGAGAGCAGCGCTGCTGCCCGGGCGTGCACGGTATCGGCGGTGTCGGCCGGCCCGGCGGTCGCGACGCTCCAGTGCGTGGCGGCGGCCTGGAGCAGGCCGCCGACGAGGTCACGCACCTGGAGCCCGGCGTCGGCGGCGCGTGCCCCCAGCCGGGTCGCGTCGTGCGAACGTCGTTCACCGGCCGGAACGCCGAGCAGTGCGGCGCATTCGGCGGCCAGCCAACTGCCGAGTACGGCGGACGGCTCAGACACCGACGTCACGACGGTCGAACAGGATCACCCCGGCGACGGTCGTCACCACACCGAGCGCGACGAGGGTGAGCAGCTCCGCCGGGTGCCAGCCGGTGCGCAACGGGTCGGTACCGATGAAGTAGTGGAACGGCGACAGCCAGCGCAGCCAGTGCCAGCCGTCGAGCATGCCGCCGAGGGCGTTGGCCATGTACGTCGCGACGGCGAGCACGCCGGTCACGGCCAGGACGGTGCCGCGCCTGCCGGTGGCGGCGCCGGCGAGAAACGCGATGCCGGTGAAGCACCACACCAGCGCGACAAGGCCGGCGCACGCGGCGGCGACGTTGGACAGGGAGATGTCCATCCCGGCCGCGGGCACGATGGCCATCAGCAGCAGCCATGGCACGGACGCGACGACGGTGACGGCGCCGCCGGTGGCGGCCAGGCGCTGCCGGGCGAACGCGGTCCTCGACAGCGGGGTGACGAGCAGCAGTTCCATGCCGCCGTCCTCCTCGGGCCGGGCGATCGTACGGGCGGTGAGCGTGACCGCGCACATGAGCACCAGCAGCGGCCCGATCAGGCTGAACACGGTGGCCTGCAAGTAGCCGGCGGGAGACCGCATGTCGGCGATGCCGAGGAAGTCGAGCATGCCCTTGGGCAGGGCGTCCTGCTTGAGCTCGGCCGCGCCCTGGAAGTCCGCGTAGAACGAGGTGTAGACGGCGGTGAACGCGGCGACGCCGACGGCCCAGCCGATGAGCGCCCTGCGATCGTCGCGCCAGGTCTTACGCACCAGTGCGGGCAGCATCGCCGGTTCCTTCCGAGTGACGTTCCGAGTGGTGTTCGGTGTGGTAGTAGAACGACAGAAATGTCTCTTCCAGGTCCGGCTCGGCCGACAGCAGGTCGATCACCTCGTGCCGGGCGGCGGCTTTGACCAGCGGGTCCAGGCGACCGTCGACGGTACACCTGAGCACCGGGCCCGACACCGTCACCGCACCGACACCCGGCAGGGCGCTGAACTCGGCGGCGTCGACCGGGTCGGCGAAGTGGATCTCCACGGTGCGGACGGCGCGTTTGCCGAGCGACTCGACCCGCTCGACCGCGGCCAACCGGCCGTCCCGCACGATGGCGACCCGGTCGGCGGCCTGCTGCACCTCGGCCAGCACGTGCGAGGACATGAAGACCGTCTGCCCGGCGGTCCTGGCGTCGCGGACCAGGCCCAGGAACTCCTGCTGCATCAGCGGATCCAGGCCGCTGGTGGGCTCGTCGAGCACCAAGAGCGCCGGCTCGTGCATGAACGCCTGGACCAGGCCGACCTTCTGCTTGTTGCCCTTGCTCATCGTGTGGACCGGACGGGACAGGTCCAGCTCCAGCCGCTCGGCGAGCTCGGTCACCCGTGACCACGGCACGCCGCCGCGGGCGGCGCCGAAGAACCGTAGCAGGTCGTCGGCCCGGCCCCGGCCCGGAAACGCCAGCTCGCCGGGCAGGTAGCCGATGTGCCGGTGCAGCGCCGCCTTGTCCCGCCGTGGGTCAAGACCCAGGACGGTGGCGTGGCCGCGGGTCGGGCGCAGGAAGTCCAGCAGCAGCCGGATCGTGGTGGTCTTCCCCGCCCCGTTCGGGCCGAGGAACCCCAGCACCTCCCCGGTGCGCACCTCGAGGTCGAGGTTCTCGATGCCGCGGCGTGCACCGTAGAACTTCGTCAAGCCCTCGGTGTGTACGGCGGTGTCGCTCGTCATGCCGTACATCGTCGATGCCACCGCGTCCCGGGGTCCAGGTCGGCTCCCGGTCGAGATCGGGCCGTCGCCGTTGCCGGGATCCGGCAACGGCCACCCGCCACCGCGCTGTTGCGCAGGTGGCCGAACCAGGGGCCGAGCGCCCGTGCCATACTGGGCTGAACGGACATTTCGGCGAAGGATGCGCCATGGCCGAGCACGAGCCCGTGACCTCCCCGGACCAGCACAAGCCAGGACACCCGCGCGCGGCCCGCGCCGGTGCGGTGGTCGTCGCGCTGCTGCTGCTCAGCCTGATATTCGAGAACCGTGAGGGCCACGTCTCGGAGATCTGGCTGGTCGGCGGCGCCGCGCTGCTGCTCCTCGCGCTCGTCGGCGACTGGGTCCTGCGCCGCCACGGCCTGCGCTGACGCGGTCCGGGTCCTGAGGGGCGGCGCGGCTACCGCACGGTCGTCGGTTCAGGTGAACAACGTGCGGAGCAGCACGCCGTTGAGCACGATGACCGATGCTGCCGTGACCGCCGCGAGGAGCGTGGTGAGGGGTCGGTTGGCGTGCTCGCCCATCAGGCGCCGCGACGCCGTGAACATGACGAGCGGGATCAGGGCGAACGGGATGCCGAAGGAAAGCACCACCTGCGACATGACCAAGGCCCGGGTCGGTTCGAGTCCGGCGGCGAGCACGACCATCGCGGGCGCCAGCGTCAGCAGCCGCCGCAGCCACAAGGGGATCCGCCGGTGCAGGAATCCCTCCATGATGACCTGGCCCGCGTAGGTGCCGACGCCGGACGAGGCGAAACCGGAGGCCAGCAGCGCCAGCGCGAAGGCGGTGGCGGCCGTCTCGCCGGCAAGGGTTCCCAGCCCGTCGTGGACCTGCTCCAGCGTGCCGGTGCCGGTGCCGGAGAACAGGGCGGCCGCGATGATCAGCATGACCGCGTTGATCAGTTGCTCACGAACCGCGGGAGGTTGTCGCGGCAGGTTTCGGCGAGGCCGGATCCCGTGACCAGGCCGAGTTTCGCCGACAGGAACTGGATGAGCACCGCCATGACGTTCGCCGCGACGATGACCCAGACCAGCAGGTAGCCGTGGCTCGCGCCGCTGGTGAAGTTCGTGGCGAAGTTGCCGGGGTCGACGTAGGCCACGGCCGCCACGAACGCCGGTCCGAGCAGCCGGATCCCGGCCCGGCCGGACGTCGTTCCCGGCCGCTGTGCGGTGACGCCGGCCGCGGTCACCGTGTCCGCCCGTGGCGGCGCACGAGGCGGTAGGTGAGCACGCCGGTGAGGACCGCGGTGGAGAGCCCGGCGTGCTGGGCGTCGGCCGGGAGGCCGGCGACGGCGGAACCCAGGAACAGCAGCAGCACTGCCACCGACGCCGTGTCCGCGCCGCCGTACGGCTGCGCACTCATGTGACCTCCCGCCGGATCGGCCCGTGTATCGGCGCCGGGCAGCTACCCGCGAGGTGGACGTCTAGTTCAACGACGACCTGAAGCAGGCCAACGAGGTCTGCGACGGGATGCCGCTCGTCGGCGACGCCTCCCGGCGGGACGAGGTGATCCATCAGGTGGCGACCACGCCGCTGTACATGGCGCTCACCGGCGGAGGCCCGGACATGGTCAATTCGGCCGGCACACCCTGGAGCGGCGGCTACGTCAACGCCAACGGCGACCCGACCGTCGACGTGCGCAGCAACATCGCCGCGGAGTCCCGCGCGAAGATCGTGTACGAGTACCTGAAGCAGTTCACCGACGATCCGGGCGTGCAGGACACGTTGACGTTCCTGATGACCCGGGAAGTGGCGCACTTCCAGCAGTTCACCGCGGCACTCAACGAACTGCCCGTCAACTTCCCGCCCGGGCGCCTGCCCGGTGACGACCGCTTCCAGAACCTGACGTTCAACATGTCGGACTCGGGCTCGACGCGGGGGCCGTGGAACGAGGGCCAGGAACCTTGGCCGGCCGGCACGGAATGGCGCTACGTCGAACGGCCCACCGAGTGGATCGGTTCGGCCGAGCGGAGCAACCGGGGCGGGGAAGCCGGCGTCGAAGGCACTCCGGCCGTGCGCGGAACGCCGCCGTTCGTCCACCAGGAGCACGTGGCGGTCCGGGGCGCGGGCGCGTCCCGCTGAACGGCGGCGCGTCGCCACCTCGGTGCGGTCGGGGTAGCACCGCGCGGCCGCGCACGGAGGCCGATGATGGGAGAGGGCGTCCACCGGCGCAACGGGCACGGCCAGTTGGAGGTACTGCCATGACCAACGACATCACGTACCGCAGGATCTACGAGGAGTCCTCACCCGAGGACGGCCGGCGGGTGCTGGTCGATCGCGTCTGGCCGCGGGGGCTGCGCAAGGAGGACGCGCATCTCGACGAGTGGCTGCGTGACGTCGCCCCGTCCACCGAGCTGCGCCGCTGGTACGGCCACGAGCCCAGCCGCTTCGCCGAGTTCCGCCGCCGCTACCTCACCGAACTGCGCGAGCCCGCGCGGCGGGAGGCCGTCGACCATCTGCGCGACATCGCCGGCCGCGACAAACTCACGCTGCTGACCGCCACCCACGATGTCGACCACAGCCAGGCCGCCGTCCTCGCCGCGTGGCTGACCAGCGCCGCCTAGATCGCCACCGCCACCACCACTTGACAAAACACTTCACAGATCATGGGAAGGATCTGGCTGTCGGGGCAGCCACATCTTTCCCGTGATCAAGGAGCCGAGCGGTTTTGCGGTGCTGACGCCCGGGTAAGCGATCCACATCGGCATGATCGTGCTTCCGGGAGGCGGGCGGAATGGAATACGGAAGCCGGGTCGCGCTGGGAGCACAGACCGGGAACGTCCTCGGCCGGAGCCGGTCTTCGCGCACCGCGATGATGATCGATGCCGCCGTGACCACCGGGACGGCGGCCGAGCGATGAGCCCCGCGAACGGTGATGAACACGGCGGTGGGATCGGGGAGAGCGTCGCCCGGCTGGTTGCCACGGAGACGCGAAATTTCGCGGGCGCTGTGGGGGAGCGCGCCGCGGCGGCGCTGCGGGATCGCCTCAGCGAGCTCACGGAACGCCTGACCGACATCGCCGAGAACACCGAGTCCCCGATGGCCGCCGCGGCGGCGAAAGGCGCGCAGGAGTGGCTGGGCGGCGCGTCGCTGTTCAAAGCCGCGCTCAGCGGTGGGCTCGCCGCCGCCAAGACACAGTTGAAGCAGTTGTTCGGCCTGGGCCGGACGAAGAGCCGCAAGCTCAAGGTGACGAACATCGTCGAGTCCGTCGACGTCGGCGTGCCGGTCCGGGTCGCGTACAACCAGTGGACCGAGTTCGAGGACATCCCCCGCTTCACGAAGAAGGTCGAGAAGGTCGACCGCGGGAGGGACGACACCAAGCTCGCCTGGCGGGCGCAGATCTTCCTCTCCCATCGGAACTGGGAGGCCGACATCATCGAGATGGTCCCGGACGAGCGGATCGTGTGGCGCTCCAAGGGGGCGAAGGGCCACGTGGACGGCGCCATCTCGTTCCACGCCGTCACGCCGACGCTGACCCGCGTCGTGCTCGTCCTGCAGTACTACCCGAAGGGCTTGTTCGAGCGCACCGGGAACCTCTGGCGGGCGCAGGGCCGGCGGACCCGGCTGGAGCTGAAGCACTTCGTACGGCACGCGACGACCCAGACGATCCTGCACCCCGACGGCGTCGAGGGCTGGCGCGGCGAGATCCGCGACAGCAAGGTCGTGGTCGACCACGACGCGGCCGTGCGGCAGGAACGGTGGCAACGGGAAGCCGGCCACGAGCCCGGCCACGGCCCCGAGCGCCGGGACGGCGGCGAGCGTGACGGCCCGGACCACCGGCATCGGGACCTTCAGAAGGCTGGGAGCGGCCGAGAACGCCGCTCCGGCGAACACCGGCCGGCACGCCGGCCCGAGGAGTGACGGGTAGGCCATGTCGATCGTATCCTCAGCACCCACCGGCGGCCGGTCCTCGTCGCTGGCCGACGTCATCGACACCGTTCTCGACAAGGGCATCGTCATCGACGCCCACGTGAGCGTCGCCCTGGTCGGGATCGAGGTGCTCACCATCAACGCGCGCGTCGTCGTCGCCAGCGTCGACACGTATCTGCGGTTCGCCGAGGCGGCCAACCGGCTGGACCTCAAGGCCCAGGAGGGCCGCGGGCTGGGGGACCTCGTGGAGGGTGCCGTCGCGGGGCCGATGAAGCGCCGGGCGATCGAACACACAGGGGAGCGGCTGCTGGAGAAGGCCGGCGAGGTCATCGGCGAGATCGTCCGCCCGCCGGAGCGCGAACGGCAGCGTGACCGGCAGGGACGGCGAGACTCCTGACCCGGCCACCACCGGTCCCGATGCGATGACGAGCAGCGACGACCAGGAGCGATGAACGTGGGCCTGTTGACGACGATCCTCACGCTGCCCTACGCGCCGGTGCGGGCGGTCACCGCCATCGCCGACATCCTGCTGCGGCAGGCCGAGGAGGAGCTGTACAGCCCGGCCGGCGTCCGCCGGCAACTGGAGGCTCTCGACGAGGCGGTCACCCGGGGCGAGCTGTCCGAGTCCGAACGCCAGGCCGCGGAGGACGAGATCCTCGCCCGTCTCACCAACCGCTGAACGCCGCCACGGGCGAACCCGGCAGGTCACCGCGCGGTCCGGACGTGCGCGGCGGCCGTGGCCCGCTGCGCCGCCTCCTTGTCCGTCAGGTAGCTGCGCCGCGCCGACAACATGATCAGCCCGTCCGGCTACCCGCGTCGATGCGTTCGTAACGGGGGGAGGCCGGACCGGGAAGGGTTGAGGCGCGGGCACGCGGAAAGGTTGGTCCCATGTGCCCGCGCGGCCGGCAGCGCCGGAACGGTACCAGCGAGGCGACCGGGGATCCCCGGTGGGGCGGGAGCCGGGCGGCGATGCGACCGGCGAGCTGGTGGCCGGACCTGCTTGCTGCGACCGCCTTCGCGGCGCTCACCGTCGCCCTGATCCGGGTGCCCGCGCTGCCGCGGCTCGACGTCGCGGTGCGCGACTGGGTCGACACGCACCGGTCGCCGCCGGTCGCGTGGACGACGCTGGTGATGGACCACCTCGGACAGGGCGGTCCAGTGATGATCTTCACCCTGATCGTGGGGTTCGTGCTGGCGTGGCGCGACCGCAGTGTCCGGCCCATCGGGCCGGCCGGGCTCGCGCCGATCCTGACCACCGCGTCGATCGTGCCGCTGAAGCAGTACACCCAGCGCGGCAGCCCGCATCACGGGCCGGTGGAGCTGTTCAGCGGTCCCGGGTATGTCGAGTACCCCTCCGGGCACGTCAACAACGCGGTCGTCTACTACGGCACACTGGCGTTGCTGCTGGCGCCGTACCTGACCAGGGCCCTCCGCACCGCGGTACGGTGGCTGCCGCCGGTGCTGGTCGCGATCGGCACGACGTACATCAGCTATCACTGGCTCACCGACGCGATCGCCGGTTTCCTGCTCGGGTTCGTGCTCCTCCGGTTGAGCCTGCGGATCCCGTGGGGGCGCGTCCCGCTGCCCGCCGCGCTGGACCGTCGACCCGCCGCGCGCTGAGTCGCGGTCCGCCGGCGCGCATCACCGGGGTGACCGTGCGGTGCTCGGACGCCGGCGGCGTGCGGTCCGGCCGGTGGGCCGGCGAGCGTGACGCCGGGGTGACGGGGTAGGTCGGGGCTGTGGTCGCGTGGCTGGATCGTTACCAGCGCCAGCACACCTGGCTGGGATTCCCGCTGGCGGTGATCTACAAGTTCTTCGACGACCGTGGCCCGTACCTCGCCGCGATGGTGACCTACTACGGCTTCGTCTCGCTGTTCCCGCTGTCGCTGCTGTTTCTCAGCGCGCTCGGGTTCTTCCTGGAGGCCCATCCCGACCTGCGCCATCAACTGGTACAGACGGCAGTGGGGGACCTGCCGGTCATCGGGCCGCAGTTGCAGCGGAATGTCGGTGAGCTGCGTGGCAGCGGCACGCGCCTGGCACTCAGCGTGCTCGGCGCGCTCTACGGCGGGCTGGGCGCCATGCAGGCCGCACAGGCCGGGTTCAACCACATCTACTGCGTTCCGCGCGACGAGCAGCCCAACCCGGTGCGGTCCAGGCTGCGCAGTGTCGGACTGCTACTGATGCTCGGCAGCGCGGTGCTGCTGTCGGCCGCGGCCGCGACGCTCGTGGCGGTCGCCAACGCGCTCGCCGGCCAGTCCGGGCCCGGACTGCGGCTGCTGGGCTACCTGCTGACGTTCGTCATCAACGCCGGACTGTTCACCGCGGCGATGCAGTTGCTGACCGCCAGGGAGCTGCGCACCCGCCAGGTCATCACCGGAGGACTGATCGCCGCGGTCTCATGGGTGGTGCTGCAGACCGAAGGCGCCCGGCTCCTCGCGGCCTGGCTCAGCCACGCCAGTGCGCTCTACGGCACGTTCGGGCTGGTGCTCGCCGCGTTCGCCTGGATCTACCTCCAGGCGCTCGTGCTGATGCTCTCCGCCGAGATCAACATGGTCGTGCACCACCGGCTGTGGCCCCGGGCGCTGCTCACCCCGTTCACCGACAACGTCGAGCTGACCGAGGCCGACCGGCGGTTCTACACGATGTACGCCACCGCGCGGCGGTTCAAGGGCTTCGAGACGGTGCGGGTCGACTTCGGCCCGCCGCCACAGCGATAGGTCGCCGGCCCTGAGCGGGCAGTCGCCGGCCGGCGGCGACATGACCCGGCCGTCGAGGTGTCCGCGGCGGGCCCACCGGGTAGCCGGTGGGCATGGTCTACGTGATGGCGGTCTGCGCGGCGGCGCTGATGGGTATCGGCACCGCCATCCAGCAGCGGGCCGCGTCCCGCGCTCCGGCCGGAACGGTCCTGCATTGGCGGCTGCTGGGATATCTGCTGCGTCAACGATTGTGGCTCACCGGCATCGCCGTCGCGGTGTGCGGGAACGTCCTCGCGGGGGTGGCCCTCGGCGTGGGCAGCGTCGCCCTGGTGGAGCCGCTCACCGTGACGGGGCTGCTGTTCGCGCTGTCCGTGGCGGCCGTGTGGAGCCGGTACCGGATCGGCCGGCGGGAATGGTCCGGGGCGCTGGCCGTGGTGTTCGGGGTGATCGCGTTCCTGCTCGCCGGGGAGCCGAGTCCGGGCCGCCACCCGGACGCCCCGGTGTGGCAGTGGGCGCTGGCGGCGGCCGCGATCGGCGTCATCACCGGCGGACTGGTGGCGCTCGCCCGGCGGCTGCGGCCGCGGTACGAGGCGGCGGTGCTCGGCCTCGGCGCCGGCATGCTCTTCGGCCTCCAGGCCGCCCTGACCAGCACCGCCATGCGCCGGCTGTTCACCCACGGGGCGCTGGCGCTGCTGCTGTCGTGGACACCGTACGCGGTCGTGGCCGTCGCCGTGATCGGCATGCTGCTGGCGCAGAGCGCGTACAAGCTCGCACCGCTGCCGGTGTCCTACCCGCCGGCGGCGGCGGCCGAGCCGATCGCCGGTGTCGCCATCGGGATCGGGGTGCTCGAAGGTTCGCTGCGGCTCGAGCCGCTCGCCCTCGCCGTCGAGATCGTGGCGCTGGTGGTGATGACGGTCGGCGTCTACACCCTGGCCGCCACACGCCTGGTCGAGGCGCACCATCGTCCGCACCACCTCCCGCACCTGCCGCATCACCCGGGCCACGGCAGCGGCTGATGCGGTGTGCGCCACGGACCTGGCCAGGGGTGGGCCTGCGCGACGGCGGGCGACCCCGCCGCTATGGTGGATCGATGGCATCGGTCAAGCAGATCCAAGTCACCTTCGACTGTGCGGAACCTGAGCGCGTCGCTCGGTTCTGGTGCGAGGTGCTGGGGTATGTCGTACCGCCGCCCCCCACGGGGTTTGCCACGTGGGACGATTTCGATCGCGCGGTGCCGCCTGAGCGGCAGGGTTCGGCGTTCGCGTGCGTCGACCCCTCAGGCGTGGGCCCGCGACTGTTCTTCCAGCGTGTTCCCGAGGGCAAGGCCGTCAAGAATCGGCTGCATCTCGACGTGCGGGTCGGCACCGGGCTCGTGGGTGAGGAGCGCCTGGCCGCGCTCGAGGCCGAATGCGCGCGACTGGTCGCGCTCGGCGCGGTGCGCATGCGACTACTGCGTGCCGACGGCTACAACGAGTCGTGCCTCGTGATGCAGGACGTCGAGGGCAACGAGTTCTGTCTCGACTGACTGCCGGACGGCTGCGTGATCATGGGAAAGATATGGTTGTCGGGGGCAGCCACATCTTTCCCATGATCATGCAAGACCGGGAAGTTAAGCCGCTGGGGCTGTTGTCAATGGGCTGGTTGATGTGCCGATAGCGATGGCGATGTCGGTGATCCGGTGGATGATCTTCGGGGTTTTCAGGTTCTTGTAGGCGTAACGGGAGATCGGCCGTTTCACCACACGTGGGCTGATCCGGGCGCGTCGGGCCGGTAGCAGGTCAGCCAGCACAGCACGACCGATCGCACCGACCAGGTCGACCGCGATAGTGATCACCCCGACAGCGCGGATGGTCAGATCGCGGGCGGTCTGCACGGCGATGGTGAAGCTGGCCCGGTCCGGGTCGGCCCCGGTGGTGTCCGTGGCCCAGGTCATCGTCTGCCGCAGCGCCTGATAGACGGTCAGCAGTGCGTAGAGTTCCTGATCGACGCCGTCCGGAGTGGTCGAACGCAGCACCCGCCCAGCCAGCAGGGTGTGCTTGATCGCCAGGAAGGTCGACTCGACCTCCCACCGCTCGTGGTAGAGCTCGATCAGCGCCCCGGCCGGATAGCGGCGCTCGTCGGTGAGGGTAGTGACCAGCCGCCAGACACCGGTACGGGTCGAACCATCCGCACAGGACAGCGTGACGACCGCCTCGACCACCCGAACCCGCACCCCAGCCACCACACTGGCGTAGGAACCGTCACCAAGACGGTCCAGCACCGGCAGCTTGCGACTGGACTTGACCCGCAGCAACAACCCCGCCCCAGCGGCGGTGACCTTCGTCATGAACATGTTGGTGTCATAGCCACGGTCGGCCAGCAGCAGCATTCCCGGCCGCAGCAGACCCAGCAACCCCACGGCATAACTGGTCTCACCACTCTCACCACCCACGCCGGTACCGAACACCGCACCGAACACCGCCCGAGTCCCGGTCTCCACCAACGCCACCACCCGCACCAGCGGATACCCCGGCTCACCGGCACGGGCCATCCGCTTGCCGTACACCGCCCGATTCGCCGGCGAATCCGGCACATTCACCGTGGACCCGTCGATCGCCACCGTACGCAGCCCCCGCCACCACGCCCCGACCGTGTCGCGACCCGCCACCGGCCCGGCCAGAGTCTGGAACAACCGCCGCAGCGGCGGCACCCCCACCCGCCGCCGCGCCTGCGCCAACCCCGACGACGACGGACACACCCCCAACCCGGCCACCACACCCAACCCACCGACCAACGCTCCCCACACCCGCCGATACGACAACGAGCCGAACAACCCCAACCCCAACAGCCAATACACCACCACCCGCGACGGCAACCGCCGCACCCGCCGCTGCACCCGCCCCGTCTCGGCCAACACCGCATCCACCAACTCCACCGGCACAGCCCGGGTCAACTCACCCAGATGCCCCGCCGCGAACACCCCCACCGGCACCGACCCGACCCCGGCAATGACAGACTCCTCCGACAACGGGACTCCCCCCACAGGCTGATCTTGGTCGACTGCCTGTTCTACCGGAGTCCCGTTGCCTTATCACCCCACCACACCGCAACCACACACCCTTGACAGCAACCCTCACGACTTAACTTCCCGGTCTTGCATGATCATGGGGTCGAGCGGCGCGGCGGCGGATGGCGCCGGAACCGGCGCGTCGGCCCACCTCGGCGGCGACGCCTCCGAGCCCCGTGCCTGAACGATCGGCCTTGTTGAGCTTGACTTCGCGGCCTTGGGCCAGGGTGTACGAATGCTCCGCGACCATGAGGCGGCAACGGCGTCATGGGTGAAATCGGACTAATATGGCCGATATGCGTGCGGGTCCGCTGTCGCGGTTGGTGCGGCCGACGCCCCCGCGTTTGATGTGGGGGATCGCGTTCGCGGTCTGCATGATCGCGGTGGAGACCCTGGTGGTGTATCCGCTCAGGGAGATCAGCACCGAGGCCGCGCTGAGCATGATCTACCTGATCGGCGTCCTCGTGGTCTCGATGGTGTGGGGACTGTGGCTGGGCGTTGCGGCGGCAGTGGCGAGCGCCCTCGCATACGTGATCTTCCACGTCCATCCCGTCGGGAGCATCATTGTCAGGGACACGCGGGAGTGGGCCGCGCTCGTGGTCTTCCTGGCCGTCGCGGTGCTGAGCAGCGCCTTGGCGGACCTGTCCCGGCTGCGGGCGGTCGAGGCCCAGGAGTCCGACCTCACCGCCGAGATGGCTCGCCTGCTACTGAACACCGACGATGTCGCCCTGGTGCTGCCCGCGGTCGCGCACCGCGTCGCGCGTGCGCTCGGCCTGCCGTCCGCGGCGATCGAGCTGGCCGCCGCCCCCGAAGACGGGCGGCACTGGGCGTTTCCACTGCGTGACCGCGGCACCTGCTTCGGCATCCTGCGGGTGCCGAGCAACGTGCCCGAGCGGACGGTACGGCGGCTGCGGGCGCAGGTCGCGCCGTCACTGGCGTCACTGCTACGCGCCGGACACGAGCGCGCCGCCGTGCTGGCCACGCTGGAAGCAAGCCGGGAGCGTCAGCGTCAGCTTGCCACCGAGCAAGCCGCGTTGGGCCGGGTGGCGACGCTCGTGGCGCACGGTGCGAGTCCGTCCGAGGTCTTCGACGCGATCAGGACGGAGCTGCACGTGTTGCTCGGTGAACACATCACGTGGCTGCTCCGCTTCGAACGTGACGGCACGGCCAGTGTCGTCTCGACCAGTCTGCCGGGGCTGCGGCCGGACCAGATGCGCTGGCCGGTCGAGGGCGACAGTGTTCTGGCGCGGGTCTGGGCCGGCGGCCGGCCCGCCCGGGTCGACAGCTTCGAAGACCTCACCGGCCCCGGCGCCGCGCTGGCACGTGAATTGGGCATCCGGTCCGTGGTCGGAGTGCCGGTCGTCGTCGACGGGCGGCTGTGGGGCATGGCTGCCGTCGCGTCGGCCCGGCCCGATCCCCTGCCGGCCGATACCGAAGCACGCGTCGTGGACTTCGTGGACCTGGCCGCCATCGCCATCGCCAACGCCGACAGCCGGGCCGAGCTCGCGGCTTCCCGCGCCCGGCTCGTCGCCGCCACGGATCAGACCCGCAAGCGGATCGAGCGCGACCTGCATGACGGCGCGCTGCAACAGTTCATCGCCGTCGGGCTGCGGTTGGGAGCCGTGCAGGCCGCCCTGCCACCCGAGCTGGTCCAGGCCAAGGCCGAACTGTCGGGCACGTTGCACAGCCTGAACAGCGCCGTGGACAACCTGCGGGAAATCTCCCGGGGCCTCCATCCGGCCCCGCTCGCCATGGGCGGCCTGGTGCCCGCGTTCAAGGCGCTCGCCCGCAGATCGGTGGTGCCCGTCGAGCTCGACCTCGACGTCGGCCGGCGCATGCCGCCCGTGGTCGAAGTGGCCGCCTACTACGTCGTCTCCGAGGCGTTGACGAACGCGGCCAGACATGCCCACGCCTCGGTTGTGCGCGTTCAGGCGGGGACGCGAGGTGGCGCCTTGTGCCTGTCGATCCACGACGACGGTATCGGAGGTGCCGACCCAGGCCGCGGGACCGGGCTCACCGGCCTGAACGACAGGGTGGACGCGCTCGGCGGGCGCGTCACCGTCACGAGTCCTCATGGTGGCGGCACGCTCCTGTCGGTCACGATTCCCATCCCACCCGCCGAATCGGGCACCACCGAGCTGGCGACGACGGAGGCCGGGGGCAGCGGGGCCACGGACCCGCGCGGCACTCCCGCTGGCGGTCGCGGCCGCTCGCGGCGATGACCTCCGCGAGCGGCGCCGAAATCCGGCGCAGCGTCGGCCCGGAGGCCGGGGCCGTGGACGTCTCGCCGACGGCCACGGCCCCGGCCGTGCCCTCGTTCCGGTCCGCCTGGCCGGCACCACACGCGTGCCGGCGGAGCCACGCGTCGGTCAGCCGCCGAGCCGGGCGGCGACGGCGCTGCGCAGCTCCGGCAGGCGGTCGTGCAGCAGTCCGGGGCACTGGGTGTTGTTGAAGTCCCTGTGCCCGTAGATCTCCTTGGGCGGGATGCCGTACTGCTGGCAGGTGAACGCGCAGAACCACACGAGGCTGTCCCAGAGCGCCTGCGGCGGCTGCACGTCGAGATAGGTGCCGTCGTTCTCGATGCCGATGGCCTGGCTGTTCTGCCCGACGCAGTGCGCGCCCTGGACCATGGTCTGTCCGTGCAGCAGCGCGTAGAGACTGCCGTGCCGCCCCTCGGTCAGGTGGCCGCCGCGGCTGTTGGTGAAGTGCTGGCCGGAGTCGAGCCAGCCGTTGGTGTCCATGTGTAGGTTCTGGATGTCCCGGGAGTTCCGGTAGGCGTACGCCAGGCTGTGGTCGGTGGAGTTGGGAAACGCCGTGTGGTGGACGATGATCTTGTTGGGCCGGCTCTGCACGACGCTCACGTCGGACGTGGGTGGCCGGGCGGCCCAGGTCGCGCAGTTGGCGATCACCGGCTGGTCGACCCGGGTCGTGGCGGCCCAGGCCTCGCGACTGCCGACGAACGGGGTCAGCGCGGTGGCGCCGAGCAGGACCGCGCCGCGGAGCACGGCCCGCCGTGGGACGGGGACTGGCATCGGTGCCTCCTAGTGGGGGTGGGCGCCACCGGTGGCGGGCCCGGGCGGGGCCCGCCACCGGAGCGGGTCAGCAGGGTCCGTTGCAGGCGAGCGCCTTGAGCCGGTCCAGGGAGCCGTTCCAGACGTTCTGGTCGCCCGGGAACGTGCCCGACGAGGCCCACTGCCAGAAGGAGTACGTCGGCCAGCCGGCCGGCAGCGTGCCGACGCTGCTGGAGTAGCGCGCGATCCAGAGCGGGTTGTTGGCGGCGAACTGCGAGGTGTTGCCGGTGCAGGTGGACCACCAGTCGGTGGTGGTGTAGATGGTCGCCCACCGTCCGGTACGGGCGTGGTACTGGTTGACGAACGAGGCGATCCAGCTACGCATCGAGGCCTGGCTCAGCCCGTAGCAGGTCGCGCCGTACGGGTTGTACTCGATGTCGAGCGCGCCGGGCAGGGTCTTGCCGTCCTTGGACCAGCCACCGCCGTGGTCGACGAAGTAGTTGGCCTGCACGGCACCGGTGGACCGGTTCGGCAGCGCGAAGTGGTACGCGCCGCGGATCATGCCGACGTTGTAGGAGCCGTTGTACTGCTGGGCGAAGTACGGGTTGGTGTACCCGGTGCCCTCGGTGGCCTTCACGTACGCGAACCGGGCGCCGTTGCTCCAGGCGGCCGACCAGTTGACGTTGCCCTGGTGGCTGGAGACGTCCATGCCGGGCAGGCCGGCCGGCGCAGCGCCGGCCGGTGTCGCGCCGAGGACGGCCGCGGCGGCGACGGTGGCGGTGGCGAAGAGCGCGGCGATGGCCGCGCGCAACGCCGATCGCAGGGGACGGTTCATCGTTCCTCCCTGGGGGCTGCCGCGTGGTGTGACGCGGCTGGCGAAAAGAACCGTCAATATTAGGTCACACGTTGGAGATAAACTTCAATAGATGGATAGAAGTTTTTCGTTCAACGCCCCCGCTGGCGGTGCGTCGTCGACGCGGCCGTCAAGGGGTCCACCGCGGACCGCAGCGGGTCCAGGGGTTGTCGGCGGCGTCGACCGGCAGGGCGCCGCGCGCCGCACACGGTCTTGTCCTCGCCGCCGACCGTGAGTCGCAGGGCAAGCGTCACCCAGCCGCAGCCCGCGGCGTCGGTGGCCACCTCGGTCACCTCCCCGGAGACGACCATCCGATCACCGGGGTGGACGGGCGTGCGGCACGCGCGGCCCGGGTAGGCCGGGAAACCCCGGGTATGTCGCATCGTGCCGCGAATCGATCGGGCGATCGCCGTGGCCGATCGGCGTCGGTCGAACGATTCATGATCGAACCCGCAGAGGGAGGAAGCTCATGGAGCCACGTTCTGCCAGTCGTGGCATGACGCTCAACGTCGGCCGGATCGAGATCGACCTGCCCCGGTCGTTGGGGTACTTCGGCGCTGTGGCCGCCGCGTTGGCCTTCGGGGTGATCGAGCCGCCGCTGGGTGGCCAGGCGGAGGGCACCGTGCGGTTGCGTGACCCCGACCAGGAAGCCGCGGAGCAGGTCGCCATCGCCCGATCCGCCCGGCGCGGTGAGGAGATCGAGGAGGCAACCACTCGCGCGCGCCGTGTCCGCGGGGCTCCGGTGCCGGCCTGACCGCATCGCCGACGTCGCTCCCGACGCCACCGCCTTCGCCTCATACCGGGTGCCCTGGTGGAAGATGTTGCCGTACAGGTGCCAGCGCGACCTCTTGCGCGCCTCCGGGTCGGCCGCCCGCGTCGGTCCCGGGCCGGCGTCGCGGCCGCCGGGTCAGGCGGGTCTGCGGCCCCAAGCCGAGACCATCGGCGCGGTGGTGACGTCGAGGAGCCCTGCCGCGACGTTGTCGAGATGCTGGTCGACCTCGGCGCCGGTGGCCAGGCCGGCGGCGATCAGCCGGTCGCGGATCTGCCGCACGGTGGCCTGTTCCAGCAGGGCGCAGGCGGCACCGGTGATCGGGAAGAAGGCGTCGGCCGCGACGTCGGTCAGTCCGGCGTCGCGCAGCAACCGCGGTAGCGTGCGCCCGTAGGACAGGTCGACACCACGCTGGGCCATCAGCGTGCGGAAGTCGTGCTTGAGCTTGTTGGCCAGCCGCTGGGCCGGGCCTGGCTCGTCCGGGCAGGCCAGCGGCTGCATCTTCGGGTCGGCCTCCTCCACCAGCAGCCAGCCGCCGGGCCGTAGCGCCGAGATCATGGCGGCGAGCGCGGCGGCGCGCCGGGGAACGTGCACGAGGACCAGGCGCGCGTGCACCAGGTCGAAGCCGTCTCCCGGCGGTGGGTCGGCGCCGACGTCGTGGCGGCGGACCTCGTAGTCCGCGTCGGCGGCCATCCACGAGACGTCGATGTCGGTGGCGAGCACGTGCCCCGTCGCTCCGACGCGCGTGGCGAGCCAGGACGGCACGCTCGCGCCTCCCGCGCCGACTTCCCAGCAGTGCCAGCCTTCGGCGATACCGAGCGCGTCGACGTGCCGAAACGTGGAGGGGTTGAACAGCGTCGCCAGGGCGTCGAACCGGACGCCTGCCTCCGCTTGCTGGTTGTCGAGCAGATACCCGCCGTTCTCGGTCACCTGGGCATCATCTCAACCGCTGATGCCGACGCCCAGCTCGGCCGTACGAAATCGGCACGGCGGCGACCGCGAGCGACCAGACACCACCCGCGCGACTGGATCCGTCGTACGGCCGCCCTTCCGGACGGTGGTTCAGGCGGGGTAGGCGTGGGTCTCGGTGGCCTTGACCGCCGCCCAGAGCTCCTGACCGGGCGTGAGGCGCAGGTGGGCGGCGGCGGCCGGAGTGACGTCCGCGGCGGCGGCGATCGGGCCGGTCAGTTGGACGCGGAGGTTGTCGCCGTGGCGCTGGATGCCGGTGACGGTGGCCGGCCAGCTATTGCGGGGGCTGCCGTCGGGCCGGCGCGGGTGCAGCGCGACGGCGGCGGGCGGGAAGACCACGAACACGTCGCCGGCGAGCCGGTCGTCGCAGGTGAGGGTGAATCCGCCGGCCAGGTGGACGGTGTGGCCGTCGGCGCGCCCGCGGTACAGGTTGAGCCCGACGAGGCGGGCCACGTAGTCGGTGCGGGGCTGGGCGGTGACGGTGGCGGCGTCGCCCTCCTGGACGACCCGGCCCTCCTCGACGATGACGAGACGGTCGGCGAGCACGAGCGCGTCGAGCGGGTCGTGGGTGACCAGCAGCGTGGCGCCGGGGTGGGCGGTGAGGTGGTGGTGCAGTTCGGCGCGGGTGTCCAGGCGGGTCCGGGCGTCGAGCGCGGCGAGGGGCTCGTCGAGCAGCAGCAGGATCGGGTCGAGGGCGAGGGCGCGGGCCAGCGCGACACGCTGGGCCTGCCCGCCCGACAGTTGCCGGGGTTTGCGGCGGCCGTATCCGGCGAGTCCGACACGGGTCAGCCATTCGTCGGCGCGGGCGCGTGCGGTGCGCCGGTCGAGGCCGTGCCGGCGCGGGCCGAACGCGACGTTGTCGAGCGCGGTCAGGTGCGGAAACAGCAGGTAATCCTGGAACACCACGCCGATCGGGCGGTCCTCGGGCGGTGTCCACAGCCGGCGGTCGGGGCGGTCGAGGTCGGTCCCGCCGAGGGTGAGTTGCCCGGCGGTGAGCGGCTGCAACCCGGCGAGGGCGCGCAGCGCGGTGGTCTTGCCCGCGCCGTTCGGACCGAGCAGCGCGACCACCTCGCCGGCGGCGATGCGCACGGCGATGTCGAGGCGGAACGTGCCACGGTCGACCACCAGCCGCGCGTCCAGCATCGGGCCGTGCGCCGCGGTGGACGGCCCGATGACGGGCTCGGAAGCGGCGGTCACGGTGCGCTGATCCAGCGGTCGCGGAGCCCGGCGAGGATCGCCACGGACACGGTGAGCAGGATGAGGCTGAGCACGATGGCGGCGTCCAGGTCGGTCTCCAGGGCCAGGTAGACGGCCAAGGGCATGGTCTGGGTGGTGCCCGGATAGTTGCCGGCGAACGTGATCGTGGCGCCGAACTCGCCCAGGGCGCGGGCCCAGCACAGCACCGCGCCGGCGGCGATCCCGGGTGCGACGAGCGGCAGGGTGACGTGGGTGAAGGTGGTCCACCGGCCGGCGCCGAGGGTGGCGGCGGCCTCCTCGTAGCGGCGGTCGGCGCCGCGCAGCGCGCCCTCGACCGCGATGATCAGGAACGGCATCGCCACGAACGCTTCGGCGATCACCACGCCGGTGGTGGTGAACGGCAGCGTGACGCCGAACGTGCCGTCGAGCCACTCGCCGACGAGCCCGCGCCGGCCGAAGACCAGCAGCAGCGCCACGCCGCCCACGACCGGGGGCAGCACGAGCGGGACGGTGACGAGCGCGCGGACCAGGCGGCGGCCGGGGAAGTCGACCCGGGCCAGCAGCCAGGCGAGCGGGACGCCGAGGGCAAGGCAGAGCAGCGTCGCGAGGGTGGCGCACTGCAGGGACAGCCGCAGGGCGGTGAGCACTCCCGGCTGGGCGAGTCGCTGCGGCAGCGTCGTCCACGGTGCCCGCACCAGAAGGCCGGCCAGCGGCAGGATCAGGAACAGCAGCCCGAGCGTCGCGGGGAGCAGCAGTGCGGCGGGCGCCCGCCGGCCGGGGGAGCCGCGGCGGGGCGGCACGGTGTCCGGCCGCGCCGCCACGGCCTCGTCGAGGTCGGTCACGGTCAGGGCGCCTGGAAGCCGGCCCCGGTCAGCACCGCCTTGCCCTTGTCGGACAGCACGTGGGCGACGAACGCCTTCGCCCCGGCCGGGTTCTTGGCGCCCTTGAGCGTGACGATCGGATAGTCGTTGGTCGCTCCGGCCGACTCGGGGAACTCGAGACCCTCGACATCGTTCGGGACTGCCTTGGCGTCGGTGCGGTAGACGAGCGCGGCGTCCACCTCACCGAGCTTGACCTTGGACAGGGCCGCCTTGACGTCCTGCTCGAGGGTGACCGGGGTGAGCTTGACGCCGGCGGTGTCGAGCGCCTTCTTGGCGGCGGCACCGCAGGGGACCTGCTCAGCGCACAGGGCGACCTTCACGCCGGGCCTGGTCAGGTCGGCCAGGCCCTTGACGCCCTTCGGGTTGCCCTTCGGCACGGCGATGACGAGCTGATTCCTCACGAACGTGGTCGGTGCGCCGTCGGCGCCGCCGGCGTCGGTCACGGTCTTCATGTTCGCCGGTGCCGCGGACGCGAACACGTCCGCGGGAGCGCCCTGGTTGATCTGCGTGGCCAGGGCCGAGCTGCCGGCGAAGTTGAACTTCACGGTCGCACCGGGGTTCGCGGCCTCGAAGTCCTTGCCGAGCTTGGTGAACGACTCGGTCAGTGACGCCGCGGCGAAGACGTTGACCGTGCCGGTCACGCCGGTGCTGGTGTCCGTGCCGGCCGCGGCGCCCGTGTTGCCGCTGTCGTCGCTGCCGCAGCCGGACAGCGCCAGCAGGGCGAAGGCCGACAGTGCTGTCACAGCGACACGCATGCGATGCGGTTTCACGTTGTGGTCCTCCCCTTGGGTGCCACGGCGGGGGTGGACCGCTCCACCACCACCGTGGTCGACTTGATCACCGCCACCGCGACCGAGCCGACCCGCAGGTCCAGCTCGTCGACGGCCTCGCGGCTCATCAGCGACACCAGCCGGAACGGTCCGGCCTGGATGTCGACCTGCGCCATGACCGTGTCCTTCACCACGGCGGTGACGATGCCGCGCAGCCGGTTGCGGGCCGAGGAGGCGTCGGCGCGAGCGTCCGGTTCACCCGCTTGTGCACGCACGAACTCCGCGAGCTCGACTCCGTCGATGAGCCGGTGGCCGTGCTCGTCGCGGACCGCGGGCAGCCGTCCGGCGTCGATCCAGCGCCGGACCGTGTCCGGACTCACGCCCAACAACTCTGCCGCCTCGCCGATCCGGAACACCGTCACGCCGATCACCCTAGTGCCCGGCATGTGCGAACGAAAGCCAGCTACCTGGTCCGCATCTTCCGGCGACAGCAGGGCCAGGAGCATCGCATCTGCATGCCGGACGCCTGGGCGGCGCGTTCCGGGCCGGGGCGGCTTCATGGTCATGGGAAAGACGTGGCTGTCGGGGCAGCCGGATCTTTCCCATGACCATGGGATCGAGCGGCAGGGCGGAACGCTCGCCTCGGCGGCGGCGCCTCCGAGCCCCGCGCCGGTAGGACACGTGGCTCGGCGGTGTTGCCGCGGCCGGCGTCAGGTGAGGACGATGACCAGGTTGGCCATGTCGACCACCGGCCGGTAGCCGAGGGCGGCGTAGATCTTGTTCGAGGTCGGGTTCGCCTGATCGGTGTACAGGCACACCCGTGCACCCCCGGCCCGGATCCGTGCGGAGACCGCGGCGACCGCGCTGCTGGCCCAGCCGCGCCCACGCTGAGCCGGCGGCGTGTAGACCGGGCCCAGGCGCGCGACCCCGAACGACGGCGGCTGGGCGCCGGTGAGGTGCACCGGCCGCCCGGTCTCGTCGACCCAGAACCACAGCCATCCGGCTCGGAGCCGGCGCACCATCTCCGCGCGGTCCGGCATTTCGTGCGCACTGACACCGCGCGGCCGGCCGGCTTGTTCGTCGGCGTCGTCCATGAACGCGCCGAACCACTCCGCCACCAGGTCCACGTCGTCCTCGGTCGCGACCCGCAAGCCGCCGGGCACCGGCGCCGGCCACACCAACTCGCCGAGCTCGTGCAGCCGCGTGTGCCGGTCGACCTCGACCCGGCCTCCGCCGAGCCGGGCCGTCTCGGCGGCGCACAGCTCGGCGGCGGGAAGTGCCCCGTTGACCGCGAGCGCCTCCTCCCCGCGCTCGTGCAACGCGTGGGCCAAGGCCACGGCCGCCGCGTCGGGCATCGGCAGCAGGAACGGCGGGTAGGGCGCGTACGGCGCCGTCCGCATCCCGGCGCCGACCACGGTGCCGGACCCGTCCCTGACCACGAGCCACCAGTCGCGGTGGGGTTGCGTGACCCCGTCGGCCCGCTGCGACACCAGCCGGTGCGCGTTCGTGGTCACGACCGTGCTGACGACCGGGTCGGCGGCGAGATGGTCACCGGCCGCGGCGAGGAACTCGCCCGGATCGGTGCAGAACTCCAGGCGTGGTCCGGCCGTCGGGATCGGGCTCATTCACGCAACCATGCCATCGCACCGCCACCTCAGCACGCGATTTAGCGGCTCTGTCAGGAGGGCGGCGGCGCCGCGCGGCGCTGATCGGTGCGGTGTCACCGTGGCCGGCCGGTGCGCAGGCTGACCCACTTGGTCCGGCCGTCGACCGTGGCGCCGAGCCGGGCCTCGGCACCGATCGGCACGCTGACGACGACGATGGAGCCGGCCGCGATGGTGTCGCGGTCGTTGCCGTGGACGAGCGGGCGCACCGTGCCGCCCACGTCCACCTGCCAGCCGGTGAAGAGCGTGCCGTACCCCCGTTCGGGCTCGGGCAGGTGCTCGCCGGCCGGCACGTGGGCGAGCACGAACTCGTGCCCCTCGGCGGCGCGGTGCTCACCTCGGGAGTCGCGGCCGACGTCCTCGGGAAGCAATCCGTAGGCGGCCTGCGCGAAGACGGTCCCGTCGAAACGGCGGGACGTTCCGACGGCGTCGAACGCCACCCCGTACGTCGGGCCGACGAGCCGGGCGGTGGCGGGCGTGACCGGCGTGACGCCGCTGGTCGCCAGCGTCTCGAAGACCTGCCGGCCGCCCTCGAGGATGCCGGAGTAGTCGGCGCCGAGCACCACGACCGGCGGTGGATCGTCGGACGGCCACACCCCGCACCCGAGCGCCGCCGCGACGGCCAGTACCGCGGCGAACCGGGAGACGATCGACGTGACCATGGCGAGAGCGTGCCACCGTGCCGCGCTGCGGACTGCTGAGTGTCGATCATCGGACGGCGTCACGGACACGGCCGGGCGGTCCGGCCACCGTTTCGTGATCGTGGAGCGTTCGCACGGTTCGACATCGCCTGTGCCGCCGCGTGTCCGCGGGCGTGGTACATTCGTGCCGCGCCCCGAACGACGAAGGAGGTGAGCGCGATGGTGTTCCGTCCGTCTGTGCTCCCGACCCGTCCGGGCGACCGCTGAATCACGGGAGCACGCCGCTTCTCCCGTAGAGGATGTTCCCCGTGACCGATCTGGTCATCCGCCCGCTGCACGCGGGCGAGCACACACTGTTCCTGTCCATGCCCGAGCCGCCCACGGTCGGCATGGCCCTGCTCGGCCGCGACTTCGCCGAGTTCATGGCCAACGGCCAATACCGTCCCGAGTGGACCTGGGTCGCCCTCGACGGCGACACGGTCGTCGCGCGGGCCGCCTGGTGGGGCGGGCCCGACGACCGCGCCCCGGCGGCGCTGGACTGGTTCGATCCGGGCACCGACCCGGCGGTGGGCGCGCGGCTGCTGCGTGCCGCCGGGTTCACCGTCGACTACCACCTCATGCTGCCGCCCGGCTGGCGCGAGATCCCCGAGGCGCACCGCGCGGCCCAACTGCGGATCACCGCCGCGGGCGCCGCCGGGTTCGTCCCGGTCCTGGAGCGGCTGCGGTACCGGTGGACACCGGCCGACGGCCTGCCCGAGCGCCCGGCGCGGCTGACGTACGAGCCCGTCTCCGACGAGGCGGTCCTCCACGACGTGCTGCGCCGCATCCTGACCGGCAGCCTCGACTTCCACCAGCGGCGGGCGATCGAGCGGGCCGGCGTCGAGGCGACGCTCGCCGACGACCTGGCGTTCCTGGAGTGGCTGCCGAGCCCGCGCGAGTGGTGGCGCCTAGCCCGTGACGCGGCCGGCAACCTCGCCGGCGTCGTGATCCCGGGCCGCAACCACACCTCGCCGATCATCGCCTACGTCGGGGTGCTGCCGGAGGCCCGGGGCCACGGCTACGCGTTCGACCTGCTCGCCGAGGGCACCCATATCCTGGTCGAGCGGGGCGCGGAGGCGATCGTCGCCGACACCGACGTGACGAACACCCCGATGGCCGCCACGTTCGCCCGGGCCGGCTACCCGGTGGCGCAGCGACGGCTCGTGCTGAGCGGACCGGCCTGATCCGGCCGCTGGTCCGGCTCGCCTGCATGGGCTACCGTGCGCACCGTGCGGAACTCGATCGACGCCCCGATCATCGCGGTCACCGTCTACCCGGCACAGGCCCGGGTCACCCGCCGCGGCCGGACCACGCTCGACGCCGGTGAGCAGGTCGTCGAGGTCGGGCCGCTGCCGATGAGCCTGGACGCCGACTCGATCCGGGTCAGCGGGCGCGGGCCGGCCACGGTCCTCGGCGTGGACGTCGTGCTGCGCCGCCGCGACCGGCCGTCCGACGCCGCCGTGACGGCGGCGTCGGACGAGCGGCGCCGGCTCACCGGGGAGCTCGCGGAGATCGACGACACGGAGACGGTGCTGCGGCAGCGGCAGGCGTTCCTGACGGCGCTGGGCGAGCGGGCCAGCGGGGCGTACGCGCGGGCGCTGGCCACCGGCGCGGCGGCGCCCGACGCGGTCGCGGCGTTCACCGCCACGATGGGCGGCGAGCTGACCTCCGTGCTGACCGCCGTCCGCGAGCTCCAGCGGCGCCGCACGCGGGTGACCGACCGGATCGCCGCGCTGGACCGGCAGTTGGCCGACCTCTCCGGCAAGCGCGAGCCCGATGTCAGGTACGCCGCCGTCGCGCTCGCCGTGCCGGCGCCGGGCGCGGTCGAGCTCGACGTCTCCTACCAGGTGCCGGAGGCCGGTTGGCGGTCCACGTACGATGTGCGCCTGGCCGGCGAGACCCTCCACGTGACCTGGTTCGGGCTGGTCGAGCAGCGCACCGGCGAGGACTGGCCGGAGTGTGAGCTGGCGCTGTCGACGGCCCGCCCGTCGGGCGTCGTGGCGATCCCTGAGCTGCGACCGTGGTACGTGGCCGCGTTCGTGCCACCGCCGCCGCCGATGCCGCAGGGGTACGGCGCCCGGGGCTTGGGATCCGCGCTTCCCGCGATGGCGGCGCCGGCCGGTCCGCCGCCGCCGATGCTCGATGACGCGTTCGGCGGGACCGTCGAGGTGGAACTGGCGCAGGCGCGGGTCGAGGAGGGTCCGGTGGCGGCGACGTACCGGCCGGCCCGCGCGGTCGCCGTGCCCGCCGACGGCACCACGGCCCGGGCCACGATCTCGGTGCTCGAGCTGGCGGCCCGGCTGGACCACGTCACCGCGCCGGCCCGCTCGACCGACGTGCACCTGCGGGCCGTGGCGACGAACACCTCGCGGCACACACTGCCGCCCGGCCAGGCGTCGGTGTTCCACGAGGCCGACTTCGTCAGCCGGACCGGGCTGTCGACGTGGGCGCCGGGCGAGGAGCTCGAACTGGCGCTCGGCCTCGACGACCGGGTCCGCGTCGAGCGCGAGCTGACCCGCCGCACCGCGACCCGTGCGACGCTGGGCTCCAGTCGCCGCCGCGAGGTCGAGTACCGCACGACGATCGGCAACTACACCGGCCGGCCGGTCCGGATCACCGTGCTCGACCAGGTGCCGGTCAGCCGTCACGACGCGATCGCCGTCAAG
This sequence comes from Dactylosporangium roseum, assembly GCF_025264685.1. Lineage (GTDB taxonomy): Bacteria > Actinomycetota > Actinomycetes > Mycobacteriales > Micromonosporaceae > Dactylosporangium > Dactylosporangium roseum. Next base: position 4,156,367 of record NZ_CP073721.1, read on the forward strand.
GAGACCGTCCTGGAGCCGCCGCCGGCGGAGCGCACCGACCTCGGCGTGCTCACCTGGCGGCTGCTGCTGCCGGAGGGCCAGGCCCAGGCGCTGCGGCTCGGCTACCGCGTCGAGACGGCCAAGGGCATCGAACTGTCCGGCTGGCGCGAGTAGCGAACCTCCGGCCGCCGGGAGCACCACCGCGACGCGGCACTGCCCGCTCCGGCTCTCGGCGCACGTGCGGGACCACCTCGATCACGGTGCCCGGCGTGCGTCCTCCGCCTCGCCGTCCGCCTGCGTGACGCCGGCCGGGCCGCACACTCGATCGCCGCCCGCGCGGGTGCGGACCATCGGGATGGGCTGCTCGGAGAAGCTGCCGGTCGCCGTGGACACGGAGGGATACTTCACGTCGACGTCGGATTTTGAGATCGCGGTCGACAGGCATCAGGGAGCGGCCATGAAACGGCGAAAGTTCGACCGCCGGGCTGTCCCGGCGAACGTGGCCAACGGGCTCGACGAGCGGTTCCAGGCGGCCACCCCGCTGCGCCGCCTGTTCAACAAGGTCTTCCCGGACCACTGGTCCTTCCTGCTGGGCGAGATCGCGCTCTACTCGTTCGTCGTCCTGGTCCTCAGCGGCATCTTCCTGGCGCTGTTCTTCGACCCGTCGATGAGGGAGACCGTCTACGGCGGCAGCTACGCGCCGCTGCGCGGCGTGACGATGTCCAACGCGTACGACTCCGCGCTGCACATCTCGTTCGACGTCCGCGGTGGTCTCTTCATGCGGCAGATGCACCACTGGGCGGCGCTGCTGTTCATGGCCGCGATCCTGGTGCACATGTTCCGGGTGTTCTTCACCGGCGCGTTCCGCAAGCCGCGCGAGGCCAACTGGATCGTCGGCCTGATGCTGTTCTGGATGGGTTTCATCGAGGGCTTCGCCGGCTACTCGCTGCCCGACGACGCGCTGTCCGGCACCGGCCTGCGCATCGCGAGCGCCATCATGCTGTCGATCCCGGTCGTCGGCACCTGGGTGACCACCTCGCTGTTCGGGGGTGAGTTCCCGGGCGAGGTGATCCTCGACCGGCTCTACATCGTGCACGTGCTGCTCGTCCCCGCCGCGCTGCTGGCGCTCATCAGCGTCCACATGGGCCTGCTGGTGAAGCAGAAGCACACGCAGTGGCCCGGCCCCGGCCGGACCAACACCAACGTGGTCGGCATCCGGATGTTCCCGGGCTTCGCGGCCAAGTCCGGCGGCTTCTTCATGATCGTGTTCGCCGCGCTCGCCGCCCTGGCGGGGCTGGTCCAGATCAACCCGATCTGGCTGTTCGGCCCGTACAAGGCCGCGGTGGTCTCGGCGGCGAGCCAGCCCGACTGGTACGTCATGTTCCTCGACGGCTCGACCCGCCTCTTCCCGGCCTGGGAGATCAGGTTCCACCTGTTCGGCAACGGCTACACGGTCCCGGCGATCTTCTGGCCGACGGTCGTGCTGCCCGGCGTCCTGACGGTGCTGGCCATGCTGTACCCGTTCCTCGAGGTCAGGTTCTCGAAGGACCGGTCGATCCACAACCTGTTGCAGCGGCCGCGGGACAACCCGCTGCGCACCGCCCTCGGCGCGATGGCGATCACGTTCTTCGCGGTCCTGCTGATCTCGGGCGGCAACGACGTCCTCGCCGACAAGTTCCACATCAGCCTCAACGCGGTGACGTGGGCGGGCCGCATCGGCATCCTGGTGCTGCCGCCGCTGGCCTACTACGTGGCGTACCGGGTCGCGCTCGGCCTCCAGCAGAACGACCGCGAGGTGCTGGCCGGCGGCGTGGCGACGGGCATCATCCGCCGCCTGCCGGACGGGCGCTTCGTCGAGGTACACCAGCCGCTGCCGCTGCCCGCCGGCGCGGACCGCGGCGAGGAGGAGTACGCCGGCTGGGTGGTGCCGAAGAAGATGAACCGGCTGGGTGCGCTGGCCCCGCCGGTGAAGGGCTTCTTCCTGCCGATCGAGAGGCCCGCACCGCCGCCGGAGCCGACCGAGCGGGAAGCGGCGGAGCAGGGGCAGGTCACCAGGCGCTGAGACACTCAGCGTCGCCACGCCGAAACAGCCCGTGTCGAGCACGCCGACGAGGCCGGACGCCGACGGCCACGCCCGCCGCGGCCCGCTGAACGGGGGATCAGGTCACCGATTGCTGCTCCGGCGCGTCCTCCCGGTCGTCCCTCGACTCGCTCCGCGCCGCGGGCAGCAGCTCGCCCACCACCGTGCCGGCGTCCTCGAAGTCCGCCGCCACCTGCGGCTGACCCACCCAGAGCGCGCGCATCTGCTGCTGCATGAAGGAGGTGAGACGGGCACGGTACTCGTGGTCGAACTGCTCCAGCGCCTCGATCTGCTGCTGTAACGCCTGCCGCTTGGCGGTCAGGCCGCCGACGACGTCCTCATAGGTCTGCTCGGCGCGCTGCTTGATGTCGTACGCGTTCTCCTGAGCCTGCCGGACGATCTGCTCCGCGCGGCCCTGCGCCTCCGCCAGGACCTCGCCCGCGTGCTGTTCGGTGTCGCGGGCGAACGCCTCGGCCTCCCCGGCGACCTTCTCCGCCGACATGCGCGCGCGGGCCAGGATCTTCTCGGCGTCGCTGCGCAGCGTGTCCGCCTGGGCCTGCGCGTGCGCGACGATCTGCTCGGCGGCGGCGCGGGCCTCGGCGCGGATGCGGTCCGCCTCACGGCGCGCCCCGTCGATGTGCTCCTCGGCCGTCCGCTGCGCCATCGTCAGCACCAGCAGGGCCTTGTGCTGCTGGTCGTTCGCGTCGGGCCGGGAGGTGGGCTCCACGGGCACGCTGAGCATGCCCTGGCCGTTGCCAAGATGGTCGTCGTACTGCCGCATCTGGTGCTGTGTCATGTCCTTGCCCTCCTCAGCGCCCGTCCCGAAGACCGGCCGGAACTCGTCCCGGCCAACCCGGCCCGGAATGCCCCGCGCACGATACCCGCGAAGGCGGCTCAAGGGGAACACCGCGAAAGATCAGTTAACCTGGGCCACAGCGGAACCTAAGAGGGTCCGTCAGCAGGGCGGCGGCGCCGCTCCGGCCGGAGCGGCCGCGGCAGTGGCGGACTGTCCGAAATCATGAGCGACGACCTCCATGACGGCATCCGCCGGCGGTCGGATATCCGACGAAGCGCCGGTGAGCTCCCGTAACCCTCCGCTCGGCCGGCGCGCGGAGGCCGGGTGCCACCCGCCGGTCCGTCGCTACTCCGCGGGGAGTACGCCGCGCATGCCGGTACCGCGAGGGGAGCAGCCGGAGTGCCGCCGCCGGACGGAGGTGACGCCGGACCGGCACCGGCACGCTGATGCCGCCGGGCAACGCCGACCGCACACCTCAGGGAGACATGATGAAGGCCATCGTTCAGGACCGGTACGGTTCACCGGACGTCCTGCGGCTCAGGGACATCGACACGCCGGCACCCGCCGACGACGAAGTGCTGGTGCGCGTGCGCGCGGCCGCGGTCAACGCCTACGACTGGCACATCATGCGCGGCGACCCGTACGTCATGCGCCTGACGGTCGGGCTCCGCGGGCCCAGGCGGAAGGTCCGGGGCCGGGACGTCGCGGGCCGCGTCGAGGCGGTCGGCGGGGCCGTCACCCGGTTCCGTCCCGGCGACGAGGTGTACGGCGACCTCGGCGAGGCCGACGGAGCGTTCGCCGAGTACGTGTGCGTCGCGGAGGACCTGATCGAGCGTAAGCCCGCCAACCTGACGTTCGAGGAGGCGGCGGCGATGCCGCTGGCCGCCGGTACCGCCCTCGTCTGCCTGCGCGACGCGGCGCGACTGCGGCCCGGCCAGCACGTCCTGATCAACGGCGCGTCCGGGGGCGTCGGCACCTTCGCCGTCCAGCTCGCCAAGATCTACGGCGCGGAGGTGACCGCGGTGTGCGGCACCCGGAACCTCGACCTGGTCCGGTCGATCGGCGCCGACCACGTCGTCGACTACACCGCCGACGACTTCACCCGCGGGAGCCGCCGCTACGACGTGGTGTGCGACCTGGTCGGCAACCGGTCGCTGACCGAGTTCCGGCGGGCGCTGACCCCCACCGGGACGCTCGTGCTCTCCGGGGGCGGCGTGTCCACCGGCGGCAGCATCCTCGGACCGCTCGGCCTCTTCGCCAGGGGAAAGCTGCTGTCCCGCTTCGTCCGCCACCGGCTGCTCATGCCCACGGCGACGCCGAGCCGGCACAACCTGGCGACGCTGCGGGGCCTCGCCGAGGCCGGAGCGCTCACGCCGGTCGTCGACCGGACCTATCCGTTGAGCAGGACGCCGGAGGCCATCCGGTACCTCGAGGTCGAGCACGCGCGAGCGAAGGTCGTCATCACCTGCTGACCGGCCTGGACTACCGTGTCGGGACATGAACGGGGACGACTGGTTGGCGGACACCCGCACCTCCTACGACACCGTCGCGGTCAGCTACGCGGATCAGATCGGCGGCGCGCTGGCCGGGGAGCCCTACCTGCGCGCGGTCCTGGCGTTGTTCGCCGAGCTGGTCCGTGACGCCGGCGGCGGACCGGTGGCGGACGTGGGCTGCGGGCCGGGACACGTGACCGCCCACCTGCACGGGCTGGGCGTCGACGCCTTCGGGATCGACCTGTCGCCCGGGATGGTCGACGTGGCCCGGCGTGGCCATCCCGGCCTGCGGTTCGAGGTGGGGTCGATGACGGATCTGCCGCTCGCCCACGCCTCGGTCGGCGGCCTGCTCGCGTTCTGGTCCTTGGTCCACGTCCCCGACGACGCCATTCCCACGGTGCTCGGCCACTTCCGGCGCGTGTTGCGCCCCGGCGGGCCGCTGCTGCTCGGCTTCCACGTCGGCGACGGATCCCGGCTGAAGACACAGGGCTACGGCGGCCATCCGATGCGGGTGTACGTCCACCGCCGTCAACCCGACCGGATGGCGGCCTGGCTGCGCGACGCCGGGTTCACGGTCGAGGCCAAGATGGTGCTCGACCTCGACGGGAGCGCCCCGGGAGCGGCCCTGTTCGCCCGTCGCGGACGCGTGTCGGCGTGAGTGCGCTCGATCCGGGTGCGAACACCCCGCAGTCCGGACAGCTTCGCCGATTTTCCTGACGTCGCTGCGACTACGGTCTCGACGCGGTCCGCCGCTACGGGCTCGCCACCGGCTCCCGGCTCATCGCCGCCCGCATCCGCCGCTGCAACGCGTCGACGCCACGGGGCATGCACGACCCCGTGCCGTAGGAAGGGCTGGTCGGCCATCGTGATTCCGGCCGTACGTCTGCCCACCGGAGTGTCATACTCGGGCCCCAGCAGCGATAACGGCAGCTCGTAGGACGAGCAGGCGAGACAGGAGCCCACTGCGATGCGTCGATTGCTCTCCACGCTTCCGGCGGCCGCGAAGGCGGTGTTCGGGGGCTTCGTCTGGATCGCCAACTCGGTGAAGGCGACCGTGGCGACCTACCTGACGCTCATGCTGATCGGCGGCGCGCTGTACAGCATCTTCGAGGACAAGAGCATCGGCGACTCGTTCTGGTGGGCGGTCGTGACCGCCTCGACGGTCGGTTACGGCGACACGTACCCGACGACGGTGCCCGGCCGGATCGTCGCCGGCATGCTGATCTCGATCATGGTGCTGGTCGTGATCCCGCTCATCACCGCCCACTTCGCGAGCAAGCTCATCGTCGACAACGACGCGTTCCGCCACGAGGAGCAGGAGGAGATCAAGCAGAGTCTCCGGGCGATCCGCGCGACGCTGGAGCGGCTGGAACGGGCCGAGCGCCGCACGCCCTGAGCTGCGCCTTCGGGCGTCCGGACGTTTTTGCCGGTGGGTGCCGCTATCGTGTCTCCACCGCGTTCCGGGTGACCGGGGCCGCCGGGATCAGCCGGACACGTTGACGCCCGCGACCCCGGGCAGCCGGCGCAGCGACTCGGCGAGCTGCGGCAGCGAGGCCGTCTTCGGTGGCCGGGCCGTCAGTTCGATCACCTGCTCGTGCTCGGCGTACGTGACACGCAGGACCTTGGCCCGGGGCAGCACCTTCAGCATCTCGTGCTCCACCTCGTCGAGCGAGACACCGGCCGCGAGCGTCACGCACAGCACCAGGTTTCGCCCGAGCCGCAGGTAGTGGCGTTCGGCCTGCTTGACCAGCCACAGCACGGCGACCGTGAGCGAGGTGACGACCACGGCCGTCCGCCACGCGCGCAGCCCGACGGCCAGGCCGATCGAGGCGGTCACCCACAACGAGGCGGCCGTGGTCAGGCCCCGGACGGTGACGCCCTCCTTGAAGATCGCGCCGCCGCCGAGGAACCCGATGCCGGTGACCACCTGTGCGGCCACCCGCGTCGGGTCGGTGTGCGGCAGCCCGGCCCCGGCGAGCGTGAAGAGGGCCGCGCCGAGCGAGACGAGCATGTGGGTGCGCAGCCCGGCCGGCTGCGCACCGAGCTCCCGTTCCACCCCGACCACGGCGCCCAGCGCGGCAGCGAGCAGGATCTGGCCGACTGCCGCCAAGCCGTCCTCGACCACGTCTGCTCCCTCGTCGTTCCCGGCGGTGCTACCCGGTCGGACACCCGCAACACCTGCCGGGCACCGGTTGCGCCGATCCCGCCGTGCGACGGCACCTGCCGGACGCCGACCCGCCGCACCCTCCGCCCGGCAGCGTTCGCGGCGACAGGCCCGGCCTCGCCCGGCCTCGCTTGGCGTGCCGGGCGGTCCGGCCGCTACGCTGTTCGTGGCATCGCGGATCGGTGCCGCCGGCGGTGGGGCCCGCCGACCCCTGTCCGGGGTGAACTGCGACGACGCCAACGGTCCCTGCCAGTGAGCTGTTGTGTGCTCTGGTAGGGAGGGACCGGTGTGAGCGAGCGCAACCCAGCCGCGGTGGATCCGGACGTCGATCTGCACCTGCCCGTGGACCGGGCGGAGCTGCGGCCGAGCCCGGTGCCGGTGCTGGCGGCCATCTCCGCGGGCGGGGTGTGCGGGGCGCTGGCCCGCCACGGGTTGTCGGCGGCCTGGCCGCATCCGCCGGGCGGGTTCCCGTGGCCGACCTTCGTGGTCAACGTGTCGGGGTGCCTACTCATCGGGGTGCTCATGGTGGTGGTGACCGAGGTGGTCCCCGGCCGGCGGCTGCTGCACCCGTTCCTGGGTGTCGGGGTGCTGGGCGGCTACACCACGTTCTCCACGTATTCGGTCGAGATCCACCGGACCGCTGAGGCAGGGTCGCCTTGGGTGGCACTGGTCTATCTGGGCGCGACCGTGGCCGGTGCGCTGCTGGCGGTGTGGGCCGGGACGGCGGCGACCGCCGGGGTGGTCGGACGGTGGCGCGGGCAGGTCGGCAGAAAGGCCGGTGCGCGGTGATGCTGCTGCTCGTCATCCTCGGTGCCGCCGTCGGCGCGCCGCTGCGGTATCTCGCGGATCGGGCGATCCAGGCCCGGCACGACTCGGTGTTCCCGTGGGGCACGCTGATGGTGAACGTGGCCGGGTCGCTGCTGCTCGGACTGCTCGTCGGCCTGCCCGCGAGCCCGGCGGTGGCGGCGGTGCTGGGCACCGGGTTCTGCGGCGCGCTGACGACGTATTCGACGTTCACCTACGAGACGTTCCGGCTGGTCCAGGACGGGGCCCGGTGCTACGCGGTGATGAACGTGATCGCCTCGGTGGTGGCCGGTCTCGGCGCTGCGGCCGTCGGGCTCCTGCTGGCCCAGGCCTTCCGGTGAGGTACTGCGGCGAAGCCCTGTTGACGATGGCCGCGATCAGGATGTTCACCGGCAGGTGCACGGTGCTGAGCGGGTAGCCGTACCACCCGGGCGATGCGGATCACCCGTGGCGCCGCGGAGTCGCCGCGCGGATCTGTCACGCAACCGTCACGTGATCGCGGGATGACCGCCACATCTGGAGCGCACGCTATTTGCGGCTCGTTCGACCGGCAGGCTCGATCCATCGGTGGGGGAGCGGTGCGCCGGATCGACCCGGGACCGGCGGTGGAGCGGTCAAGGGCCCCCTCTGCGCTCCACCGCCGCCGCGGCCGACCCTTCGTGCCCCGTCGAACGTCACACGACTGTCACACGACTGCGGTAGTTCGGCCACACACGCCCGTAATCGTGGCATCGGCGCACTCGAACTGAGAGGAACGTCGATGACCGCACTGTTGAGCCGGGACGGCACGAACTTCAGCCTCGCGTGTGACGGCTGCGGTCGGTTGGTGGCCGGTCTCGCACCGACGATGGGCACCTGGAACGTCGCGTGGAGCCTGTTCATCGAGGACGGGTGGCGAGGCGCCGGCCTGCCGACCGGTCCGCACGCCTGCGGCCGGTGCGCGGACGCCCACTCCCGCAGGAGCATGGTCGAGCAGTCCTTCGAGCGCGAGACCCGGATGCCGGCGGGCCGCGGGTCGCAGCGGCTCAGCGTGCGCGAGGTGGCCGGCGTCGTCCTCATCGAGTTCAAGGGCGACCTGCACCTCGCGGCCGTCGCCCGGCTCTACGACGTGCTCATGACGAGCGTGCGCCCGATGCAGCACGTCCTGTTCGACGTCGCGAGCATGCCGTCCATCGACTCCGGCACGCTCGCGGTGCTGGTGCGGGCGCAGGCCCGTGCGGCCCGGCACGGGGCTCGGGTCTGTCTCGTCGGAGCGTCGCAACGTGTGCTGGACGCGCTGCGGATGCTCTCGGTCGAGGACCTGCTGCCGAACTTCGCCGAGCGGGCCGAGGCGCTGGGCTGGCTGCGCGCGGCCACGCCGACGACCGTCGCCGGCTGACCGCGCCCGGTGCGCTGCCGGCGACCGGGACTCGCGCCGGACCGTTCGTCGCCGGCGTACGGCGCCGCGGCCGTGCTCGTCACCGAGCGAGTGCTCGGCTTCCTGGCCCGCCGCTGGCCGGTGCCGCGAGCGGGCGGCGGACCAGTCGGCCGTCGACGAGGTCGTACAGCTCGTCGACGTGCTCGAGGCCGTCGCGGCGGTGGGTCAGCAGCAGCACGGTACGGCCCGACGCCGCCGCCAGCAGGTCGGCCATGAGCGCGGCCGCGGCCGGCTCGTCGAGTCCTTCGGTCGGCTCGTCGAGCACGAGCAGCGCCGGGTCGGCGAGCAGCGCCCGGGCCATGGCCAGGCGTCGCCGCTGCCCGCCGGAGACGGTCGTGCCGCCCTCGCCGAGCCAGGTGTCCAGGCCGGCCGGCAGGGTGTCGAGCCACGGCCCGAGATGGGCGCGGGCGAGCGCGGCGCGCAGTTCGTCGTCGGTCGCCGACGGGCGGGCCAGGCGCAGGTTGTGTCGCACCGTCGTGGCGAAGACGTGGTCGGCGGCGTCGCCGACCAGCCCGACGTGGCGGCGGACCGTGGCGTCGGGCAGCGCCCGCAGGTCGGCGCCGCCGAGGCGGACGTGGCCCTGCCGCGGGGCGAGCAGGCGGACGAGCACGGCCGCGAGTGTCGACTTGCCGCTGCCCGAGACGCCGAGGACGGCCACCCGCCGTCCCGCGGGCAGGTCGAGGTCGACGTCCCGCAGCGCCGGGTCGCGGTGCGGGTCCCAGCCCGCGGTGAGGCCGCTGACGGTGACGTCCACGCAGGACGTCGGCGGGGCCTCGGCCCGCGGGTTCGCCGTGGCCGGTGTAGCCGGTGTGGCCGGTGCGGCCGGGCAGGGCTCGGCCGCGATCGCCTCGAGGCGCCGCCGGGCACCGGCCGCGCCACGCCGCGCGACGGCCGCGTCCGGCAGGGTCAGCACCGGCTCCGCGAGCGCGACGGCACCGAGCAGCAGCACGGCGGCGAGCTCGGCGTGGAACGGGCCGGTGGCCGCGGCGAGGGCGACGCCGACGACCGCGGTGCCCCAGCCGAGCTGCGCCAGGGCCGCCGCGGCACCGGCCGTGGCCGCGGATCCGGCCTCGAGGCGGGCCAGCGCCCGGCTGCGCCGGTCCGGCACGGCGAGCGCCGCCGTCGTGTCCCGCGGGGCGAGATCCTCGACGCCCTCGACGGTCTCGACGACCGCGTCGTGCAGCTCGGCGCGCGCCCGGCCGGTCGCGGCGTCGGCCCGGGCCGTGTGGCGGGCGGCGAGCCGTGGCGCGACCACGCCGGCGACGGCCAGCCCGGCGACGAGGACCGCGGCGACCGCGGGCGCCACGACCGCCGCGGCCGCGACCGTGACGGTGATCGCGACCCAGGCGGCGACGGCCGGGAGCTGACCGCGCAGCACACCGTTGACGCGCGCGTCGACGTCGTCGACGACCCGGGTGAGCAGGTCACCGCGGCGGCGGAGCGCGGGACCGGGCACGCGTGGCACCAGGTCGGCGTAGACCTTGGCGCGCCAGACGCCGAGCCGCGCGAAGCCGACCTCGTGCGAGACCAGCCGCTCCAGGTATCGCAGCAGCGGCCGGGCGACGGCGCTGGCGCGCACCAGGACCACCGCGGTGGACAGCGTGAGCACCGGGGGCAGGCTGGACGCGCGGACCAGCAGCCAGACCGCCGCGCCGGTGAGGGTGATGCCGGCCAGCCAGGACGCCGCACCCAGCGCGACCGCCGTCGCCGGCCGCCGCCCGAGGGCACGGGCGAGCCGTACGATCCGGCCGCCGGCCGTGCCGCGGTCGTCCGCGGCGGGTTCGCCGGCGCCGGTACGCGCCGGCCCGGGCGCTGTGACCGGGCGGGTCTCGGCGGGCGGCTCGACCGGCACCGACCGGTCCACGGCGGCGAGGACCGCGGGCCGGTGCGCGACGACGAGCACGGCGCAGCCCCGGTCGGCCATCGCCCGCAGTCGCGCGACGACGAGCTGTTCGGCGCCGGCGTCGAGGTGGGCGGTGGGCTCGTCGAGCAGGACGACGCACGGACCGGTGCGGGCCTGCCGCAGCAGTCGCGCCAGGGCGAGGCGCTGGCGCTGTCCCGACGACAGGCCCTGGCCCCGCTCGCCGAGCGGGGTGTCCAGGCCGTCGGGCAGGGCGGCGATCTCGGCGTCGAGCCCGACGGTGCGCAGCGCCTCGACCAGGGTCTGGTCGTCGGGGCGTGGCTCGCCGTCGAGGGTCAGCGCCTCGGCCACGCTGCGCACGTGCGGCAGGGTCGGGTCCTGCGACTGGTACAGCGGGCGGCCGCCGGTGACCACGACGGTGCCGGCGAGCACCGGCTGGAGTCCGGCGAGCACGCGCAGGGCGGTGGTCTTCCCGGCGCCGGACGGGCCGCGCAGCGCCACGAACTCGCCACCGTGGACGGTGAGCGCGGGCAGGCGGAGCGCGTCCACGACAGCGCCGGCGTGCCGCACCCGCACCCCGGTCGCCGCCACGGCCGGTCGATCGGCTGTGGCGCCCGGCGCATCCGCCGGATCCGGCCCGCCGCCGGCGGGCAGCAGGATCTCGTCGACGTCGGCGATGACCGCGCCGGCGTCGGCACTGGCGTGGAAGCGCGCCGCGACCTCGCGCAGCGGCCGGTACGCCTCCGGTGCGAGCAGGATGACCAGCAACGCCGGGCCGAGGTCGAGCCGGCCGGCGGCCACGCGCAGCCCCGCCTCGACCGCGACGAGACCCACCGACAAGGTGCCCACCAGGTCCAGCGCGGTCGAGGACAGGAACGCGACGCGCAGCACCCGGACCGTCGCCCCGCGGTGCCGGTCGGTCATCTGCTCGACCACCCCGGCCTGCCGTTCGGCCCGGCCGAACAGGCGCAGGGTGGCGATGCCGCGCACCGCGTCCAGGAAGTGCCCGGCGAGGCGGGCCGCGGCCTGCCAGCGCTCCCGCGCGCGGCGCTGCGTGGCCCAGCCGACGAGCGCACCCAGCAGCGGCACGAGCGGCAGGGTCACGAGGACGATCACCGCCGACATCGGATCGACGACCAGCATCGTGACGACGACGAGCAGCGGCAGGGCCGCGCCGACGACCAGCGAGGGCAGGTAGCCGCTGAACCAGGGACGCAGCGCGTCGAGGCCGCCGGTGAGCACCGCGGCCAGCCGGCCGGCGCCGAAGCCGGCGACCCAGGCGGGTCCGCGGCGCAGCGCCGCGTGCAGGACGGAGCGGCGCAGCTCGTCGGTGACGGCCGCGGCGGTCCGCTGCCCCACCACCTGCTCGGCCCACGTCAGCGCGGCCCGGGCGGCGAACACCCCGGCGAGCGCGGCGAGCAGCAGCGGCGCGGGCGCACCGGTACCGGCACCGGCGCGGGTGCCGGCGAGCGCGACCACGACGCCGGCCACGACCACGGCGAGCACGATCGTGGCGACGGCCTGAGCGGCGCCGATGACGGTGAGCACCGCGATCCCGGCGCGGCTCGTGCGGGCGTGGCGCAGCAGCCGCGGATCGACCGGCCCGCGGGCGGTGCGGCTCACGTCGTGATCCGGTCGCTGGCGACGCGCTGCCGGAACACCCGGTACGACCACGCCTGGTAGACGAGCACCCCGGGGAGCACGACGAGTCCGGCCACGCTGATGATCCGCAGCGCCGAGTCGGTGGCGGCCGCGCCGTCCATGGTGAGCGACCAGGCGGGGTTCAGGGTGCTGGGCAGCACGACGGACCCGTTCGCGGTCAGCGCGGCGACGACGGCCGCGGCCACCACGGCGGTCGTGAGCCCGAACGCGAGGGCCTCCCGCCCGGCGGCGGGCCGCCGGGCCAGCACCGCGATGCCGGTGAGGGCGCCGGCCACGGCCAGCGCGACCACCGCGGTCACCGCGGCACCGGCCGGTGCCACGACCACGGCGGCGACGATTCCGGCGACGGCGCCACCGGCGGCCACGTGCCGGGTGAGCCGGCCGGCGCGGGCCCGCAGCGGTCCCGTGGTGCGCAGTGCGAGGAACGCCGCGCCCAGCAGCACGGCCATGCCCAGGGCCAGCAGCGCCCCGAGTCCGGCGACGGGTGTCAGCAGCGGTGCCACGGTCCGGCGCAGCCCGCCACCGACGACCTCGCCGTCCGCGCCGAGCGCGAGACCCCGGACGAAGGCGGTGAGCACCGCGCCCCACAGCAGCACCACACCGGCGGAGCACCCGGCCAGCACGGCGTCGCACCGGCGGCGCCAGCGCGGATCGTCGTGCTTGCCACGGAACTCCAGCGCCACGCCGCGCCCGGCCAGCAGCAGCAGGATCGCGACCATGGGCAGGTAGAGGCCGGACAGCAAAGCGGCGTACCAGCCGGGGAAGGCCGCGAACGTGACGCCGATCGCGGCGACGAGCCAGACCTCGTTGCCGTCCCAGAACGGGCCGATGGTCCGCACGGCGGCGGCGCGCTCGTGCTCGTCGCGGCCGAGCAGCGGGCTGAGCAGCCCGACACCGAAGTCGAAGCCCTCCAGGACGAAGTACAGCACCCAGCAGAGCACGACGAGTCCGTACCACACGGTGACCAGGTCCATCGGGTGCTCCTCAGTAGGTGAGTGCCAGGTCGGCGTCGGCGGCCGGGCCGGTGGGGTCCGCGGGGTCCGTGCGGTCCGACCCGCCGGGGTCCGGTGGGCCGCTCAGGGGCCTGCTGGCCAGGTGGCGCACCAGGCGCAGCCAGACGACCGCGAGGATGCCGTAGACGGCGGTGAAGGCGAGCAGCGAGACGAGCACCTCGCCGCTGGTGAGTCCGGGTGAGATGCCGTCGGCGACCTTGGACAGCCCGAACGCGATCCAGGGCTGGCGGGCGGTCTCGGTGAACAGCCAGCCGAAGGTGTTGGCGGCCGCGGGCAGCAGCGGCACCAGCACCGCGCACCGGACCAGCCAGGGTGCGGGCGTGCGGCCGCGCCGGGTCCGCCACAGGTAGACGAGGGCGAACAGCATCGCGAGCATGCCCACGCCGATCATCGCGCGGAAGCTCCAGAACGCCACCGGCACCATCGGGATGTAGCTGCCGGGGCCGTAGGCGGCGGTGTACTGGGCTTGCAGGTCGTCGATGCCCGCGACGGTGGCGTTCGGGTCGCCGGTGGCGAGGACGGACAGCAGCCGGGGGATCTCGATGCTGAGGAACGGTTCGCCGCCGCCGGGGCGGCCGACCGCGAACACGGAGAACGGCGCGCCGGTCGTCGTGCTGTACAGGGCCTCGGCCGCGGCCATCTTCATCGGCTGCACCCGGGTGATGACCTTGCCGAGATGGTCGCCCGTGAGGGCGGTCAGCGCGCCGCCGGCCAGGGTCATCCAGGCGCCGAGGCGGCCGAGCGTGGCGAACGCGGGCGCGTCGCGATGCCGCTGCTCGTCGTCCGGTGCGGTGCGCCGGGGCCAGGCCCGCCACGCGCCGACGGCCAGCAGCAGGGCCCCGCCGACCATGACGGCACCGGCGATCGTGTGCGGGAAGGCCGCGAGGTTGACCTCGTTGAGCAGCAGTTCGCGGAAGCTGGTCAGGTGGGCGCGGCCGGTGACCGGGTCGAGCTCGTAGGCGACCGGGTGCTGCATGAAGGAGTTGGCCGCCAGGATGATGAAGGCCGACAGCAGCGTGCCGACCGCCACCACGACGATGGTGGCCAGGTGAACCCCGCGGGGGAGCCGGTCCCACCCGAAGTACCACAGGGCGAGGAACGTCGCCTCGAGGAAGAACGCGAGCATGCCCTCGACGGCCAGGGTGGGGCCGAAGACGTCGCCGTAGAAGCGGGCGAACTCGCTCCAGGCGAGGCCGAACTGGAACTCCTGCACCAGACCGGTGACCACGCCGACGGCGAAGGTCACGATGAGCAGCTTGCCGACGAGGAGCGTCAGCTTCCGGTACCGGTCGTCGCCGGTGCGCATCCAGGCGATCTGCAGTCCGGCCGTGGCCGCCGACAGACTGATCGACAGCGGCACGAACAGGTAGTGGTAGATCGTGACCACGGCGAACTGCAACCGGGTCAGGTCGAGCACGTCGAGCCCCATGGCTTCCCTCTCCCCACTACGACAGTCTGTAGTAGATACTACGTGGTGTAGTACTACGCGCCACGTAACCTGGCTTACACTTGGCGCATGGCTGGTCTGGGAGAGCTCGAACGCGACATCATGGCGGAGCTGTGGGACGCGGACGGCCCCCTGACCGTCCGGCAGGTCCACGAGCGGCTCAACCGGCACCGCGACATCGCGTACACCACCGTGATGACCGTCCTCGACCGCCTCGCCAAGAAGGGCGTCGTCGCCCAGCAGAAGGCCGACCGGGCGTACCGCTACACGGCCACGCAGACCCGCGAGGAGATGACCGCGGCGCTGATGCTCGACGCGCTCAGCGCGACCCCCGACGGCCCGGCCCGCGACGCGGCCCTCGCGCATTTCGTCGGACGGGTCGGTCCGGCCGGTGCGGCGGCGCTCGCCGCGGCGCTCAAAGCCGCCGAAAACCGGTGACCGCGGTCCTGCTCGGTGCGCTCGGCCTGACCCTGTCACTGGTCGTGCCGGGGCCACTGGCCCGTGCCCGCTGGACCGCGCGGGCACCCGTCGCCGCGATCGTGCTCTGGCAGGCCGTCACACTCGCGGCCGTCCTGTGCGCCCTGGGCGTGGTCCTGGCCGGTCCGGAGGAACTCGTCCGCGCCGTGGGCGCCGGCGCCCACCTGGCGGTCGCCGCGCTCGCCGCCGCGCTCGCCGTCGCCGCCGTCATCGTCCTGCGCCTGCTGGTGTCCCTCGGGCAGGTGGCGTACCGGTCGCGGGTGCGCCGGGCCCGGCACCGCCTCCTCGCCGACCTGCTCCACCGGGCCGAGGAACGCGGCACCTTCGACGAGGACGTCCCGCCCGGCGCGTTGCGCGTCCTCGACGGCAACGTGCCGTTCGCGTACTGCCTGCCCGGCCGATCGCCCCGCATCGTGCTCAGTCAGGGCACCCTGCGGGTCCTGAGCACGCCGCAGGTGGCCGCGGTCCTGGCACACGAACGCGCCCACCTGCGCGCCCGCCACGACGTCGTGATGGAGTCGTTCACCGCCTTCTACCGGGCCGTGCCCGGGCCCCTGCGCAGCCGCGCCCCGCTCGACGCCGTGCACCTGCTGCTGGAGGCCGCCGCCGACGACGCCGCCCGCCGGCGGCACGGCACCCCGGCGCTGCGCGACGCACTGCTCGCCCTCGGCGGCTCCACCGACGCGCTGATGGCCGACATCGACCCGGAGGGTCAGAGCCGCGACGCGGAGCGGGAGCGCCGGTGGCGGCTCGACCGGCTCGCGCCCGGCGCCCCGGGCCCGGACCCGCTGCTCGGCGTCGCCGTGTGCGCCCTCGCCGCGGCGATCCTCGTGCTGCCCACCGTCGTGCTGGTCGTGCCCTGGCTCGACCGGGCACTGCGGACCTGGCCGCTGTGACCGCCGGTCCGGCGCCGACGTGGTCGGCGGTGCCCGCGCCGGGATGCGGGCACCGCCGAGCCGGGTGCCTCAGCCGTTGAGGATGTCGTACGCGTCGGCGGGCGCCTCGATGACCGCCTTGCCGGTGAGCTGATCGACACCGCGCTGACGTGCGGCGATGTGTTCGGGTGGCTTTGCGGGTGATTCGCCGGCCCGTACACTCGGCGGAGCGTCGCCGGGGCTCCCGGGCGTCCTTCGGGACTGTGGAGCTGCCCGGCGGCGAGGTGGCCGGTCGGCACTTGCCGGCATCTTCCCGGTGCACCGCCGCGGGCGAGGCCCGTTGTCCTGCCCGCCTCGTGGGCGTGGCGTCGCCCGCACGTTCCCGGTCAGCGACCGAAGCCGAGAGAGAATGCATGAGAAAATCAACTGTTATCGTGGGAGCGGTGAGCGCCGCACTCATCGCGTTCGCGTTCGCCGCCGCCCAGCCGGCCCGGTCAGAGCGGTCAGAGCGGTCGGCGCAGTCACGGCAGTCGCCGCAGGACGGGGTCGGGCTGCACGTCAGCGGCAGGGACATCGTCGAGGCCGACGGCACCAGCTTCGTCATGCGCGGCGTCAGCCACCCGTATGCCTGGAAGAAGGATCAGCGCCGGTCGTTCGCCGACATCAAGGAGCTGGGCGCCAACTCGGTGCGGGTGGTGCTGACGAGCGACGTCGGCGCCGACGAGGTGGCCGGCGTCATCTCGACCTGCAAGCGGCACCGGCTCATCTGCGTCCTGGAGAACCACGACACCACCGGATACGGCGACACCGACGGCGCCATCACGCTGGACGAGGCCGCCGACTACTGGACCGGGCTGAAGCGCGTGCTGGCCGGCCAGGAGCGCTACGTCGTGGTCAACATCGGCAACGAGCCGTACGGCAACAGCGACACCTCCGGATGGGCCGCCGCGACGAGCGGAGCGATCAGGAAGCTGCGCGACGCCGGGCTCAAGCATCTGATCATGGTCGACGGGCCGAACTGGGGACAGGACTGGTCGGGCATCATGCGCGGCAACGCGGCATCGGTGCTCGACAGCGACCCGCTGCGCAACATCGTGTTCTCCGTCCACATGTACGGCGCGTACGGCACCGCCGCGAAGGTCACCGACTACTACGACGCCTTCCGGAGTGCCGGGCTGCCGCTGGTGGTCGGCGAGTTCGGGTGGAAGCACACCGACGGCGACGTGGACGAGGACACCATCATCAACGAGGCGCAGTCCCGCGGGATCGGCTACCTGGGCTGGTCATGGAGCGGCAACAGCGGCGGCGTCGAGTACCTCGACACGGCGACCGGCTTCGACCCCGGACGGTTGACCGAATGGGGCCGGCGCCTCTTCAACGGCGCCAACGGCATCAGGGCGACCTCGAAGGAGGCCACCGTGTACGGCGGCTCGCCGGCCGACTGACCCGGTCCTGCCCGGACGCCGGTGTCATGACGGCTTTGCGATGACCGTGAACCTGTTCTCGGTGCGACGGGCGAACTTCACGAATCCGCGCAACCCCGGGACGCCCTCCAGCAACCCGAACATCGGAATCAGCAGGACCACGGCCAGCGGCTCCCACCACTTGCGCCGGTCGTCGTTGGAGACCCCGGCATTGATCCGCAGGCCCTCCCAGTACATCCAGATCGTGTAGGCCATGTTCAGCGCCCAGAACGGAATGACGACGAGCGTTACCGGAGACGTGTTGGGGTCGGCGACAAGAATGGCGATGAGCAGCACCACCCCGACATTCTGGATCGGGCCGACCACCCACGACAGCACCGAGTATCCGAGCAGCAGCCGGTTCCGCAGTTGCAGCGACCGGTCGAACACCAGGGCCGCCAGGCCCCAGGACCAGCGCTCGCGCTGGTGGAAGAAGTCGTGCAGGCTGGCCGGCGACGCGCCGTAACACCGCCCGCCGAACCAGGCGCTGCGGCCCTCGTAGCGAGCACTGAAGATCAGTGCGAACTGGGCGTCCTCGACGAGGCTCCGCGGGCCGAAGTCCCAGCCGATCGTCGCCTCGATCGAGGCCCGCACCAGCAGCAGTTCACCATGCACGCCCGCGCGGGGCGTGCCACTGCCGGTCCAGGCCGAGAAGCGCCCCACGTCCTCGGCGGGCCGGACCGAGTCCGCGAGCCAGATGAGCCTGTTCACGGCGTATTCGCGCGGGTACGTCAGGATGCCCTGGGCCAGGTGCTTCGCGTCGCGGCCGGCGTCGTCCTGCTCCGCGATGAACCGCGCCATGGCCAGGGCGGTGTCGGGGCCGACACCCGTGTCGTCGTCCATGTGCAGCACCCACACGTCGTCGCGGTTATCGCGCTCCCGGATCCGCAGTTCATGCGAATAGTGGGTGGCCCGCGCCTTGAACCTCGTCCCGTTGGCGGTGCGGTACCGCCTCGGCACCGTGACCAGCCGAATCAGCTCGTTCCCGGCGGCCAGCCCGGCGATGCGGTCCGCCGCCTCACATCCCTCGTCGATGACGAGGTCGATCCGGAGCCGGGGGAAACACCTGGGCAGATAGGCGATGTAGGACAGGACCGAACGTTCGAGCGCGGGGTAGGTGTCGTGCCGGCCGATGGTAGGGACGACGACGATCAGGAAATCCTCGCTTCTCGTCAGCCCGTGACCGGACCATCGGGCCTCCGACTCGCGCAGTGCCTTGCGCGTCCGTCGTATGCCGACCATTCCGGTGAGCGTCGTGAAAATGGGCCACGTCCACAGCACCGTCAATGGCCAGCTCAGCACGCCGGTGAATTCGTCGGTGAGCCAGAAGTCGGTCACCACGATGACCAGATAGGAGAGAACGAGCGGCAAGTAGGCCGGCCTCCAGCGAGTGAGCCTGCGGTGCAGTTCGCGCGCCTGCCACGGGCCGAACAAGGTCCGCGCGACCCGGGTCTGCCCCTCGCTCGGCGCTTCCCGGCCCGCGGCCCAGGCGTCGCAATCAAGCCAGGCGTCCCAATCCGGAGGGACAGCTTTCGGTCCTCCCATGTTCGTTTCTCCCCTGCGCTCGTAGTTGTCGCCGGGCAATGAGCAGCTACCCGTGGACAGTTCGACCAATCCGGCGTGGGGGAGCCGGGCACTCACCCGCTCCGCCGGCCGTGCGGACCGGAATTCCGTTCGTGCGGCGGACCGGGAAATACCACTCGGATTCCTGATCCGGAGCTGCGGAATCGGTACGCGAAGCCGGTATCCTGAGCAGGCAGCGTTGTGTGCGGATGCTCGCCCGCCGCGATGCCGGCGTGGTTGCGGGAGATCGTCGCGCAGGTCGACGACGCCCACGGTCGTGGGGGTGGAGTTGCCGACGAGGTCCATGCGGGTGCAGTACCACGTCGGCGACGGGCCGCTGGTCGCCGTGGCGCGGCGGCTGACGGCCCGCGCGAGCCCCGGCGGGGTCGCGGCGCGGCTCGCCGGCGAGATCACCGCCGCGCTCGCCGAACCGATCGAGGTTGCCGGTGCCTGACCGCCGTCAGCGCGGCGCCGGCCAGGGCAGGTCCGGCTCCACCGGCCTGCTGTAGTCCACGCCCGGTACGTCGAATCCGTAGAGATTGCGGTACTGCGTCCGGAACCAGTCGACGTCCGCCAGCTCCGCGACGGTCGCGGGCGTGATCGCCGCCCACCGTTCGGCGACCTTCGCCTGCACCGCCGGATCCAGCTCCCAGCGGTCCAGCCGGATGCGTCCCGCCTCGTCCAGGTCGAACGGGCGCGCGCCGGTGAGCTGATCCCACAGCCGCACCGACTGCTCGACCGGAGACTGGAAGCGCTCCGCCAGCACGGCGCGCAGGACCCCGACGTACAGCGCGATGCCGGGGATCGCGGTCGCGGCCTGCGTCACCGCCGCCCCGTTGACCGACGTCAACGCTCGGCCGCCCACGGCCGACAACCTGTCGCTGAGGCCGTCGGCGGTGGCCTCGAGGTGCGCCTTGGCCGCGCCGATCGTGCCGTCACGGTAGATCGCCGACGTCAGGGCCGAGCCGATGTAGGACAGGGCGACCGTGCGGAATCCGTCGCGCAGCAGGTCCCGCTCGGCCAGCGCGGTGATCCAGCGGGACCAGTCCTCGCCGCCCATGACCCGCACCGTCGCGGCCGCCTCGGCGTCGTCCGCGGGCTCCGCACCGATCTCCCGGAGCGCCGGCGTGCCGTCGCCGTCGAACTCCAGGGTCTTGGTGGTGTGCGCCGCGCCCAATGGCTTGATCACCGACTGGTACGTGATCCCGGTGCGGGGATCGGTCCGCCGGGGCGCGGCGACGCTGTAGACGAGGTGGTCCAGCCCGCCGAAGCGCTTGGCGATGAGGTCCAGCACGTCGGTCTTCGTGGTGTCGGCGAAGGCGTCGGCGTTGACGAACGAGAAGTCGCAGCCGAGCTCGCCGGCGATCGCGTCGGTCGCGATGGTGCGGTACCAGCCGGCCGTCGCGGTGCGCCGCCCGGGCGGCCGCTCGAAACCGATGCCCACGCCGCGGATGCCGTGCCGCGCCAGGCCCACGACGGTGGCGGCCAGGCCGTAGCCCGCGCTGGATCCGATGATCAGGGCGACCGGCCCGTCCGCCGGCGGCCGCGCCGGCGGCCCGGCCTCCGCCCGCATCTGCGTGACGCTCCGGAAACAACCGCCGGGATGCGAGTCGAGCAGGAGGAAGCCACGTCCGGCCGGGCTCACGATGCGTTCAGACACTGGCGACCCTTCTGACTGGGACGAACAAGCAGCCACATCGTGTCACGACCGGTCACAGCGGCGCGCCGATACACAGGTGAGAACGCCGCCGCGACCCGGTGCCGGGCGCCGTGGCCACCGGCGCGACGAGGGCGGGGGCAAAGATCACCCCGTTCGTCGGGCCGCGAGCGCGCTGCGCCTGATGATCGCGGAGCAGTGTTGTGACCCCGGGGTCAAGGCCGCGGAGCCAAGCCCACCAGCTCCCGTGCCGACCCCGGGCGGGGCCGACGATTCGGGCGCGGGGCCTCGGGGCGTCGCCACCGAGATCCACCGCCGTGCCGCTCGACTTCAGATCATGGGAAAGACGTGGCTGCCCCGACAGCCAGATCTTTCCCATGATCATGGATTTGCCCGGCCGGAGCGCGCCGGTCCGGGGCCGGCGGTGACCGCGAGCGGCGGACAGCCGCCCGCACGACCGTACGGCTTCTCCGCGCGGCCTTCGAGCCCGGCGACACCGATGGTCCGCGATCACGTGTGGACACCCGCGGCCACGGCCGGTCCCCGCGACGGGTTATCGGCCGGGTGGTTGTGCGCTCCGGCGCGGGGACCGGCCGTGGCCGGCGGCACGATGGTGCGGTGGAGGAGTATCGGGAGATCGTGTCGGACGTCCGCACGACCGCCGGCGGGGCGCAGGCCTGGGTCGAGATGAACCTCTCCGGCTACCTGACCGAGCGGTGCACCGGATGCGGCGCCGACGAGGACGCGGTCGCGCTGGCGGAGGCGCTGCGGTGGCTGACCGAGCATGCGCCGGCGTGCACCGCCAGGCGCTAAGGGTGGGTGCGGTGCTCGTGGTCGGCGTGGCCGGCCGGCTCGAGCTGGAACGTGGAGTGCTCGACGTCGAAGTGTCCGGCCAGGCAGGCCTGAAGGGCGTCGAGCAGTTGCGGGGCATGGCCGTCGTGGAAACAGGAGTCGTCGACGACGACGTGGGCGGTGAGGACGGGCAGTCCTGAGGTGACGGCGTGGACGTGGAGGTCGTGCACGCCCCGCACGTGGTCGAGGCCGGTGATGTGGGACCGGATCCGGTCGAGGTCGACCCCGGCCGGTGCGGCTTCGAGCAGCACGTCGACCGCCTCGCGCAGCAGCCGCACCGCGCGCGGGACGATGACGAGGCCGATGAGGATCGACACGATCGGGTCCGCGCGGGTGAACCCGGTAGCGGCGATCACGGCGGCCGCGGCGAGGACGCCGGCCGACGTCGCGGTGTCGGTGGCGACCTCGAGGAACGCGCCCCGCAGGTTGAGGCTGGCATCCCGGGCCCGGTAGAGCAGCGCGACCCCGGCCAGGTTGCCGAGCAGGCCGGCGACGGCGAAGACCGCCATGCCGCCGGGCTCGACGGCGGCCGGTTCGAGCAGGCGGCGCACGCCCTCGACGAACACGTAGACGCCCATCCCGGCCAGCGCGAGGCCGTTGACCGCGGCGGCGAGGATCTCCGCGCGTGCCCAGCCGAACGTGCGCTGTCCGGAGGCGGGCCGGGCCGCCAGCACCGCCGCGCCGAGCGCGAGGGCGACCCCACCGGCATCGGCCAGGACGTGCCCGGCGTCGGCGAGCAGGGCCAGGCTGCCGGTGACGACCGCGCCGACGACCTGGACGGCGAAGACCACCACCGACACGGCGAGCGCGCCCGCGAGCGCCCGCCGGTGCCGCCCGGTCGCGGTCACGGGTTGGCCGTGTCCGTGTCCGTGGCCCATCAGCGGGCCGTCCCGGGAGCGGCGGTCGGCAGAATCATGTTCACATGCGCATACTAATATGTGTTGGCCGGCGGGCGCCAGGCGGTCGTCGGGGGCAGGCTCGGCGTGCCGGTTGGCACCTCGACCGCCCGGACTCGGGATCGTGATGCGGCCGGAGTCACGTGCCGGATCACGGCTCGGGGACGGCGGGCCGCCGGCCGCGCCACTTGGTGGCGTACGGCAGCACGAACAGGTACAGACCGGTGAACAGCAGCAAGGCGAGGGGGACCAGCGGCACGTACGACACCCAGACGACAGGCTCCTCCCGCGCCAGGGCGATGCCCGAATCCTGACCGGTCCGGTCAGGGCACCCGCGCCGGGATCCGGCCGGAGCGGACGGGCTCGGTCAGGGGCCGGCCGACGCGGAACACCGCCAGCGGCCGGCCGCCGACCCGCTCGGCGAGCCGCGCGGCGGTCGGCGGGCAGTCGAGGAGCTGACTGAGCGGGTGGACCGCCAGGCCGTGCCGGGCCAGTGCGAGCCACGTCCGCAGCAGGCGCCGGCCGGCGGCGATCCGGTCGTCGCGGTCGGCGAGCAGGACCAGGACGCTGCCGTCGTAGCGCAGCAGGCTCCGGCCGCCGGCGGCCAGGAGCGTGGCGAGGCCCAGCCGGCGGGTCACCGGATACGCGCGGAGCGCGGACGCCAGCAACCGTGCCTCGAAGCGGGACAGGACGAGGGCGCGGTCGGTGAGGCCGTCCAGGTGGTAGCGCGGATGGCGCGGGTCGAGGCGCAGCCAGTCGCGGAGCTCGTGCGCGACGGCCGGGGTGCCGAACATCCACCGGTCGGCGACCGCGAGGTCGCGCACGAGCTCGCGGGCGGGGACGTGCGCGAGGCCGGGCCCGAGCTCGGTGAGCACCGCGGGGTCGAGGAGCCCGGGGGCGTACCGGCCGCGCGCGACCCGGCGGGCCTCGACGTCCGCGATCGTGAACGGGGTGGGGTACGTCGTCGTCGCCCGGACCAGGCGTGGACCCGGCACGGCGGTGACGGCCAGCCCCAGGCCGGCGGCGACGATCAGGCACGTCTCGACGAACGCGCCGATGCCGAGGTCGAGGTCGCGGCCGGTCGGATCCGAGTCCGGCAGCGAGCGGGCCGGATCCACCGTGACAACGACCTCGTCGGCGCGGTACTCGGGCTGCCACGGCTGCGTGTTGTGGGCGCTCGGCGCCCGCCGGCAGACGGCCTCGTGCGCCCGCAACCGCTCGACCCAGGTCACGCCGTGGCGCCCTTCTCGTAGAAGGTGTAGCCGTGCAGCGGCCGTCCGCCGGCCCGCCGGTACTGTGCGGCCGAGGCGGTGTTCTCCCGCTCGACGAAGGTGCTGCGCAGCGTCCGGTAACCGCCGGCGGCCAGGTTGCGGTGCAGCTCCCGGGACAGCAGCGTCAGGTATCCCTTGCCCTGTTCGCCGGGCACCGTGCCCTTGATGACGAGCACCGCGTCGCGCCGGTACCGGCCGCGGGTGGCGAGCAGGCGGAGCTGGTTGAGCACGCCGAGCCGGCCGCCGACCGCCATGAGGAACTCCGAGATGTCGGGCACCGTCACCACGAACGCGACCGGCCGGCCGGCCTTCTCCAGCCAGAGCAGCAGCGCCTCGTCCAGCAGGTACGCCAGACCGTCGGTCTGGTCGGCCAACTGCTCGGCGGAGATCTCGGTGTAGTAGCCGAGCTGCGCGAAGCTGGCGTTGAGCATCTCCCGCAGGATCGGCAACTGGCCGCGGAACCGCCGGCGCGAGCCGTGGCGGATGACGAGCCGTTCGGCTTCGACGCGGGCGTCGTCGAACCCGAAGGCGCCGTCGGAGAAATCCTCGACGAGCCAGGTGTCGGCCTCGAAGCGGCGCCGGAAGCCGTGCCGCTCGTACATCGCCGGGTAGTACGCGGGGTTCCAGGCCGAGTCGACGAAGCCGCGCTCGGTGAAGCCCGAGGTGATCACCCCGCCGGTCTGGTTGGGCAGCAGCGCGACCGGACCGAACAGCGGCCGGCCGCCGGCCCGGGCCTCGACCGTGTCCAGGACGGCCGCGAAGACGGCGTCGTCGTCGACGAACTCGGTGTGGCCGAACAACTGCCGGGGCCCGACCTTGGCGTCGAACGCGTCGCTGCGGTGCGCGCTGGTCCGCCCGACCACCGCACCGCGCCGGTCACGGACCAGGAACAGCTCCGCGGCACGCCGGTGCGCCGCGATCACCGAGCTCAGCAGCGGCACGTACCGGTCGGTGGGGTGGAGCCGGAGCGGGAACTCGGCGAACGCCCGCAGGTCGGCCCGGGACTCCACAAGGGACACCTTCATGCGCGGTGTACCGGCGGGCCGGCGGTCTCGGTGGACAGCGGCGTGAAGGCCGGGATGTGCGCCATGCCGTCGCCCTCGGCCCGCCAGACACCGTTGCTGTAGCCCTCGGGCTCGGCGTTGTACAGGCGGATGTAGCCGCCCGTCGCGTTGCGCGTGCCGTGGTCGGTGACCCAGCACATGAGGTCGCGGTGGTGCCGGCTGCGGGCGAACTTCAGCAACGCGTCGCGGTCGCTGAAGAACGCGATCGTGCCGAGTGTGAACGGGAACTGGTAGTACACGGTGTGCCAGCGGTACCCGTCCATCCGCCGCATCTGCCGGACCATCTTGAACCAGGTACGGGTGAGCGTGAGGATCGAGCGCGGCCCGCGGTACCGGGTGGCGCCGACGAACATGGCGGTCGCCCGGCCGACCGGCGGCGCGGCGGAGAAGTCGGAGGTCCTCATGCCGTCGCACCTTTCACGAGGTACACATTCTTGATCTTCGCATCCGTGCCCGCGAACGGCCCGGTGCCGAAGTCGTGGACCCGCACCCGCAGGTCGGCCGCCGACGGATCCTCGGCCAGGGACTCGGCGAAGTCGCGGCTGACCTGGCTGAGGTGGCGCAGGACGCCGTCGCGGCAGGTGTCGGCGAGAGCCTGCCGTTCCCGCGGGTCGAGCGTCAGGTGCTCGCGCAGTTGCAGGTTGACGACCGGCCGGCGCTCCAGGTCGGCCTGCTCGGTCAGCTCCAGGCAGAAACTCTGCAGCAGGTGGGCGTGTGGGTTGCCGGTGTAGAGGCCGTACTCGACGTCCTGCGGATAGATGTTCGCGCCCATGTACGAGATCGTGCTGTCCTTGCGGCCGAACAGGAACAGCAGCGGCAGCCGCATCCGGTCGGTCCGCCAGGCGCGCTCGGCATCGGCCCGCGCGGCCGGGTCGCCGATCGCCGCGAGGGCCTCCGGGAACGTGACCAGGCGCCCTTCGTCGCCGACGTTGTAGCGGACCTTCGGGGTGAGCACCGCCGTCGAGTTGATCGTGCAGAGCACCTCGTCGCCGGCGTTGGTCTCCAGGTACGTCTCCAGGGGGTTGTACTGGAAGACCATCGGCAGGCGGTGCTCGTCGGCGCCGAGCAGCGCGGCCCGCAGGGCGGCGTCGGTGCGCAGTCGGCGGCGGATCCACACGGTGAAGTCGGTCTCCCCGGCGACGCCGATCGTCAGGTCGCTGGCGCCGTAGCCGGAGCGCACCTTCAGGAAGCGCTCCTCCAGGTAATCGCGCAGCGCCTCGGTCATCCCCTCGCCGCCGACCAGCCCGCTGATGCGGTACCCGGCCCAGGGGAAGTCCTCGGCGTCGAGCTTGTCGCGCAGATGCTTGAGGAACGGCGGGTAGGCCGTGACGATGTACTCGAAGCCCGGTCCGAAGTGCCGCAGGGTGTCCGCGATCTTCTGCAGATCCGGGCCGGTGTTCTTCACCATCGCGATCTTCGCCATGGCGATGCCGGTGTTGGTACCGGTGGCCCAGGCGCCCATCGAGTAGGCGTTGATGACGAACCGTCGCTTCGACGGGAACACCATGGTCGCGTAGCCGGCCAGGTTCTTGTGGACCGAGTGCAGCTCGCGGCGGCTGCGGACCCAGTTGAACGGCTGCCCGGACGAACCCGAGGACTCGTCGACGACGCTGCCGGCGATCTTGATCTCGCCGTGCCGGCACCGCCGGTCCTCCGGGTACGCCTTGACGTATGACTGCTTGTCCGTGGGCGGGTACGACGTGAGGTCGAACCAGCGGAACCGCCAGTTGTTGCGGCGCAGGAAGTCCCCGTACGCGGGCACGTCGATCGCCGCGAACTGGCAGGTCATCCACGCGTGCAGGCGGGCGAAGCGGCCCATGTACGGACGGTAGTTGCGCGCCATGAGCCGCCACACCGCCGGATGGATCCGGTACAGCGTGTAGAGCCAGGTCAGCGCGAAGCTGGTGAACCGCAGCGTCCACTGGCGAACGAAGGTCATCACCATGAACCGACTGTAGTGGATCTTCAATGTTGTTTCCCTGAGTGTCAGTACTCAACCGGCACTGAGTGCGGATGCTCAACCGGCGTCACTGCCAGAAGACGACCTGTTGCTCGCCCTTGTAGCGGTTGACCGTCGGCACCGGCAGGGTGACCAGCGCCGGCGGCGTTCCGGCGGCGCGGGAGATCAGGTGCCAGCCGTCGTCCAGGTGCACCAGGAAGCGGCTGCCGTCCGGATCGACCAGAAACTCGGTGACCTGCCGGTCCGACGCCGGGAGCGCGGACCTGACCGTCACGGTCTTCGCGGCGAGGTCGACGGTGGCGATCGCGATCCGGCCGTAAGGTTCCGTACGGGTGTGGCCCGAGGACGGCGGGATCGACCCGCAGGCCAGGGTCGTCCGGTCGAGCCGGTCGACGCACTGGTACTCGAACTGCTTCGGCTCGACCGACTTCAGCCGGAGGTCTTCCAGGCCGGTGTCCCGTTCCACCACGGTCGCGGTGAACGTGCCGTCGGCCGAGGACAGCGGCGTCTCCTGCCTCGGCGCGGACTTCGGCAGCACCTCCTCCCGCAGGGTCTGCGGCGCCGCGAGCTCCGTGGACACCCGCCGCTGGGAGGCGCCGTACTCGTAGGCGATGTCCCACCACACCCGGCCGTCGCGGAACCGGGGGTCCCGAAAGCACTGCTCGCCGGGCCGGGGATGGCGGGCCACGGCGCTGAACCCGGTCCCGGTCCACCGCAGCACGTGGACGTCACCGCAGCCGCTCGACGCCGCCCACCGCCCGTCCGGCGACGGCAGCAGACGCCGCAGCTCCGGCGTCGCGGCGGGCAGCCCGGCGACCGGGGAGTGGTGCAGCCGGGCGCCGGTGGCCGGGTTGTACACGTGGACCGTCCGGGTGGCGGCGTCGTACCAGAGGAGTCCCCGCGGCAGGTCGCCCGGCTGCCGCTCGGCGGGCGTCGGCGCCGCGGCCGGCGGTGCCGGGGCGGCGGTGGACGGCGGCGGCGCGGACGGCGACCCGGACCCCTGCGGGGCGGCCGGCGGCGGGGTGGAGCAGCCGGCCGCGGCAAGCGCCACCGCCACGAGGAAGCCCGCGGTCGGCGTGGTGCGGGCGTGCCCGCGATGTGTGGCGCTGTTGCTGTGCCGATCCGGTACGAACTTGCGCATGGATGTCAGGCGTCCTTCGTCGAGGTGATGCCGCGGCCCGTTCGATCTTGTGCCGACGACACCAGTAGGGTGACCCGCGCGACCGGGCAACGCAGTCCCGGATATCTGGGCGCACCGTCGGAAACCGGACCGTCCCGGACCCGCCGGTCGCCGATGATGATCGTCGGACCCGGGGCGGGGCGGAGGTTGACCGTCCACAAGCGACCGTGGCGATCGGCCGTTCCGCGACCGCACCGCCGGGGGAACGCCGCTGGCACGAACCGGTCGCGGCACGGCTCCCCGGACGGGACGGGCATGAGCCGGCGCGCCCCGGGTAGCTGGTCGGCCGGTGGATCCGTATCGCGCACCGCTGACCGGCGACCCTTCGCGGGAGGACTCGGATGAGTATGCGGACGGCCCGGCCGACCACCGGGATCACCCCGAACCTGTTCGGGATCTCGTACGGTCTGGCCGGCCTCGCCAACTGCTGGGGCTACGCCGCACTGCTGGGGCTGGCACCCAGGCTCGTGGCCGATGTGCTGTTCGTCACCTGCGGCGTGGTCTGGCTCGTGCTCATGGCCGGCTATCTGCCGGACGTGCCGCGCCGTCCGGGAGGCTGGCGCGCCGAGCTGGCCGACCCGGTGATGGCGCCGTTCGTGTCGCTGATCCCGATCGTCGGCATGCTGCTGTCGATCGGCCTCATGCCGCACACGGTCACCGCGGGACGGTGGCTGTTCGGGGTGTGCGCCGCCGTCACGATCGCGGTGGCCGGCTGGCTGTCCGGTCAGTGGATCGTGGGAAAACTCGACCTGGACAGGCTGCATCCTGGATACGTGCTGCCCGCTGTCGCGGGCGGGCTGATCGCCGCCATCGGCGCCGCCCTCGCCGGCTGGCCGGGTGCGGCGCGCACGTTCTTCGGGTTGGGTCTGGTGTCGTGGCTGCTCATCGGGTCGGTCATCCTGGCCCGGCTGTACTTCCGGCCGCCGCTGCCGCCGGCACTGCAACCGACGCTGGCGATCGACGTGGCGCCGCCCGCGCTGGCCGGGCTGGCCTACCTGTCCGTCACGCGGGGCCGGGTCGACGCCGTGGCCTTCCTCCTTGCCGGATACACGCTGCTCGCGGCCCTCGTCCAGGTGCGCCTCGCCGGCCTGTACCGGCATCTGCACTTCGCCGCCGGGTTCTGGGCGTTCGCGTTTCCCTACGCCGCCGTCGCGACCTTCGCGCTGCACTGGATCGACTATGCGCGCCCGCCGGGGTACCGGGTGTGGGCCTGGATCGTGCTGCTCGCCATCAGCGCGTTCATCGCCGCGCTCGCGGCCGGGACCGTGACGGCGCTCGCCCGGCGCCGGTTCCTGCCGAGGCTTTCCTGATCCCGCCGCGCCGCTGCCCGCCCGGCCGGTGACCCGGGTCCCATGGTCGGGGCGTGGTCCGGGCACGCGGCGGTAGGGTGAGGCGTGGCCACGACCGTTCCGCCCCGCTCGGACCTCACCCGCGGCGCGGCAGCCGGCGGGCAGTGATGGCCGACCCCGGGCACGCCGACAGTCTCGTCGTGTGGTTGCAGTGGGCCGCGATCCTCGGCGCGGGGTTCTGGGCGGGCATGATCAACGTCGTCGTCGGCTCCGGCACCCTGGTGTCGTTTCCCGTGCTGCTGCTGTGCGGATACCCGCCGCTGGTGGCGAACATATCGAACAACATCGGCCTGGTCGGCGGCAACCTCTCCGGCACCTTCGGCTACCGCCGGGAACTGCGCGAGCAGCGCGGCGCCGCTCGCGTGCTCCTGCCCGCGTCAACCGCGGGCGGCGTCGTCGGCGCGGTCCTGCTGCTCGTCCTGCCCGCCGAGGCGTTCAAGACGATCGTTCCGGCACTGATCGCCGTGGGTGTGCTGATGGTGGTGGCGGGCCCGGTCGTGCAGCGCCGCGCGGCACGCCGGCAACGCGCCGAGGACGGAACGGGTGAGCCCCCCGCGACCCGCTTGGCCGCCGCCGTCGGGATCTTCGTGCTCGGCGTCTACGGCGGCTACTTCGGCGCGGCGCAAGGGATCCTCATCGTGGGCCTGATGAGCATGCTGACCAGCGAGTCGATGCAGTCGCTCACGGCCATCAAGAACCTGCTGGTGGCGTCGGTCAACACGATCGCGGCGATCACTTTCATGCTCGTCGCCCGGGGATCGATCGACTGGCCGGCCGTCCTCCTGATCGCGCTCGGCGCCACCCTCGGCGGCGTGGTCGGTGCGCGCTTCGGCAGGCGCCTCTCACCGGCCCTCATCCGCACCCTGATCGTCGCCATCGGCACCGCGGCGATCGTCAACCTGGTGTTCCTCCGGTGACGTCCGGCGAACTCGGCCGCCCTCGTCGCGGCGTCTGAACGCGTGGGAGGGCCCGCCGGCGGCGTGGGCCCGGACGGCGGCGGCGGTGCCGTGCCGGCCGCCGCGGAACCGGCCGCGCGGCTGCGCCGGCCGGCGTCGTGGCAGCTCAGGCCGTGGCCGCCAGCGCGGCGCGCACGATGCGGACCGCCTCCTCGGCGTCGATGCCCAGGCCCGTGATCACCGCCGCGTAGTCGGCGGCCGCGCGGCGGGCGCGCTCCCGCGCCTCCTCACCGCCGGCCGCCACGAACGAGCCCGCCCGGCCGCGGGTCTCGATCAGCCCGGCCTCCTCCAGCTCGCGGTAGGCCCGGGCGACGGTGTTGGCGGCGAGCCCGAGCTCGGCGGCGAGGTTGCGCACGGTCGGCAGCCGTGTGCCGACGGCGAGGCTGTGGTCCCGGATCTGCCGGGCGAGCTGGGTGCGCAGTTGCTCGTACGGCGGCACGCCCGAGGCCGCGTCGATGACGATCATCCAGCCACCATCGCGGGTTCCTCCCCAGGTGGCAAGCGGCCCGCCGGGCGATCCGGGCGAACGTCGCCGAGCTGATCGCCGGGCCGGCCCGGCAGGGCTGAGGCCACGAGCCGGCCGCCGCCGCGGCCGCGGTGCCGCCCGGTCCACCCCGGCGGCTTGCGGCGCTGCCCCGCTTGTGATCGGATGACGGCAGCATCGCGTGCCGGTGGCGGACCGCGCCAGGCATGGAGGTGCGGGACCGAACGGACCGCCGTCCTTGGCCTCCCACGACCGCGACCGCGCAGTCGCGCTCAGCCGGCAACTCACGCAGGCACACCGGGCACTGCGCCGGCAGATCACCCAGCTCAGGACGAACCTTGGGCGCGACCGACCTGACGATGCCGTGCTCGTCACGCACTGCCTGGCGTTCTGCGCCGCGCTGACGTCGCATCACGAGGGCGAGGACGCGGGGATGTTCGCCGAGTTGCTGCGGCAACGCCCCGACCTCGCCAAGACCGTGTCCAACCTGGTCGAGGACCACGGGATGATCGCGGCGATCCTGTCGCGGGTGGCCGAGCTCGCCGACACCGCCGCCGGCTCGGGTGGCGCCGTGCCGGCGGCGATCGGGCGCGAGCTCGACGGACTGTCGGCGATCATGGAGTCGCACTTCAACTACGAGGAACGGGCGATCAGCGCGGCGCTGGACGACGGGGTGCCGGACACCGGCTGGTCCGGCATGGTGTTCGGCGTCCGCGACGACGCGTCGGCCGGCTGACCCGGTGGGCCCGGCCGGTCAGGAGGACCCGGCGCGCGACGGTTCGCCGGTGACCGAGCGCCGGCCTCCGTAGGAGGCGACCAGCGCGTCGGCCACGATCGCCGCGTCCGCCTCGGCGACGCCTGCCGGGTACTCCGGCAGCAGGTCGTCCCAGACGACCAGCCACGACCCGTAGAGCTGATCCTGTCCTTCCGGCCGGGCGAAGAACCAGATGTGCAGGTGTGCGCCGCCGTCCCCGATGCGGTAGACGTGGGCCCGTGCGATGTGCGGCAGCGCCTGCACGTGGCGGCCGATGTGCGCGGTCAGCACCCCCAGCTCGGCCGCCAGCTCATCCGGCAGGTCCGCCAGGTCGTAGTGGTCACGCGGATGCAGCATGAGGGCCAGCGGCACGCCGACTCCCGCGATCCGGGTCAGCCGCCAGCGGTCGTCGAACCAGATGCCTTCGTCCCGGTTGCGGCACGAACGGCAGTCCGAAGGGTCCTCGTCCTGCCGTGGCGGCTCCGGCAGGACCGGTGGGCGCAGCGGCGCGACACGCAGCCCGTCCGGCTCGAACGGGCTGATGTTCCATCCGGTCATCCGGGCCAGCGGGAGCCGCCGCTCGCCGTCCGCGGCGGCGACCGCGTGGTCGTAGAACTCGTCAGGTCGCAAGGCCATGACCGGAAGGGTAGTACGCGGGCTGCCCGTCGTGCTTCATGGAGCTGACGGCCGGCCGCACGGCGCGTCGACGGGTCGCTGCGGTGAGCGGTGCGGCCGGGCTCAAAGCTCGCTGCCGTAGTCGTCCGACCGGCGCGCGCCCGGCGCGTAGGCCCCGAGGCCGGACGCGTGGAACGGATCCGTCGCGGGATCGTCCGGGTCGACGGGCGGGACCGGCGGCTCCACGGTGACCCGGCCGTCGATCAACTGGTAGACAGCGGCCGCCATGCTGCCGAGGCCGATGGCGGCGAAGAGCACTCCGAAGATGAGCCGAACGGCGAGGTTCCCCCCACCCGAGCCGGCGATCGGCACCACCCCGAGGAGCGCCAACGCGCCGGCGGTGGTCAGCCCCGCGCCCAGCACCCCCATGACGACGGCGTGCACGCGCTCGGCCGGTCTCATGGTCCGTGTCGTCTGCCGCTGCATGGATCGAAGCTACGCGCCGGCCCGGCGTCCGGTCCCGGATCCCGCCGGGCGCCGCGCAGATGGAGCCAAACGATCTCTCCCGGCCGAGCGCGTGCACGCCGTCTTGCCGGCGGCGTCCGTGTCCCGATCGCCGGTCTGTCACCCGGCATGAAGTCCCATCCGGCCGGCCTGTCAGCCGAAGCGGTGGTGACCGCGACCGGTCAGTCGCTCGGCGACGTTCACCCCCTGACGCAGGAACCGGGTGGTCCGGGTCGAGCCGCGGCGGGCCTCGATCCGCTGGCTGATCTTCCTGGCACCGGCGATCGCCAAGGGCACCGCGACCGCGGCGACCGCCCACCGGGCGAGCATCTTCGGCAGCATGGCGGCCCTCCCATGAAACGCGCTGTCGTGACTACCGACAGTCGGGGTACCCGGCCGGCGGGGTCGTCAACCGCACCGGACGCCTCCCCGACGATCGTCGCCGGAAGTTCGTCCGGCGGCGTCGTCGAAAACACCCCGTCCCGTTCGACGCGTTGGTGAGGCCCGGCGCAGCGCCACCACGGTCCGCTGGCTGCTCGCCCAGGGGCTGCTGGACGAGCTGCGGCTGATGGTGCACCCGATCGCGGTGGGCCACGGGCAGCGGCTGTTCGAGGACACCCCGACCCACCCGCTGCGGCTGGTCGGCCACGAGACGTTCAAGAGCGGGGTGCTCAACCTCGCCTACGCACCGGAGCGGCGCGGCTGAGGCTCGGCCTGGCACCGAGGCCGGGTCTGCTGGGCGGCCGGTGACCCGGCCGTTCGCGGGAGCCGGACATCCCGGGTCTCCCGGCGGCGGACGCGGATCCGTCCGGGCTCATCGCGCTGCTCGAACACGTCGAGCGTGTGGGAGTACACCCACATGGGCAGGTCGGACAGGGACCGGGACGGGTCGTCACGCCACAGCGCGGTGAGCGTGCGGCGCAGGAGGCGGCGCAGGACGTACCCGCGGCCGGTGTTCGACGGCGTCACCAGGTCACCGACGACGACCGTGCCGGAGCGGAGGTGATCCACCACCAGCCGGTGCGGCCCCGGGTCGAGCGGCCACAGCCCGGACACCGTGTCCGTCCACGGCCGGAAGACGTCGCACTCGTACACGTCGTGGTGGCCCTGCAGCACCGTGAGCAGCCGTTCGAGGCCCATCCCGGTGTCCACGGACGGCCGGGGGAGCGCCTCCAGGCTGCCGTCGGGCCGGCGGCGGTACCGCATCGAGACGTGGTTCCACACCTCGACCCAACGGCTGTCGGTCGTCGGCGTGCCGGTCGGCGTGCCGTGCCCGGTCCACACGAAGATCTCCGAGTCTGGGCCGCAGGGGCCGGTCGGGCCGTTGGACCACCAGTTGTCCTGGCCGGTCCGCTCGACGGGCAGCCCGAGCTCTTCCCACACCCGCCGTGACCCGTCGTCCGGCGGCACCCGCCCGTCGCCGCCGAACACGGTCACGTGCAGGCGGGACGGGTCGACGCCGAACCCTTCGCGCAGCAGTTCGTATCCCCAGCGCAGGCTCCGCTCGTGTGGGTAGTCGCCGAGGGACCAGCTACCGAGCATCTGGAACGTGGTCAGGTGCGTCGGGTCGCCGACCTCCTCGAGGTCCGTGGTGCGCAGGCAGCGCTGCACGTTGACGAGTCGCCGGCCGAGCGGGTGTGGTCGGCCCTCGAGGTACGGCGTGAGAGGGTGCATGCCGGACGTGGTGAACAGCACCGGGTCGTCCGGCGGCGGCAGCAGCGTGCCGCCGGTCACGCGGCGGTGGCCGCGCTCGGTGAAGAAGTCGAGGAACGTGTCGCGCACGTCGCGGTGCGAGGTGTCCATGGTGGGCTCCGTCCGGTCGGGACACGCAGGGACCGGAAGACGGGCGCACGACGGGACCGGCGGACCGTTTCCGGTCGCCGGCGCGGGGTCGAGGGGCGCGGGTCAGCGGGCGGCGGCCGGCGAGCGGAGAGCTCGCGCGGCGGCGGAGAAGCCCCGGCCGACCTGCATGTGTTCCAGTGTGCCCGCACGGCACGCCGATCGCCACGCCGTTTCGCCGCCACGGCCGTCACCGTGGCAGTGGTCACCCGGGCAGGCCGGTGGTACGCGACGAACCCGCCCGGCCAGGTGGAGCACGCCGCGATGCGCGGGACGCCGTTCAGCTCGCGGGCCGCCGGGACGGGGCGAAGGCGTCGTGGAGGTTGCGCATGGCCAGCAGCGACGAACGTACCTCCTGCAGGAGCTCGGTGGTGCTCAGCGGCCGGCCCCACGCACGCGTCGCGAGGTCGTCGAAGCCGATCGTCTCGATGCCGCAGCCGTAGCGGCCGCCGAGCAGGCGGACGGCGTCGCAGTGCTGGTGCCGGACGTACGGGGCGTTGGTGACCAGCAGCACGCGCTCGGCCGCGGTCGGGGTGTGGACGTGCTCGGCCCAGCCCACGAGCGTGTCGGCCGTGTTCGCCCGCAGCGGCGGCCGGGTCGACGCGGCGGCGAGCACGTGCACCTCCGCGGCTCCCGGGTGGGGCACGGCCCAGACGCGGTGCCACCAACCGTCACCCGCGCGCACCGTCGCCGGCTCCGGAAGGTCCAGGAACCGGCACAGCCCGACCGTCATCATGTCCGCCTCGGTCTCGAACGGGTCGAGCCCGAGGCGGATGCCCTCGCGGTGTTCCCGGTCGTCACGCCACCGCAGGCTGCCCAGCCCGGTCAGGGTCCGGACGCGCAGGCCGCCGGCGAGCAGGCGGGCGGTGTAGTCGGTCCGGCCGAGCGCCACCCGGATGCCTCCGCCGAGGACGAGGACGTGGTCATAGGTGTCGTACGCCGGACGCTCCCGCCCGCCGAGGCCGAGCGCGTGGATCAGGGCTCGCAGCAGGGGATCCAGGTTCTGGCCGTAGTCGACGCGGGCGGTGTCGAACCGCTCCCTGACCCCGGCGCGGAAGTCCCAGACCCGCGAGAACTCCGCCATCCGGTCCAGCACCGCCCCGACCGGGCCGTCCGGCACCGCACCGCCGAAGTGCCCGACCAGCTCGGCCATGGCCGGCGACGTCACCCACGCGCCGATCGAGGCCAGCACCATCGCCGGGTCGGGTCCGCCGGGCTCGCACGGTGCCAGCTCGTACGGTTCCGTCACCGCGCCGGCACCTCCTCGCCGCATCAGGGACCAGCAGCCTACAAGACGGCCTCGCCGGAGCGGTGCCTTGCCGGCGTCTGCCACGATCGGGACGGTGAGGACGAAGCCGGCCGCCAGCACCCGCGTCGTCGGCGCCGCGGTCGGGCTCGGCGTGGTCGGCGTCATCGCCGCCGCCGTGGTGGTGGTCGTCCCGCTCCTGCGGCCACCGGGTCCCCGCCCGGCCTTCCAACTGCCCGTCCCCTGCGGCGAGATTTGGCAGCTCGGCACGTACCCCGGCCACGACGACTTCGACGTCGACCTGTTCCCGACCGCCGGGCGGGCGTGGGGACGGCCGGTGCTCGCGTCCTACGCCGGCACGGTCACCGCGGCGGGCGTCAACGGATCCCTGGGCGGCCGCACGCCGGAGGACCCGGACGGCCCGCGCGGCCAGGGTGGCGGCTACTGGGTGAAGATCGACCACGGCGGCAGGTGGGAGACGCTGTACCTCCACCTGCTCGAACCGCCGATGGTCCGGAAAGGCCAGCGGGTCGAGCAGGGCCAGCGGCTCGGCAAGGTCGGCAGCACCGGCGACTCCGGAGCGCCGCATCTGCACTACGAGCAGCGCCGCGGCCGGGAGAAGGTCGAGACGTACTTCGACGGCTCGCCCTCCGGTATCACCCACGACAACACCGAGTACACGGTCACCCGCAAGAGCGGCAACTGCCCGCCCGGGGACTCCTGATGCCGGCGCACCACCGAGTGATCCCTGCTGCGGCGTTGCCGAGCCCGCGGAGTCGTTCGCTCATCGGCTGAGCCGATCGCCGCGAC
The DNA here is from genome assembly GCF_025264685.1 of Dactylosporangium roseum. GTDB lineage: Bacteria > Actinomycetota > Actinomycetes > Mycobacteriales > Micromonosporaceae > Dactylosporangium > Dactylosporangium roseum. Next base: position 4,192,898 of record NZ_CP073721.1, read on the forward strand.
GGCGCCGCGCGCCAGCGGCCAGGTCAGGCGTCCGGCGGTCGGCGCACGTCGACGAGGCGGAACCGCAGCAGCACGGCCGGGGTGTCGTCGTCGGCCGTGAAGTCCGGCCTGCCCAGCCAGCCCCGGTAGTCCGGCCCGTGCCAGAAGTCCTCGTGCCCGGCCCGCCAGGCGGCGACCGAGTCGTGGCCCTCGCCTTCGCCGCGGGCGTGGTCCACGTCGACGTCGCCGAGCCGGAGGACCCGCACCTCGGTCAGTTCGATCACCGCGACCGTTCGGTCGGCGGAGTCGACCACGGCCGCTCGGGTGCCGACGACCGGCAGCGGCTCGCCGTCGATCTCGTAGTCCTGGAGCAGTCCGGTGGTGGTGGTCTTGGACCCGTCGAGCACGGCTGCGACCAGTTGGTCACGCAGCGGACCGGGGAAGGCGAACTCGAACACGGGCAGGTCGTCGGCCACCCGAGGAGCCTAGCGCCCGCCTTTCCCGGCGTGCGGCGTCGCGTCCGTCAGGCGCCGGTGCGCAGTTGCTTCACCAGGTCGACGTACCGCTGTTGCGCGTCGTCCCGGGTGGTGCCGGCGAGGCCTTTCCACGCGTCATACTTCGCGCGGCCGACCAGATCGAACACCCCGGGCCGGCTGCCGGTCACGTCACCCTGGCTGCCCTGCTTGTACAGGGCGTAGAGCCGCAGCAGGGTGTCGTTGTCGGGCCGCTGGGCGAGTTGCTTGACGTCGACCTGGGCCTGCTGGAAATCCTCGGTGAGGGACATCACGGCAGCCTACCCGCGCGGGGCCGGTGAGCGCGGTGAAGACCTGCCGGCCGGCGCGCAGGGAACCGATCATGAGACTTCGTGCAGGGCCCGGCGGATCGTGGCGGCGACGTACTCGGGGTCGCGCTGGTCCTGGAGGACGATGACGGTGGAGCCGCCGCCGTCCGCGGCGGCGTGGCCGGGCCAGGTGAACAGTGCGACGACCTGCGCCATGGCGGCGTCCAGTTCGGCGACCGGGTCCGTGGTGTCGCGGCGCAGCCAGCGCCGCAGGACGTGGTTGTGGGCCGACACGACGGCGGCGGCCATGAGCTCGGCCCGCAGTGCCGCGCCGGGGGAGGGCTCCATCCACTCGGCGATGAACTCCCGGAACAGGCGCTGGTACCGCGCCACGCTGGCGATCTCACGGTCGCGCAGCGTGCCGACCCGGCTGGTCAGCTTGTACCGCCGCCGGGACCGGCCGCCCTCCTCGACGTAGTGCTGCAGCACGAGCCGCACGGCCTCGGTGACGGCGACGATCGCGGTGTCGGCGGTGGAGGTGGCGAGACGGTCCTTGACCGCCGCGAGGAGCCGGTCGTGATTCGGGAAGATCACGTCCTCCTTGGACCGGTAGTGCCGGAAGAGCGTGGTCCGACCGACGCCCGCGCGGTCGGCGATGTCGTCCACGGTCGTCTGCTCGTAGCCGCGTTCGTCGAACAGGTCGAAGGCGGCGTCGACAAGACGATCTCGTACGGGAATCCCGGTCACGGTTGCCATCCTCGCGTATCAGCGTGGCCAGGCCTGCCGGCCCCCTTGTGATGGTTGCCCTCAAGACCTGGTATCTAGTACCGTCCTAATGGTACTCAGTACCAAACCCGCCCCGCTCCCGGAGCCCGGGTCCTGTTCAGGAGGACTCATGACGGTCACGTACTCCGCCGGCCCCCACCCCCTGCTCGCCGGCGATCCGATCCTGCGCACGACGGACCTGTTCCAGGGCGCCGACCTCGACCTGGCCACCGAGTTCGAGGACGAGTTCGACACCATGGACGCCGAGCGCGGCACGGTGCTGTTCGCCGAAGGCGACGCCGGCGACCGCCTCTACACCGTCCTGTCCGGCAAGGTGAAGCTCAGCCGCCGTTCCCACGACGGGCGGCAGGGCCTCATCGCGCTGCTCGGCCCGTCCGACCAGTTCGGCGAGCTCGAGCTGATCGACGGGGGGCCGCGCGTTGTCACCGCCACGGTCGTGTCCGACGCCCGGCTGGCCTACCTGTCCAAGACCGTCCTCGACCACTGGATCACGCAGCGCCCGCACCTGGCCGAGCAGCTACTGCGCGTCATCGCCCGCCGGATCCGCGGCCACCGGGCCTCGGTCGACGACCGGCTCTTCAGCGACGTGCCCGGGCGCGTCGCGGGACGGCTCATCCAGCTCGCCGACCAGTTCGGGGTCGTCGAGGGCGGCAGCACCCGGGTGGTGCACGATCTCACCCAGACCGAGCTGGCGCAGTTCGTCGGTGCCTCACGGGAGTCCGTGAACAAGGTCCTCGCCGAGTATTCCAACCGGGGCTGGCTGCGGCTGGAACACAAGTGCGTCGTCATCCTCGACGGCGCGCCCCTGGCCCGGCGGGCGCAGCGCAGACGGCGCCGCTGAACCGGCCGGGTGCATACTCACCCCGTGCCTGCCGACACCCCCGCGCTGCTGGCCGTGCTCGACGACGTGCGCGTCCTGCTGGCCCGGCCGGACAACGACTTCGGCTGGTGAGCGGTCACCCAGCCGGCGCGGGCGAGTCCGCGCACCGGCACCGGACCCGCGACGCGCCCGCGGAGAGCCCGGTGGCCACCCACCCGCGGCACCGTCGACGGCAACCTGTGCCCGCCGCCGCGGGTCAGCCGGGGCCGGTCCAGTCCGGCGGCTCGGCGGGGCGGAGCCGCCGGTCGTCCGCGGCGAACGTGCGCACCGGCCCGGGTGCGGTGCGGGGGCCCTCGAAACGGACGGTGACCCGGCCCCGCCCGCTGCCCCACACCCAGCCCGGGCCGTGCTCGTCGTGGCACACGTCCTGGCCGGTGCGCCACTGCGGGCCGGCCGGCGTGTCCGATACGGCCGGCTCGGGCCCGCCGCTGTCGTCGCCCGCGGGTGCGGGCCGGTCCGCCGCCGGGTCGAGCAGGGAGAGCAGGTCGTCCTGGGCGAACTCGGTCAGCCCGGACACGCCGACGCCGAGCAGGCGCAGGCCGCCGGTGACGTCGACGTCGGCCAACAGCCGGCGGGCCGCCTGCGTGATGACCTGCGGGTCGTCGGTGGGCTGGGTCCGGGTGGTGGACCTGGTGATGGTGGTGAAGTCGAAGTAGCGGGCCTTGAGCGTGACGGTGCGCCCGGACAGCCCGGCGGTGCGCAGCCGGCCGCCGACCTGGGTGGCGAGCAGGTCCAGTTCGGTACCGAGCCGGGACCGGTCGGCGATGTCGGTGGAGAACGTCTCCTCCGCGGACACGGACTTGGTCTCCCGCTCGGCGACCACCGGCCGGTTGTCGTCGGCGCGGGCCAGCCGGAACAGGGCGGTCCCGTGCGCCTGGCCGAACCAGTCGAGCAGGTCGGCCGGGCCGACCGCCGCGAGGTCGGCGACGGTGTGGACGCCGGAACGGCGGAGCCGCTCGGCGGTGGCCGGTCCGACGCCCGGCAGCGTGGTGACCGGCAGCGGGTACATCCGGTCCCGCTCGGTGCCGGGGACCACCACCGTCAGCCCGTCGGGCTTGTGCAGATCCGAGCCGATCTTGGCGACGAGCTTCGACGTGCCGGCGCCGACCGAGCCGGTGACCCCGCCGGTCGCGGCCGCGATGCGGGCCTTGAGACCGGCGGCCAGGGCGGTGACCCCGGCGACGGTCAGGTCGTGGTCCCCGGCGGCCAGATCGACGTACGCCTCGTCGATGGAGACCGGCTCCACGAGCGGGGACAACTCGGCCAGCAGGCCCATGACCACCTGGCTGGTGCGGCGGTAGGCGGGGAAGCGCGGGGTGAGGTACGCGGTGCCGGGCGGGCAGCGGCGGCGGGCCTCGGCGACCGGCATCGCGGAGCGGGCGCCGTAGGCACGGGCCTCGTAGGAGGCGGTCGCCACGACACCGCGGCCGCCGATGCCGCCGACGATGACCGGCCGGCCGCGCAGCGACGGCTTGTCCCGCTGCTCGACACCGGCGAACATCGCGTCGAGGTCCACGTGCAGGATGCTCGCGGTCGTCCGCACGTGTTCACCCCCGCCCCGGTCGCCACCCGCCGACCATGGACGTTACCCGGGCCGGGCGGTGCGGTGACCCGTGGCGGGAAAGCCGGGGTGATAAGCCAAGTTTTCCCACCACCGGACCGGAGGTTTGCGGGGCGTCCACGGGGAACCAGCTACCGGACACCGCCCCTCGGCTCCAAGGAGCGAGCGCCATGACGACTGCCCGACAGAAGGTCATCGAGTATCTGCAGGACGCGCGGGCGGCGGAGTACGCCCTGACCGCCCTCCTCGCCCCCACCATCGCCCTCGTCCCGGAAGGGGACTACCGCCGGTGGCTGGAGTTCCAGCGGCGCCGTTCCCGCGAGCGGGCCTACCAGGTGTCCGACCGGCTGGGTGAGCTCGGCGCCCGCCGCGGCCTGCGGCACCTGGGCATGGGCGTCGTCCGCGTGGCGGGCGGGCAGGCCGTGGCGATGGCGGAGGCGCCGCTGCAACTGCTGCGCGGGCAGGACAGCGAGGAGCGGGTGCTGAAGAGCACCCGCGACCTGTGCGCGGCCACCGCCGTGGTGGACGCCAACTACCGGGCGCTGGAGCAGATCGCCCACACCTGCCGGGACGAGACCACCGCCCGGCTCGCCGTCGACCTGCGCGCGGAGAGCGAGGTCGCGCTCTCCGAGTGTTTCCTGGCCCTGGACCGGCTCGCCGAGGCGGTCGTCTTCGGCGACAGCGAAGGGGAGCTGGTGCAGCAGGCGTCACGTGCCGGCGCGGTCCAGATGCTTCAGCTTCCGCAGTTGCGCGAGAGCATGTACCGGCTCCGGGACGAAGCCGTCGACGTGCTGCGGTCGGCCCGGGGCGAGGCCGTGCGGATCGAGGTACGGACCATCAACCCCGACTACGACAACCTCTCGGTGGAGCAGGTCCTCGGCTGGCTGACGCAGCTCTCGCAGGCCGAGCTGGCCACCGTGGACGCCTACGAGCGGGCGGCCCGCAACCGCATGCCGATCCTCGAGGCGATCCACGACCTCCAGGTCCGTGAGCCGTGGCCGGAGTACGACCGGATGAACGTCACCGCGATCCGTGCCCGCCTGCGGGAGGCGGACGAGGAGCAGATCCGCTCGGTGCTGGACTACGAGCGGACCCACAAGGACCGGTCCTCGATCCTCAACGCGCCGGAGGCCCAGGTCGTCGTCGCCGTCTGACCGCGGCGGTCAGGCCCGGCTGTCGTCGTCGGCGAGGCGACCCCAGGAGGTGAGGTCGCGCCAGCCGTACCGCCGGTGCGGGGTCATCGGCGGCGGTTGCGCCGCGGCGGCGTGACCGAGGCACACGATCAGCTCGGGACGCCACCCGGCGGGCAGGTTCAGCACCACGCCGACCGCGGCGCTGCTGAACGACGTGACCGGTCCCGATCGAGGCCGTACCGCGCGACGAGGTGCTCGGCGACCGCGCGGCACACGGCGTCCAGCGCGGCGGCGTACCCTTCCGGGTCGGCCGACCCGGTCGCCGTCTGCGGCACCTGCCGGATCGGCCCCTCCAGCAGCGCTCGTGTCTCGGGCGACACCCGCGGCGCCAGGAACCCGGCGAGCCGCCGCGCGGCGGTCAGCAGCCGCAGGGGACCGTACTCCGCGGCCTCGTCGACCTGCGTCCGGGCGGCGGTGACCAGGTAGGCGAGCAGTTCGAGCGCCTCGTCCTCGGTGAGCACCATCGCCGTTGCCACTACCCACGAGATCTCGTCCACACCTCGGGCGAAGGCGACGCGGGCGGGGTGGTCGATCAACCGCCGGCGGCGACGCCTCCTTCGGCCGCGGCCTCCGGGTGGTCCTCGACGGTACCGCGGCCGCGTTGCGCTCGCCGCGAACGGGACTTCCCCGGACCCGTGCCCATCCGATGAGGTGGATCGATGACGCAGCGGGGGCAGGCGGACGACATCGAAGCAACGGCACCGGCCGGGGCGGGGCGGGGACTCGGCGGCGGGTTCAACCGGCTCTGGGCGGCCGCCACCGCGGGCCAGGTCGGCGACGCGGTGTACCGGGTCGCCATCGCGCTGCTCGCCGCGCGCCTCACGACCGATCCCGTGGCGTTCTCGGTCCTCACCGCGCTCGGCTACCTGCCGTGGCTGGTGCTCGGGCTGCCGTCCGGCGCCCTCGTCGACCGGTACGACCGGCGGCGGCTCGCGCTGCTGGTCGGTGCCGTCCGCACCGCCGCGATCGGGGCGCTGCTCACCGCCGTCGCTCTCGACCGGGCGTCGCTGTGGCTGCTGTACGCGGTGGTCGTCGTGCTCGGCGCGTGCGAGACGGTCTACGACAACGCGTTGCTGTCGATGCTGCCCACGGTCCTCGGCGACCGCGAACGGCTCGAGGCCGCCAACGGCCGCCTGCAAGGCACCGAACTGCTCGCGCAGGGGTTCCTTGGCCCGCCGGCGGCCAGCGCGCTCTTCGCGCTGCTGGCGAGCGCGGCGTTCGGCCTCAACGTCGCCTGCTACGCCCTGGCGGCCCTGCTGCTGATCGGGCTGCCCGGCATCCACCGCGCCAAGGGCGACGTGCGGACGCCGATGTTCCGGGCGATGGGGGAGGCCGTGCGGTTCGTCCGCGGCCACACGATGCACCGTGCCCTGCTGTCGGTGGTGCTCGTGCTCGGGTTCGGCAACGCCATGGCGACCGCCCTGATAGTGCTGTGGACCCGGGAGGTCCTGGGCGTGCCGGAGGCGGTGTTCGGCCTGTTCCTGCTGGCCGGCGGTGCCGGTGGGGTCCTCGGCAGCCAGACCGCCGCCCGGCTCGCCGGACGGATCGGCCGCGGCCGGGCCATGGTCCTGTCCGCCGTGGTCACCGGTCTGGGTTACGCGCTCGCCGCCGCGACCCGATCGCCCTACCTCGCCGCCGGGGCCTATGCGCTGACGGGCTGGGCGATCCTGCTCTGGAACGTCGTCTACGGCTCGCTGCGGCAACGGCTAACCCCCGATCCGCTGCTCGGCCGTACGATCGGCATCTACCGGGTCGTCGCCTGGGGTGTCATGCCGCTCGGGGCACTCGCCGGCGGCGCACTGGCCGACGCCGGCGGCCTGCGCGCGCCGCTGCTGGTCGCCGGGGCCCTGACCCTCGCCGCCGGCGGGTACGCCGCGTTCCGGCTCACCAACGTCCGCGTCGCCGCGGCGATTGCCGAGGCCGACGCGAACGCCGCGGCATGAGTGCCGCAGCGTCGCGCGGGCGGGTCGGCGGCGAACGAGGCGATGGCCGCCGTGATGCCCGCCGTGATGCCCGCCGTGATCGGCCACCCGGCCCGGGCCGGTCGCGACCGGAGTCCGGCACGGCCGTCATGATCGGGTCAGCCGTTCCGCAGCGCGTCCTCGACCCCGGTCTCGTGGCGGCCGAGGTGGACCGGGTCGCGACCGGAGAGCACGTCGAGGGCCGCCTTGACGCTCGCCACGTGCTCACGGGCGGAACTGGTCAGCCAGGCGACCCGGTGCCGCTTGACGGTGTCGTCGCCGACGCCGCTGGCGTTCAGCCCGAGCCGGCGGCACACCGCGATCGCGCGCGGCAGATGGAAGCTCTGCGTCACCACGATCGTCTTCCGCACGCCGAAGATCCGGCGAGCACGGGCGCAGGAGTCGTACGTGTCGAAGCCGGCATAGTCCAGCACGATCCGGTCGGCGGGCACCTCGTGCTCGACCAGCCACCGTCGCATCGCGGTCGGCTCGTCGTAGTCGTGGCGCATGTTGTCGCCGGAGACCAGGATGACCCGCACCTTGCCGGCGGCGAACAGCCGGCGGGCCACCTCCAGGCGGGCGGCGAGGAACTCCGACGGAGCGCCGCTGTCGTCGACGAGCGTGCCCAGCACCAGCGCCACCGGCGCCTCGGGCACCGTCTGCTCGGTGAAGATGTGGTGGTCGGCGCTCGACCGCACCCACGCGTCGCTGGCCGTCGTGACCACGATCGCGGCCACCGCCGCCACCGTCCCCCACACCCTGACGCGCCGCGACCAGCGCCGCACCTTCGGACCCGGCCGCCAGGCCATGAACGATGGCTTCCGCATGCGCTCCATGATTCCGCCGTTGTCAACCGGCGGGGACCTCGACCGTGGTGGTGACCCGCACCAGTGCCGGGAACCTCGGGGTGGAGCCGAAGCCGAACCGCACCGGCGGGTCCACGTCGGCGAGGTGCCCCAGGTCCTCGCCGCCGAGCACGGCGCTCGCCGCGGCGATCCGGTGCAGGTCCCGCACCCCGTACCATTCGCGACGGCCGTCGCCGGCGCTGCCGTACGTGCGGACGCCGCGCAGCACCAGCCGCGCCGGCACGTCGACCAGCCGCACCCAGGACGGGCGGCGGGCCAGGACGGGCGGCACGGCCCGCAGCAACCGGCCCAGCGTGCCGCGGCCGCCGACCGTGAACCGCACCGCGAGCGGGCCCGCCGTGACGGCCCACACCGCCCGGGATCGTTCGACCCGGACGGGTACCACCCGTACCTCGTCGAACGAGTAGGTCTCGGCGACGAACCGGCCCAGCTCGCCGGTCTCGGCGAACAGCACCCGCCGGCCGCCGGGATGTTCGATCATGACGTCGCTGACCGGCCCGAACGGCGAACGCGGCCAGTGCCCGAGCACCAGCCGGGTCCCGCCCGCCGTGCCCAGCCCGGCGATCCAGCCGTCGAAGCGACGCCTGGTTCGCCCGGTGTGTCGTCCGACCGGCGCCGCCGAGGCGAGCTGAATGATCATCTACGCTCTTCGCTGTGACGTTTCCCCCGCATTCTCAGCAGTATCCGCCGGCTCCGTCCCATCCGGGTGCGCCCGGTGCCACGCCGGGCCCTGGGACCGACGGGCTGGCGGTCGCGTCGTTGGTGGTGTCGCTCGCCGGGCTGCTCCTGTGCTGCGGCAGCGTGTCGGGTGTCGTCGGTGTGGTGCTCGGCCACGTCGCGCGGCGGCGGATCCGCCGGACCGGCCAGGGCGGTGCCGGCCTGGCGCTGGCGGGCATCCTCGTCGGCTGGGTCGGGTTAGTGATCTTTCTGCTGGTCCTCACCTGGCACATCCTCTTCAACGTGATGGCGGTGAAGATCCCCGGCTGGTGACCATGGAGCGTGCCGAGGGGTGACAACGGCGGCGGGGCACCGCGCGAACCGGATGTCTGCCGGTCGGCGCGGTGCCCCGCTCGGGTCGGCACGGTCAGGCCACGTCGAACCGGTCGAGGTCCATGACCTTGGCCCACGCGGCGGCGAAGTCACGCACGAACTTCTCCTTCGCGTCGTCGCTCGCGTAGACCTCCGCCAGCGCGCGGAGGATCGAGTTCGAGCCGAAGACGAGGTCGACGCGGGTGGCGGTCCACTTCACCTCGCCCGTGCCGGTGTCGCGGCCCTCGAACGTCTCCTCCTCGTCCGTGGTCGGGGTCCACGTCGTGCCGAAGTCGAGCAGGTTGACGAAGAAGTCGTTGCTCAGCACCTCGGGCCGCGCCGTGAAGACGCCGTGCTGTGCCTGCTGGGTGTTCGCGTTCAGCACCCGCAGGCCGCCCACCAGGACGGTCATCTCAGGGGCGCTGAGCGACAGCAACTGGGCCCGGTCGACGAGGAGCTGCTCCGCCGGACGCCGATGTCCCTTGCCCAGGTAGTTGCGGAACCCGTCGAAGGTCGGCTCCAGGACGGCGAAGGACTCGACGTCGGTCTGCTCCGGCAACGCGTCCGTGCGGCCCGGTGTGAAGGGCACCTCGATGTCGAACCCGGCGCTCTTCGCGGCCCGCTCGACGGCCGCGGACCCGCCGAGCACGATCAGGTCGGCCAGCGAGACCTGCTTGTTCCCGCCCGCCTGCGCGTTGAACCGCTGCTGGATCTGCTCCAGGGTACGCAGGACCTTCGCGAGCTGGGCGGGGTCGTTGACCTCCCAGTCGTTCTGCGGCGCGAGGCGGACCCGCGCGCCGTTGGCCCCGCCGCGCTTGTCGGTGTACCGGAACGTGGACGCCGCGGCCCAGGCGGTCGCGACCAGCTCGGAGACGGACAGCCCCGAGCCGAGGATCGTCTCCTTGAGCGCGGCGACGTCCGGTGCCCCGATCAGCTCGTGGGTGACCGGCGGGACCGGGTCCTGCCAGATCAGCGACTCGGCCGGGACCAGCGGGCCGAGGTATCGCGCGATCGGGCCCATGTCGCGGTGCGTGAGCTTGAACCAGGCCTTGGCGAAGGCGGCGGCGAACTCCTGCGGGTTCTCGTAGAAACGGCGCGAGATCTGCTCGTAGATCGGGTCCACCCGCAGCGCGAGGTCCGTCGTGAGCATCATCGGCGCGTGCCGCTTCGCCGGGTCGTGCGCGTCCGGCACCAGGTCACCCGCGGCCGGGTCGGTCGGCTTCCACTGCTTCGCACCGGCGGGGCTGGTGGTCTGCTCCCACTCGAAGCTGAACAGCGTCTCGAAGAAGCTGTTGTCCCAGGTCGTCGGGGTCGGCGTCCACGCACCCTCGAGACCGCTGGTGATGGTGTCGCCGCCCTTGCCGGTGCCGTAGCCGTTCTTCCAGCCGAGGCCCATCTCCTGCAGAGGAGCGGCCTCCGGCTCGGGGCCGACGTTCCGGTCGGGGTTGGCGGCACCGTGGGCCTTGCCGAACGTGTGTCCGCCGGCGATCAGCGCGACGGTCTCCTCGTCGTTCATCGCCATGCGGCCGAACGTCTCCCGGATGTCCCGGGCCGCGGCCAGCGCGTCCGGGTTGCCGTTCGGTCCCTCCGGGTTGACGTAGATGAGGCCCATCTGCACGGCGCCGTACGGCTTGGCGAGCTCACGGTCACCGCTGTAGCGCCGGTCGCCGAGCCAGGTGTCCTCGTTGCCCCAGTTGACCTGCTCGGGCTCCCACACGTCCGCGCGGCCGCCGGCGTAGCCGTACGTCTGGAAGCCCATCGACTCCAGGGCGCAGTTGCCGGCGAGGACCAGCAGGTCGGCCCACGAGATCTTCTTGCCGTACTTCTTCTTGACCGGCCACAGCAGGCGCCGCGCCTTGTCGAGGCTCGCGTTGTCCGGCCAGCTATTCAGGGGCGCGAACCGCTGGTCGCCGGAGCCCGCGCCGCCGCGGCCGTCGCTGACGCGGTAGGTGCCCGCGCTGTGCCAGGCCATCCGGACGAACAGCGGGCCGTAGTGGCCGTAGTCGGCGGGCCACCAGTCCTGCGAGGTGGTCATCACCGTGTGGATGTCCGCCTTCAGCGCGTCGAGGTCGAGGCTGTTGAACTCCTCGGCGTAGTCGAACCGCGCGCCCATGGGGTCGCCCGCGGGCGGGTTCTGGTGAAGAGCGCTCAGGTCCAGTTGGTTCGGCCACCAGTCACGGTTCGTCCTGGCCTTCGGCGGGCGCACCGGGGACTCACCGGTGACGAGGCCGTTGTTCTCAGGTTCCACGTTGCTCTCCTTGAGCTCGGCAGATCAGTTGCGGGTTCAGAATCGGGCGGGATGGCGCGGCCCCGGTGGACCACGTCGGCCTCGTCGATCGCGTCCATGTCGGTGTGCGGGTGCTCGTGCGCCGCGGTCGGCGCCGCCACCCGTGGGCGGGCAGCCCGCGAAGCGGGCCCGCGCGGCAGGGGTTCGGCGTCGAACGCACGTCGCACGGTCCGTAGTCTGGACACTTTTCTGGAGTGAGTCAAGAATATCCGGGGATGGTTTCTCATCCCGCGCCGCTCGACCGTCCCGACGCGCGGGGACGCGGCCCGCCCGGGACGACGGGCGGGCCGCGCCGTGGAGCAGGGCCGCGGACCGGGGTCGGCCACGGTGGGACCGGCGGGCGTCCGGCCGTTTGCGAGGATCGGAGCATGTCCGATCATCAGCCCGCGCCGCCGACGCGGTCGGGAGGGCCGCACAGCGGGACCGCCGCGGTCGCTGCCGTGGCGGACCACGGCGACGGCTCGGCGGCCGTCGGCACGACCCGGCGACGGCGGCTGGCCCGCCTGATCGTCCTCGCCGCCGCCGTGGCGGGCCTCGCCGTGATCGGCCTGCGTGGACGCCTTCCGGCGCCGCGGGACGTCCTCGACGCGCTCACCGGCGCCGGCTACGGCTGGATCCTGCTCGCCGCGCTGCTGCAGGCCGCCTCGATCGGCGCCTTCGCGCACCAGCAGCGGCGCCTGCTGCACAGTCTGGGCGTGCACCTGCGGCGCGGCCGCGCGTTCGCGATCATTCTGGCCGGCACCGCGCTGTCCATCAGCCTGCCCGCGGGGCCGGCGCTCTCCACCGCGTTCACCATCCGGCAGTACGAGCGCGCCGGTGCCACGCGCGAGGTCGCCGCCGCCTCCGCGATCGTGTCCGGGCTGGCGTCCATCGGCGGGCTCGCCCTGCTGTACGTCGGCGGCGGCGTCGCGATCGTCGCCGGCAGCCCCACGGCGTTGCTGAACTGGCGACCCCTGGCCGTCGTCGTCGGGCTGGCCGCGCTCACCGCCGCGGTCGTGCTGGCCGGGCGCCGGTACTCCCGCAGGCCGCCGGCGGGCGGATCGGGCCGGTCCGGCGGCCGCGCTCGGCGATACATGCGGACCGTGCTGACCTCGGCCCGGAAAGGGTGGCGGGCGGGTGCCGGCCTGCGCACCGTCGACTGGGCGGCGGCGCTCGCGTACGCCACCGTCAAATGGCTCGCGGACCTGCTGTGCCTGATCGCCGTCGCCCGCGGGCTCGACCTGCCGGTCGGCGTGGCGGCACTCGCCGGCATCTACCTCAGCGTGCAGATCGTCCGGCAGGTGCCGCTCACCCCCGGTGGCGTCGGCGTCGTCGAGACCGCCCTGGTCGCCGGGCTGACCGCCGCGGGCGCGACCGGGATCGGTGCGGCCGCCGCCGTCCTGCTCTACCGGCTGCTGTCCTGCTGGCTCATCATCCCGGTCGGCGGCCTCGCCGCGCTGATGCTCCGCCGCGACCCGCGCGCGTGACGACGGGTGCCGCGCCGAGGTCAGCTCGCGGAGACCGGCCCGCCGGGCGCCGCGAGCCGGCCGTCGGCGAGGCGCAGCCAGCGCCGCACGCCGATCTCCGCCAGGAACCGGTCGTCGTGGCTGACCACCACGAACGCGCCCCGGTAGGCGTCGAGGGCCCGCTCCAACTGCGCGACGCTGGCCAGGTCGAGGTTGTTGGTGGGCTCGTCGAGCAGCAGCAGTCGCGGCGCGGGCTCGGCGCACAGCACGCACAGCAGCGTCGCCCGCAGCCGCTCCCCGCCGGACAGCGCGCCGACCGGCAGGTGCGCCCGCTCCGCCCGGAACAGGAACCGGGCCAGCTCGTGCATCACGTCCGACGCCGGCATCCGCGGCGCGAACGCCCGCAGGTTCTCCAGCGTGCTGCGGTCGAGGTCGAGCAGGTCCAGCCGCTGGGAGAGGTACGCAATCCGCCCGTCGGCCCGTGCCGTGCGACCCCCGTCGGGCTCGACCAGCCCGCCGAGGATCCGCAGCAGCGTCGACTTGCCGGTGCCGTTGGCGCCGGTGAGCGCGATCCGCTCCGGGCCGCGGATCGTCAGCGTCACGCCGTCGCCCGCGAACAGGTCGCGCACCCGCAGCCGCTCGCCGTCGAAGACGGTGCGGCCCGCCGGTACGGTCGTGTCCGGCAGCGACAACGCGAGGGTGTCGTCCACGCGCAGCGCCCGGTCCGCCTCGTCGACCCGCGCCCGCGCCGCCTCGAGGCGCTGCGAGTGCAGGTCGTTCGCCCGGCCGGCGGACTCCTGCGCGCGGCGCTTCAGCCCGCCCTGGACGATCCGCGGGATGTCGGCGTTGGTCCGCGCCCCGGTGCTCGCCCGGCGCGCGGCCCGCTCCCGGGCCTGCCGCAGCTCCCGCTGCTCCCGCTTGAGATCCTGCTCGGCACCGCGTAGCTGACGCTCCGCGACGTCCCGCGCGGCACGTTTGGCGGCCTCGTACTCGGCGAAGTTGCCGCCGAACGTGCGGACCTGACCGTGGTCGAGCTCGGCGATGCGGTCCGTCCGGTCCAGCAGCGCCCGGTCGTGACTGACCAGCAGCAGGCACCCCGACCAGTCGTCGAGCACGGCGAGGAGCCGCCGGCGGGCGGCGCGGTCCAGGTTGTTCGTGGGCTCGTCGAGCAGCAGCACCGACGGCGCCTTCAGGAGCTGCGCCGCCAGGCCGAGGGAGACGATCTGGCCGCCGCTGAGCGTGCCCAGCCGCCGGTCCAGCGTGACGTCGCCGAGGCCGAGCCGGCTCAGCTCGGCGCGGGCGCGTTCCTCGATGTCCCAGTCGGTGCCGATGACGGTGAAGTGCGCCTCGCTCGCGTCGCCGGACTCGATGGCGGCCAGCGCGCGCACGACCGGTGCGATCTCCAGCACGTCGGCGACGGTGAGATCGCCGGACAGCGGCAGTGTCTGCGGCAGGTAGCCGAGCACGCCGTCGACGGTGACCGAGCCGCCGGTCGGCCGGTGCTCGCCCGCGACCAGCTTGAGCAGCGTGCTCTTACCCGCCCCGTTGGGCGCGACGAGGCCGGTGCCGGCGGTGAACGTGAGGTCGTCGAAGACGGGGGTGCCGTCCGGCCAGGAAAAGGACAGACCGGTGCAGACGCACGATCAACTGCCCGTCGAGCATATCAGCCCGCGTCGACCGGCCACCCGAGCCGCTTGATACTGGTCGGTAACATGTTGGCCGTGACCGTCTACGTCCTCGCCCAGATCAGCATCCACGACCGCCGGCGCTACGACCGGTACGCCGCGCGGTTCATGCCCGTCCTCACGCGGTATCAGGGGCGGCTGCTCGCCGCCGACGAGGCGCCCGTCACCGTCGAGGGCTCGTGGCCGTACGACAAGGTCGTGCTGATGGCGTTCGAGGACCGCGCCGCGTTCGAGCGATGGGCGAACTCCCCGGAGTACCGGGAGATCTCCGAGGACCGGCTCGCCGCGACCGACGGCGTCGTGCTCACTGTGCAGGGCTTCTGATCGTGGAGTCGCCCGGCCCGGAGCGCACCGTTCCATCGACGCATACCCTCCCGCGCCACGGGCGACGGCACCTCCGGTGTGATGGACACGTGCGGCGCCGGCACTAGGCTCCCGGCATGGCGGATGGCGGGCCCGGCGCGGCGGACCGGGTGGCACCTGTGGTGCGCGAGATCCTGGCGGTGACCCCGGCGGGATGCTCCTGGCTGCAACCGGTCCGCGACGGCGGCGGCCGGGTGGTGGACTTCCGCGTCGAGGCGGTCAGCGGCCAGGTCAGCGACATCCACGGGCGGGGCGTCGAGCGGGTCGGGGCGCTCGTCGGCGAGCTGTATCCGACGCTGATCGGCGGTCCGCTGTGGCAGGCGTACCACGACGTGCTGGCCACCGGTACCCCGCGCCGGTTGCCCGCGTACCGGTACCGCGAGAGCAGTGCCGGTGTCGTGGCCGAGTCGACGTTCGAGGTCAGTGTCCACCGGGTCCTCGGCGGTGTGCTGGCGTGCTGGGAGCGGCTCGACGAGGAGCAGCGGCGACTGGAGCGTACCGAGCATCTCGGCCGCCTGGGCTGGTCCGAATACGACCTCACGACCGGGCGGATCGACTGGTCCCCGGGCATGTACCGCATCTTCGAGCGGGATCCCGCCCTCGGCCCGATGTCCCGCACGGAGCTGACCGCCGCCGTCATCCCCGACGACCGGGCACTGCCGGAGACCGCCTGGCAGACCCTCGACAGCGGCGCCACGTCCGACGTGACGGTGCGGTTCCGGGCCGGCGCCGGCGTGAAGTACCTGCGGGTCATCTCCGACGTCGCACGCGACGCCGACGGCGTGTCGCTGAAGATCTACTCCGTCGTGCAGGACGTCACCGCCCGGGAGGACTCGCGGACCGCGATCCAGCGGCTCCGCGACCTGCTGCACACCCGCGAGACGACGGCGCTGGCCGAGCACCGGCTCGCCGGCCAGCTACAGAACATGATCCAGCCGGTGCCCCGGGAGCCGTTCCCGCTCGCCGGCCTCCAGGCGACCGTCAGCTATGTGCCGGCGGAGCGTGCCGTGCAGGTCGGCGGCGACTGGTACCACGCGCAGACGCTCCCCGACGGCCACGTCGCCCTCGGTGTCGGCGACGTGGCCGGCCACGGCCTCGAAGCCGCGAGCGGCATGGCCCACCTGCGGTTCGCGCTCGTCGCCTGGCTGTCGATCGGCATCCGCGACCCCGGTGTCCTGCTCGGCCACATGAACCGCCTCAGCGCGCAACTGTGCCTCACCGGAACCGCCGTGGTCGCGCTCTTCGACCCGGCGGCGCGCACCCTGTGCTGGGCGCGCGCCGGGCACATGCCGCCGCTGCTGACCCGCGCCGGCGCGGCCGACGGGCTCGACCCTCCGCCGGGCCTGCTGCTCGGCGCCGACGACGACGCGGGCTACCCGGTCGCCGTCGACCGCCTACAGCCGGACGACCTGCTGCTGTTCTACACCGACGGGCTCGTCGAGCGACGGTCGGCGAACGTTGCCGAACGGCTCGACGCGGTGCGCCGCGACCTCGTGGACGTCTGGGCCGAGCCCGGCGAGCCGGCGCTGGCCCGGCTCCGCGACCTGCTGCACCGTCCCAGCCCCGACGACGACACCTGCACCCTCGCGGTGCGCGTCCTGCCCGACTGACGCCCGAACGCTGGAAACGGCACCCCCCGCTCAGAGGTCGAGGCACATCCGCACGACGGTGCCGCCGGGAGCGGCGAACGCGGTCACCTCGTCGCAGACCCGCTCGACGATCGCCAGGCCGCGGCCACCGGCGGCGTCGGCCGGTGGCATGTCCCGCCCGAACGTCCGCACCGGCCCGCTGTCCAGCACCTCGCAGTACAACCTGTCCGCCTCGGCCCACAGCCGGACGGTCCCGCCGCCGGAGGTGTACTGCAACGTGTTGGTCGCCAGCTCGTTGACCGCCAGCACCAGCAGCTCCGCCCGTAGCGGCGGCAGGCCCAGGGCGACCGCGCGGGCGCACACGAACGTGCGCACCACCGTCAGGTGGGTCGGCGCGGTGTAGGAGGTCGTGTCCGCGCCGTGTGCCCGGGCGGCCGGGTCCACCGGGTGCTGCTCAGGCATGGCCGGCGCGCGCGCTGTCCGAGGGCGGCGGGCTCAGCAGGTCGGCGACGCCGGTGACCTGCAGCACGTGCGCGACCACGCCACCCGCGTTGACCAGGTAGAGCCGGTGGCCCTCCTGCTGCGCGGCCCGGTGCGCGGCGACCAGGCCGTGGACCCCGCTGGAGTCGAGGAACTGCAGCTCGTCGGCGTCGACGACCACGACCGGCGCCGTGCGCACGGCCGACATGAGCACGGCCGTGAACTGCTCCCGGCTCGCGAGGTCGCACTCGCCGGCGAGCGCCACGACGACACGGCCGGGCTCGACCGAGGTCCTCGACTCGAAGCGCGCCATGCGGTTGTGGCCTCACTTCCACGCGCCGGGGCAATATCAGGCCACCATCATGTCATCGATCGTCCGTCAGCGCGTCAGGGAGTTTCCCGCACGGCCGCGGCGGGGAGGCCCGGTGCCGGTTCGCCCTCACCGCTCGTGCGCGCGCCGTGACCGGATCCCGGCGTGCGATACAAATACGTGGGGACATACGCAGTACGGGGAGGCAGCGTGAGCACCGAAGACGTCGTCGTCACCGGGATCGGCGCGACCACACCGCTGGGTGGGGATGTCGCGTCGCTCTGGGACGGCATGCTGGCGGGGCGCTCGGGGGTCCGCCGGATCGACGACCTGCTGGCCGGCTACGAGCACGCGCGGGACATGCCGACGAAGATCGGCGCGCCGATGGCGGTCTCGCCCGACACCGTGCTGACCCGCGTCCAGGCCCGCCGGATGGACCGCTGCGAGCAGGCCGCCCTCGTCGCCGCCAGGCAGGCCTGGGCCGACGCCGGCGCTCCCGGGGCCGAGCCGGAGCGGCTGGCGGTCGTCGTCGGCACCGGCATCGGCGGGGTCACCACGCTGCTGGACCAGGACGACCTGATCGAGGAGAGAGGCCCGGGCAAGGTCTCGCCGCTGACCGTGCCGATGCTCATGCCCAACGGGCCGGCGGCCTGGGTGAGCCTGGAGTACGGCGCCCGGGCCGGGGTGTACACCACGGTCTCGGCGTGCGCGTCCGGTGCCGAGGCACTCGCGCTCGCGGTCCGGCTCATCCGCTCCGGCGAGGCCGACGTCGTCATCGCGGGCGGTGCCGAGGCGGCCATCACGCCGCTGACCGTCGCCGGCTTCGCGCAGGCACGCACGCTGTCCAAGCGCAACGACGAGCCGGAGCGCGCGTCCCGCCCGTTCGACGTCGACCGCGACGGTTTCGTGCTCGGCGAGGGCGCCGGCGTGCTGGTCCTGGAGCGCGCGAGCTTCGCGGCCGCCCGCGGCGCCCGGGTCCTCGGCCGGCTCGCCGGCTACGGGATCACCGCCGACGCGCACCACATCACCGGCCCCGACCCGACCGGCGCCGGGCAGATCCGGGCCATGCGCAGGGCGGTCGCCGACGCGGGCCTGAGCCCCGAGGACGTCGACCACGTCAACTGCCACGCCACCTCGACGGTCGTCGGCGACGTCGGCGAGGCGGCCGCGGTGCGGGCCGCGCTCGGCGACCACGTGGTGCTCACCGCGCCCAAGTCCAGCCTCGGCCACCTGGTCGGCGCGGCCGGCGCGGTGGAAGGCATCGTGACGCTGCTGTCGATCGCCGAGGGCGTCGTCCCCGCGACGCTCAACCTGGAGCACAAGGCCCCGGAGGTCGGCCTCGACGTGGTGGCCGGACAGCCGCGCAAGCTGCGCCTGCGCGCGGCGCTGTGCAACTCGTTCGGCTTCGGCGGGCAGAACGTCTCCCTGGTCTTCACCTCCGCCTGAGCGAGCCGCGCCGCACCCGTCGGGCGCCGGCCGCGGCCGTCTCCGCGTGGAGAGGGCACCTTGTGGCGCGCGCCTGACGCGGCGTCAGGTCCCGGGCCGCGCCCTGCGGCTGGTCACCGGGAGCCGGTGGAACGGGATGGGCCGGTCGGCGGACCAGGGCGCGGGCGGGGCGGTCGTGAGCGAGGCGAAGCGCAGCAGCACCCCTTCGTAGCGGACCCGCCAGGCGGCGAACTCGCGCCACGCCTGGTCGCGGTCCTTCCTGAGCTGCGCGCCGGCGGCGACGAGCCGGCGGCACGCGTCGTCGTACTCCTCCCGGGTCACCGCGATCGGGGGGTCGCGCCGGCCGTCGGCGTCGTACGGCATGTCGTAGGGCATGTGGAAGTAGTCGCCGATGCGCCGCAGCGCGAGGTGGCCGGCGCGCAGGCACAGGCCGGCGTGGGACGGCTGGGTCCCCTGGGCGATGAACGTCGACGAGACGAGCGCGGCGGAGTCCAGGACCGCTCCGGCGGCGGTGACCCAGTGCCGGTCCGGTGAGGGTGAGCGGAAGAAGACCAGGATCGGGTTGGACGAGTGTGTCTCCTCCAGTTCGTTGAACCACCTGGTCCAGTCGTGCCAGTACTCGTCGAGCAGTTCGACGCCCTTGGCCCGCAACAGTCGCTCCAGCAGTTCGGTCGCCGACGGGGGAGTGCCCGCCTCGACCTCCAGCGCGGTCACGAGCACCTCCCGCCGGGAGTAGCTCGCGTACAGGGCCGGAAGGTAGTTGATCACCATCGCGAGCAGGCCGAGGCCGAACATCGCCTCGACGAACTGCGTCACGCCGGTCGCGAGGCCGCCCGGCCGGTGGAAGCCGAGCGTCAGCAGCGACGATCCGCTGTCCAGCACCGCGTCCTGCCAGGGGCGCACGCCCAGCGACCAGAACACCGCGGCGAACCCGGCCAGGAGGAGCGCGAGCCAGGCCACCGGCAGCGCCAGCACCGTGACCGGGCCGAACAGCACCAGCACGTGGTCACAGTCGTGATAGGTGCGCGCCCTGCGCAGCCGCAGGTCGAACAACGCCCGGACGGCGACCATCACCCAGCGCGTGATCAGGACCGTCGTGCCGCGCGGCACCGCCAGGGTGCGCGCCGCGGAGAACGCGGTGGACAGGACCGTCGCCGCCCCCAGCAGCCCGGCCAGCAACGCGAGGATGTCACGGCCCATGTCGGTGCCCCGGAAGCGAACTTCAGCGTGATCTCTCAAGGTACCCCCGGCGCCGAGCGGCGGCCGGACTCACCTCGCCGCCCACCCCGGGCTTCACCCCGCGGCGGCCCGCGGCGGACGTATGTTGGGAAGTGGCCTGCAAGACAAGCGGGAGAGCAAAACTGGTAAAACAGTGGAGCTGAGAGGTCGGAAGATCGAAAGGTCGGACGACGATCCCCACTACCTGACCCGGGCAACACCGGCGAAGGGAAATTGCCTTGCAGGTCACGCAGGCCGCGACGTCCAGCCAAGACGCCGCGGCCTTCTTTGTGCGCTCAGCCCGCCAGGTGGCCGGCTATTCCACCGGGAAGTCGAAGTACGTGCGCGGGAACGGCTCGCCGCCGAGCGTGTAGTGCCACCACTCCTTCGGGTAGTTGGCGAACCCACCCGTGGCCATCAGCCGGGTGAGCAACGCCCGGTTGTCCCGGGCCACGGTGCTCAGTCCCGGCGCCGCCGTGTGAGCCAGCGGGTCGAAGCAGTCGAACCCGGTGCCCATGTCGATGCTGTTGTCCGGGAACCGTTGCCCCGCCGGCGCGGTGCAGGCGACGAGCGGCCGGTCCGGCGGGTACGAGGGCTGGTCGCCGTGCGGCGCGGCGACCAGCGTCAGGTCCACCGTGCTGCCCCGGCTGTGCGCGGTCGGCCCGCCGATGTACCCCTCGTCGAAGAGCGCGGACTTGTCGACCTCGGGGTAGAACTCAGCCTTCATCCGCTGGTCGCGGTCGCCGGCCCAGCGGATGAAGTCGTCGACGGCCTGCTGCGGGCGATAGCAGTCGTACACCTTCAGGCTGTACCCGCGGGCGAGCGCGGCGGTCTGCACACGGTGCAGCGCCTCGGCGGCCTGCCGGGCGAGCAGGCAGCGCGGCTGCCGGTAGCCGGCGACCGGCCGGCCGACAAAATTGTGCGCGGTGGCGTACCGGATGTCGGTCAGGATGCTGGGATCTACGTCCGGCAGCGCGACGAACCCGGGCGGGACCGGGGCGAGCGATGCCCCGGACGGGCCGGGCGGTGACGGCTCGGCGGCTGGCGGCGACACCCCCGAGGTCGGTGACGAGCCGGTGGCTGAGTGTGACGCCCGGGCCGACGGCGCCGACCGGGCGGGCCCGCCGCACGAGGCGGCCAGCGCACAGGCCGCGGCGGCGACCAGGACGCGGACGACCCACCCGACCCGCCAGCCTGACGCGAGGTACATGCCCAGATTATTCGGCTTTGTACGCGGATCGATGCCCTCCGGGTCGGCTCAGCGGCGGCCACCCGGCGCTCATCCGTCCGGGCGAGGACCGATAGCGACGGTGTTCCGGTTGGTGGCTGCCGGTGCGGGTACCGCTCCGCGGTGCGGGACCGGCACCGGAACCGGGCCGGGCCGGCTCGGCGCCCGGTTCCCCATCGAGCGGCCCGATCCCGGCGACCGCCACCGGCGTCGCGGGCCTCGTCGGCGCCGCCGACATCCCGCTGCGGGAGACCGTCTTGCCCGGCTGGACCGGTCATGACACGGGCCCGGCCGCTCCCGCGCACCGGCTGGCCGGAGTGACCGGCTTCAAGTGGCTGTACGAGGACCCGCCGGGCCTCGTACCCGCCTGGTACCTCCCCGGCGGCGACCTCGCCGAGGCACTCGCCGCTGCCGCCGGCCCGGCAGCCAAGACCAAGGTCCTGCTCAGGGCCGCGACGCGGCTGCGGCTCGCCCCGCTGTACGTGCTCGCCGTCGCCGTCGCCGGGATCCTCCTCGCCCGGGCCGGTCCGCGGACGCGGGACCACCTGATCGCCGCCAACTCCACCAACGTGGCCAACCTCGATCAGCACCGGGTCTGGACGCTGGTGACCAGCGCGTTCGTCGTCACCGAGCCGCTCGGCGCGCTCACGGCCGTCCACCTGCTGATGCTCACCGGCGCCGCCGAGCTGCTGTGGGGACGACGGCGCCTGGTCGAGGTGTTCCTCCTGACCCACGTCGTCACGAGCTGCCTGGTCTACGCCCTGCTGCGGACCGGGATCCGGTACGAGTGGGTCGAGCGCGCAACCGCCACGGCCAGCGACGTCGGCACGAGCTACGGCGCGCACGCGGTCGGCGGGGCACTCGCGTTCAGCCTTCCGGTGCGGGCGCGGCGCGTGCTCGTACCGCTGGCGCTCGCCGCCGTGCTGCTGCCGCTGGTCGGCGAGCGTACGTTCACCGACGTGGGCCACCTGCTGTCCACCCTCATCGGCCTGCTCGCCGGCTGGCAGATGCGCCGCCGCCCGCTGGCCGGGCGCCCGCGCCGCCCCGCGCGGATGCGCGACGACCGGCCGATGGCATTCGCGTTCGGCGCTCAGGAGCAGGCCCGGACGGGTGCTGGTCCTGAGCGCCGACCGGGCCGACCGGGCGCGGCTGACCGGCGTCCTCACCGGCGTCGGCGGCGCGCCGGTCGGATCGTAGGCCCGCCGCCGCATGGTACGGCGGAGCGCGGGTAGCGGGTGCTCGTCCGTCCGTTGATCGCCCCGCCGGAGCGCATGATGACCGACATCAGGAAGCTGCCGACCTGGCTCGGCGAGCAGGGTGAGACCCTGGCCGGACCCGTGGTCGACGCGGTGCGCCGGCGGCGGCTCGGCCGCCTGTGGACGGGCCCGGCGGCGGCGCTGCTGGTCGCGGGGCTGGCACTGGCGGCGCGGACCGGGCCGGGGCACGCTTTCGTGACCGACTTCGCCATCACCCACCCGGGCGACCCGCTCCTCGACACCCTGGTGAAGCTGCCGCTGTCGATGTTCGCCCCGGCGGCGCTCCTGCCGTTCTGGTTCGCGGTGCTGCAGGTCGGCGTCGTCTTTTCCCTGGTGCAGGCCGCGGCCGGGGCACGGTGGACGCTCCTGGTCGCCGCGCTGGGGCACACCGTCGCGACGCTGTCCGCCCGGTTGTGGGTCATCGCCGGGCCGCCCGTCGGCGTCGCGCACGGACTCGGCCACTTCGGCGACGCCGGCCCCTCGGCGGCGGTGGTGTCGCTGCTGGCGTACGTCGCGGTGCGGCGCCGGGCCGGCTGGCTGGCCTTGGGACTGATCGCGTACCACACGATCGAGGTCGCGGTCCTCAACGGCCTGACGCAGCGGGAGCACCTGGTCGGCACGGTGACGGGAGCCGCGGTGGCCCTGACCGCCGCCGTGTGGGCCGCCCGGCAACGGGTGCCGTTGGCGGACGTCGCCGTCGCCGGATCACGTGACCGCGGGCATTAGGGTGGACCCATGCTCGATCACCTTGCGATCCAGGTCGCGGACGTCTCGGCGGCAGGATCGTTCTACGACACTGTGCTCGCACCCCTCGGCGGCCGGCGCCTCCTCGAGTTCGGCCCGGTCGTCGGCTACGGGTCCGACCGGCCGGTGTTCTGGCTGGGCCCGGCGACGACGGGCGGCGCGCCGCGCGAGGCGCACATCGCCTTCACCGCCGCGGACCGCGCGTCGGTGAAGGCGTTCTTCGAGGCCGCCGTGGCGGCGGGCGCCGAGGTGTTGCACGAGCCGCGACTGTGGCCGGAGTATCACGAGACCTACTTCGGCGCGTTCGTCCGCGACCCGGACGGCAACAACGTCGAAGCGGTGTGCCACCGCCCCGAGTGACGGCTCCCGGCGCGGGCCCGTCCGGCGGACGCTGGCCGCGAGCTTCGTGCTTCGGTTGTCGGGCTCGGCCGCGGGTCCTGGCGGGCGGCGCTGGTTGTCGGGCGGTGTCGTCGGGCGCTGGTTGGCGACCTCGGTCGTTGGGCCGGTCGGGGTGGCATCTCCGGCGGGCCTGGGCTGTGGTCGGCGGGCCCTTGGCCGGCGTGGGTAACGGCCGCACCCTGCTCGCGCTGGCCGGCCGCGGGAGCGGCCGTGTTGCCGGTGTCGTGCGCACGTCACCGCTCGATCGCCACCCCCGTGTCGGACATTCCGATCATGCCGGACATCACGGTGCATCGACACTGCCGCATGTCTGTCCATTTCATGAGCGTGGAGACTTTCGGCACCTCCGGCGACACAAAGTCTCCACGCTCATGAAATCCGCCGCGCAAAGCAGTGGCCATCGTCGATCATTTCCCGCATTGCGGGCTTCGTGGCGGTGGTCCCGGGGAGCCGGTCGAAGCCGTGGCGCTGGGTGGGCGAGGGCTGCTCCGGTGCGTTGCAGCGGTCTGGTCTGCTGGTCGACCCTCGACCTGGTGGCCTTCTGGTCGGCGGGTGGGGCCTGCGTGGCCCGAACGTCGCGGCGGTGGCGCGATTCGTGGCAGGCGCCTGCGCCAGCTCAACGGCGTGACGGGCATGCGGAGGGGCGTCCGACGCGATCGGCGCCGCCGCGTGGGTGGCGGTTCGGACCGCGAGCGGCCACCTGGCGGGCGACCACAGCTCCGCGCTGGAGTCGGCCCCGCACCGGCGGTCGTACTCCACCGGATCCGCCGCCACCGCTGACCGCATGAACCGGGCCGCGGCGGGCAGCACATTCCGGCACACAACCCGAGCCCGCACCCCAGGGAGCCGGACATGACCAATCAGAAGCCCACCTGGCCGGCCTTGCCGCTCGGCGAGTGGGAGGCGACCTACGACACGCTGCACATGTACGCCCAGATCGCCGGGAAGGTGGCCCTGGCCCTGCGGCCGATGACGAACCACTGGTGGCAGGTCGCCCTCGAGCTGTCCGCCCACGGGCTGACCACCGGCGCCATCCCCTACGGCGACCGTACCTTCAGCGTCGAGCTCGACCTGATCGAGCATGTCGCCCGCATCGACACCAGCGAGGACGAGCGGCGTACCGTCCCGCTCGGCGGGCCGGTCCGCGAGTTCTACGCCGGCACGACGGCCGCGTTCGCCGACCTCGGGATCGACGTGCCGATCTGGCCGAAACCGGTGGAGGTCGCCGACCCGATCCCGTTCGACCGGGACGACCGGCACGCGACCTACGACCCCGGTCAGGTCGAGCGGTACTGGCACGTGCTGCGCCACGTCGGGGCGGTGTTCGAGGAGTTCCGGGCACGTTTCACCGGCAAGGCCAGCCCGGTGCAGTTCTACTGGGGGTCGTTCGACCTGGCCGCGACCCGCTACTCGGGCCGGCCCACCGACCCGCCGCCGAACGCGGACGTCATCACCAGGTTCAGCTTCACCGCCGAGCAGAGCGCCGTCGGCTTCTGGCCCGGCGGGACCGCGGCCAACGGCGCGCGGGTCGACGAGGCGGTCTTCTTCGCGTACACCTATCCCGAGCCGCGCGGCATCCGCGACTACCCGGTCGAGCCGGCCGCGGCGCGGTTCCACCCCGATCTCGGCGAGTTCGTCCTCGCCTACGAGGACGTCCGCACGACGCCCGAGCCGGCGCGGGTGATCCTCGACTTCGCGCAGAGTGCGTACGAGGCCGGGGCGCGCTTGCAGGACTGGCCGCGCGAGCTCCTGGAGTGGGCCCCGCCGATGCCGCCGACCCGCCGCCGGGCCCTCGCACACGCCGGTGGTCGATGACCCGGGGACCGGCACGGCCGCCGATGGTTCGGTACCCTGCACCACACGGCGGTCTGGGTCGCCCTCCCGCGCGGCGTCAACCGGCGGTGCCGCGGCCGGCAGCCCGGCCTGTCACGACGGCCGCGACCGCGTCGGGCCGGGTCCGGAGCAACTCGTCGGCCTCGTGCGACCGGACGTCGGCGAGGACCCCGCACCGCCGCGCCGACCGGGTGTGTGTGGCCGGGGCGCGCCGCGGCCACGGTCCGGCCGGGTGCGCTGCTGGTCGACGGTGACGTCGCCGGCACCTGGCGGGCCAAGCTCTCCGGCACGCGGCTCACCCTGACCGTCACCCCGTTCGAGCCGCTGACGGCCCGGATCCGGACTGCCATGACAGCCGAGGCGGAGACGATCGCCGCCGCACGCGGCGCGACCACCGTAACGGTGGCCTGAGCGCCCCCAGGCTCGCGTCGATCTTGCAGTTGTGGTGCCGCGACACTCCCTGAATGACCGGTTTGTCAGGCACCACAACTGCAAGATCGACGCGAGCCTGGGGCCGGCGCGCGTGCCGGCCCCGCGGCACCGGCCGTCCGGCGTACTCGTCAAGCGGGCCGAGTGTCGAAGGCTGCCCCCGGACGACCGTGTAACGGCGGGTGCACACGCTGTAGGGTGTCGGAGTCGTCGTTCATCGTGAGCTCGCGCGGGAGTCAGCCATGCCGATCACTGGACAGCGCGTGGTCCGCCGGACACTGGGGCGGCGGATGACCCGGTTACGGCTGGCGAGCGGCAAGAGCCGCCGCGAGGTCGCCGAGGCGAAGCTGGGCATCTCCGAGCCGACCCTTCACCGGATCGAGACCGGCAAGGTCCCGGTGTCCCCGGCGAACGTGCGGGCACTGTGCTGGCTCTACGGCGCCGACCAGAGCATCACCGACGCCCTGGCCGAGTTGGCGCTGGGCACCTCGCAGGAGGAGTGGTGGGACGCAAACCCGGTGATCCCGGACTGGTTCAAGCTCTACGTCGGGCTGGAGGCCAGCGCCAACCAGATCAGCACCTACGACGGCGAGATCGTTCCCGGTGAGCTGCAGACCGAGCAGTACGCGGTGGCGGTGTTCGCGGGCGAGCAGCCCACCGACAACGAGGCGGCCCAGCGGCACGTGAAGCTGCGCATGCAGCGGCAGCAGGCGCTGTTCAGCCGCTCGCCGGTCCCGCGGCTGGTGACCGTGATCGGTGAAGGTGCCCTCACCCGACAGGTCGGCGGCAAGGCCGTGCTCGAAGCGCAGATCGGGCACCTGCGGCAGCTCGCCGCCCACGGCCTGGTCGACATCCGGGTGGTGCCGTTCGCGGCCGGTGCGCACGCCGCGATGGCCGGCGCCTTCCGCATCCTCGACTTCGACGACCCGGACGACCCGGACATGGTGTACCTCGAGTCGCACGTCGGTGCGATGTATCTCGAGGAGGCGCACGAGATCGCCGAGTACCGCCGCATCTTCGAGCTGGTCCGGACCGCTTCGGTGCCACTGGCGGAGTTCCGATAACCGATGCTTTGTACGGACCAGGTATGATCATGCCGACGTGGCGTGATCCATGGGAATACGCCGACATCCCGATCCGAGGCGGCGACGGTGGCAGGTGTGGGAAACGGCGGTGAGCCGAAGCCGGCGACCGCGGCCCGGATCTACGACTATCACCTCGGCGGCATCCACAACTTTCCCGCGGACCGTGCGGCCGGCGACGCGGTCGCTCGGTTGTTCCCACTGGTGCCTGCCCTGGCGCGGACCAACCGCGCCTTCCTGCGCCGCGCCGTGCGGCACCTGGCCGAGTCGGGCGTCCGCCAGTTCCTCGACATCGGCTCGGGCATCCCGACGGCCGGCAACGTTCACGAGGTGGCCAGGTCGGTCGTCCCCGACGCGCGGGTGGTCTACGTCGACATCGACCCGGTGGCCGTCTCCGAAAGCCTCGAGATCCTCGACGGCGACGAGCGTGCCGGCGCCGTCCGGGCCGACGTGCGCGACCCGCAGGCGATCCTCGGACATCCGCAGGTGCGTCGCCTGCTCGACTTCGGCGAGCCCGTGGGACTCCTGCTCGTCGCGGTCCTGCACTTCGTCCCCGACGACGAGGCGGCCCAGGCCGCGGTCCGGCCGCTGCGGGAGGCGCTGGTGCCCGGCAGCTACGTCGTGGTGTCGCACGCCGCGTCCGACGGTGTGCGGGACGACGACTCCGGCCACGTGGCCGTCGCGAAGGACGTCTACCAGCGCAGCACCGCGACGCCGTTCCACCTCCGCTCCCGACCGCAGGTGGAGCGGTTCTTCGAGGGCCTGGAGATCGTCGAGCCGGGCGTGGTCTGGCTCCCGGAGTGGCACCCCGCCCCGGACGACCCGACCGACTTCGCGCAGGACCCGTCCCGCAGCGCCGGCCTGGCCGGCGTCGCCCGGGTCCGCTGACCTCGTCACCCGCTCCGGCGCCGGGCCGGTGACGCCACACACCGGATGGCGCCGATCGCGCCGTTGCGGCGGGGCGGGGCACGCGCCTCGGTGACGCCGCCGCGGGACCCGCGTTGATCGGCCGGGTGGGCGGCTGAGGCCGCTCCCTGCGAGGGTCCGCGTCGCCGGCTTGGCTTTCCGCCGCGGCCGGCGACGCTGCGTGCGAATCGGTCGCGGCCGGCTCAGCCGTTGAGGAGCTGGTCGAACTCGCCGCGCTTGGCGCCGAAGAGGAACGAGTCCCATTCCTCCGGCGTGAACAGCACGCTGCCGGCGCCGGGGTTCTTGCTGTTGCGGACCTCGATGAGCCCGTCGTATCGGCGCGCTTCGACGCAGCTACCGCCGTTCCCCGTGGAACGGCTGGACATGATCCATTCAGTGTGTTGCATTCATTACTCCTCGCTGTGGCGCGACGTCAAGCGATTCCGGCGTCGGCGGTGTACCGCTGCGAACTACGTCACATGCTTACTCTGAGTAGCTGCTCACCAACCAACCGCCATGGACTCTGGAACGTCTTGTGCCTGGTGGCGAACTATCTGTGCACCGCGGGTGCCGCTGTTGCATCTTTCACGATGAAACCGCGACCGACATAGCGTAGTGGAATCCGCCCGCGTGCATGTTCTCCGGATGACGATTTGTCGTCGTGAAATCTTGCACAGGGCCCGCTGCGCTGACATGCTCATCGGCAGAGAAGCGTCGGCGGTTACGGCGGTCGGTGATCTCGAACCGCGACCTGCCCATCGACCTGCACGGGAAGGACTGTCGTGTCCGCACAGCCCGCCGCGCCGCCGCACACGGTCAGTTGTGGGCACCGCTGGACCGACGCCAATGCGTGCCAGGCCGGTGGCGAGCACCGCTGCACGAGGGCGAGCCCCGAGCACCGTTCCCACATCTGCGCGTGTCACGCGGTCCAGTTGCGTGCCACCTGAGCCCGACCCGTCGGCGCCCGCCAGGCAGGGCCGCTCGACCGGAATTCGACGGAGGTGAACATGTCCGCGCCAAGCCGTCCGAGCGCGCCGCAAGCGTTCAGTCCGGGAGACCGGGTCTGGGTGCCGAAGGCCGGGGTCCAGCGTCCCGGCATCGTGCTGTGCTCCTCGCCCGACGCCGCCACCGTGCGGTACCGCCCGAATGATGGCCGGGGGACCAGCGTGGACACGGTGACCGCCGTTACCCTGACGACGCGCGACGCCGCCGACCCGCTGCTCGACAGCACCCTGGACTTCGCCCTGAGCCGGCGCATCCCGGCCACGGAGCGAGTGGCCTGAGCGCGCCGCCGGGCCCGCGGGCGCCGTGGCCCGGCTCGGCGGGACCGACGGTCAGGCCGGGACGACCGTGACCGGGAGCTTCGTCGGCGTGAGCATCACCCACGGGTTGCGGTACACCGACGCGGCGGTGTCGACGGCGATCTCGCGGTACCGCCGCAGCAACACCTCCATCGCGATCCTCGCCTCCAGCCGGGCCAGCGGCGCACCGATGCAGAAGTGGATGCCGTGCCCGAAGGTGAGATGCGGGTTCGGGTTGCGCCGGATGTCGAACCGCACGGGGTCGGCGAAGACCCGGCCGTCGCGGTTGGCGGCCGCGAGCCAGGTGACGACGACCTCACCCGCCGGGACCGGCAGACCGCCGATCATCGTGTCCGTGGTCGACCGCCGCACCAGCCGCGGGAACGGCGTGCGCAGCCGCAGCACCTCCTCGATCGCGTCCGGCAGCAGCGCCGGGTCGGCCCGGATCTCGGCCGCCGCGTCCGGGTGCTCATCGAGGCTGACCACCGTGTTGCCCAGCGTCGCCGTCGTCGTGATGTGGCCGGCGAGCAGCAGCAGGCCGACGAACCCGATGATCTCCTCGTCGGAGAGCCGTTCGCCGTCGGCCTCGGCCTGCACCAGGTTGCCGGTCAGGTCGTCGCCGGGCGTCGCGCGGTGCGCCCGCACGTGCCGCAGCAGGTACTCGTTCATCTCGCGCATGACCGGTGCGACCGCCTGCACGCTCCGATCGTCCAACATCCGGGTCAGCGGCTGGTCCGGGCCGACGTCCGGCCGCTCGAACAGCGCGTCGGCCCATCGCCGGAACACCGGCCGGTCCGCCGTCGGGATGCCGAGCAGTTCGGCGATGACGATCACGGGCAGCGGGTACGCCAGGTCGTCGACCAGGTCGAACCGCTCCGCGCCGGCCTGTTCGTCGAGCAGTTCGGACGTGACCGCGGTGATGCGCGGCGCCAGGCCCGCCACCACCCGTGGAGTGAACGCCCGGCTCACCAGCCGCCGCAGCGAGTCGTGGCGGGGCGGATCCATCTGGACGAAGTTGCCGCGCTGGAACAGGTCCAGGTCCTCCTGCCGGGGGCGCAGGTCGCCCAGGTCGGAGGAGAACGTGTGCGGGTCGCCGAGGACGGCCGAGACCTCGGGGTGCC
This sequence comes from Dactylosporangium roseum, assembly GCF_025264685.1. Lineage (GTDB taxonomy): Bacteria > Actinomycetota > Actinomycetes > Mycobacteriales > Micromonosporaceae > Dactylosporangium > Dactylosporangium roseum. Next base: position 4,223,056 of record NZ_CP073721.1, read on the forward strand.
CGAGGACCGTCCAGCAGCGCTGCCGTTCGTCGTAGTGGACCTCGCCGTCGCGGCGCGACTGTTCCAGCCAGGTGAACAGGTCGGGCAACGTGGGGGTCGTCATCGCCGATCACTTCCCTCCGGGTACGTCGGCGCCGCCTACCCGCCCGGCGGAGCGTCAAACCGCGTCGTCGCGCAGCACGGTCTCCAGGACCCGCGCGATGCCCGCCTCGGACACCGGTGCCGCCGGGTCGGTCGTGTACTGGTGCAGCGCCTGCGGGATCGCGGTGAGCGACGGGTCACGCGCCAGCGCCCACCGGGCGGCGTGCGCCTTGACGCTGTGCCTGCCCTCCACGGCGAACAGCCAGATGCGGCACGCGGTGAGGACCATGTGCGCGGCGTCCTCGGTGTCACCGGTGAGCGACTGCCACACCCGCAGCCAGTGCCGGCCGCGGTCGCGGACCCATGCGGCCGGGACCGGGCCGAGCACGGCGGCCGGGGCGGCGCCGAGGAGGGCACGACCGTCGGCGCGTGCCATCGACAGTTCCGCCGGCAGGTCCGGGGCGGCGGCCACGCGGCGCGCGGTCTCGACGCCCACGGAGCTGCCGTCGTACCGCCCGACGTGCAGTTCCAGCGGCGGTGCGGGGGACGGCGCGGCGGCCGCGGCGGCGGTCACGACGTGCAGGTCGATGCCGCTCGCCGGGCCGGGATCGGCGTCGCGCACCAGCCGCTCCAGCGCCGCGGCGGCGGTGTCCGGCAGCGGCCCGTCGACGATGAGCAGCAGGTCGATGTCGCTGCGGCCGGGCAGGAAGTCGCCGGTGGCCACGGACCCGTGCAGGATCGCCGAGCGCACCGGCACACCCGCCGCCGCGGTGGCCGACCGGGCGAGGCCGGCCGCGACCTCCTCGATCGGCGCCATGCCTCAGCCGCCCGGGCGCTGCGGCGGCTGGAGGAAGTGGCCGGGTGGTGGCGGGAGCGCCACGGACCGGGCCGGCCGCCGGACGAGCAGCGCCAGCACCACGAGCGCCACGCCCGCCGTGATCAGCGCCGCGTCCGTGATCGTGTAGATGTTGGTCAGCGAGATCATGTCGTCGGCCTCGTACGCCCCGTCCTCGGCCAGCCCCGTGACGTGCAGCGGCCACACGACGTTGACGACCTGGTCGGCCGCGATGAACAGGCACCCGGAGGCGCCCACCAGCGACGTGAACAGGCCGAGCCGCCGGATCAGGACGAGCGCGAGCACGGCGCCCGCGAGGGTGAGCAGGACGACCGGAACCCGCAGCCCGATCAACGTCGCGTCGGACAGGGGCGTCACCGCGTCGGTCACCGAGTCGGTCATCCGGCGATGCTACCGACCGGACTCGACCCGACGTACCGCCAGGGGTGACCCCGTCCACGGCCGCGCCAGGCCCCGCGGCCGGTCGTCCCGGCCCGGCGGCTCCCGCCGGGCCGGCGCCACGGTGCCGCCGCGACCGGGTTCACCCGGGCGGCGGCCGGCTGACCGCGCCCCGGCCCGTCCTGCGACGATGCGGGGCATGACTGATCGCGAGCGGAACGGCTACCTGCTCACCACCGAGCCCGGCCGCGTCGACGTCGACCGGGTCCACCGGTGGCTGTCGGAGGAGTCGTACTGGGCGGCGGGCCGCGAACGGGACGTCGTGGCCCGGTCGATCGCCGGTTCGGTGCCGTACTCGGTCTTCGCCGAAGCCGAACAGGTGGCGTTCGCCCGGGCCGTGACGGACGGGGCGACCTTCGCGTGGATCTGCGACGTCTTCGTCGACGCCGGCCACCGCGGCCGGGGACTGGGCGGCTGGCTCGTCGACAGCATGCTCGAGGACCTGTCCGCGACGGGTGTGCGGCGGTTCGTCCTCGCGACCCGCGACGCGCACGAGGTGTACCGGCGCTGCGGCTTCGAGCCGCTCGCGGGTGCGGAGCGTTACATGGAGATCGATCGCCGGCCGACCCGTGCCGCCGTCCTCGCCCACCTGGCCCGCGCGGCGGAAGGCCGATCCCCCAGCCGCTAACCTGCCGGTGTGCAGGAGGCCCCCGATGGCTGACGCCGGGGCCTGGCGCATGCGCGCCCCGGGCCGCTCGATCCCATGGTCATGGGAAAGATTGGCTGCCCCGATAGCCAGACCTTTTCCATGATCATGGAGTCGCCCGGCCGCGCCCAGCCGAGGGCTCATGGCTTTCGGGCTACCCCGCAGAACTCCGACGCGGGCGTCTCGTCGTTGCCGTCCGGCCGCCAGTGGGAGACGGTGACGACGCCCGGCTCCAGCAGTTCGAGCCCTGCGAAGTACGACTCGATCTCCTGCGGTGTGCGGACGGTCATCGGGGCGGCACCGCCCGCGTTCCACATCTGCACCGCGCGGTCGACCGCCTCCGGGTTGACCTCCCGTGTCGGGTGCGAGATGACCAGGTAGCTGCCCGACGGCGCGGCGCCGACCAGCGTGCGCACGATCCGGGCGGCCTCGTCGTCGTCGACGACGAAGTTGACGATGCCCAGCAGCATGATCGCGACCGGCTGGCTGAAGTCGAGCGTCTCGGCCGCCGCCGCGAGGATCTTGCCGGTGTCCCGGACGTCGGCGTCGATGTAGTCGGTGGCGCCTTCCGGCCGGCTGGTCAGCAGCGCCCGGGCGTGCACCAGCACCATCGGGTCGTTGTCGACGTAGACGATCCGCGAGTCGGGCGCGACCGCCTGTGCCACCTCGTGCGTGTTGTCGGCGGTCGGCAGCCCGGTGCCGACGTCGAGGAACTGGCGGATCTTGGCCTCGCCGGCGAGGTGCCGCACGGCGCGGCCGAGGAACTGGCGGTTGAACCGGGCCGACTGGACCAGCTCCGGCATGAAGGCGAGCACCTGCTCGGCGGCCTCACGATCCGCGGCGAAGTTGTCCTTGCCGCCCAGCAGGTAGTTCCACAGCCGGGCCGAGTGCGCAACGGTGGTGTCGAGCTTCGCGATCTCGTCGTTGGTTGCCATGTCCGTCCTTGGACCAGTGGGGTGATGCGACACAGGATAGGCCGTGGAGTCCTGTGGCCGTCCTGCCGGCCACGGGACTCCACGGCTCATGGCGCGCAAGCCGACCGGCGACGGCTGCCCGGAGTCTGCTGGGGTGTGGGGCCGAGGCTATGTGAACAGGCGTCGCAGGGGTTCCGGCGGCATCGGGGGACCGAAGAAGTGGCCCTGCGCCGTGTCGCAGCCGAGCACCTGCACGCGGGTCGCCTGCTCCTGGGTCTCCACGCCCTCGGCCACCGCTTCCAGGCCGAGGCCGTGCGCCAGGTCGACCAGCGCGGACAGCATGACGTCGGGGCTCGCCAGCAGGCTGCGGTCGATCTTCAGCGTGGTCACCGCCGAGCGGCTCACCTCGTGCAGCCGCGCGAAGTTCGAGTATCCCGCCCCGAAGTCGTCGACCGCGAACCCGGCGCCCAGGGCGGCGACCGCGGCCAGCGTCGCCGAGCCGGTCTGCGGATCGGTGATCGCCTGCTCCGTCACCTCGAACGTCAGCGATCCGGGCGGAAGGCCTGTCGCGTCGAGCGCGGCGCCGATGATCGCGGGCAGCGCCGGGTCGGCGAGCTGGGCCGTCGACAGGTTGAGCTGTAACCGGACCGGCCGGCCGGGCCGCTGCCACGAGCGGGCGTGTGACGCCGCGGCCCGCAACTGGCCGTCGATCATCCGGTTGAGCAGCCCGATCCGCTCGGCGAGGGGGATGAACTCCGCCGGGCTCACCGCGCCGTGCTCCGGATGGTCCCACCGGGCCAGCGCCTCGACCGCCACGACACGACGGTCGTCGAGCCGCACGATCGGCTGGTACGCGAGGTGCACCTCCCCGCGTTCGAGTGCCGCCGGCAGGTCCCGGGAGAGGGCGTGTCGCCGCTGGTCGGCGTCGTGCCGGCGCTGCTCGAAGACCGCGTACGACGCCACCGGATCGCCTTTGGCCCAGGTCAGCGCCATCTTGGCGGTCCGCAGGACCTCGCCGGGCGAGGCGCCCGCGGTGCGGCGCTCCAGCAGGCCCGCCTTCGCGTCGAGCTGGATCGGGTGCATCGCCGGGCGCCAGGGGTACGCCAGCGCCTCCCGTACCAGAGCGAACACCTTGATCATGTCGTCGATCCCGCGGGTGTCCGGCCGGACCAGGACGAACTCGTCACCGCCGAGGTGTGCGGCGTAGAGGCCCTCGGCGACGGTGAGGTCGCGAACGCGCAGCCCGACCTCGCGCAGCAGCGCGTCGCCCTGCTCCATGCCGAGAGCGTCGGTGAGCTCGGCGAACTGCACGAGGTTGAGCACGCACACGCCCAGCCGCCCGGGCCGTGCGGCGGTGGCGAGCAGCGCGCCGAGGTGCTCCAGCAGCGCGTGCCGGTTCGGCAGGCCGGAGACCTGGTCGTGCAGCAGCGCGTGCTGCCGCTCGTGCTCGGCCCGGCGGACCGCCCGGTGGGCCTGGGCGCGCTCGTGGCGGCGCGCGTCATCGGTCTCGGTGAGCGCGATCGCCCGGACCGCCTCGGTGAACGCCTCGGTGAAGGCCCCGAGGAGCGGCCCGATGCGGTCCGCCGCGTCGGTCCGGCCGACACCGAGGTCGGCGCGCAGCCTGCCGTGGATCAGCTCGACGCTGACCCGCAGCGCGGCCGGCGACCACAACTGCGCCTGGACCATCGCGGTGCCGGCGCGGTGACCGGCTGCGGGATCGGGCCGGTCGCCGTCCAGCGCCGCCGCGAGCTGGAGGCTCAGGTCCTCCAGCAGCGGGATCGTGCGGCTCAGCCGCCGTGGCACGAAGCAGACCTCGTGCAGGCTGTGCGCCCAGGCACGGGCGAACGCCCTGGCCGGTGACTCCTGCTCGGCGCCTGTCCGCGTCGATGGCTCACGCATGGCGTGAAGTATGTCCCTATGTCGGTGTCTCGCGCTAGCTTCGTATCGGTTTGTAGCCCATCGCGGCAAGAACGGCGGCCTGCTCCGGCTCGCGTTCCTCCTCGGGGTCGGGGTGCCACGCGGTCGCCGGGACCACGCCCGGCCCGATGAGCTCGAGGTCGCCGAGGATCGCGGCCACCTGCTGCGGGGTCCTCGCGCGCACCGAGGTCGGCGTCTGGTCGTACAACTTCGTGACCTGATCCTGCTCCTGGTCGAGACCGGCGGTGCGGGTGAAGTGCGAGACGGCGACGTAGCTGCCCCCGACGAGCGCCTCGCTCAGCTCACGGACGATCCCGGCCGGGTCGTCCTCGTCGGCGACGAAGTGCAGGACCGCGACGAGCAGCACCGCCACCGGCTGCCCGAAGTCGAGCAACTCCTGGACCCGCGGGTCGGCCAGGATCTGCTGCGGCCGGCGCAGGTCGCCCCGCACGGCGGCGGCCCGGGTGTTGCCGGCGAGGATCGCCTGGCTGTGCGCGACGGCGACCTCGTCGATGTCGACGTACATCACCCGCGCCTCGGGCGCGAGCGCCTGCGCGACCTCGTGGACGTTGCCGAGCGTCGGGATGCCCGAGCCGATGTCGAGGAACTGCCGCACGCCCGCGTCGACGAGCCACTCCACGGCCCGGCCGAGGTAGGCGCGGTTGGCGTACGCGACCCGGCCGATGCCCGGCCAGGCCTTCATCGCCTGCTCCGTGAACTCGCGGTCGACGGCGAAGTTGTGGTAACCGCCCAGCGCGTAGTCGTACACCCTTGCTGCGTTCGGCACCGTGGTGTCCACCCCGTCGGGTGCCCAGTCCGGCAGACTCACGACTCTCCCCATCCGTCGCTGTGGGTAAGTAACGGGTCAGCCTACCGTCGTCTTGTGGTCGTCTCCTATCTTGGTCGTGTGACCGAGCAGACCGCAGCGCCCGACCTCCCGGACAGTGACGACGGGCCACCCAGCGGTCTGTGGCAGAAGATGCGGGCCGACCCGGAGTACGCTCCCGAGCACCTCGCGCTGGAGGCGGTGACCCGGCTCGGCCCGAAGATGGCGCGTGAGCTGGAGAAGCTCAAGGGCCAGAATCCGGGCGCGCCGCCGGACGCGCTCGCCGACATGATCGTGTACCGCTACGTCAACCAGTCGCGCCTCTCCGGCGCCGTCTCCGGCGCCGTCCCGGTCGCCGGCGCGGTGCTCGACATCGGCGTCCTGGCCTGGACGCAGGCGCGGATGGTGCTGATGCTGGCCGCGAACTACGGCATCGACCCCGCGCACCCGGACCGGGCCGCCGACCTGCTGGTGTTGCAGAACGTGCACAAGTACGCGCAGGCGGCCCGCACCGCGCTCGCCGTGGCCAAGGGCCGGGAGAACGTCGGCGCGCTCGTGCCGGCGGACCGGCCGACGGTCGGCCGGGTCATGGTCAAGATCGGCCTGAAGCTCGCGCAGATGGCGGGCGTCCGGGCCGCGAAGAAGATGCTGGCGAAGGTCGTGCCGGGCGCGGCGATCATCCTGGGCGGCGTCGCCAACGGCAACGCGACGAAGGCGCTGGGCGGCCGGGCGATCGCGCTGTACCGCCGCCCCGCCGGGCCGCCGTTCCCGCACGCCCTGCCCGCCGGGCCGCCGTTCCCGCACACTCTGCCCGCCGGGCCGCCCGGGCATGCGGGCGTGGCCACGGCGCCGCCCGGACATGCCGACGGGCCGGTCGCGCCGCCACCGGGGCAGCCCGGGCCTCCGGCGACGCTCGAGCTCCCGGCCGCACCGCCGCCTGCCGGGCCGCGGTAGTCACACGACGGCCCGGACCGCGAGTCGCTGAAACTCGGTGACGGTGCCGTTCCACAGCACGTCGGACACCTGGGTCAGAAGCACGCAGACCCGGCCGGCGGCGGCCGGGTCCACTCGTCGGGCTGGGAGACCTCCTGCCGATCGCATCGACACGGATCGTCCCGTCGGCGGTCGCGACGGCACACACCAGGCCCGGTAACTCTCCGTCGTCCACCCGTGCCGCGAGGGCTCTTCGCGGTTCGTCCATGTCGTCCACCCTAGGTACCATGTGCGGCGGCCGGCACGCAGGCGGCACATCGGAGGGGGACCGGTGGGACAGTTCGACGGTGCGCGTACGCACGAATTCTTGTCGGGGGAGCGCGGCGGCAGGCTCGTCGGCGCCCACCGGCGCCGACCGGAGGTGACCGTCGGTGGGTGACGACGGCTACGACTACTACTCCGCACCGGCGATCCGGGCCGCCACCGCGGCGATCCGCGCCGAGGCCGCGAGGTGGGACGACTTCGGCGACCGGATGGACGCAGTCCGCGCCGGGATGGCCGGGCTGGGCATCCCGGCGTCCGGGTTCGCGGTCGCCGACGTCTCCGGCACCGTGAGCTCCGCCGACCAGTCCCGCGTCTACGAGATCATGCGCGTCCACCTCACGACGCTGTTCACCGACGCGACCGCCGAGTTCCACGAGATCGCGGCCGTGCTGCGAAGCTGCGCCGAGTGGTACGAGGACGCCGACGACCACAGCGTGATCGACCTCGACGCGCTCTGGCACGCCTGACCCGGATCGAGAGCGATGACCTTCCCGGACCCGAACCAGCAGCACGCCGAGGCGACCCTCGGCCTGTTCCGCCTGGCGACCGCGGCCGTCGAGCGGGGCGTCGCCGACGTCCGCGCCGAGTGGGAGCTGCTCGTGCGCCGGGTCGACGACGGCATCCGCGTGGTCGAGCGCCGGCTCGGCGGCAACGGTTGGTGGGACTCGTTCGTCGAGTGGGTGACCGACGACGCCGAGGACGCGCTGCGGCGCGTCCGGGAGCGGCTCGACTCGGTCCGCCGGCAGGTCGACGAGGTCCTCGGGCGCGCCGAGGCCGCGTTCTCCCGCTCGCTGCCGGTGCTGTCGCTGATGGAGACCGGCCTGCGGTACCTGCCCGTGGTCGTCACCCCGGTCTCCGGCATCGCCGCCGACCTCGACCCGCCCGGCAAGAACCTCGCCTATTGGGACGGCCCGGCCAGGTCGGCGTATCTCGGCGTCGTCCGGGAGCAGCTCGACGCGCTCAACCAGTCGGTCGGCAAGGCCAGGATCACGAGCGGCTGGCTGGTGGAGGTCGCCGCGGCCAACACCGGCTACCTGGCCGGGCTGGCCGACCGGGTCGCCCGGGTCGCCGAGGGCCTGGCCACCACCTGCCTGGAGGGCAGCGCCACCGCGGCGGGCGTGCTCACCCAGTTCCCGGCGTCGCTGCAGGACCTCGCCGAGCTCGTCGGCACCGTGGTCGGCGAGCTCATCGGCTACTCCGCGCATCTCGCCGAGCGCCTCACCGAGGTCGTCGCGAGCGTCCAGCGGCTCGCCGTCGAGATCGCCGACCACAGCGAGATCGGCGGCGGTCGCTGGCCCCAGTCGGTGGTCAACGCCTGAGGCGCTCGTCGTTCGTCCTCGTGCCCACCGCGACGCTGCCCGCGCCGCCGCTCGGGACGGCGACCGGCCCGGCCCACCCGGATGCGGTGTCGCCGTCCCAGGACGGGCCGTTCCCGGCCGTGGCGGCGGCGTTCCTGGTCGTCGCCACGGCCGGGGTCACGGCTGTGCCGGCCCGCCGGCGGCGCCGGCCGTGCCCGCTGTCACTTGCTCGGGGACGGGGAGGCGGAGCCCCGCGGACCACGGCCGCCGGCGTGACCCGGGCCCTTGCCCGGCTCTCGGTCCGGGTCGCCGCCATGGTCCGCGCGCAGGGCGGCGTCGAAGATCGACGTGGCGGTCGCGGTGTCGCCGGACACGACGCCGACCACGGTGACCGCGTCGCCCACCTTGACGTCACCGATCTTGCCGGAGCCGTGGTTCACCTTCGTGTCCGCGCCGACGGTGAACGTGGTGCTGTGGTCGTCCTCGCTCTTCGCCGTGATCGATGTCGGGCTCACCGCGGTCACGGTGCCCGACTGGAGGCGGTGCGTGACGAACTTGCCGCTGCTGTCCTTGACCACGAAGTCGCCGTGCAGCGCCCCCTTGCTGCCGCCGCGTTCGGCACCGCCGCCCCGGCCGCCCGGCATGCCGTAGCCGCCGTGGCCCGGTCCCTGCTGGACGACGGCCCCGCCGGTGCTCGCGGCGTTCGCGACGGCCACCCCGCCACCGATCACGATCACGCCCGAGACGGCCGCCACGATGCCGATCTTGAGCTTCGAGTGCCTCGAGCCGCGCGGCCCGCCGCCACCGGGGGCGGCCGGCGGCGTCCAGGGTGCCGGCCCGGCACCGTACGTTGCGTCCTCGGTCATGGAAGTCCTCCCAGTACGTCCTGCGGTCGTTCTCCAGCCGACGGTGCGGTCGCAACCTGGCACCGCGATTCCGTGGACCTGCCAATACCCTGTGAATTCCGCGCTACGGCCAGAAGGTGAACCCGTGGCGGACCGTCCCGTTGTTCCACGGCGTCGACGAGCGGGTGCCGGTGGACGGCCTGGAGTTCGGCGCGCGGGTCCTCGACCGGTTGCTCCGCGGCTGCCGGCCGGCGTGGTGCTGCCGGCGCGGTGGGAACCGGGGTGCTCGCCGCCGGGCGCCGGTGCGTCAGCCCGGGAACGGCTGGCCCTCCGGATAGCGGGTGACCTGGGTCGGCTCGGCGCCGCCGTCGACGCGGAACGTCAGGCGGGTGCTGCCGATGACGATCTCGTCGCCGGGGTTGAGCGCCGCCGTCGCGACGCGCCGGCCGTTGACCAGCGAGCCGTTCGCCGAGCCCAGATCGGTCAGCACCACCCGGTTGCCGTCGTAGTCCAGCCGGGCGTGCTGGCGTGAGGCGCGCACGTCGGGCAGGCGCACCGTCGCCTGCTCGCCGCGGCCGATCACGGTCGAGCCGACCGGCAGCAGGTAGTTGCCGCCGTCGTCGGTCACCAGCCGCACCCCGAACGCCTGCCGGGCGGGGGTCTCGCCGCCGGTGTGGACGCTCGCGATGATCCGGAACAGGCCGGTGTCGAGGGCCGCACCGCGGTCGACCTCGACGAGCACGTCACCGTAGACGGCCCAGCCCTGCTCCCCGATGTATTCCGCCTGCGACTGCGCGAGCTCCTGGGCGAGCGCGGACGCGTACGGCGCCAGGCGCGAGTGGTCGTTGGGTGAGAGCTCGATCACGAACCGGTTCGGCACGAGGATGCGCCCACCCGACACGGTGGTCTTGTGCGCGTCGGCTTCCCGCTGCATGGCGTTGAGGATCTCGACGGGGTGGACGACCCCTTTGAACACCTTTGCGAAGGTGCCCTCGACGATGCCTTCCAGCCGCTTCTCGAAGCGTTGCAGCACGCCCACTGTGCGTTTCCCCCTCTGGTCCGGACCGGTCCCACTGTCTACCACGAGTGTGCCCGCCGGGCCCGGCCCGCCGCACCGGGACAATGCTCCCGGTGGGACGGGACTCCGGGCCGGTCCGGCCCGGGTCGTACCGGCGGCACCGTGGTCGCATGACCACCACTGTCACCGAAACTACTCGCCGCGCCGGACGCGGCTGGGCACTCAGCGGCGCCCTCGGCGGCCTCGTCGGCCTGGCCGGCCTCCTCGTCGGCGCCGACCTCACCGCCACCGTGGGCGACGGGATCAAGGACAACACCCTGGTCGTCGCGGCCATCGCCGACCACCGCGGGTACGTCTGGGCGTACCAGGTCGTGTGCTCCGTCGCGGCGGTCTGCATCGTGATCTTCGCCGCCGGGCTGCGCCGTCACCTCGGCGCGCAGGAGCCGGCCGGCAGCCTCGTCCCCGGCGTCGCCGCCGCGGGCCTCGGTCTCGTCGCCGCGACGCTCGTCGTGGGCGGCGGCATCTGTACCGAGCTGTACTGGGCGCTCGGCGAACCCGAACGCTGGGACCCGGACACCGTCGCGAGCCTCGTCGAGATCTACAACACGATCGCGTGGCTGTGGGTGGGTGCCGGGGTCAGCGCGGCCGCGGTCGCCGTCGGCGGATTCCGGCACGGCTCCGCGAGCCGCTGGCTGGCCGCGGTCAGCGCGCTGCTCGCGCTGCTGGTGTTCGCCACGCAGGTGTTCCCGGCGCAGTACGGGTCGCTGTTCCCGGGCGCCCTGTGGGTGTCCGTGGCCGGCCTGGCGTTCCTGTTCGGCGGCCAGCGCGGCGGTGCCGGTCCCGAGCGGGCCGGGACACCGTCCCGCGTCACCGGGACCGGATGATCGTTACTGTCGCTGACGATGAACATCGCGCGGATCGCCTGGCCGTTGTCCGGTGCGAGCCTGGTCCTGGCCGTCCTGGCCGGCTGGCTCGCGCTGGGCAACGGCGCGTCCGTCGGCGACGTCAGCAGCCTGGCGTCGATCGCCGCCTGCGCCGTCACCGGCGGGCTCATCGTGCGCCGCCGCCCCGGCAACCCGGTCGGCCCGCTGCTGCTCGGCAGCGCGCTGAGCTTCATCCTCCTGGAGGTCTGCGGCCAGGCGGCGGTCCGCACCGGGAACCCCGCGCTCGCCTGGCCGCAGACCTGGCTGTGGGTGCCGGGCAACCTCGGCCTCGCCCTCGTGCCGGCCTTCTTCCCGGACGGGCGCCTGCCGCGCCGGTGGCGCCCCGCCGTCCGGGCGCTGCTCGGCGTGGCCGCCGTCGCCGCGGTGACGGGCGCCCTGCGCCCCGGCCAGAACGACCAGGTCCGCCCGCGGGCCCCGGCCAACCCGCTCGGCGTCGCCGCGCTCGCGGACCTCGCGCCGGCCGTCGAGACCGTGTTCACCGTCGCCGCCGGGATCGCCTTCGTCGTGGGCGCCGGCGCCGTCGTGCTGCACACCCGCACCCTCACCGGAGCGCGGCGCCAGCAGGCCCGCTGGCTCGCGTACGCGGTCGGGCTGGTCGCCCTCGTCGTCCTCGGCCGGCTCGCCGCCGGCCTGCTCGACGACCGGCCGGACCGGGTCTGGCCGCTCGCCGAGCCCTGGGACGTCGCCGGCGGGGTGGCGATCGCGCTCATCCCGGCCGGCATCGGCATCGCCGTCCTGCGCCACCGGCTGTTCGACATCGACCTGCTCATCAGCCGTACCGTCGTGTTCGTCGCCCTGTCCGCCGGAGTCGCCGGCGCCTACCTGCTGGTCGTCGGGGTGCTCGGCGCGTCCTCGGTCGTCGCCGCCGTGGTGGCCGCGCTCGTCTTCGGCGCGCTGCGCCAGTGGCTGCAGCGGCGGGTCAACCTGCTCGTGTACGGCGAGCGCGACGACCCGTACACCGTCCTGACCCGGCTGGGGGAGCGCCTGGCCCAGGTACCCGACCCGGGCGCGATCCTCGAGACGAGCACCGCGACGGTCCGGGAGGCGCTGCAGCTCTCGTACGTCGGGATCGAGGTCGGTGGCGGCCGCTCGTACGAGCTGGGCACCCGCCCGCCGAACCCGGCCGCGCTGCCGCTCGTCGCCGGTCGGGAACCCGTGGGCACGCTGCTGCTCGGCCCGCGCCCCGGCGAGGCGGCGCTCGGACCGCGGGACCTGCGGCTGTTGGAGGACCTGGCCCGGCACATCGGCGTCGCCGTCCAGGCGGTCCGGTTCTCCGCCGACCTGCGCCGCTCCCGCGAGCAGCTCGTCGTCGCCCGCGAGGAGGAGCGCCGCCGGCTGCGCCGCGACCTGCACGACGGCCTCGGCCCCACCCTGGCCGGGCTGACCATGCGCGCCGAGGCCGCCCAGGAGGTCGGCGGCGAGGAGGCGACGCGGCTACTCGACGAGATCGTCGCCGACGCGCGGACCGCCGTCGCCGACGTGCGGCGGCTCGTGGAGGGCCTGCGCCCGCCGGCACTCGATACGCTCGGCCTGGTCGGCGCGCTCCGGTCGCACCTCGCCGGCTGGTCCGGCACCGGCGGGCCGCGGGTCACCGTCGACGCGCCGGAGGACCTGGCGGGCCTGCCGGCCGCGGCCGCGCTGCCCGCCGCGACCGAGGTGGCCGCGTACCGGATCGCGCTGGAGGCGCTCGCCAACGCGCGCCGGCACGCGGGGGCCACCGCGGTGCGCCTGCGGCTGCGGCTCGACGAGGGCTGGCTGGTGCTCAGCGTCACCGACGACGGCCACGGCACGACCGCCGTGGCACCGGGAGCGACCGGGACGGGTGGGGTGGGGATGCATTCGATGCGCGAGCGGGCCGAGGAACTGGGTGGCACGCTGAGCGTCACGTCGTCGCCGGCCGGGACGAGGGTCTCGGCACGGCTGCCGCTGGAGGTGGTGCCCTAGTGACCGATGCCGTACGGGTGCTGGTCGTCGACGACCACGACCACTTCCGGGCCGGCCTGCGCGCGCTGCTGGCCACCAGCCCGGAGGTGGCCGTCTGCGGCGAGGCGGCCAGCGGCGAGGAGGCGCTGACGGCCGTCGCCCGGCTGCAGCCGGACGTGGTGCTGCTGGATCTGGCCATGCCGGGCATGGGCGGCATCGCCGCCACGGAGCGGATCGTCGCCACGACCCCGCACGTCCGCGTGCTCGTGCTGAGCATGGCGGACGATGACGACTCGGTGTTCGCGGCCCTGCGCGCCGGTGCCCGGGGCTACGTGCTCAAGGGCGCCCGCCGGGTGGAGATCATCCGCTCGATCACGGTGGTGGCCGACGGCGAGGCGATCTTCGGCCCCGCGATCGCGACCCGGTTGATGGGATACTTCGCCGGGCTGGACCGGGCGGCCCCGGAGCCGTTTCCCGAGCTGACCCAGCGGGAGCGGCAGATCCTGGCGCTGATCTCGCGACACCTGACGAACCCGCAGATCGCCCAGCGGCTGGCCCTGAGCCAGAAGACGGTCCGCAACCACGTCTCGAACATCTTCGCGAAGCTCCAGGTGGCGGACCGGACCCAGGCCATCATGCTGGCGAGGGACGCGGGCCTGGGCGACCAGCCGGCCCGCTGACCGGGTTCGGAGTGGGTGGAGGTTTGACCGGCGGCCGCCGGGAGAAGTCTCGCCGAATGTCCGAGGTCACCGTCGTCATCGCCACCCGGAACCGGGCCGCCACGTTGCGGCGGACCGTCGGGCGGCTGCTGGAACTGCCCGAGCGGCCGCAGGTCATCGTCGTCGACAACGGGTCGGCCGGGGGGCCGGCGGTCTGCCCGCCCGAGGTGCTCGTCCTGCCGCTCCGCCGGAACCTCGGCGCCGTCGCGCGGAACCACGGTGCCGCAGTCGCCGATACGCCGCTCGTCGCGTTCGCCGACGACGACTCCTGGTGGGCCCCCGGCGCGCTCGACCGTGCCGCCGGCATCTTCGCCGGGCATCCCCGCCTCGGCCTGCTCGCCGGTCACGTCCTCGTGGGCGACGACGAGCGGACCGACCCGGTCTCGGCGTTCATGGCGACGGCGCCGCTCGGCGCCGCCGACGACCTGCCGGGGCCGTCGGTGCTGGGGTTCCTGGCCTGCGCGGCCGTGGTGCGGCGCGAGGCGTTCCTCGGCGTCGGCGGGTTCGACCCCGTGGTCCGGTTCATGGGTGAGGAGGAACGGGTGGCGTACGACCTGTTCACCGCCGGCTGGGGACTCGCCTACCGGGCCGACGTCGTCGCGCACCACCACCCCCGGGCCGGCGCGGACGACACCGGGAAGCGGGTCCTCACGGCACGCAACCGCGTCCTGACCGCCTGGCTGCGCCGGCCGCTGCGGGTCGCCGTCGGTGCGACCGCCGCGCTGCTGCGGGCCGCGCCGGGCGATCCGGTCGCGCGGCGGGCCGCCGTACAACTCGCCGCGCGACTGCCGCGGGCGCTGGTCGGCCGGCGGCCCGCCGGCCCGGACCTGGAGGCCGCGATCGAGCGCCTGGCGGCCGGCACTACCGCGCCGACCAGTTCGCCCAGTTCACCACGTCGATCGCGATCAGCCGCCCGGTGAGCCGGAACCGGGGATAGCGCTCGGACAGCAGCGCCACGGCACGGCGGCCCTCGGCGCCGTCCGGGTCGACGTCGCGGGCCACGCCGTCCGCCCGTACCCACCACAACTCGGACCAGTCGTCGGCGTAGTGGTCGACGAGGACGGAGGCCTTGGGATTCGCCGCCAGGTTCGCCAGCCGGCGCAGCTCCGTGCCGCGTTTCGGCTTGGCGTCCACGCCGTGGTAGATGGTGTCCTCGACGAGCACGAACACGATCGGCACCAGGTGCGGCTGCTCGTCGGGCCCCACGGTGGCCAGGCGGGCCACCGGCGCGGCCGCGAACCGCTCGCGGACGTCCTTCATTCGCCCTCGAAGGTGGCGATCGCCGTCTCCCACTCGTCGAGGGCCCGCTCGACCCGGCTCTTCGGCGCCGACGGCAGCCACCCGCTGGCCCGCCGCACCCCGGCCTCGTGGAGCCGCTCCAGCACCTTCGGGTCCGGTGGCACGCTGACCACCTGCACGTCGATCGGCCGGTCGGCCCGGGACCGCAGCTCGGCGATGCGCGGGAAAACGCTCTCGTCGTAGTTCGGGAACCACGCGTCGCCGACGGCCAGCACCCGGTCGAGGACGCCGGGACCGGTGCCGCCGACGAGGATCGGCGGATGCGGCCGCTGGACCGGCTTCGGGTAGCACAGGATGCGGTCGAACGACACGTGCCGCCCCTGGAACGACGCCTCGTGGTCGCGCCAGATCACCTTCATCGCCTCGACCCGCTCGCGCATGACCGCCATCCGCACCCGCGGGTCGGTGCCGTGGTTGCGCATCTCCTCGCGGTTCCAGCCGGCGCCGACGCCGAACTCGAAGCGGCCGCCGGACAGGTGGTCGATCGACGCCACCTCCTTCGCCGTGATGATCGGGTCCCGCTCGACCACCAGGCAGATGCCGCTGCCGACGCGCAGGGTGCTGGTCGCGACCGCGGCCGCGGTCAGCGCGACGAAGAGGTCGAGGGTGTGCCAGTACCGGCGGGGAAGCTCGCCCTCGCCGCCGCCCGCGGCGTACGGCGTGTCGCGGCTGGCCGGGATGTGGGTGTGCTCCGCGAAGAAGAGGGCCGACTGCCCGCGCTCCTCGACCAGCCGCGCCAGTGGCCCCGGCCCCATGGCGTCGTGCGTGGGGAAGTATCCGACACCGAAATCCATGCCCCCTGTCTACCCCGCGTGACGGCCGGCACGGGCGGCATCGCGGCAACCTCGTCCGGTTCGAGCGAGCCGCGCCGGGTAGGGGCCTACGGAACGCCCCGAGGAACACTCCGACCACCTCCGGAGGCACGCCATGGACGCGTCGGCTACCTTCATCGGTACGGCGACCGTGCTGCTGCGCATCGGCGAGTTCACGGTCCTGACCGACCCGAACTTCCTGCACGCCGGGCAGCGCGCGTACCTCGGCTACGGCCTGTCGACGAAGCGGCGGACCGATCCGGCCATGGGGATCGGCGACCTGCCGCCGCTCGACGGGATCGTGCTGTCCCACCTGCACGGCGACCACTTCGACCGGGTGGCCAGGCGCGGGCTGCTCCGCTCGCTGCCGATCGCCACGACCCGCGAGGCGGCGCGCCGGCTCCGCCGGTGGCGGTTCACCGGTGCGGTGGGACTGCCGGACTGGGAGCGGACCACGTGGCGGCGCGGGAACGAGGCGCTGCGGATCACCGCCGTGCCGGCCCGGCACGGCCCGGACGGCATCTACCGCATGATGCCGGAGACCATGGGCAGCGTCATCGACTGGGAGGTCGACGGCGTCCGCCGGCTGCGGCTCTACATGAGCGGCGACACCCGCTTCCGGGAGAGCGTGCTGCGGGAGATCCCGCAGCGGTTCGGCGACATCGACACGGCGTTCCTCCACCTCGGCGCCACCCGCCTCGGCGGCGTCATGTTCACCATGAACGGCCGTGAGGGGGTCGAGCTGACCAGGCTGATCCGGCCGCGGCGGGCCATCCCGATCCACTACGACGACTACAAGGCGTACCGGGAGCCGGTGTCGCGGTTCCTCGACGTCGCCACGAACAGCGGCCTCGGCGACCAGGTCCGCCCGATCCACCGTGGCGAGACGATCGACCTCGCCGGCGTGGTCGATCGACGGTAGCGCCCCACCCGGAGGGGTGGACCGGGCAGGAGGGGGTAACCAGGCGGTATGACCAACGAGGACGAGCGTTACACCATGGGTACCACCGGCACCCCGGGCCGCTCCGGTGCGGACGCGATCGACGAGGACGACGCCGTCAACGGCTCGGCCGTCGGCGCACGCACCGTCGGGCTCGGCGGCGAGCCCGACGACCCGGCGCTGCCGTTCGACCACCAGCCCGAGCCGGGCGACAAGCTGCATCTGCCCCGCGACGCGGTGCAGCGCGGCGACTGACCCGCCGTCCCGCGCCGCGTGGCGCGTGGCCGCGTGGCCGCGCGGCGCGGGTGACGTTGGGGATGAGCCGCTCCGCCGGCGACCGCTGGCGGACGGTGCGACACGGGCCGCGGGCTAGCGTCAAGATGCGAGTGCCGGTCTCCCGACTGGAGGAACGCGATGTCAACAAACGTCGCCGTCGTCATCGCCGTGCTGGTCGTGCTCGCCGTCGTCGCCATCGTCCTCGGGCTGTGGCAGGGGCGGCGCCGTTCGGCACTACAGCGGCGTTTCGGGCCGGAGTACGAGCGGGCCGTCGCCCGCGCCGGCAGCCGCCGCGCCGCCGATCGTGAGCTGCGGGAACGTCAGCGGCACCATGCCGAGCTCCAGTTGCGGGACCTCGAACCGCACCAGCGCCTGCGGTACGCCAGCCAGTGGGAGGAGACCCAGGCGCACTTCGTCGACCAGCCCGAGACGGCGACCCGCGAGGCCGATGAGCTCGTCACGCGGGTGATGAGCGACCGCGGCTACCCGGTCGAGGACTTCGACCGGCGGCTGGCGAACCTCAGCGTCGAGCACGCCAGCACGCTGGAACACTACCGCGACGCCCACGAGATCAACCTGGCCAACGAGCGCGGCCAGGCCAGCACCGAACAGTTGCGCCAGGCGCTGGTCCACTACCGCGTCCTGTTCGCCGACCTGCTCGGCGAGAGCCCCGGCGGGCGCCAGGTGCCCAAGACCGGCTGACACACGGGGAGCTTCACGATGGACCAGCAAGCCGAGAAACCCACCAGACCACTGCGCGACGCCGTTCCCGGGCCCCCTCCCGGTGCCCCTGCCGGGACGACGCCCGTGGACACCGCCGCCCACCAACCCGACGACACCGCCGCGGAAGGCCCGCTCTGGGATCCGGCGAAGGCCGAGGAGCTGCGAGGCCGCTGGCACGACGTGCAGACCAAGTTCGTCGACGATCCGAAGGGCAGCCTGAGCAGCGCCAAGGCCCTCGTCGACGAGGCGGTCCACGGGCTGGAGGACAGCGTCCGCGACCGCGAGGAGGCGTTCGGACGCAGCGGTGCCCGCATCTCCGACAGCACCGAGGGCATGCGCGCGACCGTCCAGCAGTACCATCACCTGCTCGACCGCCTCCTGTCCGTCTGACGCACCCGGCTACGCCCCGCCGTCGGCCGCCGAGCGGGTGGTGGGGTGGTCACGCGCGCGACGCTGCGGTAGCCGCCGGTCCGGGCGGCGTTTCGGCGGGACGCCGCAGGGAACGGGTCCGGCATGCGCAGACTGCTGGCGAAGCTGGAACGGTCCCACGGCCTCGACCGGATCGGCGATCCGGCCCGGAAGGCGATCCTCGCCGCGGTGCCCCGCGAGGGTGTACGGGACGTGCTGCACGGCCGCTGGCTCGGCCACCCGCTGCACCCGGCCGTGGTCCAGTTTCCGGTCGGGGCGTGGCTGAGCGCCGCCGTGCTCGACGCGCTGGCGTTCCTGCCCGGCCGCCGGCCGGCGGCCACGGCGCTGCTCGTCGCCGGCACCGCCGCCGCGCTGCCGGCGGCCGTCACCGGTGCCACCGACTTCACCACCCTGTCCCGCGAGCAGCGCCGGGTCGCCGTGGTGCACGCGCTCGCCAACAGCGTCGCGCTCGGGCTGTTCGTGTCGTCGATCGTCGCGCGGCTGCGCGGCCGGCACGCGGCCGGGCGCGGCCTGTCGTACGCCGGGACCGGTGTCGCGGGCGTGGGCGCGTTCCTCGGCGGGCACCTGTCGTTCAGTCAGGACGCCGGCACGAACCACGCCGCGGCCGCCCTGCCGCTCGTCCCGCGCGGCTGGCACGGGATCGGCGCGATCGAGGAGTTCCGGCCGGGCCGGGTCGAGTCGCGCATCCTCGGCGAGACGCCGGTGCTGGTCTACCGCGACGGCGACGGCGACCGGTTCAGCGTCCTCATCGGCCGGTGTGCGCACCGCAGCGGCCCGCTCGCCGACGGCCGCACGGTCGAGGTCGACGGCGAGGCGTGCCTGGAGTGCCCGTGGCACGGCAGCGTCTACCGGCTCGCCGACGGACGGGCGGTGCACGGTCCGGCGTCGTCGGACCAGGTCGTGCTGCGCACCCGGATCCGCGCGGGCCGGCTGGAGGCCGCGCGGCCGTAGCCGGCCCCGGGCCGCGGCTGGAATACACCCTTGACGCCGGGCGCTAGTCTCGACGTAGACCATCCGAGTGGAGGGAGCCGGCCGTGCGGTACCGCACCGTTGTCGTCGTTCCCCGCTCGCAGTTCGAGGTGATCCTCGTGTCTCGGTCGCTCCCGGTGCCCGCACGCGCGGCGGCACCGGGACGTCCGTGACGGCCGCCTGACCCATCGGGCTCACGACCCGCCGTCGCGGGCGCAATCGCGCTGTCCTCCGACAAGAACTCCCTGAAGGGGCTCCCGGACCGTGCGCACCGACCGAAACCTCCGCCGCATCCGCAACATCGGCATCCTCGCCCACGTCGACGCGGGCAAGACCACCACCACCGAACGCATCCTCTTCGCGGCCGGCGCCACCTACAAGCAGGGCGAGGTCCACGACGGCACCACCGTCACCGACTTCGACGCGCAGGAGCGCGACCGGGGCATCACCATCTTCGCCGCGGCCGTCAGCGTCACCTGGGACGGTCACCTCCTCAACCTCATCGACACGCCCGGCCACGTCGACTTCGCCGACGAGGTCGAGCGGTCCCTGCGCGTCCTCGACGGCGCGGTCGCCGTGTTCGACGGCGTCGCCGGGGTCGAGCCGCAGAGCGAGTCGGTGTGGCGGCAGGCGGACCGGTACGGGGTGCCGCGGATCGCGTTCGTCAACAAGCTCGACCGCACCGGCGCCGACCTCGACGCCGCCGTCGCCTCGATCCGCGACCGGCTCCACGCGACGCCGCTGGTCGTCCAGCGGCCGATCGGCCGCGAGGACGGCTTCCGCGGCGTCGTCGACCTCGTCGGCATGCGCGCGCTCACCTGGTCCGGCCAGGGGCGCGCCGACGCGGACGCCACCGGCGACCCGGCGGCCGTGGCCGCCCGGCGCGACCTCGAGGAGCGGGTCGCCGAACTGCACACCGGCGCGCTGGAGGAGTTCGTCGACAGCGGCCGCCTCGGCGACGCGACGCTGCGCGCGGCGCTGCGCGAGCTGACCCTCGCCGGTGCCGCCGTCGTCGTGCTGTGCGGCTCGGCGTACCGCGACAAGGGCATCGAGCCGCTGCTCGACGCCGTCGTCGCGTATCTGCCGTCGCCGGCCGACGTGCCCGCCGTCCGCGGCGAGTGGGACGGCGCCGTCCAGGAGCGGCCCGCCGACCCGGCCGCGCCGTTCGCGGCCCTGGTGTTCAAGGTGCACGCCGCGCCCACCGGGCGGCTGACGTACCTGCGGGTCTACTCGGGAACGATCGGGAAGGGAGCGGTGGTGACCGACGCCGGCACGCGCCGTACCGAACGGGTCAGCCGCATCCTGCACGTCCAGGCGGACCGGCACACCGAGCTCGACCACGCCGCCGCCGGTGACATCGTGGCGGTGGTGGGGCTCAAGCACGCCCGTACCGGCGCCACACTGTGCGCACCCGACGCGCCGCTGGTGCTGGAACCGCCCTCGGCCGCGACGCCCGTCGTGTCCGTGGCGGTGGAGGCGCGCACCCGCACCGACGCCGACCGGCTCGCCGGCGCGCTCGCCCGGCTGGTCGAGGAGGACCCGTCGCTCGTCGTGCGCGGCGACCCCGAGACCGGCCAGACCGTGCTGTCGGGCATGGGTGAGCTGCACCTGGAGGTTGCGGTGGAGAAGATCCGCCAGACGCACCACGGCCTCGAGGTCAACGCCGGCCGGCCGCAGGTCGCCTACCGGGAGGCCGTCGTCCGCGGCGTGACCGGCCTGCTGTACCGGCACGTCAAGCAGGAGGGCGGCGCGGGGCAGTACGCCCACGTCCTGATCGACGTGGCACCGTCCGACGAGGACTTCGTGTTCGAGTCCACTGTGGTCGGTGGCCGGGTGCCGAAGGAGTACGTCCGCGCCGTCGAGGCCGGCTGCCGGGACGCGCTCACGACGGGCCCGATCGCCGGGCACCCGGTGACCGGCGTGCGGGTGACGCTGACCGACGGCGCCACCCACTCGAAGGACTCCTCGGAGCTGGCCTTCCGCACCGCCGGCCGGCTCGCCGTCCAACAGGCGTTGCGGGAGTCCCGGACGGTGCTGCTGGAGCCGGTGGTCGAGGCGACCGTGACGGTGCCGGAGGACGTGGTCGGCGGCGTGCTGGGCGACCTCGCCGCGCGCCGTGGCCGGGTGACCGGCTCCACCGTCCGCGGCGGCACGGTCGTGGTCACGGCGACGGTGCCGCTCGCGGAGCTGTTCGGCTACGCGACCCGCCTGCGCAGCCGGACGCAGGGCCGGGGCACGTTCACCACCCGGCCCACCGGCTACCGGCCGGTGCCGTCCGGCGTGCCGGTCTAGCGGGTGCCGAGGTGCCCCTTTCGCGGGTCGTCGCGCAGGGGGCACCTTCGGGCCGCCCCGGTGTTGCCCGCAGCACCGCACCGTCCGTCGAAGGCCGGCTTGCTGAGGGCATCGGCAGGCGCGCCGGCGCGGTGCGCGGGTCCCGTGCCGGAGCCCCGTCTCCGGCTCACTGGATCACGAACGTCGTGAAGTACACGTCCATGACGAGCTTGGTCTTCTTCTCCGTGTACGCCTTGACGATCTTCTCCTTGAGCTCGTGCTTCGACTTCTCCCGCTCGCCGTTCGACATCAGCTCCGCCATGTCGCGGTTGCTGTAGAGGGCGATGGCGATGTCGAGGGCTTTGGAGCCGTCGGGGGCTTCGCCGGCGTCGGCGGTGGCCTGGAGGCTGAGTTTGAGTTTGAGGTAGTGGCCGTCGGCGAGGTTGATGGTGACGGCGTCGAGGACGATGACGGCGCCGGGTTCGGGTTCGGGTTCGGCTTTGGTGGTGGTGGGGCGGAACATGAAGTAGCCGCCGGCGCCGCCGCCGATGAGGGCGGTCAGGGCGATGGCCAGGATCATGACGAGTTTCTTTTTGCGGCCCGGTTTGGGGGTGTCCGTGGTGGTCTTGTCGGTGTTGGCCATGTGGGTGCTCCCCTCAGTCGGTGGCTGCCGAGGGCAGCAGGGCGCGGGTGTCGGCGGGCAGGTTGGACATGACGATGATCTCGACGCGGCGGTTGAGGCCGGCGGCGCGTGGGTCGGTGGTGGGGTAGAGGGGTTTGGTGTCGGCGAATCCGGTGGCTTGGAGGCGGGTTTCGGGGATGCCGGCGTCGGTGTGTAGGTGGCGTACGACGGTGGAGGCGCGGGCGGTGGACAGTTCCCAGCCGCTGGGGTAGGTGCCGGTGCCGGCGGTGAGTTGGTTGGTGTGGCCGTCGACTTCGATCGTGTTGGGGAGTGCGGCGATGGCGGGTCCGACCGCGGCGATGATCTGCTGGCCGGTGGGTAGCAGTTGTGCTTGGTTGCCGTCGAAGACGACGGCGGTGGTGACGATGGTGACGACGAGGCCGCGTTCGTCGATGCTGTAGCGGACCTGGTCTTGTAGGCCTTGGCGGGTCAGTTCCGTGGTGATCTGGTGTTTGATCTGCTCGAAGTTCTGGACTTCGCGCTGGGCGGCGCTTTGGCGTTGGGAGGCTTGGGCGCGTTCCTTGGCGGCGACGGCGTCCTGGATGGCGGTGGCGTCGCTGGTGGTGCCGCCGATGCCGGAGGACAGGTCCATGGGGGAGTCGCTGTCGGAGGATTCCATCAGGTTGCTTTCGCCGCCGTTGAAGGCGACGGAGGGGTTGCCGAACCCGACGGCGAGGCCGTTTTTGAGTTCGGTGAATTTTTTCTGGTCGACCTGGGAGATTGCGAACAGGACGATGAACAGGACCATGAGCAGGGTCATCATGTCCGCGTAGGAGACCAGCCACCGCTCGTGGTTCTCGTGTTCTTCTTCTTCGTGGCGCTTGGTGCGCTTGCTGTGTCCGCTGCCTTTGGCCGCGTGTCCGCCACCGCTCACGACGGCCTCCCCTCCGTGGGTGTGTACTGTCCTCGGAGGGGACATCGGCCCGACCGGCCGACGCGTGAGTTGCGGCGGGGTGCAGCGCGGTTAGGTCCTGGCTACGCGGCTTCCTTCTGCTTCGCGGCGCCCGGCGGCAGCCACCGACCCCGCCGACCGCGCCGCCGCCGAATCCAGCATCACCCGGATCTACGCGCGGCACTCCCGTCCCCGACCCACCTTCCGCTGGGTCGACTCTCCCCGTGCGGCACTGCGGCACCTGACCGGCCTGCCGGACCACGAGGTCCTCCAGCGGTGGATCTCGGTCCGGCCGCCGCGCGGCGTGCCGCCGATCGCCAGCGACATCGCCGCCGGCCTGTCCCGGCTGCGCGGCGCGCTCGACGACGCCGCCGACCACCCCGACGCTATACCGCTCGACCCCTCGATCGTGGGGAAGATCTGGCTGTCGGGGCAGCCACATCTTTCCCACGATCATGGGGGTCGGGCGGCATGGCGGCGGAACGCGCGTGGGCCAGCGGAACACACGGCGAAGAAGGGCAAGAAGAAGTAGCCCGCCCGCACGGTGGCCCGGGTCAGGCTCTCGCCCGGCCCGGCACACCGTCGTGCGTGTGCCGCTCCGGCGCCGGTTACCGCTCGGCGTTGTCCGGGTCGGCTTCCACCGCACGCGCGGCCGTCGCCCGGCGCAGGGACCGCAGTGAGACCACGGCCCACACGCCCTCCAGCAGCAGGAAGCCCCACTGGTGACTGCGCGCCGCGTCGACGGCGAGCACGGACGAGCCGACGAGGTTCAGCACCGCGTAGAGGCGCGCCTCCGGCCGCAGCCGGTCGAGCTGGACGAGGACGAACGGCACCAGGACACACAGCGACCCGGCGACCTGGATCAACTGACCCATGACAGCACTCCCGCACACGCCGTCTTGTCGGGCCGGGTACGACGTGACTCGTCCGGGACGGCGCAGGTGCACGCCGACACCGCTCCACCTTCGCACACTCCGGACCGGTCGGGCGCGGATGGTCATGCGGGTCACCACCACCGTGGCGCCGGCATGGCGAAGCCGCTGACAAGATCCTGTTATCGTCGCCACCGTGGACGGCACCCGCGACCGGATCGTCGCCGCCGCGCCACTCACCGGGCGGGTCCGCCGGATCGCCGAGGCGGGCGAGTGGCTCGACCGCGTCGCCGTCGCGGGAGCGGCCCGGTGAAGGCCTACCTCGACGCCGTCGTCGGCACGCTGCGCGGGCTGCTCGGCGACCGGCTCGTCGGTGTCTACCCGGCCGGTTCGCTCGTCCCCCGGACGCCCTACGGGACGCTGCTGCCCGTGGTCGTGTCGTCGGTGGCGGCGCAGGCCGGTCCCGGCGGCGACAACGCGGTCCTCAACGCCTGCCGTGCCCTGCGGTGCCACGCCCTGGGCTCCTGGGCGTCCAAGCCGGACGCGGGCGCCTGGGCCCTGGGCCACGCGCCCGCCCACCGCGAGGTGATCGCGGAGGCGCTCGCCAGCCACGCCCGGGACCGGGCCGCCGGCCCGCGCATCGACGCCCCGCGGGCCCGCGCGTTCCTCGACCACGTGCTGGGGCGGATCAGCGGTTCGTGACGACGGCGCGCCTCCGGCCGGCTCGGCCGGTGACCTGGGTCTATGGCTGCTCCGGCGCGGCGGCGCCCGGACCGCCCGCGGGGACGGCGGTGAACGACACCGGCGCGGCCGGTGCGGACAGCACGACGCGGCCGTCCGGTGACCGGCCCGCCGAGCGCAGCGCCGCGCCGGTCACCATCAGCGACAGCCCGGCGACGACCATCAGCGCGACGCCGGTGCCGGTGACCGGCAGTGTGTCGCCGCCCGGCACGGTGGCCGGCGGCGTGTTCGCGGCCGGGACGGTCAGGGCCAGCTTGAGCGAGTGGGGCACGCCGGCCGGGTCGACGCCGAGGGCGACGAACGTGTGCTGCCCGGTCGGCAGGCCGCCCGGGACGGTGACGGGCGTGGAGAAGTTCCCGGCGCCGTCGGTGGTGACCGTGGCCAGCACCGCCGGGTCGGAGTAGACGGTGATGGTCACCGTCGAGTGCGGGGCGAACCCGGTCCCGGAGACGACCAGACTCTGGCCCGGCGCGACGCTGCTGATCGGCCCCTGGTCGGTGATCAGGGTGAGGTCGGTGTCCGGCGGGGTCGCGGGCGGCTCCGGCGTCGTCGGCCGCACCGCGGCCGACGGCTGGCTGGGCGCGGAGTCGCCGCCGTGGACGCCCTTCGCGACGACCGTGACGGTGTAGGTCGTGCCGCCCTCGGCGCCGAGCACGCAACCGGTGTCGGTGGCGCTGCCGGTCGTGCAGGTGGCCGGGCCGGGTGTCTCGGTGACGAGGTAGCCGGCGATGCCCGAGCCGGGCGCCGGCGCGGTCCAGGATACCTTGATCGAGGCGACGCCGGCCACGGCGGTGACGCCGGTCGGCGCGCCGGGCGCGACGCCGGGTGTGACCGCCGCCGGGCCGCCCGCCGCGGAGTCGCCGGCGGGCGAGTGGGCGGTCACCGTCACGCTGTACGCGGTGCCGTTGGCGAGCCCGGTGATCGTACAGGTGGTCGCGCCGGCGCCGGTGGCCTCGCAGGACTGTCCGCCGGGCCGGGCGGTCGCGGTGTAGCCGGTGACGCCCGCCGCCGGGTCCGGTGCCGACCAGGTGACGACGGCGCTCCGGTCGGCCGGGGTCGCGCCGCCGACCACCGGCGCACCGGGCGTGGCGAGGGCCGTCACGGCGTTCGACGGGCCGGACGTCGCCCCCTCGACGCCGCCGCGGATCGCCGTCACGGTGAAGGTGTACCGGGTGCCGGCGGTCAGGCCGGTGACGGTGCACGGGCCGGTGGCCGGCGCGCTCGCGCAGGTGCCGGCGGTGACGGGGGAGTACGGGCCGCCGGTCGCCACGGCCACGCGGTACGCGTCGGCGCCACCGCTCGGCGCGGTCCACGGCACGGTGACGGTCCGGTCGCCGGTGACGGTCACGGTGCCGATCACCGGCGCGTCCGGCGCCGCCACGGCGACCACGGCGGCCGACGGGGCCGAGGCGGCACCGTCTCCGGCGGCGTTGCGGGCGGTGACGCGGAACCGGTACGACGTGCCGGCGGTCAGCCCGGTGATCGTGCACTCCGGGGCCGCCGCGGCGGCGCAGTCCCCGTCGGTGACGGCGGTGAAGGGGCCGTCGCCGGTGGCGGCCTCGACCCGGTAGCCGGTGACCGGTGGCGCGGGCGGCGTCCAGGCCAGGCGCACCGACCGGTCCCCGTTCACCGTCGCGGTGGGAGCGCCGGGCGCCGCCGGGGTGGTGATCGCGGTGACCGGTGCGGTGGGCGCCGACCGCGGGCCCTCGAGGCCGCCGGCGACGGCGGAGACGGTGAAGGTGTACTCGACGCCGGGCGTGAGGCCGGTGACGGTGCACGGGCCGGTGGCCGGCGCGCTCGCGCAGGTGCCGGCGCCGACCGCCGTGTACGGGCCGCCGTCGGAGACGTACACGCGATAGCTGTCCACGGCGCCGGCGGGCGGGGTCCAGCCGACCTCGACGGACCCGGGGCCGTGGACGGCGCCGGCGCCGATCGCCGGGGCGTCCGGCGGGGTCGGCGGGGTCTGCGGGGTGGTGACGTCGACCGGCCCGGTCTGTTCCTGTCCGTCGACGACGGCCCGGACCGAGCCGGCGCCGACGGCCGTGGCCGTGTACGTAGCGGTCGCCGTGCCCTGGCCGGCCTGGATCGTGCCCTGCTCGGCGGACAGCGTGCCGCCGGTCGCCGACCAGGTCACCGGCAGGCCGGCGACCGCGCCGAGCTGGGCGGCGGGGACGTCGGCGCCGGCGGAGTCGGTGCGGAAGCCGGCGGTCGCCGTGGCGGTGGCGCCGTCGACGACCGAGGCGGGCTCGACCGCGACGGTGAGCCGCAGGTGCGGCGCGGTGGTGAGGGTGCCGTCGCCGGTGGTGGTGTCGCAGCCGGCGTTGCCCGGGCCGGCGTTGCAGCCCCACCAGTTGCGGGTCGCGGTGAGCGTGCCGCCACCGGCGTGGTGGACGGCGCCGCCGCTGTTGCCCGTGATCCGGCTGCCGGTGACGGTGGCGGCGCCGGCCACGTAGAGCGCGCCGCCGAGGGCCTGTGCGCCGCCGCTGCCGGAGACGCTGTTGCCGGTGAAGACGGACCGGGTGACGACGGGTGCGCCGGAGTGCACGTAGACGGCGCCGCCGCGCGCGTCGGCGCCGGTGCCGCTGCCGGTCGCGGTGTTGCCGTCGAAGGTCGTGTCGCTGACCGACATCGTGCCGCCCGGGATGTCGGCGCGCATGGCGAGCCCGGCCCCGCCGTTGGGCGCGGCGCCCGGGCCGGTGGCGCTGGTGTTGGCCATCGTGTTGCCGTCGAACACGCTGTCGTCGATGCGCAGGTCGTCGGTGGCGTGCTGGGCGGAGAAGTACACGCCGCCGCCGGCGCTGCTGCCGGCACTGTTGCCGCTGATGACGCAGTTGTCGACGGTGAGGCTGCCGCCGGCCATCGCCACGCCGCCGCCGGGGGCGTTGGTGCGGGCCGTGGCCGCGTCGTTGACGTTGCCGGTGATCCGGCAGTCGGACAGGGTCAGCGTGTCGGGGCTGCCGGCGTCCGGCGCGCCGGCGAGGATGCCGCCACCGCCGTAGCCGTCGGCCGGGCGGCCGTTGCGCACGGTCAGCCCGGACATCGTCACGTGCACGCCACCGGACTCGGACGGGTCGAGGTCGAACACCCGGTCCGCGGCCGCACCGTCCACGATGGTCGAACCGGCACCCGCCCCGGTCACCGTCACGTCGACCGGACCGGCGCCGCCGTCGACGACGAGCGCGCCCAGGCTCAGCACGTACGTGCCGGCGGGCACCGTGACCGTGCCGGTGCCGGCGTTGCGGGCGCGGCACAGCGCCTCACGCAGCGACAGCTCGCCGTCGGCCCCGGTGCCGGTGGTGATCGCCGGGTCGGCGCAGGCACCGAGGTCGTCGGTGTCCTGCGGCGTGGTCACCGCGAGTGTGGCGGCGTACGCCGGCCCCGCGATCGCGGTGACGGCGAGCGCCGGCCCGCACAGCGCGGCGAGCGCCAGGGACACTCCCGCCCGCGTGACGCCGGCCCTCACCCGCGGCTCGACCCTGGAAGTCATCGGCAACCCAGCTTTCCCAAACGCATGCGACCGTCTGAATCTACTCCAGATGATTACGCTGAGTGTTAACGTACGGACACTCAGTAGTTCTCTCATGTGTCCGGGAGTTTCAGTGCTGTCCCGCCGACAGACCCTCATCGCCGGCGTCGCCGCGGCCGGCCTCACCGGTGCCGCCCCACCGCTCGCCGCGTCCGCCGCACCCGACCGGCCGCTCACCCGGGACAGGTTCGCGCCGCTGGTCGGCACGGCGTTCGAGCTGGAGCCGGCCCGCCGGTCCGGCGCCCGGCACACGGCGACTCTGATCGCGGCGCCGGGCGCCGAACACAGGTTCGCGCTGCGGTTCGCCGCCGCCCGGCCGGTGCCGCAGGGCGTCTACCGGCTGCACCACCCGGCCTTGGACGCCGTCGAGCTGTTCCTCGCCCCGGTCGGTCCGATGCCCGGCCGGCTCGAGGCCGTCGTGAACCGGGCGGCCGCATGACGGCCACGGCCACCGTCCCGGCCGCGCCGGCCCGGGTCCGTCCGGCGACCCCGGCCGACGAGCCGTTCCTGCGCACCGTCCACGCCGCCGCGCGCGCCGAGGAGGCCGCGGCGTTCGGCTGGTCGCCGGCCCAGGTGGACGCCTTCCTGACCATCCAGTTCGACGCGCAGCGCCGCCATTACCGCACCGTCTGGCCGCACGCCACCGACGGCATCGTGGAGGCCGGCGGCGTTCCCGTCGGCCGGCTCTACGTCGACCGCGGGTCCGGCGCGTTCACCGTGCTCGACATC
The DNA here is from genome assembly GCF_025264685.1 of Dactylosporangium roseum. GTDB lineage: Bacteria > Actinomycetota > Actinomycetes > Mycobacteriales > Micromonosporaceae > Dactylosporangium > Dactylosporangium roseum. The sequence goes on from NZ_CP073721.1 coordinate 4,251,899, forward strand.
GCGCTGCTGCCGGACCGGCGCGGCGCGGGCCTGGGCGGCGCGCTGCTGCGCGGGCTGCAGGCCGAGGCCGCCGCCCTCGACGTCCCCGTCGAGTTGCGCGTGCTGCGCACCGGCCGGGCGCTGCGCCTGTACCGGCGCCTCGGCTTCCGGGCGGACGGCGGCGACGAGCACCGCCTCGCGCTGCGCTGGGACCCGCCGGGGCACGCCCGGTGGCAGGCCGCCGCCGGCACCGCGGGGACCCTCGGCGGCCTGCCGGCGCTGCTCGCCGCCTGCACCGGCGTGTCGTACGCCGGGGGCTACGAACACTTCGGCGTCACCCTCCGGGTGCCCGGGGACGCGACGGTCGAGCAGGGCACGTACCGGTTCGTGCACCCCGCGCTCGGCGCGCTCGACCTGTTCGTGGTGCCGACCGCCCGTACCGCGGAAGGGCTGGCCCTCACGGCCACGTTCACCCGGGCGGCCCGGCCGGCGGCGGAGCCGGCGCCATGAGCGACGCGTTCGTCGGCGAGATCCGCATGTTCGGCGGGGCGTACGCGCCCGTCGGCTGGCTGACCTGCGACGGCAGTCTCATCGCGATCCCCGAACACGAGGTGCTCTTCAGCCTCATCGGCACCACCTACGGCGGCGACGGCCAGTCCACCTTCGCCCTGCCCGACCTGCGCGGCCGGGTGCCGGTGCACCAGGGCACCGGTCCCGGCCGCACCGGCCGCGTCCTCGGCGAGTCCGGCGGCGCCGAGACGGTCACGCTGACGACCGCCGACCTGCCTCCGCACACCCATCAACCCGCCGCCGCCACGGCGAGCGGCACGCTGGACGGCCCGGCGGACGCGGTCTGGGCGACCTGGCCGAACACGCCCTACGCGGCCGGCCCGGCGACCCGGGTGCCGATGCACCCGGCCGCGCTCGCGCCCGCCGGTGGCGGCCTGCCCCACGACAACCTCGCGCCGTACGTGACGGTCACCTTCATCATCGCCACCGACGGCATCTACCCGTCCCAGCCATAGGAGCGGCGCATGACCGAGCCGTACATCGGCGAGATCCGGATGATGGCGTTCGGCTTCCCACCGCGGTACTGGGCGCTGTGCGACGGCCAGCTCCTGCCGATCACGCAGAACGCCGCACTGTTCTCGATCCTGGGCATCACCTACGGCGGCAACGGGCAGACCACGTTCGCCCTGCCCGACCTGCGCGGACGCCGGCCGGTCCACGTCGGCACGGCCTACAGCCTCGGCCAGACCGGCGGCGCGGAGACGCACGCGCTGGGCCTCACGGAGCTGCCCGTGCACACGCACGTGCCCCGGGCGACGGCGACCGGCGGGCAGCCCACACCGACCGGCACCGTCTGGGCGCCGATGCCGGGCGGCTACGCGCCGGGCCCCGACACGCACATGGCGGCGGCGTCCGTCGCCGTCGTGGGCAACGGCCAGCCGCACGAGAACATGCCGCCCTTCCTCACGGTCAACTTCGTGATCGCGCTACAGGGCATCTTCCCGTCCCGGCCCCAGGAGTCCCCATGACCGAGCCGTACATCGGCGAGATCCGCATGTTCGCGGGGAGCTTCGCGCCGAACTCCTGGGCGCTGTGCGACGGCCAGGTGCTGCCCATCGTCCAGAACACCGTGCTGTTCTCGATCATCGGCACCATGTTCGGCGGCGACGGCCACACCACGTTCGCCCTGCCCGACCTGCGCGGCGCCGCCCCCGTCGCGGCCGGGCAGGGCCCTGGGCTCGGCCCGTACACCCTCGGGCAGAGCGGCGGCACGGCGACGGTCACGCTGACCGTCGCCGAACTGCCGTCGCACACCCATACCGCGACCGGCGCGCCCGTGCGCGGCGACCGCAACAGCCCGGCGGCGGCGTCGTGGGCGGAGGCCGGCCTGGGCCGCGTGGACGACCACAACTACGGGGGCGCGCCCGACAGCACCACGATGCACCCGGCGGCACTCACCCCGGCCGGCAACGGGCAGCCGCACAACAACCTGCCGCCGTACCTCGTGGTGAACTTCATCATCGCGCTGAGCGGCCTCTTCCCGCAGCGCCCATGACCGCGGCGCCGGTGGCGGTGGCGCCGTGACCGCGGCGCCGGTGACCGCAGCGTCCGTGGCCGCGGCGCGGGCGGCGGTGGCGCCGGTCTCACCGCCGGCCGGTGCGTGTGCGGTGAGCAGCGGCCGACGCCACCGGCGATGACCGCTGCTGGCAGGCGAAACCGAGCGAGCCCGGTCCGTCCTGGTGGCGCCGCCGTCAGCCGCGATTCGTGTGGAGCGTCTCATCGAAACGTGACCTCGACGTCGAGTCCACCCTCGGGTCTGCGACGGCGACCTCGTGGTCGTGCGACAGCAGTCGGTCGCCGAGAACGGCGACATCGTGGCGGCGATGCTCGACGGCGAGGCGACCGTGAAGGTGTACCGCACCCGTGACGGCCACGTGGAGCTGGTGCCGCGCAACACCGCGTACGACGTGATTCCCGCCGACGACGCGGTCGTCCTCGGCAAGGTGGTGTGCATTTTGCGGCGCATGTAGCACCCCGGCGTCCGTTCGTTGGGTGGCCTCCCGGCGCACCGCCGGCGTCGGACAGGGCCGGATGAGCGGATCGGGGTGTCAGCGCGGCAAGGCGTGCGCCAGCGGCACCGGTGTGGACTGGCCGGCCCAGGCACCCGTCAGGCTTGCCCGGCCCGACGGCCTGGTTGGCGCCGCTGTGCCGTCGGCCAGGGCCAGGGCGCGCACCACGGCCAGGGTCACCGTGTCGGTTTCGATCAGCGTCGGATCGCCGTCGACGACCCGGCGGACAGCGCCGGCGGGCAGGCCGGGGCCGCCGGGGGAGGAGACCGTCATGCTGGCCTCGCGCGGCTGTAGCTGGCCGTCCACCTCAAGATACTCCACCGCTTGGCGGGTGTCGCCCAGCATCGCGCTCGCCAGGACGGTGGCGTAGACGGGGTCTCCGCAGGCGTCGTACACCCAGCGCTTGCCCAGCACCGAATGGTCCACCGTGCCGATGAGCCACGGCTCGGCGGCGGCGAGCGGGGTGCCGCGATACGTGAGCGGGACCTGGAAGACCGCGCCGTCGCCGATGCCCACCAGCATGGTCTCGATGCCCACCTCGCCGGCGGGGTCGTCGAGCCGGAACGCCGCCACGCGGGCCAGGGCGTCGGTGTCGCGGCCACCGTACCAACCCTGGGCGGGCAGCCAGCCTGCCAGCAGCTCCAGTTTCGAGGGAGCCAGCTCAGCCCGGTGCAGCAATGCCATGCGGTGCATCCTAGGGGCGCCGCCGCCCGCCTCGGCCGGCGAGGTGCTCGCGAAGCAGGTGTGTCGGAGTTCGCCGATCACGAAGGCCGGCCGCCTCCTGCGATGTCGGCCGCGCCGCGAGGTGGATCAGGTCCCGGTGCGGCTTCACCGCGAACGACGCCGGGTGCGCGGTGAAGCCGGCGGCTCCGGGATCTCTTGCGGCTGACGGCTCACCGGGACTCCCCGGCCGGGCGGTTGAGCCACCGTTCGACGATCTGCTCGAGCGGCGCCGGGTTGACGGAATGGAACTTGTAGCGGCCCTCCCGCCGCGACACGACCAGCCCGGCGGCCTCCAGCAGCTCCAGGTGCTGCGAGATCGCCTGCCGTGACGACGTGATCCGGTGCTTCATGGTCAGGCGCGAGCAGATCTCGAACAGGGTCTGGCCGTCGCGCTCGGTCAGCTCGTCGAGGATCTTCCGGCGGGTCGGGTCGGCGATCGCCTTGAACACGTCACCGTTCTCCACGGCCCCGAGTGTATGCAAGTAGTCACTTGCCTACCAGGTCCGGCCGGCGCGCGTTCCGGCTCGATCCGCCGCCGTGCCGCTCGATCCCATGATCATGGGAACGACGTGGCTGCCCCGATTGCCAGATCTTTGCCATGATCATGAAGTTGCCCGGGCTGGAGCGCGCCGTCCCCGGTCCACCCGGGTGGCGAACTCGTCGGACACGCCGCGGACCTCGTCGATCAATACCATGTATCCCGGTCTGGGCGATTACGATCGGTTCGTCCGGAGTGGACGTGGAGTATCTTGGGGGACCCCATGCGCGGTGGTCGTTCGTTCGTCGTCGTCTCGACGGTGGCGGCGGTGGTGGCGGGAACGGCGACGACGGCCGGTGCCGCAGCACGAAACGCGGTGGCCGTGTGGCAGATGAACGAGTCCGCCGGCGCGCGGACGATGGTGGACAGCGGCGGCCGCGGGCTGCACGGCTCGATCGGCGGCGAGATCGCCACCGGCGTGCGGACCGGCGGCGCGACGGGGTACCACTTCAGCCGCCTGGCACCGGACACCCCGCCGCCGCATCCGCGGCACCTGGTGACCGTGCCCGACAACGCGGCCCTCGACCCCGGCACGCGTGACTACGCGGTGACCCTGCGGCTGCGCACGACGGGGAAGTTCGGCAACCTCGTCCAGAAGGGCCAGGCGACCGTCGCCGGCGGCAACTTCAAGCTCCAGATTCCCAGCGGCAAGGTCCAGTGCCTGTTCCGCGGCTCGTCGGGCTCGGTCATCGTGTCCGCGCCGCGGGCCATCAACGACGGCCGCTGGCACACGGTCCGCTGCGAGCGCACCGCGTCGGGCCTGACGCTCGCCGTCGACGGCCGGACGGTGGCCCGCCGCGCCGGTCGCACCGGCGCCATATCCAACTCCTGGCCGGTCTCCATCGGCGGCAAGACGAGCTGCGACCAGGTCGACGTCGGCTGCGACTACTACTTCGGCGACCTCGACTACGTCGCCATCGAGACCGGCTGACGTCCGGCCTGGAGGCGCCGGGTGGTGGGCACCCGGGCGGATGCCCACCTGGAGCGGGTCGGTGTGGACCGGCCTCGACGCGCCGCGGCGGCGAGCCCGCAGCTACAGCCGGCGGAGGGTCTCGGCGTCCTCGGCACCGTCGAAGAAGCGGTCCAGCACGCGGTGGAACACCGGCTGGTCCGGCTGTGCCCGGTGGAACAGCGTCATGGAGGACCGTAACTTCATCGCGTCGACGGCACCCAGGATCTGCGCGGCGCTGTGCTCGGTGCCGGCCAGCAGCAGCCCGGCGCACTCCACGAGCCGCGGGCCGAGCACCGGGTGCCGCAGGTAGGCGCGGGCCTCGTCGAGCGACGTGACGGCGTAGCGCCGCGCGGTCGCGCTGTGCCCGAGCCCGGCGATCTGCGGGAACACGAACCACATCCAGTGGCTGCTCTTCCGGCCCACCCGCAGCTCGGCGACGACCCGCGGGTAGACGCCGTCCTGGGCTTCGACGAAGCGGAACAGCCGGTACGGATCGTCCATGACCCGACCCTACGTCAGGCGGCTGCGCCCCGGCCGGCCCCGAACCCCGACGCCGGCGCGGGTGATCAACCGGCTGCGTCCGGGACCGGGCCGAGGATCGCCGCGAACCGCTCCTCGGCCAGGTCGAGCTGGCGGAAGATGTGCTGCTTCACCAGGCGGGACGTCGACGTCGTCGACCTCGTAGTGGTGCGTGATGCGGATCGCGACCCGCAGCAGGTGGTTGAGGTACGGCTCGCGGACCCGCCGGTCGTCGCGATGCAGGTCGGCGGCGAGCGTGAGCGCGTCGCCGAGACGCTGCCGGGACGCCTCGTCGAAGCGCTCGATCTCCAGGCGGAACCGTTCGCGCAGCCCGGCCTCCCCGTAGATCTCCGTGATCGCGTGCATCGGCATCGTGGCGAGGTACGACGGGAAATCCATCCTCAACGTATAGCGGATCTCGGCAAGGCGGTCACAACTGCGCCGGCGCCGCCCGTGCGCGACGGGCCGGTGGTCACCCCGGAGGTGCGGGGCGGCCGGCGCCGAGGCGCGGGTCGAGGAGCGCGACGCCAACGAGCTCACCCACCTGACGCAGACCAACGCCGTCGGCCCGGTGCTGCGCGCCGCGACCCGCGGGACAGCGGTGGGATCAGTCCTTCGCCTTCTGGTTGCACCGCACCATGTTGCCGGAGGGGTCGCGGAACGCGCAGTCCCGCAGCCCGTACGGCTGGTCCATCGGCTCTTGGAGCACCTCGGCCCCGCTCGCCGCGACCTTCTCGAACAGCGCGTCCAGGTCGTCGGTCGCGAAGACCAGGCCGCCCAGCGAACCCTTCGCGAGCAGCGCCTTGATCGTCTGCGCGTCCTCCGGCGACCGGCCCGCACCGGCGGACTGCAGGACGATGCCGAGATCGGGCTGGTGCTTCGGCCCCACCGTCAGCCAGCGCGCGGACTCCATCGTGACGTCCTGGCGCACCTCGAGGCCCAGGGTGTCACAGTAGAAGGCGATCGCCGCGTCGTGGTCGTCGACCTCCAGAAAGGTGTAGTGCAGTGTCAGCTCCATGCCTCGAAGGCTACGGGGCCGGGTCGATCCGAGTCGCCTTGTTCCGGCTGGGTCTGCTGACGAGTTTGACCCAGCACGCCGGGACGACCGCGAGCGCGCTGTGGTTGCGCGCGCGGTACGCGCTCGGGCTCTCCCCGACCAGTTCGGTGAACCGGGCGCTGAACGAGCCGAGCGAGGTGGCGCCGACCGCCATGCAGACCTCGGTGACGGACAGGTCGCCCCGCCGCAGCAGCGCCTTGGCGCGCTCGATCCGCCGGGTCATCAGGTAGGAATACGGGGTCTCGCCGTAGACCGCGCGGAACTGCCGGGAGAAGTGGCCCGGGGACATCAGCGCGGTGCGGGCCATCACGGGCACGTCGAGCGGGCGCGCATACTCGCGGTCGATCAGGTCGCGCGCCCGGCGCAGGTGTTTGAGGTCCTCCGGGGTCACCACGCCAGCATCCCACACGGCCCGCCGGCGCCGAAGCGCTGCGGGCCGGGCGCTCCCGGCCGGCGGCGCCGCGGTCCCCGCACCGCGAGTTCCGGCTCCGCCGGCCACCGGATCCGGATTGGCCGCACCGCACACCTCGGCGCCGGGTGCATGATGCCGGGGTGATCGAGTTCGAGGAGCTGTCCACACCACTGATCGCCGACGCCTGCGTGCGTCACGGGGTGCCGCTACGGGTCGCGCCGCCGGGTGTCGCGCCGGTCGTGCGCGGGCACCGGCTCGCCGGCCGGGTCCTGCCCGCGCGGCACTACGGCAGTGTCGACGTCTTCCTCGAGGCGTACGGCGGCGCCGCGCCCGGCGACGTCCTCGTCGTCGACAACGGCGGCCGGACCGACGAGGCGTGCGTCGGCGACCTGACCGTCCTCGAGGCGGCCGCCGCCGGCGTCGCCGGGCTCGTCGTGTGGGGCCTGCACCGGGACACCCCCGAGCTGGCCGCGATCGGTGTGCCGGTGTTCAGCTACGGCAGCAACCCGGCCGGCCCGGTGCGGGTCGACGACCGCGAGCCGGAGGCGCTGACCTCGGCGCGGTTCGGCCCGCACCTGGTCGGCGCCGGTGACCTGGCGTTCGCCGACGACGACGGCGTGCTGTTCGTCGCGGCTTCGCACGCCGCGACGGTACTGGCCACCGCGCGCGCCGTGCACCGAACCGAACGCGAGCAGGCCCAGCGGATCCTGGCCGGGCGGACCCTGCGCGACCAGACCGCCTTCGCCGACTACCTGGCCCGCCGGGCCACCGACCCGGCGTACACCTTCCGCAACCACCTGCGCCGGATCGGCGGCGCGATCGAGGAGTAGCGGGGGAGTCCGGGCGAACCGTGGGGGCCGGCAAAGGGTAGGCGGCCGTTGACGGTCATGGCTGTCGATGTGATGGTGCCATCATCCATCGACGGGCGGCGAGGTGTTCCTACCGGTGCACGCCGCCCCGCGCGTACCCGGAGAAGGGATCCCCCATGCGCAGAAGACGGGCACTCGCCATCGGCGCGGCCATCCTCGCCGCCGCCGTGAGCGTCCTCATCGGCCCGGCACCGGCCCACGCGGTCCAGGTCACCGGGCTCGCCGCCACCATCGCGCTGAACAACTGCTCGGGCTCGCTGGTACGGTATCCGAACTCGGCCGACACCGATCGGGCCATGCTGCTCACCAACGGCCACTGCTACGAGAGCGGCTTCATCAACGCCGGGCAGGTGCTGCAGAACCGCGCCAGCACCCGCACCGGCACCCTGCTCAGCGACACCGGCTCCGCGCTCGGCACCGTGCGCGCGGACATGCTGCTCTACGCCACGATGACCAACACCGACGTGGCGCTGTACCGCCTGAACGAGAGCTTCGCCTCGATCAGGTCGAAGTACAACACCGCCCCGCTGACGATCGCCGACACCCACCCGGCCGACGGCACCGCGATGACCATCCCGTCGAGCTACTGGAAGCAGGTCTGGACCTGCTCGATCAACGGCTTCGTGTCCACCCTGCGCGAGGACCAGTGGACGTTCCACGACGCGATCCGGTACGACACCGGCTGCCAGACCACGCACGGCACATCGGGCTCGCCGATCGTCCGCGCGTCGGACCGGCAGATCATCGGGATCAACAACACCGGCAACGACGACGGCGCGAGCTGCACGCTCAACAACCCGTGCGAGGTCGACGCCAACGGCAACGTCACGGTCAGGCAGGGCCAGTCGTACGGCGAGCAGACGTACTGGTTCACCACCTGCCTCACCGCCGGCCGGACCATCGACCTGTCGATCGCCGGCTGCCTGCTCACCAAGCCGCCGGGCAGCGGCAACACCGTCACCGTGACCAACCCGGGCGCCCAGGCCGCGACCGTCGGCACGCCGAAGGAGCTGCAGATCTCGGCGAGTTCCTCCGGCGCCGGCCAGACGCTCACCTACTCGGCGACCGGCCTGCCGGCCGGGCTGACGATCAACGCGAGCACCGGCCTGATCTCCGGCACGCCCACCACCGCGCAGACGACGACCAGCACCGTCACCGCCCGCGACACGACCGGCGCGACCGGCACCGCGAGCTTCTCCTGGACCGTCACCGGCGGGGGCGGCGGCACGTGCACCGGGCAGAAGCTGGCCAACCCCGGCTTCGAGTCGGGCGCCGCGTCGTGGTCCGGCACCACCGGGGCGATCGGGCAGTGGGGCGGCCAGGGCCAGCCGGCGCACGGCGGCACGTACAGCGCCTGGCTGCTGGGCTACGGTTCGACGCACACCGAGTCGGTGTCGCAGGCGGTGACGATCCCCGCCGGCTGCGGCGCGACGCTGACCTTCTGGGTGCACGTCGACTCGGCCGAGACGACGACCACCACGGCGTACGACAAACTGACGGTGACGGCGGGCTCGACGACCCTGGCGACGGTGTCGAACCTGGACAAGGCGAGCGGGTACGTGCAGAAGTCCTACAGCCTGAACGCGTTCGCCGGCCAGACGGTGACCCTGAAGTTCAACGGCACCGAGGACTCCTCGCTGCAGACCACCTTCGTCCTGGACGACCTGGCGGTGACCGTGAGCTGACGTAGCTGGCACCGGAGCGTCGAGCCCCGCCGGTCCCGTGATCGCGGCAAGACCGCGGTCACGGGACCGGCGGCGGTGCGGTCGCCCGGCCGCGGCACGGCGGCGGATCGCGGCGCAACGCGTGCCGGCCGGCGACGCTCGCCGGTGAAGGCCCGCAACCTTCGACCGACCGCCCCGTGCGGAGGCGCGTCGGAAGGGTCACGTGTCCAGATGGTCACCCGCCGCGCGCGCGGCGATCGCCGCCTGGACCCGGCTGCGCAGGTTGAGCTTGGCGAGGATCCGGCTGACGTGGGTCTTCGTGGTCGCCTCGGCGATGCCCAGCCGGTCGGCGATCTCCGCGTTGGACAGGCCGGCCCCGAGGCAGTCGAGCACCTCCCGCTCGCGCTCGGTCAGGGCCGCGAGGTCCGCGGGCGAGACGGTGTCCTGCGCCGCGGGTGCCGACCGGGCGAACGCGGCGAGGACCCGGCGGGTGACCGCCGGCGCCACGATGCCGTCGCCGCGCGCGACCGTCCGGACGGCCTCGACCAGGTCGGCGGCGTCGGCGTCCTTGAGCAGGAAGCCGGCGGCACCGGCGCGGAGGGCGCCGAAGAGGTACTCGTCGAGATCGAACGTGGTCAGCACGAGCACCCCGGTGACGCCGGCCGCGACCAGCCGCCGGGTGGCGGTGATGCCGTCGACCCGGGGCATCCGCAGGTCCATGACCACGACGTCGGGGCGCAGTTCGAGGGCCCGCTCGACCGCCTCGGCACCGTCGGCGGCCTCCGCGACGACCTCGACACCGGGCGCGGCGTGGAGGATGAGCACCAGCCCGGCGCGGACCGCGGCCTGGTCGTCCGCGACCAGCACCCGGATCGGTGCGACGATTCCGCTCATTCGCCCTCCGCTGCGCTCCGGCCGCCTGAGCTCCACACTGTGCTCATGATGAGCGGTCCCTCCGCTGCGCTCCGGACCGCTCATTCGCCCTCCGCTGCGCTTCGGACCGCTGCTGGCGCCGGGAGCAGGGGCAGGTGGGCGGAGACCAGCCACTGGTCGCCGGACGGGCCGGCCTCCAGGGAACCGCCCAGCAGCGCGGCCCGCTCCTGCATGCCGACCACGCCCGAGCCGGCCCCGTCCACCGGCGCCGGTGCGCGGGCCGGGGTGGAGGTGACGCGCAGGCCGACGGCGGACGGGGTGTATTCGAGGTCGAGCCCCACCCGGCCGCCGTCGCCGTGCTTCAGCGCGTTGGTGAGCGACTCCTGCAGGATCCGGTATGCCGCCCGGTCCACGCCGGCCGGCAGTTCGGCGGGCTCACCCCGTACTGTCAGATCCACCGCCAGACCGGCGCGCCGTGCCCTCGCCACCAGGTCGTCCAGGGCGGACAGGCCGGCCACGGACGGGTCGTCGGCCTGGGCCGGGTCGCGGAGATAGCCGATCATCTCGCGCATCTCTGCAAGGCCCCGCACGCTGTTCTCCCGGATCACGGTGAGCGCCTGCCGCGTGCCGTCGGCGCCGAGGTCGGTGCTCAGGGCCGCGGTCGCGTGGATCGCGACGGCGCTGAGGTGGTTGGCGATGGCGTCGTGCAGCTCCCGCGCCATGCGGGCGCGCTCCGCGGCGACCGCGTTGGCCCGGTCGGCCTCGGCGAGGCGGGCCAACTGCCGCGCCGCGGTGGCCTGGTCGCGGTGGTGCCGCACGTGGATGCCGGTGAGGACGGGCACGACCGTGACGAGCGCGAGGATCACCGCGAGGCTGAGGCTGCGCACGTGGGGGTCGAGCACGAGCGCGACCGCGCCGGTGACCACGCAGCCGACGACCGAGACGGCCAGCAGCACGCGGGTCAGGGCCGCGCGACCGTGCGTGCAGGCGTCGTAGAGGACCTGGGTGTAGACCAGCGGCGTGGCCAGCGACGGCCCGAGGACCACGTCGGCGGCGAGCGCGGCGGTGCCGACGAGCACCGAGGCCACGGGCGCGGTGCGGCGCAGCAGCAGCGCGCCGCTGCACACGGCGAGCGGCACCAGCAGGACCGCGTGCGGCAGCGCGCCGAACGCCGCGTGGTACTGCCCGATGGCGAACATCAGCAGGCCCGCGGCGAACGTGCCGCCGGCGAGGACGAGGTCGACGGCCCGGCCTTTCACGGCTCCGATTCCACCATCCGCGGGTTCGGAAGGGTATGCGACGAAGGATGTACGGCCGGTTTCGTCATCGCTGCCGAGGTTTGCCCGCGCCGGGGCATCGACGCTGGAACGCATGGTTGTCGGAGTCATCGTCGCGGGTGAGATCGCTTTCTGGGTGCTGCTGGCCGCCGGGCTTGTCGCACGATATCCCCTCAAGCTACGCAGGACGGGTGCGGTGCTGCTCGCGTCCACCCCGCTCGTCGACGTCGTGCTGCTCGCGGTCGGCACCGCCGACCTGCGCGCCGGCGGGACGGCCGGTCAGGCGCACGCGCTCGCCGCCGCGTACCTGGGCTTCTCGGTGGCCTTCGGGCACTCCGTGATCCGCTGGGCCGACGTGCGCTTCGCGCACCGCTTCGCGGGCGGGCCACCGCCGCACAAGGTGCCGAAGAAAGGCCCGGAGCGGGTGCGGCACGAGTGGCGCGAGTGGTTCAAGGTGCTGCTGGCCTGGGCGGTCGCGTGCGGGCTGCTGCAGACGGCGATCTGGTGGGTCGACGACCCGGCCCGCACCGCAGCCCTGCGCGGTATGGAGGGTTTCCTCAGCTTGGTACTGGTGGTGTGGCTTGTCGGTTGGCCCGTGTGGGTTTCTGTGGAGCACCTCTTGACGCCCCGCACAAATGGGCGTAAACAAAGCAAAACGAAACAGCGGTGAAGCACATCATGCACGCCGAAGAGCGGCAGCGGGAGATCCTCCGCATCGCCCGGGCGCAGGGCCGGGTCGAGATGGCCGGCCTGACCGACGAGCTCGCCGACCTCCTCGAGCACGACCTGGACGCGGACGATGCCTGAGCTGCGGGGGATCGGTGTCAGCCCGGGCAGCGCGGCGGGTCCGGTCCGCCGGCTGGCCCCGCCGCCGGCTCTCCCGCCGCGCCCGGCGGTGATCCGCGCGGCGGACGAGAAGGCGGCGTTCCGGGCCGCGGTCGCGTCCGTCGCCACCGACCTCACCCGGCGCGCCGACGCCGCCCGCGACGAGGCCGCGGCCGAAGTGCTGCGCGCCCAGGTGCTCATGGCCGAGGACGAGACCCTCGTCGGCGCGGTGCTCGAGCTCGTCGACGCCGGTGCCGCCGCGCCGCACGCCGTCACCGACGCCCTCGCCGTGCACCGCGCCGCGTTCGAGGCCGCCGGCGGCTACCTCGCCGAACGGGCCGGCGACCTCGACGACCTGCGGGACCGGATCGTCGCCGCCTGCCTGGGTCTGCCCATGCCGGGCGTGCCCGACCCCGGCCACCCGTTCGTGCTCGTCGCCCGCGACCTCGCGCCGGCCGACACCGCCGGCCTCGACCCCGCCACGGTCCTCGGCCTGGTCACCGCCGAGGGCGGCCCGACCAGCCACACGGCCATCCTGGCCCGCGCCCTCGGCATCCCGGCCGTGGTCCGCTGCGCGGGCATCCTCGACCTGCCCGACGGCACGCTGGTCAGCCTCGACGGCGCGGCCGGCGCCGTCGAGACCGGCATCAGCGCCGGCACCGCCGGCGGGGTCAACACGGCCGAGGTCGCCGCCCGGACGCGCCGCGCCGCCTCGACCGGCCCGGGCCGCACCGCCGACGGGCATCCCGTGGCGCTGCTGGCCAACATCGGGTCGGCGAAGGACCTCACCGGCGACGTCGAGGGCGTCGGGCTGTTCCGCACCGAGCTGCTGTACCTCGGCCGGACCGCGCCGCCGCCGCGCGCGGAGCAGGTGGCGGCCTACCGCTCCGTCTTCGCCGCCCTGCCCGGCCGCAGGGTCGTCGTCCGTACCCTCGACGCGGGCGCCGACAAGCCGCTACCGTTCCTGCGCCTGGCCGGCGAGCCCAACCCGGCCCTCGGCATCCGTGGCCTGCGGGCGGCACGACAGGCGCCCGACGTGTTGTCGACCCAGTTGTCCGCGATCGCGGAGGCGGCCGAGGGGACCTCGGCGGACGTGTGGGTGATGGCGCCGATGGTGGCCACGCCGGCGGAGGCGGCGGACTTCGCGGCGTCGTGCCGGTCCGCCGGCCTGCGCACGGCGGGCGTGATGATCGAGGTCCCCGCGGCGGCGCTGCGGGCCGGCGCCGTCCTGCGGGGCGTGGACTTCCTGAGCGTCGGGACCAACGACCTGAGCCAGTACACGTTCGCGGCCGACCGCACGTGCGGCGACCTCGCCGAGCTGCTCGACCCCTGGCAGCCGGCACTGATCTCCCTGATCGCGGCATGCGCCACCGCGGGCGCCGGGGCGGGCAAGCCGGTCGGCGTCTGCGGAGAGTCCGCGGCGGATCCCCACTTCGCGTTGGTACTGGCTGGGCTCGGCATCGCAAGCCTCTCGATGGCACCGAGGAGCATTCCCGCGGTGCGCCAGTCACTAGCGGCGCACACGCTGGACGAGTGCCGCCGGATGGCGGAGGCGGCACTGGCGGCGGACACTGCGAAGGCGGCAAGGGCGGCGGCCCGCCGGGCCTGACCCGGACGCCCATGATCGTGGAGTCGCCCGGGCCGGAACGCGCCGTCCCGGGCCCGGCGCCGACCAACGAGCGGCCAGGTGCCACCCGCACGACCGTGCGTCACCGTCCAGTAGCGCAACACCGGGGTTGGCGGCCGACCGCCCTCGACCCGCAGGTCGGTCATCCCGGGAACGTGTGCTCAGGCGGACCGCAGGGCCGCGGACACCACGCCGCGGGCCTCCTCCTGGATGCGCGCCAAGTGCTCCGGGCCCTGGAACGACTCGGCGTAGACCTTGTAGACGTCCTCCGTGCCCGACGGACGGGCGGCGAACCAGCCCGACGCCGTCACCACCTTGAGGCCGCCGATCGCGGCGCCGTTGCCCGGCGCGGCGGTGAGCTTCGCGGTGATCGGCTCGCCGGCCAGCTCGGTCGCCGTGACCTGCTCCGGGGAGAGCCTGCCGAGCACGACCTTCTCCTCGCGGGTCGACGCCACGTCGACCCGGGCGTAGGCGGGCGCGCCGTGCCGGGCGACCAGGTCGCCGTAGTGCTCGCTGGGGGAGCGGCCGGTCGTGGCGACGATCTCGGAGGCGAGCAGGCACAGCAGGATGCCGTCCTTGTCGGTGGTCCACACCGAGCCGTCGCGGCGCAGGAACGACGCCCCCGCGCTCTCCTCGCCGCCGAACCCGACCGACCCGTCGAGCAGGCCGGGCACGAACCACTTGAACCCGACCGGCACCTCGATCAGGGTGCGGCCGAGGTCCTCGGCGACCCGGTCGATCATCGACGAGGAGACGAGCGTCTTGCCGATCGCGGTGCCGGCCGGCCAGCCGTCCCGCTGGCGGTACAGGTAGTCGATGGCGACGGCGAGGAAGTGGTTCGGGTTCATCAGCCCGGCGTCGGGCGTGACGATGCCGTGCCGGTCGGCGTCGGCGTCGTTGCCGGTGGCGACCTGGTAGTCGGCGCGCTTGCCGATGAGCGAGGCCATCGCGTAGGGCGAGGAGCAGTCCATCCGGATCCGGCCGTCCCAGTCCAGCGTCATGAACCCGAACGTCGGGTCGACCACCGGGTTGACCACGGTGAGGTCCAGCTTGTGCCGGTCGGCGATCTCCGCCCAGTACGCCACGCTCGCCCCGCCGAGCGGGTCGGCGCCGATGCGCACCCCGGCGGCCCGGATCGCCTCGATGTCGATCACGGATGGCAGGTCGTCGACGTAGGCGCCGACGAAGTCGAACCGCTCGGTGGTGCCGGCGGCGAGCGCCCGCGCGTACGGGATCCGGCGCACCCCGCGCAGACCGTCGGCCAGCAGCGCGTTGGCGCGGTCCTGGATCCACTTCGTCGCGTCGGTGTCGGCGGGGCCGCCGTGCGGCGGGTTGTACTTGAAGCCGCCGTCCGCCGGCGGGTTGTGCGACGGGGTCACCACCACCCCGTCGGCGCCCCGGTGCCGGTTGGTGAGGATCGCGTGGGACAGGGCGGGCGTGGGCGTGTATCCGTCGCGGCTGTCGATCAGCACGGTCACCCCGTTGGCGGCGAACACCTCCAGCGCGCTGACGGTCGCGGGCTCCGACAGCGCATGGGTGTCCTTGCTGACGAAGAGGGGGCCACGGTACCCCTGGTGCTCGCGGTACTCACAGATCGCCTGGCTGACGGCGACGATATGGTCCTCGTTGAACGAGCGGCGCAGGCTCGACCCGCGGTGGCCCGAGGTGCCGAACGCGACCTGCTGGGCCGGGTCGGCCGGATCCGGGTGCTCGGCGTAGTAGCTGGTGATGAGGTGTGGTACGTCGACGAGGTCGGCGCGCTGCGCCGGTTGCCCCGCGCGGGGATGGACGGACATACCGCCTACGTTGCCATGCCCGTCCCGGCGCTGCGACAGGACGGGGGCATCAGGCGGGGGTATCACCGGAACAACTCGCCGCAGCGCTCGGCACGAGCGTGCCGCCGGTCGGCCCGGGTGGTCGCCACGGCCCGAACTTTGCGACGATCCACGGTATGACGTCGTGGACCGCGCCACCGCCCCCGCCCTTCGGCGGGTCGCTCGTCGCCGACGAGCGCACCCTGCTCGAGGGCTTTCTCGACTGGCAGCGCGCCGTGCTCGCCGGCAAGTGCACCGGCCTGACCGGCGAGGAACTGGCCCGGCGCTCGACACCGCCGTCGACGCTCTCGCTGCTGGGCCTGGTCCGGCACGTGACCGACGTTGAGCGCGAGTGGTTCCACCGCCGGTTCCGCGGCGAGCCGGTGCCGTACCTCTACCGCCGCGACGACGCGAAGGACGCCGCGTTTGACGAGGCCGACCCGGCGGCCGCCGAGCAGGACTACGACCGGCTGATCGCCGAGTGGCGGTCCGCACGCGCGGCGGTGACGTCGGCGGCGCTCGACGACGCCTTCGAGGACCCGCAGCGCGGCCCGATGTCACTGCGCGCGGTGTACCTGCACCTCATCCAGGAGTACGCCCGGCACAACGGCCACGCCGACCTGCTGCGTCAGCGGATCGACGGCGAGACCGGCTGAGGGTGCCGCCCGGTCACGCCGGCTCGGGCTGTGCGTGCCGCCCGGTGGAGGCCGCCTCGGGCCGTGCGTGCCGCCCGGCCGGCGCCGGCTCGGGCTGCGCGTGCCGCCCGGTGGACCTCGGCGGCGGTGGTGCGTGCCGGGCGGCCGGGATGGAGCCGGGTGGAGCGTGCCATGGAGCCGGGATCGGCTCCGGTGGGGCGTGCCGTGGGGCCGGGATCCGATCCGGGACCGCGTACCGCGGGACGGGCGGCGAGGGCCGGGCGCTCGGCCCGGGCGGCAGGGCGTGGGTGGGGCTGAACACCGCGCGGCCGGCCCGGTGCCGCCCGTGCGTGCCGGTGCCGGTACGCCGCAACAGTCGCAGCCCGGGCAGTTCGACGCCGTGGTAGACGACCATCGCGGCGATCACGCTCAGCGAGAACACCGCCAGCGTGGCGAGCAGCGCCTCGAACGGGTCCGCCGAGCGCGGCATCAGGCCGTACCGCTCGAACGCCACGAACACCAGGTAGTGCACCAGGTAGAAGGCGAAGGACAGCTTCCCGAGGTACACCATCAGCGACCGCGACCACAGGGTGCGTCTCCCCTCCAGGTCGGCCCGCGCGGCGGCGGCCACGACGAGGGTGACCGGCACGAGCGTCAGGGCCTGCTGGTTGACCGGGAACGGGACGAACAGGGCCGCCGCGGCGGCCGGCGGCACCAGCGCGAGCGACAGCCGCAGGCCCGGGCCGCGCCAGGCACCGGAGCGCACGAGCAGCGCCGCCGCGACGCCGAGGGTGAATTCGGCCATGCGTACGGGCGGCAGGAGGTATCCGACGTAGAGCGCGGTCGCGTGGTCGAACGGCACGAGGTTCACCGACACGGCGATCACGATCTCGATCATCATGACCGTGACCGCCCAGAGCCCGGGCGTGCGCAACCGGCGCAGCGCCGCGAACAGCGCGGGGAAGCACAGGTAGAAGAACGCCTCGCAGGCCATCGACCAGCCGACCGGGTTGAGCGCGCCGTAGACGTCGTGGCGGGGCACCCAGCTCTGGGTGAACGTCAGGTGGGTGGCTAGCTGCAGCGGCCCGGCGCCGCCGACGAGCACGACCGCGGCCAGGGTGGTCACCAGCGTCGCCGGATAGATCTTCGTCCAGCGGTGCCACCAGAAGCGGATCGTGTGCTCGCCCGGCCGGGTGGACCAGGCCAGGACGAAGCCGGACAGGACGAAGAAGAACGACACTCCGAGGCCGCCGGCGTTCGCCAGCATCGCCCACACGACCGACCTGACCGGTGGGGCCGCGTCGAGGTGCGGGTCGATGAGCCGTTCCAGCAGATGCTGGCCGAAGACGGTCAAGGCGGCCGCCCACCGCAGCCCAGTGAGCGACGGCAGGCGGTTGTTGCGATCCACCCTCGTTGTGTAACGGACCTCGGCAGGCGTTGCATGCCGGGACCGGCGTATTTCACCTCGGTGTGACCGGGGGCGGGCCGTCGGGCCGGTCCCCGGTCACGCGTGTCTCACCTCTGGGCCGGTGTCTCGCGGAGCTGGCGATGCTGCATCGACTTGCCGAGGCCGGGCAGCCGCATGGTGATCAGCCCCAGGGCCGCCGTGATCGCGCCGACCACGATGTTGCTCGCGAGCGTGCCGCCAGTGACACTGCCGCCCGAGACAGCCCACGGTGAAACGATCGCCCAGAGGCCCAGGACCACCGGCACCCACGCCAGGCCGTGCGTGCGGCCGTAGGCAGCGGCGAAACCGATGGCCAGCAGGCTCACGGCGATACCGCAGATCAGGTTGTTGACGGCCAGGTTCCGTTGGGTGGCCGCGAAGCCCACCACCCACGGGGAGATGGCCAGCCAGACCCCGGCAAGCATCAGCGCGCCGTCGGCCATGTACGCGGTCGGCGTTTCGGCCGCCCGGTCGTAGCGGGCGCGCAGCTCGGCGATATCCGGGTGCGCTTCGAGGTCTGAGATGGGCCGAACCATGACGACCCCCTTTCGTTGCGGATCACCGAGGTCTAACCCGTTTTGCGGAGAACTAACCCATGGCTTTTCCGGCGGGCACGGCGGCGGCGCCGCGCCCGCGAGCCACGGTCGGCATCACCTCCCGGGGTGCGACCCGCACCGCCCACCTCAAGCGTCGATCTTGCAGTTGTGGTGCCGAGACGCTCCCCGAATGCCCGGTTTGTCAGGCACCACAACTGCAAGATCGACGCGGGAGGGGGCGGCCGTTCAGGCGACCGCGCGGTCGGCCGTGAGCTGCATCTGGTCGAGCGCGGGCGGGCGCTTGAAGGCGCGCTGGAGCTGCACCACGATCGACCACGTCACCTCGCTGACCGGGCGGGCGCCGTTGACCTGGATGAGCAGCTCCCGCTGCGCGTAGTAGTCCAGCAGGGGGCGGGTCTTCTGCTCGTACACGTTGATGCGGTGGCGGATGACGTCCTCGGTGTCGTCGGCCCCGCGGGCCCGGGCGAGCATCCGGCGGATGAGCTCGTCCTCGGGCACGTCGAGATGGATCGCGATCTGGACGCCGACGCCGAGGCTGCCGGCTGTGCGGTACGCCGCCTCGGCCTGCTCGACCGTGCGCGGGAAGCCGTCGAGGACGTAACCGCCGGCCTCGCTGGCGGCCATGACCGGCTTGCGCAGCATGTCCATGATGATCGCGTCGGGGACCAGCTCACCCTTGTTGACGTAGCCCTCGACGGTCCGGCCGGTCGTGGTGCCCTCGGTGATGTGGCGGCGCAGCAGGTCACCGCTGGCGATGTGGGCGATGCCGAACTGTTCGGCGATGAGGCCGGCCTGGGTGCCTTTGCCCGCACCGGGAGCGCCGATCATGAGGATTCGCTTCGCTCGCGGCTTTGCCGACTGCATCGTCATATGCACACCCTTCGTACACCCCCACCGGCCACCCGCCGACGGTTCAGCATCGCATCTGAATGCTTCACGGGGCTTGCACACCGCCTGTGAGTTTCCGCATTCCCGGCCGTGGATCCGCGGGAATGCGGATCACACGACGCGGGAACCTCGGTCAGCGGGTGCCGAGCAGGTCGACGACGAAGACGAGCGTCTCACCCGGCTTGATCAGACCGCCGCCGGCGCCGCGGTCGCCGTAGCCCAGGTGCGGCGGGATGACCAGCTTGCGCCGGCCGCCGACCTTCATGCCGGCCACGCCCCGGTCCCAGCCGGTGATGACCTGGCCCGCGCCGAGCGGGAAGTCGAACGTGCCGCCCCGGTTCCACGACGCGTCGAACTCGCGGCCGGTGGACAACGACACCCCGACGTAGTGGACGCTGACCTGCTGGCCGGGCGTCGCCTCCGGGCCGTCACCGACGGTGATGTCCTCGATGACCAGGTCGGCGGGCGGCGGTCCCTCGGGCAGGGTGACTTCGGGCTTGCTGAGCGCCATGCGCATGTCTCCTCGGCGGATTCGGTGCGATTCGGTGCGATCGGTCACCGACCATCCTGCCTCATGCCGCACCACGCTCCGCGCATGCACCCGGGTCTGTGCGGCCTTCCGGCTGGTCGGGGTCCGGCCGGGCACCCACGCGGCGGTGCCCGGCCGGACCTCGGCGCGGCCCGCGGGAAACCGCCCGACCGGGCATGTCGAGAACCGCGCGCCGGCTCCGACCGGTGGGCATGAAGAGGAACACCGCCGCCTGGATCGGCCTGGCCGTGCTGGCCCTGCCCACCCTGCTCGTCTCGATCGACGTGTTCGTCCTGCTGCTCGCGCTGCCGACGCTCAGCGCCGACCTCCACGCGAGCAGCACCGAGCAGTTGTGGATCCTCGACGTGTACGGGTTCCTGCTGTCCGGCTTCATGATCACGATGGGCACGCTCGGCGACCGGATCGGCCGGCGCCGGCTGCTGCTCATCGGTGCCACCGCGTTCGGGCTGGCGTCGGTCGCCGCCGCCTACAGCACGAGCCCGGAGACGCTCATCGCCGCCCGCGCCGTCCTCGGCGTCGCCGGCGCGACCCTCGCCCCGTCGACGCTCGCGCTGATCAGCAGCATGTTCCCCGACCCGCGCCGGCGGGCGCTCGCGATCGGGGTGTGGATGACCTGCTTCATGGGCGGCGCCATCATCGGCCCGCTGGCCGGCGGTGCGCTGCTCGCCCACTTCTGGTGGGGCTCCGCGTTCCTGCTCGGCGTGCCCGCCATGGTGCTGCTGCTCGTCCTCGGGCCGATCCTGCTGCCCGAGCACCGCGATCCCGATGCCGGCCGGCTCGACCTGCCCAGCGTCGCGCTGTCGCTGGCCGCGATCCTGCCCGCCGTCTACGGCCTCAAGGAGCTCGCCCGCTCCGGCTGGCATGCCCCCGCCGCCGTCGCGCTGCTCGCCGGCCTGGCGGTCGGCGCCGTGTTCGTCCGCCGCCAGCGGACCCTCGCCGACCCGCTGCTGGACCTGCGACTGTTCGGTGACCGCGCGTTCGGCACCGCCCTCGGCGGCATGTTCACCGGCACGATGCTCACCGGTGCGATGATGGTCTTCATCACGTCCCATCTGCAGCTCGTCAAGGGCCTGTCGCCGGCCGCGGCCGGGCTGTGGATGATGCCCGCCGTCGTGGCGACGGGGCTGAGCTTCCAGTTGTCGCCGCTCGTCGCGCGCAGGATCCGCCGGGGGTACCTCATCGGCGGCGGCCTGCTGGTGTCGGTCCTCGGCCTGCTGCTGGTGACCCAGGTCCCCACCGGCGGCGGCCCGCTGCCGGTCGTGGCGGCGTTCGTGATCATCAACCTGGGCATGGGCCCGCTGGTGACCCTGGCGACGGACATCATCGTAGGCTCCGCGCCGGTGGCGAAGGCCGGCGCGGCGGCGTCGCTGAACGAGACGAGCGGCGAGTTCGGTTTCGCGCTCGGCATCGCCGCCCTGGGCAGCCTGGGTACCGCGGTCTACCGTGGGGTCGTCGACCTGCCCGCGGGCCTGCCCGCCCGGGCCGAGGCCGACGCGCGGGACACGGTCACCGGCGCCACGGCGGCGGCCGCGAGCCTGCCGGACGATGCCGCCGCGGCGGTACTGTCGGCGGCGCGGGACGCCTCCACCACGGGCATGCACGTGGTGGCCGCGGTGAGCGCGGTGCTGCTGCTGGCGCTGGCCCTGCTGACGCTGCGCATGCTGCGCCACCTGCCCCCGCTCGGCCCGGCCCGGTCCGCGGAGTCCGCCGCCGGCCCGGCCGATTCCGCGGAGTCCGCCGCCGGCCCGGCCCGTTCGGCGGAGTTCGCCGCCGGCTTGGCCCCCGGCGTCAGGTCCGTCGTCCGTGTCGGCCGTCTCCAGGGGAGCTGAACCCGCCGTTCGATCGAAGTCGTGATCTTGCCGACATGATCATGGGAAACATATGGCTGCCCCGACAGCCGCATCTTTCCCATGATCATGCAAGACCGGGAAGTTAAGTCGTGAGGGTTGCTGTCAAGGGTGTGTGGTTGCGGTGTGGTGGGGTGATAAGGCAACGGGACTCCGGTAGAACAGGCAGTCGATCAAGATCAGCCTGTGGGGGGAGTCCCGTTGTCGGAGGAGTCTGTCATTGCCGGGGTCGGGTCGGTGCCGGTGGGGGTGTTCGCGGCGGGGCATCTGGGTGAGTTGACCCGGGCTGTGCCGGTGGAGTTGGTGGATGCGGTGTTGGCCGAGACGGGGCGGGTGCAGCGGCGGGTGCGGCGGTTGCCGTCGCGGGTGGTGGTGTATTGGCTGTTGGGGTTGGGGTTGTTCGGCTCGTTGTCGTATCGGCGGGTGTGGGGAGCGTTGGTCGGTGGGTTGGGTGTGGTGGCCGGGTTGGGGGTGTGTCCGTCGTCGTCGGGGTTGGCGCAGGCGCGGCGGCGGGTGGGGGTGCCGCCGCTGCGGCGGTTGTTCCAGACTCTGGCCGGGCCGGTGGCGGGTCGCGACACGGTCGGGGCGTGGTGGCGGGGGCTGCGTACGGTGGCGATCGACGGGTCCACGGTGAATGTGCCGGATTCGCCGGCGAATCGGGCGGTGTACGGCAAGCGGATGGCCCGTGCCGGTGAGCCGGGGTATCCGCTGGTGCGGGTGGTGGCGTTGGTGGAGACCGGGACTCGGGCGGTGTTCGGTGCGGTGTTCGGTACCGGCGTGGGTGGTGAGAGTGGTGAGACCAGTTATGCCGTGGGGTTGCTGGGTCTGCTGCGGCCGGGAATGCTGCTGCTGGCCGACCGTGGCTATGACACCAACATGTTCATGACGAAGGTCACCGCCGCTGGGGCGGGGTTGTTGCTGCGGGTCAAGTCCAGTCGCAAGCTGCCGGTGCTGGACCGTCTTGGTGACGGTTCCTACGCCAGTGTGGTGGCTGGGGTGCGGGTTCGGGTGGTCGAGGCGGTCGTCACGCTGTCCTGTGCGGATGGTTCGACCCGTACCGGTGTCTGGCGGCTGGTCACTACCCTCACCGACGAGCGCCGCTATCCGGCCGGGGCGCTGATCGAGCTCTACCACGAGCGGTGGGAGGTCGAGTCGACCTTCCTGGCGATCAAGCACACCCTGCTGGCTGGGCGGGTGCTGCGTTCGACCACTCCGGACGGCGTCGATCAGGAACTCTACGCACTGCTGACCGTCTATCAGGCGCTGCGGCAGACGATGACCTGGGCCACGGACACCACCGGGGCCGACCCGGACCGGGCCAGCTTCACCATCGCCGTGCAGACCGCCCGCGATCTGACCATCCGCGCTGTCGGGGTGATCACTATCGCGGTCGACCTGGTCGGTGCGATCGGTCGTGCTGTGCTGGCTGACCTGCTACCGGCCCGACGCGCCCGGATCAGCCCACGTGTGGTGAAACGGCCGATCTCCCGTTACGCCTACAAGAACCTGAAAACCCCGAAGATCATCCACCGGATCACCGACATCGCCATCGCTATCGGCACATCAACCAGCCCATTGACAACAGCCCCAGCGGCTTAACTTCCCGGTCTTGCATGATCATGGGGTCGAGTGGCGTGGCCGCATGGGTCGAGCGGCGTGGCGGCGGATCGGGCCGGACCGCGCCGGCCGGCGGGGTTCCGATCGGCGAGGGACAGGGTGAGTTGCTCCGCGTGGCGGCGCGCACCGCGGAGGGTGCTTCCGCTCCGGCTCTTCCGCGCAGCCGGCGACTCTGCGCAGTCGGGGACTCCGCGTGGCTGCGGGCTTTGCGTGGCCGCGCGCACCGCGGGGGCGCGCTAGGTTCGATGCGTGACTCAGACGCCAGACCAGCCACTGGACCTGCCGCGCACGGCGGGAGAGCTCCGGGCCACCGGCCACCGGTTCCGCACCGTCAAGGAGGAGCTGCGCGAGAATCTCCTCGCCCGGCTGCGCTCCGGCGAGCCGCGCTTCCCCGGCATCGTCGGCTACGAAGACACCGTCCTTCCCGAGCTCGAACGGGCCATCCTCGCCGGGCACGACGTCGTGCTGCTGGGCGAGCGGGGCCAGGGCAAGACCCGCGTCATCCGCGGCCTGGTCGGCCTGCTCGACGAGTGGACCCCGATCATCGCCGGGTCCGAGCTCAACGAGCATCCTTTCGCGCCGATCACCCCGGCGTCCAGGCGCCTGGCGGCCGAGGCCGGCGACGCCCTGCCGGTCGACTGGCTGCACCGGTCGTCGCGGTACGGCGAGAAGCTCGCCACCCCCGACACCAGCGTCGGCGACCTCATCGGCGACGTCGACCCGATCCGCGTCGCGCAGGGGCGCACGCTCGGCGACCCGGAGACGATCCACTTCGGCCTGGTCCCGCGGACCAACCGCGGCATCTTCGCCGTCAACGAGCTGCCCGACCTCGCCGAGCGCATCCAGGTGTCGCTGCTCAACGTGCTGGAGGAGCGGGACATCCAGGTGCGTGGCTACCAGCTACGCCTGCCGCTCGACCTGCTGCTCGTGGCCAGCGCCAACCCCGAGGACTATACCAACCGCGGGCGGATCATCACCCCGCTCAAGGACCGGTTCGGCGCCGAGATCCGCACCCACTACCCCCTCGACCTCGAGCTGGAGACCGACCTGGTCCGGCAGGAGGCGCGACTCGTCGCGCAGGTCCCCGACCACGTCCTCGAGGTGCTCGCCCGGTTCACCCGGGCGGTCCGCGAGTCGCCGTCCGTCGACGCCCGCTCCGGGGTGTCGGCCCGGTTCGCCATCGCCGCCGCCGAGACCGTCGCCGCGTCCGCGTTGCGCCGGGCCGGGCTGCTCGACGAGGAACTGCCGGTCGCGCGCATCGGTGACACGGTGTCGGTGACCAGCACCCTGCGCGGCAAGGTCGAGTTCGACAGCGGTGAGGAGGGGCGGGAGATCGAGATCCTCGCGCACCTGCTGCGCACCGCGACCGCCGACACGTTCCGCAGCCGGCTCGCCGGCCTGGACCTGTCCGGCTTCACCGATCTCGTCGCCGAGGGGCAGGTCATCGAGACCGGTGAACTGTCCGGCGCCGACGACATCCTCCGCCAGGTCGGCACGGTGCCCGGCCTGGCGAAGGTGCTGGAGCGGCTCGGGCTGGGCGACGCGCCCGGTCGCGGCGAGG
Organism: Dactylosporangium roseum; assembly: GCF_025264685.1. GTDB lineage: Bacteria > Actinomycetota > Actinomycetes > Mycobacteriales > Micromonosporaceae > Dactylosporangium > Dactylosporangium roseum. The sequence goes on from NZ_CP073721.1 coordinate 4,276,709, forward strand.
CCGCGGCCGGCATCGAGTTCGCGCTCGAAGGGCTGCACCTGACCCGCCGGCTCAGCAAGGATCTCACCGACGACGGCCGCACCGTGTACGGAGGCTGAAACCCTTGCGCCACAACAGGTTCCGTTACGGGGCGTGGCGCGGCGGGCCGGACCCGCTCGCCCCGCCCTACGATGTGCGCGCCGCCGTCGACGAGGTCGGCGCCGAGGTCCTCGAGGGCGGCAGCCTGCGGGAGGCGCTGCGCAACCTGTTGCGCCGCGGCCCGCAGGGCGGCCGTGGCCTCGACGATCTGCTCGCCCGGGCCCGGCGCCTGCGCCGCGACGCGATGCGCCGCGGTGAGCTCGGCGGCGCCGTGACCCGGGCACAGCAGGTGCTCGACCAGGCCCTCGCCGCCGAGCGCGACGAGCTGGCCCGGCACGACACCGACGAGGCCCGCTTCGCCGAGACCGTGCTCGACAGCCTGCCGAGGTCCACCGCGCGGGCCGTCGAGGAGCTCTCGCGGTACAACTGGAAATCCGCCGAGGCGAGGGGCCTCTACCAGCAGATCCTCGACCAGCTCCGGCGCGAGGTGCTCGACCAGCGCTTCCGCGGCCTGCGGCAGGCGGTGCAGGATCCGGCCGCGGGCGAGCGGATGCGGGAGCTGCTCCAGGACCTCAACGCGCTGCTGGAGCGCCACGCCCGGGGCGAGCACACCGACGACGCGTTCGCGCGGTTCATGGAGCGGCACGGCGAGTTCTTCTCGGAGCGGCCCGCCGACGTCGACGAGCTGATCGACGCCCTCGCGCGGCGCGCGGCGGCGGGGGAGCGGCTGATGCGGTCGCTCACCCCGCAGCAGCGTGCCGAGCTGCGGTCGCTCATGGAGCAGTCGCTGGGCGACCTCGCCGGGGAGATGGGGCGGCTCACCGACAACCTGCGGGCGCTGCGGCCGGACCTCAACTGGGGCGGCGGCGAGCGGGTGCGCGGCCAGCGCGATCTCGGCTACGGCGAGGCCGCCGGCGCCCTCGAGGAGATCGGCGACCTCGACGACCTGCTCGACCAGCTCGGCCAGGAGCACCCGGGAGCGACGCTGGACGACGTCGACGTCGAGGCCGTCGAGCGGCAGCTCGGCCGGTCCGCCGCCGACGACCTGCGCCGCCTGCGCGAACTGGAGCGGCAACTGCGCCGGCAGGGCTGGGTCACCCGCGGCGGCGACGGCCTCACGCTCAGCCCGAAGGCGTTGCGCCGGCTCGGCGGCACCGCGCTGCGGACCGTGTTCTCGCAGCTCGAGGCGGGCCGGCGGGGTCAGCACGACCTGCGCGACGCGGGTGCCGCCGGGGAGCTGACCGGGGCGTCCCGGCGGTGGGCGTACGGCGACGAGCAGCCCATCGACGTGGTTCGCACGATCGGCAACGCGGTGCGCCGCCAGGCGACCGGCGGGACCACGACCCTGCCGATCCGGCTCGACGTCGAGGACTTCGAGATCGCCGAGACCGAGCGGCGCGTGTCGGCCGCGGTCGCGCTCTGCGTCGACCTGTCGTTCTCGATGATGGCCGACGGCCGGTGGGGCCCGATGAAACAGGCCGCGCTCGCGCTGTCACACCTGGTGGCGACCCGGTTCCCGCAGGACGCCCTGCAGATCATCGGCTTCGGGCGCTACGCCGTGCGGCTGTCCCAGGAGGAGCTGGCGGCCGTCGAGCCGGACATGGTGCAGGGCACCAACCTGCAGCACGCCCTGCGGCTCGCCGCGCGGCACCTGCGCCGCCACCCCGGCTCCGACCCGGTCGTCCTGGTCGTCACCGACGGTGAACCGACGGCGCACCTGCTCGACGACGGCTCGTCGTACTTCAGGTGGCCGCCCACCCCCGGGACGGTGTCCGCGACGGTCCACGAGGTCGACCAGCTCACCCGCTTCGGCGCGGTGCTGAACGTCTTCATGCTGGGCGAGGATCCGGGCCTGCGCCGCTTCGTCGACGCGGTCGCCCGGCGCAACGGCGGCCGGGTCTTCACGCCCGACGCCGACGACCTCGGCCGATACGTCGTGGCCGACTACCTCCGCGCCCGCCGGGGCAGACGGGGCTGACGGGTGTTTCGGCTTCCGGGTCCGGGGGGTACCAGACGCACGGAGTTCAGTACCCCCTCGTAACCCTCGTACCGGGAGTCCAACATGATCATCTTCGGTTTGATTCTCTTCCTGCTCGGGCTCTTCCTGCATGTCGGCATCCTGGAGACGATCGGCATCGTGCTGCTGATCATCGGGGCGGTGCTGTGGATCCTGGGTGCCGTCGGCCGTCCGCTCGCCGGACGACGGCACTATTGGTGAACCGTCACCCGTGGCGGGCTTCCGGGGCCGGTCGGCGAGCTGCCGACCGGCCCCGCGTCTGACGCGGTCAGCGTGTCCCGCGGCAGGCCCCGCGGGATGCTCACCGCGACGAGAACCACTTCCGCCGCTTGCGGACCGGCGCCGCCGGTGGGCGTCCGGCCACCTCGCGGGCGAGCGCCGTCACCTCCGGTACCATCTCCGGGGTCATCAGGACGATCTCGGCGAGGGAGCCACGGATCGTCACGGGCCGCCGCCGCGACGCCTCCACCGCGGTCACGAACCGGCGGCCGACGGTCCCGGCGACCTCCGCCCGGCACGCCGGGTCCAGCCAGGCCGCGACGGCCAGCGCGAAACACGCCGCCTCCGTGGTCCAGTCCTCAACGCCGAACGCGATCGTCGTCAGCAACGCCCGGGCGCTGCCCGTGTCGCCGGGTGCCGCTGCGGCCCGCAGCTCGTCGCAGTGCAGCAGGCCCAGGCAGGCGAACACCTGCGCGGACCGCTCCCACCAGCCGTCGGGCAGGTCCCGCGCCGGTGCGGGCGGGTGGACCAGCAGCGACAGCAGTTCCTCGGCCGGTAGCTGCCCCAGCGGCAGCGCCCGGTCGTACGCGCCGACCGGGTGCGGCCATGTCGGCGCGGCGACGCGGGCCAGCAGCTCCCGGCTGCGCGCCGAGGCCGGCTCCACGGTCGGGTACGCGTCGAGACCGTCGTAGCGCCACAGCACCCGCCCCGGCCGCAGCGGGGCCACCAGGTCCGCGGGCGGCGGCCCGGCGATCTCGACGGCCAGGCCGGGCATCCGCCGCCGCAGGAGGGCGAGCGCGCTCGGTACCTCCACCGCCGACAACCGCATCGTGCCGCCGGTGTCACGCCGGTCCTTCGGAACCTGGGCGAGGAAGTTCACGCAGGCCTCGGTCGGCCCGGCGGCGATGCCGAGCCACGGCGTGCCGCCGCAGGCACCCTCGAGGTCGGCGTGCTCATGGCTGTACACCGGGTTGGTGCGCGTGAAGTCGACAAGCCCGACCAGGTGCCGCACGTCGCCGTCCCGGCCGAAGCGCAGCCGGGCCGCGGTGTGGGCGGCGCAGTCGAAGCCGGGCGCCGCGCGGGTCGCGAGGTCGAGCAGCGCCAGGGCCTCGTCGAGCCGGCCCGCCTCGCCCAGCCAGTTCGCCATGTCGGCGCACAGGTCGATGTCGGCCGGCGAGGCCCGCCACGCCGCCCGCATGACCTTCAGCGCGGCGTCGAGGCGCCCGTCGGCGCGCAGCGCGTACGCGTACCAGACCGAGGTGAGCTTGTCGGGGTGCAGCCGGTGCCCGCGCCGGCCCCAGCGGACCGCCTCGGCGACGTGGCCGGGGAACCGCCGGGCGAGCCCCGCCGCGGCGCCGTGCAGCATCGCGTGGTCCGGGTGCGCCGCGGTCGCGCGGCGGGCGAGGTCGAGGTACACCTCGTTGGCCTTCGCCACCTCCGGCCCGGCCGGGTCGCCGAGCCGCTGCATCACGCCGATGAACAGGCGGGACAGGTCCTCGGGGTCGACGCGGGCCACGTCGAGCGCCCGGACCCAGGTGACGTCCGCCCACGGCAGCGCCGGCTCGTGCTTCGTCGCCTGGACGAGCAGGCGCAGCGCCTCCAGCGGAGCGGCGGCGGCCCGCAGGTGCGCCCGCGCCACGACGGTGCCGATGTAGGCCGGCTCCTCGAGCGGGAACAGCGCCGGCGCGCCGCGGCCGGCGCGGCTGGCGAGCGCGGCGAGCACCTCGTGCACCTCGGGCAGTGCCGGGGCCCACGCGATCGCACCGGCCAGGTGGTTCGCCGCGTGTGCCAGGTCGTCGTCCGCGAGCGCCACCCGGGCGAGGGACAGTTCGCCGTGCGCCTGCGCGACCGGATCCTCTTCAGTCACAGCCACGCGGGCAGGGTATTGCAACGCCCGAATGCCGCAGTTGGCGGGTGCTTCCCACGTCCGGGTCACCCGCCACGGCTCACGATGATCGCCGATGAACGATAGCCGGCCGGACATGACCGACGTCAACGTCGCCCCGGTTCGGCCGTTCCGTCGTCAGGCGGGCCGGCAGGTGCCCAACACCCGCGTGACCGTGACCATGATCACCACGCGCGCCGGGTTGACCCGCGGCTGCCGGTAGCGGCGGGCGTAGCGTTCCTCCGCGTCCCGTACGACCTCGGGGTCCGTATCGACGACGGCCGTCCCCTCCAGGGTGCTCCACCGGCGTCCGTCGACCTGCGTGATCGCGACCCTCGGATTGTTCCGCACGTTGCGCACCTTCTGCGACGTCCCGGAGGTGAGCACCCGCGCGATGCCGGTCGCCGGGTCGTAGGTGGCGCCCACCGGTACCACATGGGGCGTCCCGTCCCGCCGGAGCGTCGCCAGGGTGCAGAGATGCCGTTCGGCCCAGAACTCCTCGAACTGTGTCATCGCTCACGCACCTGACCGTCCGCGACCGCGACGTGCCGGTTGGTGTGCACGGCCGCCAGCATCCGCCGGTCGTGGGTGACCAGCAGCAGCGTGCCGGGGTAGCTGTCGAGAGCCTGCTCCAACTGCTCGATCGCCGGCAGGTCGAGATGGTTCGTCGGCTCGTCGAGGACCAGCAGATTGACGCCCCGGCCCTGCAGCAGCGCCAGGGCGGCCCTCGTGCGCTCGCCGGGCGACAGGCTCTTCGCCGGCCGCAGCACGTGCCCGGCGCGCAGGCCGAACTTCGCCAGCAGTGTCCGCACGTCCGCCGGGTTCTCGTCCGGCACCTGCTGCCGGAACGCGTCGAGCAGCGTCGCGTCGCCTTCGAACAGGCGCCGGGCCTGGTCGACCTCGCCGACGACCACGCCGGGACCGAGGTGCGCCGTGCCGGTGTCGGGCGGGATCCGCCCGAGCAAGGCGCCGAGCAGGGTCGTCTTGCCCGAGCCGTTGGCGCCGGTGATCGCCACCCGGTCGGCCCAGTCGATCTGCAGGTCGACCGGGCCGAGGGTGAACCCGCCGCGACGCACGGTCGCGTCGCGCAGCGTCGCCACCACCGCGCCCGCCCGCGGCGCCGCGGCGATCTCCATCCGCAGCTCCCACTCCTTGCGCGGCTCCTCGACGAGCTCCAGGCGCTCGATCAGCCGGTCGGTCTGGCGGGCCTTCGCCGCCTGCTTCTCCGAGGACTCGATCCGCTTGCCCTTGCCGATCTTGTCGTTGTCGGGCTGCTTGCGGCGCGCGTTCCGGACGCCCTTCTCCATCCAGGCGCGCTGGGTGCGGGCGCGGGCCTCCAGGTCGGACTTCGTCTCCGCGTACTCCTCGTAGCGCTCCCGGGCGTGCCGCCGCGCGACCTCCCGCTCCTCCAGGTAGGCCGCGTACCCGCCGCCGTAGTGGTTGACCCGCTGCTGCGCCAGGTCCAGCTCCAGGATCCGGGTCGCGGTCCGCGCCAGGAACTCGCGGTCGTGGCTGACCAGCACCGCGCCGCTCTTGAGGCCCCGGACGAACCGCTCCAGCCGCTCCAGGCCATCGAGGTCCAGATCGTTTGTCGGTTCGTCGAGGAGGACGATGTCGTACCGGCTGAGCAGCAGCGACGCCATGCCGGCGCGCGCCGCCTGACCGCCGGACAGCGCCGTCATCGGCAGTTCGAGGTTGTCGGCGACCTCCTCGGCCCGCTCGTCGAAGTCGGCGCCGCCGAGTGCGAGCCAGCGCTCCAGGGCGGTACCGTACTCGTCCTCGGCGGCCGGGTCGGTCGCGAGCGCCTCGGCCGCCGCGTCCATCCGGCGCTGTGCCTCGGCGACGCCGGTCCGGCGGGCCAGGAACTCGCGGACCGTCTCACCCGGGCGGCGATCCGGCTCCTGCGGCAGGTATCCGATCGTGGCCGTGGGCGGGTTGAGCTGGACGCTGCCGTGCTCCGCGGGCAGCAGCCCCGCGAGCGTGCGCAGCAGCGTCGACTTGCCCGCCCCGTTGACCCCGACGAGCCCGACGACGTCTCCCGGCGCCACGACCACATCGAGATCCGAGAACAGGGCCCGGTCGCCGTGCCCGGCGGCGAGGCCCTTGACCACCAACGTCGCAGACATCCGGATAGTGTGCCTCAGCGCGTCCGGGCCGGCCGCGGGGAGTAGTTTGATTGTGGAACGCGAACGGCTCGAAACAGGAGTGACGTCTTGAGCACACCAGCGCCGCCCGGCGACCAGCCCCTGTCGCACCGGCAGATCGTGACGATCCTCGCCGGGCTCATGATGGCCATGTTCCTGGCCGCTCTCGACCAGACCATCGTGTCGACGGCGATGCGCACGATCGCCGACGACCTGGGCGGGTTCTCGATCCAGGCGTGGGCCACCACCGCGTTCCTCATCACGTCGACGATCGCGACGCCGCTGTACGGCAAGCTCTCCGACATCTACGGCCGCAAGCCGTTCATCCTCTTCGCCATCGGGATCTTCATCGTCGGCTCCGCGCTGTGCGGGCTGGCGACGTCGATCTACCAGCTCGCCGCCTTCCGCGCCGTCCAGGGCATCGGCGCCGGCGGCCTGTTCTCCCTGGTGTTCGCCATCATCGGCGACGTGGTCCCGCCGCGCGAGCGGGCGAAGTACCAGGGCTACTTCCTCGCCGTCTTCGGCACCTCCAGCGTCCTCGGCCCGGTCCTCGGCGGGTTCTTCGCCGGCGCCGACAACCTCCTCGGCGTCACCGGCTGGCGCTGGATCTTCTACATCAACGTGCCGATCGCCCTGGCCGCGTTCCTGGTCGTCGTGCGCGTGCTGCACATCCCGCACCGCCGCACCGACCACCGCATCGACTGGCCGGGCGCGCTCGCGCTCGTCGTCTGCCTGGTGCCGCTGCTGACCGTCGCCGAACAGGGTCGCGAGTGGGGCTGGGACTCCGGCCGGTCGCTGCTGTGCTACGGCATCGGCGCCGCCGGCCTGATCCTGTTCGTCATCGCCGAGTACTCCTACAAGGACGAGGCGCTGCTGCCGCTGCGGCTGTTCCGCGGACGCACCTTCTCGGTCGCCTCCACGGGCAGCTTCATCCTCGGCATGGCGATGTTCGGCGGGCTGCTGACCCTGCCGCTGTACCTCCAGATCGTCAAGGGCGCGACCCCGACCGAGGCCGGTCTCATGCTGATGCCGCTGGTGCTCGGCATCATGACGGGCTCGATCGTCTCGGGTCAGATGATCGCGCGCACCGGGAAGTACCGGAAGTTCCCGATCATCGGCTCCCTGCTCATGATCGTCGCGCTGTTCCTGTTCTCGCGCATCGGCGCCGACACCCCGCTGTGGCGGACCATGCTGGTCATGGCGCTGATGGGTCTCGGCCTGGGCGGCAACATGCAGCCGGTCATCACCGCCGCGCAGAACGCCGCGAATCCGCGCGAGATCGGCGTGGCGACCTCGACGGTGACGTTCTTCCGCTCGATGGGCGGCACCCTGGGCGCCGCGGTGTTCCTGTCGATCCTCTTCAGCCTGCTGCCGGACAAGATCAAGTCGGCGTTCACGGCGGCGAGCGCGACACCGGAGTTCCAGGCGGCGGCGCGCGCCGACCCGCAGAACATCCGGACGATCCAGTCGGCGGCGACGTCGGGCAGCGCCGACTCGTTCAACGACACGTCGTTCCTGGAGCGCCTCGCGGCCCCGCTGTCCCACCCGTTCAAGGTCGGCTTCTCGGACTCGATGAGCATGGTGTTCATGGTGGCGACGACCATCATGGTCGTGGGCTTCGTGGTCATCCTGTTCCTGCCGGAACTGCCGCTACGGTCGATGTCGGCGGCCCAGCAGCGGGCAGCCGAGGACGCCGTGGCCGCCGCTTCCTCTCCCGCGTCCTCGGACGCGGCCGGTCCCGGCGGGGTGCCGGCGTTCACGCGCGGCGCCGCGCCGCCGGCCGGCGGCTCCCGGCTCCCGGCGGCGTCCGGCTCGACCGGCGGCGCCCACGAGGCCGAGGGCGTGGCCGAGCCGTCCGACTCGGAACCCCGCCACGCCCGCTGACCCGTCGACGTCCACGGCGGCCGGGAATCCCGGCCGCCGTGGCGTTCCCGGTGACGTACCGCACGCGTGCTGCGGCCGACCGTGACGTCGTGCGGTTTACCTCAACCCGCCACCGTACTGACCTAGCTTCCTAGGACGCAATAGAGGGCGTGGCTGGCGCCACGCTGGAGAGCACATTCCAGCCGCTACGCGGCGGATCTTCGTTCTTCGCGGTGTCCGAGGTCGACGCCCGCCACGCGCGCCGGACGGCGGAGATGCCGCGGGTGAGCGGGCAACCGGTACACTTCGGCCCATGCGTGGCGAGTCGGAGCATGGTCGGGTGGCCTACCTGGCCAGGCCGCACCGGCCCGCGCTCGTCGCCCGGACGCTGGACGAGCTGCGCGGGCCGGTCCACGGCACCGTCGAGCTGCCGCAGCGGCTGATGTGGAATCCGCAGCGGCGGTTCGATCTCGACAACCGTGACCTGCTCCTGTGGATGTACGAGAACGTGCTCCGCGAAGCCATCCGCCACGACGAGCTGCGGCGCTTCCTCAACGGGCGGATGCTCGTCCGGGTGTGGCCCGACCTCAACCTGCCGCACGCCGTGCGGCGCGCCTGGGAGGCACGGCATCCGCGGCTGCGCGCCGGCGGGTGAGTCCCGACCCGTTCCACGTCGACGTCGCCCGGATCGCGCTCGCGGTCGCGGAGCGGCACGGGTTCGTCCTCGGCGGCGGGTTCGCCTGGCTCATGAACGGGCTCGTCGAGCGGCCCACCGAGGACGTCGACCTGTTCACCGACACCGACGGCGCGGCCGGGGCGGCCGCCGACGCGGTGTGCGCCGCCCTGCGTGCCGCCGGGTACACGGTCCACCAGGAGCGGGCCGACGATCTCCTCGACCTGTTCGCCGGGTTCGACCAGCGGGAGTTCACCGTCGGGGACGGCACGCGCACGGTCCGGCTCACGCTCTCGCGTCTCGACCGGCGGGAGAGTCCGGTGATGATGGACGTCGGGCCGGTGATGCACCTCGACGATCTCATCGCCACCAAGGTCGCCGCCCTGGTGAACCGCCGGGAGGTCCGCGACTACATCGACGTCGCCGCGGCCCTGGAGCGGTACACGGTGGAGGAGCTGCTCGACCTGGCCCGCCGGCAGGACCCGGCCCTCGAGGACGAGGACGTCGTCGCCGCGGGGCGGTATCTCGACCGCCTCGACGACGGCCGGTTCACCTTCTACGGCCTCACCGCGGGGCACGTCGCGACACTGCGCGGGAAGCTCAGGCACTGGCCGAGGTAGCGTGCCGCCGAGAACCTTCACCCGCGACCGCGTCACTCACGCACCATAGGGCAGATGGTCGTTGGGCGCGGGGCTGACCGGTGACGGCGGCGCCTCCGGGATCACCAGCCACAGGATCGGGTAGGCGAGGGCGGCGGTGCCGCCGGTGAGCAAGATGGCCAGCAGGTACCCGGCGCGGACCATCGTCGGGTCGGCGTCGAGGTACTCGGCGATGCCGCCGAGAACGCCGGCGACGGTGCGGTCGGAGCGGGAGCGGCGCAGCCGCTTGATGTCGGTCATGCCTGCAAGATTGCCCGCGGCGACGCCCTGGCCACCTCGGGTGACGCCCTGAGCTAGCCCTGAATCGGTGACCCCTGCGTGGTGCGGGGCGAACCGGCCCGGGAGCCTCATGCCCCGGCGCGCGTGACGGCCCCTCCCGCGCCGGACGGGCCGCACCGCTCACCCGGGTGGTTCCAGCGGAGCTGCGCGGGGGAGATCCGCCGTGGACGCGTCAGCGGCCGTCCTGGCGCGGGATCACGACCTCCCGGACGATGAGCTGCACCGCGGCCACCACCGGGATCGCGATCAGGGCGCCGACGACGCCGAGCAGCGCCACGCCGAGCAGCACCGACAGGATCGCGGCGAGGTCGGTGACCTTCACCGCGCGGCGCATCACGTTGGGGTAGATGAGGTAGTTCTCGACCTGCTGGTAGATGACGAAGAAGATGACGCAGGCGACGCCGACCTGGATCGACGACGTGGCGAACCCGACGATGCTCACGACCACCGCGCCGATCGTGGCGCCGATCTGGGGGATGAGGTCGGTGATGGCGACGAGGACCGCGAGGGCGTACGGATAGGCGACGCCGACGATCAGCAGGAACACGAACGAGGACAGCCCCGCGACGACCGCGATCGCCAGGGCACCGCCGAGGTATGCGCCGACCTTCGCGAGGATCTCGTCACCCAGCAGCCGCACGCGCTCCCGGCGGGTCGCCGGCACCAGCCGGTACCCTCCCTCCTTCAGGCGGTCGAAGGCCGCCATGAAGTAGAGGGTGAGCACGACCACGGTCAGGATGTTGAACAGTGCGCTGAACGCGACCTGGACCCCGCCCCACACCCCGCCGAGCGCCTTCGTGACGTTGCCGGCGGTCGCCACGTTCTTGAGCTGGTCGAGGAGCTGGTAGTCCTCGTTGAGCTTGTTCAACTGGCCGTTGCGGCGCAGGTTGTCGATGTAGCCGGGCAGGTTGTCGATGAGCTCGCCGGTCTGCTGCACCAGCGGCGGGATGAGGGCGAAGATGCCGCCGCACAGCAGGAGCATCGATCCGATGCCGACGGTGGCCACGGCGAGGCCGCGGGGCATGCCCCACCTGGTGAGCCGGACCACGGCCGGGTTGAGGCCGATCGCGAGGAACATCGCGATGAAGATCAGCATGAGGATCGAGCGGACGTTCTGCACCGCCAGGTAGGCGCTGTAGGCCAGCAGCAGGCCGAGACCCGCGGTCAGGCCGATGATCAGCGGCGAGCGGCGCATCGGCGGCCCCGGCTTGCCGAACCGCGGCGCCTGGACGACGACGACGTCGACCTCGACGTCCGGCGCCGGCGCGGGAACCGGACGGTGCGGTGGTGCCGGTTCCGCCGTAGCCTGCTCCTCCACCGGAGGTCGCGCGACCTCTTCCTGCACTGCCGACCCCCTCCGGAACGAACGACCTTGAGGCAGGGTACCGGGTGCGTCCCAGCTTCGGTCGGTAGCGTAATGGGATGGCAGATCTCGTGTACCCACCGGTCATCGCGTTCGCGAAGACCATGTTCCGTGTGCTCGGTATGAGGATCACCGTCGCGGGCGCCGAGCACGTGCCGGCCACCGGGGGCGCGGTCATCGCCTGCAACCATGTGTCCTACCTCGACTTCATCTTCTGCGGGTTGGGCGCACGGCAGTCGAGGCGGCTGGTGCGGTTCATGGCCAAGGAGTCGATCTTCCGGCACCGCATCGGGGGGCCGCTGATGCGCGGCATGCGTCACATCCCGGTCGACCGTGACGCCGGCCTGGCGTCCTACAAGGCCGCCCTCGCCGCGCTCAAGGAGGGTGAGGTCGTCGGGGTCTTCCCCGAGGCCACGATCAGCCAGTCGTTCACCGTCAAGGACATGAAGAGCGGCGCGGCCCGCCTCGCCGCCGCGACCGGCACCCCGCTGGTGCCGATGGTCCTGTGGGGCACCCAGCGGTTCTGGACCAAGGGCCGGCCCCGCAATCTCACCCAGCGTGGGGTGCCGATCACCATCATCGCGGGGGAACCGTTACACCCGGGGCGCCGCGACAGCCAGGACGCGGTGACCGCCGAGCTGCGGGCCCGGATGTCGGCGATGCTCGACCGGGCCCAGCGAGAATATCCGCAGACCCCGAAAGGTCCGGACGACGCGTGGTGGCTGCCCGCCCATCTGGGCGGCACCGCGCCGGAGCCGGAGATCTACGAGCCGGAGGCCAAGTGACCCACCCCGAACCCGCCGACCTGCTCGTGCTGCTGCGCGAGCTCGAGCCCGTCGTCGAGGAGAATCTCAACCGCCATCTCGCCACCGCCAAGGAATGGTTTCCACACGAGTACGTGCCGTGGAGCGAGGGCCGCGACTTCGACGGCGTCCTCGGCGGGGAGCCGTGGGACCCCGGGCAGTCGCGCCTGTCCGAGGTCGCCCGCACCTCGCTCGTGGTCAACCTCCTCACCGAGGACAATCTCCCCAGCTATCACCACGAGATCGCCACGATCTTCGGCCGTGACGGAGCGTGGGGCACGTGGGTGCACCGGTGGACCGCGGAGGAAGGCCGTCACGGCATCGCTATCCGTGACTATCTGCTCGCCACCCGGGCCGTCGATCCGGTCGCTCTCGAGCGGGCCCGCATGCAGCACATGGAGGGTGGCTTCAGCAACTCCTACGACGGGCTGATCGAGTCCGTCGCCTACGTGTCGTTCCAGGAGCTCGCCACCCGGGTCTCGCACCGCAACACCGGCGCGATCAGCGGTGATCCGGTCTGCGAGCAGTTGCTGGCCCGGGTCGCCGCCGACGAGAACCTGCACATGATCTTCTACCGCAACCTGCTCAACGCCGCGTTCGACCTGGCACCGAACACGGCGATGCAGGCCGTCGCCAAGGTCGCCGCCTCGTTCCAGATGCCGGGCCACACGATCGAGAACTTCGGCCGGAAGTCCGTCCAGATCGCCAAGGCCGGCATCTACGACCTGCGTCTGCACCACGACGACGTGCTCGTCCCGGTGCTGCGCCAGGTCAAGGCGCTCGACCGGGAGCTGTCGGGCGACGGCGCCGCGGCGCGGGACGAGCTGGTCGCGTTCATGACCGATCTGGACGCCCAGGCGTCACGCTTCGTGGAGCGCCGGGAAGCCGCGCGGGCCAAGCAGATGGCGCGCGCCGGAGCCTAGCGAGCCCGGACCGGTTGCGGAGAGCGATGTCCCGGACGGTACGCTCCAACGACCGTTCCGTGCCCGTCACTGCCTGTCTGACCGTTTTGCAAGCGATCAGACGGGCACGTTTCGGGTGTGGATGTTCACCCCCCGTACCGGAAGGCAGCATCGCCATGGCCAGACGCGTGATCCACGAACTGATCGACGACCTTGACGGCGGCCTCGCCGACGAGAGCGTCAGCTTCGGCCTTGACGGCGTGCAGTACTCGATCGACCTGTCCACGAAGAACGCCGCCGAGCTGCGCGAAGCCTTCGCGCCGTTCGTCGCCGCCGCCACCAAGGTCGGCCGCGCACCAACCGGACCGGCTCCGGCCCGTGCGGCCGGCCGGCTCCGGCCGGTCCTCACAGCCCGTGCCGAGCGCGAGCAGAACCGCGCGATTCGCGAGTGGGCGCAGAGCAAGGGCATCGAGGTCTCCGACCGCGGCCGCATCCGTGCGGATCTCGTCGAGCGCTACCACGCCGAGGCGGGTCGGTAGAACCGGGGTGGAACCGGCCGAGGGCGCTCACCGTCCGCGGGGGGCGCCCTCGGTGCATGTCGCGGCAGCGGTACGGCCTGGGCCCGCCCACCTGCCGCGATCGTCAGGCGTTCCGGCTGGTTGTGCTCGTGACCACGGCCACAGCCGGCCGGAACCCGCGGACGTCGACGCGCCGTCGCGCGGCTGGCGTCTGGTGGCTCGTGGTCGTCGCTGGCCCCGGGCCGGGCGGCTCCATGATCATGGGAAAGATGTGGCTGCCCCGATAGCCAGATCTTTCCCATGATCTGTGAAGTCGAGCGGCCCGGCGGCGGATTGCGCCGCAACGCGCAACGCGCGGCGGTCGGCATGCCCCGGCGGCGACGCCTCCGAGCCCTGCGTCCGAATTGTCGGTTTGGGCCGGGGCGACCAGGGCTGTTGGGCTGAACTTCGCGGCTCAGGCGGGGACGGCGGCGGGGTCGCGCAGCAGGGCAGCGGCCTCCTCGGCCGGCAGCGGGCGGGCGAAGTAGTAGCCCTGGCCGAGGTCGCAGCCCATCCGCCGGAGGGCGAGGAACTGCGCGTACTGCTCGATCCCCTCGGCGACGGTGGCCATCCCGAGGCTCTGGCCGAGCCGCACGATGGTCCGGGCGAGGGCCGCGTCCGGGGTCGTCCCGCTGAGCCGTTCGACGAACGACCGGTCGATCTTCAGGGTGTCGACGGGGAACCGCCGCAGGTAGGCCAGCGAGGAGTAGCCGGTGCCGAAGTCGTCGATGGCCAGCCGCACACCGATCTCCTTGAGCGACAGCAGGACCGCGAGGTTCTCCTCGGTGTCGGTCATCAGGACGCTCTCGGTCATCTCCAGGCAGAGCCGGTCGGCGGGCAGTCCCGTCTCGGCGAGCACCGAAGCGACGACCTGCGGCAGGTCGGGCTGGTCGAACTGCCGGCCGGACACGTTGACCGCCATCGTCAGCGGCTTGTCGCCGCCCCACTCGACGGCCTGGCGGCACGCCTCGGCGAGCACCCACTGCCCGAGCGGCCGGATCAACCCGGTCGACTCGGCCAGGTCGATGAAGTCGGCCGGCGGGATCATCCCGCGGACCGGGTGCCGCCAGCGCACGAGCGCCTCGAACCCGACGATGTCGCCGGTGCGCAGCTCGATCGTCGGCTGGTAGTGCAGCTTGAGCTCGTCGCCGTTGTCGAGCGCGCGGCGCAGGTCGCCGGCGAGCTGGAGCCGCTCGACGAGGCCGGAGTGCATCTGGGGGTCGTACCGGGCGAACAGGCCGGACCCGGCGGACTTCGCCCGGTACATCGCCAGGTCGGCGTTGCGCATCAACTGGTCGGCGTCCTGCGCGTCGGGGCCGGTCAGCGCGATGCCGATGCTGCCCTGGACGTGGATCTCCTGGTTGTCGATCAGGAAATGTTCGTCGAGTGTGTCGATGATGCGGGCGGCGAGCTCGTCGGCGGCGCCGGCGTCGGTGACGGTGTCGACGAGGACCGCGAACTCGTCGCCGCCGAAGCGGGCCACGGTGTCGCCGGGGCGGACCGCGTCGCCGAGCCGGGACGCGACCCGCACCAGCAGCGTGTCGCCGGCCGCGTGCCCGAGGCTGTCGTTGACCTCCTTGAACCCGTCGAGGTCCAGGAACAGGACGGCCACCTCGCCGTCGCCGCGGCGGCGCAGCGCGGCCTCGACCCGGTCCTTGAACAGGGCCCGGTTGGCGAGCTTCGTCAGCCCGTCGTGGAACGCCTCGTGGACGAGCTGGTCCTCGAGTTTCCGGCGTTCGCTGATGTCGCGGGAGTTGAGCACGATGCCGCGCACGTTGTCGTCGCCGAGCAGGTTGGTCATGGTGACCTCGACGACGCAGGCGTGCCCGTCGGCGTGGCGGACCGGCAGTTCGATGACCTGGGTCGCGTACGGTGTGCCGCTGATCGCGTCGATGGCCTCCCGCAGCCGGGTGCCGGCCTCGGGGTTCATGATCTCGGGCAGCCGCTGGCCGATGGCGTCCTTCGGGTCGTAGCCGAAGACCCGTTCGAGCGACTCGCTCTGGTAGCTGACGATCCCGTCCCGGTCGATGACGGAGACCACGTCGGAGCTGTGCTGCACGAGCGCCTGGAAGCGCTGCTCGCTCGCGCGGAGCTGGGCGGTGCGCGCCTCGACGCGCGCCTCCAGGTCGCGGGTGAGGGAGCGGTTCTCCAGCAGCGTCAGCAACTGCCGGCCGACGATGAGCAGGATGATCGCGGAGCGGGTCCACGACACGAACGAGTCGTGCATGCCGTGCCGGAGCACGTCGACCGTGCTGGTGACGAGCGACCCGAGCACGGCGAGGTAGGGCAGCATGACGCCGAGCGGGCGGGTCAGCGCCCGGGGGTCCTCGGCGGCGGCACCGGTGCCGGGCCTGCGGGCGGCGAGCAGGATCAGCGCGAAGCCGGCGAACCAGCCGACGTCGAGCACGGCGCCGGAGCCGTAGCTGTCGGTCAGGGTGAGGTAGGCGTACCCCGAGTCGGAGACGGTGAACGCGGCGAGCCCGCCGCCGATGAGCGGCAGCGACATCGGGCGGGGACCGCCACGGCGGACGCGGGCGAGCGTGACCAGCACGACGGTGAGCACGACGACGTCGCTGGCGGGATACCACAGGTTGACGAGCTGCACGCGGCTGCCATCCGCGCCCTGCGCGACGAGCGGCCCGAGGATGAGCACCCACGTGATGAGCAGCAGCGACGCGGCGATCATGAGACCGTCGAGGATGCTGCGGGCCTGCTGGGCGACGCTCTGCCGGCTCATCGGCAGCAGCAGGAGGCCGGCCGCGGTCAGCGGCATCATCCAGAAGTACCCGGCGTCGGCCAGGGACGGGAACGGTACCTTGGTGCCGAGCACCGTCTCGTACCAGATGTAGAACATCTGCCCGACGCCCCAGGACAGGTTGCCGAGGCCGACGAGCGCCCACGCCCAGCGGACCCGGTGCCCGTCCGCGCCCCACGCCCGGACGAGGCAGCCCCACGCGGCGGTGAGGGCGCCGGCGAACAGCGCGACGTTGGACAGGTTCCGGGCCACGAGCTGGCCGCCGAGCCCGGTGACGAACGCGGCGAACAGCGTGACGGTCACCGCGGCCACGACCGCGCACAGGACCGCGTGGCCGCGGGTCGGCGCGGCCGTCCTGAGCAGCTTCCCCAGCCAGCTCAGCATCGTGCCTCCCGGGTTCCGCGGCGGTTGCGTGCCGCTCAGATCGGAACCGGGGGAGACGAACTGAGCCGGGCCGGTGCGCGGCAACCGCGCCGCACCCGGGTTGCGCTGCTCGGGGTCACCCGGACGGGAATACGCGTCCCGCGCCGCGCCGCGGCCGCCGGGCCGCTCGGTGCCGGCGGACGCTTAGTAGCGGCCCAGCGCGGCGGCCGGGCCGAGGACGATCCTCGGGTTGGCGGCCGGGTCCAGCCAGCGCAGCACCGCCACCAGGTGGTCGTGGGCCAGGCTGACACAGCCCAGGGTCGCGTTGCCGTTGCTCTGGTGCAGGAAGATGCCGCTGCCGCGGTGCGGGGTCGCCGGCATGTTGTAGCGGATCACGGCCAGGTGCGTGTACTGCGGGCTGGTCCGCCACAGCGCCTCGCTCGGGTCGCCCGGGTCCGGGCCGTGGTGGAAGGTGTTGTAGCCCGGCGAGTCGCTGTTCTCGTTCCACCAGTCGTCCGGGGCCACCCGGTGGTAGGCGAACTTCGTGCCCGGGTTCGCCGCGATGCCGTACATCGTGGCGTCGAACGAGTACATGCCCGTGGGGGTGGTGCGGTCGCCCTCGCGCTTGTCGTCGCTGAAGCCGTTGCCGCCGATCCGGGCCGGCATCGCCGGGAACGCTGGCCGCCACGCTCCGCCCGCCTTCGCGTACGCCTGCAGGGTCGCCGTCGTCGACGCCATGCTGGACGCCCGCACGATCACGACCTGGGTTGTGTTCGCCGGCAGGGTCCGCAGCCTCGACGCGTCGTTCCGCGCGACGGTACCGGCTGGGCCCGCCGGTCGCCCCGCCGCCGCGCTCGGCCGGCGGGGTGCGGCGGACGTGGCGGACGGCGCCGGGGACGCCGGCGGCGACGGGGAGATCGCGGCCGGCACCTCGACCGGCGCGATCGGGGACTCCGGCGCCGACGGCAGCGGCGTCGCCGGGTCGCGCTCGAACGTCCGCGAGCAGGCGCCGAGGCCGGCCGCGAGGAGCAGCGTGAGTGTCAGGACACCGAACGTCACCAGCGTCGCGCGTCGTCCATCCTGATCAACCGGCACGCCCCATAGTATCGGCGGATGACCGTACGTGACCGGATGCTCGCCGCCGCCGCGCTCGTGTCGGTGTTCCTCGCCGCCCCGGGGCTGGCCGGCTGCGGCGGCACCGGGCGCGCTCCGGCCACGGCGGCGGCAAGCGGCGCCGCGTCGCCGGGTGTCCCGTCGCCGGTGGCGGGCACAGCCAGTACGACTCCCGCCGAAACGCCGCCGGCGGACTCCGCCGAACCGTTGCCGCCCGACCTGCGCCAGGCGATGACCGGGGTTTCGTGGCGGCCGGGCTGCCCCGTCGGCCTCGACGACCTGCGGCTCCTGCGGCTGACCTACGTCGACTTCGCCGGCACCGAGCGGCGCGGGCGGTTGGTCGTGCACCAGGACCTCGCGGAGGCCACGCTGCGGGCGTTCGCGAAGCTGCGGGCGGCGCGGTTCCCGATCCGCGGCATGCGACTCGTCGAGGACTACGGCGGCAGCGACGACGCGTCGATGGCCGCGGACAACACCTCGGCGTTCAACTGCCGCAACGTGCCGAACACGAAGCACTGGTCGAACCACGCCTACGGGCGGGCGATCGACATCAACCCGGTCGAGAACCCGTACCTGCCGAAGGGGCAGATCATGCCACCCGCCGGCAAGGACTACCTCGACCGGCGTGCCGTCAGACCGGGCATGATCGTCGCCGGCGACCCGGTCGTCGCGGCGTTTCGCGCCGAGGGCTTCACCTGGGGCGGCGCCTGGCGCTCCGGCGTGGACTACCAGCATTTCGAGCGGCCCCGCTGACCGGTCGGGTGAGCCGAGCGGTGCGGGATGGTCGCGCCGTTCGGGGGAACAGTTTGCCGGAGGGCGTCGACATACTAGGCGGCATGTCACGCACGGGGTTGTTCCGGTTGCTGCTCGCGGGCGCGTTGGCGCTGATCGTCGGTGGTCTGGCGACCACCGCGTACGCGCTGCGCAGAAGCTGGTCCGGCCTGGCCTCGTCGCCCGCGGCCGAGGTCGCGTCGGGCGCGGCGGCGCCCTCCTCGGCCACGCCCGCGTTCGTCGGCTGGTCCGACCCCGCACTGGTCGGCAAGCCGTGGGGCACGAAGGTCACCGGCCTGCTGACGTTCCGCGGCAACCCGACCCGCACCTACTACGGGCAGGGCCCCGTGCCCCGGACGATGCCGAACCACAAATGGCAGTTCCCGAAGTCCGGCGGCATGTGCGCGATGTCCGAGGACAAGGGCAAGACGACGCAGTGGTGCGGCAACGGCTGGACCGGCCAGCCGGCGGTCTTCGAGCGCGACGGCCGCACCTGGGTGGTGTTCGGCGCCTACGACCGCAACATCCACTTCCTCGACGCCGCGACCGGTGAGCGGATCATGCCCGACTTCAAGACCGGCGACATCATCAAGGGCACGGTGACCGTCGACCCCGACGGCTACCCGTTGCTGTACTCCGGCTCGCGGGACAACCACTACCGCGTCATCGCGCTCGACCGGGGTGTGCCGACCGAGCTGTGGAGACTCTCCGCCGACGCGGTCCAGCCCACCATGTGGAACGACGACTGGGACGGCTCCGGCCTGATCATCGACGACTACCTCTTCGAGGGCGGCGAGAACAGCCAGTTTCACATCGTGAAGCTCAACCGCGGGTACGACACCAACGGCAAGGTGACGGTCAACCCCAAGCTGGTGTTCAACACGCCCGGCTGGGACGCGCAACTGCTCAAGGACTTCGGCGACACCAACGTGTCGATCGAGAACTCGGTCGCCATCTACAAGAACACCGTGTACTTCGCCAACTCCGGCGGCCTGGTGCAGGGCTGGGACATCAGCGGCCTCAAGGAGGGCAAGACGCCCACGCGCACGTTCCGGTTCTGGACCGGCGACGACACCGACGCGTCGATCGTCATCGACCAGGATGGATTCCTGTACGTCGGGTCGGAGTACGAGCGCGGCAACGCCCGCTCCCGTGAGGTCGGGCAGATGCTCAAGCTGGACCCGTCGAAGCCCGACAATCCGGTGGTGTGGTCGGTGAAGGACCAGGGCAGCAAGCCGGCCGGCGTCTGGGGCACCCCGGCGCTGCACAAGGACATCGCCATCTTCGACACCACGGGCGGCGACGTGCTCGGCATCGACCGGATGACCGGCGCGGTGCGGTGGAAGTTCCGCGTGCCGGGCAACGAGACCTGGCAGTCCCCGGTGGTGGTGGACGACACGCTGTTCATCGGCGACTGCTCGGGCGTGATGCACGCCTACGACGTGGCCGACACGTCGGCCCAGCCGAAACTCCTGTGGGAGATGAAGATCGGCGGCTGCATCGAGGCGACCCCGGCGGTCTGGAAGGGCGCGATGTACTTCGGCACCCGAGCCGGCGCCTTCCACGCCCTGTCGACCTCCTAACCTCGGCGTCCACCCTCCTCCCTTTGGCGTCGATCTTGCAGTTGTGGTGCCGGGACACTCCCAGGATGTTCCGGTTTGTCAGGCACCACAACTGCAAGATCGACGCGCACGACGCCGGTCGTCGGCGCCGATCGTCCGGTAGCCCTGCGGCTCGACGAGTTGCGCACGTCGAGCAGAACGTCCTCGCCGTGGGTGGGCTCGCCCAGGGCGAGCAGGCGCGGCCGGGCCGGGAGCCACCCCATGACGGCAGCGGCGGCATCGTCGACGGCAACCGTCATACCCTCAACGGTATCGTTGAACTAACGGTTGAAACTTCGGTGCGAAAGGGGCGGGACAGTGGGCCTTCAAGGCGGCGGTCGGCTGAGGCCGGTCGACCTGGCGCGCCTGTACGGCCTGTCGACGCAGGCGATCAGGAACTACGAGGCGGCCGGCATCCTTCCGGACGCTGACCGCAGCCCGTACGGCTACCGCGCCTACACGCCGCTGCACGCGAACGCCCTGCACGCGTTCCTCGCCCTCGTGCCCGGCCACGGCCACCAGACGGCCACGGCGATCATGCAGGCGGTCAACCGGGACACGGTCGAGGACGCGCTCCGCCTCATCGACGAGAGTCACGCCCAGCTCCTCGACGACCGCCGTACCCTCCAGGCCGTCGAGGCCGCGCTTCGCGATCTCGAGCCCGTCCCCCAGGAACGCGGCGACACGTTTGTCGGTCCCCTGTCGAGGAGGCTCGGCATCCGCCCGGCCACCCTGCGCAAGTGGGAGCGCGCCGGCCTGGTCCGGCCGCGCCGCGACCCGCGGACGGGCTACCGGGTCTACAGCGCGGCCGACGTGCGCGACGCTCTGCTGGCCCACCAGCTCAGACGGGGCGGCTACCTGCTGGAGCAGATCGCTGCGCTGATCGGTCAGGTCCGCTCCGCGGGCGGTGTCGCGCCGCTCGAGTCGACGCTGCGCGACTGGCGCGCCCGTCTGGCGGCCCGGAGCCGCGCCATGCTCACGGGCGCTGCGGCGCTGCACGCCTATCTCGGCTGCCGGCCGTAGACAGGCGTGGCTGGTGTGGAGTCCTGTGGTTGCCCGGGCCGCCACGGGACTCCACAGCCGCGCCAGTCCGCGCCCTCGTGGCGCCAGTCCGCGGGTGCCGAGCGGGCCTCCGCGCTTCCCCCATATCCTAGCATCCTAGGATGCCTTAGAGGGCGTGGCTAGCGCCACGCTGAAAGCACAAAGTCGGCCGCTACGCGGCGGACTTTCGTTTTTCTCGGGGTTCGTGCCGGACGTCAGGATGGACGGGACACGGACTGGCAGGCGACCACCGCGTCCAGGTGCCAGCCCAGGGCGTCGTAGGAGCGGAACGTCAGCACCGCCACCGTCTTCGACCTGCTGTCGAACCCTATGTCGACGCGTTTGTCGTCCTGGTAGAGCCGGCGCTGGCCGGACGCCAGCTCGGCGGAGCGGGCCCGGGCCCAGGCGTTGGCGAGCTCGGCCGGGGTGCGGGTCTCGCGGGTGGTGGGAGACGCGGTGGCGCGCGCGCCGGAGGGGCGGCCGGTGTCGCCGCAGCTCAGCCGGTCGGCCGGTTCGGGTTCGGGGTCGTTGACCCAGTTGACGTACATGATGAGCGCCGCGGCGGCGATGCTGACCCCGAGGAGTTTGACGATGGTCCGGCGCACCTACTCAGCGTGCTCTTTTCGCCACCATTCGGCGCCGCTTTCGGGCAACGTGTCGATCGGATCGTAGTACGGGTAGCTGCGGTCGAGGTCCATGGAGGAGTCCTCGATGGAGGTGCGGTAGTTCTTGGTCCAGTAGGTGATGCCGCGTTCGCGGTCGTACTCGGTGACCATGTGGACCCAGCGTTTGCCGACGAAGGGGACGTCGCAGACGATGCGCGGGGTGGCGTAGCCGGGGAGGTAGCCCATGATGTCGTGCTGGAGTTGCTGGGCCTGCCAGACGGCGACGCGCCAGTGCTCGGCGTTGGGGATCATGTCGCACATGTAGAAGTAGTAGGGCAGGATGCCGGCCTCTCCCTGGAGGGCGAAGCAGAGGTCGAGCAGGTCGGCGGCGGTGGCGTTGACGCCGCGCATGAGGACGCCTTGGTTGCGCACGTCGCGGACGCCGACTTCGAGGGCGGTCTGTGCGGCGCGGGCGACGAGCGGTGTGAGTGACTGCACGTGGTTGACGTGGGTGTGGATGGCGAGGTTGACGCCGCGGCGGGCGGCGGTGCGGGCGACGCGTTCGAGTCCTTCGACGACGTCGGGTTGGAGCCAGTGCTGGGGCAGGCCCATGAGGGCTTTGGTGGCGAGGCGGATGTCGCGGACGGTTTCGATGTCGAGCAGGCGCATGAGGAAGGACTCGAGGTGCTTCCAGGGGACGTTGGCGACGTCGCCGCCGGAGACGACGACGTCGCGGACGCCGGGGTGGGCGCGCAGGTAGGTGATCATCGCGTCGTAGCGGTCGGCGGGTTTGCGGGTGAGCCGGAGTTTGTCGACGGTGGGGGTGGAGTTGCCGACGAGGTCCATGCGGGTGCAGTGGCCGCAGTATTGGGGGCAGGTGGAGAGCAGTTCGGCGAGGACTTTGGTGGGGTAGCGGTGGGTGAGTCCTTCGGCGACCCACATGTCGTGTTCGTGGAGGGAGTCGCGGGTGGCGTACGGGTGGGAGGGCCAGTCGGTGAGGCGGTCGCTGGCGACGGGGAGCATGTAGCGGCGGACGGGGTCGGCGTAGAGGGCTTCGGTGGTGATGTCGTCCGGGACCATGGTGTTGATCATCTGGGGTGGGACGAGCATCGACATGGTGGCGTGTTGTGCCTGGTCGGTGGCGAGGTCGGTGTAGAAGGTCTCGTCGACGAGGTTGCCGAGGACGGTGCGGAGCTGGTTGATGCTCTTGACGCAGTGGGCGCGTTGCCATTGGGCGGATTCCCACTGTTCGCGGGTGGTGTCGCGCCAGCCGGGGAAGCGGTGCCAGTCCGGTTCGACGAGTGGTCGGCGCTGGTAGACGTATGGCTGCATCTGAAGCCTCCCCGGCGAAATACTTCCGCGACATACGCAC
The DNA here is from genome assembly GCF_025264685.1 of Dactylosporangium roseum. Classification (GTDB taxonomy): domain Bacteria; phylum Actinomycetota; class Actinomycetes; order Mycobacteriales; family Micromonosporaceae; genus Dactylosporangium; species Dactylosporangium roseum. The sequence goes on from NZ_CP073721.1 coordinate 4,299,772, forward strand.
CATAGCCGGAGTTCTTCTCGGATTCGACCGCTGTGGAGAAGATCTTACTGTCTGGTGCCGGCTGGGTTGCGTCCGGACCGGTCGGTGCGGCCTGGGTGAGCCGGGCGTGTCGGTGGCGGGTTGCGCGCCAGCCGGAAGGCTTGAAGAATATCCTGTGTCAACGCTAGTGTGCCGGAAATTCTCCGGTTGACTCTGGGTGGTGCGGGAAATGGGTTCGCCGATCGGGTTGCATCGGGTCGTCGCGCCGGCCGGGGTGTTGCCGCAGGCCGCGCAGCGTCTCGACGCCTCGCCGGAGATCGGTGACGACGAGGTTCGCATCCGGGTGGCGCGGCTCAACCTCGACGCCGCGAGCTTTCGCCAGCTCACCGTCGAGCACGGCGGCGACGGCGACAAGGTCCGCGCCGCGGTCCTGGCGATCGTCGAGGATCGCGGGAAGATGCACAATCCGGTCACCGGCTCGGGCGGCATGCTCATCGGCACCGTCGAGGCGGCCGGCCCGGCCTCGCCGCTCGGCCTGCGGCCGGGCGACCGGGTCGCGACCCTGGTGTCGCTGACGCTCACCCCGCTGCGGATCGTCGACGGTCTCAGCCGCTGGGACGGCCGGGGCGAGCAGGTGCCGTGCGACGGCCACGCGATCCTGTTCGCCCGGTCGATCGCCGCGGTGCTGCCCGACGACCTCGACCCGGAGCTGGCGCTGGCGGTGCTCGACGTGTGTGGTGCCCCGGCGCTGGTCGCCCGTGAGCTGCGCGGCGTCGTGCGGTGCCGTGCCGATGCCGCGGTCCCGGTCGAGGAGGGTTCACGGCTGCGGGAGCGGCGCGACGAGGTCCGGGTCGCGGTGCTCGGCGCGGCCGGCAAGAGCGGCTCGCTGGCGCTGGCCGCCGCCCGGGACGTCGCCGCCGGCGGGCGTGTCGCCGTGCGGACTGTCGGGGTTGTGCGGGACGACACCGAGCGGGGGCGGCTCGAGGCGGCGGGGCTTGCCGACGCCGTGGTCGTCGCCGACGCGCGGGACGCGGTCGGGCTGTCGGCGGCGCTCGACGCGGTCGGCGGGCCGGCCGATCTGACGGTCGTGTGTGTCGACGTGCCGGGCTGCGAGCACGCGGCGATCCTGGGCACGGCGCCCGGCGGCACCGTCGTGTTCTTCTCCATGGCGACGTCGTTCCCGGCGGCGGCGCTGGGCGCCGAGGGGCTCGCCGCCGACGTGACGATGATCATCGGCAATGGTTATGTGCCTGGCCACGCCGAGTATGCGCTGGGTCTGCTGCGATCCGACAGCGCTGTGCGCGCGCTGTTCGAGGCCAGGTTGGCAGACTGGGCGCCATGAAGACGCTGTTCCGTGGTGGCCGTGTCCTGACGCCGGCGGATCCGTCCGCCACCGCGCTGCTCGTCGACGGCGACCGGATCGCCTGGCTCGGGCCGGACGCGGACGCGCCCGCCAGCGCGGATCGCACCGTGGATCTCGGCGGGGCGCTGGTGACGCCGGCGTTCGTCGACGCGCACGTGCATACCACCGCGACCGGGCTGACGTTGCAGGGCCTCAACCTCGCCGGTGCGCGGTCGGCGGGGGACGTCCTCGACGCGGTGGCGCGGCACGCCGAGGGGCTGAGTCCCGACGCGGTGGTCATCGGGCACGGCTGGGACGAGTCGGGGTGGGCGGATCAGGCGACTCCGACCGCTGCGGAGCTCGACCGGGCGGGCGGTGGCCGGGCCGTCTACCTGTCGCGGGCGTGCGTCCACGCGGCGCTGGTGTCGACGCCGCTGCTGACCGGTGCGGCGCGGGCGGCGCCGGGCTACGACGAGTCCGGCTGGCTGCGCCGTGACGCGCACCATGTGGTGCGGGAGGCGGCGTTCGCGGGGGTGACGGGGGCGCAGGTCCGTGACGCGCAGCGCACTGCCCTGCGGCGGGCCGCCGCTCTGGGGGTCGCCGCCGTCCACGAGTGCGGCGGGCCGGGCACGTCGGGCGAGGAGGACTTCACCGCGGCGTTGTCCCACGGTCCCGATTTCCCGGAGGTGTACGGGCTGTGGGGTGAGCCGAACGCCGCGGCGAAGGCCAGGCAGCTCGGTGCCAGGGGCGCGGCCGGTGACCTGTACGCGGATGGTGCGCTCGGTGCCCGTACCGCTCATGTGGGGGACGCCTACGCGGACGGTGAGCGTGGTCATGGGCATGGTTACCTGACGGCGGCGCAGGTGGCGGAGCATCTTGTCGACTGTGTGCGGCATCGGATGCAGGGTGGGTTCCATGCCATCGGTGACCGGGCGATCGCGACGGTCCTGGACGGGTTCGCGGGTGCGGCCCGGGTCGTCGGGGTGGATCGGTTGCGGGCGGGGCGGCATCGGATCGAGCACGCGGAGTTGCTGGACAAGCGGATGATCGCGCGGCTGGTGGAGTTCGGTGTGGTGGCGAGTGTCCAGCCGGCGTTCGACCGGTTGTGGGGCGGTGAGCACGGCATGTATGCGCAGCGGCTCGGGGCCGCTCGTGCCGTGGCGGCGAACCCGATCGCGTCGCTGGCGGGGGTGGGGGTCATGCTGGCGTTCGGGTCGGATTCGCCGGTCACCGACCTTGATCCGTGGGGCACGTGCCGGGCGGCGCTGCGCCACCATAATCCGGTGCAGCGGATCGGGGCGCGGGCCGCGTTCGCGGCGCACAGCCGTGGGGGGTGGCGGGCTGTCGGCATCGACGACGAGGGTGTGTTGAATCCGGGCTGGTCGGCGACGTTCGTGGTGTGGGACACCCGCGCCGATCTGGCGGGTGTTCTGGCCGGTGACGAGAGCCCGGCGGCGCGGGTCACGGTGCTGCGCGGCCGGGCGATCCACACGGCGTGACAGATGAGCGGCGGGCGGACAGTGACGGACGGACAGGGGGGAGCGGCGGTGAGCGGGAAGCTCGGGTTGGACCGGCGGACGGTCGACACGGCGCGGCGGCTCGCGGCGCGGGCCGGGGCGTCCGTGGTCGAGTTGGCCAAGGCGCACACGACGGTGTCGGTGGAGCGGGCCACGCTGCGGCTGGCTGGGATCGCCGGCGCGGATCCGGACGGCATTCCCTGGGTCAACCGGCTCGTCGACGCTGTCCGTGCCGATGTCGGTCTCGGTCACGGTGTCGCGCTGCCGGTGTTCGACGCGTTGTGCCGGGAGGGGCACGCTGACCTGACGCTGCTGGCGCAGAAGGCTGCCGCCGGTAGTGTCCGGTTCGAGGTGCCGAAGCGGTCGGGGCGGGCGGCCCGGGCGGCGCGGCGGGCGGTCACCGCCGGGATCCGGCGGGTCGACCAGCGGCGGCGGGAACGGGAGCGGCTCGTCAGGCGGCACGGCGACCCGCCGCGGCGGCCGTGGGTGTATCTGATCGTCGCGACCGGTGACATCTACGAGGACATTCCGCAGGCGCAGGCGGCTGCCCGGGCCGGCGCCGACGTCATCGCCGTGATCCGGTCCACGGGGCAGTCGCTGCTGGACTACGTGCCGGAGGGCGCGACCCGGGAGGGGTTCGCCGGGACGTATGCGACGCAGGAGAACTTCCGGCTCATGCGGGCCGCCCTCGACGACACGTCGAGGGAGTTGGGCCGTTACGTCCGGCTGACGAACTACGCGTCGGGGCTGTGCATGCCGGAGATCGCGGCGCTGGCCGGGCTCGAGCGGCTCGACATGATGCTCAACGACTCGATGTACGGGATTCTGTTCCGGGATATCAATCCGATCCGCACGTTTGTCGACCAGCGGTTTTCCCGGCAGATCCATGCCCGGGCGGGGATCATCATCAACACCGGCGAGGACAACTATCTCACGACCGCCGACGCGGTCGAGGCCGCGCACACGGTGACGGTGTCGCAGTTGCTCAACGAGTACTTCGCGCATGAGGCGGGGCTCGCGGACTGGCAGCTCGGGCTCGGGCACGCGTTCGAGGTCAACCCGGATCTGCCGGAGTCGTTCCGGCTGGAGTTGGCGCACGCGCTGCTGGCCCGGGAGCTGTTCCCGGACGCGCCGTTGAAGTGGATGCCGCCGACGAAACACATGACCGGTGACGTGTTCCGCGGCAATCTTCTCGATGGGTTCTTCAATCTGGCCGGGATGCTCACGGGGCAGGGGATCCTGTTGGTCGGCATGATGACCGAGGCGGTTGTGACGCCGTGGCTGTCGGACCGGGACATCGCGCTGCAGAATGTGCGGTACGTGCAGCACGCCGCCGGGAACCTTCACGAGGATTTCGTGCCCGGGCCGTTCATCCGGCAGCGGGCCGCGACCGTCCTGGACGAGGCTGTCGAGCTGCTGCGGCGGGTCGAGGCCGAAGGGCTGCTGGAGGCGATCGCCGACGGCACGTTCGGGGTCATGCGCCGCCCCGCGGATCGTGGCAAGGGGCTTGACGGTGTCGCCGCCCGCGAGCCCGGCTACTGGAACCCGGCGCAGGAGGTCCTGGAGGCCGGGGCCGGGAAGGAGACGTCGTGAACGACGTCGTGCGTCCGTATGGGGACACCACCGGCGACGGTATGGTCCAGGTGTCGTTCACGTTGCCGTTGCCGGCCGGCAAGCGCGGTGAGGGCGCCGCGTTGCAACTGGCCGGGAAGATGGGCATCGACCCGGCGATGGTCGTGCATAGTCGCGCCATCGGCGAGCAGCACACGTTTTTCGTCGTCTACGGGCGGGTCAACCATCTCGTCGAGCCCGGCAAGGTGGTCGTCGCCGAGCGTGACTATCCGTTGCTGTCGGCGAAGGAGGTCAACGCCGGGATCCGGTCGCGGCTGCGGCGCAAGCTTGTCGTCGTCGGTGCCTGTATCGGCACCGACGCGCACACGGTCGGTATCGACGCGATCCTCAATGTCAAGGGGATCGCCGGGGAGAAGGGTCTTGAGTACTACCGGGAGTGCCGGGTGCTGAATCTCGGTGCCCAGGTGTCCGTTCCGGACCTTGTGGAGCATGCCCGGGTGGAGCGGGCCGACGCGGTCCTCGTCAGCCAGGTCGTCACGCAGCGCGACGCGCATCTGCACAACGCCCGTGAGATGTCCGCGGCGTTCCGGGAGGCGTTCCCGGCCGCGCGGCGGCCGTTGCTCGTGGTCGGCGGGCCACGGTTCGACGAGCGGATGGCCGGCGACCTCGGGGTCGACCGGATTTTCGGCCGGGGCACCACGCCTCGTGAGGTCGCTTCATATCTGGTACACGCGGTGGGGGCCCGATGACGGAGAAGGTCGGTACGACGGTGGTGCACCGCCGGTATGTGCCGTATGCGCACGCGCACTACGCCGGGAATCTGGTCGACGGTGCCTACAGTCTCGCTCTGTTCGGCGACGCCGCGACCGAGGTGTGTATCCGCACCGACGGCGATGAGGGCTTGTTCGCCGGCTACAGCGGCGTCGTCTTCCACGCGCCTGTCCACGCCGGTGACGTCGTGGAGGTGACCGCCGTCGTCGTCCGTGTCGGGAATCGTTCGCGTACTGTCGAGTTCACCTGTCATGTCGTGTGCCGGGGCGTCGCTGACGTGTCGGTGTCTGCGGCGCGGGTCCTCGACCCGCCGATCCTCGCGACGTCCGCGACCGGCACCGTCGTGGTGCCCGCCCCAGTGACGCCCCGGTGACGCTGGTCGCCTGCCTCGACGTCGGGTCGACCGACACGAAACTCGCTGTCGTCGACGTCGTCGACGGGCGGCTCGCCGCCACCGCCACCCACCCGACCACCGCCGGCACCGCGGGTACCGACGTGCTCGACGGTGTCGACGCGCTGCTGGCCGCCGCCGCTGCCCGGGTCGGTCCCGTCGAGCAGGTGTACTGCTGCTCGTCCGCCGGTGGCGGGCTCCGCCTGGCCGTCGTCGGGCAGGAGGCTCTCGTGTCCGCCGACGCCGCCCACCGTGTCGCGCTGTCCGCCGGTGCCCGGGTCGTGCACGTCGCCACGGGCCGGCAGACCCCGGCGCAGTTCCGGGAGGTGCGCGCCGCCCGGCCCGACGTGCTGCTGCTCGCCGGCGGCACCGACGGCGGCGACCCCGACACGCTGCTGCACAACGCGCGGCGGCTCGCGGCCGCGCGTTGGCGGGTCCCGGTCGTCGTCGCCGGGAACAGCGACGTCCGCGACGAGGTGGCCGGCCTGCTCGCCGCGCGGGGCCTGCCTGTCGCCGCCGCCGGTAACGTCCTGCCCCGCATCGGCGTTCTCGACCCGGCCCCGGCCCGCGCCGCGATCCGGGAGGTGTTCCTGCGGCACGTCATCGGCGGCAAACGTCTCTCCCGCGGCACCCGGTTCCAGCGGATGGTGTCGGCCGCCACGCCCGACGCGGTCCTCACGGGCGTGGCGCTGCTCGCCGACCAGGTCGCCGACGAGGGGGATCTGCTCGTCGTCGATGTCGGCGGCGCCACCACCGACGTGTACTCGGCGCTCGTGCCCGACGAGTCCGCGGCGGTCGCCTCCGGGGTCACCGGTACCGGGGTCGCGGGCACCCTGTGGCGGGCCAGGACCGTCGAGGGTGACCTCGGGGTGCGGTGGAACACCGACGGGGTCAGCGCCGCCGCGCGGCGGGAACGGCTCACGGTCCCCGATCCGGCGGGCGGGGCGCTCGGGTTCGCGGCCGTCGCGGCGGTTGTCGCCGTGCGCCGGCACACCCGCACGGGCCGGGATCTGCGAAACGTCGTGTCGGTCGTGGCGTCCGGCGGTGTGTTCCGGCATGCTGAGCCTGCCGCGGCGATCGCGGCGCTCGCACCGACCCTGCACGACCGTGCCGGCGGCTGGGCGCTGCCCCGGGCACCGCACGTCGCCGTCGACCGCCGATATGTCCTGGCCCCGGCCGGGCTCCTCGCCGAAGATCACCCAGAGGCTGCGGCGGCGCTCCTGCGACGACTCCTGCACAGATAGTGAGCGCGAGGGTGAACCTCACCCGACACGCCAGAGCGACACGCCGCCGCGACGAACCTGCGGCCCGGACCCGGTTGACAGGGCCCGGGAGCCACCGCGTAACGTCGTCCCGTCCTACTTCGGGAAGGGTGACCGCGGTTCACTTCTCCCCAACGTCAGCTAACCGGACGTCCACGTCAACCGGCGGGACGCGGCCAGGTTCAGCCGGCGGGGGTCGGCGGGGGCCGTGAACCGGGCATCCACCGGTGGCTGGGCAGGGGGGCTCACGCGACCAGTAGACAACGGCACGACCCGGGCAGCCAGCCCGCGCCGCGCCGGAACGAAGGCCGCGCACGAACGTCACTGTCGCACCGGCCGGACACAGGGCCTGGGAGCGCGGGGCGCGACTTCGGTCGCGCCCCCAATTTCAGCTCGGCCCGCCCCGACCGTGCCCGCGCGCCACGCCAACCGGGACTAACCGGGACCAACCGGGACCAACGGCGATCAACAGGGACCAGCCGGCCGGGGCACGGCCGGGGCACGGCCCGCCAGGTTGCGGTCCGGACACGGTCCAGCCACATCCCAGCACATTCCCAGCCGGCCACGGCCTCGTGATTCCACGTCCAGGCGACATACCCCGCATAATTGGCGCCGCGAGACGTGCAACCGCACAGCAAGCCCACAGACACGCACAGGGATGGCGCAGGTGACGTTGGTCGAAGCGGAGTCGACACCGGCCGAGCCCGCCGACGAGCCCGCCGACGAGCCCGCCGACGAGCCCGGCGCGGCGCCGGACCCGCGGCCGCGGGCCGGGCGGGTGCCGCTGCCGCTGTGGGCCGCGACCCTCCTCGCCGCCGCGTCCGGGCCGGTGATGCTCGTCGCGTTCCCCGCCTACGGATGGTGGTGGGCCGCACCCGTCGCCGTCGCGCTGTTCACCGTCGCCGTCCACGGCCGGCGGCCGCGGGCCGGGGTCGGGCTCGGCGCTCTCAGCGGTGCCCTGTTCTTCACCCCGCTGCTGTCCTGGACCAACCTGCACACCGGCGTCGTGCCGTGGCTGCTGCTATCCGGCCTCGAAACGCTCTACTTCGCGCTGCTCGGCGCCGCCACCGCCGGGGTGTCGCGGCTCACCGGCCGGTGCGGGCGGTGGGGGCGATACGGGTGGGTCGCGCTCATCGGGGCGCTGTGGACCGCCCAGGAGGCGCTGCGGGACCGTACCCCGTTCGGCGGGTTCCCGTGGGGCCGGCTCGCGTTCAGCCAGGACACGTCGCCGCTGCTGCGCCTCGCCGTGTTCGGCGGCGCACCGCTGGTCACGTTCGCGGTCGCGCTCGCCGGCGCCCTGCTCGCGTATGCGATCATCCGCGGACTGACCGTCCGGGTGAACCCGCGTCTCGCCGCCGCCCCAATCGTCGCCGCCGCCGTGGTCGCGGCGGCCTGGCTGGTCCCGCTGAGCAGGCCCGCCGGGCCGGCCGTCTACGTGGCCGTCGTCCAGGGCAACGTGCCCCGCCTCGGCCTCGACTTCAACGCCCAGCGCCGCGCCGTGCTCGACAACCACGCCCGCGCCACCATCGACCTGGCCCGTAAGGTCGCCGAAGGCACCGCCCGGCGGCCCGACCTCGTGGTGTGGCCGGAGAACTCCAGCGACATCGACCCGCTGCGCAACCCCGACGCCGCCGCCGTCATCGACAACGCCGCCCGCGCCGTCGGCGTGCCGATCCTCGTCGGTGCCGTGCTCAACAGCCCCGAGAACGGTGTCGAGAACGTCGGGCTGGTGTGGACGCCCGGCCGGCGGGTCGGCGAGCCCGTCCCGCAGTACACGAAACGCCACCCGGTGCCGTTCGCCGAGACGATGCCGCTGCGGGGCGTCGCCCGGATGGTGTCGAAGGACGTCGACCGGGTCACCGACATGACCGCCGGGAACCGGCCCGGGGTGCTGCCCGTCGGGCCCGCCGCCGTCGGTGACGTGATCTGCTTCGAGGTCGCCTACGACGACCTCGTCCGGGACACCGTCGTCCACGGCGCTCAACTGCTCGCCGTGCAGACCAACAACGCCACGTTCGACGAGTCCGAGGCCCGCCAGCAGTTGGCCATGGTGCGGCTGCGGGCCGTCGAGCACGGCCGGGACGCGCTCATGGCCTCCACCGTCGGCATCTCCGCGTTCGCCGACGCGACCGGCGGCACCCGCGACGAGACCGGCTTCAATACCGCCGCCGTCATCCTCGGCGAGCTGCGCCTCGGCTCAGCCCGTACGCTTGCTACGAGACTCGGCGCGATCCCCGAGCTGGTGATCGTGGCGGCCGCCCTCGCCGGGCTCGCCGCCGCCGCCGAACTGCGCCGCCGCGACCGGCGGCATGTGAAGAACCCGACAGTGGGCACCAAGGAGGACGTGTGAGCGCAACCGGCCGAGGCGTGAACCAATACCCCGGGGTCGGCAGGGTCCTCGTCATCATCCCCACCTACAACGAGGCCGACAATATCCGCCTCATCGTGGACCGGGTCCGCGAAGCCACCCCCGCCGTCGACATCCTCGTCGCCGACGACAACAGCCCGGACGGCACCGGCGCCGTCGCCGACGAGCTCGCCGCCGCGGATCCCGCCGTGCACGTGCTGCACCGGCCCGGCAAGCAGGGCCTCGGCGCCGCCTACATCGCCGGGTTCGCGTGGGGCACCGAGCACGGCTACGACGCTGTCGTGGAGATGGACGCCGACGGCTCCCACGCCCCCGAGGAACTGCCGCGGCTGCTCGACCAGCTCGCCGACAACGACGTCGTCCTCGGCTCCCGCTACGTGCCGGGCGGCAAGACCGTCAACTGGCCCGTGCACCGGCAGGCGATCTCCCGCAGCGGCAACCTGTACGTGCGGATGGCGCTGGGGATGCCGATGCGCGACGCGACCGGCGGCTACCGGGCGTATCGCACCCCGATCCTCGACAAGATCGACATCGACTCGGTGTCGTCGCAGGGGTACTGCTTCCAGGTCGATCTGGCCTGGCGCGCGTACAAGGACGGCTACCGCGTCGCCGAGGTGCCGATCACGTTCACCGAGCGGGAACGCGGCAAGTCGAAGATGAGTTCCTCGATCGTCCGGGAAGCGCTGTGGCGGGTCACCGTGTGGGGTGCCGCGGCCCGCTGGCAGGCACTCAAGCGGGCCGTCGCCGGCAACGGCCCTGACCGGGCCCGGACCAAGCCGCCGGGCCGTTAGGAGGCCGTCATGGGTCCGCTGGGCCTGACCGCGATCGGCGCGTTGCTGCTGGTGATCGCCGAGGTCGTGGTGTTCGTGCTGGTCGCGCAGGCGATCGGATGGGGTTGGGCCGTCCTCATCGGCCTGGCCACCATGCTCGTCGGTGCCGTGCTGCTCAAACGCGAAGGGGTCCGGGCCTGGCGGCGGTTCCGGGCCGCCGTCGGTGCGGGCCGCCCGGCCGGCACCGAGGTCAGCGACGGCCTCACCGGCCTCCTCGGCGCGTTGCTGCTGCTCACACCCGGGTTCATCACCGACGCCGTGGGGCTGCTGCTGCTCGTCCCGCCGGTCCGGGCCCTTGCCGTGCGGCAGGTCCGCAACGCCACCGAACGGCGCATCTCCCCGGCCGCCGCCGGTGACCTGTTCGGTCCCCGGTTCGTCCGGGCGCAGCGCGACACGGCACCGGCGCCGCACACCGGCGCCGCGCCCGTGACCGGCAGCGGCGGCACGGCCGACGGCGGTGCGGTCGTCGAGGGCGAGATCGTCGAGGGCGAGATCGTCGACCCGCACCCCCGGCGGCCGTGAAAGCGCAGCCGGTCACCGTCGACGCGCTCGTCGACGACCTGATCGGCCGCATCGACCGGCTCGACCCCGCCACCGCGCCACGGCCCCGCGTCGGCGTCGACGGGCCCGCCACCGCGTTCGGTGACGACCTCGCCGCCCGGCTCGTCGCCGCCCTCCACGACCGTGGCACGTTCGCGCTGCACGTGCCCGCCGACGGGTTCCTGCGGGCCCGGTCTCTGCGGTTCGAGCGGGGCCGGACCAACCCCGACGCGTTCTACGAGGACTGGCTCGACCTGCGGGCCCTCACCCGCGAGGTCCTCGCCCCCGCCGGGCCAGGCGGCACCGGCCTGGTCCTGCCGTCGCTGCGGGACCCGGCCACCGACCGCGCCACCCGCGCCGGCTACGTCGAGGTCCCCGGCGGCGGCGCCGTCGTCGTGTCCGGCACCCTGCTCCTCGGCGCCGGCCTCGGCTTCGACATCGCCGTCCACCTCACCCAGTCCGCCGCCGCGCTGACCCGCCGCACCCCGCCCGACCAGCGGTGGCGGCTGCCCGCCTACACCCGCTACCGCGACGAGGTCAGACCCGAGTGCCTCGCCGATGTCGTCGTGCGGGCCGACGACCCCCGCCACCCAGCGCTCGTCGTCGATGACTGACGTCGTTCCCGGCTTCCTTCCCGGTCTGCGGCAGCACGACCTCGGGCTCGCCGACCCCGCCGACCCGGGCCGGCGGCGCCACCCGGCAGATGTCCACCTGGAAGAGCTCTGGAATACCTCTTGTGCGTCGGCCGGTGGAGTTGCGAGGGTCCACCGGTGGACGTTCGACCCCTGACCGGCGACGACTGGCGCCTCAAACGCGATCTGCGGCTCACCGCGCTCCAGGACAGTCCGAAGGCGTTCGCCAGCACGTACGCGCGGGAGGTGCACCGCACCGAGGCCGAGTGGCGGGACTGGCCGCGCCCCGGCGCGTACTTCGCCGCGTTCGCCCATCGCGACGGCGCCGGGAACGTGCCGGTCGGCATCGCCGGCGCCTGGGTCAGCGCCACGGACCCGGACACCACCCACCTCATCAGCATGTGGGTCGTCCCCGAGGCCCGCGGCCGGCGGGTCGCCGGCCGTCTCGTCGACGCGGTCGTCGGCTGGGCCCGCGACAACGGCGGCTCCGTCGTCGAGCTGGAGGTCGCCGCCGGCAACGACGCGGCGATGGCCGCCTACCTGCGGTGCGGCTTCACCGTTGTCGACCGTGAGCCGTACACCCCGGGCGGCACCGTCCTCCAGCGCCCCGTCACGGCCTGACACGGTGCCGGTCGCTCACGACTACCGGGGCCGCGGCGACCGCCGATAGCGCACGTCACAGCGGGCGGCTTCCCGACGTCTCCGGCGGCTGCCCGGTCCGCGTCCCGGCCGGCGGCACCCGCCGACCGGCGCGGGCCGGGACGAGCAGCAGCGCACCCAGCGCGGCCGCCGCGACCTGGCTCGCCGCCAGCGCCGCCGCCAGGACCGCCACCGGCGCACCCGCGAACAGCGTGAACATCGCCGCGCCCAGCGACGCCGCCGTCAGCTTGAGACCGGCGCCGAGCGTGAAGACCTGCGTCCGGGTGTGCGGCGGGGCCTCCGCCGAACGCACGTGCAGTACCGCCGCCAGCAGCGGGCCGTCGAAGAACCCCGCCACGGCGAACAGGCCCACCAGGAGCGGCCAGCCCGCCACGAACGGCACCGCGGCGAGGACCACCCCGCCCGCCACCAGGCAGGCCAGCGCCACCCGGTGCGGCGCGGACCGCACCGGCCGGCGCGCCACCAGCAGCGAACCCGCCAGCGCGCCCGCCCCGAGCGCCGTCACCAGCAGGCCGCCGCCGGCCGCGTGCCCGGCCCGGGTGCCCAGCAGCACCGCGACCGGCGTCAGCATGCCGAGCCCGAACGACGCGACACACGTCGCCGCCGTCACCGCCCGCAGCGGCCGGCTCACCACGATCGCCCGGAAGCCGTCCCGCAGGTCGTCGGTGAACCGGGTCGGCGGCCGCTGCCCGGGCCGGCCGCCGACGCTGAGCAGCAGCACCGCCGCCGCGAGACACGCCACCGTCGACGCCACCGCCGCCCACGGCACACCCAGCGCCGCGACCAGCGCCGCACCGACCGCCGGGCCGGCGATCTCGGCCACGTTGTACGTCGCCGCGTCCAGCCCCCGCGCCCGCGCCCGGCCCGGCTCCGCCACCACGTCGTCGAGACGGCTCGACAACCCGCCGAAGATCATCGGGCCGCAGCAGCCGGCGATCAGCGCCAGCACCAGCACCACCCCGATCGGTGCCCGGCCCAGCGCCAGCAGCGTCCCGCCGAGCGCCGCGGCGAACAGCGCCGCGAACCCGGCATGGACCAGCCGCGGCCGGCGCGCCCGGTCCGTGACGAGGCCGACGAACGGGCCGGCCAGCACGTGCGGCACCAGCATCGCGGCCAGCGCCAGCGAGCCCAGCGCCGGGCTGCCGTACTCCCGCACCGCCGCCAGCACGATCACGACCGCGGCGCCCGCGTCCGCCGTCCGGGCCAGCGTCGCAGCCGTCAGTAGGCGCGGCAGGGGTCCGGTCACCGGCCCACCGTAGAGGATCGCGGTGTCGTGTTCATGCGAGTTTGTGCCGGCGGGCGGAGGATCAGGGCATGGACGTCGCAGTGAGCAACCGGGAAGACGGCACCGTGCTGGTGACGGTGTCCGGCACGATCGACATCGACACCGCACCCGCGCTGCGTTCAGCGATGGAAGGGCTGCTCGACGACGGCCACAACCGCATCGTCATCGACCTCGGCGGCGTCGAGTTCTGCGACTCCGTCGGGCTGGGCACCTTCGCGTACAGTCACAACCACTGCGTCGGGCACGGCGGGTTTCTGCGGCTCGCGGCGCCGTCGCCGTTCCTGGCCCGGCTGCTGGCCACCGTCGGGCTGGCCGGGCGGATCCCCGTCCACGCCACCGTCACCGACGCGCTGTCGACCTGACCGGACGGACCGGGTTGTCCGGGTTGTTCGGGTTGTCCGGGCCGGTCCAGTGTGCCGGGCGGGTCAGCCGCGCCGGAAGCCTGGTCGTGGCGTCGCCCCGGGCCGCGTCGAGCTGCGCCTGGATGAGGAACAGCGCCCCGTCCAGGTCCGCGCCGCGGACGTCCGCGCCACGCAGGTCGGCGCCGATGACGTCGGCCCGGCGCAGGTCCGCGCCGCGCAGGTCCGCGCCGATGAGCGCCGCACCCCGCAGCGCGGCGCACCGCAGGTCGGCGTCGCGCAGGTCGGCGCCGACCAGGTCACCTCCGCGACGCTCCACGATCCGCCGGCCGTCGCGTCCGCGCCGACCGGCCGGGTGTGCCGCCCGCGCCAGCTCGCTGGCCCGCCGCAGCAGCGGCACGTATCCCGCCCGGTGCCGTTGCACGTCGACGGCCAGCAGCGCCTCGGCGTCGCGGCCGGTCAGCTCGGTCGTCGCGGCGACCGCGGCGTCGAGGTCCGGCCGCAGCGGTCCCGCCTCGGGCAGGTCGCGGGCCTCGGTGAGATACCACAACAGCTCGTGCACCTGCCGCATCACGGCGAAGACGTCGAACATCCGCCGCGCCGAACCGGGGTGGGTGCGCCAGTCCCGGCCGCCGAACGTCACCTGTGCGACCTGCTGCCCGGCGCCGAAACAGTCGTAGACCGTGCAGCCGGGAAACCCGCGCTGCCGCAGCTCGGTGTGGATGCCGCAGCGGAACCCGTCGCCGAGGTTCGGGCAGGCGTGCCCCGCCGGCTTGTCGACCGCGAAGTCCGCGGACCGCGCGAACGCCGGCGCGACGCAGCACAGCCCGAAGCAGCGGCCGCAGTCGGCGCGGAGCGGGTCGGTCACGATGCTGTGGCTCCTTCCCCGGGACGCCCGGTGCGGTGCTCAACCGAGGGCCGGGCTCAACACGAGGGCCGGGCTCAGCGCGAGGCCCCGTGCTCAAGGCGAGGCCCCGGCGACCTGGTGCGGGTCGCCGGGGCCTCGCGCTGTACAACGATGCGGCTATGCGGAACGGCCGCGGCGCATCCGGACCTCTTCGAGACGCTCGTTGAGAATGTCCTCGAGCTCGGCGATCGAGCGGCGCTCGAGGAGCATGTCCCAGTGGGTGCGCGGGGGCTTGGCCTTCTTCTGCTCCGGCTCGCTGCCGTCGACCAGCCGCGCGACGCTGCCGTCGAACTTGCACTCCCAGGTCATCGGGACCTCGGCGTCGACAGCGAACGGCACCTCGAACTGGTGCCCCTTGGCGCACAGGTATTCTCGGGTCTGACGCGGAGCCAGCTCGGTGTTGCGGTCGGACTCGTAGCTGACGGCTCCGAGACGGCTGCCGCGCAGCATGCGCTCGCCCATGGTCGGTCTTCCCCTTCGAATCGTGTTGCGCTTCGCTGTAACCAACGACGCCACGTGGTCTGACGATTCCCACCGCGGGCGGGCAGATTACACGACCTACCCGGGACAGCGGTAGGGGAGTCGCCGGGTCGGTATCCTGATTTTACGTTGAGTTTCGATGATCGACCAGTTGCCTGGAATCGTGTCGAGGTTCACCTCGGGTAGTTTCGGCAGGTCACCCGCCTTGTTGACGGTTCTCACCCGGCGGGGGCGGCGCAGTTTCCGACACTGTCAGCCGGGTGAGCGCCTCAGTGAGCCGGATCACCTGACCGCGCAGATCGTCCGCCCAGCCGTTCACCCGGTCCACCTCCGCCCGCAGCCTCGTCAGCTCCTCCCGCGCCGCGACCAGCGCCGCCTCCGCGCCGGCCGCCCGGGCGCCCTCCGCGTCGAGGCGGCGCCGCAGCCGGTTCTCCGCCTCGGCCCGCTCGCGCAGGGCCCGCTCCACCGCCGTGTGGGCGGCGTCCCGCTCCCGCAGCGCCGCGCCCGCCGCGTCGCGGGCCGTGTCCCGTTCCCGGTACGCCTCCGCCCGCAGCGCCGCCTCGGTCGCCGCCTCCCGGCGGGCGGTGTCCCGCTCCACGATCGCGACGGCTCGGGCCGTGTCCGCCGCCCCGGCCGCGGCCTCCGCGGCGGCGACCTCGGCACGCGCCCGCGCCGTCGTCTCCGCTGCCTGTTGCCGCGCGGCCCGGACCTCCTGGGCGGCCCGGTCCTCCGCCGCCCGCGCCTGCCGGTCCGCGGCCTCGACCCGCTCACGCGCCGCGGCGAGCTCCGTCTCGGCCCGTTCGCGGGTCTCCCGGACGGCCCGCTCGGCGTCGGCCGCCGCCTGCCGGGCGCGGGCCTCGGCCGCGTCGACCTCCTGCTCGGCCCGGGCGCGGTCGGCGGCGGCCTCGGCCAGCGCCGCGTCCGCGCGGCTGCGCTCCCGGGCCGCCGCCGTGCGGGCCCGGGCGGCGTCGTCGCGGGCGTCGTCGCGCTCCGCGTGGGCGGCGACGAGCCCGGTCGCGGCCTCGGCCCGGGCCTCCGCGATGCGCCGTTCGACGCCGGCCGGGGACAGCTCGGCGTGTAATGCCTCGATGAGCGTCTCCGTGACCTGGTCGAGCCGCTCCGCGACCTCGAACGCCCGCGCCACCTGACCCGCCAGGCCCGGCGAGGTCCGCTGCCGCATCCGCGCGTTGCGGGCGTTGCGCTGGCATTCGCCGTCGTTGTCGCGGCAGTACCGGAAGGGCCGGCCGGCCGAGTTTCGCTGCGGCACCGGCCGGCCGCAGTGGGCGCAGGGCCGCTCGTCGGCGGGCTCGACGTCCACGGTGGGCGGCTCGGTGGGCGGCTTGACGGCTTCCCCGGCCGGTGGTCCGGGGCGTTTGCCGGGGGTCCTGGTCCGTTGCCTGCCGTCGTCGATCCGCACGTCGATCCGGGACTCGTTCACGAGGGGGAGCGTAGATCTCTCCGCGGAACCTCCCCGGCACGACACGCCGGTGATTACCGGATTTTCATTACCGATAATTCGATAAACCCCTCGGAGAGGGATACACCATAATGACGGTTATGCGCGCGGGGTTGGTACCGTTCCCGGCCGCCGCCAGCCGCGCCGGCCGGGGGTCGAGCGGCCGCCGTGCGTTCCTCGACGGTTCTCACCGGAGTGGCCGACATTCCGGACATCTTGATGCATCGATAGTTGCAGATTCGATGGGATCTGCATGATCTTGGAGACTTTTGGCACCCAGAGCAGCAAAAAGTCTCCAAGATCATGAGGAACCATCCGAACCGCATACCGCCTTCCGGCACGATTGGGCGTAGTGCGCCACGCCAGCCGCGGCTACGGCCCGGTCGACGTGTCCGCGATCAGGTCGACCGGGCCGACCTGGCGGTTATCGCCCGGACGGCGGGTCGGTCCCCGCGTTCACGGGTAGGGTCGAGCCTCGTGACCGACGACCTGGCCGCCAGAGTCCACCGCGTGAGCCACCTGACCGGCGAGTTCGTGCTCCGGTCCGGCCGGGTCGCCACGGAGTACTTCGACAAGTATCTGTTCGAGGCCGACCCGGTCCTGCTCGACGAGGTCGCCGCCGGCATGGCCGCCCTGGTGCCGGACGGCACCGAGGTCCTGGCCGGGCTGGAGATGGGCGGGATCGCGGTCGTCACGGCCCTGGGCCGGCACACCGGGCTGCCATGCGCGTTCGTGCGCAAGACCCCCAAGCCGTACGGGACGCGCAGACTGGCCGAGGGCGCCGCCGTCGCCGGCCGCCGGGTCCTCCTCGTCGAGGACGTGGTCACCTCAGGCGGGCAGGTGGTCCTCTCCGCCGGCCAACTGCGTGACCTGGACGCGCGGATCAGCCACGCCCTGTGCGTCATCGACCGGCAGGAAGGCGGCACAGAGGCCCTCGCCGCCGCGGGCGTCACGCTGCGGTCCCTGCTGACCCGGGCCGACCTGGAAGCGGCGGCGCGCGGCCCGGCGTGACAGCCGGGCAGGGCGACGGTCGGGACACGTGCCCGCGAACCCGCGGACGGCGATGTCGAGAATCGGTGACCGGCTCCGTCCCCGCAGTGAATGTGACCGGTACGGGTCGCACCAGCACCGAGGAGAACCCCGATGGCCAAGTATCTGCTGCTCAAGCATTACCGCGGCGCCCCGGCTCCGGTCAACGACGTGCCGATGGACCGGTGGACGCCGGAGGAGATCTCGGCGCACGTGCAGTACATGCGGGACTTCGCGGCCCGGCTGGAGGAGACCGGCGAGTTCGTCGACGGCCAGGCGCTCGCCCCCGAGGGGATGTTCGTCCGGTACGACGGTCAGGGGCGTCCGCCGGTCACCGACGGCCCCTTCGCCGAGACCAAGGACCTGATCGCCGGCTGGATGGTGGTCGACGTGGACAGCTACCAGCGCGCCGTCGAACTGGCCGGGGAGCTGTCGGCCGCTCCCGGCGCGGGTGGGAAGCCGATCCACGAGTGGCTGGAGGTGCGGCCGTTCCTGGGCTCGGCGCCCACGATCACGGAGTGACCTCCCGGATGAACGAGGCCCTGCTCCGGAGCCTCATCCCGGAGGTGCTCGGGATCCTCGGCCGCCGCGGAGCCGACTTCGCGGCGGCCGAGGACGCCGTGCAGGACGCGCTGGTCGAGGCGCTGCGGGTCTGGCCGGCCGACCCGCCGAGAGACCCGAAGGGCTGGCTGGTCACCGTGGCCTGGCGCAAGTTCCTGGACACGGCCCGGGCGGACACCGCCCGGCGCCGGCGTGAGGACCTGGCCGGGGAGGAGCCGACGCCGGGGCCCGCGCCCGCGGTGGACGACACGCTTCAGCTCTACTTCCGGTGCGCCCACCCGTCGTTGACGCCACCGTCGGCGGTCGCGCTCACGCTGCGGGCCGTCGGCGGGCTGACCACCCGCCAGATCGCGCAGGCCTACCTGGTGCCCGAGGCGACCATGGCGCAGCGGATCAGCCGGGCCAAACGCACCGTCGCCGGCGTGCGGCTCGACCAGCCCGGCGACGTCGCGACCGTGCTGCGCGTCCTCTACCTGGTCTTCAACGAGGGCTACTCCGGCGCCGTCGACCTGGCCGCCGAGGCGGTTCGGCTCACCCGCCAGCTCGCGGCCGCGATCGACCACCCCGAGGTCGCGGGGCTGCTCGCACTGATGCTGCTGCACCATGCCCGGCAGGCGACCCGGACCGCGCCCGACGGCAGCCTCGTGCCGCTCGCCGAGCAGGACCGCGGCCGGTGGGACACCGAGTCGATCGCCGAGGGCGTGCGGATCCTCCAGGCGGCCCTCGCCCGCGACCGGCTGGGCGAGTTTCAGGCGCAGGCCGCCATCGCGGCACTCCACGCCGACGCGCGCACCGTCGAGGAGACCGACTGGGTGCAGATCGTCGAATGGTACGACGAGCTGGTGCGGCTCACCGACAGCCCGGTCGTCCGGCTCAACCGCGCGGTGGCCGTCGGCGCGGCGGATGGACCACGCGCCGGGCTGGCGGCGCTCGCGGCGCTGGACGACACGCTGCCCCGCCACACCGCGGTGGCGGCGTACCTGCACGAACGCGACGGCGACCTGGCAACGGCAGCACGGCTGTACGCCGAGGCGGCCCACCGGGCACCCAATCTCGCCGAACGCGACCACCTGACGCGCCAGGCCGCCCGGCTCAACACCCGCCGGTCTCGCTGACGCCGCCGCCGGACCCCGGCGCCGGCGGGCTGGGCGGTGACCGGCACCTACCTGCGCCGGCCCGGCGAGCACGCCGGCGAACAGCTCGACATCCGCGACGCCGGCGCCGTCCGTGCGTGCGTCGAACGGATCCGTCCCGCGGTGGTCGTCCACGCCGCCGCCGGCCGGGACCGCGACGACTGGCGCACCAACGCCGACGGCGCCGCCCACGTCGCGGTCGCGTGCGCCGCCGCCGGTGTCCGGCTCGTCCACGTGTCCAGCGACGCGGTCTTCTCCGGCCGCGCCGTCGACTACGCCGAGTCCGCCGAGCCGGACCCGATCCACCGGTACGGCGCGTCGAAGGCGGCGGCCGAGACGGCAGTACGCGCCGTGGTCCCCACCGCCGCCGTCGTGCGCACGTCGCTCATCGTCGGTGGCGGCGACGGCGGCCACGAGACGCTCACCCACGACCTGGTGGCCGGCCGCGTCACCGGCGCGCTGTTCACCGACCAGATCCGCCGTCCCGTGCACGTCGACGACCTCGCCGACGCCCTGCTGGAACTGGCCGCCGGGGACTACGCCGGAGTGCTCAACGTCGCCGGCGCCGACGTCCTCAGCCGGTACGACCTCGGCGTCCTCGTCGCCCGCCGGGACGGCCTCGACCCGGCGGCGGTCCCGGCCGCCCGCGCCGCCGAGGTGCGCCCGGGCCTGCCGACGGACGTGCGGCTGCGGACCCGGCTGCGCGGCGCGGGGGAGTTCATGACCGCAGCATTCTGAGGACCAGCGCCAGCGGCGGCCAGCCGCCGCGGCCGCGCCTGGTCACCGCGTAGGCGCGCATCGTCACCGCCGGGTCGGTGAGCGGGACCAGCGACACCCCCGGCCGCAGCGGCCAGTGCTCCGGCAGCAGGCCGATTCCGAGCCCGGCCGTGATGAGGTCCTGGAGCAGTTCGAGGCTGTCCGCCCGGTGCGCGATCCGCGGCTCGAACCCGGCCAGCGCCGCGATCGTCCGCACCACCCGCTCGTCGGCGGTGCTGCGGCTGTTGACGATCCAGTCGTGGTCGCGGAACGCGGCGAAGACGGCGGCCGCGCAGCCGCCCGCCGGCGCCGCCGCGGGCACGCCGAGGCCCCACGCGGTCGTCCACAGCGGGACCGCGCGCACCGCCGGGTCGAACGTGGCGGGGGCGAGGTTGTAGCCGTACGTCAGCGCGAGGTCGACCTCGTCCGAGGCCAGCAACGCGAACGCCTCCGGCGGCTCGTGCTCGTGGATGAGCAGCCGCACGTCGGGGTGGTGGCGGGCGAGCTCACCGACGATCGGCAGCAGCGACCGGCGCACCGCGGTCGCGAACCCGGCGACCCGGACCGTCCCGGCCGGCGCCGCGCCGGGGGCCAGGTCGAGCCGGGCCGCCTCGACCGCCGACAGGATCGCCACGGCGTGCCCGGCGAGCCGGTGCCCGGCCGGGGTCAGCCGCACGCGGCGCCCGTCGGGCTCGACGAGCGCCGCCCCGGCCTCCTTCGCCAGCAGTGCCAACTGCTGCGACACCGTCGACGTCGTGACGTGCAGCGCCTCGGCGACCAGGCGCATCGAGCCCCGGTTGGCCAGCTCGACGAGGTAGCGCAGGCGGCGGGTGTCCACCCCGAGATTGTTCAGGATTCGTGAACGGTACGTCCAGAAAGCCGACGTGGACGTGAACGGTCCCGGCATGTCCTACTGGCAGGCATGACCCCCGCCCGCACCGGCGCCGCCCTGGCCCTCGCCTCCATCGTCCTCGTCCAGTTGGGTCTCGGCCTGTCGGTCGGACTGTTCGACGAGCTCGGCCCGGAAGGCGCCGCCTGGCTGCGGCTCGTCTGGGCCGGGGTCATCTTCCTGGCGATCGCCCGGCCCCGCCCGTCGCGGTTCACCCGCACCGCGTTCCTCGCCTGCGTCGCCCTCGGGGTCGCGACCGCCGGCCTGACGATCTGCTTCATGGCCGCGATCGCGCGGCTTCCGCTCGGTACCGCCACCGCGCTGGAGTTCCTCGGACCGCTCGGCGTCGCCGTCGCCCGCGGCCGCGCCAAGCTGTGGCCGATCCTCGCCGCCGTCGGGGTCGTGCTGCTCACCGAGCCCTGGCACGGTGCCATCGACCCGGCCGGGGTCGGGTTCGCGCTCGCCGCCGCCGCGTGCTGGGCCGGGTACATCCTGCTGACCCAGCGCGTCGGTGACGAGGTCACCGGCGTGCGCGGCCTCGCGGTGTCGATGCCGGTCGCGGCGCTCGTCGCCACGGTGGTCGCGGGCCCTTCCGCCGCCGTGCGGCTGACCTGGGAGCTGGTGCTCGTCGGGGCGGCGCTGGCCGTCGTGCTGCCCGTCATCCCGTACACCCTGGAACTGCTCGCGCTGCGCCGGCTCACCACCGCCGCGTTCGGCACGCTGATGGCCCTCGAACCGGCCGCCGCGCTCGTCGTCGGCCTGCTGCTCCTGGACCAGGTCCCCGGCCCGGCCGCGATCGCCGGCATCGCGTTCGTCGTCGCCGCCGGCATCGGCGCGGAACGCACCGGCGCCCGGTCCGCCGTCGTCGCGCCGGTCGCCGAGCCGTCCCGGGCCTAGCGTGGCCGCCGATCACCCGGAGCCGGGGTGGTGCCCGGCCTCCCCGGTAGTTACTCTTCAGTAGGTGAGCACTGAGGCTTTCGTTTACGACGCCGTCCGCACGCCCCGGGGCCGGGGCAAGCAGAACGGGTCGCTGCACGGCGTCAAGCCGGTGTCGCTGGTCGTCGGCCTGATCGACGAGCTGCGCCGCCGTCATCCCGGGCTCGACCCCGCCGCGATCGACGACGTCGTGCTCGGCGTGGTCACGCCGCTGGGCGACCAGGGCGGCGACATCGCCAAGACCGCCGCCGTCGCCGCCGGGCTGCCCGAGACCGTCGCCGGCGTCCAATTGAACCGATTCTGCGCCTCGGGCCTGGAGGCGGTGAACATCGCCGCGCAGAAGGTCCGCGCCGGCTGGGAGGATCTCGTCCTCGCCGGCGGCGTCGAGTCGATGTCGCGGGTGCCGATGGGCTCCGACGGCGGCCCCTGGGCGATGGACCCGGAGACCAGCTTCGCCACCCGGTTCGTCCCGCAGGGCATCGGCGCCGACCTCATCGCCACCATGGAGGGCTTCACCCGCGAGGACGTCGACCAGTACGCCCTGGAGTCGCAGACCCGCGCCGCGAAGGCCTGGGCCGGCGGCTACTTCACCCGCTCCGTCGTGCCGGTCCGCGACCGCAACGGTCTCGTCGTCCTCGACCGCGACGAGCACCTGCGCGCCTCGACGATGGACGGGCTCGCCGCGCTGCCCCCGTCGTTCGCCACGATCGGCGACCTCGCCGGCTTCGACGCGGTGGCGCTGCAGAAGTACCACTGGATCGAGCGCATCGACCACGTCCACACCGCCGGCAACTCGTCCGGGATCGTCGACGGCGCCTCCCTGGTGCTCGTCGGCAGCGAGGCCGCCGGGCAGGCGGCCGGGCTGACGCCCCGCGCCCGCGTCGTGGCCGCCGCCGTCAGCGGCGCGGACCCGACGATCATGCTGACCGGTCCGGCACCCGCCAGCCGCAAGGCCCTCGCCAAGGCCGGCCTCACCGTGGACGACATCGACCTCGTCGAGATGAACGAGGCCTTCGCCGCCGTCGTCCTGCGCTACGCCAAGGACATGGGATTCGGCCTCGACAAGGTCAACGTCAACGGCGGCGCCATCGCCATGGGGCACCCGCTCGGCGCCACCGGCGGCATGCTCCTCGGCACGCTCGTCGACGAGCTCGAACGCCGCAACCTGCGGTACGGACTGGCCACCCTGTGCATCGGCGGTGGCATGGGCATCGCCACGATCGTGGAGCGGATCTGACCATGACAGCGATGACAGCGTCCTCGACCGGGTCTTCCGGGACCATTCGCTACGACCACGGTGAGGACGGCGTCGTCGTCCTCACCCTCGACGACCCGAGCCGCTCCGCCAACACCATGAACGAGGCGTTCGCGCGGAGCCTGGACGCCACCCTCGACCGGCTCGAGGCCGAGCGGGCCGGCATCACCGGCGTCATCCTCACCTCCGCCAAGAAGACCTGGTTCGCCGGCGGCGACCTCGGCACGCTCGGCAACATCGGCGGCGACCGGGCCGCCGAGACGATGGCCGCCGTCAAGCGGGTCAAGGACCAGTTGCGCCGCCTGGAGACGCTGGGCCGGCCGGTCGTCGCCGCGATCAACGGCTCGGCCCTCGGCGGCGGGCTCGAACTGGCGCTGGCCTGCCACCACCGGATCGTCGCCGACGACCGGAGGATCGAGATCGGCTTTCCGGAGGTGACGCTCGGCGTGCTGCCCGGCGGCGGCGGGGTCGTGCGGACCGTCCGGCTGCTGGGCATCCAGGACGCGCTGCTGAACGTACTGCTCAAGGGGCAGCGGCACCGCCCGGCGCAGGCCCTGGCGGCCGGCCTCGTGCACGAGGTCGTCCCCGCGGAGGAGATCATCGGCCGGGCACGGGCCTGGATCGCCGCCAACCCGGACGCGGTCCAGCCGTGGGACGTCAAGGGGTACAAGATCCCCGGCGGCACCCCGAGCGACCCGAAGTTCGCGGCCAACCTGCCCGCGCTCCCGGCGATGCTGCGCAAGGAGCTCAAGGGCGCGCCCTACCCAGCACCGCGCAACATTCTCGCCGCCGCCGTCGAGGGCGCCCAGGTCGACCTGGCGACCGCGTTCGACATCGAGGGCCGGTACTTCCTCGAGCTCGCCACCGGGCAGACCGCCAAGAACATGATCAAGGCGTTCTTCTTCG
Source organism: Dactylosporangium roseum (assembly GCF_025264685.1). Classification (GTDB taxonomy): domain Bacteria; phylum Actinomycetota; class Actinomycetes; order Mycobacteriales; family Micromonosporaceae; genus Dactylosporangium; species Dactylosporangium roseum. The sequence goes on from NZ_CP073721.1 coordinate 4,323,588, forward strand.
ACCTCCAGGCGGCCAAGGCGCGCGGCTCGTCGGCCGCGCCGTTCGCGAAGGTCGCCGTCCTCGGCGCCGGCATGATGGGCGCGGCGATCGCGTACGTCTGCGCGCGGGCCGGCATGCGGGTGATACTCAAGGACGTCACCGTCGAGGCCGCCACGAAGGGCAAGGCGTACGCGGAGCGGCTCGTGCGGCGCGGCCGCGGCGGCCCCGACCTGCTGGAGCGGATCACCCCGACCGCCGACGCGGCCGACCTCGCCGGCGCCGACCTCGTCATCGAGGCCGTGTTCGAGGACCCGGCCCTCAAGCACAAGGTGTTCGCCGAGATCGAGAACGTCGTCGCGCCGGACGCGCTGCTGTGCTCCAACACCTCGACCCTGCCGATCACGCTGCTCGCCGAGGGCGTGCGCCGCCAGGCCGACTTCGTCGGTCTGCACTTCTTCTCCCCGGTCGACAAGATGCCGCTGGTCGAGGTCATCCGCGGCCGGGCGACCTCGGACGACGCCCTGGAACGGGCCCTCGGCGTGGTCCGGCAGCTCCGCAAGACCCCGATCGTCGTCAACGACAGCCGCGGCTTCTTCACCAGCCGGGTCATCGGCACGTTCACCGGCGAGGGCCTGATGATGCTCGCCGAGGGCGCGCCCGCGCCGTCGATCGAGCAGGCCAGCCTCCAGGCCGGCTACCCCGCCCCGGTGTTGCAGCTCATCGACGAGCTGACCCTCACGCTGCCGCGCAAGATCCGGCAGCAGTACGGCGACAGGTGGACGCCCACACCGGCCGACGCCGTGCTCGACCGCATGATCGACGAGTTCGGGCGGACCGGCCGGGCCGGCGGCGCCGGCTTCTACGACTACACCGACGGCAGGCGCGGCCTGCTCTGGCCCGGCCTGCGGGAGCACTTCGCCCGGCCGGACGTGCGGATCCCGTTCGAGGACATGCGGGAGCGGATGCTGTTCGCCGAGGCCATCGAGTCGGTGAAGTGCCTCGACGAGGGCGTGCTCACCTCCGTCGCCGACGCCAACATCGGGTCGATCCTCGGCATCGGGTTCCCCGGCTGGACCGGTGGTGTCCTGCAGTACGTCAACCAGTACGAGGGCGGCCTGCCCGGCTTCGTCGCCCGGGCCCGGGACCTGGCGGCCCGCTACGGCGCGCGGTTCGAACCGCCGCCGCTGCTGCTGGACAAGGCCGCCCGCGGGGAGCAGTTTCGGTAGGCATGCGCCTCGTTTCGCTGCTGCCGTCGGCCACCGAGATCGTCTACGCGCTCGGGCTGTCCGACCAGCTCGTGGGCGTCACGTTCGAGTGTGACGAGCCGGCGGCGGCGCGGAGCGAGAAGACCGTGGTCGTCGGCGGCCGCGACACCCGCGGCATGTCGCCGCGGGAGATCGACGACTACGTCAAGGGTGCGACGGCCGCCGGCCGTGACCTCTACACCCTGCACGCGGGCGCGCTCGCGGGCCTGGACCCGGACCTGATCCTCACCCAGGATCTGTGCCGGGTCTGCGCCCTGCCGTCCGGGCACGTCGAGGACGCCCTCGGCCACCTCGGCTGCCGCGCCGACGTGCTCTCGCTCGACCCGTACACGCTCGACGAGGTCCTCGGCACGATCCTCACCGTCGGTGACCGCGCCGGTGTCCCCGGCCGGGCCGGTGTCCTGGTCGCCGGGCTGCGGGGCCGCCTCGACGCGGTCGCGCGGGCCGTCGCCGGCCGGCCGCGGCCCAGGGTCGCGGTCGTGGAGTGGGTCGACCCGCCGTTCACCGCCGGGCACTGGGTGCCGGACCTGGTCGCGGCGGCCGGCGGCGAACCGGTCGCGGCCCGGCCCGCGGCGAAGTCCGTCGAGACGACCTGGGCCGAGTTCACCGCCGCCCGGCCCGACGTGGTGATCGTGGCGCCGTGCGGGTTCCACCTCGACGGCGCGGCCCGGCAGGCGGCGGCCGTCGCCGCCCGGTTCGCGGCCGCCGTCCCGGGCGCGCAGGTCTGGGCCGCCGACGCCGACGGCATCGTGGTGCGGCCCGGCCCGCGGCTTGTCGACGGCGTCGAGGCGTTCGCCGCGATCCTGCACCCCGGCGCCGTGCCGGAGCCGCCCCCGGGCGCGGTGACCCGGCTGCGGTAGCGGAGCGGCTCCACGGCCGCCGCCGGGCGCGGTGACCCTAGTTGAGCAGGCTGGTCGCGACGACCTCGACGGCGATGGCGAGGAACAGCAACGCGTAGGCCATCGGTCGCCCCTGTCCGGTCACGGCGCGATCGTCGCGCGCCGGGCGGCTCGGGAACGACGCACCCCGACCACCCCGACGACGATCATCAGCACGCCGAATCCGCCGATCCCCGCGACGATCCAGGTCACGTCACGCAGCGAGAGCCCGTCGAGGAACGAGCGGGACCTGCCCGGGGCGGGCGCGGCGACCGGCGCGCCGGACGATGCGGCGGACGGCGTTGGCGGCGCGGCGACCGGCGTGTACCGCAGGATGGTGCTCGCCTTCGGCTGGTCCGACGCCGTCACGAACGACGTGCCGTCGGGCGTGTAGGCGATCGCCTCGCCCTGCGGCTCGTTCGGCAGCGCGGTGATCCGCGGCGTGCCGCTCGTGATCGCGGCGGCGACGTCGCCGCCGGTCACGTCGAACTCGTACGCATCCGACATCGTGCGCACCACCGCGCGTCTGCCGTCGGGGCTCACCGCGCCGCCGGTCACGACGCCGGTGCCCAGGATGCCGTACGGGTTGGCGGTCCCGGTCGCCCTCGGCTTGAACAGCCCGACGCGGCGCAGTTGAACGCCGTTGGTGTTGTCGGGCGCCAGCGGCCCGTCCGGCACGTACACCTCGCCGACCGGGTCCTTGGTGACGATGACCGGGGTGCCGTCGCCGTTGAGCAGCAGCGCCTCGGCGTCGCGGGGTTTGCCGTCGGGGTAGACGAGCCGGTGGACGACCGGCGTGGCCGCCCGCGGCGCGAGGCTCCACAGCGCGACCGTCGAGCGGCGGGTGCCCGACCCGCCGGTGGCGGTGGTGTTGTCGCCGATGTCGGCGACCCACAGCGTGCCGTCCCCGGCGACCGCGAGGTCCTCCGGGTCGAGGGCGTTCGACGGGTAGCTGACGCTGCGGGTCAGCTTGCACCGACCGTCCAGGAACATGATCTTCACCCGGGACCGCTCGATGTTGCTGTCGTTGACCACGACGTAGCCGTCGTCGGTCGCGACGAGCCCCGAGACCTCGGTGACCTGCGGGTCGCTGATCGTGCACATCGGCGTGCCGGTCGTCGACGGGCTCACGGAGGGGCTGGTCGACGGGCTGGTCGACGGTGCGTACGCTGCCGCGGGTGCCGCTGACACCCCGATCACGACGGCCGCCGCGACGAGGCCCCCGATCCGCTGCCACATGCGCGACAGTGTGGCAGACGGCGGCGCGGCATGGTCAGGCGCCTGCGTCCGGGCTAGATTCGGAACGGCGAGCGGTTGCGACCGAAGGGGAGGGCGCGATGCGGCCACGAGGTTCTTCGGAGTTCGGTCAACGGCTCGGCCTGGCCGGCATCGCCGCGCTGACCGGCGGCTGGTTCACCGTCTCGTGGCGCGTCCTGGGCAAGCCTCTCGTCGACGCGGTCGGCGAGACCGTCGGCGGCGTGTCCGTGGTGCTCCTCGGCATCGCGGTGATCAGCGCCGCCCGCGCCTCGCGCTAGACCCGCGCAGGTCCTCGGCCGCAACCTGGCCGACCTGCCGTCCTGGCTCGGCGCGCTGTCGGCGACCGCCGACGGCGGCCCGGACCCTGTTCGGCAACCCGGGCGGCGGCGGCACCTGGAAGGCTGTCGTGTGGCCGCTCGCGCTCGTCGCGGTCTTCTTCCCGCTGTCGGTGCGACAGTATCGGAGGTTGTCCCGATGAGCGGCGGGTGGGCTATCGTAGAGCGTTCGGGCAACAAAAAAGACGCCTCGCGGCGCCTCAATGCAACGAAATATAGCCGACTGGAGACGGATTGTCAAACTCATCCGACACAGCCGACCTCACCGAGGAGCAGGAGCACGTCACCACGCTCTACAAGCACCTCGACACCCTCCGGGAGGAGGCATCGGCACAGCTAACGAAGACGTTGCTGCACAGTGGCGGCACACCCGCCGACCGCTCCCACCGGGACTCCGCCAGCACGATGTACAGCGACCGCGTCGCGCAGTACGGCGCGGTGGAAAACGGCCTGTGCTTCGGCCGGCTCGACTTCGCCGACGGCGAGCGGCGCTACATCGGCCGGATCGGCATCTTCGACGAGCACAACGACTACGAGCCGCTGCTCGTCGACTGGCGCGCCCCGGCGAGCCGCCCCTTCTACCTGGCCACCGCCGCCGCACCCGACGGGGTGCGGCGGCGCCGCCACATCCGCACCGAGCGACGCCGGGTCACCGCCCTCGACGACGAGGTCCTCGACCTCGACGAGATCCACGGCACCGGCCGCGGCGCCCACGACGGCGTCACCGGCGAGGCCGCCCTGCTGTCGGCGCTCAACGCCAGCCGTACCGGCCGGATGAAGGACATCGTCGAGACCATCCAGGCCGAGCAGGACCACGTCATCCGCGCCGACCTGGGCGGGGTCCTCGTCGTGCAGGGCGGGCCCGGCACCGGCAAGACCGCCGTCGCGCTGCACCGGGCCGCGTACCTGCTCTACACCCACCGGCAGATGCTCTCCTCGCGGGTCGTGCTCATCGTCGGGCCGAACACCACCTTCCTGAAGTACATCTCGCAGGTCCTGCCCTCCCTCGCCGAGACCGGCGTGCTGCTGGGCACCGTGGGTGACCTGTTCCCGGGGGTGGTCGCGCACCGGGAGGAGCCGGCCGAGATCGCCGAGATCAAGGGCCGGATCGAGATGGTCGACGTGCTCGCCGCCGCGGTCCGTGACCGCCAGCGGGTGCCCGACGGGCCGCTGACCCTGCGCCTGGGGATGCTCGACGGCGACCCGGTCCTGCTCGAGCCGGCCGTCGTCGAGGACGCCCGCGAGCGCGCCCGGCGCTCCGGCAAGCTGCACAACCTGGCCCGCCCGACGTTCGACACCGAGATCATCCACGCGCTGTCGCTGGTCGTCGCCGACACGATCGGCATCGACCCGTATGCCGACGATCCGCTCGGCGGCGACGACGCGCCCGGCGACCCGCAGATCCTGGACGAGGCCGACCTCGCCGAGATCCGCCGCGAGCTGCGCAACGAGCCCGAGGTCCTCGGCGCCCTCGACTGGCTGTGGCCGATCCTCACCCCGCAGCAGCTCGTCGGCGGGCTCTTCGCCACCGACGCGCGGCTCGCGGCGGCCGGCGCGTCGCCGCTGCTGAAGCGCTCCCCGCGGGAGAGCTGGACCGCGGCCGACGTGCCGCTGCTCGACGAGGCCGCCGAGCTGCTCGGCGAGGACGAGACCGTCCGGGAGATCATCGAGGAACGGCGCCGCCGGCAGCGGATCGCCTATGCCGAGGGTGCGCTGGAGATCGCGTACGGCTCCCGATCCATCGACCTGGAGGACGAGGACGACCCCGAGCTGCTGTCGGTCACCGACCTGCTGGAGGCCGACCGGCTCGCCGAGCGCCACGACGAGGGCGAGGCGCTCACCCCGGCCGAGCGGGCCGCCGCCGACCGCAAGTGGGCCTTCGGGCACGTCATCGTCGACGAGGCGCAGGAGCTCTCGCCGATGGCGTGGCGGCTGCTGATGCGCCGCTGCCCGAGCCGGTCGATGACCGTCGTCGGTGACGTCGCGCAGACCGGCGACCTCGGCGGCGCGGCCTCATGGGGCGACGCCTTGACGCCGTACGTCGGGGACCGCTGGCGGCTGCGGGAGCTCACCGTCAACTACCGCACCCCGACCGAGATCATGGCGGTCGCCGCGCGGGTCCTGGCCGACATCGACCCGGCCCTGGAGCCGCCGCGGTCGGTCCGCGAGGCCGGCACCGAGCCGTGGATCCGCGGCGTGGCGCCCGGGCGCCTCGGCGACGCCCTGGCCGAGGCGGTCACCGCCGAGGCCGAGGCCGCGGGGGAGGGACGGCTGGGGGTGATCGTCCCCACCGGGCTGCTCGGGGAGCTGGCGCCGGTCGTGCTGCGCCTCGTCCCCGACGCCGCCGTCGGCGACGAGCCGGAGCTGTCGTCGCGGGTCGTGGTGCTCACCGTCAAGCAGGCCAAGGGCCTGGAGTTCGACGGTGTCGTGGTGGTCGACCCCGAGCGGATCGTCGCGGAGTCGCCCCGCGGCGCCAACGACCTCTACGTCGCGCTCACCCGCGCCACCCAGCGGCTCGGGATTCTGCACCCGGGCGCACTCCCCGACTCGCTGCATGCCGTGGTGGGAATGTAACGGACGACTGAAGCAAAGGTGGGAGCGTGATGGGTCGGACTCCAGCACGCTCACCGAACCGACCTGAGCGTAGCAACCCCCGAAACGCCGCCGGCGGCTGGCTCAGCCCGTGAAGCCCTGCGGAGTCCGGTGGCGGCCCAGGCGACCACCGGACTCCACGGCTGTCGGCGGACCGGCACGGGCGCCTCGACCGTCAGGTCGGGATGGTGAGCTCCGCCACGACCGCCCGGTGGTCGCTGCCGGGGGTGATCCTGGTGGCGACGGCACACACCCCGATCCGCTGGTCGACCAGCACGTGGTCGATGGTCACCGGCAGTAGCCGCAACAGCCGCGCCGCGCCGCGCAACGGCCAGGTCGGCAGCAGGCCCCGGCCCCGCCCGGCGGCCGCGTCGCGGTAGCCGGTGCGCAGCAACCGCCGCAACGGCCCGTGGTCGAGGGTCGCGTTGAAGTCACCGAGCAGCACCCGCGGCGCCGCACCGGATCCGGCGGGCGGCTGGGTGGCCAGGTCCCGCGCCCAGCCGCCGGTGCGGCCCGGGTGGGGCGCGCACGGGTGCGCCGACTCGACGAGCACCGGCCCGGCGCCGGGCACCAGCACCGTCGCCACGGCCTGCCGCGCCCCGGACGAGAGCCGCCGCACCGGCTCGTGCCCCGGATCGGACGCGATCGGATGCCGGCTGAACACCGCCGAGCCGAACCCCCGCGACGTCGGATGCGCGGACCGGAACGGCAGCAGCCCGCCGACCCCGGCCCGGTCCAGCTCCTCCAGCGCGCCCCGGCTCAGCTCCTGCAGGGCGAGCACGTCGACGTCGTCGACCTTCGCCTGCTCGAGCAGCGCCTGGACGTCACCGCGGTCGTAGAGCAGGTTGGCCGTCATGACCCGCAGCCGCACCCCCGCACCCCCCGCACCGGCCCGCCGGCCGGGCACCAGCCGCGGCGCGACGACCGCCGCCAGGGCCGCCCCACCGGCCAGGCACACCGCCGCCGGCACCCGGGCCCCGCCCAGCGCGGCGGCCGCCCCGGCCACCAGGGCCGCCACCGCCGCATACGGCGTGTAGGCCAGCAACTGCACCAACGGGGTGCCCCGCTCGGCGCCGGTCAGCCGGACCAGCGTGAACCCGGCGACCAGGACCGCGATCACCCACCACAACACCGCCACGATCCGAACCGTACCGGCGGGGACCGGCGATTCCCGACCGGTGTCCGGGGGACTTCCGGTCACGCCGAGAGGCGGCGCTCCAGCGGCGTGCGGAACCGCGGGGTCACCCGCACCCCGTCGAGCCACCCCTCCAGCTCCGCGGCGGCGGCGCCGACGGCCCGGCGGACCGCGGCCGGGACGTCCTCCAGCAGTTCCACGGCCACCTCGCCGGACGGCCGCTGCGCCCACCCGCCCACGACCCGCCCGTCAGCCCACACCGTCGGCCCGGGATTGCCGGTGCGGTCGAACAGCGCCGGCGCGTGCGGCCCGAGGTACCATTCCCGGCTCCTCCAGCCCATGACGGTCGGGTCGAGCGCCGGCAGCAGCGCCACCCAGGGCGCCGGCTCGGCGACCGGGTCGACGTCGTCGGGCAGCACGTATCCGGTGTCGCCGCCGTCGAGCGTCACCGGCACGGCGGCCACCGCGGCGAGCGCGGCCTTGACCTGGGTCAGCGTCCAGCCGGTCCACCATTTCAGGTCGGCGGCGGTGCCGGGGCCGTTGCGGGCCAGCCAGGCCCGGACCAGCTCGGTCCGGGCGGCGGCCGGTTCCATGGCCGGCAGCCCGCCGCCGGGCAGCCACCCGTCGGCCGTCGACCACAGGTACTGGCTGGACAGCCACGAGCCGACCGGCCGGCCCCGCACGATCCGCCCGTCGGCGGCGAGCAGGAACAGCACCCGGCTGGTGACGTACTGGCTGCCCTGCGGGAGCACCATCGCGGTGCGCAGCCGCGGCTCGTCGGCGGCCAACTGCGCGGCGGTGGCGGATCCGCGGGCGGCGATCGCCCGGTACGTCGCCTCCTCCACGTCCGCGAGCCAGTCCGCGTCGCCGACGCCGGACTCGGTGAGCTGCCGCACGAGCCGCTTGCGCTGGTCGGCGGCGATCGCCCGGGTGGCCGCGGCCTGCACCACCGGCGCGAACCCGGTCGGCACGACGAACATGGTGCGGCGCATGCCGAGCATCCGCAGGAGCGTGCGCCGCTCGTACAACGCCTCCGCCACGGTCTCCACGAGCGGCGCGTGGAGCCGGGCCGCGACGGCGAGGTGGACGGTGGCCGCGTCGGTCGCGTGCAGCGCCACGAGATCGGCCGCGACGTCCCGCGGTCCGCGCTCCGGCGGGACGGGCCCGGCGAGGGCGTGCCGCCACGCCAGCCGGGCGCGGCGCTGATCGGTGCTGATGTGCGGGGTCACCGCAATTTCATACCGTGCCGGGCACATGCGGGGGAGTCAGGCGTCGTCCTCGCGGCGCCACGAGTCCACGTACAGGGCGATCAGGATCAGCACGACGGCTGCCAGGCCGAGCATGATCCAGACGACGACGGCATTGCCCCCATGGATCGACGGTACCGAAACCCGGGCCGAACGGGCGTCGCACGCAGGAGTGACAGCCCGGCTTTGCTAGTGTCCGGGCGATGACCACCTCCGTGTCCACCGGGTTCGTCCTGGCCAACACCCGCCTCGCCGCGGTGCCGCTGGCCCCCGAGGTGCGCCTGCACCAGGCCGAGGAGGCCATCGAGCTGTGGCAGCGGACCGAGGCCGAGCGGGGCGGCGCGCACCTGCCGCCGCCGTTCTGGGCGTTCGCGTGGGCGGGCGGGCAGGCCCTCGCCCGGCACGTGCTCGACCACCCGGATCTCGTCGCGGGCCGGCGGGTGCTCGACCTGGCCGCCGGCTCCGGGCTGGTGGCGATCGCCGCGATGCGGGCCGGTGCCGCGCACGTCACCGCCGTCGAGGTCGACCCGCTCGCGGTCGCCGCGATCGAGGTCAACGCCCACGCCAACGAGGTGGACGTCACAGCCGTGCTCGGTGACGTCCTCGATCAGCACCCCGACGCGGGCGTCGTACTGGCCGGCGACGTCTTCTACAGCCGCGAGATGACCGCCCGCATGCTCGGGTTCCTGCGCCGGGCCGCGGCCGGCGGCGCGACGGTGCTGGCCGGCGACCCGGGCCGGGCCTACCTGCCGAAGGAGCACCTGAGCCTCGTGGCCACCTACGACGTGCCGGTGCCGCAGACGCTCGAAGACACGCCGATCAAGCGCACCACGGTCTGGCGGGTGAATCCCTAGACTCTGCGGCGATGTCCACCCCGCTGCCCGTGCCGAACCCGGCCGCGCCCTCGGGCGGCCTGACCGGCTTCACCGAGGGCTGGCTCGCCAACCGGCGGCTGTCGGCACACACGAAGGCGGCGTACCGCCGCGACGTCCAGCAGTTCCTCGCCTGGTGCGCCGCCCGCGACCTCGACCCGCTGCGCGTCTCGTTCCTGCACGTCAACGCCTACGCCCGCGATCTGGAATCCACTGTGGACGGCCGAACCGGCCGGGTCCTCGCCCCGGCGAGCGTGGCCCGCAAGCTGTCGGCGCTGTCGAGCTGGTACCAGTTCCTGCTGCGCCTGGAGGCGGTCACCGGCAATCCCGTCGGCGGCGCTGACCGGCCCCGGGTGGCCCGGGACGTGTCCGCCACGGTGGGGCTGAGCGCCACCGAGGTCGACGCGATGCTCGCCGCCGCCGCGCGGCTGGCCGGCCCGACCGCCGCCCGGGACCGGGCCGTGCTGGCGCTGCTGGCCGACCTCGGCCTGCGGGTCGGTGAGGTCGTCGCGCTCGACGTCGACGACATCGGCGCCGAGCGCGGCCACCGCACGGTCCGGTTCACCGGCAAGGGCGGCAAGCCGCGCCGCCGGGCGCTGACCCCGGCCGCCGTGCACGCCCTGGACGAGTATCTGGCGCTGCGCGGCGCCGCCGACGGGCCGCTGTTCACCACCGCGACCGGTGGCCGGGTCGACCGGCACGCCGTGTTCCGGCTGGTGCGGCGGCTGGCCCGGGACGCCGGTGTGCCGGCGTGGGAGCGGCTGTCGCCGCACTCGCTGCGCCACGCGTTCGCCACCGCCGCCCGCGACGAGGGGGTGCCCCTGGAGGACGTGCAGGACGCCATGGGTCACGCCGACCCGCGGACCACCCGCCGCTACGACCGGGACCGGCACAACCTGGACCGCGATCCGGCCTACACGCTGGCCGCCGCCCGCGCCCGCCGCCGCCAGACCCCTGCCCCGCGCTGACCGTACCCGCACCCCGCCGCGTCGGCGCCCCTGGCCCGCGTCGATCTTGCAGTTGTGGTGCCGGGACACTCCCACGATGTCCGGGTTTGTCAGGCACCACAACTGCAAGATCGACGCGGGCCAGGGCGGGGGCCGGGGTGGGCGGGTCAGGTCAGCCGGTCGAAGTGCTCGTACAGGTCGGGCGACACGTCCGACTGCCCGAGTCTGCGCAGCGTCCACAGCGACGCGAGCAGCGCGGGCCGCTCGTCGCCGCGGTCCAGCGCCCACGCCGCGTGTTCCAGCAGCAGCGCCGCGGTCAGGGCGTGGCCCATCCGCAGCGACAGCTCCCGCGCGCCGGCCACGACCCGCGGCGAGCGGGGGTCCGCGGCCGCGGCCGCCACGTCGACGGCGAGCCGCCGCGCCGCCGCGACCAGCGCCTCGGCGACGCCCGGCAGTCCGGACGCCGCCGCGTCCGCGGCGACCTCGAACCGGCGCAGCAGCGGCCGCGCGCCCTCACCGGCCGGCAGCGCGCGCAGCACGTCGACGGAGAGCACGTTGGTGGTGCCCTCCCAGATCGGCAGCACCTGCGCGTCGCGCAGCAGCCGCGGGACGCCGGTGTCCTCGACGTAGCCGGCGCCGCCGAACGCCTCCAGGTACTCGCTCGCCGACGCCACCGCGAGCCGGCCGGTGACCAGCTTCGCCAGCGGCGCGACCAGCCGCAGCTCGGCCATGGCGGCGGTGTCACCGGTCTCGGCCCGGCCGAGCAGCGCGAACGCGTGCGCGGCGAGCGCGAACGCGCCGGCGGCGTCGACGGCCAGCCCGCCGAGCGTCGCCCGGTGCAGCGGGTTGTCGAGCAGCCGGCCGCCGGCCACGGTCCGCTCGGCGGCGTAGCTCAGCGCGTACTCGAGGCCGCGGCGCATCCCGCCGGCCGCCGCGGCGGCGTTGTGCAGCCGGGTCACCACGACGAGCGTCATCATCGTCGCCAGGCCGGGACCGGCCGGGTCGCCGAGCGGGTGGGCGGCCACGTCGTCGAGGCGCACCTCACCGGTCGGCACGGCCCGGGTGCCGAGTTTGTCCTTGAGCCGCAGCACCTGCAACCCGGCGGCGGGGGAGCGCCCGTCGTCGCCGTAGCGCGGCACGAGGAACGGCACCAGGTTGCGGCTGCCGCGCCCGGCGCCCTCAGGCCGGGCCAGCGCGACCGCCATCGCCGAGTCGATCGCCGAGCAGAACCACTTGTCGCCGGTGAGCAGCCAGCCGCCCCGCCCGTCGGGCCGGGCGGTCGTGGTCGACCGGGCGATGTCCGACCCGCCCTGCGACTCGGTCATCCACTGCCCGGACGTCACCGCCACCGCCGGGTCCGTGGCGGTCAGCCGTCGCAGCCATGGACGGTGTTCCGGCTGGGCCGTGCCCGGCAGCGACAGCAGCGCGGCGGCGCCGTCGGCCATGGCGACCGGGCAGGTGAACGTCGCGGACTCCGGCCCCCACAGGTGCAGCAGCGCCTGCTGCACGACCCGGGCGCCAGCACCCCAGGTGGCGCGGGCCTCGGGCAGGTACGGCAGCGCGACCACGGCGTGGCGGGCGGCGGAGGCCCGCAGTGTCTGCCAGCCCGCGGACGTGTCGATCCGTTCGACCCGGTCGCCCCACGCGTCGAACCGGGTCAGCACCGGCGGGTGCGTCTCGGCGTCGTGGTGCGCGGCCCGCAGCGGCCCGAGCACCTCGGCGGACAACTCGGCGAGGCGTCCCTTGGCGGCGGCGTGGCCGTCCTCGCCGAGCAGCCGGTCGAGCCAGCCGCGGAGCTGCGGGTCGCCGGTGTACGGGTCGCGAAGCACCGGCGGGCTCTGCACGAATCGCGTCATACCGCCGAGGCTACCGCGTTGATCTTGCAGTTGTGGTGCCTGACAAACCCGGACATCGCGGGAGGGTCACGGCACCACAACTGCAAGATCAACGCGGCGGTCGGGGGCGGGTGGGGCGGTCAGACCAGGCGGAGCTGGCCCTCCGCGCGGGCCGCCGGGCCCAGGTCGCCGGTGCGGTGGTGGCGGCGGCACAACACCTGGTAGTGCACGTCCTTGTGGTCGGTGCCGGCGCCGGTGTCGGTCGTGTCGCCGATGACCACCTGGTCACCCTCCCGGGCGATCGAGCCGTCGACGACCCGCGCGTTGAGCAGGCCCGGCCGGCCGCACCAGCACAGCACCTCGACCTGGACCCGGGTCACCTCGTCGGCCAGCTCGAACAGCCGCCGCGCGGCCGGGAACAGGCTGGTGCGGAAATCGGTGGCCAGCCCGAACGCGTAGACGTCCACGTCGGACGTGTCGACCAGGTCGGCGAGCTGCTCGATCTGCTCGACCGTGTAGAAGCTCGCCTCGTCGCAGATGAGGTAGTCGACCCGGATCCCCTTCGCCCACCGCTCCCGCACCAGCAGCCGCAGGTCGAGACCCTGGTCGACCTCGACGGCCTCCTTGCCTAGCCCGATCCGGGTGCTCAACCGGCCGGGCCCGGCCCGGTCGATCGTCGTCAGGACCAGGCCCTGACGGCCCTGCCGGGCGTGGTTGTAGTCCATCTGCAGCGCGAGGGTGGACTTGCCGCAGTCCATCGGCCCGTAGAAGAACTTCAGCGAGCCGCCGCGCCGCAGCCGGCTGTCGCCGGCGGCCACACAGGAGTCCGGATCGTCGTCGGGTGGGGTCACGACGGCTGAGCCTACTTCAGCCGTCCCGCCCGGCCCACGGCTACAACCGCGCGGGCGGGGTGTTGCCGGCCTGCTCGACCGCCCGGCGGATCGGCACCGCCAGCAGCGCGAAGAACCCGACGACGAAGAACACCAGCAGCGAGATGATCGCCACCCGGTAGCTGCGGGTCGTGTCGTAGGCGAGGCCGAACAGCAGCGGCCCGAGCCAGCTCGTACCCTTGTCGGAGATCTCGTAGAGCCCGAAGTACTCGCCTTCCTTGCCCCTCGGGATGAGCTGCGAGAACAGCGACCGGGACAGCGCCTGACTGCCGCCGAGGACCAGGCCGATGCCGCCGCCGAGCGCGACGAACGGCACCGCCCGCCCCGCCGGCAGGAAGTACGCGATGAGAATGATCACCGTCCACAACACCAGGCTGAGCAGCAGCGTCTTCCAGGCGCCGATCCGTTTGGCCGTCCAGCCCAGCAACAGCGCCCCGGCGAACGCCAGGAACTGCACCATCAGAATCGTCGGCACGAGAACGTCGTCGGACAGGCCCAGTTCCTTCGTGCCGTACTGGCTGGCCAGCGCGATGACGGTCTGGATACCGTCGTTGTAGACGAGGTACGCGACCAGGAAGAACAGCGTCAGCGGGAACGCCTTCAGACTCTTCAGCGTGTGCCAGAGCTGCCGGAACCCGTCGGCGAGCACCGCGCCGGTGCCGGCGCCGACGGACGGGTCGAGCACCACGGGCCGGTTGCGCAGCCGCAGCAGCGGGATGGTCGTGAACCCGGCCCACCACAGACCGGCCGAGACGATGCTGTACCGCGCGACGTCGCCGGTCGACAGGCCCAGGCTGTCCTTCATCAGCACGGCGACGACGTTGAGCAGCAGCAGGAGCCCGCCGCCGAGGTAGCCGAACGCCCAGCCGAAGCTGGAGACCCGGTCGCGGTCCTCCTCGTCGGCGATCTGCGGCAGGAACGAGTTGTAGACGACAACGGACGCGCCGAACGCGATGTTGGCGAGCAGGAACAGCGCGGCGCCGAGCAGATACCGGTCGCCGGTCAGCAACAGCATCGCGGCGGTCGCCGCGGCCCCGACGTAGGCGAACAGCGCCAGCAGTTGCTTCTTGCGCGGCGACCGGTCGGCGACGGCACCGACGACAGGCAGCACGAACACGGTCAGCAGCACCGACAGCGACACCGTGTACGGAAACAGGGCACCGGGGGCGATCGCGACGCCCAGCGGGCGGATGACCGCGTCGTCGCAGGCGGCACCGTCGCAGCCGGCGGCCCGCTCCGCGATCGACGTCAGGTAGGGACCGAGGAAGACGGTGACGACCGTGGTCGAAAACGCGGAGTTCGCCCAGTCGTAGAAGTACCACCCGACCCGTTCACGCCGGGTACTGAGCTGCGGCGTCTCCTCCACAACGGACACGGTCGGCCTTCCTCGCGGGCGGGGTCAGTGCCAGATACCGCGGCGGAGGTAGACGTCGCGCAGCACCTCGATGTGATCGGTCATGATGCCATCTACACCGAGGTCGAGGAAGTGCTCGATCCGCGTGGCGTCGTCGATGGTCCACAGGTGCACCTGCAGCCCCAGCCGGTGGGCGTAACGGACGAACCGCGGGGACGCCAGGCTGATCGAGCCGAAGCGCGGCGGGACCTGGACCGCCACGACGCTCTGCGGCAGCCACGCCCGCCGTCCCGTCACCGACGCCGCCCACAGCCGCGCCACCTCGGTCATCCCGAGCGACGTGGCGACCCGCGGCCCCGCGGCGCGGCGCATCCGGGCCAGCCGCGCCGAGGAGAACGACGCGAGCAGCACCCGGTCGTGGGCGCCGGCGCGGCGGACCACGTCGAGGGTGGGCCCGACGGCCGGGTCGGTCTTGGTGTCGATGTTGAACCGCGTCCCCGGGTACTCCTCGAGCACCTCCTCCAGCCGCGGCACAACCACCGCGCCGCCGACCCGCAACGTCCGCAGATCCGGCCACCGTAAGTCGATCATCCGACCCGGATGCCCCAGCAGCCGCCGCAGCGTGTCATCGTGGAACACGACCGCGACCCCGTCGGCGGTGGCGTGCGTGTCCGTTTCGATGTACCGGTAGCCGAGCTCGACCGCACGAGCGAACGCCGCTGTCGTGTTCTCGTCACCGGCCGCCGCGCCGCCGCGGTGGGCGAAGGCCAGCGGTCCTGGCACGTCGAGGTACGGGCAGTGTTGCCTCACGCGGCCAGTATGCAGCGATCTTCGGCAGCGCGGCGCGACGGCGGGTTACGGCGAGCTTGACGGGCGACGCGGAGCGTGGAACGGCAAAGGTAGGGTGACGCACATGCGCGTGCTCGGCATCGACTTCGGCACGTCGAACACGGTCGCGATGGTCCGCACAGCGGACGCGCGGATGCGACCGCTGCTGTTCGACGGCTCTCCTTTGCTGCCCTCTGCCCTGTACTTCAACTCCGACGGCAAGGTCCTCGTCGGCCGTGACGCCGAGCGCAACGCGCGGCTCGATCCGGCCCGGTTCGAGCCCAACCCGAAACGTCGCATCGACGACGGCGAGGTGTTCATCGGCGACCATCCGCTGCCGGTGCCGCGCCTGTTCGCGCACGTGCTGTCCCAGGTCAACACCGAAGCCCGCCGCCAGCTCGGCGCCGCGCCGGAAGAGGTGCGCCTCACCCACCCGGCGCGGTGGGGCGAGCGGCGCCGGTCGCTGCTGATCGAGGCGACCCGCATCGCGGGCCTCGGCCATCCTCGGCTGATCGCCGAGCCGGTCGGCGCCGCGTCCTACTTCACGGCGGTCCTCGGGTCGGCCGTACCGGTGGGCCGCAGCCTCGCGATCTACGACCTCGGCGGCGGCACCTTCGACGCGACCGTCGTGCGCCGCACCCAGAGCGGCTTCGAGGTCCTCGCCGAGGACGGCCTGCCCGACGTCGGCGGCCTCGACTTCGACCACGCGATCATCGAGCATCTCGGCAAGACGTACTCGGGCAGCCACAAGGAGAAGTGGGAGGCCCTCGCGAACCCGACGGACGCCTCGGACCGGCGGCTGCGCCGGATGCTGTACGAGGACGTGCGCGGCGCGAAGGAAATGCTGTCGCGGACCGCGTCGACGGACATCCACCTGCCGTCGATGGACATCGACGCGCACCTCACCCGGGAGGAGCTGGAGACCCTCGTCCGGCCCTACCTGGAGCGGACCGTGTCGTGCCTGTCCCGGGCGATCGAGTCGGCGCGGCTGCAGCCGAAGGACATGGTCGGCATCTTCCTGGTCGGCGGGTCGTCCCGGATCCCGCTCGCCGCGCACCTGATCCACACCGAGCTGGGGGTGGCCCCGACGACGCTGGAGCAGCCGGAGACCGTGGTGGTCGAGGGCGCGTTGTGCATCGGCGCCGCGGTGACCCCGGTCCGCGCGTCCGGCATGCCCCGCACGGTGACGCCCCCGCCGCAGCCGCAGCGTCCGGTACCGCAGCGGCCGACGCCGCCGGTGTCGGCGGTGCCGATGTCCCCGGCGATGCACTCCCCGGTGTCGGCGGCCCCCATGTCGGGTGTGCCGGTCTCCCCGGCGGTGCAGCGCCCGCCGGTCCAGCCGCCCGTGCAGCCGCAGCGGCCGGTGGCCCGCCCGCCCGTGCCGCCGCCGCCGGTGCAGCAGCGTCCCGCGGTGCAGCCCCAGCCGGTGTTCCGCCCGCAGCCGGCCCCGGTCCAGCCGCCGGTCCAGCCGGCCGTGCAGCCGCAGCGGCCGGGCCCGTTCCCGCCGCAGCCGGCCCACCCGACGCCGGTGCAGCCGGTCGACGACGGCAGCGAGCGCAACTGGATCGCCGTGATCGTGGTGGTTCTGGTCCTGGTGGCGATCCTGTTCGTGGTGCTGCTGCTGACCGCGTTCTAGCACCCCAACTGAACCCAACTGACGCGCCGCCGTGGACGGCGCGTCAGTTGGGTTCAGTGTGGGTCATGCCTGCGGGGCCCAGTAGCCGGCCAGTGTGCTGGTGGCCGGGTCGTCGGAGCCGAGCAGGAAGCTCCACGGGTCGGCGCCGTCGGGGACGGCGACGCCGTCGTAGGCGGCGAGGTCGGCCGGTGGGGCGGGGTCGTCGACCGCGACGGCCGGGTCGAAGGCCGCGGACAGGTCGTGGTCGGGGCCGCCCAGGACGTCGACGTCGGTCCAGGGGTAGCCGTCGACAGGCTCCGGCGGGTCCTCCAGGTGGAGTTCGGCCGGGAACGGCACCTCGTGCCAGGCCGGGTCGTCGCCGAGAGTGCCGACGTCCGGGTCGGTGCCGAACGCCGCCGGGTTGCCGGCCGGGTCGTCCCCGGCCTCGCCCGGGTCGCTCACGTCACCCGGGTCGCCGGCGCCGAACTCGGTGGAGGTCAGGTCGGCGGGCTGGTCGTGGTCGCCGTAGCCGGCGGCGACGCTGTGGTCGTAGTCCTCGGCGGCGTGCTCGGTGCCGAGCGGCTCCTCCAGGTCGTCGCCGCCCGGGTGGGCGTCGTGGTGCCCGCCCAGGTCGCCGTCGCCGAAGCCGCCGTCATGGAACTGGCCGCCGAACTCGGCGCCGAACGTCTCGTGCCCGAGTTCGTGGCCGCCGCCGTCAGCGCCGAGGTCGGCGGTGTCAGCGGTGTCGCCGGTGTCGCCGGACTCGGACCATTCCCACTGCCCGTCCATGGTGGACCCCCCTACGCCTCGGCCTGCGCGTCGGCCGCGTCAGCGGGTGCGCTGGGCGCCAGTGCCCGTACCCGCACGAGGACCTCGTCAACCTGTTTGATACGCGAGCGCAGCCCTTCCCGCTCGGTGTTCAGCGCGGCTTTGCGCTTGGCGCGTTCCGCCTTGTCCTCGGCGAGGGACTTGTCGATGTTGGCGATGTGCGCGTCGAGCTGCTTGAGCCGCCGTTCGATCGCCTCGTCGAGGGCGAGGGTGAGCGCGTACTGCAGGTCGGTGAACCGGTGCATGATCTCGTCGGACAGCGCGGCCCGGGCCTCGCCCAGGACCTCCCGCAGCCACGTGCGGGTCTGCTGCTTGTCGGTCATGCTCTTCCGCTTGAAGATCATGTACGCGCCGGCGGCGAGACCGAGACCAATGCCGATGACGGGGATGACGAGCCCGGCACCGGCGACGCCGGCGAGACCGATCGCGCCGGCACCGGCCATCGCACCCCGCCCGGCCATCATCGCCATACCGGCCGAGGACATGACGACCATGGCGCCGTCGCCGCCACCGCCGTCACGGCGGGGCTTGGTGCCCAGGGCGTGCCGCAGTTTCGCGTTGAGCTGCCGCAGCACGTGCTGCAGCTCGTTGGGGTGGAACACCTGCGCGAGGACCCGCTCGCCGACCTTGCGGAACCGGAACTCGAGGTCGTGGGACAGCCGCACGGACAGCGCGTACAGCGCCTTGTCGACCTCCTGCGGCAGGTTGTTGATGTCGCTGCGGCCGCCCTTGTCGACCTTCTCCATGAACTGTTCCTGCAACTGCGTGATGTAGTTCCGCAGCCGCGTGGTGGCCTCGACCCTCGCCCGTTGCGTCTCGGTGGACAGGGCCAGGGACCACTGCCGGGACTCGGTGCGTTTCCGGGCGGCGACCTGGGCCCGTTCCTCCTTGGCCCGCTCGGCGTCCTTCGGATCCGGGTCGGTGGCCTTCATCCGCTCACCGATCTCCTGGTCGATGCGGATGTACTCGGACCGCACCGAACGCAGCACGTTGGCCTGCTGCATGAGATGGCCCTTGCTGGCCAGGTTGATGAGGGCGTGCTGCAACTCGGCGATCCGCGACTCGCGGATGAGCTCGCCCGCGGCGTCCTTCGGCATGGTCATCGCCAGCTCGGCGAGCCGCGCCGAGACAGGGAACCACGGTGCGGTGCCGAACCGGGGCGCGTGGGCCTGCAACTGACCCTTGTTGTCGGCGAGGATGGTACGCCAGCCGGGGTACGCGTCGACCTTCGTCAGCGCGAACAGCACGAAGTTGACCTTCTTGCTGGCCTCGATGAGGAACGACATCTCCGGCTTCGAGAACGGCGAGGACGAGTCGACGACGAACAGCAGCGCCGTGGCCTTCTCGACGGCGTCCATGGCGACCTCGGCGTGCATCGAGTCGAGACCGCCGGTGCCGGGGGTGTCGATGAGCGTGAGGTACTGCAGCAGCGGCGCCGAGTGGTGGATCTCGATCCGCCGCGGCGGGCGCATCCCGTCGGGCAGCCGGCCCAGCACGGTGCCCCAGTCGCGCAGGTCGCCGAGCCCGAGCGGGATCGGGTCCTCCCGGCCGGGGACGTACGCGCGGGCACCGTGCTGCGCGTTGTGCTGGAACTCCAGGTAGGACGCGGTCGCGACGGCCGCGTCGACCGGCGACAGGTTCGGCACGCCCATGAGCATGTTGGTCAGCGAGCTCTTACCGCGTTTGGTCTCGCCCACCACGACGATCCGGGGCCGGGTGACCTCCCGGCGCCGCTCGGTGTCGATGTCGGCGGCCGCGTCAGGGTCGATCTTGCGAAGGTACGCGAGGCTGCCGTCGACGCCGGCCTTGAGCAACTTGCCGAGGGCCGCGGTCGCGTCGGCCGGTTTCTTCGCGGCCTGCCCGGCGGGGGCCGCGTCGGAGGTCTGCGTCATCGCTGCTGCCCTTTACGTGGTTGCTGCGCGGTGGTGCCCGCCGGTCCGTTGTGGTGCGCCACCGTCGGGTGCGCGCCGGTGGCGCCGCCGGCGTTGCGGGCGGCCTGGTAGACGGTGACGATCGGGGCGCGCAGGACCCGCCCGTCACGGTCGACGTAGCCGGGGACCTCGACGGCGGCGATCGACCCGATCAGCGCCGGGTCGCTGCTGGGGGTGGCGCCGCCGGCCTCGTGGTGCGCCGGGTCGAACCGGGCCCCGACCGGCTCGACGGTGGTGACCCCGGCCTCCTGCAGCGCGGTGCCGAGCCGGTCGCCGAGCGCCTTGCTGGTGACCCGGTCCCGCACGTAGATACACGCCTGGACCAGCGCCCGCCGGTCGGCGTCGGCCGCGCTCGACCTGCCCGCCCCGCCGGTCCCGCCGGTCCCACCAGCGCCGCCGGTGGCGGCGGGTGCGGCGGGACGGCGCGCCGACAGCAGCAACAGCAGCATCAGCGCGGCACCGACGAACAGCGCGCCGACGAACGCGACGAGCGCCGGCTGGATCCCGAACGCCTCCTGCTCCGTGCACGCCGCGGCCGGTGCGGCCTGGCCCTGCTGGCCCTGCTGGCCCTGCACGACCGGGGCGGTCTGCTTCTGCTCCGGCGGTTGGTTCGGGGTGCCGACCTCGTCACCGATCCCGACCCCGCTGCCGGAGTTCTGGGCCGGCGCGGTCGAGGCCACCGGGGCGGGCGAGACCGCGGCCGGGCAGTCCGGCGCGCCGCTGAGCAGGCCGGTCGCCACGCCGGTGAGCACCGCGACGATCAAGGCTACGGCAACCGCGATCAGGCGCAGGCTGCTGTTGGAGGACATCTTCGGCTCCTGGGGGTCGGGGCCACGAACAGAGGCAGGACGGTTCACTGGACGGGACTGGGACTGGCTACCGGACATGGGCCTGGCCACCACGGATGCGCTGGGACAGCAGGTAGAACCCGCGGTGCGCGACGAGCGCGACCCGCGACTGCGACGGGCTGGCCCCGGCGACGGCGTAGGCCCGCCACCGGGTCGCGGCGTCGAGCGCGGCCCGGACCATCTGGTCCCGGTCGGCCTGCGGCAGGTTCAGGATCCAGCCGGGATCGTTGGACAACGCGAGCCGGGTCAGCTCGCCCTCCATCTGGTCGGGCAGGTCGACGGCGCCGGTGGTGACCAACTGCGCCACCTCGAGCAGCCGCAACCGGTGCGACTCGGGCTGCTGCAGGACCCGCTCGATGGCGTCGCGCAGCAGCTCCCGGTCGTGGGGCCGCTCGGCGTGGCTGGCGATCTTCTCCAGGCTCGACAGCGCCCACCCGGCCTTGATCGCGTCGGTGCGCCACCGGAACGCGTGGTCGAGGGTCTGCCGCAGCCGCGGGAACCCCGACGCCTGGAACAGCATCCGCACCAGCTCACCGGTGGCGAGGGTCGGCTTGGCGACCAGTTGCGCGATGGCGAAGCTGATGCCGTACAGGTCGAGCAGCCGCAGCAGCCGTTCCCGCGACTCGCGGGTGATCCCGCAGTCCCGGGACGTGAACAGGTCCACGGAGGCGAGCAGGACGGTCCGCTCGCCCTGCGGCAGCGCGGCGAGCTGCCGCAGCGCCTCGCAGTCGGCGGCGGTCAGCCGCCCGGCTTCGGTCGTCTCGGCGAGCAGCCCGACCACCGGCACGACGTCGGACACCACCCGGCGCAGCACCTTGGACTGGTCGGCGGCCAGCGGCGCGACGATCGGCCACGGGTCCTGACCGCCGCCGGCGAGCTTGTCGACCTTGTTGAACAGGCCGAGCGAGTTGATCGGGTTCGACGACAGCCGCGCCGAGATCGACCGGAACGCCTCCAGGGCCTGGACGTCGTCCTCCCGGACGGACTGCGTGAACACGTAGATGATCGCCTCGGCGCCGGAGAGCGCACCGGCGGAGTCCGAGTCGAGGTCGTCGTCGATCGGCGCCTCGGAGAACAGGAACCGGCGGGCCTGGTCCGACACGGACGTGTTCGCCGACGACAGGCCGGGCGTGTCGACGACAGTCAGGTCACGCAGATGGTCGCTGGTGAGGGTGACGTCGACGTAGGCGACCTCGTGGCGGGCGACACCGAGCCGCTGCGGGATCATCCCCGCCTCGTCGAGCGGGAGACTGACCCGGGCACCGTTGCGCTTGACGACGTCGACCCGGTCGGAGGTGCCGTAGCGGAACTGGGTCACGATCCGGGTGCACTCGCCGACCTCGGTCGGCGCGACCCGCCGGCCGATCAGCGCGTTGACGAGCGTCGACTTGCCGGACTTGAGCCGGCCGGCGATCGCGACCCGCAGCGGCTCGCCGAGCCGCCGCCGCACGTCGACCACCTGCGCCTGGGCGGCGCCGCCGACACGGTTGCCGACCTCGGCGCACAGGTCGGCGACGCGGGAGCTGAGTGGTCCTGGAGCCACGGGGTCAGCTCCGGTTCGACGGCACGCACAGACTGATCACCGACTGCGCGAGGCCGGTAGGTTCCGCCACAATGCCGACGTACCCTCGGGTGTCCAAGGGGTGGACCTCGCTCATTATTCGCTCCTGGATGGAATCAGAACCGTCATGTCACGCACGTACGGCACACACATTACGAATATCCTGCGCGCGCAGGATCCCATGTTCGTGCCACGAATGGAGGCGACCCGTGCCTGAGGCACCGACTGATGACCCCGGGACCGGCACGCCGGCGGTCGGCCGGGCGACGGTGGGTGCCGCGGCGTGGCCGCCTGCTGACCTGGTCGCCGCGGCGATGGACGCCCTGCGTAACCCGGGTCTCGTGGTCATCGCCGGCGCACCCGGCACGGGCCGCACAACCGTCCTGAAACGCCTCGGGGAGGCGTTCCGCGGCGCCGTGTTCACCGGCGGCGCGCTCGCGATGCTGCGGGGTGTGCCGGCCCTGCCACTGTCCCGCGCGGTGCGGGTGCGACTCCCGTCACACGAGGCGCCGCTGCTCGCCGAAGCCGTCCGCTCCCGCGTCCGTCACGGACTGCTACTCCTCGACGACCTGCAGTGGGCCGACCCGCTGACGATGGCCGCGCTGCCCGCCATCGCCGAACACTGTCGGATAGCCGTCACCTTACGCACCCCGCACCGCCTGCCCGGCGACGCCGAACAGGCACTACGCCGCGCCGCGTCCGCTTCGGGCGCGTGGCTCAACATGCCGGCGATGCCCGCCGACGCCGCCGCGGCACTGGTACGGCAGATCGCCCCCTCGGCGAGCCCGACCGTCGTCGCCGACCTGGTCCGCCGCGCCGGCGGGGTACCCCTGGCCGTCACCGCGCTCGCCAAACACGTCGCGCAGGGCGGCACCCACCGCGACACCGGCGAAGGCCTCGACAAGGGCCTCGCCTACACCGTCGCCGGCGCCCTCGCGGACCTGACCCGCCCCGCCCGCACCGCCATGGCCGCCCTCGGCCTGCTCGGCCGGCCGGTGAGCGCGCCGGTCCTCGGCGAGGGCCTCGCCGAGCTGACCTCGACCGGCCTCGTCGACATCGACGACGGCATCGCCGCACCCGTCTCCCCGTACACGGCCGAGGTCGCCGCCGGCCTGCTCGACCCCGCCGAACGGGCCGCGCTGCACCGCCGCCTCGCGACCCTGGTCCCGCCACGCGAAGCCGCCCGGCACCTCGCCGCCGCCGGCGCCACCGGCGAGGCCTACCAGGTCGCGGTCCGCGCCGCCGCGGCCGCCGACTCCTCCGGCGACCGCGCCGAACTGCTCCTGCTCGCCTGCGACCTGCCCGGCGTGACCGCCGAACCGCAGGTGCGCATCGCCGCCGCCCGCGCCGCCCTCGCCGCCGGCCGCCCCGGCTCCTGCCTGCGGGTCGTCGACCCGGCCACCACCGACCCGGTCGCCGCGGTCCTGCGCGGCGAGGCACTGCTGCAACAGGGCAACGCGGCCGCCGCCGCGGCCGCCGTCACGACCGTCCCCGACGACGCGCCCCCCGACGTCCTCGGCGGCCGCGACCGGATCCGGCTGCTGAGCATGCTCACCACCGACCCCGGCGGCGCCGCCGCCCGCGCCGAAGACCTGCTGAAGGTCCACGGCGACACACCCGCCCACCCGGGCCTGCGCGCCGCGATCGCCGCCGTACGGGCCGGCACCCGCCAACCCGGCTGGGAATACGGCCTGGCGTCCGCCGCGTCCGCCGCCGGGCAGGCCGGCGACGCCCTCGCCGCCCGGTGGAGCGCCTGGCTGCTCGTGGAGACCCTGACCGCCGACGCCCGCCTCACCGAGGCCGCCCAGGCCGCCGCCGCGGCCGCCGCCGCCTGCGCCGGGGACCTCGCCTACAGTTGGCAGACCCGGTTCATCGCCGCGCAACTGTGGTGCGACGCACTGCGCGGCGAGGAGATCGACGAGGTCGTCCGCCGCGCCGGTGACCTCACCGACCGGACCCTGCCCGCCGTCGCCCGCGGCTACGCCGTCGCCGCGGCCAGCCTCGCCGAAGCCGACGGCGGCCTGCTCGCCCCGGCCCGCGCCCGCCTGGAAGCCCTGCCGAACCGGCCCGCCACGACCGGCGCCGTCCTCGACTGGGTGGCCCGCGAGGCCGCCTGGCTCGACGGCCAGCCCGACCAGGCGACAACCCCCGCGACCGACCCCGCACCGCCGCTCGTCGACGGGCTGCGCCGCATCACCGCCCGCTGGGCCGCCTACGACGCCGGCGTCACCGGCGACGGACCGCACCCCGGCGACGCGACCCTGCCACCCGTCGTGGCGACCCTCGAGGCGTGGAAGTCCCCGGACCGCTTCGCCGCGGCCGCCGCCGCCTGGCACGACCTCGCCCGCCGGGAGGAGGTCCGCTGCCTGCTCGCCCGGGGACTGCTCGAAGAGGACGCGGAACAGGCCGTACCACCACTACTGGAAGCCGAACGCCTGGCCGAGGAGGCCGGACTGGTCGTCCTGCTCGGACGGGCCCGCCGGGCGCTGCGGCGCCACTCGATCCGCCGCGACACCCGCGGCCGCCGCGCCGGCGACGACCTCACCGACCGCGAGCGCGACGTGCTGCGCCTCGTCGCCAACGGGGAGCCCACCCGCCGCATCGCCGGCCAGCTCGGCATCTCCCGGGAAACGGTCGAAACCCACATCCGAGCCGGAATGCGCAAGCTCGGCGCCCGGACCCGCACCGAGGCCGCCGCACTCGCCATCGAGGAACTTGGATGACGCGGGTCGTCGTCCCGCGTGTGCTCTTGTGCCGGACCGCCCCTTCATCGCATGGTGGGCGAATGCTTTCGCGGATGGGCAGCCAATGACCGGCGACCCGGCACTCGCGCCACGTTACGTCGTGACCTCCGGCGGCGACGCCACCACGGTCCTGCGCCGCCTGGCCCGCGCCGGCTGGACCACCCGGGAAGGCTTCGCCCTGACCGACCAGCAATGGGACGTCTCCGAGTCCCGGCTGGCCCTGTTCGGCCGGGTCACCGACCCCGACACCGCCGAGCTCGCGCTGCTCGCCGCCGCCCGCGGCGCCGGAATCGTCGCGATCACCGACCTCACCGGCGAGATCGGCCGGGCACTGCTCGCCGACCTGGGCCGGATCGGGCCGGTGTCCACCGACCCCGACACCGAGCTCGGCACCGCCGCGGAACCCGCCGCCGGCGGCCCGCAACTCGCCCCCGAGCAACGGGCCCTGCTGGAGCGCCTCGCCGGCGGCGAGACGATCGCCGCCGCCGCCGCGGCGGAGTTCCTGTCCCTGCGGACCGCGAACCGGCGCATCGCCGAGGCCCGCGAAGTCCTCGGCGTCCGCACCACCCGCGAAGCCGTCCTGGCCTACCTGCGGCTGCGCCGCGAAGGCGGCTGACCCGGGCAAGGCCGGGCAATTCGGACGCACGGCTCGGGGGTATCGCCGCCGAGGCGAGCCGACCGACGCACGTTCCAGTCGGTCGTCTGCCCACCCCGGTGTTGCGCTACTGGATGGTGCTGCACAGTCGTGCGGCTGGTGTCTGTCGCTCATGATCGCTGCTGGACCCGGGTGGCGCGTTCCGGTCGGGCGACTCCATCATGGGAAAGATGTGGCTGCCCCGATAGCCGGATCTTTCCCATGATCATGGAGTCGCTGAGGATTTAAGGTTGTTGTTTGGTCTTGGTGTTGGGGTTTCGGCGTTTGGGGTGGCCGGTGTTGGCGGGTCGGCCCTTCTTGATCACTGGTTGGCGGGTCCGGGCATGTTTGTTGGTCGATCCCTTCGGGCGGCCGGTGCCGGGCCGGGAGGGTTTCGGCGGGTTGGCCGGGGTGGGCAGGTTCGCGGTAATGAGCCGAAATACCCGGCGGACGCGGCGGGGGCTGAGGTGCTCGGGTGGGCAGCGTTGTTCCCAGGGCAGGCGGTGATCGGTGGCGAGGGTTCTGGCCAGGTGGAGTTGGGTGTAGGCGAAGGCGACCAGCCAGCTCCATCGTTCGGCCTGGGCGGGGTCGATCGGGGTGTGCCCGGTCCAGTGCAGGTCCTGCTTCTTGAACCGGAAGCTGTGCTCGATGGTGAACCGGTGCCGGTAGGCGTCGGCGAGCACGGTCAGGTCGAACGCGTCGGCGGGGCCGGCCCACCATAGCCACCACACCTGGGTGTGTCCGGTGCGGGTGGTCTGCTCCCGCCGGATCAGGGTGCCCTCGACGATGCCGGTGCCTTGCCATTTGCGGCGCTGCCGGGGCTCGGGATGCTTAGCGTGCCAGGCCCGGGTCCATACGATGCCGCCACCGCCACCGCCACCGCCACCGCCGCCACCGCCACCGCCACCGCCGCCACCGTCGTCGTTGTTGTTGTCGTGGGTGATGATCTGTTCGGCGTCGGGCGGGCCCCAGGTATCGGGTTCGTCGAGGGCGAACCGGGCGCCGTGTTTGCGGGGCCGGCCGGGCGTGCCCGGCTCCCGCGGCGGGGGCGGGGCGAAGAAGACCCGGTCGCCGCGCAGCCGGACCAGGACCTGCACGCCCTCGGGCAGGTGCTGGGTCAGGTAGATCGGGCAGCAGCCCACATCAGCCAACATCGTGCAGGAACAGCGGAATCCCGGGCACCTTACCGGCCCGCAGTTGGGCGGCCAGGTCGGCGATCTGCGCGGCGGCCAGATCGTTGGCGTTGTCGGCGGTGCCGACCCGACGCAGGTCCATCGGCACGACCCAGGACCGCTTCGGGTCACCGGCCGCGCCCAGTCCGACCTGACACAACCACTGCACCGCCCAGCCCGGCACCACCGGCGTCCCACCGGCGCTGTCACGTTCGGCGGCGTACTGCATCCCCACGTCCGGCACATAGCGGGTGTCCGGCCGCGGGAACTTCGACACATCCACGGCGAACATCAACACACCGGCCGGGCGCACATGCCGGGCCAGCAACGCCCGCGCCGCGACCACATCCACCGCACCACGCTCCAGCGCCTGGTACAAGCTGCCCCAACCCCGCCGCAGCACCGGCTCGAACATCAACTCCGCCACCGACCGGATCGGCCGCGTGCTCCCGGCGAGGGCGTCGACCAACTCGAACAACGTGTCCGCCCACCGGCCGAAACAGCGGTACACCCCGTCCCGGAACTCGGCCAGCACCCGCAACTCGTGGTCCGGGTCGCACGCCACGACACTCATCGGGTGCGGCATAATGATCTCCGACGGCTGTTTTGGATTTCCTGATCTTGGTCGGTCTGGATCATGCCAAGACAGCCGTCCCTGTTGCAACCCGCAACCAAAATCACCCCCAGCCGCTTAAATGTCCAAGGAGTCGCCCGGCCTGGCGGCGGGATTGCGCGGGAACGCGTGCCGGCCGGCGCCCTCGGCGGCGACGCCTCCGAGGGCAGCGCCCGAATTGTCAGCCTGGTCTGGACTTCGCGGTCTTGCATGATCATGGGAAACATCCGGGTGGCTATTCAGGTGCGTCAGGTGGTGGAAATCGTGGCCTGGGAGCCAAGTTTTCCTACCGGCCGGACCGGCTCCGCAGCCACCGCCCGGGAGCCGGCGGCATCGACGAGCCCGCCCAGCCGACCTTCCGGTCGACCTGATCGCGGACACGTCGACCGGGCCGTAGCCGCGGCTGGCGTGGCGTACTACGCCCAATCATGCCGGAAGGCGGTATGCGGTTCGGATGGTTCCTCATGATCTTGGAGACTTTTTGCTGCTCTGGGTGCCAAAAGTCTCCAAGATCATGCAGATCCCACCGAGTCTGCAACTATCGATGCATCAAGATGTCCGGAATGTCGGCCACTCCGGTGAGAACCGTCGAGGACGCGCGGCGGCCACTCGACACCGGGTGGTCCGGGCGGACCGGCCACCCCGACCCCCCCGGCGCCGCGGAGGGTGTACCGTCCACGGATCCGCCGCGACGGAGGCGGCCACGCCGACCCGCAGCGCCGACCCTTCCGGACCGTGCGCCGTGGTCGAGTCCGCGCCCTGCCGCTAGACAGGCCGCCGCGAAACGTGCCGGCGCTGCGTGCTCAACGGCCGGATCGGATCCACCCACCGCGGCAGGCGCGGCTCATCGACCCGCAACGGCCGCAGCTCAGCCGTGATCGCGTCGATGATCCGATCGGTGACCCGCTGCGCCGCACCCGGCGCCGCCGGGTCGACACCGGACAGGTCGACGACACCACCGAAATGGACCCGGACGACCGGACGACGAACCAGCGACCGGCACACGGTGCGGACCGTCGGCCCGAACCCGCCCCACGCCGCCACCTCGTGCGCACCCCACTGCGCAACCGCCACGACCGGCACCCCGGTCCGCAACGCGATCCGCGCCATACCCGTCTTGCCGCGCTCAGGCCACATCCCCGGATCGAGGGTGATCCGGCCCTCCGGGTACCCCATGATGTGCGACCCCGCCCCGAGCGCCCCGGCCACGTCGTCGACCGCCTCCACCACGTTCGCCTGCCGCCGGTTGATCCTGATATGCCCGGCCGCCCGCATCACCGACCCGACAACCGGCGCCCGGAACAGCCCACCGGTGGCCATCAGCCGCGGCGCGACCCGCATGACCCGGCACGCCGCGGTGACGGCGATCGGATCGAACGGCCCGATGTGGTTGACCGCGAAGATCACCGGCCCGGCGCGCAACTCGGCGGGCACGTCCCCGGTGACGCGCAGCCGGGCGATCGGCACGACGACCAGCCGGGCGAGGAAGAGCAGGACCCGCCACACCCGCGGCACCCGCCAGGAAACGACGGACACCGCCGGCACCGGGCCAGCGGCGCCGGCGGCACCGTCCGGGCCGCCGATGCCCGCCGCCCGCGCCGGCTCCGCCAGCGCTGTCGGGACTCCCGGAACCGGCGGCACCGGCGTCATCACTGGGGCTGCCTGTGCCGCCGGGACTGTCACGGCGCCCGCTCCGGGCGGCTCGACCAACGGCCCGGCCCCCGCCACCGGGACCGGCGGCACCGCGTCACCCGGCGACGTCGTAGATGCGGGTGCCATGACAGCAGCCACGCCTGACGTCGCCGAGCCGGCGGCCGCCGCAACGGACGGCAGGGCACCAGCCGCACCACAGGAACCCGGGCCGGTCACCGTGACACCAGGCGCTGCCGAGATGCCGGCCGACTCGCCGTCGCTCACATCAGTCCATCCCGCCGACCGTCCTGCCGACCTGCTCAACCGCCGACCCGGGGTGAGCCGACCATGGAACGGTAGCGCCGCCGACAAACGGCGCAACCGTGTCCGCTCCACCACCGCGCCGCTAATCCGTCTCCCGGAGCTCCGCCAGCCGCGCCTCGATCTCGGCGAGCTCGGCCCGCAGCCGCTCGGCCTGACTCTCCGCCTCGGCCCGCGCGGCGGCGACGATGTCCTCGACGGCCTCGTGAACACCGGGGACGTCGAGCATGCCGACCATCTTCAGCGCCTCGCCGGCCTTGATGACATACGGCTTGGCGAGCGCCTTCGCGCCCTGGTTCGCCGCGACGGTCCACTCACCGTCGGCGTAAGCGAGCGTCACGGTCAGACCTGCGGGCGCCTTCGCCCTCGCCGCGGCCTTCTTCGCCGGAACCGACTTCGCGGCGGGCTTCGCCGGCTCCACGGTCTCGGCCTTGTCGGGCCGCACCTCGACCTTCTCCACCTTGTCGGACTTCGAGACGGCGTCCCGCGCATCCGGCGCGTCCTGCGCCGGTCCCGGAGCTACGGCGTCGCCGGTCGGAGCGGCCGCGACGTCGGTGGCGCCGGCGGTGGACAAGGCTGGCACTGGAATCTCCTCACGAGGGGCTGGAACTGCGGGGGCCTTCTTCGCCGGCGCCTTGGGAGCGATCGCCAGGTCAGCGGGGGAGAAGGGCAACTCGTCGCGGCCGAACCGCACGACGACCCACTCGTCGGACAACTCGGGGTCGGTCAACGCCACGACCTGCCCCAACTGCCCGGCGATCTGCCCAGCGGCCGCAGTGAACACGACCTTCGGTTTCCGGCCGGCCGCGAGAGTGTCCCGGATCTGCTCCAGATCCACTGTCGACAACCCCTTGGCCGCGGTCCGCGCGGCAACCATGGCACCCTCCAACCCCGAATCGAACATGTGTCGGAATGTTCATACCAGCCACCACCGACATTTTCCGAACGCGACACACCGTACGACAGGGGAGCAGCGCAAGATCAGGGAAGTTCGTCGATCTCGGCATGCGGATCCAGCGACCGCAGCATCTCCGCCCGGTCGGTGACGATCGCCCAACCCGGACGGGCCTGCGCACGCCGAACCACATGCGCCGCGGCCACCAGCGCCGGCCCGCCCTCACCGGCCAGCAACTGACCACTGTCGACCGCGTCCGCCGCGGTCAGGTCGTCGACCACCACCACCGGCAGGGCCAACAGCACCCGCAGCACGGCATAGTCCTTCGGCGACGTCTGCGCCCACGCCTCGGCGAGCGCCGCCGCCGGCACGGCCAGCACGACACCCCGATCCACCGCGTGCCACACGATCGCCGACGAATACGGCTTGCCCGCAACGAACCCGAGGATCGCAGAACTGTCGAGGATGCGCCCGCCGACCGCGGTCACGACACCGTCCCGCCCGTGGGCGCCACCCCCAGCACCTCACGCGCCCACGCGTGGTGCTCCGGATCCAGCCGCACCCCACGCTGCGCGTACAACTCATTCAACGCCAGCAACGCACGGTCCCGGGCCAACCGGCGCCGCACCGCCTCGGCCACATACGCCGACACCGACTCGGCGCCGCCCGCGTCGACGAGCCGCCGCACGGCCGCGGCCTCATCCGCGGGCATCGTCACGGTGACCCGCTCCTTGCGCACCTCACGCATACCATCAGGGTACCGGCCGCATATACCGATCACCTAGCGTCGTGCCACCTCGCCGGGCGACATTCCCTCCCACCTGCACGACACGACACCAATGTCCACCTTCGGTGACCCTACGTGACGTACCGCTCGACCCAACGCCGCTACGCGCCGACCTCCGGAAGCGTCAACAAGCCCGCGAGGGAAGCGGCCCCAGAAGGCACTCCCGAAGGAACACCCAGACATTCGATAATGTACATTATGTCAACCAACCGGGTTTACGGCCGCAGTGGTCGAGCCGGCGCCACGAGTGACTCGGCCGTCAGAGACCGCCCGAACCCGCCGGCACCGGCAGACCGGGAGCGGGTGCGCCGGCCGTCGCGCGGACACGCAGAAAGCGCCGTCGACCCCCGAGGCCGTCGACGGCGCGCAACACACCTTCGGTTCAGCGCGCTCAGACCGTCACGTCGACGCTGTTGCCGTCGTCCGAGGACGTCGCGATACCCTCCACCGGCTGCGCCCCGGCCGTCCGCGCCGCCGCGAACGCCATGATGAACGACCACGGCGGCACACCGCCCACGTTCGTCACCGCACCGGTCGGCGACAGGTGATAGCCCGTCGCACCCGCGATCGCCGCCCGCTCCCCCGGCGTCAACTTGCTCAGCACCTGCTGCGACCCCGGCAGGCTGCCCCGCGGTGGCGGCGCCACCGGCTCCACCCGCGCCGAACCCGTCGCCGGCCGCGGCGCCGACACCGGATGCGGCGCCGACACCGTATGCACACCGCCGGCCGGCAGTTGTCGAATCTCCATGTCGAGCCTCCCGAAGCGTCCGTGCTCCATGCCGATCCTCGCGTACATCACAGCATTTCCGCAGGTGAACCGGCAGCCATGCGGTCAGCGGCGAGATGTTCGACCGAACAGACGACGCCGATCCCAGCCTTCTCTCGAGCCTCGCCCTCCCCTGTCGTAGACAGGGATAAAAGGCGTGGCGCTAGCCACGTCGCGTAAAGCATCCTAGGAAGCTAGTATTGCGTCGTGAACGCGCCGGCGCCCGACGAGGCCGAAACCCTGCATGCCCTGCGCCGGCACCGGCCCGACCTCGTGGACGGGTACGGTGCGGCGCTGCCGGCGGCCCGGGCCGCCGTCCTGCGCCGGCTCTGGGGTGCGCTGTGGCGCGAGGGGATCGTGGCCAGGGACCGCCTCACCGGCCCCGAGCCCGCACTGTTCGGCCCGGCCGGCACCGGCGGGCCGAACAGTGCCGTCACCGTCGTCACCGTCGTCGCGGACGGCACGCGGTACGACCACCCCACCCGCCTCCTCGAAGGACTCCGCCTCGGCGGGCACAGCGCCAGGCTCGCCCGGGAACTGGACAACAGCGTCGCCAACCTGGCGCTCGCCCTGGCCAACAGCGCCACGACCGCCAACAGCGCCAACAGCGCCACCGGCCTCGTCGACATCGAACAGGCCGTCGTCGACGGGCATCCGCTGCACCCCTGCTGCCGGACTCGCATCGGGATGACGACCCGAGACGTGCTGGCCTACGCACCCGAGCACCGGCCCCGGGTCGACCTCGCCGTCGTCGACGTCGACCCGGCCCGCTGGCGCACCGCCGGCACCCCCGTCCCGCCCCGCCTGCCCGTCCACCCGTGGCAGCTACCCCGGGCCCTCGCCACCGGGCTCGTCCGCGACACCGGCACCCGGCTGCCCGCGCACCCCCTCATGTCGCTGCGGACTCTCGCGCTCGGCGGCGATCCGGCGGTACACCTGAAGACCGCGGTCGAGGTGCAGATGACCAGCGCCGTGCGGACCCTGTCCGCGCCCGCCGTCCACAACGGGCCGCTCGCCTCCGCCCTCGTGGCCCGGCTCACCGAACGGACCACCGGGCTCAACGTCCTGCGCGAGACGACGACCGCGACCGTCCTCGACGACGCCGGGGACCCGCAGCGGGCCCTCGGCGCCGTCTGGCGGCAGGCCCCGCCCGCCGACGCCCTCGTCGTCCCGCTCGCCGCCCTGCCCGGCCGGCCCGACCTGCTCACCCCGGCGTTCTTCACCGGGCTCGTGGACCTCATGCTGCCGCCGCTGCTCACGCTGCTGCACCTCGGCGTCGCGCTGGAGGCGCACGGGCAGAACACGCTCGTCGAGATCAGCGGCGGCCGCCCGGTCCGGCTGCACTACCGCGACCTCGGCGGCCTCCACGTCCACGCCGGGCGGCTCGCCGCGGCGGGGTACGAGATGCCGCCGCTCGTCGGCGCCCTGCCGACCGACGACGAGGACGTGCTGCGCACCAAGCTGTTCGCCGCCGCGTTCGCCACCGTCCTGACGAGCCTCGCCGCGGCCCTCGGCGACGAGCAGCGGCTCTGGGACCACGTCGCCGCCGTCGCGCGCGAGGCCGCCGGGAACCGCGACGACGAGCGGGCCCTGTTCGCCGCCGCGTGGCCGCTCAAGGCGACCACCGCGATGCGCCTCGCCGACGACCCGCTCGAGGACCGGTGGTGCGCGATCCCCAACCCGATCAGCTAGCGCCAGACGGGCGGCCGGCCGGTATCGACGAGCTTCCAGTCGCCGTTGTCGTACAGCGCGTCGTCGTAGTAGAAGACCGTCGGGGGCAGCAGGTCGCCGGCGGTGCACGCCTCCCGCGCCGCCGCGTGCAGCGCCGCCTCCGGCACGCCCCACCGGTCCCGGGCCAGCCCGGCCACGTAGGACAGGGCGTGGTGGCCCATGAAGCTGTCGTACGTGAGGCTGAAGACCTCCTCGGCGGCCATCGGCACGTCCCGCGGGATCACGTTCGTCGGCGGCAGCCCGCCCGGCAGCCCTTCCCGCTCCCGCAGGGCGCCGTCGACGTAGATCGCGCAGTCTCGGTACAGCACCCGGGTCGTACGGTCGGCCGCGGAGAACGCGAACAGCGTGTTCTGCCCGTGGGTCTCCAGCGGGCAGCCGATCTCCCGGGCCGCCTTCGCCCACATCCGGACCATCGGCACCACGATCCGGCGCGCGACGAACTCCGCCGGGTCCTCGCCCCAGACGGCGACGAGCTGTTCGAGCAGCGTCGGGTCGCCCGGCGCCCGCAGGTCCCCGCCGTACAGGGCGAACAGCGGCACCGTGTGCCCCGGTGCGGGCTCGACCGGCCGCGTCGTGCGGACCAGGAACCCCCACGCGTCGTCGCCGTCGCCGAACCAGCCGCCGCCGACCTCCGGCAGCACCGGCGCCCCGATCCGCACCAGCTCGTCGGACACCCAGAGCTGCAGCTCGATCACGGGGCGACGCAGCCGGCGGGTGAACCGCGACAGCCGCCGCGGATAGTGCAGCTTCACGAAGTGCGGCGGCACGGTCACACCGTCGACGGCCGACACGAACACCGTCCGCCCGTTCGCCGACGGCACCACGGTCAGCCGCGGCCCGCTCGCCCGGCGCAGCAGGTCGTCCCGCAGGAACAGGTCGGGATGATCCAGAGCATTCGGGTGTACGGGCAGCAGGAACCCGTCGCCGTCGGTGTACACGTCGTGCAGGGCCGACGGCACACCCGCCCGCAGGTAGGTGCCGAGCCCGGCCGGGACGCGGAACGTCGGCAGGTCGAACGACGCCACACCCCGCTGCGGGTGGTACTCGTCGGCGATGTCCAGGTCGGCGGCGTAGGGACTGTACGTGCGGGTGCCGACCCCGAGATACCGTTCCGCGTACTGCCACAACGCGATCGGATCGTGGGCGTCATTCAGGCGCATCGCGCAGAGCCTACTGCCCGGTGCGCCGGCGGTTGAACGGAGTACGGTGCGACTTCCACCACGGGTGACCGACGCGGTCCTGGCCGCGCCCCGCCCCGTCTACGTCTACGACCTGGCCACGGTCCGCGACAACGTCCGGGCGCTGCGCGCCGCGCTGCCCGCGGGGGCGCGGATCGCCTACGCGATGAAGGCCAACGGCAACAGCGGCGTCGTCGCCGCCGCGCTGCGCTGGTGCGACGGCCTCGAGGTCGCCTCCGGCGGGGAACTGGCCGCCGCGGTCGCCGCCGGTTCGCCGTTCACGCTGTTCAGCGGCCCGGCGAAGAGCGACGGTGACCTGCGGGCGGCCGTCGCCGCGGGCGTGGTCGTCAACGTGGAGAGCGGCCACGAGCTGCGCCGCCTGGTCCACGTCGCCGGGGGCCGGCCGGTGCGGGTGTGCCTGCGGGTCAACCGGGCCCACGCCGCCCTGCCCGGGTCGCACCGCATGTCCGGGGCGGCGACCGCGTTCGGGATCGAGGAGCCGCTGCTCGCCGGCGCCGTCGCCGCCGCCCGGGCCGGCGGGCTCGACGTCGCCGGGTTCCACCTGCACGCCGTGTCCAACAACCTCGACGCCGCCGCGCACGCCGCGTTCGTCGCCGAGGCCGCCGGGTGGGCGGCGCGCACGGCGGCGGCACTGGACGTACCGCTGGAGATCATCAATGTCGGGGGCGGGTTCGGGGTCGATGTCCTCGGCCGGGAACGGTTCGACCCGGGGGCGTTCGCGGCCGGGCTCGCCGGGCTGCCACCGGAGCTCGGGTCACGGCTCGTCGTCGAGCCCGGACGGTTCGTGACGGCCACCGCCGGGTGGTACGCCGTCGAGGTCGTCGACGTCAAACGCAACCACGGCCGCTGGTTCGCCGTGGTCCGCGGCGGCACCCACCACTTCCGGCTGCCGGCGTCGTGGGGTTACAGCCATCCGTTCACCGTCCTGCCCGTCGACGACTGGCCGTATCCGTTCGAGCGGCCCACCGTGACCGGCGTGCCCGTCGACGTGGCCGGCGAGCAGTGCAACCCCCGCGACGTGCTCGCCCGGGACGTGGCGGTGGCGGCGGTACGGGCCGGCGACGTGCTCGTCTTCGCCAACACCGGCGCCTACGGGTGGGAGGTGGCGCACCACGACTTCCTGCGCCTCGGCCACCCGGCGTTCGTCCTGCTGGCCGTGGACGTCAGCGAGGACTGAACGCCGACCGCACGGCCCGCAGCGCCTGGCGGCGGGTGTCGCCCTTGAGCGTGTCGATGTACAGCCGGCCGTCGAGGTGGTCGGTCTCGTGCTGCAACGCCCGGGCCAGCAGGCCGGTGCCGGCGACCCGGACCGGCTCGCCGTGCTCGTCGACGCCCTCGACCACGGCCCGCATCGCCCGCGGCGTCGGGAACGCCAGCCCCGGGATGGACAGGCAGCCCTCGTCGCCGTCCTGCTCGCCGCCGAGCTCGACGACGCGCGGGTTGACGACGTAGCCGACGACCTGGTCGGCGCCGTAGGAGAACACGCGGGCGCTCACCCCGATCTGCGGCGCGGCGACGCCCGCCCGCCCTGGCTCACCGGTCAGCGTGTCGAGCAGGTCACGCACGAGCTGACGCAGCTCGGCATCGAACGAGGTCACCGTCTCGGCGGGGGTGCGCAGCACCGGGTCGCCGAGCAGCCGGATGGGGCGAATCGTCACGTGTCACAGGCTACTTCGGGGCCGCGCGGAGCCGCCGGGGCGAGGGCCTACACTGGGCCGACTTCCCCACCCCCGGAGGCACACCCATGGCCTACACGGCCGAGCAGGCGGATGTGCGGTCGCACCGCCGAAGCCGAGCCCAGCGCCGGTTCCGGCGCATGTCGTGGATCGTCGGCGGTCTCGTCGCCGTGCTCGTCGGCGCCGGCGGATTCGTCGTGTGGAACCGGTTCGTCGAGCACCGGTGCACCGGTTCGGTCACCGCGACGATCGTCGCGTCGCCGAGCACCGCCGCCCTCATCGAGGGCCTGGCGGCCAAGTGGGCCGACACCGGACCGGCCGTCGCCGGGCGGTGCGCCCGCGTCGCGGTCTCCGCCCGGGACGCCGCGACGATGGCGCAGGCGCTGGGCACCGAATGGGACGCCAAGACCGGCCTCCCGCCGGACGTGTGGGTGCCCGACTCCACCGCCTGGGTGCGCCGGGCCTCCACGGCGGCGATCGCCGAGCGGATGATGCCCGACCTGCAGCCCAGCCTGGCCCGCAGCCCGTCGGTGCTCGCCATGCCGAAGCCGATGGCGGAGGCGCTCGGCTGGCCCGGCGGCGAGCTGTCCTGGCAGGACGTCATCAACAACGTCGCCGCGGACCCGCAGGGCTGGGCGAAGCACAACAAACCGGAGTGGGGCGCCTTCAAGTTCGGCATGAGCGACCCGCTGCAGTCCACCGGCGGGCTCCTCGCCCTCATGGCGATCCTCGACGGCAACGACGACGGTGAGGTCACCCCCGACGAGCAGGCCACCCTGGCGAAGCTCAAGCAGGAACGGGCCGTCTACACCAGCACCACGTCGCAGCTCCTCGACGGGCTCGGCCAGGCCGACCGGCAGAGCGCCGACGCGGCCATGCGGTACGTCTCCGCGTTCCCCGCCCTCGAGCGGGACGTCCTGACGTACAACCGGGCCGACCCGAAGGTGCCGCTCGTGGCGGTCTACCCGTCCAACGGCAGCGCCGACGCCGACAACCCGTACCTGATCCTCGACGCGCCGTGGGCGCAGAAGGACCGGCAGGACGCCGCGAAGTCGTTCCTGGCGTTCGCTCGCGGCCCGCAGGGGCGCAAGGTGTTCCTCGACGCCGGGTTCCGCGACCCGAACCGGGTCGGCGGCGAGCCGCTGTCGGGCGACGCCGCGTTCAGCACGAAGCTCAAGACCGTTCCCCGGGCGGTCCTGCTGCCCGATTCGGTCAAGCAGTCGATGGACTCGTGGACGGCGCTGACCCGCCCCACCAACGTGCTGCTCGTGCTCGACGTGTCCGGGTCGATGGCCGAGCAGGTCCCCGGCACCGGCAAGACCCGCATGCAACTGGCCAAGGAGGCCGCCCGCAGCGCGGTGCAACTGTTCGACGGTGAGGTGGCCGCCGGCCTGTGGGTGTTCTCCACCAGGCAGAACGGTGTGCAGGACTACCGGCAGCTCATCCCGATCGGCCGCGTCGCCGACCAGGTCGCCGGCAAGCCCCGCCGCGAGCAGATGACCGCCGCGATCGACAAGCTGACCCCGGTCGGCGACACCGGTCTGTACGACACGGCCGCCGCGGCCCAGCAGGCGGTCGTCGAGGCGTACAAGCCCGGCGCCACGAACCTCGTCGTGCTGATGACCGACGGCAAGAACGACGACACCACCGGCGGCCTGTCCCTCGACGCCCTGCGGACCAAGCTGGAGGCCAACGCCAGCAGCGGCAAGAAGGTCCCGATCGTGACCGTCGGCTACGGCAACGACGCCGACTTCTCCGCCTTGCAGGAGATCTCGCGGGTCAGCGGCGGCGCCCTGTACACCTCGAAGGCCGCGTTCGACATCAACGAGGTCCTGATGACCGCCATCTTCGGCAAGATCTGACGGCTCCCACATCAGTCGACCTTGGCCTTTTCGCGGCCCCTGACCACGGAAAACGGCCAAGGTCGACTGATGTGGCGGCGGGCCGGGTCGACCGCGGGCACACGGCGCGGGGCGGGGCGCGGGCGCCTACGGTGGGGCCATGGCTGAACAGTTCATCCAGGCCGACGGGGTCACGCTGTGCGCCGAGGCCTTCGGCGAGCGCACGGCGCCCGCGACCCTGCTCATCAGCGGCGCCTCGGCGAGCATGGACTGGTGGGACGCAGGCTTCTGCCTGCGGCTCGCCGCCCAGGGCCGGCGCGTCATCCGCTACGACCACCGCGACACCGGCCGCTCGACCGCCTACCCGCCCGGCGCACCCGGCTACCAGGGTGCCGACCTGTGCGCGGACGCCCTCACGGTCGCCGCCGCGCTCACCGGGGCGAGCCGGGCGCCCGTGCAGCTCGTCGGCGTCTCCATGGGCGGCGGCATCGCCCAGCGCATCGCGGCCGAACACCCCGACCGGGTCGCGTCGCTGGCGCTGATCGCCACCAGCCCGATCGTCACCGGCCCGGACGTCGCGCCGCTGCCGCCGCCGGCCCCACGGATCCAGGTCCAGTCCGCCGACCCCGGCCCGACGCCGGACTGGACCGACCGGGCGGCGTTCGTCGAACGGATCGTCGCCGGCGAGGCCCTGTTCGCCGGCTCCCTGCCGTCCGACGTCGCCGCGCTGCGCACCCTCGCCGGGGCCGTGTTCGACCGCACCACCGACGTCGCGGCAGGCCAGACGAACCACTGGATCCTCGGCGACGACCACCCGTTCACCGGCTCCTTGTCGGCGATCACCGCGCCGACCGTCGTGCTGCACGGCACCGAGGACCCGCTGTTCCCGCTCCCCCACGGCGAGGCCCTGGCCGCCGCCATCCCCGGCGCCA
The DNA here is from genome assembly GCF_025264685.1 of Dactylosporangium roseum. Lineage (GTDB taxonomy): Bacteria > Actinomycetota > Actinomycetes > Mycobacteriales > Micromonosporaceae > Dactylosporangium > Dactylosporangium roseum. The sequence goes on from NZ_CP073721.1 coordinate 4,362,728, forward strand.
GGCTCGTGCCGCTGCGGGGCATGGGCCACCAGGTCCCACCGCCCCCGCTGTGGGACACGGTGATCGCCGAACTGGCGGCGCTGCCGGCCTGACGCCACCGCGCGGGTAGGGCGGGTAGGGTCTGAGCGGTGATCGTCGTGCACGGGCTGGTGAGCCGCGACGGGAGGCTCGCCTGCTGGGCGGAGACCACCGCCGCGTCCCCGGCCCGGTCCGCGCGGCGCGGCGCGAGGGCGGTCCCGCACCCGTTCGCGGTCGTCCCGCCGGTCCCCGGCGAGCTCGGCACCGCCGACCTGTCGCTGCCGACGGCCGGTGCCCGCCCGGCCGCGTCCCCGGAACTCACCGCCCTGACCGGGCTGCCTGGGCTGACCGGGCTGACCGTCGCGGGCCGCGGACGCCCGGGCGTGCGGCGCATCCTGCCGTGGACGGTGCCGGTCGTGCTCCTGCCCCCGGGCAGCGACCCGGAAGCGCTCGTGGAGCGCCCGCCACCGCGGATCGACGCCCGGGCCGGCACCTCCGTGGGTCACCTCACGGACCTCGTCCGGTTCGCCGGGGACCTCGTCGACCGCGGCCGGGTCGTCCCGGTCGTGGCGCCCGGACCGCGGGCCCGCTGGCGGCCCGTGCTGTGGCGGGCCGACGCGGCCACGTTCGAGTCGCTGTGGCGGGCCATGCCCGGTGTCGCCCACGCCGGCGCGGCCTGGTCCGCCGAGGAGGCGACCCGCACGGCGCTGGAGGCCGAGGTCGACGCCCTCGTCCGGGCCAGGCTCGGCGGCCACCCGCTGCTCGCCGGCGGCGCGGTCCGCCGGGACGGCGTGGTCCGGTCGTGGCTCGCCGCCCTGACCGCCCCGGACGCCGCCGACGCCCGCCTGCGGACGGCCGGACCCGCGGGACCCGCGGCATCCCTGGACCCGGCGGGCCTGGACGGGGCGCCGCTCGGGGAGACCGGCGACGTCGCGCGGGTGCGCGAGGCCGTCGACCGGTGGGTCGGCAGCGGGCGGCCGGCGCCGCTGCGGACCTGCTTCCGGCTCTCCTACGTGGACGAGTTTCCCGACGACGAGACGTCCGGGTGGAGCCTGGAGTTCCTGCTGCAGCCGGCCGAGGAGCCGAGCCTGCTCGTGCCGGCCGAGGCGGTCTGGCGCGACGGCGCCTCGCCGCTGTTCCGCTGGGCCGACTACCCGCAGGACGTGCTGCTCGCCGACCTCGGGCGGGCCGGGCGGCTGTGGCCGGACCTCGACGAGGCGCTGCACACCCCGCGGCCGACCGGGATGCGGCTCGATGTCGTCGGCGCGCACCGGTTCCTGACCCACGCGACGGTGCTGGAGGAGGCGGGCTTCGGGGTGCTGCTGCCGGCCCAGTGGCAGCGCCGCCAGGACCTGGGCCTGACCCTCACCGTCCGGCAGGCCCAGCCGGCCAGTCCCGTGCTGCGGGACACGACCGCGAACCGCGCGGCCGTCGTGCGCTTCCAGTGGGGGCTCGCGATCGGCGACGACTTCCTCAGCGAGACCGACCTCGCCGAGCTCGCCCGCGCGAAGGTCCCGCTGGTGCGGCTGCGCGGGCGCTGGGTGCACCTCGACCGGGACCGGCTGCGGGCCGGGCTCGCGTTCCTCTCCCGCGGCGGCCGGGGCGAGATGACCGCCGGCGAGGCGATGCGCCTGACCCGGCTCGTCCCCGACGGGGACCTGCCGCTGCCGGTCACCGGCGTGGACGGCAGCGGCTGGCTCGCCGACCTGCTGACCGGGCGGGCCGTCGAACGGCTCGAGCTGCTCGAACCGCCCCCGTCGCTCAAGGGCGACCTCAGGCCCTACCAGCGCAGGGGCTTCTCGTGGCTGGCCTTCCTCGACGGCCTCGGGGTCGGTGCGCTGCTCGCCGACGACATGGGCCTGGGCAAGACGATCCAGGTCCTGGCGCTGGAGGCGCACCTGCGCGAGCGGGGACCGCGGCCGCCGACGCTCGTCGTGTGCCCGCTGTCGGTGCTCGGCAACTGGCGGCGCGAGATCGAGCGGTTCACGCCGCACCTCACGACCGCCGTCCACCACGGCAGCGACCGGGTCCTCGGCACCGGCGCCGACCTGGTCCTCACCACCTATCAGGTGGCCACCCGGGACGCCGACCGGCTCGCCGCCGTGAGCTGGGACCGGGTCGTGCTCGACGAGGCGCAGCACGTCAAGAACAGCACCAGCGCGACCGCTCGGGCGGTGCGGCGGTTCCCGGCGCGGCACCGGATCGCGCTGACCGGCACCCCCGTCGAGAACCGGCTCACCGAGCTGTGGTCGATCGCCGACTTTCTCAACCCGGGCATCCTCGGCCCGGCGAGCATCTTCCGGGCCCGCTACTCGGTGCCGGTCGAGCGCTACGCCGACCCGGACGCGGCGGGCCGGCTGCGGCGGGCCACCCGGCCGTTTCTGCTGCGGCGGGTCAAGACCGACCGGGCCGTGATCGCGGACCTGCCGGAGAAGCTCGAACGCAAGCAGTGGTGCAACCTCACCCTGGAGCAGGCCAGCCTCTACCGGGCCGTCGTCGACGAGCTGTTTGTGAAGCTGCGCGAGGGGCGGGCCGGCGCGCAGCGCAAAGGGCTCGTGCTGTCGGCGATGACGAAGCTCAAGCAGGTGTGCAACCACCCGGCGCACCTGATGGGCGACGGCACGCCCCTCGCCGGCCGGTCGGGGAAGCTGGCCCGCCTGGAGGAGATCCTCACCGCCGCGCTCGACGCCGGGGACCGGGCGCTGGTCTTCACACAGTTCGCCAGGTTCGGCCACCTGCTGGCGCCGTATCTCACCGAGCGGCTCGGCGCCGAGGTCGCCTTCCTGCACGGGGGCACGCCCAAGGGCGCCCGCGACGCGATGGTCGAGCGGTTTCAGGGCGGGGCCGGGCCGGGGGTGCTGCTGCTGTCGCTGAAGGCCGGCGGGACCGGGCTCAACCTGACCGCGGCCAACCACGTCGTGCACGTCGACCGGTGGTGGAACCCGGCCGCCGAGCAGCAGGCCACCGACCGCGCCTTCCGCATCGGGCAGCGCCGCGACGTGCAGGTGCACACGTTCGTCTGCATCGGCACCGTCGAGGAGCGGGTCGACCACGTCATGGCCGAGAAGCGGACCCTCGCCGGGGTCGCCGTCGGCAGCGGCGAGGGCTGGCTCACCGGCCTGTCGACCGACGACCTGCTCGACCTCATGACGCTCGCGCCGGAGGCCACGGATGCCTGAGAACCATCGCACCCGCTGGTCCCACCAGTTCATCAGCATGCTCGAATCCTTGCGGATGGGTACGACATTTCAGCAGGGCCGCCGCTACGCCCGCGCCGGGCACGTACGCTCCGTCACCATCTCGACGAGCCTGGTGACCGCGCTCGTGGTCGACGAGGACGGCGAGACGTACCGGTGCCGCGTCGCCGTCCGTGCGTTCCGCGCCGCCGACTGGAGCCGGATCGAGCGGGCCCTCGCCGGAGAGGCCATCCACGCCGCCCGGCTCCTCGCCGGGCACCTGCCCGACGACCTCGACACGATCCTCGCCGGGTTCGGGCTGTCGCTGTTCCCGGAGAGCCTCGCCGACGTCGTTCTGGACTGCTCGTGCCCGAGCTGGCAGAAGCCGTGCCGGCACCTCGCCGCCGCGTGTTACGTGCTCGCCGAGTCGTTCGACGCCGACCCGTTCGGCATCCTCGCCTGGCGGGGCCGCGGCCGGGACGAGCTGCTGGAGGCGCTGCGCGGCCACCGCGTGTCGGCCCAGCGGCACAGCGCCGCCGAAGGGCCCGCCGCGGACCGGGCCGCGGACCCGGCCGCGGACGTCGCCGGCACCGCCACCTTCTGGACCGCCGGACCGCGCCTGAACCCGCCGCGGCCGCCGGTGCCCGGCACCGTCCGCTACCCGGACGCGCTGCTCGACCAGCTCGATCCGCTGCCCCTGACCGTCGGCCGGTTCGAGGTCACCGACGTGTTACGGGACGCCTACCGTCGGTTCGCGACGGGGTTGCCGGACCCCTGACCCAGCCGGTACCGTCGAATCTCGGCGGCGGACGTCCGCTGCCGGTCACGGCCGAGAGGCGCTGCGACGGCCCGGTAGGGTCGCCACGCTCGGCCGGAAGACCTCACCCTTGACCCAAGGGCGCCTCCCGTCACCGGGAGGTGACTTCAGGCATGGTCCATGACGGACACCCGTTCCCGCAGACCCGCAACGGCGTCGAGTTCGCCGTCGCCGATCTCTCCCTCGCCGCCGCCGGCCGCACCCAGATCCGCCTCGCCGAGCACGAGATGCCGGGCCTGATGGCGACCCGCGCCGAATACGCGGCCAGCCAGCCGCTGCGCGGCGCCCGGATCGCCGGTTCCCTGCACATGACGGTGCAGACGGCGGTGCTCATCGAGACCCTCGTCGCGCTCGGCGCCGAGGTCCGCTGGGTCTCCTGCAACATCTTCTCCACCCAGGACGAGGCGGCCGCCGCGGTCGTCGTCGGCCCGCACGGCACCGCCGACGCCCCGTCCGGCACGCCGGTCTTCGCCTGGAAGGGCGAGACCCTGGAGGAGTACTGGTGGTGCACCGACCAGGTGTTCCAGTTCCCCGGCGGGCTCGGCCCCAACATGATCGTCGACGACGGCGGCGACGCCACCCTGCTGGTGCACAAGGGCGTGGAGTTCGAGACCGCCGGCCGGGTGCCGGAGGCCACGGCGGCGGACGGCGAGGAGTTCGCCCTCGTCCTCGGCACGCTGCGTGCCAGTCTCGCCCGCGACCCGCAGCGGTTCACCCGCATCGCGGCCGGCATCCGCGGCGTCACCGAGGAGACCACCACCGGCGTGAACCGGCTCTACCAGCTCGCCGAGGCCGGTGAGCTGCTCTTCCCGGCGATCAACGTCAACGACTCGGTGACCAAGTCGAAGTTCGACAACACCTACGGCATCCGGCACTCGCTGCTCGACGGCCTGAACCGGGCCACCGACGTGCTGCTGGCCGGCAAGCTCGCCGTCGTCTGCGGCTACGGCGACGTCGGCAAGGGCTCCGCCGAGGCGCTGCGCGGCATGGGCGCCCGGGTCGTCGTCACCGAGATCGACCCGATCTGCGCGTTGCAGGCCTCGATGCACGGGCTGCCGGTCGTCCGCCTCGACGACGTCGTCGAGCAGGCCGACGTGGTGATCACCGCGACCGGCAACCTGGGCGTCGTCAGCGCCGCCCAGCTCGCCCGGCTCAAGCACAACGCGATCGTCGGCAACGTCGGGCACTTCGACAACGAGATCGACATGGCCGGGCTGGCGAGGATCCCCGGCATCACCAAGACGGAGATCAAGCCGCAGGTCCACGAGTGGACGTTCCCGGACGGCCACTCGATCATCGTGCTGTCCGAGGGCCGGCTGCTCAACCTCGGCAACGCGACCGGCCACCCGAGCTTCGTGATGTCGAACTCGTTCACCAACCAGACGATCGCGCAGATCGAGCTGTTCACCAGGCCCGACACATACCAGCGGCAGGTCTACCGCCTGCCGAAGCACCTCGACGAGAAGGTCGCCGCGCTGCACCTCGACGCTCTCGGCGTCCGGCTCACCGAGCTGACAAAGGAGCAGGCGGAGTACATCGGCGTCGACGTCGCCGGCCCGTACAAGCCGGAACACTACCGCTACTGACCGTAAGGTCCGGCGGGAGCATCTCCGGTGCACAGCATTCCGCTGGGGAACAGAGCTTCCTCAGCGGAATACTGTGTGCGGTCACCGGCGTTGCCACACCTCCGCGTCCCGTGTCCACCGCAGCGTCGTCACCGCCTGCAGGACCAGGCCGCCGGTGAGCGCCGGCGTCAGGTAGAGCTCGTCGGCGAGGGCACGGATGATGTACAGGCCCCGGCCGTGCTCGTCGAGCAGGCCCAGATCGAGGGAGGCGAGCTCGCCGTCGCTCATCCGCGTCGCGAGGACCAGCCGGGCCGGGTCGATCACCGAACCGGCGTTGATCACGTGGATGACGCACCGCAGCTCGGTGACCTCGATGGTGATGTCGTAGTCGTCCGTGTCGCGGGCGTGCTCGATGACGTTGGCGCACGCCTCGGTGAGGATCAGCCCGACGTCGTCACAGCAGGCGGGATCCACGCCCAGGGTGCGCAGCGCCTGGTCGAGCATGCGCCGCGCCATCGGCACCGTCGCGGCGTCCCGGGGGAGGTTGAGGGCGAGCCGCAGCGCTATCGACACAGTGCGACGGTACCCGCACGGCCCGCCGCGTGCCCCTCGGGCCGGTGTCGCCTGTCCCACGTCGCCGCTCATCCGCAACGAGCGAGGGTGGGCGCCGCCGCACGGGGAAGGCGGGTGGTCGTGCGCCGAACAGTGTGGATGCTCTCCCTCGCGGCCGGCTACGTCGATGGTATCGGCCTGCTGTACCTCGGCGGCGTGTTCTGCGGCGTGGTCACCGGCAACCTGGTCGTCCTCGGCGTGTCCGCCGTCCAGCACGTCACCGACACCGCCGAGCGGGCCGCGCTCGCCGTTGCCGTGTACGCCGTGACGGTCGTCGTCGCGCGGAAGCTCCCGCCGAACCGGTGCCTGCTCGCCGAACTGCTGGCGCTGTGCGCCCTGTGCGGCGGGTGGGTGATCGCCCACCACGACCCGCGCGGCCTCACCCAGCTACCGCTGCTGGCCATGGCGGCGATCGCGATGGGGCTGCAGAGCGCGGCCATGCGCGACTCGGAGGTGCCGACCACGTACCTGACCGGGTCGTTGACCCGCCTGGCGACGGGCAGGTTCGACCCGCTCCCGCTGGTGCCGCTCGTCGCGATCCCGGCCGGCGCGATCGGCGCCGCGCTGCTGCTCGGCCGGGTGCCGTGGCTCGGCCCGCTGCCGGCCGTGGTGCTCGTCGCCGCCGCCTGCGTCGCCCGGGCGGTACCGCCACACTCCCCCGCCCCGGCCCCGCAGCCCGCGCACCGGGCGCCCGTGCACTCCTCCCGGTGACCGGCATGCCTCGTGTCACCACGCCGTTCGGCCTCGTCCACCTCGCCTCCGTCCGGGCGTTCGCCGCCGCGCGGCTGTGGACCCCGTCGGCCACGTAGAGTTGCTCCGGTGGGGATGGTGCACACGGTCGGACTGGTCCTGCATCCACGCCGCGACTCGAAGGCGGCGATCGAGGCCATCATCGACTGGGCCAAGGCCCGCGAGGTTACGGTCCTCGGCCTGCCCGACGAGGTCGACCGCATCGACTGCAGCGCGGTCGCCGTCAGCGCCGACGATCTCGTCGGCCGCGCCTCGCTGGTCGTCAGCCTCGGCGGCGACGGCACGATGCTGCGCAGCATGCGGCTGCTGTCCGGCAAACCGACCCCGGTCCTCGGGGTCAACCTCGGCCGGCTCGGATTCCTCGCCGAGATCAGCGTCGAGGAACTGCCCGACGCGCTGTCCGCGATCGACGCGCACCGGTTCACCGTCGAGCCCCGCATGGCCGTGCGCACCCGACTGCCCGACGGCACGCCGGTGACCGCGTTCAACGACATCGCGCTGGTCCGCACCCCCGGGCACGGCCTCGCCGCGATCGCCATCTCCATGCAGGGCTACCCGTTCGTGCGGTACGCCGCCGACGCCCTCATCGTCGCCACGTCGACCGGGTCGACGGCCTACAGCTTCTCCGCCGGCGGACCGATCGTCTCCCCCACCGTCGAGGGCATTCTCGTCGTGCCCGCCGCCGCGCACTCCGCGTTCAACCGCGCCCTGGTGCTGTCCCCCAACGAGGATCTCGACCTCGAACTGCTGCCGACCAGCGGCCAGCTCGTCGTCGAGGTCGACGGCCAGGTCCTCGGCGAGCTCAACGCCGGCGACACCCTCACCGTCTCGGCCACACCCGCCGCGGCCAAGGTCGTCCGCCTCGGCTACACCACGTTCTACGAACGGGCACGCCGCAAGCTCCAGGTCAACGGCAGCCTCGAGGTCGAGATCCCGTTCAGCTAGCGCGACGAGCACCAGCGGGCTGCCGGCCACTCCACCGCCGGCGCGGTCGCACCACGGCCTCGCGGCCCCGCCCGGGCCGTGAACGGCGTCAGCCGTGCGCCCGCGCCGGCAGGCCTGGCACGCGCAGCAGCGCCTCGTCGGCATAACACCACACCCAGTCCTCACCCGGCTCGAACGACTGCACGAGCGGGTGGCCGTCGGCGTGGAAGTGGGCCGTGGCGTGCCTGGCCGGCGACGAGTCGCAGCAGCCGACATGACCACAGGTCAGGCACAGCCGCAGGTGGACCCACCGGCCACCGGCCGCGAGGCAGTCCTCGCACCCGTCGGCGCCGGGCCGGACGTCGTTGATCTGGTCGAGGTGCTCACAGGGGTCGCTCACGATCACACCGTATCCCGTTCCGGCCGCCTCGCTCCGGGTGAGATACGCGCGGTTCGTTGCCGGTTCGATGCCGGGTCGTTCGCGTGGTGCGACGCCGAGGACCGGGCCGGCGACCGGCTCGACGAGCACGACGTCGCCGGCGGCCCTGGCCGCACGTGCGGCTCCGCCGCACGGAATTGTCGCTGTGGCTCTGCCACAGCCGCTAAGGCATCCTAGGATGCTAGGATGAGGACTGGCGAAGGGTGAGCTGGGCGGGATGTTCGAGCGGGGAAAGCCCGCCAGCGGGCCGCCAGGGCCCGCTGGCGGTGCGGGCCCTGGGTCCACGCCTCAGGGACGCTCAGTCCGGCAGCAGCGGCACCGTCGGGCCCTGCCGGCGGCCCAGCAGCGACGCCCGCGTCAGGGCCGCCGAGCCGAACCGGTCGCGGACCGCGTCGAGCGCCGTGTCGAGGGAGTCGCCCGCCGCGACCTCGAACGGCAGCTCCAGTTGCACCCCGCCGCCGGCGTCGAGATTGCCGACCGCGACGCCGACGAGGGTCAGGCCGCGCCGCGCGATCGCCGGGGCCGCCGCGGTGTGCAGGCGCCGGACCGCGTCGAGGATCGTCTGAGTGTGCCAGGTCGGGCGGCTCAGCGTGTGTGAGCGGGTGACCCGGGTGAAGTCCGCGAACCGCAGCCGCAGCGTCACCGTGCGGCCGGGTCGGCCGCCGGCGCGCATCCGGCGGCCGACCCGGTCGACGAGCTCGGCGAGGACCGCCTCGACGAACGGCGGCGGGTGCGGGCCGCGGCCCAGGGCCCGTTGCGCGCCGACCGAGCGGCGGCGCCGCCCGGTGACGACCGGGCGCGGATCGCGGTTGTGGGCCAGGGCGTGCAGGTGCCGGCCCGCCCACTCGCCCAGCATGGTCACGAGGGTGGCCTCGCCGAGCCGGGCGACCTGCCCGACGGTGGTGATACGTCGTTCACGCAGCTTCGCCGAGGTGACGGCGCCGACGCCCCACAGTCGCTCGACCGGCAGGGCGTGCAGGAACTCGAGCTCCCGGTCGGGCTCGACGAGCAGCAGGCCGTCGGGCTTGGCGACGCCGCTGGCGACCTTGGCGAGAAACTTGGTCCGGGCGACGCCGACGGTGATCGGCAGACCGACCTCGCGCAGGACGTCGGCCCGCAGCCGGGTCGCGATCTCCAGCGGGGTGCCGGCGATGCGGAGCAGGCCGCCGACGTCGAGGAACGCCTCGTCGATGGAGATGCCCTCGATGACCGGGGTGGTGCTGCGGAAGACCTCGAAGACCGCCTTGGACGCGGTCGAATACGCCTTCATGCGCGGCGGGACGACCAGCGCCTCCGGGCACAGGGCCCGGGCCTGCCGGCCGCCCATCGCCGTGCGCACGCCCCGCCGCTTGGCCTCGTAGCTGCAGGCCAGGACCACGCCACCGCCCACGATGACCGGGCGGCCACGCAGGCGGGGGTCGTCACGCTGCTCGACGGAGGCGTAGAATGCGTCCAGGTCCGCGTGCAGGATCGAGGCCGACACGAACACATGTTCGCATGAATCTCGAAAAGTCGCGGGCGTCGGCGATGGTCGACGTCGCGGAACCCTCCGGGGAATCAGCGCAGCCGGATGGTCTTGCCGCCGCTGAGCGGATGCTCCTTGACCCGCAGCTCCGCGAGCGTGACCCCGGCCGGCACGTCGAAGACGAGCGTGCCGGTGATCGAGTTGCCCGGATTGATGTCGCTGAGCAGCGGCCGGGTCTTCTCGTAGTAGATCCAGGAGAGCTCGTCGGGCGAGTACTCCCGCGCGTCCGCGTCACGCAGGTGCTGGCTGCCCAGCCAGACCCGCGCGTTGCCGTCGCCGATGTTCTCGACCTTCAGCTCGACCAGGCAGAACTGGCCCTGCGCCTGCTTGGTGACCGGCCATGGGCCGAGTTCGGTGGTACCGCACGAGAGCCCCGCGACGGTGAACCGCAGTTTCCCGTCCGCGGCGACCGGGCTCGGCTTCGGCGGCTTGGCGGTCGTACGGGCCGCGTCGGGCACGGCCCCCGGGCCGCCCTTGCCGCCGTTGTCGTCGCCGGCCGACTCGGCGAGTTTCAGCACCCCGAACAGGCAGGCCAGGACCGTGGCGAGGGCGACACCGGTGAAGACCGCGCGGCCCACCCGGCGCGGCCTGGGCCGCGGCGGCGGCGGGACCGGCGGCAGGGGCCGCGAGCGCAACCGCGCGCCGGCCGGTGCGGCGGGCCCGCTCCAGGTGCCGTCCGGCTCCCCTGCGCCACGTGCCGGACGGCCGCCGTGACCCACACCCGGACCGGCCACGATCGGTCCCGCCATCAGCGCGTCGGCCACGGTCGAATCCACCGCCGTCGGGGCGACCGGGCGCGGGCTCACCGGGGCGGCGCCGGGCGCGAACCGCGCGCCGTGCCGCCCGGAGCCGGCCGGATGCCGGGCGGTGGCCCCGGCCGTCGCGTCTCCCGAGCCCGCGGCCGGATGCGCCGCACGGGCGGTGGCCGCCGTGCCGGCCGCGGGCGGGACCCGCACCTCGGCCGGGTCGCGCTGGCCGACCAGCGCGAGCAGGACCTGCTCCGCGCGCGGGCGGGCCGCCGGGTCCGCGCGCAGCGCCCGGCCCACCACCTCCGCCAGGGCGGGGTCCAGGCCGTCGAGGTCGGCAAGGTCGGCAAGGTCGGCCCGGCCGGACTCCCCCGCCGGACCGGCGAACGGCAGCCGTCCGGTGCCGGCCCACGCCACCAGCAGGCCCCACGCGTACACGTCGCTGGCGTGGCTCGGCGGGCCGCCCCGCCGCTGCTCCGGTGCGAGCCAGCCCGGCGTGCCGAACTGCTGCCGGTCGGCCGGGCCGGTGTGGCCCAGCAGGCGCGCCACGCCGAAGTCGATGACCTTCGGGCCGAACGGCGACAGCAGCACGTTGCGCGGGCTGAGGTCGGCGTGGACCAGGCCGACGGCGTGGATCGCGGTCAGGGCCGCCGCCACGCCGACGGCCACCGCCGTCACGTGGCCCTCGAGCGGGCCGTGTGCGGTCGCGTAGTCGTGCAGGGACGGCCCGGGCACGTATTCCGTCACGAGGTACGGCACGGGGCCGTCGAGAGCCACGTCGAGCACCCGGGCGGTGCAGAACCCGGCGACCCGCGACGCGGCGGCGGCCTCGGCGGCGAAGCGGTGCCGGAACAGCGGGTCGCCGTGCAGCGCCGGATTGATCACCTTCAGCGCGACGTCGCGGCCGCCGGGTGCGGCGGCGAGGTAGACGATGCCCATCCCGCCGACGCCGAGCACGCCCCGCAGCCGGTACTGCCCGACGGTCGCCGGGTCGGTGTCGCGCAGCGGTGCGGGCGGGTCCCCCATGCCTGCCATCGTGCCCTACACGCGCACGCACGGGTCACGCGGCGGCGACGCTGCGCTGGGCGAGGAGGGCCGCGCCGACGATGCCGGCGTTGTTCTGCAGCGTCGCCGGCACCACGCGGGTGGGCACGTCGACGTGGTGCAGCCACCTGTCGGCCTTCTTGCTGACCCCGCCGCCGACGATGATCAGGTCGGGCCACAGCAGGGCGTGCAGGTGCCGCAGGTACGTCCGCACGCGCTCGCCGAACTCCTGCCACGGCAGGTCCTCGGCCTCCCGGACCCGGTCCGAGGCGTAGTCCTCCGCGTCGCCGCCGTGCAGGTGCAGGCCGCTCATCTGCAGGTGGCCGAACTCCGTGTTGGGCACGAGCCTGCCGTCGATGAACAGCGCGCTGCCGATGCCGGTGCCGAAGGTGACCATGACGACGAGGCCGCCGACCCCCTTGCCGGCGCCGTACTCCACCTCGGCGACCCCGGCCGCGTCGGCGTCGTTGAGCACCGTCACCGGCCGGCCGAGGGCCTCGGCGAACAGCCGCTCGGCGGGCGCGTCGACCCACGAGCCGTCGACGTTCGCGGCGGTCTTCGTGACGCCGTGCTGGACGACGGCCGGGAAGGTGATGCCGACAGCGGACGCCGGTTCGAACTGGCCGGCGACCGCCGCGACCGTCTTCACCACGCTGGGCACGTCGGCCGGCTGCGGCGTCTCGATCCTCACCCGGTCACTGGTGAACCGGCCGGTCGACAGGTCGACCGGCGCCCCCTTGATGCCGGAACCGCCGATGTCGATGCCCAGGACGACCACCGCTGCTCCTCCGCGCCGATGAACTCTCGCTTGCCCAGAACCCAATCATGGCGCGGCCGGCCCTCGATCACCCGGGGTAGGCCCCCACCGAGTCGCGGATCTCGAACCCGGCCGTGGTGTCCTCCGAGCGGGCGCAGTGCGCGCTGCAGTAGAAGCGGCCGGACACCTCCGCCCCGTGCCCGACGATCCTGATGCCACAGTGCTCGCACACCGGCGCGAGCCGGTGGATCGCGCACTCGAACGAGTCGAAGACGTGCACACCGCCACCGACCGTGCGCACCTCGAACGTCATGTGATAGTCATTGCCGCAGGTGTCGCAGACCGCCATCCCGCTGTCCCCCGTCCGTCGGTTTCCCGCAGCGTCCGGCACCCGGGCCGGGGCCCGCAACCGATTCGGCCGGAACTCATCCGGACTCGTCACCCGCCGGCTTGCGGCGGATCACCAGCAGCGCCACGTCGTCGTCGCGCGCGTCGGCGCTCAGCGTGGCGAGCAGGCCGTCGCAGAACTGCTCGAGGTCGCCGGCGCCGACTCCGGCGGCGGCCGCGCAGAGCCGCTCGAGGCCCTCGTTGATCGTGTGCCCGCGCGACTCGATGAGCCCGTCGGTGACCAGGACGAGCGCCTCGCCGGGCGCGAGCGTGAACGCGACCTCGTCCTCGTGCGGCAGCGCTACCCCGAGCAGCGCGACCCGGTCCTCCACGATCGCCACCCGGCCGCCGAGGACCCGCACGGGCGGCGGGTGCCCGGCGTTGGCGAGGTGGGTCTCGCCGGTGGCCGGGTCGATGCGCAGGAGGCACATCGTGGCGATCTCCTCCGGCAGGAACCGCAGCATCATGCGGTTGAGCCGTTCCATCGTGTTGCCCGGCGCGTGGCCCTCGACGAGGTAGGCCCGCAGCGCGTGCCGGACCTCGGCCATGATCGTCGCGGCCCGCAGGGAGTGCCCGGCGACGTCGCCGATGGCGGCCACGAGGTGCCCGTCGACGGCCACCACCTCGTAGAAGTCGCCGCCGACCGAGGCGTGCTCGCTCGCCGGCTGGTAGCGCACCGCGATCTCGTAGCCGTCGAACGCCGGGAGGCTGGCCGGCAGCATGTTCTGCTGCAGGGCCAGCGCCGTGCGGCGCTCCTCGTCGTAGCTGCGCAGCGCCTCGACCGCGAGGGCCATCGCCTGGCCGAGCTGGCGCAGCAGGTCGGAGTCGTCCTCGTCGAACCCGGCGGCCGGCACCGCGATGTGCAGCGGTTCCCGGCCGGTCTTGGCGCGGGCGACCACCCGCCACACCGGCGCGTCCCACCAGGGGCCGCCGTCCTGGTGGAACAGAGCGGTGCCGACCAGCCCCCGCAGCGGGTCCTCGGCGAACTGCGCCGGGTACGCGGGCCGGATGGCCGGGAGACCGCCCACCCCGTCGACCTGCACGGCGAGGGCACCGGTCTCGTCGGACGCCGCCGCGACGGCGGCCGGGCCCTCGAAGACGCTGGCGGCGCCGCTCGCGCCGACGTGGAGCAGCCCGGAGAGCGTGGTCGCGGCGTTGATCGCGGCGGTCGTCTCGACCAGCCGGGTGAGCCGGCCGGCGAGGCGTTCCGCGCGGCGGCGGGCCCGGTAGTACCGCAGCATCGCCTGGACCGTGGCGAGCAGTTCGTCGGGGTCGATCGGCTCCGCCAGGTACGCGTCGGCGCCGCGGCTGAGGCCCTGCGTGCGGTCGACGACGTGGATGGCGGTGGCCGAGACGTGGATGACGGGCACGGCCGAGGTCCGCGGGTCCTCCTTGATGCGCTCGGCGACCTCGAACCCGTCGATGTCGGGCAGCCGGACGTCGAGCACCACCAGCTCGACCGGGTGCCGGGCGAGCAGCTCGAGCGCCTCGGCGCCGGTGGCGGCCTCGGTGACCCGGTGCCCGTCGCGGCGCAGCCAGCTCGTGATGACGTACCGCTTCGAGGGGCTGTCGTCGACGACGAGGATGTCGGCGGCGCCCCCGGCGGTCGCGGCACCGTCCGGGCTCACCGGGCGATCCGCGCGAGGACCTCCGCGACGGCGTGCCGCGAGAGCTGCTCCTTCGCCAGGACCGCGGCCGCGCGGTCGAGGCCGGTGAAGTCCGCGGGATCGGCGGCGGTGACCACGACGACCGGGATGGCGGACAGGTCCGGGTCGCCGGCCGCGGCGGCGAGGAACTCGGTGCCGTCCCCGCCGGGCATCCGCAGGTTGAGGAAGATGACGTCGGGCCGGTCACGGGCCGCGATCGCCAGCGCCGACCGCACGTCGGCCGCCTCGGCGACCTCGTCCGCCATCCCGGTGAGAATCTGGCGGAGCCGGTGCCGGGCCGCCGGGTCGTCGTCGACGAGCAGCGCCCGGCCGGTCCGCGGCAGGTCGGCCTCGTCCGGCTGCGGCGGCGGGCGCAGCGGCAGGGACAGCGTGAACGTGCTGCCCTCGCCGGGCTCGCTGACCATGGCGAGCACACCGCCGAGGAGCCCGGCGAGCCGCCGGGCGTAGGGCAGGCCGAGCCCGGTGCCGCCGGTCTGGTGGGCGCCGCGGACCTGGTGGAACTCCTCGAACACCCGCGGCTGCTCGGCGAGCGGGATGCCGATGCCGGTGTCGGCCACGGCGATGTTGAGCCGGTCCTCGGCGACCCAGCCACCCATGGTCACGGTGCCGGTGTCGGTGAACTTCAGCGCGTTGGTGAGCAGGTTGCGCAGGATCTGCGTGAGCAGCAGCTCGTCGGTGACCAGGTCGGCGGCGGGCGGCTCCGCGACGACGAGCTCGACGCCGGGTTTCGCGAGGGGCCGCAGGGTGCCGCGCAACTGCCCGAAGACCGCGGCGAGGTCGACCCGCTCCCAGCTCACCTCGATCCGGTTCGACTCGGCCTTGGCCAGGTCGAGCAGGTCGTTGACCCGGTCGAGCAGGTCGGCGGCGGAACTCTGGACGAGCTGGAGCTGATGGGTCTGCTCGCCGGTGAGCGGGTCGGAGCGCGGGTCGAGCAGCAGCCGGGTCAACCCGATGATCGCCGTCACCGGGGCGCGCAGCTCATGGGAGACGTTGGCCAGGAACCGGCTCTTCGCCTCGTTGGCCTCCCGCAACTGGGCCGAGCGCTCGTCCAGCTCCGCGTACAGCGCCACGACGCCCTGGTTGGTCTGCTCCAGTTCCTCCGACAACTGCCCGTACAGCGCCATGACGCCCTTGTTGGTCTCCTCCAGCTCGGCGTTGAGCTGGAGGAGTTCGTCCCGGTGCGCCTGGACGTCCTCCAGCGCGGCGACGAGCTGCTGGTTCTGCACGCTGAGCTCGTCGAGCGCCGTGGTGGGCGCGCTCGACGCCAGCTCCTGCCGCGCCGCGGCCAGCTCCTCCGGGGTGTTCCGGCCCGGCAGCCGCCGCGTCAGGGTGATCCGCTCGTCCTCCACCCGTACCTCGTCCATCAGTCGCGCGGCCGCCGCCACACCGTCAGGTGTCCCACTACCCCATCCCACCCCGGACACAACAATCGTCAACTGGGGCCGCGGCGTGTCCGTCGTGGAGAAGGTCACGATGGCGCCGAGCACCTGGCGGCCGATCTCGCTGAGCGCGGTGGCCACCCGGACCTGGTCCTGGTGCTCCATGCCGAGCGCGGCGGCGACCTCGCGGCCGCGCTGGCGCAGCACGAACACGGCGTGCTCGTCGCGCAGCGTCAGGCTCAGCAGCGGTTCGACGCTCATCCGGGCACCGACGCACGGGCCACCGCCACGCAGGCGTCGTCGCGGCGCACGCCGGCGTCACGCAGCAGCGTCGCGGCAACCAGCAGCGGGTCCTGGCGGGACAGTCCCGGATAGTCGGACAGGCGCCAGCGGTCCGACACGCCGTCGCTGTGCAGCACCACGACCGCCTCGGGCGGCAGCTCGTAGGCGAACTCGCGCACGCCGCGCGACTGGTGCCCGACGATGCCCGGCATGGCGACCATCCCGCGCCGCTCGCCGCCGGGCACCGCGATGCTGCCGGCGACGTTGCCGAGCCCGGCGAACCGGACCGTGCCGCCTTCGAGGCGGGCGACCGACGCGGCGGCGCCCCGGGTGTGGGAGACGATCCGGTGGAGGTGCTCCAGGATCGCGCCGGGCGCGTCGAGCGCGGTCGCGTGGAACGCGTCGACGACGGCCGCCGCGGCGGTGCCGGCGAGGGCACCGTGGCCGAGGCCGTCGGCGACGAGCACGAGCAGTGCCCCGCCGTGGAGCCGGGCGGCGTACCGGTCGCCGCACACCTTCTCGCCGGTGATCGGCCGGCTGAGGCCCGCGACCGGCGGCTCGCCGGCCACGACGGCGCCGGCCGGCCAGAGCCGGGCGGCGAGGACCGTGCCCCGGCCCGGCACGGAGAAGCCGCCGGAGCTGTCGGAGAGGCGCCGGACGGCGCCGAGGCCGATGCCGAGCGTACCGGCGGTGGAGTGCCCGTCGGCGGCGCTGAACGGCAGGTCGGCCATGCCGGGCCCGGTGTCGACGGCGACCAGCTCGATTCCGCCGATGTTGCCGCGGCGCAGGATCCGCACCGACAGCGCACCGGCGTCGGCGTGGCGGTGCAGGTTGCTGGCGAGCTCGGCGGCGACGATCGCCACCTCGCCCGCGCGCTGCTCGGTGAAGCCGAGCCGCCGCGCGCCGTCGCCCGCCAGCCGCCGGGCGATCCCGGCCGCGCCGCTGTCGTCGACCGCCACCCAGCCGAGCTCCTCGACGGCCGGCGGCGCCACGGCGATCATCGGGCCCACTTGGTCACCGCGATGCGCGTACCGCCGCCGGGAGCCGTCTCGATCTCGAACTCGTCGACCAGCCGGCGGGACCCGCTCAGGCCGAGTCCCAGCCCACTGCCCGTGGTGTAGCCGTCGGTGAACGCGAGGTCGAGGTCGACGATGCCCGGGCCGGTGTCGGCGAACTCGGCCCGCACCCCGGCCCGCCGGCCGTTGTGCACCTGGCCGACGGTGGCGTGTCCGCCACCGCCGTGGATGAGCGTGTTGCGGGCCAGCTCGCTGGCCGCGGTGACGAGCTTGGTCTGGTCGACCAGCGGCAGCTCGGCCGCGACGGCGGCGACCCGGACGGCCTGACGCACCCGCACGACGTCCTTGTCGTCGGCGATGTCCAGCCGGGTGGGTGCCTCGGCCGGCGACTCAGGCCGTGTCATCGTCGGCAACCGCGAGCACGCCGACGCCGTGAACCTGCTTGGTCTCGGCGAGGATCTCCAGGGCCTTGTCGACGTCGAGCGCCGTGCGCACCCCGTTGAGCGACAGGCCCAGCTCGACCAGCGTGATGGCGACGGCCGGACGCATGCCGACGACGACGGTCTCGGCGTCGAGGACCCGCGACACCGCGGCGATCGTCGACAGCATCCGGCCGATGAACGAGTCGACGATCTCCAGGGCTGAGATGTCGATGACGACTCCGCGGGCGCCGGTCTCCACGATCCGGTCGGAGAGGTCCTCCTGGAGTTGCAGGGCCGTCTGGTCGTCGAGGTCGATCTGGATCGACACCAGCAGGATGTCGCCGATCTTCAGGACGGGCACCCGGTCCATCAGGCCGCCTTGCGTTTCACGAGCTCGACCCCGCTGGCCCGCAGCGCGTGCCGGAGCGCGTCGGCGAGGCTCGCCTTGGTGACGATGTCGCCGAACTCGATGCCCAGCGCGACGACGGTCTGGGCGATCTGCGGGCGGATGCCGGAGATGATGCACTCCGCGCCCATGAGCCGGGCCGCGACGACGGTCTTGAGGATGTGCTGGGCGACCTGCGTGTCGACGGCCGGCACGCCGGTGATGTCGACGATGGCGAAGCCCGAGCCGGTGTCGACGAGCGTCTGCAGCAGCTTCTCCATGACGACCTGCGCGCGGGCCGAGTCGAGGGTGCCGACCAGCGGCACGGCGACGACACCGTCCCACAGCTTCACGACGGGCGTGGACAGCTCCAGCAGTTGCTCGGTCTGGTCGGCGATGATCGACTCGCGGGCCTTCGTGTAGGTGTCGAAGGTGAACAGCCCCATCTCGTCGACCAGCAGCGACAGCGCCAGGAAGTCGGCCGGCCCCTGGTCGGCCGACTCGCCGTCGGCGAGGCCGAGCACGACCTCCTTGACCGTGAAGACCAGGTTGGCCGTCTCGATCGGGGTGAAGCCCTGCCTGGCCCAGTCACGCGACAGGTCGCCGAGCGCGGCCCGCGACTCGGCGCCGCCGGCGCCCGCCAGGTCGCCGTCGGCCTCGCCCTCGAGCATGGCGAGCAGCGCCCCGTGGACCTCCTGCACCTGTCGGTGCAGCTCGGCGTCGGTGAGCCGGCCGCGCAGGGTGCGCGACGCGATCTCGGCCCACCGCTTGACGACGTCGTCCTCGTGCGACCGCAGAAGCACACTGAGTCGCTGTTTCGCCTCGGCGTTCACCTTCACCCGTGTCACTCCCGTCTGACCCTCGTTCACGTCGGACCAGACGGTACCGCCCCGCGACAGCCACGGCGAACGCGGGCTTGTTTGACGTGGTGCAAATGTCAAACGAGAAATCTCACATCAGGCCGCCGGAGAAGGCGCGGATGTCCCCGACCAGCAGGTCCGGTGCCTCCAGCGCGGCGAGCGACTCCATGATCATGGGAACGATCTGGCTATCGGGGCGGCCGCATCTTTCCCATGATCATGAAACCGGGCGGCCCGGTCCGCGACGCCGTGGAGCGGCGCGGAGGCCGAACAGGGCAGCGCCCCGGGAGCGGGTCGCTCCCGGGGCGCTGCTCGCGAACAGGGGACCGTCAGATCAGGCCGAGGCGCTCGACCGCCACGCGCTCCTCCGCCAGCTCCGCCACCGACGCGTCGATGCGGGAGCGGGAGAAGTCGTCGATCTCCAGACCCTGGACGATCTCCCAGCGGCCGTTGCGGGACACCACCGGGAACGAGGAGATCAGGCCGGCCGGCACGCCGTAGGAGCCGTCGGAGACGATCGCCGCCGAGGTCCAGTCGCCCTCCGGGGTGCCGTTGACCCAGTCGTGGACGTGGTCGATGGCGGCGGAGGCGGCCGACGCGGCCGAGGAGGCGCCGCGGACCTCGATGATCTCCGCGCCGCGCTTGGCGACCCGCGGGATGAACTCGTCGGCGATCCACTGCTGGTCGCCCACGGTCTCGGCGGCGTTCTTGCCGGCGACCTCGGCGTGGATCAGGTCAGGATACTGGGTGGCGGAGTGGTTGCCCCAGATCGTCACCTTGCTGATCTCCGAAACCGGCACGCCGAGCCTGGCGGACAACTGGGCGACGGCCCGGTTGTGGTCGAGGCGGGTCATCGCGGTGAACCGCTCGGCCGGCACGTCGGGGGCGTTGCGCTGGGCGATGAGCGCGTTGGTGTTCGCCGGGTTGCCGACGACCAGGACCCGGATGTCGTCGGCGGCGCCGGAGTTGATCGCCTCGCCCTGCGGCTTGAAGATGCCGCCGTTGGCCTCGAGCAGGTCGCCGCGCTCCATGCCCTTGGTGCGGGGGCGGGCCCCGACGAGCAGCGCGACGTTGGCGCCGGAGAAGGCCGTCTTCGGGTCGTCGAACACGTCCACGCCGGCCAGCAGCGGGAACGCGCAGTCCTGCAGCTCCAGCGCGGTGCCCTCCGCGGCCCGCACGGCCTGCGGGATCTCCAGCAGCCGCAGCTTGACCTTGGTGCCGGCGCCGAGCAACTGCCCGGACGCGATACGGAACAGCAGGGCGTAACCGATCTGGCCGGCCGCGCCGGTCACGGTGACGTTGACGGGCGTGTCGCTCATGAGACTTCTCCAGCAGCAGTGGCGGGTGGGCTCTTCCGCATCAAACTATCGCGGCCCTCGATCATGGGAGCATTCGATGAGGTACCGCGTGGTGTGTGCCACGAAAGGCCCGGAGTCCACGATGCGCTCGTGCGGTGCTTCCAGGCGGCGACGGTACCGGCCGACGGTGAACCCCGGGACGATCCAGATCACCTTCCGCAAGTACACCACGACCGCCGCGACGCCGACGTGCTGGGCGACCGGAGTCGCCTGGAGTCGCCCGGAGTCGACCGTGCGCCCGGCGCGCGACGCCGCGCAACCCGATATCGTCCCGGCATGAGGCCTGGCGGCCTGACCGGTCCGGAACGAGGCGGAACGAGGCGGAACGAAGCGGAGGACGCATGGCTGCGGCGGCCGGACCCACGATCCAGTACGTCGCCCGCGCCGGGATCCTCGACCTGGGCTGGGGCCATCCGCACCCGGCGGCGCTGCCGGTCGACGAGTGGGGCGAGGCGACCGGGGCGGCACTGCGGGAGCACGGGTGGCGCGGGCTCACGTACGGGTACGCGGCCGGCCCCGGCGAGCTCGTCGACTGGCTGTGCGCGCACCTGGCCGGCACCGACGGGCGCGGCCCGCGGCCGGCGGAGGTGTTCGTGACCGCCGGCGCGTCCCACGCCCTCGAGCTCGTGTCGTCGCTGCTGGTCTCCCCCGGCGACACCGTGCTCGTCGACACGCCCACATACCATCTCGCGCTGCGGGTGCTCACCGACCGGCGGGCGGACCTCGTCGGGGTGCCGTTCGCCGACCCGGCCGCCGTCGCCGAGGCGGCGGCGCGGCTGCGCGGGGCCGGGCGGACCGTCCGGCTGGGCTACGTCGTGCCGACGTTCGGCAACCCGACCGGCGCGTCGCTGCCCGCCGACCGGCGCCGGGAGCTGCTGGCGGTGGCGGCGGCGTACGACCTGCTGGTGATCGAGGACGACACGTACCGGGAGCTGTCGTACGCCGGGCCGGCGCCCGCCTCGCTGTGGAGCGCCGACCACGGCGGGCGGGTGGTGCGGATCGGGTCGTTCGCCAAGACTGTCGCGCCGGGCCTGCGTCTGGGCTGGCTGACCGGCCCGCCGGAGCTCATCGGCGCGCTCACCGACCGCGGGTACGTCGACAGCGGCGGCGGGGTCAACCACACGGTGGCGCTGACGATGGCGACGTTCGGGGCGTCCGGCGGGTACGCGCGGCACGTGGCCCGCGGCCGCGGGCGGTACAACTCCCAACGCGACGCCCTCGTGGCAGCGCTGCGCGCCGAGGGCCTGGACCCGCCACTGCCGGACGGCGGCTGGTTCGTCTGGCTCCCGCTGCCGGACGGTCTCACGGCGTCGGCGCTGCTGCCCCGGGCGGAGGCGGCCGGGGTGTCGTTCATGTGCGGGCGGCGGTTCCACGCGGGCGGCGGGCCGGACGACCACGTGCGGCTGTCGTACTCGATGCTCGGCCCCGGCGAGCTGGCCGAGGCCGCCAGGCGGCTCGCCACCGCCCTGCGCGGGTTCAGTCCCCGTCCAGCAGCTCGATGAGTTCGGCCGCGTTGCGCTGGGCGTAGTCGGAATAGCAGTTGTTCATGAGCACGTGGGTGTTCGACGCCGTGGCGGCAACCTCCCGCAGCTTCGGCACCCACTCGCGCAGTTCGTTGACGCTGTACTCGTAGCCGAACTTCTCGTGGATGTCCTTGCTCGTCCAGCGGTCGCTGCGGCCGTGGAAACGCATCATCGCCAGGTCGGCGGTGGCCTCCAGCACCGGCGGGACCGACGACTTGTGCCCCTGCGGCATGTCGACGCCGACGAACGGCAGCTCGTGCGCGCGCAGGAAGTCGAGCGTCTCGGCGGCGTTGTCGCCCTCGAACCACGACTTGTGCCGCAGCTCGACCGCGACCGGGCAGCGGACCGCACCGCAGAGCCGGGCGGTCTGCTCGTTCGGCGGGTGGTAGTAGGTGGCGTCGACCTCGACCAGCCCGAACTGCGACGCGTAATACGCCAGCCGCTGCTCGGCGGTGCCGGCGTCCGCCGGATACCACCCGGATTCCAGCAGCGTGGGGTCGGTCCACGATGCCGTGCCGACGTGGATGGCCATACCCTGCATTGTGCTCTCTCTCGCCTGGCCGCACGTCCTGAGCTGGCGCTGCCGGCGACAACTCCTCCACCGGCCCACGCCCGACCCGCTCGCGGTCGTGCGGGCGCTGGCCGGCGTGCAGGCGCAGGTCGCCTCCGCCGCCGAGCAGGCCGTCGCCGCCCGCCAGCCGGTGCCCGACCCGGCGTCGGTGCGCGCGGCCGTGGCCGCCAAGCGGCTGGTAAAAACGTGGGCGGCCCGCGGCACGCTGCACCTGCTCGACGTCGCCGAGGCCCCGGCCCACCTCGCGCTGCTCGCCGCCGCCCGGACCTGGGAGAGGCCGTCCTGGCAGCAGACGTTCGTCACGGCCGGACAACTGGAGAAGATCAGCGCCGCGGCGTGGGAGGCGCTCGACGGTACCGTCCTGAGCCGCGCCGAGCTGACCACCGCGATCGTGGAACACGCCGGCGACCCGGACCTCGACCGGCACCTGCGTTCCGGCTGGGGCACGGTGCTCAAGCCCCTCGCCTGGCAGGGCCTCCTGGTCTACGGACCGGCCGACGGCGGCACCGTGACCTTCACGCGCCCGGACACGTTCCTGCCCGGCTGGGCGGGACTGCCGTCCGCGGCGGATGCGGCGCGGGTGGTGATCCCGGCGTACCTCGGTGCGTTCGGTCCGGCGTCGTCCGCCACGTTCGACCAGTGGCTGATCCGCGGCCAGTCGAGGAAGGCCATGCTGAGGGGCTGGTTCAAGGCTCTGCTGGCCGATGGTGTCCTGACCGAGGTGGAGGTCGACGGCGAACGGCTCTTCGCCCGGACGGCCGACCTGGACTCCCTGGCCGCCGCGGACCCGGCCGGCTTCGGCGAGGTCCGGCTGCTGCCCGCGTTCGACCAGTTCGTGCTGGGCCCGGGCACGGCCGACACCCGGGTGGTCCCGCCCGGCCGCCGGCCCGAGATCAGCCGCACGGCGGGCTGGATCTCCCCGGTGGTGGCCCATCGCGGCCGGGTGGCCGGCACCTGGGACCGTACCGACGGCGAGGTGACCGTGAACCTGTTCCCCGAGCACGGCGAGGTCCCCGCCACGTCGTTGCGCGACGAGATCGCCCGCGTGAGCACCTCCTGACCGTTGATCATGCAAGACCGGGAAGTTAAGCCGCTGGGGCTGTTGTCAATGGGCTGGTTGATGTGCCGATAGCGATGGCGATGTCGGTGATCCGGTGGATGATCTTCGGGGTTTTCAGGTTCTTGTAGGCGTAACGGGAGATCGGCCGTTTCACCACACGTGGGCTGATCCGGGCGCGTCGGGCCGGTAGCAGGTCAGCCAGCACAGCACGACCGATCGCACCGACCAGGTCGACCGCGATAGTGATCACCCCGACAGCGCGGATGGTCAGATCGCGGGCGGTCTGCACGGCGATGGTGAAGCTGGCCCGGTCCGGGTCGGCCCCGGTGGTGTCCGTGGCCCAGGTCATCGTCTGCCGCAGCGCCTGATAGACGGTCAGCAGTGCGTAGAGTTCCTGATCGACGCCGTCCGGAGTGGTCGAACGCAGCACCCGCCCAGCCAGCAGGGTGTGCTTGATCGCCAGGAAGGTCGACTCGACCTCCCACCGCTCGTGGTAGAGCTCGATCAGCGCCCCGGCCGGATAGCGGCGCTCGTCGGTGAGGGTAGTGACCAGCCGCCAGACACCGGTACGGGTCGAACCATCCGCACAGGACAGCGTGACGACCGCCTCGACCACCCGAACCCGCACCCCAGCCACCACACTGGCGTAGGAACCGTCACCAAGACGGTCCAGCACCGGCAGCTTGCGACTGGACTTGACCCGCAGCAACAACCCCGCCCCAGCGGCGGTGACCTTCGTCATGAACATGTTGGTGTCATAGCCACGGTCGGCCAGCAGCAGCATTCCCGGCCGCAGCAGACCCAGCAACCCCACGGCATAACTGGTCTCACCACTCTCACCACCCACGCCGGTACCGAACACCGCACCGAACACCGCCCGAGTCCCGGTCTCCACCAACGCCACCACCCGCACCAGCGGATACCCCGGCTCACCGGCACGGGCCATCCGCTTGCCGTACACCGCCCGATTCGCCGGCGAATCCGGCACATTCACCGTGGACCCGTCGATCGCCACCGTACGCAGCCCCCGCCACCACGCCCCGACCGTGTCGCGACCCGCCACCGGCCCGGCCAGAGTCTGGAACAACCGCCGCAGCGGCGGCACCCCCACCCGCCGCCGCGCCTGCGCCAACCCCGACGACGACGGACACACCCCCAACCCGGCCACCACACCCAACCCACCGACCAACGCTCCCCACACCCGCCGATACGACAACGAGCCGAACAACCCCAACCCCAACAGCCAATACACCACCACCCGCGACGGCAACCGCCGCACCCGCCGCTGCACCCGCCCCGTCTCGGCCAACACCGCATCCACCAACTCCACCGGCACAGCCCGGGTCAACTCACCCAGATGCCCCGCCGCGAACACCCCCACCGGCACCGACCCGACCCCGGCAATGACAGACTCCTCCGACAACGGGACTCCCCCCACAGGCTGATCTTGATCGACTGCCTGTTCTACCGGAGTCCCGTTGCCTTATCACCCCACCACACCGCAACCACACACCCTTGACAGCAACCCTCACGACTTAACTTCCCGGTCTTGGTTGATCATGGGGTCGGGCGGCCTGGCGGCGGGCGGCAGATAGCATGAAGTCGGGCGGCACGGCGGCAGACGGCGTGACGGCGGACTGCGCGGAACGCGCGCCGGTCGGCGCGCTTCGGCGGCGGCACCGCCGAGCCCCGCGACCGATTTGCCGGTCTTGTCCGGGTTGACCAGGAGCTGCTGGGCTCGACGTTGCGGCTTTACATGATCATGGGAAAGATGTGGCCGCCCTGGCGGCCGCATCTTTCCCATGATCATGCGGTCGGTCGGCCCGGAACGCGCCGCACCGGTCCAGCCGCGACCGTGAGCGGCAGACACCCGCTCGCACGACCGTGCGTCACCATCCCGTAACGCAACACCGGGATTGCCCGCCGACCGCACGGCTCAGCTACGCGGCCTTGCCTCGGAGCCCCGAATCCTCCAAGATCACGCGGCCCGGCGGCACACCTGGGCAACGCATCCGGGCAGCATGGCCGGGCGATACAACGGGCACCGCGACCAGGCGATCCAGCCCACCGGCGAGCCAACCTACGAACAGCACGCCCCACAGCCCGCCCCGGTCAAAGACGCCCGAGCAACCACGACCCGCGAGCGGCGCAACCGTGCGGCCCGGCCCGGGCGCCTCAGGCCGAGGACAACCCAACCGGGCCACACCCGGGCCGGAAACCGAACCGGGCGCCGACCATACTTCGGCGGCCGGGGCGGAAGCGCCGAACCGGGCGGCGACCACATCCCGGCGGCCGGGCCGGTGGCGGGAGAGCGCTACTTCAGCAGGGCGCGGGCCCTCTCGGGGTCGAGCTCGCCGTTGACCGGCGCACCGGCCGACGGGCACTCCGCGAGCAGCGGGCAGGCGCCGCAGGCCGGGCGGCGGGAGTGGCAGGTGCGGCGGCCGTGGAGGATCAGCAGCAGGTTGACCGGGACCCAGTCCTTGCGGTCGAACAGGGACCGGACGGCCTGCTCGACCGCCGCGACGTCCTTCTCCTCGGCCCAGCCCAGCCGGTGCGCGACCCGGCCGACGTGGGTGTCGACCGAGACGGCCGCGATGCCGAAGGCGTTGCCGAGGACCATGTTGGCCGTCTTGCGGCCCACCGACGGCAGGGCGACCAGCTCGTCGACCGTCCGGGGCACCTCGCCGCCGTGGCGCTCGACCAGGACCTCGGCGAGCTTGATGACCGATGCCGTCTTCTTGCGGTAATAGCCGACCGGGACGAGGATGCGCTCCATCTCCTCCGGGTCGGCGGCGGCGAGGTCGGCGGCCGTCGGGAAGCGTCCGAACAGGACCGGCGTCACCGCGTTAACCCGCTCGTCGAGCGCCTGCGCGGCGAGGACGGCCGCGACGAGCAGGTGCAGCGGGGAGGCGAAGTCCAACTCGAGGCGCGCGTCCGGATAGCGGGCGGTGAGCAGACGCAGGATTCGCCGGGCCCGCCGCTTCAGGGCGAGATCGGGACCGGACGGCTGGGCGACGGGTTCGACGGCTGTGGCGGAGCGACGGGACGACGGCACGAGACGACCCTACGTCCGAGGTACGACAAAAATCGGGCACGGCGGCGACCTGCGCGACGTGCGCGACGTGATCGCCAAGGCGTTCCCGACGGTGCTCACGGCGGCTGCCGAGCACCGGGCCTTCCCGCGCCGCGACGCTCGCCGCCCACCGGGTCGGCGCGTGGCCGCGCGACCGGACCCGGGCGAAACCGGAGCCGTGGCTCGCAAGCCCCGAGACGAGGACCGGGCCCGCCCCGGGCGAGGGAGCGGGCCCGGCCGGCACCGGTCAGGCGACGGAGGCCAGTTCCGGCACCGCCGGCTCGTCGGCCGGGCGCAGCGCCAGGGCCAGCACGTCGGCCACGTCCGTCAGCGCGTGCACCGTCAGCCGGCCGCGGATCTCCTCGGGAAGGTCGTCCAGGTCCGGCTCGTTGCGCTTCGGGATGACGACCTCGGTCAGGCCCGCACGGTGGGCGGCGAGCAGCTTCTGCTTCACGCCGCCGATCGGCAGGACCCGCCCGGCCAGGGTGACCTCACCCGTCATGCCGAACTCGGGCCGCACCGGGCGGCCGGTGGCCAGCGACGCCAGGGCGGTCACCATCGTGATGCCCGCGCTGGGACCGTCCTTCGGCACCGCGCCGGCCGGGACGTGCAGGTGGATGCGGCGGCCCGCCAGCTCGTTCGGGTCGATGCCGAGGCGCCGGCCGTTGGAGCGCAGGTACGACAGGGCGATGTGCGCCGACTCCTTCATGACGTCGCCGAGCTGACCGGTCAGCGTCAGGCCGGGCTCACCGTCCATCGAGGTGGCCTCGATGAACAGCACGTCACCACCGGCGCCGGTCACCGCGAGGCCGGTCGCCACGCCGGGGACGGCGGTGCGCTCGGCGGACTCGGGCGTGAACCGGGGCCGGCCCAGGTACCGCGCCACGTCGTCGACGTCCACGTGCACGGCCTCGGCAGACGAGGAGAGCGCGACCGCGACCTTCCGCAGGATCTTCGCCAGGGCCCGTTCGAGCTGCCGCACGCCCGCCTCGCGGGTGTGCTCGCCGGCGATCACGGCCAGGGCGGCGTCGGTGACCGAGAACTCCGACGCGTCGAGGCCGGCGCGGTCGAGCTGCCGCGGCAGCAGGTGGTCGCGGGCGATCGCGACCTTCTCCTGCTCGGTGTAGCCGTCCAGGGTGACCAGTTCCATCCGGTCCAGCAACGGGCCGGGGACGGTCTCCACCACGTTGGCGGTGGCCAGGAACAGCACGTCGGACAGGTCGAGGTCGACCTCGAGGTAGTGGTCGCGGAACGTGTGGTTCTGCGCCGGGTCGAGGACCTCGAGCAGGGCCGCCGCCGGGTCGCCGGCGTAGCCGACGGCCAGCTTGTCGACCTCGTCGAGGAGCACGACCGGGTTCATCGAGCCGGCTTCGCGCAAGGCGCGGACGATCCGGCCGGGCAGCGCGCCGACGTAGGTGCGCCGGTGCCCGCGGATCTCGGCCTCGTCGCGGACGCCGCCGAGCGAGACCCGGACGAACTCGCGTCCGAGGGCGCGGGCGACGGACTCGCCGAGGCTGGTCTTGCCCACCCCGGGCGGGCCGGCGAGGGCGAGGACCGCGCCGGAGCCGCGGCCACCGACGACCTCGAGGTGGCGCTCCGCGCGGCGGTTGCGCACCGCGAGGTACTCGAGGATGCGGTCCTTCACGTCGGCGAGGCCCGCGTGGTCGGCGTCGAGGACGGCCCGCGCCTCGGCCAGGTCGGTGTTGTCCGTGGTGCGCACGTTCCACGGCATCTCCAGTACCGTGTCGAGCCACGTGCGGATCCATCCGGCCTCCGGCGACTGGTCACTGGCCCGTTCGAGCCGGCCGACCTCGCGCAGCGCGGCCTCCCGCACACCCGCGGGGAGGTCGGCGGCCTCGACACGGGCGCGGTAGTCGGCGGAGCCGTCGGGCTCGTCCTCGCCGAGTTCCTTGCGGATCGCGGCCAGTTGCTGGCGCAGCAGGAACTCGCGCTGGGTCTTCTCCAGGCCCTCGCGCACCTCGTGGTTGATCTTCTCGTTGACCTCCTGCTCGGCGGCGTGGGCGCGGGCCCACTCGACGAGCAGTTCGAGGCGGGCGGTGACGTCGGGCGCGCCGAGCAACTGGATCTTCTGCGCGAGCGTCAGCCACGGCGCGTAGCCGGCGGAGTCGGCGAGCTCCGACGGGTCGGTGATGCGCTCGACGGTGTCGATGACCTGCCAGGCGCCGCGCTCCTGGAGGACCCCGATGACGAGGGCCTTGTACTCGCGGGCGAGGTCACGGGCCTTGCCGGCGGGCGCGGGCTCCTCGGGCACGGTGGCCTCGACCCACAGGGCCGCGCCGGGGCCGGGCACGCCGGCGCCGATGCGGGCGCGGGACAGGCCGCGGATGACGGCCGCGGGCTCGCCGCTGGGCAGCCGCCCGACCTTGTCGAGGGCGGCGATGACGCCGAAGGAGTTGTATTCGCCGTCGACGCGCGGTACCGCGAGGACCCGCTTGTCGCCGGCGGCGCGTGCCGCGTCGACGGCCGCCTGCGTGGTGGCGTCGAGCGTGACGGGAATGACCATGCCCGGCAGCAGCACGTCGTCGTTCAGGGGAAGAACCGGGAGCGTTGCCATGCGAGACACACCTGCCTTGTAGTTGAGCGTGTCTGACTTAAGTTACAAAGCGTTCCCCATGTTCCCGCCGGAATCCCTCGTGTGACCCAGGCCACTACCGATACGAGGGCAGCGACGTCCGCACCGCCGCCGACCGGGCCCACCTTGCGCATCGATCTTGCAGTTGTGGTGCCTAACAAACCGGGCATTCAGGGAGTGTCTCGGCACCACAACTGCAAGATCAACGCGCAACAAGGCGGATCAGCAGGCACCGGCGACGGACTTCTTGCCGCTGGGGCACAGGACGTCGACGTACGTCACGCCGTCCAGGCGGGCCCCGTCGAGACGGGCGCCGCGCAGGTCCGAGTCGGTCAGCTCCACCCCGCGCAGGTCGGCGCCCCGCAGGTCGGCCTCGCGCAGGTCGGACCGGCGGAACGTGGCGTCCCGCAGGTCGGCCTCGTGCAGCCGGGCCCCGTTGAGGCCCACATCGGTGAACGCCGCCCCGCTGAGCTGCGCGGCGCGCAGGTCGGCACCGGCGAGCCGCACGCCGTCGAGCACCGCCCGGCGGCCCTCGGCCTCGCTCAGGTCCGCCCCGCTGAGGTCCACGTTCGACAGGCCGGCACCCTCGAACCGCACGCGGTGGAGGTTCGACTCCCGCAGGTCGGCCTCGCTGACCACGCCGTCGAGGGTGGCGCCTTCGAGGTCCGCGCAGCGCAGCTTGCGCGCGCTGAGGTCGGTCGCCGGCACCTCGCGGTCCGGCAGGAGCACCGCGCCGGGTGCCGTACACCGGCGGCCGTGCCGCTCCTCCCGCTCACCCGTCAGCGTGAGCACCGCCGCGACGACGGCCAGCACCAGCAGGTACACCGCGCCCACTTTCCGCGGGGACATGCGCTGCCTCTGCCCGCCTCAGCGGACGGCAACCACGACCGCGGTGGCGTTGTCCCGGCCGCCGGCCTCCAGCGCGGCGGCCACGAGCGCCGCCGCGACGGCGTCCGGCGGCGCGCCGCCGCCCAGCGTCTCCTCCACCCGCCGGTACGGCACCTGCTCGGCGACGCCGTCGGTGCACAGGCAGTACACGTCGCCGGGGAACATCGTCACGCTCAGCACGTCGGGCTCGGGCAGCCCGGGGTGGCCGATGAACCGGTGCAACTGGTACCGCGCGGCGGCCGCCTGCGGCGAGTCGGCCGGGAACCAGCCGTGCACCGCGCCCAGCCAGGCCTCGGTGTGGTCGATCGTGAGCAGCTCCAGCAGGCCGCCGCGCAGCCGGTACACCCTCGAATCACCGATCTGCGTGACCCACGCGCCCGTCGCGTCGGCGACCAGCGCGGTCAGCGTGCAGCCCGTGAGCTCCCGCAGCTCCCGCCCGGCGGCGCGGACCCGCCGCTGCGCGGCGGCGACCGCGGCGAACAGGGGCGACGGGCCGAACGGGCCGCGATGGTCCTGGACGGCGGTGGTGAAGACGTCGACGGCGGTGCGTCCGGCCGTGCGGCTGCCCTCGCCGGCGCCCATCCCGTCGGCGACCACCGCGCACAGCCCCGGCCGCTGCCGCAGAGCGGCGGCGTGCAGCACGTCGAAGTTGGCCGGGTATCGCCGGCCGGCATCGGTGGCGGAACCGACCCGCAACCTTCTCCCGGCGGCCTGCACGTCGATGTTCATCGAGTCCAGCCTATCCGGTGGCCGATCACCCGGTCGGCCGGCCGGCGGCGGCCCCGGCAGCGCGCGCCGAGCCACGGCGCCCGCCCGGCGACCGGCCCGTCCTCGACCCGCGGCCGTCGAGGCGCGCGGAAGGCGCGGATCAGCGGCGGGCGTAGACCTGCCAGGTGCCGTCCGGGCGGCGCTCCCAGCCGTCGATCTCGCCGCCCAACTCGGCGAACATGATCACCCGGTCGTAGATCCAGTCGGCGAAGTCGTCCTGCTCGGCCTCGTCGAGGCCGGCCCGGACGACCGCGCCGAACGTGATCAGGCCGGTCCCTTCCAGCGGCGATGCGCCGAGGACGCCGATGACCTCTTCGGGCTCGACTTCCTCGCGCTCCTCGACCTCGAGGTAACCGCCGTCGGGCATCTCCACCAGGAACGCCAATGTCGTCTTCCTCAGCGCGTCGCTGCCGCCAGGCCGGCCCGGACACCGTCGGCGTCGCGGTTCGTACCGTACACCGGGGTGTCCGGTCGCTGCCGCCGGCTGTCGTCGAGGTCGCCCGCGTCGTCCCCGGCGACCGGCGGCCCGATCCGGCCCGGACCGCCGATGTGCCCCGAACCACCGGTGCCGATCTTCATACCGGAATTCCCCCAATCGGCACGGGCGCCGCGACACCCGGCCAACTCGCAGGTTACGCACAGCTTCGCGGCCGGTGGCGCCGACGGCGGCGAACCGACCGTCCGGGTGCCGCGTTCCGTCCGTACGGCCGTCGCGGTCCGGGTGCTGCCGTCCCGCCGTCCGGACCGTCCTTTCGGCAGGTGAGGCCGCCGTTCCGGCGATGCCGGCGGTCGATGGTCACCGGTACATTCGCCGGATGGATCCCGCAGCCGCGAGCCACCCGGCGACGCTGCCGCGCCCGCTGACGTCGCTGGTCGGCCGCGACGCCGAGGTCCGCAGGGCCGCGCGCCTGCTCACGCCTTCCGGCACCCGCCTCGTCTCACTGGTCGGGACGGCCGGCTGCGGCAAGACCCGCCTGGCGATCGCCGTCGCCGCGGCCGAGGCCGACCCGGTCCTGTTCGTCGACCTGTCCACGATGGACCCGGCAGCCGGTGCCGCCGGCTTCGTCCTCGACGTGCTCGGCGCCGCCCGCCGGCCCGACCTCGACGTCACCGACACCCTCCTCGAGACACTCGGCGACGGGCCGGCGCTGCTCGTGCTCGACAACTGCGAGCACGTCGCCGGCGCCGTCGCCGGCCTCGCCGAGCGGCTGCTGGCCGCGAAGCCGGCGCTACGGCTGCTGGCGACGAGCCGCCAGCCGCTCACGGTCGCCGCCGAGACCGTCCTCGCGGTGGAACCGCTCGACCCGGGGACGGCGCTGCGGCTGTTCGAGACCCGCATGTACGAGCGCACCGGCCGGCCGCTGCCCGAGACCCACCGGGCCGCCGCCGCCGCGATCTGCGACGCGCTCGACGGCCTGCCGCTCGCCGTCGAGCTGGCCGCCGCCCGCGCCGCGCTGCTGTCCGTGCCCGAGGTGCGCCGGCTCCTCGCCGACCGTTTCCGCGTGCTCGCCGACGCCAAGGCGGGCGGCCCCGAGCACCACCGCACGCTGCGGGCCGCCCTCGACTGGAGCTACCAGTTGCTCTCCCCCGGCAAGCAGGCCCTGCTGCGGCAGCTCGCGGTCTTCCAGGGCGGGTGGAGCGCCGAGGCGGCCGCGGTCCTGCCCGGGCACCGGCCCGACCTCGTGGCCGCGCTGGCCGACCGGTCACTGGTCCTGGCCGACGGGGGCCGCGGCCGGATGCTGCAGACGGTCGCCGCCTACGCCACGGCCCGCCTCGCCGAGGCACCCGACGAGGCCCACGCGGCCCGCGACGCGCACGCCGCGCACTTCCTCGCCCTGGCCGAGCGGGCCGCCGCCGACCTCCGCGGCCCCGGCCAGCGCCGGTGGCTGCGCGTGCTCACCCTCGAACAGGACAACCTCCGCGCCGCCATGGCCTGGCTGTCCCGGCGCCCCGGCGGGCACGTCGAGGAGGACCTCCGGCTGGCCACGGCGATGGCGCCCTTCCAGCACTTCACCGGTGTGTACGGCCTGGGCCGCGACTGGCTGGCCGCCGCCCTTGACCGGCGCCCGGACGCGCCCGCCCCGGTCCGCGCCGCCGCCGCCTCGGCCGCCGCGACCCTGGCCATGCTCGCCTGCGACTACCCCGCGGCCGCGGACCTCGCCCACCGGGCGCTGGCCCTCGCGGCCGACGACCGGGTCCGGCTGCTGACCCTGCTGGGCTGCGTCGAACGGGAACGCGCCGCGTACGACCGGTCGCGCGAGCACCTCGACGAGGCCCGGGCGCTCTACCGCGCGGCCGGGAACGCCTGGGGCGAGGGCCGCGCCGCCCAGCTCGCCGGTGCGACGGCCTGGCTCTCCGGCGACCTCGACGGCGCCGCCGCCCTGCTCACCGCGAGCCGCACCGCGTTTCAGGACCTCGCGGACGACGAGTCCGCCGCGTCGTCGTCGACCCACCTCGGCGCGGTGGCCCACTTCCGCGGTGACCAGGTCACCGCCCGCCGCCACCTGGTCGACGCGCTGGACCGCTTCACCGAGCTGTCGTTCCCGGAGGGCATAGGGTGGGCGCAGGACCTGCTCGGAAGGGTCGATCTCGCCGAGGACCGGCTGCCGTCGGCGACCGAGCGGCTGCGCTCCAGCCTGACGATCCACCGTCGGGTCGGCGACCGCTGGCGCTCGGCGAGCGTCCTCGAAGCCCTCGCCGAGGCCCGGCGCAGGAGTGGCGATCCCGCCCACGCCGCCGCGCTGCTCGGTGCCGCCGACGTGATCCGCCAGGAGATCGGCGCACCCACCCCGGCCTGCGAGCTCCCGTCGCGGCAGCACACGGAGGCCGAGCTGCGGGCCGCGCTGCCGCCGGAGACGTTCGCCCGCGCCCACCGCTTCGGCGCCCGCACCCCGGTCGACGAGCTGCTGCCCCTGTCGTCGGCCGCGCCGGTGCCGGTGACGCTGTAGGACCGGACCGTGATCACCACGTTGGGATGACCCGAACGGGTGAATCGGGCCCCGGCGAACCGGGTCCGGCCCGCGTGCCCGTATCGCATCTCCGGTGCAGGATCCCGACTTTCCGCAGATTCCGGCCGAATGATCACCAGTCGCCCTATTTTCGGCTCATCTCCCCGACTGCATGGAGGTGCGATGAGAATCCGGAGAGGTGTCGCCCTGACCGTCGCCGCGGGCGCGGTCGCCGTGGGCGCCGCGGTGCAGGCAGGCCCGGCGATCGCCGCCGACCAGGGCATGGCGCGCGGGGTCGTCGCCATCACCAACAGCGTCCGCGCGCGGGCCGGCTGCGGGCCGGTCACCCCGAACGCGCGGCTCAACCACGCCGCGTGGCTGCACTCGCTGGACATGGCCGGCCGGGGGTACTTCGCGCACGGCCAGCCCGGCCACCGGGTCCGCGCCGCCGGGTACCGCTGGTCGGCGTACGGCGAGAACATCGCCTGGGGCCAGCGCAGCGCCGGCGAGGTCATGCGCGACTGGATGAACAGCCCCGGCCACCGGGCCAACATCCTGAACTGCCGCTTCCGCAACGTGGGCGTCGCCGTCGTCTACAACGCCCGCGGCGTGCCGTTCTGGACCCAGGACTTCGCCAGTCCCCGGTGAGCGAGCGACGCGGCAGCGGCACTCAGCGGGTTCCCATCCAGTGTTCATCGCGCGTTGGCCTGAACCGCTGGACAGAATGCCCCGTTGACCCCCTAATGGAATGCACCTCGCACCGGCACCCGCCCGCCGGTCGGGCCGCGTCCCGCAGTACCGCATCGCTCCGCCGCACGATCACCGTTCCTCGCCGCACCAGCTTCCTGGGTGGCGCGCACCCTCCAACCGGGAGGCCGCCGTGAACGACATGACCTTCGCCGACGCGCCCCTCACCGAGGCCACGGCCGCCGCCTACGTCGCCGCCGCCGGGTTCCGGGTCGGCCCGGTCGGCCGGGTCGGTGTGGAGCTGGAGTACTGCGTCCGCGATCCGCGCCGCCCGCTGCACCGCCCGGCCGGGGCGCGGATCCTCGGCCTGCTCGCCCACCTGGGTGATCCGCTGCCGGGCGGCAGCGGGGTCAGCGTCGAGCCGGGCGGGCAGGTGGAGCTGTCCTCGGCGGTCGGCGCCGGCCTGGCGGACTGTGTCGCGGCGCTCGCCGCGGACCTCGCGCTGGTGCGGCACGAACTGGCCGCGCAGGGCCTCGTCCTGGACGGCACGGGGTTCGACACCGCGCGGCGGCCGCGGCTGGTGACGGACCACCCGCGATACGCGGCGCTGGCCGAGTACCACGACCGTTCGGGGCCCAAGGGCCTCGCCGTGATGTGCAACTCCGCCTCGATCCAGGTGTGCCTGGACGCCGGGACCGAGGAGGACGACTGGACGGACTTCCGCCGCCGCTGGTGGCTGGCGGACGCCATCGGGCCGGTGATGATGGCGGCGTTCGCCAATTCGCCCCAGGTGACCCGGTCGGGACGGCGGTGGGTGTCGTACCGGCAGGCGCTGCGCTTCGGCACCGACGCGAGCCGCACCCGGGCGCCCCGGCGCACCGACGACCCGCGCCGGGCGTGGGCGCGGTACGCGCTCGCGGCCCGGGTCGCGATGATCGCCGGCACCGGACCGGCGCCGTGGCACGTGCCGTCCGGGCTGACCATGCGCGACTGGCTGCGTGGCCACGGGCCCCGGCCGGTGACCCTGGACGACCTGGAGCGCCACCTCGGCACGCTCGTGCCGCCGGTACGGCCCCGCGGCTACCTGGAGCTGCGCATGATCGACCAGCAGCCGGGCGACGGCTGGGTCGTGCCCGCCGCCGTGGTCACCGCCCTGCTCGACGACCCCGAGGGTGCCCAGGCCGCCGCCGACGCCACCGAACACCTGCGCGCGCCGCTGCGCCGGCACCGCGACTGGACCACCGCGGCCCGCGACGGGCTCGCCGACCCGGCGCTGGCCACCGCCGCGCTCGCCTGCTTCACCGCCGCCGAGGAGGTGCTGCGCCGCCGGGACGCGCCGCTGCCGATCCGCGACGCGGTGGCCGCCTTCGTCGACCGGTACGTCCTGCGGGGGCGCTGCCCCGCCGACGACGTGCGCCGCGACTCGCGCCGGCGCCTCGGTGTGGTATCAACGGGGTGATTGTCCACCCTCTGCGAGGAGTCGTGCCCGTGCGGGACATCGCCGTGTTCAGTGGCAGCGCCCACCCCGAACTGGCCGAGGAGATCTGCGCCCAGCTTTCGGTGCCCCTCCTGCCGGTGCGGATCGACCGGTTCGCCAACGACTGCCTCGAGGTGCAGTTGCAGGCCAACTGCCGGGAACGTGACGTGTTTCTGATCCAGCCGCTCGTACCACCCGTGCAGGAGCATCTCGTCGAGCTGCTGCTGATGCTCGACGCGGCCAGGGGCGCCTCGGCGGCGCGCACGACGGTGGTGATGTCGCACTACGCGTACGCACGGTCGGACAAGAAGGACGAGCCGCGCATCTCGATCGGCGGCCGGCTCGTCGCCGACCTGCTCAGCGCGGCCGGCGCGTCGCGGGTGCTGACGCTCACGCTGCACTCGCCGCAGGTCCACGGGTTCTTCAGCGTCCCGGTCGACCACCTGCACGCGCTGCGGGAGCTGGCCGGGCACTTCCGCGGCGACGATCTCGCCAACAGCGTGGTCGTCTCGCCCGACCTCGGCAACGCGAAACCCGCCTCGGCGTTCGCGCGGATGCTGGGTGTACCGGTGGCCGCCGGCGCCAAGCAGCGCTTCAGCGACGACCGCGTCGTGATCAGCACCATCATCGGCGACGTCGAGGGCAAGGACGTCATCGTCCTCGACGACGAGATCGCGCGGGGCAGCACGGTCGTCGAGCTCATCGACCGGCTCCGCGAGCGGGGTGTGGCGAGCATCCGGGTGGCGTGCACGCACGGCCTGTTCACCGACGGCGCCCTCGACCGTCTCGCCGCGCGGCCGGACGTGCTGGAGATCGTCTGCACCAACAGCGTGCCGATCCCGAAGGAGAAGTGGGCGCCGAAACTGCGGGTACTATCGATCGCTCCGGCGATGGCCGAGGCGATGCGGCGCATCCACAACGGCGAGTCGGTCAGCTCGCTGTTCCACTGATGCTCGCAGTCGGTGCTCTGGGCCCGTTGTGGGCCACGCTGGACGGTGCCCGCCTCGATCTCGGCGGTCCCCGGCAGCGTGCCGTCCTGGCCCGCCTCGTCGCCGCGGGCGGTCACGTCGTGCCCGCCGACCGGTTCGTCGACGACCTGTGGCAGGGCGAGCCGCCGCCGAAGGCCCTGGCGGCGTTGCAGGTCTACGTGTCGAACCTCCGGCGGGTCCTCGAGCCCGGCCGCGCGCCGCGGACCCCGGCGACGGTGGTGGTGTCGGCCGCGCCCGGGTACGCGCTGCGCCTGCCCGTCGCGGCCGTCGACGCGTGGCGGTTCGCGGACCTGCTGCGCCGCGGCGGCGAGCTGGCCGCCGACGACCCGCGCGCCGCCGAGCCGCTGCTGCGCGAGGCCCTGGCGGTCTGGGCGGGGCCGGCGTTCGCCGAGTTCGCCGACGAGCCGTGGGCCGCGCCGGAGGTGGCCCGCCTCGAGGAGCTGCGCCTCGTGTGCGTGGAGACGGCGGGACAGGTGGCGCTGCGGCTGGGCGGTCAGCTCGCCGCCGCTCTCGCCGTGCCGGAGCTGGAGCGCCACGTGCAGGCCCACCCGCTCCGCGAGCAGGCGGTGCGCCTGCTCGCCACGGCCCTGTACCGGGCCGGTCGCCAGGCCGATGCCCTCGCCGCGCTGCGCCAGGCCCGGCGGCGGCTCGCCGACGAGCTCGGCGTCGACCCCGGCCCGGCGCTGCGCGCCCTCGAGGCCGACGTGCTGGCGCAGGCGCCGCACCTGGACACGGTCGCCGGCAACACCGGGACCGCACCGGCGCCGGCGGTCCCGGTGCCCGCCCCGGCCACGGCGCCCGCCGGCGTGGGCCGTGACGCCGAGCTGGCCCGCCTCCGGCAGGTGGCGGCGGCGGCCGAGCGGACCGGGCTGCGGGTCGTGTGGGTCGGCGGCGAGCCCGGCGCCGGGAAGACGACCCTGCTGCGGATGTTCGCCGCCGAGCTGCGGGGCCGGGGCTGGCGGGTCGCGTGGGGCCGCTGCCCGGAGGTCGACGGTGCGCCGCCGGCCTGGGCGTGGAGCGAAATCCTGCGGGAGCTGGCGGACCTGCCGGACCAGCCCGGTGGCGAGGCCCTGGCGCCGCTGCTGGCCGGCGAGGCGCCCGCGGGGAGCCAGTTCCAGCTCGCGCAGGCGGTCGGCGACCGGCTCGGCGGCGCCGGGCCGCTGCTCGTGGTCCTCGACGACATCCACCGGGCCGACGGCGAGACGTTGCAGGTGCTGCGCCACCTCGCCGCCGCGCTCGCCGAGCGGCCGCTGCTCGTGGTCGCGACCCACCGGCCCGGCGAGGCGCAGCCGCAGCTCGACGGCGCGCGGGCGGCCCTGGCCGGGCCCCGCTCGACCGACCTCGACCTGGGCGGGCTCGGCGCGGACGCCGCCGCCGCGCTGCTGCACGCGCACCTCGGCACCGCGCTCGACCCGCAGACGGCGGTCGTGGTGCACCGGCGCACCGGAGGAAACCCGCTGTTCCTCATCGAGACCGCCCGGCTCATCTCGGCGGAGGGGCCGAGCAGCGCCGTCGGCGCGATCCCGGCCGGCATCGGCCACGTCCTGCGGCGGCGCCTGGCCCGCCTGCCCGCTCCGGCCCAGACCGTCCTGCGGCACGCCGCCGTCGTCGGCCGCGACGTCGACATCGACGTGCTCGTCGCGGCGAGCGGCACCGACGAGGACGCCGTGCTCGACGGGCTGGAGGCCGGGGTCCTCGCCGGGCTGCTGGAGGAGCCGGCTCCCGGGCTGGTCCGGTTCACGCACGCGCTGCTGCGCGACGTGCTCTACGACGACATGCCGCTGCTGCGCCGGCGCCGGCTGCACGAGCGGGTGCTCGCCACGCTGGAGACCAGCCGGCCCGGCGACGCGGCGGCGCTCGGCCACCACGCGCTCGCCGCCGTCACGCCGGCGTCGGCCGTCCGGACCGCCGGTCACGCGGCCGCGGCCGCCCGGCAGGCCGCGGCGCTCTTCGCGCACCGTGAGGCGGCGGCGCTGTGGCAGGGCGCCCTCGACGCGCTCGCCCTGCTCCCCGAGCCGGATCCGCGGCAGCGCCTCGACCTGCTGTGCGGGCTGGTGTCCGCCCGGGCCAACGCCGGCGACGTGGCGGGCGCCCGGACCGCGCGGGGCGAGGCCGTCACGGTGGCCCGGACCCTGCCCGGCATCGCGCCGCTGCGGCGGGCGTT
The DNA here is from genome assembly GCF_025264685.1 of Dactylosporangium roseum. GTDB lineage: Bacteria > Actinomycetota > Actinomycetes > Mycobacteriales > Micromonosporaceae > Dactylosporangium > Dactylosporangium roseum. The sequence goes on from NZ_CP073721.1 coordinate 4,401,598, forward strand.
GTCCACGTTCGACGCCCCGGTGTCGTGGTCGATCCGCCAGGCGCGGTACGTCGACTGGCCGCTCGTCGAGCTGCTGGAGGATGCCCTGGCCGCCGATCCGGCGCCGGATCCGCTGCTGCGCTGCCGGCTGCTGGTGGCGCTGGTGTACGAGCTGGAGGGCGACGACCTCGCCCGCTGCGCCGACGCCAGCGCGGAGGCGCTGCGCATCGGCCGGGACAGCGGCGACCCGCGGCTGCTCTGCCAGGCGCTCAACGCCCGGTACTTCGCCGTGCTCAACCCCGGCCGCCGGCACGAGCTGCCCGCGGTCGGCGCGGAGCTGCTGGAGGTCGCCGAGCGGGCCGGGCTGCCGGGCTTCCAGACCCAGGCGCACCACGTGCTGTTCCAGGTGGCGCTGGAGCGCAACGACTTCGCCGCCGCCCAGGACCACATCGACCGGGCCCTGCAACTGTCGACGTCCGGGCAGCTCGACGCGACGCTGTCGGTGATGCTGATCTTCGACGCGATCCGGGCGCTGTTCGCCGGGGACTTCGCCGAGGCCGAGCGGCGCTACACCGGACTCGCCGAGCGCATCGAGCGCGCCGGGCTGCAGAACGCGACCCACGTCGGCCTGGTCGGGGTGTTCTACGTGCGGACGGCGCAGCGGCTCGCGCACACCTGCCTGCCGATGCTCGAACCGCTCACCGCGGTCGCGCCCGACGAGGCCAACGAGCTGGTGGTGCGCGCCCTCGTCGACGGCGGCCGGCTCGACGAGGCACGGGTCCGGTGGGCGCGGCGGTCCACCGGGATCCGCGAGGACTACTACTGGCTGGCCTGGACGGCGCTGCGGGCGGAGTCCGCGGTCGCGCTGGGCGACCGGCCGGAGGCGGCGGCCTGCTACGCGGCGCTGCTGCCGTGGACGGGGCAGTTCGCCGGGCTCGCCAGCGGCACGATCGCCGGTCCGCCGGTCGACCTGGTGCTCGGCCTCCTCGCGGCGTTCCTCGGCGATCCGCCGGCGGCCCGCCGGCACTTCACCGACGCCCGGGACCTCGCCGGGCGGATGGGGGCCGCGCACTGGGCCGCGCAGGCCGCCGAGCACCTGTGACCCGGGCTACCCGAAGATCACCTTCTCGCGGCGCAGGAAGCCGGGGCGGACCAGCGCCAGCATGAACCGCAGCACCGGCCCGGCCATGCGGTACAGCTCCGCAAGTTCGTCCCCGGTCGCGTACCGCTCGATCCTCGGCAGCTCGAAGCTCATCGCGGAGCCCTTGCGGACCGCGGCCTCGACGCGCTGCCACTCGGCGTGCGACACGTACCGTGTGATGACCGGGAAGACCGTGCGCTCCTCGTCGTCGATGTGCTCGTCGAGCAGGTCCCGCAGGGCCGCGAGGGTCGTGGCGAGGCGCGCGGCGGCGGCCCGGTCCCGCGGCGCGGCCGACAGGGCCCGGGCCTCGGCGCGCAGCCGGTCGAGCAGCGGGTCGAGCTGGGCGTGGTCGTCGGTGAGCTCGGTCAGGTCGACCTCGGCGCCGGCGGCGGCCTCGAGCACCGGCCACAGCACCTCGTCCTCGGCCTGATGGTGGTGGTGGATCCCGGCGCAGAGGCTGGTGAGGTACCGCTCGATGGCCCGGGCGCGGGCGGGCGAGCTGGCGGTCGTACCGTCGGCGATGCTCCGCACCAGTGCGGCGAACCGGCGGGCGTCGCCGCGCATGGAGCGGTGGTTGATGGTGATGCCGAGCAGGTTCGGACGGGTGTCCGTGGCGGTCATGGCGGTCTCCTCCGGTCGTTCGTGCCACTGTCCAGAGGACGGCACCGCGCTTACCGGCCACTTAACGTGCGCTTGGTGAACGCCACCCGCCGGGGCGCTGGTCGGCATCTCGCCGCTCAGCGCCGACCGCGGCGCGGCAGCGCTCCCCGTGACGCTGCGACCCGCCCCGTAGGCGGCGGGGGCGTGCCGCCCGTGGCCGTCGCGCCGGTCGCCGAACCTCCGACAGCCCGCTCAGTCGTCGGGCAGGTGACCGCCGACGCCGATCAGGAACGCCAGCAGCGCGCAGAACCCGGCCACGACGAGCGCGAACGTCGTGAACCGGCCGACCGGCTCGGCGACCGTGACGGTGAACCAGCCGCGCGGGTCGACCCGGACCGGCAGCCGCTCGCCGACCTTCGGCTCGCCGTCGAGGAACCGCACCCCGCCGAGCTCCTTGCCGGTCGCCGGGTCGCTGACGTGGAAGACGGGCGACTCGCCGTTGCTGATCTCGGTGACCACGGCGTCGACGGGCCGTCCCTCGACGGCCATGTAGACCGGCAGTACCACCAACGCCGCGAGCCAGGCCGTGAACGTCAGCACCAGGAACATCACGACCCTGGACGAGGCGGTGTGCTCGGGTGCGCCGGCCCGGTGGACCAGGTAGCCCGGGACGGCCGCGGCCAGGGACAGCACCGAGCCGGCGAGCAGCCAGATGAAGCCCGGCCGGCCGGCGAGCAGCCCGGTGACCGCGACGAGCACCGCGGTGAGGACGAACGCGGCCGCCGTGCGCCAGATCCCGGTCCACAGGGCGCGCCACGGATAGTGCCTCACGACGGTCACCGTAGGCGATCACAGACGCCCGCGCTGCCCCCTGTCGCGGCGGCGGCAGGGGCTCAGACCTTGCCGGCCACCCGCGTCACCGCGTCGGCGTAGTCGGGCACGTCCGCCATCGCCGCGGCCAGGCGCAGGAACGGCAGCGCCTCCCGGCCGCGGTTCTGCCGCTCCAGGGTGCGGCCGAGCAGATGGTGCGCGTAGTGATCGGTCGGGTCCCGGTCGACCAGGGCGCGCAGGTGGGTCTCGGCCCGGTGGAGCTGCGCGGACGCGAAGCAGGCGCGGGCCAGCCACAGCCGCACCTCGGCGTTGCCCGGCTCCTCGTCGAGGACGGTGGCGAGGATCTTCGCCGCCTCGATCGGGTCACCGGCGTCGAAGTAGAGGACACCCCTCCGGTACTCGGCGATCAAGTCGTTCACGTCGCTCATGGGAGCTTGCAACGCGCACGCGTATCACGATGTTCCCGAGCCAGCGCCGGTCGCGCGTCGATCTTGCAGTTGTGGTGCCTGACAAGCCGGGCATTCAGGGAGTGTCCCGGCACCACAACTGCAAGATCGACAAGGTGGGCGGCGCTAGTGGGCGTTGAGCCAGCCGACGAGGTCGTCGAGGACCCGCTCCCGCTCCGGCTCGTTGTAGACCTCGTGGTGCAGGCCCTCGTACACGTGCAGGGTCAGGTCGGCGGAGCCGGCCCGGGCGGCGATCAGCCGGCTGCTCTCGGCGTCGACGAGGCGGTCCTCGGCGCCGTGCAGCACGAGGGTCGGCAGCGTCAGCTCGGGCAGGCGGCGCTGGAAGAGCGCCATCTGGGTGAGCATCGCGCCGCCGAGCCCGGCCGGGATCTTGCCGTGGTGCACGAGCGGGTCGGCGTCGTAGCGGGCCACGACGTCGGGGTCCTTCGAGATGTACCGCGAGGGCAGCGACTGCACCGGCGCGCCCGGCGCGATCCGGCCCAGCATCTTCGCCACCGCGATCGCCGGCTTCGGGATGCCCTTGCCGGGCAGGACCGGGGTGCCGGACAGGACCAGTCCGCGCAGCCGGTCCTGGTGGTCGAGCGCGTAGGCCAGCGCGATCATCGCGCCCATGCTGTGACCGATGAGGAACGGCGCCCGGCCCGGGTGGCGGCGGGCCACCTCACCGAAGAGCACGTCGAGGTCGGCGGTGTACTCGGCGATCCGCCGGGCGAGCAGCCGCTGGCCCGACGAGCGGCCGTGGCCGCGGTGGTCGGGGGCGTAGACGACCAGGCCGAGCCCGCCGAGGCGGGCCACGACGTGGTCGTACCGGCGGGCGTGCTCCCCCATGCCGTGCGAGAGGACGACGGCGCCGGCCGGCTCGCCGCCGGGGGTCCACACGTCGTAGACGATGGTCGCGCCGCCGCCCCCGGTCAGCTTGAACTCGTCGCGCTGCATGGCAGCATCGTGCGGTGCGCCGGCCGCAACACGCAAGCATCCGGCGTCGCCGCCGCGCTCGGCGACGCCGGTCATCCACCACCCGAACGGCCGTCGCCGTTGTCGACGCAGGTGACCCGGACCGTGCTCCATGCCGTGTTCATGTAGCCCGACGGGTTCCAGACGTGCTCGACGCGCTCGGGTTGCACGGCGGCGCCGTCGTCCCAGGCGCGGGCGGTGATCTCCGCCGGCCCGGGAGGAAGGCGTACGGTCAGCCGCCACCGCCGCCAGGCCCAGGGCCCGGCGGGCTCGCCGAGGTCCGCCTGCCGCCAGTGCCGGCCGCCGTCGACCGACACGTCCACGCGGGCGACCTCCCGGCCGTCACCGGCGGCGGCGTAACCGCTGACCCGCACCGGCCCGGCGGGCAGCACGCGGCCCTCCTGCGGGCACAGGACGGCGGCGTTGAGTGCCGCGACGCCGAGGGAGAGGCCGTGTCCCCGCGCGGCCTCGGCCGGGTCCGCGTCGGCGGGCAGCAGCCGGTAGTCCCCGGCCTGGAACCGGTTGTCCGACGGCCGCTCCCGCGCGGTGACCCGCCGGAGCCACTTGACGCTGCGGGCGCCGATGTAGCCCGGGACGACGACCCGCAGCGGACCGCCGTGGACCGGCGGGAGCGGCGCGCCGTTCATGCCCCAGGCGAGCAGGACCTCCCGGGCGGTGGCCTTGGCGACGGGGATCGACCCGCCGAACGCCTCGGCGCCGAGGAACGCGACGTGCCGCGCCTGCGGTCGCGGCCCGGCAGCGGCGAGCACGTCGGCGAGCGGGGCGCCGGTCCACTCGGCGGTGGAGATCGCGCACGGCCCCCACGGCACCTGTCCCGGGACGTCGCGTGCGGCGGCCAGCTCGGCCCGGCGGTTGCCCGCGCACTGGAGGGTCGCGACGACGGTACGCGCGGCGAACCGCTCCCGCAGCTCGTCGAGCGACAGCCGCAGCGGCCGCTCGACGAGCCCGTCCACGTCGAGCCGGAAGGTGTCCGGGTCGAGCCGCTGGACGTCCGCGTGGTTGCGGCTGAAGAAGGTGTCGACGGGCGTGACGTCGTGCCGGTCGAGGGCGTGCGGGACGGGCTCCGCGTTGAACGGACGTTCCTCGTGCACCACGGTGTCGTCCCGTTTGCCCCACAACCCCACGCCACCAGCCTATGACGCGCCGGCGCGGGGCGTGGGCGGGCACCGGCGGCTCACCCGCGGTCACGCGCTCCGGGCCGGTCGACTTCACAGATCATGGGAAGGATGTGGTTGCCCCGACCGCCAGATCCTTCCCATGATCATGACGTCGACCAGGACGGCACCGTCGTCAGCGGCTGACCCAGGCCCCCGGCCAGGTGCTGTCCCTGGCCCAGACGATGCCCGGGCCCCCGGCGCCGGGGATCGGCGTCGCCCGACGCCGGAGCCCGTCGAGCGCGCGGGCCGCCGGGAGGCCGGGGTCGGCCAGCAGCATCCGGGCGAGCACACCGGTCACGGTGGCGGCGGCGAACGAGGTACCGCTCCAGGTGGCCCACCCATGGCGCTGCCCGGCGGCGGCCGGCACCGGCCGCGGTCCGACGACGCCGACACCGGGCGCGTAGAGGTCGATGCCGGGCCCGGTGTTGCCGAACGACGCCCGTGGCGGCAGCGGTGCGGCCGGGCCCGGGACGATCGATTCGTCGATCGCGCCGACGGGGACGACCCAGCCGGCGAACTCCGGCCGCAGCGCGAACGCCGCCGGGTAGGCCGGACCCTCCGCCGACCAGCGGTTACCGGCCGGCGGGACACCCGACGGGTCGGTCCTGCGGGCCGGGCGCCGCTGTGCCGCCGCGCTCGCCGCGGCCGGCTGGGTCGTCGAGGCGCTGGACGCCCGGCTCGTCGTCGCCCGTACCGCCGTCGAGCTGGGCCGGCCGGCGGTGGCGCGGCGGGAGCTCGCGGCGGTGCGCCGGGACGGCACGGCGGAGCTGCGGGCCCGCGCCCACCACGCGGAGGCGCTGCTGCGGATGGCCGAGGGCGACCGGGCCGGCGCCGAGCGGGCGCTGCGGGCGGGGCTGCGGGTGCTCGACGCGTTCCGGGCCAGCCTCGGCGCCACCGAGCTGCGGGTGCACGCGGCCGGCCACGGCGGTGAGCTCGCCCGGCTCGGGGTCCGCCTGGCGATGGAGCGCGGCGACGCGCGGGCCGTGCTCACCTGGGCGGAGCGGTTCCGCGCCCGGGCCGTCGTGCCGCACCCGGCCCGCCCGGCGGGTGATCCCGCCATGGCGCGGGACCTGGCCGAGCTGCGGCAGGTCGTGGCGGCCCAGGCCGAGGCGGTCGCCGCGGGCGCGGACCCGGCGGACCTGCGCCGCCGGCAGGCGGTGCTGGAGGAGTCGGTACGGCGTGGCGCCCGCCGGACCGGTGGCACGCGCCGGACCGGCGGCCCCGGCCCGGTGCCGCCGGCCGAGCTGGGCCGGGCGCTCGGGCCGGCGGCGCTGGTGGAGTACCTGGCGGTCGACGGCGCGCTGCACGCCGTCGTGGTGGCCGCCGGCCGGGTCCGGCTGCACCGGCTGGGCACGGTCGCCGAGGCCGAGGACCACGTCGCCGCCCTGCGGCACGGGCTGCGCCGGATGGCGTACGGCACCCGGTCCGTCGCGGCCGCCGGCGACCTGGTCGCGGCCAAGGCCGGGCGGCTCGACGCGCTGCTGCTGCGGCCGCTGCGCCTCGACGGCCCGCTGCTGGTCGTCCCGACGGGCGCGCTGCACGCGCTGCCCTGGGCGGCGCTGCCGTCCCTCGCCGAACGGCCCGTGTGCGTGGCGCCGTCGGCCGCGCTGTGGCACCGCGCCGCCGTGACGGCCCCGCCGGCCCGGGCCGGGGCCGCGGTGTTCGTCGCCGGACCGGGGCTGCCGCACGCCACCGCCGAGGTCGCCGCCCTCGCACGGCGGTCCCCGGGGGCGCGGCAGCTCACCGGCCGGCGGGCCACCGCGGAGGCGGTGCTCGGCGCCCTCGACGGCGCGGACCTCGCGCACATCGCGGCGCACGGGCAGTTCCGGTCGGACAACCCGCTCTTCTCGGCGCTGCGGCTGGTCGACGGCCCGTTGACCGTCTACGACCTGGAGCGCCTCGCCCGGCCGCCCCGGCGGGTGGTGCTGTCGGCCTGCGAGTCGGGGCTGTCCGCCGTACACCCCGGGGACGAGCTGCTCGGCCTGACCGCGGCCCTGCTCGGGCTGGGTGCCACGAGCCTGGTCGCGTCGGTGGTGCCGGTCCCGGACGCGGCGACCCGCCCGCTCATGCTGCGGTTGTACCGCCATCTGCGCTCGGGCGCCGGGTCCGCGGCGGCGCTCGCGCGGGCACGGCGGGACCTGGCGGGCGCCGGCCCGGCGGCCCGGGTGGCGGCGGCGGGCTTCGCCTGTTTCGGCGCCGGCTTCGCCTGAGCGCGGCGGGCTGGGCCTGAGCGCGGCGGGCCGCCGTCAGCCGGGCGCCTGGAGCACCGCCTCCCGCAGGGCCGCGGCGAGCCAGTCCCGGTAGCGTTCCTCGGGCCACCCGCTGTCGAGCACGAGCGCGGCGTAATGCGCCGGGTCGTTGAGCAGCCACACGAGGTCGACCGCCCGCGGCTCGTCGGGCAGCGGGGTCAGCTCGGCGGCCCGCCGCACGACCATCGCGGCGCCCACCCTGCGGTTGGCGCAGAGCGTCCGCCACAGCTCGGCGATGTCCTCGGCGTCGTCGGCCGCACGGCGCGTGGTCTCGAACAACCGCGCGGCCCGCCGGGCGATGACGAGGCACACGTCGGCGTACGCGACGAGGAGCGCTCCCGCCGTCGCAGCCTGCCAGACGGGGGCGAACCAGGGCCGCTCTGCCACCGGGACCGGCTCGTCGTCGCCGGCGAGCGCCTGGTCGAGCACCTGGCGCAGCAGCGCGGGCTTCGAGCCGAACGCCGCGAACACCGTCGGCCGGGCCACGCCCGCGGCGACGGCGACGTCGGCGAGGGACGTCGCGGCGTAGCCCTTCACGACGAACAGCTCGGCGGCGGCCGCGACGACGGCACGCCGGGTGCGCCGCGCGCTCTCCGCACGGACCGCGGAACGGTACTGGCGCTTTCCCTTGACTTCACCCATCGGTCCGCCATACTAGCGACATATTCAGTAGACAGCAGTATGTTGAATCTGGGAGCGGTCATGGAGACGACGACAACGGCGTACGTCCGCCGGGACGGCGACGGCGAGGCCCTGTGGTTCCTCGGCAGCCTGGTGACCGTCAAGGCGGCCGCCGCGCAGACCGGTGGCCGGCTGACCGTGGTGGAGTTCGTCAACCCGCCGGGCTTCGCGCCGCCGGTGCACCGGCACGTCGACGAGGACGAGATGTTCTACGTGCTGTCCGGCTCGGCGCGCTACCGGTGCGGCGACGACACCTTCGAGGCCGGCCCGGGCGACTTCGTGCTCCTGCCGTCGGGCGTGCCGCACACGTTCCTGGTCGGTGCCGGCGAGCCGCTGCGCACGCTCCAGCTCACCACCCCGGCGGGCTTCGAGCACTTCGCCGCCGAGGCGGGCACCCCGGCCCCGGAACGCCGCCTGCCCGACCCGGGCCCCGTCGATCCGGCGGCGCTCGCGGAGATCGCCGCCCGCCACGCCATCGAACTGCTCGGCCCGCCCCCGTCGGAGATCCCGCTCTGACGACCCGGCCGGAACCGCGGCCGCCCCCGGGGGACCCCGGTTGCACCACAGCGGCAACCCCGGCGCGGCGCGGTTCGGCTCAGGAACGGCGGGACCGCACCGATCATCGGGCCATGTCGGAGATGGCGCTGGAACGGCACGAGGGGGACTACCGCGCCCGCCAGGTCAGGCTGGCCACCGGGATCGGCATCGGTGTGATCCTCATCGGCGCGCTGCGGGTCTGGTACGACTGGCACCGCGGCCCGTGGCTCGTCGGGCTCCTGGTCGCCGCCGCGGCCGTCCAGGGCACGCTCGCCGCGCTGCCCTGGCGCCGGATCGTCGACCGGCCGTGGACCAACTGGCTGTTCATCGCCTGTTGGCTGGCCAACATCGCACTGCTGCTGGGGTTCGCCGCCTACGACACGGCCGCCCTGGCGATCTACCCGGTCGGGGTCACGCTCGTGCTCGCCTCGACCGCCGCCGTGGCCTCCGGCCGGGCCGTCGCCGGCATCGGCGCGGTCTCGCTCGCCGGATACCTCTGGCTGGCCACCAGCCGCGACCATCCGGTCGACACCACCCTCGCGGCGCTCACGGCCGCGCTCATGATCGGGGCCACCTGGTTCGGCGCCCGCACCGCGAGCGACCGCCGGCGGCTGGACGCGGCCCGGCGCCTGGCCGAGCACAAGGTCGAGGCCCTGCTGGAGAACTCCTCCGACGCCGTCATCGCGGTCGTCCCCGACGGCGGGGTCACGTACGTGAGCCCGTCGGTGCGCACCGTCCTCGGGTACGACCCGCACCACGTCACCAGCGACGTGCTGGCCGACATCACCCACCCGGACTACCTGCCGACCGTCATGGAGTGGTGGGCGGCGGTCTGTGCCGCCGCGCCCGGCGTGACCGAGCGGGCCGAGTCCCGCATCCGCCGCGGCGACGGCAGGTGGATCCACGCCGAGGTCACCGGCACCAACCTCCAGCACGACCCGGCGCTGCGCGCGGCCGTGCTGAGCATCCGCGACATCACCGCACGCAAGGAGCTCGAGGAGGAGCTGACCCGGCAGGCGTTCGCCGACTCGCTCACCGGCATGCCGAACCGGGCGCTGTTCCGCGACCGGCTCGAGCACGCCATCGCCCGCAACCGGCGCGGCGGCAGGCGGGTGACCCTCCTGCTGGTCGACCTCGACGACTTCAAGCTCGTCAACGACAGCCTCGGGCACAACGCCGGCGACCAGCTCATCGCGACCACCGCGCTGCGGCTGCACCAGCAGCTCCGCGCGTCGGACACGCTCGCGCGGCTCGGCGGTGACGAGTTCGCGGTCCTCGTCGAGGACGTCGGCGAGATCGAGGCGATGGACCTCGCGGAGCGGCTGCTCGCCGCGATCCGCCGGCCGCTGCGGCTGGGCAACCGCGACGTCGTCACCTCGGCGAGCATCGGCGTGGCCACCGCGAAGGCCGGCGACGGCGACGGCGGGCCGGACCCGGGCGAGCTGCTGCGCAACGCCGACCTGGCGATGTACGCCGCGAAGGGCGACGGGCGCGACCGGTGCGCGCTGTTCGACCCCGGCATGTACGCCGACATCCTGCGGGAGGCGGAGGAGCGCGCGGAACTGGAGCGGGCCCTGGCCCTCGAGGAGTTCGTCGTGCACTACCAGCCGATCGTCGACCTGCCGACCAGCCGGCTCATCGGCGTCGAGGCGCTGGTGCGCTGGGAGCACCCGGTGCGCGGGATGCTCGGGCCGGGCACGTTCATCCCGCTGGCCGAGTCGACCGGCCTCATCGTGCCGCTCGGGCGGTGGGTGCTGCGCCAGGCGTGCACGCAGCTCGCCACCTGGTGCACCCAGTTCGAGTCGGCGTCCGGCATCCGGGTCAACGTCAACCTGTCGGCGCGGCAGTTCCAGTACCAGGACCTCGTCGTGGAGGTCGCCGGCATCCTGCGGGAGACCGGCGTGGACCCGCACCAGATCGTCCTGGAGATCACCGAGTCGCTGCTGATGCAGGACACCGAGTCGACCATCGACACCCTCGGCCGGCTCAAGGCGCTCGGCGTCCGGCTCGCCATCGACGATTTCGGCACCGGATACTCGTCGCTGTCGTACCTCAAGCGCTTCCCCGTCGACATCCTGAAGATCGACCGCTCGTTCGTGGACGGCATCGACACGGCCGGCGGCGACGCGACCCTCGCCGAGGCCGTGGTCCAGCTCGGCCGGGCGCTGCAACTGCAGACGGTGGCGGAGGGCATCGAGACCCCCGAGCAGTGGTCGACGTTGCAGGACCTGGGCTGCGAGTACGGCCAGGGGTACCTGTTCGCCAGACCGGGCGCCGCCTCGGAGATCTCGTCGATCCTCGGCACCCCCCAACCCTGACCCCTCAACCCCCTCTCCGGTGCGTTGATCATGCAGTTGTGGTGCCGGGACACTCCCTGAATGCCCGGTTTGTTAGGCACCACAACTGCATGATCAACGCACCGCCGGAGACGTTATGGTTGCCAAATGCGGGTCCCGCACGGGACGCTGCGGTCGTTCCCAGCCGCCGCCGGGCAGCACCGGCTGCGGCAGGAAGACGCGGAACCGGGTGCCGCCGCCGGGGTTGTCCTCCACGGCGATCGACCCGCCGTGACGCTCGACGATCCGCCGGCAGATCGACAGCCCCAGCCCGGTGCCGCCGTAGTCCATCGGCCGCACCCGGTGGAACGACTCGAACACCCGTGACTTCTCGGCGTCGGGGATGCCGATGCCGCGGTCGGCGACCTCGAGCAGCACCCCGGCGCCGTCGCCGGTCGCGGTGATCTCCACGTGCGGGATCCGGCCGGCCCGCGTGTACTTGACCGCGTTGCCCACCAGGTTGTCGACGACCAGCCGCAGCAGGCCCGGGTCCGCCTCGACCACGGGCAGCGGCCCGACGGCGATCGATGGCACGGGCGGACGGCCGCCCGAGGCCGCCGCGGACAGGCTCGCGAGCGGTGGGGCGGCCGTGTGCTCGGCGACCACCGCCTCGACGACCGCACGCAGGTCGACCTCGGTGGGGTTCAGCGGCGCGTCCCGCGCGGTGGCGTAGGCGAGCAGGTCGTCGATGATGGTCCGCATCCGGGTGGCGCCCTGGCGGACCCGCTGGACGGCGGCCGCGGCGGTGTCCAGCCGGGGCGGGTCGGCGGCGATCGCCTCGGCGGCCACCGCCGCGAAGCCGTGCACCGCGGTGAGCGGGCTCTTCAGGTCGTGCGCGACGACCGCCGCGAACTGCGCCAGCTCCGACTCGTAGCGGCGCAGCTCGGTGATGTCGTGCAGCACCGCGACGGCGCCGCGCGGGCCGCCGCCGGAGCGGTCCAGCGGCCGGGCGCTCACGCTGACGAGGATCCCGTCGGGATGGGCGGCGTTGCGGATCACCATCTCGACCCCGTCGGCGGCGACGCCGTTCAGGGCCCGCACCATCGGCAGCTCCCCGGCGGGAAACGGGGTGATCCGGTCGGGCAGGTAGGCGCCGTAGTGCGCGGGCCAGTCCTCGAGATGGTCGGCGTCGTCGGCGGTGCCGAGCAGTTGCCGGGCCGCCGGGTTGTGCAGCAGGATCCGGCCGTCACCGCCGACCACGGTCACGCCCTCGCCGAGGCTGGACAGGATCGCCTGCTGCAGCGCCGACTGGTCGCGCGCCGCGCGCTCGGCGGCGCGCAGCTCCCGGGTCGCCTCCTCGACGAGCGCCATGGCCTTCGCGCGGCGGGTCGACAGCAGGTACACCAGGGCGGTCAGCAGCAGGCTCAGCAGGACGCCGGTCGCCGCGACGAGCAGCAGCCGGTCGGTGTAGCCCCCGGGAAGGTCCCACGGGTCGGCGGCGACGGCCAGGCCGGCGCCGCGGTGCGGCGCGATCGGATGCGCGGTGGCGAGGGTGAGGAAGCCGCACCCGCTGCGCATCACGCGACCCGGCGCACGCGGGGACGGTCGACGACCCGCAGCCGCGCGCCGGGGCGGGCGAGGTGCGGGAGGGCGACGCGGATCGCGGTGTCGCCGACGGTCACGGCGCCGCCGTGCTGCTCGGCCACGGCCCGTACCACCGCGAGGCCCAGCCCTGCCGGATCCTCCGCGGTCGCCGGTGCGGCCGTCCCGGACACGGTGATCCGCACGCCCGGGTCGTCCGGTGCGGCCGTCAGGACCAGCTCGGCCTGTCCGGCGAAGGCGCCCGCGGCGTGGTTGAGCAGCGCCGCGAGCAGGTGGTCGAGCTGGCGCGGGTCGGCCTGGACCACACAGGGCCGGTCCGCGCGGGCGGTGCGCCACACCGGCTCCCCGGGGCGCGCGTGGGCGGTGTGCGTGCGGACGGCGCGCTCACAGGCCCGGGCGACGTCGAGGTCCTCCACCACAAGGCCGTACATCCCCGCGTCGACGCTGGCGAGCAGCAGCAGGTCGTCGATGAGGCTGTCGAGGCGGTGCACGCACGAGTTGAGCATGGTGAGCATGTGCCGCTGCCGGTCGGTGAGCGGCCCGGCCCGCTCGGCGGCGAGCAGGTCGCTGTAACCGCGGATTCCGGTGAGCGGGGTGCGCAGCTCGTGCGAGATGAGTTGCAGGAACTGTGCCTGCACCGAACTCACCTCCCTTATGTCTGGTTCAATCATACTTGAGCGGTTTTGTTCATATACTCGGATCGGACCACAAGGGGGCGGGCGATGTCGACGGTGCTGGTGGCCGAGGATGATCTGGCCATCCGTGATCTCCTGACGTTCCTGCTCGACTCCTCCGGGCACCAGGTCATCGCGTGCGCCGACGGCGGCACCGCGCTGGCGACGGCCCGCCGGGAGCACCCGGACCTCGCGATCCTGGACGTGAGCATGCCGGGGATCAACGGGATCGAGGTGTGCCGGGCGCTGCGCGAGACCGCGGACACCGAGCTCATGCCGGTGCTGATCCTGACCTCGCACGGCCAGTGGCTCGACGTGAGCACGGGCTTCGACGCCGGCGCCGACGACTACCTGGTGAAGCCGTTCGAGCCGAGCGTCCTGCTGGAGCGCATCGAGACGCTGCTGGAGCAGGCGGGCGCCGAGCCCACGGACTGACGCCGGGTGCGGAACCGCCGCCGCGCCGGACCGGCCCCGGGAAGCCCGACCACGGCCCGGGTCGACCGCGCGGGTGCCGGAGTGGCCTCAGACCTCGGTCAGGTGGACGTACGCGACGACCTGCTCGTCGCGCATCAGCGGCTGGCGGCGCACCGTCACCCCGGTGTGCCCGGCGTTGATGATCTCGCCGTCGCCGACGTAGAGCACCACGTGGCCGCCGTTGTTGGTGAACACGAGGTCGCCGGGCCGGAGCTGCTCACGGGTGACCCGCGTGCCGACCTTGATCTGGTCGTACGTGACCCGCGGCAGCCGTACCCCGGCGGCCTCCCAGGCCCGCATCACCAGGCCCGAGCAGTCGAACGTCTCCGGGCCGGCCGTCGCGAACCGGTAGGGCTTGCCGACCTGCGCCTCGGCGTACGCGATCGCCAGGGCCACCTTCCGCTCCCGCGTCGCCTCGGACAGGACCAGCGTCTGGCCGATCCGGATCAGGGTCGACGTACCGAGGTTGTTCAGGCGTTGCAGCTCGGCGACCGTGGTGCCGTTGCGGCGCGCGAGGCTCCACAGCGTGTCGCCGGACCGCACCACCACCGACTGCGGGCCGTCGGGCGGCGGGTCCGCGGCTGCGGCGGGCGCAGCCAGTACCACCGCGAACACCACGGCGAGGGGCACGGTCAGCCATCGACAGCTCATCCTGGCAACATAACGAACATTCTTCGCGTCATTCGCCGATCGGGCGAATCCGGGAGGGAAACCGCGCGCCGATCGCGCGGTGGACGACGGCGGACGGCGGGTTCACCCAGACCACCCAGACCACCCAGACCACCCGGGTCCGCTCGACGCGCGCCGGCGCGGTCGTGTTCGCCTACGAGAGCGGCCTGGCCCGGCCGGGCCACTGATCCGCCGTTGGCCGTCGCCCGGACCCGCGGCCCGCCCGGATACTGGCCCGATGGAACGCCCCAGCATGACCAGGCTGCTGCACCCGTCCGTCCCCGCGCAACCCGGCGGCACGCCCGTCGCCTCGCCGATCTTCCAGACCAGCACGTACGAGCTGCCCCGCTCCCCCGTCGCCGCCGAGATCGCCGCGGCCGTGGCGCCGACCGGCTACTACACCCGGTACGGCTCGCCGAACGCCCGGGAGGCCGAGGTGATGCTCGCCGACCTGGACGGTGCCGAGGCCGCCCTCCTCGTCGGCAGCGGGATGGCCGCGATCAGCGCGGCGCTGCTGTCCAACGTGCGGGCCGGCACCGAGGTGGTGGCCCAGACCAGCCACTACACCGCGGCGCTGACGCTGCTGCGGACCGTGCTGCCCTCGTACGGCGTGGACGTGCTGCTGGTGCCGCAGGAGTCGATCGCCGACGCCGTCAGCCCGTCGACGGGCGTCGTCTACGTGGAGACGCCGAGCAACCCGACCATGGCGCTGACCGACCTCGCCGCGGTGCGTGCCGCCGCCCCGCACGCGATCGTCGTCGCCGACAACACGTTCGCCACGCCGTACAACACCCGCCCCATCGACTTCGGCGTCGACCTGGTGGTGCAGTCGGCGACGAAGTACCTCAACGGCCACAGCGACGTCACGGCCGGCGTCGTCACCGGATCGGCGGACCTGGTCGCCCGGGCCTGGGAGACCGCGCGGGTCCTCGGCCCGGTGTGCCACCCCTTCGAGGCGTGGCTGCTGGCCCGGGGCCTGCGCACGTTCCCGCTACGGATGGCGCGGCACAACACGTCCGGCCTCGCGGTCGCCCGGTTCCTGGCCGGCCACCCGGCGGTCGACGCGGTGCACTATCCGGGGCTGGCGACGCACCCGCAGCACGACCTGGCGCGGCGCCAGATGGCCGGGCACGGTGGGATGCTGAGCTTCACGGTGGGGTCGGCGGAGGCGGCGGCCCGGGTCCTGGGCTCGACGAAGCTGGCCCGCAACGCGGTGAGCCTCGGCGGCACCGAAACGCTCATCACCCACCCGGCGTCGCTCGTCTTCGCCCACCAGAGCCCCGCGGAACTCGCCGCGTCGGGCGTCGACCCGGCCCTGCTGCGGCTGTCGGTGGGCCTGGAGGAGCCGGAGGACATCATCGCCGACCTGGACCAGTCCCTGTCCACGCTCTGACGGCTCAGCGGCGGTGGGACGCGAGGATCCCGCGGAGGAACTCCCGGCTGTACGTCGCCGACGATCGCGGTCACCGGGGTGCCCGGGCAGCAGCGCCAGCCGACGGGCACGCCGTAGTCGTGGACGGATCCCGATTCGTGACGCAACCATGTCGATGCGTCGACGGTCCCCGTCTGTATGCGTAACCTTGCCGCCGTCCTCAGTCTGCTCCTCCTGGCCGGGTGTGCCGGTGATCCCGCGCCCGCGCCGGAGACGTCCACCGCACCCACCGCGGCCGCGGCGCCCAGCCCGACCGAACGCCGGTGCGCCGATCCGGAGCTCAACGACAAGCAAGTGACGTTCGCCGACACGAACGGGGTGTATCTCACCGGGTACGTGCTCGGCACCGGGCGGACCGCGCTGGTGCTCGCGGCGCAGGCCGCCGCCGACTCGTGCTCGTGGCTGTCATGGGCCAGGCAGCAGGCCGCCGCCGGCTACCGGGTCCTCGCGTTCGACTTCAACGGCGAGGGCCGCTCCCGGCGCGGCCCGGACTCGAAAGCCTCCGGCGACGTCGCCGCGGCGGCCGCGTTCGCCCGCGCGCAGGGCGCGACCGGCGTGGTGCTCATCGGCGCGTCGCGCGGCGGCACGGCCGTGCTGGTCGCCGCCGCCGGGCTGACCCCGCCGCCGACCGCGGTCGTGGGCCTCTCCCCCGCACCGAAGTACGCCGGGGAGAACGCCCTGGACGCGGTGCCCCGGCTGACGGCGCCGGTGCTGTACGTCGCGGCGACCGGCGACAGCGGCTTCCCGGCGGACGCCCGGGCGATGTACGACGCCACCCCGGGCGAGCGGCGCAAGCTGGCGCTCGTCCCGGGCCGCCTGCACGGGGCCGCGTTCCTGACGATCGCGGCCGAGGGCGCACCGGAGGCGGCCACGGCCCTCGACGCGTTCCTGAAGGCCAACGCCCCGGCCTGACCGGGTGACGCTCAGGTGGGCGTCGTGTAGCGGTAGACCGAGAAGACGAAGTCGGGGCAGACGAGCTGGCAGGCGGTGCAGCCGGTGCAGCCGTCGTGCAGCTCAGGGTAGCGGTAACCCTGCTCGTTGACCGCCGCCGACATCGACAGCACGTCGGGCGGGCAGGCGGGGATGCACAGCTCGCAGCCCTTGCACCGCTCGACGTCGATGACGAGCGTTCCCCGGGTGACACGGCCGCGCTCAGCTCCGGTCATGCGCCGTCTCCTTCCAGCACGCGTGCGACGTCCGTCCACTCGGGGGTCCGCGTGCCGGACGGCGGGAAGACACCCCTGCGGCGCAGGGCCAGGATCGCGTTGTCGGCGGTCAGGCGCAGGTGCGCCAGGGCGGCGGCACCGGCCGCCTCGACGTCGCCGTCGCGCAGGGCGACGTATTCGGCGTGCAGCGCGGCCCGCTCGTCGGGCAGGGCGTCGTCGATGGAGAAGCGGGCGGCGGCCGGCACGAGGCCGCTGAACGTGCGCAGCAGCGCCCGCAGATGGTTGCCGGCCCCGGCGACGTTGACCACCCGGCGGAACTCGCGCGCCAGGGCCTCGAACTCGCCGGGGTCGGCGCAGTCCGCGAGGGCCTCGTCGACCTTGCCGAGGGCCTCGGCGACGGCGGGATCCCGGCGGGCGGCGACGCGGCGGTTGGTGAGGGCGCTCAGCATCCCGTACAACTCGAAGGCCTCGCGCACGGTCGAGTCGTCGAACTCGGCGACGAACGCGCGCCGGTAGTGTGCCCGCTCGACCAGCCCGTCGCGCTCCAACTGGATCAGGCCCTCACGGACCGGGACCCGGCTGACACCGAGCTCGGCAGCGATCTCGTCGAGGTCGAGCCGCTGGCCGCTGCGCAGCCGGCCGGTGAACAGTTGCTGGAGGATGTGGGCGGCGACCGCCTCGCTGGTGTTGGCGCGTTCGAGCGTCATGCGACCTCCGCTCCGGAACCGGTCACGGCGTCACCAGCTCGCCGAGCGGGTAGGTCGCCTCCATCGTGTCGTGCTGGTACGTGGGGCCTTCGGCGGTCGGCACGAACCAGCCGGTCGGGCACATGGTGAGGATCTCCACCAGGCTGAACCCGCCGCCGGCGAGCTGTGTCTCGAACGCCCTGCGGATCATGCGCTTCGCCTGGAGCACCGAGGCCGCGTTCGACACGGCGCCCCGGGCCACGTATCCGACGCCGCGCAGCCCCGCCACCAGGTCGGCGACCGGGATCGGGTAGCCGTGCGCGGCCGGGTCGCGGCCCTCGACGCTGGTCTTCGTGCGCTGGCCCAGGACCGTCGTCGCGGTCTGCTGGCCGCCGGTGTCGCCGAAGACGCCGTTGTTGAGCATCACGCAGGTGATGTTCTCGCCGCGGGCGGCCGCGTGCAGCACCTCCTGGAGGCCCTCGTTGGCCATGTCGCCGTCGCCCTGGAGCGTGAACACCGCGACGCCCGGGCGCACGCGTTTGATGCCGGTGGCGCAGGCCGGCGCGCGGCCGTGCAGGCACTGGAGGACGTCGACGTCCATGATGCGCACGAAGCTGCCGTAGCAGCCGTGGCCGACGACGCCGATGGTCCGCTGCACGATGTCGAGCTCCTGCAAGACCTCCAGCAGGATCCGCAGGGCGACGGGCTCACCGCAGCCGGGGCACAGCGAGTGCTCGCCGAGGATGAGGTTGGGCCGGAAGTCGGCGACCTGCCGGGCGTCGCGCAGCGGCGGCTGGCTGGTGTCGATGGTCACGTCGCCTCCAGGATTCGTTGGCGGATCACGGGCGCGTCGAGCAGCGGGCCGTACGACAGGCCGGACTCGGCGATGCTGACACCGCCGATGAACCGCACGGCCCGCCGGTCGGCGGCGTGCATGCGGACGTCGTCGAGCATCTGCCCGGCGTTGAGCTCGAAGACCAGGACCCGCTTCGCGGTGCGGGTGGCCTCCTCCAAGGCGTCGCCGGGGAACGGCCACAGCGTCACCGGCCGGAACCAGCCGATGCGGCGCCCCTCGGCGCGCAGCTCGTCGACGACGTGCTCGACGAACTTCGCCGCGGAGCCGAACGCGACGACCACCGTCTCGGCGTCCGCCACGCCGGACTGCTCGTGGCGGGCCTCGAGGCCGGCGATCCGGTCGAACTTCTCGGCGACCGCCCGCCAGTGGCCGTCGGGGCCGGGGCCCGGGTCGGTGGCCTTGCCCATCGCCCAGGTCCACACCTGCCGGCTGCGGCCGGTGCCGCCGCCGGTCCCGTCCAGGGCCCAGTCCTTCGGCGGCAGCTCGCCGTGGTCGACCGGGTGGATGTCGACGCCGACGCGGGTCTGCGCGAGGAGCGGGTCACCGTAGAGCATCACGGGCGCCCGGTGCTTGTCGGCGAGGTGGAACAGCAACTGGGTGTGCTCGACCGCCTCCGGCACGTCCTTCGGCGCGAGCGTGATGGTGCGGTAGTCGCCCCAGCCGCCGCCACGGGTGGCCTGGAAGTAGTCCTGCTGGTTGCGGGCCAGGTTGAACACGACGAACGGCGTCTCGTTGAGCGCGGCCTCGGCGATCGCCTCCTGCATCAGGGCGATGCCCTGGCCGCACGAGCCGGTCGCGGCGCGGGCGCCGGCCGCGGCGGCGCCGAGCGCCATGTTGACGCCCTCGATCTCGCTCTCCGCGTTGAGGCACACCCCGCCGGCGGCCGGCATGCGCCGCGACATCTCCTCCAGCAGGCCGGTGAACGGCGACATCGGATAGCCGGCGAAGAACCGGCAGCCGGCGACGATCGCGGCCTCGGCGATGGCGGCGCTGCCCTCGAGCAGTTCGAGGTTCATCGGGCGGCCTCCGTGACGGCGGCGGCGCCGGCCCGCAGCGCGCGGACGTTCGCCTCGGCGTGCTGGCGGCGGTACGGCGGGAGCAACTCGGTCATCGCGTCCTCCAGCGACTGCGGCGCGACGGTCCGCGTGCCGGCGTTGTAGGCGCCCAGCAGGACGAACCCGGCGGCGTTCGGCGCCTGGGCCTCCTTCGCGGCACGCATGGCGTCGACGGTGACGATCCGCAGGTCATCGCGGAAGGCGCCGGGATCGACGAGGGGCACGTTGACCACGACGAGCGCTCCGGGCCGCAGCCGCTCCTCGACGTGCTCGGCGAACCGGTGGTGGGCGAAGATCGCGGATCCGGCGGACGGCAGGATCGGCAGGGCCCGCAGCGGCCGGTCCCCGACGACGACGGTGGCCTTCGACGGCCCGCCGCGCATCTCGCCGCCGTAGTCCGCGGCGAGCATCGCATATCGACCCTCCCGGGTGGCGGCGAGCGCCAGGGTCTTGGCGAGCAGTTGGATGCCCTGCCCGCCGATCCCGGTGACCATCAGCTCCCGTTCACCGGCGGCCGGGCCCGGCCGCTGACGGTCTTGCGGTGCGGACCCGCTGCCCGGGCGGGCGTCCCGCACGGTGGGCTCGTCCTCCATGCGGCCTCCCTTGACGTGGTTTGAATATTCAATACAAAATCTGATTCCACCGTCAAGAGAGCGACCGAGGGGAGATCGCGGGATGCGGGCGCTCGTCATGCGTGGCTTCGGCGACCTGGCCGTCGAGGAGGTGCCCGACCCCGTGCCGGGGCCGGGCGAAGTGGTGATCGACGTGGCCTGCGTGCAGCCGAGCGTCACCGAGTGCATGCTCATCGCGGGTGCGCCGGTCGCCATGCACACGGTGCTCGCCGCCCGCCTCGCCGAGGGCCCGACCCGGTTCGGCGGCCACGAGTTCGCGGGCGTGATCCGCGACGTCGGCCCGCCCGGTGAGGGCCACGCCCCGCCGGGCGGCGGGCCGCGGCCCGGGGACCGGGTCACCGCCGTCGAGACGGCGGCGTGCGGCCGGTGCGCCGCGTGCCGGCGGGACCGGCCCGACGCCTGCCCCCGGCCCCAGGTGCTCGGGTTCAGCACGCCCGGGGCGTTCGCCGAGCGGGTGGTCGTGCCCGCGAAGACCGTCGTCACCGTGCCGGACGGGGTCAGCGCCTCGGAGGCGGCCGCCGTGCAGCCGCTCGCCGGGGCCGTCCACGGGCACGCGCTCGCCGGCGTGCGGCCGGGTGAGACCGTCCTGGTCCTCGGCGCCGGTGTCATGGGCCTCCTGCACACGCAGGTCGCCCGGCGCGGCGGGGCCGGGCTCGTCGTCGTGACCGGGCGGAGCGCCGCGAAGCGCGACCTCGCCCGGCGGGCCGGGGCCGACCTGGTGCTCGACGCCGCCGACGACGTCGAGGCCGCCGTCCGCGACGCCACCGACGGCATCGGCGCCGACGTGGTCTTCGAGACCGCCGGCGGCGCGCCGGACGCCGGCCTGGCCGGGACGTCCACCCTCGACCTCGCCGCCCGCTGCGTCCGCCGGGGCGGGCGCATCGTCATGGTGGCGGTCCTGCCCGAGCACGCGCCCGCCCCGCTCGGCCTCCTCCGGGAGCGCTCGGCCGCGCTGCTGCATCCGCGGTCCGGCGCGGGCGGCTACGCACCGGGCAGCGGCGCCTTCGAGCACGCGCTGCGGCTCGTGCGCCGCGGTGATGTCGACGTCGCCGGGCTGGTCACGCACCGGCTCGGCGGGATCGACGCGCTGCCGAAGGCGCTGGAGATCACGCGGGACAAGGCGGCGCACGGCGCGCTCGGCCCCGCCCAGGTGGACCTGTTCGACTGGGAGCACCAATGAGCCTGTTGATCGGCGACATCGTGACCCTGGCGGCGTTGACCGCACCCCACGGGCTCGCGGCGACCCTCGGCACCGAGCAGATGACGTTCCACGAGCTGGACGAGGCCGCGGACCGCACCGCCAACGCGCTCATCGGGCTCGGCGTCGGCGCCGGGGACACCGTCCTGTGGTGTGCCACCCCGACGCTGCGGGCGCTGGACGTGTTCGTGGCGTGCGCGCGGGTCGGCGCGGTGTTCGCGCCGGTGAACCCGGGACTGCCGATGGCGGAGCGGGACCGCGTGCGGTCCTACGTGGACCCCGGGCTGGTGGTGTCCGACGCGGACTTCACCGAGCCGTGCCTGCGCCCGGCGGACCTCGCGGGCGGCGCGCCGGGCTTCGCGCGGCGGGCGCTGGACGACGGTGATCCGCACATCCTGTACCTCACCAGCGGCAGCACCGGCCGGCCGAAGGGCGCGCTGGTGAGCCACCGGGCAAGCTGGCTGCGGGCAGCACCGGGCGGCGGCACGTTCACCACGGGCCTGCGCGGGCACGGCGGCGTGGTGTGCACGTTCCCGCTGTACCACTACGGCGGCTGGCACTACGTGATGGAGGCCTGGCAGCATCGGGCCGCCGTGCACCTGGTCCGCCGGGCCGACGCCGCCGACATGATCGACGTCGTCCAGCGGCGCCGCCCGTCGGCGCTGTACTGCATCCCGGCGGTCTGGGAGCGCCTGCTGGACCGCGAGCACCGCCACGCCGACCTGCGGTCGCTGCTGCACGCCGACACCGGCACGTCGAGCGTCGCCCCCGACCTGGTGGAGCGGATCAAGGCCCGGCTGCCCGGGACGACGACCACGATCCTCTACGGTTCCACGGAGGCCGGCCGCATGGCGGCCCTGCACGACTGGGACCTGGCCCGAAAGCCCGGCAGCGTCGGCCGCGCCGCGCCGCCCAACGCGCTGTGGGTCGCCGAGGACGGCGAGGTCTGCGTGCGCGGCCCGGCGGTCATGTCGGGCTATCTCGGGGCGGCGCCCCTGGCGGGCGAGTACCGCTCCGGCGACCTCGGCCAACTGGACGACGAGGGATACCTGTACCTGACGGGCCGC
This sequence comes from Dactylosporangium roseum, assembly GCF_025264685.1. Taxonomy (GTDB): domain Bacteria; phylum Actinomycetota; class Actinomycetes; order Mycobacteriales; family Micromonosporaceae; genus Dactylosporangium; species Dactylosporangium roseum. The sequence continues at coordinate 4,424,002 of NZ_CP073721.1, forward strand.
ACGCGTGAGGTGATCCGCACCGGCGGGGAGTCGGTGGGCCCGGCCGAGGTCGAGCACGCGCTGCGCGACCTGCCGGGCGTGCTCGACGTGGCGGTCGTCGGGGTGCCGGATCCGGGGTGGGGCGAGGTGGTGTGCGCCGTTCTCGTGCTGCCGGACGGCTCGCCGGTCCCGTCGGTGGCGGAGGTACGGTCGCATGTGGCCGGCCGGCTGGCGTCGTTCCAGGTGCCGCGGCTGGTGACGACGGCGGGGTCGATCCCGCGCACCCCGGCCACCGGCCAGATCCAGCGCACGCGCCTGCGCGAGGAGGTGCTGGCGGCCTTCGCGGACCCGGCGCCGAAGGAGGCCGCCGGTCGCGGTCGACCCTCGTAGGGCGGGGCGACGGCCCCGGCCCCAGCGGGCGCGACCCTGGCCCCGGTGCTGCGGGCCGTCGGCGACCAGGGCGCCGCCCGGGACGCCCGGCCTGCCGGTCCCGTGGGGCGGCACGGCGGCAGCCGGGTCAGCGCAGGAGCTTGCGGAGCTCCGCCTTGGCGATCTTCCCGCCCGACCCGCGGGGCAGGTCGGCGACGAACTCCAGGCGCTCCGGCCAGTTCTCCCGCGAGACGCCGCGGGCGTCGAGGTGGGAGCGCAGCTCGTCCAGGGTCAGTGCGGCGCCGTCGCGGAGGACCACGAACGCGCACACGCGCTCACCGAACGTCGGGTCCGGCACGGCCACCGCCGCCACCATCGCCACCGACGGGTGCGAACCCACCTGGTCCTCCACCGCGGCGGCGCTGATGTTCTTGCCGCCGCGGATGATGAAGTCCGACTTGCGGTCGACGACCCGCAGGTAGCCGGCGGCGTCGATCGTGCAGATGTCGCCGGTGAGCATCCGGCCGTCGGGGGTGAACAGGGCCTCGTTCGCGGCCGGGTCGGCGAAGTAGCCGAGGCACGTCGCGGGGCCGGCACACGCCGCCTGCCCGGGGCCGCCGGCCGCGGTCACGTCGGTGCCGTCCTCGGCGAACAGCCGCACCTCCATCGCGTCGATGACCCGACCGGCGGTGCGCAGCCGCTGGTCCTCGGTGTCGCGGACCGAGGTGCGCGACAGCGCGCCGGTCTCGTTGGAGCCGAAGAACTGCAGCACCTTCGCGCCGGTGCGCCGCTCGAACTCGCTGGCCCGCTCGAACGGCACCGCCTCGCCGCCGGTGAACATGCACCGCAGCGACGACAGGTCCACCTCGGTGACCAGCGGCGAGTTCAGCATCATGATGAACTGGGTGCTGACGCAGCACACGACGGTGACCCGCTCGCGTTCGATGAGCCGCAGCGCCTCGTCGGCGGTGAAGCGGGGCATCACCACGGTCGGCGCGCCGAGGATCGTCGGGGTGAAGTTGGCCGTCCACTGCGCGAAGCCGTAGGGCGCCGGGATCAGCGTCAGGAAGACGTCGTCGGCGCGCAGGTCGCCGCAGTCGACGGCGAGCCGGTGGTAGTAGAACCAGCGGTTCTGGTTGTGCACGACGCACTTCGGCATGCCGGTGGTGCCCGACGTCGAGTTCAGCAGGTGGATCTCGCCGAGGCCGAGCTCGGCGCGGCCGGGCACCGGCTCGGACGCCGACCCGAACGGCTCCGTGAGCACCAGGTGGGTGGTGATGCCGAGGCCCTCGACGATGGCCTCGACCGGTTCGCCGCGGTGGTCGGCGAGGCTCACGAGCGCGGTCGCGCCGCCGACGGTGAGCAGGTGGCGCACCTCGACCCGGCCGGCGCGCGGCCCGATCGCGACGACGACCACGCCCGCCTTCATCGCCGCGAGATAGACGACGTGGACCGCGACGCCGTCGGGCAGCAGGACGCCGACGCGGGCGCCGCGCGGCAGGCCGGCGTCGGCGAGCCGGTGCGCGAACCAGGTCGACCAGTCATCGAACTCCGCCCAGGTCATGCGGTCTCCGGCGGCCACGAACGCGATCCCGTCGGGCTGCGTGGCCGCGTGCCGGCGCACGACGTCGGGGAGCGTCTCGGTGCCCCACCGGCCGACCTCGCCGAGCCGGTCGGCGACGTACCGCTCGTGGACGCTGCCGGCCTGCGGGGCCGTGCCGGGCGGAAAGAAGGCTGCCAGGTCGAGCACGAGACCACCTTTCGGCCGGAGATCTACCAACCAAGCGCTTGGTTGTGTCATTCTGTTCCCGGCCGTTCGATGGTGTCAAGGCGGGAGCGGAGCCGTGGACGACGTGTGGAAGGCGCCGATCGGCGCCGAGGTGGCAGTGGCGGTACCGACCGAGGGCGCCCACGTGGAGCAGGTGACCTGGCACGGCGACGACGACGCCCGCGGGGACCTGACGGTCGTCGTCGCGCGGCGCACCGCTGACGTGGTCACCCTGCGGCTGCGGCGGGGCGAGCGGCTGGTCGCCGACATCCGGCTGCGCCGCGGCGAGGCCCGGACCGGCCGGCCGCACGGCCTGCTGCGCGCCGATGTCGGCCCCGGCGCGACCTGCGAAAGGCTGTTCCCGGTCACCGCCGAGGCCACCACGGACCACGTGTCGGGCGCCGAGCCGGTGCTGAGCACGCCGTCGCTCATCGCCTTCATGGAGGACACCGCCGCCGACGTGCTGCGCCCGCACTTCGGACCCGCCACGGAGTCGCTGGGCACCTGGATCGGCATCCGGCACACCGGCCCCGCCCGGGTGGGGCAGGAGGTGGCGGTGACCGCCGTGCTCGCCGACGTGCGCGGCCGGCGGTACCTCTTCGACGTCGAGGCCACCGTGGACGGGCGCCCGGTCGGCGACGGCCAGGTGGCGCAGACGCTGATCAGCCTTCCGGGACGCTCGGCGTAGCGAACCGCCGGGCCGCGTCCGCGCGGAGCGACGCCTTGTCGACCTTCCCGCCGGTGCTGATGGGCAGCCGGTCCAGCGGCACGAGGTACTCGGGCCAGTTCTGCTTCGACACCCCGGCGGCGTCGAGGTGCTCCCGCAGCGCGTCGAGGGTGAGCGGCGCCCGGGTCACCACGTAGGCGCAGGCCCGCTCCCCCAACACCGGATCCGGGGCGGCGACGACCGCGACCTGCGCCACCGAGGGGTGGCTGCCGACCGCCTCCTCCACCACGAGGGCGCTGACGTTGTGCCCGCCGCGGATGATGAAGTCGGCGACCCGTCCGGTGACGGACAGGTAGCCGTCGTCGTCGAGCCGGGCCAGGTCGCCGGTGAGGAGCCAGCCGTCGGGGCGGAACAGGGCCGCGTTCGCGGCGGCGTCGTCGAGGTAGCCGGGCGTGCAGCCGGGCCCCTTCACCGCCACCTGACCGCGCTCCCCCACCAGGCGCACGTTCATGGCGGGGACCGGACGGCCCGCGGTGCCCAGCCGGCGTGCCCGCGGATCATCCACGGTGGTCACCGAGATCGGGCCGGACTCGTTAGAGCCGTAGAACTGCAGCACCGCGCAGCCGGTGCGCTCCTCGAAGTCGGCGGCCCGCGACAGCGGCACCCGTTCGCCGCCGGTGAACAGCACCCGCAGCGACGACAGGTCCGCGGCGGCGAACTCCGGCGCGTTGAGCAGCATGATGAACTGGGCGGTCACCGCACACAGCACGGTGACCCGGTGCTCCTCGATGAGCCGCAGCGTCTCGGCCGGGTCGAACTCGGCGGTGAGGACGGTCGGGTAGCCGTACATCGCGGGCACGACGTGGGCGCTCCACAGCCCGAAGCCGTACGGCGCGGGCAGCACGCTGGCGAACACCTCGTCGGGGCCGAACCGCCCCGCGGCGTGGGCGAGCGGGCCGAAGTACTTGCGGATGTTCATCGTCTGCCGCACGCACTTCGGCACCCCGGTCGTGCCGGAGGTCGAGTTGAGAAAGAACAGGTCGTCGGGGCCGAGCCCGCGCGGCTGCTCCGGCCCGGCCGGGGGCAGCGCGTCGAGGTCGAGCAGCACGTGCCGCCGGGCGCCGCACTGCCGCGCGATCGCGGCGCCGGAGCGTCCACGGTGGACGTCCCGGGTGGCCAGGGCCGCGGCGCCGGTCGCGCGCAGCAGATGGGTGACCTCGGCGTCGCCGGCCCGCGGGCCGATCCCGACCGTGACGAGGCCGGCCTTCTGCGCGGCGAGGTAGGCGATGTGGGTGAGCGCCCCGCCGGTGAGCAGCACGGCGAGCCGGTCGCCCGGCACGAGGCCGCTGCCCGCGTAGGACCGGGCCAGCCGCGACGACAGGTCGTCGTACTCGCCCCAGGTGAACGTGCCCTCCGGCGCCACGAACGCGACCCGGTCGCGGTCCTGGCGGGCCACCAGGTCGGCGATCGTGTCGGCGGTCCAGGCGCCGTCGGCGTAGTAGCGATCAATGGTCCGCTGGGGGAACTCAGACACCGGAACCTCCGTCGATGCGCAGCACGGCTCCCGTGGCGAACCGGGCCTCCGCGGAGCCGAGATACGCGATGGCCGCCGCGACCTCCGCCGGGTCGGCGACGGGCGGGTCCACGAGCGCCCGCCCGTGTTCGAGCAGCCGCGGATCCGGATCCGGTACCGGCCGCAGCGCCGCCTTCAGCGGCGTGTCCACGGAGCCGGGGCAGACGCACGCGACCCGCACCCCGGACGGCGCCAGTTCCACGGCGAGGGACCGGGTCAGCGCGACGACGCCGCCCTTCGCCGCCGAGTAGGCGGCGCTGTACCGCCAGCCGCGCACCCCGGCGAGCGAGGCCACGTTGACGATCGCGCCGCGGGCGGTGACGAGGTGCGGCAGGGAGGCCCGGCAGACGAGGAAGGTGCCGGTGAGGTTCACGGCGAGGATCCGGTCCCACTCGGCGAGCGTCACGTCGGCGGTGTGCGCGTACGAGGCGACGCCGGCCACGTTCGCGACCAGGTCGAGCCGCCCGCCCCAGGCCGCGACGCGGTCGACGGCGGCGCGCACCGCCTCCTCGTCGCGGACGTCGCAGCGCACGCCGAGCACCCCGTCGAACACCCCGCCGGTGTCGACCGGCGCGGTGTCGAGACCGGCGACGCGGGCGCCCTCCTCCAGCAGACGCAGGACGGTGGCCCGGCCGACGCCGGAGGCCGCGCCGGTCACCAGGGCGACGCGGCCACCGTACCGCTGCGGCATCAGCGTGCGCCGTCGCGCATGGACCGGGCGTCGTGGCCGGCGAGGGAGTCGGTGCCGGTCTCGGCGTTGTGGGCGTGTGCGACGTGGTGCAGCCCGAACACCGAGTCCATCCCGGCGCGCAGACCCATCAGGTCCTCGGCCTGGTTGACGGCCTTCTTGGCCAGCGCCAGGCCGAGGCGCGGCATCTGCGCGATCCGCCGGGCGACGTCCATCGTGGACGTCTCCAGCTCGTCGCGGGGCACGACCCGGTTCACCATGCCCAGCGCCAGGGCCCGCCGGGCGTCGACGCGCTCGCCGAGGAACAGGAACTCCTTGGCGAAGCGCGGACCCATGACCCACGGGTGGGCGAAGTACTCGACGCCGGGGATGCCCATCTTCACGACCGGGTCGGCGAAGAACGCGTCGTCGGCGGCGATGACGAGGTCGCAGCACCAGGCGAGCATCAGGCCGCCGGCGACGCAGGCGCCCTGGACCATGGCGATCGTCGGCTTCGGCAGCTCCCGCCAACGGCGGCACATCCCGAGGTACACCTCGGACTCGCGGGCGAAGCGGCTCTCCGCGCCGGGCTTGCCGACGTGGTCCCACCACAGCCCGGCCCGCCGCTCGAACGTGGTGTCGATGTCCCGGCCGGGAGTGCCGATGTCGTGGCCGGCGGAGAAGTGCTTGCCCGCGCCGGCGAGCACGACGACCTTGACGTCGTCGTCCTCGGCGGCGCGGTAGAACGCGTCGTCGAGCGCGTACGTCATCTTCGAGTTCTGGGCGTTGCGGTACTGCGGCCGGTGCATCGTCACGACGGCGACGGGACCGTCGGTGCGGTACAGGACGACCTCTTCCGCGTCGGTCATGGCGATGTCTCCTTCGGGTCGAGGGGTGTGGCGAGGTCGGGTCGAGGGATGTGGCCGTCACTCTACCAAGCGCTTGTTTTGGCTCATCGGAGCCGCGTGTTCCTCGCCTGGTCGAGCGGGACGGCGACGGACGCGGAGGTCGGCAGGATCGGGCGGTCCGGTTCGGCCTCCGGCAGCGGCGGCACCTCGTGCAGGGAGGTCAGGCACCGGGCCGCCAGCCGCTGGTACACCGTCGTGCCGTTGGCCTTCCAGGCCAGCTCCTGCGGCGTCAGGTCACGCACCACCCGGGCCGGCGCGCCGGCGACCAGCGTCCGCGACGGCACTACGAAGCCCGACCGGACGAACGAGTGCGCCGCCACGAAGGCGAACGCTCCCACCTGTACGTCGTCCATCACCACGGCGTTCATGCCGATGAGCACGCCGGGCTCGGTGACGCAGCCGTGCAGCACCGCGCCGTGGCCGACGTGGCCGTCGCGGCCGAGGACCGCCACGGTGCCCGGGAAGGTGTGGAACACACAGCCGTCCTGGAAGTTCGATCCCTCCTCCAGGACGATCCGGCCGAAGTCACCGCGCAGGCTGGCGAGGGGGCCGACGTAACAGTGCGGCCCGACGTGGACGTCGCCGATGAGGACGGCGGTCGGGTGGACGTACGCCGTCGGGTGCACGACCGGCACGACCCCGTCGATCGCGTAGGCCGGCATCAGCTCAGCCGCCGCGGCGTGTCGACGACCCCGGCAATGATGCGGTCGCGGAGCGGCGTCCGCGGCCCGCTCGGCCCGCTCAACCCGCCACCTCCCGGGATCTGACGTTCTGCGGGTCGATCACCTCGCGGATGAGCGTGAGCTCCTCGTCGGTCGGCAGCCGGGTCGTCGGGACCTCAGCCGGTACGACCAGGTCGAACGCCGTCGCGTCGGCCACCTCGTCGACCGTCACACCCGGATGCACCGACACGAGGCGCATCCGGTGGTCGTCGGTGTCGAAGTCGAACACCCCGAGGTTGCTGACGACCCGGCGCAGGTCGTGGAAGCGGCCCGCCTCCGGCACCGCCGCCGCTCGGTCGTAACCGACGCCGCTGACCATGTCGACGGCGGCCACGAACGAGCGCCGGCTGTGGCGCGGCACCCAGTAGCTGGTGGTGTGGCTGACGCTGTTGCCGGGCGCGCCGCGCACGCCGACCAGGGCGCGGGCCGGCCGGGCGAAGTCGCCGATCGCGGAGATGTTCGTGTTGCCGTAGCGGTCCTCGACATAACGCTCGTAGAAGTTCGCCCACGCCTGCGGGTCCCGGGCGGCCTCGACGTAGCCGCGCTGGAACGCCTCGTCGCGGCCGTAGTCCGGGTCGCAGGACGTGAAGTGGGCCCCGCCGGGCGCCTCGACCACCCCGTGGACCATCCAGCGCTGCAGCAGCAGCGACTGCACGGGCGCGTCGCGGGTCAGTTCCTCGGTCGGCACGATGCGCTCGCAGGAGACGTACGCCTGCTCCGCCGCCGTGCAGTACAGGTCGTCGAAGTACGGGTCGGGCCCGAGATACTGGGCGTTGCCGTGCTCGTCGGCCCGGTTGAGGTGGACGAGCGCGACGTCGAGGGGCAGCGCAGGCACGGCCAGCACCTCCTCGCCGCCGTAGGGCGAGACCACCGTTCGCAGCTCCGGGTTGACCCGCAGCACGTCGGAGCCGAGCCCGGCGCGGCTGGGCATGAAGGGCAGCCGGCAACTGGCGGCGTAGAGGCCCCAGCGCAGCATGCCCTCGTCATACTCGGTCACCTCGACCGCGCCCGCCTCCCGCGCCGCGCGAAAGTGCGGCTCGACGGGGATCGAGTCGAGGGACACGAAACCGTACACCAGCCGGCGCACCTTCTTGGCGGCCAGCAGCAGGCCGACGTCGGGCCCGCCGTAGCTGACCACGGTCAGATCTGTCAGGTCGGAGCGCAGGATCGCCCGGATCAGGGCCATCGGCTTGCGCCGTGAGCCCCAACCGCCGATCCCGATGGTCATGCCGGAGCGTAGCTGGGCCACGACCTCGTCTTCGGTCATCCGCTTGTTCGCCATCGCGCTTCCTCGCCGCCTTCTTGAGCCGCAGCACGGATCGCCCGCGACCGTACCAAGCGCTTGCTTGATTGCGCTACACTCGCGAAGGAGCCGTATCTCACGGCGCCGGCACACGTACACTCCTGGTGCCGACGACACATCGACAAGGAAGCACGGGATGGCGCGAGAGCCTGGGGATCGACGTGAGCGAATTCTCGCCAGCGCCGCGGCGCTGTTCGCCCGCAAGGGGGTGGCGGCGACCACTGTCCGCGAGATCGCCGACGAGGCCGGGATCCTGTCCGGCAGCCTGTACCACCACTTCGAGTCGAAGGAGGCGATGGTCGACGAGATCGTGACCTCCTATCTCGAGGACCTGCGCACGCGGTACAAGCGCGTCCTGGCCGGCGACACCGACCCGCGCACCCGGCTCCACGACCTGATCGTGGCGTCCCTCGAAGTCGTCGAGGCGCACCCGCATGCCACCGAGATCTACCAGAACGACGTCAACTATCTCACCCAGATCGAGCGGTTCGGATACCTCCGCAACGCCGGCAAGGAGGTCCAGTCGACCTGGCTCCAGGTGATCGAGGCGGGCATCACCCAGGGAGTCATCCGCGACGACCTCGACCCCAAGATCCTGTATCGCCTGATACGTGACGCGGTGTGGCTGTCGGTGCGCTGGTTCAAGCCCACGGCGGCCTACCCGATCACCCGCCTGGCCGAGGACTGCACGTCCCTGTTCCTCGACGGCCTGTCCCGCCCCTGACGGCGCGCGGAACCGAGCGCCAGCTTCATGATCGCGGCGCATTCGCGCAGCCGGGGGGCAAGGCCGCCGAGTTGAGCCCGGCAGCCCCTTGCCAAACCGAACAGGACCGACAATTCGGGCGCACGACCCGCCGCCATGCCGCTCGACCTCATGATCATGGGAAAGATGCGGCTGCCCCGACAGCCAGATCTTTCCCATGATCATGAAACGCCCCGGCCGTCACCGCCTCCGCCGTTCGAGCAGGCCGCGGAGGAATGCCGCCTGGCCCACGTGCTCCAGTCCCTCGACGAGCACGCCGACGAGGCGCTGCTGGACCGGCACGGTGTCGCCGAGGGTGGGGCTGGTCGCCAGCCGGGCCGGGTCGCCGGCCGGGGCCGCGTCGAGGTACGCCCGGAACCGCGTCACCACGGCCCAGTGGTAGGCGCCGACGACCGCCGGCTCCGGGCTGCGGAAGGCCGCCACCTGCTCGGGTGTGTGCCGGTAGCCGGTCTCGTCCGGATCCGCGGGCCGGCCGAACCGGACGTGCCACCCGTCGGTCACCCACAGTTGCGGCTGGCCGGACAGCTCGCTGATGGTGCGGTCGTGGCTGCGGGTGAGGTGCCACAGCAGCCAGCCGATCGAGTTGGTGCCCGGCTCGGCCACGGCGTCGAGCAGCTCCGGGTCCAGCCCGTCGAGCACCCCCCGCAGGTCGAGCTCGATCCGGTCCGCGAGATTCCGCACGAACGACTTCCAGGTCCGGTCCGCCATTCGATCAAGTCTGCCCGACCGGCCGGGAGGCGGCGCGGTCGGACGCGATCGAACGGCGGACCGGACCTGGCGCGGGTCAGGACCGGTGCAGGCCGACCGGGCTCAGCGGGCCCACCGCGCCGGCCTCGAACGCCGCGGCCACCGCGGAGACGGTCCACTGTGGATTGCGGGCGCCCGTGCCCTGGATGGTCGGGTGGGCCATCATCGACAGCTCCTCGCCGTCGACGCGGACCATCTGGCCGTGCAACGCCGCCGACGCGTCCGACAGCAGGTACACGACCGCGGGGGCGTTCTGCTCCGGCGGCTTGTTCAGGTTCTGGCTCTGCCTCGCCGTGCCGAGGTACTCCTCGAACGTCTCGGCCATCCTGGTGTGGGCGTTGGGGGACACGGCGTTGACCCGCACGCCGGTGCCGGCCAGGTCGGCGGCCCAGCAGTAGGTGAGCGACGCGACGCCGCCCTTGCTGGCGCCGTACGCGCCCATCGCGGCCGCGCCGGCATGGGTGCCGGAGGTGACGTTGACGATCGAGCCGCTGCCGCGCGGGAGCATCGCGCGGATGGCGTGCAGCCCGCAATACGCGGTGCCGAGCAGGTTGACCTCGATCGTGGTCCGGAAGTCGTCCGGGTCCTGCTCGGCGGGGTCGGCGAGGCGGAAGATGCCGGCGTTGTTGACCAGGCCGTCGATCGCACCGAACGCCTCGACGCAGCGGCCGACGATCTCGGCGGCGCCGTCCCAGGTGGCCACCGTGCCGACCGCCGTCTCGGCCCGGCCGCCGGCCGCGCGGATCCGGGCGGCGACCGCCTCGGCCTGGTCCGCGTCGACGTCGTTGACGACGACCGCGGCGCCCTCGGCGGCGGCCAGCTCGGCGTAGGCGGCGCCGAGACCCCGCCCGGCCCCGGTGACGACCACGGCCTTCCCCGACAGCACACCGGCGGTCATGAGAGACGCTCCAGGATCATCGCCATGCCCTGTCCGCCGGCCGTGCACATCGTCTCCAGGCCGACCTGGCGGTCCTTGTGCACCAGGCCGTTGAGCAGCGTCGTGGCGATCCGGGCGCCGGTCATCCCGAACGGGTGGCCGACCGCGATCGCGCCGCCGTGGACGTTGACCTTGTCCAGGTCGGCCCCGATCTGGCGGTACGCCGGGATCACCTGCGCGGCGAACGCCTCGTTGATCTCGACGAGGTCGATGTCCCCGATCGACATGCCGGCGTTGGCCAGGGCCCGCCGGGTCGCCTCGACCGGGCCGAGGCCCATGATCTCGGGGCTCAGTCCGGAGACGCCGGTGCTCACGATCCGGGCGAGCGGGGTCAGCCCGAGCTCGGCGGCGCGGGTGGAGCTCATCACGACGAGGGCCGCGGCGCCGTCGTTGAGCGGGCAGCAGTTGCCGGCGGTGACGGTACCGTCGGGGCGGAACGCGGGCTGGAGCGCGCTGATCTTCTCCAGGGTCACGCCCGGCCGGGGGCCGTCGTCGCGGCGCAGGACCGTGCCGTCGGGCAGCTCGACCGGCGTAATGTCGAGGTCCCAGAACCCGTCGGCCTGTGCCTTCTCCGCGTTGTTCTGGCTGCGCACGGCGAACTCGTCCTGCTCGCGGCGGCTGACGCCGCACAACTGGGCGACGTTCTCGGCGGTCTCACCCATCGCGACGTACACGTCGGGCAGCTCGCCGCGCTCGCGCGGGTCGGACCAGTGCGCCGAGGGCGTGAAGGTGGGCCAGCGCGGGTTCATCGTGTCCGGCATGCCGTCGGCCCGGCCGGCCGGGTAGTGCGAGACGACCTCGGCGCCGGCGGCGACGAAGGCGTGCCCCTCCCCCGCCTTGATCGCGTGGAAGGCCATGCGGATCGCCTGGAGCGAGGAGGCGCAGTAGCGGTTGACGGTGGTGCCGGGGACCGTGTCGAGGCCGAGGTGCATCGCGACCTGGCGGCCGAGGTTGTATCCCTGCTCGCCGGCCGGCTGGGCGCAGCCGAGGATGAGATCGTCGAGCGTGACGGGGTCGAGGGCGGGCACCTTGTCGAGGGCCTTGCGGACGATCTGCGCGGCGAGGTCGTCGGCGCGCACCCCGGCCAGCGAGCCCTTGTACGCGCGGCCGATCGGGGAGCGGACCGCGGAGACGATCACGGCATCCGGCATGGAAGACCTTCTTTCACTGGGACACGGTCCAGCCGCCGTCGACCGGGAGCAGCACCCCGTTGACGTACGCGGCGGCCGGCGAGAGCAGGAACAGCACGGCCGCGGCGACGTCCTCGGGACGGCCGGCGCGGCCCATCGGGTTGCGATCGAGGAGCGACCGGCCGAGCGGGGTGTCGCCGAAGCCGGCCATCCGCGGGGTGTCGACGAAGCCGGGCGCGACGGCGTTGACCCGCACCCGCGGCGCGATCCGCGTGGCGAGGTGGCGTGTGTAGCCGGCGATGGCGGCCTTGCCGGCGCAGTACCAGGCGGAGTCGGTGCCGACGAGGTTCCCGGCGACGGAGGCGACGTTGACGACCGCGGCACCGTCGGGGGGATCCGTGGCCAGCCACGCGGAGGTGACGAGTTCGACGGTTCCGACCGTACCGGCGACGCCGTCGGCGAACGGCAGGGCCGAGCTGCTGGCGGGGCCGGCGTTGTTGACGAGGTACCGCGCGGGGCCGACCTCGGCGAGCGCCGCCTCGACCGCCTCGCGGGAGCGGACGTCGACGATCATGCCGCCGGGGCTGAGGTCCCAGACCACGGCCCGCAGGCCCTGCTCGGTGGCGAGGCGGGCGATGGCGGCACCGATGCCGCTGGCCCCGCCGGTGACGATCACGGTGTCCATCAGCGGCTCCGGAGGGTGGTCTTGAGCACCTTGCCGCCGCCGCCGGCCCGTGCCGGATCCGGCAATCGCGCGGGCGGCCACGGTTCCATGCCGGACACCTTACCAACCAAGCGCTCGCTTGGTAAGGTGTCCGGCATGACCTTGTCCGATGCGTTCATCGTCGAAGCGGTCCGCACGCCGGTCGGCCGGCGGGGCGGCGGCCTCGCCGGCATCCACCCCGCGGACCTCGGCGCGCACGTGCTGACGGCGCTGCTGGAGCGTAGTGGCGTCGACCCGGCAGCGGTCGACGACGTCGTCTTCGGCTGCGTCGACACGATCGGCCCGCAGGCCGGCAACATCGCCCGCACCTCGTGGCTCGCCGCGGGCCTCCCCGAGCACGTCCCGGGCGTCACCGTCGACCGCCAATGCGGCTCTTCGCAGCAGGCCGTGCACTTCGCCGCGCAGGCGGTCCTGTCCGGCACCGCCGACCTCGTCGTCGCGGGTGGTGTGCAGAACATGAGCGCCATCCCGATCTCGTCGGCGATGCTGGCCGGCCGCGCGTACGGCTTCGACGACCCCTTCCGCGGCTCCGCCGGCTGGCAGGCCCGCTACGGCGACCAGGAGATCAGCCAGTTCCGAGCGGCCGAGCTCATCGCCGAGAAGTGGTCCCTGACCCGTTCCGAGATGGAGTCGTACGCGCTGAGCAGCCACCGCAAGGCCGCCGCCGCCGTCGACTCCGGGCGCTTCGCGCGCGAGATCGTCCCCGTCGGCGACCTGCGCGACGACGAAGGGCCGCGCCGCGACACCACGCTGGAGAAGATGGCCGGCCTGCCGACCCTCACCCCCGGCGGCGTGGTGACGGCGGCGCTGGCCAGCCAGATCTCCGACGCCGCCGCCGCGCTGCTGGTGGCCTCGCCGCGGGCGGTCGCCGAGCACGGCCTGCGCCCCCGCGCCCGGATCCACCACATCAGCGTCCGCGCCGACGACCCGGTGTTCATGCTCACCGGCCCGATCCCGGCCACCGCCCACGCGCTCGAACGGGCCGGGCTGACGATCGACGACATCGACCTCGTCGAGATCAACGAGGCGTTCGTGCCGGTCGTGCTCTCCTGGCAGCGCGAGACCGGCGCCGACCCGGCCCGGGTCAACGTCAACGGCGGCGCGGTCGCGCTCGGCCACCCGCTCGGCGCGACCGGGGCCCGGCTGATGACGACCCTGCTGCACGAACTGGAGGCGACCGGCGGGCGGTACGGTCTGCAGACGATGTGCGAGGGCGGGGGGACCGCGAATGTCACCATCGTCGAACGGCTCTGACGCCCGGCGGCGCGGTCCGCGGTCCGGCTGACCGAGGCCGGGCCCCAGGTGCTCGCCTGAGGTCGCTCGCCGGGGCCGTGCCGGCGCTCGGCGGTCCTGGCGGGCTCAGCGGGTGGCGGCGGTCAGCCGGGGCAGGACCTTGAGGGCGGTCTGGCGCTCGACGCCGAGGTTCGCGGCGTCCGAGGACTCCGAGGACGCGTAGACGTCGACGGCCAGGCCGTCCTCCCAGACGTACAGGTGGCCGGCCAGCGAGTACGCGGTGTCGCCGACGCCGCTCACCGGCTTCGACTCCTTGTTGCGCGTGTCGAAGCCGCCGCGGTCCTCGAAGATCACGCTCACGGTCAACTGGCCCTGGCTGAGTTGCCACTGGCAGTACCGCGAGGCCGGCGAGCCGCCGCCCTCGTCGGTCATGAGGGTGACCTGCTCGCCGGTGAGGCCGGTGACCTCGGCCTTCGACAGCAGGGTGCAGATGTCCGGCAGCGCGGCGGCCTTCCGCGACGCCGGGCCGGAGGCCTTGCCGCTGGTCCTGCCCGACGGCGACGCCTTGACGCCCGACGCCGACGGCCCGGCGGAGGCCGCGGACGAGGCGGGGGCGGCGGACGGCTGCGCCGACGTCCCGGACCCCGGCCGGTCGCACCCGGCCAGCGCGAGCGCGCCGAGCGCGACGGCGGTCAGGGCGGGAAGCTGCAAGCGGCTGCGACGCGACACGGTGTGCTCCTCGGGTGGTGTGAATCCGCTGGTACGACAACCGTGCGGCACGACCCCGCCCCGCCGTACGCCGGCCGGGAGACGTGGCACACATCCGGGACCTCGCGGCACCCGGGCCACCGGCCGGGTCACGGTTCACCGTCAGGTCCCGGCCGTCCGCGCGGCGCGGCCGGTGGCAGGCGGGCCGCCCGGACCAGGAGCCGGACGGCGCCGACCTCGGTGCCGTCGCTGCGGAGCCGGGTGCCGTGCACCGGCAGCCACGGCTCGCCGTCGAGGACGACCGCCTCGTCGTGCTCGACGCGCTCGACCCGCATCCGGACCGGCCCGGTGCCGTAGCGGTAGTCGTTCTCGGCGAGGAGCACCACGAGCCTGCATTCCATCAGCCGACGGTAGTCACGCGCTGACGCAGACCGTACCGGTTGATCGGACGCGGAATCCGCGCCCGATCCGCACGAACCTCGTCCCTACGGTCACCGCCGGGCGCCGTTCAAGCAACGACGTACCCCGTTCCGGTGTTCCGCCGCGAACGGCCGGGCTACCTGCATGACGCCGAGTTTCAGCTCCACGGCGACCATTCTACCAAGCAAGCGTTTGATAGACTCGTTGCCATGCCCTCGCGCGACTTCCTCCACCGGCCCGGCGCGGCACTGGTCACCGGCGCCACCGGCGGCATCGGCGCCGCGGTCGCCCGGCTGCTCGCCACCCGTGGCGCCACCGTGGTGCTCTCCTACCGCTCGTCGGCCGCCGCGGCCGAGAAGCTCGCCGCCGAGGTCGGCGGCACGGCGGTCCGGGCCGACCTCGCCGACCCGGACTCGTGCGCCGGGCTGCTGGCCGCGGCCGGCCCGATCCACACCCTGGTGCACGCCGCGGGGCCGCACGTTCCGATGCTGCACCTGAGCCGGGTCACCCCGGCGCGGTTCCACGAGCAGCTCACCCAGGACGTCGCCGCCTTCTTCAACGTCGTGTCCGCCGCGCTGCCCGCCCTGCGCGCGGCGCGGGGCAGCCTGGTCGCGGTCACGACCGCGGCGACCCGGCGGTTCCCGGTGCGCGACGGGTTGTCGGCGGCCCCGAAGGGTGCCGTCGAGGCCCTCGTCCGCGGCATCGCCGCCGAGGAGGGCCGCTTCGGCGTGCGGGCCAACTGCGTCGGTCCCGGCATGCTGACCGACGGCATGGCGACCCGCCTGATCGAGAGCGGCGACCTCGACGAGCGGGCACTGGAGGTGACCCGGTCGAACATCCCGCTGCGGACGTTCGGCACGGCCGAGGACATCGCCGAGGCGGTGTGCTTCCTCGCCAGCGACCGCGCGAAGTTCATCACCGGCCAGAAGCTCGACGTCGACGGGGGCTACACCGCCTGACCACGGTGCGGCGCGACTTCCTCGCCGCTGTGATCAACTTCTACCTGTGGCACCCCGAGGATCGGGCCGCGATCGGCACCGCGGCCGGCTACGACCGGCTCCTCGGGGCGCTCGCGGTCAGTGGGCTGCGGTCTTGAGCACGCCCATCCTCGACTGGTACACCGCGTCGAGGGCCTTGCCGCCGTCCTCGCACGTCGCGACCACCTCGCCGCGGACCAGGACGTAGCCGCGGGCCACCGCGCCGCGAACGGCGCCCAGCGCCGGCTCGGCCATGAGCACCGCGACGCCCTCCGACGCAAGCTGGGTCACCGTGCGCAGCAGCTCCTGCACGACGAGCGGGGCCAGGCCGGTCATCATCTCGTCGAGGAGCAGCACCCGCGGGGAGCCCATGAGCGCGCGGGACACCACGAGCATCTGCTGCTCGCCGCCGGACAGGACACCGACCAGGCTCTTGAGCCGGGTCCTCAGGATCGGGAACCGGTCGATCGCGGTGTCGACCGCGGACCGCGGCAGGCGCAGCAGTTCCGCCATGACCTGAAGGTTGTCGGCGACGTTGAGCTTCGGGAAGAGCTGCCTTCCCTGCGGTACGACCGCGATACCGGCCCGCGCACGCGCGGCGGGCTTGAGGCGGCTCACGTCCTCGCCGTCGAGGAAGACGCGACCGGTCGACGGCACCGAGCCGTACGCCGCGAGCAGCGCGCTGCTCTTCCCGGCGCCGTTCGGGCCGACCAGGGCGGTGACGGTGCCGCCGGGTGCGGTCAGGTCCAGGCCGGTGACCGCGCTGGCGTGCCCGTAGCGGACCGCCAGCCCTTCGAGGCGCAGCTCATGAGACGACATGCGGGGACTCCTCGACTTCCGCGACGCCGAAATAGACCTCTTGCATCTGCGGGCTGTCCAGGCACTCGCGCGGACCGCCGTCGAACACGGCCCGGCCGCGGTCGAGCAGCATGATCCGGTCGACCAGCCCCGCCACCAGGTCGACGTTGTGGTCGACCAGGATGACGCCGTGACCGCGCCGCTGTACGGTCCGGACCACCTCCGAGATGCCCGCGACGCCGGACGCGTCGGAGCCGGCGAACGGCTCGTCGAGCAGCAGCACGAGCGGGTCCTGGCCGAGGGCCCGGCCGACCTCGACGAGCCGCTGCTCGCCCAGCGACAGGTCGCCGGCGGGGCGGTCCAGCCGGTCGATGCCGAGCTCCCGCGCGATCGCCTCGACGGCGGCCGTGTCGGACGCGAGCCGGGGGCGGAAGGCGCCGCCGAACGAGCCGGCGATCATCTGCCAGACGGTGCCGTGGCGGCGGGCCACCCGCCCGAGGAGCAGGTTGTCCGCCACGCTGAGCTCCAGGGCGAGCTGCGGGTACTGGAAGGTACGCGCGAGCCCGGCCTTCGCCCGGCGGGACGCGGGGCCGGCGAGCCGCTGGCCCCGCAGCGCGAGGGTGCCCTCCGTCGCCGGCTGCGCGCCGGAGATGAGGTCGACCAGGGTCGTCTTGCCCGCGCCGTTCGGCCCGACGAGGCCGAGGATCTCCCCCGCGTCCAGCGAGAACGACACGTCCTGCAGGGCGGTCACCCCGCCGTAGCGCTTGGTGAGGCCGGATCCGACCAACAGCGTCTCAGCCACGCCGTCCCCCTACGAGTCGCACGAGTCTGCTCGCGTAGCCGATCACGCCCTGCGGCGCGACCAGCAGGATCACCAGCACGCCGAGCGCGAGGATCAGCGTGCCGCTGGTCTGCACCGCCGGGAAGTTCAGCGTCAACTGCACCGCGATGACGGCGCCGAGCACCGCGCCCCACGGCGTGGCCGACCCGCCGATGAGCGGCATGAAGATGGCCAGGAACACCAGGTTGAGCGTGAACGTGTCGGGGGTGACGCTGCCCGCCGAGTAGGTGAACAGCCCGCCGCCGACGGCCGCGATGGCGGCGCCGATGGCCAGCGACACGAGGTTCATGACCGGCACGCGCACGCCCGCGGCCTCGACGGCGCGGGGCGCGTCGCGCATGGTCCGCACGATGATGCCCCACGGCGACATGCGCAGCCGGTCGAGCAGGAACGCGATGACGCACACGACGACGACGGAGCCGACGACCACCTGGTAATGCGACGGCTCCCAGCCGAAGATGTTGAGCCTGCGCAGCGAGCCCAGGCCGCCGGACCCGCCGGAGATCCCCTCCGCGTCGACGAGCAGCGCGGTGAACGCCATGCCGAACAGCAACGTGACGGCGGCGAGGAAGAACCCGGAGAGCCGCCGCGTGGCGAGGCCCAGCAGGACGGCGACCACGGCGGCGACGACCGGGCCGGCGATCCAGGCGAAGGCGAGCGGCAGGCCGCTCTTCGCCGAGATCAGACCGACCGCGTAGCCGCCGATGCCGGCGTAGGCGCCGTACGCCATGGAGAGCGAGCCCGCCATCAGGTACGGGACGTACATGCCCAGCGCCACCAGGGCGTAGGTCGCCGTCGTCGTGATGAGCGTCTGCTTGTAGCCGTCGGTGCCGACCCACAGCAGGAGCAGCACGCCACCGACGATCCCGCAGAGCAGCCCGAACGAACCGGGAACGCGTCCCAGCCCCCGGCCGGTCGACGCCTGCGGCGCTTGACCTGCTTCCGTCATGCTCTGACCCTCCTCACGAAGAGCCCGCTGGGCTTCAGGGCGAAGAACAACAGGGCGACGAACAGCAGCCCGTAGACGTGGGACTGGCCGCCGAAGTAGTACGGGACGAACACCTCGACGGCGCCGAGGACGAGACCGCCGACGAGCGGGGCCCAGATCGAGCCGGTGCCGCCCACGACCATCGCGAGGAAGCCGGACAACGCCCAGCTCAGCCCGGACAGCGAGCTCACACCCGCCTTCGAGGCGAACAGCAGGCCGGTGATGCCGGCGAGCAGCCCGGAGAGCAGGAACGCGATGAGCCGCACCCGGTTGACCGGCAGGCCGAGCAGGCCGGCGGCGTGGGTGCTGTCGCCGACGGCCCGCAGCAGCCGGCCGGTGCGCGTGTAACGGATCCAGACGGCCAGCGCGGCGAACGCGACGACGGCGAAGCCGAGCAGCAGCACCGTGCTGGGCTGCACGACCGTGTCGCCGACCGGCACCGGGTCGAACGTCAGCAGGGCCTGCCCCGGCAGGGTCGTGTAGCCGAAGAGGTACCCGGCGAGTTGCTGGATGGTGAAAAGGACCGCCGCCACGGCGACCAGTGCCGGCAACTCACCGCCGCCGGAACGGCGTTGCACGGGTCGTACCACCGCCAGCTCCGTGACCGCGGCGAGCGCTCCCGCCGCCACGATCGCCACCAGGGCGGCGGCCCACACGTTCAGCTCCTCGTAGATGACGAGGTAGGACGTGCAGAGGCCGCCGACCATGGCGTACGGACCGATCGCGAAGTTGAAGAAGCCGGCGCCCACGAGGACCAGGTAGTAGGCCAGCGCGAGCAGGCCGAAGAAACACCCCATCTCGAGTGCGGACAACCACAGCTGAAGCTGGCCCATCGGTGTGACTCCCAGGTCAGTAGGTCAGGTGGTCATTTCTTGCACGGAGGCTGGTAGGTCGCCCACGGACCCTTCGGCTTGTTGTCCGAGCCGAATTCGACGAGGGACAACCCGCACGGCCCGTCGGCGCCGAGGTGCTTCTCCGCGCTGAAGCTCAGCGTGAAGTTGGCCTGGCCGAACGCGGCCGGGTAGCCCTGGACGCTCTGGATCGCCGCGTTGAGCTTCTTCGGGTCGTCGGGACCGCCGGCCTTCTCGATCGCCTGCTTGAGCAGGTGGACCGCGTCCCAGGCCTGCGCGTCGTAGGCGGTGATGTCGTAGTCCTTGCCGTACTTCGCCTGGAGCACCTTGATGAGCTCCTTGGTGCGGGGGTTGTCGGTGTTGATGGAGCCCATGAAGATGAGACCGTTGAGCGAGCCCGGGGCGGCCAGCTTCCACGAGGAGGGCTGGTTGCCGATCGAGGCGAGCGAGAAGCGCTTGACGCCGGCCATCTGCGAGCCGAGGGTGTTCTGCGCGAGGACCTCGAACTGGCCGCCGACGCTCGTCACGAGCACGGCGTCCGGCTTGGCGTTCTTCAGCCGGGCCACCTGTGCGGACAGGTCGCTGGCGTTGGCGGCGCCCTTCTCGGTCGCGACGATCTGCACGCAGCTCATCGCGGCGAACAGCGCCTTGTCGAGCGCGGCGATCGTCGTGGTGTCGTCGGTGAGGACGCCGAGCTTGGTGATGTTCGCGGCCTTGAAGGCGCCGCAGTAGACCTCGGCCCAGTCGTTGGTGGTGTTGGCGAGCATGTAGATGAGCTCGTGGTCGGGCGGGGTCACCAGGGTCGCGGTCACGCCGGTGGGCGCGATGGCGGGCAGGCCGAGCTGGGTCAGGGTCGACTTGGCCTGGAGGATGGCCGCGCTGCCGCTCTGCAGGAGCAGGGCCTTGGCACCGTGGCCGGCGAGCTTCTGGAGCACGGCGGGGACCTTGGTGGGGTCGGACTCGTCGTTCTCGACGACGAGTTGGAGGGGCCGGCCCATGACGCCGCCCTTGTCGTTGATATCCTGCACGGCGAGACGGATGGTCTTGCCGGCGATGGTGCTGTACGAGGCGCCGGGGCCCGTGCTGTCCTCGTCCAGGCCGATGATGATGGGTGCGCCGGTCGCGGTGCCGTTGTCCGGCTTGTCGTCGCCGGCCCTGTTGCCGCAGCCGGCGACGGCGAGCGCCACCAACGCGAGGCCGCCGACGATCCGACTCGTCGAAAAAACGCCCATTTGTACCCCTGTCACGGAATTGTACGAATCGTCAGCCTCAGGTGCCGTGATCGCGAGCGCGCCGCCAGGTTGCTTTTGTGCAAAACCTAACAAGCGCTTGATTTTTACATCTTGGCGACGGCCGCTCAGCGTGTCAAGGACACGGGGAGCACCTGGACGTAACAGAATCGTCAAACTCGCGCCCTGCTCACGGCGTATCGGAGCAGCCACTCACCGCAACAGTCCCGCGCCCGGAACCGCGCGCTCCAGGGCCACCCACCAGCCCCGACCCCAGGCGAACACCCCGACCATCCAGAGCGCCACCCAGCCACCGGTCCGTCCGGACCACCACCAGCCACCCAGCCGACGACCACCCTGGCTCCCGGCATGTGGAAGGCTGGCGACCTTCGCGCCTGGAGCGGCCGGTCGAGTGGGGCCGGTGGCGACCGCGCGAGCAAACTCGAAGAACGGCCCGCTCCCGAAGCCGCCTCAGGAACAGCTCGACCAGGCGCCCGGCAGCTCAGCCCGCCGCAGACGCACCGGACGCCGGTGCGGGACCGGAGATGGAAGAATCGGGCCCCTATGGAACCGAGCAGGGTCCTCGCCGCGCTCGCCGACCTCGCACCGGCCGGTCGGGAGCGCACCCTCGACGTGGCCAAAGGGGATCAGCCGCTGGTCTGGCTCGACGATCCTGACCGGGCGCCGAAGCAGCGTGCCGTCGACCGGCTCGCCGCCCTCGACCTGCTGCACCGGGACGAGCGGATCCTGCGCCGCGGATGGGCGTGGTTGCTCGGCGTCGCCGAGGTCGACGGCACCGTGCGCAAGCTGCGCCTGCCGCTCGTCGCCGAACCCATCCGCCTCGAACGCGTCGGCCGAGCCTACCGCATCGTCCCGGCCGGCGACCTCGAACTCACACCCCTCGTCACCGACCGTGACCTCGCCGCCGTGCTGGAGGCCGCGCCCGGGTTGGGGACGGCGGCGTGGCTCGACACCACCGGTACCGTCGCCTGGGTCGCCACCGCCGCCGAGGCCGCCGGCCTCAAGCCGGACCGGATCGCCAAGGGTGCCACGCCGATCGCCGGGCTCCCCACGAGCGAGCTGCTCGGCCAGGCGATCGCCGGGCTGTTCGTCGCCCGGGACGTGTCGTCGGCCGGCCTCCGCGACACCCTCCGCGCGTGGGCGGCTCGGACCGGTCTGGAGCAGACGGCGCTGGCCGCCGTGTACGGCACCGGGCAACACCACGAGCGGAGCGCCGAGACCGACGACCCCGTCTCGCCCCTGCCCCTGAATCCCGCCCAGCGCGAGGTCGTCCGGCGGACCCGGCACGAGCAGGTCGTGGTCGTCTCCGGACCGCCCGGCAACGGTAAGAGCCACGCCGTCGTGGCGGCGGCTCTCGACACCGTGTACCGCGGCGGGTCGGTGCTCGTCGCCACGCAGTCCGCGCACGCGGCCGAGGTGCTCGGCGAGCTGCTCGGCCGGTATCCGGGGCCCGAACCGGTCCTGTTCGGCAACGCCGAGCGACGCGACCGGTTCGCGGTCACGCTGACGGCGGGCCTGCCGGGCGGTACGACCACCCGGCAGCTCCACGCCGACGAGGCCGCGGTCGCCGCCGCGCGGACGGCCGTCGCCGCCGTCACGGCCGGCCTCGGCGCCGCCCTCGACCTGGAGCGCACGGCGGCGTCGCTGCGCACCTGGGAGCCGCTGCTGGCCGGCCTGCGCGCCGAGGCGCCGCGGGTGTTCGCGGCCGGGTTCGACGTGGAGCTGGCCCGGCGGCTGCTGCGACGCGGCCTGCTGCGACGCTGGCGGCTGCGGCGCATGACCGGCGCCGACGAGGCGCGGCTGCCGGCGCTGCTCGACGCCGTCGAGGCGGACCGGGCGGCCGCGACGCTGGCCGTCAACGGCGGTACCGACCTCGGCCCGGCGTGGGCCGCGCTCGCCCGCGCCGACGCCGATCTCGCGACCGCGATCGGCACGGCGATGCGCCACGCCGCCGTCAGCGCGCGGCGGTGGGACGGCGGCGCGCGGCGCAGTACCGCCGCACTCGCCGCGGCCCTGCGCGCCGGACGGAACCGGCGGCGGGAGGCCCTGGCCGCGCTCGACGGGCCGGCGCTCGTCGGCGCGCTGCCGCTGTGGATCGGGACGGTCACCGACGTCGAGGACCTGCTGCCGCCCACGCCGGGCCTGTTCGACCTGGTCATCCTCGACGAGGCGGCGCACATCGACCAGATCCGGGCGGCACCGGTGCTGGCCCGGGCGCGCCGCGCGCTGGTCGTCGGCGACCCGAACCAGCTACGGTTCGTCAGTTTCGTCGCCGACGTCGACGTCGCCGCCACGCTCGCCCGGCACGACCTCACCGACCGGGTCGACGTGCGCCGGTCGAGCGCGTTCGACGTGGCGGTCGGTGCCGCGCCGGTCACCTGGCTCGGCGCGCACTACCGCTGCGCGCCGCACCTCATCGACTTCTCCGCGCGGCGCTTCTACGCGGGCCGGCTCGCCCTGATGACCCGCCATCCGCACACCGAGCGCATCGACGCCATCGACGTCGTCCACGTGCCCGGCGCGGCCGTCGCCGACGGCGTGAACCGCGCCGAGGTCGACGCCGTCCTGCGGACCGTGCGCGAGCTGTCCGCCGCGGGCGTGACCGGCGTCGGCGTGGTGACCCCGTTCCGCGCCCAGGCCGACGCGATCGAGTCGGCCCTGCTCCAGGAGTTGCCGGTCGAGGAGATCGAGCGGCTCGGCCTGCGCTCCGGCACCGTCCACGCCTTCCAGGGCAGCGAGGCCGCCACGGTGGTCGTGTCGCTGGGCCTCGTCGACGGCGACTCGCCCGCCCGGCAGCGGTTCGTCGCCGACCCCAACCTGTTCAACGTCATGGTGACGCGCGCCCGCGACCGGCTCGTCGTCGTCACGTCCCTGACCGGCGGTGCCGGCCTGGTCGCGGACTACCTGGCCCACGCCGAGGGCCCGCGGGCCTCCCCCGCCGACCCGGATCCGGCGGCGGTACCGTTTGTGCGTCGCCTTGCGGCCGAGCTCACGACGGCCGGTCACGACGTGCGCGTCGGCTATCCGGTCGGCGACTGGCGCGTCGACCTCGTCGCCGACGGGGTCGGGCTGATCTGCGGCCCGCACCCCGACGGCAACGCCGCACACATCGAGCGGCAACGCGCGCTGCTGCGGGCCGGCTGGACGCTGCGTGACGCGTTCGCGAGCCGCTGGGCCGGCGATCCGGTCCGCGCCGCGCTGGACCTGTCCGGCGACCTGGCCGGGGCACTACCGGGAATCTCAGGGTAGGCCCGCAGGTTTTCCCCGAGGTCGCCGGGCGGTTCGCGGCGCAGACTCGACACATGTCAGTACGTCGCACACTCCACGCCGTCGGCGCCGCGCTCGCCGGCACGGTGACGGCCAGCGGCACCGCGGCCCCGCCGGCCGATCCCCGCGAGGTCCGCGCCCTGCTGGTCGAGATCGGCATCCTGGGTCCCGGAGCGTTCGAGGCCGAGGTCCCGCAGGCGCTGCGCCGCTTCCAGGTCCGCGCCGGGCTGCTCGTCGACGGGGTCGCCGGTCCGCGGACGGTCCAGGCCCTGGCCCGGTCCGCCCGCGAGGCCCGCCACCTGCGCGCGCTCGGCGTCGCCGCGTAGGAGGCCGGCGCGTCAGCCGAGCGTGTCCCGGTAGCCCCGGTCCAGGAATCGCGTCTCCGGCTCGAACGGCGCCCCCGCCGACGGCGCGGACTCGCTGGCCAGCAGTTCGCCGGTCCGCGCGTCGAACACCAGGGAATGTGTGCCCTGGTCACCGGGCGTCGGCTGCGGGCCCTTGCCCCTCGGCGCCGTCACCCGGATGCTGGTCCGGCCGTCGGCGCCGGTCTCCTCCCGGCCGCAGGTGATGCCGTCGGTCGCGGCGAGGAACCGCAGCACCGCGGCCCGGTGCGCGGCGTCGACGATCCGGTCGTGGTTGAGGTCGGCGACGCCGGCGAGCGCCTGCGACGGCCCGTTCTCCCGCGGCTGGTAGAGCGTCTCGGCCAGCACCGCCGGGTCCGGGGCCGGCATCGGCCTGACCGAGAGCTCTCCCGGTGCCCGGTCCTCGGTCGTCACGCCGCGCGGTCGCAGTATCTCCGGGTGCTCGCGGAAGTACTGCTCGGACACCTTGTCGGCGAACACCGCCGGGCCGCGGTCGACGGTCAGCCGGCCGGAGCCGTCCGCGGCTCTCCACCACTCGACCACCTGTGACCAGGTGGCGGTGGCCAGCACGTCGGGCTTGCCGACGATCTGCGTCGTGATCCCGCTGCTGCCTTCCGTCTTCACGTATTCGTAGCGTCCCGAGCGACCGTCGTAGGGCGCGGGCCGCAGCCGGTCCGCCAGCACCGCCAGGCAGGCGGCCGGCCCGCCGGGTCCGGTCACGCGGGGAGCGATCGACGGCGGCGCGGCCGGCTGCCCGCCGGTGCCGCCGAGCAGTACCGCCGTGCCACCGCCGAGGACGACGAGCGCCGCGAGTCCCGCGGCGACGACCAGCGGCGCGCGGTGGCGAACCGGGGGCACGACCACCCCGTCGTACGACGTGATGTCGCGCGCGGCGCGCGCCAGCACCGCGTCGGCGTCGCCCGTGCCGACGGGCGTCCCGGCGGCCGGATCGGCCTTGGCCAGCAGGTCCAGCAGGTCCGTGCTCATCGTTGTCCCCCTCCCACGGGTACCGTTGCCGGCTCCGGCCGGTCGCGCAGCATCGCGGCGAGCCGCCGCCGGGCCCGGTGCAGCCGCACCTTCGCGGCCGTGGCCCCGCATCCCAGGACGACGGCGGCCTCGCCGACCGTGAGCTGCTCCCAGGCGACGAGCCGCAGGATCTCCTGGTCGTCCTCGGACAGCCGGCCGAGCGCGGCGCGCACGTCGATCAGCCCGGCGACCTGCTCGTGCGGGTCCCCGGTGGCCAGGTCGGGCAGCGGTACCCGCCGAGGCCCGGCGCGTTGCGCCCGCCAATGGTTGGCGAGCAGGCGGCGGGCCACGCCGTACAGCCACGGCAGGGTTTTCGGCGGCACCTCCCACCGGCGGCGCCAGACGACGAGGAACACCTCTTGGGCCAGTTCCTCGGCGGCGCCGGCCGCGGCGAGGCGCCGCAGCCCGTACCGCACGACGTCCGGGTAGTGCCGCGCGTACACCGCGCGGAACCACTCGGCGCCGCGATCCTCGACGACGTTCATGTCCCTGCTTGTGTGCGCCGGCGTGGGATGGTTACACCGCTCAGTAGCTGAACGTGGTGGCGCCCTCCTCCCCGATCCACTGCCACATCGGGATCGTCCCGCCCAGGCTCGCGTTGCCGACGAGCCGGTCCTTGTCGAGCTTGCGGGTGTCGAAGCAGATCGGGCAGACGAGGTACGTGCCGCCGGCCGCAGCGTAGCGCGCGACGAGGTCCGCCAGCGGCGGGCAGCCGTCGCAGGCCACGGCGTCCGCGACCCCGTCGAGCGCCAGCCGTGCGGCCTCCTTCGTCAGGAACATGAGTGTCGGGCGTCCGAGCTCCGCCGCCCCGACAGCGACGAGAAACGCCACGGTGACCTTCTCCGCATCCTCCAGCCCGGTGGTGAGGCTGACGACAGCTTTCCCGGCCATGATCGACCGTTCCCCCTTCGGTTCCCGCACCGTGCGGTTCACGGCGCGCGGCCGGGACGGTAACCCGCCGCCGATGCCGCGAACCTGGGCAGAACTGCCTATCTTCGGCCCGCCCCACCTCCCCGCGATCTTGCACCTGTGGTGCCCGCCTTTCCCTGAAATATGGGTATAAGGTGGGGGCCACAACTGCAAGATCGCGGGAGTGGGGGGTGGGGGTGGGGGCTAGCGTGTGCTGTGTGGCAGGGTCGCTGCCAGCACCGTGCCGGTCGGGCCCGGCTCCGTGGTGAGGCGGCCGCCGTGCCGCCCCGCGATCGCCCGGCACAGCATCAGCGCCGTCGAGTCGTGCCGCACCCCGTCGGCGGTCGCCGGCGAGGAGGTGAACAGGCGGTCGCCGCCGCGGCCGCCGATCGGCACGGACAGCCGCCAGCCGCCGCCCTCCGCCGCGATCGTCAGCGCCAGCAGGTCGCCCGGGTCCGCGGCGGCCAGCCCGACGCCCACCATCGCGTCGACCAGGCGGCGCAGCAGCGGCCGCTCGCCGTCGACGGGCGCCGGCCCCGGCACGACCACCTCCAGGTGCACGGCCGCCGCGCGCGCGGCGGGCGCCCAGGCCGGCACGACCTCTTCCGCGAGCGCCGCTAGGTCCACGGCGGCGCGGTCCGCCGCCGGGGCACTGTTCTCGATGCGGGCCAGCTCGGTCACGTTGTCGATGAGGGCCAGCAGCCGCTGCGCGTTGCGCGCCACCGCCGCGACCGGCCCGGCGAGCGGATCCGGCTCGACGACCTCTTCGCCGAGCAGCTCCGACATGGCGGCGATGGACGTCACCGGGGTGCGCAGCTCGTGCGACACGGCGGCGGTGAACTCGGCCTTCATCGCGACCAGCTCGGCCAGGGCCCGGTTCTGCCGGCGCAGGCGGGCCCGGTCGGCCAGGCGGTGGGACACGTCCCGCAGCACGAGGCACCGGCCCTCGTCGGTGGTCTCCGGCAGCAGTACGCTCCACTGCCACTCGACCACCTGACCCGGCCGCGGCGACCACCGGCCGGCCGCGGGGCCGTCGAGCGTGGCGGTGAAGGTGTCACCGAGCACGTCGCGCACCGCCCCGCCCGCGAGGTCCTCGCCGGCGGGGCGGTCGAGCAGGGAGAGCGCCGCCCGGTTCGCGGTGACGACCGTGCCGTCGGCGGTCGCGACCAGCACACCGGTCCCCAGGTGGTCCAGTGCGGCCTCGACCAGTACAGTCATCGTCAGTCCTTTTTGTCCGCTCCGTCAGTGTAAAGGAGCCACCGCCCGGCGGGTGGCGATTGACACCGGGGCCACCCATACGGTTCGAGCCGCCATGACGCACCTCGGCGGATCGTCCAAGCCGCTCAGCGCCATGAACGACGCCGCAGCGCTCAGCCACGTTGTCCGGTCCGCCTGATGGCTTCGGGTGATCAAGGCGGCGACCTGCGATCCGAAATGTAGGTCCGGTTCCCGGCCTGGAAACGAGTACCGGCGAGACCGTCCTGTCACCCGGCGGATTGTGCCCGGCCACCCGCCGCCGCCCGGCGGCGACCCGGCCCCTCGACCGGGATCAGGCCGTGATCACGCTCGACGACCCACACCGCGGCCGTGGCCCGCGCGTAGTCCCGGCTCTCACGCCGCATCTTGCCGAAGGCGTTGACCCGCCCGGCCAGCACATGCACGTGCCGGCCGCCGTGGCGCACCGCCACCCATGGGTGCGGTCAGCTTCGCAGATAGGTCAGGACGGCGAGTACCCGGCGGTGGCCGTCGGCCTCGGGGAGGTCGAGTTTGGTGAAGATGTTGCCGATGTGTTTGGCCACCGCGGCGTCGCTGATTGCGAGCCTTCGGGCGATGGACGGGTTGTTGTGGCCTTCGGCCATCTGCCCGAGCACCTCCCGTTCCCGTGTGGTCAACCGGTCCAGTGGGTTGGTCGTGCGTCGGCGGTTCAGCAACTGCCGTACCACGTCGGGGTCGATGACGGTCTCGCCGGCCGCTACCCGCGACACCGCGTCGGAGAAGTCGGCGATTTCGCCGATGCGGTCCTTGAGCAGGTATCCGACTCCGGCCCGACCGGACGGGCCGAGCAGTTCAGCGGCGTACGCGGTGGCCGCGTACTGCGACAGCACGAGGACCGCCGCGCTCGGGTCGCCGGCGCGTAGTGTCACCGCGGCGCGCAGCCCTTCGTCGGTGAAACTGGGCGGCATGCGGACATCGGTGATGACCAGGTCGGGTCGGTGCTCTCGGGCGGCCGCCATCATCGCGTCACCGTCGCCGACCGCCGCCACCACGATGTGGCCCAGTCCTTCGAGCAGGCTGACGAGACCGGCCCGCATGAGCGTGGCGTCTTCGGCAAGCACTATTCGTAGCGACACGGCAGGTTGATCCGCACTGTGGTGGGTCCTCCTTGTGGGCTGCTGAGCTCCAGGGTGCCAGCCACGACGGCCACTCGGTCGGCCAGCCCCCGCATGCCCGTGCCCAGTGACGGTTCGGCGCCGCCCGTGCCGTCATCGACGATTGTCAGCGCCAGCCGTTGCTCAGCGAGTCTGCCACTGATCTGGATGCGGGTGGCTGCAGCGTGTCGTACCGCGTTGGTCAGGGCCTCCGAGACCACGAAGTAGGCGGTGGATTCGATCTCGGGCGGCAGCCGGCTGGGCAGGTCGAGGTCGACCTCGACCGGGATCGGACACCGTTCGGCGAGTTCGCGTACCGCCTCGGTCAGCCCGAAATCGGTGAGGATCTGGGGATGGATGCCGCGGATCTGGTCCCGGAGGGTGGTGAGTGCCAGCCGGGCCTGCTCGTGGGCCTCGCCGACGAGTTCACCGGCGTGTCCGTCTGCGTCGGCCATATGCCGCTCGGCCAGGCCCAGCTTCATCGTCAGGAGTACCAGGTGTTGCTGCGCGCCGTCGTGCAGGTCTCGCTCGATCCGACGGCGTTCGGCCTCGAACGAGTTGACCAACCGGCTGCGTGACCGGGCCAGTTCCTCGACCTGACGGTTCATCTCGGTGCCGGTGGGCGCGAGCAGCCACTTGGCGAAGGCTGCCTGGGCACCGCCGAGCACGCTGATTCCGTACAGGATGACCACCGTCGCGGGTACCCCGACCAGACCAGCGACGGCGCACGCCTGCCCGACAGTCTCGACCGTCCAGGTGCCCACCACGATGTGGGCGTTCGCGCCCAACCCGACCAACAGCGGCAACGCCAGCAGGAGGAGGCAGATGAACAGGACGAACACCGCGGCCAGGTCGAGCAGTGCAAGCACCGACAGCAGGCATGCGCAATAGCCGAGTTCGCGCCAGGTGGCCGCCTCGGTCACCCGCCGCCGCACCCACGCCCAGCCGCTCGGGGGTGCGGCGGCGTGCGGGTCGGGGACCGCCAGCGGCTCCATGAAGCCGAGCCGGTGGCGCTCCAGCGCCCCGATCGGTATGCCGACGAGCAGCAGCAGCGGCGGAAACAGCAGCAGCGGTACGATGGCCAGCCAGGCGATCGAGATGACCGCCACGCTACTGACCACGTAGGCCAGGCTGCGCCATGGCCATCGCGACAGGACGAATCGGACGGGGTTGCCCGCCATCGCCCGCCACACGTTCGTCGCCACGGTCACGACCCTACGACGCAGCAGCCGGCAGGAGCGGTGTCAGCCCGCACCGATGACACCGAGCAGCCAGGTGGCGGGTTCCAGCGCCGAGAATGCATAGGCCGCTGTCACGAGTAGCAGCAGACATGCGGTCAGGGCCGTGATGACACCGAGCGTACTGTGCATGAATCTGACGCGGGTGGCGCTCGGGTCGGCGGCGATACGCCGCTTCCAGAAAAGGACGCTCGCCAGGACGGTTGCCACCATCAGCGCGGCGGAAATCGCCACCATGACCCAGAAGTATCGCTCGACCTCACTGAGCAGTACCGTCAGCGCAGGGGAACCGGCGTGCGGGCCGGCCGATACCGTCAGCCCTTCGCGCATCTCACTCAAAACCTGCGCAAGGTTTCCGTCGGCGGTTCTACCGGATAGCAGCCCAAGCAACGCGACCAGCGGTACGGCTGTCGCCTGGATGTTCAACATCAACACTCCCGTGGCGGCAACCGTCGACACCGTTGCGGCGATGGCAACCGCTGCGTACCAGGCCTGGGTACGCAGGTATCTCTGCCACAGCGCGGTGGCGAGCAGGGCGAAGACAATGACCGACAACGAGCTGATTGCCACCTTGATCGCATGCCATTGGAACCAGTAGTCGACCAGCGTCGTCAGGCGGGCGGGGAACGCCGGAGTTCCGCTTCGCCAATACTCGACGAGAGCACGCCCGAGGGCGTCGTGCAGTTTCGCGTCACTGTAAGCCCCGAAGGTTGGCCTCAGGAGGACCCTGGGAGCGAGCTCGAATGCTGCCACCAAGGCTGCACCGGCCGCCAGCAGCAACCCGATCGCAGACCTCGAATGCAGTCGAACAGTTCTGCGGTCGGAACCTGGTGTTGGTTCGGCGGCACCAGTTGTCGTGATCGGTCGAAATCGCATGGGACGACGGTAGAGAAGGGCCGCTCGGAGCGCGATGGCACATGAGCTACCACAACCGGATGAGGCTGCGCTACCTGTGCGGTATAGCTAGCTCTACCCCACTGCGCGTTTAGATGTGTGTCGCACAGCGTGTCCGACGGCCGGGACACACCAGGCCGAAGCCCTACGCAAAACCGCATATCGGCGATCCAGTCCCACCCGCGCCGGTCGCCGAGCAGGACGCTGCCGCCGGCCATCACGTGCGCGTCGACGTGCTCACCGCGCTCGCCCGGCCCGAATAGGTACTTCGCGGCGTGGCCGAAGTCGCTGCCCTTGCGGATGACCGCGATCACCGGCGCCCGGGCCCGTGCCGTGGCCGCCGCGATCGCCGCCCTGATCTCCACGACCGCCTCCCGTACCTGGTCGTAGACCTCGCTGGCCTCCCGTCGCACGTTCGCCGTACCGGCCCGCCGCGTACCACCTGGTCGAGCACCTCCCGCCCCGCGGTGCTCGCCGGCCGGCGGCAACCGCCGCAACGGTACCGATTCCCCAGGCTGGTCAGTCCGTCGGCCGCAACGCTCCTGTTAGCCCGTCCAGCCGCCCCACCGCGCGGCCTTCGGGTATCGGACCGCCGACCAAGACCAAGATCACTGGCTAGGCTCGCCCCACGTACCCCGCTCGTCGATGCCACCTCGGACAGCGCCCACAACGCATCCGAAAAGTAGGTCCGGACTCCGAAGCGTTCGAGCGGACAGGACAGTCCGGTCGGCTCGACGTCGCGTCGGTGGACGGCGGGATACTCGGCCCGATAGATATGTCCCGCGCCGGCACGTGTACCTTCCCTTCGACCTCAGTCGAAGGGAAGGTGAGCGCGGGGCATGCACATCAACGACTTCTTGAGCGCGATGCCGATCGGCCTGCTGATCGGTGTGCTCGGGCGGCTCGTCCTCCCGGGCCGCCAGTCGATCGGCGTGTTCGTCACGTTCCTCATCGGCGTCGGCGCGGCGCTGCTCGGCACCCTGGTGGCGGAATTGGTCGACCTCGACGACACGGCGGTCGTCACGGTGTGGAAGATCCGATGGAGCTGGTGGGAGCTGGGGATCCAGGTGCTGTTCGCGGCGATCGGCATCGGCCTGGCCAACATGCTGACCTACACGAAGCTGGCCTCGAACGCCGGCCGCCCGCGCCGCCGCCCCGCCCGCAAGCGCCGCACGAAGGCGTCCACCGGCGAGGACTGACCAGGACGCCGCGGTCTCGCCGTCCGGGTCCGGGTCACGGTGGGTTCGGCGGCGCCGATGTCCGGTGCGAGCAGCGACACCCCGGGCGAGCGTCGAACTCCCCGGCGGGAGGAGTATCCCCCTGTCCAACGCCCGACTCGCGAGGGATGGTGGAAGGCGGGGAGGCGTGGAGGGGGTGCGCCATGCAGCTAGCACGGAATCCGATCGTGGTCGGCGTGGACGGGTCGACCGCGAGTCTCGGGGCGGTGCGTTGGGCCGCCGACGAGGCCGCCAGACACGGCTGCACGTTGCGGGTCGTGCACGCGATGAGCTGGGAAGGGCCGGCAGACGGGCAGGGCGTCGTGCTCGACGCCGCGGCGGAGGCCCGCACCTGGCAGCCCGGCATCGAGGTCGAGACGATGACCATCGGCGGCTCGGCGGCCAGCGTGCTGCAGGACCAGTCGCGAAATGCGTCGCTCATCATCATCGGCGGGCGGGTGCACGAGGGCGGCCTGCTCGACGCGTCGGTGGGGGCCTACCTGTCGGGGTTCGCCCATTGCCCGGTCCTGGTGGTGAACAACGGCTGGCGATGGGCCGACCCGATGAGCTCCCTCCCGCAGCACGCACCGGTGGTCGTCGGCGTCGACGGTTCATCGTCGAGCCAGCGGGCCCTCGCGTTCGGCTACGGCGAGGCGGCGGCACGCCACGTGCCGCTCGTCGCCCTGCACGCCGGGCGGACCCGGCCGCACGAGGCCGTGGCCGCGGAGATGGAGCCGTGGCTGCGCCGCCATCCGGAGGTGGAGACCCGGTTCACCAGCCGGGACGCTCCGGTGCTCGACGCCTTGACCGAGGCCGCCCGCACGGCGCTGCTCCTGGTCATCGGCGCGCACCGGGTCGGATGGTACGAGCACCCGCACCCGAACCCGGTGACCCAGCTCATCGTCCACCACGCCGCGTCGCCGGTGCTCGTCACCCGCAGCGTCTGACCACCGGGCCGCGGGCGCTACGAAGCACCGCCCCGCCGCGCGGGCTGGAACACATCCGCGGCCGCGAGTTCCGTGATCACCGCGTTGAGCTCGTCGACCTGCTCGTCGGTGTTCGCCGCCGTCACCTGCACGCGGAAACCGACCTGGTCGCGGGGCACACCCGGATACGGGGCCAGGGTGACGAAGAGGCCGCGCGCCCAGAGCAGCTCCGACACCTCGACCAGGTCGCGGTCGACGGCGATCGGCAGCTCGATGATCGGGGTGTCGTCGGTGTTGGGAGTGAAGACGCCGAGGCCGCGCACGTGGTTGAGCACACGCATCGACATGCGGTAGAGGTCGGCGCGCAGCTTGTCGCCGCGCTCGGCGTTGACGTCGAAGCCGGCGAG
The DNA here is from genome assembly GCF_025264685.1 of Dactylosporangium roseum. GTDB lineage: Bacteria > Actinomycetota > Actinomycetes > Mycobacteriales > Micromonosporaceae > Dactylosporangium > Dactylosporangium roseum. The sequence continues at coordinate 4,456,940 of NZ_CP073721.1, forward strand.
CACCGTCGCCAGCGACGCCGTCGGGGACGGGCCCGAGTAGAGATACGGCGCCGCGGCCACCTTCAGGCGGTTCTTGAGGACCGTGGGCACCGCCAGGAAGGCGAGCAGCGAGGAGTAGGCCTTGGAGAAGCCGCCGACGAGCACCACGTTGTCGTAGTCCTCGCCGTGGTGGCGCACGATGCTGTTGCCGAAGCAGCCGTACGGACTGGTCTCGCCGGCACCGCGCTCGCCGATCACGCCGAAGCCGTGGGCGTCGTCGACATACAGCACCGCACCGTGCCGCCGGCACAGCTCCAGGTATCGCGGAAGGTCCGGGATGTTGCCGGTCATGCTGTTGACCCCGTCCGTGCAGACCAGCACGGGGCCGCGCGCCGACGGCAGGAGGGAGGCCAGCTCGTCGAGGGTGTGGAAGCGCTTGAGCTTCGCGCCCTGCCCGCGGGCGAAGACGCAGCCGTCCCAGACCGTCTTGTGGGCACGGCTGTCGACCAGCAGCGTGCCCTGCCGCGCGAGGGCCGGGATCACGGACAGGTGGATCTGCGTGATCGTCGGCAGGACCAGGGCGTCGGGCGCGCCGAGCAGCGCGGCCAGCCGTTCCTCGATCTCCGGGTAGAGCCGTGGGTTGCCGAGCATCCGCGACCAGCTAGGGTGGGTGCCCCAGCGGCGCAACTGGTCCTCGACCGTCCCGATGATGTCGGGCTCGAGGTCGAAGCCGAGATAGTTGCACGACGCCCAGTCGGTGAGCCAGTGGTCGCCGACGCGGATGCGCCGACCGTCGATCTCGTCGATCACCGCGTCGTAGAACCGGCTGCGGGCGCGGAGATGGGCGATGCCGCGGTAGCGGGGGTCCTCATCGACGGCGGCGGCGAGGTGCTCGGCTAACACAGACGTCCTCCGGGGTGGTTCAGGCCGCGGTGCGGCCTCCCCGTTGAACCCCCGACGCGTCCTCCAACAACCATTGACTCGCGTCGCCGTAGCTCAACGGGCGTGAGAACAGGTATCCCTGCCCGTGATTGCTACCCATCGTAACGAGAAGATCGCGCTCCACCTCCGTCTCGATGCCTTCGGCCACGACCTCCAGGTTGAGGATCCGCGCGAGCTGGACGATCGTGTCGACGACGGCGTGCTGCTCCGTCGACGATGCAATGGTGTCGATGAAGCTCTTGTCCAGCTTGAGCACGTCGACGGGGAGCCTGCGCAGGTAGGACAGCGACGAGAAGCCGGTGCCGAAGTCGTCGATGGCGATCCGCACACCGGCCTGGCGCAGCGCGGCGAGGGCGGCGGCGACCTCGCCGTCGTCGTGCAGCAGCAGGCTTTCGGTCATCTCCAGCAACAGGCAGCCGGGCGGCAGGCCCATCCGGTCGATCTCGTCGAGCACCCATTGTGCGAATTCGGGCGTGCGGAACTGCCGCGCCGAGACGTTCACGGAGACATGTGTCTCCGCCTCGGGATACGCGATCCGCCACTGCGCGGCGGCCTTCACCGCGTTGCTGAGCACCCAGGCGCCGAGCGGCACGATGAGGCCGCTCTCCTCCGCGACCGAGATGAAGTCGTCCGGCGGGACCATGCCGCGGGTGGGGTGGTCCCAGCGCACGAGCGCTTCGAAGCCGTGGGTGCGCCCGTCGGTCAGCGTCACGATCGGCTGGAAGTGCAGCAGGAACGCCTCGTCGGCGATGGCCCGGTCCAGGTCGGCGCGCAGCCGGTGGCGCTCGACGACGGCGCTGTGCAGCGACGACTCGTACCGCCGCCAGCGGTCCCGGCCGGCCTCCTTGGCCACGTAGACGGCGAGGTCGGCGTGGCGCAGCAACTCCTGGGCGTCGGCGGCCTCGGCGGTGGTGGCCGCGCCGATGCTCGCGGTGGTGGTGACCGTACCGTGGTCGAGCTCGAACGGCGCCGTGAAGCTCGCGAGCAGCCGCTCGGCGACCCGTTCCACGTCGGCCGGGCTGCCGGCCCGCCGGACCAGCGCCGCGAACTCGTCGCCGCCGAGCCGCGCGACGGTGCAGGCCGCGCCGTAGGAGCTGTCGACCGACCGCAACGCCTCGGTGAGCCGCTGTCCGACGGCGACGAGCAGCGCGTCGCCCGCGCTGTGGCCCCACGTGTCGTTGACGACCTTGAAGTCGTCGAGCTCCACGATGAGGACGCCGACCGTCGCGCCGGTTTCCGCGCCGGACCTGACCGCCTCCTGCACGCGGGTCAGGAAGACCTCCCGGTTCGGCAGGCCGGTGAGCGCGTCGAAGGTCGCCCGCTGGTAGAGCTGGGCCTGCAGGCGGCTCCGCTCGGTCACGTCCCGCAGGGTGACGACCACGCCGCTGACGGTCGGCTCGTCGCCGAGGTCGCGGAAGGTCGCCTCGACGAGCGCCGGCGTCCCGTCGGGCCCGATGACGGTGAGGTCGTCGCCCAGGCGGCCCGCGTTGCGGGTCCGCACCTCGTGCAGCCGGCGGTCGACGACGCTCGCGCTCCCGGCGGCGAACACCAGGGGCAGCGGCGTGCCGACCAGGTCCACGGTGCCGAAGAGCGCGTGTGCGGAGGGACTCGCGAACCGCACCCGGTCGTCGGCGCCCACGATCAGGATGACGTCGGCGGTGTTGAGCACGAGCGTGCGGAAGTACACCTCGCTGTTGCGCCGCACGATCTCGTCACCGAGCGTGATGCGCTCCAGCGCCATCGCGGCCTGGGTGGCGAGGATCTGCGCGGCCTCCTGGAGGCCGACGAGCAGCACCTCGTCCGCGGCGACGAACAGCGCCCGCTCGGCCGCCCGCCCGTCGGCGAGTTCCAGGGGGCAGCACAGGGTGACCTCGAAGTCGCCGAGCTCGGCGGCGAGCGCCGGCGCCAGCGCGCGGGTGTAGGGCATGGACACCTGGCCGTCGCCGACCGGGGCGATGACCACGCGGTGGGCACGGCCGGGCGGCAGCAGATCGGCGACCGCGTCCCGCACCGTCCCCACGACGGCGGTCTCGTCGGTCGCCATCAGCAGTGCCGCGCCGGCGCTGCGCAGCCGCCGCTCCCGCCGCAGCGTGCGCCGCTGGCCGCTGACCGCCCGGCCCAGACGCAGCAGGACCAGCCCGGACAGCAGGGCGGACACGATCGCGATGACGGCGGCGTCACGGACGGCGCCGGAGCCCATCTCGAGGAACAGCACGGTCGGCGCGACGAACAGCGACAGCCCGAGCAGCAGCAGGCGGCCGACCCGCTCGTCGTCGGCCCGCACGACCTTCGGCTCGGTCAGCTCCCGCATCGACGGGTGCAGCGCGGCGACGCCCCACAGCACGTAGAACGCGGCCCATCCGGTCTCGACGGGGCCGCCGGTGGACGAGTCGCCGTTGAGCTGCGCCAGCCCGAACCCGACGTCGGAGGTCAGCAGCCCGACGCCGCCCGCGGCCAGCAGCGCGACCGCCGGCGTGAGCCGGACCGAGGCGATGAGCCGGGCGCCGACGGCGAGCACGACGACGTCGGCGAGCGGGTAGGCGATGGAGATGGTCCGGTCCAGCGCGGACAGGTCCGGGTTGTCGACGTAGGGACGGATCAGGAAGATGTACGAGAGGAGGCCGAGCCCCGCGGTCAGCGTCACCGCGTCGAACAGGCTCGCCGGGTCGCGGCGTACCACCCCCAGCCGATAGAGCCAGACCAGGGCGGCGGCGATCAGCACGTAGACCGTTAGATAGAAGACGTCCGCGATCGACGGCAAGCCCTGCCGGTCCACCAGCCGCGTCAGCACGTCGGCGGTGACGTCACCGGCGGCGAACGAGCCGACGGCGGCCGCGAGCAGGAACCACGGCGCCCGGCGGCGGGGCCGGTGCTGGTGCACGCCCACCAGGATCGCCGTGACACTCGCGATCCCGATCGCCGACCACAGCACCAGGTGCAGTCCGGGCAGCGCGAAGTTGGCCGTCACGAGGATGGCCATCGCCCCGACGTACCCTTTCAGCACCAGGCAGACGCTACCCAGTTCGTTACCGAATGAGGAATACCTGGCAGGCTCGTTCCGAGCCCGCGCACCCAGGCGCTTCACGGGATTTCGCGACTTTTGCCGCATTGGTTGTACTGGCTTGCCTACGGCCCGCAACCGATGAGGACACGCTCGGCGACAGGTACCGTCCATTCATTCACGTGTCGCCGAAGGTTTCGGTCCTTCGCCGGCGTCTGCGCAGGTCAACGCAGTGACCAGGATTGATTCCCCCGCGGCTCGACGGCGTCTCCTGGTGATCCCGGGCGCCGTCACCGGCCGGGTGGCTCCCCGTCCTTCCGCGCTACCAGCGGGCACCAGGGAGAGGCCCGTGAAGTCGCCCTTGTGCCAGGCGGTGAGAAACGCGGCGAGCCGGTCGTCGACGGACGGCTCACCGCATGCCGCCAGCCCGGAGGCCGCGACGAGCAGGAGGACGAGCAGAAGGCGCCGCACGAATCAGACCGCACAGCGCGGGTCAGACAGGGCGCTCGATCCCATGATCATGGGAAAGATCCGGCTATCGGGGCAGCCACATCTCTCCCATGATCATGGAGTCATGGAGTCGCCCGGCCGGACCGCGCCATCCCGGGGCCAGCGGCGATCATGAGCGACAGACACCACCCGCACGACTGTGTGTCACCGTCCCGTAGCGCAATACCGGGGTTGACAGACGACCGCACGGCCGCACTTCGCGGCCTTGCCCCTCGGAGCGCGTCCAGATCGTCACGGCTATGGTCGTCGGCGTGAAACGACTTCTTCAGGCCGTGGCCACACGACTGGGCATACGCGGCACCGCCCCCGCTCAGCGCACACAGCCGGTGCCCGGTCCGCCGCCGTCGGGCCGCGCGGTCCCGGGAGCGTCGCGGGCAGGCCGGCCCGTGGCGCGGCACAGCACGGCGCCGCCGGACCGGAGGGCGACCGACAAGCTGCTGGAGTACTCCCCGCAGGTCGACGGCGACGCGGACCCGGGCGAGATCGTGTGGACCTGGGTGCCGTACGAGGACGATCCCTCCCAGGGCAAGGACCGTCCGGTGCTCGTCGTGGGGCGCACGGGCAACGACGTGCTCGGCCTGATGCTGTCCAGCCAGAGCGACCGCGACGGCCAGCGGCACTGGTTCGCGCTCGGCCCCGGCACCTGGGACCGCGAGCAGCGGCCGAGCTGGGTCCGCCTCGACCGGGTGCTGACGGTCGACGCCGACGGCATCCGCCGCGAGGGCGCCGTCCTCGACGGCAAGCGGTTCGACCTGATCGCCGCGCAGCTCCGCAACGGGTATGGCTGGTCGTGACCATCCGCTGACCGGAGCCGCGCCGCTCCGCGCAGAATCCGGTCGCGGACCAGCGGCCCGGCCCGGTCGTGGCGCCGCTCCGCGCAGAATCCGGTCTCGGCCGGCGCCAGGGGCGGCGCGGCGCCTACGGCTGGGCCTGCACCAAGGGCGGCAGCATCGTCGCCAGCTCGGCGCGCACCAGGTCGGCGGCCTCGTCGAAGCCGGCGGCGGCCGACGCTGTGCCGTCCACGCCCACGACGGTCCACGTCCCGTCCGCCGCCGACGACAGGATCGTGCGGGTGGGCTGGACGCCCCGGGCGAAGTCGAACGCGCTGGAGGCGTTGAACGTGGCGACCGCCGGGCGGTGGCGGTGCAGGAACCGGTCCGCGACGGCCAGCAGCGGTTCGCGCACGTCGGCGTCGGCGGCGATCGGCGTGATGTCGTAGCAGCGGTACGCTCGGCCGCCGACCAGGAAGCGGAACCGGTCCGCGTCGATCAGCAGCGCGCCGTCGGCGTGGTCGTCGGCGGTCAGGCCGACCTGGACGAACGCCCGCGGCCGGTGCAGGGCGGCGGCGACGGCGGCCACCGCCGGAGCGAGGTCGATCCGGTTGCCCTCGACCGGCGCCGCGAGGTGCCGTAGCAGCAGCGAGCCTATCCCGGCGCTGAGCACGGCATCGGCGCGGTCGGCCTCGGTCAGGCCGAGCAGCCGGGGTGCCTCCCCCGGCCGGTCCCCGCTGGCCAGCAGGAACGACAGTTCGGCGGCGGTCATGCTGAACTGATCGGTGGCGGTCCCGTCCATGGTGTCCATCCCGTCGCGCTGTCGTGGTCGAAAGGCTCAACGGCGCGCACGGCGAAGGGTCACGCCCTCACTTGTTCGACCTCGGGGACTTGTCGGGCTTCTTGTCGTCCTTCTCGACCGCCGGCGCCGAGGCCGCCGGACCGCCCGGCCGCCCGTTCGACTTGCCGTCCGGCTGGTCGTCCGGCTGGTCGTCGGACTGCCCGTTCGGCTGGCCGTCGGACTGGCCGGGCGGTCCCTGCGACTTGCCCTTGCAGAACGCCTCGATCCGCTCCTCGCCCTGTGCCAGCGCCGCCAGCTCGCGACGCTGCGCGTCGGTGAGCTGCTTGCCCCTGCCCGGCTGCCAGGCGCGGCAGAGCTCGTCGAGCCGGGCGGGCGACACCGTCGTGGACGACGCCGGCCGGCCGGCCGGCGTGGGCGCCGCCGGCGCGACGCCCGTACGGCTGGACGCCTGGCCCGGTGGCGACGCCGGCGGATTCGCGTCCGGCACGCCGACCCCGGAGAGCCAGTCGTGGGCGGCGCGTTGCAGGGGTTCCGGCAGCCGACCGCTCCCAGCCGCGGTCCCCGTCCCGGCGATGAGCAGCGCCGCCGTGACCGAGCCGGCCAGCGCGCCCAGCCGCAGCCTGCGGCGCGGCCCGGCGGACACCGCGCCGGCGGGCAGGTGGCGCTGCCGGAACGCCGCCAGCGCGGCGCCCTCGCCGGCCAGTTCGCGCGGCCGGGCCGGGCCGGCCGCGGACCGCAGCAGCCCGGCGAGATGTTCGAGCCCGGGGTCGGTCGACGTCGTGTCGAGGAGCCGCTCCGCCTCGTCCGCGGTGATGCGCGGCGGCCGGCGCCGGCCGCGGAACAAGCGGATCACGTCGCGTGCCCTTCGGCCGGCCGCGTCGGGGCGCCACACCGCCGCGGGGCGTCGGAGCCGCCGGCGGAGGCGAAACGGGCGGCCGACGCGACGATCTCGGACCGGCGGGACTGGACCTGCGGGTGCGCCGCGAGCCGGCGCAGTCCCCGCATCGCCGCGACCCGGACGGCGCCGGGGCGCTTGCCCAGGACCGCCGCCGTGCCGGCCACGTCGAGGCCGGCGACCACGCGGAGCAGTACCGCCTCCGCCTGATCCCGCGGCAGCTCACCGATCAGGCCCAAGGCCCACTCGGTGCCGGCGTGTTCGAGCACCTCACCGGTGACGTCCGGCACGGCCCGCGCGTCGGAGGCCTCGATGCTGTCGCGGCTCTCCTCGCGGCGGCGCCAGACCCGCCGCCCGTCGTCGATGCCGCGGTGGCGGGCGATGCGGAACAGCCACACCCGGAAGGCGGTCGCGTCGCCGGTGAACTTCGGCAGGTCACGGGCCACTTGCAGCCAGGTCTCCGACGCGACGTCCTCCGCCGCCTCGCCGCAGACCGCGTGCAGGTACCGTAGGACGGCCGGCTGGAGCGCGCGCCACAGCGCGGCGAAGCCGGCCTCGTCGCCGTCGAGGGCCGCCCGCAGCGGGGCGGCGAGTTCGGCGTCACGCACCGGCATCCGCCCGTTCGCGGGTGGCGGGCTGTAACGTGGCGCGATGCCGGCGCGCCTCTTGTCGGAGGAGCATGCCGCGGGCACGACCGAGGGGGACCACCGTTGACGCACCGACCAGCACCGCGGGAGCGGTCATGACCGAAGCCATCGCGACCGAGACGGTCGACGGCTGCATCGTGGTCACCCCGACCGGTGCGCTGGACGTCGTCACCTCACCACCTTTGCACACGCGGCTCCACCGGTCCTTGGACGAGGGAGCCACGAGGCTGGTGCTCGATCTGTCGGCGGTGGAGTTCATCGACTCCACAGCATTGCGGGTTCTGGTGTCGGTGCACAAGCGCTTGCACGAGACGGGCGGGTTCGCGGTGGTCTGTCCGCATGCGCGCATCCGGCGAATCTTCGACCTGACCGCCCTCGACCGGGTGCTCACGCTGACGAACACGGTCGAGGAGGCGCTGGCCGCGCTCAAGGGCCGCTGACCGGACCCTCGACCGGTTCGCGGGCCGGCCCATCGGCGGGCGCCGGGTGGCGGATGCCGGGGTGGCCGCTCGGCAGGGAGCGACGCAGCACCCACCAGCTCGCCGCCACGCACGTGGCGACCAGCGGCCAGGTGAGCACCGCCTGCGCGGTGGCCAGCCACAGCACCTGCCCCGCCCACCAGAGCGGGACGAAGACGGCGAGGCGGGCGAGGTACTGGAACACCCAGACCCAGCTCGCCCGCTGGTACGCCCGCAGGAGGGCGGGGTCGCGCCGCCACCGCCCCTTCTGGCCCAGGACGGTGCCGACGACCAGGCCGAGGAACGGCCATCGCAGGAGGATGCTGCCGGCCCAGGCGAGCGCGCTGGCCGCGTTGGTCAGGACCCGCACCAGGAAGAAGTCCTCGGCCCGCCCGGTGCGCAGCGCGACGATGGCGCCGAGACACACGACGAGCAGGCTGACGACGGTCCCGACCGGACGTTTGCCCTGCTTGAGCCGCCACGCGGCGACGCACGCCCCGCCGAGGACGGCGAGCCCGGCGCCGAGCGCGACGGACCGGTCGCCGGCCAGCCAGCCGCCGACGAACGCCACGACCGGCACGGCCGTCTCGACCGCCGACCGCCACCCGCCCAGCAGGTCAGCGAGCGACTCCTCCGCGTTGCGCGCCATGCCCCTCCCCTCAGCTCCCGCCTGCCCCGCGACCCCAGCATAGGTAAGGCTCTCGCGGTGCCCGGGCCGGCTCAGCCGGCGCCGAGGGCGAGCGCCCGGTCCACGACGAGTTCCTCGATGCCGTACAGCCGCTAGCGGTCGCTGCGGGGCAGGGTGCCGGGGTCGATGAGCGCCGTGGCCTCCTCGCCGGCGATGTCCTGCCGGAGCTGGTCGAGGCGGCCGAGCAGGCTCACCGAGTCGAGCGCGGCGAGGGCTGTCGGAAACACCCGGTAGACCCGGTCCACCGACGAGGTCAGCGCGGTCCGCAGCGACGTGTCGTCGACCGGGCCGCCGCCGAGGCGGACCGCCATGAGGTCGGCCAGGGCACGCAGGAGGGCCTGGAGCGTCGGGCGGTCGAGGGCGGGTGGCGGGCCGGGCCGGTCGTAGAGCCGGTCGACGGCCAGCGAGACCGCCCGGATCTGGAGCGTGACCCGGACCAGCCAGAGCTGCTCCGCGCGGGCCTGCTCCACCGTCCGGCGGTGCCGGCCGGCGGCGATGTGCAGCGCCGCGGTCTCCTCGGCGCCGGCCAGCGCCGCGGCCGCGTCGGAGGTGTGCTCGGCGAGCCCGCGCGACTCGGTGATCCAGTCGTGCCGCCGCTCCGGGATGAGGGGCGGCCGGTCCTGGTGCGCGCCGAGCTCGTCCGAGATGTGCCGCAGCAGGTCGACAATGGCGCTCCCCCAGGCGTCGAGGGTCGCGCGGACCTGCGCGATGCGGGGCCGTTCCGGCACGACGACGGCGACGAGGAGCCCGACGGCGCTGCCGATGGCGACGTCGACGAACCGCCACTGGCCGTACCCCTTGGCGAACGGGGTCAGCACAAGCACCGCCAGCGTGGCGATGGTGAGCTGGTTGCGCGCCAGCGGGGTGTTGGTGATCTGGCGGGCCACCGCGAGCGCGGCGAAGGCGGCGAGGGCGAGGGACCACCAGGTCAGGCCGAGGAGCCGCACCCAGGCGATGGCGAGGGCGGTGCCGACGAGGTTGGCGAAGAGCAGTTGCAGCCCGGTGGCGATCGACCCGTAGATGCTGGCCTGGAGCGTGAGCACCGCCACGACCGGGGCGAACAGCACGGCGGCGTTCTCACCCAACTGCCGGGCGAGCACCCAGGCGAGGGTCGCGGCGACGGTCGTCTTGACGATCGTCAGCCAGCTCGGACGACTCTTCGGCACGCTGGCCAGCAGCGCGCCGAGCGGCTCGGTGACCACCGCCCGGCGTTTGTGTTCCACGTGTTCCCAACCTACCGCCTGCGACCACCCTGTGCCGGGCCCCGCCGCGGCCCGGTTCCCGCCTCGACACACACGCTAGGGTCACGGCGTGCGCAACTATGACCACCCCAACCTGTTCAACTTCCGCGACCTGGGCGGATACGCGGGGCACGAGGGGCGGACGGTCCGTTGGCGGCGGCTGTTCCGTTCCGACTCGCTCAGCCGCCTCGACCCGGGCGACGCCGTCTCGTTCACCGCGCTCGGCGTGCGCACGGTGATCGACCTGCGGCGGCCGCGCGAGATCGAGCGGGACGGACGGATCCCGGAGTTCGCGGGACTGCGGTACCACCACGTCAGCCCGGTCCACGCGGAGTGGGAGGAGGCGCCCGGCGGCGCGGAGCTCAGCGACGCGCGCTGGCTCGCCGACCGGTACCTCGACCTCGCCGGCGACGGCCGCGACGCGATCGTCGCCGCGGTCGGCATGATCGCCGACGACGACAACGCACCGGTCGTCGTGCACTGCGTCGCGGGCAAGGACCGCACGGGTGTGGTGTCGGCGGTCACGCTCGCGGCGCTCGGCGTCGCCGACGAGCTGATCGCCGAGGACTACGCGCTGACGAGCGCCGCGACCGAGCGGTCGATGGCGTACTGGCGGCGCGTCGCGCCGGAGATCACGCGCATGCCGGCCCGCTGGCTGCTGTCACCGGCCGAGACGATGCTGCTGTTCCTCGCCGACCTGCGGGCCAGGTACGGCTCCGTCGAGGACTACCTCGGAGACCCCACCGTCACCGCACGACTGCGCCGGCACCTGCTGGAGGACCGGTGACCAGGGTCTGCGTGGTCGGCGCGGGAGCCGTCGGCGGCACGGAGCGGGTGCTCGGCTGTGTCGTCCACCTCAGCGCGCACGTGCCGCTGACCGTCGTGCGGGAGGTCGCATGATCGGTGTCACGGGGTGGGCGTCGCCCGAGTCGTTGCGTGCCGACGGGGAGCGGCGGCGCGCCGCCACGCCCGTCAAACAGCTCACGACGTTCGACAGCAGCGCCCGTGACGCCGTGGACATCGTCGCCGCGACCAACGCCGAGCGGGTCGCCGACCTCGTGCCGATCCGCGTCGGCCGGATGATCTCGTCGCCGTTCGCGTTCCTGCGCGGCTCGGCGGCGGTCATGGCGGCCGACCTCGCGCCCGGCCCGGACACCGGCCTGCACGGGCACATCTGTGGCGACGCCCACGCCGCGAACTTCGGCCTCTACGCCTCCCCCGAGCGGCGGCTCGTCATGGACGTCAACGACTTCGACGAGACCGCCGTCGGCCCGTGGGACTGGGATCTCAAGCGCCTCACGGCGAGCCTCGTCAGCGCCGGCCGGGAGGCCGGCCTGCCCGACGACGAGTGCCGCACCGCCGCCCGGGACTGCGCCACGGCGTACCGGGCCGCCGTCGCCGAGCTCGCCGGGATGCCGCTGCTCGACGCGTACTACCTGACGACCGACCACTCGACGCTGGAGCACTTCGGCATCGCCGACCTCGTCGACACCTTCGACCGGGTGCGCAGGAAGGCGAAGAAGAACACCAGCCGCCGCGTCGCCGAGAAGTTCACCCAGCGGCTCGACCACGACGCGTGGCGGTTCACGCCCGACCCGCCGATCCTGGTCCCGCTCGACTCCGCCGCGGCGTTCCCGGTGATCGAGAGCCTGGAGTCGTACGCGCGGACGCTCGACGAGGAGATCCGCGCCCTGTTCGGCCGCTACGCGGTGGTCGACGTGGCGCACCGCATCGTCGGGCTGGGCAGCGTCGGCTACCGCAGTTACGTCGTGCTGCTGCACGGCAACGGCGACGAGGCGCTGGTCCTCCAGGTCAAGCAGGCCCGCCCGTCGGTGCTGGCCCCGTATCTCCCGGCGGCGCCGGACCGGCACCCCGGCGAGCGCCTGGTCCGCGGGCAACGGTGGATGCAGACGGTGAGCGACATCCTGCTCGGCTGGACGACGATCGACGGCCGGCCGTACCTGGTGCGGCAGTTCCGGGACATGAAGGGCTCGATCGACCCGACGACGCTGCTCGCCGGCCAGCTCGACGACTACGCCCGGGTGGTCGGCGTCGTCCTGGCCCGGGCCCACGCCCAGTCGATCGACCCGCGGGTGCTCGAAGGGTACTGCGGTGCCGGTGCGGACGAGTTCGACGACGCGTTCGCCGCGTTCGCCACGGCCTACGCCGACCAGACGGAGGCCGACCACGCCGCGCTGGTGGCGGCCGTCCGGTCGGGCCGGCTCCCCGCCGAGACCGGCGTCTGACGCCGGCCCGGGCACCGCTGCCGGCGGCGGCCGTGGCCGGCCGTCGGCCATGACCCGCGAGGCCGGTTCGACCACCTTTTCTGTACCTTAATTGTGATCAATATAAGATTTAACAGTTACGGCGACGACCTCCAATGTTTCGTTACATTTCCCGGGACCGCCCCGGACGTCGTAGGGTGTTCGGGTGTCCGCCGTCATCAGCCCCACGCGGCGCCGGCTCACCGCCGACGACGTCACAGCCCCCGCTCCGGGACCGCGCCGGCCGCGTCGCCCATCCACTGTGGACCGCTCTCCGGTCGCACCTTCGCGGCCGCGTGGGAGCGGACCTGCATGATCTCGGCCGACTGTGGTAAGGGAACGACACACCTCCGAAGGATGTCGATGAGCAGACTGGGCAGGCCGCAACAGTTCGCGCTCGGATACGCCGTGCTGATGGCGGCGTTCGGCGCGGTGCTGTTCGCGGCTCCGCAGTTCGACTCCCTGGCCTGGGCCGGCATCGGCCTGGGCTCGGCCGCGGCCGTCGTCGCGGGCATCGGCACGGTCCGCCCCGAGCGGCCGGTCGCCTGGTGGGCCCTGGCCGCCGCGCTCGTGGCGATGACGGCCGGCGACTTCGTCTACGGCCTCGTCGCGCCGGCCGCGCCGGAGCCACCCGCCCTGGCCGGCCTCTGCTATCTGCTGATGTTCCCGGTCGTGGCGGCCGGCCTGATCGGCCTGACCCGCGCCGGCGGCGCGCTCGACGACCGGTCCCGGCTCGTCGACCTGCTCGCGCTCGGCTGCGCGGCGCTGCTCGCCGCCTGGGTGTTCGTCGGCAGCCCGCGGCTCGAGCGCGGCGGCATGAGCGCCGTCGACTGGTCGCTGCAGGCCGCGTACACGCTCGGCGACGTCGTCGTCCTCGTCGTCACGGTCCGGCTCGCCACCGCCCGCCGCGGCAACCCGTCCGCGATCCTGCTCGCCGTCGGGGCGCTCGGCATGCTCGTCGGCGACGCCGCCTACGGCTCGGCGCAGGCGCACGGCGGCCTCCAGCCGGGCGGACCGGCCGACGTGGCGTACGTCGTGCTCTACACGGCCTGGGGCGCGGCCGCCCTCCACCCGTCGATGGCGCGGCTCACCGCGCCGGCGAAGAGCCCGCTGCGGCGCGGCCGCGAGTCGGTCCACGGCCTCGGCATGGTGGTCCTGCTGGTCTCGGTGGCGTTCGCACCGCTGGTGCTGCTGGCCGAGGCCCTCACCGGCGGGGTGCACGACGGGCCGGTGATCGCCGTCGCGTTCGGCATCACACTCGCGCTGCTGGTCGTCCGGCTCAGCGACGCCATCGGCAAGCACGCCAGTGCCCTGCGCCGCGAACGGGCCCTGCGCGAGGCCGGCACCGTCCTCGTCGGCGCGACCGACTCCGGCGCGGTGGCCGACGCCGTCCGCTCCGCCGTGCGCACGCTGCTGCCCGGCGGCGCCACCCACGACATCGTCGTCGACTTCAGCCTCACCGACCTGCTGCCGCTCGGCGAGCTGTCCGCGGCCCGGATCGTGCCGGTCGGCGACATCCCGCCGCTGTGGGACAAGCGGCTCGCCGCGTTCGGCCACGTGATCGTGTGCCCCCTCGACGCCGGGGTGCTCTACCTCGGCGGCGACCGCCGCGACCTGCTCACCGCGCTCGACGCGGTCTCCGTGCTCGCCGGGCAGGCCGCGCTGGCGCTGGCCCGCATCAGCCTGACCGAGGTCGCGAGCCGGCGTGACAGCGACGCGTATCTGCGCGCGGTCACCTCGCACTCCAACGACGTCGTGCTGGTGCTCGACGACGACGAGCGCATCAGGTACACCAGCCCGTCCGTCGCCGACGTGCTGGGCATCTGGCCGACGCCGTTCGCCACGCTGCGCGAGATCGTCCGGCCCGACGACCGCGAGCAGGTCATGCGCACCCTCGCGCGGGCCCGCGCCGAGGACCACGACGGCACCCGCGACCGGTGGAGCCTGAGCCGCCCCGACGGCACACGCGTGCTCGTCGAGGTGGTCTTCCGCGACCTGCGCGACGACCGCCTGGTCCGCGGCATGGTGGTGACCCTGCGCGACGTGACCGGGCAGCGGCGGGCCGAGCACGAGCTGCTGCGCCGGACGCTCGCCGACTCCCCCCGAGCGCAGAACCGGGACAGCTCCGCGCGCAAGTTCAACTGAGTGGTCTGTCAGCATCCTCGTGGCCGCCGGGTCACACCGCGTGCCATGCTTCGGGGATGGCGACGACTGAGGCGGCAGTCCCCGCACCGCGGCGCAGTTCCCTGATCCGCCCGCTGGCCTTCGGTCTCGCCCTCACCACGGTGCTGGCGCTGCTGTTCGGCGTGCCGTGGTGGTCGCTGGTGCTGTCCGGCAACCGGTGGCCCGCCCCGGTGGCGGCGATCGGCACCGTCCTCTTTGTCGCCGCGGCGGTCTCGTTTCCGGTGCTCATGGTGCTCGGCCACGGCCGCCGCCTCGACTGGGCGGCCCGGATCGCCGACACGCTCCTCGGCGCCGTGTGGATCCTGTTCGTCTGGGCGCTCGCCGGCGACCTGCTGCGCCTCGCGATGCTGGCCGGCGGCGTCGACGACCCGTTGCGCTCCCGGATCACCGCGGCGTTCACCGCGGTCGTCGCCGCCGGCATCGGCCTCTGGGGCTACGTCGAGGCCATGCGGATCCCGCGTGTCCGCCGGGTCACGGTCACCGTCCCGCGGCTCGGCGCCGGCCTCGACGGCCTGCGGGTGGTCCTGCTCACCGACACCCACTACGGCCCGATCAACCGCGCCCGCTGGTCCCGCGGCGTGACCGAGGTGGTGAACTCCCTCGACGCCGACATCGTGGCGCACACCGGTGACATCGCGGACGGTACGGTTGCGCGGCGCACCGAGCAGGCCGCCCCGCTCGGCGACGTCCGCGCCCGCATGGCGCGGGTCTACGTGACCGGCAATCATGAATACTTCGGCGAGGCCCAGGGCTGGCTCGACCACATGCGGTGCCTGGGCTGGGAGCCGCTGCACAACCGCCACCTGATCGTCTCGCGCGACGGGTCGGAGCTCGTCGTGGCGGGCGTCGACGACCGGACGGCGGCCGGGGCAGGCTTGGCGGGCCACCGGGCGGACCACGCGACGGCCCTGGCCGGCGCCGACCCCGCCCTCCCGGTGCTGCTGCTGGCCCACCAGCCGAAACAGATCGACGCCGCCGTGGCGCACGGCATCGACCTGCAGCTCTCCGGCCACACGCACGGCGGCCAGATCTGGCCCTTCCACTACCTGGTCCGCCTCGACCAGCCGGTGGTGCAAGGCTTGACCCGCCACGGCTCCCGCACCCAACTGTTCACCAGCCGAGGCACCGGCTTCTGGGGCCCGCCGTTCCGCGTCTTCGCCCCGAGCGAGATCACCGAGCTGACGCTGCGCAGCGCCGGACAGCCGGCAGCGGACGTTGACGCCGCTGGTACCTCGTAGTACCAAGGAACCATGACGGGGATGGCGTTGCGATGGGCGACCAGGCACGGACTCATGCGAGCGGGCATCGCCAAAGCGGCCCGCAGCGGCGACCGGCTGGCCGGGTTCTTCGTCGACCCCGCCGTCCGCGCCGACCCCTACCCGTTCTACGACTCCGTTCGCAACGCCGGGCGGCTGGTGCGCGGGAAGCTGATGTGGGCCACCGCCCACCACGACGTCGTCTCCGCGGTCCTGCGCAGTGACGCGTTCGGCGTGGGAGCCGCCGAGCAGGGGCTGCCCGGGCCGCTCGGACCGGTGTGGCGGCTCGCCTGGCGCAACTCGCCGATCGGGCCGGTCGACCCGCCGTCGATGCTCGTCGTCAACCCGCCCGACCATACCCGTTACCGCCGCCTCGTCGCGAAGGTCTTCACCGCCCGGGCCATCGAGGGACTCCGGCCGAAGATCGAGGAGACCTGCGACGGGCTGCTCGCGGACCGGCCCGCCGACCTGGTCGCCGACTACGCGTCGCTCCTGCCGGTGACGATCATCGCGGAGATCCTCGGCGTGCCGACGCGGATGCGCCGCCAGTTCCTCGCCTGGGGCGCCGCCGCCGCGCCGACGCTGGACATCGGGCTGACCTTCCGGCAGTACCGGCAAACGGAGATCAACATCGGGCACGTCAACGCCTGGCTGCGCGGCCACTTCGAGCGACTGCGCCGGCAGCCCGGCGACGACCTGCTCAGCCGGCTGGTCCACCTCGAGGGCGAGCAACTGACCGACGACGAACTGCTGGCGACCGCGGGCCTGCTGCTGGCCGCGGGCTTCGAGACCACCGTCAACCTGCTCGGCACCGGGGCGGCGCTGCTGATGCGCCATCCCGGGCAGCGCGAGGTCCTGGCGGCCGAACCGCACCGCTGGCCCAACGCCGTCGAGGAGACGCTGCGGTACGACGCACCGGTACAGAGCACGGCACGGGTCTGCCGCCGCCCGGTCGAGATCGCCGGGGTCCGGTTCCGGCCCGGGCAGGTCGTCGTGCCGATGATCGGCGGCGCCAACCGCGACCCGGCCGCCTTCGACGACCCGGACCGGTTCGACGTCACCCGCGGCAACGCCCGCGACCATCTCGCGTTCTCCGCGGGCGTGCACTACTGCCTCGGCGCGGCACTGGCCCGGCTGGAGGGCGAGATCGGCCTGCGGATGCTGTTCGAGCGCTACCCCGGCCTGACCGTCGGCGGGACGCCGCACCGGCGCACCACGCGGGTCCTGCGCGGGTTCGAGTCGCTGCCGGTGACGGTCTGATCTCGGGCCTGTTTCCGGACGAGCGATCCAGCCGCACGGCGGTCGCGGTGGCGCCCGGACCGTGACCTCCCTGCGGCGCGCCGACCCGGCTGCGGCATGCTGTTGCCGTGAGCTTCGAACTGGGCACCGACGGCCCCCGGGTGATCGTGGTCGGTGTCGATGGTTCGGACAGGTCGATGCGGGCCGGGGCGTACGCCGCGGGGCTGGCGCGGCGGGAACGGGCCCGGCTCGTCGTCGTCTACGTGACCGGGGCGCCGGTCGCGAGCCGGCTCATCCCGGACGCGGCCGGCGCGGTCGAGCAGGCGCTCGCCGAGGCGACCGAGGACATGCGCCGCCAGGTCGAGGCCGGCGCCGCCCACGCCGGGATCACCGCCGAGTTCGTCGCGGTGCGCGGCGACCCGTACCAGGAGCTGGTACGGGTCGCCGACGAGCTTCGCGCCGACGCGGTCGTGGTCGGCTCGTCGAGCCGTTTCGGGCACCGTTTCGTCGGCTCCCTCGCGGTCCGCCTGGTGAAGGCGGGCCGCTGGCCCGTCACGGTCGTCCCCTGACCTTCCTCAGCCGGTCGTGGCCGTGCCCGGACCGGGCGCGGTCGTGCCCTGGCCGGGCGCGTGGACGCCCGCGCCGACCGCGGACAGCGGCGTGGCCACGTGTTCCAGTGACTTGCCCTCGGCGTCGACGCCGAGGACCGCCTCGACCACACCACCGATGACCATCACCAGGGCGCCGATCAGGTAGCCGATGAACAGCCTGCCCGGGTCCTCACCCTCGCCGATCAGCCAGCCGTAGAAGACCGGGCCGATCGCGCCGAAGCACTGGGCGATGGCGAAGAACACCGCGATCGCCTGCGCCCGGACCTCCAGCGGGAAGATCTCGCTGACGGTGAGGTACGCCGAGCTCGCGCCCGCCGAGGCGAAGAAGAAGATGACGCACCAGGCGAGCGTCTGGGTGAACGCGTTGAGGATGCCCGCGTCGAACATCCACGCCGAGATCGCCAGCAGCACACCCGAGAGGACGTACGTCCCGGCGATCATCTTGCGCCGGCCGACGGTGTCGAAGAGGTGCCCGAGCAGCAGCGGACCGGCGAGGTTGCCGACGGCGAACGCGATCAGGTAGATCGGCGTCCGCTCCGCGTCGACGTGGTAGAACTTCGACAGCACCAGCGTGTACGTGAAGAAGATCGCGTTGTAGAGGAACGACTGCGTGATCATCAGCGTCGCGCTGAGCGCCGACCGCGCCGGGTAGTGCGAGAAGAGCACCTTGATCAGCGACAGGTAGCCGTGCGAACGCGACGGCTTCACCTCGATCGCGTGCGACTCGTCGACCGGGGCGAGTGTCTGGCCGGAGCGCTCGACGTCACGCTCGATCGACGCGATGCTCGCCTCCGCCTCCGCCGCACGGCCGTGCATGATGAGCCAGCGCGGGCTCTCCGGGAGGTGCCTGCGCAGGTTCCAGATCGCCAGGCCGATGATCGGGCCGATGAGGAAGCCCAGCCGCCAGGAGATGTTCAGCGAGATGTGGTTGAGCAGCACGTACGTGCCGACGGTGCCGACGATGGCGCCGCCCCAGTAGGTGCCGTTCACGCCGATGTCGACGCGCCCGCGGTACCGCGCCGGCATCATCTCGTCGATCGCCGAGTTGATGGCGGCGTACTCGCCGCCGATGCCGGCGCCGGCGATGAACCGGGTCAGGTACAGAAAGATCAGGCCGAAGGTGTCGTTGCCCCAGGTCAGGGCGGTCAGCGCGTTGCCGGCGAGGTAGACGCCGAGCGTCACGACGAAGAGGTTCTTGCGACCCAGCGCGTCGGAGAGCCGCCCGAAGAACAGCGCGCCGAACACCTCACCCAGCAGGTAGACGGTGGCGATCGCGCCGACCTCCGTGCTGCTGAGGCCGAGCGTCTCCTGCTTGTTGAGGACCGCCCCGATCGCACTCGCGATCGTGATCTCCA
Organism: Dactylosporangium roseum; assembly: GCF_025264685.1. Classification (GTDB taxonomy): domain Bacteria; phylum Actinomycetota; class Actinomycetes; order Mycobacteriales; family Micromonosporaceae; genus Dactylosporangium; species Dactylosporangium roseum. The sequence goes on from NZ_CP073721.1 coordinate 4,475,782, forward strand.
GGCCGTCGAGGACCCAGGCGGTGCCGAGCGCCAGCACCATCCGGGTGTGGAACGGCGCCCAGGAGAGCCGGTCGATCCGCGCGGGGATGAGGCTGCGGATGACACCCCCGGTCGGTGCCGGGGCGGATTGCGCGTCGGACAAGGTACACCTCCTGAAGCGGTCCGGTCTCCGGGGCGTCGACCGGTGCCGCAGAGCGAAGCCTCTTCGCAACAGCCCGTGCCCTGATCGGCTTTTCCCGAAACCCTCCGCGGAATCCGCCCCCGGCGTAGCCGACCGCCGTGGCCGAGCGGCCCGAAACCCGTGACCCGGACACGGAAACGCCGGGCGTCCGCTCCGCGGAGCGGGCGCCCGGCGCCCCGGTGTTGCGACTATCTCAGGAGCCGCCGCCCGGCTGGACGACGCCGTTCACCGTGAGGGTGTACGGCGCGTACTGCTGGACCTGCTCCGTCGGCTCGTCGTAGGCGACGATCGCCACGACCTTCGGGAACAGCGACAGCAGCGCGAGCTGGATCCAGTTCAGCGAAACGTCCTTCTGGCCGTTGAACTCGAACTGCCAGGCGAGCGAGTTCGCCTCGTCGATGCCGACGAGCTTGAGGTTCCAGTTCTTGACCGAAACCGGCTTGATCTCCGTGGGCGAGTCGAACGGGGCCAGGCTGGACCCGTCGCTCAGCACGGTGCCGCCGAGGGTGATGTCGTCGAGGAGCAGACCGCCCTCGTTGACCCCACCGTCGCTGACGTAGCGGAAGGCGAGCAGGATCTGCTTGCCCGCGTACGCCGACAGGTCGAAGCTGTGCGGCTCGAAGCCGGTCGTCGTGCCGTTCAGGCCGGGGCCGAACGGCGCGGCGACGGTCTTGTCACCCGGGATCGAGGTGTAGGTCGTGCCACCGTCGGTCGAGACCTGGACGTAGCCGTAGTCGTAACCGAGCTCGGCGCCGTACTTCGCGAGGAAGGTCAGCGTCGGGCTGGCGGCGGGCACGGTCACCTGGATGACCGCGGAGGCGTCGGTGTTGTTCGCGTTGCCGGAGAACAGCACCGAGTTGCCGGGCCGGTCGGGGTCGTTGTTCACGAGCGTCCACGCCAGCGGCAGGGCCGGCAGCGTCGAGGCTCCGCTGAACTTCAAGGACCGCAGGTCCTTGCCCTTGAGGGCTTGGCCGTTCTTCTGCAGCAGCACGTAGTCGGCGCCGTTGGGCGCCGCCCCGGGCACGCTGTAGGACTGCGGGTTTGCGAGGTTCACCGTCGAGCGCAGGCTCTTCGAGGTCACCTTCTTCTTGTCCGCGCCGAGGACGATCCCCCACTTGGAATCGCCGACGATCTTGTCCAGCAGCACCATCGACTGGTAGTCGCGCAGGACCTCGTAAGCGCCGCCCTTGGCACCCTCGGCCTTCACCTGGGCGTCGAGGCTGGCGATGCCCTGCAGAGCACCGTCGCGGTGCAGCCGCTCGATGATGTCCTGACCGAAGCGGTCGTAGAGGTACAGCATCAGCTCGTAGGCGTTGCCGTAGTCGGCGAGCACCCCCGAGCCGCTGCCGCCCTCGCCCCAGAGGTTGAGCGAGTTCTGGGCACCACCGCAGTCGCGTGGGTTGGGGTTGTACGGAGTCTGTACGGGACCGTAACCCTGGAAGCAGTACAGGTGGCCGTCGCCGCCCTTGTCGTACACCGTCTTCGTGCCGTCGACGTAGCCGGTGAGCGTCTGCGCGAAGTCGCTCAGACCCTCGTTCAGCCACACGCCCTCGTTCGGGTCGGTGTAGCTCTGCAGCAGGTGCTGCCACTCGTGCGCGAACGTGCCCTCGTAGAGGTGCGGGCGCGCCGGGCGGCTCGTGCACAGGTCGCCCGTCGGCGCGTCCACCGGGTCGGCGCCGGTGCGGTGCTCCCAGTCGTACGCGTCGATCGTCATGACGTTACGGTCGAACAGCTCGTTGAACTGCGTCGAGAAGAAGCCGGCGATGTAGGTCGGCGCGGCCGGGAACGTGTAGTAGTTGTCGTCCCGGACGTTGTCGACCAGCGTCACCGTCTTGTTGCCGCCACCCGTGTAGACGCCGCCGTTGCCGTTGGCGTCCGGGCCCAGCAGCGCGTTGCTGCCGTCGCGGTCCGGCGGGGTGGAGAACGCGGCCGTCTCCTTCGGGTACATGTTGGTGTCGAACTCGTGGATGAAGTTCGCCACCTGAGCGTCCGTGATCGTGGTGGTGTTCGGCACCGAGTTACGGCAGTCGCCCGCCGGGAACGAGGTGTCGACCGCGACCCAGACCTCGATGTGCTCGCCGACCCCGCGCAGGACGTAGTTCTTGCGGTACAACCTGCCCTGGTAGTCGTCTGAACCTAGCCACTGACGGACGGTGCCGACCGGCGGGGTCTCCGCCGCGGTCAACGAGCGCCGCTGCGCCGGCTTGGCCATCTTCGACGTGTCGACCAGCTTGCCGTCCAGCGTGAACTGCGTGCGCGTCATGTGCCGCGTGTCGGACGTCTTGCTCGCACCCGGCGCCGCGGGTGCCTTCACCGGTGCCGCCTGTGCCGGGGACACCGGCAGGGCGACGAGCACCGGTGCGGCGAGGACGGCGACCGCAGTCGTGACCAGGCGTTTCCGCAGCATTGAGCCTCCTTACGACGGCATGCCGGACCGGGGCGGGGTGGCCGTGGCCGACGGTGGCACGCCGGGTTCGGGGATGATATTGACAAGGCACACTATCGCCGCCGTCAACATGGGTCGGCGTCGTATCGAAGGATGAGGGTCACGGCAAGGGAGTGGTTCCTTCCCGTGTGTGACGACGCGGCGCGGGTAGGCTCCGGGCCGTGCCGACCAAGCTCGTCCCCGTCGTCCGCACCGACCTCGAGATGGGAAGGGCAAGATCGCCGCGCAGGTCGGCCCACGCCGCGGTGGCCGCGGCGCTCGACACCCTGGGGTCGGCGGACTTCCGCACCTGGCTGCGGGAGGGGCAGCCGAAGGTGGTGCTGCGCGTGACCGGCGACGAGCGGCTTCGCCGGGTCTGCGCGGACGCCGAGGCGGCCGGCCTGCCCGTGCGGCTCATCCGGGACGCCGGGCGGACCCAGGTCGCCGCCGGGACCGCGACCTGCTGCGCCGTCGGCCCGGCCCCGATCCCCGACCGCACCGGCCGGCACGCGTTCCGGCACAGTCCGCCGCCATACCTCGCGGCGCCTTGATCATGGGAAAGATCTGGCTATCGGGGCAGCCGCATCTTTCCCATGATCAAGGCGCCGCCCGGTCCGGGACGCGCCGTCCCGGATCAGCGGCGACCACGAGCGACAGAGACCCGCCCGCGCGATCGCGCGACAGCCCGTCCCGTCGCGCAACACCGGGGTCGACGGACGACCGCCCGGCTCAGCTTCGCGGCCTTGCGCTACAACCAGCCGTTGCGGCGCAGCACCCGGTGCAGCAGCAGGCCGCTGCCGAGCATGACCGCCAGTACCGCCGGATAACCGTAGCGCCAGTGCAGCTCGGGCATGTAGGCGAAGTTCATGCCGTAGATGCCGGCGATCGCGGTCTGCAGCGCGGCGATCGCGGCCCACGAGGCGATCTTGCGCATGTCATTGTTCTGGTCGACGGTGACCTGTGCGAGGCGCGCCTGCAAGATCGAGTTGAGGATGTCGTCGTGGTTGACGATCTGCTCGACGACGCGGGTCTGGTGGTCGTTGACGTCACGGAAGTACCGGCGGATCTCCTTCGGCAGTGCGAACGTCTGCTTGTCGAGCAGCACGAGCAACGGCCGCTGCAACGGCACGGCCGCCGTGCGAAACTCCATCAGCTCCCGCTTGAGCTGGTAGACCCGCTCGACACTGATCCCGCTGTCGCGGCGGAAGACGGCGGCCTCCAGCTCGGCCACGTCGGTGTCGAAGGCACCGGCGATGGCCAGGTAGCCGTCGACGATCTTGTCGAGGACGGCGTGCACGACGGCCCACGGCCCCGCGGCGAGGTGCGCGGGATGCGCTTCCAGGTCCAGGCGGGCGGCGCGCAGCTCGCCTGACTCACCGTGACGCACGGTGACGACAAAGTGGGGTCCGAGGAACAGCCGGACGGAGCCCGTGTCGATCACCTCGCTGGTCTCGGTCAGCTTCCCGTGCGGCAGGTACCGGGCGGTGCGGACGACGAGGAACGTGACGTCCTCGTACCGCTCGACCTTGGGCCGCTGCGGGTTCGGGTTGAGCGCGTCCTCGACGGCCAGCGGGTGGAGGCCGAAGACCTTCTCCACCGCGCGGAAGTCGCCGGGATCCGGTTCGTGGAGCCCGATCCAGACAAACGCGTCGGGCCGCCCGCGGGCGCGTTCGTAGAGCTCGTCGAGCGGCCCGTCGGCGGGCTGCCGGACCCCGCCGACGTAGAGGGCACAGTCCACGACTGCCGGTTTGGTGGTCATTTGTACCTTTCGGAGGGCGCGACGTGTCAAAGCGTCAACTGGTTGCGTACCCGGCGGAATCGCCCATCGAAACACCCGGGCGGCGGATCAAGCACCGCGACGACCGGCCGGTGGGTGGACGGCCGGACGGCCGGTGTTCCCGGCTGGACAGAGGTTCACTGACGGTCACCACCAACCGTATCGTCGGGAGCATGGCAGCCCTGACTCTTGCGGTGGAACGATTCGCGGCCGCTACGGTGCTGACCTGTCACGGGGACCTCGTCGCCGCCAGCGCGATGCAGTTAGAGACCGCGCTCTCCCAGTTGCTGCTGCGGCCACAACCGCGGATCGTCGTCAACCTGGCCGACGTCGCCGCGATCGACTGCACCGGCGTGATGATGCTGCGCGTCACCGCGGGCATCGCCACCGAGCACGGCGGATCGCTGGTGCTCGCCGCGCCGACCCCGCAGGTCGTGCACACCCTGCGCGAGGGCGGCACGCTGACGACGATCCCGGCCTACCGCACCGTCGACGGCGCGCTCGCCGGCGACACCCGTGACCTGGTCCCCAAGCCCGACGCGGGTCCCCCCGCGACGAAACCCTGGCCGGTCAACCCCGCCGAACGCCGCCGCGGCGCGTAGACGTTCTTCCGGCAGCGGTGCCCGCCGAGTTGTTCCTCTACGGTGGAGGGGTGACTGCCGAGCACGTGCGGTGGCGACCGGCAGCCGCGGTGCGGTCGTTCGCCGGGTGGTACAGCGGCTACCGGCAGGGCGGTCCGCCGGGGCCGCATCGGGGGCTGCCCTCGCCGTACATCACCGTCGTCGTGACCATCGACGAGCCGTTGCGCGTCACGGCGCACCCCGACCCGCGGACCCCGCCCGGGACCTACGAGTCGCTGATCGGCGGGCTCCACACCGCGCCGGCGATGATCGCGAACGACGGGCACGGATCCGGGATCCAGATCGCGCTGTCACCGCTCGGCGCCCGGGCGGTGCTCGGCCTGCCGGCGGGCGAGCTCGCCGAGACCGACGTCGACGCCGCGGACGTGCTCGGGCGGTTCGCCGCCGAGCTGCGCGAGCGCGTGGCCGCCGCGCCCGACTGGCGGTCCCGGTTCCGGGTCGTGGACACCATGCTCGCGCGGCGCGCCGACCCGTCGGCGCTGCCGCCGCCCGAGGTGACGTACGCCTGGCAGCGGCTGTGCTCCTCCGACGGGACCGTCGCGCCGTCCGCGCTCGCCCGGGAGGTCGGGTGGAGCGGGCGGTACCTCAGCCGCCGCTTCGGCGTCGAGATCGGCCTCGCCCCGAAGGTCGCCGCGCGCGTGGCACGGTTCGACCGGGCGCGGCGGCTGCTGGCGGAGCACCACGGGCGGTACGGTCTGGCCGCGCTCGCCGCCGACTGCGGGTACTATGACCAGGCCCATCTGACCAGGGAGTTCACGGCTCTGGCCGGGGTGCCGCCGGCCCGCTGGTGGGCCGAGGAGTTCCGAAACGTCCAAGCCGCCGAGGAGCTGACTCCGGCAGACTCGGCCGTATGACGGACAAGACACCGCCACCACAGGTGTGGCCGACGTTGCGCGCCACCGACGCGCGGGGCCTGATCAGGTTCCTGGTCGACGTGTTCGGCTTCGAGGAGACCGTCGTGCACGGCGACGGCGACGTGGTCGAGCACGCCCAGCTATCCTGGCCGCTGGGCGGCGGCATCATGCTGGGCAGCGATCGCGAGGGCACGGTATGGTCGTTGCGGCCGGGCACGTTCGGCTGTTACGTGGTCTGCGACAATCCCGACGAGCTGCACTCGCGCGCGAAGACCGCGGGCACCGAGATCATCGAAGAGCTCCACGACACCGACTACGGCTCGCGCAGCTTCAGCGTGCGTGACCCGGAGGGCAACCTGTGGTCGTTCGGCACGTATCGCGGCGAACCGAGGGCGACGTAGCCGCCCGGCACGCGGCCGTGTGCCGCTCGTGACGTGACCACAGCGGGCCGGCGTGGCGGAATGGGGGCACGCCGGCCCGTTTTTGTCATACTTGGGGTTTAGGTTGGCGGTGTGGACGGGGCGGACGAGGGCATAACCTGGATCGACTGGGACGCGCGGTTCGCCGCGCAGGCAGCCGCCTGGCGCGAGCGCCGCCGGCGCCGTGCCGCGGTCCGCGCCGAGTTCGCCGAGGCCCGCCGGCACGGCCTGCACGCCCGCCATGCCGCCAAGCTGGCCCGTGCGGACAACCGAGCCTTGGAGGAGTCGGTCGAACAGTCCTGGCGGGAGGCAAAGGCCCGCCGGCTGGCAGCCGAAGCCGCCGCGTCTCCCCCACGCACGACGGCGCCCATCTCAGCACCCCGGCAGAGCCCGCCCGAAGCGTCTCCCAAACCCGTCACCGTCCACGGCCCACGGCAGCAGGCAGCGCGTCCATCCGGACCCCAGGCAGCACGTCCGTCCCAATCGCAGGCAGCGTGTCAGTCCCGACCACAGGCAGCGCATTCGTCCCGACCGCAGGCAGCGTGCGAGCCCCGACCACAGGCAGCACCCGAGCCCCGGCAGCAGCCGACCGGCACTCGCCGCACCCGCCCATCGCCCCGGCGGGGCACGGCCGACCCAGTCCGGCCGCCTGTTTCTTCCCGAGAACGGCCCACTGGCCCAAGCCCGGCGAGACGACCTCCACCACCCACCGTGGGCAAGCTCCGGCCGCGGCGTGGTCGCGCGGCCACCGCACGCTTGTCGCCGGCCCCAATGTGCGAGCGCGGTCCGCCCGACCGCACGCTCTCACACCCGCGTGCAGCCGGGTGCTCATCCGGGCACGGGTTCACGCAGGGTCCAGCCGGACGGCTGGCAACGCTCCGGTAGCCGCTGCCGGAGATGCTGGGGAACTTCGGCAACGACAGCGTCCAGGGAGCGAACTGCATCCGGGCCCAGCAAGCCCACCGCCGGTGACCAGGCATCGTGGCCTACTTCGGCGGCCTGCCGCCGGTGACCTCACCACTGGCGTGCCGTCTGCCGATGCCCTGCCGCCGGTGGCCCCATCTGCCCAAGCCGACCCGCCCAAACCGACCCGCCCGAACCGACCCGCCCGAACCGACCCGCCCGAGCCGGGCCACCTGAGCCAGGCCACCTGAGCTTGCCCGCCCCGCCTGGACCACCCCGCCTGGGCCGCTCAGGCCGGGACCGCTCAGGCCGGGACCGCTCAGGCCGGGACCGCTCAGGCCGGGACCGCTCAGGCCGGGACCGCTCAGGCCGGGACCGCTCAGGCCGGGACCGCTCAGGCCGGGACCGCTCAGGCCGGGACCGCTCAGGCCGGGACCGCTCAGGCCGGGACCGCTCAGGCCGGGACCGCTCAGGCCGGGACCGCTCAGGCCGGGACCGCCGGCATCACTGCCATGCGCTGATGACCCGGATAGCGACGGAGCCGAGCAAGCCGACCAGGCCGCCCTCACCGCGGCGGACCGACCGGCACCCCGCGGCGGACCGCCCCGCGCCCCGCGGCCAGCCGGCCCGGGTCGGTGGATTCGCGGCGTCCGCTTGGACGACCAAGCCGTTGCTCCGCTACGGGCGACGATCACCGCCCCCGTAGCGGAGTGGTCGGCCGCCGGTTCCAGCCGTCGCTGGGTGCTGACCTGGCCGGCAACCTGCGCGGCCTCGCCGACCGCGGCTTGGTGCGACGCCGCGCCGATCCGGCGCCGACACGTGGGCGGGCCGGGGCGAACGGACCGCCGGGCCGCGCCAAATTCGGGCATCAACCCGAGGTCGGACCGCGCCAGGCCAGGACCGAACCGCCAGGCCAAGACCGAACCGGGCCGGGACCGAACCGGGCCGGGACCGAACCGCCAGGCCAAGACCAAACCAGGCCAGCGCTAAACAGCCAGGCCAAGGCCGACGGGCCGGGGCCGAACCGCCACGCAGGGACCGAACCGCCAGGCCAAGAGGGGACCGGGCCGCGGTCACCGGGCGGATCCAGGGGGCGGCCGGCACCGCTGGGTGGGGCATGCGTGCCTCGGTGCCGCATGCTTCTCCCGAGCTTGCGGCCGCCAGATCCGCCGGCCGCAGTCTGTCAAATGTGGGTCGTCAGCGCAGGGCCTTCTCCAGCTCGGCCTTCGTCATCCTCGAACGGCCCTCGATGTTGCGGCGCTTGGCCTCCTCGTACAGTTGCTCCTTCGTCCTCGTCGCGGCCTCGGCCGCCTTCGTCGTCGTCCTCGCCGTCCTCGACCGTACGTTCGCCGTCTTGGCGGCCGCCGTCGGCTTCCTCGTCGCCGCGGACTTCGACGCCGCCTGCGACTTCGACGCCGCCTGCGACTTTGCCGTCTTCGCGGCCGGGGCCTGGGACTTCGCGCCCGGCTGGGCCTTCGTCGCCGCGGACTCCTTCGCCGACGCCGGCTGGGACCGGGGCGTCGCCGTCTTCCCGCCCGTCCGGGACGAAGCCGCGGACGTACGGGAAGACGGCGCCTTGGCCGACGACGAACGCGAGGACGACGTGCGGGAAGACGACGTCTCACCGGTACCGCTGCGCTGCTTGTTCACGGTCCGAGCGGCGATCTCCTCGGACCGCCCGGCGGAGCGTCCGCGCTCCATCTCGCTCTCCTTGACGTGCTCGTACTGACGTTCCCGTTGCTTGCTCCACGCCTGTGGCATCGTCCCCGACCTCCAATCGACACGGGAAACCGGCAGGAAACTATGAAAGGAACTCGCGTTTGTAGAGATTGATGAGTTCGGCGTAGTTCGGGCCCACATTCGCGACGTACACCTCGTCGAATCCCGCCTCCTCGTAGGTCCGAAGCTGCTCGGCCTGCCGGGCCGGATCGGGGCCGCAGGCGATCGCCTCGCGGACCATCCCGGGGGTCACCAGTTGCGACGCCTGCTCGAAGTGCTTCGGCGACGGGAGGACCTGTGACAGCTCGCCCGGCAGGCCGGAGTTCGGCCACAACCGGTGCGCGATCCGTACGGCCTCGTCCTCCGACGCGGCGTAGCAGCCCTTGAATCCGCCCTGCACCGGCTTGTCCCCGCCACCCGCCTTGCGGAAGTGCTCGACGTGCTCCGCGTTCGGTTGCGTGGACATGAACCCGTCCGCGATCCGGCCGGCGAGGTCGAGCGCCTTCGGGCCGAACGCGGACAGGTAGACCCGCGGCGGAGTCTCGGGGCGGGTGTAGACCCGTGCCTGGTCGACCGTGTAGTGCTTGCCGCGGTGGTTGACGAAGCCGCCGTCCCACAGCTCGCGCATCACGTGCACGGCCTCCTCCAGCATCTCCAGCCGTTCGCCCGCGGTCGGCCAGGCGTCGCCGTAGATGTGCTCGTTGAGCGCTTCGCCCGTACCGACGCCGAGGACGAACCTCCCGTCGAGCAGCACCGCGCTCGTCGCCGCGGCCTGCGCGACGACCGCCGGATGGATCCGCATGATCGGGCAGGTGACGGCGGTGGTCACGGGGATCTGGACGACCTGGCTCAGCGCGCCGATCACCGACCAGACGAGAGGGCTCTGCCCCTGCTCGTCGTTCCAGGGGTGGTAATGGTCCGAGATCCACAGCCCCTGGAAGCCGGCGTCCTGGGCCAGGCGCGCCTGCTCGATCAGCTCCGCGGGGGTGTACTCCTCGCAGGACAGGAAGTAGCCGACTTTCATAACCAGTCTCCTACCCACACCCGGCACAGCCATGCTCACCGAGGCGCGAAGAGCGGATCCCCGACGAGCGAACCCAGCAGCCGCTTGAGTTCGGCGAGATGCGCGGGCGAGTGCCGGCGGCCGGCCGGGTCGACCACGTCCCGCACCCCGCGCAGCATCCGCCACGCCGTGTCCACGTGCCCGAGCTGCGCCAGGGCCTGCGCCTCGAGCCAGTCGCAGTACTGCCCCTCGACGCCCGCGCCGCGCAACTGCCGGACGAGGACCACCACGGCGTCGTCCATCCCGGCGCCGAGCAGCAGCCGGGCCAGCGCGTCCGTGCCGAGGACCCAGTGCCGGGTGCCGGGCGCGACCTCGCGCAGCCGCTCGAACGCGCCGACCGCGTCCTGGAGCCGCCCGGCGCCGACGAGGCTGCGACCGAGGTCCAGCAGGCTCCCGGCGTCGTCCGGGGCCGCCGCCAGCGCCGCGCGGGCCAGCTCGGCGTTGCGCAGCGCCTTCTGCTTGCGGGTCGGCGCGTCGAGGTACCCGAGGTGCACGAGGTGCACGACGTCCCGCGGGGCGGCCGGCCGGGCGGTGTCGGGGACGAGCCGCTCGTGGACCCGCCCGGACCAGCGCAGCTCGGCGGGGCGGAAGAGCCGGACGGGCCGGTGCGTGTACGGCAGCTCGTCGTGCCGGTTGTCGACGTCGACCGCGAACGCCGGGGAGGACGACGCCAGCAGGGCCCGCAGCCGCGCGGGGTCGGCGACGAGCCGCTCGTCCGCGTCGATGCTGAGCACCCAGTCCTTCGCGCCCGAACGGTCGAGCGCCGCGTTCCGCGCGGCGGCGAAGTCGGACGGCCACGGCGCGGTGCTGACCGTCGCGCCGTACGACCGGGCCACGGCCACGGTCCCGTCGGCGGACCCGGTGTCGTGCACGTGGACGGCGTCGACCGCGCCGCGCAGCGAGGCCAGACAACCGGGCAGGACGCCGGCCTCGTCCCGCACGATCAGTACCGCGACAAGGTCCACCACCACGACGTCGGCCAGGGACCGGGAAAGCTGAACAAAACCGGCGACCCGGATGTGACCTTGGACGCATCCGGGTCACGACCGGGAATGCGCCCGCCGGTGTTCCTCCTTGATGGCCGGTGTGACCCAAACACCGATGCCCGGCGATCTCATGACCCGCCGGCAGCGCCTCCGGCTCGTGCTCGTCCTCGGCTCGCTCATCGCGATCGGCCCGCTGACCATCGACATGTACCTCCCGGCGCTGCCGAGCATCACCGAGAGCCTGACGACCACGCCGGCGGCGGTGCAGCTCACCCTGACCGGGACGCTGGTGGGTCTCGCGCTCGGACAGCTAGCCATCGGCCCGTTCTCCGACGCCGTCGGGCGGCGCAAGCCGCTGCTGGCGGGTCTGGTCCTGCACGTCCTCGCGTCGGTCGCGTGCGTGTTCGCGCCGGACGTCGCGGTGCTCGGCGGTCTGCGGGTCCTCCAGGGCCTCGGCGTCGCCGCGTCGTCGGTCGTGGCGATGGCCGTCGTCCGGGACCTGTTCAGGGGCTCGGCGTTCGCGAGCCTGTTCTCGCGGCTGATGCTGGTGATGGGCGCGGCGCCGATCCTCGCGCCGACGCTGGGCAGCGGCGTGCTGCGCTGGACCGACTGGCGCGGGGTCTTCGTCGCGCTGGCGGTGGCGGGCGTACTGCTGAGCCTGGTCGCCCTGTTCGCGCTCCCCGAGACGCTGCCGGTGCGGCACCGCCGCTCGGGCGGCACGCTGAAGGTCTACGGCAGCCTGCTCCGCGACCGTACGTTCGTCGGCCTGGTGCTCGTGGCCGGCCTCGCGATGGCGGCGCTGTTCGCCTACGTGTCCGGTTCGTCGTTCGTCTTCCAGGAGCAGTACGGGCTGAGCGAATCACAGTTCGGCCTGGTCTTCGGCGCCGGCGCGGTCGGCCTGATCACGGCCACCCAGCTCAACGTGCGGCTGCTGCGCCGCTACAGCCCCCAGCGGATCCTCGTGACCGCCCTGATGACCGGCTCGGCCGCCGGGCTCGCGCTGGTCGTGGTCGCCGCGACCGGCCTCGGCGGGCTGCCGGCCGTGCTGGCGGCGCTGTGGGCGGTGCTGGCCTCGGCCGGGCTCGCCATGCCGAACGCGCCGGCCCTGGCGATGTCCCGCCACGGCGAGGCGGCCGGCACCGCGGCGGCACTGCTGGGCGCCGTGCAGTTCGGCGTCGGCGCGGCCGCGGCCCCGCTCGTCGGGCTGGTCGGCACCGGCGCCGCGGCGATGGGGATCGTCGTCGCCGGCGGCATGCTCACCGCGACGGCGGTGTTGTTCACGGTGGTACGGCCGAGCCGGCTGACCGCCCTCGAGGTGGTCGACGCCGAGCTCGTCCCGGCGGGCGCCCACTGACGGAGGCTACCGGCCGTTGGCCGCGTGGAACTGGTCGACGATCTCCTGCTTGATGCGGCCCCGCTCGGAGACCTGGTAGCCGGCGCCCACGGCCCACTCCCGGATCGCGCGGTTCTGGTCCCGGTCGCCGCGGCTGCCGCGTGGCCGGCCGGCGGCGCCGCGGGCCCCGCCGGTCATGCCGCGGCCCACCTTGGTCCCCGCGGAAATGTAGGGCTTGAGCGCGGCGCGCAGTTTCTCGGCGTTCTTCTTCGACAGGTCGATCGAATACTGCACACCGTCGAGGCCGAACGTCACACTCCCGTCGGCGGGTTTGCCGTCCAGGTCGTCGATCAGTTCTTGAATGACCCGCTTGGCCATGGTCGGCCGTCCTTCCCGGAGGTTACGTCCGCGCAATCCGACTGGCGAACAGTATCGCGCATTCCGCCGATTTCCCGCCAGTTACGAATTGCGGCTGTTCAATTACGATGACCGGGCATGCTCGACACCCGGCCGGGGCGCCGCCTCCCGTCGGGCGGCTCGACACGTCCCGGCCGACCCGCCGCCCGGCCGAGGCTGTGGACGACGGCGCGACGCACACGCCGCCGGGACCGAGAATCGCCTATTTCTCCGCCGAGCCGTTCACCTCGCCGACGGTCCGCGGCAACCGTGAAACGATGCGCACGGTGGCGGGGCCGGACTGCCGCGGGATCTGTACCGATCGACGGGCACGACATCCAGTACGACCCGTCCGACCGCGACTTCCTCGCATGCACCGATCGGCGTCGGTCATTCTGCAAACCCGGCGGCAATCACCGCCCGGAGCATCACCGCGTTCTGGGCGGCGGCGCCCGCCGACCCGACTCCAGAAGGTCCGGCGGCCACACCACCGGCCGGCGCCACCGCGACCGCGGACCCGTTCGAGGCCGCGGCCCGCCGGCTCCAGCCGAGCACGGACACAAGATTTGCCCGCCCGGCTGACAAGAACGCGCCGGGCGGGACCGGCAAATACTCGTCCGGGGCGGCCGGCGGCCGAATTCAGGTCCATCGGGCCGACCGGCCCGTGGCGGAGCACCACGGATGGAGCACGACGGACGGAGCACACGTGACGATCAGCGGCATCAGCGGGGTCCCGGGCGTGTACGGCGCCCAGTGGACGCCCTTGCGGCCGGACCAGGCGGACGACGCCCGGGATCCGGCGGCGTCGAGGAACGAGCGGGAGGGAGGCAGGAGTCTCGGCGACATCGCCCGGCAGCGGGGCGTCTCGCAGGCCGACCTGGCCGCGGCGATCAGGACCGGCAGGCCGGTGCCGGACGCCGTCGGCGCCGCGGCGGCCGAGGACGACGAGGCTGAGCAGCGCCTGCAACGGCTCAGCACCCTGCTGGACACCCGTGAGGAGGACCTGCGGGCGGCGAGCGCCGCCGACGTGGTGCAGCGGGTGCGGGACAACGGCATCGACCTGTCCCGGCTGCGGTCGGTACTGTCCAGCGGCGATCTCGTCGACCAGCGGGTGTGACCGCGGCCGGTCCCCGCGCGACCCGCGCGGGGACCGGCACGGCCGGAGGGCCCGGCGGCCGGGGATTCCGCGAGGACGGTCCCGCCGGCCGCCGACGACGACCGCACACCCGGCACGCCATCGCCACCGGCGGGCTTCGCCGGCAGCACCCACACCAGCACGGTCCCGCCGGCCCCCGACGACGACAGTCCGCACCCGCACACCCGGCACGCCATCGCCACCGGCGGGCTTCGCCGGCAGCACCTACACCAGCACGGCGACGGCGCCGACCGACAGGTCGATTCCGGCGGCGCGGATGATGAGTGTCGTCCCGACGGCGAGGGCGCCGATGGCGGCGGTCTCGTTGGTGGCGCGGCCGCCGCAATCCACCGCGATGCCGCCCGGGTTCACAGATCATGGGAAGGATGTGGCTGCCCCGATCCAAGGCCGCGAAGTGAAGCCGTGCGGTCGTCTGCCAACCCCGGCGTTCCGCTACGGGACGGTGACGCACAGTCGTGCGGGCACTGCCTGTCGCTCATGATCGCCGCTGGCCCCAGGACGGCGCGTTCCGGCCCGGGCGACTCCAGATCATGGGAAAGATCTGGCTATCGGGGCAGCCACATCTTTCCCATGATCATGGAGTCGCCCGGCCGGAGCGCGCCGCCAGAGGTCGGTGCCGGCCCGGGCATCGCGGACCCGGCGCGCCCTGCGCCACGGCGCGAGCGGTGCCGGCTCGACGGGTCCGGGTCTCGACATCGTGCGCAGGGTGGCCGAGTCGGCGAGCGGCAGGCTGGTGATCGACCGCAGCCCGATGCGCGGCGCCCGGATCGCGACCCTGCTCGACGCCGTCCCCGACCATACCGCGCCGCGTCCTGCGCTGAGCCCTGCACCCTTCGGGCCGACCTCGGCGGAGGCCGGTCAGCCCGGGACGGTGACCAGGTCGTCCATCACCTTGTCGAGGCGCTCGCCGGTCACCCGGACCGTGGCCGGGACGACGCTCGGCGGCTCAGCTCTCTACCCAGCCGTGCGTGCGCGCGAAGGCCACCAGGTGCTGCCGGGCCTGGGCGATCTGGCTGCCGGTCAGTGACGGCACGTGCTGGATGAGCAGCTCCGTGACCTCGGCGGAGAACTCGCGGGACGACAGCACGTCGCAGAGGCCGTCGTCCTCCGACGTGGCCGAGACGGTGCGTGGGTGCTCGCGGCGCAGCGGCGTGGCGGGGGCGTCGAGGAGGCGGACCGTCGCGACCTTCAGGCCGCGCTCGCCCTCCTCGACCTCGTATTCGACGCGCAGGCCGGGGTGCGCCAGATGGCGCTGGTCGCCGAAGTCGTTGGCATGGACGAACACGTCCTCACCGCCCGCGTCGGGGGCGATGAACCCGTAGCCCCGCACCTCGTCGAACCGCAGAATCCTGCCCGTCTCCACCGCGCACCACCCACCCACCGTCAGGCCAACCGCTCTACAGCATAAGCCGCTTCTTTTGTACCTTGCCCATCGCGTTCCGCGGCAGGGAGTCGACGAAGTGCACGCTGCGAGGCCGCTTGTGCACGGAGAGGTGCCCGGCGACGAAGTCGATGAGGTCGCGCTCGCCGACACCGTCGGCGACCACGAACGCGGTGACGGCCTCGCCGAGGTCGGCGTCCGGCGCGCCGACGACCGCGGCCTCGCGGACCGCCGGGTGGGCGAGCAGCGCGTCCTCGACCTCGCCGGCGCCGATGCGGAAGCCGCCGCATTTGATGAGGTCGGTCGAGGCACGGCCGACGATGCGGTGCCAGCCGTCGGGCCCGATCGTCGCCAGGTCGCCGGTGCGGAACCAGCCGTGGTCGGTCGGCGGCTCGGCGCTGCCGTGGTATCGCCGCAGCAGCATCGGCCCGCTGACCCACAGTTCGCCGATCGTCTCGCCGTCCGCGGGCGGTTCGGTGCCGTCGTCACGGGTCAGCCGGGTCCGCACACCCCGCACCGGGACGCCGACGTGGCCGGGGCGGCGCTCGCCGTCGGCGCGGCTGCTGACGGTGATGAGCGTCTCCGTCATGCCGTACCGCTCGACGGGGCGGTGCCCGCTGAGCGCCGACAGCCGCTCGAACACGGGCACGGGCAGCGGCGCGCTGCCGGAGACGAGCAGCCGGGCGCGGCGCAGCGCGCGGGCGGCGGCGGGCTCGGCGCAGACCCGGGACCAGACGGTCGGCACGCCGAAGTAGAGTGTGCCGCCGGCAGCCGCGTACCGCGCCGGGTGGGGCCGTCCGGTGTGGACCAACGGTGACCCGCGGCGCAGTGCGCCGAGCACGCCGAGGACGAGACCGTGGACGTGGAACAGTGGCAGGCCGTGCACGAGCCGATCGCCGGCGGTCCAGTCCCACGCCTCGGCGACGGCGTCGACACCGGCCTCGACGGCGGCGTGGGTGAGCACGACACCCTTGGGCGCGCCGGTGGTGCCGCTGGTGTACATGACGAGCGCCGGGTCGTCCGCGACGGGCGGGGGGTAGGCTGTCGCCGACCGGCGCCGGACGTCGACCGGCACGTCGCGGCCCAGGACCAGCGCGGCGCCGGAGTCACGCAGGATGTGGTCACGCTCCGCGGGGCCGGCGTCGGCCGGGACCGGCACGACCGCCGCGCCGGACAGCAACGCCCCGGTCACCGCGACCACCGTCTCGAGCGTCGGCGTGGCATCGACGGCCACCGCCGCGGCACCGTGCACGTCGTCGGCGACCGCGGTCGCCGCGCCCAGCAGCGCCTCGGCGGACAGGGCATGACCGGCGACGGCGACGGCGGCGGGAAGATCGGATCCGGCGAGGCCGGCGAGCAGGCGCATGAGCACCATCGTCGCACTGCGGCGCGGCTCGGACACGATCGCCCGGCTGGTCCTGGCTGCCGCGCCCACGCCCCGCGAACGAACGGCATCCACAAATCGGTCGACGACGCCGACACCCGCGCGAAGCCCTGGCGCGCGACCGATGATCGCCGGGCAGGCGGCACGCTCGATCGCTGTCCAGGGGCCGCCTGCCCCGAGGTGGATCCGCGGTCTCGGACGGAGCTCGCCGGCAACCCCGTTTCCGCGGCCGGCCACATTCCGGCGCGACCCGCCGCCATGCCGCTCGATCTCATGATCATGGGAAAGACGCGGCTGCCCCGACAGCCAGATCTTTCCCGTGATTACGGAGTCGCCCGGGCCGGAACGCGCCGTCCCGCTGCCAGCGGCGACCGCGACCGTGCGTCACCGTCTCGTAGCGCGGCACCGGGTGGACAGACGGCCGCACGGCTGAGCTGCGCGGCCTTACATGATCAAGGGCAGGAATCGGCGGCCGACGCTACATCGAGCTGACGGCCCGCTCCACGCTGATATAGAAGGCCTCGATCCGGCGGACGACGTGGATCAGGCTCGCGAAGTCGACGGGCTTGCGGATGTACGTGTCCACGCGCAGCTCGATGCCGCGCAGGAAGTCCTCTTCCGCGTTCGAGCTGGTCAGGATCACCACGGGGATGCGGCTCAGCGACGGGTCGGCGTGGATCGCCTCGAGGACGTCCCGGCCGTCGATGCCGGGCAGGTTGAGATCGAGGAGAATGATGTCGGGCCGCACCGCGCCGGCGTGCGGCGGCCGGCGGTGCAGGAATCGCAGCGCGTCGGCACCGTCGGTGCACACGGTGATCCGGTTGCGGACCTTGTGATCGGCGAAGGCCTCCCGGGTGATGAGCACGTCGCCCGGGTCGTCCTCCACGAGCAGGATCTCAATCGGCACCGCCTGATCGTCATCCCCCGGTAAGCTCATGCACCCTCCCGAACCCTGGTCAGGCCACAGTAGCGCCCTGAGGCCAGCCCGCCCCACAGTCCACGCCGAGTGACGCTCCGGTCATACCGCGATGTTCGCAGTCGGTTCACCCCGGCGGGAACATGCCGTTTCGATCTCGACGGTCGGCGGACACGGCGTGGTGACCGCCGAGGGTGCACTCGACGTCAGCACCTCGCCCGGCACGCGCATTCCGAGCCGCGGGTGCAGGATGCAAGGGTGCGCGACGTCACCGTTGACCCCGCCGGCCTGGAGCCGATCGAGACCGCGTCCCGCGACGAGTTGGCCGCCCTCCAACTCGACCGCCTGAAGTGGAGCCTGGCACACGCCTACCGGAACGTGCCGCACTACCGGCAGGCGTTCGACGCCGCCGGGGCGCACCCGGACGACTGCCGGGACCTCGCCGACCTGGCCAAGTTCCCGTTCACGACGAAGGACGACCTCCGACACCAGTACCCCTTCGGCATGTTCGCCGTTGCCCGGGAACGCGTCGTGCGCGTCCACGCCTCGTCCGGTACCACCGGAAAACCCACCGTCGTCGGCTACACGCGGCGGGACATCGACACCTGGGCCGACCTGATGGCGCGCTCCATCCGCGCCTCCGGCGGCCGGCCCGGCGACATCGTGCACGTCGCGTACGGGTACGGCCTGTTCACGGGCGGCCTCGGCGCCCACTACGGCGCGGAGCGACTCGGCTGCACCGTGGTGCCGGTGTCCGGTGGCATGACCGAGCGGCAGGTCATGCTGATCCGCGACTTCCGGCCGGACATCATCATGGTCACGCCGTCGTACCTGCTCGCGATCGTCGACGAGATGGCGCGGCAGGGTCTCGACCCGCGGGAGAGCGCGCTCCAGGTCGGTATCCTCGGCGCCGAGCCGTGGACGAACGACATGCGGGCCGAGATCGAGTCGCGGCTCGACATGCACGCCGTTGACATCTACGGGCTGTCCGAGGTGATGGGGCCCGGCGTCGCGAACGAGTGCGTGGAGACCAAGGACGGCCTGCACGTCTGGGAGGACCACTGCTATCCGGAGGTGGTCGACCCGGTCACGGGCGTTCCGGTGCCCGACGGCGAGCCCGGTGAACTGGTGTTCACCTCGCTCACCAAGGAGGCGATGCCGGTGATCCGGTACCGCACCGGCGACCTGACCAGGCTGCTGCCCGGCACCGCCCGCACGATGCGCCGGATGGAGAAGGTCACCGGCCGTAGCGACGACATGATGATCGTGCGCGGCGTGAATGTGTTCCCGACCCAGATCGAGGAGATTCTCCTGCGGATTCCGGCGCTGGCGCCCCATTTCCAGTGCGTGCTCTCCCGTCGCGACCGTTTGGACACGCTGACGGTACTGGCCGAGCGCCGCCCGGGAACGCCGGAAAGCGTGGCGCTCGACGCCGGTACCGCACTCGGCGCCACGGTGAAGAGCACGATCGGCGTCACCGTGGAGGTGCGGGTGCTGGATCCGGGCGGCGTCGAGCGCTCGGCCGGCAAGATGCGCAGGGTGGTCGACGAGCGGCGGTGACGCGAGGTCCCCGAACCGGCAGTGTGACGGGACGCCCGGAGTCGGCGGCGTGCTGACCCGTTGACTGGAGAAAGGGCAAGGTCCAGGCCGCGTCGCGGTGCCGTGCGGTCGTCCGTCAACCCCGGGTGTCGCGCTACGGGATGGTGACGCACCGTCTGGTCCCTCATGATCGCCGCTGGCCCCGGCCGACTTCATGATCATGGGAAAGATCTGGCTATCGGGGCAGCCACATCTTTCCCATGATCATGAAGTCGAGCGGCATGGCGCCGGACGCCCGGCCATGGTTCAGGCGCGTGACCGCCTGAGCCTGGGCGCGCCCGCACCACCGGCGCAGAAGGCCACCAGGCCGTCGACGTCGATGTCGTGCGGCGGGTCGGCGCGGTACTGCGCGATCCGCTCCCCCGCCCGCTGGAGCAGGCGTCGCGCGCCCGCGGGGTTGCCGCGCCGGGCGTGGGTCAGCCCGACCGCGAGTTGCGCCAGGCCTCGCCACAGTTCGCGTTCGATGTCCGGCGCAGCCTTCCACGCCGCTTCGAGCACCTCGTGAGCGTGGAACGGCCGATCCTCGTCGAGGAGCCGCTGCGCCTGCTCAAGGGCCTCAGCGGGGGTGACACTCAGGTCGTCCGGCATCGTCGGCACCCCTTCGGCGCCGCGCGGCAGCGGGCGGCCGAGCCCGTCGCGGGGCCGCGCGTTCCGGGCCCGGCCAGCCTCGTCCCGATCACGTTCCACGCCCTCAACGCTACGTCACCGGCCGACCACGGCCGCCGCACCCTGTCCGGTAACGTCGCTCGATGTCCGGCATGATGTATCGCGTGACGCAATGGGAGTACGCGAGACTGGAGTACCGTGCGGCGGGCACGCTCGGCACGGACAAGTTCGAGGACTGGGACGCGGTGTTCCACCACCCCGGCGGAGTCCAGCGCTGGGGCACCGACGAGCGGTTCAACGACCTGCGGCACCTCAACCGCGCCGGCGCCGAGGGCTGGCAGGCGTACGATCGCGCCGCGATGATCATCGGCCAGCCGCACCGCCTGCACGCGGTCACCTACTCGCTGCGCCGGCCCGTCGAGCCCTGACGCGACCGGCGGTGACGGAACGCGCAGGGGAACAGGGTCGGCCGGCCGTCAGAAGCCGGGGAATATCGTCCGGAGGTCGTCCAGGGACAGGTCGCCCGTCACCTTGACCGAGCCGGGCGTGTGCTTCGGGGCGAGCCGGCCGGCGACCAGCCGAAGCCACGCCTCCAGCGGCAGCGACAGTTCGCCGTCCGCGGTGGCCGGCGGGCCGGTGAGCTCGACCTGGTCGGCGATCCGCAGGCCCAGGCGCTCGTCCCGGTCGGTGAGCGTCAGCAGCAGGTGACCGGCGCGGCCCTGGAGACGCTCCGGCTTCGCGACCCAGCCGAACATCGACCCGACGCGGTCGGCCATCAGTTCCGCGGCCTCCGGGGCGAGGGTCGCCGACGGGTCGAACGCGACCCGGATGTCCCAGTCGTGGAAGCCGAACTCGGTGAGCCGCAGCAAGGCCGAGGTGGCGACGTCGACGGGCTCGGGCAGGAAGCCGACGTCGACGCGGTGCGACGCGCGCTGAGCGGGGTCGAGCGACTCGTACGCCTCGACGAGGCGCTCGTTCGCCACGGGGAACGCCGCCTGCCGCTCCTGCGCGGTCATCCCGTCCCAGCGGGCCCAGACGCCCTGGTTGAACTCGAACCGCGGTGCCGGACGGCCTTCGAGCGAGGCCCGCACCGCCTCGAGGTTGATCTCGGCGCCGCTGCCCAGGTGGCTGACGACCTGCGAAACGTCCCACTCGGCCGCGGCGGACGGGCTGGTCAGCCGCTCGGGTGTGAGGCCGCGGACCAGCGCGGTCAGGTCGTCGTGGCCCTTGCGGAGGGCGGCGATCGCGAGATCGGCTCGGCTGCTCATCGTGCTCCTTGGTTGGCAATGGGGGGTTTTATTGAAGCATAAACTATCGTACCGCTCGAGTGACGGACGACTCGCAAAGGCTTCCCAATCAGCAATCTTGCCTGTTTGGCAACATCAGGTACGTTCTGATCGTGAATACGGGGGCGGGACTCGATGAACGGCACGGCACTGCCAGACGACGCCCACGTGCGTGGACGGAGCTGCTCCTGGTGGTCGGGCTGTTCCTGGCGTACAAGGCGGGACGGCTCCTCGTCGACGGGCGGGTGAGCGACGCCTTCGCCAACGCCGGCCTGGTCTGGCACGTCGAGCGGGCGCTGCGCCTGCCCGACGAGGCCGGCTTCCAGCAACTCCTGCTCGGCAGCGACGGCCTGATCCGCGCCGCCAACATCTACTACGCCGTGGTGCACTTCCCGGCGACCGTGGCATTCCTGCTGTTCATGTACTTCTTCCGACCCGAGCATTACGTGCGGTTCCGCAGGATGCTCGCCTGGCTCACGGCGATGGGTCTGGTCATCCACTTCGCGTTTCCGCTCGCCCCGCCGCGGATGCTCGGCGGGCTCGGCCTGGTCGACACGGCCGCGGCCTACGGTCCGTCGGTGTACGGGCCGCCGCAGACCGACACGCTGAGCAACCAGTACGCGGCGATGCCGTCACTGCACGTGGGCTGGGCGATCGTCGTCGCGGCCGGGCTGATCGTCGCGACCCGCAGCCGCTGGCGCTGGCTGTGGGCGGTTCACCCCCTGCTGACCACGATCGTGGTCGTGGGGACCGCCAACCACTACTGGATCGACGGCCTGGTCATCGGCGCGCTCGTCGCCGGTCTGCTGACAGCGACGGCGAAGCACACGACCGCGGTGCCGGAGATACCGATCAACGAGGAAGCGCTGATCAACGCCGGAGCAGTGGTCGGCGCGGGAGGCGCACTCCGCACGGAAACAGCGATCAACGCGGGAACAACCACCGCGCCGCCGAGCGACAGCACCATCGACGAGCCCGCCGTCGTCGTCGCCGCGCATGAGGGGGCGATCCGGGCCGTACCGCTGCAAGTGCCGCACATCGTGAACACCGAACCGGCCGGGGAGCCTGCTCGGTGACGGTGTGATGGCGGAACTACCCTCTGGCGAGATACGGCTCGGCGTCGTATAGTTGAACGTGAGACCGGCGTCTTCCCCCGTGGATGCCGGTCTTCTTACGTCCAGGTGTCAGTCGCCCACCCGGCCGCGGATCGCCCGGATCGCGTTGAGGTTGTGCTCCCGCGCCGCCGTCTCCAGTTTCGCCGCGTCGTGCGCGTCGGACTCCAGCAGGTCGATCAGCGCGTCGTGCTCGTCGACCGCGGCCGGCAACCGCACCGCCGGATACAGCGAGGCCAGGACCCGCGAGGCGGCGATCCGGACCCACATGCCGTCGAGCGCCTCGATCATGTAGCGATTGCCGCAGCACCCGTAGAGCGTGCGGTGGAACCGCCGGTGCAGTGCCATGATCCGGCCGTGGTCGAGCGGCTGGACCGTGGCACCGGCGCGCAGCTCGGCGTTCAGCGCCCGGGCCTCGGCGATCCGCTCCGCGGTGACGCGCGGCGCCGCCGCGGCGAACGCGTAGCCGTCCAGCAGCGCCAGCATCTCGACGAGTCGCTCCCACTCCTCGTCCTGCAGGGTCGCCACCCGGGCGCCGACGTTGCGCTCGAAGTGGACGAGACCCTCGGCCTCGAGCCGCCGGATCGCCTCACGCACCGGCACGGGGCTGACGTCGAGCTCGCGGGCCAGGCTGCTGAGCACCAGCCGGTGCCCGGGACCGCATCGGCCGTCGATGATGCGCCCACGGATCTCGCGATAGGCGAGCTCGTGCTTGGAGGGCTCAGGTTGCACGTGCGGATTCCGCTCTTGACATGGGCAGGTGCCCGCCACAATCATATACGATCGATACCGGGAATGTCCGGTGAGCGCCGGTTCGCCATCGGTGGTGCGGCTGATGTCGACGGGGGCAGGCGCGCCACGGATGGCGAACCCCGGCCGTCCGCATCCACGCCCACGGCGCCACCGACGAGCGCGGTTGCCGGATAGCCATCGACGAGCATGACTGCAACGATAGGGCACCGCCTCGACCGGGACCGCAACCGTCCGGAGTGGACATCCGCCGGCCGTCACGGTCCTGTGCGGGACAGCGGTAGTGCGTAGGCTGGGTGCATGGCTGACCCGACCCCCGACCCGTTCTTCGGGGACACGGAGGTCAGCCGCGATCTCGCCGCGGTCGACTGGGCAGCGACCCCGCTGGGCCCGCCCGCCGGCTGGCCGCAGAGCCTGCGCTCGGTCGTGCGCATTCTGCTCGGCTCCCGGTTCTCCATGTGGATGGCGTGGGGGCCGGAGCTGACGTTCTTCTGCAACGACGCCTACCGCCGCGACACGCTCGGCAAGAAGTACCCCTGGGCGCTCGGCCGCCCGGCCGCCGACGTGTGGGCGGAGATCTGGCCCGAGATCGGCCCCCGCATCCGCACGGTCATCGACACCGGGGTCGCGACGTGGGACGAGGCGCTGCGGCTCTTCCTCGGGCGCAGCGGCTACACCGAGGAGACGTACCACACCTTCTCCTACAGCCCCCTCACCGACGACGCCGGCGCGATCGCGGGCATGCTCTGCGTGGTCAGCGAGGACACCGACCGGGTCATCGGCGAGCGGCGGATGGCGACGCTGCGGGACTTGGGCTCCGACTTCGGCGCGGAGCCCGCCGGCATCAGCGACGCGGAGGTGTTCGCGACCGCCGCCCGGCACCTCGGCGGCCGCGCCGACGACCTGCCGTTCACGCTGATCCACCTGTTCGAGGACGACGAGACCCCGCGGCTGGTGTCCAGCACCGGCGTCCCGGCCGGCCACCCGATCCTCGACCCGGCGGGTGGGCCGCGCTGGCCGCTCGCGGAGCTGGCCCGCGGCGTCCCGCTGACGCTGGGCGGGCTGACCGGGCTGCCGGCCGGGGTGTGGCCCGAGCCGCCGGCCGAGGTCCGCCTGGTGCCGCTCGCGAGGCCCGGCGGCGGCCGGCCGTACGGGTTCCTCGCCGTCGGCCTGAACCGGTACCGTCCCTTCGACGCCGCCTACTCCGGCTTCATCGACCTGCTCGCCGGCCAGATCGCGGCCCGGCTGACGACGGCGCGCGCCTACGAGGCCGAGCGGCACCGCGCCGAGTCGCTCGCCGAGCTCGACCGGGCCAAGACGGCGTTCTTCACCAACGTCAGCCACGAGTTCCGCACGCCGCTCACACTGCTGCTCGGCCCCACCGAGGACGCGCTGGGCGACCGGGCGTCGCCGCTGCCACCGGTTCAGCGGGCGCGTCTGGAGGTCGTGCACCGCAACGCCGAACGGCTGCTCAAGCTGGTCAACACGCTGCTGGACTTCTCGCGCCTCGAGTCCGGGCGGTTGGAGGCCCGGTTCGAGCCGCTCGACCTCGCCCGCGCCACCGCGGAACTCGCCGCCATGTTCGCCCCCGCGGCGGAGCGGATCGGGCTCGCCCTGGTCGTCGACTGCCCGCCGCTGCCGCAGCCGGTCCACGCCGACCGCGAGATGTGGACGAAGATCACGCTCAACCTGCTGTCCAACGCGTTGAAGTTCACCTTCGCCGGTTCGATCACCGTGCGCCTTGCCGCGGCCGGGGACGCGGCCGAGCTGAGCGTCACCGACACCGGCGTCGGCATCGACCCCGCCGACCAGGGCGCGCTGTTCGACCGGTTCCACCGGATCATGGGGACCCGGTCCCGCACCCACGAGGGCTCCGGGATCGGGCTCGCGCTCGTCGCGGAGCTCGCCGCGCTGCACGGCGGGACGGTCGCGGTGCGCAGCGCACCCGACGCGGGCAGCACGTTCACCGTCCGCATCCCCTTCGGGAGCGACCATCTGCCGCCGGAGCAGCTCGCGCCGGCCACGGATGCGGCGGTGGTACCGCATGAGCGTGGCTACCTGACCGAGGTCGACCGCTGGGTCGAGGCGCCGCGACCCGCGCCGGCACCGCCGCGTCCGCCCCGGGCCGCGCCGCGGGTGCTGGTCGTCGACGACAACGCGGACATGCGCGACTACATCCGCCGCGCCCTGGATGCCGACTACCGGGTGGTGGAGGCGACCGACGGCGCGGAGGCGCTGGCGATGTGCCGGGCGAACCCGCCGGAACTGGTCGTCACCGACGTCATGATGCCCGACCTCGACGGCTTCGACCTGGTCGCCGCGCTGCGCGCGGACGAGGTCGGCGGGCACCTGCCGGTCATCATGCTCTCGGCGCGGGCCGGTGACGAGGCGACCGTCGAGGGCCTCGACGCCGGCGCCGACGACTACCTCGTCAAACCGTTCTCGCCGCGCGAGCTGCGCGCCCGGGTGCGGGCCAACCTGGAGTTCGACCGGCTCCGCCGGACCCGCGACGAGCTGCAGCGCAGCCAGGAGCTGCTCGACCAGGCGCAGCGCCTCGCGGCCGTCGGTAGCTGGGAGATCGACCTGACCACCGGCGCCGTGCACGGCTCCGGCGAGTTCCTGCGCCAGCTCGCGGTGACCGCCGAGCAGTTGCTCGACGAGCGGGACCTGATCGGCATCAACCGGCGCGTGCACCCGGACGACCGGCCCCGCGTGGAGGCCGCGCTGGCGGCGGCGGTCCGCGGCGAGCCGCTGGACTACGAGGCCCGCGTCGCGATGCCCGACGGCACGCTGCGGGTGTTCCACACGATCGGCGAGCTGGAGCGCGGCGCCGCCGGCGAACCGGTCCGGCTGCGCGGCTCCAACCAGGACGTCACCGAGCAGCGCAGGACCGAGCAGGCGCTCGCCACGGCGGCCGCGGCGCAGGAGGCCGCGGCCCGGGAGCACCGCATCGCCGACCAGTTGCAGCGCAGCCTCATGCCGCCGGTGACGATCCGCCCCGAGCACCTCGACCTGGCCGCCTACTACCGGCCGGGCGTGGCCGGCACGCAGGTCGGCGGCGACTGGTACGACGTGATCGAGCTCGGCGCCGACCGCACGGCCCTGGTGATGGGCGACGTCATGGGCCGCGGGGTGCCGGCGGCCGCCGTCATGGGCCAGCTCCGGGCGGCGATCCGCGCGTACGCCCGGCTGGACCTGCCGCCCGCCGACGTGCTCGAGTACCTCGACGGGGTCGTCCGGGACCTGCGCGAGGACCAGATCGTCACCTGCGTGTACGCGGTCTACGACCCGGGCGAGCGCAGCCTGACGTACGCCAACGCCGGTCACCTGCCGCCCCTGCTGCTGCTGCCGGGCGCCGCACCGCGCCCGCTGACGGCGTCGGGCCCGCCGCTGGGCACCGGCCCGCTCACGCTCGCCGAGGAGCGGGTGGAGCTGCCGGTCGGCGCGCTGCTGACGCTCTACACCGACGGTCTCGTCGAGCACCGCGACCGGGACCTCGACAGCGGCATCTTCGCGCTCGCGGCGCTGGTCGGCGAGATCACCGGGCCGCTCGCCGACGTCCCGGACCGCCTGGTGTCACGGCTGCTGCCCGACGGCCCGGACGACGACATCACGCTGCTGCTCACCCGCGTCGTCGGCGAGCCGGGCGACGAGCAGTCGGTCATCCAGCACATGCCGGCCCGGGAGAGCGCGGTCCGCGACGCGCGCAGGCTCGTCGACACCACGCTGCGCCGCTGGTCGGCGCCGCCGCGGGTGGTCGACGACCTGGTGCTGATCGTGAGCGAGCTGGCCGCCAACGCCGTGCTGCACGGCCGGCCGCCGATCCAGCTACGGCTGCGCCGCGCGACGACGCACGTGGTGCTGGAGCTGCACGACACCGCACCGTACCTGCCGCGCAAGCAGCGCCCGACCCCGGACGACGAGCACGGCCGGGGCCTGCAGTTGGTGTCGTCGCTGTGCGACCGGTGGGGCACCCGCCCGACCGCCGACGGCAAGGCCGTGTGGTGCATGCGGTCGATCTGAACTGGTGCCCCGGGCCGTTACTTCGTGGCCTTGAGGCAGAGGACGTCGCCCTTCTCGCCCTCCTTGCCCTGCCAGAAGGTGGCGGTGGTCTCGGGCCACTGGTCGCAGACCTTGGTGACGGAGACGGTCGACTCGATCCGCTCCTTGCCGCCGACCTTGCCCAGCACCGTGTACTGGGCGTCGGCGCTCGCGCAGTCCACGATCTTCAGCTCGTCCTTGCCGGTCTGCTGCAGGCAGTCGCCGGCCTTGGCGTTCATCGCCTGGTCGCGGTTCGCGTACCAGATTCCCGCGATGACCGCCACGGCGACCACCACCAGAATGATCACGCCGATGGGCGACCGGCGTTTCGCGGCCTGCGGTGGTCCCGCTGCGTCCGTCATGGTGTGCCTCCCGGGTATGTGTGTTCCCGGCAGGCTTATACGGCCGCGGACCGCGATCGCCCGCATGTGTCGTGATCCCGACGCGCCGGGCGCGGCCGGCTTCACCCCCGCCCGGCGCGGGCCGGGTCAGGACACGGCGATCGCGGTGTCCTGGCCACCTTCGCGGTGACGCCGAGCGTCCCGGACGCATCGAAGCCCCTTGAACCGTTCGCTACCCGGGAGTAACTTGACCGGATGCGAAGGGTGGCACTGGTCGTCGCGGCGGCCGGAATCCTGGTGGAAGGCCTGGTCGTCGCCAGCCTCCTGTTCGTGCTCGGCGGCGTCGTCGACGCGTACTCGATGTCGCTCAACGGCACCGACCCGTCCCATGCGCAGGCCGCGATCCGGGTGGCCGCGGTGGGGCTCGGCGTGCTGCTCGCCGCGCTGGCGGCGGCGCTGCTCCTGGCCGCGATACGCCGCCGGCCCGCCCGCGGACCGGCCATGGCCGGCCTGGTGGCGCAGTGCGTCGTGACGACGATCGCCGGCGTGGCCCTGGGCTGGGAGGTCTTCGGCGGCACGCTCCTCGTGCTCGGCACGCTGCTCTACGTGCTCCTCGACGAGCGGCCGGACCGGGGGCTGCGGCCGGTGAACCGGATCTGACACCACGTCGCCGACCCCGCGGGCGATCAACGCGGTAGCGTGTCGCCGGGCGCGACGCGAAGAGGGGGCCGGGGCGTGGAGCAGGCGAAGGTGGGCAGGCGCGTCGGGCGCCTGCTCGGACGGGTGCTGCAGCAGTTCCAGCCGCACGAGCGCCTGCCGCAGCTCCCACCCGACCAGGACCGCGACGACGCCGTCGTCGACTGCGCGCTGTACGTGCGTGGCGTGCGCCAGCCCGGCCGGCCCGCCTTCGAGGACGCGTACGGCGCGGCCAGACGCCGCCGCAACGGCTTCGTCTGGCTGGGGCTGTTCGAGCCGACCTGGGCGCAGCTCGCCGTGGTCGCCGACCTCGTCGGCCTGGACGAGGCGGCCGTCGACCAGACCCTCGCCAGGGACCGGCGGCCCGCCGTGGAGCGGCGCGGCGACGTGACGGTGCTGACGCTGCGCACCGCGCGGTACGTCGACCACGCCGAGCTGACGGCGACCTCCGAGGTCGTCGACACCGGCGCCGTGACCCTGCTGATCGGCCGGCACTTCGTGGTGAGCGTCCGGCACGGCGGGGCCGGCGCCCTCGCGGACGTGCGCGGCGGGCTGCAGGAGCGCCCGACGCTGCTCGGCCAGGGGCCGTGGTCGGTCGGCTACGCCGTCATCGAGCGCATGGTGGAGCTGTACCACGACGTGGCCACGCAGGTGGAGCAGGACGTCGAGCGGCTTGAGGAAACCGCGTTCCTGCGCGTCGGCGGCTGCGACGTCCAGCAGATCTACCAGCTCAAACGCGAGCTGGTGGAGTTCAAGCGGGCGGTGCTGCCGTTGCAGCAGCCACTGCGCCGGGTGACGGAACCGGCGATCGACGTGCCGCCGGCGCTGCGGCAGTACTTCCTGGACGTCCACGCCCGGCTCAACCAGGTCGTGGAGCGCGTCGGCTCGTGCGACGAACTGCTGGACTCGATCCTGCAGGCACGGCTGGCGCAGGTCGGCCTCGACCAGAACAACGACATGCGCAAGATCGCCGCGTGGGCCGCGATCGCCGCGCTGCAGACCGCGATCGCCGGCATCTACGGTATGAACTTCACCAACATTCCCGGGCTCAACTGGAGCTACGGTTTCGCGGTGGTACTGCTGGTGATGGCGGCCGGCGCCGTCGCGCTCCACCGGCTGTTCCGCAGATCGGGCTGGCTGTGAACGGGACGGGACGAGATGACGACCACGCCCCGACACCTGCCGCCGGCGAAGGCCGACAGCCCGGTGACGCTCGGCCGCTCCAGCACCGGGTCGCCCCGGAGAGCGCACGGTACAGGCCTTCGCAGCGGCGACGTTCTTCACCGCATCGTGGCGGGTGCCGGGTCGGCATGTCGGCCTGCACCAGCTCGGGAGGCGTCATCACCGAGGCGTTCCGCCCCGCACCCGTTCCACCGCTCTGCGGCTCTGCCGCTGTGCCGCGCTGCCGCTCTGCCGCTCTGCGGCTCTGCGGCTCAACCTCATGATCATGGGAAAGATCCGGCTGCCCCGATAGCCACATCTTTCCCATGATCATGGAGTCACCCAGCCCGGACCGCACCATCCCGCGCCCAGCGGGCTGGAACGGCGGGCCGCCCCGAAGTCAGGGCACGCCAGCCGGAAACCGCGTCCCGGCCCGCGGCCGCCGGCCGAGGAGTGCGGCCGAGACGGCCACACCGGCCGCTCGCGCATCACCTCTCCGGCCTGGCCCGGAACCGGCCAGCGCAGGGTCGGCACCGGAAGCAGCGAAGCCCGCCAGGACCGAAGCAGTCGGCGGCGCAAGACCTGCGGCCCGTCCCATCCGCCGGTCGGCGGGCGGGACGGGCCGAGGCGCGACGGGTCGAGGCGTCAGCCGCGCTCGACCAGGTGGCCGACGATCTCCGGGGCGCGGAGCTGGGCGCCGGAGCCGTCGCGGCGCTGGTCGACGGCGGGCAGGTCACGGGGCTCGCCCTTGCCGCTGGACGCCACCGGGCGCGGGCCGACCCAGGCCAGCACCAGCCGGGACTCGCCCTTGAGGAAGCGCTGGGCACGGACGCCGCCCGTGGCTCGGCCCTTCGCCGGATAGAGGCGCAGCGGGGTCATCTTGGCGTTGCCCATCGTCGCCGTGACGACCATCGGCTCGCCGTGCTCGGTGTCCTTCGTGTCGACGGCGCTGAAGTGCAGGACGTAGGCGTCGTCGGCGAGGCTGACGCCCGCCATGCCGCCGCCCTTGAGACCCTGCGGGCGGACCAGCTTGGCCGGGAACCGCAGCAGCGACGCGTCGGTGGTGACGAACACCAGGGCCTCGGCGCCGTCGGCCAGCCACGTGGCGCCGACGACCTCGTCGCCCTCACGCAGGCCGATGACCTCGAACTCGTCGGCGCGGACCGGCCAGTCCGGCTGGCAGATCTTCACCACGCCCTGCCGGGTGCCCAGCGCGAGGCCGGGCGAGGCGCCCTCGCCGCGCTCGGTGAGCGGGGCCAGGCCGACCACGGTCTCGCCGGATTCCAGCGGGACGAGCTCGGCGGTGGACATGCCGCCGCGCAGCGACACCGTGCCGGCGTGCTCGGGCAGGACCGGCAGCGGCAGCACGTCGACCTTGAACGCCCGTCCGGCGCTGGTGACGAGCAGGACCTGGCCGCGCGCCGTGGTGTGCGCCAGGGCCCGGACCACGTCGTGCTTGTCGCGCCCGGCCTTGCGGCTGCCCTCGGGCGCCTCCTCGGACTCGGCGGCGGTCCGCGCGACGAGGCCGGTCGCGGACAACAGCACCTGGCACGGGTCGTCGTTGACCTCGAGCGGCCCGGCCGGCACCGAAGCGGCGAGCACCTCCTTGAGGTCGCCGTCGATGAGCGTGGTGCGGCGCGGCTGGCCGTGCTCCTTCACGACGGCGGCGAGCTCGTCGGAGACGACCTTCTTGAGGACCTTCTCGTCGTCGAGGATGCGGCTCAGCGCGGCGATCTCCTCGTTGAGCCGCTGCTGCTCGGCCTCGAGCTCGATCCGGTCGTAGCGGGTGAGCCGGCGCAGCGGCGTGTCGAGGATGTAGGTGGCCTGGATGTCGCTCAGCCCGAACTCGCTCATGAGGCCGGCTTTGGCGGCGGCGGCGTTCTCGCTGGCGCGGATGAGCGCGACCACGCGGTCGATGTCGAGCAGCGCGATGAGGAGGCCGTCGACGAGGTGCAGGCGATCCATCCGCTTCTTGCGGCGGAACGCGGTGCGCCGGGTAACCACCTCATACCGGTGGGCGAGGAACACCTCGAGCAGCGCCTTGAGGCCCAGCGTCTGCGGCTGGCCGTCGACGAGCACGAGGTTGTTGACGCCGAAGGACTGCTCCAGGGGCGTCAGCCGGTAGAGGTCGGCGAGCAGCGGCTGCGGGTTGACGCCGACCTTGCACTCGATGACGAGCCGGGTGCCGTTCTCCCGGTCGGTGAGATCCTTGACGTCGGCGATGCCCTGCAGCCGCTTCGTCTTGTTGACCTCGTCGGTGATCTTCTCGATGACCTTCTCGGCGCCGACGCCGTAGGGCAGCTCGGTGACGGTGATCGCCTGCCGGCCGCGGCTGCCCTCGAGCGGGCCGATCTCGACGCGGCCGCGCATGCGGACGACGCCACGGCCGGTCTCGTACGCCCGGCGGACCTCGTCGAGGCCCAGGAGCATCCCGCCGGTGGGCAGGTCGGGACCGGGGACGAACTCCATGAGCTTGTCGAGCGTCGCGGTGGGGTGGTTGATCAGCCAGCGGGCGGCCGCGACGACCTCGCCGAGGTTGTGCGGGATCATGTTGGTCGCCATGCCGACGGCGATGCCGGACGAGCCGTTGACCAGCAGATTGGGGAACGCCGCCGGCAGCACGGAGGGCTCCTCGAGGGAGCCGTCGTAGTTGGGCCGGAAGTCGACGGTGCCCTCGTCGAGCTCACCGACGAGCAGCATCGCCTCGCGGGACATGCGCGCTTCGGTGTACCGCGAGGCGGCGGGGCCGTCGTCGGGCGAGCCGAAGTTGCCGTGGCCGTCGATGAGCGGGACGTTGAGCGAGAAGTCCTGCGCCATGCGGACCATGGCGTCGTAGATCGCGGCGTCGCCGTGGGGATGGTACTTACCCATGACGTCACCGACGACGCGGGACGACTTGACGTGGCCGCGGTCGGGCCGGTGGCCCTGCTCGCTCATCGAGAAGAGGATGCGGCGGTGCACCGGCTTGAGCCCGTCGCGCGCGTCGGGCAAGGCGCGGGAGTGGATGACCGAGTAGGCGTACTCCAGATAGGAGTCCTCGACCTCGGTGACGAGCGGATTGTCGAGGACCCGGGCTCCGGCCTGATCGAAAGCGGACAGGTCGGCCTTGGCGGTCTTGGTGGTCTTGCGTGCCATCTCGGGTTACGGACCCTCCGATAGGGAATCAGGCGTCGATCGTCTCTTGGTCGACCCGGGTGGCGGAGTCGATGAGCCAGTTGCGGCGGGGCTCGACCCGCTCACCCATGAGCAGCTCGAGGACCTGTTCGGCGGCGTCGGCGTCGTCGAGGGTGATGCGCCGCACGGCGCGGGTCGCGGGGTTCATCGTGGTGTCCCACAGCTCGTCGGCGTCCATCTCACCGAGACCCTTGAACCGCGGGATGGGCGTCACGACCTGCTTGCCGGCCTTCTCCAGCCGGGTCACCGTGGTGGTCATCTCCTGCTGCGTGTACGTGTAGATCGTCTCGGAGTTGCGCCCCTTGGTGACGATCTTGTGCAGCGGCGGGACGGCGGCGTAGAGCCGGCCGTCGGCGATCACCGGGCGCATGTACTTCGCGAACAGCGTGATGAGCAGCGTGCGGATGTGCGAGCCGTCGACGTCGGCGTCGGCCATGATCAGAATCCGCCCGTAGCGCATCGCCTCCAGGTCGAACGTGCGGCCGGAGCCGGCGCCGAGCACCTGGACGATGGCGGAGCACTCGGCGTTGTCCAGGACCTGCTGGATGTTGGCCTTCTGCACGTTGAGGATCTTGCCGCGGATCGGCAGCAGCGCCTGGTACTCCGAGGAGCGGGCCATACGGGCCGTGCCGAGGGCGCTGTCGCCCTCGACGATGAACAGCTCGCTGCGCTTGACGCCGGTGGAGCGGCAGTCGACGAGCTTCGCCGGCATCGAGGCGCCCTCGAGGGCGGTCTTGCGCCGGGCAGCGTCCTTCTGCTGCTTCTGGGTCAGCCGGACCCGCGCCGCGTCGACGATCTTCTGCAGGACCGTGCGGGCCTCGACCTTGGTCTTGCGGGCCTCGACCCACGCCTTAATCTGCTGCTCGACGATCTGCTGCACGACCCGGGTCACCGGCGCCGTGGACAGCTCGTCCTTGGTCTGGGAGGTGAACTGCGGCTCGGGGATGCGCACGTGGATGACCGCGGTCATGCCCTCCAGCACGTCCTCGATCGTCGGCAGGTCCTCCTTGGGCCGCAGCAGGCCGCGCGTGTTGCGGATGGCCTCGGCGAGGGCCCGCAGCGCGCCGCGCTCGAAGCCGCGCCGGTGCGTGCCGCCGTGCATGTTGCGGATCGTGTTGGTGAAGCACTCGACGACGCGGTCGTAGCCGGTGCCCCAGCGCAGCGCGATCTCGACCTCGGCGCGGCGCTCCACGTTGGCCTTCATCACGCCGTTCTCGTCGGCGGCGTTCTCCTTGTAGCGCCCCTCGCCGTTGATCAGCAACGTGCCGCAGACCGGCTTGTCGCCGCTGGGGGCGAGGAACTCCACCATGTCGGTCAGGCCGTTGGGATAGTGGAACGTCTCGGTGGTGATCGAGCCCTGGGTGGCGTCGCGCAGCACATAGGTCACGCCGGGGACCAGGAACGCGGTGTTGCGCAGCTTGGCCCGCACGAGCTCCGGGGCGAGGGCGGCACCGTTCTCGAAGTAGCGGGGGTCGTGCCAGTATCGGATCGAGGTGCCGGTGGACTGGCCGCGCTTCATCCGGCCCTGGACGACCAGCCCGGAGCGGCGGGTGAACTTCGCGTTGGCGCCGGCGCCGTCGAACTCACCCGGCACGCCGTGCTGGAACGACATGTGGTGGACCTTGCCGCCGTTGCGGACGGTGACGTCGAAGCGTGTGGACAGCGCGTTGACCGCGGAGGCGCCGACACCGTGCAGACCGCCGGACGTCTTGTAGCCGGAACCGCCGAACTTGCCGCCGGCGTGCAGCCGGGTCAGCACCAACTCGACGCCGGACATGCCCGACTTGGCGTGGACGCCGGTCGGGATGCCTCGGCCGTCGTCGTCGACCTGAACGGAGCCGTCGGCGTGCAGGGTCACCTCGACCTGGGTGGCGTGGCCGCCGATACCCTCGTCGGTGGAGTTGTCGACGATCTCGGTGAACAGGTGGGCGACGCCCCGGCTGTCGGTCGAGCCGATGTACATGCCCGGGCGCTTGCGGACGGCGTCGAGCCCCTCGAGGAGCGTGAGGTCGTCTGCCCCATACAAGGTCTCGGGTTGTGCGGTCAACTCGATGCTCTCCCCATGGTCTGGACTCTGTGCTGCGGCGAGCGTAGCGGCACCCTCTGACATTTCCGTGGCACCCTGCCCGCGTGTGATGCCCACGGCGACCGGTTTCTCCAGCGGCGGGTCGCCGCACACATACACCCGCCCGGCGCTGACATGCTGGTCGGAAGCCGGTTGCGGGCGGGGTGCGGCGCGCCGCCGTGACCGCTCCCAGAAAGCGCGAGCCGCGAGACGGTGGGGCGGTAGGAACAAATGTACGTCACGCCGGGCGGAAGGCCCGCGCGCCGCACCGGTCAGACGATGAGCGTGCGGCCGTTGCTGTACCGCGCGATCGCCGCCATGATCTCGTGCTCGCCCCGATCGGCGAAGTTGAGCGTCGCGGTGAAACCGGAGCCGTAGAACAGCTTGAGCAAGCCGGAGTCGATCGCGGTGAACACGCCGAGGTTGCCGTCGGCGCGCGGGTCCCGCGGCTTGACCACGACCATCTTCTCCAGTGACCAGCGCCGCCTGGAGATCCGCTCGATGCCCTCCCACGGCAGCCAGATGGCCTGTCCGCGGGTCGGCCGGGTCTTGATCCACAGGCCGGCCGGACCGACGGCCAGGACCGGTCCGCCGGAGGTGATCAGGAAGACCTGGAGCGACATGGCGCCGGAGACGACGAACAGCAGGCAGCCCGCGAACGCCAGGACCGCCACGATGTCACCGCTGGTGCTGTCGGGACTGTCGGCGGTGAGGACGAACGCTAGCGGGCAGGTGAACGCCAGCACGACGACGAGGGCGACCGGCCCGAGGACGAGCAGCCGCTTGAGCACGCTGGGCCGCGCGACGAAGGGCTGGTCCTCCGGGATGCGCTTGACGATCGGCGACTGCGGACCGGGCGGCACCTGGTAGCCGCCGGGCGGGACCTGCGGCGGTCCCTGCCATGCGGGCGGACGGGGCCCCGGAGGGTTGCCTGGAGCGTTCGGCGGCTGCGTCACGGCGACACCTTACGACGCGCCGCCGGACCGATGTGGACCGCGCCCGTACCGAATGCCGTCTATCCGCGGTCGACCCATGAGCGATATCTCGTGCCGTCGACGTTGTCCAGGTAGTACCCCCGCAGGTCGGCGCGGGCGACGAAGAACGCCACGAAGATCAGCAGGGCGGCCGCGAGCAGCCCGATGACGCCGTGGAGAGTCACGTACCAGCCGGGGACGGCCTGCGCGTACTCCGTCCGGAGCAGCTCCGGCTCGGCGCCCGTCGGCGCGACCGCCCACTCCGGTCCCCCGACCAGTGCGCAGAGCAGGCTGAGCGCGAGCGACGGCGCGATGACCCACAGCGCGACCCGGACCTTGTTGGACGGGCTGCGCGCGAACACGACGAGCAGGCCGACGAGGACCGCCCCGACGGCGGAGATCGCGAGATTGTTGACCATGTCGACGCGCACCTGCGAGAGCGACTGCGCCGAGATGAGCTTCGGCCGCATGCCGCTGAGGTTGCGCAGCGCGATCGAGGTCAGGGCGACGTCGGCCGTCAGCAGCAGCGCCGTCGTGACCACCGCCGCGTAGACCACCCTGACCTGAGTGGAGATCCGCATCACGCCCATCGACGTTAACGTAGTGCGTCCGGACGAGTGGTCATACCCACCAATCCGACCGACAACGTAGACAAGTGGCGGCCGGGTCGGCAGACTTCTGCGGATGGATCCCGTGATGACCCTGGCCGGCCTCGGCGTCGGCGTGATCGTCGGTCTCACCGGCATGGGCGGCGGCGCCCTGATGACACCGATCCTGGTGTTGTTCTTCGGCGTGCCGCCGCTCGCCGCGGTGTCCAGCGACCTGGCGGCGAGCGCGGTCATGAAGCCGTTCGGCGGCTGGGTGCACGCCCGCCGCGGTACGGTCAACTGGTCGCTGGTCCGCTGGCTGTGCGTCGGCAGCGTGCCCAGCGCGTTCCTGGGTGTGCTGCTCATGCGCGCGATCGGCGGCGGGGACACGGTCCAGCAGGTCGTGCGGGTCTCGCTCGGCGCGGCGCTGCTCCTGGCGGTCGTGGGACTGCTGGTCAAGACGTACAGCCGCCGGGAGACCTCGGCGACCGGCGCGCTTACCGGCGTCGAGGTGCGCCCGGTGCCCACGGCGCTGCTCGGCGCGCTGGGCGGGCTCGTCGTCGGCATGACCTCGGTCGGCTCCGGTTCGCTGATCATCGTCATCCTGCTCGCGCTCTATCCGGCCCTGCGCGCCAACGACCTGGTCGGCACCGATCTCGTGCAGGCCGTGCCGCTGGTGGCCGCGGCGGCGATCGGCCACGCGGTCTTCGGCGACCTGCGCCTCGACCTGGCCGCCGCCGTGCTGGCCGGTTCGGTGCCCGGCGTCCTGATCGGTGCGCGGCTGTCCTCGCGCGCCCCCGCCGGGGTGGTCCGGGCCGCGCTGATCATCGTGCTCATCGCGAGCGCCCTGAAGCTGTTCGAGGTGCCGAACGTCCCGGTGGTGATCGTCGTGGCCGCCGCGACGGCCGTCGCGGTCTTCGAGGGACGCCGCCGCGCCCCGGCCGGGCGTGCGGCGGCGACGCCCGGACACGCCGGTCGGGAGCCGGTTCACGCCGCGGCGCAACCGCAAGATCGACGCATCACGGACGAGACGGATGTGCAACAGGCAGAATCACGGTGACTGTGGTTCCTCGCTGACGTCGCTAGGAGTTCCTGATGCCCAGGCTCAACCACCTGCCCGAGTGGTCCGCGCTGGCCAAGCACCGCGCGGAGCTCGGCGAGGTGCACCTGCGTGACCTCTTCGCCGCCGACGCCGACCGTGGCAGGCGCTACTCGCTGCGGGTCGGCGACCTCTACCTCGACTACGCCAAACACCTCGTGACCGACGAGACCCTCACCCTCCTGCGTGACCTCGCCGCCGCGCGCGGGGTGAACGAGCTGCGCGACGCCATGTTCCGCGGCGACAAGATCAATTTCACCGAGCACCGGGCGGTGCTGCACACCGCGCTGCGCGCGCCGCGCGACGCCGTCGTCGAGGTCGACGGCGAGAACGTCGTGCCCAAGGTTCACGCGGTGCTCGACCGGATGGCCGCGTTCACCAACCGTGTCCGCTCCGGCGAGTGGACCGGCTTCACCGGCGAGCGCATCACCACGATCGTCAACATCGGCATCGGCGGCTCCGACCTCGGCCCGGCGATGGCCTACGAGGCCCTGCGCGCCTACACCGACCGCGGCCTCGAGTTCCACTTCGTCTCCAACGTCGACCCTGCCGACCTGCACGAGGCGCTGGTCGTCGCCGACCCGGCGCGGACGCTGTTCATCATCTCGTCGAAGACGTTCACCACGATCGAGACGATCACCAACGCGACCGCGGCCCGCACGTGGCTCGTCGAGGCACTGGGCGACGAGGCCGCGGTGGCCAGGCACTTCGTCGCCGTGTCGACGAACGCGAACGAGGTGGCGAAGTTCGGCATCGACACGGCCAACATGTTCGAGTTCTGGGACTGGGTCGGTGGGCGTTACTCGTACGACTCGGCGATCGGCCTCTCGCTGATGATCGCGCTCGGCCCGGCCGGTTTCCGGCAGATGCTCGACGGGTTCCACCTGATGGACGAGCACTTCCGCACGGCGCCGCCCGAGCAGAACGCGCCGCTGCTGCTGGGCCTGCTCGGCATCTGGTACCGCAACTTCCACGACGCGCAGACCCACGCCGTGCTGCCCTACAGCCACTACATGTCGAAGTTCCCGGCCTACCTCCAGCAACTCGACATGGAGTCCGACGGCAAGTCGGTCGCCCGCGACGGCAGGCCGGTCGACTGGGACACCGGCCCGGTCGTCTGGGGCACCCCGGGCACCAACGGCCAGCACGCGTACTACCAACTGCTCCACCAGGGCACGATGCTCGTTCCGGCGGACCTGATCGGCTTCGCCCGGCCGCTCACCGAGCTGGGCGAGCTCGCCGAGCAGCACGACCTGCTCATGGCCAACCTGTTCGCGCAGGGCCAGGCGCTGGCGTTCGGCAAGGCGGCCGAGCAGGTGGCCGCGGAGGGCGTGGCGGAGGCGGAGGTGCCGCACCGCACCTTCCGGGGCAACCGTCCGTCGACGACGATCCTGGCGGCCGAGCTCAACCCGTCGGTGCTCGGCCAGTTGGTCGCGCTGTACGAGCACAAGGTGTTCGTCCAGGGCGCGATCTGGGACATCGACTCCTTCGACCAGTGGGGCGTCGAGCTCGGCAAGGTCCTGGCCAAGCGGATCGAGCCGGCCCTGACCGAGGGCGCGGAACTCCCCGACCTGGACAGCTCCACGGCCACGCTGGTCGCCCACTACCGAGCCGCCCGCGGCCGCTGACCACCCCCCTCCCTCCCCCACCCCCGATCCGCGCGTTGATCATGCAGTTGTGGTGCCTGGACACTCCCTGAATGCCCGGTTTATCAGGCACCACAACTGCATGATCAACGCGGGAGGCGGCGCGCGGCGGGGCGCGGCGGGCGCGGCGGGGCGCGGAGGGGCGCGGCAGGGCGCGGAGGCGGCGCGCCGCGGGGCGCGGAGGCGGCGTAGGGTCGGGATGTGTGATCAGCGATCTCGAGCTGCGGGGACTGAGCCACCGCGAGCGGGCCGAGCTCGCCCAGCGACTCGCCGCGCTCGCGCCGCCGGTGCCGCAGGGCCGGACCGTCGTGGAGGAACGCACCCGGCGGTGGTTCGTCATCGTCGTCGGGGTGGCCAGCGTGCTGCTGATCCCGTGGATCGTCGCGCTGGCCGCCACGCTCCCCCGGCACTACCTCACCGGGCACTGGCGGGCCACCTGGGTCGGGTTCGACCTGGCCGTCGCCGTCGCGCTGGCCACCACCGCCTGGGCGGCACTGCGCCGCAGACAGGTGGTGGTGCTGGCCGCGTTCGTCAGCGCGACGCTGCTCGGGTGCGACGCCTGGTTCGACATCATGACGGCGTCCGGCCCCGACCGCTGGGCGAGCGTCGCCACCGGGGTCCTGGTCGAGCTGCCGCTGGCCGGATGGCTGTTCTTCGTCGCGCACCACCTGGTCCGGCTCAGCATGCGGCGGCTCCTCGTGCTCTCCGGCCAGCCGCCCGACCTGCCGCTGCGGCGGATGCCCCTGTTCGGGGTGCCACCCAGGCAGCGACGCTGATCACGGTCCGGGACCGCGGTCCAGGTGTACCGTGACCCCGCCGCCGTCGACCGAGCCGAAGCGCTGCGCTACGGGAGGCTCAGGCGAGCCGTCGTGCCGGCCGGGGAGGAGCTCAGCGTGACCCGGCCGCCGTGCGCCGTCGCGGTCTCCTGGGCGATGTGCAGGCCCAGGCCGACGCCCGGCACCGCCTGGGCGCGAGAGTGGCGGCCGCGGTAGAAGCGCTGGAAGACGTACGGGAGTTCGTCCGGCGGGACCCCGACGCCCGTGTCGGTGACCTCGACCGTGGGGACGGGCGCGACGACCGTACGCACCGTGACCGTGCCGTCCGGCGGGGTGAAGAGCAGGCCGTTGCGGATCAACTGCCGGACGGCTTGGGTGAGCCGCGTGACGTCGACGCGCACGGCGGCCGCCTGGCTCGGGGGCTCGACGACCAGGTCGATGCCACGCTGCGCGGCGACGGGACGGCAGGCGTGCGCGGCCGCCGCGGCGATCATGTGCAGCTCGACCGGGGCACGGTGCAGCACGAGCGGGAGGTCGGCCGGGCGGGTGCCGTTGAGCAGGTGGTCGACCATGCCGACGAGGCGCTCGCCGTTGCGGTGGATCGGCTCCACCAGTTTGCCGAACGCGGCGAACCGCTCGTCGTCGGCGAGCAGTTCGAGGTACCCCTGGATCGCCGTCACCGGCGTGCGCAGTTCGTGGGAGATCGTCGCGACGAGATCCTCCTCCCGCTGGGTGACGCGGGCCAGCTCGTCGCCCAGTTCGGTGAGCATCACCCGGCTGCGGATGAGCGACAGGTGCCCGGTGGCCTGCCGGGCGAGGGTGTCGAGCGCCTCGCGCTGGCGGTCCCCGGCGACGCCCGGGCGGTCGTCGACGACGCAGAGTGCGCCGAGGGCGTGGCCGTCGTCGTCGATCAGCGGGGAGCCGGCGTAGAAGCGTACGTACGGGTCGCCGACGACGTTGGCGAACGCGTGGAAGCGCTCGTCGGAACGCGCGTCGGGGACCACGAGCTGCCGCCGTTCGTGAGCGGTCACGGCACAGAAGGAGACGTCGCGCGGGCTCTCCGAGCCGGCGAGGCCGGTGTTGCCGGCGTACCATTGCCGGTCGCGGTCGACGAGTGCGACGGCGGACATCGGGGTGTCGAAGATGGACGCCGCCAGCCGGGTGAGATCATCGAGTTCGCGCGGGCGCGGACGGTCGAGGACACCGTAGCTGTGCAGCGCGGAAAGCCGGGCTTCCTCGTCGACCGTCATGGCGTCCCCTCATTGCTGATGCGCGGCGAGCCATGCCAGGTTGCGCCCGCCGGGGAGCCGCGCCGGACGCGCTGCGTTGCGGCCGGGGTGCTTCCGCTCTGCGAGAAACGCACCGGCACCGTTCCGAAATCGGTTGACCGAGTGAGTGCTCGCTCATTACGGTCACGAACGTGAACCAGACCCGTCGTCGGCGAGTGCCGGCACTCACTCTCGACGACCGGCGCGCGGCGCTCATCGCGGCGACCCTGCCGCTGCTGCGCAGCCACGGCGCGGCGGTCACGACACGGTAGATCGCCGAGACGGCGGGTGTCGCCGAGGGCACG
Source organism: Dactylosporangium roseum (assembly GCF_025264685.1). GTDB lineage: Bacteria > Actinomycetota > Actinomycetes > Mycobacteriales > Micromonosporaceae > Dactylosporangium > Dactylosporangium roseum. The sequence continues at coordinate 4,516,802 of NZ_CP073721.1, forward strand.
ATGCTCATCTCGGCCGCCCCTGTCCACCGCTTTCGACGAGGATTCGAGACTGCGGGCGCTGTCCGCGATCGACCCGGAGTCGTCACTGCGTGCGAGGATGGCCGACGTGATGGCCATCCTCGTCCGCGGGATCGAGGCGAACATCCAGCTCATGATGGTGGCCGCACACTGCCGCACGACACGGCGGGCCCGCTCATGACCAACCTCATGGCGGGCCGGCGGCGTCTCATAGACGCCGTCGCGGCCGTCATCGAGCCGGACCGCGACAGGCTGCGCCGCAGCCCGATGTCCACCGCCCGCCCGCTCATCGCACTCGTGGTCACCACGGTGCGCAGCGAACTCACCGAGCCCGACGTGTTCACCCCCGAGGAACTGATCGGGGTGTTGCTCGACGGCCTGCTGACCCGTCCGACTGGAGAAGCCCGAGAATGCTGATCCGCCTGCTCAAAACCTATCTGCATCCCTACCGGAGGCCGATCACCCTGGTGGTGCTGCTGCAACTCGTGCAGACGCTCGCCACGCTGTATCTCCCGACGCTCAACGCCGACATCATCGACAACGGTGTGGTGAAGGGTGACACCGGCTACATTCTCCGCATCGGCGGCTGGATGCTCGCCGTCACCCTGGTCCAGATCCTCTGTTCCGCGGCCGCCGTCTACTTCGGCGCCCGCACCGCCATGGCGCTCGGACGGGACGTCCGCGCCGGCATCTTCACCAAGGTGCAGGCCCTCTCCGCGCGGGAGGTCGGGCACTTCGGCGCGCCGTCGCTCATCACCCGCACGACGAACGACATCCAGCAGGTACAGATGCTGGTCCTGATGACGTTCACGCTCATGGTCTCCGCGCCGATCATGTGCTTCGGCGGCATCCTGCTGGCGCTGCACCAGGACGTGCCCCTCTCGGCGCTGCTGCTGGTCGTGGTCCCGATCCTGATCGGGGTCATCGCGGTCATCGTGGTGCGGATGCGGCCGCTGTTCCGCACCATGCAGGAGCGCATCGACCTCGTGAACCGGGTGATCCGCGAGCAGATCACCGGCATCCGGGTGATCCGCGCGTTCGTCCGTGACGAGCACGAGCGGGTGCGGTTCGCCCGCACCAACGGCGACCTGCGCGACGTCTCGCTCGCCGTGGGGCGGCTGATGGCGCTGATGTTCCCGACGGTCATGCTCGTCGTCAACGCCTCCAGCATCCTCGTGCTCTGGTTCGGCGCGCACCGCATCGACAACGGGCAGATGCAGGTCGGTGCGCTGACGGCGTTCCTGAGCTACCTGATGCAGATCCTCATGTCCGTCATGATGGCCACGTTCATGTTCGTGATGATCCCGCGGGCCGAGGTGTGCGCCGAGCGGATCCAGGAGGTGCTCACCACCGAGTCGAGCGTGACCATCGCCGCCGTGCCGGTGACGAGCCTGTCCCAGCACGGCGAGCTGGAACTGCGCGACGTCGAGTTCCACTACCCCGGCGCGGAGGCTCCGGTGCTCAGCGGCGTCGACCTCGTCGCCCATCCCGGCCAGACCACGGCCATCATCGGCAGCACCGGCGCGGGCAAGACGACGCTGCTCAACCTGGTGCCGCGGCTGTTCGACGCGACCGGCGGCGCGGTGCTGGTCGACGGCGTCGACGTGCGCCGGCTCGACCCGGCGCTGCTGGCGGCGACGGTCAGCATGGTGCCGCAGAAGCCGTACCTCTTCACCGGCACCGTCGCGACCAACCTGCGGTACGGGCGGCCGGACGCGACCGACGACGAGCTGTGGCGGGCGCTGGAGGTGGCACAGGCGGCCGACTTCGTCCGGCAGATGACCGGCGAGCTCGACGCCCCGATCGCCCAGGGCGGCACCAACGTCTCCGGCGGGCAGCGGCAGCGCCTGGCGATCGCCCGCACGCTGGTCGCCCGGCCGGAGATCTACCTGTTCGACGATTCGTTCTCGGCGCTGGACTACGCGACGGACGCAGCGTTGCGGGAGGCGCTGCGCACCGAGATCGCGGGTGCGACCGTGGTCATCGTGGCGCAGCGGGTGAGCACGATCCGCGACGCCGACCGCATCGTCGTGCTCGACGAGGGCCGCGTCGTCGGCACCGGCACCCACCAGGACCTCATGGACGGCAACACGACCTATCGCGAGATCGTGCTGTCGCAGTTGACGGAGCAGGAGGCGGCAGCATGACGGCACCACGCAGGCCCGCCGGCCCGCCGGTGGGCGGCCCCGGGCGCATGATGATGGGCGCCGGCGGACCGCCGGCGAAGCTCGACGACTTCAAGGGTTCGACGAAGCGGCTGCTGCGGATGCTCGCGCCCGACCGGCTGATCGTCGGTCTGGTGCTCGTGTTCGGCGTGATCAGCGTCGGGCTGTCGGTGATCGGCCCGTGGCTGCTCGGCAAGGCCACCGACGTCATCTTCACCGGCATCGTCGGCCAGCAGATCCCCGCCGGGACCACCAAGGAGCAGGCGGTGGCGAACCTGCGCGCGCAGGGCAGCGACCGGTTCGCCGACCTGCTGCAGGCGCTCGACGGCGTGGTACCCGGCCACGGCATCGACTTCGCCCGGCTCCAGCGGGTGCTGCTGTGGGTGGCGCTGGTGTATCTCGGCGCCTGGATCTTCGGCCTGCTGCAGGCGCGGCTGGCGACGGTCGTGGTGCAGCGCACCCTGTACCGGCTGCGGGAGCAGGTGTCGGCGAAGCTGTCCCGGCTGCCGCTGTCGTACTTCGACCAGCAGCCGCGCGGCGAGGTGCTGAGCCGGGCGACGAACGACACCGACAACATCGCGATGACGCTGCAGCAGTCGCTGAGCATGCTCATGACCTCGCTGCTGACCATCATCGCGGTGCTCGGCGCCATGTTCTGGATCTCGCCGCTGCTGGCCGTCATCGCGCTGGTGACGGTGCCGGTGTCGGTGCTCGTGACGGCCCGGATCGGCAAACGCTCCCAGCCGCAGTTCGTCCAGCAGTGGGCGAGCACCGGCAAGGTCAACGGCCACATCGAGGAGATGTTCACCGGCCACTCGGTGGTGAAGATCTTCGGTCGGCAGGCCGAGGCGGCCAAGACGTTCGAAGAGCACAACGAGGCGCTGTACACCGCGTCGTTCCGGGCGCAGTTCATCTCCGGTCTCATCCAGCCGGCGATGATGTTCATCGGCAACCTCAACTACGTGCTGGTCGCCGTCGTCGGCGGCCTGCGGGTGGCCTCCGGCTCGCTCTCGCTGGGTGACGTGCAGGCGTTCATCCAGTACTCGCGGCAGTTCAGCCAGCCGTTGACCCAGGTGGCGAGCATGGCCAACCTGGTCCAGTCCGGTATCGCGTCGGCCGAGCGGGTCTTCCAGATCCTCGACGCCGCCGAGCAGTCCCCGGAGCCGGCCTCCCCGGCCCGGCCGGAGCGGGTGCTCGGCAAGGTCACCTTCGAGCACGTCTCGTTCCGGTACAAGCCGGACGAGCCGCTGATCGAGGATCTGTCGCTGACCGTCGCGCCCGGGCAGACGGTGGCGATCGTCGGGCCCACCGGCGCCGGGAAGACGACGCTGGTCAACCTCATCATGCGGTTCTACGACCTGACCGGCGGCCGGATCCTGCTCGACGACGTCGACATCGCCGCCATGTCGCGGGACGAGCTGCGTGAACGGATCGGCATGGTGTTGCAGGACACCTGGTTGTTCCAGGGCACCATCGCCGAGAACCTGGCGTACGGCGCCGATCACCCGACGCGGGACAAGATCGTCGCCGCGGCGGAGGCCGCGCACGCCGACCGGTTCGTGCGCACCCTCCCCGAGGGCTACGAGACCGTCATCGACGAGGAGGGCGCCGGGGTCAGCGCGGGCGAGAAGCAGCTCATCACGATCGCGCGGGCGTTCCTGGCCGAACCGACGATCCTCATCCTGGACGAGGCGACGAGCTCGGTCGACACCCGCACCGAGGTGCTGATCCAGCGGGCGATGAGCACGTTGCGGGCCGGGCGGACGAGCTTCGTCATCGCCCACCGGCTGTCCACGATCCGCGACGCCGACCTCATCCTGGTGATGGAGCACGGCAGCATCGTCGAGCAGGGCACGCACGACTCGCTGCTGTCGGCGGGCGGCGCGTACGCCCGGCTGTACTCGGCCCAGTTCGCGGCCGCGGCCGTCGAAGTGGAGTAGACCGGGTGTTACGGCACGGCGCGCCGGGGTATCTGGCGCGCCGTGCTGACCAATCTCGCCCATCTCGACGCGCTTCGGGTGCGTCTCGTTCCGCCGCCCCAGCCCGGGCACACTACGTTCCGCCTCGCCGAGGAGCCCGCCGTCGAGGTGGTGTGGACGTACGCCGAACGGTTGCCGGACGGCTCGTACCTGCCGTGCGGCGGCGGTGACCTCGACCAGGACTCGGGCTACTTCGGCCAGGGCGCGTTCAACGCCGACGACATCGCCCGGGCGGCGGTGGTCTACGTGCGGCACTGGCGCGCCACCGGCGCCGCCACCAGCCGCGCCGCGGCCCGGCAGCTCCTGCGCGGTCTGTGCTTCCTGCAGACCGTCGGCGACGACGACCCGTGGAGCGGCAACGTGGTGCTGTGGCAGCAGCCCGACGGCACGCTCAACCCGAGCGCCGATCCGCCGGAGCCGCCCGACCCGTCCGACAGCGGCGAGTCGGCCTGGCTCGCCCGCACGGTCTGGGCGCTGGGCGAGGGCTATGCCGCGTTCCGCGACGACAGCCCGGACTTCGCCGCGTTCCTCCAGGCCCGCCTGCGGCACGCGGTCGGCGCGATCCGCCGTCAGGTCCTGCCGCGGTACGGGCAGTGGCGCCTCGTGGACGACCACGCGACCCCGGCCTGGCTCATCGCCGACGGGGCCGACCTGACGGGTGAGGCGCTGCTCGGGCTGTCCGCGTACGTGGCGGCGGCCGGCGACGACGACGTGCGCAAGGTCCTGGAACAGCTCGCCGAGGGTGTCACCGCGATGCGGACCGGCACGCCGTGGACGTGGCCGTTCGGGGCGGTGCTGCCGTCCGGGCTGTCCCGCACCACCTGGCACGGCTGGGCGGGGCTGGCACCGGCCGGGCTGGCCCGCGTCTACGAGGTCGCCGGGGACCTGGCGGCACGGGACGCGGCCCTGGCCGACGCGGCGTCGTTCACCCCGCACCTGCTGGTCGGCGGCGGCCCCGACAACCTGCGGGTGGCGCTGCCCGGGGCGCGGGAAGCGCTCACCGTCGACGGGGTGCAGTTGTCCTACGGCGCGCAGTCGCGGGTCGAGTCGCTGCTCGCCACCGCGCGGGCGACCGGGCGGTCGTCGCTGTCGACCCTGGCCGGGATCGCCGGATCGTGGTTCTTCGGTAACAACCCGGCGGGCGCCCCGATGTACGACCCGGCGACCGGACGCACGTACGACGGCGTGGACGTGCTGGACGAGCCGCCCGCCGGCGCCACGCACCGCGGCGTCGTGCACCGCGACGCGGGCGCCGAGTCGACGATCCACGGGCTGCTGGCGATGCTGGCTCTCGACGGCGACCCGCACGCGGCCGCGGTGGCGCGCATCGCCGACCACGGCGACCAGGAGCCGTGCCGGGACGCGACGGCCGGCGCCGACCTGCGCTGCCTCGCGCTGGCCGACCCGCTCACCGGCGCTCGGGTCACGCTGCTGCGCAGCATGGCGACGAGCACCCGCGCTACCGACGTCATCGTCCCGGGCGACACGACGGCGACGGTCAGCGTCAACGACCCGGCCGGCGAGGAACTGGAGCACTACACGACCACCGCGGGCCGCATCCGCGCTCTCGTCGTCGCCGGCGGCTACACCATCGTGCACACGGCCGGTGCCCACCCGCTCTGAACCCGTGGTCACGTGCGGCCGAGCAGCCGGAACAGCGTCAGCCACTGCTCCGGCCACACCAACCCGACCGGGGTGTCCGGAGCCAGCCGCAGCGCGCGGTGCCGCGGCCAGGTCGGGTCGACCTCGTAGGCGGTGAGGTGACCACGATTCCGGGCAGGAAGCCGTCCGTGAAGGCGCCGGCCCGCAGCGCGGCCGGTGGACGGCACGGAAGAGAGGAACCCCCATGAGTCTGCAGCGCCAGCACGTCGCCGTGCTCGGCGGCACTTCGGGCATCGGCCTGGCCACCGCGCTGGCGGCCGCCGTGGCCGGGGCCGACGTGACCGTCGTCGGCAGCCGCCCGTCGAGCGTCGAGCGGGCCCTCGTGGTCCTGCCGACCGGCGCGGCGGGTCGCGCCACCGACCTGGGTGATCCTGACGAGGTGGGCAAGCTGTTCGCCGCGGTCGGCGACCTGGACCACCTGATCTACACCGCCGGTGAGCCGCTCATGCTGACGCCGCTGGACCGGATCGAGGTGAGCGAGGCGCGGCGGTTCTTCGGGCTGCGGTACTTCGGGGCGCTCAACGCCGCGCACGCCGCGCTGCCGTACCTGCGGGAGGGCGGCTCGATCACGCTGACCACGGGCACCGCCGGGGATCGCCCGGGAGCGGGCTGGTCGGTGGCGTCGAGCGTCTGCGGCGCGATCGAGGCGCTGACCCGGGCGCTGGCCGTGGAGCTGGCCCCGCGGATCCGGGTCAACGCCGTCTCCCCCGGCGTGATCCGCAGCCCGTTGTGGTCGAACCTGCCGGAGGAGCAGCGCGAGACGCTGTTCCGCGACAGCGCGGCGAGCGTGCCGCTGCGGCGGGTCGGCGAGGTCGATGACGTGGCGCGCGCCTACCTGTACTGCATGACCCAGTCCTTCGCGACCGGCTCGATCCTGCGCGTCGACGGCGGCGCGGTGCTCGTCTGAGGGTTGCGCCGGTCGCGATCACGGCACCCGCCGCCGCGGCCGCGCGCGGAGCTGACCGCCGGGGACTACGCGCGGTAGGTCGCGGCGGCGTGGCAGGCGCCCCAGCCGTCGGCGCGGGCCACGACCCGGCCGTGCTCGACCCGCACCGCGGTCTCGGTCGCGTCGCTGACCGCGTCGACGCCGGCCGCCGCGGCCACGGCGCCGGTCTCGTCGACGACGAGCCGCAGCCGGGGCCAGGCCTCCGGCGGGACGGCGTGCCGCAGCTTGTTGCGCAGCTCGGCCAGGGAGAGCCGGGCGAGCGCGGCCAGCTCGTCGGGCTGGCCCGTCACCAGGACCGCGGTGACCTCGACGCCGGCGCGGATCGCCTCCTCGACCGCGGACAGCCGGTGCAGGCCGAGCACGGCCACGACGCCGTCGTGCGGCCCGGCCGGGGTCCCGCGCAGCTCGTCGACGGCGGACGGTGGCTGCCACGGCGCGCCGGCCGCGCGGACCGGGGCCACCAGCGGCGGCAGGGGCCAGTGGTCGTCGAGGTCGAGGTCGGCGAGTTGCTCGCAGGCGCGCACGACGTTGAACGGCTCGCCGAAGCCGGGCGCAGCGGCGGCGAGCTGACCGCTGCCGTGCAGCAGGGTGAGCGCGGTCTCGGCGAGGCGGACCTGACGGGGCCGGCGCCCGAGCCGCTCCAGCGCGAGCCCGAGGACGATCGCGTCGAGGCGCTTCAACTGAGCGTACGGCCGGCGGACGCGATCGTCGGCGATGACCTCCGGGACCAGGTCGACCCCGAGCCACGCCGGCTCGTCGGCGTCGGTGGCCAGCGGCAGGCGGGCGACCCAGGCCCGGGCCAGCGCACCGAGAGCGTCCGCGACGGTAGCCGACCGGGCGGGCGGCGGCACGGGCACGGCGGCGGCGTCGTCGGCGAGCACCGCGAAGTACAGCGCCCGCTTGCCGGGAAAATTCGAGTACACGGCGCCGCGGGTCAACTCGGCCCGCTCCGCGATCGTGTCGATCTTCGCCTCGCGGAAGCCGCGCTCGGCGAACTCGGCGCGGGCCGCCGCGAGCACGCGGGCCCGGTTGCGCTCCTGCGCCTCGGCCCGGGTCAGCCGCACCACGCGGCGCCGTCCTCGAAGTCCTCCGTTGCTTGAACCACGGACACAGGATACCGTCACCACTCAGATGATGAGAACATCTGATTGGAGTATCTGTGGAGTTCAGCGACGTGCTCGACGACCCGGTCGCCGCGTATCGGCGGGCCCGCGAGGAGGCGCCCGTCGCTCGCCTCGGGCCGATGTGGGTGGTGCTGCGCCACGCCGAGGCGCGGACGGTCCTCACCGATCCACGGTTCGCGCTCAGCGCGGCGAGCTACCAGCAGCGGCCGGACGTGCCGGAGCGCTACCGGCCGTACCTGCGCACGATGCAGGAGATGGAGGGCGCGGAGCACCAGCGCCTGCGCCGACTGGTGGCGCCCTCGTTCAGCCCGCGGGAGGCCGAGGCGATGCGCCCGCGGATCGCGGCGATCGTCGAGCGCCTGCTGGACGAGGCGGTGCGGGACCAGGAGGTCGACCTCCTGCGGGACTTCGCGACACCACTGCCGATGGAGGTGATCTGTGAGCTGATCGGCGTCCCGCCCGCGGACCGGCCACGGTGGCGGGTGTACGGCGCGGCCGTCGCCGGTGGGGACGGCAAGGCGTTCGCCGAGGCGATCCCGGCCATCATCGACGACGCCGCGAAGGTCGGCGCGCGGTTCGGCGGGGAGCTCACCGAGACCGAGCGGGTCACGCTGGTCTGGCACCTGGTGCTCGCCGGTCAGGTCCCGGCGAACCTCATCGCCAACGCGGTCGCGGCCCTGCTCGAGCATCCCGCTCAGCTCGCCGAGCTGCGCGCGGTGCCGGCGCTCATGCCGCAGGCGGTGGAGGAGCTGACCCGGTGGTGCGGTCCCCAGTTGCTGACCATCCCGCGGTACGCGCAGCAGGACGTGCACCTGGACGGTGTCCCGATCCCGAAGGGCGACCCGGTCACCGTGTCGATCCTGTCCGCCAACCGCGACCCGCGGGTGTTCGACGACCCGGATGCCCTCGACCTGCGCCGGGTCGCGACCGGCCATCTCGGCTACGCGCACGGCCCGCACTTCTGCCTCGGCGCGCCGCTGGCCCGGGTGCAGACCGAGCTGGCGCTCAGCGCGGTCCTGCGCCGGTTCCCGGACCTGGCGCCGGCACCGGGCGAGGAGGTCCGCCGCCTGCCCGACCCCGGGACCTGGCGCCTGGCGTCACTGCGCGTCGTCGGCTGAGCCCTCCTGCCGCAGCGTCGTGAGCAGCGCGGTCGCCGCGGCCCCGGGTCCGGCGCGTTCCGGGCCGCTCGACCCCATGATCATGGGATGGATCCGGCTGTCGGGGCAGCCACATCTTTCCCATGCTCATGGGGTCGAGCGGCGTGGCGGCGGATCGCGGCGGGCGCGGCCGAGGCACCGACGGGACCGGGGAACGGTGGCCCGGTTGGTACGGTGCGACGGTGAGCAAGGCCGACGAGGAGCGCGACGGGGTCGCCCTCACCAACCTGGACCAGCCGCTGTTCGACGGCGCCGGGGCGACCAAGCGCGACCTGGTCGACTACCTCGACGCCGTCCACGACCGCATCATCCCGGCGCTGCGCGACCGGCCGCTGTCCGTCGTGCGGATCATGCGCGGCCAGGAGTCGTTCATGCAGAAGAACGTCCCAAAGTACACGCCGGACTGGGTGTCCACGGTCAGCATGTGGGCGGAGAGCTCGAAGCGTGACGTCACCTACGCGCTGTGCAACGACCGCCGCACCCTGCTGTGGTTCGGCAACCAGCGGGCGGTCGAGTACCACCCGACGCTCGTGCGGGCCGACGACTGGGCGCACACCACGCACATGGTCCTGGACCTCGACCCGCCGTCCCCCGAGGAGTTCGGGCTCGCCGTCGCGGCGGCGCGGCTGATCCGCAAGGTGCTCACCGACGCCGGGCTGGACAGCGCGGTGAAGACCAGCGGGGCCAAGGGTCTGCACGTGTTCGTGCCGATCGACGGTCACGCGCCGATGGACGACGTCGCGGGCGCGACCCGGGCGGTCGCCGCGCGGGCCGAGCGGCTCGACCCGCGGCTCGCCACGACCGCGTTCATCCGCGACGACCGGCAGGGCAAGGTCTTCCTCGACCCGACCCGCGTCGGCGGCGCGACGGTGGTGTCGGCGTACAGCCCGCGGCTGCGGCCCGGCACGCCGGTGTCGTTCCCGCTGTCGTGGGACGACCTCGACGACGTGCGTCCCGCCGACTTCACCGTCCACACCGCACCGGGGCTGCTGGGCGACGCCGACCCGTGGGCGGCCGCCATGCCGGCGCCGCAGCGGCTCCCGGACGACCTGGTCGCGGAGGGGCACACGATCCCGATCCCCCGGGTCCAGGCGATGCACGAGGGCAAGCGGAGAGCGCGAGCCAAGAGGGAGAGCGCGTAGTGTCCGTCACCATCGCCGCACCGGACGCGACCTGGCGGATCCGGGCGGCCGAGCTGATCGCGGAGCTGCACGGCGCGCTCGGCCCGCTCGCGCTGCGGATCGAGCACATCGGCAGCACGTCGATCCCGGGGATGGCCGCCAAGGCCGTCTACGACCTCCAGGTGAGCGTCGCCGACCTCGACGAGGCCGTCGCCGCGTTCGACGCGCCGCTGGCCGGGCTGGGCCTGTTCCGGAAGCCGTACGAGCACGACCACGTCCCGGCGGGCCGCGCCGACTCCCCCGGCCGGTGGCGCAAGCGCTACTGGTCCCGCACCGGCGACGAGCCGGTCCACCTGCACGTCCGGCTCGTGGGCTCGCCGAACGAGCGGCTGGCGCTGCTGTTCCGCGACTGGTTCCGGGACCGACCGGACGCGGTGGCGGCCTACAGCGCCTTCAAGACCGCCCTCGCCGCCGCGGTCACCGACCCGGACGTCTACACGGACGTGAAGGATCCGGTGGTCGACCTGGTGGCAGCGGCCGCCGAGGAATGGGCCGCAACCACCGCCTGGACCCCCACCCCCGCACCCCCCGCACCCCACTTTGCGCGTTGATCTTGCAGTTGTGGTGCCGGGACACTCCCACAATGTCCGGGTTTGTCAGGCACCACAACTGCAAGATCAACGCACGAGGGGGAGGGCGGGGTCGCCGGCTACTCGGCGCCCTCCGGCCGGAAGGCCCGCGACTCGACCAGGACCAGCCAGTTGCCGGTGTTGTCCCGCATGACCGCCTCCACCCCGTACGGCCGCTCGGACGGCTCCTGCAGGAACGTGACGCCCTTGGCGGTGAGCTCCTCGTAGGTCTTGCGGCAGTCGTCGACGCGCAGGCCGAGCCCGCCCATGGAGCCCTTCTCGAGCTGGCGGCGCACGAACGCGGCCGCGTCGTCGTCGAGCGGCGGGCCGGGCGTCATCAGCGTGACCTCGATCTCCGGCTGCTCGGGATGCCGGACGGTGACCCAGCGGAACCCCTCACCCATCGTGACGTCGGTGCCGGGCTCGAAGCCGAGCACGCCGACGTAGAAGTCGCGGGTGGCGTCCTGGTCGAGGCAGTAGACGGTGACCAGCGAGATGTTCGTAATCATGGCGCTGACGTTACGCGCCGTCACCGGCGGCGCCTTCTCCAAAATTGCGCTCCGGCGTCCGCAGGACCCCGCACATGAACAGCCAGCAGCCGGGCACGTGCGCCTCACCCTTGGCGGCCCACCGGTTGCGGTAGGCGATCGGGCTCTCACCCACCAGCTTCGTGAACCGCGCCGAGAATGAGCCCATACTGGTAAACCCGACGATCATGCAGATCTCGGTTACCGTCAGGTTGGCCGAGCGCAGCAGGTCCTGCGCCCGCTCGATGCGGCGGCGGGTCAGGTAGCGCATCGGTGTCTCGCCGTAGGTCGCCTCGAAGCAGCGCACGAAGTGGTACTTCGAGACGGCGGCGACGGCGGCGACCTGCGCGAGGTCCAGCGGCGTCTGGTAGTTGCGATCGATGTGGTCGCGGGCGCGCCGCAGGTGCGCGAGCAGTTCCACGGGCACCTGCCTGGTCACCGTGCAACTCTACGGTGACGCCCGACGCGCGTGACGTCGTGGTCACCGTCGGACACGGCACGCCGAACGGGGTTCACGATTCGGTCCGATTCCGCTAGCGTGGCCGCGCGAATAGATGCCGGTTGGCCGGATTAGGGAGATCCGAGGTGATTCGACGCAGGACAGCGCTCGCGCTGCGAATCATGGCGGTTGTGGCGCTGCTGGGGTCGACCGCCTGCGCCGACAACCATGTCTCGCAGCGCGCGAGCCCGTCGGCCACCGGCACCCCGGCCTCGCCCGCCGCCGCGGCGCCACCGAGCCCGTCGGCGACGCGCTCGCCCAGCGCGCCGGCGTCGCCCTCCGACCGGCCGACGTCGCCGAAGCCGTCGCCGTCGAGCGGCGCGCGGACCGCCGAGGGCGGCTTCGTGGTGCGGCCGCCGGGCAGCGGTCACGGCCCCGGCGCGTCGGAGCGGTTCACCGGAGGCACCGCGGTCGCGCTGACGTTCGACGACGGCCCCGACCCGGTCAACACCCCGGCGATCCTCAAGGTGCTGCGGGACAACGGCGTGAAGGCGACCTTCTGCATGGTCGGCTTCCGGGTGCGCGACCATCCCGAGCTGGTGCGGCAGATCGTCGCCGACGGCCACGCGCTGTGCAACCATTCGTGGCAGCACCTGCTCAACCTGGCGAAGAAGGACCCGGCCTACGTCGACTGGGATCTCCGCCACACCAACGACATGATCCATGCCGCGGTCGGCGCGGACGTGCCGATCAGGTACTTCCGCGCGCCCGGCGGCAACTTCACGCCGGAGCTGGTCGCCAAGGCGCGGGAGCTCGGCATGGCGTCGATCTACTGGGACGTCGACCCGCGGGACTGGGACCACAATCCCGACGCCGACCACGCGGCCCACATCCAGCGGGTCATCCGCGAGGTGAAACAGCACGTCCGCGAGGGCTCGATCGTGCTGTCGCACGACAACGGCCAGCCCGACACCGTCGTGGCCTACCGGACGCTGGTGCCCTGGCTCAAGGAGTACTTCACGCTGGAGGCGCTCCCCACCACACCGACCCGACCATGATCCGCCGCCGCGAGCGCCGGGGCGGCGGAGAACATGATCCGAGCATGGCGACGTGCCGAGCGGGCCGTCGCCGCAGAGCCTAGAGTTCAGGGCATGGAGTGGCTTCGGCGGTGGCCTGTCTACCGGCAGTTGACCGGCTCCGACCCCACGGGTCGTGGCGACGCTGCCCGGTCGTCGCGCACCGACGCGCTCACCGCCCGTACGACACAGGCGGACACCGTCGCCAGATCGGTCTGTCCCTACTGCGCGGTCGGCTGCGGCCAGCGGGTGTTCGTCAAGGACGGCAGGGTCACCCAGATCGAGGGTGACCCGGACAGCCCGATCTCGCGCGGCCGGCTGTGCCCGAAGGGGTCGGCGAGCAAGAGTCTCGTCACCAGCCCGCTGCGGCAGACCAGGGTGCGGTACCGCCGGCCCTACGGGACCGGGTGGGAGGACCTCGACCTCGAGACCGCGCTGGACATGATCGCCGACCGGGTGCTCAAGGCCCGCGAGGAGACGTGGCAGGACCGCGACGAGGACGGCCGGCCGCTCAACCGCACGCTCGGCATCGCGAGCCTCGGCGGCGCGACGCTCGACAACGAAGAGAACTACCTCATCAAGAAGCTGTTCACGGCCGCCGGCGCGCTGCAGATCGAGAACCAGGCCCGGATTTGACACTCCTCCACCGTCCCCGGTCTGGGGACCAGCTTCGGTCGCGGCGGCGCCACGGGATTCCAGCAGGACCTGGCCAACGCTGACTGCATCGTGATCCAGGGCTCGAACATGGCCGAGGCGCACCCGGTCGGCTTCCAGTGGGTGATGGAGGCCAAGGCCCGCGGTGCGACGGTCATCCACGTCGATCCCAGGTTCACGCGCACCAGCGCCGTCGCCGACATGTTCGTGCCGATCCGGGCCGGGTCGGACATCGCGTTCCTCGGTGGTGTGGTCAACCACATCCTGAGCAACGAGCTCGACTTCCGGGAGTACGTCGTCGCGTACACCAACGCGGCCACGATCCTGCGCGAGGACTTCCGCGGCGCCGAGGATCTCGACGGGCTGTTCTCCGGCTTCGATCCACGGACCGGCGCGTACGACCCGCGGAGCTGGCAGTACGCGGGGCATGCCGAGGATCCGCAGCACACGCACGAGATGCGGGAGACGGCCGGTGGCCTGCGGCACGAGTCGCACGGCCCGCCGGTGCCGGCCGACACGCAGCGGGACGAGACGCTGCGGCACCCGCGGTGCGTGTACCAGGTCCTGAAGCGGCACTTCGCCCGGTACACGCCCGAGGTCGTGGAGCAGGTGTGCGGCGTGCCGCCCGAGCAGTTCGCGAAGGTCTGCGAGGCGTGGACGCGCAACTCCGGCCGGGAGCGCACGACCGCCCTGGTGTACTCGGTCGGCTGGACCCAGCACTCGGTCGGGGTGCAGTACATCCGCACCGGCGCCATCATCCAGCTCCTGCTCGGCAACATGGGCCGCCCCGGCGGAGGCGTCATGGCGCTGCGCGGGCACGCGAGCATCCAGGGCTCCACCGACATCCCGACGCTGTTCAACCTCCTGCCGGGATACCTGCCGATGCCGCAGCGGGGCAGGCACGACACGTTCGACGAGTGGGTCGACGCGATCCGCCACCCCGGGCAGAAGGGCTTCTGGGGCAACGCCAGGTCCTACGCCGTCAGCCTCCTGAAGGCGTACTTCGGGGACGCCGCGACCGCGGACAACGACTACTGCTACGGGCACCTGCCCCGGCTGACCGGCGACCACGGCACCTACCAGACCGTGCTCGACATGATCGACGGCAAGGTCAAGGGGTACTTCCTGCTCGGCCAGAACCCGGCCGTCGGCTCGGCGCACGGCCGCGCCCAGCGGCTCGGCATGGCCAAGCTCGACTGGCTCGTCGTGCGCGACCTGTACGAGATCGAGAGCGCCACCTTCTGGAGGGACTCCCCGGAGGTCGAGACCGGCGAGATCGTGCCCGAGGAGTGCGCGACCGAGGTGTTCTTCCTGCCCGCCGCCTCGCACGTGGAGAAGGAGGGCACGTTCACGCAGACGCAGCGGCTGTTGCAGTGGCGGGAGAAGGCCGTCGACCCGCCCGGCGACTGCCGCTCCGAGCTGTGGTTCTTCTACCACCTCGGCCGCCGGCTCAGGCGGCGGCTGGCGGACTCCGCGCTGCCGCGGGACCGCGCCCTGCTGGACCTGGCCTGGGACTACCCGACGGAAGGTGCCCACGACGAGCCGTCGGCGGCGGCGGTACTGCGGGAGATCAACGGCTTCGACGTGGCCACCGGCACGCCGGTGTCGGGCTTCACCGAGCTCAAGGACGACGGGTCCACCGCCGCCGGCTGCTGGATCTATTCCGGGGTCTACGCGGGCGGCGTCAACCAGGCCGCGCGGCGCACCCCGGCCGGGCCGTCCGACCCGATCGGCCTCGAGTGGGGCTGGGCGTGGCCGGCGAACCGCCGCATGCTCTACAACCGCGCCTCCGCCGACCCCGAGGGCCGGCCCTGGAGCGAGCGAAAGCGATACGTCTTCTGGGACCCCGACAAGGGCGAGTGGACCGGGCCGGACGTGCCCGATTTCGAGAAGACGAAACCGCCGGCGTACCGGCCGCCGGACGGCGCGAGCGGGCCCGCGGCGCTGGCCGGGGACGACCCGTTCATCATGCAGAGCGACGGGAAGGGCTGGCTGTTCGTACCGAGCGGCCTGGTCGACGGGCCGCTGCCGACGCACTACGAGCCGGCCGAGTCGCCGGTGCCGAACCCGCTGTACGGGCAGCAGGCGAACCCGACCCGCAAGCGGTACCAGCGGTCGGAGAACCCGGTCCACCCGACGGACAGCGGCGTCTTCCCGTACGTCTTCACCACGAGCCGCCTGACCGAGCACCACACCGCCGGCGGCATGAGCCGCACGCTCGATTATCTCTCGGAATTGCAGCCGGCGATGTTCGTCGAGGTCTCCCCCGCCCTCGCCGCCGAGCGGGGCCTGGCGCACCTCGGCTGGGCGCACGTCGTCACCGCCCGGGCGTGCGTCGAGGCGCGGGTGCTGATCACCGAGCGGCTCCGGCCGCTGCGGCTCGACGGTCGCCGGGTCCACCAGATCTGGCTGCCGTACCACTGGGGCACGAGCGGCCTGACGACCGGCGACTCGGCGAACGACCTCATCGGCATCACCCTCGACCCCAACGTGCTGATCCAGGAGAGCAAAGTGGGCACGTGCGACATCCGGCCGGGCCGTCGCCCGCGCGGCGCGGCGCTGCGGGCACTCGTCGAGGACTACAACCGGAGGGCCGGGCTGTGACCCGTGTTGGCTTCTTCACCGACACCAGCGTCTGCATCGGTTGCAAGGCGTGCGAGGTGGCCTGCAAGGAGTGGAACGCCGTCCCCGCCGACGGGTTCGACCTGCTGGGCATGTCGTTCGACAACACCGGCCAACTCGACGCGAACTCGTGGCGGCACGTCGCGTTCATCGAGCAACCGCCGGCGTCCCCCGGCGGCTCCGACGGCTCCGGCGACTTGCGCTGGCTGATGATGTCGGACGTCTGCAAACACTGCACCCACGCGGCCTGCCTCGACGTGTGCCCGACCGGATCGCTGTTCCGCACCGAGTTCGGCACCGTCGTCGTCCAGGCCGACATCTGCAACGGCTGTGGCTACTGCATCCCGGCCTGCCCGTACGGCGTGATCGACCAGCGCAAGGGCGACGGGCGCGCCTGGAAGTGCACGATGTGCTACGACCGGACCCGCGACGGCCTCGCCCCGGCCTGCGCGACGGCCTGCCCGACCGAGTCGATCCAGTTCGGACCGCTCGACGAGCTGCGGGAACGGGCCGAGGCCCGGCTCGACGCGCTGAACGACCCCAAGGCCCGCCTCTACGGCCACGACGAGTCCGACGGGGTCGGCGGCCAAGGCGCGTTCTTCCTGCTGCTCGACGAGCCCGAAGTGTACGGCCTGCCCCCGGACCCGGTGGTCACGACACGAGACCTGCCGGCGATGTGGAAACACGCCGGGCTGGCCGCGCTGACCATGGCCGCCGCGGTCGCCGTGTCGTTCCTGGGACGACGCCCGTGAAGCCCCGCGGCCCCCGCCGGCAGCACGGCGGCCAGGACGTCCAGGTCCCGCCCGCCGACTTCCGCTCGTACTACGGCCGGCCGATCCTCAAACCGCCCGTCTGGCGGCACGACATCCCCGCCTACCTCTTCACCGGCGGCCTCGCCGCCGGCAGCGCACTGCTCGCCGCCGGCGCCGACCTGACCGGCCGCCCGGCAACCCGGCGCACGGCCCGAGCGGTCACACTCGCCGCGGTCGGCGCCGGCACCTACTTCCTCATCAACGACCTCGGCCGCCCGCAACGCTTCCACCACATGCTCCGGGTAGCCAAACCAACCTCACCGATGTCCGTCGGCACCTGGATCCTGACCGCGTTCGGCGGCGCCGCCGGGCTGGCCGCCGTCACCGAGACCGCACCGCACCGCCGGTCCGGCCGGTTCAGCCGGCTCGGCCGGGTGGCACGAGCCGCGGGACGCGCCGCCGGCGTCGGCGCCGCCGTCCTCGCGCCCGGCCTGGCCACCTACACGGCGGTCCTCATCGCGGACACGGCCGCGCCGTCGTGGCACCAGGCCTACCCGGACCTGCCGTTCGCCTTCGCCGGCAGCGCACTGGCCAGCGGTGCCGCGGTGGGGCTCATCGGGGCGCCGGTGCGGGAGAGCGGGCCGGCGCGCGGCATGGCGGTCGCCGGCGTCGCGCTGGACCTCGCCGCCACGCACCGGATCGAGACGGCGCACGGGCTGCTCAGCGAGCCCTACCGGACCGGGCGGGCGGGCCGGCTGCTGCGCGCCGCACGGGCGCTCAACGTCGCCGGCGCGGCGGGGGCACTGCTCGGGCGACGCAGCCGGGTGGTGTCGGCGCTGTCCGGGGCGGCGCTGCTCGCCGGCTCGCTGGCGACCCGCTTCGGGGTGTTCGAAGCTGGCGTCGAGTCCACGAAGGACCCCCGGTACGTGGTGGAGCCGCAGAAGCGCCGCGCCAGGCCGTGACGCCGTGGTTCGCCCGGCCGCTCAGCGGACGCGCAGGGTCACGCCGTCCCAGGGGATCAGCTCACCCACGACCGGGTGGCCCGGCAGCTCACCGGCCACGAGCAGGCCGCCGGACGTCTGCGCGTCGGCGAGGAGCAGCAGCTCGTCCTCCGGCGTGGCGCCGACGTCGGCGTGCGGGCGGACCCAGTCCAGGTTGCGGCGGGTGCCGCCGCTGACGTACCCGTCGGCGAGCGCCTTGCGGGCGTCGTCGAGGTAGGGCACGGCGGCCGCGTCGACGACCGCGGTCACGCCGCTGGCGCGAGCCAGCTTGTGCAGGTGCCCGAGAAGGCCGAAGCCGGTGACGTCGGTGGCGCACTCGGCGCCCGCGGCGACGGCGGCCTCGGACGCCGCCCGGTTGAGCGTGGTCATGACCTCGACGGCCTGCGGGAAGATGTCACCGGTGGCCTTGTGCCGGCTGTTCAGCACGCCGATGCCGAGCGGCTTGGTGAGCGTCAGCGGCAGCCCGGGCCGGCCGCGGTCGTTGCGCAGCAGCCGGTCGGGGTCGGCGAGGCCGGTGACCGCCATGCCGTACTTCGGCTCGGGGTCGTCGACGGAGTGCCCGCCCGCGACGTGACAGCCCGCCTCGCGCGCGACGTCGAGGCCTCCGCGCAGCACCTCCGCGGCGAGGCTCATCGGCAGCACCTCCCGCGGCCAGGCCAGCAGGTTGACGGCGACGACGGGCCGGCCGCCCATCGCGTACACGTCCGAGAACGCGTTGGCCGCCGCGATGCGCCCCCAGTCGTAGGCGTCGTCGACGACGGGGGTGAAGAAGTCCGCCGTCGCCACGACCGCCGTCCCGTTCGCGATGCCGACGACGGCGGCGTCGTCACCGTCGTCGAGCCCGACGAGCAGCTCTCCAGGCCCGGCCGGCGGCTCGGCACCGACGAGACCGGCGACGACCGCTTCGAGCTCCCCGGGCGGAATCTTGCACGCGCATCCCCCGCCGTGTGCGTATCCGGTCAGCCGCCCGAGCATCCCCATGCTTCAACCTATCGCCTGTCCCCCCGCCCCCGCCCGCCTTCCCCCGCCCCGCCCTCGCCCCGCCCACCTTCCCTCGCCCCGCCCCCGCCCCGGGCCACGGCCCCGCCCCGGCCCCGGCCCCTGCGTTGATCTTGCAGTTGTGGTGCCAGGACACTCCCTGAATGCCCGGTTTGTCAGGCACCACAACTGCAAGATCAACGCGCGATGCGGCGCAACGCGGCGCCGGGGCGGGCCGGGGCGGGCCGGGGCGAGGCGAGGCCGGGCCGGGGCGAGGCCGGGCCGAGGCCGGGCCGGGGCCGGGCCGGGGCCGGGCCGGGGCCGGGCCGGGGCCGGGGCGAGGCCGGGGCGAGGCCGGGCCGGGGCCGGGCCGGGGCCGGGCCGGGCCGAGGCGGGGCGAGGCGGGCCGGGCCGAGGCGGGGCGAGGCGGGCCGGGCCGAGGCGGGGCGAGGCGGGCCGGGCCGAGGCGGGCCGGGGGCGAGGCCGGGGCGGGGGCGGGGGGTTACCCGTGTCCGGCGCGCAGCCAGGGGGTGAGGGCGACGTCGGTGGCGCGTTCGAGTGCCGCTCGGACCGCGGCCGGATTCTCGGCACCGCCCTCGGCGAGCAGTACCCGCAGCGCCCCGGTGACGGCGCCCACGAACGCGCCGGTGAGCGCCGCGGCGCCCACCCGGTCGAGCCGGTCGGGGAACGCCTCCGCCAGGCGGGCCGCGATCTCCTGCTGGGCGTCGAGCTGGAGCTGCAGCGCACGGCCTCGCACGGCCGGCACCTCGCGCACGAGCCGCAGCCGCAGCGCCGCGAGCCGGCCGGTCAGGTCGTCGCTGTCGGCACCGGCCCGGTGGAGGGCCCGCAGCAGCACCTCCGCCGGCCCCTCGTGCGGCGCGCGGGTCTCGATGGCGTGGACCGCCGCGGCGATCCGGGCGGCACCCTCCGGGAAGAGCAACTCCTCCTTGCTGGCGAAGTAGCTGAAGAACGTCCGGGTCCCGATCTCCGCCGCGGCGGCGATGTCCGCGACGGTCGTGCGCTCATACCCGTCGCGCTCGAACAACTCCACCGCGGCGGCGATCAACGCCTGCCGGGTCCGTTCCCGTTTCCGTTCGCGCAAGGACACGCCGGTGAGCGTACCGCATCCGATGCAAATCTGCACTCATTGCAGTTTCGCACTCAGTGCAGTTAGCTTGATGGCATGACGAAGACGGTGCTCATCTCCGGCGCGGGCGTCGCCGGCCCGACCCTCGCCTACTGGCTGGCCCGCCGCGGCCTGCGGCCCACAGTCGTGGAGCGCGCGCGGGGGCAGCGCTCCAGCGGCAACCCGGTCGACGTGCGCGGCCCCGCCCTCCCGGTCGCGGCCGCCATGGGGGTCGTGCCACGGCTGCGGGAGCACGCCACCCGCGCCACCGCGATACGACTGGTCGACGGCACCGGCCGCCCGCTGGCCCGCATCTCGCTGAGCACGAACCCGGACGATATCGAGATCCCGCGGGCCGACCTGGCACGTGTGCTGTTCGAGGCCGCGAAGGACCACGCCGAGTTCCGGTTCGGCGACACGATCGCCGCCCTGGACCAGGATGCCGGCGGCGTGGCGGTGACGTTCACGAGCGGCATCCAGGAGCGGTTCGACCTGGTCGTCGGCGCCGACGGCCTGCACTCCACGGTCCGCGGCCTGGCGTTCGGCCCGGAGCACGACTTCGTCAGGCATCTCGGCGTGTTCGTGGCGACGCTGCCGGCCGGCGAGCGGGCCCGTTCCACGGACGTGCTGATGTACAACATCCCCGGCCGCCTGGTGTCGATCCACCCGTCGCGGGGCGACGCGCTGCTGGCGTTCATCTTCCGCGGTCCCGCCGCCCGGGACTTCGACCACCGCGACACCGAGCAGCACCGGCGCGTCCTGCTCGCGGCCTACGGGCACGCCGGCTGGCGGGTCCCCGAGCTGCTCGACAAGGTCCGCGAGACCCCGGAGCTGTACTTCGACAGCGTCAGCCGCGTCCGCCTGGCCTCGTGGTCGCGCGGCAGGGTGGCCCTGGTCGGCGACGCGGCGTCGTGCGTCTCCCTCTTCGGCGAGGGTTCCAGCATGGCGATCGCGGGCGCCAAGACCCTGGCCGACGCGCTGGCGTCCGAGCCCGGCCACACGGCCGCGTTCCGCCGCTACGAGACGGAGCACCGCACCCGCACCGCGCCGAAGCAGCGTTTCGCCGGCCGCGCCGCATCCCTCATCGTCCCGAAGACCCGCCTGGGCATCAGGACCCGCAACCTCACCGCACGGGTGCTGCTGACCCGGCGATGAGGTCCGCGGCGACGAGCATCACCCGCCCGGCGAGACCGACCCGACGAGACCCCGCCCGACGAGACCCCGCCCGGCGACGGCCGGTGCGGGCGGCCGCGACCGCTCCGCCCGGACCGCCTCCGGACGGTGTACCTGCTACGCCCGGTCCATGCCGGCCACCGGTTTCGCCGTGCGGCGGCCGAGACCGCACAGTGTGTGCGACACGTGCCCGCCGGGTGCGTGTCAGCCTGTGCTCTCTCGTGCGTTGGGGAGGCGGCGTGGGGACACGTGAAGTACATCTGCCGGGGTCGGCGGGCGAACGCCTGATGCAGGCGCGGGCCGGGACCGTGGAGCGGGCCGATCGGTTCTACCGGCAACAGGTCCTGCCCGCGCTCAACGACACCATGGCGGAGTTCGTCGGGCGGCAGGAGATGATGTTCGTCGCGACGGCGGACGCGCTCGGGCACTGCGACTGCACGTTTCGCGCCGGGCCGCCCGGGTTCGTGCGGGTGTTGTCGAGCGAGCGGGTGGCCTGGCCGGAGTACCGCGGCAACGGTGTCATGGCGAGCGTCGGCAACGTCGTCGAGAACCCCAACGTCGGGCTCATCTTCGTCGACTTCGTCCGGGACCGGATCGGCCTGCACGTCAACGGTCACGCGACCGTCGTGGACGACGCCGAGATGCGCGCGGCGTTCCCGGACCTGCCGGTCGACACCGTGCCCGGCCGCCGCCCGGAGCGCTGGGTCAACGTGTTCGTCGAGGAGGCGTACATCCACTGCGCCAAGCACATCCCGCACCTGCGGAAGGTGACCGCGGAGGACCGGGCATGGGGCACGGACGACATGAGGCGCAAGGGGGGCGACTTCTTCGGCGTCGCGGCCGGGCCGGCGGGTACGGTGATGGGATGAACAGCTTCTTCGACAAGGTGAAGGATCTCGCCGACAAGCACGACGAGAAGGTGGACCAGGCGTTGGAGAAGATCGGCGAGGAGGCCGACAAGCGCACCGGGGGCAAGTACGCCGACCAGATAGCCAAGGGTGTCGACGCCGCACAGGAGCACACCGGCGAGGGCGACACCACCCGCAACGCGTAGGACCGCCCCGAACCGACCCGGAGCCCGGCTCCCGGTCGGTTCGGCGGGTGAGTGCGACGGCGGGTGGCTCGGCCCACATCGAGGACCAGCGGCGGGCGGCCGCTACGAACGCGACCAGACGCCGCCGGGGGCCAGCTCCGCGATGACCGCGGCGAGGGCCGGTGGCTCGAGGCGGTCGGGCAGCGCGGCCAGCTCCTGCGGGCCGGCCCAGACGTGGTCGTGGAGGTTGACCTGCTCGTCCGGCAGGAGACCGGTGCGGACCAGGGCCGGGCGGTCGGCCGCGAACCGGGCCAGGAAGAACCGCTCCTCCCCCACGAACCGCGTGCCGTTCCAGCGGACGTCCCGCTCGACCGGGACCCACCGGTCCTCGACGGCCGCCGGGTCGAGGCCGGTCTCCTCGACCAGCTCCCGGCGTGCGGCCTCCAGCGGCGTCTCACCCGGGTCGATGCCGCCGCCCGGCGGCTCCCACAGCCACGAGCCGTCGGACGGGTCCCGCCAGTGCAGCAGCAGGACCCGGCCGGCCGGGTCGAGGCAGACGATGCGCGCCGCGGGGCGACGCCGGGTCTCCATGGCCCGACCATATCCGCCGCGGCACGGCCGACGACGCGCCGGTGCGTCTGCTGGGCGCGACGCGGCTACGGCTCCGGGAGCGTGAAGGCGAACGTGGCGCCGCGGCCGGGCTCGCTCTCGGCCCAGACCCTGCCGCCGTGCCGGTCGATGATGCGCTGGACCGTGGTCAGGCCGATGCCGGTGCCCGGGTAGTCGCGACTGTCGTGCAGCCGGCCGAACGGGCGGAACAACTGGTCGGCCTGGTCGGTGGGGAAGCCGGCGCCGTTGTCCCGGACGTAGAACGCCACCTCGTCGCCGGCCGGGGCGGTGCCGATGTCGATCGCCGGGTCCGATGCGCGGGTGGTGAACTTCCACGCGTTGCCGACCAGGTTGACCAGCACCGCGCGGACGAGTTCGGGGTCGCAGGGGGCCCGCATGCCCGGGGTCACCGTGACCGCGACCTCGCGGACCGGGTCACGCTGGCGCAGCTCCTCCACCACCTCCTCGGCCAGCGCCGTGACGTCGACCCGGGTGCGCCGGATCTGGCCGCGGTTGGCGCGTGCGAGCTGCAGCAGCGCGTCGACGAGCGCGTTCATCCGCTGCGCCGCGGCGTAGACGCGCCGAAGCTGCTGCGCCGACTCGGGGTCGACCTCCGGGATGACCAGCTCGGTGTAGCTGAGGATGGTCTGCAACGGTGAGCGCAGGTCGTGGGAGACGGAGCCGCTGAACGCCTCCAGCTCCTTGTTGCGCCACTCCAGCTCCTCCACGAGCTGCGCGCGGGCCTCGGCGTACTTGCGCGCCGCACGCTCCTCGGCCGCCTCCATCTCCCGGCGCAGCAGCTCGTCGCGGATCCTGCGGTTCTCGTCGTGCAACTGCTGGCGGCGCAAGTGGGCGCGGATGTGCGCGCGCAGGGTGCCGGTACCGTCGGCGCGCCGGACGTAGTCGTCGGCGCCGGCGGCCAGGCATTCGAGGAGGGCGTCCGCGACACCGACGACGATGATCGGCATGTCGCGCAGCCCGGGCACGGACCGGATCCGGTCGCACAGCTCGCGGCCGTCGATCTCCGGCAGGTGCAGGTCGATGATGGTGCAGTCGGCCGGCTGCACGGCGAGCATGGCGAGGGCGTCGTCGGCGCAGCGCGCCAGGACGGGCTCATAGCCGTCCTCGTGCAGCAGGCCGCTCATCGCCTCCAGGTACGCGCTGTCGGCGTCCACGAGGAGCACCTTCGCCGGCCCGAGCGGGGACCCCGCCGTGGGCAGCGGCAGGGCCGAGGCGCTCTTGCGCAGCACGGCCGCGAGCTTCGCCAGTACGACTGCCAGGTCTTCCTGCTTGCGCACGAAGGCGTCGGCGCCGGCGTCGAGGATCTGCAGCTCGGTGGTGTAGTCGTCGGAGGCGGTCAGCAGCAGGCACGGCACGTTGCGCAGCGCGGCGTCGAGCCGGACCCGCCGGATGACGGTGGCGCCGTCGATCCCGGGCAGCACGCCGTCGACGATGATCGCGCCGGGCGGGCGGGCCGCGGCGACCCGCAGGCCCTCCTCGCCGCTGGCGGCGGTGAACACCTCGTAGCCCTCCGCGGTGAGCGCCCGGCGCAGCTCCTCGCGGAACGTGAGGCTGTCGTCGATGACGAGGACCGACCGGTGCGCGTCGCCGGGCGGTGCGGTGGCGTGCAGCAACTCGCGGCTGCGGGCGACGACGGCGCCGGCGTCGTACGGCTTGCCGACGTATTCGTCGGCGCCGGTGCGCAGTCCGCGCAGCCGGTCGTGGACCTCGGCCTCGCTGGACAGCAGCAGGACCGCCACGTCGGCGTGCCGACGGTGGCCACGCAGGCGGCGCAGCAGGTCGAGGCCGTCACCGTCGGGCAGCCGCACGTCGAGGACCGCGACGTCGAACTGTTCGCGGTCGAGCGCGGCGAGCGCCTCGGCGTGGCCGGCGCACAGGACCGTGCGGAAGCCTTCCTGCTCGAACGCCTCGTGCAGGTCCATGCGGACGGTGAGGCTGTCGTCGACGATCAGGACCGTGCTCGCCATCCGACCCCCTCCTCGAGCGGACGACCGGCCTGGGCCAGGCCGGCCAGCCGGTCCGCGATCTGCTCCGGCGGCAGCACCTCCGCGGCCGCCCCGAGCAGCACCGCCTCCCTGGGCATGCCGTAGACGACGCTGCTGGTCTCGTCCTGCGCGTACGTGACGGCGCCGGCCCGGCGCATCGCGAGCAGGCCGGCGGCGCCGTCGCGGCCCATGCCGGTCAGCAGGCAGCCGGCGGCGGCGCGGCCGAGCTCCGTGGCCACCGACTCGAAGAGCGTGTCGACGGCCGGTCGGCACGAGTGCCGCGCCGGGCCGGCGCTGAGCCGGAGGTGACCGTCGCGGACGTACAGGTGCAGGTCGGGCGGCGCCATGACGACCCGCCCGCCGAGCGCCGACAGCGCCTCGCCGCCGCGGGCGTAGGTGACGGCGCGGCCGGTCTGCTCGGCGAGCCAGCCGGTGAACGCCTGGGCGAACGTCTCGTTGGCGGCCAGGTGCTGGACGTACAGCAGCGGGATCGGGAAGCCGGCGGGCAGGCCGCGCAGCACCCGGACGATCGCGCCCGGCCCGCCGGTCGAGGCGCCGATCACGACGGCGCGGACCGTGGCACCGCCCGGTGCCGGCTCCGGAGCGGGCGCGACCGGCCCGGAACGCCGCCTGGTGACCACCCGGATCCGGGAGACGATCCGGGCGGTGGTGCGCAGCCGCTGCCCCCAGGTGTCGTCGGAGGCGTCGCCGCGCGGCTTCTCCAGCACGTCGACCGCGCCCGCGGCGAGGGCGTCGTACGTCGTGAACAGCTCCCGGCGGTCGGCGGAGGACACCACCAGGATCGGCGTCGGCTGGACGGCCATGATCTGCTCGGTGGCGGCGAGCCCGGACATCACCGGCAGGCCCACGTCCATCGTGACGACGTCGGGACGCAGGTCCCGGCACATCGAGACCGCCGCCGCGCCGTCGGTCGCCTCGCCGACGATCTCGAACCCGTCCGCGGCGGTCAGCGCCTCGCGCAGGAACTGCCGCACCGTGGCGGAGTCCTCGACGATCAGCACCCGGATCACGGGTCACCCGCGAGGGCGCGGATGTGGGCGAGCAGCTCCTCCTGGTCGAACTCGCTCTTCACCATGTACGCGCCGGCGCCCGCCGCGGCACCCCGGCGCCGGTCCTCGGCGGAGGCGCGGGAGCTAACCAGGATCGCGGGCACGTCCCGCTGCGCCGGGTCGGCGCGGGTCTGCTCGACGAAGGTGAACCCGTCGATGCCCGGCATGTCGATGTCGACGAGGAACAGCGCGTATCGCCGGTGGCGGGCCCGTTCGAGCGCCTCCTCCCCCGACGCGGCGAGCTCGACGGCGTAGCCGGCCGACTCCAGGATGCTGCGCTCCAGCATCCGGGTGGTGAGCGAGTCGTCGACGATGAGGATCGGGTCGCGCGGTGGCGGCGTGCCTGCCGGCTCGGGGCTGCCGGGGTCGGCGGCCCCGGCCGCGGCGGCGAGCCCGTGCGGGTCGAGCACGATCCGCGGGTTGCCCTCCGCGTCCATCGACAGCCCGCTAACCACCGGGCTCGCCGGGGCCAGCTCGGGCAGCGGCCGCACGATCAGCGTCGACGTGCCGAGCAACCGGTCGACACCGACGGCGACCGGCTGGCCGCCCGGCGCCAGGACCACCGCGACCCCGTTGCCGGCCGGGCCGGTCCCGCCGGCGAGGACCCGCTCCAGCGGCAGGAACGGGACCACATGCCCGTCGTGAGCCAGCGCACCGGCCGCGGCGGCCGTCGCGGCCTCCGCCGCCGGAAGCAGCACGCACGTGCGGACCGTGTCGAGAGGAACCGCGGCGACGGTACCGGCGGCGAGCACGACGAGCCCCGTGAGCGACACGAGCGACAGCGGCACGACCAGCTCGACCGACGTGCCGCGCCCGGGCTCGGTGTCCACCGACACCTCGCCGCCGAGCTGCTCGGCGACGTCGCGCACCACGTCGAGGCCGATGCCCCGGCCGGAGACCCCGGTGACCGTCGTCGACGTGCTGATCCCGCCCTGCATCAGCAGGCGCATGAGCTCCCGGACGTCCGCCTCCGCGCCACCGGCGACCAGCCCGCGCCGCTCCGCCTGGCGGCGGACCGCGGCGAGGTCGAAGCCGCGACCGTCGTCGCGGCACCGGAAGGCCGCGTACCGGCCCCGGCGCTGCACGTCGACAGTCACCCGAGCCTGTGCCCGCTTGCCGGCGGCGAGCCGCTCCGCCTCGGGCTCCACGCCGTGCGCGACGGCGTTGCGCACGACGTGCAGCAGCGCGTTGCCGGCCTGGCCGAGCACGTGGGGGTCGAGCCGCAGGTCCCCGCCGTGGCTCTCGAACACGACGGACTTGCCCTCGGTGCTGGCGGCGTCGTAGACGGCCCGGTGCAGCGAGGTGAGGATGGTGGCGACCGGCACCAGCCGCAGCCGCTCGGCCCGGCCGCGGATGTCGTCGAGCTCCCGCTCGACCTGCTCGACGGTCTCGGTGAGCTGCCTGCCGAGTGCCGTGAGGTCGGCGGCGAGCCGTACGGCCATCACCATCGTCCGCTCACGACCGCAGGCGCGGAGCTGCTCGGTGATGCCCTCGGCGGCCCGGCGGGCCCGCTCGACGGTCACGGCCTGCCGGCGCAGCGGCGCGAACCGGGCATGCGCCTCGTCCACGGCGTCGAGGAGTTCGTCGACGTCGGCGCTCTCCGCGCGGACCGGCATCGGCTCGGCGGACGCCACGGCCGGTGCCGCCGCCCGGGCCGGTTCGAGTGCGTTGACGTGGGTCGCGATCTCGTCGGTCAGGGCCAGCAGGCGGGCCACCGCGTCCGGCGGCACCGGGGCGGCGCCGTCGCGGTACGGCACCAGGATCTCCTCCACGGCGTGCGCGGCCTCGGCGATGCCGGGCTGCCGCACGACGCGGGCCGCGCCTTTGAGCGTGTGCGCATGCCGCAGCAGCGCCGCCACCGCCTCGCGGCCCGTGCCGTCCGGATCGCCGCCCTGGAGGTCGAGCACGCCGCGGCTGATCTGGTCGAGCAGCTCGCGGGACTCGATCCGGAAGTACCGCAGCGGGTCCTTCTCCTCGGTCATCTCGCGGTGTCCGCCGCGACGAGGCGCAGCAGCGAGGTGGACAGCCCGGTGAGGTGCGCGGCGGTCTGGCGGGTCTGCACCGCGCTCGTCTCGCTCTCCCGCGTGACCCGGGCGGTGTCGGTGACCGCGACGTTGACCTGTTCGACGGCGGTGGTCTGCTGCTTGGTCGACAGCTCGATCTCCCGCGCCGACTCGGTGGTGCTCGCCACCAGGTCGGCGATCTGCTGGAACGAGGCCGTGACCGCGTTGAACTGCCGGGTGCCGGCGTCGACCGCCTTCGCGCCGGTCTCGGTCGCCATCACCGTCGTGTTGACCGCGCCCCGGACGTCGTCGATGAGCGCCCGGATCTCCTTGGCCGAGGCGGCGGTACGGTCGGCGAGCTTGCGGATCTCGTCGGCGACGACGGCGAAGCGGCGGCCCCACTCGCCGGCGCCGGACGCCTCGATGGTCGCGTTGATGGCCAGGATGTTGGTCTGCTCGGCGAGTTCCGAGACGAGGTCGACGACGCCGCCGATCTGCTGCGACCGCTGCCCGAGCTCCAGCATGTGCTGCACGATGAGGTCGACCTGCTGGCGGATCGCGGTGATCGACGCACGGGCCTCCTCGATGGTCGCGTCGCCGGAGCCGGCCGCCACCGCGGTCTCCTCGGCGATCTTCGCGACCCGTTGCGCACCCTCGGCGATCTGCCGCGACGTGATGAGCAGCTCCTCGATCGTCGTGGTGATCTCGCTCATCGCGGTAGCCTGCTCGCGCGCGCCGGTCGCCTGCTGGCCGGCGGACGCCTCCAACTGCGCCGACGAGCTGCGGATGTGCCCGACGGTGCCGGCGACCTGCCGGGTGAGCGCCCGCCGGAGCACGAGCGCGGCCGTCACCCCGAAGACGATCGCCGCGATCGAGATGCCCGTGACGACGACCGTCGCCGCCGTGGCGCGGGACGAGCTGGACCGCTGCCCGGCGCGGAGGTCGCGTTCCAGCAGCGCGTTCAGGTCGGCGACCGTCTTCGTCATCGCCACGCGCAGCGGGGTGACGACGTCGCGGAACTGGCCGCTGATCGCCTCGATCGTCGCGCCGCCGCGGCGCGCGGCGATGACCGCGTCGAGCGACGCCTGGTGCTGCTGCTCGGCCTGCACGGCCCGGTCGACCAGCAGGCGCTCCTCGCTGCCGGCGAGGACGACGCGCAGGCGCTGCACCGCGCCGGCGAAATCGGCGCGCGCCTGGTTCATCTGCGCGATGTTGTCCTCGTTACCGGTGAGCAGGAAGCCCCGGTAGGCGCTGTTCTTCGCCTCGACGGCGATGCGCAGCTCCCGTGCCTGGACCAGCCCCTCCAGGCCGACGTCGACGACGCGGTCCTTGCCGTCCACGACCGTGTTGAGCGCGAGCGCCGACACGGCGCCGGTGAGCAGGGTCAGCAGCACCGTGACGGCGAAGCCGGCGCCCAGCTTCCGGCCGAAGGTCCATCGTCGTGGCATGTCTATCGGTCTCCGTTCGCTGCGAACGACTGGATGGCCGCACGGACGGCCGCGACGTCGACGATCGGCCGGGCGCCGCCGTCGAGCGGAACGATGCCCCGCAAGCAGCCGCGCGGGCCGTGACCGGTCGCCTCCTCGACGATCCGTTCGTGCGGCACGCACAGATGCCCGTCGAGCTCGTCGAAGGCCAGGGCCACCGGCGGGGTGCCGGTCGCCAGCACCAGCCAGCGCCGTGCGGGCACGTCGGCGGCGGGCTGGCCGAACACGGCGGCGAGGTCGTACACGGGCACGATCGCGCCGCGGAACCCCGCCACGCCGAGCAGCGCCGACAGCGGCCCGGGCAGCCGGGTCACCGGCCGGTCCGGGAAGAGGCCGGCCGCCTCGGTGAGGCGCAGCGCGTACCGCTGGGCGCCGACCCGGATCGCGAGCAGGTCGTCGTGCCCGGCGACCTGCTGCCGCGGCGGGTCCGCGAACGACCGGTCGAACGCCTCCCGCAACTCGGTCAGCCGGGTGGCGAGCACGTCGCTGGTCATGACACCGCCCTTCACGACACGGCCGCGAGTTCGGCGCGGCACAGTGCGACGAGGGCCGTCCGGCCGAAGCCGCCGCCGAACAGCGCGATGCGCTCGTCGGTCTCGTGCCGCAGCAGGTCCATCGCCCGGTCCAGTTCCCTTTCGGCCGCCGCGCGGTCGCCGCCGCGGCGCGCGAGCAGTCCCAGCCGCAGCCGCGGCATCGCGAACGCCGGGTCGAGCAGCGCGGCGATGCGGTGGTGCTCCGCGGCCGCGGCGTGGTTGTCGTCGCCCTCGTGACACTCGGCGAGCAGGTGGTACGCGTCCGCGAAGAGCGTGTCGCGCTCCAGCAGCCGGCGGCAGAGTTCGGCGGCCCGGCCCGTCTCGCCGAGGTGCGCCAGGGCCACGGCGCGGATCAGCCACACGTCGGGCCGGTCCGCCTCGGCGCCGGTCACCGCGTCGACGGCCTGCAACGCCGCGCCGAACCGCTCCTCGCGCAGCAGCGCCAGCGCCACCTCCCGGTGCCGCCGGACCGGCTGCGCCCGGGTCATGGCCTGCCGCGCCCCGGCACCGGTCTGCGGGACGCGTTCGTAGAAGAACGTGCGGTGCGCCTGGTGCACCCGCAGGCCGTCCGGCCGCCCGCCGAGCGAGTCGGTGTGGCCCAGGAACAGGTAGCCGCCCGGGGCGAGCGCCCGCGTGATCCGGCCGAGGAGCGCCCGCGTGGTTTCCGGGGTGAGGTACATGAGGACGTTGCGGCAGAGGACGACGTCGTAGGTGTCCGGCGCGAACAGGGCCGGGTGGTCGTGGACGAGGTTGTGCTCCACGAAGCGGATGCGGCCGCGCAGCCGCGGGTCGACCTCGACGCCGTCGCCGGCCGGGCGGAACCAGCGCTGCCGGGCCGCCTCGGGCGTCTCGCGCAGCGACCACGACGAGTACCGTCCGGCCATCGCCTTGCGCAGCGCGCCCCGGTTGACGTCGACACCGACGATCGACAGCTCCCACCGCGACTCCGGCACTCGGTCGGCGGCGACCATGGCGAGCGTGTAGACCTCCTCGCCCGTGGCGCAGCCCAGGGACAGCATGCTGAGCCGGCGCTGGGCCGCGCGGGCCCGCAGCCGGGCCGGCAGCACCGTCTCGGCGAGGGCGTTGAACTGCTCGATGTTGCGGAAGAAGTAGGTTTCACTGACGGTGACGGCCTCGGCGAGCGCGGCGAGTTCGGTGCCCCAGGCGGTGGCGAGCCGGTCGAGATAGCCTCGTTGGGACAGGGCATGCTGGGCGGCGCGCTGCCGGAGTACGTCGGCGAGCCAGGCGTCCTTGCTACCGTCGAAGGCGAGACCGAGCCGGTCGGCGAGCAGGCCGCGGAGCCACCGGACGGTGTCGGTCGACCCCGGTGCGGCGGCACCCCGGTGCGGCACCGCCGTTTTCGCCACGGCCCCTGCCCCCGACAGCCCCGGCAGTCCCGGCACGGCCAGTTCCCGGGACGACGTCGCCGATCCCGCCACCGTGGCTTCCCGGGACGGCACCGCCGATCCCGGTGCCCCGCTCCCGCCGGACGGCGCCGACCCCGCCACCGCGGCCGCCCCGGGCGGCATCGGCGGCCCCGCCGCGTCGGTCTCACGCGGCGGCACGGACGCCTCCGTCGCTCCGGACGAACAGCAGCGGGCGGGAGTCGAGGACGCCGACGGCGGATACCAGGCGCACAGCGTCAGCGCCGAGCATCGGGGGCAGCGGGCGGCTGTCGTCGGGCTCGACCTCGCAAACCCCGACGACGGCGCCGGCGGCGAACGCGAGCGGCCCGCCCGCCGGGTTCGTGGTGATGAACCGCCGCGCGGGTGGCGCGTCGACGCCGAGCAGGCGTGCGGTGTCGACGACCGGCACGGCCAGCCCGCGGATGACGGCGACGCCGAGGAGCGCGTCGGCGCTGCCGGCGACAGGCTGCACCGGCAGCGGCCGGATGGTCTCGACGACGTCGTCCAGGGGCAATGCGCAGAGCAGATCGCCGACGCTGAAGATCAGTTCCCGGTTCACTGGGCATAGGATAGGTGTTCTATCGTCGGAAATACCGGACTTATCCGAAACGTTCTCACAAGGCCCGCCGCCGCTCGACCGCGCGCACCGCAGACCGACTCCCCACACGCCGTGTCTGTCGCTCATGATCGCTGCTGGACCCGGGCGGCGCGTTCCGTGCCGGGCGACTCCGTGATCATGGGAAAGAACTGGCTATCGGGGCAGCCACATCTTTCCCATGATCATGGAGTCGCCCGGCACGGCGGCGGGATTGCGCCCGAACCGCACCGAGCGAGCCGCCAACGCCCCGACCGGTGCCGGCCCGGTCGGGTCGAGTTGGTCCCGCGGTCCCGGCTACCGGGTGGTCGCCACCGGGGTCGGCTGCTCGGCGGCGGCCGGAGCCGCCGGCTTCGAGCGGCGGTGCAGCAGCAGGGCGGTGAGGCCGCCGGCGACCAGGCCCCAGAACGCCGAGCCGATGCCGAGGATCGTCATGCCGGAGGCGGTCACGACGAATGTCACCACGGCCGCCTCCCGGCCCTCCGGCTCCGTCACCGCACTCGCCAACGACGAGCCCAGCGCCGCCAACAGTGCCAGCCCGGCGACGGCGATGACCAGTACCGGCGGGGACAACAGCACCAGCGCCATCGCCAGGCCCGCGCCGAGGCCCAGGGTTAGCTGACCGGCGCCCAGGGCCACCGTCGCGATCCACCGGCGGCCCGGGTCGGGGTGGGTGTCCGGGCCGGCGGTCAGCGCCGCCGTGATCGCGGCCAGGTTGAGGGCGTGGCCGCCGAACGGGGCCGCCGCCGCGCTCGCCAGTCCGGTCGCGACGAGGACCGGGCGCAGCGGCGGCGTGTAGCCGTAGGTGGCCATGACGGCCATGCCGGGGACGTTCTGCGCGGCCATGGTGACGAGGAACAGCGGCACGGCGATGCTCACCACCGCGGACGGGTTCAGCGCCGGGGTGACCAGCTCGACCGACGGCCGCAGCGCCGCGCCGGACAGGCCCCCGCCCGGGCCGTGCGCCGCGATCCCGGCGATCGCCGCGACGAGTGCGCCCGGCACCGCCCACTGCCGACGGTACCGTTGCAGCACCGCCCACGTCAGGACCACCGGCACCGCCAGGAGCGGGACGTCGACGACGGCGCGGACCGGTGCGGTGCAGAGGCTCAGGATGACGCCCGCCAGCATCGCGCCGGCGATCGGGCGCGGGATGGCGGCGATCGCGCGGGCCAGCCAGGGCGAGAGGCCGGCGAGGACGATGAGCGCGGCGCAGACGATGAACGCGCCGACCGCCGCCGGGAATCCGCCGGCGACCGGGCCGGTCGCGACGAGCAGCGCGGCGCCGGGCGTGGACCAGGCGATGCTGATCGGCATGCGGTACCGCAGGCCGAGGAAGATCGCGAGGGCGGCGATGCCGGCGCAGAGGGCGAGCAGTCCCGACGCGGCCTGTGCCGGGGTGGCGCCGACGGCGCGCAGGCCGGCGAGCACGACGGTGAACGAGCTGGCGTAGCCGACGATCGCGCTGACCAGCCCGGCCGCGACCGCCTGGAGCCGCATGCCTGTGCCTCCTCCGCCTCGATCGTTCCGTTTACGGAACGGACCTTAGCGCCACGGCCCCGTGATGGCAATGTCACGATGACCGGGTGGACGGGCGTGCGGCGGGTGTGGGGCACAGGCTGCGCCAGTTGCGCGAGTCGCGCGGGATCTCCCTGTCGGCACTGGCCCGCAGCGCCGGCATCGGCAAGGCGACGCTGTCCGGCCTGGAGCTGGGCACCCGCAACCCGACGCTGGAGACGCTCTACGCGGTGGCGGGAGCCCTGGGCGTACCGCTGACAGCGCTCGTCCTGGACCCGGGCGCCCCACCGGAGGAGGCCGCCGACGTGCGGGGCGCCGCGGTGACGGCGACGCTGCTGGAGGTGTTCGAGGAGCCGGGCGTGACGTTCGAGCTCCTGCGGATGCGGGTCCGCCCGGGCACGGTGCAGCACTCGCCGCCCCACGCCCCCGGCGTGACGGAGCACGTGACGGTCTACGCGGGGGTGCTGCGCGCCGGCCCGGCGGACACCCCGCTGCTGGCCGGCCCGGGCGAGCACATCTCCTGGCAGGCCGACGTCCCCCACGTGTACGGCACCGTGGGGGAGGACGAGGTCGTGGCGACGCTGCTGATCCGCTCCCCCGCCGGCCGTTGAGGGGCGGCCGGGTCAGCGGAGGCGCTGCTGGGGCACCTGGTCGCCGCGCAGCCAGGCCAGGGCGGACTCGCGGTCGGGCAGCTCCACGAAGAGGTGCCGCAGGCACAGTGTGTGCAGCGTCCGGCTCACGCGGCCGGGCAGGCCGACGAGGCAGGCGTGGCCGCCGGCCTGTGCGGCGCGGTGCCGGGCGGTGACCAGCTCGGCGAGCGCCGCGGAGTCCAGCGTCTTGGCCTGGGCGAGGTCGATCACCACGTGCGGCGGACGGCGCCCGGCGGTGGCGAGCGCCTCACGGAGCGCGCCCGCCGCGGTCGCGTCCACGTCGCCGGAGAGCTCGACGACGGGCACGCCGCGCGTGATCCGCAGACGGACCCGCGCGTCGTCCGCCGCCTCGTCGCCGGGCTCGGCGGACGGCTCGACACCGCACCGCGCCGGGACCGTGACCGTGACCGCGGCGAGGGGCACCCGCGAACAGCGGGCGCAACTGTGCGGGCCGGTCGCGAGCCGGGTGCCGGTCCAGCCGTGCCGGCTGAAGAGGCTCCAGACCAGGTCCCAGTTGTGCATGGTCGCACCCAGCCCGGTGACCGTCTGCCCGCAGGTGTCACAGACGAGGCCGAAGTCAGTGCCGTCGATGGTCGTCGATGCTGTCATGGCCGGTCCCCCCGTCGTCGCTCACTCCACATGCAGCACGTGATCGACCCGCGCCAGGTGCAACGTCCGGCGCACCCGCGGCGAGGGGCCGCGCAGCGTCAGCCGGCCGCCCTCGGACCACATCTGCCGGTGCACGTCGAGGAGCATCCCGATCGCGGACGCGTCGACGAACGGGCACTGCGCCAGGTCCACCAGCAGTCGACCCGGGCGCATGGCCATGGCATCCTGCAACAGCGCGGACATCCGGGGCACCGATGCCGCGTCAAGCTCTTCGGTGACGATGATCTCGACCGTCGGCGCCGCCGGTCGCACCGTGTCGCTGCGCATGCCTCCAGCGTTTGCCGCGGATATGGCGGAACTCTCCCGGAAGTGTGACGGTTTCATGACAAGACGTTTGGATTGGTCGATCAAACGGGTGGGACGGCATGATGCGGATATGACCGGGGTACTCGTGATCGAGGACGACGACCGGATCCGCCTGTCGCTGGTTCTGGCGCTGGAGGACGAGGGCTATACCGTGCGCGGCGCCGCGAGCGCCGAGGAGGGCCTCGTCGCGCAGCGCGAGGAGGCCGCCGACACGGTGCTGGTCGACCTGATGCTGCCCGGCCTCGACGGGTTCGAGTGCATCCGGCAGCTACGCCGCGAGGACGACGTGCCGATCGTCGTCGTCTCGGCCCGTGACGACACCCACGACATCGTCGCGGCGCTCGAGGCCGGCGCCGACGACTACCTCGTCAAACCCGTCGCGGTGAAGGAGCTCTCGGCGCGGCTGCGGGCGCTGCGGAGGCGCGGGCGCACGCTGCTGTCGCCGGTGTCCACATTGGTCTTCGGCGACCTGGAGATCCTGCCGGAGGCCGGCGAGGTGCGGCTGCGCGGCGCGCCGGTCGCGCTGACCCGCACGGAGTTCCGCCTGCTGTGCGAGCTGGCGGAGCATCCCGGGCTGGTGCTGAGCCGGCAGCAGTTGCTGCAGCGCGTGTGGGAGTACGAGATCGGCGACGAGCGGCTCGTCGACGTCCACGTCGGACGGTTACGGCAGAAGATCGAGGCCGACTCGCGTTCGCCGCGATATCTCGTGACGGTGCGCGGCATGGGATACAAGCTCCAGCGATGAAGCTCGCCGGTCTCCGCACCCGGGTCATCGCCGGCTTCGCCGCCGGGGCGCTCGCGCTGTCCGCCTCGATGGCGCTGATCTCCTACCAGGTGACCCGCAGTTCGCTGCTCGACGGGCGGCAGCGGTCCACCATCCGTGCCGCCACGTTCGACGCCCGGGTCATCTCCGCCGGGCTGACCACCGACCGCCCCGACATCGTCGCGATCCTGCGTTCGCTCGACACCGGCGGCAACCGGCGCGCACTGCTGCACCGCGACGGCAACTGGTACGCACGCGGCGCCGACCCCGGCGCCGTCGACGCCGTCCCCGCCGGCCTGCAACGCATGGTGGAGCACGGCGGGCAGGGCATCCAGCTCGTCCGCATCGACGGCGAGCCGGCCGTCGTCGTGGGCATCTCGC
Source organism: Dactylosporangium roseum (assembly GCF_025264685.1). Lineage (GTDB taxonomy): Bacteria > Actinomycetota > Actinomycetes > Mycobacteriales > Micromonosporaceae > Dactylosporangium > Dactylosporangium roseum. The sequence goes on from NZ_CP073721.1 coordinate 4,552,980, forward strand.
TGTCACCGACGACCGCCCTGTACGAGATCGACTACCTGCGTGAGCTGGACCAGACGCTGCGGGTCCTCGGCTGGGTGCTGACCCTGGTGGCGTCGGTCGTCGCCGCCGCGGGCGCGGGCCTGGGCTGGTACGCGACGCGATACGTGCTGCGCCCCCTCCGCTCGGTCGCCGACGCCGCCGAGGGCATCACCGCCGGCGACCTCACCGCGCGGCTCGACCCGGCGACCGACCCCGACCTGCAACGGCTCACCACGTCGTTCAACGCGATGGTCGAGCAGCTCTCCCGGCGCATCGAGCGGGACCGCCGCTTCGCCGCCGACGTGAGCCATGAGCTGCGCTCACCGTTGCAGACCCTGGCCGCGTCCGCGAGCGTCCTGCACCGCCGCCGCGATCAGCTCGACGAGCGCACCGCGACGGCGGCGGGCCTGGTCGTGGACGAGATCGGCCGGTTCCAGTCCCTCGTCGACGACCTCCTGGAGCTCTCCCGCGGCGACCTGCCGGTCACCCGCGCACCGGTCGACATGGCCGACCTGGCGCACCGGGTGGTCGAGCTGCGCGGGCTGCCGCCGGAGATCGTGCGGTGCGGCGAGGGGCAGCGGTGGACGGTCGACCGGCGCAGGATCGAACAGGTGCTGGTCAATCTTCTGGACAACGCGGTCACGCACGGCGGCGGGCCGACGGCGGTGCGGATCATGGCCGAGGAGGGCGTCGGGGTGATCGAGGTCGACGACGAGGGACCGGGGGTGAACCCCGCCGACCGGACCGCCATCTTCGACCGCTTCGTGCGGGGCCGCTCGGCCGGTGCCCGCGGTGGCGACGACGGGACCGGCCTCGGGCTGTCGCTCGTCGCGCAACACGTCGGCGTCCACGGCGGGCGGGTGACCGTGCTCGACCGCCCGGGCGGCGGCGCACGGTTCCGGGTCGAGCTGCCGGGTGTGCGGTGAGGCGCGCGTTCGTGGCGGCCGTGGCCGGCATGCTGCTGACCGGCATCCCGCTCTCCGGCTGTGGTGTGCCCACCGAGAGCGAGCCCCGCCCGCTGGAGCCGTCGGTCCACGTCGCGAACCCGGACACACCGACCGCGGACACGAGCCTGCCGCCGGGCGCGGCGATCGAGAAGTTGTACCTCGTGCGGAACGACCAGCTCGTCGGCGTCGAGCGTCGCGTGGACCGGGCGCCCGCCCTGGACCGGCAACTGGCCGACCTGCTGGCCGGCCCGACCGAGTGGGAGCAGGACGACGGCTACGGCAGCGCGCTGGCCGGGACCGACTTCGTCCTGGGCGCCGTGCTGGACTACGGCACCGCGGTCGTCACCGTCGGCGGCACGACCATCCGCAACGACGAGGTCCTCGCGTACGGGCAGGTCGTGTGCACCCTGGCCGCCCGCGACGACGTCGACCAGGTCCGGTTCGTGCTGGACGGGCAGCCGCTGGAGGTGCCCCGGGCCGACGGCTCGCTGACCGCCGATCCGCTGACCGCCGCCGACTACGCGGCGCTCATCGCGGTCCGGTAGCCGGGGCCTGCCGGTCCACCACGATGCTGAACTGGTCGACGCCCCGGATCAGCGCCGCGATCTGGGCGAAGTCGACGGGCTTGCGGAAGTAGAACTCGGAGGGCACCCCGAAGTCGCGCAGCAACTGCTCCTCCAGCGGCGAGCCGGTCAGCACCACGATCGTGAGGTCGACCAGGCGCGGGTTGCCGAGCACCCGGTCGAGCACGACCCGGCCGTCGACGCCGGGCAGGTTGAGGTCGAGCAGCAGGATGTCGGGCTTCGGCGCGTCCGCGTGGGCGCCGCGCCGCTCGAGGAAGTCGATCGCCTCCAGGCCGTCACCGATGACGGTCACCGGGTTTCGGAGGCGGTGCGCGCGGAACTCGTCGAGGGTGAAGGCGACGTCGCCGGCGTCGTCCTCGACCAGCAGGATGTGCGCCAGGTCGAGCGGTTCGTCCGCGCCGGGCATCCGGTCCTCCCGTCGGTGTTTCGTTGCCGTTGTACAAGATTCGTGGAGTACCATAATGCTCCGACGGGACCGCGCCCACCGTCCGGTCGTGCAACGATTGCGCCGTGGCAATCACCGGGTCCCCCGACGACCATGTGGTGCAGGCGCTCCTCGCGGCCAGCCGGGCGATGGTGGCCCTCGTCTCGCGCAGCCTCGCCGCGCTCGACGCCGACGTGACACTCGCACAGTTCCGCGCCCTGGTCCTGCTCGCGGGCCACGGACCCCAGCGCAGCACGGCCATGGCCCGCGAGCTACAGGTGGCGCCGTCGACCCTGACGCGGATGTGCGACCGGCTCGTCCGCAAGTCGCTCGTCCAGCGGTTCCACCGCGGCCATGACCGCCGCTCGATCTGGCTGGCGCTCACCCCGGCCGGCCGGGACCTGGTCGGCACGGTGATGCGGGCGCGCCGGCGGGAGCTGGAGCGGATCGTCGTGGCGTCGGGCCTGGTGGCGTCGCCGCCGGCCGTGGACCTGCTGCACGACTTCGTCCGCGCGGTCGGCGAACTGCCCGACGAGGAGTGGTGGCGGCGCTGGGAGGCCTCCGCCGACCCGGTCGACGGCGCGCCGCTGATGGGCGTCCACCGCCAGGCCGACGGCGCCTGGGCGTGACCGGCGTCCACCGCCGGGGGCCGCGCCCGCGCGTACCGCGGCGGGAGATCCGGCCACGTCGGCGGCGGCCCCGTAGCTCAGCGGACCGAGCGCTGACGCCGCCGACGCCGACCTGATCTCGGGCACCCGCTGCCGCGGCCTACCGCGGCCTACCGCGGCCTACCGCGGCGCGGCCAGCGCCTCGCCCAGTGGCGTCCGGAAGTACAGCACCGAGCGTCCGGACCGGCGCCGCCGGACCAGTCCCGCGTCGAGCAGCACCCGCAGGTGCCCGCCGACCGAGCCCAGGCCGTGACCGGTGAGCGCGACGAGCTGCGTGGTGCTCTTCGGCGCGGCGAGGAGCGTGAGGACCTCGGCCCGCACCGGACCGATGAGCCGCGCCAGCGCGGCGGGCGGCCGGCGGGCGCCGGGGTCGGCGAGCCATCCGGTGCACGGGTAGACGATCGCGTGCACGTCCCCCGGCTCCTCCCACGCGACCCAGCCGCGCGGCCCGGTGGTCGGCAGGAACAGCAGGCGGCGGCCTCGATCCTGGTGTCGCTGGCCCTGATCCCGGGCCTCCGGGCGCCGCACGGGCGCCTCCGTGAGCACGAATCCGCGTATGACGAAACGCCACCCTGCGGGAGATGAACGAGGATTAGCATCGGCCGATGGACGCGGCCATCGCGGGAATCGTCCGGCGCATGGAGGCCGGGCTGGAGCGGCTCGACGCCGGCGACGCACGCCGATTCTTCCACCAGACGTATCTGCGGACCACCCTGGCCGTCGCCGAGGAGATCGACCGGGGCGGGTTCCGGGACGCGGAGTGGCTGTCCCGGTGGGACGTCGTGTTCGCCGACCTGTACCTCGACGTCCTCGACGCCGACCTGAGCGGCACGGCGGCCGTGCCCGGTCCGTGGCGGGTCGCCTTCGGCACCGCGCGGGACCGGCCGGAGCTGCCGCCGCTGCGGCACGTGCTGCTCGGCCTGAACGCCCACATCAACTACGACCTGCCGCAGTCGCTCGTCGCGGTGATCGACCCGGCGGGGTTCGACGATCCGGCGGTACGGCGGGCGCGCGAGGCCGACCACACGCACGTCGACACGGTGCTGCTCGCCCGGGTCGGCGCCGAGGACGCCCTGATGCGGGCGGTGTCCCGGGTGGGACCGCTCGACCGGCTCATGGGACCGGCGAACCGGGCCGCGACCCGCCGGGTGCTGCGCGAGTCCCGGGCGAAGGTGTGGCGCAACGCGACGGTGCTCGATCAGGCCCGCCGGGACGGGCCGCGAGAATACGTGGCGGTGCTGCGCCGGCTGGAGGACGCCTGCACCGCCAAGCTCGTCGAGCTGACCGCACCCGGCCCGGTGATGCTGAGGCTGGCCCGCCGCGGGTTCGGGGTGACCGTTTAGGGCCGGTTCGGCTGGGTAGCGCACCATCCATCATGAACGAGATCACGCTGACCACGACCGTCAACGGCAGGACCGAACAGCTCCGGGTCGACGCGAGGGTGACGCTCCTCGACGCACTGCACGACCGGCTCGGGCTGACCGGGACGAAGAAGGGTTGCGACCAGGGCGCCTGCGGGGCGTGCACGGTGCACGTCGACGGGCGGCGCGTGCTGTCCTGCCTCACCCTCGCCGCGCAGGTCGACGGCCGCGAGGTGCTGACCGTCGAGGGGCTCGGCGGCGGCCACCCGATGCAGGAGGCGTTCGTCCGGCACGACGCCTTCCAGTGCGGGTACTGCACACCGGGGCAGGTGCTGTCGGCGATCGCGCTGCTCGACGAGGGACGGGCCGGCAGCGACGACGACATCCGCGAGTTCATGAGCGGCAACCTGTGCCGTTGCGGCGCGTACCCGAACATCGTCGCCGCGATCCGCGAGGTCGCCGGGCGATGACCATCACCTACACCCGCGCCGACGACGCGGGCACCGCGATCGCCGCCGTCAGCACCGACCCGGAGGCCGCGTACCTCGCCGGCGGTACCACGGAGATCGACCTCGTCCTCAAGGACGGCGTCGTCGCGCCGCGGCGGCTCGTGGACATCAGCCGCCTGCCGCTCAAGGGGGTCGTGGCCGCCGGCGACACGGTCCGGATCGGCGCCACCACGACCATGGAGGAGGCCGCCACCGATCCCACCGTGGCCCGGCTGCTGCCGATGGTCCGCTCGTCGCTGCTGCAGGGCGCGTCCGTACAGCTTCGCAACATGGCGACGATCGGCGGCAACCTGTTGCAGCGCACGCGGTGCCGGTACTTCCGGGATCCCGCCGTGGCCGCGTGCAACAAGCGCGACCCGGGCAGCGGCTGCGCGGCCGTCGAGGGGGTCGCGCGCATGCACGCGATCCTCGGCGCGTCACCGGCGTGCGTCGCGCTGCACGCCTCGGACCTGGCGGTCGCCCTGACGGCCCTCGGCTCGATCGTGCGCCTGCGGTCCGACCAGGGGCCGCGCAAGGTGCCGCTGACCGAGTTCTACCACCAGGCGGGCACCACCCCGGACCGGGAGACGGTGCTGCGCCACGGCGAGCTCGTCACCGAGGTCGAGATCCCGCTGCCGCCGCCGCGGGCGCGCACGACCTACCTGAAGGTCCGCGACCGCGCCTCGTACGAGTTCGCGCTGACCTCGGCGGCCGTGGTCACGGTCGTGGAGGACGGCGTGGTCCGGTCGGCCCGCATCGCGCTCGGCGGCGTCGGCACGGTGCCGTGGCGGGCCTGGGACGCCGAGGAGACGCTGCGGGACGCGCCGGTCGGCGAGGCGTCGTTCCGGGCCGCGGCCGAGGCGGCGGTGCAGCACCCGTTCACGGTGCCCGGCACCGAGTTCAAGGTGGAACTGGCCAAGCGCACGCTGGTCCGGGCGCTGCGCGTGACGACGGGAGCGGGCTGGTGACGACCGTCGAACGGCCCCGGGTGCTCGGGACCGGCACAGACCGCGTCGACGGTCCGCGGAAGGCCGCCGGCGGCGTGCCCTACTCGTCCGACGTCTCGTACCCGGGCATGGTGCACGCGGCGCTGGTCCGCAGCACCATCGCGGCCGGGCGGATCGCCGGCATCGACACGTCGCGGGCCGAGGCCGCGCCGGGGGTCCTCGCCGTCATCACGCCGGACAACGCGCCGCGGATCGAGCGGGCGCCGGACACGCCGCTCTGGCGCCAGCCGCCACCGCCGCTGCAACGGCGCGAGATCGTCCACCACGGCCAGTACGTCGGGGTGGTCGTCGCCGAGACCGTCGAGGAGGCCACCGCGGCCGCCCGGCTGGTCGGCGTGGCGTACGAACCGACGGACCCGGTCCTGTCGCTGGACGACCCGCGGGCGGTCACCGTCGACGACCCGTTCGGCAGCAACCGGCACCGGGGTGACGTCGTGAGCGGGTTCGCCGCCGCCGACGTGGTCTTCGACGGCGAGTACACCACCCCCGACGAGACGAACAACCCGATGGGCCTGTTCTGCACCGTCGCCGCCTGGGACGGCGACCGGCTCACCGTCCACGATGCGACGCAGTGGCCGGGCTCGACGCGCGCCGCGCTCGCCGGCGCGTTCTCCGTCCCGGAGGCCGGGATCCGGGTCCTCGCCCCGTACGTCGGCGGCGGGTTCGGCGCGGGCCTGCGGGTCTGGCCGCACACCGTCCTCGCCGCGATGGCGGCCCGGGTGGTCGGGCGGCCGGTCAAGCTGGCCCTGACCCGCCCGCAGATGTTCACCGGCGTCGGTCACCGCCCGGCGACGGTGCAGCGGATCCGCATCGGCGCCCGCGATGACGGCACGCTGACGGCGATCGAGCACGAGTCCGTGCAGCCGGTCGCCGTCGACGACGACAACATCGCCGAGTCGGTGACGACCGTGTCGGCCGTCGGCTACGCCTGCCCGAACGTGGCCAACATCGACCGGCAGCGGCGGCTGAACATCCCGGTGCCGACCTCGATGCGTGGCCCCGGCGACGCGCAGGGCCACTTCGCCCTCGAGTGCGCGATGGACGAGCTCGCCTACCGGCTGGGCATCGACCCGGTCGAGCTGCGGCTGCGCAACTACGCCGACGAGCATCCACAGCTCGGCCTGCCCTGGTCGAGCAAGGCGCAGCGGGAGTGCTACGAGGTGGGCGCCGAACGGTTCGGCTGGTGGGACCGCAACCCGGCACCGCGTTCGATGCGGCGCGACGGCGTGCTCGTCGGCTGGGGCATGGCCGGTGTGAGCTTCTTCTGGTTCCAGGCGCCGTGCGACGCCCGCGCGTCGATCGACCGCGAGGGGCGCGCGTTCGTGCGCAGCGCCGCGACCGACATCGGCACCGGCACGTACACGGTGATGACCCAGCTCTCGGCGGACCGGCTCGGGCTGCGGCCGGACCAGGTGCGCGTGGGGCTCGGGGACACCGACCTGCCGGCCGCGCCGCCGCAAGGCGGTTCCGGGATGACCGCGTCGCTCGGCAGCGCGATCCACGCCGCCGCGCAGAACCTCGTCCAGGCGTTCCTGGACCTGGTCGCCGACGACGTCGCCTCGCCGCTGCGCGGGCTGACCGCGGCCGACGTGACCGCCGTCGACGGCCGGATCCAGCGCGACGACGATCCGACCCGCGGCGAGTCGTACCGCGAGATCCTCGACCGGCACGACCGCGCCGAGCTGTCCGCGGACGGCTCCTCCGTCCCGGCGAAGCCCGAGGAGACCGGCCTCGCGCCGGCCGGGCCGTTCGCCGCCCGGTTCGTCGAGGTCCACGTCGACCCGGACCTCGACCGGATCAAGGTCGCCCGCTTGGTGTCCGTCGTGGACGCCGGGCGGATCCTGAACCGGAAGACGGCGCGCAGCCAGATCGTCGGCGGCACGGTCGGCGGCATCGGCATGGCGCTGCTGGAGGAGACGGTCACCGACCCGACCGGCCGGATCGCCAACGCCACGCTCGGCGACTACCTGATCCCGGTCAACGCCGACGTGCCGGATCTCGACGTCGTGTTCGTCGGTGAGCCGGACCGGTTCAACCCGGTCGGGGTCAAGGGCGTCGGCGAGATCGGCCTGGTCGGGGTCGCCCCCGCCATCGCCAACGCGGCGTTCCACGCCACCGGCCACCGGGTGCGGAGCCTGCCGCTGACCCTCGACAAACTCCTGTGACCGCGTGCGGAACGTCGCGACCGCCGACCCCGGTCGAGGAGCCGCGCTAGCTGGGTGCCCGGCTTGTTGCGCGTCGATCTTGCAGTTGTGGTGCCTTCCAAACCCGGACATTCAGGGAGTGTCAGGGCACCACAACTGCAAGATCGACGCGCAAGGTGGACCCGGTCGACGTTCGTGGACGCCGCCCTAGCTGTTCGGCTGGACGGTGGTCCGCTCACCCGGACGCCAGTGTGCCCAGGTCCGGGTGGGCGAACAGGCCGGGAAGGCCGCCGGTGTGCAGGAACACGGTCCGGTGGCCGGGGCGGATCCGGCCGTCGGCGACGCAGGCCCGCAGCCCCGCGAGTGCCCGGCCGGTGTACGTCGGGTCGAGGAACAGGCCCTCGGTCCGCGCCGCGAGCCGCAGCGCGTCACGGGCTCCGGGCGCCAGGTGCGCGTAGCCGGCCCCGACCTGCCCGCGGTCGATGTGGGGCGGCTCCGTCCGGACTCCCATGCCGTCGAGCAGCTCCCGCAGGGTGCGGTGCGGGTCCGGCACGGCACCGACGTCGACGCCGATCACCCGCTCGGCGCCGAGCCCCGCGACGAGGCCCGCCGCCGTCCCGCCGGAGCCGAACGCGACCACGACCCGGTCGAGGTCCGGCAGTTGGTCGCGGAGCTCCGCGGCGCAGTCGAGATACCCCCGGGCACTGTACGGGCTGGAGCCGCCGAACGGGATCACGTGCGGCACACCCCCGCCGTCGCGGATGCGGCGCTCCTCGGCGGCGATCAGGTCGTACAACTCCCGGGGTGTGCTCTTGCCGGACCAGACGACGCGGGCACCGGCGAGCCGGTCGAGCACCAGGTTGCCCTGCGGCGCCGGGGGCTCCTCGCCGCCGAGCACGAGGACCGCTCCGAGCCCGAGGCGGGCGGCCGCGGCGGCGGTCAGGCGGGCGTGGTTGCTCTGGGCGGCGCCGGTGGTGACGAGGTGGGTGGCGCCCGCCTCGAGGGCCTGCGCGCAGGAATACCGCAGTTTGCGGACCTTGTTGCCGCCACCGCCGAGGCCGGTGAGGTCATCGCGTTTGATCCACAGCCGCTCCAGCCCGACGGCCGCGGCCAGGCGGGGCGCGGGCTCGATCGGCGTGGGCAGGCTGCCGAAGGACGGGGTCGACACGGGCTGCACATTACCCGCGTTAGGGTTCCAGGATCATGAGTGACGAGGTGTTCCCGCCCGCGGTGCTGACGACCGAGCGGCTCGCGCTGCGCCCGTTCACCCGCGCCGACGCGGCCGACGTCCACGCCGTCTGGCAGGACGAGCGGTTCATCGGCTCGGCGCCGATGGGCTACCCGTATGCCGGGGCGGACCTGGACACGGCCGCCGCGTGGTGCACGACGGGCATCGAGCAGCGCCGGCTGCACGGCAAGGGCATCGGCTTCGCGGTCGTCCCGCGCGAGGGCGGGCGCCTGGTGGCCCACGTCTCCCTCTTCGGCGCCGACTGGGTGACGCGGACAGCGGAGATCCACTACTGGACGGCGCCGTGGGCGCGGGGTCACGGCTTCGCGGCCGAGTCGGCAGGTGCGGTGGCCCGGTGGGCCCTGACGGCCCAGCGCTTCGAGCGGATCGCCCTGCTGGCCGACACGTCCAACACCGCGTCCCGCCACGTGGCGGCGTCGGCGGGCTTCCGGTTCGAGGGTGTGCTGCGCAGTGCCGCGTTGACCCGCACCGGCGACCGGGCGGACACGGCGGTGTACAGCTTGATCCGCGCCGACCTGGCGCCGCGCCCGGTGGCGGTGGCCTGACCGCACCGCGGCACGGCCGCTCCCGGGGTCAGGCGGACGCCTTCCGCTTCGCGGCGGCGTAGGCGAGATGGAGGAAGTCGGAGCCCGCGACCGCTGTCGCCACGCCCATGCCGAAGCGGGTCAGCCGCGGGGCGAAGACCAGGCCCGCGGCCAGGCCGCCAGCCACCCAGACGCCCGTGCAGAACGGGCAGGTCAGCAGCTCGCCCAGCGCGTGCCGGACCCCGTGGCCGCGGGGTGCCTCCTGGAGCTCGGCCTCGCCGTCCGGGGCCTCGAACCGCGTGAACGGGGCGCGGAGCGGGCTCGTCACCGCGTCCTTCGTCAGCAGGCGGGACAGCTTGTGCGTCGACACCGCCAACAGGGTCAGGTCCCCCGCGGACGGGCGGGCCGGCAGCTCGCGGCCGGTCAGGCGGGCCACGCCGGCGACCGCGCCGGCGGCGGCCGTGAACGCGGCCAGGACGTACGCGTAGCCCTTCAGCGGTCGCTCGTCGGGGGCGTTGCGGGCGTAGTCGCGGGCGTCGCGAACGTCGACGTCTGTCATACGCGACGCCTACCCGCCGGGTGCCCGGGCGAAACCGTCCCGGAAATCCTCTGGGCGGCGGGTTAGTACGTCGACCCTGACCGGCGAGCGTCGGCGGCCGCCCGCGCCGCCCCACACCGGTGCCGGTCTCCACCCGCGGCGGGTGACCGGCGCGGGCGGCGTCCGGCCGTACCGTGGCCGCATGCAGCGGTTCGTCGTCATGCTCCATGTGCTCGCGGCGGTACTGCTGATCGGGCCGCTGGTGCTGACCGGGTTCTGGGGGCGCGGCGCCATTCGCCGGGGTGACGCGGACGGGACGCGCCAGGCGTTCCGGGTCGCCCGCTGGGCGACGGCGGGCTCGCTGCTCGTGGCGGTGCTGGGCGCGCTGGCGGTGGCGTGGTCAGGGCGGTACAGCTTCGGCACCCCGTGGGTCGTCATCGCCACGACGCTGTACCTCGTGCTGCTGGGCGTCTCGGCCGGATACACGGTGCCCGCCCTGCGCCGGGCGGGGCTGCTGCTGCAGCGGCGGTCGGCCGTCACGGCGCTGGAGGAGCCCGACGACACCGAACGGGACCGGCTCAGCGGCCTCGCGAGCCGGCTGGCCGGCGCCGGCGGGCTGTCCCTGGCCGTGGCGGCCACCATCGTGATCCTGATGGTCCTCCGGCCGTTCGGGGCGTGACACACCGCGGCGGACCGGCTCCGAACCGCGAGACCGTGATGCTGTACGGGGATTCGGGAGGAAAGATTCATCCCCGGCCGCTATGCACCCGACTGCCGGGTCGATAGTCTCTCGTCGCTGAGTGTGCCTTTCGTCTCTCCAAGAGTCCGAGGTAGTCATGGGTTCATCCGCATCGTTGCGGATCGCTGTCATCGGCGCCGGGATCGGCGGGCTCACCGCCGCCATCGCCTTGCGCGCCAAGGGCCACGAGGTCGTCGTCTACGATCAGGCCGCGGAGCTGACCGCGATCGGCTCCGGCATCTCGCTGGGCGCCAACGGCGTCCGGCTCTACGACCGAATGGGTCTCGGGCAGGCGGTCCGCGAGGTCGCGTCCGACCTGCACCGCATCCAGTTCCACCACTGGAAGACCGGCGAGATGTTCCACGAGCACCCCATGGGCGGCTGGTACAGCGACCGGTTCGGCGCGCCGTTCCTGGGCCTGCACCGCGCCGACCTGCACGAGGTGCTCCTCGACGGCTTCGACGGGACGCCGGTCCTCGGCCACCGGTGCGCCGCGGTCCGCGAGTCGCCCGACGGGGTGGAGGTCGACTTCGCCGACGGCACCAAGACCGAGGCCGACGTGGTGATCGGCGCCGACGGGCTGCGGTCCGCGGTGCGCGAGCACGTCACCGGCCCGGACGAGGCCGTGTTCTCGGCGATGAGCTGCTTCCGGGGTCTCGTACCGGTCGAGAAGGTCCCCGGCGGCGACCGGATGGGCCTGACGTTCTTCCTCGGCCCCGGCCGGCACCTCGTGGTCTACCCGGTGCGCGGCGGGGAGCTCATCAACTTCGTCGCCTACGTCCCGGACCCGGAATGGACGCTCGAGTCGTGGTCGTCCAAGGCCGAGGCCGCCGACGCCGTCGCCGCGTTCGACGGCTGGAACGACACCGTGGTCACGATGCTCGGCAACGTCGAGGAAACCGGTCGCTGGGCGCTCTACGACCGTGAGCCGCTGCGCAGGTGGAGCACCGGCCGGGTCACCCTGCTGGGCGACGCGGCCCACCCGATGCTGCCGCACGCCGGCCAGGGCAGCAACCAGGCCGTCGAGGACGCCGCCGTGCTGGCCGGCCTGTTCAGCGAGGCCGGGTTGCCGGTCGCCGAGGCGCTGCACCGGTACGAGCAGATCCGCAAGCCGCGGACCCGGCAGATCCAGATGGGCTCGCGCGGCAACGCGGCCTGCTTCCAGTTGCCCGACGGCCCGGCGGCCGACGAGCGCAACGCCCGGCTCGTCTCCCTGCCGGACAACGTGGCCTGGATCCACGGCTTCGACGCGGAGGAGGAACTCGCGGCGGCGTAGGGTTGGCGGGTGCCCGTGCCACTGCCGTCGTGCCCGCCCGGCGTGGACCCTTCGGTGCTGGTCGGCGAGATCCACGCGTGGGCCACGTCCGAGCCGCTGCGGGCCCTCGTCGCGGCGTTCGGCGGGCGGATCCCGGAGGACGACACGGCGGCCGTCCTCGCCTGGCTCGACGCGTTCTCGGCGGCGCACTGGGACTTCCGGGCCGGCCGCGAGCGCGACGAGGTGCCGACTCCGATGCTCGCCGACGGCGTCGGGGCGCTCGTGGCGGCCTCGGCGGCGGCCCTGCGGCTCACCGACACCACGGCGCCGCCCCACCGGTCGTATGAGCACCTGCTCATCCTCGGCGGCCTCGGCCGGGCCTGCCTGCAGCGCACCGAGCACGCGGCCCGGCTGGTGCGCTCCGGTGAGGTCACGGCCGGTGAGGTCACGGCGCTCGCCAGCTTCCGGCCGCTGACCGACACCGAGCGCGCGCTGCCGGGGCTGGCCGGGCTGGGGCACGAGATCGACGCCGTGGAGGCCGGAGTGCGGGCCGCGTTCGGGTTCGCCGGGCCGCCCGGCGGTTCCGTCTCGGTCCGGACGTTCCCCGGCGTCCGGGTGCTGGCCGCACCGTCCGGCGACCCGCGGCGGCGCCGGGCCAACACCGCCGACACTTACGAGTTCTGGGCCGGCCTGGTGCATCTGCGTCCCGGGGACCGGATCCTCGTCGTCACCTCGCCGGTCTACGTGCCGTTCCAGCACTGCGACGCGATCCGCCTGGTCGGCCTGCCGTACCGGTGCGGCGTCGACACCGTCGGGTTCGCGCCCACGCGGGCGTCGGTGCCGCAGCCGCCGGAGGCCGCCCGGCCGGACCGGTACCTCCAGGAGGTACGGTCCACGATCCTCGCGATGCGGCGGCTGGTCGATGTCGCCGGGTGAGCGGCTCACCCGGATCGCCGCCCGGGCGCCGGTGCCGGCGGTGGCGGTGGCCGTCTTCGACCGGGACCGGGTGCTCGCCTCGGTCGTCCACGGGGTCGCGGACCTCACCACCGGGCGACCGGCGGCCGAGGACTGCTGGTGGGATCTGGCGAGCCTGACCAAGGTGCTCGTCACCCTGCCCGAGGTGCTCGACCACGTGCCGCTCGACCGTCCACTGGAGACCCTCTGGCCCCGGGCCGCCGGCCTGCCGGTCGGCCGGGCCACCGCCGCCGACCTGCTGAGCTACCGGGCCGGCCTGCCCGCGACGGTGCCGTTCTTCAAGACGCTGTCCGGCCGCGACACGATCGTCGACGCCGCGCTGCGCACGCCGCTGTCGGCACCCGGACCGATCTACAGCGACCTGGGCTCGATCATCCTCGGCGCGCTCGTGGCGGACCGCGCCGGCACGCCGCTGCCGGAGCTGGCCCGCCGCCGGACCGGCCTGCGGATGGGCGGGCGGTTCGCGCCGGCCGTGGCGACCGAGCGCTGCCCGTGGCGCGGCCGGCTCGTCGTCGGTGAGGTCCACGACGAGAACGCGGCGGCGATGGGCGGCGTGGCCGGCCATGCGGGCGCGTTCGGCACCCTGGCCCTGGTGACCGCCGCCGCCCAGGACTGGCTCGCGGGCCGCACCGGGTCCCCCGCCGCCCACGACTGCTGGGCGGTGGGCGACACCGGCGAGCGCTACGGCCTGGGCTGGTGGCTGCCACCGACCCGCGGCCTGGGCGGCCCGTCACCGGGCGCGGACAGCTACGGCCTCTCGGGTTTCGTGGGCAACCGGATCTGGCTCGAGCCGTCCCGCGGCTCCGGCGTGGTGGTACTGAGCAACCGCGTGCACCCGGCGCGCGGCGACCGCGGCCCGTTCAACGCCTGGTGCGACACCCTGCTGACGGCGCTGCCCCACCTCATCGGCTGACGCGGCAGCCGGTCGTTCCCGTCGATGATCACGCTGTGCTTCGTGCCGACCCGGCGGATCCTGTGACTCCGGGCGGCTCGCCGCCGTTCCTGAGTGCTTCACAGGTTCGCTCAGCGGGCTCTTAGCCGGCCGGACGAGGCTGTCGGTATGACCATCGCACGGGGGTACGCGTACGCCGGCAGCGTCGCCGCTGCCGTGTTCCTGGTGCCGGGGGTCGAGCCCCTCGGGCTGCGCCTGCCGTGGTACGCGCTGACCGCCACCGTCGGAGGTGCGTGCCTGCTGCTCTTCGCGCTGGTCCGGCCGGGTCCGCCGATCGTGCCGCGGCGGCGGCTGCTCGCGATCGCCTGGACGGCCGCCGCCGCGTTCGCGCCCGCCGGGACCGCGGGTGTCGCCACCGGCACCGGCGGGACGGCCGCGTTCGTGTTCGGCGTCTACGGCTGGTGCCTCGCCGTCGTCACGCTCTCCTACCAGCGGCGGACGGCTTCAGCGGTACAACTCCGTCATACGCACGGCGGCGGCCCGCATCAGGTCGCGCAGCTCCGGCGGGTCGAGCACCTCGACCTCCGGGCCGAGGCCGAGCAACTGCGTGCGGGCCACGGCCACCGACTCCACCGGCAGCGTCACCACCACCCAGCCGTCCGCACCGGGCGTCGCCGCCTGCTCGTCGACGGCGCGGGCGGCGAGGGCCTCGACGGTGTGGCGCAGTAGCCGCGCGCCCGTCGGGGACAGGCGGATCCGGGCCTGCTCCCGCAGGACGCCGCGCTCGAACTCCAGTGCCTGTCCGCCCCAGAACGCCGCCAGGTCGAACGAGCCGTCGCGCTCAAACACCGTGTCCGTCACCGTGACCGCCGTCGCGCGGTCCACCCGGTACGTCCGGACGCTGCCGCCGACCCGGCCCACCAGATACCAGGAGCCGGTCTTCAGCACCAGGCCCAGCGGCTCGACCGTGCGGACGACCTCCTCCCGGCGCCGGTAGGTCAGGACCACCACCCGGTCCTCCCACACGGCCCGCGCCAGCTCGGCCAGCAGCGGCGGCGGGTCCGCGTCCCGGAACCAGCCCGGCACGTCGAGATGGAACCGCTGGCGGGCGCGGGACGAGGCGTCGCGCAGCGTGGCGGGCAGCGCCGCGACCACCTTCAACTGCGCCGCGGCGAGGGACTCACCGAGCCCCATGTCCCGCACCGGGCCGGGCAGTCCCGACAGGAACAGCGCCTCGGCCTCGGCGCGGCTCAGCCCGGTGAGCCTGGTGCGGTACCCGTCGAGCAGCCGGTAGCCGCCGGCCCGGCCCTGCTCGGCGTAGACCGGCACGCCGGCCGCCGACAGGGCCAGGATGTCGCGGTAGATGGTGCGCTCGGAGACCTCGAGCTGCTCGGCGAGCTCGCCCGCGGTCATCGTGCCGCCCGACTGGAGCAGCAGGACCAGCGAGATGAGGCGGGACACGCGCACCTTCAGACCTTACCGGCCGTCACCGGTAGCCGGTCGGGTCGGCGGGCCGGTCGGGCTCCACGACCTCGGTGTAGTACCGCATCCAGTCCGGCCGGCTGCCGTCGAGGTCGGTGAAGCCGTACACCCGGGCGAGCCCGCCGCTGGACAGCGACTGCCCGTTGAAGCGGTGGACGTCGGGGTCGGCGGCCAGGGCGGCGACCGCGCGGCCGACGAACGCCGGGGACTCCGACATGACGAAGTGCGGCTGCTGCTCCGTGGCGTCCTGCCAGTTGGCCTCGGTGACGCCGTAGTGCTCGAGCATCAGCTCGGAGCGCAGCCAGCCGGGCGTGAGCGCGACCGCGGTGGCGCCGAACGCCTTCAGCTCGTGCGCCTGCGCGAAGGCCATGCGGAGGTTCGACGCCTTCGCCAGGTCGTAGAAGAACGACACTCGGTAGTTGGCCGCGTTGTGCTCGGCGGTGCCGTCGGTCATCTCGACGACCAGGCCGCCGGGGCGGCGGATGAGCAGCGGCAGGGCGAAATGGCTGGTGATGATGTGCGTGTCGACGGCCAGGCGCAGGATGTGCAGTCCGGTGCCGAGGTCGTGCTCCCACAGCTTCTGATCCCAGCCGAACAGCCCCTCGGCGCCCCAGATGTCGTTGACGAGGACGTCGAGGCGGCCCTGCTCGGTGTCGATCCGCTCGACCAGCGCGCGGACCTGCTCGGGCACGAGGTGGTCGGCCTGGACCGCGATCCCGGTGCCGCCGGCCGCGGTCACGAGCTCGGCGGTTTCCTCGACGGTCTCCGGGCGGCCGCTCTCGGACCGCTGGGCGCGGGTGGTCCGGGCGGTGGCGTAGACGGTGGCGCCCGCCGCGCCGAGCTGCACCGCGATCTGCCGCCCGGCGCCCCGGCTCGCGCCGGCGACGAGGGCGACCTTGCCTGCCAAGGGTCGTGTCATGCCGTAAACGGTGCCAGGAAAACCTGACAACCCGCGTCATGGTTTTCGGCACCGTCGTGCCGGCGGCCGTACGGCACCGCTCGTCACGCGGCCCGGCCGCCGTGCTGCTAGGCTCGCTCGCCGCGGGCGCGTCACACGGCGGTGTCGGCCAGCGACGAGTGGATGGTGAACACCCGGTCGAGTCCGGTGATCTGGAAGATCCGCAGCAGCCGGGCGTGCGGCACCACGAGCTCCACGACCCCGCCCGCCTCGACGAGTCGCTTGTGCACGCTGATGAGCACCCCGAGGGTGGTCGAGTCGAGGAACCCCACGTCGGTGAGGTCGACGACCACCGTCCGGGCGCCGTCGTCGACGAGCTGGTGCAGATAGCTGCGCAGCTCAGGGGCGGTGGCGACGTCGAGCTCGCCGCTCGCCTGCACGACGGCGCACTGCCCGTCGACCGTCGAGGTGACCTGCATCCGCCACTGCCCTTCTCGAGACCGATAGTCCGTACGGTCGAATCATACGGCCGAACGGCCGATTATCACCGATCGGCACTGTCCCAGGTCAGGTGCTTGCTGAACCGCAGCAGTGTCCCCGCGTCCTCGACGGACACCACGTCCAGCCGCTCCACCAGCGCCGCGACGACGTACAGGCCACGGCCGTGCTCGCTGAGCTCACCACCCGGCAGCTCGCTCGCCGGGACGACCCGGTTCGGATCGAACCCTCCGCCGTCGTCGGTGACCTCGATGACACACTCGTCGTCGTCGACGCTGACATCGACGTGGTACTGGCTGGCGAGCGACGCGTGCGACACCACGTTGCCGCACGCCTCGGTGAGCGCCAACTGGATGTCGTCCCGGCATTCCTGGGTCACCCCCGCGCCGGCCAGCGCACCGTCGAGGGTGCGTCGCGTCACCCCTACCATGGCCGCGTCACGCGGCAGGTCGAGCGAGAACTGCAGGCGCATCGCGTTCTGCGGCAAGGTCCCTCCCCTACGGCCGGTTCGATCCGCCTCAGCCGTACCCATCGGGCCGCCGTTGCTAACAGACTCCGGCGGCGCACCGGAAAATGTCGTACGCGGCGGGGATGATGTGGGGCGTGCAGATCGAGGTGGTGAGCCTGCGCCGGAGCGCCGCATCGCTGGCGGCCGCGTTCCCGGGCGCCGCGGTCGTCGACGTGACGTCGAAGGACCCGCAACCGTGGGTGCGACCGAGCCCGCTCCACCCGCACGGTGGCGTCCCGGCGCCGTTCCCGCCCGGCCGCACCGCCATGTCGGCGACGCCGCTCTCCCCACGCCACGCCGATCCGCCACCACCTGACCGGCACCTGGCCCGACGAGCGCGACAACCGTCCGATGTGGACACGGGCCGAGCGGCAGTCGTAGCCGCCGCTTGACCAAGGGAGCCTGCGCACGTCCCGACAGCCGAATCCGTCCCGCGATCCGGGAACGATCTCGTCAAGCGGCGCCGGCCGCACACCCAGCCACGCCCGCGCGATGCCGGCCCACGGTGCCTGTGGCCGCGTCGCGCGGCGCGTCCGTGCTCCGCGCCCGGCCCGGGTTCCTTGATCGTGGACATCTGGCTGCCCAGGCAGCCCGACGTTTCCCTCGATCCACCAAGGCCGCGACGTCGAACCGTGCGGTGGTCCGTCACCCCGGCATTACGCTACGAGACGGTGGCGCACAGTCGCGCGGGTGGTGTCTGTCGCTCATGATCGCCGCTGGACCCGGGACGGCGTGTCCGGTCCGCCCGGTCCGCCCGGTCCGCCGGTCCGCCCGGTGTCGAGTGGACGCCTTGTGTCCTCGACGGCTCGCCGGGGTTGCTGACATTCCGGACATCTTGGTGCATCGACGGTTTTGGATGCAGTGGGATCTGCGTGATCTTGGAGACTTTTGGCACTCAGAGCAGCAAAAAGTCTCCAGCATCACGAGGAACCCGCCCGAACCGCATACCACCTTCCAGCACGACCGAGGCGCAGTGCACCACGCCAGCCGCGGCTACGGCCCGGTTGACATGTCCGCGATCAGCTCGATCAGGTCGACCGGGAGGTCAGGCGGCCGGGCTCGTCGATGCCGGCCCCTTGGCGTGGTGGTCGCGGAGCCGGTCCGGCTGGTAGGAAACTTGGGTCCCAGGCCAAGTCTTCCCACTACCTGACACACCTGACCAGTCACCCACATCTTTCCCATGATCAGGGAGTCGAGCGGCATGGCGGCGGATTGCGCCGCAACGCGCGCGCCGGCTCGCGGCGCCTGCGGGTGGAGGGTCAGCCGGCCCGGGCGGTCTCGGACAGGTCGCTCATGTCGACGCCGGCCTCGGCGAGCAGCTCGGCGACACGGCCGATGGTGAGGAAGTCCACGACGTTGTCACCGTGCACGAGACGATACCAGCGGCCGCCGCTCTGGTGGCGGACAACCTCGACGCGCCACCGCCCGTCCGGTGTCTGCATCGCCCCGACGACCTTCATCCGGTGAGGCTAATGCAGGCCGCTGACCAGCGAGAAGGATTGATCACGAACTACACCCGTGTGGTTCACGCGCCCTGTTCGTCGGCGAGCCGGTCCAGGTATCCGGCGAAGCGGTGGCGGTCGGCGGCCTTCCAGCCGGCGGTCAGCTCGTCGAAGACGTCGCGCTGCCAGGACCGGGCGGCGGCGAGCAGCTCCTCCCCTGCGGGGGTCAGGCGGATCGCGGCCCGGCGGCGGTCGCCCTGCGACTCGCCCCTGGCCAGGTATCCGGCGGCGACGGCGGCGCGGACGATCCGGCTGGCGCCCGACTGGTCCAGGCCGAGCCGGTGCGCGACGTCGTTGACGGTCGCCTCGCCGCCGGCGTGCACCGCCTCGACGGCCATGACGTGCTGGGCGCGCTCGTCGACGGCGCCGGAGGCCCAGCGCCGGGACCAGAACCGCACAAGGCGGAACAGCGCCGGTCCCCCGTTGACAGGTTCGCTCACCCGACTACTGTAACGCATGCGAATCGCATATATTTTGGAGGTACCGTCAATGCCTGTGGCACTGCACCACACCATCGTCCCGGCCGCCGACGCCCCCGTCTCGGCCGCGTTCCTCGCCGCGCTGCTCGGACTGCCGCAGCCGCGGGCCGCCGGGCCGTTCACGGCCGTGGCCGTCAACGACGGGCTCACGCTCGACTTCGACGACCGACACGGCGTCCGTCCGGGGCACTACGCGTTTCTCGTCGACGACGTGACGTTCGACGCGGTCCTGGCCCGGCTGCGCACGGCGGGGACGATCGACTACGGCGCCGGGCCGGAGCACGGCTGGGACCGGCGGACCAACCACCTCGGCGGCGGCCGGGGCGTCTACGTGCGCGATCCGGACGGGCACAGCTACGAGATCTTCACGGCCGGACCGTAGGCACCCCGGCCATCGCCGCCGGGGACGCGTGCTACGCGATCGGCTGAGCCCGGGACAACGGGTAGTCCGGCAGGTCGATGCGGCTGGCACGGTCGTCGGCCGCCCACATCTGCAGGCGCATGCCGAGCCGGCTGTTGAGCACGCCGTTGCGCACCCGGGCTCCCCAGGCGGAGCGCGGCGCGAGGAACCGCCCGGCGGTGTCGCCACCCTTCTGGCACCGCCGGGCGAAGTCTCCCAGCAGCCGCTCGTACCGGGCGAACGCGACGGTGTGGCCGGCACCGGCGGCGTGCGCGGTGGCCAGCTCACCGGCGAGGACGTAGGCGCCGATGATCGCCGTCCCGGTGCCCATGCCGCCGATCGTCGCGCCGGCCGCGGCGTCGCCCAGCAGGGCGACCCGGCCGCGGGACCAGGGCGTGATGTCGACGCGGCAGATCGCGTCGAAGTAGAAGTCCGGCGCCTCGCGCAGCGCGGCGAGCAGGCGCGGAACCTCCCAGCCCATGCCGGCGAACCGGTCCAGCAGGATCGCGCGCTGCGCCTCGCGGTCGCGGCGGTCGTGCTCCAGCCGGGGCGACTCGAACGCCACGAACACGCCGGCCCGGGACGGGTCGCGGTGGTCACCGCCGGCGCTGGCCATCCGCCCGGGCTCGTTGTAGAGCAACGAGTCGCGCCCGAGGCCCAGGTCGTTGGACATCTCCCAGGTGGCGACGTAGTAGCCGAGATGGCGCACGTACCGCTCCTCGGGGCCGAACGTCAGCCGCCGCACCCCCGAGTGCACGCCGTCGGCGCCGACCACGAGGTCGAAGGTCCGGCGCAGGCCGCTCGCGAAGGTGACGTCGACCCCGTGCGGGCCGTCGGCCATCGCCACGATCCGGTCGCCGAAGCGGTACTCCGTGCCGGCGCGACTGTGCTCGTACAACACCCGCGACAGGTCGAAGCGCGGGACCTCGATCTCGCCGCCGGCGAAGTCGGCCGGCAGCTCCATGAGCCGGCGCCCCCGGGCGTCGACGAACCGCATCGCCGTGCCGCCGGTCTGGACCGCGCGCAGGTCGTCCAGCACGCCCATCCGCTCCAGCAGGCCGAGGTGCACCTGGCCGCGGAAGTCGACGGCGTTGCCGCCGGTGCGCAGGGCCGGTGCGATCTCCACGACGGTCGGGCGGAAGCCGTACCGGCAGAGCCAGTGTGCCAGGGCCGGCCCGGCGATGCTGGCGCCGGAGATCAGGACGGTCTTCACGATCGTGCCCCCTTCAAAACTGTGTCCCATGGACTCGATTTTTATTGTGTACCATAGACACAGTTTTTCGCCAGGGGGTATCTGTGGACCACGACTTCCTCTGGGACGGCCCCAAGCCGCCGAGCCGCGGACCGAAGCCGACCCTGACGCTCGAGCGCATCGCCGCCGCGGGCATCGCGCTCGCCGACGCCGAGGGCCTCGGCGCGGTCGCCATGCACCGCGTCGCCGCCGAGCTGGGCGTCACGAAGATGTCGCTGTACCGGTACGTGCCGGGCAAGGCCGAACTGGTCGCCCTGATGGTGGAGCACGCGATCGGCGCACCGCCGCGCCTGCCCGCCACCGGCTGGCGGCCCGGCCTGGCGGCATGGGCCCGGAGCCTGCTCGGCGCGTACCTGGCACATCCGTGGACCCTCGAGGCGACCGTCGGGGCCCGCCCCGTCGGCCCCGTCGAGCTGACCTGGTTGGAGTGCGCGCTGCGCGTGCTCGCGGACACGACGCTGACCGGCCCCGAGCGCCTCGACACGATCGCGGTGCTCGCCGGACACACGCGCGGCATCGCCCAGCAGGCGAGCCCCGGCCGAAACCCGGAAGAGGATCTCGTCACCGCGATCGCCGCCCCGCTGGCCCGCCACGGCGACCGCTTCCCGGAGCTGCTGTCGGCGCTGACCGCGACCGGCGACGCGGGCGCCGGCGACCAGGCCTTCGAGTTCGGCCTCACCCTGATCCTCGACGGCGCCGAGCGGCGGATGGCCACCGGCTCCTCGTGACCGCGCGGGCGCGGACGACCTGCGCCGCCGGGTCCAGCAGACCCTCGCGACCCCCTCATAGGTGGCTTTCCGTGGCCCGGGCCACGGAAAGCCACCCAGGACGAGATCGCGGCGACCTGCTCACCGCGGCGTGGGCTCACCCTGGACGGCGCTGCGGAAGCCGCGCAGGCGCAGGGAGTTGGCCACGACGAACACCGAGGACAGGGCCATCGCGGCGCCGGCGAGCATCGGGTTGAGCAGGCCGGCCGCGGCGACCGGCAGGCCGACGACGTTGTAGGCGAACGCCCAGAACAGGTTGCCCTTGATCGTTCGCAGCGTCGAGCGCGCCAGCCGGATCGCGTCGACGGCGGCGAGCAGATCACCCCGTACCAACGTCAGGTCCGCCGCCTCGATGGCCACGTCGGTGCCGGTCCCCATGGCCAGTCCCAGATCCGCCTGGGCGAGAGCCGCCGCGTCGTTGATCCCGTCGCCGACCATCGCGACCGTGCGTCCCTCGGCCTGGAGCCGCTTGACGACGTCGACCTTGTCGGCGGGCAGGACTCCCGCGATGACCTCGTCGATGCCGACCTCGGCGGCGACGGCTCGGGCGACGGCCTCGGTGTCGCCGGTGAGCAGGACCGGCCGCAGCCCGAGCTCACGCAGCATCGCGACGGCGCGGCGGCTGGTCGGCTTGACCGCGTCGGCGACCGTGAGCGCTCCGCGGTACACGCCGTCCCAGGCGACCTGGATCGAGCCGTCCTCGGGTGCGTCGACGCCGTGGTCGCGCAGCAGCCGCGGCCGGCCGACGAGGACCGCACGGCCGTCGACGGTGCCACGCACGCCGAGCCCTTCGACGTTGGTGAAGTCGCGGACCTCGGGCAGCGTGCCGAGCCGTTCCTCGGCGGCGCGGGCGATGGCCCGGCCGATCGGGTGCTCCGAAGCGTGCTCGATCGCGCCGCCGAGGCGCAGCAGCTCGTCGGCGTCCTGCCCGTCGGCGGGCCGGACGTCGGTGAGCGTCATGCGGCCGGTGGTGACGGTGCCGGTCTTGTCGAGCACGACCGTGTCGACGCGGCGGGTCGACTCCAGCGCCTCCGGGCCCTTGATGAGCACGCCGAGCTGGGCGCCGCGGCCGGTGCCGACGAGCAGTGCCGTCGGGGTGGCCAGGCCCAGCGCGCACGGGCAGGCGATGATCAGCACGGCGACCGCCGCGGTGAACGCCGCGGTGGGGCCGCTGCCGGTGCCGAGCCAGAAGCCGAGCGTACCGACGGCGAGGGCGATGACGACCGGCACGAACACGCCGGAGATCCGGTCGGCGAGCCGCTGCACGGCGGCCTTGCCGGCCTGCGCCTGCTCGACCAGCTCCGCCATGCGGGCGAGCTGGGTGTCCTTGCCGACCCGGGTGGCGCGCACGACGAGCCGGCCGCCGGCGTTGACGGTGGCGCCGGTGACGGCGCTGCCCGGGCCGACCTCGACCGGCACCGACTCGCCGGTGAGCATGCTCTGGTCGACGGCGGAGCTGCCGTCCTCGACCACGCCGTCGGTGGCGATCTTCTCGCCGGGTCGGACCACGAAGCGGTCGCCGGCGTGGAGCTGGTCGATCGGCACCCGGGTCTCGACACCGTGGCGCAGCACCGCGACGTCCTTGGCGCCGAGCTCCATGAGCGACCGCAGGGCGGCGCCGGCGCGACGCTTGGCGCGGGACTCGAAGTAGCGGCCGGCGAGCAGGAACAGGGTAACACCGGCGGCGGCCTCGAGGTAGATGTTGCCGCCGCCGTCGGTACGGCCGATCGTGAACTCGAACGGGTGGGTCATGCCGGGCACGCCGGCGGTGCCGCGGAACAGCGCCCACACCGACCAGGCGAACGCGGCGAGCGTGCCCACGGAGACGAGGGTGTCCATGGTGGCGGCGCCGTGGCGCAGGTTGGTCCAGGCCGCCTTGTGGAACGGCAGGCCGCCGTAGACGACGACGGGCGCGGCGAGCGTCAGCGACGCCCACTGCCAGTACGTGAACTGCCAGGCGGGCACCATCGCGAGCGCGATGACGGGCACGGCGAGCACGAGGCTGACGAGCAGGCGGGTGCGCAGCTCGTCCCGCTCCGGCGGCGCCTCCGCCGGCCCTTCCCGCACCGGCAGGGCCGCCGTGTACCCCGTCCGCTCGACGGTGGCGATGAGGTCCTGCGGCGTGACGGCGCCGTCGTAGGTGACGCTGGCCTTCTCGGTGGCGTAGTTGACGGAGGCGGTGACCCCGTCCATGCGGTTGAGCTTCTTCTCGATCCGCATGGCGCACGAGGCGCAGGTCATACCGCCGATGGCGAGTTCGATCCGGTTCGCGGGCATGGTGTTCCTCAGTGGTCCGTCGCAGCGGTGAACTCGGCGGTGTGGACCGTGCCGCCGTGCTTGAAGTCGAGATACAGCCGGTACTTGCCCTCGCTCGGCACCTCGGCGGTGAACGTCGTGCCGTCCGGGTGCACGTGGAGGTAGGCGAGGTCGCCCTCGCGCAGTGCGACGAGGTGGCCGCTGGCACCGAGATACGGCTCCAGGTCGGTCACGGGCCTGCCGTCCCGGCTGACCGTGAAGGTGAGTTTCGCGGCGGTACCGGCGTGCAGGTCGCCGTCGAGCCGGACGGTGTAGCCGTCGACGGTGGCGGTGTGCGCGGCCTGCGGCAGCGGTTGCGGCCGGTAGTCGCCGGGCGCGGCGACGTCGGCGCCGAGCGTCAGCCCTTCGGCGCGGGCCGCGGGACGGAAGTCGGCGAAGACCCGGTACTGCCCGGCGGCCGCGACGCTCAGCGGGACCGTCCACGTGCCGTCCGCGGCGCGCTCCGGGTGCAGGTGCCGATAGCCGGTGAGGTCGCGACGGACGACGATGAGGTGGAGCTCCTTCTCGTGCTCGACCGCGTACCGCGTGACCGGCCCGCCGTCCGGGCCGGTGACCCGGAAGCGGAACTCCTGGGTGGCGCCGGGCGTGAGCGTCGTCGTCAGCGGGGTCAGGGTGTAGCCGTCCTCGGTGACCTGGAGGCCGGTCGGCAGGTGGGCTCCTGCGCCCTGGGTGCCGGACCCGTGGCCCTCGGTGTCGTGGCCCTGGGTGTCGTGGCCCGTGTCCTGGCCGGTGCCCGCGGGCATGTCGTGGGTGGCTTCGGCGACCGGGGCCGCGGTGGGACCGGCGAGCTTGCCGGCCCCGACGGATGCGGCGAAGACGGCCGCCAGCCCGGCCGCGAACGCGCCGAGCTTCAGCGGCGTGCGCATGATCAGCCCGCCACCGCGTAGCCGGCCTCGTCGACGGCGGCGCGGACCGCGCGGTCGTCGAGGGGGCCTTCGCTGGTCACGGTGACGGCGCTGGTGGCGAGATCGACCCGGACGTCGCGCACCCCGTCGAGGCGGCGCAGCTCGCCGCTCACCGCGCCGACGCAGTGGTCGCAGGTCATCCCGGTCACCGTGTATGTCGTCGTCTGCATTGTCCGCTCCCTTTCCGATCCCTACCCCCAGGGGGTACTAACATACCTCAACTATTACCCCCTGGGGGTATCAGAGTCAAGCATGGCGGTCCGGATCACGACATCAAGGCGCGCCGCGTCGGACGCCTGGAGGAAGATCCGCATCGAGCGGTGACCCGGCGTTTTTGTCATACCCGGTGGCTACGGTGCCGGGTATGACTCGACGTTCGGAGCACGCCCTGGACGTGACCGTGAGCGCCGCCGCCTTCGCCGAGGCGGCGGCGCTCACCGCCCGGCTGCTCACCATCCGCTCGCCGCAGCCGGTCCACGCCGCGGTCCTCCTGCGGGCCGACGGCACGGGCCTGCACCTGTCGGCCACCGACGGGGCGCTCACCGTCCGCCTCCGGGTGGCGGCGACGGTCCACCAGCCCGGGGTGGCGATGGTGCCGCGCCGCGGCCTGGCCGAGACGCTCGCCGGGCTCGACGCTCCCGAGGCCCGCCTGGTCGCCGAGGGCAGCCGGCTCGCCGTCCGCGTCCCGAGCGCGCGGTTCGCCCTGCCGGTCCTCGCGGACCCCTGGCCGCCGGTCCCCGACCTGCCGCCGCGGGCCGGGGAGGTCGCCGGCCCGGGCCTGCGCGCCGCGGCGACCGCCGTCGCCGGGGCGGCCTCCCGCGAGCACGCGCTGCCCGTCTTCACCGGCGTGCGGGTCCGTTCCGCCGACGGGCATCTGTCCCTGCTGGCCACCGACCGATACCGGCTGGCCGCCGCGTCCCTGCCCTGGCTGCCGCCCGCCGCCGACGTGGAGGCGCTCGTCCCGGCCACCGTCCTCGGCAAGGTCGCGACCGCGCTCGGCCGCGCCGATTCGGTGGGCGTGCACGCCGGCCCGGACCTGTTCGGCCTGTCCTGGCCGGGCGGCAGCGTCGTCACCGCCACGCTCGGCGGCGGATACCCCGACGCCCAGTTCGACCGCCTCCTCGCCGTCGACCCGGAGTGCGTGGTGGAGCTGGAGTCGGGTGCGCTGGCCGCGGCCGTCGACCGCGCCGCCCGCTACGCCGGCACCCACGGCCGCGTGACACTGCAGGTCGTCGACGGTGCCGTGCTCGTCGGGGCGAGCGACCCGCTCAGCGGCGAGTCGGAGGAGACCGTCAAGGCCACCGTCCACCAGGGGCGGGCGACCCGGTCGTACCTGGCCCGGCTCCTCCTCGACGCGCTGCGCGCCTTCCCGCACGAGCCCGTCCACCTGCGCATCCAGCCGGCCACACGCGCGACGGAGCTCACCGCACCGACGTCCGCCCTCCGCTACCTCGTCGTCCCCCTGCGTCCCGCCGAGACCGGCTGACGCCGGTGCCGCGGTGGTGCCCCTCGCGGAGTCGCTCAGGCCGTGTCGTTGCGGGCCCGGAACCCGGCACGGATCAGCTCGCCGGGCACCTCTTCGTCGATGCGGGTGGGCACGCCCGGCCAGCCGTCGCCCGGCGGCGCCCGGCGGCGGGGCCATGCCGGCACCCGCCGGGTGCGATGCCCCGCGACGGCGATCCCGCTAAAGTGCTTGTCGTCCGACAAACAATTTCGCGAGGTGGCGACGATGCCGGCATGGCCGCCGGATGACGACGACGGAACCCTCGACCAGAGCGGCTGCGCGACCGTCACCTACGGCGCGACGCCGGGCCTGGTCATCGCCGAGGGCGTGCTCGACCTGTCCATGTCCGATCGGCTGCGGCACGCCGTGCGGGCGGCGATCGGCTTCCGGCCCCCTGTCGTCACCGTGGACCTGACAGCCGTCCGGATGATCGACGCCCGGTCGATCAGCGTGCTGGTCGGCTGCCGGCAACTGGCCCTGGACACCGGCGGCGACCTGCGGGTGACCGGTGCGACCGGACTGGTCCGGAAGGTCATGGAGATCACCGGCGTCTGGAAGTCACTGACCGGCGACATCCGGTGAAGTCGATTGGGTTGTACGATCTGAGCCGTACCCCGCGCGTCAGGAGGCATTCTTGATCACCTTCCTCCCGGCGCCGCGCCACCCGATGGCACGGCAACTCCTCACCAACGTGCTCAACCGACTCACCGCTCTGGCATGGCAGCTTTTCGGGTTCGGCCGCCACCCGGCGTCTTGACCTCGTCGTCGCGGCAGCGGCGCCTGCTGCGGCTCTGGGACCGGCACGCGGACACCTACGATCGGCAGATGTCGGGGATCGAGCGCCGGTTCTTCCGCGACACGCGTGCCTGGATCGCCGGTCAGGCGACCGGCGACACCCTCGAGGTCGCGATCGGCACCGGGCTCAACCTGCCCTACTACCCCGCCGGCGTGCGGCTCACCGGGATCGAGTGGAGCCCCGCGATGCTCAGGATCGCGCGACGCCGGGCCGCAGACCTCGGCCGGGAGGTCGAGCTGCACACCGGAGACGCGCAGGCGCTCGACTTCCCGGACGCGCGCTTCGACACGGTGGCGTGCACGTTCGCGCTGTGCGCCATCCCCGACGCCCGGGCGGCCCTGGCCGAGATGGCGCGGGTGCTCCGGCCGGGCGGGCTGCTGCTGCTCGCCGACCACGTGGCGTCGCCGGTCTGGCCGGTGCGGGCGCTGCAGGCCGTCGTCGACGCGGTGACCGTGCCGCTGCAGGGCGAGCACTTCGGACGCCGCCCGCTGCCGTGGGCGGTCGAGCTGGGGTTCACCGTCGAGCGCCGCGACCGGTTCAACCTCGGCATCATCGAACGGTTCGCGGCCCGCGCTCCGGGCACCAGCGACACCTGACGCCGAAGCGTCAGGGGACTTCCTGATGCCGCTCCCGGCCCGTCCGGGCGACAGTGGAATGGTCAAGCCCAGGTGGAAGGAGCCCGGCCGATGTCCATGAGGTGGTGCTCGCCCTCGTGGACGGTGTGCCGGCCGAGCCAGAGCAGGGTGCGCTCCACCCGCTCCGGCCACGGATAGACCCCGGTGCGCTCCAGATCGGCCTCATCGAGCACGGCGAACGCCGCGGCCAGCGCGTCGCCGGCCGCGGCCAGTTCCCGCAGCACGACAGCCGGATCCTGGCTGTTGTAGGCGGCGCTGACCGCGAGCTCGTCCCGGCCCATCGGCACGAACTCGGGGGCGTCCACCCGCAGGCCCAGGGCGAGCCGCTCGCGCTGCACCCGGAAGACGTCACGCACGTGGCAGGTGTACTCCAGCGGCGACCACACCCGCGCGGCCGGGCGGCGGCGCGGGTCGGCGACCGCACCGAGCGCCGTCGCGTAACGCGGCCCGAACGCGGAGAGCCGCTCGGGCAGCGCGCCGGCGGCCACACCCGGATAGTCGAAGCCGCACTCCTCACAGAGGTCCATCCGGACACGATACGTCGGGTCCGGTACGGCGAGCAGCCGTCGCCGCACGCCGCTCGACTTCATGACCATGGGAAAGATGCGGCTGCCCCGACAACCAGATCCTTCCCATGATCAAGGCGTCTCCCCGAGCGGGTCCAGCGGCGACCGCGATCGACGGGACACGCCGGCGCGCCCACCCCGCCTGCGGCCCCGCGGAGCACCGGCCCGGGTACCGGCCGCCTCCCTGCCAGAGGTGACGTCGGCCGGGCGCCCGCATCCTACGATCGCCTAATGACTTCGGGTGTGCTGACCGAAACGAGCAAGGCGGAGACCGCCGGGACCGATCCGGTGCCCGGTATCGTGCGCCGCCGGCTCGCCGGGCCGGGCCGATTCACGCCGCACTTCTGGCTGACCGCGATCCTGGTCACCGGCATCGGGCTCGTGCTGCGACTGGTGAATCTCGCACACCCGAAAGAACCGATCTTCGACGAGGTCTACTACGCCAACGAGGCATGGGACCTACTGCAACACGGCGTCGAATGGAACCCCGAGGACAACACCCCCCAATACGTCGTCCACCCCCCACTGGGCAAATGGATGATCGCCCTCGGCGAGCAACTGTTCGGCTACAACTCGTTCGGCTGGCGCATCATGGCCGTACTCACCGGCATGGCCACGGTCCTGCTCATCACGATGGCCGCCTGGCGACTGTTCCGCTCCACGATCCTGGCCGGCACCGCCGGCCTGCTCATCTCACTCGACGGCATGCACTTCGTGCTCTCCCGCGCCGCCCTGCTCGACACCTTCCTGATGTTCTGGATCGTCGTCGCGTTCCACTTCCTCGTCCTCGACCGCGAACAGCGCCGCACCCGATGGCTGCACCTGCTCGAAACCGGCGCCGACCCCGACCGGCGACCCACCCTCGGCCCGCCCTACCACCGCATCGCCTGCGCCGTCGCGCTCGGACTCGCCTGCGGGGTCAAATGGAGCGCCCTGTGGTACGTCATCCTGTTCGCCATCGCCGTGCTCGTGTTCGACATGAGCGCACGCCGCAGCGCCGGCGCCCGGCACTGGATCACCGACAGCATCCCGGAAGGGATCGGCTGGGCCGCCGCCATCGCCGGCATCGCCCTGCTGACCTACCTCGGCACCTGGTGGGGCTGGTTCGCCTCCGACGACGGCTACTTCCGCCACTGGTACGCCGAAACCAACGGCCTGCCCCACGACCGCCTCATCGACCCACTGGTCAACCTGTGGCACTACCACCAGGAGGCGTACAAGTTCCACACCACCCTGGACAAAGGGCACCCGTCCCAGTCATGGCCGTGGCAATGGCTGCTGCTCGGCAGGCCGGTCGTCTTCCACTGGAACACCACCGTGCCCTGTGGCGCGAGTAGCTGCGCCTCGGAGATCCTGCTGCTGGGCACCCCACTGCTGTGGTGGTCGTTCCTGCCCGCGCTGGTCGCCCTCGGCTGGCTGGCCGTCGCCCGCCGCGACGGCCGCGCCTGGCTGATCATGGCCTGCGCACTGGCCGGCATCCTGCCCTGGTTCCAGAACATGCCCGAACACCGCACCATGTTCTACTTCTACGCCCTACCCGCCGAACCATTCCTCGTCCTCGCCGTCGCCTACGTCCTCGGCGCCGTCATCGGCCCCGCCCGCCACCTGCGCCCCGACAGCGACCAACGACTCGTCGGCTCGATCATCGCCGGCGCCTACGTCCTGCTCGTCGCCGCCTGCTTCGCGTACTTCTATCCGATCTACAGCGGCATGGACATCACGTACACGGAGTGGTTCTCCCGGATGTGGCTCGGATCCCGCTGGATCTGAGCGCGGTCCAGGTCAGCGCTCGCAGCCACCACGCCCGTCGACCCGTGCGCTACCGCCGGCGGCGGGCGTCGTCGAGGTACCGCAGCACGGCGGTGACGCGGCGGTCGGTCCCGTCTGTGGGCGCCAGGTCCAGCTTGGCGAAGATGCTGCGGATGTGCTTGTGCACGGCGCCCTCGGTGACGACCAGGCGCTCCGCGATGGCGGTGTTGCCGAGCCCCTCGGCCATGAGTGCCAGCACCTCCTGCTCGCGTGGGCTGAGCCGGTCCAGGCGGGTGTCCGGCCGGGTGCGCACGAGGAGCTGGGCGACGACCTCGGGGTCGATGGCGGTGCCGCCGCCGACGACCCGGTCCAGGGCGGTGAGGAACTCCTCGACCCGGCCGACCCGCTCCTTCAGCAGGTACCCGAGGCGGGCGCCGCCGCCGGCGAGCAGTTCGGTGGCGAAGGCCTGCTCGACGTAGGCCGACAGCACCAGCACGGCGAGGCCGGGGCGCCGCCGGCGGGCCTCGACGGCGGCGGTGATCCCCTCGTCGGTGTGCGTCGGCGGCATCCGCACGTCGACGATGGCCACGTCGGGGTCGTGGGCGTCGACGGCGCTCAGCAACTCGTCAGGGGTGCCGGCGGTGGCGACGACGTCGAGCGACTCGGCCCGCAGCAGCAGGGCCAGGCCCTCGCGCAGCAGCGGGTCGTCCTCGGCGATCACGATCCGCACGGCAGGGCCACCTCCACGGTGGTCGGTCCGCCGGCCGGGCTGGACAGCGCGAACACGCCGTCGTGCGCCTCGACCCGGCCGCGGACGCCGGCGAGTCCGGAGCCCCGGTGCTCGTCGGCGCCGCCGTGGCCGTCGTCGGTGACGCTCACGAAGAGCTTGGCGTCGTCGCGGCGGACGGTCACCGCGGCCCGGCCGGCGCCGCTGTGCCGTGCGATGTTCGTGAGGGCTTCGGCGACCACGAAGTAGGCCGTCGCCTCGACGGACACGGCGCAGCGGCCCGGGACGTCGGCGTCGACCACGCACGGCACCGGGCAGCCCGCGGCGAGGGCGCTCAGGGCGTCGGGCAGGCTGCGGTCGGCCAGGACGGGCGGCAGGATGCTGCGCACGACGGTCCGCAGCTCCGCGAGTGCCTGCTCGGCGGCGCTCTGGGCGCGCTCCAGCGCCGCGTCGGCGCTCGCCGGGTCACGGGTGAGCGCACGGCGGGCCGTGCCGAGCAGGACGGTGACGGCCACGAGGCGATTCTGCGCGCCGTCGTGCAGCGAACGCTCGATCCGTCGCAGCTCGGCGGCGTGGGCGTCGAGGGCCGCCGCGCGGGTCGCGGTGAGCTCCGCGATACGCAGCGCGTAGTCGGCGCCCGGGTCCGGCGCGAGCAGCCGGCGACCGGGCCGGGCCTGCAGCCGGGCCATGGCGGGCTCGAGGACCAGGCAGAGCACGAGCCACCCGGCGCCGATCAACCCGACCAGCAGCGCGCCGGGCAGGCCGCGCACGAGCGGGAAGCCCAGTGACGAGGTGGCGGCGTCCGGCGGGACCAGCCCCCACCACAGCGGGAAGCTGCCGTCCCGGACCGCGTTGAGCGGCAGGGCCAGCCCGAGCAGGCCGAGCACCAGCCCGCCGGTGGCGTGCCAGGCGAGCCAGCGGACCTCGCGGCCGACGGCCGGGTCGCGGACGGCGTCGCGGAGCCGGACCGGGACCGGACCGGGCGGGAGGATCTCCGGACCCCACCGGGACAGCCGGGCCCGTTCCCGGTCGGCGACGGCGCGCAGGACGCGCAGCGCGGCGGGGACCAGCGGCAGCCCGACGCCGAGGAGGCAGGCGGCGACGGTAATGAGCAGCCACACGAGGGCGACCAACGCCAGAACCGCCGTGGCGAGGCCGCCGACGAGGTGCCCCAGGGCGTCGAGGGCGGCGCGGACCCGGTTGAGGAGCCCGCCCGACCGGTCCTTCGCCATCACACCTCCCGCCCCAGACCGTACCGTCCGCGCGGCCGGCCGGCGGGAAGGCGTCGCCCCCGTTGCCGAACCGAACAGGGCCGCCGATTCGGGCGCTTGGCTCGGAAGGCGTCGCCGCCGAGGCACGCCGGCCGGCGCGTTCCGCCGCAATCCGCCGCCATGCCAATCGATCCCATGATCATGCAAGACCGGGAAGTTAAGTCGTGAGGGTTGCTGTCAAGGGTGTGTGGTTGCGGTGTGGTGGGGTGATAAGGCAACGGGACTCCGGTAGAACAGGCAGTCGATCAAGATCAGCCTGTGGGGGGAGTCCCGTTGTCGGAGGAGTCTGTCATTGCCGGGGTCGGGTCGGTGCCGGTGGGGGTGTTCGCGGCGGGGCATCTGGGTGAGTTGACCCGGGCTGTGCCGGTGGAGTTGGTGGATGCGGTGTTGGCCGAGACGGGGCGGGTGCAGCGGCGGGTGCGGCGGTTGCCGTCGCGGGTGGTGGTGTATTGGCTGTTGGGGTTGGGGTTGTTCGGCTCGTTGTCGTATCGGCGGGTGTGGGGAGCGTTGGTCGGTGGGTTGGGTGTGGTGGCCGGGTTGGGGGTGTGTCCGTCGTCGTCGGGGTTGGCGCAGGCGCGGCGGCGGGTGGGGGTGCCGCCGCTGCGGCGGTTGTTCCAGACTCTGGCCGGGCCGGTGGCGGGTCGCGACACGGTCGGGGCGTGGTGGCGGGGGCTGCGTACGGTGGCGATCGACGGGTCCACGGTGAATGTGCCGGATTCGCCGGCGAATCGGGCGGTGTACGGCAAGCGGATGGCCCGTGCCGGTGAGCCGGGGTATCCGCTGGTGCGGGTGGTGGCGTTGGTGGAGACCGGGACTCGGGCGGTGTTCGGTGCGGTGTTCGGTACCGGCGTGGGTGGTGAGAGTGGTGAGACCAGTTATGCCGTGGGGTTGCTGGGTCTGCTGCGGCCGGGAATGCTGCTGCTGGCCGACCGTGGCTATGACACCAACATGTTCATGACGAAGGTCACCGCCGCTGGGGCGGGGTTGTTGCTGCGGGTCAAGTCCAGTCGCAAGCTGCCGGTGCTGGACCGTCTTGGTGACGGTTCCTACGCCAGTGTGGTGGCTGGGGTGCGGGTTCGGGTGGTCGAGGCGGTCGTCACGCTGTCCTGTGCGGATGGTTCGACCCGTACCGGTGTCTGGCGGCTGGTCACTACCCTCACCGACGAGCGCCGCTATCCGGCCGGGGCGCTGATCGAGCTCTACCACGAGCGGTGGGAGGTCGAGTCGACCTTCCTGGCGATCAAGCACACCCTGCTGGCTGGGCGGGTGCTGCGTTCGACCACTCCGGACGGCGTCGATCAGGAACTCTACGCACTGCTGACCGTCTATCAGGCGCTGCGGCAGACGATGACCTGGGCCACGGACACCACCGGGGCCGACCCGGACCGGGCCAGCTTCACCATCGCCGTGCAGACCGCCCGCGATCTGACCATCCGCGCTGTCGGGGTGATCACTATCGCGGTCGACCTGGTCGGTGCGATCGGTCGTGCTGTGCTGGCTGACCTGCTACCGGCCCGACGCGCCCGGATCAGCCCACGTGTGGTGAAACGGCCGATCTCCCGTTACGCCTACAAGAACCTGAAAACCCCGAAGATCATCCACCGGATCACCGACATCGCCATCGCTATCGGCACATCAACCAGCCCATTGACAACAGCCCCAGCGGCTTAACTTCCCGGTCTTGCATGATCATGGGAGAGATATGGCTACCCCGACAGCCAGATCTTTCCCATGATCGAGGCGGCGCCCCGCCCGGAGCGCGGCCTCGCGTGACCCTAACGGTCAACTGTCGGGTCTGCCAGCCGATGGGACGGGGGGATCCGACGGTACGAGAGGACACCGCATGAGGTTGCTGCGCAGGCCCGGGTCCGCGGGTCCGGCGCCGAATCGTGCGCCGCGCGACATCGAGGCGCTGGAGCACGCGGGGCGGGTCGGCGCCGGCCGACGTGGGGCTGGTGGGGCGGGCGTTCCGGAGCGGCCGGCCGGTGTACTCGGTGTCGGCCGCCGGCCGCGCCGTCCAGGCCCGGATCAACGAGGTGCTCGAGGAGCAGGCCCGCATGGCCCGCGCCTTCGAGGGCTGACGGGGAAGGCGGACGGATGACCCACGACAACGCGGCCGGTGGCACCGGCGCCGCGATCACCGCGGACGACCTGCGCGGCATCATCTGGCAGGTATGGACCGCCTACCTCGGCACGACGCCGGAGACCCGGGCCACGCACGGGGAGGCCGGCGACGAGGCGGACGTGACCGCGAGTGTCGGCATCGCGGGCGCCTGGCTCGGCCACGTCGTGCTCCGCTGCTCCGCGAACGCAGCGACCGGCGTCGCCGCGGCGATGCTCGAACTGGACCCGACGACCGTGAAGGCCGACGACGTCCGCGACGCCACCGGCGAGCTCATGAACATCGTCACCGGCAACGTCAAGAGCCTGCTTCCCCAGCCCAGCCACGTGTCGCTGCCGCAGGTCGTGCTGGGCCGGGCCGACGTGCGGTGGCCGGGCGCCGACCGCGTCTGCGGCGTCACGGTCGGATGGGACGAACACGTCGTGACGGTCGAGGTGCTGCGCGGCGAGCCCCCGCTGATGCCGGCGAAACTCGACTGACGATCGTCGACCGGCGGACGGGACCGGCCGGCGGCCGTGCCGGCCGGTGACCGGCCACGCCGTCAGAGCGGGCGGGTGGCGTCCACCACGCGGGTGGACCAGCGCAACGCGTCCAGGTACTTCCGGGCGGGGTTGTCCGCGGCGGCGGCCACGGTGCGACCGGTGAGGTAGGCGTCGGCGAGGCCCAGCGCCCGGCCGACCGGCCCCTGCCCGGCGACGATCGCGTCGACCAGGTCGTCGGCGAGCGGTAGCTGCGCGGCGAGCGCCGCCGGGGTGGTGTCCAGCAGCGCCGCGACGCTGCTGATGAGGCCGGCGGTGAACGCCGAATCCGGTGCGGCGCCGACGCCGGCGGCGAGGTGCTGGCACAGCCGCGCCCGGGTCACCGCGTCGGCGAGCTGTTCGACGGTGCCGCCGGCCAC
Source organism: Dactylosporangium roseum (assembly GCF_025264685.1). Taxonomy (GTDB): domain Bacteria; phylum Actinomycetota; class Actinomycetes; order Mycobacteriales; family Micromonosporaceae; genus Dactylosporangium; species Dactylosporangium roseum. The sequence goes on from NZ_CP073721.1 coordinate 4,588,068, forward strand.
GTCGCTGACGACCATGAGCATCGCCCACTGCCGGATCTGGCCGAGGCCGAGCAGGACGACCGCCTGCCGCAGCGAGGTGACCGGCCGGGCCGGTGCGATCGCGGCGGAGTTGCAGGCGCGCAGCAGCCGCAGTGCCAGCGCCGGGTCGTCGATGATGACCCGCAGGACCTCGTCCAGGTTGCTGTCGGCGGCGCCGAGCGCGCCCAGCAGTCGCAGCCGCGACAGCCGGGACGGCGCCAGGGTGGTGGCGGTGAGGACCTCGGGGCGGCTCAGCGCGTACCCCTGGCGCAGTTCGCAGTCGTACCGGTCGGCCAGCGCCAGCTCGGCGGCGGACTCGACGCGCTCCCCGACCAGCCGGACGCCCGGCTGCCGGCGGCTGATCGCGATCAGCTCGTCGAGCTGCGCCGGGTCGGTGTCGAGCAGGTCGAGCTTGACGTAGGAGGCCAGGCCGAGCAGCCGCTCGTGGCCGAGCCCGAGGACGAAGTCGTCGAGCGCGACACGGTAGCCGGCGGCGACGAGGCGGGCCGCGCCGGCCACCACCTCGTCGTCCACCGCCACGGTCTCCAGCACCTCGAGCACAACCCGGTCCGGCTCGAACGGCAGGGGCAGCTCGCCGACGAGGAACTCGCGCGTCAGGTTGATGAAACAGGGCCGGTCCCCGGCGATCTCGGCGATGCCGAACTCGGTGAACGTGTTGGTGATGACCTGGCTGGTCGCGAACGTGTCGCGGTGCTCGGCGTCCACCGCGTCGAACCGGCCGCGGAAGAGCAGCTCGTAGGCCACCACCGCGCCGGACCGATCGTAGATCGGCTGCCGGCCGACGTGGACGAGTTGGGTGTTCACGTCGGTGCGAGAAGCCTGACCGGTCACGCCGCGCACATCGGCGGCGTACCGTCCGGCTGCAGAGGTTCCCCGGCTGCGGACCGGTAGCGGCCAGGTTGCTCCGGTCACGCTGTCGATAAGGCCGACCTGTTCCGCCGGCTCGACCGGGCACGCCGACGCCGCGGCCGAATACACGCGGGCGCTGGCGCTGGCCGGCAACGACGCCGGGCGTACGTTCCTGGCCGAGCGCGTCGCCGAGGTGCACGAGCACCTCCGCCGGCGGCCCGCCCGACCCCTCATCCGGTGGGCGCACCGCCCTCGCGCCCCTCGGCCGGCAGAATCCGGGCGTCCGGGCCCGGGAACACCAGTGCCTCGTGGTTCTCGCCGAGCCACCGCACGGTGTACGGCGGTGTGTGGTCACCGTGACGCACCTCGGTGATGATGCCCTCGCGCCGGTGGTCACCGACCCGAGTACCTTCGACGATCAACCGGTCTCCGACGTTCGCGTGCATCGTTCCTCCCTCGATCGGACACGGATGACTGGCGGTACGGCGCTACCACTACCCACCGATCCCGGGCTGTCACCGCGTGGAATGGTGAAGGCGCAGGTCGGCGGCGGTCTTCGGGCCGGGGGCGCGGATTGTGGTTGTGGGCGGCGCGTGCGGGCATGGGCTTGGAAGGGGCCGGGGTCCCGCCATCGCAGCCGGCCGGCACGAGGAGATCGGAGTTCGCCATGACCGCCACGAAGCATTGGACCGTCGACATCGCCATCAGCGAGGACAACGGGCGGACGTTCGCGGAGGTCCGCCTGGACGCCGATGACGACACCCAGCTCACCGGCAAGGGGGAGGCCAGGCTCAATCCGGCCGACGAGGACATCCCGGAGATCGGTGACGAGCTCGCCGTCGCCCGGGCGCTGTCCGACCTCGGGCACCGGCTGCTGCTGACGGCCGCCGCCGACATCGAGGCCGTCTCGGACCAGCCGGTACGCCTGCGCCGGTAGCCGTCGCCCGGGCAGGCGAGGATTCCGGAACTTTCGGGACTTTCGGACTGTCGACCGCGCGGCGGGAGAGCGACGGTGGAGATGTCGACGGCAGTGGCCTACCGGGGGAGATGAGACCGATGCGCACCGCCAGGCAGATTCTCGCCGAAGCGCACACGATCGCGGTCGTGGGCGCGTCACGCGATCCGCAGAAGCCCGCGCACTGGGTGCCGAAGATGCTGCAGGAGCAGGGGTGGCGGATCATCCCGGTCAACCCGTACGCGGACCGGCTGTTCGGCGAGCATGCCTACGCCCGGCTCGCCGACATACCGGAGCACGTCGACGTCGTCGAGGTCTTCCGCCCGTCCGGCGACGCGCCCGAGATCGTCCGGGAAGCCGCGGCGATCGGCGCCGGCGCGGTGTGGCTGCAACTCGGCGTCATCAGCGAGGAGGCCGGCCGGCTCGCCCGCTCGGCCGGGCTCGGCTACGTCGAGGACACCTGCATGGGCATGGAACGGACCCTGGCCGACATGGTGCACGGCGGCATCCGGCCGGGCTCCACCGTCTACCACGGCATCGAGCCGGAGGCGGAACGCCCCGGGGTGCTCGCCGACCACGGCTAACGCCCGGTGGGAGGTGGATCCACGATGGCCTACCGGTTCGGGCCGGTCGTCGCCGGCGTCGACGGGTCGGAGCACAGCCTCGGCGCGCTGCGGTGGGCGGCCGAGCAGGCCCACCGGTACACCCGCACCCTCCTCGCTCTCTCGGTGCTGCCGGAGTCCCCGTCGCCGCCCTCCGGGCCGTCCCGCGACCGGGACGTCGCAGCCGAGGCGGCGGCCGAGGCCAGGCGGTGGCGCGTCGGGGTCGCCGCGGTCGCCGCCACCGAGGTCGGGCGCCCGGTGGCCGTGCTGCGCCGGCACGCGGGGGACGCCCGGCTCCTCGTGGTCGCCGACCGCGGTGCCGGCGGGCGTGCTCTGGGATCGGTGAGCGCGGCGCTCGGCGTCCGGGCGGACTGCCCGGTGCTCATCGTGCACGACGCGCGGCGCTGGGCGGCACCGGACGCGGTGCTGCCCAGGAGGGGCCCGGTGGTGGTCGGGTACGACGGCTCCGCGTCGGCGCGGCGGGCGCTGCGGGTGGCCTTCGAGGAGGCGGCCGGTCGCGGCAGCCGGCTCGTGATCGTGCGCGTCTGGCACCATCCGGACCTGTGGCGGCCCGGCCGGCCACGGTGCCGCGACCTGACCGCCCACGAGGCCGCCGTGCGCGGCGGGCTGCACGAGGCCGTCGCGCCGTGGCGCGCCCGGTTCCCGCACGTCGACGTCGAGGTCCGCAGCGAGCCCGGCGAGGCGGCGGACGCGCTGACGGTGGTGTCGCAGTGGGCCGCGCTCATGGTGCTCGGCACCCGGTGCCCCGACGACGCCGGGCAGCCGGCGACCCCGTCCGTGATGCGCCGTGTCCTGGAGCGCGCCGCCTGCCCGGTGCTCGTGGCGCACAGCCCGCCCGGCGGGCCGGGCTTCCGGTGAAGCCTCAGGTGACCAGCACCGCGGCGCCGTTCACCCGGTCGGCGGCGAGGTCGGCGAGGGCCTGGTCGGCGCGCGTCAGCGGATACGGCGTCGCGCTCACCCGCAGCGGGTGCTCCTGGGCCACGGCGAGGAAGTCGCGGCCGTCCTCGCGGGTGTTCGCGGTGACGCTGCGCAGCGTCCGCTCGTAGAAGAGGTCGTCCTCGTAGCGCAGCACGGGGATGTCGGTCAGGTGGATTCCCGCGACGGCGAGCGTGCCGCCGCGGTCCAGGGCCTTCAGCGCCACCGGTGCCAGATCGCCCACCGGCGCGAACAGGATCGCCGCGTCCAGCGGCTCCGGCGGAGCCGCGGCGGCGTCGCCGGCCGAGGCCGCGCCGAGGTCCAGCGCGAGCCGCTGTGCCGCCTTCGAGCGGGTCAGCACGTGCACGGTGGCGCCCTGGGCGATGGCGACCTGGGCGGCGAGGTGCGCCGAGGCGCCGAAGCCGTAGAGCCCGAGCCGGCCGCCCGGCGGCAGATCCGCCCGGCGCAGCGCGCGGAAGCCGATGATGCCCGCGCACAGCAGGGGTGCGACGTGGACGTCGTCGTAGCGGTCGGGCAGGCGGTAGACGAAGTCGGCGGGGGCGACGCAGTACTCCGCGTAGCCGCCGTCGGCGTGCCAGCCGGTGTAGCGGGAGTCCGGGCACAGGTTCTCGGCGCCGCGCCGGCAGTACCGGCAGGTGCCGTCGGTGTGTCGCAGCCAGGCCACGCCGACCCGCTCGCCGGTCTCGAACCCGGCGACCCCCTCCCCCAGCTCGCTCACCTCACCCACGACCTCGTGGCCGGGCACCACGTCGGGCCGGATCGGCGGCAGGTCGCCCTCGGCGAGGTGCAGGTCGGTCCGGCACACCGCGCACGCCCGCACCCGCAGCAGCAGCTCGCCGGGGCCGGGCTCGGGCACGGGCATCGACACCTGCCGCAGTGGGTGCCCCGTGACGGGCCCGGGCCGGTGCACCTGCCATGCGATCATCCGCGCCACACCGCCTCTCTGCCCGGCCGGGCACCGACCATTCCCGCCCCGCCCCGTGCCCGTGCCCGTGCCCGTGCCCGTGCCGAGCGTCTCCGCCGCGGTGACGCGGTGTCAACCGTCCCGGCTCCTCGACGGGCCGGTCACCGCGATCATGGGCGCTCCGGCACGCGTTCGGCGACCAGCTCGACCGCGGTCTCGGCGCCGCGGCGCGGGGCGCGGGGGCCGGTCGCGCCGCGGCCGGCGACGCCGACGCGCACGACGATCGCCGGGTGGCCGACGTTGCCGAGCGTGCGGCGCAGCGCCTCCCGAGCGGCGATGATCTCCACCAGATCGCTCATCGGCGAGGTCGCCAGGCCGTCGGCGGTGGCGGTGAGCAGCACCGCGCTCAGCGCCTCGCCGGCCGCGAGCCAGTCCCGCGGCTCGTCGCCCCCGGTGACCACGACGCCGTAGCGCGCATGGCGGTCGGCTACCTCCGCACCGCTGTAGATACTGGCGTTCTCGTCACCGCCGGTGAAGTTCCGGATCGGCACCGTCCGGGCACCGGACGGCACGGTCGTCGCGGGCGGCACGCCGGTGCCGGAGCCGTCGTCCGAGTGGACCCACGCCGCGAGGTCGGCCCGGTAGGCGGGGTCGGACCGCTCCACGCCGGCGGCGTGACCGGCGGCCACCGCGACCCCGGTGAGGTCCTGCGGCCGGACCAGGTGCAGGTGCGCGCCGGCGGCGGCCGCGGCGGCCGCGAGCCGGTCGAGCGCGTCCGGCGGCACCGGCACGTCCGCGAACGGTCGGCGGTCGGTGCGGCGCACCGAGATGGCCCGCCGCAGCCGCTGAACGTGCGGTGCGCGTTCGGCCCTGCCGGTGTACCGCAGCGTGGCGAGCAGGTCCGGGTCGTCCGGGTCCGGCAGGTACGTCACCTCGGCCTGCGCACCGTCGGCGGCGAGCGCAACGCGGGCGTGGTGCAGGGCGACCCCGCAGCTCAGCGTCATCAGCCGGCCGTCGGGATCGATGGCGGGCAACTGGCGGCGCCGGTCGGCGCGCAGCTCGGCCCGGTCGCCGTCGATGCGCCACTGCCACGGCTGGGTGTTGAGCACGGACGGGGCGTCGAGCGCGGCGAGGACGGCCCCGGTCAGCAGCCGGCCGGCCGGGGCGACCCGCACCGCTGCCCCGCGGTCGGTGTACTGGATGGCGGCCATGGCATGCTCCTCGGTCGGGCGGTCGGTGGTACCTCTCCAATCTCGCGTGCGTGGGACTCGGCGTTCAGAGGCGAAGGTCCCGAATCGCCGCGGGACCGGTCAGGACCATCGGGCACGTGCCAGAATCGTCCGGACCAGGTAGAAAGGACGACATGCTCAGGGTGTATCTGCTCGACGACCACGAGGTGGTGCGCTTCGGCATCCGCGAGATGCTGGAGCGGGAGGGCGACATCGAGGTCGTCGGCGAGTCGGGCTCCGCGGTCGAGGCCACGCACCGCATCCCGGCACTGCGGCCCGACGTGGCGGTGCTGGACGGCCGGCTGCCCGACGGCAGCGGCATCGACGTGTGCCGCGACATCCGGTCGGTGGACCCGTCGATCCGGGCGCTGATCCTGACGTCGTACGAGGACGACGAGGCGTTGTTCGCGTCGATCATGGCCGGCGCGGCGGGCTACGTGCTGAAGCAGATCCGCGGCACCGACCTCGTCGACGCGGTCCGGCGGGTCGCCGCCGGACAGTCCCTGCTCGACCCGGCCGTCACCGCGCGCGTGCTGGAGCGCATCCGCAAGGGCCCGGAGCAGCCCGACGAGCTGCGCAACCTCACCGAGCAGGAGCGGCGGATCCTCCTGCTCGTCGCCGAAGGACTGACCAACCGGGAGATCGCCGAGCGGATGTTCCTGGCCGAGAAGACCGTCAAGAACTACGTGTCCAGCCTGCTGGCGAAGCTCGGGCTGGAGCGGCGCACCCAGGCGGCGGTCCTCGCGTCGAAACTTCTCGGCAAGCACTGAACCCGTCCCCGCAGCGCCCGGCCTAGGATGTCCGGCATGGGCAAGGACGCCGAGGACTGGAAGCCTCACCTGCAGCTACCGTCGCTGTCCCGCGTCGACCTCGACGACCTGCTGCAAGAGCTGCTCGCTCGCGTCGGCGAGGTGATGACCAACCGGGAGCGGCTGCGTGCCCTGCTCGACGCCGTCGTCGGCATCGGCGCCGACCTCGACCTGCACAGCACCCTCGAGCGCATCGTCGAGGCGGCGTGCCGGCTCGCCGACGCGCGGTACGGTGCGCTGGGGGTCATCGGCCCCGACCGGATGCTCGTCGAGTTCATCAACCATGGCGTGACACCCAAGGAGCGCGCGGCGATCGGGGACCTGCCCCGCGGTCACGGCGTGCTCGGGCTGCTCATCGAGGAGCCGCGGGCGATCCGCCTGGAGGACATCACGCAGCACCCCCGCGCATACGGCTTCCCGCCCAACCACCCGCCGATGCACAGCTTCCTCGGCGTGCCGGTCCGCATCCGCGACCAGGTGTTCGGCAATCTCTACCTCGCCGAGAAGGGCGGCGGCGAGCAGTTCACCCAGGACGACGAGGACCTTGTCGCGGCGCTGTCCGTCGCGGCGGGCGCGGCCATCGAGAACGCCCGGCTGTATGCCCAGACCGGCCGCCGGCAGCGGTGGCTGGAGGCCGCCGCGGAGATCACCGCCGTGCTGCTGGGCGAGGTCCGGCGCACCGAGGCCCTGGACCTCGTCGCCACCCGCGCCCGGGAGGTGGCCGAGGCCGACCTTGCCATGGTGCTGCTGTACGACGAACCGGCCGGTGTGCTGCGGGTCGAGGTGGCCGTCGGCGGCGACCACGACCTGACCGGCGCCACGGTGGACGTGGCGCGCAGCGACTTCGCCGAGGTCGTGAACGGCCGGCACCTCGCCGTCGTCGAGGATCTCGGCAAGGCCGCGGCCTGGCCGGTGTCGCTGTCCACGGGCACGGCGCTGCTGGTACCCCTGTCGGCCGGCGGGGTTCCGCTCGGGGCGCTCGTCGTCGCGTACCGCCAGGGCAGTGTGGCCTTCGCCGAGGACCCCGACGTCGCGCTGGTCGAGACGTTCGCCGGGCAGGCGGCCCTGGCCCTGGAACGGGCCCGGGCCCAGGACGAGCGGGAGATGCTGGCGGTGGTCGGCGACCGCGAGCGGATCGCCCGCGACCTGCACGACGTGGTCATCCAGCGGCTGTTCGCGGCCGGCATGCAGCTACAGAGCGCGGCCCGGCTGGCGGGCAGCGCCGGTGTCCAGGAGCGCATCGACCGGGTCGTCGACGACCTCGACGTGACGATCCGCGACATCCGGGGCAGCATCTTCGAGCTGCGCAGCACTCCGGGCGACAGCCTGCGCGGCGAGGTGCGCGGGCTGATCGACGAGGCCCGTGACGCGCTGGGCTTCCGGCCGGAGCTGCGCATCGACGGGCCGGTCGACACCGCGGTGCCGGGCCCGGCGCGCACGGCCCTGCTCGCCGTGCTCCGCGAGGCGCTCAGCAACGTCGTCAAGCACGCCAACGCCCGCTCGGTGCGGGTGGCCGTCGCCGCCGGTGGCGGTGCGCTGCTGCTCACCGTGCAGGACGACGGGCGCGGTCCCGGCCCGGGCGGCGATCAGGGCGGCGGTCAGGGCAACGGCCTGCCGAACATGCGCGCCCGCGCGGAGGACCTCGGCGGCACCTGCACGGTCGAGCCGGCGGCGCCGGGCGGGACCCGCGTCGCGTGGCGGATCCCGCTGTAACCCGTTCGCTACGCCGAGGCGTAGGCCGGCCAGAGCCAGTCGGTGATCTCGGGCAGGTCGACGCCGGTCTCCCGCACGTACCGGTGGTGCTCGGCCCGCTTGTCGACCATCGTCTGACGGACGACGGCCGCCCGGCGGGCGAGACCCGGGACGCGGTCGATGACGTCCATGACGAGGTGGAAGCGGTCGAGGTCGTTCATCACCACCATGTCGAACGGTGTACTGGTCGTGCCCTCCTCCTTGTAGCCGCGCACGTGGATGTTCGGGTGGTTGACGCGGCGGTACGTGAGGCGGTGGATCAGCCAGGGATAGCCGTGGTACGCGAAGATGACCGGCCGGTCGGTCGTGAAGATCGCGTCGAACTCCGGGTCGGCGAGCCCGTGCGGATGCTCCGACACCGGCTGGAGCCGCATCAGGTCGACGACGTTGACCACGCGCACCTTGAGCTCCGGCAGGTACTGCCGCAGCAGTGCCGCCGCCGCCAGGGTCTCCAGGGTCGGCACGTCGCCGGCACAGGCCAGTACGACATCCGGATCCCCCTCGTCCGTGGACGCCCAGTCCCAGATCCCGATGCCCCGGGCGCAGTGGGCGGCGGCCTGTTCCATCGACAGCCACTGCGGCGCCGGCTGCTTGCCGGCGACGATGACGTTGACGTAGTCACGGCTGCGCAGGCAGTGGTCGGCGACGGAGAGCAGCGTGTTGGCGTCCGGCGGCAGGTACACCCGCACGACCTCGGCCTTCTTGTTGACCACGTGATCGATGAAGCCGGGATCCTGGTGCGAGAAGCCGTTGTGGTCCTGCCGCCACACGTGCGAGGTGAGCAGGTAGTTCAGCGACGGGATCGGCCGCCGCCACGGCAGGTGGCGGGCGACCTTGAGCCACTTCGCGTGCTGGTTGAACATCGAGTCGACGATGTGGATGAAGGCCTCGTAGCACGAGAACAGCCCGTGCCGTCCGGTGAGGAGGTAGCCCTCCAGCCAGCCCTGGCAGGTGTGCTCGGAGAGCATCTCGAGCACGCGGCCGTCGGGGCTGAGGTTGACGTCGGTCGGTTCGACCGCGGCGTGCCAGGCCTTGCCGGTCGCCTCATAGACGGCACCGAGCCGGTTCGACTCGGTCTCGTCCGGGCCGAAGAGGCGGAAGTTGCGGTACGGGGCGTTGTCACGTATCACGTCGCGCAGGAGCGCGCCGAGGACACGGGTCGCCTCGCCGGTCTGCGCGCCGGGCATGTCGACCTTGACCGCGTACTCGCGGAAGTCCGGCAGTTCGAGCGGGCGGGTGAGCAGGCCGCCGTTGGCGTACGGGGTCGCGCCCATCCGCCGGGTGCCGGTCGGCAGCCAGTCCGTGATCTCGTCCCTCGGCGCACCACCGGGGTCGAACAGCTCCTCCGGCCGGTAGCTGCGCATCCACGCGTCGAGCAGCGCCAGTTGCTCGGCGTCCCCGCGCGCGTCGGGCAGCGGCACCTGGTGCGCCCGCCAGGTGCCCTCGACCGGCTGGCCGTGGAACGCCTTCGGCCCGGTCCAGCCCTTCGGGGTCCGCAGCACGATCATCGGCGGCCGGACCCCCTCGGCACGCCGCCCGATCTCGTCGAAGCACCGGTCGAGCGTGGCGGCGAGCTGCTGGTGCACGGTCCTCGGGTCGTCCCCGGCGACGAGGTAGGGCGTCCAGCCGTACCCTTCCAGCAGCTTGGTCAGCGCTTCGTCGGAGATCCGCGCGAGGACGGTGGGGTTCGAGATCTTGTACCCGTTGAGGTGCAGGATCGGCAGGACGGCGCCGTCGGTGACCGGGTTGAGAAACGTGTTGCCGTGCCATGCCGTCGCGAGCGGCCCGGTCTCGGCCTCGCCGTCGCCGACGACACACGCCACGACGAGGTCCGGGTTGTCGAAGGCCGCGCCGAACGCGTGCGACAGTGAGTAGCCGAGCTCGCCCCCTTCGTGGATCGACCCGGGCGTCTCGGGCGCGACGTGGCTGGGGATGCCGCCGGGGAACGAGAACTGCCGGAACAGCCGGCGCATGCCGACCGCGTCGCGGCCGATCTCGGGGTACACCTCGGAGTAGGTTCCCTCGAGCCAGACGTTGGCCACCAGCCCGGGCCCGCCGTGACCGGGCCCGGTGACGTAGAGGACATTCCGGTCACGCTGCCGGATCACCCGGTTGAGGTGGGCGTAGATCAGGTTGAGCCCCGGCGTGGTGCCCCAGTGCCCGAGGAGGCGCGCCTTGACGTCCTCGGGCCGGAGGGGTTGCTCGAGGAGGGGGTTGTCGAGCAGGTAGATCTGCCCCACGGAGAGGTAGTTGGCGGCCCGCCAGTAAGCGTTGACGCGCGCCACCTCCTCCCCATTCAGCGGTGTGTCGGTCAGTGCCCGCATGTGTCGTTGCTCCTCAGGACGGTTCCGGGTGCTCGATCCCGGTCAGATCTCTCCCGCGCACCGCGAGGTAAACCGGCCGCACGGTTCCGTCGGGCCGCTCCGGTCGGCGCGCTTCGGCCGTCTCCGTCCCGGTCCGGCCCCACCCGGGCGGAGCCGCTCGGGGTGAGCGGTGTACCGAAGCGCGGGATGCGGCAGGCAGCCACAACACTCCGGGTCCCGCACCGGTTCGGCGCAACGGCGCCACATCAATCGACAAGCGTTGCCAGCGGGTTTCGGACTCCCTCATGATCCTGGAGCGATTTTGCACCCAGGGCAGCAAAAACGCTCCAGCATCATGGAGACGTCCGAAGCCCGCTTCAACAAGGTGCCGCGGCACCGGGGGGCTGCGACAGGGACGGCGGTCATGGCCGTAGGTTCACCAAGCCGCCATCCCAGGCCCGCGTCTCGTCGCCGTGTGCTGTGTCCGCCGGGTGGATGCTGCCGGACCGCAGCTCCACCACCTCGTCGACGGCGGACAGGTCGGTGCGGCGGTGGGTGATCAGCAGGACTGTGCGGCCGCGCGTGGCCGCCAGCAGGTCGCGGGTCAGGGCGGCGGCCGTCCGCTCGTCCAGGTGCTCGGTCGGCTCGTCGAGGACCAGCACCGGGAAGTCGGCGAGCAGGGCCCGGGCCAGGGCCAGCCGGCGGCGCTGGCCGCCGGACAGCGCCATGCCGTGCTCGCCGACCGGGGTGGCCAGGCCCTGCGGCAGGCCGCGGACCCAGTCGAGGAGCCGCGCCTCGGCCAGCGCCGACTCCAGCTCGGCGGGTGTCGCGCCCGGGCGGCCGATGCGCAGGTTGGCCTCGATCGTGCTGTCGAACAGGTACGCGTCGTCGCCGAGATAGCCCACCGTCGACCGGACGTCGTCGCCGCGCAACGCTCGCAGGTCGACGCCGTTGAGGGTGACCCGGCCGGCGCACGGGTCGAGCCAGCGCACCAGCAGGGCCGCAACGGTGCTCTTGCCCGCGCCGCTCGGGCCGACCAGGGCGACCCGCCGCCCGGGGCGCAGGGTCAGCGACACGCCGTGGAGCACGCGCCGCCCCGGGGTCCAGCCCGCGTCGACGTCCTCCAGCCGCACCGTCGGCGGCCCGGGCGGGACCGGCCTGGGCCGTGCCGGGTCCGGGGCGGGGTCGGCGGCGGCGGCGATGTCGGCGAGCCGGGCCAGGGCGGCCCGCGCGGCGCCGAGGCGCTGCGCCGCGGCCGGGACCGCTCCGGCGATCTCGAAGACCGCGAGCGGGGTGAGCACGACGACGGCGAGCAGCTCGCCGTCGAGCGCGCCGGACCGCACGGCGACGGCTCCCGCGGCCAGTCCGGCGAGCACGCTCAGGCCGGTGCAGAGGGCGGTGGCCGCGGCGGAGACGCCGGCCGTCGCGCTCGAACGCCGGGCCGCGGCGAGCAGTGCGCGGTCGGTGCGGTCGAGCTGTGCGAGGGCGTCGCCGACGGCGCCGCACGCCACGAGGTCGGGCAGGCCGCGCAGCAGGTCGACGGTGCCGGCGGTGAGGCTGCCGCGCAGCGGGGCGAGCCGGGCGTCGGCACGGCGGACCGCGGCCGACTGCAGCAGCGGCACGCCCACCCCGACGATCACCAGCCCGGCCGCGAGCGCCGCGCCGGCCGCCGGGAGCAGCGCGGCGACGAGCACGACCGAGCCGAGGCCGGTGACGGCGGCGACGGTGATCGGCAGCACCACGCGGACGATGACGTCGAGCACCGACTCCACGTCGTCGACGAGCCGGGCGACGAGGTCACCGCGGCGGTATCCGGCCAGGCCGGCCGGGGCGAGCCGCTCCAGCCGCCGGAAGGTGCGCACCCGCAAGGCGCCGAGGACCCGGAACGCGGCGTCGTGGCCGGTGAGCCGCTCGACGTAGCGGAGCACGCCCCGGCCGATGCCGAACGCCCGCACCGCGACGATCGCGACCATCAGGTGGAGCACCGGCGGGTGCTGCGCGGCGCGCGAGATGAGCCACGCCGAGGTCGCCATGAGCCCGACCGCGGCACCGGCCGCGCCGACCCCGGCGAGCACCGACAGGGCGAGGCTGCCGGCCGCGGGCCGGCAGAGCCGCAGCACCGCGCCAACGGTGCTGCGCTCCGGAACGCTCATGTCGTCGCCACCGGCGTGGGGTGGCCGACGGGGATCACCCGGTCGGCGATCGCCACCAGGGACGGGCGGTGGGCGACCAGGACGACGGTCCGGCCGGCGGAGTGCGCCCGGATCGCGGCGAGGATGTCGCGCTCGGTCGCGGCGTCGAGGTTGGCGGTCGGCTCGTCGAGCAGGACCAGCGGCGCGTCGCGGAGGAACACCCGGGCCAGGGCGATGCGCTGCCGCTGCCCGGCGGACAGGCCGGCGCCGTCGTCGCCGAGCCGGGTGCCGAAACCCGCGGGCAGCTCGTCGACGAAGTCCAGCGCGCCGGCGAGCTCGGCCGCCCGCCGGACCGCCGTGTCGGACGCGTCCGCGGCGCCCAGGCGGATGTTGTCGGCGATCGTCCCGGAGCTGAGCCAGGGGCGCTGCGGCAGCCAGGCCACCCGTGACCGCCACGCGTCCATGTCCACCGTGGACAGGTCCGTGCCGCCGACGAGCACACGGCCTCCGGCCGGGGTGGCGAAGCCCATCAGCAGCGCCAGCGCGGTCGACTTGCCGCAGCCGCTCGGGCCGGTCAGGGCGACCAGCTCGCCGGGGTGGACGGCGGCGGTGAACGCGGGCAGCGACGCCTCGGCCCGGTCCTCGTGGCGCACGACGGTGCCCTCGAAGCGGATCACGCCGGCCGGGGCGGGCGCCGCACCGGCCGGCGGTGGTGCCGTCTCCAGGATCTCGAACACCTCGGTCGCCGCGGCGAGACCTTCGGCGCTGGCGTGGTAGTTGGCGCCGACCTGGCGCAGCGGCAGGTATGCCTCGGGCGCCAGGATCAGCACGAGCAAGGCGGTCGCCAGGCCCAGGCCGCCGTCGACGAGCCGCAGGCCGATGCCGACCGCGACGAGTGCCACCGACAGGGTGGCGAGCAGTTCGAGCACCAGCGACGACAGGAACGCGACCCGCAGGGTGCGCATCGTGACCCGGCGCTGCTCGGCGCTGATCCGCGCGACGACCCCGGCCTGGTGCCGGGCGCGGCCGAACACCCGCAGGGTCGGCAGCCCGGCGACCACGTCGAGGAAGTGGTGCGACAGCCGGGCGAGCAGCCGGAACTGCCGCCGGTTGGCCGCCTGGGTGTGCAGCCCGACGAGCACCATGAAGACCGGGATGAGCGGGAGCGTGACCGCGATCGTGCCGGCGGCGACGAGGTCGGCGGGCGCGATCCGGACCAGCACGATGACCGGCACGAGCGCGGCCAGGACGAGCTGCGGCAGGTATCGCGCGAAGTAGGCGTCGAGCGAGTCCAGGCCGCGGGTGGCGAGCGTGGCGACGGCACCGCTGCGGTGTGCCGCGCCGGGCCCGAGCGCGGCGACGTGGGCGAGGAGCCTGGCGCGCAACTGGCGCTTGACCGCCGCCGCCGAGCGCGCCGCGGCGACCTCCTGCGCCCACGCCACCGCCGCCCGGGCCCCGACGACCACGACCAGCCAGCCGAGGGTCGGCGCGAGCCCGGCCAGGTCGGCGCCGTGCAGGTAGACGGCGGTGATGCCGTCGGCGAGCAGCGTCGCCTGGGCGACCAGCAGCGCGGCGAGCGCGACGCCGAGCGCCACCGACAGCGCCAGGTAGGCGCGGGTCGCCCTGGCATACCGCAGCAGGCGTGGATCGAGCGGTCTCACGGGTGGCTCACCGGGATGTGCTCGGCGCGCAGCCGCTTGCGGAACACCCAGTAGGTCCAGGACTGGTAGGCCAGCACGATCGGCGTGAAGAGCACCGCGACCCAGGTCATGACCTTCAACGTGTACGGCGTGGAGGCCGCGTTGGTCACGGTGAGGCTGTCGCCGCCGGGAAGGCTGGTCGGCAGGACGTCGGGGAACAGCGTGACGAACAGCGCCGCGACGGCGAGGACGAGCGTCGCGCCGGTGGCCAGGAACGCCCAGCCCTCGCGCCGGAACCGGGCGGCGGCGACCGCCCCGGCCAGGGCCGCCGCGGCGGCGCCGGACAGGACCCAGCCCCAGGTGTCGTCGTGGGTCACCTGGGTCCACAGCAGGAAGCCGCCGGCGAGCGCCACCGCGGGCAGGCTGAGCCGGAAGGCCAGCCGGCCGGCCCGGTCGCGCACGTCGCCGTCGGTCTTGAGCGCCAGGAACACCGCACCGTGCAGCGCGAACAGCGACAGCGTGGTCAGGCCGCCGAGCAGTGCGTAGGGGTTGAGCAGGTTGACGAACCCGCCAACGTACTCGTGGTCGGCGCTGATCGGCACGCCGCGCACGATGTTGCCGAAGGCGACGCCCCACAGCACTGCCGGCACCAGGCTGCCGACGATGATGCACAGGTCCCAGCGCTGCCTCCACCGCGGGCTGTCGACCTTCCCGCGATACTCGAACGCGAGGCCGCGCACGATGAGCGCCACGAGGATGAGCAGCAGCGGCAGGTAGAAGCCGGAGAACAGCGTCGCATACCACTCCGGGAACGCGGCGAAGGTGGCGCCGCCGGCGACGAGCAGCCAGACCTCGTTGCCGTCCCAGACCGGGCCGATGGTGTTGATGAGCAGCCGCCGCTCCCGCTCGTCACGGCCGAGGACGGGCAGCAGCACGCCGACACCGAAGTCGAAGCCCTCGAGCAGGAAGTATCCCGCCCACAGCACGGCGATCAGGATGAACCATACGGTCGTGAGTTCCATGCGTCGTCCTCAGTACGCGAACGCCAGCGGGCGTTCGGATGCATCGTCGTCGGGGGGTGTGACAATTTCCGGCGCGCCGGCCCGGGCGTACCGCAGCATCAGCATCAGCTCGACGACCGCGAGTGCGCCGTACAGCAGCGTGAAGACGATCAGCGAGGTCGCGACGGTGCTCGCGGGCACCGACGGCGAGCCGCTCTCGGAGGTCTTGAACAGCCCGAAGACGGTCCAGGGCTGGCGGCCGACCTCGGTGAAGATCCAGCCGAAGGAGTTGGCCAGCAACGGCATCGCCACCGTGGCCACCGCGGCGGTCCACAGCCAGCGCCCGGCGGGGCGGCGGCCCTTGCGGGTGCGCCACAGGGCGAGGGCGGCGACGGCCATGGCGAGCGCGCCGAAGCCGATCATCAGCCGGAACGACCAGTACGTGATCGGCACGTAGGGGACGTAGTCGCCGGGGCCGTACTGCTGCTCGTACTGTCGCTGCAGGTCGTTGATCCCTTCGACCTCGCCGCCCGGGCTGCCGGTCGCCATGAGGGACAGCAGCGAGGGGATGCGCACGGAGGCGAGTTCCTCGCGGCCGTCGAGGGAGCCGATGGTGAACACGGAGAACGAGGCCGGCTTGTCCGTCTCGTAGAGCGCCTCGGCGGCGGCCATCTTCATCGGCTGCTGCTCGGTCATGACCCGGGCTTGCAGGTCGCCGGTGACGAGGACGCCGACGCCCGCGACGAGCACGACCCAGGCGCCGAGCCGCAGCGCCGGGCGGAACACCTCGGACTGGTGGTCGCGGCGCAGGTGCCAGGCACTGACGGCGAGCATCAGGGCACCGGCGGTGAGGAAGCAGGCCGTGATCGTGTGCGGGAAGGTGACGAGCGCGGTCGAGTTGGTCAGGACCGCGAAGAAGTCGGTGAGCTCCGCACGTCCCCGCTCGGCGTTGACGGTGTAGCCGACGGGGTGCTGCATCCAGGAGTTCGCGGCGAGGATGAAGTACGCCGAGAGCATCGTGCCGATCGACGCGAGCCAGATGGTCGCGAGGTGGACGCGCTTGGGCAGCCGATCCCAGCCGAAGATCCACAGCCCGAGGAACGTGGACTCGAGGAAGAACGCGAGCAGGCCCTCGATGGCCAGCGGGGCACCGAAGATGTCACCGACGAAGCGCGAGTAGGCGCTCCAGTTCATGCCGAACTGGAACTCCTGGACGATGCCGGTGACCACGCCCATCGCGAAGTTGATCAGGAAGAGCTTGCCCCAGAACTTGGTGGCGCGCAGGTATTCCGGCCGCCCGGTGCGTACCCACGCGGTCTGCAGTCCGGCCACGAGTGCGGACAGGCCGATCGTGATGGGGACGAAGATGAAGTGGTACACGGTGGTGATCGCGAACTGCCACCGGGCGAGATCGAGCGCGTCCATGCCCCGAGTCTGTCCATCGCCGGGTCACGCACTCAGGGCCGAAGGTCCCGTCCGGGAAAGCCCGAAGGTCCTCGGACCCGCTGTGACCGCGCCGAACCGGACGCGGCGGGCCCCGACGCCCTGGTTCCTCGACGACGTGCGGGCCTGGCCGAGCGTCGAGCCGGCGGTCGACTTCACCGCCACCGCCGCGCTGGCCCTGTCGCTGACCGCGGCGGGTGAGCCCGCGGTGGCACCGCCTCGTGTGATCCGGCCGGGCACGGGGTAGCCGAGAGGAATGCGAATCGGAAACGTCGAGATCCGCCCGCTCGGAGGCGCGCTGGGCTGCCTGCTGATGATCGTCGGCTCGATCCTCCTGTCGATCATCCTCACCGTGGTCGTCAACCTCCTGATCAGGTGACCGGCGGCCGCGGGCCGGTCCGCATTACACCGGCCCCGTATGACAAACCGGCGCCCGACGGAGTCCTGCCGGGCCTGTTCGACCAGCGGTGACCGCCGTGGCCTCGGCTGGGCGCGGCTGCTCTACAGTTCGTTGCATGACCCCGTCCGGCCCCCGGGTGGAGCAGCGGCCAGGCCCCCGCCTGGCGGTGCTGACCGCGCTGGTTCAGGCGCTCGGCACCGCGGCGCTGGCGCGCGGCGCGCCGGCCGACGTCGGCGTCGTCGGCTACGTGCTGCTCGTCCTCAGCGGCCTGGCACTCGCCGACCGGCACACGAGGCCGCGGGTCAACGGCGTCATCGTGGCCGCCGCGATCGTGACGTACCACGTGCTGGACCGCCCGGACGGGATCACGTTCATGGCGCCGGTCATCGCCGCCTCGGCCGCGATCACCGCCGGGCACCGCTGGTTCGCGTGGGGTGTCGCCGGCGCCTCGTATGCGGTGTGGGCCGTCCTCGACGGGCCGACCGCGGGCCGGGCGCTGACCGTGGCGGCGATCCTCGCCGGAGCGGGGCTGGTCACCGAGATGGGCACGGAGGCCGTACGGCTGGCCAAGCAGACCATCCGGGAGCAGCGGCGGCTCGAGGAGGAGCGGCGGCGCCGCCGGGCCAGCGAGGAACGGCTGCGGATCGCCGCCGAGCTGCACGACGTGCTCGGCCACCACCTGTCGCTGATCAACGTGCGGGCCGGGGTGGGCCTGCACCTCATGGCCCGCGAGCCGGAGGAGGCGCGGCTCGCCCTGGACACCATCCACCGGGCCAGCGCCGAGGCGCTGCGTGAGGTGCAGTCGGTACTGAGCCTGCTGTACCCGACCGGGGAGGCAGCACCACGAGCACCGGCGCCCGGCCTGGACCGCCTCGACGAGCTGACCGCCGACGCCGGCCTGCCGGTGCGGACCGTCGTCGACGGCGAGCCCCGGCCGCTGCCGTCCGGCGTCGACCGGGCGGCGTACCGGATCGTCCAGGAGGCACTGACCAACGTGCGGCGCCACGCCGGCGCGGGCGCCGCCGCGACCATCACCGTCGAATACCGGCCGGAGGCGCTGGTGATCCAGATCGACAACCACGGCGGTGCCCGCCGGCCCGCCGACGCACCCGCGGGCAACGGCATCACCGGGATGCGGGAGCGCGCCGCCGCGCTGGGCGGCACCCTCGCCGCCGGGCCGGAACCCGGCGGCGGCTGGCAGGTCCGCGCCGACCTGCCCCTCGGACCGGAGCCGGCCCCGTGATCCGGGTCGTCCTCGCCGACGACCAGGCCCTCGTCCGCGCCGGTTTCCGGTCCCTGCTGGACGCCGAGCCGGACATCGAGGTGGTCGGCGAGGCCAGCGACGGCGCACACGCGGTCCGCCTGGCCCGGCAGGTCCGCCCCGACGTGATCCTCATGGACATCCGCATGCCCAGCGTCGACGGTCTCGCCGCGACCCGCCAGATCGCCGCCGACCCGGCACTGGCCGGAGTGCGGATCGTGGTCCTCACGACGTTCGAGCTCGACGAGTACGTCGCCGAGGCGCTGCGGGCGGGAGCGGCCGGGTTCCTGGTGAAGAACACCATGCCGGCCGAGCTCATCCACGGTGTGCGGGTCGTGGCGGCCGGCGAGGGCCTGCTGTCGCCGAGCGTCACCCGGCGGGTCATCGAGCAGTTCGCGGCGCGGACCGCCGCCCCGGCCCCGCCGCAGCGGCTCGCCGAGCTCACCGAGCGCGAGCGCGAGGTCGTCTCGCTGGTCGGCATCGGCCTGTCCAACGACGAGATCGCGGCCCGTCTCGTGGTGAGCCCGGCGACGGCGAAGACCCACGTCTCCCGAGCCATGGTCAAGCTCGGTGCCCGCGACCGGGCGCAGCTCGTGGTGTTCGCCTACGAGGCCGGCCTGGTCCGGCCCGGCTGGCTGCGCTGAGCGGGCCGCCACCTCGATCCGGAACTCGTGGACCCGGTCGGCCGCCCCAGTCGCGGGCCGGCGCGGCCAGGATGCCGCGCCGGCTGGGAGCGGTGTACCGCGGTTTGAGGCTTTGTGCCCATCGGCCAGCGCTGCGACGCGCCGAACATTCACCGGGCGGTTCAACGATACGGTTGAGGCCATGACTGCATCGCCCGAGGTACGACTCCATGACGGCAACACCATCAGCGTCGAGGTGCACGGTGACGGCCCCACGGTGCTGCTGCCCGTCAACCCGCGGCCGGTCGAGGGGCCGCAGGCCGACGAACTGCGCGAGTGGGGCGCCGACCCGGCCCTCGGCCGCGCACTCGTCGACGGCCTGAGCGACAGGTTCCGGGTGGTCGCCTTCGACTACGAGGGCCACTGCCTGCGGGTGCCGAAGCCCGCCACGCTGACGCCGGACAACGTCGCCGCCGACCTGCTGGCCGTCGCCGATGCCGTGGGTGCCGGCCGGTTCGCGTACTACGGGTACTCCTGGCTGGCGGTCAGCGGCTTGCAGCTCGCCGTCCGGACCGACCGCCTCACCGCGCTGGTGATGGGCGGATATCCGCCGCTCGACCAGCCGAACCGGGAACTGCTCCGGGTCACCACGGCGGCCCACACGATGGCCACGGCGAACGCGGCGGCACCGCCCGCGCCGGTGCCGCCGCCCGACGAGCCGGGCTGGTCGACGGCGCCGATGACGCTGTCCGAGGCGCAGACCCGCCAGTTCGTGACGCTGTACGAGGCGCTGCAGGACTTCGACGACCGCGCCGCCCTGGCCCGGCTCACCTGCCCCCGGCTGTGCTTCGTGGGCTCGGCCGACGAGATCACGTACGAGGAGCGCTGGGGCGGGGTGCACGTCAGCCTCGCCGGCCCCGTCATCAGGAGGCGCGCCGAGCTGGAAGCCCTCGGCTGGCGGGTCCACGTCCTGGACGGTCTGGACCACCTACAGGCCATGCGGGCCGCCACCGTCCTGCCGATCCTGCGGCCCTGGCTCGCCGGCGAGCTGGGCTGACCGTGCGCGGATCCGGCCCGGGGCCGCCCGATCATCGCGCCGGAGCCACCGAAATCCAGGTTTGACCGGCATAGGGGGCAGCGATCATGATGGCGCGGTGATCGACCCCGAAGCCGTGCTCACCGGCACCGACTGGGCCGCCCTCCAACATGCCTACACCGACGCGGCAGACCTGCCCGAACGACTGGCCGGGCTGCTCAGCGGAGACCCGGACGCGGCGGGCCCCGTGCTCGGGGTGCTCGACGCCGCCGTGCTCCACCAGGGCAGCATCTACTCGGCGACGGCACCCACCGCGCTGTACGTCGCGGGGATTCTCGGCGATCCCCGCACGCTGGTGCCGTGCGAGAGCGCCCTGCCGTGGGACGAGCGGGCCCGGCCGCTGCGGGCGGCGCTGCTGGACTGGCTCGGCAACGTCGCGGAGAGCGCCTCATGGGGCGAGGACCCCGACGACGAGGACGAGGACGAGGAACCGGACGAGGCCGACGAGGCCGACGTGGCGGCCTGCCGGGCGATCCGGCGGGACCTGTTCCAGGTCGTCGCGTTGTACCTCGACGACGCCGACGAGTCCGTCCGCACCGCCGCCGAAGGCGCCGCCGGGCACCTGCTGCTCGCCCCCGACCTGGCCGAGTCGCGGCAGGCGGTGGCCGAGCGGATGCTCGAGCGCGTGCGGCAGCGGCCGCCGCACGCGCGGGCCAACACGGCGCTGACCGTGGCCCGATGGAGCGTGGCGCCGCGCGAGTTGCTGGCCGACGCCGAGCCCGCGGTCCGCGCGTACGCCGCGCTGGCACCCGCCCTCGACGACGAACCGGCCGCGCTCGCGGTGGTCCGGGAGGCGTTGCTGGACCCGGTGACGGCCGACGGCTGGTTCGCCGATCACGAGATGCTGCTGGACGGCTGGCTGCGGTTCGCGCTCGTCCAGACCCTGCTCCGGCGTACGACCACCTTCACCGAGATCCGGGACGAGGCGCTCGCGGTGGCGCGCATGACCAACGCGTACACGGTCGACTCGGACTGGGGCCCGCTGTTGCGGCGCGCGTTCCCGGCCCGGCACACTCCGGGCACCCCGCTGCGCCCCGACCAGCACGCGTTCCTGACAGCGCTCGTCGAGAACGACGAATGCTGGAACGGCATCGCCAACATGATCATCTGGTTCAGCCGGGCGGGCCTGCCGCACGGGCGCGAGGAGTTGCGCACCCTCCTCCGCTCGACGACGAACGGCGCGTGACCGGGCGGTGGCCGGCCGGGTGAGCGCCCGGCATGATGCGCGGACGGCCGGCCGGTGGCGGCACCGGTCCGCCCAACCGCGCCGACCCGCGGGCCGGCGTCGCCGACCGGGTCACGGGGGCGATGGCCCTGCGTGCCGCCCTCGCCATGGTGCCCAGGCCGTTCGGTGGCGTCGCGATGGCACCCCCGGCGGGGTGACGGCCGGCCCCTGATCCACCGGGTGACGGGCCGGCCGATATCCCACCGCGGGCACCGCGGAACCCACAGACTGGCTGCATGACCCGTCCGGAGCGCACCGGAGCGAAGCGGAGGCCCTAGTGACCGGACCGACGTATCAGCAACTCGTCGCCGCCTACCGCCGCCGCGCCGACCGGCCGCGCGGCGAGCTGGACCGGGTGCCCGGCACCGGGGACCGGCTGGCGTACAACCCGTGCCTCATCGCCGAGCCCGACCGGACCTGGCTGGCGGTCCGGGTCGAGTCACCCAGGAGCTACTGGCGGGACCGGGCGTCGTGGAATCCGCAGGTCCGCTTCTTCGAGCGGACGCCCGACGGCTGGCACCCGGTGCCGGACGCGCCCGTCTTCACCGCCGCCGAGGATCCGTTCGCCGCCTGGATGACCGGCCCCGGCGGACGGCCGTGGCTGGTCCTCGGGGTCGTCACGCTCGACCACGGCCACACTCCCCCGCTGCCGGTCACCCGGTTCCACGCCGCCCCCGCCGTGCGCGACCTCGACCCGGCGAAGCCGTTCCTCGAGGTGCCGGGCATGAAGGACGTCCGGCTGCTGCAGCGGGACGGCGACGTCGTGGTGTGCGGCCGGCCCCAGGGCGGGATCGCCGGCATCGGGCGGGTCAGCGTGGCGGTCACCGATTCGTACACCAGCATCACCCCCGAGCTGATCGCCTCGGCGCACGTGTTCGTCGACCAGGTCGCGCCGGACACGAAGGTCGGCACGAACGAGCTGTACGACCTGGGCGGCGGCACCGTCGGGGTCCTCGGCCACATCGCGATCGGCGAAGAGGGCTCGACGCAGCGGTACGCGGCGGCGTGGTGGACGATCGATCCCGACCGGCGGACGACGACGGCGCCGGTGGTCGTCGCCGTCCGGGACGACTTCCCGCCCGCCCCGGCGAAATACCCGGTGATCTCGGACGTGGTGTTCCCGGGCTCGCTGGAGGCGCTGCCCGACGGGCGCTTCCGGATGTACTGCGGTCTCGGTGACGCGGCACTCGGGTCGGTGACGCTCACCCTCCCGGCCGGCCTGCCGCACCCGGCCGAGGGCTCATGGCACGGGGAGTCCCGGCACCTCAGCACCTTGGTCGACCGGTCGCCGCGGGAGGTGTACGAGTATGCCGCGAACCCGGCCAACCTCCCCGCCTGGGCGCCGGACCTGTGCACCTCGGTCGAGCTGGTCGACGGCCGGTGGGTCGCCGAGTCGGGCATGGGCCGGCTCCTGCTGGACTTCGCCCCCCGCAACCCCTTCGGCGTGCTCGACCACGACGTGACGCTCGCGTCCGGCGAGATCGTCCACAACCCGATGCGAGTGATCGCCGACGGGGACCGCAGCGAGGTGGTGTTCACGTTGCGGCGCCGGCCGGGTGTGGCCGACGCCGAGTTCGACCGCGACGCCGAGGCCGTGCTCGCCGACCTCGCCGCCCTCAAGCGGGTGCTCGAGGGCGGCAAGGTCCCGGTGGCGTAGCCGGCGCCGTCCGGGTCCGGCCCGCGCTCACCGGTCCGCCGTCACGCCGGTGGGATCAACGCGGTGCCGGCCGCGGCCGGCCCGTCGTGTCCGGCGCGCGACGAGGCCGCCGGCTCGGCACCAGGCGGCACGTCCGGCACGTCCGGCACGGCAGTGTCGGCCACGACGGATCCGAGGCAATGACGTCGCCGCATGTGCCGTCCGGCAAGTGCATCGGACTTCGCCGAACCTCTCGCAAGGCGATCATGGCGTGTGCGACGCTGTCTCAACACCACCGTTCCGGCGCCCGCAGGACCCTCTTCTCCGGACTCTCCACCACGTTCCCGCGCTGCGCGGGGACGGCTTCCGGTTGTCCTGGGTCGGCTGCGACACCGTGGCGGAACGGATCCCGCACGCCGATGTCCACATTGGACAGCGACCGGACTGAGGACCGATGATGCCGTTGACCACCAGCGCGGCGAACGGCCGCGCCACCGACGTAGCCCGCCGCCCGAACGTTGCGAAGGCCGGCCAGAACGGAGCCAGGTCGGCGCAGCGACCGGCCGACACCGAGGCCGGTCGCCGCCAGGCCCGTTCGGTCGCCAGACAGCAGCAGGCCGCCGAGCGCATCGCCTCGGCGACCGCGGAGATCTCCGCCCAGAACGCCGAGGCGTCGGAGGCGTCCCGGCAGCTCGCCGACTCGATGCAACAGATCGCCGCCGGCGCGGAACAGTCCTCTGGCGCCACCCAGCAGAGCTTGGCGGTGATGACCCAGGTCGAGGAGCGAGTAGGCCAGCAGCAGACGACGACCCGTCGGGTCGCCGATCTCAGCCAGGCGCTGCAGGCCCTGCTCGTGGAGACGCGGGTCGGGATCGACAGCCTGTTGAGCAACGTCGACCGGGCCTCCGCACGGCAGACCGACTCCGTGGCCACGATCTCGGAACTGGAGAAGCAGGCCGACGAGATCGGCGAGATCGTCAAGACCGTCGCGCACATCGCGGACCAGACGAACCTGCTGGCGCTCAACGCGGCGATCGAGGCGGCGCGGGCCCGTCAGCACGGCAAGGGGTTCGCGGTGGTCGCCGACGAGGTGCGGACGCTGGCCGAGACGAGCGAGCGCAGCGCCAGGCAGATCCGCGACCTCATCGACGAGGTGCGCACGAGTGTCACCAGCATCGCCTCGGGCGTGCAGCAGTCCGCGGAGACCGCGCGCAACGAGGTCGAGAAGGGCAAGGAGATCACCGAGCAGTTGGAGACCATCCGCGACGGCATGGGCACCATCATGACCGGGGCGACGGAGATGGCCGCGGCCGCCGTGCAGGCGCAGCGGGCCGCGCTCGACGCCAAGGCCAGGTCGGAGGAGATCGCCGCGGCGGCCGAGCAGCAGTCGGCCGCCTGCGAGGAGTCGTTGCAGACGGTAGGCCAGCAGAGCCAGGCGCTGCAACAGAGCGAACAGGCGGCCGAGGTGCTCGCCGAGATCGCCGAAGGGCTGCGCACGAGCACCGACATCAGCAAGAGCGCCGAGGAGGTCGCCTCGGCGGCCGAGGAGCTGTCGGCCGCCGTCGAGGAGATCAACCGCGCCGCCGGCCAGATCAACACGGCGATCAACGAGATCAGCGCCGGAGCGCGTACCGCCGCCGAAAAGGGCCAGCAGACCGCGGAGTCGATCACCCAGATCGAGCGGGGGGCGCAGCTTTCGTCGACGCGCGGCGGCGCGGCCGTGGAGCGGGCCGACAGCATGCTGACCCAGCTCGCCGGGAACAAGGTGTCGGTCGACTCGATGATCGAGGCGATCGAGCAGGCGGCGAAGGACGGCATCGAGAACGTGCGCAAGGTCGCCGAGCTGGAGCAGATCTCCCGCCGGATCGACAAGATCGTGGACGCGATCGCCAACGTGTCGATCCAGACCAACATGCTCGCGGTCAACGGGTCGGTCGAGTCGGCGCGGGCCGGTGAGTTCGGCAAGGGCTTCGCCGTCGTGTCGACCGACATCCGCAACCTGGCCCGGGACTCGGCCGAGAACGCCGACCGGATCAAGGACCTGGTGAAGGCGGTCCAGGACCGCATCGTCGAGGTCCGGGCGGACCTCGACCAGACGAGCCGGCAGGCGCTGATGGAGGTCGAGACCGCACGGGCGACGACCGCACGGCTCACCGAGATCGAGCGCGACATGCAGGAGGTCCGGGCCGGCAACGTCGAGGTGCGCGACTCGGCCGACCAGATCGCCGCGGCGCTCGGCGAGGTCAAGACCGGGCTCGATCAGATCGCCTCGTCGGCGAACCAGGCCGAGCAGCTAGCGACGCAGGCGTCGACGGCCGCGCGGGAGCAGGCGCAGGGCGCCGAGGAGCTCGCCGCCGCGGTGGAGGAGATCGCCGCGCTCGCCGACGAGCTGCAGAACGGCTGAGGCGGTGCACCGTGGAGGAACCGAGCATCATGATCGATGAGCGTGCGCCGGACCGGTCCGCCGACGGCGACAGCGCGGACTTCGTCACGTTCGACATGGCCGGCGAGCGGTACGCGTTCCCGATGAGCCGGGTGCAGGAGATCATCCGGATGCCGGGCGTGGTGAAGGTGCCGCTGGGCCCGCCGAGCCTCGAGGGGCTGGCGAACCTGCGCGGCCGGGTGTTGCCGGTGGTGAGCCTGCGCCGATGCTGCGATCTGACCCAGACGGCGCACGACGAGACGACCCGGGTCGTGGTCGTCGACGGCGGGGTGCCGCTGGGGTTCGTCGTCGACCGCGTCGCAAGCGTCATCAGCGTCGACCCGGAGGCCGTCGAGCCGGCCGAGTCGGTGCAGGCGACCGTGAGCTCCGAAGTGCTCGTCGGCGTCATCAAGGGCGACGACGGGGCGATGACGTCGATCCTCGACGTGGACGAGCTCATCGGCGCCCAGTTCGCCGGCACCGCGACGACACGCGCGGGCCTCGACCCGGTCGCGGCGGCCGGCCCCGGTGGCGCTGAGCCCGCCGACGAGGACGGCGACGACACGCTCGAACTGGTGAGCTTCGCGGTCGAGGGCCAGGAGTACGCGCTGCCGATCGACCAGGTGCAGGAGATCGTGCAGGCGCCGGAGTCGGTGAGTCACGTGCCCAACGCGGCGTCGCGGGTGCTCGGGGTCATGGACCTACGCGGCCGCCTGTTGCCGGTCGTGAGCATGCGCCGGGTGTTCGGGCTGCCGGTCGCCGACCTGGAGCCGCAGAACCGCATCGTCGTGGTGTCACTGGACGGCGGGGTCGTCGGCGTGGTCATGGACACCGTGCGCGAGGTGCTGCGCGTGCCGCACGAACTCGTCGCACCGCTGCCGAGCGTGGTCGCGGCCGGTGGCCGGGCGACGGAGGTCGAGTCGGTGTGCCGGCTCGACGGCGGCAAGCGGCTGGTGTCGGTACTGAGCGTGAACCGCATGTTCGACTCGCCGGAGGTCCGTCAAGAGCTGCGGGAGCGGCAGGACGGCGAACCGGCGCCGGAGCAGACCGAGGAGCAGGGCATGGCCGACGACGGGCGCGGCGACGAGGAGCTGTTCGTCGTCTTCCGGCTCGACGAGGAGGAGTACGCGGTCGACGTCGACGCGGTGCAGGAGATCATCCGGGTGCCGGAGACGCTCATCCACGTACCGAAGACGTACGCGTTCGTCGAAGGACTGGTGAACCTGCGCGGCACCGTGCTGCCGGTGGTCGACCTGCGCACCCGGCTGGGTGTGCCGAAGGCGGCGCGGGACGAGCGGCAGCGCATCATCGTGCTGATCCTGGGCGGGGTGCGGACCGGCTTCATCGTCGACTCGGTCGCCGAGGTCGCACGGGTCAGCCGCGGCGCGCTGGAGCCGGCACCGGAGCTGTCCGCCGAGCAGGCGAAGGTGGTGTCCCGGGTGGCGAACCTGCACCAGCAGCAGCGCATGCTGCTGCTCGTCCAGGTCGACCAGCTCCTCGGCGCGGAGGACACGGCGGCGCTCGGCGACGTCGTGGCCGATCAGGCCCTGACCGCGGTCTGAGGCAGCGGTCGATGCCCGCCACGACCGTGCTCGTCGTCGACGACTCGGCACTCATGCGCAAGATGCTCAGGCAGATCCTGCTCGACGCCGGGACCTTCGAGGTGCACACCGCACGCAACGGCGTCGACGCGCTGGAGCAGATCGAGCGCGTGGAGCCCGACGTGGTGACCCTCGACGTCAACATGCCGGAGATGGACGGCCTGTCGTGCCTGGCCGAGATCATGCGCAGCCGGCCGCGGCCGGTGGTGATGGTGTCGTCGCTGACCGAGGACAACGCGCTGGTGACGCTGGAGGCGCTGCAGCTCGGCGCGGTGGACTACGTGCCGAAGCCGGGCGGCACCGTGTCGCTGAACCTCGCGGACGTGACCCAGGAACTGGTCCGCAAGGTGACGTCGGCGGCGGTCACCCGGCCGGGCCGCGCCCGCGGGTTGCGCCAGCGGCTGCGCGCCCAGCGGGAGCGGGCACCGGTCGAGGCTCCGCCCCCACGGCGCGGCGCGGCCCGGGTCGAGCTGGTGCTCGTCGGCTCGTCGACCGGCGGCCCGGCGCTGCTGTCGGAGCTGCTCCCGCAGCTACCGGGCAGCCTGTCGGCGCCGGTGGTGGTGGCGCAGCACATCCCGGCGACGTTCACCGCGCCGCTGGCCCGCCGGCTCGACGAGGTGTGCCAACTGCGGGTGCACGAGGTGGACCGGGTCATGCCGATGCGGCCGGGCAACATCTACATCGGCCGCGGCAACGCCGACGTGGTCGTCGCCCGGCGCGTCGACGGCCTGGTGGTGAAGCCGGTCCCGGCGAGCGGTGACTACCGCTGGCATCCCAGCGTCGACCGCATGGTCGCCTCGGCGCGGCGGAGCTGCGACCCGAGCCGGCTGGTCTGTGCCCTGCTGACCGGCATGGGCGACGACGGTGCCGCGGAGATAGCGGCCGTCCGGCAGGCCGGGGGCCGCACCGTGGCCGAGGCCGAGGAGACCGCCGTCGTGTGGGGCATGCCCGGCGAGCTGGCCCGCCGGGGCGGCGCGACCGCGGTCCTGCCCTCGCACGCGATCGTCGGTCAGCTCGTCGAGTGGGTCAACTGAGCAGGCGGAAGGACGGGTGGAGGTACCGGCATGGGACTCGTACGGCGCGACAGCACCGCGGCACCGCGGGACACCGATCCGCGGACGCTGCGGGAGCGGCTCACCGACACCGACGCCGACGTGCGCCGCCGGGCCGCGCTCGGCCTCGGTGGCGCCGCCGAGGCGGTGCCGGACCTGCTGGCGCGCGTCCCGGTCGAGACCGATCCGGCGGTGCGCGACGCGGTCCTGACGACGCTCGCGGCGCTCGACCACGCCGACGTCGCCGCCGGGCTGGCCGCTCACCTCGCCAGCGACGACGCGGCGCTGCGCACCGCCGTCGCCGGCGCTCTGGCGACGATGCCGGCCTCGGTCCCGGCGCTGCTGCCGCGGCTGCTCGCCGATCCCGACCACCACGTGCGGATCATGACCGCGATGGTGCTCGCCGACCTGCCGCACCCGGGCGCCGAAGAGTGGCTGACCGGGATCGTCGCCAGCGACCCGCACCCGAACGTCGTGGCCGCCGCGGTCGACGCGCTGCTGCCGATGGCCGGCCCCGGCCACGTCCCGGTGCTGGAGTCGGCCCGGGCCCGGTTCCCCGGGGACCCGTTCCTGCGCTTCACCGTCGACGCGGCCCTGCCGTCCCTGCGGGAGGCGGCCGTATGAGTCCGACGTCGACCGAGGAGGGCCGGCTCTCCGACGCCGAGTTCGAGCGGTTCCGGGAGTACTTCTACAAGCGGACCGGCATCCAGTTCACCCCCGCCAAACGGTACTTCGTGGACAAGCGGATCGAGACGTGCGTGCGCTCGTCCGGCCACCCGACGTTCGGCACGTGGTTCAGCGCGCTGCGCGTGGGTGACCGGCCGGAGCTGCTGCAGGAACTCACGAACCAGCTCACCGTCAACGAGACGTACTTCATGCGCGAGGACTACCAGTTCGACGCGCTGCTCGACCCGGTGCTGCCGCGGGTGCTCGCCGAGCACACCCGGGCGGGGCGATCGCAGGGCCCGGTCAAGATCTTGTCGTTGCCGTGCTCGACCGGCGAGGAGCCGTACTCGATCGCCATGCGGCTGCTGGAGGAGTGGCCGGCGATCGTCCACGTCGACGTCGAGATCCACGCCGCCGACATCGACAGTGACGTGCTGGCCCGGGCCCGGCACGGCAGCTACGGTGGCCGGTCCCTGCAGCGGGTGCCGAAGCCGTGGCTGGCCAAGCACTTCCAGGCCGTCGCCGCCGGGAGGTACCAGATCGACGCGACGATTCGCGACGCGGTCACCTTCCACCGGGTGAACGTCTGCGACACCAACGCGATGCGCGTCTTCACCGACTTCGACGTGATCTTCTGCCGCAACGTGCTGATCTACTTCGACGAGCTGTCCAGCCGGCGCGCCGCCGAGAACCTCTTCGGCGCGTTGCGCCCGGGCGGGTACCTCTTCCTCGGCCACGCCGAGTCGATGAGCCGCATCTCGCCGATCTTCACCCCGGAGCGACTGCCGCAGGGCATCGCCTACCAGCGACCGACGGGAGCACGCGCATGACCGACACCGTTGACGCGGGCCGGGTGCTGGTGGTCGACGACGCCGCCACGGTCCGGATGTACCACAGCCGGCTGCTCACCGACGCCGGCTTCCGGGTCGAGCAGGCCGCCAACGGGCTCGAGGCCGTCGAGTCGGCGTTGGTGCGCCCGTTCGACCTCTTCGTCGTCGACGTCAACATGCCGAAAATGGACGGCTACGCCTGTGTGGAGGCGCTGCGCGGCGAGCCGGTGACGACGTCCGCGCCGATCGTCATGATCAGCACCGAGGACCGGCCCGGCCACGCCGACCGGGCCTACCGCGCGGGCGCCAACCTGTACCTCGTCAAGCCGGTCGACGCCACGCGGCTGGTCCGTGTCGCGACGATGCTGGCGAGCGGCGCGGCGGAAGCGGGCGCCTGGTGAACCCGCTGCTCGCACAGTTCCTCGCCGAGGCCGGCGACCTGCTCGACCAGGTCGGCGAAGGGCTGCTGCGGCTGGAGTCCGACCCCGGCGACGCGGAGCGGGTCAACGAGGTGTTCCGCGCCGCCCACACGCTCAAGGGCTCCTCCGGCCTGTTCGACTTCCCGGAGCTGACCCACCTCACGCACGCCGCCGAGGACCTGCTCGACGCGGTCCGCGCCGGGCACGTGCCGCTCGACTCGGCGCTGACCGACGACCTGCTCGCCGCCTTCGACCTGATCCGTAGCTGGCTGGCGCACGTGACCGTCGAGGAGCGGCTGCCGGGCGGCGCGGAGACGGACGCGGCGGCGCTGATCGTCCGGCTCCGCGCCCCGATCGGCGGTCCGGCGGCCGGCGGCCCCGCCGCGTCGGCCGGCACCGCCCGGGCCGCCGGGGTGGCCAGCCGCGCGCCGGGCTGGGTCGCGGAACTCGGCGCGCAGGTCGTCGACGAGCTCACCGAGTGGCTCGGCACGACGTCGGCGACGCTGCGGTTCGTGCGGTACCTGCCCGACGAGGGCTGCTACTTCCGCGGCGAGGACCCGCTGCTGTTCGTCCGCCAGGTGCCCGCGCTGCACCACCTCGAGGTGCTCCGGCCGGACGTGTGGCCGGCGCCCGACGAATACGACGAGTACGCCTGCCGGCTCGGGTTCGTGCTCGCTACCCGGGCGGCGGTCAGCGAGCTGGAGTACGTCTTCCGCTACGTGTCCGAGCAGGTCGAGATCGTCGAGCTGGACGCGGCGGCGCTGCGCGCTCCGGTCGCGCCGGACCCGGCGGGGCCGCCGGACGAGACCGTCGCCGACGTCGTCGCCGTCCTCGACGCGGCGGCGCACGCGCTCGCCCCGCACACCGGCGGTGCGCCGGCCGGCGCCCACCTGCGCTCCGTGGCCCGCTCGGTCGCGGCCGCCGCGCGCACGCTCGGTACGACCACCGCCGACCTCGACACGGCGGACGCGGAAGGGATCGCCAGCACCGTCCGGGACCTCCTCGACCGCGTCCGCGGCACCGGTGGCGCGCCCGCGGCCGCGGCCACCGCGGACGTGCACCCGACGCACCCGGTGGACCCGGTGGAACGACGCCCCGGCGACGCCGAGACGGGGCAGGTCGGCACGCGGATGCTCAAGGTCGACCAGGCGAAGGTCGACCGGCTCATGGAACTGGCCGGCGAGCTGAACGTGGCGAAGAACAGCCTGACGTACCTCGCCGAGGCCGCCGAGGAGGGGCTCGGCGGCCGGGCGCTGAGCCGGCGGATCAAGGACCAGTACGCCGGGCTGCACCGCATCGCCGAGGAGTTGCAGGCGGCGGTCATGGACGTGCGGATGCTGCCGCTGTCGGTGTCGTTCTGCCGGTTTCCGCGGCTGGTCCGCGACCTGAGCCGCCGCCTCGGCAAGCGCATCGAGCTCGTCACCGAGGGCGGGGACACGATGGCCGACAAGGACGTCATCGAGGCGCTCGGCGACCCGCTGGTCCATCTCGTGCGCAACAGCCTCGACCACGGCATCGAGCCGCCGGACGAACGTACCGCCGCCGGGAAGCCGCCCCAGGCCGCCATCACGCTCTCCGCGATCGCCGACGGCGACGCGGTTGTCGTGGAAGTGGCCGACGACGGGCGGGGCATCGACCCGGCCCGGGTGAAGCTGAAGGCGTACGAGCGGGGCCTCATCGACGAGGAACAACTGGCGAGCATCGGCGACGCCGACGCCGTCAACCTCGTCTTCCAGCCGGGCTTCTCGACCGCCGACCAGGTGTCGGACCTGTCCGGCCGAGGGGTGGGCATGGACGCGGTCCGCGCCAGCGTGGAGCGGCTCGGCGGCACCGTCACCATGCGTTCGGAGCTCGGCGCGGGCACGGTCGCGCGCCTGCGGCTGCCGCTGTCGATGGCCGTCACGCAGGTGATGGTGGTCAGCGTCGCCGGCCAGCGGTTCGGCATCCCGGTCGACCTGGTCGTCGAGACCGTACGGGTGCCGCGGCGCGAGATCGGCCGGGTGCTGCACCAGGACGTCGTGGTGCTGCGCGAGGAGGTCGTCCCGGTCGTCGACCTCGCCGAGACGCTCGGCATGCCGTGGCAGCCGGAGCCCGGCGCCGACCGTGCGGTCCTCGTCGTCAACGTCGCCGGCGGCCGGGCCGGGCTGCTGGTCGAGCGTTTCCACCGGGAGGTCGACGTCATCCTCAAGCCGATGGACGGGCTGCTGCGCGGGGCGCCGCAGTTCGTCGGTACCGCCCTGCTCGGCGACGGGCTCGTGCTGCTCGTTCTCAACCTCAAGGAGGTGATCGGTCTTGGCGCTCGAGCTGCGTGAGCGCACCGCCGTGCTCAGCGGGGTGGTGACGGTCGAGGAGGTCGAGGAGCTGGCGGCATGGCTGCGCCGCACGCCGGAGGCCGGGCTCGACCTTCGCAACTGCAACCATCTGCATACCGCGGCTTTGCAGGCGATCCTCGCCTTCGCGCCGAAGATAACCGCGGTACCTGATGACAGCTTCCTCTCAGCGCGGCTGCTTCCGGTGCTCGACCCACCGAAGACCGCTGTTGCCGAAGGGACACGACATGACCACCGTGATGCTGGTTGACGACTCCGCCACGATCCTGATGAGCCTGAAGAGCATCCTGACGAAGGCCGGCTATGCCGTGGAGACCGCCGGTCACGGCCGCGAGGCGCTGGACAAGCTCGGCGGCGGCCTGCGCCCCAACCTCATCATCAGCGACGTCAACATGCCGCACATGGACGGGATCTCGTTCACCCGCGAGGCACGCAAGTCCGCCGGGATGCGCTTCACCCCGATCCTGATGCTGACCACCGAGTCCGAGCAGACCAAGCGCGCCGAGGCCAAGACCGCCGGGGCAACCGGCTGGCTGGTCAAGCCGGTCGCGCCGGACCAACTGCTGGGCGTCATCAAGCAGGTGCTGCCGGGCACCTGACCCGCGATTGGAAGTACGAAGATGGCATCGCTGCTGGAACGGTTCGGGACCGGACGACCGCGGGAAACCGAGGCCGAGCAGGTCCGCCGCGACGTGGTGACCACCGCGCTGGCTCCGGTGCCGGCGTACTGCGACGTGATCACCGCCCACCTCACCGACGTCGTGGAGCACACCGAGACGGCGGCGCGGTCCATCGTGTCCCAGCTTGCGCACGTCGACGCCCTGGCCGAGACGATGGCCGGCAACGTGGACGGGCTCGCCGGCGCCCTCCAGCGCACGCAGCAGCAGGTCGACGAGGCCAGCGGCACCAACGCCCGCCTGGTCGACCGGCTGGTCCGCCACTTCATCGAACGCGACCGCCAGGTGCGCGAGCTCGTCAACGAGATGCGTGACCTGCGCACCCACGTCGCCGCGATCGAGGAGGTCAGCCGGGCGACGAACATCCTCGCCCTCAACGCGATGATCGAGGCCGTACGGGCCGGCGAGGCCGGCAACGGCTTCGCGGTCGTCGCCGACGAGGTCCGCAAGCTCGCGGACCGGTCGTCCGGCGCGGCCAGCGGCATCGGCACCAGCATCGCCGACCTCACCGCCCGGCTCGACGCCGTGCTGGAGGACGACAGCGGCTTCGACCGGGTCGACGACACGGCGGCGGTCGACCTGGACAGCCGGACCGGCAGCGCCATGACCCGGCGGCTGGCCGGGATCGCGGCGGCGCAGCGGGAGGTGACCGCCATGATCGACAACGTCCTGGGCGAGACCGTCCGCGCCGCCGACGACGTGCGCCGCAGTTCCGACGCGCTGGCCGCGGAGACGACCGGTGCCATGGGGCACGTCCAGTTCCAGGACATCAGCCGCCAGATGATCGAGCACGTGGTCGCCGCCGTCGCCGACGTGCGCCGGGAGGCCCTCGACGTGCAGCGGTACGCCAGCGGCGAACTCCCGCCCGACGAGGTGCTCGGCCGGGTGGTCGACGTCGAGGACCTGCGACGACGTCACGTCATGGCCCGCCAGCGCATGACCCACACCACCACCACCACCGGCGACGGGGCCGCCGAGGACACGACCGACGCCATCGAGCTGTTCTGACCCCGGAACGCTCCCGCGCCCGGGAGTCCGGCCACCGCGGCCCGGTCCACGGTCGTCAGGATCCCGCGTGCTCGCCGGTCCCGGTGCCGTCCCCCAGGGCCGTGGCGGCGCCGCGTCCGGCCCGTCCGGACGTGGCTGCGCACGCGTCGACTCGTATCGCCGGTATCACTGCTGAGTGAACCGTCGTGAATCGGCGCTCACCGTGCTGCGATCGTCGTGCAACATGCGTGGCCATCTTCACGATACGTCACTGATCGACTACCCTGAATGCGCTGACGATCAGGAAGGAGCGACGATGCCGAAGAAGATCCTCAGATGGGGTGGCTTGGCATTCCTGGTGTTCTTCGTGGCGTACCGGCCGCAGTCGGCGGCGA
The DNA here is from genome assembly GCF_025264685.1 of Dactylosporangium roseum. Taxonomy (GTDB): domain Bacteria; phylum Actinomycetota; class Actinomycetes; order Mycobacteriales; family Micromonosporaceae; genus Dactylosporangium; species Dactylosporangium roseum. The sequence continues at coordinate 4,622,303 of NZ_CP073721.1, forward strand.
ACATCGTGTCCACGGTCGGCGGCGGCCTGCTCGACCTCGCCAACGGCTTCGGCGAGTTCTTCTCCACCGTCTTTAGCTGACCCCACCGGCGGCCATGATCATGGAGCGTTTCGACACCCAGGGCCATGCCGCCCGACTCCATGATCATGGGAACGATGTGGCTACCCCGATAGCCAGCTCCTTCCCATGATCATGGTGGAGCTAGACGGCGCTGCCCTTGGCGTACCGCTCCCAGTCGATGTCCCAGTCGGTCCAGCCGTTGCCCCACTTCACGTGCTCCTCGGTGCCCCGGATGATCACCGGGTCGCCGATGAGGGTCTGCTGCCACAGCCACTTCGCGTTGGCCTCGGACAGATTGGTGCAACCGTGGGAGACGTTGCGCTTGCCCTGGTGCTGTTCCGACCAGGGTGCCGAGTGGAAGTACTCACCGTCCCAGGTGAGCCGCTGCGGCCAGTACACCTTCATGCGGTAACCATCGTCGGACTCGGACGGGACGCCGAACGTGGACGAGTCGAACCACTCCCACTCGTTCTTGATCATGATGATGAGGTGACCGCTCGCGGTCGGGCTCGACGGCTTGCCGAGGCTGACCGGGCAGGTGCGCACCACCTGGCCGTCCTGGGTGACGGTCAACTGCTTGGTCTTGTTGTCGACCTCCATGAGCAGCTTCCGCCCGACGGTCGCCTGCACCGTGACGTCCCGCTCGCCGACCCACTTGCCGCCGAACGACACTCCGCCGACGGCCGCCCGCAGCGACAGCGTCGTGCCGGGCTGCCAGTACTCCTTGGGCCGGAAGTGGACCTCCTTGCCGCTGAACCAGTGCCAGACACCCTCCTGCGGCGGGTTGCTGGTGGCGAACAGGCGGCGCTGGACCGCCGCCCGCTGGTCCTTGATGACGTCGACGCCGAAGCTGACGATGAGCGGCATGGCGACACCGACGGTCTGCTTGTCCTGGACGACGCTGGAGACCTTGGCGAGGTTCGCCGGCTTCTTCATCGTCGTGAACGTCGTCGTGGTCGTGACATCCTTGCCGTCACCGCCCGCGACGGTGAGCTTCACCGTGTATCGCGTGTTGTAGGAGAGCTGGCGCGCCGGCCGCCAGGTCGTGCCGTCGGGCTGGAGGTGCCCTTCGACCCGGGCGCCGGCGGCGTCGAGCAGCTCGACGTCGGTGCGGGTCGCGTTGTCGACGGTGACGGCGATGTCCGTCGCCGTCGACACCGACGCCGCCGCGTCGGCGGGCGTGGTGATCTGACCGGTCGCGAGCGGGGCGCCGGACGGCGAGGGAGAGGGCGATCCGGCGGCGCCGGACGGGGCCTTGCGCTCCGGCTCGGTGCACGCGGCGGTGACGGCCGCGGCGGCCCCGAGCATCAGCACCGCGCGACGACTCGCACCCGTTGTCCGGCGCATCCCGCTCCGCCGCTCTGTCATACCCACCGATCAGCCCTCCCCGGACGGACCAACCACGCCTTTGATGAAGGCGACAGCATAGCTCCTACGATCAATAGGAATCATCGGCGATGCTGCCGTAGTGCGCCGCACCTCCCCCGCCGTTGCCCGGTTCGTCGCGTTTGCCGGGTTCGTGGCGCCACCGGGCGTGCTCGGCGGCGCCGTGCCGGTGCAGCGAAGCACGCGATCATCGACCGCGGCCCCGGCGAACAGGCCCTCCGGCTCAGTGCAGGTCGAGGACGGCGAGCGCGACCGGCACCGCCGGCGGCAGCGTGGCCGCGACGCCCAGGGCCCGGGCGGTCAGCCCCGGCAGCGGGTGGCGCAGCGCCCCCGACGTGATCACGACGTGCCGGTGACCGCCCGGGACCAGGTAGGCGGCCGGGTGCGGCGACGGCAGCACGGTCACGAGCCGGCGATCTTCCGCTCATAGCTGTCCAGCGCCGCGCGCAGCGCGACCGCCTCCTCCAGCGTCATCTGCCGCACGAAGTCCAGCAGCGCCACCTCCCGGTCGCCGCTGCCCGACAGCGCCTCCCGCATCAGCCCGGCGCCGTACTGCTCGCGGGTCGCGACCGTGCGGTACCGGTGTGCCTTGCCCTCCCGGTCGCGCTCCAGCCAGCCCTTACGGAACAGCTTCTCCATCACCGTCAGCACCGTCGTGTAGGCCAGCGGCCGGTCCCGCACCAACGCGGTGTGCACCTGCCGCACGGTCACCGGCGTGGCGAAGTTCCACATCTGCTGCATCACAGCGGCCTCAAGGTCGCCGAACCCGCGCACCGCACCTCCCGCACATCGATCAGCACCGAACCGCTCGAACTGCAGATGGTACGACCCTATCGGGCGATCCTCCTCCGACGATCCGTAGGATGCCCGGCGGGCAGGGCAGGCTCAGCTCAGCCGGCGCCGGATCATCCGACGGGAAGTTCGAGCCAGACCGACTTGCCGTCCGCGACGTGCCGCTGCACGCCCCAGCGCGTGGCGAACGCCTGGATGAGCCACATGCCCCAGCCGTGGTCCTCGCCGGTGTGGACGCGGTCGGCCGGGGCGGGCAGGCCGGGCTCGCTGTCCCGCACCACGATCCGCAGGGACGTGCCCGCCAGGCGCAGCAGCACCTCGTCGACACCGCCGCCGTGCCGGACGGCGTTGGTGAGCAGTTCGCTGAGCATCAGCTCGACGTCGCCCTCGAACTCCGCGCCGGGTGGGTGGGTGAGCAACTCCCGCAGCGCCTGCCGCACCCAGGCGCGGCCGGCCGCGGCGACCGAGGGGTCGGCGCCGTGGTGGGGCCGCCACCGCAGCAACCGCTCGACCCGCCGGTGCGCCGGATCCCCGGCATCGCCGCTGCTCACACCTACTCCCTCCGCCGGGTTCCCGCCTTCACCCGGCGGTGTACCCGATGGAGTGACAGCCACGCACATTCTGGGCAAATCGCTGCAACACCAGCAACACGCAGATGCTTGTTGCACTTGCAACTTAAATAATCCTAAAATCCGGCGTGACCATGCACGTCATTCACGTCCGCCGAACCGAAGCACGGCGTCCGGGGTGCCCGCGATGAAGCCGACCGACCACGGCTTCGAGGTGCTGCTCGCCGAGGCGGACTACCGCTACGGTTCGGGGCCGCTCCGCATGCGCGTCGAGGTGGTCGACCACGCCGGACGGCTGTATCTCGACGGCGAGTTCTGGCTGCCCGTGCACGGCACCCGGCTGCGCTTCGACGGTGTCGAGGCCGGCACCGTCCGGCTCCTGGTCCGAGCCACCAGGCTGCCGCAGCGCCCACCGGCACAGTGACCGGGGGCCGGCCGGGTCACACTTCGACGTGTGACCCCATGATGACCGTGCGGTCGCGGGGCAGGCCGAAGTGCTCCGCGGCGTCGGCGGTGATGTACGAGGTCGCGATGAACAGCTTCTTGCGCCAGGTCGCCATCGTCGGCCTGTCCCCGCTGCGCAGCTCGATCTTCGACAGGAAGTACGACGCCTGGCCGAGTTGCAGCTTCCCCTCGGTCCCCGCCGGGTCGAGCGTCCGCAACGCGGCGGGCACGTCGGGTGTCTCCATGTAGCCGAACCGGACGGTCACGTGGATGATGCCGTCGTCGGCGTAGCCGAGGTCATCGACGACGATCCGTTCGTCCGCCGGGACACGCGGCACCGGCTCCGTCCGGAGCGACATGATCAGGACGTGTTCGTGCCGCACGTGGTTGTGCTCGACGTTGGCCCGCATGGCCAGCGGCGCGGTCTCCTTGCTGCGGTTGAGGAAGACCGCCGTGCCCGGGACCCGCCGCGTCAGCGACCCGTCGGCGCGCAGCCGCGCGATGAACTCACTCAGCGATCCCTCGCGCCGGCGGCGCTCCGCGGTGACGACTTCACGGCCCCGCTGCCAGGTGGTCATGACGGTGAACGCCGTGAGGCCGATGAGCAGCGGGAGCCACGCGCCGTGGACCAGCTTGGTCAGGTTGGCCGCGACGAACAGCAGGTCCACCATCAGCAGCACGGCCGCGCTCAGGCCGATCAGCCACAGCGGGGCGCGCCACCGCCAGCGGGCGATGTAGCAGAAGAGCAGGGTGGTGATGGTGATCGTACCGGTGACGGCCATGCCGTACGCGTAGGCGAGCGCCGCCGAGCTGCGGAAGGCGAAGACCAGGGTGAGTACCGAGATCATCAGCAGCCAGTTGATCCATGGGACGTAGATCTGGCCGATCCTGGACTCCGACGTGTGCGACACCCGGAGCCGGGGCAGGTAGCCGAGCTGGGCGGCCTGGGACGCGACCGAGAACGCGCCGGTGATCACCGCCTGGGAGGCGATGACGGTCGCCGCCGTCGCCAGCAGGACCGTCGGCAGCCGTCCCCAGGAGGGCGCGAGCAGGAAGAACGGGCCGCTGATGTGCGCCGGATCCCGGAGGATCAGCGCGCCCTGGCCCAGGTAGCTCAGCGCGCACGCGGGGAACACCAGGATCAGCCAGGCCCGGGTGATCGACCGGCGGCCGAAGTGCCCCATGTCCGCGTACAGTGCCTCGGCGCCGGTGACCGCGAGCGCCACCGTGGCCAGGGCGAAGAACGCGATCCCGAAGTGGCCGGCGAGGAAGCCGACGGCGTAGGTCGGCGACAGCGCCTCGAGGATGGCCGGGTACCGGACGATGCCGGCCACTCCGCACGCGCCGATGGTCACGAACCAGAGGATCATCACGGGCCCGAACATCCGGCCGACGGCCGTGGTTCCCCGCCGCTGGACCATGAACAGCGCCACGATGATCACCGCGGTGATCGGCACCACCAGTGACCCCAGCGACGGTTCGACGACCTTGACGCCCTCGACCGCGGACAGCACCGAGATCGCCGGGGTGATCATGCTGTCGCCGAAGAACAGCGCGGCGCCGAAGATGCCGAGCCCGGCCAGCGTGAAGGCCGCCCGCCGGCCATGGTGCGCGCTCCAGCGTCGCAGCAGGGTGATCAGGGCCATGATGCCGCCCTCGCCGTCGTTGTCGACGCGCATCGCCAGCAGCACGTACGTAACCGTGACGATGATCGTCACCGACCAGAGGACGAGTGACACCACGCCGAACACGTTCTCGGTGCTCACCGGCACCGGATGCGGGTCAGCGGGGTTGAACACGGTCTGCAAGGTGTAGATCGGGCTGGTCCCGATGTCGCCGAACACCACGCCGAGCGCACCGACGACCAGCGCGAGCCTCGCGGTGTCGCGGGCGCTCGGGCCGTGCGGCGGCGAACCCGCCGCGGACGCGCTGTCCGGCGTGGTCGGTCGCTGCCGGCTCGTCACGGCGGTCCTCCTCGACAGAGATGGCTGCCGGTCGTGCCGGACACCCGAGGGTGTCCCTGCCGGACACTACGCCGACCCGGCGTGCCCGCGCACCGGGATCACCCTGCGGCTCACCTGGAAGGAGCGGGCCTGACGCCGTGCTCCCCACCGGCGGTCACAACCAGCCGGACTTGCGCAGGTAGCGGTACAGCAGGGCCGAGGTGCCCAGCATGACGATGAGCAGTCCGGGATAGCCGTAGCGCCACTGCAGTTCGGGCATGTACTTGAAGTTCATGCCGTAGATGCCGGCGAACGCCGTCTGCATCGCGGCGATCGCGGCCCACGAGGCGATCTTGCGCATGTCGTTGTTCTGGTCGACGGTCACCTGGGCGAGGCGGGCCTGCAGCATCGAGTTGAGCAGGTCGTCGAAGCCGGCGATCCGGTCGGCGACGCGCGTGTTGTGGTCGGCCACGTCGCGGAAGTACCGGCGGATCTCCTTCGTGAGCCGGACCGTGCTGCCGTCCAGGATGGTGGCGAGGGGCCGCTGCAGCGGCAGGACCGCGCCGCGGAACTCGACGAGCTCGCGCTTGAGCTGGTAGATCTGGCCGATGGTGGCGCTGGCCTCGCGCCGCAGGACCTGCGCCTCGACGACGTCGAGGTCGCGCTGGAACGCGGCGGCGATGTCGAGGTAGACGTCGACCACCCGGTCGCAGATGGCGTGCACGACGGCCCACGGTCCGTGGGCGAGCAGCGCCCGGTCGTTCTCGAGGTCGGCGCGGACCGCGCGCAGCCCGCCGACGGAGCCGTGCCGGACGGTGACGACGAACTTCTCGGCGACGAAGATCCGCACCGAGCCGGTCTCGACCACCTCGCTCGTGTCGGTCAGCTCGGTGTGCTCGACGTAGCGGGCCGCGCGCACGACCAGGAACGCGACGTCCTCGTAGCGCTCCAGCTTCGGGCGCTGCTCGGCGGAGAGCGCGTCCTCGACGGCGAGGGGGTGCAGGCCGAACACCTCGGCGATCTCCGCCATCTTGCCGGCGGCCGGTTCGTGCAGGCCGATCCAGACGAACGCGTCGGCGGTCGCCTTCGCCTCGGCGAGCATCGCCGCGGGCGTGCTCTTCCCGCTCCGGCGGACCCCGCCGACGTAGAGCGCGCAGTCGATCACGGCGTCGGCGTCGCGCCTCGGTGCCGGCGCGACCGCCGCCGCGGCCACCCCGGCACGCGCGCCGGCCCACGACGGCCACCATGCTCTACGTTGCGTCATGCGCCGGCACTGCCTTCCGGGCTCATTGCGATCAGCACGACGATCAGGACGATCCACGCGATGAAGACCACCACCAGCGCGAGCGGCAGGTGTCTGCGGATCGGGCTTCCGCGACCGTCCACCGTCCGCCCCTCCGTGTCCGCCGCCCGGCGGATGCCGGGCCGTGCCAGGAGCAGTGTCCTCCACGGATCGCACGCCGCGTTCAGCGGCACCCCTGGTCGCGGGCGAGCAGGTCGTCGACGGACTCCCGGCGGATCAGCGGGTGGACGCGGCCGCCGTCGGCGGCGACCAGCGCGGGGCGGCCGACGAGGTGGAAGTTGGTGGCGCGGGCGTGGTGGTAGGCACCGGTACCGGCGACGGCGAGCAGATCGCCGGGGCGCAGACACCACCGACGAGGAGGTCACCGCCGTTCCCCCAGCGGGTGGTCGACGGCCAGACGCCGGCGCCCAGGTGCGCCGGGAGCGACGAACGCAGCGACGGCAGGATCTCGGTGAGGGTCATACCGGCCACGCTGGCACCGCGACGGCGCCCCGCCAAGGTGTCCATACGCAATCTCTACGCGAAATCTGTTGCGGCGTCAGCACATCGTCAAGAACCGGGTGGCCGGCGTAGGAAATCCGTCAGGAGCCGTGGGCAGCCACGGCGGCCGGTGGCAACCTCAGTGCCGGGATCCGGCCCGCCGGTGGGTCACGGCTGGAAGCGGTAGCCCATCGCCGGCTCGGTGAGCAGGTGCCGGGGCCGGGCCGGGTCCGGTTCGAGCTTGCGGCGCAGTTGCCCCATGTACTGGCGCAGGTAGTGGGTCTGGTCGAGATATGTCGGCCCCCACACGTGCCGCAGCAGCTCGCGGTGGCTGACGAGCTTGCCGGGATTGCGGGCCAGCAGGTCGAGGATCCGCCACTCGGTGCGGGTGAGGTGCTGGCGCTGCCCGGAGCCGTCGGCGCGGCGGGCGTCGTGGGCGGCGAGGTCGATGTCGTAGTCGCCGACGCGGACGGTCGAGGCGGCCTCGGGCTCCGGCCGGCGGCGGGTCACCGAGCGGATCCGGGCGAGGAGCTCGTCGATGTTGAACGGCTTGGTGACGTAGTCGTCGGCGCCGGCGTCGAGCGCGGCGACCTTCTCGCCGCTGCCGAGCCGGCCGGACAGGACGAGGACCGGCACCGGGGTCCAGGCCCGCAGGGTGCGCAGCACCTCGATGCCGTCCAGGTCGGGCAGGCCGAGGTCGAGCACCACCACGTCGGGGTGCTCGATGGCGGCGACCTGCAGCGCGGTGGTGCCGTCGCCGGCGGTCACCACTTCGTACTGGCGGGCCTGTAGGTTGATCCGCAGCGCGCGCAGCAGTTGTGGTTCGTCGTCGACGATGAGGACCCGGGTCGGGCTCACGCCGGGGTCTCCTTTCCGGTGCGTCTGACGTCCAGATGCGCCAGCAGCACGGGATCGGCGTGGTCGACGCCGGCCCGTTCGGCGCTGGGCAGGGCGAGGGTCATGGTGAGGCCGCCGCCCGGGGTGTGCTCGGGCAGCAGGGTGCCGCCCATGGCCTCGGCCAGGCCGCGGGAGAGCGCGAGGCCGAGGCCGACGCCGGTGGCGTTGTCGCGGTCGCCGAGGCGCTGGAAGGGCTGGAACACGCGTTCACGGTCGGCGGCCGGGATGCCCGGGCCGTGGTCGACGACGCGGATCTCCACCTGGCCGGCGTGCTCGCTCGCGCTGATCAGCGGCGGGCTGCCGGGTGGGCTGTACCGCACGGCGTTGGCCAGGACGTTGACGAGGACCCGTTCGAGCAGCGCCGGATCGGCGTGGACCTCGGGCAGGTCGTCGGGGATGCTCACCCGGACACCGGCGGCGAACGGGCCGAGCTCGTCGATCGCGTGGGGCACCGCCTCGGCGACGCTGACCGCGTGCGGCGTCATGGCGAGGGCGCCGGCCTGTACGCGGGACATGTCGAGGAGGTTCTCGACGAGGCGGGTGAGCTTGTCCAGCGACTCCTCCGCCGTGGCCAGCAGCTCCTCCTGGTCGGCGGGCGAGAAGGCGACGTCGTGGCTGCGCAGGCTGCCGACGGCGGCCTTGGCGGAGGCGAGCGGGGTGCGCAGGTCGTGGCTGACCGCCGACAGCAGCGCCGTGCGCAGCTTGTCGACCTCCTCCAGCGATCGCGCCGTGGCGGCCTGCTCGCCGAGGCGCTGTTGGCGCAGCGCGATCACGGCGTGCGCGGCGAACGCCTCGATGAGCCTGCGGTCGGACGCCGGCAGCGGATGCCCGCGCAGCACCAGCGAGACGTCGTCGTTGATGGGGACCTCGGTCTGCCCCTCCGCGGGCGTCGTGCACGGCTTGCCGCCGACGGACGCGACGATCCGCCAGGCCCCGCGCTCGGTGGACCGCTCCAGCAGCGTGACACTGATCAGGCCGAAGGATTCGCGGACCCGCTCCAGCAGGGCGTCGAGCGGGTTGTCGCCGTGCAGGACGCTGCCGGCGAGGGTGGCGAGGGTCTGCGCCTCGGCCGAGGCGCGGGCGGCGTCGCGGGCGCGGCGGGCGGCCCGGTCGACGACGGTCGCCACCGCCATGGCCACGAAGACGAACGCCACCAGCGCGAACACGTTCTCCCGTTCGGCGACGGTGAACTCGTACAGCGGCGGCGTGAAGTACCAGTTGAGCAGCAGGAAGCCGCCGACGGCGCAGACCAGCGCCGGCAGCAGCCCGCCGACGAGCGCGACGGCGACGGCGAGGACGAGGTAGGCGAGGATGTCACTGGGCAACGTCATCTCGGCGCGCAACTCGTCCAGGGCGATGGTGAGGACCGGCAGGCCGGCCAGCGCTAGGGCGAAGCCGAGCAGCCGCCGGCGCAGGGTCAGACCGCTCTCGCCCTGCCCGAGCCGCAGGCGTCCGCGCCGGGCCTGCTCGTGGCTGACGAGGTGGACGTCGATGCTGCCCGACTCGGCGGTCGTGGTCACCCCGACCCCGGGGGCGAGGATCTGGGCGAGCCGGCCCCGGCGGCTGGCGCCGAGGACGAGCTGGGTGGCGTTGACACCGCGGGCGAAGTCGAGCAGCGCGGCCGGGACGTCGGCGCCGACGACCTGGTGGTAGGTCCCGTCGAGGCTCTCCGCGAGCAGCCGCTGACGGGTCAGGTTGGCGGGGTCGCCGCCGGAGAGCCCGTCGCCGCGCACGACGTGCACCGCCATGAGGTCCGCGCCTTTGGTACGGGCGGCGACGCGAGCCGCACGCCGGATGAGCGTGTCGCCCTCGGGTCCGCCGGTGAGCGCGACGACCACCCGTTCGCGGGCCTCCCACGTCGTGTCGATGTTGTGGTCGGCGCGGTAGCGGTCGAGCTGTTCGTCGACCTTGTCGGCCAGCCACAGCAGCGCGAGTTCGCGCAGGGCGGTGAGATTGCCGACCCGGAAGTAGTTGCCGAGCGCGGCGTCGATCTTCTCCGGCTTGTAGATGTTGCCGTGGGCCATGCGGCGGCGCAGGGCCTCCGGGGTCATGTCGACCAGTTCGATCTGCTCGGCGCGGCGGACGACGGCGTCGGGGACCGTCTCGCGCTGCGGGACGCCGGTGATCTGCTCGACGACGTCGTTGAGCGACTCGAGGTGCTGGATGTTGACCGTGGTGAGCACGTCGACGCCGGCGTCGAGCAGTTCCTCGATGTCCTGCCAGCGCTTGGCGTGCCGGCTGCCGGGCACGTTGGTGTGTGCCAGTTCGTCGACGAGCGCCACCTCGGGCCGGCGGGCGAGGACGGCGTCGAGGTCGAGCTCGGTGAAGGCGCTGCCGCGATATGTCATGTCCTGGCGCGGCACGACCTCCAGGCCGTCGAGCATGGCTTCGGTGAAGGGGCGGCCGTGGGTCTCCACGAACCCAACCACCACGTCGGTGCCGCGTTCCTTGCGGCGCCGCCCCTCCTCCAGCATCTTGTAGGTCTTGCCGACGCCGGGCGCGGCGCCCAGATACACCCGCAGCGTCCCGCGCGTCGTCATCCGCTCGCTTCCTTACGCGACCCGGTCGAGGGCCAGGTTGAGCTTCAGGACGTTGACCGCCGGCTCGCCCATGAAGCCGAGGGCGCGGCCGGTGGTGTGCTCGTCGACGAGCCGTCGTACCTCGGCGGCGGGTATGCCCCGTGCGGCGGCGACCCGTGGGATCTGTAGCTTCGCGTAGGCGACGCTGATGTGCGGGTCGAGGCCGCTGCCGCTGGCGGTCACCGCGTCGGCCGGCACGGCCGGCGTGTCCGGGGCGTTGCCCCGGACGGGGGTGACGACGCCTTTGCTGTAGTCCTCGCCGGGCTTGGCGCATTCGACGGTGACGCCCTGCCAGGTGGTGACGAACGGGGTCGCGGGGCAGGCCTCGTTGAGGCTGACCGCGCGGGTGACCGGGCCGGTCGAGCCGTTGTGGTAGAAGACGGCGAGGACCGCGCCGACGCCGCCGGGCGTGCAGTACGGGCGGGCGCCGTCAACGCCGTCCAGCTCACCGACCGCCTTGCTGCGCGAGCACACGAGGGTGAGCAGGCTCGCCCTGCCGGGGACGTCCACGACGCTCTGCGGGCCGAGGTTGCTGGCACCCGTCGCCTTCGGGTCGTAGCCGCCGGCGGCGGACGGGCGGGACTGGAAGTACTGCCGCAGCGGGTTGCCCAGCCTGTCGGTGAAGGACTGGCCGATGCGGCTGCTGCCGACGGTCGAGCCGTTCCTGTCGATGAGCGAGCCGTCGGCGTTGCCGGCGAGGCCCGGGATGCGGGCGACGGCGACCATGAACAAGGGGTAGGCCAGGCCGAGCACGACGGTCATGGCGGCCACCGCGCGCAGGGCCGCGAGGTGCTGGGCGAGCCAGGCAGGCAGTCGCATGTCAGATTCCCGGGACGAATTGGATGAGAAGGTCGATGGCCTTGATGCCGATGAAGGGCACGATGATGCCGCCGAGGCCGTAGACGAGCAGGTTGCGGCGCAGCATGGCGGCGGCGGTGCCGGGCCGGTACCGCACGCCGCGCAGGGCGAGCGGGATCAGCACCACGATGATGATCGCGTTGAAGATGACCGCGGACAGGATCGCCGACTCGGGTGAGGCCAGGCGCATGATGTTGAGCTGGTCCAGGCCGGGGTAGATCGCGGCGAACATCGCCGGGATGATCGCGAAGTACTTGGCGATGTCGTTGGCGATGGAGAACGTGGTCAGCGCGCCGCGGGTGATGAGGAGCTGCTTGCCGATCTCGACGATCTCGATGAGTTTCGTCGGGTCGGAGTCGAGGTCGACCATGTTGCCGGCCTCTTTCGCCGCCGAGGTGCCGGTGTTCATCGCGACCCCGACGTCGGCCTGCGCGAGGGCCGGCGCGTCGTTGGTGCCGTCACCGGTCATCGCCACGAGCTTGCCGCCCTGCTGCTCCTTTCTGATCAGCGCCATCTTGTCCTCAGGCGTGGCCTCGGCCAGGAAGTCGTCAACCCCCGCCTCCTCCGCGATCGCCCGAGCCGTGAGCGGATTGTCCCCGGTGATCATCACCGTACGGATGCCCATGCGGCGCATCTCGTCGAACCGTTCCCGCATGCCCTCCTTCACCACGTCCTTGAGGTGGATGACGCCCAGGGTGCGGGCCGGCTGGCCGTCGACGTGCTCGGCCACGACCAGCGGCGTGCCACCGGAACCGGAGATGGCGTCCACGATGGAGCCGACCTCCTCGGTGGGGCGGCCGCCGTGTTCGCGGACCCACTTCATCACCGCGGTCGCGGCGCCCTTGCGGATCTGGCGACCGTCGACGTCGACGCCGGACATGCGGGTCTGCGCGGTGAACGGCACCCAGACGGCGCCGGTGACGTCACGTTCGCGCAGGCCGTGGTGCTCCTTCGCGTGCACGACGATGCTGCGCCCCTCCGGCGTCTCGTCGGCCAGGCTGGAGAGCTGGGCGGCGTCGGCCAGGTCCTCGGCGGTCACCCCCTCGACGGGCACGAACTCGCCCGCCTGCCGGTTGCCGAGGGTGATGGTGCCGGTCTTGTCCAGCAGCAGCGTGTTCACATCACCGGCCGCCTCAACCGCCCGACCCGACATCGCCAGCACATTGCGCTGCACCAACCGATCCATACCCGCGATACCGATCGCCGACAACAACGCCCCGATCGTCGTCGGAATCAAACACACCAACAACGACACCAACACGACCCCCGCCACCCCATCGGCACCCAACGCCGCGGAATCCGGAGCGAACGCCCGCACCCCCTTCGAGAAAATCGCAAGCGGCTGCACCGTCGCCACAGCCAACAGAAAAATGATCGTCAACGACGCCAGCAGAATGTTCAACGCGATCTCATTCGGCGTCTTCTGCCGATTCGCACCCTCCACCAACGCGATCATCCGATCGATGAACGACTCCCCCGGCCGCTGCGTGATCCGCACAACGATCCGATCCGACAACACCTTCGTCCCACCCGTCACCGCCGACCGGTCCCCACCCGACTCCCGGATCACCGGCGCCGACTCCCCCGTGATCGCCGACTCATCAACCGACGCAATACCCTCGATCACATCACCATCACCCGGAATCACCTGCCCCGCCTCCACCACCACCACATCACCCAACCGCAACTGCGGCGCCGGCACCGCCTCCTCCACACCATCCACCAACCGCCGCGCCACCGTGTCCTGCTTCGCCCGGCGCAACGTATCCGCCTGCGCCTTACCCCGACCCTCAGCCACCGCCTCGGCCAGATTCGCGAACACCACCGTCAACCACAACCACACCGTGATCACCCACGCGAACACACTCGGATGCACCACCGCCAACACAGTCGTGAAAACCGAACCGACCTCCACGATGAACATCACCGGATTACGCCACAACGTGCCCGGATTCAACTTCCGCAACGCATCCGGCAACGACCGCCACAACAGCGCCGGGTCGAGCAGACCGCCCGCGACCTTGCGCGGCGTCGGGGTGGTCATGGAGATTCCTTGGGGCCGGGGTTGCCGGGACAGAGTTGGGGTGGTCATTGGATGCCTTCCGCGAGCGGGCCGAGCGCCAGCGCCGGCAGGTAAGTCAGCGCGACCACGATGATCGTGACGCCGACGACCATGCCGACGAACAAGGGCTGATAGGTCTTCAACGTTCCGGTCGACTCGGGCACCGGCTGCTGCCGGGCGAGGGATCCGGCCAGGCCGAGCACGAGGATGATCGGCAGGAACCTGCCGAACAGCATGCACAGCCCGAGAGCGGTGTTGTAGAACTCGGTGTTGACGCTGATACCGGCGAACGCGGAGCCGTTGTTGTTCGACGCCGAGGTGAACGCGTAGAGCACCTCGGACAGGCCGTGCGCACCCGTGTTCAGCATCGACGAACGCGCCGTCGCCGAACCCATCGCCACCGCCGTACCCACGAGCACGAGGGCCGGAGTCGTCAGCAGATACAACGACGCGAACTTGATCTCCCGCGCACCGACCTTCTTGCCCAGATACTCCGGCGTCCGACCCACCATCAACCCGGCCACGAACACCGTGACCACAGCGAGGATCAACATCCCGTACAACCCCGAACCCACACCACCCGGAGCCACCTCACCCAGCATCATGTTCACCATCGCGACCATGCCGCCCAACGCCGTGTACGAATCGTGGAACGAGTTCACCGCACCCGTCGACGTCAACGTCGTCACCGCGGCGAACGTCGCCGAATTCGACACCCCGAACCGCACCTCCGTGCCTTCCGTGCTGGCCCCGGCCGCCATCGGGGCGGTCCCGCCGTGGGCCAGTTGGAAGGCGTTGATCGCAACCACACTGCCGATCGCGATGATCGCCATGACCCCGGCGATCGCGAACCCCTGCCGCCGGTCACCGACCATCCGGCCGAACACCCGCGGCATCGTGAACGGAACGAACAGGATCAGAAACAGCTCGATCCAGTTCGTCCAGCTCGTCGGGTTCTCGAACGGATGCGCACTGTTGGCGTTGTAGAACCCCCCGCCGTTCGTGCCCAGCTCCTTGATGACCTCCTGACTGGCCACCGGACCACCGGTCACGGTCTGCGACCCGCCCGCCAGCGTCGCCACCTCGGTACCACCACTGAGGTTCTGCACCGCACCACCGATGACCAGCAACGTCGCGCCGACCACCGCCACCGGCAGCAGAATCCGCACACACACCCGCACCAGATCGACCCAGAAGTTGCCGAGCTGATCGGTCCTCGACCGGGCGAAGCCCCGCACCAGCGCGACCGCGACCGCGATACCGACAGCGGCGGACGTGAAGTTCTGCACCGCCAGACCCGCCATCTGCACCAGATGGCCCATCGTCGACTCACCGGAATACGACTGCCAGTTCGTGTTCGTCACGAAACTAACCGCCGTGTTCCACGCCTGGTCGGACTTGACCGGATCGAAGCCCAACGAAAGAGGCAGGTGGTCCTGCACGCGCTGGAACAGGTACAGAAACAGGATCGAGATCGCCGAAAACGCCAGCACGCTGCGGGCATAGACACCCCAGGACTGCTCCCCGTCCGGGTTGACCCCGACCGCGCGGTAGAGCACACGCTCCGCCCGCAGATGGCGCGGCGAGGTGACCGCCCGGAACATGTAGTCGCCGAACGGCCGGTGCACGACCACCAGGGCGAGGACCAGCGAGGCGATGAAGAGGACGCCCGCCGTGGTGGGGCTCATCAGAACCGCTCCGGGAAGAGTAGGGCAGCGACCAGGAAGGCGGTCAGGGCGACCGCGAGGACGAGGCCGACGAGGTTCTCGGCGCTCACAGCCGCTCCACCGCCCGCACCGCCAGGCCGAGGATCGCGAACGCCGCGATCGTCAGCAGTACGAACACCACATCAGCCACTGTGACTTGCCTCCTTGTTTGGGGATATCGACGTGAGCCCGTCGCCGTGGAGCCATGCCCGCAGCCTGACCACGTGCCTGCGGTGCCGGAGCACCCGGCGCGTGAGCGCACCCAGCCAGCCCGCGCCGGCGGCGCCGAGGAGCACGCCGAGCCGCACCGCGTCGGCCGTGCCGTGCCAGGTCAGCACGCCCAGCCGGTTGACCAGGAACCCGTTGAGCACCGTCCACGCGATGGCGCCGGTGGCCACCGCGGCGACCAGGTCGCCGCCGAACGCTCCGACGGCGAGGGTCCACAGCGCCAACACGGCGACGCGGGCCGTGACCTCCGACGGCGCGGTCGCGGCGGCACACAGCACCGCCACGACGACCGCACCGGTCGCCCCGGCCGCGAGCGTGACGCCGGTCGGCGCGGCGTACCGCGGCCGGACCAGCCACCATGCCCTGTCCATCGAGCACCCGCCTCGACACTCGGCGAAGGACCTTCCGTCCGGTCCGGTGCCAGTCAAAGTCGAGCCGTATCAACTGCCCATACGCCTTGACGAAATCCCTACGCCCGCGGCGCGTTTCTTGACGGTTTCCCTACGCCGGCGGGCGGGCGCCCATCCGGAGCGGGCCGGCTGAGCGGGCAGGACGCCGACCGGGTCGGTGACCGCGGAACGCCGCACCCCACGGGCGCAGATTCGTCCGCCTGTCGTGCAACCAGACGGTGCCCGGCCCTCGTGTGGACGGCATGAGCGAAACAGACCGCGGTTTCGCGGAGTACTTCGCCGCCCGCTCGGACGCGATGCGCCGCACGGCGTACCTGCTCTGCGGCGACTGGCACCGCGCCGAGGACCTCGTGCAGACGGCCTTCACCCGGCTGTACCTGGCCTGGGGGCGCGTGTCCCGGCACGACGCCCTCGACGGGTACCTGCGGCGGACGCTGCTGCACGCCTTCCTCGACGAGCGCCGGCTCGCGTGGTGGCGGCGGGTCAGGCCGACCGGCGACGAGATCCCGCAGGTGAGCCCCGACGTGCCCGTCGAGGACCGGCTGGATCTCATGCGCGCGCTGGCCGAGGTGCCCGCGCGGCAGCGGGCCGTGCTGGTGCTGCGGTACTGGGAGGACCTGTCCGTCGACGATACCGCCGCGGTGCTGGGCGTGTCGGCGGGCACCGTCAAGAGCCAGGCCGCGCGCGGTCTGGACACGCTTCGCAAGCAGATTGCCCCGTTGGTCCCCACATGTGAGGAATCATGACCGAGGACGAACTCCGCGCGGTCTTTCGCGCGACGGTGACGACGACCGTACCGCCACCACCCATGGCCAGCAGCGCGGCGCTGACCGCCGGGCGCCGGGCCCGCAGACGGCGGCACATCACCTGGCTCGGCGCCGGCACGGGCACCGCCGCCGTCCTGACGGCCGGTGCCCTCGCGCTGGGCAACCTCACCGGCGGCGGCGCGCCGCTCGAGGTGGGCGCGCCCGCACCGGCCGGATCGCCGCCGGCGCTGACGACCGCGCCCGTGCCGGAAAAGAGCGGCTGGGGCACATACCCGAGCGGCTCGCCGATGACCGACGCCACCGCGTACGAGGGGCCCGAGCACGACCGCGCGATCCGGCTCCTCGACGAACTGCTGAAGATCGTCCCGGCCGGCTTCGACGCGCCGGCGGGACCGGCCCTCGGCACGCACGGACAGCCGGCCCGCACGGCGCAGGCGTCGCTGATCAGCGAGCAGGGCGCACCGCACCGGTGGCAGTATCTCGCGAGTGCGGCGGTCGCCCGGGACGGCAAGACCGGACGGGTCGCCGTGGAGGTCCATCCGGTCACGTCCGGCAACACCGGCGAGGGGTGTGCCCTGACGCAGTACATCTGGGGCGTCAGCGGCGGCCGGTGCCACGACGTCATGGTCGGCCCGGTCAAGGTCGGCGTCACCGCGGCGCCGACGGACAGCAGTTCGTTGCAGTGGGCGGCGTTCCGGCAGGCCAACGGCACGGTCGTGTTCCTCGGCCAGTCGGCGTCGCTGGGCTTCTGGCCCGAGGGCGAGCTGGCGCCGCTGCCGGCACCGCCACTGACCGAGCAGCAACTGGCCGAACTGGCGGTGGATCCCAGGTTCGACGTGACCCGATAGGCACCGGTACCGAGCGACCATTTGATCATGGGAAAGATCTGGCTGTCGGGACAGCCAGATCTTTCCCATGATCA
Source organism: Dactylosporangium roseum (assembly GCF_025264685.1). Lineage (GTDB taxonomy): Bacteria > Actinomycetota > Actinomycetes > Mycobacteriales > Micromonosporaceae > Dactylosporangium > Dactylosporangium roseum. The sequence goes on from NZ_CP073721.1 coordinate 4,639,709, forward strand.
TGCAGTCGGTCGGCGTGACGGCGGATTGCGGCGGAACGCGCGCGCGCCGGCCGCGGCACCTCCGAGCCCCGCGCCCGAAGTATCGGCCTTGTCCAGGTTGACCAGGGGCCGCTGGGCTTGACTGCGCGGCCTCGCGCCGGGGCAGCCAGATGTTCCCACGATCACGGAACCCGGTCACCCCGAACGCGGAGCACCGATCCCCCGCACAGATCGCGAAACCGCCGGGTCGGCACCGAGGAGCAGCACGGACCCCGGAAGATGGCGGGTCGGCACGACCTCGCGAATCCTCCTCGGGGCATTTTCGACATCGCCCCGCTCCTTCGTTCCGCCGATTTCTCAGCCCCATTTTCACCTGGGTGAGAAGGCGGCGAAAACATTGCGTCCCGAATCGCGTGCCAGCAAAGTCGACTCCGCACCCGTCAGCATTTCCGGTTCGCGGAACGGCTCAGCCGGCAGCGGACCGCGGGGACGCCGTCCGGCGGGAGGGCGTCCGCCCGTACCAATTCCGGAGGCAACCGAGCCGTGCGCTTCAGCCTGACCGAACACGCCGCCACGGACCCTGCCGTCGCCGGCCGCGCGTTGCCCGTGCAGCGCCGCTACCGCCGGCCCGCCGCGCAGGTCGTCGCCGTGGTTCCCGCCTGCAACGAGGGCCCCACCGTCGCCGCCACCGTCCGGGCGCTGCAACGGCAGTGGTCACCGCCGGTCGACCGGATCGTCGTCGTGCCGAACAACTGCACCGACGATACCGCCGAGGCGGCCTGGGCCGCGGGCGCCGAGGTGCTCGAGTTTCCCGGCCCCAACCCCCACAAGAAGGCCGGCGCGCTGAACTGGGCCGTCAGCAGGCTCCTGCCCGACCTCGCCGACGACGACTTCGTGCTCGTCACCGACGCGGACAGCGTCCTGGCCCCGGACTTCACCCGGCACGCAGTCGGCGCGCTCACGCAGCGTTTCGGGCACCGGTGGCGGCGGCCCGTCGGCGCCGCCTGCGCCAGTTTCCACACCTCCCACGACGGCACCGGCCTGCTCGATCGGCTGCAGCGCAACGAGTACACGCGGTTCGCGCGGCAGGTCGCCCGGCGCATGGACAAGGCGCTGGTGCTCTCCGGCGTGGCGACGCTCTTCCAGGTCCGCGTGATCCGGGAGGTGCTGGCCGCCCGCGGGGACGGCCGGTTGCCCGGCTACCCGGGCGAGCTGTACCACCGGGACACCGCCACGGAGGACATCGAGATGACGTTCGCGGTGCGGGCGCTCGGCTACCGTCCGGTGGCGCCCGCGAAGGCCACCGCGGTCACGGAGTCGATGCCGACGTGGAGGGCGTTGCGGCACCAGCGGCTCCGCTGGCAGCGCGGCATGCTCGACAGCCTCCGCCTGTACGGGCTGAACCGGCGCACGTTCGGCACCTGGGTCCGCCAGGCCGCAACCTACGGCGGGTCGATGCTGGCGCCCATGTACCTCGCGTTCCTCGCCGTGGTGATCGCCGTCACCGGCGGCCTGCCGTTCGACGCCCGGTGGCTGCCGTTGACGGGCGTCTTTGTCCTCGAACGTGTGTGGACGGTCCGGAAGGGTCGTCCCGGCGACATTCTGCTGGCGGCACTGCTGCTACCGGAATGGTTGTACGAACAATGGCGCGCCGGCGTGTACTGGCTGGCGGCGTGGAAAACAGTTCGCGGTGCGAACCGCGAATGGATCAATGTGTGAGGAGATGGGAAATGTACGAAGGCGGTGTTGCCGGCGGGGCGGCCGGAAGTGCTGCGCTGCTGCCGGCGACCGGGCTGTCCATCGGATGGCAGGTGGTGCTGGCGGCCACACTCATCCTGGGCGGCATGGCCCTGCTCCGCCTGACGCCCCGGCCGCAGCGCCGGCGGAGCTGATCGTCGCACCACGTCCGCGGGGCCCGGCCGACGGCGCGGGCCCCGCGACGATGGTTCAGCGACCGGCCGGCACGTCGGCCCGGGTGCCGCGCGCGTTTCCGGACGTCCGGCCCGATACCACCGTCCGGAACCAGAAGCAGTCACGCAAAGGGCGAGTTCGCGCACGAATCGGGTAGTCATTGGTCAGATGTGCGCGGAGGTGTCGCATGGGAACAGGCGGACTGCTGTCGGGCCGACATCCGCCCGTTCAGGCCGAAACGGTGCAGGAGAGCGAACACACACGCGTCACCCGGCTGCCTGTCGCCGGGCGCACGGTCATCCGCAAGGAGCCGCTGGGGCCGGACGCCCGACGGCGGGTGCGGCACGAGGTGGCGACGCTGGAGCGGTTGCGCGGGGTCGCCGGGGTCGCGCAGCTCGCGGAGGTGCCGCGGCAGCCGGGGTCGATCATGGTGACGGACGCCGGTGACACGACCCTGGCCGGGCTGGCGAAGCCGCTGGCCGCCGGCGACCTGATCGGGCTTGCGGTGGCGCTGACCCGGGCGGTGGCGGAGATGCACCACCGGGGCGTGGTGCACCGGGACATCACGCCGGCGAACGTCGTGCTGTCCCGCGACGGGACGCCGTGCCTGGTGGACTTCGCCCTGGCGACGTCGCTGGCCGAGGTTCGTCCCGAGTTCACCCACCACACCGAGATCGTCGGCACGCTGGCGTACCTGGCGCCCGAGCAGACCGGGCGTACCGGCCGGCCGGTGGATCAGCGCGCCGACCTCTACGCGTTGGGCGCGACGCTGTACGAGCTGGCGACCGGTGCGCCACCGTTCGGATCCGGCGACCCGCTGCGGCTCACGCACGACCATCTCGCTCGCGTGGCGGTGCCGCCGGCGAAGGTGAACCCGGCCGTGCCCGAGCCGTTGTCCGACATCATCATGCATCTGCTGGAGAAGGAGCCGGACGACCGCTACCAGACCGCGGACGGCGTGCTCCACGACCTGGAGCGGTTGCGCGACGCGGGCCCGCGGGCGGCGGCTGAGCTGCGGGTGGGTGAACGCGACATTCCACCGAGGTTGTTGCCGCCGTCGCGGCTGGCGGCTCGCGACCCAGAGGTGGCGGCGCTGCGGGCGGGGTTCGAGGACGCGTTGGCGGGCCGGTGTCGCGGGGTGCTGGTCGGCGGACCGGCCGGGGTGGGCAAGACGGCGCTCGTCGACGAGCTGCGGCCGGTGGTGACGGACCGGGACGGCTGGTTCGTGGCGGGCAGGTTCGACCAGCACCGGCGGGACCTGGAGTCCGATGCGTTGCATCAGGCGTTTCGCGCGTTGGGCCGGCTGTTGCTGGCCGAGCCGGAGCACGAGCTGGCCAGGATACGCGGACGGATCCTGGCGGCGGTCGGGCCGAACGCGGGTCTGCTGAGCAGGATGCAGCCGGAGTTCGCGGCGCTGCTCGACGTGCCGCCGGACGTCGGGGATCCGCTGACGGCGCAGGTGCGGATGCAACGAGCGGCGGTGAAGGTACTGGGTGCGGTGGCCTCGCGGCAGCGGCCGATCGTGGTGTTCGTCGACGACCTGCAGTGGGCGGGGCGTATGACACTCGGCATCGCCGACCTGGTGCTGAGCGAGGAACCGATCGACGGCCTCCTGCTCGTAGGTGCGTACCGCGACGGCGACGGCGACGCCACGCACCTCACGGCGGCGCCGCTGTCCCGGTGGCTGGAGCAGCCCGGAGTGCGGCACCTGCGGCTGGCCAACCTGTCCGGTCCCGGTCTCGTCACCATGGTCGCCGAGATGCTGCACATGGACCCGGCCCGGGCGGCGGGACTGGCCGGGACCATCGGTCCGTACACCTCCGGAAACCCCACGAGACGGTGGAACTGCTCAACGCGCTGCGCCGCGACGGCGTGCTGACCGTGACGGCGGACGGTTGGCACTGGGACGAGACGGAGGTACGCCGGCGCCTGCGCCGCTCCGAGGTGACGCGCCTGCTGGAGCCGCGGGTCGAGGCCATGCCGCCGCGGTCCCGGAAGGTGTTGGAGGCGATGGCGTGTCTCGGCGGGCGGGCCGAGCTGCGCCTGCTGCGGGCCGCCACCGGTGACACGGCGGACACCGTGGAACGGTGGCTGGCTCCCGCGCTCGACGAAGGCCTCCTCGTGATGGAGCCCGGAGTGCGTGAGACGGTGCGGTTCCGGCACGAGCAGACCCGCGAGGTGGTCCTGCGCGCCATGGACCCGCACCGGCAGCGCGCCCTGCGGGTGGCCGTCGCGCGGCGGCTGGCCGGAGTCCCGGAGCTGTTCGCGGTCGCGGCGGAGCAGTATCTGCCGGTGATCGACGCGGTCGACGGCCCGGCGGAGCGGCACCGGGTCGTGGGGCTGCTGCGCCGTGCCGCCGACCAGGCGGCGCTGGTCGGCGACCACGCGGTGGTGGACGCGATGCTGAAGGCCGCCCTGCGGTTGATCGACCCGGATGACCCGGATGAGACCGCCACGCTCGTCGAGGTGCACACCGCCCGCCACGCAGCGCTCTACGGCCTGGGAAACCTGGACGACGCGGACGAGGTGTTCCGGACGATCGAGCGACTGTCCGGCAGCGTGACCGAGCGGGCACACGCGACCGGCGTGCAGGTGAGCAGCCTCACCCACCGGGGCCGTTTCGCCGAGGCGATCAGGCTGGGCGTCGAGTCGCTGCGCGAGCTGGGCATCACCATCCCGGCGGCGGACCGGATCCCCGCCGAGCTCGACCGTCAGTTCGCGAGCCTGCTGCGGCGGCTGGACCACTCCGAGCGCGGCGACGACGTGACCCGGCCCGAGATCACCGACCCCGTGATCCTCGCCTCGGCGCAGCTCCTCAACGCGATCATCGCGGCGGCCTACTTCGCCGCCGACTACGCGACGTATAGCTGGCTCAGCATGGAGGCGCTGCGGATCTGGGTCGAGCTCGGCCCGGCCCCGACCCTGCTGGGGCCCGCCAGCGCCGCCTGCAACACCGCGGTCGTGCGCGGGAACTTCTCGGCCGCGTACCGCGTCGGCCGGCGGCTGGTGGCACAGGGTGCGGCCCGTGGCTACGAACCCGCCACCTCGCACGCGCGCTACCTGCTCGCCGGCAACAGCCACTGGGTCGAGCCGACCGAGAACGGTGTCCGATCATGTCAGCGTGCCAGGCAGGGGCTGATCGCCGGTGGTGACCTGGCGAACGCCGGCTACTCCTACTACTACACCGTGTCCCGCATGGTGGACTGCGCGCCGACGCTGGACGCCCTCGTCGCCGAGGTGGACGCCGGGCTGGCGTTCGTCCGGCGTACCGGCAACGAGCAGACCGGCCGGGTGCTCGACAGCTATCGGTGGCTGGTCGGTGTGCTGCGCGGCGAAAGCTCGGACGTCGCGGGCGGCGTGTACCCCATCGACATGCCCATGCCGCTCCCGGCACATGTCACCCGCGGGATCGCGGCGGCCGTCTTCGACGATCCGGCCGCCCTGACGCGGCACAGCGCGGCGGTGATGTCGTTGCTGACCCCGCTGGGCCCGTATCCGACCGACGCGGCCTACGTGCTGCGCGGGCTGGCGCTCGCCGGGCAGATCCGGGACAGCCGCGACGGCTCGCCCGCGGGTCTGCTGTCCGAACTGGACGACGTGACGGACTGGCTGGCCGCCCGCGCCGCGGACGCCCCGGCGAACTTCCTGCACCTGCTGCGGCTCGTCGAGGCCGAGCGGGCCTGGGCGGTCGGCGACTTCCGCGCCGCCGACCTGGCCTTCGACGCGGCTCTGCGCGCGGTCGACCAGCGTCAGCGCCCGTGGCACCGGGCCGTGATCACTGAGCACGCGGCCCGCTTCCACCTCACCCAGGGCCTCGAACACGCCGGATACAGCCTGCTGGTCGAAGCCCGCCGGGAGTACCTGGCCTGGGGCGCGACCGCGAAGGTCGACCAGCTCGACTGGGCGTACCCGACCCTGCGAACGCAACCCGACCGGACCGCCGCCGAGCCCGGTGTCGCCCCCTACGAGCGGGCCGTCGTCACGACCGGAGCGCTCGACCTGCTCGGCATCCTGTCCGCGTCGCAGGCGCTGAGTTCGGAGACCAGCATCGGACGGTTGCACTCGCGGGTGGCCCACGTGCTCAGCGCGATGACCGGTGCCACCGACGTGTACCTGTTGCTGTGGAGCGCCGACCGGCAGGACTGGCTGCGGCCCGCGACGGGCGGCGACGCCGTCGCGCTCGACGGCGCCGGCCGCGACGGCGCGGCGCCGATGTCCGTGGTGCGCTATGCCCAGCGGATGCGCGAACCGCTGGTCGTGAGCGACGCGACCCGCGACGACCGCTTCGCCCGCGACCCCTACTTCGCCGGTGTCCCGTGCTGCTCGTTGCTGGCCGTGCCCATCCTCAGCCGCGGCACGCTCCAGGCGATGCTGCTGCTGGAGAACCGGCTCATCCGCGGCGCCTTCACCACCGAACGGCTCGACGCCGTCAAGCTCATCGCCGGCCAGCTCGTCGTCTCCCTCGACAACGTCCAGCTCTACGCCGAGTTTCGCCGGATCGCCGACGAGCAGGCCGCGTTGCGAAGGGTGGCGACGCTGGTCGCGCGCGGGACCGGCCCCGAGCTCGTGTTCGCCGCCGTGGCCGACGAGGTCGGCACGCTCGTCGGCGCCGACGACACGGCGATCGTACGGTTCGAGCCGGACGGGGACGCGACCGTGATGGGACGCCACGGGTCCGAGCCCACCCGGCCGGGTTCACGCGGCAAGCCCGACGCCGGCTCGGCCATGGCGGCCGTCCAGGCCACCGGCCGCGCGGCACGCCGCGACGTGCGCGCCCCCGCACCGGCGAGCCCGGCCGGGCCCGGCCCGGCGGGACTCCGATCCGTGGTCGCCGGCCCGATCCTGGTCGAGGGCCGGGTCTGGGGCGCCATGACGGTCGGATCACGGTACCGGCGGCTCCCGCCGGACACCGAGCAACGGCTGGCCGACTTCACCGAACTCGTCGCGACCGCCATCGCCAACGCCGAGAGCCGGGCCGAGCTCACCACCTCACGGGCACGGCTGGTCGCCGCCGCCGACCAGGCGCGCCGGCGCATCGAGCGGGACCTGCACGACGGCGCCCAGCAGCGGCTGGTCACGCTGGCGCTGCAACTGCGCACGGCGCAGGCGGCGCTGCCACCGGAACTCGACACAATCTCCGCCGAGCTCGACCGAGCCGTCACCGGGGCGGCCGGCGCGCTGGACGAGCTCCGCGAGATCTCACGCGGCATCCACCCGGCCATCCTGTCCGAGGGCGGTCTCGGCCCGGCCCTGCGCTCCCTCGCCCGCCGCTCACCGATCCCGGCCGACCTCGACATGGCCGCCATGGGGCGACTGCCCGATCAGGTCGAGGTCAGCGCGTACTACGTCGTCGCCGAAGCGCTGACCAACGCGGCCAAGCACGCCCACGCGTCGGCGGCCACGGTGACCGTCGAGGCTGTCGAACCCGACACGGCCGACGCTGTCCTGCGGGTCGCGGTCCGCGACGACGGCGTCGGCGGCGCCGACTTCACCCGCGGCACCGGCCTGCTCGGCCTCAAGGACCGCGTCGAGGCACTCGGCGGCCGGATCGTGCTCGACAGCCCCCGCGGGACGGGCACCACCCTGTCCGCGGAGTTCCCGCTCACGTCCCCTGTCCCGCGGTGAGCGGCCCGTCAAGTCCCACCGGACGGCCGGCGGGCACGGCACGGGATGCCGGCGCGCGGCTTTCGTGTGGTGCGGACGGTGCCGGTGGGGCGGACCCGCGGCGGTCAGCGGCCCAGGAAACGCAAGGCGTTGGCGCCCAGCAGCTTCGCGCGCTGGGCGTCGGTCAGGAAGTCGGCCGCGTCGACCACCGCGCCGACCGGGCGCTCGCCCAGCGGGTACGGATAGTCGCTGCCGGCCATCACCCGGTCCTCGCCGAGGGTGTCGACGAGCAGCCGCAGGGCGGCCGGGTCGAACACGACCGAGTCGACCGAGAAGCGGTCGACGTAGTGCGACGGCGGATGCGCGGACCGGCCCCGGACCGCGTCCCCGCGCCGGTGCCAGGCGTTCTCCGCCCGGCCGAGCCAGAACGCGAAGCTGCCACCGCCGTGGGCGAAGCAGATCCGCAGGCTCGGCGGTACCACGTCGAACACACCGCCGAGGATCATCGCCAGCACCGACAGGTGAGTCTCCGCCGGCATGCCGGTCAGCCAGCGGGCCATCCACCGGTCCAGCCGCGGGCCGTCCGGCATGTCCCAGGGGTGCACGAAGACCGGCGCGCCGACCGACGCGCAGTGCTGGAGGAACGTCACGGTGCCCGGATCGTCGAGGTCGCGGTCGCCGACGTGGTTGCCGATCTCGACGCCGACGTGGCCGTTGGCGAGGCAGCGGTCGAGCTCGGCGCAGGCCGCGTCCGGGTCCTGGAGCGGCACCTGGCAGAACGGCACGAACCGGTCCTCGCCCTCGGCGGCCAGCTTCAGCGTCAGGTCGTTGAAGATCCGGGCGACCTTGACCGCCTGGCCGGCCGGGCGGTCGTACGAGAAGAACACCGGCGTCGGGGAGATCACCTGGACGTCGACGCCGTCGGCGGTCATGTCCGCGAGCCGGGTCGGCGCGTCCCAGCAGGACGGGCCGACCGGCCGGAACTCCGCCGACCCGACCATGATCATGGCCGCGCGTTCGGAGTCGACACGCAGCCACGGCCACCCGGTGCCGCCGCACTCGGCCGCGAGATCCGGCCAGCCGTACGGCACCAGGTGCGTATGGACGTCGATCCTCATCCTTTGCCCGGGTGAACGGTGCCGCAACCGGTGCAGGTCCGCGCCTTCTCGTCGTCGTAGAACGCCTGGAACACCGGGGGCAGGTCCACCACGATGTCCCGCACCTGCAGCTCCACCTCGTGCACCTTGTTGCCGCACGACGGGCAGTACCACTGGAACTTCTCCAGTGTCCCTTCCTCGCGCACCCGCTCGACCACGATGCCGATCGAGCCCGCCCCACGCTGCGGCGAGTGGGGCATGTCGCCGGGCAGCAGCCACATCCCGCCCTCCTTGATGTGCACCGTGTCGGGACCGTCGGGTGTCATGACGTCGAGGTGCATGTTGCCCTTGATCTGGTAGAAGAACTCCTCGTACGGGTCGACGTGGAAGTCGGTGCGCTGGTTCGGCCCGCCGACGACCATCACGATGAAGTCCGACCCGGTCGGGAAGAGCTGCTTGTTGCCGACGGGCGGCTTGAGCAGGTGCTGGTTCTCGGCGAGCCAGTCGGGGAAGCTCACCGGCGACATGTCAGTCATCTCCACCTCCATGGGGGCCGCTTCTACCGGGGACCAGCGCGACGGCCTGGATCTCGATCAGTAGGTGCGGGTGCGGCAACTGGTGCACGGCGACGGTCGTGCGGGCCGGTCCGGTCTCGTCGAAGAACTCGGCGTAGACCTCGTTGTAGCCGCCGAAGTCGTTCATGTTGACCAGGTACGTCGTCACCTGCACCAGGTCGTCCAGCGACGCGCCGACGGCGGCGAGGATGCCGCTGATGTTCCGCAGCACGGCGCGGGTCTGCTCGCGGATGTCGAGGTTCGTCGTGCCGAGCGCGTCGACGGACGCGCCGGCGATGGTGTTGTCGGGCCGCCGCGACGACGTACCGGACACGAACGCGAACCCGCCGGCGACCTTCACGTGCGGGAACCGGCCGCGCGGCCGGGCCGCGCCCCCGACGATCATGCCCCCTCCTCCTCGCTTCGCTCCGGACCGGTCATGTCAGGTCCACACAGACGTTGGTGAGCTCGGAGTAGAAGGCGAGCGAGTGCACGCCGCCCTCGCGGCCGACGCCGGAGGCCTTGACCCCGCCGAACGGTGACCGCAGGTCGCGCAGGAACCAGGTGTTGACCCAGACCAGCCCGGCGTCGAGGGCGAGGCCGGCCCGGTGCGCCCGGCCGACGTCGCGGGTCCACACCGTCGCCGCGAGGCCGTAGTCGCTGTCGTTGGCCAGCGCGAACGCCTCCTCCTCGGTGTCGAACGGCGCGACGTGGCAGACCGGTCCGAAGATCTCCTCACGGTTGGTACGGGCACCGGCCGGCAGCCCGACGAGCACGGTCGGCTGGACGTAGGCGCCGCCGTCGCGGGCGTCGCCGAACGTCGGCGTCCCGCCGCCGGTCACCACCGTGGCACCCTCGGCGCGCGCGAGATCGTAGTAGCCGAGCACCTTCTCGCGGTGCCGCTTCGAGATCAGCGGCATCGTGCCGGTGCCGGTGTCCCGGGGCCATCCCCAGGCCAGCTCGGACGCCGCCGCGCCGAGCCGGGTGACGAACTCGTCGAAGACCGGGCGCTGCACGTAGAGCCGCTCGGTGCACAGGCACACCTGGCCGCCGTTGGTGAAGCTGGAGCGGACCGACCCGGCGACGGCCGCGTCGAGGTCGCTGTCGGCGAAGACCAGCCCGGCGTTCTTGCCGCCGAGCTCGAACGAGACCGCCTTCACCCCGTCCGCGGCGGCCCGCATGATCGCCGAGCCGGTCGCCGACTCGCCCGTGAACGTGATCGCATCGACGCCCGGGTGCCGGGTCAGGAACTCCCCCGCCGAGCCGGGGCCGAAGCCGTGCACGAGGTTGAACACCCCGTCCGGGACCCCGGCCGCGGCCATCACCTCGGCGAGCAGCGTCGCCGACGACGGCGTCTCCTCCGACGGCTTGACCACGACCGCGTTGCCGCACGCGAGCGCCGGCGCCACCTTCCAGGTCAGCAGGAGCAGCGGCAGGTTCCACGGCACGACGATCGCGACGACGCCGACCGGTTTGCGTACCGCGTAGTTGAGCGCGCGCCCGCCGGCGGCGGTGACCGTGGTGAACGACTCGGTCGGCGTCGCGGCGACGATGTCGGCGAACGCGCGGAAGTTGGCCGCCCCGCGCGGGATGTCGAGCGTGCGGGCCTGGCCGACCGGCTTGCCGGTGTCGGCGACCTCGGCGGCCACCAGGTCGTCGAAGCGCCGCTCCAGCTCGTCGGCGACGCGGCGGAGCACCGCGGCGCGCTCCTGCTCGCTCGTGCGCCCCCACGGGCCGCGCACGGCTGCCCGCGCAGCCGCGACCGCCGCGTCCACCGTGGACGCGCCGGCCTCGCACACGTCGGTCACGAGGTCGCCGGTGACCGGGCTCAGCTTCGGAAACGTCGCGGCGGTGGCGACGAACCGCCCGCCGATGAAGTGCTGGAGCGTCATCGCCGCCACCGCACGATCGCGGTCCCGACCGCACCGAGGGCGAGGAGCCCGGCGGCCCAGAGCACCTGATGCTGGCGCCGTACCCGGTCACGCACCTGCGCGTAGGGCGTGGTGCTGAACGACACCAGTTCGTAGCGGGAGACGTAGCGGCCGGGCAGCGCCCGCTCCAGCGCGTGCTCGATCGTCTTGCCGAGCCGGAACACCGGCGAGGCCACCCTGTCCCGCATCTCCACGAAGTTGGCCAGGGCCATCGCCGCGATCGCCTCGACGTCGTCGCGGCGGCGCGCCTCGAACAGCGGCAGCGCCTCGGCGAAGTCGTCGCCGGTCTCGTCGAGCACCCGGTCGAGCACGACGCAGTCCTCGAAGCCGCAGTTGGCGCCCTGCCCGTAGAACGGGACGATCGCGTGCGCCGCGTCGCCGATCAGCCCGACCGGCCCACCCGGCGTGACCGCCTGCCACGGCCCGCAGTGGACCGTGCCGAGCAGGCCGACCGGGTTGAGCCGGTAGTCGTCGACGAGGTCGGGCATGAGCGGCACGACGTCCGGGTAGACCGCCTCGAAGTGCCGCTCGATCGCGGCCGGGCCGCCCAGCGACGCGAAGCTCGACGTGCCGCCGTTGGGCCAGAAGAGCGTACAGGTGAACGTCTTGTCGGGGTTGGGCAGCGCGATCATCATCGACGTGCCGCGCGGCCAGATGTGCAGGGCGCCGGGGTCCATGGCGAAGTCGCCGTCCGGGCCCGGCGCGATCGTCAGCTCCTTGTAGCCGTAGTCGAGGACGTCGACCGACTCGTCGAGCAGCCCCATGCCGAGTAGGTGCCCGCGCACCGCGCTGCCCGCGCCGTCGGCGCCGATGACCACCTCGGCGGTCGCCTTCACCTCGCCGGAGGGCGTCGCGAAGACCAGCGGGTCGAGCCCGGTCAGCCGGTGCTCGAAGAGCAGCTTCACGCCGGCGGTGGCGGAGGCCGCGGCCGCGGCGAGCAGCGCGTTGTTGAGCGCTCCCCGGCTGATCGAGTTGATCGCCCGCTGCCCGTCGAGGCTGTACCGCTGGAAGTCCAGGTCGCCCGCCACCGGGTGGATCATCCGGCCGCGCATGGGCAGCGCGTCGGCGAGCACCCGGTCGGCGAGGCCGAGCCGGCGCAGGGCGTCGAGGCCCCGCTCGGACAGCGCCAGGTTGATCGACCGGCCCCGCTCGGCCCCGCCGGTGCGGGGGTCGGCGCGGCGCTCGTAGACCGTCACGGTGTGCCCGCGCCGGGCCAGGAAACAGGCGAGCAGGCTGCCGGTGAGGCCCGCACCCACCACCGCGATGTCCGTCATGCCCCCTCCTCGCGTGCGATCGCGGTGGCCGCCCGCCAGCAGTCGTGATACGTCGAGTACAGCGGCACCGGGGCCAGCCGCAGGATGTCGGGTTCGCGGCTGTCCGCGATCACGCCGTACCGGTGCCGCAGGGTCTTGCTCAGTCCTCCGGCGTCGCCGACGCGCAACGACAACTGGCAGCCGCGCCACGCCGGGTCGCGCGGTGTCACGACCTCCACGCCGGTCGGATCGAGCAGCGACTGCAAAAACGCGGTCAGTCGTTCGCTGCGCGCCCGCAGGGCCGTCATGCCCACCGCGTCGAACAGCTCCAGCGAGGCGCGTACCGGGCTCATGGCGAGGATCGGCGGGTTGGACACCTGCCACGCGTCGGCGCTCCTCGGCGGACGGGACACGGGCGCCATCTCGAACCGGGTCGCCGGCTCGGTGCTCCACCAGCCCTCGAACCGGGGCAGGCCGGCGCCGGTGTGCCGCTCGTGGACGAACGCGCCCGCGACCGCCCCGGGCCCGCCGTTGAGATACTTGTACGAGCACCAGGCGGCGAAGTCGACGCCCCACTCGTGCAGGCGCAACGGCACGTTGCCGACCGCGTGCGCCAGGTCCCAGCCGACGACCGCTCCGGCCGCCCGCCCCGCGGCGGTGATCGCGGGGATGTCCATCAGCTCACCGGTGAGGTAGTTGACCCCGCCGAGCATTACCAGCGCGATGCGGTCCCCGTGCTCGCGGATGGTGGCGAGGGGGTCGTCGGTGCGGACCACCGTGCGGTCGGGGTCGAGGCCGTGGACGGCGGCCTGGCTGCGCACCGCGTAGCTGTCCGACGGAAACGCCGTGTCCTCGATGACGATCAGCGCGCGCTCACCGGCCGGGCGGTAGAACGAGACCATCAGCAGGTGCAGGTTGACGGTCAGCGAGTTCATCATCACCGTCTCGTCCGGCAGCGCGCCGACCAGGCGGGCGGCCGGCTCGCGGAGCAACTCGTGGTACGGCAGCCACGGCCGGTCGGCCTCCAGGTGGCCCGCCACGCCGAGGCGCGCCCACGCGTCGAGCTCCTCGAGGAGCTCGTGACGCACGGCGCGTGGCTGCAGGCCGAGCGAGTTGCCGGCGAGGTACGCGGTCTCGGGGTGGTCGCCGCTCTCGGCCGGCGGCACGTGGAACAGGTCGCGGTGGCCGGGGTCCTCGGCGTCGAGCCGGTGGGCCCGATCCTCCATGGCCTCGATGGACACCACTAGATCACCGTCCGGGCGGACCACAGCTCCGGGAAGACCACCCTGCCCATGCTGCGGGTCAACCAGGCCGCGCCGGACGAGCCGCCGCTGCCGATCTTGTTGCCCATCGTCCGCTGTACGGCGGTCAGGTGCTTGTACCGCCACAGGCCGAACTCCTCGGCGACGTCGGCGAGCACCTCACCGAGCAGGTAGAGCGGGTTGTCGGCCCGGTCGTCGCGGTAGATCTCCACCCAGGCCCGCTCGACGGCGGGCGACGGCACGTATTCGCCGGCGTGGCCGGCGGTGAGCACCTCGGCCGGGATGTCGAAGCCGCGGCGGGCGAGCACGGCGGTGACGTCGTCCCAGAGGCTCGGCGCCGCCAGCGCGGCGGCCAGCTCGTCGTGGAGGTCCGCCTGCCGCTTGAACGGCCGGATCAACGCCTCGTTCTTGAGCCCCAGCAGGAACTCCAGGTGGCGGTACATCGCCGACTGGAAGCCGGACGCCTCGCCGAGCAGGTCGCGGAAGCGGTTGAAGTCGGACGGGGTCATCCAGCGCAGCCCGTTCCAGGCGGCGACGAGCCCTTCGAGGTGGAGCCTGGTGCGGCGCAGCGGCGCGAGCGCGCCCCAGACGTCGTCCTCGCGCAGCAGCCGCTGAGCCTCGCGCAGCTCGTGCCGCGCCAGCCCGAACCACAGCTCCATCACCTGGCTGACCATGAGGAAGGACATCTCGCCCGGATCCTTGCTCAGCGGCTGCTGGAGCGAGTGCAGCGTGCTGGCGTGGACATAAGCGTCATACGGCACCTGATCGGGGAAATCCAGTCTCGGTCCGCTCACCAGTCCATCGTCGTCCCGAAACCCGCCACCGGTGAAGGGTCGATCAACGGCGGTTACGCTGGGCACCTGCGGAATGGAAAGCCGATCCGGCGGACGACCTCACAATCGGAAGGTGCTCGTTGGACGACATGGATTGGGTGCTGCTGCGCGAGTTGCAGGCCGACGCCCGGCTGTCCTACTCCGAGCTGTCCCGCCGGGTGCATCTCTCCCCGCCCGCCGTGGCGGAGCGGGTCCGCAGGCTGGAGGCCGGCGGCGTCCTCACCGGCTATCACGCGCACGTCGACCTCGCCAAGGCCGGCCGGCACGTGGTCGCCATGATCAGGATGTCCTGCTACGGCCCGCGGTGCGTGCTGCGTGATCCCAAGGTGCTCGACTGGCCCGAGGTGCTGGAGATCCACCGGGTGACCGGCGACGCCTGCTCGATCCTCAAGGTCGCGACGCGGTCGATGGAGGAGTTCGAGTCCGTGATCGACAGGCTCGCCCCGTACGGCCAGCCGTCCAGCTCGATGGTGCTGTCGACCCCGCTCGGCTGGCGCACGGTGCAGCCCTGAGCCCTCCCGCCGCGCGCGGGCCGGCCGGGAGGCGGCACGATCGTTCACACGGCGTCGAACGGGATCTTGGCCACCAGTGTGGTGCCGCTCCCGGGCGGACTCACGATCTCGAAGTGACCACCGAGGGTCTCGATGCGGTCCTGGAGGCCGATCAGCCCGGAGCCCTTGCCGACGTCGGCGCCGCCGACACCGTCGTCCCGGATCGAGAGCAGGAGCAACGACTCTCCCGCCTCGGCATCCACGTGCACCATCCTTGCCCGGGCGTGTTTGGCGGCGTTCGTGAGCGCTTCGGACACCACGTAATACGCGGCCACCTCGACCTTCTCGGGCAGCCTCCGGCCGATGTCCAGGTTGAGCGCGACCGGGATCGCACTGCGCCGGGCCAGCACCCCGACCGCGGGGCCGAGCCCGCCCTCGGACAGCAGCGCCGGATGGATCCCTCGCGAGATCTCCCGCAGGTCCTGGAGCACCCCGGTCAGCTCGTCGATGGCGCGGGACAGCCGTTGCCTCGCGACGCCGAGGTCGGGCGGCAACGAGGCATCGACCGTGCGCAGTTCGAGGCCGAGCGAAACCAGGCGTTGCTGTGCGCCGTCATGCAGATCCCGCTCGAGCCGGCGGCGTGCGTCATCGGCCGCGGCGACGATGCGGGCGCGGGAGGCGGTGAGCTGCGCACGGCTCTCGGTGTTGGCCACCGCGCTCGCGACGAGATCGGCGAAGTCGGCCAGGCGCGTCTCGGCACCGGCCGGTATGGGCTCGGACGACGCCACGGTGACCACACCCCAGAGGCGGTCCTGAACCATCACCGGAACGCCGACCGCGGACCGCATCCCCGTCTCGCGCAGCAGCGCGGCGCCGGCGCCGGTGGCACTCGCACAGGTCATCCGTGCCGGGCGGCCGGTGCGCAGCACCGCCCCGGTGATGGTGTCACCCCCGAGCGGCACGCTCATGCCGATCGGCAGGTCGAGGCCGGCCTCGCTGCGGCCCGCGACGCGAGTGGCCGTGCCGTCCGGCTCGTAGCGGACCAGCGACGACCTGCACGGGCCCGGGGCCTTGCACACTTCCGCCACCACCACGCCGAACACCTTGGTCAGCGAGGCCCCGCGCGCGACCAGCGTCGCCACCCGTCGCAACGCGACCTGCTCCGCCATGAGCCGCTTGGACTCTTCGCGTCTCGCCGCCAAGGATCTGGTGATCGCCTCACGCTCGTACGCCGAACCGAGCAACGACTCCAGCGACGGGACCACCCGCTGCCGCAGGCGCGCCAGCACGGATTGGGGGAGATCCGCCGGTACCAGCAAGGTGCCCAGGCGCATCGCGCCGTCGGACAACGGCAACGCGGTCCAGCGCTCGTCCCCCTCGGTCGCCTCGAGCTGGATCACCGCGGCCGGCAGCTCGAACGCCTGCGCCAGCCGCCGCGATGCGGCACTCAGCGCCGAACGCAGGTCACCGGCGCTCAGGATGAGATGGGTCAGGTCCGCGGCGAACCCGGCCTCCCGGCGGCGCTCGGACACCTCGACGGCGCGGGACCGTGCGAGCTGGGCGAGCACGCCGGTCAACAGCGCGGCCGCGACGAACGCCACAGCGATCTGCGACTCCCGCCGCAGCGACAGGTGCAACGCCCCGTAGGGCGGGACGTGGAAGTAGTTGAAGGCGAAGACGCTGGCCACCGCCGTCAGCACACCGAGCCGGACGCCCCACACCGTCGAGATCACCAGGACGCCGAGCAGGTACACCGAGCTTCGCGTGCCCTCCTGAACACCCGCCCTGAGTGGAATCAGCACGAGGGTCTCCACCGCGATGAGCACGGCGGCCGTCGTCAGCCCGAGCGAAAGCGGTGGCTTCGGGCGTAGCAGCAGCGACATCAGGCGTGCCCGCATCGGCGGCCACCATCCTCCGCGACACGTCAGCGCACATGGCAGCCGCATGGAGCCATGACCACGACGGGCCAGGTGGCTGCGGTCGTCGAGCGTTCCGGAGCAGTCCCCCAAACATTCTACAAAGGCGGCGCTCTCCCCCGGAACGCCGCAGCGCCCGCTCAGGCGGCGGTCGGGTATTGATGCGGGCGGACCCCCAGCGGACCCGTGCCGCGTTTCGACCGGGAGTCGGTGTGCTCCCTGCGAAACGCCGCCGTCGCCGTGCGGCACGGCCGCGTCTTTCTCCGCGGGTACGATACGGCATGGATCTTCGCCGAACCGGCCGCCGGCGCGGGCAGCCCGGCACGCGACGGTGAGGCAGTGGTGAGGCGGCGGTGAGCCGCGGGCTGGTGTTCCGGGGCGTGCTCGCCGGGCCGGACGACGTGGCCGCCCTGTGGCGGCAGGCCGGGACCGCCGCTGTCGAGACGCTGGACGTGACCGGCACACGGTGCTCCGACGCGGCGCTGGCCGCACTGCTCGCCGAGCCGCGTGCCCAGCGGATCCGCTCGCTGGTCCTCGACGACAACCCGATCACCGACGCCGGCCTGGCCGAGCTGGGCGATCCGGGCCGCCTGCCGGACCTGGCCGCGCTGTCCCTGCGCCGCACCGGGATCGGCGACGCGGGCGCGACGATCCTGGCCGCGCTCGACCAGCCGCTGCGATCCCTCCACCTCGACGACGCCGGTGTGCGGGCGGGCGGCCTGGCCGCGATCGGGCAGGCGTCGTGGCTGGACCGGCTCGAGGAACTGACCCTGTCGGTCGAGCCCGGCACGCGGCTCGTCTTCGGAGCGGACCTGCCGCGGCCCGGTCAGTGGCTGGCCACGGCGGGGCTGCGGTCACTGCGCCGGTGCGACCTGTCCGGCTGTTACGTGTCCGAGTCCGACGTCGCCGCCCTGACCGGCGCCGCCCACCTGGCCACCCTGACCGAGCTGCACCTCAACCGGGTGGACCTCAACGACCGCGCGGCCTACTCGATCACCAATTCGCGTGCGCTGGCGAACCTGACGGCGCTGTACCTCGCGGGCAACCGGCTCCGGCACTCGGGTGCGCAGGCACTCGCCGGGTCACCGCACCTGCGGGCGCTGCGGGTGCTGGACGTCACCGGCAACCCCATCGACGGTCCGGGGATCATGGCACTGGTACGGTCGACCGCGCTGGCCGGCCTGGCCGAGCTGCGCTGCGGCTGGGGCCTGGTCGAGCTCGACGACTGGCCCGCGGTGGTCGCCCGTTTTCCCGCGCTGTCGATGCCGCCCGACGTCCGGCGATACCACGAAGACAGTCCCGACGCGCTGGACGAGGCCCTGGACGAGGCCACCCGGACCGGGTCGCTGTCGCTGCGCATGGTCCGGCTCGGCGCCGCGTCGTGGGAGCTGCTGCGGGCGGACCCGCGGTTCGCCGCGGTCGAGCGGCTCGCGCTGCACCGCAACCAGCTCGGCGACGAGGGTGCGGCGGCGCTGGCCGGCAACGGCGCGCTGACCCGGCTCACGCACCTGGAGCTGGTGGACAACGGGATCGGCGCCACCGGCGTGCGTGCGCTCACCAGCGGCGTGCCCTACCGCTCGGTACGACACCTCGATCTCAGCGGCAACCGGATCGGCGCGGAGGGCATCGCCACCCTCCTCGGCCCGTCCGCCGCGGCGCTGCGGGAGCTGGTGCTGCGCCGGGTGCCCGGCCCCGGTCTCGCCGCGCTGCCGGACCTGCCGGGCCTCGACGGTCTCGACGTGCTCGACCTGTCGGACAACGACATGTCCGACATCGACCGCGAGTACTATGACTGGGCCGGCCCGCCGGTCCACACGGTGCCCGCCGACGCCGTCGCCGTCGCGCTGCGCGAGCGGCTCGGCTGCCGGCTGCGGCTGTGACCGCGGGCGGTGCCCGGCGACTCAGCGCCGGGCCGCCCGTCGCCGGGCTCGGCCGGCACCATGTCCAGGCAGTGACCGTCCGCTCCCGCTCCGCCGGTCGATCCGGCCACGGTAGCGGCCTCGCGCCAGCCGGCGCGTCGACACGAAGACGGTGAGACCGCGGGACTCGGCGTGAGCGTACGGTCCGCGCACGCGCACCTGCGGGCCCTCCTATGCGGCCGGGAAGACCACGTCGCTGCAGAAGTAGTACGACTGGTCCATGTGGCTCGCCTGCCAGATCGTGTAGACGATGTGGTGTCCGGTGCGCGCGCCGGCGTCGGCGTCGACCGAGAGCGTGACACCGTTGGCGGCGGGCTGCCACTTGGCGGCCGGAGTGTTGCCGATCCGGCTCACCAGCTCCAGGTCGCCCCAGCCGAGCTGCTGCCTGGTGGGGTCGAAGCCCTGCCGGGTGATGTAGACGCGGACGTCGTCCGCGCCGTGCTTGGCCTGGTCGAAGATGTTCACCGAGAAGTTCCGGCTCTTGGGGGTGGCCTTCCACCGGCCCACGGCGTCCAGCGCGGCGTAGCGGCCGGCCTGCGTACGCCCGGCGCTGCAGAGCTGCCCGTCCGGGATGGCGGCCTGGTGGTTGCCCTGGACACCTTCGCGGTAGAGCCCGTTCCAGTTCCACATCGTGCTCGGGTCGGCCTGCCAGGCCTGGTAGCACATGGGATCCTGGCTCGCCATCTCCGGTGCCTGGTGGTTGTCGCTCCACCGCCGCAGGCAGTCGAAGGCGCGCGCCGGCGGATCGGCCGCCGACCCGTGGGCGGAGGCGGCCTCCGGCAGGGCGGTCACGAGCAGCGTCACAGCGGCCGCGGCGACGACCGTCGCACGGCGCACCAGGGCGCGACGGGGTGACACGAGAGCAGACATCGAACCTCCGGGCGCGACATGTGTTGATGTTCACCGACGTTGCGCTTGGAAGCGCTCCCAAGACCATACCCGGCGCCGCTACCAGCGACGTACGGCACCCGCGGCCCGCGGCGACGTCCGCGGTCAGGGCGGCAGATGACCGGGAGTGTCGCCGGTCCGGCCGTTCGCCGTCCACCGGGTCAGGACACGAGCCACGGGCGACCCACGAACGCCTCGACGCCGCCGGGCAGCCGGACGTCCTCCCCGGCCGCGAGTCGCCGGCACAGCTCCATCGCCCGGTCGTGGCCCGGGCCGCGTCCCGTGCCGTCCGAGCTGCCGCCGTCCGGATGCCACAGCGCCTGCCACCCCGATCCTCGCAGCACCACGAACGGACCGCCGACCACGGTGCCGACCGTCTGGTCGATCGCCTGGAGCAGGTCGTCCGAGCCCCGGTCGCAGGCGTCGCAGCCGCAGTCCGGCAGCACGGCGACGGCGATCTCGGGCCGGACGACGCTGATGTGCAGCACCGCCAGCGAGGCGTCGAGCCCGGACAGCGGCGCGTCGCGCTCGAGCAGCAACAGCGGCAGTGTGCCGGGCCGGGGCGAGATGAGCCGGACGCCGCGGTCGAACCCGCCCAGGCGTCCTTCGCCGTCGAGCGGCGCCGGCGCGAGCGGCTCGACCTCGATGCCCGCCACCTCACCCAGGCACTCGGCCCACACGCGTGCGCGGGCGTGCACGATGCCGTACCGCCCGGGCTCGGTGACCCGCTCGTACTCCTCCTCGCGCGGCGAGGTCATCCCCGCGTGCGGATCCGGCCAGGAAGGCAGGCCCAGGTCGCGGTAGCGCGCCGCCACCCGCGCCCGCAGTTCGCCCGATCGCACCATCCGCCGACAGTACGTCCCAGGCACGCCCCGATGCCAGGTGCTCCAACGCGGCGCCGAGGATCCGGCGCGCATCCCTCGCCGATGCATCGACGGATGTGCACCAAGCGATCGGGCGGTTATGGTGGCCGGGCGGATCAATGCCGACCCGCACCGCCACGCGGGTCGGCGCTCCGAAGGGAGGGCTAGTGATGTTCGTCCGCCGCGCCCTGGCCTTGCTGCTGCCCGTCGTGCTCGCCGGGGCGTTCGCCCCGCCGGCGACAGCACAGCCGGCCCCGTCCGGCGCTCCGCACTCGTTACGCGCACCCGTGACCGACGAGAACTTCTACTTCGTCATGGCCGACCGGTTCGACAACGGCGACCCCGGCAACGATCGGGGCGGCCTGCCCGACGACCGGCTGGTCTCCGGCTTCGACCCGACCCGCAAGGGCTTCTACAACGGCGGTGACCTCAAGGGCCTGCGCAACCGCATCGACTACATCCGCGGGCTGGGCACCACGTCCATCTGGCTCACGCCGAGCTTCAAGAACAAGGCGGTGCAGTTGGAGGACGGCCCGTCGGCCGGTTACCATGGCTACTGGATCACCGACTTCACCCAGATCGACCCGCACCTGGGCAGCAACGCCGATCTGCGGGCGCTCGTCGACGCCGCGCACGCCCGCGGCATGAAGGTCTACTTCGACATCATCACCAACCACACCGCGGACGTGATCGGCTACCGGCAGGGCGCCCGCCTTCCGTACGTGTCGAAGGACGCCGTGCCGTACCGCACCGCGTCCGGCCGGCCGTTCGACGACCGTGACGTCGCCGGCGCCACGGCGTTTCCCCCGCTGAGCCCGGCGGTGTCGTTCCCCTACACGCCGGTCCTCGACGACGGCGAGCGCGACCTGAAGTCCCCGGCGTGGCTCAACGACGTCACGCTGTACCACAACCGCGGCGACACGACGTTCACCGGCGAGAACTCGCTCTACGGCGACTTCTTCGGCCTCGACGACCTGTTCACCGAGCACCCGACGGTCGTCCGCGGCATGATCGACATCTACAAGACCTGGATCCGCGACTTCGGCGTCGACGGCTTCCGCATCGACACGATGAAGCACGTCAACGACGAGTTCTGGCAGGCGTTCGGCCCCGAGATCCTGCGGTACGCGCAGCAGCAGGGCAAGCGCGAGTTCTTCATGTTCGGCGAGGTCTTCGACACCACGAAGTCCTTCACGTCGCAGTTCACCACCCGCGGCCAGATGCAGGCGGTGCTGGACTTCCCGTTCCAGGACGCGGCACGCACGTTCGCCTCGCGCGGCGGACCGGCCGGCGACCTGGAAACGTTCTTCCTCGGCGACGACTGGTACACCGACGCGGACTCGAACGTCTACCAGCTACCGACGTTCCTCGGCAACCACGACATGGGCCGCATCGGCGGCTTCGTCCAGGCCGACAATCCCGACGCGGGCGACGCCGAATGGCTGGCGCGGGACCGTCTCGCCCACGAGCTGATGTACTTCTCCCGCGGCAACCCGGTGATCTACTACGGCGACGAGCAGGGCTTCACCGGCGGCACCCGCGGCGACCAGGACGCCCGGCAGACCATGTTCGCCAGCCGGGTGCCCGACTATCTCGACGACGACCTGCTCGGCACGACCGCCACGCACGCGCAGGCGAACTTCGTGCCGGCGCATCCGCTGTACCGCACGATCGGTCAGCTCGCCGCGGTGACGAAGGCCCACCCGGCCCTGCGCGACGGCGCGCACCAGCACCGGTACGCCTCCGGGCAGGCCGGCGTCTACGCGTTCTCCCGCATCAGCCGGGACGGACAGCGCGAATACGTCGTGGCGCTGAACAACAGCGAGCAGGCGGCCACCGCGGCGATCCCCACCTACGCGGGCAAGGGCACCTTCAGCCGCGTCTACGGCGACGGCCCGGCGCGGGTGGGGTCCGCCCGGGACGGTCGCCTCACGCTGACCGTGCCGCCGCTGTCGACGGTGGTGTACGAGCTCGACGGCCGGATCCCGCGGTCGAAGGCGGCACCGTCGATCTCGCTGGCCGCCCCGGCGCCCAGCGCCGAGGCCCGCGGCCGCATGCAGGTGACCGCGAACGTGGCCGGCTCGTCGTTCTACGAGGTGACGTTCCAGGCCCGCACCGGCAACGGGCCCTGGCGCTCGATCGGCACCGACGACACCGCCCCGTACCGCGTGTTCCACGACGTGACGGACCAGCGGCCCGGCACGCCGGTGCGGTACCGGGCGATCGTGACGGACAACGGCGGCCACAACGCGATCAGCCAGCCGCGCACGGCCACCGTCCCGGCGCCGGAGCTCACCGTCGAGACGCCGGCCGCCGGCTCGAGCGTGCGCGGCACCGTCGAGGTCCGCGCCGTCGCCGACCCGGAGCGGGCCGACCACGTCGTGCGCGTCGAGCGGCGGGTGGCCGGCGGCGCCTGGACCGTCGTCGGCACGGACGCCTCCTCGCCGGCCTACACCGCCTTCGACAACCTCACCCCGCTGAACCTGGCCGCCGGCACCACCGTCGAATACCGCGCGGTCCTCGTCAGCGGACCGGCGGCCGGCACGACGAGCGAGACCCGTGCGGTCCGGTACGCCGGGCCGCCGCTGACCGTCGCGACCGTGCACTACTACCGGCCGGCCGGCGACTACCCCGGCTGGGGCCTGCACCTGTGGGGCGACGCCGTCGACCCGGCCGTGCTGGCCCGGGTCGCGTGGGACAAGCCGTGGCCGGCGACCCGGGTCGACGGGGGCTGGGCCGCATACGACATCCCGCTCGCCGACGACACCCGGCCGGTGAACTTCATCATGCACCTGCCCGGCGGTGACACCGTGCCGACGACCCGCGAGCCCGGCGGTGACCGGTCGTTCCTGCCGATCGACCACGCCGAGGTGTGGCTGAAGCAGGGCGACCCGACCGTCTACACCGGCCCGCCGCCGACCGGCTGACGAGCTGACCGCGCGGACACCGGCGGCCCCGCGAACCGCTCGCGGGGCCGCCGCCGACCCGCGCTCGTGGCGGCCGCTCGCTAGAGTGCCGTCGTGGCTGACCTTCACGAACTCATGGTCGCCGCCGACCTGCGCGGCGATCTGGCCGAGCCCGACCTCGCCGAGCTGCGCTGGCACCTGGGCCTCGGCCCGCGACCGGAGCACGTCACGGCGGCGACGGTCATCGTCGTGGCACGCCGCCAGGGGACATCCGTCCCGCCGTTCTGGGACGGATCCGACGTGGACTGACAGCGGTCGCCCGCCGCGGCGAGCCACTGCCCGGGTCCTACTGCGAGCAGACCAGCTTCGCGTCGGCCCACACCGCCGCCACCGCACCGCCGTGGTCCTCGACGACGAGGTCGAGGCGCTCCAGGCCGGCGATCTCGACGCTGATCTCGCGCGCTTCGCCGGCCGGGATCGGGCCGGTCGTGAAGACGGTCGTGTCGTCGGCCTCGACGCGGAACTCCGCGCTGCCGGTGTCGTGGACCGGGTCGACGCCGACCGCCGCCGTGAGGCGCAGGCATCCCGGCCGTGGATGGAGTCGTACCGCGCTGGGCGTGTGGACGCCGAGGCCGCGTTCGTGGGCGACGCCGGCCAGGGCGATGGGCTCCCCGTCGTCGGGCTCCTCGCCGCCGTTGGTGCGGTTCCGTTCGACCGGCCCGGATCCGTTACGCAGGGCGGTGTACGGCAGGTCGCTGACGTAGTCCTCCTGTTCGCGGACCGGCTGCCGGGTGGAGCCGTCATCGTGGTGGTTGTCGGTCCACACGCCGGTGATCGCGGCGAAGACGACCGCGGCGACGCCGAAGCCGGCGAGGGTGCGGCGGCCCCAGGGGTCGGTCACGCCCGGCTCCTCACGAGCCCGGGCAGCAGCTCCGGCCGGCGCCGGGCGGCGAGGTCCTCGACCCAGCCGAGCGCCAGGGTCGGCACGCAGGTGGCGGCCACCACGATGACCGTGGTCAGCAGGCGCCCCGACCAGCTCGCCAGGTCGACGTCACCGAGGACGTACCACGCCAGTCCCACCATCGGGAAGTGCCACAGGTAGATGGTCACGGCCCTGGCGTTGATCGCGCCGACCAGCCGGCCGAGCCGGCCGTCCGGCTTCAGCCAGTGCAGCGGCTGGTCCACGCGCAGGACGGCGGCGACGAACGCCGCGGACCACAGGGCGTTGCCGACCGGGTGGCGGTTGAAGTCGAATTCGGCGTTCGCGGCGCCCTGCCACAGCATCCACGCCGCCCCGGCCGCCGCGGCGACGAGGACCCCGGCGGCGTAGACGGGGCCCGGGACGCGGTGCAGCAGCCGGTCGTGGTGGGCGTACCCGATCAGCCAGCAGGCGCTGTAGATGGACATGTCGCGGGTCAGCGACTCGAACGAGCCGCCGACGGTGATCAGCCGTAGCTGCAGGACGAGCGGCAGGACCGACGCCACGAGCAGGGTCGGGATCGGCCAGGCGCGGAAGACCCGCAACGTCACCGGCGCGAGCACGACGAACCAGAGGTAGGCGACGAGGTACCACAGCACCGCGGTGCCCATCCAGCCCCACGACGCGCCACCGGGCGCCGGCCACTTCAGCGGCACGATCCACCACAGCAGGTCGACGCGCTCGCGCGGCTGGTCGAGGAACGGGCCCCATCCGTCGTACAGCGTCAGCGGCAGCACGATCGCGCCGTACGCCCACAGCGGCGGCAGCAGCCGGCGGAACCGTCCCCGGATGACCCGCGTCGGCGAACGGTCCAGCGACCGGGCGGTCAGCGACGCGGCGAGGGCGAACATCAGCCCCATCGCCGGGAACACCACGGTCAGCCAGGCCAGGCCGGTGGCGTGGTACACGACGACCCGGGCCACCGCGGCGGCCCGCCACGCGTCGATGTACCGATCCCGTGAACGCGCCGGCGCCGCGGCCGACACCGGCGCCGCCGTGTCGCGGCGGGCGATGTCGGTCAAGGCTCGATGAGCCCGGCGCGGATCGCGTACCGGGTGAGTTCGAGCCGGTCGCGCAGGCCCAGCTTCTGCAGCAGGTTGGCGCGGTGGCGTTCGACCGTCTTCGCGCTGATGAACAGGATGTCGGCGATCTCCTTGGACGAGTGCCCCTCGGCGACCAGCTTGAGCACCTCCTCCTCGCGGTCGGTGATGACCCGGCCGCTGCCGAGGTCGCCGGAGGCGGCCCGCTCGAGGTAGTTGCGGATGAGGGCGTTCGCGGCGCCGGGGTACAGGAACGGCTCGCCGCGCACCGCGGCCCGGCACGCCTCCACCAGGTCGCGGTCGGCGACGGACTTCAGCACGTACCCGGACGCGCCGGCCTTGAGCGCGGCGAAGAAGTACTGCTCGTTGTCGTACATCGTCAGGATGAGGATCCGCAGGTCCGGCAGCACCCGCGACAGCTCGCGGGCCGCTTGGAGGCCGGTCAGCCGCTGCATGGCGATGTCCAGGATGGCCAGGTCCGGCTGCTCCGCGCGGGCCTTCTCGACGGCCTCGGCGCCGTCGGCGGCCTCGGCGACGACCTTCAGGTCCGGCTCGCTGTCGAGGATCAGCCGCACCCCGCGACGCACCAGCGCGTGGTCGTCGGCGAGCAGGATCCGGGTGGGTTCGGGCATGTCACTCACTCTCCGCGGGAGCGGGCACCCGCAGCCGTACTTCGGTGCCTCCACCGGCCGCCGGCTCCAGCGTGAGGTCGGCACCGATGAGCAGGGCACGTTCCCGCATGCCGCGGATGCCCGCCCCCTCCGGGGCGCCGCCCAGCCCGCGGCCGTCGTCGCGGATACGCAGCTCCACCCCCGTACCCCGGCCGGTCAGCCTGAGGTCGACGTGCCGCGCCCCGGCGTGGCGGGCCGTGTTGGTCAGGCACTCCTGCGCGACCCGGTACAGCACGAGCTCGACGTCCCGGCCGAGATCGGCGTGGCGGTCGATGCTGTGCTGCACGGTGAGCCCACCGGTGGAGAACTCGGCCGCGAGGGCCTTCAGGGCGCTCGTCAGGCCGAGCTCCTCGAGGACACCCGGACGCAGCCGCCTGGCGATGCGCCGGATCTCGTCCAGGCCGTTGCGGGTGGTTTCCTGTACCTGGTGCAGCCGCTCACGCACGGCCGGCGGCGCATGGTCCGCGACGCTCTTGAGCTCGAGCAGCACGGCGGTGAGCGTCTGACCGATCTCGTCGTGCAGCTCCCGCGCGATCCGCTGCCGCTCCGCCTCCTGCGCGGACAGGGCGCGCCCGGTGCTGGCGGCCCGTTCAGCCTCCAGGCGGTCGAGCATGGTGTTGAAGGTGCGGATGAGGTCGGCGATCCCGGCCTCGCCGGTGACGGTCAACCGGCGGCCGGGCCGGAGCAGGTCGATCGTGGTCATGGCACGGGTGAGCCGGTCCAGCGGCCGCAGGCCGACGCGCAGCAGCACGGCGTTGGCCACCAGCATCGCCACCAGTCCCCCGGTCAGGATCAGCGCCTCGGGCAGCAGCACCGGGGTGGAGACCGTGACCGGCGTGAGCATGAGCACAACCACCGCCACGACGAGCACGGCCGCGTTGAGCAGGAAGATCCGCCAGAACAACGACACCCGGTGCGACCCTCCTCAGCGTGTGCGCACCCTGCCAGCCTGTCTCGGCCGCTCGCCGCTGTCCATCGGTGCCGACACCCATTCGGCGCCGGCCCGGCGGCGCGAGTTTGGGTGTCGGCACCGATGCCGATCCGGGCGGCTCCGGCGACAGTGGGGTGTGGGCGCACACGACACGAACGTACCGAACGGAGAACGGCATGCGACTCGAACGCACTCCGCTGCCCGGCGCCGGGATCCACCACACGGCCGCGACCGCCACGGCGCCGCCGCACCCGAGGTGACTGTCACACAACCGTCATGATCTCGCGGTAGTTCGGCCATAATCACCCGTCAAGGTAACCGGCGGTCGTTTCAGTTCGAAGGGGTTTTCGGCTGGTGGATGCGGAACGCACAGCGCTTCCTGGCATTGGTCTGCGGCATGAGTTCCGCACCGAGAAGGGCCAACAGGCGGCCGTCGTATCGCACGTGTCCGGCCGCCGGGATCTGGTCATCTACAGCGCCGACGACCCCGACACCGTCACCGCCACCCTGTCGCTGAACACCGACGAGGCCAACGGCGTGGCCGAACTGCTCGGCACGGCCCGCATCGTCGAACGCCTCGCCGACCTCCAGCGGCAGGTGACGGGCCTGAAGACCGTTCAGGTCCCGATCATCGCCGGGTCGCCGTACGACGGGCGGACGCTCGGCGGCACGCAGGCCCGGACCCGCACGGGCGCGTCCATCGTGGCCGTCATCCGGGCCGGCGAGATCCTCGCCAGCCCGCGGCCCGACTTCGTCTTCCAGCCCGGTGACCTCGTGGTCGTGGTCGGGACCGCCGACGGCACCGCCGGTGTGTCCGACATCCTCGCCCGGGGCTGAGGCCGCGGATGCACAGTGCCATCGTGTTGATCGAGATCGGCGCGGTGATCCTGGGGCTCGGCCTGCTCGGCGCGGTCTCCGCCAGGTTCGCCGTCTCCCCGATCCCGCTGTACCTGCTGGCCGGCCTGGCGTTCGGCCATGGCGGCATCCTCCCGCTGGCCACCAGCGAGGAGTTCACCGCCACCGGCGCCGAGATCGGCGTCATCCTGCTGCTGTTCACGCTGGGCCTGGAGTACACCGCCCCGGAACTGGTCGGCACCCTGCGGCACAACTGGGTCGCCGGCCTCGTCGACCTGGTGCTCAACGCCGCCCCCGGCGTCGCCACGGCGCTCCTGCTGGGCTGGGGACCGGTCGCCGCCGTCGCTCTGGGCGGTGTGACCTACGTGACGTCGTCCGGCATCACCGCGAAGGTCCTCGCCGACCTGCAGTGGCTCGGTAACCGTGAGGTTCCGGTCGTACTGTCGCTGCTGGTCTTCGAGGACCTCACGATGGCCATGTACCTGCCCATCCTGACCGCGATGCTGGCCGGGGTCGGCCTGGTCGCCGGCCTCACCACCCTGGCCATCGCCGCCGCGACGATCACGGTGATCCTGGTCGTCGCGCTGCGCTACGGCCGCTACGTCGAGAAGTTCGTCGCCTCGCCCAACGAAGAGGTCCTGCTGCTCAAGGCCCTGGGCCTCACCGTGCTCGTCGCCGGTGTCGCCCAGCTCCTCCAGGTCTCCGCCGCCGTCGGCGCCTTCCTGGTCGGCATCGCCCTGTCCGGGCCGCTCGCCCACGCCGCACGGCAGCTCCTCACCCCGCTGCGGGACCTGTTCGCCGCGGTCTTCTTCGTCTTCTTCGGCCTGCGAACCGACCCGGCGGCGCTCCCGCCGATGCTCGGCATCGCGGTCCTGCTCGCTGTCGCCGGCGTGCTGACGAAGACCGCGACCGGCTGGTGGGCCGCCCGCCGGGCCGGTGTCGGGACGCTCGGCCGGGCCCGGGCCGGCATCTCCCTCGTCCCGCGCGGTGAGTTCAACATCGTCATCGCCGGGCTCGCCGTCGCCGCCGGGCTCAACAATCAGATCGGCCCGCTCGCCGCCGCGTATGTGCTCGTCCTCGCCGTCACCGGCCCGATCCTGGCCCGCTCGCTGGAGCCGCTCACCCGGTGGCACAAGCACCGCCACGGCACGCCCAGCGGCGACGCTCCCACCGAGGTCGCACCGGAGGCACCGGTGCCGACACCCTGACCGCGTCGGGAGCGGGGCTGCCGTGCGGGACTCCCGGCACGGCAGCCCGCGGCCAGCTCGTCAGCCGTTGTGCCGGCGCTGGCAAGGCATGCAGAAGCGGGCGTGCGGCAGAATCTCCAACCGCTCCCGCGGGATGGACGCGCCGCACTGCTCGCAGGTGCCGTAGGTGCCGTCGGCGAGGCGCCGCAGCGCGCCGCTGACCTGCTCGACGCTCTGCCGGGTGGCGGCGAGCAGCGCCACCCGGGTGTGGTCCTCGGCCGGGTCGCCGGTGTCGTCGGTGAGTTCGGTGAGCCTGGCCTTCTGCACCTCGAGCTCGTCGGCCAGTGTGGTGCGCAGCTCGGCGAGCCAGCGCAGGTCGTTGGTGTCACGGATATCGGTACTCATGCCGAATCCCTTCGCTGAAAAAGAAAAGGGCCGAAGCCGGAAGCTTCGCCCTGGTGGCCGTCGTGGTGGTGAACGGATGTCCCGGGGGGCTTCGACCAGCGGGCATCGGGCTGGGCAACCCGTGGATGAACGCCACCGCAGGCGCCGCGTGGCCTGCCCCGTCCGCGCACAGCACGGCCGGCGCCGGTGTCGCACCCGCGACGCCGGCGTGGATGAGCTGCATGGCCAACGGCATCGCCCAACCATAGGCGCACCCGGCGCGGAAACCAACGCTAAAAGGCGGTCGGTCGTCGGCCACGGCGGCGAGACCGCGACGACACGCGGTGTGCGGCCGCCGCTACGAGGAGAGATGCCGCGGCGACACCCAGCATCCGGGCGGACAGCACCGCCGGCCGGGGCACCGGCGGCAGGAACGGCACGATCCGCTCGCGCGTGGCCGGGGCGAGCACGGCGGCCGCCGTGCCCGCGGCACCGGTGGCCGCGGCCGTGCCCCAGAACAGTACGGGCCGGCGCGGGACCGCCGGCGCCGAGCCGTGCCAGGCCGCGATGCGCCGCCGGTGACCGAGGCGGGCGGACAGCGCCAGCCAGCCGACCGCGCCCGCGGCGCTGGACGCCAGGTGCAGCGGCAGCCACATCGGCACGCCGGGCAGCGCCTCACGTGCCAGGCCGGGCAGGCCGACCCGGGTGCCGGGCACGGAGGCGTGCGTGACGTGGTCCCAGGCGACGTGGCTGGCGGCGCCGAGCAACGCCGAGCCGGCCGTGATCCACCAGGGGTGCCGCACGCCGCCGAGCGCGCCGTAGTCGCGGGCGGCGAGCGGGCCGAGGCCCGGCAGGTGCGCGGCGACGGCCGGCGCCGCCCGGCGAACGAGCCGGGCCGCGACCATGGTGGCGGGTACCGAGGCGAGCACACCCCACCAGGTGTGGCCGTAGGTGTACGGCGGGCGGCAGTCGCCCAGCGCGTACGGCAGATCCGGCGCCGCGGCCCCGATCACCAGCGCGACGCCGTCGAACCGGTCCGGCCGCCACAGCTTCAGCGGTAACACGGCAGCGGCGTGCGAGGGGAAGGTGGCCGGCATGATCGTGACTCTATCGGGGGGCCACCGGTGATCGGCGATGCCGGTGTCGCGCGACTGGATCACGAGCCCGGCACACCGCCGCGGCGGTCAGGAGCGCCTGACCCGCCGCGGCGGCCGTGCGATCGGGCGGCTACCAGACGTAGTTGGAGCTGCCGGCCGAGGCGGCCGGGCGCACGGGCGCGTCGGGGTCCACGGCGTATCTCACCGGTGCCGTCTCGGCGTCCTGGAACGGCGAGGCCGGGCCGAGCCCGTCGATCCCCACCTGCCGCTCCGGCTCCGCCATCGACCCGGCCGCCGGGTCATCGGCCCGTGCCGGCCGGCGCCAGCGGCGCACGCTGAGCGCCCCGACCAGCAGCAGCACCCCCAGCACCATCGCGGTGCCGGTCCGGATCGGCGCGGCCAGGTCGACGTGCCAGCCGGCCAGCGACGCGTCGTCGGCGAAGAGGTCGAGCACCCACGACGGTGACACCAGCATCATCGTGTAGCTCAACGTGTACGCCGCGCCCATCACCATCGCGCCCAGCGGCGAGAAGCGCAGCGAGCCGAGCATGCCCAGCAGCAGCCCGGCCGCGGCCAGGAACAGCAGCGGGCGGACGAAGTCGTCGGGTCGCAGTGTGCCGTTGCCGGCGTCGGCGAAGACGGCGACGGAGCGCCCCTGCCCGAGGGCCAGCAGGACCCAGGCGAGCGGAGCGACGACGAGCGCAGCGATCAGGGTCGCGAGGTGCCGCATGCCGGCCGCCTACCGGGTTCCGCATGCCGAGGCGGGCCGGTCACCCCGGCCTACTGCTGGTGCAAACATTCGTCGTCCCTTCTCTGGACAAGTGCGGATCGACGTCACCTGACGGTGCAGTCCCACCTAAGGAGCGAAAGACCACCGCGAATTGTCCCATCTCGGCGAAGGGCGAACGAGCGCGACCCCGGCCATGGAGCGGAATCCAGGACTCCTCTTCGGAGTCAAGGCCACGAAGGTCA
Source organism: Dactylosporangium roseum (assembly GCF_025264685.1). Classification (GTDB taxonomy): domain Bacteria; phylum Actinomycetota; class Actinomycetes; order Mycobacteriales; family Micromonosporaceae; genus Dactylosporangium; species Dactylosporangium roseum. Next base: position 4,671,232 of record NZ_CP073721.1, read on the forward strand.
GCCGGCAGCCCCGGTCAACCCGGACAGGGCCGATGATTCGCGCCCGGGGCTCGGAGGTATCGCCGCCGAGGCGCGCCCGCCGGAACGCCTCGGCGCCGCGGTCGGTGGCGGCCGTTACGCCCGGGTCGGTGTCGGCCACCCGCCGAGCGTCTACTGCGGTGTCCACCGACGTCGACCGGTCCCACCTCGCCGATCTTGCAGTTGTGGTGCCGAGACACTCCCTGAATGCCCGGTTTGTCAGGCACCACAACTGCAAGATCAACGCGCAACAAGCCGGCGACCGGTCGGTGCGGGTGCCGGGCCGTGCGGTCCGGCGTCACCATTGCAGGCCGTGCCACCTGTCGCCGATCGGACGGCGCGGCTCACGCCCGCAGCGTGGCGATGAGGGCGGCGGCCTCGGTCCGGGTCATCTCCAGCCCCCGCACGTAGGCGGCCGCGTGCCGCCGCGCGGGCGCGCCGTGCCGGTTGCGGTGCGCGTGGGCCCGGCCGATGTGCTGGGCCGCGAGGCCGACCCGCCGGCCGACGCCGGTGACCGCGCCCCACAGCAGCGCACCCGACTCGCCGTCGCCGGTGAGGGTCAGCGCACGCGCCAGCGACAGCGTGGTGACCAGCCAGGAGCTCACCTCCGGGGCGTTGCGCAGCCGGTCGGTGAGCGCCAGCGCGGCATGGCGGGCCTCCTCGTGCCGGGCACGGTCCAGCGCCACCTCGACACCGAGCCAGCCGGCGACGGTGACGACCCATCCGTACCCGCACGCCCGCGCCGCCCGCCGCGCCTCGGCCAGCAGTTCGGCCGCGCCGCCGAGGTCACCGGCGAGATAGCGCGCGTGGCCCGACACCATGCCGGCCTGCGCGCGCAGGTCCGGCCAGCCGCCCGCTTCCGCGGCCGCGAACGACCGCAGCGCGGCGCTCCCGGCGAGGCCGGCGTCACCGGACGCCGCGACCACGAACGACAGGCCGCAGAAGGCGTCGGCCCGCAGGTGGTCGTGCCCGGCGCGCTCCGCCTCGTCGACCGCGGCCCGTGCCTGCGTGACCGCGCCGGGCACGTCACCCGCGATCGAGCGCAGCGCGGACAGGCCCAGCCGCGCCCGGCCGCGCGCCGCGCTCCCGGCCACCGACCGGTCCTGCCCCGCCGCAGTGAGGCTCGCGCGCAGCCAGGCGGTGCCCTCCGCCGTCGCACCGTGATGGAACCAGTACCAGGCGACACCGCCGGCGATGTCGACGGCCGCGGCGCCGTCACCGTCGGCGAGTGCCATGTTCAGCGCGGCGCGAACGTTGCGGCGCTCCGCGTGCAGGCGGCGCAGCCAGTTCACGGCCGCATCGGTACGCAGTTCGGAGGCGGCGTCCACGGCGAGGCGGCGCAGCCAGTCCCGGTGCCGGCGCACGGTGCGGATCCGCTCGTCGTCGTCGATCAGGCCGGCGGCGTACTGTCGCAGTGGCCGGCCGAGCCGGAATCGGTGCGCGGCCCCGCCCCGCCGGTCCCGCACGACCTGAACCAGCGAGCGGTCGACCAGACGGGCGAGCCGGGCCGGGCCGGCGGGGTCGGGAGCGACCACGGCCATCGCGCCGAGATCCCAGCCGCCGTCGAAGACGGCGAGCCGGCCCAGCAGCAGCGCGTCGTCCGGTGCGAGCGGCCCGTCGAGCGGATCCACGGCCGGGCCGAGCAGGACCGCCGGAGCCTCCCGCAGGTGCACCAGGAGGGCGGGCAGCGGCAGCGCCCGCGACAGCGTGGCGGCCTGCTCCACGGCGCGCGGGAGGCGGCCGACGGCGGCGCACACCGCGGCGACCAGCTCACGCTCAGCCGGGTCCGGCCATGCCCCGGCGGGGTCGGCGCGGTCGGCGCGGCGGCCCGGATCGGCCTCGACGGCCCGCGCGACGAACAGCTCCACGGCCGGGTCCGGCGGCAGTGCGCCCAATTCCAGCAGTACCTCGCCGGGCAGCCCGAGCGGCTCCCGGCCGGCGGCGAGCACCCGCAGCCGCGGATCCTCGTCCGTGAGCCGTCGCACCGCCGCGGCCGTCGCGGGTCCGCCACCGTCGACGACGACCAGCCGCGTGGCGGGGCCCGGCGCCGCCGGCCACAGCACCGGCGGTACGCCGGTCAGCGCGGCCTGGCGGTGGGCGTACTCCAGCACCAGGCGGCTCTTGCCGACCCCTGGCTGGCCAGTCACCGTGACGACCCGCGCCTCCCGCAGCAGGTCGGTGACGGCCGTCAGCTCCGCCGCGCGGCCCACCAGCTCCGTCGCCGGGACCGGCAGCGGCGACCCGGCGGGTTCCGCCGGTTCGCCGGTCTTTCCGGACTCGTCGGGCCGGGCAGGTTCGGCCGCTCCGGCAGCAACCTCCAGCCGGTCGGGCAGCACCGCGTCCTGGCGCAGCATCGCCGCCTCCAGGTCCCGCAGGGCCGGTCCGGGATCCATGCCGAACCGCTCGCGCAGCGTCGACCGGGCCTCCCGCAGCACGTCCAGCGCCTCGACCCGCCGGCCCGACCGGAAGAGCGCGACGGCCAGCAACTGCCAGACCCGCTCCCGGCCGGGATGCTCACGCGCCAGGCCGGACAACTCCACGACGGCCGCCTCGTGCCGGCCCAGCCCCGTCTCGGCCGCCATCCGGTCGATCCGGGCCTGTACCCGCTGTTCCTCCAGCCGTCGCGCCGCCCGCAGCGCGAACGGGGCGTCCGGGAAGTCGGCGTAGGCGCTGCCACGCCACAGCGCCAGGGCGGTGTCCAGCGTCCCGCGCGCCGGCCCGTACCGTCCCCGGCCGACCAGCTCATGCCCCTCGGCCGCCAGGGCGGCGAACCGCTCGGCGTCGAAACAGCCCGGCGCCGGCCGTACCGCGTATCCCGCTCCCACCCGCACCAGGACCCGCGCCGGCGAGCGGGGCGGCCGGTCCGGCTCCAGCGCCCGCCGCAACCGGGCCAGATGGCTGTGCACCGTGCCCAGGGCGGTCGCCGGCGGCTCGGCGCCCCACAGCCCTTCCACGATGCGGTGGAACGGCACCTCCTGCCCACCGGCGCTGAGCAGCATGGCGAGCAGCGTCCGGGGCCGGAGGCCGCCGAGGTCGACCTGACGCTCGTCGAGCGTCACCTCCAGGGGGCCCAGCACCCCGAAGCGCGGCTCTACCATGCGCGTACCTCCACCGGTGATCACTACGGACACCGGGGTAGATGGCTGACGGCCGCCGAAGGTTGCGGCGCCGACCTGTCGCATGGGTTACCGCGGACCGGTCGGATCGCCGTCTGCGTGACCAGCGCCGGCACGGTATCGGCCGGGTGCGGGCGGCGCCCTCAGCCGGCCTGCTCGCGGCGTTCCTGGAGGCGCCGCTGCTCGCGGCGCACCTCGGCGAACAGCTCCCGCTCGCGCACCAGCCACTCCGGCGGGTCGGCGGCGAGCGCGGCGATCTGCTCGGTCGTGAGCGCCTCCGTGATGCCGGCGCGGGCGAGCGCGCTGTTGGACACCCGCAGCCGCGCGGCGACGACGTTGCGCGGGTGAGGGCCGTCGCGGCGCAGGTCGACGAGCCACTGCGGCGGGTCGTGCCGCAGCTCGTCGAGCTCGTCCCGGGACACCAGGCGGTCCTGGAACTCCGGCGGGGTGGCCGGCAGATAGACGTCGAGCTTCGACGCCGCCGTGGCGGGCTTCATCACCTGGGACTGCTTCGGCTTGCTCACCCGGTCAGCGTAGCGACCGGGCTCCGGTACGCTGGCAAGGTCCCACGCCGGAGGTGCAGTGTCCGTCACCGACAATCCCCGTCCCGCGACGTTCCGGCTGCTGGTGGTCCCCGGCGTGATCGTGGACCGATGGAGCCGCACGTGGTCGCAGCGCCGGCCGGCGACCGTCCTGGAGCTGGTGCCCGCCGAGGCCGCGGACGCTCCCGGGCGCATGCCCTCGCACGCCGACGCCGGCCTCGTCCGGCTCCCGGTCGATCGCGACGCGCTGCATGCCATCCCGCTCTACACCGAGAAGACGGTGGTCGTGATGCCGCGCGACCACCTGCTCACCGCGGCCGACGAGCTGACCACGGCGGAGCTCGCCGAGATCGGTGCGCCCCTGCTGCGGCCGCTCGACGACGTGCTGCCCCGGACCGAGGAGCCGCCCGCCGCCGAGGACCGCCCCGCGACGACGGCCGCCGCCGTCGAGCTCGTCGCCGCCGGTGCCGGCCTTCTCGTCGTGCCGCAGTCCCTGGCCCGGTTGCACCACCGGCGCGACCTCACGTACCGCGTCGTCACCGACGCCCCGGCGTCGTCGGTCGCGCTCGCCTGGCCGCGCGACGGCCACACCGACCTGGTCGAGGAGATGATCGGCATCGTCCGGGGCCGGACCGCGAACAGCACCCGCGGACGCTCCCAGCCGCAGGCGGCGCCGGAGCGGCCCGCTCGCAAGCCGGCGGGCGGCACACGCCGGGCCGGCCCGCACCCGCGCCGGCGCGGCCGCTGACGCCGCCCGAAGCCGGGCCTCACGACGGGCCCGCACCCCTGGCGGCTCACCGCGCGGTGGTGGCGAGATCCTCCAGGACGGACGGCCGACCGGTCACCGCGGCCGTGGTGGGGCTGCCCGGCGCGATCCGCAGGTGCACCGTGGCGCCGACGTCGATGCCGGACGCGAGGAACTCGTTGCGGGTGACCGTCACGACGACGGTCTGGCCGGCGACCGTGGCGACCTCGACGCGGATCTCGAAGCCGATCCGCGTGATCCGGGCGACCCGCCCCGTGACGTCGTCCCGACCGGCGGCGCCGGTGCTGATCCGCAGGTCGTGCGGGCGCACCGACTGATCGCCCAACTGGGTCACCGGGCCGAGGAAGCGCATGACGAAGTCGTTGGCCGGCCGGTCGTACAGGTCGTCCGGCGACCCGATCTGCTCGACGCGCCCCTCGTTGATCACGACGATCTCGTCGGCGACCTCGAGGGCCTCCTCCTGGTCGTGGGTGACGAACACGGTGGTGACGTGCACCTCGTCGTGCAGCCGGCGCAGCCAGTCGCGCAGTTCCTTGCGCACCTTGGCGTCAAGGGCGCCGAACGGCTCGTCGAGCAGCAGCACGGTCGGCCGCACCGCCAGCGCGCGGGCCAGGGCCATGCGCTGGCGCTGCCCGCCGGACAACTGCGCGGGCAGCCGGTCGCCGAACTGCTCCAGGTGCACGAGCTTGAGCAGCTCGTCGACGCGGGCGGCGACCTCGTGCTTCGGCCGTTTGCGGATCTCCAGGCCGAAGGCCACGTTGCGGCGCACCGACATGTGCTTGAACGCCGCGTAGTGCTGGAAGACGAAACCGACGTTGCGCCGCTGCGGCGGCAGGTCGGTCGCGTCGATGCCCTCGATCTCGACCCGGCCGCTGTCCGAGCGCTCCAGCCCGGCGATGATCCGCAGCAGTGTCGACTTGCCGCCGCCGGACGGGCCGAGCAGGGCGGTGAGCCGGCCCGACGGGATGCTGACCGACACGTCGTCGAGCGCGACGAACTCCCCGAAGCGCTTGCTCACGCCCGCGATCTCGATGCTCACCGGTCTGCTTCTTTCGGGCGGAGGACGGACACGACGACGATGGCGGCGACGGCGACCAGGGCGAGGAGGAAGGCGGTGGCGTACGCGCCACCCTTGTCGAAGTTCAGGTATTTCTCCTCGACCACGAGCGTGGCCGTGCGGGTGAGCCCGAGCACGTTGCCGGACACGACCTTGACCGCGCCGAACTCGCCGAGCGACCGGGCGAGGCTCAGCACGACGCCGTAGGTGATGCCCCACTTGATCGCCGGCAGGGTGATCCGGCGGAAGGTCTGCGGGGCGTCGGCGCCCAGGCTGCGGGCGGCCTGCTCCTGCTCGTCGCCGATCTCCTCCAGCACCGGGACGACCTCGCGGATCACCAGCGGCAGGGCCACGAACACGGTGGCCATCACCATGCCGGGCTCGGCGAAGATAATCTGGAGGCCGGCGCTCTCGAGGGTCGGCCCCAACCAGCCGGAGCGGCCGCCGTAGACGAGCACGAGCGAGAGACCCACGACGATGGGCGACACCGACAGCGGCAGGTCGAGCAGGGCGTTCAGCAGGCGTTTGCCGGGGAAGCGGTACCGCACCAGCAGGATCGAGACGCCGACGCCGAACACCGTGTTGACGACCACGGCGATGACCGCGATCTCGACCGACAGGTGCAGCGCGTGGACGATGTCGGGGTCGGTCAGGATGCTGCGGAGGTCCTCGAAACCGTTCCCGAACGCGTTCTGCCCGACCAGGTACACCGGCCACGCCACCAGGAAGAACAGGTAGGCGACGACGACCAGCCGGAGCACGTGGGCGAGCGGCCCGCGGTGGCGGGACCAGGCCTTGGTGGTGGTCGGGGAACGGTCAGCCACGGCGCACCGTCCTTCGCTGGATCAGGTCGAGCACGACGATGACGGCGAACGAGATGACGAGCAGGACCGTCGCCACCGCCGCCGCGTTCTCCAGGTTGTCGTTCTCGATGCTGCTGAGGATGCGCACCGAGGTCACCTCGGTCCGCATCGGGAGGTTGCCGGAGAGCAGGACCAGCGAGCCGTACTCGCTGACGCCGCGCGCGAACGACAACGCGGCCCCGGCGGTGACGGCCGGGGTCAGGCTCGGCAGGATGATCCGCCAGAAGATCGTGAACCGGCTCGCGCCGAGCGAGGCGGCCGCCTCCTCGACCTCGCGGTCGAGCTCGGCGAGGACGGGCTGCACGGTCCGCACGACGAACGGCAGGGTCACGAACAGGAACGCGAGAAACACCGCGATCCGGGTGTTGGCGATGTCGACGCCCAACGGGCCGGCCGGGCCGTAGAGCGACAGCAGCACCAGGCCGGCGACGATGGTCGGCAGCGCGAACGGGATGTCGATGAGCACCTCGAGCGCCCGCTTGCCGAAGAACCGGTCACGGACCAGCACCCAGGCGATGAGCGTGCCCATCACGACGTCGACCGCGGTGACCAGCACGGCGGTGCCCACGGTGAGCCGGATCGACGCCGCGGTCTGCGCGTTGGTGATCGCGTCCCAGAACGCGCCGAAGCCGTCCGCGGACGCGGTGGCGACCACGGCGGCGAGCGGGATGAGCACGAGCAGGCTGAACCACGACATCGCGACCCCGAGTCCCAGACCGGAGACTCGGGTGAGCGGCTGCCCGGTCCGGGCCGACCGGCGGTTGCCCGCCGATCGGCCCGGGGTGACCGTCGCGGACGTCACTTGGCTTTGCCCGACGCTGCGATGATCTTGACGACGACGCCGTCCTTCTCGTCGAAGAACTTCTTGGACAGCGCCGACCAGCTCTCGAAGTCCTTGTCGACGGTGAGCAGCGTCTTCGGGGCCGGGAAGGGACTGCTCTCGTCGATGGCGCCCTTGACGCCGGTGGTGTCGACGCCCTCGATGACCGGGCGGAAGCCCTTGAGGGCGAACTGGCGCTGGCCGTCCTTGCCCAGGACGAAGTCCAGCCATTCCTTCGCCTTCGGGTCGGCGTTCTTGAGCACCGCGCCGGGGTTCTCGATGAGGATCGTGGTGTCCGGGAGCACCCAGTCGAGCGCCTCGCCGCTCTGCCGGGCCAGGATGGCCTCGTTCTCGTAGGCCAGCAGCACGTCGCCGGTGCCGCCGAGGAAGGCGGTGGTGGCGTCACGGCCGCTGCCGGGCAGGGCGACGACGTTCGCGAAGAGCCTGGTGAGGTACTCGGTGGCCTGCGCGTCGGTCCCGCCGTTGGCGGCGACGTGGCCCCACGCCGCGAGCGCGTTCCAGCGCGCGGCACCCGAGGAGGCCGGGTTCGGCGTCACGATGCCGATGCCCGGCTTGATCAGGTCGTCCCAGCCCTTGATGTTCTTGGGGTTGCCCTTACGGACCGCCAGGACCACGACCGACGACGACACGATGCCCTTGTTCGGCCCGTCGTCCCAGCGCTGGTCGACCAGGCCCGCGTCGACCAGCCGGGTCACGTCGCTGCTCACCGAGAAGTGCACGTAGTCGGCCTTGAGACCGGCCACCACCGCACGGCTCTGGTCTCCCGAAGCGCCGTAGGAGGTCTGGAACTTCACGCCTTTGCCCGCCGGGGTCTTGGTCCACTCCGCGGCGATGGCCTTGTTCGCCGCCTCGGGCACCGCGTAGCCGACGATGTTGAGCGTCACCGCGTCACCGCTCGAGGCGGCACTGCCCCCCGCGCACGCCGACAGCAACAAGCCGGCGACGATCGCGAGAGCGGCGGTCGCTCCGATCCGGTACTTCATGGGGAACCTGTCCTCCTGGGGTCGGGGTTGCGCGATACCGGGGATGACTGACGGTGGCCGCCGGGCGGTCGAGACCGACGATGAGGGCGATCAGGTCGACCGCGCCCAGGAGCCGCCGCGAGCCGCGGCCCAAGTACACTAAATCTATCAACTAGATCTAGTTGATAGGAATACTGCGGTATTCGGCGCCGGCCGTCAAGCTGGGATCGCGAAGTCCTGTCCGGGGCCGCGCCCGGATCGGCGAACCGACCGGGCCGCGGACCCGCCGGCAGCTTCGTCCCGGTGAACGCCGGTCGTGCCCCGGCACGGCGGCGCCGGCGTCGACGACCTGCGGTAGCATTGGCCGCGCGAGGCGTAGACGGGGACGAGTAGCGCCGGACGCAGCCCGAAGCGACCCGGGGACGGTGGAAGCCCGGGGGCGTGCCCGACGCGAAGATCACCCCGGAGCCGCCGGAAGAAAGGCCTCACCGAGGCCGAGTAGAACCGGCCGCAGCGAATGAGTGGGCCGCAGCGCAGGTGCGGCCAAGGAGGGTGGTACCGCGGGGTTGTGGCCTCGTCCCTCCGTTGGTGAGTGAGCCCCGACGGAGGAACGACGGATGTACCGACCCGTACCGGCGCAGGTGGACCTGCCCGCCCTCGACCACGAGGTGCTGCACTTCTGGCACGCCAACAGCGTCTTCGCGCGCAGCCTCGAGCAGCGCGCGGGCCGGCCCGCCTGGATCTTCTACGAGGGACCGCCGACCGCCAACGGGATGCCCGGCACGCACCACATCGAGGCGCGGGTGTTCAAGGACCTCTTCCCGCGGTACAAGACCATGAAGGGCTTCCACGTCCCGCGCAAGGCCGGCTGGGACTGCCACGGGCTGCCGGTCGAGCTGGCGGTCGAGAAGGAGCTCGGCTTCACCGGCAAGCAGGACATCGAGGCATACGGCATCGCCGCGTTCAACGCCAGGTGCCGCGAGTCGGTCACCCGGCACACCGACGCGTTCGCCGAGCTGACCGAGCGCATGGGCTACTGGGTCGACATGGACGACGCGTACCGGACGATGGACCCCGGCTACGTCGAGTCGGTCTGGTGGTCGCTCCAGCAGATCTTCGACAAGGGCCTGCTCGTCGAGGACTTCCGGGTCGCGCCGTGGTGCCCCCGCGACCAGACCGCGCTGTCGTCGCACGAGCTCGACCAGGGGTACGAGAAGGACGTCGACCCCTCGGTGTACGTCCGCTTCCCGCTGACCTCGGGGCCGCTGGCCGAGCAGGCGTCGCTGCTGGTCTGGACGACGACCCCGTGGACGCTGGTCTCGAACACGGCCGTCGCGGTGCACCCCGAGGTCACCTACGTGGTGGCCACCGACGGCGCCGAGCGGATCGTCGTCGCCGACGCGCTCGTGGAGGAGGCACTCGGCGCGGACTGGAGCCGGACCGGGCAGACCTTCACCGGCAAGGAACTGGAGCGCTGGACGTACCGGCGGCCCTTCGACCTGGTCGACGTGCCGGACGCGCACATCGTCGTCCTCGCCGGCTACGTCACCACCGACAGCGGCACCGGGCTCGTCCACCAGGCGCCCGCGTTCGGCGCGGACGACCTCGCCACCTGCCGCGCGTACGGGCTGCCGATGGTCAACCCGGTGCGCCCGGACGGCACGTTCGCCCCCGAGGTGCCACTGGTCGGCGGGATGTTCTTCAAGGCCGCCGACGCCCCGCTCGTCACCGACCTCCGATCGCGGGATCTGCTGTTCCGGGAGCTGCGCTACGAGCACAACTACCCGCACTGCTGGCGCTGCCACACCCCGCTGATCTACTACGCGCAGCCGTCCTGGTACATCCGCACCACCGCGGTCCGCGACGAGCTGCTGCGCGAGAACGAGCGCACGAACTGGTACCCCGAGACGATCAAGCACGGCCGCTACGGCGACTGGCTGACCAACAACGTCGACTGGGCGCTGTCGCGAGCCCGCTACTGGGGCACGCCGCTGCCCGTCTGGCGCTGTCCCGAGGGGCACCTCACCTGCGTCGGCTCGCTCGCCGAACTCGGCGAGCTGGCCGGTCGTGACCTGACCGGCCTGGACCCGCACCGGCCGTTCATCGACGAGGTCACCTTCGCCTGCCGCTGCGGCGCGACCGCCGCCCGGGTGCCCGACGTGATCGACGCCTGGTACGACTCGGGTGCGATGCCGTTCGCCCAGTTCGGCTACCCGCACCAGAACACGGAGCTGTTCGAGCGCAGCTACCCGGCTCGGTTCATCTGCGAGGCCATCGACCAGACCCGCGGCTGGTTCTACACCCTGATGGCGGTCGGCACCCTGGTCTTCGACCGGTCCTCGTACGAGAACGTCCTCTGCCTCGGGCACATCCTGGCCGAGGACGGCCGCAAGATGTCCAAGCACCTCGGCAACATCCTCGAACCGATCCCGCTGCTGGAACAGCACGGCGCCGACGCCGTGCGCTGGTACATGGCCGCGGCCGGCTCACCCTGGACCGCGCGCCGGGTCGGCCACAACACCCTCCAGGACGTCGTCCGCAAAACGCTGATGACGTACTGGAACACGGTCGCGTTCCAGGCGCTCTACGGCCGTACGGCAAGCTGGGCACCGTCGTCGTCGGACCCGGCGCCGGCGGACCGGCCGATCCTCGACCGGTGGGTGCTCTCCGAGCTGAACGTCCTGGTGCGCGAGGTGGACGAGGCGATGGCCGCGTTCGACACCCAGGAGACCGGCCGGCTGCTCGCCGCGTACGTCGACGACCTGTCCAACTGGTACGTGCGCCGCAGCCGCCGCCGCTTCTGGCGCGGCGACCCGGCGGCGCTGGCGACCCTGCACGAGGCGCTGCGCACGGTGACCCTGCTGCTCGCCCCGATCACCCCGTTCGTCACCGAGAAGGTGTGGCAGGACCTGGTCGTGCCGGTCGAGCCGACGGCCGCGCCGTCGGTGCACCTGGCGGCGTACCCGGAGCCCGACGAGGCCCTGATCGACGCCGGGCTGGACGAGCGGATGACGCTGGTCCGGCGGCTGGTCGAGCTGGGCCGCACCGCCCGCGCCGAGTCGGGCGTGAAGACCCGTCAGCCCCTGGCCCGCTCGCTCGCCTCGGCCCACGGCTTCGACTCCCTCGGCCCGGAGCTGATCGCCGAGATCGCCGCCGAGCTCAACGTCGCCGCCGTGCTGCCGGTCTCCGCGTCCGGCGACTCGCTGGTCGACACGACCGCCAAGGCGAACTTCCGCCCGCTCGGCAAGCGCTTCGGCAAGGCCGTGCAGGACGTCGCCAAGGCGATCGCCGCCGCCGACGCGGCCGAGCTCAAGCGGGACCTCGCCACCGGCACCGCCACGGTGACGGTGAACGGCGAGCCGGTGGAGCTCGACGCGGACGAGGTGTTCATCACCGAGACGCCGCGTGAGGGCTGGGCGGTCGCCGCGGAGGCGGGCGCGACCCTGGCGCTGGACCTGCACCTGACGCCCGAGCTACGCCGGGCCGGCCTGGCCCGCGACGCGATCCGGCTGATCCAGGAGGCCCGCAAGTCCAGCGGCCTCGAGATCACCGACCGCATCGAGCTGCGTTACGCCGCCACCGCCGAGGAGACGGCCGCGGCCCTGGAGGAGCACCGGAACCTGGTCGCCGAGGAGGTGCTCGCCACCGGCTTCGGCCCGGGCGAGCCCGGGTGGGACGCGAAGCCGCACGAGGACGAGGGCCTCGGCCTGACGTTCTGGCTCCGCCCCGCCTGACGCCGCCGCCGGACGCCGCGCCGGTCACCGCGATGCCGACGCGGCCGGCGCGGCGGCGGTCAGGGCCCCTCGACGCTCACGACCAGCCGGCCTCGACAAGGCACCGCAGTGCCGCGTGCGTCTGCGCGTCCGCGGCGACGAGCAGCCCGCCCACGCCGGTGTGCAGGGGCTGGCCGCGCAGGCCGGTCACGACGCAGCCGGCGGCGCGGCACACCGCGAGACCCGCCGCGAAGTGGACGCTGTCGCGCAGGTCGCCGTCGGTGAGATACGCGGCCCGCCGGCCGGCCGCCACCCACGCCACCGCGAGCGTCGTCGACAGTACCCTCGGCCGGAACCAGGCGCCGAAGCCCGGATCGCCAAGCAAGCGGGTGGCCCGGAACGCGGGCGCGTTCGGGAACGGCGGGTCCAGGTTGACGTCGACCAGCCGGGAGTCGGCCGTCGGCACAAGCCGCTCGTCGACGCCGTCGCGGCGGACGTACGCACCGTCGCCGGCCGTCCAGAACACCTCTCCGGCGAACGGATCCGCCGACGCCGCAGCCGTCACCGCACCGCCGTCGCGCAGTGCCACGTTCACCGCGACCAGCATGCTGCGGGCGGCGTAGTTCAGCGTTCCGCACAGCGGGTCGACCAGCCAGGTGCGGTCCGCGTCGCCGGTGCGGCCGGTCTCCTCGCCGAGCACGGCGTCGTCGGGCCGCACGGTCCGCAACACGCCCAGGATCGCCCGCTCGGCCTCGACGTCGGCCGCGGTCGCGAAGTCGCCGCCGCCCTTGCCGAACCGCTCCAGCTCGGTGCCGTACTTCGCCCGAACCACGGCGGCGCCCGCCTCCGCCGCGGCCACCGCCAGATCCCCGTCCGTCATCCCCATGCCGTCGACCCTAGCGATCACGAGCACCGCGGCAGTCGGGCGGTTCGGCCACCGTTTCATGATCGCGGATCCGGTGGTCAGCGATCGGGCGGGGCGATCAGCGGATGCCGGAGGTCGTCGTGCAGGGCGAGATCGGCCATGTCGCGCCGGTAGTCCTCGGCCGACAGGTAACCGGCGAGCAGCCAGGTGGTGAGCACGGCCTCGACGCGTTCACCGTCGGGGTCCGCGTCGCTGACGGCCGCGAGCACGGCCCACCGGGCGTCCGGCGGCGTCTCCTCCGACACCGACTCGACCAGGTCCCGGCGCCGGCACCTGCCGCACCACGCACCGATCGACGACACGGCCGCCACCGCCGCCAGCACGATCAACAAGACGATGAACGCCATGTCCCATCACCTCGCCGGCATCGGGGCCCATCCTCAACTCTGGCCCGTCCGCGGCGCGGGGGCAAGGGCTGCCGGCGCGGTCTACCACCTCGGTCGCCGGCGGACTGCGGGTTCGCCGCGACTACCCGTCCTGCGCTCCCTCAATTCCGAGTCGCGGGAACTCCACGGGCCCGGCGGACGACCAACCGAGCGATGTTGACGACACTGTGTTCCGTGGCGGGCACCCGATGACCGCGCGACGGCTGGCCACCGGCGCATGTGCCGGCGCGGCGTTGCTGCTCACGCTCGTGGTCGCGGTGCGGTGGGGCGGCGGGATCACCGGGCGGATCGCCGGGCTGCCGGATCCCGGGGCCTGGACGACGTGGGGCCTGCCCGTGACCCGGGCGGCGGTGAACGTCGGCGCCGTGCTGACCGTCGGCTGGTGCGTGACGGCGGCGTTCCTCCTGCCCGGCACGGACCCCGGCACCGGCGGCGGGGGACGGCACGGTCAGGGGCAGTTGCTGGGACCCGCCGGGTACCGGCTGCTGCGGCGCGCGTCGTGGTGGGCCGCCGGCTGGGCCGTGGCGAGCCTGGCGATGCTGCCGCTGACACTGTCGGAACTGATCGGCCAGCCGGTGTCGACGGTCACGTTCGGCGCGGTACGCAGCCTCGCGTGGTCGGTGGCACAGGGCCAGTCGGCCCTCGTCCAGGCCGTGCTGGCCGCCGTGGTGGCGGTCGCCTGCCGGATCGTGCTGACCCGCGGCGGTGCGGGTGTGGTCGCCGTCCTGGCGTGTGTCGCCGCGCTGCCGCCGGCGTTGACCGGGCACGCGGCGGGTGCCGGCAACCATCAGTTGGCGGTGACCAGCCTCGCGGCGCACATCCTCGGGGCGGCGCTGTGGGTCGGTGGGCTGGCGGCGCTGCTGACGCTGCGCTCGGACCGGGTCCTGGGCGTCGCCGCGCACGCCTACAGCCGGCTCGCGCTGGCCTGCTGGGCGGTCGTCGCGGTGAGCGGCGTGGCGAACGCCGCCGTGCGGCTCGGCGGGGTCGATGAGCTGTGGCAGTCGCGGTACGGGCTGCTGGTGCTCGGCAAGGCTCTGGCCCTCACGGCCGTCGGGGTCGCCGGCGCCGTCCACCGCTTCCGCACCCTGCCGGTGCTGCGCGCGGGCGCGCCGGGGGCGTTCCGCCGCCTGGCGGTCGGCGAGGTGCTGGCCTTCGCCGCGACGCTCGGCCTGGCCGTGGCGCTGGCGCGCACGCCGACGCCGGTGCCGACCGAGCCGGCCGTGACCGACCCGGTCACCGACCTGCTCGGTTTCCCGGCGCCGGCCCCGCTGAGCGCGGTGCGGGTGTTCTGGCCGCCGCTGGTCGACGCGTACTTCCTGGCCGCCGTCGTGATCGGCACGGCCGCGTACCTGGCCGGGGTCCGGCGGCTGCGGCGCGCCGGTCACCCGTGGCCGGTGAGCCGGACCGCGAGCTGGCTGGCCGGGATGCTGCTGCTGGCCCTGTTCACGGCCGGCGGCCTGGCCCGGTACGCCTACGTGCTGTTCTCCGCCCACATGGCCCAGCACATGGTGCTCGGCATGGTCGTGCCGATCCTGCTGGTCGGCGGCGCCCCGATCACCCTCGCGCTGCGCACGCTCCGCAGGCCGGCCGACCCGGGGGTGCGGGGCGCCCGGGACTGGCTGCTGCTCGTCCTGCACAGCCGGTTCGTGCGGCTGGTGTCGCACCCGCTGGTCGCGCTCGGGGTCTACGTGGTGAGCCTGTACATCCTGTACTTCAGCGACCTGCTGAGCCTCCTCATGCGGTACCACCTCGGCCACCTCTGGATGCTGACGCACTTCGTGCTGGCGGGGTTCCTGTTCTACTGGGTGCTCATCGGCGTCGATCCCGGCAGGCGGGTCATGGCGCCGCCGCTGCTGGTCCTGCTGCACTTCGCCGGGATGGTGTTCCACGCGTTCCTCGGCGTCGCGCTCATGCAGTCGCGCACCGTGATCGCCGCCGACTGGTACGGCAGGGTCCATCCCGCCTGGGCCGACAACCTCCTCGCCGACCAGCATGTCGGTGCCGGGCTGGCGTGGGGCTTCGGCGAGATTCCCGCGGCGGTCATCCTGATCGTGCTCGTGGTGCGCTGGATCCGCGCCGACGAGCGCGAGCAGCGGCGCATCGACCGGGCCGCGGCCCGCGCCGAGGCGACGGGCGAGGAGGACGACCTGGCGCGGTACAACGCGTTCCTGCGCCGCGTCGCGGAGTCCGAGCGCCGCTGA
The DNA here is from genome assembly GCF_025264685.1 of Dactylosporangium roseum. Lineage (GTDB taxonomy): Bacteria > Actinomycetota > Actinomycetes > Mycobacteriales > Micromonosporaceae > Dactylosporangium > Dactylosporangium roseum. The sequence goes on from NZ_CP073721.1 coordinate 4,686,622, forward strand.
CCACCGTCCCCGGGTGGTCGGCGCGGACCCCCGGGGCATCGATGCCCGGAACTGTCGCCGGAGCGGATCCGGTCGCGCGCAGGTCCTTCACCCTCGTTACCGGCTAGCCGGTATGCCAGATGTGGGACACCCCGCGCCGGCAAGGGCCGGTGGCGGCGATGCCCGCACCCCGCCGATCCGGCGAGACTGGTCAGCGTTCCCCGTCCCCCGGAGAAGGGTCCACCTCCCCCGTGAAAGCCCAACCCGCCGCCACGGAAACCGTCGACTCGAACTCACCGTGGGCTCCCCTGCGCAGCGGTACCTTCCGCGCGCTGTGGCTGGCCATGTCGGCGGCGAACGTCGGCACCGCGATGCAGGTGGTCGGCGCGCAATCGCTCATCGTCGCCGGGCCGGGCCGGTCCGCGAACGCCGACGTCCTCGTCACCCTGGTCCAGGCCGCCGCCATGCTGCCCGTCCTCCTGCTCGGCCTGCCGGCCGGTGTCCTGGCCGACCTCGTCGACCGGCGCCGGCTGCTCATCCGGGTGCAGCTCGGCATCGCCGTCGTCTGCCTGCTCCTGGCCGGGCTGGCCCTCGCCGGTGAGCTGCGGTCGACGGCGCTGCTCGTCCTGCAGTGCGCGCTGGGCGCCGGCGCGGCGCTGACGATGCCCGCGTACGGGTCGCTGACCCCCGACCTGGTGCCGCGCCGCCAGCTACCGCAGGCGTCGGCGCTCGCCGCGATCAGCGCCAACGTCGCGCGGGCCGCCGGTCCGGCCGCCGCCGGGCTGCTCATCGCGCGGATCGGAGCGTCGGCTGTGTTCGCGCTCCACGCGGTGACGGTGATCGCATTCGTCGCGGTGCTCTTCGCGTGGCGTCCGGAGCAGACCGCTGTCGCACGCCGCGGGGAGTGCTTCGGTTCGGCGATGCGGGCCGGTTGGCAATACGTGCGGCACGCGCCCGTCGTCCGCCGCCTCCTCGGCCACGCGCTGCTGTTCCTCGTACCCGGCTCGGCACTGCTGGCGCTGCTGCCCCTGCTGGCCGGCAGCCGCCTCGGACTCGGCGTCGACGGGTACGGCCTCCTGCTCGGCGCGGTCGGCGCCGGCGCCGTCGCGGGCGCGCTCATCCAGCCGCGCCTGCGCGCCGTGCGACCCAAGGACCGGATCGCCGTCGCCACCGCCACGTATCTGGTGGCCCTCGTGGTCGTCGCCGTGAGCCGGGATCCGATCACGGTCGCCGCCGTGCTCGTCGCGGCCGGCGCGGCCTGGGTGATCGCCCTCACCTACACCAACGCCGCGATGGACAGCGTCCTGCCGAGCTGGGTGCGGGCCCGGGGCCTGGCGGTGTACCAGGTCGTGCTGTTCGGCGGCCAGGGACTGGGCACGGTCGGCTGGGGCCTCTGCGCCCACACCGTCGGCCTGCGCTGGGCGTTGCTGCTCGCCGCGGCCGGTCTGGGCGCCGGCGTCGCGGCCGGCCGGTGCTGGCCGGTGCCGGACATCAGCCGGCTGGACCGCCGTCCGGCGCCGCTGCGGCCGGGGCCGCGCGTGGTCCGCGAAGCCGGGCCGATCCTCGTCGGCACCAACACCGCCCCGTGGGGCGAACTCGTGCGGCACCGCCGCAACGGACGGACGGCCCGGGCGTCGCACCGCACGGACGGCCTGCTGCGCTCACCCGGCGGCCGCCCCAGGTCGACCGGCACGTCGCCGCTGCCGAACTGGTGCCCGGCGTGAACCGCGTCGTAGTAGATGCCGCGCGGCAGCTCGGGCAACTGCGCTCCGAAGTTGACGGCCGCGTCGACGGTGAGCCGGTCGCGTAGCGAACGCATCCACGCCCGCGTCCGGCTCAGCGCCAGCGGTACGGCAGGAACACGTCGACGGTGCCGCGCCCCGAACCGTCCTCCGGCCCGTCCGTCCAGTACTCCCACGGCGGGCCCGACGCCCGGAAACCCCGCGACCACAGCCAGTCGTCCAGTGCCTGCCACGCGTCCACGGTCTCGGCCGGCCGCTCGACGTGGATCGCGATGACGGCCGGCCCGCCGGGCAGCCCGGACGCCACGACGTCGCCGTTGTCCTCGATCGGCTCCGACACCAGGTATCCGGCGTCGACGCCGATCCCGTCCTCGTCGGGCGCGTATCGCACGAACGGCGGCCCGACCGGCTCGACGTGCTGGCGTGCGAGCTCGTGCCGGACACGGCGCAACGCGCCCGGCAGCCAACCCGCGATCTGACCGGCGGGCAGGCACGCCCGCACCACCGCCGACGGCCGGGAGTCCAGGTCCGCCGCACGCAACTGGTACACCTCAGTCACCTCCGGTCAAGGGTAGACCTGGAAGGGGGTGGGTCCGATGAGCGAGCTTGTCGTCCGTGACGTCATGACCCCGGCGGTCCTCGTGGCGACGCCCGACTGCCGGTACGAGCAGATCGTCGACGTCCTCACGGGCTGCGGGGTGAGCGGCATGCCGGTGGTCGACGGGACCGACCACGTGCTCGGCGTCGTCTCCGAGGCGGACGTCATGCGGCCGCACGGCGGCGCGACCGCCCGCGAACTGATGACCAGCCCGGCGGTGACCGTCGACGCCGCCGCCCCGGTCGCCCGCGCCGCCGAGCTCATGGAACGCCACCGGATCAGGCGGCTGCCGGTGACCGGCGCGACCGGCCGGCTCGTCGGCATCGTCACGCGCCGGGACCTGCTGTGCCGCGCCGCGCGCACCGATGCGACGCTCCGCCGCGCCCTCGTCCCCGAGGTCGTCGTCCAGCACTATCGGTCCGCGGACATCGATCAGTAGGCCGCCAGGCCGTGCGCGGCGAACCGGGCGCGGACCTGGTCGAGCAGGTCGCGGTCGGGTGGTGCGGTGTCGCGGAGCCGGAACGGGATGCCGAGCCGGTCGTACTTGGCCACGCCCAGCCGGTGAAACGGCAGCACGTCGACCCGTTCGACGTTGCCGAGCCCGGCGGCGAAGCCGGCCACGCCGTCGACCTCGGCGGGGTCGTCGGTGAGGCCGGGCACCAGCACGTACCGGATCCAGACCGGCGTTCCCCGGGCGGCGAGGCGGCGCGCGAAGCGGAGCGTCGGGTCGACCGAGCCGCCGGTGAGCCTGCGGTAGCGGTCCGGATCCCAGGCCTTGATGTCGAGCAGCACCAGGTCGGTCGCCGCGAGGAGGGCGTCGGTGGCCCGTGCGCCGAGCGCGCCGGACGTGTCGAGGGCGGTGTGCAGCCCGAGCTCCCGGGCGCCGGTGAACAGGGCCGTGGTGAACGCCGCCTGGAGGAGCGGTTCACCACCGCTGACGGTCAGGCCGCCGCCGGCGGTGCGGACGAAGGCGACGAAGTCGGCGGCCCTGTCGATAATCACCCCGGCGGTGGTCCGGGTGCCGTCGCGCATGCGCCAGGTGTCCGGGTTCTGGCAGTACAGGCAGCGCAGCGGGCACCCGGCGAGGAACGCGACGAAACGGGTGCCCGGCCCGTCGACGCCGGTGGAGACGTCCCACGAGTGCAGCCGCCCCGGGACCGCGCGCCACCACGCCGGGGCGTCGTTGGTGGCGCGCGGCCGGGCGGTCCCGCCGCCGGGGACGACCAGCGGTTCCGAAACGCTCATGTCGAGCCGTGGAAGGTGCGGCCGATCACGTCGCGCTGCTGCTCCGGGGTCAGCCGGACGAAGTTCACCGCGTAGCCCGAGACGCGGATGGTCAACTGCGGGTACCGCTCCGGGTGGGCCATCGCGTCGAGCAGCGTCTCGCGGTCGAGCACGTTGACGTTGAGGTGGAAGCCGCCGGTGGCGGTGTAGGCGTCGAGGATGCCGACCAGGTTGGTGACCCGTTCGGCGTCACCGCGGCCGAGCCCGGCAGGGGTGACGGTACTGGTCAGCGAGATCCCGTCCCGCGCCGACGCGAACGGCAGCTTCGCGACCGACAGCGCGGACGCCACCATGCCGTGCACGTCGCGGCCGTTCATCGGGTTGGCGCCCGGCGCGAACGGCTCACCGGCCCGGCGCCCGTCCGGGGTGTTGCCGGTGTGCCGGCCGTACACCACGTTCGACGTGATCGTCAGCACCGACTGGGTGTGGATGGCGTCGCGGTAGGCCGGATAGCCGCGGACCTTGTCCATGAAGGTCTCGACGATCCACACGGCAATCGCGTCGGCCCGGTCGTCGTTGTTGCCGTAGGTGGGCGGGTCTCCGTCGATGATGTAGTCGATGACCAGCCCGGTCTCGTCGCGGATCGGCTCGACGTGCGCGTACCGGATCGCGGCGAGGCTGTCGGCGGCGACCGAGAGCCCGGCGATGCCGCAGGCGAGGAAGCGGCGCACAGGGTGGTCGTGCAGGGCCATCTCGATGCGCTCGTAGGCGTACTTGTCGTGCATGGTGTGGATGATGTTGAGCGCGTCGACGTACGTGCGGGCGAGCCAGTCCAGCGTCCGGTCGAAGGCGGCGACCACCGCCTCGTAGTCGAGCACGTCGCCGGTGAGCGGCTCGGTGGCGGGCGCGACCTGCGCGCCGGTCATCTCGTCCCGCCCGCCGTTGATCGCGTAGAGCAGTGCCTTCGCCACGTTGACCCGGGCGCCGAAGAACTGCATGTCCTTGCCGACCCGCATGGGTGAGACGCAGCAGGCGATCGCGGTGTCGTCGTCGCCGTACTCGCGCAGCAGGTCGTCGTTCTCGTACTGGATCGCGCTCGTGTCCAGCGACACCTTCGCGCAGAAGCGCTTGAACCCCTCCGGCAGCGACGGCGACCAGAGCACGGTGAGGTTCGGCTCGGGTGCCGGGCCGAGGTTGTAGAGCGTCTGGAGGTAGCGGAACGACGTGCGCGTCACCAGGGTGCGGCCGTCGACGGACATGCCGCCGATCGACTCGGTCACCCAGGTCGGATCGCCGGAGAACAACTGGTCGTACTCCGGGGTGCGCAGGAACCGGATGATGCGCAGCTTGATGACGAGGTCGTCGACGAGTTCCTGCGCCCCGGACTCGGTCAGCGCGCCCTCGGCGAGGTCGCGTTCGAGGTACACGTCGAGGAAGGTCGAGGTGCGGCCGAGCGACATCGCCGCGCCGTTCTGCTCTTTCGCGGCGGCGAGGTAGGCGAAGTACAGCCACTGGATCGCCTCACGGGCGGTGCGCGCCGGGCGTGAGATGTCGTGGCCGTAGCCGGCGGCCATCGTCCTCAGCTCCTCCAGCGCGCGCAACTGCTCGGCGAGCTCCTCCCGGTCCCGGATCACGTCCGGCGTCGCGGCATGGTCGTCCAGCAGTTCCTTCTCCATGCGCTTCGCCACGATGAGGAAGTCGACGCCGTACAGGGCCACGCGCCGGTAGTCGCCGATGATGCGGCCGCGTCCGTACGCATCCGGCAGGCCCGTGATGATGCCGGCCCGGCGGGCAGCGAGGATCTGCGGGGTGTAGGCGTCGAACACCGCGTCGTTGTGGGTCTTACGGTACTTCGTGAAGATCTCCCGGACCGCGGGGTCGAGATCGTAGCCGTAGGCGCGCAGCCCGCTCTCGACCATGCGCAGGCCGCCGAACGGCATGATCGCCCGCCGTAACGGAGCGTCGGTCTGCAGGCCGACGATAAGCTCCCGGTCCCGGTCGATGTAGCCCGGCGCGTGGGCGGTGATCGAGGCCGGCGTGCGCGGGTCGACGTCATGGACGCCACGCTCGCGCTCCTGCGGGAACATCGCGGTGATCCGGTCCCACACCTGCATCGTCCGCTCGGTCGCGCCGGCGAGGAACGCGCCGTCGCCCTCGTACGGCCGGGCGTTCGCGCGGATGAAGTCGGCGACGTCGATCCGATCGCGCCAGCGCCCGCCCTGGAAGCCGCGCCAGGCGGCCAAGTCGGTCGGCGCGGAGGCGCTCGTGGCTGTCATCGGTCTCCTCCTCGATGGTCGCTGCACCGCCAGCCTCGCGCGCGCGACGAGGAGGCGGCAGGGCCGAAAGTCCCGCCGCCTCATGACCATCGAACCCGGAGCGCGCCCTACGTGGCGATCGCCCGGCCGACCGTGAGCGCCTCCCGCAGCTCGGGCTCCAGCGTCGAGCGGTAGTCGGCGTCCGGCTCGACGCCGACCGCGTCGAGGACCGTGCTGAAGAAGCACCGGCCGGCGGCCGTCAACGCCACGTCGAGGATCTCGGTGTCGGTCAGGCCGTGCCGGCGCAGCGCCTCCACGTCGGCGGCCGTGACGCCGGTCGGGTCGCCCGCGACCTTCTCCGCGAAGTCCATCACCGCCACGTCCACCGGGTCCAGGCCGGCGTCGTGATGGTCGAGCGCGACGCGGCGCAGGGTCGCCGGGTCGAAGTACCGGTCCCGCAGCAGCGTGCCGTGCGCCAGCGCGCAGTAGCTCGACCGGAGCCGGCGGGCCGCGGCCAGGGTGGCCAGCTCGTACCGGCGGTCGTCCATCCCGGCCTTGATGGCCCGGTTGAGCTGCGCCCAGGCGTCCAGCACGTCCGGGCGCAGCGCGAAGACCCGTGTGTAGTTCATGACGTGCCCGAACCGCGCGCGGTCGGCGGCGAAGTGGCGAGCGGCGCCGGCGTCCGCCTCCGCCTCGTCGGGAAGGTCCAGATAGGACATCTCAGGCCACCGTGACCGATACGGGCACCGAGGTGGTGAGGACGTCGAACACCGCCGGACGCGCCGTGGACCGCTCGACGACGCCCCGCGACGTCTCCGGCTCCGGCGCGGCCTTCACCGCGTCGATCGTGGCGGTGTCCACACCGTTGGTCATCTGCGACTCCCTTGGCAGTGATTGGCTGATCGGCTCGTCCGCCTCCACGTCGAGGCGGACCCGGCCACCGACGACGACGACGTCGTGCGGGTGATGCGCTTCGTTCACGGATCGGACGATAAGCTCGCCGGCCGCCCGGCCGCTTGGGGAATTTCCCCTAACTTGGCGCCCCGGCGCCACGCTTGGCGAGCAGCGCCGCGATCGTACGAGCGGCTACGCCCGATCTCTGTCGGCTGCCTGCCGGATGTAGTCGCCGATCGCGGCCCGCGGCACCTCCCGGGAGGGTTTGAGCTTGACGTGCCGGGTGTTCTTGCCGACGCCTTCGAGCAGCCCGTGCGGGTCGTCGAAGTCGACGCCGTGGGTGAACGCCAGGGTCATGCGTCCGAGCGTGCGGCAGCGGGCTTACGAAACCTTACGGCCCGGTCCGGCCGGGCCGTTGGTCCCGCCGGCTGGGGAGGTTCGACTCAGGCGCCCGGCGGCGGCGCGGGACGAAGCTGACAGCAACGAAGGAACACGGCAGGAGGCCGTCATGACCAGCGCATCGATCCACCACCCGCCCACCAGCCACCTCGAACACGTCGAAGCCCCCGGCTCGATGCTCACCAAGACCGCCGCCAAAGCCCTCGCGGTGCTGCGCTACACCACCGGCTTCGTCTTCCTCTGGGCGTTTCTCGACAAGACCTTCGGCCTCGGCTACGCCACCCCCGAAGCCAAAGCCTGGATCAACGGCGGCAGCCCCACCAAAGGCTTCCTCGCCAACGTCGACGTCGGACCCCTCCAAAGCTTCTTCCACACCATCGCCGGCACCTGGTACGCCAACTGGCTGTTCATGCTCGGCCTGCTCGGCATCGGCATCGCCCTCACCGCCGGCATCGGCCTACGCATCGCCGCCGCCTCCGGCACCCTCATGATGGCCGGCATGTGGCTCGCCGAATACCCCCTCGCCCAACACACCGCCAAAGGCACCCCCGCCGGCTCCACCAACCCCCTCATCGACTACCACATCATCTACGCCGCCGTCCTCATCGTCCTGGCCCTCGCCTACGCCGGCCACACCTGGGGCCTCGGCCGCCACTGGGCCAAACTGCCCATCGTGCGCCGCAACCGCTGGCTCATCTGAACCGTCGCGCGACAGATCCGGACCGCAGCCGACCGCCGCGGCCCGGATCCTTTGCGGATGGCGAGGCCTTTGCGGGTGACGCGGGCGCCGCGCGGGTGAGCGGCGCAGGGTGACAGCGGCCGCGAGACCGGTACAGGTCAGGGTGGTCCTTCTGGCGACACGGCGCGGCGCTGCGGCGACCTGCGCGGCGGTCGGAAAGCTGTCCCCCACGGGGGCGCCCGCCGCCGTGAGTGAGCAGCCATGCGGAGGTGGCGGCCGATGCCGCAGACAGCGCGTTGGCGCGGCGTCGCAACGTCGCGCTGGTTCCGGTGGGTCTCCCGGCTGATGACCGCGGCGGTCTGCGGTGTCGCCGCCCTCAACGGCGTCGGGCCCGCGCTGCAGGCGGCGTACCACGGCCAGCGGGCCTTGCGGGACGTCGATCCCGCCCAGGCGGACATGGACCGGCAGGTCGAGCAGACCGCCTACCTCGTCCGGGAGGTGGATCGGCTGGTCCCGGCCGGCACGCGGGTAGAGATCAGGCAGCCGGAGGGTGTCGACTTCGTCTGGTGGATGCGCCTGTTCGAGGCTTCCGCGCTCAACGGGCTCACCGTCGCCGACCGCGGTGACGTGCGGCTGTCGTGCGTTCCCGACGGCGCGGCGCCGTACGGTGTCCGGCTGGACATCCTGACGGTGCGCGCATGACGACCGTCCTCGCCGCGCTCGCGCTGCTGGTCGTCGTGGGCCTGCCGCTGGCCTACGCGTTCACCCGCAGCCGGCCGCTCTCGCTCGTGCTCTCGCCGCTCACCGGCGCGGTGACCGTCGCCGCGGCCGTCCTGCCGATGCTGTGGATCGGCGGCGCGCTGTGGGCCTACCTTCCGACGGCTTTCGTCGGCACCGTGCTGCTCGCATGGCACCTCCGGCGCCGGCCGCCGGTGCCGCACGGCTCGTCGCTGTCGGCCGCGCTCCTGACCGTGCCGCTGTTGTTCCCCTTCCTGACCGCCTTCCGCGCGCCGAACGGCTGGGACGCCCACGCGATCTGGTGGCTGCACGCGGGGATGTATCTCGAGGGTGCCGACTACACCCGGGAGGTGATGGGCAACCCGGCGATGGTGTTCACGCATCCGGACTACCCGCCCCTGAACTCCTCCGCCGTCGCGCTGGCCTGGGGTGTGCTCGACACGCGTGACTTCCTCGCCGCGCAGTTCGTCTCCAGCGCGGTCACCGGCGCGTCGATCGCCATGCTCGTCTATGCCGTGCGCGTCGTCACCGCGGCGGCGCCGCCGCCGCTGTCGTGGTCGGGCTCGATCGCGGCCGGCCTGTCGGTGTGGTTCCCGACGTACACGTCACCGGCGTCGGGACTCAGCGACGCCATGTGCGCCGCGGCGTTCACGGCCGGCGCCGTGCTGCTGTTGTTCGCCCGGGACCCGTTCGACACCCGGGTCCTGCCGGTCACGCTGCTGCTGCTCGGCAGCGCGGCGCTCATGAAGAACGAGGGCCTGAGCCTCGTCGGCGTGCTCGCCGTGGTCGCCACCGTCAGGCATCGGCGGGCCTGGCGCCGCGCCGCCTGGGGCTGGCTGCCGTTCGCCGCCGGCGTCGTGTGGTCGCTGACCACCCGGGCGTTCGGCGCGAAGACCGACGTGCTGTCCGCCGGCGGCTTCGGCCGGCTCCTCAAGGGCGATCCGGACATCCTGCGCCGGCTCGGTCCCGTCGGCACCACACTGTGGGGCATCGCGGACGGCGTCGTGCTCTTCGCGGCCGGCGGCGCGCTGCTCGGCCTGCTGCTGCTCCGCAAGCGGCGGCGGGCACTCGGCCTCGGCGCGGATCCCTGGCTGTGGCTCGTGCTCGGCGGCTACTCGGCGATCCTGACGCTGATCTACCTGGCGACGCCCTACGATCTCGCGTGGCACCTGGCCACCTCGGCCGACCGGGTGCTGATCCCGGTGGCGGCCATGGCCTGCGCCAGCGCGGCATGCTGGATCGTCGTGGCCCTGTCACCGGCGCGGCGGCCCGACCCGGCACCCGGATCCGTCGCGGCGGAGCCACACCTGGTGAGCGCCGCCGCACACCCGTGACGGCACGCGCGTCGATCCGTCCCCGCCGGCCCGGTCGCCCCTGGGGTTCAGCCCTGCACCGCTTTCATTGTCGTGGAGCGTTTTTGTATCCAGGGGTGCAAAATTGCTCCACGACAATGTGCCACCCACGCACCGCGCACTGACACCGCGCACCAGGCACTCTGTACTCCGCACCGCCGCCGGGCACGGCTACCGGGTGGCGGTCTGCGGCAGCCGCACGACCGTGGGCTGCCGCCGAGTGGTCGACCATCGCCGATCGCGGCGGACGCCGCCACCGTCGACCTCGGCGCGCCACTCCGGCTGCGGTGTGAGCGCGATCTCAGCGGCCCGGCGGATCAGCTCCCGCACCCACGGTGACGACGGCGTCCACGACACGCGACAGTACAGTGCAGAGTGCACCGTTGACCGCCCGTCCTGGTGCGGACGCCCTCGACCCGCCGGCGCTCCGCGCCGCACCATGGAAGGGCCGAACGTCGCTGTTTGGAGCCGCCGCCGATGTCCGACCCGTCCGTTCCGCCCGCAGCAGGACACCTCGACGTCCTGATCGTCGGCGCCGGGATCTCCGGCATCGGCGCCGGACGTTACCTGAAGACGGGACTGCCGTCGAAGAGCTTCGCGATCCTCGAGGCGCGTCCCGCTTCCGGCGGCACCTGGGATCTGTTCCGCTATCCGGGCATCCGGTCGGACTCGGACCTCTACACCTTCGGCTACGAGTTCAAGCCGTGGCGGGACGAGGAGTCGATCGCCTCCGCGCCGCGGATCCTGGCGTACCTGCGCGAGGCCGCGACGGAGAACGGTCTGGACCCGCACATCCGCTACCACCACAAGGTGCTCGCCGCGTCCTGGTCGTCCGGCGACGCGCGCTGGACCGTCGACGTCGAGCGCACCGACACCGGCGAGCGGCAGCGGCTGACCGCCGGCTGGATCTTCTGCGCCGGCGGCTACTACCGGTACGACGCGGGGTTCACCCCGCACTTCGAGGGCCGGGAGCGCTTCGGCGGCCCGATCGTCCATCCCCAGGACTGGCCCGACGACCTGGACTACGCGGGCAAGCGCGTCGTGGTGATCGGCAGCGGGGCCACCGCGGTCACGCTGGTGCCGGCGATGGCCGACGCGGCCGCGCACGTGACGATGTTGCAGCGCACACCGTCGTACGTCATGCCGCTGCCGAAGAAGGACACCATCGGCAACGCCCTGAAGAAGTACCTCGGGGAGGCGCGGGGCCACGCGCTGACGCGGCGCAAGAACATCGCCCGGCAGCGCGCGATCTGGTGGCTCTGCCAGCGGTACCCGAAGGCGGCGCGCCGCCTGATCCGCCGGGTCAACGTCAGGCAGCTACCGGCGGGCTATCCGGTCGACGAGCACTTCAACCCGCCGTACGACCCCTGGGACCAGCGGCTGTGTGCGGTGCCCGACGGGGACCTGTTCCGGGCCATCCGCAAGGGCACCGCCTCGGTCGTGACCGACCGGATCGCCACCTTCACCGAGCACGGCGTGCTGCTGGAGTCCGGGCGGGAGCTCGAGGCCGACGTCATCGTCACCGCCACCGGGCTCAACGTGCAGGCCCTCGGCGGCGTCGCGCTGACGGTCGACGGCATCGCGGTACACGTCCCGGACACCGTCGCCTACAAGGGCGTGATGCTGTCCGGTGTGCCGAACTTCGCGTACGCGATCGGCTACACCAACTCGTCCTGGACGTTGAAGGTCGGCCTGCTCTGCGAGCACTTCTGCCGGCTGCTGGCCCACATGGACGCTCACGGGTACGACATCTGCCGCCCCGAGGTCGGCGACCCGGCGATGCCGACCCGGCCGCTGCTCGACCTCGGCGCCGGCTACGTCCGGCGCGCCGTCGCGCGGCTGCCCCGCCAGGGCGCCCGCAGGCCGTGGCTGACCTCGATGACCTACCAGGCCGACGTCAAGCTGCTGCGCGCGGGCAACGTGGCCGATCCGGAGCTGCACTTCGCCCGCGCCACGGCGGCGGCGACGGCCAGATGAGCACCCGCGGCGACGGCCCGAACGCCGGTCGTCCCGGCCACGCCGCTGTTCAGCGCTTCCCGAGGTCCTGGCGCCCGGCCAGGAGGAGCGCTCCGGTCGCGGTGACGGCCGTGAGCGCACCGGCGGCGACGAGGGCGCCGTCCGGATCGAGCAGCGCGATGAGCGGGGTCGCGGCGGCGGTGCCGAGTCCGATGGCCGTTTGCATCACGGCCCCGAGCGCGGCGAAGGCCCGGCCCCGCCGGTCCGGCGACGTCCGCGCGCTGATCAGGGCGTTCTGCGCGACGTTGAGGAGGCCGTTGCCGGCACCGCCGAGCGCCGAGGCGACGAACGCCGCCGTCAGGCTGGGCGCGAGGCCGATGCCGGCGATGCCCGCGCCCGTGACCAGGTTTCCCACGGCGAGGGCGGTGTGCCCGCGCAATCCGATGTACGGCAGGAGTTGTGACCCGACCATCGCCCCCGTGCCCCAGAGCGTGAGGTAGACGCCGTATCCGGCGGCGCTCGCGCCGAGCTGGTCGACGAAGCGGAAGGGTGCGGCGACGTTGTCGACCACGCCGCAGGCCACCGCGATCGCGCAGGCGGGGATCGCGAACCGCAGGATCGCGTCACCGGCGAGAATGCGGAACCCGCCGGCCCGGCCGGTGGCCGCCGCACCGGCCGGGGTCCGCGCCGGTGGCCGGCGGACCGCCAACCCCGTGCAGGCGAGCGCGAGGAGCGCGAAGGTGGCGGCGTCGACGAGGACCGCGGTGGTGGGGCCGAACGCACCGGTCAGCAGCCCACCGGCGGCCGGTCCGGCGATCCAGCCGAGGTTGGTGCCGGTGGCCAGCCAGGCGTAGCCGCGGACCGCGCCGTCCTCGCCGGTGATGGCCGGGAGCAGGGCGGCGGTGGCCGGCCGGACGAACGCCGACAGGGCCGACAGCGCGGCGAACAGGCACAGGGTCGCCCAGAGCGTGCCGATCAGCGCGAGCGGGACGCACAGCACGGCCTGGCCCGTCAGCGCGACCAGGAGCACCCGGCGGGTCTCCACCCGGTCGATCACCTTGCCGGTCACCGGGGCGAGGAGCACGAACGGCAGGAGTTCGGCGGCGAGCAGGCCGGTCACCCAGCCGGTGCCGTGCGGCTGGAGCCGCAGCAGCAACGCGACCAGGGCGGCCGCGTCACCGGCCGTCGACACCGCCAGTCCGGCGGCCAGCAACGCCAGGTCGGCGCGGCCCGCGGCCCGGTTCACGGTGCCGGCGGGAGCCGCAACGGATGCAGGACGAGCATCGCCTTGACCGGCTCGGCGCCCGGCGGGCGGCGGCCGGGATCGCGGAGGCGGTCGCCGAACGTCTCGAACAGCGCGTGCACACGCTCGCGCAGTTCCGCGGTCTCCTGCGCGGTCAGGTGGAGCGTCCAGTCGCTGAGCACCGCGGCCCGCCGCCACGCCTGCGGGGCGGAGTGCCGCGCCGCCAGCCACGCCCGGAGCTGGCCGAATCCGCGGTCGGCGACGGTGGCCAGCAGCTCATCGGCCGCCAGGCGCTCCTCGTCCGACCCGGGGTCCGCCTCGATGCGGTGTCCCAGCGCGGTCAGCGTCCAGGGACGGCTGCGGCCCCGGCCGCCCGGCGCCTCCACGACGAACCCGTGCCGGGCCAGGATCCGCAGGTGCCAGGACATGTTGCCCGGCTTCTGGGCCAGGTGCCGGCCGGCCTGGGTGGCCGTGAGCGGCCCGTCGCGGCCCAGCAGCTCCAGCACCGCGAGCCGCACCGGGTGCGCGAGCGCCCGCATGGCGGCCACGTCGCCGGTGAGGTCCCTCCGCTCGTCCATGTAGCAAGACTCCTTGTGACAAGAAGCCTTGTCAAGTAGCCGAGGCTCAGGGGTCGCCGGCGTCGGTGGCATGACGGTCGAGGAACTCGTAGACCTCGGTGAGGTCGACGCCGGGGAAGGCGCCGGGCGGGAGCACGGCCAGGACGTGGGACTGGGCGCGGGCCGACGGCCGGGCCAGGCGATCCCACCGCGCCGCCAGGTCGGCCGGCGGCCGGGCGCAGCACGACGGGTCGGGGCACCGGGACGTCCTGCGTTCGGTCGTCTCCCGGCCACGGAACCACTTCGACTCCCGGAACGGCACGCCGACGGTCACCGCGAACCCCTCGCCCACGTCGCGGCTCGAGCACCAGTAGGTCCCGGTCGGCGTGTCGGTGTACTGCTCCAGGCCCGGATAGCCGCGCGCCGACCGGAAGACCCGCCGGGCCGCCCACTGGCGGCACGCCCTTTGGCCCTCGATCGCACCGTCGGCGTCGGCCGGAAAGGCGACGCCGTCGTTCTCGTAGGCCTTGTAGATCCGCCCGTCCTCGTCCGCGCGGACGAAGTGCACGGGCAGGTCGAGGTGCCGCGTCGCGAGGTTGGTGAAGCGGTGCGCCGCCATCTCGTACGAGACGGAGAACACGTCCCGCACGTCCTCGACGGCCAGCGACCGGTCGTCCTTGGCGTGGCGCAGCAGCGCAACGGCGGCCCGCTCGGGCACGAGGACGGCCGCGGCGAAGTAGTTCGCCTCGGTCCGCTGGCGCAGGTAGTCGGCGAACCCGTCCGGCGTGCCGTGCCCGAGGACGAAGGCCGCCAGGGTCTGCAACAGCACGCTGCGGGTGTCGTGGCCGCCTGTCCAGCTACCCTGCGTCAGGTAGATCCGCCGGTGCCGGAGGTCGGCGACCGAACGCACCGATCGCGGCAGGTCACGCAGGTACCGCAGACGAAACCCGCAGTGCGCGGCGAGGTCGAGCAGCACCCGCTGGGACAGCGCGCCGGTCCCGCCGTACCCCACCGCGTCGAGAATCCGGGCCGCGTGCGCCTCGACGGCCGGGAAGTAGTTGCCCCGCTCGCGCATCTCGTCACGCAGCCGCCTGTTCGCCGTCCGGGCTTCTTCCGGCGTGCTGGCCGACCGCTCGGAACGGCGGCGCAGCGCGTCGTACAGGCCGCTGATGTGTTCGAGCGCGGCCGTCGGCACGCGCCGGCCCGGTCGCAGCGGCGGCAGCCCGAGGGCGCGGTACGCGGGCTCCGCCTGCGCCTCCTCGACGGCGATCTCGAGCGCGGCCCGGCGGCTCGGCGGCTCGGGACGCAGCAGCTCGTCGGCGGACAGCCGGAAGGCGGCGGCGATCGCGGCGAGCAGGCGCAGCGTCGGCTGGCGGCGGCCGTTTTCGACCTGGGAGAGGTGCGACGGGGAGCTGCCGACCGCCGAGGCCAGCTCGGCCAGGGTCAGCCGCCTCGCACGGCGCTCGTGCCGGATGCGCCTGCCGACGAGGCGGAGGTCGGACTCGAGGCCGGGCGGCAACTCCGCCCTTCTTCCCACCGACGAAATTCTACCGATTCTTCCGCGATGTCGCGCGTGCGGAGGCGTTCCCCGCGGGAATCCACCCCTCCTTTGACGGGCAGCGACCCGGAGGTGATTCGAGATGACCGCACGTACCGACCTGGGCCTGGAGGCATGTGGGCTCGCCGGGCAGTGGAAGACCGACACCCGCTGGTCCGGCATCGAACGGCCGTACTCCGCCGAGGACGTCATCAGGCTCCGCGGCACGATCCGCGAAGAGCACACGCTCGCCCGGCTCGGCGCCGAGCGGCTCTGGCGAATGCTGCGGGACGAGCCGTACGTGGCCGCGCTCGGCGCGCTGACCGGCGGCCAGGCCGTACAGATGGTCCGGGCAGGTCTCGGAGCGATCTACCTGTCGGGCTGGCAGGTAGCCGCCGACGCCAACACGGCCGGCCATACCTATCCGGACCAGAGCCTGTACCCGGTCAACTCCGTTCCACAGGTCGTACGACGGATCAACAATGCCCTGCTCAGGGCGGACCAGATCGCGTCGACCGAAGGCTCGGAGGACGGGCGGTACTGGCTCGCCCCGATCGTCGCGGACGCGGAGGCCGGCTTCGGCGGCGCGCTCAACGCGTTCGAGCTCATGAAGGCGATGATCGCCGCGGGCGCGGCCGCCGTGCACTGGGAGGACCAGCTCGCCAGCGAGAAGAAGTGCGGCCACCTGGGCGGCAAGGTGCTGGTGCCGACGCAGCAGCACATCAAGACGCTGGTCGCGGCGCGGCTCGCGGCGGACGTGTCGGACGTCCCCACGCTGGTGGTCGCGCGGACCGACTCGCTGGGCGCGACGCTCATCACCAGCGACGTCGACGAGCGGGACCGCCCGTTCATCACGGGCGCACGCACCGCCGAGGGCTTCTACCGGATCGAGCCGGGGATCAAGTCGTCGATCGCGCGCGGCCTCGCCTTCGCGCCCTACGCCGACCTGCTGTGGTTCGAGACCAGCACGCCCGACCTCGAACAGGCGCGGACGTTCGCCGAGGCGATCCACGCGGAACACCCGGACAAGCTGCTCGCCTACAACTGCTCGCCGTCGTTCAACTGGCGGCAGCACCTGGACGACGAGACGATCGCACGGTTCCAGGTCGAGCTCGGCGCGATGGGGTACCGGTTCCAGTTCATCACGCTCGCCGGTTTCCACGCGCTCAACCTGTCGATGTACGACCTCGCGTGGGACTACTCCCGGCGTGGCATGCCGGCCTACGTCGACGTGCAGGAGGCGGAGTTCGCCGCCGAGCCGCGCGGCTACACGGCGACCCGGCACCAGCGTGAGGTCGGCACCGGCTACTTCGACCTGGTCGCGACCGCGGTCGACCCCACCGCCTCCACGACGGCCCTCGCCGGTTCGACCGAGGCGGAGCAGTTCACCGCGGCCCACTGAGTCAGCCCAGGGCGCGGTCGAGGTTGAAGGCGGCGCTGATCAGCGCGAAGTGGGTGAACGCCTGCGGGAAGTTGCCCTGCTGCCGGCCGGTGCGGCCGATCTGCTCGGCGTACAGCCCCAGGTGGTTGGCGTAGGTCAGCATCTTCTCGAAGGCCAGCCGCGCCTCGTCGAGGCGGCCGGCCCGGGTCAGCGCCTCGACGTACCAGAAGGAGCAGATCGAAAAGGTGCCCTCCTCGCCGTGCAGGCCGTCGGGGCTCGCCTCGGGGTCGTAGCGGTAGACCAGTGAGTCGGACACCAGGTCCGCGGTGAGCGCGTCGAGCGTGGACAGCCACTTCGGATCGGTGGGGGCGATGAACTTCGTCAACGGCATCATGAGCACGGCCGCGTCCAGTACGTCGTCGCCCTCGTGCTGGACGAAGGCCCGCCGCTCGGCCGACCAGCCGTGCCGCATGACCCGCCGGTAGATCGTGTCCCGGGTCCGCCTCCAGCGCGGGAGGTCGGCGGGCAGACCCCGGTGGTTGGCCATGCGGATGGCCCGTTCGATCGCCACCCAGCACATCAGCCGCGAGTAGAGGAAGTTCTTCCGCCCGCCGCGGGTCTCCCAGATGCCCTCGTCCGGCTGGCCCCAGTGCTCGCAGACCCAGTCGACCAGGGCGCAGACCGCCTCCCACTGGTCGCTGGAGATGGCCTTGCCCCACTTGTCGTACAGGTAGATCGAGTCGACGAGCGCCCCGTAGATGTCGAGCTGGAGCTGGTCGGCCGCGGCGTTGCCGACCCGCACCGGGGCCGATCCCCGGTAGCCCTCCAGGTCCAGCTCGCGTTCGGGCAGCTCGGTACGGCCGTCGATGCCGTACATGATCTGCAGTGGGCCGGAGGGGCCGTCGCCGCGCAGGGTCACGTGCCGGCTCAGGAAGTTCATGAACGCCTCGGCCTCACCGGCGAAGCCCAGCCGCAGCAGCGCGTACGCGCAGAAGGCGGCGTCGCGGATCCACACGTACCGGTAGTCCCAGTTCCGCTCGCCGCCGACCTGCTCGGGCAGGCTGGTCGTCGGCGCCGCCACGATGGCGCCCGTCGGCGCGTAGGTGAGCAGCTTGAGGGTCAGCGCGGAACGGTGCACCGTCTCCCGCCACCGGCCGCGGTACCGGGAGGCGGACAGCCAGCGCCGCCAGAACGCGACCGTACCGGCGAACTCCTGTTCGGCCTCGGCGTGCGGGCAGCCGCGCGGTGCGACGCCGTCGCGGATCCGGTCGAGCGCGAACACCGCGGACTCGCTCTCCAGCAGCTTGAACGACGACGTCGCGTCCGCGGCGTCGATCTCGACCGGCGCCGTGGCCGTCAGCGCGAGAGCGAGGTCCGCCGACTCGAACAACGTCTGCCCGTGGAGCTGACGCACGGTGTGCGGCTGCGTCCCGAAGCCGAACCGCGGGGCCACCCGGGCGCGGAACTGCATCGAGCCGCGCACGCACAGCACCCGCCGGATCAGGCGGTGCCGGTCGGCCTCGACCGAGTCGTCGACCACCGGCATGTAGTCCTGGACCTCGCCCACCCCCTCCTCGGTGAAGAACCGGGTGATGAGCACGTTGGTGTCCGGGAAGTAGAACTGCTTGGTGGCGGCCGGCCCGTCGGCCGCCAGCCGGAACGATCCGCCCCGGTCGGCGTCGAGAATCGAGCCGAACACGCTGGGCGCGTCGAAACGCGGGCAGCAGTACCAGTCGATCGTGCCGTCGGTGCCGACCAGCGCCACGGTGCGCAGGTCACCGATCAGGCCGTGGTCGGCGATCGGCAGATAGTGTGCGTTCGGCATGTGTCCCTCCCGGGTCGGCACCCGGGGTAGGTACCCGGATCCGGCCGCTCACCCCAACGTCGCCGCGGGGGATGCGTGCCGTCAGCAAGGGGCTGCGTCAGTCCGCGATCATGGGCGGAGTCTCACGGAAGCAATGTTGACCTTGGTGGAAATCCGTGCCCACGGGCACGGAAATCGACCAAGGTCACGTTGATTGACCCAGCCGACCGATGATTCCCGTCACGACCTGGCAATGATCTTGCATGGTCATGCAGTCGACCGCATATACTCGCAGTCGTGTCCAAGGTGCTCAACTCCCTGCCGCTCGGCGAACGCGTCGGACTGGCCTTCTCCGGCGGCCTCGATACCTCGGTAGCGGTCGCGTGGATGCGCGAGAAGGGTGCCGTCCCGTGCACCTACACCGCTGACATCGGGCAGTACGACGAGCCCGACATCGCCTCCGTGCCCGCGCGTGCCGCGGCCTACGGCGCGGAGGTCGCCCGCCTGGTCGACTGCCGCTCGGCCCTGGTCGAGGAGGGCCTCGCCGCCCTGGCCTGCGGCGCGTTCCACATCCGCTCCGGCGGCCGCGCCTACTTCAACACCACCCCGCTCGGCCGGGCCGTCACCGGCACCCTCCTGGTCCGCGCCATGCTCGAGGACGGGGTGCAGGTCTGGGGTGACGGCTCCACCTTCAAGGGCAACGACATCGAGCGGTTCTACCGCTACGGCCTGCTCGCCAACCCCTCGCTGCGGATCTACAAGCCGTGGCTGGACGCCGACTTCGTCACCGAGCTCGGCGGCCGCAAGGAGATGTCCGAGTGGCTGCTCGCCCGCGGCCTGCCCTACCGGGACAGCGCCGAGAAGGCGTACTCCACCGACGCCAACATCTGGGGCGCGACCCACGAGGCCAAGTCGCTCGAGCACCTCGACACCGGCATCGAGATCGTCGAACCGATCATGGGCGCGCGGTTCTGGGATCCCGGTGTGGAGATCGCCGCCGAGGACGTCACGATCGGCTTCGAGCAGGGCCGGCCGGTGACGATCAACGGCAAGGAGTTCGCCACCGCCGTCGACCTGGTGCTGGAGGCCAACGCCATCGGCGGCCGGCACGGCCTCGGCATGTCCGACCAGATCGAGAACCGGATCATCGAGGCCAAGAGCCGCGGCATCTACGAGGCGCCCGGGATGGCCCTGCTGCACGCGGCGTACGAGCGACTGGTCAACGCGATCCACAACGAGGACACCCTCGCCAGCTATCACAACGAGGGACGCCGGCTGGGCCGGCTGCTCTACGAGGGCCGGTGGCTGGACCCGCAGGCGCTGATGCTGCGCGAGTCGATCCAGCGCTGGGTCGGCTCGGCGGTCACCGGCGAGGTGACCCTGCGCCTGCGCCGCGGCGAGGACTACTCCGTCCTGGACACGTCCGGACCGGCGTTCAGCTACCACCCGGACAAGCTCTCCATGGAGCGCACCGAGGACGCCGCCTTCGGCCCCGTCGACCGCATCGGCCAGCTCACCATGCGCAACCTCGACATCGCGGACTCCCGCGCCCGCCTGGAGCAGTACGCCGGACTCGGCATCGTCGGTCCGAAACTGATCAGCGCCGCGCTGCCGAGCTCGACCGAGCTCATCGGCGCGATGCCCGAGGGCGGCGCCGAGGCGATCGCCTCCCGCGGCACGGTCCCGGCCGAGGGCGACGAGCTGCTCGACCGCGCCGCGATCGAGTCCGGCACCGACTGACCGGATCCGCGCACGCACGCCGCGGGCGGGGTCACCCGGAACCGGGGACCCCGCCCGCGGCCGTCGGTCAGAACAGCAGTTCGAGCGGGCCGCGGAGGAAGTACACCAGGAACAGCACCGCCACGCCGTACAGGAGCGGGTGCACCTGGCGCGCCTTGCCGCTGACCAGCTTGATCACCACGTACGAGATGATGCCGGCACCGATGCCGTTGGAGATCGAGTACGTGAACGGCATCAGCACGATCGTGAGGAACGCAGGCAGCGCGATGTCGTAGTCCGACCACTCGATCGTGCGGACCGCCGTCATCATCAGGAAGCCGACCACGACCAGCGCGACCGACGCCGCCTCGAACGGCACGACCGTCACGAGCGGCGCGAAGAACATCGCCACCAGGAACAGCGCACCCGTCACCAGGCTCGCCACCCCCGTCCGGGCGCCCTCGGCGACGCCCGCCGCGCTCTCGATGTAGGTGGTGTTGCTCGACGTGCTGGCGGCACCGCCGGCGGCCGCGGCGACGGAGTCGACCAGCAGGATCTCGCGGGTCCGCGGCGGCATCTTCTCGGCGTCGAGCAGGTCGCCCTCCTGCGCCACCGCGACCATCGTGCCCATCGTGTCGAAGAAGTCCGTGATGAGCAGCGTGAACACGAACATCAGCGGGACCAGCACGCCGGCGGTCTGCCAGGAGTTGAGCACGTTGAAGTGTCCGATCAGCGACAGGTCGGGCGCGTCGATGATCTTGTCCGGCAGGGTCGGGACGTTGAGGCTCCAGCCCTTGGGGTTGGGCTTGCCGTCCACGAACGACGGCCCGACCTTGGCGATCGCCTCGATGACGATGGCGAGCACGGTCGAGGCGAGGATGCCGATGAGGATCGCGCCGCGCACCTTGCGGACCACGAGCACGACGGTCAGCAGCAGGCCGATGCCGAACGCGAGCGCCGGCCAGCTCATCAGCTTGCCGCCGATGCCCAGCCCGACCGGGACCGTCGTGCCGGCCGCGTCGGGCACGCGGCGGACGAAGCCCGCGTCGACGAAGCCGATCAGCGCGAGGAACAGGCCGATACCGACACCGATGGCGGTCTTGAGCTGTGTCGGTACCGCGCGGAAGACCGCCGTCCGCAGGCCGGTGAGCACCAGCACGGCGATGAGCAGACCCTCGATGACCACGAGCCCCATGGCGTCGGCCCAGGTCATCTCGGGCGCGATCTCGAAGGCGACGAGCGCGTTGACACCGAGCCCGGCGGCCAGCGCCAGCGGGAAGCGGGCCACGACCCCCATCAGGATCGTCATCACGCCCGCCATCAGGGCGGTGGCCGAGGCGACCGCGGTGATGGCGAGCTTGCCGCCGGTGCTGTCGGTGCCGCTGCCGAGAATCAGCGGGTTGAGGACCACGATGTACGCCATCGTGAAGAACGTGGCGAGACCACCGCGCACCTCGCGGCTCATCGTCGAGCCGCGTGCCGTGATCTCGAAAAAACGGTCGAACCCGTTGCGCGGCGCGGCCGGGGTCGCAACCGTCCGTTGGTCGACGGAGAGATCGTCCATGAAGCCTCCCTGGCGGACATGTACGCCGTACTACCGCGCGCATGATCCCACCTCGGCCTCAGCAGCCATATGGCCGCCGGGGAACGATGCCGTGAACCGGCGGACGAGCCGCGGCCGCGGACGGGGTGGGCCGCGCCGAGGGCGAGCGTCAGATCGACGACGCCTCCCGGTCGGGATCGCCCTTCGCGGTCAGCAGCACGGCCGTCGCGGCGACCTTCAGCGTCAGCACCAGGGTGACGATCCACCCGAACCACAGCCATGCCAGGAGCACCGCGACCAGGGCGAGGACGCCGGCCGCGACCCCGAAGCGCGGTCTGCGGTATTCCCGCGGGGCGCACGGCCGCAACCCGGCCAGCCCTGCGGCGAACAGCGGATCGTCGGCCCGGGTCCGCTGCTCCAGCTCGGCCAGCCGGGCCTGATCGTCGGGGCGCACGGGGCCGCCCATCAGGACGCCACCACGTCGACCCCGGCCGCTGCCGGTAAGCCTGCCATACCCAAGATGGTTGCACTCCGGCAATCGACACGCAGCCCCGAGCGGTAGGCCATCCGGCCAGGTTGATACCGGCCGAACGGCCATTCTTCACCCACCTGGCTCAGTGTCGCACTCATCCGGCACTGTGCCGCCGTTCCGGGCGGAACTGGCGGCCTACCTGCATACTTGGAGCGACGAACGGGGTGACCTGGCACAGACGGGGAGACGTCGGAGCTCATGCTGCTGGAAGGCCGATATCGTCTGCTCCGGCGACTGGACACCGGCGCGACGGCGGAGATCTGGTCGGCCCACGACGAGCTGCTGCGCCGCCAGGTGGCGGTCCGCCTGCTGCGCGCCGACCGTGCGGACGCGGCGTCCCGGTTCCTCGACGCCGGCCGGCTCGGTGCCCGGCTCAGCCATTCCAACGTGGCCGCCGTCTACGACGTCGGCGTCACCGAGTTGCCCGGGCGCGGCCCGACGCCGTACGTCGTGATGGAATACGCTCGCGGCGGTCCGCTCGGCGCGGACGTCCGCGACGGCCCGCGGGACTGGCGGGAGACCGCTCGGGTCGGCGCCGAGGTGGCCGCCGCCCTCACGTATGCGCACAGTCAGTGGGTGGCCCACGGCACGCTGGGCCCGGCCAAGGTGCTCCGCACCGACGTCGGCGTCAAGATCATCGGCTTCGGCACCGACGTCGGCGTCGACCTGCACGCACCGGCCCGCGACGTCCACGCCTTCGGCGCCCTGCTCGCGGCGGCGGCGCCGCCCGGCGTCCCCGTGGAGCTGGACGAGCTGATGCGGCGCTGCCGGTTCCCGGACCCGGTGCGACGACCCGGCAGCGACGAGGTGGCGCTGATCCTCGCCCGGCTCGTCCAGGCCCACGTGGAGCCGCCGGCCCCGCTCAGCGCGACCACCCGGGTGCTGCGGCCGGTGCCCGCCGGCCCGCAGGCGGTGCGGCCCCGGCCGGCGCCGCGGCGTCACCGGCGGAGCTGGGCGTCCCGGGCCCTGCTGGTCACCGCTGTCGCCGGCACCGCACTGCTGACGGTCGTGGCCCTCGCGCAGGCGGCCCCGGGCGCGATCCCCTGGCTCGACCGGGCGCCGCAGCGGGCGGTCGTCCCGGCGCCGGCCGACGAACCCGGGACCGGGACTCCCACCCGTCGCCCGTCGCCGGCCGGCACGCCGAGCCCGACCCGTTCCACGCCGCCGGCGACAACACCGCCGGCCACCTCGGCACCGGCGTCACCGTCGGTGTCGCCGTCGGTGTCGGTGTCGCCGTCGATGTCGGTGTCGCCGTCCGTGACGTCCGCGCCGGCCGGCACACCACCGCCGAGCCCGAGCGCCACCGGGGTGCCGCTGACCGAGCCGTCGGCGTCCCCGTCCGGATGAGCTGACCGCGAAACCCCTAGGCGTCCTTGTCGACCTCGGACGCCAGCAGCGACCACACCTCCAGGTCGTGACGGACGCCGCGGTAGAGGTACTGCTCCCGCAGCACGCCGTCGAGGTGCATCCCGAGCCGGCGCGCGATGCTGCTGCTGGCGATGTTGTCGGGCCGGCACCGCCATTCGACGCGGTGCATGCCGCGCGTGTGCACCGCCCAGTCGACGAGCACCCGCACCGCCCGGGTCACCAGGCCGCGCCCCTGCCCGGCCGGCTCCAGCCAGCAGCCCAGCTCGCAGTTGCCGGCCGCGGCGTCGAAGGAGACGAACATCGTGCCGCCGACGAGCGTGCCGTCGAGCCAGATGCCGTACAGGCGGCCGGCGTCACGGGCGGCGAGGTCCGCGTACCGCTGCAGCGTCGCGCGGGCGGAGACCAGATCGGTGCTCACGGACGCCCACGGCACCCACGGATCGACGGTCTCCCGCGCACGGTCCATGTGCGCGATGAACTCTTCGGCCTGCCATGGTTCGAGCGGGCGCAGCTCAGCTCCGTCGCCGAGCGGGACGTTGAACATGATCCTCACGCTACAGCAGCGGTGCCGGACCGACCGCGTGCCGATGTCGCGCCTACGTGTCGCCCAGCGCGGTCGCCGGCAGGTCGGGGCAGCGCATGGACGGCACCGGCCACGGGGCGGCGGCGAGGTCGACCGGCCAGACCGGTGCCGGTGGCGGGGTCCGGCGCGGGACGAGGCGGCGGCGCGCGGTGGCGGCGGCGAGCCGCAGCCAGGACGCGGCGGTCACCTGCGCCGGCCGGGCCGGGCGTACGGCATAGGCGGTCATGGCAGGCGACAGTACGGGCAGGGCACCCCACCGGTGAAGACCCGTTCGGACAGAAAGACGTCACACCGAGGCTGTGCAGATGATCACCGTCCCGGATAGAACGGCCTGGTGAGACCGGACCGTGCCCGCTCGCCGGAGTCGACGAGGTGCCCTGGAGCGAGCTGTACGGCTGCCGCGGCGGCTGGGACGACCGCGCGCTGCGGGTTCGCGGCCGTGGCGTCCGCCAGAACCTGAAGCCGCGCGGCGCGCGACCTCAGCGGCGCCGGCCCTTCCACAGCAGCCCGGCCATCAGCAGCACCTCGCCGTCGTACCCCGCGACGAACGCCTCGCCGAAGCTGTCGCAGTACGGGCGGTCGCTGCCGTCGTCATCGCGGGCCCTCGTCGGTGACCGCCACGACGAGCTTGCCCGCGGGCCGGTCGCGGGTGAGGTGACGGATCGCGTCGAGGGCACCGGCGAGCGGATAGGTGCGGTCGACGGCCGGGGTGACGGCGCCGGACTCGATCAGCCGGCGCAGCTCGTCGAGGTGCTCGGCGCGCTCCCGGCTGGTGAGGCCGCGCAGTCGCTGCCCGACGAACAGCGACAGCAGCGGGGCGCGCAGCATCTGCCGGCTGTAGCCGCCGAGCAGCGGGCTCCCGTCGTAGGCACCGCCGACGAGCACCAGCGTCCCGCGTGGGGTCAGGACGCGCCGCAGCACCGACAGCGGGCGGTCCCCGCCGGCGTCGATCACGACGTCGTACCGCGCGTCGCCCCGGTCGATCCCGTCGCGCCTGTAGTCGATGACGTCGTCGGCGCCGAGGGAGCGCACCAGGTCCGCCTTCGGCGCGCTGCACACGGCGGTCACGTGCGCGCCGTACGCCTTCGCGAGCTGCACGACGTACGACCCGACGCCGCCCCCCGCGCCGATGACGAGCACGCGGTGTCCCGCCCGCACCCCGCCGCTGTCCCGCACGGCCTGCAGCGCCGTCATGCCGGAGACGGGCACGGCGGCCGCCTGCTCGAACGACAGATTGGCCGGCTTGAGCGCCAGCCGCTCCTGCGGCGCGGCCGTGAACTCGGCGAAGGTGCCCCGCAGGGACGTGCCGTACACCTCGTCGCCCGGCCGGAACCGGGTCACCCCGGCGCCGACCGCGGCCACCACCCCGGCGAGGTCCCGGCCGCGCACCGCGACCTTCGGCCGGCGCAGCCCCATCGCGAGCCGCACCAGGTACGGCCGGCCGGTCATGCAGATCCACACGCCCGGGTCGACACCGGCGGCGCGCACCCGCACCAGCACCTCCCCGGCGCCCGCCGTGGGCACGTCGACGTCGCGCAGCCCGAGCACCTCCGCCGGGCCATACCGGTCCTGAGCGATCGCTTTCATGCGGGCCCCTCCCCTGGGTCTGGATACTGGAACACTTCGTCGAGCCGGACGCCGAACACGTGGGCGATGCGGAAGGCCATCTCCAGCGACGGCGAATACCGCCCCTGCTCGATGGCGATGACGGTCTGCCGGGTGACGCCGATGCGCTCGGCGAGCGCTGCCTGGGTCATCTCGCCGTGCTCGAAACGCAGCGCCCGGATGCGGTTGGTGACACGGGTCGGCTTCACCACTGCGGGAGGCTCCCGCGGTACACGATCACCTTCGTGACCGAGCCGAGGACGGCGGACAGCACGAACCCGAGGTAGATGACGTTGGCGATCCAGAACCGGTCCCAGTCGGCCAGCGCCATGAGCATCGCCGACACCGCGCCGATGACCACGAAGGACTGCCCGACGTGGTCGCCGAGCCGGCCGATCTCCTTGTCCCGCTCGTCCTTGGCGCGCGACGCCCGCGGGTTCACCACGCCCATCGCGATCTCCACGACGATCGACGTCAGGATCGCCCCGCCGACCGTCCAGAGCAGCGGACCGGCGTAGGACACGGCGGTCAGCGCGCCGCCGCCGGCCCGGCCCAGGACGACGGTCAGATACACCGCATACGCCACCACGCTGACCAGCAGCATGATCCAGGCGCGCTTCTCCTCGTGCGTCACGACACACTCCCGGGGGATGTACAGAATGTTTGACATCCCGAAGGTAACACTTGCTTGACACCATGTCTAGGAAGCTTGACATGTACGAGCACGACGCGCTCCCCGCCGAGGCATGCCGGCCGGCGCGATCCGCCGCCAGACCGCTCGACTTCACAGATCATGGGAAAGAATGTGGCTGTCGAGGCAGCCGCATCCTTTCCCATGATCATGAAGTCGCCGAGCCGCGCGGCAACATCGCGCCGACCCCGATCTCGGGCCCGCGTCCCCTGGTCACCGGCGGGCCTTCCGGCGCTGGTCGCCTACGCTTTCCGGCGAGTTCCGTCCGCACGCCTCCAGGGGCATGGGCGTCACACGGCGGCGGGCGCCCGCCGGCCGTCGTGGCCGCGCATGGACCACCTCCTGGCGAGGGCGACCGCACCCGCCACCGCCGCGACGACCAGGCCCGCCTCGGCCGCCACGACCAGCGGGGCCGTGCTGTAACCGGTGGACCGGGCGAACCGCATGACGACCGGTGTCACGACCACGCCGGCCAGGGGCACCAGCACGAGCATGGCGTTGGCGGTCCGGCGGACGCCGGGCAGGTCCCGCAGCCGCAGCCGCACGGCGACGACCGCGCCGCCGGCCGCGAGCCCGGCCGCGGTGCCGTAGTAGAGCAACACCGCCAGCAGCAGCGGCACCCGGAACCCGCGCGGCAGGTCGACCAGTCGCACCATGAGCGGATAGGCGATCATGAGCACGACCGCGCCGGCACACCCGCCGAGCACCGCGCCGGTCAGCGCCGTGCGGATCACGCGGCCGTACTCGTGCGGCGCGCGCCGCACCCCCGCCTCGTCCGCCAGCCGCCGGGCGAAGCCGCGCAGGTCGTCGCCGATGAGCTGCCGGGGCGTGACACCGTCGGCGGCCGCCGACTCCAGGTCGAGGCGCAGGTCGGCGGCGAGCGCCGTCCGGTCCCGGCGGCGGACGCCGCAGGCGCGCCACTCACGGTCGGCGATCATGACGGCGTCGTCGATGGTGTCCACGGTCAGCTCCTCGCGGTGTCGGATGGGGCGTCAGGGGTGGCGCCGGTCAGGACGGCGTCGACGGTGTCGGTGAACCGGGTCCACTGCTGTCGCCAGGCGTGCAGCCGGGAACGACCCGCCTCGGTGAGCGCGTAGACCTTGCGGGGCGGCCCGGCGGGGCTGGCCTCCAGCTCGCCGGCGACGAGGCCGAGGCGGCGCATGCGGGTCAGCAGCGGATAGACGGTGCCGTAACCGACGCCGTCGAAGCCGGCCGCCTCGACCCGGCGGACCAGCTCGTAGCCGTGCGCGGCCTCCTTGGCGAGCAGCGCGAGCAGGCACATGTCGAGGGCCCCGCGCAGCAACTGCGTCTGTCGATCATCGTCGGTGGAACCGGCTATCATGCGACACATAATAGCGACACTATTAGGTGTCGCCAAGTAGCACCGCCCGAGCCGCGGCGCCACCGTGACACGAGCCACGGCAGACATGCCGACATGTCGGAAATCGGAGGGCAACCACAATTTCACCCGCCCCGGATGACCGGTCCTACGGTTTCGTTACCGGCCGGTAGCAGCGAAGGTTGTGGACGGTGACCCTGGCCCGCGGGAGTCCCGGTTTTTGTCGTGACCCAACCTTTGAGAGGCTTACTCGGTGTTCAGCCGCATCGCCATCGTCAATCGGGGAGAAGCCGCCATGCGGCTGATCCACGCCGTCCGCGAGCTCAACGCCGAGACCGGGGCCGCGCCGATCGAGACCATCGCCCTCTATACCGACGCCGAGCGCACCGCCACCTTCGTCCGCGAAGCCGACGACAGCTACTGCCTCGGGCCCGCGTCGGCCCGGCCGTATCTGGACCACGGCGTCCTCGAGCGCGCGCTGGTCCGGACCCGGGCGGACGCCGCGTGGGTGGGCTGGGGCTTCGTCGCCGAGGACCCGGCCTTCGCCGAGCTGTGCGAGAAGATCGACGTCACGTTCATCGGCCCGAGCGCCGACGCGATGCGCAAGCTCGGCGACAAGATCGGCGCGAAGCTGATCGCCGAGGAGGTCGGCGTCCCGGTGGCGCCGTGGAGCCGCGGCGCGGTGGCGAGCCTCGACGCCGCCAAGCGGGCGGCGGCCGAGATCGGCTACCCGCTGATGCTCAAGGCGACCGCGGGCGGTGGCGGCCGGGGCATCCGGGTCGTGCGCAGCGACGACGAGCTCGCCGATGCCTACGAGCGCACGAGCCTGGAGGCGGCACGCGCGTTCGGCAGCGGCGTGGTGTTCCTGGAGCGCCTCGTCACCGGCGCGCGGCACGTCGAGGTGCAGGTGATCGCCGACGGCCAGGGCACCGCGTGGGCACTTGGGGTCCGGGACTGCTCGGTGCAGCGGCGCAATCAGAAGGTCATCGAGGAGTCCTCCTCCCCCGTGCTCGCCCCCGAGCAGACCCTCGAGCTGAAGGCGGCGGCCGAGCGGCTCGCGCTGGCCGTGGACTACCGCGGCGCGGGCACCGTCGAGTTCCTCTACCACCCCGGCGAGCGCCTGTTCGCCTTCCTCGAGGTCAACACCCGGCTGCAGGTCGAGCACCCGATCACCGAGGCCACCACCGACTTCGACCTGGTCAAGGCGCAGATCCACGTCGCCGCCGGCGGCCGGCTCGGCGAGCGGATCCCGGCCGAGGCCGGACATGCCGTCGAGGCCAGGCTCAACGCCGAGGACCCCGACCGCGACTTCGCGCCGTCGCCCGGCCGGATCGTCCGGCTGGCCCTGCCCAGCGGCCCCGGCATCCGCGTCGACACCGGGGTCAGCGAGGGCGACGTGATCCCGGCCGACTTCGATTCGATGATCGCCAAGATCATCGCCTACGGCCGCACCCGCGACGAGGCGCTCGGCCGGCTGCGCCGCGCCGTCACCGAGACCACGGTGATCATCGAGGGCGGCGCCACCAACAAGAGCTTCCTGCTCGACCTGCTCGACCAGCCCGAGGTGATCGACGCGAGCGCGGACACCGGCTGGATCGACCGGGTCCGCGCGCAGGGCCGCCTGGTGTCCACCAAACACTCCGGCATCGCGCTGGCCGCGGCCGCGATCGAGGGCTACGAGGACGAGGCGCTCGTCGAGCAGCAGCGACTGCTGTCCACCGCGCACGGCGGCCGCCCGCAGGTCCAGCACAAGAGCGGCCGGCCGATCGACCTCAAGCTCCGCGGCGCGAGCTACCGGGTGACCGTCGCGCAGACCGGGCCGCACCGGTTCCGCGTCGGCATCGGGGACTCCTCCACCCTGGACGCCGAGCTCGAACGGTTCGACGAGCACACCGGCCGGATCCTGGTCAACGGCCGGCGTTTCCGGCTGGTCACCGACACGCACGGGCCCACGCACCTCGTCGAGGTCGACGGCGTCACGCACCGCGTCAGCCGCGACGAGGGCGGTGTGCTGCGCTCCCCCGCGCCCGCGCTGGTCGTCGCGACCCCGCTCGCGGTGGGGGACGAGGTCGAGGCGGGCGCGCCCGTGCTCGTCCTGGAGAGCATGAAGATGGAGACCGTGCTGCGCGCGCCGTTCAAGGCGAAGGTGCGGGAGTCCCTGATCTCCGTCGGCAGTCAGGTGGAGACCGGCGCGCCGCTGCTGCGCCTGGAACCGATCGGTGACGAGGCCGCGGGCGGCGCCGGGCCGGCGGCCGCCGAAACCGCGACCGTCGACCTGGACCTGCCGCCCGAGCCGGCCGGCCTGTCCGCCGAGGCCCGGGTCGCGCGCGGCATCGCCGACCTGCGCAGCCTGCTGCTCGGCTACGACCTCGACCCCCGCGACGAGCGCCGGGCGCTGTCCGGCTATCTGGCCGCGCGGGCCCAGCTCAGCCACCGCCCGCTCGAGGAGGAGGTCGAGCTGCTGCGGGTGTTCGCCGACCTGTCGGAGCTCAGCCGCAACCGGCCGGCCGCCGAGGAGGCCAGGGCCGACACCCGGGTCCACAGCCCGCGCGAGTACTTCCACACCTACCTGCAGAGCCTCGACGTCGAGCGCGCCGGGCTGTCGGACACCTTCCGCAGCCGGCTCGCCCGGGTGCTCGCCCACTACGGCGTCCGCGACTTCGAGCGCACGCCCGCGCTGGAAGAGGCGGTGTTCCGGATCTTCCTCGCGCAGCAGCGGGCGTCGGCCGACGTCTCGGTGGTCGTCGCCTTCCTGCAGCAGTGGCTGACCGAGCCGCTGCCCGCCGACGAGCTCCGCGAGCTGGTCGGCCAGGCACTGGAGCACCTGGTCTTCGCCACCCAGCTCCGGTTCCCGGCGGTCGGCGACCTGGCCCGCAGCGTCGTCTTCCGCTGGGCCGCCCAGCCGATGCTGCGCCGCAAGCGCGCCGAGGTGTACGCGGGCGTTCGGGGCCACCTCCGCCACCTCGACGAGCACCCCGACGCGCCCGACCGCGCCGAGCGGATCGCGAAGATGGTCGCCTCGCCCGAGCCCCTGGTCCGGCTGCTCGGCCAGCGCATCGGCAAGCCGGGCGTCGACCACGGCCCGTTGCTCGAGGTGCTCAGCCGCCGCTACTACGGCAACCGCGGCGCGATCGACGCGCGAGTCGTCGAGGTCGCGGGGCATTCGTTCTTCACCGCGGAGTACGACCGCGACGGCGAGCGCTTCCGGCTGATCGCGGCGGCGACGGACTTCGGCGAGCTGCCCGCGATCCTGGAGCGGGTCGCCGGGCTGTCCAACTCGAGCTCCGTCGCCGACGTGTATCTGACCTGGGCCGACGAGTCCGACGCGGACGTGATGGCCACGACCCTGCGGGAGATCCTCGAGCGCGCCGGGCTGCTGGACGTGCTCCAGCGGGTGACGATGTCGGTGGCCGGGCACAACGGCACGGCGATGCACCACCACTTCACCTTCCGTCCGGGCCTGGGTGAGGACCGGGTCATCCGCGGGCTGCACCCGCTGATCGCCCGGCGCCTGCAACTGCCGCGGCTGCGGAACTTCGACCTGACCCGGCTGCCGTCCGCGGACGAGGAGGTCTACGTCTTCCACTGCGTCGCCCCGGACAACCCGGCCGACGAGCGGCTGGCGGCGATGGCCCAGGTCCGCGACCTGACCCCGCTGCGTGACGTCGACGGCCGGATCCTCGCGCTGCCCGCGGTCGA
Organism: Dactylosporangium roseum; assembly: GCF_025264685.1. GTDB lineage: Bacteria > Actinomycetota > Actinomycetes > Mycobacteriales > Micromonosporaceae > Dactylosporangium > Dactylosporangium roseum. The sequence continues at coordinate 4,718,039 of NZ_CP073721.1, forward strand.
AGGCGCGCTGGACGCGTGTCTCGACGCGATCCGCACGGTCCAGGCGCAGCGGTCCACGAGGAAACGGTTCGACACCAACCGGATCACGATCTACGTCTGGCCGCCGAGCGAGCTGACCATCGAGGAGCTGAACGCCGTCGCGCAGCGCCTGCTGCCGCTCACGGCCGGAGCCGGCCTGGAGGAGGTCCTGTTCCTCGGCCGACAGCGCGACGCGGCCACCGGCGAGCTGAGCGACATCGCGGTCAAGGTCTCCTACGACGCCGGCATGCGGGTGTCGGTCGCGGAGCCGACGGCCGAGCCGATCCAGCCGCTCGACGACTACCGGCAGAAGGTGCTCTCGGCGCGGCGGCGCGGCACGACGTACCCGTACGAGCTGACCGAGATGCTGGCCGGACCCCTCGGCAGCTTCACCGAGCACGACCTCGACGACGCCGGCGAGCTGGTCCCGGTCGAGCGACCGAAGGGGCAGAACAAGGCGGGCATCGTCGCCGGTGTGGTCAGCACGCCGACCGAGCGGTACCCCGAAGGCGTCACCCGGGTGGTGCTGCTCGGCGACCCGACCAAGGCGCTGGGCGCGCTGTCCGAGCCGGAGTGCGCTCGGGTGATCGCCGCGCTCGACCTGGCCGAGCGGATGCGCGTGCCGGTCGACTGGTTCGCGCTGTCGGCGGGCGCGCGGATCTCGATGGACTCGGGCACCGAGAACATGGACTGGGTCGCCGCCGCGCTCAAGCGGATCGTGGAGTTCACCCAGCGCGGCGGTGAGATCAACATCCTCGTCGCCGGGATCACCGTGGGCGCCCAGCCGTACTGGAACGCCGAGGCCACGATGCTCATGCACACCAAGGGCATCCTGGTGATGACCCCGGACTCGGCGATGGTGCTCACCGGCAAGCAGTCGCTGGACTTCTCCGGCGGGGTGTCGGCCGAGGACAACTTCGGCATCGGCGGCTACGACCGGGTGATGGGCCCCAACGGCCAGGCCCAGTACTGGGCGCCGGACCTCCAGGCCGCCCGCAACCTGCTGATGACGTACTACGACCACACGTACATCGCGCCCGGCGAGACCCACCCGCGCCGGGCGGTCACGTCCGACCCGGCCGATCGTGACGTCTCCGGCTACCCGCACGCGGTACCGGACAGCGACTTCACGACCGTCGGTGAGATCTTCTCCCGGGAGCACAACCCCGACCGCAAGAAGGCGTTCGACATCCGCACCCTGATGCGGGCCGTGGCCGACCAGGACCACGTGGTCCTGGAGCGCTGGGCTGGCATGGCCGACGCCGAGACCGCGATCGTGCAGGACGTGCACCTCGGCGGCATCCCGGTGTGCCTGCTCGGCATCGAGTCCCGGTCGGTGCCGCGGCGCGGGTTCCCGCCCACCGACGGCCCGGACACCTACACCGCGGGCACCCTGTTCCCGCGCTCGTCCAAGAAGGCCGCGCGGGCGATCAACGCGGCCAGCGGGAACCGGCCGCTGGTCGTGCTGGCCAACCTGTCCGGGTTCGACGGCTCGCCGGAGTCGATGCGGCGGTTGCAGCTCGAGTACGGCGCGGAGATCGGCCGGGCGATCGTGAACTTCCGCGGCCCGATCGTGTTCTGCGTGATCTCGCGGTACCACGGCGGTGCGTTCGTGGTGTTCTCCAAGGCGCTCAACCCGAACATGACCGTGCTCGCCGTGGAGGGCTCGTTCGCGTCCGTCATCGGCGGGGCGCCCGCGGCGGCCGTGGTGTTCGCCGGTGACGTCAACGCGCGCACGGCGAAGGATCCGCGCGTGTCCGAACTGGAGGCGCGCGTCGCCGCGGCGACCGGCGCGGAGCGCGCGGCACTCGTCGCGCGGCTCATCGACGTCCGGGCCACGGTCCGGGCGGAGAAGCTGGGAGAGGTGGCCGCCGAGTTCGACGGCGTGCACAGCATCCAGCGCGCCGTCAAGGTCGGCTCCGTGGACGCCATCATCCGGCCCGAGGAGCTGCGCCCGCAGATCATCGCGGCCGTCGAGCGCGGCCTCGGCGGCGGGTCGGACCAGGAGGCGTAGCGCCAACCCCGGCCAAGCCCGACAATTCGGGCTTGGCCGGCGAGGTGTCGCCGCCGAGGCGTGTCGGCCGGCGCACGTTCCGCCGCGATCCGCCGCTAGGCCGCTCGATCTCATGATCATGGGAAAGATATGGCTGCCCCGCTAGCCATATCTTTCCCATGATCATCGAGTCGCCCGGCCCGGAACGCGCCGCCCCGGGGTCCAGCGGCGACCGCACCTCCGCCGGACGTCATCACCTTCCGTCGCGTTGCCGTCGCATGTGGCAAGGCCGCATAGCAGATGAGACCAGCGTGTTTGACGATCTGCGCGTCCCGTATCGACGCGGCCCTGTGGCACAGCTCCGGAATGTTTCCGACCACCCGGCGCGGGGAATGACGGCGCTCGACACCCGAACCCGCCAAGGAGCACTTGTGTACATAGTTCGCGCCGGTAGCGTTCTCGCCGACACCGCGGCCGAGGTATTCAGCCGGCATCAGCCCGGTCCGGACGGGACCTGCCCGGCGTGCGGGCACGTCGCGCCGTGCCCCACGGGCACCTATGCGAGCAGCGTCACAGCGGCTGTCGAGCCGCTGCCCCGCGATCCCGACCTCGACGGCTGGCCGGCGTCGGCCGCCTGACCCTCCGGCAGGGCCCGCAACTCCCGGACGCGCGACGACGGGTGCCGACGGCGACCGTGGCCGCCGGAGATCGCCGCCATGAACTCCCTGGTACTGGCCGCACAGGTGGAGGCGAAACCGCCCGCCGCCACACGGCACCGGTCGTCGGGGGCCGCGACGACGACGCCATGTACCTCGTCCTGGCCGCGACCGCGTGAGCGGTCCGCGACGCAGCGGAGGGGCCGCTCCGCATGAACCGGAGACGCTACTGTTCCTGACGGCGCGGCTGTTGTTCCTCGGCACCTCCGACGAGGCGACCGTGCTGCGCCGCGGGCGCCGGCCGGCCCGCCTGCTCGGCCGTGCCCCGAAGTCGTGCGAACGTCGCCAGGTGGGGTAGGAGGACAGCATGCCGGTACAGCTCAACCACACCATCGTCCACGCCAGCGACGGGCCGCGCACCGCCGCCTTCCTGGCCGACCTGCTCGGCCTGCCGCCGCCGGCCCGCTACGGTCCGTTCCTGGTCGTCCAGCTAGCCAACGGCGTCTCGCTCGACGTCGCCACCGCCCCCGGCCCGATCGCCGTGCAGCACTACGCGTTTCTGGTCACCGAGGAGGAGTTCGACCGGATCCACGACCGGATCACCGAGCGCGGGCTGGACTACTGGGCGGATCCGTTCCACTCGGAGCCGGGCCGCATCAACCGCAACGACGGCGGACGCGGCCTCTACTGGTCCGACCCCGACGGCCACAACCTCGAGATCATCACCCGTCCGTACGGCTCCGGGCGCTGAGCCGGTACGGGGACCGGCTCCCCCGGCGGCGCGGCTCGGCCAGGCGCAGCTCGACCCGCACGTCCGCCTTGAGCCTGCGCAGGTCGTCCGGCTCGCTCACCGCGCCGCGGTCCGGTCGAGCCAGTCACGGAAGCTGATCCGGCCGATGGTCGCGCCGGCGCCCGGCAGCAGGGCCCGCTCCCCCACCTCGGAGCCGAAGTACGTGCCGTGCGGGTCCCCGACGACCTGCCGCGGGTCGTTCCAGCCGGCCAACGCGGTCCGGACGAACTCGTCCATCCGGACCGCCTCCGGCCCGGCCACCTCGACCCTGCCGTTCACCGGCGCGGCCACCGCGGCCCGGGCGACGGCCGCGGAAACCTCTTCCGCCGCGATGGGCTGGTAGAACGCGTGCGGCAGGCGGACGGTGCCGGCCTCGGTGGACGCGTCGGCGATGCCGCGGGTGAACTCGAAGAACTGGGTGGCCCGCACGATGGTGAACGGGATCGACGACTTCTCGATGAGCGCCTCCTGGGCGATCTTCGCCTGGAAGTAACCGTTGTCCGGCGTGCGGTCGATGCCCACGATCGACAGCGCGACGTGGTGGCCGACCCCCGCGGCCTCCTCCGCGGCGAGCAGGTTGCGGGTGGAGGTCTCGAAGAACTCCAGGACCGCGGCGGGGTCGAAGGACGGCGAGTTGGCCACGTCGACGGCCACCGAGGCGCCGGCCAGGGCCTCGGCCAGGCCCTCACCCGTGAGGGTGTTGACGCCGCGGCTCGGCGCCGCGGCCACCGCCTCGTGACCCTGCTCACCGAGCCACGCCACCACCTTCGACCCGATCAGACCGGTACCACCGACTACCACGATCTTCATGACGACCCTTTCTGTTCCGACCGGGCGCTCCTCGCCGGCGACCTACCCACAAAGCGGCGGGAGCCAGCACGTACGGCCGAAAAGAACCGGCAGCCCGGGTCCGGCTCACACCCGGACTCACGCCGTGCCGCGGACGGTGCCGTTCGTTCGGACGGCCCACGCGGCGTCAAGGACGCGGCAGGATCCGCTCCACAGCCGCCGGAATTCCGGCAATTCTCGCAGCGGCGTGCCGCAGGACGGCGATCACCACCGCGACCGCCCCGGCCGCCACGACCGCGAACAGCGTCAAGGTGATCACGGAGGTCCGGTCGTCGCGCGGCAGAGTGCCGGCGGCCGGCGACGCGGGCTCCTCCAGCCACGCGGCGTCGCCGGCTCGCCTCATCACGTCCACGATCACTACGACGGCGCCGCCGCGCCCCGGGTTCCCACCCCACCCCCCGGACTGCGTTGATCATGCACTTGTGGTGCCACGAAACTCCCGCGATGTCCGGGTTTGTCAGGCACCACAACTGCATGATCAACGCAGCGGGGTGGGGGTCGGCGCGGCGGGGTGGGGGTCGGCGCGGCCGGGTGGGGGTCGGCGCGGTCGGGTGGGGACGGCGCGGCCGGGTGGGGGTCGGCGTGGTCGGGTGGGGGGTTAACGCGGCCGGGTGGGGGCCATTAACGCGGCCGCGCGGTGGATCGTCTCGCGCAGGTTGGTCTCCGTCGTGGCGGCCAGCGCCTCGGCGACGGTGAGCCAGCGCAGCGGCGCGTCCGGCTTCTCGGGGCGGGCGGCGTCCGGGTCGGCGGTCGCGAGCAGGACACGCACGTCGGCGTGCTCGTGCGCCGGCTCGTCGCCCTTCGCGGCCACGGGAACGACGACGACGTGCACGACGGCGGCGTCCGGCCACGGCACGAGATCCGTCAGGCCGGTCTCCTCGCGACCCTCCCGCAGGGCCACCTCGACCGGATCCGTCTCCCCCGGGTCGCCGTGCCCGCCGACCTGCAGCCACGCCCGCTGCCGCTCGTGCCAGCGCAGCAGTACGCGCCCCGTCGGCGGATGCACGATCAGCGCCGAGCCCGTGACGTGCAGCGGGATCGAGCGGCTCCACGGGTCGTCGACGGCCCGCAGCAGCTCGGCGACCCGCGCGACGTCCCCGGCCTCGGTCGGGCCACCGGCACGGTAGCCGGACAGCAGCTCGGCAAGCATGGCGACAGCCTACGGCCCGGCCGGAAGGGCACCGGCCGCCGGTACGACCACAATGACCAATTGGTCCGCGGCCTTCCCCAGCGTGACCGCCGCAACCGCGCGTGACACGTTCGCGGGCGACACGGGGCCGCCGTCGAGGTAGCCGCCGCTCGCCCCGGCAGCACCGGGACGTGGGCGCCGGCCGTCGGGCGAGGTGACGCCGGGCACCACCACACCAGGTCGCTACCGTCCAGTCACGGTTCTGTCTCGCACCTGGGGCCGTATCGATGTACCGTGGCCGACACGAACTTACCTTCGCGGCGGCGACGCCGCCTTCCACGCGGACACGGGGAGCAGGCTATGGGACGCGGACGAGCCAAGGCCAAGCAAGCGCGGATCGCCCGGGAGTTGAAGTACTTCAGCCCGCCCACCGACCTCGCCGCGTTGCAGCACGAGCTGGCCGGCGCGCAGCAATCCGGCGATCATGAGCCCGGCGTGCTGGAGCACCCCAGCGAGCGTGACGACCGCCCCGCACGCTGACGCGAAGCGGGTCCGAGCCGCCGCCCGAGCAGTCCCAGATCCGCAGCCGAGCGCACGCCCGATACGGTCGAGCACACCGGCGCCGCCGCTCAGACGACCGTCCCCTTGACCGGCACGAACCCGCCGGACACCGACCGGATACGCGCCACCAGGGCGGCGACGAACGGCTCCTGGCCGAACCGGCCGAGGCCGCCGGCGAAACGGTGCGCGCGGGCTTCGTAGAACAGGCACGCCCGCAGCACGTCGACGTCCTCGCCGAGTCCTCCGGTCCGCTGCCAGCGATCCCGCACGGATCCGACCACGGCGGCGAGGGCCTCCAGGCCTCCGTGCAGCTCGTAGCCGTTGTAGGTGTGCGCGAACCCGGAGAACTCATCACTGCCGGCATCCTCGGCCGGCACCCGCACCTGTTCGGCCATGGCCACTCCGATACTCCCGCTGTCATGACGGCCGGCACTGCCCGCCCGGCCAGACGTGACCTGGCCGGGCACGTCGCACCGGCGGTGCCCACGGTAGACGACCACGGCACCCGGCCCGCGAACGTTCGCGCCGCCTGCCCCTGGCCGGACCTCACGGCGAGCCGACCGAGCACATGCCGGTACACCTCGCATGATCTGCGACGAGCGTGACCTGCGACGAGCGTGACCTGCGACGAGCGTGACCTGCGACGAGCGTGACCTGCGACGAGCGTGACCTGCGACGAGCGTGACCTGCCCGTGCTCGGCGCCCGCGGATGGCGGCTGCCGTGGCCGAGCGGGGTCGTCCGCGGCTGCCTCCACGCGGCGAAGTGCCCGGTGATCGTGGTGCCACCGCCGGCTCTGGCCCGGCTTGCCGGGCCGGGATCGCGGCGCGGAGCGGATCACCGCCGGCGGTCAGGCCCGGAGCTGACTCCTCGCGGCCGTGTCACGGGTCGCGTGCGGTGGCGGTGGACGGTGACGACTCGACCCGATCTTCCGGCGAACGTTAGCCGATCAGGGCACGGACCAGCACGATGGCCAGGAACACGACGATGAACGACAGGTCGATCGCGACCGACCGGAATCGCACGGGTGGCAGCACCCGGCGGACCGGGGCGAGCACCGGCTCGGTGACGGCGTGCACCGCCGAGGACAGCCGCGACCGGATCGACGTGGACGGCGCCGGGCCGGCCAGCGCCACGCTCCAGTCCAGCACCGCGCGGGCGATGAGCAGCAACTGCGCGACGAGCAGCAGCAGGCTCACGACGCCGAGGATCGATTGCATGCGGTACCTCCAGAAGCCCGGACGGGACGTGCGTCAACTGTGCGTCAGTTTGTTGTGAACAAGCTGAGCAACAGGTGCGCGTTTGGTCACAGACCGCTGATGGCGCGGTACCACCAACGTCGCCCGGCCCCCTCGCCGATCTTGCAGTTGTGGTGCCTGACAAACCGGTCATCCAGGGAGTGTCTCGGCACCACAACTGCAAGATCGACGCGCAAAACGGGGCTAGACGACAGCGATGTCTCGGACTCCGACGAGTCGTTCGATCCGCAACCGGCACAACAGGCTGCCGGCCGTGCTGTTGATCTGGCCGTACTTCTCCGCCTCCCCCGCCGGCACGTACCGTTCGGCGATCCGGGTCGCCCAGGTCACCAGGTCCGGCGGGTCCTCGACGAGCGACACCCCGCCGCGGACGGTCACGAAGTGGTACGGGAACTCCTCCACGTCCACGGTGAGCGCCGCCGTCGGGTTGGCCCGCAGATGACGGCCCTTCACCGAGGTCGTGCCGGTGCTGAAGACCAGGTCGCGGCCGTCGATGACGAACCAGATCGGCGCCACGTGCGGGTCGGCCGACGGTCCGGCCGTGGCCAGCTTGCCGGTGTGGGTGCCTTCCGCCAGGAAGGAGAGGGCCTCGGGCTCGGTCATCGTTGCCACACCTGAAGTCTTCCGCGCCCGGCGGCCGGGGCCGGATGAACACCGGCATGATCCGCCCAGCGCGGCCGGCGGCGACCCTCGTGACGCGCGCCCGTCGGCCGCGGATCGGGGGCCGACCGAGCCCGGCCGAGACGGCGGTCCGCCCGCCGGCGGCCGCACGCCTACCTTCGGGCCCTCTGCGGTTCCTCACCACGGCCGACGACCGGTCCGTCCTTCGCCACCACGCCCGCCTTCGGGGCCGTGGGGTCGTCGCTCCAGACCGCGGTGCTCCGCCTGGGGCCCACCATGACGGGCACGGCCACCGCGCGGCGGAACCGGCGCGGTGTCCAGTCCTTGTGCCGCATGGCGCGTTTCTCGACGAGGTGCCAGGACAGCATCCCGGCCGCGACCGCCGCGACCAGCGACAAAGCGGTGAACGGCAGGTAGCCCCACCGGTTCAGGCCGAAGCCGGCGAAGACCTGCTGCCCGACGAAGCCGTAGATGTAGATGCCGTACGAGTAGTCGTTGCGCCGCCCGATCCCGTGGAACACCCGCGGCAGCCGTACGCCGGCCCACACCAGCAGATAGACGAGTGCCGGGAGGCCCACCACGAAGAAGCCGCCCGCCAGCAGCGACACCACCAGCAGCACGGCGGAGGCGGCACCGAGGACGTCGTGCACCGGGATCCGCTCGCGGTACAGCTCCAGTGTCGCTCCCGCCAGGAACAGGAAGCCCAGGTAGATCAGCCAGTGCGGGAACACCTCCCCCACCAGCGGCAGGTTGACCATGCCGTAGTGCGCCGCAGGCGGACCCGCCAGCTCGCGGCCCTGCACCTGGTCAGCGACGATCAGGCCGTACAGCACCAGGGCCGTGACCGGCACCAGCCACCGCTGCCGGCGCAGCACCATGGTGACGCCCAGCAACCCGGTCACCGCGTAGCAGGCCACCTCGTACACCAGCGACCACAACGCGCCGTCGAAGACGCTCGATTCGGTCTGCCGGCCCCACGGTGTGCTCGCGGCGAGGAGGTCCTGGATACCGTACTGGCGGACGCCGACGAACCAGTTCGCCAACACGTACCGCACCGGTCCCCGCGGCCAGTCCCAGAACCCCGCCAGGCTCCCCCGCTCGTGCCAGGCCACCAGCGGCGCGACCAGGAACGCCGTCACCAGCAGGCACACCCACAGCCCCGGCAGGATCCGCAACGCCCGGTGCCACACGAACCGCGGCAGCGACACCCGCCGCGCACTCCTCGTGATCAGCAGGCCCGACAACACGAAGAATCCGAACACGGCGAAGGTCCCGACGTTCGTCTGGCCGCGAAACGCCGCCAGCCCCAGGTCCTCCCAGCCGAATCCCAGTGACGTCGCGTGCGTGATCACCACCGACAGGGCCAGCCCCAGCCGGACCGTCCCGAATCCGTTGTCCCGGCCGTTGAACACACCCGCCAACCGCCCCCGCAGGCCGAACCGCCACAGCTTCCGCATTCAAGATCATTTCTTTGAGAGGTACCTGGACCAGCGCTGACACCCGGCACCGACCTCGGACAGGTGAGGCCGTCGGCGCTTCCGGCGACGGATGCCAGGTGTCGCCCCGGCACGGCGTAACACCGGCAGGGCACGCGAAACCGTGACCCGCGTCGCGGGAAGGCCGGAGACGAGGAACGTGCGGGGGTCAGCGCCGCCGGGTCATCAACCGCGAGCGGCTCAGGGCAGGCCGCGCCACCCCGCCGCCGCACCCCTCGGCGGCCCGCGCGTCCGTGCGGGCCGAGTCACCGGCCACGGCATCGCACATTGCCCGCATCCCCACCGCCCCCGTGCCATGACCGTCCCAGGAAACGTACTACGGCGAACCGGAGGTGAGCGGCGAAATGCCGATGGAGCGTCCCGAACAACCGATCAATTCCGCGTGGCCGCCGTCCGCTTCGGCCGTACAAATCTCCGAGGTGACCGAGGAGCGGGGTTCGGCGCACGCCGGTGGTGCCGCGAAATTTCCCGAAGGTCCGATATTCGGGAAAAGTTCGCTATCTCCCGTACTGACGACGCGAGATCCGGCCGAGCGACCCGCCGCCGGCGGGGTCACCACGGGTCAGCGGTCCGGGAACGGATCGGCACCGCGCCCGGACCGGTGCGTCCGGCCCTGCCGGGCCGTCGGACGGGTTCGACTGTCCACCCGTCCGACGCTACGTCCGCGCCGGGCCGCCGGGGAGGTTCCGGCGCCAATCTGGTACGCCGGATGCTCCCCGGCCGTGCCTCAGCGTCCCTCAGCGTCCGCCGGCGGCGTCGTACCGGTCGATGACGTCCTGGGCGAGCCGGCCCCGCTCCGAGATCTCGATGCCGTTGCGCTGTGCCCACTCCCGGATGGCCCGGTTGCGGTCCCGGTCGCCGCGGGTGGGGCCCTGCGGCACCGCCGTCCGGCCCGCACGGCCGGGGGCGGCGGCAGCGCTGTGCCGGCCGACCTTCTTCCCCGCCACGATGAACGGCGCGAAAGCCTCGCGCAGCTCACTCGCGTGCACCGCGGTGAGGTCGATCTCGTAGTCCACGCCGTCGATCCCGAACGACACGGTCTCGTCCGCCGGCTTGCCGTCGATGTCGTCGACCACTTCCTGGATCACGCGCCTCGCCACAACCCGTTCCTTCCCTTTCGTGCCGGTCATGTGCGCCTGCCCGGTTACTTACCCGGAGACGCGATCGGGACACATTGTCACACAAGTCGTTTGGCACCAAATGACGCGGCCGTATCAGCATTTCCCCGCGAATGGGAGCGCACCCCTACAACACAATTCCGGAAGGGAGATTCTGCCGTTCCGGGTAATGGCGGAAGTCCCGGCGCGGACATCCGGCCGTGGTACCGGTGCCCCATGGCTGCGGGCCAGGTGACCGAAGGCGACGATCGGCCTCATACCCGCCGGCCATTGACCTCAACCTAGGTTGAGGTATTAGCGTTTCCTTGGTGGCCGTTCGGGCGGACGCCGCCGAGGTGGAAGGGCAGGACGGTGACCGCTGCGGTGACGCGAACGGACGGCGCCGGCCGCGCCGGCCTGGTCGACGAGTTCCGGGCGGTGTTCCGGGGCCATCCCGCCGGTGTGGCGCTCGTCGCCGCGCGCGGCGCGCACGGCCCCGTCGGGCTGACCGTGTCCAGTGTCGCGTCGGTGTCGGCGGCCCCGCCCGCGCTGTCGTTCTCCCTGGGTGCCGGCCTGTCCGCACGCGCCCTGCTCGACGCGGAGACGTTCGTCGTGCACCTGCTGCACGCCGGCAGCGTCGACCTCGCCCGGGCGTTCGCGACCAGCGGCGGCCCGCGCTTCACCGCCGACCAGGGCTGGATGACCCTGCCGACCGGCGAACCGGCACTCGCCGGCGCCGGCGTCGTGATGCGCTGCCGGCGCCTGCACGCGATCCCCGTCGGCGACGCGACCCTGGTGGCGGCCGAGGTGCTGGAGGTGCTGACCCGCCCGTCCGGCGGGCAACCGCTCGTCTACCACGACCGCGCGTATCACCGCTTCGACGGATGACCGCCCGGCGACATCGCGGATTCGCCGCCGAGGCCCGAGGGCAGAGCACTCAACGGTCGGCGTCACGCACGGTCGGGGCCTCCACGAGCAGCGGCCCGAGGATCGTGCGCCAGTTGCCGGGCAGGTTCTCGGCCAGATGGGCGAGGTAGCGGCGCAGCACCAGGCCCGCGTCCGGGCTGTCGAGCTCCAGGCAGCCGTCGATCGTCTCCCAGCCGTCGTCCGGGTCGAGGCCGAGCCGGGTCAGGGCCGCGGCCACCGCCTCGTCCTCGAACAGCTCCTCGGTCCAGCCGACCGCCGCGCCCATGAGGTACCGCAGGTGGTAGGTCGTCTCGCCGGCCCGCAGCGCGCCGGTGTCCAGCTCGGTGTCCGCCCGGTCGTCGGTGAGCATGGACTCGTCCACGGCGTCGGCGACCAGCTCGGACCAGTAGGCCGCGTCGTGCCGGCCGTCGGTCTGCGCCAGGTGCTCGGCGGCGAACTCGGCCATCGCGGCGGCGTCGTCGATCAGCGGTGAGACGACCAGATCGCTGCTGTGGTCGAAGCCGAAGTAGTACCGGCGTCCGTCCACCGTCAGCGACTCGATCCCGGCGACGTGACCGTCGCGTTCGTCCAACGGCTCGTAGGTCATCCGGGCATCCTGCCAGGCCCGAGCCCGCCGCGATCACGGGTCCGGCGGTGCCGCCGGGAGTCCGAGCGCCTCCGCCGCCCGCCCGGCCAGTTCGCCCTCGGTCGTCGTGGTGTCGACCTCGATGGCCGGCAGGCCGAGCTGCCTCGTCTCCACGCGAAGGCGGTCCGTGAACATCCGGTCGCGCTCCAGGAGATTGTGCAGTGCCCGTTCCGGATCGCCGGTCCGGCCGGCGATCTCCCACAGTGAACCCCGGCTGTCGAACGCGGCCCGCCGGAAGCCGGGCGTCGGCAGCAGCCAGACGGCATGGCCGGGCCCGGCCAGCAGCGACCGGACAAGACCCGGCAGCAGCCGGAAGCCCTCGGCGACGACCGGCGGCCCGGCCGGGAGCCGCAGAAGGTCCTCGACGATCAGGCCGAAGCCCTCACCGCGGTACCAGTGGAACGTCTCCAGCATGATCTCCGGGGACCGGTGCACCCACCGTTCGTCCATGTCCATGGCCATGAACCCGTGCAGGTGAGGGCTGTCGCCGGGCGTGCTCCGCCCGGCGTGGTCCCTCATCACGGCGTCGGTCGAGTAGTGCACCAGCCCGTGCCGCTCCGCCAGCCGCCGGGCGACGGTCGACTTGCCCGCGCCGCTGCCGCCCCCGATCCAGTAGACGTGCCGCAGTCGCTCGCGTAGAGACCCGGGATCCACAGGATGCATCATCGCGCATCCGCGACCAGCACGTCGCGGATGCCCGCGGTGGTGCCGACCAGCGCCTCGACGACGGCCCGGTCGGTGTCGTCGACGAGCGGACCGGTGACGGTGGCCGCGCCACCCGTGACGGAGACCGTCCATCGTGGACGCCCGGCCGCGTAGGCGTCGAGACGTCGCTGTGCCTCCGCCGCCGCCGTCTCGTCGGTCGGCACCACCGTGCGCAGCACGTCGCGATGGCTGACCACACCGAGGACGTGTTCCCCGGTGACCACCGGCACGTTGTGCGCGTCGCGGTCGACCATCAGGCGGGCGAGCTCCGCGATGTCCGCGTCGGGCCAGGCGGCGACCGGGTGGCCCGACATCACCTCACTGACCGGCCGCGATCCGCCACCCGGCTGGGCGCGCAGCACGTCCAGCTCGCTGATCAGGCCGACGAGCACACCGTCGTCGTCCACCACCGGGGCCGAGGCGATGTGTTCCCGCCGGAGCAGCGCGAGCGCGTCGGCGACCGGCTGATCGGCTCGCACCGTGTGCGCGGGCCGGCTCATGATGTCCTTCACACGCATCCGGACCTCCCGAGAACGCGTAGGAACCCCATCGGGAAATGCCCCGGACGGCGGCGACCTCACCTCTCGGCCGTCCGCGGCCTAAATCCCGCGGGACAGGGCATCAGTCCGGACGCGCCCACGGCCAGCCGGCCGGCGCGGTGCCCGCGCAGCGAACGACCTGCCCATGGTGAGGAGAGAGCCATGCACAAGTACGCTGCCTACGCCACCGAGTTCATCGGGGCGTTCTTCCTGGTGTTCACGGTCGGCACCAGCGTGCTGTCCGGCACCCCCCTCGCGGCGCTGGCCATCGGCGCCATCTTCATGGTCATGGTCTACGCCGGCGCGCACGTGTCCGGCGGCCACTACAACCCCGCGCTGACCCTCGGCGTGCTCGTCCGGCGCCGGATCGACCTGCCCGACGCGATCGCCTACTGGGTGGCCCAGTTCGCCGGTGGTGTCGTCGGTGCGGTGGTGGCCTACTGGGTGATGAACCCGACGGGCATCGCACCCCTGGACGTGTCCGGACGGCGGTTGGTCACGGCACTGCTCGTCGAGCTGCTGTTCACGTTCGCGCTGGCCTACGTCATGCTCAACGTCGCGACGAGCAGGAGCAATCCGAACAACGCCTTCTACGGGCTGGCCATCGGCTTCACCATCACCGCCGGCACGGTCGCCGTCGGCCGGATCTCCGGAGCCGCGTTCAACCCCGCGGTCACGATCGGCGCCGCCGTGATGGGGCTGCTGGCGTGGCACATCGCCGCGCTCTACCTCGTCGTCCAGGTCATCGCCGGCTTCGCGGCCGGCTCGGTGTTCCTCGTGCTCAATCCGGAAGAGCAGCCGTCCAGGACCGAGCCCGTCGAGGCCACGCAAGCTCCCGCGCCCTAGGGTGACGGCGGGTGTGAGATCACTGGTGAACACCGCTCGATCTTGTGGTGTGCCATAGGTTCCAGATGACACCCGGCCCTCATTCCGGCCGAATACAACCGCACATTCACGTCCGGGTTCCCGGAATGCCCGCGCCGCGATGGCCGGGCGCGAGGCCGCACACGGTGGCCGCGGGATGCGCAGCCGAGCCCCGGACCGAATCCTGGAGCCGTCGTGTATACCATGCTGGCCCGCCTGTGCGCGGGCGCTGTCGCCGTGTCCATCGTCATCCTGCCCGCACCGGCCGCCGTCGCCACGCACGAACCGGCGACGCCCACCGTCAGCCTCCCGGCGCCGCCAGACCAGCAGCGAGTCGCCGCCGAACGCGCCACCCGCGCCTTCAACCGCCGACCACCGTCGAAACCCCAGGCGCTCCAGCCCGCCGCCAGACCCCCCGCGGTGCAGAAACCCGCGGTCGTGAAGCCCGCGACCAGGACGCCGAAGAACCCCCGCGGCAGCAGGCCCCCGAAGCCGCGGACGAACATCCTGGCCGTCGCCGCACCCGCGTCCGGACAGGCCGCCGTCGTCCTGCAGTACGCGCTCGCCCAGGTTGGCAAACCCTACGTGTGGGCCGCTGCCGGCCCGCGGGCGTTCGACTGTTCCGGTCTCGTGATGGCGTCGTACGCGCGGGTCGGCATCGGCCTGCCGCACCAGTCCGAGCAGATCGCCGCCCGCGGGCACAGGGTCCCCAATGGACAGTGGAGGCCCGGTGACATCATCCACACACCCGGCCATGTCGCCATCTATCTCGGCAACGGCCGGGTGGTCGAGGCCGCCAACCCGAGCGCCGGTGTGCGGACGGCCCCGGTGCGCGGCGGCGTCGCGTACCGATTCCTGTAGGGACCGACGTTCGAGGGCACGCGGTGGACGGACGAGGAGGCGGTCCGCCGCGACGTCGGGCCCTGCACGCCCGCACGGAGGCGCCGCGGCTCGCGACCGGCCGGAGCCCGGCCCGGATCACCCGGATCACGCCGTCGGCGCCCACGGGCCGGGCGGCCCGTCCGCCCGGGTCGCGGGGAGACCGGACGGACGGGCTCGGCGTGCCTAGGCCTGGACGGGACGCGGCGCCGCGGACACCGGGGACACCGGCACGTCGTGCGCGTCGTGCGCGTCGTCGGTGTCATCGACCATGGTGCTCTCGTCGAACGGGTCCTCGCCGGCCAGGACGACCCGGGCGCGTTCCTTGTCGAACTCGCCGGTCCAGGTACCGACGACGACCGTCGCGACCGCGTTGCCGGCGAAGTTGGTCAGAGCCCGCGCCTCGGACATGAACCGGTCGATCCCGACGATGAGGCCCACGCCGTCGACGAGGTCCGGGCGGTGGCTCTGCAGGCCGCCGGCGAGCGTGGCCAGGCCCGCGCCGGTGATGCCGGCGGCACCCTTCGACGCGATGATCATGAAGAGGAGCAACGACAGTTGCTCGCCCAGCGACAGCGGATCGCCCATCGCCTGAGCGACGAACAGCGACGCCATCGTGAGGTAGATGGCGGTGCCGTCGAGGTTGAAGGAGTACCCGGTGGGCACCGTGATACCGACGACCGACCGGCTGACGCCGACGTGCTCCATCTTCGCGATCAGCCGGGGCAGCGCCGACTCCGACGACGAGGTCGACAGGATCAGCAGGAACTCGCGGCCGAGGTACCGCAGCAGGCTGAACAGGTTGATGCCGGAGACCAGCCGCACCAGCAGCCCGAGGACCACGAACACGAAGATCGCGCAGGTGACGTAGAAGCCGAGCATGATCTGCGCCAGGCTCTTCAACGCGTCGACGCCGGTCGCGCCGACCACGGCCGACATCGCGCCGAACGCGCCGATCGGCGCTAGCCACATGATCATCGCGAGGATCTTGAAGACGAGACGCTGGATCACGCCGATCGCGGCCAGCACCGGCTCGCCGCGCGAGCCCATCGCCTGCACGGCGAAGCCGACGAGCAGGGCGACGAGCAGGGTCTGCAGCACCTCGCCCGAGGTCAGCGAGGACAGCAGCGAGGTCGGGATCACACCCAGGACGAAGTCGGCGGTGCTCTCGGCCGGTGCGCCGCTGGCGGCCTTCTGGCCCGCCTTGGCGACCGCCTCGCTGAGGTGCAGGCCGGAGCCGGGGTGGACGATGTTGCCGACCACCAGACCGATCGCCAGTGCGACGGTCGACATGACGAGGAAGTAGCCGAGGGCCAGCCCGCCGACCCGGCCGACCTTGGCGGCCTTCCGGACCGAGCCGATGCCCAGCACGATCGTGCAGAAGATGATCGGGCTGATCATCATCTTGATGAGATTGACGAAACCCGTGCCGACCGGCCGGAGTTCCTTCGCGGCCTCGGGCGCCAGGAACCCGAAGGCGATGCCGGCGACCACCGCCACGATCACGGCGATGTAGAGGTAGTGCGTGCGGTCCCGCCGGGCTGGTGCGGTGGCCTGCGGGACAGGGGGCGAGGTGTCCATGCCGCAGAATGTGGCCTACGTCTCACCGGCCGGCACCGTTACGTTCATTCTGTTCACACGCACCCCGTACCGCTTCGTCCTCCTCGCGACCTTGAAACGGAAGCACCCCATGAGACGCCGTTGGAGCATCGCCGGGCAGCTTTTCGCCCTCCAGGTGCTGGTCGTGACCCTGCTGGTGGCCGGCGGGACGACCGGCGCCGTGCTGCTCGCCCGTGACGACGCCAAGGACGCGGCGACCGACCTCGTGGTCGCCGTCGCCGAGACCGTGGCCCGGTCGCCGTTCGTGGTCGACGCCGTGACCGGCGCCGATCCGCCGGGGCGCCTGCGGCCCTACGCCGACGCCATCCAGACCGCCACGCACACCGACTTCGTCGTCATCATGGCCCCGGACCGCACCCGCTACACCCACCCCACCCGCGACCTCGTCGGCAAGCCGTTCACCGGCACGATCGAGCCGGCCCTGCGCGGCGGCACCGTCGTGGAGACCTTCACCGGCAGCCTCGGCGAGTCGGTCCGTTCCGTCGTCCCGGTCCGGGACGCCGGCGGCCGGGTCGTCGCGCTGGTCTCGGTCGGCATCAGGACCGAGACCGTCAACCGCCGGCTGCTACGGCAGGCGCCGGCGGTCGCGCTGGCCACGGGCGCGGCGCTGCTCCTCGCCGCGGCGGGCGCGTGGCT
Source organism: Dactylosporangium roseum (assembly GCF_025264685.1). Taxonomy (GTDB): domain Bacteria; phylum Actinomycetota; class Actinomycetes; order Mycobacteriales; family Micromonosporaceae; genus Dactylosporangium; species Dactylosporangium roseum. The sequence continues at coordinate 4,735,301 of NZ_CP073721.1, forward strand.
GCTCAGCCGCCGGCTGCGGCGCCAGACCCACGGCCTCGGGCCGGCCGAGATGACCCGCATGTACGAGTACTACGACGGGGTCCTGCACGCCGTCCGGGAGGGACTCATCGTGGTCGACCTCAAGGGCCGCGTCGCGCTCGCCAACGACGAGGCGCGCCGGCTGCTGGGGCTACCCGAGATCGACGGCGCCGGCCGGCAGGTGACCGACGCCGACCTGCCGCCGCCGATCGCGGAGCTGGTCACCTCCGGCCGCTCCGCGGAGGACGAGCCGGTCCTCGCCGGCGACCGGGTGCTCGTGGCCAACCAGCGCGCCACGCGGTTCGGCGGGCGGCGCCTCGGGACCGTGCTCACGCTGCGCGACCACACGGAGCTGCGGGCGCTGACCGGCGAGCTGGACTCGGTGCGCGGGCTGACCGAGGCGCTGCGGGCGCAGGCCCACGAGGCCGCGAACCGGCTGCACACCGTCCTGACGATGGTGGAGCTGGGCCGGACCGACGAGGCCGTGCAGCTCGCGACGGCGGAGCTGGCCCTCGCCCAGCAGCTCACCGACCGGGTCGTCGGCGCCGTCACCGAGCCGGCCCTGGCCGCGCTGCTGCTCGGCAAGGCCGCGCAGGCCAGCGAGCGCGGCGTCGAACTGGAGGTCGACGCGGAGTCCCGGCTCGACGACACCTCGTTGCCGAGCCGCGACCTGATCACCGTCGTCGGCAACCTCGTCGACAACGCGCTCGAGGCCGTCGCCGGCACCGACCCGCCCCGGCGGGTCACGGTGCTGATCCGGCAGGCCGCCGGCGAGGTGGTCATCCGGGTCGGCGACACCGGCCCGGGCCTGCCCGAGGCGCAGGTCGCCGACGCGTTCCGGCGGGGCTGGTCGACCAAGCAGGAGGGGCGCGGGCTCGGCCTCGCGCTGGTCGGGCAGGTCGTGCGGCGCCACGGCGGGCGGCTCACCGTGACGCCCGCCGACGGCGGCGGCGCCGTCGTCACCGTCTGGCTCACGAGTTCGTCATCATCGGTCCGGAACGAAACGGAGGGCACGTGACCGGTCCGGAGCGAGGAGGTGGCATGACGGAGATCAGGGTGCTGGTGGTCGATGACGAGCCGTTGATCGCGGACGCGCACCGCGCGTACGCGGAGCGGCTGGCCGGGTTCACGGTCGTCGGCGTGGTGCACACCGCGCGGGAGGCGCTGGCCGTCCTGCGGTCCGAACCCGTCGACCTGGTCCTGCTCGACCTCAACCTGCCCGACAGGCACGGCCTGGAGGTGTGCCGGGCCCTGCGGTCGGCCGGCAGCAGCACCGACGTGCTGGCGGTGACCTCGGCCCGCGACATCGCGATGATCCGCGCCGCCGTCGCTCTCGGGGTGACGCACTACCTGCTCAAGCCGTTCACGTTCGCGGCGTTCCACGACAAGCTGGAGCGGTACGCGCGCTACCGCAGCCAGGTGCTCGGCAGCGGTGAGGTGGCCGCCCAGCACGAGGTCGACCGGGTCTTCGCGACGCTGCGCGGCACACCGGCAGCGTCGTTGCCGAAGGGGCTCGACACGGCCACGCTCGACGTCGTCCTGGCGGCGCTGCGCGGGGCCGGGCCGGGCGGTGGCCTGTCGGCGGCGGAGACCGCCGAACTGGCCGGCACCTCCCGCGTGACGGCCCGCCGGTACCTCGAGCATCTCGCCGACACCGGCCGGGTCGTCCGGGTGCCGCGCTACGGCGGCCCGGGCCGTCCGGAGGTCGAGTACCGCCCGCCGGAGTCCACCTAGGATCTCATCGGGTCCGCGTCAGACGCCGCGCTCGAACGTCATGAGATCGTGGCCGGGGCCGTTGTAGTCGCGCACCGGGCCGGCGACGGTGAAGTCGAGCGGCACGGCGGCGGGATCGAGGCGGAACGCGCACCGAGGCGCGTGTCGTGCTCGGGAAAGGAGACAGCGGGTGGAGCGTCGACCGTAACGGGCATACAGCGTCGTGCGCTCCTTCATATATCGTCCGTCGTTCGTGGACGAACGAGCGTCGAGCAGAGAGGGGCCGGCATGGGCCAGGGCTTGTACGAGCATGACCACCGCCTCACGGACTCGGCCGGAGCCGGACGGCCCGCGCCGTGGGTCGGCAGCCGCAACACATCCGGGGAACTGGTCGCCACGGCTCGCCGGAGGCGCTTCGCCTACCTCGACCGCTCCACCGACCGGCGCCCGGACGCCGGCCCTCGCCTCGACATCCGGGCGCGGGAGGTGTCCGGCGCAGCGCCGCGCCGGGCCGTCGAGCGGGGCAGCGGGGTCGCGCTCGCCGTCGGGATCGCCCTCACCACGGTGGGCGGGTTGATCCTGGCCGCCGTCTGCGTCCTGGGGCTGCTGGCGCGGCTCTGACCGCTGACGGCCTACGCCCGCCGGAGCCAGCGCGTCGGGTCGATCGCGCTCACCGCGGCCGTCGCGGGCCCTGTCGTCGTGGCGGTGGCCGCCGTCGGCAACCGCTTCGCCGGGGCACCCGCGGTGAACGGCTGAACGGCCCAGGTGAGGTCACCGCGTATCGTCAGAAATGGAGACTGTTGGGCGGATCCCGGGAGGGGGGCCGCACGTGGCGGGCGATGCCGGACGCCTCCCCGACGCCGAGCTGCTGGTCATGCTCGACGCCGACTCCCAGGGCTGGGCTCTCGCGCGTTCGGTGCGCGAGGGAGGGCACATCGTCGACTTCGAGCTCACCTACGTCAACGACGCCGGGTGCCGGCTGCTGGGCCGGGCGAGGGAGGCGCTGCTGGGCGTCCGGTGCCGCCGGCTGTGGCCGGACGCGATGCACGACGGCACCCTGCGGCTGTACCGGCAGGTGGTCGAGCGGCGAAAGCCGATGACCCGGACGGTGTACCACGACCGGGCCACCCTCTCCGGGCACTTCGAGCTGTCCGTCGGGCCGTTCGGGGACGGGTTCGCCGCCCGTTTCGTCGACCTCCGGCAGCTCACCGTGGCCCCGCAGTCGGCGGGCGGCAAGCAGGTCTGGTTCGAGCTCCGCCGCCCGTGAACCGGCTGAGGGGCGTCACGCACCGCCGCCGCGTAGCGGCGGCCGCTGCGCTCGCCGCGCGCGGCGCCGGCCCGGCGCGGCCGGCGACGCGGGCGCATCCCGGCGGCGCCGAATGGGTACCACGTCCCGGCATGACGGTCATCGGCTTCCACAACTCGCATGAGCAGATCCACCCGGCCGCGCTGCTGGACGCGGTGCGGCGCGCCGAGGCGGCGGGATTCGCCGCCGCCATGTGTTCCGACCACTTCTCGCCGTGGAGCGCCCGGCAGGGCCACTCCGGCTTCGCCTGGTCGTGGCTCGGGGCCGCCCTACAGGCCACCGGCCTGCCGTTCGGGATCGTCAACGCCCCCGGTCAGCGGTACCATCCAGCGATCATCGCCCAGTCGATCGGCACGCTCGCCGCGATGTACCCGGGGCGGTTCTGGGCGGCGCTGGGCACCGGTGAGGCCAGCAACGAGCACATCACCGGCGGTGGCTGGCCGCGCAAGGACGTCCGCAACGCGCGGCTGCGCGAGTGCGTCGACATCATCCGGGCGCTGCTGGCCGGCGAGGAGGTCAGCCACGACGGGCTCGTCACCGTCGACCGGGCCCGGCTGTGGACCCGCCCGGACGAGCCGGTGCGGCTGATCGGGCCGGCCGTCAGCGTCGAGACCGCCGGCTGGGTCGCCGAGTGGGCCGACGGCCTGATCACCGTCAACCAGCCGGTCGAGCGCCTGCGCCGCATGATCGAGGCGTACCGCGGGGCCGGCGGCCGCGGCGAGATCTGCCTCCAGGTGCATCTTAGCTGGGCCCCGACCCAGGAGGAGGCGACGGCGATCGCGCACGACCAGTGGCGCAGCAACGTCTTCGCGGCGCCCGTCTGCTGGGACCTCGAGATGACCGACCACTTCGACGAGGTGTCGCGGGAGGTCACCGCCGAGCAGGTCGGGCGGATCGTCCACGTGAGCGCCGACCCGGCCCGGCACGCCGAGATCCTCAACGGATACGTCGAGCTGGGCTTCGACCAGATCTATCTGCACCACGTCGGCCAGCGGCAGGCGGCCTTCATCGACACGTTCGGCGCCAAGGTGCTTCCGCAACTGACCCGGTAGTCAGGTCAGGCGTTGACCAGGAGGCGGACGGGGTAGCGGCGCAACCACAGGTCGAGGCCGAGCAGCAGTTCGATCGAGCGCCGGTTCGGCGCGAGCCCGCTGCTGTCCAGCGGGGTGGCGAGCACCTCCCGGACGCGGTGCGGGTCGATCAGCGCCGAGACCGGGGCGCTCGGGTCGTCGACGAGTTCGCTCAGCGAGCGGCGCAGCGACCGCTCGTAGGCCGGGTCCTGGGTCGAGGGGTAGGGGCTCTTGCGCCGCCGCAGCACCGATTCGGGCAGCAGGTCGGCGACGGCGGCCCGCAGCAGGCTCTTCTCCCGGCCGTCGAACGTCCGCATCGACCAGGGCGTGTTGTAGACGTACTCGACCAGGCGGTGGTCGCAGTACGGCACCCGGACCTCCAGCCCGTTGGCCATGCTCATCCGATCCTTGCGGTCCAGCAGGATCTGCACGAAGCGGGTCAGGTGCAGGTAGGAGATCTCGCGCATCCGCCGCTCCCTCGGGCCCTCGCCCGGCAGGTGCTCGACCTCGCCGAGCGCCTGGAGGTACGCCGCCTCGCGGTAGCCGTCCAGATCCATCGCGCGGGCCAGGTCCGGAGCGAGAAGCTGATCGGTGGCGTCCCGCCGGTCCCCCAGCGCCGCCAGCCAGGGGAACGTGTGGGCGGCGACCGCCTGCGGGTCGTGGAACCAGGCGTACCCGCCGAACACCTCGTCGGCGGACTCGCCGGACAACGCGACCGTGGAGTGCTCCCGCACCGCGCGGAAGAGCAGATAGAGGGAGACGTACAGGTCACCGAGGCCGGTCGGCAGGTCGTTGGCGGCCAGCACCTCCGTGCGGTACAGCGGATCCGTCAGCTCGGCGCTGTTGAGCACGATGTCGGCGTGCCGTGCCCCGATGTGGTCGACCACCTCGTGCACGAACGGCGTGTCCGGCTGGTCGCGCACGGCGTCCGGCCGGAAGTGCTCGGTCTGCCCGACGAAGTCGACCGCGAACGAGTGGACCGCCCCGAGCCCGTCCTGACGCAACGCCTCGGCGGCGAGCACGGTGATCGCCGACGAGTCCAGCCCGCCGGACAGCAGGGTGCACAGCGGCACGTGCGCGATGAGCTGCCGGCGGACGATGTCCTCCAGCAGCTCCCGCACGGCGTGGACGGTCGTGTCGAGGTCGTCCGGGTGCGGGTGGGAGACGACCCGCCAGTACCGGCGTAGTCGCAACCCGTCCCGGTCGATGACGGCGACGTGGCCCGGCGGCAGCTCCCGCACCCCGCGGTAGACGCCGTGCCCCGGCGTCTTCACCATCGCCAGCAGCTCCCGCAGCCCGTCGAGGTCCACCTCGGCGGGCACGTCGGGATGGGCGAGCAGGCCCTTCGGCTCGGAGGCGAAGAGCACCCCGTCGTCGGTCTCGTGGTAGAACAGCGGCTTCACGCCCATCCGGTCCCGGACGAGCATCAGGCGCTGCCGGGGCCCGTCCCACACGCCGAAGGCGTACATGCCGTTGAGCCGCTCGGCGCAGTGCTCGCCCCATTCGAGGTATGCGTGGAGCACCACCTCGGTGTCGGACTCGGTCTGGAACGAGTGGCCGAGCGCGATCAGCTCCGAGCGCAGTTCCCGGAAGTTGTACACCTCGCCGCTGTAGGTGAGGGCGGCGAGCACGTCCTCCCCGGCGAGCCGTCCACGGCCGGCGAGCATGGGCTGGCGGCCGCCGGCCAGGTCGATGACGGCCAGCCGGCGGTGGCCGATGCCGCAGTGCTCGCCGACCCAGAGCCCTTCGGCGTCAGGGCCCCGCAGCGCGGCGGTGGCCGTCATCGCCCGCAGCGCCGCCTGCTCGTGGACGAGGTTCCGCCGGTACGCGACCCAGCCGACAATCCCGCACATGCCGAGCCTCGTACCCTCCCGGCGCCCCTTCGCAACCGTTCACGCCTTGTACTGTTCCCACGGGATGTCCCACGCCGTCCAGCCGTCGCCGGGGTCCAGCCCCACCTCGGTGTTGCGCGTGGTCACCGGGTCGCCGACGAGCGTCTGTTCGTAGAGCCACCTGGCGTTGTCGGTGGAGACGTTGGTGCATCCGTGCGAGACGTTGCGGCGCCCCTGGTCCCCGACCGACCACGGCGCGGCGTGGATGTACTGCCCACCCCACGTCAGGCGCATCGCGAACTGGACCGGGGCGGTGTACTCCGGCGTGCGGAACACCGTGTACGCCTCCCGCGACATGATCACGGTGTTGCCGCTCGACGTCGGTGTCGACGACTTGCCCAGACTCACCGGCGCGGTCTTCACGAGCGCGTCGTTCTGGTAGACGCTGAGTTGTTTGGTCGCGTTGTCGATGTCGATGACGAGCTTCCGGCCGATCGTGACCGTGGCGGAGGCGTCCTCGTCGGCGTAACGGTCGCCGATCCGCACACCGTCGAGCGCCTTCCGCGCGGTGATCTTCGTGCCCGGCTGCCAGTACTTCTCCGGCCGGTACATCACCTGCTTGCCGCCGAACCAGCGCCACGCGCCCGGCTGCGGCGGGTCGCTCTTGACGAAGAGGCGCTGCTGCACGGCGGCGCGGGACTGCTCCGGCACGTCGGAGCCGAACTCGACGACGATCGGCATGCCGACGCCGTAGGTCCCGCCGTTGGTCAGCATCAGCTCGGACGTGACGGCCTGGCCTTTCGGCTTCGCCATCGTGGTGAACCTGGACTCGTGGGTCACGGCCTTGTTGTCCTTGCCGACGGCCGTGACCTTCGCGGTGTAGGCGGTGTCGTACCGCAGTGTCGTGGCCGGCACCCAGGCCGCGCCGTCCTCCCGGAACTCACCGGCGACCCGCTGGCCCGTCGCGTCGGTCAGCGACATGTCGGTGATCTTCCCATCGGTGACCTTCGTGCCGATCTCGGTGCTGACGGGCACGCCCGAGTTCCCCGCCGGCGGTGTGACGACCAGGCCGACCGGTGGTGTGGTCGACTTCGTCGCCGTCGGCTTCTTGGCACCGTCGCACGCGGACAGCCCGAGTTGTGCCCCCACCGCGAGCACAACCAGCATCATCGCGCTCCGGCGCAGCCCCGTCATGTTCTCTGCCTGTGTACGGACATGGTGCGATCGTCACGTGGATCGGGGCGACGCCGGGACAGAACACGAGTGACCGCCGGAGGGATGTCCCGATCCCGGGACCACGACGTCCCTCCGGCGGACCGGTTCACACGACGGCGTCCACGATCTGCTCCGCGAGCGGCTGCCACTTGGCGTACGCGTCCGGGAACGCCGACACCTGCACCGTCTGGGCCGCGACGGTGATGGCGAGCTGCGCCCAATTGGGGATCCGGACCAGCGCGGCGTAGAACCGGCGGGCGGACTCGTGGGGATCCATCAACTGCTCGACGCTCCCCCAGCTCGGTCGCTGCTGGAACAGGCCGATCGAGTCGTGGTCGTACCCCACGCCCTCGTTGGGATGCCCCATCGACCCCGGCACGTTCGGGTTCGCGAGGACCCGCAGGTGGCTCTCCTGCAGCGCGGTGGCGAGCGCGATCACGTACGCGCGCGGCGGCAGGTTCATCTGCTGGCCGGCCTCGATGATCGCCACGGCGTTGTCCATCTCGTCCTGGGAAAGGCCCCCGACGGGCGCGTGGACGGTCGGTGACGGCGCCGCCGAGGGAGCCGCGGTCGCCGCCGGTGGTGACACCTGCGCCGACGGCGGCCGCGCCGGCGCCGGCGCCGCCTTCGTCGGGGGGACACCGCGCGGATGGCCGGACCACGGCAGCGGCATGCGCCGGAGGTCGCGGGAGACGCCGCCACCGGCCGGCGAGCGCTCCGCGTCGCCCACGAACGCGACCCCGGCCTCCGAACCGAGCGGCGCGGCCGACGAACTCAGCGTCGAGGCGAGCGCGGCCGCCGTGATCGTGATGACGGCGGCCACCGCCACCCGGGTTCGCAGCGGTGCCGGCACGGTCGAGGCGAGCCCGATCCGCGACCCGACGTATGCGAGGGCCTTGTGGCGGCCACGGCGGTAGCGATGGAGGTAACGACGGAACCGGCGGAGTCCACGAACATGCGCGGCACCGCTGAGCTGCTGATCTTCCTCGGCGCCCGGAAACATCCGGCGAGCGTAGGACGTCCCCGGTCCGGTGCCGCACCGGGTCCGCGCAGCGGACCGCCGGACGATGGGTACAGCGCAGGTGGACCCCGGGCGGTCGGCGAACGCACCCGGTCACATCGCCAGGCACCCGCACGCATGCTGGCTGAGCAGCGCAGGGGGTACAAATCCCACCTGCCCACCCGCTAGTGTCGTCCTGTCCACCCTGGCTGACCGTCACCACCAGGAGTGACTCCGGGGTGGATCCGCCGAGTCGTGTGCGCACGAGCCGGGGAACCAGGCACAACCGGGGTGAATCCGCGAGGTCCGTCGAGCCGCGTGGTAGGGCGATCCTCCCGCCCGAACCCGTCAGCTAACCCGGTAGGCGGCAACGGAAGGAGCGCGTTGCGTGCGGACCACCACGTGGCATGACACCTGTCGTCCCACCTCGACCTGCAACCTGGACGCCCGCGAGATGACGAGAGCGTCCGGGCGGTCCACGGCCCGGTAGCCGTCCGGCACCGGCCACCGATCTGCCCTGCCCCCGCCCTGCCGGCTCAGGCTTCGCCGGCCGGGTCGTTGCCCGCTGCCCGAGTCCCGCTCGTCCGGCGGGCGGCAACAGAAGCCGTGTTCCAGCACGTCTGTCGAGGTGCCCGTGAGTTACCAGTACAAAGCCAGGCATTCACAAAACCCGGCCGATCCCGTCTCCCCGTCCCGCAGGCTGCCCCTCGTGGCGGCCTCGGCGGCGCTCGTCGCGGCGGCGGCGGCCGGCCTGACCATCTACCACTCCGCGTCCGCGGTCCCGGCCCCGGACGCACAGACCTGGGCGACGGTCGCGGATCCGTCCCAGTTGGCCGACCCGGCCGCACGGAACCGGGAGCTGCGACAGGCCGCGCCCGAAGCGGCGACCAGTGTGCCGAAGACCGGCGCGAGCAGTGCGCCGGCCCGGCGCGGCGCGACGACCGCTCCGCCGGCCGCCGCGAAGGCTCCGAGCGCCCAGGGCACTCCGAGCGCCCAGGCCAGCCCGGCCGCCCCGGCGGCGAAGACCCTCAGCTACCAGTTCCAATGGCAGGAGAACTTCTACTTCTGCGGCCCCGCGGCCACCCGCATCGCGCTGACCTCGCGAGGACTACAGCCGTCGCAGTCCGAGGTCGCCCAGAGCCTGCGCACCACGGTCAACGGCACCAACTCGGCCGACGACGCCACCCGCGCGCTCAACGCCTTGACCGGCGGCTCGTTCTACAAGTCCCGCTTCATCGGCACCCAGGCCGCCACCCAGGCGGACATGGACCGGTTGCGTGCGGACGTCGTCCACGCGATCTCGAACGGCTACCCTGTGGTCGCGAACATCGCGGGTTCCACCGTGGACAACGACGGCATCGCCCACTCGTATCCGGGCGGTCACTTCCTCACGGTCGTGGGGTACAGCGACGCCGGCCAGAACGTCACGATCGCCGATCCCGCCGATGCCCGCGGCGTCGGCCGGTACACGCTGACCACGGTCAAGCTCGCGCACTGGATCGCGCTGCGCGGCTACTCGGCCTGACCCGTTCGCCGGGACGCCGTCCGGCGCGGACGGCGTCCCGGCGGGGTCGGGCGTCAGCGGGTCTCGGCGGTGCCGGCGGCCGCCGGGGCGGCCGCCGTTTCGCCGGGATTGGCCTGCCGCACCACGCCCGGCGACCGCTGGTCGTCCATCCATGCCTGGAGGGCGGGGCCGGACTCGAAGCTGGCGATCAGCGCGTACCGCGGTTCCGGGCCCAGGTGGTAGGCCGCGTGCCAGAGCCGCTCGGTGTCCACCACGAACTGGGCGCCGCGAGGCAGCGGGACGCGATGCTCGATCGTCGGGTCGTCGCGGTGCTCCCGCAGGATCATGTAGCTGCCCGGGTCGTCGGTGAGGTTGAGCCAGACCCGCACCACCCACCCCTCGGGCTCGGGGTTCAGCCGGTTGTTGTCGTCCTGGTGCAGGTGCCGTTCGAGCACCGTGCCCTTGTCGATCGAGGGCTGTAGCTTGATGATGCGCACCCGCCCGAAGTTGGCGCCGACCGATGTCACCCAGTCGCACAGCGTCGGCGCGAGCCGGGCGTTGGAGGTCCAGACTCCGCCCTTGTCCGGCATGCCGTGCTCCCAGAACCCGCGCGGGTCGTCGTCGCCCTTCGCGGAGGCCAGCACCGCGAAGTTCGTATCGCCCCCGGACTTCCAGTCCAGGTATTCGAGGCTCTCCCACTCCTTCGGATCCAGGTGCCCCGCGTACCGCTTCAGGGTCACGTATCCGGTTTCGGCGAGGGACTGCAGCTTGCGATGGCGGGTGGGTATGACCGTCACGAACCGACCTCCAGACGTCGTCGACTGTTGCTGGGGGCCGCCCTAACCCGGATCCGTCACGGCAAACCCGACCGGCGGGATGGCCTTGGGAGTGACCCCGTTACCCTCGGACGCCCCTCACGTCCCCAGCGCCCGCGCCCGGCTCGGAGCGGGGAACCCCTGCACCGGCTGCCCGCGCAGGGAGGTCGCCATGGTCCGCGCGACGGCGCTGTTGACGGAGCTGGAGACCCCGTCGCCCACATTGTCGTTCGGGTTGTCGGCGTTCACCGCGATGCCGGCGGCGGCGACCTGCGGCGTGAAGCCGACGAACGTCTCGGTGGAGTTGTACTCGGAGCTGCCGGTCTTTCCGGCGACCGGCCGCCCGCCCAGGATGCCGGACACGGCCTCGGCCGTGCCGCCGTCGCACTTGCCGTACGCCGACCCTCTGCCGACCGGGCACCGGGCCGCGTCGGTCGCCGCGACCGCCACGTCCTCGCTGACCTCCTGGCGACACTTGGGAGCGGCGGCGTTCACCGGTTTGCCGTCCGGGTCGGTGATCGACAGTACGGGCAGCGGCTGGCAGTACAACCCCTTGGCGGCGACCGTCGCGTAGGCGTTGGCGAGGTCGAGCGGGGTGGTCGAGGCGTTGCCCAGGGTGAACGAACCCCACTCGTCCACCTTCGCCGCCATCGTCTGGTCCCCGGCCGCGCGGAACGTGATCCCCAGCCGCTTCGCCATGTCCACGACCCGGCGGACACCGACCTGCTGCTCGAGCCACACGAAGTAGGTGTTGACCGAGCGGCCGAAGCCGTTCCACATCGTACGGTTGCCATTCATCCAGCTCGGGCTGGCGTTCGCCGGGCACCACCGGCCGCCGCAGCTACCCGCGCCGCTGCCGGGCCACTTGGTCACCAGGCGTCCGGGCGCGTTGAAGGTCGTGTTGAGCGGCATGCCCGCCTCGAGCGCGGCGAGCATGGTGAACATCTTGAACGTCGACCCCGCCTGGTAGCCGCCGACACCGCCGCCGCCCCCGACGAGCTGGTTCACCGTGTTCGGGTACGTCGGATGCTCCGGCGGGTTGGGATCGAGGCCGAAGTGCCGGTTGACCGCCATGGCGAGGATCCGGCCGCTGCCCGGGGTGACGACGGCCAGCGGCAGCGAACGGGCGCTGCCGTAGCCGTAGACGCCCAGCGACTGGGCGAGCGCCGTCGTCTGCACCCCGGGATCGAGCGACGTCACCACCGTGTAGCCGCCGGTCCGCAGCGCGTCGTCCCGCTCGTACGGCGTGGCCCCGAACTCCGCCTGGCGACCCCACCACTGCCGGAAGTAGTCGCAGAAGAAGCCCCAGTCGTTGTGCTGCGGCGTGACGGACACGCAGTTGTTCGGCGGCCGGCTCACCTTGAGCTCCAGCGGCTGGGCACGCGCGACCGCGGCCTCCGCGGCCGTGATCGTCCCCATCTTGACCATCGCGTCGAGCGTGTAGCCGCGCCGTTGCAGCGCGGCCCCGCGGTCGCCGCTGATCGGGTTGTCGGCGTCCGGCGACTGCAACAGCCCGGCGATCAGGGCCGCCTCGGGCAGGCTGAGCTCGGCGGGAGCCTTGCTGAAGTACGTCTGGCTGGCGGCGTAGATCCCGTAGGCGCCGGCGCCGAAGTAGGCGATGTTCAGGTAGCGGTTGAGGATGTCCGGCTTGCTCAGGCGCTTCTCCAGCTCGACCGCGTAGCGCATCTCGCGGACCTTGCGCCCCGGCGTGTCGATGCCCGCGTTGACGCGTTGCTGCGGTGACAGGCTCGGATCGTTCTTGAGCGAGTTGCGGACGTACTGCATCGTCAGCGTCGACGCGCCCTGCTGGCTCTGGCCCCTGCTGTTGGAGACCAGCGCCCGCAGGACACTCCGGCTGTCGACGCCGCGGTGCTCGTAGAAGCGGGTGTCCTCGGCCGCGACGACGGCCTTGCGCATCACCGGGGCGATCTGGTCCAGCGGCACGTCCCTGCGGTTCTCGTCATAGAAGGTGGTGACGAGCGTCTTGCCGTCGTTGGCGTAGACGTAGGTGATCTGCGGCGCCCGGGGTGCCGCCAGGCTCGTCGGCAGCGCCTCCCAGACGTCGGTGCCGGCCCGCACCGCGGAACCGCCGAGGAGGCCGAGCGGAAGCACGGCGACCGCCGTCGCCACCGCCGCGAGGAAGCTGAACAGCGCGAACCTGCCGAGCCTGCGCACCAGCGTCGGCGGCCGCGGCGGCAGGGCGGCGGCATTGTGACGGGCGGTGGCCTTGGCCGAGTGACGGCTGCCCGTTCGGGCGCGGACGAGACGCATCGAGCTCTCCCAGCGGTACAAGGGCGGTTCGCCTGCCGCCGATGTCCGTGCGGCCCACTGCGGCGGTCCGCGCGGCTACCCGAGAGGGATGAGCGATAAACGGCTCCGGCACGCCGCGCGGCCGGTTCACCCTCCGGTGTTTTCACCCCAGGCCGGAGGCGTAGCCCACGCAGAGGAGCGACCGGAGGAGGGCCGGGCAATCGGGCGCCTCCCATGCGGGGCGCTGATTCGCTGGTTGGCGTGGCGCTCCACGGCCGCCCGCGGCCGGCCGGCGCTGCACGGTGACGGAAGGGAAACGATGCCATGTGCGGCTTCCTGGTCCACGTGAGCGACAGCCAGATCTCTCCGGAAACGCTCGAGCGCATCGAGCGGCAACTCGACCTGCTCCACCATCGCGGCCCCGACGACACCGCCGTCGAGCGGCTCGGTGACGGCGTGACGGCCGGTTTCAAGCGGTTGTCCATCATCGACCGGCAGGGCAGCCGACAGCCGTTGCGGTACCCGCCGGAGGGTCCGGAGGCCGGCCGCTGGGGCCTGGTCTTCAACGGCGAGATCTACAACTTCGAGGCGTTGCGCGACGAGCTGATCCGCGAGCACGGCGCGGTCTTCGCCACCGACGGCGACAGCGAGGTCGTCGCCGCCGCCTTCCACCACTGGGGAGAGGCGGCGCTCGGCCGGTTGCGGGGAATGTTCGCGTTCGTCCTGTGGGACGCCGCGAACGAGACGGTGCACGCGGTCCGGGACCCGTTCGGGATCAAGCCGCTGTACTACCTGTCGGCCCCGGGCGAGCTGTGGCTGTCGAGCGAGAAGCCGCCGCTGCTGGAGATCGCGGGGGACGAGCTCGACGCGACCGCGCTGTCGCTGTACCTGACGATGCAGTACGTTCCCGAGCCCTACACGCTGCACCGGGACATCGCCCGGCTGCCCGGCGGCGGGATGCTGAGCCGGGCGCTCGGCCGCGCGCCGCTGGTCCGCCGGTACACCCGGACCACGTTCCGGCCGGATCCGACCGCCGACGACGACGGCATCGTCGACGAGCTGCGCGCGGCGCTGCGCGAGAGCGTCCGATGCCACCTGCGCGCGGACGTCCCGGTCGGCGCCTTCCTGTCCAGCGGCATCGACTCGACCGGCGTCGTCGCCCTCGCGGCCGAGGTCGATCCGCAGATCCGCACGTTCACCGTGGGCTTCGACGTGCCCGCCGCCGTGTCCGAGATCGAGGTGGCCGAGAAGACGGCCCGGCACCTCGGCGTCGAGCTGGTGCCCACGGTCGTCAAGCCGGACGACGTGCTGGACGTGCTGCCCCGCATCGTCTGGCACCTGGGCGACCCGGTCGCCGACCCGTCGATCGTCCCGCTGTTCTGCCTGGCGAGGACGGCGGCGCAGCACGTCACCGTCGTCCTGTCCGGCGAAGGCGCGGACGAGCTGGCCGGCGGCTACACCATCTACCGCGAACCCCGTTCCCTCGCGCCGGTGAGCCGCCTCGCCGACCCGCTCCAGCGCGGCCTGCGGGCCCTGGCCAGAGCGCTCCCCGAGGGCTTCAAAGGCAAGAGCTACCTGCAGCGCGCGACCACGCCGATCCAGACCCGGTACTTCGGCAACGCCCGGGTGTTCAGCGACGAGGAGAAGGCCCGGATCCTCGGCGGCAAGCCGATGGTCGGGCACGCCCACGTCACCTGGCCCCTGTACGCCGAGGCGATGCATCTCGACGACGCCACGACGATGCAGCACATCGACGTCAACACCTGGCTGCCCGGCGACATCCTGACGAAGGCGGACCGGATCTCGATGGCGCACTCGCTGGAGCTGCGCGTGCCGTACCTGGACCGGGGGGTGTTCGAGGTCATGTCCCGGCTACCGGTGCGGCTGAAGGTGCCGCCCTACCGCCGGACGACCAAGTACGCACTGCGCAGGGCCCTCAAGGGCATCGTGCCCGACTTCGTCGTCGACCGGCCGAAGCTCGGCTTCCCCACCCCGGCCCGCGCGTGGCTGCGCACGGATCTCGCCGAGTGGGCACACCACCTGCTGTCCACGTCGGGCGCGGGGCAGCTCGTCGACCTGGACTACGCGCACACGATGCTGACCGAACACGAGCGCGGCGACGCCGACCACGCCCGGAAGCTGTGGATCCTGCTGTCGTTCTGCCTGTGGCACGGCATCTTCGTCGACGGCTCGATCCAGCCTCCGCAGACCCGGCGGCCGGACCGTCCGCTGGTGACGGGGTGACACCGGCCGACCGGCGTGCGCGGTGGTGGTCCGACCGCCGGTGTGCTCGGCCTCGCCGGCTCCGGCCCTCGACGCGTCACCGGAACAGGTCGGACAGCGGCACCGGGCGCAGGCCCCGGGCGCGCAGGCCGTCGAGGATCGGCTGCAGCGCCTCGTCGGTGAACCGGGCGTTGGCCTCGGTGATGTGCATGACGACGATCGAGCCGGGCCGCACCCCGGTCAGGACCGCGTGCACGATCGGCTGCGCGGCGGTGGCGTTGGGGTCGCCGCTGACGACGTCTCCCTGCACGACCGTCACGCCGAGCGGAGCCAGCGCCCGCAGTGCGGCATCGTCGTAGCACAGGCCCGGGAAGCGGAAATAGCGGGTCTGGCGGCCGCCGTACGGGGCGATGACGTCGAAGGTGTGCGCGACGTCCTCGGTCATCTGCGCCGGCGCGATCGGTGGCAGGCTGTAGCAGGGAGACTTGAACGCCTGGTGCCGGTAGGTGTGGTTGGCGAGCTCGAACGCCGGGTTCCCGGCCAGCCGGCGGGTGACGTCGGGATACGCCTCGACCCATTCGCCGGTGAGGAAGAACGTGGCCGGCGTCCCGGTCCGCTCCAGGATGTCGATGACCTTCCGGTTGGCGAAGCTGAGGGTCGGGTCGGCCGCCATGCGCCGCAGCATGGTGTCGGTCATGTCGGCGTCGAAGGTCAACGCGACCCGGTTGCCGATCCGGGGACCGTTGCCGACGACGGGCGGGACGCTGCCCGGCCGGGTCGCACCCGGCAGCACAGCCGATGACGGTTCTGCCGTCACCGGACCGGCGGTGACGACGACGGCGTCGCTCGAGGGCCGCGCCGCGGGCTGGGACGCGCCGCTCGACGAGGTGCAGGCGGTGAGGAGCAGGCCGGCCGCCAGCACGAAAATCCCTGGATTGCGCACCCGCGCATGCTGCCAGACTCGACGCGGTCCCGTGGCCCCGATCCATCGACGTCGGTCGGCTGACCGCCGGCGGCCAGCCGGTGAGCCACCACACCAGCTACGGCGCGTCACCCCGGCAGCGCGGACGGTGCGACCGGGCGCCGTCGGGCCGCGGCCGCCGGTGAGCGCGAGCACGGTGACGCCGTACCGCCGCGATCGTCTCCCGGCCACGGCGGCTGGCGAGGAACACCGCGTGCGACGATCCCGCGGGCCGCGCCGAAGGGGCGACTGCTTGATCATGGGAAAGATGTGGCTGCCTGGGTAGCCAGATCTTTCCCATGATCAAGCAGTCGCCCGACCCGGAACGCGCCACCCAGCCGCGCCGCCGCCACCCGCCACCCAGCCGCGCCGCCCGCCACCCGGCGCCCAACCACGCCGCCCGCCAACCACGCCGCCCGCCAACCACGCCGCCCGCCGACCGCCGGACCACGTTGCCTGGGCTTGCGGACCGGTAATCGCGGGCTCCCGCGTTTGCCCGGGCAACGGCGGGGAAGAGCCGGCACATGGCCACGACCGGCCACCCGCGCAGAGCGTGGACACCCGGGCGACCGGCCAGGACCGGGAGATTCCGAAGGTTCCGGCGCGGTGTAGCCGCCGGGTGCGAGGGTAGGCGGGACGTTGCCGTCGGGCGCATCGACATGCCTTCTGTACCGGCGCGAACCCGCCCCGCAGAGCAGCCATCGAGTACCGCAGGAGGAAACCGTGGCACGAGGCACGCTGCAAGGCAGGAGAATCGCGATCCTGGCCACCGACGGGGTCGAGCGCAACGAACTCGAGGTCCCGCGCGGCGCGCTCATCGGTGCCGGGGCGAAACCGGAACTCCTGTCGATCCACCCCGGCGAGATCCAGGCCCGACAGTTCGACATGGTACCGGCCGGGACACTGGCCGTCGACCGGCAAATCTCCGACGCCGACCCCGGCGACTACGACGCGATGCTGTTGCCCGGCGGCACCGTCAACCCGGACACGCTGCGCGGGAACACCCACGCGGTCAACTTCGTCAAGGCGTTCTGCGCCTCCGGCAAGCCGGTCGCCGCGATCTGCCACGGCCCGTGGACCCTGGTCGAGGCGGACGTCGTCCGGGGCAAGCGGATGACCTCCTGGCCGAGCATCCGCACCGACCTGCGCAACGCCGGTGCGCAGGTGGTCGACGAGGAGGTGTGCGTCGACGGCCAGTTCACCACGAGCCGGTCACCGGCGGACCTCCCGGCGTTCTGCGTCGCCATCATCGAACAGTTCGCCGCCGCCGAACAGCAGGTCGGCGGCTGACCGAGCAGGGCCGGGCCGTCCGCGCCGGAGGCCCGGCCCGCCCCGTTCCGCGGCTTCGGGACGTCACCGCGATCCGGGCGAGGACACCGATCTCCAGCGCCGTCCACAGTGCACCGTCGGGTCCGGTGATGATGGCCTACGGGCCGCTGCCCGGGTCCTTGACCATGTGTTCCTCGATCGACACCTTGATCATGACCCGACCGTACCGCGTAGCGACCCTGGAACGTTTGCCGGTCCCCCGCCGGTCCCGGCCGACCGCGGGCGCTAGGCCGCCAGGGCCGCGAACGTCTCGCGGAGGCGGGCCAGGGCCTGCGGGATGCGCCACGCCGACCGGTCGCGGGGACCGACCACGTTGGAGATCGCGCGCAGTTCGCCGAACGCGACGCCCTCGGCGGCCACGGCGACGCCGAAGCCCTCCATGCCCTCGGCGGCGGCTCCCGGCACCCGGCCCGCCAGCGCCGCGGTCCGGGCCGCCGAACCGGTGGCCGTCGTGACCGTGACGACCGGCGCCACGACCGCCCCGGGCAGCGCCGTGCGCAGCGCCGTCAGCAGCCGCTCGTCGGCCGTGCGCCGACCCCGGCCGAAGCCGAGGGTCTCGATGTCGATGAAACCGTCGCCGTCCTCGGCGCCGAGGTCCGCCGCGACGCTACGGTCCGCGATGACGAGCCCGCCGACGTCGGCGCGCCCCGCGAACCCGCCGCCGACGCCGGCGGACAGGACCGCGTCGAACGGCCGGCCCTCGCACTCGGCGCGGGTGAGCAGCCGGGCGGTGCTGGCCGCGGCCTCGGCGGGGCCGACCCCACCGGCCACGGCGACCACCCGCCCGCCGGCGCCGTGCGGGCCGAGGCCCGCCAGCACGGCGGCCCGCTCGGGCTCGACCGCGGTCACGATCAGCACGCGCTCGAAGCCCGGCAGGCCCGGCAGTGCGCTCACGACGGGCGGGGCCCGGGCGGGCCGATCAGGTCGAGGACCTGGCGCAGGCCGCGCTCGCCGGTACGGTGCTCGGCGGGCAGGATGAAGCAGCGCAGGCCGACCGCCGAGGCACCGCCGTCACGGACCGGGTTGTCACCGACCATGAGCGTCGCCCGCGGCTCGGCGCCGAGGTCCGCGCAGGCCTTGCGGAACAGCTCCGGGTCCGGCTTCTCGCGCCCCATCTCGAACGACAGCGCATAGGTGTCGACGAGGTCGCCGAGGCCGCGGTGCTCGACGTGGGCGCGGATGTCCCAGGCGATGTCGCTGACCACGCCGACGCGGATCCCGCGCTCGCGCAGGACACGCAGGACCGGCTCGGTGTCGGCATACGGCACCCAGGAGTCCACGTCGAGCAGCCGGGCATGTGCGGCCGACTCGTGCCCGCGGAGGAAGTCGACGGCGCCGAACCAGGCCACCATCGCCGCCCGGTGCCGCTCCGTGGACAGGTCCCGGCCCTGCTGCGCCGCGACAACCTCGGGCAACTGGTAGGCGCGGACGAGGCCGGCCAGCACGGCTTCGGCGGCGGCCGGGTCGTCGAGCGCGCCGGCCCGGCCGGTGTCGGCCGCCACCAGGCGCAGCCACTGCGCCGCGTCGACCATGCGGAACAGCGTGTTGACGAAGTCGAAGAGCACGGCGCGCACCGGCGGTGGCGGCGCGGCCGAGTCCGCCGCGGCGGTCTGGTAGGCCGTCGGCGTGTCGAAGAGCGTGTGGACCGGTGGCGGGCTGCCGACCGTCCGGGCGGCCCCGGTCACCACGCCTTGGCCCCGCCGTCGGGCCGCCGGTCACGGACGCGTCTGCGCGGCACCTTGCCGCTCGTCGTGCCGGGCAGTGCACCGGGCCGCAGGAGGGTCAGGGCGTCGACGGGGAGCCGGTGCTCCTCGGCGACGGCACGGCGAACAGCGGACACCACGTCAGCGTAGCGGACCGCCGGACCGCCGCCGGACCGCCGCCGGACCGCCGCCGGACCGCCGCCGGGGCGCCGCCGGACCGCCGCCGGGGCGCCGCCGGGGCGCCGCCTCGGCGTGGGTGATCCGCGCCCGGCGGGCGGTTTCGGCGACGACGCCCGGGTAGCGAGGCCGGCGCGCCGGGCCCCGGCACACCGTGCGGTCCCGGCACGCGGATCCGGGCTGACGGGCTGCCGCCGCCGGGATGAGATCTCTGGCGGCAAGCCACACCTTCGGTGCTCTCGCGACCGTTCCTGTCACGGGGTTGCCACGGATGGCTAAGCTTCGCCGGTGCCGATCATGCGACCCGGGGTGCACCCCGCCCTGACCAGACGCTCCACCGCTGGTGCCCGGCTGCTCGGCGTCGGGGCGTACCGCCCGGAGAGGGTGGTGACCAACGACGAGATCTGCGGGGCGATCGACTCGAGCGACGCGTGGATCCGGCAGCGCTCCGGCATCGTCAGCCGGCGTCACGCCGACCCCGGCGAGACCGTCGTGAGCATGGCGGTCGCGGCCGGCCGCGAGGCGCTCGCCGACGCGGGGGTGCCGGCCGGCCGGGTCGACGCCGTGGTCGTCGCCTCCATGTCCAACCTCCAGCAGTCGCCGCCGATCGGGCCGGAGATCGCCTCCCGCGTCGGCGCGGGCACCGCGGCCGCGTTCGACCTCGGCGCGGCCTGCGCCGGTTTCTGCCACGCCCTGGCGGTCGCCGACGCGCTCGTGTGCGCCGGCACCGCCCGGCACGTGCTGGTCATCGGCAGCGAGCGGATGACCGACATCATCGACCCGGCCGACCGCTCAACGGCGTTCCTCTTCGGCGACGGCGCCGGGGCGGTGCTCGTCGGGCCGCACTCCCGGCCCGGCATCGGCCCGGTGGTGTGGGGCTCCGACGGCAGCCGTGCGAACTTCATCGCGCATCCGGAGTCCTGGCTCGCGGTGCGTGAGAAGCCCGACTTCTGGCCCACCATGCGGATGATGGGGCAGGAGGTGTTCCGCTGGGCGATCCAGGAGGTGACCCCGGTGGCCCGCAGCGCCGTCGACGAGGCCGGGTTGACCGTGGCCGACCTGGCGGCGTTCGTGCCGCACCAGGCCAACCTGCGCATCGTCGACAAGCTCGCCGCGGCGCTCCGCCTGTCGCCGGCGGTGCGGGTGGCCCGCGACGTGGTGTCGTCGGGCAACACCTCGGCGGCCTCCGTGCCGCTGGCCCTGCACACGCTGCTCCGGGGCGACGACCCGCCACGCGGGCACGCGCTGCTGGCCGGGTTCGGCGCGGGCCTGTCCTACGCCGCGCTCGTCGTGGAGCTGCCCGGTTCCTGACCCTTGTGGCGCCACTTCTCGGGGGAAGCAGGCCGAGGCCCGTTTGGGTCACCGACCGGCAGGCGGACCCGTCCCGCCCCTTATTGCAAGTTTATGGCAAATACATCAGACTGGCACCATGGTCGGCCGGCGGTGTCCAGCGCGATGGTCCTCAGCCCCACTGGGCGCCGCCACGCCACCCACGACGGTGCGCCCCGAGAGGATCCCTGCTGGATGAGCGTCTACACGCTGCCCGACCTGCCCTACGACTACGCCGCCCTGGAGCCCGCGATGTCCGGCGACATCCTGGAGCTGCACCACGGCAAGCACCACGCGGCCTACGTCAAGGGCGCCAACGACACGATCGAGCGTCTCGCCGAAGCCCGCGACCAGGACGCGTTCGGCAACCTGGTCGGGCTGGAGAAGACCCTCGCGTTCAACCTGTCAGGTCACGTGCTCCACTCGATCTTCTGGAGCAACCTGTCGCCCGAGGGCGGCGATCGTCCCAGCGGTGAGCTCGCCGCCGCATTCGACGAGCACTTCGGCTCGTTCGAGGCGTTCGCCGCTCAACTGTCGGCGGCCACCACCGGCGTGCAGGGCTCCGGCTGGGGCGTCCTCGCGTGGGAGCCGCTGGGCCGACGGCTGATCGTGCAGCAGGTGTACGACCACCACGGCAACGTCGGCCAGGGCTCGACGCCGCTGCTAGTCTTCGACGCCTGGGAGCACGCCTACTACCTGCAGTACCGCAACGTCCGCCCGGACTACGTCCAGCGCCTGTGGGGCCTGGTCGACTGGGCCGACGTGACCCGCCGCTTCGAGGCCGCCCGCCGGGCGCCCGGCCTGCTGGCATGAGCACCGTCGAGCCGGCCGACGCCGGCCGGTTCCTGATCCTCGGCCCGGAGCTGGCCGGTGTCTACGCCGCGGTATTCACCCAAGCACCGTGGCACGAGCCGCCCGACATGGCCGTGACGTTCCGCGACCGGCTGCCCGACGAGGCGGGCCGGCCCGGCTTCCGCGCCGCCGTCGCCCGCGACCGTGCCGGTGCGCTCGTCGGGTTCGCCTACGGCTACGCGACCGCGTCGCCGTTTCCGACCGGGCGCAGCTATGGCAAGGCCCGCACCGCGCTCGGCGACGACCGGGCCGACGCGCTGTGCGGCACGTTCGAGGTGCTCGAGCTGGCCGTCCATCCAGCCGCGCGGGGCAGCGGCCGGGGCCGCCGTCTCCTGGACGCGATCGTCGGTGACCACCCGGCCTGGCTGGTCACCGCGGAGCACGCGCCACAGGCCACCGCCTTCTACGAGCGGCAGGGCTGGCGCCGGGCCGGCGCGTCCGGCGGCATCGTCGTCTACCTGCGCGGTCCACGCGCCTGAGCACTCGCCACCGCCCATCAGTGGCGTGGTGCGTACATGATGACGGCGACGCCGGCGAGGCAGACGGCGGCGCCGATCAGGTCGTATCGGTCCGGGCGGAACCGGTCGACGAGCATCGCCCAGCCGAGGGAGCCGGCGACGAAGACACCGCCGTAGGCGGCGAGGATGCGACCGAAGTGCGCCTCGGGCTGGAGGGTGGCGACGAATCCGTAGGCGCCCAGCGCGGCGACGCCCGCGCCGATCCACAGCAGGCCCCGGTGCTCGCGGACACCCTGCCAGATGAGCCAGGCCCCGCCGATCTCGGCGAGCGCCGCGAGCACGAACAGCAGGATCGATCGCACCGTTGTCATGGAGGTATGGCAGCACACCGGCCGGGCGTCCACAGCCACCGACCCTCGCCCGGGTCGTCCGCGCCGTACGGCAGCCGCCCCAGCCGCCGCGCGCCGACGTCCCGCCCGACCAACCCGCCTGATCACGAGCTTGGGTCAGGCCGCCCGGCGGCCCCGCGGGTCGAACCGGGACGCTTCGGCCAGCCGTCGCCACAGCTCGCGCTGCCGGTCCGACAGCCGCTCCGGCACCACGATCGAGAGCTGGGCGTAGAGGTCACCGGCGGGTCCGCCCAGGCCGGGCAGGCCCCGGCCGTGGAACCGCAGCCGGCGCCCCGACGACGAACCGGCTGGCACCCGGACCTGGACCGGTCCGCCCGGAGTGTCCATCGTCACGCCGGCGCCGAGCACGGCCTCCCACGGCGTGATCGGGAGGTCGACGACGATGTCGCGGTCGTCGACGCGGTACCGCGGATGCGGCGCCAGCCGCACCACCAGGTAGAGGTCGCCGCGCGGGCCGCCGCCGGTGCCGGTGGCGCCCTGACCGGGCAGCCGGATCCGCTGGCCCTCGGTCACCCCGGCCGGGATGACCACCTCGATTGAGTGGCTGCCGCCGGAGGTCTGGACGGCCAGCCGGTGCGCGCCGCCGTGGTAGGCGTCCTCGACGCTCACCCCGATCTCCGCCTCGACGTCGATGCCCCGCGACACGGTGCCGGCCCTGGCCCCGAAGGCGCCGCGGAGCAGCCCGCCGAGCAGGCCGCCGAGGTCGATGCCGACGTGTGCGGCCCGGCCGGTGCTGAGGTCGAACGGCTGCGGGGCCCGCGGCGAGGTGCCGGCCCGGCGGTCGTACTCGGCGCGGGCCCGATCGTCGGAGAGCACCTCGTACGCCTCGGTGAGCAGCCGGAACCGCTCCTCGGCGCCGGGATCCGGGTTGCGGTCGGGATGGAAGCGGCGGGCGAGCCTGCGATAGGCCAGCCGGATCTCCTGCGGGCTGGCGGTCGGCTCGACCTCCAGCACGCGGTAGTAGTCGTCCGTGGCGGCCACCGCTGCCCCCTCCCTCTCCAGTCATAGGACGGGAGCCCGGCAGCGTCAAACGCCGCGGCGGCGTTGACGGCTCCCGGCGGGGCGGGAGGGTGTGGTGACGGGCCGTGGGTACCGACTGTCGTGGACGGTGCGGTCGTCGTGGTCATCGTGATCGTCCACCCGCACCGCCACGGCAGGCATGTCCAGGGCCGCCCGGTGCCGGTGGACATCACAGCGCGCAACGACGGCCCGGGCTCAGCAGGCCTTGGTGCGCGGGTTCGACGGCACCACCGCGGAGTCGTCGATGGTGACCTTCGTCGGGTCGGCGCCGGGCGCCGCCGTGCCGCCCTTCGTCGGGATGTGCGCGGTCACCGTGACGGTCCAGTCCGCCTCCACCTCGCGGTAGTAGCCGGTCGGGAAGCCCGGGAGGCCGAACGACACGTAGACCGGGCCGTTGTTGGTGAAGCACGACCGGCTGGCCGGCGCCGGGGAGTTGTACAGCGTACGGTCGGCCGTCGCGGTGAAGCGGACCAGCACGGTGCCGTCGGCGAGCTGGACCGGCTGCATGACGATCGAGCCCTGCCGCCAGGTCAGCGAGTTGTAGAACAGGCCGCTGGTCACCCCGATGAAGGACGGGATCGACGCGAGGTACGACCCGCCGGTCGTGCCCAGCACCAGCACGTCGTCGCTGCCGAGCGCCTTGCTGTCGACCACCCGCTGGCCCCAGTCCACGTACCGCTTCGACAGCGCGGCCGGATCGGCGACCAGCTCGGGCGGCGGCGGCAGGCTGCCGTCGTCGTTGATCTTCGGGCTGGGCACCTCGGCCGCCACCTTCGACTGGACCAGCTCGCTCATCATCCAGGGTTCGTCGGCGGACGCGCGGGTGAAGCGGACGTAGACGTAGACGATGCTGCCGTCGGGCAGTTTCGCCTGTGCGGTGACCAGGAAGTACGCCGGATAGGTCGTCTGCCCGGCCGGCACACCGATCTTGATCTCGGTGAGCTCGCCGTCCTTCACTCCCGGGATGCCGAGCAACGTCGAGACCGGCGGCTGCGCACCCGTGCCGACGTGGGAGTTGGTGCCGCCGCGCACCTCGTCCCAGGTGGACCGCAGGATGACCTTGGCCGATTCCTCCGTGATCACCTCGTTGGCGGCGGTGGCGGGCGCCTGCGGGATCACGGCGACGACCACCCCGACGACAACGGCGGCGGCGGCGCCGACGATCGGCGGCAGGATGCCGCCCGCGCCGCCGCCGGACGCCGTCGCGCCGCCCGCCCCGGCGGTGACGACGGTCGTCGTCGTCGCGGCCGGGGCGAGGCCGGCGACCGCCGGTATCGCGCCGGCGCCCACCTCCCCGGCACCCAGCAGACCGAGGCCACCACCCGCGGTCACGACACCCGCCCCGGCCGCGCTCGCCGCGGCCAGCGCGCCGCCGGGCGCGAGGACGGCGCCGGTGGCGGCGCCGAGGGTCATCCAGTCGGGCCCGTAGGCAGCGGTCGCCGCCTCGCGCAGGTCGGCCAGGAACGCCTCGGCGCTCTCCGGCCGACCGTCCGGGTCAGCCGACAGCGCCCGCTCGATCAGGGTCGCCAACTGCGGATGGAGCTGGTCGAGACCCGCCTGTGGCGGCGCGTCCTCGGCGACGACCGGCACCTGGCCGGTCATCAGCCGGCTCAGGACGGCACCGAGCGTGAACAGGTCCGACCGGGCGTCGAGCGGCTGGCCGCGGCGCTGCTCCGGACTGAGGTACTCCAGCGAGCCCTCCGGCGCCGGCGCCGGCGCGGTGCCGGGCACCGCGAGGGCGAAGTTCGCCAGGACGGTGCGGCCGGACCGGTCGAGGTAGATGTTGTCCGGGGTGACGTCACGGTGGACCAGCCCGTGCCGGTGCACGGCGATGAGCCCCGACGCGGCGCCGGCGACGACGGCCAGCGCCTGCTCGCCGGTGAGCCGGGTGCCCGCGTCGAGGATCTGCCGCAGCGGCGCGCCGTCGACGTCCTCGGTGACCAGGACCGCGCCGGTGGTGTCGCGCAGCCGCAGGCAGTTGTCGTCGTCGAGCAGGCGCATGACCTCGCCGTCGCGGTCGAGCCGGGCCCGCACGAGCGGGTCGGCGGCGAACTGCGGCCGCGGCACCTTCAGCAGCACCCGGGAGATCCCGTCCGCGTCGAGCGCCCGGTACACCACCACGGTGTCGCTCCCGCCGAAGACCGATTCGGCCGTACGGCCGGCGAGGTCGACGTGCGTCGGCGGCACGAACGGTTCGGGGCCGGCCGCGGGCACCGCACCGGTGCGGCGGCGCGTCAGCGGCAGGAGCAGCGCCAGCCCGAGACCGACGACCGGCCCGAGCCAGATGAGCCCGCTCGACGGGCTGATCACGCCCGCCTCGTGGAGCACCAGCGCCTCACCCCCGCCCGCGACCAGGCCGAGGGGCGCCGCCAGCAGTGCGCGCCGCGTCCAGTCGCCGGTCCGGCGCCGGGCGACGAGGACCGTGAGGAATCCGCCGGCGAGCGCCAGCAGCAGGCCGATCAGACCGGCGGCCGTGGCGAAGGGGCTCCGGCCGCTCGTCAGCAGCAGCGTGGCCCGGCACCCCTCGCCCTCGACGACGATCTCGGTGGTCCGGGTGACCGCCCCGAACAGCGGCGGCTGGGACTTGTTGACATAGCGGCCCGCCGGCGCGCCGTCCGCGGCCGGCAGGTCGAACCGCATCCCGAACGCGGCGGCCGACACCTTGGCCCGCGCCGCGCCGGCGGTGGCGTCGACCACGAGCACGGGATGGCCGTCCGGCACCGCCCAGCCGGACGACCCGTCCAGCCGGGCGCCGGAAAGCTGGTGCACCGGCTGTCCGGGCAGCTCCTTGCGGAGCCGGTCGGCATCGCCCGCGGACTTCGCGGCGACACCGGTGATCGCGCAGCCGGACGCGGCCGGCTGGGCGGGTGCGGCGGTGGCCGCCCGGTGTGGCGGGGCGAGGACCCCGGCGGCCGCCACGAGTCCGGACACGGCTAAGGCGAAGAGTCCGGCCACCATCGCGGGCCGGGCGTGGGAGGGGGAGAAACGCATCTGGCGACCCTTCACGACAACGTCGGGCTCACGTTCCACGCGCACGAACCGACACGACCCGGCCACAGGAGCACCGGTGAAGGCCGGGATGCGACTGAACGTACGCGTGTGCCGGCCGGAGCCGCGCTGGAGTTTCGGGCGCACCCGGGATGCTGTTCGGTGGCTTCCCCGCCGCCGGAACGGCCAACGATGTGTCGGGTAATGGACAGAATCACGCTCGGCGGCTGGGCTCTACTGTGTTCACGTGATCGGCGGGGGTTTCCGGCTGGGCGTGGATTTCGGCACGTCCACCACCGTCGCCGTGCTCGCCTGGCCCGATGGGCGGACCAGGCCGCTCACGTTCGACGGCTCGCCGTTGCTCCCTTCGGCCGTCTACGCCGAGCCGGACGGGCCATTGCTCACCGGCCGCGACGCACGGCACTGGGCGCGCCGGCACCCGGAGCGTTTCGAGCCGCACCCGAAGCGGCGTGTCGACGACGGCACCGTGCTGCTGGGCGAGCGTGAGGTCGGTGTCGTGGAGCTGTTCGGCGCCGTCCTGTCCCGGGTCGCGGCCGAGGCGGTGCGCGTCGCCGGCGGGCCGCCGGTCGGGGTGACGGTGACCTGCCCGGTGAGCTGGGGGCCGCGCCGGCGGGAGCTGCTCGTGCGCGCCGCGGTCGCGGCCGGACTGCCGCGTCCGGCGCTGGTCGACGAGCCGGTCGCGGCGGCGGCGTACTTCGTCACCGTCCTCGGCGCGACACTGCCCGCCGGAAGCCACCTTGTCGTGTACGACCTGGGCGCCGGAACCTTCGACGCGACGGTCGTCGCCCGTACCGAGCCCGGGTTCACGGTCGTCACCAGCACCGGGCTCACCGACCGGGGCGGGCTCGACATCGACGCCGCCGTCGTGGACCATCTACGCGGCGTCTACGCCGACCGGGCCGACGCGTGGCAGCGGCTGGCCGAGCCCGCCCATCGCGACGCCTGGCTGGACCTCCAGGAGCACGTCCACGACGGCAAGGCGATGCTGTCACGCAGCGCGTCGACCTTCATCCGCCTGCCGCTGCTCGACGTGGACGCGCCGCTGGGCCGGGAGGAGCTCGACGAGCTGGCCCGCCCGGTGCTCGACGAGACGGTCGCCGCGGTGGCGGCGGCGCTGCGCGCCGTGCCCGGCCCGCCCACGGCCGTGTTCCTCGTCGGCGGCGCGAGCCGGATGCCGCTGGTGTCCACGGTGGTGCACCGCAGCACCGGCGTGGCCCCGGTCGTCATCGAGCAGCCGGAGCTCGTCGTCGCCGAGGGCGCTCTCCATGCCCCCGTGCCGGCGCGGCCGGGTGCGGCGCCCGCGCCCGCCCCGGCACCGCGGCCGAACTTCCGCACCGCTCCCCCGGCCACCCCCGCGCCCCCGGCCGCTGCTCCCGCGCCCGCCCGGCGGGCGGCCCGGCTGATGCGCCAGGACTATGCTCGGCCGGCCCTGCTCCTGCTGGCGATGGCGCTCGCCGTCGTCGTCGGGCCGGTCCTCGTCTCCAGCGCGGGCCTGTCGGCGCTGGGTACCGGTGCCCGCGCACCGCTCGCTCCGGCCGGTTATCTCGCCGCGCTCGCGCTCACGGCCACGCTGGCCGCCGGCGGGGCGGCACGCGGCGCGTCGAGCCTGTTCCCGCTCCCGCACACGACCGGCCCGCCGCGCGCCGGGCACCTGCTGGGCCTGGCGGCGACGGCCACCGCCGGACTGCTCGCCGTCGTCACCGGCGCCGCGGTGCTCGGCCGCCTGGCCCGCAACGGCGCGCCGGACGGCGAGCAGCACTTCCTCTACGTGGTGACCGACCTGGACCGCTGGCTGCCGCTGGCCACCGTCGCGGCCGGGCTCACCGTCCTCGCGGTAGGCCTGCGCGGCCTCGCCACCCGGCGCCCGATCGACGTCCTCGGCCGGGACGGACCGGCCCGATACGTGACGGTCGCCGCGGCGGGCATGGCCCTCGGCACGGCCGCGCTGAGCCATCGCTTCGGCGTGAACCCCTCCGCCGCGACGGTCGTCCAGTCCGACGCCGGCCGCGGCGCGATCCGGGTCCCGGACCGGTACCTGGCGGCCGACCCGGTGCTGTACCTCGCGTACCGGGTGTTCGAGGCGGGCGGCTGGGCGGCCGTTCCGCTGTGGACGGTGGTGGCGCTCGGCGCGTTCGTCGCCGTGGCCGGCCTCATGTTCGCCGGTGTGGCGCTGCGCGCGATGGTGGCCCGGTGCCGGCCGCGCTGGCGGCAGTTCCTGTCCGGCAGCGCGTACGGCCTGTGCCTCACCGCGGGCGGCTACGTCACGTACCACGCGGTCGACGACATCCGCTCGTGGCACGGCTGGCGCGACGCGAGCGGGGGGTGGGTCGCACCACCGCAGCCGGACCTCGTCGTCGTGGCGGGAAACGTCGTGTGGTGGCTGGGGTGGTGGCCGCTGGTCGCGCTGATCGCCGCCGCCGCGCTGGCCGGCGTCGTGCTGTCGGTGCGCCGCCGCGCCGGGTGACCGGCCCGGGGGCGAAGCCGGCCCATGGCCGAGCCAGCCCCACGGACCGGAGCACAGAACGTTTTCCGGTCGCCGTGTCGAAACCCGGCCGCGCCGTTCGACGCACTGGTGAAGGCACCCGAACCAGGAGGATGGACATGTCGTTCCAGGCGTACCTCGACACGATCGAGCGCAAGACCGGCAAGACCCCCCGCGAACTGCTGGCGCTGGCCGCGGAGCAGGGTCTTTCGGGCCTGTCGGTCAAGGCCGCGGCCGTGGTCGAATGGCTGAAGGCGGACTACGACCTGGGCCGCGGCCACGCGATGGCGCTCTTCCACGTCATCAAGAACGGCTCGAAGATCCCGGCGAAGCACGTGGGGTCGGCGGGTGTCCACCGCGACGACAGCGACACGCTGTGGCTGGACGGCATCGCGAGCCGCTCGGCATGATCGGCGCGGGCCGGTGGATACGCTTGGATGATGACCGCCGTGGACGAGATCGGCCGCAGCAGGTACGTCAACCTGATCACGTACCGTAAGGATGGCACTCCGGTGGCGACTCCGGTCTGGCACGTCCTCCACGAGGGCGAACTGTTCGTCGTCACCGAGGCGAGGTCCTGGAAGGTGCGGCGGATCCGCAACAACAGCGAGGTCCGGGTGACGGCGTGCGACTTCCGCGGCCGCGTCGCCCCGGGCGCCCCGACCACGACCGGGCGGGCCCGGCTCCTCGACGACTCGGAAACGGCACGAGCGCGGGCGCTGCTGGCCCGCAGATACGCGCTCTCCCGGGTCGGCAACTGGTTCGCCCGCACCCTGCGGATCCGCCGTCCCCCGATGGTGGGCATCGCCGTCTCGTTCTGACGAGACGGCAGCGGCGTCCGGCCGGCTTCCACGGCCCGAGTCTGTGACGGGTCAGGCGGAGGCGCCGCGGGCCGGGGTGGTGTCACCCGCGGGGACCAGGCCGAGCAGCGGGGCCGTGGTCGGGCAGGCCGGCGAGACGCACTGCTGGGAGTGTGCGTCGAAGGCGGCCCGCGTGATCGGCACCACCGTGACGGCCAAGGGGCGCACCGGGCTCAGCACCCAGTAGCGGCGGGTGCTGGCGGCCCTGCGCAGGGCGCGGCGCAGACCCGGGGTGAACTGGGTGAAGTCGTGGGACACCGCGCCGGCCTCGGCGGACGGCCAGTCCAGGCGCACCGCATAACCCACACCGTGAACCGGCCGCCGCGTGAACCCCGGCACGAACCCGGCAAAGCGCATCGTCACCACTCCCCGCACAGCACAACGACCGGCCCACTCGAACGATACTCGAACATACGTGCCAATTAGTGGGTTTCTGTGGGTGGGGATAGGGGGCTGTAACGGACAAAATGGCGGCGCGCATGGGATGCCGGTTCGTTCACCAGGTTGCTGAAGACCGTTGTGAGCGAAGGGATCCACGTGCGCGCCGCTGCTGTGATCAACCGTCTGCTGGGCTTCGAGGGAACGGTTGTGGACGACGTGTGTTTCACGGATACCGCGATGGTGGTGCAGGTCCGGCTTCGCTCGCAGGTGCTGGTCTGCCCGTGCGGGCGGACCAGCCGGGCCCGGTACGACCGTTCCCGCAGGAAGTGGCGTCATGTCGACTTCGGCCGGTACCGGGTGGTGATCGAAGCGGAGATCCGCCGGGTCGACTGCCGCGGCTGCGGGCAGGTCCGCAGCGAGTGGATGCCGTGGGCCCGGCCCGGCGCCCGGCATACCCGCGACTTCGAGGATATGGCCTGCTGGCTGGCGAAACGGATGTCCAAGAGCGCCGCGGCCGCGCTGCTGGGCACCACCTGGCAGACCGTCGACCACCTCGTAGCCAGGCTCGTCGATACCCACCTGGACAGCGAGCGTCTCGACGCGATCTACCGCATCGGCGTCGACGAGATCGCCTACCGCCGGGGCCGCAAGTTCCTCACCGTGGTCGCCGACCACGACACCGGCCGGGTGGTGTTCGTCGGCGAGGGCCGCAGGCAGGACGTCTTCGGCAGATTCCTGGAGTCTCTCGGCGAGGACGGCCGAGCCCGGATCGAGGCGGTCAGCATGGACATGACCGCGATCTACCGCGGCGCCGCCACCACCCACGTGCCGCACGCGGCGATCTGCCTCGACCCGTTCCACGTGATCAAATGGGCCGGCGAAGCGCTTGACCTGGCCTACCAGACCTGCCGTGAACAGGGCGTAAAGATCGCCGTGGCTGGACTGACACCCGCCCAAACCTGGCAGAAGGCCCGCGGCGCCCTGCGCCAGCCCGCCGGGCAACACGACCCCACCCGCACCGCGATCATCGAACAGCTCCGCCGCAAACACCCCCGCATCCACCACGCCTGGCGCCTCAAAGAAGACCTCCGCCGCCTCTACCAGGTCCCCACCAGCGACGCAGCCGACCACCTACGACGCTGGATCAACCGGGCCAAACGCAGCGGTATCAACGCCTTCGTCACCCTCGCCCGGCGACTGCGCCGCCACCGCACCGGCATCCTCAACGCCATCCACCTCCAACTGTCGAACTCGCTCCTCGAGAGCATCAACGCCGGCATCCGCCTCATCCAACGCCGCTCCCACGGCTACGCCGACCTCGACAACCTCATCGAAATGATCCACCTCTGCCACGGCGGCATCACCACATCACTACCCACAGAAACCCATTAATTGGCACATACGTTCTAATATCTATGGCCGGCGCTGATGCCCCCGCGGCGGCGCCCGCGAGTCGCGCGGCGGGCCGTGGGTCAGGAGGCCGTAGCGGGCTTCCGGGTGGTATCGGCCGAGGTGGCGCCGTGAGTGGGGCGGGAGGTCAGGACCCGGGGGCCGGAAGCCGTGATGGCGACCGTGTGTTCGGAGTGGGCGGAGCGGGAGCCGTCGGCGGAGCGGATCGTCCAGCCGTCGGCGTCGAACTTGATCCTGTCGGTGGAGCGGCAGAACCAGGGCTCGATGGCGATGGTGAGGCCGGGGTCGAGTTTCATGCCGCGGTGGGCGCGGCCGTTGTTGGCGACGTGCGGGGCCTCGTGCATGGTGCGGCCGATGCCGTGGCCGCCGAACTCGGCGTTGACGCCGTAGCCGTAGGAGCGGGCGACCTCGCCGATCGCGGCGGAGACGTCGCCGAGGCGGCCGCCGGGCCGGGCGGCGGTGATGGCGGCCTCCAGCGCGACCTCGGTGGCCTCGATCAGCCTCAGGTCGGCCGGGTCGGGGGTGCCGACGACGACGGAGAGCGCGGAGTCGGCGGCCCAGCCGTCGATGCCGACCGCCATGTCGATGCTGAGCAGGTCGCCGTCCCGCAAGACATAGTCGTGCGGCAGGCCGTGCAGCACCGCGTCGTTGACCGACAGGCACAGCACGTTGCGGAACGGGCCGCGGCCGAACGACGGAGCGTAGTCCCAGTAGCAGGACTCGGCGCCGCGTTCCTTGATCCGGCGGCGCGCGTGATGTTCGAGATCCATCA
The DNA here is from genome assembly GCF_025264685.1 of Dactylosporangium roseum. Lineage (GTDB taxonomy): Bacteria > Actinomycetota > Actinomycetes > Mycobacteriales > Micromonosporaceae > Dactylosporangium > Dactylosporangium roseum. The sequence continues at coordinate 4,767,400 of NZ_CP073721.1, forward strand.
GGTTGACGCCGACCGCGGCGACACCGCTCAGTTCGGCGAGCAACTCACCGACGAACTGGCCGGTCACCGCCATCCGGCCGATCTCCTCGACGGACTTGAGCTCGATCACGACAGCGCCCTCCCCGTTGTCGGTATTTGTATACCGGTATTTTTATATCACACCAGGTCGGGGCCGCCCCGAGGGAGGGCTCGCATGGTCTGCCGACCACTCACCCCGGACAGAGCGCAGCGGGCCGGCGCCCCGACCGGCTCTTTCCACAGGTCAAGGGAGAGGAAGCGGCCGTCGGTGCACAGGGCCGCGACAAGCCCCACGGCCGTCCGCCAACGGTGACGCACAGTCGCGCGGGCGAGCGCCTGCCGGTTGTTGCAAATATATGGCAAGTACCGCAGACTGGCATGATGGGAGGTGAAGATCGACCGTCGGTGCCGACGATCGTGGAAGTGCTCGTGATCGGGGCGCGGGACGGCCGGCTGCACTACCGCTGCTCCCGTGGTGCCCTGAGTGCCGGCCGGCATCCGGACGGCGTCGCCGCGGACCTGGTCGCCGACACGGGAGATCCCGGCCGGGTGCCGCCTCCGCTGACCGTCCTGCACTCGACGTCGTGGCGGCACACCGACGGCGGCCTGGTCCTCACCTACGCGGCCGTCACCGACGGCAACGCCGAGGCGGGCACCCGGCCCGTCACCGACGACGGGATCGTGTCGTCCGGCGACCCGGCTCGGCCGAGCCCCGCGTCGGTTCCGGCGGACGCCGTCGCCACCCATGCCGCGCGCCACCTGGCGTGGCTGCGGGCCACCGACGACGCCGTCGCGACCGCCCTCGCCGGTCTGCCGCACCTGTGGCACTGCTTCGACGGGTTCCGGCCCGGCCCGGCCGGCGCCTTCGCCGCGCCGCTGTGCGTCAGCGCGGCGCAGGCGATTCGGTGACGCACCGCCGGCGCCGCGAGTGGCTCATGACAACTCCTTGACCGCGACCTCGGCCCGGTCGGCGGCGGCCACGTAGCGCAGCGACCGGGCCAGGGTCAGCGCGTCCTCGGCCAGTGCCCGGTCGCCGAGCGCCAGCGCCCGGACGCGGCGCAGGTCCGGCTCGGCCAGGCCGCTCTGGCCCGGCAGGCCGCGTTCCAGCGCCGCGGCGGCCACCGCTGCGGCGTCCCCGGTCTGCCCCAGCGCCAGGCAGGCGTCGGCGTGCATCGCCTCCAGGCGCCCGAACCGGCGCATCGCGTCGCCGAGGTGAGCCCGGGCCTGCGTGATCCGGGTCAGCCCGTCGGCGGAGCCGGAGCGGACCTCCGCCCAGCCCAGCACGACGCCCGCCATGCTCCGGTACTCCGGGTGCCCGCCCCGCTCGGCCAGCGCCAGCGTGGCACGCGCCGCCTCGGCCGCCGCCGGCACGTCGAACCGGTCCGCCGCGACGGCGGCCGCGTAGTTGGCGACGTACATGTCCAGGAACAGCTCGCCGGTCCGGGCGGCCCGCTGCCGGGCGGCCCGCAGATGCCGTTCGGCGGCGTCGTGGTCGCCGAGCATGCCGGCCACCATCGCGGCCGGTGCCAGCGCGCCGACGACCGGGTCCCAATTGTCGATCGGGAAGACCGGCACGTCACCGGCCGGCAGGGCGGCGAGGGCGGTCTCGAAGCACCGGTTGGCGCGCGGTAGGTCGAGCTCGCTCAGCGCGGCGGCGCCCTCGTGCACCTCGGCGACGATCGTGGCCCACGGGTCCGTGCTGCCGCCGACGGTCGCCGACCGGGCCACCTCGACCGCCCGGGCCACGTCACCGGAGGCGGTACGGAACGAGGCGTACCCCCACAGCGCCGGCAGCACGTCGAGCACCGGCCGGCCGCGCAGGCGCAGCAGCAGCGACTCGATCGCCGTGTACTGCGCGACGGGGGCGGGGGCGAGGTACCCGTCGGTCGCCTGGCGCAGGTACGCCAGGCGGATCCGCACGTCGACCTCGGCGACGTCGCGCCGCTCGGTCGCCGGGGCGCGGTGCAGCATGCCGAGCGCCTCCTCCAGCATCGTGAAGGCCTGCTCGTGCGCGGTCCGGTCGTACGCCTCCCGCGCCGCGTCCACCATCGCCGGCACCACGTCGTACGGCGTCAGCACCGGCAGCGCCGCGCGCAGGTGGGCGGCCAGCTCGGGCGCGGTCGCCAGCCCGGTGTCCCGCAGCGCCTGGGCGGTCCGCGCGTGCAGCCGGGCCCGCCGCAGCGGCCCCTGGTCGAGGTACGCCGTCTGCCGGACCAGGTCGTGCGAGAAGCGCAGCAGCCCGGGGTCGTCGGTGGCGGTGAGCACGCCGCTGACCACGGCGGTGTCGAGCGTGTCGAACAGTGCCAGCTCGTCGATCTGCACGACCTCGCGCAGCACCGGTACCGACACGTCGCGCCCGAGCACCGAGGCGACCGCGACGACGGCGTTGACCTGGCCGGGCAGCTTGGCGAGCCGGCGCCGGACCACCTCCTGCACCCGCACCGGCACGTGCTCGGGCGACAGGGTGTGCTCGGCGACCAGCACCCGCAGCAGCTCCACGACGAAGAACGGGTTGCCGCCGGTGCGGTCGAGCAGCATCTCCACCGTCTCCGCCGGCACGTCCCCGCCGGTGACCACGCGGGCCAGCGTGGCGACCCCGGCGGCGTCGAGGCCCGCCAGCGGCATCCGCACCGCCGACGGGTCGGCCACGAGCTCACCGAGGACACCCGCGAGCGGCGCCTGCGGTGCCAGCTCGGCCTCCCGGTACCCGACGGCGAGCAGCACCCGGCTGCGCCGCAGCGCCTTGACGAACATGGTGAGCAGCACGGTCGACGGGGCGTCGAGCCAGTGCGCGTCGTCGACGACGAGCACCAGCGGCGCGTGCCCGGCGAGGCGGCACAGCCCGTCGACGATGCCCTGGTAGAGGCGCGACCGGGCGAGCTCCGGGTCGGCGAGGCGCTCGGCGGCGGGCAACGGCAGCGTTTCGATGAGCGTCGGATCCAGTACCGCGGGCAGGTTGCCGTAGGGCGCGAAGGCGGCCGCGAGCGCGGACGCGGCGGCGGAGTCCGGTGCGCCGGCGATGCCACGCAGCATCTGTGCCCAGGGCAGGAAGACCGGCGGGGCGTCGCCGTCCACGCCGGTGCCGGTGCCCACCGGGCCGGTCGCGCGGGACGCGAGCTCGCGCAGCAGGGCCGACTTGCCGATGCCCGGGCTGCCGGAGACCAGCAGCAGCCGTCCCCGGCCGGCCGCCGTCTCGGCGAGCAGCCGGTCGACGGTGCGCAACTCCTCGTCCCGGCCGACCAGCCCGTCGGCGTCCGCGTCGGACCCGCCGGCCTCCGGCGCCGCCCCGGCGGGCGCGGGTGCCTCGGCCGGCGCCGGCGGCGCGGACACCACGACCGGTGCCGGCGACACCGGGATGGCGCCCTGGGGCGCCGGCGCGGCCAGGTGCGGGGCCTGGCGCAGGATGTCCTGCTCCAGGCGCTGCAGCGCCGGCCCCGGCTCGATGCCCAGCTCGTCGATCAGCCCGGTGCGCGCCCGTGCGTAGGCCGCCAGCGCGTCCGCCTGCCGGCCGGCGCGGTAGAGGGCGAGCATCAACTGACCCCAGACGCGTTCCCGGTACGGCGCCTCGGCGAGCGCGCTCTCGCTGAGGTAGACGACCTCGGCCGGCCGGTCCAGCTCCAGCAGCGCCTCCGAGCGCTCCTCCACCGCGGTCAGCCGCAACTCCTGGAGGCGCGCCCGCTCGGCCCGGGCGAGCAGCGAGTCGCCGAGCTCCGGCAGCGGGTCGCCGCGCCACAGCTTCAGCGCGCCGCTCAGCACCCGCAGCGCCACGGCCGGGTCGCCGCCCTGGCGGGCCTGCTCGACCGCGGCCGCGAACCGGGCGGCGTCGACGGCGTCGGGCGGGACGACGAGCTGGTAGCCCGGTGCCCGGCTGACGAGCACCGTCGAACGGTCCCGGGCGGTGCGGCCCGGCTCCAGGGCGCGGCGCAGTCGCGACACGTACGCCTGGAGGGAGGCGATCGCACGCTCCGGTGGCTCGTCCGCCCACAGCTCGTCGATCAGCCGCTGCACCGAGACGGTCCGGCCGGGCTGCATCGCCAGCATGGCGAGGACGGCACGCTGCTTGGGGGTGCCGGTGTCGACCGGCCCGCCGGGGTTCACCGCCTCGAGCGGGCCGAGGATCCGAAACTGCAGGATGCGAAACTCCCGGACTTCCACCTCGGCCGTGGAAGGGCTACAGCTCCACGGCGTATGAACCGTCTTCGTACGGCCCGAAGCCCGCTTGCCGCAGCAACTCCTCGCCGTGCGCCGGAGGCGCCGCCACGAGCCTACGTGCTGCGGTGGCCCGCAGGGCGTCCACCAGCGCGATCAACACCTGAACGGCGAGGTCGGAGCGTCCGGGCGGCGTGGCGATCCCGACCAGTCGGACGATGGTCCCGTCGGGCCGTACGGCGGCCACCGCGGCCGCGGGGCGCTCGTCGTCGTCGGCCGGGTCGATCAGCTCCCACCACTCGGTGCCGTCGGAGAGCAGTTTGTCGAGGGGCGCGGTGCCCAGCGCGCGACGGGTGACCGCCCGACGTCCCGGCGGCACGCGCCGCACCAGCCTCAGCTCTGCCATGCATCCAGCAAACAGGACGGTACTTGCAGACGGCTTGACGTTGCGGTAAAGAGCGCCGTAGGTCGCCTGTCGCCATCCCGACGCCAGCAGTCATGCGGCTTCGGCGCGACCCGATCGCCAATATCCCATGAAGGCGACCGTGCGCCGATCCCAGCCCCGCTCGGCGACCAGGTGCCGGCGCAGGGTCTTGATGACGCCCGCCTCACCCGCCAGCCACGCGTAGACCCCGGCCGGCGTCTCCACCGGCGCCGGGACCTCCCAGAGGATTCCGGTGTCGACGTCGACCTCCTCCAGCGGCTCCGAAGCGGGACTCCGGGCAGGAGGCGGCGCGGGCGCCAGACGGTCGGCCGCCTCGGCCACGGCGGGCACGAGCAGCGAGCCGTGCGCCGCGCCGTCGCGGGCCAACCACGTGACCTTCATCCCGGCGGGAGCGGTGAGCGGCAGGGCGTCGTCGGGGTACGGCACCTCCAGCAACGCCTCGCCGCACGCCGAGGAGGGCAGCCCGGCCAGGATCGACGCCACGGCCGGCACCGCGGTCTCGTCGCCGGCCAGCAACAGCGGCGCCGCGGGGTGGTGGGGACGGAACTCGATCCCGCCCGGGTCGCCGGCGTACCGCGCGTTCGGGCCCAGCAGCCTGATGGTGTCCCCCACCGTGGCCCGGTTCGCCCAGCGTGCCGCCGGGCCGCCGTCGCCGTGCAGCACGAGGTCGACGTCGACCTCGCGGGCCTCCTGCCGGACGGCCCGCACCGTGTACGTCCGGAACGGCGGCTGGTGCTCGGCCGGCAGTTCGCGCCAGCGCGCATACCAGTCCGGTCCTTCCGTGAGCCGCGCGAACCCGCCGGACGCGGCCGGGAAGATGAGCTTGATGCGCTGGTCGCGCCCGTGGTCGGCGAACGCGTCCAGGTCGTCGCCGGTGAAGGTGACCCGCAGGAACGACGGGCTCAGCCGGGTCAGCGTCCGCACGTCGGCCCGGAAGGTCCGGTAGGGCATTTCCATCGTCAGCCACCAATCGTCCGGACGCGGGAGCGCCACAGGAGCCAGATGAAATAGGGGGTGCCGATCATCGCCACCACCAGCCCGGCGGGAATCTGCGCGGGGGCGATGACCGTGCGGCCGAGCGTGTCGGCCAGGCTCACCAGCAGCGCCCCGAGCAGGGCCGCCACCGGTAGCACCCGGGCGTGCCGGCCGCCGGCCAGGGCCCGGGCCACGTGCGGCGCGACCAGGCCGACGAAGCCGATGATGCCGACGGCGGACACGGCGGCCGAGGTCAGCAGCGCCGCGGCGGTGAGGGTGAACAGCCGCGTGCGTTCCAGCCGTACGCCGAGCACGCGGGGGGTGTCGTCGTCGATGGCGAGCAGGTCCAGTTTCCGCGTCTGGCCGGCCAGGACCGGGATGAACACCAGCAACGCGATCAGCACCGGGGACACCTGCGCCGCGGTCCGCCCGTACGTGGAACCGGACAGCCAGGTCAGCGCCTTGCCGGTGTTCCACGGGTCGGTGGCGATGATGATGAACGTGATGACCGCGGTACCGGCCGTGAACACTCCGACACCGATCAGGATCAACCGGTCGGAGCTGAGGCCGCCGCGCCACGCGAGCCCGTACACGAGGGCGAACGTGAGCAGCGCCGCGGATCCGGCGGTGACCGACATGGCCAGCACACCGACCATCGGGAAGACGGTGAGGACGGTGATCGCGCCGACGCCGGCACCGGCGGTCACCCCGAGGATGCCCGGTTCGGCGAGCGGGTTGCGGCAGACGGCCTGGACGGCGGTGCCGGCGACGGCGAGTGCGGCACCGGCGAGCAGTGCGGCGGCCACGCGCGGATAGCGCTGGTCGAGCACATAGGTGACCGCGGGACCGGCCCGCCCGCCGAGCCAGTTGACGACGTCTCCGGTGAGCAGCCAGGTGTCACCGGCGAGCATGCCGAGCACGGCCGCCGCCACGACCGACACCGCGCTGACGGCCAGTACCGACCGGAAGAACAGCGGGGACCGGGCCCGGGCGATCGCCGTCGTACTGGCCGATCGGGTGGCGGCGGGATCGCGGTGCCGCCGCGCCAGCCACACCAGGACCGCCGCGCCGAACATCGAGGTGACCACCCCGGTCGGCACGTCGACGCCTGCCTGGCCGCCCATGAACGCCCGCAACAGGATGTCGGACCCGATGACGACGACCACGCCGGCCAGCGCGGAGAACGGCACCAGCAGCCGGTGCCGATGCAGGCCGGGCACGACCCTCCCGGCGAGCCGGACGATCACCGGCGCGCACAGGCCGACGAAGCCGATCGGGCCGGCCACCGCGACGGCGGCGGTGGCGAGCAGGACCGCGAGGACCGTGCCGATCAGCCGGGTCCGCCGGACGTGCAGGCCCAGCACCGTCGCGGTGTCGTCGCCGAGCGCCAGGATGTCGAGACGGTGGCCGAGGATCAGGCATCCGGCCACGCCGAGCGCCACGACCGGGGCCATCTGGGCGACCGCCCGGAGGTCACCCTGAACCAGGGTGCCGTTGCCCCAGGCGTAGAACCCGACGGTCTCGTTCTGGAACAGCAGCATGAGCAGCACGGTGAACGCGTTGAGCGCGAACGTGGTGGCCGTGCCGGCGAGGATCAGCCGGGACGGGCCGGAGGCGCCACCGGTGGAGAGCATGAGCACGAACGCGGCGGCGGCCAGCCCGCCGAGGAACGCCAGCCCGCCGGAGAGCAGGACCGGCAGCGACAGGCCGAACACGGCGGCCGCGACCACCGCGAGGTGCGCGCCGGCGTTGACGGCGATCGTGTCCGGTGCGGCAAGCGGATTGCGGGCCAGCGACTGCAGGGTCGCGCCGGCCGCGCCCAGCGCGATGCCGACGAGCAGCCCGGCGAGCAGGCGGGGCAGCCGGGAGGCGGCCAGGATCCGCCAGGTCTCCTCGTCGGCCCGCAGCCCGAGCAGTTCCAGCGCGCCGACGTCGCTGGTGCCCTGGGTCAGGTGGACGGCCGCCAGCACCACGACGGCGGCGATCGACCCGGCGGCCAGGGCGCCGACGCGGACCGGGCGGACCGGTGCCTGCGCCGGCGCGGGCGGGACCGGGCTGCCGGCCGGTTCCACCCGCGGGTCGGCGACAACCTGGCTCACGGGGCATAGACCTTCACGAGCTCGTCGAGGTACTGCCGGCACGACAGCGGCCCGCCGAACGTCCAGATCCCGTTCGGCATCTTGTGCAGCTTGTTCTGCTGCACGAACGGCAGTGCCTTCCAGATCGCGTTGGTGTTGAGCCCGTCGGCGAAGACGTCGTTGCCGTCGGAGGCGTTGTAGAAGAAGTGGAGGTCCTTGTCCTTCAGCACGTTCAGGCCTTCGACGTCCGTCTGGCCGAGACCCCACACCTCGTCGGTCTTGCCGGTCCACGCGTTCCGCAGGCCGAGCGCCATGCCGACCTGGGAGACCAGCGCGCCCGGCCCGAACATCCGGATCGAGACGGTGCTGCCTTCCTTCCAGCCGTCGGCGATCGCGAACTGCTTGCCGGCCGCGCCGGCGTCGGCGATCTTCTTCTTCCCGGCCGCGACGGCGGCGTCGAACGCCGCGAGCACCTCGTCCGCCTTGGCACGCTTGCCGGTCGCGGTCGCGAGGAGGGTGAAGTCCTCCCTCATCCGGTCCAGGTTGCGGCTGGCGTCGCTGCCCTTGGTGACCAGCACCGGCGCGAACTTCTCCACCTGCGGCGCGATCGTGGCCATGTCGGCGCCCATCACCACCAGGTCGGGCCGCAGCGCCGCGATCGAGTCGAGGCTCGGCTCGCCGCGGGTGCCGACGTCCTTCGCGGTGCCGTCGAGCTTCGCCGCGGTGTTCCAGGTCTGGTACCCCTTGACGTCGGCGACGCCGATCGGCTGGACGCCGAGCGTCACGAGCATCTCGACCTCGCCCCACTCCAGGCCGACGACCTTCGTCGCGGGGGCCTTGAGCGTGACGGCCTTGCCGCGGCTGTCGGTGTACGTCACAGGTCCGGTGGACGCGGCGGCGTCACCTTGCGCGGCCGGCTCCTCGGTCGTGCCGCAACCGGCCAGCAGGAGACCGGCGGTCACGGCGGCGGCGGCGAGGGCGGTGCGGAATCTGGTCATCCTTGCCCAATCATCTTCATCGCGGAGTCGACTTCTATCGTGGAGCTGGAACCGGCGCCCGGCCGGCGCTGTGCCGCCCGATCGGGCGCGTGGCGACAAGGCCGGTGCCGGGTTCGACGGTCACCTCGACCGGGATCCCGTACGCGGCGGTGAGCCGCTCCGGGGTGAGGACATCGGCGGGGTCGCCGGCCGCGAGCACCGCGCCGCGATGCAGCAGGACCACCCGGTCGGCGACCGCGGCGGCCTGGTTGAGGTCGTGCAGCACGACGCCGACGGCGACGCTGTGCTCGTCGGCCAGGTCGCGCACCAGATCCAGGATCTCCACCTGGTAGCGCAGGTCGAGGAAGGTGGTGGGCTCGTCCAGCAGCAACACGCGGGTGTCCTGCGCCAGACAGGTGGCCAGCCAGACGCGCTGGAGCTCGCCGCCGGAGAGTTCGTCCGCGGTCCGCTCGGCCATCGGTTCGACGCCCGTGACGGTCATGGCCCACGCGATCGCGCGCTGCCCGTCGGGGTCCTCGTGGCGCCACCGGCCGCGGTACGGGTGCCGGCCGTACCCCACGACGTCCCGGACGGTGACCCCGCTGGGTGTGGGGCGGTGCTGCGCGAGCAGCGTGACCCGGCGCGCGAACTCCTTCGCGGACAGCGCGAACGCGGAGGCGCCGTCGTCGAGCAGGACCTCACCGGAGGCCGGCTTGTGCAGGCGGGCGAGGGACCGCAGCAGGGTGGACTTGCCACTGCCGTTCGGCCCGACCAGGGCGGTCACCGCACCGGCGCAGAGCCCGATCGAGGCGTCATGGACCACCGGCGTTCCGTGATATCCCAGCGTCAGTCGGTCACCACGGAGTCCGGCCGCGGATTCATCAGCACGCAGCACGACCTTAGGTTAGCCTAACCTCAATCTTTGTCAACACAAGATCGTGTCGTGGGCGCCGCGACCGTCGCGGCACCCCCCGTGGAAGCGGACTTCCACACGGTTTCCACAGCGCCGCGGTTCCCTGGAGCGCATGCATCCTGATGTCGTGGTGGTCGGCTGCGGTCCGGTCGGCGCGGTCACCGCCAACCTGCTCGGCGCCCGCGGCGTGCGAACCCTGGTCGTCGAGCGCAGCACCGCGCCGCACCAGCAGCCGCGCGCCTTCTCCTGCGACGACGAGGCGTTGCGGGTCTACCAGCAGGCCGGCCTGCGCGACGAGGTCGCCCGGGACATGTACGCGCCGCCGACCGTCGAATACGTGGACGGCGCCGGCCGCCCCTTCGCCACCATCGCCCTCGACGAGATCGACTTCGGGCTGGGCAGCGAACCGCTGCACTTCTTCGACCAGCCGCGGCTGGAGGCGACCCTGCGCGCCGGTTTCGACCGGTACCCGCACGTCGACCTGCGCCTCGGCGTCGAGCTGACCGAGCTGGCCCAGGACGGCGACGGGATCACCGTCGGGCTGCGCGACACGCGCACCGGCGAGCGGTCCACGATCCGGGCACGGTACGTCCTGGGCTGCGACGGCGCGCGCAGCACGACCCGTACCGCCGCCGGCATCCGGCTCGGCGGGACGTCGTACGAGGAGCCGTGGCTCGCCGTCTCCGGCGACGTCGCGCCCGGCGGGGTCCGCCAGCCCACGACCCGGTTCGTCTGCGACTGGCGCCGCCCGGCGTTCGTGTCGCCCGGCGCGTTCGGCACCCACCGGCTGGAGTTCATGCTCCGCGACGGCGAGACGGCGGAGGCGATGACCCGCCGGGAGACCATCGACGCGCTGGTCGCCCCGTACGTCGACCCGGCCCGGTTCACGGTCACCCGCGCGATCGTCTACACCTTCCACCAGCTCGTCGCCGAGCGGTGGCGGGACGGCCGGGTGTTCCTGCTCGGCGACGCGGCACACCAGATGCCGCCGTTCCTCGGCCAGGGGCTCTGCAGCGGCCTGCGCGACGCGGCGAACCTCACCTGGAAGCTCGCGCTCGTGCTCGACGGCGGGGCCGACGACACGATCCTCGACAGCTACGAGACGGAGCGCCGCCCGCACACCGAGGAGATGGCGGTCACCAGCGTCCGGCTCGGCCGGGTCTTCCTCGTCCGCAACCGGTCCGCGGCGACCCTGCGCGACGCCGCGCTCCGGGCCGTGCAGACCGTTCCGCGGATCCGCCGGTTCGTGCGGCACTTCGAGTTCAAGCCGGCGCCCGCGGTGCGCCGCGGCCTGCTGGCCGGCGGCACCGGCAAGGCTCCGGTCGGCGTGATGTTCCCGCAGCCGTCCGTCCTGGTCGCCGGCCGGGCCGCGCCGTGCCCGCTCGACGACGTGCTCGGCACCGGGTTCGCGGTCATCGGCCCGGCCGTCGGCCCGGCCACGGCGGCGGAGTGGGCCGGTCCGCCGGCGACGTTCCTACGTGTCCTGCCCGCGGGTGCCGTGCCCGGCCCCGGTGACGTGGTCGACGCCGACGGCGTCCTCGGGGCCTGGTTCGACCGGCACCGGATCGGCCTGGCCGTCCTGCGGCCGGACCGGTTCGTCTACGGCACGAGCCTGGTGGCCGGGCCGCCGGCCTGGGTCAGATCGCCACGGCGTGCGACACCAGCCACGCCCCCTGCACCGGCACCATCGTGAGCACCACGCGGTTCTGGTCGACCTTCTCCCCCGTGACATTGGTGTTGCGGCGGTACTGGTTGAGGTACAGCAGCAGCTCGACCCGCCGCGGGCTCGCGCTCACGACGCCCGAGGTGGACACGGCGGCGCGGACGATCGCCTGCTCCGACACGGCCTGCGGCTTGAGCGCGGCGGTCGTCTTCGCGTACTCGTCGGCGAACTGACCGGTGACGAACGTCCGTCCGTTGGCGACGCTGGTGTCGAAGCTGCGGTAGTCGTACGAGAAGATCGCCTGCGCGGCGGGCGTCGCGGCGGCGAGCGACCGGCGGACCGCGATGTCCCGGTGCCGTGCCTGCTCGTGCTGATACCAGCCGGCGCCCGCGACGGCGAGGCCGACCGCAACGGCGGCCACGAGCGCGGCGGTGCCGCGGCGCATACGACGCTTGATGTTCGGCATCACAAACCTCCGGACTCAGCCGACGAACTGGAGCCGGGAGACGAGCCAGCGGCCCGATCCGGCGTCGTGGGTGACGTCGACCTGGATGCGGTAGTGCGAGGCGCGTCCCTCGGGCGCCTTCGCGTTACGGACCGTCGCGTCGACCGCGACCAGCACGACCGCCGAGTGCCGGTCGCCGGAGACCAGGGCCGCACGCAGCACGGTGCCGCGCGACTCGACGTCGTTCTCCACGATCGCGGCCCGCACCTGGGCGCGGCCCCGCGCGAACTCGTCGTGGAAGTCGCCGGTCGCGCCGTCGGAGATCCGCTGGAGATCCCGGTCGACGCTGGCGGCGCTCACCGAGACGAAGTTGACCGTGGTCTGCTTCGCGGCGGCGAGCGCCTGCTGATGCGCGCGGTCCAGCGTCCGGTCGCCGTACCAGCGGCTGCCGAAGACGATGCCGGCGGCGAGGGCGGCGCACATGAGGACGGCGAGCACGACGGTGCCGGGCGCGGGCCGGGCGAACCGGATGCGGCGCCGCGGGGCCGGATCCGGCCGGCGCACGGGGCGGCGCCGTTGCCGGGGCCGGCGCGCGACCTGACGGGTCCGCTCCGGCGCCGCGGCCTCCTTCGCCTCCGCGAGCGTGTCGGTCTCCGGCGCCTCCGCGGCCTCGGTGTCCGCGGTGTCCGCGGTGTGCTCCGCGTCCTCGCCGGACAGCACGGGCTCCTCGTCGAGCCGCTCCAGCACCGCCGTGATCGGGTCCCGACGGCGGGGCGTGCGGCGGGTGGCGGCGCGCCGCCGGACGCTGCGCGGCGGCGGCTCGCTCCCGGTGGCGCCGCCCTGCACCAGCTTCAGGGTGCGGTTCTCGTGTGCGGGCACGATGCCCTCCTTTCCAAGGTCTACGGGGCGAGCCCGGCGAGCAGGAGCTGTTTCCACGACTGGTCCCCGGCGAGCTGGTACTGCCCCCCGGTCGTGCCGAACAGGAGCGGATGGCCGTCGGTGCCCAGCGCCAGGCCGGACGCCGGGTCGTAGCCGCCGGTCTGCCCCGGGTCGCCGGGCGGCGCCGGATCGCCGCCGCCGGGACGCAGGGCGTTGTTGGTGCCGCGGACGCTGGAGCCGCGGGCCTGGTCGGCGGCGCCGCAACGGGCGACCCCGCCGTACTTGCAGGCCGGCGGATCGTCGACGTTGAGCACCAGCCCGAGGTGGGCGGTGCCGTCGCCCGGCGTGACCGTGAACCCACCGGCGACGGCCATCGGGTACACGACGAGGATCGTCTCGATGCCGGCCAGGCGCCGGGTGGCGACGCCGTTGACCGAGATCAGGTTACCCAGCAGCGTGCCGAGCGCCGGGTCGAGCCCGTCCAGCAGCGCGACGAGCTGCTGGGCGGCCGGCGGCCCCGCGGTGACGAGCCGGCGCAGGTCGGGGTCGGCGGAGCGCAGCGTCTCGGCGAGCTGCGCCAGCCCCTTCGCCCACGCCCGGATCGCCGCCGCGGACTCCGCCTGGGTGGCCAGGACGGTGCGGCCGTCGCGCAGCAGGGTGACCGTCTGCGGCAGGTTCGCGGTCGCCTCGCGCAGGATCAGGTCGCCCGCGTCGAGGATCGCGCGTAACGCCCGTTCGTTGCCCTCGAACGCGGTGCCGAGCTCGTCGATGACGATCGAGAGGGCGGCCGGGTCGACGGAGCGCACGAGCGCGTCGAGGTTCGCCAGCAGCGTCTCCGGCGCGAGCGGGATGCCGGTGCGGCCGCGCGGGATGACCGAGCCGTCGGTCAGGTACGGCCCGGCGTCGGTCTCCGGCCGCAGGTCGAGGAACTGCTCACCCACCGCGGAGCGCTGGCCGACCACGGCGCGCGTGTCGCGGGAGACCCGCACCCCGTCCTCGATCCGCATCCGCACCCGGGCGCCGTGGTCGTGGAGCGTGACCTTCTCGACCCGGCCGACCGGCACGCCGCGGTAGGTGACCGGCGCGTTGGCGAAGATGCCGCCGGCCTCGGCGAAGTCGGCGTGGACGACGTACCCGCGGCCGAGGAGCCGGTCGCCGAGCCCGACGTAGGTGACGCCGACGTAGCCGACGCCGATGAGCCCGACCACGAGGAAGGCGAGCACCTGGAGCTTCGCGGCGCGTCGGATCACGGCAGCAGCCCTCCGTCGAGCAGGTCCGGCAGCAGACCCTGCTGCCCGGTGACCGCCCCGGTCACGGGCGGCAGCAGGCACCCGGGCGACAGGGCGGTGCCGGGCGGCAGCACGGTCCCGGGCGGGAAGACGGTGCCGGGCGGCACGATCCCGCCGGGCGGCAGCAGGCTGCCGGGCGGCACGACGCTGCCCTTCGGCAGCAGCCTGCACTCCTTCGGCAGGTCACAGCCGGCCGGCGGTTGCCAGCCGGGCGGCAGGACCCCGCCGAGCGGCAGGCACGGCAACGGCAGCACGCCGGGCAGCCCGGGCCCGGTGGACGGCGGCTTGCCCGGCCCCTTGCCGCCGGTGGACGGGTCGGAACGGTGCTGCTGCCCGCCGGGCGCGGCGGCGGCCGCCGGCGGCGGTGCGGTCGCCACCAGCAGGTTCGACAGGATCGACGTCGCGTCGAGGTCGGCGGTCGCGCCCAGGTTGACGTAGTCGCCGACGATCGCGCCGGTGACGTTGGGCGGGAACGGGAACGTCAGCATGAAGTCCAGCGACTTCGGCAGGGCGTCGCCGGCCTTCACCAGTTGTTCGAGGATCGGCTGGAGCGAGCGCAGGACGGCGAGGGTGTCGTCGCGGCTCTGGTCGACGACCCTGGTGCCGACCCGGCCCAGCTCGCCCAGGGCGGTCAACGCGAGCGTGAGCTGATCCCGCTGCGCTTCGAGCACGGTCAGGCCCGGCGCGAGCGAGTCCAGCGCCGTGCCGATGACGTCCCGCTGCCGGGATAGCTGCCCGGTGAGGCGGTCGAGCGAGTCGACGGCCCGGACGATGTCGGCCTTCTGCCGGTCGAGCCCGCCGACGAAGGTGTCGAGCTGGCGCAGGGCATCCTTCGCCTCGGTCTCCCGCCCCGCAAGGGCCTTGGCCAGCTCCTCGTTGATCGTCTTGAGGTGGGCCAGGCCGCCGCCGTTGAGCAGGAGCCCGAGCGCGGCGAGCACCTCTTCGACCTCGGCCGAGCGCCGGGTCCGCGCCAGCGGCACGACCGCGCCGTCGGTGAGCCGGCCACGCGGTGCCTCGGTGGTGGGCGCCTCCAGCGCGACGTACTTCTCGCCGAGCAGGCTCGTCTGGCGCACGGCGGCGGTCGCGTTCTCCGGCAGCCGCACGTCCTTGTCGATGCCCATCCGCACGCGTGCCGTCCAGCCGGACAGCGAGATCCGCTCGACGCTGCCGACGGTCACGTCGTCGACCTTCACCGCCGCCTGCGGCACCAGGTCGAGGACGTCGGCGAACTCGGCGGTCACGTGGTAGCCGTCGCCGGCCGGTGCACCGCCGGGCAACGGCAGCGACGCGACGTCGGGCAGGCCGCACCCGCCGGCGAGGAGCACGGCCGCGAGCCCGATGAGGGCGGCCCGCCTCATCGCGTGCCCCGCAGGATGCCACCGACGGTGAGGTCCTGGTCGACCTCGGGAAGCTGGGGCAGGGCCGGCGCGGCGGACCGGGCCGGCGCGGCGGCCGGTGGGGCGCCGGCCGCCGCGGCCCCACCCGCCGCGGCCGGCAGGCCGAGGAGCCTGCGCAGCGCGTCGGTCATGGGCAACCGCTTGGCGTTGAGGGTCTGTGCGAGCGCGAAGCACTCCTTCGGGATCTGCCGCGCGGGCACGAGGTCGGCCATGAGCGAGCAGACGTAGCTCGCCGGGTCGTACGGCCCGAGCGCGTTGTCCCGCGTGTCGAGCGTCCCGGACCGGGCGTTGTACGCGAGGTTGAGGTTGGACACCGCGAGCGGCGTGATGTCGAGGATCTCGATGATCGCCTTCTGCTGGCGGACCAGGATGCCGGTCACGTCGGCGAGCGCGTCCACATCGGACTTCAGCGCCTCGCGGTTCTCCTTGATGAACATGGTCACGTCGGCGAGTGCGGTGGCGAGGCCGCGCAGCGCGGCGGCGAGCTCGTCCCGCTCGCCGGCGAGCTGCCCGGCCACGGCGGCGAGCTGCTGGTTGAACGCCCGCACCTGTTGGTCGCTCCGCGCCAGCGCGGTGGTGAACCGCTGGAGGTCGGCGACCGTGCCGAAGAGGTCCTGCCGCCCGTCGGCGACGGTGGACAGCGCGCGGGAGAGGTCGCCGAGCGTCGCGTGGAGCGCCTCCCCGTTGCCGTCGAGGTTGTCGCGGCCGGTGGCGACGAGGTCCCTGAGGGTGCCGTCGGCGTTGGCACCCTCGGGGCCGAGCGCCTTGTTGAACTCGTCGAGGGCCCGGTAGATGTCGTCGATCTCCATCGGCGCGGCGGTGCGCTCCAGCGGCACGTCGCCGCCGTCGGGCAGCGCGGCGCCGCCGTTGTAGGCGGGGGCGAGCTGCACGTACCGGTCGCTGACGACACTCGGCGGGATGATGAGCGCCCGCACGTCGACGGGGACGCGCCGGCTCGCGTCGTAGCGCATCTCGACCCGGACCGAGCGCCCCTGCGGGGTCACCGAGACCACCTCGCCGACGCGGACGCCGAGCACCCGGACCGACGAGCCCTCGTGGATGCCGACCGCGCGGCTGAAGTACGCGACGAGCCGCCGCTGCGGTTCGCCGCGGAAGGCGACGACCACGGTCGCCGCGACGGCCAGGACGACCACCGCGCCGATGGTGACGATACGGCGTGAACGCATCTCAGCGCCCTCCCGTCGTGGGCTGGTAGGGCTGGAGCAGCCCGGCGACGTACGAGTCGAACCAGCGGCCGTTGCCGACGACGTTGGCGAACGCGTTGACGAACGGCCCCATTCTCTGGATGGTCCGCTCCAGGTCGTCGCGGTTGCGCTGCAACGTGGCGACCACGCCGCGCAGCTCCCGCAGCGCCGGCAGCAGCCGCTCGCGGTTGTCCGCGACGAGGCCCGACAGCTCGGTGGCGAGGGCGTCGGTGCCGACGAGCAGGTCGTGGATCGCGTCCTTGCGCCGGTTGACCTCGGCCAGTAGAGCGTTGCCGTCGGCGACGAGCTTGCGGAACTCCTCGTCGCGGGCCGCGAGGACACCGGTGACCTGGTGGGCGCGGGCCAGAAGCTGGCGCAGCTCGGCGTCGCGGTCGGCGACGGTGTTCGACAGCCGCGACAGCCCGTCCAGCGACGACCGTACGCTCGCCGGGGTGTCGGCGAACGTCTGCGCGAGCGTGGTGAACGCGTCGGCGAGCCGCGTGGAGTCGATCTCGTCGAGCGTCTCGGCCAGCCCGGTGACCGCCTGGACCACGTCGAACGGGGCCGCGGTGCGCTCCAGCGGGATCTCGGCGTCCTCGGCGAGGCGGCCTGGGCCGTCGGGGGCGAGCGCCAGGTACTTCTGGCCCAGCACGGTCTTGATCCGGATCGTCGCGCCGGTCGTCCTGCCCAGGCGCACGTCGTGGTCGTCGAGCCGGAACGTCACCCGCACGTACGGGCCGGCGCCCCCGTGCGCCAGGTCGACGCCGGTGACCTTGCCGACCCGGACCCCGGCGACCCGGACCTCGTTGCCGGGCGCCAGCCCGCTCGCGTCGCGGAACGCGGCACGGTAGGAGCCCACGGCGGTCAGCGCGTCGACGGCGTCGAGCCGGAAGGCGCCGGCCACCAGCCCCACCAGCGCGGCGAGGCCGATCGCGCCGACCACGACCGGATTGCGGTCCCGAAACGATTTCACGACCGGCCTCCCGTGGTGGTGCAGCGTGCCGCCGGCGAGCTGAACGTCGCCGGGTTCAGGTCGCCGTGGCCGGCGACGCCGACGGTGCCGTCGAAGTCGCAGAGGAAGAAGTTGAACCACGAGCCGTAGGACGCCACGCGGGTGAGTGCGCCGTACCGGTCGGGCAGCCCGGCGAGCGTCTTGTCGATGACGGCCGCGTTGTCGTTGAGGGTGGTCGACAGGGTGCCGAGCGCGTTCACGTCGGCCGCGAGCGCCGGCCGCGCGTCGCCGAGCAGCGCGGCGGTCGCACCGGTCAGGTCGCCGAGGTTGACCAGTGCCTCGCCGATCGCCAGCCGGTCGGCGGCCAGCCCGGACACGAACTGCTGCAACTGCCGGATCGCCTCGTCGAGCTCGCCGGCGCGATCGGCCAGTGTGGACAGTACGGTGTTGAGGTTCGTGACGACCCGGCCGATGACGGCGTCGCGGTCGGCGAGCGTGTTGGTGAGCGAGGCGGTGCGCTGGAGCAGGCTCGCGACGGTGCCGCCCTCACCCTGCAGGACCTGGATGATCTCGTACGCCAGCTTGTTGACGGCCTCCGGCGTCAGCGCGGTGAACAGCGGCCGGAACCCGTTGAACAGCACCGTCAGGTCCAGCGCCGGGGTCGTCTGCGACTGCGGGATGAGCCCGTCCGGCCGCAGCGGCCGGGCGTCGCCGGGCCCCTCGCTCAGCGCGACGTACCGCTGGCCGACGAGGTTCCGGTAGCGGATCTTCGCGCGGACGGTGGTGGCGAGCGGGATGTCGTCGGCCACCGTGAAGGCGATCTCGGCGACGGTGTTGCCGACGACCCTGATGTCGCGCACCTTGCCGACCTTCACGCCGGCGATGCGCACGTCGTCACCGACGAGCAGCCCGGTCACGTCGGCGAACCGGGCGCGGTAGACGGTGCCGCCGGACGAGAACGCGCCGAGGGTCTGCGCGAGCAGCGCGGTCAGCAGCACCGTCACCGCCGCGAACGCGGTCAGCTTCAGCAGCGGGGCGAGCACGCCTCTGGTCATGGCGCGTTCACCACCGCGCCGCGCAGCAGCGGACCCCACAGCAGCATCGCGATGTCCGGCACCTCGGCCGGCGGCACGCCGAGCTGCGCACCCAGCAGCGGTTGCAGCAACCGGCGCTCCTCCGCAGTGGCGGCGTTGGCGGTGGGCAGCGCCGCGGCCGTGGACGGCAGCAGCCCGACCGGCAACTTCGGTGGCCCGGGCCGCGCCGCGCCGTAGTCGTAGCCGTCGTTGATGGGCGTCTCCGGTGCCGGGACGTGCGGATCGGGCAGGCCCCGGCAGTTCGGGCCGTTCCTCGGGCCGTACACCGGCTCGTCGCGGCCCGGCTCGAACTTGCCGTTGTCGCGGGTGATCTCCAGCGTGATGCGCATCCGGCCGGTGGCGAAGACCTGCTCCACCCGCGGCTGGAGCGCGACGAGACCGTTCATGAGGCAGGGGTACTCCGGTGCGTACGTGGCCAGCAGCTCCAGGAACGGGCGGCTGACGTCGCCGACCCGGATGAGCTGGTCGCCGTGGCGTTCGAGGAAGAAGCGGGTGGTGTCGGCGACCTCGGTGGTCTCCGCCCACAGCAGGGCGAGCTGGGTGCGCTGGTCCACCACGGTCGTCGCGGTCACGGACGCGTCGCGCAGGATGGCGAGCAGATCCGGCATCGCGCCGTCGTAGACGTCCAGCACGTCGGCGAGCCGGCGCACGTCCTCGGCGATGAGCGGCATCTGCTCGTTGAGCGCGGCCAGGTACCGGTCCAGGGTCACCAGTTGCTCGCCGAGTCGCTCGCCGTTGCCGTCGAGGGCCGTGGCCAGCGCGCCGAGCGTCACGGCGAGCTTGTCCGGCCGGATCGACCGCAGCAGCGGCAACGCGTTGTCGAGCACCCGCTCCAGTTCGACGCCGCTCTCGCTGCGGTCCTGCGAGATGACGGCGCCCTCGCGGATCGCCGGGCCGGTGGTGTCCGCGGGCGGCACCAGCGCGACGTACCGCTCGCCGAACAGCGTCTTGGGCAGCAGCCGGGCGTTGACGTCGGCGGGGATCTGCGGCACCGTCGCCGGGTCGAGCGCCAGCCGCAGCCGCGCGCCGCTGCCGTCGCTGGACACGGTGCGCACCTCGCCGACGACGACCCCGAAGAGCTTGACCTCCGCGCCTGGGCTGAGCTGCATGCCGGTCCGGCCGGTCTCCAGCGTCACCCAGGTCACGTCGGCGAAGGCCTTGCGGTACTGCAGGACGGCCAGGCCGAGCGCCGCCGCGAGCAGCACGACGAAGGCGACGCCGAGCATCCTGTGCCGGAGGTTCATCCCGCGATCCTCACCGTCGTGGTCGCGCCCCAGATGGCCAGCGACAGGAAGAAGTCGACGACGTTCACCGCGACGATCGCGAGCCGCACGGCCCGGCCGACCGCGACGCCGACGCCGGCCGGTCCACCGCCGGCGGTGTACCCGTAGTAGCAGTGCACGAGCACGACGATCACGCTGAACACCAGCACCTTGCCGAACGACCAGAGCACGTCCTCGGGCGGCAGGAAGAGGTGGAAGTAGTAGTCGTAGGTGCCCGCGGACTGCCCGAAGTAGAAGATCGCCATCGTCCGGGTCGCGAGGTAGCTCGACAGCAGGCCCAGCACGTACAGCGGGATCACCGCGACGAACCCGGCGATCATCCGCGTGGTGACGAGGAACGGCAGCGACGGCACCGCCATCACCTCGAGGGCGTCGACCTCCTCGGAGATCCGCATCGCGCCCAGTTGCGCGGTGAACCCGCAGCCGACGGTCGCCGATAGCGCCAGCGCGGCGACGAGGGGCGAGATCTCGCGGGTGTTGAAGTACGCGGAGATGAAACCGGTGAAGGCGCTGCTGCCGATCTGGTCGAGGGCCTGGTAGCCCTGCAGCCCGACTTCGGTGCCGGTGAAGAACGTCATGAAGCAGATGACGCCGACCGTGCCGCCGGCCACGGCGAGCGCGCCGGTGCCGAAGCTGACCTCGGCCAGCAGGCGGACGACCTCCCGCTTGTACCGGCGCAGCGTCCGCGGTGTCCACGCGAACGCCCGCAGGTAGAATGCCAACTGCCCGCCGAGGTCGTCGAGCTGTCGCAGGACCGGCATCTCAGCTCCCCTTCTGCGGGACGACCTGGAAGTACACGGCGGTGATGACGAAGTTCAGCGCGAACAGCAACATGAATGTGATGACGACGCTGTGGTTGACCGCGTCACCGACGCCCTTCGGCCCGCCGCGGGCGTTCATGCCCTTGTACGACGCGACGAGCGCCGCCACGGCGCCGAACACGAGCGCCTTGATCTCCCCGACGACCAGGTCCGGCAACTGCCCGAGCGCTTGGAAGCTGGCCAGGTAGGCGCCGGGCGTGCCGCCCTGCATGACGACGTTGAAGAAGTAGCCGCCGGACACGCCGACGACGCTGACGAGCCCGTTGAGCAGGACCGCGACGAGCATCGTGGCGGCGACCCGCGGCGCGACGAGCCGGTGCAGCGGGTCGATGCCCAGCACCTCCATCGCGTCGAGCTCCTCGCGGATCTTCCGGGCGCCGAGGTCGGCGCAGATCGCCGAGCCGCCCGCGCCGGCGATGATGAGCGCGGTGACGATCGGGCCGGCCTCGCGGACCACGGCGAGCACCGACGCGGCACCGGTGAACGACTGCGCGCCGAGCTGGCGGACCAGCGACCCGAGCTGCAGCGCGATGACCGCGCCGAACGGCACCGAGACCAGCGCCGCCGGAAGGATCGACACCGAGCTCACGAACCACGCCTGCTGGAGGAACTCGCGCACCTGGAACGGCCGGCGGGTCAGCCCGCGCAGCGCGTCGAGGCAGAACGCGAAGAACAGCCCGGACCGGCGCAGCGGCGCGGTCATCGGACCCTGCCCAGGTCGCCGTCGAAGGATCCGGGCGGCGGGGTCACCCGGTTGTCCCGGCACCACCGGCCGGGCGGGCGTTCGGCGCGCCGGGGCCGGCCGTCCGACGGCTGTAGCTGCACCGGGATCGGCGGCAGCGGCGGCGGCTCGACCCCGGCTTCGGCCTCGGCCTTCAGCTCGTCGGCGTCCTTCTCCTCCGCCATGCCGATCGGCCCGATCCGCTGCGCGTTGAGGAACTGCCGGACGACCGGCTCGGTGCTCGACAGCAGCATCTCCCGCGGCCCGAACATCGCGAGGTGGCCGTGGTAGATCAGCCCGATGTTGTCGGGGACCGTCCGGGCGGTGTTGATGTCGTGCGTGACGATGAGAAACGTCGCGTCGATCTGCTGGTTCAGGTCGATGATGAGCTGGTTGAGGTAGGCGGTGCGCACCGGGTCGAGACCGGAGTCGGGCTCGTCGAACAGCACGATCTCCGGGTCGAGCACCAGCGCTCGGGCCAGGCCGGCGCGCTTGCGCATGCCGCCGGAGATCTCGCCGGGCAGCTTCCGCTCCGCGCCGAGCAGGCCGACCATGTCGAGCTTCGCACCGACGATCGCCCGGATCTCGCGCTCCGGCTTGCGGGTGTGCTCGCGCAGCGGAAACGCGACGTTGTCGTAGATGTTCATCGAGCCGAACAGGGCGCCGTCCTGGAACAGCACGCCGAAGAGCTTCCGCACCTCGTACAACTCCCGCTCGCTGAGGCGCGTGAGGTCGTGGTCGCCGATCCGGATCGCGCCCCGGTCCGGCCGCAGCAGCCCGACCAGCGTCTTGAGGAACACCGACTTGCCGGTGCCGGAGGGCCCGAGCAGGACCGATATCTCGCCCGCCGGCAGCGTGAGCGACACGTCGGACCACACCGGCTGTGCGCCGAAGGACTTGGTGAGCCCTTCGACCCGCACCTCGACACCCATCCGGCCTCCCTGCCCGAACCCTTGCTGGAGACATCGCGGGACGGGCGCCGGGCGTAACACCCCGGCGGAGAATTTTTCGTGTGCGCCGCTCGACTGGTGCAAACCGGCGGCGGCGGTTACGGTGCCGTTACCCCCCGGTAACGAAGGTGCGCATCCCACACGATGACGGCAGCGATCGAACAAGAGCTCGTGGATCGAGCCCTCCGGGCCGATCCGGACGCCACGGCCGCCCTGCTCACCCAACTCCGTCCCGGTATCGTCCGATACTGCCGGGCCCGCCTCGGCCGTGTCGGCGGCGCCTACACGACCGCCGACGACGTCGCCCAAGAGGTCTGCCTTGCCCTGTTGCGGGCCCTGCCCGGGTATCGTGACCAGGGCCGGCCGTTCACCGCCTTCGTCTTCGGCATCGCGGCGCACAAGGTCGCCGACGCGCAGCGCGCCGCCGTCCGGGACGCGGGGACCGCCCCGGTCGAGACCCTCGCCGACCACCCCGACGCCGCGCCCGGCCCGGAGCAGCAGGCCGTGCGCACCGACGTGGCGCGGCGCCTGTCCGGGCTGCTCGCCCAACTCCCCGAGCAACAGCGCGAGATCGTCCTGTTACGGGTCGCGGTGGGTCTACCGGCCGAAGAGGTGGGCGTGATCGTCGGCATGTCGGCCCCGTCCGTCCGGGTCGCCCAGTCCCGGGCCCTGGCCCGCCTGCGTACCCTGGCGGGGGAGACGTTGGGCGGGGTGGCGGCATGAGTAGCGGTCCGGAGCGGGGCGAGCAGCCCGTCGTCGACCTGGCCACGGTGCGGGCCGACGACGCGCTGCTCGACGCTCTCGGCCGGGGGGAGCCGGCACCCGGCGGCGACGATCTGGCCGGCCTGCTCGCCGCCTGGCGGGCCGACCTCGACGCCGACCTGCCGGCCGGCGACGTCCCCGTCGTCCCGTCCGAGGAAGAGACGCCCGAGGTGGTGGCGCCCGAGGTGGTGGCGCCGGACGTCGTGCCGCTCCGGCGGCGCGGCACCGGCCTGCGCCGGGCCGTCACCGGGGTTGCGGCCGCCGCGCTGATCCTCGGCGGCCTGGCCCTCGGCGCCCACCGTTCGGGCCCGGACGGTCCGTTGTGGCCGATCACCCGGGTGCTGTACCCGCAGGTCGTCGACGCCCGCGCGGCCGAGCACGCGATCGCGCAGGCGGCCGGCGCGGTCGCGGCCGGGCACTACGACGAGGCACGGCGCCTGCTCGACACCGCCACCGGTTACGCGCAGCAGGTCGGCGACCCGGCGGCGCGCCGGAGGCTGCTCGACCGGATCGAGGAGCTCCGCCGGTCGCTGCCCGCCGCGCCGTCCCCGGCCGGGCGGCCGTCCCCGACCGACGCCGCGCCGGCCACCACGGCACCGAGCCCGGCGCCGGGCGCCACCACGGGCGGACCGGGCGGTGGCAGCACGGGCGGCGAGAACCCCGGCGGCGGTCAGTCGCCGGCCCCGGGCCTGCCCGTTCCCGGCGTGCCGACGATCGTGCCGTCCCTGCCGGTGCCCGGCCTGCCGTCGCCGCTGCCCCTGCCGTCGCTGCCCCTGCCGTCGCTGCCACTGCCCGGTCTCGGCGGCTGACGTCCTGGAACGGCCGAGCGTGCCACGCCCGCGGCTCCTCCGATCGGGGGCGCCCATCCGCGCAGGCTGAGGCCGGCACCGCCACGGCCGGCGCCGGCGGCGATCCGCTCCAGCAGGAGCCGGGCGCCCTGCGCGGCGGCGATCTCCGCGCCCGCGCGCAGGTCCGCGTCGTCGCCCGTGGCGAGGCCCCGCACGCGGCGCAGCTCGGCCGCCAGCACCCGCTCCCCCGTCTCGGCGGCGAGGGCGAGCCCTTCGTCCGCCAGCGCGGCGGCGGTGTGCGGGTCACCGGCCACGAGATGCGCGTCGGCCATCGCGGCGACGGAGATCGTACGGGTGGCGCGCAGCCCGTGCCGGTAGAGGCCGTCGGCCGCGGCCCGCATCGGCGCGAGCCGGCGGCGGTCACCGCCGCGCGCCGCGGCCCAGTCCGCGAGGAAGTCGCCGGTGCTCACGAAGTGCGGCATGTGCTGCCGCGCGCCGATCTCGCGGCACCGGCGGGCCGCCGCGCGGCCGGCGTCGACGTCGTGCTCCTGGAGAGCGGTCCAGGCGGCGAAGAGGACGGCGTTGCCCCGGCCGTACGGGTCGTCGCAGTGCTCGGCGAGGGCGCGCGCCGCATCGAGGTCGGCCTGCGCCGCCGCCGCGTCACCGCGCAGCGACCGGACGAGGGCGCGGAAGTTGTACGGTGCGAGCGTCGGCGTCCGGCCGACCTGCCGCCGCAGCAGGTCCGGCGCGACCCCGGCGAGCCGGTCGGCGGCGTCGCTCAACTGCCGCTCCGCTTCGTCGAGCCGGCCGGTGAAGTAGGCGGCCGCGCCCAGCAGGTACGGTCCGGCGGCGGCCACCAGCCCGTCGGCGTGCGGCGCCGCCCGGACCAGCCGGCCCGCCAGGTCCTCGCCGATCGGGTACTCGGCACGGTTGCAGGCCACCTCGCCGAGTGTCCACAGCGCGGTGTGGAGGTCCGCGTCGGCCCCGGCCAGCGGCAGCAGCGCGCGGGCCCGGGCGGCGACCCGGGCGACGGCGTCGCTGCCGACGCCGACGGTGATCTGGAGCAGTGACGTCTGATGGAGCCGGACGTCCAGCTCGGCCGCGGCCGAGCCGGGTACGGTTCCGGCCTCCGGCGACAGGCGCGCGGCGGCCCGGTCGAGGTGGGCGAGTGCGTCCTCGTAGGCGAGCCGCCGGGTCGCGTCCTCGGCGGCGCGCCGGGTCCAGCGCAGGAAGTCGTCGCCATGGCCGAGCCCGATCGACTGTCCGTAGTGGTGGGCCAGCTCGCCGGGGGTGAGCCCGCCCCGGTCCGGCAGCGCGGCGGCGGCGCCGGCGAGGCGGGCGTGCAGCACGGCCCGCCGTGGCGGGGCCAGCTCCGCGTAGGCGACCTCGGCGAACAGTGGATGGCGGAACCGGACCGCGCCCGGACCGGCCTCGGCGACGAGGTGGGCGGCCGCGGGCGTGGCGAGCGACTCAGCGAGATCACCGGGGCCGGCGGCTCCTTCACCGGTCGCCGTGGCGAGCAGGCGGAGGTCGAGTTCCCGCCCGGCCACGGCGAGCAGGTCCAGGCAGTGCCGGACGGCCGGGTCGGGGGCGAGCAGCCGCAGCCGGACCGCGTCCCGCACCCCCGGTGGCGGGTCGCCCTCGGCCGCCGGGTCGGGCGTGGCGAGCAGTTCGGTGAGGAAGAACGGGTTGCCGCCGGTACGCGCCGCCAGCCGCTCGGCCAGGCCGGTGGCCGCCGGTGTGCCGGTGCGGCGGCGGACCAGGTCGGCGACGGAGGCGGCGTCGAGGCCGGTGAGGTGCAGCCGCGCGGCGCCGGGGACCCGTGCCAGGTCGGCGAGCGCGGCGACGACGGCGGGATCGTGTTCGTACGGCCGAAGCGTCCCGATCACCAGGGTGCGGCCGCGCGGCAGGCCGGTGGCCAGGAAACGGAGCAGCAGGAGGGAGTCCGCGTCCGCGGCGTGCAGGTCGTCCAGGACCACGACCAGGCCGGCCGGTGCCGCGGCGGCGCGCACGAGATCGGCGACGGCCTCGTAGGTGCGGAACCGCGCGACCGGGTCGGGCACGCCGTCAGCGCCGCCGGGCAGTCCGGGCGCGGACCCGATCCGGCCGCCCTCGCCGCCGCCCGGCAGCCCGGGCGCGGACCCGGCCCGGCCGCTCTCGCCGCCGCCCGGTGTTGCCACCGCGAAGCCGGCCAGCGCCGCCGGTGCGTCGTGGCCGGCCGCTCCGGGCAGCGCGAGGAGGCCCCGCACGACCTGCGTCCAGAGCCAGAACGGCGGCGCCTGACCGAGGTCGGGGCATCGGCCCCAGACGACCGGGATCCCGGCCGCGGCGGCCCGATCGGCGGCGGCAGCGGCGAGACTGGTCTTGCCGATGCCGGCCTCGCCGGTGACCGTGACCACCCGCCCGCCGTCCCGCCCGGCCGCCGCGAGCAGCGCCCCCAGCCGGGCCAGCTCGGCGTCGCGACCGACGAGCGCCGGACGGCGGTCCACCGGGGCGACCGGGCCGGCCGGTGCGACGGTGTGGCCGAGGACGTGCCGGTGCAGGTCGCGCAGTGGCGCGCCGGGCTCGACGCCGAACTCGTCCGCCAGGTAGCGGCGGACGGTGTCGTACGCGGCCAGCGCCGCCGCCTGTTGCCCGGAGCGGTAGAGGGCGAGCATGAGCTGCTCGCAGGCGGCCTCCCGCGCCGGGTGGTCGAGGACGAACCGGCGTAGCTGCGGCAGCACGGCCCGGTGCCGGCCGGCGGCGACGGCCGCCGTGAACCGGCCTTCCTCGGCGGCGAGGCGTGCCTCGGTCAGCCGGGCGACGTCGGCCCGGGCGGCGGTCAGGTCACCGACCGCCGCGGCGCCGCGCCACAGGGCCAGCGCCTCGGTGTAGTCGCGCTCGGCCGCGACCGGGTCGCCCGCCGCGAGTGCCCGCCCGGCCGCCTCGGTCAGGTCGGCGAACCGCTCGGCGTCCACGGCGCCGGGCGGCACGCGCAGCTCGTAGCCGCCGTTGTGGCCGACCAGGACCCGGCCCTCGGCGCGCGGCCCGCGGCCGGGCTCCAGGGCACGGCGCAGGCCGGCGACGTAGGTGCGCAGTGTGACGTGGGCGCTCGCCGGCGGCGTGCCGTCCCACAGTGCGTCGACGAGCCAGTCGGCGGTCACGAACCGGTTGGGGCGCAGCAGCAGCAACGTCAGCAGCGCCTGCGGCTTCGGCCCGCCGACCGGGACGGCGGCACCGTCGCGCAGCACCAGCAACGGCCCGAGGATGCCGAACCGGAGAGCGGGCTGCGCAGCGATACACCCAGCGTACTGCCGCCGGACCGGCGGGGCGTCACGGTGACGTCATGGCGACTCCGGACGATGTGGAAGCCCCGGTCTCGGAGCTGCCCGAGGTCACCGAGGGCGCGCGTTACGGCAACCGGACCTGGCTGGTCGGCGGCAAGGCGTTCGCGTGGGAGCGACCGTGGCTGGCGGTCGCACCGGCGAAGCTCGCCGAGCGCTTCGCCGCCCGGCCGGGCCGGCCGTAACGGCCACCGAGCAGCCAGGGCCGCTCCCGCGGCCGTCGGCTACGAGAGCCGCGGATAGCTGCCGGTGCGCAACTCCTCGACGAGGGCCGGCCGGACCGGCGTCCAGCCGAGGGCCTTGGCCTTCGCGGCCGCGGTCTGCTGGTCGAGCAGCAGCGCGTCGGCGAAGAGCGCGCCGAGCCGTTCACGCGAGGCGTCGGCGGTCTCCGGCGCCACGCCCGCGGCACCGGCGGCGGCCTCGGCCAGCTCGCGGACCGTCGGGTTCACGCCCGAGGCGGCGACCAGGTAGCCCAGGCGCTCGCCCCGCTCGACCACGGTGACGTACAGCGCGGCGACGTCCTCGACGTGGACCGTGGCCCAGTGCTGGCTGCCGTCGCCGACGAGCCGGACCCGACCGGCCTCGTCCCGCTGCGCGGCCAGGACGCCGCCGGGGATGCCGCCGCCGTGACCGTAGACGACGCCGGGCGCCACGATCGTCGCCGTCAGGTCGGCGTCGAGCACCGACCGCTCCACCGCGCCGCGCCAGGCGGTCAGGGCCGGCGGCACGAACGGCGAGTCCTCGGTGATGCCGGCGTTGTCGCCGTAGATCCAGATGCCGCTCGTGTGCACGTACGGCTTGCCGGTGCCCGCGAGCGCCTGCGCCGCGGCCCGCACCACCGAGCGGTCGAACTCGGCGTTCCGGGCGTCGCCGGTGGCCGCGGTGTGCACCACCCCATCGGCGGACGCGAACCGCTCGGCCACCCACCCGGTGTCGAACAGATCCCCGACGGCCGCCTCGGCGCCGGCCTTGCGAACCTTCCCCGCGGCGTCGTCGCCGCGCACCAGCGCGGTGACGGTGTGCCCTGCGGCGACGAGCTGGTCGAGCAGCGCGGAACCGATGTACCCGGTCCCGCCGGTCAGTACGATTCTCATGGACGGAGGCTAGGATCGCACGGGCCGGTCGCGCGCCGTGACGAACGCCGCGCCCCGCTCCGGGAATGCGCCTCCGACAAGGCTATTCCCGGTTCCACCGGCGGGTTTCGTGACATGGGTGATCCTCAGGGCCGCCGGGCGGGGACGGCCGCGCCCCGCACTCGGCCTGACCTGGACTCCATGACGCTTCACTGGAAAGCTGCGGCTGCCCCGATAGCCAGATCCTTCCCATGATCATGAGGTCGGGTGGCACGGCGACGAAACCTCCGCACGGCCTCGTCGGCGAACCGCTGTACCGTACAGTTCAGATTCGCGCGGAAGGGCGGCGACCCGGGATGGCAACGGTGACCTCGTCGGACGGCACGGTGATCGCCTACGATCGGGTCGGCGGCGGACCGGCGCTGATCCTGGTCGACGCCGCCGGACGCTTTCGCGGGCTGAGCTCCTTCAGCCGGCTGATCGAGCTGCTCGCCGCCGACTTCACCGTGTACCACTACGATCGTCGCGGCCGGGGTGAGAGCACCGACACGCCGCCCTACGACGTGGCGCGCGAGGTCGAGGATCTCGCCGCGCTCATCGACGCGGCCGGCGGCTCGGCGATGCTCTACGGGTTCTCCTCCGGCGCGCTGCTCGCGCTGCACGCCGCCGCCCGGGGCCTGCCGATCCCCCGGCTCGCCGTCCTCGAGCCGCCCATCGACGCGGGTCAGGACCGAGCCGAGCAGGACGCGTTCATCGCCACGCTCAGCGGGATGGTCGCGGAGGGCCGCCGCATCGCCGCCCTGCAGCACTTCATGTCCGGCGTCGGCGTGCCCGAGGAGATCGTCGCCGGCATGCGCGGCACCGGTGCGCCGCATACCATCGCGGCGATCGCGCACACGCTGGTCTACGACGCCGAGATCAGCCGGGCCACGTCACCGTCGCTGCTGGCGACGGTCGGCGTGCCGACGCTGGTCATCGACAGCGAGGACAGTGACGACGATCTCCAGGGCAGAGCGGCCACGGTGGCGCGGGCCCTTCCCCGGGGCACGGCCCGCAGCCTGCCCGGCGAGTGGCACGGCCTGCCCGACGACGTGCTGGCGGGCGCCCTGGTGGAGTTCTTCAAGGGCTGAGGCCGGTGCCGGCCGGACGGCGTCTCCCCGGCGGCGGTGTCGCGGCGCGCGGGTTCGCCACCGAGCTGGGACGCCCGATCACCCAGGATGCGCGGGTGACGCACGCGGCCGCCGGGGACGCCGTGCATGATCGGTCCGACCATGGGTAGCGTCAACGTGTGACTGTGCATCCGACCCAGCCACCGGCGCGGCGGCGATGAGGAAGCCGGACGGTGGCCGTCGTGACTGCGCAATCCCCGGGCCGGCTGGCGGATGTCTCGAAGATCGCGGTTCGGCGTGCCAGCTCGCTCGGTGACCGTCTGCTCGTCGTACCGGCCCCGCTCGCCCTGCGCGCGATCCACCCGGACGCGGAATGGGTGCTGCCCGGCGCGCCGTGCCATGCGCGGTTCCTGAACGACCGGCCCGGCCCGGTGCAGGCGACAGGAGCGGGCGCGTGATGCTGGCACGCCTGGGGGCCTGGCTCGTACGGCCCACGCCGCCGCGGCTCGTGGTGGGTGTCCTGGTCTGCGCGCTGTTCCTGACCGTGGAGACCCTGCTGGTCTACCCGTTGTCCCGGCTGGTGCCACGCGAGGCACTGGCCATGATCTTCCTGCTCGGCGTGCTGGTCGTCTCGACGGCCTGGGGGCTGGGGCTGGCGGTCGTGATGTCCTTCGTCAGCGCCTTCGCCTTCAACTTCTTCCCCGTGGCGCCCGGCGGACGCTTCACCGTCCGGAACAGCCACGACTGGGCGGAGCTCGCCGTCTTCCTCGTCGTGGCGGTCCTCGCCAGCTCGGTGGGGCAACTGGCCAGGTCCCGGGCGGTCGAGGCGCTGGAGCGGCACCGGGAGGCGCAGATCCTCACCGGGCTGACCCGTCTCATGCTCAGTACCGATGACATGTCGTCGGTACTGCCCGCGGCGTCCCACCGCCTCTCGCGCGCCCTGGACCTGCCGTTCGCCGACCTGCACCTCGGCGAGGTGGCCGCCGGCGAGGGCCGGGTGACGTTCCCGCTGCGCTACCACGCCAGGGTGGGCACCCTCGTCGTCCCCGCCGGCCTGCCGGAGCCGATGGTGCGCCGCCTGGAGGACCGGGTGGTGCCGGCGCTCGCGATGGTGCTGCGCGCCGCGAGCGACCGCGAGGAGATGAGCGACTCGCTGCGGGCCAGCCGCGACGAGCTGCGCGCACTCGCCACCGAGCAGCAGGTGTTGCGCCGCGTGGCCGTGCTCGTCGCGCAGGGTGCTCCGCCGTCCGACGTCGTCGCCGCGGTCGCCGCCGAGACGGCAGGGCTGCTCGACGCGGACGCCACCCGGCTGATGCGCGCCGAGGCCCCGGGCACCGTCACCGTCCTCGCCGAGTATGGCAAACCGGGGCTGGAACCGTTGCTCGGCAAGCGGCTCAAGGTCTCCGGCGGCACCACGGAACTGGTCCTGAACACCGGCCGGCCCGCCCGCGTGGACAGCTACGAGGTACGCGCCGGCGCGCTGGCCGACCTGGCCCGCCACGAGGGCTTCCACGCCTCGGTCGGCGCGCCGATCGTGGTCGAGGGCCGGGTGTGGGGCGCGCTGGTCGTTCTCTGGTCGCGCCACCTGCCGCCACCCTCGGACGCCGAGAGCCGCCTGGCACAGTTCACCGAGCTCGTCGCCACCGCCGTCGCGAACACCGAGAGCCGGGCGGAGCTGAAGGCGTCGCGCGCCCGGATCGTCTTCGCCGCGGACGAGGCGCGCCGCTCCTTCGAGCGCGACCTGCACGACGGGCTGCAGCAGCGGCTCGTGTCGCTCGGCCTGGAGCTGCGCGCCGCGGAGGCCATGGTGCCCGCCGACCACGACGAGTTGCGGACCCGGCTGTCGCAGACGACCGCAGGGCTCTCGGCGGCGTTCCAGGACCTCCAGGAGATCACCCGCGGCCTCCATCCGGCGATCCTCTCCCAGGGCGGCCTCGGCCCCGCTCTGAAGGCTCTGGCCCGCCGCTGCCCGATCCCCGTCAGGATGAACCCCGGTCCGAAGCGACGGCTGCCGAGCTGCGTCGAGGTGGCCGCGTACTACGTCGTGTCCGAGGCCCTCACCAACGCCGCCAAACACGCGCAGTCCGACGAGGTCTACGTCGACATCGCCATCGCCGAGGACGGCTCCGGGCACGAGTACCTGACGGTCTCGATCCGCGACGACGGCGTCGGGGGCGCCGATCCCGGCCTCGGATCTGGGCTCGTCGGCCTCACCGACCGCGTCGAGGCACTCGGCGGGCAACTGCGGCTCATCAGTCCGGCGGGCTACGGCACGACGCTGGTGGCCACGTTGCCGGTCGACGTCGGCTGTGCCCGGCCGCCGAACTGCTGACCCACCGGGGAGGCGGTCCGCCGAACAGGAACCGCGGCGGCCGCGCGGCCAGGCAGCCGGTCCTGGGTCCAGCAGGCCATGTTGCCGGTCGGGCCCGTCCGCGGCCTGCTGGGCGCGGTCAGTCGCGGGGCAGCAGCGGACCGAGCGGGCCGAGGTCGATGTTCAAATCCTCCCGGCGGATCTGGAAGTGCTCCAGCAGCTCACCCATCCGGTCGTCCAGCGCCATCAGCGTCAGGCCGATCCGCTCGACCTGCTCGTCGGTAAGGTCGCCCTCGTCGACGCGGCGCACCGCCTGGCGCTCTACGAGCTGGCGCAGCAGCTCGACCACGGTCAGCACGAGGGTCGCGAAGTCCTGTTCGACCGTGTCGCGATCGAGGCGGAGCCGCTCATGCTCGCGCACCAGCACGCTCCTCGCCACGCAGCGGCGGCGCGCCAGGCACCGGCGACACGCCAGGCACCGGCGACGCGACCGGTGCCGGCAACGCCGCGGGTCGAGAGCGCCCGACGGGCTCCAGCGACATGCCCGTGTGCACCGACGTCACCACGGCCCGCAGCGAGATCCGCACCAGGTCGACGTCGGCGATCGCGAGCGTGATGTCACCCGTCACCACGACACCGCCGGCCAGGACCCGGTCGAGCAGGTCCACCAGTGCGACCTCCCGCTTCATGACGCGACACCGGCCCCGAGCGCCGGTGCGGCCGCGAACGAATACGGCGGCCACGGGCCGGTGAGCTCCAGCCGCAGCGTCGTCTCCCGCGCCCCCAACGCCTCGACGGCCCGCTCGAACTCGGCGGTCCGGTCGTCGTCGACCAGGTAGGCGCCGTTGAGCACGGTGACGTCCTGCGCACCGGACAGTTGCGGATGCTGCGGCGGATGCTGCCGGGCCAGCACCGCGTGCGCGGACAGTTCCTCGTGCACCGCGTCGGCGGCCTCGGTGGCCTGCTCGTACCGCTGCTCCCGCGTGGCCAGTTCGGTCCGCCGCCGGTGGAGGTAGGCCGTGCCCGGACCGCCACCGGCGGGTGCGTCCACGGGGGCGTCGAACCGGGCGTAGGCCTTGACGCCCCATTCGGTACGGCCCGCGACCCGCTCCAGCGCCACGGTGAGCTCGTCCCGGTGCCGGGTGAGGTCGTCCACCAGGCGCGCCTCGTCGTGATACACCGTCGCCAGCGCCGCCGGAACGACCGGGCCGGCGGCCGCGGCGGCCGTCACCACCCGGTGGTGCTCGTGTGCGATGCGTTCGAGCCAGTCCAGGTCGGACAGGCGCTCCTCCAGCCGATCGGGTTCGTAGTCCTCGACGTCGACCGGGCTGACGACCGCGAACAGTCCGCCGGCATCCACCCAGCGCACGGCGGCGTCGTTGACGCCGTGCACGGGCGACGCGCCGGCCGCGCCGGCGACAGCGTGGACCCAGACACCGGTCACCGCTCCTCCCGGGAGCGGACCCGGGCCGGACGGTCGTCGCGCTCCCGCGCGGGCCGGTCCTCGTACTCGCGGTCCTCGTACTCGCGGCGGTCCTCCAGCTCACGGCGGGCCGCGCGTTCGCCTCGGACGGCGGGCGCACGGCGCTCCTCCACCGCACGGCGGTCGCCGCCGGTGAGGAACGGATCGCTCTCCCACCAGTTGATGCCGAGCTGGCGCGCGGTGTCGACGGAGGCGATGAGCAGCCGCAGCTTCACGGTCAGCAGCTCGATGTCGAGCAGGTTGACCTGGATGTCGCCGGCGATGACCAGGCCCCGGTCGAGCACCCGCTCCAGGATGTCGGCGAGGTTCGTCGGCTGGTGCCCGCCGGCCGCGGGGGCGACCGGCTGGGCGCGGACCGGTTGTGTCATGGCTCAGCTCGCCTTCGCGACGTCCGTGCTACCGCGCAGGTAGCGGCGGTCACGGCGGCAGGACAGCAGCTCGCCGCCGGCGG
Source organism: Dactylosporangium roseum (assembly GCF_025264685.1). Taxonomy (GTDB): domain Bacteria; phylum Actinomycetota; class Actinomycetes; order Mycobacteriales; family Micromonosporaceae; genus Dactylosporangium; species Dactylosporangium roseum. Next base: position 4,800,954 of record NZ_CP073721.1, read on the forward strand.
AGAGCTGCACCAGGTACAGGCCGAGCATGTCCGCCGTCGACGGGACCCTGCGCTCCTCCACCATCTCCACGCCGATGGTCCAGCCTCCGTTCGCCGGCTCCACCGAGACGGCGCCGATCGGTTCCTTGCCGGTCAGCTCACGGGCGTCCTCGATCGCCATCCGCGCGGCGGACGCGGCCGAGATCGAGCGCCGGCTCTCCCGGCCCTCCCGGTCCTCCCGGTCCTCGTCGTACGACTCGTCCCGCCGCGGGCGGCGCGCCCGCTCGCGGTCGTGGCCGTCTGGATGCATCTGCGGACTCCTTCCGGCTCGGCCGGTCGAATGGCTGGTGAGACATCTCTCTTCCGCGGTCGGGCGGGTGAGCAGCACGGTCGGCAGGCCCACCGTCACTGCTCCGGAGCCAGTTGCGGGACGAAGTCGTACGGTGCCGAAGGACCCAGCCGGCGCAGCGTGACCCGCCCGTCCCAGGTGCCGGCCAGCTCTCGCAGCGCGTGGTCGAACTCGTCGTGGCGTTGCCGGTCCACGAGCACGGCGAGGTTCACCGCGTCGAGTTCGTGGGTCGGCTCGCGCAGGACGATGTCCTCGGTCACCGGCTTGAGGCGTTCGACGGCGAACCGCATGTCGGCGTCGCGCAGCGCCTCGATCGAGGTGTTGATGATCTCGCCGAGCCGCATGCGGGTGTCGACGAAGGCGTCCTCGGGCTGACCCCGCAACTGCTCCCGCAATTGCCGCGCCTCGGGACTACCGTCGAGGATCTCTTCGAGGATCGTGGGCTCGACGTAGCGGCCGTGCACCATGTACTGCATCCGCCCGTCCAACCGCCCGAGCATCGGCACGATGCGGTCGCGCTGGTCGGTGAGCAGGTCGCGGACGGCGTCACGGTCGGTCAGCACGGTGCCGAAGCGGACCGGCAGGACCGGCGATACGGTCGCCGTGCCGTCCAGGAGCCGTTGATACGCCCGCAGATCAGCGGATCTGCCGAGCGGCCGATCGAGTGGTATCTCACTGACGAGCGCGGCCACGTCGTCGTACGTCACGGTGTCGACGTCGGCGGGCGGATCGCCGACGCCCTGGGCCGACCCGGTCGGCTCCACGTCGCCGGGGACGAACGCGTAGATCAGGGTGCCCGTGCCCGCCATCTCAGTCCTTCCTCCGGCCCCGGGATTCTCGTTCGCGCTCCTGCGGGCTGATGATCTCGCCGAGGACGTCGCCCGCCTTCTCCATCAGCCGCTCCCCGGCGCCCTCGATCGCCCGTTTGCCGGCCGCGCCCGCCATGGCGCCCTTGGCACCCCGCGCGGTGCCCTGGACGACCTCGGGCAGTCCCTTGCCCTCGTGCTCGCGCAGGTCGAGCCGGTTGACGGCCTGGGCGAACCGCAGGTACGTGTCGACACTCGCCACGACGACCCGGGCGTTGATGGTGAGGATCTCGATGCCCACCAGGGCGACGCTCACGTGGGCGTCGATGACGATGCCCTTGTCGAGGATCGTGTCGATGACGTCGGCGAGGGACGACGACTGACCGCCACCGCCTCCGGCCGCTACGACAGACATGGAATCACCTGTTTCTGGGCCGGCTGCCCGGCCCCTCACCGCCGGTGTCACGGCGCCCGCGGCCGTTGCCGGACTCGGGCCGGTCCCGGCCCCCGCGGTCCCGCCGATCCCGCTCGTGGTCGTCCCGGTCGCGGTCGTCCCGGTCGCGGTCGCCACCGTGCCGGCGACCCTCCCGCCGGGAGCGACCATTGCCGCGTTCGCGCTCCTCCTCGTCCTCGCGGCGCCCGCGCCGCTCACGGCGTTCCCGGCTCTCGCCGCGCTCCTCTTCCTCGCGCCCCTCTTCTTCCTCTTCCTCTTCCTCGCGTTCCTCTTCCTCTTCCTCGCGCTCGCGACCCTCGCGCTCGCGACCCTCGCCCGGCTCCTCCGCTTCCTCGCGCTCCCGCTCCTGCTCCACGGCCGTCTCGTGGTCGAGCACCACTTCACCGTCGTGGATCACGCCGCGCCAGCCCTCCAGCTCCTCCGGGTGCAGGACCGCCTGCGTCATGCAGTGCCGCACGAAGTGCTTCAGCTCCAGCCGGGCCCGGCGGCCCTGTGCGCGCCAGAGGTTGCCGGTCTGCTCGAAGAAGCCCTTGGGGTGGTACTCGATGATCAGCACCACCCGGGTCAGCGTGGGCGTGAGGGCATGGAACGAAATAGCGCCGTCCGGATAGCCCTTCGCCCCTTTCGAGCGCCACACGATCCGCTCATCCGGGACCATCTCGACGATCTGGGATTCCCAGTCCCGGTGCGACAGGAAGATCTGCGCCCGCCAGTTGACCTTCTCCTGCTCCTTCTCCCGCTCGACCTTCTCGACCTTCTTCGTGAAACGCGGGATGTCCTCGAACTCCGTCCACTGGTTGTACGCCACCCGCACCGGCACACCGACGTCGACGAACTCCACGATGTTCGTCAGCTTGAGCTTCTTGCTCTTCTTCCCCTTGCCGAACGCCTGCTTCAGCTTGGCCAGCCCGCCGGCGATCCCGCCCTTGGCGGCGGCCTTCGTCGGGGACCCGCCCCCGGCCAGTTGCTCCGCGCCCTTGGCCGCAGCCACCAGCTTCGGGCTCTCGGAGCGCTCGGCGAAGTCGGTCAGCCGATCGGTGAGGCCGCCGACCCTGCCACGCAGGGACTCCACGGCCCGCTCGCCGACCGCGCCGGCGAGGTTGCCCAACTCCTTGGCCACCAGGCGGGAGATCCGCCCACCGATGCCGCTGCTGTGCGGTACCGAACTCATCGTCGCCCCGCAGACCCGCGCCGGCGGACCGGAGGCTCGGCCTCGTCATCCCGCGACCGGCCGCGCCCCGCGCCGACCGGTCGCGACTCGGCGTCCTCACGGTCCTCGTCGCGATCCTCGTCGTCGTGTCGCCGCCCGTAGCGGCCCTCCTCGCGATCCTCGTCCAAGTCCTCGTCACGATCCCGGTACCGCCGCTCGCGCCGGCCCTCCTCGCCCCGGTCCTCGTCCGGTTCGTAGGCCCGCCCGCGCTCTTCGCGCTCTTCGCGTTCCTCGCGCTCTTCGCGTTCCTCGCGCTCTTCGCGCTCTTCGCGTTCCTCGCGTTCCTCGCGCTCTTCGCGTTCCTCGCGTTCCTCGCGCTCTTCGCGCTCCTCGCGGTCGGTGTCCCGCGCGCCGCGGAGCCGGCCCGGCCTGGTGGCCGATCGGAGCGCCTCGCTGCGGTCGCGGAGCCGGTCGCTCACCGACTCGATGCGATCGGTCACGGCGGTCCGCGCGGCGGCCTTCCCGGCCCTGACGAGCGGCTTGGCGAGGCCGCTGAGCTCGCCGACGGTGGACGATCCGCCGATGAGCGACCGGCCACGCGACAGGAGCTCCGCCGGGTTGCCGCTGTAGCGTCCCGCGGCGGCGGCCGCGCCGAGCAGCACGGCCGTCGCCAGCTTCCGCCGCCGGCCGAGGAAGTACCCGGTCAGTACCGCAAGTGTCACCTGCGTTCCCCGTTTCATGCGTACCTCCCGGCGGCGTGAATCGTGGCGACCGTAGCGCCCTACCCGGGCCGCCTACCGCAAAACCGGTACCGCCGCATTCCACGGATTCCGGGGTAGGCGCCTCCGGGCGGTCCGGCAGCAGGCCGTTGGCCGGGGTGGCCGACAGTCGTAAGGCGCGTGGGCGGTTCAGGGCCCGGTCAGCGCCGACGACGGGCGGCTGTCCATGCGGACCACGCTCCCGCGGCCTTCGTCCGCACGGTTCGATGATCGCCGATGTGGCGTACGCCACATCGGCGTCACAGGATGTTTGGCGTCCCTGTCACATGGACACCTGGAAGTCCTCGTCTTGTGGCTGGGGGGCGACGAGACCGTTGGGGGGAGGGGTCGAAGGCGGCCGATACACCGATCGGCCGCCTTCGGCCCTGCGGGCGTGTTGTGGACACCCGGCCGCAGCGACCGTCCGGCGTCAGCCGGGCGGTTCGACCCGGCGCACCGCGAGCACGGCGACGTCGTCGGTCGGCGCACGGTCGTACAACATCGCCGCCATCACATCGGCACACATCGTGTCGGCGGACCCGATGGTGAGCGCCGCCGTCAGCATCGTCAGGCCCGAGTCGATCTTCCGGCCCCGCCGCTCGACCAGCCCGTCGGTGTAGAGGAACAGGCCGGTGCCGGGCTCCAGGGGCAGCCGGGTGTTGCGGCGCGGCGCCCCGGCGTAGGCGCCCAGCGGCAGGTCGGGCGGGATCCGCGCCAGTCGGCAGGGGCGGTCCGGGGCGACGACGACCGGCGGCAGGTGGCCGGCGTTCGACAGCGTCATCGCGCCGAGGTCGGCGTCGATCACCGCGTAGATGACGGTGGCCATGGCGTCCGGCTCGAACCGCTGGACCTTGCGGTCGAGGCGGGTCAGGACGTCGGCGGGGTCGGCGGTCTCCATCGCATAGGCCCGGAGCGCGCTGCGGATGCGCCCCATGACGACCGCGGCGTGCAGGCCGTTGCCGGCCACGTCACCGATGACGATGCCGACGTGTCCCGACGGCAGGTCGAACAGGTCATACCAGTCGCCGCCGACGCCCACCTCGGCACCGGGAACGTACCGCACCGCGACGTCGAGCCCCCCGATCGCCTGCGGCCGTGCCGGGAGGAGGCTGCGCTGTAGCGCCAGCGCGGCGGCCCGGTCGAGCCGGGACAGGCGCGCCTGCGTGGCCAGGCTCGCGCGGTCGGCGACGAGCCGCAACAGTTCGATGTCGTCGGGCGTGAACCGCCGCGGCGTCAGCGTGCCCACGTGCAGGACCCCGATGACCCGGTCGCGGCTGAGCATCGGCACCCCGAGCACGGACTGGACATGCTCGCTGAGCAGGACCGGGCTGACGACGTTGGTGTGGTCGACGTGCTCGATCGCGATCGGCTCGGCCCGCGCGGCGACGGTGCCGGAGAACCCGTGCCCGACCGGAACGCGCAGCCCCTGGTGCACCTCGCGCTCCAGGCCGCTGGCGGCGGTGGCGACCAGCTCGGTGCCGCTCGGGTCGAGCAGCATCACCGCGGCGGTGTCGGCGCGCAGCAGGTCGCGGGTGCGCTCGAGCAGCTCGTCGAGAAGGTCCTCGAGGCCGAGCCGCGACAGTGCCGCGTCAGTGACCGCCTGTAACCTGCGCAGCTTCTCGGCACTGTCCGCCCGGCCCACGTCGGGCATCATCGCCGCATCCCCCGTCTGCCGCATCCGGCTATCGCCGCCGGTTCCTCACCGGGCCGGCTCCGTCAGGTGCGTCCAGACACCGCCCAGCTCGAGCACGTGGCGGACGAGGCCGGTGGCGTTGGTGACGCGGTATCGCAGGTGCCGCTCGTCGGCCAGCCGGCGGCCCTTGAGCAGCACGTTGATGCCGGCGGAGTCGATGAACCGAACACCCGCCAGATCGACGACAACCTCCCCCGCCCCGCCACCGGTGGCGGTGGCGATCTCCCGGCCCAGCTCATCGGCGGTGGCCAGGTCCAGGTCGCCGGCCACGTGCAGCGTGAGCACGTCATTGCCGCTGTGGCCGGCCACGGAAAAGGTCATGACACCTCCAACTGCAAGACGACCGGGCGCGTGTGACTCTTATAGTGTGGGGCGGGCGACGGAATCGCCCACACCGGACCACCTCATGGATGTGTGACCTTGGCAAACCAGTCGGACGTGCCGCCGGTCACCATCACCATGCCACCCGTCGCCGCGGAAGGCGTGGCCAGCATACGCCGCTCGGTGACCGATGCCGCGCACCGGGCCGGCTTCCCGCCGGACCGCGCCGACCTGTTCACCGTCGCCGTGAACGAGATCGTCATCAACGCGATCGAGCACGGCGGCGGCGCCGCGACGGTGACGATCGTCCGGCAGGGCCCCACGGTCACGGTCGAGGTGCGCGACACCGGCAGCGGCATCACCGGCACTCGTGTGCCGATCCACGCGCCACCCGTCGATCAGCCCAACGGCCGCGGCCTGTGGCTGGCCAGCCGCCTGTGTGACGAGCTCACGTTCCACCCGCAGCCGACCGGCGCGATGATCCGCCTGCGCTCCACGGCGTAGTGCGCAGGCGGTGGGTGAGCGCCGTGTGGCGGCGGCCGGAGCCGGTGGCCCGCACCGCGATGGCGAGGGCCTTGCGGTTGCCGACCAGCACGACGAGGCGCTTGGCGCGGGTCACCGCCGTGTAGAGCAGGTTGCGCTGGAGCAGCGTGTAGGCACTCATCGTGAGCGGGACCACGACGGCCGGATACTCGCTGCCCTGCGAGCGGTGCACGGTGATCGCGTAGGCGTGCTGCAGCTCGTCGAGCTCGTCGAAGTCGTAGTCGAGCAGTTCGTCCTCGTCGGTGCGGACCGTCAGCTTCCGGTCGACGACGGACAGGTCGGTGACGACGCCGACGGTGCCGTTGAACACACCCGCCGTGCCCTTCTCGTAGTTGTTGCGGATCTGGATGACCTTGTCGCCGGGGCGGAACACCCGGGCGCCGTGCCGCCGTTCGGGCGCGCCCTCCCGGTGCGGCGCGAGCGCCTCCTGGAGCACGGTGTTGAGCCCGCCGGCGCCGGCCGGGCCGCGATGCATCGGGGTCAGCACCTGGATGTCCGCGGGCCGGACGCCGAAGCGGCGGGGGATGCGCCGGGCCACCAGGTCCACCACGACCTCCGCGGCCGGCTCGGGCTCGTCGGCGCCGAACCAGAAGAAGTCCGGGTGCTCGCCGAACACGGGCGCCTGACCGGCGTTGATCCGGTGGGCGTTGACCACCACGCCGGACTCCCCGGCCTGCCGGAAGATCCTGGTCAGCCGGACCCGCGGGATCGTCTCGGCCGCCAGCAGGTCCCGCAGCACCTCACCCGCGCCGACCGACGGTAGCTGGTCGACGTCGCCGACCAGCAGCAGGTGAGCACCCGGCGGCACAGCCTTGACCAGCTTGTTCGCCAACAGCAGGTCGAGCATCGACGACTCGTCGACGACCACCAGGTCAGCGTCGAGCGGGTTGTCGCGGTCGTACGACGCGTCGCCGCCGGGCCGCAACTGCAGCAGCCGGTGGACGGTGGTCGCGGGATGCCCGGTCAGCTCAGTGAGGCGTTTCGCGGCCCGGCCGGTAGGCGCCGCCAGCAGGATCTTCGCGCGTTTCGCCGCGGCCAGGGTGACGATCGACCGGACGGTGAACGACTTGCCGCAGCCGGGACCGCCGGTGAGCACGGCCACCTTCGAGGTGAGCGCCGTCCGTACCGCCTCCTCCTGCTCCGCCGCCAGGTCGGCGCCGGTGCGGCCGCGTAGCCACGCCAGGGCCTTGACCCAGTCCACGCCGTCGAAGGCCGACAGCCGGTCCGCGGGGGCGCCCAGCAGCCGTACCAGGCCGCCGGCCAGCGACGTCTCGGCGCGGTGGAACGGCACCAGGTAGACCGCGGGGATGGTGCTGTCGGGGTTGCCGGGGTTCGGCACCGCCTCCCGGACGACGCCCTCGGCGGCGGCCAGCGCGTCCAGCCCGGGACGGACGAGCTCGACCGGCACGCCGAGGATCTCGGCCGCGTCGGCGACCAGGTTCGGCTCCGGCAGGAAGCAGTGGCCGCCGTCGGCCGCCTCCGACAGCGTGTACTGGATGCCGGCCTGGACGCGCTGCGGGCTGTCGTGCGGGATGCCGACCGCCTGCGCGATCGCGTCGGCCGTGCGGAAGCCGATGCCCCAGACGTCGCCGGCCAGCCGGTAGGGCTCGTTGCGCACGACCGAGATCGACGCGTCGCCGTACTGCTTGTAGATGCGCACCGCCAGCGACGTGGACACGCCGACACCCTGGAGGAAGACCATGACCTCCTTGATGGCGCGTTGCTCCTGCCAGGCCGCGCCAATCATGGCGGTGCGTTTCGGGCCCAGGCCCGGCACCTCGACGAGGCGCTCCGGCTCCTCCTCCACGACCCGCAGCGTGTCGGCGCCGAAGTGCCCGGTGATGCGGGCCGCCATCCGGGGGCCGATGCCCTTGATGAGGCCGGATCCGAGGTACCGCTCGATGCCCTGGACGGTCGCGGGCAGGACCGTGGTGAAGGAGTGGACCTCGAACTGCCGGCCGTACCGCGGATGGTTGCCCCAGCGCCCGACCAGCCGCAGACTCTCCCCGGGCTGGACACCGAGCAGCGAACCGACGACGGTGAGCAGGTCGGAACCCGAGCGTTCGATCGCGACCCGCGCGATCGTGTATCCGGTCTCCTCGTTGACGTAGGTGATCCGCTCCAGCACCGCGTCGAGGGTCGCGCCGGAGCGCTCCGGCGGTGTCGTGTCCACCGTCGAATGGTGGCATGCGCCGGCGACCTCCGGGGAGGCGGTGGCGGCGCCGGTGACCGCGGGCGGCGGGTCTCACCGTCGTGGGGCCGCCGCCACGGTGCCGCGTCGGGCTCCGAGTGCCCGGCGTTGTGCCGGGTTCAGGCGGTCGGGCCTGGTGGTGACGGCGTATGCGCCGGCCCTGGTGGAGGTCAGTGCGAGCGGGTCGGCGATGGCCGGCCGGCGTTCGACGGCGCCCAGGGCGTCGTCGACCCGTTTCCGGGGCCAGTCCAGCGCTGCGGCCAGCTCGTCGGCGGTGAGCCGCCCGGTGGTGTAGACGAGGGCGGCGAGCACCGTGAGCGCATCCTGCACGACCAGGTCGGCGCGGCCGCTGTGGCTCATCTGCTCGCTCAGCCACGCGAAGAACTGGCCCATCTTTCCCAGCCGGGCTCCGGCAGGCGTGTCGGGACCGAGGATTTCGGCTCCTCGCCGCGCCTCGGCCGCGACCTGAGCATGCGCGCCGGTGTCGGCTCGCCAGGCCCGCAGCCACACGTCGTCGACGATGACGTACCGCTCACGACGGCTGCCGGCGTCGGGTGTGCGCACGACGAGTTCCATCGCTTCGAGGTAGCCGACGGCCTTGGACACCGACGCCGGGCTGACCTGGAGCAGGCCTACCAACTCGGCGGCCGTCAGGCTCCCGGAGTCGCGGGTGAGCAGGCAGACGAACACGCGGGCACCCATCCGGGGCAGGCCGGTTGCGGACAGGAGGGTCGCGAACTGTTCGGCGAAGGCGTGCGCCGACCGCGTCGATCGCCGGTCGCTTGCCGGTCGCGGCGCCCGGGCCGGTTTGCGCCGGGGTGCGCGTCGCGCCGCGGCCCGCTGCGCGTGGTCGGCCCGGTAATCGCCGGGTTCCCCGTTGCGCGCGACCTCGCGGCTGATCGTGGAGGTCGGCCGGCCCAGCCGCCTGGCGATCTCGGCGTATCCCAGCCCGTCGTCCAGCCACGCCGCGATCCGTCGGCGGTCCTCGTGAGTCAGCCTGGCGCCGGGCATCGGCCACCTCCGGGTCGTCGGCGATTCTTCGCCCCAGTTTGCGTTCGTCGGCATTCTATTGCAACGAGATGCGATTGCATTCACCGGCATATCTGTTGCAACGACAGATTTTTTCCGGTTTCACAAGGGTTTCCACGACGATTGGTGTTGACGAAGTACGAAATGCAACGTAGCTTTCCTGGGTAGGAGAAGTTACCTACGGGGAGGACGGGAAATGCACGTCATGGTCGTTTCCACCGTCACGGACGAGCATCGCTTCTGGGACGGGCTGAAGAAGGCGCACGGCAGGCTCCCCAAGGGAGCCAGATGGACGCTGGCGGTGGCGAGCACCGACGGCACGAAGGCCGTGAACATCATCGCCCACGACTCGGTCGACGCGGTCCGCGGGTTCTTCGAGGAGCACGCGGGCGCCTTCGCCACGACGGAGTACTTCACGGCGGACGCCGCCAACGCCGTCGGCCTGCCGAAGTAGCCACGCTGATGGCGATCGACATGACACGGTTGCGGGCCCGGGTCGGCGAGCTCCTCGACGAATACGGGATTCCGAGCGCGGTGCTGGGTGTCCTTCGCGACGGGGAGGTCGCCGGCTTCGCCGTCGGCGTCGCGGACGTGTCGACGGGGCAGCCCGCCACGACCGACACCATCTACCAGTGCGGCTCCATGACCAAGACCTGGACCGCCCTGGCCTTCATGCAGCTCGTGGACGAACGGAAGGTCGACCTGGACGAGCCCGTGCGAACCTACCTGCCCGGATTCCGGGTAGCCGATCCCGAGGTCAGTGCCACGGTCACACCGCGCCATCTGCTGTACCACACCAGCGGCATCGAGGAGGACTTCGGCGACCCGGGCGAGGACGACGACGTGTACGAGCGCATGGTGGCCGGCATCGCCGGCGCCGCCCAGGTCCACCCGCTGGGCTACACCCACGGCTACAGCGCGGCCCTGGGCTACGCGATCCTCGCCCGCATCATGGAAGTGCTCGACGGCAAGCGGTGGGACACCATCATGAGCGACCGGCTCCTCCGCCCTCTCGGCTTGACCGGCACAACCACCTGGCGTGCCCAGGTGGACCGGCGCCGGGCCGCGACCGGGCACCTGATCCGGTCCCGCGAGGAAGGCCCCGTCGTCACGCCGGTGGACCACCTGCCGCGCTGCTTCGGCCCCGGCGGCAACGTCAACTCGACGATCCGGGACGTGCTCACGACGGCGCACGTCTTCCTCAACGCGGGCAAGGCACCGGACGGGACCAGCATCCTCTCGGCCGCGGGCATCCGGGAGATGATGCGATCGCGGGTGCCGCTCCCGGACCCGTACATGTTCGGGCCGGCGTGGGCCCTCGGACTCATCGTGTGCGACTGGCACGGCGAGACGGTCTACGCGAGCGACGGCAGCACCATCGGCCAGAACGCGCGGCTGCGCATCATGCCCGACTCGAACATCGCCATCGCGCTGCTGACCAACGGCGGACCACGAGAAACCTTCTACAAGACGGTGTTCAACGAACTCCTGACCGACCTGCACGCGACGACGATCCCGGACCTGCCGCAACCAGACCGGGCCGCCGACCTGGACCTGTCCAGATATGAGGGCGTCTACGGGCGGCCCGGCACCCGCTACGAGGTGGCGGCCGAAGGCGGGAAACTGCACCTGACCCTGACGCTGGATCCGATGCAGGCACAGTTCCTCGGCAAACCGGACCGCGTCAGGTACGAACTGCTCCCGGTCAGCCGCACGCACTTCCTGATGCCCTCCGACGATCCGTTCGAGGACACCCAGACCGTCGCCATCTACGATTTCACGCAGGGCGGCGCGCAGTACCTGCACACCAACTGCCGGGTGAACCCCAGGCTCGGCTAGCGCCGTTGTTGTTCGCGGCGCCCAGCCGACACCCGGGAAACTGTGCGTAGGAACGGTGGGCCGTTCGGCAGAAAGGTGGGCGGGACTTGCGGCACGCTCCTCGGCCCGGTCCTGGCCGGCCTGGCATCGCCTCCGACACTGGCGTTCAGCGTCGTGTTCGCGGTCCTGGCCCTCACCAGGCGCGACACCCGGAACGCCGTCGACCGGACGCTCGTCGCCCCCGGCGCCATCCCCGCGGGTCACCGCGCCGGGCTCGACCTAGGCGTGTGTCAGCTCCACGTACGACTTCGGCAGCTCGGACAGGAGGTCGAGGAACTCCTTCTCGGTGACGGCGTCATGGACCGTGGCGAGGACCGCGGCGCCGTACCTCCGGGCCTCACCCGGGGTGACGTCCGCCCGCTCGGCGACCAGGTCCAGGAACTCCGCCAGGCTCATCCTCCTGCCCTGCCCGCCGGAGCGCGCCCGGCCCCGCTCCAGCGCCGGACGCAGGTCGCCCGGCAGCTCCTTGACCAGGTCGTCGACCTCGCCACCCGCGATCCGCTCGGCCAGCGTCTCCAGCACCGCCTCGCTGACGGCGAGCGCCCGCCCCTCCCCCAGCCCGGCCGGGCGATCCGGCGGACGAACTCGTCCGCGTCGAAGGGCTGACGCGGCCGCCGCAGGGAAAGATCCCTGGCGAGTTCCTCCGGTAGCTGCCCGCGCAGTGTCTTGATCAGCCCACCCGTCAGCCGCTCGGAGAAGGTCTCGAACACGGCCCGTACGGCCTTGCGCGCCGTCGCCCCGTCGGGCACGCCGATCTCGCGCCGCACCATCGCGATGAACCGGTCTTCGTTCATGCTGCTCAACCCTCGGCGTCGGTGGGGTCAGCACTACCCGTCCCGCCTGTCGTCATGCACACCACCCCGGCCTCATCCCGCCGGTAGGAAGCCGCGGTCGTACGGTGTGAAGAGTCATGAGCACCGCACCGGTCATCATCGGGTTCGACGGTTCCCCGGCCGCGGAACGTGCGCTGCGGCAGTCCGCGACGCTGCTGGCCGGCCACCGCGCGCTGGTCGTGACGGTGTGGGAGGCCGGCCGGTTGTTCGAGATCACGACCATGCCGATCGCCGGGCTCGACATGCCACCCACGGTCCTCGACATCCGCAGCGCGATCGAGGCCGACCTACAGTTGTACGAGAATGCGAAGCGGACGGCCCGACGCGGCGCGACGCTGGCGCGGCAGGCAGGCTTCGAGGACGCCATCGGGCTGGCGGTGGCCGACGACCTGACGGTGGCGGACACCCTGATCCGCCTGGCGCAGGAGCACCACAGCCCCGGCATCGTGGTGGGCGCCCACGGCCACCGCAAGCTCAGCGAACTCCTGCTGGGCAGCACGTCGAACGCCCTGATCCACCGGGCCGGCCGCCCGGTGGTGGTAGTCCGCGCGGCAAGCTGACACTCCGCTGGCACCTCCTGTTGCGAGGCACCTCCTACCGCTGGCACGTCCCGCCGCTGGCACGTCCCGCCGCTGGCACGTCCTACTTCCGGGCTGCGAGTTGCTTCCGGGCTGCGAGCCAGGCGCGGATGCCGAGGACCGCAACGGCTGTCCCGATGGCCAGCGAGGCAGCGATCAGCAACGCGTGAACCCAGAGGAAAGACGTGGGCGTGGACCCCCCATTCGCCCACGATCGATCGTCGTTCCAGATCGCGACGGCGAACCTGGGCCAGATGACCCAGCTCCACACGCCGACCAGAACCAGGAACACCGCCCACCGCCGTGACACGACCACGGAGCAAGTATGCCTCCCGGCTCTGGAGTCCTCAGCTCTGGCCAGGCTGGTGCCCGCCGGGCGACACGAATGCGGGAAGCCACAGGTCGAGGCCACGCCGAGCACTTCGACACGGTCGGCCCGTGCGGAGCCCGGCTTCGGCGGCACTGACCGCTCGGGGGTTGAACCTTCGCCATGATGATGGAGCATTTTTGTACCCAGGGCAGCAAAAAGTCTCCACCATCATGGCAATACCCTTGCAACAACGGCCATTCCAGGCATTTTGGCGCATCGGTAAACGTAAATGCACCTACCGTTGCGACCAAGCAGGGCACGCCGCGGTAACGCCAACCAAAGGATCACGCCGGCCGGGTTCGGTTTGTCCATTATGTACTCACCACGGGGTGAGGACACCAGGATCCGGCCAACCAGAGCACGGGTCCGGCCGTCCGGAGCAGACCAAGGGAAACCTTGTGGTAGCTGGGACACAAGGCCGCATAGACAAGCCGCGCGACCGCCCGTCAATCCCCATGTTGCGCGACGAAACGGTAACGCACAGTAGTGCGGGCGGGCGTCTCCCGCTGAACCCGGAGCGGCGCACTCCCGGCCGGGAGACTTCATGATCATGGAAAGGATCCGGCTGCCCGGATAGCCAGATCTTTCCCATGATCATAAGGTCCAGCGGCATGGCGGCGGATCGCACCGGCTTGCGGCCGAACGCGCGCCGGCCGGCACGCCTCGGCGGCGACACACCCGAACGCCATGCCGAATTGTCGGTCTTGGCCAGGTTGACATAGGGCTGTTGGGCTGAACTTCGCGACCTTGCGTCGGGCAGCCCGACGTTTCCATGGTCTTGCAGGGCGGAGCAGCGAGGACCAGCGCGGAGCGGTGAGGACCACGGCAGAGCGGTGAGGACCACGGCGGAGCGGTGAGGACCACGGCGGAGGGGTGAAACCGGGCAGTCGCGACCTCGACCGGGGAGGGAGGGGCGGGCGGGCTCAGGGGGTGTGGGCTGTCAGCAGGGCGGCGAACTCGTCGGCCGGCATGATGCGGATGCCCAGTTGTTCGGCTTTTTCGGCCTTGGAGCCGGCGCCGGCGCCCACCACGACGAGGTCGGTGCGCTTTGACACCGAGCCGGAGGACTTGCCGCCCAGGCGCTCGACGGCCTCGTTGCCCTCGTCGCGGGTCAGGCCGGGCACCGCGCCGGTGACCACGACCGTCATCGGGGTGCCGTCGGGCTTGCGCAGCGGCAGGTCGGGGCGGTCCGCGCCGTCGGTGGGCGGCGCCCCGGGGCCGGCCGGGCCGGCCGGGCCGGCGATGTCGGGCTCGGTCATGTTGACGCCGCGCTCGACCAGCTTGGCGATGACGGGCGCGATCTCGACCAGCTCGGCGGCGATCATCACGGCGCGCTCGGGGCCGACGCCCTCGACCTGCTGGAGGTCTTCGACCGAGGCGTCGAGCAGCGCACGCATGGTGCCGAAGTGCCGGGCCAGCCGGCGCGACATCGACCGGCCGGTCATGCGCACCCCGAGGCCGGTCAGCACGCGGGCCAGCGGCTGCTCCTTCGACGCCTGGATCGCGGTGACGAGCTTGGTCGCCGACACCTCGCCCATCCGCTCCAGCTTGGTGACCGTCGGCACGTCGAGGTCGTAGAGGTCGGCGGGGTCGGTCACCAGCCCGGCGGCCACGAGCATGTCGATGAGCTTGCCGCCGAGACCCTCGATGTCCATGGAGTGCCGCGCGGCATAGTACGCCAGTGACTCGTGCGCGCCGCAGGCCCGGCCACGGGTGCACCGCCAGCGCTTCTGACTGCGGTCGATCTCCCCGTCGCAGCGGGGGCACCGGACCGGCGGCTCGAACGGCGCCGCGTCGGCCGGCCGCTCGTCGAGCTTGGCCCCGGTGACCTCCGGGATGACGTCACCGGCCCGGCGGACGAACACCGTGTCGCCCGGCCACACGTTGCGCCGGACGAGGTCGTCGAAGTTGTGCAGCGTGGCCGACGTGACGATGACGCCGCTGATCTGCACCGGCTCGAGCACCGCGACCGGCGTGATGACGCCGGTCCGCCCGATCTGCACCTCGATGCGCAGCAGCTTGGTGGTGCGGGTGTCGGCCGGGAACTTGTAGGCGATGCCCCACCGCGGCGCCCGGCTGGAGAAGCCGGCGGCGGCCCGGTCGGCGGGCTGGTCGGCCTTGATGACCGCGCCGTCGATGCCGAACCCGAGAACGCCCCGCTTGGCGTTGAGCGCGTGCACCGCCTCCAGCACCTCGTCGACGGTGGCGCAGACCGGCATCCCGGCCGGCGAACCCGCGGTGGTGGCGATGCCGAGCCGCTCGACGGCGGCCATCTCGGCGGAGTGCGCGCCGTCGCCGAGGCCGTGCACGGCATAGGCGAGGAAGGACAGCGGCGCGTCATAGGTGCGGTCCTGCGCCCGGAGCGTGCCGGCGGCGGCGCTGCGCGGGTGCGCGAACGCCGGCTCGCCGGCGCCGGTGCGCATGCCGTTGGCCACCTCGAAGTCGGCGTCGGTCATGAACACCTCGCCGCGGATCTCCAGGGTCACCGGCTCGGTCAGCCGCTCCGGCAGGCCGGCGGCGCGCCGCGCCTGGCCGGTGACGTCCTCACCGGCGCGTCCGTCACCGCGCGTGGCGACCTGCACCAGGCTGCCGTCGACGTATCGCGCGGCGATCGCCAGCCCGTCGATCTTCGGCTCGACGGTATACCCGACGGCCGGTCGGCCGAGGAGCCGGTCGAGGCGGGCCGCCCACCGGCGCAGTGTCTCCTCGTCGAAGACGTTGTCCAGGCTGAGCATCGGCGTGCTGTGCACCACGTCGCCGACGACACCGCCGCCCGCGGCCACGACCTCGGTCGGCGACTCCTCCGCCTTCCACGAGGGGGTGGCGGCCTCGGTGGCGGCGACGCGGGCCATCAGCGCGTCATAGACGGCGTCGTCCATCGCCAGCTCGGTGCCGCCGTAGTAGAGCGCGGCCGCCGACCGGACGTCCTCGACCGCCGCACGATACTCCTCCGGGGAGGGGAACGGCTCGGCCACCCGCGCGTCCACGACCAGCTCTTCTGTCATGCCGGGCAGCTTAGCCACCCCGTACGACAATTTTCGCGACCCACACGATCGACGGCGGGCCGGACAGGACCGGCTCCTGACAAAGCCCGGCAGCGGGTCCTCGCCGCGATCGAGGTGGTCACCGGGTGCTGGGCGCGCTCTGTCGTCGAAGGCGAACCAGTGGACCCAGTGGACGCCGCCCGTCGGGACCCTGCCCTCCGCGGCGGTCCGTCAGATGTTCGCGCAGTCCGGGGGTGCCGACGGGAGCGCACCCGGCTCGCCGCGCTCGGCGGAGACCGGCACCGGGGTGTGGTCGACCGTGTATGCGGTCATCGACAGCGAACCGTACGCGTAACCGTCGACGAGCACCTCCGCGCAAGCGGGGGTGCTGCCGGCCAGTCCGGCGACGTAGAGCAGCGGGATGAAGTGATCGGGGGTCGGGACCGCCCGGGCGAAGTCGAGGTGGCCGTCCATCGTGGCCACCTCGGCCGGGTCCTCCAGCATGAGCGCCGTGGCCTGCTCGTCGAAGCGCTGCGCCCAGTCGAAGCCGCTGTCCGGCCGGTCGCGGTCCATCCCGCCCAGGTTATGCACCACGTTGCCGCTGCCCATGATGAGCACACCGCGGTCGCGCAGCGGCGCCAGCCGCGCGCCGAGGTCCAGGTGGTAGTCGAAGGGCTTGTAGGCGTTGATGGACAACTGAACCACCGGGATGTCCGCGTCCGGGAAGGCGTGGCACAGCACCGACCAGGTGCCGTGGTCGAGCCCCCAGCTATCGACGTCGCGCCCGACCCAGGCGGGCTCGACCACCTCCGCGATCTCGTCGGCCAGCTCGGGCGCGCCCGGCGCCGGGTACCGCACGTCGAAGAGCCGCTGCGGGAAGCCGTAGAAGTCGTGGATCGTGCGCGGCCGGGACATGGCGGTGACCGCCGTCGCGTTGATGTACCAGTGTGCGGAGACGACCAGGATCGCCCGCGGTCGGGGCACGGATGCGCCGAACGCCCGCCACGCCGCGGTGTACCGGTTGTGCTCGAGCGTGTTCATCGGGCTGCCGTGGCCGACGAACGCCGCCGGCATCCGCATCTGTTCCATGCTGCCAAGCGTAGAACGCTCCGCCGCGGGCCGGCCCGGCCGCCATCGTGGTGCTGCTCCAGTCGGGCGGAACCGCGACCCCGGCAAGCGCCGCGTACCTCGGTCCGGCGGGTCGCCGACGGCGACTCCGACCATCGCCTCCCGTCACCGGGCCCGCCTGACCTCGCCGAGCTGGCCACCGACGTCGAGGCGATGCGCGACCGGGTCGTCGCCGCTCGCGCCGGGAGCCGATCCGACTCCGACCCCCGAACAGTTCGCCCCCTCGCGTCGTATGTCGCGCAGGACCTGCGACGGCGGACGCGCCTGCGTGACGCTCAGCAGGCCGGCGACGGCCAGGCCGTTGGTGATCTCGCCGGCGCGCACCCGGGCGACGGCCTCGTCCAGCGCCACCCACTCCGTCTCGAGGTCCTCGTCCGGATCGGGGTGCCGGTCACCGGAGGCGGGGCCGAGGCCGCGGGCGAGGAAGATGCGGACCCGCTCGTCGGTCATGCCGGGCGACGGGTGCAGATCGACCAGCCGGATCCACTCCTTCGCCGCGAGGCCGGTCTCCTCCGCGAGCTCCCGCTCGGCGGCGGCGCGGAGGTCCTCGCCGGGATCGTCGAGCAGGCCGGCCGGCAGCTCCCACAGGCCGACCAGCTCCGGCCGTGCTGTCCTGTGGTCCATGCATCCCACATTCCCCGCCCGGCGGCCGACAATCACCGGGCTATCCGCCGCCCTCCGGCGCGCCGTCGTGGGAGACTGCGTCCGGCGTCACCGGACGGTGAACTCCCGCAGGCCCTCCGGCGGCTCCTCCTGGACGGCCACCTCGGTCACCAGGGCCAGCTCCGGGCCCCGGCCGGCCCAGCGGACCAGCTTGTCGACCTGGTCGGTCGGGCCCTCGAAGACGGCCTCCACACGGCCGTCCGGCAGGTTGCGGACCCAGCCGTGCACGGCGGAGTTCCGGGCCATCCGGCGGCAGGTGTCCCGGAAGTACACCCCCTGCACCCGGCCCGAGATCAGCACCCGTTTGCGGATCACAGCCCGACCGTACCGGAAACCGGCTCCATCGCCGGCCCTTCGGGGTGACGGCGGTGCGCGAACGGGGCGGTCAGGATGCCGGCACCGCGATCCAGGTCGCCTTCGCGGTCGCCAGCGGGGTGCCGCCGGGGCCGTAGACGGTCGAGAGCACCTCGGCCACGCGCCCCTGGCCGCCGGTGTGCGTGCCCATGACCACGCAATCGTCGCCCGGCTCCGGCAGGGTGTCGATCCAGACGGCCAGGCGGCCCAGCACGTACGGCCGGCCGGCGCTGAGCACCGACCAGCCGCCGGGGCAGTCCAGCGCGGCCCAGAGCGTCACGGCAGACACGTCGTCGCCGGCCCGCCACGGCGCCGCGGTCCGGCCGTCCGGCAGCCGGCCCGGGAAGATGCCCATGCCGTCGTCCCGCGCGGGGCCGCACACGTAGCAGGTCGGGAACGGGTGATCGGTGAAGCCGGGGTACGCCTTCGACGCCGCGATCGCCTCGTCGGGCGACACGGCCGGTACCATATCCGGCTTTTCGGCCTTTGTCCGGCGGGCTTCGGCGATCAGCGTCTCGCCGTCGAGAGCCCGGACCGTGTCGCCGTCGCGGGCGAGCGCCAGCGGGACCTCCAGCGGCGGCGGGCGGCGCAGCGTCACCTCGGCCGGCCCCGCGCCGAGGGCGGACGCGAGCAGGCCGGCCGAGTAGCCGCCGTTGCCCGAACCGGGCGGGCCGTTGTACCGAGCCCCGATGATCATGCCGCCTCCAAGCCGTCGTCGCCGCAGACGACAGGGTGCCACAGTGACCGGTTTCCCCGCGCCTCGACGTGCCCCGGACGGCCCGGACCGTGCGCCCGGCGCGGAGGTCAGCCGGTTCCGGTGCTGCCGGGGCGCACCAGCCCGCTCTCGTAGGCGAACGCGACCGCCTGGACCCGGTCGCGCAGGCCGAGCTTGGTGAACATCCGGGAGACGTACGTCTTGACGGTCGCCTCGCCGAGGAACAGTTCGGCGGCGATCTCGGCGTTGGAACGCCCCCGGGCGATCAGGCGCAGGACCTCCACCTCGCGTTCGGTGAGCGTGGCGAGCTGCGCGACGGCCCGCGGGTCGGCGGCGGGCGCCCCGGCGAACGACTCGATGACGCGCAGCGTCACCGCCGGGTCGAGCAGCGCCTGCCCGCCGGCGACGGTGCGCACCGCGTGCACGAGCTGCTCCGGCGGCGCGACCTTCAGCAGGAAGCCGCTGACGCCGGTGCGCAGCGCCTGCCGTACCGCCTCGTCCTCGTCGAACGTGGTGAGGATGACCACCTTGGCCGTCGACTCGGCCAGGATGTGGCGGGCCGCCTCGATCCCGTCGGCGCGCGGCATCCGCACGTCCATGAGCACGACGTCGGGCGCGGTGCGGCGGACCTCGTCGCGGGCCTGCACCCCGTCGGCGGCCTCGCCGACGACCTCGATGTCGGGCTGGTGGTCGAGCAGCATGCGCAGGCCGGCGCGGATCATCGCCTCGTCGTCGGCGATGACGACCCGGATCACGACCGGCTCCCGGTGCGCTCGCGAGCCGCCCCGTGCGCGCCGGTCGGGAAGACGGCGCGGACGCTGAAGCCGCCGTCGGGTCGCGGCCCGGCGGCGAGGCTGCCGTCGAACACCGCGACCCGCTCGCGCATGCCGGTGAGGCCGTGCCCGGGCGGGCTGCCGGACCGGGCGCCGCCGGAGTCGTTCTCGACGGCGACGATGACGTCCCGGGCGGTGCGGCGCAGGGTGACGGCGGTCGGGACGGTCCCGGCGTGTTTCAGGACGTTGGTCAGGGCCTCCTGGAGCACCCGGTACGCCGAGATGTCGACCGGGCGGGGCAGCCCGTCGAGGTCGCCGTCGGTGGTCAGCTCGACCGGCAGGCCGGCGGCGCGGACCTCGGCGACGAGGTCCGCGGCCCGGGCGAGCGACGGCTGCGGCGCGGCCACGGCGGTCGTGGTGTCGCGCAGCATCCCGACGAGGGTCCGCAGCTCCCGCACCGACTCCCGGCCGAGCCGCTCGACGCCCAGCAGCATCTCCGCCTGCGGGGTGCCCGTGGGGAGGGTGGCGCGCACGGCGCCGAGCTGGAGAACCATCACGCTGATCGAGTGTGCCACCGCGTCGTGCATGTCCCGGGCGATCCGCTGCCGCTCCTCGACCACGACGGCGTGCTCGCGGGCCTCGCGTTCGGCCTCCAGGGCGGCGGTGAGCCGGGCGAGGAGGTCGGCGCGCTCCCGCAGCCGCCGGGCGAGGAGGCCGACGCCCCACGCGCCCCAGCACAGGGAGCCGAAGAACAGGTTCTCCCAGGCCATGGCGGCGAGCCCGCCGACGCTGGACCCGGCGGCCCGCCCGGCGATCCAGGTGCCGAGGCTGGCCATGAGCTGCGCGGCCAGGGGCCCCGGCCACGACGTCCGCACGCCGGTCGCGGTGAAGCCGGCCCAGCCCGGGGCCAGGAAGAACGCCAGCACGGTGACCCCGGTCGGGCCGTTCAGGCCGCCGGCCACGGCGATCGGGAACGCCAGCGCGACGATCGCCGTCCCGGTCACCGGGAAGCGGCCGGCGACGACCGCGCCGAGCACCACCGCGGCCAGGGCCGCCACCGGGGTGGCCGGGGCGCTGGTGAAGGCGCTGTCGAGGAGGATCTCGGCAACGCCGATCACGGCGAGGACCCCGGCGGCTCCCCAGGGGACGATCATGCGGGACATGTGACGAATGTAGGTCGCCGCCGGTGATCGGCGGGTCGGCCACACGACGGACACGGTCACCGTGTCGTGTCCGCCCCGCGGCGGACCGGAGTCGAGCCCGCGGCCAGCAGACCCGGGACGGCCGCGACCGTAGCGTTCCGGGGCATGAACACCGACACCAGCCCCGCCAAGCGGGTCCTTCCCATTGCCGCCGGCGTCTCCCTCGTCGCGGGAGCAGCGTTCTTCTTCACCGGCCTCGCGACGTCGCCGCCCGCCGAGGGTGACGACAAGGCCGCGTACCTGCGGTCCCTGGCCGACGACCCGTTCCAGACCCAGTTGTCCGCCCTGTTCCTGCACTACGGCAACCTGCTGATGGGCGCCGGCCTGCTGGCCCTGCCGCTCCTGGTCCGCGGCCGCAAGGGCGGCGTCGTCACGATCGTCGGCGCGCTGCTCGGCGCGCTGGGGCTGCTGGAGATGTCCGGCGCCCTGCTGTCCGACTGGTTCCACATGGAGATCGGTCGCAACCTGCCCACCGACCAGGCCGTCGCCCTGTCCGACAAGGTCCTCGCCCACACCGCCCAGCAGTTGGCGTTCAGTCCCGGCCCGCTGGTGTCGCTCGCGCTCGTGGTGACGTTCGCCGGGCTGGCCCGCGCCGGTGTGCTCGGCTGGTGGACGGTGCCCGCCGTGGTGCTGGGTTATGCGGGGATGCTGCTGCTGCCGTACGACACCCCGATCCTGCCGGCCGTGGGCGCCATCCCGATGCTGGTGCCCATGGCGGCCGCGGGCATCCGTCTGATCGCCCGCACGAGAGCGACCGCCCGGCTGGCCGCGGCCCCCACGTTCGCGTAACCCGCTCTCCCCCGATCTTGGAGTGGTGGTCCCTGACCTATCCGTCGAGTCCGGACGACGCCGGGACCACTACTCCAAGATCGTGCAGGTGGGCGAGGGGGTCCGGGGCCGGGTGGCCGAAAAGGAAGCCCTGGACGTAGCGGTAGCCCATGGCGTACAGCGCCTTGGCCTGCCCGACCGTCTCGACGCCCTCGGCGATGGCGGTCAGGCCCAGGTGGTTGCTGACCTCGATGAGGGCCTGCGGGATGGCGGCGCGGCCGGGGATCGCGACGTCGTCGACGAACGACTTGTCGACCTTCAACACGTCGACCGGCGCGATGCGCAGCAGGCCCAGCGACGAGTGGCCGGTGCCGAAGTCGTCCAGCGCGATCCGGACCCCCAGCAGCTTCACCGCCCGCAGCGTGTCCAGCGCGACCGTGCTGTCGAACACCGCCGTCTCGGTCACCTCGATCGTCAGGCACGAGGCCGGCAGGCCGGTCTCGGCCAGTACCGCCGCCACCGTCCGCGGGAGGTCGGGCTCCGACAACTGGCGGGCGGACACGTTCACGCTCATCTTCTCCGGCGCGTCGGCGCCGAGGGTGCGGCGCCAGTGCTGCATGCGGGTGCACGCCTCGCGCAGGGTCCACGCGCCCAGCTCGACGATGAGGCCGTTGTGCTCGGCGACCGGCACGAACTCGGCCGGGTCGACCAGGCCGCGCGCCGGGTGCCGCCACCGCACCAGCGCCTCGACGCCGACCGTGCGGCCCTCCGGGAGGGCGACGATCGGCTGGTACACGAGGAAGAACTGCCCCTCGTCGAGCGCTCCCCGCAGCTCGGCACCCAGCTCCGCCCACCGCGTCGCCTGGACGTCGAGTTCGGAGGTGTACCGCACGTGCCGCCCGCCGGTCTCCTTCGCCGCGTACATCGCGACGTCGGCCCGGCGCAGCGGCTCGAACGGGTCGTCGGTGCCCGCGCTGTCCGCCACACCGATGCTGGCGCGGACCAGCAGCCGGTGCGGCCCCACGGTGAACGGCTCGGCGAGCGCCGCCTCCAGCGCCCCCACCCGGGCCTCGACGTCGCCGGCGCCCGGCAGCAGGACGGCGAACTCGTCGCCGCCGAGCCGCGCCACGGTGTCGCCGCCGCGGGCCGCGCCGGTCAACCGGGCGGCGACCGCGACCAGGAGCCGGTCGCCGACGCCGTGGCCGAGCCGGTCGTTGATCGCCTTGAAGTCGTCGAGGTCGATGAGCGCGACGTGCGCGGCGGCGCCGAGCCCGGCCCGGATGCGCTGCTCCAGCTCCCGCCGGTTCGGCAGGCCGGTGAGGTCGTCGCACATGGCGAGCGTCCGCACCTCCCGGACGAGCCCGTCCATGCGGACCACGACCAGCAGGAACAGCACGCCGGCGCAGCCTCCGACGGCCAGCCACTCCACGTGCCGCGGGTGCTGGAAGCCCTGGACGAGCAGCACGGCCGGGGCCAGCAGCGACGAGCAGGCCAGCAGCGCCAGGCGCAGCCGCCCGAAGCGGGGCCGGCCGTCGTCGCGGTCGGCGGTGATCGGGGCACGGACCGACGGGTGCAGCGCCGCGGCGGCCCAGAAGACGTAGGACAGCAGCCAGCCGGCGTCGAACACGCCCTCGTCGTAGGTGGTGTAGGCGCTCACCACGGAGTAGGCGACGTCGGCGCCCAGCAGCAGGCACAGCGCGACGACGAGGAGCCGCACACTCGTGTCCCGTGCGGCGCCCGCGACGAGGAGCCGGACCACGAGGGTCAGCAGCAGGATGTCGGCCGCCGGGTAGGCCAGGGCGATGGCCCGGGCGACGACCGACGTCGTGCCGTCGGCCGCGATGGGCTGCATGACGAACACCCACAACACCAGGCCGATACCGGTGGCCACGATCGAGGCGTCGATGACGGCGGCGCGGCCCTGGCCGGCCGACCGGCCGCGGACCAGGATCAGGAGGCCGCCCATCAGCAAGGGGTACGCGCTGAGGTAGCACACGTCGGCGACGGACGGGAACGGCTCATGGTGCAGGCCGAAGACGAAATACGTGTAGCAGAAGTCGCCGGCGGACCACACGCCGGTGCCGGCGGCGCTGAGCAGCCACGCGACCCGCCGGCCGCGGTCGTTGCGGCGGGCCGCGGCGAGCATCACGACCGCCGAGACCGTGCCGATGGCGTTGTAGACGAGGCTGCGGGTCAGGCTGCCGGCGGGCAGGAGGAAGTAGCCGCCCGTCACCAGCGTCCCGGCGACGGTCCACCACAGCCATGCCTTGCTCCGCACCTGACCAGCATCGGCAGACCGCAGGCCCAGCTTAGGGGTGTGCCACATCCCCCTCCCCCTCCCTCCCCCTCCCCCCGCGCCCCCTCCCCCCCGCGCCGATCTTGCAGTTGTGGTGCCGAGACGCTCCCTGAATGCCCGGTTTGTTAGGCACCACAACTGCAAGATCGGCGCGCAACAGGCGGCGAGCGTTGGTGAAGGCGGCTCACTTGCCCATGGTGCGGAGACAGCGGCCGCGGATCATCACCTGGCGTTGGCCGATCTCGACGCCGATCGTGGACAACTGGATCCCTTCGACGGGGTACCAGAACTCGCCGTCGTACAAATCGGGCTTGTCCCAGTTGACGTGATCGACCCGCATCGTGAGCGTGCCGACGCCGAACCGGTAATCCGCCTCCAGGAAGATGTGGACGTCGGCCATGCGAGAACAAGCGTCCGCGCCCGCCGGGGCGTTACACCGGACGAGGCCGTCAGCCGGCCAGGTGGCCCCAGCGGTCCTCGAGCTCGCGCCAGGTGCCCTGGGCGGCCGCGGCGCCGTCCTGGAGGACGACCACGCGGTCGGCCTGGGTCAGGGCGGCCCGCTTCGAGGTGGAGCCGATGACCGTCACGCCGTGTTCCCGCAGTGCCCGCCACAGGGCGAGCTCCGTCGTCACGTCGAGTGCCGACGACACGTCGTCGGCGATCAGCAGCTCCGTGCGTGGGGCCAGGGCCCGGGCCAGCGCCAGCCGCTGGAGCTGGCCGCCCGACAGCCGCGTGCCCTTGTGGCCGATGAGCAGGCCCAGCCCGGCACCGGCCGCGGCCAGGTCGTGCTCCAACTGCGCCGTCGACACCGCGCTCGCCGCGTCGATCTCGTGGCCCAGCCGGATGTTGTCGGCGACCGTCCCGGACAGCACCCGGGGTAGCTGGGCCACGTAGCCGATCTGGTTGGGCCGCAGGAACATCTCCGGCTCGGTCACCGGCTCGCCGTTCCACTTGAGCTCGCCGGTGTGGTGCACGATCCCGGCGAGCGCCCGCAGCAGCGACGACTTGCCCGAGCCGACCGGCCCGACGACGAGGACCAGTTGCCCGCGCTCGACCGAGAGGTCGAGGTCGCGGACCGCCACCGTCCCGTCCTCGTGCACGGCCGTGAACCCGTCGAGGTCCAGCCGCCGCAGCGGGTGCCGCGGCGCCGCCTTGGGGGCGGGTGCCGTGCCGGCCGACAGGTCGACGCCCGGGACGGCCGCGGCGTACTCCGCCTCGCCGGTCATCGCCACCGTCCGCCGGGTCCACACGCGGGCCGACGGGAGCTGCGAGATCAGCGACGCCGTGGTCCACGCGAACCACCGCGCCGAGCCGAGCGTGGACACCGCGACGAGCGTGGCGCCCGGCGACAGCGAACCGGACAGCAGCAACGCCCACGCCCCGATCGGCAGCAGGCCGCTGACCAGCGACGGCGTCGACCGCGCCCACACCTGGACCGAGATCTCCCGCCGCTGCCGGTCGCTGCGGGCCCGGTCGAGCTTCGCCAGGTGGGCCAGCACCGGGCCGGTGGCACCGGCGAGCTTGACCGTGCGCGCCGCCGACAGCGACGACACGAGCGACGTGGCGAACGCCGCCCGCGCGGCGACCGTCTTCTGCGCGGACCGCTTCAACGACGGGCCGAACAGGGTCGCGGCGAGCCCGGACAGCACGATCGTCCCGGCCATGAACAGCGCCGGCACGATCGACCCGGCGACGACCGTCATCGAGACCAGCACGAACACGCAGATCCACTGGTCGACGAGGTTGTCGGCGAGCGCGACCACCCGTTCGGTGTCGCCGCCCTGGGCGACGACCTCGGCCGGGGTGTGCTTGCTGACCCGCCGGGGGCCGGTCTGGCCGTGCACGAGCCGCAGGCTGATGCGCAGCAACTGCCGGACCCACCACTCCGGGAACCATTTGCCGGTGTAGTACGGCAGGGGCAGGGGCAGCAGCAGGCCGCAGACGATGCCGATCGCCGGCCAGAGCGTGTCGCCGGTGCCGTCGACCAGGTCGGCCCACAACCACGGCAGGACGGATCCGTCGAGCCCGAGCAGCACCATGATCGCGAACATCGCCACGGACACCAGCCCGAGCCTGGCGTCGTTGGTCGCCAGCCGGAAGATGTTCCACATGGTGCGGGCCTTCGGCAGGTCCGGCAGCGGCGGCGGGTCCGCCTTGCCGGACGCGACGGTGACGACCGGCGCCGGTGCGGGCTCCCGCTCGAGCACCGCGACCGCTCCGG
Organism: Dactylosporangium roseum; assembly: GCF_025264685.1. Lineage (GTDB taxonomy): Bacteria > Actinomycetota > Actinomycetes > Mycobacteriales > Micromonosporaceae > Dactylosporangium > Dactylosporangium roseum. The sequence goes on from NZ_CP073721.1 coordinate 4,826,990, forward strand.
ACCGCGTCCCGCCGGCGGCGGGCACCGGTGCCGGCGGCGCCACGAGTGCCGGCGCGCCGCTGGTCGCCAGCAGCTCGGCGAACCGCTCGGACGTGTCCAGCGGCCCGGCCTCCACGACCCGGCCGTCGGCGAGCACCACGACCTCGTCGCACTGGCGCACCGACGACAGCCGGTGCGCGACGATGATGCCGATCCGCCCGTGCAGCATCCGCGCGGTCGCCCGCTGCACCTGCTGCTCGGTCACCGGGTCGAGCCGGGCGGTCGCCTCGTCGAGGATGACCACCTGCGGGCCCCGGACCATGATCCGGGCGAACGCGACCAACTGCTCCTGCCCGGCCGACAGCACGTGGCCGCCCTCGCCGAGCTTGGTCTCCAGCCCGTCGGGCAGGTCGGCGACCCAGGGGCTCAGGCCCAGTTCGTCGATCGCCCGCGCGGCCGCGTCCAGCAGGTCGGGGTCGAACAGCGCGATGTTCTCGACGAGCGTGCCGGCGAGGATCTCGGTGCGTTGCGGCACGACCGCGACCCACTTGCGCAGCTCCTCGACGTCGAGGTCGAGCAGGTCGGTCCCGCCGAGGAACACCGTGCCGCGCGGCACGTCGACGGCCCGCGTGAGCACCTTGGCCAGGGTCGACTTCCCGGACCCGGTGCGGCCGACCAGCGCGTACGACCGGCCGCGCGTGAACGTCAGCCTGACGTCCTGGAGGGCCGGCCGCCGGGCGGCGTCGCCGTATCGGAACGTGAGGTCACGGACGATCAGGTCACCGGGCGCGGGCGGGAGGCCGCCGGTCGGCTCCTGTTCCGAGTCGCGCAGCAACTGGACCCGGCCCCAGGCGCCGAGCGCGTACTGCAGCTCGGGCACCATCCGGCTGGTGTGCTCGACAGTCGCGCCGAAGCCCAGCGCGAGCAGCCACACGGCGGTGAGCCGCGCGCTGTCGATCCGGTCGGTCGCCAGCGCCCAGACGCCGGCGAGCACGACGACGGCGATGCCGAACCGGACGAAGCCGGACGCCACCGACGTGACCGCCGCGGAGCGGTTCCACACCTTGCGCCCGCGCGAGAGCACCCGGCTGGCCCGCCGGGCGTAGAGCCGCAGCACGTACGGCCGGGCGAGCGTGGTGCGCACGTCGTCCTGCCCGTGGATCGACTCCTCCATGACCGCGGCGAGGTCGGACCACGCCTCCTCCTCGGCCATGCGGGCGGCGGCGATCTTCGACGTCGGCTTGCGCAGCGCGACGGTCAGCACCGTGGTGAGGACGATCATCGCCACGCCCGCCGGCCACCAGACGAACAGGGTGGTACCGATGGAGAGCACCGTGTATGCCACCGACTGCGCGATGCGGACGCCGCTGCTGCGCAGCTCGGCGCCGACCTGGTAGACATCGCCGTCGATGCGGTCGAGCAGCTCGCCGACCGGCGTGGTCTCCAACGTCGGCAGGTCCTGACCGAAGGCCACACGACAGAGCCGCCGACGAACGTCGGCGGCCCAGTCGGCGGTCAGGCGGGCCATGATGAGGCCCACCGCCAGGTCGGTGAGCACGGCGGCGGCGAGCGCCACCGCCAGCACCGTGAACATGGTCCATGATCGATGGATGAGCACCGACCCGCCGACGGCCGCCGCGGTGGCCTGGCCGGCCGCGCCGAGCACGACGAAGAGGGCCACGACCGCGGTTCGGCGCGGTGACGTGGCCCAGAGGTCACGGATCAAGCGCATGGTGAAGTCCCCCGTATGGTTGTGGCGGCATCCCAGACTGCTCCGCCGACCCGGGTTCGCTCAACAGAATTACAGCGTGGCCGTCACCACCCTGCCCGTGCGAGCGGTCGCCACGTCCGGCCCCCACGTCGCCGTGAGCATGTAGAGGACGCCGTCGCCGACGGCGCACGCGAAGCAGCCCTGGTCCAACTCGACGACCCGGTCGACGTTGCCCGCGGGGTCGACGCGCACGCAGCGGCGCGCGGGCACGTCGCCGTACCAGATCCGGTGCTCCTGAAAACAGATCCCGTCGGGTGCGGCGTCCTCCAGCACGGCCCACGGCCTGCGGTTGACGAGGTCGCCGCCGGGCGCGATGTCGAAGGCGGTGAGGCGCGAGGCGTACGACTCGGCGACGACCAGCGTGCCGCCGTCCGGGCTGATCGCCATGCCGTTGGGGAACGCGACCCCGTCGGCGACCTGCCGGGCGGTGCCGTCCGGGGCGACGAGCGCCACGACACCGGGCGCGAACTCGCCGCCCGGGAAGTCGAAGCCGATGCTGTTGACGTAGGCGTTGCCGAGCGCGTCAACCACGATCTCGTTCCACGGCGCGGCGGCGATCCCGCTCAGGTCGGCGACGGTCGTCAGTTCGCCGCCGGCCTCCTGGCGCAGGAGCCGCCGGCCGCTGCCGTCGACGACGAGCAGGCGCCCGTCGGGCAGCCAGTCGAAGCAGCACGGGAACGCGTCGATCCGCAGCATGACCTCGGACGATCCGTCGGGCCCCACGGCGAGGATCTCCCCGGCGCCCCAGTTGGCCAGCCAGAGCCGCCCGTCGTGCCAGCGCGGGGACTCGCCGATCTGCAATCCGGTCAGGAGTATGTCAGTCATGCCGGTACGTAGTCGCCGGCGACGGGTTCTCGACATCCCCGTCGAGGAGATTCCGAACATTTTCGAGCGGGGCCGCCCGGCCCGCCCGGTCCCGCCCCGGCCCCGCCCCGCCCGGCACCCGCCGGCACCGCCGTGCGGGCCTCCGCGGTCGTGCCGGCCGGCCGCGTGCTCGTCCGGCATTCGACGGGCCCGGTCGGCGACCATCCGTGCGGGAGTTTCGGGTGCGAGCACCGGAGGGGTTAGGGTGACCGTGGAGGCGTGCGGGCGGCTGGTGCCCCTCCCGGTCTTCAACACCGAGGTGGTCCGGAATCCGGGCCAGGCGGGTTCGATTCCCGTCCGTCTCCGCCATCCCCGATGCCGCGCGGACCGGGGTTCGGTCACCGTTCACGATCGCGGTCTGTCCTGACCCGCACGATCGAGACAGCCGGGGTGTACGCGCCCGGCCACCTGGGCGAGCTGACCCAGACCGAGTCAAGCCCTCACCGCGTTCCTCCCCGCCCGACTCCATGATCATGGGAAAGACCTGGCTATCGGGGCAGCCACATCCTTCCCATGATCTGGCGGCGGGCGGCATGGCGGGTCCCTTGACACAACCGCCGAACGCGACGGCGTTGATCGTGCTGCTCCAGCGAAACAACACTTCGCGATCATGGAGCCGGACGCTCGGTGGCTCGCGACTCCCGCAACCCGCGGGAACAGCGACCGGCGGCGGCCCGCCGCCGCTGCTAGCGTTACGTTCGGCGGCCGGGCGGGCCCGAGTAAAGGAGCCGCCGGGGTGACCGGGAAAGGTGGGCCGGGCTTGGATCCGCGACGCGCGGTGCCGCGCACCGACACGGTGCTCGCCGACCCGCGGCTCAAGGACGTCGACCGTGCGCGGGCCAAGGCCGCCGTCCGGGTCCAGTTGGAGCGGGTCCGCCGCGGTGAGCTGCCGCCGCAGGACGTGGTCCCGGCCGCGCTCGACGCGCTTCACCGGGCCGGGATGCGGCCCGTCCTCAACGCCACCGGCGTCGTGCTCCACACCAACCTCGGCCGGGCGGCGCTCTCCCCCGCGGCCGTGGAGGCGGTCGTCGCCGCCGCCGGGCACACCGACGTCGAGCTCGACCTCGACTCCGGTCGCCGGGCCGGGCGCGGCCGCGCCGCGCTCGACGCGCTCAAGGCGGCCGTCGCGCCGGCACAGGCCGTCCACCTGCTGAACAACGGTGCGGCCGCGCTCGTCCTCGTGGCGACCGGGCTCGCCGCCGGCAAGGAGATCGTGGTCAGCCGGGGTGAACTCGTCGAGATCGGCGACGGCTTCCGCCTGCCCGACCTGCTGGAGTCTACCGGAGCGCGACTCCGGGAGGTGGGCACCACCAACCGAACGTCACTGGCCGACTACCGCGCCGCGCTCGGCCCGCGGACAGGCTTCATCCTGAAGGTGCACCCGTCCAACTTCTACCAGCGCGGCTTCGTCTCGTCGGTGCCGGTCCGGCAGCTCACCCGGCTCGACGCGCCCGTCGTCGTGGACATCGGATCGGGACTGCTGGCCGCCGACCCGCTGCTGCCCGACGAGCCGGACGCCGCGACGGTACTGCGGGAAGGCGCCGCCCTGGTCACCGCCAGCGGCGACAAGCTGCTCGGCGGCCCGCAGGCCGGCCTGCTGCTCGGCCGCGCGGATCTGGTCGACACGCTGCGCCGCCATCCGCTCGCGCGGGCCCTGCGGGTCGACAAGCTCACGCTCGCCGCGTTCGAGGCGACGCTGCGCGGGCCGACCCCCACCTGGCAGGCACTGCACGCGCCGGTCGACGCGCTGCGCGGCCGGGTCGAGCGGATCGCCCAGGCCGTCGGCGGGGAGGTCGCCGACACGGTGGCCGTCGTCGGTGGCGGCGGCGCGCCCGAGGTCGAGCTGCCGTCGGTGGCGGTGGCCCTGCCCGAGGACCTGGCCAGGCCGCTGCGGCTCGGCGACCCGGCGGTCGTCGGCCGGGTCGAGCACGGGCGGCTGCTGCTCGACCTGCGCTGCGTCCCCGAGGACCAGGACAAGGCCCTGACCGCGGCCGTCGTACGGGCCGCCGGGCGCTGACATGTGGGTCGTCGCCACCGCCGGCCACGTCGACCACGGCAAGTCGACGCTGGTCCGCGCGCTGACCGGGATGGAGCCGGACCGGTGGGCCGAGGAGCGCCGGCGCGGCATGACGATCGATCTCGGCTTCGCGTGGACGACGCTGCCGTCCGGGTCGACGGTGGCGTTCGTCGACGTGCCGGGCCATGAGCGGTTCGTGCCCAACATGCTGGCGGGTGTGGGGCCGGTACCGGCGGCGATGCTCGTCGTCGCCGCCGACGAGGGCTGGATGCCGCAGTCCGCGGAGCACCTCGCGGCCCTCGACGCGCTCGACGTCCGCCACGCCGTGCTCGTGGTGACCCGCTCGGATCTGGCCGACCCGAGGCCGGCGACGGCGCAGGCGCTCGACCGGCTCGCGACGACGGCCCTGGGCTCGGCGGTCGAGGCGGTCGCCGTCAGCGGCGCCACCGGAGCCGGCCTCGACGAGCTGCGGGCCGCGCTGGACCGGCTCGGGGCCGCGCTGCCGCCGCCCGATCACGACGCGCCCGTGCGCCTCTGGGTCGACCGGAGCTTCACCGTCCGCGGTAGCGGCACCGTGGTCACCGGGACGCTCGGCGCCGGGCGGCTCGCGGCCGGCGCCGAGCTGGAGCTCGCCGGCAGCGGCCGGACCGTCCGCATCCGTGCCCTGCAGTCCCTGGGTGCCCCGGTGTCCGCGGTCGGCGCCGTCGCCCGCGTCGCGGTGAACCTGCGCGGCCTCGACCGGGACGCCGTCGGGCGGGGCGACGCGCTGGTGACGCCGGGCCGGTTCGTGGTCACCGGCCTCGTCGACGTGCGCGTGGACGGCGACCCGGTCGCGGAGCTGCCCGCCGAGGTCGTCCTGCACGTCGGCTCGGCGGCGGTCCCGGCCCGGGTCCGGCCGCTCGGCACCGACACCGCGCGGCTGCGGCTGGCCAGGCCGGTGCCGCTGCACGTCGGCGACCGCGCGCTGCTACGCGACCCGGGGCGGCACCGGGTGCCCGGCGGGGTCACCGTGCTCGACGTCGTGCCGCCCGAGCTGCGCCGCCGGGGCGCGGCCGCGGCGCGGGCCGCCGAACTGTCCGAGCTGGACGGACGGCCCGACGCCGCCGGCGAGCTGCGGCGCCGCCGGCTGGTCCGGGCGCTGGAGCTGGCCCGGATGGGGGTGCCGGCGGACGGCGTCCCGGCCGTCGCCGGGGACTGGCTCGCCGACCCGGAGCACTGGGCCGCGCTGCGCGCCCGGCTGGGGTCCGAGGTGGACCGGTACGCCGTCGCGCACCCCGTCGACCCCGACGTGCCCGTCGACGCCATGCGGCAGCGGCTCGGCCTGCCCGACCGCGCACTCGTCGAGGCGCTCGTGGCGCCGCCGCTGACCGTCCGCGACGGGCGGATCGGCAGCGGCCGCGCCCTGCCGGAGCGGCTGCGCACGGCGGTCGACGCCGTCCGTGCGGATCTGCGCCGGGAGCCGTTCGCCGCGCCCGACGCCCGGCGCCTCGCCGAGCTCGGGCTCGGGCCGAAGGAGGTCGGCGCGGCGGTGAAGGCCCGCCTGTTGCTGCGCGTCGCCGACGGGGTCGTGCTGCTGCCGGACGCCGCCGACGCCGCCGTCCGGACGCTGCGCGCCCTCCCGCAGCCGTTCACCCTGTCGGAGGCCCGGCAGGTGCTGCGCACGACGCGGCGCGTCGCGGTGCCGCTGCTGGAGTTCCTGGGGCGCCGCGGCGCGACCAGACAGCTCGCGGACGGACGGCACACGACAGGTCCCTGACCGCGCGGGCCTTGGACAGCCCGTCCTCACCCGCGAACGGATCGCGGCGAGCGCGACGAGTCGGGCGACGCTCCCGTGACGAAGTCTCGGATCTGGTCGGCGACGGCATCCGGTGACCGGGTGCCGTCGACGACCAGGTCGGCGAGCTGCCGCCCGGGCGCGACGAACCGGGCGTGGCCGTCGCGGCCGTGCTCCAGATACCCCCGGAGGACCGGGCGGGGATCGGGCTGGTGCAGTGCCCGCCGTGCGAGGCTGATGTCCAGCGGCGTGTCGACGTAGACGGTGTACCGCGCGGCCCAGCGGATCGGCGGCAGCGCCAGGGCGAAGACCCCTTCGATGATGACGAACCCGGCGTCGTCGAGGTCGTCGAGCCGGTCTTGCAGCGCGGGCAGGTCCACCCCGTGCTGGTCGGCGCAACCGCCGTCGTCGAGCCCGACGACCGCCGCGGCGAGCAGCCCCGCGGTCGCCGTGGCGATGCTGGTCTTCCCGGCGCCGGCCGGGCCGGCGATGGCCAGGACGGGCGCGACGGCGCGCATCATGATCCCAGACCTTACCCCTCCCCCACGTATGCCGGTTGCCCGCCCACGAACGCGGCACGGATGACCGCGGCACGGTCGCGGCGCACGGGGGCGGCCTCCTCAGCGGCCGAGCGGGACGACGACCGTGGCCTCGTGCGCGCGCAGCACCTTGCCCAGCGCGTTGGCCACGGTAGCCGCCTCGGCCTTCGTCATGCGGCTCGTGAAGTGCCGCTCGATCGCGGCGAGATAGGTCGGCGCGGCCGCTCTCAGCCGCGCCCGCCCGGCCGGGGTCAGCTTCGCGAACGCCGAACGCCGAACGCCGATCGGCGGGATTTGGCGTCCGCTCCGCCAGCCCGGCCTTCACCAGCTTCCGCCCCAACCTCGCCACCCCGGACGCCGACGAGCGCCGCGACCGCGCCCTGGCCGAGGTCACCGACGTCGCGAAGACCTTCTGAGCCGCGACCGACGACGCAAACTTCCCTATCGGTATCTCAACAGGGTAACTTACGGAGTGATGAGGGATGAGATGTACTCCGTTGAGCAGGTCGCCGACCGGCTCGGGCTGCACGTGCGAACCGTGCGGCGGTATGTGCGCGGCGGCAAGCTCCGGGCCGTGCGGATCGGCAAGCAGTACCGGATCTCGGCCGCCGACCTCGATGCGCTCGTCGGGCGGCCCGATCCGGCGGCCGGACGGCGCACCGGGGGCGGCGCGGTCGAGGTGTCGAGCATCGTGCAGATCGACGGCGTCGACCGGGCCGCGGCGGACCGGCTCGGGACGCTCGTCCTGGCGAATGTCAACGGCACCGGCGATCCGGACCGCCCGCTGCGCGTCCAGACCGTCCACGACGACGAACGAGACCGCATGAAGATCGTGATCCTGGGCGGCGCCGCCGCCACCGCCGACGTGCTGCGGCTGGTCGAGGCCGTGCTCGATGGCGACAGCGGTCTGCTGACCGCGGGGGAGGCCGGCCGTGGCTGACGAGGTGCGGGAGCGCGCCGGGGTGACGGTGCTGGTGTGCGACCCGGACGGGCCGGTCATCGCCACCGAACAGGACGCCCTCGACCTGATCGGAGCGGCCTTCGCCGGTGCCGAGGTCGTCGCCGTGCCCGCGAGCCGGCTGGACGGGCGGTTCTTCTCGCCGGGCACCCGCTTCGCCGGCGAGGTCATGCAGAAGTTCGTCAACTACCGGCTGCGCCTGGCCGTCGTCGGCGACATCACCGGGCACCTCGCGGCCAGCCCGGCCCTGCGCGCGCTGGTCGAGGAGTCGAACCGGGCCGACCACGTGTGGTTCGTGCCGGACCTCGACACGCTCGACACACGCCTGCGGGCTGCGGCATAAAGGACGGATGACCGATCTACGAGTGCTGAGCGGTGCCGGGGACGCACCGGCCGTACTGCTGCTACACGGCCTCGGGGCGACGGCCGACGTGTGGGAAGGTGTGGCCCGCGAGCTGGACGGCGTCGCCTGGGTCGCCCCGGATCTGCCCGGGCACGGCGGTTCGCGGCCGCTCGGGCGGTATACGTTCGCCGGCGTCGCCGAGGCCGTCGCCGACCTGGTCGACGAGCGCGGCACCGTCGTCGTCGGGCACTCGTTCGGAGGCGTCGTCGGGCTGCACCTCGCCGGCCGGCCCGGGGTCCGCGCGGTCATCGGGGTGGGCATCAAGGTCGCGTGGACCGGCGAGGAGCTCGGCCGGGCCGCCGCGCTCGCCGAGCGGGCACCGTCCGCGTTCGCCACCCGTGCCGAGGCGGTCCGGCGTCATCTGCGCGTCGCCGGCCTCGACGGGCTCGTCGACCCGGCGGATCCGGCCCTCGACGCGGCCGTGGTGCGGGACGGCGACGGCTGGCGGATCGCGCTCGACCAGCGGGCGTTCGCCGTCGGCGAGCCGGGTGTGGCGGGGCTGCTCGCGGCCGCGCCGGTGCCGGTGGTGCTGGCCCGCGGCGAGCACGACACGATGGTGACGCGGGAGCAGCTCGCCGCGCTCGTGCCCGATCCCGTGGACCTGCCCGGCCTCGGGCACAACGCGCACGTCGAGGCCCCGGCCGCGCTGGTGGCCGGCATCCCCGCGCTGCGCGCGCTCCGCGCGTGACCCGGGGCGCCGGCCCGGCGCCGGGCCGTGCGCGGCCTACAGCACGACCCGGAACGTCGAGCCGACACCCGGTGTGCTCGACGCGTCGATCGTGCCGTCGTGGTCGAGCACGATCTGCCGGGCGATCGTCAGCCCGAGGCCGCTGCCGCCGGTGGCGCGGTCCCGGGCCGGATCGGCGCGCCAGAACCGCTGGAAGACGAACGGCAGGTCCGCCGGCTCGATGCCGCAGCCGGTGTCCTCGACCTCGACCACCGGCCGGCCTTCCGCCGGGAATGCCCGCAGGACCACCGCGCCGCCCGCGTCGGTGTACCGCAGCGCGTTGGTCACCAGGTTGCCGAGCACCTGCCGGAGCCGGTCCTGGTCGCCGTGCACCGGCAGCGGCCCGGCGACCTCCGCCGTCAACCGCACGCCGGCCGCCTCGGCGACCGCCAGGTGCGCGATCCGTGCCGCCTCGACGAGGTCACCAAGATCAAAAACAACTCTGCGGTACGTGAGGTGCCCGGACTCGGCCAGCGTGAGGTCCTGCAGGTCGTCGAGGATTCGGCGTTGGAGCTGCGCCTCGTCGTGCAGCGACGTGAACAGCTCCCGCGACGGCGGCAGCACCCCGTCCTGCAGCGCCTCGAGGTAGCCGAGCAGGTTCGACAGCGGCGTGCGCAGCTCGTGGGCGACGCTCGCGACGAGCCGCCGCTGCGCTGCCTCCGCGGCCTCGAGTGCCTGGGCCATCCGGTTGAACGACGCCGATAGCTGCCCCAGCTCACCGCTGCCGACCGGTGGCACGCGCGTGTCGAGGTGGCCGTCGGCGAGCCGCCGCGACGCGGCCGTCAGCGACCGGACGGGCCGGCTCACGTTGCGGGCGATGAGGGCGGTGCCGATGAGCGCGAGGACGAGGATGCCGCCGGCGGCGATGACCGTCGGCCGTCCGACCAGCGTCGCCGCGTCGTCGTCGACGGCGCCGAGGAAGAGCTGCAGCGGCTCGGGCGAAAACGTGGCGACCCGGTCGCCGAACGTCTTGACGAGGCAGATCCGCGGCACCTGCTCACTCCGGCACGCCGCCGTCGCGGTGACGTCCCCGGCCCGGTCCCAGTCGGCCTGCTCGGTCATCTGCCGCTGGCACTCGGGGTGGTCCATGACGTTGTCGGCCGCGAACGGCACGCCGTACCAGTCCTCGGTCAGCGCCGGCGGCTCGCGGAACTGCTCCACGAGGCAGCGGGCGAAAAGCTGCGTCCGGCGGTACCGGTCGATGGCGGTCTGCGTGAACATCTCCGCCTTCGTCGAGGCCGGGTTCTGGGTCCGTTCTCCCGGCCACGACTGGGCCCCGGCGAGGTCGTCGGGAATCCTGAGGGTCGGCCGCGGGTCGATGAGGGTCGGCGGGCTGACGACCGGCCGGGCCGCGCGATGGGCGAGGTGGTCGGTGTCGACGGTCACCAGCCCGTACAGGTTGACGAGCCGGATCCGCTGGTGGTTCTCGTCCGACAGGCGCTGGACCCGCTCGGACACGCCCCGCCAGGTGCCGTGTCGGCGGGCGTACGCGCGCACGGTCTCCGCCGTGTCGACCACGTGCTTGGTCGCGGCGGCCTGCGAATCGGTGATCTGCCGGGCCGCGAGCCCGAACGTCAGCCAGGCGGTCGCGCCGATCGCGGCGACCGCCACGAGCAGCACGAGGACGAAGACCCGAACCCGGAAGCTCACGGCTGCTCCGCGAGGCGGTATCCGCGGCCGTAGACCGTCTGCACGTACCGCGGCTCCATGGGCTCCGACTCGATCTTGCGCCGCAGGTTCACCACGTGCGCGTCGACGGTGCGCTCCGACACGTCCCGCTCGAAGCCGAACACCCGGTTGATGATCTCACCGCGGGTAAAGACCCGGCCGGGCTCGCCGGCGAGGAGCTCCAGGATGCCGAACTCCTTCGCGGTGAGCACCACGGAGGTCGCCCCCACCCGGACCTCGAAGCGTCCCGCGTCGACGACCAGGTCGCCGACCTGCAGCACCCGTAGGTGCCCCGGGCTGCCGATGCCCGAGCGGCGCAGCAGCGCCCGCACCCGGGCGGCCAGCTCGCGCGGGCTCACCGGCTTGGTCATGTAGTCGTCGGCGCCCAGGTCGAGCCCGAGCAGCAGGTCCTCCTCGGTGGACCGGGCGGTCACCAGCAGGATCGCCACGTTGGACTCGGCCCGGATGATCCGGCACACGTCGAGCCCGTCGACCAGTGGCATCATCACGTCGAGCACCAGCAGGTCCGGGCGGCGGGACCGGCTCTGCTCCAGGGCCGCCCGCCCGTTGTTGACGGTCAGGACGCTGTGCCCGTCCCGCTCGAGGTACAGCCGGATCAACTCGGCCTGCTTCGGATCGTCTTCGGCGACCAGGATGCGTGCGCTCATCACGGCCATTGTCCCGCGCCGATTGTGAAGATTCTGCGAAAGCGGCGTCGGGTTTCGATCCCTCGTGTGCCGGGCCACCGGTTCTTCATCAGTTCCCAACCACCGGATTCCTACGGTGCCGGGCATGTGTGGACTCCTGGTGTTCGTGAGCGCGAACGGTACGGTCGAGGTCCCGGGCCTGACCGAGGCGCTGGATCGGCTGCGGCACCGCGGCCCCGACGAGACCGGCGTGGCGCTCGAGGCCGGTGTGGCGTTCGGGTTCAAACGACTGGCGATCGTGGACCGCGCGCACAGCCGGCAGCCGGCGCGCTTCGGCGACTGGACCGTCGTCTTCAACGGCGAGATCTACAACTTCCAGCAGTTGCGCGCCGAGTTGACGCGCACGCACGGCGCGGAGTTCGCGACGGAGGGTGAGGCGGAGGTCATCGCCGCGGCGTTCCACCACTGGGGCCCGTCGGCGGTGCGCCGCCTGCGGGGCATGTTCGCGATCGTCGCGTGGGACCGGGAGAGCGGCACGCTGCACGCGATGCGCGACCCGTTCGGGATCAAGCCGTTGTACCTCATGCGCACCCCCGAGGGGCTGTTCCTGGCCAGCGAGAAGAAGGCCCTGACGCCGTTCACCGGCGGCGCGGCGGTCGACCCGGTGGCGCTGTCGCACTACCTGACGCTGCAGTACGTGCCGGAGCCCGCGACCCTGCACCCGGCCGTGCGCAGGCTCCCCGCCGGGCACACGCTGACGTACCGGCCGGGCGGGGAACCGGCGATCGAGCGGTACTTCCGGCACTCGCTGCGCCCGGCGGCAACGCCCGCGGATCAGGCGGTCGCCGCGATCCGTGCCGCGCTGCGCGACAGTGTGCACGCCCACCTCCAGGCGGAGGTGCCGGTGGGCGCGTTCCTGTCCAGCGGCGTCGACTCCACCGCCGTCGTCGCGCTGGCGCGCGAGTGGCATCCGGGCATCCGCACGTACACCGTGGGCTTCGACGACGAACGGTACTCGGAGATCGAGGCGGCGTCGGAGACCGCGGCGGCGCTCGGCGTCGACCTCACCGCGACGATCGTCCGCGACGAGGACGTGATCGCCGGGCTGCCCGCCATCGCCTGGCACCTCGACGACCCGGTCGCCGACCCCGCGGTCGTCCCGTTGTACTTCCTCGCGCGGACCGCGGCGCGGGACGTGACCGTCGTACTGTCGGGCGAGGGCGCCGACGAACTCTTCGCCGGCTACGAGATCTACCGCGAGCCGGGCGCCCTCGCCGGGGTGGCGAAGCTGCCCGACCCGTTGCGGCGCGGCCTGCGCGCCCTGTCGTCGGCGCTGCCGGAGGGCGTGCGCGGCAAGAGCTTCCTCGACCGGGCCACGACCCCGATCGACGTGCGCTACTACGGCAACGCCCGCATCTTCGGCAGCGCCGAGAAGGCCCTCCTGATGCGCGGCCCGGCGGACCCGCACACGACGGTGACCGCCCCGCTGTACGCCGAGGCAGCCGATCTCGACGACGTGGCCACGATGCAGTACGTTGACCTGCACACGTGGCTGCCGGGCGACATCCTGACAAAGGCCGACCGGATGACGATGGCGCACTCGCTGGAGTTGCGGGTGCCGTTCCTGGACCGGGCCGTCTACGCTGCGGCGGCGGCGTTGCCGACGGGGTTGAAGCTGGGCAGGATGACGAAGCTGGCGCTGCGGGAGGCGGTGCGCGGCATCGTCCCGGACCCGGTGGTCGAGCGCCGCAAACTGGGCTTCCCCACACCGACCCGGGTCTGGCTGCGCGGCGCGATCGGCGAGTGGGCCGCCGAGGTCATCGCGGCCTCGGACGTCGACCACCTCATCGACGTCTCCTACGTCCAGCGGCTGCTGTCCGCCCACCGCCGCGGCGCGGTCGACCATTCGCGCAAGGTGTGGACGGTGCTGATGTTCTGCCTGTGGTACGGCCAGCAGCACACCACCCCACCGCTGCACGCCGTGCGGGCGACCGCCCGCTGATGCTGTCACCACCGGGTCGGCGACTCGCACCCCAGGGCTCGGCCGCCGGATCGGGCGACCCCATGATCATGGGAAAGACGTGGCTGCCCCGACAGCCAGATCTTTCCCATGATCATGAGGTCGGGCGGTATCGAGGCGGATTGCGGCGGCTGCTGTCCGAAGCCACCACCGACGTGCTGGCGGTCCGGCCCGAGGAGGCCGCGCACGGACCGTGAGTGCCGCGCGGAGCGGTGAGCAGGTGCGGTAGCGTATCGCGCGTGTCGTCCTGAACACGTCCGGTGAGGATTGCTCCAGTGCCGTCGCGCCGATCCGTTCCCGTTCCGCTGGCCGTCGCCGCCGTCTCGGTGACCGCTGTCGTCGCGCTGGGAAGCTCGGGCGTGCTCAGCCCTTGGTGGTCGACGCTGGTCGACGACACGGGCCAGCTCCTCGCCGGGGCCGCGGCCACGCTCGCCTGCTGGCTGACCGCCCGCCGGCACACCGGCGCCCAACGGCGCTGGCGGCTCTGGATGGGCGCGGGCGCCTTCGGCTGGCTGATCGGCCAGTTCATCTGGTCGTGGTATCAGTTGTTCCGCGACGACGCGCTGCCGTCGCCGTCACTCGCCGACGCCGGCTATCTCGTGCTGCCGGTGTTCGCGCTGCCCGCGATCGTCGCGCTCGCCGCCGACCGGCTTCCGCACGGCGGACCGCGCCGCCGCCCCGGCCAACTGGTCATGGTGCTCGACGGGCTGGTCGTCGTCGGTGCCCTGTTCGTGCTCACCTGGTCGACCAGCCTCGGCTCGGTGGTCCGCGCCGGCGCCACCTCCCCGTTCGCGTACACGGTCGCGATCGCCTACCCCGTCACCGACCTGCTGCTCACCGTCATCGTCATCCTGCTGATCGCCGGGTCCGCGTCGGCGGCAAACCGGTGGCAGCTCTTCGTGCTCGGCATCGGCCTGTTCTGCCTGTCGTTCTCCGACAGCGTCTTCGCGTATCTGGTGTCCAAGGGCGCGGACAGCATGCCGCCGCTCTTCAACGCCGGCTTCGTCGCCGGGCAGGCACTCGTCGCCGTCGCCGCGCTCACCCCTGCCGACGAGCACGAGCCGGGCCGGCCCGGACCGCACGCCCGCTGGGGGCACCTGATGCTGCCGTACGTGCCGGTCGCCGGCACCGGAGTGCTCCTCATCGTGCAGCTCGTCCGCGGCATCCCGATGGACAGCGTCGAGATCGTCGTCGAGACGGCGGTCATCTCGCTGCTCATCATCCGCCAGGCGGTGACCCTCGTGGAGAACGCCGTCCTGCTCGACCGACTCTCCGACAGTCAGGCGCGGCTGGAGCACCAGGCGTTCCACGACGCCCTCACCGGCCTGTCCAATCGGGTGCTGTTCCGTGACCGGCTCGACCACGCGCTCACCCTGCACCACCGCGACGGCCGGCCGCTCGCCGTGCTGTTCTGCGATCTCGACGACTTCAAGGCGGTCAACGACCGGTTCGGCCACCACGCCGGCGACCGGCTGCTGCGCCAGGTCGCCGGCCGCCTGCGATCGTCGGTGCGCGACGGCGACACCGTCGCCCGGGTCGGCGGCGACGAGTTCGCCGTCCTGCTGGAGGGCAGCGACAACCCGACCCGGCCCGCCGAGCGGATCATGACGGCGCTGCTGCGGCCGTTCGACCTCGGCGGCACGACCATCGTCGTGGGCGCCAGCATCGGACTGGTCGAGGCCGGCGAGCACGGCTCCGTCCAGACCGCCGACGCCCTGCTGCGCCGCGCCGACGCCGCCATGTACGCGGGGAAGCGGCAGGGCAAGGGGACGCTCGTGCGGTACCGCGTGGATCTCCCCGACGGCACGGGCAGCTCCGACCTGGCCGAACTGCTGGCCTCCTCGCTGCACGACGGACACGGGCTCGACGTCCACTACCAGCCGATCGTGCGGCTCGCCGACGGCACGGTCGTCGCCGTCGAGGCGCTCGCCCGGTGGACCCACCCGATCCTCGGCCCAGTGTCGGCAGACGTGTTCATCGCGACGGCGGAGGAGATCGGCCTGATCCGGCTCGTCGACGACTTCGTGCTCGACCGTGCCTGCCACGACGCCGCCGCCTTCCGCGGGCCGTGGGCCGGCATTGCCGTGCACGTCAACACCTCCGCCGCGCGGCTGGGCCGGCCGGAGCACGAGGAGACGGTCCGCGCCGCGGTCCTGCGCCACGGCCTGCAACCGCACCGGCTGCTGCTCGAGCTGACCGAGACCGCGCCGCTGCCCGACCTCGGCGCCGCCGCGGGCGCGGTGCGCCGGCTGGGCCGGTTCGGCGTGCGGTTCGCGCTGGACGACTTCGGCACCGGTTACAACGCGCTGGCCCAGCTTCACGCGATGCCGGTCGACGAGGTGAAGCTGGACCGCTCGTTCACCGCGGCCGGCGGCGGGCGCAGCGAGGCGATCTGCCGGTCGATCGTGCAGATCTGCACCGGCCTAGGCGTGACGGTGGTCGCCGAGGGCATCGAGACGGACCAGCAGGCGGTGACGATGGCGGCGCTCGGCTGCCGGTACGGCCAGGGGCACCGCTACGGCCGCTCCGGCCCGCTCGGGGAGGTGGCACCCACCGGCGCGCTGACCGTCGCGGCCGGGGCCGAGGACACGGCGCTGGCCGACCCGGTCGCCTGACGGCCACCGGCGGCTGGCCGCTTCGACCGCCTGGCTGCCGCCCGCCGGATGACCGACCGGTTCGAGCACGTCGATGCGTGTCGCGGCGGGTCCTGACCGTCAGCGGGATCGGCGTGCCGGGGCCTCGCGGGTGCGGCGCGGTTTGGCCGGGGCGGGCATGCGGCGGCGGGACGGCCACTCGACCGTCAGGGTCGCGCCGATGGGAAGGGCGCGCCAGCGCTCCTCCGCGGCGTGCAGCGCCGCCACCGCCGTGCGGAGCTGCTCCAGGGTCAGGCGCGGCGCCTGGCCCACCGGCTCCTGTGCCGCGAAGCGGGGCAGGTCGGCGTCGGGCAGGGCTGCGACGCGCTCGACGAAACCGCCGATCAGCTCGGCGCGCTGGAGCAGGTCGCGGTGCTCGCGGAGCAGCGTGGCGGAGCGCTCGCCCGCGTGCGGCGGCCCGACACGTGGGTCATGCTCCGGAAGACCACCCCGCTGGCGATCGCGCCCCAGATGCCGTCCGTCATGCCGAGGGCGTCCTCGACCGTGTAGTGCACCAGGTCGTGCGGCAGGTCCGCGGTCACCGGGCCCGCGTGCATCCGGTAGGTCACGCCGTCGTCGCGCTCGATCAGCACGTCGGCCCACTCGTGGTCCGCCAGCCGGTAGAAGGTCGCCCGCACCATCCCACCATGACCGGTACGGGCAGCCGCCTCAACCGAATTTCAGCACCGCGAAACGTCCGCGGCGGAGCACGACCGGTTGTCCGCCCGGTGCTGGTAGGTTCGCCGGTGTGGAGCAGCGCGTCAGCATCGTCACGCTCGGGGTCGCCGACCTGCACCAGGCGCGGACCTTCTACGAGCGGCTCGGCTGGCGCGGCCAGGAGGTCGAGGAGACCGTCTTCTTCCAGGCCGGCAGGATGGCGCTGGTGTTGTGGGGGCGCGGCAAGCTCGCCGCCGACTCCGGCATCGAGGACCACGGCACCGACGGCTTCGGCGGGATGGCCCTGGCGCACAACGTCCGATCCCGGGCCGAGGTCGACGAGGTGCTGAGCGCGGCGGCCGAGGCCGGGGCGACGATCACCCGGGCGGCGGGCGAGACGTTCTACGGCGGATATGCGGGCTGCTTCACCGACCCGGACGGTCACGTCTGGGAGATCGCCCACAACCCCGGGTTCCCGCTCGGCCCCGACAGCGCCCTCACGATCCCCGGCTTCGGCTGAGTTCACGGCCCGCGGCGCAGCCCGGGGCGTCGGCCACGTCACATCGGCGGGGCGGGCACATGCGGTAGTATGCCCTCGTGATTCTGGACTATCAGCGCTTTACCGTGGCTCCGGGTGGAGCCGGCGGTCGTTTGCGCTGACCAACGTCACCCGGAGCCAGCAAGGGCAGAGACCTCGGTCTCTGCCCTTCGTCGTGTCAACGCGGCGGGCTGGTCGACCGATGAGCCCGCCGCCACCTGGAGAAGGACGGGCAATGAACACCAGCAACCTGCGGGTCACCGGCTACCGGCCCCTGCTCACGCCGCGCGAGCTCGACGCCGAGTTGCCGATGGACGACACACGCGCCGACGTGGTGCGCCGATCACGTGACGAGGTGCACCGGATTGTCACCGGGCAGGACGACCGGCTCCTCGTGGTGGTCGGGCCGTGTTCGGTCCACGATCCCGTGGCCGCCGTCGACTACGCCCGCCGGCTCGCCGTCGCCGCCCGGGAACACCGCGCCGACCTGTGTGTCGTGATGCGGGTGTACTTCGAGAAGCCGCGCACCACCGTCGGCTGGAAGGGCCTCATCAACGACCCGGGGCTGGACGAGACGTTCGACGTGCCGACCGGGCTGCGGCTCGCCCGGCGGCTGCTGCTCGACGTTCTCGGGCTGGGCCTGCCGGTGGGCTGCGAGTTCCTGGAGCCGACGAGCCCGCAGTACATCGCCGACGCCGTCTCCTGGGGCGCCATCGGCGCGCGCACGCCGGAGAGCCAGGTGCACCGGCAGCTCGCGTCCGGGCTGTCGATGCCGGTCGGGTTCAAGAACGGCACCGACGGCGACGTCCAGGTCGCGATCGACGGCTGCCGCACCGCCGCCAGCCGGCATGTGTTCTTCGGCGTCGACGAGGACGGCCGCGCCGCGGTGGTGTCGACGACGGGCAACCCGGACTGCCACATCATCCTGCGCGGCGCCCGTTCGGGCCCGAACTACGGCCCTTCGGACCTCCGGGACGCGCTGGCCCGCCTGGAGAAGGCCGCGATGCCGCAGCGGCTGATCGTCGACGCGAGCCACGGCAACAGCGGCAAGGACCACGTCCGGCAAGCGGCCGTCACGCGGGAGGTCGCCGAGCAGATCGCCGACGGGCAGGACGGCATCGCCGGCATCATGCTGGAGAGCTTCCTGGAGGCGGGCCGGCAGGACCTCGGCGGCCCGCTCACCTACGGCCAGAGCGTCACCGACGCCTGCATGTCCTGGGGCACGACGGAGACGCTGCTCGGCGAGCTGGCCGCGGCGGTGCGGGCGCGGCGCTAGCGCGTCAGGAGCTCCCGACGGGCGCGGGCCGCGCGAGCGGCCCATCGCCCGTCGTGCTCGTGGACGGTGATGGGGTGGCCGAACGCGGTGGAGACGTTCGCCGTCGTCAGGGTCGACCGGACCGGTCCCGCGGCCACGACCCGGCCCTCCGCCAGCAGCAGCGCGTGGGTGGTCGTGGCGGGCAGTTCCTCGAGATGGTGGGTGACCAGGATCGAGGTGGTGCCGGGATGGGTCTCGTCGAGCAGGTCGATGGTCTCGAGGAGCTGTTCCCGTGCGGCGACGTCCAGGCCGGTGGACGGTTCGTCCAGCAGCAGGAGCCGCGGGTCGTTGACGAGCGCCCGGGCGATGAGCGCACGGCCCCGCTCCCCCTGGGAGAGGGTCGGCCAGCGCTCCTCGCCCTTCCCCCGCAGCCCCAGGGTGTCGATGAGCGCGTCGGCCTTGCCGAGCTGGTCGGGCCGGGCCCGCCAGCGCGGCGGCGTGTCGACGGTGCCCGTGACGCCGGTCAGGACCACTTCGCGGACCGTCAACGGCGACCGCAGCGGATGCCGCGGGTTGACGTGGCCGATCATGCGGCGGAGTGCCTGGAGCTCGACGCGGCCGAGTTGCTCGCCCAGGACTCGCACGGTGCCCGACGTGGGGTGCGTGACGGCGCCGCAGAAGCCGAGGACGGTGCTCTTGCCCGCACCGTTGGGGCCGAGTAGCGCCCAGTGCTCGCCGGCGCCGACGGCGAACGAGATCCCGTGGAGAATCTCCTTGTCGCCACGGCGGAAGGTCACGTCCTGGAGTTCCAGCACCGTCACGGGGGCGGAGCCTACAGCCGCGCTCCCGCAAGGTGCCCACCGCGACGACGCTGTCCCGGATGCCGGATCACAGGCAGCCCGGTCCGAGCGGCCGTTCGAGCGCCACGACGAATGCGCGCTTCACGCGGCGCCCGCCCATGTTCTCCTCGCGACGCCATGCGGCACTCCGGTCACCGGCCCGTCGGGGCTGCTCCGCCGGTCCCGCGCCGGTCCGTTGCGGAGTCCTTGCGGTCCCCTTGCCTGACGGCACGGCCCCCGACGACGGCGGCGTCCCCCGTGCCCCCTCCGCCGCCGTCCCCCGTCGTCGGCCCGTGACCTCAGACTGCCTGCCGCGCATCGGGTCGCACATCAGGGAAACTCCCCCACGGGATGATCTCAGGGTCTCAGCTCGCCGGCTCTCGACGGCCGCTGCTGCGGCAGGCGGAACCCCACGACAATCAGCCAGGCCAGCCCGGCGAAACGGGCGATCGGCAGCAGATAGGCCGCGGCGTCGACGAGCAGGCTCAACGTCGCCACCTCGGCGATCGCCGCGATGACCAGACCCGCCCAGGCGAGCCAGCGCGGCAACAGCCTCGCGAGCAGACCGGGCACGGCGACCCCGGCGACCAGCAGACCCAGTGGCACCACGTGGCCGGGACCGCCCGCCGCGAAGTTGAGGTATTGCAGGCCACGCACGAGTGCCGGTTCGTCGAGCACCTCCGCCCGCGACATCACCCAGCCGAGCAGACCGGAGAGCGCCAGGAACCCGGACGAGAGCAGGCCGCCGGCGAGCGCGATGGTCGCACCAGGTGCTCGGACGCCGAGCTGATGCAGGCGCGCGGAGACCGTCGCGGCGTAGATGGCCAGCGGAATCGCGGCGGCGAACTGCAACGCTCCCCCGACCCGCACCGCGGTGGCGTGGTCGCGGAAATACTCCAGGATGTCGGGCGTGGCGCCGAACGGCGACGGATACGGCTTGCCGCCGCCCAGGATCGTGCCGAGGAACAGGCCACCGAGGAACAGCGCGGTGAACACGACGGCCAGCACGCCGAGCGGCGGTCCTGCCTGCGACCGGCGACGGGTCGTGGCGGCCGCGGCGGTCATGCGATCACCCGCCCGCCGGTCAGATCGAGCGTCGCTCCGGTGATCCAGGACGCCGAGCCCGACGCGAGGAACAGCACGGCCTCGGCGACGTCCTCGGGCCGGCCGATGCGCCCCAACGGGAAGCGGCCGGCGAGGTCGGCGAGCTGCTCGGGAGTCATGAACCGCTGCATGCGGTCGTTGAGGACGGCGGACGGGGCCAGGCAGTTGACCCGGACACCGTGGTGGCCGACCTCGCTGGCGAGGTGCCGGGTGAACATGACGACGCCGGCCTTCGCCGCCGCATAGGCGGCACTCGCGCGGCTGGGCTGTCTGCCGGCGGCCGACGCCATGGTGACGATGCTGCCGCTGCGGCGCTCGATCATGCCGGGCAACACCTCCCGCACGGCGAGGAACACCGACGTGAGGTCGGACTCCAGCGTCGCCCGCCAGCGGTCGGCGTCGAGCTCCTGGGTGGGCACCGGCTGGCCCTGCCCGCCGGCGAACGGGGCGAGGACGTCGACCGGCCCGAAGGCGGCCTCGACATCCCGGCGAATCCGCGCGACGACGTCCGCGACGGTCGCGTCGCCGGGCGCGGCCATCGCCTGACCGCCCTCGGCGATGATGCCGTCGACGACGGCGGCGAGGGCGGCCTCGTCCCGGCCGTTGACGGCGACCTTGACACCGTTGGCCGCCAAGGCGCGGCAGGTTTCCGCGCCGATCCCGCGTGAGGCACCGGTGACGAGCGCGACCTTGCCGGCCAGGTCCGGATGGTGGGTGAAGCGCATCCGCGCACTCCCTTCTGCTCGGAGAATAGTTCAGTCCGGTGAATCGTTCATCAGGATGTACCATAGCCACATGACGTCACGTCGGCAAGCCGGCCCGAGAGGTGCGGCGTTCCTGCTGGCCCAGCTCGGCGCGCACGCGACCGAGCGGTTCTCGCAACGGGTGCAGGCACTCGGGCTGACCCCGCCCGACGTGGGCCTGTTGCGCATGATCGCCAGCCGGCCCGGGCGCAGTCAGCAGTCGGTCGCCGTGGACCTCGGGGTCGTGCCGAGCCGGGTCGTCGCACTGGTGGACAACCTCGACCACAAAGGACTCGTCGAGCGCCGGCCGAGCGAAACCGACCGCCGGCACCATGCGCTGCACCTCACCGTCGACGGCGAGCACATGATGACGGAGATGCGGTCGATCGCCGCCGCGCACGACGACGACATCTGCGCCGGGCTCGACCCCGACGAGCGGTCGCAGCTCGCCAGGCTGCTGCAGCGCATCGCCGACCAGCAGGGGCTGACGCCGGGCGTCCATCCCGGCTACCGGCAGATGGGCGGACATCGCAAGAAGCAATCCGACGACGGCGCCGAGGACGACGCGGCCGCCGACGCGGCCCGGACGACCGCGCGCGGCCGGCGACCCGGCACCGGCGCGCAACGAAGATCCGCCGCCGCCGGCCGGTGATCGGCTGTTGCCGGCGGGTCGAAAACCCGACCGCAGACCGCAGCGCGAAGTCCACTACGGTCTACGGGCATGACCGCACCGAAGGACGCCGGAGCCGGACCCACCCCAGCCGACCTCGGTGCCCGGGTCGTGGCCCTCGTCGGGGGCATCGCCGCGCTGCTGGCGCTGGCGTTGCCGTGGGCCAGCGAGGACCACACGATCACGGTGCGGTCCGACGCGTCCCCGGTGACGTACGAGGCGCTGCTCGCCCGTGGTGGTGAGGAGTGGACCGGTTGGGGCATCCACGCCGCCAGCCGGCTCGACGGCCACCGGCCGGTCACCTTGCTGGTCGCGATGGTCGTCTTGACGGGCACGGTCCTCGTGGCCGGGACCGCGTGGGCGACGTTCGAGCGGCCGCGGCGGATCTGGCTCGCGCCGGCGATGGCCGGCATCGCGCTGCTCCTGCTGACCGTGAGCTTCCCCGGCCTCGCCGGCGTGCAGGGGCGCTTCGGGGCCGGCCACATCACGTCGGTCGAGTTCGGCGTGGTGGTGTGGCGCATCTCGCTGGCCGTCGCGGCCGTCGGCGCGATCCGCCTGGCACTGCTCCAGGAGGCCGCGAGACCGGGCCGCCGCACGCATCAGTAGGGCGTCAGGACTGTTCCTTCATCAGTGGGAGGAACCAGTCGCCGCCGGTGTCGATCAGCGCGTACCGCCGCGGCACTCCCCCGCCGTGCAACGTGAAGACCATCCGTTTCGGGGTCCGGTCGCGCCCCTCCCATCACCCGATGTCGGCGATCGACTTGGAGGACAAAGCTGGGCGCACACGACGAGTCTGCCCCGGCGGCGTTGCGCCAGGCGACCATCACGAACGACGGGCCCGTTTCGGGTGTCCGAGCACCGGGGCGCGCCGGTCGGCACGCGTTCCTGCGCAATCCCGCCGCCAGGCCGGGCGACTCCATGATCATGGGAAAGATCCGGCTATCGGGGCAGCCACATCTTTCCCATGATCATGGAGTCACCCGGCACGGAACGCGCCACCCGGGTCCAGCAGCGATCATGAGCGACGGACACCACCCGCACGACTGTGCGGCACCATCCAGTAGCGCAAAACCGGGGTGGCGCCACGGCCGCGCCACAACACCACGCACAGGCGCCACGGCCGCGCCGCAACGCCACTCATGAACACCACGGCCGCGCGGCGCGGCCGGCCGGGCCGATCGATCGGGTCCGCGATAATCCGCAGTCGCGCCGCATGGTGGTCGCTACAGTTGCCCGATGCAGACCCCCATGGGCGGCACGGTCGCCGACGGTTTCGAGCGTGTCGCCGACACGTTTCGCGCGCAGCTCGACAGCGGCGCGGAGACCGGCGCCTCCGTCGCCGCCTATGTGGACGGCCGGCTGGTGGTCGACCTCTGGGGCGGCTGGGCCGACGCCGCGCGGACCCGGCCGTGGGAGCCGGACACGCTGACCACCGTCTTCTCGACGAGCAAACCGATTGCCGCGACGGCGCTGCTGACCAGGGTCGCCGGGGGCGCCATCGCGCTGGACGATCCCGTCGTCCGATACTGGAAAGCGTTCCCCCATCCGGCGGCGACCGTCCGGCACGCGCTCGCGCACCAGGCCGGGCTGCCCGCGGTCGCCGAGCCGCTCACCCCTGCCGAGGCGCTGGACTGGGAACGGTTCACCGCCGCCATCGCCGCCACGCCGCTCGAATGGGAGCCGGGCACCGCCGTCGGCGAGCATGCCCTCACCTACGGGAACATCCTCGGCGCCATCCTCCGCGGCAGCACCGGCGAGACGATCGGCGAGGTCGTGCGGTCCTTCGGGGTCGACGTCCACTTCGGACTGTCCGAGGTGGACCTCCAGCGGTGCGCCGAGGTCGAGCACGGCTCCCCCGACTGGCCCGAGCAGTCCATCCACGGCCACGGCGATCTCTGGGCGCGGGCGCTCGGCAACCCGGCCGGGCTGCTCGACGTCGACGTGCTCAACGGCGCCGCGTGGCGCACCGGTGAGATGCCGGCGGTCAACGGCCACGCCACCGCCCGCGGCCTCGCCGCGCTCTACGCCAGGCTGCCCGAGCTGCTCCCGGCCGACCTGCTGGCCGAGGCGCTGGCCCCGCAGGTCGACGGCCACGACCTGCTGCTGGAGGAGGACGCCGTGTGGACGCTGGGCTGGCGCCGCGACGGCACCTGGGTCGGCATGGGCGGCATCGGCGGCTCCTCCGCGGGCGGCGACGAGCGCACCGGCTACTGGATGGCGTACGTGACCAGGCGGCTCGCCGACCACGACCGCGGCAACGCGCTGTACGACGCCGTCGAGGCCTGCCTGGCCTGAACCGGGACTCCATGCCGCCGGTCACCCGGATCGTCGTGCCGGCCGGCGGGATGCGCGCCACCACGTTCTCCGCCCGGTCCGGGCCGCCGGAGGGTGGTCAGTCGACCGGCGCGGCGGGCGGGGTGCCCTCGCCGAACGGGGAGCCGCCGAGCGCGGCGCGGTCGTGCGGGAGTTGCCAGTCGGACAGGTCCGGGCCCAGCGGCACGATGCCGGACGGGTTGATGTCCTTGTGCACCTCGTAGTAATGCCGCTTGATGTGGTCGAAGTCCACCGTGTCGCCGAAGCCCGGCGTCTGGTAGAGGTCCCGGGCGTAGTCCCACAGGACCGGCATCTCGGTGAGCTTGCGCAGGTTGCACTTGAAGTGGCCGTGGTACACAGCGTCGAAGCGGACCAGGGTGGTGAACAGCCGGACGTCGGCCTCGGTGATCGCGTCTCCCACGAGGTACCGCCGGGTCGACAGGCGCTCGGAGAGCCGGTCGAGGCGGGAGAACAGGCGGCGGAACGCCTCGTCGTAGGCGTCCTGGCCGCCGGCGAAGCCACAGCGGTACACCCCGTTGTTGACGTCCTCGTAGACCACCTCGTTCACCGCGTCGATCTCCTCGCGCAGGTGCTCCGGGTAGAGCCGCGGGGCACCCGGCCGGTGGTACCGTGTCCACTCCGTCGACAGGTCGAGCGTCAGCCTTGCGTAGTCGTTGGTGACGACCTGGCCGGTGGTCGTCTCGACGACGGCGGGGACCGTGATGCCGCGCTCGTAGCCGGGGAAGCGGGCGAAGTACGCCTCCTGCAACCGCTCGATGCCGAGCACCGGGTCACGGCCGCCCGGGTCGAGGTCGAAGGTCCAGCTCCGCTGGTCGTGCGTCGGCCCGCAGACACCCATCGACAGCACGTCCTCCAGGCCGAGCAGCCGCCGCACGATGATCGCGCGGCTGGCCCACGGGCAGGCCCGGCTCACCACCAGCCGGTACCGCCCCGGCTCCACCGGATAGCCGTCCTGCCCGTCGGCGGTGATGCGGGTCGTGATGTACCGCGAGTCCCGCCGGAACTCGCCTGTCGCGCGATAGGAACCCATGTGCCCAATCTTGCCCGACCGGCGAGCCCGAATGGCTGAATGACAGTTCCGTCCGATACGCCCGATTCATCCCGTCGTTTCGATTGCTGAACCCTCGAGAGGCACGGGAGGCATCGTTGAGGCGGTCCGCCGCGTACGCCGCCACGGGGTTGCTCGTAAGGTCCGCGCTGCTCACCGGCAGTGTGCCGCGGTCACTGCCGGCCCCGCCGGCGACACCGGCGCCGCCCGCGGCCGCGGACCCGGCGGGCAGCGCGTTCCTGGTCCGCGACTCGGTGCTCCGGACGGAGTTCGTGAGCGAGCACGCCACGGTCGTCGGCTACGACCCCGGCGCCGACGTCCTGGTCACCCGGACGAAGGACTTCCGCGAGGTCACCGGGGTCGACGGGCGCGACGGCACGCGGCGGTGGCGGCGCGCGCTGAACACCGCCGGCTCATACGCGACGGTGCTCTGGTCGCAACCGGACCTGTCCGCCGGGAGCGTCCTCGTCAACGGCTCGACCGCCGACGGCGGGGTCCTGTTCGCCCTGGCGACCGGCGACGGCGAGGTCCGCTGGCGCACCGGCCTCGCCCCGCGCACCGAGGCGACGGCGGCCGGCTCGGCGGTGCTCCTCACCGTCCCGGGTGCGGCGCGGGCGCGGCTGACGGCGCTCGGCGCGGCGACCGGCACCAGCAGGTGGACCGTCACCCTGCCCGACGGCTGCGAGGTGGCCCGGGTCGCCGGGGACCGGACGACCGTCGCCGTCGAGCTGCGCTGCGGCGACCGGCTCACGCTCCAGGTCCGCGACGCGACCGACGGACGGCTGCGGGCCGAGACCGCGCTGTGGCGGGTCGACCCCGTCGAGCCGCCGGGAGACGGGCCGGGGCTGCTCGTCCGGGACGGCGCGACGATCGTGCGGGACAGCCGCACGTTCCGGCTGTTCGGCCCGGACGGGCGGCTCGTCGCCGACCGGCCGTCCGACGGCTGCACCGGCCTCTGCGACGTGCTCGTCGAGGACGGCGTCGCGGTCGTCGCGCACTCCGGCCGCGCGGAGGACCCCGACGACGGCGCGGTCGAGGCGATCGGCCTGGCCGACGGCACGGTCCGCTGGCGGGCCGCGATCCAGGCGCGGTACCTGCTGCGCCGCGACGGCCGGCTGTTCGCCGTCGGCCCGGCGCCGAGGCCGGTGCCGTTCCTCGTCGTGCACCAGCTCGACGTCACCGGCGGCGCCCGGCCGGGGTCCGCGACCGAACTGCCGGGCCCGGCACTGCTCGCGACCTCCGCCGGCCGGCTGCTGATCGAGTCGGGCGGCCGACCGGCCTGGCACCACCCGGTCACGCGGGCGGACGGCCCGCCGGCGTTCCTCGGCGCGGCGGACTGGCCGGACGCCTGCGCGACACTCACCGACGCCGACCTGGCGACACTGCGGGTCCCCACCGGCCGCGACGACCGGAGTTCCGGCGACGCCGGCACGACCCGGGCCGACGTCACCGTGCCGACCGGGCCCGCCCGTGCCGAGTGCCACTTCTCCGCGCCCCAGGGACCGGCGGTCACCGTCTCGATCCTCTGGGCGGCCGACGACGACCTGAGCGCCCGCCGCCGGTTCACCGCGATCGCCGGCGACCGGCGGCCGGTGGACGTGCCGGGCGCCGACGCCGCCGTCCGGACCGAGCGGTCCGGCCGCGGCACGACGGTGACGACGATCGTCATGCGGATCGGCCGGCGGATCGTCTCGGTCGAGACGACCGGCGCGCCGGCCACCGCCCGGACGGTGGCCCGGCTGGTGGCGAGGGGCACCCGATGACCGCCCGCCGCAGGGCCTGGACCGCCGCTGCGGTCACGGCCGCCGCGATCGCGGTCGTGGCCGGGTTGCTCGCCGCCGGCCACCGCGGCACCGCGGGCACCCGGCGCAGCGCACCGCCCCGGCCCGGCGCCACGGCGACGGCCGGACCGGCGCTCACCGCCGAGGCCGTCGTGGACTACAGCACCGAGAGCGTCAACGGGTTCGCGCTGCACGACCCGCTCACCGGCGGCCCGGACGCCTCGGTGCTGCGTACCGGCCTGCGGACCACCGCCGACTGGCCCGCGTTCCTGGACCGGGCCGGGGGCGCGGCGCGGGACCGGCTCACCGTCACGCTCGTGTTCACCGGCGATGCCGAGCCGGCGGTGCGGATCACCGGCGTCCGCGTCCGCCTGGAGCGGACCGCCGAGGTCCTGGCCGGCACCGCGATCGTCCCCGCCGCCGCGGCTCCGGCCACGGTACGGGTGACCTGCGACCTCGACGACGAAGCGCCGGCCCTCACCGACGGCACCGGCGCCGACTACTTCGCGACGCGGCGCCTCGAACTGCGCCGCGGTGAGCGGAGCACCGTCACCGTCGGGTTCACGGCACGCGGGGCGACGTACGCCTGGACGCTGCTGGTCGACCACGTCGACGGCGCGGGCACGGCCCGTACCGCCGAGATCCCCGGATTCCGGTTGACCGGCAGCGCACCGAAATACGCCGCCACCTATGTGGACAACGCGCCGGCGCGCGGGTTCAGCCTGGCTCGTCGTCGATGAGGCCGTCGTGGCGCGTCGGCCACGGGAGGGGCCGCGTGTCACCTGCGGGTGGCACGGTCACCCGGACGGTGCCGCGACCGTGGCCGGCGGCCGAATTCGGACTTGGTAGGTCCGGGGCGGTATTTCCACCCCGGCACGCGGTTCCGGGCATAGCGACGTATCGTCGGCATTATGGACATCGGCATCGGCCTTCCGACCACGCTCAACATCGCGGGACCGGATCTGCTGGCCTGGGCCCGCCGCGCCGAGGAGCGCGGGTTCGCGGCGCTCGGCACGATCGACCGCATCGTCTACCCGAACTACGACACGCTGACCTCGCTCGCCGCCGTCGCCGGCGCGACCACGCGCATCAAGCTGTTCACCGACATCCTGCTCGCCCCGATGTACCCACCGGTGTGGCTGGCCAAGGCGACCGCGACCCTCGACGCCGTCTCCGGCGGCCGGCTCACCCTGGGCTTCGGCATCGGCGGCCGGCCGGACGACTACGCCGCGATGGACCGGCCGTTCAACCGCCGCGGCGCGCTCATGGACGAGACACTGGTCCTGTTGCAGCGAGTCTGGGCCGGTGAACCGGTCGGCGGCGCACTGCCGGTCGCGCCCGCACCGGCGCGCGCGGGCCGGATCCCGATCCTCATGGGCGGCTCCAGCGAGGCGGCGATCGCCCGCACCGTACGGTTCGCGGACGGCTGGACGATGGGCGGTGGCGGCCCGGACCAGGCAGCCTCGATGGTGCAGCGGATCCGCCACGCGTGGCGCGAGGGCGGCCGTGAGGGCGAGCCGCGGCTGGCGGCGTTGGTGTACTACGGTTTCAGCGATCCCAGCGCGTCGGCGAACGCCCTGCGCAAGTACTACGGCTTCCTGGGCGAGTGGGCGGACCGGATCGTGGAGAGCCGGATCACCAAGCCCGACCAGGCGGTGTCGGTGACCCGCGCGTTCGAGGAGATCGGGATTCGCGAGATCATGTTCTTCCCGACGGTCCCGTCGCTGTCCGAAGTGGATGCTCTCGCCGAGGCCGTCCTGTAGGCGGCGCCCAAGGCGTTCGCGGCGAGGCCCCGCGCGGTCCCGAGCGGCCCGCGGGGCCTCACCACTGCGCATACGGCGATGCCCCGATTTGTCGGGTCGACCGGCCATCCCGCCGGCTCCTCGTAGACGTCGCGCGGGCCGGTGCGGGTTGCGTCGCGAGGCCGGCCGGCGGCTCGCGCGCCGAGGGATGTGACACGGCTACTGCGTCTGGACGACCGTCAGCTCGACCTTGTCCGGGTAGAACGCGACGCGCCCGGCGATCGGCTCGACCGCGGGATAGGGCGCCTCGTAGCTCCACACCACGTTTTCGAGATCGCCGATGCTGTAGTACGACGCGTCGCCCTTGTACGGGCAGTAGGTGCTGTGGTCGGTCCGCCGCAGCCGGCTCCGGTCGACGTCGGCGAGCGGGATGTAGTAGACGACCGGGTAGTTCGACTCCCGCAACGCGAGCGCGCCGGTCGTGTCCGCGACGACCGTCTCGCCGACGCGGACCACGATCCGCTCCTCGGCCGGTTGCACGGTGATCGGATGGTCAGGTCCTGGCATCAAACGGGAACGACTCATCCCTAGACCCTAACGCGGCGCCCACCGCCCCCCGGCCCCGTTGATCTTGCAGTTGTGGTGCCCCGCAAATCGGACATTCCTGGAGTGTCCCGGCACCACAGGTGCAAGATCGACAAGAGGTGGCGAGGCGCCGGCGCCCGCCGCGCCTTCCGCGACGGCAGCCGACCAGCGGTTTCTCGCCGGCCCGCGGAGTTGGTGGCTTCCCGACAGGATCACCCGCCGTACAGGAACAGTTGCTATGGTCGGCGACGCGCGAGATCCGCAAAACCGCAAGAGGGAGAAAGCCCGTGGGACTGTGGGACAAGGTCAAGGGCGAGTTCATCGACATCATCGAGTGGCTCGATGACAGTCGCGACACGATCGTCTGGCGCTTCCCGCGTTACCAGAACGAGATCAAGATGGGCGCCAAGCTCATCGTGCGTGAGTCGCAGACCGCCGTGTTCGTCAACGAGGGCCAGGTCGCCGACGTCTTCACTCCCGGCACCTACACCCTGCAGACGCAGAACCTGCCGATCCTGTCGACGCTGAAGGGCTGGAAGTACGGGTTCGACTCGCCGTGGAAGGCGGAGGTCTACTTCGTCAACACGCGCCAGTTCACCGACTTCAAGTGGGGCACGCAGAACCCCGTCATGATGCGGGACGCCGAGTTCGGCATGGTCCGGCTGCGGGCGTTCGGCGCGTACGCGCTGCGGGTCGTCGACCCGGAGAAGCTCCTGCGCGAGCTCGTCGGCACCGACCCGCAGTTCCGCACCGAGGAGGTGTCGGAGTTCATCCGCCAGCTCATCGTCGGCCACCTCGGTCCCGCCCTCGCCACCGCGCAGGTGCCGGTGCTCGACCTCGTCGCGCAGCAACTCCTCATCGGCCAGAAGCTCGCCGGGGTGCTGACCCAGGAGCTGTCCGGCTACGGGGTGCAGATCCCGAAGTTCATCATCGAGAACATCTCCCTGCCGCCAGAGGTCGAGGAGGCCCTCGACAAGCGCACCTCGATGGGCGTGCTGGGCAACCTGGACGCGTATACGAAGTTCCAGGCCGCCAACGCCATGGAGGACGCCGCGAACAACCAGGGCGGCGCCGGCGAGGGCTTCGGCCTGGGCCTGGGCATGGCCGCCGGGCAGCGGATGGCCAACGCGCTCAACCAGCCCGCGCCGCCACCCGCCGCCCCGCCCGCGGCACCGGCGGGACCGCCGCCGCTGCCCCAGCAGGACCAGTGGTTCGCGGGTGTCAACGGCCAGCAGGCCGGGCCGTTCGACCTCAACACGCTCGGTGCGCAGATCCGGTCGGGCGCCGTCGGCCGCGGCACGCTGGTCTGGAAGAACGGCATGGCGCAGTGGACCCCGGCCGAGCAGGTGCCCGAGCTCGGCCCGCTCTTCGCCGCCGTCCCACCGCCCTTCCCGCCCCAGGGCTGAGCCATGGTCTTACAGACGCAGTACCCGTGCGCCGGCTGCGGCGCCAACGTCGAGTTCGCGCCCGGCACCTCGGTGCTGCGCTGCCCGTACTGCGGGCACGAGACGATGCTGGCGGCGCCCACCCGTGAGGTCCGCGAGCACGACTGGGCCCAGTTCGCCGGCCTGCCCCGCAAACCGGTCGCGTTGCTGGCCAAGCACGTCTTCACGTGCCGGAACTGCGGTGCGCAGACCGAGTCCGACGCGATCTCCGACCGCTGCCGGTTCTGCGGCGCGGCCGTCGTCGCCGAGGTCAACCCGGACGACCAGGTGGTGCCGGAGGCGGTGCTGCCGTTCGCGCTCGACAAGCGGCAG
Organism: Dactylosporangium roseum; assembly: GCF_025264685.1. GTDB lineage: Bacteria > Actinomycetota > Actinomycetes > Mycobacteriales > Micromonosporaceae > Dactylosporangium > Dactylosporangium roseum. Next base: position 4,858,043 of record NZ_CP073721.1, read on the forward strand.
CTCCGCGAGTCGCTGGGCAAGTGGGCGTCGTCGCGGTGGTTCGCGCCCAGCGAGCTCAAAAAGGTCACCGAGGCCGAGTCCGCGAAGAGCACGTATCTGCCGCACTGGACGTACGACTCCCGCACGATCTCCCACTACCAGGGCCAGCGCGGCGAGCACTACTGGGAGACCGAGACCTACACCGAGAACGGCGAGCAGAAGACCCGCCAGGTGCGCAAGACGCGCTGGTACCACGCGAGCGGCACCGTCGGGCGGACGTTCGACGACGTGCTCGTGGCAGGCACGACGAAGGTCACGGAGAAGCATCTCGACGCTCTCGAGCCGTGGCCGCTGACCGACGCCGAGCCGTACCGCCCGGAGTACCTCGTGGGGCACGAGACGCTGCGCTACGACGTCGAGCCGGAGACGGGCCTGGAGCACGCGAAACGCAAGATGGCCGCGGTCATCGAGCGCGACTGCAGGGACGACATCGGCGGCGACGAGCAGCGCGTCGACCACGTCGACACCGAATACCACGACATGACGTTCAAGCTCATGCTGCTGCCGGTGTGGCTGGCCTGCTACGTCTACGCGGGCAAGACCTACAACATCCAGGTCAACGGCCGCACCGGCGAGGTGGCGGGCGAGCGCCCGTACAGCGCGGCGAAGATCGCGGCCGCCATCACGGCAGGCGTGCTGCTGATCGCCGTGATCGTGTTCTTCATCTGGTACGGCAAGACGCACTGACGTCAGGACGGCCCGCCCCGTCGGCGGGCCGTCCTTCCCACGGTCGCGCCGGTCAGGGCTAACCGGACGGTTCCGCCGCGGTCCGGGCGCCCCGGGCGCGGAGCCACCCGGCCAGGTCGGTGGCGCCGCTGCGGATCGCGGCGTCCAGCGGGGTCACCTGCTCCCACGGGGGGAGCCAGTTCAGGTCGGCGCCGTGGTCGAGCAACAGCGTGGCGGCCTCCTGCCGGCCGCCGTGACAGGCGCCCCAGAACGCGCGGGTGACCTCGGCCCGCGGAACATCGGCGGCGAGGCACTCACGCAGGCGGTCCATCAGGCCCAGGGTCGCCGCGTGCCACAGTGTGGTGCGGGCGCCGCGCTCGACCAGGCGGTGAGCGGCCCGCCACTGGCCGAAGGCCGTCGCGTCGTCCAGCGCGGTGCCGTCGGCGATGACCGCGCCGGGAGCGTCGATGTCGGCACCGGCGTCGAGCAGCGCGTCGAGCACCTCGACGTCGTCGCAACTGGCGGCCCAGTGCAGCGGTGTCTCGGTGTGCGCGCCGGTGAACCGGGCGTTGACGTCGGCGCCCGCCGCGACCAGGGCAGCGACCGTCGCGGGTCCGTCCGGGAGGTGGCCCGGCCAGTCGGTGGTCACGTGGAGCAGGGTGCGCGGACCGAGCCGGGCCGTGGCCAGGCCCGGGTCCTCGGCCAGGAGCCGGCGCAGGGTCGCGACGTCACCGGCCCGGATCGCCGCGACGGCGGCCTCGACCATCAGCATGCCCCCGATCCCGATAGGGCTTCCAGCAGGTGGTTCGGATCGTGCGCTCCGTTCATCAGCTCGCCCTTCTCCCGATGCTGTGTGCGCTAACGTTACCGTGGTGTGTACGTCCGTGCGGACCCTGGAGGTCGGCGGCAGTCATGTGACCGCGGCCAGTGTGCTGCCCGCCGAGCGGCGGGTGGTGGACCGGCAGCGGCACACGCTCGACCCCGCCCAGGACGCGCACACGATCATCGGGGTGCTCGCCGGCGCCGCGAAGCGCCTCGGCCCGGATCCGGCGGACCGGTGGGCGGTGGCGGTGCCGGGCCCGTTCGACTACGCGGCCGGGGTGTCCCGGCATGCGGGCGTCGGCAAGTTCGACGGGCTGCGCGGGGTGAACCTGCGGGTGGCGCTGGCGGAGGCGATCCCGGCGGATCCGGCGTCGTTCACGTTCGTGAACGACGCCGACGCGTTCCTGCTCGGCGAGTGGCTCGACGGCGCGGCGGCCGGCGCGGCGCGGTGCGTGGCGATCACCCTGGGCACGGGCATCGGCTCGGCCTGGCTCGCCGACGGACGGATCGTGTCGGACGGCCCCGACGTGCCGCCCGATGGGGAGATCCACTGCTGCGCCGTCGACGGGGTGAACATCGAGGACCTGGTGTCGGACCGGGCACTGATCAGGGCGTACCGGGAGCGGACCGGGACGGCCGTCGACGGCATGCGGGGCCTGGCCGCCCTCGCCCGGAGCGGTGACCCGGCCGCGCGGCAGGTCGTCGGCGACGCGTTCGGGGTGCTGGGCCGGTTGCTGACCGGCTGGCTGCACCGGTTCGGCGCCCAGGTCGTCGTCGTCGGCGGGTCGATGACCGGGGCCTGGGATCTCATCGAGCCGTCGCTCGGCCTCGACGTGCCGGCCCGCCCGGTGACCGACACGGAGCACGCGGCGCTGCTCGGCGCGGCGTACGCGGGCACCCGGTGACCGTTCGATCCCACGGCGATGCCGTGCGGGTTCGCAGTGCCGTGCCGGGCCTCCGCCGGGTGCCCTGAGCTGGGCCCGCGCGCCGGGCCGTTTCCGCCCGAGCGGCATCGGGAACTGTCCCCGTCATGGAGCCCACCGGCCAGCACACCGGCCACGATCCCGAACAGCCGCCGCGGCGGCCACGGAAGCGGCTGCGCCGGCCGTGGCTGCTCGTCGCGCTCGCGGTCCTGCTGATGTTCTCCGGGGCCGGCGCGGTCGCCGGCGCGCTGTACTTCGAGAGCGTGCCGACACCCGAACAGCTCGAACTGCCGGAGTCGACGACGGTCTACTACGCCGACGGCACGACGCCGATGGCGAAGCTGGGCACGGAGAACCGGACGATCCTGCGGTTCGGCGAGATGAACGACGCGGTGAAGCAGAGCGTCGTCGCCGCCGAGGACCAGACGTTCTGGACCAACCAGGGGGTGGACTTCGGCAGCATCCTGCGCGCGGCGAAGAACAACGTCACCGGCGGCCGGACGCAGGGCGCCTCCACGATCACCCAGCAGTACGCGCGGATCGCGGCCGATCTCAAGGGTGTGACGTATTCGAGGAAGCTGCGCGAGGCGGTCATGGCGTGGAAGCTCGACGACCGCTACTCGAAGGAGCAGATCCTCGAATTCTACCTGAACACGGTGCCGTTCGGCCGGGGCGCCTACGGCATCGAGGCCGCCGCGCAGACCTTCTTCGGCAAGACCGCCAACCGGAGCGCGCCGCAGGCCGAGCAGGTGACCGTCGCCGAGGCCATGGTGCTGGTGTCGATGATCAAGCAGCCCGAGGCCGACCCCGGCGACCCCGAGGGCAGCCCGGGCTACGACCCGAGCCGGAGCCCGAAGGCCCTGGAGAACTCGAAGACCCGCTGGGCGTACGTGCGGGAGAACATGGTCGCTCTCCGGTACCTCCAGCGCGCGCAGGCGGACGCGCTGACCTACCCGGACACCGTCAAGAAGCCCGACCCGGCCGCGCGGCAGACCGGCCTGGACCGGTCCACCGGCCTCGTGGTGGGTCAGGCCGTGGCCGAGCTGCGCCGGACCGAGCAGTTCCGCGGCAAACCCGCGGACTACCTGCGCAACGGCGGGTTCCGGATCGTCACCACGATCGACAAACGCGCGCAGGACGCGGCCGAGGCGGCGGCGGACCTCAAGCGGCAGACCGCGCCGCAGGTCGTCCGCGGGCAGCCGCAGAACTGGCAGGCGGCGCTCGTCGCCGTGGAACCGGGCACCGGGCGGGTCCTGGCGTACTACGGCGGCAGCAACGGCACCGGCGCCGACTACGCCGGCTGGTACCTGGACGAGGCCGGCAAGCCGCGCGGGTTCGGCGCGCACCCGCCGGGCTCGTCGTTCAAGGTCTACGACCTGGCGGAGGCCCTCCACCAGAACATCTCGATGAAGTCGCGCTGGGACTCCCCGCCGAGCAAGGAGTTCCCGGCCAGCGGCCGCGTCAACGGCAGCCCCGCCGGGCCGATCCGCAACGCCGGCAGCGCCAGGTGCCAGCCGGACTGCGCCCTGTGGGAGGCCACCGTCGCGTCGCTGAACGTCACGTTCTTCGAGCTGACGGAGAAGCTGGGCACGGACAACGTCATCGACATGGCGAGCAAGGCCGGCATCGACGCGATGTGGGCCAACCGGCCGGGCGAGGCCGAGGCGGCCCGCGTCGAACTGCGCGGCAAGCCCGGCCGTGACGTCGCCGGCCAGTTCTCCACCGAGGTCGGCATCGGCCAGTACCCGGTCACGGTGCTGGACCAGGCCAACGGCATGGCGACCTTCGCCGCGGCGGGCAAGCGCGCCGACGCGCACTTCGTGCGATCGGTGTCCAAGGGCGGCGACGAGATCTACCGGGAGCACCTCGAACAGCGCGACGTCGGGCTGAACCAGGAGCAGATCAACCAGTTGAACTGGACCCTGCGCCAGGTCGAGGCGGCGAAGCTGCCCAACGGGTGGGACTCGGCCGGCAAGACCGGCACCTGGCAGCGGGGCGACAGCCTGACCGAGAACGCCCACACCTGGATGGTCGGCTACACCGGGGCGGTGGCCGCGGCCGTCTGGCTCGGCACCACCGACGGCAAGGCCCTGGTCACCAAGGACGGCGACCACGACGTGTTCGGCGCCAGCTATCCCGGTGCGATCTGGCGGCAGTTCATGGTCGACGCCGCGGCCGCGCTGCAGCTCGACCGGAACAAGTACCGGTTCGCCCAGCCGGCGTTCCCCCCGGAGCGCAGCGCACCGCCGCCGTCACGGGCGGCACCGCCGTCGACGCCCGCGTCGGCCAGACCCGGCACGACGCCGCCGTCCTGCCGGCCGCCGAACTGCGCGAGCCCGCGGCCCAGCCGGACCCGGCCGGCATCACCACCCGCCAGTGCCGGCCCACCGTCCGTCCGTCCGTCGGCCACCGCCGGTCAGGACTGAGCCGGGCGGGGTGCCGACGGCCCACCTCCGCGGCCGGCCGGCTTCCGCGTTCAGCCGCGGTCTCAGGGCTTGCGGGCCACCGCGCCGTACATCGCCACGTCCGTCACCGGTGGGCGGTCCGCCTCCGGGACCGTCGGGCGCCAGTCGATAACCGGCACGATCCCCGGATCGGCCAGCTCCAGGCCGGTGAAGAACTCCGCCACCTGGTCCTTCGTGCGAGGCATCGCGTCGACCCGCAGCCGGCCCGCCCGGATCTCCGCCTCGGCGTGCGCCCGGACCTCCGGCGACGCCAGGTCACTCGTGCCGTGCGTCAGCACGAGCCAACTGCCCGACGGCAGCGGGTCGAGCAGGCGGCGCACCGTCTCATCCGGCCTGTCGTCGTCGAACAGGAAGTGCACGATCGCGATCAGCATCAGCGCGACCGGCCGGTCGAGGTCCAGCGTCCGCCGCAGGTCCGGGTGCGCCAGGATGCCCGCCGGATCCCGCAGATCCGCGTCGATATACGCCGTCGCGCCCTCCGGCGTGCTCGTCAGCAGCGCCCGGGCGTGGGCCAGCACGATCGGATCGTTGTCGACGTAGACGATCCGCGACTCCGGCGCGATCGCCTGCGCCACCTCGTGCGTGTTGTCCGCCGTCGGAATGCCGGTGCCGACGTCGAGGAACTGCCGCACCCCCTGCTCCGCGGCGAACCGCACGGCGCGACGCAGGAAGTGCCGGTTCTCGATCGCGGTCGTCCGGATCGCCGGATACACCGCGGCGATCGCGTCACCGGACTGCCGATCCGCGGCGAAGTTGTCCTTGCCGCCGAGCCAGTAGTTGTACCGGCGGGCGGGGTGCGCGGTCGTCGTGTCGATCCGATCCAGGTCGCCATGGCTCACGCCGTACACCTTATACATCGAAGCACGTCGGATCGCCATCTTCCGCTTCCGGACCTCCCCGGCCCGGGCCGGGCAACTCCGTGATCATGGGAAAGATCTGGCTATCGGGGCAGCCACATCTTTCCCATGATCATGAATCCGGCCGGCGGCACGGCAGCGGAACGCGCCGCGACACGCGTCTTGGAACGGTGGTCGAACGTGGTGCTCGGAACCGCCGTCGACCAGTGATCATCGGTCGGGGGCGGACAGGTCCAGGCGGAACCGGTCGCCCGCCGGCTTGAAGCCGAGCCGGCCGTAATACGGGGCCACCATGCCGGGCGGGGTCAGCACCCGGTGATAGCCGCGGGCGGTCAACTGGCCGCTGCGGCGGAACACGAACTCGCCCGGAGTCAGGTCCCGGTACTTCAGCGTCACGTAGTCCAGGTCGACCTGCGCGATCCCGTCCCCCGCGGGCCGCAGCAGCATCACGCCGACGAGTTCGTCGCCGCACAGTGTCAGGAACGCCTGCTGGGTCGCGGCGTCGAACCGGAGGCCGGGGTTGAACCGGGCGATGTCGGCCCAGTGCACCCGCAGGACGTGCGCCAGGAAGTTGTCGTCGGTCGCGACCTCCACGACCTGATAGGTGTGCTCGTCGTGGCGGGTGCGCAGCAGCCGGTACAACTGCCACACGTTGATGCCGGCGAGCGTCACGTTGAGCCCGACCATGGGCCAGACCCCCACGGCGGCGTTGTACGCGAGGAGCACGAGCGAACCGGCCAGGTTGAACACCCGCAGCCGCAGGAGGCGGGTCTGCAGCAGGGACCAGACCAGCAGCGCCGAACCGGCCCAGCCGGCGAGTTCGAGCCAGGGCACGGGGGACATCAGGTGCGCCAGCCGCGGGTGTAGACGACGTCGAGCTTGGCCCTGACCGCTCGCTCCAGGTCGATGCCCATGGTGTGCGCGGTGACGAACGCGGTGATCACCACGTCGGCGAGCTCCGCCTCGACGTCGGCGAAGTCACCGCCGCGGCGGGCCATGCCGTAGTGGCGCCGGACCGCGGCGACGAACTCGCCGACCTCCTCGGCCAGGGCGAGGGTCTGGCGCAGGTGCGGCGCCTCGGTGAAGCCGGCCGCGGTCAGGTGCCCGGCGATGTCGGCGGCGGTCGCGGGCAGGTCCGCGAGCGAGAAGCGATCTTCCACACCGCACAGCATCGCCGATGCCCGAAAAGCCCGCGACGGCGCCTCCGACCGGGCGACGCGGGTCGGCGGCCTCCCGCATACTGTCCGGCGTGACGCACTACAGCAGGCTCTACGCGGTCGTGATCGACATCCCGGGGGACGATCACGCGAAGACGGTGACGTTCTGGGAGGGGGCGCTGGGGCAGGCGATTCCGCGCGTGGAGAAGTATCCGGAGTTTCACGGCGCCCAGTTGCAGGGCCACGACATGCTGTTGCTCGCCCAGCGGCTCGGCGACGGACAGCCTCGGGTGCACCTCGACATCCACACCGATGACCTGGAGGCCGAGGTGGCTCGGCTGGAGGCGCTCGGGGCCACGCGACTCGAGCGGGCCGGCACCTGGCAGGTCATGCGGGACCCGTCGGGGCAGGTGTTCTGCGTGGTGCCGGACCAGCCCGGCACCCTCGACGACGACAACGCCCGCCGCTGGGACTGACGCCGGCGGACGAGCGTCAGGCGACCGTGTTGCGCCAGGAGCGGCCGCCGCGGCCGATCAGGCGGTCGGCGTCCGTCGGGCCCCAGGACGCGGCCTCGTACGTCGGGATCGGGCTGGTGTCCTCGGTCCAGCGCTCGATGATCGGGTCGACGATGCGCCAGCACTGCTCGACCTCGTCGGAGCGGATGAACAGCGTCGTGTCGCCGATCAGCGCGTCCAGGAGCAGGCGTTCGTATGCCTCCGGGGACTCCTCGCGAAAGGTCTTGTCGTAGGAGAAGTCCATGCTCGCGGAGCGCACGCGGAACGAGTGGCCCGGCACCTTCGCGCCGAAGCGGAGCGCGATGCCCTCGTCGGGCTGGATGCGCAGGATCAGCGCGTCGGGCTGGAGCTCGGTCAACTGCGAGTTGGGCATCGGCAGGTGCGGCGGGCGCTGGAACTGCAGCGCCACCTCCGTGACCCGGCTCGGCAGCCGCTTGCCCGTCCGGACGTAGAACGGCACCCCGGCCCACCGCCAGTTGTCCACGTCGAGCCGCAGCGCCGCGTAGGTCTCCGTGCGCGACAGCGGGTCGACGCCGGGCTCCTCACGGTAGCCGGGCATGAGCTCCTCGCGGGTCCCGCCGCGCGTATACTGACCCCGGACGGCGATGTCGTCGATGTCCCGGCCGCGCGGCAGCCGGATCGCCTGGAGCAGCTTCACCTTCTCGTTGCGCACCGCCTCGGCGCTGAACGACGCCGGCGGCTCCATGAGGGCGAGCGCGAGAACCTGGAGCACGTGGTTCTGCACGATGTCGCGCATCGCGCCGGCGTGCTCGTAGAAGCTGCCGCGCGTGCCGACGCCGAGGGTCTCCGCGACCGTGATCTGCACGTGGTCGACCCAGGTGCGGTTCCAGATCGGCTGGAAGATCGAGTTGGCGAACCGCAGGGCGAGGACGTTCTGGACGGTGTCCTTGCCGAGGTAGTGGTCGATGCGGAAGACCTGCGACTCGTCGAACGCCGCGTGCACCGTCTGGTCGAGCTGTCTGGCGCTGCGCTCGTCGTGCCCGTAGGGCTTCTCGATGACGAGCCGCGCGAAGGAGTCCTCCCGCGCCTGGTTGAGCCCGGCGCCGGCGAGGCCGTCGATGACGAGCGGGAACGCCTGCGCCGGGGTCGACAGGTAGAAGATCCGGTTGCCCGACGTGCCGCGCTGCTCGTCGAGCTCGTCGAGGACGGCCGCGAGCCGCTTGTACGTCTCGGGGTCGTCGTAGCCGCCGGCGATGTACCGCACCGCGCCGGCCAACTGCGGCATCCCCGACAGCCCCTTGTCGCCGAGCACGTTGTGGATGAACCGGTCGTCGTCCATCGGGGTGCGGGCCACGCCGACGACCGCGAACCGCTCGTGGAGCCGGTTGTGCCGGGCCAGGCTCTCGATGGCGGGGATGAGCTTGCGGCGGGTCAGGTCACCCGAAGCGCCGAAGATGACCACCGTGGCCGGCGGGGCGTGGCGGTTGTCGGACTCCTGCAAGACCGTGTCGCTGGACATGGGTGCGTGCCTCTCCATCGGACTGCCGCCGTGACACTACGAGTCAACCGCTGCGCACAGCAACGATTCCAGAACGTGACCGGCGTCATGATGATTCGACGGTACTGGCCGTGCGCGCACGACAGGAAACCGCTATCCCGGAGGCTCGACGTGCCAGGCGTCGCCCCGCCCGCTGCCGGAACACCCGCAAGCGGGCAGCGGCCGGGCGCGTGCTGTGACCGGATCCGCCAGGGGGACGGCGCACGCCGCCCGGGCCGACAGCCCGGAGTGCTAACGTAGAGTAAGAAGTTGCATTCGGCCAGTAGTCGAGTCGCTGAACGGGGAGCGCGATGTCGATCACACCGATAACGCCGGCCACACCGGCCACGGCCACCGCGACCAGCGTGAACGCCACCGACCAGGCGCAGCGCCGGCTGTTCGAGGACCGCCTCGACCAGCAGCGCGCCGATCAGGACCGGCCTCAGGAGCGGCTCGACGACGCGCGGCGGCAGCAGCAGCGGATCGAGGACCAGCGCCAGGTCCAGAACCAGGAGATCACGGAGCGGGACCGGCAGCGCGTCGACGACCTGCGGCAATACCAGGACGAGCAGCACCGGTTGCGCCAGCAGCGCCTACAGGACCAGCAGCGGATCGACGACCAGCAGCGCATCCAGGAACAACTCCGGCTGGAGGAGACGCTGCGGCAACGCGCGGAGGAGGTCCGGCTCGACCTCGAGCGGGCCGACGACGCCATCCAGCAACAGCGCCTCCAGCAGACACCCAGCCTGTTCACCGGCCGTCTAGACGTCTACCTCTAGTAGCTCCGGCCCGCGTCCGGGCAGTTCGAGAAGGCCGGCCGACGCGCGCCGGCCCCGGATCCGGCTTCAGAACGCGTAGCGCGTCTGGCTGTACGGGTCCTTGCCGAACGCGAACACCGCCGCCGGCGCGACCCGGTACACGTCGGCGACCCCGGCGCCGCTCGCGTGGTGGAACCGGCCGTCGCGGACCTCGAACCGCCACTCCTCCCCGTACTTCGCCAGCCAGGCCGCCGCCGCCCGGGTGAGCGCCGGCTCGTCGCGGAGCACGACCGCCGTGCCCTCGACGACCACGTCGAGTCCGGCGTGCAGCGCGTTGGCGCCGGTGGTGACGGCGACCTCGGGGCGCGCGGCGAGGTTGCGGGCCTTGCGCTCCCCGGGACCGGTACAGAACAGCAGCGCGTCGTCCAGCCACACCCCGATGAGCGGGGTCACGTGGGGACGGCCGTCGGGGCGGACGGTGGACAGCCAGTACACGCCCGCCGTCGCCAGCTCCTCCCGCGTCACCTCCCAGGGGACGGCGGTGGCATGGTCGTCGCTGTACCGTTGATCCAGCACGGTGTCCGGCATCCGGTCGACCCTTTCTCGCGGTGTGGAGGCGACGGTTCGATGCTGCCACGATCTCCCCGGATCCTCTCGGTGAACTGGGGACGGATCGAGGCCGAGGGCCTCGGCGCGGTGAAGGACCTGAAGGCCTGGCCGGGCGGCGGGCGCGCGTGGGACTGGGACGAGACCGGCACTCAGCACTACCCCGGTGTCCAGCCGGCCGACGTCGAAGAGCTGCTGAGCCACGGCGCCACCGTCGTCGTGCTGTCCCGCGGCATGCAGGAGCGGCTGGCCGTGCCGAAGTCCACAGTGGACGAAATGCGCGCCCGCGGCGTCGAGGTCCACGTCGCCGAGACCCGCGCCGCGGTCGACCTCTACAACTCGCTGGCCGACTCCGCGCAGGTGGCCGGGCTGTTCCACTCGACCTGCTGAGCCTCACCCCCGCACCCGACGCCCCGGCGGCCATCGGGGTGCTGCGGCCTGCTCCGCGATCTCCGGGCTGCGGATCGAGCCGTGCCACACGAACGGCGGGACGCCGTCGAGCGGCCGGGGCGTGGCCGTCTCGACTCCACGTTGTCCGCCGCCAGGCCACTCACTGCCAGGCCACCCGTTGCCATGATCATGGGAAAGATGTGGCTATCGGGGCAGCCAGACCTTTCCCATGATCATGAGATCCAGCGGCCTGGCGGCGGATGCTTGCTCACCACCCGGTCGACGGCGCCTCCAGGTGGACGACCTTCGTCACCGTCATCTCGTCGAGCAGCTCGGGGCCGTAGCCGAAGCCCTGGCCGCTGCCCCGGCGGGGATGCGCCGCGCCGCCGGGCGCTCCGCCGAAGGCGGCGTTGACCTTGACGGTACCGACGGGAAGCTCGCGCCAGGCCCGCTGCGCGTGGCTCATCGAGCCGGTCAGGACCGTGGCCGCCAGGCCGTAGGCGGAACGGCGGGCACGGGTGAGGGCCTCGTCGAACGAGTCGACCACGACGACGGGCGCGACCGGGCCGAACGTCTCCTCGGCCACGACGGCCATGTCGTCGGTGCAGCCGGCCAGGACCGTGGGCGGGTAGTGGGCACCCGGACCGTCGGGGATCACACCGCCGGTGAGCACCCCGGCACCGGCCGCGGCCGCGGCGCTCACCTGGGCGTGCACGGCGTCGCGGTGCCGGCGGTCGACCAGCGGCCCGATCGGGAAGCGCTCCGCCGCCGCCACGAGCGCGTCGAGGAACGGCCGCGCGACGTCGCGGTGCACGTACAGACGCTCGACCGCGACGCAGATCTGCCCCGAGTTGGCGAACGCACCGACCGCCGCCTGCTGCGCGGCCCACGCCGGGTCGACGCCGGCGTCGACGATCAGCGGGTCGCTGCCGCCGTTCTCCAGCAGGGCCTTGGCCCCGGTCCGCGCCGTCGCGAGGGCGATCGCGCGGCCGGTCGCGGTGGCGCCGACGTGCGCGACGACGTCGACCTCGGCGCCGGCGAGGGCGGCACCGGCCGTACCACCGCCGGAGAGCATCGACAGCACAGCGGGCGGGAAGTGCGGAGCGAGCAGCCGGGTGAGGAGCCAACCGGTGGCCGGGGCGCGCTCGCTGGGCTTGTAGACCACGGTGTTGCCGGTGACCAGCGCGGCGCCGAGGAGCCCGCACGAGACGGCGACCGGGTCGTTCCACGGGGTGACGGCGGCGACGACGCCCCGCGGCTGGTGCACCATCAGGTCGACGGCGCCGGGGTCACCGGCGAGGGCACGGCCGCCGTGCAACTGACCGAGTTCGGCGTACTGCCGCAGCGTCCCGACCCCGGCCGCGACGGATTCGGCCGCACCGTCGACGGGCTTGCCCATCTCCGCCGACATCGTGCGGGCGAGTTCGTCCGTGCCCTGGTCGAGCGCGTCCGCCGCGGCGCGCAGGGCCGCCGCGCGGGCCGCCGGTGCCGTCGCGGCCCAGCCGGGTTGCGCGTCGCGGGCCGCCTTCACCGCCGCCGCGACGTCGGCCGCGGACGCCTCGGGCACCGCGCTGACCCGGCTGCCGTCGTGCGGGCCGACGACCTCGAAGGACGCCGTTGCGGGAACCCAGACGCCCCCGACGAGCTGCTGAACCTCGTGCATGTCGAACCGGCATGCCCAGCCCGGACCGCGCCAAACGCGAATCACGTCGCTTTGATTGTCGAAGCGATTTTGATTGGCCGCCGCTCTGCCGGGTAGGCCAGCCGGACATGAAGGTGCTCGGGATCAACGCGATCTTCCACGACCCGGCCGCGGCGCTCGTCGTGGACGGCACGACCGTCGCCGCCGCCGAGGAGGAGCGGTTCAGCCGGCGCAAGCACGGCAAGCGGCCCGTGCCGTTCTCGGCGTGGGAACTGCCCGAACTCGCCGCGGCGTGGTGCCTGCGGTCGGCCGGGCTGCGTCCGGAGGACCTGGACGCGGTCGCGTACTCGTTCGACCCGGCGCTGTGCCGGGACCTCGCCGCGATGGGCGTCGCCGACCCGTGGGACGACCTGCGGGTCGACTACGCGCGGCGGGCGCCGCAGTTCCTCGCCGAGGCGCTGCCCGGCCTCGACCCGCAACAGGTCCGGTTCGTGCCGCACCACGTCGCGCACGCCGCCTCGGCCGGGCTCGCGGTCGCGGAGGACTCGGCGGTGCTGGTCCTCGACGGGCGCGGCGAGGTCGCCAGCCACCTCGCCGGGGTCTACCGCGGCGGCGTCCTGGAGACGCTGGCCGCGCAGCGACTGCCGCACTCGCTCGGCCTGCTGTACGAGGACCTGACCCGGCATCTCGGGTTCCTGCACTCCAGCGACGAGTACAAGGTGATGGCCCTGGCCTCGTACGGGCGGCCGCGGTTCCTGCCGGAGCTGCGCGAACTCGTACGCGCCACCGGCGACGGCGGGTTCCGGGTGGACCGCGTCGACTGGTCGGCGCTGACCAAGCCGCGCACCGCCGACGGCGAGATGACCGGCGACCACGCGGATCTCGCCGCGAGCGTGCAGACCCGGCTCGAGGAGGTGCTGCTCGACCTGGTCCGCTGGGTGTACGACGCGGCCGGCGGCCCGGCGACGCTCACGATGGCCGGCGGTGTCGCCCTCAACTGCGTCGCCAACGCGCGGATCGCCGCCGAGGGGCCGTTCCGGCGGGTGTGGGTGCAGCCGGCGGCCGGTGACGCAGGCACGGCGCTCGGTGCCGCGCTGAACGTGTCCGGCCGCCCGCTGGAGCCGATGCGCGGTGCCGACCTCGGCCGCGGCTGGACCGACGAGGAGCTGGAGGCCGAGCTGCGCCGGGCCGCGCTGCCGTACACGCGGCCCGTGTCGATCGCCGCCGAGGCCGCCGAGGTGCTGGCCCGCAACGGGATCGTCGCCTGGTTCCAGGGGCGCGGCGAGTACGGGCCGCGCGCGCTCGGGCACCGGTCGCTGCTCGCGCATCCGGGCGACGCCGACACCACGGCCCGGATGAACGACGTCAAGGGACGCGAGCAGTTCCGCCCGATCGCGCCGATGGTCCGCGCCGAACGGTTCGCCGACCTCTTCGAGGGGGTCTTCCCCAGCCCGTACATGCTGTTCGTGCACCGGGTCCGTCCTGAGTGGAGGGACCGGATCCCGGCCGTGGTCCACGTCGACGGCACCGCGCGGGTGCAGACCGTCGACCGGGCCGGCGAGCCGCTCGTCGCGGCGATGCTCGCCGAGTTCGAGCGCCGCACCGGCCTGCCCGTCGTGGTGAACACGTCGCTGAACACCGCCGGGCGGCCGATGGTCGACACGCCGCGCGAGGCGATGGAGCTGTTCGGCTCCGCGCCGGTGGACCTGCTGGCGATCGGGCCGTTCGCCGTCCACCGCGGCACCGCGTTCGGCGGGCCAGGGCGGTGACCGGGGCGGTGACCGGGGTCAGCATCGTCGTGCCGACCCTCGGCCGACCGAGCCTGCGGGCGCTGCTGGCGGCGCTCGGGGACGCACCGTCCACTGTGGAGATCATGGTGGTCGACGACCGCCCGGACCGGGCCGTCGCGCTGCCGGTGCCGCCGGCGGTGAAGGTCCTCACCGGCCGCGCGGCCGGCCCGGCCGCGGCGCGCAACATCGGCTGGCGGGCCGCGCGCCACGAGTGGGTGGCGTTCCTGGACGACGACGTCCTGCCCTCGGCGACCTGGTACGCCGACCTGCTGGCCGACCTCGGCCCGGCGCCGCGCGGCGTCGGCGGTGTCCAGGGCCGGGTCCGGGTGCCGCTGCCGCCCGGGCGCCCGACCGACTGGGAACGGGTGACCGCGGGCCTCGCCGACGGTGCGTGGCTGACGGCGGACATGGCCTACCGCCGGGCGGCCCTCGACGCGGCCGGCGGTTTCGACGAGCGGTTCCCGCGCGCGTTCCGGGAGGACGCCGAGCTGGCCTACCGGGTCCGGCTGGCCGGCTGGCGCCTCGAGCGCGGCCGGCGCACCGTCACGCACCCGGCGCGCCGCGAGAGCATGTGGGTGAGCGTGCGCACGCAGCGCGGCAACGCCGACGACGCGTTGCTGCGGCGGTTGTACGGGCCGGGCTGGCGGACCCTGCTCGAGGTGCCGCGGGGCCGGCGCCGGCGGCATGCCCTCGTCGCGGCGGCCGGCGCGCTCACGGCCGTGGCACTCGCCGGACGATCCCTGACGGCCCGCCGCGCGCCCGTCGCGGCGCGGCGGCTCGGTCGCACGGCGGCGGTGGCGGGTGCCGCGTGGGCGCTCGGCACCGCGGAGTTCGCCGCGGCCCGGATCGCGCCCGGCCCGCGCTCCCCCGGCGAGGTCGGCCGGATGGTGGTAACCAGCGTCGTCATCCCGCCGGTGGCAATCGCGCACTGGCTGCGCGGCCGGGTCCGCTGGCGCGCGGCGAGGCCCTGGACCGGTGGTGCGGCATGAGGCTCTTCGACGCGGTGTTGTTCGACCGGGACGGGACGCTGGTCGAGGACGTGCCCTACAACGGGGATCCGGCGCTCGTCACGCCGGTGCCCGGAGCGCGGGAGGCCCTCGACCGGCTGCGCGCCGCCGGCCTGCGGCTCGGGGTCGTCTCGAACCAGTCCGGCCTGGCCCGCGGCCGGTTCACCGGCGCCGACCTGCGTGCCGTGCACGCCCGGATCGAGGAACTGCTCGGCCCGTTCGACACGTGGCAGGTCTGCCCGCACGACGAGACGGCCGGCTGCCGGTGCCGCAAACCGGCGCCCGGCCTGGTCCTCGCCGCCGCCGCCGCGCTCGGCACCGGCCCGCGGCGGTGTGTCGTCGTCGGCGACATCGGGCGGGACATGGACGCGGCGCTCGCCGCCGGGGCCGCCGGCCTGCTCGTACCGACCCCGGTGACCCTGCCCGCCGAGGTCGCGGCCGCGCCGGCCGTCGCGCCGACGCTCGCCGAGGCCGTCGACACGATCCTGCGCCGCCAGCGACTGCACCTGCCGGCGCCGCCGCCGCCGCGCCGGCCCCGCACCGTGCTCGTCGTCCGGTCCGACTCGGCCGGCGACGTCCTGGTCACCGGGCCGGCGATCCGCGCGGTCGCCGCGGCGGCCGAGCGGGTCGTCATGCTCTGCGGGCCCCGTGGCCGGGCCGCCGCCGAGCTGCTGCCCGGCGTGGACGAGCTCGTCGAGTGGCAGTTGCCCTGGATCGACCCGGCGCCCGACCCCGTCGACCCGGCGGAGGTCGCCGCGATGACCGCCCGGCTCGCCGCCGTCGGCGCCGACGAGGCGGTCGTGTTCACGTCCTTCCACCAGTCCGCGCTCCCGCTCGCCCTGCTGCTGCGGCTCGCCGGGGTCGGCCGGATCAGCGCGATCAGCGACGACTACCCGGGTTCGCTGCTCGACGTCCGCCACCGCGTCCCGGCCGGCATCCCCGAGCCGGAGCGCGCGCTGTCGCTGGCCGCCGCGGCCGGGTTCGCGCCGCCGGCCGGCGACGACCTGCGGCTGCGGATCCGGCCGGTGACCCTCGACGAGCCAGCCGGCACCGGCGACGGGCCGTACGTCGTGGTGCACCCGGGCACGTCGGTCGAGGCGCGCGGCTGCCCGCCCGAGCTGGGCGCGCGGATCGTCCGGGCGCTCGCCGCGGCCGGGCACCGGGTGCTCGTCACCGGGTCGCCGGACGAGAAGGACCGCACGGCGGCGGTCGCCGGCGACGTCGGCGTCGACCTCGGCGGCGCCACCGACCTCGCCGGGCTCGCCCGCGTCGTCGCCGGCGCCGCCTGCGTCGTGGTCGGCAACACCGGCCCCACGCACGTCGCCGCCGCCGTCGGCACCCCGGTGGTGAGCCTGTTCGCGCCGACCGTCCCTTTCGGACAGTGGGGGCCGTTCCGGGTGCCGGTCGTCCGGCTCGGCGACGCCGGGGCGCCCTGCCGGGACAGCCGCGCCGCCCGGTGCCCGGTCCCCGGTCACCCGTGCCTGTCCGGCATCGACCCGGCGGACGTCGTCGCCGCCGTGCGTACCCTCACCGAACGGAGCACGGCATGAACATCCTGCTATGGCACGTCCACGGCTCCTGGACGACCGCGTTCGTCCAGGGCAAGCACCGGTACCTCGTGCCGGTGACCGAGGACCGCGGGCCGTGGGGCCGCGGCCGGGCCCGCACCTACCCGTGGCCCGACACCGTCGAGGAGGTGACCCCGGACCGGTTGCCCGCCGCCGACGTCGACGTCGTGGTCGTGCAGCGCCCCGAGGAGCTCGCGCTGCTGGACGAGTGGGCGCCGGGCCGGTGGTGGCCGAAGGTGTACGTGGAGCACAACACCCCCAAGGGCGACGTGCCGGACACCCGACATCCGATGGCCGCCCGCGACGACCTGCTCGTCGTCCACGTCACGCACTTCAACGAGCTGTTCTGGGACTGCGGCGGCACCCGTACGGCCGTCGTGGAGCACGGCGTCGTCGAGCCCGGCGTGCGCTACCGCGGTGACCTCGAACGGCTGGCCGTCGTCACCAACGAGCCGGTGCGCCGCGGCCGGGTCACCGGCACCGACCTCGTGCCGCGCTTCGCCGCGGTGGCGCCGCTGGACGTGTTCGGCATGGGCGTGCGCGATCTCGACGGCGACCGGATCCGCGCCCACGAGGACCCGCCGCAGGCCGCCATGCACCGTGAACTCGCCCGCCGCCGCGCCTACCTGCACCTGTGCCGGTGGACGTCGCTCGGGCTGAGCCTCATCGAGGCGATGACGATCGGGCTGCCGGTCGTCGCGCTGGCCACCACCGAGGCCGTCGAGGCCGTGCCGGCCGGCGCGGGCATCCTCTCGACCCGCGTCGACACGCTCGTCGACGCGGCGCACTGGCTCATCGAAGCGCCGGAGGAGGCGCGTCGCATCGGCGCCGCCGGGCGCGCGGCCGCGCTCGCCCGGTACGGGCTGGACCGTTTTCTCGCCGACTGGGACCACCTGCTGGAGGAGGAGCTATGCGCATCGCGATGATCTCGGAGCACGCCAGCCCGCTGGCGGCGCTCGGCGGCGAGGACGCCGGCGGTCAGAACACGCACGTGGCGGAGCTGTCCACGGCACTGGCCGACCTGGGCCACGAGGTGCGCGTCTACACCCGGCGCGACGCGACCTCCCTGCCACCGGCGGCGGTGATGCGTGACGGGGTGACGGTCGTGCACGTGCCGGCCGGCCCGGCACGTGCGTTGCCCAAGGACGCGCTGCTGCCCTACATGGGCGACTTCGGCCGGTGGCTGGGGGCGCAGTGGGACCGCGACCCGTGGGTGCCCGACGTCGTGCACGCCCACTTCTGGATGAGCGGCCTCGCGGCGATCACCGCCGCACCGGACCGCGGGATCCCCGTCGTCCAGACGTACCACGCCCTCGGCACCGTCAAACGCCGCCACCAGGGTGGCGCGGACACCAGCCCGCCGCAGCGGATCGGCTTCGAGCGGCGCATCGGCCGGACCGTCGACCGGGTCGTCGCGCAGTGCCAGGAGGAGATCGCCGAACTGGTGCGGATGGGCGTGCCCCGGCGCCGGATCGTGCTCATCCCCTCCGGGGTCGACGGGACCCGCTTCTCCCCCGACGGGCCCGTGGCACCGCGGCCGGCCGGGGTGCCACGGATCCTGTCCGTCGGGCGCCTGGTCGAGCGCAAGGGGTTCGCCGAGCTGATCCGGACGCTGCCGCTGGTGCCGGGCGCGGAGTGCGTCGTCGTCGGCGGGCCGCCCGCCGCCGACCTGGGCAGCGATCCGGAGGCGCGGCGGCTCTCGCGGGTCGCGGCCGAGGCGGGCGTCGCCGGCCGGGTGCACCTCGCCGGTCAGGTGCCGCCGGCGCTGATGCCCGAGTGGTACCGCTCGGCGGACGTGGTCGCGGCGGTGCCCTGGTACGAACCGTTCGGGCTGACACCGCTGGAGGCGATGGCGTGCGGGCGGCCGGTCGTCGCCACCGCCGTCGGCGGGCTCGTCGACACCGTCGTCGACCGCGTGACCGGCGACCTCGTGCCGCCGCACGACCCTCGGGCCCTCGGCACGACGCTGCGCCGGCTCCTGGACGACGACCTGCGGCGGCTGGCCTACGGCGCCGCGGCGCTGGACCGGGCCCGCCGCTGCTACTCGTGGCAGCGCGCCGCGGGCCAGCTCGAGGTCGTGTACGCGGCCGTCGGCGCCACCGCGGGACAGCGCCGGACGAGCGAGGCGGTGGCCGGATGAACCCGCTCGACGCCCACCTCACCGCGCTGGCCGCGGCCATCGTCCCGTTCCGCGGGGCCGCCGGGCGCCTGGAGCGCTGGGGCACGCAGCTCGCCTGGACCCTCGGCCAGGGCGGCCGGCTGCTCGTCGCCGGCAACGGCGGCAGCGCCGCCGAGGCCCAGCACCTCGCCGCCGAGCTCGTCGGCAGGCTCCGCGACGACCGCACCCCGCTGTCCGCGATCGCGCTGTGCGCGGACTCGTCCGCGGTGACGGCGATCAGCAACGACTACGGCTACGAGGAGGTGTTCGCCCGGCAGGTGCGCGGGCACGGCCGTCCCGGCGACATCCTCGTCACGATGTCGACGAGCGGGCGCAGCCGCAATCTGCTCGCCGCCGTCGAGGCCGCCCGTACGGCCGGGATGCGGACCTGGGCGCTCACCGGCCCGGCGCCGAACCCGCTCGCCCAGGCCGCCGACGAGGCGATCGCCTGCCCATCGGACGACAGCCAGGTCGTCCAGGAGCTGCACCTGGTGTCGGTGCACGTGCTGTGCGAGCACGTCGACCGCACCCTGCCCGCGGTGCCGGAGGCCGGCGGCCGCCCTTTCGCGCGAACGGAGCTGGTGCTGTCATGAGGCTCGTCGTGGTCGGTGACACCGTCCTCGACCGGGACGTGGACGGCAGTGTGCACCGGGTGAGCCCGGACGCGCCGGCCCTCGTCCTGGACGAGGAGTCCGCCGTGGACCGCCCCGGCGGCGCCGGGCTCGCCGCGCTGCTCGCCGCCCGCTGCGGTTTCCCGGTCGCGCTGGTGACCGCGATCGCCGACGACGCCCGTGGTGCCCGGCTCGCCGAGCTGCTCACGGCGGCCGGGGTGGAGCTGCATCCGGTACCGCTGCCCGGCGCGACGCCGGAGAAGATCCGGCTGCGGGCCCGCGGCCAGGTCCTGCTGCGGCTGGACCGCGGCGGCGGGACGCGGCCGCCGGGTGACGTGCCGGACACGGCGCTCGCCCTGTTCGATGCCCCGGCCGCGGTCCTGGTCAGCGACTACGGGCGCGGCATGACCGGTCATCCGCGGCTGCGGGAGGCCCTCGCGGCCACGCCGGCGCCGATCGTGTGGGACCCGCACCCGCGCGGCGCCGCGCCGGTGCCCGGGGTGCGGCTGGTCACCCCGAACGAGGGCGAGGTCCGGACACTGAGCGGCGACGCGGGCGGCGGCGCCCGGGTCGCGGCCGCCACCCGGGCCGGCAACACGCTGCGCCGGCAGTGGCGGGCCGGTGCGGTCGCGGTGACGATGGGCGGCCGGGGCGCGGTCCTGTGCCATGCCGGCCCGACCCCGCTGGTCGTCCCGGCGCCGTCCGTCGCGGGCGGCGACTCCTGCGGCGCCGGCGACCGCTTCGCGGCGTCGGCGGCGATCGCCCTGGCCCGCGGCGCCCTGCCGTCGGAGGCCGTGCAGTCCGCGGTGGCGGAGGCCACGGAATACGTCATCGCCGGTGGTGTGACGGCGGCCCGCACCGACCGGACTTCCGGCGCGCCCGGGGCTTCCACGACCGCCGGGGCGGCCGGCGTCGACACGGCCGTCGGGGTCGACGCGGCCGCGCGGGTCGTCGCCGAGGTGCGCGCGGGTAACGGAACGATCGTGGCCACCGGCGGGTGTTTCGACCTGCTGCACGCGGGGCACGTGGCCACCCTCCAGGCCGCGCGGCGGCTCGGGGACTGCCTCGTGGTGTGCCTCAACTCCGACGGGAGCGTCCGCGGGCTCAAGGGCGCCGACCGGCCCCTCGTCCCGCAGACCGACCGGGCCCGGCTGCTGGCCGCGCTCGGCTGCGTCGACGCCGTCGTGGTCTTCGACGAGCCCACGCCGGAGGCGACGCTCGCCTGGCTGCGCCCCGACCTCTGGGTCAAGGGCGGCGACTACGCCGACGGCGGGCCGGACCTGCCGGAGGCCGAGCTGGTCCGCCGCTGGGGCGGCCAGACCGTCGTCGTGCCGTATCTCGACGGCCGCTCCACCAGCGGCATGATCAGCGCCGCGCGCGGCGCCTCGCACTCCACAGGAGGGACAGCATGACCCAGGCAGGACCAGCGATCCTCGTCACCGGCGGCTCGAGCGGCCTCGGCGCCGCGGTCGTCGACGCCGTCGTCAAGTCGGGCGGCAGGCCGTTCGTCATCGACCGGCAGCCGCCCGCCGAGGGGGTGCCCTGGATCGAGTGCGACCTCGCCGACACCCGCGCCGCCGAGGAGGCGACCCGCGGCGCCGTCGCGCAGACCGGGGGCCTGCACGGCGTCGTCACCGCGGCCGGCACGGACGTGCCCGGCAGGCTCGCCGACGTGCCCGCGACGGTGTGGGAACGGGTCGTCGCCGTCGACCTGCTGGCCACCGCGGCGGTGATCCGGGCCGCGCTGCCCACGCTCAGGGAGACGCACGGCAACGTCGTCACCGTCTCCTCGACCCTCGGCGTGAAGGCCGTCAGCGACGCCACCGCCTACTGCGCCGCGAAGTTCGGCGTCGTGGGCTTCACCCGGGCGCTCGCCGCCGAGCTGGCCGGCGAGGTCGGGGTGACGCTGGTGATACCCGGCGGCATGCGCACCCGGTTCTTCGACGACCGCGACGCGCGGTACCGGCCCGGGCCCGACGCCGTCCTCAACGACCCCGCGCACGTGGCCGCCTCGATCATGTTCGCGGTGACCCAGCCACGCGGCTGTGCGGTGCGCGAGCTGGTCGTGTGCGCCGAGACCGAGGCGTCGTACCCGTGATCCTCGTCCTGCGCGCGCTCGGTGTCGGCGACCTCGCGACCGGGGTCCCGGCGCTGCGCGGCGTCCGCCGCGCGTTCCCCGGCCGGCGCCTGGTCCTGGCGGCACCGGCGTGGCTGGGCCCGCTCGTGGCGCTCACCGGCGCCGTCGACGAGCTGCTGCGGTGCGCGGGCCTCGACGATCCACCGCGCGCCACGCGGCCGGACGTGGCGGTGAACCTGCACGGCAAGGGCCCGCAGTCGCACGACCTGCTGCGCTCCACGCGGCCCGCCCGCCTCCTGGCGTTCGGCGGCTCGGGTCCGCGATGGACGGACGAGGAGCACGAGGTGACCCGGTGGTGCCGGATGCTGGCCTGGTACGGCATCCCGTGCGACCCGGAGGACCTCGGTCTCGAACTGCCGCCGGCTCCGGTGACCGGCGTGACGATCGTCCACCCCGGCGCGAAGTCCGTGTCGCGGCGCTGGCCCGCCGAACGGTTCGCGGCCGTCACCCGCGCGCTGGTCCGCGCCGGGCACGACGTGGTCGTCACCGGGTCGGCGGCCGAGCAGCCGCTCGCCGCCCGGGTCGCCGAGCTGGCCGGCCTGCCGGGCCGCGCGGTCCTGGCCGGGCGCACCGGGCTGCGTGACCTCGCCGGGCTGGTCGGGCACGCCCGGCTGCTGGTCAGCGGCGACACCGGCGTCGCGCACCTGGCGACCGCCTACCGCACGCCGTCGGTCGTGCTCTTCGGCCCGATGCCGCCGGACCGCTGGGGACCGCCGCCGGACCGGCCGTGGCACCGGGCGATCTGGCACGGCCGGACCGCCGAGCCGGGCGACCGCGGCGACGAGCCGCATCCGGCGCTGCTGGCCGTCACCCCGGACGAGGTGCTGTCCGAGGCGCTGCTCCTCCCGACCGTCGCGTAACCCCGGCACCCCGCGCCCACCCGCGCCCACCCACCCACCCGCGCACCCACCCACCCGCGCCCACCCAGCCGCGTTGATCATGCACTTGTGGTGCCGGACAAACACGGACATTCTGGGAGTGTCGCGGCACCACAGGTGCATGATCAACACCGGTCAGGCGTGGTGCTCCTGCTTGTCGCCGGCCCACTCGACGTGGAAGGCGCCGTCGCGGTCGGTCCGGCGGTAGGTGTGCGCGCCGAAGTTGTCCCGCAGGCCCTGGATCAGCGAGGCGGGCAGGCGCTCGGCGCGCAGGCCGTCGAAGTACGACAGCGAGGACGAGAACGCCGGGGCCGGGATGCCCGCCTCGGCGGCCGCGGCGACGACCCGGCGCCAGCTCGGCACGCCGTCGTTGACGCCGGCGGCGAAGTACGGCGCCACCATGAGGCTCTTGAGGGTCGGGTTCTCGTCGTAGGCTTCGCGGATGCGGTCGAGGAACCGGGCGCGGATGATGCAGCCGCCGCGCCAGATCGTCGCGAGGCCGCCCCGGTCGATGCTCCAGCCGAACTCCTCGCTGCCGGCCTGGATGTGGTCGAAACCCTGCGCGTAGGCGACGATCTTCGACGCGTACAGCGCCCGGCGCACGTCCTCGACGAACTGGTCGCGGTCCTTGACCTCGATCTGCGCGCGGTCGGTGCCGAAGGCCTCGCGGGCGGCGGCGCGCTGGTCGGCGTGGCCGGACAGGGACCGGGCGAACGTCGCCTCGGCGATGCCGGTGATCGGCACGCCCAGGTCGAGGGCGCTCTGCACGGTCCAGCGGCCGGTGCCCTTCTGCTCGGCCTGGTCGAGCACGATGTCGACGAACCCCTTGCCAGTCGCCGAGTCGACGTGGCCGAGCACGTCGGCGGTGATCTCGATGAGGAACGACTCGAGGTCGCCCGTGTTCCAGGTGCGGAAGATGTCGGCGATCTCCGCCGGGGTGGCGCCCAGGCCGGCCCGCAGCAGGTCGTACGCCTCGGCGATGAGCTGCATGTCGGCGTACTCGATGCCGTTGTGCACCATCTTCACGAAGTGCCCGGCGCCGTCCGGCCCGATGTGGGCGCAGCATGGGGTGCCGTCGACCTTGGCGGCGATCTTCTCGAACATGGGGCCGAGCGTCCGGTACGACTCCGGGGAGCCACCTGGCATGATGCTCGGGCCGAGCAGCGCGCCCTCCTCGCCGCCGGAGACGCCGGTGCCGACGAAGTGCAGGCCGTGCCCGCGCAGCTTCTGCTCGCGGCGGCGGGTGTCGGCGAAGTGGGCGTTGCCGGCGTCGACGATCATGTCGCCCGCTTCCAGCAGCGGTACCAGCTCGTCGATCACGGCGTCGGTGGGCGCGCCGGCCTTCACCATGACGATGACGGCCCGCGGGCGGGCGAGCGAGGCGACAAAGTCCGCCATCGACTCGCCCGGCACGAAGGTGCCCTCGTGCCCGAACTCGTCCACGAGACGGCGGGTGCGCTCGTACGAGCGGTTGTGCACGGCGACGGCGTAACCGTTGCGGGCCAGGTTGCGGGCCAGGTTACGGCCCATCACCGCGAGGCCGGTCACGCCGATCTGCGCCAGGTCGGACATCTACGATGCACCTCATCCAGTCGTTGCGATCCACGCCCGGACCGGTATCACTACCCCGTGATCACGGACCGAAGCGGCGTCGGACCAGGCTACCCGCCCGCCGTCCGGCCGCGGCACGGCCGGGACGCGGTTCCAGCAGCCAGGATCCGCGGCCGTCGTCCATCTCGCTACCTGACGCGGACCCCGTCGAGCGCGATCGCGAGCACCCGCTCGCGTTGCGCCTCGTCGACGTAGCCGCCGCCGGTGATCCCGGCGACGAGCCGCAGCAGGTCGTCGAAGGTCAGGTCGGCGCGGGCGACCCCGGCCTCCTGCGCGCGGGTCAGCAGCGGCTCGCCCGCCGCGTACATCCCGGCGCGGCCGCCGCGCATCATCTCCGAGTCACGGTTGAGCGCCTCGGAGATGGCCCGCTTGGTGGCGACGTAGGCGACGAACCGGCGCAGCCAGGCCGTCAGCGCCTCCCAGGGCGGCAGCTCGGCGACCAGCCCGGCGGCCCGGCAGAGGTCCTCGATCTCGCCCACGTATACGCTGTCGAACAGATCCTGGCGGGTAGGGAAGTTGCGGTAGAGCGTGCCGATGCCCACCCCGGCCCGGCGCGCGATGTCCTCGAGGGAGGCGCCGGTGCCGTGCTCGGCGAAGGCGCCGCGCGCGGCGGTGAGCAGGGCGTCGAAGTTGCGCCGGGCGTCCGCGCGCCGCGGGCGGCGCACGGCGGGTGTCGGCTCCGTCACGGTGTCGGTTCCTCGAGGTCGGAGGCATTGTGGAGGCTTACCTCCACTTTAGCAAAGCGGCACCGACGGCCGAGATCCGCGGTGCGCCGCTCGACCGGCTCCGGGCCCGTCCGGCCTCACGGCACCCCGAAGCCGGCGATCGGCACGAAGTCGTGGACCGCCGTGCCGCGGTGCTGGTTGATCAGGCTGTGGCTGTTCAGCTCGATCAGCGCCGCGTCCGGCGGCACGACACCCGTGTAGTCGACGCGGCCCCTGGGGCTGACCAGGCAGAACAGGATCTCGTAGCCGGCCATGACGTACCGGCCCTGGCCGAGGTCCCGACGTTTGCGGCCGATCCAGCGCGCCACCTGCTCCGGCGTGCCGACGCTCGACACGTGGGTGACCCAGCAGTCCGGGTAGAACCGCAGATAGCTGAAGCTGTCCTGCTCGGGCCACTGCGCGACGTACAGGCCGTCGCACCGGGGCGTGACCGGCGGCAGAGGGTCCACGTTCGCCGCCAATCCCGCATCGGTACCGCATGAGCCTCGGACGAGCGGAGTATAAGCGCCCTTCGCCGGCCACCTCCCTGGTACCACCGCGATCGCATCGACGCTGGTCATGGTGGTTGAGGGGGCCAGCGCCCGGGCGGGCGACGCCCTAGGCTGGCGGGGTGCCGACGGAGCCGCTGACTCTCGCCACGGACAACGCCGCCGCCTTCTGGACCGCGGTCGGCGAGGCCCGCGGCGACGCGCTGACCCGCCGGCCGGGGTTCCTCGCGGTCTCCGGGGACGCGCGGGCCGGTCTGCGGGTCCTGACGCTGCGTGCCGACCCGTCCGGCGGCGACCTCTCCGAGCTGATCGCCCTGGTTCGGCAGGGCACCGGCCGCCGCGTGATGGTCGAGGACGCCTACGGGTCGGTCGACATGAGCCCGCTCGGGCTCGCCGCCCGGCAGCTACCGATCATGATCCGCCACCCCGGCGCCCCGCTGCCCGCGCCGAGCGTCCCGGTCACCCGCGTGACGTCCGCGGACGACCTGCGCACGGCCGAGCGGATCGTCGTCGACGGGTTCGCCCTGGAGCACTTCCAGCCGTACCGGCCGGGGGTGGTCTTCCCGCCGGCACTGCTCGACCGGGTCGAGCTGTTCCTGGCCGCGATCGACGGGGAGCCCGCCGGCGCCTGCCTGGTGAACCCGGACGCGGCCGCGGTCGGGATCTACTGGGTGACCACGATGCCCGAGTTTCGCTCCCGGGGCGTCGGCCGGGCGATCATGCACGAGGTGCTGACCCGCTTCGACTCCCGGCCGGTGACGCTCACCGCCACGCGGTCCGGCCGGCGGCTGTACGAGTCGCTCGGCTTCGACCGGATCGCCGCCGCTACGTGGTGGGCGTGAGTGGCGGGGCGGGATCGGCGCACGAGCGCCGCGACCCGCTCGCCGCGGCGGGGTGGCCCGTCCGGCCCTCAGCGCGGCCGGACGACCCAGTCGGGGTGCTGCTCGGCGAAGGCGTCGAGGCGGTCGGCGCGGGCCGCCGCGAAGAGCTCCCCGGTGGTCCCGTCGAGGGTTTCGTACGACCTGCCGCCCCGCGTGTCGGAGTTGAACCGCCCGCCGTTGGTGCGCAGCATGGTGAGCTCCTCCGGGCCGATCCCGCGGAGCCGCAGCATCCACTCGGTGAGCGAGTGCCCGTTGCCGTCGAACGTCAGCGAGTCGCCGACCGCGGTGAGCGTCCGGTCCAGCGCGACCGGGTTGGTCAGCACGCCGGCCGAGGTGATCCGGTCCGCGAGCGCCAGGAGGAGTTGCTGCTGGTGGCGCTGCCGGCCGTAGTCGCCGTCGGGCAGCAGTTCCCGCTGCCGTACGTAGTCCAGCGCCTCCCAGCCGGCGAAGTGACGGCAGCCGACGCGGTACACCTGGGGACGGACGCCCGCGATCCGCTCGGGCCGGAAGTCGGGCGGGATCAGCCGGTAAGGCGCGGTCTGCCGGCCCTGCGCGTCCCAGCCGATGTGCACGGAGGTCGTCTCGGCGTCGACGCACAGGTCGACCCCGCCGACGGCGTCGACCACCGTGCGCAGCCCGGTGAAGTCGACGATCGCCCCGGCGTCGAGCACGAGCCCGGTGAGCCGCTGGACGGTGAGCGCGAGCAACTGGAACCCGCCGGCCCGCCCGCCCCGCCCCGATCCCACGGCGAACGCCGCGTTGAGCTTGTCGGTGCCGTGACCGGGGATCTCGACGCGGGTGTCCCGGGGCAGCGACACGAGGTACGCCCGCTGACCGGAGGCGGCGACGTGCAGGACGATGACGGAGTCGGCGCGGGCGCCGGCCTGGTCCTCCTGCGGCCGGGCGTCGATGCCGACGAGGAGCACGTTGTAGCCGGGCTGCCGATCGAGCTCCTCCTGGGTGACGACCGGCGCCCGCGTGGCCCGGCCCCCGGGCGGAGCGGACGGCCGCGGCGCCGACTCGATGGTGATGTCCCGCGGCCCGTCCCCGCCCCGGGCGGCGTCCCCGAGCAGGTCGAGCTGATCGACGTTGGCGACGTAGTGTTGCCAGGCGAGTGTTCCCCCGCCGGCCATGACGGCGACGGCGAGGACCCCGACGAGCGCCTGGCGCACGAACCGCCGACCCATGCTGTCCTCCTCCTGGAGCAGCATCGGCAGCCACCGGGTGCGGTTGAGGAGTATCGCCCGGCGGGAGCGTCAGGAGTCGCGGTAGCCGTAGCGGTGCCGCAGCGGGACGGTCACGGCGCCGGTGAGGTAGCGGTGGCGCGACGGCATCCGCGTCGTCCACTCGTCGTCCAGCCGCAGCGGAACCGCCCCCGAGCGGAACCGCACCGGGTTGCCGGACACCTGGTGGGTCGGGCGGACCAGCAGCTCGCCGTGCTCGTCCAGCGGCAGCCGCCCCTCCGGCACGCCGCTCAGCCGGGTCACCGACCGCACCGTGCCGGCCGGGTCGGCCACCAGGTCCTCGTAGCGGAACCGGAGATACGGCAACCCGGCCCGCCGCGCGATCCGCTCCGTCGCGAGGTTCCACGCCGACCAGTACAGCGCCGTGAAACCGGGGTGCATGCGCGGCATCATGGCGCCGTTCGGGGCGTCCGGGTCGTGCTTGAGCCGCTGCCACGAATACGCCACCGCCCGCGGGTCCCGCACGATGTGCGCCACCCGGAGGTCGAGGCCCGGGACCCGCAGCAGCGCCGTGAGGTACGACGGGAACTTCGACGAGTCGACGACCACCTTCGCGCCGCTGACCTCGGCGACGGCCGCGTACATCCGGTGGAGCGCCCCGAAGTACCACCGCAGGTCCTCGGTGCCGGGCGGGCCGGCCGATCGCAGGAGCAGGCCGGGCAGGTGCCTGGTGCGGAAGCGGCGCGACGCGGCGTCGAGGCGGCGGACCTCCGCGTCGTCGGGGATGCCGCCGAACGCCGCCTTGAGCACCCGGACCCAGAAGTCGCACGAGCGCAGCGGGGTGCCGCAGCTACAGCGGCGGTTCTGCTGGAGGCCGCGCTCCCACAGGAACTTGATCTCGCCGACGCCGACGAGGCCGGGCACCTGGTCGAGGAGGCTCTCGGCGAGCGTACTGCCGCTGCGTCCCCACCCGGCGAGGTACAGCACACGGATGGTCGGGGTCGGGTCGCTGCGCACCTCAGGACAACGGGCGAGATGTCCCAAGAGTTACGACTTCACCCCACGAGAGCCGGCCGGCACGCGGCGCGACCGACGACACATGTGTTCTGCAACGTTCGACATAGAACTCCGCCACGGAACATGCGCATGATGGCGGCTCCACCGATGTCCGTACGGCGGACGGTCCACGTGAGGAGCCCTTCATGACGACGAACGACGTGATGGCGCCCGACGCGCTCATGCGGGCCGTCGTGTTTCTCGTGGCCCTCGCGGCGATGCTCGTCGGGCACACGCTCGGCGACCACGTCGCGCAGACCGACCGGCAGGCCACGCTCAAGTCCACGCCGGGCCGGGCCGGCTGGCGGGCGCTGTCCGGGCACCTCTTCTCCTACCACCTGACGGTCATCGGGGTTCTGCTGCTCACCGCCGCCGCGCTGCGGCTGCCGCTGTCACCGTCCGGCGTCGTGGCCGGCCTGGCGTTCTCCGCGGTCACGCACGGGCTGCTCGACCGCCGCTGGCCGGTGCGGGCGGTGCTGCGCGCGACGCGCTCGCCGGAGTTCGCCGAGACGACGTCACCGATCTGCGGGATGTACGTCGCCGACCAGGCCCTGCACAAGGGTGCCCTGCTGGTCTCCGCGTTGCTCGTGGCGGGACTCTAGCGCTAGCGCCTGGGTCACCCGTCCGGGGCTCCTCCCGGCGGTGACGTCGCGCCGGACGCCGCACGAACCGCCGGTCGACCGTCCATCCGTAGTCGATCGGTAACCGTTTGTTCATCGTGAGCATTCGCCGACGGCCGGATCCCCGGGTAGCGTCGGTTTGCATGGCGACCTTGCAGAGCAAGCGCAAGACCGCCGATCACGATGCGGTGATCCGGGACGTCGAGCAGGCCGAGGGCTACATTGCATCGATCTGCTTCAAGACCGGACCGCCCGAGACGGTCGGCGTCGAACTCGAGTACACCGTCCATGACGGCACCACCCCGACAACCCCCCTCGATCGCGACCGGCTCTGTCAGGCCCTCGGAGACCACGCCCCGGGCACGCTGCGCGCCGACAGCCCCGGTCTCCCGCTGGCACACGGCGCCGCCGTCACTCTCGAGCCCGGCGGCCAGGTCGAGCTCTCCAGCCGGCCGCATCCGTCCCTGACCGCTCTGCACGCCGCGGTCAACGCCGAGCTCGACCAGCTCACCGCCCTGCTCGCCCGCACCGGCCTCCGGCTCGGCGACACCGGCGCCGACCCGCACCGCCCGCCCCGGCGGCTGCTGTCCACCCCCCGCTACGACGCGATGGAAGCGGCGTTCGAGCGCCGGGGCGTGTGCGGAACGATCATGATGTGCAGCACCGCCGGCCTCCAGGTGTGCCTGGACGCCGGGCCGGCCGACGGCCTCGCCGCCCGCTGGGCCGCGGTGCACACGCTGGGCCCGCCCCTGCTGGCCCTGTTCGCCAACTCCCACCGGCTCGCCGGGCTCGACTCCGGCTGGGCCTCCGCGCGCCAGCGCGTGTGGCACGGCATCGACCCGTCCCGGACCAGGCCGGCGGCGACGTCCGACGATCCCGTCGCGGACTGGGTGCGCTACGCGCTGACCGCGACCCTGCTCTGCGTGCGCCGCACGGACGGTCCGTGGACCGCGCCGCCGGACGTCACGTTCGCGGACTGGATCCGCGGCGGGTTACCGGGCCGGCCGACGTACGCGGACCTGGAGTACCACCTCAGCACCCTGTTCCCGCCGGTCCGCCCGCGGGGCTACCTCGAGATCCGGTACCTCGACACCCAGCCGGGCCGGTCCTGGTTCGCCCCGGCCGCGCTGCTCAGCGCGGTGCTCACCGACCACGCCACCACCGACAAGGCGCGTGACCTGTGCGCACCCGCCGCCGGCCGGTGGGTCGAGGCCGCCCGGGACGGCATGGCCGATCCGGTCCTCGCGGGCGCCGCGCGCGCCGTGCGCGACCTCGCCCTGGCCAACCTGGACCTCCCGCAGCACCTGCTCGACGAAGTCATCGAAGGGAGCACCCGCAATGGCTGACGACCTCAGGCGGCGCGTCGCGACCGAGCTCGAACGGACGCGCCGCCGCTCCGCCGTCCTGACCGACGCCGTCGACGACGGCGACCTGGTCAAGCAGCACTCGCCGCTCATGTCCCCGCTGGTGTGGGACCTGGCCCACATCGGCAACCAGGAGGAGCTGTGGCTGGTGCGCGACGTCGGCGGGCGCGAGCCGGTGCGCCAGGACATCGACCACCTCTACGACGCGTTCCGGCACGCCCGCCGCGACCGCCCCGCGCTGCCGCTGCTCGGTCCGGCGGAGGCCCGCGCGTACGTAGCGCAGGTCCGCGACAAGGCGCTCGACGTGCTCGACCGGGTGCGGCTCGAGGGCCGGCGGCTCACCGACGACGCGTTCGCCTTCGGCATGATCGTGCAGCACGAGCAGCAGCACGACGAGACGATGCTCGCCACGCACCAGTTACGGGTGGGCCCGGCGGTCCTGAGCGCCCCACCGCCACCGCGGGCGCGGGCCCGCGTCGCCGGCGAGGTGCTCGTTCCCGCCGGCGGCTTCACGATGGGTACGTCCACCGAGCCGTGGGCGCTGGACAACGAGCGCCCGGCGCACGACGTCCACGTCGACGCGTTCCACATCGACGCCGCGCCCGTCACCAACGCGCAGTACGCGGCCTTCGTCGACGACGGCGGCTACGACGACGAGCGGTGGTGGACCGCGGAGGGCTGGCGGCACCGGCGGGAGGCCGGGCTCGTCGCCCCGCTGCACTGGAGCCGCGACCCGTCCGGCTGGCTCGCCACCGAGTTCGGCCGCACCGCGCCGGTCGTGCCCGACGCCCCGGTCGTGCACGTGTCGTTCCACGAGGCGAAGGCGTATGCCACCTGGGCCGGCCGGCGCCTGCCCACCGAGGCCGAGTGGGAGAAGGCCGCCCGGTTCGACCCGGCGAGCGGCCGCTCGCGCCGCTACCCGTGGGGCGACGAGGATCCCGGGCCGGACCACGCCAACCTCGGGCAGCGCCACCTCTCCCCCGCACCGGTCGGCGCCTATCCGGCGGGCGCGTCGCCGCTCGGCGTGCACCAGCTCGTCGGCGACGTCTGGGAGTGGGTCGACAGCGACTTCGCCGCCTACCCGGGGTTCACCGCGTTCCCGTACCGCGAATACTCCGAGGTGTTCTTCGGCCCCGACTACAAGGTGCTGCGCGGCGGCTCGTTCGGCACCGATCCGGCGGCCTGCCGCGGCACGTTCCGCAACTGGGACTACCCGATCCGCCGGCAGATCTTCAGCGGCTTCCGCACCGCACGGACGCCGGAGCCCGCCTAGTGTGCCGGCACCTGGCCTACCTGGGACCGCCGATCCCGCTGTCCGGCCTGCTGTTCGATCCGCCGCACTCGCTCGCCCGGCAGTCTTGGGCGCCGCGGGACATGCGGGGCGGCGGCACGATCAACGCCGACGGATTCGGGATCGGCTGGTTCCCGCCGGGTTCGGACGTCCCGCTGCGATACCGGCGTGATCGTCCATTGTGGACCGACGCGGGCCTGCCGGCGTTGGCCGCGGCGGTGCCGTCCGGCGCCGTCCTCGCGGCGGTCCGGTCGGCGACCGTCGGCATGCCGGTCCTCGAGACGGCCGCGGCCCCCTTCGCCGAGGGGCCGTGGCTGTTCAGCCACAACGGCAAGGTGACCGGCTGGCCGGACAGCGTCGCGGACCTCGCCGCCGCCCTGCCGGTCCGCGACCTGCTCACCCTGGACGCGCCGACGGACAGCGCCCTGCTCTGGGCGCTGGTCCGCCACCGGCTGCGCGCCGGCCTCGACCCGGCCGGAGCGCTGGCCGAGGTCGTCGCGCTCGTGTCCGCGGCGGCACCCGGCTCGCGGCTCAACCTGCTCCTGACCGACGGGACGACGATCGCCGCCACGGCATGCGGTCACGCGCTGTCGGTGCTGGCCTCCCCCGGCAGCGTGCTCGTCGCGTCCGAGCCGCTGTCCCCGTCCGACGCCTGGCGACCCGTCCCCGACGGCTCCCTGCTCGTCGCCACCGTGTCGACCGTCTCCGTGAAAGGTGTTGCATCGTGACCCGTCCGGACACCGATCTCGACGTGTACCTCCACGACGCCGACCGGATCGACGCCCTGCGCGCCGACGTCCGTGCCGGCCTGTCCGCGTCGCCGAAATGGCTGCCGCCGAAGTACTTCTACGACGCCCGCGGCAGCGAGCTGTTCGAGGAGATCACCCGCCTGCCGGAGTATTACCCGACCCGCGCCGAGCGGGAGATCCTCACCGACCACGCGGCGGCCGTCGCCCGGGTCACCGGGGCGAAGACCCTGGTCGAGCTCGGCTCCGGCTCGTCGGAGAAGACCCGGCTGCTGCTCGACGCGCTGCGCGACCACGGCACCCTGGGCTCGTTCGTGCCGCTCGACGTCTCCGCCGCCGCGCTGCACGACGCGGTCGGCGCGCTGCGTGCCGACTATCCCGACCTGCACGTCCGGGGCGTGGTCGCCGACTTCGTCAACCATCTGGAGGTCCTGCCGGACACCGGCGGCCGGCTGGTGGCGTTCCTCGGCGGTACGATCGGCAACTTCACGCCCGCGGAACGGTCGCCGTTCCTCGCCAGCCTGCGGGCCCGGCTGTCGGTCGGCGAGTGGTTCCTGCTCGGCGCCGACCTGGTGAAGGACCCGGCGGTCCTGGTGCCCGCGTACGACGACGCGCAGGGCGTGACCGCCGAGTTCAACCGCAACGTCCTGCGGGTGCTCAACCGCGAGCTGGACGCCGACTTCGATGTCGACGCGTTCGCCCACGTGGCGTTGTGGGACGCCCGGCGCGAGTGGATCGAGATGCGGCTGCGGTCGGAGCGCTCGATGGCCGTACACCTGCGGGCACTGGATCTCACGGTGACGTTTGCCGAGGGCGAGGAACTGCGCACGGAGGTGTCGGCGAAGTTCCGCCGGGACGGCCTGACGGCGGAGCTGGCGGCGGCCGGCTTCACGGTGCGCCACTGGTGGACGGACGCGGGTTCCCGTTTCGCGGTGGCACTCGCGACGGCGTCCTGATCGCCCGGGGCCTGGCCGCCGTCGCCCCGGCCAGGCCCCGGGCGATCGTGTTGTGCCGGTCATCCTGCTCGGCTGACCCGGAGGTACGACAACATCGGAAACTCCGGTCGACGCCACACCGCGCCCGGGGTGGTGCGTGGCGGGAAGATTCGTCGGGTACACAATGGTGCATGACCGCCGCGCCCTCCATCGTCGCCGACCGCTACCGTCTTCTCCAACCGCTCGGCGTCGGCGGGATGGGCCGGGTGTGGCGGGCCCGGGACGAGACCCTGCACCGGGACGTCGCGGTCAAACAGATCGTCCTGCCGCCTGAGCTGCTCGACAGCGCCCGCGACGTCGCCATGGAGCGGACGTTGCGCGAGGCGCGGGCCGCGGCGCGGCTCAGTCACCCGAACGTGGTGCGGGTCTATGATGTGCTGGCGGCCGAGGGGCATCCGTGGCTCGTCATGGAATACGTGCCGTCCCGTTCCCTCGACCAGGTCATCCGCACCGACGGCCCGCTGGAGCCGAAGCGGGTGGCGGAGATCGGGCTCGCGGTCCTCGACGCGCTGCAGGCCGCTCACCGCGCCGGGGTCGACCACCGTGACATCAAGCCCGGAAACGTCCTTCTCGCTCAGGACGGACGTGTCGTACTGACCGACTTCGGCATCGCCCGCGTCGAAGGAGAAGGTCACGTGACGCGGACCGGGCTCGTGCTCGGCTCGCCGGAGTACATCGCGCCGGAGCGGGCCCGCGAGGGCATCGCCGGCCCGGCGAGCGACCTGTGGTCGCTGGGCGCGACGCTGTATGCGGCGGTGGAGGGCCGTTCGCCGTTCGGCCGCGGCTCCGCGATGGAGACGCTGACCGCGCTGGCGTCCGAAGAGGCCGACCCGCCCCAGCGGGCCGGTTCGATGGAGCCGGTGCTGCGTGCGCTCCTGCGTAAGGACCCCCGCGCCCGGGCCGGGTTCGCCGAGGCGGCCGAGTTGCTGCGGGTCGCCGTCATCGAGCGGCCGGCCCGCCGGCGCCGTTCCTGGCTGAGCGGCTGGGGCCGGCCGGCGGCGCCCGCCACCCAGCCACGCCCGGCACGACCGGCGCGGGGCCTGCTCCCGGCCCCGGAAGGGTCGCCCGGCCGTGCGGTTCCCCCGGCGTCGCCGGTGCCGCCCCAGCGCAAGCCGCAGCAGAACCCGGACACGATCGTGGAGCCGGCGGTCCGGGGCATGGCGGCCGTGCCGGCACCCGCGCAGGCCCCATCGCCGGAAACACCCGCGCCGGAACCGGCGACCGCCCGGGTGCCGGAGGTGGCGCCGCAGGAGCCCGACCCGGCAGCGGTGGAAGGGCCGGAGGCCGCGCACGAACCCGAGCCGACCGTCACGGATCCGGACACCCGCGAACCGGAAGCGGCCGCCCAGGGGCCGGTGGCCGAGCCCGAGGCGGCACCGGAAGAGCCGGAGACCGCGCACGAACCCGAGACCACACACGAACCCGAGACCACACACGAACCCGAGACCACACACGAACCCGAGACCGCGCACGAACCGGAGGCCGCGCACGAGCCCGAGACCGCGCACGAACCCTCCACCGCCACGGAGCCGGCGGCCGACGCCGCGCCCGGCACGACCGCCGAGGAGCCGGAGACCGACCCCGAGCCGGAGGCGGTAGCAGTTGCCGAGCCGGCGGCAGCGGCCGTCGCCGAGCCGGCGGCCACCGCCGAACCGCAGGCGGCCGAGGTCGCGGAGCCGGCGACCGTCGTGGCCGTGAAGGCGGAGCCGCCGGTGGTCGCCGTCCGGCCGGAGCGGGAACGGCGCGGCCACGGGCCTGCCGCCGCACCGCCCGCGGGGACGGGGAAACGGGGCCCGGCCGTGGTGCTCGCCGGCGTGGCGGCGCTCCTGGTCGTGTCGCTGATCGTGTGGCTGGCGGTCAGCTCCGGCGACGACGAGCCCGGTGGCGGGACCGCGGCGCCCGCCCGGTCTGCCGGCACCGCGCCGGCGACGGCCGGCGCGCCGAGCCCGACCGCGGATGGCACCAGCCCCGGCGGGCAAGGACCGAGCAGCGCCGCCGCCGAGCCGACGAGCGCCGCGCCCGGCAGCTCGGCGGCGCTACCGCCGCTGCCACCGGGCTGGATCGACTACCACGACGCCACGGGCTTCTCGGTGTACGTCCCCGCGAGCTGGCGGCAGTCGAAGGAGAAATCGATCATGTACTTCCGCGACGCGGGCAGCGGCAAGGTGCTGGGCATCGACCAGACCGACACGCCGAAGCCGGACCCGGTGGCGGACTGGCAGTCCCAGCGGGACTCCCGCGTCGGGAACGGCGACTTCAAGAACTACGTGGAGGTCCGCATCCAGCCGGTCGACTACTTCCAGAAGGCCGCCGACTGGGAGTTCACGTTCGACGGCAGCAGCGGGCGCCGGCACGTCAACAACCGGGGCGTGATCACGTCGCCGACCCAGGCGTACGGCATCTACTGGCAGACGAAGGACTCCGATTGGGAGGCTTCCCGGCCCGAACTACAGTTGATCTTCGACAGCTTCCGGCCGAAGCCGTAGCCCGGCGCCGGATCGACCGGGGACGGCTGGAGCCGGCAGGCTGCGTCGAGGTGACCGCGGCGCGGCCACTCCGCCGGACGGACCGAGGGACGCGCACCTGGACGCGACCACGTACGGTGGGCGGATGATCGACGGATGGGCGCCTGACGGTGGCGGAGTGCTCTGCCTGCCGTCCGGGCGGCTGGTTCGCGGGCGGGGACTGCGCCGGCCGCTGCCGGCGGGACCGGTGCCGACGTTCGGGCTGTACCTGCTCGGCAAGCCGCCGCCGGCGACGGAGTGGGCGGCGCGCTGGCTGCGGTGGCCCGACTTCCGGCTGCCGGCCGACCGCGACGACGCCGCCGACGCGTTCCGCGACGTGCTGGCCCGGGCGGCCGGCGGGCGGGTCGAGGTGGCGTGCGGCGGCGGCCGCGGGCGCACCGGCACGGCGCTCGCCTGCATCGCCGTCCTCGACGGGGTGCCGGCGGCGGAGGCGGTCGCGTTCGTGCGGCGGCACTATTCGCCGCACGCGGTGGAGACGCCCTGGCAGAAGCGCTACGTGTCGCGGTTCCCCGGCTGACCGGCGAGGTCCTTGAACGCGACCGCCGCACCGGCCGGCGGCGGGGTCGCGGCCGACAGCGCCCGTGCCGACAGGGACGCGACGAGACTCCGGTCCCGCCCGAGACTCGTCACGAACGCGATGCGCGCACGAGGCGCAGCACCGCCGGGCGGGGCAGGTCGAGCAGGCGCGCGTCGAGCCACGCCGGGCGGTCCAGAAGGCGGGCGGCCTCGGCGCGGGCCTCGTTCTTGGTGAGGGTCCCGCCGCTGCCCCGGATCAGCGACTCGCGCAACACGTTGCCGAGTTTGCCATGTGCGTGGGTCAGCAGCCAGGCCGCCGGGTCGCCGGCGCCGGCCGCGGCCGCCTCGACGATCGCGTGGTCCGGATCGGGGGTGCTGCGGCGATACCGCAGCGTGTACTTCGCCCCGGCCACCTCCCGCAGCGCCGCCTGGGACGCGGCGTCGGCGAGATCGGGGTGCCGGTTCGGTACGAGCAGCGTCAGGCGTTCCGCGTTGACCGCGAGCAGCGCCCGCAGCAGCCACGGCCCCGGGTCGCCGGTGAGGTCGACGCCGGCCGCACCGGACCGCACCGCGACCGGCCCGCCGCCGAACACGTCGGCGGGCGCCAGCGCGCCGGGCAGGTGCGCACCGCCCGGGCGGCCCTCCAGGGACTGCCCGCCGTGCGTGTAGATGTTGATCGACGCCTTGGCCAGGCGGCGGTCCAGCGCCCGCCAGGTGTCCGGGGTCGGCCGGCACACGTAGAGGTCGCTGGCGCTGCCGACGGCCTGCGCGCCGTGGTACCGGTTGAAGGCCGGCAGGATCGCCTCGGTCACCAGGTCGAGGTCGAGCACGGCGCGCTGGACCTTCAGCCCGAGGGCCGGGGTCAGCGGGCTGAAGCCGTAGGCCATGACGAGCCGGCCGTTCGTGCGGTCGCCGAGTGCCTGCGCGCCCCGGCCGACGAACAGCCGGACCCCCTCCGGGGTGTAGGGCGGGTCGGTGAAGACCAGGTCGGCGGTGCCGGTCAGCGCGGGCGGCAGACCGAACCGCAGGTCGGCGTGCCAGCAGTCGACCTCCGGGTCCTGCGCGGCGATGTAGTCGAGCAGCCGGTCGTCGACGTCGACGACGCTGACCCGCAGGCCGGGGTTGACCCGGCGCACGGCCAGCGAGGTGAGGTCGTGGTCGCCGACGCAGACGAGGTGGGCACCGGTCAGGTCGAAGGTCTCGTCGAGCCACACCGCGCGGCGGCCGGCGGTGCCGGCGGTCGCGGAGACGTGGTCGAGGGAGTGGTCCGCGGCCGGGGCCGCGGCGATGACCGCGGTCAGGTCGGGTGCGCGGCGCGGGCGGTGGAGGTCGTCGTAGCCGAAGCGTTCGCGGTACCGCGGGACAGCGGTCGGCCGCAGCAGCGGGCCGTCGAGGTCCGGCCCGGCGGCCCGCAGCAGCGCCTCGACGGTCCGGCGCGGCACGGCGTGCTCACGGACGAGGTCGTCGAGGCCGCCCGGCGGGCGCTCCCGATCGGTGAGCCGGGCGATCACCTGCCGGAGGCGGCGCGCGGCGATGCCGGCCTCGGCGACGAGCGCGGCGACGGTGTCGATCGGCTCCTCCGTGATCACGTCGTCCCTGATCCCGTCGCCCGTCACTGCCGAAACACTACAGACACCCGTCAAAGTTGACGACCCGTAGTCGTGAGCGGGCCCATGTTGTACGGAGCGCAAGGTTTCCGGCGGGTTTCCCGGGCGGAAGTACAGGGTGGTGGCGAGGGTCGACAGAGGGCATCGACCCTTGTCCAAATATTGATCGGTGTGTGATCGTCGGCGCATCGCTATGAGTCGATGCGGCTGGAAGCCCGGTGAACGGCGTGCTCACCACCCCTCCCCACCGCCCCGGCTCACGCGTGTCGTTGTTGATTCCGGCGCATCCGTCACATATCCCCCGGTCGATGCGCCGTTGCTGGAGAGAAGGCACCCTTGAAGCTCACCCCACGGTTCGCCACAGCGGCCGGAGTGTTCGCGGTGGGGCTGGTAACAGCCGGCACCGCCGCGGCCGTGCAAGCCTCACCCCCAGTGCCCGGGCCGACCGACGTGGCGGTCGCCGACTCGGTCGCCGGCCAGAAGGCCGACTCGTTCGTCGCCGGCAGGCCGAGCGCCCTGCACCCGAGCGCCGAAGACGCCTACGTGCAGAAGTCGGTCACCGCGTCGGGCAGCGCGAAATACGTCGCCTACGAGCGCAAGTACAAGGGACTCCCCGTCGTCGGCGGTGACTTCGTCGTGGTCACCGACGCCGCGGGCGCCACGAAATACACCTCGGTGGCGCAGTCCCAGGCGATCGGCAACGTGCCGACGGCGGCCAAGCTCACCGCGGCGGACGCGGAGGCCGTGGCCCGCAAGCAACTCGCCTCGGTCAACGCCGTCGAGGGCACGCGGCTCGTCGTCTACGCGCTGGACGGCCCCGCCAAGCTCGCCTACGAGACGACGGTCACCGGCACCGGGGCCGACGGTGCGAGCCGGCTCACCGTCGAGGTCGACGCCGCCACCGGCGCGGTGCTCGACAAGGCCGAGCGTGTCATGAAGGGCACCGGCACCGGCTGGACCGTCGGCAACGTCACCATCGACACGACGCTGTCCGGCGGCACGTACCGCATGCAGGACCCCGGCATGTCGACGCTGAGCTGCCAGGACGCCACGAACAACAGCACGTTCTCCGGCTCCGACGACGTGTGGGGCAACGGGGTCGGCACCAACCGGGAGACCGGCTGCGTCGACGCCCTCTACGCGGCGCAGCAGGAAAAGGCGATGCTGTCGCAGTGGCTGGGCCGCAACGGGTTCAGCAGCAGCGGCGGCGCCTGGCCGATCCGGGTCGGCCTGAACGACCAGAACGCCTACTACGACGGCACCCAGGTCCAGATCGGCAAGAACACCGCCGGTCAGTGGATCAGCGCGCTCGACGTGGTCGCCCACGAGCTCGGCCACGGCATCGACGACAACACCCCGGGCGGCATCTCCAGGTCCGGCACCCAGGAGTTCGTGGCGGACACGTTCGGCGCGGCCACCGAGTGGTTCGCGAACAACCCGAACGACCCGCCGGACTACCAGGTCGGCGAGGAGATCAACCTCGTCGGCGGCGGCCCGATCCGGCACATGTACGACCCCTCGCTGGACGGCCACCCGAACTGCTACTCCAGCAGCGTCCCGTCGACCGAGGTGCACGCCGCGGCCGGGCCCGGCAACCACTGGTTCTACCTGCTCGCCCAGGGCAGCGCCGCCAGCGGTGGCCAGCCGGGCAGCCCGACCTGCAACGGGTCGAGCATCACCGGCATCGGCATCCAGAAGGCCATGAAGATCATGTACAACGCGATGCTGATGAAGACCTCGACGTCGTCCTACCTGAAGTACCGGACCTGGACGCTCACCGCGGCCAAGAACCTGTACCCGGGTAGCTGCGCCGAGTTCAACACGGTCAAGGCCGCGTGGGACGCCGTCAGCGTGCCGGCGCAGTCGGGCGACCCGACCTGCGCCGGCGGCACCACACCGCCCACCACCACCCCGCCGACGACCTCGCCGGCGGGCAACTGCACCGGCCAGAAGCTGCTCAACCCGGGCTTCGAGTCGGGCGCGGCCAACTGGACCGGCACGACCGGCAGCATCGGCCAGTGGGCCAGCCAGGGCCAGCCGGCCCGCAGCGGCACCTACAGCTTGTGGCTCCTCGGCTACGGCTCGGCCCGCACGGAGTCGATCGCCCAGTCGGTGACGATCCCGGCGGGATGTACCGCGACGCTGACGTTCTACGTGCACATCGACTCGGCGGAGACGACGGCGACCACGGCGTACGACAAGCTGACCATCACGGCCGGCTCGACGACGCTCGCGACGCTGTCGAACCTCAACAAGGCCTCCGGCTACCAGCTCAGGACCTACAGCCTCAACGCCTTCGCCGGCCAGACGGTGAGCATCAACTGGAGCGGCAGCGAGGACTCCTCGCTGCAGACCTCGTTCGTCATCGACGACACGGCGGTCACGCTCGGCTAGCGGTACCCGCAGACGAGGGCCCGGGCCGCGCGCCGCCCGGGCCCTCGCCCTCTGCGCACCACGGCCGGGACGGCGGCGCGTTCCGGGCCGGCTCCAGATCATGGGAAAGATATGGCTGCCCCGATAGCCACATCTTTCCCATGATCATGGAGCCGAGCGGCACAGGGGCGGATTGCGGCGGAACGCCCGCCGACCGGCGGGTCTCGGCGGCGACACCGCCGAGGCCCGCCAGAATTGTCGCCCGTGTTCGGGGTTGACCGGGGGCGGCCTTGACCCCTGGCTGCACAAGACGCTCCACGATCAAGGAACCCGAGTCGGGCGCGACGGCCGGAGGCAGCGGCGAAACGGCCACCGCGGTCACGGCGCGTCGGCGGCGAGGCGGGTGAGGATCGTCCCCACCGGGCCCTCCGTCGCGTGACGGAACCCCGTGCCCGCCCACAGGTGGATCGTGTCCGTGTCACCGGCCGCGGCGGCCGCACGGCGCAGCGGGGCGGTCAGGTGGTGTACCGCAGGATAGCCCAGCGGCGCGTCCGCGTCGTGCGCGGCGACGAACCGGTTGCGCAGCCCGCGGGCGGGCCGGCCAGTGAACGCCCGGGTCACCACGGTCCGCATGCCCGCCGGGTCGGCAAGGGCCGCCCGGTGCGGCGCCGACGCGCCGCTCTCGTCGGCACGCAGCAGGACGGTGCCGACCATCGCGGCGGCCGCGCCCGCCCGGAGCACGGCCGCGACCTCCCCCGCCGTCCCCATCCCGCCCGCGGCGAAGATCGGCAGCGGGACGCGCCCGCCGATCCCGGCCACCAGGTCGGCCAGCGGCACGGACACGGGCGGCGCCGCGGGGGTCAGCGTCCCCGAATGGGCGCCGGCGTCGGCCGACTGCACGACCAGGGCGTCGACGCCCCGCTCGGCGGCGGCGAGGGCCTCGGGCAGCGCGGTGACGGTCTGCACGACGACCGTCCCGGCGGCCCGCAGCTCGCCGACGAGCGCCCGGCCGGGCAGGCCGAACGTGAAGCTCACGACCGGCACCGGGTCGGCCAGCAGCAGGTCGATCTTGTCCTGCCAGTGGTCGTCGTCCTCGACCGGCTCGGCACCGGCGAGGTCCAGCCCGTAGCGCTCGGCCTCGGGTCGCAGCGACCGCGCATACCGCCGGAACGCTTCGGGGTCGACCGGCAGCGGGTTGGGCGCGAACACGTTGACCCCGAACGGCACATCCCGGACCGCGGCGATCTGCTCGGCGAGAGCCTCGGGTGTCTTGTACCCGGCGGCGAGGAACCCCAGCGCCCCCACGCGCGCGGCGGCGGAGACGAACGCGGGGGTCGACGGCCCGCCCGCCATCGGCGCCGCGATGAGCGGCAGCGGGAGGCCGAGTCCGGTCAGCGGTGTCGGCACCGGACCAACGATAGACGGCCTCAGCGTGCCGGAGGCCGCGATCGAGGGCCGCGGCCGTCAGCGAGGTGCGCGGGTCGAACGTGGTGGTCCAGGCCGTGCCGGCCGCGGTGCGGACGTCCACCTCGGAGGTTGACGGTTCCCGGCTCTGGTCCGAGGACCCGCGCGGTGAGCCATCGGCGCCCGGCCTCGCGGGCCGCCTCGCCGCGGGCACGGATGAGCGCGGTCCGCACACCCCGGCTCCGGCACCACGGGCCGTCGAGTCCACCGTTGCCGTGTCCTGGTGCAGGAGCAGGCTTCCGCCGCCGGGAGTGGGCATCGGAGCCGAAGGCACCGGATCCGGCGATGGAGCCGCACCTCCGGCCGGGCGTGCCGCCGGACCGGCCGCAGCGGCCCGGTCACCCGCCGGCACAGGGCACGACGGCGGTGATGGTGGGCACTGCGCGGCCCGGGCCCGGAGCCGGGCCAGCTTCTCGGCGTGCCGGGCCCGCAGGCCGTGCCGGCGCGCCTCGGCGAACTCCGCGCGGACCGCGGCACGGTGCCGGCGTCGCTCGCGCCAGACGGCCGCCTGCGCGGCGAACCGCGCGTCCCAGTCGATCCACGTGATGCCCTCGTCCTCCCCAACCACGCCGCCAACCTATCCCCAGGTACGACATTTAGCTCTTGACCGCCGAGGCTGAGCGTCGCGCGGGCGATGCCGGGTTCGCCGGGACGCTCAGCCTCGAAGTGCCGCGCGTCGCCGGGAGCGGCCCGGCATACTGGGCGGATGGGGACGCAGTGGAAGGAGCTGCCGGCACCGAGGGCGGCGACTCCGGCGGAGCGCGCGGTGCTGCGGGCACTGGCCCGACGCGCCGGGGTCGAGCCGCTGGCGGCGCAGGCCGCGACGGCGCGGGTGACGGCGCTCTGCGCGTGCGGCTGCGCCTCGGTGCGGCTGGCGTGTGAAGGCCCGGCGATACCGCGGGAGACCGTCAAGGCGTTGAGCGACGGCGGACGCGGCGACCACTGCGCCGTCCAGGTCCGGGCCGGGGCCGTCGACGTGGTCGCGCACGTCGTCCACGGCATGCTCGTCGAGCTGGAACTGTTCGCCGGCGAGGGCGTGAAGGTGGAGATCCCGAACATCGGATAGCGCCGCTACGCCGGCTGGACCAGCCTCGCCCCGAAGTCCTCCACCGACGCGCGGATCCGCTCCGGGTCGCCGCCGTCGAGGCCGAGGGCCAGCGAGCGCGGATACGGCCGGACGCGCGGCCCCCGCGTCCTCCAATGCCAGGATCAGCCCCAGGATCCGCCCGTCGAGGGTCTCGTCGGGCTCCAGCAGCACCCGCCGCCCGTGGTCCCGGGAGCCGCCCCGCCCGGGCGAACGCGTCCTGCACCAGCTCGGCCGTCGACCGGGTCATCGTCCGCGCCGAGCGCCGAGGTGGGTACCGGCGCCGCGTCCACGGTCCGCTCGGACGGTTGCAGCAGGGCGGTCACGCCGAAGTGGTCGGACACGAACCGGGGCTCGCCGTCGCCGGTCAGTGCGGCGAGGTCGGCGGCCAGGCTGTCGCCGGAGCCGAAGACGAGGTCCACGCGGGCCTGCCGGTCCCGGACGGTGAGCCCGCCGGCCTCCACGTAGCGCACTCGGTGCCACGGCACGTCACCGCCGGCGACGAACGCGGGCAGGGGCGCCGCACTGACGCCGGCGTCGCGCTCCTCGTAGCCGACGACGAACCGCGCCGCGTCGAGCGTCGCGTCGTATCGGATCCGGGAGACCACGTCCTGCACAGGACGCAGACTGCCACCGCGCCCCTTCGCCATGCCCCCGTAGGGTAGGCGACCGGTTTCCGGCCGCCCACCCCGTCACCGATACGGCGGATACGGGTACCGCTGGTGCCGCTGGCGCTCCAGGCGCTCCTTGCGCCGGCGGACCAGCACGATCAGCGCGGCGACGAGGCCGACCAGGACGATGAGACAGCACATCGGCAGCAGCATGCGGCCGAAGAGGTAACCCGCCCGGTAGGCCGGGTCGTCCGTGTCCTGCGGCGTGGGCGCCGCCCAGGCGGGGACCGCGGCGGCGAGCGCCAGGACGGCACCGGTCAGCCCGGCGGCCACCCGCGCCGGTGTCACCATCCGCACCCTCATGGCCCGCCAGCGTAGCGCCTGTCATCGATCCGCCGGTGACCCCGACCCGTCGAGTTACGCGTCGATCTTGCAGTTGTGGTGCCGACCAAACCGGGCATTCGGGGAGTGTCTTGGCACCACAACTGCAAGATCGAGGGGGTGGAAGCGGTCGGCGTGGGTGGGCACCGCGCTAGATTGCGGTATGCGGCTCGTCTGGCTCTTCGTCGTGGTCGTGCTGATCGTCGTCGTGCTCCTCGCGGCCGGCGCGGTCACCGGGCCCGAGGATGCGCTCTGGGCGTCCGCCGCCCTCCTGGCCGGGCTCGGCACCGTCTTCCTCGCGGTGAGCCGCTGGCGCCGGTAGCGCGCGCCGGTGCCGTCACCGCCGGCCGGCGCCGGCGCGGCGGGCGAGCCGCACGACCGGCGCGGGGCGTCCGCCGACGGGCTTCGCGGCGGCCGCCGACGGGCTCGCTGACGAGGACCCCACCGGCGAAGCGACGAGGACCGCACCGGCGAAGCGACGAGGACCGCACCGGCGAAGCGACGAGGACCGCACCGGCGAAGTGACGAGGACCGCACCGGCGAAGCGACGAGGACCGCACCGGCGAAGTGACGAGGACCGCACCGGCGAAGTCGAGGGGGACGGCGGACACGGTAGGC
Organism: Dactylosporangium roseum; assembly: GCF_025264685.1. Classification (GTDB taxonomy): domain Bacteria; phylum Actinomycetota; class Actinomycetes; order Mycobacteriales; family Micromonosporaceae; genus Dactylosporangium; species Dactylosporangium roseum. Next base: position 4,902,670 of record NZ_CP073721.1, read on the forward strand.
CGCGACGATCCACTCAGGGTGACCAGCTCGGCGCGGGTGCGCGGCCCGTAGCGCCGCAGGGCTTCGGCGATCTTCCTGGCCGACCCGCCCGGGTCGCGGCGCCAGAGGCCGCGGGGGAACCTCCGCTGCGCCGCCGCGGCGGCAGTGATGTCAAGGACCTGCCGGACCTCCTCCCGCCCGGAGACCGGGTCCCGGGTTCACGCTGTCGCTCAGGTCGTGCTCCTGCCGAACGGCGGGCTACGGTTCGTAGGATGAGACTGGTACCGGTGGTGGACATGTCGACGTCGCAGCCGGCATACCTCAACCTGGCCCACGCCACACTGATCGCCCCGATCCACCTTGACACCCGGGCCCGCACGTTCCGCAAGGACCAGCAGACGTGGGCGGTGACGTTCGTCGTCAACGTCGGCGGCTCCGCCACGGTCTACGCGACACGCCGATCGTTCGCGAGCGAACAGGAAGCGGGGGCGTGGATCGCCTCGGTCGCCGAGGTCGTGTGACCGCGGCCGGGCCGCCCGGTGCTCCCGTCCGGCTCCAGGTCGGCCGGGTCCCCGGCCGTCGCCTCCTCGACCTCACGCACCAGCCGCGCGACCAGGATCGGCAGGTGATCGCCCGCGGTGTCGCCGTCGAAGTTGCCCGTGCCCCAGGTGCCCACGCGGGCACCGTACCGTCTCAGGTCACCCGGATCAGGACGTCGCCGACGGTGACCTCGCCGGGGCGGACGGCCTCGAACAGCGAGTACCGGTAGCCGGAGACGGCCCGGCCGCACCGCTCACCGGTCGCGAACACCGTCTCCCCTACCGCCCGCACCACCGCCACCTCGCCGGTCAGCAGCGGGTCGCCGGCCGGCAGCGGGCCCTCGTGGCCGCCGACGGCGAACCGATCACCGAGCCGGACCGTCAGCGTGCCCCGCGCCAGCGGGACGCCGGGCGTCGGCGCGACCGCGTAGGAGGTCACCTGCTCGGGGCACAACAGGCCGTACGCCGGGCCGTGCCCCAGCCGACCCGCCAGGGCCACCGTGCCCAGCCCGATCATCGCGACCGCCGCCGCGACCGCGGCCCACCACCGGGTTCTCGTCACACAGGTACGACGTACCGCGCCGCCGTCACGTTCCCCACGAGGGCGAGTTCCGACGCGACCGCCGCCGGGGACGGCATCGCCGCGATCTCGTCGCGGATCCGGGCGGCGCGCTCCGCGGCGCCGGGATCGGCGAGCAGGTCCGTGGCGAGCGCGCGGACCGTCTCGGTGGAGCGGGCCGCGAAGGGCACGGCCCGGGCGAGCCCGGCCGCGGTGAGCCGCTCCGCGATCGAGAACTGGTCGCACATCTGCGGCATCAGCAACTGCGGGCGGCCGATCGTCAGCGCCGCCATCGAGCTGCCGGACCCGCCGTGGTGGACGAACAGGTCGCAGCTCGGCAGCAGGTGGCGGTGCGGGATCCAGCCGATCCGCCGCGCGTTGGCGGGCAGGTCGCCGAGGCCGTGCACGCCGGCGCCGGAGACGATCACCTCGACGTCGAGGTCCGCCAGGCCCCGCACCGCGGCGGTGAGACCGTCGACGCCCTCGGGGATCGGGACGGTGCCCATGGAGACGCAGACGCGGGGCCGGGTCCGCGGGGCGAGCAGCCAGTCCGGCAGGGTGCAGGCGGCGTTGTACGGCACGTACCGCATCAGCAGCGCCCCCGGTGCCGGGCCGAGGCTCGGCGGGCAGGTGGACACGGTGGCCGCCGGGGCGTCCACCGGCAGCCCGTCGTGCAGGGCGTCGAGACGGCCGGCGACCTTCGCGAGGGCCGCCCGGTGCACCGCGCCGGGGACCGGCAGGCCCCAGTGGTGCAGCACCCAGGGGACGCCGAGCCGGGTGGCGGCGAGCGGCCCGGCGTACTCGACCGGCTCGCTGACGATCAGGTCGGGCCGCCATGCCGCGGCGAGGGCCAGCACGTCGGGCGCCGTACGTTCGGCGATGGCGACGAACACGTCGAGGTCGAGCTCCTCGTTGCCGCCGAGGGCGCGGTCGTCCGGCCACAGGTCAAGGAACGAGGCGGCGCCGCCGACCGCCGCCGCGGTCAGCCCGGCGCGGCGCACCTGCTGGTGCAGCGCCGGCGGCACCGCGACGATCACCTGGTCGCCGGCGAGGTGCAGGGCCCAGGCGAGCGGCACCATCGCGAAGAGGTGGCCGGGGGCCGGGTTCATGGTGAAGAGCACACGCATGGCGACGTCCTCAGTGGAGGGTGACGGGAAGGTCCTCGATGCCGCGCAGCATCGTGCCGGGCGCCCGGTAGCGGACCGGCCCGGCGATGCGCAGGCCCGGGAACCGTCGCAGCAGACGGGGGAAGAGGATCCGGGCGTGTGTGCGGGCGACCGCCGCGCCCGGGCAGTAGTGCCGCCCGGCGCCGAACCCCAGCGAGGGGCGGACCGGCCGGCGGGTGACGAGGAACCGCTCCGGGTCGCTGACGTGCGAGGGGTCCCGGTTCGCGGCCGCGAGCACGCCGAGCACGGCCGTGCCGGGCTCGACGTCGAGGCCGCCGAACCGCGCGGGTGCGGTCGCGATCCGTACCGCCACCTGCACCGGCGGCTCGAACCGCAGGATCTCCTCGACCGCGGTCTCCACCGTGGACGGGTCGTCGCGGACCAGCCGCGCCTGGTCCGGGTGCTCCAGCAGCAGCCGCGCGCCGAGGGTCACCAGGCTCGCCGGCGAGTCGTAGGCGGCGCCGAACAGCAGGGCGAGGTCGCCGAGGTACGGCTCGCCGCCGTCCGGGCGGTGCTCGCGGACCAGTTCGAGCAGCCCGGCGTCGCCGGTCGAGGCCAGCGCGGCGAGCGTGTCGAGGAGCGTGTCGCCGGCCGTGGCCATCGCGGTGCGCTGCCGCGGGGTCATGAACGGCTCGAACGCGGCCGACCCGACGCGCGCCGCCGCCCCCAGCCGCAGCGCCTCGGCGTCGGGGATGCCCAGCAGCCGCCCGGTGACCAGCGACACGAACGGCACCGCCAGCGCCTCGGCGAGGTTCACGGTCGTCTCGTCCGCGAGTCGCTTGCCGAACCGGTCGAGCGCCTCGTCGGCGAGGCCGGCCGTCTCGTCCCGCAGCGCCGCCGCCCGGCGCGGAGTGAGCCGCCGGGCGAGCGCCGTGCGCAGCCCGGTGTGCACCGGCCCTTCCCGCCAGCCGAACGACTGGTAGAGGCAGCGGATCAGCCGCACCTGCTGCCAGTTCGGGGTGAGCAGCGCGGGTGCCTCGCCGGGGCTGACGAACGTGGCGTCCTGCAGCAGCCGCAGGCAGTCGGCGTGCCGCGTGAGCACCGCGGCGGCGGCCTTGCCGGGCAGGTCGACCCGCAGGACCGGAGTCCGCTCGCGGAGGCGGCGATAGGAGTCGTACGGGCTGTCGCCGGCCCTCGGCCGCACGAGGTCGAGGAACAGCCGGGCGGCACGGCGGTGCTCGGCGGCGGTCCAGAACCGCACCAGCGCCGCCGCCGTCGCGGCCGGCTGTTCCAGGTTGGGGCTGTGCGAGGCGTTCGTGACCACCTCGAGCTCGGCGCCCGCGCGCTCGGCGTAGCCGGCGAAGTCCGCCGCGGACCACAGCCGCTGGTCGCGGTGACCGTGCATGAGCAGCACCGGCAGCCGGGTGGCACGCAGCCCGTCGCCGCGGTCCGGCTCGGCCGCCAGGGAGCGGAGCGCGCCGTGCAGGAACGCCGGCCGCATGCCGGCCAGCCGCTCCCGCCAGAACTCCCGGCGCGCGGTGTCGTGCTCGGGGACGAGCCGCCGCACGACGGGCCACATCACCGCCGCGCCCTGCGCGCGGAGCGTGGTGTCGAACCCGGCCAGCAGCTTGCGGTGCCGCGGGCCGTCCATGCCGGGGCCGGCGCCGATGAGCGTCACGGACCGCAGCAGCTCCGGCCGGGCCAGCGCGGCGGCGCGGGCGACGAACCCTCCGTACGAGTGACCGACGACGTGCGCCGGCTCGCCCGCGCCGAAGGCCTCCACGACCGCGAGGAGGTCGGCGGCGTGCCGCTCGATCGAATGCCCGGCGGGACTCTCGCCGTCGAGACGGCTGTAGTGGCCGCGGTAGTCGTAGGCGCACACGCGGTGGCCCGCCTCGACGATGGCGGGCAGCAGCGGGACGAAGTCCTCCTTGGACCCCACCACACCGGCACAGAGCACGACGGGGACACCGGAGTCCGGCCCCACGCGGAGCGCCGCGACAGGACCGCGTGCCGTGTCCAGCGCGTCACTGAGGGTGATCACTCGGTGACAATAGCCGCTTTTTCGCCGATTGCGGCATATGTCGTACTTCGTGTCGGTCGGCCTACCGGCCCATGAGCTTCCACCCGCGGGCGCCACCGGTCACGCCGGCGGCGTTGGGCACGATCGTCACGTCGTCACCTAGCCCGGCGAGGGTCGGTGCGGGCGCCTCACGTTGCGGAACGGAGGCGGGCGCCCGCTCCGGCAGCGCGTCGAGATACGGCCCGGCGGCCCGCAGCACCTTCCGCAGAGCTGGCAGGGTCTCGTCGCGCTCGTGCAGCGGGTCGGCCATGAGCCCACTGTGCCAGGCCCGGGCGCCGCGAGCTACGCCCTGCCGGAGACCGTCCAGGGCTGGGTCCGCAGGCCGCCGCGCTGGTTGACAGCCTCCTTCAGGCGCTGGGCGGTGTCGTGGGAGATGCCGGGCGCCTCCCAGGCGGGGATCTCCACGGCCCGGGCGGTGAACGGCTGCCGGCCCGTTTCGCTGTAGTCGATCCGCACCACCGCCGGGCCGCGCTCCGTCTCCAGGAACAGGAACGCGGTGCCCTCCGGGGTGCCGAGCGGCGGGGTCCGGCGGCCCAGCGGCGTGCACACGTTGACCGCCCCGAAGGGTCCGTCACGAGTCACCAGGTCGCAGGCCTTCGGCGCCTCCCGCGCCAGGAACGCCGAGCGGCGTGGGACGCCCAGCGCGAAGACGGCCACGACGGCCAGGACAACGGTCGCGACCGCCGCGCCCGCCCACCACCGGAGACGATTCATGCGACATTCGTAGCAGAGGCGCGCCTCGGCCCTCGACGCAGACCACTTGCCTCAGTATGTGCCGACCGTCGGTTACCTGCCAGTCATGTTCGACGGCGTCGGGAACAATCCCGATCATGGTACGAGCCGTGGCGCTGATCGCCGGAACCGCCGTGTTGTGGCTGCTCACCGGCGCGGCGAGCGCGCTGGGGTTCGCGTTGTGGTGGGTCGTGGCGATCGTGCCGACGCTCGGGCTGCTCGCCGCGCCGTTCCTGCTCTTCGGCATCAGCAAGGGGCGGACCGGGCCGACCTGGGGCGCGCTCGCGGCGATGCTCGTGCTGCTGCCGACCGCCTACGCGGTGCCCGGCGACTGGTACATGCGCCAGACCGGCGTGCCGACGACCTCGATCGTCATGTCGGCGACGTGCACCGAGGACCGCACCGGCCGGTGCCTCTACAACTACACGATCGCCGACGTCGAGGGCGAGTACCGCGACACCGCGGAGTACCCGCCGGGCACGCGGCTGGAGCTGGTGATCGACCCGCACGGCTTCTTCGGCCCGCGGCTCGCCGCCGACCTGGAGTCCCGCGTCTTCGACATCGCCGCGGCCGGCGCGTTCCTCGGCTTCTCGGCCGCCGCCGTCGCCGCGGCGCTGCTGGCCCGCACCGGCCCGGTGGACGGGGACGGCGCCGGACGGCGGCGGCGTACGCCACGGGGAAGCTCGCCGGCAGGGTGAAAGAGCTCGCGCTGCCGCCTACCGGCGGCTCCACTAGAATCTTGCGATGACGGACTGGATCTTCGCGACCATCGACCGGCTCGGTCCGGCAGGCGTGGGCCTGCTGATCGCCCTGGAGACGGTGATCCCGCCGATTCCCTCCGAGCTGATCCTCCCCCTGGCCGGGTTCCGCGCCCGCGCCGGCGCGATGCACCCGTTGCTGGTCTGGCTGGCCGCGACGCTGGGGGCGCTGGCCGGCGCCCTGGTGCTCTACTGGCTGGGCGCCCGCCTCGGCTACGAGCGGCTGCACCGGCTGGCCGGCAAGCGGTGGTTCGTCCTCGCCAGCCAGCGCGACCTGGAGCGCGGGCACAGGCTCTTCGCCCGGCACGGCTCGTGGGTCGTCGCCGTGTCCCGGTGCGTGCCGGTGCTGCGCAGCCTGGTCCCGGCCGGGCGGACGGCCGGGCCGCTGGAGTGGTAAACCCCGCGTCTTCGCCGCCGATTGAGCTGTCGGGAAGCGAAAGGGGGTGTCGTGCTGCTCCGGGCTTACGTCGCCACGACTGTCGGGTTGGGTGTCGTGTACTATCTGACACCCGATTCGCCGCTCAAGACGGTCCTGTGGACGGTGATCGCGGCGTCGTCGGTCGGCGCCGTCCTGATCGGCGTCGCCCGCTTCCGGCCCGCCCGGCCACTGCCGTGGCTGCTCGCCGCGGCCGGGCTCGCGTCGTACACGGTGGGCGAGGCGCTCTTCTACTGGCCGCAGTTCGTGCACGGCGACCCGTCGACCGGCACGACGATCGCCGACGTCTTCTACCTCGCGCTGTACCCGGCGCTCGCCGTCGCGCTGGCGATCATCGTCCGGCGGCAGAACCCGGGCGGCAACCGGGCGGCACTGCTCGACGGCACGATCGTCGCCGTCGGCGTGGCGCTGCTGAGCTGGGTGTTCCTCATCGAGCCGTACCTTGCCGCGCCGACGATCCCGACGAGCGACCGGTTCTTCGCGATCTGCTACCCGCTCGGCGACATCCTCGTCCTGGCGGTGCTGGCTCGCCTCGGCGGCGGCCGGGCCGCTCGCGGCGCCCCGATCCGGCTGCTATTCGCCGCCATGGTCGCGCTGCTGGCGTCCGACGCCGTGTTCACGTGGCAGTCGCTGCACGGCCGGTTCCACGCCGGTAGCTGGGTCGACGTCGGCTGGATCGCTTTCTACATCGCCGTCGGCTGCGCGGCGCTGCACCCGGACATCCGGACCGTCGACCGGCGGATGCCGGCCGGGGCGGTACGTCTGAGCGGCCTGCGGTTCGCCGTGCTCCTCGCCGTCGCGTCCCTGCTCATCCCGGTCGTCATCACCATCAAGTCGTCGGCGGCGACCGAGCTCGCCGTGTTCCTCACCGCGTCGTGCGTCCTGTTCGTGCTCGTCATCGTGCGGATGGCCGATCTCGTCAGGGCGCTGCGCGAGGTGCAGCGGCAGCGCGCCGAGGACCGGTTCCAGCGCCTCACCGAGCAGGTGACCGACGTGCTGTCGATCTGCCGGCGGGACGGCGTGATCCAGTACGCGACGCCGTCGGCCGTCACGCTGCTGGGCCACCGGCCCGAGCAGCTTCTCGGCACGTCGCTGCTCGACCTGGTCCATCCGGACGACCGCGACCGGATCGTGGCGCTGATGGGCACCGGCGTGCCGGGCGCCCGGCTCGGCCCGATCGAGTGCCGGTTGCGCCGCGCCGACGGGGAGGACGTCGTCACCGAGACCGTCGGCCGGGTCGTCGACGACGCCGACACCAGCGGGTACCTCTTCACGACCCGCGACATCACCGAGCGCAAGGCGCTCGAGGAGCAGCTCACCCACAAGGCGTTCCACGACGAGCTGACGGGTCTCGCGAACCGCGCCCTGCTCGCCGACCGCATCCATCACTCGCTCGAGCGGCGCGGCACCCCGTACCGCAGCATCGCACTGCTCGTGGTGGACCTCGACGACTTCAAGACGATCAACGACTCGCTCGGCCGGGCCGCGGGCGACGCGCTGCTGCGCGCCACCGCCGACCGGCTCCGCACCTGCCTGCGCTCGGCGGACACCGCGGCACGGCTCGGCGGCGACGAGTTCGCGCTGCTGCTGGAGCACCTCGACGACGTCGCCGAGGCGGCGCGGGTCGCCGAACGGGTGCTCGCCACCCTGCGCCGGCCGCTGTCCGTCGGCGGGCGGAAGATCCAGCCCCGGGCCAGCGTCGGCATCGCGCTGCCCGACCCCGACCGCCGGCCCGACGCCGACGAGCTGCTGCGCGACGCCGACGTGGCGATGCACATGGCGAAGCGGCAGGGGCGCAACCGGTTCGCGTACTTCGCACCCGCCATGCACGCCGGCCTCGTGGAGAAGCTGGACCTCGCCGAGGACCTGCGCGGTGCCATCGAGCGGCACGAGCTCGAGGTGTACTACCAGCCGCTGGTCGACCTCGACGGCGGCGCGATCATCGGCGCCGAGGCCCTGGTCCGCTGGGCTCATCCGGAGAAGGGTGACATCACGCCGGACCGGTTCATCCCGCTCGCCGAGGAGACCGGCCTGATCCTGCCGCTCGGCTACGAGGTGCTCAACACCGCGTGCCGGGCCGCCGCCGGCTGGCGGCATGCCGGGCCGCTGCGGATCAGCGTCAACCTGTCGCCCCGTCAGGTGCAGGATCCGGCACTCGTACTGTACGTGCGCCAGACCCTTCTCCACAGTGGACTGCCGCCGGAGTCGCTGACCCTGGAGATCACCGAGTCGCTGCTGAGCGAGGACGCCGAGGTGGCCGCGAACCGCCTCGCCGAGCTCAAGGCGCTCGGCGTGCGGCTCGCCGTCGACGACTTCGGCACCGGCTACTCCTCGCTGTCCCGGCTGCACGCCTTCCCGATCGACATCCTGAAGATCCCCAAGCCGTTCGTCGACGGCGTGGCGCAAGGGCCCGAACAGGCGGCACTCGCGCGGGCGATCGTCGACCTGGCGGTCGCGCTCGGCCTCGACGTGGTGGCCGAGGGCATCGAGGACGCCGCCCAGTGCGCGGAGCTGCGGCGCCTCGGCTGCCCGGTCGGCCAGGGCTTCCTCTTCTCGCGGCCGGTGCCCCGGCCGCAGTTCGACGCGCTGCTGTCGCACGGCGCGCTCGTCCCGGCGGAGGCGTGACCCGGGGTTTCGTTGGCCGTCAGCAGCAGGCGTCAGCCCGTCATCGTCGTGTAGAGGAAACCGATGATGACGAAAATGCCGAGCAGGCCGATGATGATCAGTCCGGTGGCGCTCGAATTCGGCTGGGTGCTCGAGTCGTCTTCCTCTGGTTCCACAGGCCCTCCCGGCCGGTACGCTACCGGACAAATCTTTCCGAGTTCGAGCCGCCCCCGCCAGTGTCACCGGCGGGTCGCCCTTGAGTTCGCCCTCCGTGCGCGGAAGTGTGACCATACGGCTGACCAGCGGCGGGACCATCGATCGTTATGGAATCAGTCGTGCGGGGTACCACCGACTTGCGCACGGCGGATGCTCACGGAGGGATGGTGTCATGGCCGAACCAGGCCGGCGGGCGCACGCCGGCGTCTCCTCCAGGAACCAGACCGCGGCCGCGGCCGGCGTCGTGGCGTTGATCGTGCTGCTGTTGTCGCTGCTGGCCTACTGTGCGTGGCACGATTCGGGCGGCGGTGGCACCGCGGCGCCCGGCCCGTCGGCGTCCGGCTCGGTCCCGCCACGTCCGGCGCCGGACGGCGGCTCCAGCTCGGCGGCCCCTGAGGGTGACGCCTCGGGGGGTGCCCGGCACACCGGCAGCGCGTCCGGCGTGGCCACGACCAGCGCGAGCCCCGCACCCGGCGGCGGCGACAGTACGGGAGCCGGCAGCAGCAGCAGCGGAGCCGGCAGCGGCGGGACGGCCGAGCCGAGCGACGGCAGCGCGGCCCTCACGCCCAGCGGCGCGCCCGGGACCGGCGGCGGTGGTGGGCTCGGCATGCGCAGCCCGGTCCTGGCGGCGGCCGGCATCGTGCTCCTGCTGGCCGCGACCGCCCTCACCGTCTTCCGCATGCGACCCCGCACCGACCGGCTGTGACCGCATGGCAAGGACCACGGTCCTGAGGGACCGCCTGACCGCCGCCGCGAGGCACAGGCGTGCCCTCGACGCGCTCACGGTGTTCCTCGGGATCGGCGGGCTGACGCTCGTGGTCGTCGGCGCCGCGCCACCGCCGGCGCCGACCAGGGCCGAGCAAGTGGCGCGGGCACCGTCCCGGAGCACGGCACAGGATGAGGCCGCGGCACAGGAGCAGGCCACGGCGACGGCCGGCACCCCGCCGTCCGGAGCGCCCCGAGCGCCCCGAGCGCTCGGCGCCTCCGTGCCGGTCCGGCTGGAGATCCCCGCCATCCGCGTGGACACCGCGCTCATGGAGCTCGGGCTCAACGCCGACGGCACCGTCGCCGTCCCGCCGCTGCGGGCGAAGGCACCGGCCGGGTGGTACCGCAACCTCAGGACCCCCGGCGAAACCGGGCCGTCGGTGATCCTCGGCCACGTCGACACGGCCGCCGAGGGGCCCGCCGTCTTCTACCGGCTGCGCGAGCTGCGCCCCGGTGACACGGCCACCGTCCGCCGCGCCGACGGCAGCAGCGCGACGTTCACCGTCGAGAGCGTCGTGGCGGTACCGAAGCCGGACTTCCCCACCGACGACGTCTACGGGCCGGTGGCCTACCCGGCGCTGCGGCTCGTCACGTGCGGCGGGACGTTCGACCGGCTGCACCGCTCGTACCGCGGCAACATCGTGGTCTCCGCCCGGCTCACCGCGACCGGCTGAGCGCCGGCGGCCCTGCGCACTCTTGCTGCAATCCCCATCGGTAGCCGGTATCGGCGGCCCGGCCGCCGCACCATCGGTACAGGGGCACGACAAGGGGGGAAGCGAGAGATGCACGACGGCGAACATCGACTGCTGCGCGAACTGCTCGACCGGGCCCGGCCCGGATCGCTCACCGTCGCGGTCGTCGAGGGGCCGCCGGGCAGCGGCAAGACCCGGCTCCTGCGCCGGTTCGCCGACCGCGCCCGGCAGCGTCCCGCGACGGCCGTACTGGACGCGGACTGGCCCGGCGACCTGCCGTGCCCGGCGCCCGCCGCCACGCTGGTGCTGACCTGCGAGCATCCACAGTGGATCGACCCGCGGGTCTGGCCGGCGCTCGACACGCTGGCGCGGACCACCGCGGTGCTCGTGGTGCTGGCCCGCCGGACCGGCGCCGACTGGCCGCCGGGGGCCGCCGCCCGGCCCGGCGCGCACCGGGTCACGCTCGGCCCGCTGCCGGCCGACGCGGTGACCGAGCTGCTGACCGAACTGCTCGGCGGGCGGCCCGAGCCGGCGGTCGTCGCGCTCGCCGGGGTGGCCGCCGGGCTGCCCGGAGCGCTCGACGACCTCGCCACCGGCCTGCTGGAGGAGCGGCTCGTCACGGTCGAGGACGGCCGGGCCGTGCTGCTCGCGCCCCGGTTGCCGGCCCGGACCCGGGCCCGGCTCGCCCAGCGGCTGACCGCGCTGTCCGCGCCGACGCGGCGCGCCCTCCAGGTCGCCTCGACGATCGGACCGGCGTTCGGGCTGCTGGAGCTCGCGCGCGTGCTGGGCTGCGGCACCGCCGCGCTGCTGCCGGCGGTCGACGAGGCGATGGCGTCCGGCCTGGTCACCGGCGCCGGTGACGTCCTGATGTTCGGCCACGAACTGGTCCGCGAGGTCGTCGAGGCGTCGCTGCCGCGGCCCGTGGTGGTCGCGCTCCGCGGCGAGCGGGCGCACCCCGGTGTGCCGGGCTGGGGCGCGTTGACCGAGCAGGAGCGGGAGATCGCCCGCCTGGTCGGCCGGGCGCTGACCAACCAGCAGATCGCCCGGCGGATCGGCCGCTCGCCGCACACCGTCAACTATCACCTGCGGCAGATCTTCCGGAAGCTCGGCATCGCGTCCCGGGTCGAGCTGGCGTCGCTCTACAGGGCCTCGACGAGTTGAGCGGTGGTGAGCGTGACCGCGCACGCCCTGGCCGCGTAGCGCAGGGCGAGCCGGTGGTCCTCGGCGCTGAAGTCGGCGACGGCGTCGGCGACGAGGAACGGCTGGATGTCGTGCGCGTAGGCGTCGCACGCGGTGAGCAGGCAGCCGAGGTGGGCGAAGACCCCGCAGACGACGAGCTGGTCCCGGCCCATGGCCCGGAGATGCCCGGCGAGACCGGTGCGGTGGAAGGCGCTGTACCGGTACTTCGTCACCACCAGGTCGTCCGGCCCGGGCGCCAGCTCCGCGACGATACCGCGGCTGGCCGGGTCGTCGGTCATGCCCGGTCCCCAGAAGTCGTGGAGCAGCCCGCGGTCGGCCCGGTTCATCCGGCCCGGCTGGGCCGAGTAGATCGCCGGGAGGCCGGCGGCGCGCAGGGTCGCGACGTTGGCGAGCAGCTCGGTGGTCGGCGACTCGCCCGCCGGGAAGCGGCCGAGGAAGTAGTACTGCATGTCGTGGACGAGCAGGACGGCCCGGCGCGGGTCGGGCCGCCAGCGGGCCGGGCCCGGGGTGAGGTCACGCGCGGTCGGCATCGGGTAGGGCGCGATGGTCAGCATCCGTAGAGCCAATCGTGGTCGGAGAGCGTGTCGGGCACGGCGTGGTCGCCGGCCCGGACGCCGCTGTGGACGGCGGCGACGACCCGGTCGACCCGGGCCCGCCGGCTGTGCTCGAAGCGGTCGAAGCCGCCGCCGGTACGCAGGCTCACGGCGAGGGCGGCGGCGTCCTCGATCGCCTGCGCCGCGCCCTGGGCGAGGAACGGCAGCATCGGGTGCGCGGCGTCGCCGATCACGGCGAGGCGTCCCCGGTGCCACCTCGGCATCGGCGGCCGGTCGGACAGTCCATGGTGGACGGTGTCGCGGGCGGCGGCGAGCAGCTCACGCACCCGCGGATGCCAGCCCTCGCGGGCGGCGTCGAGTCCGGTGCCGGCCGGCACGACCACCACCACGTTGACGGCATCGCCGACGGGGTAGCAGACGCAGTGCCGGCCGGGGCCGAGCCAGACCAGCACGCGCGGCGGCCCGGCCGGCCAGGGGACGTCGGCGGCGGGGACGAGCGCGCGGTGGACGGTGTGGCCGGAGGGCCGCACGTCGTCGACGGTGATGCAGCCGCGGATCGCGGAGTGCAGCCCGTCGGCGCCGATCACGACGCCGGAGCGGTGCCGGGCGCCACCGGCGAAGCGCAGCTCGACCCCGCCCCGGTGTTCCTCGACGCCGATGCACCGGTGACCGAAGCGCACTGCGGCGGCGCACCGCTCGAAGAGCACGCGGAGCAGGTCCGCGCGGCGCAGCGTCCGGTACGGCGCACCGTACCGCCGCTCGGCCGCCGCGCCCAGCTCGACCCGGCCGACGAGCGTGTCGTCGTCCCAGCGGCGCAGTTCCCGGGCGAGGGGCCGCACCGCGACGGCGTCGAGGGCGGGCCCGAGCCCGAGGCGGTCCAGCACGCGCGAGGCGTTCGGCGGGAGCTGGATGCCGCCGCCCCCGCCGGGCAGCGCGGCGTCGCGCTCGAAGACGGCGCAGCCGAGCCCCGCGGCCTCCAGCGCCAGCGTGGCCGTGAGGCCCGCGATGCCCCCGCCCACGACCGCGATCCCGGTGTCCGGCACGACGATCCCTCCCTCAGTAGTAGCGCAGTGCCCGGTCCCAGTCCTCGCCCGCGCCGAAGAGGGCGCGAGGCTTCATGACCTCGGCGGTCGCGGTGAGGAGGTGGTACGGCACCAGCCCGCCCGGCGGCACGGCGGCGACGTCGGCGGTGATGCCGTACGCCCGGCCGGCCGCCTCGGTGAGCGCGCCGACCGCGGCGGTGCGGTACCGCTCGGCCACCTCGATCTCGATCCGCAGCCGGTCGGCGTCGGCGCGGGCCCGCCAGAACATGACGCCGAACTCGGCCGGCAGCCCGAAGACGAGTTCCTCGACGCCGAGCTGGGTGAGCCCGGCCCGGTCGGCCCAGGCGGTCCGCCCGCCGAACGCGGTGCGCCCGAGGATCCGCACCTCCGGCAGCCACCACCCGCACGGGCAGTCGGTGTAGGCCACCTCGACCTCGTCCTCGATGGCGTACCGCAGCAGCGGCATCGCCTCGCGGAACAGCGGAGTGACGACGAGCTGCCCGCGCCCGTCCGGCGTGAGCCGGCCGGTCGCCGGATCGCGGACCTCGAAGATCGCGCGGTCGGCCCACAGGTGCAGGCGCCCCTGCGGGCACTCCCCGGCGAGGCTGCCGGTCTCGGTCGCCCCGTACTCCTCGACGACCCTGGTGTTCCAGATCTCGCCGATGCGGGCCCGCCGCGCGGCGCTGAGCGGCTCGCCGCCGACGAAGATCGCCCGCAGGGCCGGGAAGTCCGCGCCGGGCCGGTAGCCGGCGACGGCCGCGGCGGCGGCCCACAGCAGCGTGTCGGTCGGCAGCGACCAGGTCAGCGTGACGCCGAGGTCGTGCAGGACGCGCACCACCCGCGAGTACGGCATGGCGAGGGACCGGTTGTCGGCCGGTACCACCGTCGCGCCGCGCAGCCGGGCCGCCGCGTGGGCGAGGTGGCCGGTGATCATCAGCGCGTACGGGGTGCGCACGAGGAACAGGTCGTCGGGCGTGATGCCGACCCACTTGCGGGCGTACCGCTCGGCGAGGTCGGTCCAGTCACCCTCGGTGTAGTAGGACGCGGTCGGCGCGCCGGTGCTGCCGCTCGACTCGTGGTAGGTCGCCAGTTCGGACCGGTCGACGGCGAGCAGCCCGAACGGGTAGGCGTCGCGCAGGTCCGCCTTCGTGGTGAGCGGGGCCTCGGCCAGGTCGGCGGGCACGCCCCGCTTGCGGTAGAACGGCGCTCGGGCGGCGGCCTCCAGCAGCAGCGGCAGCCGCTCCCGCTGGAGCCGGGCCAGGCCGGCGTAGCTCGACCAGTCGCCGGGCTCGGGGTTCGTCACAGCGTCTCCAATCGCAGCAGCCGCCGGGCGTTGCCGCCGGCCACCTGGTCCCGGTCCCCGTCGGACAGCCCGAGCGCGGCGAGCTTCGCCAGCTCGACCGACGGGTGTTGCAGCGGATGTTCGGTGCCGAACAGGACCCGGCCGGGGCCGAGGCGCTCCACCGCCAGCCGGGCGGTGACGGTGAGGCAGCCCGAGAGCTCGGCGTGGATGTTCGGGACCGGCGCGATCCGGGTGAGGCCGCTCGTGTCGAGGCCGGTGTGTCCGCAGTGGCCGGAGACGAACGCGACCTCCGGGTGCGCCCGGGCCAGGCGCACGAGGTCCTCGGCACGGGTGCCGGGCCGGCCGAGGCAGACCACGTACACCGGGTGCCCGGCGGCGGCCGCGACCCGCACCAGCGCCGTTACCCCGGGCTCGTCGAGCCGGAAGCCGTGGACCGCGGGCGAGAGCTCCAGTCCGCGGTAGCCGGCCGCCCCGGCGCGGTAGGCGGCGACGTCGCGGCGCGGGTCGGCGAGGAAGAACGGCAGCAGCCGGCCGGCCGAGCCGGCACAGGCCCGCCGGACCGCCTCGTTGTCGGCGGCGGCCTCGCTGCGGCCGCCGGCGATGATCTGCTCGGCGAGCCGGTCGAGGTCGAGGAGGCCGCCGGCGGCGACGGCGGCGCGGGTGATCCCGGCGCCGTCCATCGCCGCGAGCAGGGCCTCGGCGGCCCCGGGCCGGGGCGCCAGGCGGGCGTGGAAGTCGACGATCATCGCCGCGTCACTGTTCGAGGCACAGTTCGTCGATGGGGTAGCCGACGTGCCGCTCCCGCCGGGGCAGGTGGCCGAGGATCCGGTCGCCCGGCTTGAGGGCCGTCGAGTTCAGCACGGCGCCGCCCGGGCCGAGGATGCGGACGTGCCAGTCGTCCTGGACGATCACGTTGACCGGCTCGCCGGACTCGGCGACGGCGTCGATCGACAACAGCGGCCGAGTCTCGATCTTGACGCGGCCGACGGTGACCGTGCGGGTGCGCCCGTCCGCCCCGACCGCGAGCACGGTGGCGCCCGCGCGCAGCTCGCTGAGGTATCGCGTGTGTTCGGGATCGGCGAGCGTATACGACATGATCGCGCCGGCGTTAACGCGGAACGGCCGGGTCGGCATGTACGGCAGCGGGTGCGTCTCGCTGACGCACAGCACCATGCCCTTCGACCGCGACCCGACCAGGATGCCCTCGTCCTTGCCGAGGTGCGCGCAGGTGTCGACGCACGCCCGCTCCCCCGTGCCGGCGTGGCTGATGCCGGTGACGGTGAGCTCGACGAGCTCGAGGTCGGGCGAGCGGCGCCCGACGGCCTCCTTGAGCCGACCCGCCTCGCCGGGCGCCGCCGGCGCGAGCAGGACCGCGTCGGGGCCGTGCTCCAGGACGCTGAGGTTCACGGTCGCGTCCTCGACGCACGCGACGGTGTTGACGATCAGGCCGCGGGCGTCGGCCGCCGCGGCGAGCACGATCTCGAGGGGGATGTTCGTCGGGTCGCGGAACGACAGCACGGTGCACGGGTCGCGGCGGACGCTGTCGCACGCGACGGCGAGGCTGTCCGGGTCGGTGACCTCGACGAAGGCGCCGAACCGGCAGCCGGGGAACCTGCCCGCGAGCGTGGCCGGCTCGCCGTGGACGGCGGGGTCGACCACCACGAGGTCGGCCTCCCCGAACTCGCCGTCGAGCCCGCCGTCCGGCGGCACGAGGACCCGGGTCACGGTCGGCGGCAGCCCGGCCAGATCGGCCGGGTCGCCGGCGACGATCGCGTCGAGGCCGTGGTGGATGGCCTCCTGGCAGAGCGCGGCCTTGAGCTCGCCCGCGCCGCGGACGTCGATCCAGCACTGTTTGCTGTCGCTCATCGGGCCACCGCCGGGGTCCGGTCGTGCACGACCGCGGCGACCCGGCGGGTCATCGCGGCGGGGTCGGGTGCGGTGAACACCAGCCGCCCGGCGGCGACGCCGCCGGCACCGGCCCGCATCGCGTCGGCGAGGTGCGGCAGCACGTCGTCCCCGGTGCCGCCGCCGGCCGCGAGGACCGGGATCGGGCAGCCGGCGGTGACCGCGGCGATCGCCGCCGCCGAGCGGGGCAGCGCGGTCTTCACGAGGTCGGCGCCGAGGTCGGCGGCGAGCGCCGCGGCGTGCGCGACCACGTCCGGGGCGCGGCCGTCGCCGATGCCGGGCCCGCGCGGGTAGACCATCGCGAGCAGCGGCACACCCCAGCGGTCGCACTCGCCGGCCACGGCGGCCAGGTCGGCGATCTGCCGTCCCTCGGTCGCCGAGCCGGCGTTGACGTGGACGCTGACCCCGTGGGCGCCGAGCCGCAGCGCCTCCTCGACGGTGCACACGAGGTACCGGTGGTCGGGGTCGGGCGCCAGCGTCGTGCCGGCGCTGAGGTGCACGATGAGCGACATCGAGCGGAACCAGCGGGCGGCGACGCGCCGCACCGCACCCTTGTGCAGGACGACGGCATCGGCGCCGCCGTCGCTGATCTGGCCGATCAGCCGGTCGAGCTGTCCGTTGTGGACGATCGGGCCGCCGGCGACGGAGTGGTCGAGCGGCACGACGAGCAGGCCGGCCGCGTCCCGCCGGTGGAGGTGCTGGAGGCGGACGCGCCGGGCGAAGGTGTCATGCACTGGCATGCTCCGGACCGTAGGCCCGGCGCTGCCCCGTCCTCCACTACCTCTGTGGGCTGCCAGTTCGAGTAGTTGTCCGGCGTCGCGGCGCGGTGCCACGGTGCTGCGCATGAGACGCATGACCGCCTTCGCGTTGGTGTGCCGGGGCCGTGGCGACCGGCTGGAGATCCTCACCGGTGCGCCGGTGACGGCGGCCGGCATCGCCGACCTGCCGGTCGGCGACCGCCCGGTGTTCGCCGCGGTGCCGTACCGGCAGATCGCCGAACGCGGCCTGCCCTGCGTCGACGACGGCGCGCCGCTGCTCGCGTTCCGGGTCGACCGGCACCGCGAGCTGCCGCTCCGCCGGGCCCTCGCCCGGCTGCCCGACGCGCCGGTGCGGCTGGCGGGCGGCGGCTTCGACCTCGGCGACGACGAGTACGCCGGCGTGGTGCGCGCCGTCGTCGCCGGCGACATCGGCGGCGGCACCGGGTCGAACTTCGTGATCCGCCGCGAGTACCGGGCGGCGCTCGCGGACCGGCCCGGCCGCGCCGCGCTCGCGCTGTTCCGCCGGCTGCTCGTCGCGGAGCGCGGCGCGTACTGGACGTTCCTCGTGCACTGCGCCGGACGGACCCTGGTCGGGGCCAGCCCCGAGTGCCAGGCGCGGCTGGCCGGCGGTACCGCGACGATGAACCCGATCAGCGGCACGTACCGCTACCCGCCGGGCGGGCCGACCCGCGCGGGGCTGCTCGAGTTCCTGGCCGACCGGAAGGAGGCCGAGGAGCTGTTCATGGTCGTCGACGAGGAGCTCAAGACGATGGCCCGGGTCTGCACCGGCGGCGGCCGGCTGCGCGGCCCCTGGCTGCGGCCGATGTCGCGGCTGGCGCACACCGAGTACCTCATCGAGGGACCGTCCGCACTCGACCCGCGGGCCGTGCTGCTGGAGACGATGCCGGCGCCGACCGTGACCGGGAGCCCGATCGCGGCCGCGTGCCGGGTCGTCGCGGCGCACGAGCGCACCGGGCGCGGCTACTACGGCGGCGCGGTCGCGATCATCGGCCGGGACACGCTCGACTCGGCGCTGCTCATCCGCACCGCCGACATCGACGCCGCCGGCCGGGTGCGGATCGGCGTCGGCGCGACCCTGGTGCGCCACTCCGACCCGGCCGCGGAGGCCGCCGAGACCCGCGCGAAGGCGGCGGCCCTGCTCGGCGGGTGGCCACCGGCTCCCGCGCCCGTGCCGACCGCGGCCGCGTTCGGCGCGGATCCGGCGGGCCTGCTGCCGGAGCTGGCGGCCCGCAACACCGGCCTGTCGCACTTCTGGCGCGGCGGCCGCACCGACGGCGCCGGCACCTGGCTCGCCGGCCGGCGGATCCTCGTCGTCGACGCCGAGGACGACTTCACCGCGATGCTCGCCCGGCTGGTGCGGGCCCTCGGCCCGGCGGTGCGGATCGAGCGGTACGACACCGCGAGGCTCGACGGCCACGACGCCGTCGTCGTCGGGCCGGGCCCCGGCGACCCGACCGACCGCGACGACCCGCGGATCGCGCGGCTGCACGCGATCACCCGCGAACTGCTGACCGCCGGCACCCCGTTCCTCGCCGTCTGCCTGGGCCACCAGGTCCTCGCCGACGAGCTCGGCCTGCCGATCCGCCGCCTCGCCCGGCCGGAGCAGGGCGTCCAGCGGGTCGTCCCGCCGTACGGCAGGGTCGGCTTCTACAACACGTTCGTCGCGGTGAGCGGCGCCGACACGTTCCGCTCCCCGGTCACCGGCGCCCCGGTGACGGCCCTCCGCGATCCGGACACCGGCGCCGTGCACACCTTGGCCATGCCTCGGGTACGGTCGATGCAGTTCCATGTCGAATCGGTCCTCACCGAACACGGACCGGCTATCCTGCGTGACATGCTGGCGGACGTGTTGAACCCACCGTCACCGCGACGTCACCCGAACGGCTGTTCACCTCGATCATCGACATCCCAGACAATCTGCGGTTGAGGATCCCCCCACGACGTGCAGGATGACGGTGCTGAAGACCTTCGGGCGTGACCGCGAACTGGCGACGCTGCACACCGCGGTCGCCGGTGCCACGAACGGCGTGGGCGGCTGCACGGTGCTCACCGGCTCGCCCGGCATCGGCAAGTCGCACCTGCTGCGCGCGGCCGTCGACCACGCCGAAGGGCTCGGCGTGGTGGTCGCCGCGCGGGCCGCGTTCGAGCTCGACCGGGCGGCGCCGCTGGTCACCCTCGCGTCGGCGCTGCGGCAACTGCGCCCGGTCACCGACGCGTTCGCCTGGCTGCGGGAGGACCACGACAACCAGTACCGTGCCGTGGAGCGGCTCGGCGCGGCGCTCGACGACTTCACGGACGACCGGCCGCTCGTCATCGTGATCGACGACGCCCAGTGGATGGACGAGCTGTCGGCCCTCGCGATCCGCGAGCTGGTGCCCGCCCTGCGGACCGTCCCGGTGCGCTGGCTGTTCGCCCGCCGGCCCGCGCCCGGCGACACCCCGGGGCAGCAGGTCGTCGACTGGCTGATCCGCGAGGGCGCGGACGATCTACGGCTCGGCTCCCTCGACGACCTCGCCGTCGCCCGGCTCTGCGCCGAGGCCGTCGGCGCCGAGGTCGACAACACCGTGCTCGCGCTCGCCGGCGGCTGCCACGGGATCCCGTTGCAGGTCGAGCAGTTGCTGCGGGCGTTGCAGGCCACCGACCAGTTGGTCATCAGCGGCGGTGTCGCCACGGTCGTCGGCGACGAGCTGCCGTCGAGCTTCATCACGATCGTCGAACAGGTGCTGCGCGGGCTGTCCGGCGACGCGCGGCTGCTGCTGCGGGCCGGCTCGGTGTTCGGCCGGCCGTTCAGCATCGAGGCGGTGGCCCGGCTGATCGGCGCGCGCCCGGCCACGCTGCTGCCCCGGATCGAGGAGGCCGTGACCGCCAAGGTCCTCGTCGACGTGGACGACGGTTTGACGTTCGTGCACGACCTGGTCCGGCTCGCCATCTACGGCACGCTCGGCGACTCCGTCGGCGCACTGCTGCACCGCGAGGCCGCGGCCGTCACCCGCGACGAGGGCCGCTCGCCGGTCGAGGTCGCCGGGCACCTGCTCCGCAGCGGCCGGTCCGGCACCCGCGAGGCGGTCACCATGCTGCACGAGGCGGCGAAGGAGGTCGCCGGCCCCGCCCCGGCGACCGCGGCCGACCTCATCGTGCACGCCCTCGACGTGCTCGGGGAGCACGACCCGGCCCGGGTGGCGCTCGTCGCGGACGCGGTCGGCCTGCTGGCCTCGGCGAGCCGTCTGGAGCAGGCGCACGAGCTGGGCGAGACGGCGCTGCGGGCCGGGCTGCCCGCCGCCACCGAGGCGACCCTGCTGCTCGGCCTCGCCGAGGCGTTCAAGCACGCGGGGCAGAACCGCCGGGCGGTGGAGTACGCCGACCGCGGCCTGCGGCACGCGGAGATCCCGGAGCCGGTGCGCGCGAACCTGTTCGCCGTCCGGGCGCACGCGCTGTTCTACGTCGGCGATCTCGGCGGGGCCGACCGGGCGGGCGCCAGCGCGTACACCTCCGGGCAGACGGCCGCCGAGCACAGCGCGTCGGTGTTCGGCCTCACCGCCCGCAGCCTCGTCGCCCAGGCCCAGGGCCGCCCGGCCGACGCGCTCGCCCACGCCCAGGAGGCGACCGACCTCGCCGACCGGGTCGGCGGCCCGGCGGCGCACCGGCATCCGCGCATCTGGCTCGGCGACGCGCTGACCACCCTCGACCGCTTCGACGAGGCCGAGGAGGTCTTCCGCCGCGGCCGCCAGGAGAGCGAACAGCTCGGCACCGCCTGGTCGACCCCGCTGTGGCACTACTACCGCACCGCGCTGCTGACCGCCCGGGGCCGCCTCGACGAGGCCGTCGCCGAGGCCGAGAACGGTGTCGCGGTCGCCGACCAGGTCACCGCCGTGGCGGTCGCCCTGCCGCTGCTCGGCCAGCTCGTGCGGCTCGCGGTCATGCGCGGCGACGACCCGCAGGCGCGGGAGTACCTGGCGCGGATGCACCGGCGGACCGAGACCGGCGCGACCGCCGCACCCGAGGACGTCGTCTGGCCGGAGGGGTTCCTGCGCGGCTGCCTCGACGGCCCGGACGCGGCCATGCGCGTCCTCGCCGGAACGTACGACGCGCTGCCGGACCGGCCGGTGCTCATCGGCCAGCACCCGTGCGCCGCCGCGACCCTCGTCCGCTTCGCGCTCGACGCCGGCGACCGGTCCCGCGCGCAGCTCGTCGCCACGACCGCCCGCCGGCTCGCCGACCGCAATCCCTCGGCGCACTCCCTGGTCGCCGCGGCCTTCCATGCGGAGGGCCTGCTGCACCGCGACCAGCACCGGCTGGAGGAGGCGGTCGCCGCGTTCCGCAAGACCCGCCGGCCGCTCGCGCTCGCCGGTGCCCTGGAGGACGCCGGCGAGGTGCGGGAAGCCCTCGACATCGCGACCGGATGCGGTGCGCACCGGATGCGGCTGCGGCTCGCCGGGGAGCATCCGGCGGCCGATCCGTCGCCGTTCCGGGCCGGCTCCTGCCTGGCGCAGCTCACCCCGGCGGAGCTGAAGGTGGCGATGCTGGTCGCCGCGGGTCACAAGAACCGGCAGGTGGCCGAGGAGCTGTTCGTGTCCAGGCACACCGTCGACAGCCACCTGCGCAAGATCTTCACGAAGCTCGACATCAGCAGCCGGGTCGAACTGGCCAACCTGGTGGCTCGCGAGCGCTGAAAACCACGCATCGACGTGATGTGCGGGGTCCGCCCCGCCCTCCAGCATGGCCCTGTGTGAATCACCACCACACAGCGTCGCCGGACTGGGGGGAGCCGATGAGCTCGTCGACACCGCACACGCAGGTGCTCGTGGTCGGAGCCGGCGCCGTGGGCGCGGTGCTCGCGCTGGAGCTCGCGCACCACGGCGTGCGCAGCGTCGTGGTCGAACGCTCGCTCACCCCGCCCCGCCATCCCGATCTGGATCTGCTCACCGGCCGCAGCATGGAGCTGCTGCGGCGCCTGGGGCTGGCCGCGGTGATCCGCGAGCGCGGCGTCGACCCGGACTCCCCCAGCGACTTCGAGTGGCGGCAGGGGCTGGACCAGCCGCCGGTGCTGATCTCCCATTATCCGTCGGTCAACCAGCTACGCGGCCGGTACGCCCAGGTCAACGACGGCACCGCCCCCGTCGAGCTGCACCACCGCGTGCCCGGCGCGCTGCTGGCCACGCAGTTGCGCGACGCGTTACGCGGTCACCCGCTGGTCGACCTGCGCGAGGGCTGGACCTTCACCGGCCTGCGCGTCGAGGAGGACGGAGTCGGCGTGCAGCTCCTCGAGGTGCGCACCGGCCAGCGGCACACCGTCACGGCGCGGCACGTCGCCGGCTGCGACGGCGCGCAGAGCACGGTGCGACGCTGCCTCGACGTGCCGATGGAGCAGCTCGGGCCGGTGGCGCCGCACTGCTCCGTCTACTTCCGCACCGAGGACCCCCACCTGCACCCGCGCGGACGGGCGCTGTCGACGATCGTTGTCGGCGGCCTGACGCTCGTCTCGCGCAGCGAGCGCAACTGCTGGGTCGGGCACCTCCCGATCGCCTCCGACGATCCGATCACCACCGACCCGGTGGCGATGCTGCGCAGCCGGCTGGGCCGGGAGCTGGCCACGCCGGAGGTCCTCGGGGTGACGCAGTGGGACGACTCGCTCGCGGTCGCCGGCACGTATCGGCGCGGGCGCGTCTTCCTCGCCGGTGAGGCCGCGCACCGCTTCCACCCGGTCAGCGACAACCTGGACACGAGCATCGGCGACGCCGTCGACCTCGGCTGGAAGCTCGCCGCCGTGGTGAACGGCTGGGGCGGCCCCGGCCTGCTCGCCAGCTACGAGCTGGAGCGCCGGCCGCGGGCGCTGATGGACCGGGAACTGCTGGCGCGGTCGCTGGAGACGCGGCGCCGGTTCGGCCGGCTCACCGCGGCCGGCGCCTCGCGCGAGTTCCTCGCCGGGGTGCTGCACCAGGAGACGCACCAGGTGGACATCATGGGCATCCAGTTCGGCGGACGCTACGCCGCGTCGTCGGTGATCTGGTACGACCGCGGCACCCCGCCCGACCTCAACGGCCACCGGGTCAAGCCGACGACCTGGCCGGGCGGTCGCGCCCCGGCCGTGCGCCTGGCCGACGGTTCCCAGCTCTTCGACCACCTCGGCCGGGAGCTCACCCTGGTCGACCTGACCGACGGCGCGCTGGGCGGGCCGCTCGCGGCGGCGGCGAACCGGCGCGGGATCCCGGTGGCGCACCTGCCGGTCACCGATCCGGCGGTACGAGCGTGCTGGGAGCGCCCGCTGGTGCTGGTCCGGCCGGACCACCACGTCGCCTGGCGGTCCGGCGCCTCCGTCGGTGACTGGGACGCGGTCCTCGACCACGTCGTCGGCCGGGTGGTGCAGCCGGCAAAGACCACGTGAATACGTCATGCCGTGGCGGCAGCCGGCCGGACAGTCTCGACCGTACGTAAGCGCCATCGACAAGGGGCCCGACCGATGACTCTGACGATCATCAAACCTCCGCAACTCGACAACACCGTCGTCGGACAGTGGCACCGGCGGCTGTCCGGCAACTCGTCGGCGAAACGCAGCCACTGGCGGACGAAGACCATCTACTTCCAGGCCGTGGCCAAGCTCGTCGAGACCCACCCCGGCGCCAACCTGACCTGGAAGAGCATCGTCGACGCCGCCGCGCCGCGGGGCAGCCGCAGCACGTTCTACGAGGTCGCCGGCGCGCACGCCCGCCACCCCCTCATCGATGAGCTCATCCGCGACGGCCGGACCGACTCGATCCAGCTCGCGCTCGTGTACCAGCGCAACGACGCCGTGGCGCAGTTGGTCGACGAGACGAAGGTCTGGTCCTACTGGCCGTTCCGCGAGCGCCTGCTGGCCTCGCTGACCTCCGCGCCGCACTCGCCGCACACGATGGAGGAGGCGCTGGCCCACTCCCTCGCCGCCTGGGCGAAGCGCCACCCCCGCCTGGCCGCGGCCCAGGACCACACCCCGCCGATCTGCACGGTCGAGGACCTGATGGTCGTGATGAACGGCCGCGTTGCCGCCATACGCGCCGCGGTCCTGCTGGCCGAGCGCATCCGCCGGTCGGTCTGACGACCCACCGCTCGGCGCGATGCCCGTCACGGGGGCGGGCATCGCGCCGCCCATCCCACCTTCACGAACGCCTCCGCACACGCGCTCCGCCGGCCCGGCAGACGGCGGCGCACCGCGACGGTCACGTCGGTGGCAGCCCCTCGATCCGGCGGGCGTGCTCGATCATGCCGTGGATGGCCTCCAGGCTGGGGCCGGAGAGCCCGGCCGCCCGGAGCGCGACCGTCCGCACCGCGTTGTCCCGCAGCGCCGCGAGCAGTTCGAGCTGATCGTCGATCCGCCGCGCCGCGTCGTCGTCGAGGAAGTACGCCGGGTTGACCCCGAAGAACTCGGCGAGCGCCTCCAGGTGCCGCTTGGTCGGGTTGTCCCGGTTGCCCTTGCGGAGCTGCCAGATGTACGTGTGCGAGATCATGACGCCGCGCTCACGGATGGCGGACGCCACCTCCTCGTAGGTGTACTCGGCCCGGCCGGCCGGATGGACCGTGCGGAACAGCCGGTCCAGCTTCGCTGCCAGTGTCATCGTCGTCATGGCATCAACCCTTGACAATCCCACCCGCGCGGTGGAAATCTCCATCATAAGCTCAGATTTATGAGCGTGCAGATCTCGTCAGCAGACGTTGATCAGCGGGGGCGGTCGGACGGAACGTTGTGGCTTGGGACGTCATCGGGGGTGGCCACAACGCTTCGTGCGGCCGGCCGGCCGCCGGGCGCGGCCCGACGCAGCTTCAGCAGCTCGCGGACCTCACCGTCGAGGTCGTGGCGCCCCACCGGGGCCGCTTGCGCCGAGCCGCCCGCGAGGCGCCACTGCGCGTCGCGGATCTCGATGATCCGGCGATAGAGGCGCAGCTCGACGCTGCGCACCGCGACGAGCTCCGCCAGCCGGCCGGGCGGGTCGCCGAGCACGACACCGGGCACCGTCGCCGTCAGCTCCTGCCACATCGGCCGCAGCCGGTGCAGGGCCCGGTAGTGCGACGCCCACCGCAGCAGCCCGCCGAGCGCGGGCACGGCGGCACCGGCGACGAACAGCAGCAGCATCGTGGCCAGCAGGCTCCGTGAGACGTTCACCGCGACCGGACCGTCGAGCAGCGTGCTGCCGGCCGCGTTGGTCAACTGGAAGAGCACCCGGTTGGCCATGAACAGCAGGCCGGCCACCGCGCCCGCGGTGAGCAGCCGCAGGCCGACCCGCAGCGGCCCGGGCGCGGCGCGCCGGGCCGAGGGCCGGAAGATCACCAGTGCGCAGGCCAGCCCGACGGCGAGCCCGAGCTGGGCCAGCAGCCCGTAGGCGGTCACGAGTGGCGTGCCGGCCCGCTCGGCGACGAAGTCCCAGCGGGCGGGGCTGCGCGGGACGGCGAGGAACAGCGCGATCATCGCCACCGACGCCGCGGCCAGCAGGCCGTACGTCGCGCGGCGCACCCACCGGTACCTGTCCGGGTCGGGCGACAGCAGCCCGACGATGTGGACCATGCCGACGGACGCCGCCACGGTCGCGAGGTTCTTCAGCGGTACCGAGACGTCGGCGACGTGCAGGATCCGGTCGGTCGCGTACGAGATCTCGCGGCGGTTGACCGTGAAGGACACCGCGAGCAGCAGGACGACCAGCCGCACCGTCCGGCCCAGCGGGGACCGGGCCGTCGAGAACCGCCAGATCGTGAGGGCCCAGAGCAGGACCAGGACCGTGATCTCCAGGGCGTCAACGGCCGCCACGGCGCTCTGTCCTGGACGGTTCGGCGAACGCCTCGTGGAGACGGCCGAGCACGGGATCCTCGGGCCTGCGGGGATGTCCGTTGACGGCCCGCTCGTTGATCATCGTCGCGATCATCTCGGCGATCTGCTCCTGCGGCGCCGTGTACGAGGAGCGGTGCAGCACCCGCGCCACGGTCGCCGGATCGAGGTCGGGCAGCAGCGCGGCCGCGTCGTCCCGCTCCAGCCCGGGTGCGACGTGGTCGCAGAGGACGTGCCCGATCTCGTGGAGGATGATGTGCTGCTGGTGCACGCGGCCCGTGCCGGCGGCGTAGAAGACGTGGTCCGCCCGGTCGGTGGCGAGCCAGAGCCCGCAGGGTGCGCCCGCGGCGTACGACCCGGGAAGCTGATGCAGGTGGAGCGGGCGCCCCCGGCGCTCGGCGACGGACGCGCGGAAGACGTCGAGATCGAACGGGTGCGGCACGTCGACGCCGGCCAGCAGCCGGCGGCACTCCCGTTCCAGCTTCTTCAGCCCCATTTTCCCTCCTCTGCCCCGAGTGCACGAATAAGCGCGAAGTGGTCCCCAAGGCCCTAGTCTGCCGCCCTCGTCAACCGGTCGGCCCTTGCGGTCCGGTTGCGCGACGCGGAAGGCTGGACGACAGGGCGGGCGGCCTCGACCGGAGGAGGGGCCGGTCGAGGCCACGGGGCACGGCGATGTCGGCCGGCGCTGGGATGAAAGCGGATAAAACGGGGTATCCGCTCATACTCCGTCGACCTGGGAGGCTGCCGACATGGCCGGTTGTCCCGCCGCGCAGCCCACGCGCGCCACCGTCACCGTTCACCGGTCGATCCTCGGGCCCGCGCTCGTCGCGGCCCTGGGCGGCTTCCTGTTCGGCTACGACACCGGCGTCATCTCCGCCGCGCTGCTGTACCTCGCCCCCGCGTTCAACCTGTCCAGCGGCGAGCAGGAGGTGGTCGTCGCCGCGCTGCTGCTCGGCGCGATCGTCGGGGTCCTCAGCGGCGGACCACTCGTCGACCGGTTCGGCCGGCGACGGCTGCTCATCGTGTCCGCGGCGGTGTTCTGCGCCGGCGCGCTCGTCGCCGCGCTCGCCCCGAGCGCGGCGGTGCTGATCGCCGCCCGGTTCGTGCTCGGCCTCGCGATCGGCACGTCGTCGCTGGTCGTGCCGACGTACATCGCGGAGATGGCGCCGCGGGAGACACGCGGCCGGCTGGTGTCCCTGCAACAGCTCATGATCACGGTCGGCATCTTCGTGTCGTACCTCGTGGGCTTCGCCTTCTCGCCGAGCCACGGCTGGCGGTGGATGCTGGGCCTGGCCGCCGTCCCGGCCGCGGTGATGCTCCTCGGCCTGCTCGGCCTGGCGGAGAGCCCGCGCTGGCTGCTGTCCCGCGGCCGGGAGGACGAGGCCCGCACGGTCATGCTCCGCTCACGCAGCCCGGGCGAGGCCGACGAGGAACTGGCCGAGATGCGAGCCATCACCGCCACCGAGCGCGGCATGACGATCCGCGACGTCTTCGGCCGGCGGCTGCGCCCGGCGGTCCTGCTCGGCGTCGCAGTCGCCGCGACCAACCAGCTCGTCGGCGTCAACGCGGTCATCTACTACACCCCGACGCTGCTGACCCGCGCCGGGTTCGGCGACGCGGCGGCGCTCGTGTCGACGGTCGGCATCGGCCTGGTCAACATGGTCGTCACGATCGGCGCGCTGCTCGTGATCGACCGGATCGGCCGGCGGCCGCTGCTGCTGGGTGGCACCGCGATCGTCGTCGTCAGCCTGGTGGCGCTCGGCGCGCTGTACCTGCTGCCCAGCCAGACCGGCATCGCCGGGTTCCTGCTGGTGGCGGTCCTGTGCGTGTACATCGCCGCGTTCGCCGCCAGCCTCGGCCTCGGCATCTGGCTCATCAACAGCGAGATCTTCCCGACGGCGGTGCGCGGCAAGGCGGCGGGCGCCGGCACGGTCACCCACTGGACGCTCGACTTCCTCATCTCCCTGACCGTCCTCACGACGATCGCGCTGCTGAGCGCCACCGGCCTGTTCTGGCTCTACGCGGCATTCGGCGTGATCGGCCTGCTGTACCTCCACCGCCACCTGCCCGAGACGAAAGGCAGGACGCTGGAGGACATCGAGCACAGCCTGCGCGGCGACCGCTGACCGCTCAGCAGACCTCCCGGCGGACGATCTCCGCCGGGACCCGCTCCTCCTCAGGACCGACCAGCCACTGCGTGCCGCCACGTCCCCACTGTCCGCCCCGGGAAGCCGCCGCGGGTGGCCTGCGGCGGGTGGTCGTGCGCGCACCGCGTCGCGCGCCGGGTCGTAGGCTGATCGTTATGGCTGAGCGACCGCAGGGGACCCATGTCGGGCGGGTCGTGCGCACGGAGCGGCTCACACCGCACATGCAGCGCGTCGTCCTGAGCGGCGAGGGACTGGACCGGTTCGACGCCGGAATCTACACGGACCACTACGTCAAGCTGCTGTTCCCGGCGGAGGGGGTGACCTATCCGGAGCCGTTCGACCTGGCCACGGTCCGGGCCACGATGCCGCGGGGCCAGTGGCCGGTGGTCCGGACGTACTCGGTGCGGTCGTGGGACCCGCGGGCCCGGGAGCTGGTGCTCGACTTCGTCCTGCACGGCGACACCGGCCTGGCGGCCCGATGGTCGGTGCGCGCCCGGCCGGGCGACCTGCTGCGCTTCGGCGGCCCCGGTGGCGCCTACGCGCCCGACCCGAAGGCGGACTGGCACCTGCTGGCCGGTGACGAGAGCGCGCTGCCGGCGATCGCGGCGTCGGTCGAGCGGCTGCCCGCAGACGCCGTGCACGTGGCACTCGTCGAGGTGGCGGGCCCCGCCGACGAGCAGGACGTCCCGGGCGTCACCTGGGTGCACCGCGGCGACGGCCCGGTCGGGTCGGCGCTCGTGCCCGCCGTGCTCGGCCTGCCGCTGCCCGACGGCGACGTCCAGGCGTTCGTCCACGGCGAGGCCGGCTTCGTCAAGGAGCTGCGGCGCTATCTCCGCGTCGAGCGCGGCATCCCGCGTGAGCGGCTCTCTATCTCCGGCTACTGGCGGCTCGGCCACGACGAGGACGGCTGGCAGGCCAGCAAGCGGGAGTGGAACGCCCGGATCGAGGTGGAGCAGGAGCCGGCGTAGCCGCCTACGGCAGGTCCACGGGCACCTCGACCTGCGAGTCCAGGTCCGGCGGCCGGATGGCACTGACCACGGCGTAGCCCTGCGCGAGCCACGCCAGGTCGGTGCCGGGGACGTGGCGGGCGCCGTGTTCCCTGATGGCCGTACGGACGTATCCCTCACCCGCCTCCGCGAGCGCCATCTGCACCTGGCCGAACGGCGCCAGCGTGGCCCGGCGCAGCCCGGCGACCTCTTCCACCGGCCGGTCCGGCACGTTGAGGTTGAGGACGGTGCCGGCGGGCGCCTCCACCAGCCAGTGCAGCAGCCGGCCGGCGAGTTCGGCGGCCGTGTCCCAGTGGCGGGTCTCGTCGTCGACGGCGTCCAGCTCCGCGATCGCCGCGCCGCCGGTGACGCTGCTGCCGGCGGCCGGCGAGAGCACGTCGAGCGACGCCGCCAGGGCGCTGATGCCGTTGTTCGCGGCCGTCAGCGCGGCGCCGACGGTGCCGGAGTGCAGGATCGCACGGCCGGCGTTGGCGCCCCGGTTGATGCCAGAGAGCACCAGGTCGGGCGCCGGCCCGAAGGCGCCGATCCCGGCGAGGACCGCGATGTACCCCGGCGACGCCGCCACCCCGTAGGCCGGCACGTCGTCCAGCCCGCAGAGCGCGGCATCGGCGACGACGATCCCGCCCTCCTCGGTCACCGCCGACAACGCCGCGCTCATCCCGCTGGCCTCCCGCTGCGGCGCGGCGACGACCACGTCGAACCCGCTCTCGTGCGCCGCCTTCGCCAGCCACCGGATGCCCGGCGCGGAGATTCCGTCGTCGTTGGTGACGAGCACCCGCTTGGTGTCCATAACCCATCTTTTCCCCGGGCGAGGAGGTTTACAGCACGGTCGGGTCGCTGATCGTGAACCGCGCCTCGACCGCCGCGAAGACCCGCTGGCGCTCCGGGTCGAGCCGCAGGTCGGGCGCGCCGCCCGGGCCACCGTGCTTCGCCTGGGCGGCGAACGTCTCGAAGCCGGCGGCAACGGGCTGCGGGCCCCGACTGAGCCCGGGGTCGGCCAGCTCGACGAGGGTCTCGACCCGGGCGCCGAGCGCCTCCGCGTACTCCTTCGCGCGGGCGATCGCCTCGCCGATCGCGGCCCGGCGGGCCGCCCGGTGCACCGGGCTGTCGTCGCGCAGCCTCCACGCCGGCCCGTACACGTGGGTCTGGTCCTGGTCGGCGATGGAGAGCATGAGCTCACCGAGCACCGTGAGGTCATTGACGGTCACGGTCGTCGACACGCTGCCGGCGTAGGCGGTGACCTTCTCCCCGCGGCGGGCGTTTTCGGGGTGTACGTGCAGGCCGCCGGACTCGCGCCGCTCGATCGCCTCGGCGTAGCGGTCGAGGAACTGCCGCAGGGCGTCGGCGCGCTCCCGCAGCCGGGCCAGCGCGGCCTGCCGGTCCTTGTCCCGGGCGGCGACGATCACCGTGAACTCGGCGAGCTCCGGCTCGACGTCCCGCACAGCTTCCCCACGCACCACAACCGTCGTCATGCTGCCCAGCCTAGAAGGCTGATGCTGCGGGTGACCGGCGGTCGGCCGCGCGGCCCGTCCACCCGCCGGCGGGCTACGGTGCCGACGTGTCTGATCTCGTCGACTACAACTTCGGCCCGCACAGCCGCAACCGGCTCGCCGAGACGTCGCGGCGCAGCGCCGACGGGGCGATCGCGGCGCTGGAGACCTTCTACTACGCGCTGAACCACGCCGACCTCGACGTGCTCGCCGAGATATGGTCGGACGACGACCTGGCGCAGGTCGACAACCCGGTCGGCGGGATCGTGCGGTCCGGCCGGGCGGTCGTCGACATGTACCGCCACCTGTTCGACAGCGGCGTGCGGCTGGACATCACCTTCACCGACGCCGCGACGTACTGGTCGCCGGACGCCGCCATGTTCGCCGGCCGGGAGGTCGGCCACTACACGAACGCCGAGGGCGAGCACGTGCCGCTGGAGTTTCGCACCAGCCGATACTTCACGTGGCACCCGCGCCACGAACGCTGGCGCCAGCTCCACCACCACGGCAGCATGGACGACCCCTCGGCACTGCGCGACTATCAGCAGGCCGCCCTCCGCTGACGACGGCGCTTCCCTGCCCGCACGGTCCGCTCGTGCCGGTTTCCGCCCCATTCTTCCTTCCCGGCGGCGCTAAGGCTGCTTTTTCCGCCTGGATTTGCGCTGGACGGTGACGCCGCCCCAGACCGCGAACCCGGTGACGACGATCCGCGGCGCGCCGTGCCGGCCGCCGCCGGCGGCGCCGTGGTCGAAGCCGCCCATCAGGCCCATGCCGGTGACCTGCACGTCGGCGTCCTCCGGCACGATGACCGAGATGCCGCCCATGACCGCGAACGCCCTGATCGTCACCTCACCGTGCAGCATGCGCGCCTCGCGCAGATCGACTGTGCCGCCGCCCCAGAACGCGAGGCAGCTAAACTCCCGCGGCGGGATCCACGACCCCCGGCGCGAGAAGCCGCTCATGACGGCGGCCGCCCACCCGCGTCGCCGGACCTCACCCGGCCGCGGAGGCACCCCGTCGAGCGGCACCGGCGACGCGGCCGGGCTCGGCAGGTCACGCACCAGCGGCTCCAGCTCCGCATAGGTGCGGGAGGCATACACGGCGTGCAGCCGCTCGTCGACCTCGTCGAGGTCGAGCCGGCCCTCCGCGGCGGCCGATCGCAAGACCTCCGCCACTCGTTCACGATCGGCGTCGGACGCCCGCATCTGTTTGGGATCGACCCGCTCCGGTAGATCGGCCATGAGCCGAAATCCTAGTCAGTCTCGATCCCGTCGAGCCTCTCGGCCTGCTCGCCGCCGCGTTCGGCCCGGAGTCGGCCACGGCCTGGTACGAGCGACACCCACCCACTGACGGTTACTGTTTGCGACACGCAACGTAACGAGACTTGCGTCAGACTCCGGTAGCGATTTGGATGTGCAGTCGGGCGGCGCTGTCCGTGAGTCGCCGGCATCTCACCTTCCCGATCGTATGGAGGATGGCCCATGTCCCACGGCGGGGAGCTTGCAGCGCAACACGAGGACACCGGTTCGCGTCCGGCCTTCGCCCAGGTCATGCGCGGCTATGACAAGCGGCAGGTCGACCTGCACGTCGCCCAGATGGACCGGCAGCTCGCCGGCCTGACCGCCGAGCGCAAGCGCGTCGTCGGGCAGGCGCAGGAGCTGTCGTCGCAGGTGCAGGAACTCTCCGCGCAGCTCAAGCAGGCCCAGGCGGAGCTCACCGAGGCGCGGCAGCGGCCCGCGCGCGTCGACCGGGCTTCGTTCCGGCACCTCGGCCCGATGGTCGACCAGATCCTCGCGCTGGCCGAGAAGCAGGCCGGGCTGATCATCGAGCAGTCCGAGCAGAAGGCCGCCGAGCAACAGGCCGAGGCCGAAAAGGCGCTGAAGGAGGCGCAGGAGCGCGCCGACAAGCTCATCTCCGACGGTGAGGCCGCGCACGAGCGTTCCGTGCAAGAGGCGGAGCGGATCAACGAGCAGAGCCACGAGCACCTCGACAAGACTCGCAAAGAGGCGGACGCCCTCGCCGAGGCGGCCCGCCAGCAGGTCCTCCAGGAGGTCAAGGCCGGCCGCGCACAGGCCCAGCAGGAGCTGGCGCAGTGGAAGGCGACCGCGCAGCGCGAGATCGAGGAAATGCGGGCCAGCTCCGACCGCGAGATCACCGAGCTGCGGGCCAACGTCGACCGGGAGATCACCCAGCAGCGCAGCATCGCCGACCAGAAGAGCGCGGCGCTGCACGCCGAGGCCCAGAAATACGCCTCCGACATGCGCAAGCGCGCCGACGAGCAGGCGGCGACCGCTCAGCAGCAGCTCACGATCGTGCAGCAGGACATCCAGGCGCGACAGAAGGCGCTGACGCAGTTGCAGACCGAGTTCGACGCCGTCCAGCAGCAGTTGGGCGAGGCGCGCCGCGAGGGCACCGCGCTCAACCGCGAGGTCACCTCCCTGCAGCAGCGGCTCACGGACGTCAAGCAGAACCTCGCGAGCGAGCTCACCCGGCTGGAGCACGCCCGCCAGGCCGCCGACTCGGCCGAGCGGCACGCCAAGGAGGTCCGCGCCAGGGTGCAGCGCGAGGCGAAGCGGGTCGCTGACCTGGCGGCCGCCGCGGTCATGGCCGCCGCCGCGGGTGGTGCCGACACGGGTGAGTATCCGAAGGTGCCCGTCCGCACGGTCGGTGAGTCCCACGCCGACAACACGGTCCCGGCCCCGCGCGACCCGCAGCCGGCCGCCGTCGCCGCCGGTGGTGGTGCCGGTGGCGCCGACGCGGACGGCCCGTCCCGGCGCGAGGAGACCGAGAAGGCATAACCCGGTCCCGCGGACACCGCCGACCGGCCCGGCACTGCCGGCCGAGCACAGCAGTGGCGCAGGCGTAGCCGGGCACCGGGTGGGTAGGGCCACGCGTCATGACGGTCACACGCGGGATCGCGGTCGCACTGCTCGCAGCGGCGGTGGTGGTCGGTGTCGGGCCGGCCGCCTCGGCGGCGCCCACCGCGCCCGGGCCGTGCGCCGTCAAACCCACCGTCGTGCTCGTGCACGGGGCCTGGACCGGGACGTCCAGTTGGACCGGGGAGATCGAGCGGCTCCGGCGTGACGGGTACCAGGTGCGCGCCTTCGCGAACCCGCTGCGCGGGCTGACCGGGGACGCGACCGCGGCGGCGGCGTTCCTGGGGACCATCAGAGGGCCGGTGGTGCTGGTCGGGCACTCGTACGGCGGTTCGGTCATCACCAACGCCGCCGCCGGGAACGGCAACGTCCGGGCCCTCGTCTACGTCGACGCCGCCGCTCCCGCCGTCGGCGAGACCACCGGTGCGCTGAGCGGCAAGGGCTCCGCGCTGGCGGCGGACCCGGCCACGCTCTACGACCGGGTCGGTGGCGACCTCTACCTGCGGGAGACGGCGTTCCTGCAGTCGTTCGCACCGGACGTACCACCCGAAACCGCCACGACGCTGTGGGCCGGTCAGCGCCCGGCCGCGACGGCCGCCTTCACCACGAAGTCGGCGCAGGAGGCCTGGCGGTCCATCCCGTCCTGGTACGTCATCGGCGAGGCCGACCGCGTCATCACCCCCGCCTCCCAGCGGACGATGGCCGAACGCGCCCGCGCGAAGATCGCCGTGGTGCCGGACGGCTCGCACCTCACGCTCGTCTCCCACCCGCAGCCGGTCACCGAGCAGATCCTGAACGCCGCCCGCGCCACCTGCTGAGCCGGCCTGAATCTTGAGGGCCATGGACGCAGCGACGGGCCGCGCCGCCATCCGGTGGGCGCCGGAGGCCGGAGCGTCGAACGGCCCGAATAACGGCGGATGCCGCTGGGTACCACACCGGCGTGAAGGTCGCCGTCGTCGCACATCGGAAGAAGTCGCTCGGAGGCGGGCTCGACGAGCTGCGCCGCGTCCTGCGGTCGGCGGGCGTCGGGGCGCCGGACTGGTACGAGGTACCGAAGAGCAGGAAGGCGCCGAAGCGTGTCCGCCGGGCGGTGGAGCGCGGCGCCGACGTGGTGTTCGTGTGGGGCGGCGACGGCATGGTGCAACGCAGCGTCGACGCCCTCGCGGGCTCCGGCGTCACGATGGCGATCGTGCCCGCCGGCACCGCGAACCTCTTCGCGACGTCGCTGGAGATCCCCCGCGACATCGAGGCCGCCGTCGACATCGGGCTGCACGGCGGCCGGCGCCGGTTCGACCTGGGCAAGGTGGCCGGTGAGCACTTCGCGGTCATGGCCGGCGTGGGCTTCGACGCGGCGATGATCGACGAGGCCGACCGCGGCATGAAGCGCCGGGCGGGCAAGCTCGCGTACTTCCGCACCGCCGCCCGCCACGTCGGCGACGATCCCGTGCTGGCCACCGTCGAACTCGACGGCGAGCGGTGGTTCGAGGGGCCGGCGACGTGCGTGCTGTTCGGCAACATCGGCACCATCTCCGGTGGCGTCGAGGCGTTCGACGACGCGAGCCCGTTCGACGGCCGGCTCGACGTCGGGGTGTCCACGGCGAAGGGCGCGCTGCAGTGGGCGCGCACGCTGGGCCGGATGGCGCTGGGCCGCACCGAGACGTCACCGTTCGCCGAGGTGGCGAGCGCCCGCAAGGTCCGCGTGACGTTCGCCGAGCCGGTCCTGCTGGAGCTCGACGGCGGTTCCCGCAAGCCGGTGCGCAAGCTCAAGGCCAGGGCCGTCCCCGCCGCGGTGACCGTCGCCGTGCCGAAGGAGGACCCGTAGCGGCGGACGGCGGCCCGGCGGGACGTCAGCCGCCGGCCCGCCGGGCGGTGTGCTGGGCGGCGTCGAGGGCCAGGTTGAGCTTGAGGACGTTGACCGCCGGCTCGCCCATGAAGCCGAGGGCGCGGCCGGTGGTGTGCTCGTCGACGAGCCGTCGTACCTCGGCGGCGGGTATGCCCCGTGCGGCGGCGACCCGTGGGATCTGTAGCTTCGCGTAGGCGACGCTGATGTGCGGGTCGAGGCCGCTGCCGCTGGCGGTCACCGCGTCGGCCGGCACGGCCGGCGTGTCCGGGGCGTTGCCCCGGACGGGGGTGACGACGCCTTTGCTGTAGTCCTCGCCGGGCTTGGCGCATTCGACGGTGACGCCCTGCCAGGTGGTGACGAACGGGGTCGCGGGGCAGGCCTCGTTGAGGCTGACCGCGCGGGTGACCGGGCCGGTCGAGCCGTTGTGGTAGAAGACGGCGAGGACCGCGCCGACGCCGCCGGGCGTGCAGTACGGGCGGGCGCCGTCAACGCCGTCCAGCTCACCGACCGCCTTGCTGCGCGAGCACACGAGGGTGAGCAGGCTCGCCCTGCCGGGGACGTCCACGACGCTCTGCGGGCCGAGGTTGCTGGCACCCGTCGCCTTCGGGTCGTAGCCGCCGGCGGCGGACGGGCGGGACTGGAAGTACTGCCGCAGCGGGTTGCCCAGCCTGTCGGTGAAGGACTGGCCGATGCGGCTGCTGCCGACGGTCGAGCCGTTCCTGTCGATGAGCGAGCCGTCGGCGTTGCCGGCGAGGCCCGGGATGCGGGCGACGGCGACCATGAACAAGGGGTAGGCCAGGCCGAGCACGACGGTCATGGCGGCCACCGCGCGCAGGGCCGCGAGGTGCTGGGCGAGCCAGGCAGGCAGTCGCATGTCAGATTCCCGGGACGAATTGGATGAGAAGGTCGATGGCCTTGATGCCGATGAAGGGCACGATGATGCCGCCGAGGCCGTAGACGAGCAGGTTGCGGCGCAGCATGGCGGCGGCGGTGCCGGGCCGGTACCGCACGCCGCGCAGGGCGAGCGGGATCAGCACCACGATGATGATCGCGTTGAAGATGACCGCGGACAGGATCGCCGACTCGGGTGAGGCCAGGCGCATGATGTTGAGCTGGTCCAGGCCGGGGTAGATCGCGGCGAACATCGCCGGGATGATCGCGAAGTACTTGGCGATGTCGTTGGCGATGGAGAACGTGGTCAGCGCGCCGCGGGTGATGAGGAGCTGCTTGCCGATCTCGACGATCTCGATGAGTTTCGTCGGGTCGGAGTCGAGGTCGACCATGTTGCCGGCCTCTTTCGCCGCCGAGGTGCCGGTGTTCATCGCGACCCCGACGTCGGCCTGCGCGAGGGCCGGCGCGTCGTTGGTGCCGTCACCGGTCATCGCCACGAGCTTGCCGCCCTGCTGCTCCTTTCTGATCAGCGCCATCTTGTCCTCAGGCGTGGCCTCGGCCAGGAAGTCGTCAACCCCCGCCTCCTCCGCGATCGCCCGAGCCGTGAGCGGATTGTCCCCGGTGATCATCACCGTACGGATGCCCATGCGGCGCATCTCGTCGAACCGTTCCCGCATGCCCTCCTTCACCACGTCCTTGAGGTGGATGACGCCCAGGGTGCGGGCCGGCTGGCCGTCGACGTGCTCGGCCACGACCAGCGGCGTGCCACCGGAACCGGAGATGGCGTCCACGATGGAGCCGACCTCCTCGGTGGGGCGGCCGCCGTGTTCGCGGACCCACTTCATCACCGCGGTCGCGGCGCCCTTGCGGATCTGGCGACCGTCGACGTCGACGCCGGACATGCGGGTCTGCGCGGTGAACGGCACCCAGACGGCGCCGGTGACGTCACGTTCGCGCAGGCCGTGGTGCTCCTTCGCGTGCACGACGATGCTGCGCCCCTCCGGCGTCTCGTCGGCCAGGCTGGAGAGCTGGGCGGCCTCCGCGAGCTTCCGCACGTCGATCCCCTCCACCGGCAGCAGGTCACCGGCCTGCCGGTTGCCGAGGGTGATGGTGCCGGTCTTGTCCAGCAGCAGCGTGTTCACATCACCGGCCGCCTCAACCGCCCGACCCGACATCGCCAGCACATTGCGCTGCACCAACCGATCCATACCCGCGATACCGATCGCCGACAACAACGCCCCGATCGTCGTCGGAATCAAACACACCAACAACGACACCAACACGACCCCCGCCACCCCATCGGCACCCAACGCCGCGGAATCCGGAGCGAACGCCCGCACCCCCTTCGAGAAAATCGCAAGCGGCTGCACCGTCGCCACAGCCAACAGAAAAATGATCGTCAACGACGCCAGCAGAATATTCAACGCGATCTCATTCGGCGTCTTCTGCCGATTCGCACCCTCCACCAACGCGATCATCCGATCGATGAACGACTCCCCCGGCCGCTGCGTGATCCGCACAACGATCCGATCCGACAACACCTTCGTCCCACCCGTCACCGCCGACCGGTCCCCACCCGACTCCCGGATCACCGGCGCCGACTCCCCCGTGATCGCCGACTCATCAACCGACGCAATACCCTCGATCACATCACCATCACCCGGAATCACCTGCCCCGCCTCCACCACCACCACATCACCCAACCGCAACTGCGGCGCCGGCACCGCCTCCTCCACACCATCCACCAACCGCCGCGCCACCGTGTCCTGCTTCGCCCGGCGCAACGTATCCGCCTGCGCCTTACCCCGACCCTCAGCCACCGCCTCGGCCAGATTCGCGAACACCACCGTCAACCACAACCACACCGTGATCACCCACGCGAACACACTCGGATGCACCACCGCCAACACAGTCGTGAAAACCGAACCGACCTCCACGATGAACATCACCGGGTTACGCCACAACGTGCCCGGATTCAACTTCCGCAACGCATCCGGCAACGACCGCCACAACAGCGCCGGGTCGAGCAGACCGCCCGCGACCTTGCGCGGCGTCGGGGTGGTCATGGAGATTCCTTGGGGCCGGGGTTGCCGGGACAGAGTTGGGGTGGTCATTGGATGCCTTCCGCGAGCGGCGCCAGCGCGAGCGCGGGCAGGTAGGTCAGCGCGACCACGATAACGGTCACCGCCACGACCATGCCGACGAACAACGGCTGGTAGGTCCGCAGGGTTCCGGTGGACTGGGGCACCGGCTGCTGCCGGGCGAGGGATCCGGCCAGGCCGAGCACGAGGATGATCGGCAGGAACCTGCCGAACAGCATGCACAGGCCGAGAGCGGTGTTGTAGAACTCGGTGTTGACGCTGATACCGGCGAACGCGGAGCCGTTGTTGTTCGACGCCGAGGTGAACGCGTAGAGCACCTCGGACAGGCCGTGCGCACCCGTGTTCAGCATCGACGAACGCGCCGTCGCCGAACCCATCGCCACCGCCGTACCCACGAGCACGAGAGCCGGAGTCGTCAGCAGATACAACGACGCGAACTTGATCTCCCGCGCACCGACCTTCTTGCCCAGATACTCCGGCGTCCGACCCACCATCAACCCGGCCACGAACACCGTGACCACAGCAAGGATCAACATCCCGTACAACCCCGAACCCACACCACCCGGAGCCACCTCACCCAGCATCATGTTCACCATCGCGACCATGCCGCCCAACGCCGTGTACGAATCGTGGAACGAGTTCACCGCACCCGTCGACGTCAACGTCGTCACCGCGGCGAACGTCGCCGAATTCGACACCCCGAACCGCACCTCCGTGCCTTCCGTGCTGGCCCCGGCCGCCATCGGGGCGGTCCCGCCGTGGGCCAGTTGGAAGGCGTTGATCGCAACCACACTGCCGATCGCGATGATCGCCATGACCCCGGCGATCGCGAACCCCTGCCGCCGGTCACCGACCATCCGGCCGAACACCCGCGGCATCGTGAACGGAACGAACAGGATCAGAAACAGCTCGATCCAGTTCGTCCAGCTCGTCGGGTTCTCGAACGGATGCGCACTGTTGGCGTTGTAGAACCCCCCGCCGTTCGTGCCCAGCTCCTTGATGACCTCCTGACTGGCCACCGGACCACCGGTCACGGACTGCGACCCACCCGCCAGCGTCGCCACCTCGGTACCACCACTGAGGTTCTGCACCGCACCACCGATGACCAGCAACGTCGCGCCGACCACCGCCACCGGCAGCAGAATCCGCACACACACCCGCACCAGATCGACCCAGAAGTTGCCGAGCTGATCGGTCCTCGACCGGGCGAAGCCCCGCACCAGCGCGACCGCGACCGCGATACCAACAGCGGCGGACGTGAAGTTCTGCACCGCCAGACCCGCCATCTGCACCAGATGGCCCATCGTCGACTCACCGGAATACGACTGCCAGTTCGTGTTCGTCACGAAACTGACCGCCGTGTTCCACGCCTGGTCCGGCGCCACGGGCTGCATCCCCAGCGACAGCCAGAAGTGCTGCTGCACGCGCTGGAACAGGTACAGAAACAGGATCGAGATCGCCGAGAACGCCAGCACGCTGCGGGCATAGACGCCCCAGGACTGCTCCCCGTCCGGGTTGACCCCGACCGCGCGGTAGAGCACACGCTCCGCCCGCAGATGGCGCGGCGAGGTGACCGCCCGGAACATGTAGTCGCCGAACGGCCGGTGCACGACCACCAGGGCGAGGACCAGCGAGGCGATGAAGAGGACGCCCGCCGTGGTGGGGCTCATCAGAACCGCTCCGGGAAGAGCAGGGCCGTTACGAGATACGCCGTGACGGCGACCGCGAGGATCAGGCCGACGAGGTTCTCGGCGCTCACAACCGCTCCACCGCCCGCACCGCCAGGCCGAGCAGCGCGAACGCCGCGATCGTCAGCAGTACGAACACCACGTCAGCCACGCCAGCGTTTCTTGACGCCTTTGCGGCGCCCACGCTCACACCGACGGATGAAATCAGCGGCCGCGGACGTCCCCGCCGGTGCGGCGGCCCGGGCCGCCAGGGCGTCGATCGATGACGCGGACCCGGGTCGGCGCGGCCGGGGATCGGCGGCGAGCGCCGCGCGAACTTCTTCCCGGACGACCGATGAGTTCCGCCGCCGGGTGGCGTTTCACCTCCCGAAGACACACTCCAGGAGGAAACCCATCATGAAGAACGTCGTGATCTACGGGGCGGGCGGCAGCATCGGCGGGGCGGTGGCCCGCGTGTTCGCGCGGCAGGGGCACACCGTGCACCTGACCGGGCGGACCCGCGAGTCCCTCGACGCCGTTTGACGACACGGCGGGACCCGGGCTCCCTTGTGGGAGGCCCGGGTCCGGGATCGTGACGGGTCAGGCGTCGACGAGTTTCTTGCCGTTCTCCTTGCCGTTGGTCTGCTCGGGCACCGCGAAGCCCTTCGTGCCCGGGGTGGTGGCGGCGTGGACCAGGCCGGCGGCGCCGAGGAGGAACAGCAGGCCCGCGGCGATGTACGCCACCAGCGCGGCCTGGGCGGCCTTGGCACCGAACTCGCTGAAGCCGTACGAGGTCAGCAGCAGCCCCCGCAGGGTCTCGCCCTTGAACACCGTCTCCCGCTGCGCGGTCACGTCGGCGAGCTGCTTCTGCAGGTCCGCCAGCGCCGGGTCGTTCGCCTGCTGCGCGGCGGTGACCTTCGCCCGCAGTTGGGTCTGCACGTCACCGAGCTGGGCGTACGTCTTGCCACCGGCCATCGTCTTCAGGTGCAGCCCGATGAACTCGTTGGCGTAGCATTCGGCCTGCTTGCCGGTCGTCAACGGCTGGCCCGCGTATTCGACCAGGCACGCCGACTTGCGCTCCTCGGCCGTCAGGCTGTCGGCGCTCTTGAAGGTGATCTGCTGCTGGCTGAGCTGGCTGGTGACGTAGTCGTTGGCGAAGTTCGCGTTGGTCGTCAGCACGATCCCGGCGACCAGCAGGAGCCCGGCGAGCACGATCCCGCCGAGGCCGACCAGGATGTCGAGGGTCTTGCGCTTCATGGGAGTGTCCTTCTGACTCGGCGGTGCCCTGGGATGGTTTCTTCTTGCACCAAGAGCGTGCGCCACCTGGCAGGTCGCGGTGCAGAGGACAACCACCCGCGTCGACGGGACCAACGGCCCGGCGGGGACGGGACCTTGGCACCCACCCGGCGTCAGTTCCGGCCTGTGGAGTCCTGTGGTCGCCTGGGCCACCACAGGACTCCACAGCCGCGGCAGCCCCTGGCTACCGGACGTCCCAGAGCCACACGTCCGAGACGTGCCGCCCGGGTCCGAAGAGCTGGTCGACCGTCCGCCGCACGGCCTCGCTGTTGCCGTGCCGGTCGGCGAGGACGACGGTCGTGGCGCCCCAGTAGTCGACGTCGGTGCGCGCCTGGGCCTGCTGGTCCGGGGTCACCTGCGGCACGGCCCCGTCGTTGGCGACGCCGGACAGCAGGCTGAGCGTCGGCGGGTACGACGGGCCGAACATCGCGTGCCGTTCCGGGTGGTTGGGGTCCGGGGCGAGGAAGTAGCCGCCGACGATCTTGAAGTCGAGGTCCGCGGTGGTCGCCCAGCGCATCGCGTCGAGTTGCTCCCACCAACCGCCGGGCACCGCGACGACCGTCGCCGACTTCGGCAGGTGCTCCCGCCACTGGC
Organism: Dactylosporangium roseum; assembly: GCF_025264685.1. Lineage (GTDB taxonomy): Bacteria > Actinomycetota > Actinomycetes > Mycobacteriales > Micromonosporaceae > Dactylosporangium > Dactylosporangium roseum. The sequence goes on from NZ_CP073721.1 coordinate 4,944,624, forward strand.
CGCTGCTGAAGAACACCGGCACCGGAGCCCGGTCGCTCGCCGGCTGCGGCGTCGGTACGAGCGGGACGAGCGCCACGGTCAGCGCCACCGCCCACAGGATCGGGGCAGCCGGCCGCGCCGGCCCGGACTCCTCCCCGACAGGCTCCGGCCGGCGGTCGATGAACTGCTCGACGACCAGCGCGATGAGCACCCCGACGAGTGGCGTCATGACCAACGCCAGCCGGGTCGGCACCACGGAGTCGAACAGCGGCAGGTCGTCGAGCCACTGCCACGGGCCGTGCCACGTGGTCTCCTCGCCCTCGTAGCGGACGACGCCGCCGAGCGAGAGGATGCCGAACACGACGGTGGTGATCACCAGCGCGCGGGCCGCCCGGTGCCGCCACATCGCCACCGCCACGGCGACGAGGAGCCCCAGCAGCGGCCAGCCGAAGAAGGTGTTCTCCTCGGTGGCGCCGCCCATCTTCTCGATGCGGGCCGGGTCGCCGACGATCGAGCGGCGGCTGAACTCGGTGAAGGATCCCAGGTCGCTGCTGAACCCGCGGACGAACTCGGGCAGCCCGTGGTAGGCCTGCGGCCCGGCGAACTGGTGCCACAGCGGGTAGGCCAGGACCGCCCCGGCGGCGAGCGCGGTGACGCCGAGCGTCGGCAGGGCCGCCCTGGCCGCCGGCAGCATCTCGCGCGGCGGCAGGTAGGCGACCAGGAACACGGCCAGCGCGCACGCGGTGAGGAACAGGATCTCCTCGTTGATGAAGCACTGGTAGACCACCAGCGCGGCGAGCCCCAACCCGCGCCGGACCGCCGGGCCGGGCTCCCGCAGCCGGATCACCATCCGCACGATGAACGGGATCAGGAACTGCCCGGCGATGTTGGGGTGGCCGGTGACCTGCGAGACCATCGCCGGGCCGAACCCGCAGAACAGCGCCCCGACGTAGGCCGCCGCCTTCGAGGACACCACGTCGCGGGAGAGCACGAAGTACCACGCGACGGCCGTGCCGGCGAGGGCCAGGGTGCTGATGATCGCGAACGTGACACCCGCGCCGAAGAGCAGCGTGACGGGGCTGAGCGGGACGGCGAGGCCGAGGATGGACGTGTTCGCCATGAGGTTGACGCCGAGCGGGGCGTTGAGCTCGTCGGTGAAGATCGGCGACTCGCCGTGGCTGACGGCGTGCGCGGCGTGCGTGAGCACCCACTCGAAGAAGATCTGGTCCTGGTTGTTGTCCGAGAGCATCCGCGTCCGCGGGTCCTGCCACAGGTGCATCAGGAGCACCACCGCGAAGACGAGACAACTCGCCACGGCGATCAGATCGAACGTGTGCCCACGGAGCCTTTCGCCGATTTTCACGGCTCACACGATAGGGTGCGGGACCCTGTAACGGCACCCTGGCTCACAGTCATCGATGCCTATAAACTACCCCGGTTCCGGCTAACATGATCCAGAATTCACCGGGACCACGAGCGACCGAGGGGGGAGCCGTGCCGAACACGGACGACCGCAGTCCGCCCACCGGGATCCTCGGCGACCAGCACGTCCAGTCCGAGGTCCTCGAGGGTCTCGCCATGGCGAAGAACCACCGGCGGTGGTTCGTGGCGTTCGCGACGCCCTACCTGGGCGACGACCCGATCGAGGTCAGCGCCGGGCTGGGAGACTACGCGGCGGAGTGGCTGGAGCACGCTCCGCGCATGACGCTGACCGAGGCCGATCCGGGCCGGTTGCTCGCGCTCAAGGAGCGGTTCTCCGCCAACCCCGGGGTCACGGTCCGCGAGCTGATGCTGCCCAGCGACGAGGCGGGCGGCCACAGCGCCGCGGTCTCGTACAACGTGCTGGAGCACATCGAGGACGACATCGGCGCGCTGCGCACGATGCGATCGCTCGTGCGGCCGGGTGGCCATGTGGTCGTCGTCGTGCCGGCGTTCCCGTTCGCGATGGGTCCGGCCGACGTCGCCACCGGGCACGTCCGGCGGTACACGCGCAAGACGATGCGCGTCGCGCTGACCCGCGCCGGGCTGGAGATCGAGAAGTTGCACTACGCCAACTCGCTCGGCCTAATCGGCTACTACGTCTCCACCTGCCTGCTCAGGCAACTGCCGGGCCCCGGGCCGATGGTCAAGTTCTACGACTCGACCGTCGCCCCGGTGACCCGGCTGATGGAGCGGGTCGTGCGACCGCCGTTCGGCCAGTCCGTCATCGCGATCGCACGCCGCCCGGTCAACTGATCCTGATGTGCTCAGGTTGCGGCGATCGCCACGTTCACGGCGGCGCCGGCGGCGATCGACGGCGGATGTTTCGCCGTTCGCCACCAGTTCGCCCGAGCTGACCGGCATCCGGGCCGGCCGGAGCGGGGCGGGGCGGCGCCCGAGGGGCGGCCACAAACGCTTCGGCGGCGACTCGGGTCAGAGCGACAGCAGCTCCGACACCCGCGGTGAGTAGGTGGCGTGCAGCACGAGCGCGGCGCTGCCCACGACGGCCGCGTCCGGGCCCAGCGGGGACAGCGCGACCGGGACGGTGCGGATGCCGCGGGCCAGGGGCCGCGTGGCCAGGGCCCGCTCGACCACACGCTGAAACCGGGCCTCGACGTGCCGGATGCTGTGCCCGCCCAGGACGACCAGGTCCACGTCGACGATGTTCACCACGTTGACCACGACCGTGGCGAGCCGCTCGGCCGCGGTGTCGATCACCTCGGCGGCGAGCCGGTCGTCGGAGGCGGCGGCGAGCCGGATCACGCCGTGGTCGACCGCGGCCGGGTTGTCGCGGAACAGCCTGCCCAGCTCGGACCCCGCGCCGTCGCCGGCGGCGAGCCTGCGCCGGACCTCCGCCACGGTGGCGGCCGGGCTGATCAGGCTCTCCAGGCACCCCGGGTTGCCGCAGTAGCACGGCGGCCCCGCCGGCTGCACCGACGTGTGCCCGAACTCGGCGGCGTTCATCGACCCGCCGCGGTGGACCTGGTGCCCGAGGACGAGCCCACCGCCGACGCCGGTGCCGAGGAAGAAGTACGCGAAGTTCGCCACGCCCCGGCCGGCACCCGCCCACCGCTCCCCGATCGCGGCGGCCGTCGCGTCGTTGTCCAGCGTCACCGGCAGGCCGGTCGCCTCGGCGAGCATCTGCTTGAGCGGGACCCTGGCCCAATTGTGGAGCTGAGGCGGCGCCACGAGCATGCCCTGCGCCTGGTCGATCGGGCCGGGAGCGGCGAGCCCGAGCCCCAGCACCCGGTCGCGGGTCACACCCGCCGACGCAAGGACCTCGTCGACGAGCTCGGCCATGGCGGCGGTGATCCGCGCCGGGTCGGCGTCGGGCGGGGTCGGCCGCTGCGCGATGACCAGCGGCCGGCCGAACAGGTCGACCACGACGCAGGCGAGCTGGATCGGATCGAAGTGCAGGCCGACCGCCCGGCCCGCGTCGGCGTTGACCCGCAGCAGGGTGCGCGGCTTGCCGACGCTGGACACCGCCGCCCCGTCCTCCCGGACGATGCCCTCGTCGATCAGGCGGCGGACGATGCCCGACACGGTCTGCGGCGTGAGACCGGTGAGCTCGGCGATCTCCACGCGGCTGATCCCGTCGGCGAGCTGGATCTGATCCAGGACGACCGCCCGGTTGTACTGCCCGACTTTGGGGAGATTCGTTCCTGCCTGCCGCACTCGGTCCCGCCTCCGTGACGTTTTGTTATCCACATGATGACCCAGCACATTGACTTAGTAAAGAAATTGGATTTACAGTTCTGGCACATTGATGCTGATCGCAACGACGCGAGGAAGCGCTCTCACGTCGCTCGGTCATTGCCAGATCGTTCCCGAAGGCCCAACGCTCAGAGCTTGCAACCCAGCGAGACGCAACCACGTTGGCTGTCGCAACAAGTTCTGCTGGCAACCTTGGAGGCAACATGGGCAGCGCTCCACCATTGCTGGAGATGCGATCGATCACCAAGGAGTTCCCCGGCGTCAAGGCGATCTCGGATGTCAACCTGGTGGTCCGCGCCGGTGAGATCCACGCGATCTGCGGTGAGAACGGGGCCGGCAAGTCGACCCTCATGAAGGTGCTCAGCGGCGTGTACCCGTTCGGCTCCTACAGCGGGTCCATCGTCTACCAGGGTTCCGAGAGCAGGTTCTCGGACATCCGGTCCAGCGAGCACGCCGGCATCGTGATCATCCACCAGGAGCTCGCCCTGGTGCCGGGCATGTCCATCACCGAGAACATCTTCATGGGCAACGAGCCGCGCCGCTTCGGCCGGATCGACTGGAAGGCCGCCAACAGCAAGGCGCTGGAGCTCATGGCGCTGGTGGGCCTCAAGGAGGACCCGGACACGCTCATCAAGGACATCGGCGTCGGCAAGCAGCAGCTCGTCGAGATCGCGAAGGCGTTCGCCAAGGACGTCCAACTGCTGATCCTGGACGAGCCCACCGCCGCCCTCAACGAGGCCGACTCCCGGCACCTGCTCGACCTGTTGTGCGAGTTCAAGCAGCGCGGCATCACCTCGATCATGATCTCGCACAAGCTCAACGAGATCGAGGCGATCGCCGACTCCATCACGATCCTGCGCGACGGCCGGACGATCGAGACCATCGACGTCCAGGCCGAGGGCGCCGACGAGGACCGCATCGTGCGCGGCATGGTGGGCCGGGACCTCAACAGCCGGTTCCCGGACCACGCGCCCAGGATCGGCGAGGTCTTCTTCGAGGTGCGCGACTGGACGGTGCGGCACCCGATCTCCACCGAGCGCCTCGTGTGCAAGAACTCCAGCTTCACCGTCCGGCGGGGCGAGATCGTCGGCTTCGCCGGACTGATGGGCGCCGGCCGCACCGAGCTGGCGATGAGCCTGTTCGGCCGGTCCTACGGCGTCCACCTCGGCGGCCAGGTCTACAAGGACGGCAAGGGGGTCGAACTCAAGTCCGTGGCCGACGCCATCGACCACGGCCTGGCCTACGTCAGCGAGGACCGCAAGGCGATCGGCCTCAACCTGCTCGACGACATCAAGACCTCGGTCGTGTCGGCCAAGCTGTCGAAGATCACCAAGCGCGGCGTCCTGGACGAGGCCCTCCAATACCGCGAGGCCGAGCACTATCGCAAGAGCCTGCGGATCAAGACCCCGACCGTCGACGAGGGCGTCACCAAGCTCTCGGGCGGCAACCAGCAGAAGGTCGTCCTGGCGAAGTGGATGTTCACCGACCCGGACCTGCTCATCCTCGACGAGCCGACCCGCGGCATCGATGTGGGTGCCAAGTTCGAGATCTACGGCATCATCCAGCGGCTGGCCGACGAGGGCAAGGGCGTCATCGTCATCTCGTCCGAGCTGCCCGAGCTGATCGGTCTGTGCGACCGGATCTACACCGTGTTCGAAGGCACCATCACCGGCGAGATCGCCCGGCGTGACGCCGATCCCGAAACCCTCATGAAGCAGATGACCTCGACGAAGAAGATGCCGACGCCATGAGCCGAATCAAGGACCTCCAGAAGCACCTCTTCGGGGGCACGACCTCCAACGCCCGCCAGTTCGGGATGATCTTCACCCTGGTCGCGATCATCGTGCTGTTCCAGATCCTGACCGACGGGCTGACGCTGAACTCCGGCAACCTGATCGCGCTGACCCAGCAGTACGCCTACATCTCGATCCTGTCCATCGGCATGCTGATGGTCATCGTCGCGGGTCACATCGACCTGTCCGTCGGTTCGGTCGCCGCGTTCACCGGCATCGTGGTGGCCAAGGCGATCGCCGAGCACGACCTGCCGTGGCCGGTCGGTATCCTGCTCGGCCTCGTGGTCGGCGGGCTCATCGGCGCGTGGCAGGGCTTCTGGGTGGCCTACATCGGCGTGCCGGCGTTCATCGTCACCCTCGCCGGCATGCTGCTGTTCCGCGGCGGCAACCAGTACATCGGCAACGCCGAGACGGTGCAGGTGCCCGAGGGCTTCAAGACGATCGGCGCGGGCTACCTGCCCGAGGTCGGCCCGGACACCGGCTACAACAACCTGACGTTGCTGCTCGGCCTGCTCGCCTGCCTGGCCGTGATCTGGCGGGAGCTGCGCGCCCGGCAGGTCCGGCTGCAGATGGAGGGCGCCGAGCCCGCGCCGATGTGGATCACGCTGCTGCGGATCGCCGTGCTGCTGGGCGTGGTCGTCTTCGCCACGCTGCGCTTCGCCGGCGGCCGGGTGGGCACCAGCTTCCCGGTCTCCGGCATCATCCTGGCCGTCCTCGTCATCGGGTACTCGTTCTACACCCGCAACACCGCGGGCGGCCGGCACATCTACGCCGTCGGCGGCAACTCCCGCGCCGCCGAACTGTCCGGCGTCAAGCTGCAGCGGGTCAACTTCTTCGTCATGATGAACATGTCGATCCTCGCCGCACTGGCCGGCATGATCTTCGTGGCGCGATCCGGCGCCTCCGGGCCGCAGGACGGCCTGAGCTGGGAGCTCGACGCCATCGCGGCCGTCTTCGTCGGTGGCGCGGCCGTCTCCGGCGGCCTCGGCACCATCAGCGGCTCCATCGTCGGCGGTCTGGTCATGGCCGTGCTCAACAACGGCCTGCAACTGCTGGGCACCGGCTCCGACATGGTGCAGATCATCAAGGGTCTGTTCCTGCTCGGCGCCGTCGCGCTCGACGTCTACAACAAGAGTCAGGGACGTTTCTCGGTCATCGGATCGATCATGCGGCCGTTCCGGCGGGAGACCTCCGCGGACCCGGTCGCCCTCGCCGAGGCGAGCCGCGAGAAAGAGAAGACTCCGGCGGCCGGCTGACCGAGCCGCCGCCGGCAACCGGCACACCCCAGATTCCGCAACGTTCCGAGAAAGGGTGAACCCCACCATGCGCAAGTTCCTCACCAGCACCCTGGCGGTCGGCACCGCCGCGCTGCTGGCCCTGAGCGCCTGCGGCTCGTCCGAGCGCAAGGGCGACACCTCGAGCAATCCGTCCGGGGCCGCCAAGGGCTTCGCGAAGGACGCCCTCATCGGTGTCGCGCTGCCGTCGAAGACCTCCGAGAACTGGGTGCTCGCCGGTGACCTGTTCACCAACGGCCTCAAGGACGCGGGCTTCAAGTCCGACGTGCAGTACGCCGGCGCCTCGACCACGGTCGCCGACCAGCAGTCGCAGATCACCGCCATGATCACCAAGGGCGCGAAGGTCATCGTCATCGGCGCGACCGACGCCGCGCAACTGGGCACCCAGGTCAAGCAGGCCAAGGAGGCCGGCGCCGTCGTCATCGCCTACGACCGGCTCATCACGGGCACCGGGGACCTCGACTACTACGTCGCGTTCGACAACTTCAAGGTCGGCCAGCTCCAGGGCCAGGCCCTGCTGGACGGCATGAAGGCGAAGAAGGCGACCGGCCCGTGGACCATCGAGCTGTTCTCCGGTTCACCGGACGACAACAACTCGGGCGTGTTCTTCAACGGCGCGATGGCCGTCCTCAAGCCGCTCATCGACAAGGGTGAGGTCGTCGTCGGCTCCGGCCAGACCGACGTCAAGCAGACCGCGACCCAGGGCTGGAAGGCCGAGAACGCGCAGTCCCGCATGGACTCGCTGATGACCTCGACCTACAGCAGCGGCAAGACCCTCGACGGCGTGCTCTCGCCGAACGACACCCTGGCCCGCGCCATCATCACCTCGGTCAAGGGCGCCGGCAAGCCGGTCCCGGTCGTGACCGGTCAGGACTCCGAGGTCGAGTCGGTCAAGTCGATCATGGCGGGCGAGCAGTACTCCACCATCAACAAGGACACCCGCAAGCTGGTGACCGAGACCATCACCATGGTGAAGGCGCTACAGGCCGGCAACGACCCGACGATCAACGACACCAAGTCGTACAACAACGGTGTCAAGGTCGTCCCGGCGTACCTGCTGGCCCCGGTCATCGTGACGAAGGCGAACGCCGCCCAGGCCTACGCCGACGACCCGAAGCTGGGCCCGCTCACCAAGTAACGCCTCCGGAACGACGAACCCGTGGGTCCCCGGAACGCTCCGGGGACCCACGATCGTTCCGGCGACGAAGGGACCACGTCGTGCCGGTCAGCCCGCAGGAGGCGGTTCGCCGCCAGAACCCGGGGGCGTTGCCGCGCTCTGTGCACCTCCACGGCGCCACGTCCCGGGCCGAGCCGACCACGGCGCCTCGAAGCGGTGGAACGCCGCGGCCAGGACGGCCAGCACGAGCGCGAAAACGGGCAGCCACAGCAGCCGGGCGAGCGGCCAGGCCCCGTCGGGCTCGTCCAGCAGCCCCGCCGGGCGGCCGGCGAGCAGCCCGGCGAACGTGACGAGCAGCAGCGCCGTCTGGTGCCACAGGAACAGCGTCATCGCCGCCAGGTTGGCCACCGCGACCGGCGCCCACACGACGGGTCGGCGCAGCACCGCGACCGCCGTGCTGGTCCTCCAGATCGCCGGCGTCGCCACGTTGCAGATCGGAGCGGCGGATCCGCAGGTATGGGCGCTGCAGTACGTCCTCGCCATGGTCGCCGCCTGGTTCGTCGGCAACTCGGTCCGGCAGCGCCGTCGGTTCGCCGAGGCCCGGCAGGCCGAGACGGCGCACGCGGCGGTACAGGCGGAGCGGCTGCGGATCGCACGGGAGCTGCACGACATGATCGCGCACAGCATGGGCGTCATCGCGATGCAGGCGGGCATGGGGCGCCGGGTCATCGACAGCCGCCCGGAGGAGGCGCGCCAGGCGCTCGCCGTCATCGAGGACACCGGCCGGGAGACCCTCACCGCGCTGCGCAGGATGCTCGGCACGCTCCGCCGCGCCGAGCCGGCGGCTGGCCCGGCGCCGCTCGACCCGGCGCCGGGGCTCGCCGACCTCGACCGGCTGGCGGAGCGCTCCCGCGACGCGGGTCTGCGGGTGGAAGTACGCGACGGCGGCGGCGTGGGGGCGTTGCCGCCGGACGTCGACCTCTCGGCGTACCGCGTCATCCAGGAGGCCGTCACGAACGTGGCGCGGCACGCGGGCACCGACCGGTGCGAGGTCGTCGTCGAGCGGCACTCCGGCGCGCTGGTCATCGAGATCCTCGACAGCGGCCGGGGCGGCGCGCCGACCGGCCGCGGCTACGGCATCCCGGGCATGCGGGAGCGGGTGAGCCTGCTCGGCGGTGACTTCGCCGCCGGGCCGCGGCCCGACGGCGGGTTTCGGGTGGCGGCGCGGATCCCGCTCCCGGCGGGTGCGCCGTGACGGGCGCCGAGGTTGTCCGGGTCCTGCTCGTCGACGACCAGCCGCTGATCCGCAGCGCCCTGCGGGTGCTCATCGCCGAGGCCGACGACCTCGCCGTCGCCGGTGAGGCCGGCTCCGGCGAGGAGGCGGTGCGGCTGGCCGGCGAGGCCCGGCCCGACGTCGTCGTGATGGACATCCGGATGCCCGGCATGGACGGCATCGAGGCGACCCGCCGGATCACCGGCCGGCCGGACTCGCCGCGGGTCCTCGTGCTGACGACGTTCGACGACGACGAGTACGTCTACGGCGCGCTGCGCGCCGGGGCGAGCGGCTTCGTCGTCAAGGACATGGCGCTCGACGACATCCTCGCCGCGATCCGGATCGTCGCCGAGAGCGAGGCGCTCATCGCGCCGCGAGTCACCCGGCTCCTCATCGAGCATTTCCTGGCGGAGCCGGCCACGGCGCCGAAGCAGGCCCGGCGGCTGCCCGCCGTCACCGACCGGGAGCGTGAGGTGCTCACGCTGATCGGCCGGGGCAGGTCGAACAGCGAGATCGCCGCCGACCTGCACATCACGGTCGCCACGGTGAAGGCCCACGTCGCGCGGCTGCTGACCAAGCTCGGCGCCCGTGACCGGGTGCACCTGGTCATCATCGCCTACGAGGCCGCCCTCGTGTCCGCCTGACCGAACGCCCCGGCGATGTCGACCTGCCCAACGCTGAGCGAACCGGCACCGGCGCCCCACCCTTTCACGCGTTGATCTTGCAGTTGTGGTGCCGGGACGCTCCCTGGATGCCCGGTTTGTCAGGCACCACAACTGCAAGATCAACGCGCAACGAGGGCGGGAGGGTCGCATACCAATAAATCAGACGTCGCGAACAGCGTTCCGGACCAGCGCCAGATCGATCGCGGCATCGGGGCCGGCGGGCGTCGGGTTGCGTTGCGCGGCGGCCAGGTGCTCCGCGACGAGGCGGTGCACGGCCTCGGCCTCACCCGCCTCGATCAGCGCCAGGATCCGGCCGTGCACCGCACCGGCCTCCCGCCGCCGTCGCAACGGCACCCCCGTGGTCTCCCGGATCCGCGACGCCCAATCCTGCTCGTGGCTGGACCACAGCGCTTCCAGCGCACCGGCGAGCACGATGAGCGGCTCGTTGCCGCACAGGCCCACCAGCGCCTCGTGAAAGCGCCGGGACACCGCGACGACCCCGACCAGGTCGTCGATGCGGTCGAGATACTCCTGGTGCAGCTCCCGCAGGCGCGGCACCACCGTGCGCCGCCGGTCGCGGCGGGCGGCGCACAGCGCGGCGCAGGCGGGCTCGACCTGGCGCAGCGCGACGGCCACGTCGCCGATCCCGCTGCGCTGCGCGGCGAGGACCAGGCCGAGGTTGTAGGCGAGGTTCGCCGGGGACGGCCGGTGCACGACGGCACCGCCCAACCGTCCCCGGCGGACCGTGATCAGCCCCTCCGCCTCGAGGATCCGCATCGCCTCGCGGAACGTCGGCATGCTCACCGGATAGCTGCGGATCAGCTCCTCGGACTTCGGCAGCGGGTCGCCGTCCTGGAAGTCGCCGCGGATGATCCGGCCGCGGATGTGGTCGGCCACCTGCTCCGCGAGCCGATGGACTCGCACCCGGGGCTCCACGCTCCCGAGCCTAGTAGGCGTCCGGGTTCTCCCGAACGGCGGCCGGGACCGGATGCCGATACACCCGTGAGGCGTTCTCCCACGTCATCTTGCGCACGTCCGCCTCCGGCAGGCCGCCGATCTCCTTGTCGATGACCTTCTGGGTGTACGGCCAGGTCGAGTCGCAGTGCGGGTAGTCCTGCTCGAGGAAGATGTGGTCGACGCCGATGACGTCGCGCAGGGCGAACGACGACGGGTCCTCCACCGCGCAGAAGTAGAAGTTGCGCAGCAGCACCTCGGCCGGCGTCAGTTCGATGCCCTTCCAGGTGCCGTACATCTCGTGGTAGCTCAGCATGTGGTTGAGCCGGTCGACCAGGCCCGGCACCCAGCCGATGCCACCCTCGGACAGCACGATCTTGAGGTCCGGGAACCGCACCGGGATCCGCGAGTAGAGCCAGTCCACCGCGGAGAACATCGAATAGCCGAAGAACAGCACGCCGACCACGTCCGGCGGGGCGTCCTCGGCGGTCGACGGCGACGTGCCGGACGACCCGATGTGCAGGTTGACGACCGTGCCGGTCTCCGCGCAGGCGCGCATGATCGGGTCCCAGTGCCCGGTGTGCAGCGACGGCAGGCCGAGCAGGTGCGGCGCCTCGGTGAAGGTGACCGCCTTGAAGCCGCGCTCGGCGTTGCGGTAGATCTCCGCGGCGCCGACCTCCGGGTCCAGGAAGTACGGAAGCTGACAGGGGATCATCCGGTCGGGGTAGGCGCCGGACCACGCCTCGATGTTCCAGTCGTTCCAGGCGCGCGTGGCGGCCAGGGCCAGCTCGGGGTCCTGTGTGGACAGTTGCAGGCGCTGGCCGGCGAAGCCCGGCAGGAACGACGGGAAGCACAGCGAGGCGTAGACGCCGCTGAGGTCCATGTCCTTGATGCGCTCGTGGATGTCCCACGAGCCGCGGCGCATGTCGTCGAAGCGGCTCGGCTCCATGCTGTACTCATCGACCGGCCGCCCGACCACGGCGTTGAAGCCGACGTTCGGGAACTCCTTGCCGTCGTAGATCCAGACGTGGCTGCCGTCCTTCTCGACGACCCGCGGCGTCTGTTCGGCGTACTTCGCCGGCATCCGCCCCTCGAACGCGTCGGTCGGCTCGACGATGTGGTCGTCCACGGAGATGAAGGTGTACTTGCGTTCCTGGCGGGGCGGGTCCGGCAGGAACGTCACCTTCGTCCGGTCGGCGGTGGTGAACGCGGTATTCTTCAGTAGCTCGTCGATCGATGCCATGGGGGTGTCTCCCTCAGTCGAGCACATCGGGTTCGCGGCGCAGCAGAGCGCGCACCGCGCCGGACCAGAACACGTCGGAGCCCCGTTCCAGCAGCGACCGCTTCATGCCGTGCCGCAGCCCCGGCGCGATGGCCAGGGGATCGCGGCCGAGCAGCATGACGTCGTAGGCGAGGCGGCAGGCCCGGTCGATGCTCGCGGAGCGGTACGTCGCCTCCTGGATCGTCGGAGCGGTGACGATGATGCCGTGGCTGGCCAGGATGACCACGGACTTGTCGCCGATGCGGCGGGCGAGGTCGGCGCCGAGCTCCGCGTCGTCGACCTCACCGGTGTACTCGTGCACGAACGCCAGGTCACCGTCGAACATGGACCCGGTCTGGTGCACGATCTCGGGCAGCACGCCGACGGCTGCCAGCACGGTGACGTAGTAGGGATGGTTGTGCACGACGACCCGGGCGTCCGGCCGGACGCGGTGCAGCTCGGTGTGGATGTGGAACGCCGGGGTGACGTCCCAGCGGCCCTCGACAACGGCGCCGTCCCGGTCGACGACGCACAGGTCCGAGGCGCTGACCTCGTCCCACCACAGGCCCCACGGGTTGATCCACATGTCGCCGGTGTCGTCCTTGAGCATCGTGATGTGGCCGGCGATGTTCTCGCTGAACCCGCCGTGCGCCAGGATGCGGAACGCACAGGCGAGCGCCTGCCGGTCGTCGAGGTCGACGCCGATCGGCGGGGTGACGCGGGGCGACCAGACGGCGGCGCCCCCTTGCTTGACCCGCTGTTCGACGGTGGTGCCAGGTGCTGCGGTGGCGCTCACGGCTCACCTCCGTGGAGACTTAATGTTTTAGAAGATTACGAAGCCGCGGCAGCAAAATCAAGCAATCGCTTGGTTGCCTCCGCGCCGGTTCGCGGCCGGGCGGGCAGCGTTCTTGCGCTTGATCGCGACATTGAGCCCGACAACCCTCCGCCAACCCGGACGAGGCCGATAATTCCGGCGCGAGGCGCTGCCGGCGGCCGGACCCGGACATCGGTGCTGCATGGATGGTCCGCGAACGGGTACGACCATCGTATGGCTACTCGGAAGCAGACCTCGAACCAGCTCGACGCCGGTGAACGCGACGAGCTGTCCGACAGTGCCTACGCGTTTCCGCGCGTGCGCAAGGAACCCCTCAACGACGCCTCCCACGTCCGCAACGCCATCGCCCGGTTCGATCAGGTGCGGGACGTCAGCGACGAGGAGCGGCGGGAAGCGTTCCGGAGGATCAAGCGGGCCGCCGCCAAACACGGCATCGAGATGTCCGCCGACCGCTGGCAGGATCTCGGCAAGCCCTCGGCGACGACGAAGTCGTCCGACAAGCCGCGCACGCCGACCAAGGGCGAGCGGGGCGCGAACCGCCGCGGCGAGCGGTCCCGCGACGAACTCTACGCGGAGGCCAAGCGCCGCAACATCAAGGGCCGCTCCGGCATGACGAAGTCCGAACTGCAGCGCGCCCTGAGCTGAGGAGGTCCGGGCCCGCCGCGGTTCGGACCTCGTCACGTCGCGGTGAGCCGCAGGCCCTTGCCGTCGGGGTGGGTGAGCGTCAGGTGCCCGGCCTCGATCGTGAACGTGACCGTCCCGCGCAGCACCGCCGTCATCGCGCTCTCGACCGCGCTCGGCTCGCCCGGGCAGGCCTTCCGGGTCGTGACCAGGTCGGTGAAGGTGATCCCGCCGCCGCTCACCGAGTACCGTCCGCCGAGGTCGTTGCACCCGCCGAAGCCGGTCACCGTGCCGTCGGCGTCGAAGGAGAGATAGGCCAGCAGGCCCGCCGGGACGGAACCGGCGACCTCTCCGGTGATCAGCGTGTCGACGGCCCAGCGCGGGCCGGCCAGCGGCCGGTCGGGGTCGGCCACCTCGCGGTCCGTGAGCACGATCCGGGTGCCGCCGCCCTCGAGCACCAGCTCGGTCCCGTCCAGCCGCCAGGCCGGACGCCCGCCCAGGAAGGCGGTCACCCAGCGGTCCTGCTCGTGGCGCGGCGGGTCGCATCCCATCTCCGTCATCGACAGCTCCTCGACCACCAGCTTGTCGCCGTCGAGCCGCGCGCCGCCGGCGATGTGGTTGCACCCGGCCCGCACGACAAGCCGCCCCTTGGGGTCGAAGCGCAGCTCGATCCGGGTGCTGCCGACGAGCGGCCGGGGCTGCCCCTGCTCGGTCACCGATGTGGACAGGAACGTGCGCCCCCACGGCCTGCCCTCGGCGGGTGCGCTCGCGCCGTCGCGCGCGCAGCCCGCCGGTACGACCGCCAGCACCAGGAGCAACGGGAGGAAAACCAGCCGAGTCATGCCCGTTCGACGGTCCATCCGGCCGGCCGGTTCCCGCCGATCACCCACGAGCGGCGCCGATGCCGAGCAGCACGGCGATGCCGAGCGCGCTGCGCGCCGAGTACGGCTGGCGCCACAGCCCGCCGTGCGCCGCGGCGTACGCCTCGTCCTGCCACGGATGCTCGTGCTCGGGGCGCCCGGCGTGCAGGTCGTGGACGAGCAGCGCGGCCATCAGCGTGTTGCTCGTCGCCGGCTCGAAGACCTCGATACCGAAGCGGTGCGCGCCGGCGAACGCGGCGGCGAGGAGCCGGTTCCTGACCACGCTGCGCGTCCGGGTGGCCGGTGCCACGGTCAGCGACACCGGCACGCCGGCGGCCCGGGCCTCCGCCGCCCGCCAGCGCTGGAGCCGCTTGGCGAGGGCGTAGTTGGGGCCCTGCTGCGGCACGAGGCTGTCGTTGACGCCCGGGTAGATGCCGGGCGGGTAGTTGCGGTGCAGCAGCCGGCCGGCGCTGAGCACCCGCAGCGGCCTGCGGATCCGGCCGATCCCGGCGGCCTCGCGGTAGCGGCGGCCGGCCTCGTCGACGGCGTCGGCGGGGACCGCGAACACGTCCGTCGGGGTCGCCAGGAACGCGAGCGCGAGGTCCGGCCGGCGCTCGCGCAGCCACACGGTGAGGGCGTCGACGGCCGTCGCGACCCGCACGTTGAGGGCGCCGTCGGCGTAGACGTAGTTGCCCAGGACGAGGTCGCCGTCGAGACCGGCGAGCCACTCGGCGATCCGGCCGAGGTCGTGGAGCAGGTCGGCGCCGGCGCGCTGGTCGAGGTCGCCGCCGGCGTCCGCGGCGACCGGCACGTGGAGGCGCCCGCCGTACCGCTCGGCGGTCCCGATCAGGCGTTGCCAGATCGCCGGCCGGGGCAGGTCGACGGCGACGACGTCGGCGCCCCAGCTCAGCAGCGCCGTCACCGGCCCCATCTCCGCGCCCGCGCCGAGGACGGCCACGCGGCGGCCGGGCAGCGCCAGCCAGTCGGGGTTCGCGGCGACGGTCCGCACCGCGTCGGCGCAGGAGCGCTCGATGACGCCGCCGGCGACCCAGGTGTCGAGCTGGCGGTCCAGCTCCGGGCCGCGCAGGCGCCGCCCGCGGTACGGCACGACCAGTTCGCGCCGCACCTTCCCCGAGCCGGCGACGGTGGCGGTCGACAGCGGCGCGCCGCCCTTGAACGCGGCGTCGAGCGGCTCCTCCGCCGCGCCGGGCTCCGGCCGGAAGCGCATCCTGGTGTGCAGCGACGCGAGCCCGTCGCGGGCGATGGTCAGCGCCGCGTCGCGGGACGGCAGACCCGCCTCGACGAGCCGCCGGAAGTGCTGGAGATAGTCGTGGCGCCAGTCGGTCGAGGACTCGGCGCCGCGGGCACCGACCGGATCCACGGCCCGCAGCGCGTCGGCGACCACCCCGCGCCCCAGCGCCGAGGTGCTCGTCCTGCCGTCCACCTCGGGCACGACCACACCGGTGGGCTGTGCTGTCGACATGGTGTCCCAGTCTGCCATCGGAACGCCCCGGCCACCCGGAGGGTGAGGGCGCGGGTGATTCCGCCGGTTCACCCTCCGCATGCGAATCGGTACGCGCCGATGACAACTACGGTCGGCGACATGCTGCTGACGCTGCCGCGGGTGACCGGCGAATGACGACCACCGACCTGACCGATCCCCTGGCGATCGACCTCCCGGACACCGAGCCGTCGCTCGTCCGCCCCTACGTCCGGCTGCTGGCGGCCCACCGCTCGACCGGAGCCCACTGGGACAGCACGACCACGCACACGAGCCGGCCGGAGTACCACGGCCGGCACGCGCGAACCCCCGAGGACCTCCGCGTCGCCCCGTTCACCCGCACCCGTCCGGCCGTCGAGCCACCCCCGGTCCGGTACGCGCTGCCGCCCGGCCACAGCACGCGGCGGACCCTCGCCGTCGGCTCGACCGCGCTGGTCCTCGCTCTGAGCACCACCGCGCTCGTCCTCAGCGCCGCCGACCCGGCCGCCGCGCCGGTGCGCAAGGGCGCCGAATCGGAGCTGGCGGCCCCGCAGGTCGCCCAGCTACGGACGGCTGCGGCACCCGTCCCCGCGGCCCCGGGGACGGGTGCCGCCCCCGCCCAGGACGCCCTCCCGATCGAGGGCGGGCCGGTGACGGCGGTGCTGCGCCCGGCCACCCGTACCGGCCGGATCACCGGGTCCGCCGGCCTGTGCCTCGACGGCGGCCGGATGCGGCTGTCGGCCTGCGACACGAGCCCCGGCCAGGTCTGGACGATCACCGGGGACGGCGCGGTCCGTACACTCGGCCGCTGCCTGGAGTGGACGCGCACCGGCACGGCGCTGGCCGACTGCGACGGCCGGCCGCCGCAGCGCTGGCAGCCGGGCCCCGGCGGCGTCCTGCGCAGCGCGGCCTCGACCCAGTGCCTCAGCGCCCCGGACCGCCGCCGTCCGCCGCGGCTGACGACCTGCGACCTGTCCGAGGCGCAGCACTGGACGCTGCCGTAGCGGCACGGGGCCACCGCCGCGACGGGCGAGGTCCGCGGGTTTGCCCGCGTCCCCGGCGGGAACCGGGACCGCATGGTGCGGACGAGGCAGCGGCCCTCGTCGTCGCGGAACGGGACCGGACGCCGGCGCCGGGTGCGGGCGGCCCGGCGTGCCGGTTCGGGGTCAGCGCGGCGCGGGAGGTGACGGGTGATGGCACGACCGATCTGGACCGGGGTGATCTCCTTCGGGCTGGTATCGGTGCCGGTGGCGCTGGTGCCGGCGACGCGGGAGCACGAGGTGTCCTTCCACCAGTTCGAGCAGGGCACCAGCGACCGGATCCGCTACCGCCGCTGCAACGAGCGGACCGGCAAGGAGGTCGCCTTCGCCGACATCGTCAAGGGTGCCGACGTGGGCGGCGGGCAGTACGTCATGGTCGACCCCGAGGAGCTGGAGCAGATCGCCCCCGGGCGCTCCCGCAGCCTCGACATCCACCGGTTCGTCGACCTCGACGAGATCGACCCCATCTCCTACCAGAAGGCGTACTACCTGGAGCCCGGCAGCGACGACACGGTCAAGACCTACGCGCTGCTCCGCGACGCGATGGCCGACGCCAACCGGGCGGCGATCGCCACGCTGGTGATGCGGGGCAGGGAGTACCTCGCCGCGATCCGCCCGCACGACGAGGTGCTGGTGCTGGAGACGATGTACTTCGCCGACGAGGTCCGCGACCCGCGTGCCGTCCTCGACCGGTTCCCCGGGCACGTCCCGAGGCGGCGCGAGGAGCTGCGGATGGCCCGGCAGCTCGTCGACTCGATGACCGGCGAATGGGATCCGGCCGAGTACCACGACAGCTTCACCGACCGGATCCACCAGCTCATCGACGCGAAGGTCGCCGGCGAGGAGATCGTCCCCGCCGAGGAGCCACCGGCGGTCACCCACCTCACCGACCTGATGGAGGTCCTGCGCCAGAGCGTCGAGTCCGCCCGCAGGCGCCGCGGCGAGCGGACCCGGTCCCGGCAGCGCGGCTCCGATCGGTGACGGCCGGCGAGCGTGCCGGGCACCGTGGGCAGTCGCCCCCGCGTGGTGCCGTCAGATCAGGCCCTGGGCGAGCATCGCGTCCGCGACCCGGCGGAACCCGTCGATGTTGGCGCCGGCCACGTAGTTGCCCGGCATGCCGTACTCCTCGGCGGTGGCGTGGCAGCGGGCGTGGATCTCCCGCATGATGGCCTGGAGCCGCTGCTCGGAGTACTCGAACGTCCACGAGTCACGGCTGGCGTTCTGCTGCATCTCGAGCGCGCTGGCGGCCACCCCGCCCGCGTTGGCGGCCTTGCCCGGGGCGAAGCGCACGCCGGCCTCGGCGAACAGCCGCACCGCCTCCGGTGTGGTGGGCATGTTGGCGCCCTCGACCACGGTCGTACAGCCGCCGGCGATCAGTGCCGTCGCGTCCGCGGCGTCGATCTCGTTCTGGGTGGCGCTCGGGATGGCCACCGCACACGGCACGTCGCGCCACAGGTTGCCGCCGGGCGTGAAGCTGGCGTGCGGCCGGTGCTCGACGTACTGGCCGATGCGCTGCCGCCGGGACTCCTTGACGAGCTTGAGCACCTCCAGGTCGACGCCCTTCTCGTCGTGGACGTAGCCCGACGAGTCCGAGCAGGCCACGACGGTACCGCCGAGCTGGTGCACCTTCTCGATCGCGTAGATGGCCACGTTGCCCGATCCGGAGACGACGACGCGCTTGCCGTCGATGCTGTCGCCGGCGGTGCGCAGCATCTCCTCGGCGAAGAACACCGCACCGTAGCCGGTGGCCTCACGGCGCACCTGGGCACCGCCGTAGCTCAGGCCCTTGCCGGTCAGCACACCCGATTCGTACCGATTGGTGATGCGCTTGTACTGCCCGAACAGGTAGCCGATCTCCCGGCCCCCGACGCCGATGTCGCCGGCGGGGACGTCGGTGTATTCGCCGATGTGACGGTACAGCTCGGTCATGAACGACTGGCAGAACCGCATGACCTCGCGGTCGGAGCGGCCCTTCGGGTCGAAGTCCGACCCGCCCTTGCCCCCGCCGATCGGCATGCCGGTCAGGGCGTTCTTGAACAACTGCTCGAAGCCGAGGAACTTGACGATGCCGAGGTAGACCGACGGGTGGAACCGCAGCCCGCCCTTGTACGGCCCGAGCGCGGAGTTGAACTCGACCCGGAACCCGCGGTTGATGTGGACCACGCCGTGGTCGTCCTCCCACGGCACCCGGAAGATGATCTGCCGCTCCGGCTCGCAGATCCGTTCGATGATCTTCGCCTCGGCGAACTCGGGGTGCTTGTCCAACGCCGGCGCGACGCTGTCGAGCACTTCGCGAACCGCCTGGTGGAACTCCAGCTCACCGGGGTTTCGCCGCATCACCGCGTGGAAGATCTTTTCGAGTTTGTGCCGTGTTGACACGGACGCCTCCCGATATGCACGTTCGGGCAGAGCTGCGTGGCCGATCGAGCCCACGCCGTTGTGGGAGTCGCGCCGCACGACAGGTTATTGCCGCATGGAAAGATTGTATTGTTGCACTCCCCGGTGGCCGAGGTGATCCCCACCGCCCTCGGCCGGCTCGTGCGCACGACGACGGCCGACGGCCACGTGCCGCCTCCGCGTTGCCGAGGCGATGTTGAATGTGCGGATGACTGGTGACGGGACCGTCGTCCGGCTGCTGACGCTCAACGCGCTCTTCAGGGGCGACGTCCGGCCGCGCCTGCGTGCCCTGGCCGAGCTCCTCGAGCGGGGCGGCCACGACATCGTCTGCCTGCAGGAGGTCATGTACCGCCGGAACGCCCGCCTGCTCCAGCGGCTCGTCCCGGCGCTGCCGCACCGGATCTCCAGCGGCGCCGTCCTGCTGGAGGGCGGTCTGGTGATCCTGTCGCGGTGGCCGGTCACGAGGTCCCGGTTCGTGCGGTACCCGATGCTGCCACCCGTCCGGACGGAGCTGCTCATGCGCAAGGGGGCGCAGGTCGCGGTGGTCCGCACCCCGGGCGGCGAGCTGGCCGTGGTGAACACGCACCTGTCGGCCAACCGCGACGACGACTGGTCACCGGGCAACCGGTACACCCGGATCGAACGGGCCGAACTGCGGCATCTCGCCGGCGTGCTCGGCGGTGTCGATCCCGCGCTGCCGGCGGTCGCCACCGGCGACTTCAACGTGCCACGCGACTCCCCGGTGCTCGCCGAGTTCGTCACGGCGGCCGGGTTGCGCGACCTCATGGCCGGCGACACCGGCCCGACGTACCGGCCGACGCCGCGGTTCCCCGCGCCGCCCGCGCTCGACCACGTGCTCGTACGGCCGGCACCCGGCCGCGAACTGGACGGCCGGGCACGGCTGGTGTTCCAGGACGAGGTACCGCTGGCCGACGGCCGGCGATCGTACGTCTCCGACCACTTCGGCATCGCGGCCGACCTGGTCCTGCCCGCCGGCGGGCGGTAGCCGGGTCAGGCGGACAGCGGCAAGGCCCGCAGCGTCGCCCACACCGTCTTGCCGAAGCGGCAGGGCATCGCTCCCCAGGCGGTGGCCTCCGCCGCGACGATACGCAGGCCGAAGCCGCGCTCGTCGAGCGGCCGGCGGGCGTCGGGGGCATGGCCGGCGGGATCGATCATGAACGGCAGCGCCGGGTTGCGGTCCTGGACGGCGAGGTGCAGCAGCCGCCCGCGGAGCGAGAGGCGCACCGTGAACGGTCCGCCGGCGTGCTCGATGGCGTTGGTCACCAACTCGGAGATGATCAGCCGTGCCGGGTGCAGCAGGTGGGCGAGGCTCCACTCGACGCACACCTGACCGGTCACGTCTCGGGCGAGGGCCGCCGACATGTCGTCGCCGGGCAGCTCGATCCGGCGGACCGTCGGCATCGGCACACCGGCACGGACGGCCGCCCGGGCGGCGTCGGCGGTGTCGTGGACGCCGATGGACCGGTCCACACCGGTGGCGACGAGCCGCTCCCGCACGACCGCTCCGGGCGCGCACACCAGCAGTGGCACCGGAGGGTCGGCGGCGGCCGCGGCGTGGTATCCGGCCAGGAGGGTGGGCACGCACTGCGCGGCGGGGTCGTCCAGGTCGGCGAGGTCGACCAGCACCGCACGCGGCTGTTCGGCGAAACATTTCCGCAGGCCGGCGGCCAGATCCAGGCGGAGCGCGCGGTTCCATCGCCCGTGCAGCCCGACAGCGATGAGTGCGTCGTCCACCTCACCGTTGAACGCGAGGTGCGAAGTCTTCACCACAACCAGCCTGCCCCAACCGCCGAGGACGCGCATCCCCGGCCACGGCTCGGAACCCGCCGAACAGCCTATGCACTTCTCGCCCGGAACGCATCACCCGTTCGACGGACATCGACAGGTCCCGGGGCCTATCGCCGCGGCTCCGGCGCCGACCGGGCGCTCAGCCAGCCGATCACCGCGTCCAGGACGCACCGTGGCCGCCACCGAGCAGCCGGCCACGGTGCTGAACCTCCTCATGGACGTCACCCGGGCCGGCGGCGCGGTCGGCATCCCGGGCTCTACGTGACCGGCGACCCCGGCCAGTGCGCGGCACGCAAGATGCTGAGCGGTACGAGCTGATCCCGGCCCGTTTGCGGACGGCCGGAACGGGCAGCTACGCACACAGCGGCTTCCCCAGGTTGGAGGCGTCAGATGACCATCAGTGGCATCATCTCCGCGATCATCGTCGGCGTGATCATCGGCGCGCTCGGGCGGCTCGTCGTCCCCGGCAAACAGGCCATCCCGATCTGGCTGACGATCGCCATCGGCATCATCGCGGCACTGATCGGCACCGCCATCGCCCGCGCGGTGGGGGTGGCCAACACGCCCGGCGTGGACTGGCTCGAACTGCTCATCCAGGTCGTTCTCGCGGCTGTGGGCGTGTGGATCGTCGCCGGCCTGTACGGCCGCCGTCGACATCACATACCGTAGCGGAACGACCACATCCTCGACCGGGGGCGTGGCGCGGCACGGTCGGGCATCACGCTCCCCGCTCCCCTGCGCACCGGCAGCGCCGAATGCCGGACCCGTCAGTCGTTGATCGCCGTGACCACTCCGGCCGATCCGACGCGCCGCGCCGCGCTGTTATACTCTACAGCGTAGAGAATAACGTTGGCACTCGAAGGAGACCCGTGACCGAGCAGAGTCCATACACGGCCACCGGATTCACGCCCAGCGAGGACGAGGTACGACACCTCCTGGCGTGGTACGCCGAATACGACGCCCACGTCGAGCACGGTCGCGTGGCGGAGATGGCCGACATGGCGCTGTTCCCGCTCGTGGTGATGACGAACGACTCGGCCGGCGAGTGCGTCACCCAGGAATGGGACCGTGCGACGTTCGTCCAGGCGATGGGCATGGCGGTCGGCGACGGCGACCCGGCCGCGCCGAAGCTGGACAACCGCCGGCAGCCGGTGTTCCTCGGCCCCGACCTGGCCGTGGTCGTCACCGACACCACGACGACCCTCGGCGACCAGGTGCGGCACATGCGCTACGTCGACGTCATGGCCAGGACCGGCGGCAGGTGGCGCTTCAAGAGCATGGTCCAGGCCGGCTGGGGCGACATGCTGCGCGACCAGCTCGGCGCCTGACGAGGACCGAGGCGCGTGGCGCGTCACACGCGAGGTCGAACCGAGCGTGGCTCGGAGATGACGCCGCCGAAGCGTGCCGACCGGCACGCGTTCCGCCGCGATCCCCCCCGCCACGCCGCCCGGGCCCATGATCATGGGAAAGATATGGCCACCCCAACAGCCACATCGTTCCCATGATCATGGAGTCGCCCGCTCCGGACGAACCGGCTTGACACGGCCCGCCCGCACGGCTTCGATGGGCGCGGTGGAATTGGGCGTCGACCTCGGGACTTCCAGCACGGTCGCGTTTCTGCGCCGCGACGACGGCACGATCGAGCCGGTGCTCTTCGACGGCGCGCCGCTGCTGCCGTCCGCCGTCCACGCCGATCCCGGCGGCGAGCTGCTCGTCGGCCGGGACGCGCTGCACGCCGCGCGGGCCCGGCCGGAGCGCTTCGAGGGCAATCCGAAGCGGCGCATCGACGACGGCACCGTCTTCCTCGGCGCCGAGGTGGCGGTGGAGTCGCTGCTCGGCGCGCTGCTGCGCCGGGTCGCGGCCGAGGCGCGGCGCATCGGCGGCGCGGCGGTCACCAGCAGCACCGTCACCCATCCGGCCGCCTGGGGCGCCGCCCGGCGGGCCACCCTGCAACGGGCCGCGGCCGGTGCCGGGCTCGGCGCCGTGCGGCTGGTCCCCGAGCCGGTCGCCGCCGCCGCGTTCCACCTGCGCCGCCACGGCGCCGAGCCGGCCGACCTGCTCGTGTACGACCTGGGCGCCGGCACCTTCGACGTCGCCGTCGTCCGGCACTCCCCCGGCTCGGCGACGGCGCGGATGGAGGTGCTGTGCAGCGCCGGGCTGGACGACACCGGCGGCCAGGACGTCGACGCCGCGATCGTGGGCCTGCTGCGCAGCCGGTCCGGCGCGCCCGAGCTGTGGGCGCGGCTCGACAACCCCGCCACCGTCGCCGACCGGGCCGCCCGGCGGCAGTTGTGGGAGGACGTCCGCAACGCGAAGGAGATGCTCTCCCGGACGAGCTCGGCCACGCTGTACCTGCCGCTGCTCGACACCGACCAGCTTCTCACCCGTGACGAGCTGGAGCGGCTCGCCGCGCCGCTGATCCAGCGGACCGTCAACGCGATCGGCGCCACGCTGGCCGCCTGCCCGGTGCCGCTGCGCCCGCTCGGCGCCGTCATCCTGGTCGGCGGGGCGACCCGGATGCCGCTGGTCGCGACGATGCTGCACCGCGCGCTGGACATCCCGCCGACGATCATCGACCAGCCGGAGCTGGTCGTGGCCGCGGGCAGCCTCGACCCGATGGTGACCGGCCGGCCGGGCCCCGCGGAGCTGCCCGCCGGGTGGACGGGCCCGGTGCCGCTCTCGGGCGGCGAGCACTCGGGCGGGCTGTATCTCGCACCGGCGTCTCCCGCCTCCCCCGGTCCGATGCCGGCACCGGCCTCACCGCCGGGGATGTGGCACCCGGTGGCACCGCCCGCGGTCCCCCAGCCCGCGCCGCACGGCCCGTGGCCGCCGACGCCTGCCCAGCAAGGCCCGGCCCAGCAAGGCCCGGCCGGCGCCTGGCGGCCGATCCAGCCGCCGGCGCCCCACCGGCCGCCACCGCCGGTCGCCGCGCCGCCACCGGCCGGGGTCACCCTCACCATCGTCGAGCTGCTCGAGCTCACCACCCCGCGGCACGAGGGCGTGACCCTGCGCGGTCAGCTCCACGGCGGCTACGGTGTGGTCGAGCACGTCTTCCCGACCGACGAGGAAGGCCGCCTGCTCGTCTTCCCCGACACGGCGGCGCTGGCCCGATACGCGGCCCGCGACGCCTCCGACCCGCTCATCGCGACACCGCCGTGGCAGGTCCGCGCCGTCGGCTCCGACGACCAGCGGTACAACCTCGATCTGATCGTCGAGCACCTGAGCGGCCCGCCGGACCGGTGGCTGCCCAGCTTCGTCTGCCGCTGCCGGGACCTGTGCGCACAGCTCGCCGTGTTCCTCGGCCTGGCCGGCACGGACGACCTGATCGGCGAGCACTCCACGATCGACCGGGTCGACGCCGTCCTGCGCAGGCATCCCGCGGACGTCACCAGCCGCGGAGCCCGCCGCCGGCTGGCCCGGATCGACCAGGCCCAACTGGTGGAGGACTGGACCGATCTGCTGGCCCTGATCGACGCCGCGACGGTCAGGCCGCGCTAGCGGCTTCGCCCGCACGCCCACGCCCCGGCCGCTTTTCCGGATCCAGCACGCGCGTGCCGTGGTCGTGATGATATGGGCGTATCCGCCGCCGAGGGGACGAACCGATCATGGCCGGTGCACGCGAGACACGGCACGCCGCGTCGACACCACAGACAAGATCACGTTCGGTGAGCGGTATGCTGCGCCGTCGGAAACTGTTTTGTCCACTCGGATCAGTCGACCACATACCGGCTTGGCGCTGTAGGACCGGAGGTTCGTGCATGACCGACGCGCCGGACGAGTACAGATCTGAACTTCTCAATCTTGTTGACGTGCCCATACTTGAGCTGACCGAGGTGACGCAGGCATCGCCGATACTCGCCCGCGCGTTGGAGCGGGTGATGGCCGACGTGGTGAGTGGACGTGACCCGGTTGCTGGCTTCCAGAGCGCGATCTGACCCCACACTCGTGCCGGTGCCGTTCCGGCAGTTCGTCCTCAAGCTGCACAGTCGCTGCAACCTGGCCTGCGATTACTGCTACGTCTACGAGATGGCGGACAGTTCGTGGCGGGGCCGGCCGCGGGTCATGCCGCCGGAGACCGTCGACCGCACCGCGTACCGCATCGCCGAGCACGTCTCGGCCCACCGGCTCCCCGCGGTCGAGGTCGTCCTCCACGGCGGTGAACCGTTGCTCGCCGGCGCCGACGCGGTCCGGCACGTCGCCGCGGCGGTCCGGCAGGCGTTGCCGCCCGGCGTGGCGCTGGACATCACCGTGCAGACCAACGGCACGCTGCTCGACCACGCGATGCTCGACGTGCTCCGCGACCTCGGCGTCCGCGTCGGCGTGTCGCTCGACGGCACCCCCGGCGGCCAGGACCGGCATCGGCGGTTCCCGGACGGCCGTGGCAGCCACGCCGTCGTCGCCGACGCGCTGCGCCGGCTGCGCCGCCCCGAAAACCGGCGGCTCTACGCCGGGCTCCTTGCGGTCGTCGACCTCGACGAGGACCCGGTCGCGGCCTACGAGGCGCTGCTGGCCCACGAGCCGCCGCGCATGGACTTCCTGCTCCCGCACGGCAACTGGAGCGTCCCGCCGCCGGGCAGGACGGCGGACCAGGCGCAGACCCCCTACGGCGACTGGCTGGCGGCCGTGTTCGACCGCTGGTACGACGCGCCGCGGCCGGAGACCGGCGTGCGGCTGTTCGAGGAGATCCTGTCCGCGCTCCTGGGCGGCGCCAGCCGTACCGAGCAGATCGGCCTGAGCCCGGTGACCCTCCTCGTCGTGGAGAGTGACGGCACGCTCGAGCAGGTCGACACGTTGCGCTCGGCGTTCGAGGGGGCCGCGGTCACCGGCCTCAACGTCTTCGACCACCGGTTCGACGCGGCCCTGACCCACCCCGACATCCTGGCCAGGCAGGGAGGCGTGGCGGGGCTCGCGGAGGCCTGCCGGCGATGCGACCTCGTCCGGGTGTGCGGCGGCGGGTACTACCCGCACCGGTACCGCGCCGGTGCCGGGTTCCGGAACCCGTCCGTGTACTGCGCCGACCTGTACCGGATCGTCTCGCACGTCAGAGCCCGGGTCGGCGCCGACCTGGCCCGCCTGGCCGCGGGACGGTCGTGATCGGCACCGTCCACCGGCTGCCGGCGAGCACGTTCGACGCGGTCGCGGCCGGCCGGTTCGACGGCACGGCGAGCGGGATCCTTCGCGCCGGCCAGTTCAGCCGCCACCTGCTGCTGGTGCGCGGCCTGGTCGACGCCGCCCGCGACCGCTTCCCGGGGCGGCGCGGGAGCATCGACGACGCGCTGGGGGTACTCGCGGAGGCACAGGCCGCCGATCCGGCGTCGTTCGCCGCGGTGGTCGGTTATCCCTACGTCGGTAGCTGGGCGGCACACACGCTGCAGCGGATCGCCACCGGCGCCGAGGACGCGGAGCGCCACGTCGGCCAGTTACAGGCCATCGCGGCGGCCGCGGCCGTGCGGTCCGGCCTGCGCACGCCGGTGACGGTGCCGGCGCCGGGCGGGACCGTGCACCTGCCGACGCTCGGCTCGGCGTGGGGCGGGTCGCCGGGACCGGCGACGGTCCTGGCCGGGCAGCCCGCCTCGGTGCGCTTCGCGGACCGGACGGTCCGCATCCCGGTCGGGGCCGCCGACAGCGACGGGTGGCACGCGCTGCGGCCGATCGGATCGGACGGGGCGGTGCTCGACGACCTGCACGCCTACCGGGTGCCGGCCAGCCTGGTGCCGACCCCGCGCCTCGGCCCGCGGCAGCACGCGGACTGGAGCCGGCTGCACCGCTCGGCCGAGCGGCGGCTGGTCGCCCGCAGCCCGGCGGCGGCCGGCCTGCTGCCACTGCTCAAGGCGGTGACGCCGCTCGAAGGCAGCGGAGGACTCCGGGGCCTCAGCGCGACATCCCGGCACGCCTTCGGGTCGATCGTCCTCACCCCGCCGGACGGACCGGCCGGATTCGCCGCCACGCTCGCGCACGAGTTGCGCCACGCGGCCTTGAACGCGCTGCTCGATCTGGTACCGCTGATCGAGCCCGATTCCACGCGGCGGTACTACTCGCCGTGGCGTCGTGATCCCCGGCCGCTGCACGGAATCCTGCACGGCGCGTACGCGTTCCTCGGTGTTCTCGAGTACTGGCGCGGTGAAGGCGAGCGCGGCGGGCGCACCGGGTTCGAGCTCGCCCGTACCGCGGAACAGGTGGTCACCGCGATCGACACGCTGGAGCGGTCCGGACGGCTCCTGCCGGCCGGCGAACGCTTCCTGGCGGGCCTGCGCCGATCGCTGGCACGCGACGGGCAGGCCGACGTCGACGAGCCCGCCGCGACCGCGGCGCACCGGGCCGTCGAGGAGCACCGGCTGGCCTGGCGGCTGCGGCATCTGCGGCCCGATCCGGTCGCCGTCGCCGAGCTGGCCGCGGGCTGGGCCGCGGGCCACGACCGGCCGGGCGCGACACCGGCGGCGACGCTCGCCGAGTCCACCGACCCGTTCGTCGAGAGCGGCCGCACGGCGCTGCTCGCCCATGCCGCCAAGGACGCCGCGTGGGTCGGCAGCTTGCGGGACCGGCCGGAGGAGGCCTTCAGCCGGTGGCCCGACCTGCTGGACGGTGACCTGGCACTGGCGACCGGCGACCTGCTGTCCGCGGCACGGCGGTACGGCGAACGGATCGCCACGGCACCGGACGACCTCGACGCCTGGAGCGGCCTGGCCGTGACGAGCACCGAGCCGATCTGGAGCCGCCGCCCCGAGCTCGTCCAGGCCGTGCACCGGTGCCTCTTGCGGGACGGGCGACCGGCACCCGTCCACGACCTCGCCCGCTGGCTCACCCCGCTCGCCGACGCCTACATCGGCGGCGGCTCCAGGTCGAGCTCGAACCGGTAGCCCTCACGCGCCCCGAGCAGCTCCGGGTGCTCGGGGTAGGAGTGCTCGCGCAGGGCCCGGCCGACCTCGTCGCGCAGCGCCGTCCCGCCGGCGAGGTCGCCCGTCGCGATCAGGTCGAGCGCGTAATTGTGCTGGCAGCCGAGGGCGTACGGGTGCGCGCCGTACCGCTGGTAGAAGCGATCGGCCGCCAGCCGCGAGTGCTCCAGGGCCTCCAGCGGCCGGCCGAGCGCGGTGAGGTCGTTGGCGAGGTTGTTGGCGCAGCAGAGCAGCGGCGGGTGGTCCTCGGGCGCGCCGTGCCGCCGCAGCCGGTCCATCGTGTCCAGGTTGAGCCGCCGGGCCCCCTCGGCGTCGCCGTTGAGCCGCATCGCGATGGCGAGGTTGATCGCGCAGATGAGGGTGAACGGGTGGTCCGGCGCGAAGTGGTCCCGGTAGTGGCGCAGCGCGGCCTCGCCGAGGCGCACCGCCTCGGCGTACTCGCCGTTGACGCGCAGGGTGTTGCTCAGCGTCATCTGCGTGGAGAGGGTGTGCTCGTGGTTCGGCCCGAACCGGATCCGGTGCTTGCGGTAGTTCTCCTCGGCGATGCTGCGTGACTCGACGTAGTCGCCGAGCTTGCGCAGGAGGATCGCCTGGGTGCGCAGGGCGAGCAGATAGTTCGGGTTCTCGACGCCGACGGTCGCACGGTGGCCCGGCAGGTACTCCTCCAGGCGGGTCCGCGCGTCCTGGTACTCGCCGAGGCCGTACAGGTCGCGGACGATGTTGGCGTTGACCTCGTAGTCGAACGGATCGAGCTTGTCGTCGACGAAGTCCTGGCGAACCCGGAAGGCCTCCAGGTCGAGCTCCAGCGCCCGGTCGAACTCGAACAGCAACCGGTGGTCGATGGCGAGGTTGTTGAGCGCGCGGGCCAGGTTCAGCAGGTTCGCCCGGATGGGTTCCTGCCGCCGGATGCGCTCCAGATTCTGGGTGTCGTGGTCGCGCGCCGCGTGCAAGTCGCCGCTGTTCCGCAGGTCGGCACCGACGCTCAGACCCACGAGCAGGACGTAGGGGTGGTCGGGGCCGAACCGCTCCCCGGTGAGGAGCAGGTGGTAGGTCCGCTGGTTGAGCTCGCGGGCCGCGTCGGCGTCACCGACGGACCGCAGGGCGTTGGCGAGGTACCGGTCGGCCAGCAGCTTCGGCTCGTCCCACTGCTCCGGCGGGCCGAGCCGCCGCTCCCAGGCGCGGCAGACCCGTTCGGCCAGTTCCCGGCTCGACTCGTACTCCCCCCGCTGGTACTTGAAGCGGATCTGCTGCAGCAGCAGCTCGCGGACGTCCGGGTGGTCGTCCTCGAGTATGCCGTCGTCGAGCGCGTACAGCACGTGCGGTGCCAGCTCGCTGTGCCGGCGCCACGTGCTGGCCCGGTCCGGGAAGCCGGGGGTCGCCCGGGCGAGAATGCCCGCCCTGGCCTGCCGCAGTTCGCGCCGGCGGCCGGGCTCCGTCTCGTCCCGGATGACGGCCTGCACGAGCCGGTGCACCACGAGTGCCCGGTTCACCGGGTCGAGCCGGGCGAGACCGTACCGGATGACCTCTTGCACCGTCGTGTTCCGCAACACCGGGTCGCCCAGCGCGTCGCGCAGCGGCGCGGGCACGTCGTCGCCGCTGCCGCGGGCGAGCATGTCCACCGAGATCGGCTCCGGGCTGAAGTACGCCATCAGCTCCATGAGCTGCGCCGCGGCGGGCGAGGTGCGGTTGAGCCGTTCGATCGAGACCCGCCAGGTCACCGCGACCGGCATCGCGTAGTGCCCGGACGCGTGCTGTTGCAGCAGCCGCTCGCGATGTTCGCGGAACAACTGCAGGTATTCGCCGCCGGGCATCGCGCTGCCCTCGTGCCAGGCCGCCGCCTGTTCGAGCGCCAACGGAAGATCGCCGAGCTCCTCGGCGATCTCGTCGGCGTCCTCGCGGCCCAGGGTGGGTGCGCGGCGCAGCAGCATGCGGACGCTCTCCTCGCGGGTGAACACGTCCACCTCGATCACCGGACCGCGGTTCGCCCACCCGATGTCCCGCGACGTGATCAGCACATGGTGCGTCGGCATGGGAAGGTAGTCGTCGACCGTCGCGATGTCGTCGGCGTTGTCGTAGACCAGCAACCAGCGACTGTACGGCTCGCCCCTGCGCAGCGCCTCGAGCACGTTGTGGACCGCGGCGGCCCGGTCGACGGTCGAGAGGCCCAGCCGCTCGGCGAGGCGGACCAGGGCGTCGCGGATCGCCGACGCCTCGTGCGCCGGAACCCACCAGACCAGGTCGTATTCGGCGCGGTACCGGTAGGCGTACTCGGTGGCGAGCTGGGTCTTGCCGACGCCGCCGAGGCCGTGCAACGCGTTGGGCAGCACGGCGGTGACCGAGACGGCGAGCTGGTCGTGGAGCTGCTCGAGCAGCGTCTCACGACCGGTGAAGTTGGGGTTCTTCGGCGGCACCCCACCCCACACCGCCGGGATCTTCCGGAGGTGACCTTCCACTGGTTGTCCCTCGAGGCCGTGCCCGATCACGTCGCCCCCCACATGCTCGTCGCGGTCGATGCCTCTATCGTCCCTCGCCGGGGCCGTTCGTGGGGAGGCAACGTCGAGGCCGGACGCGACCGGTTCGGCCGCGGTCTCCCGGGCCACCGTCGCCCGGGCGATCCGCACCCGGTGCTCCCAGTCGGCGACGGCCTTCGCGTACTGGCCGCCGAGGCCGCGCAGAAAGTCGGCGTTCAGCCGCGCGAGCACCGGCGCGTCCGACGACGCCGCGAGTTCGGGGGCGCTCACGAAGGCGAGGAAGTCCAGCGGCGAGCCCTCGTTCGCCTGGAAGTAGTTGAAGATGATCTCGACGATCTCCCGCCGCGTGCTCCGGGCGAGGCCGAAGACCAGCTCGGCCCGGATCACCGGGTCCATGTGGTATTCGACGTCGAACGGGTGGCCGCGCTCGGCGACCCGCTGCGGCTCGAGCAGCCCGCTCGCCACGATCTCGGCCAGCGCCGTCGGCGGCGCGTCGGGCACCACGATCCGGTGCATGAGCCGGATGATCGGTTTCCGCAGCGGCACGGCGGCAAGGTGGGTGGCGAGCTTGAAGGTCTGCGACGGCAGCAGGCGGGCCTGCGCGAGCCGCTCCTCCCGCGACGGGGGCAGCGGCGGCACCGCCTCGATGGGGCTCAGCGTCGAGCCGTCGGCGTAGAAGGCCGCGGCGCGCACCCGCTGCCCGCTCCCGCCGACCAGCCGCGCCCACGCGCCCAGTCCCCGGGCGCTGAACTCGAACAGCGGGATCGCGGCGCGCCGAGGTGGACCGGCCGCCGGATCGACGGACTCGAGGTCCAGGTCGCGGAAGCCCACCCGGGCGGCCGGTGTCGCCGGCGCCGCCGAGTGGAACTCGAGTTGGGAGACGGGAATTCGGCCACGACCCCAGACGCGCTGGGGCAGCGAGTGGATGATGGCCACGGGCGCGGTCGTGGCCAACCGCGCCAGCACCGCGGACATCCGGCCGTCCGCCCAGGCCTCGCCCAGGCAGTCGCTGAACACGATCACCGCCGTCTCACCGGCGGGGTCGAGCAGCGACGCCGGGCTCCGCAAGGCCGGCGGCTCGGTCGCCGCGGTGGCGAACCTGACCGGGCCGGGCCGCCCCGGGTCCATGAACCGCAACTCGACGCGGCGGAACGCGGCGGAACGGCGGAACAGAGCCACCAGCTCGGCCACGGTGTCCGGCCACATCCACATCGTGGTGCCGACGTCGAACAGCACGGTGAGCTGGAGTCGCTGCTCGGCTCGGGGCCGGACCACCGGGAGGACGATCCGGGTCCGCGCGGTGCGGTCCACCGTCAGCCACTCGTCGAGCACCCGGTCGGATCGTGACGGCTGGCGCAGCCGCAGCGGCCGCAACGCCCGGGCCAGCCCCTGAGCGTCCGGCAGTGCCGCCACCGTCGGCAGCCGGATGGGCTCCCCCGGGCTCTCCCCCAGCCGCCCGAGCACCGGCGGCAGGCGCACCTCGACCGACGAAGGGGCCGCCAGGGTCTCCGGCGGCTCCCCGTCGGCCGCCGGCGGCGCCTGCCGGTCGTCCTGCTGCCGCAAGCCGTCCCCCGGCTCGGACGGCCCCTCGTCCACCGGCGGCAGGTCCGCCGGGCCGGCGGCGCGGTCCGCGGGGGTCGTGTCCTCCGGCGGCCCGGCACCGTCCCGCTCCTCCGTGCCGGGTGGCGCGGGCAGCCCGGCGCCGGCCTCCGGTGCGGCACTCAGGTGCTGGGCGAGCCAGAGCACGTCGGCGATGTCACGAGCGGTCAGCGCTGGGTCGATCGTGACCAGTTGCTTGATCAACCAGTCGAGCATCAGATCGGCGGGTTCCAGGTCAGCGGCGTGAGGACACCGTCGACCAGACGACTCATGGTCGCCGGATCGGCCGTGTCGACGGACGTCGTCAGGTAGATGGCGTTGAGGAGCTGGTCGGTCGCCAGTTCCGACTCCCGGCGCAGTGCCCGGAACCTGGCGATGACCTCGTGGGCCGCGGCCGTCGCCTCGGCACCGAGCTGCGCCTGCACGATCATCGTCAGTGTCTCGTTGTCCGGCGGCTGGACGTTGATGCGCAGGCACCGCCGCAGGAACGCCGACGGGAACTCCCGCTCGGAATTGTTGGTGATCACCACGATGGGGAACTCATGGCAGCGGACGATGCCGTTCTCCACGGTCGCGGTCTCACCCGGATCCGCGGTGCCGACCTCCACGCTGGTCGTGTCGACCAGCCTGGCCAGCTCGGGGATCTCGAACTGTCCTTCCTCGAACACGTTCAGCAGGTCGTTGGGCAGGTCCATGTCGCTCTTGTCGAGCTCGTCGACGAGCAGGACCCGCGGCCGGCGGCGGGGCAGCAGCGCGGTGCCCAGCGGACCGAGGCGCAGGTAGCGGCCGATCGGCAGGACCGAGCCGGCGGCGTCGGTCCGGTAGAGGTTGGTCTCCTGCAGCCGGCCGATCGCGTCGTAGCGGTACAGCGCGTCCTGTAGCTGGCTGCGGCTGGTGACCGGCCAGTGCAGGACCTGGCCCAGACCGAGCTCGTGGGCGATGCTCAGGGCCAGCGACGACTTGCCGGTGCCGGGTCGGCCCGTCACCAGCAGCGGTCGGCGCAGCACCATCGCGGCGTTGACGGCGTCGACCACCTCGGGGCTCGGCCGGTAGGTCTTCGCCCGGTCGACCAGTCCCGGCGGCAACGACGGTGCCGCCTGCTGCGGCGCCGGCTCGACCGCCGGCGGCGCACCGTCGAACCGGCGCCATGGCGGGGGCGCGGGCAGGCGGTCGAGGCCGTCGTGCTGGTCACCGGTGCCGCGATACACACGCCAGTCAGCGGGCTGGGTCACGGTACTGCTCCTCCGGTCTTCCTGGGGCTCGGAACATCGCTCATCGGGGCGCGCGGAACGGTGGTGCGCGGAACTCGACGGGGATGCGATCGGCGTCGTCCCAGACCAGTGCCAGATGACGACCGAGGTCCTCGTCGACGGCAGGGCCCGGCTCGACCGCCGCCGCGCGCACCCGGATGCGCCGGACCTCCGCCGGAAGCTGGGCGACACCGACCCGGCGGGCGAGCGCCAGCACCGTGTCGAGCAGTGCCGGGCTGAGCGCCGGGTGGCGGCTCCAGACCAGCGCCGGCACCCCGGCGCGGATCGCGGCGGTGAACACGTCGTTCTGGAGGCGTCCGGCGTCCGGCAGCGGCGCGTCGAGGGCCAGCACCACCGGACCGCCGGTGCCGTCCGGCGCGTGGTCCTCCTGCCACTGTCGCGGCCCGGCCGGTGCCGAGACCTCGACCGCCGAGCTCGGCAGCCGGTCCCCCGCCCCGGCGAGCAGCCGCCAGCGGTGGTGCCACGCGTCGATGCTCGTCTGCGGCAGCCGGAGCCGGTCGAGGCTGCGCACGACGACGGTGTGCCGGATGCCCAGCCCGCGCGGCACGGCCCCGGAGGGCCATTGGTCGACGGGCTCGTTCAGCAACGCCCGGGGCAGCACCATCTCGACCGTCAGCGGCGCGTCGCTCTCCTTGGCGGCGGTGTCCAGCGCGGTCCGCAGGGCGGTGGCGACCTCACCGACCGACCGCAGCCGGTCGTCCATCATCAGCGGGCGCTCGGCCCGGCTGCCGTGCTGGAGCCACACCGACAGCAGGTACTGATCGTCGGACATCGCGTCGGGCCGGACGATCACGATCAGGTGGAGTGCGGTGTCGCCGGACGGGTCACCGGCCTCCGGACGGCTGCCGAGCACGTCCGGGTCGAGCCGCAGCCGGCGCCCGACCGCGCCCGTCCAGTCGCGGAGCCGTCCCGCCACGGCGGGATCGAGCTGCCGCGCCACGCCCATGACGAACGCCAGCAGCGGTGGCGGCCGGCCCTCGATGCCCACGAGCGACTCCAGCCGCGTCACGAGGTCGGCGGTCTCACCGGCGCCGGGAAGGTGGGCGTCCAGCGGCACACTGTCCCGGTACGCCGACACCACCACGGCGCGGTTCGCGTCGCCGAGGACGGCGAGCAGCTCGCCGCGCTCGGCACGGGTCAGCAGCTCGTCCGGGAACAGGAAGTCGGTCATGCGGGTCAGCCGGTCGAGTGCCGGGTCACCCGGTGCGAACCGGCCGACGATCTCGATGAGGTCACGCAGTGCCCCGCGCTGCTCCAGGCAGGCGGCGACGACGGCCGTGAGGTCCGTGCGCGGGTCGTCCGAGCGCTTCACGCGCGGTTCGGCGGGCAGCCTCCGGAACAACAGGTGCACGACATGGTCACGGGTCGGCCGGAGCTGCAACGGTGCGATGCCGAGCAACTCGTCGCACAGTCGTGCCGCGGCGTTAGGCAACAGCGGTGACCCCCCAGGATCATGGCAGACCGTGCTTGCGTCATCAGCCTTGCGTGAGCGACATTCATGGTAAACGCTCGATGGTTTGCCCGGCTCACCCACTCGGGCCGCCTGAACGGCCGATCGGTGGTTCCGTCAGCCGGGATCGCCTGTGTGGTCCGCGGTCAGGGCGCCGAGCGGCCGGAACGGGTCGTCCCACAGCAGGCTCAGGTGACGGCCGAGGTGGTCGAGGTCCGGACTCGCCCGGCTCTGCCTGCGCAGCTCCAGCACGGCGTCGGGCAGCCGGGCCGGGCCGTACAGCTCCACCACCTGCGAGAGCAGCGCCGGCTCGACCGGCTCGCGCGACCACAGGGCAAACGGCGTGCGCAGCGCCCACACCCGCGGCTCCAGGACCGGCCCGGCCGGCATCGGCACCGCGACGTCACGCAGGTGCCCCTCGCGCACGAGTTGCCGCCACCGGTCCCGGTACACCCGCCGGACCTGGAGGGAGGCGCCGGTCGCGTGCGCCAGGCTGCGGACGACGACCGGATGGCGGACGGCCAGCCCGCTGACCCACCGGTCCACAGGACGCGGCAGGAGCTCGTCCGGCAGGACGAACTCGATCGACAGGCCGGCGTCGTCGGCCGGTGTCTCCAGCGTGGCCTCGACGGCCGCCTCGATCATGCCGGCGAGCCCCGACGGATCGCGATCCTGCGCGGTGGCGAAGACCCGCGGCCGGTCGACGCCGCGCTGCACGGAGATCGACGCCCGGTAGCGGCCGCTCTGCCGTGCCGGCGCGACCACGACGATGACGTACGAGCGCCGGCCGCGCTCCGCCGCGGCGGACTCCTCGCACAGGTCGAACTGCTTCTCGAGGGATCCGCCGCTGCGGGCCAGCGCGCGGTGGACCGCGCGGTCGGACGGCGCCGACGACAGGTGCGCCAGCCGGTCGACGGCCCGCCGGAGCTGCTCGTCGGTGACGTGGCCGGCCGGTGCCGCCTCGGCGTCCGCGACGTCCACCAGGATCACCTCGGCGTCCGCGGTCAGCGTTCCGGACCGGTCCGTGGGCGTGAGGGCGGCGCTCAACCGGCGCCGATCGGCCACCGGCAGCCGCAGCGACGCGATGTCGAGCAGGGCGGCGGCCGCGCCGAGCGTCGTGTCCGGCGCGTCGGGGTCCGGCCGGCCGGACGCGGCGTCCGGCCGCAGCCGGCGCAGGGTGCGCCGGGCGGCTTCCCCGGCCGCTCCGTCCGACACCGTCTCCAGCACCGCGACGACCCGGTCCGGGTGAGCACCCGGCAACCGCGCCAACTCGCCGAGCAGGTTGGTCGCGGCCACGCCGCCGGCGCCGGACCCGGCGTCGCCGGCCAACGCGGACCGGGCCCAGTCGATCGCGACCTGGAAGCCCCCCGCGTGGTCGACCCGGCGGTCGATGCGTGTGCGCATCGCCAGGTACCACTCGTTCGGCAGCCGGTTCGGCTCCGTGGTGTCGGCGGCGGCCGAGAAGGCGGCCTGAGCGGCCTCCGGATCCGTGATCAGCCAGGCGGTGAGCTCCTGGGCGTGCTTGAACGGCGGGTTGGCCTGCCACTGCCGGTGCCGGGCGGTGTAGCCGAGCAGCAGCCGGGCGACCCGGACCACCCGTTGCGCGCCGAACCGCTCGGCGAGGCCGAGCAGCAGCACGTTGCGCAGGTGGGGCTCGATCTCGTAGAGGTCGTCGCCGTAGGCACGGCACACCGGCGACAGCAGGAACTCGGCCTCGTCGTCGTAGTCCAGCCGGTCGCCCGGCGCGGACCCGTCGCCACCGGCCGGGTCGAAGAAGTTGAGCCGGAGCAGGTGGACGAAGCCGGGGTCGACGGCGACCGGCACCGCCGCGTGGTACGCCAGCTCGATCAACCGGTCGGGCAGCCGATCACGCAGGGCGGCCAGCCCGTCGGCCACGGTCTGTAGCTGGTCCGCGCCGTTCACAGTGGACGCTCCACGGTGGCCGGGTGTCCCCGCAGGACGTCGACGGCGTCGTTCATGCCGTCCAGGGTGAGCGGGAACATCGGCACGTACCGGCTGATCCGGCCCGCGTCGCTCAGCGCCCAGCGGCGCTCGGGTGCCGGGTTGAGCCACACCACGGGCACGGCCGGTCCGGCCAGCAGCTTGCCCAGGGCCACCGTGTCGTGCTGGCGCAAGAGGTTGAACCCGCCCCTGGCCGCGCCGGCGTCGCTGATGATCACCACCGCCGTGCCCGGCGGCTCGTCGTGCAGCACCGTCCGCAGGCTCAACGGCCTGACCAGCCGCGGGTCGGCGTAGACCCGGGCGTCGGTGAGCGGCGGGATGTCCTCGACGATCGGGTCGAGGTCGGGCCGGAACGCCGACGGGAGCCCGCCGAGGGCGGACCGGTCGACCCGGGCCGCGGGCAGGTCGTGGAAGTAGGCGGTGGTCAGCCGGGCCAGCCCACCGGCGCGCGCGATCGACTCGACGACGTGGTCGACATAGTCGTGGTAGGGCACCATCGAGCCGTTGCGGTCGACCAGCACCACGAGCGTCGCGGTGTTCCGGCGGACGGAGACCAGTTCCGGTGACGACTCCCAGCCGTACCGGAGGTACCGCGCGACCGTGCCGGCGATGTCCAGCTCCACCCGCGGGCCCTCCCGCCGCCGCCGGGCCAGGCGGCGCCAGGCCTGCGCGATCTGCCGCTCGGTCGTGGGATGTTCGGCGACCAGCAGCAGCGAATCGTCGCCGTCCGCGATCGGCACCGGGGTCAGCGGCAGCGCCCGGGTCAGCCGGACCTCCATCGACTCGGACGCCGGTCGTTCGGGTGGCACGACGACCATCGGCGCGGGGGTCGGCGCCGCGCCGTCGGCCTGCGCGGTCGCCGTCGCCGGGACGCCGGAGGCCGCCGCTCGATCGGCCGGTGTCGCGTCGTGCACCGGCGCCGTGTCGCCGGTCGCCGGCGGCGTGTCGGCGGGAAGCGTCCACCGCGGCACCGTCGCGACCCGCGCGAACACCGTGCGGACGATGCTCGCCTCGGCGGCGGACTTCGCCCACAGCGCCACGCACAGATCGCGCAGCGCCCCCTCCGACCTGAGACCGTGGCCGTTGCGCAGACAGGCCCGCAGGTCGCGCAGGTCGTCGACGCCGATCCGCACACGGTGGTGACGTAGCTGGACGACCACCTCCTCGAGGAAGGACGGGAGGCGGGCGGGCCGGATCATCCCGAGACGGGCCGGTGCTCGCCGGCGCGCCCGCGCGCCACCCGTTGCTGGTCCGCGCGGAGCTTGATGAGGGCGCCGGCATGCGGTACCACCGATGCGGCGGTGTCGGTGGGCTGCCCGCGCTCCTGCGTGTACCGCACCCAGTCCATCAGCTCGCTCAGTCCGGGGTTCTTCGCGAGCTGGCGGCGCCTGAGGTCCTCGACCAGCGCGATGCCGGCCTGCCGGACCTCCGGGGTGGCCAGGTCGTGCAGCGCCAGGATGTCGTCGAGCTGCCGGGCGGACGGAAACGCGATGTAGTGGTAGATGCAGCGCCGCAGGAACGCGTCCGGCAGCGTCTTCTCCTCGTTGTGCGTGATGATCACGATCGGCCGGAGCTCGGGGCGGTCCAGCGCCGTGTGCCGCCCGCCGCCCATCTCCGCCGGGACGGTGAACGTCAGCTCGTCCAGCTCGCGCAGCAGGTCGTTGGGGAAGTCGAGGTCGGCCTTGTCGATCTCGTCGATCAGCACGACCGAGCGCCGGCCGAACTCGGCCCGGACGATGGCGGTGCCGAGCGGGCCGAGCGTCAGGTAGGAGGAGGGGTCGCGCTCCCGGCCCAGTCGCACGTCGTTGAGCCGGCCCATCATGTCGTACGTGTAGAGCAGGTCCTGGCCGCGACTGGTCGACTTGACGTGCGCCTCCTCCAGCGGCATGCCGAACGCGTAGGCCACCGCGTGCGCCAGCCGGGTCTTGCCCGAGCCGGGCTCGCCCTGCAGCAGCAGCGGCCGGCCGAGCCCGATCGCGATGTTCACCGCGTCTTCGAGCTCCGCCGACGCCAGGTACGGCTCGCGCTTCTTGAGCACCGGCGTGAAGTCCTTCTCGGCCGGCCGCCCGCCGGCCGGCTCGACCTGCCGCTCGTCCGGCCGCGCCGCCGAACTGTCGTATCGGATCGATCGGTCGAACTCACGATTGACCATTGCCGTTCCTGTTCGCGAGCCAGCCGACGAACTCGGCCGGTTTCGACTGGGCGTGTTTCAGGCTGGCGCGGATCCGGTCCATGGTGACCCGGACGTCGAGCCGTTCACCCTGGCCGCGCATGATCCACGCCGCCCATTCCTCGGCGGTCTGCCGGGTGAGCGAGAGCTCGTCGGCGGCCCGGCGGACCAGGTCGCGGACGTGGCCGGACCGCATCGACGGACCGCTGATCTCGATCACCCCGGGCGGCAGGCCGGCGTGCACACCCCGGATGAACAGCAGGACCAGCGGGCAGCGCACGTGGGACAGCGCGTCGCCGAGCCCGTCCCAGAACTGCCGGACCACGTCCGCCGGCGTCTCCATGATCAGGACGGGCAGGGTGATGCCGGTGGCGTGCAGCTCGTACTCGTAGTTGCGGACCTGCTCGATCCGGTGCACCACGTCGCCGGACATCGGGTGGAGGTTGATGGGGTCGCGATCCTCCATGGGCGGCTGGGTGTCGCACAGGAACTCGCACATCGTGGTCGCCACGATCACCTCGTCGGTGGGGATCGCGAAGCCCAGGACCTTCCTGGTCGTGGGGAAGGCGTCCTGCAGGTCGGCCCGCACGTCGGAGAGGTCGAAGTCGGAGACCTTGAACAGCCTCGCCTCGACCGGCTGGCGTTGCTCCGGGACGTGTACGGGCGGCGGCCGCCGGACCGCCGGACCGAGCCTGGCGACGAGGCGTTGCAGATCCTCACGGTTCGGCAGCCGCTCGATCAGCTTCGTCGCGACTGTGCGCTGCCAGGCGGTGTCGCCCTGCTTGAACAGGTGGTTGACGATTTCGAGCATCGAGGCGTCGCGGCCGATCCCGGTGAGGTCGGCGGTCTCCCCCGCGTCGAGCAGGGCGAGCTCGAGCTCCGTCAGGTTCCGGTATGCCGTCGCCAGCCCCCGGATCAGCTCGGCTCTCGATCGGCCAGTCATGACCTCGTCATAGCCGGAGTCGTAGCCGGAGATGCCTGGCTCCTTCCCGGATTGCCAACCGAACGTGGTAGCGCTGAGGATACGCGACATGAGCAGCCTGTTGTATTCAGCGGAACGGATGACGATCCGCGACGAGCAGTTGCTGGACTGGTCCGTCCGCGAGTTGGACGGCGACCTCCGGCTGACGGGGCTGTGCCCCGCCTGTCGTCACGAGTCGGCCACCACGGTGCCCCTTTCCGTGGTGGCGTACGAGTCGCACGTCCGGCCCAGGTCCCGCACCGCCACGGTCGGCTGCCGGTGCCGGCAGGCCCACGAGGGCCGGCCGGGCGACACCCCGGACGCGGGCTGCGGCCGCACCTGGGCCGTCCGGGCCGTCCTCGGCGCCGACGGCTACACCCTGACCACCGCCGACGACGTCGACCTCGTCGAGGCCGCGGACGCCCTCCGGCTGGCCACCGGCGACGAACTGGCCACCCTGCGCGGCGGTGCGGAGAAGTGGATCGCCGGCATCACCGCGGTCTACGGCATCTTCGGCATCACGGGCGCCGTCGTCGGTCGTGACGCGCTGACCGCGTTGCCCGGTTGGGGCCGTGTCCTGGTCGGGGTCGCCGTGCTGGCGGCCCTCGGCGCCGCCGGCTTCGCGGTGATCCGGGCCTATCGGGTCGCGTACGGCTGGCCGGTCGCCCAGCCGGTCGGCGACGACGTCGAGCTGCGCAACTGGTACGCGCGACGGCGCCGGGAACCCGCCGCGGCGGCCACGGCGCTGCGGTGGGCGGTCCATGCCGCGATCGGCTCACTGGGCGCGCTGGCGGTCGCCCTCGGCCTGCTGTGGTTCCTGCCGGTCCGGGAGCCGGCGAGCGCTCCGGTGCAGGTGACCCGGACCGACGGAGCGCGGCTGTGCGGCACCCTGCTGGTCGCCAAGGGACCGGACGGCATCCGGCTCAGACGCGCCGGCGACGGGGAGGTGGCCGTGGTGCCGCTGGTCCAGATCGCGTCCCTGTCCGCGGTGGCGAAGTGCTGACCGGCCGCCGCGGCCGTCACCGCAGGATCTCGGCGTCCACCTGCTGACCGGCCAGCGCGACCCGGACCGCCTCGATCGGCACGGCGACGTTGAACCGCGCCGGCCGGCCGGACGCGCGGTCCGGGTCGCCGGCGAGATGGATCGCGACCAACCGGCGGAGGCTGTCGATGATCGGCGCGCCGGAGGAGCCGGGCGCCGTGTTGATCCCGTGACGCAGCCGGGTGCGGTTGCCGTTGAACCCCAGCGCCTGGCCGAACGCGGTCTTGAGCGCCTCGTCGCCCGCGTGCTGCAGGATCTGCAGCGACGCCTGGTCGGGCAGCGGGTCCCGGCGGCGGTCGGTGAACCAGCCCCGCGGGGCGGTGACCCCGTCGCGGCCGGTCAGCAGCGTCTCGCCGGGCCTGTCCCGGACCCGGAGGACGGCGACGTCGGCCTGCGTCGGGTCGGGAACGCGGTGCGGGTCGACCAGGTTGTCGACCGGGCTGCTCGGCGCCGACGCCACGAGCCAGTCGTCGGCGAGCTCGAACAGGACCCCGGGCCGGGACAGGTTCCCGACGACGTAGTGGTCGAACAGCAACCGCACCTCGTCCGGGCGGCGGTCGCCGTCGATCACCCGCGCCACGACGTGCTGGTTGGTGAGGCACAGATCCGGCCCGATCAGGAAGCCGGTGCCCAGCGGCTCGACCTGCGCACCGACGAGCTGGATCCGGCACACCCGTGGGGGCAGCGCGTGCAGCCCGGTGATGTAGGTGTCCACGTCGACCCGCGGCTCGCCCTCGCGCACGGTGCGCTCCCGGGCGGCCGGCGACCCGACCGGATCCGGCGGCGCCGACAGCCCGTGCTCGGCGGCCCAGGACCGCAACGCCTCGTGCCGGGGCCGGTTGGCGACCAGCGCCGCGGCGATGCGCCGCTGCCATGCGCCGTCACCGCGCTTGAACAGCTCGGTGAGGACGGTGGCCGGCGGGTCGAACCGCGTGGAGAACTCGTCGATGCTGACGTCCTCGGCGAGCAGGGCCAGTTCGAGCTCGGTGCGGCCGGTGTACGCCTGCGCCAGCCGCGTGATCAGCTCCGCCCGCAGCGACCCCGGCAGCGCGTCCACAGCGGCGATGGTACGGGATCCGGTCCACCGGCTTGTGGCAGCACGGTCAGAAGAGGGTCAGAGGTTCGACCGGGTCCGGCTGGGGCAGCGGGTCGAGGTCGGGCACCCTGGCGCGCACCTCGTCGTGGAACCGGCGGGCCAGCAGGGGCGCGTCGGCGTTGTCCGGGGTGTGGACGAACACCGTGGGCGAGCGGCCCTCGCGCAGCCAGCCGGCGACCACGTCGACCCAGCCCTGCCAGCCCTCGACCGTCAGCTCGGTGGCGTCGCGGCCGAGGTACCGAACGATCGGCCGGTCCGTCAGCGCGACCGATCGCAGCGGTGTGCGCGGCTTCTTCGTCCAGGCGTCCCGCTCCGCGTCGCTGGTCGGCGGGCTCCGGAAGAACGCGGTCGTGTCGAACGGGACCCATTCCGCGCCCACGGTCGCGAGCACGCCTTCGAGCAGCCGGGTCGAGTGCGGGTCGGCGAAGAATGCCGGGTGGCGCACCTCCACGGCGTAGCGGTACGACGCGGGCAGCCGGCCCAGGAAGCGGGCGAGCACCGGGACGTCGGCGGGGGCGAACGACCCGGGCAGTTGGATCCACAGCGCGTGGGCGCGCGGGCCGAGCGGCTCGATCGCGTCCAGAAAGGCCCGCAGCTCCGCGTCGGCGCCGGCGCCGGCGAGACGGTGCTCGTGGGTGACGACCTTCGGCAGCTTGACCACGAACCGGAAGCTTGGGTCGGTCTGCTGCGCCCACGAGGCCACGGTGTCGCGGGCCGGCGTCGCGTAGAACGTCGTGTTGCCTTCGACCGCGGTGCACCAGCCGGCGTAGGACCGCAGCCGCTCGTGGGCCGGCAGCGGGTGCGCCATGAAGCGCCCCTGCCACGCCTTGAGCGTCCACATCGCGCATCCCACGTGAAGCCGTCTCACCGGACGTACCGTATACGGCCGCCGCGGGACGTGCGTGGGCGCGCCCCGCGGCGGCGGCCCGCGGTCAGCGCCGCACGCGGGCGCCGGCCCCCCGCATCAGCGCCTCCACCTCGGTGCGGCTGGCCATCGACGTGTCGCCCGGCGTGGTCATCGCCAGCGCGCCGTGCGCCGCGCCGTACTCCACGGCCAGCGCCAGGTCGCCGGCGTGCTCCAGCAGGCCGTAGATCAGTCCCGACGCGAAGCTGTCGCCGCCGCCGACCCGGTCGAGGATCTCCAGGCCGGGCCGGTGGGTCGCCTCGGCGAACGCGCCGCCACCCCACGCCACGGCGCCCCAGTCGTTCACGGTCGCGCTGCGCACGCCGCGGAGCGTGGTCGCGACGACCTTGAAGTTGGGGTACTCCTGGGCGACCGACGCGATCATCGCCTTGAAGTTGCCCGCGTCCAACGCCCCGCTGTGGATGTCGGTGTCCGGCACCTCGAAGCCGAGGCAGGCGGTGAAGTCCTCCTCGTTGCCGATCATCACGTCGACGAGGCGGGCGAGCCGGCGGTTGACCTCACGCGCACGCTCCTGGCCGCCGACGGCCTGCCACAGGCTG
The DNA here is from genome assembly GCF_025264685.1 of Dactylosporangium roseum. GTDB lineage: Bacteria > Actinomycetota > Actinomycetes > Mycobacteriales > Micromonosporaceae > Dactylosporangium > Dactylosporangium roseum. Next base: position 4,988,075 of record NZ_CP073721.1, read on the forward strand.
GGCCGGTAGTTCAGGTCGTACGACACGAGCGTGCCGTGCCTGCGGGCGGCGGTCATCGCGGCCTCGGCCGTCTGCGCGGCCGTCTCCGACAGCGCCGCGTAGATGCCGCCGGTGTGCAGCCACCGCACCCCCAGCGTGCCGAAGAGGTGGTCCCAGTCGACGTCGTCGGGCTTGAGCCGGCCGGCCGCGGTGTGGCCGCGGTCCGAGGTGCCGACGGCGCCGCGCACGCCGAACCCGCGCTCGGTGAAGTTCAGGCCGTTGCGGACGGTCCGGCCGATCCCGTCGTAGGGCATCCAGGTGATGAACCTCGTGTCGACACCGCCCTGCAGGACGAGGTCCTCGAGGAGGCGGCCGACCTCGTTGTCCGCCAACGCGGTGACGACCGCGGTCCGCAGCCCGAAGCAGCGCCGCAGGCCGCGCGCGACGTTGTACTCCCCGCCGCCCTCCCAGACCCGGAACTCGCGTGCGGTGCGCACACGGCCCTCGCCGGGATCGAGCCGCAGCATGATCTCGCCGAGCGAGACCAGGTCGAAGCGGCAGTCGTCCGTCGGGCGGGGCGTGACGACGCTCATGCCGCACCTCCGGCGGCCGCCACGGCCGCCACGGCCGCCTCGGTACGGGAGGTGATCTCGTCCCAGCGCTCGCCGGCGATGAGGTCGGCCGCGACGATCCAGCTCGCGCCGACCGCCAGCACGGCCGGGACGGCGAGGTACTCGGGCATCACGGCGGGCGTGATGCCGCCCGTCGGGATGAAGCGCACCCCGCGGAACGGCGCCGCCAGCGCCTTGATCATCTCGGCCCCGCCGAGCTGCCGCGCCGGGAAGAACTTGACGATCTCCAAGCCCGCGTCGAGAGCCATCTGGATCTCGGTGGCGGTGGCGACACCCGGGAACACCGGGACACCGGCCTCCTGACACACACGGACCACGGCCGGCGCGAAGCCCGGCGTCACCACGAACCGGGCACCGGCCGCGAGGGCCTGCTCGGCCTGGCCGGCGCTCAGCACCGTGCCGGCGCCGACGACGAGGTCGCTCCGCGCGGCGAGCGTCTTGATGGCGTCGAGCCCGGCAGCGGTGCGCAGGGTCACCTCCGCCGCGGTGAGCCCGCCCTTGACCAGGGCGTCGCCGAGCGCACCGGCGTGCCGGGCATCCTCCAGGACCACGACGGGCAGCACCCGACCGATCCACGGCCGTTCACCATCATGAACATCAGTCACGTACGTGACCATACTGGAGGCCACAGGTGTTCGCTAGAGTTGCGGCCGTGCCCACCCCGCCAGAGGACTTCCAGCCCGTCAAGTCGGCCGGGCGCACGCTCGACCTGCTCGAACTGCTCGCCGACCAGCCCCACCCGTGGACCCTGGTCGACCTCGCCCGCGCGCTCGAGATCCCGAAGAGCAGCCTGCACGGGCTGTTGCGCACGCTGACGAGCCGCGGCTGGGTGCGGACCGACGAGACCGGCACCCGCTTCCGCCTCGGCATGCGGGCCCTGCGGGTCGGCGCCGCCTACCTCGACGGCGACGACACCGTCGGCCTGCTCTCCGGCGTCCTCGACGAGCTGTCCCGCCGGTTCGGCGAGACCGTCCACCTCGGCCGGCTCGACGGCGACCAGGTCGTGTACCTCGCCAAGCGCGAGTCGGTGCACCGCCTGCGCCTCTACAGCGCCGTCGGCCGCCGCCTGCCGGCGCACGCCACGGCGCTGGGCAAGGCGCTGCTCGCCGAGCACCCGGACGCGGCGGCCGACCGGATGCTGAGCTGGCCGCTGCCGCGCCTCACCCCGCGCACGGTCACCGACCGCCGCGCCTTCCACGCCGGCCTCGCCGAGGTGCGCGCGGCCGGATACGCCGTCGACCGCGAGGAGAACGCCGAGGGCATCATGTGCTTCGCGATGGCCGTGCCGCTGGTGCGCCCCGCGGTCGACGCGGTGAGCATCTCGGTGCCGGTGACCCGCGTCCGGCCGGAGCTGGAGACGTCGATCGTCGCGGCGCTGCGTGAGACGGTCGGCGGCCTCGGCCCGGCCCGCAGCATGCTGAGCGCCTGAGGTCCTCGGGCGGTGGCCGCGGAGTACTGTGGCGGCCCAGGCGACCACAGCACTCCACACCAGCCGGCGGACGAGGCCGCCGCCGACAGGCCGCAGCGGCGGGCGACGTCGGCCGCGTCGCGCACGTCGCCGCGGCGGGCCAGCGCCATCGCGACCCGGCACGCCGTCGCATACGCGCTCTGGGCGTCCGGTGTCGCGTCGAGCAGGCCGAGGTCGCCGGTCTGCTCGACGAAGGGTGCCACGACGGCGACCACGCGACGGTACTCCGCGGTGGCCGCGGCGGCCGCGGTCGCGGGTGGACAGCGGGGCGAGGACGGGGTTGGCGGTCAGCGCGTTCTCGATGTAGCTGAGCGCGAACAGCTCCTCCTCGCCGGACAGGACGTCGCCGAGGTTCCACACGTCGGCGCGGTTCGCCAGCATGTCCGGGATCCGGAACCGCCGGCCCGACTCGGTGTACGGGTTGCCGGCCATGCACACGGCGAACCGCTTGCCACGCAGGTCGTACGTGCGGGTCCGGCCGTTCCAGACGCCCTCCATGCGGCGCTGGGCGTCACAGAGGGAGATGAACTTCTGCGGCAGCTCGGGCGACACGTGCTGGATGTCGTCGAGGTACAGCAGGACGTTGTTGCCCAGCTCCAGCGCGAAATTGATCTTCTCGACCTCCTGGATGGTGCCGCACAGTCGTGCGGGTGGTGTCTGTCGCTCGTGATCGCTGCTGGACCCGGGCGGCGCGTTCCGTGCCGGGCGACTCCAGATCATGGGAAAGATCTGGCTATCGGGGCAGCCACATCTTTCCCATGATCATGAGGTTGAGCGGCATGGCGGCGGAACGCGGGAACGCCTCGGTGGCGACACCTTCCGGGCCTATCGCCCGAATTGTCGACCTTATTCGGGTTGGCATGGGGCCGGGTCTCCCCGATCACGGACGTCCGAAAATCGCCATACGGCCATATCGACCGGCGACCGGTGCTGGATCAGACGGCGACCGGGGTGCGGGAGGGCTGGGTGCCGCCGACCGGGCCGGGCCGGTCGGCGGGGCGGGCGGACAGCAGGACGACCAGGCCGAAGGCTATGACGGCCAGACCCCACCACAGGAACGGCCACGGGGCGGCGGCGCGGGTGTGCCAGGCCGGCAGGTATCCGGTGAGACTCCAGTGGGTGAGCCCTTCCAGCACCCGCAGCGGCACCAGATAGCCGTAGTCGGCGGAGAAGCCGTTGCTGGGACTGAACCTGCACAGCGTGTCCAGACCCAGGGTCACCAGCACGCACACCACGGCCCACGCGGCGACCAGTCCGTTGCGCGCCCGCTGTAGCGCGTAACCGATGGAGAAGGCGAACACCGGCAGGACGGCGGCCCAGAGCCGGGCCGGCGGCGCCCAGCCGCCCCACCAGCCCGGCGAGGTGAGCAGGATGGCGCAGTACGGACCGACGACCGCGAGCAGGCGCAGGTGGAGCGTGCGGTGGCCGCCGGCGATCGCCAGGATCACACCGGGCAGCACGAACAGGAAGACCGGGTAGGAGAACAGCACGCCGTGCTCCTGGTCCAGCAGCACGCCGACGAGGCTCTTGACCGGATTGGCGCCGAACAGCAGCGCCTTGTCCCCGGCCTGGTTGACCGACGGGTTGAAACTCTGCCACACCGTCCGCAGATACGTCACCAGCGCGACGGTCAGCACACCCAGCGGACCGAGGAACGCGAGCCAGCGCCGCCGGTCGCGCGGCCCGCCCTCGCGGTGGATCCGCCACGCCAGCAACAGCACCAGCGGCAGCACCAGCGGCAGGAACCGGCTGTGCACCCAGGGCAGCGCTCCCAGCCCGGCGGACACGAGCAGCAGGTCGCGGAGGCGCAGCCGCGCCTTGGTGAGCAACCGGAACCCGTACAGCACGACCAGCGCCGCGAGCGGTTCGACGAACGCCTTCGCGGTGTAGGTCAGCACGGTCGAGCCGAGGCCGATACCCACGCCGGTGAGCAGCGCGGGTCGCCGGTCCAGGCCGAGCCCGCGAACCAGCCAGAAGACGTTCGCGACGGTCAGCAGCGACACTGCGACCATGAACAGCAGCACACCGGTGCGCCCGCCCAGCAGATACGGCACGTGCCACAGCAGCGGACCGCCGATGCCGTGCCAGGGCAGCGTCTCGTGCGGCGGAGCCGCCAGGTGCGGGGAGAGCGGCCCCGGATGGAACGCGGTGAAGGCCCAGGAGTCGTACACCTGCCGCACGTGGATGGACCCGTGCCGCTTGAGCGCCTCGTTGATGACCAGGTAATGCGGCTCGTCGCCGTCCGGCATCCGCGTATACCGGTGGACCAGGGCCGAGACCACCATCGGCACGCCGCAGATCGCAAGGAGCGCCGCCAGCGCGCCGCGGTCGCCGGGAGCCGGCGCGGTGTCGGCGGTCGCCGATGCCAAGGATGCGCTGACCAACCCGACCTCCCCCGCCGTCGTGACGGCAGCATGCTACGCCTCGCGCGGCCCGGCCGCGGCCCCGCGCACCCGGCGGGCGTCCGCGGCGATCAGCCCGGCGGCCGTCGGCGCCGGGCTGATCGGCCGAGGAGTTCCAGCCGGTCAGAGCACCGCCTGCTCGGCGTGCGCCACCAGCTCGAGCGAGTCCTCGCGGCCGAGCTGGCGCTCGCAGAGGTAGCCCAGCATCGACCACGTGGTGTCGGTCACCTGCTCCGGTGGGAACCCTTCCAGGAGGTTCTCCTCGCCGAGCTGGGTGCGGATCAGGGCCCCCGCGGCGGCCGGGTCGATCTCCACGTCCTGGGCCATCGCCGAGACGAAGGCGGCGATGGACTCCGGTGGGGTGTCCTCGTCGAAGAGACTGCGCACCGCGAGGCGGATCGCCGCCTCGAGCACCGGCGAATCGTGCTGCTCCGGCGGCAGCTCCGCCGCCCGTTCCGCCGCCTCCTCGTCGTTGTTCAGCAGCGCGACGACCACCGCGCCGACCCGGGATCGCGGCACCCAGGCCTCCTCGTTCTCAGTCCCCATGGGATCGAGCGTAGCCAGGGCCGCCGGTGCCGGCACGCCACCGACCAGCCGGCATCGACCGGGACGCATGCGGTGGTCACCGCCGGGCCCCGCTTTCGCGCCGGAACCGGGCGAGCGCGGCCAGGCGCACCCGCGCCATCTGTCGGCGATCCCGCAGTTAGGGTAGCCTGCGCTTACCACGAGCGGCGCAGGGAGTGCGATTGGGTCCGAACGAGCCACCGGTGACCGCCGGCCGGTTGTTGCGGCGCGTGCTGCGCCGTCACCGCGGCCGGATCACCGCCGGGGTGCTGCTGCTCTGCACCCACCAGGCGGCCGAGGCGGCAGTGCCGGTCGCCATCGGCGTCATCATCGACCGGGCCGTGACAACCGGGGACGAGACGGCGATCGTGCTGTCGGTGCTCGCACTCGCTGCGCTGTTCACGGTGCTGTCCCTCGCCTGGCGCTTCGGCGCCCGGCTGTCCACGACCGCGGTCGAGCGGGAGACGCACCTGCTGCGGGTCGAGCTCGCCGGCCGGGTGCTCGACCCGCGCGGGCACACCGCCGGGCTGCGCGACGGCGAGCTCATCACCGTCGCGTCCTCCGATGCCGAGAACACGAGCTCCGTGATCCGCGTGGCCGGCTTCGGCCTCGCCGCGTCGACCGCCCTCACCGTCGCCGCGGTGGCGTTGCTCATGGTGGACGTCCCGCTGGGGATCGGCGTTCTCGTCGGGGTGCCCGTCATCGTCCTGGCCCTGCACCGCCTCGCGCCGCTGCTGACCCGGCGCAGCGCCGACCAGCAGGCGGCGCTCGCCACCACGACCGCGCTCGCCACCGATCTGGTCAGCGGGCTGCGGGTGCTGCGCGGCATCGGCGCCGGGCACACCGCCGCCGGCCGGTACGCCGCGTCGAGCCAGCGGGCACTCGCGGTGACGTTACGTGCCGCCACCACCAAGGGCGTCTACCGGGGCATCACCACCGCGGTCAACGGCCTGTTCCTGGCGGTCGTCGCCGGGTTCGCCGGATGGCTGGCGGTCCGGGGCCGGTTGAGCGTGGGCGAGTTGGTCGCCGTCGTCGGGCTCGCCCAGTTCGTCGCCGAGCCGGTGCAGACGCTCGGTTACTGCGTCCAGTTGTACGCGACGGCCAAGGCCTCGGCGATGCGGGTGGCCGGTGTGCTCGCCGCTCCGGTGCGGCTGCGGCGGGGAGGACGGCCGGCTCCGGCGCCCACACCGGTCCGCGTCCACCTGGACAGGGTCGGCTACCGCACCCTCGACGGGCTCACGCTGGAGGCCAGAGCCGGGGAGCTGCTCGGCGTCGTCGCGTACGACCCCCGCGACGCCGACGCGCTGCGCGCGCTGCTCGCGGGGCGGGTGCCGCGCGCGGAGTACGAGGGGGCGATCGTCGTCGACGGGGTTCCCGCCGAGGACCTCGACCCGGCCGCCGCCCGGGCGGTCGTCCTGGTCGAGCCGCACGTGACCCAGTTGTTCGAGGGCAGCCTGCGGGACAACCTCGTGGCATCCTCCGCCGCCGGGACGGTCCGGCTCGCCGCCGCGATCCGGGCCGCCGCGGCCGACGACGTCGTGAACGCCCACCCCGACGGGCTCGACCACCGCATCCATGAGGGCGGTGCCAACCTCTCCGGCGGCCAGCGCCAACGCATCGCGCTGGCGCGCGCCCTCGTCGCCGGCCCACCGGTGCTCGTCCTGCACGACCCCACCACCGCCGTCGACCCGGTCACCGAAGGCCTCATCGCCGAGGGCATCGCGCGCCTGCGCCGCACCGGCCGCACCGACAGCACCGTCCTGATCACCAGCAGCCCGACGCTCCTGGACCGCACCGACCGGGTCGTGGTGCTCGACGCCGGCCGGGCCGCCGCCGAGGGCACCCACACCGAACTGGTCGACACCGACAGCCGCTACCGGGAAGCGGTGCTGCGGTGATCCTTCCCGTCGCCACCGGCCGGCAGACCTGGGCCGCGCTCGGCGCCGAGTTCCGGCGGCTGCCGGGCCGGACCGCCGCCGCGGTGCTCACCGTCGTCGCCGCCGGTGCCGGTGGCCTCGTCGCGCCGTGGGTCCTCGGCCACATGGTCGACGACATCGTCGCCGGCACGGACCCCGGCCGCATCCTCGGCGCCGCGGCCGTCGTGGCCTGCGCCGCCGTGCTCGGTGGCGCGCTCACCGCGCTCGGCAGCGTCCTCGTCGCGCGCCTCGGCGAGACGATCCTCGCCCGGCTGCGGGAGCGCGTCATCGACCGGGCGCTGCACATCCCGTCGGCAACCGTCGAGAAGGCCGGCACCGGCGACCTCGTGGCCCGCGCCGGCGACGACGTGGCCGTCGTGACCAACGCGATCACCGCCACCGGCCCGGACTTCGTCAGCGCGATCACGACCGTCACCCTCACCGCCGGCGGGCTGTTCGCCCTGGACTGGCGGCTCGGGCTCGCCGGGCTCGCCGCGGGCCCGGTGTACGTGTTCGCGCTGCGCTGGTACCTGCCCCGCTCCGCGCCGTTCTACGCCCGGGAACGGGAGGTCACCGCCGAACGCACCCAGGCCATGGTGGACGCGTTGCGCGGCGTCGAGACCGTCCACGCGTACCGTCTCGAGGACGCGCACCTGCGGCACATCACCGGCCGTTCCCAGGCCGCCGTGGACGTGGTGCTGCGGGTCCTCAGGCAGTTCCTCAGGTTCGGGGGCTGGATCAACCGGGCCGAGTTCGTGGGCCTCGGCGCGGTCCTCGTCGTCGGGTTCCTCCTGGTGCGTGACGGCCAGGCCACGGTCGGCGCCACCACCGCCGCCGCGCTGTACTTCCACCGGCTGTTCAATCCGATCGGCATGCTGGTCCTCGAGTTCGACACGATCCAGCAGGCCGGGGCGAGCCTCGCCCGGCTGGTCGGAGTGGCACGACTCACACCGTCACCGTCACCGGCTCCCGGCGGCCCGGTGCCCGCCGACACCGGCATCGAGGTCACCGGGCTGCACTACCGGTACGACGACGGCCCGCCCGTGCTGCGGGACGTGACACTGCGGATCGCGCCCGGCGAGCGGGTCGCGCTCGTCGGGGCGAGCGGCGCCGGCAAGACCACCCTGGCCGGCGTCGCCGGCGGCGTCCTGGCCCCGGTGGAGGGCACCGTCCGGCTCGGCGGGGTCGACCTGGCCGCGCTCGGCGAGGCGGCGGTCCGGCGCCGGATCTGCCTGATCAGCCAGGAGGTCCACGTCTTCGCTGGAACGCTGCTCGACGACGTCCGGCTCGCCCGCGCCGACGCCACCGAGGAGGCGGTCGTCGCCGCGCTCGAACTGGTGGGCGCGCTCGACTGGGTCCGGGCGCTGCCCGACGGCCTGCACACCCACGTCGGTGAAGGGGGCCACCAGCTCACCGCCGCGCAGGCGCAGCACCTCGCCCTCGCCCGCCTGGTGCTCATGGACCCGGAGGTGGCGATCCTGGACGAGGCGACCGCCGAGGCCGGCAGTGCCGGCGCCCGCGAACTGGAACGTGCGGCGGCCGCCGCGACCGCCGGCCGGACCACCCTCGTCGTCGCGCACCGGCTCACCCAGGCCGCCCGGGCCGACCGGATCGTCCTGCTGGAGCACGGCACGGTCGCCGAGGTCGGCCGGCACGAGGATCTGGTGCGGGCCGGTGGGCGGTACAGCCGGCTGTGGCACGGCTGGACCGGCGGTCACCACGACGTCCCGGCCGCCGCGGGCGGCACCGGCTGACGGCCCCGGTACGCGCGCCGCGGTGGCGCACACGGAAGGGTGCTCAGGCCGAGTAGCCCCGCGCCGCCACCCAGTTGGCCATGGCTCCGGTCGACATCCAGTACGTGCGCGGGCCGAACATGCCCGACGGATCGGCGATCTGGACGGTGCCGCCGTGGTCGCGGTATCCGACGATCGTGACGTAGTGACCGCCGGGGAACTCGTGCCAGACTCCCCCGGCGTCCCGCGCGCCGCCGACGATGTTGGCGACGATCGCACGTCCACCGCTGAGTGCGCGGACGACGTCCTGCCGGAGCTGCCCGGCTTCCGCGTCGGTCGCCTTCTGGCCCGGGATCGTTCGGGTCTGGTACACGTCCTTGCCGAGCACGCTGTTGAGCGCCCGCGTGGTGTCGTTCGCCGAGTCGGTGCCGCTGACCGTGGTCCCGAGCTTCCTCGCGATCTCGTCCTGGGACAGGTTTACACCGTTGGAGGTCAGTGCGATCCGCGTGGACGCCGGGCCGCAGTAGTAGTAGTTCGGCTGGAACTGGAAGTCGTAGTCGACCACCTTCTGCGCCGGCGCGTTCGAGGCCGCGGCCGTCGGCGCCTGGCTCGGCGGTGCCTCTTTCGCAGGACCGTTGCCGGCGACGACGGCAGCCCGCGCGAGGGCCGCGGCGGCGCTGTCATGGGCGTCGGCCGGGCCCTGGGTCTGGTTCAGCAGCGCCGCGGTGGCCGCGGCCACGACGACCAGTGCGGCGGAGCCCAAGAGGGCGGGGTACGAGCGACGCGGAGGGGCGTGCCGGAACTTCTTGTGGTCTGGGCGAGGTTGCACGGTGGAACTCCTGAACAGTTGCCGTCTGACCGGCATGGTCGAGCGAATGGGTGAGGTGGGAACGCGCCGGACGGCGGTGACCCGGCCGGGGTGTGGACGCGGAAGTCTCGCCGCTCGGCAGCGCCGAGCGGCGAGACGTCGTGCGTCAACTGGATGCGGCGCGGTGCGGCCGCCGGTTGCTCCGGGGCGTCCTTACGGGATGGTCACGCTCCGGCAGGGCGCCGTGCGCACAGGGGGCAGGCAGGCGCGCCACGATTCCGGTCGAACATGCTGAGACTCTCCTTCCAAGACCGCCTACCGGGTTAGCTGACGGATTCGGGCGGGAAGCTCGCCCTACCACGGACGGTGAGGCCCATGGATTCACCCCGGGACTGCTTGGGTCCCCGGCTCGTGTGCACGACTCGGCGGGTCTGTGCCGGCGCCGTCCTGTGACGGCAAACGACCAGCTCAGACGATGTGACACTACTGTCGCGATCCGGTCCTGCCAAGCCTGCGAACGGATCCTGCGGCCTTCCGCACGCACGACGGCCGTGACCGGACAGACGTTGCTACGCAACGCATCGAGTGAACTACTATCCAGCGTCATACGACGGCGGCCACGATCTGCTCGGCGAGGGGCTGCCACTTGGCGTAGGCGTCCGGAAACGCGGACACCTGCACGGTCTGCGCCGCGACGGTGACGGCCATCCGCTCCCAGCCGGAGACCTTCACCAGCGCCGCGTAGAAGCGGCGCGCGGATTCGCGCGGATCCATGAGCTGAGCGACCGTTCCCCAGCTCGGCCGCTGCTGGAACAGGCCGACCGAGTCGTGGTCGGAGCCGACACCCTCGTTGGGGCGGCGCAACGACTCCGGAACGTTCGCGTTCGCGAGGTTTCGCAGATGGCTTTCCTGCAGGGCGGTGGCGATCGCCACCACCAACGCGCGCTGCGGCAACCGCAACTGCTGGCCGGCCTCGATGATGGCGACGGCGTTGTCCATCTCGGCCCGGGTGAGCCCGCCGACGGGCTGGTGGACGGTCGGTGACGCCTTCGGCGCGGACGTCTTCGGCGGCGGCGCCGACGGTTGCCGGTTGGGCTGTTCCCGCCCGCGCTCGTCACCGCGGGACACGGCGCTCCGGGCCGCCTCCGCGCGTTGCGCATCGCTCTCCAGCGCCATCTCGGCCCGCGACACCGGCCCGGAATCCGGTCTGATGGACGAAGAGGACGGTACCAACGACGAGCCGAGCGCCGCGACCGCGACGACGGCCGCGGCGGAGTACAGCCCGATTCTCGGACGGGCCGCATGGCAGCCGCGGCGGGACCGGCGCCGGTGGCTGGGGCCGTCGGTCTCAGCGGCGGACATGCGGTGCCCCCGGGACCGGGATGGTTGTGACATGACGTGTGGGCAAGTGCTTCACGGGAAACCTCGACAGACCTGCGGAGAACGCGACCGCCGGCAGAACGTGCCGGCGGGATGAGGAGACCCGGCCCCGTCTGTCCAGAGAGGACAGACGAACGTGGGCCGTGATCGTCGCGGGGCGAGCGGCATCGGTGCCGGAACGGCTACCGGATCGGACTCCGTCCGGGCGCCGCCGGTGCGGTGTGGACACTCGGGCCGCAGGTCGAGGTGCGGCGGCTGACGCGCCGCCATACGGGGGTCTGCACGCGATACTCCTTCCGAGACCGCCTACCGGGTTAGCTGACGGATTCGGGCGGGAAGATCGCCCTACCGCGGGGCCCGAAGCCCCGTGGATTCACCCCAGTTGTGCTTGGTTCCCCGGCTCGTGCGAACACGACTCGACGGGTCCGCCGTGACGTCACCTCGAACGGCGACGGCAAGCCACGACGAACGGCCTGACCATAACGGATTGGTATACCTGCGTAAACCCCTGCTTGCATCTGCCACCGGGCACGCCGCGGCACGGCGATACGCCCACTGCGTCACCGGGTGCTGGCGCGTCGGAACGTGGGCAAGCGACTGCCATCGCCCGGGGTGCGACGGCGCGACGGCGGCCGTGTGCGTCCATCCCACCGCGACGACCAGCAGGACGGCGACGACCGCGAACCAGCGAGCGCCGTGTCCGCCGGCGCGCCGGGTGGCGAGCCGCGCCGTCGCGACCATCATCTCCTATCCCGCATCGGAGATGAATAGTGTCCGGCACCACTCAGGCGATATATACCCCAGGGGGGTATAGTTCCCGGCGGAAGGGAGCCGAGCATGTCCGAACACACCACCCACCACTCCCGCGGTCACGGTGCGCGCGCGCCGCACGGCGCACACCACCCGCCCGCTACCCCGGCGGGCCCGGGTGAACCACACGGCGGGCACGACAAGCACGCCGGGCACGACAAGCACGCCGGGCACGACCCGGAGGCGTTCCGGCGCACGTTCTGGCTGTCGCTGGCGCTGACCGTGCCGGTCGTCGCGACGAGCCACATGGTCATGGACTGGTTCGGGTACCGGCTGGACTTTCCCGGCATGGCCTGGGTCGGCCCGGTGCTCGGTACCGTCGTCTTCCTCTACGGCGGATGGCCGTTCCTGGCCGGGGCGGTCAGCGAGATCCACGACCGCGCGCCCGGCATGATGCTGCTCATCGCCATGGCGATCACCGTGGCCTACACGGCGTCGCTGGCCACCAGCCTCGGGCTGTTCGGCCTCGAGTTCTGGTGGGAGCTCGCCGCCCTGGTCACCATCATGCTGCTGGGCCACTGGCAGGAGATGAAGGCGATCGGCCAGGCCAGCGGCGCGCTCGCGGCGCTCGCGGCGCTGCTGCCCGACGACGCCGAGCGGCTCGACGCCGGCGGGACACCCCAGCGGGTGACCCTCGCAGAGCTCCGCGTCGGCGACACGGTCCTGGTCCGCGCCGGCGGCCGCGTGCCGGCCGACGGACGGATCGTCGGCGGCGCCGCGGAGCTCGACGAGTCGATGGTGACCGGCGAGTCACGGCCGGTCGCCCGTACCATCGGCGACCGGGTGGTGGCCGGGACGGTCGCCACCGACTCGGCGCTGCGGGTGCGGGTCGCGGCCGTCGGCGACGACACCGCCCTGGCCGGCATCCAGCGCCTCGTCAGCGACGCGCAGCGGTCGCGGGGCCGGGCCCAGGTCCTCGCCGACCGGTTCGCCGCCTGGCTGTTCTACGTCGCCGTCGGCGCCGGCCTGGTCACCTTCGCCGCGTGGTGGGTCCTCGGCGACCCGCAGGAGTCGGTCGTGCGGACCGTCACCGTGCTCGTCATCGCGTGCCCGCACGCGCTCGGCCTCGCCATCCCGCTCGTCGTCGCACTGTCCACGGCGGTGTCCGCGCGGGCCGGAATCCTGGTCAAGGACCGGCTCGCGCTGGAGCGGATGCGCACCGTCGACGCCGTGCTGTTCGACAAGACCGGCACGCTGACCATGGGCGCGCACACCGTCACCGCCACGGCCGCCACCGCCGGCACCGACCCCGATGAGGCGTTGCGGATCGCCGGCGCGGTCGAGTCCGACAGCGAACACCCGCTCGCCCGGGCACTGGTCGCGGCGGCGGACCGCAGCGGCGGCCCGGCCCTGCGGGCGGCCGGGTTCCGGTCGCTGCCCGGCCGCGGGGTCCGCGCCACCGTCGACGGCGCCGACCATGCCGTCGGCGGACCCGCACTGCTGCGGGAGCTGCGGGTGACGGTCCCGGACGATCTCGCCGCGGCCACCGCGGCCTGGGCCGGCCGCGGCGCCGCCGTACTGCACCTCGTGCGCCTGACGGGCGGCCCCGACGACCCCGGCGTCGTCGCGGCCTTCGCACTCGAGGACGAGGTCCGCCCCGAGGCCCGGCAGGCGATCGTCGACCTGCGCGCCGAGGGCGTCGGCAAGATCGTCATGATCACGGGCGACGCCCGCCAGGTCGCCGACGCGGTGGCGGCCGACCTCGGCCTGCGCCCCGGCGTCGACGAGGTCTTCGCCGAGGTGCTGCCGGCGGACAAGGACCGCACCGTCGCCGCCCTGCAGGAGCGGGGCCTCCGGGTCGCGATGGTCGGCGACGGTGTCAACGACGCGCCCGCCCTCGCCCGCGCCGACGTGGGCATCGCCATCGGCGCCGGCACCGACGTCGCCATCGAGTCGGCGGGGGTGGTACTCGCCTCGTCCGACCCGCGCGGCGTCGCCGGCGTGCTCCGGCTGTCCCGGGCCGGCTACCGCAAGATGGTCCAGAACCTGGCGTGGGCCGCCGGCTACAACGTCGTGGCCCTGCCGCTCGCCGCCGGCGTCCTCGCCTGGGCCGGGGTGACGCTCAGCCCCGCCGTCGGCGCCGTGCTCATGTCCGCCTCGACCATCGTCGTCGCGCTCAACGCACAGTTGCTGCGCCGAGTGCGGCTGGCCCCGCGGTGATCCGGCCGCCGGACGCTCTCGTCGAGGGCGTCCGGCGGCCGTTCCACCCGGGCGGCGACCCGCAACCGGACGACCGCGCAAGACCCACGTGTGCCGTCCCGCGCCCTTAGCGGGATCGAGAGCGGCGGCGCCCGGTTGACGTCCGAGACGGAACGTCCCGGCCCGCACGGGTCCAACGACCCTGGCAACCGCACCGCCGGGGCAGGACGCTCGAGGTGGCCCGGCGCACGGAAAGGGACGCGCCGGGCACCGGTCGCGCTCCTGAGGAGGTATCCGCCATGAGCACCGGAACCACGGTGATCGTCGGGGTCGACGGCTCACCCGACAGTCTCCGCGCGGTCGACTGGGCCGCGGCCGACGCGCTGCGCCGGCACCGCCCGCTCCGTATCGTGCACGCGTTCCTGTGGCCCGCCGTGTACCCGCCGCCGGCCCTCCCCGTGCCGCCGCAACTGTACGAGCAGACCATGCGCGAGGCCGCCCAGCAGATCCTCGACGAAGCCGTCACCCGGGCCCGCACCGTCGCCCCGGCGCTCGACGTCGGCACCGACATGCCGATCCAGCAGGCGGCCGCCGCACTCGTGGCCGCCTCCAGGCACGCCGCCACCGTCGTCGTGGGCAACCGCGGCCTCGGCGGCTTCACCGGCCTGCTCCTCGGCTCCGTCGGCGTCGAACTCGCCGCCCACGCCGCGTGCCCGGTCGTCGTCGTACGGCACACCGACCGGCCGCCCGGCCCGGAGGCCGGACGGGTCCTCGTCGGCGTCGACGGCTCCCACGACGCCGAACGCGCGCTGCGGTTCGCCTTCGAGCAGGCCTCGTTCCGCGGCACCGGGCTCACCGCCGTCCAGGTGGGTCCGCGGCCCGGCACCACGGGCCCCGACGACCTGCTGCCGCTGGTCCACGACGAGGAGACCCTCCAGGACTTCGAGCTGCGTGCCCTCGCCGAATCGGTCACCGGCTGGGTCGAGAAGTACCCGGACGTCGACGTCCGCCGTGTCGCCGTGCGCGGCCGCGCGGCCGAGGTGCTGACCGAACTGTCCGCCGGGGCGGAGCTGCTCGTCGTCGGCTCCCGCGGCCGTGGCGGCTTCACCGGACTGCTGCTGGGTTCCGTGAGCCAGGCCGTCATCCAGCACGCCGCCTGCCCGGTGGCGGTCGTCCGCTGAGGGTGGACCACGACGGACCTGCACAGCAGGCGCTTGCCGGGGCATGGTGAAGAGTGGAGAGGCCGCCGTCGGCGGCGGTCCCACCGGCAAGGGAGGGCGTCATGACCGCCAACCGTCGTCCGGTGATCGTGGGTGTCGACGGCTCGCCGGCCGGCCTCGGCGCGGTCCGCTGGGCCGCCGACGAGGCGGTGCGCCACGGCAAGCCGCTCCGGATCACCCACGCGCTGGGCGTTCCAGGCCCGTTCGAGCAGCCCTTCGAGCAGGTCGTGGACGAGCACGACATCGCGCTCGACGCGGCGACAGAGGCCCGCGGCTGGTATCCCGGCCTGCACATCACCACGTCCACCTGGCACGGTAGTCCGGCCCACGTGCTCGTCGAGGAGTCGCGCCATGCGAGCCTCGTGGTGGTGGGCAGCCGCCGGACGGGAGGCTTCCGTTCGCTGCTGGTCGGCTCCGTCGGGCTCCAGTTGGCCGCGCGTGCGTACTGCCCTGTGCTGATCGTCCACAACGCGGAGCGCTGGGCCGCGCCGGAGAGTCCGCTGCCGCGGCAGCCGATCGTCGTCGGTTTCGACGGCTCGGCACACTCCGATTTCGCGGTGGGTCTGGCGTTCTCGGAGGCAGCGACGCGCGGTGTGGAACTGGTCGCGGTGCGCGCGTGGCGCGAGCAGGCACGCCGCTGGGGCCGCGGCGCGGACCTCACCCGGCTCGCCGCCGCCGTGCGCGACGCGCTGGCCGCCGACCTGGAACCGTGGCAGGCGAAGTATCCCACCGTGCCGGTCGGCCTGCGCGCCGTCCGCGGCACGGCGGCCCCGGTCCTGCTCGCCGAGGGCAGTGACGCCCTCATGGTCGTGCTCGGTCCCCGCGGACGGGGCGGGCTCGACGACGTCCGGCTCGGCTCGGTGACCCAGCAGGTGCTCGACCACGCCTCGATTCCCGTCCTCATCGCCCAGCACGCCTGACGGCACGCAAGCGGCAGTGCCGGGCCGTCGGGCCCGGCGCCCCGGTGCGGTGCCGTCCGCGGGCCGGCGGCTACAACCCGACCTCGTCGAGCAGTTCGGCGGCCCGCCGCTGCTCGTCCGTCACACCCTCGCCGCACAGCAGCCGGGCCGCGGCCGCCAGTGCCTCGATGCGCCGCTCCGCGCGGCACAGTCGCAACATCGCGTCGCCGGTGTCGGTGGTCGGCAACCACACGTGTGCGGTCCCCGGGCGCGGTGCCGTCCGTGGTGTCATCGTCGCGGTCATCGTCGACACCTCCCCCTGCCTGCGCTGCTCGGTCCTTCCGTCACCTCGAGCGTTTCCCAGCGCCGCGCGCAGGTTCAGGCCGTTGGTCCCGAGCAGGGCCGCCTTCCGGCCGGAAGCCGCCGGCTCAGGTGGGGGCGGAGGCGCCGTAGCGGGCCCGGATGCGGCAGATCCGCGTCCGGGCCCGGCCTTCGGTCCAGACCCTCGGCGCCGACCGGCACACGGCCCGGTGCTTCGGCGCCAACCACGGCGCCGCGGCCGACAGCCGCACCGGGTGCTGCTCCGTGCCCGGCGCGCCGATGCGGTGGTGCCGGACCAGCGGCCGGACCTCCGGCTCGGCTCGCGGGCGGAGGCCGCGGTACACCTCGGAACGAGGCGTGGTGCCGCCGACGACCATCTGCGCCAGGGCACGTTCCGTCCCGACGCACCTGTCCTCGACGTACTCGAGACCGGCGTCGTGGGCGGCCTGGCGCGCCTGCGGGCTGGTGATGCCCGATTGCAGCCACACCCCGCCGGCCCCGATCGCCAACGCCTCACGCACCAGCCGCGGCGCCTCCCGCGCGGGCCGGAACACGTCCACCAGGTCGACGTGCACCGGGATGTCCGCGAGCCGGGCATACGCCTGCTCGCCGAACACCCGGTCCGCGTGCGGGTTGACCGGGATGACGCGCCATCCCTGCTCCTGCAACGACTTCGGCACCCAGTGCGCGGGCTTCTGCGGATCACGGGACGCACCCACGACGGCAATCGTGTGCGCCCCGGCAAGGATCTCCCTCGCGGTGCGCATCGGACTCATCTCCTGAGGTCTCGCGGCGGTCGTCGTCATGCCGGCGCCGTGTACAGGTCGAGCAGCCGGATCCTGGTGGCCTGCATCCGGTCGACGACGACCGCCATGAAGCGCTTGGTCAGCTCGTAGCCGAACTCGGGGTCGGCGTCGCACATCGCGCGGGTGGCGGGGCCGTCGACGGCGATGCTGAGCAGCGGACCGGCGGCGACGGCACCGAAGTGCCAGCGGTACGGCGGGAAGAGCCAGGACCAGCCGAGCACCGTACCGGGGCCGATGGTCTCGAGGACGACGACGTCCTCGCGGCCGGGCACCCGGATGTCGAGGTTGACGTAGCCGTCGCGGATGAGCCAGTACCGGTCCGCGCGGCCGTTCTCCTCGAAGAGCCGCGCCCCGGCGCGCAACGGTGCGCGGTGCGCCCAGCGGGCCAGGCGCGCGAGGTGGTGCGGTGGCAGACCGGTGAGGAACGGATGCGCGACGAGCAGGTCGAACGTGGTGATCATGGCGTTTCCTCGGTGGTCGTGGGTGGGTGCGCGTCCGGGGCGCGCGGTTCGGCGGTGCCGCCGATGCGCCGACCGCGCACCACGCGGCGCGGCTCGCACACCCGGGACTCGCCGAACCGGTCGTGCCGCCCGCCGCGGCGGTGGAGGTGCGCTTCCTGGGTACAGATGTCCGTTCCATCACATCGGGGGCGTCACTACCCCCGGTAGGGCCGTTCGACCCCTTCCGAGGGCCGGAAGACCGGGCTTCGTGAGGTGTCCGCACTGTACGGCCACCCCGCCACCGTCTACGTTGTCAGAAGGGGCGGGAGGTGAGTCGCATGGCCGCCACGTTGCTCGTCGTAGCGATCTTCAGCGCTGTCTACCTGACGCTGATCGCCTTGCACGCGACCGCCATCAGGCACCACGCCGACGGTGGCCGGTTCGACCGGCGGCCCCGGCTGGCGGTCTGGCTGGCAGCCCATCTGAGACCGGACCCGCGGGACAGGGTTCCGGCGGACCCGGGCCTTGCCCGGGACGAACGCCTCGCCGTCAGGCGGCTGCTGAGCGGAGACCTGGACAAGGACGGGTACCGCGAGACGCTGGCCGGGATCGCCGCGCAGGACGCGGCGGCGCACCCGCTGCAGCTACCGCGGTCACGGCAGTAGACGGACGTCATCCACCGGCTCGGCCCGCCTCCCGGGACGCCGGCCGGTCCGGCCGCGGGTCGCCGGCGTGACGCCCGTGCGCGGCGGCCGGAAGGGTGATGACGACGGTACGGCCACCGCCCGGCGTACGTTCGTGCCGCAGGGTGCCGCCCATGGTCTCGGTGAGCCCGCGGGCCAGACGCTGCGTCACGTCGGCCCCCGGGCAGGACGGCTCCGCGCCGCTGCCGTGGTCGATCAGGCGGATCCGGACGTGTTCCCGCTCGACGGCGGCGGCGATGGCCGGCGGGCTGTCGGGCGGGCTGCGGCGCAGCGCGTCGGTGGCCAGACCGGCGACGGCCCGGGTCAGCAACCGGCTGTCGGCGATGACGTAGGGCAGCACCTCGGGCAGCCGCAGCAGGATGGGCCGGCCGTCGGCGCCGAGGTCGTCGAACGCGGCGACGATCACCTCCGCGACATCCACCGGGCGCAGGCGGCAGTCCAGCGCGCCCGCCTCGAGCCGGCAGAGCGCGTCGAGGTCGGCGAGCAGGTTGACCGCGCCGTCGATCTGCGCCTGCGCCGCGGCGAACCTGGCCCGGCCGCTCGCTGGGAGGCGTCCGACGTGGTCGGCCGCGTCGGCGAGCGCGGCCTTGGCGGCGGCGAGCGAGCCGCACAGGTCGGGGATGGCGGCCGCCGGCGGCCCCTGGAGCGCCGAGGTCGTGGCCCTCGCCTCGACCGGGCAGGTGAGCCCGGTCGCGATGCGCGTGAGGTAGGCGGTGAGGATGCGTTCGTCGCTGGCGCTGAGCCGGCGGCCGACCCCGGCGACGCGGAGACGTTCCCGGACCGGAACGGCGATGTCGGCGTCCTCGGGCCGTTCCGGCGGTTGGCTGCCGGCGCTGGCGACGACGCACCAGCGGGTGGTCGTGGTGTCGCTGTCGAGCCGCCGTTCGAGCAGGCTGACCCCACGCAGGCCGAAGGCCTGGCGAAGCTGTTCGAGCAGCGCGGGCGGGCCGTCGTACCCGCGCAGCGCATCCGCGGCCAGCGTGCTCAGGATGCTCGCCTGCGCCGACTCGTACGTCGTCAGGCGCACCCGCTGCGCGGTCGTCTCGACGGCCAGGCCCACCAACGCTCCGGTGATGACGAACGCGCTGAGCACGGCCACGTCGGTGAGGCCGTTCGCACCCGCGGCGAACTGCGGCAGGAACCGGCCGGCCAGCAGGCCGGCCGCCAGTGCGGCGGCGACCGCCGGGTACAGGCCCCCGATCAGGGCGACCACCAGCACGACGACGAGGTAGAGCGCCGGGCCGGCGGCCGTACCGGCCACCCGGTGCAGCTCCGCCATGCACACCGTCGACGCCGACAGGAGCAGCGCCGCGAGCACGACCGCGTACCAGCGCCGGTGCGGGCCGAGCCCGCTGGCGAGCCGGGGCCACGCCAGGCGCGGCGGCCTGGCAGCGCCTTCGTGGGTGACGATGTGGACGTTGATCGGCCCGCACAACCGGATGACCTTCGCCGCGATGTCCTCACCCGTGAGCAGGCGGGCGCATCGGCCCCGCCGGCTCACGCCGAGCACGATCTGGGTCGCGTTCTGCGCCTGAGCGGTCGACAGCAGCGCGTCGGCGACGTCGTCGCCGATCACGCGCTGATAGCATCCGCCCAGCGATTCCACCAGCGCCTGCTGGCGTGCCAGCACCGCCGGGTCAGCGCCGATCAGCCCGCTGCTCACGGTGACGTGCACCGCCACCAGATCGCACCCGGGGATCCTGGCCGCGATGCGGGCCGCCCGCCGGATGAGCGTCTCACCGCCGACGTCGCCGGTGAGCCCGACCAGGATCCGTTCGCGCGCCTCCCAGGAGGCCGCGATGCCGTGCTCGGCCCGGTAGCGCTGGAGTCCCTCGTCGACCCGGCCGGCGACCCACAGCAGCGCCAGCTCACGCAGCGCGGTGAGGTTGCCCGGACGGAAGTAGTGGGTCAGCGCGGTCTCGATGCGGTCCGCCGGGTAGACGTCGCCGTGCACCATCCTCCGGCGCAGCGCCTCGGCCGACAGGTCCACCAGCTCGATCTGGTCGGCGCGGCGGGCCACCTCGTCGGGCAGCCGCTCGTGCTGCACGGTCCCGGTGATCTGCCGCACCGTGTCGTTGAGCGACTCCAGGTGTTGCACGTTCAGCGTGGTGATGACGTCGATCCCGGCCGCCAGCAGTTCCTCGACGTCCTGCCACCGTTTGCTGTTGCGGGAGCCGGGCACGTTGGTGTGCGCCAGCTCGTCGACCAGCGCGACCTGCGGATGCCGGTCCAGCACCGCGTCCAGGTCCAGCTCGGTGAAGCTCATGTCGCGATAGGTCAGGGTGCGGCGCGGGACCGTCTCCAGGCCTTCCGCCATGGCGGCGATCGGCATGCGCCCGTGCGGCTCGACGAATCCGACGACCACGTCGGTGCCCCGTGCCAGACGGTGGCGACCCTCGTCCAGCATGGCGTAGGTCTTCCCCACCCCGGGTGCGGCACCGAGGTAGATCCTGAGATGACCGCGGGCCGTCGCCCGCGCCGTGTCTGCGTCCATGTCCGTCACCCGCGCCCGGTACGCGTCCCCGCCGGTGATCGCCATGAGATCCGCGTATTCGCGAAGGACCCGCTCGACGACCTCGTTCGGCCGGACCATGCCTCCAAGGCTATGACGGTGCTGCACGCCGTGCTCATGCCCGGGTGGCGAAGACCGTCACCGTCAGCCGTGCGGCTGGTGGACGACCGCGACCGGACCGGGCGCGTGGCGGCCAGGGGCGAGGTGGTCACGGCGCTTCGTCCGATCCGTGGACGTCAGGTGCGTGCCGCGGGTGGGGTCGCGCCCGGCGAACCGTGCGCGATCAGCACCGGGCAATGCGCCCGGTGCAGCAGGCGCATGCCGACCGAGCCGAGCAGCAGCCCGGCGAACCCGCCTCGCCCGCGACTGCCGACGACCACCAACTGCGCCTGTCGTGAACGGTCGACGAGCACATCGGCGGCCTCACCCGCGACACCGTGGAACTCCCACGGGACGTCCGGGCAGCGTTCGGCCGCCGCGGTCACCTGCCGGGCCGCCTCGTCGGCCAGCGCCCGCTGGACCTCGGCCGAGTCGTGCAGCAGCGGAGGCGCGCCGACCGGGAGCGGCACGATCGGTGTCTCGATGGCCCGCACGGCCTTCAGGCCACAGCCGCGCTGCCGCGCCTCGTCGAACGCCAGCGCCAGCGCGAGGCCGGATGACTCGGAGCCGTCGATGCCGACGAGGACGTCGCCGGCCGCGTCCGGCCGGCCGCGGACGACCGCGACGGGACACGTCGAGTGGATCGCGACCTGCTGACTGACCGATCCGAGCAGCGCACCGGTGGCGGCCTGCCGGCCCCGGGTGCCGACCACCACCAGGGCCGCCCCGGATCCGGCCTTCACCAGCACGTCAGCCGGGTGACCCGGCACCGCCGCCGCCCGCACGACGACGTCGGGAGCCACGGCGGACACCTCCCGCGTGACGTCCTCGACCAGCATGTCGGCGAGCTGCTGTGCCGCCTCGGCGAGTTCTCCGCCCGGCGCGAACGCGGTCAGCGGCACCCTCCAGCGGTAGGCCAGCAGGACCCGCAGCGGCACGCCCCGCCGTGCCGCGACCGCCACCGCCCAGCGCGCGGCCAGCACCGACGGCTCGCCGCCGTCGACACCGACCACAACCGTCCCGTCGTCCACGCCTACCCCCCGTTCGACGGCACGTCCCGGAGCCGGACACCCGGGGCCGTCCGTCCCTCCGTCTCCCCTGCCGCGGGAACCACACGCGGGATCCGGCCGATTCACCCGCCGTGGGTGACCGTCGACGGGCACCGCGGGACCGCGGCCGCGCGGCGGCTCGGGAGGGCCGCATCGACCGGCCGGCGCGCCGGTCGATAATGGCCGTCGTGGCCGCGGCGGATGCCGTCGCGCATCCGCCGGCCGTACCGAGGCCGCATCAGTGCGCACAAAGGGGGCAGGACGTGAGGGTGGACTTCACCGGCATCGTCGTCGGCAGTGACGGGTCCGCGTCGTCGGACGAGGCGGTCAGGTGGGCCGCGGCCGAGGCCGTCCGGGCCGGCGTCCCGCTGCGGGTCGTGGTGGCCTACCACTGGCGCTGGCCCGGGCGTCCGGCGCGCGCCGAGGAACTCGACCGGTTCGCCCGCGAGCACGCCGAGACCATGGTCGCGCGGTCGGTGACGGTGGCGCGGCAGGCGGAGCCGGCGGTCGCGGTGGACGGCGTCGCGGTCATGGGTGTGCCGGCCGACGTGCTGCTGACCTCGGCCGCGAAGGCGGCGATGCTCGTCGTCGGCGCCAAGAGCGACCACGGGTTCGCCGCGGCGCTGCTCGGCTCGGTCGCGTTCGAGGTGGCGACGTATGCGACCTGTCCGGTGACGGTCGTCCGCGGTCGCGCAGACGGCGCGACCGGCCCGGTGATCGCCGCCGTCGACGGTTCGGCGGCCGCCGAAGGGGTGCTCGCGACAGGCTTCGAGCAGGCCGCCCGGCGCGGATGCGACCTGCTCGCCCTGCGCGTCCACCCGCCGGAGGCACCGGTGGCCGCCGAGCTCGCCGCGAGCCTGGCGCCGTGGCGCGCGCGACATCCGGCGGTCCGGGCGCAGTCCCGGCTCGTCGACGGCCACCCCGCGCAGGTCCTGGTGGAGGCGTCGCGGGACGCGCGACTGGTCGTGGTGGGTCACCGCGGTCACGGCGGCTTCGCGGGACTGCTGCTCGGTTCGGTCGGCCAAGCGCTGCTGCACCACGCCGGCTGCCCGGTCCTCGTGCTCCGCGGAGCGCCGCCGCGCTGACCGCGCTCGCCGGTCGTCCCGGCACGACCGGGACCTTCGCCTCTCGCGCGACCGATGGCGCCTGGCAACGCTGGGGGCAACGGCATCAGGCATTGGAGGCCACCATGACCTACCGGGTCGCCATCAACGGGTTCGGCCGGATCGGCCGGGACTTCGTCCGCTGCCTCGTCGAGCGTGGCCTGCTCGGCGGGGCGTTCAGCGTCGTCGCCGTCAACGACCTGTTCGACACCGCGGCGCTGGCCCATCTGCTGGAGTACGACTCCACGTTCGGCCGCCTGCGCGCCACGGTCGAGCTCGACCCGTCCGGCGGCGGCATGACGGTGGGCGGGCAGTACATCGAGGTGCTCCGCCAGCGCGACCCGGCGTTCCTGCCGTGGGCGGACCTGGGCGTCGACCTCGTCGTCGAGTCGACCGGCCGGTTCCGCACCCGCGAGGACGCGGCCCAGCACCTCAAGGCCGGCGCGAAGAAGGTGCTCGTCTCCGCGCCCGGCAAGGAGGTGGACGCCACGATCGTCCTGGGCGTGAACACCGCCGCCTACGACGCCGTCCGGCACGACGTGGTGTCCGCCGCGTCCTGCACCACCAACTGCGCCGCGCCGATGGTCCAGGTGCTGCACCAGGCGTTCGGCCTGGAGCAGGGCTTCCTGACCACGGTGCACGCGTACACCAACGACCAGAACGTGCTCGACGGCCCGCACAAGGACCTGCGCCGGGCCCGCACCGCCGCCACCAACATCATCCCGACCAGTACCGGAGCCGCCAAGGCGATCGGGCTGGTACTGCCCGAGCTGGCCGGCCGGCTCGACGGCGTCGCGCTGCGGGTGCCCGTCGAGGACGGCTCGTTGACGGACCTCACCTGCCGGCTCGCGCAGCCGGTCACGGCGGACCAGGTCAACGCCGCGTTCGCCGCCGCGGCGGAGGGCCACCTCAAGGGCATCCTGCGGTACAGCGAGCTGCCACTCGTCTCGCGCGACATCGTCGGCGACCCGTCCTCGTGCGTGTTCGACGCCCCGCTGACCCAGGCCGACGGGCACCTCGTCAAGGTGTTCGGCTGGTACGACAACGAGTGGGGGTACACGAACCGGCTGGTCGACCTGGCCACCACGGTGATCGCGGGCGGTGCTGATGACCTGGGACCTCAGGGCGGGTGACCTTCGGCCCGTGCGCCGGGCGCCGCCGCGGCCGAGGGTTGACGTGAAGGAGGTGGGTCCGATGAGCGACCTGTTCGTCCGTGACGTCATGACCGCGGCGGTTCTCGTGGCGACACCGGAATGCCGGTACCAGCAGATCGTCGACGTCCTCACGGGGTACGACGTGAGCGGGCTGCCGGTGGTCGACGACGACGACCACGTGATCGGCATGGTGTCCGAGGCGGACGTCCTGCGGCCGAACGGCCACGCCACCGCCCGTGAGCTGATGACCGGCCCGGCGGTGACCGTGGACGCCGGCGCTCCGGTCGGCGATGCCGTCGACCTCATGGAACGCCACCACCTCAAGCGACTGGCGGTGACCGACGGGCCGGACGGCCGGCTCGTCGGCATCGTCACCCGCCGGGACATCCTGCGCCATACCGTGCGCGGCGAGGCGCCCCGGTGTGACATGCCCGACGACGTGCTCGTGCAGCACTACGTGACCGGGGCGGGGTCACGGTGAACGGCGTGGACTGTCTGACGATGGACGGCCGGGTCGTTCGGGTCCGGACGATCCTGCTCGAGGACGCGCCGGCGCTGCTCGCCCTGCACCGGCGGCTCTCCCCGGACAGCCGGTACCTGCGGTTCTTCAGTGCCGGCGCGGCGCTGGAGGCGGAGGTCCGCCGCCTCGCCCGGCCGTCCGGGCCGGACCACGTCAGCCTCCTCGTCGAGGAGGGCGACGACGTCCTCGCCGCCGGCTCGTACGAGCGGGTCGACGCGACGCACGCCGACTTCGCGCTCGTGGTCGACGACGACCACCACGGCGAGGGCCTGGGCACGCTGCTGCTCGAGCACCTCGCGGCCGCGGCCCGGCGGGCGGGCATCACCGAACTGATCGGCGACGTGCTGGCGAACAACGCCGCCATGCTGCGGGTGAGCGGAGACCTCGCCCCGGGCGTCGCCCGCCGGCTCGGCAGCGACTCCGGGACGGTCCAGGTGCGGGTGCCGACGCTGCCGGACGAGGCCGCCCTGGCCGCGGTCGGCGTCCGGGACCGCACCGCGGCGCACCACTCGTTGCGGCCCCTGCTGACACCCGCCTCGGTGGCGGTCATCGGTGCGGGGCGGCGTCCCGGCGGGATCGGCCACGAGGTACTGGCGGCGTTGCGCGCCGGTGGGTACACCGGTGCGCTCTACGCGGTGAACCCGCACGCCCAGGAGGTGTGCGGGCTCGTCGCCCACCCGACCGTGGCCGCGACCGGCGCCGCCGTGGATCTCGCCGTCGTCGCGGTTCCGGCCGCGGCGGTCCCCGACGTGGTGCGGCAGTGCTGCGCGGCGGGCGTGCGCGCGGCGGTGATCCTCAGCGCCGGTGTCGATCCGCTGACCCAGTCGGAGATCGTGCGCCATGCGCGCCGGCACGGCATGCGGATCGTCGGCCCGAACTGCCTGGGCGTGGTCAACACCGACCCCGCCGTGCGGCTGACCGCCACCTTCGCGGCGGCACCGCCCGTCGCGGGCGGTCTGGCCGTGGCGTCGCAGTCCGGTGCGGTGGGCGTGGCGATCCTGGACGCGGCGGCGCGCTGCGGCATCGGGATCTCCGGCTTCGTGTCGCTGGGCAACAAGGCGGATGTCAGCGGCAACGACCTGCTCGCCTACTGGTACGACGACCCGGCGACCCGCGCCGTCGCCCTGTACCTGGAATCGTTCGGCAACCCGCGCCGGTTCGCCTGGGTGGCCCGGGCCATCGCCAGACGCAAGCCGGTGCTGGCCGTCAAGAGCGGCCGTTCCGAGGGCGGGCAGCGGGCGGGCGCGTCGCACACCGCGGCCGCGGCGGCCACGGACAGCACCGTGGCGGCACTGTTCGAGCAGGCCGGCGTGATCCGCACCGACACGCTCGGCGAACTGCTGGACACCGTCCGCGTCCTGGTCGACCAGCCGCTCGCCGCCGGTCACCGGCTGGCCGTCGTGGGCAACGCCGGCGGGCTCAACGCGCTGGCGGCCGACGCCGCCGAGACCGCGGCACTCACCGTCCCCGCGCTCTCGCCCGCCTGCGTCGAGCGGCTGGGCGTGAGCGGGACGGCCGCCGCGAATCCGGTCGACCTCGGCGCCGAGGCCACGCCCGAGGCGCTGGCCGGCGCCATCCGGGCCGTCGCCCGGTCCGGCGAGGCGGACCTGCTGCTCGTCACGTTCGTCTCGACCAGGACCAACGACTGCGGTGCGACGCTGGCGGCCGTCGGGGCGGCCGTCGACGACTGCCCGCAACTGCCGGTCGCCGTCGTCGTGGTCGGCGCGGCGGACGCGCCGGGCAGCCTCGGCGCCCGGCGCGTGCCGGTCTTCGACCTGCCGGAACCGGCCGTGCTCGCCATGGGCCGGGCCGCGCGGTACGCGGCCTGGCGGCGGGAACCGGTCGGGGACCGTCCCGCACTGCGCGACGTGGACCATGGCACCGCCCGCGGCATCGTGCAGCGGGCGCTCGCGGCCGGCGGCGGCTGGCAGCCCGCCGACGTGGCCAGGTCCCTGCTGGCCTGTTACGGCGTGCCGGTCGTGGACACCCGGACCGCCGCGGACGCCGACGAGGCGGTCCGGCTCGCCGACGCGATCTCCTATCCGGTCGCGGTGAAGGCCGCGGCGCCGGAGGTCGTACACAAGAGCGACATCGGGGCCGTCTGGCTCGGGCTCGCCGACGGGGCGGCGGTGCGCCGGGCGTACCGTGCGATCGGCATGGCGGTCGGCGCCGCACGGCCCGCCGTCACCGTGCAGCCGATGGCCGATCCGGGTGTCGAGCTGGTGGCCGGCGTGGCCCACGATCCGCTGTTCGGCTCCCTGGTCATGGTCGGCCTGGGCGGCGTGCACACGGACCTGCTCGGCGACCGGACGCTCCGGCTGCTGCCGCTGACCGACCACGACGCCTCGGCGATGTGGCGCGGGCTGCGCGGTGCGCCGCTGCTGACCGGCTACCGCGGCGCACCACCCGCGGACACGGCCGCGCTGGAGGACCTGTTGCTGCGGCTCGGTCGTCTCGCGGAGGACTTTCCCGAGGTCGCGGAGCTCGACCTGAACCCGGTCCTCGCCGGCCCGGACGGCTGCGCCGCGGTCGACGTGAAACTGCGCCTGGCCCCGGTCGGCAGCGAGCCCGACCCGTACCTGCGGCACCTGCTGCGACAGACGGCGGGCACCCCGTGAGGCAGGGACGAAAGTCCTGACGGTTGCGATCCAACGCCCCTATCTCATCGACGCCACTCGTTCGACGCTGGACTCGGGACACCTGGAGGAGGACGAGATGAACGAACAGAGGATCGTCGTCGGATACGACGGGTCGCTCGAGGCGCGCGACGCCGTCGACTGGGCCGCCGCCGAAGCGGCGCGTACCGCCACACCGTTGCGGATCGTCAACGCGTACCAGTTCGCGTGGCCCGCCGCGTACTACGCGGGCGAGACGGAGGCGATCGTCGCCGAGGCCGAGGAACACGCCGAGCGCACCATCGCCGAGATCGTCGAGCACGTCCACGAGCAGTACCCCGCCGCCGACGTCACGGGCGCGGCGATCCACGCGGCGCCCGCGTTCGCCCTGCTCGACCTGGCGGAGCACGCCAGGCTGCTCGTCGTCGGCAACCGCGGTGCCGGCGGCATGGCCAACCTGCTGCTGGGCTCGGTGAGCCAGCAGGTCGCGACCCACGCCCGGGTGCCGGTCGCGGTCGTGCGCGGCCGGTCGAAGGCCGCCGAAGGTCCGGTGGTGGTCGGCGTCGACGGCTCCGCCTCGACCGAGGCCGCGCTCACGCTCGCCTTCGAGGCGGCCGTGGCGCGGGGCACCGAGGTCATCGCGATCCGCGCGTACACACCGCCCAGCCCCGTGGCCGTGCCGCCGGGCGCGGCCGAGGCGTACGAGCGCGAGGCGCTCGACGCGTCGCTGGCCGGATGGCGCGAGAAGTACCCGGGCGTCAAGGTCGAGGCGCTGCTGGCGGTCGGCCGCCCGGCGCAGGTGCTGATCGGGGTGTCGCACACCGCGCAGCTCGTCGTCGTCGGCAGCCGCGGCCACGGCGGATTCACCGGCCTGCTGCTCGGCTCGGTCGGCCAGCAGCTCATGCACCACGCCGAGTGCCCGGTCCTGATCGCGCACCAGCCGAAGCGCGCCTGAGCGTCACGACGGCGGAGGAGGCACGTGCACTCCCGCACGTGCCTCCTCCGCTGCCGGGGCGGACCCGGAAATCCCGGCGCCCGCATGACCTTCGGCCCTCGCCGCGTCGACCGACCTCGGAGACCGTGGAATCATGACGACCACCACGACGACCGTCCCAGCCGGGCTGGACGCGGCCGAAGTCGCCGCCCTGCGGCAGCGGCACGGCCGCAACGAGCTGCCCGCCGTCAGGCCGCCGTCCGTGGCGACCCGCGTCGCCGCGCAACTGCGTGATCCGCTCATCGTCGTCCTGCTCGCGGCCATGGCCGTGACCGCGGTGCTGCGTGACGTCAGCGACCTCGTC
Organism: Dactylosporangium roseum; assembly: GCF_025264685.1. Taxonomy (GTDB): domain Bacteria; phylum Actinomycetota; class Actinomycetes; order Mycobacteriales; family Micromonosporaceae; genus Dactylosporangium; species Dactylosporangium roseum. Next base: position 5,016,646 of record NZ_CP073721.1, read on the forward strand.
GTCATCATGCTCGTCGTCGTCCTCAACACCACCGTCGGTGTCGTCCAGGAGGTCCGCGCCGACCGCGCCGTGGCGGCGCTGCGGCGCATGGCCGCGCCGTTCGCCCGGGTCCGCCGCGACGGCGCCGAGACCACGATTCCGGCCGCCGACCTCGTCCCCGGCGACGTGGTGCGCATCGAGGCCGGCGACATCGTCCCGGCGGACCTGCACGTCGTCGAAGCGGTCCGGCTCGCCGTCGACGAGGCCGCGCTCACCGGCGAGTCGATGCCGGTGACCAGGGCCGCCGGCGACGACCTGTCGGCGGGCACCGTCACCGCCACCGGCCGGGCCGTCGGGGTCGTGAGCCGCATCGGCGCCGACAGCGCCCTCGGCCGCATCGCCGCCCTGGTGTCCGGCCAGCCCAGGCGGGCGACCCCCCTGCAGCACCGCCTGGCCGGGCTGGGCAAGGTCCTGGCCGCCGTGGCGGTCGCGCTGTCGGGCGTGGTCCTCGTCGTGGGGGTGACGCGCGGCGAACCGTTCGGCGAGATGCTGCTGGCCGCGGTCAGCCTCACCGTTGCCGCGGTGCCGGAGTCGCTGCCGGCCGTCGTGACGCTCGCGCTGGCGCTCGGCGCGCACCGGATGGCCCGCCAGGCAGCGATCGTGCGCCGCCTTCCGGCGGTGGAGACCCTCGGCTCGGTCACCGTCCTGGCGACCGACAAGACCGGCACGCTGACCGAGGGCGTCATGAGCGTCGACCGGCTGCTGCTGCCCGACCGTACCGCCGTCACCCTCACCGGGCGGGGATACGACCCGGACGGTACCGCCGAACCGGCACCCGGCCCGGACGCACGGCGGCTCGCCGAGGCGCTCGTGCTGTGCACCGACGCCGGTCTCGCGCCACCCGACGGCGACCACCCCGCCTGGTACCCGGTCGGCGACCCGATGGAGGCCGCGCTGCTCGCCGCGGCCGGGCGCTGCGGCGTCGGGCTCGACCTGCGAGGGTCGTTGCCCCGTGTCGACGAGGTGCCGTTCGACGCCGACCGGCGGCGGATGACCACCGTCCACCGCCACCCCGGCGGCGACTACCTCATCGTGTGCAAGGGTGCTCCCGACGTGCTGCTGGCCGCGGACGGGCCGCTGCGCGTCGGCGAGGCGGACCGGCAGTGGGCGGTCGCCGTGGCGGCCGAGCTGTCCGCCGCCGGACACCGGCTCCTCGCCGTGGCGGGGCGCCGCAGTGCCGAGCGGCCCACCGCCGCGGACGCCGAGCACGATCTGGACCTGCTCGGGCTGGCGGTGCTCGCCGATCCCGTGCGGCAGGAGGCGGCGGCCGCCGTCACGGCGTTCCACGACGCCGGAATCGAGCTGGTCCTCATCACCGGCGACCACCCGGCGACGGCCGCGGCGATCGCCGAGCGGGTCGGACTCGCCGACGGACGGCTCCGCGTCGCCACCGGCGACGAGGCCGCGACGGCGGACCGCCACACCGTCGTCTACGCCAGGACCAGCCCGGAGCAGAAGCTCACCATCATCCGCCGCCTGCAGCACGACGGCGCCGTGGTCGCGATGACCGGCGACGGCGTCAACGACGCCCCGGCGCTGCGCCGCGCCGACATCGGTGTCGCGATGGGCCGCGGCGGTACCGAGGCCGCCCGCCAGGCCGCGGACCTTGTCCTCGCCGACGACAACCTCGCCACCGTCGGCCGGGCCGTGCGCGAAGGCCGGCGCATCTACGCGAACATCCGCCGCTTCCTGGTCTACGGGCTGTCGGGCGGTGCCGCCGAGGTGCTCATCATGCTCGCCGGTCCATGGCTGGGCCTGGCGGTGCCGCTGCTGCCCGCCCAGATCCTCTGGATCAACATGATCACGCACGGGCTGCCCGGGGTCGCGCTCGGCGGCGAACCGGCCACCCCCGGCCTGATGCGCCGCCCGCCGCGCCGCCCCGACGAGGCGATCCTCGGCGGCCTCATCGGACGCATCGCGCTGACCAGCACGCTCATCACCGTCATGGCGCTCGGCGCCGCGTTGTGGACCCATGAGCGCGGCGGCCCGTGGCAGAGCGTGCTGTTCGCGGTGCTCGGGCTCGCGCAGCTCGGCGTGGCGCTCGCCCTGCGCGCACGCGGCGGCGGGCACCGCAACTGGGGTCTGGACCTCGCGGTCGCGCTGTCGCTGGCGCTGCAGCTCGGCGCCCTCTGGCTCCCTCCGTTGCGGGATCTGCTCGGCACCGAGCCGCTGACCCTGCCGCAGCTCGCCGGCTGCCTGGCCGTCGCCGCCGTGCCCGGACTGGTCACCTTCGTCACCACACGGTTCCGCCGCGGATCCTGATCCGCGGTCGAGGGGCCGGCATGGCATCCACCGGACGCACCGCATCGGGCCGCCGTCGCGTGCGACCATTCCCCGCGCGGCGCTCGCCGCCCCGCGCGCACCGTCGACGGCGCCGAGTTGCCGGCGCCGGCCGGCAACTCGGCGAGGCCGCGTCGTGGTCGATGTGCGCCGGTGCCACGTACCGCGGTCGGCGTCAGGTTCGGCGTGCCGTCACCGACCCGTCGTGCGGCCTCACGACTCGACGACGTCGGCCACCGATCGCCGGTTGGTGTAGCCGAGCGTCGGCGCGTACCCGAACCGCAGCACCAGGTGCGGGTCGTCGGGGCGGCCCAGGGCGAGCCGCAGCCGCCGCCGGGTCTCCGGCACCTCGACGGGCTGGGAGAACATGGCTGCCGCGAGCCCCAGGTCGGTGGCGGTGAGCAGCACCCGTTGCAGGGCCATCCCGGCCCGGACGTCGTCGGTGTGCAGGCTGCCGTGCGCGCCGAGGACCGCGAGCACCGGTTCACGGGCCGGATCCCGGCTCTCCCGCTGCCCCGCTCCACCGTAGTCCCGGCGGGCCATCAGCTCGGCCGGATGGGGCGCCGGCCCACCCGCCTGCCGGCCGACGCCCTCGACCGCGCCGTCGGCGACCCGGGTCCAGGCTCGCAGCTCGGCGACGTAGCGGGGGTCGGCGTTGAGACGGTTGTCCGCCTCGCGGATCAGCGCCGCGAGCGCGTCGATCGCCTGATCGCCGACGACGAAGTCCAGCCAGCCGTTCTCCAGCCGCGCCGCCTCGGTCAGCCGCGCCGTGACACCGGGCTCGACCGGCTGGTCGGCGAACGGGTGCCGGTTGGTGTGACGGCGCCGGATCGCCCGGAACAACCGCTGTTCCTGCGGCGTGGCCGGCCGGTGCGCGGCCGGCGTCAGGCGCACCAGGGCGTCGTCCCGCCCGAGGACGTACGTGCCGGGAGCGCCCGCCACGGCGAGTGCCAGCAGCAGGTTGCCGGCGGCGGCCCCGCACGACAGCCGAGCGGCCCGGCCGTCCGGATCGCCGACCGGCAGCACGCGGTCACGATCGACGAGCACGTCGATGCCGTGCGCGGTACGGCGGAACCGCCACGGTTGGCTGTTGTGGATCGACGGTGCCCACACCGCGTGTCCTACGGCGGTGAGGAACGTCTCCGGTGCCCACGTGGTGGATGACGTCGTCGTCATGACAGCTCCCCGGGGGACGACGGCCGGCAGGTGCCCGACTCCTCGGCAGAATCGCTATCGGGATGGTGACGCACAGTCTTCAGAACATCACCGGCGCCCGGTAGCCCTGTTGACGGTCCTGGACGTCGTCGGACCGGGCGGAGAGATGGCTGACCACGTCCACGACCCCGTCGACCCGTTCGACCTGGCGCACCACCGACGGGATCAGGGAGCCGCGCTCGACCTCGCCGAGCAGCGTCACGACACCGTCGTCGACCTCGACCCGGATCTGGGCCGCCTCGACGCCGACCAGCCCGTTGACCGCCTCGGCGAGGATCTCCCGGCGGATGTCGGCGTCCGTGCGCAGGAACACCTTGAGCAGGTCGCGGCGGGTGACCATGCCCACCAGGCGGCCGAGGTCGTCGACCACCGGGAGGCGCTTGAGCTCACCGTTCTCCATGATCCGGGCGGCGGCGACCAGGGACGTGATGCCCATGACGGTGACGGCCGGCGTCGTCATCAGCTCACCGGCGGCCGTGGCGTGCGCCTTGTCGCGAGCCTGGCGGGTGTGTTTGTTCTCGAACAGCCGCAGGTGATCGTCGTCACCCGCGAACTCGATCTTGGGGACCAGGTCGGCGGAGGACACCACGCCGACGACACGGTCGAACTTGTCGACCACCGGCACGGCGTTGATCCCATGCGCCTCCAGCAGGTCGACGATCTCCTTGAAGGGCGTGTCCTCCTGCACCGACACCGCGCCGATCGTCATCACGTCGGCAACGTTCCAGCGGCTCATCTGCGTGCCTCCTTGTCGTCTCGAACCGACGCTATGGCGGCCCGCGACGGCCCAGCAGGGTCCAACGGCACGTCTGCGGGGTGCCGTTGGACAGGACTGGTCCGGCAGGCCCGCGAAGGCGGGTCCAACGGCCCTGCCCGCCGCGGACCACGCCTGCCTACCGTCGGACCGAGCGTTTCCGGAGGTACCCGTGGCAGTGACCGTGGCGAGCCGGATGACCGCCGGTGCGGTCACCGTCGACGAGCAGGCAGACCTGCAGGAGTTCGTGGACGCCGTCGAACGGCACCGCGTGCGCACGGTGGCCGTGGTGGACGAGTCCGGGCGGCTCCTCGGCGCCGTCGACCGCGACGACCACCCGGACCTGTTCGACGGCTCGGCGGCGCACCGCGGTCCACGCGTCGCGGGCACCCCGCGGCAGCGGCGCCGGCGCGAGCGGCGGACGCACGCACCGGTGCGCGAGCTCATGCGGGACGCGGTAGCCGTCCCCGGCACCAGTCCGGTGGCCGAGGCACTGCGCGTCCTCGCAACGTCCGGGACGGAGCTGGCGTTCGTCGTCGACGACCGCGGAGTAGTGCGCGGCACCGTTTCCACCCGCCAGTGCCGGTCGGCCCCGGCGGTCCGCATCGTGTCGGAGGAGGCCGGCCATGGCCAAGTACGTGTATGACTTCGCCGAGGGCAGCAAGGAGCTCAGCGACCTGCTCGGCGGCAAGGGCGGGAACCTGGCCGAGATGGTCCGCCTCGGCCTGCCGGTGCCGCCCGGGTTCACGATCACCACCGACGCCTGCCGCGCCTACCTGCGTACCGGCGCCGAGCCCTACGGTCTCGCCGACGAGGTCGGCCTGCACCTGGAGCGGCTCGAACGTCAGGTCGGCCGCCGCCTCGGCGACAGCGCCGACCCGCTGCTGGTGTCCGTGCGGTCCGGCGCGAAGTACTCCATGCCGGGCATGATGGAGACGATCCTCGACATCGGCCTCACCGACGACACCGTGGCCGGGCTGGCCGCGCAGACCGGCGGCAACGAGCGGTTCGCCTGGGACTCCTACCGGCGGCTCATCCAGATGTTCGGCAAGACGGTCTGCGGCGTGCCCGGCGAGGCCTTCGAACGAGTCCTCGACGAGGCGAAGGCACGCGCGGGCACATCCGACGACCTGGGACTGGACGCCGGCGCGCTCAAGGCCATCGTCGCGCGGTACCGGACCGTCTTCGCCGAGCACACCGGCCACGACTTCCCGCAGGACCCGCGCGAGCAGCTCGGCCTCGCGATCCGGGCCGTGTTCAGCTCGTGGAACGCCGAGCGCGCCGTGCTGTACCGCCGGCAGGAACACATCCCCGCCGACCTCGGCACCGCCGTCAACGTCGTGGCGATGGTCTTCGGCAACCTGGGTGCCGACTCCGGCACCGGCGTCGCGTTCACCCGCGACCCCGCCACGGGCGCACCCGGCGTCTACGGCGACTACCTCGCCGACGCCCAGGGTGAGGACGTCGTCGCCGGCATCCGCAACACGGTGCCGTTGCAGGAGCTCGAACGTCTCGACCGACGCAGCTACGACGAGCTGCTGACGATCATGGCGAAGCTGGAGGCGCACTACCGCGACCTGTGCGACATCGAGTTCACCATCGAGCGCGGCAAGCTGTGGATGTTGCAGACCCGTGTCGGCAAGCGCACCGCCGCGGCCGCGTTCGTCATCGCCGCGCAACTGGTCGACGAGGGCGTCATCGACCTCGACGAGGCGCTGACCCGGGTGACCGGCGCACAGCTCGCCCAGCTCATGTTTCCCGCCTTCGACCTGTCCGGCCGGCCCGAGCGGGTCGCCTCCGGCGTGGCCGCCGCCCCGGGCGCGGCGGTCGGCGTGGCCGTGTTCGACGCCCGTCGGGCGGCGGCGACGGCGAAGAGCGGCACGGCCGTCATCCTGGTGCGCCGGGAGACCAACCCGGACGACCTGCCGGGGATGATCGCCGCGCAGGGCATCCTCACCAGCCGGGGCGGCAAGACCTCACACGCCGCCGTGGTCGCCCGCGGCATGGGCAAGACCTGCGTGTGCGGCGCCGACAGTCTCGACGTCGACCTCGACGCCCGGCAGTTCACCGTCGACGGTCGCGTGGTCCGCGAGGGCGACGTCATCTCCCTCGACGGTACGACCGGACGCGTCTACGCGGGCGCGGTCCCGGTCCAGCCGTCCCCGGTGGTGCGGTACTTCGAGGGTGCGCTCTCCCCCGGCGCCGACCCGCTCGTGCGCGCCGTCGACCGGCTGCTCACCCACGCCGACAAACAGCGCCGGCTCGCGGTGCGGGCCAACGCCGACACCGGCGAGGACGCGGCCCGGGCTCGCCGGTTCGGTGCGCAGGGCATCGGCCTGTGCCGGACCGAGCACATGTTCCTCGGTGAGCGTCGTGCCCTCGTGGAGCGGCTCATCCTGGCCCGCACCGCCGCCGAGCGGGACGCGGCGCTCGACGAGCTGCTGCCGCTGCAACGGTCGGACTTCGTCGAGTTGTTCCGCGCGATGGCGGGGCTGCCGGTGACCGTACGACTCATCGATCCGCCCCTGCACGAGTTCCTGCCGCCGCTGGAGGACCTCGCGGTGAAGGTCGCCGTCGCCGAGGAGCGCGGTCAGGACCCGGGTCACGACAAGGACCTGCTCGACGCGGTGCGCCGCATGCACGAGGAGAACCCGATGCTGGGCCTGCGCGGCGTGCGCCTCGGCCTGGTGATCCCGGGCCTGTTCGCCATGCAGGTGCGGGCGATCGCCGAGGCGGCGGCGCAGGTGCCGGACGCGCGTCCGGAGATCATGGTGCCGCTCGTCGGCGCCGTGCAGGAACTGGAGGCCGTGCGCGGGGAGGCGCTGGGGCTGCTGCGCGAACTCGGCGTCGACGCCCGCGTCGGCACGATGATCGAGGTGCCGCGAGCCGCGCTGACCGCGGGCGAGATCGCCGGCGCCGCCGACTTCTTCTCCTTCGGCACCAACGACCTCACGCAGATGGGCTGGGGGTTCTCGCGGGACGACGTCGAGGGAGCGTTCTTCACACGGTACCTCGAACTGGGCATCTTCGGCGTCTCACCGTTCGAGTCGATCGACCGCGACGGGGTCGGCCGGCTGGTCCGCATCGCCGTCGAGGAGGGCCGCGCCGCCCGGCCGGACCTGCACATCGGCGTCTGCGGCGAGCACGGCGGCGACCCCGAGTCGGTGCACTTCTTCCACGAGGTGGGCCTCGACTACGTGTCCTGCTCGCCGTTCCGGGTGCCGATCGCACGCCTGGAGGCCGGCCGCGCGGCGGTCACGTCGGCGGGTTCGGACACCCGGTGAACAGGCGCCGGCCGGCCCGGCGACGGACCGGCCGGCGACACCGTGCTTGTCAAGGTCCGCCGGGTCCCGTTCCGGAAGGGACCAACGTCTCTGTTCAAGGTGCCCGACAATGGGGATTGTCGAGTTGAGGGCCGTCGCCCCCGGTTGCCGGTGCCAGTGCGCCGGCCTGACGGCCGGCGTCCGATGAACGACATGGAGGCGACGATGAGCACACCGCGCAGGGGATCCGCCGCAGCCGGGCCACGACAGACCGAGGCGAGCGAACCAGCGGCGACCGGCGGACGACCATGGTTGATGCTCGCCGTGGCGACCCTCGGCTTCGCCGTGAACTTCTGGGCCTGGGCCCTGCTCAGCCCGCTCGCCCCGCGGTTGCGCGACGCGCTGGACCTCAGCTCGTTTCAGCAGGCGCTGCTGGTCGCGGTGCCCGTGCTGGTCGGGTCGCTGGGTCGCATCCCGGTGGGCGCGTTGACCGACCGGTTCGGCGGACGGGTGATGTTCCCGCTGGTCTCGCTGACCACGATCGTCCCGGTGCTGTACCTCGGTTTCGCCGGTCACACGTCGCTGGCCGGGCTCCTGGTCGGCGGGTTCTTCCTCGGCGTCGGCGGCACCGCCTTCGCCGTGGGCGTGCCGTTCGTCAACGCCTGGTTCCCGCCCGAGCGGCGCGGCCTGGCCGTGGGCGTGTTCGGTGCGGGCATGGGCGGCACCGCCGTCAGCGCGCTGACCACCGTCAAGCTCGTCACCGCGAGCGGCACCCCCACCCCGTTCGTGGTCACCGCGATCGTCCTCGCGCTCTACGCCGGGCTGGCGTGGCTGCTGCTGCGGGACGCCCCGGGCCGGGCGATCCCGGCCGAGCCGCTGTCCCGGCGGCTCGCCGCCACGGCGCGGCTGCGGATCACCTGGCAGGCGTCCGTCCTGTACGCCGTCGTGTTCGGCGGGTACGTCGCGTTCTCCGTGTACCTGCCCGCGTACCTGAAGACGTCCTACGGGCTGGCCCAGGCCGACGCGGCGAACCGGATGGCCGGCTTCGTCCTGCTCGCGGTGCTGATGCGCCCGATCGGCGGTTGGCTGTCGGACCGCCTCGGACCCGTGCGGGTGCTCGCGGTGTCGCTGCTGGTCGTCGCGGTGGGCGCGACCGTGCAGGCGTTCACGCCCGGCCTGGCCCCGCTGGGGACGATCGCGTTCCTGTCCATGGCCGCCGCGCTGGGCGCCGGCAGCGGTGCCACGTTCGCCCTGGTGGCGCAGCACGCCCCGGCGAACAAGGTGGGTTCCGTGACCGGCGTCGTCGGCGCCGCGGGCGGTCTCGGCGGGTTCGTGCCACCGCTGGTCATGGGCGCCGTCTACGGCCAGTACGGCTCGTACGCCATCGGCCTGACGGCCCTGGCCGCGGTCGCTCTCGGCACGCTGCTGCTCACCGTCACCGTGGTAGCCCGCAACTCGACCCCGCCGGCCGCCGCGAAGACCCGGGGCGCCGCCCGCAACGTCCGTAAGGGGACAACCGCACATGTGTGAGTACTGTGGCTGCAACGCCCTCGACGCGATCGCCGACCTGACCCGTGAGCACGACCTGGTGGTCAACCTGACCGGCGACGTGCGCGCGGCGCACGCGGCCGGCGACGTGGCGCGGATGTCCGAGCTAGCCCGGCGGATCGCCGCGATCCTCGGGCCGCACACCCAGGTCGAGGAGCACGGACTGTTTCCCGCCCTCGCCGGCGACTTCCCCGACCACGTGACCGCACTGGCGGCGGAGCACCGCGTCGTCGAGGCGGTGCTCGGCGAGGCGTCCGGCGGCACGCCGCCGGACCGGGACTGGCCCGGCCGCCTGCTGGACGCGCTGGAAGTGCTGCGCGAGCACATCCTGAAGGAACAGGACGGCGTGTTCCCCGCGGCCCTGGCCACGCTGCGGCCCGACGACTGGGACGCCGTCGACGCGGTGCGCGCCCGGGTGGGTACGCTGCTGCCCGTTCCCGGTGCCTGATTCGGTGGCCGGCAGGCGCGCCCGAACCTAACGTTTTGCGAACTTGTGCTGTATCCGTACCGTTCCACGCTTAATGTGAATCTTTCAGGGAACAGGGACGAGGGCCCGGCCCGGAGGGGAGAGCCGATCGTGGCCAGCCGACAAGAGCGGCACCTCAGCGCACCGCCGGCGCAGGCCGGGCTGGACGACGCCCTGGCGGACGCGCTGGTGCGGACCAGGCGGTTCTTCTCCCGCGCCGAGGTGTCCCCGGACCTGCGCACCCTGCACAAGGTGGGGGGCAGGCAGGCGGACGCCTTCTACCGGGACCGCTGGTCGCACGACAAGGTCGTGCGGTCCACCCACGGCGTCAACTGCACCGGCTCGTGCTCGTGGAAGGTGTACGTCAAGGACGGCATCATCACCTGGGAGGCCCAGCAGACCGACTATCCCAGCGTGGGACCGGACCGGCCGGAGTACGAGCCGCGCGGCTGTCCCCGCGGTGCGGCGTTCTCCTGGTACACGTACTCACCGACCCGGGTCCGCTACCCGTACGTGCGCGGGGTGCTGCTGGACATGTACCGGGAGGCGAAGGCCCGGCTGGGCGATCCGGTCGCGGCGTGGGCCGACGTCGTCGGCGACCCCGCGAAGAGCCGCCGGTACAAGGCGGCACGCGGCAAGGGCGGCCTCGTGCGCGCCGGCTGGGACGAGGTGACCGAGCTCATCGCCGCCGCGCACGTGCACACCATCAAGACCTGGGGGCCGGATCGCCTGGCCGGTTTCTCGCCGATCCCGGCGATGTCGATGGTGTCGCACGCGGCCGGCGCACGCTTCTACAACCTCGTCGGCGGGGCGATGCTGTCGTTCTACGACTGGTACGCGGACCTGCCGGTCGCCTCGCCGCAGGTGTTCGGCGACCAGACCGACGTGCCGGAGTCGGGCGACTGGTGGGACGCCGGTTACCTCATCATGTGGGGTTCCAACGTGCCGGTCACCCGGACCCCTGACGCGCACTGGATGGCCGAGGCCCGCTACCGCGGCCAGAAGGTCATCGCCGTGGCACCGGACTACGCCGACAACGTCAAGTTCGCCGACGAGTGGCTGCCGGCCCAGCCGGGCACGGACGGCGCACTCGCGATGGCGATGGGTCACGTGATCCTGCGGGAGTTCTTCGTCGACCGCGAGGTCGGCTACTTCACCGACTACGTGACCCGCTACACCGACCTGCCGTTCCTCGTCACGCTCGACGAGGCCGGCGACGGCAGCTACCGGCCCGGCAAGATGCTCACCGCCGCCGACCTCGACGGCGAACCTTCCGCCGTGGAGAACGCCGAGTTCAAGACGGTGCTGCTCGACGCCGCCGGGATCCCGGTCGTGCCGAACGGGTCGCTGGGGTTCCGCTACGGCGCCGCCGGTGCCGGGCGGTGGAACCTCGACCTCGGCGACGTGCGGCCCCTGCTGTCCGCCGCCGGCGGCGACGAGCCCGCGGTCGAGGTGGTGCTGCCGCGCTTCGACACCCCGTCCGGCGCCGCCGACGACATGCGCCGCGGCGTGCCGGTGCGCCGGATCGCCGGCCGGCTCGTCACCACCGTCTACGACCTGATGCTGGCGCAGTACGGGGTGCGCCGCGACGGGCTTCCCGGCCGGTGGCCGACCGGCTACGACGACCCGGCCCAGCCGTACACGCCCGCCTGGCAGGCGGCGATCACGGGCGTGCCGGGTCCGGCGGCGGCCCGCATCGCCCGCGAGTTCGCGGCCAACGCCGAGCAGTCCAAGGGCCGCTCGATGATCCTCATGGGCGCCGGCACCAACCACTGGTTCCACTCCGACACCATCTACCGCTCCTTCCTCGCCCTGACGACGCTGACCGGCTGCCAGGGTGTCAACGGCGGCGGCTGGGCCCACTACGTCGGCCAGGAGAAGGTCCGCCCGATCACCGGCTACTCCGTCCTCGGCACCGCCGCCGACTGGTCGCGGCCCGGCCGGCAGATGATCCAGACCGCGTACTGGTACCTGCACACCGATCAATACCGGTACGACCCCTTCTCCGCCGCCACTCTCGCCACCGGGCAGACGGCCGGCCGGTTCGCCGGCCGCGCCACCGCCGACCTGATCGCGGCGTCGGCACGGATGGGCTGGATGCCGTCCTACCCGACGTTCGACCGCAACCCGCTCGACCTGGCGGACGAGGCCGCCGCGGCACAGAAGCTGGTCGCCGACCACGTCGTCGACCAGCTCAAGGCCGGCACGCTGCGCTTCGCCTGCGAGGACCCGGACGCGCCGGAGAACTTTCCCCGCGTGCTGACGGTGTGGCGGGCCAACCTGCTCGGCTCGTCGGCGAAGGGCAACGAGTACTTCCTGCGCCACCTGCTCGGGACCGACCACGCGGTACGGGCCACCGAGGCACCGCCCGAGGCCCGCCCGCGCGACGTGGTGTGGCGCGACGAGGCGCCGACGGGCAAGCTCGACCTGCTGCTCAGCCTCGACTTCCGGATGACGTCGACCACGATCTACTCCGACGTGGTCCTGCCCGCGGCGACCTGGTACGAGAAGCACGACCTCAACACCACGGACATGCACCCGTTCGTGCACTCGTTCAACCCCGCCATCAACCCGCCGTGGCAGACGCGGACCGACTGGGACGCGTTCATGGCCATCGCCAAGGCGTTCAGCGCGCTCGCGGCGACGCACCTGGGCACGCGCACCGACGTGGTGGCCGCGCCGCTGCTGCACGACACCCCCGACGAGCTCGCCTGCCCGCGCGGTGTGGTGCGCGACTGGAAGGCCGGCGACTGCGCGCCGGAACCGGGCCGCACCATGCCCAAGCTCGTCGCCGTCGAGCGCGACTACGCGGTGATCGCCGACAAGATGGCCGCCCTCGGCCCGTTGCTGGACACGCTGGGCGCCACCACCAAGGGCGTCACGTTCCAGGTCGAGCGGGAGGTCGAGTACCTGCGGCACAAGAACGGCGTGGTGCGCGGCGGGGTCGCCGACGGCCGCCCCGCCATCGCCCGGGACACGCAGGCGTGCGAGGCGATCCTCGCGCTGTCCGGCACCACCAACGGTCATCTGGCGACCCAGGGCTTCCGCACGCTCGAGCGGCAGACCGGCGTGCGGCTCGCCGACCTCGCCGCCGAGCACGAGGGCAAGCAGATCACCTTCGCCGACACCCAGTCCCGGCCGACCCCGGTCATCACGTCGCCGGAATGGTCCGGGTCCGAGGCGGGCGGCCGGCGGTACTCGCCGTTCGTCATCAACGTGGAGCGCCTCAAACCGTGGCACACGCTGACCGGCCGGCAGTCGTTCTACCTGGACCACGACTGGATCGCCGAGCTCGGCGAATGGCTGCCGGTGTACCGGCCGCCGCTGAACATGCACGCCCTGTTCGGCGAGCCCACCGTCGGCGAACGCGGCGAGCTCGGCATCACGGTGCGGTACCTGACGCCGCACAACAAGTGGTCGATCCACTCCGAGTACCAGGACAACCTCTTCATGCTGTCGCTGTCCCGCGGCGGGCAGACCATCTGGATGTCCAAAGAGGACGCGGCGAAGATCGGCGTGGCGGACAACGACTGGATCGAGGCGGTCAACCGCAACGGCGTCGTCGTCGCCCGCGCGATCGTGTCGCACCGCATGCCCGAAGGCACCGTCTACATGCACCACGCCCAGGACCGCCTGATCGACGTGCCCCGCACCGAGACCACCGGGCGCCGCGGCGGCATCCACAACTCGCTGACCCGGCTGCTGATCAAGCCCAGCCACCTCATCGGCGGATACGCCCAGTTGTCGTTCGCGTTCAACTACCTCGGCCCCACGGGCAACCAGCGCGATGAGGTCACGGTGATCCGCCGCCGCGGCCAGGAGGTGACCTACTGATGCGCGTCATGGCCCAGATGGCGATGGTGATGAATCTCGACAAGTGCATCGGGTGCCACACCTGTTCCGTCACCTGCAAGCAGGCCTGGACCAACCGCTCGGGGGTCGAGTACGTCTGGTTCAACAACGTCGAGACACGACCCGGACAGGGCTATCCGCGCCGGTACGAGGACCAGGAGACCTGGCGCGGCGGCTGGACCCTGAACCGGCGCGGCCGGCTCACGCTCAAGGGCGGAGGCCGGCTGCGCAAGCTGCTGACCATCTTCTCCAACCCGAAGTTGCCGTCCATCCAGGACTACTACGAGCCCTGGACCTACGACTACGAGACGCTCACCAACGCGCCGCTGCAGGAGCACACCCCGGTCGCCCGCCCGAAGTCGCTGCTGTCGGGCCAGGACATGAAGATCTCCTGGTCGGCGAACTGGGACGACGACCTCGGCGGCGCACCCGATCACGGCGACAAGGACGTGCTGCTCAAGACGATCGCCGACAAGGTCCGGTTCGAGTTCGAGCAGACGTTCATGTTCTACCTGCCGCGCATCTGCGAGCACTGCCTCAACCCGTCGTGCGCCGCCTCGTGCCCGTCCGGCGCGATCTACAAGCGGGAGGAGGACGGCATCGTCCTGGTCGACCAGGACCGCTGCCGGGGCTGGCGGATGTGCGTGTCCGGTTGCCCGTACAAGAAGGTGTACTTCAACCACCGCACGGGAAAGGCCGAGAAGTGCACGTTCTGCTTCCCGCGGGTCGAGGTGGGCATCCCGACCGTGTGCTCCGAGACGTGCGTGGGCCGGCTGCGTTACATCGGCCTCATGCTCTACGATGCCGACGCCGTGCTCGCCGCGGCCTCCACCGCGGACGAGCACGGTCTGTACGAGGCGCAGCGGCGCGTGTTCCTCGATCCGCACGACCCGGCCGTCGTCAGGGCGGCGCAGCGGGCCGGCATTCCCGATGACTGGATCGAGGCCGCCCGGCGCTCACCGGTGTATGCCCTGATCAACACGTATCAGGTGGCGTTGCCGCTGCACCCGGAGTACCGCACCATGCCGATGGTCTGGTACATCCCGCCGCTGTCCCCCGTCGTCGACGTCGTCCGGGACACCGGCTACGACGCCGAGGACCGCGGCAACCTGTTCGCCGCGATCGACGCGCTGCGCATCCCCGTCGACTACCTCGCGCAGTTGTTCACGGCCGGCGACCCGGCTCCGGTCGACGCGGTGCTGCGGAGGCTGGCCGCGATGCGCTCGTACATGCGCGACCTGAACCTGGGCCGCGACGCCGACGAGTCGATCCCGGCCGCGGTGGGCATGACCGGCGAGCAGGTCTACGAGATGTACCGGCTGCTGGCCCTGGCGAAGTACGACGAACGGTACGTCATCCCGACCGCCCACGCCGAGCAGGCCCACAGCCTCGAGGAACTGGCCACCGGATGCTCCCTGGACTACGAGGGCGGCCCCGGCATGGGTGGTTCCGGACCGTTCGGTGAGGCCTCAGGCGGCCCGACACCCGTCGCCGTGGAGAACTTCCGCATGCTGCGTGAGCGGCAGACCACCGACACCGTCGTCGACCCCGCGGACAAGGCCCGCCGCGTCAATCTGCTCAACTGGGACGGCAAGGGACGCCCCGACGGGCTCTTTCCGGCCCGCCCCGGCGGTTCCGCCGGGGAACCGTCCGATGGGAGCCAGTCGAGGCCATGAACGACGACCAGCACCGCGCCGCCGCATGGCAGGCCCAGTCGCTCCTGCTCGGCTACCCCGACGACCGACTGGCCGGACACCTGGACCTGCTGCACCGGGTGACCGGTGCGCTCGACGCGCCGGTCGCGGCACCGCTGCGCCGCTTCCTGGCGCACATCGAGGCCACTCCGCCGTCCGATCTGGCCGCCGACTACGTGGCCACGTTCGACCACCGCAGGCGGTGCTGCCTGTACCTGACCTACTACGCCCACGGTGACACCCGCAAGCGCGGCATGGCCCTGCTGTCACTGAAGCAGGCCTATGCCGCGGCCGGGTTCCGCCTCAGCGACGACGAGCTGCCCGACCACCTCGCCGTCGTCCTGGAGTTCGCCGCGGCCGTGCCGGACACCGGCCGGGCGCTGCTCGGCGAGCACCGGGCCGGCCTGGAGCTGCTGCGCCTGGCCCTTCGCGACGGTCGTTCCCCGTGGTCCGACGTGCTGGACTCCGTGTCCGCCACCCTGCCGCCGCTCGGCGGCGACGAGCGCACGGCCGTCGCACGGCTCGCCGCGGAAGGCCCGCCGGGGGAACAGGTCGGGCTGGCACCCTTCGCCCCGCCGGAATACATGCCCCAGCCACGCGGGGTGCAGCCGCAAGGAGCCCATCGATGAACGTGGTCCTCTGGGTGGTGGTGCCGTACGTCTCCATCACGATCTTCGTCGTCGGTCACTACTGGCGCTACCGCTACGACAAGTTCGGCTGGACCACCCGGTCCTCCCAGCTCTACGAGCGCCGCCTGTTGCGCCTGGGCAGCCCGCTGTTCCACTTCGGCATCCTGCTGGTGGCGCTCGGACACGTCGGCGGGCTGCTCGTCCCGGAGTCCTGGACCGAGGCCGCGGGGATCGGCGAGACCGCCTACCACGCCGTCGCCGTCGGTCTCGGCACCGTCGCCGGGTTCTGCACCCTCGCCGGAGCCGCGATCCTCGTCTACCGCCGCCGCACCGTCGGGCCGGTCTTCTCCGCCACCACCCGCAACGACAAGGTCATGTACGTGCTGCTCGTCGGCACGATCCTGCTCGGGCTCGGCACCACCGTGCTCGGCAACCTGACCGGCGACCCGCACGACTACCGGCAGACGGTCGCACCGTGGTTCCGGTCCATCTTCTACCTGCGCCCGGACACCGACCGCATCCTGGCCGCGCCGATCGGGTTCCGGCTGCACGCGCTGGCGGCGTGGGTGCTGTTCGCGTTCTGGCCGTTCTCCCGCCTGGTCCACGTGTTCTCCGCACCGCTGGGCTACCTCACCCGCCCGTACATCGTCTATCGCAGCCGCGACCCCCGGTTCAGCACCCGCCCGGCCCGCCGCGGCTGGGAACGCGTCCAGTAGCGGGACAGGCCATAGCTCACCTGGACCGCCGGCGCTCCGGCCGAACTGGTCGACCCGCGTCCGGCGGTCCCGCGACGCTGTGCGGCACCGGCTACGGTGCTGTCACTCGTCGGCGATCTCGATCACCTGCTCGGCGGGCAGCCGCGGCGTGTGCGGCGGACCGGCGTGGTCCGCGTCGGCGATGCCCAGCCGCAGGACGAGGTACGGGTAGCCGGTGTCGCTGAGCATCCGGCGCAGGGCCTGCCGGGTGAAGATCAGCTCGACGGGGCTGCTCAACGGCAGGACGGTCGCACCGTGCTCGGTCGCGGCGAGCCACACCGCGCTGAGCGCCTCGCCGGCGCGCAGCCAGTCGAGGGGCTCGTCGCCGTCGCCGTAGAGGACGGCGTAGGAGGCGGCGGTGTCGTGACCGGCGCCGGCGGTGAGGGTGCCGGTGACCCCGAAGTCGCGCTCGGCGACCGTGGTCAGCGGCAACTCGGCCGGGATGACCGCGTCCGGCAGGCCGGTGCCGGCCGGACGGTCGCCGCCCACCCACTGCGCGGTCTCGGCGCTCATCCGCTCGTCGCCCTGCTGGGCCGCCCCCGCGTGCTCGATCATGACGGCGAGCTGCAGGACCTGGTCGCGGTGCAGGACGTGCAGCCGGGCCCCGCCCTGCCGGGCCGCGTCGACCAGTGCCTGCCGCACGCCTTGCGGCACCGGTTCGTCGCTGACGGTGCGGCGGTCGGTGTGCCGCACGTGCAGGAGCTGGAACCGCTGCATGGCGCGGGGGTCGGCCGGCTCGTGCCGTTCGGCCCGGATGACGGCCAGGGGCTCGCCAGCGGGCCGGTCGACGTCGTGCGACCAGCCCTCGGCGTCCAGCGCGACGCGGGCGTGGTGCAGCGCCGCACCGCAGCTCAGCCGCATCAGCCGGCCGTCCGGGTCCTGCTCGCGCAACTGCCGGTCGGGCACGGCGAACAGTTCGAGCCGGTCGGGGTGCACGACCCACCGCCACGGCTGGGTGTTGTGGATCGACGGCGCCAGCCGGGCGGCGTTCGCCGCCCGGGCCAGCGCCTCCCGCACCGTGGCCGTCACCCGCGCTCCGCCCAGTCGCCGAGGGACCAGTCACGGACGTCGGGCATGTCCTCGAGGTGCTCGATGACGTAAGTCTCGTGCTCGGCCAGCTTCCGCTCGCACCACGCCTTGAGGTCGGCGGCGCCGCGCGGCAGCCGCTTGGCGTTGTTGATGGCGTCCATCACCAGGTGGTACCGCGACACCCGGTTGCGCACGGTCATATCGAACGGGGTTGTGGTGGTGCCCTCCTCGACGAAGCCGCGGACGCGGAAACGGTCGGCGTCCGGTCGGCCGTGCACAAGCTGGTGCACCGCGCCCGGGTAACCGTGGAAGGCGAAGACCACGTCCACCGTGTCAGTGAACAGCTCGGTGAACCGGGTGGCGCTCATCCCGTGCGGGTGATCCTTGGGCCGGATCAGGCCCATCAGGTCGACGACGTTGACCACCCGCACCCGGAACTTCGGCAGCCGCTCCCGCAGGATCCGTGCGGCGGCGACGGTCTCCATGGTGACCACGTCGCCGGCGCAGGCCAGGACGATGTCCGGATCGGTGGTGCCGTCGTCGGTGCCGGCCCACTCCCAGACCCCGGCGCCCGCGGCGCAGTGCTCGACCGCCTCGTCCATGGACAGCCACTGCAGTTGCGGCTGCTTGTCGATCACGATGAGGTTGATGTACGAGCGGGACCGCAGGCAGTGGTCGGCGACCGAGAGCAGGCAGTTGGCGTCCGGCGGCAGGTACACCCGGGCGACGTCGCCGCGCTGGGTGAGCACGACCTGGATGAGGCCCGGGCCCTGGTGGGAGAAGCCGTTGTGGTCGTTGCGCCAGGCCGTCGAGGTGAGCAGCACGTTGAGGCTGGGGACCTTCGCCCGCCACGGCAGCCGCTTGGCCTCCTGCAGCCACTTGCCGTGCTGCACGGTCTGCGACGCCGACACCATCGCGAACGCCTCGTAGGTGGCGAACATGCCGTGCCGGCCGGTGAGGGTGTAGCCCTCCAGCCAGCCGTGGCAGTTGTGCTCGGACAGCACCTCCATGACCCGCCCGTCCCGGCCGATGGCCACGTCGGCGTCGGTGACCCGCTCGGCGAAGGCGCGGCCGGAGACCTCGAACACCGCACCGAGGCGGTTGCTGTTGGTCTCGTCGGGGCAGAACAGCCGGAACCGGTCCGGGTTGGCGCTGTAGACGTCGCGCAGCAGCTCGCCGAGCTTGCGGGTCGACTCGGCCCGGGAGGCACCGGCGGCGGTGACGTCGACGGCGTACTTGCGGAAGTCGGGGATGTCCAGGTCCCGGGTCAGCACCCCGCCGTTGGCGTGCGGGCTGGCGCTCATCCGCAGGTCGCCGTCGGGGGCCAGGGCACGGACCTGTTCCACCGGTGCGCCGGCACCGTCGAACAGCTCCTCCGGCCGGTACGACCGCAGCCACTGCTCCAGGAGCGCCAGGTGCTCCGGGTTGTCCTTCACGCCGGCCAGCGGGACCTGGTGCGAGCGCCACGTGCCGGTCATCTGCACGCCGTCGACCTGTTCGGGACCGGTCCAGCCCTTCGGGGACCGCAGGACGATCATCGGCCAGCGGGGGCGCGCACCGTCCCAGTCGCCGCCGCGGGCCGACCGCTGGATCGCCCGGATCTTTCCCCACGCATCGGCGAGTGCCGCGGCGAAGCGGTGGTGCATGCCGGGCAGGTCCGCGCCCTCGACCTCGATCACCTCGTAGCCGTGGCCTTCCAGCAGCGAGCGGACCTCGGCCGGGTCCTTGCGCGCCAGGACGGTCGGACCGGCGATCTTCGCGCCGTTGAGGTGCAGGATCGGCAGCACGGCCCCGTCGCGGGCCGGGTTGAGGAACGAGACGCCCTTCCAGGAGCCTTCCAGCGGACCGGTCTCGGCCTCGCCGTCACCGACGACGGCGATGCTGAGCAGGTCCGGGTTGTCCATGACCGAGCCGAACGCGTGCACCAGCACGTAGCCGAGCTCGCCGCCCTCGTGGATCGAGCCGGGCGTGGTCACCGAGACGTGACTGGGGATGCCGCCGGGGCTGGAGAACTGCCGGAACAATCGCAACATGCCGGCCTCGTCGAGGGACACGTCGGGATAGATCTCGCTGTAGGCGCCCTCCAGGTAGCCGGCCGCGACCAGCGCCGGTCCGCCGTGTCCCGGCCCCGTGAGGTAGATCGCCTGCTGCCCGGTCAGCTTGATGAGCCGCGACACGTGGGCGTAGACGAACGACAGTCCGGGACTCGTGCCCCAGTGGCCGAGGAGGCGGGGCTTGATGTCGTCGGGCTCGAGCGGACGGCGCAACAGCGGGTTGCCCTGGAGGTAGATCTGCCCGATCGTCAAGTAGTTGTTGGCCCGCCACCAGGCGTCCAGCCGTGCGACGTCCTCGTCGCTCAACTGCCGCACCTGGGCCTCCGTGGCTTCCGTGGCATCCGTGGCTGCGGTCACCGGGACCTTCCTTCCTCTGGACGTGGAATCGCGTGAGCCGGGCGCACCAACCTGAGGCTACGCCGCCGACCAGAACGAACGGGTGACTATGCGACCTTCACTCACATTTCCGGTGCCCGCAAGCCGACACCCCGTCAGCCCTGGCCGGGCAGGCCGACCGTGTCGGTGCCGGAGCGCCGGATGGTCGCCGGCACCGGCGCGGCATCCTCGACCGGGACGCCGACACGCATCGCGATCGCCGGGTTGCCGACACCGCCGAGCAGCCGGCGCAGCGCCTGCCGCACCGGCAGGACCTCGACGACCTCGCTGATCGGCGACGCCGCGAGGCCATGGGCGGTCAGCGTAAGCCATACGTCCGACAGCGCCTCACCGGCGGTGACCCAGTCGGCCGGTTCGTCGGCGTCGGTGGCCAGGACGACGTAGACGGTGCCGCGGTCCGTTCCCGGGCCGGGGTCGAGCGCGGCCGGCGCCGCGATGTTGAAGTCCCGCGGGGCGATGGTACGGCGTGCGCCGCCGACGGTGCTGCGCGCCGAGACACCGTCGCGGTCGTCCCGGTCACGGGTCGTCCACGCCAGGACGTCGTCGCGGAACCGGGCGTCGCCGTGCTCGACCTCGCCGGCGCGGGCGACGGCCGACGCGAACGCCGTCACCTGGTCCTCCCGCACCACGTGCAGGTGCACCCGGTGCCGCTCCGCGGCGGCCCGCAGATCGTCCAGCACGCCGTCGCCGGGCCGGGTGTCGCTGAACGGGCGCCGGTCGGTACGCCGCTGGTAGATCGCCCGGTACAGCAGGTTGTCGGCGGGGCACCGCGGTCCCTGCCGGATCCGGGCCACGAACTCCGGCCGCTCCTCGTCGGGCAGCCGCTCGATGTCGCCGGCGAACCCGGCCGCCCGCAGCGCGACGGTGGCGTGGTGCAGCGCGGTACCGCAGCTCAGCAGCAGCAACCGGCCGTCCGGGTCGAGCCCCGTCAACTGCCGGGACCGGTCGGCCCACAGCTCGGCGTGGTTGCCCCCGAGCCGCCACCGCCACGGCTGGGTGTTGAGGATCGACGGTGCGCGCAGTGCCGCGATCGACGCCTCTGCGAGCTGGTCGATTTCCGCGCGCGGATGCTGGGTTGTCATGGCGGGCTCCCTCGTCGGTGACGCTGTCTCCACGGTCGCCGAAGGTGCCGGCCGGCCGGCAGGGCCGGTGGTCACGCCTTCGCGGGACCTTCGGTGCCGTAGTAGGCGGTGCGCATGATCTCGCGCAGGCCGGCGAGCATCGGCATGCGCGGGTTCGCCGGGGCGCACTGGTCGGCCGCCGCAGAGGCCGAAGGTCCCGCCGCGGCGGGCCTGCCGCCTCTCGCCGCTCCGGGGGCCGGAGTGGTCGGATCAGGACAGGCCGCAGCGCGGGAAAGGGGACTGGGATGAACGACCGGTTGCCGGAACGGACCATCGCGGCATGCCTGAACGCCGCCGTCGCCGCGCCCTCCATCCACAACACCCAGCCGTGGTTGTTCCGGCCCGGCGGCGGCGCCGTCGAGGTGCTCCCGGACCCCGCCCGCGGCCTGACGGTCATCGACCCGGATCACCGTGCGATGCACATCAGCGTCGGTGCCGCCGTGTGCAACCTGCGCCTCGCGCTGGCCGCCGAGGGCTGGACCTCCCGGCTGCTCGCCCCCGTCGGCGCGGCCGCGGCGAGCTGGGTCGTGCCCGGGCCGCGCCGGGAGCCCGGCGCCGGCGTGCAGGCCCTGGCCGGCGCGATCGCCCGCCGGCGGACCAACCGCGAGCCGTTCGACGACGCGGTCGTGGCGGCGGACCTGCTCGACGCCCTGCGCGCCGCCGCGCACGCGCCCGCCGTCCGGCTGGTCGTGCTCGACCCGGTGCGCCGGGGCGCCGTCCTCGCGCTCGCCCAGGCCGCCGACAGCCGGCAGCGCACCGACCCGGCGTACCGCCGCGAGCTCGCGGCCTGGACCGGTGCCGACGGCACCCGCCGGGACGGGATCACGGCCGCCACGTTCGGTCCCAGGGCCACGACGGCGACGCTGCCCCAGCGCGACTTCGGGCTGCAGCTACCCACGGTCGACCGCGCCGCCGCCCGCTTCGAGTTCCATCCCCAGCTCGTCGTGCTGTACAGCCGCGGCGACACGCCCGCCGACTGGTTGCGGTCCGGCCACGCCCTCCAGCGGGTGCTCCTCACCGCGACCGTGCTCGGCATCGCGGTGCAGCCGATGACGCAGGCGCTGGAGGTGCCGGCGTTCCGCGCCTTCCTCACCGACCCTTCAGGACGCTGGCACGCCCAGATGATCCTGCGCATCGGCTACGGCCACCCGGTCCACACCGGCCCCCGCCGGCCGCTGCGCGACGTCCTGATCCGGGAACCGGACATGCCGGTGCTGCCGCGGACGTCCGCGTTCAGCCGCGCACCGGCTGTCGTCCCGTGATCCGATCATGTGCCACCCGTGCCGGCCGCGGGGGGACGACCGCCACGGGGCAGGTGGCGTTGCGGACCAGCACGTCCGGGGCCGGGCCCAGCCCGGCCGGCCGGGTGCCGGGCCCGTGCGCTCCCACCACGACCAGTGACGCCCCGGTGGCCGCGTCGAGCAGGCGCGCGGCCGGGTCGACACCCTCGAGCACGTCGAGGGCGACCGGCACGTCGGCGAACACGGTCCGCCAGTCGCTGAGCGCCTCGCCGAGCAGGCTTCGCAGCTTGGCGTCGTCCGGCCGGTCGGTCCCGTCGTCGTGACGGGAGGTGCCGGTGGGCACCCGGACGGAACAGACCCGCAGGACCGAGCCGTGGCGGCGCGCCGCGTCGAACGCGCAGGCGATCAACGGCGCGCTCGGCGCCGCGGCGTCGAGGCCGAGCACCACCGGACGGTCGCGCACACGCTCCGCGCCGGGGCCGACGACCACCACCGGGCAGGAGGCGTACGCCATGAGGTGCGCGGTGACAGCGCCGAGGTGCGCGCGCTGGAACGGCGCGGAGGGCAGCGCCGTGCCGAGGCCGTGCCGCCCGACGACGACCATGTCGGCGGAACGGGACGCCCTGACCAGGGCCGGGCCGGGCGCCCGCTCGGCGATCGTCGCGCGGACGTCGAGGCCCGGTTGCCGGAGTCGCAGGTCGTCCCGCGCGGCCTCGAGCAGCCGCAGCCCCGGCCCGCGCGTCGTCGACCAGGTCGGGCAGCAGCATCTCCGTGTACGTGGTGTGGTCCATCAGCGCGTGGACGAGATGGACGGTGCCGCCGTCGGCGGCCGCCTCGTCCGCCGCGTACCGCACCGCGGCCCAAGCGCCGGACGAGCCGTCGAACCCGGCGACGATCCTGCTGCGCGGTGCCATCTGATCTCCCTCGTGCGCTGGCCGCGATGCTGGTGGTGCGCCCGTCAGGCGTCGAAGGTGTACCGGTGCGGCAGTGTCGTGTCGTCGAAGCCCCATTCGAGGTCCTCGGTGACGGTGACCACGCCGTCGAGCGTGCGGACGAGCCGCACGGCGATCTGTGCGGTGCTGCGCCGGTCGACCTTGCCGCTGAGCGCGACACGGCCCTCCGTGACCTCGACGGTGACCTCCACCGGGTCGAGCCAGAGCACGCCACCCAGCACGTTGTCGAGGATGTCCTGCCGGATCGCGTCGTCGTCGCGCAGGTAGCGGCGCAACAGGTCGCGGCGCGACACGATGCCGACGAGGTCGCCGGCCTGATCCAGGACCGGCAGGCGCTTGACGTTGTGGCGCTCCATGAGCCGGGCGGCCTGGGTGAGGGTGGCCGTGGCGGGCACGGTGACCGCCGGGCTGCTCATCAGCGACCCGGCGGTGTCGCCGGACGCCTTGCGCTTCGCCACGCGGTGCCGGCGCCGCTCGAACAGCCGGGCGTGCACGTCGACGCCGCTGAACTCGACCTTGTGCAGCAGGTCGGCCTCGGACACCACGCCCAGCACCTCGCGGGCGTCGCCGACCACCGGCACCGCGCTCACTCCGCGCTCGATCAGCAGGTCGACGATCTCCTTGTACCCGGACCCGGGTGCGACCGTGACCACGTCACGGGTCATCACATCACGTACCAGCGAACCGTTCATCGACCCGCTCCTTCCCGATCGTCCTGCCTCAACCCTGGACCCGGCGCCGGTGGGGCACACGGGCCGAAGGTCCCGCCCGCGCGGGTCTCGCGCCCTTCACCACCGGCGGCGGCGGAGGAGAATGGAGTGGCGGCACCGGCCGGCGGGACGCGCACAGCCCGCCGAGGGAGGAGCCATGAAGCAGAACCTGCGTCTGGGCACCGTCGCCGGCATCCGGATCGGCGTGCACTGGTCGGTCCTGGTCATCATGGCCCTGCTGGTGCAGGTCCTCGCGCTGACGGTCGTCCCGATGGCCGCGCCCCGGCTGCCCGGCGTCGTGCCATGGCTCCTCGGCGTGGCCGGAGCGGTCGTCTTCCTGCTGTCGCTGCTGGCGCACGAGCTGGCGCACGCCCTCGTCGCCCGCTCCTTCGGCATGCGGGTCGAACAGGTCACGCTGTGGCTGCTCGGCGGGGTGGCCGAGCTCGGCCAGGAGCCGCCGAGCGCCCGGGCCGACCTCCTGACGGCAGGTGTCGGCCCGGCCGTCAGCGCCCTCCTCGGCGCCGGCTTCGGCGGCCTGGCGGCGGGCCTCGGCGCCCTCCACGCGCCGGCCGGCGTCGTCGCCGTCTGCGCCTGGCTGGCCGGGATCAACCTCCTGGTCGCCGCGTTCAACCTGCTGCCCGGCGCGCCCCTGGACGGGGGCAGGGTGCTCCGCGCGGCCTTGTGGCATTGGCGCGGCGACCGGTACCGGGCCGCCGCCACCGCCGCCACCGTGGGCCGTGCCATCGGGCTGGGCCTGATCTTCCTCGGCCTGAGCCAGGTCCTGATCACCCGCTCGCTCGCCGGTCTCTGGCTCACGGTGGTCGGCTGGTTCCTCATCTCCGCCGCGGCCGCCGAGGCCGCCACGGACCGCTACCGCGCCCTGCTGGGCCAGGCGCCGGTGTCGGCGGCCATGCACACCCGCTTCGCCTGCGCCGGCCCGCACGCCAGCGTGGCCGAGGCCGTTGCCGGCATCGACATGTCGCCCGGCAACCGGTTCATCGCCCTGCGCACCCCGGAGGGACGGCCGGCCGGTCTGGCCCGCCTCGCCGATCTCGCCCGTGTCCCCGAGTCGGCGCGCGCCGGCACACCGGTGTCCCGGGTCGCGGCACCGCTCGCCACGGTGCCGGTGGTCGAGGCGTCCCGGCCGCTCGCCGACGTCGCCCACCTGGTCGCCCGGGCCGGCACCGCGCTCGTCGTCGACCACGAGCAGCTCGTCGGCGTGCTGGACGCGAACGACATCGCCTGCGCCGCGGCCCGCCGGGACCCGCGCGCGGGACTCCCGGACGGCCCCCACTGAGGCCGGCCGGGTGTCGTCGCGGCGGTCACGGGCTGCCGTATCCGCCGCCGCCCGGCGTCTCGATCACCAGGACGTCGCCGGGCCGCACCTCGACGGTGTCGCATCCGGCGAGGTGGACGACGTCACCGCCGGCGCGCCGCACCCGGTTGACCCCGAGCGCACCCGGCGAGCCGCCCGCCAGGCCGTACGGCGGCACCCGCCGGTGACCGCACAACGTGCTGACCGTCATCGGTTCGCGGAACCGGATGCGGCGCACCGCGCCGTCCCCGCCCCGCCACCGCCCCGCGCCGCCGCTGCCCCGCCGGACGGCGAACGCGTCGACCAGGACCGGGAACCGCTGTTCGAGGACCTCGGGGTCGGTCAGCCGGGAGTTCGTCATGTGGGTCTGTACCACGGAAGCCCCGTCGAAACCGTCACCCGCGCCCGCGCCGGAGGCGACGGTCTCGTAGTACTGGTGCCGGGCGTTGCCGAAGCTGACGTTGTTCATCGTCCCGGACCCCTCGGCCTGCAGACCCAGCGCGCCGTACAGGGCCCCGACGATCGCCTGTGCCGTCTCGACGTTGCCGGCGACCACGGCCGCCGGGTGCGCCGGGGCGAGCATCGTGCCGTCCGGCACCACGATGCGCAGGGGGCGCAGGCAGCCCTCGTTGAGCGGGATGTCGTCGGCGACCAGGGTCCGGAAGACGTACAGCACCGCCGCGACGACGACCGACGTGGGCGCGTTGAAGTTCGTCTCCAGCCGTGGTGACGTCCCCGTGAAGTCGACGGTCGCGCCGCGGTTGACGCGGTCCACGCTGACCCGCACCGCGATCGTCGCGCCGGAGTCCGTCTCGTAGCGGTACTCGCCGTCCGCAAGGGTGTCGATGACACGGCGTACCGCCTCGTCGGCGTTGTCCTGGACGTGACGCATGTAGGCCTGCACCACGTCGAGGCCGAAGTGGTCGATCATCCTGCCCACCTCGTCGACGCCCATGGCGTTCGCGGCGATCTGCGCGCGCAGGTCGGCCAGGTTCGTCGCCGGGCTGCGGGACGGGTAGGGCGCCTCGGTGAGCAGCCGCGCCGTCTCCTCCTGCCGGAACCGGCCGTCCTCCACCAGCAGCCAGTTGTCGAACAGCACACCCTCCTCGTGCACGGTGCGGCTGTTCGCGGGCATGGAACCGGGTGTGCGCCCGCCGATCTCCGCGTGGTGGCCGCGCGACGCCACGTAGAACGGGATCCGCGGCCGGCCGGCCGCCTGGAAGACCGGGGTGATGACCGTGATGTCGGGCAGGTGGGTGCCGCCGTGGTACGGGTCGTTGACCGCGTAGACGTCTCCGGGCCGCATGTCGCTGCCCCGCCGGCGGATGACCTCCTTGATGCTGGCGCTCATCGAGCCCAGGTGGACCGGAATGTGCGGCGCGTTGGCGACGAGATTGCCGTCCGGGTCGAACAGGGCGCACGAGAAGTCCAGCCGCTCCCGGATGTTCACCGACTGCGCGATGGACTCCAGCCGCGCGCCCATCTGCTCGGCGATCGACATGAAGAGGTTGTTGAAGATCTCCAGCAGCACGGGGTCGGCCTGCCTGCCCGTGCCGGGTGCCCGCGGGACGGACCGCACCCGGTGCATCAGCAGGTGGCCGTGCGGCGTCACACCGGCCAGCCAGCCGTCGTCGACCACCGTGGTCGCGTCGGCCTCGGCCACGACGGCGGGGCCGCTGACCGTGTCGCCGGCGCGCAGGTCCGGCCGTTCGTGGAGCGGCACGTCGTGCCAGGCCCCGCGGCTGAACAGGCGCACCGTCTCCGGCGGCGCGGCGACCGCGGCCGGATCGGCGTCACCGGGACGCGTCAGGTCCGGCTGCTCGCTCAGGCCGACCGCCTCGACGGTGACCGCCTCGGCGATCAGCGGACGATCCATCAGGAAGGAGTACGTCCGCCGATAGGCCGTCTCGAACGCCGCCACCATGGCGTCCACGCCGGCCAGGTCGACCGGCACGGCGGTGTCGGTGCCGTCGTAGCGCAGTCGCACCCGGCGGCTGATCCGGATCCGCTCGGCCGGCACGGCCTCCTGCGACAGCTCCGAGCGTGCCGCCGCCTCGAGGGTGTCCGCGACGTCGGTCAGCACCGCCGTCGCCGCCGGCTCCAGGCGGACCTCCACCGACTGCTCACGCATCGCCGTGGTGTCGGCGAGCCCGGTGCCGAGCGCGGACAACACGCCCGCCATCGGCGGGACGAGCACGGTGCGGATGCCCAGCGCGTCGGCCACCGCGCACGCGTGCTGGCCGCCGGCACCACCGAACGTGGTGAGCGCGTACTCGGTGACGTCACGGCCCTTCCGCACGGAGATGCGCTTCACCGCGTTGGCCATGTCGGCGACCGCGATCCTCAGGTAGCCCGCCGCGATCTCTTCCGGGCTCCGCGCGTCGCCGGTCGGGCCGGCGACGCGGGCCGCCAGCTCGGCGAACCGCCGCCGCGCCACGTCGGGATCCAGCGGTTGATCGCCGTGCGGGCCGAACACACGCGGAAACGTCCGGGGCTGGATCCGGCCGAGCACCACGTTGGCGTCGGTGACGGTGAGGGGTCCGCCGTTGCGATAGCAGGCGGGGCCCGGGTCGGCCCCCGCGGAGTCCGGCCCGACCCGGTACCGCGCGCCGTCGAAGTGCAGGATCGATCCGCCCCCGGCCGCGACGGTGTGGATGTCGATCATCGGTGCGCGGATCCGCACACCGGCCACCTCGGTGTGCAGCACCCGCTCGTACTCACCCGCGAAGTGCGACACGTCGGTGGAGGTTCCGCCCATGTCGAAGCCGATCACCTTGTCGAGACCGGCCAGTCGCGACATGCGTGCCATGCCGACGATGCCGCCGGCCGGGCCGGAGAGCACGGCGTCCTTGCCGCGGAACCGCCCGGCTTCGGCCAGGCCGCCGTTCGACTGCATGAACATCAGGCGTACGCCGTCCAGTTGCTCCGCCACGGCCCCGACGTAGCGGCGCAGCACCGGCGAGAGGTAGGCGTCGACCACGGTGGTGTCGCCGCGGGCCACCAGCTTCGTCAGCGGGCTCACCTCGCTGGAGCAGGACACCTGGTCGAAGCCGATCCGCTCGGCCAGCGCCCCGATCCGCCGCTCGTGCGCGGGATGGAGGTGGCCGTGCAGGCAGACCACCGCGACCGCGCGGATGCCCGCGTCGTGAGCACGGCGCAGGTCGGCGGCCAGCCGGTCCAGGTCCGGCGGGCGGAGCACCGTGCCGTCGGCTGTGATCCGCTCGTCCACCTCGATCACGCGCTCGTACAGCGGCTCCGGGAGCACGATGTGCCGGTCGAAGATCCGCGGCCGGTTCTGGTAGCCGATCCGCAGCGCGTCACCGAAGCCCTTGGTGATGACGAGCGCGGTCCGCTCACCGGTGCGCTCCAGCAACGCGTTGGTGGCGACCGTCGTGCCCATCCGCACCGTCTCGACGAGGCCGGCCGGGATCGGCGCCGTGTCGGCGATGCCGAGCAGTGCCCGGATGCCGGCGACCGCGGCGTCCCGGTAGCGGGCCGGGTTCTCCGACAACAGCTTGTACGTCAGTAGCCGGCCGCTGTCCGGCCCGCGGGCGACGATGTCGGTGAAGGTGCCGCCGCGGTCGACCCAGAACTGCCACTGTCCGCCGGTCATCCCGATCCCGCCCTCAGCCGGGGCCGCCGCCGGCTCCCTGCTGACGCATGCCGGCAACCGCGTACCCTACCGCGATCAACGGCACGGGACTCGCCGACCGGCGCGCCACCGACCGGCCTCGGTGCCGTTTCACCCGCACCGTCACCCGGCGCCCGGACCGGCCCCGGAAGGGCGTCCGCACCGGTCCGGGCGCCCGATGCCCGCATGATCGGCGACCGGCTGGGAAGTCGTGGATCCGCGCCGGACGCCGACGGTGTCGTCGGTGACAACGTTTGAAGGCATCCCATGGCCAGCACTCCTGCGGGCGACGCCCTCGTGAACGCGACGATCGACGGAATCCACGAGAAGTCGCGGCTGCGGAAGAGCCTGCGCCGCTTCGACCTCGCGTTCTTCCTGATCTGCACGGTCGTCGGCCTCGACACGATCGGTGCGGTCGCGAAGAACGGGGCCCAGGGGTTCACCTGGCTGATCTTCCTCGCCGTCGCCTTCTTCGTGCCCTACGGGCTGCTGATGGCCGAGCTGGGCTCGGCCTTCCCGTTCGAGGGCGGCCCGTACGTCTGGTGCCGGCTGGCGTTCGGCCGTTTCGTCGCCGCGCTGGTCACGGTGTTGTACTGGGGTTCCAACCCGATCTGGCTGGGCGGGACGCTGACCATCCTGGCGGTCTCGGTGTTCAGCGACTTCGTCACCCCGCTGCACGGACCGGCGGAGCTGGGGTTCGCCCTGGCGTTCATCTGGTTCGCGGTGGCGTCGGCGATCGTGTCGTTCCGGTTCGGGAAGTGGGTGCCGAGCGTGGGCGCGTTCGTCCGGCTGGCCGTCGTGGGCTTCTTCACCGTCTCGGTGCTGCTGTACGCGGTGCGCAACGGTGTGCACGGCTTCGACGCCCCGGCGTTCGCACCGGGGTACGCCGTGTTCATCGCCGTCGTTCCCGTGCTGATCTTCAACTACGTCGGTTTCGAGCTGCCCAGCTCCGCCAGTGAGGAGATGGTGGACCCGCGCCGGGACGTGCCGCGCGCCATCGCCTGGTCCGGTGCCGGCGCGGTCCTGCTCTACGGCCTCCCCGTCCTGGCGATCCTGCTGGTCCTGCCGGCGGCACGCGTCACCGGCGTCGGCGGCTTCCTCGACGCGGCGAAGGAGGTGCTCACCGTCTACGGAGGCACCGTGCGCCCCGACGGCACGGTGACCCTGACCGGCACCGGCAAGATCCTCGGCGCGGTCACCGCGGCCGCGTTCATCTGGGCGTTGCTGTCCAGCGGCACCACCTGGATCATGGGCGCCGACCGCGCGCAGGCGGCGGCCGGTTTCGACGGCGCCGCCCCGCGGGCGCTCGGGCGCATCGCACCCCGGTTCGGCACGCCGGTCACGGTGAACCTGCTCAGCGGTGTCGTCTCGACCGTGGTGATGCTGGTGGCGTTCCGGCTGTCCGGCGGCAGCGCGGACAAGTACTTCACCATCGCGCTCGGCGTCGCCATCTCCACCACGACGATGTCGTACCTGGGCATCTTCCCGACGCTGGTCCGGCTCCGCCGCACCCGTCCCGACGAGCACCGCCCGTACCGCGTCCCGGGTGGCATGACCGGGGCCTGGATCGCCGGCGGCCTGACCACGTTCTGGGCCGCGGTCGCCACGGTATGGCTGCTCTGGCCGGGGCTCGGCGTCGACTGGTTCGGCGCCTCGGGCAACCCCGACCAGGCGCTGCCCGCCGGCATCGGGCGGGCCGCGTTCGAGCTGATCCAGGTCGTCCCGGTGGTCCTGCTGCTCGCGGTCGGGGTGCTGTTCTACGTCCTGGGCGCGCCCACCCGGGCCCGGCGGGCCACGCCGGACGAGGTGTCCGCGACGGACGAGCGCGGCATGGCACCCGACGACCGCTGACGGATCTCGCCGGACACCCCGCGGGCCGGTGCTCGTCCGGTCAGCGGCCGGCTCCCAGCTCGTATCCGGTGACCAGGTCGCAGTCGATGCCGATGATGCAGTTCATCGGCTCGTCCACCCAGGGACGCAGCAGTTGCTCGTACCGCGTCTGCCTTGCCGGGTCGAGGATCAGCCGCGCGGTTCCGGTGACGACGACGGTCCAGCCGGTACGCGCCTCGACGTCGATCATGTCGGCCTCGTAGGCGACGACGGCGCCGCCCCGCTCGGTGGCGGTGGACGGAAGGCTCGCGCCCAGGCTGCTGCGGATGATGATCGTCTCCCCGTCGAGCAGGTGGTTCACCGGCCGGATCGCCGGAAGCGCGCGCAGCGTGAACACGACCCGGCCCACGGGCACCGAGGCCAGCAGTTCGAGACAGCGCTCGCGGCCCAACGGTTGCATCGGCGCCATCCGCCCACCTCCCAGACGTTCGACCCTTCCCCGCCGATCGCCGCGGTGCCAGGGCACAACGGCCCGCCACGGACGGGACTTTGGGCCCTTTCCGGCAGGCGCGGCCGCCACGGCCGGCTCCCGCCCGGCTCAGTGCAGCGCCCGGCCGCAGTCCATGCAGAACATGGCTCCGATCTTGTTGTTGCCGCTCCCGCAGCCGGAACAGTGGACCTTCGGCGCCAGCGAAGCCCCGCACATGGAGCAGAACCTGCCCCCGTCCACCCTGACGCCGCACGACGGGCAGACGACGACCGCGCGCGTGTCCATGTCCTCGCCGGCCGTCCAGTCGGACTGCTGGGCCCGCTGCCAGATCTGGTCGCGCTGTGCCGCGGCCTGCGCGCGGGCGATCTCCTCGGCCACCGCCGGCGCACACCTGAGGCATTGGCCGATGTCGCTGTTCCAACACATTGCGGCGCACATCCAGTCGCCACAGCCGCGGCACTGGCGGAACTCGTCGCGCACCCGCTCGACCGCCTCGGCGAGCGCCCTGTCCTTCGCCGGGGAGTTGGTGGCCCGATCGTACTGCCACTGGTCGACGGAGCGGCTCACACTCTGGGCGAACCCGCCGAACAACGTGCCCGCGGCGCGCAGCAGCTTGCGGCCGGTCTCCACGTTGTCGCGCTTGAACGGCGAACGGTGACCGTTGCCGCATCGCTCACAGCGGAACTCGAACTGGTAACCCTGCGTATTGGAAAGATCTCGAATATTGTCGGTGAAAGGCACAAGAGCAGCCACGACGCGAGACTAGCCAGTCGAATCCACCGAGCATTCCGGGAAAAGCGAACGAGCCACACATTCCGGCCGGCAGGTCCGCGTGCCAATCTCGACCCGCGCACTGTGATCTTGCGCGGCGAATTCCGATACCGTAGACCGAACCGGGTGTTTCCGGGCCGAGGCCGCGACGTCGACCGGGCCCGCCGGCACCGCCGCCCCACCGACGGCCCGTCCTCACCTTGCCAACTCGAACAAGACAGCCGGATCTCTCCCATGATCTGTGAAGTGTTTTGTCAAGTGGTGGTGGCGGTGGCGTTCATGATCCGGTAGAGGTGCCGGGCGAGGTAGCGTTTGAGGCATCGAAGGATTTCGTTGGTGTTGCGGCCTTCGTTGCTGCGTCGGGTGAGGTAGTCCCTGGTCGGGGCGTGGCCGATGCGGCGGCGGGCGGTGATGATGGTGTGTAGGGCGGCGTTGAGGGTGCGGTCACCACCGCGGTTGAGGCGGTGGCGTTGGTGGCGGCCGGAGCTGGCGGGGACGGGCGCGGCGCCGGCGAGCGCTGCGAACGCCGCTTCGGTGGGTACCCGGCCGTGGTGTGACCAGGCGGTGAGCAGGGTCGCGGCGCTGACCGGTCCGACGCCGGGCAGGTCCAGCAGGGCCGGGCAGATGTCGGTGACCAGGTCCCGCAGTTGGCGCAGGTTCGCGGCGACGAGCCTGTTGAGGTTGGTGACCATGACCGCGAGATGGCTGAGGTGTTCACGGCGGACCGCGGCCTCGATGCCCGCACCCGAGCCGACACCCGAGCCGACACCGGTGCTCGTGGCGGTGCTCGTGGCGGTGGTGCGCAGGATACGGATCTGGACGGCGGTGGCACATCCACGCAACTGCTCGCGGAGCTCGTCGTCGGCGGTCAGGATCATCGACTTGATCACGTTGATGGTGGCGGTGCGGGTGTCGGTGTAGTGCCGGCGGGTGACCAGTAGCAGGCGCAACGCCTCCCGGACACCGTCCGCGCGGGGCACTGCCAGGCGTGTCCCCCCACTCCCCACACTCCCCACACTCCCCCCATCCGCCCGGCCCCGCGACCCGCCCGACCCGCCCGACCCGCCCAGTTGGGCCAGGTGGGCGCGGGCGGCGTGGACCGCGTCGAGGGGATCGGACTTGCCGCCTCGCCGACGCCGGCTGCTCACCGGTTTCGGCGCCTCGTACACCCGCTGCCCCGCCGAACGCAGTTGCCGGACCAGGCCCAGCCCGTGGGTGCGGGTGCCCTCCACCGACCAGTGCAGCACCTGCCCGGCCGGGACCAGCCCAGCCACCCAGCCCAGCAACCGGTCCCGGCCGGCAGGGTCGGTACCCACCTGGATCTCGGCGTGGACCCCGCCGAGATGGTCCAGCAGCGCCACCGCATGCGTGTCGGTGTGGGTATCCACACCGACCACCCACTGCGGGACACCCGGACCAGCCGATGCAGTCGATGCATCTGTCACGATGGACATGACAGTGCTTCCCTTCTTCTGGCGGTTGCCGTCGACACGGCGTCGGCCCGGGAACACACCCTGCGGCATATCTGTGATGAGTCACGTGGGCAAACACGGACAGGCTTCTGATCAGGCCAGCAGCGTGCACGGGTCGACGCCGGCCGTGTCGGTGGACAGGTCAAGAACAAGGCACACCAACCGGCAGCCAGATCATGGGTGGGTCACACCTACACGACCGGCATCGAACCTAACGGATCACGAACCCCGGGCCCGATCACCACCTCTATAGAAGCGTCAAGGAGTCGCCCCGGCCGGAACACGCCGCCCCGGCTTGATCATGGGGTCGAGCGGTGTGGCGGCGACGCCTCCGAGCCCCGCGCCCGAATGAAGGGGCTGTTGGGCCCGGCCCCGCGGGCCCGGCGCGGACGGGGGCCTTTCGTCCGTGCCGCAGGTGACGTTCTCCCATGCCGGCCGGACCCGCCGGGAGGGATGGTAGAGATGTGCGGCCGCGCTCCTTCCGCGGTGACGAGAGCACGAGGCCGTTCGACGGAGACGGATGGAGTGATCACGATGATGCACTGGGGCTACGGCATGGGAGGCGCCGGCCTGGCCCTCATGACGTTGAACACGGTGCTGTTCTGGGGCCTGGTGGTCGCCGGCGTCGTCCTGCTGGCCCGCTATTTCGGTCGTGGTGCACAGGCTCCCTGGACAGCCGGCTCACGACCGACGCCGCAGCAGTTGCTCGCCGAACGGTTCGCCCGGGGTGAGATCGACGAAGACGAGTACAACCGGCGGCGACAGGTGCTGGGCGGCACCGCGCCGACCCACCGGCCCGGCGGCTGACCGACGCCGAGCGGTGCGCGTACGACTACTTCGCCACCTGGTATCCGGCCTCGCCGACCGCGGCGCGGAGCGCGGCGTCGGCGAGGGGCCGGTCACTGTCGACGGTGACCGTGCCGCCGGACGGGTCCCAGCACCACGGCCAATCCGCCGAGGGTGTCGACGTGGCCGCGCGCGGCCAGGCCGGTCGTACCGGTGACGAGGGTGCCGACCGGGAAGACGAAGCTCCACCAGGCCAGCAGCGTGAACGGCAGGCCGCCGTCGGCGGTGCGGAACGAGCCACAGCATCGCGAACACGTGGCGGGGCCGGCCCGGCTGCTCCGGTATCCTGGTGTGTTGCCGACCACGGGAGTCCACGTGCACATACGGTTCGACGTTCCCGCCGACCCGGCCTACGCCGTGCGGGTCGCCGACGTGATGAGCGGCCTGTATCTGCGCAAGTTCCGTTACATCGGGCTGGGACTGGTGGTGGTCGGCCTGGTCGGCCTCGTCGTGCCGCTGCCGAACCGCGACACGGGGATCGGCGCCACCCCGGTCTTCACCATGATGATCGTCGTCGGGGTGCTGTCCATCCTGTTTCCGTTGTGGATGCGGTATTCCAGCCGCCGCCGCGCCACCGGGCTCGCCGTCGACGGCGGCTACGACATCACCGACGACACCATCATGATGCGTAGCGGTACGGAGAGCCGGGGCATCGCGTGGGAAGGCGTGAGCCGGGTGGTCGAGACCCCGGACTTCTGGATCCTGTACGTCGGCAGGATCGCCTCGACGGTCGTCCCGCGGCAGCTCATGGCACCGCACGACGAGCAGACCCTCCGCGCGTTCCTGGTCGGGCGCGGCAGCCTCCCCGCCGACGGTCGCACCGGCCGGCGGGTGTGACCACACCCGCCGAGTGCCGGCCGGCCGGGCCGGGGCCCCACGACGGCACCCCGGACCGGCCTTCGGCTCACGGTGTCGGATCGTCGCTCAGACGTGCACCGGTCAGGTCGGCGCACAGCGCCAGCAGCTCGTCCAGCAGCACTGGATCTCGGCTGCTGGCGGCGGGCCGCCAGTCGCGTTTCGTGAAGTAGCGACCGGACACCAGTGCGTCCGGCGCGTCGCTGGTCGCGAGCCAGGCCAGCGTCCGGGCGGCTTCGGCCGGATCCGTCGGCGCGTCGGGCCCGCCCATCCTGGTGCGCACCCAGCCCGGATCTACCGCGTTGCTCAGCGTGTCCGGCCAGCGCCGCGCAACCGCGAACGCGAGCAGCAGGCAGTGCAGCTTCGACGTGCTGTACGCCTCGAAGCCGTTCCACGGGCGCGTTGCGTAGTTCACGTCGCCCAGGTCGGCGACACCGTCGGCGGCGAGCGCCGAGGAGATGAACACCAGCCGCCCCGGACGTGGCATCAGCGCCGTCAACAGGTACGGCGCGAGGACGTTGACCTGGAACGTCAACTCCAGGCCGTCCTCGGTCAGCGCCCGTTCCGAACTGTCCAGCCGGGCGATCCCGGCATTGTGCACCACGGCGTCGAAACGCCCGGAAGAGGCCAGGGTCGCCGCGAGCGACCTGGTCTCGCCGAGCGAGGCGAGGTCGCCGACCACCACGCCGGCCGCGGCCGGAACCGCGGCCTTGGCCGCCGCCGCGCGCTCCTCGTCACGGGCGTGCAGGACGACCCGGTGCCCGTCGGCGGCGAGCCGCAGGGCTGTTTGCAGGCCGATACCGTCGGCCGATCCGGTCACGAGAACATCGGTCACAACATCCACCATCGTTTGTGCATCGGTTTCCCATCTGACGTCGAGGCGTCGATGGTGACAGCCGGGAGTTGTGATCCATTTGCGGCACAATTGCAGGCGACCGGTCCGTCCTCAGAAGTCGTCCTTACTGACCAGCATGTGGGCCCGTCGGCTCCGTTCGGTGTCGTCGGGCTCGCGTAGCAACTGGGCGACCATGCGGAAGTCGCCGGCCGGACAGCGGCCGCCGCGGTGCTCGACCGTCCAACGTGGACCAGCGGCAGCCACGCGGAAGCCTTCGCCGTTGTGGAGAACCGTGAACGACCTGCGCGCCGAGGACGGCCAATTCGCGGACACCGGCACGCCCGGCACGCCGGGCTGACCGGCCGTGGTCAGTCGGCGTGCCGGTCCGGGTCGGCCTGCGCGGGCTGGACGCTCCAGGTGGGAGGCGTGTCGGCGCCGGAGTGCTCGTCCCGCTCGGCGTCCTCGGCGGTGGGCTGGACCTTGCCCGGCGCGTGGTGTACGGGGGCGTAGACGGCGTAGAGCCGCATCGGCTCTTGACCGGTATTGGTGACGTTGTGCCAGGTGCCGGCGGGAATCAGGACGCACCAGCCGTCGGTGACCTCCTGCTCGAAGGTGAGCCGGTCCGCGGCCGGCCCCATCTCGGCCCTGCCTTGTCCCGCGTCGAGGCGCAGGAACTGGTCGGTCTCGGGGTGCATCTCCAGCCCGATGGACTCCCCGACCGGAATGGACATCAGGGTGACCTGCAGAAATCGACCGGTCCAGGCGACGGCGCGGTAGTTGGTGTTGCCGGTGGTGGCGGCCTCGAGGTCAAACGAGCTGGGCCGGGGTCCGACGTCGGTGATGGCCATGGCGCTGGCGGTCCTCCGCTCACTGGTGGATTTCGCGGCTGGTCACCACCGTATCGCCAGCGGCGCGGCGCGGCCACCACGTACGGTCATCCCGCCGGCTTGGTGTCCTGCCAGGTCGAGACGCGGCGGACGAGGACGGCGGCGAGCACCGCGGCCAGGACACCGGCGCCGCCGCTGACCGCCGCGACGAACACCGGGGTGTGCACCTCCGTCGCGCCGCCGGCGCGGGTGGTGGTCTCGGTGTACGTGAAGAGGCTGACCAGCAGCGCGATCCACCAGGCGTTGACGAGGCGGGGTGAGGTCCAGGTGCGGTCGGGTGAACTGCGGGCGTAGATCTCGCCGACGACCAGGTTCGGGATGACGAGGTTGGCCAGCGGGATGAACCAGCCACCGATCGTCCAGCCCTTGCGCCAGTTGACGTTGTCGTCGGCCCGCCGGTCGAAGTTGTCGCGGGCCAGGTAGAGCCACGTGATGAAGACCACCAGCACCAGCAGCCTGGCCGTGTTGAGGATCGTCGACACGGTGTCCACGGTGGAGAAGACGCTGAGGCCGATGTTGGTCTCGGTGGCCACGATCCTGCGGGTCTCACCGGTCTCACCGGTCTCGGCGTCGCGCACTGCATCCAGCATGGCGAACAGATGGGCCAGGCCGACGGCGGCCAGGGCGGCGACGACGATCCAGCCGATGGTCTGCAGCCGGTGCGGTGTGGCAGTGCGCACGTCACTCATGCCTCGGAGAGGTTAGGCGCTGCGCACCGGAGCCGGCCGGTGTGTGTCGGATAGCGGCGCCGGCCCTTGACGTCACCACCCGGACCGCCGGTGGCGGGGAGGCCGTCGACGACCTCCCCGCCACCGGCCGGGATCAGCAGGTCTGCGCGCAGTTGCGCAGGCCGTAGCGGATCTTGAGCTGGGTGCCGCCGTTGCCGTCCCAGTCGTCGACGTAGACGACGGTCAGGTGACCGCCCTGGTCCGCGCCGATCGCCGGGGCGTCCTGACGGTTGGCGGTGAACACGCTCAGCCGATACTCGGGGAACAGGTTGCCCGTCCCACCGTCCGGGCCGATGCCGCGGGCCCACACCTCGGTGCCGCTGCTGGCGCTGGTGAGCCCGGTCACCTGCCCGGACTCGTGCCAGGTCACCACGGCGTTGCCGGAGCCGTCGACGGCGACGTCCGGATGCGCCTGGCGACCGACCCGGTCG
Organism: Dactylosporangium roseum; assembly: GCF_025264685.1. Lineage (GTDB taxonomy): Bacteria > Actinomycetota > Actinomycetes > Mycobacteriales > Micromonosporaceae > Dactylosporangium > Dactylosporangium roseum. The sequence goes on from NZ_CP073721.1 coordinate 5,054,736, forward strand.
GACTGGTACGCCGTCTGTGTCGTGACCGAGTAGGCGCCGGCGGAGTCGGTCGTCCATCGGTAGATCGGGCCGCTGACGGTGCGGGCGGCGAACGCGGCGGTCGTCCCGGTGAAGCCCCGCACGTAGATCAGCGACTGCGGGTTGCCGTCGTAGCCGGTCCGGCCCGAGTAGCTGTCCGTCCAGGCGGCGTACCAGGTTCCGGACGCCCCGATCGCGACCGACGGCTCGAGTTGCTGGCCGTCGGAGAGCGTGCCGGTGTGGACGGCGACGATCGAGCCGAACGAACCGGTCAGGATGCCGGTCTTGGCCCAGACGCTGTAGCCGCCGTTGCCGTCCTCGTCGTCCTCCCAGGCGACCGCGACGGTGCCGGAGGCGTTGATCGCGAGATCCGGCTTGCGGTAGGTACCGTTGGCCACCGCCTGTACCGGCACGTCGTAGCCGCCGCTCACCGGTGAGAGCCGGGTGTCGGTGGCGCTGAACGAGGCGTAGCGGATCGAGCTCGCCCCGGCCGGGGTCGTGTCCTGCCAGGCGACGCCGAACCGGCCGTCGGGCAGCACCGCGATCGACGGTTCGCTCTGGTTGCCGTCGGCCTGTGCGTTGACGTTGACGATCGGGGTCATCGTCCCGTCCGGGTGGACGCGGCGGGAGCGGATCTCGTAGCCGCCGTTGCCGTTGCTGTCGTCGGCCCACACGACCACCGCGTCGCCGTTGCCGGCGAGGCCCACGTCGGGCGTGCGGTAGTTCCAGTTCGTACTGCCGCCGGTGCGGACGACGACGTCGGACTGGCGCACCCCGTCGACGAAGCGGCCGAGCCGGATCTCGTTGCCGGTGCCGGTCAGCGAGCCGGAGCTGAACGCGACCACGCCGACGTGCTGCCCGTTCGCGTCGCGGTAGGCGGCGACCGCCGGCTCGAACTGGTCGCCGGTGGCCACCTGGTTCGCCGTGGCGAAGGTGGCGTCCGGGTACCGCGACGGCGCGATCTTCACGGCCGCTTCCGTGATGGCGGCGAAGTCGGCGACGAAGCCGTTGTAGACGGTGGTGTCGTCGATCCGCATGAGCGTCTCGTCGTTCTTCTTCAGCGCGCCGTTGGTGAGGTTGTGCGAGCCGGTGTACACGTACCGGTGCATCTGGTTGTCCTTACGGGACACGCCCTGCACGAGCACGTACTTGGAGTGGATGCTGCCGTCGGAGCACTCGGCGTTGACGGCGGAGCCGACCCCGAAGAACGACTGCCGGCAACCGCCCGGGTCCATCGCGTAGACGCCGATGCCGCGCGCGGCCAGGTCGTCCATCGCGTCCTCGTGCTCGCCGGTGGCGACCTCGACGGTGCAGCCGGCGTCGAGCTTGTCGCCGAGCGCGTCGATCACCTCGGGCCGGGCCTCGCGGAACGCCCACATCGCCATCCGGATCACGTCGTCCGTGCCAGTCGTGGAGCACTGCACGTCGTCGATGGCGGCGGCGAAGATGTCGTGGCGCACGCTCTGCGGGTTGAACGAGCTGGTGATCTCGTTGTCCTCCGCGGTGCTCGGGGAGTCGCGCGGCGAGAACCAGAGCCGGAACGGCCCGGCGTCGACGTGGCCGGTCTCGTAGAACTTGCTGCTGCCGGCGCCGGTGGCGGCCGGCTTGCGGTTCACGTAGTCGCGGTAGGCCGTGGCGAGCGCGGCGTTGCCCGAGACCTCGACGAGATTCTGGAACATCTGCTGCTGCGGGTTGGTGGGATTGTACGACCCGACGAGGGTGACGTCGGTGCGTCCGTCGGACAGCTCGCTGAACACCCAGAACTTGTTGTGGTCGATGCCGACGCCGCCGCCGGCGCAGGAGGCGAGGCAGCGCTTGACCCACGAGCCGCTCGCGCCCGACGTCCACGCCGGCAACCCGGCGACCAGCGCGTTGACCTGGGGGGACTGGTTGCACACGGCCGGGTCACCGCCGGTGCAGGCCTCGACGAGCAGGCGCACCTTGACCCCGCGCCCGTGCGCGGCCAGCAAGTGGTCGGTGATGGCCTGGTCGGTGAAGGTGTACAGCGACGCGTAGAGCGTCGACCCGGCCTTGCTGGCCTGGACCAGGGTGTCGATCTCGTCGCGCAGACCGGTGGTCTGGTACTGGGTGAACTGCGGTCCGGTCTTGGTCGGGTCGGGGGCGGCGTAGTCGGCGTCGGGGACCGGGTCGAGGTTCGGGCGGAGGAACAGGACCTTGACCGAGCCGCTGGTGACGGTGACGGTGGTGGCGGCGGCCTGTGCCGCTGTGCCGAGGACCATGCTGATTGCCAGTGTGAGCGCCAGTAACGGACGGCGCATGACGGTGCTCCCTTCAGCGGGGAGGTGCGGGGAGCCGGAGCCGCACGTTGCGGTCCGGCGCGCCGCCGGTCGCGCCGGTACGCCCGGCCCGGACGGCGTCGTTGTAGGCCAGCTCGCGGTGCAGCGCGGCGAGCCGGTCGGTGGTGTCCTGCCCGGCGGCCGGTGCCACGGGCGCGTCGTGGTCGATGAGTGTGCTGGTGACGCAGATGCCGCCGGACCGCTCGCGGGCGATCCGCAGCACCCGAGCCTGCACCGGCCAGTCGGCGATCGCCGCCGTGGTCACCTCGAACAGCCCGCCGCCGTCGCCGCGATGGTGTGCGACGACCCGGTTGGCATGGTGGTGGCCGTTGAGCCAGAGCACCACGTTGCGGCAGCCGAGGGCCAGGCGGAGGATCTCGTCCGCGTACGCGCGCTCGCCCGGCCGGTCCGGGCAGACGCCGTAGCCGTTGCGCAGCGAACTGGTCGCGTGGTGGGAGGCGAGCACGATCAGCGGGTCGTCGGGGCCGTCGGCGGTGAGCTGCCCGGCGAGCCAGTCGAGCTGGGCCCGGTCCATGCTGCCGTCCCAGTGCCCGTGCGGGTTGTCGGTGTTGAGCACGACGACGCGCAGGCCGGGCACCGGTTCGTAGGTGTAGTGGGCGGTACCGTCGCGGAGGTTGGCCGCCGTGAACCCGTGCCCTGCCGGGCGCGCGCCCGGGTGCCGGTGCGCGCCCACGAAGTCGGCCGGGGTGATGAAGGCCCGGCCGGCCAGCGCGGGCACCGGGCGGGACGGCCCGGCGAAGAGCGCGGCCGGGTCGGTGAGGAACGTGCCCAGGGCGTCGGACAGGTCCGGTCCGGCCGGCAGGCCGATCGGCTTGCGCGGCCCGGCGGCGATCGCCGCGAGGTCCGGGCGGGCCGCGGCGGTGCCACCGACCAGCAGGTCGTGGTTGCCGAGGCAGGCGAGCCACGGGTGGCCGAGGCCGCCGCTGGTGAACGGCGCCGCGGCGGCCTCCAGGAGGCCCGGATGGGTCGGGAAGCCCCATAGGCGCTTGTAGCGGTCGTCGCCCGGGTCGGGCCGCCAGTACCACGGGTCGTCCCAGTCCAGGGCCTGCGGGCCGTGATAGCCGAACGGGCTCACCTCGACCTTGCCGCCGTCGAGCAGCGCGAGGTAGGCGGCGAGCTCGTTCGCCTGCGCGTTGTCGATGTTGTCGCCGGTGACCACGCACGCGTCGAGGTCGAGCGCGGCGAGGGTGCGGATCATCGCCGCGGCCGCGTGCAGGGCCAGCGCCTCCTGCGGCCGGAAGACCCAGTCGACGAGACCCGCCCAGCCGGCGGTGCCGGCGCCGGTCCGCATGGCGAAGTCCAGCCTGGCCGGCGAGCCGGGATCGACGACGTGCAGGTCGGTCAGGTGGGCGAGCGTGGCGATCACGGTGTCGCCGGCGTCCGGCGCCGGTCCGGGGACGAAGTCGGTGCGCACGGTGTGGGCCTCACCGGGCACGTGACGCAGCCGGTGGTACAGGCCGTGGCTTCCGGTGCCGGCGACCTCGCCCGGCACGAGGGTCGGTGCCGGCCGCTCCGGTGTGGTGGTCATCGGACCGCTCCCGCCGTCAGGCCGCGCACGATGTGCCGCTGGAACATGTAGATCATCACCAGCATCGGGATGATGGCGAGCACGACGCCGGCGAAGATGACGTCGGGTGCCCGCTCCTCGACGGCGTTGAGCTGGGCCAGGCCGATCTGCAGGGTCTGCATCTTCGGCGTGCTCGTGACCAGCAGCGGCCAGAAGTAATGGTTGTAGCTGCTGATGAAGGAGTGGATGGCCAGGGTACCGATGGCGGGCCGGGACAGCGGGACGAGGATCTTCCAGAGGAAGCGCAGGTGTCCGCAGCCCTCGACCTTCGCCGCCTCGTACACCTCCTTCGGGAAGCTCAGGAAGAACTGCCGCATGAGGAAGGTGCCGAAGCCGGCCGCGAGGAACGGCAGGAACAGCGCCGGGAACGTGTTGACCAGGCCCCAGTCCGCCATGGTGAGGTAGTTCGGGATGATCATCGATTCGGCCGGCACCATCATCGTGGCGAGGAACATGCCGAACGCGAGCCGCTTGAACGGGAAGTGCAGGAACGCGAACACGTAGCCGGACAGCACCGAGGTGACCAGCACGCCGAGGACGACGACGAGGGACACCAGGATGCTGTTGCCGTACTGGCGGGCCAGCGGCACCGCGTTCAGCACGTTGCCGAAGCTGCTCACGTGGAGGCCGGTCGGGAACAGCGCGGGCGGGAAGCGGGTCAGGTCCTCGCGGCTCATCAGCGATCCGGCGACCGCGTAGTACAGCGGGAAGATCACGATCGCGACGAGGACGACCAGTCCGGCGATCGTGCCCGCACTCCGCAACCGGCTCGTGCGCCCTCCGCTGCGCTCCGGATCGCTCATGAATAAAACACCTTCCGCTGCAGGACCCGGAACTGGATCGCAGTGATCGCGGTGACGAGGAGCAGCAGGACGACACCCTGCACCGAGGCGAGGCCGTAGTCGGAGGCGCCGAACGCGAACGCCGACTTGTACAGGCCGTAGACCAGGGTGGTGGTGGCGCCGTCAGGACCGCCACCGGTGAGGATGTTGATCTCGCCGAAGGTCTGCAGCGAGCCGATCGTCGACACCACGAGCATGAAGAAGATCGTCGGGGTGAGCAGCGGCAGGACGATCCCGCGCAGCACACGCCAGCGACCGGCGCCGTCGAGGCGGGCGGCCTCCAGGTACTCCTCGGGAATCGCCTGTAGGCCGGCCGAGAAGACCAGGACCGCGTAGCCGAGGTCGCGCCACACGCTGACCACCGCCAGGCTGGGCAGCGCGGTGGCCGGGTCGGTGAGCCATTCGACGCCGGACACGCCGAGCTTGCTGAGGATGCCGTTGAAGACACCGATGCTGGGGCTGTAGAAGACGTCGAACACGACCGCGGCCGACGCGGCGGAGAACGCGAACGGCGTGGCCATCAGGGTCCGGAAGAAGCCGATGCCCCTGACCTTGGACTGCAACGCCAGGGCCAGTCCGAGTCCCAGCACGAGGGTGGGCAGCACCGTGCACAGCGCGAACAGGACCGTGACGACCAGGACCTCACGAAGCTGGGCGTCGCCGAAGAAGTCGGCGTAGCGGTCCAGCCCGACGAAGTCCGTGGCGTTGCCGAAGATGTCGCTGCCGTGCACGCTCAACCAGACGGTGCGCACCAGCGGGTAGAACACGAACAGGACGAAGACGACGGTGGACGGGACGAGGAACGCCAGGGCCACCGCGATCTCGGCCGGCCGGTAGCGGGGCCGGCGCCGGGCCTCGAAGGCGGGCGCCGGGGGCACCGCCGCGGGCGCCGGGACGGTTGTGGTGCCGACGGTCGTCATGCGGCCGCCCGCCACAGCCGCCAGACCTCGTCGGCGATGCCCGGCGCGGCGGCGAGGACGCCGTCCTCGGGCACCCCGCCGCTCACCCCGTCCCGCCCGTAGACGAGCGCGCCGCCTTCCCTGGCGATCAGCGCTCCGGCGGCGACGTCCCAGAGGTCGTACCGGCCGGGAATGAGCGCGCCGGCGGCGCGCCCGGCCCCGACACCGGCCAGGGCCAGGGCACAGGAGCCCATGATGCGGGTGGCGGCGAACCGGTCGGACACCTCGGTCAGCACGGTGTACATGCCGGGCCAGGGCCGGTTCTTCGACCACTCGGTCAGCAGCACCTCGCCGGCGAGGGAGTCCGCCGGCCGGCACGTAACGGGCCGGCCGTCGGCGAAGGCGCCGCCGCCGCGGACGGCGCTGAGAATCTCGCCGCGCGCCGGGTCGGCGACCACGCCGACCGCCAGGCCGTCCTCGTCGAACCCGGCCAGGCTGTACGACGACCAGGGCAGCCCGTGCACGAAGTTGGTGGTGCCGTCGATCGGGTCGACGTACCAGGTGAACCCGTCGCCGGCGCCGGCGCCGTACTCCTCCCCCACGACCCGGTGGCCCGGGAAACTGCGGGCGATCTCGTCGCGGGTGAGCCGCTCGACCTCGCGGTCGAACGGCGTCACCCAGTCGGCGGCGTCGGCCTTGGTCCCGGCGGTCGCCGGTTCGGGCCGGCTCGCGGCGATCGTCCGCACCGCGGCGCCGGCGAGCTCGACCGCGAAATCGTGCAGTGCTCGCAACTCGTCCGCCTCCGCGGCCATCAGGCGCCCGCCCCCGCGAGGACCGGCGTCACGGCGGGCAGGTCGTTGGAGATGACCGCGTCGATCCCCCAGGCGAGGGCCCGGACCGCCTCCTCGGCGTCGTCGACGCAGTAGGTCCACATGCGCAGCCCGAGGTCGGCGGCCCGCTTGACGGACTCCTCGGTCAGGCTGTCCCAGCGCAGGTTGAGCGCCTGCGGCCGGACGGTGTCGAGCAGGGCGCTCGGCGGCAGGTCCGGGCCGACCCAGGAGAGCACGATCTCGGCCTCCGGCTGGTGCTCACGCACGACCGTGAGCACCTCGGGCTCGCCGATGAAGCACGACCGCTCCAGCGCGCCCGCGGCGCGCAGTTCGGCGGCCACCACCGGTACCAACTCCGGGTTCTTGTTGTCCACGACGAGCCGCACCGGCACCGTGGCGGCGGCCTCGGCGAGCGTGGGGATCCGCTCGCCGGCCACCTCGGTCCGCAGCGCCCGGATCTCGGCGAGATCCGCCTCCCCGGGCGTCCGCGGGTCGTTCCAGAACCGCTGGAGCGTGCGGTCGTGCAGCAGGATCGGGTGGCCGTCGGCGCTGCCGCGGACGTCGAACTCGACCGCGTCGGCGCCCTGCTCCGCTGCGAGCAGCAGCGACGGGACCGTGTTCTCCGTGCGGCGCAGGGGCGCGCCGCGGTGTCCGACGAGGATCGGCACTTCTGCGCCCCTTACTGTCCGACAGACTTGTTGTAGGTGGCGATGGCCTCCGCCATGGCCGTCTGCGCGGCGGTGATGGCCTGGTCGGCGCCGGTCTTGCCGAGGATGACCGACTCGACGATGTCGTTCATCTTGTCGCGGGCCTGGGGCATGACACCCATGAGGCAGCCGCTGCTGGCCGGCGTGGTGGCGGCGGTGCGCAGCTCGGCGCCGGGCTTGGCGAAGTCCGGGTAGGTGGCGAGGGTATCCTTGAACGCCTTGCTCTCCGCCGCGGCCTTGACGACCGGGATGTAGCCGGTCTGCGCGGCCCAGTAGCCCTGCGCGTCGGCCGAGGCGAGGTACTTGAGGAACTCCGCCGCGGCGGCCTGCTGCGCCTTCGGGTGCCCGGCCATCGTCCAGACCGCCGCGCCGCCGTTGAAGACGCCGCTCGCGGTGGTGTTGTCCGGCCGGATGTAGTTGGCGACCCCGACCTCGAACTTCGAGCCCTTCATGATGTCGCGCAGGTTGGCCGACGTGAACGGCAGCATCGCCGCACGCCCGGCCTGGAACGCGGCGGACGCGTCGCTGTTGTTGCGCCCGACGTTGAGCAGGCTGCCGTCCTTCACCAGCCCGGCCCAGGTGTTGACGATCCCGCGCAGTTCCGGGGTGTCCCAGTTGACGGCGGTGGCCCGGCCGGAGCGCCCGTTGTCCTGGTTGCAGTACTGCACGCCGCCCGCCGCGAGCATCTGCTCGACGAGCCAGCCGTCGATCGACGCGACCGCGCCGTAGCGGGTGGTCTTGCCGCCGTCGCTGACCTTCAGCTTGCGGGCCGCCTCGGCCAGCTCGCCGATCGTGGTCGGCGGTTTCTCCGGGTCGAGGCCGGCTTCCTTGAACGCCGTCTTGTTGTAGAACAGTATCGGCGCCGAGGCGTTGAAGGGCAGGGCCTGCAGCTTGCCGCCGATCGTGTAGTACTTCGCGATGCCCGGCTCGACGCCGGCGGTGTCGATCCCGGCCGGTCCGGCGAGGTCGGCGAAGGCGACCGTGGCCTTGGTGTCGGCCATGAGCTGCGTGCCGATCTCGAATACCTGCACCAGGTTGGGCGTCTGCCTCGACTGCACCGACGCCTTGAGCTTGGTGAGCGAGTCGTTGTACTTACCCTGGAACGTCGCCTCGACCTTGATCTTTCCGGCGTGCGCCTTGTTGAACTCCTCGACCAGGTGGTTGACCGCCTCGCCGTTGGCGCCGGCCATCGAGTGCCAGAACGTCACCGTCTGTTCGCCACCGCTGTCGTCGCCGGCTTCGCCGCCGTCGTCGCCACAGGCCGTGAGCCCCGCGAACAGGGTCGCGACCGCGGCGGCCGCAAGGAACCGTCTCCGTAACATGTCTCCTCCTGATGCGCCGCAGTGCTGCGGTGAGCGTCGCAGACCGGGGTGTGCAGCGGCGTAGGAGCGATTTAACATCAGCCGTGTTGTTTTCACAAGGCCAACATCACTTCCGCACCCGAGCCGGCCGCTTTTCAGGAGCTGACCGGCTACGCGGGAACCGGACGACGCACGCAGGTATCGGGCCGAACCGGAAACGTTATTCACATGAGAACTTCACTCGGGCGACTACTGGAATCGTTTCATCACGCCGTCGGCGAGGGCGTCCGCGGCGGCGGCGAGCCGCTCCCCCGCGACGTCCAGCCGGCCGAGCAGGAGCACCGGCGCGAGGGCCCGCGCACCGGTGCCCGCCATGAGCGCCGCGACCGCGTGCTGGTAGGCCGGGCGGACGCCGGGCTTCTTCGCCTCCGCCGCCGCCTCGGCCGCCCGCCGGGGCTCACTGGGCAACAGCAGCACCGCGGCGTCGAGCCGGGCGAGCCCGCCGGCGAGACGGTCGAGCACCGGACCGTACAGGGGGTCGGGCACCGCGCCGAACAGGTCGAACTCCCGCACGAAGTCGCGCGTCGCGTCGAGCACGTCGTCGACGCCGCGGGAGAGCCGGAACAGGTCCTCCCGGTCGATCGGGGAGGTCACGCTGCGCCGCAACCGGCCGATCAGGGCCGCCCGGCGGGCGTCCCCGTCGTGCTCCACCACCCCGACGAGATGCCGCGCCCGGGCCGGGTCCACGGCGCCCGCCGTGACCTGGTGGGCCACCTCGATGCCGCGCTCGGCGCAGCGTACCTGCGCGACGACCAGGTCGACCAGCGACCGGTCGTTGGCGCCGGCCAGGTCCCGGACCAGCCGGGGCAGCCCGCTCAGGACACCAGCGACACCACCGCCGCCGCGCAGGCGCCACCGGCGACGAACGCCGCCGGCAGGGTCACCAGCCAGGCCTGGCTCAGTCGCAGGACCTTCCGCCACCGCACTCTCCTCGCTCCTCGAGAGAGTCCGGCGCCGATGAGCGCGCCGGACATCGACTGGGTCATGCTCACCGGCGCACCGACGGCGGCGGTGCCGAGCACCACACCGGCGCTCGACAGCTCGGTCACCACCACCCCGTCCTGCCGGGCCGCGACCAGCCCGCCGCCGGCGCCGCCCAGGCGGCGCACACCGAGCAGGCCGCCCGCCATGAAACAGGCCGCGATCAGCGCCAGGGCGGCCGGCGACCGGGCGTAGCGGTCCGGCCCGCCACCGAGCAGCACGGCGTAGACCGCGAGCATCTTCTGGCCGTCGTTGGCGCCGTACGCGACGCAGGCCGCGGCGAAGCCGCCCAGATGCAGCCGGCGCAGGCGCCTCGCGGCCCCGCCGGAGCGCTCGGCCGGCGACGGCGGCAGCGTGGCGACGACCCGCGCCGCGACCAGGGCCACCAGCGCACCGACCAGCGGCGCCGCGGCCGCCGCGGCGAGCACCCCGCCCACCACCGCCCAGTCGACGGCATCCCCACCGCCGCCGACCAGCCCGCCGCCGGTGCCGGCACCCGCGATGCCGCCGATGAGAGCGAGGGTCAGGCTGGTGGGCAGGCGACGGGCCGCCAGCAGCACGGTGACCGCGACGGCCGCGCCGATGCCGGCCAGGATCTGCGCCCGGGACGCCGGGCCGGGCGCCCCGGGCGGCACCAGCCGCCCGTCGAGGGTCGTGGCCACCGCGGTGCCGATCAGCAGGGGCGCGGCGAGCACGGCGGTGGTGAGCAGCGCGAGCGCACCGGGCGGGCGCAGCCCCGGCCCCCCGACACCGATCCCGACCAGGACCCCGGCGTCGTTGAAGCCCGTGAACACCGCGAACAGCGCGGCGACACCGAGGGCGGCAGCCGTAGCGGTCGACACCCGCACCATCCGTTCCGGCGCCTCGGATCGCGCCCGTCGTGAACCGCCGTTGTGAAAATCTCGCATCATCGCGAGGGCAAGCAGCCGGGTCCGGCCCGGCTCACAGCGGCCAGGAACTCAGCTTGAGCTGGTAAGACGCCGGCTCACCCGCACTGGATGTAGCCGATACGATAAGTGGATGTTATCTTAACATCCATTGAACGTTCACTTCGCACGACGGGAAGCTGCGGCAGCGCATGGGAACAGAGCACTCTTCCACCTCGGGCCTGTGGGCCGGCGTCGACGTCGGCACGCAGAGCCTGCGAGTCCTGCTGGTGGACGACCACGGAGTCGTGGTGGGGCGCGGCGCCGGACGGTTGGACAGCCATCGGTCCGGCCCCGTCCACGAGCAGGATCCCGAGCAGTGGTGGCAGGTCCTCGGCCGTGCCGGCAGAGCGGCGCTCACCAGCGCCGAGCGGGTCCATCCCCGGCCCGCGGGGCTCGTGCGAGGGCTGGCGATCTGCGGCACCTCCGGGACCTTCCTCCTGGCCGGTGCCGGTGCGGCACCGGCCAGGCCACTGACGCCGGCACTCATGTACGACGACGCGCGCGCCGCCGACGGCTGGACCGGCCCCGGGCAGCCCTCCTGGCCGCCGGCGAAGCTCGCCTGGCTGGCCGGGCACGGCAGCGCACCGGTGCGCGCGGGCCTCGCCACCGGCCGGGTCCGGCTGGAGCACTGCCCCGACTTCCTCGCCTCGCGGCTGGTCGGGCACCCGGTCGCGGCGGACTGGAGCCACGCGCTGAAGACCGGCTACGACCCGGCCGCGCTGGCCTGGCCGGCGGCGTCAGCGGTGCCCGCGGGGGTGCTTCCGGAGGTGGTACGGCCCGGGACGCTGCTCGGCCGGATCGACGCCGACGGTGCCGCGCACACCGGGTTCGCCGCCGGCACGCCGGTGCGAGCCGGGATGACCGACGGCTGCGCCGCCCAGATCGCGGCCGGCGCGCTGATCCCCGGCTCGTGGAACGCTGTGCTCGGCACCACCCTCGTGCTCAAGGGGGTCACGGAGCACCGGCTCGAGGACCCGGCCGGCGCCGTGTACTCGCACCGCCATCCCGATCGGGGCTGGCTGCCGGGCGGCGCGTCGAGCGTCGGCGCCGGCCTGCTCGACCTGCGCTTCCCCGCCGCTGACCGCTCCCGCCGCGACACGGCCGCGGCGGGGTTCGAGCCGGCCGGCGGCATCGTCTACCCGCTCGCCGGCCGGGGAGAGCGGTTCCCGTTCGTCCGGCCCGACGCCGAAGCGTTCGAGATCGGCGACTTCGTCGACGACAACGACCGGTACGCGGCCGTGCTCCAGGCCGTCGCCTACGTCGAGAAGCTCGCGTACGCACACATGCGCCGCCTCGGCGCACGGGTCGGCGGGCCGTACTACATCACCGGCGGCGCCACCCGCAGCCGCTACTGGTGCCAGCTCCGCGCCGACATCCTCGGCCACGAACTGATCCTGCCGGCCAGCGCCGAGCCGGCCTTCGGCATGGCCGTCCTCGCCGCCGCCGGCGACGGCCCGCTCGTCACGGCGGCTGACCGGATGATCCGTCCCGGCACCGTCGTCACGCCCCGGCCCGGCGCGACCGCACGGTTCGCGGACGCCTACGCCGGCTTCCTCGACGCCCTGGTCGAACGCGACTGGATCGACGCCGCGCTCGCCGGCTACGCCAAGGACGTCCCGCTCGTCGGCGCCTCCGGCGGTGCGGCATGAGGACCGTGGCACTGGCGCGACACGGCCGCACGGCCTGGCACGCGCCGAACCGCTACACCGGGCGCAGCGACATCGAGCTCGACGGCGCCGGGGTGCGGCAGGCGGAGGCGCTCGCCCGCTGGGCCGCCGGCCGCGGGTTCGCCGCCCTCGCCAGTTCGGACCTGCGGCGGGCCGTGGACACCGCGGCCGCCGCGGCGGCGGCGACGGGTCTCGTGCCGACCGCCGACCCGCGGCTGCGGGAGCTCGACTTCGGCAGCGCGGAGGGGCACACACTCGCCGACCTCGACCCGGCCGTCGCGGAGCGGTTCGTCCGCGACCCCGTCACGCACCACTTCCCCGGTGGGGAGCATCCGGCCCGCGCCGTCGAGCGGTTTCACGCCGGCCTGGCCGCGCTGATCGAGCGGGTGCCGGACGGCAGTGCCCTGGTGGTGGCGCACAGCACGATCATCCGGCTGGTCGTGTGCGCGGCGCTGGGTCTGCCGTTGGCGGAGTACCGCCGCCGGCTGCCGGTGCTCGAGCCGACCGCGGTGACCACGCTGCGGCTGTCCGACGAGGGCGTCCCGGCGGCCCTGCTGGCGTACAACGTGCCGGTGTCTGAAGGATGGCAGCCATGACCGAGGCAACGGAGCGCAGCCGACCGGCCCAGCGGCAGGCGGAGATCGTCGAGCACGTCATGCAGCACGGTTCCGTGTCGGCGAACGAGCTGGCCGAGCTGTTCCACGTCAGCCTGATGACCATCCACCGCGACCTCGACGAACTGGAGCGGCAGGGCGTCGTCCGCAAGTTCCGCGGCGGGGTGAGCGCCCAGCCGTCGAGCGTGTTCGAGAGCAACGTGTCGTTCCGGCTGCGCACCGCGAAGGCCGAGAAGGTCGCGATGGCGCAGCGGGCCCGCGAGCTGATCGAGCCCGGCATGGCGATCATGCTCGACGACTCGACCACGACCCTCGAAGTCGCCCGGCTCCTGGAGGACGCGGCGCCACTGACCGTGATGACCAACTTCCTGGAGACCATCAAGCTGCTCAGCACCATGCGGGGCATCCGGCTGCTGGCCCTCGGCGGGGAGTACTACCCGACGCACGACTCCTTCCTCGGCGTGCCGTGCATCGACGCGATCGAGGCGCTGCGGGTCGACCTGCTCTTCGCCTCCACCTCGGCGGTGTCCGGCTCGTACGCCTACCACCAGGAACAGGAGATCGTCCTGGTCAAGCGGGCGATGATCCGGGCCGCTCAGCGATCCGTGCTCATGGTCGACCACACCAAGCTCGGCCGGGCCTCCCTCCACCGGCTCGCCCCCCTGTCCGACATCGACCTGGTCCTCACCGACAAGCAGGCGCCGCCCGAGGCGCTGCTGGAGATGCGGGAGAGCGGCGTCAAGTATGAAGTCGTCTGACCTTCCCCATGCGGTCGGCGTCGACGTCGGCACCACCGTCACCAAGGCGGTCGTGTTCGCGTCGGACGGCACGGCACTGCGCCGCGCCGCCCGGCCCACCGTGCTGCACCGGGCGGGCCCGGGCCGGTACGAGCAGGACGCGGCCGCCGTCGCCGCCTCGGTCGTGGCCGTCCTGGAAGAACTCGAACCCGGCCCGGTCGCCGCGGTCGGCGTCACCGGGCAGGGCGACGGGCTCTGGGCGGTGGACGAGGACGGCCACCCGGTCCGGCCCGCCATCTCCTGGCTCGACGCGCGCGCCGCCGGCATCGTCGCCGAATGGACGGCGGACGGCGTGCTGCGGCAGGTGTTCGACAGCACCGGCAACCTGCCGTTCGCCGGCAGTGCCGGCCCGCTGCTGGCCTGGCTCGACCGCCACGAGCCGGCCACGCTGGACCGGGCGGCCACCGCGGCGTACTGCAAGGACGTCGTGGTGCAGCGGCTGACGGGACTGCGGGCGACCGACGTGTCCTCGGTGCCGTTCCTCGACCCGCGGACCCGCGACTACGACCCCGCGCTGCTCGCCGCGCTGGGCCTGGCCCACCGCCGGGACCTGCTCGCGCCGGTGCTGGCCGCCCCGGTGGACGGGTTGCGCACCACGATCGGCGGGCTGCCGAGCGGCACACCGGTGGTCGCCGCGCCGTACGACCTGCCGGCCGCCGCGCTGGGAGCCGGCGTCGCGCGGGTCGGCGACGGCCTGTTGATCGCCGGCACGACTTTGGCCTGCCAGGTGCTCGCCGACCGGGTCGGCGCCGGCGAGCCCGCCGGGCTGACGCTCACGACCTGGGAACCGGGGCGGTGGCTGCGGGCGCTGCCGGCGGTGGTCGGGACGGCGGGACTGGACTGGGTGCTGGGCCTGGCCGGGGCGACCACCGACGACCTGCCGGCGCTGCTGGCGAGCGGCGACTCGACGGGCCTGTCGGTGCTGCCGTTCTTCGCCGAGGCGGGAGAACGGGCGCCGTTCGTGGCGCCCGCGGCCCGGGCCCGCATCGACGGGCTGCACACCGGGGTCACGGTCGCCGACCTCGTGCTCGCCACCTGCGAAGCGATCGCCTACAGCGCACGGCACTGCCTCACCGCCGCGGGTCTCGACGGCGACCTGTTCGCCTGCGGCGGCGGCATGCGCACCGCCGCGTGGGCACAGATCTTCGCCGACGTGCTCGGCCGGCCCGTCCGGGTGCTGACCGGCGAGGAGGTCGGCGCCCGCGGCGCGGCCCAGGCGGCCCTGCGCACCGTCGGTAGCCCGGAGCAGCTACCGCCGCCGCCGACCGCGGTGTTCACCCCGCGCCGCTCCTACGACGACCGCTACGCCGGCTACCTGTCGGCCGTTGCCAACGCCCGCTCGACCTGGAGGACCACCCCGTGACCCGCGTACTCGTCGCCGGCGACCACTTCGTCACCCCCGCACTCGTGCTCGACGCCCTCGGCAGACTCCCCGGCCTCGACGTCGTCACGCACACCGGGCCGTGGCCCTACACGCCGTTCGGCCGGGTCGACGAGGTCGACGAGGCGTCGGACATCGAGGACGAGCTCATCGCGCTGCTGCCCGGGGTCGACGTGGTGATCACCCAGATGGCACCGCTCACCGAACGGGTGCTGGCCGCCGCGCCGGCGCTGAAACTCATCGTGGTCACGCGCGGCGGCCCGGTGAACGTGAACCTCGCCGCCGCCGAGGCCCGCGGGATCGAGGTCCGCAGCACACCGGGGCGCAACGCCGTGGCCGCCGCCGAACACACCATCGCGCTGCTGCTCGCGGCGCTGCGGATGATCCCGGCCACCCACGCGTCGGTGCTCGCCGGCGAGTGGCGCTCCGACCTCTACGCGCTCGACGCCGTCGGCTCGGAACTCGGCGGCACCACCGCCGGCCTGGTCGGTTACGGCGCCATCGGCCGGCGGGTGGCCCGCATCCTGCGCGCCTTCGACGCGACCGTGCTCGTCCACGACCCGTACGCCGACCCCGCCACCCTCGACGGGGCCGAGGCGGTCACGCTGGACGAGTTGCTGTCGCGCAGCCAGGTGTTGAGCCTGCACGCCCGGCTCACCGCCGAGACCCGCGGCATGATCGGCGCGAAGGAACTGGCCCAGCTACCGCACGGCGCGGTGCTGGTGAACTCCGCACGCGGCGGGCTGCTCGACTACCGGGCCGTTGCCGAGGCCCTCGAATCAGGACGGCTCCGGGCCGCCGCCTTCGACGTGTTCGACGTCGAGCCGCTGCCGGCCGACTCGCCGCTGCGGACGGCACCCCGCGCGGTGCTCACGCCGCACCTCGCGGGTGCGACCGTGCAGACCGCCCGCCGGGCCGCCGAGCAGGCCGCCGAGGCGCTCGCGACGTGGCTCGCCGGCGCCGCCGTGGCGCCGGACCGGCCGGTGACCTCGCCCGCGACGTGACCACCGGCACTTCTGCCGAGCCGTGCGGGTGGCGCTCGCTATCCTGCACTGATGTCCGAGCTGGTCAGGCTGATGATCGCGGACGACCAGGCGATGATCCGGGCCGGTCTGCGGCTGGTGGTCGAAACCGCGGCCGCCGGGACGGTCACGGTGGTCGGCGAGGCCTCCGACGGCCATGAGGCGGTGGCGTCGGCCCGCCTCCTCCGGCCGGACGTGCTGGTCATGGACATCGCCATGCCACGACTCGACGGCCTGTCGGCGGCGCGTCTGCTGCTGTCCGACCCGGATCCGCCGAAGATCATCCTGCTGACCATGTTCGACACCGACGAGCACCTGCACGCGGCGCTGCGGCTCGGGGTCAGCGGGTTTCTGCTCAAGGTCTCGCCACCGGAGCAGCTCGTCGACGCGGTCCGGGTCGTGGCGGCCGGTGACGCCCTCATCGACCCGGCGGTGACGACGCGCGTCATCGCGTCCTTCGCCGGCCGTCCGGCGCCGGCCCCGACACCCGAGCTGGACACGCTGACCGCGCGGGAGCGTGACGTGCTCGAACTGCTGGTCCGCGGGCTGTCCAACCCGGAGATCGGCGGTCGCCTGCACCTCGGCGAGGCGACCGTGCGCACCCACGTCGGCCGGATCTTCCAGAAGCTGGGGCTGCGCGACCGGGTCCAGGCTGTGGTGTACGGCTACGAGGCGGGCATCGTCCGCCCGGGCGAATGATGGACCGCTGGCGGCCGTCGCGGCTCGACGCGCTCCTGGCCCTGGCCGTCGCCGGGGCGGGCATCGTCGAGGCGTACGGGCGCGCCGGCACCGGCCCGGGCCAGGTGCACCGGCCGGCCCTGGTGGCCGCGGGCGCGCTCGCCGCCGGGCTGGTCCTGCTGCCGCGCCGCCGGTTCCCGGTCGGAACCCTGCTCGCACTGACCGCGTTGTCGGCGCTGCTGCGCGTCACGGTCATGGACGACGACTACCCGCTCGCCGCCTGGCAGTTCTACTCGAACCTGATCCTGGTGCACACGGTCGGCAGCCAGCGGGCCGGGCCGCGGGCACGTGCCGGCGGCGTCCTCGTCGTCCTCGCCGCGTACGCCCTGCTGCAGACCCTGCCCGGGCAGGACGTCGCCGAGAGCCTGATCGGCGCCATCTTCATGGGCGTCGCGTACGGCAGCGGCATCCTGCTGCGCCGCCAGACGGCCCAGACCGTCCGGATGGCCGAGCAGGCGGCCCTCGCGGCCGCCGCGGAACGCACCCGCCTCGCCCGTGAGCTCCACGACGTCATCTCGCACAACGTCACCCTGATGACCCTGCAGACCGGCGGCGTGCGGATGCTGCTCGGCGCCGACGTCGACCGCCGACGCGAACGCGACCTGCTCCAGGGTGTCGAGCGGACCGGCCGGGACACCGTCGAGGAGCTGCGGTTGCTGCTCGGCGTCCTGCGCGACGGACCCGCGCCGTCGCTGTTCGACCGCCTGGACGCGCTCACCGAACCGGTGCGGACGGCCGGGCTCCACGTCCGAGTGGTCACGACCGGCCCGCCGCGGCCGCTCCCGCCGTCACTCGCCCTGTCCGCGTACCGCGTGGTCCAGGAGGCCCTGACCAACACGCTCAAACACGCGGGGGCCACCGGCGCCGAGGTGAGGATCGAGTTCATGCCGGCCGCGCTGGCTGTCGAGGTGAGCGACGACGGCCGGACGACCGGGCCGGCCGATGACGGGTCCGGCGGGAACGGCACGGGCCATGGGCTCGTCGGCATGCGGGAGCGCACGGCCCTGCACGGCGGCACGTTCCACGCCGGCCACCGGCCGGGCGGCGGTTACACGGTCACCGCGACCTTCCCGTTCGCCACCGGCTCCTGAACCCATTCGGCGTCGCTCATCCGCAACATCCGCAGGCCGATCGCCACCGCGCCGGCGATGTACAGCAGGCTGCCCAGCGCCATGCCGATCGGGTAGACGGGCCCGGTGAGCATGCCGACCACCATCGCGGCCGACGCCCACCACGGCGCGTGACGGTTGGCCGCGAGCGCCAGCCCCAGCAGCAGCACGCCGAGCAGCCCCAGGAACCCCGGAACCTGGAAGCCCCACTGTGCGCCGCCGGAGGCGAACGCCTCGTCACCCAGGCGGCCGCCGGTCTCCGGCCCGAGTTCGGCTTCGAGCCGGGCGTAGAAGAAGTCGCCGAGCATCAGGGCGGAGAAGTTGACGACGCCGAGCAGCGCGACCACTCCGGCGATCTGCCCGAAGAGCACGGCGCGCCGCCGTACCAGATGGATCATCCCGATGATACCGGGCACGAGCAGCACCCAGCTCCAGTGCAGCAGCGCGGCACTCACCGACACCTGGCCGGGGTGGCGCCCGTAGGCGCCGTCAGCGGCGTCACCGGCCCGCAGCGCGGGGTCGACGAGCAGCCCGGCCACGTACACGAACGGCGCGGCCATGAGACAGACCGCGGCGAACAACCTTCGAAATCTATGTGGCATGACGACCTTCCGGTTTGCGCAGAACCTGCATCGGCCAGCACCGTAGGCCAGGCGAACCCCGCCCGTCGTCAGCCGCGACGCTGACCGGGGTCAGCGCCGGCGCCGATACCGGGGCCTTCGGCCCGGGCCGTGGCCTTGACCCCGGTGCGGCCCGCCGATCATGCTGACCGGCAACGACCGGTGCGACACCGGATGGTCTCGGCTCGGAGGTTCGGGTGATCTACAGCAGCAGGTACCCTGACGTGGCGGTCATCGACGAGCTCATCCACGAGCGTGTGCTGGGAGCCGCCGCGCGACGCGGTTCGCTGCCCGCACTGGTCGACGCAGTCAGTGGCCGGACGGTTACGTATGGTGAACTCGCCACCCTGGTCGAGCGGCTGGCCGCGGGGCTGGCCGCCGAGGGCATCGGCGCCGGCGACGTGGTCGCGCTGCACTCGCCGAACACCGTCGTGTTCCCGGTCGTCTTCTATGCCACGACCCGGGCGGGCGGGACCGTGACGACCCTGTCGCCGCTGGCCACCCCGCAGGAGATGGCGAAACAGCTCGTCGATGCCGGAGCCAGGATCCTGGTGACGGTCGCGGCGCTGCTCGGACCGGCGCGGGCCGCGGCCGATCAGGTGCGGCAGGAGACCGGTGCGGTCATCGAGGTGCTGGTCTGCGACGAGGCCGAGGGTCATCGTTCCGTGCTGGGCCTGCTCCGGGACGGGCAGGTGCCGCCGCGCGACGTCGACCCGGCCACCGGCGTCGCGGTGCTGCCCTACTCCAGCGGCACGACGGGCGTGCCGAAGGGCGTGATGCTGACGCACCGCAACATCTGCACCAACCTCGAACAGATCTCCGGACTGCACCGGATCGAGGAGGGTGACCGGATCATCGCGATCCTGCCGTTCTTCCACATCTACGGCATGGCGGTGCTGCTCAACAACGCGCTGCTGCGCGGCGCGACCGTGTACGTGCACCCGCGGTTCGACCTCGACACCTTCCTGACCAGCCTGGAGCGCGACCGCATCACGCACGCCTACCTCGCCCCGCCGGTCATGCTGGTGCTCGCCAAGCATCCCGCCGTCGGCGAGCTCGACCTGTCGCACCTCAAGCGCATCATCTGCGCCGCGGCGCCCCTGGACGCCGGCCTGCAGGCCGCGGTCGCGGACCGGCTGGGGGTGGAGATCGGGCAGGCGTACGGCATGACCGAGCTGTCGCCGGGCACGCACATCCACGTCGACGGCAACACCGACGAACCGCCCGCGTGCGTGGGGCACCTGTTCCCGTCGACGGAGGCCCGCCTGGTCGACCCGCTCACCGGCGCCGACGCCGCGCCCGGAGAGCCCGGCGAGCTGTGGATCCGCGGGCCTCAGGTGATGAAGGGGTACTTCGGCCGCCCGGAGGACACCGACGCCATGGTCGACGCCGACGGCTGGCTGCACACCGGCGACGTCGCCCGGGTCGACGCCGACGGAAACTGGTTCATCGTCGACCGGGTCAAGGAACTGATCAAGTACAAGGGCTATCAGGTCGCTCCGGCCGAGCTCGAAGCGGTCCTGCTGAGCCACCCCGACATCGCGGACGCGGCCGTGATCGGCGTCTACGACGAGGAGAACAACGAGGTCCCCAAGGCGTTCGTGGTACCGATGCCGGGCGCGACGCTCACCGGCGAGGACGTGCTGCGGTACGTCAGCGGGCTCGTCGCCCCGTACAAGAAGGTCCGCCGCGTCGAGCTCATCGAGGCGATCCCCAAAGCGGCGTCGGGAAAGATCCTGCGCCGCCAGCTCCGGCAGCGGGAACGGACGCTGCCGTGAAACGGGTGGCCCGCCGGCTCGCGCTCCGGCAGGCGGATCTCGACGGCGCCGTCTGCGCCGTACCGGACGAGATCGCCGAGGTCCTGCGGCACAGCGATCCCGTCACCGTCGTGCTCGAGCACCGCGTCCAGGGGATCACGCCCACGCGGCAGGTCTTCGAGACCGCGCTGCGGCAGGACCCCGGCTGGCAGGTCAGCGGCGTCGTCTGGCCGCACGACCTGCGACCCGGGGTGCTGGTCACCGTCTCCTGGCAGGCCGCCAAGGACGAGATCGCCGTACGCACCGTCGTGTTGGACGAGCCGATGCGGATCGACGGTGCCGCCTACTTCCACGAGTACGACCCGGCGGTCGTCACCCGCGAGTTCGATCCGGGCCGGTCGAACCGGGGGCAGGTGCTGCACGCGATCCGCCGGCTGGGCCGCGTGTTCGAGGACGGCAGCGCCGTGTTCGCCGAGTCGGAGCTGGCCGCGCGCTGCGGGCTCGGCCGGGGAACTCGCGGGACGTTCCTGCTCCGCAACGCCGTCGAGCAACTGATCCGCGAGGGCTACGTCACCCGTGTGCCCGGCAGCGTCGACCCGGCGGGACACCCGTCCTATCCCGCCGTCGACGGCGAGGAACCCGCCGAGATGCTGTTCTACGCGCCGTTGGTCGAGCCGGCCCCCCACCCCGGCGACGACGGCACCGAGCGCCGCGACCACTGGGTCAACGGCTTCGTCCGCAAGCTGCCGGCCGGTTCGCAACCGTCGGAGCGGCAGCTCGCACTGCACCGGCAGGCCGTCGAGAACGAGCAGATCGACGCCGTCCCGCTGACCCCCGGCTACACCTTCGTGAAGAAGCACCACCGCAACGGCTGAACCGCCGATCGATCAGGGCTTGCGGGCCACGGCACCGTAGGCGTCGATCCGCTCGGCGTCGGGGTCGTCCGGACGCCACAGGGTGATCGGCGCCATGCCGGGCGCCACCATCGCCAGTCCCTCGAAGCAGGCTGCCAACTGCTCGGGGCTGCGCAGGACGTACGGGACCCCGCCGCTGTCCGCCAGCTTTGCGGCGCCCTGGACCACGGACGTGCTGGTGTCGGTGCCGTCCCACAGCACCAGGTAGCTGCCGGACGCCGCGCGGTCCATCATCCGGCCCACGATCGAGCGCACCACGTCGAGGTCGGGCTCGTAGCCCATCACGCCCATGAACATCACGGCGATCGGCTGCTGAAAGTCCAGCGTCTGCGCCGCCTCGGCGAGAATCCTGTCCGGATCGTGGTAGTCGGACTCCACATAGGCGATCGGCCCGTTGGAGGCGGAACCGACCAGCAGAGCGCGTGCGTGCACCAGCACCATCGGGTCATTGTCGACATACAGGACCCGGGTCTCGGGCGCGATCTCCTGGGCGACCTCATGGGTGTTCTGCATGGTGGGCAGGCCGGTCCCGACGTCGATGAACTGCCGGATGCCCGCTTCGGCGACGAGGTGACGCACGACGCGAATGAGGAACCGCCGCGACTGCCGTGCCATGACGGCGATCTCCGGATACACCCCGGCCACCGCGTCCCCAGCGACCCGATCGGCCTGGAAGTTGTCCTTGCCGCCCATCCAGTAGTTCCACATCCGCGCCGCGTGTGGCACGTCAACCTGAAGCTTCGAGGCAAGCTCGGCATCAAGCTCGGTCACGGTCAGGCTCCAATGCACGGGATCGTCGGCGGTGCGGACCATTGCGGCAATCGTGAGCGATCCGATCGTACGGGCATACGCGCCCGAAGGCGTAACCCGGGCCACGTCGGCCGTCCTCATCGGCGCCGGCCCACCGGCGTGATGACCGGGAGCGGACGGCAGCGGCTCCGGCCGCCGCCGGGTGATGTGCGGGGTCACCGGTTTGCCGGTCCCGACCGGCGGGCAGGTACCGACCGGACGGGAAGTGGGGGTCGCCCGGTGGCCGTCGAGGGAACCTGGACGTTGTCGATCGACACGCCGATCGGCGAGCAGAAGGCCGTGCTCGTGCTGCACCGTGCCGGTGACCGGCTGACCGGGCCGCTCGACTACCGAGGGACCAGGCTGGAGGTCACCGACGGGATGGTTTCGGGTGACGAGGCCAGGTGGACGGTCGTGAAGACGCTGAACATGCCGCTGAGGGCGAACGTGAGGGTCGCGTTCACGGTCACCGTCGAGGGCGACAGGATGCGCGGCGAGGCGAATGCCGGGAGGTTCGGCACGTTCGACGTGACGGGCACACGCGGTTGACGGACCACCCCGGAGGCCACCGGCACGGCGGCCCGGATCACGTATCCGGTCAACGTTGATGACCTCGATCTCCTCCTCTGGTGTACCGCAACCGCAGTGTGCGACGCGCCGCTGAACATCGGCGTGCGGTTCGCGTGCACCGCCGGCCCTTACGCGGTCAAGCGCTTCGCCCTGCGGAATTCGTCACGCAGTGGATGCGCTCAGTGACCGTGACCCGCTCGCCAGGATCGTCGCGATCAGCGCCTTGACGGCGGGGCGCTCCTCGGCCCGCGGATTGGCCAGGAGCACGAGGTCGAGATGTCCGAGCTCGGGGAGGCGATGCGCCGGGCCCAGGGTGGTGAGCTGGGCGGGCACCAGGCTAGCGGGCAGGGCGGAGACGCCGATGCCGGCCGCGACCCCCGCGATCAGCCCGTTGACCCCACGGCAGACACACGCGCTGCGATACGGGATCCGCGCCCGGTTGAGCGCCTTGCGCATCTCGTCGCGGGACATGCTGGGCGCGGCGTAGACCACCAGCGGCAAGGGCCTCGTCAGGTCGATCTTCGTGGCGGGCGTGCCGACCCAGACGAGCCTGTCGCGTTTCACGAGCTGGCCACGCTCGTCACCGGGCGGCCGCTTGCCGACGAGCACGTCGAGCTTGTCGTTGACCATCCACTCGTGCAGCACCCGGCTCTGCTCGACGGTGAGGTAGAAGTCGACCATCGGATTGTCCCGGCGGAACTCCCGGAGAATCTGCGGCAGCCGGGTGAGTGCGAGGTCGTCGGACATCCCGATCCGGAGCCGGCCGCGCGGCCGCGAGCCGCTGAAATACGCTGCGGCCTGCTCGTGCGCGGCGAGGATCGTGCGCGCGAAGCCGATCATGGCCTCACCGTCCGCCGTGAGGAACAGCGTGTGCGTCGTGCGGTACACGAGCGTGCGGCCGACCTGCTGCTCCAGCCGGCGGATGTGCTGGCTGACCGTCGGCTGGCGGATCCGCAGCCGAGCCGCGGCCTGCGTGAAACTGCCGGTCTGCTCCACCGCCAGCAGGGTGGCGAGCAGTTGGGGGTCGTACGCGGCGGTCATAGCGAAACACTATAACTGTGAGTCGGGTTATCGGTCTTCAATATGTCCTGCCGCTCCAGGAAGGATGGACCAGCAAGCAGAGGCGAGAGGATGTGTCGTGACCACGGCTTCAGCCGTCCGAAATTCGACCTCGACCACCGCCGAAAGCCCGTTCGCCGCACTGAGATATCGCGGCTACCGCACGTACCTGACCGGACAGAGCCTCGCCAGCACCGGCACCTGGATGGGCAGCATCGCGCTGGACTGGCTGGCGCTGCAGCTCACGAACAGCCCGACGGCCGTCGGCATCACGATGGCCCTGCGGTTCCTGCCCATCCTCTTCCTGGGCATCCACGGCGGTCAGCTCGCGGACCGCTACCCGAAACGCCGCCTCCTGCTCATCACACAGACGCTCAACGCCTGCCTGACCGGCGTACTCGCCGTCCTCACCATCGTCGGCCTGATCCGCATCCAGTACGTGTTCCTGTTCGCGCTGCTGACCGGACTCGTCTTCGTCGTCGACGCCCCGACCCGCCAGGTGTTCGCGACCGAGGTGGTGCCGATGAGCCACCTGCGTCAGGCCGTCTCACTCAACGCGACGGTCTTCCAGGCGGCCCGGCTCGTCGGCCCGGCGGCCGCCAGTGTGCTCATCGGCACCGTCGGCACCGGATGGGCCTTCGCGTGCAACGCCCTCTGCTACCTCGGGCCGACGATCGCGTTGCTCCGGTTGCGGCCGGGTGACCTGACGCCCGCGCCGCCGTCGCGTCGCGAGCCCCGGGCGTTCCGCACGGCCGGCCGATACGTGCGGCAGCGGCCGCGGGTGTTCTGGACGATCGTTCTGGTCGGCGTCATCGGCACGTTCGGCTTGAATTTCCCGATCGTACTGACGGCGATCGCGTCCCAGTCGTTTCACGGGGCTGCCGGCATGTACGGACTGTTCAACATCGTGCTGGCGGTCGGCTCCGCGTTGGGCGCGCTGCTTGCCGGGTCGGGCACGTCCGACCGGCTGCGACCCATCGTCCTGTTCGCGGGGCTGTTCGGGGCGGTCCAGGCATTGGCCGCCGTCGCGCCGAACCTGCCGACGTTTCTCCCGCTGCTCGCCGTGCTGGGGTTCGTGAACCTGGCGTTCCAGTCGCTGGCGAACGCATCGGTCCAGCTCTGGGTCGACCCGGAGATGCGCGGCCGCGTGATGGGCCTCTACCTGCTGGTGTTCACCGGTGGAACCCCGCTCGGCGCCCCGATCGTCGGGGCGCTCACCAACCACTTCGGCGCGCGGCTGGGGATGGCCGTCTGCGGCCTCGTCCCGGCCGCCGCGGCGGGAGCGATCGTGCTGATCCAGGTCTGGTGCCGCCGCCGACCGGTCCGGGTGCCCGTGCCCGGCAGCACGTAGCGCACCGCGATGTCCGGCTGTCGAGCCATACCCGCGGTACGACCGCGGCCGGACCCGGCGCTCGTGATACAACACATTCACGACAGTCGTCAGATGACGGATGCCGGTGACCGATCGGGTCAGCAGCCATTCCTCGGAGGCCTTCTTGCACGACGAGATGCGTCATCCGTCCGCCCCCGGGACACCCGGGGCTTCCTACCCACCGCGGCCGTCGGCCCGCCCACCCGCCGCGCTCTACGTCGCGCTCAGCCTCCTCCTGCTGGGCGGCCTGTTGACGTTCGTCGACTGGTACGTCGACCGCCGGTTCCTGGCGGACATGTTCCGGGGCAGCGACGACATGGCCGAGATACTGCCCAAGTTCTCGATCGCGCGCCTCGTCGCGAGCGCGGTCGGCGTCGTCGCGGCACTCGGGCTGCTCGTCGCGACGTTCCGCGGTGTCAACTGGGCGCGCACCCTCCTCGCCGTCGCCTGCTTCGGCTACGCACTGGCGAACAT
This sequence comes from Dactylosporangium roseum, assembly GCF_025264685.1. Lineage (GTDB taxonomy): Bacteria > Actinomycetota > Actinomycetes > Mycobacteriales > Micromonosporaceae > Dactylosporangium > Dactylosporangium roseum. Next base: position 5,080,071 of record NZ_CP073721.1, read on the forward strand.
CGGCGCCGCCCTCAGCGCCGCTTTCCTGCTCGTCGCCGGCCGCGGCGCGTTCAACGAGGGAGGAGACACCACGTCGACCCACGTCTCGGTCCTCAACGGTCTGTCGCTGGCCGTCGACGTGATCCTGTTCCTCATGGTCATGGTCTGCGCCTTGATCCTGCTCACCGGAAGGACCAAGGCGTTCACGAAGGCCCCGTCGCGCTGACGGCAACGGCACCGCCCGGTCGCACCACGGCGGTGACCGGTCGCCCACCGATTTCCCCGCGCGGCGCGGGCTCGGACGGCACCGCGACCACCACCGAATACAGTGAGCACGCCGCCGCGGACGGCCGACGCCGGACTCCGCGACGAGCACCGACCCGTCGGCCATCTCACCAGGACAGCGAGCGATCCAGATGCTTTTCGAAGCCGGGCAACGTGTCGTCTTCATCGGCGACAGCATCACCGACTGCGGGCGCCGGGACGCGCACGCGCCCTACGGCAACGGCTACATGAGCCTGGTCCGGGCCTTCATCACCGCTCGCCGGCCGGACGTGCCGCTCACCTGGGTCAACCGGGGCATCAGCGGCAACACCGTCCGCGACCTGGCGGCACGATGGGAACGGGACGTCATCGAGCAGCGACCCGACTGGCTGAGTGTCATGATCGGCATCAACGACGTGTGGCGGGCGTTCAGCGACCGCGCCGCCGAGGCGGTGCCGCTCGACGAATACGAGGAGACGCTGCGCACGCTGCTGCGTCGCGCCGTCGACGCGACCGGTTGCCGGCTGGTGCTCGCCGACCCGTACATCATCGAACCCGACCGCGGCGAGCCGCAGCGCGCCGAGAGCGACCGTTACACCACGGTCGTGGCCAAGCTGGCCGGCGAGTTCGGCGCGCTCCACGTGGCGACGCAGCAAGCCTTCGACGACGTCCTGGCCTGTTCGCCACCGAGCCGGTGGGCCGCCGACCGGATCCACCCGGAGCTGCCCGGACACGCCGTCATCGCCGACGCGTTCATCCGCGCCGTCCTCGAGCCGCCGGTCGTCGGCTGACCCGCGGGTGACCTGCGTGGTCAGGTTGCCGGGCACCTCCTCGAAGCCGCGGGTGCCGGCGCGTCGAGCCCGGCACCCGCCGCCTCGATCGTCGCGGTGACCGGCCCGGCCCGTTCGCGTTCGCCCCGGACCGGTCCCCGCCGGCGCCGCGGGACGGCCTCCCGATTCGCCCTTCCCGGGTGGTGCCCGCCGCGACCGGCGTCGCGGACCCTGGAGCGGGCTACGCACGACGCGACCTGTTGAACGGCGGCAACTGAGCAAGGGAGTCGCTGAGCATGGCTGGACAGAGCGCACCACCGGGACCGGCGACGCGTCGGGCGGAGCCCCCTGGCGGATGGGCCGGCGGCTGTTTCGTGATCCAGGCGCTGGCCGTACCCGGCCGGAACGTCCCGGTGTGATGGCCGGCACTGCCGACGGCCGATCGCGGCGGGGTTCGCCGGGGCCTGAGAGGTTGCCCCGCCCCGGCCGGGCACCGTCACGGTTGTGGCACCGGTTGCGAACGGTGGGCGCCGCGGCCTGGTCACTTGTCGGTGTGGCGGTGTTGGTGGTCGCGGCGTTCCTCCTGCTCGTCGTCCTGCGACCCATCGTGATCTCGCTGCTGGTCGCCCTGTTCCTGGCCATCGCCTTCCTGCCGGTCGTCGACGGCCTCGCGCGGCGCCACGTGCCCCGCGGCGTCGGCGCCGCCACCACGCTCCTCCTCGTGATCGCACTGGGCGCCGGCGCGATCGCGCTCGTCGTGTGGGGCGTGGCGAGCCAGCGGGCACAGATCAGCCAGAACCTGAACGCGGCGGTCAGCGAACTGCACCGCATCCTCGCCTCGGCAGGAGTCGACGGCAGCCTCGCCGAGGCCGGCCGGCAATCCGTGCGCCAGTCGGGGAACACGGTCCTGGCCGGCCTGCTGCCGGCGCTGGGCAACCTCCTCGGCGCCAGCGTCAACATCCTGCTCGGCCTGTTCGTGGCCCTGTTCGTCTGCTTCTTCCTGCTCAAGAACGGTCACGCCATCGCCGCCCGGGCCGCCGCACGGCTCCCGCTGCCCGAACACCTGGGTCAGCGCCTGCTCGGCCGGGCCGCCACCGTCGTGCGGCGCTACTACGTCGGGCTGGCCCTGATCGGGGCGTTCAATGCCGTCGCGGTCGCGATCGGCGCGCTGATCCTGCGTGTACCGCTGGTCGGTGCGATCGCCGTGATCACGTTCCTCGGAGCGTATGTGCCCTACCTCGGCGCGGCGGTCGCGGCGGCCTTCGCCGTGCTGATCGCGCTCGGCAGCGGCGGGCAGTCGGCCGCCCTGTGGATGATCCTGGTCGTCGTGCTCGCCAACGGCCTGCTCCAGAACCTCGTCAGCCCGGTCGCCTTCGGCGCCACGTTGCGGATGAGCCCACCGGCGGTCCTGCTCGCCACGCTGGTGGGCGGCGCGCTGGCCGGCGTCGCCGGACTCGCGCTCACCACGCCGGTGACCGCGATCGTGACACGCTGCGTCGAACTCCTGAGACAACCGCCTCCGGCGGCGGGCCCCGACAACCCGCCGCCACCCACGGGCCCGGTGTCCGACGATCATCCGGCGCAACCGGATCCGGGGCAGTGAACCGGGCTGACCGGGCCGCGGGCCGGGAAGCGGTCACGCCACCCGGCCGGGAGAAGGCCGGTGGAACGGCCGCACGACGATCGTCATCCCGTCCGGGCGAGGCGGTTCGGCGACGCGATGATGACCGTTGCAGCTAGGCGGAGACGCCCGCACGGACAGCAGTCGGGAGGGAGCACCGATGTCTTCGTATCCGCTGTTGGATGTATTCCTGACCATGCTCTGGTACTTCGTCTGGTTCCTCTGGATCTTCCTGGTCATCACGGTGCTCATCGACGTCTTCCGCAGTCGTGACCTCAGCGGGTGGGCGAAGGCGGGCTGGATGGTCCTCACCATCGTGCTGCCGTTCGTGGGCGTGCTCGTCTACCTGATCGCACGGGGTGACCGGATGTTCGTGCGCAAGGCCGGCGAGTTGCAGACGCGCGAGGAACAGTTCCGGGCGTACGTCAGGGACGCGGCGGGCGGCGGAGGAACCGCCGAGGAGCTGACGAAGCTCGCCGAACTGCGGCAGCACGGCGTCATCAGCGAGGCCGAGTTCGAGCGGGGCAAGGCCAAAATCCTTGGCTGATCGGCATCCACGAACGGGTGCCGTCGGCTCGCGATCTGGGAGGAAGCATCATGAGTGATCTGATTGCGATCGGATACCGCGACGTGTCCACCGCCAACGCCGCCCGGGAGAAGATCATCGACCTGCAGCGGCAGGGACTCATCACCGTGCGCGACGCCGCCGTGGTGGACGTCGCTCCTGACGGCAAGGTCCGGGTGCATCAGGCGGCGTCCGCGACCGGTGTCGGAGCGACCAGTGGAGCCTTGTGGGGTGGCCTGATCGGGCTGCTGTTCTTCGCGCCGTTCCTCGGCATGGCGGTCGGTGCGGGCGCCGGCGCGCTCGCCGGCAAGGCCACCGACGTCGGGGTAGACGACAAGTTCATGAAGGACCTCGGCGCGACACTGCAGCCCGGCACGGCGGCACTGTTCCTGCTCATCGACCAGGTCACCGTCGACAAGGTCATGGCGGAGATGGCGCCGCACCAGTTCGGCGGCCAGCTCCTGCGCAGTTCGCTGAGCGTGGAGGCGGAGCAGCGTCTGCGCGACGCCGTCGACGCCTTGCATCTGGCACCCGCCTGACGAACGGCATGCGCCGATGAACCGGCCGGGCCGTGGACGGTCGCGGGGTCAGCGGAACAGGCGCATGTCCCCGCGCCGCCGGCCCGGGCCGGCGGGCCGGCCATGAGGCGTTCAGGAAGACCGCGATGACGCGGCGGTTTCGGTCGGTGCGCCGCGTGTCCCGGCCCGGTGTCCGGCCCGGCCGTCACGCTCGCAGCGTCCACGCGTCGACCGGGCCCGGGCCGCGCACGACCTGCCCCAGCCGTTCCAGCCGTGCGAGGTGGGCGAGGGTCTCGCCCACGGCCGAGCGCCGGATGAAGCCCTGGATCTCCGGCCAGGTCCGCGACCAGGTCAATTGCTCGGCGACGTGCCAGGTGGTGGCGCCCGGCCACGCGGCGAGCACTCCGCGGATCTCGGCCAGCCGGGCCTCGTGGTGGCGGAGCAGGTCGTCCGTGCGCTCGCGGAGGCCGGCGAAGCGCCACTCGTGGGCCGGCAGCACCTCGCCGACCTCCAGCCCGCCCGCCTTCTCCAGCGACGCCATGAAGTCGCCGAGCGGGTCGGCCGGCTGATCGGAGGACAGGGAGACGTTCGGGCTGATCCGCGGCAGGATGTGGTCGCCGGAGAACAACAGGCCGCGGGTGTCGTCGTGGTAGCACAGATGACCGGGCGTGTGGCCGGGGGTCCAGACGGCCCGGAGCTCCGGCAGCGGCCGGTCGCCGTCTTCGATCAGCCGGTCCGGGTCGGCGAGCATCAGCCACGGACGCAGTTCGTCGACGGTGCCGCTGAGTGCGGTGGCGTCGGCGTCGGTCCCGCCGCGTGCCAGCACCCAGCCGTACATGCGCCGGACGATGGCCTCGATGTCGTGACGCTGCTTGAGGACCTCGGCCTCCAGCGCGTGCATGCCGATCCACGCGCCCGACGCCTCGCGGACCCGACCGCTGAGCCCGTGGTGATCGGAGTGGACGTGCGTGACCAGCGTCGCCCGCACGTCGGTGACGGAGGCGCCGATGGCGGCCAGGCCGGCAACGAGCGCGTCCCACGCCTCCTGTGTCGGCCAGCCGGTGTCGATGATGGCGATGCCGTCGGGCCGCTCGAAGGCGTAGACCAGCACGTATCGCAAGGGGTTGTCCGGCATCGGCACCGGCACCGACCACAGTCCGGGCCGGACCTGCTCCACCGGCGGCACCGTCTTGGCCAACCACGCCTCGCGTTGCGCGATGCCCGTCGCATCCATCACGCTGTCGATCAGACCGCTCCGGGCGGCGCACCACAACAGCAAACGCCCCCGCGTGACAAATCTCCTAGGCGGCGGGACCCGGCGAACTGCGCGCGAGCGCGCGGGTCCGACCGCCGCCGCCCGAGGGCTCGGCACGGCGCAACGCCCGCCGGGTGCCGAGCCCGAGGGCCGTCTGGATGCCGGCCAGCAGGAGCAGGACCAGCCAGGGGACGGCATACCCGTCGCTGGCGTCGCGCAGGGCCCCGAACAGCAACGGCCCCGACGCGCCGGCCGCCTGGGAGACGAGCATGATCGCCGCACCGGCGCCCACGGCCGCCCGCGCATCGGCCGAGACATCGGCGATGGCGAAGTTCACCAGGGCGAAGCTGGCCCCGTGGCCGAAAGCGAGCACGATCACGGTCGCCCAGGTCACGAGGGTGCCCGGGCCGCCGGACCCGGACATGGGCAGGGTCAGCATCGCCAGGGCGCCGAGTCCGAGTGTGCAGCCGGCTGCCGCGCACAGCGTGCCCAGCCGCCCGAATCGCTGGGCGAGGAGCGGGGCGCCGAGCCCGGTCACCAACTGGAAGGCCGAGAAGGCGCCGAGCAGCACTCCGGCCTGCGCGGCCGGCACGCCCCGGCTGACCAGTGTCGGCACCAACCAGGCGATCTGCGCGAAGACACTCATCGACTGCACCGCCAGGAAGGCGGTCAGCAGGCGCAGCCAGGGCAGTCCGAGCGCGGCCCGCAGTGTGGACCACGCGCTGCCCGCTTCGCGGTCCTCGGTGCCGGCTCGTTCGGTGGTGTCCGGGCCAGGGGCGCCACGCCTCGCCGCCAGCGTCCATACGACGGCGGCCACGACGGCGACCGCTCCCAGCACCAGGGCCGCCTGCCGCCATGAGCCGGTGCGGGCAACCGCCTGGGGCACGGCAAGGGAGGCCAGATAGAACCCGGCCGAGCTGCCGAGCATGATCATCGCTACGCCCGGACCGGCGTGGCGTGGCATCAGCGCCCGGACCACGGCCGGCAGTACGGTGCCCAGCAGCCCGGCGCCGAGCCCGCCCAGCGCGGCCGCCGACCAGATGCTCCAAGCACCGGGAACGAGCAGGACCGCTTGGGCCAGCGCGGTCAGGACGAGCGACGCTCCGACGACGGCGGCTACGTCGAAGCGCCGCTCCAGCCTGAGCGCGAGCGGGGATCCCAGCGCGATGAGCACGATCGAGACCGCGGACACCGTGCCGGTGACCGCACCGCCCGCGCCCATCTCCTGCTCCACCTGCGCGGCGGCGGCTCCGATCGCGGCCAGAACGGTCCGTAGGTTGAATGCGCAGAGCAGGACGAGCGCGACGGCACGAACTACAGCCGCCATGCTGATTCTTCGTCGTGGAACGCGGCGAGGTTCGCGATGGCCCGGTCGCCCAGCCGCACGGCGACCGCGAGGTAGAGGGCATCGAGGACGGCCAGGTGGGCGAGCCGTCCGGACAGCGCGCCGAAGCGAAAGTCCAGTTCACGGCCGCCGGCGACGAGGACGACGTCGGCCGCGCGGACGAGCCGGCTGCGGCCGAAACTGGTGATGGCGAGCACCAGTGCCCGGCGGCTCTGCGCGAGTTCGGCGTAGCGGATGAGCTCCTTGGTGGCGCCGGTGTGACTGACGCAGACGACGACGTCGTCGGGCGTGACCCGGCGGCATTGCAGGAGCTTCATGTTCGGCGACTCGGGCGCCATGGCGTCGAGGCCGATCGAGGCCAGCCGGTCCTGTGCCTCGACGCACACGTTGTAGGAGGAGCCGAAGCCGAGCAGCAACACCCGGCGCGCGGCCGACAGCCGGGCGGTGGCGAGGTCAAATGCCTCCGGAGTGATGCTCGACGTGATTTCCCTGAGCAGCTCCGCGTTGAAGTCCATGACGGTACGCAGCACGTCGTACGGTTCGGACTGCGCGTCGATCGTCCAGCTCACCTGCGGACGACGGGTGGCCAGCTCGCGGGCCAGGTGAATCTTGAGATCCTGGTAGCCCCGGTAGCCGAGTTTGTGACAGCACCGCACCGCCGTCGACTCCGCCGTGCCGGCCCGGGACGCCAGCTCGGCGACCGTCATGTTCACCACGCCCTCGGGATCGTCCAGGATCGCCTGAGCGACTTTACGGTCCCCGGGCGGCAGCGACTCGAGCATCGATCGCACAGAGGCGAGCACTGTCTTGTCCCCGACCTGCGCGCCGCTCTTGCGGATGCGGCGAGACCCGGTCCCCCGCACCGCGGCGATGGCCGGGTGCGGCTGCTCCGGGGTCTGGTCGGTGCCACCGGCCGTCGGTACCGAACTCATCGTCAGATCCCCTTGTCGGTGGTGGGCGGGTCGGAGTGCGGGCGGGGGACCCAGTGACGAACGCCGTGGGCCGCTCGTTCGCGGTCGAAGCATGCCAGAGTGCGCAGCCCCTCGACGAGCACTCGTGCCGCGGCGTCCATCCCGGCACCGGCGTCCAGCACCTTGCCGACCGTGTAGTTGTCGGTGACCCCCTGGACGACGCCGCTGCGTCGCCCGAAGAGGTTCGACAGCGTCACCACGGCTGACGCCTCGCGGTCGTTGCTCAGCACACCGGCGCGCACATAGTAGTCGATGATCTCGGTGTGCCGCGGCTGCAGGTAGCCGCCCACCGACGGCCGGCCGGTGCCGACGGTGTCGGAGTCCGACGATCTGGTGACGCCCACGTGCAGGTTGGCACCGGTGTCATGCGCGGCCTGCACCAGCGCCGCCACGACGTCGTAGGACGGTGCGGCCGGAAAGGCCGGCGTGATGTACGCCCGGGTCATGCCGTCGTCACGAACCACACCGGAGGACACGACGACGTCGCCGGGGCCGACCACCGGCCGCACACCGGCGCCGGAGAGGGCCGGCGCCATCGCCACGAAGTCCTCGTAGGTCTGCGGCGGGGTGAGCTTGAGCTTGTCGAAGAGCGTCTTGTTGTAGAAGAAGGTGGTGACCGCGACACCGGACAGGGGGACGGCCCACACCTTGCCGTTGACGGTGAACGGGGTCAGCGCGCCCTCGGCGAGCCGGTCCTTGACCTGGGGGACCATGTCGTCGAGCGGTTCCAGCATGCCCTTGGGCTGATACGAGGTGTTCACCGGGTTGCCGGCGCAGACGATGACATCCATCTGCTCACCGGCGAGCTGCGCGTTCGAGGTACGGGTGACCTCATCGGCCATCTGGCCCCGGGCGTCGAAGACGATCTTCGACACCTGGGGGTTTTCGGCGATGAAGCCCTCGGCGAGGGCGTTCTGGACCTTGGTGTAGACGTCCTTGGTCGCGTTCGCCGGGATGGTGTTGAACTGGTTCGGCCCGAAGACCACAAGCTTGATTCCGTCAGTCTCCGATGGCGAGTCGGACGAGCAAGCGGCGACGGAGAGCAGGACGGCGACGGCGACGGTTGCGGCGAGCTTGCGCCTCATTGGGATACACCTCATTTCAGGGCGGTGCGGAGGAAGCGGAGGGCGGAGGATGGGGTAGTCATACCGGTAACTCCATGTCGTACATCCGGTCACCGAAGGTGCGGCGGCTGCCCCACCCCGGCTCCAGGTCACGGACCTGGCCGACGGCACCGACGACAGCGATGGCCGTCAGCACGGACGCCACCTGCAGGGCCGGGCCGCTGCGCGGTAGCACGATCTCCGCGTGCGGGACGACGTCGGGGAGATACGCCAGCGTCGCCTCGACAAAGTCCGCGTCACGCCTGCCGTAGACCGAGAGAATCCCGGTCTTCTCCGGCGACTTGAGCACTGTCTGATACCGCCCGTGCACGAAGTTGCGCACCTCGGCGACCTGCAGAAAACCGAGCGCGCCTTCGGCGTACTTGGAGTCGATGTCGACGGCCACGGCCGTCGCCTCGGGCGTGAAGTTGAGCACCGTGTGCTCCCGGGAGAGCACCGGCGCCAGCCGCTCGGCGAGCCAGTTCACCTGCTCGGGCACGGTCGCACCGGCCGGTGCCGTACGGACCTGCCGGCCCGGCCCGCCGAGCGTTGGGAACAGCTCCGCGATCGACGCCGGCAGGGCGTCATCGTCCCGGCCGAAGCGCTCCGGATAGGCTTCGGTCATTGCGCGAGCCGCGACGACGACCTGGCCGAGCAGGGCGCTGACGGAGACCCAGCCGTGAATCTCGGGCAGCAGGTCGTAGCCGAAGACCGGGGCGGGCGTGTCGGCGAGCAGCCGGGCGACGGGCGAGCCGGTTCGGCCGCAGAATACCCCCCAGCGGTCGGCGTCCCGCGAGAGGAGCTTGGCACCGCGGACCGAGTCGCCATGACCACCGCCGGCGGTCACCAACAGGCCTCGCCCAGCACGCAGCCGCAGGGTCGCGTACTCGAGGTCCATCGGCGTGCCGAACCGTGCGAGGTTACCCGTCGCGTCCTCGTGCAGACACGCAAGCGCCGCCGCGACGGCGAGCGACCCGCCGGCGCCGATGGTCAGCAGTGACCCGTCCCGTCCCGCGCGAAGCCACGCGGCGAAGTCCGAGACGTCGAACGCCATCGCGTCCTTGTACGTCTGAGCGAGCTGTCCGAGCTCCTCCCGGTACGGGATCCGTACAAACGTGTCGAAGTCGAACACCACACATCCTCTCTCCCGGCCGCACATTGGGAGCATCATTCCAGTGATGAGGAGTATGGCTGGAAATTCCATCCGGTAGCTATCTAGGTGGATCACAATTCCGCAACGTTGCCGGCCCGGGCCGGCCAAAGGCGACCCGCCTTTTCCCTGCACAGACGCGGGGGCCGGCGAGTTGACGGCTGATCTTGACGGTCGACCGGCCCGGCGCCGGCAGTCAGGGACAGGACCGGCCTTCGGCCGGCCGGGCCTCAGTGCGGGCGGTGGTCACGCGCGACGCCACCGCGGCTGTCGCGGCCGGCGACGGTGCGCAGGGTGCGGTGCCAGGGGTTCGCCGGCAGCCCCGGGTGAAGCATCGCCACCGCGACGCAGTACTTGCTCATCACGGCCGGGCGGACCCCCAGGCCGCGCAGGATCCGATCGACCGGCGTGCTCTGGTTCGCCGACTTCACCTCCACGAGCACGTGGTCACGCAGGCCCGGCGCCAGCCGGTCAGGCGGCCTCCGCTCCGCTGCGGCCGCACGACCTTCGAGCCGAGCCCACGATGACCGGCCCCTCCACTGCGCTCCGGACCAGTCATCGGCCGAGCACACCAGCCCGACGTCGCAGGTGAGCCGCGTCGACCGGTCGTCGGTGACGAGGGTGGCCCGCCGGTAGCGGGTGCGCAGCACCGGCCCCAGGGCCGGTGGCGTGATCTGGTAGGCGTCGCCCAGGGCCTCGCGCACGAACCCGAGCCCGGCACCGGTGAGCCGTTCCCGGTCCGCGAACGGATAGCGGAGGCGCTGTTTGACGGTCACCCCGCGGGCCCCCTTGAGCTTCACCTCCAGCAGGCATTCCCCGCTGTCGAGGTAGCTACGGGTACGCACCTTGTACCGCCGCCGCCGGCGTTGCAGGTGGGCGCGGTAGGTGTCCAGGTCGGCGGTGTCGAAGTAGACCGAGTCGTACTCGAACAGGCGCCGACCGTCGATCTCCAACGCGGTCACGCCGGCGCCGAGGGCGGCCACGAACGCGCCGGCCGACCGCGCGGGGAGAAGGTACTTCCGGTCGACGCGGGTGAGCAGGGCGGCGGCGGAGGTCACGTCCGCGAGGGACACCGGCGGCAGGCCGGTCAGCGCCTGCCGCAGGGCCTGTTCGGCGGTGGTCATCGCAGCACCGGCGCGGGGGCCGCGGTGGTGGGCCGGTGGGTCGCCGGGGTGGTCCTCGATCGCCCGGAACGCCGGTGCGCCCGGTACCGGACGTCGACGACGGTGACGTCGCGGACGTAGTCGACCTCGGCGACGTACAGCTTCGTGATCTCGCCGCCGAGACGGTACGCCAGGTCGGCGCGCAGGGCGTCCTCGTCGTCGTGTACCACGTCGAGGGTCACCATCCGCCGCTCGGCCCGAGCCAGCAGCCTCGGGTGGTCCGCCACGTACATGACGGCGAGCAGTCCCAGGTTGAGGCCGATCATGACCCGCAGGTCGACCGGGCGCAGGCCGTTGATCAGGCCGAGAACCAGTGCGATGAAGTAGTAGCCCACCTCACCTTGCGCCATCGTGTCGGACCGCAGGCGGATGATCGAGAGCACGGCGAAGAGCCCGAAGCCCACGGCGAGATCGACCCGGTGCACCGCGAGCAGCACCGCGACGGCGAAGATGCCGGCGTTGAGCGCGACATAGCCCAGGAGCAGGTCCCGGCGACCGTGGCGCCGGAAGTACAGCAGGTACCCGAGTATGACGATCGCGGTCAGGTCGACGGCGGCGTTCTGCAGCAGGACTGGCATCCGATCCTCCACGTGGTGCGGGTGATACGCGCACAGCCTGCGGCCCGGGCGTGAGATCGGGATGAGCGGCGGATGAGAGCCTCCTCATGCACCCGGTGGTCTGCGGTCGACGAGCCGGTACCCCACCCCGCGCACCGTCTCGATCCGATCGGCGCCGAGCTTGCGCCGGAGGTAGCGAATGTAGACGTCGACGACGTTGGAGCCGGGATCGAAGTCCAGGCCCCACACGTAGCTGAGCAACTGCCCCCGGCTCAGTATCTGACCGGCGTGCCGGACCAGCGCCTCGGCGAGCGCGAACTCGCGTGCCGACAGCTCCACGACCCGATCGCCGGCCCGCACGGACCGGGTACGCAGGTCGAGCGTGAGATCACCGGCGGACAGCCGGGTCGGCTCCGTCGCCTGGCGTGGCACCAGCCGCAGCCGGACCCGGGCGAGGAGTTCCTCGAACGCGAACGGCTTCGCCATGTAGTCGTCGGCACCGCCCTCCAGGCCGGCCACGGTGTCCGGGACGGTGTCCCGAGCGGTGAGGATGACGACCGGCATCGCCACCTTCTCGGTCCGTAGTTGCCGGAGCACACTGAGCCCGTCCCGCCCCGGCAGTCCCAGGTCCAGGATCATCAGGTCGTACGTGCCACTGCGCCCCTCGGCGTACGCGGCGTGCCCGTCTTCGACCACGGTCACCACGAACCCGTGCGCCCGCAGGCCCTTCGCCACGAACGAGGCGACCCGCGACTCGTCCTCGACCAGCAGGATGCGGCTCATGGCAGGTACTCCTCCGCTCGTTCCGGCTCGCGTGCCGTCTCGTCCGGCCCGACGGGGAGCAGCAGGCTGAACGTCGCGCCGCGCCCGGGGGCGCTTGACAATCGCACCGTGCCGCCGTGCGCCGCGGCGATCACCTTCACGATGGACAGGCCCAGACCCACGCCGATCGACCGGTTCCGGGCGTCACCGCCGCGGACGAACCGGTCGAAGATCCGGGTGGCGATGACCGGATCCACGCCCGGCCCGGTGTCGCGTACCCACAGCCGCAGGGTCGTGCCGTCGTGGGCGGAACCCACCTCGATCACGTCGCCGGGGCCGGTGTGCGCGGCGGCGTTCGCGGCGAGTTGCAGCAGCGCCTGCGTCAGGCGTTGCTGGTCCGCCACGACCACCACGTCGGCGACGCCGCCGAGCATCCACCGTCGCTCGCCGAGGACCTGCGCCTTGACCAGCGTGTCCATCGTCAGGTCGCCGGCGTGCACGGGACCGGTGACCAGGAAGTCGGGCTGGCCGGCCTTCGCGAGTACGAGCAGATCGTTGACAATGCGCGCCATGCGGTCGAGTTCGTCGGTGACCAGGGCGACGGTCTCCGCCCGCTCGACCGGGTCGTCACCCATCAGTTCGAGGTGACCCCGCACCACGGTGATCGGGGTGCGCAACTCGTGTCCCGCGTCGTCGAGGAACTGGCGCTGGGTGGCGAAGGCGTCCTCGAGCCGGTCGAGCATGGTGTTGAAGGTCCGGGACAACGCGGCGATGTCGTCGGTGCCGCGCACCGGGATGCGCCCGCTCAGGTCGGTGGAGCTGATCCGCTCGGCGGTCTGGCGTACCAGCCGGACGGGGGCGAGGATCTGTCCGGCCAGCAGCCACCCGGTCATCGCCGCGAGCAACAGCGCGGCCAGCCCGACGACGGCCTGGATGCCGATGCTGTGGTCGACCTCGGCGCGCTCCAGGCCGCGGAACTCGATCACCACGAGCGCGCCGGGGCGCGGGTCCGCGGGCAACCGCACCGGCAGCACCGCGTACCGGACCCGGCCCGCGCTCGTGTCCGCCCAGCCGGCGGTCGCGTCCCGATGGCTGGTGATCTTGGCAACGAAGGCGGCGTCCTCGTCCAGCCGGGCCGGTGGGACGCCGGCACTGCGCCGGTCAGGAACGCCGGACACCAGGGAGAAGTACATCTCGTGCCGGTCCGGCACGTTGTGTTGCAGGTGCCGGGCCAGGAAGTCGTCCACCCGCTGGTAGGGGCCGCCCGTCGCCGGATCGACGGCGGTGGCCGCGAAGGCCCGTAGCTTGCGGGCCTCCTGCTCCAGTTCCCGGTCCAGCCGGTCGTCCAGCCGATCCAGCAGCACCATCCGGGTGACGGCCACCGACACCAGCAGTGCCAGCGCCACGAGCAACAGCATCCAGCCCAGGATCCGCGTTCGGGCACTCGGCCACGACAGGCCGGGACCCGTGTCGCGGAGAGCCTCAGTCGTCATCGTCGTCGTCATCGTGACCGGCGGACGGTGGTGGTGCCGGCTGCACCTGGGTGGCACCCGGCAGGCCAGGGCCGCTAGGGGACGGCTGGGGGGCCGCAGTGGGAGTCGTGGTGGCGTCCACGACGATCATCGGACCCAGGTCCGGTGGCGGGTTGCGGAACGCGAAGACCTGCGCGGCCAGCAGCAGCCCGACGAGCAGCACCACGGCCAGCGCGACCGTACGGGGACGGAGCATGGTGACGATCATCGTCTGTGCACCTCGGCAACCGCATGAACCTGTGATGAGAACTCTCTCACCGAACGACCGCTCGGCGCCCGGCGCACGGCCCCGGGCCGGTGGGCCCGCCTTCGACGCACATCGTTACGCTGGCCGAATGTGCACCATCCCGATCGCTGTGCCAAGGTGTCGTTCGTGACAGGACGAGTGTTGGCCGGGCGGTACGAGCTGCGCTCCTTGATCGGCCGCGGCGGCATGGCACAGGTGTGGGCCGGCCACGATCAGCGCCTTGACCGCGACGTCGCGGTCAAGTTGCTCGAGCACACCGACCTCCGCGACAGCACCGTGCTGGACCGATTCGACCGTGAGGCCCGCACCGTCGCGAAGCTGTCCCACCCGAACATCATCGCGATCCACGACGTCGGCACCGACCACGGAACTCCGTTCCTGATCATGGAACTCGTCGAGGGGTCCAGTCTGGCCGATCTGCTCATCGCCGGCCCCGTCGACCCGACCCGGGCCGTGGACATCGCGATGCAGGTCTGCGACGCGCTCACCGTCGCCCACGCTGCCGGCGTCGTGCACCGCGACGTCAAGCCGGCCAACATCCTCATCACCGGCACCGGACAGGTGAAGGTCTGCGACTTCGGTATCGCCAAGATGACCGGCGCCGACCAGGCAAACCTGACCGCCTCCGCCCAAGCGATCGGCACCAGCGCCTACATGGCTCCGGAGCAGGTCGCCGGCGGCCCCGTCGACGCTCGCACCGACCTGTATGCGCTCGGCTGCGTGCTGTACGCCATGCTCACCGGTCAGCCGCCGTTCACCGGCGACAACGCTGTGCAGGTTGCCTGGCAGCACCTCAACCAGGCCCCGCCACCGCCGTCGGCGCGGTGCCCCGGCCTGCCGCCGCCGCTGGACGCGCTGATCGCCGCGCTCCTGGCCAAGCAGGCCGCCGACCGGCCGGCAACGGCGGCGAGGACACGAGCCGATCTCGCTCAGCTCGGCAGCGGACCAGCGGCGACGACGGCGATGCCCAGTATGGGCACCGAGCGAACGTTCCGAGCCAGCGCGGCGGTGCACCAACCGACTCGCACGATCCCGACCATGACCGCGGGGGACGACCCATCCGCCGTGCCCCAGCGATCCGGTCGCATCCGGCCGGGCAGCGCGGTCCTGCTCGCCTTGGCGGTCGCGGTCAGCGCGGTGGTCGTGTTCGCCCTCGTCCTCGTCGTCCGCTCCGGTATGCATGACGGTCGGACGGCAGCACCGGACGGCAGCACCACGGCATCCGCCGGCACCCCGCCGGCGGCCGACACTCTGTCGGCCTTGAAAGCCGCCATCGAGGCGCAACGCCGAGCCGGCCAGCTCGACGACGCCGACGCCCGGGAACTCACCGCACAGGTCGACGACATCGCTCGGTACATCAGCCAGAACGACACCGGCAAAGCCGCGGACAAAGCCGCCGAGCTCAGTAAGAGCCTCAACGAACTCCGCGACGAGGGCAAGATCGGTGAAGCCGGTTACACCGCCATCCTGGCGGCCGCCGGACGGCTCACAGCCGCGCTGCCGTCCAGCGAAGAACGCGACTGATCGGGGCCGACCGAGCACCGGCGACCATCCGTCTGAACGTCGACGGGTCGGACGTCCGGTCCGGAGCACCTCGTGCGGGTGATGCGCCACGCCTCGGATTCATCGTCCGATGTCAATTCCCTTGGTGTAGGCGGGCACCACCTTGGCGCTCTTCACGCCGTGATGCTTCTCGACATAGATCGCTCCGTAGCCCTGCACCGGCCCGTGTATCCAACCGGCCGGCCAGCACAGGTAGTCACCCGGCCGGTAGACGTTGTCCCGATCGGTGGCGACCCACCCTTGCAGGACCAGCACCTCTTCGTCGGATTCGTGCACAGCGAGGTCTGTCCGGCGGAATCCTTCGGTCACCACACCGACATCGGTGCATGAGCCGCCCTCCGGAAACCGGCGGAGTCGCAACTGTTTGATCTTGATTTGCTCCTCCGCGGGAACGAGGTCGTAGTCGCCGGCCTCGAGCATGTCGTCGACGCGCTTGACGACGAGATCACCGGCCGGCGCGGGAAGCGCCGAAGCCACCCGGGCGGCACCCCGATACCACAACAGCAACCGTGAGACCGACGGGCAGTCGACGTCCCGCGCACCAACACCGGGGTCGACGCGGAAGTACGTCACAGCGGCCAGTTCCCGCCCGTTGGCCGTCAGTGCACCGGACACCACGAACGCTTCGAGTTCGCAGTCGAAGGCCAGCGGCAACTCCCGGACGTCCCGCGGGTGTGTCGTGCGAGCGCTGTCGGCGGTCTGCTGGTACCACGGGTAGAACAGGTACATGTCCCGTCGCTCGTGCCACGCTTCCAGCAAATGGGTGCCGTGCATGTCCGCGACCATCGGGCGGATGTAGTCGGTCCAAAACTCTTCGATCTGCTCCGCCGAGTACATCCCGATGCCGTCGAGGACGAGCCGCTGCACGTGGTCGGGATACCGCACCGCGAGGTCGAGGGCTATTTTGGCGCCGGTGTGCGTGCCCCACACGTCCACGCCGACAAGATCGAGCTGGGACAGCAGCGAGCTCAGCAGGTCGGTGTAGCAGGCGATCTCGGGACGGTCCGGATGATCCGAGTATCCCTGGCCCGGGTTGTCGACGGTGATCAGCGTCCGGCGGTCGGCCCACGCCCGCATCATCGGTCCCAGATGTGACGCCGAACGGGGCGACGGGTGGAGCAACACGACCGGCGGCCCGTGCCCGATGCTGCGCACCAACAGGTGCACGGGCCTGCCGTCCTCGAGGGAGCCGGCCGCTACGACGCGTCGTGCGATCCGATCGTTGCTGAGCGGGGCCACCGGGCCGGGCCGCAACGTGCCCGCGGCCCAATGGTGGCGGCTCAGCACCTCGGCGAGCGGAACGTCAGCCGCCAGCGAGCCCCAGTTGAGGCCGCCGGCCTCGGCCGCGTCCACGCCGCCGGCCGGCCCAGCGCCCGACCGGTGCGATACATGAGCGGCGCGGGATTGTCGAGGGCGCCGACTCGAACTGCTTACACTTGCCAGGCGACCATAACCTTGTTCCACCCTGCGATCAAGTGTTCCACTTTCGGCTTGCAGCAGACCCCGCCGCCGGCTCGCCACCGGCGCCTGGAGGACAGCCCCGCGCCGTGGCCGAGCCACCCGCCCGACGAGGTCGCGCGCGGACGGCCGCGGGTTTGCCACCTGTCGCGGCGGGAAGGACGCGGGAGTAGCAAGCTGCTGCTTCGAGCACGAGGACTAGGTAGGCGGGCGGGCGATGAGCACGGCGGCGGCGGTGTGGCGTTTCCTCATCGGGCCCCCACTGCGGATACGGCAGGTGGCCAAGCAGCAGATCACGCCGATCGAGGGACTCCCCGCCCTGTCGCTCGACGCCCTGACGTCGGTCGCGTACGGACCGGAGGCGATCATCGTCGTGCTCGCGGCGGCGGGGCTCGCGGCACTGCATCTCGTGCTGCCGATCTCGATCGCGATCGTCGTGCTCCTGGCGATCCTGGTGTTCTCGTACCGCCAGGTCATCGAGGCATATCCGGGCGGCGGCGGCACGTACGCGGTGTGCCGGGCGAACTTCCCGCCGGGCGTCGGCCTGCTCGGCGCCGCCGCCCTCGTCGTGGACTACACGTTGACCGTCGCGGTCTCGATCGCCGCCGGCGTCGGGTCGCTGACGTCGGCCTTCCCCGCGCTGAGCCCGGCCACGGTCCCGATCTGCCTGGGCATTCTCGCTCTGGTCACGGTGCTCAACCTGCGCGGCCTCGGCGACACGGCCCGGGCCTTCCTGCTGCCCACGATGGTGTTCATCGTCGGATTGCTGGCGGTGATCGCGATCGGCCTGGTCCACCCGCTCGCGCCGCACGCACCGCGCCAGGGCCAGCCGCTGACGCCCGCGCAGGGGTTGGCGGCCGTCGGCGTGCTGCTGGTGCTGAAGGCGTTCTCGGCCGGGTGCAGCGCGCTGACCGGGGTGGAGGCGATCGCCAACGGCGTGCCCCTGTTCAAGCAGCCGCGGGTGGCCCGGGCCAAGCGGACCGAGCTGCTGCTCGGCGGCATCCTCGGCGTGATGCTGCTGGGCCTGGCCGTGCTCGCGAACCGCTGGCACATCGGCCCTCGCTCCGGTGAGACCGTCCTGAGCCAGGTCATCGCCATCGCCGTCGGCAGGAACTGGGCGTACTACGTGATGTCCGTGACCATCACCGTGGTGCTCATGCTGGCCGCCAACACCTCGTTCGGCGGGCTCCCGGTGCTGACCAGCCGGCTCGCCGGTGACAACTACCTGCCCCACCTGTTCTCGCTGCGCGACGAACGGCAGGTGTTCGCGGTCGGCATCTGGACCCTGGCGGGCCTGGCCGGGGTGCTGCTGGTCGCGGTGCGCGGGCAGACTCTCAGCCTGATCCCGCTGTACGCCATCGGCGTGTTCACCGCCTTCACGCTCGCCCAGTCCGGCCTGGTCAAACACTGGTGGACGACCCGGCCAGCGCGCTGGTGGTACCGGGCGGCCGTCAACGGCGTCGGCGCGGTCACGACCGCGGTGGCCACCGTGATCTTCCTGATCACCAAGTTCACCGCCGGCGCGTGGGTGGTCGTGCTGGCCGTGCCGGTCCTCATCACGCTGTTCGTGCGGACCCACGTCTACTACGCACGGTGCGGGCGCGCCCTCGGCCTGGACCTGGTTCCGGCCGAGCCGCGCGCCAAACCCACCATGGTGGTGGTGCCGGTGACCGGCGTGGACCGGCTGACCCAGCACGCGGTCGCGGAAGCCCTCTCGATCGGCTCGCGGGTGGTGGCCGTGCACGTGGTGGTCGAGGACACCGGCCAGGACACCGAGCGCGACCGCGAGCTCGATCGGCGGTGGGCCCGGTGGAACCCGGGGGTTCCGCTCCGGATCCTGCACACCGAATACGCCTCGGTGGCCCGGCCCATCGTGGCGTTCGTCGACGAACTCCGCCAGCGGCACGACGAGCAGATCGTCGTGCTGATTCCGGTGGCGCTGCCGCGTCGGCTGCGGTACCGCTTCCTGCACAACCATCTCGAGATGGCACTCACCGCCGCGTTGCGGACCCGCCCGGACGTCATCGTCGCCCGCGTCCCCATGCCGCTGCACATCCCATGAATTCACCCCGGCGCCGGCCTGGTCCTTGACGCGTTCGCCCGACGCACAAAATGATCTTGACTAGGCTGGATGGCAACTGCCGGACTCGTCGTCCGCCGTGGGTGCGGCGAGGAGAGGTCCCGATTCGTGCCGCCGGCATCGCGAGCGTCGCAACGCATGCCGGGCCTCTGGCCCGCATGTGTACGCGGGCGGATTGGAACGCGTGTCATGAAACTCACTCCCAGAGAACTCGACAAGCTGACCGTGCTCTGCCTGGCCCAGATCGCCCAGGCGCGCAAGGCGAAGGGCCTGAAGCTCAACCATCCCGAGGCCGTGGCGGTGATCTGCGCGGCGGCGCTCGAAGGCGCCAGGGAGGGCAAGACGGTCGAGGACGTGATGGCGGACGCGCGGTCCGTGCTGAGCAAGGACGACGTCATGGACGGTGTCGCGGACCTGGTGCCGTACATCCAGGTGGAAGCGGTGTTCACCGACGGAAGCCGGCTGGTAACGGTACACACACCAATCCGGTGAGGATGAGGAGGAACGGAGATGTCGAATCCCAGCCACGCGGAAAGCCGGCACAAGGCGATCCGGCCGATCGGCGGATATGTGTTCGTGGACCAGCCGGTGGAGATCAACGCGGGTCGGCCGACCTCGACGATCGAGGTGTACAACACCGGGGATCGTCCCGTGCAGGTCGGCTCGCACTACCACTTCTACGAGGTCAACCGCTATCTCGAGTTCGACCGTGACGCCGCGTTCGGCATGCGCCTGGACATCCCGGCGACCACGGCCGTGCGTTTCGAGCCCGGCGACAAGAAGACGGTCAACCTCGTGCCGTTCGGCGGCAAGCAGCGGGTCCAGGGGTTCAACGGGCTGGTCAACGGCTGGACCGGCACGGGTGGCGCCCCCGGCTACCGACCCGAGCGCAGCGAGGCGGCCGCCCGAGCCGCCCGGCGTGGTTTCAAGTCGCGGCCGGCGAAGGGTGCGGGCGAGCACGGCGCTCCGGCCGCGCCGAAGAAGGCGAACGCGAAGGAGCGCCGAGGATGAGCCGAATGCCGCGGAGCCAGTACGTCGACCTCTACGGTCCGACGCTCGGCGACAAGGTCCGTCTCGGCAACACCGACCTCTACGTCGAGATCGAGCAGGATCTGCGCGTGCTCGGCGACGAGGCGATCTACGGCGGCGGCAAGACGCTGCGCGACGGCATGGGCATGGACGGCGCGCTGTCCAGCGCGGGCGGCGCGCTCGATCTCGTCATCACCAACGTGGTGATCGTCGACGCCGTCGTGGGCGTCGTCAAGGCGGACGTCGGGATCAAGGACGGCCTGATCGTCGGCATCGGCAAGGCCGGCAATCCGAGCACGATGGACGGCGTCACGCCGGACCTGGCGGTGGGCCCGGCGACGGACGCGATCTCCGGGGAGCACCTCATCCTGACCGCGGCCGGCTTCGACCCGCACGTGCACTACGTGTCGCCGCAGCAGGCCTACGACGCGCTCAGCAACGGCATCACCACGCTGTGGGGCGGCGGCGTCGGGCCGACGGACGGCACCAACGGCACCACGATCTCGTCCGGCGTGTGGAACCTCGCCACGATGATGCGGGCCGCTGACGGCGTGCCGATCAACCTCGGATTCCTGGGCAAGGGAAGCTGCTCGACGCGCGAACCGCTGGACGAGCAGATCGCCGCCGGCGCGGCGGGATTGAAGATCCACGAGGACTGGGGGGCGACACCCGCGGTGATCAGAGCCGCGCTGAGCGCCGCCGACGACTTCGACATCCAGATCAGCCTGCACACGGACACGCTCAACGAGAGCGGCTTCGTGGAGGACACCATCGCCGCGTTCGAGGGCCGGACGATCCACACCTTTCACACCGAAGGGGCGGGTGGCGGGCACGCGCCGGACATCATCAAGGTCGCCGGCCAGATGAACGTCCTGCCGAGCTCGACGAACCCGACACTGCCCTTCGGGGTCAACTCGCAGGCCGAGCTGTTCGACATGATCATGTTCTGCCACAACCTCAACCCGAAGGTCCCGTCGGACGTGGCGTTCGCCGAGAGCCGGGTCCGGCCCGAGACGATCGCCGCCGAAAACGTGCTGCACGATCTCGGCGTCATCTCGATGATCTCCAGCGACAGTCAGGCGATGGGCCGGGTCGGTGAGAGCTTCCTGCGCATGATCCAGCTCGCCCAGGCGATGAAGGCCGCGCGCGGCAAGCTGCCCGAGGACGCCGAGGGCAACGACAACTTCCGGGTGCTGCGGTACCTCGCGAAGGTGACGATCAACCCGGCCATCACCCAGGGCGTGTCCCACGTGCTCGGCTCGGTCGAGCGTGGCAAGCTGGCCGACCTCGTGCTGTGGGAACCGGGGTTCTTCGGCGCCAAGCCGAAGCTGGTGATCAAGGGCGGCATCATTAGCTGGGCGGCCGCCGGCAGCTCGGACGCATCGCTGCCGTCGACCGAGCCCGTGAAGTACAAGCCGATGTACGGGGCGTTCGGGGCGGCGCTGCACCAGAGCTGCGTGACGTTCGTGTCGCAGGCCGGCTACGAGGCCGGCGTCGGCGAGCGGCTCGGCCTGCGCCGCCGGGTGCTGCCGATCAAGGGAACGCGCGGACTGACCAAGAAGGACATGGTCCGCAACGACAAGACCCCGCAGATCGACGTCGACCCGGAGACGTTCGCCGTCAAGGTCGACGGCGAACACGCCACCGTGCCGCCGGCCTCGGTGCTCTCCATGAACCAGTTGTACTACTTCAGTTGAGTGACGGTCAGGGGACGACACACGATGCTCGTCGAATCAGTGCTCGGCAACGCCACGGAGCCCGGTTGGCGGGACCGGCTGGCCGGAGCCCACGTGGACCGGCTCGTCCTCGACCAGTGGGAGGCCCAGAAGCGTCGGCTCCGCAAACGTACGAGCGGCGGCGTCGAGGTGGCGCTGTCGCTGGCACGCGACACGCGCCTGCGGGACGGCGACATCCTGACGTGGGACGATCCGCGGCGGACGGCGACCGTCGTGCATCTCATGCTCGGCGAGGTGATGGCGGTCGAGCTCGGCGGCGTCGCGGCGCTGCCGCCCGAGACGCTGATCCGCACGGTGGTCGAGCTGGGGCACGCGATCGGGAACCAGCACTGGCCGGCCGTCGTGCGAGGTACGACGGTGTACGTGCCGGTCACCGTCGATCGCAAGGTCATGGACTCGGTCATGCGGACCCATGCCTTCGCCGGGGTGTCGCACACGTTCGTGGACAGCACCGAGGTCATGGCGTTCCTGGCGCCGCACGAGGCACGGCGGCTGTTCGGGGGTGCCGGCGCGGCCGGGCACGTCCACGTTCCCGCGGAGGCCGGTTGAACGTCGATCCGCCGGTACCGGCGATCGCGGAGCTGATGCGGCTGCTGCAGTTCACCGACTCGATGTTCCCGGTCGGGGCCTTCGCGTTCTCCAACGCGCTGGAGTCGGCGGTACAGCACCGCGTGGTCCACGACCTGCCGACGCTGCACGAGTTCGTGCGCACCGCGACCCACGTCGCGGCCGGCGGTGACGGCATCGCGCTCCTGGAGAGCCACCGCGCCACCCTCGCCGGCGAGGCCGGCCGGGTCCGGCGTGCGGACGCGGCCGTCTATGCGCGCAAGCTCAACGAGGAGATGCGCACGATGACCACCCGCATGGGCCGGAAACTGGTCGAGGGCGCCGCCGTGGTCGTCGCGGACCCGATCCTGACCCGGCACGCCGAGGAGATCGCCGCGGGTACCGTTCCCGGCACCTATCCGGTCGGCGCCGGCGTCGTCTTCGCCACCCTCGGGCTGCCCGAACAGGCCGCGTTCGCCGCGCACCAGTACGGCACCGCGGCGATGATCCTGGGGGCCGCCGTCCGGCTCATGCCCATCCACCATCTCGACACCCAGACGGTGCTCTTCGCCGTCGACGACACCGCACACCAGCACTACGAACGCGTGGCCGTGGCGACGATCGAGGACATGTCGTCGTTCGCGCCGGTGACCGACATCCTGGCCGCGGCACACGTGCGGGCCCGGGTCCGGATGTTCATCAACTGACCGAGTCGCACCTGGGGGAAGCATGAAGACAGCTAGTCGCATCGGTGTCGGGGGGCCGGTCGGCAGCGGCAAGACGGCGATCATCGAGGCGCTGGTGCCGCGCCTGGTGTCCGGCGGGCTGCGGGTGCTCGTCGTCACCAACGACGTGGTCACGACCGAGGACGCCGCGCACGTCCGGCGGGTGCTCACCGGCGTGTTGCAGGCGGACCGGATCATCGGGGTGGAGACCGGCGCCTGCCCGCACACCGCCGTCCGTGAGGACCCGAGCATGAACCTCGCCGCGGTCGAGGACATGGAGTCCCGCTTCCCCGACACCGACGTCGTGCTGATCGAGAGTGGCGGTGACAACCTGACCCTCACGTTCAGCCCGGCCCTGGTGGACTTCTTCATCTACGTGATCGACGTGGCGGCCGGAGACAAGATCCCGCGCAAGAACGGCCCGGGCATCACGCGGTCGGACCTGCTCGTGGTCAACAAGGTGGACCTGGCGCCGTACGTCGACGCGGACCTCGCCGTGATGCGGCGCGACGCCGACACGATGCGCGGCGGCAAGCCGGTCGTCTTCACCAACTGCAAGAGCGGCGAGGGCGTCGACGAGGTTCTCGCGGTCATCCGCCGTGAGGTCCTGTTCGGAATGGCGCTGAGCGAGTGACCGAACTGGACGACGCGGTCGAGCTGGCGCCGTACCACGACGAGCCCGCGCAGCTCCCCAGCGGCGCACCCGGCAAGCGGGGTGTGCTGCGCCTCGGGTTCGAGCGGCGCGACGGCCGGACGGTCCTCGCCGACCTGTACCGGCGGGCCCCGCTGCTGGTACAGCAGGCGTTGTACTGGGACGAGGCCATGCCCGACCTCGCCTGCGTCTTCCTCGTCACGACGTCGGGCGGGCTGCTGCAGGGCGACCGGCACACGATCCGCGTGCGGCTGGCCGAGCACACGCAGGCCCACCTGACGACCCAGTCCGCGACGAAGATCCAGCGGATGGACGCGAACTACGCGGCGCAGACCCAGGACATCGTGCTGGAGGACGGCGCATACCTCGAGTACCTGCCGGATCCGGTGATTCCGTACCGGAACAGCCGGTTCATCAGCCGGACACGGGTGTCGCTGCCGGAGAGCGCGACGGCCCTGTACGCCGAGACCATCCTGCCCGGCCGCAAGTACCACCACGACACGGAGCTGTTCGGGTACGACCTGTTCTCCTCGACGCTGCGCGCGACCCGCCCCGACGGCCGCGAGCTCTTCGTGGAGAAGTTCGTCATCGAGCCGGGCCGGTTTCCGGTCGATCGCTGTGCGGTGATGGGCGGGTTCCACGTCCTCGCCAACGTCGTCCTGCTCACGTCGCCCGACCGCGCCGACCGCGTGATCGAGCGGGTTCCGGTCACCTTCGCCGTCGAGGACCCGGTCGTGGCCGGGGTGAGCCGGCTGCCGAACGGCGCGGGCCTGATCTACAAGGTGCTCGGCGCGGACTCCGAGCCGGTGGGCGCCGCGGTCCGGGACTTCTGGGCGCTGGTCCGGCGGGAGATCGTCGGCGTGCCGCTCACGCCGCCGTTCGCATGGCGCTGATGACGGTGAACCGGATCGGCCGGACCTGGGACACGATCGTCGACCGGCACCCGATCGGGCAATTCACCGACGCGTGCCTGCGCGGCGCGAGCCAGGTGATGCTGCAGAACAACCCGCTCACCGGCCTGCTCATCCTGGCCGCCGTCGCCTGGGGCTCGATCCGGACGGGGACCCCGGCGGTCGTCGTCGGCGCGGTGGTGGCACTGATCGTCGGTACGTTCACCGCGGTGCTCCTGCGGGCCGACACCGCGTCGTGGCGGCAGGGCCTCTTCGGGTTCAGCCCGCTGCTGACCGGCGCGGCGTTGCCCAGCTTCCTCGCCACCCGGCCGCTGCTGTGGGTCTACCTGGTGGTCGGCGCGGCCGTGACCACCGTGGTCACCCTCGCGCTGAGCAACGTCCTCAAGACCTGGGGCGTGCCCGCGCTGACCTTCCCGTTCGTCCTGACGTCCTGGTTCCTGCTCATGGGCGCCTACCAGTTCGCCCGGATCGGGATCAGCACGCTGGGGCACCCGGCGTTGCCGGCCCAGGCGTCGTCGCGGCTCGCCGAGGTGCCGTACACGTTCGGTTTCCTGGCCGTGGGCATGTTGAAGGGGGTCGCCCAGGTCTTTCTCGTCAACGACTGGATCAGCGGCATCGTCATGCTCGTCGCGCTGGCGGTCAGCTCGCGCGTGGTCGCCCTGGCCGCGGTCCTGGGCACGGTGGTGGGCACCCTCGTCGCGATCGGCCTGGGGGTGTACGGCGACCAGGTCGGCAACGGCCTCTGGGGCTTCAACGCGGTGCTCACGGCGGTGGCGCTGGGTGCGGTGCTGTACCGTCCGTCGCCGGCCGTGACCGGCTACGCGTTGCTCGGCACGATCACTGCCGTGTGCGTGCAGGCCGCGCTCACGACCGCGCTGACGCCGCTGGGCATCCCCACACTGACAGCGCCGTTCGTGGTCGCCACCTGGTTGTTCCTGTTGCCGAAGCGGGACTTCGCCCCGATTCCGCACCACGAGCGGGTCGAGGAGGCGACGGCGGTCACCACCGCCAGACCGAAACGCTGAGCCGATGGGCGCGACGGGCGGCTCATCCACCGCGGGCGAGCCGCCGGACTCGCGGGCGGAGTACCGGTTCCCCCTGTTGGCCCTGGCCACGACCACGGGTGTCGCGGGCCTGCTGGACGCGTTGGCCCTGACCCGGTACGGCGTCTTCGTCGCCAACCAGTCCGGCAATCTCATGCACCTGGGCATGGGACTGGCCGGCCACGACCCGTTGTGGCCGGCATCGGCGGCCTCGATCGGTGCGTTCGGGTTCGGCGCGGGGATCGCGTTCCGGGTGCGCCGCGTGTGCGGACCGGAGCACCGTCCGGATCCGGCCGTCGTCCAATGCTGCCTGGCGCTCACCGCCCTGATCCTCTGGGCGGTCGTGGACGTCACGCTCGACCGCGGTGTGCCGGACCCGGGCCGGCGGGCCGTTCTCGCCGCCGCGGGGGCCTTCTTCATGGGCTGTCTCGGCGGGCTGTTCGTCCGGACCGCAGGGTTCGCCACCACGATCACGTACCAGTCGGGAACCGTCATCAAGACCGGGCAACGCATCGTCTCCTGGATCACCGGCAGCGGCGAGTCCCGCAGGAAGGCGGCGCAGGGCGCGATGCTGGGACTGCTCGGACTCGTCGGCTACGTCAGCGGAGGCTTCGTCGGTGCGCTGGCCTCCAGCCGGCCGATCGTGACCTTCGCCCTCGCCGTGGCGGCGCTCGTCGTCCTGATGCTGACGCTGCGGTCCGCGCGTCGCCCGCCCCGCGAATAGGCCGCGCGGGCGGGCCCGTTCGCGGGACGGTCAGCGCTGGATGCTGGCGTTGGGCCTGACGACCTGTACGAATCCCTCCGGATGCTCGGCCGAGAACCGGTCGAACACGTCGAGGACCGCGCCGACGCCGCGTTCCGCAACGAGCACCTCGACCCGGAGGCGGGACGCGAGCTCGAGATTCCGCCGGTACCCGCGGACGGTCTGCGCCTGCGGCGTCTCCACGGCGGCGTGCGCCTCGGTGACGACGACCGACGAGGCACCCGCGCGTGACAGCGCGTCCTCGAGCTCGTCGGTGTGCACCCGTTCGGGATCGAGCAGCCCGGTGACGAGGCTGGTGGCGGAGCCCGGCGCTTCGGGCACCGGCCGCGGGACCTCCCTCGTGGGCGCCGCCGCGGGTCGGGCCTCCGGGCCGCCCGAGCCGGGCAGGCCCGAGATCGCGTCGAGGTGGTACGCCTCGACCGCCTGCTGCACCCGGTCGAGGCGGCCCTCGTCGGCCGGCGGGACACGCAGGCCGACGGTCCTCTCGACGGCGACGGCGATGAGCCAGGTCAGGCCGAACGAGAACGCCGCCACCGCCAGCACCGCGACGACCTGGCGGCCGAGCAGGCCACCACCTCCGCCGAAGAACAGGCCGTTGGCACCCAGGCTGTTCGCGGAGCGCTGACCGAAGAAACCCAGCAGCAGCGAGCCCAGGACGCCGCCGACGAAGTGCACCGCGACGACGTCGAGCGCGTCGTCGAATCCCAGGCGGAACTTCACCCGCAGGGCCAGGCAGCAGACGAGGCCCGCGATGGCCCCGATGGCCAGTGACGACAGCGTGCTGACGTATCCCGCGCACGGGGTGATCGTCGCGAGCCCGGCGACCGCGCCCGAGGCACCGCCCAGCACGGTGGCGTGGCCGCTGCGGAGCCGCTCCGCGATCAGCCAGACCACCAGGCCGGCCGCCGCGGCGACGTGGGTGTTGATCATCGCCTGCGCCGCGACCATGTCCGCGCGCAGCCCGTCGCCGGCGTTGAAGCCGAACCACCCGAACCACAGCACACCGGCGCCGACGATCGTCAGCGGGAGCGAGTTGGGCAGCGTTCCCAGCTTCGGCCAGTTCCGGCGGCGACCGATCACGATGAGCATCGCCAGCACCGCGGCGCCCGCGGAGGTGTGCACGACCATGCCACCGGCCCAGTCCTGCGCGCCGAGCCCGGCCAGCCAGCCGCCGGGGTGCCAGAGCCAGTGCGCGATCGGCGCGTACACGATCACCGACCAGATGGCGATGAACACCGCCCACCCGATCAGCCGCAGGCGCCCCGCGGTCGCCCCGGTGATCAGCGCGGGGGTGATGATCGCGAACATCATCTGGAACGTCACGAACGCCAGCGTGGGGATCGTGACACCCGGGGCGACCACGTGGAACGCGGGCGCGGGCGCGGGCGTCGTCCCGGCCTGTACCAGCCCGAACAGCTTCAGGTTGCCGACGAGGCCGGTGCCGGCGTCGTCACCGAACGCGATGGTGTAGCCCAGCAGGATCCAGGCGATGCTGACCACGCCGAGCGGAATGAAGTTCTGTTGCAGCATGGCCAGGGTGTTGCGGCTGGACACCTGACCGGCGTAGAAGAACGCCAGGCCCGGGGTCATGAACAACACCAACGCCGCGCACAGCAGCACCCAGGCTGTGTCGGCGCCGTTCAGCACGTTGGGCATGCGACTCTCCTCGACGGCCGCCGGTGCGGTGCGGGCACTCGCCCAGTTCCCCGATCCGGCTGCCGGAACCCCGATCCTCGGGGGAAGTCCGGCTCGGCACCGAACCAGGCTCAGGCCCCGCCACCACCGGGGGTTCGCGACTCCGTCGAGCGGTTCAGGAAAGTCTGCCGGCGCGCCGCGCGTCACCACGCGCCGGCCTGCCGTGCGACGTCAGGACTTCACCCGCTGCAGACCTTGCGCCGCCGTCGACGGCAGGTAGCCCATACGTGCGGAGACGCGGGTGGCCGCGGAGAGCAGCGCCGGGACCACGTCGCGCGCCTCGGCCTCGAATCGATCGGCGGGCCCGCACACGCTCAGCACCGCCGCCACCTTGCCCTCGTGGTCGAAGATCGGAGCGGCCACCGACGCGGCGTCGGACTGACGCTCGCCGATCGAGGTCGCATATCCGCATTCTCGGATCCTGACCATGTCCCGGCGCAGCGCGGCCGCACTGGTGACCGTCTGCTTGGTGACCTTGTCGAGCCGGCCCGCCAGATACCGCTCGGCCTCCTCGACGGGCAGGAAGGCGAGAAAGATCTTCGAGGAGCTACCCGCATGCAGCGGGTAGGGCACACCGATCTGCACCGACATGACGATCTCTCGATGCGGCCGCACCTGGTCGATGTAGTACCGATGGCGACCGTTGCGGATCGAGAGCGTGGCCGTCTCACTCGTGACCGCGGAGAGCTGGGCGAGCTCGTCCTGCGCCAGATAGCGGACGTCCACCCGCGACAGATAGGACAGGCCGATGCTCAACGCCATCGGCCCGAGACGGTACCTGCGGGTCCGGTTGTCGAACTCGATCAGGTCCCGGCTTCGCAGCGAGGCGAGGATCCGATGGACGGCGGCCTTGGACAGCGACAGCGCGTTGGCGATCTGGGTCACCCCGAGCGTCGGCTCCTGGGACTGCGCGAAGACGACGAGCACGTCGGCCGCGCGCTCCACGGTGGCGATCGTCTGCCCGAGCCCGGCCCGCTCAAGGTCTTCGTCGTCGTTCGCGGTTGTGTCCTTGAATGCCGTTGGGTTCAAGCCTGGTTTGACCATCGTGTCCCCTACATCGACGACAATTGATCACGGCGCACGAGTGTACCGGTCTCCGCGCGGATCATCGCACGGTATCGATCAACGGAAAGGCTACGACGGCTGTCGGAATTCCGATCGTCCCGCCATGGTCCAACCGGCCTCCGCACACCTGAGCCTCCGATGCATGCGATGCGGCACGATCCGTGTAGGGCACCGCCCCCACCGCATCGGCGCCGTGCGTGGCCCGCACAGTGAAACATTGTTCCACTAACTGTAGAGGCACCCGACGGCCCGCTGCAACGACGAACGGTCAGTGTTCGAGCTGGGCGGATATCCGCTCGATGGCGGCGAGTAGCGCGGGCGTCACCTTGTCGACCTCGAGCCGCCCGGCGGGGCCGGACACGCTGACCACCGCGACCACGTGACCCATGCCGTCGAGGATCGGCGCGGCGACCGACGCCGCCCCGGACTGCCGCTCCCCGGCCGAGATCGCATACCCGCGCGTCCGCACCCTGGCCAGGTCGCGCCGCAACGCGGTGACGCTGGTGATGGTCTTGTCGGTGAGCGCGGGCAGCCCTCCGGCGAGCACCCGGTCGATCTCCTCCCGCGGCAGGAAGGCGAGCAGCGCTTTCGAGGAGCCGCCCGCATGGAGCGGGTACGGCACGCCGACCTCCACCGACATCGCGATCTCCCGCGACGGCACCACCTGGTCGATGTAGACGCGTCCGTCGCCGATGCGGATCGACAACGTCGCGGTCTCGTTCGTCGCGGCCGACAACGCGGCCAGCTCCGGGCGAGCCACTGCCCGGACGCCGATGTGCGACAGGTAGGTCAGGCCGAGGTTCAAGGCCAGCGGCCCCAGCCGGTACCGCCGGGTCTGGGCGTCGAAGTCGACCAGATTGCGGGTCCGCAACGAGGTCAGGATGCGGTGCACCGCCGCCTTGGACAGCGAGAGCGCGGTCGCGATCTCAGTGACGCCGAGGTCCGGCGTCGACACTCGGCTGAAGTGGATGAGCACGTCCATAGCCCGCTCCACGGTCGCGACCGTCTGGCCGGGGCGGTCGGCCTCGTCCGCGTCAGGCCGGGACACCGGCACCGCTGCCGGCGCCTGCCGCGCGGGCGCTCCGCCCGGCGCGGTCTTCATGGCACGCCTCACCACCGCGACTCCTCCGCACACGACGCAGACAAATCACCGGGGATCGTACGGCACACAATGCCCTGTCGGCACACCCGAGGCGGCCCGGTCCGAGCGGCCTCAACCCAGCACTTTGCTCCTATTCCCCTCAACGGTACACCGTTTCATTCTGCGGGGGAGACGATCGCGAGCCGACGTGCGCCGCGGCACCGTCGGCACTCCCCCGGCCCCGGCGGGCCGGCGAAGGGCACCGCGGGAGGAGCCACGCGACACGGACAACCGGGAAGCGCGGCAGTGGAACGACTCTCATACCCGGTCGTCTTGACCGATGCACACCCCGCACGTACGTTCTCCCTACAGGAACAGCGTTCCTTCCAATGGAACACTAGAACTCGGGTGTCTAGATCGGAGCCGGATGAGACCTGGAGGGTTCACCGAGGATGACGCCGCACCGTCACGCTCGGTGACACGCCGTCTCGGCACGACACCGGCCATGCTGGAGAAGGCGAAGAACCGCATGGCGGCTGCGGGCGTTGCCTCGTCACGCCCGCTGCGGTCCGTCGCCCTGAACACCTGCGCCCCGCCCGAACTGCGCTGGTTGGACACCCTGCCCAGAACCGACATCTTCCGCTGAATGCCAAGCGGTGCGTGGTCGGCAGGGGCCACGCAGCACTTGCCCAACCCGGTCGACTGAAGGGAACATCGTGCGACCACATGTGGAACTCATCCACGAGGACGACTACATCTGGCACGTCGCCGAACTGGTCGGCGGCGAGGGCCGCGCCAGCGAACGCCGGCTCTCCGTGGACGAGGAGGACGGCTCGTCATCGCTGCGCGTCGACTTCCACACCGACTGGGGACGCTCTCCCGGCATTCACCACGCCAACACCGAGTACCCGTGCTCAAGGGCTCGATGACCTACGGCGGCAAGAAGTTCGGTCCCGGTGCGTACGTCTACGCGCCGAAGGGCGTTCCGACCGACGCCATCACCTTCGCCGAGGGCACCCAGATCCTGCACTACCGTGAGTACGGCGACGCCGGCTTCGACCAGGTGGCGTCGACCCAGGCACCGCGCTGGAGCGACGCCCGCGAGGACGTCATCGTCCTGGACACCGCGGCGATGCAGTGGGACGCGGTGCCCAACGCCGGGCCCATGCCCGGCCTGTTCATCAAGTACCTGCACGTGGACCCGGTGACCGGCTTCTACACCAGGCTGGTCCACGCGCAGGAGGGCTGGAACGACCACCGCGTCGCCCACCACCCCTGCTACGAGGAGGCCTACACCACCCAGGGCCGGATGAGCTACAACTTCGGTGACCTGGACCTCGGCACCTACTTCTTCCGCCCGGCCCGCATCAAGCACGGCCACTTCGTCGCGGACAAGGGCGGCACCACGTGGCTGCTGCGCTCGGACGGCGAACTGCACAACTGGTACTCCGAGAACGAACGGGTCCGCTGGGGCGCCGACGCGGTCAACTACGGCCCGGGTGGCAGCCGCATGCGCTGGTCGCAGTCCACGCACGACCTCGCCAGCGGCCCGTCCTGGCGCACCGAGGCCGACCTGGAGGCCCTGCAGGCGTCGGTCCGGCACGCGCACAGCCTCGGCGACACCGCGGCGGCCTACGTGCCGCACGCGAAGCGAGTCGACCCGAGCATCATCGCCATCGCCAAGGCCCTGGACGCGGCCAACCTCCAGGGCGGTCACGGCCAGGAGCACGAGCACTCCCACGACCACGACCACGACCACGACCACGGTCACAACCACGACCACCTTCACCTCGACTGGGGCGCCGACGCGGCATCCGTCGAGCACCCGCACGAGCGGACCGACGAAGCCGGCTACAACTGGGGTGCCGGCCGTGCCTACCGTCCGGGCGACCCGATCCCGGCACCCATCGTGTCGTCGCTGCCCGTCCGCTCCCGCTCCCGCGGGCGCTGGGACGGCGACGGTATGTGACCCGGTTCGAGCTCGTCCGCTGAGAGGGAGGACCGGACGGCGAGGCCGATGAGCGGTGCGTCATGCGACATGGCCCGCCGGACGCATCACAGAGCGCCGCACTCGCGGCCGTCGACCGCCGCGTCGACGGCCGCGAGGTGTCTTCCCGCCGGCGGATCATCTCCGGCCGTGATCCGACGCCGCCGGCGACACGCTGCTCGGCCGGGCCACCCGCAACGGACCGTCCGTTGCGGACGAGAGAATTTGAGGAAACCACGTGACGACCGAGTCTGCCCTTTCCCGGAATGGAATGTGGGAACGGCTGGCCCGAGGGCGGGTCATCGACCTCGCCCAGCCGATGCGCCAGGGCATGCCGCAGTCGGCGAACCATCCGCCGTTCCGGATGATCATCGAGCGCCGCCACGGCGACACGGTCCGGTCGGACGGCGGCTCGGCGGCGAACGAGTTGATCGTCACGGGTGGGCACGTCGGGACACACGTGGACGCGCTGGGCCACGTGTCCCAGGACGGCAGGGTTCACGGCGGCATCGCGGCCGAGACGATCCAGTCGAACCGGGGCCTGGCCCAGCTCGGCATCGACGCCTTCGAGCCGTTCGTTGGGCGTGGCGTGCTGCTCGACGTCACCCGCGTGCACGGGCTCCCCGTGCTCCCCCCGGGCTACGAGATCACCCCGGAGGATCTCGAGGCGGCCGCCGCACTGGCCGAGGTGGAGCTGCGCCCCACGAACGCGGTGCTCATCGGCACCGGATGGTCGAGGCTGTGGTCCGAACACGACAGGTTCATCGGCCGGGACAGCGGGGTGCCCGGACCCGGTGTCGCCGCCGCGCGCTGGCTGGTCGGCCAGGGCGTGCGGGTGGTGGGTGGTGAGACCATCGCGTTCGAGCGGCTGGCGCCGGGTGCCGGGCACTCCGTGCTGCCGGTGCATCGCGTGCTCCTGGTGGAGAGCGGCGTGAACATCATCGAGACGATGCGCCTGCACGAACTTCTGGACACTCACGTCGCGGAGTTCCTCTTCGTGCTCGCGCCGCTGTCCATCGTCGGCGCCACCGGGTCACCGGTCCGGCCGCTGGCGGTCGTCGATGAGTGACGTGACGCAGGTCCAGCAGCTCGCCGCCTTCGCCGCGGGCTGCCGCGACGACCTTCCGGCGCACGTCGCCGAGGACGTCACCAATCGCATCCTCGACACGGTGGGGAACATGCTGGCCGGGCGGGCCGAGGCCACCGACCGCACCGACTCCGGCCTGGCCGTGTCGCGCGCCGTGCAGGAGTGGGGCGGCCGGCCGCAGGCGTCCGTGATCGGCGCCGCGCAGCGGCTGCCCGCGGTGTCCGCCGCGCTGGTCAACGGGGCCTTCGCGCACGCGTTGGACTTCGACGTCACGCATCTGCCCTCGGTGCTGCATCCCAGCGCCTCGGTCGTGCCGGCGGCGCTGGCCGCCGCGGAGTCGGTGCGTGCCCGGGGAACCGACGTGGTCGCCGCCGTGGCGGCGGGCATCGAGATCTGCAACCGGCTGGGGATGGCCTCGTACCTCCCGAGCCTGCGCAATTCGCTCTTCTTCGAGAAGGGCTTCCACGCCACGTCGATCTGCGGCACGATCGGCGCCGCGGTCGCGGCCGGCATGCTCTACGGCCTGGACGCCGACGGTCTCGCCTCGGCGATCGGCGTGGCGGCGAGCATGGGCGCGGGCATCCTGGAGGCCAACCGGACCGGCGACACGGTCAAGAAGATCCACTGCGGCTGGGCCGCCCACGGTGGCATCGCCGCCGCGGCGATGGCCCGGGAGGGCGTCACCGGCCCACCGACCGTGCTGGAGGGACGGTTCGGCTTCTTCGCCGCCTACCTGGACGGGCAGTACGACAGCCGCGCGATGCTCGACGATCTCGGCACCCGGTGGGAGCTGCTGCGCACCGTCTACAAGCCGTACCCGTCCAACCACTTCACGCACCCGGGCATCGACTGCGCCCTGGCGCTGCGGGCCGGCGGCCTGGACCCGGCGGACATCGCCGACATCGAGCTCGGAGTCGCCGGACCGACGCTTCGCACCATCGGCGAGCCCAGAGCGGCGAAAGTCCGCCCGGCATCGGCGTACCACGCGAAGTTCTCCGGCCCGTTCACCGTCGCCACCGCGCTGCTGGGCGGCGGCGGCCTCGGGGTCTACCTCGACGACTTCGTTCCCGGCGCGGAGGCGGACCCTGCCCGGCTCGCCCTGGCGGACCGGGTGACCTGCGTCGACGACCCGCGGGCCAGTGAGATCTTCCCGAACGCGTTCGCCGCGGTGCTGACGGTACGGACCCGCGGCGGCGCCGTCCTCAGCCACCGGGTCGACTCCTCCAGGGGCGGTCCCGAGCACCCGTTGACGCTCGCCGACCACCGCCTGAAGTTCCGGCTCAACGCCGGCCGGGCACTTCCCGAGGAGCGGGTCGCGCAACTCGAGGAGGCGGCGACGGCGTTGGCCGGCGGCGAACCGGTCGACCGCCTGCTCGCGCTGACCCTTCCCTGACGGACGCGAGCCGCGGCTCGCGCCATCATGACCAGCGCCGCCGGGCTGAGGCCGCGCCGGTCGTGATGGACAAGACCGCACCACAGCGGGCTCGTCGTCGCGACGAGCCCCACTGCGGTCACGCTGATCATCGCGCCGCTCCCCGTAGGTCGGTTCGCCGCGCGGCGTCGCCTATCGCGTGAGCAGGGTGCGGCCCACCGTCGCGCCGGCACGCGCGAAGGCGGTGGGCGCGTCCGAAAGGTCGTACACCGCACCGATGGTGGGCTCGAACCGCCCGTCCGCGAGATCGGCCAGCACGTCGGCGAGCACGGCGCGCTGCCGCTCCCCCGCGACGGTCATGAGGTTGAAGCCCATGAGGCGGTGCT
The DNA here is from genome assembly GCF_025264685.1 of Dactylosporangium roseum. Lineage (GTDB taxonomy): Bacteria > Actinomycetota > Actinomycetes > Mycobacteriales > Micromonosporaceae > Dactylosporangium > Dactylosporangium roseum. The sequence goes on from NZ_CP073721.1 coordinate 5,115,052, forward strand.
CCTTGGCCATCAGCGCGCCGATGACGATCTCCGTGACCATCCCGGCCGTATAGCCGAGCACCACGTGCCGGCAACGGAACGCACCCGCACGCATCGCCGCCGAGAGCACCGGGCCACCCACGCAGTCGATGATCACGTCCGCGCCGGCCCCGCCGGTGAGCTCGAGAACGTCGCCGGCGAGGTTCGCCAGTCCGATCGGCGTGACGGCCGGGCCCGCCTGAGGTATGGCGGAGGGCGTCCGGGCCGCGGCGATCACGCGTGCGCCGTGCGCCGCGGCGACGGTCACCGCCGCCCGACCGACCGCACCCGTACCGCCGAGCACGAGCACCGTCTCGTCCGGCGTGAGCGCCGCGGTGTCGAACAGCGCCAGCCGCGCGGCGAGCCCGCCGGCCGACCCCGCGGCAGCCCGCCGCGGGTCGAGTCCACCGGGAAGTGCCACCACCTGGTCACGCCGGACGGTGAAGCGCTCGGCGAACGTGCCGGGCCGGGTGATACCCATGCCGGTCAGTTCGCCGAGCACGTAGACAAGGGCGCCGTCGAGGGCGCCGCCCGCCGCGGACGGGACGACCCGGGCGACGGCCGTCGTGCCCAGTCGCAGCGGGGGCGCGGCGGCGACCGGCATCCGACCGGCCGCGATCTGCCGGTCCAGCGGTGACACGTCCGCGGCGACGAGCTGTACCTCGACCTCGTCCGGGCCGGGTCTTTCGACCGCCTCTTCGACGATCTCGATCTGTGGTTCGTTCCCGGCTCGCGCCAGTACCACCGCCGGGTTCACCGGCCGGTCCGCCGGCATCAGCCGCTGATCCAGGTGCTGCCTGGCTTGAAGACGCCGAGCAATGCGGCGCCGAACACGCACGCCCAGATCACCACGACGAACGGGATGCTGCGCCGCATCGACCGGGCGAGGATCGCCTCGGCCTCCGGGTCACTGTTGCCGGAGGCGATGCGGCCGAAAGCCGGCCCGAAGGGGAGCAGCATCATCCGGATGCCCACGCCGCAGGCGACCGCGATCGCGTAGAGCCCGACCTTCACACCGAGCCAACGCGGGTCGCTGTCAGCCCCGAACGGCGCCGGGTTGACGAACGTGTAGACGGCGGCGCCCAGCATCACCACGATGACGATGCCTCGCGCGACGAGGTCGAGCCGGCGCACCAGCGCGCCCAGGGCCTTGCCGTGCAGCCAATGATCGGCGAGCAGCAGGCCGAGCCAGATCAGTGACGCCACCCACACCGCCGCCACAGGCCAACCGACGAAGTCCTTGCCCAGGGGATGGGCGGCGATCAGCGATACGCCACTCGGCAGGAACAGCACCAGACAGATCTTGGGTGACATGTCCAGCCAGCTCATGATTCGCAGCGCGATCGTCCGGGTCTGGGCCGAGAGATCCGGCCTCAGGACGAACCGGCTGGAATAGAAGACGCCGAGATCGGCGCCGAGCCAGTACGTGAGCAACATGAGGTGCAGCAACACCAGCGCACTGTGCAGAGTCATCAGCCGTCCTTCATTCGTTCCTATGGATGGAACGCCGTTTCGGTGACCCTAGTGGGCGCGACAGCCACTGGCAACGCCCATCCCCGCCGTGCCGAGAGGAAGGACACCGACGACGACCGCGCCGGGACCACCCGACCACGGCAGCGCCGGCCGTTCCGGCGTTCCGCACCGCGCTCGGCGTTCGCACCGCCCGCACCGGCCCGCTCCCGGCCGCACCCGACGCGCGGTCGCCCGGGCCGACGGGCTCGCCGCGCCGGAACCGTTCGTCCCACGTTGCCCCTTGGCCACCCTTGCGGCCTCGGTTAGGATCAGCGAAACGCTGTTTCAATCGCCGGAACACTAGGGTCAGCACAAGGACGTGATGCACACATGATGCCGCTTGAGGGCCTGCGAGTGCTCGACGCCTCCACCATCCTCGCCGGACCGTTGTGCTGCCGGATACTCGGTGACTTCGGCGCCGAGGTCATCAAGATCGAGCATCCGCGATACGGCGACAGCATGCGCGGGCACGGCCACCAGAAGGACGGCGTGCCGGTGTGGTGGAAGGAGATCAGTCGCAACAAGCGGACGATCGGTCTCGATCTGGGCAAGCCCGAGGGGGCCGAGCTGTTCCTGCGCCTGGCGGCCACCGCCGACGTCGTGGTGGAGAACTTCCGCCCGGGCACGCTGGAGCGCTGGGGCGTCGGGCCGGAGCAACTGCACGAGGCGAATCCCGGACTGGTCATCGTCCGCATCACCGGGTTCGGCCAGACCGGACCCTACGCGCACCGGGCCGGCTTCGGCACCCTGGCCGAGGCGATGAGCGGGTTCGCCGCGATGACGGGCGACCCGGACGGCCCGCCGACGCTGCCCTCGTTCGGGCTGGCGGACAGCATCTGCGGCATCGCGGCGTCGTCGGCCACGCTGATGGCGCTGCGCCATCGCGACCAGCACGGCTCGGGGCAGGTGGTGGATCTCAGCATCCTCGAACCGATCATGGCGGCGGTGGGTCCGGCCGCGACGGTCTACGACGTGCTCGGGATCGTCGCCGAGCGCCACGGCAACCGATCGACGAACAACGCCCCGCGCAACACCTACCGCACGAGCGACGGCTCATGGGTCGCCATCTCGACCAGCGCCCAGCGCATCGCCGAACGCGTGCTGCGGCTCGTCGGACACCCGGAGGTGATCGACGAGCCGTGGTTCAAGTCCGGCCGGGAGCGGGCCGAGCACGTGGACCTGCTCGACGCCTACGTCGGCGACTGGGTCGGCCAGCGGACCCGCGCCGAGGTGCTCGAGGCGTTCGAGGAGGCCGGAGCCGCGATCGCGCCGGTCTACGACGCCAAGGACATCGTCACCGACCCGCACATCCGGCAGGCGGAGATGCTGACCAAGGTGGACGACGAGGACTTCGGTCCGATGCTGATGCACAACGTGATGTGGCGGATGTCGGCCTCACCGGGTCGCATCCGCTTCACCGGGCGCCCGCTCGGCGCCGACACCGATGCCGTCTTCGGCGAGCTGGGCTGCTCGCCGCAGGAGCTAGCCACCCTCCGCGAAGCGGGAATCGTGGCGTGACCAAGGAGCCTAACCCCATGCCGACCCCAGACTCAGCGCCGACCCTCGACCTGATCGTGAAGAACGTCCGCGTCGTGCGTCCCGATGACGCCACGACACCCACGCTCGATCTCGGCATCGCCGGCGGTCGTTTCGTCCGGCTGGAGCCGGAGATCGACGCCGCCGAGGCGGCCCAGGTCGTCGACGGCCGCGGTCGGCTCGCCTTTCCCGGCGTCGTTGACGTGCATCAGCACTGGGGCATCTACAACCCTCTCGGCGAGGACGCCCGCTCGGAGAGCCGGGCCGCCGCACAGGGCGGCGTGACCAGCGGCATCACCTACCTGCGAACCGGTCAGTACTACCTCAACCGGACCGGCCCCTACGCCGAGGTCTTCCCCGAGGCGCTGCGGGCCACCGAGGGCAACGCCTTCATCGACTACGGCTTCCACCTCGCGCCCATTCTCAAGCAGCACATCGACGAGATCCCGGATCTCATCGGCGAGTTCGGTGTGCCGTCCTTCAAGATCTTCATGTTCTACGGCACGCACGGCCTGCACGGCCGGTCCGCCTCGCAGAACTCGTTCCTCATGATTCCCGAGGACGAGTCCTACGACTACGCGCACTTCGAGTTCGTCATGCGCGCGATCCAGCGGGCCCGTGAGGACGACCGGTTCCGGGACCTGGCCGACTCGATCTCGCTGTCGCTGCACTGCGAGACGGCCGAGATCATGCGGGCCTACACCAAGATCGTGGAGGAGGAGGGGGTGCTCACGGGGCTCGAGGCGTACAGCGCATCGCGCCCGCCGCACTCCGAGGGCCTGGCCATCACGATCGCCTCGTACCTGGCGCACGAGACCGCGCTGCCGACGATCAACCTGCTGCACCTCTCCTCGGCCAAGGCGATCGAGGCGGCGATGCTGATGGCCCAGACCTTCCCGCACGTCGACTTCCGCCGTGAGGTCACCATCGGCCATCTCCTCGCGGACATTCACACCGCGAGCGGCATCGGCGGCAAGGTGAACCCGCCGCTTCGCCCCAGGGAGGACGTGGAGGCGCTCTGGCGTCACATGCTCGCCGGCGACTTCTCGTGGGTGACCAGTGACCACGCGTGCTGCCGGGACGAGGCGAAGTTCGGCGAGCCGCGCGACAACGTCTTCCTCGCGAAGTCGGGCTTCGGCGGTGCCGAGTACCTGCTGCCGGGGCTGATCAGCGAGGGACGCAAGCGCGGCCTGCCGGACCAGGAGGTCGCCCGGCTCACCGCGTGGAATCCGGCGCAGCGCTTCGGTCTGCGCACCAAGGGCACGATCGCGACCGGCTACGACGCGGACTTCTGCCTCGTCGACGACACCGTGTCCTACGTGGTGCGCGCGGCGGACTCCGAGTCGGCCCAGGAATACACGCCGTTCGAGGGCTTCGAGCTCACCGCCCGGGTCACCGACACGTTCCTGCGCGGCGAGGCCGTCCTGGCCGACGGCCAGATCGTGGGCCGGCCCAGGGGTCAGTACCTGCACCGGCCCACCGCCCGTCCGTGACTCAGCCGCCGTGGCCCGCCGCACGCGCCAACAGGCGGCGGGCCTGGCGGACGACCGCCTCGTCCACCATCCGGCCACGCGCGTCCACCACCACGCCACCCGCGGCCGCCTCGAAGCGGGCGATCAGGTCGCGGGCCCGATCCACCTCTTCGGCACCGGGCGTGAAGACCTCGTTCACCACGGCGACCTGGGCGGGATGGATGCAGGCCCGGCCGACGTAGCCCAGCCGCGCCAAGGCCATCGTGGACGCACGCAGCGCCTCGAGGTCGGTGAAGTCGGTCGAGACCGGAGCCGCCGGAGGGCCGATCCCGGCAGCCGCGGAGGCGAGCACGACCTGCGAGCGCACCAACAGCAGTTCACGCTCGTCCTCCCCCGGGCTCACCCCGAGGTCGGCGCGCAGGTCGGCCTCGCCGAGCTGGAGCCTGACCACCCGTGGCGCGGCCGCGATCGCCGGCGCGCGCATGACCGCCGCGGCGGACTCCAGCAGCGGCACGACCGCCGTCGACGAACCGATCGAACCCAGCAACGCGTCGAGCGCCTCGACCTCTGCCGGTGACTCGCACTTCGCGACCACCAGACCACGCACCGCCGGCGCGCCGGCCACGGCACGCACGTCGTCGTCGCGCAGCGGTCCCGGGTTGACGCGCACCCAGATCTCGACGTCGCCCGGCTGTACCGTGGTGACCCACTCGGCGACGGCGGCGCGGGCCGCGGCCTTGCCGCCCGGTGGTACCGCGTCCTCCAGGTCCACGATGAGCGCGTCGGCCCCGCGGGAGAGCGCGCGGTCCAGCTTCGCCGGGGCGTCACCCGGCACGTACAGGTACGATCGCGCGGTCATCCCGACGTCACCCCGGCCCTGCCGTTCCTTCCCCGGTCCGAGCGGCGGCCGCGGTGCCCGGCTCGCCGGGCCGTCACCCGCCCGTCCGGGGGCCTCGGCCCCTCCCTCTCGGCGTCGTGGGGCATCGCGACGATATCGGCACCGAGGCCGGCCGGGCGGAGACGGACCGCGATCCGCGCGTCCTCGCGCGGCTTCACGGCACGGCCCGATCAGGTTCCAACAGCATGACTCTGATCCACTCCTGTCGATCTCATACCGCACTGTGACCGGCCGGCCACCCGTGGTATGGCACCAGCCGCATCCGAGACTCGGCACACTAGAAACGATGTTTCGCTAGTCGGAACACACCTGTCAAGCCCGGGCCGGGGACCGCGCGACCGGGCGGCGTATCGGGCCGACGTCGACACGACGGCCGACCTTCTGGCCGCGCGGCGAGCCCGGCGGGCGGCGCGGCCGGCCCCGCCGCCTACCAGCCAGTGCCCGGCAGGCTCCGTCGCGCACCCCGGGTCTGCCACTGCGGGCCGAAGCGGACCGCGGACTCAGCCGCGCTGGACGCGGACGACGCGGACGACCCGCCCTCCGTCGCCCGGTCCCGCCGGGGCACCGGCCGCCAGCCGGTGCCACCAGGTCAGCCCGACATCCACCGAGTCCCCCTCGGCCTCGGTGACCGGCTCGCCGGGGGCGTGCACGACCCAGTCCGCCCCGGGCGTCGACAGCAGCGGCCCCGCCGCGGCGCCCTTGACGGACACCGTGACGATCCCGTCCATGACCGCGCCGTCGAGCTGCTCGGCGGGACGGAACACGGCGGGGCCACCGAACCAGGCCAGCACGGTACATCCCTCCGGTGCCCGCATGTCGGTCCGCAGGAAACGCGGCGGAACGTACGTCAGGTCGCCAGGGTGACGGCGAACCCCTTCGAGGTCGAGGAATCCCGTCAGAACGATGAACTCCTCCCCCGCCAGGTATCCGCCCGGCCGGACCCGCTCGAACCCGGCCGGGAACCGGCCGAGGATCGCGAACGTGTCGCCGGTCGAGTCGAGGCGCACCAGTTCGATGCCCCGGTTGGCGCCCGGCATCGGCGCTTCGCGCCAGCGGTGGTCGCCGCGGGTCAGGTCGGCATGGGTGATCCGGGTCATCGGCGCGCCGCCATCGCCGCCATCGCCAGCGTCTTGCGGGCGCTGCGGAGCACCGCGACGTCGACGAGCCGGCCGTCGTCGTCGAGCACGACGCCCTGGCCGGCGGCCTCGGCCGCCGCGAAGACCCCGATGACCGACCGTGCCTCGGCCACCTGCGCCTCGGTCGGGGTGAAGACCTCGTGGACGACCGCGAGCTGTGCCGGGTGGACGCAGGCGCGCCCGACGAAGCCCTGCCGCCGGACGAGCCGCGTCGAGCGCGCCAGCGCCGCCGGGTCGGCCGTGATCCGCGAGACCGGCCCCACCGGGGGGTTGATCCGCGCGGCCGTGCTGGCCAGGACGATCATCGTGCGGATGCCCGCCAGCTCCGCCTCGTCCTCGCCGGGGGTGATGCCGGTCTCGCCGGTGAGGTCGACCTCGCCGATCTGGAGCTGGTGGACGCGGGGCCGGGCCGCGATCGCGGCGGCCTCCAGCACCGATCCGGCTGTTTCGATCATCGGCATCAGCAGCGTGTCGTGGTCACCGAGGCCGCTCAGCAGTTCGCCGACCTCGACCACCTCGTGCGCGCTCTCGACCTTGGCCAGCACGAGTCCCTTGACGGCCGGGATGCCGGCGAGGGCCGCGGCGTCGGTCAGCCGCAGCGGAGCCTGGTTGATGCGGACCCACAGCTCGGTGTCGAGGTCGGCCGGCTGTGCCCGCGACCACGCCACGACGGCCGCACGGGCGCTGTCCTTGTCCCGCAACGGCACCGCGTCCTCGAGGTCGAGGATGAGCGCGTCGGCTCCCCGCCCCAGCGCCTTGGCCAGCATGGCCGGCGCGTTACCCGGCACGTAGAGATAGGAGCGGGGCAGTCCCGCGGTGCTCATCCGACCACCGTCTCGCCGCGCATGAGGGACTTCGCCACCACGGTCCGCAGGACGTCGTTGGTTCCCTCGCCGATGCTCATCAGGATGGCGTCGCGGTACAGCCGCTCGACCTCGAACTCGGTGGAGTAGCCGTAGCCGCCGTGGACCTTCATCGCGTCGATCGCGGCCTCCAGCGCCACCTCCGAGCAGAAGATCTTCGCCATGCCGGTCTCGCCGTCGGCGCGGCCCCGGCGTACCGCGTCCGCCGCCCAGTAGGCCATCAGCCGCGCCGCCTGGACCTGGGTGGCGAGGCTCGCCAGCTTGAGCTGGATCGCCTGGAAGTCCCCGATGACCCGGCCGAAGGCCTTGCGCTGCTGGGCGTACGCCAGCGCCTCGTCGTGGGCCCGCTGGGCGATGCCGACCGACCGCGCCGCGATGTTGACCCGGCCCCACTCCAGTGCCGAGAGCACCTGCTGCATCCCCTTGCCCTCGACGCCGCCGAGCAACTGGCCGGCGGGCACGCGGACGTTGTCGAGCAGGATCTCGCAGGACTCCGTGCCCTTGTACCCCAGCTTCGGGATGTCCTTGGTGACCGTGAATCCCTCGGCGTCGGACTCGATCAGCAGGACACTCATGCCCCGGTGCGCGGGTGATGCCGCCGGGTCGGTCTTGACCAGTACCGGCAGCGGGTTGGCGTACCGGGCGTTGGTGATCCACATCTTGGCGCCGTTGACGACGTAGTGGTCGCCGTCGCGCTTCGCGGTCGTGCGGATGCCCTGCAGATCGGTGCCGGCGTCGGGTTCGGTGAGGCCGATCCCGGTCCGCCGCCGGCCGGTGGCGAGCTCGGGAAGGTACCGCTCCTTCTGCTCCGCCGTGCCGTGCGTCGCGATCAACCGGCAGGCCAGGGAATGGCTGCCCAGGATCCCGGCGATGCCCATCCAGCCCCGGGAGATCTCCTCGAACACGATCGCGAAGGAGACCGGGTCCAGATCGAGTCCGCCGAACTCCTCGGGGACCGTGATGCCGAACAGCCCGATGTCGGCCATGCCCTTGACGATCTCGGTGGGGTACCGGCCGGTCTGCTCCCACTCGCGCGCGACGGGAATGATCTCCCGGTTCACGAAGTCACGCAGGAGCGATCGGAACTCGCGCTGGACGTCGTCAAGCTGGAAGTCCACGGTGCTGCCTCTCTGCCGCGGGCACCTCGGCCCGGTCGGGTTCGCCCTCAACGGGATGGAAGACCGGCAGCGCACGGCCGTCCGGCAGGTCGGCCCAGGCCACCCGGACCCGGTCGTCGACGACCCATTCGTCGCCGGCGTCCCTCCCCTCCAGCCGGGTCAACAGGATCGGCCCCTCGTCCAGCCGGACCCGGGCGACGACGTAGGGGACCTCGAGCCCCGCCCGCGGCGCGCGGTGGACCACGGTGAACGAGTCGACGGTCCCGGTGCCGGACGCCGCGCGCCAGCCGAGCCGCTCGGTCGATCCACAGTGGATGCACAGCGCCCGCGGCGGGTGCTGGACACCGTCACACGAGCCGCACGACTGCACGACCAGCCGGTGCTCGGTCGTGGCCGCCCACCAGTCCTGGGTGACCTCGTCGGCCGGGGGCACCTCGGGTGCGGTCATCGGTCCACCCCCAGGACGACCGTCGCGTGGGTGGACAGGATCCCGCCGGTGCCGTGCGCCAGGGCCGTACGGGCACCGGGCACCTGCCGCGCCCCGGCCTCACCACGCAGTTGCCGGACCGCCTCGACGAGCAGCAGGATGCCGTACTGTCCGGGATGGCAGTAGGAGAGCCCGCCGCCGGAGGTGTTGAGGGGGAAGTCCCCTCCGGGACGGATGCGCCCGCCCTGGATCCAGTCCAGCGCCTCGCCGGCACCGCAGAAGCCGAGCGCCTCGATCGTCAGGGCGACGGTGATCGTGAACGAGTCGTACACCTCGACCACGTCGATGTCCGCGGGGGTCAGCCCGGCCCGGCCCAGGGCGTCGGCACCGGACCCGACCGCGCCGGTCACCGTGAGATCGTCGACCGCGGTCATCGAGGTGTTCGTCGTGCGCTCGCCGTATCCGAGCACCTCGACCGGCTTCCTGGCCAGATCGGCGGCGCGTTCCAGCGAGGTGAGCACGACCGCGCCGCCGCCGTCGGTGACCAGGCAACAGTCGCCGACGGTGAGCGGGCTGGACACCATTGTGGAGTTCAGGACGTCGTCGGCCGTGATCGGTCCGGCGCCGTAGCGGAACGCCGCGGGGTTGAGCAGTGCCCACTCGCGTGCGGCGACGGCGACCTCGGCGAGCTGTTCCCGCGTGGCGCCGAACCGGTGCAGGTACTTCTGCGCCGCCATCGCGTAGTACGACAGCGGGTACAAGGGGTCGTACGGCGTCTCGAACTGGGCCTCGGGCGTGTGGCTCTCGACCACGCCGGCCAGCGAGCGTGATCGGGCCGAGCGCTGGTTGGACGCGAAGCTGACGACAACCGTGTCGGCCTGCCCGGCGTTGATGGCCTGGACCGCGCGGGCGACCATCATCTCGTACGCCGAACCGCCGGCGTACGTCGAGTCGGTCCAGCGCGGTTCGACACCGAGATACTCGGCGAGCTGGGTGGCCGAGAAGCGGGAGATGCCCGTGGTGGCGAGGCCGTCCACGTCGCGCAGCCGCAGCCCGGCGTCGGCGAGGGCCCGGGTGACCGCCTGGGTCTGCAACCCCAGGATCGAGCGGCCGGTCACCCCGAGATCGCTCTCGGCCACGCCGACGATCGCGACGCCGGTGCTCACCGTGCCGCTCCCGGCCCGTCGGCGGTGCCGAGCAGCACGGTGGCCGACGCCGGCTCCGCCGCCGAGCGCAGCTCCTTGCCGTCGGCGTCCACCACGACGACCCGCTGCCGGACCACCACGTGATCGTCGTGGGCCTCGACGACCGTGCCCTCGCAGCGCACCGTCTCGCCGGCGAAGACCAGGGCCTTGAAGGTGAACGCCAGCTTCTGGACGAAGCATTCGGGCCCCAGCCAGTCCTGTAGCTGCTCGACGAGCAGTGCCCCGAAGACCTGGCCGTCCACGACGGGCGCCGGCAGGCGCCGCGCCTTCACGAAGTCCGGGTCGTAGTGCATCTTGTGCCAGTCCCACGTCGCACCGGCGTAGGCGACCATGTCGGTGAGGGAGATCGTCCGTTCCAGCGGCGGGACCGCGGCACCGGGTCGAAGGTTCATGCCCGCTCCCCCAGGGACACGAAGATGATCGTCTCCTCGTTGGTGGCCAGCAGCTCGCCGTCCTGGTCGCGGTACGTCGCCCGGGACGTGACGATCAGCATGTCGGCACCACCGCCCGTCTTCTTCTCGGTCATGTCGGCGATCTCCCAGGTGGCGGTCACCACGTCCGCGGGCCGGATCCGGCGGTGGAACTCGTAGGAGTTGCCGCCCCGCACCTTGCGGGTGTTCGGCAGCTCCAGCCCCCAGGTGTGCCCGGCGTAGCCCTCGGCGTCCATCGCCACGTCGGCGTACTGGTTCGTCTCGCAGATGAGGGTCGGCGGGGCGGTGACCCCGGCGAGCCCGTGTGCGCGGGCGTACCCGGCGTCGACGTAGAGCGGGTTGTCGTCGCCGATCGCGAGCGCGAAGTAGCGGCCCGCGGCCGCGCCGAGCGGCTCGGGCGCCGTGTAGGTCTTCGTGGTCCCGATGAGCGCGCGGAGTTCGTCGGTCAGCAGGCTCATCACGCCTCTTCCGGGTACAGCGCGGTCGGGAAGACCTCGATCATGAGCTCCGGGCGGAGCAGGCCCTTGCAGATCGCTCCGGTCGACGCCGGCCACGGCGGCGTCAGCAGCCGCTCGCGCACCGGCGCGACCACCCGGTACTCCGGCAGCGCCGACTCGACGCAGTACTCGGTGGTCGCGAGAAGGTCCTGCGGGCCGAGACCGGCGTGGCCGAGCAGGTGCAGGATCGCCCCGTACGTCGCCTCCGCCTGCGCCTCGAGGTTGCCGGGGTGCAGCACCTGCTGGGTCTCCATGTCCAGCGCGCCGAAGCCGGACATGTAGAGGGTCCGGCCCGCCTTGATGCCCGGCGCGTAGGTCAGCGTGTCGTACCGCGACCAGCCGGGGTTGACCAGTTCGAGGGGGTGGCGGGACGCGGTGACGTCGATGACCACCAGCGACTCCGGATGGTGCAGCCGGCTCATCAGGATGCCACCCGCGCCCGGGTAGACGCCCGCCCCGCCGAGGCGCTCCTTGCGGACCCGGTGTGCCTTGCGGTAGACGGTGCGGGTCTCCGGCGTCGAGTAGTCGTAGGTGGTGACGGCCGCGTCGATCGACAGGCCGGCCGCCCGCAACAGCTCGTCGGCCTTGTCCAGGCAGTAGGCGTACTGGCCGACGAAGTCGCCCGGGTGGACGACGTCCCCGTTCGCGTCGATCGGGACGACGGTGGGCAGGTAGACGGCCCCGTCGTGCCCCTCCCGGACCGGCGACGCCGCCCACACGCCGGCCTCGCGCGGCTCGCTCGCCACGCGCAACCGCCGGCCGCCGCCGTCGACCGCGTGCAGCTCGACCTCCAGGAAGGCCGTGGAGCGGACCAGCCGCTCGACGACGATCGTGGAGACGGTGGGCTCGTGGCCGCCGAAGACCTCCCGGCGCACTCCGGCGGCGGCGGCGTAGTCGCCCAGGCTGGCCACGGTGACGTTCTCGGTCACCCGGGTGACGTCCTGCGGACCGAGGCCGGCGCCCTCGAGAATGGTGAGGACCTTCTGGTAGGCCGTCCGCGCCTGCTCCTCCATCGAGCCGCTGACGGTCATCTTGCCGACGGACTTGTCGAAGGCCGCCGAGGTGTGTCCCGACGTCCAGGCCGCCTTGCCGGCCGCGAGACCGAGACAGAACGTGAAACCGTCGTAGGGAAACCACGGAAACTCGGCGGGGCGGATGGCGTGCAGCGTCATGCTTCTCCCTCGGTGCGAGCCGCGGCGGCGGTGCGCGCCACCACCGCGAGAACGGCGTCGATGTCTGGCTGGTCGTCGAGCGATTCGAGCCGGGCGACCAGCTCGGCGGTGTCCGTGCCGGCGTTCCCGGTGAGCTTGGCCAGCAACGCGTCACGGCTGAGCGGTCGTTGCGGTCCACCCGCGCTCCGCGTGACGGCGCCGACCACCGCACGGCCGTTGTGCAGCGTGATTCGCACCCTGCCGGGCGCGTCGGCGGCCACGACGGCCGCCGGGACGATGTTCCACCGGACCCGCGCGGCGAGGGCCGCGACGCCGGGGCGGGCGATCGACTCGCCGTCGAACGTGTCGAGCCCGATGCGGCCGTCGGTGACCAGCGCGGCCACGCTCCACGGCAGGGAGAACTTCGCGGCGTACGGGCTGGCGGGCCGGGTCAGGTCACGCGAGGCGGCGCAGACGACCGCGGCGGAGTCCGGGTGCACGTCGGCGACGATGGTGTCGACGTCGCCGGGAACGAACTCGACCTGCTCCCGCGCGTCGAGCACCGCGTCGAGCGTCGCGTGCGAGAGCTGGCAGGCCGGGTAGGGCTTGATGCCGATCCGCGTGGTCTCCCACACGGAGCCGAGCCCGGCCGAGATCGCGCTCGGATCCACCGGGCCCTCGGTCAGCGCGTCGTAGACGCTGTGGGGGCCGTCGAACACCGTCTCCGGGCCGGTGGCACCGGCCGCCGCCAGCCGCGCCGCCATGAGTCCCGCCTGGGCGGCGAAGCCCGGGTGGAGCTGCTTGGTCGCGGCTCCGGTGCCGAGGAAGGCCAGCAACCCGCCGGCCTGGCTGCCGGCGATGCCGAGCGCGTTGACCGCCTGCGCGCGGTCCAGGCCGGTGAGCCGGGCGGCGACCAGCGCCGCGGCGAAGACACCGGTGGCCATGGTCGCGTGCAGGCCCCGGGCATGGAAACCGTTGGGCGCGGCGGCCGCCACCCGGCACACGGTCTCGTAGCCGACGACGGCCGCGTCGAGGACCTGGGCGCCGGTCGCGCCGACCTGCTGCCCCACGGCGAACGCCGCCGGCAGCACGACGGCGGTCGCGTGGACGAGCCCTCCCGCGTGCGTGTCGTCGAAGTCGAGCGCGTGCACGAGGGTGCCGTTGGCCAGCGCGGCGGCGGGTGCGGAGATCTTGCCGTCCACGCCCAGGATGGCGGCCTCGGGCGCGCCGCCCAGTCCGGCGGCGACCTCGATCGCCGGATCGGCGGCCCGCAGGCGCAGCGCGGCGAGCGCCGCGCCGAAGCCGTCGAGCAGGTGACGGACGGCGGCCGCACGTACCGGTGCGGGGAACCCGGTGGCCCCGAGCCCCCACTCCGCCAGCTCCACGGACCTCATCGCGAGGCCGCGTCCGTATCGACGCCGCTCTGCGGGACGGCGGGCGCGGGCCGCTTGCCGAAGGCGCCCTGGGCCTTGAGCGACTCGACGCGCTCCTCGTCGAGCCCGAGGATGGTCCGCGTCACCAGGTCGAAATCCTCGTTGCGCCGGGGCGCGCGGCGGTAGGTCGGCGGCTGGGAGCCGACGCGCACGGGCGACGCGACCTGCTCGACGGTGCCGAACCTGGGGTGCTCGGTCGCCACGATCAGTCCGCGGGCCCGGGTGTGCTCCTCGCGGAGGGCGGCCGGCACGTCGTTGATCGGGCCGCAGGGAATGCCGGCGGCGTAGAGCACCGCCAGCCACTCGTCCACGGACTTCTCCAGGAAGATCGCCTCCAGGAGCGCGAGCAGCTCCTGGCTGTGCTGCTGGCGGCCGGCGAAGGTCCCGTAGGGCGAGCCGGCCGCCGCCCATTCGGGATGGCCGACGACCTCGGCCAGGCGGGCCCAGAACTTCTCCTTCGCGCAGCCCACGACCATCCAGCCGTCCTTGGCCTCGAACACCTGGAAGGGCACCAGCGAGGGGTGCGCGGAGTGCCGGGTGCGGGTGGGGGTGAACCCGGCGTTGAGGTGCCAGGTGGCCGGATAGGTAAGCATGCCGATCGCGGTGTCGTAGAGGCTGACGTCGCAGTCCATGCCGACGCCGTCGCGCCGGGCGGCGTGGACCCCGGCGAGCAGCGAGATCGCGGCCACCAGACCGCCGGAGTAGTCCACGAGCGACAGGCCCGACTTCGTCGGCGGTCCGTCCGGCTCACCGGTGAGGTCCATCCAGCCGCCGAGTCCCTGGAGCACGTAGTCGTAGCCGGGCTCCTTGCGGCGCGGGCCGGTCATCCCGAAGCCGGTCAGCGAGACGCAGACGATCCGCGGGTTCAGGTGCTTGAGGTCGTCGTACGTGATGCCGATCTTCGCCGGCACGTCGCCGCGCAGGTTGGAGTAGACGACGTCGGAGACCTTGACCAGTTCCTCGAAGACCTTGCGACCCGGCTCGCTCGACAGGTCCAGCGAGAGGCTGCGCTTGTTCCGGTTGAAGGTCTCGAAGAACAGCGAGTCCTCGTCCTCGCCGTACGGCGGGACGTAGCGGCCGACGTCACCGCCGACCGCGGGGTCCTCGATCTTGATGACCTCGGCGCCCAGATCGGCGAGGTGGACGCTGCCGAACGGGCCGGCACCGTACTGCTCGACGGCGATGATGCGCAGATCGGCGAGGGGTTTCATCGGGTGCCTCCGGTGAGATCCGCGATCATCGAGATGATCTCGTCCTGTGCCTTGCGGGTGTCTTCCGCGGCGACGCCGTGCGTCGGGGGGCTGAGCTTGACCGAGTCGGCCTTACCCTCGTAGGCGGCGATGCGGGCGGCCACGTCGTCGCGGTCGCCGGACATGGTCAAGGCGTCGACCATCCCGTCGGTCACGCTGTCGGCGAGGTAGTCCGCGCCCTTGCCGGAGCGGAACGCCTCGATGACCGCCCGCTGTTCCTCCCCCAGGTCGTGGAACTCGAAGAAGTCGGCGTAGGTGCGCACGCTGGCGTAGAAGCCGACGAGCCCCGCGGTGCGGCGCCTGGCCACCTTCGGGTCGCTGTCCACCGAGCAGCACGCCGACACCACGACGTCGAGGTTCGCGCGGGTCCTGCCCTCGGCCCGGGCGAGACCGACCTCGAGGTCGGGAAGGACCCGCTGGGTCAGGTACGCCGGCGAGCAGAGCTCGTGGCTGATCCATCCGTCACCGATCGCGCCGGCGAGGCGGGTCATGTGCGGGCCCATCGCCGCGAGATAGATCGGGATGTCCGGGCGGGTGGGCGCGAACGGGCGTTCGTAGCCGCGGATGCGCATGGGCTCGTACTCGCCCGGGAGGTCGATGGTCGCCCCGGTCGTGGTGGTCGCCCAGAAGTGCCGGACGTTGCGCACGGTCTCCTTCAGGTGCGCGACCGGTTTGCCGAACCGGGCGTTGTGCCAGTCCTCGTTGAGGCGCTGGACACCGCTGCCCAGCCCGAGCACGAACCGCCCTCCGCTGAGTTCGTCGAGGTCGAGCGCCTCCAGGGCGGTGACCATCGGGCTGCGGGTGAACGCCAGCATGATCGAGGTGCCGACCTGGGCGGTCTCGGTCGCCTGCGCCAGCGCGGCGGCGGTGCCGGTGGCGCTGCGGTGCAACTCCGACACCCACAGCGCTTCGGCGCCGGCCGCTTCCGCCCGGCGTCCGGCGTCGGCCAGTTCCGCGAGCGTCTCTCCCCAGGGCTGGTACGTGATGCGCAGGCTCATGCGACGCTCTTGTCCAGCGAAAGCGGCTTCTTGCCCTCCGGGAAGATGCCCGCCAACTGCTCGGCGCCGCGCTTGTAGACGTAGAACATGCGCTTGAAGCTGCACACCTCGTCGCCGTGCTGGTTGAGCGTCCGGGTCCGGACGGTCACGATGCCGGCGTGCGGGCGGCTGGCCGACTCGCGCTTTTCGAGCACGATGGACTCGCTGTAGAGCGTGTCGCCGGCGAAGACCGGGTGGGTCATCCTGATCTCGTCCCATCCGAGATTGGCGAATGCGTTCTGGGTGAGATCGGTGACGCTCTGACCGACGGCGATGGCCACGGTCAGGGTCGAGACCACGAGCGGCTTGCCGAACTCGGACCTGGCGGCGTACTCGGCGTTGAAATGCATCTGGTTGGTGTTCATGGTCAGCAACGTGAACCAGGTGTTGTCCGCCTCGCTCACCGTTCGGCCCAACGGGTGTCGATACACCGCGCCCACCTCGAAATCCTCGAAGAAGCGTCCCGTCCAGCCTTCTGCTATCGCCATGTCAAGCCTCTCCAGGTAGCCCTGATCCGGTACCTCGACCCTAAATGTCTGACATTTTGCTGTCAAGGGTGGGCGGTGCGGTCGTCGATCCACCCAGCGACGCCTATTTCAAATATCAGACGTATTTGATCACGGGCTGCCGAAAGCCCGGTTTCACGACATGCGGACGCGCCGGTCGCCGCGCGCCGCCGACAGCCCTGCCGGGACGGCCACCCGGGCCGCCGGGCGCAGGGAGACGCGGCCGTGGGCCGTGACGCCCGCCGCCGGCCTCCCGGGCCCGTCGCACCGGCCCCCGCCGCTACCGGCGGCAACGGCGCGGACCGCGCGTCGCGGCCGAGTGCGGCAGGGTTCGGACTCCGGTCCTCCGCCGACGCCGACGCGCCGTTGGCCGTGCCGGTCGCCGAGCGGGGTGGTAGCGGTCAGCCCCGCTCGTCGCCGACCGGCCGGTTGTCACGGTAGGCCTGGCGCAGCCGGACGAGATGTTCGCTCATCGCCTTCGCCGCCGCGTCACCGTCGCCGTCGTCGATCGCACGCAGGATCGCCTCGTGATCGTGATCGACCTGGCCCCAGTACTCGTGCGGAATGTCCGGATCGAGGAACCGCGCCTGAAGGACCCGGAACACCGGCTCGGTCATGACCGCGAGCAGCCCGTTGCCCGTGGCCTTGACGACGAGCCCGTGGAAGTTGCGGTGTTCGCGGAACTTGCCCCCACGCCCCCGGCTCATGATCTCCCGGTCGATGGCTTCCCGCAGCGCCGCGAGATGCTGCTGACTCCGGCGATGCGCGGCAAGCCGCGCGGCCGGCACCTCGAGGAGCTCACGGGCCTCCAGCATGTCCGCGACCGAGAGGTCGGTCCCGGACAGCAGCCCGATGCTCGTCTCGAGGTAGTCACTGACCTGGTCGAGCTGGACCCGGGACACGAACGTCCCGCCGGTCGTCCCCCGGGTCGTCCGGATCACGTCTCGGGACGCCAGGGCGCGCAGCGCTTCCCGCACGGTGCTCCGGCTCACCCCGAAGGCGCTGGCCAGCTCCGCCTCCGAGGGCAGCCGGTCACCCGCGGTGAGCGACCCGCTCAGGATGCGCTGCAGGAGCTGGTCGGTCACCTGCTGGTAGGCCGGCCGGATCCGGCTCAGCGACAGTGCGTCGGCGACCGCCGATCGCGAGACGACGGCCTTGTCGTCGGCGACCTTGCCCGACGTCTTCGATCCCCGTGTCATGAGTGCAGACACCTCCGCGGCGAACAGGAACGCATCAGTGTTTCACTTCTCGCGGCCGTTGATGTAATCCGTACGAAGTTCACGCTTGAGAATCTTCCCACCGGGATTCCGTGGCAATTTCTCCACGACATGCCATTCGCGCGGAACCTTGTACTTGGCGATGCGTTGCCGCACATACGTCTCCAGGTCCCCCATGTCGAGCCGCTCGGTGCCCCTGCGCGCCACCACGAACGCCGCGACGCGCTCGCCGTACACGTCGTCGGGCACGCCGATGACCGCCACCTCGTCGACACCCGCGTGCCTGGCGACCGCCTCCTCGATCTCGCGGGGGAAGATGTTGACACCACCGGCGATGATCATGTCCTTCTTGCGGTCGACGATGGAGATGAAGCCCTCGTCGTCGCGCACCGCGATGTCCCCGACCGTGACGAAGCCGTCCTCGGTCGTGGCCTCGCGCGTCGCCTCCTCGTTGTGGAGGTAACCCTTCATGAGCAGGGGCGAGCGCGCGAACAGCTCACCCGGCACCCCGGCCGAAACCTCTTGCCCGGCGTCGTCGAGCAGCTTGACCTCGTTCATGAACCACGGGTGCCCGACGCTGCCCGCCTTGCGCATCGAGTCCTCGGGCCGCAGGTCGGTGACGATGGAACACTCCGTCGACCCGTACAGTTCGTGAATCCCGACGTTCGGAAACGCCTCGTGCACCCATTCCTTCAGCGCGACCGGCAGCGCGGCGGCGTTGAAGTACAGGGTCCGCAGCGCCGACAGATCGTAGCTGGCCGTCGGCTCCTCGACGATCCGGCGGATCTGCTGGGCATGGGTGGGCACCAGGAAGACCGTGTTCGTCCGGGAGACCTCGAGCATCTTCAGGAACTGCTCCGGATCCCAGCTCCGCAGGACCGACACGGTGCCACCGAGCTGGGGCCCGGCGAAGCCGAAGGCGAACCCGGCGCCGTGGTAGAGCGGCGCGACCGCCATCGTGCTACTGGCGGGGCCAAGGCCGTATTCGATGCCCGCCGCGTAGCTGGTGAGCACGCGCCCCCGGTGGGTCAGGACGACGCCCTTGGGTTGTCCGGTCGTGCCCGAGGTGTAGGCGATGCAGAAGGGGTCGTTCTCGTCGACGTCGACGCCCGGATCCCGGGGCTCCGCCCCGGCGAGCAGGTCCTCGTAGCCCTCACCGGCGCCGCCGTCGAAGCTGAACACCTGGTCCATGCCGTCGACGAAGGTCACGGTGTTCGGCGCGAGCTGGTCCTCCATGATCAGCACGCGGGCACCGGAGTGGTGGACGATGAACTCGTTGTCCCCCGAGCTGTTCCTGGGGTTCAACGGGACCATGGGCAGCCCCGCCTTGGACAGCCCGGCCGCGATCTCGAAGTACTCCATCCGGTTGCCGCTCAGCAGCGCCACCGGCTCGCCGGGCCGGAGGCCGCGACGCAGCAGCGCGTTGCCCAGCCGGTTCGAGCGCTCGTCCAGGCCGGCGAACGTGAGCTGCCGGTCGCCGTCGACGACCGCGACCCGGCGGGGGGCCGCCCGCCCGAACTCGCGTACGCCGTTGGCCATGTTGAGCTGTGCGATACCCACGATCCCTACTCCTGGCTTCCCTGGTTCATCAGCATGACCGCTGTTGCCTCCATGACCGGGTCGCCGCCGTGCTCGCGGACGAGCCAGCGGTACTCCCGGATCACCTTGCCGCTCTTCGTGGCCTGTTCCGTCCCGGGTGTCAGCTCCAGGCTGAGCACCTGCCCCGCCCGGACCATCCGCAGGAAGGTCACCGACCTCAGCTCGACGAGCGCGATCGCGTCGTCGAGCGCGCCCGACTGCTCCGCCAGGCCGCCGGCCAGCAACAGGACGCCCTGTCCGGGCAGCGGCGCCGTCGCCCCGGACGACCGCTGCTCGGGTGTCGGATTGAACAGCGGATGCGTGTAGCCGCCGCTGGCGACGAGACGCTCGATGAGTTCGGCGGTCACCACCACCGTGGGCGACACCGTCGGCGCGGCCATCAGACGTCCCCCCACCGCGGTTCGCGCTTCTCGACGAATGCCCGGTAACCCTCCGCCATGTCAGGAACCTCCTCCAGGAATCGGCTGAACATCTCCCGCTCCAGCCGCAGTCCCTCGGCGAGCGGCAGGTCCCCGGCCGCGTTCAGCAGCGCCTTGACCGTCGCGATCGCCGGCCGGGACCGCCCGCGGAGCGAGTCGGTGATCTTGGCGACCTCGGCGTCGAGGTCGGCCAGCGGCGCGTGGGCGATCGCGAGTCCCCACTGGACCATCCGCGGTCCGGTGAGCCAGGTGGGCGTGAGCAGCAGCGCCCGGGCCCGCTGGTCACCCAGCTTGCGGTGGGCGCGCATGCTCGCGCCGGCGCCCGGGACCATACCGAAGCCGAGGTGGATGTCACCGACCCTTGCCTCGTCCGCGGCCACCACGAAGTCACAGGCGAGCAGCAGCTCGAAACCGCCGGCGCGGGCCAGGCCGTTCACCGCCGCGATCGACGGGACGGGGAAGTCCTGGAGGCGGTCGAGCAGCTTGTGGTATCCGCGGATGAACGGTACGAAGACGCCACCGGGATCGGCGAAGCACGCACCGAGGAAGTCGATGTCCATGCCGACGCTGAAGGCCCGCCCGACGCCGGTGACGACGATCGCGCGCAGGGACCTGTCCCGCTCGGCGGCGTCCAGCGCGGCGTTGAGCCCGGCGACCACGTCGGGGGTGATGCTGTTCATCGCGCCGGGTCCGTCCAGGACGATCCGGAGCACCTGGTCCTCGGCCGTGAACCGGACGGCCGTCATGCCTCGGCTCCGTCCGTGTCCCGCGCCGCACCAGCGACAGCGACGACCGAGATCGCCGCCACGCCGAGGCTGCGCGCCGCCCCTGAACGCATCACCACTCCAACCTGTCCCCGCCAACCACCGGTCGGCAATACGTCTGACATTAGGGTGACAGCGCTCACAGACGCAATACCCGCGGGTCACGTTAGCGTCTCGCCGGCCCGTCCAGGGCCGTGAAAGCCGAGGCAAGGTGACAGAAGCACGCCGGTAGCGTACCGCTCCGGCGGCCTGCGGCTGATCTATCAGACTTTTCGGATCAAGGGAGCTGAGGATGCTGACGGCGGCGCCGCTGGACGAGCCCGAGGAGCTGACCGAACCGCGCGGCACGGTCCAGCGACGGCACCGCCCGGAACGCGGCGGCCGCGACCGATGAACTCACCCACCCGTCCAGGTCGAGCACCCCACTTTGCGCGTCGATCTTGCAGTTGTGGTGCCGAGACACTCCGCGAATGCCCGGTTTGTCAGGCACCACAACTGCAAGATCGACGCGCAAAGTGGGGGGTGGTGTGCTACCAGCGGTTGTGGGCCTCCTCCGCCCATCCCGCCAGGGCGTCCACGCTCACCCGCTCGCCGTCGTCCGCCTGGATCCAGCCGGAGAAGTGCCCGAAGCACTGGTGCGTCTCGTTGGCCACGACGCCCAGGTTGGTGCGGGCGACCTTCTCGTGGAACGGGTGGAACTCCACCTCGACCCGGTCGCCGCTGATCCGCCACGGCCGCAGCCAGTCGCGGCGGTCGTAGCTCCAGCGCAGCTCGGCGCCGATCTTGTGCAGCCGCCCGCCGACGAAGAGCGCGTTCTCGGTCGAGCCGGTGCCGTCGGTCCATGTGCCGCCGAGCTGGATCGACCGGCCCGGATCGTGCTGCCCTCGGGGCTCTGGTCGATGTCGATCGACAGGCCGCCGCCGCGCACGCTCACGGTGCCCGCGCCGCTGACGGGCGGCAGCACGACGCCACGGGCGAAGGGCACCACCGCGTCCTTGCCGAGCTCGACCTTCGTGGCGCGGTCGAGCACGTAGACGGCGTGCACGCCCGCGTAGTCCAGCGACGACGCGACCAGGCCGACGATGTGTGCGGGCGTGACGATCCCCCAGTACTCCCAGCGCTTGGTCCGCCCCCAGCCGCGCAGGTTCGCCCGGTGCAGCGGCCGGCGGGACCAGCCGACCGCCGCGGGGTTGAGCCGCCCGTTCGGCAGGCACAGGTCGACCGGCTCGACGATCTCGTGCTCGTGCGTCACCCGGAAAGGGTAGGCCCTGCCGGGTGCTCATCCCGTCCGGGCGAGGCCGACGGGCATCGCCTGACGTGCCGCGCGGTGTCGTTCGGCACGGTCGGTCAGCGCTCCGAACAGCAGGCCGAGCGTGCTCCACAACACGAGCTGCGTGCCGGCCGAGGCCAGCCGGAAACGCCACAGCAGGGTGGCGGGAAAGTCGGCCGGTACCTCGTCGACGGCCGGGAGCAGCAGTCCCGCGATCGCCACGACGACGACGTACGCGCCGGCGGCGGCGACGACCGCGTTCCAGCCGCCGAGCCGGGGCACGAGGCCGCGGGCGACCAGCACCGAGCCGAACGCGGCCAGCACGCTGACGCCGACCAGGACGAAGTACAGGGCGGTGCGCCGCCCGATGGTGTCCGGTTCGCCGACCGCGGGCGGGTTGGCCGGGTACTTCACGAACGGGACCAGGAACATCGCGACGAACCCGAGACCTCCGACCAGCAGTGCCGTGGCGCGCGGCCCGAGGGCGCCGACGCGTCCGTAGCCGCCGGCGAACGCCATGGCGAAAATGCCGCCCAGGGCGGTGCCGTAGAGCAGCACAGCGACACCCAGGCCGGCGGTGGACTGCACGGTGCGGCTGACCGGTTCCGGCTCCGCCGCACCGGCGTGCACGTGGTCGGCGTGGGTGTGGGCGTTCTCGAACGCGATCGCACCGTCGATCTGCGGTTCACCGAACACGCTTGCGAAGGCGAAGGCCAGGCCGGCCGCTACGATGCCGACCAGCATGCCGCGGATCAGCAGTGTACGGACGCTCATCTCGTCGGTCCGTCAGTGGCAGGGGAAGGCCAGCAGGTGTCTGCCGTCGTGTGTGAACTCGTGCACGAACGTGCCGGAGAAGATCGAGATCGCGCCCTGTTCGGCGCCGACGAAGTAGATCACCAGGGCGGCCAGGAGCAGGCCGAAGGCGGCCCAGGGCAGCAGTTGGCGCAGCGGGATCGCCACCGGCAGCGGCGGATGGACGGGGGTCGGCAGGGCTGCGGTCTGGGACATCAGGAACCTCCGTGAGATCTGCGGACGGCGAGTCGGCTGTTGGCACGTGCCGGGTCGCTTCTCCCCCGCGAGCCGGATCGCAAACACCGCACCAAGGCAACCCGGGTGGGTGCTCGCGATGACCCGGTCTTGACGACGAGCCGGCGGCGAGCTGTCCCGCGCTGCCGCCGTGGACGGGCTAGCGTGCCGATCCACGACGGCAGCGGACCTGCCGCACAGCCTTCGTCCGGTCGCGGGCCGGTCACTCCTCGAGTCTGGAGCGGATCTGCCGCATCTTCGATCGCAGCTCCTGTTCGTCCAGGATGCCCTGCTCCAGGAGCAGATGCGCGACCACGAGCGCCGATCTGGCGTGGACGGGATAGCCGGCGTACACGCTCTCGCCCAGCCGATCCTCGGCATGCCGGCGTTCCAGGTTGTCGAGCGCGCCACGCCACGACAGGCACTCGCAGGTCGCCTGCATGCTCGACTCCCACGGGTCCGGCGTGCGGTCCAGCTCGGGCAGGCTGCGGTCCTCGCGCCGGACTTCGGTGCCCATGATGTCGATCAGGACGTCGTCGGTCTTCATACCGGTCATCAGCGTCCGCCGGCCTTCGCGTTCGGGGCCCGCTCGGCGGTCCACTCCGGGTTCGGCAGGGCGACACCGATCATGGTGTCCCGCGTCACGATCGACGCGAGCTGCTCCTCGGTCCACCCATCGGTGCCTTCCGGACGCATGGGCATCACCATGAACCGCGACTTCTGGTTCGAGTCGTGCACCCGCACCTCGACGTCCGACGGCAGGTGGAGCCCGAACTCGGCCAGCACCTCACGGGGCCGTCGAACCATGCGGCGGCGGTAGTTCGGCGTCCGGTACCAGTCCGGTGACATCCCGAGGACGGGACGCGGGTAGCAGGAGCACAGCGTGCAGACGATGACGTTGTGGACCTTGGGCGTGTTCTCCAGCACGTAGAAGTACGTGTAGTCGCTGGGCGTGCCCGTTCCCGTCGGGTCGAGCCAGTCGACACCCACCGCCTTGCTCGCCTCCGTGCCGTCGCTGAGCAGTTGCTGCTTGAAGGCGGGGTCGAGCCACGCCTTGGCGACGAGCTGGGCGCCCTTGGCCGGGGTGCGCGCCTCGGTCCATTCGGCGAAACGCCGGTGGTCCTCGGCCGAGAACAGGCCGTGCTCGATGGCGAGCTCACGCACCGCGAGCTCCAGTACCTCGAACTCGCTGACCTCGGTCGGGCCGGTGATGTGCGTGTGTTCGGTCCTGGTCACTTCGCGCCTGCCTTCGCGGGTTCGAGCCATCGTTCGGAGCATTCGGTCTCGAGGGTGTCGACGTCGAAACCCTCGTAGTCCGGCCAGAGGTCCGTCTGCCGGAAGCGCACGACGTAGAACGGCTCGTGGCGGCCGTTCTCGTCACGGCCCCATGCCTCGTCCTCCGGAATGACCCACTCGGGCCGGTACTCGGTGACGACACCGGTTCGCCCCCTGGTGTACCGCTGGGTCCTGGTGTGGAACATGCTGGTGGTGTCACGCACCGTCACGTGATCACCGATCGAGAAGCGTCGGTGTGTCATGACTTGTCTCCCAAACGGGCTCGCACCTCGTCGATCTTCGCCGCCAGTTCGTCGGGCGTGATCAGGCCTTTGTCGATGAGCGTCTTGGCGGCGACCGTGATCCACCGCGCGTAGTACGGCAGACCGAAGTAGAGCGTCGCCCCGAGGTCGTTCTCCGCCCTGCGCCGCATCTCGGCGTTCCAGGCTCCGCGCCACCCCAGGCACTCGCAGGTGAGATAGGTGTTCATCTCCCAGGCTTCCTCACCCTTCTCCTTGTAGGGCTCCGGAAGCGCGGGTTGTCCACCGACGTCGTGCAGGACGCTGCGGAGCGCCTCGTACCGCGCGTTCGAGATCTCGTAGGGCGAGTCCATCGGCGTGTGCTCGACGGGGTTGATCTCGGCGATTCCCCGTGCGATCTCGTCGAAGCGGACATCCCGGGTTGTCGTGCTCATGGCTCTCTCCGTTCATCTGGTCCCGGCCGGACCGCACCCCCGGGCGGACGACGACCACGCAGGTCGGGTCGACTCACCCGGAGAAGGGCGTGTTCGCTGCTCAGGCCGAGTGGATCCGCCAGTCGGCGTTGTGTGCCCGATGCGCGGGCCGCGAAACGCGCGACCGCGCGGGATCGCTCGTACGACCGACGAGGTTCGGCCGGCGGCGCACCCCGCCGAGGATCACCCCGAGGCGACGAACCGGCCCCGTCGGCGACCCGGGACCGGACCCTGGGCAGCGTTGCTTCCGCCGGCAGATCCGAAGCGCTCCCGCAGTTTCGTACCGCCCGTCGCGGGCAGTCGGCCCGGTGCCGGCCGGCATTGCCACCGCGATGGTGTGCGGGATCGAAGCGCCTGGTCCGTGGGGGTACGCGTTCAGGCGAGCACGGCCGGTGGCCGTGACCGGGATGTCCGACACCCGGTCACGGCCGATCCGCACCCCACCGGAGGAGTGATCGTGATGCGCCAGAGGCCCATCCGCGTCCTGGTCGGGTATGACGGTTCTCCCGCGGCGAGCACCGCTCTCGACGCCGGGTCGTTGCTGCTGCCGGGCGCGCACGCCGTGGTGGCCCACCTGTGGGCACCCCCGTTCACCAGCCCCGAGCTGCGCAGACGGCTGTGGACCGGATCACGCGACGTCGACGCGTTCACCGAAGCGGTCGAACGGGAAGGCGATCGGGAGGCGCATCGTCTCGCCGACGTCGGCAGCACGCTGGCCCGGGCCGCGGGCTGGGAGGCCGAGCAGATCACCCGGCGTTCGTACGGTGGCGAGGGATTGCAACTCGCGCAGATCGCGGACGAGGCCGACGTCGACGTCGTGCTCGTCGGCTCCCGGGGACTGCGCGGGGGTCGCGCGCTGCTCGGCAGCGTGTCGGACATGCTGGTCCACTACAGTTCCCGGCCCGTCCTCGTGGTGCCGCACCCGCTGCTGACCGACGAGTACGCCGCACTCGCCAACGGGCCGGCACTGGTGGGATGGGACGGCTCAGCGGGCGCCGCACTGGCCTGGCGACGCGCCCGCGAGCTGTTCCCCGGCCGGGAACTGATCGCCGCCGTCGTCGGCCGCGACGGCACGGCGAGCACCGTGCCCACGCCGCCGTCGGACGCCGGCCTCGAACCGGCCGCGGCGGCGTTGCCGCGCGACACCCGCGGCGGCCGGGCACGACGCGTCGCGGGTGCCCTCACCGCCCAGGCCCGGACACTCGGCGCGGCAGCCGTGGTCGTCGGCTCCCGGGGACGCTCCGCAGCGCAGGAGATCCTCCTCGGCACCGTCGCCAAGGCGACCCTGCACCGCGCACCCCTTCCGGTCCTGGTCGTTCCGCCCGCCGACCATCCAGACGGTGAACGCCCGGCATAGGCGCGCTCCCCCCGCCGACAGCGCCGGGTCACCGTTCGACACGGCCGGTGTCCCGGGTTTCCGCCGGGCGGCACCTGGGACAATGCCGGGTGGCCGGTCGCCGGGCGAGGACGTCGATCGGGATGTCCCGGCCACAGCCGTCACAAACGCCGTAGTTGTCGTGCCGCAGACGGTCCAGCGCACGCGCGACGTCACCGAGCGCCCGACGGGTGGCGGCCGTGAGCGTCGCGGTCGCCGTGGCGTGCGCGTCCTCGGATCCGAGCAGCGCCGCCTGCTGTCGCAGCAAGGTGAGTTGGGTGCGATGCCGGTCGTAGTGGTCCTCGAACATCATGCGCAGCACAGCGAGTTCGTCGTGCCTGCTGACGGTGTACACCGGCGCTGGCTAGCGGCTGCGCGACTGGCAGGGAACGCAGAGCCGGGCGTGGGGAAGGATCTCCAGCCGGGCTACGGGAATGGCGCCGACGCACCGCTCGCAGCGGCCGTAGGTGCCGTCGGCCAGCCGGGTGAGCGCGGCGTTGGTGTCGGCGATGGCGCGCCGAGCGGCGGCGGCGCGCTCGGCGATGGTGTGCGGGTCCTCACCGGCGCCCTGCGGGTCCGTGCCGGCGGTGGTGAGGGCGGTGAGCTCCGCGGTGTGCCGCTCCAACTGGGCGTGCAGCAGTTGCCGCAGCTTGCCGGTGTCCGCGTCCGTGTTGATGCTCATGGTTCTCCGTTGGGTTTGCGGCCGGACGGCGACAGGTCTGACCGTCTGGCGATTCGACGTACGGATCAGGCGTGCATCGCGGCACGGCGCAGGGCGGCCAGGGCGGCCAGACCGGCCCCGCGGACGGCGACGAGGTGCGGTGCCGCGGGCCGGCGAACCGGCAGGTCCACGGCGGCGGTGAGCCGGGCGGCCAGTCGCGGCCGGGTGGCGCCGCCCCCGACGAGCAGCAGGCCACCGCGTGTCGCCGCCGCGACGGCTTGCCGGTGCTGCGGCGCACGGCGCAATCGGCCGAGCAGGTCGACGACCACCGCGACGATCGTGTCGTCGGCGTCCGGTCCGGCCGCTTCGCCGACCCTGAGCTCGTGGCGGAGCGCACCGGCGACGACACCCCGGGCGAGCACGGCGGCTTCCACCAACTGGGCACCGACGTCGATGACCAGCTTCGGGCCGGCCGCGGCGCCGGCGCCGATGGCGGCGGCCCGGACGGTGTCGATGAGCAGCAGCCGCTTCGGCGTCAGGGCGGCCGTGAGTGCCTGGCGCAGTGCTTGCTCGTCGCGCGTGTCGGCCGGGGCGGGCCGGCAGGCCACGACGATCGCACCGGCCGGCAGGGCCGGGTTGTGCCTGTCACAGAGGCCGGCCAGCATCGCGGACGCGGCGGCCGGGTCGGTGATCCGGCCGTGTCGGATCACTTCACGCTTGGTGGGACCGCCGCCGGTGCGGGTGTGTACCAGGGGTCGACCGGATACCCAGATCCGTGTGTAGGCGCTGCCGATGTCGACGCCGATCGCGGTCGGCTGCACGGCGGCGGTGCCGAGAACTGCCGGATCGATCCGTTGTGCGGGGGCGGCGGGCCGCACCGCAAGAGCGGGGCTGATCACGTCGTTGATCACGGTGGCTCCTCTCGGCCGGACGAACGTCATCCGCAGGGGGTGCACGCCCGCGCTGACGGACGTACGAAACGGGATGCGGCGGCTGCACAGGGTGCGGCCCGGTCAACGCACGCGGGTCCGAGTCGGACGGCAGGCGCACGGGCGGCGTGTGCGCCGCCACCGGCGGGCGGCCGGGCCCGGATCGCGCCTGTCCCGCGGGCACCGGACCGGCGAGCCGGAGACCGGTCCGCCCGCTTTCGGATGGCGTCGGAGCCGTGCCAGGCACATGACCCGGCCGGGAGGCGGCGGTGACACGATGCCGACGGTGTCTCGCCCGCCCGGCGTCATGCCGGTCGTCATCGTCACTGTCCTCCCTTCGTCCAGTCGCTCCGTGAATCTCCAGCGTCCGCCGCCGCTCGGTGGGGCGCATCGGCGGCGACCGGCAACCTGGTCGTATGGTGATTGCCGACGGACGGCAACAGTGACTGGCGCGGACGGCACCGGCAACGGTCGTACCGCGACCGGACATGCCCTCGCATGCCGGTGCCCGGCAACCCGAAGCCAGGCACTCGGGCGCTTGGAGTCCGGCAGGCTGGAGCGTCCGCACGACGGTGGCGATCGGCGGAACGGAGCTGTCCAGCGTGAGAAGCGGTGAGATGCGGCGCCGTAGGGCCTCGGCGGCGGACCCGGCGGAGTGGCTGCACGCGGTTGGACAGGCGGCCAGCCGGGACGCGGGCGCACCGGCGGAACTGCTGGGCAACTATCTGCCGCTGCTGGCCGAGGCGGCGTCCACCGGCCGGCGGCCGCGCCGCGCCGACCTCGACGCCGTCGGCGAGCTGGGTCGCAGCGCGGCGCGGCAAGGCGTCTCGGCCGGCCGGGCGGTGCAGCTCTACCTGTCCGCGGCGCGACGTCTGTGGCAGGACCTGCCCGCCGTGGTGCGCTCCGACGACAGCGAGGCGGTCCGGGCCGCCGCCGCGGCGGTGCTGCAGGTCGTCGACGACGCGGTGGCCACCCTCGCCGAGGGCTACGCCCAGGCCCGACGGGACCTGGTGCGTCAGGAGGAGGCGCTGCGCCGCGAACTTGTCGACGACCTGCTGCGCGGTGACTCCGACCCGGGCGCGCTGGTGCAGCGGGCCGAGCCGTTCGGTGTCGACCCGGCCCGCGAGCACCAGGTCGCCCTGGCCGCTCCCGGCCGGCGGCTGCCCGACACGCAGGCGGCGATCACCGCGCTGGAGGCGGTCATCTTCGACCGGCTCGGCGACCGGGACGTCCTGGTCGCCACGAAGGACGGCCTGCTGGTGGTGATCGCTCCCGCCGACCTCACCGCGACCGGCCCGGCCGCGACCGGCGGCCGGCACGACCTCGGGCACCTCGTGCACGCCGAGCTGAGCCGGCCACGGCACGGCCGCCCGTGGCGGGTGACGGTCGGCCGGGCCCATCCGGGCCTGTACGGCATCGCCCGCTCCTACGAGGAGGCCCGCGAAGCGCTCGCCATGGTGAAACGGCTGCGCCTGGACGTCCCGGTGACCGCGGCCCACGACCTGCTGGTCTACCGGGTGCTGCTGCGCGACCAGCCGGCCATCGTCGATCTGGTCGGCGCCGTGCTCGGCCCGCTGACTGCCGCTCGGGGCGGCGCCGGACCGCTCCTGGACACCCTGCGGGCGTACTTCGCCACCGGCGAGGTCGCCACCGAGGCCGCCAAGCAGCTCGGGGTCTCGGTGCGCACCGTCACCTACCGGCTGGCGCGGATCAAGACCCTGACCGGATACGACCCGGCCGACCCCGACCACCGGTTCACGCTGCACGCCGCCGTCCGCGGCGCGACGGCCCTGAACTGGCCCGCCGATGCGCTGCCGGCGGTGACGTGACCGCCGGCGGCGCATCGGCGGCCCGCACGGCGCTGATCAGCGCAGCGGGTCGAACGGCGCCAGGTCGCGCGGCGCCTCGCCCTTGAGCACCGCCTCGGCCATCAGTTGCCCGGTGATCGGGCCGAGCGTGATGCCCCACATGCCGTGGCCGCCGGCGACGAACACCCGGGGACAGGCGGTCACCCCGGCCAGCGGCAGTCCGTCGGGTGTGCACGGCCGGGACCCGACCCATTCGTCGCGCCGGTCGTCAAGGTTCACGCCGGCCAGGAACGGGCGGACCGCGTCGACGATGGCGGTGACGCGCCGCGGGTCGAGGGGGTCGTCCGGCCGGCGGAACTCCATCATTCCCGCAACGCGCAGTCGGCCGCCCAGCGGTGTGCAGGCCACCCGTTGCTTGGCGAAGTACAGGGGACCGGCGGGCAGTTGTTCGGCCGGCACGCTGAAGCTGTAGCCACGACCGGCCTGCACCGGCCGCCGTACGCCGAACCGTGCGGCGAGCTGGCCGAGCAGCGCACCGGTGGCGACGACCACCGCGTCGTGCTGCCGCTCGTCCCCGTCACCGCGGCCCAGCAGGACGCCGTCCGGCCGGGGGCGCAGATCGGTCACGTCGGCGCCTTCCACGATGTCCCCACCGCGTGCCCGTACCGCATCCGCCAGGGAGCGTACGAACTGCGGCGGGTCCAGGTAGCGCTGCCCGTAGATCCTGATCGCGGCACCCACCCGATCGGTCAGCGCCGGCTCCAGGGCCCGGATCCGCCACCCCTCGACGGCGTGGAAGCGGACGTCCTGACCGGCCTCGCGGATCTGATGCAGTTCGGCGAGCAGGGCCCAGGCGTCGCGTTTGCGGGCGAAGCAGGCCAGGAACGTGTCCGGCCGGGACGTCGGTGCGGTCACGCCACCGGCGGCCAGCACGTCGAACGCTTCCAGGGCCCGCTCGTTCAGCGGCACGTAGGCGGCCATGCCGCGCCGCCATCGCCGCGCGGTGCTGTGCGCCACGAACGAGGTGATGAAACGCAGCAGGCCGGGATCGGCGCGCAACGGGAGGTACACCGGCGAGCGTGGGCTCAGTACCGCACGCAGCCCGTACCGCAGCACCGCCGGCTCGGGCAGCGGCGCGGTCAGGCCCGGGGTCAGCCACCCGGCGTTGCCCCACGAGGCACCCGCCCCGGCGTGCTTCCGCTCGTACACCGTCACGTGCACGCCGGCCTCTTGCAGAAACCACGCGGTCGACAGTCCGACCATGCCGGCGCCGACGACCGCGACGCTGCGCGGCGAACCGGCGGCGAAGGCCGGCACGCGCTGCTGCTGGAATCCGAATGACATGCTGTTTCCTTCCGCCCGGTCCCGCTGTGGCAACCGCCGCACAGGGCGGCGGTCGCGCCGTGGCCACCGCGGCCCCGTGTCCACCCATGCTCGTACGGCGCCGGGCCGCCTGACAGGGTGACCGCCTGCAAGCTGGTCGCGCGGTCGTTGCCGGTCACCGGCAACGGCGTCAGGCCGTGAGCAGGAGCCGGATGCCCGTGAGCGTGGCCAGCAGCGGATCAGCGGGCATGGTGACGGATCGGCCGGTCCACGCGGCCAAGCGGGCGGCGAGCCCGGGAGACATCGCGCCGCCGCCGGTGATGACGAGGCGCCGGCGCCGGACGCCGGGCTCGCGGACGTTCATGCCGCGCACACACCGGGCGATTTCGTGAACCGGATCGAGGGCGTTCCCCGCGTGGACCCGCACCGCCCCGGTGACGCGGGAGTCCGCGATGCGCGCCACCTCGATGCGGCCGGACCCGATGTCCACGGTGACCAGGTCGTCCGTCGCCGGGCCCAGCCCGCAGGCCAGCGCGGCCGCGAGCGGCTGCTCCACCGTCGTGACGCGACCGCCGACCGCGCGACGGACGACCGCGGCCAGCAGGTCCCCCTGCCGCACCGTGGCCGTCGCCGGCACACCGACCAGCACCGAACATTCGGGCCCGTACGACTGTCCGGTGCGGGCGACGAGGACGCGCAGAAGATCGACGCAGGCAGCGAAGTCGCGGACGGTACCTTCCCGGATGGGCGAGATCAGTTTCGCGCCGTCAGCGACCGCCGCTTCGGCGGCGGCCCGGCCGGCGACGCGCCGGCCGTCGGGCATCCGCGCGATGACGGCCGGTTCGACGATCGCCGCGGCAGCCTGCGGGGTCCACAGCCGCACCGCCGAGGTACCGAGATCCAGTGCGAGGCGCTGCCGCGGGTTCAGCACCCCGCCGGCCCGGGCTCGTGGCCGTGCCGCACGCTCGCGTGGTGTTGCTGACACGGCTCGCACCACCGGGCCGACGGCGCGGCCCGCAGACGGACGAGCGGGATCTCGCGGTCGCAGCGGCCACAGCGGCCGTAACCGCCTTCGGACATGCGCCGCAACGCCTCGGTGGTGTCGGCGATGCCCTGCCGGGCGGTCCGCATGAGCGTTCGCACGGTGTCCGGGTGATGTACGTCCGAGTCCGGCAAGCGGCCAGGTACCGTCAATCCGATGAGCTGTTCGGTGTAGTCCTGGAACTGCCGCTCGAGGAGCTCGCGCAGCGAGGCGGTCGCGCTGCGCGGGATTCCTGCCGGCGGCGCCCCGACCTCCGGCACCCTGGCCCTTGCCAGCTCGGTCATCACCACCACCTCCGTCGGAACGCCGTTGTCCATCCAGCCTCGGCCACCGACGGCGGCACGTCATGACCATCCACCGGCGAACAGCGATGCCGCAGCTTGCCGGACCTCGGCAACGTCCGGCCCGTGGCGCCACACCGCGTCTCATACTTTCAGATTGTCATCATTCGATAGACAGATAGTGACGATCATGGAGGTTCTGTGGGACGCTGGCGACATGGCGCTCTCGTTCGAGGTGTATCGGCACGCCGCCGGGCAGGTCCTGCTCCGGCTGCGGGGTGAGCTCGACCAGGACACGGCCGCGACGTTTCATCAGGCGCTGGCCACGGCGCTGGAGACGGTGCCGAGCGAACTGCTACTGGATCTGAGCATGGTCACGGCGGTCGGCGTCAGCGGGATCAGCGTCCTGATGGCCGCACGCCGCGCCGCCGACCAGTTGCGCTGCCGGTTCGGACTGTCCGCCGTCAGCCCAGCCGTCGACCGGCAGCTCCGCTCCCGGGGTCTCACCAGCCCGTCCCTCGAACCCGGCGGCCGGTAGGACCGACGCGGTGGTGCGGCTCAGGCGGCGGCGAGGTCGCTGGTGCAGTGCGGACACCGGACGGCATCCACGGGCACGTCGTTCAGCTTGCAGCTCGGGCAGGTCCTGGTCGGTGGCGGGTCACTGAAGACGGTCTTGCCGCGCTTGCGCATGTAGGCCCGGTACGGCACCACGATCAGGAAGTAGATCACGGCCATGAAGATGATGAAGTAGATGAGCGCGCCGATGAAGGCGCCGACGTCGACCCGCTGGCCGTTCAGCGTCCAGCCGATGCCCTTCCCGGACGATCCCCCACCCGCCAGCGCGTTGACCAGGGGTGTGATGATGCTGTCGGTGAAGGCCTTGATCAGGGTGCTGAACGCCAAGGCGACGACCAGGCCCACCGCGACGATGATCAGGTCGCCCTGCATCAGGAAGTTCTTGAAGCCTTTCAACATCCGCACTCCCCCCGTCATGGCGTCCCGGTGGCCGGCCTACGGCACGTTGCCCGCGAACACGCACGGTGGCCGGCTCGGGCACGGTCTCCACCGCGGCTCACCTCGCCCCCGCCGACTCCCGGTCTCGACCTGGACGACGCCATCCGGCAGGCCGCCGAGCGCACCGCCGGCGACCGGCGCCACATCGCGGGCGCGCGTCAGATCCGGACCCGCCCGCCGGCTCGCCGTCTCGGCCTTCTCTACCAAGCCGACGCGGACATAAACCGCGCCCGGCGAACCGAGCCGCGGACATGCCGCCGCGCCCTCGGCGCCCGGCTCGACGGCCGACCGGCCGGTATCACCCGCCTCCTCGCGCGGGTTGCCGCCCGCCGGAGATGGCACAGCTCGTGCGGTTTCATACCGCCTGCCGCGGGCAGTCAGCGTGCGCCGGCCGTCGTTGCCAGTGCGTTGGTATGCGGGATCGAGGCGCCTGGTCCGCGGGGGTGTGTGATCAGGCGGGACGGCCGGTGGCCGTGGCCGGGATGTCCGACACCCGGTCACGGCCGGCCCGGGTGACGGTGGGGTGACGGACGGCCGAGGCGCCGGCTACGGCGGCGGCCCGATGCCGTTCGTCGGCGCCTCGGTGCTGTTCCCCGGCCGGTCGTTGAAGATGATGTGGGTGTTGACGTCGGCGCGGCTCAACGCCCACAGGCCGAGGATGTTGGCGAGTGCGAAGATCACCGCGGCGAGGATCGGCAGCACGATCCGCCGCCGGCGCTCCCGGCGCCGCCAGTCGGCCAGGGCGGCCGGGTAGCGGTCCGGTGTGCCGTGCACGGAGGTGACGAGCGCGTCGAACACGTCACGGAGCTGCTCCTCGGCGGCCCCGGAGCCCGTGACCGGGCCGGTTCCGGGAGTCCTACCGGGTGTGACGCCGTTCATCTCC
Source organism: Dactylosporangium roseum (assembly GCF_025264685.1). Classification (GTDB taxonomy): domain Bacteria; phylum Actinomycetota; class Actinomycetes; order Mycobacteriales; family Micromonosporaceae; genus Dactylosporangium; species Dactylosporangium roseum. The sequence continues at coordinate 5,149,161 of NZ_CP073721.1, forward strand.
GCTCCTCCAGTAAGCGCGAGAGCGTGGCCATACCCCGCGACGTGTGCGACTTGACCGCGCCCGCGGAGATGCCCATCGCCGCGGCTATCTCCGATTCTCGCAAATCCAGCCAGTACCGCAGGACCAGCGCTTCCCGCTGCCGGGTCGGCAGCCGTTTGATCGCCTCCACCAGGGCCCGCTGGTCGTCGCGCAGCAACACCTCGGCCTCGGCCGATCCGACCGACTCGATCACCTGTTCCGCGTGCTTGCGCGCCACCTGCAGCCGGCGTACCCGCATCCGCACGAGGTTGCACACGACGGCGCGCAGGTAGCTCAGGGCGGCGTCGTGGCTGCGTAACCGGCGCCATCGCCGGTACAGCTCGTAGAACGCCTCCGAGACGATGTCCTCGGCCTCGCTCTCCGCGCCGAGCAGCACGGCCAGGCGCAGCAACTGGGTGTGGTTGGCGTCGAAGAGCCTGGCCAGTGCGACCTCACGGTCCAGGTCGACAAGGCCCGGCCCGGCGGGGGCGGGCTCGGGCTCGGGCGGCGCCGGGTCGGCAGCCGGTGCGAGCACGCGTGACGAGACCTGCTGGCTCACCGGACCACCGCCCGGGTGGCAGTACCGCCGCGGAGCTCCCGGGCCACGCCGAGCCAATCCAGCGCCGGGGTCAGCGCCGCGGCGATCCCGAGGTTGAGCACCAGCGCGGCGAGCGCGACGTACACGTGGACACCGGCGACCGACACGACCGAGGAGAAGCCGCCGGAGGCCACCAGCACGGTGCCCGCGACCATGCCGACGAGCCAGCCGGCGAGCAGCGCGCCGCGGTGCGGCCAGCGGGTGAACAGGCCGAGGGCCACCGAGGGGAACGTCTGCAGGATCCACACTCCGCCGAGCAGTTGCAGGTTGATCGCGTCCTGGTCGGGCAGGCCGAAGACGAACGCCAGCGCCCCGAACTTCGCCACCAGCGACACCGCGCGGGCGACCTGGGCCTGGTGCTTCGGTGTCGCCGACGGGTGGAAGTACTCGACGTAGACGTTGCGCACGAACAGCGCCGCCGCGCCGACCGACATCACCGCGGCGGGCACCAGCGCCCCGACCGCGAGCGCGCCGAACACGAGCCCCGCGGCGACCGGTGAGGTCAGCTCCCGCACCATCAGCGGCACGGCCGCCTCGGCGTTGCCGGGCCGGGCCGGCACGCCCGCGGCGAGCGCCGCGACGCCGAGCAGCGCGAAGAGCCCCAGCACGGCGGTCCACGCCGGCAGTCCGACGATCGCCTTGCGGAGCCGGTCGCCGCTGGACGCGGCGAAGGACGCGGTCAGCACGTGCGGGTACATGAGCAGCGCGAGCGCGGAGCCGAGCGCCAGCGTGGCGTAGGTGGTGTAGAGCGAGGAGGTGAGGGTCAGGGAGGCCGCCGGGACACCGCGTGCGGTGATGGTGTCCTCGGCGGCCCGGAACACCGCCCGCGGCCCGCCGAGCTGGTCGAGGACCAGCACGACGACGGCGACGACCGTGGTACCCACCAGGACCCCCTTGGCCATGGAGATGACGGTCGGCGCGCGCAGCCCGCTGCGGTACGTGGCGCCGGCCAGCACCGCGAACACCGCGACGAGCGTGAGGTCGCCCGCGATCCCGTCGGTGGGATAGAGGCCGCCGGCGACCAGGACCGCGCGGATGCCGAGCAGTTGCAGCGCGATGTACGGCATGGTGGCGAGAATGCCGGTGAGCGCCACGGCCAGCGCGAGTAGCGGTGAGTCGTAGCGGGTCCGCACGTAGTCGGCCACCGTCGTGTGGCCGTTGTCCTTCGCCACCTGCCAGAGCTTCGGCAGGAGCACGAAGGCCAGCGGGTAGACGATCACCGTGTACGCGAGTGCGAAGAATCCCAGCGCCCCGATGCCGTACACGAGACCCGGCACCGCCGCGTACGTGTAGGCCGTGTAGATCGTGCCGCCGAGCAGGAACCAGGTCAGCACAGCTCCGAACTGCCGTCCCGCCAGCGCCCAGCCGTCGAGCGTGGGCAGCTCGTCGCGGACCCGGAAGCGCCGCGCGGCGATCGCGAGCAGCGACGTGCCGGCGACGACCAGCGTGAAGGCGGCGGTGCTGGCGGCATCGACCATGGGCACCCTCTCAGTCCTCTGTGTGTTGCGCAGGCTCCCGGATCGGTTGACACGAAACAAGAGGCAATCGGGCAGTAAACCGTCAGACATGGATGCGCAACCTTCACATATCGTCGACGACTGATCGGAGGCCGGTATGGCGAGATTCCGGAAGGCATACAGGGTCGCCGCCTACACCGGCCTGGCACTGCCGCTCGTGGCAATTCTCCTGGTCCCGCTCTACGCGCGGACCACGCCCCGGCTGGCAGGGCTGCCCTTCTTCTACTGGTTCCAGTTCGCCTGGATCCTCCTCAGCGCGGCACTGATGGCGGCCGGTCATCTGCTGCTGAAGCGTGCGGACAGCGGGGTCGGCACGCCGGGGACGGTTTCGGGCGCACACCCCCACCCTGGAGAACATGGATGAGCATCTTCACTCCGCAGACCCGGGCCCGCCCGGGCGCGCGGACCATCGTGACCTGGACGGCCGTGTCGATCGTCGGCGCGATCGCCTGGGGTACCATCGCCCTCGCCCGCGGCGAGCGCATCTCGGCGATCTGGCTGGTCGTCGCGGCGCTGTGCTCGTATGCGATCGCCTACCGGTTCTACGGGCGCTTCATCTCCCGGCGTGTGCTCAAGGTCGACGACCGGCGCGCCACGCCAGCGGAGCGGCTGGACAACGGCATCGACTACCACGTCACCGACCGCCGCGTGCTGCTGGGCCACCACTTCGCCGCGATCGCGGGCGCCGGACCACTGGTCGGGCCGGTCCTGGCGGCGCAGATGGGCTACCTGCCCGGCACCATCTGGATCATCGTCGGCGTCGTCTTCGCCGGCGCCGTGCAGGACATGGTGGTCATGTTCCTGTCCATGCGCCGGGACGGGAAGAGCCTGGGCCAGATGGCCCGGGACGAGATCGGCCGCGTCGGCGGCGTCGCCGCCCTGGTGGCGGTCTTCTCCATCATGATCATCCTGCTCGGGGTCCTCGCGCTCGTCGTCGTCAACGCGCTGGCGAAGTCGCCCTGGGGCACCTTCTCCATCGCCATGACCATCCCGATCGCCCTGTTCATGGGCTTCTACCTGCGGGTGCTGCGGCCGGGCCGGGTGATCGAGACCAGTGTGATCGGCGTCGCGCTGCTGATGCTCGCCATCGTCGCGGGCGGCTGGGTCCAGGACTCGAGCTGGGCCGCCACGTTCACGCTCAAGCCCGAAACGCTGGTCTTCTGCCTGGTCGGGTACGGTTTCGTCGCATCCGTCCTGCCCGTGTGGATGCTCCTGGCGCCGCGGGACTACCTGTCCACCTTCATGAAGATCGGCACGATCGGGCTGCTCGCGGTCGGCGTGCTGGTCACCGCCCCGGTCCTACAGAACGAGGCCGTCACCAAGTTCGCCCTGAACGGCAACGGCCCGGTCTTCGGCGGCGCGCTGTTCCCGTTCGTCTTCATCACCATCGCCTGCGGGGCGCTGTCCGGCTTCCACGCGCTGATCTCCTCGGGCACCACGCCGAAGATGATCCAGAAGGAGTCGCAGGTCCGGCTCATCGGCTACGGCGCCATGCTGATGGAGTCCTTCGTCGCGGTCATGGCGATCATCGCCGCGTCACTGCTCGATCCGGGGCTCTACTACGCGATGAACTCCCCGGGCGGCGTGGTCGGCACGACCTTCGAGAGCGCCGCGACGGCGGTGTCCAACCTGGGCTTCGTCGTCACACCGGAGAGCCTGCGGGCCGCGTCCGCCGCCGTCGGCGAACCGACGCTGGTGTCGCGCACCGGCGGCGCGCCGACGCTCGCCGTCGGCATCTCGGAGATCTTTTCCGGCTTCCTCGGCGGCGCGGGCGTCAAGGCGTTCTGGTACCACTTCGCGATCATGTTCGAGGCGCTGTTCATCCTGACCACGGTCGACGCCGGGACCCGGGTCGGCCGGTTCATGCTCCAGGACACGCTGGGCAACATCTGGAAGCCGATCGGCCGGGTGAGCTGGCTGCCCGGCGTGTGGCTGACCAGCGCGGCGGTCGTGGGCGCGTGGGGGTACTTCCTGTACACCGGGGTCACCAACCCGCTCGGCGGCATCAACCAGCTCTTCCCGCTGTTCGGCATCGCCAACCAACTGCTCGCGGCCGTGGCGCTGACCGTGGTCACGGTCATCCTGGTCAAGAGCGGCCGCCTCAAGTGGGCCTGGGTCACCGCCGTCCCGCTGGTCTGGGACGTGGCGGTGACGCTGACCGCCAGCTACCAGAAGATCTTCTCCGCCGACCCGAAGATGGGCTTCTTCGCCCAGCGCCAGCGCTTCGCCGACGCCCTCGAACAAGGCAAGGTGCTCGCGCCCGCCAAGAACCTCGACGAGATGCGTGCGGTCGTCACCAACTCGACCGTGCAGGGCGTGCTGTCGGTGTTCTTCGCGGTCCTGATCATCATCGTGATCGTGGACGGGGCCCGGGTGTGCCTCCAGGCGATCATCCGGGGCCGGGAACTGCCGACGACGGAGGCACCGTTCGTGGAATCGACGATCGTCGCACCGTCGGGTCTCTTCCCCACGGCTGACGAACGACGGGAACTCGTCGGTGCGGCGACCGCCGACGGGGGCGGCGACCGATGAACCTCCGGCACCTGCTGGCGCGGCTCTGGTGGTATCTGCGCGAACTGGCCGGTGAGACCGGCTACGACCACTACGTCGCGCACCACCGGGAACACCACACGGCGGGGGCCCCGCTGACCCGCCGGGAGTACGAGCGGCTGAAGAGCGGCACCGCCGTGCGCTGCTGCTGAAGCACGGGACCGCGTCGCGGCCGGACCGGGGCGGGTGGAGCCGGTCCGGCCGCGACGGCGGCACGGCGCGGTCTTGGCCGGTCCCGGTGCCGGCGGAGTGGCCCGACGAGCGGCCAGAAGTCCCGGTGCCGGAGCGCTCACCGGCCCGGCCACCGAGGCCGATCCTGGTCCCGGCCGGGACCAGGTCGCAGCGCCGGACCTGCGCCCACCGGTGACGATCAGGCGGCGACCGGCCGCGTGGTGACCGCGGTGGAAGTGCGCAGGCTACGTTCGGTCAGGTAGCCGAACAACAGGCCCAGGGTGGCCCAGGTGACCGCCTGGGTCCCGAGTGACGCCAGCCGGAACTGCCACAGCAGCACCGGGGAGAACGCGCCGGGCACCTCGTTGACCGCGGGGAGCAGGGCGATGGCCGCGCCGACGACGACCGCGGCGCCGACGATCGCCACGGTCGTGGCGTTCCAGGCGCCCAGCCGCGGTTGCAGTGACCGGCCCGCGACGGCGACACCGATGACGGCGGCGACACCGATGACGACCATCAGGAAGTACAGGCCGGTGCGTTGCTGCAGCGTGTCCGGGTTGCCGGTGGCCGGCGGGTTGGCCGGATACTTCAAGAACGGCACGAGCGCCACCCCGACGAACCCGGCGAGCGCGACCAGCCCGGCAGTGGCACGGGCGCTGACCTTGCCGAACCGGCCGACCGTGAGCGCGACGGCGATGCCGAAGACGCCGCCGAGCGCGACGCCGTAGACGATCGAGGCGGTGGCCAGGCCCACGGTGCTCTGCACCGTGCGGCTGACCAGCTCGTGCTCGTGCTCACCGGCCGGCAACGGCGCGGCGTTGGCCTCCTCGAACGCGATCGCGTCGTTGATCGGGCCCTCGCCGAAGAGGTAGGCGAAGAGGAACGCGGCGACGCCGGCGGCCGCGCCGACAAGCATCCCGCGGACCAGCAGGGAACGGGCAGACAGCATGACCGGGTTTCCCTTGTCTCAGTGGCAGGGGAATCCGAGCAGGTGACGGCCGTCGTGGACGAACTCGTGGACGGTCTCGCCGGAGATGACCGAGGTGATCCCCTGCTCGGCACCGACGAAGTAGAGCAGCACGACGGCGAGCACGACGCCGAAGGCGGCCCAGGGCAGGATCTGCCGGAACGGGATCGGGGCCGGCGCCGCGGCCGGGGTGGGCAGAGCCGAGATGGTAGCCATGTCGATGCAGCCTCCTGCGGGATGTGCGCGTCCCATCGAGCGGTGTCCGTGACGGCGGCCGGGTCTGACTCCCACCGATGGTGGTTACAGTGGCGCGACCGCGCCGGGCTTGCACCGGCTTCCTGCCACCGTCACGCTGTGCCTCGGACGGTACGGCCGGCATCACACGGTGTCAAACGATGTGACGCGGCGCCAGCCCCTGACGGCCCCCGACGGCGCACCTGCCACCGCGCGGCCAGCACCGGGGTATCGCCCCCACTTCGTGCGTCGATCTTGCAGTTGTGGTGCCTGACAAACCTGGCATTCAGGGAGTGTCCCGGCACCACAACTGCAAGATCAACGCACGAAGTGGGGGTCAGTGACGTTCGGCCGGGGCGGTTCCGGGGGTGTCGTCACTGGCCCGGTTCGCACCTGACCGACGGTGCGAGGTGGTGGGCGTACGCGTCCGTGGTGAAGAACGCCGGAAGGTCCTCCTCGAGCGCGGTGCGCTCGACGACGCCGGCCGCCGCCACGGCACGGGCGCGGTCCGGCCCGTCACGATCGGCGGTCAGGTCTGCCAGGGCATCGGCCAGCAGCGACCGGACCAGTCCGTCGGTGACGACGCCACCGTCGGCCAGCGGTGTGCGGTGGTGCAGCCACTGCCACACCTGGCAGCGGGCGATCTCGGCGGTCGCCGCGTCCTCCATCAGGTTCGACAGCGCCACCGCACCCGTGCCGCCGAGCCAGGCATCGATGTACCGAAGCGCCACCTCGACGTTGGATCGCACCCCCTCGACGGTGACCTGGCCCGGGGTCTTGTCGACGGCGAGCAGGTCGGTGCCGGTGACCTCGACGTCGTCCCGGAGCCGGTCGAGCTGGTTCGGGCGGTCGCCCAGCACCGCGGTGAACGCGTCCCGGCACACCTCGACCAGGCCCGGGTGCGCGACCCAGGATCCGTCGAACCCGTCGCCGGCCTCGCGCTCCTTGTCCGCCCGGACCCGGGCGACGGCCTCCGCGTTGACGTCCGGCGACCGGCTCGGGATGAACGCGGCCATGCCGCCGATCGCGTGTGCGCCGCGCCGGTGGCAGGTGCTCACCAGCAGCTCGGTGTAGGCCCGCATGAACGGCACGGTCATGGTGACGTCGGAGCGGTCCGGCAGGACGAACTCGGACCACTGGCCGAAGTTCTTGATGATGCTGAAGATGTAGTCCCATCGGCCCGCGTTCAGCCCGGCCGAGTGCTCGCGCAGCTCGTACAGGATCTCCTCCATCTCGAACGCGGCGGTGATCGTCTCGATCAGCGTCGTGGCCCGGATGGTGCCCAGCGGCAGGCCGAGGTACTCCTGGGCGAAGACGAAGACGTCGTTCCACAACCGCGCCTCGCGGTGGTCCTCCAGCTTCGGCAGGTAGAAGTACGGGCCTTTTCCGGCGTCGAGCTGCCGCCGCGCGCAGTGGAAGAGGTAGAGGCCGAAGTCGACCAGGCTGGCCGAGATCGGCCGCCCGTCGACCACGATCCACTTCTCCACGAGGTGCCAGCCGCGCGGCCGGACGACGATCGTGGCCGGATCGTCGCCGAGGACGTACCGCTTGCCGCGCTCGTCGGTGAAGTCGATGCGCCGGTCGAGCGCGTCGATCAGGTTGAGTTGCCCGCCGATGATGTTGTCCCAGGTCGGCGCGGTGGCGTCCTCGAAGTCGGCCAGCCAGACCCGCGCGCCGGAGTTCAGCGCGTTGACGGTCATCTTGCGGTCCGGCGGGCCGGTGACCTCGACCCGCCGGTCGGTCAGCCCCGGTGCGGGCGGCGCCACCCGCCAGGCCGGGTCCTGCCGGATCCGGGCGGTGTCCGGCAGGAAGTCCGGCATCTGCCCGAAGGCGTACCGGGCGCGGCGGGCCCGGCGGGTGTCGAGCAGCGCCACGCGGCGTCCGCTGAACCGGCCGTCGAGCGCGACCAGGAAGTCCAGAGCGTCGGCGGTGAGGACCTCGTCGTAGCGGTCGGCCATCGGGCCGATGATCTTGTATCTCACGCGAACTGCTCCGCTTCGGTCGAACCGCGCAGGGCGGTGGTCTCCCCCGCCGGGTTGAGCACGGTGCTGATCAGGTCGAAGTAACCGGTGCCGACCTCGCGCTGGTGCTTGACCGCGGTGTAGCCCTCGGCCTCGGCGGCGAACTCCCGCTCCTGCAGCGCGACGTAGGCGGTCATGCCGTCGGTGGCGTAGCCGCGGGCCAGGTCGAACATCGAGTAGTTGAGGGCGTGGAAGCCCGCCAGGGTGATGAACTGGAACTTGTACCCCATGTGGCCCAGCTCCCGCTGGAACTTGGCGATGGTCGCGTCGTCGAGGTGCTTGCGCCAGTTGAACGACGGCGAGCAGTTGTAGGCGAGCAACTGGTCGGGGTACTGCGCCTTGATCGCTTCGGCGAACCGGGCGGCGACCTCGAGGTCGGGCGTGCTGGTCTCCATCCACAGCAGGTCGGCGTACGGCGCGTAGGCCAGCCCCCGGGCGACGCACGCGTCGACGCCGTTGCGGAACCGGTAGAACCCTTCCGCGGTGCGCTCGCCGGTCACGAACGGCTGGTCCCGCTCGTCGATGTCGGTGGTGAGCAGGGTGGCGGCCTGCGCGTCGGTCCGGGCGACGATCAGCGACGGCACACCGGCGACGTCGGCGGCGAGCCGGGCCGCCTCCAGGGTGCGGATGTGCTGCCCGGTCGGGATGAGCACCTTGCCGCCGAGGTGGCCGCACTTCTTCTCGGCCGCGAGTTGGTCCTCCCAGTGCACGCCGGCGGCGCCCGCCACGATCATGGCGGTCATCAACTCGTAGGCGTTGAGCACGCCGCCGAAGCCGGCCTCGGCGTCCGCGACGATCGGGGCCAGCCATCCGGTGGCGTCCTCGTCGCCCTCGGCGGTGCTGATCTGCGCGGCGCGCAGCAGGGCGTTGTTGATCCGGCGGACCACCGCGGGCACCGAGTTGGCCGGGTAGAGGCTCTGGTCGGGGTACGTGTGACCCGCGAGGTTGGCGTCCGCGGCGACCTGCCAGCCGGACAGGTAGATGGCCCGCAGGCCGGCGCGGACCATCTGGACCGCCTGGTTGCCGGTGAGCGCGCCGAGCGCGTGGATGTAGTCCTCGTCGTGCAGCAATTGCCACAGCCGCTGCGCCCCGCGGCGGGCCAGCGTGTGCTCCTCCTGGATCGCACCGCGCAGCCGCACCACGTCCTCGGGACGGTAGCTGCGCCGCACGCCCTGCCAGCGCGGGTCGGTGGCCCATTCATTTCGCAACTGTTCGACTGCGTCCCGCATCGCGTGCTCCTCGTTCGCTGTACCGTGATCGCCCGTGCGCCGCCGGCGGGGCCGGCGCACGGGCGACCGGGCGGACCATTGCCGATCCGCAGCCGGTGGTGGGGTGCGTCCACCGTCACACGGCGACGGCGGGCTGGTCGAGAGACGCATGAAGCGAAGTCCTGCGAATTTGTCGGACCATTTTGCCAACTTGCGAAATCGCCATTTCACAGCAGTGCTATAACTATCTGGGAGGTGAGGGCGATCACCAAGATCTTCGCCGGTGCCCGGCTGCGCCGGCTGCGGGAGGACCACGGGCTGAGCCAGACGGACCTCGCCCGGCACCTGGCGATCTCACCGAGCTATCTCAACCAGATCGAGCACGACGTGCGGCCGCTGACCGCCCCGGTGCTCATCCGCGCCACGGAGTTGTTCGGCGTCGACCCGACGGTGTTCGCCCCGCACGACACTCCGCAGCTCGTCGCCGGGCTGCGGGAGGCCCTTCCCGGCACGGGCAGCATCGCGGACCTCACCGAGTTCGCCGGTCGGCTGCCGGAGCTCGCCGCGTCCGTGATCGAGCTGCACCGCCGCTACCGGCAGGTCGCCGACCAGCTCACCGAGCTCGTCGGCGACCGCAGCGAGCTCGGCCGCAGCCCGCACGACCAGGTGACCGAGTTCTTCTACCGCCGGCAGAACTACGTGCCGGACCTCGACGAGGCGGCCGAGACCCTCGCGGCGCAGATGGGGCTCCGGCGCGGCCGGATCCGGACCGCCTTGGGGGACCGGCTGACGCATCTGCACGGCATCCAGCTCGCGCACGAGGACGCCCAGTCGCTCGGCGGCGAGCTGCACCGCTACCGACCCCAGACCCGCACGCTGCACCTGTCGACGTCGCTGCGCGCCGGGCAGGAGGCGATGCGGATGGCCGCGCAGCTCGCCCTGCTGGAATACGCGGACGTGATCGACGAGATCATCGAGGAGGAGCGGTTCGACGACGTCCAGACCCAGATCCTCACCCGGGTCGGCCTGGCGAACTACTTCGCCGCCGCGCTGGTCCTGCCCTACGAGCAGTTCCTGACCGCCGCGGAGAGCCGCCGGTACGACATCGACCTCCTCACCGAGCACTTCGCGATGGGCTGGGAGACGATCTGCCACCGGCTCAGCACGCTGCAACGGCCCCGCGCACGGGGCGTGCCGTTCTCGTTCGTCCGCGTCGACCGGGCCGGCAACATGTCCAAGCGGCAGTCGGCCACGGGTTTCCCGTTCTCCCGCACCGGCGGCACCTGTCCGCTGTGGAACGTCTACGAGGCGTTCAGCGCCCCGGGCCGCGTCGTCACACAGGTCGCGGCGATGCCCGACGGGCAGCGGTACCTGTGGATCGCCCGCACCATCACCCGGCACCACGGCGGCTACGGCCAGCCCGGCAAGGTCTACGCGATCGGGCTGGGCTGCCAGACCAAGCACGCCGGCCGGCTGGTCTACTCGACCGGCATGGACCTGCACGACTCCGAGGCTGCCATGCCGATCGGTCCGGGCTGCAAGACCTGCGAACGGTCGAACTGCCCGCAACGAGCCGCCGCGCCGATCAGCCGGCAACTCGACCTGGACGAGAACCGCAGCACCTTCATCCCGTATCCGCTGAAGGGCACACCCGCCGCCGAGACCGGCAGGCCGCCGAGATGACCCGGCACACTGTCGACCGCTCGGGTCCGCAGCGCGGTGCGAGCGGGACCGGGCCCGGTCGATCACTGTGGATCGGCCGGGCCCGTCGACGGCAGCCGGTTCAGGCGAGGTCGAACCGGTCGAGGTCCATGACCTTGGTCCAGGCCGCGACGAAGTCGGCCACGAACTTGTCGCGGGCGTCGTGGCTGGCGTAGACCTCCGCGAGCGCCCGTAGCTGGGAGTTGGAGCCGAAGATGAGATCGACCGCGGTGGCGGTCCACTTCACCTCGTCGGTGGCCAGGTCGCGGATCTCGTACACGTGCTCATCGGACTCCGACGCCTTCCACCGGGTGCCCGGGGAGAGCAGGTTGGCGAAGAAGTCGTTGGTGAGCACGCCGGGCCGGTCGGTGAGGACGCCGTGCCGGGTGCCGCCGAAGTTGGCGCCGAGGGAGCGCAGGCCGCCGATGAGGACGGTCATCTCGGGCGCGGTCAGGTCGAGCATGTAGGCACGGTCGACGAGCAGTACCTCCGGCTGGGTCTTCTCACCGGGACGCAGGTAGTTGCGGAACCCGTCGGCGCGCGGCTCGAGGACCCGGAAGGACTCGACGTCGGTCTGCTCCTGGGAGGCATCGGTGCGGCCCGGGTGGAACGGCACGGTCACCTCGACGCCGGCGTCACGCGCCGCCTTCTCGACCGCGGCCGAGCCCGCCAGCACGATCAGGTCGGCGAGCGAGATCTTCGCGCCGCCGGCCTCGTTGAACTCCCGCTGGATGCCCTCGAGGGTCGCCAGGACCGTGGCGAGCTGCTCGGGCTGGTTGACCTCCCAGCCGCGCTGGGGCTCGAGACGGATCCGGGCACCGTTGGCACCACCGCGCTTGTCGGTGGACCGGAAGCTCGCCGCGGAGGCCCAGGCGGTGGAGACCAACTGGGCGGTCGTGAGGCCGGACTCCAGGACCTTCGCCTTGAGGGCGGCGATGTCGGCGTCGCCCACGAGCTCGTGGTCGACGGCCGGCACCGGGTCCTGCCACAACTGGGTCTCCGGGACCCACGGCCCGAGGAACCGGCTGACCGGGCCCATGTCGCGGTGCAGCAGCTTGTACCAGGCCTTGGCGAACGCCAGCGCGAACTCGTCGGGGTGCTCCAGGAAGCGGCGGGAGATCTTCTCGTACTGCGGGTCGACGCGCAGCGACAGGTCGGTCGTGAGCATCGTCGGCTTGTGCTTCTTCGACGGGTCGTGAGCGTCCGGGATGATCGCCTCGGCGTCCTTCGCGACCCACTGCTTGGCGCCGCCGGGGCTCGTGGTGAGCTCCCACTCGTAGCCGAAGAGGATCTCGAAGAAGCGGTTGCTCCACTGCGTCGGCCTGTCGGTCCACGTCACCTCGAGACCGCTGGTGATCGTGTCAGCGCCTTTGCCGGTGCCGTGGCTGCTCAACCAGCCCAGGCCCTGCGCCTCCAGCGGGGCGGCCTCGGGCTCCAGGCCCACGTGGCCGTCGGCGACGCCGGCGCCGTGGGTCTTGCCGAAGGTGTGCCCGCCCGCGATGAGGGCGACGGTCTCCTCGTCGTTCATCGCCATCCGGGCGAAGGTCTCGCGGATGAAGTGCGCCGCCGCGGCCGGGTCCGCGTTGCCGCGGGGACCCTCCGGGTTGACGTAGATGAGGCCCATCTCGGTCGCGCCGACGCCCACCGTCATCTCCTTCTCGGAGACGTAGCGCTCGTCGCCGAGCCAGGTGTCCTCCGGACCCCAGAAGATCTCCTCGGGCTCCCAGACGTCCTCGCGGCCGAAACCGAAGCCGAAGGTCTTGAAGCCCATCGACTCCAGGGCGACGTTGCCGGCGAGGACGAGCAGGTCGGCCCACGAGATCTTCTGGCCGTACTTCTGCTTGACCGGCCACAGCAGGCGGCGGGCCTTGTCGAGGTTGGCGTTGTCGGGCCAGCTATTGAGCGGGGCGAACCGCTGCCCGCCGTCGCCGGCTCCGCCGCGACCGTCGTTGATGCGGTAGGTGCCGGCGGCGTGCCAGCTCATCCGGATCATCAGGCCGCCGTAGTGGCCGAAGTCGGCCGGCCACCAGTCCTGCGAGGTGGTGAGCACCTCGATGATGTCCTGCTTGAGGGCCTCGACGTCGAGCTGCTGGAACTCCTTGGCGTAGCTGAAGCCCGGCGCCAGCGGATTGCTCTTGGACGAGTGGGCGTGCAACACCGAGAGGTCGAGCTGGTTGGGCCACCAGTCCCGATTGGTGCGCGGACGGCCGCCGGTCTTCGGGGTCGGCGAGTCGATCGCCGGGTTTTCGCTCTCGCTGCCGTGCGCGGTCACGGAGTCGTGCGCGACCGGGCACTCCATGTTGTCCACGCCTTGAGCGCTGATGGGGGCCTGGTCCTGGGTGTCGCTCATCTGCTTCCCTTGCTTCCTTCCGAACTGGCGATCAGTGCGAGGTGCGTTTGGCTGCGCAGTCGGGGCAGGTGCCCCAATAGACGACTTCCGCCTCGTCGACCGCGAAGGCGTGATCGTCCGAGGCGGTGAGACAGGGTGCGCGGCCGGCGGCGCAGTCGACGTCGGCGATCACGCCGCAGGAACGGCACACGACGTGGTGATGGTTGTCCCCGACCCGAGACTCATAGCGGGCGGTCGTGCCGGCAGGCTCGATGCGCCGCACCAGACCGGCCTCGGTGAGCGCCCGCAGCACATCGTAGACCGCCTGGTGGGAAACCGTTGGATGATCGGCGCGGACCAGCGCGATCACCGTGTCGGTGTCGACGTGCGGGTGGTCGCGCAGCACGGCGAGCACCGCCAGCCGGGGCCGTGTCACACGCAACGAGGCCGCCCGGAGCTGCGCCTCGAAGTCGAACATCACACGACCAACATAGGCCATCTTTCTGGAATAGTTCAAGTTTTTGGACCGGCGTGTCCCGCTCGGCACCGGTGGGCGACCGGCCGGGAGGCCCCGCCACGCGGATCAGTTCGGCGAGCGGATCATCCGGGTAGATTCTGCGCTCATGAGTGACGACACCCTGCGCTCGGTGGACATCGAGCGCTCCAGCGCCGGACACTACGTCGCACGCAACGTCCGCGGCGGCTCGATCCCGATCGGCACGGGCGGCGACGACAGCTTCACCCCGGTGGAGTTGCTTCTGGCCGCCCTCGGTGGCTGCAGCGCCGTCGACGTCGACCTCATCACGAGCCGGCGCGCCGAGCCGAGCGGATTCGTCGTGAAGGTGACCGGCGACAAGGTCCGCGACGAGGCGGGAGGCAACCGGATGGAAAACCTGCGTGTCGAGTTCACCGTGACGTTCCCGGACGGCGCGGCGGGCGACGCGGCCCGCGACATCCTGCCCCGCTCGCTCGAGATGTCCCACAACCGGCTCTGCACCGTCTCACGGACCGTCGAGACCGGCACCCCGGTGCCAATCACGGTCGCGCCCAGCACGGGTGACGCGTAGCCGCGCGGACCTGGACCGCGCGAGTGGACGCCCTCGGACGCCGACCAGGGTAGTGCCCCGCGAGGGGCGAGGCACTACCCTGGCGTTCCGTCGTTCGCGCACCTGAACCCGCGGGTCGACCGCACCCCGCGCGGCTGCCGGCTCGCTGGCGCCGGACCCACGCGCCCGGCCGCGCAACAACCGCGTCCTCCGCCTGGTTCCACCGGCGTCCCCCTGCGAAGATCCATCACTTCCGGCCGGCATGACCGGGGTGCGGCTCGACGTGCCGGCCCGCCACTTCGGCGCGCCACCTGTCGTGCAGCGCCCGCAGCTCGGCCACTGTGCCGGGCTCGGCGGCGGCCAGGTCGGTCGTCTCGGCGGGATCCGCGGCGAGGTCGAACAACTGCCAGCCGAGGCCGGGCTCGGCCTTCTCGACGTCGCGCAGTCCCTGCACCTCGGCACTGTCCGGATCGACCCAGAGCAGCTTCCAGCGGCCGGCCCGCACCGCCCACTGGAAGCCGTTGTCCCAGTGCAGCACGGCATGGGTGGCGCCACGGTCGTCGTGGCGCAGCAGCGGCAGCAGGTTGTTGCCGTCGCAGTGCGCGTAGGCGGCCGGTGCCGCTCCCGCGGCGGCCAGCAGCGTGGGATACAGGTCCATCGAGGACACCGGCCCGTCCCGGTGCCGGCCGGCCGGGATCCCGCCGGCCGGCCAGCGCAGCAGGTAGGGCACCCGGACACCGCCCTCCCAGAGCGTGTACTTCGTGCCCCGCAGCGGTGTGTTGTCGGCGAAGTTGCAGTTCGAGCCGCCGTTGTCGGTCAGGTACACCACCACCGTGTCCTCGGCGACACCTTGGGCGTCGAGCGTGTCGAGCAGCCGCCCGATCTGGGCGTCCATCAACTCCAACTGTGCCAGGTAGTACTCCCGGCCGTTTTCGAGATTCGGCCGCACCTGCCCGTCGTACCAGTCCAGGTAGTCCTCGCGCCCGCCTTGATAGTCGGCGTGCGTCGGCAGCCCGCGTTTCTCCAGCTCGGCCGCGGGTAACTGCCAGCAGAAGTTGTGCACGGCGTTGAAGGCCAGCATCAGGAAGAACGGCTGTCCGGCCCGGACGCTGTCGGTGACGAACCGCCTGGCCCGCCGGCCCAGCTCGTCGGTCAGGAAGCCCTCGCAGTCGACCTCGGTGTCGCCCTCCAGCATCGGCTGCACGGCGCTGACCGCGGTGCCGAACTCGCCGTACTCCGCCACCGCGGCCCGGGAGTGGCGCAGATAGTTCAGCCGCCCGGTCTGCTGCCCCGCCAAGCCGTAGAAGGTGACGTCGAAGCCGTGGTGCGGGGGCGTGCCACGCTCGCCGACCCGCTCCGGGCCGTAGTGCACCTTGCCCAGGTAGCCGGTCACGTAGCCGAGCCCCTGGAACTGCTCGGCCAGTGACGGCGCGTGGTCGGGGTAGCGGCTGTCACCGAACCAGTGCACACCCCATCGGGCCTGGTACTGCCCGGCGATCAACCCGGCCCGCGACGGGCTGCACACCGGCGCCGTGACGTACCCCTCGGTGAGCGTGACACCCTCGGCGGCCAGCCGGTCCAGCGCCGGCGTCCGCACGTCGGGATGGATGCCCGTCGCGCCGCGATCGGCGTAGCCGTGGTCGTCGGAGAGGATGAGTACGACGTTCGGGCGGCGCTCGGACAACGCGTCTCCTGATCGGTGGGGCGGTCGCGGGGCGGTAGGTGCTAGTACGGGACCTCGAAGATGCGCCGCACCACCTCGTCGGGTATCGAGCTCGGATGGACCAGCCGCTTGAGGAAGCCGGCATCGTCGGTGCGCAATCCCCACGCCAGCAGCCGTTCCCGCATCTCGTCGAGCACGGGCGCGTAGCGTGACTCGACGGCCAGGTTCCGCATCTCGCCGGGGTCCTCGCGCAGGTCGTGCAACTGCTCCCGATTGCGTCCCCAGCTATAGACCACGTACTTGTACCGCTCGGTGATCAGCGCCCGGCCCGAGGTCAGCGGCGGGTCCGCCCGCTCGAAGCGGGTTTCGACCACCACCTCGCGGTGTCCGGCCGGCCCGCCGTGGCCGTCCGCGTCGCTCAGCAGCCGGCCCCAGTCGATGCCGTCAAGGCCCTCGGGCGGCCGGACACCCGCCACCGCGCACAGCGTCGGCAGTAGGTCCAGCCCGACCGAGACCGGCTCGTCGCACACCTGCCCGGCCGGGTAGTGCCCGGGCCGGCGCACGATCAGCGGTACCCGCGCGCACTCCTCGTACAACGCGGTCTTCTGGTTCCAGGCGTGTGCCGCGTCCCCGTCACCGTGATCGCTGGTGAAGACCACCACCGTGTCATCGGCGAGACCGCTGCCGGCCAGCGCGTCGAGGACCAGGCCGACGTTGGCGTCGGCGCGCTCCACGAGCCGCCGGTACGCGTACCGATACCGGCGCCAGTCGTCCGGCTGGTACTCACCTGTGCCGTACATCGACGCCCGGGCGGCCTGCTCGAAGCGCACCGCCTCGGGTTCGTACGGGTGGCGGCCGAAGTTGAGCGGGAGATTCGGCGTGTCGGCGACCGGCGCATCCGCCACGTCGCCGTACGGCAGGTGCTGGGCACGGGCGAGTTCGCAGATGCTGTGCGGGTCGTCGAAGGAGACCGTAAGGAAGAACGGCCGCGCCGGGCCGGCCGCCGCCCGCTCGCGCAGCCAGTCCGCGGACGTTTCGGCCAGCCCGGCGTCGCCGAACGGTGCCAGGACCGAGAAGCCGTCGGCCGGCGAGGCACTCGGCTGCCGGGCGTGCCACTTGCCGGCGAAGACGCAGTCGTACCCGGCCGAGTGCAGGAGGTGGCCCAGGGAGTCCCCGCCGCGGCCCGGCTCCAGGCCGTCGCCCTGATTGCCGCCGACACCCAACTGGTGCGGATAGCGGCCGGTGACCATGCTGCTGCGGGCCGGCACACACAGCGGAAACGTGGTGTACGCCCGGGTGAAGCGGACCCCGCCGGCCGCCAGCGCGTCCAGGTTCGGGGTGGCGACCTGCTCGTCGCCGGCACAACCGAGCAGGTGGGCGGCGTGCTGGTCCGTCATGATCAGCACAATGTTCGGTCGCCGGCCGGCGCTCACCGGTGGCTCCTTGCCACCAGTTCCTGCTCCACCTTCCGGCGACCGGGCCAGGGATCACCGGTGCGGTCGAGTTCGCGGCACAGCAGCTCGGCCGTCGACGCGACGACGTCCGGCTGGTCGCCGGCGACGTCGGTGCGCTCGTAGGGGTCGGCGACCAGATCGAACAGCCGGTGACGCAGCGGCTCGCCGGGCGGCGCTTCGACGATCAGCTTGTGGGTCCGCGTGCGCAGCCCACGCACGTCCAGGCGCAGGTTCTCCCGGCCCGGGCCGATGTACAGCGCCGCTTCCGGCCGGCCCGCGGTCTCCGGGCCGCCCGCCGTCAACAGTTGGCCGGACAGGTCGCGGCCCTGCATCGCCGGCGGGCGGTTTCCCGCCTGACCGAGCAGTCCCAGCAGCGTGGCGGCCACGTCGGGCGAGCCGAGCAGCAGGTCGTCGTGGCCCGGCTCGATGTGTCCGGGCCAACTGACCAGGAACGGAACCCGCATCGACTCTTCGTACGGCACGTTCTTGTAGACCAGACCGTGGCTGCCCAGTTGCATACCGTGATCGGAGGTGAACACGACGATCGTGTCACCGGTGAGCCCCTCGTCGTCCAGCACGGCGAGCAGCCGCCCGATCTGCTCGTCGACGCCGGTGATCGCGGCGTAGTACAACGGCGCCGCGTCGGCCGCCTCGGCCGCGGCCGGGGTGCCCCAATCGACGTTCGGCCTGCGCAGCAGATCCCGGGGATCCCGTCCCTCGTAGCGTCCCCGGTAGCGGTCGGGCACATGGTCGAACGGTTGGTGCGGCGGGTTGTACGACAGCACGAGCGCGAAGCGCTGCGCGCGCTCGCGATAGTGCCGCGCCGCCGTGCGCAGGTAGTCGACGGCGACGTCGGTCTCGTGCTCGGCGGACCACTGATCGACCCGCAGGACCTCCTCCCGCGGTGCGTCGCCCACCCAGAAGTGTGGTTGCGCGTGGTTGTCGCAGCAGCCGTGGGAGTACCAGAAGTCGAACCCGTGCCGATGCTCCGGCGGGGTATAGGCGTCCCACACCTTGCCGTCGTCGCGGCGGCCCTCCCCGTACACGGCGTCGTCGTCGACCGGGGCCTCGAGGTGCCACTTCCCGATGTAACCCAACGCGAAGCCGGCGTCGGACAGCACGTCCGACCAGCACCGGGTCTCCGGCCGAAGGCCGACGTCGGGGGCGGTGGCGGAGTTGACGTTGAACGGCACCCCGTTGCGGTGCGGATACTGCCCGCTCATCAGCATCGCCCGGCAGGGACTGCACACCGGGTAGGTGCTCACCGCGTCCGTGAGCACCCGGGACCTGCTCGCCAGTTCGTCCAGTGCCGGCGTGAGCACCGGGTCCTCACCCAGGAATCCCAGCGCGCCGGCCCGCCACTGGTCGGCGATGACGAACAGCAGGTTCGGCGCCGCCGTCACTTGCCCATGCCCAACGTGAGCCCCTCGGTCAGCCGCCGGCCGAGCCACACGTAGACGGCGAGCATGGGAATGACGATGATGCACAACCCGGCGAACAGGCCGCCCCAGTCCGCGCCGCTGTACGTCTGCTGCTGCACGAACGAGATGAGCGCCACCGGCAGGGTGTAGTTCTCCGTCGATTGCAGGAACGTCAGGGCGAGCAGGGTTTCGTTCCAGTGCCCGATGAGCTGCAGGACGAACGCGGTCAGGATGCCGCCCTTCGCGACCGGCAGCATGACCCGCCAGAAGACGCCTGTCGGCGACGCGCCGTCCAACGCGGCGGCCTCCTCCAGCTCCATCGGCAGCGAACGGAAGAACCCGGTCAGCAGGAAGACCGTGAACGGCATGGACAGCCCGATGTAGATCAGGTTGAGGCCGATGAGGCTGTCGACCAGGTGGACCGAGTTGAGCATGACGAACAACGGGATCAGGATGACCTGGGCCGGCACGCCGAGCCCCAGCACGAAGAACAGCGTGAGGCCCCGGCTGAGCCGGGACTCCTGCCGGCTGAGGTAGTAGGCGGCGGGTGCCGCCACGGCGACCGTCAGCACCGAGGACACCACGGTCACCCAGGTGCTGTTCCAGGTCGCCGTGGCGAAATCGCTGACGGTCCAGGCCTGCACGAAGTTCTCGACCGAGGCCGCGTGCGGCAACTCCCACGGGCTGGCGAGGATCGAACGCGTGTCACGGAACGCTTGCAGGACCATCCAGACCAGGCCGGCGACGTTCGCGAGGACGATCAGCCACATGAGCGCGACGCCCAGGCGGCGAATCGGTCCGGTGCCGTGCAGCAACGCCGGACCCCGCCGGCGGGTCGGGCGCCGCCGGACGATTGAGGACGATGAACGCATCTGCGGGGCCTCTCAGAACTCGATGACGTCACGACGCATCAGGCGCCGGAGCAGGACGACCAGCACGGTCACCAGGAGCAGGGACAGCATCGCCGAGGCCGTGGCCGCGCCGTAGGCCGGAATGGAGTCGCCCGAGAACGCCGTCGCGTAGGTGTACACCGCCGCCGTCCAGGTCTTGGCCGGTGGGATGCCGTTGCCGCTGCTGCCGCCGAAGATCCAGACGATCTCGAAGATCTTCACCGACGAGATCGTCCACAGCACCGCGCAGACCCCGAACACGTCCCACGTCAGGGGCAGCACGACGTGCCGGAGCCGCTGCCACGCGTTAGCACCGGCCAGCGCGCAGTCCTCGTAGTAGTAGCGGGGGATCCTGTCGACGCCCGCCATCAGGATCGTGGTGTAGTAGCCGGTGGTCATCCAGACCATCGTCAACATGATCAGCGGGAACAGGTTGTCCTGCGCCAGCCACTCCGGCGGCGAGTCGACGCCGAGCGGTTTGAGCAGCGAGTTGGCCAGACCGCCCGGGTTGAAGATGAAGCCGGCGAGAACGCCGTAGACCAGGGCGTTGATCAGGTGCGGGAAGAAGATGACGGACCGCACGAGCTTTCGGCCCGCCATGTCCCGCAGGATCAGCGTCATCGCGAAGCTGAGGACGAAGACCACGATTCCGACGATGAACAGCAGTTTCAGCGTGTTGGCGAGGGACTGCCGGAACAGCGGGTCCTTCACCAGTCCGCTGTAGTTGTCCACGCCGTTCCAGGTCATCGGCCCCGAGCCGGCCCATTCGTGGAAGCTGATCCACACCGCGCCGAGGATCGGGACGACGAACAGGACCACGTAGAACACCAGGGCCGGACCCACGAACGGAACCAGCAGGCGACGCCGCTGATCAGCCAGGGAGCCGCCGCGACGGGCCGAGCGCGGACGGGCGCCTGTCGGTGCCTTGGACGTGGCCGGCAGAACCCTCGTCGTCATTTCTGGGTCTTCCAGTACGCGATCTGCGCCTCCTTCATCTGACGCACGAAATCCTGCGCCGAGATCTTGCCGAGGAACAGTTCGTCGTCCTTGGCCCAGAAGGTCTTCTCGTTGTATCCGGGGAAGGCGACCCCGTCGTTCTGCTGGTGGTAGGTGGACACCTTGTCCAGCGCCGTCTTCACACTGGCCATCTCCGGCGCGGTCGCCGCGTCGCTACGGACCGGGATCACCTTGGCGTCGACGCCCCACTTGTCCTGGTACTGCTTGCGCAGGAAGAAGGCGGCGAACTCCTGCGCCAGCTTGGCGTTCTTCGCCTTCTTCGGCACGGCGAAGCCGGAGAAGTCGGCCCGCATGCTGTCGGCCGAACCGGTGGTCGGGAACGGGAAGGACCCGTATTCGAACCCGGCCGCGGCGTAGGTGGCCGACTCGGTCGGCAACCACGACCCCATGAACATCAGCGCGGCCTCGCCGTTGGCCCACTTCTGCTGCTGGGCGGGCCACTTGCTGGCGTTGTAGCCCTTGATGAGGTAACCGCCCTTGACCAACTGCTCGACCTTCTTGGCGGCGTCGAGCACCGCCGGGTCGTCCCACGCCGCCCCGGTCTTGTCGGAGGCCAGCTTCATCAGCGCGCCCGGCCCGCTGTTGCGCACCAGCAGGGTGCTGAAGAAGGCCGCGTTGTAACCGGCGATGTCACCGTCGGCGGCGAGCGGCGTCTGCCCCTGGGCCTTGAGCCGGTCGAGCAGGGCGATGAACTCGTCCCAGGTCTTCGGCGGGTTGGTCTTCAGTTCGGGGTGCTTCGCGGCGTTGAACCAGATCGCGTCCGACTGGATCTGGTACGGCAGCATCCACGGCTGGCCGTTGGCGTACTTGATGTCGATGGTCTTCAGAAGCTTGCCGGGAATCTGCTCGGCCGCGGTCTTGCCGTCGACCTGCGCCGCAT
Organism: Dactylosporangium roseum; assembly: GCF_025264685.1. GTDB lineage: Bacteria > Actinomycetota > Actinomycetes > Mycobacteriales > Micromonosporaceae > Dactylosporangium > Dactylosporangium roseum. The sequence continues at coordinate 5,170,846 of NZ_CP073721.1, forward strand.
AGGCTTCGGTCAGACCGAGCGCCTGCTCCGTGGCCACCAGTGCCGGATACATCTTGACGTACGGGCCGTCGACGAGGTCCGGCACGTTGTCCGTGTTCAGCGCGGGAACCAGCTTCTGCAGGTTGTTCCGCCCCTGCCACTGGACGTCGACCTTGACGCCACGTTCCTTCTCGAAGTCCGCGATGGCACCGGCCAGCACCTTCTGCTGCGGCTCGTCGCTCTTCCACATGGACCAGTACGTGAGCTCCTGGCTTGGCTTATCGGCAGCCGTCGAGGAGCAACCGGTCAGGGCCAGCGCCACGACAGCCGCGGCACCGACCGCGAGCCTCATGGACCGGCGTGCTGGATGAGCCCGGGTCATGGACCAACACCTCCCGAAACAGGGCAGCCGACGGGCTGCGAGTGCACGAACTGTTCCGACCCACAAAGAGAGGATTCAAGAAGTAATCCAAAGATCCAGCCTCGACCCGGCTCCCCGCCCCTCCGCCACCCCACTCCTCGCCCCGCCGCGATCGTGGAATTGCGGTCCCCAACTTATCCGACAAATCATCGTAAAGTCGGGACCATGACTCCACGATCGCGGCGGGTGGCAACCGGGCTCCTCGCTTATTACTTCTTTAATCCTGTCTTCTGTGCGGGGAAAATGGGCGGGCACCCAGCCCGGCACGACCCGAGGAGGACATGGTGGACATCAAGCCGGCTGCCGCTCCTCGCGGCCCCAGGTCGGCCCGGGACACCTCGGCTCGCGACCTGAAGTTCCAGCAACTCGCCGGTGAGCTGCGGCGCGGGATTCTTGCCGGCGACTGGGCCGCCGGCACCAAACTGCCCACCGAGAACCAGTTGGCCAAGGAAACCGGCCTGTCGATGACGACGGTCCGCCGGGCCTACGAGGAGTTGGTCGGGCAAGGGCTCGTCGTCCGCCGGCAGGGCGCCGGCACCTTCGTGACCACGCCCGACCGCCGCGGATCACGCGCTCGATGCTCCATCGGCGTGCTCGTGCCGGACACTCAGCTCTATTACCCGCGCGTCCTCCAGGGCATCGAAGAGGCCCTGTCCGCGGCGGGCGCCCGCCTGCAGTTGGCCACCTACCACTACGACCGGCGGGAGGAGGAACTCGACCTGCGGTTCCTGCTCGACTCCGGCGTCGACGGCCTGCTCCTGGTGCCGACACTGCTCGGACTGGACGACCCGGCGGGCCGGGCCGACCAGTTGATGTCCCTGCCCGTGCCGGCGGTCTTTCTCGAGCGCCGCCTGGCCGACGCCGGGCCCGGCGACCGGACCGAGCACGTCTGCTCCGACCACCAGGCCGGGGCGTACGACGCGGTGATGCACCTGCACCGCCTCGGACACGAGCGGATCGCCCTCGTGACCCGCTGCAACAACCCCACGGAGGCGGCCGTGCTGCAGGGGTTCGATCGGGGCATGCGGGATCTGGGCCTGGCGACCGACCTACGGCACTCCGCGGTCAAGGAGCGGTGGGGTCCCGACGTGGCGGACGAGTTCCTGGCCCGGTTGGTGGACTCGTCGGTGACCGCCGCCCTGGTGCTCGGCGACCGGGAAGCCGCGTTCATCGAAGGCGCGGCCCGCCGCCGGGGCCTGCGAATCCCCGAGCAACTGGCACTGGTCTCGTACGACGACGAGACCGCTGACGTCGCCGAGGTGCCGCTGACGGCGGTGTCTCCCCCGAAGTACCGCGTCGGTCGGATGGCCGCCGAGGTGTTGCTGCGCCGCCTGGCCGAGGGCGATGCCTGTCCACTCCACCAGGTACGCCTCCGGCCGCGCATCGTCATCCGCGCCTCATGCGGTGCCCGGCCGGTGCGGCAGTGACAGAAATGAAGGCAATCGCGAGTCAAGGAGGCCCATGCGTATCGGGCTGATCGGAGCCGGCGCGGTAGCGGAACTACACGCACGCGCCGCGGAGTCCCTGCCACACGTACGGCTGACCGCTGTGTGCGACCTGGTCGAGGACGCCGCCCGTCGTGTCGCCGCGCCCCGGGGGGCCGCGACCTTCACCGACTACCGGAGGCTGATCGGCAGCGGGCTGGTCGACGCCGTCATCGTCAACACGCCGCACGCGCTGCACCGCGAGATGGTGGTCGACGCCGCGGAACTGGGCCTGCACATCCTGGTGGAGAAGCCGATGGCGACCTCGCTGGCCGACTGCGACACGATGCGCGCGGCGTGCGAAGCGGCCGAGGTCACCCTGGTCGTCGGCCACATCCAGCACTTCCTGCCCGAGAAGGTGGCGGCGGAGGCGGTGCTCGCGCAGGGCGAGTGCGGCTCCCCCGTCATGGTGCACGACTACCGCAGCACCGACTACCGGCCGGGCACGCGTTCCGCGTGGTTCTTCTCCACCGAGATCGCCGGCGGGGGCGCGCTGATGAACATCGGGGCGCACTGCCTGGACCGGTCGGTCTGGCTCGGCGGGGCGGGCGCGGGCGCGGTGCGGATGACCGCGGCCACGTCACGGCGCTTCGGCGTCCCGGTCGAGACCGACGGGACCATCCATCTCGAGCTGGCCAACGACGTGGCCGCGTCGATATCGATCGTCTCCGACCCGCCGCGGAAGGTCGACGAGCTGATGGTGGTCTGCGAGCGCGGCGTGGTCACCGCCGATCCGCGACGCGGCACCTTCATCCGCCGGGACGGTCGCACCCGGATCGTGCTGGAGCCCAGCAGCTCCGGCATTCCGGATGCGTTCCGCGCCCAACTGGCCGACTTCGTGGCCGCCGTGGAGGGTGCGCCGCCCCGGGTCAGCCTCGACCACGGTCAGCACGTGGTCGAGCTGGTGCTGGCCGCGTACGAGTCCGCCGCCCTCGGCAAACCGGTCGTGGTCGGCGCTCTGCCCTCCCCGGCCTCCCGCACCTGATGGTCGCCGCGCTTCCTCCCCCCGACCGGACTCGCTCGGCCTACAGCGGCTGGACCCGCCGGCACTGGGAGTCCCTCGCCGATCGTCTCCTGGAAGGTGCGCGAGCGCACTCCTCGCCGTCGCACGCCCGGGTGCGGTTCCCGGCGCGCGGGCGCGAACAGGACGACACCGACGAGTTGGAGGGCTTCGCCCGGACGTTCCTGCTCGCGGCGCTCCGGATCGCCGGCGCACGGGGACGCGACGAGGGCCTGTGCGAGTGGTACGCCGCCGCGCTGGCGGCCGGCCCCGACCCCGGGCATCCCGAGGCCTGGCCGGCCATCGGGCACCACGGTCAGCCCCTGGTCGAGGCGACCGCGATCGCGATCGCGCTGCACTGGACCCGGCCCTGGCTGTGGGACCGGCTCCCCGACGCCGTCCGGCAACGGCTGGTCGCCTGGCTGGCCGGGTCGGCCGGTGCCTGGAGCGCCGACAACAACCACGTGCTGTTCGGCGCGACGGTCCAGGCCTTCCTGGCCTCGGTGGGAGCCGACCACGACAAGCTGGAGATCGACGGCGGACTGGCACGCATCGAGGACTGGTACGCCGGGGACGGCTGGTACACCGACGGCCGGGGCCGGCGCTTCGACCACTACAACGCCTGGACCTTCCACCTGTACCCGTTCTTCATCACCGACATGCTGGGCGAGGTCGCGGGACCGCACTTCGCCCAGACCTACCGCACCCGGCTGCGGATGTTCCTCGACGACTACCAGCACCTGTTCGACGGTACGGGCAGCCCGATCCTCCAGGGGCGTTCCCTGATCTACCGCTGGGGCGTGGTGGCACCCTTCTGGATGGGAGTCCTCCAGGACGCCACGCCGCTGTCCCCCGGTCGGACCCGCCGGCTGGCCAGCGGCGTGGTACGGCACTTCGTCGACCACGGGGTCGGCGCCGGCGGCACGCTCGGGCTGGGTTGGCACCGGGACACCGGCAGCCTGCTGCAGCCCTACAACGCACCCGGCTCGCCGCACTGGGCCAGCAAGGGATTCCTCGGCCTGCTGCTGCCGGCCGACCATCCGGTGTGGACAGCGCCCGAGGAGCCCCTGGAACTGGAGGAGCGCGACGTGCTGCGCCCCCTGCCGGGGCCCGGCTGGCTGGTCCACGGCACGCGCGCCGACGGGATCGTGCGGCTGCTCAACCACGGCAGCGACGGGCACCCGCGCAAGGACGATCCGCTCTACCGCCGGCTCGCGTTCAGCACCCGCACCGCGCCGGTGGATGCCCCCGTGCGCGACAACCGGGTCGACGTGGCGTTTGCCGATCCCGGCGCCTCGGTGCACCGGGGGCTGCTCGGCGGTACGACCCGGCCCGGCAGCGCCTCGTCCCGCTTCGACCTGGACGGCCACGGACGGGACGTACGCGTCGATGTCGCCACCACCGTCTTCGGCCCCGCCGAGCTGCGGCTGTTCCGGCTGCGCGGCGCCGTCGCCCTGCCGTTGCGGATCAGCGGGTACGCCGTCTCCGCGGACTCGCCCCTGTCCGTCACCACCGGCGACCGGTGGATCCGCGCGAGCCGCCCCGACGGGCTCTCGACGTTGATCGCCCTCATCGCCGGCGAGACCGGTGAAGCCCGCATCGACGTCACCCTCGACGCACAGGACACGGCGTTCGGCTCGCACGTCGCCGTGCCGTGGTTGCGGCTGCCCTCCGGCGCCGACTTCGAGGTGCGGCTCGCCTGCGTGGTCGCCCTGACCGGCCAGCCGTGGGATCCCGCCCCGCTGATCGCGTCGCTGGCTGTCACCTGGCTGCCCGACGGCGCACGGGTCGACCGCGGCGCCGAGGTCCGGCATCTGCCCTGGGTCACCGAGACCCGCTGGCCCGCCCACGCGATCAACCAGGGCGTGTTCCGCGTCGGCTAGCCCCCTCGTTGATCTTGCAGTTGTGGTGCCTGACAAACCGGGCATGCCGGGAGTGTCCAGGCACCACAACTGCAAGATCAACGAGCCAAGGGGGCGGGCTGCGGGGCCGGCGGCGGCGGCCCCGCAGCGTCCCGGTCAGGCGGGCCGAAGGCGGAACTGCACGCTGTCGCCGTGCTGGCAGAGCACGGCGACCACCGTCGCCGCGGCGACGGACTCGACCGCCACCCGCGGCTGCTCGCCGGCCAACTGCCACCGGCCGTTCAGGACGAGCCGCAGCCGGTGCGCGGCGCTGGGTGAGCGGCGCCACGGACGCGAATACGGGGTGACCCGGCCCACGAACCGCCCGGACGAGTCGTACTGGTCCGGGTCCTTGCCGTCGTACAGCCGCAGGTCGGGATCGGTGACCGACAGCACGAGGTCGGCGCCGTCGTCGTGGGCCAGCAGCAACGAGGGGGTGTCCACCGCGGCCAGCCGCCCCTCGGCGAGCCCGGACAGCGGCTCGAACACCACGTAGCCGGTGATCCCGGTGGCCCGGTCCCGCACCACGTGCGCCTTGTCGTCCGCGCGCAGCACCACGTACGGGGCCTGGCCGGCATCCGCCATGCGGGCGGCGAAGTCGGTCATCGCGGCCTGGTCGGCACCGACGACCATGGCGTACTGGTACGACGCGCCGGTGGGGGCGCTGCCGTGGTCGAGCCACGCCGCGGCGAAGTCCGCGCTGCCCTGGCTGACGCCACCCTGCTCGGGGCCGGTCTGGGTGGCCCGGCTGAGCATGAGCCGCTGCCCGGCCGGAACGTAGTAGCCGATGCGCTGGGGGTCGACCATCCACACCGGTCGTTGCAGGTCACGGTTCTGCTGGTACGGCAGCGAGGCGATCTGGCCGAGCTCGGAGTCGTACTGGGCGCTGGTTGCCTGCGGCAGCAGGGTCTGGAACAGCGTGGTCTCGGTCCGGTGCTGCGGATCGGTGTTGGTGATGCCCGTGCCGATCGCGACCACCCGATTGTCGAAGAGGAACACCGACTTGCGGGCGCGGTGGGACTCGTCGTATTTCGGGTGCTCGTGGAGCTGCATGCCGAACACCCCGTGGCGGCCGTCGATCGAGCCCGCTCCGGCGAACCGGGAGTCGGTGAGCAGCATCTCCTCGATCGTGCCGCTCAGGTCGGCCCTGAGCCGGTCGAAGGGCAGGTTGATCGTCGTGGTGCCCGGCCAGCGGTTCCAGTCCCAGCCCGGTTGCAGGAAGCCGCTGCCGCGGTTGTCGATCGGGTCGCCACCGCTCATCACCTGGATCTGGCCGTAGGTGGTGTAGCGGCCGTACAGGTTGTCGGCTTCGTAGATCTCGGAGCTCCAGAGGTACCGGTTGTGACCCCGGACGGCGATCAGCCAGTTGTTCCGGCGGTGCAGCGACAGGGCCGCGTAGTTCATCGCCCAGTTGCCCTCGGGAGCGGCCTCGGCCTTGACCCCGGCCGCGGCCAGCCGCTTGGCCAGCGCCTGCTGCACGGAGCTCGGCTTGGCCGGCAGCAGGCGCAGGAACGCCGCCCCGATCTCGGGGTCCAGCGCGGCCGAGCCGTCGGGCGAGCCGGCCTCGGTCATCACCTGGTACGGCGGGAGGGCGAGCCCGGTGAGGCCGGTGGGGTGCCGCGCGGCCAGGGACAGCGGCCACTGGTTCACGTTGGCGTACACCCGCATTCGCAGCAGCGCCTGCTTCCATCGTTCGTGCGCGGCCCGCGACACGGCGAACGTCGTGCCGGCGAGCGCGGCGACGGTCGGCGATCCGCCCTTGAGCCCGTCCCGGGCGTAGTCGGGGTAGAAGCCGACGTGGTGGAAGAGCGAGCCGTCGACCTTGAACCCGTCCTCGATGCCGGGTGACGGGCTGAGCGCCCGGTCGAGCCAGGCGGTGAGCAGCTTCAGGTTCGCGACCTGCGCCGCCGGTGTGGGCATGAGCAGGGCGGTGCCCAGCATGCCCTGAACGGTGGTGTTGAGGATGTCGAAGACACCGCCGTAGGGCCGGGCGTCGCCCCAGTCGTCGCGCAGCCGCCCGAACCCGGTCAGCCAGGCCAGATCGGCCCGGACGGCGGCGAGCAGGTTCCGCTCGGTGAGCACGTCGCGCATCAGGTAGACCGAGTCGTAGAACCCGCGGACCTGGTAGCCGAGGTGGTGGATCGTGCCCTGGGCGCTGCCGTCGGTCCACCCCTGCTCCCGCAGATGGGTGAGCATCCGCAGGTACTGCGTGGCCAGGGCGCTGCGGTGCTCCGCCACGGTGGTCGCGTCGTAGGCGGTGGCCACCTGGTACATGAGGTCGGTGTACGCCCGCAGCGCCACCCCGTTGACGAACGTGGTCAGCTCGGCGCCGATCGCCGGTGGATAGACGGCGTTCTGGTAGCCGATGATCGGGCGTCCGCGCCCGGTGTCCGGTTGCGCCGGTACGCCCATCGCGTCGATCGCCGCGACGAGCTCGGCGATCGAGTCCGCGGTGACCTTGACGGACTTACGCACCGTCGCGTAGTAGGAGGCGTGCACCTCGGCGAGGGAGGCCTGTTCGGCCGCGGTGGGTTCGGGCATGGGCAGCGGGCCGGCGGCGAGCCCGGAGAAGCGCAGCAGCGCGAGCCAGTGCGCGTTGTCCGCCAGCGCCACGTCGGCGTTGACGAAGGGGACCTGCCGGTCCGGTGTGGGGTGGTCGGGGCGCACGTCGCTGTTGAGGATGAGCAGATCCAGGTGCAGGGTCCCGGCGGAAGCCCGCCGCGGGGCGATGAGCCGCACGGTGTTCATCCCCTGGTGGGGCCGGCCCGACAGGTCGTAGCCGTAACGGATCCAGACCGTGCGCCAGCCGCGGAACCCGAGGTGGATCTCGCACCTGGCGTCCACGCCGGAGCCCCGGCCGAACTCGACCCGCAGGACGTCGTCCACGGGCCGGTCGTTGTAGAGCCACACGGAGAAGGTGGCGACCTGGCCGGCGGAGCCCTGGTCGCCTCCGGGCCGGTAGGAGCTGGGACGATAGTGCAGCGGTGCGCGTACCTCAACCGTCCCGCCCGGCTGGTAGTCCCACCGCAGGGAGTGATCTCCGGCGCGTGCCACGTCGCCGCTTATGCTCAGCCGCGAACCGTTCAGCGCCCGTACCTGGTCCGGTACGCGCGTCTCGAACAGGAACACCGGAGGCTCGAGCTCAAGTGCCCGCTGTTCGAGGGTCGGCACGTCGACAGGAGCCGTTTCGGCGATCGGTGTGCCGGCCCGGGCAACCGACGGCAGGCCGATGATGGCGGCACCCGCCACGGCGGCGGAGAGGACGCTGCGTCGCGTCAGACCCGAAGGTTGCTCTGACATGGTTCCTCCTGGGGATGAAAGCCTGAAGGCATCAGAGCCGTTCGGAAACACACGATTCAAGAAGGATTGAAGGGGAAACCTATGCCGCTGGCCTTCTCGACCCTCGGTTGCCCGGGCATCGACCTGCCGAGCGTCATCGACATCGCGATCGACCACGGCTACCAGGGCCTCGAACTGCGCGCCGGCCCGAACGAGCCGGTGCACGCCGGCCTGGACGGCGCCGGACGGCGTGCGGTGTCGCGCCGGCTGAGCGCGGCGGGCGTCACTGCCCTGAGCGTCGCCAGCTACGTCCGGGTCTGCGACCCGGACGCCGACGACGAAGCGGTGCTCTCGGCCGGGCTCGCCCACGTGCGGCTGGCCCACGACATCGGCGCCGCGTACCTGCGGGTGTTCCCCGGCGGCCGGCGCACCGCCGCGGCCACTGATGCGGACGACCGGCGTGGGGCACGGCGACTGGCGGGGATCGTCGCGGCCGGCGCCGGGCTCGGCGTCCGCGTCGCGCTCGAGACGCATGACAGCCACGGCCGGGCCGCCGACGTACGCCGGATCATCGACCAGCCAGGATGCGCCGACGTGCTGGTCGTCTGGGACGTCCTGCACACCTGGCTGGGCGCGGAGGAGCCGGCCGACTCGCTCGACCTGCTCGCCGGCCGGCTGGCGTACCTACAGATCAAGGACGTGGCGGGCCGCGCGGACCTGACGCCCCGGCCCCCCGCCACCGGCGCGCTGCCGCTCGCGCGGGTCGCCGCGGCGGTGCGGGACAGCGGATACGACGGATGGATCTCCTGGGAGTACGAGCGGGCGTGGTACCCGGCCGAACCGCCGCTGATCACCCTGGCGACGGAGGTACGGCGGTGGGTCCAGTCGCAGCGGCTGCTGCCCTGACCGCCGGCGACCGGCTCAAGGACCGGTGGGCACGACCCAGCTCGGCGGCTGGAAGGCGGCGTGCGGGTCCGCGTCCACCGGTCCGATCTGACCGGCCCCGACCACCGGCAGCGCCCGGCCGTCGCGGACGGGATCCGCGTGCGCGACGAACCACCCCTCGAGGTCGGCCCGCAGACGCGTGACGATGTCCCGGGTGTCGGGGCCGTCCACCCGGTTGACCCGTTCACCCGGGTCGTGCACGAGGTCGTACAGCTCGTGCGGGCCGTCCGGGTAGCGGTGCACGTACTTCCACGCACCGGTGCGGATCATCCGCACCGGTCCGTATTCGTCGTAGACCACGATCGGGCGGTGCGTCACGTCGCCGGTACCCGCCGCGGTGAGCAGCCCGGCGAACGACCGGCCCGGGCCCCGCTCGAACGGGCGCGGGTCCAGCCCGACCAGCTCCAGCAACGTCGCGGCCAGGTCGTAGGCCGAGAGCAGCTCGTGCCGCACCTGGCCGGCCAGGACCCGGCCCGGCTGGGCGATGACGGCCGGGACCTTGACCGAGGTGTCGTACATGTTCTGCGGGTACGTGCCGTTGCCCTTGCCCCAGATGCCGTGGTGGCCGGCGTTGAACCCGTTGTCACTGCTGAACACCACCAGGGTGCTGTCGCTCAGCCCCTGCTGCGCGAGGACGTCGAGCACCCGGCCGACGGCGGTGTCCATCGCGGTAACGGCGGCGAAGTAGCCCACGAGCGCGGCCCGGGTGTCCGGCTCGCCCCCGATCGGCGCGCCGTCCACGAGCGGCACCCAGGGATGGTGTGGCTCCTGGGGACACGTGGCGAAGGCGCAGTCGTCGTAGAGGCGCTCGACCTCGGGCGGGTGCTGGCCCGTCCACGGTTTGTGCGGGGCGGTGAAGTGCAGTGACAGGTAGAACGGTTCGGGCCGCCCGGACTCGGCCCGCAGGAAGGCGATGGCGTCGTCGGCCAGGATGTCGGTGAGGTAGCCGTCCACGGTTTCCGCCCGGCCGTCGCGGTGCATCGGCGCCCCGAAGTACGGGCTGCCGCCGCTCTTGTGGGCATACCAGTGGACGAACCCCGGTCGCGGCCGGTCGTTGGCGCCCAGGTGCCACTTGCCGGTCAGGCCCAGCCGATACCCGGCGTCGGCCAGCTCGTCGGTGAACAGCCGTTGCCCGGCGAGGTAGTCCACCGCGTCCGGGCCGACGTGCACGCCGTCGAGGTAGTCGTGCACCCCGTGCCGTGACGGAATCTGGCCGGTGAACAGACTCGCCCTCGCCGGCGAGCACACCGGCGAGGCGCAGAAAAAGTTCTCCAGCCGGGTCCCGGAGGCCGCCAGGGCGTCCAGCCGTGGCGTGCGGATCTCGTCGTTGCCGGCGCAACCCATGGCCCAGGGCCCTTGGTCGTCGCTGAGAACGAAGAGGACGTTGGGTCGCTGCGGGTCTCGGCTCGCCAACTTCACGCTCCTGACAGAAGGGACTCCGGCCGACGCCGTCCTGGCCGTTCCAGCCGCACACCGCACTGAAAGCGCTTTCCTGGGCGGTTGCCGTAATATATGGGCAGCCGGGACCCGGTGGCAAGGGCCGGCTCACGGACCGGCGTCGGCAGCGCTCAGTGGAGTCCCGCGGCCAGTGCGTGCCCGGTGGCGGCCCGGACCGCCGCGTCCTGGTCGGGCAGCAGCTCCATCCGGGGTGGGCGGCAGGCTCCCCCATGGCGTCCGGCGAGGTCCATGGCGAGCTTGATCGCCTGGACGAACTCGGTCCTGGCGTCCCAGCGCAGCAGCGGGTGCAGCGTCCGGTACAGCGGCTGTGCGGTGTGCAGATCGCCGGCGACGGCAGCCTGGTAGAGCCGCACGCAAGCGGCCGGCAGCGCGTTGGGGAAGCCGGCGATCCAGCCGACCGCACCGGCCAGGGCCATTTCGACGACCAGGTCGTCGGTGCCGATCAGCACGTCCAGGTCGGGGGCCAGTTCGGCGAGCTGGTAGCCGCGGCGCGGGTCGCCGCTGAACTCCTTGACGGCGACGATGGAGCCCTCGGCGTGCAGCCGCGCCACCAGTTCCGGGGTGAGGTCGACCCGGGTGTCGTACGGGTTGTTGTAGGCCACGACCGGCAGCCCCACCTTGGCCACCTCGGCGTAGTGCGCCAGCACCGCACGCTCGTCGGCCCGGTAGGCGTTGGGCGGTAGCAGCAGCACCGCGTGCGCGCCCGCCTCGGCGGCCTGCTCCGCCCAGCGCCGCGCGTCGAGCGCGCCGTACGCGGCGACACCCGGCACGACGGAGAACCCGTCCGGGGCCGCGGCGACCGCGGCACTCACCACCTCGGCGCGTTCGCGTTCGTTGAGCACCTGGTACTCGCCCAGAGAGCCGTTGGGGACGACACCGTCGCAGCCGGACCGCGCGAGCCAGCGTACGTGCTCGGCGTAGCCGTCCAGGTCGACGGACAGATCTTCCCGGAACGGCAGTGCGGTCGCCACGACCACACCATGCCAGGCCTTGCTTGCCATGACGGTTCTCCTAGGGTTGCGATACGGACGGATCGGTTGCCGCGTCTGCCAGCAGACGCAGCGGTACGGGCTGAGCGATGGGCCGGCTGGCCCACGCGGCGAGATCGGCGTGGGTCGCCGGCCGTCCCCCGTGACGGCTGACGAGCGCCGAGACGGCGTGACCGCAGACCCGCCCCTGGCACCAGCCCATGCCGGCGCGGGTGAGCAGTTTCGCGGTGCGTAGCTGCGTGGCGCCGTCCTGCTCGACCGCCGCGCGAACGCGTCCGGCGGGGACCTCCTCGCAGCGGCAGACGATCGTGGTGGGCGTGAGCCAGTCGGTCCAACCGGCGGGAATCCGGTAGACGTCGTGCATGGCGGCGGCGAACCGGCGCAGAGCGGCCCGGCGCGACAGCAGCCGTTCGGGGATCGTGCTCGGACGGCCGGCGGCGGCTCGGATGGCGAGTCCGGCGATGGTCCCTTCGATGTGGGACAGTGCCGCGCCGCCGATGCCGGTCACCTCACCGGCGGCGTAGACCGACGGCACGTCGGTGCACTGCTCGGCGTCGACGTCGGCGACCACGCTGCCGTCGACGTCGAGGCGCGTGGCGCAACCGAGCTGCACCAGCAGCTCGATCTGCGGGGAGAACCCGTACCCGATCGCCAGGGTGTCACATGTCACACGGCGCCGGGTGCCCGGCACGGGACGGCCGGCGCGGTCCAGCCGCATGACCGTCACCGCGGCCAGCCGCGCGTCGCCGTGTGCGGCCACGACCGCCCATCCGCCGCGTACCGGGATGCGGTGGCGCAGCAGCGACGTGTGGTACCGCACGGCCTCGACGATCTTGCCGGCGTTTCGGGCGAGGGTCGGCGTGTGTCGCAGGAACCGGCTGGTGCGCGCCGCCTCGTAGACGCCGGCCACGGTGGCGCCGGCGCGGCCGAGACCGGCGGCCACCGGCAGCAGGAACGGGCCCGACCCGGCCACCACCACCCGCTGTCCCGCGAGCACCAGATTGGCCTTGAGCAGCGCCTGGGCAGCGCCGGCGGTCACCACCCCGGGCAGGTCCCAGCCGGGAAACGGCAGTTGCCGGTCGTAGCCGCCGGTCGCGACCAGCAGCGCCCGACCGCGGATCGTGACGCCCACCGGTGTGCGCAGGTCGGTCACGGCGCGCACGGTGACCAGGCCGTCCGTCCGTTCGACCGACCACACGTGGTGATCGGGCAGGTGGGTGACTCCATCGAGCCCGGCCAGGCGATCGCGCAGCGCGGCGAACTGCCGCCAACCGTGGTGCACCGCCTCCGGCCGGGTGACGTGGAACGTGGCCGGCGGCTGACGGTGGTACTGCCCGCCCAGTCGCGGTGCGGCGTCGACGAGCGCCACGCGCAGGCCCGCTTCCGCCACGGTGCGGGCGGCGGACATGCCGGCCGGGCCGGCACCGACGATGACCGCGTCGTACGTGGTCATCGGACGGTCCCGGTGCGCACGACGTCGCCGGGCCGGGCCTCGATCTGGCACGCGCGCAGCGCCGGCCGATCGTTGACGGTGACCAGGCAGTCGAAGCAGATCCCGATGCCGCAGAACAGCCCGCGCGGGTCGCCGGCGCCGCGGGTGTGCCGGGTGTTCCGCACGCCGGCCGCCCACAGCGCGGCACCGATCGTCTGGCCCGGCAGGGCGGGCACCGGCCGGTCGTCGACGGTGATCCGGAACGGCGGGTCAGGATCGGCGCGGACGAGCCGCCAGGGCACGGGTGGCCGACTCATGTCGCCTCCTCGGTGAGCGCGCCGGGGCGCGGGGCGTCTGCCGGGTCGCCGAACCGGTCGGGCCGGAACGGGTGCAGGTCGAGTGCCGGCTCGGTGCCGGCGAGCACCTGGCCGATGAGGTGCCCCGTGGCGAGGGCGAGACCGATCCCGGCGCCCTCGTGGCCGCACGCGTGCAACAGTCCGGGCACGCGGGGATCGGCACCCAGCGCCGGCAGGTGGTCCGGCAGGTACGGCCGGAAGCCGAGGTAGGCCCGGATGACCGAGACGTCGGCGAGCACGGGAAACAGGTCGATCGCCTGCGCGGCGAGCCGCGCCAGCACCCGCACCGGCAGCACCCGGTCGAACCCGACCCGCTCTCGGCTGGCGCCGATGAGCACGGTGCCGGCCCGGGTGCCCTCGACGACGGGTGAGGTCTGCAGGTCGGCGGAGTCACTCATGACATCGGTGGTGTAGCCGGCGCCGTAGACCTTGTGCCGGATGATCGCCGGCAGCGGCTGGGTGACGAGGATGCAGCCCCGCCGCGGCAGCACCGGCACGGTCACGCCGGCGAGCTCGGCGACGTGCCCGGCCCGGACTCCCGCCGCGTTGACCACGGCCGCCGCCGGGATCGGGCCACCCGGGGTGTCCACACCGGTCACCCGCCCGTCCCGGCCGCGGCGCAGCGCGATCGCCGGCGTGTCCGGATGGACGACGGCGCCGTGTGCGCGGGCGAGCCGCAGCAGCACGGCGGCGGCGAGCATCGGCTGCACCTGGGCATCCTGCGGATACCACACCCCGCCGGCGAGTCCCGGGGCGAGGTGCGGCTCCAGTTCGGCCAGGTCGTCCGGTGCGACAACCTCGGCCCGCACGCCGTCGGCCCGCTGCGTGTCGGCGAACCGGCACAGCGCTTCCAGGCCGGCCTCGTCGGCGGCGACGACCAGGCCGCCCTTCGGCTCGTACTCGACGGTGTCGCCGTGCTCGTCGCCGAACTGCCGCCACAGTGCGCTGGACAGCATGGCGAGATCGAGCTCCGGCCCGGGACCCTTGTCCGAGACGAGGATGTTGCCCTCCCCCGCGCCGGTCGTGCCGCCGATGACCGGCCCGCGATCGAGCACCGCCACCCGCAGACCCGCGCGCGACGCGGCGTAGGCGCAGGCGGCGCCGACGATCCCGGCGCCGATCACCACGACGTCGGTTCCGCGAGCCACATCCAGCACGCCAGTAATATGTCACACAGCACTGTCGATGGCAACAGCCTTCGATGCCGGAGGACCGGGCCGGACATCGTGCGCGCCACCCGGCAGCGGCCGAATCCCGCACCCGCCCTGTCCGGCGGCGCCGGCGTGCGCGAAAATGCCAGGGCGCCGAGCCGGCAGACGTCCCCTCCGGGGCGATCCGGCCCAGGTGCGACGAGGCGGAAGGTGGCGAGGGATGCGTCCGGACGACCCATCACCGGCCGGCGGGGACGCCGGCCTCGGCCTGCCGGCCATGCGAGACCGGCGCAGCCTGCGGGAGGACATCGCGCAGGCGCTTCGCGCCGCCATCGTCGCCGGACGGTTGCGCCCGGACGTGCTGTACTCCGCACCGACGCTGGCGAGCGAGTTCGGCGTGTCCCCGACCCCGGTCCGCGAGGCGATCCTCGACCTGGCCAAGGAAGACCTGGTGACCATCGCCAAGAACAAGGGCTTCCGGGTCAACTCGATCTCCGACGAGGAGCTGGACGAGATCACCCAGATCCGCGAACTGCTCGAGGTGCCGACCGTGGCGGGTCTGGCCGGCCGGCTCACCGACGAACAGCTCCTGCACCTGCTGTCGCTGGCGGAGGCCATCGTCGAGGCCGCACGCAGGTCGGACGTCGTCGCGTACATCGAGGCCGACACGGCGTTCCACGTCACGCTGCTCACCTTCGCCGGCAACGCGCGACTCGCCGCCCTGGTCGCCGACCTGCGCAACCGCAGCCGGCTGTACGGTCTGGGCACCCTGCTCAGCGAGGGCACGCTGATCGACTCGGCGAGTGAACATCTGCAACTGGTGGAGTTGCTGCGCACCAGGAACGAACGTGCGATCGTGGAGCACACCCGCCGCCATCTGCGGCACGTACGCGGAATCTGGGCCGACCGTCCCGAGCCTGCACATTCGACCGCCACCGCGCCAAAATAGCGCCGGGCGAGGTCGAGTCGCTCATGTGTGGATGTGCGCCGCCGATGAACTAGTCGCCGTGCAGGTCCCGAGCTTGCGGTTGCGGCAGGAAGGCCATGACGCGGATGAGGTGATCCGATGAGTGCGCAACGGCTCCCGGAGGAGCGACCGGCGTTTCGCGCCTTCACCGCCGTGTCGGCCGTCATCGGCGTCGCCGTCCTGGTGCTGTCCGGCATGCAGTCCGCCCGGGAGATCGATCGGCCGCAGGTGTTGCAACTCCAGGCCGCCGCGATCGCGTTGACCGCGCTCGTGCTGGCGATGGCCGCCCGGTCCCCCTTGGTCATGTCCGGGTTCCGCGGCGAGGTGACGATCCTGCTCGACACCACGGTATACGTGGTCGTGGCGCACGTGGTGCCGTTTGGTGTCGCCGTGCAGTGCGTCGCGGTCGGGATGATCGTCGCGTGCTGGACACTGTCCATGAACACCATGGTCCGGGTGGCCCACCTCACCGCCGCGACGGCGGTGTGGGCGGGTGTCATCACGGTCAAGCCGTTCATCGAGGCGTGGCTGAGCGGCTTCCCCCAGTTGCTGGCCACCGCGCTGACCCTCGGCATCCTCGGCGAGGTGGGCACGCTCGCCGTCGTCGCCGTGACCGCATACTTCAGCCGGGGCCGCAACCCGTTGGCGCTGTTCCGCGCGAGCTTCGGCGTGGAGTTCCTGGTCGGCTGCGCGCAAGGCGCGCTGGCGTGCCTGACCATCGCGATCATCCGCGACGCGCCGGCCGCCGCCGCGTTGCTGGTGGTACCGATCGGCATGCTCATGGTGGTCTCCCGCGCGCTGGTCCGCTCCCAGTTGGCGAACATCCGCAGCTCGGTGCTCTCCGACGCGGTGCTGCACCTGCAACAGTGCGCCGACCCGTCCGAGATCTTGCAGGGCACGCTCGACCACGCGGCACGCATGCTGCGGTCCCGGCATGTCCAGTTCACCGACCGGCCGGCGGGCAGGGGCGAGATCCACGCGGTCGTCCACCGGCCGGACGGCACCCGGCTGCGGCTGGTCGCCGAGCGCCGCGCCACCAACGAAAACTTCGGCGCCGAGGACGGGCGGGCGCTGGCCGCGCTCGCGGCGACCGCGTCGGCGGCACTGCGCACCATCGACCTCATCGCGACGATGCGGTGGCGGGCGATGCACGACGCGTTGACACAACTGCCCAACCGGGCCCTGTTCCTCGAACGGGCCGACGAGGCGCTGACGCTTCGCCGGGCGGACGAGCTGGTCGCGATTCTCTTCGTGGACCTCGACGGATTCAAGGCGGTCAACGACACCCTGGGGCACGACGTCGGCGACCTGCTGTTGCAGGAGACGGCCAGACGCCTGGGCGAGATGGTCCAGGCACCGAACACGATCGCTCGGCTCGGTGGCGACGAGTTCGTCGTGCTCCTGCGCGACGTCGCGTCGCGAGCGGTGTTGGACGACGTCGTCGACGACATCTGCCGGCGCGTCGCCGAACCGATCGTCGTCGCCGGAGGGCGCGCCTCCGTGGGAGCGAGCATCGGCACCGCCACCGCGCCCCACGACGGCGCCACCACCTCCGCGCTGATGCAACGCGCCGACGAACGGATGTACAACCGCAAACACTCCCGGCGCGGCACGTCCGCAACCCCCCAGGCCGTCATCAGCTAGGGCCGTATCCCCACCGCCCGCCCTTGTTGCGTTGATCTTGCAGTCGTGGTGCCGGGACGCTCCCTGAATGCCCGGTTTGTCAGGCACCACAACTGCAAGATCAACGCAACAAGGGGGATGAGGGGTCAGCATTCGACGACGTTGACCGCCAGGCCGCCTCTGGCCGTCTCCTTGTACTTGTCCTTCATGTCCCTGCCGGTGTCGCGCATGGTCTTGATGACCTTGTCAAGACTCACCACATGGGTGCCGTCCCCCTGCAGCGCCATCCGGGCGGCGCTGATCGCCTGGATCGCCGCCATCGCGTTACGTTCGATGCAGGGCACCTGCACGAGACCGCCGACAGGGTCGCAGGTGAGGCCGAGATTGTGCTCCATGCCGATCTCGGCCGCGTTCTCCACCTGTTCCGGGGTGCCGCCGAGGACCTCGCACAGTGCCCCGGCGGCCATCGAACAGGCCGAGCCGACCTCACCCTGGCAGCCGACCTCGGCGCCGGAGATCGAGGCGTTCTCCTTGTACAGCAATCCGATCGCGCCGGCGGTGAGCAGGAACCGGACGGTGCCCTCGTCGTCGGCGCCGGGAACGAACCACCGGTAGTAGTGCAGCACCGCCGGCACGATGCCGGCCGCGCCGTTGGTCGGTGCGGTGACCACCCGGCCGCCGGCGGCGTTCTCCTCGTTCACCGCCAACGCGAACAGGCTCACCCAGTCCAGCGCGCGCAACGGATCGATCGTGGCCGGGTCGTCGACCAGCCTCCGCAGCAGTGCGGGTGCGCGGCGGACCACGCGCAGACCGCCGGGCAGCACCCCCTCGCTGTGCATGCCGCGCTGGACGCACGCCGCCATCACCGACCACAGGTGCAGCAAGCCGTCCCGGACGGCGGTGTCGGCCCGCCAGGAGCGTTCGTTGGCGAGCATGACCTGGCTGATGGCCGATCCGGTCCGCCGGCACCACGCCAGCAGCTCCACGCCGGTGGTGAACGGGTAGGTCACCGCCGTCTCGTCGGGCTTGATCCGGTCGACGCCGTGCGCGTCGCCGTCCACCACGAATCCGCCGCCGACGGAGTAGTACGTCCGCTCGCACCGTTCGGCGCCGGTCTCGTCGTAGGCGGTGAACCGCATGCCGTTGGGGTGCACCGGCAGCGTCACCCGGCGGTTGAAGACGAGGTCCGTGTCCGGGTCGAGAGTGATGTCGCGGACACCGAGCAGCCGCAGCCGGCGCGACGCGCGGATCGCCGCGATCCGGCCGTCCGTGGTGTCGACGTCGACTGTCTGGGGGTCGTCGCCCTCCAGCCCGAGCAGGACCGCCTTGTCACTGCCGTGCCCGCGTCCGGTCGCGCCGAGGGAGCCGTACAGCTCCGCCCGGACCCGTGCCGTCGCGTCGAGCAGCCCGTTGTGCCGCAGCGACTCGGCGAAGAGCCGGGCGGCCTTCATCGGGCCGACCGTGTGTGAACTCGACGGGCCGATGCCGACCGTGAAGAGGTCGAAGACGCTGATCGTCATGCCGGCACACCCTCGTGCGACACCGCGCCGAGCCGGGGATACAGCGGCCGCCGGGACACCAGCCCGCCGACGCGGGCGCGCAGGAGGGCCATGGCCGCGGCGTCGAGCGTCGGCCGCAGCGCCTGCGCGATGATGTCGGCGACCTCGCTGAAGTCGTCCGCCTCGAAGCCGCGGGTGGCCAGCGCCGCGGTACCGATGCGCAGGCCGGAGGTGACCATCGGGGGCCTGGGGTCGAACGGCACCGCGTTGCGGTTGACGGTGATGCCGATGGCGTGCAGCCGGTCCTCGGCCTGCCGGCCGTCGAGCTCGGATGCCCGAAGGTCGACGAGCACCAGGTGGACGTCGGTGCCGCCGGTCAGGACACGCACGCCCGCCGCGGCGGCGTCGGCGGCGCACAGCCGATCCGCGAGGATGCGCGCGCCTTGCAGGGTGCGCGCCTGCCGCGCGCGGAACTCCTCCGACATGGCGACCCGGAACGCCACCGCCTTGGCGGCGATGACGTGCTCCAGGGGCCCGCCCTGCTGGCCGGGGAAGACGGCGGAGGCGAGCTTCTTCGCGTGCTCGGCGGTGGACAGGATCACCCCGCCGCGCGGGCCGCCGAGCGTCTTGTGCGTGGTCGTGGTGACCACGTCGGCGTGCGGCACCGGATCGGGGTGCAGCCCGGCGGCGACGAGCCCGGCGAAGTGCGCCATGTCGACCATGAGCAGCGCCCCGACCGAGTCGGCGATCCGGCGGAACTCGGCGAAGTCGAGCTGCCTCGGGTACGCCGACCACCCGGCGATGATCATCTTGGGGCGGTGCGCGCGGGCGAGGTCGCGGACCTCGTCCACGTCGACGAGGCCGTCGTGCTCGCGCACGTGGTACGGCACCGCCCGGTACAGCAGGCCGGAGAAGTTGCGCCGCATGCCGTGGCTGAGGTGGCCGCCGTGCGCGAGGTCGAGACCGAGGATCGTGTCGCCGGGCTCGAGCAACGCCGCCATGGCCGCCGCGTTGGCCTGCGCGCCCGAGTGCGGTTGCACGTTGGCGTACTCGGCGCCGAACAGCTCCCGCGCCCGATCGATCGCGAGGCGCTCCACCACGTCGACGTGCTCGCACCCGCCGTAGTAGCGCCGGCCCGGGTATCCCTCGGCGTACTTGTTGGTCAGCACGCTGCCTTGCGCCTGGAGCACCGCGACCGGCGCGAAGTTCTCCGACGCGATCATCTCCAGGGTGTCCTGCTGCCGGCATAGCTCCCGGTCGAGCGCCGCGGCGACCTCGGGATCGACTGCGGCGAGCTCCTGGTCGAGTAGCCCGGTCACCGCAGCTCCTCGACCTCGGCCCCGACCAGGGCGGCGTAGGCGTGCGCGTCGAGCAGGTCGGGTGCGCCGGTGATCCGCAGCCGCAGCAGCCAGCCCCGGCCGTACGGCTCCGCGTTGAGCAGGCCAGGTTCGGCGACCACCTCGGCGTTGACCTCGACGACGACACCGTCGGCGGGGGCGTACAGCTCGCTGACGGCCTTTGTGGACTCGATCTCACCGCACGGCTCACCGGCGCGCAGCGTGGTGCCGACCTCGGGCAGATCCAGGTACACGACGTCACCGAGCGCCTCGGCGGCGATGGCGGTCACGCCGGCGACGGACACGTCGTCGCCGATCGTGAGCCACTCATGGTCGGTGGTGTACCGCAGGTCACGGGGAATCGAAGGCATGGCACTCATCTCCGGACGAAGGGCATGGTGGCAACTTCCACGTCGACATGGTTGCCGCGCAGGCCGCACGCCGGCTCGGCGTACGCCATGGCTACAGCACCCCACACGGCATGGTGTTCGAGCGGCTCGCTGCTGTGCCGCAGCGGCGTCGTCCAGCCGGCGAAGGTGAAGGTGGCGCCCGGGACGCGGTGCGCGTCGGGGGGCGGACTGCGGTGCTCGGCCACGAGAGGCTCCCTGGTGTTGATGCCGCGGCTGCGGCACCGATGGGTGACCTCCCCGCTCTGTCATCGGAGCCTGAGAGCTTCACCGCCGTGCTTCAGCGGTTTGCACCGTTGGCGCAGGACAGTGTCCTGACTTTCCAGAGTCGCCTCGCCGCAGCGGTACCTGTGCCTGAGAGATTCCCGGGGAGGATTGCTCCTTCGGCGCCTCGAACGATCGAGGGCTCTCCCGCTGCGGGTCGACAGCCGATATGCGGTTGTGGTGCAGACCGTAGAGCTCGGATCGCCGCGCGTCAAGGCGCGCCGTCCGGCATCAGTTCGCCTGGACGGTCACGGTCCGCACGGCGGTGTAGAAGTCCATCGCTGTCTTGCCTTGTTCCGGCGGGCCGTAGCTGGACGCCTTGGCACCACCGAACGGCAGGTGGAAGTCCACGCCGGTGCTCGGCGCGTTCACCTTCACCAGCCCGGTGTGCAGCTCATCGACAAGGTGCAGCGCGTTTCCCAGGTCTGCGGTGTAGACCGCGCTCACCAGCCCGTACGTGCCGGAGTTGGCCATCGCGACCGCGGTCGGCAGGTCGGCGGCCGACTGTAGCAGGCAGAACGGTCCGAACGTCTCGTGCCGGGCCAGCGCGTGGCCTTCGGAGAGCCCGCCGGCGAGCACCGGCGCGACGAGGTTGTCCGACGCGGTGCCGCCGGCCAGCACGAACCCCCCCGCCTCTCGGACCTCCTGCGCCGCGGCGAGCAGCCGGACGCGGGCGGCCTCGTCGATCACCGGGCCGCACGCGGTCTTCGGATCGGCCGGGTCACCGCAGGGCAGTTCGTCGATCGCCATGAGCAGCGCCTCACGCAGCGGCTCGGTGGCCGCGCCGACGCTGATGATCCGGCGCGTGGCTGTGCATTTCTGTCCGGCGAAGCCGTAGGCGGCGGCGACGATGTGCCGGGCGGCGCGGTCGAGGTCGGCGTCCGGCAGGACGATCGCCGGGTTGTGTCCGCCCATCTCCGCCTGCACCGGGATGCCGGTGGTGACCGCCCGCGCCGCCACCACCGTTCCGGCGTGCACCGAACCGGTGAACGACACGACGTCGGTGGTGGAGGTCAGCACCTGGCCTTCCGTCGCGTAGCCGGGAACGACCGCGACGAGCCCCTCCGGCAGCGCGCCGGCCAGCAGGTCGAACAGCCGGATGGCGCACGCGGTCGCCTGCGGCGCGGGCTTGAGCACGACACCGTTGCCCGCGGCGAGCGCGGGCGCGGCCTTCCACACCGGGATGGCGAACGGGAAGTTCCACGGCGTGATGAGTCCCGCGACGCCGCGCGGGCGGCGCCGGGTGTACAGCAGCCCCGTCCCGGTCGGCTCGAACACCGCACCCGCCGGGTCGAAGACCTGCTGTGCGTAGTACCGCAGGATCGCCACGGTGCGGTCCAGTTCGGCGGTCGCCTCGGTGACCGGCTTGCCGACCTCCCGGACGGCGAGCGCGATGAGCTCGTCACGGGCGGCGTGCACCCGCTGCGCCGCCGCGGTGAGCGCGGCGCCGCGTTCGGCGGCCGGGCGCTTACCCCACTCGCGTTGCACCAGCCGGACTCGCTCGACGGTGGCCACGACGCCGCTCATGCCGGCGGCAGGGACAGTGATGACGATGTCGTCCGGTTGCTGCGGTGACCGGCTCCGCACGGAATTCACAGCAGGAAGCCCTTCGGGAAGGGGTCGGTGGGATCGAGCAGGTACTGCGCCGTCGCGGTGATCCAGGCACGGCCGGTGATCGCCGGGATGACGGCGGGCCTGCCGGCCACGTCCGTCGTCGCGGTGAGCCGCCCGGTGAACCGGCTGCCGATGAACGACTCGTTGCGGAAGTCGGTGTGCAACGGCAGTTCGCCACGGCTGTGGAGCTGGGCCATCCGCGCGCTGGTACCGGTGCCGCACGGCGACCGGTCGAACCAGCCGGGATGGATCACCATCGCGTGCCGCGACCGGGTGGCGTCCGAGCCCGGTGCGGCGAGATAGACGTGCCGGCAGCCGGCGATGCTCGGATCCTCGGGGTGCACCGGCCTGCGCTGTTCGTTGATCGCCGCCATGACGGCCAGTCCGGCGTCGAGAATCCTCCCCGCGGCACCGCGCTCGAACGGCAGCCCCAGCCGCTCCAGCGGCAGGATGGCGTAGAAGTTGCCGCCGTAGGCCATGTCGTAGCGGACGTCGCCGAAACCGCTGACGGCGACGGTGAGGTCGGCCGCGTCCAGGTACGACGGCACGTTGGTGAGCGTGACGTCGGTCGCGGCGCCGTCCTGAACGCGCACGTCGACGACGACGAGCCCGGCGGGGGTGTCCAGCCTGATCGTGGTGATCGGCTCCACGACCGGGACCATGCCGGTCTCGACCAGGACGGTCGCCACGCCGATCGTGCCGTGCCCGCACATCGGCAGACATCCGGACACCTCGATGTACACCACGCCCCAGTCCGCGTCCGGGCGGATCGGCGGTTGCAGGATCGCACCACTCATCGCGGCGTGTCCGCGCGGCTCGTACATCAGCAGCGTCCGAAGATGGTCGAGGTGTTCGATGACGTACCGGCGCCGCTCGGCCATGCTGTCGCCCGGAATGACGCCGACGCCCCCGGTGATCACCCGGGTCGGCATGCCTTCGGTGTGCGAGTCCACCGCGTGGAAGATGTGCCTGGAACGCATTTCGGACGGCCTCCCGGCGCCGGTTCGACGGTGATGGGTGGAGCGGCAGGGGGCGACGAACCCACCTCCGCGTCAAGAGGCGACGCGATGCATCCAGTTCTCGACGTCCGCGGCGGTGCGCGGCAGATCGGCCGACAGGATCCGGTAGCCGTCCTCGGTGATCAGGATGTCCTCCTCGATGCGGAATCCCATGCCGCGCAGTTCGGCCGGGATGAGCTCGTCGTCGGGCTGGAAGTACAGGCCCGGCTCGACGGTCAGGACGTGCCCGGGTTCGAGCACACCGTCAAGGTACCGGTCGGCCGGCGCCGCGGCGCAGTCATGCACGTCCAGGCCGAGCATGTGTCCCGACCCGCACAGGGTCCACCGGCGGTGGACGCCGGACTCCTCCTCGAGCGCCTCGGCGGCCGTGCACGGCAGGACACCGAGGTCTTCCAACCCCTGTGCGAGCACCGCCATGGCCGCCCGGTGGAAGGCCCGGAACGGGGCGCCGGGGCGCAGGCAGGCCAGTGCCACGTCGTTGGCCTGCCGGCACAGCTCGTACAGGTCCCGTTGCAGCGGGGTGAACCGGCCGGAGATCGGCAGGACCCGCGTGATGTCGGCGGTGTACAGCGTGCGGGTCTCGACCCCCGCGTCGAGCAGCAGCAGGTCGCCGTCGCGGACCGGGCCGTCGTTGCTGGTCCAGTGCAGGGTGGCGGCGTGGGCGCCGGCCGCGACGATCGAGTGGTACCCGACGTCGTTGCCCTCCACGCGGGCCCGCAGCCAGAAGACGCCTTCCAGGTATCGCTCCGACGTGCCACGTGCCTGCGGCAACGCGCGAACGACGTCCTCGAACCCGCGGGTGGTGGCGGCGACCGCGTGCTCCAACTGCGCGATCTCCCAGTCGTCCTTGACCAGCCGCAGCTCGTCCAGCGCCGCGGCGAACTCGGCGTCTGCGCCGCTGTCGTTCGCCGGTACCAGCCGGTCGACCCGCGGGTCCACGTCCCGCAGGACGAGCGTCGGCGCGGCCAGCCGCAGCTCATGCTCCAGCTCGGCGATGTGCCGGGTGGGAATGCCGTAGCGCCGCGCGCTTTCCAGCAGGGTGAGACGCCGGCCGTTCCACAGTTCGCCGTACCGGCGGTCGCGGTAGAACTCGTCGTCCTTGCGGTCGCTGCGGGGGCGCAGGAACAGTGTGGCGGAGCCGTCCGGCGCGATGACCAGGACGCCGTCGGAGGACTGGTCCGCGGTGAGCCATGTGTAGCCGGAGTGCGGGCGGAACCGGAAGTCGGTGTCGTTGCTGCGGCGCACGTCGCCGCCGGCCGGCACCACCAGGCGGTGGCCGGCGAACAGCGTGTGGAGCCGCTCCCGGCGTGCGCGCGTGTACGGCGCGACGGGGTCCGCGGGCAGGTCGGCCTGTTCGGTGTCCGCCCAGCCGGTTCGCATGAACTCGGCCAGGGTATGACTGACAGGGAGGTCATGGCTGCCGGTACGCAGAGGCGGCTGAGTCACGGGTTCCTTCCACGAGGTCGAGGTCGCGCTGGACGGAAAGCTGCTCCCGGTGACCCGGAAGCAGCTCTACCCCCCCCGGACCGGCGTGCGAGGTCCAGGATCGCACCGACGACACGGCTGGGCTCATCAGCCGCGACATAGGAATTCGCTATGGCTGCGCGCCGACCTTCTCGGCACCTCCAAGGTGCGGCGAACGACCCCGCTTGGACAATGTAATGTGTTACAGATAACATCGCACGCTGCGTAGAGATCAGAACCCGCACGGGGCCGCGCCGGCCCCGCCGAGACCGGGGGTCGCCATGCAGGTGCTGCGCCCGACGCCGTCGGCAACCGTCCCGCCGGCCTTACCGACGACCACCCGACCGCGAACCGTCCCGCCGCCGATCCGGCACGCGGCCCGGTCCGGGGTCGGTGTCATGCTCGTCGCCGCGCTCGTTCTGAGTGCCTGTCAGGACAAGCACGGCGACGACCGGCAGCCGGTCCCGCGCGACGGCGGCACCCTGCACGTGGTGATCGGTGGCGCGCTGGCGCACCTCGACCCGCAGCGCGTGTACGCGGTCACCGAGGCCAACGTCAGCCGGTTGCTGACCCGGACGTTGACCACGTTCCGGTCGGTGCCGGGCGCCGGGGCGAGCGAGGTCGTCGGGGATCTCGCGACGGACGCGGGCCGCCCGAGCGAGCGCAACCAGGTGTGGGACTTCACGCTCAAGGACGGCGTGCGGTGGGAGGACGGCAGCCCGGTGACGTGCGCCGACGTGAAGTACGGCATCCAGCGCAGCTTCGCGCCGCAGTTCGCCGACGGGGCGCAGTATCCCAGCCAGTACCTGCAACCGAACCGGCAGCCGTACACCGGCCCGTTCGCGGCGAGCGCCGACGACGCCGGCTTGCGCTCGATCGAATGCTTGACGCCGCAGAGCATCCGCTTCCGTCTCAAGCAGCCGGTCGGCGACTTCGGCTACGCCGTGGCGCTGTCGGTGTTCGCGCCGGTGCCCGCGGCGAAGGACACGAAAGAGGCCTACGACCGCCGCCCCTTCGCCAACGGGCCGTACAAGGTCGAGTCGTCGACGGCGCAGGAGTTGGTGCTGACCCGCAATCCGTTCTGGCAGCGGCGCACCGACACAGTTCGGGGCGCACACCCCGACCGGATCGTGATCACCTGGCGCAACGACACCACCGTGGTGACCGCGAACCTCATCGACAGCGCCGGCACGTGGGCGGACACGATCGCGATCGACCGGGACGCGGCGCCGAACTTCGTCCAGCAGATCATCAACGATCCGGTGCTGGCCCGCCGGGCGGTCGTCGGCAGCACCGGCGGGGTGCGCTACTTCGCGCTGAACACGCGTACGATTCCAGACCTCACCTGCCGGCAGGCGCTCACCTACGCGCTGAACAAGCGACGACTGCGTTCCGCGCTCGGTGGCTTCGTCGTCGGGGAGTTCGCCGCGACCATGCTGGCGCCGCAGTTGAAGTCGCACCGCGAGTTCGACCTCTACGGCTCACTCGCGAACCCGGACGGCGACCCGGAGCGCGCGATGCGGATGCTGCAGCAGGCCGCGGCGGACCGGCCGTGCCCGACCCGCATCCGGCTGGCATACCCGAACTCGAGCGACGTCGCTCGGGCGATCAGCACCGTGGTGGAGTCGTACCAGCGCGTCGGGATCGAGGTCGTCCGCAGACCGTACCCCTCGCAGTCGTACTACTCCACCGGCATCGGCAACCCGGCCAACGGTAACGACATGATGTGGGCCGGCTGGGTGCCGGACTGGCCGAACGGCTCGGCGGTGATCCCGCCGCAGTTCGACGGCCGGCACGTGCCGAAGGACGGATCCGCGGGCAACACCAACTACGCCAACTTCAACGACCCGCAGATCAACGCCATGATCGACGACGCGCTGGCCGAGTCGAACCTGGAGCGGCAGTACCGGTTGTGGGGTGCGCTGGACGAGGCGATCCAGGCCAAGGCGGTCAGCATCCCGGTGTTCTACATCAAGGCGTTGCGGATGGCCGGCGCGAACGTGCGCAACGGATTCATCCATCCGCAGTTCGGCCAGCCGGACCTGTGCGCGCTGTACCTCGCCTGAGGGCGAAGGGTCGAGGCCGAACACAACAACGCTCCCCGTGCCATGGTGCGGCACGGGGAGCGTCGCGGAGCGGGTGCGGTTAGTAGCGGGTGCTGACGGTGACGCCCGAGCAGGCGGTCTTGCCGTACAGGCTGATGTAGTTGTAGCCGGCGGGCGGGTTGGTGATGGTCAGGGTCTCGGCGTTGGTGGTGCCGGTGGACGACCGGGTGAAGCTGCTGGTCGTCGCCCAGCTCGACGAGTTGTAGTACAGGTCGCAGTTGCCGGTGCCACCGCTGGCGGCGATGGTCAGGCTGGTCACCCCGGACGGCAGGTAGATGTAGAGGTAGTCGTAGTTGCCAGCCGTGGCGGAGCGGTTGGAGCGCTGGCAGTTGCGGTCCAGCGTGCGGGCGTCGGAGCCGGTGCACTCCGGCAGCGTGGTGCCGCCGCCGGTGGAGACCGAGATCGACTGGCTGGTCGTGGCGGTGGCGCCCTGGTTGTCGGTGACCTTCAGGGTGACCGTGTAGGTGCCGGCCGTGCTGTAGGTCTTGCTCGGGTTGGTGGCGGTGGAGGTGGTGCCGTCGCCGAAGCTCCACTGGCGGGACGCGATGCTGCCGTCGCTGTCGGTGGACAGGTCGGTGAAGCTGGCGGTGAGCCCGGTCGCCGAGACGTTGAACGACGCGGTCGGCGGCTGGTTGGTCGGCGGGGTGGTGCTGCCGCCGCAGTCACCGGTCGAGCAGCGGGTCAGCCAGGCGTAGAAGTCCGAGTCGTACCGGCTGCCGATGGTGTTGGTCAGGTAGGTCCGGGCGGTGGTGAACGCCCCGGTCCGGTAGTAGCCCAGCACGGTCATCATGTCGGAGCGGTGCGACTGGAGCATGTACCGCACGGCCAGGTAGCCCCAGTTGTAGATCCGGGTCTGGTCGTGGCTGTACGTGGTGTCGAACAATGTCCGCAACGTGTACGTGTGGTAGCCGGCCTGCGTCTGCGCACTGGTGTAGACCACGTTGCGGTACGAGTACGAGATGTACTCGGCGAAGCCCTCGATCCACCAGATGGTCGGCGTGGTGATGTTCGCGTTGAAGTCGCCGTACATGTTGTAACGGCCGTCGAGGTAGTGCGTGTACTCGTGGTTGAGGTTCCAGATCTGGAAGGTCGGGCGCACCCACTCGGCCTCGTAGGCGATGAACCGCGCCTGGTTGTTCGGGTCCGACGGGTTGCCCTCCAGGTACATACCGCCGTTGTTGGTGTCGATGCCGTAGATCGCACCGGCGTAGGTCTGGTAGTCGGTGCTGGAGTCGAACACCACGACCTCGATGTCCGTGTTCACGTCACCGGAGACCGGGCCGGGGTCGGACACCACGCTGTGGAAGTACGCGTCCTGCGACAGCAGGCTGCTGCAGGACGAGCTGAGCTCCGAGGAGGTCATGCTCTGCGCGATAATCTTGATCGACGAGCTGCAGGTGTAGTTGATCGGCAGCACCGTGCTCATGAGCCGGGCGGAGAGGTTGCAGGTGTTGTAGTAGCTGCAGTTCGCCGCGTCGTAGTACTGCGTCATCTCGGCCACGCCGACCCACAGGGCCGCGGTCCGGCCGGAGATGTTGCTCATGTTCAGCAGTCCGAGGGCCAGCGGCCGGACGGTGGACTGCAGCGGGGCCTCCTGGAGGAACCGGCCCAGCTCCCGGCCCGCGTTCGAGGTCAGGAAGGCGTTGTCGGTACCCAGCAGGTCGAGGTGGCTCTGGGCGAAGTTGTACAGGTTGTCCAGCACGGTCCGGTCGGACTGCACCGCGGTGACGAACGCGGGGACCTGGTGGCCCCGGAACAGCACGGTGTAGACGTTGTTGACCGCGTTGAGCATGTACCACGACGTGTTGTAGGACGTGTTGTAGTTCGTCAGCAGGCGGTTGACGACGTACAGGTAGCGGGCGTTCTCCTGGGCGCTGTCGATCAGCGTGACCGCCTCGGAGAGAGTCTCACCGTTGGCGTCGGTGACGTCCCAGGCGTGCGAGCTGGCGAAGAACGCGTCCAGGCCCGACCGGATGGCCGTCTGCAGCGACGCCCCGTAGGTACCCACCGAGGTGTCGTACCACTGCACGTAGTAGCCGGCACGTAGGTACAGCACCAGTTGCGGCATGCCCGTGCTGGAGTTGCCGGGGTAGCTCGACGAACCGTCACGCACCGCATAGGCGACGGAGGCCATCTGCGCCTCGCGGAAGGCGTAGTAGGCGTCGCTGCCGGAGAGGCTGAACAGGCTGTTGATGCAGTCGATCGAGGACGCCTTGATCTGACTCACCAGCGCCGATCCGCTACGGCTGGTGAAATCCGCGGCGCTACAGGTAGCCGCCGCCGCGAGGGACGTGCGGTCGGACGGGCGGGCCCGACGCGCGTTGTTGTCCTTCAGGTCGTAGTCGGTCCGGGTGGCGGTCTTCGACGACGGTTGCGGCGCGCGGCGGTTGGCCGGCTGCGCCTGCTTCGAGACGTGTTCGTCGCTGGTGGCCGGGTCGGCCGCGGTGGGCGGGGCCTGCGTGCTGTGGGGCGCGGCGGCCGCCCCGCCGGAGGGTACGGCCGGACCGGCGGCGGCCGGCACCGCCGCCAGCCCGCTCGCGAGAGCGAGCAGCAGCGCCGCGCCGGACAACCGGGCCATTCTTCGGCGGATCTGACTTGTGGTCACGCGATCTCCTTGGGGGTTTCGGCGAGCCGAAGGACGAACCAGCTCTGAGATGATTACATCCTTCGATGTATTGCTCGGCGATGGACGCTAACCACCACTGAAGATCGGCGACAACCGATCCACATGGGAGGGTCAGGTTCAGCCGTACCGCAGCTTTCGGCAACCTTTACGTGAGTGGTTCCGGGCCGCGGCGATCAGTGGACGCTATGGCGCCGGCTATGAGATTCGAGCGCGCGGACGTGAGATTCTGCGGATCTACGGACCTCGACCTCGGGTGGTTGACGTGGCGAACATCCTGCTCATCGACGAGGACTGCGCATACCGCCGGACGCTGGCGGGCGGCCTGACACAGTACGGGCACGTGGTGTCGGACGTGTCACTGCACGCGGCCGGCCGGGTGCTGGCCGACCTCACCTGCCACACCCACCAACGACCGGACGTGGTCCTCATCGACCCGTTCCTGCCGACGATGGACGGGTTGCTGCTCCTGCGACTGGTGTGCGTCGGGTCCCGCCGGCCGGTGATGCTGCACACGGCGGAGGATATCGAGGAGAAGGTGGTGCAGGCGCTGCGCGGCGGCGCGGACGGCTTCGTGCCCAAGCCGGGTCAGCCGGCGGTGCTGGACGCGAAGATCGGTGCGTTGCTGCGGCGGGTACCAGCCGCGCCGCCACCGGCGCCCTGTGTGGTCGGCGCGCTGCGTGTCGACGTGGCCGAGCGCCGGGTGTCGCTGGACGGTGTGCCGGTGGCCGTCACCCGCACCGAGTTCGATCTGCTGGCCTGCCTGGCCGAGCATCCGGGCCGCGTGGTGTCCCGCGCGGTGTTGCGGACCCGGCTCGGCCGCGGCGGTACGACGTCGACCAACGGGATCGACGTGCTGGTGCACCGCCTGCGGACCAAGCTCGGTGAACCGTCGGCACGGGTGCGCTACCTGCACACGGTGCGCGGCAAGGGTGTGTCGCTGCACGCGGCGGACCGCGACGGCGAGCGTCACCGCACGTGACAGGCCGCCAAGTGCCCGTCGGCCCGTACCGTGAGCGCCGGCTCGGACTCGGCGCAGGCCGGTGCGGCCACCGGGCAACGCGCCCGGAACCGGCATCCGGAATGCTGCGTGCCCAGCTCCGCGGCCGGTGCGGCGGACGCGGCGGCACGGCTGCGGCGCGCTCCTCCGCCGCGCAGCCACGCGATGTCGGGAACCGCGGCCAGGAGGGTCTGCGTGTACGGGTGCCGGGGATCGGCGTAGATCTGGTCGCGGCCGCCGATCTCCACGATCCTCCCCCGGTACAGCACTGCGACGCGGTCGCAGAAGTGCCGCACCACGGCGAGGTCGTGGGAGATGAACAGGAACGCCAGGCCGAGATCGGCGCGCAGGTCCTCCAGCAGGTTCATCACCTGCGCCTGGATCGACACGTCGAGCGCCGACACCGGTTCGTCGGCGACGATGAGCCGCGGCTGGACCGCGAGCGCGCGGGCGATACCGATGCGCTGCCGTTGCCCGCCGGAGAACTCGTGCGGGTAGCGGCCGGCGTGGGCGGGTTCGAGGCCGACCTGGCCGAGCAGCTCCCGGATGCGGGACGCGACCTGCGCCTTGGGCACGGTGTCGTGTACGCGTAACGCCATGCCGAGGATGTCGCCGACGGTGTGCCGCGGATTGAGCGAGGAGTACGGATCCTGGAAGACGAGCTGCACGTCACGCCGGTACGGGCGCATGGCCCGCACGGACAGCGTCGCGACGTCGCGCCCGGCGAGCAGGATCTCCCCTCGGTCCGGCCGCAGCAGCCGCGTGACGAGCCTGCCGATGGTCGACTTGCCGCTGCCCGACTCGCCGACCAGGCCGAGGGTCTCTCCGTGGCGCAGGGCGAACGCGACCCCGTCCACCGCCGCGACCGTGACCCGGCCGCGGCCGGGCCGCGCGGTGAAGTGTTTGACGAGGTCGCGGACCTCCAGCAGGGGTACGTCGGGCACAGCGTCGACCTTTCCGGGCGTTCAGAGCAGACGGGATGCGATCTCGACGGCGAAGATTGCGTCGGGATCGTCGAGGTGGCAGCGGGAACGGTGCGCGTCGTCGCCGGTGCGTGCGGCGAGGTCGGGCAGATGCGTGTGGCACCGGCCGCCGGCGACCCGGTCGCGGAACTCGCACCGCGCATGGAACGGGCAGCCGGGCAACGGCTCGAGCAGGTTCGGCGGCATGCCCGGGATGGGATGCAGCCGGCCACCCGCCGGGCCGGACAGCGACGGCAGGCTTTCCAGCAGGCCCCAGGTGTACGGATGGGTCGGGCTGCCCAGGACGCTGCGCACCGGGCCGTGCTCGACACCGCGACCCGCGTACATGACGAGTACGTCGTCACTCACATCGGTGACGACGCCGAGGTCGTGCGTGATGAGGATGACGGCCGAGCCGAACTCCTCGCGCAGGGCGGCGATGAGCCCGAGAATCTGTGCCTGGACGGTCACGTCCAACGCGGTGGTCGGTTCGTCGGCGATGAGCAGTTTCGGGTCGTTGACCAGCGCCATGGCGATCATGACGCGTTGGCACATGCCGCCCGAGAACTCGTGGGGATAGTCGTCCGCGCGGCGGGCCGGGTGCGGGATGCCGACCCGGCCGAGCATGTCGACGGCGTGCGCGCGGGCGGCGCGCCGGGTAGTGCGATGGTGCAGCCGGTACGCCTCGGCGATCTGGTAGCCGACGGTGAGGTACGGGTGAAGGCTGGCCCGCGGATCCTGGAAGATCATCGCGGCCGTGTTGCCGCGGTGATGGCGCAGCTCCGCCTCCGGCATGCCGATGAACTCCTGGCCGTCGATGGTGACCGAGCCGGTGATGCTGCTGCGCCGCCGGTCGTGCAGGCCGAGCAGCGCCAGGCTGGAGGCGCTCTTGCCGGATCCGGACTCGCCGACGATGGCGAGCGTGCGACCCAGCTCCACGGTGTAGCTGAGGCCCTGGACCGCGCGGACCACCCCACCGGCGACCGGGAACTGCACGGTGAGATCCCGCACCTGAACAAACGGACCGCTCACCGGGCCCCCTCCGCTCCGCTCCGGACCGCTCATGCCCCCTCCGCTCCGCTCCAGGGGCCTGAGCTCCACCCTGCGCTCATGATGAGCGGCCCCTCCGCTCCGCTCCGGACCGCTCATGCCCCCTCCGCTCCGCTCCAGGGGCCTGAGCTCCACCCTGCGCTCATGATGAGCGGCCCCTCCGCTCCGCTCCGGACCGCTCATGCCAGCCGCACCCGCGGGTCGAGGACCGTGTACAGCAGGTCCACCAGCAGGTTCATGACGACCAGCACGACAGCGCCCACCAGGACCCCGCCCATGAGCACCGGCAGGTCGAACTGGTTGAAGGCGCGCAGCGTGAGCACGCCGAGCCCGGGCAGGCCGAAAATGCTCTCGGTGAAGATGGCGCCGGTGAGCTGCAGCGCAAGGTCCAGGCCGAAAATGGTGGTGACCGGGGTGAGCGCGGCGCGCAGGCCGTGCCGGTAGACGACCCGGCGCGGCGAGGCACCCTTGGCCCGGGCGGTGCGCAGGAAGTCCTCGTTGAGGATGTCGACCATCGCGGCGCGGGAGTAGCGGGTGTACGCCGCGGCGTTGGCGAGGCCGAGCGTGAGCCACGCGGCGCTGAGACCGCTGGCCCAGGCGAGCGGGTCGTCGAGCGGCGAGTGGTAGGCCGAGCGCGGCAGCGCGGTGGCGTACAGCGCGACGATCAGCGCGACGACGAAGTACGGCACCGAACTCACCGTGAGGGTGACCGCGACGGTGCTCCGGTCGACGAGCGTGCCGCGCCGGCGCGCGGCGAACGTCCCGGCCAGCACCCCGACCACCAGGTACACGACGGCCGCGCCGACGACGATCGACAGGGTCACCGGCACGGCCTGGGCGAGGAGGGTCGTGACCGGCTGACCGAGGGTGTACGAGTAGCCCAGGCACGGCGCCGAGCAGCGCACCACGGTCCCGCCGACGGTGATGTCCCGCCCGGCGACCAGACCCGTGACGTAGTCGCTGAACTGCACCGCGACCGGGCGGTCGAGGCTGAGGCTGCGGGTGATCTCGGCAACGCGTTGCGGGGTGCACCGGTTGCCGCAGATCGCCCCGGCGGGGTCGGTGGGCGCGACGAAGAAGAGGGCGAAGCTCACCACGAGGGTGGCTAAGATGACGCTGACAGCGCTGGCGATTCGTTTGAGGGTGTACAGCAGCACGGGTTTCCTGCCTGGGTGGCTGCCGGGCCCGGCCTGACGGGTCGCACGTCTGGCCGGGCCCGGGGATCGGGTGGCGGGTCAGGCCTTGAGGAACATGCTCTTGTAGTTCGGCATGCCCATCGTGGAGTCGACGAGCGCGCCGCCGATGTTGGCGCCGACCACGACGCCGACCTTGAAGTAGTACCGCGGCAGCACGACGTAGAGGCCCATGATCTCGCGGTCGATGTCGGCCCACTTGCCGACCGCCTCCTCCGGCGGGAGCGCGGCGATCGCGTTGATCCGGGCGTCGAGATCCTTGTCGCTGAGCATGCCGAGGCTCTGGCCGTCGGCGATGCTGTGCGACTGGAACAGCACCGGGAACCAACTGCTGCCGGAGGGCCAGTCGGAGCACCAGCCGGCCGGCGCGGTGCCCAGGTTGGTCGGCGCGTTGTAGTCGCCGAGCTTGCTGCGCAGTTCGGCGGTGGTGACGCCGATCGGCTTGGCGGTGAACCCGGCCGCGGTCAGCGCGCCGGAGAGGATCTGAGCGGACTGCTGGGTCAGCGGCTTGGTGTTGTCGAAGTACCAGCTAACCTCGAAGTTGAGCTTGCCCGCGTCGGTGAGCATCTTCTTCGCGGCGGCCGGGTCACCGGTGCCCTTGCCGGACAGGCCCGGCAGCGGCTCGTAGGCGCGGTAGCCGGGGACGCTCGGCGGCATGATGGTGCTGGACGCCTGCTGGCCGTAGTCGTTGTACCCGTTGGCCTTCCATAGCTGGTCGTACGGGTAGGCGATGGCGATCGCCTTGCGGACCTCCAGCGGGATCTTGCGCGAGTCAAGCTGGGTCATCCAGTGGCACGGGCTGGCGCCGCGCAGCAACCGGTTGGCCTTGTCGCCGGTGAGCTGGGGCACCAGCGAAGCGTCGATGTTCTGGTAGTTCAGCGCGTTGGCGTCGGCGCCGTTGCTGTTGAGCACCTGCTGCTGGGTCTTGACGTCCTGCTCGCCGAACTTGAAGTGCCAGCCGTCGACGTACTGGTGGCGGGCCGCGTCGGTGTTGGCGTCCCAGTGCGGGTTGCGCTTGAGCTTGAGCTCGGCGCCGGGCGTGTAGCTGTCGAACTCGTACGGTCCGGTCGCCATCGGCTTGTTCTTGTAGTCCTGCCGGGTGTCCTTCGCCTTCGGGATCGGCGTGAACAGCGGGTAGCTCATGTAGAACGGCAGGTCGGGGAACGGCTGGGCGAGGTGGATGACGAGCGTGCCCGGGTCGGGGGTCTCGACGCCGGCGTACGTGTCACCGCCGACGTACGGGCCCTTGTACGCGCCGGGTTTGGCCGGGTCGCCGTCCTTGAAGTAGGTCATCTGGTACGTCGGCCCGTTGGGGAAGACGTCGTGCGCGAAGGACCGCTTGATGGCGTATGCGATGTCCTCGACCTTGACCTCGCTGCCGTCGGCGTACTTGACGCCGCGCTGGAACTTGAACGTCCAGGTGAGCTTGTCGGCCGACACGGTGCCGAGGTCGGTGAGGTCCGGCACGAGCACCGCGTCGCCGTTCGGGCGGATGTCGAACTGGGTGGGCGTGCGGAAGATC
The DNA here is from genome assembly GCF_025264685.1 of Dactylosporangium roseum. Taxonomy (GTDB): domain Bacteria; phylum Actinomycetota; class Actinomycetes; order Mycobacteriales; family Micromonosporaceae; genus Dactylosporangium; species Dactylosporangium roseum. The sequence continues at coordinate 5,205,890 of NZ_CP073721.1, forward strand.
AGCTTGCCGATCTCGTTGACGTCGACGTAGTACGTGTCGGTCGGGTCGAAGGTGTTGGGTGTCGGCTGGGAGTAGACGGTGATCGTGCCGCCCTTGCGCGCCCCGGAAACCTCTTTCGCTGGTCCCTTGGCGTTGGGGTCCATGATGACCTTGTCGGTGGCGATGGTGGACTTGCCGTCGTCCGCGGATTTCTGCTTCGACGACGGGCTGCCGCAGCCGGCCGCCGCGGTGGCGATCACGGCGACCACCACCGCGACCGACCTGACATACTTCATTCGATGCCTCGATTCTGGGGGTACGGGCGATCAGCGATGCGTCTTCGGGTCAAACGCGTCCCGGACGGCGTCTCCGAGCAGGCTCAGGGTGAGCACGAGCGTGGTGATGCCGAGCACGGGCAGCCACAGGTAGAGCGGATCGGCGCGGTAGTAGGTCTGGGCCGCCGCGACAGTGACGCCCCACGACGGGGTGGGCTCGGTCAGCCCGACTCCCAGGAACGTCAGGCCGGCCTCGGCGACGATGTAACCGGGCAGTGACAGCGACGCCGACACGACGACCGGCGCCACGAGGTTGGGCAGCAGCTCGCGCAGGAGCACGGTGCGGGTGGGCAGGCCGAGGACCGCGGCGGCGGCGATGAAGTCGTGCTCCCGCAGCGACAGGACCTGCCCGCGCACGAGCCGGGCAAGCCCGGCCCAGCCGAAGAACGCCAGCACACAGATCAGCGAGATGAAGCGGACGCGGGCCACCTGTTCCGGTGGTGCCTCCGCGCCGCCGGTCACGGACAGCAGCACCGCCGGGGTGGCGATGGCGAACAGCAGGTACGGCAGGCTCAGCACCAGGTCGATGAGCCAGGACACGATCCGGTCCAGCCAGCCGCCGACGAATCCGGCGAGCATGCCCGCGACCAGCCCGACGACGGTGGCCACGAGCGTCGCGGCCCCGGCGACGACCAGCGAGGGCCGGGCCCCGTAGACCCAGCGGGCGAACAGGTCCCGCCCGAGGCGCGGTTCGACTCCGAACCAGTGCTCGGTGCTCGGGCCGACCGTCGGGAAGCCGTAGTCGTCGATGAGATCCTGGTGCATCTCGGTCGGGCTCTGGCCCTCCAGCGCCGCCAACGCGGGCGCGAACACCGCCACGGCCACGAACAGCGCGACGATCCCGACGCACACCATCGCGACACGGTCACGGCGCAGTCGGGCGAGCGCCATCCGCGAGGGCGACCGGCCGGCCACCGCGGTGGCGGCGGCCGGCGGGTCGGTGAGCGGACCGGGATGTGGTCCTTCGGCGGCCACGACGATCGGTTCCATACGCGGCGCCCTCTTCGCTCGACGGTGGGAACAGGTGGATGTTGAATGCGCATCGGAGTCTCACAGCGCCCGCCGCCGCGACGTCATCGCCGACGGCATAATGTTTGGCTATGGGCATCGACGTGCGGCACCTGCGCGCGATCTGCGTCATCGCCGAGGCCGGCAGCGTCACCGCCGCGGCGGCACAACTCAACCTGTCCCAGCCAGCCCTGACCGCGCAGTTGCACCGGATCGAGGAACTGCTCGGCGGCGTGCTGTTCGTGCGCAGCCGGACGGGCGTGGAGCCGACCGAGCTCGGCCGGCGGGTCCTCAGCCGTGCCCGGGTGGTCCTCAACGAGGTCGACGCTTTTGTCGATGACTTCCGTGAAGCTCACCGAGCGTCCGGATTCGTCCGGTTGGGTGCGGTTCACCTCGCCTGCGCCGCGAGTTTGGTCGACCGCGTCAAGGAGGCGTTCCGGGACACCGAGGTCGCCCTGCGCATCGAGCCGTCCTCACGGCTGCTGGTGGACGCCGTCACGCACGGACAGCTCGACGCCGCCCTCGTCGGGATCATGGAGGGTTTCGAGATCCCGTTCGGCAGCATGCTGGCCAGCCGCACCCTCATCCCGCGGTACCCGATCTTCATCGCCCTGTCCGCGTCCCACCGGCTCGCCCAGCAGGACAGCGTCGACCTGGCCGACCTGAGCGGCGAACGGTGGGTCAGCCCGCCCGGGCCGGACGACGGCTCGCTCACCTCGCTGCGCCGCGCCTGCCGGGCGGCCGGGTTCGAGCCCGACATCCGTTACGACGCTCCCAGCGGCGCCGGCCAGCCCCTGGTACAGTCCGGCAACGGCGTCCGCCTCGTCGACCCCACCTGGCCTCAGCCGCCCGGCACCGTGGTCCTGCCGCTCCACGGCGAACCGCAGATCGCCCGCCTCGTCGTCATCTGGCGCCGCGACGCGTTCAGCCAGGTCGAGAGCGAGTTGCTCTACCGCGGGGTCACCAACGCGTTCCTCGACCACGTGCCGAACAACCCGGCGTTCGAGCGGTGGTGGCACGCCAACCCCCAGGCACACCCGATCGTCCAGTAGCCGGCAGTCCCAGCCGGCGGTGCTGGGCGGGGAGACGGGGACGCCGTCGCGGAAGCTCACCGGACCGGGCAGGCCGATGCCGACGGCGTGGAGCCGGTCGAAGTGTCCTTCGGCGCGAAGCTTGCCGAGAATGTCCTTGATCACGGCGAGCACGGGTTCCTAGCTTCCAGCGCTCCGCAACTACATGAAGACCCTGCCGGCCGAGACCGACGAGGCCGCCGTCATGGCCGCGGCACCGACGCTCATCGTCTACGTCCTGCTCCAGAAACAGTTCATCGCGGGACTGGCGCTCGGGTCCGCCAAAGGTTGACGTCGCACGACGAGCCGCTCGGCTTCGTCCCGCGAGCGGCGTGCGGCGTCGTGCCGACCAGCGTGCCGCTGGGCGTCGCCGAGTGCGACGAGGGCACGGATCAGGTCGATCCTGCTGTCGGCCCGGCGGAAATGCTCCGCCGCCCGCTGGAGGCAGTCCGCGGCCCAGCGCGGGTGGTCGTGGGCGAGCGCCGCCTCGCCCAGAGCGGTCATCGCGTGACCCCGGACGAGCGGGTCGTGGATGGTGCCGGCGCGGTCGCGCGCCTGGTGCAGGGCGGCGAGGGCGGCGGTGGTCCGGCCCAGGCGCAGCCGGACACGACCGAGGTCGGTCAGGATGTGCGCCTCGCCGGCGACGTCACCCACGCTCCGGGCGAGGGCCAGCGCGTCATCCAGGCTGCCGGCCGACACGTCGAGCCGTCCTGCCCGCAGGTGAACCTGGCCCGTCCGGTGCAGGGCCTGGGCGAGCACCCGGGGGTTGCCTGATGCGCGGGCATGCCGGACCGCGTCGGGCGCCAACTGTTCGGCTGCCGCGACGTCGCCATGGATGAGGCTGATGCCGGCAAGCACCTGGAGAATGTAGGCGATCTCGGTTTCCACACCCAGCGACCGAACGGTCGCCAGGGCCTGCCGGAACAGGCGGGCCGCGTCGGTGGTACGGCCGCGGCTGTAGTGCACGAACGCCTGTCCCCGGATCGCGACGGCGACACCCTGCTCGTCACCGACCTCGCGACACAGCGTCTCGGCAGCGGCGAGGTGGCCTTCGGCGTCGGCGTAGCGGCGCAGCCCCGAGGCGAACGTGCCCAGTTCCAGCAGGACGGCCGCCTCGCCCGCACGGTCCGCAGCCCGTCGGGTGGCCCGCAACGTGGCGAGCAGTACGGCGAGTGCGTCGTCGTGGTAGGCGCGTTGAATGAGGAACTGCCTGACCGCCATGGCAAGGCCGAGCCCGGGGTCGGACAGCCCTCCTCGCGCCGCCTGGTGGACGGCGGCGACGATCAACCGGTGCTGCGACTCGAACCACCGCGTCGGGTCGGCCCTCACCTCCTCGACCAGGTCGGGCGGCGGCGACCAGGCCGGCGCCCGGTCACGGCGTCGCAGCCGGTCGTCCAGCACCGGCCCGGCGGCGGCGCGACAGAGGCACAGCAGCGCGTCAAGCGCCCGGCGGAGCGCCGCGGACCGCTGCGCGGCGGGTTCGTCGGAGGCGAGCCGCTGCCGGGCGAAGCCACGGATCAGATCATGGAACCGGTAATGGGTGTGCGCGCCGCGGCCCGTGTCGACGGCCTCCACCAGGTGGGCGTCGACCAACTCCTCCAGGTGTTCCTGCCCCTGGCCGAGCGGCTGGTCCAGCAACGCGGCCGCGGCCCAGGCGGGGAAGGCGTGCGCGTCGAGGACCGCCAGCAGCCGGAACAGGCGCCGCGCCGGCGCACTGAGCGCGTCGTGCATCAACCAGATCCCGGCCCGGACCGCCATTCCGCCGTGCACGAGTTCGTCAAGTCGTCGCTCTTCGTCGGCGAGCCGGTCGGCGATCTGTGCGACACTCCAGTGCGGCCGCATCGCCAATCTGGCGCCGGCGATCCGCAGGGCCAGCGGCAGATGTCCACACAGCTCGGCCAGTTTCCGGGCCGGTGCCGGCTCCTGACGCACGCGGTCGCCGCCGACGAGGCGGGACAGCAGGTCCAGCGACTGCTCCGGCTCGAACCGGCCGAGGTCGATGCGGACGGCACCGGCGAGGCCGGGCAGCCGGCGGCGGCAGGTCACCAGGACCGCGCAGTTGCGGCTGCCGGGCAGCAGCGGGACGACGTCGTCCTCGCCGGCGACGTCGTCGAGGACGACGAGCACACGCCGGTCGGCGAGCAGGTTCCGGAACAGCTCCGCCCGCTCGTCGATGCTGTCCGGGATCGCCGTGCCGTGCACGTCGAGCATTCGCAGGAATCGCGCCAGGATCTGCGTCGGCCCGGCGGGATCGCCGCCGCCGGCGTGGAGGCTCGCGAACAACTGGCCGTCCGGGTAGACGGCACCCAGGTCGTGGGCCGCGTGCACCGCCAGGGTGGTCTTGCCGACCCCGGCGCGTCCCGAGATGGCGACGATCGGGACGGCCAGGCTGCCACCGTCCGCGTCGACGTCCTTCACCGTACGGTGGATGGTCGCGAGGTGGTCGAGGCGGCCGGTGAAGTCGCCGATGGTGGCGGGCAGCGTGCGGGGCCGGACCGGCCGGCCGGGACGGTCCGGGCCGCCCGTCGCCACCGCGTCCGGCAGAGCCGGCAAGTGGCCGCGCAGCACGGCCAGATGGACAGCGCGCAACCCCGGTGACGGGTCGGCGCCGAGCTCGTCGGCAAGGAGCCGCCGGGCCTCGGCGTAGGCGGCCAGCGCCTCCGCCTGCCGCCCGGCGCCGGCGAGAGCCTTGATGAGCAGCACGTACAGCCGTTCCCGCAGCGGATGGCCGGCCACCAGCTCGCGCAGCTCCGCCACCACCGAGCCACCCTTGCCGCACCGCAGCTCCGCTTCGATCCGCTCCTCCACCACGGTGATCCGAAGCTCTTCGAGCCGTGCGGCCTGGGCCGCCGCGAACGGCGCGTCGACGTCGACCAGCGCGGGGCCCCGCCAGAGCTGTAGCGCCTCGGCCAGGAGGTCGGCAGCCCGTGCGTGGTCACCCTGGTCCGACGCTTTCCGCCCGGCAGCGGCCAGCCGCTGGAAGCGGTGGGCGTCGACATCGTCGGTGTCCACCACCACGCGATAGCCGGCCGGATGCGGCCGCACGGTGTCGCCGAGCAGACGGCGCAGCCGAGCCACCTGTGACCGGAGCGCGTTGACCGCGCCGCCGGGCGGCCGTGCCCCGTACAGCCCGTCGACCAACCGCTCCGTCGTCACGACCTCGCCACCGGCAGTGACGAGCAGCGCCAGCAGCGCCCGCAGCCCAGGCCCACCGACGGTCAGCCGCCGGCCGTCGCCGTCTTCGACCAGCGTCGGTCCGAGGATGCCGAACCTCATCCGAGCATCTTCCCGGCCGGGACCACGCCTCCGCCACCTGCCCGAACGGTGCCGCAACCGCGCCGGACGGCGGCGGTGACCGATCGGTGCTCCGCCGGTGATCTCGTCCGCGCAAACTGACCCAGCGACCCCGCCGATGCCGTTGCCGGCACGACGAGGCAACGAGGACCTGACGAAGGGAGACCCCATGATCCGCAACGGCGCCACACGCTTCGCCCGCGGCTCCACCGCACGGCGCCGCGCCGCCACCATCGCCTCGTGGTCACTGCAACTGCTCCTGGCCGCACAGTTCGCCGCGGGTGGGCTGCTCAAGCTCGCCGGCGACGCGCAGATGGTCGACCTGTTCGATCGCATCGGTGCTGGGCAATGGATGCGCTACCTGGTCGGGGTGCTGGAACTGGCCGGCGCCGCCGGCCTGCTGGTGCCACGCCTGGCGGCGCCGGCCGCGCTCGCGCTGGCCGGCCTCATGGTCGGGGCCCTGGTCACGAACCTGCTCATCGGCATCAACGCCGTCCTGCCCGCGGCCTTGCTCCTGGCCGCCGGCGTCATCGTCTGCTGCCGACGAGATCACCTGTCCGCCTGGTCCCGAGCCGCTGACGGCCGAGCCCACTCCCCCAACCTTCGAAGGAGGCCATCGTCATGACCGACAGCGGCACAGACCAGAATTCCGCCAAGACTCCCCACCCGAACCTGCAACGCCTCAGCGTACTGGTCGGCACCTGGCGGGTGTCCGGACCCGGACACAGCGGCACGGTCACCTACGAGTGGATGGACGGCGGCCATTTCCTGGTCCAGCACGTCCGTCTGGTCCAGGACGACCGGCCCACCACGGGCGTCGAATACATCGGGTACGACCCGGACACGGACACCCTGAGGTCCCACTTCTTCGGCAGCGACGGCGACCTGCTGGAATACGTGTACGAGGTGGTCGATCACGAGCTCACCATCTGGTTCGGCGAGCCGGGCTCACCCGCGAAGTACAGCGGAACCTTCAACGCGCAGGCCACCGCCGCCACCGGCGCGTGGAGCTGGCCCGGTGGTGGCTACACGTCCACCATGACCCGGATCGACCCCGGACAGCACTGAACCCGCTGCCGGTCACCGCCGGCTTCGCCGAGCGGGCGGGTCGACGTCTGTCACGCACGCCTCTCCTTTCCGGAGTGTCCGTTCCGGCCCGGTGCGGTCGGCGCCGCAACGACCGCCATCCTGCCGCAAACAACAGGCAACTGTCAACACTTGTCCGACAAGCCCGGCGCAGTCGCTGAGCCCGAAGATGGATTTACGTCAGGCCTTCGCACTATTTCGTGGCCCGCCTCGGACCGGACCGCCACGCGCCCCGGCCGCCTGAGCGGGGCAGGCGTCATCGGTGCTCCGCGGTCACAGGTGCGGGCCGGTGGGTCGCGTCGGCGAACCTGCGGGTGATCCAGACCGGGTCGGTGATGGCGGTGCCGACGACCACGGCGCCGGCACCGGCCTCCAGGGCCTCCCGGACCTGCTCGATCCGGTGGTACCGCCCTTCGGCGATGATCGGCACGGCCGGCAGCTCGGCCACCAGGTCCCGGACGAGGGCGAGGTCCGGCTCGGCGGTCCGCGGGCTGTACGGGGTGTACCCGGACAGCGTGGTCGCGACCAGGTCGGCGCCCGCCGAGGCCGCCGCGACGCCTTCGGCCACCGTGGAAACGTCGGCCATGACGATGCCGCCGGCGTCGTGCACCGCCTCGATCGTCTCGCGCAGTTCGGCGCCGTCGGGGCGGGGACGCGTCGTGGCGTCGGTCGCCACGACGGCCGCGCCGGCGGCGAGCACCCGCAGCGCGTCCGCGACGGTCGGGGTGATGAACACCCCGTCGGTGCCGCTCTTCGTCAGGCCGATGACCGGCACGGCGACGGCGGCGGCGACGGCACGGACGTCGGCGATGCCGCCGACCCCTCCGCACCGCACGGCGGTGGCTCCGCCGAGCACCGCGGCTTCCGCGAGCCGCCGCATCGTGGATGTGTCACGCAGCGGGTGCTCGGGCCCGGCCTGGCACGAGACGATGAGCCCGCCGCGGATCGTCGCCATGAGGTCGGTGAGGTTCATGCGTGCTCCCCTGCGGATGCGGTGTCGTTCCGGCGGTGTCCGGCCACGGCCCCTCTGGCCAGGCGTGCCGCGCCGAGCAGTGCGATGTCCGCGCCCGTGGCCGGGACGAGGACGGGCACCGACCGCAGCGGCGGGAGCGCCTCGGCCCGGAACGCCGCACGGGCCTCGTCGGTGAACTCGACGACGTTGAGCGCGACGCCACCGCCGAGGGTCACGGCGTCGACGTCGACCGCGGCGACCAGGCCGGCCAGGGCGCGGCCGAGCAGGCGCCCCGCGGCGCGGATCACGGCGTCCGCGCCGCGATCACCGGCCCGCATCCGTCCGACCACCTCCGTGAGCGGCAGCACGTCGACGGCACGCCGTTCGGCGTAGGCGGCGGCAATGGCCGGGCCGGCGACGACCGCCTCGAGATGGTCGCGGCGTCCGCAGCCGCACGGGATCGCGCCGTGCGCGGGAACGAGCAGATGGGCGACCTCGCCGCTGCTGGCATGCGGGCCCGGCCACGCGGCACCGTGCCGCAGCAGGGCGCCGCCGACGCCGGTGCCGATCGAGACATGCAGCACCTCGCGGTGCGGTGCCACCGCCGGGTCCTGCGCGGTGCCGACGGCGGCGACGCGGACGTCGTTGGCGACGGCGATCGGCAGCCCGGTGCGGCGGCGCAGTTCGTCGCCGACGGGAGTGCCGGCCCAGCCGGGCAGGATGTCCGTGGCCGAACGTACCGTCGCCGTCGCCGGGTCGATGACGCCCGGGGCGCCGACGCCGGCGGCGCGCACCGTGACGCCCAGCCGGTCGGCGTGCAGGCACAGGTCGTGGACGAGCCCGGCGACGGCGTCGAGGACGGCCCGCGCGCCGGCGGGGGTGGCGACCCGCGTCCGTTCCAGGATCCGGCCGGTGTCGTCGACCAGGCCTGCGGCGATCTTCGTGCCGCCGATGTCGACCGCGGCCCAGGCACGGCGGCCCGATGCGTTCCCGCTGGTCACAGCAGTCCCGTCGCCACCAATGTGCGCCGCACGACGTCGGCCTCGGCGTCGTCGAGCGGGATCTGCGGCGGTGCGGTGACCGCGTGGTCGATGACACCGCGCAGCTTCAGGGCCGTCTTGAACGCGCCGAGGGCCGAGGAGCCGCGCCCCATCCGCGCCGGCGAACCGGCCTGCACGATACGCATCAGCCGCAGCAGCCGCTCCTGTTCCCGGCCCGCCCGGTCCCAGTCGCCGTCGCGGGCGTGCCCGTAGAGCTTCGCGTAGCCGTGCGGGTCGACATTGCCCAGGCCGGGGACCACGCCGTCGGCACCCATCCGCAACGCGCTGTCCACGGTCAACTCCGAGCCCGTGAGCACGCTGAAGGTCGTCAGTCCGGCATCCCGGCGCGCGATGAGCAGGTCACGCATGGCCGCGTCGTCGCCCGTGGAGTCCTTCAGCCCGGTGAGCACCCCGTCGGCGGCGAGCCGCAGGATCATCTGCGGGTCGAGCCGGGTGTGCACCGAGACCGGCAGGTCGTAGGCGTACAGCGGGGCCTGGCACCGCTCGGCGATCCGCCGCAGGTGCAGCTCCACCTCGGCGGGATGGGTCCGGGTGTAGAACGGCGCGGTGGCGACGATGCCGGAACAGCCGGCGCGCACGGCGCGGTCGGCGTGGTCGAGCACGCGGAGCGTCGTCATGTCGATGACCCCCACCAGCACCGGCACCTGCCCGGCGACGTGCCGCATGACCGTGTCGACGACCACGGCACGGTGCCGGTCCGGCAGAAACGCCACCTCGCTCGAGGAGCCGAGCACGAACAGCCCGTCCACGCCGCCGTCGAGCTGGAAGTCGACCAATCGCTGCAGTGACGCGACATCGACCTCCAGATCGGGGGTGAGCGGCGTGCACACCGGCGGCACGACGCCGGTGAGTCCGCGGGGTACCACGGGTTCCGGTGCGGTCGCGGAGGTGGCGGTGCTGATGGTCATGCGGGCTCCTCAACGGATCGGTCCGCACCGGGCGCCGCGATGACGGCACGGTGCAGGTCCGAGGGGTCGGTGACGGGATGGAAACAGCGATAGCGGTGGGCCGGCCCGACGGCGTCGTCGGTGTACGGCGGCATGGCCGTGGCGCACGTGTCGGTGGAGCGCCAGCATCGGGTGCGGAACGGGCATCCCGACGGTGGATGTACCGCGGACGGGACCGGACCGCTCAGCGGGATGGGACGCATCGGTCGCAGCAGCCCCGGCGTTGCCGAGAACAGCGCCTGCGTGTACGGGTGACGACCGTGCTCGATGCGTGCGACCGGCAGCTCCTCCACCACCCGGCCGAGGTACATGGTGACGATCCGGTCCGACACGCGCCGGACCGTCTGCAGGTCGTGCGACACGAACACCATCGCGAGCCCGAGCCGCTCGCGCAGGTCCATGAGCAGGTTGAGGATCTGCGCCCGCACCGACACGTCCAGCGCCGAGGTCGGCTCGTCGGCGACGAGCAGCGCCGGCTCCAGCGCGAGGGCGCGCGCGATCGCCACCCGCTGCCGCTGTCCACCGGAGAGGTGCGCGGGCAACGCGTCGCGCGCGGACGCCGGCAGGCCGACGAGGTGCAGCAGCTCGGTGACCCGTCGCATGCGGTCGCGCGGGCCGCGCCAATGATGCACGTCGAGCGGATCGGCGATGATCCGTTCGACCGGCAGGCGGCGGTTGAGCGACGTCGAGGGATCCTGGAAGACCATCCCGACGGTCCGGCCGATGTGCCGCCGGCGCTGGGCGGTGCTCAACTGCCAGATGTCCCGGCCGCCGACCAGGACGGTTCCCGAGGTCGGCCGCTGCAGGCCGACCAGCACCTTCACCAGGGTCGACTTGCCGCAGCCGGACTCGCCCACCACACCGACCGTCTCACCGGCGGCAACGGTGGCATCAGCGCCGGTGAGAGCGTGCACGCGGTCACGGTTCAGCAGAGACCTGCCCGGGGCCCGGTGCTCGACGCTGACCTCGCGCAGCTCGGCCAGGATCTCGGAGGGCCGGTCAGTCATGGACGACCACCTTCACATCGTTGTCGCGTGGTGCGGGGTGGTGGCAGGCCGTGAGGTGGTCGCCGACCTCGACCAGCGGGGGCCGCACCCCGGCGCAGATCTCGGTCGCGGCCGGGCAGCGGTCGGCGAAGCGGCAGCCGGCCGGGAAGTCGGCCGGTGACGGCACCGTCCCGCCGATCTGCACCAGCCTCGGGGCCTGGGACTCCAGCGACAGCACGGAGCCCAGCAGGCCGCGGGTGTAGTGGTGGGCCGGTGCGGCGAGCACCGCCGGGGTCGCACCCTGCTCGACGATGTGCCCGCCGTACATCACCGCGATCCGGTCGCAGACGTCGCTGACGAGGGCCAGATCGTGCGAGACGAGGATGAGCGCGAAGCCGAGCTCGGCACGCAGCCGGAGCAGCAACTCGATGACCTGGGCCTGGACCGTGACGTCGAGCGCCGTGGTCGGCTCGTCCGCGACGACCAGCTTCGGGTCGCGGGCCAGCGCCATCGCGATGACCACCCGCTGCCGCTGCCCGCCGGACAGCTCGTGCGGGTAGGACGACAGCGTCCGGGCCGGATCCAGCCCGACGAGCGTCATCAGCTCCTGCGCCGTGCGGGTGCCGCCGCGGCGGATGACCTGCTTGAGCTGCGCCCGGACGGTCATCGACGGGTTGAGTGCGGACAACGCGTCCTGGTAGATCATCGCGATCTGCCGGCCCATCACGGCCCGCCGGGCGGAGCCGCGAAGGGTGAGCAGGTCGGTGCCGGCGAAGTCGATGGTGCCGCCGACCCGGGCACCGCGCGGCTGCAGGCCCATCACCGTCAGCGCGGTCAGCGACTTGCCGCAGCCGGACTCGCCGACGAGCCCGAGCACCTCGCCCGGTCGCACCTCGAAGCCCACCCCGTCGACGATGTCGACGCCGTTGTGGCTGCCCGGGAAGCCGACACGGAGGTCACGGACGGACAGGATCGGCGCTGCGGTGATCGGCGGGCGGGCCGCCGCGGCGAGCCGCGTCGCGGCCTCGGCCAGGCCGGGCAGCACGACGGGCGACCGGTCGCCGCCTGCTGCCGGCTCGATCGGCTCGCCGGTGCCGGTGCGGCGTCGGCTGGCCGGCGCCGCCCAGGCGTCGGAGATGCCCTCGGCCAGGATGTTCAGGCTCAGCACGGTGCACAGGATCAACACGCCGGGGAAGAAGGTGGCCCACCAGCCGCGGCTGGCGAGCATCTGCTGCCCGTAGGCGATGACGCTGCCCCACGACGACGGGCCCGCCTCGGGCTGAAGACCGCCGCCGATGAACGACAGCGACGCCTCGAAGACGATCGCGTTGGCCACCATGATCGTGGCGTACACGAGAATCGGCGCGGCACAGTTACGCGCGACGTGCCGCACGATGATGTGCCAGCGCCCCGCGCCGATCACCCGCTCGGCGGCGACGTAGTCCTCCTGGTACTGGGCGGCCACGTTGGCCCGGACCAGCCGCGCGATCTGCGGAGTGAAGACGAACCCGATCGCCCCCACCAGCACCGGGACACTGTCGTGGCCGTACGCGACGACCAGGATCGCTGCGAGCACGATGGTGGGGAACGCCATCACGACGTCCAGCGCCCGCATGATGATCTCGTCGACGAGGCGCCGGCTGGTCGCCGCGATCGCGCCCAGGACCGCGCCGACGAGCAGCGCCAGCCCGGCGGAGCAGAAGCCGATGACCAGTGAACGGCGGGTGCCGGCGACCAGGCGCGAGTAGATGTCCCTGCCGAGCCGGTCGACACCGAACCAGAAGTCCCCGTCCGGCCCGGTCGACGGCGCGGCGAGTGCGACCTGGGTCGGGTCGTGCCGGACGAGCCAGGGTGCGGCGATCCCGATGGCGACGACCACCAGCAGGAAACCGAGACAGATCTTGGCAAGCAGTGGCAGGCGTCGCCATCCGGTTCCGACGGCGTGGACGGCACGCGCGATCATCCGTGCGCTCCTCGAAGACGGGGATTGGCCGCCAGGTACAGCAGATCGACGACAAGGTTCACGACCACGAAGCCGAGCGCGATGGTGATCACCAGTCCTCGCGCCAGACCGATGTCGTTCTGCTGCACCGCGCTCATGATCTGGGTGCCCATACCGGGCAGCGAGAAGATGGTCTCGATGATGATCGCGCCGCCGATCAGGTAACCGACCTGCAGGCCGAGCACGGTCATCGGGGTCAGCAGGGCGTTGCGCAACACGTTGCGGCCGACCACCACGACCGGCGGCAGCCCGGCGCCGACCGCCGTGCGCACGTAGTCCTTGTCCAACTCCTCGACCATCGAGGTGCGCACGATCCGGGCCAGCGCGCAGCCGGTCGGCACCGCCAACGCGACGGCGGGCAGGATCAGATGCCGCAGCCAGCCGCTCAACGACTCCGACGGCGACACGTAGTGCCCGCTGGGCAGCGATCCGCCCCCGATGGTCGACAGCCGCTGGATGAGCAGGATCGCCAGCCAGAACGACGGGATGGAGATGCCGGCCATCGACAACAGCCGGGTGAGCTGGTCGGGCCAGCGATCCCGGTAGAGCGCACCGGTCACGCCCAGCACGAGCGCCACCACGATCGCGCCGGCAACACCGACGAGTGTCAGTTGCAGCGTGACCGGCAGCGCCTCGGAGATCACCGAGCTGATCGGCACGTTCAGCGAGAAGGTGTTGCCGAGCTCGCCGTGCAGCAACGCCCACAGGTAGTCCACGTAGCGCACCAGCAGCGGCTGGTCCAGACCGTTCGCCCGGTTGAACGCGGCGACCTGCTCGGCCGTCGCCTCGCTGCCCAGCACGGACAGCGCGGCGTTGTTCGGCGACAGCGCCATGATGATGAAGATGAACAGGATGATGCCGAGCATCAGCGGGATCAACGCCGAAAGCCGGCGCAGGACGATGCCGAGGAAGGCGTTCACCCGCCGCTCCTTCTGTTGTCGGTGTGCGCCGCCGAGGTCGTGGTCGAGTCGGTGAACCCGAGCCGGCCGTCGCCCGACGGCGCACGGTCACACCACCGGGGACGACGACTCACGCCCGCGACGCGCCGAGGAAGTACAGGCCGGTGGTCGAGGCGCCCTGGAAGTCCTTGAGCTTCGCCGGGTCGTAGGCCGTCACCGTCTTGACGTGGAAGACCGGATACAGCGGCGCCTCGTCGGCGATGAGGTCGAGGGCCTGCTTCCACAGCGCGGCCTGCTCGGATCCGGAGGCCTTCGCGGCCGACTCGATGAGCTGCGCGCACTGCTTGGCCACGTCGGGGGCCCACCGGTAGCGGTCCTTGGTCCAGGTCTGGTTGAGGTAGAACCAGCGCAGCAGCAGATCCACGTCCGGGCCGAACACGGTCGGGTCGCCGGACGCGGCGAGCACCCGGAAGTTCGCGCCCGGCACGACGCTGCCGTAGATCGCCGACGACGGCTTGGTGTTGAGCGTCGCGTTCACCCCGATCGCCTTCCAGGCGTCGATGAGCACCGGGGCGCTGTCCTTGACGAACGCCGTGTCGGTGGTGTTGAGCTCGAACGACAGGTTGCTCGCGCCCGCCGCGGCGAGCAGGCTCTTGGCCTTGTCCGGGTCGTAGTTGTAGGCGGTGGCCGCCTTCTGGTAAGCGGCGTTGCCCGCGTCGAGGTAGCTCGACGCGGCCGTGCCGTAGCCCTGTAGCGCCGTCTTGACGACCTTGTCCGCGTCGATGGCGTAGTGCAGCGCCTGCCGGACCCGCTTGTCGCTGAACGGCGCGGCGGCGCAGTTGAACATCAGGAACAGGTGGTTGAACGCCTGCTTCTCCTCCACCTTGCGGTCGGTGCCGACACTCTTGACGTCGAGGTACGGCACCGCCTCGATCGCCTGGGAAGAGCCGCCCCGCAGATCGTTGAGCCGGGCGGTGCCGTCCGGGCTGGTCCGCAGCGTGATCTTCTCGACCTTCGCCGGGCGTGGACCGTTGTAGTTGGCGTTGACGCCCATCACGACGCCGGCGGTGGCGTTGGCACTCTGCACGGTGAACGGCCCCGAGCCGATGGGTGCGGTGTCGAAGGCCTTGGACGCGGCGGCGTCGCCGGTCTTCGCCTTCGGCACGATCTTGATGACCGCGATCCGCTGCGGGAACAGGCTGAACGGGTGCTTGAGGCTGAACTCCGCGGTCCGCTGGTCCTTCGCGGTGACCTTGTCGACGAAGGTGATGAACCCCGCCATCAGCGCCTTGTTCGCCGGGTCCATCGCCCGCTGGAACGACCACGCCACGTCGTCGGCGGTCACGGGAGAGCCGTCGGAGAACTTCGCCCCCTCGCGGAGCGCCACGGTCCAGGTCAGCCCGTCCGCGCTCACCGTGGGCTGCGAGGCGGCCAGCGCCAGGTACGGCTTGCGGGTGATCGGGTCGAGGTCGATCAGCGCCTCGAAGACGTGCTGGTTGACCGCCGTGGCCACGGCACTGGAGGCGCTCATCGGGTCGAAGCCGCTGGACAGGGTGAAGGCGAGTGTGGCCTCGATCGTCTTGCCGGCGGGGCCGCTGGACTCGCCGCCCTTGTCGCCGCCACTGTCGCCGCACGCGCCCAGTCCACCGGTGATGGCGGTCGCCGCGCCGAGGATGCCTGCGTAGCGCAGGACGTCACGGCGGGACACGCCTTCAAGGCTTTGCTTCATGCCCACTCCCGAAGATATAAGACGTCGTACGTCTGATTAATCGTAGGCGGTACGTTAGGAGCCGGACGGGACAGGGTCAAGGCCAGCGCCGGAACCATCGGTAACGGATGTGCAACATCGATCATGCGGGCGTCACCAGCGCTGACGGCCGGCCCGGCGGGGTGTTCGACGCCGGCCACCGGCGCCCCTACCAGCACATCCTCTCGGGCGCGCCGCCGGGCCGCGGCACGCGAGCCACGGCACGGCCGGGCACGGCGGTGCCCGTCGAGCGTCTCACACGTCACGCCGCGTCATCTCCAAGACCGCCGGCCGAGCGCGTGCCGCGACGGCGGTCAGGCTCGTCCGGCGGCGGCGATCCTGCGGCGTACCGGCGCGTAGTGCGCCACCACGGCCGCGGCGAACGCGTCGGCGTCGCGGCCACGGGCCGCCTCCACCATGGCGCGATGCGCGGCGACGGTGTCGGCGTCCTCCGCCGGGCTGGACATGCCCAGGTACGGCGCGACGATCGCGTGGACGTCCCAGAACGCTCCGGTGAGCTGGCTGATGAGCTGGTTGCCCAGGGGTTGCATGAGGAGCTGATGGAACTTCCGGTCGGCCTCCACCTGCGCCGCACTGCCGGGCGGACATTGCTCGAGCTCCGCCGTGGCCTGCTCCAGATCGGCCAGGTGTTCCCCGTCGAGCCGCTCGATGATCTGCGCGGCCATGCCCTCCTCGAACAGTTGCCGCACCTCGACGAGGTCGAGCAGGGCGCGGAGGTCGTCCTCCGGGCTGAGCAGGCCACGGAACGTCAGGCTCTCCACCAGCGCGGACAGTGACAGCCGTCCGACGAAGGTGCCGGAGCCGTGGCGCACCTCGACGATGTCGAGTGCGGCCAGGGTCTTGATCGCCTCCCGGAGGCTGGACCGGCTCGCGTTGAGCGCCTCGCACAGTTCGGCCTCGGTGGGCAGCGGATCGCCGGGCTTCAGCCGGTTGTCGATGATGTACGTCTTGATGCGATCCGTCACCGCCTGCCGAAGCAACGTACGGTCCGGCCGGATGGGCTTGATCTCGGTTCGCATCGAGCTGGCTCTCCCCTGATCCCGTCATCGTTGTCACGCTCCCCTGCCACGAGCATCACATCAGACATCATACGCCTGACCTTTCCCGTTTCCCCCGCCGCCGCCTTGCGCGTTGATCTTGCAGTTGTGGTGCCTGACAAACCGGGCACTCAGGGAGCGTCCCGGCACCACAACTGCAAGATCAACGCGGGTGGTGGGGGGCGGCGCAGTCAGGCACGCGAATCTCTTGACGCTCCACCGGCATCGATCTACGGTCATCAGACATCGCACGTCCGATGATTTGGCATCCTGGTCATCGCACCCCGAAGGAGCCGATGTGAGCCCCCGAAGAAGCTTGATCCGAGCGGTGACGGCGGTGGCGGCGGTGGCGGCGTTCGCCCTGACCGCCACGCTGCCGGCCGACCCCGCCCGGGCCGCCGCACCCGCCGGCGTCATGGCCGTCGCCGGCGCGGACTGCACCACCAACCGCCTGACGCTGACCCTCGTCAACAACAGCAGCGCCGCCCAGACCTACACGATCACCTGGCCGGGCCGGTCCGGTTCGCCGTGGACAAGCACGGTCCCGGCGGGCGGAACCTCGTTGCGCTACTGGACCCTCGCCCCCGGGGCGGCGTACAACCTGCGCACCACCACGCCGACCGGGCTGGACACCACGACGGCCGGTCTCTTCCACTGCGGCACCGGCATGTCGGCGCTGACCAGCATGGACTGCACCGCCGGCCGGCTGCAGCTCGCCCTGGAGAACCGGACGAGCACGGCGAAGACGTTCACCACCACGTGGCCCGGCCGGAGCGGTTCCCCGTGGACCACCAACGTGGCCGCGGGCGGCAACGCCCTGCTGTCCTGGACGGTTCCGTCCGGCACGTCGTACGCGTTGCGGACCACCGCGACAGGGTTCGACCTGACCAACCAGGGCACCGCCACCTGCGGGCTGGACGCCGGCACCCCGCAGATGAACGCGGTGACAGTGCTGACGACGCAGAGCGTCATCCGCGGGCTCAACGGGCCGAACGGGCACTACGACGGCACCGTGGCGTCGGTGCGCATCCCCGGCATGGCCGTGACGAACAACGGCACCGTCATCGCGGTCGCGGACGCACGGGTGAACGGCAACTACGACCTCGGCGGCGGTGACAACAACATCCAGATCGCCATGATGCGCAGCACAGACGGCGGACGCACCTTCGAGCAGCCCCGCGTCATCCACCACGCGCCGGCGCTCGGCGCGGGCGTCGGCGACCCGAGCCTGCTCGTCGACCGCGCCACCGGCACCGTGTACTGCTTGTACACGTACTCCCCCCGGGTGGGCGTCAGCTACTGGGCGGCCGGCTCCGGCACCAACTCGGCCGGCGACCCGGACAGCCTGCACCTGCAGTACGTCAAGAGCACCGACAACGGCGCGACGTGGAGCGCGCCGGTCGAGCTCAACCCGCAGCTCAAGGATCCGGCGTGGAAGCAGGTGTTCTTCTCCTCCGGCCACGGCATCCAGACCAGCTCCGGGCGCCTGATCCAGCCGATCTCGTACCGTGACGCCAACGGCGTCAGCAACGCGGGCAACGTGTACAGCGACGACCACGGCGTGACGTGGCGGCGCGGCGGCTCCGCCGGCGCGAACATCAACGAGAGCAAGGCGGTCGAGCGCGGCAGCGGCACCGTGGTGCAGAACATGCGCCACGACTCCGTCAAGAGCCGCTACTACTCGACGTCCACCGACGGTGGTGCCACGTTCGGCGCCGCGACCGCGAGCAGCCTGCTGCCCGACCCGGGCTGCAACGCCGACGAGATGAGCTACCTGCGCCCCGCCGACGTCGGGCCCAACGGCGCGCCGACGCGGACCGCCACCGTGCTGTTCAGCAACAACGCCAGCTCGAGCAGCCGCAACAACCTCACTGTCCGGCTGTCCACCGACAACGGGGCCAGTTGGCCGGCCCGGGCGCTGCTCAAGCCGGGCGCGGCCGGCTACTCCACGATGGCCGTGCTGTCGAACGGCCAGGTCGCCGACCTGTACGAGATCGGCAACACCGGCGGCATCATCTTCACCCGGTTCAACCTGGACTGGGTGCGAGGCGCCTGACCGGTCCGCGGCCGACGGCGGGTGCGTCCACATCGGACGCACCCGCCGTCAGCGGCACGGCGGTGGGTCGAACGGCACACCCAGGATGTCTGATGCCGATCGCGGTAACAGGATGCGCATGGTCGAACATGGATGGCCGAAGGTTCGCCGGGGTCCGAGCGCCACCCGCTACCCGTCGCGGGCTGAGCCGCGCCGACGCAGGCCACCACCACAGTTTCATGTTCGTGGGGTGTCTGGGTGGCCGGAGACGCACAACCGCTCCACGATCATGAGGCTGCGCCCAGCCGGCCGGTTCGTCGGGTTTCCCCGCATACCGGCGGCGCAGGATGGCGCGTTTCCGTGTAGCTGAAGGGCCGACCGGGTCCAAATAATCGGGGCCATGCGTGTGTTGTTCACGGCGGTGCCGATCTACGGGCATCTGCTGCCCGTGCTGCCGCTGGCCGAGGCCGCCGCCACGGCCGGGGACGAGGTCGTGCTCGCCGTGCCCGGCGGGATGGCGCCGCTGGCCGGGGGGCTGACCACCGTGCCGGCCGGACCGGACACGGAGGTGCTGCTCGCGGAGAACGACCGGCGGACCGGCGGGGCCGACATGGCGGACATGCGTGACGTCTTTCCCGTCGCGTCGTTCTTCGCCGGGACCCGGGTCGACCTCTCGTTCGACGGCACGCTGGCGCAGGCGCGGGCGTTCGGGGCCGAGGTCGTCGTCACCGACGAATACGACGCGGTGGGGGCGATGGTCGCCGCGGCCCTGGGGGTGCCGCTGGTGCGGCACGCGGTCGGGCTGCCGGTGTCGCCGCCGGCACTGGTGCCGGCCATGCGGGCGTTGCTGGCGCCACGATACGCCGAGCGCCGCCTGACCCCGGCCGGGCGCGTCGCGCTGGTCGACCCGTGGCCGGCGGCGCTGCACGAGCCCGGGTGGGAGCCGGCGGCGGACCGGCTGCCGATCCGGCCGCGGGCGTACGCGGGGACGGCGCCGGCCGCCGTGCCGGCGTCCACCGCGCCGCGGCGGGTGCTCGTCACCCTGGGGACCGTGCTGCTGGACGCGGCGATGCTCGACGCGCTGGTGGACTCGGTGGCGGGGCTCGACGACGTGGACGTGCTGGCCGTCGTGGCGCCGGGCACCGACCGTACCCTCGCGGACGCCAGGGCGAACGTGCACTTCGTCGGCTTCGTCCCCATAGCCCAGCTCCTGGCCGCGGACGTCTCGGTCGTCGTCGCCGCGGGCGGCGCCGGCACCGTGCTCGCCGCGCTGAGCCACGGCATCCCGATGGTGCTGTGGCCGAAGGGCGCCGAGAAGCCGATGAACGCCGAGCGGGTCGCCGCGGCAGGGGCCGGCATCGTCGTCGACGAGCCGGGGCAGGCGGCGGCCGCGGTGCGCAAGATGCTGCACGACGGGGCGTACCGCGCGGGAGCCGAGCGGGTCGGCGAGCGGCTACGCACCGCGCCCGAACCGGCCCACGTCTGGGCCGCGCTGCGGCGGAAGCTGCCCAGCGGCGCACGCCGACCCGCCGGGCCGCGACCGCTCGGCGGGTAGCGTGCAACGGTGACGTATCGGGAGCTTGGTGAGGCCGCCTGGACATGGGTGCGGGCGCGGGTGCGGGACGACGACGGGCCCTGGCTGGCGGAGGTCGATGCCGTGGCGCCGCCGGCCGACCGGGACTCGCTGTACGCGGGACTGGCCGGGCTGGCGCCGCTGCTCGCCGAGATCGCCGCCGGTCGTGAGCTGACCGCCGACGAGCGAGGGCTGGCCGGTCGGGTCGTCGAGCGGCTGGCGGCGCGGGCGCGGACGCGGGGCGAGGCCTCGCTGTACGACGGGCTCGCCGGGGACGTGACGGCGCTGCGGCTGCTGGCGCCGGGGCGGGAGGCGGTGGCGATGCGGCGGATCGCCGAGCTGCGCACCGCCGACGGCTGGGACACGACGCTCGACCTGGAGTACCGCGGCCCCGTCACCGACGTCGTCATGGGCGCCGCCGGCGTCGTGCTCGCCGCCGTGTGGGCCGCCGGGCCCGGCGCCGCGGACATCGCGGACGGCGGCGGGACGGCGCTGCTCAGGCGGGCGGAGGCGACCGAGGGCGGTCTCGACTGGCGGATGTGGCCGGGGTACCGCTCCAGCACCCCCAACTTCTCGCACGGCACCGCCGGGGTCGCGTCGGCGCTCGCCGTCGCCGGCCACGTCCTGGGCCGCGCGGATTTCGTCGACGCGGCCGTGCGCGGCGCGGAGCACCTGCTCAGCGTCGGGGACCTCACCGGCGGCGGGTTCGTGGTGCCGCACACGCTGCCGTACTCGCAGCGGGACGTGGAGCCGGTGACGTACACCTGGTGCCACGGCCCGGCGGGCACCTCGCAGTTGTTCGCCGCGCTCGCCCGGGCCGGCGCGCACACGGCCGGCGGCCACGACGTCGGCGAGCTGCGCCGCCGCTGCCTGCGCTCGGTGCTCGCGTCGGGCGTGCCGGCCCGCCTGCGACCCGGGTTCTGGGACAACGACGGACGATGCTGCGGTACCGCGGGCGTCGGCGACATCCTGCTCGACGCCTACCAGGACACCGGTGAAGGGTGGCTGCTCGACGGTGCCCGGCTGATGGGCGACGCGCTCGTCGAGCGGGCGGTCCGCGACACCGGCGGGGCGCGGTGGCGGTTCGTCGAGCACCGGCAGGACCCGCCGCTGCTGCCGCCGGGTGTGTCCTGGATGCAGGGCGCCGCCGGGATCGCGGCGTTTCTGCTGCGCCTGGCCCGGATCGTGGAGACCGGGCCGGAGGCGCCGGCGCCCGACCGCCCCGACCAGTGGTGGTGCGTCCCGGACCGGCTGCGCACCACCCGGGCGGGCGGCGGGTGGCCGGCCACGCTCTCGGGGTGATCATTTCCCGCGTGTACCGACCACTCGGATCCGTGGACGGTCGCCCGGGTCGACTCGACGAACGCGAACCAGAACACCGCCATCACCCGGGAGTACCGCGTGCACGGGCTGACGGGAGTGCGCAGCAGCGGAGCCGCGCCCGTCAGGCGGCGAGCCGGTATCCGTGTTTGATCACTGTTTGTACGAGGTCGAGGTCGGGTACTGCCCGGCGGAGCCGGGATACGGTCATTTCGATGGCATGGTCGTCGGCGTCGGTGAGGCCGGGGACGAGGTGTCGGATGTCGGTGGTGGAGAGGACTCTTCCGGGTCGGGTGGCGAGGGCTCGTAGGACGTCGACGGGTCCTTGCTGGATCGGGTAGAGCTTGCCGTCGAGGAGTGCGGCGTGTCCGCGGACTTCCAGTGCGTGGCCGCCGACGGTGGTGTGGACGGTTCGGTTGAGGACGGTTCTGGCCAGGAGTGCGGCGGTTTCCTCGTCGAACGGCATGGGTGGTGTGGCCGGTTGGACGTGGTGGTTGCGGAGGACGGCTGCGGCGAGGGGGCCACGGCAGACGGCTGGGATGTGGGCGCCGAGTTGGGTGATGACGGCTGGTAGTCGCCCGTGGTCGGTGGCGAAGCGCAGGATGTGGCCGGTGGCGACGGGGTCGATCCAGGCCACGGCGTCGAGTTGGCGGCGGCCGATGAGTTCGACGACGCGGCGTACGCCGACGACGTCGTTGGGTGGTTCGGTGGTGTAGGTGGGGAGTTCGGTCACGTGGGCGCCGTGGAGTCGCAGCGTCTGGCAGTGTTCGGTCTGGTCGGGGGTGTCGAGTTGGGCGGCGACGCGCCGGCCGTGGGGTTGGTGGGTGAGGAGGTATCGGTAGATTTCGTCGGCGGTTCCGGTCGCGGTCGAGAGGATGTCGTGCAGGGCGTCGGCCCGGAGGGCGTCGGCGGTGCGTGGGTTGGCGGCCAGGAGGCGGGCGGTGCGCAGCGCTGTTCGTAGCCGGTCGGGGTCGGGTGCGGTGCGCAGCCAGGCCCGCGCGCCGGTGGCCGAGGAGATGATCACGTCGGTGAGGGGTGTGTCGAGGCTGGTGGTGGTGGCGTGGCGCAGGGTGTGGGGGTCGGGTTGCGGTACGGCGCGGACGCCTTGGACGGACACGGTTCGGGCGCCGTGGTGTTCGAGCAGGTCGGCGAGGCGGTGCCGGCGGCGGTGGCTGATCACGGCGATGGTGAATCCGGCGAGGAGGGTCGGGTTGGCCGCAGCGTCGCGGGCGCTGCTGATGCCCGCCGGTTGCGGCGCCACGGTCTCCTTCCTGGGACGGTTCGGTGCACCAGATCGGGTCCGGATCGTACGTCCTGCGGTGCTGTCATGGGCAGTGTCGTGGCGGTCGACAGATTGAAACGCCTGTTGGGGGAGGCAGGTTCACGGCCACGCCGAGACCCCGGTCGCGCGGCAGGCCCGGGCGGCTCGTCCGGTGATCTTGTGAGACGCCTTGCAACACGGTTACACGTGGCGGCCGCCTCTGGTGCGGGCCGTCGTCGGGCCCCAACACTCGAATGACACGCCGCCGACCGTGATGGGGATGGCCAATGCATGCCAGCAGTGTGCTCGTTCGGGACGCTGACCCGCTCGTCGTGGCTGAGCCGACGATCAACCTGATACCGGCGATGCTCATCGAGCGCCTCGGCTGCCCTGTCCTCGCCGTGTGTGGCCAGCAGGTGCCGGTGTCGGCGCTGTTGCGGCAGCACCCGCTGTTGCAGCGGTATCTCGGCCGGCACATCGTCGTCGGGGTCCGGCCCGAGCACCTCCAGGACGCCGTGGTACGGCAACCCGCTGTGGCGGGACCGGCGGCATTGGTGCTGCACGGCGTGGTGCGCCTGGTCCGCCCCGCGGGCCCGGACCGGATCGTCGAGCTGGAACTGGCCGACGGCGAAGGCTGCGCACTGCCCGCGCCCACCGTGGTCGCGAGGGTGAGCGGCTGCTCGAACGCCGCCGCCGGTGAGCCGATCATGCTCGCTGTCGGCACGCGGCACATGCTGGTGTTCGACGCCCACAGCGGTCGAAGCCTGTGGTGAGGCTCCGGTGGTGAGGCTCCGGTGGTGAGACTAACCGGCCGCGCGCTCGCCGCCGGGCTGTGGTGCGCCGCGCTGCTTCTGGCCGGCTGCGATGCCGTCGAGACGCCGGCCAAGCCGTACGCCGGGCAGTCGGTCGAGATCGCCGGTAGCTGGACCGGCACCGAGCAGGCGAACTTCGAGCGGGTGCTGCGGGCGTTCGGCAAGCAGACCGGCGCGCGGGTGCGGTACACCTCCGGGGGCAGCGATCTTGAGGTGCTGGTTTCCGCACGTGTCAGGGGTGGGACACCACTCGACATCGCCATGATCCCGCAGCCGGGGGTGATCGCCCGGTACGCGGCCACCGGCGCGGCGAAACCGATCACCGGTGCCGCCGAGCGGGCCGTCCGCGCGCACTTCTCCCCGCAGTGGCAGCAGTTCGGCAGCGTCGACGGCCGGCTCTACGGGGTGTACTTCAAGGCCGCGAACAAGTCGGTCATCTGGTACCGCGACGACGCGTTCACCGCGGCGGGTGTCGGGCCGCCCACGACGCTCGACGAGCTGACGGCGGTGTCGCAGACGCTCGTCGACTCGGGCACGGTGGCGATGGCGGTGCCCGGCGCCGACGGCTGGCCGCTCACCGACTGGTTCGAGAACGTCTATCTGCAGCTCGCCGGCACGGAGGCCTACGATCGGCTGGCCATGCGTGAGCTGCCGTGGACCGATCCGACGGTCGTGGAGACCCTCCGGGTCATGGGCCGGTACTGGGCCTCACCGCGGTTCCTGCAGGGTGGCCCCAGCGGCGCGCTGCAGACCACGTTCACCCGCTCGGTCGCCGACGTCTTCGGGCGCAGGCCCGGAGCCGGCATGCTCTACGAAGGGGACTTCGTCACCACCGAGATCGCCAAGCTCGGCCTATACCGCGTCGGCGACGGCGCGCGGTACTTCGCCTGGCCGACGGTGGACGGCAGCGCCGGCGCGGTCATCACCGGTGGTGACGCCGCCGTCGCATTCACCGACCGGCCGGTGACGATGGCGCTCATCGCCTACCTGGCGTCTCCGGAAGCCGCCGCGATCATGGCCCGCAGCGGCGGGTTTCTGTCGGTCAACCTCGGCCTGGACGCCGCCGCCTATCCCGACGCGACCACGAGGTCGCTCGCCGAGAGACTGCTGCGGGCGCCGACGCTGCGGTTCGACCTGTCCGACCTGAGCCCGAGCGGCTTCGGCGGCGGCAACGGTGCGAGCATGTGGCGGCTGCTGCAGGAATATCTCGCCGAGCCGACGACGGACCCGGCCCTGGTCGCGGCGCGGCTCGAGGCTGCCGCCGCCGTCGCGTACAGGGGCATGTGATGGCACGTACCGCCAGGGTCTCCACCGCGGCGTGGTTCCTCGCACCCGCCGCGCTGTTCGTGCTCACCCTTGTGCTGTACCCGATCGGTCGGACGGTGTGGTGGAGCTTCCACGACGCGGCCGGCCGCGACCTGGTAGGGCCGGCCAACTACGTCGAGATCTTCACCGCACCCCGCATCCGCCGGGCGCTGCTCAACAACGCCATCTGGATCATCGTCACACCGAGTCTCGTCACCGCGGTCGGGCTGCTGGTGGCGGTCCTCGCGCAGCGGGTCCGCCGCACCGCCGCGTTGCGGGTCGTGCTGTTCATGCCGATGGCGATCTCGCTGGTGTCCGCCGGGATCACGTTCCGGCTCGTCTACGACGAGAGTCCCGACCGGGGCGTGCTCAACGCGGTCGTCGTCGCCGTCCACGACACGTTCAAGCCGCCGTCGCTGTATCACGGCGCGCGGGCCCGTGACGGCCAGGCGCTCGTGCCGAGCGGCGGCGGGCTGCAGACCAGCCGGACCCTCGCCGCCGGCGAGGCGGTCCTGTTGCCGCTGGTCGGGCTCGCACCCGGGCAGGTGCCGGAATCCGCGCTGCCGGCCCCCGGCACGGTCGGCACTGCCGAATCCGGGATTCGTGGCGTGGTCTGGTCCGACTTCAGCGCGACCGGCGGCCGGCCGGGTGCCGTCGACCCCGGTGAGCGGGGCCTTCCCGACGTGGCGGTGGAGGTGTTGCGCGACGGCAGGGTGGTCTCCCGGACGCGGACCGCGGCGGACGGCACCTTCAGTGTGCCGGAGCTGACCGGCCAGGGCTACGTGGTACGGCTCGCCGCCGGTAACTTCACCGAGCCGTTCGCGGGCCTCACCTGGCTCGGTCCGTCCCTCGTCACCCCGGCGATCATCGGCGCGTACATCTGGATCTGGGCCGGTTTCGCGATGGTGCTGATCACGGTCGGATCGGCTGCGATCCCGAGGGAGACCCTGGAGGCCGCCCGGGTCGACGGCGCGAGCGAATGGCAGATCCTGCGGCGGGTGACGGTGCCACTGATGCGCCCGATCGTGGTGGTCATCCTGCTGACCCTGACGGTCAACGTGCTCAAGGTGTTCGACCTGGTGCTGGTCGTCGCGCCGGAGTCGGCACAGGGGCCGGCGTCGGTGCTCGCGCTGGAGATGTGGCGTTCGTCGTTCGACAACGTCGGCCGGGGCAGCGCCCTGGGCGTGCTGCTGCTCGTCCTGGCGTTGCCCGGAGTGCTGTTCAACATCCATCGCTTGCGAAGGAGCGAGCGTTGAGCATCTTCGCCCCGGTCGCCGTGCCGGAGCTGCGGCCCGCCGGCACCGAACCGGACAGCCGGCCCCGGGTGAGCCCGGCCGTCCGGGTCGCCCGGCGGCTCGGCCGCGGCGCCGCCCAGGTCGCTGTCGTCGCCATCGGCCTGTGGTGGCTGGTGCCGGCCCTCGGCCTTGCCGTCGCCAGTCTGCGCAGTCCGGCCGACAACAGCGACACCGGCTGGTGGACGGTCCTGGGCGCGCCGACCCGGCTGACGCTGCGCAACTACCAGGACCTGGTCGCCGACGGCCGGATCGTCCACGCGCTGTGGAACACGGTGCTCATCTCGGCCCCGTCGACTGCGCTCGTGGTGGCGATCGCCGCCGCCGCCGCGTATCCGCTGGCGTGGCTGGAGTTCCGCGGCCGGCACGCGGTGACGCTGGTCCTCGCCGGACTCATCGCCGTGCCGGTGCAGATGGCGATCATCCCCGATGCGCAGTTGTTCCGGCTGCTCGGCCTGTCCGGCACCATCCCCGCGGTGGTGGCCTTCCACGTCGCGTTCGGCCTGCCGTTCGCCATCTTCCTCCTCCGCAACTTCTACGTGGCGATTCCGTCGGATCTCATCGAGGCCGCACGGATGGACGGCGGCAGCGAGTTCGCGATCTTCCGCCGGATCGTGCTGCCGCTGGGCGGGCCGGCGCTCGCCTCGCTGGCGGTCTTCCAGTTCGTGTGGGTGTGGAACGACCTGATCGTCGCCCTCGTCTTCGCCCGCTCGGACCACGCACCGATCACGGCGGTGCTCCAGGAGCAGATGCGGTCGTTCCCCTCCAACATCGACGTGATCGCTCCCGGCGCGCTCGTGTCGATGGCCGTACCGCTGCTGGTGTTCTTCCTGTTCCAACGGTTCTTCCTGCAAAGCATGCTCGCCGGCTCGGTCCGGTAGCCGCACCACCCTCGCCGCCTTCGCGACCCCTTCATGACGTGCTCACCCTGCTGTCCACCACCCGCTCACCGCCCGCCCGGCGCGTGACGGCCCACGCTGATGCGGTATCCGCCACCTTTGTTGCGTCGATCTTGCAGTTGTGGTGCCTGACAAACCGGGCATTCGGGGAGTGTCTTGGCACCACAACTGCAAGATCGGCAAGGTGGAGCCGGTGCGGGCCGGGCGAAATCGGGGTGCCGTCCGAACCGGCGGTCGCTAAGCTCCGGCCGAACCGACGAGGGGCGAGGCGTCTTCTTGAACGTGTTACACCGGCTGCGGCACCTCCGCATGGATGTCAGGCCGCTGCGGCACCGGGACTTCCGGCTGCTCATGGCCAGTGGCGTGATCACCATGTTCGGCAGCTTCATCACGATCGTGGCGGTGCCGTTCCAGCTCAAGCAGCTCACCGGGTCCTACGTCGCGGTCGGTGTCGTCGGCGTCGTCGAGCTGGTCCCGATGGTGCTGTGCGGCCTGTGGGGCGGCGCGATCGCCGACGCGGCCGACCGGCGCCGGGTGATCCTGTGGTGCGAGGCCGGCATGGCGGTGTGCACCGGCGGCCTGCTCGTCAACGCGTTGCTGCCGCACCCGGCGGTGTGGCCGCTGTACGTCGTGGCGGCCGCGGTCGCCGCGCTCGACGGCCTGCAACGGCCCTCGCTCGACGCGCTGATCCCGCGGCTCGTGCCCCGCGAGGAGATGACCGCCGCCAACGCCCTGCAGGGAATGCGCTGGCAAGTCGGGGCGATCGCCGGTCCGGCGGTCGGCGGCGTGCTGGTCACCGCGGCCGGCGTGCCGGTGGCATACGCCGTGGACACACTCACCTTCCTCGCCTCCATCTTCCTGCTCTTCGCGCTGCGACCGGTGCCGCCGGCGGCCGAGGCCGAGCGACCGAGCCTCGGCGGCATCCTGCGCGGCGCGCGGTACGCGTGGTCGCGCCCCGAGCTGCTGGGCACCTACTTCGTCGACATCGCCGCGATGTTCCTGGCCATGCCGATGGCGCTGTTCCCGTTCGTCGCCGACGAGCTGCACGCACGGTGGGCGCTGGGCCTGCTCTACGCGGGCCTGCCGATCGGGGCGCTGCTGGTCTCGCTCACCAGTGGCTGGGCCTCGCGGGTGCACCGGCACGGCCTGGCCGTGCTGATCGCCGCCGGGGTGTGGGGGCTCGCCATCGCCGGTTTCGGCCTGGCTCCCGACATCTTCACCGCCATGGCCCTGCTCGTCGTGGCGGGCGGCGCCGACATGGTGAGCGGGCTGTTCCGCTCCACGATCTGGAACCAGACCATCCCCGACCACCTGCGCGGCCGCCTCGCCGGCATCGAGCTGCTGTCCTACTCGATCGGTCCGACCGCCGGCCAGCTCCGCGCCGGTGTCATGGCCGGTGCGACCGGGCTGCGGGGGGCGATCGTCTCCGGCGGGCTGCTGTGCGTGGGCGCCGTCGCCCTGTGCGCCGCGCTGATGCCCGGCTTCACCCGGTACGACGAGCGCACCGACCCGCACCGGCGCAGCGCCGAGTTGCAGCAGGCACCGGCCGGTTGACGCGGAGCTCGGCGGCAGCACCCGTGGCGGGCCGGGACGCCCGCTCGGCGGAGATGACCGCACGGGTCCGACGGACCCCCGATCGGTGCCATCAGACCCTGACCGGATGCGCCGGCGTGGGCGGATAGTCGGGTGCGGAGCCGTCGAGAGGCATCCTTGATCCGGAGGGCACAGTCATGCTCACGATGCGACAGGCCGCCGCGGAGTTCCTGGCGAAGCAACGGATCGCGGTGACCGGAGTGTCCCGCAACTCGCGAGACCATGGCGCGAACGTCGTGTACCAGCGGCTGCGGGAGCGCGGCTACCAGGTGTTCGCGATCAACCCCAACGCGGAGCGGGTCGAGGGCGACCGGTGTTACCGGGACCTGAGGTCGGTCCCCGGTGGCGTCGAGGCGGTGGTGATCGGCACCCGTCCGGAGACCGCCGAGGAAACCATGCGGGAGTGTGTCGAGCTCGGCATCGGTCACGTGTGGATGCACCGCCTCTACGGAACCGGCAGTGTCTCCGACACAGCCACCGAGCACGGCCGCCGGAACGGGATCACGGTGATCGACGGGGGCTGCCCGCTGATGTTCGGCCCCACCGCCGACGCGGGGCACAAGGTGATGCGCTTCCTGTTCACCCGCGCCGTGCCCAAGCGGGTCTGAGCACACGCGCACCGCCCGGGCAAAAGGGTCGCGCCCGATCTGAAGACGCGGGTTTTCGTGCCGGTGCCGACTTCCGTCGTAGGCTGGGTCTCGCAGGTGATGGACGGGAGGCTGAGGTGGCCGAGGCAACGCTGACCGAGACGACGGTGGCCGAGGTGATGGCCGAGCTGGCCGGGCTCGAGGACCCGAAGACGCGCGAGGTGAACGAGAAGCACGGTGACGATCACGGTGTGAACCTCAGCAAGTTGCGCGCGCTCGCGAAGCGGCTGAAGACGCAGCAGGCACTCGCGTGCCGGCTCTGGGAGACGGGTGACACCGCGGCGAGACTGCTGGCGATCCTGATCTGCCGCCCGAAGGCGTTCGGGCTTGACGAGTTGGACGGCATGTTGCGCGACGCGCGCACGCCCAAGGTGCACGACTGGCTTGTGAACTACGTGGTGAAGAAGAGCCCGCACGCCGAAGCGCTGCGCCTGGCCTGGTTCGCCGATCCGGATCCGGTGGTCGCGAGCGCCGGCTGGGCGCTGACCACCGAGCGCGTGACGAAGCAGCCCGAGGGCCTCGACCTCACGGCACTGCTCGACGTCATCGAGGCGGAGATGAGAGACGCCCCGGATCGCCTGCAGTGGGCGATGAACGAGTGCCTGGGCAATATCGGGATCGAGCACGCCGAGCACCGCGCCCGTGCGATCGACATCGGTGAGCGCCTGGAGGTGCTCAAAGACTACCCGACCTCCCCGGGTTGCACGTCTCCGTTCGTGCCCATCTGGATCACCGAGATGGTGCGCCGGCAAGACGACCGGTAGGAGGTCCGCGCTCACGGCACCCGGTCCGCAGCTTCGCGGCGAGTCCGGCCACGTCGACGCCGGCGTTCCGGGTTGCTCCGTACCAATTAATATCCACAGGGTTCCCGGCAGACTCACCCGGACCGAGCGATTGTCCCGCTGTGGTGCGCCGCGGCAGCGAGCGACGCCCACGAGCTGAGCCGTTCGCCTACCCAGCTCGATCACCATGTGCGGGGTTTGTGCGGCGGCACCGGGGAAGTGCTCCACTGCGGGCCCTCATGCGTGAGCTGGGCCAGGAGTCGGCGCCAGGAGATCCGGTCCGAGGTGGGTCATGAGGATGCGCACCACCATCGCGGGTACGTTGCTGGTCACCGTCGTCGTCTCGATCGTCCTCGTGGGAGAGCCGCACCACTCGAACGGGGCACCGCGACGGCCCGGGTTCCAGGTGGACAACGGGCGCCTCTACGATGCCGACGACAACGAATTCGTCATGCGTGGTGTGGGCCACAGCCACGCCACGTATCCGGAACGAACGGCCCGGATGCTCAGCGACGTCAAGGCGATGGGCGCCAACACCGTACGTGTCGAGTTGTCCACCGGCGCGGTCGCGAAACGAGACGACGCGGCCGATGTCGCGCACGTGATCGCGCTGTGCCGGCGCAACCGCCTCATCTGCGTCCTGGTGGTGCACGACACCACGGGGTGGGGCTTCCGCCGGGAAGCCATTCCGCAGGCACGGGCGGTGGACTACTGGATCAGCATTCGCAAGGCGCTCATCGGCCAGGAGAAATACGCGATCATCGACGTCGCGAACGAGCCGTACGTCCTCGACAACGTCCAGCGCTGGCCCGGCGACACGATGGACTCGATCCGCCGCCTGCGCCGAGCGGGCATCCGTCACACCCTCATGGTCGACGCGCCCGACTGGGGTCAGGACCTGTCATTCACCATGCGGGACCACGCCGCCGGTGTCTTCGCCGCCGACCCGGAGCGCAACACCGTCTTCTCCATCCACATGTACGGCGCGTTCTTCCGCGCCACGAACGTCCACGACTACCTCGGCCGGTACATCCGGGCGAGGCTTCCCGTCGCGGTGACCGAGTTCGCGTACACGCATCACGACGGCGACGTCGACGAGGACGCGATCATGTCCGAGGCGCAGGCGCACCGCATCGGCTATCTCGCGTGGTCCTGGAGCGGCAACAGCGGAGACGTCAGCAACCTCGACATGGTGACCCAGTTCAACGCCAAGTCGCTCACCTGGTGGGGCCAGCGAGCGTTCAACGGTCCCAACGGCATCCGGCGGACCTCCCGCGAGGCGACCGTCTACGCGCCGTAGTCCGGCTCGGCGCGGCGGTCATCGCCGCCGTTTGCCGCAAATTAGCGGCCCGTCTCGGTCCACACACCCGGTGTCATGCGAGGTCTGCCAGCAGCGCCGGCAGCAGCCGCTCCTCCATCATCGCCCGGCCGTTCGCAACCATCGCGGTTCGCAGTCGCGGATCCCACGGCGTCTCGGCCGGCACGCCGATCAGCGCGGGTCCGGACGGGCCCGGGTCGTAGTTCTCGACGGACATCCGCCACGGCACGGCCTGCGGATACCGATCGAATGCCGCCGCGGTCATCCGCACGCCGGCCCAGTCGAAATCGTTGCGCCAGCGGATGACCCCGTCGACCATCGCGCGCAGAAGGTGGTGTGCCGCGGCTGACGGTACCCCCTCGGTGCAGACCAGGGGGCGCGACCGTCCAGCGTGGACGGTGACGGCGGCGCGCAGAACAGCCGGGTTCTCGCAGACGTACACCTCCTCGCACCGAAGCCTGAGTGGGGCGAGCCGTAGCTGGTGCAGGGTCACCCGCAGCGGCACACCGGCCGTGGCCGCCTCGGTGAGCCATGATCCGACAAGCCCGCCCGTCGCCGGGACGTTGAGCACGAGCACCTGGCTGGCCAGGTCGTCGGAGACCAGGCCGACGGCCTCGAGCAACTGTCGCTCCTGCTCCCGGCCGACCGGCTGCGGCACGCCCTGCCACCCGCTGACCGCCCGCAACAGCAGGCCACGCAGCGGACCGTCGGTGAGCGCCTTGGTGTCGTGCAGCACCCGGTCGGCGAACACCGGCACCGGTTCACCGTCGGCGGGCAGGGCGTCGAGCACCCGGACGAGATCCGCGAAGGGCAGCCCGGCCCGCACGATCCGCGTCATCGTCCCGTCCCGGCGCATCCGCTCCAGCCAATCGGCGTACCAGGCCGTGCCGGCGTGCCGACCGTCGTTCGCGATCGAGACCAGGGCATCACGGGCCGACGCCTCGCGTTTCGCGTCCGCCGGGCGGTTGCGCAGCGGCGCCGAGGCGGAGACGGTCTCGATGAGCCCGGTGCCGTGGACGGCGCGCAGGTGCTCATCGAGCTCGGCGAGGCGGACGGTCAGCCGGGCGGCGTTCGCCGAGCGGTGCGCGCCGGTGACGCCGATGACGACGAGGCGTTCGTCCTGCGTCGGTGCGGCGAGGGTGATCACGCCGTCCAGACTGCCGCCGGTGCGTTCGAGGACGCGCCGGGCCTTCTCGATCAGTCGTCCCCAGCCCGCGTGATCGCGCAGATCCGGAGCCGTCACGGCGTCGGCTCCGACGCCCGCCGGGTCTCGGGCGAGCCGAGAGCGGCGGCGAGCGTGCCGTCGAAGTCGGCGATGTTGGCCGTACCGTCCCAGACGAGCAGCACGGCGGAGACGGTGTGCTCGACGGTGGAGTGCGACAGGTCGTAGTGTGCGGCACCGCTCACCGCCGGATGGGTGGCCCACAGGTCGTAGCCGGTCATGAACAGATCCAGGTCGAACTGTGTGGCCAGCGCCATCAGCTCGCCCCGGCCGTTGTCGTCGACCCCGGCGAACGCCTCGTCGAGGCCGAGCAGGCGCGGCGCGTCCGGGCGGGCCGAGTCGAACAGCGCGTTGGCTGCGGCAAAGAGCGGTAGGTGCAGCGAAACCGACTGCTCACCGCCGGAGAGCTGGGAGTGCCGGGCGCGGGTGAGTGCCTCGGTGCCACCGCCGGGCCGGTGCAGGCTGAACGCGAACACCCGCCAGGCCCGGTAGTCGAGGACCTCGGCGAGCAGTTCCCGGTACGGCCGCTCGGGCGCGGTGGCGCGGGCGGTCTTGATCCGGCCGGCGAAGTGGCGGCGCATCATGCTCAGCGGTGCCGGCCCGAGCCGGGCCGGGTTGCGCTCCAGGAGCTTGCAGACCTCGCGCTGATCCGGGTCGAGGTCGTCGGCGAGCCGCCAGCCGACGCCGACCGTGAGGCCGGAGGACATGCGGCGGGCCCGCATCTGCGTATCCATCGCGTCGACCAGGTCGCGGGCCTCGATCGTGCGGTGGTGGATCTGCTGGGCGAGCTGGCCGAGCAGAGCGTCCTCGAGGACCCGCTGCTCGGCATCGGTGAGCAACTGCTCCTGGTCGCGGCGTTCGCGGGCGATCCGCTCGGCGAAGTGCGCGACCGGGGTCAGGCCCTGCTCGTCGGCGACGCGGACGACGATGACGCCGCCGTCGGTGTCCCACTCCGGGCGGTGGTCGAGGCCGGCGGCCGGCAGTTGCGCCTGTAGCTCGGTGAGCGCACCGGTGAGCCGGGTCGCGCTCTGTTTGCGTGAGCTCTCGGTCGGGCTGAGCTCCCGGGTGGCGGCGAGGATCGCTTCGTGCAGCGCCACCACGGACGGGTCCAACTGATCGTCCGTGGTGGACTCCTCCGCCGGCCACCGCAGGTCGGTCGGGCAACGGATGAGGCCGAGGAGGTCCGGCTGGGCATAGGGGCGCAACTGTACCGCGTCGTGGCGGGCCTCGGCCACGGCGGTGGCGACGCGCTCCTCGCCGAGATCGGCGCGGGTGGCGGCGGCGGTGCGGGCCTCGCGGGCCGTCATGACCCGTTGGCCGGCCGCCGTGCGGGCGGCCTCGGCGGCGGCGATCGCGGTGGTCGTGGCGGCGACGTCAGCGAGCACGCGTTCGGCGTCGGCGCCGACGGTGTCCCGCAGCGTCCGGTACGCCTCCTCGCGTTCCCGGTGCCGGGCCACCGCTCCCCTGGCGGTCTCCTCCGCGGCGCCGAGCCGCTCGACGGCCTCCTCGTACTGGCGGTCGGCCTGCTCCTCGGCGCCGGCGGCGGTGCCGGCGGCCCGGCGGGCGGCCTCGAGGCGGACGCCGGTGGTCTTGAACCGGTTGACCGCGTCCTCGGCCGCGTCGACCCGGTCGGCCGGCAGCGACCGCTCCGCCGCGGTGCGCCGCAGCGTGGCCGCGGCGACGGCCTGCTCGGCGACGGCCTGGTCGAGTCGGGCGGCGGCGGTTTCGTTGGCCTCGGTGCGGGCGCGGAGGGTCGCCGCGGCCCGGTCGAGCTCGCGGCGGGCGGTGTGGATCGGTGCCGTCGGCGGCAGGGCGGCCGCTGCCGCGTCCACGGCGGCCAGCAGCGCGTCGACCGCGTCCGACTCGACGACGAGGGCCTTGAGGTCGGTCTCGAGGGCGGCGATGAGCCGGTCGCACTCGGCGAGACGGGCGGCCCGGCGGGCGGCCCGGGCGGTGGCGCCGATGTATTCGCAGGTGACCTTGGCGGCCCGGCCCGCGGTGAGCCCGTGGCGGTAGGCGCCGCCGCGCCCGATCGCCGCGGCGGCGGCGCCGTGCCCGGCCGGCACGGCCTCGTCCGGGCGCACGAGATCGACCAGGGTGATCGCCGACAGCACGGCGGTGACCTGCTCGGCGGGGACGACGTGCTGGTCCTCGACGACGAGCACGTCGGCGAGCGTCGGTGCCGCCGCCGTGGTACCGGTGGTCAGGTACGCGTCGAGTTCGCCGCCGACCGTGCCGTCCGGAAGCAGCCACGCGTCGAGCAACCCGGTCGCTTGCAGCGCAGCCTCGATCGCGGTGGCGTCGGCGTCGGCCACCCCGTCGGCGAACCGGACGAGCCGCCACAGCGGTCCGCCCGGCCGGTCCCCGCGCGCCGCCGGCCGGCCGGGCGCGGCCGGTGGGGCGTCGTCACGTTCGGCGGCGATGTGGTCCCGTTCGGCGGCGATGTCGGCGCGCCGGGCGACGAGCGCGTCCTGCCGCGCGCGCAGCGCGGCCAGCCGGGCCTGCCGGTCCCGTACCGGTGCGGCGGTGGCGTCGGCGTACACCTCCTTGAGCGTCGGCGCACCGGCCTCTCCTACGCCGTCCACTGTGGACGACAGGAGCTCCTCGACCGTGGCCTGGTCGAGCTCGCCGAACAGTGCGGCGTGCGCGGCGGACCAGGCCCGCACCGCGGCGCGGACCTCGTCGCGGGCGCGGTCGACGCCCGCCTCGGCCGCGCGCTCCGCCTGCTCGGCGGCGTCGAGCGCCAGCGCCGCTGCGGAGGCCTCGGCCGTGGCCCGGGTGTGGTCGCGCTCGGCCTGGGTGAGCCGGGCGGCCCGGTCCCGGACGGCACGAATGTCGTCCTGGCGCTGGACGGCCCGGGCGCCGACGCGGTCGGCGAGACCGTCGGTGGCAGCGTCCTCGACCGTCCAGGCGATGCCCGCGTCGGCCGCGTCGCGGGCCAGGTCGTCGGCGATCCGGGCGGCCTCCGCACGGGCGTCGGCGGCGGCGACCGCGGCCCGTTCCCGGTCGGCGCGCCGACGGGTCACGGTGTCCGTCTCGTGCACGACCGTGGCGGCGGCCCGGGTCGCCGTCTCAGCCAGGTGCCCGACGAGCTGTTGCAGATCGGCGAGCTGCTCGTGGGACTGGTACGCGGCCGAGGTCTTGAGGCTGTCCAGATGTGCACGCAGCCGGGCCGGCTCGCCCTCGACCGCGTACAGCGCCGCCTCGGCCTCCCGCAGCGCCGCCGCGGCCGCCTCGGCCGCCGCCCGGTCCTCGGTGAGGGTCGCGCGGTGGGTGTCGACGGCGGCACGCCGCTCGGTGAGGACGTCGGCCGCGGCCCGGGCGTGGGTGCGCAGGTAGGTGGCGTAGACGGCCAGGAACGTCGCTGTCGCGGTGTCCGCCGCGACGAGCCCTTCCAGAGTACGGGCCACGGCCTCCATGTCGTCGAAGGAGCGCGCGGCCTCCACCAGTAGCTGGTCTTCCACCGGCCGCAGGCCCCGCTGCAGCGTGCGGGACAGTTCGACCGGATTGAGGTCCTTGGCCAACTGCGGCTTCCGCAGGGTCAGGACCAGATCCAGCATCTGTTCGTACCTGGCCGGGCCGAGGCCGAACAGGCGGGCGTCGACGAGGTGCCGGTACTCCTCCGGTGAGTCGCGCACGGCGTCGGCGCCGAGGCGGGCGACGAGGTCACGCCGGGTGAGCGGACGATCGTCGACGTCGAGCAGGGAGAAGTCGACGCCGACCCGGCCGTCGACGACGAAGTGCCAGCGGGTGACCCGGTCGACGTGCTTGTGCGCCCGCAGGCCGATGCCGACGGTGACGTAGGAGTCCCCGTCGCCGAATTCCATCCAGACGTACGCGTGGGACGTCTCCTGCCCGCGGTACAGCAGGTTGGACTTCATCGTGCGGTCCTCGCCGGCGAACGGGTTGAGCCGGCGCGGCTCGATCCGCCCGTCGAGGACGAACGGGAACAGCACCTCGAGCGCCTTCGTCTTGCCCGAGCCGTTGGGGCCGCGCAGGACCAGCCACCCGTCGACGAACATGAACTCTTCGTCCCGGTAGTCCCACAGGTTGATGATTCCGGCCCGGATGGGCGCGAACCGGCGCTGGCGCGTCATCGGATCTGGTTCCCTCTCAGAACAACGGTTCGGCGGTCGCGCGGGGTTTCACCGTGGCGACCGTGGCGCGGTATCGGCCGATGAGTGGCCGGACCAGCACACCACCGGGCACCCGGATGATCGCGTCGAAGCGCTCCAACTGGGCGACCGCTTCGGCGCGGAGCCGGTCCGGGTCGGCGTGCCACTGCGCGCCGAACGCCTTGCCGTAGCGGCGCAGCAGCTCACCGGTTGCGGCCCGCAGGGTGCTGTCGGCGACGAAGGGCAGCCGGTGGGTGCCGTCGTCGTCGACCGGCTGCCCGGCCGGTGGCGGCTCGGCCTCGACCGGCACGAACGTCTCCGCCGGCAGCCCGGCGTCGACGTCGCGGATGCGCTGCCGGTGCGCGGCGTGGCCGTCCGGCACCGGCAGGCGGCGGGCCTTGCGGCCGTCCGGATCGGTGACCCGGGCACCGATCTCGACGGCGAGCAGGACGGCCATCTGGGCCACCGAGCCGCTGCCCGGGAAGCGTTCACCGGACAGATTCGTCGTGTCGACCAGCAGCACGCCCTCGGCCCGCCGCTCCACCCGCAGCCCGGTCAGCCGCTGCACGTCGGAGGCGAGCGTCGCGCCGCGCAGATGGTTGGCCACCGGCTCGGCGACGTCGTCGAAGTAGACGACCGGCGACTCGACCACGGCGCGGCGGGCCGCCTGTGCCGCCGCCCGCCGCTCGGCGTTGCCGCTGCTCGCGAAGGACCGGTCGAACAGGCCGGTGACGCTCTCGATGTGCTGCAGCACGCGGGCCGGGCGGAACACGGCGAACACCGCGTCGCGGGCGATGTCGTAGAGGGCCTCGCCGGCACCGGGATCGCTGGCCCACGACGCGCTGGAGCCGTCCGCGAGGCGCAGCACGCCGCGATCCTCGATCCAGCCGACCGCGTCGACGAAGGCCCGCCGATCGGCGCCGCTGTCCGGGTCGAGGCCGAGCCCGGTGATCCGGCCGGCGTCCGCGGCGACCGACTCGGCGAGCTCGCTGAGCGTGATCTGGATGCCGGCCCGGCCGAGCACCGCCAGGCACAGCGCCAGGTAGGCGTAGCGCTGCCGGTCGAACGGCCGTCCGGTCCGGGACGTGGCCGGCTGAGTGTGATCGAGGCGGTCCTTCGCGCGGACCAGCCGTGCCGTGACGCCGTGCAGCTCCAGCCGGTAGCCGAACGCCTCGGCCAGGTCCTTGCGCAGCGTCGTGGCGAACCGCCGGACTCGCGGCAGCGCCTTCTCGTCCGGCCAGGTGGCGGTGACCAGCGGATGGCGCAGCACCAACCGCAGCGCACGCTGGTAGTCGGCGAGCTCGGTCTCGGCCACGTCGGCGGCGAAACGCTCCCCCGTCATGCGACCGCCCCGGCACCAGCGGTGTCGATGTCGGTGCGGGTCCGCTGACGCACCGCCGTGTGTTGCGCCGGGGCGACGGCCAGGGTGTAGCCGTCGAGGTGGAGCCGGCCGTCGGCGGTGTCGACGGTGCTGTACCGGCCGGGCGCCGGGGT
This sequence comes from Dactylosporangium roseum, assembly GCF_025264685.1. Taxonomy (GTDB): domain Bacteria; phylum Actinomycetota; class Actinomycetes; order Mycobacteriales; family Micromonosporaceae; genus Dactylosporangium; species Dactylosporangium roseum. The sequence continues at coordinate 5,243,982 of NZ_CP073721.1, forward strand.
CAGCGTGAGCCGGACTCCGTAGGCGGCCGCGGCCAGAGGAGTCCGGGCACCGATCCGCGCCGCCAAGGCGATGTCCAGCAGCCGCAGCAGCACCGTGGTCTGGTCCCCGTCGAGCTTCACCGGACCGCCCGGATCGTCGTCGAACCGCTCGGCCAGTCCGGCGGCGGCGTCGGCGAGGCGCCGTTCCTGACCGAGTTGCGCGGTGCGCAGCCGGCGTCGCCGGGCATCGTCACGCTCGATTCGCGCCGGCCGGCCGTTGCCCTGTCCGGGCAAGCGACCGCTCTCCACGAGTGTCCGGGACAGCTCGACGGCGGGCGCCTCCCACCAGGACAGCCGGCTCGGGATCACCTCCGGATCGGGGTGCGTGACCCCGACGTGCCGCGGCGCGCCGAGGCCGAACACCGCATCGAACAGCGCATGCGCGGCGTCCTGATCGCCGACGTTGGTGAACCACGCCGCGAGGTGACGTAGCTGCGACTCGCGGCTCACCCCGCCCCGGCGGGCCTCGGTCACGCGACGCAGCAGGGCAAGCACGTCACCGATCGCGGCGATCGTGGCGCCTGCCAGCCGGTCGGCCTCGCTCGGCTCGTCCGGGCCCGGCGGCGCCAGCCAGGACCGCAGCCCGAGCCACCGCCGCCGCCAGTCCTCGAGCCGCTCCGCAGGAGTGTGGAACAGCCGGTCGTCGGCCTCCGCGGCGGCCTCGACCAGCCGCTCGACGCCGGTCGTCTCGACCGCGTGGACCGCCTCACGCAGCCGCGGCGTGTAGCGCTGCAACTCCTCGTGGAAATCCCGCAGGTGGACGAGCAGCGCGTCCTTGTGGGCGAGGAACACCTCCGGCCGCACGTCGTTGGTCCGGCTCAGGTCGCCCAGCATGTGGTAGAACCGCGCCGCCCGCTCGGCGATGTCGGCGAGCGCCCGGTCGAGGCGGTTGAGTTTGCGGTACACCTCCTCGCGATCACCGGCCGCGTTGGCGGCCGCGAGCACCTGTAGGTCGGCCAGCAGGTCGGCGAAGACGAGGCGGGACAGGGTCGTGTCGTCCATCGTGGCGGACAGCACGCTCTCCACCGCCCGGTGCGCCCGGTAGCCGGCCTCGGTGAACTGATACACCGAGTGACGGTTGCGGTACTCGGCGAGGGTCGTGGCCCGGGTGCCGTCCTGGCCCCGGTCGAGCACACCCCAGCCGACGAGCGCGTCGAGCAGGCGAGGCAGGTCGAGCTCAGCCGGGTCCGGGCAGCCCGGATCGGTGTGGCGGAGCGCGCCGAGCGCGGCGGCGACGTCCGTGGTGTGCAGCATGACGTGGTAGCTGGACCGGGCTGCGTCGAACGCCCGCAAGACCCACAGGTAGGCGAGACGGTTGTCGGCGTTGACATAGCCGAAAAGCCGCATCCGGTCGTCGAGACCGAACTCGTCCAGCCCGAACGTCTGCCGCGCCGTCATCGGTCTCCTTCCGCCCGTCGACCACCCTATCGCCTGCCGAGCCCGCCCTGCCGACTCATGTCCGTCGCTGACAATCGACACGGGAGCCGCTCATCGGGCCTCTGCTGGCCAACGATTGTCCCGGATGTGGGAGGGATCCGGCTGTCGGGGTAGCCAGTTCTGTCCCCTGATCATGTCAACGTCGCGACGTTCACGTTGTGACGCAACAACTCCGGACCGCTGCACCGCGATGCGGTGCAGCGGTCCGGAGTGTTGCGCCTGGCTCGCGAGGACACCTCGCGGCAAGGTGGAATGGGGCAGCGACCAGTGCCGGGCAGGACGCCCACCAGCGATGACGTGATGGGTCCTGCGGATGCCGAGGCTATGTCCGCTGCGCCCGCAGGACGGCCCGGGTCGACTCGGCCGGGTGGTAGTCGGCGAGCCCGTGCAGCACCGACCGGACGAACGGCACGAAGCCCTCCGGGCCCGACCTGTGGTCCTTCATGTGGACGGTCGCCCGGTCGCTGGACTCGAAGACCGTTCGCACCATGTCCAGCCGGGCCGGCAGGCCGAGGCCACCGCCGATGATGACGTGGTCGATGTCCGCCGCGGCGAGCGCGGCGGCGAGTTCCTCGACGCCGGTGCCGCTGATCAGGTCGACCTCCGCCACGGCGAGCCGCTCGCGGAAGTCGTCCATGAGGTGCGGCAGCAGACCGGCGATGAACACCCTCGTAGCCACGGCCGCCTCAGTCCGCAAGGTCCAGCAACTGCGGGACGATGACGTGCCGCACGTGCTCCTGGACGGTCTGGCCGGGCACCCGCCGGGCCTCGAACACGGCGGTGCCGTGCGGGGCCGCGTGCTCGTGGACCGGCGGGCGAGAGGCGTACTCGACGCCGCTGCCGACCAGGACGGCGGCGAAGTCGCCGGTGTCGAGCAGGGCGAACGCCTCCTTGTCCTCGGTGACGCCGACGGCGCGGAAGCCGTTGTCCTCGATGATCTCGGTGGACGCGTCGACGAGATGACGCTCGCGGCCGAGGACCAGTACGTTCTTCACTCCGATGACCTCTTTCGTTACAGCGGGCTGACCGTGCGCGGGTGCTTGGGCAGCGCCAGGAAGCCGGCGCCGGCGATGACGAGGGTCGCGCCGCCGAGGATCAGCACCCAGCTAAACGCGTAGGAGTAGTTCTCGGCGTTGGCGCGGGCGACGGCGCGGTCGAACGCGCCGGCCGCCGACGGGTCCGGGCTCGCCGCGGCGCAGCTAGCCGGCACGGCGCTCTGGTCGAGGGCCGAGGCCCGATCCCGCACGCAGGTGCCGAAGCTCGCGACGGCGGCGTCCTGTGCCTGGCTGGACAAGCCGAGGGTGGCGAGGTCCGAGCGCAGGCCGGGGGTCGCCGCATCGACGCCGCGGTCGGAGCCTCGGTCGAGCTGGGTGAACAGGATCACGCCGATCAGCGCCACGCCGAGGGCGATGCCGATCTGCTGGATGGTGTTGAGCAGGCCGGAGGCGTTGCCCGCCTGCTCGCCGGGGACCTGGCCGAGCAGCATGTCCAGCGTCGGGGCGACGATGAGGCCGAAGCCGATGCCGGACAGCACGTGCACGGGTATGAGCGCCCACGACGTGAGGTTCGGCCCGTAGTGCCAGGCCAGCCAGGCGAAGGACAGCCAGCCGACCGCGTTGACGAGACCGCCGGCCACCAGCACGTTGCGGCCGAACTTCGGCACCAGCTTGTTGGGCGCGTTGCCCGCGCCGATGCCGACGCCGACGGCCAGCGTCGCCGCGGTGAGACCGGCGTGCATCGGGCTCCAGCCGAGGCCGGCTTGCAGGAACAGCGTCCAGGCGAAGAAGAATCCGCCGGAGGCGACCCAGAACAGCCACCACATCGCCATGCCGACGGAGAACGGGCGGGAGCGGAACACGCCGAAGTCGATCAGCGCGGAGCCGCGGACGGCCTGGCGGCGGCGCTCGAAGGCGACGAACGCCACGAGCAGCACGACGGCGCCGGCCACCATCGCGAACGTCCACCCGGGCCAGCCCAGGCGGCGGCCCTCGGTGAGCGGGTAGACCAGGGCCACGACCGCGGCGAGGGCGAGCACCATGCCGACGATGTCCAGGCGCGGGCGGCTCGGGGAGCGCGACTCGTGGACGAAGGTCGCGCCGGCGACGAGCGCCGCGATGCCGATCGGGACGTTGATGAGGAAGATGGTGCGCCACTCCCAGCCGAACAGGTCCCACTGCACGATCACGCCGCCGAGCGCGAGGCCGAACACCGCCGAGGAGCCCGTCACGCCGCCGAAGAGCGCCACGGCCTTGGCCCGCTCGTGTTCCGGGAACGTCACCCGCAGGATGGCGAGGATCTGCGTGACCATCAGGCCGGCCGCGGCGCCCTGTGCGAAGCGTGCCGCGATGAGCATCTCGGGGCTGACCGCCAGACCGCACAGCAGGGAGGCCGCCGTGAACCCGGCCATGCCGACCATGAACACACGCTTGCGTCCGTAGATGTCGCCGAGCCGGCCGCTGAGGATCAGCAGCGCCGCGAACGACAGCACATAGGCCGCGACGACCCACTCGAGCTGGGCGTAGTTCGCGTGCAGGTCGCCCTGGACGCTCGGCAGGGCCACGTTGACGATCGTCGAGTCGACCAGGTCGACAAACCCGGCCACCAGGACCACCGCGAACGCGAGCCAGCGCCGGGGGTCGAGGCCGGTGTCGTCTCCGGCGCCCTTCGGCGGCGCGGCCGGCGAGGACGAGGAGATGTCTTGAGTCATGAGGTAAGTATGCACATGTCGTGACTATCCCTCAAGGTGATAATCAAATGAGATAGTGTGGACGGGTGACATCGCCGCTGTACGAGTACCCGGCCTGCCTGATGACCCGGCTGGGCGTCCACGTCCAGGAGCAGCTCACCGACCTGCTCGCGCCGCTGGGCATCCAGCCGCGCCACTTCGGCCTGCTCACGCTGCTCAAGGGGCACGACGGGCTCAGCCAGCACCAGCTCGCCGACCCGCTCGCCGTGCACCGCAACGTGATGGTGGGCCTGGTCGACGACCTGGAGGCGCGGGGGCTGGTGGAGCGCCGCCGCCACCCCACCGACCGCCGCGCCCACGCCGTGCACCTGCTGCCGGCCGGCCGCGAGCTGCACGCCGAGGCCGAGACCCTCATCACCGAGTTCGAGGCCAAGCTGCTGGGCTGCCTGAGCCCGCAGGAGGCGGCGACGTTCGTCGCGCTGCAGCGGCGCGTCTCCGAGCACGCCGGCCTGCACCACGACGTTCACCCCGGCCTGCGCTCCAGCCGTCCGGCCACCCAGTCCGCAGTCTCCAGCGTGTAGGAATTGATCACGTTCAGGCTCGTGTGCGCCTCGCGCGGGTGCACCACGAGTCGGTGCCGACCGGACCACGCCCGGTCGAGGTCGGTCAGGCCCTCGACCGGGAAGATGTCGTCGAGCGCACCGTGAATGCTCAGCACCTCGGTCGCCGGAGGTCGGCCGGGGTCGAGGGCGAGTTCGTCGAAGCGGGGTTGCAGGTCCGCCGCGACGTCGGCCCCCAGCGCAAACCGGAAGTTGGCCTTGAGCCGCCGCGGCAGGCCGTCGAACTTGTTCAGGGCCGGGCCGCCGCCGAAGTTGACGACGCACCGGAACCGCTCCCCCAGCGCCCCCGCTACCCGCAGCGCGATGTGGCCGCCGAAGCTGATGCCGGCGAAGGCGAGCCGGTCAGCCTCGATCCCGGGCTCGGCCGCCAGGTGCGCCACCAGGTCGGCGACGACCTCCTCCATGGCGAGGTGCAGCGGCGACCGGCCCAGTTGCAGGCCCTGGCCCGGGCCTTCGAACAGCACGGCCGCGATGCCCCGCTCGAGGTACGCCTCAGCCAAGGCGAGCAGCTCGATCTCGGTCGCCGAGTCCAGGCCGTTGGACAGCAGCACCGCCGGCAGCGGCCGCCCGGCGGCGCGCATGGCGGGCGTGGTCAGCAGCCAGTACGGCACCTCGGGGCGACCCGCCCGCGCGGGCAGCCGGCCCTCGGCGAGCCCGAGGTCGGTGCCGTTCAGGCTGCCCAGGAAGCAGTCGCGGATCCGCCGGCGCAGGTGCCGTTTGCGGACGTGGTCGTCGAAGTACTGGAACTCCGCCCAGTGATAGGCGGCCGCCGCGCCGCGCAGCGCCCGGGAGCGCCCGGCCACGGTGCTCGAACGCTCGGCGAGCCGGGCGTAGTCGTCGGCCCGGGCCGTCCACCGCTCCCGCCAGTCGTTCCAGAACGCCGCCGAGCTCAGGTCGAGGTCCTCGGCCGGAAAGCCGTCGAGCGCGGCGGCGATGTCGCCCCAGTGCACCTGCGGCGCATAGCGCGCGTTGAGGAAGAAGAGCCTGGGGAAGAGGTAACCCAGGGCCCGGTAGACGTGCTCGGGCACCCGCAGCCGGGCGACGTCATCAGCCACGGCCGTCACCGCCCAGCTCGACGAGCCCGGCCGGATCGATGGCCGCGGCCACCTCGCCCCGCATGATCTTGCCGTTGGCGCTCTTGGCGAACGGCCGCGCCGTCGCGTACGCGAGGTCCGGCCACTTCTCCGGGGCCAGGCCTCGCTTCAGCTCGCCGGCCACGATCGTGCGCACGTCCTCGGGGCTGCGCTCGCCGATCGGCCCGCACACGCACGCCACCGGCCGCTCGTGCGGCGTGCCGGAGCCGGGCAGGCCGACGAGCACCACGTCGTCGACCCCCGGCGCGCCGGCCAGGACCGCCTCGACCTCCTCCGGGTAGATGCGGTGGCCGTTCTCGCTGAGCAGCACGCCCGACATCCGGCCCTTGAGCACCAGATCGCCGTCCGGGCTCCACTCGGCGAGGTCGCCGGTGCGCAGCCACTCGCCGGGCGACTCGATCGTGCCGTCGGCGACGTTCACGTACCCCTCCATCACCAGCGGGCCGCGGACCAGGATCTCGCCGACCCCGTCCGGATGCTCGGCCACCGGCTCGATCCGCACGGCGAGGGTGTCGTCGGGCCGGCCGATGCAGTAGACGTGCTTGACGTGACGCTGCTCGGCGTGGCCCGCCTCGTCCAGGAAGCAGAACGGCCCGTAGGTCTCGGTGAGGCCGTACCCCTGGATCCAGTCGCCGCCGATCAGCGCCCGGCCCTGGTCGAGGACCGCACGCGGGACGGCGGCCCCGCCGTACGACACGACCCGCAGGCACGACAGGTCCGGCCGCTCGGCGTCGACGGCGGCCACGAACCGCTTGAGGGCCACCGGCCGCAGCGCGAGGTGCGTGGCGCGCTCGGCCGCCACCTGGGCCGGCCACCGAGCCGGGTCCGGGGTCTGCGGAAACACGACGGTGGCGTCGTGCAGCAGCGCCCCGAACGAGTTGATGACGCCCGTCGTGTTGTTCATCAGGCCGGTCATGAAGATGCGGGCGTCCGGGCGGTACCGCATCGTGCGGGTGACCGCCGCCATTCGCCCGCACACGTGCGCTTCGCCGATGCTGATGGCCTTCGGCGTGCCGGTGGTGCCGCTGGTGAACAACACCAGGAAGTGCTCCACCGGCTCCGGGCGGTCGATCGGCAGCTCGCGGTCCGGCGCGTCGGCGGCCGGGAACGGCAGCTCGACGACCCGGCCGCCGCGCCCGCGCAGCGCGTCGACGCCGGTGCGGTCGCGCTTGGCGTGCACGATCACGTCGGGCCGCGCGCTGTCGGCGATCGACAGCCACTCCGGCAGCGCCGCCGCCTGAAGGCCGTACGGCATCAGCAGATGCAGGCCGAGCGCACTCGCCGCGGCGAGGAAGAACACCGCGTCCGGGCCGTGGTCGAGCAGCGCCAGGACCCGATCGTCCGGGGCGACGCCACGTTCGAGCAGCTCCGCGCGGCAGCGGGCCACCTCGTTGCGCACCTGCCGCCGGGTCAGTGTGCGCCCGGCAGCGACCATGCACACCCGGTCGGGATCGGCCCCGGGCGCCGCGGCGATGTACGCCAGCTTCGCCGCCTCGCTCATGAGCCCGCCGCCGCCATGGTGGCGCGGCTGTTGGCGCCGAGCGCCTCGCGCGCCCAGGCGCCGGCCTTCTCCAGCGTGGTGCCCGCGCCGAGAACCGCCTCCACGGCGGCCGGATCGATCGCCACCGTGTGCCGTGATGTGATCGCCGCGCCGCCGGCGACGGCCTCGAACTCCCACACGCCGCTGTGGCCGGACAGCAGCGCCGGCAGCACCGTCTGCTTGTAGGCGATCCGCTCACCCGGCGAGCAGAGCCGGATCGACTGCGTGGTGTGCGAGCCGCCGTCCGCGGTGAGGGTTTCCATCTCCATCCGCTGTACCCCCGGCACCGCCTCGTCGACGTCCACCCGCCGGACGTGCGGCAGCCGTCGCGGCCACCGGTCGGCGCGGTGGACGAAGTCGTAGGCGTCGGCGGCCGCGACGCCCGGCAGCTCGACGCGGTCGCTGAAGCTGAACACCAGCCGGTCCAGCGGGTGCCCGAGCGCGGCGACCGCGCCGAGCGCGGCCAGTTCCTGCTCGCTGTTCCGGTCGACGGCGGCGGCGATCCAGTTGAGTGTCTTGCGGTCGCCGGTCAACGCGGAGAAGGCGTGCGTCAGCGTCATCCGCGTCTGCCCGTCGCCCTCGGGCGCGAACGACCACGCACCCGACATCGCGGCGATCGGCGGCGCGCTGCGCTCCTGCCGGAACGCGACCCGCAGGCCGGCCGGGTCGAGCGTCCGGCGCGAGGTCCACGTCTTGACCTCGCCGTTGACGTCGGCAGAGATCTCGATCCGCTCCTCATCGCCGGCGATCTCGAGGCGGCGCGCCTCGACGCACGGGCCGAGGATCACCGGCCAGCGGGTCACGTCGGTGACGAGGTCGTACAGCCGCTCGGGCGGTGCCGCCACGACCCGGTAGTGCTCCATCCGCCGGGTCTCCGAGCTGATCACGCCCTGGGTCATGCCGCCGCCTTCGCGGCCGACTCGACGATCTCGGTCAGCTCGCGCGGCGTCTTCGCGGCCGCGAACGTCTCGTCCGAAACCCGCACGCCGTACTCCTGCTCGATCGTCGCGGCCGACTCCATGAGCGCGAGCGAGTCGTAGCCGAGGTCCTCGAGGCTGGTGTCGGCGAAGTCGGCGTCGGCGACCTCGACCTCCGGCGCGCCGGAGCACGCGATCAGGATGCGGCGGACGTCCTCGACGGTGACAATCATGGCTACTCCTTCTCAACAGATGTGATGTCGGCAGCGGCGGACGGCCGATCCGCGCCCCAGGCGCGGACGACCACCGCCGAGTTGAAGCCCCACAGCCCCCGCGCGAGCACGAGTGCCGTGCGCACGTCGCCGTCGCGGGCGGCACCGCGGACCACGTCGAGGCCGTACTCGGCCGGGACGTCGGCGGTGCCGGCGGTCGGCGGGATCACGCCGTCGCGGATCGACAGCAGTGCGGCGGCGACGTCGAGCGGCCCGCCGCCGCCGTAGGTCCGGCCGGACGCCGCCTTCGGGGTTGTGACCGGCACCCCGCCGGGGCCGAACACCGCCCGCAGCACCGCCGCCTCGGCCCGGTCCAGCTCGGGGACGCCGATCGCGTCGGCGAACACGACGTCGACGTCCGCGGCGACGATCCCCGCGTCGGCGAGCGCCGTCTCGACGGCTCGGCGCAGCGCCGGCGGCCGGCCCGAGCCGGGGGCGGGGTCGAAGGCGCTGGCGTAGCCGGCGATCTCGCCGTAGACGCGGGGCGCGCCTCGGCGCACGGCCGCGTCGGCGTCCTCGAGCACGAGCAGCGCGCCGCCCTCGCCGGGGACGAAGCCGTTGGCGTCGCGGTCGAAGGGCAGATACGCCTCGGCCGGGTCGTCGCGGCGGCTGAGCCGACCGCCGGCGATCTGCGACACCCAGCCCCACGGGTCCAGCGCCGAGTCGACGCCGCCGGCGACCACGAGCGGCGTGCCGCGGCGCACGGTGCGCCGGGCGTGCCCGATCGCGTCGAGCCCGCCCGCCTGCTCGGCCACGAGCGCGCTGCTCGGGCCGCGCATGCCGTGCCGGATCGAGATCTGGCCGGTGTTCACCGCGTAGAACCAGGCGAAGGACTCGTAGACGCTCACCGCCTGCGGGCCTTTGGTCCACAGCTTGTGGAACTCGCGATGGGTGAACTCGAACCCGCCGAGGGCGTTGGCGGTCACCACGCCCATGTCGTAGTCGACCAGGCGCTCCGGCTCGACCCGCGCGTCGTCCAGCGCCCAGGCGGCGGCGACCAGCGCCAGCCGGGTGGACACGTCGGTCTGCGGCAGCAGCCGGCTCGGCAGGTGCTCGGCCGGGTCGAAGTCCAGGATCTCCCCGGCCAGCCGTGCCGGGTACCGGCTCGAGTCGAACCGGGAGATCTCGCCGAGGCCGTGCCGGGCCTTCACCGTGGACTCCCAGTACGCCTCCGTGCCCAGGCCGTTGCAGGCCAGCGCCCCGATCCCGGTCACCACCGTCGCGATCATGACGCCGCCCCGTCCGCGCGCCGCAGCACCATCGCCGTCTGGAAGCCGCCGAACCCGCTGCCGACCGTGAGCACGGTCCGCACGTTCTGCTCGCGCGCGGTGAGCGGCACGTAGTCGAGGTCGCACTCGGGGTCGGGCTCGTGCAGGTTGGCCGTGGGCGGCACCACGCCGTGCTCGATCGCGAGCGCGCAGGCGGCGATCTCCACGGAGCCGATCGCGCCGAGCGAATGCCCGACCATCGACTTGATGGAGCTGACCGGGATGCGGTACGCGGTCTCGCCGAGCGCGCGCTTGAACGCCGCGGTCTCGTGCCGGTCGTTCTGCTTCGTGCCCGAGCCGTGGGCGTTGATGTAGTCCACCGCGGAGCGGTCGACGCGGGCATGGTCCAGCGCGACCCGGATCGCCTCGGCCATCTCGCGGCCGTCGGGCTTGAGCCCGGTCATGTGGTAGGCGTTGCAGCGGGTGGCGTACCCGCTCACCTCGGCGTAGACGTGCGCACCGCGCCGGCGGGCGGAGTCGAGGCTCTCCAGCACGAACATCGCCGCGCCTTCGGCCAGCACGAACCCGTTGCGCAAGCGGTCGAACGGCCGCGACGCGGTCGCCGGGTCGTCGTTGCGCGGCGTGGTGGCCTTGATGGCGTCGAAGCACGCGACCACGATGGGCGTGATCGGCGCGTCGGCGGCGCCGGCGATCATCACGTCGGCGGCCCCCTCCTGGATGAGCTGCCACGCGTGGCCGACGGCGTCCAGGCCCGAGGTGCAGCCGTTGGACACCATGGACACCGGGCCTTCGGCGCCGACCTTCCACGCGACCTCGGCCGGCATGACGCTCGGGGCCAGATAGTCGAACATGTGCGGGGACAGCCAGTCGCCGTCGACCAGCCAGTTGCGGCCCGTGTCGGACAGGACGAGGTACTCCTGCTCCAGGCTGGTCGCGGCGGCCACCGCGCTGCCGACGGTGACCCCGACGCGGGCCGGGTCGACGCCGGCGAAGTCGACGCCGCTGTCGCGGACCGCGTCCTGGGCACAGACGACGGCGAACTGGGTCGCCCGGTCCATGCGCCGGATCTCCCGCTGGCTCAGACCCTCCCACACCGGGGAGAAGTCGATCTCGCCGGCGACCTGCGAACGGTACGGGGACGGGTCGAAGAACGTGATCCGCCGGGTCGCGGTCCGGCCCTCGGTGAGCAGGTCCCAGAACTCCTTCGTGCCGTGCGCGCCCGGGGCGCGCACGCCGATCCCGGTGATGACGACGGGTCGGCTCAGGCTCATCGCTGTCACATCCCTCTTCAGAAGCCGTCGTGGTCGACGAGGCGCTCGGCGTTGCGCAACTGGCCGTCGTCGCGGACCAGCACGTCGCGCACGACGCAGCTCCGGACCATCTCCGGGCCGCCGCCCGGCCGCGTCGTGAGCACCAGCGCGTAGCTGGTGGCGCGGAGCCGGCCGGCGGTCAGCTCCTCGACGTCGACCATCGTGAACAGGTGCCGGCGCTGCTGCGGATCGGCGGCCTGTCGCTGGCGCACCTCGTACAGGTCGGACAGGATGCCCGGCCGGGTCCGGGCCGGCTCGCGGCCGGGCGTGTGGCCGAAGACCGCGTCCTCGGTGAAGGTGTCGGCGTAGGCCTCCAGTTTCCCTTCGTCCAGCGCCTGCATCTGGCGCGCGTAATACTGGAGAACCTCTGCATACAGTTCGGCGGCGACGCCGGGGATACCCACGATCTCGCGCTCCTTCGTCAAGCGTTCGGGTGCGATCAGTCTGTGTGAGCGGCCAAGAGCCTCGGTCGAGACGAACTCGACGTCAGTGCCTCGCCGGTGCCTCGGTCGGCGCCGCGTCCTTGGCCTCCAGCGCCGCCGTGGCCGCGTCCTCGGTGCGGGCCATGGCCACCCGCAGGATCGGTGGTGCCATGAGGGAGGTGACGATGGCGACCAGGACGATGACGGTGTAGGTGTCGATGCTCAGCACGCCGAGGCGCAGGCCGGTCATCGCGACGATCACTTCGATGACGCCGCGGGCGTTCATGCCGGCGCCGAGCGCGAGCGCCTCCCAGCGGCCGAGCCGGCTCAGCCGGGCGCCGAGGTAGGCGCCGGCGAACTTGCCGATGACGGCCACGGCCAGCACCACCAGGGCGGTCAGCAACACGGCGGGCTTGCGCAGCGCGGTGAGGTCCATACGCAGGCCGGCCATCGCGAAGAACAGCGGCGCGAGGAAGGCGAGCACCGTGGTGCGCAGCGGGAGGAGCTTCTTGGCGTCGAGCTCGCCGCTGGTGCCGACGAGCACGCCGCCGACGAACGCGCCGAACACCGCCTCCAGGTGCAGCGCCTGCGTCGCCGCGGCCGACAGCAGGACGATGAGCGTCACGACGGCCACGGTCGGCGCGGCCTCCGGCGACCGGTTCGCGGCCCGCAGCGCCAGCCGCACCAGCGGCCGGCCGGCCAGGGCCGCGAACGCGACCACGCCGATCGGGTAGAGCAGCGCGGTGGCGACCGTCCCGCCGGTGACGCCCACCGTGGCCATCGCCGAGACGACCGACAGCAGGAACCAGCCGACGATGTCGTCGACGACCCCGGAGGCGAGCGTCAACTGCCCGACATCGCGGTGCAGCAGGTTCATGTCGATGAGCGTCTTGGCGATGACCGGGATGGCGCTGACGCACATCGCGACGCCGAGGAACAGCGAGAACGTCGCCGGGTCGACGCCGTGCGGCAGCACCGACCTGGGCAGCAGCAGGCCGGTTCCGATACCGAGGCCGAGCGGCAGCAGCAGGCCGGCGAGGCTGACCCGGGCGGCGGTCGCGCCGCGGCGGCGCACGAGGCCGAACTTCAGCTCGATGCCGGTGAGGCCGACGAGCAGCACCACGCCGAACTGCCCGACCGCGTCGAGCATGTGCGTCTGCTCGGCCTGCCGCGGCAGCAGCCAGTTCGACACACCGGGCAGTACGTGCCGCAGGATCGACGGGCCGACGAGGACGCCGGCGCACAACTCGCCCACGACGGCGGGCATCTTGAGTCGCGCGGCCAGCCGGCCGAGGACGATGGCCAGCAACAGCAGCAGCGACACCTGCAACAGGAGCAGCAGCAGCGGGTGCTGGCCGATCGGCGCGATCGGGCCGGCGGACAGCGGCACGGACTCGGCGGTCACAGGCTCACCTCGGATCTTCGATGGCTTCGGTACCTGGCGCGGCAAGTCTGCAAGGGCGACCAAGAGATCTGGTCGAGGCGACCTCGAAGCCCTCTCGACCTGTTCGCGAGCCGCGGGGGCGATCGTGGAGGCATGACACTTCTGCCTCCTACCGACGTGCCCGCCGCCGCTCCTCCCACCGCCGCGCCGAAGCCGGTGGCGCTGGTCACCGGCGCCACGAGCGGCATCGGCCACGAGATCGCCCTGACCCTCGCGCGGCAGGGCTACGCCGTGTACCTCTGCGCGCGGACGGAGAAGGCCCTCGACGAGACGATCGAGGCGCTGCGCGGCGAGGGTCTCGACGCCGACGGCAGCACCTGCGACGTCACGTCCCCCGAGCAGGTTCGCGCCCTCGTGGGGGCCGCGGTCGAGCGCTACGGCCGCATCGACGTGCTCGTCAACAACGCCGGTCGGCCCGGCGGCGGCGCCACCGCGCAGCTCCCGGACGAGCTCTGGTTCGACGTCATCACCACCAACCTCAACAGCGTCTTCCTCGTGACGAAGGCGGCGCTGACGATCGGCGGCATGCTCGAGCGCGGCTCCGGGCGCATCGTCAACATCGCCTCGACCGGCGGCAAGCAGGGCGTGATCCACGCGGCGCCCTACACCGCCTCCAAGCACGGCGTCGTCGGCTTCAGCAAGTCGCTCGGGCTGGAGCTGGCAAAGACCGGGATCACGGTGAACGCCGTGTGCCCCGGCTTCGTCGAGACCCCGATGGCCGAGCGGGTGCGGGAGCACTACGCCGCGATCTGGGGCGTCGACGAGGACGAGGCGCACGGCCGGATCACCGCGCGGGTGCCGATCGGGCGGTACGTGGAGCCGAAGGAGGTCGCGGCGATGGTTACCTATCTCGTCGGCGACGGCGCGGCTGCGGTCACGGCGCAGGCCTTGAACGTCTGCGGCGGACTGGGCAACTACTGACGGCTCACTGCTTGACGAGCTGCTCGACGTAGCCGCGGGCGGCCGGCTCGAACTGCAGCGCCACGTGGGTGGAGACGGCGGTGACGTCCCGCCACAGGCGCTGCATCGGGCCGGACGTCGCCTGCCCCCGCGTCCCGGCCTGGCGGAACAGCCGGTCCACGGCCGTCACCGCCAGGTCGGTCGCCAGCGAGCAGTCGCGCAGGTTCCGGGCCGCGTCCAGGCGGCTCATCCCGCCGTCCGGATCGGCACACCGGTCGGCCAGGCCGGCGGCCCGGTCGAGCAGCAGCCGTGCCGCGTCCGCTTCGCCGGCGGCGCGGGCCAGGGCGAGTTCCGCGGACGCGCGCACGCCCTGCATGCCGACGGTCCCCGGTAGCTGCACGCCGCCGAGCTTGTCGGCGAACGCCGCCGTGAAGTCCCGGGTCATGCCCTGCGCCGCGCCGACCGCGGGGGCGGCGAACATGAGTCCGTTGACCGCCGGGAGCGGGGCCCGGTAGCAGGCGGGCGCACCGCCCGTGAAGTCGTCGATGCGCCCCTCGAGCAGGTCGGCCCGCTTGAACGCCCGGTGGTCGGGCACGAAGACGTCGGAGAGCGCCAGCGTGTTGCTCCCGGTCGCCTGCATCCCGATGCTGAACCAGGTGTCCTCGACGCGGTACGCCGAGCGGGGCACGGCGAAGAGCCACCCCTCGGTCGCGGTGCCGGACTGCGCGACGCCGCACACCACCGCCCAGTCCGAGTAGGCGATGGCGCTCATGTAGGGCCAGCGACCGGAGAGCAGCCAGCCGCCCGGGCGCGGCTCTGCGGTACCGAACGGTGTCACGGAACCGACGAGGACCGCGTCGGGGCCCGAGACCCACACCTCGGCCTGCCCGTCGGCCGGGAGATGGGCTCCGGCCATCCGGGCGATGCTGGCGATCAGCGAGGCGCACCAGGCGGTCGCCGGGCACTCGCCGGCGATCACGCCGACCGCGTCGACCAGCTCCCCGAAGGAGCCCTCGCGCCCGCCGACGGCGGCCGGCGCGAAGTGCCGGGCGAAGCCCGCCTCCACGACGGCCGCCATCACGGCGGGGTCGACCTCGCGGCGACGTTCGGCGGCCTCGGCGCAGCGCCCGGCAGCCGCCGCGATCCCGGCCGCGGCGGCGGACAACCCGGACATCACAATCTCCTCTCAGGAGCCGTTGGGCAGGTGGTGGAAGGCGCTGCGGAAGAACGCGAGCGGGCGGTCGTCGCGCAGCACGTCGAGCGCGACCACCTCGCCGATGAGGATGGCGTGGTCGCCGCCGTCCACCTCGCGATGGAGACGGCACTCGAGGTACGCCAGCGCCTTGCTCAGGATCGGCACGCCGGTGATCCCGGCGTGGACGTCGACGGCGTTGGCCCGGCGGGTGTGCCGGCTGGCGAAGATCCGGCACACCTCCTCCTGGTCGGCGGCGAGGATGTTGACCGCGAACGCGCCCGCGCGGCGCAGTGCCGGCAGCTCGCTGGACTCCTTCTGGATGCAGACCAGGATCAGCGGCGGGTCCAGCGACACCGACGTGAAGGAGTTCACGGTCACGCCGACGACGAAGGAGGTCGTGCCGCCGGTGACCACCGTGACCCCGGTCGTGAAGTGGCCGCAGACGCTGCGCAGCAGGCGAGCGTCGACGAGGGTACTGGCCTCGTTCATGCCGCACCCGTGAGCAGCCGGTCGACGAACAGTCCTTGCATGCCCTCGGAGATCTCCTCCGCCTGCTCCAGGGTCAGCAGCACGTCGCCGGTGAAGAGGCCGTCGGCCGTCCAGTCCTCGGCGCGCAGGCCGACCGCGTACGGGTTCACCGGCACGGCCGGGTCGGGCCGCTCCGTGAGACCCTGCGCGGCCCGGTGGAAGATGCCGACCGCGAGCGCCTCGGCGACGCGCACGTTCCGCGCGATGGCCGCGGCCAGCTCGTCGTCGCTGTAGTCGACGACCAACTGCCCGTGGCTGTCGCGGATCGCCTTGGCGGCGACGTAGGCGTTGGCCGGGCCCTCCGTCTCCACCCGCTCCAGGACGTTCCAGTCGCGGAAGATCTGCTGGACCCGGTCGTTGAGGGCGTAGAGCCGCTCGATGTCGGGGCGGACGCGCCGCAGGAACTCGTAGTCCAGGAACCGGTTCTTGACGAACAGCAGCACGACGCCGACATGGTTGAGCATGGCGTCCCAGCACAGCTTCGGCACCATCACGACGGGGTTGCCGAAGGCGAGGTAGTGGTCCTCGATCTTCGACAGCACGAAGGCGAACGTCTTGAGGTGGAAGTCGTTGTAGAACTCGAGCCGCTCGGCGACGTCCTCGCCGGCGAGATCGCGCACGACGAGATCGGTCGTGACGCTGTTGCCGTAGCCGATCATGTCGGAGCCGGGCGAGTAGAACGCGTCGGCGAAGGCGCCCGCCTCGCCGACGAGGGTCCAGCGGTCCTGGGAGTACACGCGCTCGACACCGAAGGCGAAGTCCTGCACCGTCAGGAAGTCCGCGACGTCGTCGACGCGGGTCTCGACGATCTCGGCGAGCTGCGGCTCGTGCCGGCGCAGCCAGTCGAGCACCCGGTCGAAGTCGCTGATCTCCTCGTACGGGCTGATCCGCGGGTCGGCGCAGATACCAACGCTGATGTGGTCGGAGCCGAGCGGAATCAGCCAGACCCAGTAGCCGTCGCCCATGAGGTGGTTGGTGCTGAACTGGCGGATGCCGACCCGGCGCATCCGGCCCAGCCACGCGGGGTTGTCGGCGCCCCACTGCTCCAGGTCGATCCCGCCGGTGAGGCGGAACCAGGAGGCGTTGACGGTGTGCGACACGTCGCGGCCGAGGCCGAGCTTGCGCCTGATCACGTGGGCGCGGCCGGCCGCGTCGACCAGCCACCGGCCTTCCACGGTGCGCTCGGTACCGCCCTGGCTGAAGGACACCAGGTGGTTGGACTCGGGCCGCAGCGTCACGTCCCGCACCGAACAGCCCTGCCGCAGGTCGGTGCCGAGGCTCAGGGCGAGGCGGGTGAGCTCGTTCTCGAAGCGGCCGCGGTCGATCTGATAGTTGTCGTGCGCCGGGAAGTCGGCCGGCCCGAGCTCGATGCGCCGTGTCAGGTCGGCGTTGTCCCCGGCGGGCTGGAAGAAGCGCAGCCCGTTCTTCTTCAGGTGGAACTTGTCCAGGTGTTCCTTCATGCCGAGGACCTCGGCGAAATAGTGCGCGCCCGCCGGGACCGTCGACTCGCCCACCTTGAACGCCGCCTCGGGTGCCAGCCCCTCGCGCTTGTCGAGGACCACGACGCTGGTCTCCGGACGGGCGCGCTTGAGCTGGATCGCGAGCGTGAGGCCCGCGAGTCCGCCGCCGAGGATCACGACATCGTGCGTACGCTGATCGGTCATTATTCCTCCTGCTGTTCGCGACGGACCCAGTCTGCGGGCGCGTGCTCGCGGCCCGCTCAAGGCCGAATGGAAGCTCGATCGCAGACGCGGGCTCAGGCGTGACAGGCCGGCAGGCCGCCGTGCAGCTCGACCATCGCGCCGAAGATCTCGTCGACGCCGGCGGCGGGCTCAGGGCCGCCGCGCAGCTCCGCGTAGGCCCGGTAGAGGTTGGGCACGAGCCGCTCGCGGTCGACGAGCCCGGCGAACTCGCCGAGGTCCGCGCCGCGAGCGACGTCGACCGGGGCGCGCCGCTCGGCCAGGCCGGCCTCGGCCAGCTCCAGCACCAAATCCAGATACCGCTCGGTGGCGCCGAGCAGCTCCGGCCCGCCGGGCGCCCCGTGCCCGGGCACGATCGTCTCGGCGCCGAACCTCCGCAGCGCCGCGACCGCGTCGCGCAGCCCGCCGACCGAGCCGGACAGCACGAGCGGCGTCACGCCCGACATCACGAGGTCACCGGTGAACAGCACGCGCTCCCGCGGCAACCAGACTACGGTGTCGCAGACGGTGTGCGCCGGCCCGAACGTGTGCAGCTCGGCGACGCGGTCGGCCAGGTGCAGCGTCAGCCTGCCGGTGAAGGTCATCTGCGGCGGGGCCAGCTCGATGTCGCCCCACTGCACGTCCGGCCACAGCTTCGTCAGATGCAGCCCGACGTCGAGCACCTCGGCCCGGGTCAGCTCGGCGCCGACGACGACGGCCTCGGGGAAGACGAAGTTGCCGAAGGTGTGGTCGCCGTGAGCGTGGGTGTTGACGACGATCCGGGGCGCGGCCGGCACCACAGCCCGGACCAGGTCGCGCAGGCGCCTGGCCCGCGCCTCGGTGGCCGCGGTGTCGACCAGCACGGCCGAGCCGCCGTCGACGATCACGCCGCCGTTGTTGAGGCACCAGCCCCCGTCGGGTTGCAGGAACGCGTGGACGCCGTCGGCGACCTCTTGTAGTCGTGGTGTTCCGGTGAATGCCCGCATGCCGACCACTGTCACACCGGGTCCTCGACGGTGGCTCGACGTCAGCCTTTGATCTCGCAGAGGGCGGTGCCGCCGGCCACGGTCGCACCGATCGCGACGGCGAGGCCGGAGACGGTGCCGGCCTTGTGGGCGGTGATCGGCTGCTCCATCTTCATGGCCTCGATCACGACGACCAGGTCGCCCGCCTCGACGGTACCGCCGTCGGCCACCGCGATCTTCACGATCGTGCCCTGCATCGGCGCGGTGAGCGCGTCGCTGGACGCGACCGGTCCGCCGCGGCCCTTCGGGCGCCGCCGTGGCGCGGCCGGGTGGCCGCCGCGTCCTCCGTTCACCGCGGCGACCGGCATGGTGCCCGGCAGCGAGACCTCGACCCGCTTGCCGTCGACCTCGACGACCAGCCGCTGCCGCTCCGCGGGTTCTTCGGCGTCGGGGGCGGCGGCAGGGTACGGCGGCAGCGTGTTGTCGAACTCGGTCTCGATCCAGCGCGTGTGGACCGCGAACGCCGCCCCGCCCGACGGCGCGAACGCCGGGTCGTCCACCACCGCCCGGTAGAACGGCAGCGCCGTGGCCATGCCGTCGACCTCGAACTCGCGCAGTGCCCGGCGCGCTCGTTGCAGCGCCTGTTCCCGGGTCGCGCCGGTCACGATGAGCTTGGCCAGCAGCGAGTCGAAGTTCTGCCCGATCCGCGTGCCCGCCTCGACGCCCGAGTCGAGCCGCACGCCCGGTCCGGACGGTGGCCGCCACACGGTCAGCGTGCCTGGGGCCGGCAGGAAGCCGCGGCCGGGGTCCTCGCCGTTGATCCGGAACTCGATGGCGTGGCCGCGCACCGGCGGGTCGTCGTAGCCGAGCGTCTCGCCGTCGGCGACGCGGAACATCTCGCGGACGAGATCGATGCCGGTGACCTCCTCGGTGACCGGGTGCTCGACCTGCAAGCGGGTGTTCACCTCGAGGAAGGAGATCGTGCCGTCGCGGCCGACGAGGAACTCGCACGTGCCGGCGCCGACGTAGCCGGCCTCGGCGAGGATCGCCTTGGAGGCCCGGGCGAGCTCGTCGAGCTGGGCCGGGGTCAGGAACGGCGCCGGCGCCTCCTCGACGAGCTTCTGGTGGCGCCGTTGCAGCGAGCAGTCCCTTGTGGACACCACCACGACGTTGCCGTGGCGGTCGGCGAGGCACTGCGTCTCCACGTGCCGGGGACGGTCGAGGTACCGCTCGGCGAAGCACTCGCCGCGCCCGAACGCGGCCACCGCCTCGCGGACCGCGGACTCGAACAGCTCCGGGATCTCCGCCAGGGTGCGGGCGACCTTCAGGCCGCGCCCGCCGCCGCCGAACGCCGCCTTGATGGCGACCGGCAGGCCGTGCCGCTGCGCGAACGCGACGATCTCCGCGGCGTTCGTGACCGGGTCCGGGGTGCCTGCGGCGAGCGGGGCCCCGACGCGCTGGGCGATATGCCGCGCGGTCACCTTGTCGCCGAGCGCGCGGATCGCCGCCGGCGGCGGGCCGATCCAGGTCAAGCCGGCGTCGAGCACCGCCTCGGCGAAGTCGGCGTTCTCGGACAGGAACCCGTATCCGGGGTGCACCGCGTCCGCGCCGGCCGCATGTGCCGCGGCCAGCAGCTTGCCGGCGTCCAGATAGGACTCGCCGGGTGTGGCGCCGCCGAGCGCGTAGGCCTCGTCGGCGGTGCGCACGTGCAACGCGTCGCGGTCCGGCTCGGCGTACACGGCGACGCTGGCGAGCCCGGCGTCCCGGCACGCGCGGGCCACCCGGACCGCGATCTCACCACGATTCGCGATCAGGACCTTCCGCATTTTCGGCTCCTCCTGCCTACCGGGAAAGCTGCCAGCTATGGCCGGGCCGGAACGCGACGCTGCGCTCAAGCCGGCGCCAATGGGCCGGATGCGGCCGCGGCGCCGGCGGGCTGCCGGTCCGGCCGAGCACCGCCAGGAGCGCGACGGCCAGCGCCGCCGTCTCGTCGGCGGAAAGGCGCCCACGCTCAACACGGAGGAACGGCGGCGCGTTCACTGTGGCGGGTTGCCGTGCTTGCGCATCGGCAGGTCGGCGTGCTTGGTCGTCAGCATGGCCAGGCTGCGGATGAGCACGGGCCGTGTCTCGGCCGGGTCGATCACGTCGTCGACGAGCCCGCGCTCGGCCGCGTGGTAGGGGTGCATGAGGTTCGTGCGGTACTCCTTCGTCAATTGCATGCGCGTGGCGTCCGGATCGTCGGCGGCCGCGATCTCGCGCCGGAAGATGACGTTCGCGGCGCCGTCGGCGCCCATGACGGCTATCTCGTTGGTCGGCCAAGCCAGGGACAGGTCCGCGCCGATGGAGCGCGAGTCCATGACGATGTACGCCCCACCGTACGCCTTGCGCAGCACCACCGAGATCCGCGGGACGGTGGCGTTGCAGTACGCGTACAGCAGCTTCGCCCCGTGCCGGATGATGCCGCCGTGCTCCTGCGCCACGCCGGGCAGGAATCCCGGCACGTCCAGGAGCGTGACGATGGGGAGGTTGAACGCGTCGCAGGTCTGCACGAAGCCGGCCGCCTTCTCGGCACCGGCGATGTCGAGCACGCCGGCCAGCGACTGCGGCTGGTTGGCGACGATGCCGACCACGCGCCCGCCGAGCCGGGCCAGGGTGCAGATGACATTGCCGGCCCAGCGCTCGTGCACCTCGAGATGCGCCCCGTCGTCGACGATCTCCTCGATGACGGCCCGCATGTCGTACGGCCGGTTGCCGTCGCTCGGCACCAGGTCGTAGAGCGCCTCGCCGCGCCGGTCGGCGGGGTCCGCGCCGAGCATCGCCGGGGGCTGCTCGCGGTTGTTCTGCGGCAGCATCGACAGCAGGTAGCGGACCTCCTCCAGGCAGGTCGCCTCGTCGTCGTAGACGAAGTGGGCCACGCCGGACCGCTCCGCGTGCACGTCGGCGCCGCCGAGGGCGTCGTGGCTGACCCGCTCGCCGGTGACGGCCTGCACGACGTCGGGCCCGGTGATGAACATCTGCGACGTGCCGCGGACCATGAAGACGAAGTCGGTCAATGCCGGGCTGTAGGCCGCCCCGCCGGCGCACGGGCCGAGCATCACGCTGATCTGCGGGATGACCCCGGACGCGCGGGTGTTGCGCTGGAAGATGCCGCCGTAGCCGGACAGCGCCGTGACGCCCTCCTGGATGCGGGCGCCGGCACCGTCGTTGAGGCTCACCAGCGGGGCGCCGGTGGCGATCGCGAGGTCCATCACCTTGTGGATCTTCTGCGCGTGCGCCTCGCCCAGCGCGCCGCCGAAGATGCGGAAGTCGTGGGCGTACACGAAGACGCTGCGCCCGTGCACGGTGCCCCAGCCGGTGACGACGCCGTCGGTGTGTGGCCGCTTGGCTTCCAGGCCGAAGCCGGTGGCGCGATGCCGCCGCAGCCCCTCGATCTCCTGGAAGGAGCCCTCGTCGAGGAGGGCGTCGATGCGCTCGCGAACGGTCAGCTTGCCCCGGGCGTGCTGGCGCCGCGTGGCCTCCGGATCGGGGCCCGCCACCACGCGCCGCTTGAGGTCGCTCAGCTCGTCCACACGCTGCAACACGGGAATTACCTCCATGAATAGCCTGGGCCGTCGGCGTTTCCCAGTCTGAACGGCGGGACTTGACCACGGCTCGAGCCCCGCCGGAGACTGGCTCAGCTAGCGCGGAGCAGGCGCGGCGCGCCGCTGGTGCGCATGCCGCCGAGGACCTCGGTCTGCAGCCGCTGCACCTCCGGTGTCGGCTCCAGGCCGAGCTCGGACTGCAGCACGCGGCGCAGGTCCTGGTAGGCCTGGAGGGCCTCGGCCCGACGGCCCGCCGACCGCAGCGCCTCGATGAGCTGCGCATGCAGCCACTCGTTGAGCCGGTGCTCCGCGACCAGCGACCGCAGCTCGGGAATGAGCTCGTGGTGCCGCCCGAGCCGGGCGTCGGCCTGGATGCGCAACTGCAGGGTGCGCAGCCGCACCTCGTTGAGCCGCGCCGCGTGGATGGTCAGCGGCGAGCCGGTCCGCACGTCCGCCAGCGCCGGGCCTCGCCACAGCGCGAGTGCCTGCCGCAGCCGGTCGGCGGCCTCGTCGACGCGGTCCTCCCGCCACAGCCGGCGCCCGTCGGCGGCCACTTCGAGGAACATTTCGGCGTCGACCCGCCCGTCGGTGACACGCAGCATGTAGCCGGGCGAGCGGGTGACGATGTCACAGCCGAAGACGCCCCCGCCAGTGACGCCGCCGAACGTCCTGCGGAGGTGATAGACGTAGGTCTGCAGGGTCGTGGCCGCGCTCCGCGGTGGCCGGTCCGCCCACAGCTCCTCGGACAGGGTGTCGGTGCTGACGACGCGGTTGGCGTTCAGCGCCAGTAAGGCGAGCACCGATTTGACCCTCGGGGCCGACGGCGCGAGATCGCGGCCGTTTCCGATGACCTCCAGGTGCCCGAGCATGTTGATCCTGATCATGTGTCCCCCGCTCAGTGTTGCCGTACTCGTGTGACTACGGGGTCGAACTGTATTGCGGCGTTCCCCCGTGCCCAAGGTTGATCGACGTTTCCTAGGGAGTAACCGGCGACGCCGAGGGGGGTAGGATGATACCCCTTTGGAGGTACGGCGTTCGCGGAAGCTCATCAATGGCAAAACGCTTGCTCCGCAATTAATCGAGCGGTAATGGAAACCGCCCGGAAAATTGTTGCCCGCTCAACCGCCAGAGCCGCCGGCGCGGTGTCCACTAACGTCGGCCGGGTCGTCGCGGGCCGGTTTTGTCGTACCCGTGTGGTGTGATGCCGGCGGTGGCCGCGGCTGGACCGCACGGCGCCCTACCCACCCGGGCAGGTCCGGACGGCCGCGACTGCTCGTGTCGGTGCGGGCGGTCCCGGCCGAGCACCGCATGCGCCGGTCCGACACCAAGGCCCGCGCCCCGGGCGGTCGCCGCCCGGGCGCCGAAACCCCGGCCGCCGGGGCTCGTGGCGCCGGCCGCGCCCGCCAGGCGGAGGCCCGCCCTGGCATCCGCGGCCGCGGTGGCGCGGCGCCGCTCGCCCGCGCCGCACGGCGCGGAACCACGACATCACCGACCCGGTTGTCTAGACCCACGGCGGCTGGATCAGCCGGGCGTCGAGCGCCTTGTTGACCGCGTCGATGCGCGAGGACGCGCCCAGCTTGTGGAAGACGTTGCGCAGGTGGCGCTTGACCGTGCCCTCGGCGATGTCCATGCGGGAGGCGATCTGCCGGTTGGTCAGGGCGTCCGCCACGAAGGTGAGCACCTCGAGCTCCCGCTCCGACAGCCCGGCACCGGCGAACGGCTCCGGCGGCTCCCTCGGGTCCGGCGGCACCTTCACCGGCAACGGCTTCGGCCGGGGCAGTGTGATCATCACCGTCCGCCGCGAGGTGCCGACCAGGTCCCGAATGGTCGACTTGAGCGTGCCCGGGCTGATGTTCTTGTGCAGATAGGCCCGCACACCGAGCTCCAGCAGGCGCTCCATGAGCCGCTGCTCGCTGTGGTTGGTCAGCACGATGACGCCGAGCTCGGGCCGGTTGGCCAGCAGCTCGCGCAGCAGCTCCTGCGGGTCGCCGTCGGCCATCGAGATGTCCAGCAGCAGCACGTCGGGCTGCGACTCGACCACGGCCCGCACGACCGACAAGCCCGCGTCCGCCTCGCCGACCACCTCGAAGTCCGGCTCACAGTCCAACACGTGCCGCAGGGACTCGCGCAGGAGCCGGGGATCGCCGGCGAGGACGATCCTCGTGACCTTCGCGTCATTCACGCGGCGGCTGTCTTCGCCCGAGTTTTGCCTTCCATCCGCCACCCCCGTGAATGTGACGTTGACGACAAACTATGAGTTTAGCCGATGTTGCAGGGCGCTCCCGAAAGTGCCACCCTGAACCGACCCTGATTCTGATCGCGTTGACCGGCACAGCTTCCGATACGACTCATTGTTGACAAAAACCGGGTGACGCGAGTCATACGCCGCCCCGGCGGAACGCCCGCATTCTTGCGTCGTCAATTATTTACGGTTACAGATGGTCCGGCCGCTGCCGGATTCCCGGCCGGCTGCGGGGGTGCCGCTCGGGCAGGTGACTCTCTTCGGTGGCCCGCAGCACCACGTTGTCCAGCGCCTCCCGCTCGCGGAAGAACCGCACGACGTCCCGGACCGCGTGCCCGACGCGGCGGGCCCGGTCGATTTCGGCGTCGTCCAGGTAGGTGCACTCGGTGATGACCACCGCCACCGGCTCACCCGGGTTTCCGACGCCCACCAGGACGGCGCGGCCGTCGCCCGGTGCGCTGGTACCGCATGACGCGGTAGACGACCGTTTCGGGGGCGGGCGCCGGGCTCCGGGCCGGGCAGCTCCATGATCATGGGAAAGATGCGGCTGTCGGGGCAGCCGCATCTTTCCCATGATCATGAGATCGAGCGGGACGGCGCCGGATCGCACGTCGGCCGGCACCCCTCGGCGACGACGCTCCCGGTTCCCCTCGCCCGGGCAGATCTCCGGCGACCGGGGCGGTGGCCACCACCTCGCCGCGCTGCTGCTCCACCACGCCGCGCGCGGCGAGGACGGCCGCGGGCCGGCGACGGCTCTCACCGATGCGATTCGGGGTCCACTTCGGACGGTCCACGGATCGCCGCCCTCTCGCCGGCGGCGGCGGTCACGGTGCTCACCGCCCCGCCGCGGCGCTGCGGGCCATGCGGTCGCATTACGGTGACATCCCGCTGTAGCGCGGCCAGCGGGCACCGCGAGACGGCATGCGAGTGGCCGGAGGGTGGGCTCCCTCCGGCCACTCGACTTCAGCAGTTCGGCCCGACCGTGCTCATTCCGGTGTAGACGAACGCGTCGCTGACCCAGGTGCCGTCGGTCAGCTTGTCCCAGACCGCGCTGGCGCCCCAGCGGCCGGTGAGGCTGGTGCCGTTGCGCCAGCAGGAGATGGTGACTGTGGTGCCGTCGGCGACGGACCCGACGATCGGGTAGCCGGTGCCGGGTCCTGAGCGCTTGTTGATGCTCGTGTCGTCGTTGGCGTCGACGATGCCCTGGTCGAAATCGAGCGCGCCGTAGTTGTACAGCAGGCCACCGACGTCCGCGGGCTGATTGCCGGCGTTCACCACCTTGCTGCCGTGCAGCGCGGAGCCGGCATACGGCTCCGACCCGTTGAGGAACACCCACCCGCCGGCGGATCGCGTGACCCACGAGGTGTGGGCTTCGCCCTTGAGGATGGCCCAGTGGACGTGCCGATAGAGGGCGTTGCCGCCGCAGGACACGTCGGTGCCGGTGTTGCCGAGGAAGGTTCCTTCGGTGACGGACGCGCCGTTGTAGTCGACAGGCGACCACAGGTGGTAGTAGTCGGTGGTGTAGCCGCTGCCGTGGTAGACACGCACCCAGCCGCCGTACTGTCCCGAGCCGCTCCCGTCGCACATCAGATACGCGTTGCCGCCGCCGGCGGCCAGCACACGATAGTCACCACCGTTGAGGTCGATCGAGCTGTACGGGGTGTCGGTGCCGCTCCAGCCGTGCGGCCCGCCGGTGTACCTCCAGGACTGGCCGAGCGTGAACGGCAGGCGCAGGCCGGTGTTGTACGTGGTGTCGGCCGTGGACCGCAACGTGCCGGTGGCCCGGCCCAGCACCCGGCGCTCCCCCGCGGAAACGATGGTCGCCGGCGCTCGGCGGGCCAGCGCGGTGAACTCCGTGGTGCCGTCGAGGCTCGCCTGCCAGCCGCTGCCGGTGCGGTGCGCGAGGAACATCCGCCCGATCGGATACTGGTCGGGTCGCGCGGGTGCGGTCAGCACGGCACTGCCGAAGGCCCAGTCGCCGGCCTGGCGCTGGACACGCACCCGCGAGTGCCGCCCGGCGGCGGTTGCCTGCGCGTGGCTCACGTGCACCCGTCGCAGGATCGCGGCGGACACGGTTTCGTACAAGCTGCCCTCTGGAACGGCTGGTCGGGCGGCCGCCGACGTGCCGGCGGAGGCCACGCCGAAGAGCGCCGCAAGCAGCGTGGTCGTCGCGGCGGCGAACGCGCGCCTGGCGACGGAGGTGTACGCGAACATGGCTTGCTCCTCACGTATCGACGAATGGGAATCCGAGCAGAACCACGTCCGTCAATGTATGGCAAGACTCCAATCGCAGGTAGCCGAAGCAGCCGGGTTCACCCGAATGTGGACGTCGGGTCGGGTCGCGCTCGACTCACTGGTCCCCATCCGCGGGATGTGGCTGCTCATGCCCGCGCTGCGCAGCCCCGGGCCGGGCGGGCGCTGTCGCCGCGGGTCAGTCGTAGGTGTAGAAGCCGCGGCCGCTCTTGCGGCCCAGCAGTCCCGCGTCGACCATGCGGGCGAGCAGCGGCGGGGCGGCGTAGAGAGGCTCCTTGAACTCGTCATAGAGCGAGTCGGCGACCGCCTTGGTGGTGTCCAGTCCGATCAGGTCCGCGAGCGCGAGGGGGCCTTGGGGGTGCGCCGCGCCCAGCACCAGTCCCTGGTCGATGTCCTTGGCCGTCGCGAAGCCGGACTCCAGCATCCGGATCGCCGAGAGCACAAACGGGATCAGCAAGGCATTGACCACGAACCCGGCGCGGTCCTGGCAGTCGATCGCCGTCTTGCCCAGGCGTCCCTCGACGAGAGCCCGCGCCCGTTCGGTGGTGTCGGCCGAGGTGAGGAGGCTGGGGACCAGCTCGACCAGACGTAGCACAGGCACGGGGTTGAAGAAGTGCACGCCGATGACGTTCTGGGGCCGCGAGGTGGCCACGCCGAGCTTCATGATCGGGATGGACGACGTGTTCGACGCGAAGATCGCGGTGGGCGAGACCACGATCTTGTCGAGTTTGCGGAATAGGTCGGTCTTGGCCGCCTCGTCCTCGACGATCGCCTCGACGACGATGTCGCGGTCGGCGAGGGCCTCGAGTTCGGCGGCGACGCGGAGCCGGCCGAGCACCTCCGATGCCGACTCGATCCGGCCTTTGGCCTCGGCCCGCTCCAGCGACTTCGCCACGCGCGCGCGACCGGCCGCCGCTGCCGCCTCATTGGACTCGGCCACCACGACATCCAGGCCCGCGCGGGAGCACACCTCCGCGATCCCGGCCCCCATCAGACCGCATCCGACCACTCCGACTCGTTCCATGACGCCACCCTCTCCGGTCTTGCCGTACACCCGCACTCAGTTCCGTCAGTACGGTACTCAGTACCGAAGGTGGCTTCAAGGTGCCTCGATGACGGGATGCCGGTGCCCGACGGGGATTTCCTCGGGCGCATCGACCCGGTGGTCAGCATCTCCGGGCAGCTCGTTTCCCTCACCGAGATCCGCGACCCTGAGCCAACCGTCAGACGATGGCACGGAAGCGGCGCTCGGGCCGTCCGGTGCTGCCGTAGCGGGAACGAACCTCCGCCGCGCCGGTGGTGGCCAGGTGCTGCAGGTAGCGGCGCGCGCTGGCCCGGGAGATGCCGATCGATTCGGCGCACTCGGCGGCGGAGAGCCCGTTGCCACCGGCGCTGCGCAGCGCGTTGCGAACCAGTTCGATGGTTTCCGCGGTGATGCCTTTCGGCATCCCGCTCGGTGCCGCACCGCCGGTCCGACGGGCGAAGAACCGGTCGATATCCTCCTGGCGCGCCTCCTCCCGCCGGCTCTCGGTGAGGTCGCCCAGGCTGCGATGCCACTCCGCGTACTGTTCGAGCCGTTCCCGCAGGTCCTGGTAGCGGAAGGGTTTGATCAGGTAGCTGACCACCCCGCCGCGCAGCGCCTGTTTGACCGATTCCGCGTCCCGGGCGGCGCTGACCACGATGACGTCCACGCCCGTCGCCGCGTGAGCACGCAGTTGCTGAATGACCTCCAACCCGGTCATGTCGGGCAGGTAGATGTCGAGCAGGACGAGGTCCGGACGCAGCCGCACCACCGACTCGATCGCCTCGGCGCCGGTGTGCGCGGTCCCCACCACCTCGTACTCCGGCGTGCGCTCGACGAAGCCGCTGTGCACCCGCGCCACCATGAAGTCGTCGTCCACCACCAGGACCCGGATCATGACGCGGTACCCGCGTACTTCGGCAGCCGGGCGACGAACACGGCGCCGCCGTCGTTGGCGACGCGCACGTCGCCGTCGCGGCGCAGGCAGACGAGGCGTACCAGAGCCAGGCCGATGCCCCGTGGCCGGCCGGGGTCACCAGCTTTGGTGGAGAACCCACGCTCGAAAACGTCTTCGGCGAGTTCCGGGGACACGCCCGGTCCGCAGTCACGGACCGTCACCACAACCTCCTCGTCTGCCTCACGCACCTCAACCTCCGCCCAGCCGGGCATGCCGGCACCGAGGGCGTCCAGGGCGTTGTCCACCAGGTTGCCGACCACCGTCGCAACATCTGCCGATAACCGTTCATCGATGTGTCCCAGGCTCGACGTGGGCGCTATCCGTAACTCGATGCCCTGCTCCGCCGCGACGCTGCCCTTCGCCACGAGCAGCGCGGCGACGGCCGGGTCGGCGATGCGGGAGGTGACGCTCCCGGTCAGCTCGGCGTGGCGCGCGGTGATGCGGTGGATGTACCCGGTCACCTCCCCGTACTCGCCGAGTTCCACGAGGCCGGAGATGGTGTGCAGCCGGTTGCTGAACTCGTGGGCCTGCGCGCGCAGGGCGTCGGTGGCCTGCTGGACCGCGTCCAGCTTGTGTTGCAGTGTGATCAGCTCGGTCCGATCACGCAGCGTGGTCACCGAGCCGAGCGGGCGGCCCCGGCTGGTGACCGGCATCCGGTTGAGGATCAGGACCCGGTCGCCGACCGGCACGGCCAGGTCGGACCCGCCGGTCTTGCCGGACAGCACGTCCAGCAACGGAACGCCGAGTTTCAGCTCACGCAGCGTGCGTCCGACAGCATCCGGGGAGAGGTCCAGCAGCGAGATCGCCTCGTCGTTGATGAGTGTCACCGTCTGTTGCCGGTCCAGCGCGATCACGCCTTCCTTGATGCCGTGGAGCAGCGCGTCGCGGTGCTCCACGAGACCGGTGATCTCGATCGGCTCCAGTCCGAGGGTCTGGCGCTTGACCCGCCGGGCGACCAGCAGGGAGCCGAGCACGCCGAGCGCGCTCGCGATGCCGAGATAGGTCAACAGGTTCGGCATCGCCGATCGAAGATCGTCGAGCAGGGACGGCTGCCGCCGGCTGACCACCACCACTCCGACCACCTCGCCGAGGCTCTGCGGGTTGTCGCTGAGCACCGGCACCTGGGCCGCGACGAACTTCTCGCCGTCGTGCTCCGCCTCGCCGACCCAGCCGCGGCGCGAGACGAGTGAGCTCTCCGGCAGGTCGAGCGGCTTGGCGAGCTGATCCGGGTCCGGGGACGCGATGACGATGCCGTCGGAGCCGACCACGATCACCGACGTGGACCCGGAGACGCTGCGGGTGTTCTCGGCGACCGTACGGATGTACACCGTCTGGTCGGCGGTCGTACGGTAATCGAGTTCACCCCGGCCTAACAAGCGCTGGTTCTCCAATGCTTCGCGCAGGCTGGTCGAGGCCGCCATCGCTTCGGCCACCGATCGGGCGGTGCGCCCCTCCGTCCGGGAGAAGTCCGCCTTGGATTGTGCCAGCGAGACGGCCGCCACGCCGATCAGCACCATACAGACGATGCCGAGCTGCAGGGCGAGCAGTTGGCCGGCGAGTGAGATCCTGGGCCGCACGTTTGCTACCTCCTCCGCGGTGTCGTGAGCACAAAGGCCAATATTTTCTTTGCGCTCGCAAACGTGACAGCGGTCATATGGCCCTCGCATCATCGCACCGTCATTCCAACGACACACCCCTGACCCCGGAAGGAAACATATGCGCATGCGACCACGGCTTCGCGCCATAGCAGCAGTGGCAGTTCTGAGCCTGGGACTTTCGATCACCGGATGCGGCGCGAGCGCCGACGACAAGACCGGCGGCAGCGCTGACAGCGGACCGGTCACCGGGCTGCGAATCATGGTGCCGAACAGCCCCGGCAGTGGCTACGACACGACCGCCCGCACCGCGTCGAAGGCCATGGAGGACGCCAACCTCGCCCGCAGCATCGAAGTGTTCAACCTCGCCGGGGCCGGCGGAACGGTCGGGTTGCAGCGCCTGGTGAACGAAAAGGGCAACGGCGACATGATCATGCAGATGGGCCTGGGCGTCGTCGGCGCCGTCTACACCAACAAGTCGAAGGCCACGCTGCAGGAGACGACCCCGATCGCCAAGCTGATCGAGGAGTCCGAGGCGATCGTGGTGCCGAAGAACTCGCCGTACAAGACCCTGCAGGACCTGCTGACGGCGTGGAAGGCGGACCCGCACAAGGTGCCGGTCGGCGGCGCCTCGAACAAGGGCGGCCCGGACCACCTCACGCCGATGCTGCTGGCCAAGGCCGTCGGCGTCGCGCCGAAGGACGTGAACTACGTCAGCTACGACGGCGGCGGCGAACTGCTCGCCGGCATCCTCGGCAACAAGATCGCCTTCGGTGCCACCGGCATCGGTGAGGTCGCCGAGCAGGCCAAGGCCGGCGAGGTGCGGATCCTCGCGGTGACCACCGCCGCGCGGGTCGCGGGCGTCGACGCGCCGACCCTCAAGGAGCAGGGCGTGGACCTGGTCTTCACCAACTGGCGCGGGCTCGTGGCTCCGCCCGGGATCTCCGACGAGAAGAAGAAGCAACTGGTCGACCTGGTCACCAAGATGCACGACTCGAAGCAGTGGAAGGACGCCTTGGCCGCGAAGGGCTGGACCGACGCGTTCGTCGCCGGTGACGCTTTCGCAACGTTCCTGAAGAGCGAGAACGACCGGGTCGCCGGGGTGTTGGGCGAGTTGGGCCTGGCGTGATCACGCGGACTATTCGCTGGGGGCAGGGCCGCTCCGAGATCGGTGTGGCCCTGTTCCTCCTCGTCCTGGGCATTCTCATGCTCATCGACGCGGCCCGGATCCGGTCGGGGCTGGGTGTGCAGGGACCGGTCGGGCCCAAGGCCATACCGACGGTCATCGGCATCCTGCTCGTGACCAACGCGGTCCTGCTGGCGTGGGACGTCATGCGCGGCGGGCGGGGTGAGCCGGACGTCGGCGAGGACGTCGACCTGTCGCAGGGCACCGACCGGCGGGCCATGCTCCTGCTCGCGGCCTCGTTCATGGCCAACATCGCCCTCATCGAGCGGGCCGGCTGGCCAATCTCCGGCGCCGTGCTGTTCTACGGCTGCGCGTACGCGCTCGGCAGCCGGCACTACATCCGCGACGCGATCATCGCCGTCGCCCTGTCGGTCGGTACCTGGTACCTGTTCGCCGTCGGGCTCGGCATCGGGCTGCCGGTCGGCATCTTGAAGGGAATCCTCTGAATGGGCGGGCTGAGCGACCTCATCGGCGGTTTCAGCACCGCGCTGACGCCCGCCAACCTGCTCTACGCGTTCATCGGCGTGCTGCTGGGCACCGCGATCGGCGTGCTGCCCGGCATCGGCCCGGCGATGGCGATCGCGCTGCTGTTGCCGATCACCTACGGCATCGACGATCCGGTGGCCGCGTTCATCATGTTCGCCGGCATCTACTACGGCGGCATGTACGGCGGATCCACCACCTCCATCCTGCTCAACACGCCCGGCGAGAGCGCGTCGGTGATGACCGCCATCGAGGGCAACAAGATGGCCAAGCGGGGCCGCGCGGCCCAGGCGCTGGCGACCGCGGCGATCGGGTCGTTCATCGCCGGAACGATCGGCACGCTGCTGGTGGCGCTGCTCGCCCCGACCGTCGTGCGCCTGGCCGTGCAACTGGGCGCGCCCGACATGTTCGCGATCATGGTCCTCGCCTTCTTGGCGGTGACCTCGGTGCTCGGGTCCTCGCGGGTCCGCGGCCTCGCCTCGTTGCTGCTCGGCCTCACCATTGGCCTGATCGGCATCGACCAGGTGAGCGGCCAGCAACGGCTCACCTACGACATACCGCAGTTGGCCGACGGCATCGACGTGATCGTCGTCGCGGTCGGGCTCTTCGCCGTCGGTGAGGCCCTGTGGGTGGCCGCGCACCTGCGCCATGGCACGGCCGGGATCATTCACACCGGTCGGGCCAGGATGGGGCGCGAGGACTGGGCACGGTCCTGGAAGCCGTGGCTGCGGGGCACCGCGATCGGCTTCCCGTTCGGCGCGGTGCCGGCCGGCGGCGCGGAGCTGCCGACCTTCCTGTCGTACGTGACGGAGAAGCGGTTCTCGAAGCGCCCGGAGGAGTTCGGCCACGGCGCCATCGAGGGCGTGGCCGGGCCGGAGGCGACCAACAACGCCTCGGCCGCCGGCGGGCTGGTGCCCCTGCTCACCCTCGGCCTGCCGACCACCGCGACGGCGGCCGTGCTGCTGGCGGCCTTCCAGCAGTACGGCATCCAGCCCGGTCCGCTGTTGCTGTCGAACGAACCGGAACTGGTCTGGGGGCTGCTCGCCAGCCTCCTGATCGGCAACGCCATGCTGCTGGTGCTCAACCTGCCGCTGGCGCCGATGTGGGCCAGGCTGCTGCGCATCCCGCGGCCGTACCTGTACGCGGGCATCCTCTTCTTCGCCAGCCTCGGCGCCTACGCGGTGAACGCGTCCACCTTCGACCTGATGGTGCTGTTCGTCATCGGCGTTATCGGCTTCGCGATGCGTCGCTTCGGGTTGCCGGTGATGCCGGCGATCATCGGTGTCATCCTCGGGCCACGCGCCGAGGTGCAGATGCGCCGCGCGCTGCAGATCAGCGACGGCGAGATCAGCGGGCTGTTCAACACCACGTTCGCCGTCACGGTCTACGGGATCGTCGGGCTGCTGATCCTGTGGCCGCTGATCAACCGTTTCGTCATCCGGCGGCGGAACCGGCCGGTACCAGTCACCGGATCCGACCCGGCCACGGCGGAGGAACCGGCGACGGAGACCGGTGCGGCGTTGCGCCGGTCGGCGGGCGCCCCGGACCACACCGCCACGGCCGAACGGGAAGACCACCACAACGCGAGGGAGGACTCGTGACGATCATCGTCGGCTACGTACCCAGCCCGGAGGGCAGGGCCGCCCTGCGGCACGGGATCGCCGAGGCGACGCTGCGCGGCGAGACCATCCTGGTCATCAACGCCTCCCGGGGCGACGCGTACGCCGACCCCCGTTTCGCGCTGACGGAGGAGCTGGACCGGGTCCGCGCCGAACTCGCCGGCACGGGCGTGCCCTTCGAAGTGCGCCAGGTCGTGCGCGGGCTGGACTCGGCCGAAGAGGTGATCAAGGCGGCGGAGGCCACGGGCGCGCCCCTCATCGTCATCGGCCTGCGGCACCGCACACCGGTCGGCAAGCTCATCATGGGCAGCACCGCACAGCAGATCCTGCTCGACGCGCCGTGCCCGGTGCTCGCGGTCAAGGCCGACCCGGCCGACGCATGAGGGCCCGCCGTTCTCACCGAGCGTCTGAACCGGGAGCGTACATGTAGACTTGTATGCCGACCCGGACGGACGTCCGGGGCCTCGGCCAGCGGTGCGCGGCCGCAGGTGGCGGTCCGGAGGAAATGGTATTGGACGCGCGATCCGGGGGACGGGTGTCGGGGGCGACCGTCGTCTACGACACCCTCCGGGACCGGATCATGAGCCAGGCGCTCGCGCCCGGCGTGCGGCTCAACGAGATCGAGCTTGCCGCCTCGCTCTCGGTGAGCCGCACGCCGCTGCGGGAGGCCCTGCGCATGCTGCTCTCCGAGGGACTGGTCAACCAGCTTCCCACCGGTGGCATGGTGGTCGCACCGCTGGATCCGCAGGACATGCGCGAGCTGTACGTGGTGCGTGCCGCGCTGGAAGGCGTCGTGGCGCGGGAGGCCTGCCCGCGGCTGACCGAGGAGCACCTCGCCGCGCTCGACGCGATCATCGATCAGATGAGCCGGCTGCTCGACTATCCGGGCGAAATGCTCCGGCTCGGTCAGCAGTTCCACACCCTGCTGCTCGTGGCCTCCGACAACCGTCGCTGCGAGCAGTTGCTCCGCCAACTCCACAGCCACCTCAACCGGTACCAGACGATCACCGCCTCCATCGAGCCCCGCCGGCATGAGGCCTATGCCGAGCACCAGGCGATCCTGGAGGCGCTCCGCGCCCGCGACGCCGACGCCGCCGAGGCGCGGATGCGGAGACACATCATGGCGGCGTATACCGAAGCACGCTCGGCGCACCCCGGGGAGTCGTGACGCTGCGAGCCTACGCGCGGTACCGCTCCTGCGGTGACGGCACGGCGACGTGTCCGTGCATCAGCCGGCGGGCCGTGCGCAGCAGCGCCGCGCTGACCGGGTGCACCGCACCGTCGCGTTGCTCCATCACCGCGTCGGCCACGACGACCCCGGACGGGTTGGCCAGCCGCAGCGGCCCGGTCACACCGCCGGCGATCGTCCACGGCAGGGTGCCCGGCACGCGGGCGGCCACGGCCAGGCACAGCGCTCCGGTGACCGTCACCGCCCGATGCGTGCGCTCCATCGACAGCATCCGCACGCCGAGGTCGTGGGCCGCCGGCTCGATCCGTTCGCCGGCGAGCGTCCGGAACGCGTCCGGCGGCGATATGACCGCCACCTTCGGGTTGGCCAGCGGCACGGCCTCCGGCGTCGCGCCGAGCCCCATGAGCACACCGCCTGCCCGGCGGATCCGGTCGAGCAGCGCCATGGCCCCGGTGTCGTCGTCGAGCTCCTGCGGTTGCTCGACACCCCGCAGGCCGACGTCCCGGGCCGCGACGATGACGACCGGGTTGGCCGCGTCGACCAGCGACGCGCGGATCACGTCGGCGCCGACGCGCAGTTCGTCGACCGGACGCCCGGTCGGCAGCAGCCCGGCGGTACGCGAACCGGCCGGGTCGAGGAAGTCCAGCCGCACCGGGGCTCCCGTGCCCGCCACCCCCGGCACCACCAGGTCGCCCCGCACCACGGCACGCCCGTGCCGTACCGGGAACCGGGCGTGGATGATCTTGCCGGTGTTGGTGTTGTGGATGCGTACGAGCGCCTCGCCGTCCGGCCTCGGGCACAGGCCCTCGTCGACGGCGAACGGCCCCACCGCCGAGGACAGGTTGCCGCAGTTCGCCCCGTAGTCGACCACCGGCGCGTCGACCGCCACCTGGGCGAAGGTGTAGTCGATGTCGGCGTCGGCGCGGGTCGGCGGGCCGATGACGGCCGCCTTGGAGAGCGAGGAGATCCCCCCACCCATGCCGTCCAGTTGGCGCCCGTACGGGTCGGGGCTGCCCAGCGCGCCGAGCAGCAGCGCGTCGCGCGCCGCCGGGTCGGCCGGGAGGTCACGCTCGTGGAAGAAGAGGCCCTTGCTGGTGCCGCCGCGCATGAAGACGGCCGGCACGAACATCTGGCTCACGCTGCCTCCTCCGCTCCGCTCCCCCGACCGCGCGAGCCGCAACTGAACCCATGGTGAGCGGCCCCTCCGCTACGCTCCGGACCGCTCACGCCGCCTCCTCCCCGGCTTTGACGAGCTCGCGCCACACCGCGGGCAGGATGCCGCCGTGGCGCAGCCGGTCGACCTCCTCCGGGGTGTCGGCGCGACACCGCAGCGGCACCGTCGTATGCGTTTCGTCGGCCCGCCGCACGACGCACTCGACGGTCGCGCCCGGCACGATGCTGGCCGGCAGGAGTAGGTCGAACGTCTCCGACCCGGTCAGCCCCAGCGATCGCGCGTCGACGCCGTCGGGAAACTGCAGCGGCAGGATGCCCATACCCACCAGGTTGGCTCGGTGGATGCGTTCGAACCCGCCGGCGATGACCGCCCGCACGCCGAGCAGCGCCGGCCCCTTGGCCGCCCAGTCCCGCGAGGACCCGCAGCCGTAGTCGCGCCCGGCGAGGACCACCAGGGGCACGCCGCGGCCGGCGTACTCCCGGGCCGCGTCGAACACGGAGGCCGTGCGGCCCTCGGGAAAGACGCGGGTGACCGACCCCTCGACGCCCGGCACGATCGCGTTGCGGAGCCGGCGGTTGGCGAACGTCGACCGCATGCCCACCTCGTGATTGCCCCGCCGGGTGCCGTACGAGTTGAAGTTCGCCGGCGTGACCGCCCGGTCCCGCAGATATTGCCCGGCCGCGCTCTGCGCCAGGATCGTCCCGGACGGTGAGATGTCGTCCGTCGTCACCGAGTCACCGAGGATCACCAGCGGCCGGGCGCCACGCACATCGGTCAGCGGCGGCGGGACGAGCGGCAGATCCTGGAAGTACGGCGGGCGGCGGATGTACGTGCTGTCCGGATCCCAGGGAAAGCGGAGCTGCCGGGGCTCCGTCGTGGCGCGCCACCGTTCGCCGCCGTCGAAGAGGTCGGCGTAGTCGTGATCGAACATCGCCGGCCGCAGTGCCTGCTCGACGACCGCGCTCACCTCCTCCGGTGCGGGCCACAGGTCCCGCAGATGTACCGGCACGCCGTCGCGGTCGGCGCCGAGCGGCTCGGCGGTCAGGTCCGCGGTGATCGAACCGGTCAGCGCGTAGGCCACCACGAGGGCGGGCGCGGCGAGGTAGGCGGCCCGCACGTCCGGGTGGATGCGCCCGGCGAAGTTGCGGTTGCCGGAGACCACGGCGACCGCGACCAGCTCGCTGTCGGTGATCGCGGCGGAGAGGACCGGGTCGATCGGCCCGGACATGCCGTTGCAGGTGGCGCAGCCGAATCCGGCCACCTGGAAGCCGAGCTGGTCGAGGTCGGCCTGCAGGCCGGACCCGGCGAGCATCGAGGCGATCACCTGGGAGCCGGGGGTCAGTGACGTCTTCACCCACGGCTTGGTGGACAGCCCGCGCCGCACCGCGTTACGGGCGAGCAGACCGGCGGTAGCCATCGCGCGGGGGTTCGAGGTGTTGGTACAACTGGCGATGGCGGCGATGATCACGGCGCCGTCGCGCAGCCGGTACGACCCGCCGTAGACCGATGCCGTGGCCGGCGCGGCGCGGCCGGTCTCGCCGGCCAGGTGCCGGCCGAACGCTCGAGCGGCGTCGGCCAGGTCGATCCGGTCCTCTGGGCGGCGCGGTCCGGCGATGCTCGGCCCGACCCGGGCCAGATCCAGGCGGACGACCTCGTCGTAGTCCGGGGTGTCCGCGCCGGGTTCGCGCCACAGGCCCAGCTCCCGGGCGTACCCCTCCGCGAGCGCGACCTGCTCCGGCGCGCGCCCGGTGGCCCGCAGGAACTTGATCGTGTGCCGGTCGACCGGGAAGAACGAGCACGTCGCGCCCTGCTCGGGCGCCATGTTGGCGATGGTGGCGCGGTCGGGCACGCCGAGCGTGTCCAGGCCCGGACCGAAGAACTCGACGAAGGAGCCGATGACGCCGACCTGTCGCAGCAGCTCGGTGACGGTGAGAGCGAGATCTGTGGGTGTCGCCGTATCCGGCAACCGGCCGTGCACCTCGACGCCGACGACCCGCGGCAGGGCGAATGTGAACGGGTGGCCGAGCAGCACGGCCTGCGCCTCGATGCCGCCGAGTCCCCAGCCGAGGACGCCGACACCGTTTACCATCGGCGTGTGGCTGTCGGTGCCGAGCACGGTGTCCGGGAAGGCCAGGGCGGGGCCGGGACCTCGGTCGTCGGTCCAGACGATCCGGGCGAGTCGCTCGACGTTGATCTGGTGCATGATCCCCTTGCCCGGCGGCACCACCCGCAGGTTGTCGAACGCCTGCTCGCACCAGCGCAGGAAGCCGAAGCGCTCGACGTTGCGCTCGTGTTCGAGTCGCAGGTTCACCGCGCCCGCGTCGGCACGCGCCCAGGCGTCGACCCGCAGCGAGTGGTCGATGACCAGGTCGACCGGCAGCCGCGCGTCGACGGCGGACGGGTCGCCGCCGGCCTCGGCCACGGCGTCGCGCAGCGCGGCGAGGTCGACCAGCAGCGGCACGGCGAGCAGGTCCTGCAACAGCAGCCGGGCGGGGAAGAGCGACACCGGCGCACCGACGCGCCGTTCGAGGATCGTGTCGACGGCCTCCGGCGATCCGCCGCGCCGGGCGGCGGTGCGGACCGCGCCTTCGGCCAGGACCCGCAGCACGTACGGCAGCCGGCGCCAGACCGGGGCCGGCACCCCGACATCGGTGCGCCGGTAGGCCCGGCCGTCGACGGTGAAGGTTCGCTCAGGGAAGGGGCTCACGCGGACTCCTGCTTGTGCTCGGGCGGCGTGGGTCGCTAGCCTGTCATACATGTATACAAAAATGCAAGCGGCATTCGCGGCGGGCACCGCGGGAACGGCCGACCTGGTCGACGAGATCGGCGACGAGGTGCGCTCGTGCGACGTGCAGTTCACGCAGTACGGCGGGGTGCGCCGGTTCTTCGGGCCGGTCCGGACGATCCGCTGTCACCAGGACAACGCGCTGGTGAAGCAGGTGCTCTCGACGCCCGGAGACCGGGGCGTCCTGGTCGTGGACGGGGGCGGTTCCCTCCACACCGCCCTGGTGGGCGACGTCATCGCCGGTCTCGGTGTGCGGAACGGCTGGGCCGGGCTGGTCCTGCACGGCGCGGTCCGCGACACCGAGGCCTTGGCCGCACTGCCGCTGGGCATCAAGGCCCTCGGCACCAACCCCCGCAAGAGCGGCAAGACGGCGGCGGGCGAGACCGACGTCCCGGTGACCTTCGGCGGCGTCGTCTTCTCCCCCGGTGACACGCTGTACAGCGACCCCGACGGCATCGTGCTGGTCCGCTGAGCCGCACCGACCGATGCCCGTCCCGAACCGAGCCCAACAGCACCTGCTGCTCGTACACACCATCCTGGTGCAGGCGGTCACGTTCATGCTGCGCCCCGCCGCCACGTACCAGGCCCTCGACCTCGCCGTGCCGGCCACCTGGCTCGGCGTCCTGGGCGCCAGCTTCGCCGTCGCGCCGCTCCTCCTCGCGGTGCCTTCCGGCCAGGCCGTCGACCGGTTCGGCGAACGACGTGTCGTGCTGGTCGGCTCCGTGCTGCTCGGCGCGGCCGGTGTCGGCTTCGCCCTGTTCAGCGACTCGGTCGCCGGGCTGGTGCTGGCCAGCATGGTCCTCGGCACCGGCCACCTGTGCTCGGTCGTCGGGCAACAGGCGCTGGTCGCGAACCGCACGCCGGCGCACCGGTACGACGTGGCCTTCGGTCACTACACCTTCGCCGCGTCGCTGGGGCAGGCGCTCGGCCCGGGCCTCATCGTGGCGTTCGGCGGCGCACGGCCCATCCCCGACACCCGCGCCGTCTTCATCGGCGCCATCGCCCTGACCCTGCCGCTGCTGGCCACCGCGGCGGTCCTGCGGCCGTCGCACCACCACCGGGCGGCCGGCGAGCGCGCCCCAGCCGGGTTCCGCGACCTGCTCCGGCTGGACGGCCTGGTGCGGGCCCTCGCCGTGAGCTGTGTCGTCCTCGCCGCCGTCGACATCACCGTCGTGTACCTGCCGGCGCTGGGCGCGGAACGCGGCATCGCCGCCGGGTTCATCGGCACGTTGCTCGCGCTGCGCGCCGCCGCGTCCATGACGTCCCGGCTGTTCCTGGGCCGGCTGACCGACGCCATCGGCCGGCGATGGCTGCTCATCGGCACCGTCGCCCTCGCCGCCGTCGGCCTCGGGCTGCTCCTGCTGCCCATGCCGCTGTGGTTGATGGCCGTCGTCGTCATCGCGGCGGGCCTGGGGCTCGGCGCCGGTCAACCGCTGACCATGTCCTTCCTCGCCGAGTCGGCCTCGCCCGGCCTGCGCGGCCGAGCCATGTCGCTGCGCCTGACCGGCAATCGGCTCGGCCAGGTCCTCATTCCCAGCGTCGCCGGCCTCGTCTCGGCCGGAGCCGGCGCGGCCGGCGTCCTCGCGTTCACCGCCGCCGGCCTCGCGATGGCCGCCGTCACGGCTCGCGGCCTGCACCGCTCACCACCCACGACCGGCAGGCCATGACCGCGCCGAAACCGGCCGTGAGCACAATGCACAAAATCTTCAGAACATCAGTTATGCGCAAAACGAAGAAAAGGCTAGGAGCCGTCCACCGGGCTCCCTACCCTCCTGCGTACACCCGAAACAACAATCCGAATCCGCCGGGTAACACGAGGAGCCCGAATTGGCTATTCTGGCAATTCGTGTCGAAATGCCACGACCGCGCACCCGGCCGGTCACGGAGACAGTCGCACCGGCGCCCGCGGCCGAACAGGCCACCGCCGCGCCGGCGGCCGCATCGGACCCCAGCGGCGCATTCCTCGACTTCCGCTGACAGGACAGCCGCGGAACGCCCGCCGTCTTGTCGCAGCGTCACATTCCGAACGTTGTCCTGGTCCGGGAAGGAAATAGTTGGCGGAGCGGAGATGGCTCCGGGTCGCGGCCGCTGCGGCGGTCCTGGCCCTGGGCCCGGTCATTTCGGCGTGCGACGCGAGTGCGGACAGCGATGCCTCGGCTGCTCACGCCGGGCCGGTCAACGGCCTGAGGATCCTGGTGCCCAACAACCCGGGCAGCGGCTACGACACCACCGCGCGCACGGCGGCCAAAGTCATGCAGGACGCCGGTCTGGCGCGGGATGTGTCGGTCTTCAACGTCGCCGGCGCCGGCGGCACCGTGGGCCTGCGGCGCGTGGCCGACGCGAAGGGCGACGAGAACCTGCTCATGCAGATGGGGCTCGGCGTCGTCGGTGCTGTCTACACCAACAAGTCCAAGGTGACGCTCACGGACACCACGCCCATCGCCCGCCTCATCGAAGAAGTCGAAGCGGTGGTGGTGCCGAAGGATTCGCCCTACAACACCTTGCAGGACCTGGTGACGGCCTGGAAGGCGGATCCTGGGAAGGTCCCGGTCGGTGGCGCGTCGGCGCCGGGTGGCCCGGATCATCTGATGCCGATGCTACTGGCGAAGGCGGTGGGCGTGGCGCCGAAGAGCGTCAAGTTCGTCAGCTACGGCGGTGGTGGCGAGCTCCGGGCCGCGGTCCTCGGCAAGGAGGTGGCCTTCGCGGCCACGGGCATCGGTGAGGTCGCCGAGCAGGCCAAGGTGGGTGAGGTGAAGATCCTCGCGGTGACCAGCGCGCAACGGGTCGCCGGCGTCCACGCGCCGACCCTCAAGGAGCTGGGCGTGGACCTGGTCTTCGCGAACTGGCGCGGGCTCGTCGCGACATCGGGCCTGTCCGCCGAGAAGCGGCAGCAGCTCGTCGACCTCGTCACGAAGATGCACGACTCCGCGGAATGGAAGGTGGCGCTGGCGGCGAAGGGCTGGACCGACGCGTTCGTGGCGGGCGACCCGTTCACCACGTTCCTGACGAGCGAAAACGACCGAGTCGCCAAGGTGCTGAAGGAGTTGGGGCTCGGGTGAACTCGGACAT
Organism: Dactylosporangium roseum; assembly: GCF_025264685.1. Lineage (GTDB taxonomy): Bacteria > Actinomycetota > Actinomycetes > Mycobacteriales > Micromonosporaceae > Dactylosporangium > Dactylosporangium roseum. The sequence continues at coordinate 5,285,414 of NZ_CP073721.1, forward strand.
CGTCCGGCGGGGACAGCACCGCACCGAGTCGAGGACAGCCCCTCTCCCTCATGATGGACGGAGCACTTTCATGATCGGCTCAATGCAGCCAACCCGCCGTGGCGTCGCGATCGCCGACAGAAATGTCGTCACGGCCGCCACGGCACAGCTTGCCCGGCAGGAGCGGCGTCGCCGGGTCATGAATCGGGTGGCGCAGCTCACCGCCCTCGCCATGCTGATCGGCGGGTGGCAACTCGCCGGAATGTACTGGCTTGACCCATTCCTCTACAGCATGCCTACCGCGGTGTGGGAGCGGTTGGTCGAATGGTTCAGCGTCGGCACGCCGATCGGCTCCATTTGGGAACAGATCTTGACCTCCCTGCGAGAATCCGGTGTCGGGTTCGGTCTGGGCGCGACCGCCGGCGTCTTGTTCGGCATCCTGGTCGGTGTCAGTCGCGTGCTTTCCGACTTTCTCGGCCCCTTGATTCGGGCTGCCAACATCGTTCCCAGCATCGTGCTCGTCACCTTGTTCTTCATCTGGTTCGAGCTCGGCACATCCTCAAAGGTGGCGACCGTGATCGCCATGGTCTTCTTCGCCACCTTTTTCGCGACGTTCAGCGGAATCCGAGACGTCGACGTGCGGATGATCCAGGAGGCCGAACTGTTCGGGGTGAGCGCCGCCGCTCGCGTCACGACCGTCATCGTGCCGCTCGCCGCCACCCGAATCGTCGCGGGACTGCGGTCGGCCGCCGAGCTTGCCTGGATCGGAGCGATCATGGCGGAGTTCATCGGCGGACGGAAGGGACTGGGGTTGCTCGTCCGCTACGGCGAGGCGACGTTCGACGCGACCGGCATCCTCGCCGGAATGATCGTGATCACCGCGATAGCGGTCGCCGGTAAGGCCATCCTGACGAGCATCGAACGATCGCTGGTCTCGTCGCGCTGACAACGCGCCCTCGACCGAGGCGTCCGACGCCACCGACCTCGGGTGCGTGGGCCCGCGGCGTCGGTGGCCGCCGGTCACTCGACCGCGCGCCCGGCCGGTGAGGACGACCTCGACCGCGCGGACGGCGTCGACGGCGCCCGGAGCGCCGTGCTGCTCATGGTAACGGGCAGCGGTGTGGTGGCCGCCTCCGTGGAGATGACCAGCTCGACGCTGAGCATCGGCGCGGTCGCGGTCCCGGCGATGGTCCTCGGCTGGATCGCCGGCGACCGGGTCAGCCGGCGGATGGACCAGACCTGGACCCGACGGGCGGTCATCGCGCTCCTCGCGGTCGGCGCGGTGCTCGCGGCGGTGACCGCTTGAGTCACCCGCGTTCCCAGGCCGTCCGCCGACGCGCTCGGTCATCCCGGCTCGCCGTCGCGGCGGTCTCCGTGGGTGGCGCGCCGGGTTCCCCGACCCGTCGACCGAACTATCTGGGGCAAACCGCTGCCGTGTCCCTATCCCAGTCCCTATCATCGGCGTCTATTCCGCGGAATTGCCTTAGGGTGTCACACACCGTTCAGCCTTCGTCTGTCGACCGGTCGAAGCCGGGCGCCTAGCGTCCATGGACCGGCCCGCAGGTTACCGGAGCCGAATCATCGCATCTGGGAGGTCGCCCCTATGTCCCGTGCGCATGTCCGGCGAGTCATCCTCGCCTTGTCCCTGCCCGCAGCCGGGTTAGCGGGCCCGTTGATCGCCGGCCCGGCGTCCGCGGATCCCGCCGGAACGGCTCCGATCGCCGCCATCCAGGGCACGAACACCGACACGTCGCCGTACGCCAACAGGGAGGTGACGACCGAGGGCGTCGTGACCGCCACCTACACCACCGGCGGATTCAACGGCTTCTTCCTGGAGTCCGGCGGCGCCGGGGGCAGCGAGGCGGACGACACCACGCCGGGCGCCTCCGACGCGATCTTCGTGTTCGGCTCGGGCGTGGCCGGCCAGGTCAACATCGGCGACAGCGTCCGCGTCACCGGCACCGTGCAGGAGTACCAGGGCTTGACCGAGATCGTCCGCCCGGCGGTCACGAAGCTCGCCAACCCGCTGCCTGCCGTCGTGCCGAACGTGATCCCGTGGTCCGGCCTCACGACGGACGCCCAGAAGGAGGCGCACGAGGGCGAGCTGATCCTGCCCCAGGGCAACTTCACCGTGTCGGACAACTACGGCACGAACCGGTACGGCTCCTTCAGCCTCGCCGCCGGTGACACGCCGCTGCGCCAGCCCACGGACGCCGGGCCGCCCGGCAGCGCCCAGGCACAGGCCGTGGTCGCCGAGAACACCGCCCGGATGGTGACCCTGGACGACGGCGCGAGCTGGAACTACAGCGGCAACGCGTACACCGGCCAGCCACTGCCGTGGCTCACGCCCGGCAACGCCGTCAGCGTCGGCTCGAAGGTCACGTTCCACCAGCCGGTGATCCTCGAGTACCGGTTCTCGCTGTGGAACTTCCAGCCGGTCCGGCAGGTGACGGACGCCGGCGCCGCGGTCGCGACCTTCTCCGACACCCGCGCCGGGAACCAGCGACCGGCCGCCGTCGGCGGCAACGTCCGCCTGGCCACGTTCAACGTCCAGAACTACTTCCCGACGACCGGGGAGGCGTACGTCGCCAACGGACTCGGCACCTGCACCTACCACAACGACCGGGCCGGCAACCCCATCGCCGTGGACAGGTGCACCGGCCCCGGCAACAGCCCCGGCCCGCGCGGCGCCGCCAACGACGCCAGCTTCCGGCGGCAGCAGGCGAAGATCGTCACCGGCATCAACCGGCTCGGTGCCAGCGTCGTGTCGCTGGAGGAGGTCGAGAACTCCGCGAAGTTCGGCAAGCCTCGCGACACCGCGCTCGCCGAGCTCGTCGACGCGCTCAACGCCGCCGCCGGCTCGACGGTGTGGGCGTACGTGCCGTCGCCGACCGACGACAAGCTGCCGCCGCTCGCCGAGCAGGACGTGATCCGTACGGCATTCATCTACAGGCCGGCGGACGTCGCGCTCGTCGGCGGGTCGGTGGTGCTCACCGGTGACTCGGGCCCCGGCCAGCCGTTCTCGATCGCCCGCCAGCCGCTGGCCCAGGGCTTCAAGAAGGCGGGCACGACCGACGCCGACGCGTTCCTGGTCGTCGCCAACCACTGGAAGTCGAAGGGCAAGGGCACCCCGCTCTACGACGGCGACACCGAGAACACGTCCTCGCCGGCGGTGAACCAGGGCTGGTTCAACGCGACCCGGGTGCGCCAGGCACAGGACACGAGCGCGTTCGCCACGCAGGTGGCGGCGAGCCTGGGCACGAACCGGATCTTCCTGGTCGGCGACTTCAACGCCTACACGCAGGAGGACCCGATGCGGGTCCTGTACGCCAACGGCTACACCGACCTCGGCGCCGCCATCGACCCCTCCGGGTCGACGTACGCCTACAACAGCCTGCTGGGCTCGCTCGACCACGTGCTGGCCAACCCGGCCGCCCGTGCGATGGTCACCGGTGCGGACGTGTGGCAGATCAACGCCCAGGAGGCGGTCGCCTACTCGTACAGCCGCTACAACTACAACGTCACCCTGCTGTTCAACGGCAGCGACCCGTTCGCGGCGGCGGACCACAACCCGGTCATCGTCGGGCTGAACGCCCCGGTGACGCCGGCCTGGAGCGCCTCGAAGGTGTACAACACCGGCGACAAGGTCGCCTACCAGGGCTCCATGTGGCAGGCGAGTTGGTGGACCCAGAACCAGGTCCCGGGTGACCCGTACGGCCCGTGGCAGCAGATCGTGACGGCTCCCGACGGCACCGCCGTCTGGACCCCGTCGCGCATCTTCAACACCGGAGACACCGTCGTCTACCAAGGCAAGAAGTACGTCGCCCGGTGGTGGACGCGCAACCAGGCGCCGGGTGACCCGTACGGCCCGTGGAAGAGCGTCGTCTGATCCGACCGCACAGCGACCCGGGGCCGCCCTCCACGCGAGGACGGCCCCGGCCGTAACGGCCACGCGCCCGGCGTGCCGGTTGTGGCCGGACCCGCCGCGGTGGCGAGTGTGGCGCATTTGGCTCTTCTGGCCCTTGTGGGACACCCGGGCGGTTCGGTTAGGGTTGCCATCCACGACAGTGGGACAGCCGTCTCACATTTCGGGCCAGCGTTGTCCCGTCGCGATCCGGATGCGCCGTCAGGCAACGGAGGCCAGTCATGCCTGATCCGATGGGATTCATGAAGTACCGCCGGCAGCTCCCGCTGCTGCGCCCGGTGCCCGAGCGGGTCGCCGACTGGCGCGACGTGTACCAGCGCGTCGACCAACAGGTGATCCACGAGCAGTCCAGCCGGTGCATGAACTGTGGCGTCCCGTACTGCCACAACGCCTGCCCGCTGGGCAACCTGATCCCGGACTGGAACGACCTGGTGCGCGTCGGCGACTGGGAGCGCGCCGCGGAGACGTTGCACGCCACGAACAACTTCCCCGAGTTCACCGGTCGGCTCTGTCCGGCACCGTGCGAGGCGGCCTGCGTGCTCGGCATCGGTGACGACCCGGTGACGATCAAGCAGGTAGAGGTCGAGATCATCAACCGCGTGACCGATGGCGGGCCGCTGCGGCCGTTGACGGTCGCGACGCGCTCCGGTCGCAGCGTGGCCGTGGTCGGCTCCGGGCCGGCCGGTCTGGCCGCCGCACAACAGCTCGCGCGGGCCGGACACGCGACGACCGTGTACGAGCGCAGCGACGCCGTCGGCGGCCTGCTCCGCTACGGCATTCCCGACTTCAAGCTGGAAAAGCGCCACATCGACCTGCGGGCCGCTCAGCTCGCCGCCGAGGGAGTGGCGTTCGTCACCGGCTGCGAGGTCGGCGTCGACGTCTCGCTGGCCGAGCTGCGGGAGCGGCACGACGCCGTCGTCCTGGCCTGCGGCGCCCTCGACCCACGCGACGTGCCGACCACTCCCGGTCGCGAGCTCAGCGGCATTCACCAGGCGATGGTCTACCTGGAGGGCGCGAACCGGGTCGTCGCCGGCTCGCTGGACGCACCGCCGATCGACGCGGCCGGCCTGAACGTCATCGTCGTGGGCGGCGGCGACACGGCCGCGGACTGCCTCGGCACCGCGCACCGACAGGGCGCGGCCAGCGTGCAGTTGGTGGAGGTGGCACCGCTGCCTCCACCGCAGCGGGACGGCGGCCGCGACCCCTGGCCGACCTGGCCGACCATGCTGCGCAGCGGCTCGGCGCACGAGGAGGGCGGCGAGCGCAACTTCGGCTGCGCGGTGCGCCGCTTCCTCGGCGACGACGAGGGGCGGCTGCGCGCGGTCGAACTGGTGGACGTCCTCATCGGCCCCGGCTTCACGCTGAGCGAGATCGAGGGCACGATCCGCGAAGTGCCGGCCGACCTGGCGCTGCTGGCGATCGGATTCGCCGGTACGCAGCCCGGACCGCACCTGGCCCAGGCGGAGCTCACCCGCAACGGGCGCGGCACGATCGACGCCGGCGGCGACTGGCAGACCCGGGCGCCGGGCGTCTTCGTGGCCGGCGACGCCCGGCGGGGACCGTCGTTGATCGTCTGGGCGATCGCGGAGGGCCGCTCGGTCGCCGCGGCGGTCCACCAGTACCTGGGCGGCGGTGGACGCCTGCCCGCCCCGGTCACCCCGACCTCGATGCCGCTCAGCGCGAGGTAGGCCCGGCACCGGGAACCAGCGACGGGACGATCCCGCGGTGGCGCCTCCGGCGGGGCTTCGGGTCCGCTCGGGCCGGCGCCGCGGGGCTCGACCACGCCTCGGCGCCGTAGCCTACGTCGATGACATCGCATCGAAGCCCTGTATGAGGTTCCAGACCTGATCCGGCACTTCCTCCTGAGCGAAATGGCCGGCGTCCGTCAACAACGCGGTCGTCACGTCTCGGACTCCAGCGTCGCGGAATCCCCGGGCGTAAGTGGCGATGTCGCCGCCTTCACCGTCTCCTCGCAGGTACAGCAGCGGGGTGTCCACGGGTGCGGCTTCGGCGAAGGCGGCGTTGTCCCGTGCGTCCTGAGCGAAAGCCCGGTACAGATCGAACCCGGCGGTGAGAGCGGCATCGCTGCGGTAGGCGGCGGCATGGGCGGCCCGTGATGCCGGGGAGATCCTCGCCGGGTCCACCGACAGCACGTCGTAGAAGTAGTCGAAGTACTCGGCCTGGCGCCCCTGGACCAGCATCTCGGGCAGTGCCGGCACGGCGTGCAACCCGAAGTGCCAGATGTAGGGGTTCTTGAGGACGTCACCCCACGGCTCGACGCCGGGGATCGCCGTGTTCATGATGACCACGCGGTCAACGTCGCCGTACCGCCGGAGGTAGGAATAGGCAACCATGCCGCCGGCGTCGTGACCGACCAGCGTCAGGTCGGCGAGCCCAAGGCTCCGCACCAGGCCGTGGACCACCTGCGCCAGCTCGAGCTTCGACCCGCCGGCGACCGCTCCGGCCGACTCACCGATGCCGGGCAGGTCGATGGCGATCATCCGCGCGCCGGCGTCGGCGACATCCATCACCCTCTCCCAGGTCCGCCACGACTCCGGCCAGCCGTGCAGGAACAGATACGGCCGGCCCAGCGGATCCCCTGCCTCCACCACGTGCAGCGAGAGGTCGGCGATCGCCAGCCGTGTGTGACGCGGCCTGGTAGACATGCCTCACGTCTATCAAACGACGTGGATCACGTCCACCGATCCGAGCTCGCCGCCGCGGCGGCCACCCGCCTGCCGGTGCGCGTGGTGGACGGCGGTACCGCTTATTTAAGACTTGACTTAATTAACCTGTCACTGACATAGTTCCCGGGTGCACGCGTTCGACATCCTCGGCGACCCGGTGCGACGCCGAATACTGGAGCTCCTCGCCGACGGAGAGCAGGCCGCCGGCGCCGTCAGCGAGGTCGTCCGGGCCGAGTTTGGCATCTCGCCACCGGCGGTGTCGCAGCACCTGCGAGTGCTGCGGGAGTCGGGTTTCGTCACCGTCCGCCCGGACGGCACGCGACGCCTCTACGCGGTGGAGGCAGCACCGCTGCGAGAGGTCGACATCTGGCTGGATCGCTTCCGGCAGTTCTGGAGCCAGCGCCTGGACGCGTTGGCCACCGAACTCGCCCGCGGCAAACGCGAACGCCGTGCACAGCGCGACAACGGTGGAGACACCGACGGGGACCCTCGTCGGGGGACCGCGTCCGTCAGCGAGGAGGACACATGATCGACGTCGTCGACCAGACCAACGCAACCCAGCGGGAGACAGGCATGGACAACGCCGGCGGCACCCCCGAGATCACCGGTGACCACTGATGACCCACGACGTCACCGCCGCCGCCGGATCGACCAGGACGCTGCTGACCTGCGGCATTGTCGCCGGACCGCTCTACATCGTCGTGGTCGTCCTGCAGATGCTCACCAGGGACGGATTCGACATCAGCCGGCACCCGGCCAGCATGCTGAGCAACGGCGACCAAGGATGGATCCAGATCGCCAACTTCGTGGCCTGCGGTCTGCTGTTCGTGGCGTGCGCGATCGGGCTGCGCCGGATCCTCGGCCCGACGGCGGGTCCGGGAGCGACATGGGGGCCGCGGCTGATCGGCGTCTTCGGTGCCGGGATGCTGGGCGCGGCCGCGTTCTCCGCCGACCCGGCCGACGGCTTCCCGCCGGGCACTCCGAACGGCACACCCACCACGATGAGCTGGCACGCGGGGGTCCACCTCCTGGTCGCCGGCATCGCCTTTCTCGCGCTCATCGCCGCATGCTTCGTCTTCACCCGACGGTTCGCCGCGGCGGGCCGTACCGATTGGGCGGCCTTCAGCGGTGTGACCGGCGCGGCCTTCCTCGCCACCTGGAGCCTGATCTTCACCTTGCAGGGATCGCGCCCGGCCAACATCGCCTTCGCCCTCGCGATCGCCCTCGCAATGGTATGGGCGTCGCTCCTGGCCGCGCACCATCGGCCCCGACCCGCGACAGCATGAACCGGTAACGCGCCTCCCCCTCCCCCGTCGTTCAGCCCAACAGTCCCTCGTCAACTCGAACAAGACCAACAACTCGGGCGCGGGGCTCGCGAGGTGTCGCCGCCGACGCCCGCCGACCCGCGCGCTTTGCGTAGGGCGAAATCGTCGATGCCGAGTACGCGTGGCGCGGCGGTGAGCGTGGGCTCCGGGGCGCAGCGCAGTAGCCGGAGCAGGGTGCTGCGGGACACGTCGATGGCCAGCTTGGCCGCCGGCCGGACCCCGGCCCGGCCGGCGAGAGCCGTACCGATGCCGTGCAGCAGATCCTGCAGCGGCTGGCTGCGCCGGCGCCGCCTATCGGTCAAGCCGGATATCTGCTCGACGAACGTGCGCACCGCGCAGTCGCTCACTCGGCAGTTGAACCTCCGGACCTGCAGGACCAGCCACACCGGCCGCCCGCCGATCGGTGTGTCGGCCAGGCTGCGCTGGTAGCGGCCGCGTATCGAAGTCGACACCGTGCCGCAGCCCAGACACGTGGCGGTCTCGCCACGAGCTCGACCGAACAGGTAGTTGGCCTCGGGGCCGGACTCCACCCGCTCGATCAGCACGCCAGACAGGTGCGGCAGGACGACCTCAGTACTCCGAATGATCACGGGTGGCCGTACCCATATCCTTACGACACACCGAAACGGCCCGGACGATCTTCCGATCGTCCGGGCCGTTGGTTAAATCTCAAGCCTAGATAGCGGCACTAACGGAGGCATGCGGTGGCGGCACACACAGCGCGGGGCGGTAAGCCGCAGGTGGGCGAACCGGTCATCGACCGTGCGTTCAAACTGCTCGCCTCGTTCGGGCCTGACGACCGGGTCATGTCCTTGGCGAAGCTGAGCCGCCGGGCGGACGTCCCGAAGAGCAGCGCGCTGCGTATCGCTCGCAAATTGTGTGACTTCGGGGCGCTGGAGCGGCTGGAGACTGGCGAGTTCGTGATCGGGCTGCGATTGCTGGAACTCGCGGCGATGGCTCCGCGCGGCCACGGGCTGCGGGCGGTCGCGCTCCCGTACATGGAAGACCTTCATCACGCTACCCGCCAGCACGTACTGCTCGCGGTGCGCAGCGGCAATGAGGCAGTGCTGGTCGAACGGTTGTCTGCCCGGAATGCTGGCAGCGTCCTATATTACGTGGGCGGCCGCATTCCGCTGTACGGCACCGGAGTGGGCATGTGCCTGCTGGCCTATGCGCCGACTGCGTTCCAGGAGGAGGTCCTCAGCGGCGAACTCGTGCTGCGACCGGAACACCGCCGCCTGGACCAGGGCCAGGTTCGCGCCCAACTGGCGACGATCCGCAAGGAGGGCATCGCGATCATCAGGCGGCCGCGCCCAGAGCCGATGACTTCGGTCGCCGGGCCGGTCTTTGGCCCACACAAAGACATGATCGCCGCGTTGTCCGTGGTTGCCCCGACGGCCGCCACCGACGCCGTCGCCCTGCGTCCGGCCGTCACAGCGGTCTGCCGTGCGATCTCCCGGGGACTATCGCCTTAGGCATGTTGGGCGGCGGTGATGACGCCGCGGACGGCGTCGCGGACTCGGTCGGCGGCGTGCTGCGGGTCGGGTTGGCCGGCGTCGAGCCAGGCGATGACGGCGGCGATCGCCACGGTCGGGACGAGGTCGGCCGCCCACGCCGCCCACGCTGGATCGGGGATGCTGTCGGCGAGGTGCTCGCGGGCGACGGCGGTCATCTGGCCGCGTCGCTGGTCGGCACCCCGGAGGTGGTGTTCCTGGACGAGCCGACGACCGGCGTGGACCCGGCGAGCCGGCGGGAGCTGTGGGCGCTGATCCGGGATCTCGTCGAGGGCGGCACGACGGTGCTCCTCACGACGCAGTACCTCGAGGAAGCTGACCACCTCGCGCACCGCATCGCGGTCCTCGACCAGGGCCGGATCGTGCGGGAGGGCACCGCCGCAGAGCTCAAGGCACAGCTCGGCGGCGCGGTCGTCGAGGTCGGTGTCGGCGAGCGTGACCGGGTCCGGACGATGACCGCACTGGCCGGCCGCGGCGCGGCCGCGCATGGTGAGGCGATCGCCGTGCCCGCGCCGGACGGGGTGGGCACGCTTGAGCAGGTGCTGCAGGTCCTGGCTGCGGCGGGCATCGCGCCGCAGGTGGTTGGGCTGCGGCAGCCGAGCCTGGACGACGTTTTCCTCGCCCTCACCGGCCGTCCCGCGGCTGGGCCGGCCGCCGCTGTTGTTGGGCGGGCGGCGTGACGGCGGCGCCCGCGCCGGGCGCGCTGGTGCTGCGACCGGGGCCGCGCCGGGGCGTACGCGACGTGGCGGTCCTGACCCGCCGGAACCTGTTGCACACCGTGCGGATGCCCGGGGTGCTGCTGGTGGCGAGCGTCATGCCGGTGGTGTTCGTGCTGATGTTCACCGCCGTGTTCGGCGGCGCGGTCGGCGCGGTCCTGCCCGCAGCGGCAGCGGGCCGGTATGTCAACTGGCTGGTGCCGGGGCTCCTGGCGCAGTTCGCGTTGTTCGCCGGGGCGGGGACCGCGTCGGGGATCGCCGACGATCTCGCGCGCGGGACGGTGGACCGGTTCCGGTCGCTGCCGATGACCGGCGTCGCCGTCCTCGCCGGGCGGACGCTGTCGGACTTGTGCCGCTCGGCCGCAACCCTCGTCCTGATGAGCGGCGTCGGGTTCCTGCTCGGCTTCCGGTGGCAGACCAGCGTGCTCGGCCTCGCCGCCGGGATCGGGGTGGCGCTGCTGTTCGGGTTCGCGTGGTCGTGGGTGATGGCCGTGGCCGGGCTGCTGGTGCGCACGGCTGAGGCGGTGCAGGGCGCGGTGTACATGGTGGTGTTCCCGCTCGGGTTCACCAGCGCCGTGTTCGTCCCGGCCCAGACGATGCCCGGCTGGTTGCGGTCGTTCGCCGAGCACCAGCCGGTCACCGTCACCGTCACCGCCAACGCGGTCCGCGGCCTCGTCCTCGGCCCCGGCGCGCTGCCGCCCGGGCAGAGTGTTGCCGGGCAGGTCGGGCTGACCACGGTGTGGGCGGCCGCCATTCTCGCGATCGCGGTGCCGGTCGCGGTGCGGCTCTACCGCCGTGCCGGGACCTGACCATCCTCGGCCGGCCGGCCGGGCGGCCGCTGATCCAGCGGGCGGCGAGCAACCCGGAAGCGGCGGTGAGCGCCGCGGCGACGACGGTGGCGTTGAGGCCCAGGGTGTCAGCGAGGACTCCGGCGACGAGGGCGTCGGCAACGTAGCCGATGTCGCGCCAGAACCGGTAGGTGTCGAGGGCGTTGGCCCGCCAGACCGGGTGGGCGTGGTCGGACGCCGACGCGATCAGCGCCGGATACACCATCGCGGTGCCCAGGCCGAGCAGGACCGTGGACAGCACCCCGGCGAGGAGCGGATGGTCGAGCAGGGCGAGCGCGGCGACCAACCCGGCGGCCTGCACGAGCATGCCGGCGACGATGAGCGGTTTGCGACCGGTGCGGTCGGCGAGGTGTCCGGTAGGGATCTGCCCGAAGCCCCACAGTAGCGGGTAGAGGCCTTTGATGAGGCCGACGGCGGCGAGGCTGAGGCCGTGGTCGGTGAACAGCAGCGGAAAGACGCCCCAGGTGAGGCCGTCGTTGAGGTTGTTGACGAGGCCGGCCTGGCAGGCGCCGCGCAGCGACCCGGTGCCGCCATGACGTCCGCGCGAACGTCGCCGCGAGCCCCGGCCGCTGGTCGGGCGCCGGTGGCGGGGGCGGGATGCTGGGCGAGTTCGAGGGCGACGTGGGCGGCGGTGTCGCGCACGACGAGGGACAGCAGCCCGGCGGCGACGAAGACGACGCCGATCAGCTCCGGAGCTGGGCGCGGCCCGTAGCGGGTGGCGAGGTACCCGGTGACCAGAGCCGTCGTGCCGACCGCGGCTTACCCGGCGGCCTCGTTCAGGCGGTGGCCAGGCCGCGGCGGCGGGCCGGTCTATTTGGACTACAACGCCACCGCCCCGATCGACCCGCGTATCGCCGACGCCATGGTCCCGTGCCTGACCACCTGGTTCGGCAACCCGTCCAGCGGCCACCCCTACGCCGACCGCCCCCGCGGCGCTCTGCAGCAGGCCCGCGCGCAGGTCGCCGCCCTCGTCGGCGCCCGCCCGGACGAGGTCGTGTTCACCAGTTCCGGATGGATGCGGTCCTTTCAGGAATGCGCAGGCAGCGTCGAGGCCCACGCAGTCACGGTGTCGGCGTAGAGCTTCGGGTCTGCACCATGCATGGAATGGGGCATCTGCGGGAATGGCCGGTAGGTCAACGAATGCCCGGCGGCCTCCACGAGTTCCCGAACCCGTCGTACCTGCTCGTCGGAGATCGCGCCGAGCAGGTGCCCGGTGTCGGCGTCGACTCGGTGGAAGTGGTGGGTGAACAGCACAGGCACCCGGACCGCCGCCAGCATGGCCTCGTGGTCGCAACCGACCATGACCGTGCCGGTGACGAAGGCTCTGGCCCACTCCGGGTCGTACTCCCTCAAGTTTTGCGGTGGCTGCGGCCCCGGCGGTGGCTGGTCGCCGCCTATGATGGCCAGACTCTTGAGCAGTACCGGCGGGACTTCGCGCGGCATCGCCTGCATTGCGCCCAGCCAATCGCCGACGGACCACTGGTCCCCGAGCCATTTACTCCAGACCGCGAACATCGGGCCCATGGCCTGATGGATCGATGGTCCGCAGGCCGGCCGCGCCTGCGACGCGAACAGCGGCGGGTCCTCCCACACAGCACCACGGATCTGGCCAGGCTTGGCGTAGGCAGATAGCCATGCGGCCAACACGCCCCCGGATGACAGGCCGGCCACGATGGTCGAACGGCCGATGACCAAGTCGATAAACCGGACGAGATCGTTGCCGAGGTTGTCCAAAGTGTAACGTCCCGGCGTCCATGACGAGCGGCCCTGCCCGCGCAGGTCGACCGCGTAGGCCCGGAAGTGCTTGGCCAGCAACGGCAACGCCTGCTCATACCCCCACCAGGACTCCGACTGTCCGGGAATGAGTAGCAGCGCCGGGTGCTCAGCATCGCCGGCAACGGCGTAGTTCATCCGGATCTCACCGAGGTCGACGGTCTTCTCGGTAAAGTTGTGCGGCACGAATGTGTCGGCACGTTGCGCTGCTTCGATATTCACTATCGATCGCTCCATATTCTTTCTGACTGCCCCGTTCCAGCGCGGAGCGCGTCGGCATCTTCTGGACTGTGCTGCGAAGCGGCTGCTGTACCAGTGGCCAACCGTTCGAAGAACGCGGCCTGCCGCCGGGCACGGCGTACCGGGTCAGGGACGGGTGGTGGCGGCCTGCGACATCGCCATGTACGGGTGGGCTGAGTGGACCCGATCCGTTCCGCCGTATCGAACTCGACCAACCGGCCATGTTGAGGGCCGCAATCCGGGATGCCACGTGTTGGACCACCGCGAGGTCATGGGAATGAACAGGTAACTGACTTTCAGCGTTTGGCGCAACTCGTCGAGCAGGTTGAGTACCTGCACCTGGATCGACAGGCCGAGGGCGCTGACGGCCTCGTCACAGACCATCACCCGGATAGCACGGGTTCGGCTCGTACGTGTGGGTGACACCGGGCGCTGTCTCACTCGACTGCAGCCGGTACGGACGAGCGCCAGCGGTACTGGTGACCAACGCCATGTCGCCAGCAGGGATCACCTTCGGCCCTAGCCTTCCAGGACGCTCCAGTCCCTAACATTGCCGCTCCCCCGGAAGCTTTGAGCACGGAACCTTTCCGGACCCTTGACCGGACAATGCTGGCGACCGCCGGCGCCTTCCGTGAGCGCACGTTTCAATCATCGGCACGGTTATTTTCCCGACGTGTGGTTCCCCTCGTAACGTGGAGGCCAGAACTTGAGGGATAGAGGTTCATGGCTGAGATGAGACGCCGGTTCGATCCGGAGTTCCGCGAAGGTGCGGTCCGGATCGTGCGTGAGACCGGCAAGTCGATCGCGCAGGTCGCGCATGATCTAGGGATCAACGACGGCACCCTGGCCAACTGGATGAAGAAGGACCGCGAGGCCCGTGGCGAGGCCGCGGCCGGGCATCTGTCCGAGGATGAGCGGGCGGAGCTGGCGCGGTTGCGGCGGTAGAACGCCGAGCTGGCGATGGAGCGTGATGACGCCCCTATGTGGCCGGCACAAGGATCCCGACCGTGATCCGAGGCCGCCGGCGGGCCGCCTACACCCGCCCGCACGGCGTGCGGCACCTGTTTGCCGCCCTGGACCTGGGCCGCGACGTCATGTACGGGCAGGTCAAGAAGCGTCGGCCGGATCTGTGCCGTGCCGGCGGGCGTGCCGCTCGAGGTTGCCGCCGGGCCATGGCCGCCGTCGTCGCCGTGCCGCTGGCCCGGCTCGGGTCTCGCCCGGCGATCCGCGGCAGGGGGAGGCAGGGCGTGGCTCGGCACTGGCGCGGATCGATCAGGTTGCCGGCTGTCCGGTCGTGGGCATCGCCATGAGCTGCCCCACCCCGGCCCACATGCCGCTGCGGCGGGTGTCATCGGCGAAGTCCGCCGGATCCCCTGGCGCCGGCCGCCACTCGGGTGCCCAGGTCACCCCCGGGTCGACCAGTTGACAACGGCCGGCGAAGAACCGCTCGACCTGTGCGCGCGGTCGCGGTTTGCCCGCGGTGGTGGTCCGTTGTGTGTAGACCTCGCGGGCAGCCGCGGTGCGTTCGTCGCTGAGCGCGAACGTCTCCGCCGCCCCGTGCGAGATGACGAGGTAGCTGCCCGTCGGCAGTTCCGCGACGAGGTGGTCGACGAGCCCGAACGCCTGGGTGTCGTCGGGGACGAAATGCAGCACGGCGGCGAGGATCAGCGCTGTCGGCGTGGTGAAGTCGAGCATCCGGCGGACCTCGGAATGGCCCAGGATTGCCTGCGGCTCGCGAAGGTCACCGCGGATGGCCGTGGCCCGGTCGTTGCCGTGCAGGATTTCGAGGCTCTCCGCCACCGCGACCGGGTCGATGTCGACGTAGACCACCCTGGCGTCGGGCGCGGCGGCCTGGGCGATCTCGTGGACGTTGCCGGCCGTCGGGATCCCCGATCCGATGTCCAGGAACTGCCGGACGCCGGCCTCGGCCAGGAACCGCACGGCGCGCCCCAGGAAGGCCCGGTTGTTGCGGGCTACCGCCGGCACCACCGGGAACTGGTCGATGACCGTCTGGGCCGCCTGCCGGTCCGCCTGGAAGTTGTGCACTCCGCCCAGGTAGAAGTCGTACATCCTGGCCGCGGTGGCCGGCTTCTGCTCGCTCCTCTGCGTGCCGCCGGTCGGGCTGTTCATCCGTATGTGCCCCTCACAGTTGCGATCGACGTCGGCCATCACCCACGACCGTCAGGATGGTACCGGTGCCGGCCCACCGGCGACGGTCCACCGCGCGGGTGGCGGAGTTCCGGGAGGGATGTCCCCGCGAGGATCAGGACGGGGCCCAGGGGCCTTGGACGAACGCGCCGCCGGTGGTGAACGGGAACGAGTTCATCGTGCAGCCGTTCAGCGCGATCGTCTGCGTCTGCATGATCGGGGCGGGGCCGGAGCCGGGGCACTTCATGTGGTCGAAGCCCAGGAAGTGGCCCATCTCGTGGTTGATCGTGTTGGCGTGGAAGTCCTCGCCGGGATGCCCGGCGATACCCTTCAACCAGCGGCGCAGGTTGAGCAGGATCGTCTGGCCGTAGCGGCACGAGTAGATACCCTGCGTGTTGACACCGACGGAGGCGCACAGCTTGTCCACCGTGTCGGGGGTCGCCAGGCGCAGGCGGACACTGAAGTCGGTGCCGCTCACCCGCTGGAACGACCAGCTCGCGTCGGCCAGCCTGTTCGGACCGTAGGTCACCGGGTGCTCGGCGGACAGGGTCCAGCCGCGCGGCGCGCCGATCGCCCGCTCGACCTCCGCGGCGGTCTCCGCCGGCGTCCAGACCGGGTTGCCACCCCACTGGATACCGTCCTCGACCTCCACCCGGTACCGCACCAGCGTCGCGCCACCACCGACGACCTCCGTCCCACCGGAAGCGACCGTGAAGGTCCCCGCACCCCGCATCGGAACGCCGTCGGCACCGGGGCTGACCGGTTGGGCGCCGCCGGTGTCACCGCCGGGACTGACGGGCTTGGCACCCCCGATGCCGGCGCCCACGCCCGGCGCAGGGGCGTCCGTGTGCGGTGCGGGTCCCGCGTGGTGTGCGGATCGGGGCGCCCCTGCCGCGATGAACCCGGCCGTGGCAAGCAACCCGCCGAGCAGTGTCACGACAACCGCGACAGGTATCAGGTAATGATTGACGCGCATGCCTCAGCCCACGGAGCTTGAGGCACGCGCGAACACCCGGAATCCGCCCATGCCCGGCACCGTAGGAATCCGGCGGTTGGAAACTGATGAAGAACCGGTGGCACCGGCCGGGACGGATCGAAACCCGACCCGGCTTTCGCGGGATCTTCACAATCGGCGCGGGAGCACGGCTGTGACGAGCGCGCGGATGGTGGCCGGCACGCTGAGGCCCGGCCTCGGCGGGCCTGATGGTCGGCGTCGATCGCCAGGTCCGGCGCCGGGTCCCCCGGCTATTCGACGGGCAGGTCGGGCATGAGGTGGCCGACGCGGCGCAGCGTACGCAGGTAGTTGGCGCCGCCGGGCACGGCCGCCAGCCGGGAGCGCAGCCGGGTCGGCTATCCGAACCGGTCGGCCAGCCTCGTCAGCTTGGTGACGTACGCCGGCCAGTCATAGTCGTGGGGGATGTTGGTGTTCTCCCGCCGCAAGCCGATCGCCGCGTCGTGCTGCTCGCGCATGATGTCGGCGTGACCGGCGTGACGGGCGAGGTCGCAGGTCACGTGGACGATGATCCTGTGCAGCGTCACGACCTGTCCATCCGGCCGCCACCACGGCACCCGGCCCGGCGCGTCGAGCGGCAACTGCTCGATCGTCTGATCCGCGAACGTCCCGACACGGCGATACAGGTCGATCAGCCCGTCCTTCGTCTCGTCCTCCCGCGCGTACCAGTCCGCCTGCGGGTCCTCGTCGTACAACTGTATGGGGACCAGTTCTCCGGGCGTCGGGAACTCGCGCCCGAAGGTAGGCCCGAAGTAGACGGCCTCGACGTTGAGGCAGTGCTTGAGGACGCCCAGCAGGTTGTTGCCGGTCCCGGTGCGGGGCAGCCTGGCCTCGCGTTCGCTCAGCCCGTCGAGCTTCCAGATCAGGTCGTCGCGAGTCTCCTGGAGGTAGTGGCGCAGCGCAGCCTTCGGTTCGCCCAAGTCAGCCATGCCGGCCAGTTTTCCTCATGCGTCGAGCGATCGCACGAGGTTTCGCCGGCGAGACCAGCGCCCGGCTCGATCCGCCGCGACGGCTCCCCCGGCAGCCGATGCGACCGCGGCGCCGCGCACGTCTCCCACCGTCTCGACGCCACGGAAACCGCCGTGGTGACCGGCCGGGGCGCCACGCTCTGTTCGTCGCGCATGATCGGTACGTGATTCTTTGCTGGCGACGCAACACCTGGCGGGGCGGCTGAGCTCTCTCACAGTGAGGAGGTGCGATGGCCGTCGACGAGCCTGAAGTGCAGCGCCAGCTCTGCGAGTATCTCGCAGCGCGCCGCGACGCGGTGCGCCGACTCGACTACGTGCTGTGCGGCTGCCGGTCCCCTGGCACCCGATCAGCACACTCCGCGACGGCAGCTTCCTCAGCTTCACGTCGCAGACGCTCTTCCGCTCCGCCGACGCCCAGCACTGGACCCCGGTGAAGGCGCTGACCCGCTGACCCCTCCACACAAGACCTGGAGTGAGCATGTCCGAACACGACGACGTCCAGACCCGCGTCCTGGAGGACCTCAGCGATGCGGTCCACTATCGACGGTGGCTCGCCGGTCTGGCCGAGCCCTACCTCGGCGATGACCCGATCGAGATCGGGGCCGGGATCGGTGACTACGCCGCGGAATGGGTTTCGACGCTACCACGTATCACCGTCACAGAGGCCGACGAGTGTCGCCTCAAGACGTAGCACGAGCGCTTCGTGGACACCCGCGGGTGACCGTGCAGGCCCTCACGCTGCCCACAGCAGAGCGTCGCGAGCACAGCGCCGCGGTGGCCCTCAACGTCCTGGAACATATCGAGGACGACCTAGCCGCAGTACAGGCCGTCGCCGGGCTCGTGCGTCCCGGCGGCGCGGTCGTGCTGATCGTGCCGGCGTTCCCGTCCGCGATGAGCCGATTTGATCGCTCGGTCGGGCACGCGCGCCGGTACACCCGCCGCTCGCTGTCCACTGTGCTCACCGCGGCCGGACTGGAACTCCACGATGTCCGTTATGTCAACCCCATCGGCCTGCTCAACTGGTACCTCATCTGCACGCTGCTCGGCTCGTTCCCGCGCAACGGTGTCGTGCTGCGCGGCTACGACCGGCTGGTGGTTCCGCTGGCACGGCGGCTCGAACGCCGTTGGCGCCCCCCGTTCGGCCAGTCGATCTTCGCCGTGGCCCACCGTCCCTGTCCAGGCTGAGGCACCGAACTCGTGGACCGTGCTGACCTTCCTCTCCGACGCGCCGCCCTGGGCGGGCCGGTACGGAGAGGCGGTCACCGCCGCCACCTGCTGGCGGGGGACCGCGCTCGCGGTCGTGGACGAACCGAATCTGCCCGGCGGGCTTGACCTTGACGCTACGTCAACCCCGCATGCTGGCCGTCATGAGCATCCCGCCAACAACCCAGGCGATCCAGGGACCTGCGATCCACGTGCAGGGCCTGGGAAAGTCGTACCAGGAACTGCGTGTGCTGCGCGGCGTGGACCTCCAGGTGGCGCGGGGCAGCATCGTCGCCCTGCTCGGCTCGAACGGGGCGGGCAAGACGACGCTGGTGAAGATCCTGTCCACGCTGCTCAAGGCCGACGCGGGGACCGCCCGGGTCAACGGCTTCGACGTCGCGACACGGGCCGCCGACGTACGCGAGTCCATCAGTCTCACCGGGCAGTTCGCGGCGGTGGACGAGATCCTCACCGGGCGGGAGAACCTCGTCCTGGTCGCCAGGCTGAGGCACCTCAGGGAGCCGGGCGCGATCGCGGATGATCTCCTGAGGCGCTTCGCGCTGACCGAGGCGGGCACCCGGAGGGTCGCGACGTATTCCGGTGGCATGCGCCGCCGTCTGGACATCGCGATGAGTCTGATCGGGAATCCGCCGGTCATCTTCCTCGACGAACCGACGACCGGGCTGGACCCGGAGGCGCGCATCGAGGTGTGGCAGGCCGTCAAGAAACTCGCCGCGGGCGGCACGACCGTGCTGCTCACCACGCAGTACCTGGGCGAGGCCGAACAGCTTGCCGACCGGATCGCGATCCTCCACCAGGGCCGGATCATCGTCGACGGCACCCTTTCCGAGCTCAAACAGCTCCTGCCGCCCGCCAAGGTCGAGTACGTCAAGAAGCAGCCCTCCCTCGAAGACGTCTTCCTCGCGGTCGTCGGTTCCGCCGGCAGCGAAACCGAGCACGGCGACGCCGACAAGGGCGACCAAGACCGCAAGACCACGTCGAACGAGAGGTAGGCGACAGCGATGGCCACACGTTTCCTGGGCGACACCGCCGTGCTCACCGGACGGACCATGCGCCACGTCACACGCAGCCTGGATACCGTCATCACGACCACGATCACGCCCGTCGCCATGATGCTGATGTTCGTGTACGTCTTCGGTGGCGCGATCGACACCGGGACGGTCTCGTACGTGAGCTACCTGCTTCCCGGCATTCTGCTCATCACGATTGCATCGGGCGTCTCCTACACCGCGTTCCGGCTCTTCACGGACATACAGGGCGGGATCTTCGAGCGATTCAACTCCATGCCGATCGCCCGATCGGGCGTGCTGTGGGCGCACGTGCTGACCTCGCTGACCGCCAGCATGATCTCGCTCGTGCTCATCGTCGGCGTCGCCCTCCTCATGGGCTTCCGCTCGGGCGCAGGAGTGCCGGCGTGGCTCGCGGTCGCCGGTATCCTGATCCTGTTCACACTGGCAATGACCTGGATCGCCGTGATCCCCGGCCTCACCGCGAAGACCGTGGACGGCGCGAGCGCGTTCGCCTACCCGCTCATCTTCCTGCCGTTCATCAGCTCGGCCTTCGTGCCCACCGACACCATGCCAGGCCCGGTGCGTGCCTTCGCCGAACACCAGCCGGTGACCTCCATCGTCAACACGATCCGCGATCTGTTCACCGAGCAACCGGTCGGCACCGACATCTGGACCGCCCTCGCCTGGTGCGTCGGCGTCCTCATCGTTGCTTACGTCTTCGCCAACATCTCCTACCGTCGGAGGATCTCCTGAGCCGGGCGTCGACCGGGCCGGGCGAGTCGGGGCAGGATCCGCAGCATGCTGACGATCGGTCAACTAGCGGCGTACGCCGGCGTCACGGTGCGGGCGGTGCGGCACTATCACCACATCGGACTCCTACCCGAGCCGGACCGGGACGCCTCGGGTTACCGGCGTTACGGCGCGAAAGCAGTCGTGGCCATCATCAAGATCCGCACCCTCGCCAACGCCGGCGTGCCGCTGTCCCAGATCGGTCGGATGCTCGAAGCCGACGCGCCGACCTTCGCCGAAGCGGTCCAACGGATCGACAACCACCTGCACGAGGAGATCGAACGGCTGGAGACCAGCCGCAGACAGATCGCGCAGTTGGCCGCCGGGGACAGTCTGGCGTTACCGCCGGAGGTGGTCGCCTATCTCGATCGGCTCCGGGAGATCGGGGCGTCAGAGCGGATGGTGGAGGGGGAACGGGACGGGTGGATCCTGCTGGCGGCCCGCTGGCCCGATCGCATCCACGAAATCATGCCCGCCAAATTCGCGCAGCTCGGTGACCCGCGACTCGTTCGGCTCTATCGGGTCCTGTCGGAGATGCTGGAAAGCGACGCGAACGACGATCCGCGCATGGAGGAAGCCGCCGACATCATGGCCGACCTGGCCGAGCAGGCATACGACTCCAGCGAGAACAACCTCCGCGAGCTGGCGAACGATCTGACGTTCGACCTTCTGGACGCACTTGCCGTCGAGTCCGACCCGCGGGCGCGGCGGATGCTGGACCTGATGCGCAAGCGTGGCTGGGCCAGTTGGACCCGGCAGGAGCGGCTGGCGCCGCCGCCCGACTAGCCTCCGGACGTCCGCCCACCCCGGTGAGGCGCTACGGGATGGTGACGCACAGTCGTGCGGGTGGTGTCTGTCGCTCATGATCGCCGCTGGACCCGGGATGGCGCGTTCCGGTCCGGGCGACTCCATGATCATGGGAAAGATCTGGCTATCGGGGCAGCCACATCTTTCCCATGATCATGGGATCGAGCGGCCCGCGCGGCGGATCGCGCCAGAACGCGCGCCGGCGACCTTCACGCGTTCCCGTTGCCCGCCGAGGGTGCCGGCGCGGCTCGGGCGGACGTCGCCTGCGCGACCCCGGGCCGCAGCAGCGACGCTTCGCGGCCGGGGTGCCGCCGCGCCGACAGCAGGGTCAGCACCGTGGCCACCGTGCCCACGAGCAGGGCGGTCCAGACGTTCAGGCGCAGGCCGAGGATGTGGTTCGCCGGATCGGTGCGCAGCATTTCGATCCACAACCGGCCCACCGTGTAGAGCGCCACGTACATCCCGAAGACGCGGCCGTGCCCGAGCCGCCAGCGGCGGTCCGCCCAGATCACCACGCCGGCCGCGCCAAAGGCCCACAGCAACTCGTAGAGGAACGTGGGATGGAACGTCCCCAGCACTTCGGGCCGGCCGTCCGAGCCGAGAACGGCATGACCGGCGGACTGGTCCCACCGGTAGATCCGCAGCCCCCAGGGCAGGTCGGTGGGTCCGCCGTACAGCTCGTTGTTGAACCAGTTCCCCAGCCGGCCGATGCCCTGCGCCAGCGCGATGCCCGGTGCGGCCGCGTCGGCCATCGGAGGCAGGCGCACGCCGGCGCGGCGGGCACCGATCCAGCCGCCGAGCGCGCCGAGGCCGATGGCGCCCCAGACGCCCAGGCCACCCTCCCAGATGTACAGCGCGCTGATCGGATCACCGTCCGGACCGAAGTACGGCTGCCACGTCGTCATGACGTGGTACAACCGGCCACCGACGACGCCGAACGGGACCGCCCAGGTGGCGATGTCCAGGACGACACCGGGCCGGCCACCGCGTTGCGTCCACCGGCGCTGGGTGAGCCAGATCGCGACGGCGATGCCGATCAGGATGGAGATCGCGTAGCCCCGCACCGGCAGCGGCCCGAGGTGCCAGACGCCCTGGGCCGGGCTCGGGATCGCGGCGAGCGGGCTCACCCCGCGCAGCCCTTCCGCATCCGCGCCGAACAGGAACCGGTCCTGTCCACGACATCCGGCGCCGCGGCTGATACTCGCATGAGGACACTTCCTGGAGTCACCGCGACAGGATAGCCCGCTGGCGCCGTTCACTCATGGCGGTGACGCCGTCAGCGCGGAGTGGCCTGCGCACCACCCGGCGCCCGCGGAACCGGGCTCGGACGAGACTCAGCGCCATTGCCAGGTGATCCCGTACTGGCCTGGCGGGGGGTCGAGAGCGATGTACTGGAAAACCGGCGTCTTGGCGTCCACCCTGGCGTCGCCCTTGTGCTGCCAGGGCAGCGTGCTCCGGGGCTGCCAGTAGGCGTGGCAGCGTTCGGGTAGCATCTGTGGGTCGAAGTTGACCTGCACCACCAGCTCCCGGGTCGGCTTCCAGACCGCGATTTGCGCATGCCGATCGGTCTGCCCCGGAGGAAACCGCAGCGCGAACTCGACGACCGCCAAATCACCGGTTTGCATCGGCCGGTCGAGGAGAAACTCGAACACGCAGGTCGACGTGGGCACGTCGGCGCGGAACCGGGCCGGGCGGCACCCCTCGGCGAAGGTGATCATCGGCGGTTGGGACAGGGTGACGCACCGGGTAATGAAGATCATCCGGGTGACGTTGTCCCGGTCGGCGCGGACCAGGCGGCGCACCCGGACGGATTCCTCATGCCCGGCATGGTCGATACGGTAGGACAGGTGCTGCGACACTTTGGCGAGATGGTCGAGGTCCTCGGGGCCTGCGTCGATCTTCGCCAACGCCCGGACGACAGCCTCCGGGACCTTCCAGAGTTGGTCGTACGCCATCGAGGTCCCTGGGCGCGGAATCCACCGGCCCCGCGGTTTCCGCGGACCGATCAGGTCGGAGAGGCTGCCGGCAGGCTGGTCGAGGATCCGCTCCAGCACGCTGACAGCGGCCACCGAGCGGGTGCGTTCCGGCTGGTTGCTACCGTTCTGCCAGTAGCTCAGCGTGCTGGCGCTGACCGGTGTGCGGTTCTTCCGGAGCTGGTTCGCGATCTCTTGCAGACTGAGATGGCTGTGCTGGATGGCCGCTCGCAACGCGGTGCTGAACTCGCCGGGTGCGACCGGCCGACCTGAATTGCGCGCTGTCGGCGACTCCATTCGAGAACACCTCCTGACCTTCGGTGCGGTCGATGTCCGGGATCGATCGACCGTGACCATGCTCGTAGCCGATCGATGACCATCTGAATTCGATGATCACCGATGGACTGGAGCATGGTCAACGATACGACCCGGCGGCCGGGCCTGGACAGCCTGGTGGCCGAGCGGGCCGCCGGGGCGCCGCAACCCCCACCCGACCGAGCCCACCGGGCCGTCACCACGCAGCGCGAGCCGGGCCGCCGAGCGCCTCGGTCAGTCCGGCCGCCGCCATCGAGCACGCCGACCCCACCTCACCCTGGCAGCCGACCTCGGCACCCGAGATCGAGGCTCCCTGGTCGCTGGGCTCGGTCACCGAGGCGCGCCGGGGGACGAACCGCCGCGGAGCCGCCGGGGCTGCCCGCTGCCGTCGGCGGGGACCGTGAAGATGGCGGGGTGACCGTCCACCGGCTGGGCGTAAGCGATGGTGTCCGGGTCGAGCCAGGCCGGCTGGTCGTCGATGTGGTTGGTCTCGGCGAGCGCGGTGTCCACTCCTGTGTCGAGGTGGAGCACGTGCAGGCGCCACCGGTTGTCGACGCGCTTCTTGTACGCCAGTCGATCACCGTTCGGGGACAGCGACGGGCACTCGACGTTGTCCCTTACCGCTTCCAGCCGTCGCGCGTCCAGGTCGCCGCGCATCAGCCAGGTCCGCTCACCGGACGCCATCGTCGCGTAGAAGGTGCGGTCGTCCTTGGCGAAGGTGATGCCCCAGAAGTTGCGGTTCTCGGCGGTGAACGTCCGGCCGTCCACGACGGCGGTGAAGTCTTCCAGGGATCCGTAGTGCTGCCGGGTGGCCAGATCGTAGACACCGGCTGTCGTGGAGAATGCGCCGCCGGCGAGATACGAGTCTCCGGAGCGGAACACGGTCCAGGCCACCAACCGGCCGGAGGCGGAGACCCGGGTCCGGCTGGGTGTGCCCCAGAGGTCGAGCACGGTCGGCTGTGCCGAACCGCCGGAGAAGATGGCGGCCTCGTACCCGCCGGGAACGGTCGACGCGCGCAGGCAGGCGAGGGTGCCACCTGCGGCATAGGTACGCACGCAGGCCGGGCCGACACCGACCACCCGTTCCGGGTCGTTCCGGGAGACCTGGCGGGTCCGCCCGTCCCGGTCGTCGACGTAGAGGAGGGTGCCGGGGCGGTCGAGATCCAGGGGTGCCGCGCCCTGGGCGTGCTTCGCGCCGGCCCAGCGCCAGCCGGTGTAGCCGGTGGCGCCGACCAGGACCAGGGCGATCAGGAGAGCACCGAACAGGCGGGATCTGGTGGTCATGGGGTGTCTCCCTGGCGTCGCGGTGCGGCGCCGACGATGATGGCGAGGCCGAGGACGACGGCCAGGACGGCAAACGCCCACTGTGGTCCGGCGGCTTGCAACGTCGCGCCGAAGCCGACCGCGCCGGCCGCCCGGGCAAGCGTTTGGACGGTTTGCACGGCCGCCAGCCCGGTCGCCCGCAGCGCTTCCGGTATCAGCGGCCCGACGTGGGCCATCAGCACGCCGTCGGTCGCGGCGTAGAACAGTCCGTGCAGGCCGAGGGCGAGCACGGCAGCCGGCCAGCCGATCGTCGTGAACCCGACGAGCAGGTACGCCGCGAGCAGGAGGCCGTGGCCGGCGAGGAAGATCCGCCAGCGGCCCCAGCGGTCGGCCAGACGACCGACCGGCGCGGCGGCGGCCAGGAAGGTGATCGCGGTGGCCAGCGGGAGCAGCGGCAGGACGGCGGTGGGCAGGGCGGCCCGCTGCTGGATCGCGACGTACAGGACCATGTCGCCGACGGTGAACAGCCCGAGCAGGCCGGCGGCCAGCCAGGTGCGGCGCACCGCCGGTAGGTTGAGCACGGACAGCACGACGCGGGGCGCGAGCCGGTGCCGGGGGGCCGCGACGACCGCGGGCACGCGCACGAAGAACAGCAGGATCAACACACCCACGATGCCGAGGCTGAAGCTGGTCACGAAGACCGCGTCGTACCCGACCGCGAGGGCCACCAGCCCGGCGGCGGCCAGGGGGCCGAGCATCGCACCCGTGGTGTCCATCGCCCGGTGGACCCCGAACGCCCGGCCGAGCCGGTCGGCGGGAGCGGCCATGGTGATCATCGCGTCGCGCGGGCCGGTGCGGATGCCCTTGCCGGCCCGGTCGACGGTGAGCACCGCCCCCAGTCCGGCCAGCGACCCGCCGGCCAGGGGCAGCCCCAACTTGGCCACGGCGGACAGCGCGTAGCCCACCGTGGCCACCGCCTTGAGCCGGCCGAGCCGATCCGCGACGTATCCGCCCGCCACGCGCAA
Organism: Dactylosporangium roseum; assembly: GCF_025264685.1. GTDB lineage: Bacteria > Actinomycetota > Actinomycetes > Mycobacteriales > Micromonosporaceae > Dactylosporangium > Dactylosporangium roseum. Next base: position 5,310,955 of record NZ_CP073721.1, read on the forward strand.
CACGGCGGTGGCGGTCGCGTACAGCCCCTCGATCATGCCGAGTTGCAGAAAGCCGGCACCGACACCGTAGACGAGGTACAGCGGCAGCACCGCGGTGACCATCTCCGCAGACACGTCGGTGACCAGGCTGACCAGGCCGAGTCCGAGGATGGTCGGCGGCACGGCGCGTGCCGCGGTGCCGGAGGGTCGGGAGGCGTCGGTGCTGCGGGTGGTTGCCAGATACATCACGCGTGACTTTCGGTTGCCAGGCAGGCCCGGCCGGCGCGTGCACACGCGCCGGCCGGGCCCGGGATCAGTTGGTGATGCTCAGGTCGTCGACCTGGGCCTCGAAGAGGCTGGCGGTGCCGGCGTCAGCCGCCTCCACCTGGATACGGATGGTCCTGCCGGCCCACGCCCCGAGGTCCACCGTGGCGTTCCGCCACGCGCCGGCGACCTCGGCCGCCGCGCCGACCTTCTCGAACACGGTGGTCACCGTGGTGCCGTCCACGATCCGTACCCGCAGGTAGTCATCGGAGCCGGAGTTGTCACCGTGGGCGACGCTGTAGGCGAAGCTCAGCTTCGCCGTCCCGGCGGGAACCACGATCTGCGGCGACCGAATCGACGTCACGCCGCCGTCGAGGTCGTTGGATCCGTATGCGGCTCCTGCCGCTGCCCCGGTGACCAGGCAGTTGACGCCGCTGGTGACGGTGCCGAGCTGCTTGACCTGGTTACTGTAGGTGGAAACCGTCTGGTCCGGGTCGCCGCGCTGGAGCCGACCGGCGGTAGCGGTGTCCGTACCGGCCGGGTTGACCGTCCATCCCTTGTCCGACTCGAAGTCGTCGGAGAAGGCGGCCGTGCCGCCGGTGACCGTCACCTGAAGGTTTGCGGTGCGGGTAACGGCCCCCGAGGTGGCGGTGATGGTCGCGGTGCTGGTGCCGGCATTCGCCGACGACGAGGCGGTCAGGGTGAGCGTCGAGGTCGCACTGCCGTTCGCCGGCGGGGTGACCGAGGTCGGGTTCAGCGTCGCCGTCACTCCGGCGGGCAGGCCCGAGACCGACAGCGCGGTCGCGGCGGAGAAGCCGCCGGTGCTGGACACCCGCACCGAGGTCGTGGTGCTGCCGCCCTGCCTGAGCGTCACCGCCGTGGGGTCCGTGGTGACCCCGAAGTCCGGGGCGGTGCTGGCCTTCCGGCACGTGCCGGTGACCCGGTCGGTGAAGGTGCGGCCGGCGACCGGCACGAACTCCACGGTGTAGCCGGTGGCCGTCAGCGTCATCTTCCCCACGCCGAAGGTGTTGTTGTTGAACACCTCGGACGGTCCGGCGGACCGCGTGGTGGCCGAGTACAGCGCCCGGCCACCGGTGCCGATCACGAACTGCCGCACACCGTTGGCGTCGTCGCGGGTGCCGTCGGCGCGGGCCGGGGCGAAGCGCTCGTAGTGGTGGTCGTGGCCGTTGATGATGAGATCGGCCTTGGCGTCGTACAGTGCGCTGTACAGGACTCCCATGCCGCTGTTGTCACCGTGATCGCCGCTGGAGAAGCGCGGGTGGTGCCAGTAGGCCGCGGTGCACGGCTTGGTGTTGGTGGCGAGGTCGTTCTTCAGCCAGGTCACCTGCGGGGAACCGGCCGAGACGCTGACGTTGGAGTTGAGCGAGACGAAGTGCCAGTCACCCACGTCGAAGCTGTAGTAGCCCTGGTCGCGTGCGCCGGTCTGGACGCCGTTGCCGTTGTAGTAGTCGAAGTAGCCCGCCGCGCCCGACGTGCGGTACTCGTGGTTACCCGGCGAGGGATGGACGATGTTGTTGAACTTCCCCCAGTTCGGGTGGTAGTTGCTGTTGTACTCCGACAGGGTGCCGCTGTCGTACGCGTTGTCACCGGCGGTGATCACGGCGGTCGGGTTCATCGCCGTCACCACATCGTCGGTCTGGTTGCAGGCGGTGCCGCAGATGTCACCCGCCGCCGCCACCGTCACGCTCGCGGCGGCCAAGGGTTGACTGCCCGACTGGAACGCGTCGATGCGGTAGCGGCTGGCCGGATCGGCAAGGCTCGGACTGATCTGCACACACTCACCGGCGAAAGCGCGAGTGTGGAACGCCTTTCCTGGCCAGTGCCGACCGGTGAAGGTGAAGCTGCCACCGGCGACACCGGACACGGTGACGGTGTCCTCACCCCGCAGCGACAGCTCGGTGAACCGCAGGCGGAGCCATTCGGCCCCCTGCCGGCACACGGTTTGCGGGGCCGCGGCACGCGCCTGCCCGCCCGCCCCGCTGATGTCGGTACGGCCGGTGGTGGTGCCTCGCTCGGACAGTTGGGCAACCTGGGCGACGGGTTCCGGCGCGGACATCGTCGCCCGGTCGGGCTCGATCCGCGCGCTGGCTTGCGATCCAGCCGTCAACAGCGCCGCGACGACCAGTCCGGTGGTGGCCGAGGCGAGAACTGTTGTTCGTCTCCGTCTGATTCTGGGCGGTAGCGGAATCTGCATCGGTTCCTCTTGTGAAGAGTGGGGATAGCGGGCAGCCGAAGCCACTCGGAGAAGGGGGAAGGGTCCCGCTGCGCAGGGGTGGGATGAAACATGCGTGCTGCGTGGCAGGTTCTTCGCTCGTGGCGTCCTGCCTGCCCTGGGGCTACGCTGACCTTAATCAACGTCGATTTTTCGTCAACGAGTCGGCCGACTTCACACTGAATAAACCTGGCCAGGCTCCGGCCGGGCGGCGCTCGCGGCGCACCGGCCGGAGGCGAGGGGACCAGCGGGCCGTCGATGACGTCGGCGAGGCCCCTGCTCGATGACGGCGTGACCGCGGCGGGTCAGATCGGCGTCCACGGCGGATTCGGTGGTGTCGGCGCGGCAGGCCGTGCCCGATGGCACCGCAGGCCCGCGCGCAGGCTTGTTACGCATCGATCTTGCAGTTGTGGTGCCCAACAAACCGGGCATTCAGGGAGTGTTCGGGCACCACAACTGCAAGATCGGCAAAGGGGGGGAGGGGGAGCGGGTCGATGTTGGTGGATACCGCGCTAGGCGGACAGCAGGCCGGCGACCCGTTCGCCGGCGTCGACGAACTCCGCCATGATCCGGTTGACGATGCCGGCGCAGGTCTCCTGTCGGTTCATCATCCCGACCACCTGGCCCACCGGCGTGCCGAGAACGTCGTCGATGCCGTGCTCCACCGCGCTGGTCATCGCGTCCCGGACGAGCTGGCCCTGCAGCGGTGTGGGCAACGCGGCCGGCGCGCCCCTGCCCTCCCATGCGTCGACCCACGGGGTACGCAGCAGCCGGGCCGGCTTCCCGGAGTACGACCGGGACACCACGGTGTCGGCCGACGTCGCGGCGAGCAGCCGCCTGACCAGGCCCGGTTGCAGGTCGCTCTCCGGGGTTGTCAGCCACACCGAGCCCAGCCAGACGCCCTGCGCGCCCAACGCCATGGCCGCCGCCATCTGCCGGCCGTCCGCGATGCCGCCGGCGGCCAGGACCGGTCGCCCGCCGGCCACGTCGACCACCTGAGGTACCAGGACCATCGAGGAGATCTTCCCGACGTGCCCGCCGGCCTCGTGGCCCTGGGCGATCAGGATGTCCATCCCCGCCTCGACCTGCTTTTCCGCGTGGCGCGGGCTACCCACCAGCGCGCCCAGGCGCACGCCCTGTGACCGAGCCGCTTGTGCCACCGATGCCGGCGGCGAGCCGAGCGCGGAGACCAGGAGCGAGATGTCGGCGGCGAGCGACACCTCGGCCAGCTCCACGAAGTTGTCGGTGGTCAGCTTGTGCGCGGAGTAGAGCCGGGCACTGTCCGTGTCGGCCGGCGGCGGTACTTCGAAGCGGCCGACGAGTTCCCGGACGAAGCGCACCTGTTCGGCGGGCAGCGCGGTGTCGTCGACGGCCGGCGGGACAGCGGTGGACGGGAAGATGAGGTCGACGCCGAACGGGCGGCCCCGGCACTCGGTCTTGATCCAGGCCAGGTCCACCGCCAGCTCGGCGGCGGAGTGCCGGGACACGCCCAGCACGCCCATGCCACCGGCCCGGCTCACCGCCGCGACCACATCGCGGCAGTGGCTGAACGCGAAGAGGGGGTACTCGATCCCCAGGTCATTACACACGTCGATATTCATGCGAGGGACTCCCTGAGCACGTTCTTGAGCGTCTTTCCGGCCGCGTTCTTGGGCAGCTCGTCGACCAGACGCACCACGCGGGGTGCCTTGAAGTCGGCGAGCACCGTGCGGCAGTACTCAACAATGGACAGCTCCGTGGCCGGCGCACCGGGGCGCAGGACGACGGCGGCGACCGGCACCTCGCCCAGGGCCTCGTGCGAAACGCCGAACACGGCTGCTTCCAGCACGTCGGGATGCCGCAGCAACGCGTGCTCGATCTCGGCCGGAGCGATGTTGTACCCGCCCCGGACGATCAGTTCGCGGCGCCGGTCGACGAAGTACAGGAAACCCTCGTCGTCGAAGCGCACGATGTCACCGGAGCGGATCCAGCCGTCCACGAACACCGAGGCGGTGGCCTCGGGATCGCGATGGTATCCGCGCATCACCGACGGGCCACGGAATTGCAGCTCGCCGGGCACGCCCGCGACGACCTCCCGTCCCGCGTCGTCGACGACCCGGAACCGGCTGGCCCGACCGGCCGCGCGTGCCCCGATCGACCCCGGTCGGTGCCGGGTGTACTCGGCGGGCAGGTAGGTGCCGCCCGGCCCGGCCTCGGTGAACCCGTACGTCTGCATGAATCCGACCCCGGGCAGCCGCTCGCTCAGCCGTTCGATGACCGAGGTGGCCATACTCGCGCCGCCGTAGTCGAGCAGCCGTAGCGAACCGAGGTCGTGGTCGGCGAGCCCGTCGTACGCCAGCCAGTACTGGTAGATGCTCGGGACCGCGACGTACACGGTGGCGCCGAACTGTTCGATGCGTTCCAGGCAGCCGGGCAGCACCGGTTCGTCGACGACGACGTGGCCGCCGGCCCAGAGGCAGGACATCGCGTTGAAGTGCAGCCCAGCGCCGCTGACCACCGGAAACGGGCTCTGCAACACGTCGTCGCCGGTGAGCCGGAAGCAGTCGGCCCAGGCGATCCCGGCCGCCAGCGACGACGCGTGCGTGTGCTCGACGCCCTTGGGCAGCCCGGTGGTACCCGAGGTGTAGAGCACGGCGGCGAGATCGATCTCGTCGGCCCGGTGCGCGGGCCCGGGACCGGCGTGTTCCGCGAGTTCGGCGACGGCGACGGTCCGGACTCCGGGCACCGGCGCGGCGTCACCGGCCACCACCAGGGTTTCGGCGCCGCAGTGATCGAGCAGGCCCGCGACCTCCACCGGCGACAACCGGGGACTCATCGGCACGTTGACCGCGCCGGCCTTGAGGACAGCATGGTAAAGGACGAGTCCGGCGATACCGTGGTCGTTGCCGATCGCCCATGCGACCGGCGCACCGGGTGCCGCCACGCCGGCGGCGAGCAGCCCGCCGGCCAGCCGGGACGACGCCGTGTCGAGCTCGGTGTAGCTCAGGGTGCGATAGCCCGCACCGTCGCGGCCGGACACGGCGGGCCGGTCGCCCAGGTCGGCCGCCCGCTTCCGGAGCAGGGCCGGGACGGTGCGCGGGGTGTACTCGCGGGGCAGCGGATCAGTCACGGCCGGCACCGCCCACCGGCACCAGCCGACCCTCGGTGGCCATGGCTCGCGCCAGTTCGTCGCGCAGCGCGCTCTCGGAGCCCCATGCCGGGGCGGCCACGAGCACCTGTGCGAGCAGTGCCCCGACGGCGCACTCGTCGGTGTAGCCGATGGCGCCGTGCACCTGCAACGCCACCCGGGCAGCCCGTTCGGCCGCCGCACCGGCGGCGAGCACGGCGACGCAGGCGTCCCGGCCGGCCGACCCGATGCCGGTGTCGCGTGCCACCGCCGCGCCGGCCACCAACGGCCGGGCCATCGCCAAGGCGGTGTGTGCGTCGGCGAGCTGATGCTTGACCGCCTGGAACGAACCGATGGCCACGCCGAACTGTTCGCGGGTCCGGGCATGCTCGACGGCGAGCGCGAGCGCGGCCGCGCCGGTACCGATCAGGTATGCCGCCGTGGCGGTACGGGCGCAGGCCAAGGCGTCCACGGCCGTGCCGGCCGGCAGGTCCGTCCACGCGGTCGCGGAGACGGTCCACCAGCGCGGTCGTCCGAGCAGATCGCGCCGGGCGAACGGGGCGGCGGCGGCCGCGGGCACGACGCCCAGCCGGTGCCCGTCGACCACGAGCACGCTGCTCACCAGGTCGGCGTCGAGCACGAGGCCGGCATGGGCGCAGCCGAGCCGGTGCGCCCCGGTCAGCACGTCGGGCAGCAGTTCGGGCACGGCGGTGGCGAGCAGCGGGCCGGTGATCACGGCGGCGACCCACGGGAACCGGGTTGCCCGACGGCCGAGCTCCTCGACGGCGGCGATGCCCTCGACCATGCCCAGGCCGAGCCCGCCGAGTTCCTCGGGGACGAGCAGGCCGGGCAGGCCGATACCGGTGATCGCCGCCCAGGGTTCCGCGGTGTCCGGCGTGGCGGCGACGATGTCGCGCACGGTGCCGGCCATCGCGCGCTGTTCGGCGGTGAATGCGAAGTCCATGTCATCCCCTCGGCAGGCCGAGCAGTCGTTCGGCCACGATGGTCCGCTGGATCTCGTTGGTGCCGGCGTAGATCGGCCCGGCCAGTGCGAACAGCAGCCCCTGCCGCCACGTCTCCCGGTCCGGTTCGGTCGCGCCGGGGAGGTCGTCGAGGATCGCCATGGCCGTCTCGTGCAACAGCAGATCCAGTTCCGACCAGTACGGCTTGGTCATGCTGGCCGAGTACGCCGGCTCCGTGCCGGCGGCCGACGCGTACCCGTGCAGCCGGTACGCCTGCGCCATCGACCATGCTGTCTGCACCGCGTACCGGTGGCTGAGCCGACGCGGCTCGTCCAGCCGGCGCCACAGCGCGACGAGTTGGTCGGCCACCGCCAGGAACCGGCCGGGACTGCGCAGGCTGACCCCGCGCTCGTGGCCGGCGGCGGACATCGCGATCCGCCAGCCGTGGCCCGGTTCCCCGATGACGTCGGACTCGGGGACGAACAGGCCGTCGAAGAAGATCTCGGCGAACACCGGCTCACCGTCGATCCGGCGGATCGGGCGGACAGTGACGTCGGGGCTGTCGAGCGTGAACATGAGGTACGTCAGGCCACGATGACCGCGTCCGGGCGGACCGGAGCGGAACAGGCCGAAGCCCCGGTCGGCCACCACGGCGCGGGAACTCCAGATCTTCTGCCCGTGCAGCGCGAAACCCCCGGGAACCGGATCGGCCCGGCAGGCGACGCCGGCCAGGTCGCTGCCGGCGCCGGGTTCGGACCATGCCTGTGCCCAGACGACGTCACCGGCCACCATCGCCGGCAGCACCCGGGCGCGCTGCTCCTCGGTGCCGTGCTCCAGCAGGGTCGAGCCGAGCAGGGTCAGGCCGTTGTGGTTGATCCGGGCCGGCGCGCCGGCCGCGTGGTACTCCTCCTCGAACAACAGCCAGTCGACGAGGTCGTAGTCGCGACCGCCGTACCGCTGCGGCCACCGCACCACCGACCAGCCGCTGCCGGCCAGGGTCCGCTCCCAGGCCCGGTGCAGCGCCGCGCCGGCCTCGGTATCCATCGATGGAAGTGGTTGCATCGGCACGTGTTCGCGCAGCCAGGCGCGCGCTTCGCGGCGCCGGGCCTGCCGCTGCGCGGACACGGTCAGGTTCATGCCCGGCCGTTCCGGACGCTGTCCCGCATGGCCTTCGGGTCGAACCCGGCCAGGGAGTCGCTCGACACCTCGGCGTTGTGCGCGTGCGCCACGTGGTGCAGCCCGAACACGGAGTCGATTCCGGCGTGCAGACCCATCAGATCCTCGCACTGGTTGACCGCCTTCTTGGCCAGCGCCAGCCCGAACGCCGGTTTGCCGGCGATGCTTCCGGCGAGCCTGAACGTCTCCTCTTCCAGGCGTTCGGGCTCGACCACCCGGTTGACCATCCCGAGTTCCTTGGCCTCGGCCGCACCGACTCGGCGGCCGGTGTAGAGGAACTCCTTGGCCATCCGGGGGCCCATCACCCACGGATGCGCGAAGTACTCGACCCCGGGGATTCCCATGGTGACCACGGGGTCGCAGAAGAACGCGTCCTCGGCGGCGACGATGAGGTCGCAGCTCCACGCGAGCATCAGGCCGCCGGCGATGCACGCTCCCTGGACCATGGCGATCGTCGGCTTGGGTATCGCCCGCCAGCGCCGGCACATCCCGAGGTACACCTCGGCCTCGCGGGTCAGCCGGCCGTCGGCGCCGGCCCGGCCCACGTGGGTGGGCAGGATCGCGGCCCGCCTGGGGTACTCGACGCCGACGTCGCGGCCGGGGGTGCCGATGTCGTGCCCGGCGGAGAAGTGCTTGCCGGCGCCGGCCAGCACGATGACGGCGACGTCGTCGTCGTCGACCGCCCGGCTGAACGCGTCGTCGAGTGCGTACGTCATCGCGGAGTTCTGGGCGTTGCCGAAGGCCGGCCGGTTCATGGTCACCACGGCCATGGCATCGCGCCGCTCGTATCGGACGGGGTTCTCGTCGGTCATGGAAGCTCCCGGGGGATCAGTCGCTCGACGGCAACGGCTTGGTCGGACGCAGGGTGAGGTCGCGGCCGGCGTAGCTGAGCGGCCCGGCGCCCGGCCTGGTCACCAGCACCTCGATGCGCAGCACCTCGTCGACGAGCTCGTACCGCTTACCGAGCAGCAGCGTCGGCGCATCCTCCGGTACCGCACCACCATCGGCGGCCTCGCCGGTCATGGGCAGCCCGGCACAGCGCAGCGGCTCGGTCACGCCGTCGGCGCGTACGACGATGACCTCCCCACCGTCGACCTGGCTGTGCAGGCGGGTACCGATGGTGAACATGCTCAACTCCTTGACGACGTGCGGGTGAGTGCCGCCGCGAGGTCGCGGCGGACCAGCTTGCCTGTGGGGCTGTACGGGAGTTCGTCGACGAACACCACCTCGTCGGGGGTGCGCGAGGAGCGCAGCCGAGCCCGGCACCAGTCGATCAGCTCGGCGGCGGAGACCGCGCCGGCGCGGGCGATCACGGCGGCGACGATACGTTCGCCCCACTCGGGGTCGGGCAGTCCCAGCACGGCCGCGTCGCGGACCGCCGGGTGCGCGGTGAGCACATCCTCGACCTCGGCGGGCGCGATGTTCTCACCGCCCCGGATGATGGTGTCGTCGAGCCTGCCCTGGACGAACACGTACCCGTCGGCGTCGAGGAAGCCACCGTCACGGGTGTTGAACCAGCCCTCGGCGTCCAGCGCCGTGCCCTGGCCGACGTATTCGCCGCTGACCTGCGGACCGCGCACCCACAGCTCGCCGGGTACGTCCGCCGGGAGTACGGTGCCGTCCGGGCCGCGTACCTGGAACTCGACGCCCGGCAGGGGCCGCCCGACGCTGCCCAGCCGCCGGGCGACGGACCCGTCCGGGGATCGCACCGCCGCCCGATGGTCCTCGGGGGTGAGCAGGGTCAGGGTGGAACTCGTCTCGGTCAGCCCGTAGGCGTTGGTCATGCCGGTGTGCGGGAACGCGGCCAGGGCTGCCCGGATCGTCTCGGGCGACATCCGCGCTCCGCCGTACGCGAGGTGGCGCAGCGTCGGTACCTCGGGATCGCGCCCGTCCAGGTGTCCCAGGATGCGAGCCAGCATGGTCGGCACCACCATGGCGGAGGTCACCCCTTCGCGTCGGCAGGTGGCCAGCCACTCCCCCGGATCGAACCGCGGCAGGTACGCCAGGCGCCGCCCGCTGAGCGGATTGGTCAGCGCCGAACCCACCCCCGCCACGTGGTACGGCGGGACACTCACCAGGCTGACCTCGTCGGGTGCGGCGCCGACCAGTTCGACGGAGTTGAGCACGTACGAGGCCAGGTTGGCGTGGCGCAGCGGCACGGCCTTGGGCGCGGCGGTGGTACCACTGGTGAACAGGATGACGGCGACCTCGTCGCCGTCGGCGCGGCCGGCGGGTGCCTCCGCGCCGGTAGCGGTGGCCAGCAGATCGAGCCATCCCGTGGTGTCGACGTCGGCACGAAGGCGGTGGGCCTGTTCCGGATCGGCGATGACCATCGGCCGCTCGAACCGCGCGACCAACTCGGCCAGGGCGGCGTCGGTCAGCCGGTAGTTGAGCGGGACGAACGGCACCGCCGCGGCGCAACACGCGAACAGCGTCATGGGCACGGCCGGACCGTTGACGCCGAGGAACAGGCACGCGTCGCTCCCGGCGAGCCGGCTCGCTCCCGAAGCGGCCCGGCGCAGCAGACCGGCCAGGGTGACCGGGCCGGTGTGGTCGCGCAGCACCTCGCGATCGGCGTCGATCGCGGCCGCGGCCTCGAGCAGCGCAGACAGCATGTTGTGACCCCGTTCGTGGATGTCCCGCCCCGGTCGCCGGACGACCTTGTCGAAATCAGTAGGGGTATTTAACGTTAGGTGTCCGTACTAGTCAAGGGAGCCGGTGATGAACCTGTCCCGCCCGCGGCGCACCAGGTACCTCGATGCGTGACGTCGCACCGACCAGGAAGCTGGCCGCCAGGATCGAAGGCGACGGCCCGGAATTCGACGAACTGGTGAGCCTGGCCCGCGCCTCCGGCATGCACACCATCGCCGTCGCTCTCCCCCGGGCGCCGGTCACCCTCGTCGAGGTGACCGACACCGGCCGCGCGGCGCGCGCGGCGGCCGTCGTCGAGAACCTCGCTCCCGTGGCCGCCTGGGCCGCCAGTGGGGCGATGGCGCTCACCGGCCCGGCGGGCGGTCCACCGGCGGCACCCGAGGCGCCGATCGCCAACCGGATCAATGCCGCCACCGCGTGGTGGTCGGTGCTCAGCGAGCTGTGGGGGCGGCGCACCGGCGTCCCCGGCGCCCAGTTGCTCGCCGAACGCGCGGCGTGGACCGGCCGGCGACGCGCCGGGCAGGAGTCCGTCGGCGGCTCCTGCCGCATCGTCGGCGCCGGAGACGGCTGGCTGGCGGTGAACCTGGCGCGGGCCTCCGACGCCGAACTGGTACCGGCCTGGCTCGCCGACCCGGCCCTGCACGACCTCGACACCGCCCACCTCTGGCCGCTGATCGCGGCCCGGCTGCGCGACCGCCGTGTCGACGACCTGGTCCACCGCGCCCGGGGGCTCGGGATTCCGGCGGCGGCGCTCGGGACCCGGCACGGCGCCACCGACCCGGGCGCCGGAACCGGCACGCCATGGCGGCTGGTCCCGCGCGGCGGGGACGCCCGGCCGGCCGGGCGGATCGCGCGGGTCGTCGACCTGACCGCGCTGTGGGCGGGGCCGCTCTGCGCCGGCCTGCTGGCCCGCGCCGGGGCCGACGTCGTCAAGGTGGAGTCCGTCGACCGGCTCGACGGTGCGCGCCACGCCGCCGGCGGCTTCTACGACGTGCTGCACGGCCCCCACCGCAGCGTCACTCTCGACCTGCGTCAGGCCTCCGGCCGCCGGCAGCTCGCCGGACTCATCGCATCGGCCGACGTCGTGCTGGAATCGTCCCGCCCCCGCGCCCTGACCAACCTGGGCCTGAGCCGAGCGGCGTTCTTCGCGGCGAATCCGACGCTCACCTGGATGTCCATCTCCGGGTACCGATCACCGCCCGACGCACCGGCGTTCGGTGACGACGCCGCCGTCGCGGCCGGTGCCGTCATACCCGGGCCGGAACCGAAGTTCTGCGCCGACGCGCTCGCCGACCCGGTCACCGGGCTCTACGCGGCGATCGCGACCGTCACCTCCCGCCTGCTCGGTGGCGGGCACCACGCCCAGCTCACGCTCGAGGAGTGTTGCCGCCACGTCGTGCGGCCCTGCCGCCGCCCGCAGCCGCCGTACGGCATCACGCACACCGGGGCCGACTCCTGGCGGGTGCACGTCGCAGGCCACTCCGTCGACGTCGCCGCACCGGCGTCACGGCCGCATCCTGGCCGGGCACCCGAACCCGGCGAACACAACGGCGAACCTCGGTGGGCGCAGTGAGCCACCTGACCCTCCGGGACGTCGAGGTCAACGGCGAGCCGGAGGTCGACGTCCGGGTCGAGAACGGCACCGTGGTCCGCATCGGCCCGCGTCTCGCCGGCGACGACCCCGACGCCGTCGACGGCCGGGGCGGCGCGCTCCTGCCGGGACTGCACGACAACCACATCCACCTCATGGCGCTGGCCGCCGCGCTCGACTCCGTGGACTGCCGGGCGACCACCGACGCCGACACGTTCGCACGGTTGCTCCGCACCGCACCGCGGGGCGGCACATTGCGTGTCGTCGGCTACGACGACTCGATAGCCGGTCCGCTCGACGCGGCGGCACTCGACCGCATGCTGCCCGACCGCCCGGTGCGCGTACAGTACCGCACCGGCGGCGTCTGGGTGCTCAACAGCGCCGCACTCCGCCGGCACCCGGAGGTGCCCCGTGACGGCATCCTCGTGCGTGGCGACGCGCTGCTGCGCGACGGCTCCGCCGGGTTTCCCGACCTGGCCCGGGTGGCCCGCCTGCTCGCGGCACACGGCGTGACCGGCGTGACCGACGCGACACCGGACCTGGACGGTGCGGCCGCTCGGCACCTCGCCGAGTCGCACGCGAACGGCACGCTCCCGCAACGGCTGCTGTTGCTGGGCGCCGGCGACGCCGACTGCCCGGCCGACCTGCTGGGCCCCCGCAAGATGGTCATCGACGAGTGGAATCCGCCCGACCTCGACGCCATGGCCGCCCGGATCGGCCAGTGCCATGCGCGGGGGCGCAACGTCGCGATCCACTGCACGACCCGGACGGAGACCGTTCTGGCCGTAGCGGCGCTCGATCGGGCCGGCGCACGGGCCGGCGACCGGCTCGAGCACGGCGGGGTGATCCCGCGGGAGTACGACGCGTGGCTCCGCGCGCACGAGGTCGCCGTGGTCACCCAACCGAACTTCGTCGCCGAGCGCGGCGAAGAATACGTCCACCGGGTCGATCGCGACGATCTCGCGGTGCTCTACCGTGCGCGCAGCCTGGACACCGCCGGGATCACCGTGGCCGGTGGCACCGACGCACCCTTCGGTGGCGTCGACCCGTGGGCGGCGATGGCCGCCGCGCAGCACCGGAGCACATCGCACGGCCGGTGCCTGGGAGCGTCGGAACGCCTGACCGGCGCCCGGGCGCTCGCCTTGTTCACCGTGGATCCGCTCCGCCTGGGCCGCGGGCGAACGGTCGAGCCCGGCGCACCGGCGGACCTGTGCCTGCTGGACCGACCGCTGGCCGACGCCCTGCGACAGCCGGGTGAGGTTCGGGTACGCGCCACGTTCGTGGCCGGCAACCGCATTCCCGCGCAGCGGCTCGGCGGATCGCGTGGCCCGCTTCCGGACCGTCGCGCGGGCCGCTGAGCAGCCGCCGAGGTGATCTCCTTGACGGACACAGCATAGGGTACCTAACCTTTAAGCGCCCTTTGTAGCAGCGGGAAGCGGGAATCCATGGTTGACGAAGAAGCAGGCCGTGTGCGGATGGATCGCGACGGCGAGGTGGCGATCATCACGCTGGACCGGCCGGAAAAGCTGAACGCCTACACGCCCGAGATGTTCCACGAGATGATGGAGGCGTTCGAGCGGTTCCGCACCGACCCCGGCCTTCGGGTCGCGGTGCTGACCGGTGCCGGAGAGCGTGCGTTCTGCGCCGGCGCCGATCTGTCCAAGACCGTCGGCGCGCTGACCGACGGCGGCCCGCGCCACTTCGCGGACATCACCAAGCGGTTCTTCTCCGACATCTACAAGCCGATCATCACGGCCGTCAACGGCCTGTGCATCGCGGGCGGACTCGAGATGATGCAGGGCACCGACCTTCGCCTGGCGGTGCCGCACGCGACCTTCGGGCTGGGCGAGGTGCGCTGGGGCATCACTCCCGGCGGCGGCTCGCACGTGCGGCTGCCGCGTCAGATCCCGTGGGCGGTCGCCATGGAGATCCTGCTGACCGGCCGGCCCATCTCCGCGCAGCGCGCGCTCGAGGTCGGGCTCATCAACCGGATCGTCGAGCCCGAACGCCTCCTGGACGAGTCGCTGGCACTGGCCCGAACGATCGCGGCGAACGCTCCGCTGGCCGTGCAGGCGGCGAAGGAGATCGCCGTGCGGGCGATGCAACTGGAGACACCGTTCGAGCTCGAGTACTACATCTCCGGCCCGATCCTGCGCACGGAGGACGCCAAGGAGGGGCCGAGAGCCTTCGCCGAGAAGCGCCCGCCGGCCTACCGAGGACGGTAGCCATGACGGTCACCGAGTCCTTCGCCGACGCGACGGCCATCGCCGGCGTGGGCGAGACCCGCTACTGCCGCGGGGCCGACCCGCGAGCCACGGACACCTCGCTCGCGGTGGACGCGTCGCTGGCCGCGCTGGCCGACGCCGGCATTCCACGGCACCAGGTGGACGGGCTCATCGCGCCGTACATGGGACCCAGCGCCGAGGATCTGATCGTCAACCTGGGGCTCGACCGGGTGCGGTACGCCGTCCAGGTGAATCTCGGCGGAGCGAGTCCGGTCGCGGCGGTCGGCTACGCGGCGGCCGCCATCGCCGCGGGCGCGGCCGAGGTGATGCTCGTCGCGGTCGGCTGGGCCGGATACTCCGGGCGGCGGGCCCGCTCGCTGAGCGACGTGGACGCCTCCACGCCGTACCGCCGGGCGGTGCGCGACCGGTACGGACCCAACGGGGTTCACGCTCCCGCCCAGGTCTACGCCCAGATGGCGCGACGGCACATGCACGAGTTCGGTACCCCGCCCGAGGCGCTGGGCCAGGTGGCGGTCACGACCCGCCGACACGCGTCCGCCCACCCCAACGCCGTCATGACCAGACCCCTCACGCTCGAGGACTACTTTTCCTCACGCTGGATCGCCGAGCCGTACCGCCTGCTGGACTGCTGCCTGGAGACCGACGCCGGGGCGGCCCTCGTGCTGGTGTCGGCCGAACGCGCCCGCCGGCTCGACGGGCACCATCCCGTCCTCGTCGCCGCGTGTACCGACGGCCGGCCGTCGGATCCGCTGGACATGTACAACCGGACCGACTTCTTCGAGATCGGGCTCACCGAAGCCGCGCCCAGAGCCTGGACGATGGCCGGCGCCGGCCCCGAGGAGATGGACTTCGCGCAGGTCTACGACTGCTTCACCTTCGAGGTGATCCAGCAGCTCGAGGAGGCGGGCTTCTGCCGGCGCGGAGCCGGTGGGGAGTTCGTGCTCAGCGGCGCGACCGAGCTGGGTGGCCGGCTGCCGGTCAACACGCACGGCGGGCTGCTCTCGCAGGCCCACGCCCTGGGCCTCAACCACGTGGTCGAGGCCGTCGTCCAGCTTCGGCACGAGGCCGGGCCGCGCCAGGTGGCCGGCGCCAGCATCGGGGCCGTCACCGGTTGGGGAGACCTGGGAGACGGAAGCATCGCCGTGCTGAAGCGAGGAGACCGCGGATGAGCCAGGTTCCACCACCCGCCGTCGCCATGGCATGCTGCACAGCCTGCCGTCGGTGGTTCGTCGTGGCGCCCGCACGCTGCCCCGCCGACGCCGCGCACGAGATCCTCGACCGGCCGTTGAGCGGACACGGTGTCGTCTTCTCGTTCACGGTCACGCACCAGCCCATGCGCGCGTCCGCCGGGGACCGGGTGCCTTACGCCACCGTCCTCGTCGAGCTCGACGAGGGCCCGAGGGTGCTCGCACACGTGGACGCCTCGCTGCCCCGCCCGGCCATCGGGCAGCCGGTGCTCATCCGGGCGCAGGACGACGCAGACGACCCGCACATCCCCCCCGGTGCCTACATCGCCACCGCCCGACCACGAACCCCGGAAGGCACGCCGTGAACGCCTCCCCGCCGGCCGGCCACCTGCTCAGCGGCGTCGTGGTCCTCGACCTCTGCGACAACCTGGCCGGGGCGTACTGTGCCCGGTTGCTGCGTGACGCCGCGGCCACCGTGCTGCGCCCGCACGGACAGCCGATCCACATCGAGGACGGTGGGACCGGATCGTCGAGCGCCGCGCGGGACGCGCTCGCGCGGATGTTGAACGCCCGCAAGGAGATCATCGCCGATGACGAGGTCGCGGCTGCGATCGACCGGGCCGACGTCGTCATCGACAGTGCCACCTGGTCGGGGTACGACGCGGCCGGCGCCTTCGCCGCCCGGCCGGGCCTCGCCGCCGTCACCGTCACCGAGTTCGGTCTGTCCGGGCCGTGGGCGGGCCGGGACGGCGGGTCCGCGATCCGCCAGGCGATGGCGGGATCGACCTATTGGCGGGGCGACGAATCGCTGCCTCCGGTCATGGCCGGCGGGGACATGGAACAGTTCCTCGCCGGCGCGTATGCCGCCGCGGCCGCCGTCGCCGCGGTCCGGCAGTCTCGGCGCACCGGTATGGGCGACCACCTGGACCTGTCGCTGTTCGAGGTCACCAACCTCGGCCTCACCACGCTCGGACCCACGCTCGCGAGCATGTGGGGCAAGGCCGGCGAGGACTTCCCGCACCGGTCCCTGCAGATCCCGGCCATCGAACGGGTGAAGGACGGGTGGGTGGGGCTTTGCACGATCTCCGCCCGCCAGCGTCAGGATCTCATGCTCCTCATCGGTCGGCCGGATCTCGCCGACGACGAGGCGCTCTCGTACGCGGGCATGCCGACCGCGCGGTCAGCCGGCGTCCGGCGCGCCATCGAGGACTGGACGGAGTCGCGTACCGGCGAGGAGGTCATCGACGCCGCCTCCGCGTTGCGGATCCCGGTGGCGCCCATCGGCAACGGCGCCACCCTGCTCGACAACGAACACCTCGACGCCCGGGGCTTCTTCCAGCCCACGGGCACGGGGCTGAGACAACCGGGCGCGCCCTTCCGCTTCCACCCGGTCGAGCCGCCTGCCGGTGCACGGGAGGGCGGCGGCCGGCCGGAGTCGTCGGCCCCGGTGGCCGCCGGGGACCCTGACGGCACAGGGCATCTCGACGGGCTGCGGGTCCTCGACCTCACCGCCTGGTGGGCCGGCCCGGCCGCCTCGCACCTGCTGGCCGCGTTCGGCGCCGATGTGGTGAAGGTCGAGTCCGTCAGCCACCCGGACGGGATGCGCTACTCGTTCGTCGTCGATCCCGGCGCGCATCAATGGTGGGAAAGGGCGCCGGTGTTCTTCGCGCTCAACACCAACAAGCGCGGCATCACCCTCGACCTGACGACCGACCGTGGTCGTGAGCTGCTACAGGAGCTTGCCGCCAACGCCGACGTGCTCATCGAGAACTTCTCGGCCCGCGTACTCGACTCGTTCGGGCTGGACTGGTCGGCGATCCGGGCTCGCAATCCCGGCCTGACCGTGGTCCGGATGCCGGCGTTCGGCCTGGACGGTCCGTGGCGCGACCGGACGGCATTCGCGCAGACGATCGAGCAGTGCAGCGGTCTGGCCTGGATCACCGGGCACCCGCAAGGACCGCCGGTGGCTCCGCGCGGCATCTGTGACCCGCTCGCCGGCATTCACGCCGCCTTCGCGTGCCTGTCCGCGTTGGAGGGCCGCGACCGGGGAGCCGCCACCGGCGTCGTGGAGGTGTCCATGCTGGAGCCCGCGGTGATCGCGGCGGCCGGACAGGTGCTCGCCTGGCAGCTCGAACGGCGGCTGCCGGAGCGGCTGGGCAACGGCCACCCCGGACACTGCCCGCAGGGCGTGTACCCGACCGCTGACGGCGCCTGGGTGAGCATCAGCGTCCGGGACCGGGACGGCTGGCGAGCGCTCGCGCGGCAGTTGCACCGACCCGACTGGCTCGACGTGCGGTGGGACTCCGCCGAGGCCCGGCGCGCCGAGAGCGAACGGATCGACACCGCCATCACCGGCTGGTGCCAGCGACACGACGCCGCGACCGCCGTAGCACGGCTGGTCGCCGGCGGCGTCCCGGCCGCTCGGGTGGACGGCAGCGGCAGGGCGCTGCGGCACCCGCAGTTCGAGCACCGCCACTTCTTCGAACCGGTGGCCCACGAAGTGGCCGGCACGCATCCGGTGCCCGGGCTTCCGTTCCGCTCCACCACCTTCCGTCAGCCGTGGAACCGGCGGCCGGCACCGACCCTCGGGCAGCACACCGAGGAGGTGCTGCACAACTGGCTCGGCATGTCGGCTTCGAGCGTGGCCGGGCTGACCGCGGCCGGCATCAGCGGCACATGGCCTACCAACGTCGATGCGGTGGAATGAGCATGAGGCCATGGGAAGCTCCGGCCGCGTTGGCGGACCGGCTCGCGACCCCGTTGCTGGATCAGGACGGGCAGTTGACCGATCCGTTGCTCGTCGTGGACCTCGACGCCGGCCCGATACCCGAGCCGCCGTTCCAGGTGCCGAGCCCATCCGACCGGATTCTGCTCGGTGTCACCAGGCACAACCGGCCCGTCCCGGCTTTGCGGCCACTGCTGGAGGCACTGGACCTGATCATTTGTCCGTCAGGTGCGGGCGAATCGCATCGTGCCCTCGTCGGGGTGCCGTCACCCGTGAGCGCCGCCGCCGCCCTGCACGCCGCCGCCACGGCACATCCGACGGCCGCGACGACCCTCGCGGGGCTGTTGCGCTGGGCCCCGGAGCTGCCTGTGCCAATCGGCCTCGACGCCGAATCGCTCGCGTACTCCACGCTGCTGGGAGGCGCGGAGTTTCAGCAGTGGCTCGCACGGCGCGGACCCCGCCCGCCACGGCCGCCGGCCGGCGACCCGCCGGTGCTCGTCGAGCGCATCGGCGATGCGTTGCGCATCACCCTGCATCGCCCGGAGCGCCGCAACGCGTACGGCCGAGAGGTTCGAGACGCACTCGTCGCGGCCCTCCGGATCGCCGACGTCGATGCCGGTGTCGAGCGCATCGTGCTGGACGGCGCGGGACCGTCGTTCTGCTCGGGCGGGGACCTCGACGAATTCGGCACCGCCCCCGACCTGGCGACCGCTCACCTGATCCGGACCAGGGCCGGAGCGGGCAGGCTGCTGCACAGGCTGGCCGACCGGACGGAGGTGCGTCTGCACGGCTTCTGTGTCGGCGCCGGCATCGAGCTCCCCGCCTTCGCCGGCCGGGTCGTGGCCGCGCCGGACACCCGCATCCGACTCCCCGAGATCGGCATGGGCCTCATTCCGGGCGCCGGCGGCACGGTCAGCATTCCACGCCGCATCGGTCGCTGGCGAGCCCTGTACCTGGCGCTGTCCGGCGACACCCTCGACGCGCGGACCGCCCTGTCATGGGGCCTCGTCGACGAGGTCACCGCCGGTTGACGTGCCGCCCCCCATCCGACCCCACACACACCTCAGGACCACAATGCCTCCAACCTCCCACGCCGCACCGCCCGAGCAGCCGAGCCTGCGTGACGCCCTGCTCGCCCGCCGCTTCGACGACGCCCACGGACTGCGCTACCGCGACGACCACTGGACCTGGGCGCAGTACGTGGCGGCCTGCGCCCAGCGGGCGCACTGGATACTCGCCCGGCACCGCCCGCCCCGGCCGTTGCACATCGGCGTCCTGATGGACAACTACCCGGAGTTCACCTTCCTGCTCGGCGCCGCGGCGTTGGCCGGCGCCACGGTGGTGGGGCTGAACCCGACCCGCCGGGGTCAGGAGCTGGCGCGCGACATCGAGCACACCGACTGCGCGGTGGTGATCACCCAGGAGTCGTATCTTCCGCTGCTGGCCGGCCTGGAGCTGACGGTGCCGGTGATCGACGCCGCCGACCCCGGCTACCTGGCCGACGTCGCGGGCCGGCCGGCCGAGCCGCCCACGCACCACCAGGCCTCCGCCGAGGCGCTGTTCGGTCTGGTCTTCACCTCCGGCACCACCGGCAGCCCGAAGGCCGTGCGGTGCACCCAGGGCAGTCTGCTGCGCCGGGCTCGCCGGGTGGTCGACCTGGTCGAGCTGGCCCCCGCCGACGTCTGCTACGTCGCCATGCCGCTGTTCCACTCCAACTCGCTCATCCTGGGCTGGGCCCCGGCCATGGTCGCCGGGGCCGCCGTCGTGCTACGGGAACGGTTCTCGGCCTCCGCCTTCGGTGACGATGTACGCCGATACGGCGTGACCTACAGCAACTATGTGGGCAAGCCGCTGTCGTACATCCTCGCCACTGCGCCTCGCCCCGACGACGCCGCCACCACCCTGCGCCTGGTCTACGGCAACGAGGCGCCGGACTCCGTCATCGCCGAGTTCGGCAGGCGCTTCGGTTGCCGGGTCATCGACGGTTTCGGCACCACCGAGGGCGGCATCGGATTCAACCGCACGGCGGAAACCCCGCCGAACTCGGTCGGCGTGCCGCGCGGGAACATCAAGGTGCTCGACCCGGCGACCGAACAGGAGTGCCCGGTCGCCGAGTTCGACGCGCACGGCAACCTCCGCAACGCCGACGTGGCGGTCGGTGAGCTGGTCAACGTCGGCGGCGTCGGCACCTTCGAGGGGTACTACCGCGCCGAGGCCGCGATGCGCGAACGGGTACGGGGCGGCTCGTACTGGAGCGGCGACCTGGGGTACCGGGACGCCGCCGGTTACTTCTACTTCGCCGGCCGCGCCGGGGACTGGCTACGGGTCGACGGCGAGAACCTCGCCCTCGCCCCGATCGAGCGGACACTCGCCCGCTACCCGGGCTTCGCCGAAACCGCGGTGTACCCGGTACCGGACCCGGCGGCCGGCGACCAGGTCATGATCGCGGTGGTTCCCCGGGACGCCTTCGACGGCACCGACTTCGCCGAGTGGCTGGACCGCCAGCCCGACCTCGGCGCCAAGTGGGCACCCGCTTTCGTCCGGGTCAGCCGGACCCTGCCCACCACGTTGACGAACAAGCTGCTGCGCCGCGATCTGGTGGCCCAGTGCTGGGAATGCGCCGATCCGGTGTGGTGGCGTCCCCGGCGCGCCGGGGCCTACCAGCCGCTCGACGCGGCGGCGCGGGAGCGGATCCGGGCGGACTTCGCCCGGCATGGACGCGAACGACTGTTGCGACCCGGCCCGGCGGCGGGCCAGAAACGGAGTGTGTGAGGTGCTGCTGGAGGGCAAGGTCGCAGTGGTCACCGGGGCCGGCACCGGACTGGGGCGGGCGGAGGCGATCGCCCTGGCGCGGTCCGGTGCCTTCGTCGTCGTGAACGACCTCGGCGTCGCGCTGGACGGGGCGCCCGACGAGAACCGTGCCGAGAGCGTGGTCAGCGAGATCCGGAAGTTCGGCGGTGAGGCCGTCGCACACGCCGGTGACGTCAGCGACTTCGACGCGGCGGGCGCACTGGTGGAGTGCGCCGTCTCGACGTACGGCTCGCTGGACATCCTGGTCAACAATGCCGGCATCCTGCGCGACCGCATGATCTTCAACATGTCCGTCGACGACTGGGACGCGGTCATCCGGGTGCACCTGCGCGGCCACTTCAACACCTCCCGGTGGGCCACGAGCCACTGGCGGCGGCTGGCCCGGCGCACCGGGGAACCCGCGTACGGACGGATCGTGAACACCGCGTCCGAGGCGTTCCTGCTCGGCTCGCCCGGCCAGCCGAACTACGCCGCGGCCAAGGCCGGCATCGTTTCGCTCACGCTGGCCACCGCGCGCTCCTGCGCCAAGTACGGCGTGCTGGCCAACGCGATCTGTCCCCGTGCCAACACCCGGATGACGGGTACCGAGCGGGCTGACGGCGATCCGGACGACCCGTTCGGCGCGGCGCGCGTAACGCCGCTGGTGACCTATCTGGCCTCACCCCGCGCGGCTCGCGTGTCGGGCCAGGTGTTCGTCGTGTACGGCGGGATGATCGCGCTGCTCAAGGCGCCCGCCGTGGACCGCCGCTTCGACGCGGGCGCGGCCGGCTGGACCGCGGAGTCGCTGGCCGGCGAGCTCGAGCCGCTCTTCGCCACCCGTACCCCCGTCGAGGACGGCTACCTGGCGACCGAGTTGCGGGCGCTGGCCAGCGACTCGTGGAACACCCGGGAACGGTGACGCACGGGGCCCCGGTCACGGCCGGGGCCCAGTGCGTGGCCGTCGGTGGCTGGAGCGTTACCGGCGCTCGATGATGGTGGCCGAGGCGAGCGCCGAACCCGCGCACATCGAGACGAGCGCGGTACTCGCGTCGCGGCGCTCCAGTTCGTGCAGAGCGGTGGCGATCAACCGCGCTCCGGTGGCGCCGACCGGGTGCCCCAGCGCGAGCCCGCCGCCGTTGACGTTGAGCCGGTCCAGATCGGGCCGGTGCACGCCGGCCCAGGACAGCGGCACCGCGGCGAAGGCTTCGTTGATCTCGAACAGGTCGATGTCACCGATCGTCATGCCGGCCCGGTCCAGCACGGCGCTGGTCGCCGCGACCGGGCCGTCGAGGTGGAAGAACGGGTCGGCACCCACCATAACCTGGCTGACGATGCGCGCCCGTGGCCGCAGCCCCGAGGCGACCGCGAGGTCGTCACGCATCCACAGGACGGCCGACGCCCCGTCGGACACCGGCGCCGAGGTGGCCGCGGTGTGCAGGCTCTCCGGCCGGACCGGGTCCAGGCCGGCGAGGGTGCTGCGATCGGTCGGCCGTGGAATGCCGTCCCGGGTCACCTGGACCGGGCCGTCCACAGTGGATACGGTAACCGGTACCACCTCACGGTCGAACCGTCCCTCCGCCCAGGCCCGCAGCGCCTTGCGGTGCGAGTGCACCGCGAACTCGTCCAGCGCGTCCCGCCCGAAGCCGCGATGCCGAGCGATCCGCTCGGCGGCCGCGAACTGGTCCGGCATGTCGATCGTCCAGCCCGGGGGGCGGTGCGCGTGCACGCCCGCGATCCGGTTGCCGAGCAGCGGGACCCGGCTCATGCTCTCCACCCCGCAGGCGACGCCCACGTCGATGACGCCCGCCTCGATGAGGCCGGCGACGATGTGGTTCGCCTGCTGGCTGGAGGAGCACGCGCAGTTGACCACCGTCGCTGCCGTCGTCGTGGGCAGCCCGGCGGCGAGCCAGGCGGTCCGGCCGACGTTGGACGCCTGCTCCCCGGACTGTGTCACGCAGCCGCAGAATAGCTGCTCCACCCGCGCCGGATCGACGCCGGTCCGGCCGAACAGGGCGGTGAGCACCTGGCCGAGCAGTTCGGCCGGATGCACGCCGGCCAGTTCCTTGCCCCGTTTGGTCATCGGGCTGCGGACCGCCTCGACGATCACCGCGTTCGCCATCGTCAACCTTTCTCTTGCCACGCTCCCGCGCTCAACTGACGGGCAGGGTGGCTCGACGGCAACTGGTAAGGAATCCAAATATTAAGGTTACCGCCACACATGTCAAGAGCCGACCTGGAAGTGTTGACGGTCAACGTCGACCTGGGTATGGTCCAAGAAACTTAGGACACTTAACTAGTGTGGTGTACCGCGAGCCAGCCTGATCCCGAAACGCGCCTGACGAGCGAGGTACCCGTGCACATCTTCTACACCGGCGAGCAGTTGGCCCTGCGCGAGGAGTCCCGCCGCTATTTCGCCCTCCTCGGGCGCGACCTGCCCGCGCCCGACAGCGATGAGGTCGAGGTACGGCGGGAGTGGTACCGCCGGCTGCGGCGGCGGCTGGGCGCGGACGGCTGGCTCGGCGTCGGCTGGCCCCGCGAGGTGGGCGGCCAGGGTCGCACTCCGCTGGAACAGTACGTCTTCTTCGAGGAGGTACAGCGCGCCGGCATTCCGTATCCGATGATCTCGGTGAACACGGTGGGCCCGACACTGATGAGCTACGGCAGCCCGCAGCAGCAACAGGAGTACCTGCCCGCGATCCTGCGCGGCGACATCGAGTTCTCCATCGGCTACACCGAACCGGAGGCGGGCAGCGATCTGGCGTCGTTGACCACCAGGGCGCACCGCGACGGCGACGAGTACGTCATCAACGGCGCCAAGATCTTCACCTCCGGCGCGGAGGTCTCCGACTACATCTGGCTGGCGGCACGCACCGACCCGGACGCTCCCAAGCATCGCGGTCTATCCATCTTCATCGTGCCCACCTCGGCACCCGGATTCTCGGTCGCGCCGCTGCACACCATCGCCGCGCGCATCCGCCGCACCACCTCCACCCACTACGACAACGTCCGGGTGCCGGCCGCGAACCTGGTCGGGCACGAGGGCGGCGGCTGGCGCCTGATCACCAGCCAGCTCAACCACGAGCGGGTCGCGATGGCCGCCGCGGGCGCCCGGATCTTCGGCCTGTTCGACTCCGTGGTCCAGTGGGCCGGAGAGCAACCCACGACCGGCGGGCGGCTCATCGACGAGAACTGGGTACGGCAGCTCCTGGCCCGCGCCTACGTCCGCATGGAAACCCTGAAGCTGCATAGCTGGCGGGTCGCGGACGCGCTCAACCGCGACGAACTGACACCCGCGCTGGCCTCCAGTGCGAAAGTGGTCGGCACCGAGGCCATCCTCGACGTCATCGGCCTGCTCATGCAGATCGTCGGCGAGCGGGCCTACCTCGCCGCCGACGACCCGGGAGCACCGCTGGCCGGCCGGCTGGACATCGAGTACCAGGCATCGGTGGTGGGCACCTTCGGCGGCGGCAACAACGACGTGCAGCGCGAACTTGTCGCCATGTCCGGACTGGGCCTGCCCCGGGCACCCCGCTAAGACCTGTTCAAGGAGAACCTTATGACGACCCTGCCGCTGTTCCGCACCGTTCAGGACTGACGCCGGTCATGGACTTCAGCCTCACCGAAGAGCAGGCGGCGATCCGCGAGACCTGTACGGCCGTCCTGGCCGAGCACGACATCGTGCGCACCGGCTGGCGCGACCTCCCCGGCGGAGCCGACTGGCTGGACGCACCGCTGTGGCGGAAGCTGGTCGAGGCCGGCATCCCCGAGCTGTACCTGCCGCAGCGCTGCGGCGGCGGCGACTACGGCGCGATCGAGCGCTGCGTCGCCGCCGAGAGCCTGGGCTGGCACCTGGGCCGGGTACCGCTGATCGAGACGACGGTGCTCGCCGGCATGCCGCTGGCCGCCGCCGGCACCCCACGGGCTGACGCGCTGCTGCGGGACATCCGACGCGGCGCACTCGTGGTCGGAGCGTACCGGGAACCGGCCCGCCCGGGCTTCGGTGCGGCCGGGGTTGTCGCCGACGCCGGCACGCTCACCGGCGCCAAGTCGTTCGTCGCGTTCGCCGAGCCCGCCGAGAGCTTCGTGGTCTCCGCCGCCACCCCGGACGGCACCGGGCTGTTCCTGGTCGACCCGGCCGGGCCCGGGGTGCGTACCATCGAACACACCGCCACCAATGGCCGTCCGGAATGGACAGTCGAGTTCACCGGCTGCCCCGCCGAGCCGCTGCTGGCGCCGGGCGCCGCCACCGAAGACGTCCTCAACCGCACCTGGGCGCACGCCGCCGTCGCCTCGGCCGGCCTGCTGGTCGGCATCACCGGCCGGGCGTTGGAACTCAGCCGGGCACACGTGCTGTCCCGCCGCCAGTTCGGGCGGCCACTGGCCGAGTTCCAGGCGGTCACGATGCACATGGCCGACGCCTTCATCGACGTCGCCACGATCCGGTATGCCACCTACCAGGCCGCCTGGTGCCTGGACCACGACCGCGACGACCGGGAGGTCACCGTCGCCCAGATCGTCGCCGGCGAAGCATCGGCCCGGGTGCTCGGTATCGCCCAGCACCTCCACGGCGGGACGGGCGTGGACCGGGACTATCCGCTGCACCAGTTCCTGCGGTGGGCCAAACACGAGGAGCTCAGTTACGGGTCGGCCATGGCGCACCTGGACCGGTTGGGCGACGCACTCGCCGGGCAGGTGCCGGGATGAGCGCGGATGACACCGCACCGCTGCGCGGACTCGTCGTCGTCGAGTGGGGTAGTGACCACAGCCTGGCGTACGCGGGCTGGCTGCTGCGCCTCCTGGGCGCCGACGTCGTCAAGATCGAGCCACCGGACGGCGACCCGAGACGCACCGCGCCGCCGTTGGCGCCGACCGGCACCAGCGCCATGTTCGAGTTCCTCGACGGCGGTAAGCGCAGCGCCCGCGTCGATGCCACCGACCGGGCCGCCATCACCCGGCTGATCGAGCGGGCCGACCTGGTCCTGGAGGCGATGGGCCCCGGCCGCGTCGAGGCGCTCGGTCTCGGGGACCTGTTGACCCGGCCCGGCATCCGGTTCGTCCGCGTCTCCCCGTTCGGCCAGGACGGCCCGCACGCCCCGCATCCGGCGACCCCCTTCACTCTCCAGGCGGCCAGCGGCTGGCTGCAACGGCGCGGCAACAGCGCGAGGCCGATCCAGGTCGGTGGCCGGTACCCGCTGGCTTTCCAGGCGGTACACACCGCGCTGGCCGGACTGATCGCGCTGGCGATACCCACCACGGCGCCGGTGGTCGCCGATCTGTCCCTCCAGGAATGCCTGCAAACCTCCACGCCGCTGCCCACCCGGCTGCTCGACCTGCTGCGCCAGCTCGGCCGCGAGGAGCAGTTGGAGCGCCGGCCGCTGGGCGTGGTGCGCTGCCGCGACGGCTGGGCGGGCATCAACATCCTCACCGCACAGCAGTGGGCCGACGTGTGCGTGCTGCTGGGCGTCGAGGAGTTCGTCGACGGATGGGCGGTCCTGCGCCGCGATCCGGCACGGCTGGCCGAGTTCTCCCGCCGCACCCGCGACGTCCTCGCCGGAATGGCCGTCGACGACGTCGTCTCACTCTGCCAGGCGTTGCGGGTGCCGG
This sequence comes from Dactylosporangium roseum, assembly GCF_025264685.1. Lineage (GTDB taxonomy): Bacteria > Actinomycetota > Actinomycetes > Mycobacteriales > Micromonosporaceae > Dactylosporangium > Dactylosporangium roseum. The sequence continues at coordinate 5,337,470 of NZ_CP073721.1, forward strand.
CGAACCCGATCGGCGACGGCGGCACGCTGCCGGGGCTCGCCCACTGGCGGGAACGGGAGTTCTTCGTGACCCGGGAACGCGACGGCGTCACGTGGCGTCACCCGTCGGCACCCTGGCGCTTCTCCCGCAGCCCGCTGGCCCCGCCCCGGAACGCTCCCGATCTCGGCGAGTACCAGCCGACGCCCGGTGCGCCCTGGCCGACGCCCGGCTGGGGCAGTGTGGCCGCGCCCCTGTCCCGGTTGCGGATCCTCGATCTCACCACCTTCTGGGCCGGCCCGTCGATGACCTGTGTGCTCGGCGGGTACGGGGCGGACGTCATCAAGGTGGAGTCGATCCAGCGACCCGACGGGCAGCGGTACGGGCTGACCTTCCGGGAACTGGGTGACGACTGGTACGAGCACAGCGGCCTGTGGCAGGGAACCAACCTCAACAAGCGCAGCCTGACCCTGGATCTGACCCGCGAACCCGGCCGCGACCTGGTCCGGCGTCTCGTCGCTCGCGCCGACGTCCTGGTGGAGAACTACTCCGTGCGGGTGCTGGACTCCTTCGGCCTGGGCTGGGACGAGGTGCGCGCGCTCAACCCGCGCGCGGTGCTGGTCCGGCTGCCCGGTTTCGGCCTGACCGGCCCGTGGCGGGACTACGTCGGCTGGGGCATGACGTTCGAACAACTCTGCGGCCCCGCCTGGCAGACCGGCGAGCCGGACGGGCCGCCGGTCACCCCCGGCGGCTACTGCGACGCCCTGGTCGGCATGCACGGCGCGGTCGCCACCCTGGCCGCGCTCGTCGAACGGGACCGCTCCGGCATCGGGCAGCTCGTCGAGGTGCCGCAGATCGAGGTGGTCGCCTGCGCGACGGCGGACCAGATGGTCACCGCCACGCTCACCGGCGCCGCCCCGGGACGGGTCGGCAACGACAGCCCGGATGCCCTGCTCCAGGACGTCTTCCCGCTGGCCGGACCGGACGAGTGGCTGGCCCTCAGCGTGCAGACCGCGGCACAGCTCGCCGCGCTGCGCACCGTCGTCGGCGACCGCGACGGGCCGGTCCGCGAGGCGGTCGCCGCCTGGGCGGAGGCCCGGAAGCCGGACGAGACCGTGCCGGCGCTGCTCGCCGCCGGGATACCAGCCGCCCGGGTGGAGACCCCCGCCACGATCCGCGAACACCCGCAACTGGTGGCCCGCGGCTACTGGACGACCGTCGCCCGGCGGCGTACCGGCAGCGCCGTCTTCCCCACGTTCCCGGTCCGGTTCACGCCCGGCCCGCCCAACGCGCACCGGCGCCCGGCCCCGACCCTCGGCCAGCACAACGAGGAGATCCTGCGCGACGAGCTCGGCCTCGACGACGCCGCGATCGCCGCGCTGGCCGCGGACCAGATCATCGGTACCACCCCACTGGGCGCCTGACCTCGGTGGCACCGGCCCACCGCACCTAGGAACGGAAGAACTGGCGTGAAACCCGACTTCGACACCTACTCGACCGCGTACCGGCACGTCGCGATCACCCGCACGGATGGGATCATCGAGCTCACGCTGCACACCGACGGCGGACCGCTGGTGTGGGGCGACGGTCCGCACACCGAACTCGGCTACTGCTTCGCCGACGTCGCCGCCGATCCGGACAACCGCGTCGTCATCCTCACCGGCGCCGGGGACCGCTTCCTGGCCGATCTTGACACCAGTTGGGTGGGCGGCATGAACCCCGTCAAGTGGGACAAGATCTTTCAGCATGGGCGACGGCTGCTGACCAACCTGCTCGCCATCGAGGTGCCGGTGATCGCCGCGGTGAACGGCCCGGCTCGGGTGCACGCCGAGCTGGCCGTCATGTCGGACATCGTGCTCGCCGCCGACACCGCCGACTTCCAGGACGCTCCCCACTTCCGGTACGGCACTGTGCCGGGCGACGGCGTCCACATCGTCTGGCCTCATCTGCTCGGCCCCAACCGCGGCCGATACTTCCTGCTGACCGGACAACGGCTCAGCGCCGCGGAGGCGCACACCCTCGGCGTGGTCAACGAGGTGCTCCCCGGGGAACAGCTCATGCACCGCGCCCGGCAACTCGCCGGCGACCTGGCCCGTCAGCCCGACATGGCGCTGCGCTACACGCGGGCCGCGCTCACCGAGGAGCTCAAGCGGCGACTGGCCGACGGCCTCGGATACGGGCTCGCCCTCGAAGGCCTCGCCGCCTACCAGTCCTGGCCGTGACCGGCGCTTCCGCTGAATCATATCGGCCAATCGAGTGACTCACCCACTCGAATCTCCAGTGCGCCAACAAGCCCTTGACGTGCTACTGGGGCCTGGTTATGCTTCGGGCCTCTAACTATTTGGTAGCTGAACTAAAATCCGTATCTCTTCACCTTGTCGGCTTTTGTGACGCAGATGAGCGACGTCCGCGAGCCGAGCCGGATGTGACCGGCGCACCGGGATCAATGTGGTCTTCAAGCAGGAGAGTCGACATGCATGAGAAACGCGGCAATCCAAAGCGCGGGTATCTGAACAGGGCCCTCGCCAGCATCGCCATGTTGGGGTTGCTGGCGGCTGCCGCCATGGGATGTTCGAGCGGCGGCAAGGACAAGACGCCGACCGACCTGAGCGTGGACAGCAACGGAAAGCTGAGCCAGCCGACGACCATCACCGTCGCGTTACCGGCTCGGTTGGGTGCGTTCACCGACGCCTTGATGGCCCAGGAGTGGGGCGAGTTCCAAGCCAGGAACCTGAAGGTGGATCTGAAGCTGATTCCCTCGAGTGATGCGTTGGTGCTGCTCGCCAAGGGCGACGTGGACGTCGTTCTCACCGGGATCAGCGCGAACCTGTTGAACGCCGCGAGTTCCGGCATCGACATCCGGCTCGCGATGCCGCAATACCTGACGAACCCCAAAGGCAAGACGGGCTGGTACGTGAGCACGAAGGCACTGGGGGGTGCGACGTTCTCCCCGGAGATGCTCAAGGGCAAGACGGTGGCCTCCAGCCAGGGCTCTGACGGAGCATCGATCCTGGGCCTTGTCGACACCCTACGATCGGCCAACCTGACCTTGAAGGACGTGACCGTCAAGAAGATGGCGAGTGCGGACATGGTCACGGCGCTGGAGAACGGCGCCGTGTTCGCCGCCGTGGTGTCCGAGCCGCTCAACGTCGCCCTCGAGGCGAAGCGGAGCGCCGTGATGTTCACGTCTGTCAGCCGCCCGGATTGGCCGCCCGCCTCAGCCATCTTCGGGCCGAACCTGCTCAAGAAGCACCCTGCGGTCGCGAAGGCATACGCGGCGGCGATCCTGGCGACCCGCGCGAAGCTGGCCGGTGACTACGTCAACGATCCCAAGCGCGCGCCGGAAGTCGCGAAAGCGCTCGATCTGTCGATGGAGCAACTCCAGAGCGCGACCTCGTACGTGTGGAAGACCGATCTGCGCTTCCCGGACGGATATGTCGAGCAGTATCAGGACATCTGGAAGCAGGCTGACCTGCTGACATATTCGACGAAACTGTCCGGTGCCGACATCGTGGACACTTCGGCGTTGGACTGGGCGATCGGCCAACGGTAGTCCCCGAACCGGCCAGCGGGTTCATCCTCGGTCACGGCACCGTCGCCGTGGCGATTCCCCCAGGAAAGGAGGCCGATCCGGATGTCGAATCATGATCTGACGATACGTGGGTGCACGGTGGTGGACGGAACCGGCGCCGCACCTTACACCGCCGACATCGGCATCAAGGACGGGGTGATCGCCGAGATCGGCGACCTCGACGACCGCTCCGGTCGCACGATCGACGGCGACGGGGCCGTGGCCATGCCGGGCTTCGTCGACATGCACACGCATTTCGACGCGCAGGCCACCTGGGCACAGCACATGCAGCCGGCGTCCTGGCACGGCGTGACGACGGCCGTGATGGGAAACTGCGGCGTCGGCTTCGCGCCCGTCGTCCCGGCCGACCGTGATCGCCTGGTCAAGCTCATGGAGGGCGTCGAGGACATACCAGGCGTCGTGCTGCAAGAGGGTCTCGAATGGAACTGGAACTCCTTCCCCGAGTACCTGGATGCCGTCGACGGCCTCCGGCACGACATGGACCTCGCCGCGCAACTCCCGCACGCCCCGCTGCGGGTTCGAGTCATGGGCGAGCGAGCTCTGGCCCGAGAGCCCGCGACCGACGAGGACATCGACAAGATGGCGGCGATCGCCGCTGAAGCCTTCGCGGCCGGTGCGGTCGGTTTCAGCACTTCGCGCCTCCTCAACCACAAGAGCAGAGCCGGCGAGGTCATCCCTTCCTACGGGGCCGGCCAGGCTGAACTCGTCGCGATCGCCCGTGCCCTCGGCAGGGGCGGTCGCGGCGCGTTCCAGTTGGTTTCCGACTTCGACGATCTGGACGTCGACTTCGGCTTGATCGAGGCGATCGTCGAGGCGTCGAACGTCCCGCTGTCGTTCACGCTGGTCCAACGCAAGGACGAGCCCGAGCTCTACACCGAGATCCTGCGAAGGATCGCCGCGCTGAACCGGTCCGGCCACAAGGTGCGCGGGCAGGTCGCCGCGCGTGCCATCGGCATGATCATGGGTTTGCACTGCACGCTGCATCCCTTCATGACCAACCCGGTCTGGAAGGCCGAGATATCCCGGCTCCCGGTTCCCGAGCAGATACGCGTGATGCGGCGGGACGAGGTCCGTGCCGCGATCCTCAGCGCGCAGAACGACGAGTTGGTTCCGTCGCTGATCGGCGGGGCGTATCTCTACCGCTGGGCGGACATGTACGAACTCGCCGATCCGCCCAACTACGAACCCGGTCCCACCGAATCGCTGGTCGCGCGCGCCCGAACCCGTGGGGTCACGCCGGCGGAGATCTGCTACGACATTCTCGTCCGGGACGAGCAGGGCGGGATGATCTATCTGCCCTCCGCCAACTACGCCTACGGCAGCCTGGATGTGGCGCGCCAGTTGATCAGGAACGAGTACACGTTGCCGGGCCTCTCCGACGCGGGCGCTCATGTCGGCACCATCTGTGACGCGAGCTTCCCGACGACGATGCTGCAGTCGTGTGTGACCCCCGCGGGGGTCGACTGGGACGGGGTCCGCGACTTCGTTCGCAGGCAGGCCCGGTCCACGGCCGAGTTCGTCGGCCTCACCGATCGAGGCATCCTGGCTCCGGGCTACAAGGCCGATCTGAACGTCGTAGATCTGCGGTCACTCGCCGTCGGAGCGCCGTACGCCTCCTATGACCTGCCGAGCGGCGGGCGACGGTTGCTCCAGCGGGCGACGGGCTACCTGTACACAGTGGTGTCCGGCGCGGTCACCTACCGAGACGGGGTACCCACCGGAGAACTGCCCGGCAGGCTGGTACGGAGCCGCTGGCATGCGGCGGCGTAGCGCGTCAGGCCGGGCGCCCAGGACTCAAGGAGCGACGATCGCCATGGGGGCACATTGAGAGAGCTTCACGGTCGTACGGTACGCGACACGCCGGACGAGATCTTCTCGCCTCGGCGGACGGCTGTCCTGGCCATCGACATGCAGAACGACTTCTGTGATCCTGACGGAGCGTTCCCCTCCGCGATGGCGGCAGACGTGTCGATGGCCAGACGAATCGTCCCCGGTCTTGCCGACTTCCTGTCCGCCGCTCGCGCCGCGGGCGTGCTCGTCGCGCACACCCAGCACATCGCGTCGGCCGGCTTCCGGAGCGACTCGGCCGTACGGATTCGACGCGAGCTCGGACTCGCGGACGGTGGCCGGGGCTGGCCCGCCGGGTTCCAGTACACCGTCGCGGGCACGTGGGGTGCCGAGTTCATACCCGAACTGACACCGAACGCGCGGGATCTGGTCGTGCCGAAGTACCGAACCAGCGCGTTCGTCGGGACGAGTCTGGATCTCCTGCTGCGAGCAAACGAGATCGAGACCGTGATCGTCACAGGCTGCGTCACCAACGGCTGTGTGCTCGCCACCACCGTGCACGCCGGAGCCCTCGACTACTCCGTTCATGTCATCCCCGACTACGTGGCAGCTTGGGACCGCGGTCTGCACGAGGCCGCGCTGAGCCTCATGCCCACGGCCGAGCGGCGTGCGGTTGACGCCGCGTGGAACGTGGACGGTTGAGCCAACGGTGCGGGTGCCGGTCGCGGCCGGCCGGCACCCGCACCACTACCCGTTCGCCTTCCGACGGGCCGTCCCCTGCCGCCGCTCGGCGAACAGCCGCTGCTGATTGCTGTCGACCAGCTTGGCCACGATAGCGCCCAGCCGCTTCACCTGGGCCGGGCCGATGAACGACAGAATCTCCGCCGCCAACCGGTCCTCCGAGGCCTGGGTCTCCAGGTACAGTCGCTCGCCGTCGGGCGTCAGCTCCAGGATCACCGCCCGCCGGTCCTGGGCGACCCCGAAGTGCCGCTTGATCAATCCTTTCTTGACCATCGACTCGATGGTCTCCGAGATCGCCGGCGGTGTGATGCCGAATCGGCTCGCCAGCTCACTCGACAGTGTCACGCCGCCGTGAATGTGTTTGAGGATGCGCATCTGTCGATAGCTCAGACCATGCACACCGATGAGCTCCTTTTCTTCCAGCCGCACGATGATCTGCGCAAGGCGGATCAACTCACGACCCACCGGGACAGCCGAGTCGAGCGGATCAACTTCCGGAACTCTCTGCGAAGCTGGCATGGCTGAATAATAAAGGGTCCACACCAACTGCGGCCAACCTACCGGCAGAGTACGCGGTCAACGAGTCCGGCAAACCACGTCCAAGGCCACAACCCGAGTGCCGCGAATGGCCAGCGGGTTGATCTCCACCTCCTCGACCTCCTCGTGGTCGAGCGCGAGCTGAGCCACCGCGCCCATGGCGCCGACCACTGCGGGCAGCGTCGCCGGCACGATCCCGCGCGGATGCGCGGTCAGCCGCCCACCGGCCAGCCGGTGCAACGCCGCCGCGACGTGCTCGTCCGGCTCCGTCGCCATCACCGTCTCCGCCTGGCCCACAATCTCCACCAACCGTCCGCCCAGCCCGACGACGAGCACCGGGCCGAAGTCGGCGTCGCGGCGTACCCCACAGAACAGCTCCACGTCCGGGGTGACCATTTCCTGCACCAACAGTTCGGCCGGCATACCGAGCGAGGCGGCGACCTCCAGCAGCTCGGCCGCGGCGGCGCGGACCGCCTGGGCGTCGGCGAGTCCCAGGACGACGCCACCGTGGTCGGACTTGTGCACCAGTGTGGTCGAGTCCAGCTTCAGCGCCACCGGGAAGCCGACGCTCGACGCGACCTTCACCGCCGTCTCGACATCAGTGGCAGTGCCGAACCCCGCGGTCGGCACGTCGAACGCTTGCAGCAACAGGAACGCGTCGGCCTGACGAAGCATGCCCCGGTGCGGGATCGTGCCCTTCCGCCCGGACGGCGTCCGGCGGCGTTCCGCCGCCGCGGGCGCGGGATACCGCACGAGGCCGGCCACGACGTCGAGCGCCCGGCTCGGATCGGACACGGCCGGAACCCCGCGCACGGACAGATCATGGGCGGCCGCATCGTCGTGCGCGGCGACGACCAGGGGGGTCCCCGTAGGGCTGTGGTACCGCGACAGCGTCTCGATGATCTCGTCCCGCCGTGTCGAGTTGGTGCCGTAGAGCACCAGGCAGTCGTAGGAACTGGACCGTAGAGCCCGTTCGAGCACCTGCGGAAGGATGGCCGGGTCGTTGATGCTCTGCGCGGTCACGTCGATCGGGTTGATCGGGCTGGCGAACGGCGGCAGCACTGCCCGCAGCTCCTCCTGCTCCGCTGACGGCAGCGCCGGAACGGTGAGCCCCCGACTCGTCGCCACGTCGGCCAGGTGGATACCCATGCCACCGCTCGCGGTCACGATGCCGATCCGGTTGCCCTTCGGGCGGTTGCCGGCGAGCAACACCGCCGCGTGGTCGACGAGCGCCTTCGGGCTCGCCGCGAAGACGACGCCCTCGCCGCGCAAGGCCGTGCGGAGTGCGTCGTCGTCCGACGCGATCGCGCCGGTGTGCCCCTGGGCGCCGCGGGCTCCAGCCTCCGACGTGCCCATCTTGAGCATCACGATCGGCTTGCCGAGATCTGCCGCTCGTGCGGCGACCCTCGCCATCCGCCGCGGCTCGCGCAAACCCTCCACGCACAGGATCACGACCTGGATCTCGTCCTGCTCGACCGCATACTCGACAGCGTCAGCCGCCACGACGTCGCACTCGTTGCCCGTCGCGCACATGAGCGCCGCTCCGAGTCCCCGCCGCTGCACGTCATTGAAGATACCGCCGCCGACGGCGCCGCTCTGGCTGATCACCGCGATCGGCCGCCGGCTCGCCGGTCGCGTGTCGAACCGCATGAAGCTCGCGACCATCGAGTTGTGCATGTTCACGATGCCGACCGCGTTCGGACCCAGTACGGGCATGCCGGCGTTCCCGGCGATACATCGGATACGATGCTGGGCCTCGGCACCCGCGGCACCCAACTCGGCGAAGCCGCTGCTGAGCACGACGGCGGCACCGGCACCGGCGCGGGCGGATTCGTCGACGACGTCGGCGACAGCGTGTGCGGGAACGCAGACGAGCACCAGGTCGGGCGGTGCCGGCAACTCGCTCACGCGTGTCGCACCCGGTACGCCCCGCAGGTCGTTGCCGGAGGAGGAAATGGCGAACACCTCCCCCGTGAATCCTCCGGCCAGCAGGTAGGCGAGCAGCCGCCCGCCGAGGCGGGTCTCGTCAGCGCTCGCGCCCACGACGGCGATCGAGCGCGGCCGGAACAGCCGGTCGAGGGCCACCAGACGGTTGGTCGTCCGCATCAGGCCGCCCCCTCCGGCTCGAACTTCAGCAGTGTCACGTCGCCGACGTCGACGAACACCGGGCGCACCCGCATGCCCACCTTGATCTCCTCCGGCGCGACGTTCACCAGCTCACTCGTGCACCGGGGGCCCTCGTCGAACTCGACGACGGCGAGGAGCTGCGGCACGTCCCCGGCCCACTCGGATGAGGTCGGGCGGTGCGCCACCGTGAAGGTGTAGACCGAGCCGGTCCCGCCGACCTCACGCCACTCCAGGTCGTCGGCCAGGGTCAGCGGGGCGAGCACGCGCGGGTAGTACACCCAGCTTCCGGTGCTCGGCGAGTACTGCAGGAGAACCTTGCGGTCCCGCAGGCCCGTCCAGAACGGTGCCGAGGTCGCGGTGGCCACGGGCAGTGGTTTGTCCATGGTCGGTCACTCCCCCCGCAGGATCAACGCGACCTGCTCGCTCATGATCCCGCCGTTACCGGTGACGAACGCGGTGTCGCAGCCGGGCACCTGTGCTTCGCCGGCGCGGCCCATGATCTGACGGGCCGCATCGCACACGTGCGACATCCCGCCGGCCATACCGCTCTGCCCGAACGAAAGCTGCCCGCCCTGCGTGTTGCAGGGAAAGTCGCCGCGGTAGGTGAGGTCATGCTCTCGGACGAACTGGGCGCCGGCGCCCTTCTTGCAGAAACCGGCGTCCTCGATCGTCAGCAGTGCGGTGATCGTGTAGCAGTCGTAGAGCGAGACCATGTCGATGTCGGACCGGGCGACGCCCGCCATGGCGAAGGCCCGGTCCGCCGCTGCCGCGATCGGCGTACGCAGCAGGTCACGCGCATAGGTGGGCGTCTTGAACTCCAGCCGTTCGCCGCAGCCGACGACCCAGACCGGTCGGTGGTTGGCCCGCCGCGCCACCTCCCGGGAGGCGACGACCACCGACGCGCCGCCGAAGCAGCGCATGACCGTCTCCAGCATGTGGATCGGATCGCAGACCATGGGACTGGCGAGCACATCGTCGACCGTGATCGGCTTGCCGTGGAAGACAGCGTCCGGGTTGGCGCAGGCGTTGAACCGCTGATCGACCGCGATCTTGGCCAGAGCCTGAGCGTCGTAGCCGAACTCAGCGGCGTAGCGGTTGGCGATCATGGCGTAGGGCGCGTTCTGCGCGATGTTGCCGTACGGGATCTCGAACTCGGCCTGCGGCGAGCCGAACAGCTCGCTGGATGCGCCGTACCGGCGAATGTCATGCGCCGGACGATGCGGCGACTCCGCGACCGGGCCGGCCGGCACGGTGCACAGCACGACGTCGGCGAGGCCCATCTCGATCGCCGCGGCCGCGCGCCAGATCATGCCCGCGCTGGTCGCACCGCCGAGGTCTACGAACTCGGCGAAATCGACCTCGATACCGAGGTACTCGGCGAGGGTCGCGGGCACGAACCGGGCCGACTCGGCGACATGGGTGGCGACCAGTCCGTTCACGTCGGTGGGGGCGATGCCCGCGTCGTCGAGCGCGGCCCTGGACAACAGCGCCCACTGCTCGATCGTCGGCCGCGGGGTCAGCGTCGACCGGCGTTCCGGGCGCAGCTCGGTGAACCCGACGATGGCCGCGTCCCCGCGCAGGCCAGTCACGGCACGTCTCCGATCGACCCGATCGACCCGATCGAAAGGGATGCCTTTCCTGACATCAGCACAGTTCCTTCCTGGTTGAGTGCCCGCAGCTCGACGTCGACGAGGTCGGCGGCGTCGGCGCCGCGGCGGCGTCCGGTGACGGTCGCGCAGAATCGCAGCAACTGATCGGGGTAGGCGCTGGCGCGGTTGGTGATCGACATGGACACCACCCGGCCGCGGGTGCCCACCCAGTCGGTGAGGACCTTCATCATCAGCGCGCTCTGCAGCGGACCATGCACAAGGATGTCCGGGTGTCCCTCCACCGTGGTCGCCCAATCGCGGTCATAGTGGATGCGGTGCCCGTTGTACGTCGCGGCGCTGAAGAAGAAGAGCTGTGCCCGGCTGACGGTCGTCTCCAGCACCGGCAGTTCGTCACCCGGCTGCGCCGTCTGCGGTTCGATAGCGGTTCCCATCACTCCTCCGGCCGGACGATCGTGGATCGGCGCACGACGGCGACGAGTTCGCCGCGCTGGTTCTCGAACGAGATCTCCCGGGTCAACACCACGAACCGGCCGCTGCGCCCCTGTTTTTCGACGATGCCGCCGATGCGAGTCGTCGCGGTGAGCGTGTCACCGGGGTAGGCCCACGCGTGGTACTCGGCCTCCTGCCCGCCGGCCATACGCTTGCCCGGCAGCGGAATGGGCCGGCCCCGATCGACCGGGATACCGTCGGGGCGCAGGTCGGCCAGGTCGGCGACCGGGGCGACGACGTAGGTGACGAACATCGGCGGCATGACGACGTCGGGATGACCGGCCGCCGCCGCGGCGTCCCGGTCGAAGTACAGCGGGTTGTGATCGCCGACTGCGGCGGCGTACCGCTGGAACTCGGTGGCGCAGACCTCGCCGCGGTGCTGCTCGACGACGGTGCCGACGAGGGCCGCGAGCTCGGGGGTGACCAGCGGCTCAGACATGGGCGGCCGCCCGCTCCGCTCGCGCACGGGCGAGCTCGCGCGCGAGGCGCCGCAGGAGGACCTCCCGGCCGCCGCCGCGCAACTCGAGCAACTTGGCCCGCTCCGACCACAGGTGCAGGTCGGTCTCCCGCAGGTAACCCATTCCGCCGTGTAGCTGGTGAGCGGTGAGGGTGTTCTGTTTGAAGGCCTGGTGGCAGGTGAGCGCGGCGATGACCACCTCCCGCTCGGCGAGTTCCCCGCGTCCGACGGCCCACGCCGCCTGCCACGCCGTCAGCCGCGCACCCTGCACCGCGATGCGCATGTCCGCGACGTGGTGAGCGACGGCCTGGAACGCGCCGAGCGGGCGGCCGAACTGGTGCCGGGTCAGCACGTGCTCGACCGTCCGGTCGAGGACCCGCTCGGCACCGCCGACCGCCTCGGCGGTCTGCAACGCCGTCAGGGCGTTGCTCGCCCGCCGCAGCCGGAGCAGCACCGCGGCCGCGTCGGCGTTGGGCGGCACGATGACGTCGTCGTCGCGGAGCGGGACGTCGCTGAGGAGCACGTGGCTCTGGGACTGCCGGGCCTGGGTCGCGAGCCGGCGCCGGTCCACACCGTCCGCACCTGAGGGCAGGCAGACGACCCCGATGCCGGCGGCGCCGAAGTCCACGGGCACGAGGAGCGCGTCCGCCTCGGCCACGTCGGCGACGTACGGCAGCCGGCCGGCCAGCCGCCAGCCGCCGACGCCCCGCGTCGCACGGACCCGGGGGGCACAGTCGGAGGCGTCGTCGGGAGCGGACAGCGCGACCGTCGCGCGGAGCTCGCCCGCCAGCAGTGGCGCGAGAACCCGCTTGGCTGTGGCTTCGTCGGCGAGCAGCGACACGGCGACCCCGAATCCGATCGAGTTCAGGATCGCCGACGGGCAGAGGGCGTAGCCCGCCTCGCGGTAGAACAGCGCCAGGTCGAGCAGCGTCGCGCCGTCACCGCCGGCCGACGTGGGCAGGGCCAGCCCGAACATCGACTGGTCGACGAGCCGGCGCCACAGGGCGGGCGGCAACGCCGTGGGGTCCGCCTGTACCCGCCGCACGACCTCGGTCGGGCACTCGCGGGCGAGCAGGGCGCGCATGCTGGCGCTGAACGCCTCCTCTTCCGGGGACAGCGTGAGGTTCATCGAGTGGCCTCCGGTCGGGTGAAGGGCTTGCGAGACGAAGGCAGACCGTGGCCGCGCTGTGCGATGACGTCGCGGAGCACCTCGTTGGTGCCGCCGCCGAAGCGCCGCAGCGGGGCCGCGCGGTACAGTTGCTCCATCGCGCCGGACATCGGCGCCTCCGGCTCGGCAGCGGTCAACTGGCCGGCCATGCCGAGCAGTTGGACGCATTGGTCGGCGATACGCTGCCGCATCTCGCTGGAGTACACCTTCTCGCAGGTGACCGACATCGTCGGATCACGCCGCTGCGCCGTCAGGGATGCCGCCTCGAGGCCCAGCAGCCGCGTCACCTCGATCTCAGCCTCGATGATCGCGAGCCGGCGCTGCACGTCCGGACGGTCGATCAGGCGGGCGCCGGTCTCATCGGGGCGGCAACAGTGGGCGACGAACTCGTCGACGACGCGCCGCAGGTCGCCGGAGCTCGTCAGCGCGCCCCGTTCCAGGGTCAGCGCCCCGGTGATGTACTGCCAGCCCTTGTTCGGCTCGCCGATGAGATTGCGCTTGGGAACCCGTACGTTGTCGAAGAAGGTGATGTTCGTGCGATAGTCGGCCCAGGTGATCAGCGGCCGCACCGCCACCCCCGGCGCGTCGATGGGCACCATGATCACCGAGATGCCCCGGTGTTTGGGCGCCTCCGGGTCGGTGCGCACGCACAGCCACTCGTGGGTCGCGTGGTGGGCGTTGCTGTTCCAGATCTTGGAGCCGTTGATGACCCACTCGTCGCCGTCCAGCACCGCCGACGTCGACAGGCTGGCCAGGTCGGAGCCGGCGTCCGGCTCGGAGTAGCCGACCGCCGCGACGATCTCGCCGGACGCGATGCCGGGCAGGAAGTCGGCCCGGTTCTCCGGCGTGCCGAACCGCATGATGATCGGGGCCACGGAGGTGACGGTGAGGTCGGGAGGAGGTGCGCCCGCGTAGTCGAACTCGTTGACGAGGATGTGCTGCGCCATCGCCCCGAGGCCGAGGCCGCCGTGTTCGGCGGGCCAGTTCAGGCCGTACCATCCGAGCTCGCCGACCCGGGCGCGGAATGCCGCCGACGCCGGTCCGGCCTTCCCGACCGACGGCGTGCGCTGCTCGGCGCGCACCTCGTCGGTGAGGTTGGCGGCCAGGAACGCGCGCACCTCGTCACGCCAGGCCAGCTCCTGCGTGTCGTACTCGAAATCCATGAACGGCACTCCTTCGTTGTGCTCGCACGGCGCTCGGCCGCGACGGACGTGTCGGCGGACGCATCGATGGACGATCTGGAGCAGGATCAGTGCGTCATGCCGGCACCAGGCGCGAACGCTCCGGAGGCGACGAGCTCCGCAATGCCGGCGCCGTCGCCCTCGGCGACACGGGCTATCAGGGGTGGGTGGGCGACCACGAGCTCGTTGCCGTCGTACCCGAGCACCGCGCCGTTGATCGATCGGGGATCGGCGCAGAGGAGCCCGGCGATGACCGGCGCCACCCGGTCCGGCGGCCGGTTGCGGTCGGGAGTCTCGACACCGCGCACGGTGCTCATGCGGGTGTAGGCCTTGGGCGCGAAAGCGACCACGGCCACCCCGGCGTCGGCGAGGTCGAGGCTCCAGGCCCGGGTCAGCGCGACGATCGCGGCCTTGGTCGCGCCGTAGGTGCCCATGCCGGCCATACCGACGAAGGACTTCGACGTGGTGTTGACCACGACGCCCGTACGGCGAGCCGTCATCCTGCGCAACGCGTGGTGAGCGACGGCGACGGTGCCGAGTAGGTTGACCTCCAGGCTGCGCCGCACCCGCTCCATCGTCTCGTCCGCCACCGTGGCGACGTGGAAGATCCCGGCGTTGTTGATGACCGCGTCGAGGGGGCCCACCCGCTCCTCGGCATCGGCGACCAGTTGCCCGGCCGCATCCCATTCGCTGACGTCACAGGGCAGTGCGACCCCGTTCGGCAGTGCGTCCGCGGCCTGCCGGACCTCGGCTGCGTCTATGTCACTGAGGACGACCCGAGCGCCCCGATCGGCAAGGTACCGCGCGTAGGCGAGGCCAAGACCGCGCGCCGCCCCGGTGATCAGCACCGACCGGCCATCGACATCTACGTTCATCGCTCCTCCTCGACGGCTGTGGCGACCTCGCCGAGCAGCCGCACGAGCCGCTGGATCGCGGGATCCCGCCAGCCGGCGCCGGTCAGTCGCACACGCGTGATCGCGAACCCTGTGCCCGTGCGCACATTGCCCCAGGCCAGCGAGCCACCGGAGCCCGGATGGCCGAACGTGGCACTCCCGGCGGCGAACGGCACATCCCACTCCCAGCCGTTCTCGTTGCCGACGTAGAAGCCGAGGCCGTGCACGACTTGCGAGCCGATGGTCCGGTCGGTCTCGCGCAGCAGCGGCCGGGCGGCGCGCCGCACCCAGGCCGGGTCCACCACCGGGCCCGCCACGCCCCGCTGGCCGGCGATGCCCGCGTACAACGTGGCGAGCGCTCGTGCGTTGGTGATGCCGTTGACGGCCGGGATGACGGCGCGGCGGACGTCCGGGCGCCCGTAGACCGCCTGGCTCACCGCCAGCCGCTCGGGAAGCGCTCGGGCGAGAAGGCTACCGGGATCCGGCGGCCGGCGCGGATCCCGGACGACGGCGTGCACGCGCGGCTCGACCGCGTCGGGGATGCCGAACCAGAACTCCGCCACGCCGAGGGGGTCGAGCAGTTCCCTGCGAACCAGCGTGGCCACGTCGGCCCGCACGTCGAGGGCCCGCCGGACGGTCTCGCCAAGCAGCCAGCCGTAGGTGAGCGCGTGATACGCGCGGACCGCACCCGCCGGCCACAGCAGCTCGAGGGCGGCCACCCGTTCGACCATGGCGGACCAGTCGCACATCTGCTCCACTGTCACGCCGGCGGGCATCTGGGGTATCCCCGCCGTGTGCAGCAGGACGTGCCGCACCGTCACGTCCTGCTTGCCGTTCGCGGCGAACTCCGGCCAGACAGTGCGGACCGGTTGGTCCAGTTCCAGCGCTCCTCGGCTGAGCGCGACCAGCGCGAGGCCCGACAGCACGCCCTTGGAGACCGAGAAGACCGGCAGCAGCGACCGACGGGTGAGCGGCGGCTCGGCGGCGTCGTGGGCACCGGCTGTCACGTCGGCCAGCACTGTCCCGTCGCGCACCACACAGACCTGGACACCGAGTTCGCCGTCGTGCGTCAGCGCCTCCAGCGCGGCACTTAGGCGTCCGGACGGATCCGCTGCCGCGTCCAGGGCCACGCTCCGCGTCACCGTCATCCGGCCATCACCTGCTCCCGCAGTTGACCGCCGATCGCGTTCGTGGCCTCCACCAAGGCCTTCGCGATCGCGCTGATCTGGTCACCGACGAACTGCCCGGGACGGCCGAACAGGGTGCACGCGAGCACCGGAGCACCGGTCGGCTCGAAGACCGGCGCGATCACGAAGTTGGCCACCGTCTGGTCGCCGGGTGCGGCCGGCGGCGTGCGGGCCCGGACGAGGTCGGCGACCTCCATCGCCACTTCGATCATGCGCGGTGAGGCATCCGCCCGGGTGAGCTTGGCCAGCACGGAGTCCAGGCCGACGTCGAGGTCGTGTTCGCCGCCCAGGGAGTATCCGCGGGCCCGCACCGCGGCGAGCGCCTCGATGCTCACGTCGCGCCGAGCCCGTTCACCCGTGTCGAGTCGGGCGAGCCATTCGGCGATCTCTTCGGGCGATGCCCACGCGTAGAAGACGGTGCCGAGCGGAGGGGCGAGCGGGACGCGCCGGCCGATGCGCGTCGGAAGGTGCTCCGGCTCGACGTCGCCGAACATGTCGAGCACGACCATGTCCTCGCCTTCACGGGCGCACACCAGTCCACCGCAGCCGAACCGCTGGGCCAGCGCGAAAACCGCCTCGCGCGCGGCCAGGAATCCGGAATGCGTGCGCCCGGCCGCCGAGCCGAGCCTGGTGAGCGCGGTTCCGAGGAGAAACCCACGGCGGCGTTCCGCACGGCGTACCAGATTGTGGCTCTGCAAGCAGGCCAGGGTGGCCGAGCAGGTCGCCGGGTGGATGGCGAGCGCGGCGGAGATCTCGGTGAGCGTGCGCGCGTGGGACGGCTCGTCGGCCAGATAGTTCAGGATCGCGACGGCCCGGTCCACTGCCGGTACTGGTGTCGGCATCGTTCAGCGCCCTCCGTCACGACGCCGCCTGGTCGACGAGACTCGGCGAAGCGTGCGATGCAGCAACCAGAACCGGATCAGGCCGTCGCCCCATTGCGTCACGATGCGTCCCCTGGAGTCCTTCATGTAGTTGTTGGCGTGGGCCCACGCGGTGTTGGCGAGCCGCCGCTGCAGCCAACGGTTGTAGGCGTCCACGATCCATGGGCGTACCTCGATCGCCGTCGCCCCGGAACGAAGCATCGTGCGGAGCTCTCGGACGATGTAGTTGGCCTGCAACTCGTGATGGAACAGGATCGGGCCACCGTTCGTGTTGGGGCCGTACAGCATGTAGAAGTTCGGAAAGCCCGGCACGGTCATACCGAGGAAGGCGAACGGGCCGTCACGCCAGACGTCACGCAGCCGCCGACCGTCCCGGCCGAAGACGTCGAGCGTCGACAGGTATTCCGACGCGCGGAACCCGGTCGCGATCACGAGCACGTCCGCCTTGTGCTTGGTGCCGGACTCGTCGATGACGACACCCGGGCCGATGTCGGCCACGGCACGGGTCACGAGACGTACGTTGTCTCGAAGTAACGCGGGATAGAACGTGCTTTGCAGAATGCGTCGCTTGCCGGAGAACTCGTACTGCGGCGTGACCGCCGCCTTGAGGTCCGGCCGGTCGCCGAACACCTTGTCGATGTAGGCACGTGCCATGACCTCGGCGCGGGCGTTCCGCTTGCTGCCCGAGTGGTGCACCGCCCCGCCCTGGTACGCCAACTGTGCCTGAACGAACAGCTTGAGCCGCCGCAGCCGGCGACGGACCGGGCTGGCGTAACGGCGCATCTCCTCGGCGGTGAAGTCCCGGTCCCCCTTCGGCAGGATCCACCCCGGCTCCCGCTGGAACATCGTCACCTGCTCCACCCGGTCGGCGATGGCCGGCACGATCTGCGTCGCGGTCGAACCGCTGCCCACGATCGCCACCCGCTTCCCCGCCAGGTCAACGCCGTGATCCCAGTACTGCGTGTGGAACGCGGGCCCGCCGAAACTGTTCAGGCCGGACCAGTCGGGCAGCTTGGGGTCGCTGAGGAATCCGACCGCGCTGACCAGGACATCCACCTCGTGCGTGGCGCCGGTGGAGTCTCGCAGGCGGTAGCGATGCTCGTCGTCGCTCCACCGTGCGTCGAGCACGCGGGTGCCGAACCGGAAGTGCTCGCGTATCCCTTCGGCGTCAAGGATGTCCTGGATGTACCGCAGGATCTCCGCCTGCCCTGCGTGCGTCCGCGTCCAGTTGTGGCTGGCGAAGGAGAACGAGTACAGCGCGGAGTGGACGTCGACCTCGGCGCCCGGATACGTGTTGCGCCACCAGGTCCCGCCCGGCCCCGCCTCAGCCTCGAAGACGACGAAGTCGTCGAAGCCGGCGCGCTTCAGTTTGACCGCCGCGGCGATACCGCCGAGGCCGGCACCGACGATCGCGATCGAGGGGCGTCTGCGGGCTCTCCGGGACATCAGATCCATCAGGCCACCCGCTTCTTGAATACAAGAATCTGTTCTTCTATGCAGATGTAGTTAGCATTACTCAGGATCTCGGCGCGGTCAAGAGGTCGCGACCGGCGGCTCCGGCTCGGCTTCTACGAACTCCACCGGCACCGGCACGCCGTCACGGCGCGGCGGCACCATCGGCGACCGCGCCCCGTCCGCGAACATAATCAACACTGTTGCCCCGTCGGGTCCGCTGGTCAGCGGGCCGTAGACGACGCCGGCCCGCACCACACGGATGTCCCCCGGTCCGTACCAGCGCCGCCCGACCCGCTGCGAGCCGGCAAGGACGATCTCGGCGTAGTCGGTGTCGTGGGTGTGCATGCCGACCCGGACCCACGGCTCGAACCTGACCCGGATCACCTTGGGGGCGCCCGCCGGATCATCGGAATCGCCCACCACGAAGGCGCGTGCGTCGATGCCGGGCCGAGCACGGCTGGCCGGGAGCTCGTCCCACGACAGGTCCCGGTGCGGTCTCATCTCGGCACCAGCGGCAGACCGCGCCGCTCGGCGGCGATCAGTGCCGGGCGGATGCCGAGGCGCATGCCGCTCACCCGGCCCCGGTGAATGCCACCACGGCGCTGCCGTTGTTCAGCGGGCCGACCGCGGCCAGGGTGGCGCCACGGCGGGCCACCTGCCGCGGTCCAGCCCGACCGGCCGCCTGCAAAACGGCCTCGGCGAGGTGCCCGATGCCGTGCAGCCGGCCCTCCGCGAGCTGGCCGCCGAAGGTGTTCACCGGCAGTGCTCCGTCGAGGGCGATGCGGCCGTCCTGAATGAACTCGTACGCCTCCCCGGTCCCGCAGAAGCCCAGCGCCTCGAGCCACCAGTAGACGAAGAAGCTGTAGCCGTCGTAGAGCTGCGCCGCCGTGACGTCGGCCGGGGTCAGTCCGGTATTGCGCCACAACAGGTCGCCGACCACACGAGCCTCCTGCTCGATGTGCCGCAGCGGCGGCCCGAACGACAACTGGGACGACATCGGGCTGACCTTGCCGCCGACGTACTGGCTGTAGCCCGCGACGAGCGCCGGCGGGTTGCGCAGGTCCTTCGCGCGCTCAGCGCTGGTGAGCACGAGCGCGGCCGCCCCGTCGACGGGAAGGTCGCAGTCGAGAAGGCACACCGGGTCGGCGAGCATGCGCGATTCGAGGTACTCCTGCGCGGTGAGCGGCTTGTCACGGAAGTACGCGTGCGGGTTGTGGCGCGCGTTCGCCCGGTTCTGAACGATCAACGACGCCATGTGCTCGCGCGTCGCTCCGTACTGGTGCATGTAGCGGGCATAGGCGGCGCCGTAGTACTGATAGCCCCGGTGCAGGCCGAACGGCGCGGTGAACTGCTGCACGCCCGGAGCCCGGTCGGACGTGAAGGCGTTGTAGGAGCCGGCCGGGTTGTGCATCGTCCGATACACCACGCAGGTTTCAGCGGCACCGGATGCCACCGCGTTGACCGCCTCGATGAACCCGTTGGGAATCAGGTTGTCAACCTGTACGTGCCAGCGCAGCGTGCTCGTCAGGCCGAGGATCCGCGCGATGAAATGCACGCTCACCACGTCGACGCCGTCGATGTTCGGACTGCCGAAGACGGGCGTCTCGGGGTACGTGACCAGCCCGTCGACGTCGGACACCGGCAGACCGGCGTCATCGAGTGCGGCGGAGATGGCATCGACGGCGAGCATCCCGACGGGCCGCTCGCTCCTGCGCGGCAGTTCGGAGAAGCCCACGCCGACGACCGCGACCCGGCCGCCCAGTCCCCGGGCGCTCACTCGTCCACCAGCTCGAACTGCGGGAGGCAGATGTCCTCCGTCAGCCGCTCGAACACCACACGTACCCGAGCACCGATGCGCACTTCCCCGGCCTCCGCGCCGACGAGGTTGGCGACGAGGACGAGCCCGGGCTGCTCGTCCAGCTCCACCCACAGGTTCACGTAGGGAACACGATCCTCGAAGCCGGTGATGCGCTTGTCCCGCATGACCACGAAAGATTCGACGACACCGCGCCCGGACACCTCCCTGAACTCGAGCTCGTCGCGGCCGCAGCAGGTGCACACCGGCTGCGGCGGGTGGAACCAGCGGCCGCTTCGGTGACACCGTTGAATGACCAGCCGCCCTTGTGCGGCGGCCTGCCAGAACGGACGTGAGAGCGCGTCCGGCATCGGTAGCGGCGGCAACGCTGAGCGCTTGAGTGTGACGATCGCCGGACCGGTGCCGGCGAGCGATTCAACCATTGGGTCCTCGCCTCGAAACCGTCTTGCTTCGAATACCTGGCTGTTGGCCGACCGGGCGCGACCGCTGGTCACCCCCGGCGCAGGGTCCCGCACTACGGCCCAAACTACTTCGGTACCTGTACTATGGTGATGCCGAACAGTACGGAGCTGACACTATGATGTCAACCGCCGCGCAACCTCGTCGCGACCCACTCACCAGCCAGGCCGCGTCGGCTCCGCCCCGACCGGCCGCCCCAGAGGGCCGATCCACGGAATATAGTTCTGGCACCGAACTTGACAGGGACCGAACTTTATGATGATTTGGCACTCTCAGCTAGGCCGCTGACGCGGCGAGCTCTGAATGTCGAGGAGGCCCCCGGTGAGCGAGCGCGACGAGTCGTTGGACAAGCGGATCGCTTCGTATGTCGGCGCCCCGCTGGGACCGGTCCGGCGGGCGCGCTGGGCGGTGAACGAGTCCATGATCGGGCACTGGGCCGACGCCATGGAGGACCGCAACCCCGTCTACACCGATTCGGATCTCGCGGCCCAGTCGGTCTACGGTGGCATCATCGCCCCACCGACCATGCTCCAGGCCTGGACCATGCCGGGCCTCCAGCCGCGGGTGCAGGATCTGGAGGTGGAGATCAAGGCATTCCTGGCCGAACACGGCTATCGCGGTGTCGTCGCGACGAACTGCGAACAGGAGTACTTCGCGCCACTGCGCCCCGGCGACCACGTCACCGCGGAGGGCCTGGTCGAGGACATCTCCGCCGAGAAGAAGACGGCGCTCGGGCCGGCCCGCTTTCTGACAACGCTGTACCGCTACCGCACCGACGACGGGACGCTCGCGGCAACGCATCGCTTCCGAATCCTCTGCTACCGGCCGACGGCCAAAACCTCCTGACAACGCCACCACGCCACCCGCGTCGGTGAGCTGATCGCCGCCTCATCGACCAGGAGACCCGAGGAGCCGCACCATGCCGATCGACACCCTTCCCGCCACTCGCCGCGTCGCCGACGTGGCCGTCGGTACCGAACTGCCACCGCTGGTCATCCCGCTGACCGTAACCAAGATCGTCGCGACGGCGATCGCGACCCGCGACTACGCACTCGTGCACCACGACCAGGCGACCGCGCGTGAACGAGGGCTACAGGACATCATCGTCAACATCCTGACCAGCAATGGGCTGGTGGGCCGGCTCGTCACCGACTGGGCCGGGCCGAACGCGGTGCTGAAGAAGGTCGCGATCCGGCTCGGTGTGTCGGCGTATCCGGGTGACGACCTCACGCTGTCCGGCACTGTCACCGAAATCGACGGCAACACGGTGACGATCGCCGTGACCGGCGCCGTACCGCGGGGCAACCACGTCACCGGAACCGTCCTGGTGGACCTTCCGAACTAGCCGTGCAACGGTCGCCTACCGGCGTACACCCGTCCCGGCCACCGCGGCCCGATCGGGTTCCCGGTACGCGGCGACGAATGCCTGATCCGGTGGGTCGGGATTGATCACGGCGGGATATTGCGTGGTGATCACCGGGCCGGTTAGGCTTCGGCTCAAGTCCTACAGCCACCGAACAATTAGGAAGCAATACCGGTTCCGATGGAAATGCCGGTCCCGGTAGATATGGGTACCAGTCCCAGCGACTGGCTGGTCGGAGTCCAGGAGTAGCGGCGTGGCGCACAAGATCCTCATCAAGGACGTGGCCAAGGTGTATGGCACCAGGCAGACGGTCGACGCCTTGGCCGACGTCAACCTCACCATCGACGACGGCGAGTTCGTCTGCATCGTCGGGCCGTCCGGCTGCGGGAAGTCGACGCTGCTGCGGATGGTGGCGAACCTGCACCGGCCGACGGCGGGTTCGGTGGAAATCGTCACCGAACGGGCTCAGCCGTGGCCAACCGCGATGGTGTTCCAGGACTACGGGATCTTTCCGTGGAAGACGGTCGAGCAGAATGTGGCGTTCGGATTGCGTCCGCGGGGGGTGGGTAGGGCCGAAACGCGGCAGCGGGTCGGGCGGTGGTTGCAGCAGATGGGGCTGACCGACTTCGCGAAGGTGTATCCGGCCAGCCTCTCAGGTGGCATGCGGCAGCGGGTCTCCATTGCCCGCGCGATGGCCGTCGAGCCGGAGGTGCTGCTGATGGACGAGCCGTTCGCGGCGCTGGACGCCCAGTTGCGCCGGGTCTTGCAGGAGGAGTTGCTGGCCATCTGGCAGAAGAACGCCCGCACCGTCGTATTCGTCACCCACAGCCTCGACGAGGCGATCCTGCTCGGCGACCGGGTGGTGGTCATGTCCGCCCGCCCGGGGCGCATCATCGGCGAGCATCACGTCCCCTTCCCGCGGCCACGCACCCCGGACATCCGCGCCACCGCCGAGTTCGCCGCGCTCGAGCAGCGCATCTGGGAACAGCTCCGCAGCGAGGTCGAGCAGGCCACCGGCCACACCGATCCCACCTCCCTGGGCGAATCGGCAACGCTGGAGGTGGCGCGGTGAACCCCACGACCGCCGTGAGCCCCACCCCCGCCCGCACCCCCTGTGTGGTCGCCCCGACCAGCCGCGAGCTCGACCCGGTCGGCCACGCCCGCCGCACGCGCCGCTACACGACGGTGCTGGCCATCACCACCCCGGTGGTACTGCTCGCGGTGTGGCAACTCGCCGCCATCCAAGAATGGATCGACACCCGGTTCTTCCCCGCCCCGAGCCGCATCGCCGCCACCGCCTGGACCATGACCCAGAACGGCACCCTGGCCGACGACGTGTGGACGACCCTGCGCGCGCTGATGATCGGGTTCGCCCTCGGCCTCTTCGTCGGCGTCGCCACCGGCGTCGCCCTCGGCCTGTCCTGGATCGTCCGCGCCGCCCTGGAACCCCTGCTGTCCGCCCTCTACACCGTGCCCAAGCTCGCCCTGCTCCCCTTGCTCCTGCTGATCTTCGGACTCGGTGAGACCCCGCGGATCCTCCTCGTGGCCATCGGCGTCTTCTTCATCATCTGGATCAGCGTCGTCGAGGCCATCCTCGACATCCCCGAGGGCTACAAGGAAGCCGCCGAATCCTTCGGCGTGCGCGGCTGGATGTGTTTCACCAACGTCACACTCCCCGCGATCCTGCCCCAGATCGCCACCGGCATCCGCCTCGCCATCGGCAACGCCGTCCTCATCATCGTCGGCATCGAATTCGTCAACGGCGACTCCGGAATCGGCTACCGCATCTGGCACTCCTGGTCACTGTTCGCCGCCGACCAGATGTACGTCGGCATCATCACCGTCGCTCTCCTCGGCTTCCTCCTCAGCTTCCTGGTCCAAACCACCGCCCGGCTAGTCATCCGCTGGACCCCACGAAACACCACCCGCTGACCGAACACACCTGGCGATTTGCCGCATCGCCTCATCGGGTGAGGATCAGTACCCCGGTGGCGGCGCTGAGGGCGACGAACGCGGTCACCGTACCGGTGAGCAGGAACCGCGGCCATGAGATGTCCACGCCGTAGCCGCGACACCGGGCGTACCAGATCAGGGTCGCCAGCGAGGCCCACGGCGTGATGAGGGGCCCGACGTTCGTGCCGATCAACAGGCCGAGCAGTTGGTCGTGCGTTGCCTGGCTCGCCGGGATGACCGCCTCGATCGCCACGTACGCCGGTAAGTTGTTGCCCGCGTTCGACAGCACCGCACCGATCCCGGCCGCGCGCAGCGTCCCCCACGGTCCGGTGTCGTCGCCCACGAGGCTCCGCAGCATGCCGGCGAGCCCGTGTGCGGTGATCGCGTCGACCGTGAGGAACAGACCGGTCACGAACGCGAGCAGTTGCCAGGGGATCATCCGCGGGGTCAGCACGGCGCGGTGGCGCACCGCGAACGCCAGCAGCACGACGGCCATGCAGGCCGGCGAGACGAGCTGGATGGGCACTCCGACGAGCAGCCCCACCACGAAGATCACACAGGACCCGGCCGCGACGACGAACAACGAACGATCCCGGGGCCGGTACGGGCTCGGCGGCGGATATCTGTCCTCGTGCCGTGCCCCGCGCCGCCAGTAGAACAGCCAGAGGCACGCCATGGTCGCCGCGACGGACGCCAGCTCGACGAGCCACAGCCGGGCGGCGAACTGCGACGACGACAGTTGGACGCGGTTCATCGCCAGCAGGTTGGTCAGGTTGGACACCGGGAGCAGCAGGCTCGCCGTGTTCGCCAGCCAGACGGTGGTCATCGCGAGCGGCGTCTTCGGCATGCCGATGCGCACAGCGGTGGCCAGCATGACCGGGGTGAGCAGAACCGCCGTGGTGTCCAGGTTGAGCGTGGCCGTGGTGATCGACGCGAAGCCGACGCACATCAGGAACAGCGCGAAATAGTTGCCTCGGGCGGTCCGGGCCAGCCGCGCGGCGATGACGTCGAAGACCTCCGCGGCGGCGGTCAGCTCCGCGAGCACGATGACCGAGCCGAGGAAGATCAGCAACGGCAGGAGCCTCCTGACCGTACCGGCCGCGGCGGGGATCGGGACCAGGCCGGTCGCGACGGCAAGCAGGCCGAGCACGGCGAAGATGATCGCGATCCAGTCGAGCACGCCGAGCCGGCGCACGAAGGGCGGTCCAGAGACCTCCGGCTGCTTGGCTTGAGATCTCAATGTGCCCATACGCCTATCTGTCCGAGCGCCTGACGTGGCCGCGGCCATCGTACGCAGGTGGCCCGGAGGATCCCGGTGCCGGTGACGATCCGCTCCCCGGCCGGCGTGGACGACGGCGCATCAGGGAAGCGCTCGTGGCCGTCACACACCGAGCTCGGCGCCGTGAGCCTGGAGGCTGTCGACCACCGCCGCGATGGCCGGCCGTGCCCACGAGGCGGCGCGGATGACCGCGTCGATCCGGCGGTGCCTGGGCGGATCGAGCAGTACGGCCGGGACGTCCGTGCCGAGCAGTGCCAGCCGGGGCAGCACCGCCGTGCCGACGCCCTGGCTCACCAGGGCCGCGATGGTGGCGAGACCTTCGAATTCCCACCGGGTGGCCGGGCGGATACCCAAGCGCGCCAGGATTGGGTCGGTGGCCACCCGTGAGGGTTGATCGGAGGGAGCGCACAGCCACACGTCTCCGTCGGCCGGACCGGCCAGCATGAGCGGGTCGCGCAGCAGCAGCCGGCGTCGCAGGCCCGGTTCGCACACCGGATCGTCGCTCCAGTCGTCCACCAGCGCGACGTCGACCTCGCGAGAACGCAACGCGTCGAGGGCCCGGAGCGGGTCGTACTGGCGCAGGACGAGATCGAGCGCGGGATATGCGCGCCGCACCGCGATGAGCGCCGGAGCCCACGCCGTGGCGGCCGTCGGCACTCCACTGACGACAACGCGGCCGGCAACCGCTCCGGCGGCGGACGCCACGTCGGCCTCGGCCGCCTCGGCGGCGTCGAGCAGTCCGGCGGCGTGGCCGGCCAGCCGAAGCCCGGCAGCGGTCAGCGCGGCACTGCGCGCCGATCGCTCCAGCAGGGCCGCACCCACCTCCCGTTCGAGGACGGCGAGCTGCTGTGACACGGCCGACTGGGTGTATCCGGTCGCGGACGCGACGGCGGCGATCGTGCCGTGCAGGGCGAACAGGTGCAGCAGCCGGAGCCGGCGCAGTTCGAGCATCAGCGTTTCTTACTCTCACGGACGACTATTCGCGCTGTACCTGGTGCCTCTTCGCGGCCACTGTGGGTGGAGCATCCACATCGAGGAGGATATCCATGTCCGTCTCCGCGACGCTCGCGATCAACGACGAGGTCGCACGCCGCCACAGCGCAGGGCTGTCCTGCCTGCCGCTCGGCTTCGGCGAGGCCGGCCTGCCCGTGCATCCGCTGCTCACCGCCGAGTTGTCGCGCTGGTCCGGCGTGGCGTCCTACGGCCCGGTCACGGGTATCGCCGCGCTGCGCGAGGCGGCCGCCGGGTACTGGCAGCGGCGGGGCCTGCACACGACCGCCGACCAGGTGATCGCGGGGCCGGGCAGCAAGGCGCTGCTGTGGGCCGTGCTGCGCGCCTGCGGCGGTGCGGTCGCGCTGCCCCGGCCGAGCTGGGTCAGCTACGCGGCGCAGGCCGCGCTGCATGGCCTGCCGGTGCACCTGGTGCCGACTCCGCCGGGCCAGGGTGGTGCGCCCGATCCGGAACGACTCGCCACGGTGATCAAGGCGGCCGAGGCTGCCGGGCAGCCGCTCACCACCGTGGTGCTTACGCTGCCGGACAACCCGACCGGCACGCTGGCCGCCCGGAACACCATCGCGGCGGTGTGCGAACTCGCCCGGAAGCACAACCTGACGGTGGTCTCCGACGAGATCTACCGGGACCTCGTGCACGACGCCCACGCCGACTTCGTCAGCCCGGCCGAGTTGGCCCCCGAGCGGGTCGTGGTGACGACCGGGCTGAGCAAGAGCCTCGCGCTCGGCGGTTGGCGAACCGGGGTGGCACGGTTCCCGGCGACGCCGGCCGGGGACTCCCTGCGGGCTGACGTCGCCGCCATCGCCAGCGAGGTGTGGTCGGCACCGGCGCAGCCGATCCAGCGGGCGGCCGCGCTGGCCTTCACGGAGCCCGCGGCGCTGCGCGAGCGGGTGCGCGACAGCCGGCGGTTGCACGCGCGAATCGTCGCCGCCGTCGCCGACGTCCTGATCGAGGCCGGGGCACGTCTGACCTATCCGAGCGGCGGCTTCTACCTCTACCCCGACATGCGCGAGCTCGCCGGCCGGTTCGGCGTCGCCGACGACACCGAACTGGCGGCCGTGTTGCTCTACCGGTGCGACATGGCCAGCCTGCCCGGTTCTACGTTCGGAGACGATCCCGCGGCGCTGCGACTGCGGATCGCCACGGGGCTGCTCTACGGCGACGACGACGAGCAGCGCACCGCCGCGTTGCAGGCCGAGGATCCCGTGCGACTGCCCTGGATCGCGGATCATCTCCACCAGCTCAACCTGGCGCTGACCGGCGCGCGTGCCGACGCTCGACCCGGCCGCCGCGAACCGCGGCCACGTCGGACCTCTTCGCCACACGACGCATCGTAGCGGGCGGCATCCCGATCGCGCGTACGGTGCCCGGTTGAGCCGTGGCTACCACGCTGGTTGCACGACCGGTACGGCGTTGGGTGGATCGGCCGGCGAGAAGCTCCAACCACAACCCGATGCCTGTCGATCATTTCCTTCGTACATTCGACGGGCGACCGCCCGGCTCAATGCCCATGCGCCGCAAGGCGGGTCCGAGAGAAGGGCGGAACCCTGATGCGCCGATGGACGCGTCGGCCGTGGGATCGGAGACCAGCACGGTGATCGAGTCTTCGCCGCGGAGCTCGGCGCCGCAGCCCAGAGCCGTGGTTCGGGTCGGTCCACGCCGGACCGTGGCGGGGCCGGCGGTCCGGCCCGCCGCTTCGCCCGGCCTGATCGGCCGGGCCATCGAAGCGATGCGGGCCGGTCCGGCCCGGGTCGCGCGCGAGCGGTCCTGGTCGGCGATCGCCGGCCGGCGGCCGATCGGGTCGCCGGTCGTCGCCTTCGTCGCCGGTAAGGGCGGGGTCGGAACCACGTCGGCGGCGGCCGGCCTGGCGCTGACCACGGCCGCGTTCTGGCCCGGCGAGGTGGCGTTGGCCGACGCCCGCACCGGCACCGCGTCCCTCGGTCTGCGCATCGGTGGCCTGTCGGCGCCGGACGCGACGGCCTTCGCGGCCGGGGTGGTGGAACCGCTGCGCACCGCGGGCGTGAGCATCGTCGACGGCGCGTCCTGGGACACCCCGCTCGCCCGGCCCACGCTTGCCCGGCTCATCGCCGACCTGCGAGAAGACCACGTGTTCACCGTCCTGGACGTCGGCGACGACGCGGGCGACACCGGGCACAGCGCGCTGGCCCGCGCGGATCGGGTCGTGGTCGTGACCACCCCGGAACCGGACGCGGTGGCCGCGGCCGAACGCACCCTCGACCGGCTGGGCGGCATCGACCCGAGCCGGGCCGACACCGCGATCGTCGCCGTCACCGGAGCCGGGCGGCTGGGTCGACGGGCCGGGCACCGGCATGCCGTACCGCGGAATGCCGCCCACGTCGTACGGCTGCCTTGGGATCCCGGCCTGAGCGGCGGGGCCGGCCTGGAGCTGGACCGGCTGCGACGGGCGACGCGGGCCGCCTTCCTCGAGCTCGCCGCCGCGATCGGCGACGAGTCGGCCACCGTGGAGGGTGGGGCATGAACCGGCTTCTCGCGGCGAAAGGTCTCCTTCGCCGCAACGTGTCCGGCGGCCTGGCGCTGGCGGTCGCGGCCGGTCTGGTCGGCACCATCTTCGGGCTCGGCGCGACCGGGCAGGCACCCGAGGTCGTCGACGGAGACGCCTGGCTGTGGAGCAGCACCGAAGGTGAGGTGGCCCGGGTCAACTCCAGCTCGGGCGGGGTCGATCTGCGCCAACCGGTCGCCGACTCGCAGGGCCACCGTGTCCGCGTGACCCAAGACGACCAGTTCGTCTTCCTGCACGATCTCGACACGGGTCGGGTCACCTCGGTGGATCTGGCTCGCATGGGCTTCTCCGGCTCACTCGGCATCGGCACCCGGGACGACGTCGTCGCGGCGCTGTCCGGTGGCGTCGCCGCGCTCGTGAACCGCACGACCGGGCTGATCCGGGCCGTGGACCCCACGACGTTGCAGGCCCTGGGCGCGCCGCTGCAGTTGCCGGCGCCCCTCGTCGGCGGCGCGGCCTTCGACACCTCCAACACGCTTTGGGTCGGCCTGCCCAGCCAGGGCACCGTGGTGGGGCTGCGGATCACCGGCGGGAGCGTCTCCGTGGCCAGCACCGTCCCGGTCGCGCCGCCCGGGCACGACCTCGCCGTCAGTGCCCTGGACAGCGGCGTGCTGGCCGTCGACCGCGGCGGCACCGCCATCGTCGCGGTGGTCGGCGATCGGGTCCACCGGAGCACCTCACCGATTCCGCTCACCGGCGCGCTGGTACCGGAGCGGACCGTCGGCACACTCGTCGCGGTGACGGTACCGCAGGCCGAGGCGGTGGTGACGGTTCAAGACGTCGACAAGAACGGACCGGTCGGACGGCTGCCGTTGCCGAAGTCGGACGATGCCGCACCGGCCGTGCCCTTCGCCGGCCGGGTCTACGTGCCAGACGCGCAGACGCACACCGTACGGGTCTTCGGCGCCGACGGCAGGCCGGTCGGCAGTATCACGGTGCCCGACGCGGACGGGCCGTTGGAGCTCGAGGTACGCGAGCAGCACCTGTTCGTCAACGCACCTGACTCGTCGTCCGCGTCGATCGTCGACCAGCACGGCGGGGTACAGGTGGTCGAAAAGCACCCGCTTCCCCCGGCCAGCCCCGCACCGAGCGGCAGCGCCGGCGCCGACCCGGCGAACCAGTCGTCCGCTCCCCCGTCGACGCCGCCGGCCACGCCGAGCGGGCCGGCCCCGCCGACCGCGAAGACCCTGCCGACGCCGGCGCTCACGCCCGACGAGCCCGGTCCCGAGGACGAGCCGGCGCCGGCGCCGTCCGCTCCGCCGGCCACACCGCAACCGCCCGGCGCGCCGGTGCCGGTGACGGCGCTCGCCGGAGACGGCGCCGTGTCGCTCACCTGGGGCCGTGCCGCGTCCGGCGGCGCACCGGTGCAGCAGTACACCGTGGTGTGGACCGGCGGTTCCCGCACCGTGGACGGCGACACGCTCAGCACCGTCGTGACCGGTCTGAGCAACGGCACGACGTACCGCTTCCGCGTGACCGCACGCAACCGCTACGGGGAGGGGCCGCCGGCACTGTCCGGTCCCGTCACCCCGGTCACCGGTCCCCCACCGGCAGCGCCCGGCCGGCCGAGTGCCACCGCCGACCGCAATGTCGTGACGGTGAGCTGGCCGGCCGTGGCGGATGCCCGGGAGTACGTCGTCACACCGCGGCGGGCGGGCGTGGCCGGCGCGGATCCGGTGCAGCGGGTCACCGGCACCACCACCGAGTTCGCCGGGCTCTCCCTCGGCAAGACCTACACCTTCACCGTGACGGCCGTCGACAGTGCCGGGCGGGCCGGCCCGGCGAGCCCGGCGAGCAACGAGGTCGTGCCTCGTGACGCCCCGACGGTCGTCATCAGCGGCACCACCGCCACCGCGACGTCGGTGACGGTGAAGCTCTCGGTGAACACCGGCGGATCGCCCACCACCTGCCACCTCACGCTCACGCCGAGCGGCAAGTCGGCCGACGGCTGCACCACCACGACCTTCACCGGCCTGTCCGGGAAGACGACGTACACGGTGAAGGTGGTGGCCACCAACGCGCTCGGCTCGGCGAGTGCCAGCGCGAAGCGCACCACCAGCCAAACGGCCTGGCCGGGCCGGGTGACGTGCGTCGACAAGCCGACCAACCCCAACCCCAGATACTGCGTCAAGAATGGCGGCATCGGCGTCTTCACCTCGCCGCGCTACGTCGAGGACGGCTCGCATCACCGGCTCAAGCCCGGCGCGAGGATCAATGTGGTCTGCCGTGCCACCGGCACCAAGATGTACGCGTACGTCTACAACAAGAACAAGGAAAGCAACATCTGGCTGAAGATGAACGACGGATATTGGATTAGCTGGGTGTGGGCCACGCTGGACAACGGCGACAAGGTGAGCGCGGTGCCCAAATGCGCCTGAACGACACCGAGCTCACCGACTTCGCCGAGGTGTCCGGCCGGATGGCGGCGTCGATCTCATCGGTGCTGCTGGGCAAGGCCGACGTGGTGCGGCTCGCGCTGATCGCCTTGTTCGCCGAGGGCCACCTGCTGGTCGAGGACGTGCCAGGCGTGGGAAAGACGACGTTGGCCCGCGCCGTCGCCGCCACCGTGATCGGGCACTTCCGCCGCATCCAGTTCACCCCCGACCTGCTGCCCTCGGACGTGTCCGGCGTGACGGTCTTCAACCAGGCGCGGGGGCAGTTCGAGTTCCATCCGGGTCCGGTGTTCGCCAACGTCGTCGTCGCCGACGAAATCAACCGGGCCTCACCGAAGACCCAGTCGGCGCTGCTGGAGGTGATGGAGGAACGCCACGTGACGGTGGACGGCGTCCGGCACGCCGTGCCGCGGCCGTTCCTCGTCTGCGCTACGCAGAACCCGGTGGAGATGGACGGCACCTACCGGCTCCCCGAGGCGCAGTTGGACCGGTTCCTGATGAAGGTGTCGGTGGGCTACCCGGACGAGGCCCACGAGATCGAGGTGATGCGCGGCGACGCGGTCCGCTCGCCCGAGACGATCGTCCCGGTGGCCACCACCGACGACGTGGCCCGCATGATCGGCCTCGCCACGCGGGTCGTGCTCCACGACGCGGTGTACGCCTACATCCGCCGCATCGCCGTGGCGACGCGGCGGCACCCGGAGGTGCGGCTCGGGCTGTCGCCGCGCGGCTGCGTCGCGCTGTCGCGCGCCGCTCGCGCCGCGGCCCTGACCGAGGCCCGGCCGTACGCGTTGGCCGAAGACGTGAAATCACTCGCGCCCGCGGTGTGCTCGCACCGGCTGCTCCTCACGCCCGACGCCGCCGTGCGGGGGCGTACCGCCGCAGACGTGATCGCCGAGATCCTGGACGAGGTGGCCGCACCGCTTCCGGTGTTGAGCGGGGATCCCTGATGCCCACCCCCCGCGGCTGGACCGTGCTCGCCGCCGGCGTGGCACTGCTCGCGGTGGGGCTGGCGGCCGGCTATCGCGAACTGGCCGACCTGGGCAGCGCGGGCGTGCTCGCGGTCGTGCTCGCCGCGTGCTGGGTGGGCCTACCCCCCAGGCTCA
The DNA here is from genome assembly GCF_025264685.1 of Dactylosporangium roseum. Lineage (GTDB taxonomy): Bacteria > Actinomycetota > Actinomycetes > Mycobacteriales > Micromonosporaceae > Dactylosporangium > Dactylosporangium roseum. The sequence continues at coordinate 5,369,474 of NZ_CP073721.1, forward strand.
GCGTCGACCGCACCATCGAGCCGACCCGTGTCGGCCGTGGGCAACGGTGCCGCGCGACGCTCGACATCCACACGGCGTCCGGTGGCACGCGCGTGCTGCGCATCGTCGACCCGGTCGCCGGCCCGGCCGGCGAACAGGCCGCGCCCGTCACGACGGTACGAGTGCGCGGCGGCCTTCCGGTGCGTGTCTCCTACGACGTGCCGACCGACCAGCGCGGGGAGCTTCGCGTGGGCCCGTTGCTCGTCGGCCGACGCGACCTGCTCGGCCTGTGCGACGCTCGGCGCGCCGTCGGTGCACCCGCCGGCCTGCTGGTGCGCCCGCGTTGGCATCCGCTGCGTGGCGTGCCGGCCGGGCTGTCGCCGAGCCCCGACGGGAACGCCGACGGCGCCCAGTACGGCAGCATCGTGTTCCACGCGCTGCGCGAGTACCAGTTCGGCGACGATCTCCGCCGGGTGCACTGGCGCACGTCGGCGCACGTCGGCACGCTGATGGTCCGCGAGCACGTCGATGCCGCACTGCCGCGGCTGGTGTTGCTCGTCGACGACAGCGCCGAGGCATATCGGGGCGACGCCGAGGCGGTCGAGACCGCGGTCGAGGCCGCCGCGTCCATCCTGGTCGCCGCCGGCCGGGCCGGACTGCCCGTGGTGCTGTGGCTGGCCTCCGGCCGCCTGCCGGTCGAGACGACGGAGGCGGGCCTCGACCTGCTGGCGCGGCTGCGGCCGGTGCCGCGCGTGGATCTGGTCAGCACCGCTCGCCGGCTGGGCCTGGGCCGGGCCGGCGACACCCTCGCGGTGGTGACCGGGCTCGGCGCCGACCTCCGGACGGCACTGGCGGCGCAGCGCGGGCGCGGCCGGGCGCTCCTCGTGGTCCTCGGCGGCCCGGCGCCCTCGCACCCGTTGCCCGCCGACATTCCGACGATCGTCGCCGGTTCGGCCGGGGAGTTCGTCGACGCGTGGAACGGGATGGTGCGGTGAGACTTCAGATGGCCCTGGCCGGCGGTGCCGTCGTCGCCGCCGCCACGGCTGCCGCGCTGCCGGTCACCGCCGTCTACGCCGGCGGGCACCTGCCCGCCCTGCTGGGTGCGGCCGCCACCGGGGGCGCGGGCGTGGCGGCATGCGCTCGGGCCCTGCGCCGCTCCCCCGCCGTCGCGCTGCTCATCAGCGTCGTCGTGATGGGCGGCGCGGTCGTGGCGATCGGAGGGTGGCTGCCCCGGCCTCCGGGCCCGTGGCTGGCCGCCAGCGTCACGGCCGTCGCCAACTCCGGTGCCGGCATTCTCACCAGTGCGGTACCGGTGCCACTCACGTTGCAGACCGTCGCGCTTCCGGTCGGCGCCGCCTGGTTGACCGCGAGCGCGTCCGTGCTGCTGCTGTCGACGGGTCGCCCGGCGACCGCCGCGCTGCCACCCATGGCGCTGTTCGCCGGGGCCGTCGCACTGGCCGGGCCGCCGTCGGCGCCGGCCTATCGCGCCACCGCCGCGCTGGCCGCCGCCCTGGTCGTGCTGTTGGGTGTGCTCGGCCGGTCTCGCGTCGACCGCGCCTTCGCCCTGCGCTGCGCCGGGTTCGCGGTAGTGTTCGCCGGCGTCACCGGCTGGCTGGGCCCGGCCGTTCTGGGCGCCACCGGCAGGCAGCCGCCCGATCCACGAGCGCACGTGGTGCCGCCGTACCAGCAGCCGCAGCAGCTCAATCCGCTGAGCCTGCTGTCCGGCTGGGCCGCCGATCCGGAACGCTCGCTGCTCGAGGTGCGCAGCGACCGGCCGGCGCGGCTGCGCTGGGTGACCCTGCCCGAGTTCACCGGCGTGACGTGGCTGCCGGCACCGGAATACCGGGCCGCCGGTGCGGTTCTGGGACCGGCGCCGGAGCCGGGATCCACGGCGGTACACCAAGAGATCAGCATCACCGGGCTCGCCGGTGGTTGGCTGCCGGTGCCCGACGGGGCCCGCGAGGTGCGCGGCGTGCGAGTCGCGGTGGACGCCGGCTCCGGCACCGTCGCGGCACCGGACGGCCTGGGCCCGGCGGTACGGTACACCGTCACCGCGGTGCCGCCGGTGTGGGTGCAGTCCCGCCTGGCCGAGGCGCGGCTGCCCGGCGACGAGGCGTTCGACAGCTACCGGTCGCTGCCGGCCGGCGACTCCGGCCGGCTCTCCGAGCTCGCTCGGACGGCGGCCGGCACGGGCAGCCCGTATCAGCAGGCCCGGAGGCTCGCCGACCATCTGCGCGAGCACTACCGCTTCGACCCGACAGCACCTGGCGGCAACGGCTATCCGAGCGTGCAGCGGTTCCTGTTCCACTCCCCGGCTCAGGGCGGCGGGCGCGGCACGTCGGAGCAGTTCGCCACGGCGTTCGCGGTCCTGGCCCGGGCGCTGGCGATGCCGGTGCGGGTCGCCGTGGGCTTCGACCCCGGCCGGGCGATGGGCTCCGGCCGGTACGTGGTACGCGCCGGCGACGCGCTCGCCTGGCCGGAGGTCTACCTCTCCGGCGCCGGCTGGGTGCCATTCGACCCGACGCCGCCGTCCTCCACAGTGGACGTGTCGGGCGGTGCGGCGCCGCCGCCGGCCAGCCCGACGCCGAGCGTCGCACCCGAGCCGGACGACGGCGACCGCACCGACGATCCGGAACCGGCCGACGACGCCGCACGGGTGCCGCACGTGGACGCACCGCGGGGCGGCCGGCGCGCCGCGCTCAGCGCGACGGTCGGCGGGGTGCTGCTGGTCGTGCTCGGCACGGTGGCGCTGCGCGTGCGTCGCGGCACGGTCGCGGTGCGGCGCGGCGCACCGGCCGCGCGGGTCCTGGCCGCCTGGACCGAGCTGCGCCACAGCCTGCGCCTCGCCGGGCACGCGCCGGCCGCGGCGCTCGTCGTGACCGAGGTGGCCGGACTGGCGGCCGCGGCGGCCGGCGAGCGGTGGCGCGGCGACGCGCCGGCGCTCGCCGCCGTCGTCAACACCGCCGGCTTCGACACCGCCGCGCTCCAGGGGTCGGACGCCGACCGGGTCGCCCAACAGATGCGGGCACTGCGGCGGGCGCTGCGCCGCGGTGCCGGCCCGCGGCGGCGGTTGACCTGGTGGATCGACCCGCGCCCGCTCTGGTGGCGCTGATGTGCCGAACGGGTTCAGACCAGGCGGTTGGCCGGAACAACGCGTCGAATGCCGACGACACTGCGGGACCATCTCGCAAGCGTGTTGATCTGGACAAGTTCGCCGGTCTTCGGGGCCTCCACGATCAGGCCGCTGCCGATGTACATGCCGACGTGCCCGGGATTGGAAGGCGTGCCGTACGCGCCGGCCTTGAACAGCAGGTCTCCCGGCCGCACCTGGCTGAGGCCGGGAACACGCATCGGCAGGTTGATCTGGTCGAACGTCACGCGCGGAATGCTGTACCCAGCGGCACGGTAGGCCATCTGCATCAGCGAGGAGCAGTCGCAGTGCTTGCTCAGGTTGCTCGAGTGGGCGTCGGTGCAGTCGCCACCGTACACGTACGACGTGCCGCACTGCCTGAGTGCCCAGCCGATGGCGGTTCTGACGGCCGGCGGTGTGTCGGCCGGCAGGGTGAGGGACAGGTCGACGTCGCCGCATTTCGGCGGGATACCGCACGGGTCTTGGTCGAGCTGGGCACCCGTGGACGGCGACACGCTGCCGAGAATCTTGGCCACCATCGCCTCCGCCCGTGCCACGAACTGGCCGTACCGGTCCGGGCGGCCGCTGCGCTCCACCTTCTGGGCCGCCACATCCAGCGGCAGGCTCTGCCAATTCGGCACCTTCAACAGCACCGAGTAGAACTTCGTGCTCGCGTAGACCGGATCGGTCACCTGGGCATAGCTGCCCCAGCCCATGCTCGGCCGCATCTGGAAGAGCCCGGCCGAGTCGAGGTGGCCGCCGGACATGTTCACCAGATCGGACTCCGTCATCGCGGCCACGATCGCGACGACGATGCCGCGCCGCGGCACCCGCAACTTCACCCCGACCTCGACGATCGTCCGCGCGTTGGCCATCTGGTCGGCTTTGCTGAATCCCCCGGAGCCGCCGGGAGTGAGACATGACATCGACCGCTCGCGGGCGATGGCCAGGCCGGGCACCATCGACAGGCAACAACAGCCGACCACCAGTGCCATGGCGGTCACGGTCAGGTAGACGGGAAGCTTGTTCACCACTCACCCCAAATGAACTCGTTGTCGGTGACCAGCCATCGGCCGTCGATCTCGGCCACGGTGACGAACAACGTGCCCGTGTCGGTGGTCAGCCGATAGAGGCCCAGCAGCTTCGGCGCCGGTCGGTTCAGCACGACCGGGCGACCGAACACCACGGACGCCGGCACGGTGCCCGGCTCCGTGCCGCGCAGCGCTTCGGCGAAACCGGGCTCGCACAGCGGCGCGATCGCGGCCCACCACCGGTCGGCGGGGAGGTCTTTGCGCACCCACGCGGCGGCGAAATCGGCGGCCTTCCGGGCCGGCGGTGACGCCGGACCGACCAGTGGGTCCACAGTGGACATCTGGAGCGACGTGCGTGTGATTGCCGGCTGTTGCTCAGTTTGCGATGACTGCTGCCCAGAACAGCCGGCCGTCAATGCCGAGAAAGCCAGCAGTACGGCCGTGAACAGCATGCTTCGACCCATCGTCACCCCTTCCTGGATCGCTGCTTCTGTTGCAAAATACGGGCATCAGCATGGTGCTACAGTCCACCAGCATTCGCCAGATCCGATTGGACGCCCCCGGCATGGTTGACTCATCGCCAGCAAGAACCCCGCAACCGGGCCTGCCGGTGGTGTCCCGCCCGCGGCATACCCCATCGGACCAGTGGCCGGCGTTGTGGTGGATCGGCTGCCACGGCGGCGCCGGCGCCACAACCCTCGCGCGGCTCACCGACCTCGGCGCCGACGCACACGCCGCGTGGCCGACCCCGCCACCGGACGACAGCGCACGTGTGGTGCTGGTGTGCCGGGTCAGTGCCACCGGCACCCGGGCGGCGACGGTGGCCGTCGAGCAGTGGAAGCGCCGGCTGGTCCCACCGCGGACCGAGTTGCTCGGGGTCGTGGCGGTCGCCGCGTCGAGCCGCCGCCCACCGCGCCGCGCCGCCGAGCGGCTGCGACTGGTGTCCGGTTGGGTGCCGGCGACCTGGCGGGTCGGCTGGGTCGAGGAGTTCCTGGCCGCCGACGACGCCCGTGACGTCGGCGTGCCGCCCGACGTCGCCGCCCTGCGCCATGCCCTCAGCCGTGCCATCGTCTCGAAGTGAGGAAGCCATGTACCTGATCGATGCCATACACCACCAGGTCCAGAGCATCGCCGACGCGACCCCGGACTTCGGGTGGGCCGCACCGTCGCCCAACAAGAACGCAAAGGTTCCGTTCGAAGGCAAGATTCAGCAGTTGATGGGCTGGGTCTACTGGATCGCCACCGCCGCTTGCGTCGTCGGTGTCATCATCACCGGCGCCAAGATGGCGATCTCCTGGCGTGGTGGCAACGATGCCAACGTCGCGCAGCTCGGTTGGGTGCTGTTCGGCTGCATCCTCGTGGGCGGGGCGGTCAACATCGTCAACGCGATGCTCTGACCCGCGCGGTCGCGAAAGGGGAACGACACCATGTGGCGAGGCGTGGAGCAGCCCGACTACGCGGGCCCGCGGCAGCCGTGGACCCGACCCGGGTTCGTGGCCGCTGCGGCATTCATGGTCGTGGTGGTGCTTTCTGGGATCGGTGTGGCCTTGTCGGCCGGAGGGGATTCGGGCGCTTCGGCGACCGGCGCCCCCTCGGTCGACGCGGCGTCGCCGCCGGACGAGGAGGAGTCCTCGTTGCCGACGGACATACCGACCGCACCGCCGGACGATGTGTCCTGGCAACTGTTCGGGCAGGTCGCGGTGCCGGTGAGCGCCACCGACGGTCCACGCCGGATCACCGAGACGACCGCCAGCGGCTACGCGCACACGCCGACGGGTGCGCTGACCGCGGCGGCCCAGTTGATGACGCGGGCCGGATACTACAACGGACGGCGGGTGTGGGAGCCTACCATCACGGAGCAGTTCGTGCCCAGCGCGGATCGGGATCAACTCCTCGCGAAGTTGCGGGCACTGCCGGAGGAGCCAACGGATCCCGGTCGGCCGGCCCAGCTCACCGGCTTCCGTTTCCGGTCCTACCGCCCCGAGACGGCGGTGATCGACCTGCTGCTGCAAGTGCCGAACGGCACCGACTCGTCCCAGCTTGCCACTGCCACGGTGTGGTGGCGCGACGGCGACTGGCGCATGGTTGCCCCACCGGACGGATCGTGGACCTCGCTGGTGCGTCCCGTCACCGACCTGACGGACTTCATCCCGTGGGGAGCCCAGTAGATGTGCAGACCGGACGTCGATCTATTTAATTGCCTGCTCCCCTCGGTCCCCGATCTGAATCCGAGCGGCATCGCATCCAACCTTTTCGAGCAGGTGTTCAATTGGCTCTCGACGGAGATGGTCAAGTCCGCGGTCGAGGTCCTGGAGCTGACCGTCACGTCCTGGGTCAACGTCTCGTCCAAAGACACGCTGCGCTCCGGCCAGTCGACGATCGACCAACTGATGAACCACACCCAGTGGCTCACGCTCGCGATCATGGTCACCTCGTTCATGATCGCGGGCGGACGTATCGCGCTGCAGCGCAACGGGCAGGAGGCAGGTGAGCTCGCCAAGGGCGTCGCCTGGCTGGCGGTCCTCAGCGCCGGCGGAGCAGGGGCGATGCTCCTGGTGACCGAGGCCGGTGACCTCTACACAGAGTGGATTCTGAACGCGGCAACCAGCGGCAAATTCAACGATGCGCTCATGGCCCTCCCCGGGATGCTGACCACGGGGATCACGTCGCTCATGGCCATATTCCTGCTGATCATGTTGATCTCCGCCGGTCTTCTGCAGATGCTGCTGTTCTTCGCGCGGAACGCGGCGTTGATCTTTCTCGTGGGGCTCCTCCCGCTCGCCGGCGCGATCGGAATGACCAGTGGCGGTCAGGCGGTCCGCCGGCGATACGTCACCTGGTTGATCAGCTTCGCGCTGTACAAACCCGTCGCCGGCACGATCTACGCCGGGGCGTTCTGGATGATGCAGAAGGGCAAGGACCTGACGACCTTCATCACCGGTGTCGTGGCGATGTGCATGGCGATAGTCGCGCTGCCGGCGTTGATGCGGCTGATCTCGCCCGTCATCACGATAGCCACGTCCGGCTGGAACGACCAGGGCAGCGGCATGGGCAGGGCCTCGTCGACGCTGTCGGTCGCCAACGGTGCGGCGCCGTTCTTCGACAAGCTGCGGGCGCGTGGCACGGCGGCGCTCAAGGACGGGCCGAGCGGCAGCGACAGCAAGCCACCGTCCGGCACCAAACTGCCCGACCAGAAGGCATCGGGTTCGGACCGCAAAGACGGCATGGTCCCCGGGCCGGACGGCGTCATGGTCCCCAAGAGAGGAGGCGGCCAGGTCACCGGGCCCGGGGGCGGTATTTCCAAGGTCGTGTCACCCGCGCCATCATCCACCGCGACCGCCGCCTCGACCGGCGGTGCGCCGACGGCCGGGGCGGGCGGCGCTGCGGCCGGTGGTGCTGCGAGCGGCGCCGCGGCGGCCGTTCCGATCGGCGCCGCCCTCGCCGCGGTCTACATGGTCGCGAAGGCACCCGCCAACGCGGTGCGGAAGATCGGCGCGACCGCCGCCTCGGGGATCGACGAGGCCGACTACTGATGGCAGCGTCCATGACCGAGCCGGCCCGCCGGCAGCGCACCTACGGCAACTGGCGGTTGGGCACGCGGGCGGGCCTGTTCGGGCTCGGCCCGGCCGGCACGATCGCCGCGTTCGTCGTCATCGTCATCGCCGCGGCGTTGCTGGTCGTGTCCTTCATGGCGGCGGTGATCGCCGCGGTGGTCGGCGCGCTGGTGCTCACGCCCCTGGCCATCCGGATCAACGGGCGCACCGGGTTGCAGGCACTCGCCGCGCGGATATCGTGGTGGCTCGGGCGCTCGGCCCGCCAGCACATGTACTTCTCCGGCATCGCCTCGCCGGTCACCGACAAGCACAAGCTGCCCGGCATCCTCGCCCAGTCGCAACTGTTCGAGGTGGAGACCGGCCGGGCCGGGCGGATCGCCGTGGTGGTGGTGCCGCAGAGCCGCCACTACACGGTGACGCTGCGCTGCGCCCCCGAGGGCACCGACCTGGTCGACCAGCCGGTCATCGACGCCCGGGTCGCGCGGCTGGCGGGCTGGCTGTCCTCGCTGTGCCGGGAGCCGATGCTGGTGCAGGCGCAGGTCTCGGTCGAGACGACGCCCGACCCGGGCACGGCGCTGACGGCCGAGGTGGAGGCGACCACCCGGCCGGACGCTCCGGCGCTGGCCCGGCGGGTGCTGGAGGAGGTCGTACGCACGTATCCGGCCGGATCGGCGAAGGTGGACACGTTGGTGTCACTCACGTTCACCCCGCCGGCGGGTCGGAAGTGGTCGCACGAGGACACCTGTCGCGAGGTCGCGGCCCGCCTGCCCTACCTGCATGCCGGGCTGACCGGCGCCGGCGGCTCGGCGATCGTGCCGCTGACCGCGGACGCGCTGATGCGGGTCGTGCGGGGCGCCTACGACCCGGCCGTCAACCAGGATCTGGAGCGGGACACCGAGACGAGCCTGGAATGGTCCCAGGTCGGGCCGGTCGCCGCCCGAGAGGCGTGGGACTTCTACCGGCACGACTCGGGCATCAGCCGGACGTGGGGCATGGCGGAGGCGCCCCGCGGCGTGGTCTTCTCCAACACGTTCAGCCGGCTCTCCGAGCCCGATCCGACGCTGCTGCGCAAGCGCACCACCATCATGTACCGGCCGTTCAAACCTGCGGAGGCCGCGCGTCTGGTCGAGACCGACAAGCGCGACGCGCGGTTCACCGCGTCGAAGAAGCCGCAGCCCACCGCGCGCGACCTCGTCGACGTGGCGGCCGCCGACCAGGCCGCCGAGGAGGAGGCCGTCGGGGCCGGCATCGTGCGCTTCACCGTGCTGGTCACCGCCACCGTCGAGACCGAGGCCGACCTCGAGGAAGCCAACAGCATCATCCGGTCGCGGGCCGGTGAGGCGCGGCTGTCCCTGCGGCCCATGTACGGCTGCCAGGCGGCCGCGTTCGCCGCGGGACTGCCCACCGGCGTGCTGCTCAACGCCCACGCCAGCATCCCATACTGAGCGAACAGGACATCGCATGGCGCAGCAACCCACCCGCGTGCGACGACCGACCCGCACCGGTTACGCCGGTCCGGGCGGCGGGCGGCACTCCTGGATCGAGGCACCGACCGAGTACCGTGGCACCACGGTCCAGGTCTGCGGGCTGTGGCCCTTCGGCACGGGCTCCGCCACGCCGATGGTCGGCGTGCCCATCGGTCGTCATCTCTACACGGGTGCCACCGTGTGCTTCGACCCGATCTCCTGGTACACCCGTGCCCGGCTGATCAACAACCCGAGCGTGTTCATCGAGTCCGAACCCGGCATGGGCAAGTCGACGGCTGTGCGACGGATGGTCCTGGGTCTCACCGCGCGCGGCGTCACCCCACTCATCCTCGGCGACCTGAAACCGGACTACGCCGCGCTCGTGGCCGCGCTCGGCGGGCAGGTCATCCGCGTCGGACCGGGCCTGGACCGGATCAACCCACTCGACGCGGGTCCCTGGCGCGACGTGTTGAGCAGGGCCGACGCGAAGGCCGCCGCGCAGATCCGGGCAGTGGTGGCCGACCGGCGGCTCAACATGCTGCTCGCGCTGGCGACCCTGGCCCGGCGCGGACCGGTCGGCGCCGACGAGGCCACCGTCATGGCCGCCGCCCTGCGATACCTCGGGGAGCGTGAAGGAGACGAGCAACCGGTGCTCTCGGACGTGGTCCGCGTCATCCGCGACGCGCCGCCGGAGGTACGTGCGGTGACCCTGTGGCACCGCGACTCGGACATCCCGAGGTACCAGGACGACACCGCCAATCTCCAGCGCACGATGTTGGCGTTGCTGCACGGCGCGCTCGGCAGCACCTTCGAGGGCCAGACGACCGTACCGATCGATTTCGACACCCCGGCGGTGTGCGTCGACATCTCCAGCATCGACGAGAGTGACGAGCTGCGCACCGCGGCCGCGTTGCTCACCACCTGGTCGTACGGCTTCGGCAAGGTGGAGGCGGCACACCGGATGGCCGACCTGGGACTGGCACCGCCGCGCACCTTCTTCGCCGTGCTCGACGAGCTGTGGCGCGCGCTGCGGGTCGGGCACGGCCTCGTCGACCGCGCCGACGCGCTGACCCGGCTCAACCGGCAGAAGGGCACCGGCGTCGCGTTCATCACGCACACCCTGGCCGACCTCGAGGCCCTGCCGACGCTGGAGGAGCGGGCCAAGGCGCGCGGCTTCGCCGATCGAGCCGCTGTGCTGATGATCGGACCGTCGTCGGACCAGGAGCTCGACTCGGTGGCGAAGGTTCGACCGCTGTCCGAGGCCGAACGCGCCGAGGTGTTGTCGTGGTCGGCCCCACCGTCGTGGGATGCGCATGACAACGACATCGTCGGCCGGGGCAACTTCCTGATCAAGGTCGGTAGCCGGGCCGGCATCCCGGTCCACCTCGAACCGACCGACATCGAGAAGCGACTGGGCAACACCGACTTCCGCTGGGCCATGCACCAATCGTGACGTTCCACCCTGGAGGTACCGGTGGCTTCGAAGCCTGACGACGACAAACTCGGGGGTCAGCTCATCGTTGCCCTGTTCGGGCTCGGTGGTTGTACCGGCGCGGTCGGCGCCGCGTTCTGGCTCGCCGGCCAGCTCTCGGCCGTCCTGACCGGGCACGGCTGGCCACGGTCGTCGCTCCGGCACGACCTCGTCCCCATCATCCTGGCCTGGAAGGACACACCCGGTGACCCCGCACGGGCGTGGGCGACAGCGGCCGGTGTGCTCATCGGTCCGGCCTGGTTGGTGTACCTCATCTTTCTGACGCTCGTCGCGCTGCTCGGCGCCGTCGCGTTCTGGCTGGTCAAACTCTCGCTGAACTGGCGGCGCCGGCGCGGGCTGCGGCTGATGCGGCTCGGCTTCGCGTCCGGTTGGGAGATCCGGCGGCTGATCGGCGCCAAGGCCACCGTCCGGCGGGGCCTCTCGGCCCGGCCCGCGGTCGCCCGGCGAGGGCCCGTCCGGCCGTTGGACGTCGGGTTCTTCCTGGGCCGGGACTACCGGTCGCGGGAGAAGCTCTACGCGTCGGTCGAAGACACCGTGCTCATCGTCGCCCCGCCCCGGCAGGGCAAGGACGCGCACTTCTGCACGCCGTTCACGCTCGACGCACCCGGTGCCTGCGTCGTGGTCACGACCGGCGTCGAGGCCTTCACCACCACCTACGAGCACCGTGCGGCCCTGGGTGAGGTGTACGTCTTCGATCCGAACAACATGACCAAGTGGTACCAGCGGATGCGCTGGTCGCCGGTCCGCGGTTGCGAGTCACCCGACACGGCCGACGACCGCGCGAAGGTCTTCGTCAAACAGGCCGGCTTCACGCTCGGCGACGAGGGCAGCTACTCGGTCGTGACGTCGGCGATCGTCATCCTGCGCTGCTACCTGCACGCGGCCGCGCTGCACGGCAAGGGCATCGCGGATGTCGTCGCGTGGGCGACCGAGCCCGCCGACCCGGAGCCCCTGCGTCTGCTCCGCCGGGCCGAGGAGGCCCGGGTCGGCGCGCCCGGTTGGGCGAAGCAACTGGAAGCGAGCATGCAGACCGACGCCGAGACCCGCAGCGCGCGGTGGGCCGCCGTGGTCCAGTCGATGAGCTGCCTGTTCGACGCCGGGGTCCAGCGGGAGTGCTCGCCGGATCCGAACGAGGTCTTCGACGTGCGGCGGTTCGTCGCCGGCCGCAACACGCTGTACGTGCTCGGCAAGGAGCGCGGGGTCAATCCGGTGACGCCACTGGTCACCATGTTGGTGGAGGACCTGTTCGGCAAGATGCGCGCCATCGCCGCGCGGATGCCCGGTGGACGGCTCGAGCCCCCGGCCAGCTTCGAGCTCAACGAGGCCGGGTTCATCTCGCCGATGGCCAGCCTGCCGCGATACATGGGCCTGATGGGCAAGTCGTCGATCAGCTTGCACGTGTACCTGCGGTCGCTCAGCCAGGCTCGGGACAAGTGGGGCAAGGAGGGTGCGGCGGCGATGTGGGACCACGCGGCGATCCGGATCGTCGCCGGTGGCGGCGGCACCGTCGAGGACCTCGAAGAGGTCTCGAAGCTGCTGGGCGACATCTACACGCCCAGCGGCGAGAGCCTCGGCCGGCGGATCCTGACCGCGGACGAGATCCGCACCATGAGGTTCGGCCGGGCGGTGCTCGTCGCCCGCGAGGCCCGTCCGGTCGAAGTGCGGCTCACGCCGTGGTGGCGCCGCCCCGACGCACGAGAACTCGCTGCCGCCAAGGCCGACACCGAGGCGCGGCTGCTCCAGTTCGCCGAGCACGCCGACGGCGACGACGCGGTCCAGCGATACATCCGCTCCGCTCCGACGACCTGACGGCGGTATCGATGAACGAGTGGGGAGCCGACGAACACCTGCTGACCGTGCTGCACACCGCGGCACGGCGGGACGACGACGAAACCTACCTGGCCACGCTGCTCGACATCGGCCTGGTCCTGCCGACCTCGCCGAGCGACGAGGGGTGGCCGATGACCGAGACCGACGACGGTCCGATCGTGTTCGCGTTCTCCTCGGTGGAGCTGATGCGCGCCAGCCTGGCCGACCACGTCGTGACGGGCGTCGTCTGGCCGGTCCTGGACCTCCTGCACACCTGGCCGGACCCGGCCTGGTCGCTGCTCGTCGACGGCTCGCACGGCTCGCAGGTGCTCATCCTGCCGGACGCGATCGCCCAACTCGCGACGCGGGCGGTCGACGCCTACCCGCTCGACACGGCGCTGCGCGGGGCCGCCGGGCACCCGCGGTCGTACCTCAACACGCTGATCGCCGCCGACGTGGTCGTGCCGCTGCGGCCGAAGGGCTCGCCGACCCATGACCTGGCCAAGCCCGACTTCGCGTGGTGGCGGACCGGAGACTCGGCCGCAGACCCGGCGGTGGTGCTGTTCAGCTCGCCGGTCCGGTTGCAGGTGAGCCTCGGCGACGTGCCCTGGCTGGTCGCCCCGTTCGTCGAGGTCGTACGGCACTTCCCGGACGGCTGCGCGGCGCAGGTCGACCCCGACCACCAGATCGGCATGCGACTGCCGGGCGAAGCGATGGCCGGGATGGCCGCCGTGCTCGACACCGTGTTGGATGTTCACCCGATGAGGCAGGCAGGCTGATGACGACCACGAGATTGTACGATCGCATCGTCGAGGGGTATCGCGTCGTCGGCCGCATCCGGCGCGGCCCGGAAGCAACGGTCTACCACGCCGTCCGCGAGGCCGACGGCACCGCCGTCGCGCTGAAGGTGTTGCGGACCGATGCCCGCGTCGATGCGGACCTGTCCCGCCTACGGCGTCTGCCCCGGCACCCGCACATCGTGCGGGTGCTCGACGTGGGGCGGGCCGTCGACGGCCGTCCCTACCTGGCGATGGTGTATTACCCCGACGGGTCCTATGCCGACGCGCTGAACCGCTCGGGGCCGGTCGAGGTCGCCGAAGCGGTGCGCGTCGGCATCGCCGTGGCCGAGGCGCTGCAGGCCGTCCACAACATGAACCTCATCCATCGCGACGTCACGCCGGCCAACATCCTGTGCGGCACCGACGGTGCGGCGCTGACCGACTTCGACATCGCCGAGAGCCCTGCCGAGTTGGCCGGGACGGTGGCCCTCGACCGGCTGACCCCGCCCAACGCGTCGCCGGAGTCGCTCCTGCGCCAGCCGCAGGATGCGCGCTCCGACGTCTACAGCCTCGCTTCCACGCTGTGGACGCTGCTCGCCGGCCACCCGCCCTTCGCGGTCGACGGCGACGCCTCACCCGATCCGTTCGACTACCGCGAACGGGTGCTGCACGACGCCGCGCCGCCGCCGGTGCCGGTGCCGGACGTGCCGCTCTGGCTCCAGGCGTCGCTTCGCCGGGCCATGGCACGAGCCCCCGAGGACCGCTACGCGAGTGCCGCCGACTTCGCCGCCGCGCTCCGGGACGCCAGCGAGCCGTGGCCGGACGGCGTGCCGGAACCGGGCCAAGCCGCCGAGCCGGCACCACCCGTCCTCGCACCGCCGGTAGACCCACCGCTCCTCGCACCACCGGTAGACCAACCCATGCTCGCAGCACCGGTAGACCCACCCATGCTCGCGCCGCCGGTAGACCCGCCCGTCCTCGCACCGCCGCTCGACGTGCCCGTGCTCGACCTGGACGACGGCTGGTGGTCACGCGAGGAGGGGTCGCCCGGTGCGCCACCGGACGGCGACCCGTCGGACGACGCGTACGAGTCCTTCCGCCCCTACCGCCCGCGTCGCTCCCGGCGGAGCCTGCGGACGGTCGGAGTCGCCGTCGTTCTCTTCGCGGTGGTCGGGGTCGCGGCCTTCGTCGTCGCGCCGATGATCCGCGCCGCGGTCCGGGGCCCCGGGGCCAAGCCGACCCCCCAGGCGTCACCGGCGCTCGATGCCACCCCGCAGGACGTCGCCTTGTCGGATGAACGGGTCGCGGTGACCCTGACCTGGCGCGATCCCACCGCCGGCGAAGCGGCCTTCTTCATCGTCGGCACGCCCACGGGTGGCACACCTTCGACCGTTGCCAACGCGGCCCGGGGCACGACCTCCATCCGCATCAACGGCATCAATCCGACGGTCGACTATTGTTTCGTGCTCGTCGCCGCCTTGTCGGTCGACCGGGTCGCCAACGCGAAGCCGGTCTGCACGCAGCGCTTCCCGGCCACGTCCGCGTCACCGTCGACGTCGTCCGGCCCCAAGTGATCGGGCGCGAGGCTGTCGCCGATGCCGACGGGCAGGGCGGCGTGCCACCAACGGTTCCGGCGCAGCCGTTGTCCCCGGCCTTCGGCGCCGTCTTCGTGAGCACCGTGGTGCGAGCCGGAACGCGCGAACAGAGGTCGGGCGCGGTCCGGACGAGGCGCACCCTCCGGCGCTCGGTGACCGGGGACGTCGAGCACTCGTCGGCGTCCCGTCTACGACCACCGTGGTGGCCCGGACCCGGGGACGACGAGTCCGGTCTCGTAGGCGAGCACGACGGCTTGCGCGCGGCTGGTGAGATTGAGTTTTGCCATCGCCCGATTGAGATGGGTCTTGACGGTTGCCTCGGTGATGACGAGGGAGGCGGCGATCTCGGCGTTGGCGGCACCGGTGCCGACCTGGCGCAGGACCTCCAGTTCCCGGGCGGTGAGCCCGTCGAGGTCGACCGGCCGTTCGGGCGGTGTCGGACCACCACGCTGCGCGTATGCCTCGATGAGCCGCCGGGTGACGGTCGGGGCGAAGAGCATGTCACCGGCCGCTACCGTGGCGATGGCGGCCAGCAGCCGCTCCGGCGGCGTGTCCTTGAACAGGAAGCCGTGCGCACCGGCTTGCAAGGCGTCGTACACGTACTCGTCGAGGTCGAAGGTGGTCAGGACAAGGATGCGCGGCGGACTGTCCCAGCTCTTGGCCTCGGCAAGGATGCGCCGGGTCGCATCGATGCCGCCGGTGCCCGGCATGCGGATGTCCATCAGCACCACATCGGGCCGGTGGGCGCTCACCAGGTGGACGGCCTCGTCACCGTCCGCCGCCTGACCCACGACCTCGTAGCCGGGCGCGGCGCACAGCAAGGCAGCCAGACCCGCCCGGATCAGCACCTGGTCGTCGACGACCAGCACCCGGATCGTTTCGATGTCGCGTCCCATCGCCTCCCCTGTGGCACAGTTCCGCAGGCCCCCCGCGCTGGCAAGACTAGCGCCACCGTGAACCCCCGCTCCGGCCGAGGACCGGGATTCAGGGTGCCGCCGTGGAGCGGTGCCGTTCCGCACGACGACGTCAGGCAATCCCCGGCCGATCGAAGGTGTTCCTCGGTGACCGCGCCCGGCTCGCGGTTCCCCGCGATGTTGGCCGTCATGGACAGAATGTCGGTCTTCTCACTAAATCAACCGTCATAACTATCTATAACAGAGGATGGGTGGCATATGCCGACTTACCAGCGGATCCTCGCGGTCCTGAGCACGTCGCTGCTGATGAGCGCCCTGACGGCCTGCGGCTCGTCGGACGACGGCCCGGGCAGCGGATCAACGGCCGCCAACGGCCCGGGTGCCGAGTTCCGGGACCGGAATCTGCTGGTCACAGCCGTCTGCTCGACCGGCGCGAACGGCGGCTGGCTGGTAGAGGTGGACGGCTGGGACCCGAAGACCTGGAAGCACGAGGCGAAAGCCGAGTTCCCGGTCCCGGCCGATGTCGTCGCCACCGAGGAGCAGGCCGACGCCGGATCGGAGGTCCGCTCGGGTCTGCTCGCACTGTGCACCCACGACCCCCGAGGCCCGCTGAGCAGGAGCACCCGAGACGGTGAGGGCGACGCGGCATCGGTGCGGCTGGTCCGATCACTGTTCGACCGCGACTTCACAAAAATGGCCGTGGTCATCCGGAACGAGAACAGCGGTGCCAGCCACGTCGGCTACATCGATCGCGGCGGCAAGCTCACCGACCTCACCGCGACCGACACCGGCTTCGGATCCATACCCAGGGAGCAGCGCGCGGTCCTCAGTTCGGACGGAGCGGACGTCTGGTTCATCTACCGCGCCGACGGCGCGTGGAAGGTCGGCAGCCGATCGACGGGCGCGGACCACAAGCTCACGGACCGAGGTGCCGGCAAGGTGCCCGACCTTCCGCTGTTCCTGGTCGGCGACCCGGTCCGCGCGCTGACCGCGTACAACGTCGTGGTCTCACCCGACGGCAAGCGCTACAGCGGCTGGACACCGGGCAACAACAACGACGACGTCTTCGCGGTCCCGGCCGGCACCGCGGCGCTCACGGAGACCACCCCGAAGGTCGCGGACAACGGCTGTGCGGGGGCCGTGGGCTGGATCGACGACAACACCCTGCTGTGCTCGATCGGCAGCGACGACAACCTGGCAGTGGTCACCGTCGACGGTCCGAAGGGCAAGGAGCGGCAACCCATCCTCCCCGACACCAACCGAAGCAACATCGGCATGGTGATCTCCCCCGACGGCGGGCAGGTCGTCTTCCTCAGCGCGTCCGGGACCGAACGCGAATACTGGATCACCGCAACCAAGCCGGGCGCCACGCCGAAGAAGGTGGAACGCACCGGCGAATTCTCCACCCTGGGCGACACCGCCGTCTTCGTCGAATGGCGCTGACGCCACGCGCAGCGAGCACTTCCCGCAAGCCGAGGTAGGCCGGTCACAGCAGCACGGCGGCGGGATGCTCGCTGCCCCGCGGGACGGTCCGGCGGCCGGTGAGCGGGGAGAGTGCGGCACCACGCGGGTCGCCGCGGAGTCCATAGTAGACTCACGCGGCGGCCCGCGGACGCATCAGAGGGTCACGCGCAGAAGTCGCGCCACGCCGCGACCCCGCCTGCATCGCGCAAGCGGTAGTCACCGGTTGACCAGTTGAGGTCGAACCAGAGATTCCACAGCGACCCGCGCTGTTCCAGATAGGCATTCATCGCGCGGACCCACGCCGCGCGGCCGGTGCCGTCGTCGCCGGCCGCGACATGGCTGCCCATCTCGGCGACGCCGAACGGCAACCCGACCGCCGCGTTGGCGGCCACGGCGCGATCCACCAACGTCGCCGGCGCGAGGTAGACGCCCTTCGCGGCGGTGGGATCGTAGTTGTACACGTCCCAGGCGAGCACGTCGAGCACTCCGTCACCAGGGTAGTAGTCCCGCCAGTTGCGCCCGGAGTCCGGGTTCACCGTCCACTCCATCAGCACCTGGGTGGCGTGCAACCGCGGGTTGCCGGCCGCGGCGGCGAGCCCGGCCAGCCGCTGCCAGGCGGACCGGTACTCGGCGGCGGTGAACTCACCGCCGCGGATGTTGTCCTCCGGCTCATGGTAGTAGACCCAGTAGATGTCCCGGTCACGTGGCGCCGACGCGAACCACTGCCGCATGAACGCATCGTGCACTCCGGCCGCGTGGTCGCGCGCGTTGCCCTTGAAGGACACGACGAGCGTACGATCACCGGTGTCGAGCGGGCCGGGCCAGGCGGGCGGCAGGCCACCGTGGAAGAACCGGACCGCCCCCATCTTGCCGAACAGCCCCTCCTCCCGGGCCAGTCCCTGAGTCCAGGTCTCGCTCCCCTCACGGGCGAACGAGGTGCCACATCGGGTGGCTGGCGCGACCGGCGCGTAGGTGACGGCGATCCGCGGCCCGTCGGCGCCTTGCTCGCGCGAGTGGAACACCGCCGCGGACTCGGCGGTCGGGTTGGCGAGAGCGAAGGAGAGGGAACCGGTCGCGGCCGCGACCGTGGCGGTGACGTCGAAGCTCAGCTTCGTGGTGCCCTGCGCCGGTACGGACGCGGTGGCGAGCAGTGCGCCGATCGCCGGCCGGGTGGCGTAGGTGATCGACTCGGCCCACGCGGTGTCCGTCACCGCCCGCAGCTCGACCGCCGCGGGCTGCTGGGTGAGCCTCTGGAAGGTCAGGTCGAGCCGCGCACCCGCCACCCGCTGACCGGCCGGCGGTGCGGGCAGGGCGAACCGCAGGAATATCTGTGAGTGCCACGGGGTGGACCAGGACGAGGCGGCCAGCTTGGCGGCGGTGCCGAACGCCGCGGTCGGCTGCTCCTGTACCACGTATGTGTCAACGGCGGCGGACACCGGTGTTTCGGCCGCCGCCGGCGCTCGCGCCACGCCCGCCGCCGCCGGCCCTTCGGCGGTGGCCGTGGCCATTCCCACTGCCGCGACCGCCACGACGACCACGCCAATCAGCGCGAACCGCCATCCCCTGCCGCGCAATCGACTCATGACAACCTCCAGAAGACGTGGTGCTGGTAGTACACAGTTCCTCCATCGTCCGTAGTGGACATTTGTGAGCGGCCAAGGTCGACGGTGCCGCTCAGCAGATTCCGCCTCCGGTCGGGGCGGTCGCGTAGGTGGCGATGGCATGCTCGCCGTCGAGCCGCATGAGCCGCGCTCTGGCTCGGGCTCATTCGACCGGCGGTGTCCCGGCCAACTGGACACCCACACCAAGCATCAGGCCCGTCGCGGCGGCACCGGCAGCCATCGGAAGGACGGTCAGGACCCGCAGCCAACCGCGACAGGACGGGATCGGCGGCTCGGGTGGCGGACCGAGAACCAGCTCCCCGGTGGGCAACGACGGCGCGGCCCGACCAGGCGGGCGAAGGACGATCACCACCCCCACTGACACACCTCCCGTCGTGGTATTACCTGCCGGGTAAAACCGTCGCAGTATGCCGACCAGTGCCGTCAAACCCTTGTGGTATAGGCGTTTCCTGATGTGCTGGCCCATAGTAGACACCGGTGAACGCGAGCGCGACCACCGGTTGGGAACGGTTTTCCGGAGGACGCGCAACCGCAACGACGCACCACCGCAGCATCGAACGGGTCCATGCCCTCGTGCCACACCTGGTCCGCCTCGCGACGACTGACCTTGCCACCGAACCGCCGGAGGACGGCGGTTGGGTGCCGCGCCGCACCACCGGCTCGGAGCTCCGGGCGGCTACCGGCCCCACCGGCCCTCTACGGCCGGGACGGGCCGCCGGCCGGGGCGCTGCGCTGCGGGGTCACCAGCCCGGTCTCGTAGGCGACGACCACCGCCTGGGCCCGGCTGGAGAGGTTGAGCTTGGCCATGCTCCGGTTGAGGTGGGTCTTCACCGTCGCCTCACTCACGGTCAGGTGTTCGGCGATCTCACCGTTGGTCATCCCTCTGGCCACCAGCCGCAGGACCTCCGCCTCCCGTGCGGTGAGTGCGCTCAGATCGGCCGGAATGTCGACGTGTGCCTTTGATTGCTGCGCGTACGCCTCCACCAACCGCCGGGTGACGGACGCCGCGAACAGCATCTCGCCGGCGGCGACGGTGTGGATGGCGGCGAGCAGCCGCTCCGGCGGGCTCTCCTTGAGCAGGAAGCCACTCGCTCCGGCACACAGCGCCGCGTAGACGTACTCGTCGAGGTCGAAGGTGGTCAGAATGAGGATCGCGCACGGATTGCCGCCCGCTTCGTGCAGGATCCGCTCGGTGGCCATGACGCCGTCCAGGACCGGCATCCGGATATCCATCAGCAGGACGTCGGGTCTGGTGGACGCGGCCAGTGCGACCGCCTCGAGTCCGTCGCAGGCCTGACCGACCACCTCGAGGTCCGGGGCGGCGTTGATGAGCGCGGCGAGTCCCGCCCGGACGAGCGCCTGGTCGTCGACGATCAACACTCTCGTCATCAGCAGCCTCCGGTCAGCTCACCGTAGCGCGTCCTTGATCAACCATCATAGCGTTTCACCATCCATCGATTGCGCAAGTACATCGATGCGCGGCGACTGTGCGGAAACGTCGAGCGCGCTACGCTGCGCCGATGCGGTCAGGATCAACGAGGTGGTTCGCCCGGGTCAACGCGGTCGTCGTCGACGCACTCATCGCGGTGGCGCTCGCGGGCGCGAGCTGCATAGCGGGTAACCAGTACACACCCGCCGGGTGGCCCCGATTCGACGCGCCCGCCTACATCCTGACCTGCCTCGTGAGCCTTCCGCTCGCCGCCCGCCGCCGCTTCCCTGTGCTCGTACTGCTGGCGACCAACGCCACCTTCGTCGCGTACGTCGTCGCCGGCTACCAACCGTCGCTGAACTGGTGGAGCCCGATGCTCGCCTTGTTCTTCGTGGCCGCGAGCCGCACGAGCGACACGGTGCTGGTCTGCTGGGCGGTGAACGGCTCCGCGATGCTGTACAGCGGCATAGCGGCCGGCCTGCCGCTGTTGTTGTCGGCGGCGCAGACGCTGCTGATACCGCCCACCGCCGTCGCGGTGGGGGTCACCAACCGGCGGCTGGCCGAACGCAACGCACTGCTCGCCGCACTGACCTCCCGGCTGCACGCCGAGCAACGCGAACGGGCACGGCAGGCCGTTGTCGAGGAGCGGGTGCGGATCGCTCGCGAGCTCCACGACATCATCGCCCACCACATGTCGGTGATCTCCATCCAGGCCGGCCTCGCCAAGTACGTGCTGACCTCGGACCCGAGCACCGCGAACTCCGCGCTGGCCACCGTCGCCGACACCAGCCGCGAGGCGTTGGCGGAGATGCGGCGCATGCTCACCCTGCTCCGGGTCGACCCCGCCGACTTCGACGACACGGCGGGTACGGAGCCTCAGGACGCCCGCGCGGTCAACGACCCCGCGCCCGGGCTGGACCGCCTCGACGCGCTGGTCGACCGGGTACGCACGGCGGGCCTACCGGTCGAAGTGGTCGTCACCGGCGAGCGCAGACCGCTCGCGCCCGGGGTCGACCTCTGCGTCTACCGGGTGATCCAGGAAGGGCTGACCAACATCCTCACCCACGCGGGACCGGCCCGCGCCACCGTGGCCCTGATCTACCGCGACGACGGCGTCGTCGTGAGGATCACGGACAACGGCCGCCGGCCACCGGCCCGGACGAACCTACCGCGGCCGGGCCGGGGCCATGGCCTGTCCGGCATGCGTGAGCGGGCCCGCGTCTACGGTGGGTCGCTGTCGGCGGGACACCGCAAGGAGGGCGGCTTCGAAGTGGTCCTCACGCTCCCCTTCGAGGGTCTCGGCCAGGCCCGGGCCGCCGATGACACGGCCCTGCCCCTATCGGTGCCGTACCGCGCCGGTTGACCGGGATCAGACCACTACCGCAGCGGATTCGCCCTTCCGCCGCCGAACCTCGGGAAGCGCGCCGGTGACGCCGGCTTCGGCTCGACCGGCGCCGGTGCGGGCACGTTGGGCAGAGCCGGCCGAGACGCACTGCTGCGCACTGCCGGCGGATCGGGCCACAGGCGGGACAGATGGCCCGGCGAGGTCGAGTGCCAGCCGATGTAGAGCTTTGCGAGCCGCCTCGACGGCGATCCCGACAGTTCGCCGCCCGCCCGGACGCGCGGGTGCGCATCGCAGGGTCGGGTCGCCGGTCCCATGTGGTGCGGGCACATCGGCCCTCGACGGGATGCCACCGGCGGCGCAGTGTCGGCTGTAGGACGATCGGTCGCGGCGCCGCTGTCAGGAACAGGGAGGGACCCATGCGCAGCACACGGGTGCTCGGGCTGGAGCTGATCGCGCTGGGCCTGGTGATCGCCACGGCCGCGGTGCTCGGCCCGTTCGTCACGGAAGTCATCCACTACCGCACGTCGGCGTCCGGGCTCAACCAGATCACCGGCGGTGACGCGGCGGCGCTGCTGCTGGTGGCACCCGCTTGCTTCGCTGTCGGGGCGCTCGCGCTGCGCGGGCACCGAGCCGCACCGGCACTTGCCCTCGCGCCCGCCGTGTTCGCCACCTACACCTACGCCCAGCTTATCGCCGGCGAGGAGTACGGGCGGCTACCCGGAAACAACGAACGCTTCTTCCCGCTGCTGTACAGCGCGTTCCTGCTCGGCGGCATCGCCACGGTCACCGCCTGGCGCGCCGTCAACCACACCGCGCTACCGGAGCCGGGCCCGCGGCTGCGGCGGATCACCGCGGCGACGCTGGTCGGCGTGTTGCTGCTGTTGGCCGGGCAGCACCTGCCCACCCTCGCCGACGCGTTGCGCGACAGCCCGCACCGCGCCGAGTACCTGTCCAGCCCGACCGCCTTCTGGCTGGTCAAGCTCATGGACCTCGGCCTGGTCGCGCCGGCGGCGCTGGCGACGGGCGTCGGGCTGCTGCGCGGCGCCGCGTGGGCGCGTCCGCCGATGTACGCCATTGTCGGCGCCTACACACTGCTCGGCGCCGCTGTGACCGGCATGGCTGTTGCCATGATCGCCCGCCACGACCCGGACGCCTCGGCCGGCTTCGCCGCCGGGTTCGCCACCCTCACCCTCGCCTTCGCCGGACTCACCTACGCCGTGTACCGGCCGCTGTTCGTCACTGACAGCCCCGTCCGGCCATCGGCGCTGCCGCCTCTCGCGGCCGGCTCACCCCGGTAGGCGTCTGCTCCCGGAGACCGGCAGCAACGCGGCGTTTGCCGCCGGATGTACGTCCGCGAAGCAGGACGGGAACGCGGATCGGCCGACCCGGCTCGTGCGGGGCGGGTGTCCGCGGCGGTGCCGAACCTTCCGGCCGGGCAGCGCCGAGCCTTCCGGCCGGGCGGTGCCGACCGGAAGGCTCGGATGCGTTGCGGCCACCTCGGCACAGGTCGGCGCTCAGAACTCGAACACCAGGCGTGCCGGCACCCGGCCGGCCAGGACATCGTCGAAGCAGGCGTTGACCTCGTCGAGCTTGCGGGTCTGCGAGATCACCCGGGTCCGGCCGGCCGCGTGCAACGCGAACACCTCGGCGAGGTCCTGCCGGGTGCCGACGATCGAACCGATGACCGACTTGCCGCCGAGCACGGTGTCGAAGATGGGAACCGGGATGCTGCTGCCGCCGGCGGGCAGGCCCACGCAGACGAGGCGGCCACCGCGGGCCAGCGACCGCAGCGCCTGCTCGAACGGCTTCTCGGTGGCGGCCAGCACGATGGCGACGTCCGCGCCGCCGACCGCCTGGATCTCGGCGACAGGGTCTGCGGTGCGCGCGTTGACCAGGTGGTCCGCGCCGAGTTGCCGGGCCAGTTCCAGCTTGGCCGGCTCGACGTCGACGGCGGTGACGAGACCGCCGACGATCCGCGCGTATTGCACCGCGAGGTGTCCGAGCCCGCCGACGCCGAACACGGCGACCCGCTCGGCGGGACGCAGGCGCGCGACCTTGATCGCCTTGTACGTCGTGACACCGGCGCACGTCAGCGGCGCGGCGTCCAGTGAGGACACCCCGTCCGGCACCTCGACCACGCCGCGCTCGTAGGCGGCCGCATACTCGGCGTACGCGCCGTTGACCGAGTATCCGCTGTTGAGCTGCCGCTCGCACAGCGTCTCCCAGCCTGTCAGGCAGTACCGGCAACGCCCGCACGCCGCCGCCAGCCAGGGAATCGCCACCCGCTTGCCCAACCAGTCGGCGGTGACGCCGTCGCCGACCGCCTCCACCACGCCGACGCCCTCGTGGCCGGGGATGAACGGTGGTGTGGGCTTCACCGGCCAGTCGCCTCGCGCGGCGTGGATGTCGGTGTGGCACAGCCCGGACGCCTTGATCCGGACGAGAAGCTGGTCCGGCGCGGGCGTCGGGATCGGGAGCGCCTCGATCTGCAACGGCCGGTCGAAACCGGTGACGACGGCTGCTCTCATGACGGTCTCTCCTTCTTCAGCAGGTCCGATGCTTGTGGCGTACGTCCATCGAATCCGATGATCTGCTCACCCGGGCGATCGCGCGCGTGCCGAAGGAACCGTCACCGTAGGGCCGTCCGTCCCCTGTTCCGGACCGGGCACCGCTGAACAGCACGATGTGCCCGGGCGGCCCGCCGTCGACCCGCCCCAGCGGGCACGCCGGCCGGGGCGCCGCACGCTGACCAGCGCGACGACGATGCCCCGGACCCGTACTCCGTCCTGATCGAGTGCCCGGACCCGGCGCAGCGTACGACCGGCTGCGGCGAGCGCGTCGGCGGTCGCCCGGGGGTCGACGTTACTCGTTGCGGGCCCGGAGCTCGACGAGGAGTTCGTCACGGTCGGTAAGCATCTGTCCCAGGATCCTGCGGCCGACGGCGAGCAGGTCCGCGATGTCGGGGGTGCTCAGCGAGTACATCACCAGCGGGCCGTCGCGGTAGGACGTGACGATCCCGGCGCGGCGCAGGACCGCCAGTTGCTGTGAGAGGTTGGACGCCTCGATCTCGATCTCGGCCAGGAGATCGCGGACCGGTCGCGGCCCGTGCTGCAACAGTTCCAGGACCCGGATGCGTGCCGGATGGCCGAGCGTGCGAAACATCTCCGCCTTCGCCTGATACAGCGGTACCGACATGTTGCCACCATCTCCGCCCCGGTCCTGGCTCGCAGGCTAGCAGGAACCGGCCGTCGAGCGCGGCTTTCGCGGGTCGACGCAGCAGCCACTTGACAACTTGTCCACTTGAAGAAGTCGTCAAGTCGACGCTTACGAACAGTAACAGCGTCTTATGCATCCGGCACACCATGTCGGACATCGTGTGCGACTCCTGTCCCGCGGTATACGCAACGCTTCGCTCCGCAACGCACCGTCGCACCAACCGAACCCGAGCGACACCGGATACGACCGCACCATCCCTGACACGACCGCCGCGGGGCGGCTCGCCGGCTTCGGTCGGCGCCGTCGCATCCGGGCACAAGGCCGTCGTCACATCGCAGCACCTGTGAGAACTGGAGGACATCGCAAATGCCGGACATGGACGTCGCGTTGAAGGACGCGATGCAGATCGACGGCGCGCTCGGCGCCGCCCTCGTCGACTACAACAGCGGAATGGCCCTGGGCATCGCCGGCGGGGCCAAGGACCTCGACCTGACCATCGCCGCCGCCGGCAACTCCGACGTGATCCGCGCCAAGCTGCGCACGATGGAAATGCTCGGGCTGAACGAGACGATCGATGACATCCTGGTCACGCTCAGTGATCAGTACCACCTCATCAGACCGCTCACCGGACGTTCCGGCCGCGGCCTCTTCCTCTACCTCGTCCTTACCAAGGCCCGGGCCAACCTCGCCCTCGCCCGCCACCACCTACGTCAGATCGAGCAGGGCATCGACATCTGACACAGCCCGCCGCACCGCTGCGCTCACGCCCACCTCGCAGATCGAACACTCCGCAGCCGGTGATGTGACACCGGTTGCGCGGATCCGTCATCGACCTCCGGTCCGAACGCCCGGACGTGATGGCCGCGCTCTACAGTCGGCTCAAGGAGATCTGCCGGGACGAGTCGAGCGGTTTGCCGTTCGACGTCCGCGTGACAGCCGGTGGCCGAACCGGCAGGTCGGCAGGGCAAGACGTGATTCGGGAATCGGGAGCAGTTGGTGAGTAGCGCGTGCTGCGGGCCGGAGCGGGCGTCCGCCGGGAGGGCGGTCCCGTTGGTCCTTGATGGTGGTTCGCACGGCCCCGGACCCAAGGCGGGCGGAGCCGGGACTGTCGGGGCCGGGGTCTCGGACGCCGCCGCGGTCGATCTGGTCGAACTGCCGGGTGGCACGTTCCGGATGGGTTCGCAGGACCCTGACGCGAACGTGGGAGACGGGGAGGGGCCGGTTCGTGAGGTGCTGCTGCGACCGTTCGCGATCGCGCGCACCACGGTCACGAACCGGCAGTTCGCGGCCTTCGTCGACGCCACGGGTCACCGCACCGGGGCCGAGCGGTTCGGCTGGTCGTTCGTCTTCGCGGCTTTCCTTCCCGCGGCGCTGCGCCGCGGTGCCCAGCGACCCGCGGCGGCGCCCTGGTGGTGCCGGGTGGACGGGGCGTCGTGGCGGGTGCCGGAAGGGCCGGGCAGCTCTCTGGACGAGCGTTGGGACCACCCGGTCGTCCACGTGGACCACGACGACGCGCTGGCCTTCTGCGCGTGGGCGGGCCTACGCCTGCCCACCGAGGCCGAGTGGGAGTACGCCGCACGCGGCGGGCTTGACGGGGCGCGGTACGCATGGGGGGACGAACTGCACCCCGGAGGAGAGCACCGGTGCAATATCTGGCAGGGGCGGTTCCCGGCGAGGAACACCGCCGAAGACGGTTGGCGCGGTACGGCGCCGGCGCACAGCTTCCCGCCCAACGGGTACGGCCTGCACAACGTTGCCGGCAACGTGTGGGAGTGGTGCGCCGACTGGTGGGGGGTCGAGCATCCCGCCACGAGCACGGACAACCCGCGCGGCCCGG
Organism: Dactylosporangium roseum; assembly: GCF_025264685.1. Lineage (GTDB taxonomy): Bacteria > Actinomycetota > Actinomycetes > Mycobacteriales > Micromonosporaceae > Dactylosporangium > Dactylosporangium roseum. The sequence goes on from NZ_CP073721.1 coordinate 5,396,136, forward strand.
CGTCGGGTTCGGCGCGGGTCATGCGCGGCGGGAGCTACTTGTGCCATGACTCCTACTGCAACCGGTACAGGGTCGCCGCCAGGACCAGCAACTCGCCCGAGTCTGCGAGCGGCAACCTCGGCTTCCGCTGCGCCGCCGATCGTTGATCGTTGCAAGCCACGAAGCCAACAGCCCTGGGCCAATAATTCAGGCGCGGGGCGTCGCCGCCGAGACGTGCCGGCCGGCGCAATCCGCCGTCATCCCGCTCGACCTCACGATCATGGGAAAGATCTGGCTGCCGGGGCAGCCGCATCTTTCCCATGATCATGGAGTCGCCCCGGCGATCGAACGAATCGGGCAGCGGCGGAGCCGCGCTATCCGTGCGTATCCGCAAGGTGCTTTCTACTCGTCCCGTGGCTGGCGCATGTGGCGGGACGTGTCGACGTCGAGGCGTCGAGATATTCGACGGACGTCGAACCGCCATCCGCCGGCGTCCTTCACGTAGAGATCCTGGTAGTCGTTGACCGTGATGACCTCCACGTTGCCATGGTCGGGATGGTGCTGGAGGACGGTGATGACCGCTCGTCCCCTGGCCTCGGAACCGCTGATGTCGACGCTGAGGTTGCTCACAAGGTGGAGGGTCCGAGGCGAGCCGTCCGGATACACGATGACGATCTCGTCGAGCCACTTGCGGATGGCATCGCTGCCGTGGAGGCCGCGCCAGGTGCCGTGTTCGAAGAGCGCGGAGAACCGGTCGAAGTCGCCGGCGTCGATGGCATCGGCGTACTCGTAGTTGAGCAACCGGATGCTCTCCCGCGCCAAGAGCAGCTCGACCCGCTCCTCCAGGCCTTGCTCCGTCATGCCCATGCTGTGACTCCGTTCATCACTCGTACTTCGGGGCGGGCACCCAGCGGTCACGGATCAAGGAGGACGCCCAATACCGGAAGCTGTCCTCGCTGTCGATGAAGTCGTCGAAGCCGGCGGCGCGAATCTTCGTGGTGCTCAGAATCCGGTGTCGAGCCTTTTCCCACCCGTACGCGAACGCCCAATCAGCGAACTGCGATGACTTGCCCACGATGGCCGCCAGGTCATGCTGGCGGAGCTCGTGCCGGGCGGCGAGTCGCGCCCAGACGTCGCCGTTCTCGGCGAAGAACTCGGCCATGCTCCTCGGGTTGTCTTCACCGACCTCGACACCGAAGGAGTCTGCGATGACGGGCCAGAGGCTCCGCCACTCGAACACGTCTCCGTTGGTCACGTTGAAGATCTCGTTCCTGGCCGCGGGGGCGTCTCCGGACCACCGGATGGCGTGAGCGAGGATCCTCGTGTCCGTCGCCTCCCAGATCACGCTTGGCCCGCCGGGGAAGGTGAACGGCTCCTTCCGCTCCCTGCACAGAGCCGCATAGGCGCCGAGGATGGGGACGATGCTCAGGGACACGCCTGACCCCTCGCCCCAAACACACTGCGGACGAAGCACCGACCACGCGACACCCGTCCGGTCCGCATAGTCCCGGACCATGTCCTCCTGGAGAAAGTAGAAGTTCTCGTGATCGTCTCGAGGTGCTCGCTCTCGCGCCGGAATCGGGATGTCGTGTCGGTGGGCGCCGTACGCCTTGGTCCCCTGCAGCAGGGCGATGTGCTCGATCCTGTTGTCGGCGGGGATCGCCGAGAGAAGGTTGCGGAACATGGTTCCGTTGGTCTGGATCTGCTGTTGGTCGCGCCACCCGGCGACGAGACCGTCGAGTTCCAGCACCGAGGCGTAGACGATCCTGTCGCTCGTGCCGAGTTCCTCGGCGACGGTCTGCACAGACGCGCGATCGGTGAGGTCCACGGAATAGAGGCTGAGCGACGGGTCCGGTGACAGGTCGGGAACGCGTCGTGAGATCCCGACCACATCCCAGCCCTGCGCGAGGAAGTCGGCGATGCACTGGCGTCCGATGAGCCCCGTTGCTCCGGCGACCAAGACCTTCGGCACTGTACCTCCCACTGGACGATGTCAGAGGATCGCGACGGCATTCGACGGTGAACCCACAGCGCCCCTGATGTGCAACGGCACCGAGACGAACATGAAGCTGTACTTCGCGCGTCGAGCGCAGGCGGCAGCGAGTTCGTCGAGCGCGAACAGCTCACCCATCGCGAAACCCAGCAACGGCAGCAGCCGCGCGTGGAGCGTCGGGCGGTTCGGGTCACGCGGAAACACCTCGACCCCGGGGTTGTCGGCTGCGACCGCGGCGACACCCTCGTCCCAGAGGAACTCGGCCATCTCCTCGTCCGGGACCAGACCGGTGAACGACCCGTCATCGCGGATCCGCGCCCTCGTCTCGTCGTCGGCGTCAGCAAGCGCCTGTAGGTACCCCGTCCGCACCAGCAGGATGTCGCCGCGCTGGAGTCGCACGTCTTGGCGCCGCATGGTGCGCCTCAGATCCTCGACCCCGATGGCTCTTGCCTCGGTCCCGAAACTCGGCGACTGCCCGTGGGCCACGTCGACGAGTACCCCTCGTCCGATAATGCCCTCGGTCGCCCAGTGCTCCACCCCGAGCCGGGAGCCCCCCGGCCCGGCCTCGGCGTCGCTGACGCCACCGTAAAAGCCGACATCGGGGTCCTTGCGATGCCGCAGCCCGTCCCACTGCGAGGATGCCTGCAGGAAGAAGCCGTTCACGTAGTCGTCCTGCACCAGTTCGTTGAAGTCGAAGATGACATGCTCGAACGGCTTGCGTCCGAAGTACGGCGGGTGCGGCTCGTTCATCGGCAACGAGAGGCAGACCCGCTCGCCGTACTGGACGTCTTGTGCCGCTGCCGCCCGGACGGTTTCGCTCGTGATACGTCGGACCGTGCCCAGGTCGTCGAGCGGCGTGTCAGCGGTCCAGGCAGTCCTCAGCCCGCTCGGCAGCATCGGCAGGTCGCGGTATTTGACGTCGATCAGGTTCAAGGTGCTCCTCCAGAGGGGGCACCGAGGCCCGAGGGGGTCGGGACCTCGGTGTCAGAGCGTGGGTCGGGCTTACTTGGCGATGTACGACTTTGCCCCGGGCCACACCATGGCCTGGCAGTCGGGGACGTCCGCCGCCGTGAGCTGGCCGACCTTCACGCCGAGGTTGGCCTGGTTGGCCAACGCCTGGCAATCGAACCGTCCGGTAAGCGTCCGCCCGTAGACCTTGACGACCTGCTTGAGGCCCGCCTTGGAGACCGTCGAGAGCTTGGCGCTCCAGATGTCGGCGACGCTGTCCTCGTTCTTGGGGTCCCGGATGTACTCGAGGGCCCTGTCCAGTGCGCGGCTCATCTTCTCGAGCGCGCTTGCCTTCTCGTCGGCGCGCTTCAAGGTCGTCGTGTAGCTGGACATGTGGAACGGCGAGAGGCCGGGGATCTCGGTTTGGGAGCCGATGTCGTAGATGATCTGCGCGCCCTGGTCGGTGAACAGGGAGGTGATGGGCTGCGTACCCATGACGGCGTCGATCCGCTTGCTGGAGAACGCCGAGAGCGCCTGCGGCCCTAGGCCCACTGCGAGGAAGGTGACGTCCTTGCCCGGGTTCAGACCTGCGTACTCGAGCATCATCTCGGCGGCCGCCTGCCCGTTGCTGCCGATTGCCGGAACGCCGATCGTCCTGCCCTTGAGCGAAGCGAGCTTGGACTTGAGGTCCTGGGACGCGTCGATGTCCCGCCCGACCAACTGCCAGTTGCCAATCATCTGGATTGGCCAGACCTGACTCAGTTTGTTGCTCCCCGTCGCCTTCTTCGCGGCGACAAGCTGGGTGAGCGTGTTGTTGGGTGCCACGTCAATGCTTCCGCCCAGCACCGCAGCCATGCCGTCGGGTGCCGAGGCGAAGTCAGTGAACGTGACGTCGAGACCCTCATCGGCGAAGTAGCCCATCTTGTCGGCGACCATGGCCGGGAGGTCGACCATGTTGCCGAAGAAGCTGCCGACACGGAGCGACTCGCGAGAGCCTCCACCGGAGTCACCGGCCGAACCGCAGCCACTGAGAGCGAGGCAGACCGCCGTGAGGCCGATGGTGAGGAGGCGCCCCAGACCGCGCCTAGGGATGTCGGTCATGATTGGTCCTTCCTGGAGCTGAACATGCGGGGGTGAGCCGGTCGCGCCCCAAGGGGGTCGCGCGGCCTGAAAGGGAATCGGTCGGGAAGGCGTACTAGACGCGCCAGCCGAGCATGCGACGTTCGATGAGAAGGACTATGGCGTTGAGGATCAGCGCGATCGAGGCAAGAGTGAGGAGCAGTCCGAGCACGCCGGCGGTGTTGAAGGTGGTCGCGTTGTACTGGATCTGCTGGCCGATGCCTCGTTGGGCTGCCAACATCTCACCCACCACCGCTCCCAGCAGGGCGTACACCACGGCCAAGCGCATCGAACTGAGGATGCTCGGGAGGGCGGCCGGCCACATCACCTTGGTGAACACCTGAAGACGGGTTGCCCCCATGGACCGGACGGCGCTGAGGTGCTCGATGTCGGCGGAGCGGGCTCCGGATTCCGCGTTCACCATGACGATGAAGAAGACGAGACTCACGGCAAGGACGACCTTGGACGTCTCTCCGATGCCGAACCAGATGATGAACATCGGCGCTAGCGCGACTCGGGGCAGGGAGTTGAACAGCGTCATGAACGGTGTGTAGGTGTCACGGAGGAACGAGAACTCCGCGAACAGCAGGCCGACCAGTACGCCCCCGAGCGAGCCGATGACCAGGCCGAGAAGGGTCTCCCGGAGGGTGACCCCGACGTTGACCCAGAAGACCTCGCTCGGGACCGAGGCGACGAGGAAGTTCACCACTTGGCTCGGGCTCGAGAAGAACAGAGGATCGATGCGCTCCGTTCTTGAAGCCGCCTCCCACGCTCCAAGGGAGATCACGAGCGTGAGCACGCGCGTGACCCATATCGCGATCGTCCGGGTTCTCCGGGCGCGGCGCTTGCGGTCTTCGTCCGCGGAGAGGCGGTCGACCACGGACATGGTCGCCTCGATCGGACGGTCCTCAGTCGTGGTCATGACCGGCCTCCTTGAGGGCCAGCCAGAGCTCCTCGTGGAGCTGCTGGTAGCGAGGATCGAAGCGAAGGGTCTCGACGTCCCGAGGTCTAGGGAGGTCGACGGTGACCTCGCAAACGATTCGTCCGGGGCTCGGCGCCAGTACCACGACACGGTCGGCGAGCAGGACCGCCTCGGCCAGGTCGTGGGTGACGAGCACCACCGTCTTGCCGGAGCCTTCGAGCACCCGTGCGAACTCCGCCTGCACCCGGATCCGCGTCTGGGCATCCAGAGCCGCGAACGGTTCGTCGAGGAGCATCGTGTCCGGATCGGTCGCCAGGGTGCGAGCGAGCGCGACGCGCTGGCGCATTCCCTGCGAAAGCTGACGCGGGTATGCGTGCGCGTACTTGGCCAGTCCTACACTCTCCAGCGTCGCGGTGGCCCGCTCACGCCGCTGAGCGCGGCCCACGCCCCGAAGTTCGAGGCCGATCTCTGCGTTCTCCCGGGCCGTCCGCCAGGGCATCAGCGCGTCGCGGGCGAAGATGTAGCCCGTGTGCCGGCTGGGGGCCCGCACGATGTCGCCGTTGATGGACACTTCACCCGACAGCGGCTTGAGCAGACCGGCGATCGCGTTGAGAAGGGTCGTCTTCCCGCACCCGCTGGGACCCACCAGCGCAACGAACTCGCCCACCCCGATCTCGAGGCTGACATTCTCCAGGGCGACGGTCGGCGCCTCGCCTCCGGCCGTGGTGAAGGCGTGGGACACGTTGTCGACGCGGATCCGGCCACCGACCGGGAGGGGGGACGCGGTCATGCCGACGCTCCCTTCGCTACGAGCGACGCTGCCTCGCCCGAGGCCGCGTGGTCGGCCTGCCGGCTGAGGTGTTGGCGGAGCACCGCCTTCGACGACTCCAGGAGGGTCCGAAGCTCGGACTCCGCCTCCTGCGGGTTGCGCTGCTCGAGCGCCCTGAGGATGCGCTGGTGCTGGTTGATCGAGTAGACCATCCGGCCCGGGCGGGCGACCGTGATGGCCCGGTACCGCAGCGCCCGGTGGTTCATCCCGCGCACCAGAGCCACCATCTCCTGGTTCGGGCAGTCGACCCGGTACGCGTCGTGGAACTTCTCGACCAGATCGAGCCAGTCCCACCGTGCGTCCACCGCCGGCGGGTTCTGCTCGATTTCGCGCATCGTGTCCAGCAGCCGGCGCATGACGGTGAGGCCCTCGTCACGCACCACCGGGGCCGCCAGGGCGATCACCCTGGTCTCGAGCAGCACGCGACAGTCGTAGAACTGGTCCACCTGGTCCGCGTCAAGCTCCGTGACGCGCACGCCCCGGTTCGGTTCCCGAACCAGGAGCCTGTCGACAACGAGCTGGTTGAGCGCTTCTCGCAGCGGCGTCCGGCTCACGCCGAGCTTCTCCCCCAGGGCCACCTCAGACAGGTGCTCCCCGGGCTTGAGCTCTCCTCGCACGATGGCGGAGATCAGGTTCTCCGCTGCGAGTTGGCCGAGTGATGCTGGTGCGACAGGGCGAAGAAACTTCTCCCCTCGCACGCCGTCGTGCGGCATCGAGTTCATGAGCGTCCTTCCGGTATCCTGTATACAGAATACGGTCATAGCCGTTCGGGTCAAGAGTTGCCGCCTATCAGTAGCGGCGCCGCCCGGACCTCACTCGAAGGTGAGGACGGCCTCGAGGTCGAGATCCGTGACCAAGTCGTCGGGCCAGTCATCGGCGACCTCCACGTCGACGGCGCGGATCGTGCCAGTGAACTCGAACGGGCTGGCATAGTCCGGGCTGACCGGTGAGAGGCCGTCCCGACCGATCTCGAAGGGCTCGACACCGTTGTGCACGACGGGCACCGGACGGAACGACAGGCCCGACGACGCTGGCGCTCCGTTGACGGTGAGGTGCAACCGGAGCCCGTTGTCCTCCTTCTCGCAGACGAAGCCCAGCGAGTGACAGCGCTCCGGGAGTAGGTCCGTGCTCTGCACCTGGAAGCGCGGCTGCAGGTAGTAGCCGCACTCGAAGCGGAGCCTACCGTCCTGCACGAAGAGCGTGTAGCCACCGAAGCGACCACCGAGGGCGACAACGACACCCTCCGTCGACGGCCCCACGTCCTGAACCTCGGCCTCGACGCGCGCGGGCAGTCCCGGAGACCCGGGTGCCATCATCGCGGGGATCCGAGCGCCTCGCGAGAGCCGCACACGTCGCGGGTAGCCGAGGCGTCGACGATACAGGTCCTGGAGTCGACGGCCTTGGATCCTGTCGTCGAGCGGCAGCACCTGATGCTCCCGGGCGACCTCCCACCAGCGGCTCACGAGTGCGTCCAGTTGGGTTCGAGCGTCGTCGTTGCCGTCGTCGGTGAGGTTGTGGACCTCGGAGAAGTCCGTGCGAGTGTCGTAGAGCTCCCAGCGGTCCTGATCGAAGGGAGTGCCCGGCCGGTGCATGGCGACCGCCTTCATCCCGTCGCGCCAGATCGCGCGGTTCCCGTGCATCTCGTAATGCTGGTACGGCTTCTGGTCCGCCGCCGACGGGTCCCCCAAGCTGTACGCGAGGCTGGTGCCCTCGATGGGGATCTGCGCGACGCCGGCGATGCTGTCGGGTGCCTTGACGCCGCACAGTTCGAGGATGGTGGGCAGGATGTCGCTGACGTGGTGGTACTGCGATCGCCACCCTCCAGCACCTTCAGGGATCGCTCCGGCCACGATCAGGGGACCACGGATCCCGCCACCATAGGTGTGACGCTTGTAGAGCTTCAGCGGAGTGTTGCCGACCATCGCCCACCCGGTCGGGTAGTGGGTGTGATGGGCCGGGCCGCCCAACTCGTCGATGTGGGGCAGGAGCACCAGCGGGTCGAACGCGACGTCCTCCACCCAGAGCATCTCGCTCCTGCCACTGGCGCCGCCTTCAGCGCTCGCGCCGTTGTCCGACATGAGGAAGACGACCGTGTCCTCACTCATCCCCGCCGCCTCGATGTAGTCGAAGAGCCTCCCGAGCTGGTCGTCCGTGTGCTCCAGGAACCCCGCGAACACCTCCTGCATCCGGGCGTAGAGACGTTTCTCGTCGGCCGGGATCTCGTCCCAGGGTCGGACGTCGGGATTGCGTGGCGCCAGCTCGGTGCCCTCCGGAATCACGCCCAACTCGAGCTGTCGGCGGTACACCCTCTCCCGGGCGGCGTCCCAGCCGTCGTCGAACTGGCCGCGGTACCTCTCGATGTACTCCGCCGGCGCTTGGAGTGGCGAGTGCGCCGCCCCCAACGCGAGGTAGGTGAACACCGGCCGCTGAGGATCCGAGGCACGACAGCTACTGATCATCTGGATGACGTTGTCGATCAGGTCCTCGGTCAGGTGGTAGCCCTCGCGCGCCGGAGGCTCGACGAACGAGCTCCCGCGGACCAGATCGGGCGTGTACTGGTCCGTCGAGGCGCCGAGGAAGCCGTAGTACTGGTCGAACCCACGTCCGAGCGGCCACTGGGTGTACGGGCCCGAGGGGGAGATGTCCGACAGCGGGGTGAGGTGCCACTTGCCGGCCGCGATGGTCGAGTACCCGACACCTCGCAGGATCTCCGCGACGGTACCCGCCGAGCGCGAGATCTCGCCGACGTAGCCCGGGTACCCGTTCGCGTAACCCGCGACCATCCCGACGCCGACCGAGTGCGGGCTGCGGCCGGTGAGCAGCGACGCGCGCGTCGGGGAGCAGAGCGCGGTGGTGTGGAAGTTGCGGTACTTCACCCCGCGCGCGGCGAGCGCATCCATGTTCGGCGTACTGATGTCGGACCCGTAGCAGCCGAGGTGCGCGAACCCCACGTCGTCGAGCAACACGACCACGACGTTCCTGGCCCCCGCGGGCGGCATCTGGTGCTTCGGCCAGCCGGCGGTCATCGGTTCAGTGGCGGGCACGGTCGATCCTTTCAGTCAGAACGAGCGGGGCAGGCCGAGGGCCCGGGTAGCCATGTGGTTCAGGGCGAACTCCTGGGACAGCGGCGCAAGCCGGTGAACGCGGGCCTCTCGCCAGTAGCGCTCGACGTCGTACTCCTTCGCGTACCCGAAGCCGCCATGGGTCTGCACCGCCCGGTCCGCGGACTGATACCCCGCGTCCGCGGCCAGATACTTGGCCATCGCCGCCTCGACGCCGCAGTCCTCGCCGGCGTCGTACAGGTCGGCCGCGAGGTCGGTGATGGCTGCCGCCGCGGCGAGCCGCGCGTAGGAGTCAGCGAGGGGAAACGCCACGCCCTGGTTCATGCCGATGGGGCGCTCGAAGACGACCCGTTCGAGCGCATACGTCCGCGCCCGTTCGAGCGCCCGGAACCCGATACCGAGCGCACCGGCGGCCAGGAGCACCCGTTCCGCGTTGAGGCCGGTCAGTAGGTGGTAGAATCCGTGGCCCTCGACGCCCACGAGGTCCGCCTCATCGACGAAGAGGCCGTCGAAGGTGACCTCGCAGGAGGCGACGGCGTTGCGACCGGCCTTCGGGATCGCGGACCGCGTGACGTTCGGGCTGTCCAGGTCAGCGACGAACAGCGACATGCCGAGCGACGGCTTCTCGCACTCCTCCCGAGGAGTGGTGCGAGCTAGGAGCAGCACCTTCTGGCTGTCCGTCGCCTTCGACATCCACACCTTCTGGCCGCGCACCTCGTACCCGCCGTCGACCTTGACCGCGCGCGTGGAGATGCGCGTCGTGTCCGTCCCGGCGTCCGGCTCGGTGACGCCGAAGGCCATCTGCAGGGATCCGGCCGCGGCCTGTCGCAGGTACTTCTCCTTCAGCTCGGGCGAACCGTACCGGATGATGGGTTCGAAGCCGAAGATGTTGCCGTGAATGGCGGTACAGCCGTTCATGGCGGCACCGGAGGCGCCCACCGCCTCCATGACGACGGCCGCGACGGCGATGCCCTGGCCACCGCCCCCGTACTCCTCCGGGATCGTCACGTTCGCCCAGCCGCTCTCCGTCATCGCCGCCACGAACTCGTGGGGGAAGACGTGGCGTTCGTCGTGGTCACGCCAGTAGCTGTCGGGGAACCTCTTGAGCAGCGGGGCGAGTCCTTCGCGGATCTCCTCCATGTGCGCGCGTCGCTCGGGGTTCGAGGCTCGTCTCTGGATGATCTTCATCGTTCCTGCTCCTCTAGACGCCAGACCAAGTGGGCCGACGTCCCTCGCTGAATGCTCGGGGGCCTTCTTGTGCGTCGGCACTTGCGTAGATGGGTTCGAAGATCTCGTCCGCACGTTCCTCCGCCTGCCGGACTGTCAGCTCGTCGGTCAGGTAGGCGATGCGCCTGTGCCCGGCGACCGTGAGGGGGGCATTGGCGGCGATGCGCGTGGCGATCTCCCGGGCCCGCTCCAGGACGTTCCGTGCGGGCGCGACGTCGTTGACGAACCCCAGCGCGTACATGCGCTGGGCGGTCAACGGTTCCCCGGTCAGCAGCATCTCGAGCATCACCCTGCGCGGCAGCATCGCCGCGAGCGGCACCGACCACGGGGCGCCACGACCCCACTTCGCCTCGGCGATGCCGAAGGTCGCGTGCTCGGCGGCGACACACAGGTCGCACTGCTGGGCGAGCCAGAACCCGCCGGCGGTCGCGATGCCGTTCACCGCGGCGATGGTGGGCTTGGAGAGCTCAATGTTCTTGCCCGGGACGGGGAAGAAGTCCGGGGGAAGGGTCCGCAGCCCCAGCTCGGACATCTCCTTGAGGTCCATGCCCGCACAGAACGCCTTGTCCCCGGCGCCGGTGAGGATGATGACGCGACACCGCTCGTCCTCCTCCGCCCGACGGAAGGCGGCGAAGAGTCCTGAACGCGCCTCGGCGTTCAGCGCATTGCGCTTTTCCGGACGGTTGATGGTTATCTCGGCGACACCGCCCGCGGCGGTGTACACGATCACGTCGTCAGACATCGAGAGCCCCTCCCCCGACGAGCGCGACCGGGACGGGTACCACCTTGCTGCGCAGATACTCGCCCACGGCCTTTCCCTGCGCGTCGATCCGCAAGCACGAGGACACGCCGGCGTCCAGGAAGTCGTGGATCAGGAAGTTGAGCGCGCGCAGGTTGGCGAACTCGACCCGCTCCACCTTGAGGTACCGGGTCTCGGGAAGGAGCTGCTGGATTCTCTCCACCGTCAACCAGTGACGGAGCCACGTCCAGCCTTCGTCCGAGAACGCGTAGACCCCCAGGTTGGACATCCCTGCCTTGTCCCCGGATCGGGTCCCGACGACTTCTGCAAGGGGAACGGCGATCTCGTCACCCGGCTCCGGAACGACAGCGGGTGCTGCCGAGCGGACCAACGCGGCGGCCAGCTCGTCCAGCTCGTCGGCCGCGGTGCACGGGCCCCACGGGACGGCGTTGAGCGCACCGTCCCCGACGGCGAACGACTGCCGGACCGCTGACTTCGCGATGAGACAAGGCCACTGCACCGCGACCCCTTGTTCGCGTTGCGGTGGCGCGACCATGAAGAATCCGGGCACGCTCGCGGTGATGAGCGGGGCGATGCGGTCGGAGAAGAGTCTTCGGCCGACCTTCGAGCGGTCCTCGTCACGGACCGAGATGATGAGCACTGCCATCCCCTCGGTCATGGTCCCGGGATCACCGGGCACGGCTGGACCCACCAGCGAGATGTCGTGGGCGTCGAAACTGTCGAAACCGCCGACGATCTCTGCGACTTGGTTGGTGATCCACTCGGCCTTCTGTCCGATGTCCTGACCGGTGAGCCCGATGGACACGGAGTTGCGAAATCCGCCGAATCCCGACAGGGACACCTTGAGCTGGTCGGTCGGTGCGTGCCCACGGACGTCAGCCACCCGCACCCCGTCGTCGAGCTGCTCCAGGCGGACGGTCCCAAGGTCGGCGACGACGTCCGGGTTGTAGTAGAGACGACCCTTGACCTCATAGATGAGCTGCTCGGTGACCGTGGCCACGGTGACGCCGCCGCGGGTTCCGCCGCTGCTGCGCACGACGGCGGAGCCGTCAGCCGACACCTCGGCCCGAGGCATTCCGGGCGTCCCGGTCGTGCCGTCCCGCAGGAAGCCGGAGAAGTTGCCTCCCGTGGCCTGGGAGCCGCACTCGATGACGTGACCGACGACCAGTGCCGTCGCCAGTCGGTCCCAGTCGTCGCGCTTCCACCCGTGCCAGTACGCCGCCGGCGCCATCGCCAGCGCCGCGTCGGTCACGCGGGGGCAGATGACGATGTCCGCCCCGGCGGACAGGGCCTCGACGATGGGCCAGATGCCCAGGTAGGCGTTGGCGGTCACGATGGAGTCCGGTCCACCCGAGTAGGGGACGCCCGAGTCCATGTTGACCAAGGCGGCACCGTCGCTCAGCGCGTGCTGGACCTGCGGTCGGACGTCGTCACCGTGGACCCAGGCGACGGTGAGGGGCACGCCGAGCTCGGCGCACTTCTCCCGGACCGCACGCGCGCAAGCCTCGGGGTCGTGTCCGCCCGCGTTGGTCACCACCTTGGTGCCCGACCCGCTGATCTGCCGCAGTAGCGGGGCAAGGTCGTCCACGAAGCCGGCGGCGTAGCCGACGCCGCTACGCTGCTGGGTCTTGCTGAGAACGAGCATGGTCAGCTCGGCGAGGTAGTCCCCGACGAGGAAGTCGACTCCCACATCCAGGTGGGCCTGCATCGCCTCCTGTCCACGATCCCCGTAGAACGCGGCGAACTGGCCGATGCTCACGGTTGGCTTGGTCATCGCTGCTCCTCGAGGTTCAGGGTCATCACAGGCTCCCGGTCACGCTCCGCCAGAGCCCCGGCCATCAACGGGCCCACCTCCCACGGTGCCGACGCGATCAACGCGCCTTCGGCGGCGAGTCGCTCGCACTTGGCCGCGGCGGAGTCGCCCCCGTGACGAATCAGGGCACCGGCGTGGCCCATCCGCTTGCCGGGTGGCGCGGTCTGCCCGGCGATGTAGACCACGAACGGGACCCCGAGACGCTCCATCTGGTCGGCGCACTCGTCTTCGAGCGATCCGCCGATCTCGCCGACGATCACGACACCCCGGATCTCGTCACGAGGCGAGATCGAGGCCAGTACCTGCCGCATGCGAGTCCCCACGACGGGGTCACCGCCGACGTGGGCGATCGTCCGCTGGCCCAGCCCCGCAGCGGTCAGGGACGCAACGACCTCGTGGGAGAGGCTCCCGCTCCTCGAAAGGACCACGATGTCGCCCGGCGTCGTGTACCCGTACGCCACGCCACCGAGCAGCAGTCCAGGGCGGAGCAGGACGCCCGCCGAGTTCGGTCCCACCAAACGGGTCCCTGCGACCTCGGCGGCGTGGCGCAGCGCCAGGGTGTCGTGCACCGGGACTCCCTCGGTGGGGATGACCACAAGCGCCGCGCCCGCGGCGATCGCCTCGGTGACCCCGTCACGGACCGCTCGAGGCGGCAGGAACGCGATGCTGGCGAAGGTGCCGGGGGTCATCCCGGCGTCTGCGACCGTGTCGAAGACGGGGATCCCGAGGACCTGCGATCCGCCGCGTCCGGGGGTGACCCCAGCCACGACCGGCGTGCCTGTTGCCTGCATCATCGATAGCTGCGACCTGGCGTAGGAGCCGGTGATCCCTTGCACGATGACGCTGGTGATGTCGGGCCACATCACTGGCGACCCCCGTTCGTGAGGTTGCGGGCGAGAGCAACGACCGCGGGGATGCTCTCTGCCCAGGAAACGGACGTGCCGCGGAGCAACGCTGCCGCACCGGCCTCATCCAGCGGCCGGGCGGCCGCGCCAGAGGCGTGCATGTGCACCAAGATCGGAAGCGAGGCCAGGGCCGGGGTCGACGCGAGAGCCCGCTGGAGACCTTCCACAACGCCCTGCAGCGGGGTGGCGACGAGCGAGCCGACGACGACCAGCGCGGACACTCCGCCACGGCCGATCGCCCATGAGCCCACGCTCGACACCATGGTCGCGACGACGTCCGCGGAGCTCCCTCCCGCGAGTTCGCAGTAATTCGCGGCCGCCAGGCCTTCTGCGGCAAGGGCGTCCATCGTCGTCAGGGTGATGCCCGCTCCGAGCCCGAGCAGGGCGATGGAGCCGTCGAGCTCGACGAGTCCCCGCGGGAGATCGTCGTCGCAGTCGTCGTCGTGGAACTCGATCAGCCGGCGGAACGTGGCGTTGTTGTCGAGCTCGACCTTGCAGTCGGCGGCGATCACCCCGGACCCGGACACGATCAACGGATTGATCTCCACCAGGAGGGCCTCGAGCTGGAAGAACATGGTGATGGCGCCCTGCACGGCGCGGGCGACTCCCGCCCATCCCTGCCCGAGTTCCTCGCGGTCGAGCCAGCCGAGGATCTCGCTGAGCTGGGGCGTCTGCCCGGCGACGAGGGGCTTGTTCAGGAGGGTCGCGGCACGGTCCACGGCCGACTCGATATCCGCTCCGCCCGACGGGTTGACGAGCAGCACCGGAACGCCGAGCGCCCCGTCGATCGAGACCGCGACGTACACCTCGCGGTCAACCCGTTCGACCGGCGCCTCGACACGCAGTGTGCGTGTGTGGTATCCGGAGACGACCTGGTCGAGCAGTTGGCCCGAGATGCGCGCGCAGTCCTCCCGCGAGTTGACACGATGGACAAGTCCGAGCTTGCCGCGCCCCGAGACGGGGACCTCGGACTTGATGAACGCGTCGCCGCCGAGCTCGTCGAGCAGAGCGACGGCCTCGTCCGGTGACGCCGCGCTCCCGCCCACGGCCGAGACGATCCCGAACTTCGCCAGCAGACGCTTCGAGGTCGATTCAGTGAGGTGCATGCTGTGATGCCCGCCCTTCCGGCCGCTCTAGTCCAGGCCCTGCGGCTTGCCGACACCGTCGACCGGCCACTGGATGTGCTTGACTTCGAAGAACTCGTTGAGTCCGTCCTCACCCATCTCCCGTCCGACGCCGCTCTCGCCGATGCCGCCCCACGGCGCGTCCGGACGCATGCCGCCGCCGCCGTTCACGGTGACCGTTCCGACCCTCAGGCGGCGAGCCACCTCGATGGCCTCGCTGGTGCGACCGACCACGTTGGCGTTCAGCCCGAATCGGGAGCTGTTGGCGATCTCGATGGCCTCATCGACGGTGTCGTAGACGAGGACCGCGGCCACCGGTCCGAACAACTCCTCCTGGCAGATCTCCTTGGAGTTGTCGGTGTTCCCGATGAGGACCGGGTTCAGGAAGAACCCCGGAAGGTCAGGACGTCCTCCACCGGCAAGGATCTTGGCGCCACCTTGGACGGCGCGGTCGATGTATGCCTCGACCCGCTCCCGGTGGGCGGCGGACACCAGTGGGCCGACGACCGTAGCGGGGTCCCGCGGGTCGCCCACGGCGAACCCCTCGAGAATCGGGCGCGCCGCGTCGACGAATCCCTCGTAGTCGTTCCGATGCACGAGGATCCGGGTCGTCGCACCGCACCCCTGCCCCGCGTTCCGGACGAACCGGAACAGGGAAGGAAGGATCGCGTCCCGGCCCAGATCCGTACCCGGCAGCAGGATGTTGGCCGCCTTGCCGCCGAGTTCGAGGATCACCTTGTGCACGGCCGACGCGGCCTGCGCCATCACCGCTGCCCCGACGGCGACCGATCCCGTGAACGAGACGATGTCGACGCGGGGGTCTCGCGTGAGGATCTCGCCCTGCTCGGGGCCGCCCAGCACGAGGTTGAGCACACCGGCGGGTAGACCCGCGGACTCGAGGACCTCGAACATCTTGACCACAGCGGGCGCGGCCTGCGGCGCCGGCATGGCCACCAGCGTGCAGCCGGCGGCGATGGCGCCGCCGATCTTCCAGCACAGGTTGTGGAGCGGGTAGTTGTAGGGGCTGAGCGCGACGACGACGCCCGCTGGCTCACGCACCAGGATGCTGGACGTGGTGACCGGGTCATGGTGGAGCGGAAGCGGACGCTCCCACCCGCCCGCAGGACCCCGGGCCGCCAGTTCCGCGAAGTAGCGGAACGTGTCCACCGGCCCTCCGACCTGCAGCGCCTCTGTGAGCGACCGGGTGGAGCCGACGGAGTCGATGATGAGCTCGGCGAGCTCGGCGCGGCGTTCGTCGATCGCCTTCCACATGCGTGTCAGGGCCTCGCTGCGGTCGAGCGGTGTCCACTTGCGCCACTCGTCGCCGTCGAATCCGGCGCGCGCGGCCGTGATCGCGAGGTCAACCTGCGAAGGAGACGCCTGCCGGAAGGCGACGAACGGCTCGCCGGTCGAGGGGTTGGTGATGGTGCGGCTCTCGCCCTCCCCGACCTGCCAACGGCCGGCGACGTACACGGTGTTGTCGATGGTGTTTGTCACGGTGCGTCCTCTGGTGTCGGCAGGTCAGGAGATGGTCAGGCCGCCGTCGATCGCGACGGTTGCGCCGGTGACGAACGAGGCATCGTCCGAGGCGAGGAAGGACACGACCCCGGCGACGTCCTCGGCGGTGGCAAGGCGTCCTGCGGGGACTCCCTTGAGGAAGGCGGCCACCTTGGCGTCCACGTCGTCGGTCCCGCTGCGGTTGAAGAAGCCCGAGAGCATCGGGGTGTCGGTCGGGCCCGGACAGATCGTGTTCGCGCGGATGCCGACCGCGGCGCCGGCGAGGGCGATCGAGCGTGCCAGCGACGGGAGCGCGCCCTTGGTGAAGGAGTAGAGCGGGCTGAACGGGGACCCGACGATGGCCGACGTGCTGGCGGTGTAGATCACCGAGGCTCGGCCGTCGGCGTTCTGCAGGAGGTCCCACGCAAGGGAGGTGCCGAACCAAGCGGACTTCATGTTGACGTCGACGGCCAGGGCGAACTGGTCCTCGGTCACCTCGGTCAACCCGCCTGCGCCGGGGATGCCCACGTGGTTGTGGAGGATGTGGAGCTTTCCATGCGTCTCGCGGATGGAGCCGAACACGCCCCGAAGGGATTCGAGGTCGGTCACGTCGAGCGCCACAGCGTGGGCGCGGCCCTGCTTGGCCCTGATCGCGTCCGCCACTTCCTGAGCGGCAGCACCGTCGAGGTCGGTGACGTAGACCTCGGCCCCGTCGTCGGCCAGGCGCTCGGCAACCGCGCGCCCCATACCCGATCCCGCACCGGACACCATTGCGATTCGACCGTGAAGCCTCACAGGCGACGCCTCCTTGCATCGTGGGTGCCGCAACTCTTTACGCGCAGCTTGTAGAATTGTACTCTGTATACATTACGACCCACGTTCCGACAAGGTCTCTAGAGAAACGAGCGCGCGTGAAACCCCATCGTCCGCACCCGCGCCCTGGGCCGTCGGCATGAAGATCGCACTGTTCGCCACCTGCCTCGGTGACGTGCTGTTTCCCAACGTCCCGAGGGCCACCACCGCCCTCGTCGAGAGGCTGGGTCACCGGGTCGTGTTCCCGCACGACCAGACCTGCTGCGGCCAGATGCACGTGAACACGGGCTACCAGGGCGACGCGATGGCCCTCATCCGTCATCACGTGGAGGTCTTCGAGCGAGCGCTCGACAGCGGATGCGAGGCGATCCTTGCTCCCTCCGGCTCGTGTACGGGCTCGATTCGGCACCAGCACGCCGACGTCGCGCGCAGAGCCGGCGACAACCTCCTGGCGGACCGGGCCAGCGCACTTGCCCGGCACACGTACGAGTTGTCGGAGTTGCTGGTGGATGTCCTCGGGCTGACGGACGTCGGCGCCGTCTATCCACGTCGGGTGACCTACCACCCGACGTGCCACAGCCTCCGCATGCTTCGAGTCGCGGACCGACCGTCGCGGCTACTGAATGCGGTGCAAGGCGTTGAACTGGTGGAGCTTCCCGACTCCGAACAGTGCTGTGGCTTCGGGGGGACCTTCAGCCTCAAGAACTCAGAGACGTCGGCGGCGATGTTGGCGGACAAGGTCGCGGCGATCGAGGCGACGTCCGCTGACGTCGTCACCGCAGGGGACGCGTCGTGTCTCATGCACATCGGCGGGGGGCTCAGCCGGCAACGGTCGCGGGTACGGACCGTCCACCTGGCCGAGATCCTCGCGAGCACCGGAGAGGGGTGACGCCGGTGACCACGTTCCTCGGCATGCCGGGTGTCCGCGGGCCGGCGGCCAGCGCGGAGAGCGTCGTCCAGGGTTCTGAGCCGTTCCAGGTCGCCGCCCGGCGGGCACTGCGCGACACCGCATTACGAGCGAACCTCGGGAAGGCCACGTCGACCATCCGCGCGAAGCGATCATCGGCCGTCGACGAAGTGCCCGACTGGGAGGATCTGCGCGACTCCGCCGCCGCGATCAAGGCGTCCGCCATGGCGCGGCTGCCAGAGCTGCTGGTCCGGCTCGAAGGCGAGGTGACCGCCAGAGGGGGGACGGTCCACTGGGCCAGAGACGCTGCTGAGGCCAACGAGATCGTGGTCCGCATCGCCCGACGGGCCGGCGCGCGCGAGGTCGTCAAGGTGAAGTCCATGGCAACCCAGGAAATCGGCCTGAACGAAGCGCTCGAACGTGCCGGAGTGACGGCGATCGAGACCGACCTCGCGGAGCTGATCGTCCAGCTCGCGGACGATAGGCCGTCGCACATCCTGGTGCCGGCAATCCACCGCGGTCGCGCGGAGATCCGCGAAATCTTCCTCGAGCACATCCCGGGGCTCGATGGGACGACATTGACCGACGAGCCCCACCAGCTAGCCACGGTCGCACGGCGGCACCTCCGCGACGCGTTCCTCCGGGCACGGGTCGCGGTGTCCGGTGCCAACTTCGCGGTCGCCGATACCGGTTCGCTCGTCGTGGTCGAGTCGGAAGGCAATGGCCGGATGTGCCTCACCCTTCCCGAGACGCTCATCACCGTGATGGGTATCGAGAAGGTTCTCCCAACCTGGCGGGACCTCGAGGTGTTCCTCCAGATCCTGCCGCGCAGCTCGACCGGCGAGCGGATGAATCCCTACACCTCGATATGGAGCGGGGTCACTCCAGGTGACGGCCCGCAAGAGTGCCACCTGATCCTGCTGGACAACGGCCGCACACGCGTGCTCGCCGACCCCGAAGGACGCTCCGCCTTGCACTGCATCCGGTGTTCGGCGTGCCTGAACGTCTGCCCTGTCTACGAGCGAACAGGTGGGCATGCCTACGGATCGGTGTACCCCGGGCCTATCGGCGCGATCCTGTCACCCCAGCTAACCGGGTTGGACGGCAGCGCGCCCAACGACTCCTTACCGTTCGCATCGTCGCTGTGCGGTGCGTGCGCAGACGTGTGCCCGGTGCGGATCCCGATACCCGAGCAGCTCGTCCGCCTGCGGGCGGAGCACGTCGAGGTACAGGCCGCAGCGCGCCGGCTACCCACCGTCGAGGCGATCGCCATGAGGGCCGCAGCCCGCACCATGTCCGACGCGCGGTCGTTCGGCCGCGCAGGCCGGGCCGCCACGCTCGCCCGTGGAGCGGTACGCCATGGCCGGCCGGTCCTGCCTCTGCCGCCTCCGCTGAACCGGTGGACCGCGAGCCGTGACCTTCCCGAACTTCCATCAGAGACCTTCCGGAGTTGGTGGTCGCGAACCCGAGGGAGCACGGACCAGTGAACGGTCGGGACGAGGTGCTGGCGCGAGTGAGACATGCCCTCGGCACGCCGACGCACCCCGTCGAGGTACCCCGGCGCTACCGCTCCGAGGGTTCTCGGGCAGCCGACTCCGAAGACCTCAAGGCGCTGCTCGTGGACCGCCTCGAGGACTACGGTGCGACCGTCATCCGCACGATCGGCGAGGGTGAGATCGTTGCGACGCTCCTCGACGTGCTCGCTGGTCGCGCCTCGGCGACCCGGCCCGCGCTCCACGCGCCTGGGCTGCCGGATCGATGGCTCGCGGGCCTCGAGGTCCGACCTGATGACGGGTCTGCGAGCCCGCGCGAACTGGACGCCGTTCCCGCGGTCGTCACCGGGTGCGCCCTGGCGATCGCCGAGACGGGGACCATCGTGCTGGACGGTTCGGCGATGTGCGGTCGCCGGCTCCTCACCCTGGTACCGGACGTGCACGTGTGCATCGTGCCGACCACGAGTGTCGTCGAAACCGTGCCCGAGGGCCTGCGCCGCTTGGCACCTGACCGGCCACTGACCTTCGTGAGCGGACCGTCTGCGACCAGCGACATCGAACTGCAGCGTGTGGACGGCGTCCACGGCCCCAGAACCCTCATCGTGCTGCTGGCCGAGATGGTCAGCTAGCCCGGAGTTCGTCACAGGTTGTACGGGCGCGGCCCGGCGTCCCGCACACCGTGGCCGCCGCATCCGGCAAGCGCGCCGTCACGGCACGTAGACGACCCTGCCGACGGTGCCTCCGTCGGCGATCCGCTGGAGCCCGTCCGCGACCTCGTCGTTCCTGAGCGTCTCGCCGATCAGCGGGCGCACGGCACCGGCAGCAGCCATTGCTGCGAGTTCGCGATGGCACTGTGCGACCGCCGCGGGGTCGCGGGTCTTGTACAGGCCCCAGTGCAGACCCACCACCGAGTAGTTCCTCAGCAGCGGGTGGTTGAGCGTGGCCGACTGGATCTCCCCGCCGGCGAACCCGACCAGCACGATCCTGCCCTCGAACGCGACGCACTTGGTGGAGCGCCGGTATGTCTCGCCACCGACCGGGTCGTAGACGACGTCGGCACCGCGTCCACCGGTCTCGGCCTTCACCACGTCGACGAAGTCCTGTTCGCGGCGGTCGACCACGACGTCGGCGCCCAACGTCCGGGCGATTGCGGCCTTCGCCGAACCGCCGACGACACCGATCACACGCGCGCCAGCCGCCTTCCCGAGCTGGACAGCGGCGCTGCCCACTCCTCCCGCGGCCGCGTGCACCAGCAGGGTCTCACCCGGGCGAATCCGTGCGCGCCGGTGGAGCCCGAACCAACCGGTCTGGTACCCGATCAGCAGTGACGCGGCCTGGGCATCGTCGAGTACGGCGGGCGCCGGAAAAGTGGCGACCCCCTGCATCAGCGCATATTCGGCGAGTCCTCCGAACGGGAGCACAGCGGCACCGAGCACCCGGTCACCCTTCTGGCAGCCCTCGACACCCTCACCGATCGCGACGACCTCGCCGCAGACCTCCAGGCCCGGGGTGAACGGCAGCGGGGGCCTGAGCTGGTGCTCACCTCGACACATCATCGCATCGGGAAAGCTCGCCGCCGTGGCTCGCACACGCACGACGAGCTGGCCGGGCCCCGGCTCGGGACGCGCGACGTCGACCACCTTGAGCACGTCGCGGGGCTGGCCCAGTCCGGTCACCTGCCACGCCCTCATCGTTCCTCCTCGTTGTCTGGGCACCCTCACGGCCGGTCTGTGCACAGGTCACTCCCCCGCGTACACCACCTTCGCGGCGATGAGATCCTCGATCTGTTCGTCGGTGAATCCCGAGCCCCGGAGCACCCGCACCGAGTGCTCCCCACGGCGGGGGGCGGGGACCTTCACCGGAAGCCGGGAGCCGTCGAAGAAGTAAGGGGTGGACAGGTACTCCTCGGCCCGGCCGTCCTCGTCGGGGGCCATCCCGAAGATCTCGCCCGCCCTGACGTCGGCTGCGGCGCGCACCTGCGGGTAGCTCCTCACTGCGCCGACCACGAGCCCGTTGTTCGAGAGCCATTCGACGCATTTCTCGCTCGAGAGTTTCGAGAACGCGTCATCGAGGACCGCGCGGAGCTCCGCCCGGTGCGCGACCCGGCTCGGGTTGTCGACGAAACGCGCGTCGGAGGCGAGATCCTCACGACCGATGAGGCCGCACAGCGTCCTCCAGTGAGCAGCCGAGTAGGCCGAGAGGACGATGTGTCCGTCTGCTGTCCTGACCAGTTCTGCCGCAGGGGCGATCGTGGGTTGTCCGTTCCCGTTCCGGACCGGCGTGGTTCCGGTCCGGAACGACTCCGCCCAGTTCGGGGCCTGGAGGTGCACGGCGACGTCGAGCAGGGAGATCTCGACGTTCGACCCGACCCCGGAGCGCTCGCGCGCGAACAGGGCAGCCAGGATCGCCTGGGCGAGGGCGTGCGCCGTGGTGGCATCGACAACCGCGAAGCCGACGCGCAGAGGGTCGCCGCCGAGCTCACCGGTGAGGGACATCATCCCGCTTTCCGCCTGGGCGGCGATGTCGAGGCCGGCGCGGTGCCTGGACGGCCCCTGGGTGCCGAATCCTGTGACCGTGGCGTAGACGAGTCTCGGGTTCAGCTCGCGGAGCGTCTCCGCGCCGAGCCCGAGGCGAGCCATGCCGCCGGGCCGCATGTTCTGGATCAGTACGTCGGCGGAACCGGCCAGTCGCTTGGCCACCTTCACGCCGGCCGGCTCCCGGAGGTTCAACGCGATCGAGTGCTTGCCACGGTTGTAGGCGCGGAGCACTCCGTCTCCCCACGATCCGATGAACCGCGCGGCCTCGCCCTCGTAGGGTTCCACCTTGACGACCTCGGCACCCAGGTTGCGCAGCAGCGCCCCGGCCCCGGGAGCCGCGACGTACTGCCCGAAGTCGACCACTTTGATGCCGTGCAGCGGGCTGTCCATCCCTACCCCACTCGGGTCCGAGCCGCGGCGTACTGCGCGAGCAGCCGGTCCATGACGACCCCCACCGACTCTTCCTTGTCGACCATGCCGATGATCTGACCGACCGGGCTCGTCACGAGGTCGTGCTCGTTCTCCACCATGCTGGTCATGGCCTCGCTGACGAGAAGCCCCTGGAGGGGCGCCTTGAGCAGCGACGGCGCCTCCCGCGACTCCCACGCGTCGAACCAGGGCGTCCGTAGCACGCGGGCCGACTTGCCCGAAAAGGACTTGGTCACAAGGGTGTCGTCCGAAGTCGCCTGGAGGAGCTTGCGCTTGACCACCGGTGCGGACTGGCTCTCGACGGTGGTGAGCAGGATGGAACCCAACCACACACCCGCCGCCCCGAGCGCCTCCGCCGCGGCCACCTGGCGACCGTCGCCGATGCCGCCGGCGGCGAGCACCGGCACATCGCCCACGGCGTCGACCACTTGCGGGACCAGCACCATCGTCGAGATACGACCGACGTGACCGCCGGCCTCGTTGCCCTGGGCGACGATGACATCGACCCCGGCTTCCACCTGCCGCAAGGCGTGCTTCGGTGAACCGACGAGAGCCCCGACGAACGCACCCTTGGCGTGGATCGCGTCCATGATGTCCGGCGGCGGGACCCCGAGGGCCGAGACGACGAAGGACGGGTCGTGCGCCAGCGCCACCTCGGTCTGCGCCCGGGCATTGGCCATGGTCAGGCGGTGCGCGGCATAGAGATCCCCACGATCCGGATCGCTGCCCTTCGGGATCTCGAAGCGATCCATCAATCGGTTGACGAACTCGACGTGTTCGGCCGGGAGGGTGCTCCGCATCGCGCCGAGGTCATCGCCCGCGGAGGTGGCGGGGTAGACGATGTCCACGCCGAACGGGTGGCCGCCGCCGTTCTCGCTGATCCACCGCAGGTCCGCGTCCAGGACTTCGGGAGTGCGTCGAGACGCGCCGAGCACTCCGTAGCCGCCAGCGTTGCCGAGCGCGACGACAACCTCGCGGAAGGGGGTGAAGCCGAAGATCGCCGTCCTCGTCCCGAACATCTCGCAAACAGGTGACCTCACTGGCCGCGCCCTTCCCTCATTATTTGAAGCGGATGCGTACTGTATACAGAGTACAGAACACATCCATCGAGTCAAGGGTTCAGGACGATCTCGGGTTGCGGCAGTCCAGCCGGTGCAGCTTCGCGGCCTTAGCTGGTCAACCAAGGCCACCAAGTTCAGCCCAACGGCCTCTTGTCAACCCGGATCAGGCCGACAATTCGGGCGGGGGCCTCGAAGGTGCCACCGCCGAGGTGTGCCGTCCGTGCGCGCGTTCCGCCGCCGGGCCGCTCGATCGATCGACTCCGCCGCTGCCGGCCGCACCGGCCAGCTATCGGGAGACGACGTCGACCCCAGACCGGCGGCAGCGGAGCAACCGGCTCCTGACATGCGCCACCGCTCATTCCCGGGCTGATGAAGCAAGCCCAGGGATGACGCCGTAGTAGCGCACGGTCGGGTGATCCCAATGCAGGTAAGCGGTACACGACGCGGTATCGATACGCCGCGCCGACACCGTGATGGTCCTCGCCTGGTACGGAGCGGCGCCCGACGCGTCGAGTGTGCTCGCCCCGGCGCGGACCTCTCCCGATCGCATCAACTGGCCATCGGCGTCCAGCCGCCACTCGAAGACCGCGCCGGCACAGCCCTCCGATCGGCTGAGGCGGAACTCGCCGTCCACACCGCGGAATCGCAGAACCCGCGGCCGGTTCGGGGAGGCGAAGGTGGTACCGGTCTGGCCACCCGGTCCGACCGGCCACCGATAGCCGGCTATGAGCTGCGTGCAGGTGATGCTGCCCCCAGCGTCGGCAGTGCTAGTGCAACGGGTTTCCTGGATGACTTCGGGCTGATCGCCCGAACGGTAGACGGGAGCCAGGTGTCCGGCCGCCAGTATGAAAAAGGCTACGAACACCACGCTCACCACCGCCACGCAGAGGCGCGCCCGCCAATCGAGCCACCTCGATCGCTCTCCGTCCACCGCTGTGCGCGTCTGTGGTTTCGTCTCCGCGGCGGGCGCGGCGGGTGGCGGGCTCGCTCCGCCGGCCAGATGCTCCTGCAGGAGCAGGTGCCGGAACTGGTACCGCGCACCCGACTGGCGTAGCACCCCTCGGCGATGCGCGTCCTCAAGAAACCGGGTCAACCGGAACGGCAACCGGCCGGTGACGAACAGCCAGACTCGGGCGATGAGGAACGAGCCCCAGGTGTGGTCGAGCATCGCGGCCAGGGCATAGGCCGACAAGAACACGAAGACGACGAGTCCCGCGTACGACAGTTCCAAGCCCAGGAACGCCGCCAACTGCAGGCCGAGCAGGGCGCCGAAGGCGCTGCCGCCGAGGAGGCCGCGGGCGATCGTGCGCGTTCGCTCTGCCGACAGGGCCGACCGGGGGGTCAACTCCTTGGTCTCGTGGCGTCCCTGCGGCGGCCCACCTGTGTAGGCCATCAGCGCGGCAGTGGCGAGACCCACCACGGTGGCAAGGACCAACCCGACGACGGGCCCGAACACGGGCCCGAACAGCAGCGCCGTCACCGAGGCCAACACGAAGGCGGACAAACCCGTGAAGGCGGTACGGACCATCTGGCCCAGCTCCGACCAGCCCACGTCCTGCGTGCCGTGCTCGCGCATGTGCCGGGCGAGAAACGTCAACCACCGCTGGGCCTGCTCGGGGCGGTAGTCGACGCCGGCCACCGGCTGCCGGTCGAGCGCGGCGCGGCGCGGCCGGGCCGCGTAGACCGACGGGACGAAGGCCGCCAGCAGCCGAGCCTCTAGCGCGGCCTGATCAGCCGGCTGCGCCTCGTCAGGAAGCTCGTTGTGAGTGGCGCCCGGCCCGTCCGCGGCGGGTGTGAGCAGGTCGGCGGGGTCGGCCGGCGAGGGGGCCTGGTATGCGCCGCGGGCCAGCGCCACCATCAGCGGGGTGGACAGCGCCCCTGCCAGCGGCCCGTCGGGATGCGCCCGTAGGTGCGCGAAGACCGGCTCCCACCGCGGATCGGGCGCAGGCTGAGACAGGTAGGCGATGGCCTCGTCGACACCGACCGACTTCAACTCGACCACGGCAGCGCGGGACAGCACACGGCTGCGGCGTACCGCCTGCTCGTACTCTTCGGGTCGGCAGGTCACCACCAGCGGCCATCCGGCTGCGGCGAACACGTCGAGAGCCTGCAGCGCGTCGGCGGGGTCGGCGAGTTCGTCCAGCCCATCGAAGATCGGCAGGATCCGCTTGTGCTCCATCAGGTGTCGGGCCAGCGTCTGCGGGTCGCCGTAGCCGGCCAGCACGTCGGCGTAGTCTTCGGTCAGGCGGCGAATCACGAAGGCGTCCGCCCGCTCAGCCCGATCCCACGCGGTGATCGCCAGCAACACCGGCAGCGGCTCTCCCTCGGCCGGACGACGGATCAGGCCCAGGGTCAGCAGAATCGCGAACACGCTCTTGCCGGCACCTGGTGCGCCGAGCACCATCAGGTGTCGGTGAGGTAGTGCTCGAAAGGCCGTCGCGATCTCCTCGTTCGGCGCGTCGATCCGCCCCTGCAACGGATACTGCTGCCATTCGCCCCCAAGCGGGTCGTCGAGCACCATCTGTCGGTCGGCGGCCGGCCGATCCGTCGACGACCAGGACACCCGGACCGGCGCCGGCCGGGTGACGTCCCGCAGCGCGGCCTCCGCAGCCCACTCCCGCTCGATCCGTGCCGCGAGATCCGTCACCGCCCGCTGGACTTTTTCCTCGTCGACCGCGGCGCGCTCCACAGGCCGGGCGGCGACCTTGTCGAACGCGATCAAGGCTATCCCCAGACCGCCCACCCACAGGGCGTGGATGTTCGCCCACCCCACCCACCGGTCGAACGTACTGTCGGTAGCCCCCGCCGCCTGGGCTACGACCCACACGCCGGGCAGCAGCACGGCGGCGCCGAACAGACCCCACCCCGCCCTGCGCACAAAACCCCACCGCCGTCGGTGCATACAGGTATCATCGCGCACCGACGCTCCGATGACGGTCGCCGGCCGGCCCGCGGCGGCCTACCCGAGGCCGGGTGGCGTCCGATGCGGGTGGTATCTGTCGATCGCGGTCGCCGCCGGACCCGGGACGGCGCGCTCCGGGCCGGGCGCCGCCGGTCGGACTGCTACCGAGTCCCGGCGCCCCGTTGGGGATTGGCTTGCGGGCGGACTCTCGCGCATCATCGATGGCCGTTGAGACGACAGAAGCTCGTCGTGGGTTCGTGTTCGCGACGGCGAGGGATCTGTCAGTGCGCTCGCTCGTGGCTTTCTTCCGCTGAGAGGCCGTGCAGTCGCCCTTCGATGATCGACCAGAATCGGGAGCACTTCATGGGGTCGCTGGCTGGGCATCGCCTACCGTGCTCCAAGGCGGTGCGGGCCACCTCGATACGGTCCTGCCGCTCGGCCAGCTCGGCCAACTTGTGATCGATCATCTCCCGTCGGCCTTGCCGCTCGCCTGCGATGAAACGACCGATCTCCGTGAGTGAGAACCCGATGTCGCGGAAGAAGAGGATCAGGCCGACGTCCCGGACCGCTGACTGGGCATAGCGCCGTCGTCCCGCCGCCCGAGCGGCCGGCCGCACCAATCCAATTTCGTCGTAGTACCGCAGCGCACTCGTCGGCACCCCGGTACGTTCGGACAGCTCACCGATTGACAACAACATCGGCGTGACCGGCGAAGCCGGGGCGCGCTCGGTAGCAGGCATTGACTTCAAGTGTACCTGAAGTGCTTTGCTCACCTCATGGAGATCAAGGAGAGAGCGCTGACCCGCATCATGCAATGGTGGGGACCCCGTGGTGGGCTGGCACAGTTCCACCGCCCGACCGGAGCCGTGGGGCACGTCGCCGGCTGGATCATGGGCCGGCGCTCGTCGAACGTGGCGCGCAACCGCTGGGCGGCACAGCTTCTCGATGTCCAGCCGACCGACCGCGTCATCGAACTCGGCTGCGGTCCGGGCGTGGCCCTCGCCGCCCTCGCCGCCCGGGCGACGCGGGGATTGGTGGTCGGCGTCGACCATTCGCAGGTAATGATCCGCCAGGCCCGCCGCCGCAACAGAGCCGCCGTCCGGGCCGGACGGGTACGCCTGATTGACACACCGGTCGAGCGCCTGTCCATCAGCAACGGGCCGTTCGACGCCGCGCTTGCCGTCAACACCGTCGGCATGTGGCCCGACCCACCGGCCCGACTGCGCGAACTCGCCCGGCTGTTGCGGCCAGGCGGGCGCACCGCTCTGGTATCCCAGCCCCGCTGTCCCGGTGCCACCGCGGCCACCGCGGCGGCGGCCGCCAACGAACTGGCGGGCCTGCTCACCGAAGCGGGTTTCACACACCTCCGAACCGAAATACTCGACCTCGACCCGCCGGTGGCGTGCGTCCTCGGGCACGTGGCACCTGCCGATGACGCCGAGCCCGGCGCCCGTCCGACAGCGCAGTCATGACCCGCAGGCGCCGCACGATCAAGATCGGGGATCGAATGACCGTGATCATCCGGTCCTCGCGGACGTAGACGTTCCGCGGCCGGCCCGGACCCACGGCTTCACACTGGAACGGCCGTGCTGACACCGGCAGGCCGATCTGCCGCGCGACCAGCACGACTCCTGGCAGTCCTCGAAGGACCGGCCTCGACGGCGAACAGGACATTGGCCGACGCAAGATCAGTACGTCCGATCTCGACCGTCGGCATTGCACCTCGACCGCCACCGTGGCAGCCCGTTTCGGGTTTCGGGGTCTTGGCGATGCGGTAACCGTAGCCGTCGAGGAGTCGCCAGGGCACCGGGCTCAGATGTCGTGAGGGAACAGGGTCATACCGCTCAGGCGGTCGCCGGCCGGGGTGAGCACTATCAGCCCGCCGGGTCGCTCGAACGCATCCCCGACCAGCCGCGAGACGAACGCCGACTGTCCATTCATGCGAGTGGTGCGCAGCCGGATCCGTAGCCCTTGGCTGACGCGCCAGGCGGCGCTGGTCCGCAGGAACGAGACGATGGCCGACACGCCGTGGTACTCGTGCGGGGCGGGCGGCATGGCCAGCCATGCCAACAGGCGGTAGCAGTGCACCAGCAACTCGCGCCGGTGCTGCGCTATCAGATCCTCAAACGCGATCTTCGCCACAGCCGTTCCGTTTCTCGGGTCGTTGGTGTCGTAACGGGCAACACCGGAAGGAGAGATCATGACCAGCCCAGCATTGCAGATCGCTCTGGCTCACCACCGGACGTGGACCGGCAAAGACCTTGAGACGGCAATGACCTTCATCGCGGACGACGTCGTACTGGACGCCCCAGCCGGGCGGCTCACCGGCATCCAGGCGTACCGCGCTCACCGAGCCCGGTACCGCTACGATGGTGATGCGCGGCCGACCCTCACAGGGCTGGATCACAGCGGCCGAACATGCCTGTGCCACACGTCCGGACCTGGCCTCCTGGGTGCGGCGCGGGCTGACGTACGCACTGACACTGCCGGGCCGATAGACCTCATCCCATGCCACAATCGCACACCGCCGAGCACTCCAGGGACCGAGACTCCGGCAACATCGTGAACGGCGGCCGACTTGACAGGATTTGGTGGCGACGCACCCGCGCTGCGATAACAAGGCTGGCATGACCAATTCAGATCATCATCGAAGTTCATAAATTTTATTGATCATTTCCGAAGTTGGTCATGCCCGCTCCGCAGTCCCCTCTCTGCCAGCCCGGCAACGTGAGACACCTGGGTTGACACATGCTCTGAGCAGGGCGGTTTCACGCCGCACGAACGCTGACCCACGGCGGTCGAGAGCATCGATGCCTCCGTCGGCCAGTGGTGTGTCCAGTGCGCCGACGAGCCCGTCCACGAAATGGCCTTCCGCCCTCAGCACCTCGACACTGTCTGTAGAAGGCATTGACTGTCGCTCACGTTACCGCTCCCCGCCCAGGTCGGTCGCGCCGAGCATCGCCACACGGCGAATCCGTACGCTGTACTGACCGTGTGCAATGTTTGATAGTGCGAATACACGGCCGGTACGCCTGTCGCGTCCGCTTGAACCTTGCGAACGTCCGAGTAATTTTGCCCGGCGCTTACGCAGCAGCACCTACCCCCGGGGTCACGACATAGGCGGGAAGCTGATCTCGACGGTGAGCCCGCCCTCAGGATGCGCGTGGGCCGTGAGCACGGCGCCGTGGGCGACGGCGATCGCCCGCACGATCGACAGGCCCAGCCCGTGGTGGTCGTCGGCCACTCGCCGCATGCGTTGGAAGGGCTCGAATAGCCGGTCCACCTCCTCGGCTGGTACCACCGGACCGGTATTTGTGACGACCAGGAGCGCCTGATCCGCGGCGCGGCGGGTGGCCACCTCGACCACGCCGCCGGGAATGTTGTAGTGGACGGCGTTGTCACACAGGTTGGCCACCAGCCGCCCGATCAGCGCCGGATCGCCGATCAATGTGGCTGGCCGGATCATAGTCTTGACCCGTAGCCCGTGCCGGTCAAGCTCGGCTGCCCGGTCGCGCACCGCCTGCTCGGCGAGCCCGGCGAGGTCGACCGGCTCGGCCCGGCCCCGGCCGTGCTCGCTGCCGGCGAGGGTCAGCAGCGACTCGAGCAGCCGGGCCCGCGCTCGGTTGACCGCGATCAGACTCTCGAAGTTGGCCCGGTACCTCTCGACGGTCACGTTCGGGGCGACGAGCGGCTCCTCGAGCAGGGCGTGCTCGACGGTCAGCGGCGTACGCAGCTCGTGCGCGGCGTTGGCGACGAATCGTTTGTGGCCGTCTAGTGCGGTCTCCAACCGGCCGAGCAGCTCGTCGACGGTGTCGGCGAGATCCTTCAACTCGTCGCGGGGACCCGCCATCGCGAGCCGCTCGTGCACGTTGCGGCCGGAGATCTGCCGCAGGCGCCCGGTCATCGTGCGCACGGGACGCAGGATCCGGCCGGCGATCAACCAGCCCACCGCCAGCGACAGCACGGCCATGATGGCCAGCGCGACGGCCGGCAGGAGTAGGATGTCCGACCGGTAGGCATTGAGGTCGACCAGTAGGGAGTCGGGCAGGTGGCCCGGCTCGACGGAGACGCCCTCCGGCGCCGGCGCGTCGGCCGGCGGCAGGCTGCGGGACAGCACCGTGATGATGAGGAGCAGCACGACGCCGGAGGCGACCGACGCCGCGCAGTACAGCAGGGTGAGGCGCCGCCGGAGCCGGTTGACCCGCATGTCAGATGCGGTAGCCGGCGCGCGCGACCGTCACGATCAACGGCGGATCGCCGAGCTTGGCCCGCAGCCGGTTCATCGTTGCCTTGACCGTCGTGGTGAACGGGTCGGCGGCCTCGTCCCACACCCGGTCGAGCAGTTCCTCCGCGGAGACCACCCGGCCCTGGGCGGTGAGCAGATGCTCGAGGACCGCGAACTCCTTCGGGCCCAGCGCAAGCTGCGCCCCGGCGCGGGTGGCGATCCGCCGTGCCGGGTCGAGCCGCAGGTCGACGTGCGCGAGGACCGGCGGGGTGGCCGGCTGGGAGCGCCGGCCGACCGCGCGGATCCGGGCCACCAGCTCGGCGTACGCGAACGGTTTGGGCAGGTAGTCGTCGGCGCCCAGGCCGAGACCCTCGACCCTCTCAGCGACGGTGCCCGAGGCGGTCAGCATCAGCACCCGGCTGGGCGACTCCCGGGCGACCAGCGTGCGGCACACCTGGTCGCCGTGTACGCCGGGCAGGTCACGGTCGAGCACGACGACGTCGTAGTCGAGCACGGCGGTGCGCTGGAGCGCGGCGGCGCCGTCGTACGCCACGTCGACCGCCATCCCCTCGTGGCGCAGAGCCCGCGCCACTGAGTCGGCGAGTACCACCTGATCCTCGACCACGAGCACCCTCATCGGGCGAGGTTATCCGCACAACGGTCACAATGCGGTCACACCCTGACCGTGCCGTGACCGCCGACTGGCTAGAACTGACCCCCACATCCATTCGAGATAGGGGATCGCTCCGTGACCACAGCAACAACGCCGGTCATCGAGACCGGGGGGCTCGGCAAACGGTACGGCCACACCACCGCCTTGGCCGACTGCACCCTGCACGTACCGGCCGGGCGGATCGTCGGCCTGGTCGGCCCCAACGGCGCGGGCAAGTCCACTCTGCTCGGGCTGACCTGCGGAGTCATCGCGCCCACGACGGGCAGCATCGAGGTGCTCGGCAACCGCCCGGGAGGCAGCGCGGCCCAGTTGGCCAAGGTCGGGTTCGTCGCGCAGGACGCCCCGGTCTACCGCGGCCTGTCGGTCGCCGACCACCTGCGACTCGGCGCCCGGCTCAACCCCCGCTGGGACCAGCCGCTGGCCGAGCGCCGGGTGAAGCGGCTCGGCCTCGACCCCGCGCAGAAGGCCGGCGGGCTCTCCGGCGGGCAGCGGGCCCAGCTCGCCCTCACCATCGCCGCCGCCAAACGCGCCGAACTGCTCGTCCTCGACGAGCCGGTCGCTTCGCTCGACCCGCTGGCCCGCCACGCGTTCCTGCGCGACCTGCTGGACTTCGTCGCCGAGCTCGGGGTCAGCGTGGTGCTGTCCTCACATCTGCTCGGTGACCTGGAACAGGTCTGCGACCACCTGATCGTGCTGGCCGCGGGCCGGGTGCAGCTGGCGGGCGACGTGGACGACCTGCTGGCCGTACACCACCGGGTGGCCGGTGCCCTACCGGCCGCCGCCGAGCGCATCCACGAGGACGTCGTGCGCTCCGACGCCGCGCTGCCGGGCGCGCAGCCGGTCGACCTCGAGGACCTGGGCATGGCGTACATGACCCGCGCCGCGGTCGAATCGATCGGCGGTGCGGCATGATCTGGCTGACCTGGCGGCAGTTCCGCACCCAGGCCCTGGTCGCCGCCGCTGCCCTGGCCGCGATCGCGATCTACCTGGTGTACCTCGGCTCTGGCATCCGCGACGACTACGCCGACGTCCTGGGCTGCCAACCCAGCGACTGCGTCACCGCCCGGCACACCTTCGACGAGTCGTACACCGGCCCGCTGTCGATCGTCGGCCTCCTGCTCATCGCCGTTCCCGCCGTCATCGGCATCTTCTGGGGCGCGCCCCTGATCACCCGGGAGCTGGAGGAGAAGACCGACCGCCTGGTCTGGAACCAGAGCGTGACCCGCACCCGCTGGCTGGCCACCAAGCTGGTCCTGCTCACCCTCGCGAGCGTCGCGGTCACCGGCCTGTTCAGCCTCCTGCTCACCTGGAACGCGAGCCGCTACGACCAGTTCATCGGAGACCGCTTCGGCGCGGTGAACTTCGCCTCCCGCAACGTCGTCCCCCTCGGCTACGCCGCCTTCGCGTTCGTCCTCGGCACCGTCGTCGGCCTCGTCGTACGCCGCACGCTGGTGGCCATGGCGCTGACCCTGGCCGTGTTCGCCATCGTCCAACTGTTCGTGCCCACCGTGGTCCGCGAGCACCTCATGGTGCCCATGACGACCACCGTGGCGTTCGACGAGGACGCGATGAGCCGATCGGACACCTTCGGCATCAACGACCGCGGCGCCACGATCATGGGCTACACCATGGCGGGCACCTGGTCCCTGACGGACGAAGCCAAGGTGGTCAACGCCGACGGCACCCCCTACACCCTCCAGCAGGCGAAGACGTGCGAGAAGAGCTCGCAGGCGGAGAACATGGCCTGCATGGCCGGCCAGAACCTGCACTTCAGCTACACATACCAGCCCGCCGACCGCTACTGGCCGTTCCAGTGGATCGAGCTCTCCGCGTACCTCGGAGTCACCCTCCTTATGGCCGCCTTCGGCTTCTGGTGGATCCGGCACCGCTCCATCTGACGCGTCTGCGCCCGTCTCCGCTTCCCGGGGGCGGGCTCAGGGCTTGCGGTACACCGACATGTGGCTCTTACTCGACGGACCGAACGGCTCGCGTCCCGGGTCGGCGTAGCGGGCCTCGATGCGCAGGCCGGCCTCGGCGGCCAAGGTGTCGATCTGCTCGGGCCAGCGGCAGTCCACCCCGAACGGGCTGGAGGCGGACGCCGACCTCGCTGAACCCGACGGTCTGCCGGACGAAACTTTGGGCCGCGCGGTTGAATTGGTACATCGGACGGTCACCGAGTCCTAGGTCACCGACCGCACCTGCACCTCACGCTCGTCGCGGTCGAAGTCGGCCAGACCCGGCACGAACGCCTCCATGACGAACGCCCCGCCGGGCGCCAGCACCCGCGCGACCTTGCGGAAGCAGTCCTCCTGCCGCCCGGCCCCGGTCAGGTTGAACAGGGCGTTGAAGACCAGGTACACCAACGGGTACGGCCCGTTCGCCGGCCCGTACCGTAGGTCGGTGGTTCCCCGAAGCGCGGCAGCCTCTTCGGAACCGAGGTAGCACCATGATCAGGTGCACATCTGCCGCGATCCGGTGCGGCCAGGTTCAGGCTATAAGCCGGCGTGCGGCTCAGACGGTGACTCACGGTCACGGTCGTGCCCCCAGGCGGGTGACCCGTGGGTAGGACCGGTTACGGTCATCCGCCGGCACCGGTTGATGCATCAAATCCGCCAACATCACCGAGAATCCTGCCGTTTCTGTCGAAGTCCAGCTCGCGGGCACCGACCGATGACATGATCCTTGGGACATCGAGCCACGTCGCATCTTGTTGACGCGACAGCCAGAGCCGAGACCACCTTGTGCGTCTCCATCTACTTGTCGCAAGCCAACTCACCGGAGCCTGGTAGTCTCGCCCTCCGCTACTGAACCATCGCCCGGGACTTCCCCTGTTTCGCGAGCGCCGTCGCCACTGGAGCTTCCGGGGCCGGAGTCGGCGGCGTCAAGGTACGGAGAGTGACGTATGCGGCAGCCGAATCTGCAGATCACAGGCGCGACCCTCGCAGCGCCGAATCCACGTCAGCTAGCTGAGTTCTACAGCAAGCTGCTGGGCTGGGAAAGCGAGATCGAGACCAACTGGGCGCAGGTCCGGTCGGCTGATGGTCAGGGTGGCCTGCGGACGCTGAACTTCGAGATCGAACCGAACTACACTCCTCCGATCTGGCCGACCGTTCAGGGCGAGCAGCAGATCATGACGCACCTCGACATCGCCGTGGACGACCTCGACGCGGCGGTGGCCTGGGCCACGGCGGCTGGTGCTCGAGCGGCCGACGTTCAGCCGCAGACGAGCGTCCGAGTGATGCTGGACCCGGCGGGCCACCCATTCTGTCTGTTCACGAGGGGCTGACCATCGCTGCGCCCGACGAGCTGCCGTTGATCTTCGAGCGGCTACCGCGCGGCATGAACGTCGAGCAGCTCGGCAGCGGCAACCGGTTGAGCTTCAACGGAACAGCCGCGGCGGTCAGTAACAGGCGCACCCACCGTCCCACGGCTTGCCGCCGAGTTCCGTCAACCCGGGAGGAAGGATCGGGCGGTGCTCCGGCTGCCAGGAAAACTCCCGCTCGTCGTCCTCATAGACGGTCGACAGCGGGCCGCCCTTGGTGCGGAAGAGCATGAGGTTGCCGGTCGGGGACCCGAACGGGCCGTGCCACTCCTCCTCAGGGCGCCAGAAGTAGGCTCCGGCGCGCATGGTACCGACGTGGCCGACAAGTTCTCCGGCCAACAGGTACATCTCCTCGACCACCGGGTGCTTCTCCGCCCGGCGACCCCACCGCAACGGCATCGTGCCCAGCACCCAGGTCTGCTCCCCGTCGTAGGGATCCTCACGCAGGAACTTCCGGCCCGCGCCGGAGGGGAACCGGGGATGGAAGTTGCCGGTCCACGGGCCGTCGAAGGCGTCGACGGCCTCGACGAGCCGGGCCTCGTCCACGCCTCGCGTCACCGCCGCGGCGGCGCGGGGCTCACCGGAGAAGAATGTCAGCACCACCGCGCCGTGCGGGCTCGCCATCGCCGGCCGGACATACCCCGCCGGCAGGTGGGCGTAACCGTACCGTTCGTGCCGCACGTCGCCAACCGTGAGCGACCCGGCCAGCACGAACAGCTCCTCGTCAGCGGTCAGCGCCTGCGGGTCGTCCTGCCGCCAGCCCGCGGGATAGCGCAGGAGCGTGCTGGACGATCCGCTCTCCTCATCCAGGCTCAGCATCCGCATCTCGACAGCGGGCCGCGCTCCCCCGTACAGGCCTTTCGTCCAAGGCAGCACCTGACTCTGAATGAATTCGATGAAGGGCCGACCCACGGTCACTCCTTTGCCGTCAGCGGTCGCGACTGGGACGCGTCGATCACGGGTTGGACTTCGCCCGGGTAGAAGCAGGCGGTGCGCACCCCCGGCCGGACTTCGATCAGCGGGGGGACCTCCACGGCGCATCTGGACCGGGCGATCGGGCAACGCGGATGGAAGACGCAGCCGGACGGTCGGTTGATCGCCGACGGCGGGTCGCCCGCGAGCACGATCCGCTCCCGGGTCGGATTGTCCGGCGTCGGGGTGGCAGACAGCAGAGCCGCGGTGTACGGATGCTGTGGTGACCACACCACCTGGTCCGTCGTGCCCTCCTCCACGACCCGGCCCAGGTAGAGGACGGCCACCCGGTTGGAGATCTGGTGTACCAGCGCAAGGTCGTGGGCGATGACCAGGTAGGCCAGATCGCGCTCCCGCTGCAGCGTGCCGAGCAGATTGATGATCTGGGCCTGGATGGACATGTCCAAGGCGGAGACCGGCTCATCTGCGATGATCATCGATGGTTCGAGGGCCAGTGCGCGAGCGATCGAGATCCGCTGACGCTGCCCGCCGGAGAACTGCGACGGGTAGCGGCTCATCGCGCTCGCGGTCAGGCCGACCAGCTCCAGCAACTCGACGACTCGGTCGGCGATCTGGCGGCGGTTGCCCCACCGGTGCGCGACGAGGGGCTCGGCCACGACGCGCGCGATCGTCATCCGCGGATCAAGGCTGGCATACGGGTCCTGGATCACCATCTGCAGGCGGCGACGCACTGGCTTCAAGCGGCGCTCCGACAGATGCGTGATATCCGTTCCTTCGAAGATGATGCGCCCGCTGTCGGGCTCATGAGCCCGCATCAAGGCCAGCGCAACCGTCGACTTGCCCGAGCCGGACTCCCCGACGAGCGCCAGCGTCTCGCCGGCCGCCACCGACAGGGACACCCCGTCGACGGCGACGAGAGTCTGGTGCCCCACAGTGAACTCGACCCGCAAGTCCTCGGTGGTCAGAACGGGTGCCTTCGCGGCGGAGGCGGAGGCGGCAGCGGCACCTTGGCCGGTCGACATGGCGTTCATGAGCTCAACGGGTGCCAGCAGGCGACGGTGGACAGGTCGCCAGGCACGAGTTCGGGCCGCTGCTCACGGCACACTTCGGAGGCCCGGGCGCAGCGCGGCGCGAACGGGCAGCCGGCGGGGCGGCTGTACGGGGTTGGCGGGGATCCCGGGATCGGGACCAGCGGCTTACGCTCACGGTCGAAACGCGGCGCGGCCGCGAGCAGTCCGGCGGTATAGGGATGGCGAGGGCGCGACAACAGGGTGAGCGCGACTCCCTCCTCGACGATGTGTCCCGCATACATGACGATGATCCGATCGCAAATCTGGCCGGCCACACCGAGGTCGTGTGTGATGAAGATCAGTCCGGCGCTGCTCACTCGGCTGCGCATCAGGTCGATGATCTGAGCCTGGATGGTGGCGTCCAGCGCGGTGGTGGGCTCGTCGGCGACGATGACCGCGGGATCGTGCAGCAGCGCCAGAGCGATCATCACCCGTTGGCGGAGCCCGCCGGACAGTTGGTGCGGATAGACCTTGACGCGCAGTTCCGGGGACGGGATGCCCACCGCGCGAAGCGCGGCGACGGCCGACTGGTGGGCCTGCGCCCGGCTCATCCGGCGATGGCGACGCAAGGCCTCCACGAGCAGCGAGCCCACCGTACGCACGGGGTTGAGCCCGGTCATCGGGTCCTGGAAGACCATCGAGACCTGGTTGCCGCGCATCCGCTGCAACTCCCGCTGGGACAGCCGCATGACCTCCCGGCCCGCCACCCGGATGGAGCCGCTCTGGTGGAGGGTCTCGGGGGTCAGCCGCAGCAGGCTCAACGCGGTGAGGGACTTGCCCGACCCAGACTCCCCCACAATGCCCAGCACCTCCCCCCGCGCCAGCGAGAACGAGACGTCCTCGATGATGGGCACCTCCGCGCCCGAGGGATCCGCCGCGTTCACCCGCAGGCCGTCGACGTTCAACACCACGTCCGTCGCCGCGCTCATCTGTTGACCACCGCCGTTACGTTGTGAGACCGGCTACTCAGGGCATCGCCGATGAGGTTGGCCGTCACCACGATCACCACGATGGTCAGGCCCGGGACCAGCACCATGTGTGGTGCCTGCGCCAGGTACTCCCGGCTCTCCGCCAGCATCCCGCCGAGAGAGGGGGTGCCCAGCGGTACCCCGAGGCCGAGGAAGGACAGCCCGCTTTCCGCGATGAGCAGATCGGCGAACATGAAAGCCCACATGACCAGGAGGGTGTTGCGGATTCCCGGCAGGACATGGGTGACCACGGTACGTAGACCGGAGACCCCGAGCAGGCGCGCGGCGAGGATGTACTCGCGTTTCATCAGTCCGATGGCCTCGGCGTAGACCACCCGGGCGAAGATGGGCCAACTCACGAGGCCCAAGGTCAGTGAGAGTGCCCAGAACCCTCGTCCGACGATCGCCATGATCGTCACGGCGAGCACGAGCGACGGGAACGACAGGCTCATGTCGATCAGGCGGGTCAGCAGCACCCGCACGAGTCCCCGCGCCGACGCCGCCCAGAGACCGACGACCGTGCCGATCCCGGACACCAGGCAGGTGGAGACGACGCCCACGGCCACCGACCAGCGCAGGCCGGCGACACCCCGGGCGAGCATGTCCCGGCCGAGCTGGTCGGTGCCCAACACGTGCCCCGTGGTGCCCAGGCCCTTGAGGCGGTCCACCGGGGCGGTCCGCCCGGGATCGAGGTGGCCGAAGGTCATCAGCAACAGCGCGCCGCCGATCACGACGACCCCGAGGCCGATGCCCAGGAACAACGCCAGCGGCCGGCTGCGGCCTGACGGCCGCCTGCGGAACAGGCCGCGAGGTGGTACGACCGGCGTTTCTGTCATCCTCTTTGCCGCCTCAGCCGTGGGTCGAGTATCGAGAACAGGACGTCGGTCAGGGCATTCACCAGGAAGACCAGGAACGCGACGACGAAAACGGTGGCCTGCACGACGGGAAAGTCCAGCCTGAGCACCGAGTCGATCAGGAGCCGGCCGACCCCCGGCCACGCGAAGATGACCTCGGTGATCAGCGCTCCGGACAGCAGGAAGGCGAACTGGCCGGCGACGAGCGCCGTGGCGCCGAGCAGCGCGTTGGGCAACGCGTGACGGACCACCACGGTGAGCTTCGAGGCGCCGCAGGCGCGGGCCGTGCGCACGTAGTCGTCACTCATCGCGGCGCTGACGTTCGTGGCGAGCACCCGCGTCAGCCGTGGAATGAGGAATGCGGCCAGGGTCACCGACGGAAGTATCCAACTCACCAACGTCGTGTTGCCGATGCTCGGCAGGAGGCGGAACTTCACCGCGAAGATCTGGATCAGCAGGAGACCGACGACGTAGCCCGGCACGCCCTGGCCGACGACCAGCAGACCCGTTGCGACGACTCGCGGGAGCGGGTGGGGACGGGACCCGAGCCAGGCTCCCACCGGCACCGCCACCAGCAGGTTGATCAGGATGCCGAGGGCGGCGAGCTGCACCGTCGCCGGCATCCGGGCCAGGACGAGACCCAGGGCGGCCTCGCCGGACTGCACCGAACGGCCGAAGTCGAGCTGGAACACGTGCCCGATGAAGTTGCCGTACTGCACGATGAGCGGCTGGTCGAGGCCGTACTGTCGGGCGACGTGCGCGATGAATTCCGGATCCGCGTTCTCCCCGGCGAGCACAAGCGCCGGGTCGCCGGAGATACGTAGCAGGAAGAACAGCAGCGTGGAGATGGAAAAGAGCAGCGCCAGCAACTGCAGGACCCGCCGCGTGAGGGCCCGGACAAGGACCCTCACGCGGCGGCTGAGCAGGGCGCCACTCGGTGCGTCAGTTCGCGAGGACGTGAGCTCGGCCATTTCGCTGAATTTCAGATTCTTCTGTCGATGCCTAGGACACGTGCATCTTGTCGTAGGGGATGGTGCGGTTGATGTTCTGGAAGCCCTGCAGCTTACTCGACACACCGGTGATGTCGATCTGCTGCACGAGGTAGAGCGCCGGCGGGTTGTCGTGCTGCATCTGCTGCGCCTGCGCCAGCAGCTTGTTGCGCGACTCGCCATCGCCCTCCTTGGCCGCCCGCCCGAGCACCTCGGCCACGGCCGGGTCGCAGAAGAAGGCGGGCTTCTTGAGGCAGGAGAACAGTTCCATCGGACGCAGGGCGTCGAGTCGGGGCAGCGTGTTCCAGGACAGCCCGAACGCCTGCGACGTCCAGGTGTTCTTCAGGTAGTGGTCCAGCCACTCGGCGAAGGTGACCTGGCGTAGCTCGACCTTGACGCCGACATCGGCGAGGTTCTGCTGCATCAACTGGTATATCTGCGCGTCCGCCGGGAAGGAACCCACGGTGACGTCGGCCTTGAGGCTGAAGCCGTTCGGGTATCCGGCGTCCGCCAGCAGCTTCTTCGCCTTCTCCGGGTCGTACGGGTACGGCTTGATGGCCGAGTTGTAGCCGGCGGCGCCGTCGGTGATGCCGGAGCCGCTCGGCTTGCCCACGCCGAGGAGCAGGTTCTTGGCCATCGACTCCTTGTCCACGGCGTAGTTGAGCGCCTCGCGGACTTCCTTCTTCTTCAGCGGTGAGTCGCCCAGCTCGGTGATGAAGGCCAGTGACATGACTTGCGCGGCGGCGAGGATGTCGGCCCGGGTGCGCGAGCCGTCGAGCTGCTTGCTCTGGTCGGGCGAGAGCTGGATGGCAAGGTCGATCTGGTCGGACTGCAGCGCCTGGAACCGCGCGGCCGGGTCGGGCAGCGCGTGGATCTCCATCTTCGCGGCCTTGGGCGCCCGCCAGGAGTTCTTGACGGCGCTCAGCTTGATGAGGTTGGCGTTCCAGGAGTCGACCTTGAACGGCCCGGTGCCGACCGGGTCGTTGGCGAACCCCTTCATGCCGAGTTCCTTGAACTTCGCCGGCGCCGGGATGTAGACCTCACCCACCCGGGCAGGCACCATGGCGTCCGGCGCGGCGGTGGTGAATTCCACGGTCAGCGGGTCGACCGCCTTGACCCCCGAGATCGTCTTGACATCGGCCGCGACGACGCTCGCCGAGCCTTCCGGGTCCTTCACGAGGTATTCGAAGGTGGCAACCACGGCCCCGGCGTCGAACTTCTCACCGTTGGAGAACGTCACGCCGTCGCGCAGCTTGAAGACCCAGGTGGTCGGCGCGGGCTGGGACCACTCGGTGGCCAGCATCGGCTGGATCTTGCCGTGTTGGTCCACGAGGGTCAGCGCGTCGTAGATGGCGGCGTGCGTGTAGACCTCGGGCGAGCCGATTCCCTTGTACGGGTCGCCCTTGCCGGGCGGCAGCGCGTCGACGCCGACCCGGATGGTGCCGCCACCCGCCGACCCCGCCGGATCCTTCTGCTCGCCGGATGAACAACCGGCGACAACGAGGACACCGGCAAGGATGCCTGCTGTGCCTAGCCTGACCCTAAATCGCATGACTGAGCTCCCTCGGCCTGATCCCCCGGGTTCACCACGGTTGTTTCGTTCTATGGAACGCCGTACCACTATATGCTTGTGGGCGTGAGGGTAACAGCCCTCACACCTGGGGCGTCAACGCTGAGGGTGAGTCGAGACCGAGCCGTGATGGAGGTTTGTAATGCCTCGCACCGTGATCAACAATGGACTGATCATCACGATGGATCCACACCGCACCGTATACGCGGCCGGACACGTCGTCGTTGACGGCGACGCCATCACCCAGGTGGGTCCGGGCGCGGCCGCCATCGGCCGAGACGATCTCGTGCTGGACGGCACGGGCTGCGCAATTTTGCCCGGCTTTGTCAACACGCATCACCACCTTGCCTCCACCCTGCTGCGCGGCATGGCGCCCGACCGTCCCCTGCGGGTGCAGGCCAGCACCGAGTCCCCGAGCATGCGCCTGCACCGCGTCCAGGACGAGGAAGAGTGCTACGCCGGCGCCCTGCTCGGCCTCGTCGAGCTCACGCGCTCCGGGGTGACCACGACCACCGACTCCCAGTCCCCGTGGAAGGGCATGCGCAAGAACGACGGATCGCTGCGGGCCGCCAACGAGTCCGGACTTCGCGTCGTCTACTCACCGGCGTTCGTCAACCGCACCGAGATGGTGCCCTCCGCGCACCACTTCACCGTCGCCGAGGCCGTGGCGGAGTTCGACCGGCTGGCCGCCACCTGGTCGGGCGGCATGGTCACCGTGATCCCGGAGGTCATGTCCCTGCCCCGGGGCACCGACGAGCTGATCAGGAGCCTGGCCCGGGCCGGGAACGGACGCATGGCGATGCACCTGACATATTCCGCGGAGTTCGCCGAGTGGGCACAGAAGGAGTACGGACACACCGCCATCGAGCATCTGGACCGTCTGGGGGTGCTCGGCCAGGGATTCCTCGGCGCGCACCCGATCTACCTGTCTGATCGGGAAGTTCAGATTTATGCGGATCGGGGTGCGGCCGGAGCGTACTGCGCGGTAAGCAACATGCTGATCGGCGTCGGCCACCTCCCGCTGATGCG
This sequence comes from Dactylosporangium roseum, assembly GCF_025264685.1. Taxonomy (GTDB): domain Bacteria; phylum Actinomycetota; class Actinomycetes; order Mycobacteriales; family Micromonosporaceae; genus Dactylosporangium; species Dactylosporangium roseum. The sequence continues at coordinate 5,438,089 of NZ_CP073721.1, forward strand.
GATGCGTGAGGCGGGCATCCGGATGGGCCTGGGCCTCGACTACCCCAACCACGCCCACAACTTCTTCGAGACCATCAAGATGTCGCTGTTGTCGCAGAAGCAGCTCGCGCTGGATGCGAGCATCGGCGACCCGGGTGACGCGCTGGCCTGGGCCACCATCGACGGAGCCGCGGCGCTCGGGCTCGCCGAGCAGACCGGCTCGCTGGAGCCGGGCAAACTGGCGGACCTGCAGGTGGTGGACCTGCAGCGCGCGCACCTGTGGCCGCCCACCGGTGTCCTGTCACTGCTCGTCTACGCCGGCAGCCCCGACGCCGTACGAGACGTGATGGCGGGCGGCCGGTGGCTCATGCGGGACCGTCAACTGGTCCACCTCGACGAGGCGGCTGTCATGGCCCACGCCGCGGCCCTGCAACAGCGGATGGCCGAAGCCGTGGGGATTCCACCGGGGCCGGTCGTGCCGAACGGGTGGACCCTCAGCCGCTGAGCAGTTCGACGCGAAGGCCGTCCGGCCCGATCAGCACGCCACTCGCGATCGCGTCCGCCGGCCGTACGCCCAGAGCCACGGACGCGACGCCGGGCGGTAGGTGCCCGGGCACGGTCGGCCTGGGCACGGCCTGTCTCGGATACTGATCGTGCTCGATAGCCGTCTGGTCCAGGAGTTGCAGCGAGCTGATCCGGTGCAGCATGTCCGCGGGCAGCTCGAACGCCTTGTTGATGACCTGGACGGCCACCTGGCGATCCGAGGCCCGCACGACGTCGAACCGCTCCTCGAACCACCCGCGGGTCGTCTCGAGGTCCGCCGCGGCCACCACCGCGATGAACACCCCGTCGATGTCACCGGAGCAGCGGGGCAGGTCGAACGGCGGCAGCGGGGCAAGGATCTCCGTGAAGTACACGAGCTCGCCGGACGGGCCCGCGCACTGCATCGCGCGCAGCGCCGGCCTCGACAGCCCGGCCAGCGCCGCCGGCGGAACGAGCGTCCGGAACGGGCTGCCGTCCAGGCGGCGGGCCAGACCGTCGACGTCCGGCACGCATATCTCTATCCCGGCCCAGCCGAGGGTGCGGGCCGGACGGTAGTCGTGCGGAACTCGACCTTCGACGAGCCGTACGCCGCCGCCGATCCCGCTGGCCGGCCCGACGACGACGTACGGCGCGCCGGCGCTGCGCGGTGCCCGCCACGCCGCCGCCAGCGCGCCCGGCACCCGGCCCTCGTCCTGCGTCAGGTAGCCGAGCCATCTGCGGTAGGCCTGCGCGCTCGCGTCCAGCCGGGGGGTGACCACCGTGGCATGGCGGATGGGGCCGAGGAAGGGTCTGCTCATGTTTCCTCCTGGACGATTGACCTTCTACTCAGGCGCGCCTACTGTTTTTGAAACAGTGTTCGGAATGGCGGAACAGTCGCCAGGTGCAAGGATAGGACGCGACGACGTGACCGTAGTGACCCCACACCGCCCCACCACCACCGAACTCCTCGCGTGGCCGGAGTCGGAGCTACCGCGCATCCGCCACCTGCTGTCGCTGCGCAAGTACCTCACCGGCCCGCTGTATCGGGCCATCCGGACACAGTACGAGGCGGCGATCGACCGCGCCGACCCGCCGACCACGACGGCGGAGGCTGCCGAGGTAGCCGACCGGCTCCCCACTGTGAAGTACTGGGTCTGGCTGGACCGCCACATCCAGGACGAGACCTGGCGCATCGTCGAGCGACTGGTCGAGCCGCGCATCGAGCAACTGGTCGACGTGCTGACATCCCGCGAGGGCGACCTCGGGACGCTGGAGGAGCTACCGGCCGGCGCAGCTTTGCCGGCCTACTACGTCGACACCGATTTCCACCGGCAGACCCGCGGCATCTGGCCGGACGAACGGGCCGCCGCCGTCTACGCCATGGGCGCTCGCGTGATCCATGTCGGTCGCAACGACAACTTCGAGATGCACGACAGCTTTGCCGACTCCCTCCCGGTGGAGCGCCCCCAGCGGATCCTGGACCTGGCGTGCGGCTTCGGCAAGACCACGTTCTCGCTCAAGAAGAAGTGGCCGCAGGCGGAGGTCCACGGGCTGGACCTGTCCGCCCCCTGCCTGCGCCTGGCACGCAGGATGGCCACCGAGCGAGATCTCGAGATCCACTGGCGGCAAGGCGACACGGAGCACGCGCCGTACGAGGACAGCGGCTTCGACCTCGTGACGGTGACGATGGCCCTGCACGAGATGCCCATCGACTCGATCTACGGCACGCTGCGCGAGGCCCACCGGCTGCTGCGCCCGGGCGGCACCTTCTGCGCACTCGAGGCCCGGCTGCTCAACGATCCGCTGCGCGACCTGCTGGGCGCCTACCACAGTGACGTCATCGTCGAGCCGTTCATGAACGCCTTCCGCCAGTCCGACTTCCAACAGTTCGCATCGGCGGCCGGATTCAGCACGGAAGCGCCGCACTGGTACGGCCCGGGCACGGTCCCCGGTGCGGAGGACGACCCGACGACGTGGGCCAACGGATGGACCCTCCTCATCGCCCGAAAGGACGCCTGACCATGATGGACAATCTCCCCACTCGCCAGTTGCTGGGCGAGGCGGAAGCGGATCGCCTCAGCGGTGTGGTCCACGCCTTGCTGACCGAGCTCGCCGTGCTGTCGGAGCGGGTCGCGGCCCTCGAAGCGCGTCACGGCCAGGACGTCGCCTCCGGGGCGCAGCAGCGGATCGACGAGCTCACCGCCCGGACGCTGCACCCACTGCTGAGCGCGTGAGCCCGGGTGCCGATCCCGGCTGTCAGGCCGGCTACATCCGGTATCCGGGCGGCGGACCGGGCTCAAGGGACGTCCACACCGACTTGGTCCGCGTGTAGAGCTGCACCGCGTCCGGCCCGCCCTCACGCCCGTACCCGGACAGGCGCTGGCCGCCGAACGGCACCCGGTCCGACAGGATGCGATAGGTGTTGAGCCACACCGTGCCGACCTTGAGCTCGGCCGCCATCCGGTGCGCCCGCCCGAGGTCGTTGGTCCACACGCCGGCCGCCAGGCCGAAGTCGGTGGCATGGGCCAACGCCAGCGCCTCGGCCTCGTCGCGGAACCTCGTCACGGCCAGTACCGGCCCGAAGATCTCCTCCCGCATGATGGCCATCTCGGCCGTGACCTCGGTGAACACCGTCGGCGGCGCGTAGAAGCCACCCGAGAGCCGCTCATCCGTGGGCAGTGACGCGGAGGCGACCACACGGGCACCCTCCTGCCGGCCCTGCTCGATCAGGGCGAGGGTCTTGTCGCGCTGAGCGGCCGTGACCTGTGGACCGAGCTGGGTCGTCTCCTCGCGCGGGTCCCCGACACGCAGTGCCCGCACGCGCTCGGTGACCCGGCGCAGGAACTCGTCGTAGATGGCGTCGTGGAGCAGCAGCCGGGAGCCGGCGATACACATCTGGCCGGTCGCGGCGAAGACTCCGAGCAGCACCGCCTCCAGCGCGGCGTCCACATCGGCGTCGTCGAAGACGATCTGCGGCGACTTCCCTCCGAGTTCCATCGCGGTCGGGGTCAGGTTGTCAGCGGCCGACCGCGCGATCACCTTGCCTGTGGCGTCGGAGCCGGTGAACACGATGAGATTCGCCCGCGGATCCCCTACCAGCGCACGTCCGGTCTCGGCGCCGCCGGTGACCACCTGGGCCACGCCCTCCGGCACGCCCGCCTCGGCCAGCACCTCCGCCAACAGCAGCGCCGTCAACGGCGTCTCCTCGGCGGGCTTGAGCAGGCTGACGTTGCCGAAGGCCAGGGCAGGAGCGATCTTCTTGGCCGCGAAAACGTAGGGGACGTTCCACGGGATGATGCCGACGACCACGCCGTACGGCTCCCGTCGCGTATAGGTGTGGAAGGGTCCTGGCACGTCGATGGTGTCGCCGGTCACCTTGTCGGCGAACCCGCCGTAGTACTCGAAGCAGTCCGCGGCCCGCTCGGCCTCGCGCCGAGTGTCCTTGAACAGCTTGCCGGTGTTGAGCGTCTCCAGGTGGGCGAATTCCTCGTGCCGCTCACGCAGCATCGCGGCCACCTTCAGCAGCAACCGCCCCCGCTGGTCCGCCGGAACCCGGCGCCACTGGTCGCTGACGTTCGCCGCCTTCTGGTAGGCCTCATCCACCTGGGCCGAGCCCATGGCGGCGACGTGGTCCACCACCTCGCCTGTGATCGGCGAAAATACCGCACTCGTCACCGGTCTGCTCCTTCGCCGGGCTTCGTTCGTCCACCAGACACCCGCGTCAACGCCGAGCCAGGCGACGAACAGCGGGAGATGGAGGCGTTGTCCAGACTGTTCGCGCCGCTCATGGCAGCGGCGCGGACAGGGCCGCGAACCATTCGGGGCGCAGCGGAGCCGCGGCGGAACCCGTCTCGGTGATGACGCGCAGCCATCGGCCGAGCAGCTCGTCGCGCGTCCGATGCAGCTCGGCCCGCTGGGTCTCGTCGGGCTGGAAACCGTCGACGGCGCCGGCGTCGAGCACCCCGTGCGACACCAGCAGCATCTCCAGGACCCGCTGCCGCTGGTTGGCGGCGTTGAGCTCCACGGTCAGTTGCAGGATCAGGTCGAGCAGCCGTTCCACCTGGGGATCGGCGAAGTACACTCCTGCCGCCTTGTCGTCGTCAGCACCCATCTCATCCTGCCTTCTCAGCACACAGCACGGTCCACGGGAAATGCCACTCGTTACGGGGTTCGTAGCCGTCCGGCAAGAGGCCCTTCGCGCGTTCGTCGAACCGCACCCAGCGCGCGCCGACCAACCCGTGCTCGGCGCAGGCGCTGAGCACGTCCGTGGCGAACAGGTCACGGAAGTAGGGCTCGTTGTTGCGCTCGGCGTGTTCGTACACGGTCACGTCGCGGAAGGGCTCGCCGGTGGGCCAGAACTCGAGGAACCGCAGGGATCCGCCGGGCCGCAGCAGCCGAGCGGCCTCGGCGATGGCGCGCACGATGACGTCGCTGGGCAGCTCGTGCAGCACCATCGTGCCGGTCACCAGGTCCATGCTGCCGGACTCGAGCCCGGTGTCCGCGCCGTCACGCTGCAGGAAGCGGATCTTCTTGCCGAGCCGCTCCGCCTCCAGGTGCGCCAGCCGCAGCACCGGAGCGGACAGATCAACCCCGATCACCTCGGCCCCGGGGTACCGGTCGACGAGCGGCCGGGTGCTCTTGCCGAACCCACAGCCGATGTCGACGACCCGCTCGGCCGTGTCGGGCAGTGCCGTTTCGACGAACAGCCGATGGAAGCGGTAATCGTCGTTGTCCCGGAGCATGACGATCCTCGCGCCGAGCTCGTAGACATACGCCGACAGATCGTCCCCCCACACCCCACCGGGCTGCAGGTGGATGTCCACGCCGGTGTACCAGTCCGGCAGTTCCAGGCCGGGATGGAGCACCAACTCGCCGGTCGGCTCAGCCGGGGGCTCGGCGAAGAGCGCGCGCAGCTTCTGCTCCCGCCGCAACGCGGCGTCCCCGGCCGTCCGCCACAGGATCTTCTGCTGGGCCCGCTCCATCCAGGAGAACCACGGGTAGAGCGGCAGCGTGTGCACGATCCGCGTCGCCTCTTCGAGCGACTCGCCACTCGCGCCGCCGGCAGCCCGCACGTACTGCTCGCGCAGCGCGGGGTAGACCGTGTCCGCCCAGCGCTGGCGCAGGGCGAGGACGAAGTCAAGCTGCGATCGTTCGTCAAGGGCCAATACGGCTTCGTCGATCGACACGACAACCTCTCCTCTCAGCGTCGCCCGGTGGCTGGGCGCGGTCTCATGGGGTGAGTGCAAACATGGACATCAGGTCCGCAACCGTCCGGCCGGTCGCGGTGCCCAGCGCCAACGCGGCCTCCTCCGCTGCGTCCACCGACGCCCGCGGCAGAACGCGGCCCACGTTGCTCCGGAACTTGCGGGCCAGCTCCGCATCGGTCAGCGGGCGCTTGGACCCGCCCCGGTTGGCCAGCACCTTCTCGACCAGCTCGCGCCCGTCTGTGGTACGCAACGTGAGGATGGCCGGGAACTGGTGCGGATAGATCGCATCGCACTCCGGGTCGCCGCCGACAGTGATCTTCGCCATCAACTCGCGCCGGAACGGGTCTCGCGCGAGTTCGTCGGTGTAGTCCTCCAGCCCTACCGCGAGGCCGCCGCCGCCGATCAGGCCCGCCGCCACGGCATACGGGCCGCTGAACTGCGCCTGGTAGCCGGTCTCCGGTCGCTGCTTGACCTCGAGCGGCTCACCGATGGTGCGGACCGTGGGCGTGGCCACGGCGAGATGCGCCGAGGCGATGTCCTGCGGTCGGATGCCCTTCTCCCGCAGCGCGGCGGCCGCGTCCACGGCCGTGTGGGTGAAATGGTTGGCCGGGTACGGCTTGAAGAAGATCAGCGGCACTTCCCAGCGCTCGCCGAGCCCGTCGGAGATCTCCGACGCGTTGAAACGCCCGTGCAGGAACGCCTGGTAGAAGCCGAAGCGCCCCTCCAACGCGGTCGGCGGTCCGGTGAGCCCGCGGTGCGCCAGGTCGGCCGCGACCACCCCGGAGTGGGCCGCCCAGCCGCAGTGCAACCGCTTGACCGTACCCCCGGTGCGGTTGGCCTCGATCACGCCACTTGCCATGGAGACGGCGATCCCCATGGCGTCGGCCACCGTCTTGGCGTCAGCGCCCGGCAACAGCAGCGCGGCCGCCGCCGCGCTGCCGACGGCGCCGCAGATCGAGGTGGCGTGCTGACCGTGCTCGAAGAACGTCGAGTTGTTGGAGTCCCGGTCGTAGCCGGCCATTCCCGTTCGTACGCAGATCTCCAGACCGGCGGCGATCGCCCCGACGACCTGTTCGCCGGCGGCTCCCGTGCGCTCGGCCATGGCGAGTGCGGCCGGCACCACGCTGGCCGAGGGGTGCAGGATGGACGGTAGGTGGGTGTCGTCGTAGTCGAGGCTGTGGGCGAGCACGCCGTTACCGAACGCGGCCCACGCGGCGCTGACCCGGCCGACCCCGATCGCGTGGGCCTGCGGCTGTCCACCCTGGTCGGCGACGAAGGCGAGGGCGGCTCGGCTCGTGTCGAGGTCGGTCGCCGCCACGCACAGCCCGAGCACATCGAGCAGGCGCCGCCGCACCGAGGTGGCCACCTCCACCGGCACGGTGTTCCGCGCGGCGACCGCGAACTGCGCCAGTTGCTGGACCAACGTCAGCCCGTTCGTGGACGGGAATCCACCGGTCATGCGCCCACCACCGCGAGCGGGCGGACCGGGGAACCCGTGGCACCGACGAAATGCAACGGCGACAGGATGAAGACGAACTCGCGGATCCCGGACGCGGCGAGTTCCTCCAGGCTCAACGTCTCGATGATGTTGATGCCGTGCTCGACCAGCAGGATCCGGTGCGCGGGCAGACGCGCGTGCCCGGCGTTCGCGGGCAGGTGCTCGAAGGCGATGGTGTCGGCGCCTACGGCCCGCACCCCACGTGCGGCAAGCCACTGCGCGCCCGCCGTGCCGACTCCGGGCACACCCGATTCGCCGCCGATGTAGGCCTCACGGTCATCCCAGCGCTGGCCCCATCCGCTGCGGATGAGGACCACGTCGCCCGCGGCCACCGGCGTCCGTTGCGTCCCAACGGCCTTTTCCAGGTCGGCGACGCTGATCTCGTACGCCGGCGGGCATGCCTCGATGCCGAGCGCCGCGGGCACGTCGAGCAGGACCCCTCGGCACACCATCGGCGCGACATCCTGGATGCCGCCGGTCATGAACCGTCCGCCCACCTGCTCGGTGACCGCGTCGAGCCCGCCGTGCAGCTTGCCGTCCTGCGAGACGTGGGCGAGCGCGTCGATGTGGGTGCCGACGTGGGTGCCGAGGACGATCAGGTCGTTGGCGGCCGAACCGCCGTCGGTCCGCACCGTGTCACCGTGGCGGCGGGACAGGCTGTGTGTGTACGCCGGGTGGTTCGGGGACTGCGGCATCCCCTTCTCGTAAGGCCGGCCCAGATCGAATATCCGAACGCCTCGCTGCACGACGTCCAGCAGGGTCGGACCGGACTGTACATCGGAATCCAGCAAAGCCTCAGTCACGTCCCAGCCCTCTGTCATGTCACTCGTCCCGGGCGTTCCACCCTCGGTGCCCGCCTTCCGCTGCGTCCCACCTTAGCGAGTTGTTCCTGATAGTGGAACCCGGTTCCACGACTGACCTGAGCGGACATCCGCGCTCAGCCGGACGTACGACGCGGCTTCCATCCCGGCGCCGCGTCCAGAGGTCATCGGCCATGCCGCGTCGTGCCGCGCAGTCCCCGATCGCGGACCTCAGTGCTCTACGCCGATCATGCTCGCACCCACGAGATAGCTCCTCGCCGCCTCCGGCGAGGCGGCCAGCGCGGCGAGCTGTTCCAGGCGCGCACCCCGCTGCTCCAGATCCAGCGCGTCGACACTCTGCCGGTTCGCCGTCGTGGCCGGCTGCACGACCCGCGTCGCCACGTCGCGTCGCCGCTCGGCGTACACGCTCGCCCCGACGTCCGGGGCGTCGGAGGCAAGGGCGACGGCGAGCGCCCGCGCGTCGTGGATACCGGAGTTGAGCCCCATGCCGCCGGTGGTGCTGCTCAGGTGGGCGGCATCGCCCGCGAGCAGCACCCGGCCGACGCGGAAAGCGTCGGCGACCCGCTGGTGGCTCCGGTAGAGCTGATGCTGCGTCAGTTCGATCTCCGCGGCCGGCACCGCGCCCTTGAGCAGCAACTCGACATCCGCCACAAACTCAGGGTGGGGCTGCTGGATCCGCTCGTCGTGCTCCTCGGCACGGGTACGGGTCGACAGCGCCGTCCGCCACGTGTCCGGCGTCCTGATCAGCGAGAAGCGACCGTGCGGCCCGGACCAGTAGCACACCGGCCCCAGCCCCGCGACGTGGCGCTCGAACGGGAACGGCGTAGCGGCCACCAGGCTCATGAAGTCGTAGGTGAACCCGGGGAAGCCGACGGCAAGCAATCGGCGCACCGCGCTGTGCGCCCCGTCGGCACCGACCAACCACGCGCTGCGAACGACCCGGCGGCCCTGAGCGGTGTCGACGTCCAGCTCGACCCGGTCGCGGTCCTGCCGCAACCCGACGACCGCGCTGTCGAACGACACGTCGACACGCGCCTCCTCCGCCAACGCGTCACGTAGCTGGCGGACCAGCTTGTATTGCTCGTACTGCAGCCGATACGGGTGCGCGGTGAGTCCCTCCAGCAGCGAGTAGTCGAACGTAGCGGCGGTCTCCAGCTCCAGGTCGCGGAACGTCAGCTCGTGCACCCGCACGGCCTCCCTGAGCACCGGCCCGGCCAGGCCCAGTTCGTCGAGCATGTCCACGGTCGGCGGATGGACCGTGGACCCGCGCCACTCCGAGCGGACCTCGTCGGGGCCCTGTTCGACGAGGGTGACCTCGATGCCGCGCCGGGCCAGTGCCAGCGCGGCGAACATGCCGACCGGGCCGGCGCCGACGACGGCAACCGCGGCGTCGAGACCGCCGTTGATACTGCTCACTGGTCGGCCCCTCCACTGCTTGCGCGGTGCGCCGGCGACGCGGCGGATCGGATGATTCGGTTCAAGTGGCGCAGCGCCGTACTGCCGGAGCCCTCCGCCAGGTCCAGCGCGCCCAACTCGTCCAGGACGCTCCAGGCGCCGGCGAGGTTCGAGGAGACGATCGGCACCGGGGAGCCGGACGCGCGCCGGTCGAGCGCCTCCAGGCTGGGGGCACCGGTGCCGGTCACAACAACGGCGTGACCCGACGCCACGGCGAGTTCGTCGTCCGCGAGCACCGAGTCGACCACGGCGAGGACCTCGTCGGGCGTGAGATCGTAGATCTTCCCCGAGCCCGATATGGGCACCACGTTCGTGACCGCTATGCCGGCCGCGGACCAGAACGCGGCCGCCTGGTCGGTGAGCCATCGGGGGTACGGCGAGACGAGCGTCAGCGACCGGGTGTTGAGCTTGCCCAGCACCCGGGTGACCGCTCCCGCCGCGGTGACGGCCGGGGAGTCCGTTGCCTCTCGGACGGCGCGAGCGAGCCGCCGGTCGCCGTCGACGCCGAGGCCGTATGAGCAGCCGGTACAGGCGAGCACCACCGCGGCCGGCCGCTGCGACCGTAGCGCGGCCGACGGCTCGGCGAGCCGATCGGCGTATCCGGTCAAGCGCTCCTGTAGCGATCCCTCGATGACGGGCAGGGCGGCGATCCGAAGATCCAGACCGGACAGCAGGCGGCGGTACTCCCCGGGTGCCGCCGGGTTCGCCGGCGGCACCAGCAGCCCGATCGACAGGGTCGTCGCACGACCCCGCACTGTCATGGTCGGCTGATCCGCGGCTGGTCGGGCCGGATCTCAGCCAGAACCTCGCCGGTGTCCGCGCCGAAGCCCCGACCGGCGGAGCGGATGACGACCCGCTTGTTGCGAGCGATCGTTATCCCCGATATTGTTCCGGATAGCGGAATCATGTTTCCATCTTACCGTACCTCCACCGGCCTGGCACGGCCTCGCCCCCGCGCCGCGAGCATCAGCACCCCGGGACCGAGCGGCACCCGAGACGATCACCGTTCCCATGGCGTTCGGGGACGTACCCGACGAGCGTCCTTTGTGGATAGCCGGCTGGCGGAATCATCCCGCGTTGCCGGGTTCTCCCGGTGTGGCGCGGCAGTCGGTGGTGCGGGCCTCCCAGTGACGAGGGGTCCACCCCGATGACGTTCCCGCGGCAGCCGACGGACGAGAGTTGCTAGGGTCTTCCCGTGGAGGTGGAGCGAAGAGGCCGGGTCATCCTGCTCAACGGCGCTTCGAGCTCAGGCAAGAGCAGCATCGGTCGGGCGCTCCTTCCGCTTCTTCCTGACCCGTGGTTCCTCGTTCCCGTTGATGCGATCGGCGCCATGCGCTCTACCGTTCACACTCGGGTGCTCGACGACAGGGACATCAGCGAGATACTCAGACGGACCCGTCTCGGCTATCACCGAGCCGTGGCGGCGCTCGCCTCCGCGGGCAACGACGTCATCATGGACTACCCGCTCAGCGAGCAGTGGCGTGTGGAAGACCTGCTCGAGACGCTTCAGGGGTACGACGTGACACTTGTCGAGGTTCGCTGCTCCCAGGATGAACTCGACCGGCGTGAGCGCGTTCGCGGAGATCGTCCGGTCGGGCTGGCACGTTCGCAGACCATGGTCTACGCACACGGCGAGTTCGATATCGCCGTGGACACCACAACCGCCGGGCCGAACGAGTGCGCGGCGACGATCGTGAACGCACTCGGCACGGTTCCGCTACCGAAGGCGTTCGATCGACTTCGCCATCGTCGTCACATCTGACGCCGCCCTTGCGGGGTTCCGAAACCCCGTCATCGTGGTTGACCTGGACAGACGCAGCGCTCGGGGGCAGCAAGCCGTCCGCGCGCGGATGCCCGTCCGCACCGAGACCGGTGAAGGAAACCGGCTCACGAAGGAACACCTCGTGCCAGAGCAGGCCAAGCTCCGCGCCCTCACCAGGTGCGGTTCGCCCGAGCAGGCCGGCGAGCTCGGCCGCCACGCTGCCGTCGATCCTGCCGATCAGGGTGAGCCGCCGCGGACGCCACTCGCGCTCGATCTGGTCCAGAGCGAGCACCGATCGCACCTGCGCACAGACCCGCTACCGGGCAGGTCCTGCCCGGCGCTTGACCTTGCCCCTTGGGGAAGCCCCATCGTGATCCGTGCCGGCCGCCAGACCGGCACGAGGAGGATGACACTGTGGAGCTGCTGACGATCGGCGCGTTCGCCCGAGCGGCGCGGCTGACACCCAAGGCGCTGCGCCTGTACGACGAGGTCGGGCTGTTGACGCCCGCCGCGGTCGATCCCGAGTCCGGATACCGGTTCTACGCCCCGGCGCAACTGGCTCACGCCCGGCTGATCGCCAAGCTGCGCAGCATCGGTATGCCGCTGGCCGACATCCGTACCGTGTGCGGCCTGGAGCCTGACGCGGCGGCCAAGGCGGTCACCGCCTACTGGCAGCAGGTCACCGCCGACACCGCGACCCGCGCGCAGCACGTCGCCCGCCTCGTCGAGCACCTGTCCAGGAAGGGCGTCACCATGTCCGACCCCAATCCCACCCTGACCGTCCGCTACGCCGTGCGCTGCGATCCCGGCCACGGACGCGACAGCAACGAGGACGTCGCCTACGCCAGCGACCGACTGCTGGCCGTCGCCGACGGCACCCGCGGGGCTGGCGCCGCCGCCAGCACGGCGGCGGTCAACGCTCTCAAGCCGCTCGAACTGGCCGACAAGCCGGCCGTTGAACTGCTCGCCATGCTGGCCGCGACCGTCAACGACGTCGATCGTGCGGTGCGCGACACCGGTACCGACGACAACCAGCCGGCCACCACCTTGACCGCGATGCTGCGTCGCGGCTCGCAACTGGCCCTGGTGCACGTCGGCGACACCCGCGTCTACCTGCTGCGCGGCGGTGAACTCTCGCAGCTCACCCAGGACCACACCTGGGTACAGAGCCAGGTCGAGCACGGCAAGCTCAGCCCGGATCAGGCCGCCGCCCACCCGCAGCGCGCTCTGCTCACCCGAGCGCTCGGCGGCGGCAGCCAGCCCATCGAAGCCGACCTCGCACTGCGTACCGCCCTGGCCGGTGACCGCTACCTGTTGTGCTCCGATGGCCTGTCCGCTGTCGTCAGCCGCCGTGACCTGCACACCGCCCTCGCCGAGACCGGTGAGCCCGAACCAACAGCGCAACGGCTGATCGACCTCGCCTACGCCGCGGGCGCACCGGACAACATCGCCTGCGTCGTCGCCGACATCAGCACCGCGTAGCGGCGGCACCGTCACCACGGCAGGACATCGCAGCACGGCCCGCCCAGCGTCGACGGCGAAGTCAGGCACCCCTCCGGCCGGTGCGATCGAAACGCCGATGGTCGCGTCGACCAAGCGGCCAGCCCGCCGTCGGCACGAGCCCGCACGTTCGACATCGGCCGGTCGGGGCCTCCGACCATCTCGCAGCCCGGACGTACTGAGCCTGCGCCTTGGCGCCCATCTTGCTGTTGATCGCTCAAGACCGCGAAGCTCGGCCCAACGACCTCCCGGCGACCCGGACAAGGCCGATAGTTCGGGCGCGGCTCGGAGGTGTCGCCGCCGCGGTGCGCCGGCCGGCGCAATCCGCCGCCATGCCGGGCGACTCCATGATCATGGGAAAGATGTGGCTATCGGGGCAGCCGGATCTTTCCCATGATCATGAGGTACCGAGCTCAAGCACCGTCAAGCGCATGCCGACCGTTAGGCATGGTCGCCCATCGGAGCGCGCGCGATCAGCCGGTCGATCGAGTGCACATGACGGACCGTGCCGCCGCAGTGCTCGTCCCGATAGTCGTAGCTGCGGAACTTGACCTGGTCCCAGCCCGGAAACGCGTGCAGCAGCTCGGTGCTGCCCTCCGCCGGTTCCGGCATCAGCGGTGCCAGGTCGTCGGGTATCGGCCTGCGGCTGTTGAAGGCGACTATCGAGACCAAGCCGCCCGGCTCGACCCACGAGGCGATCCGGCGATAGGCCCGCAGCCGTTCGCGCCTGGCCAGAAAGTGCAGGACGCCGTGACAGATCACGAGCCCGAACCGGCGGCCCGGAGCGAAGGAGCGCACATCGGCGACCTTCACGCGGATCCTGTCCGGCTCCAGATCGGCGAAGCGTTGCTCGGTCGCTCGTGCCGCCTCGGGGTCGGCATCGACGGCGTGGAGCGTGCACTGCTGCCCGACGAAGGGAACCAGGTTGCGGCCGGTGCCGCAGCCGACGTCGAGCACGGACGAGAACGTCGAGGCGGCGGCGAGTTCCTTGACGTCCTCGCTCGGGTCACCGTCCGGTGAGGGATTCCAGAACGTTCCGCCCACCGCGGCCCCCTGTCCACCCGTCACCAAGCTCCAACGCTCGTGGTGAAGCAACCCTACCCGCCGGCTCGGGCCCCTCGGTGCCGCACAACTCGGCCAGGTCCCCGCGATCTCGCCATGCGCCAGGCCCTGGCCGGTATCTCTCCCGAGTGGAGAGCATGTCGATCTTGTGGCTTCGGAGCTCGATGGGTTGACCCGGCTATGGCGGCCTCGCGAAGCCTCTGGCGATCGTGCGCCGGACGCCTCATTCTTTGATCACGACGGGCGGGTCACGGCGCAGTCTGGGCAGTGCCAGGGTCGTCCACGACCGCAGGACCCATTCCAGGGGTCCGTACTGGAACCGCCGCATCCACCATCGGCTGAGGCCGACTTGGGCCGCGTAGATCAACAGCGCGACAGCCAGCAGTGACGCGGGTCCGAGACGGCCGGCGAGACCGAACCCGATACCGGTGAAGAGCAGGACGTTGGCTACGGACTGGCCGAGATAGTTGGAGAGTGACATTCGTCCCGCCGGGGCGAGCAGGGCGGCGAGTCGACTCCCGCGCGAAGTGTGCAGCGCGTGTACGACGGTGCTGGCATAGGCGGCCGCGAGCAACGGCGCCGTGACTACATCGACTGCGAAGGCGAACGCCTCAGCCGCCGCGCCGGGGTGTGTCACCGAGGCCCACGCGTATACCAATGCTCCGGTCGCTCCGATCGGGTATCCGATGGTCCGCAGCTTGCGGGACCATTGCTGTACGCGGCCGGGGTTGTCGAAGATCCGGCGGGTACCGGCCGCGAATCCGACCAGGAACGCAGCGAGAGCCACCGGCGCTTGACCAAATACGATTGCGGTCACGGCGATTGGAAGCTGGGCGAGGTGCGTGGCAATCACCGACCCGACCCCGCCTCTGAGATCGTGCAGGGCCCGTTCCGCTTCGGGCTGGGCATACACGTCGGATCCGTCATATCCCGTCGCGGCCAGGACAACACCGAGGCAGGCGAACGCGGCGGCGGACAGGACGGTGACGACGAGTGCGAGGTTCAGTGCGCGTTGCGATGTGATCCTGCGCAGGGCCAGCAGGACCAGGCCGAGCAGGGCATACAGGGTGAGAATGTCACCGGGGAACAGCAGGACGGCGTGGAGTGTCCCGAGCACGAAGAGTCCGCTCAGCCGACGTAGAAAACGCGGCGCGAAGGAGGCTCCGACCCGTTCGGCACTGCGGAGTTGCAGCGTGAAACTGTACCCGAAGAGGAACGAGAACAGCAGGTAGAACTTGGTCTCGAACCCGGCGACGACCAGCCAGCGGACGGCGTGGTCCAGCGGGTCTGCGGCCGTCGGATCGGGTGCGCCTCGGAAATGGTGCGGCGAGGCGATGTAGCTGATGTTCACCACGAGGATGCCCAGCAGGGCGAAACCACGCAACGCATCGATGTCGGTGATCCGCCGGTTGATCGAATGGTCGACGCCGACCGTGCCGTTCACGGAGCTCTCCAATCATGGTCATGTACGTGCGCCCGGGGCATCCGGAATCTATCAGATCTCATACGACCGTTTCAATTTCGATAGTTTCGGATCGACGCAGGGGCCACGGTGCCCAGGTCGCAGGTCGGCTAGGGGGTGCCATGCCCTCGATGTTTCGCCAGCATCTTGATCCCCGGTTACATACGTGTGAGCATGTATGTATGAGACGAACAGCGGAGGCCGCTGCGGCTACCCGTGCTGCCCTTTTGGACGCTGTGCTCGTCGTCGTGGCCCGTCAGGGCTACACGGCGACGCGACTGGAGGATGTCGCGGCGCAGGCGCTAGTGACCCGCGGCGCCCTGTATCACCACTTCCGCAGCAAGGCCGAACTCTTCGCTGCGGCTGTCGCCGCGCGCTGGGGCGAGCTGGCCGGGGAGATTTTTGGGCTCCTTGACGGCCCGCAGGCCCCGTTGGATCGTCTTGAGCGTTTCGTGGCCGGCTACGTGGAACGAGTGTCGACGGATGCCCGTTTCCGTGAGCTGCTCGAGGTCGTGGTCCTCAGGACCGAGGCGGACCTGGACCTGGAGCCCGGCCTGGTCGACAAGCAGCAGGCCGTCGGTGCCTGGCTTGAGGCGCTGGTCCCCGTGCTCGACGATGCCTACGCCGCGCACGCCCTGCGGCCCGGGCTGGAGGCGAGGGCCGCCGCGGCGGATGTCGTCATCGTGCTCAACGGCGTCACCGTGACCGCCGCCCTGGCCGGAGCGGAGGACACCGGGTTGATGGACGCCGCCCGCATCGCCCGCACCGTCGTCGGCGGTCTCGCCCGATGATCGGCCGCGCCCTCGCCGCCCTCGGCGCCGGCGCCGCCCGCCACCCCTGGCGTGTCGTCGGCGCCTGGCTCGTCCTCCTCGTGGCGGCCGTGGCACTTCAGCCGTCATTCGAGACTCGGCAGACCGCGATCACATACACCGTTGACGACAGCGAGTCCGCCCGGGTGGAGCAGTTGCTCCGGACCGAGTTCCCCGACCTGGGCACCGAGCGGGACCTTGTCGTCCTTTCCTCTCCGGCGGC
The DNA here is from genome assembly GCF_025264685.1 of Dactylosporangium roseum. Classification (GTDB taxonomy): domain Bacteria; phylum Actinomycetota; class Actinomycetes; order Mycobacteriales; family Micromonosporaceae; genus Dactylosporangium; species Dactylosporangium roseum. Next base: position 5,454,389 of record NZ_CP073721.1, read on the forward strand.
GCCGCTGAGCGACCCCGGCATGCAACAGAGCGTCAATCGCGTCCTGGACCGCCTGCGGCAGGACCCGGACGTCGTCCGCGTCGTTGCCCCCTCGGGCGTGCAGGGAACGCAGCTCGTCTCCCGCGACCAACACACCGCTGTCGCCATCGTCGCGCTGCGAGGCAGCCGGGCCGAGCTGCAAAGCCGGGCACCGCACCTGCAGCGAGTACTCGACGGGGCAAGCGGCGCGTCACTGCGCGCCTACCTCGTCGGCTACGCGCCGATCGCCGCGCAGGTGGTCGACGCCGAGACGGCGAGCGCCGCACGGGCCGAACGCATCGGTCTGCCGATAGCGTTACTCGTCCTGCTGCTCGCGCTCGGCACGGTCGTAGCCGCGGTGCTGCCGATCACGATGGGGGGCTTGGGCGTCCTGCTGGCCTTCGGCGTGCTCGGCGGGGTGAGCCTGGTGACGCCCCTCAACGGCATTCTCTCGGCGGTCGTGCCGATGATCGGGCTCGGGGTCGGCATCGACTACGCCATGTTCGTCGTGACACGGTTCCGCGAGGAGTTGGCGCGGCGCAGAGCATCGCGGGGGTACGGTCCCGACGACCGGACCAGCCGTGAGGATGTGATCGAGGTGGTCGGGGTCGCCCTGCGGCAGGCCGGCTCGACCGTGTTCTTCTCCGGGGTCGTCGTCCTGTTGTGCGTGCTGACCCTGACCGTCGTCGAGGCCCAGACGTTCCGGCACCTCGCGGTCGGCATGTCGCTCGCCGTCGCCACCGCGATGCTCACCGCGCTGACCCTGCTGCCCGCCGTGCTGGCGCTGCTCGGCGGGCGGATCGAGCGGTGGGCACTGCCCTGGCGGGGTCGTGTGACGACCAGTGCAGAACGGCCCGACGCCTGGCTCGCGCGCTGGGCACGGACGGTCATGCGACGCCCGGTCGTCGCCGCGGCGCTCGCCGTCACGGCACTCGTCCTGGCCGGGACACCCGTGGCGCACCTGAGGCTGGGCATCGACCTCGGCATGAGCGGGTTGGGTGACTCACCGGCCGGCCGTGGTCGGCAGATCCTCGCCGAGCAGTTCAGCGCGAGCGCCGTCATGCCCCTCGACATCGTCTACACGCACCCGTTGCGGCGGCTCGACGACACCGACGCCCAGGCCATCGCCACGCTAGTGCCAATGCCGGGTAGTTAAGCCCAGCGGTGGCTGGTCAAGTGGTGTGTTGGTGTGGATGTGGGCAGCGGGACTCCGGTAGAGAGGTACGTCCGCCAAGACATGCCTTGCTGCCGGGAGTCCCGCTGTTGGTTCAGTCTGTCATTACGCGTGTGGTGCGGGTCGCGGCAGGTCCGTTCGCGCCGGGTCATCTGGGTGAGTTGACCCAGCAGGTGCCGTTCGAGATGGTCGATGCCGTACTTGCTCAGACCCGCTGCATGCAGCGGCGGGTGCGGGATCTGCCGTCGCGGGTGGTGGTGTATCTGCTGCTGGCGGGTTGTTTGTTCGCCGAGTTGGGGTATCGGCAGGTGTGGCAGCGTCTGGTCGCCGGTCTGGACGGGCTGCCGGTCGCGTACCCGAGCGAGGCCGCGTTGACCAAGGCCCGCCGGCGGGTCGGCCCGCAACCGTTGCGGGCGTTGTTCGACCTGCTGCGCGGCCCGGCGGCGGCGATGGCGGGGCCGGTGCGCTGGCGGGGGCTGCTGGTCTGCGCGATCGACGGGACCATGTTGTTCGCGGCGGACAGCGCGGCGAACCTGACCCGGTTCAGCAAGCAGCGCGGCGGGCGCACCGGCGGGTCGGGTTATCCGATGCTGCGGCTGGTGACGGTGATGGCGTGTGGCACCCGGTCGGTGATGGACGCGGTGTTCGGGGCGATCACCTGCGGCGAGACCACCTATGCCAGGGATCTGTTGGCCCGGCTGCCCGCCGGGGTGCTGCTGCTGGCCGACCGTAACTTCGCCGCCGGGCATCTGCTCAAGATCGTGACCGGCCGGCAGGCGCATCTGCTGGTGCGGGCCAAGACCGGCCGCGGCGGCCCGAAACTGTCGATGCTGCACCGTTTCCGGGACGGCTCCTACCGATCGGTGTTCGGCGGCCAGCCGGTACGGGTCATCGACGCCGAGATCAGCATCGCGACCAAGGCCGGCACGGTCACCGGTGTCTACCGGCTGATCACCACCCTGCTGGACCCGCAGGCCCATCCGGCCACCGCGATGCTGCGGCTCTACCACGAACGGTGGGAGATCGAGACCGCCTACCTGGAGATCAAGTCCAGCATCCTCGGCGGCCGGGTCCTGCGGGCCCGGACCCCGGCCGGCGTCGACCAGGAGATCCACGCCTTGCTGGTCACCTACCAGATCCTGCGCACCGCCATGACCGACGCCACCAACAGCGACACCGCAGTGGACCCTGACCGGGCCAGCTTCACCATCGCCCTGCACGCTGCCCGTGACCAGATCGTGCACGCCGCCGGGGTGATCGCCGACACCGTCATCGACCTGGTCGGCAACATCGGCCGCCTCGTCCTGAACGATCTCCTGCCCGAGCGACGGCTCCGCGTCAACGCCCGCACCGTCAAACGAGCAATCTCCAAATACAACGCCCGCGGCCCGAACATCGACCGACGCACCTACCAAGCCACCATCAGCCTCACGATCCTCGCCGAACCCCCTTGACGACCAGCCCCGACCCTTAACTACCCGGCATTGACGCTAGTGCAGCGCTTGCGCACCGAACCGGGCGTCGCGGAAGTGACCGGTGACCCGTCTTTTGTCAGCCGGGACGGCCGATCGGCGTACCTGTCGGTGACGCTCGCCGTCCCGCCCGACTCCCCGGCAGCCGTCGACGTCGTCCGCCGGATCCGCGCCAGCCCGGCGGCGCCCGGCGAGGTCCGTGTCGGCGGGCCGACGGCGGAGTTCCTCGACATGAGCGAGGAGACACAGAGCAAGACCTGGCTCGTCATCGGCCTCGTGCTGGGACTGTCATTCGTCTTCCTCACCGTGATACTCCGCAGCGTGATCCTGCCGCTGAAGGCGATCGTCATGAACCTGCTCGCTACCGGCGCGGCGTACGGGCTGCTTGTCTGGGGCTTCCAGGACGCTCACCTGGCCGGGCCGCTGGATTTCGTCAGCAGCGGCAGCGTGCAGGTGTACCTCCCGCTGACCGCGTTCGCGCTGCTCTTCGGCCTGTCGATGGACTACGAGGTCTTCCTCGTTCGGCGGGTTCAGGAGGAGTGGCGCGCCACCGGCGACACCGAGCACGCGGTAGCGGTCGGGCTGCGGCACACCGCCCTGCCCATCACCGCCGCCGCAGCGATCATGGCCGCCGTGTTCGGCTCATTCGTCACCTCCGACATCCTCGAGATGCAGCAGATCGGCTTCGGCCTCGCAGCGGCCGTCCTCCTCGACGCCACCCTCGTACGAATCGTGCTTGTACCGGCCGTCATGCGCCTGGCCAGCAGCGCGAACTGGTGGCTGCCGGCCTGGCTCGACCGCTGGCTGCCACACATCGACGCCTAGAAGCCGGGCGGATCGGTCCTCCACCGCCTCATCACGGCTCGGCGACCGCCTGGTGGCACTCCCTCCGCTGGCCGCCGCTCGATTCGACGCCGGACCGGGGGTGACCGGACCGCTCGGGCCGAACGGGGCGGGAAAGACCACGCTGCTGCGGATCATCGCCACCGTCCTGGCGCCGGACCGCGGCACGGTGACAGCCAGTACAAGCCCTGCCCGGTCGCGAATGACTCGATGTCAGGCCGGGGTGCCCGGATCTTCCGTGCGGTCGGGCCGGAAGATTTCCTCGATGGTCAGGCCGAAGACGTCGGCGATGGTGAACGCCAGCGGCAGGCTGGGGTCGTAGCGCTCCGTTTCGATGGCGTTGATGGCCTGCCGGGAGACTTGGCACCGGTCGGCCAAGTCGGCCTGGCTCCACCGGCGAGCTGCGCGCAGTTCGCGTAGCCGGTTCTTCACAGGTGCTCGCCTTCAGCGGTGGAAGCGGGTGCGCAGGTCCGCGATCAGCAGCCAGATGGCCACGCCGCCGAGGAGGATCAGTTGCGTGAGCTGATGGAGCCGGATGATGCCGGCGGCGTCGAGCAGGGTGGCCACTTGCAGTGCCACGAGGACGGCGGCGAACGCGATGGCCATGCTCTCCAACTGGATCCGGCGCAGGTATTCGTCCGCGCGCCGGAATGCGCGCAGCAGCACCCAGGCCACCGCGAGGGTGAACACGGTGGTGGTCGCGATCCACCAGGCCTTCTGGGCGGTGCTCTGGTCGGGGCTGCTGCCCAGGGTCAGGGCGACGATGCCCAACGCGGACACGGGTATGCCGTCGATGAGCACAGCGCGGCGGGCCGCACGCGTCACCTGGTCCTGCTGTACCTGCTTCGCCATGCGAGGAATGTAAGGTTCACCTTCCACAAAGTCAAGCGACCTTGACTCGATGGAAGGTACACCTTACATTTTGGCGATGTTGAACGACAGACGACTCCTGAGCCGCCGAGCGCTGCTCGGCACCGCCGTCGCGTCAGCCGTCGCTTCCGTCCCGACGGCCACCGCGGCGTCCGCCCAGTCGCGACCCGCCGCGGATTCGCTGGTCGCGGCCAGCCCCGCGCCGGCTCCGGTGCGGCTGACCCTGCCCGCACCAACCGGTCCGCATCCCCTGGGCACGGTCTCCTTGCACCTGGTCGACCGGGCGCGCGTCGACCCCTGGCAGGCTTCCCGCCCGGCCCGGGAACTCATGATCCAGCTCTGGTACCCGGCCCGCGCCGCCCATGGCCACCCGCCCGCGCCGTGGATGTCACCCGGCGCCGTCACCTTCTTCGAGCAGGCACAAGGCATCCCGTCCGGCACACTGCTGCTGCCGGTCACGCACGCCCACCTGGCCGCACCGGTGGACCGCGGCCGGGGCGGCAGGCCGGTCGTCCTGTACTCGCCGGGCCTGCGCAGCGACCGCAGCCTCGGCACTGTTCTGATCGAGGAACTGACCAGCCACGGCTACCTGGTCGTGGCCATCGACCACACCTACGACGCCGACCAGGTCGAGTTTCCCGGCGGCCGGGTGGAAACCTTCGCCATCACCGGCGACATCGACGATGCCCTCATCGCCGAGGCCCTCGCGGTGCGCACCGCGGACACCCGGTTCGTGCTCGACCAGCTCACCGCGCTCAACGCCGGACACAACACCGACGCCGGACGGCGACCCCTGCCACCCACCATCGCCGGCGCGTTCGACCTGTCCCGCGTCGGCATGCTCGGCCACTCCCTCGGTGGCGCCACAGCCGCCGCGGCCATCCGCGCCGACCGGCGTCTCCGGGCCGGCGTCAATCTGGACGGCAGCCTCCCGCCGCCCGCCACGGACGGTACCGACCGGCCATTCCTGCTCTTCGGCAGCGACCCCGGCCCAGGCCCGGAGGATCCGAGCTGGGACAAGTTCTGGGCCAGCCAGTACGGCTGGAAACGCGAACTGGCCCTCATCGGTTCCACCCACACCTCGTTCACCGACCTGGAAACGCTGCTACCCCAGGCCGCGCCCACCCTGGGGTTGACGCCCAGCCAGGTGACGCAAGCCATCGGCACCCTCGATCCGCACCACGCCATCCACGCGCAACGCGACTATCTACGAGCGTTCTTCGACCTTCACCTACGCCACCTCGACAACCACCTGCTCCGGCGCCCCTCGCCCCGCTACCCGCAGATCCGGTTCCTTCGATGAGGTACCCGCTGTCCACACTCGACGGTCATCCCGTCAGGCCCGCGTCGATCCCGGGCGTGGATCGGCGAATCTCGGGAGCCGCACTCCGTTCCACCATCGGGCCGGTATTTCTCGCGCGAACGTGACGGCGACGACGAAGTTGCCGACGAAGACCAGGCCTCAGTTGCGCAACACGCCGCGTAGGCACCACCCGGGCGCCGGTCGATCAGCGCCAGGAGCACCAGCGTGAAGACCCCGGTGAGCAGGTCGAAGCCCAGCAGGTTGGATGACTGATCCGACGGGCCGGGACTGACCGCCTCGATGCTATGTCTGGACCGCCGCGCCGCAGGCTAGCAACTCGTCCACATAGTCGATGCCCCAAGACTCCAGAGCCATCCTGGTCCCCGCGCCGACATCGGTGGGTTGAGCGCCAAGCTTCGCGACGGTCCGGCTGAATCGCGGTGCCGGCCCAGGCTCGATCCTTCCCCCGCGCTCGACGAGGGTCCCCCTCGCGACCATGTGCGGATGACGCGCCGCTTCCCGCGGCCGCAGTACGGGAGCCACACATGCGTCCGTTCCTTCGAACACGGCGACCCATTCGGCCATGGTGCGAGAGGATATTCGCTGCGCGAACAAGGTTCGCATCTCCGGATGACGATCCACATCATCCTGATCCGGACACTCGGACTCAATGTCAAGCAGGCGAACCAGAGTCTGGAAGAACCTCGGCTCGAGCGCGCCCACCGACAGATGCCGGCCATCGGCGGTCTCGTAGACGTCGTAGAACGGCACGCCACCGTCAAGCAGGTTGGCGGCGCGGTCCTCGGTGAATGCTCCAGCCGCCAACTGTCCCCAGTGCATCGCACTGAGGTGCGCGGTGCCGTCTACGATCGCCGCGTCCACAACCTGTCCTTGCCCTGAGAGGCGCGCCTCCAGCAGAGCCGCGAGTAGACCGATCACGAGATAGGTGGAGCCACCACCGAAGTCGCCGAGAAGGTTCGCCGGAAACTGGGGACGGACAGGGTCCTGCCCTAACCCGAACAGGGCACCCGCCACGGAGATGTAGTTGATGTCATGGCCGGCGGTCGCAGCAAGTGGGCCATCCTGACCCCAGCCGGTCATTCGCCCGTATACGAGCCGCTGGTTGACCGCACGACAGGCATCTGGACCAAAGCCGAGCCGCTCAGCGACGCCAGGACGAAGGCCCTCGACGAGAACGTCGGCCCGCCCGGCAAGGTCAAGCACCGTTCGGACTGCCTCAGGTCGCTTCAAGTCAAGGGCGACGGAAGGGCGGCCCCGCGTCAACAAATCGTGTGGTCCACCGCCGAGTGCCTGCCCGCCGGGTCGCTCGATACGAATCACATCGGCACCGAGGTCCGCGAGGATCATGCACGCATGCGGCCCAGGTCCGATCCCACCGATCTCAACCACACGGACCCCCTGCAACGGACCACTGCCGGGCGCCGAATCCCTTCCATTCTCCGTCACGCCCCTGACACTACTTGGCTCGGCACCCCAGTACCGACCGCTCGCCGCGGCGGCGGCGGGCCCCCATCTGCGCGTCGATCTTGCAGTCGTGGTGCCGTGAAACTCCCACGATGCGCGGGTTTGTCAGGCACCACAACTGCAAGATCGACGCTGTCGTTGTCCGGCATGGGGTCAGGAAGCCTGGGTGGGCAGCGATGCTCATATGCGGCGGATGGCTCACCATCCAGGGGTGGCGAGTGGATTCGCGACCTGGATCGGGTGCGACGAATCTGGGCCGACTGCCAGGGCGGCCGGTATGAGGTGGGAGTCCAGCCCGGACACCCCTTGGGCTTCTACTCACACGCCTATGCCGGGGAGGTCGCGCTGTGCCGGGTGCTGGCCGATCCCACCGGTGAGTTGACCGATCTGCGGACGCGTGCGCGCGAGTACCCGGCGGCGCTGGGCGACGCACTCGTCGAGGGATTGTGGGAGGCGGATTTCGCGGTTCAGTTGGCGCACTACGGCACGGCCGGAACCGACCCGACGTATGCGGCCGGGTGCCTGTTCCGCGGCATCGGTGTGGCCTGCCATGCGCTGCACGGCCGCGCCCGCCAATGGCTGATCAACGAGAAGGGCATGGTGGCGTCCGCGGCAATGCTGGCTGTCGCACCACCGAGCTTCGCCGAACGAGCCCACTCGCTGCTGGCCGGCGTCGGGGGATCCCAGCAGCGCATTGCCGAGACAGCGGCGAAGGCGGAGGCGCTGATCGCAGAGGTGCGCGCAGCCATCGCACAGCCGGCGTCGTAGCCTCGCGTGACCGTCGTGCCGGGCTGACCAAAGGCGACATGGCCGGACAGGGCTCGGAGGTCGGTGCGGCGGTCACCCTCGGTCCGGCCGCCCTGCCCGGAGCCGGTTCGGCACGCACGGCACGAGCGATCCCGGGCCGCCGCTCGCTACGCCGACACGCTGCCCGCCCCTGGTGAACCACCGACCCCCGCGTCGGTGCCCGCGTCGCCGGCGCAGCTTCTCATGGCTGCGGCGTCGACGTGATGGACCGATAGATCGCGGCAGCGACGACGAGATCTTGCCAAGGCATGCCCACGAACTTGAACAGACGCGGTCGCGTTGAGTCCACATGCGCGTTGCCGGTCACGACATCGCTCAGAGTGACGAGGACGTCGCCATCGATCAAGCCCGATTCGACGGGTATGATGATGTCGCCAGCCTCGCGCAGGACGCTCGAGCGTGACTCAATGACGACGGTCGCACGTGTGATGAGCGTGTCGTCGGTCTCCCGGGTTTCGGGCGAGTGGGAACCCATGGCCACCACGACTGCCGAGTCCCTGACAAGAGCGCCGTCGAACAAGGGCGTGGGCGAGGACGTGCAGGTGCAGATGATGTCCGCCCGTGCCACGGCCGGCGCAGCCTCTTCGAGGATGTACGGGCGCGCGGGAGTCCCAGTCTGCGTGATCTCGGCGGCCAGCGCCTCGACAGACGCGGCATCGACCCCGACCAACGACACGTCCGTCACGTTCCTCAGGGCACACAAGGCGAGGGCATGCCCACGGGCCTGGGGGCCTGCGCCGAAAATCGTGAGCCGTTCCGGCTTCCGGTCAGGAGTGAGGAAGCGAAGTGCCAGTGCCGACAATGCGGGGGTCCGCAGGTTCGTCAAAGCGATACCGTCGATGATGGCGGCCGGCCGCTGGTCCGGCCCGTCAAACAGCAGATAGGCCCCTTGGATGAGGGGAAGGCCACGCCGCGGGTTCGCCTCGGTGCTGGACAGGACCTTGATGCCGCTCAGCTCACCCAGTGTCGACGGCATCATGAGAAATTCCCCGGTGGCGGTCTCGATCCGGCTGCGCATCGGGTCACACTCAGGGTCCAGCCCGTTGAGCAGTGCGTTCTCGAGTGCGTCGACGGCCGCCTCGAACGGAACGTGCGCCGCCACCTCATCGGCGGAGATCAGCCGCATCCCCGCAAAGTGCCGTTCGTGCGCCTGGGTTGGCTTTCCGCGTGGACGCAGATTGGTCATGTCACTCCTGCGGCTCGGGAGAGGGGGAAGGCTCGACCGCGGACGACCAGTCGCCGCGGACATGCGCGAGGTGCTTGGTCATCACCTGTTCCGCGCGGTCGGAGTCATGGTTGAGGATCGCGTCGAGCAGCTCGAAATGCTCCTGCGTCGACTCGGCCAGTCGATCCTCCGCGGCCAGACTCGGCAATCCGTAGAGCCGGGTCTGGTCCCTCAACTGGCCGACGAACTTCACGAGCCGGGCATTGCCCAACATCTCCGTGAGACGCAGATGGAACTCGCGGTCGGCTGAGAGGAAGCCGGTAAGGTCGCCCGCGGCAGCGGCAGCCTGGCACCGCTGGGCGTGGTCTCGCACGAGTGCCGCAGCACCGTCATCGAGTCCCTGGCGAGCCAAGCGACGCATGGCTGGGACTTCCAGCATGAGCCGGAGGTCGTAGACCTCGCCAAGGTCGTGCCCGGTGAGGGAGACCGCGCGAAATCCCCTGTTGCCGACGACCTCCATGATTCCCTGCTCGACCAGAACGAGCATGGCCTCCCGGACGGGACCGCTCGACGTGCCGAGTCGTGTCGCGAGCGACACCGTCGAGTGGATCTCCCCGGGCGCGATCTCGCCGGTGACCAGCGACTGACGAATCACATCCAGCGCCTGGTCCTTCAGCGTCGACCTGGTGAGACGCATGCGAATCCTCCGGTCCACGGTGCCGACCAGCCGGTCCGGCCGTTCGGCAGGCGGTGCCGCTGAGGCCTGTGATGTCCGTCAGTTCGAGGGAGCCTGTTGAAGACTCCCGTGTGAGGTAGTCAGTAGTAGATAATTAACTACTGGTTGACCAGGATGGCCGTGGTCGCATCTCCTGTCAAGGCCGCACACCAGGCTTGGCTCACGAACGCTCGCCGCCTTCGATGCGTTGATCTTGCAGTTATGGTGCCCAGCAAAACGGACATCCAGGGAGTGTCGCGGCACCCTAACTGCAAGATCAACGCGTGGAAAGCCGGCGAGCGTTCGTGGGTGCCGCGTGCTGGAGCCGTGCGGCAAGCACCGCCCCCGGACTGGGCCGCTGCCTGCGCCGCGTTGCGATCAGAGACGGCGCCTGCCCGGCAGAACCGGCAGGGCGCGGGAGCTGTCCGTATGGGGACTGTCGCGGCGTTCTCTATGTATATAGAGTTATGGGGTGACCCGGAACCGACGACCGTCCCCGCAGACCGTTGCGGTGCTGCACGCACTTGCCGAGGAGCCGTCCATGTGGCGGTACGGCTACGAACTGGGCCAGCGGATCGGCCTGCGGGCCGGCACGCTCTACCCGATCCTGATGCGGCTGCGCGACCGGGGCCTGCTCGAGGCCACCTGGGAGTCCGACCCACCCGAGGGCCGGCCGGCCCGGCACCTGTACCGGCTGACCGGCGCCGGCCGACACCTGGCCGCGGAAACCGCCACCGACACGATCACCGACGCAACGCCGGCGTCAGCCCGCACGCCGCGGCCGGGCGAGCTGCGAGGTGCCTGGTGAGCCGCCGCGACACCGCCGCGCGGCTGCTGGCGACGGCGGTGCGGCTGTTGCCGGCGCCGCGGCGGGAGTGGGGCGAGGCCATGCTCGCCGAGCTGGACAGCATCGAACCGCGCCAGGACCGCCGGCGATTCACCGCCGGGTGCGTCGGCGTGGTCGTCACCCGGCCCGCCGTATGGCGCCGCGCCGGGTACGCGCTGCTGCCCGCCGCGCTCGTCGGGTACGTGGTGCACTGGAGCGCCTGGATCGGCTGGGCGCCGCGGCGCTGGAGCGTGGTCGCGTTCGCCGCCGCCCTCGCGGTCGTCGCCGAGCTCGGCCTCATCGGGCCGCTCGGCCCGGTCGCCCTCAGCCGCACCGTCCGGTTCACCCGCGCCGTGGCATATCTGCTGGTCGGCGCCCTGGCGGTGGAGGCCACGTGGTTCCTGGCCCACCAGACCAACACCGACCTCGGCGGTGCGCCGGTCCTCGCCGTCATGTTCGCCGGCTACCTCGCCGGAGCACTCGCGATGACCGGACACCGCTCACCGGCGGCCCCGCGGACGCTGCTCGCCGGCCTGGCCGGCGGCGCCGCCATCGCCGCGGCCTGGACCGCCGTCGTGGTGCTGGACCCGCCGATCCCGCCCCACGTCGCGCTCGCCGTCGTCCTCGCGGGGATCTCGATGGCCGGGACCGGCATCGTCGTCAACCGCCGCCACGGCCCTGCCGCCGCCTGGTGCGCCGCGACGACCGCCGGCACCACCGGCGCACTGCTGATCCTCAACCTCGTCACCGTGCTGTCCGTGGCCGGCCCGGCCGACCTCATCCCGCACCTCATGCCACCCGCGCTCCCCCTCGCCGACCAGGTGAACAACAGCAGGATCGAGCTCACCGACCGGTACCTGTGGCTGCTGCTGCTCGGCTGGTTCGTCGCGATCACCCAGTGGGTGGCGTCCCGACCGGCCCTCGAGCCGTCCGACAAGACCGTCATCAGTACCACAACACCCAGCGGCGCGCCGAGCAGCAGATGACGCCCCGTGGCGGCCGCGGCTGACCTCGCGGTCGGCGATGGAGACGCTGATCTCCCGCCCGGCCGCCGAGCCGGAGCTGTGGACGGACCACAACGTGCTGACGACGGCCGTGCGCAACACTCCCCCGCCGCCGGCCGGGCCGTCAGGTGGTACGGCCGGCCCGGCGGTAGGCCAGCAGGCCGGCGTGGCCGGCCAGCACCACCGCACTTTCAGCCAGCTTGGCGTGGCCGACGCCGGCCGCACCGTGCGCCGCCACCCCCGGCACGCCGGGTGCTGCCGGAAGTCGACGGGAACTGCTTGCGGCTCAGCGACGACTACCTGCTGTCGTACCCGCCCAACGTGAAGGATGTTCGATGTCGCTGTCGCTGCGTGCCGGCGCCCTGCTGGCCACCGCCGGCATGGCCCTGGTGCTCACCTTGGCCGCCTGCGGTTCCGATGAAACATCCGGTGCCGCGGCCGCAGGGCCGTCCGTCCCAGCGACCAGTACCACTGCGCAGTCCCCGCTCACGGTGAAGGACCCCTGGGTCAAGGCCGCGCAGTCAGGCATGTCGGCCGCCTACGGCACCCTGATGAACACCACCGGCAAGGAGATCGTCGTCGTGTCGGCCACGTCGACCGTGTCGCCGAAGATGGAGCTGCACGAGACGACGATGGTCGACGGGAAGATGGCGATGAAGCCCAAGGAGGGCGGGTTCGCCATCCCGGCCAAGGGCAGCCACGAGTTCAAGCCGGGCGGCGACCACTTCATGCTCATGGACGTCACCACGCCGGTGAAGCCAGGCGACGAGGTCACCGTCACGCTCACCCTCAAGGACGGCGGCACGGTGCGGTTCACCGCGCTCGGCAAGGACTTCGCCGGCGGCAACGAGTCCTACCACCCCGGGATGGGCGGATCGGGCGGCCGGAGCGCCAGCCCGACGCAGATGGGCTGACATGGCCGACCGCGTACGACCGCCGGTCACCAGGCGCGCCCTCTTGACCGGCGGCGCCCTGTCCATGGGTGGCGCTCTCGCCGGCGCCGCCGTCGCTACCGCGGTGGCGGCCGGCCGCACCGAACCCGCCCCGGCATTGAGGTCCACAGTGGACTTCGGCGCGCAGACCGTACCGTTCCACGGCGCACACCAGGCGGGTGTCGAGACACCGGCCCAGGCGCATGCCGTGTTCGTCGCCCTCGACCTCGCGGCCGGCGTCGATCGGGCGGCGCTACGGCGCCTGATGCGGCTGCTCACCGACGACGCCGTCCGGCTCACCCAGGGCACGCCACCCCTCGCCGACGGCCAACCCGAACTCGCACACGTCCCGTCCCGGCTCACCGTCACCTTCGGGTTCGGGCCCCGGTTGTTCGACGCCGCCGGTGTCGCCGACCAGCGTCCGCTCACCTTGCGGCAGCTACCGCCGTTCGGCATCGACAAGCTCCAGCAGCGGTGGTGCGGCGGGGATCTGTTGCTGCAGATCTGCGCCGACGACCCGGTCACCGTCGCCCACACGCAACGGATGCTGGTCAAGGACAGCCGCTCGTTCGCCGCCGTACGGTGGGTGCAGCGCGGATTCCGTCGCGGCCGCGGCATGCAGGACGACGGGGTGACCCAGCGCAACATCTTGGGCCAGCTCGACGGCACCGGCAACCCACCGCTGGGCAGCAGCGTGTTCGCGGGTGCCGTCTGGGTCGACGACGGTCCGCAGTGGATGCGCGACGGCACCACACTGGTACTGCGGCGGATCCGGGCCGAACTGGAGTCGTGGGACACCGCCGACACCGTGGGCAAGGAGTTCGCCGTCGGCCGGCTCCTGTCCGACGGCGCGCCGCTGACCGGGCAGCGCGAGACCGACGAGCCGGACCTCGCCGCGAAGAACGCGCTCGGCTTCCCGGTCATCTCCGAGTTCTCGCACGTCGCCCGCGCGCACGTGGCCGGCGACCGGCAGCGGATCTTCCGCCGGCCGTACAACTACGACGAGCCGCCCAGCCCGGACGGCACCGCCGACAGCGGGTTGATCTTCGCCGCCTACCAACGCGACGTCGGCAGGCAGTTCCTGCCGATCCAGCGCAACCTCGCCGAGGCCGACCTGCTCAACGAATGGATCACCCCGACCGGCTCCGCGGTGTTCGCCATCCCGCCCGGCTGCCAGCCCGGCGGCTGGATCGGCCAGACCCTCCTCGGCTGAAGGCAGGTCTTACCTGACCGGTGAGGTGGGTGGGTGGTGTACATGCCCATCACACAGGAGTAGCGCACCACCCGGCTACCGGGACGCCGAGGTCGACGCGGACATCAGCGTCGGCCGGGAGCGGCGTCCAGGCGCGGACGGTGCCCGAAGGACTTGCGAAAGTCTGTGTCGGCGAGTATAGAATTTATCCGTCAGTTGGGTCAGGTTTCCCCGGTGGGGATGGGCCCGAAGGGGGTGATCATGGTGGCCTTACCAGTGCCCGCCCACTACCACCGCCGCCGTCACCGGTTGCGGTTCGGCAGCCGTCGTCCGCCGAACCGGCGGCACTGAAACCGCTGACATCCGCTGAGGATCCCTACATCGATCGCTCCGACATGTGGAGGTGTGTTGGTCATGCAGACCCTGCGTTTCGACCCGTTCCGTGACTTCGACCGGCTCGCCGCCGACTTGTTCGGCACCGCCCGTACACCGTCGCTGATGCCGATGGACTGCCTGCGCACCCGGGATGCGTTCGTGTGCCGGTTCGACCTTCCCGGCATCGACGCGGACAGTCTGGACGTGTCAGCGGAGAACAACACCCTGACCGTCAAGGCCGAGCGCCACCGACACGACCCGGACGAGGCCACCTACCTGGTCTCGGAACGGCCGTCCGGCACCTACAGCCGCCAACTGGTCCTCGGCGACGGGCTCAGCGTCGACGACATCCGCGCTGACTATCGCGACGGCGTGCTGACCCTGACGATCCCGGTCGCGGAGCGCGCCAAGCCCCGCAAGATCGAAATCGCACGCGGTGACAGCGGGGCGATCGGTTCGCACGGCGGCCACAAGATGATCTCCGGGGAGACCGGCCACGCCCAGAAGGATCCGGAACGCGAGCAGGTCGCCGCGGCCCGTTGACCGGGATGCCCCGGCCGAGGTGCGTCCTAGTGCGCCTCGGCCCGCGTGGACAGCACATGCGTGTCCCGAGAAGGTGACGACCGAATACCAACGCGACCGGCGGCGTGGTCCCGGACCGTCCACGCCACTAACGAAGTTTCCCGAGCCATCCCGGTCAGGGCCGCCGGAGCCGTCCGCCAGAGAGGACATACCCGAGATCGTCCAGAAGGAGGTGACCCCGAATGGCCGACCTGCCCGACCCGCTGAACATGGCCAGCGCACTCGATGACACCGCCTATCCCGGCTACGCAATGGGCGCGGCAGCACAGGCCATCGGGGTCACTCCCGCGTTCCTCCGGTCAGCCGAGGCCGCCGGCCTGTTCCAGACGGCCCGCTCCGAGGGCGGTCACCGCCGCTACAGCCGCGACGACCTACACCGCGCCGACCGCGCCCGGCAACTGGTCGACGAAGGCATCCGCATGGACGCCGCCGTCCGCATCGTCAGCCTGGAAGTCCAGCTCGCCGCAGCCCACGCGATGATCGACATCTTGCGGCGCAAGGCCGATCCGCCCACCCGGGGCCGCACCAAGAGGTGACCGGCCCGGCACGACCGCTGCTGCCGACCTTGACTCGACGACTTCCTCGCACCGACCGCGAAGCCACCGCGTTGAGGCTATCGCGTGGGGACCAGCACGCCGCGCAGCCGCGCGCCGACGCCCTGCAGCACCGAGCCGGACTTCTGCTGCTCGCCGGCCAGCGCCGATACAGCGATCAGTGCGCCGGTCAGCGCTGGTACAGACCACTGGACGACACGCTGGCGCCGCTGTACCGCCCGAACGGTGGCAGGGGTCTCGGCGGTCGGTTCGGTGACTCCCTCGACCGCGACCTCGCCCGCGTTCTCGAGCTCCTTGCCCAGCTTACGGCTGTACGCGGTCGCACCAAGTGCCGCCGCGGTCAGTGCGGTCTTCACTATGCTCATCGTGCCGACCCCTCGCTGCCCGACGACACGCCACCGCTCGGAGGCCAGGATGCCGACCGCGCCGAGAAGGTGAGCACCGATCGCGGCCATGTTGATCGGCGCCCAGCGGTCCCAGCCGATGGACGAGACAACGAGCCGTTCGCGCGGGTTGCCGACCTTACCCGCCGCTCCGTTGAGACCCACCGCACCCATCAACGAACCACCGAACCACGCCGCCAGGCCAGTGTCGTGCATAGATCGCAGGACAGTGTCCCGATCTTCCATGACGTTGCGCTTCATCATCGTGTTCGCCATCATGCCCCGGCTCTACCCGTCCCCAGCGGGTCCATGCCCGTACGGGAGCAGTTCGAGCAGGTAGGCGACGGCGACCGGTCCCGCGCTCGCGTGCGCTGCCGGGCGGCTGCCGCCGTAACGACATGCCGCACCCTTCGGGAGGCATGCCCAGCCTGGACTCCTTCAATCACTACGACGAAGTGCACACCAACGGGCGATCATCCGCCGAGCGGCTACCCGCCGTTGCACTATTGGGGCCGTTGCGGTATCAGACCGGAACGAGCTGTGTGGACGGGGGTGCTGGAGATGGGTTCGCGGGCCGGTCGCCCTGCCGCCGAGTCTCGATCCGTCGGGGTTTCGGCGCGGCGGACCGCGTTGATCGCGGCTGGAGGCGGGCTGCTCGTCGCGGCCGTGGCGGCGGTGGTCGTACCGCGACCGTATGTCCCCCTGATCGGCTGGGATGCCGCGGCCGTCGTATTCCTGCTCGTCACTTGGCGGCGGATCGCCCGGATGGACGTTCCGGCGACCGCTGCCGAGTCCGAACGAGAGGACCCCACCCGGGCGGGTGCGGACCTGGGGCTGTTGATCGCCGCCGTTGTCAGTCTGGCCGCTGTGGGTGTCGTGGTCGCGCAAGCCAGCAGCGGCCAGGCGCTCGTCGAGGTACTCCAGATCGGGCTAGGGGTCGGCAGTGTGGTGGCCTCGTGGGCGGTCGTCCACACGATCTACACACTGGCCTACGCCCGGCTGTACTATGCGGGCCGCGACGGCGGCGTGGACTTCCACGACCTCGATCCGGACAGCTTGCCGCAATTCAGCGACTTCGCCTACCTCTCGTTCACCGTCGGGATGACGTTCCAGGTCTCCGACACGGAACTGCGCACCGCAGCGTTCCGCTCCGCCGTGCTGCGCCAGGCCCTCCTGTCCTACCTGTTCGGCACCGTCATCGTCGCGCTCACCATCAACCTCGTGGCGGGGCTGAGCCGCTGACCCATCACCCGCGGGCTGCTCCTGGCTTGCCACGGCCGCGCGAAGCGCCGCGGAACGGCCGGTGACAGGGGTCCACGACCGCCGGTCGTCCGGACAGCCCGGCCGGCCCGGGGTGTGGTCGAGCCGGGTCCGTTGAGGATGTTGCCGACGGTGGTGTATCGGGAGCCGTGGCAGGCGCGGTCCCAACCGGTTTCGGCCGAGTTTTAGGCCAGCCGGCAGCCCAGGTACGTCCACGCGGGTCGGCCGGACTCGAGTAGACGTCGACGAGGTCACCGCAATGGCCGTTCTGGTCGCGGCGCACCGGTGACCCGGGTGCCCGGCCGACACTACTGCGTTTGCCGGTGGGCGGCGTGGGCACTGCACAGGTATGGACGATGCCGGCGCCTCTGTCACCACCTGCGAGGACGGCCCGCTGCTGGTGCGCGGCTCGTTTACGCTGCTCACCCAGGACGGCGAGGTCATCGACCCAGGTCGGCGCACCGTCGCGCTGTGCCGCTGTGGGCGCTCGGCGACCAAGCCGTTCTGCGACGGTACGCACAAGGCCGTCGGTTTTCAGGCGCCCAGTGCGCCCACCACCAGCCGTCCGCTGGAGCGCGGCTGATCCCGCAACGAGCTACCGCCGGCGGCCCACCGCCGCAGCAGATGCCCGGCGAAGCGCCCGTCGAGGGCAAGCGCGCAAGCGGCTCCGAACAACACCAGCGAGGTCTGCTCCGCGCGGCGCTGTGACGGCAGCCCGGCGCAGAAGGCGCCGCACAGGTCGTGCACGGCGATCTGCTCGTGCACGGCGTCGGCCTCGACGTGCTCGTCGTAGAACCGCGTCGCGTCCGCGTTGCCGCCGAGCCGGCGCAGGCCGTTGCCATAACGCCGGTTCGGCAGCGACGAGGTCATCTCGAAGACCGCGAGATGACCGAGGACGGCCCCGAGCAGCCGGCGGTGCAGCCCGAACAGCGACATGAGGTTGTTGGTGGCCAGCGTGACCGCCGGGACCGCATCGAGGTAGGCGCCGTAGGCGCTGTCCAGGCCCAGCGCGCGCATCGTGATCCGGAACAGTTCGGCGTGCATGCGCTCGGCGCGGCCTCCGCCGTACTCGTCGGCCTGGATCTCGATCAGGGCCGCCTTGGCCCGCCCGGCCAGCCGCGGGACGGCCCACGTATGCGGATCGGCCTCCCGCAGGTGGTAGATCGAGCGGTGCATGACGAACTCGCGGAACTGGTCGGCGGTGGCACGGCCGGCGAGGTACTTCGACAACTGCGGCCCGTCGTCGGCCTCGACCAGCGCGACGAGCGCGCGCGGCAGCTCCCCAGGGGGAACTGGGGCCGGGAGCGGCACCAGCCGGCGCAGCGCGGCCTCGAAGCGGCGCTCCGCCGCCTGGCGCAGGGCCAGCAGCGAGGGGTGCCACTCCCAGCCCTCGTCCACGCCGTCGAAGCCCTGGTAGTGCAGCTCGTAGCAGACGTGCAGGGTCAACTGCAGATCCTCGTCGGCGAGCGGGTCGCCGGCGGCAGTGCCCATTGCGGCAAGCCCGTCCGGCAGCTCGTGCGGGGCACCGTCCAGGGCGCGCAGGAGCGCGGCCGAGAGCGGTCCCCGGGGGTGCGGCATCTGCATGGGTGAGCACGTTCCCACCCACGCGTCGGTTAAGCGTGAAATTCCCGGGCAATTGCAGGGCATGAGGTCCACCATCGACGCCCCGCCGCTGCCGGACGCAGCGCTGGCCCGGCTCGGCGCGGCGCTCAAGGCGGCCGGGTACCGGTTCACCACCGTCACGCCGGCCACCCACGAGCGGGTCAACCGCCGGCCCGGCAACGCACTCGGCCGCAGCCTCACCGACGTGCTGGGCTGGAGCCGCCCGTTCCACCCCGGCGCGCTACCCGACGAGGTGGTGACGCTGCTCGACGCGGCGGGCGCACTGCGACGTGACGGCGACGTCTGGTCCAGCATGATCCGGGTCTCCAGCTACGACGGCGAACTCTTCGTACACTCGGCGTTCCCGCCGGACGCGCCCGACGCGGTGTTCTTCGGCCCGGACACCCACCGCACCGTAGACGCCGCGCTGGCGCACCTGGCCGGGCAGGCGGTCGTGCCGGAGCGGATCGCCGACGTCGGCACCGGCAGCGGAGCGGTAGCCGTGGCCGTGGCCAAGCGCGTGCCGCAGGCCGAGGTCCTCGCCGTCGACGTCAACCCGACCGCGGTGCGCTACGCCCGGGTCAACGCCGCGCTGGCCGGCACCGCGAACGTGGAGGCCCGCCGCAGCGACCTGCTCGCCGACGTGCCCGGCGAATTCGACCTCATCATTTCCAACCCACCGTTCATGATCGACCCTGAGTGCCGGGCCTACCGCGACGGCGGTGGCCCGCACGGGCACGACCTCCCCATGGCCGTGATCGGCGCGGCCGTGCACCGGCTCGCGTCCGGCGGCTCCCTGGTGCTGTTCAGCGGCACCGGCATCACCGACGGCCGCGACCCGTTGCTGGCGGCCGCCGCGGACCGGCTGTCCGGCACCAGCCTGCGCTGGACCTACCGCGAGGTGGACCCGGACGTCTACAGCGAGAACCTCGACGGCCCCGCCTACGCCCACGCCGAACGGATCGCGCTCGCCGTGCTCACCGCGACCCGGACACAGGGGGACCACTGATGGCGCTCACCGCCCTGAGCCCGGCCGAGGTCGCCGCGACCGTCGCCGGGCAGACCCTCACCGTCGGCGTGGAGGAGGAGTTCCTGCTGCTGGACCCGGTCTCCTGGCACAACGCGCCGCTGTGCGAGGCGGCCCGCGACGCGCTGCCACCGGCCGCACGCGAGCACAGCCGGGTCGAATTCCGCCGCAGCATGATGGAGATGGTCAGCCCGGTCTGCACCAGCCTGTCGCAGCTACGCCGGCACCTGCTGGAAAACCGGTCCGCCGCCGCGGACGCCGCCGCCGCGGTGGGCGCCCGGCTGGTGGCGGTGGCCGCCACCCCACTGGACGAGCCGGACACCAGCGTCGTCGACACGCCCCGGTTCCACGCCATCTCGCGCCACTACGGTCCGATCGCCCACGACCCGGCACTGTGCGGCTGCCACGTACACGTCGGCGTGCCCGACCGGGAGCTGGCCATCCAGGTGTGCAACGCCATCCGGCCCTGGCTGCCCGTGGTGCAGGCGCTCACCGCCAACTCGCCGTTGCACGCCGGAGCAGACACCGGCCACGCTAGCTGGCGCGGCATCGCGCTGCAGCGCTGGCCGAGCCTGGGTCCGCCGCCATACCTCGAGTCGGCCGAGGACTACGCGCGCACCGTCGAGGAGCTGGTCGCGACCGGCGTGATGCTCGACGCTTCCATGGTGCTGTGGTGGGCGCGGCCGTCGTCGCGGTACCCGACCGTGGAGGTGCGCGTCGGCGACGTGAGCCCGACCGCCGCGGAAACCGTCCTGGTCGCCGGCCTCGTCCGGGCGCTCGTGGCGACCGCCGTCGCCGACATCGCCGCCGACCGCCCGGCACCGAGGGTGTCCGACCACCTGCTGCGCGCCGCCCACTGGAACGCCGCACACGCCGGCCTCGACGGCACCCTGACCGACCCGCGCCGCCGCACCACCCGCCCGGCCTGGAGCCTGGTGGACGAGCTCGTGGCGACGGTCGGCGACGCGCTCGACCGGCACGGCGACCGCGACGTCGTCACCGCGGGCCTGGCGCGGCTGCGTCGGCATGGCAACGGCGCGACCCGGCAGCGTCGTGCCTTCGGCGAGGGGGCCAGCGTACCGGCGGTGCTGGCCGAGTTGGCCGCGGCGACCACGAGCGGCTGACCGGCCCGCGCTGCTGTACACAGACTGACCCGACGTTTCACGACAGCAGGGAGACTGAGATGAGCCGCCCCAGCCCCGCTGTGCAGGTCACGGCGCGCACCAGCGGCCCGACCGAGAGCGGCCTGTTCAACGCCCATCACAACGACCTTGCCGGCGACGGTACGACCAACGACCAGCAGCTAATCCTTGCGAGGCGTGCCGCCGTCCGGGTCCGGATCCCGCTCCGCCTCGATGACGTCTTCGAGTCCGTCCCGGCTGCCGTCACCCACGCTTCTGCGGCCCCGGACACTTCGGATGATCCGTCCGACCGAGGCCCGGACGGCATCAGCAACCAGGTCCGACGCAGCGCTGGCACCAATCGAGACCACGATGGTCACTATTTCTGAAATGCCGAAGCCATGGCCGGGCTCGCGTCCGTCCAGTCGGATGGTGATCGACTCCAGCGGGCCATCTCCCACCCAGGAGCCTTCTCGGAAGAGGGTCGTTTCGGCATGAGGCGTTGAGTCCACTTCCAGTTCCAGGACTATCGATACCTCAGGTTTCAAGTCTGTGCTCCCCATCTTCACCTACGGTGCCGACGTCCGGCCTGCCGTGCAATTCGTCCCGTGCCGCTTCGAATATCGCCTGGAGAAACTTCGCCTCGTCGCCTGCCGTACCCAGTAGTCTCTTCCTGCCATACTCGTTGATCATTTCCTCGGAGAGCGCCTTCACCGCAGGGCTGTCGAGCCGGCGCATGTCGGCCTTCGCCTGCATGAGGATGACAGTGCCGATCGACTCCTCCGGACCCTGTCCGTTGGTGACACCACTGGCTGACATCAAGTCGTACATCAGTGATTCGCGATCGGCGATGGATTCCTGCTTCCAGTCCACGGGGACTTCGTTGACGACTCCGCCCACGATGCGGTCCAGCTTGAGAAGTCCGTAGAGCCACCTCAGCGCGGTAAACACGTCTCCCACGTCCGCCCGCACGTCCCCTGGCAGCGAGGTTCCCAGGACCAGCCGATAGGCCAGACTGTCGGCCTCCCGTTCAGCCTCCTGCGACGGCACGTTGGGCAGGTTTGCGTGCAGGGCTATGTGGGCGTATTCATGGGCCATTATGAAGTTGAGCTGCAACGCAGTCGTAAGCTGTGCCTGCCGAAGTGCGCTTCTGGAGTTCGCCCGAGGGATCGGCAAGGTGGTGATTTCCAGGTCCCGGTACAGCGACAGCAGGTACGGCATGAACGCCCGGTAGTCCAGCATGGAGAGGACTTCGTCCTGCCTGAGGCCGCCTTCCGTGACCTCGTGGACGCCGTTCCAGAGCAACAGGTTCAGCGTGCGCAGGTACTCCCTTGTCACCGCCGACACCTCGATCCGCTTCTGCGACGAAAAGGATCTCGCGTGGAGCCGCGTCTCCCACGTGGGGACCAGTTTCACCTGGTCGATGCCAGCGCACAGCTCGCGCAACGCCCCCTTCATGACGCCGTCGGTCCTCTCGGCCCACGGCGGGAGGGGTAGGCCGTAGCGCTCCAGTGTCAATCCGACGTTGAGCGCCTTGCTGTAGCAGACCTGACTGTACTGACGGAACTGCTTGAGCTCTCGCTCGCCGACATCGCGCCCCAGCACCACCGCTGATCGCAGCAGGTAGTGGATGACGCTCAGATGGCGCAGCGGGTCCGAGGCCTCCAAATGCCATGGAAGCCCGCCTCGGATCCAGGCGCCCTCTTTGAGCATGTATTCGCTGTAGCCATCTTGATCCATGAAGATGTCATTGACCGCGCGTCTGCGCTTACGCCTGCGCCACATGCTACCCCAGTCAATCGAACAAGGTTGTCAGCAGTCAGGGTGATCACCGCATGTCTGAAGTGGTCTTCGCTTGATCGGCTTCACCTGGCTATCCGGCCCGCCCTCCACGCTTCCATCGGCTTTCGCGACGTGCTGGGGTAAGGGTAGCGTCCGGGTGTAACCCCCACGGCTTCGTCAAAGTCGCGGTGTTATGGATGTCGTCCGGCTCGTTCTCTCCTTGAAGCTTGTGGTTCTCTGCGCCGAGTTCCTTGATTCGGACGAGTGCCTGAGCGAGGTCGTCGCGGAGCCTGCGTTCGTTGTCGGGGCAAGGCCGCGAAGTTCAGCCGTTCGGTCGTCTGCCCACCCCGGTATTGCGCTATTGGATGGTGCCGCACAGTCGTGCGGGTGGTGTCTGTCGCTCATGATCGCTGCTGGACCCGGGCAGCGCGCTCCGGGCCGGGCGACTCCATGACGCTTCTATAGAGGTGGTGATCGGGCCCGGGGTTCGTGATCCGTTAGGTTCGATGCCGGTCGTGTAGGTGTGACCCACCCATGATCTGGCTGCCGGTTGGTGTGCCTTGTTCTTGACCTGTCCACCGACACGGCCGGCGTCGACCCGTGCACGCTGCTGGCCTGATCAGAAGCCTGTCCGTGTTTGCCCACGTGACTCATCACAGATATGCCGCAGGGTGTGTTCCCGGGCCGACGCCGTGTCGACGGCAACCGCCAGAAGAAGGGAAGCACTGTCATGTCCATCGTGACAGATGCATCGACTGCATCGGCTGGTCCGGGTGTCCCGCAGTGGGTGGTCGGTGTGGATACCCACACCGACACGCATGCGGTGGCGCTGCTGGACCATCTCGGCGGGGTCCACGCCGAGATCCAGGTGGGTACCGACCCTGCCGGCCGGGACCGGTTGCTGGGCTGGGTGGCTGGGCTGGTCCCGGCCGGGCAGGTGCTGCACTGGTCGGTGGAGGGCACCCGCACCCACGGGCTGGGCCTGGTCCGGCAACTGCGTTCGGCGGGGCAGCGGGTGTACGAGGCGCCGAAACCGGTGAGCAGCCGGCGTCGGCGAGGCGGCAAGTCCGATCCCCTCGACGCGGTCCACGCCGCCCGCGCCCACCTGGCCCAACTGGCCCACCTGGCCCAACTGGCCCAACCAGCCCAACCAGCCCAACCAGCCCAACCAGCCCAACCAGCCCAACCAGCCCCGCGGGGGCGGGCGGCTGGTGGGACACGGCCGGCGGTGCCCCGCGCCGACGGCGGCCGGGAGGCGTTGCGCCTGCTGCTGGTCACCCGCCGGCACTACACCGACACCCGCACCGCCACCATCAACGTGATCAAGTCGATGATCCTGACCGCCGACGACGAGCTCCGCGAGCAGTTGCGTGGATGTGCCACCGCCGTCCAGATCCGTATCCTGCGCACCACCGCCACGAGCACCGCCACGAGCACCGCCACGAGCACCGCCACGAGCACCGGTGTCGGCTCGGGTGTCGGCTCGGGTGCGGGCATCGAGGCCGCGGTCCGCCGTGAACACCTCAGCCATCTCGCGGTCATGGTCACCAACCTCAACAGGCTCGTCGCCGCGAACCTGCGCCAACTGCGGGACCTGGTCACCGACATCTGCCCGGCCCTGCTGGACCTGCCCGGCGTCGGACCGGTCAGCGCCGCGACCCTGCTCACCGCCTGGTCACACCACGGCCGGGTACCCACCGAAGCGGCGTTCGCAGCGCTCGCCGGCGCCGCGCCCGTCCCCGCCAGCTCCGGCCGCCACCAACGCCACCGCCTCAACCGCGGCGGTGACCGCACCCTCAACGCCGCCCTACACACCATCATCACCGCCCGCCGCCGCATCGGCCACGCCCCGACCAGGGACTACCTCACCCGACGCAGCAACGAAGGCCGCAACACCAACGAAATCCTTCGATGCCTCAAACGCTACCTCGCCCGGCACCTCTACCGGATCATGAACGCCACCGCCACCACCACTTGACAAAACCCTTCACAGATCATGGGAAAGATGTGGCTGCCCCGGAGCCTGTTGCTTTTTGGTGCCGATGGGCTGGGTGATCTTGTTGGTGGCGGTGCACCCTGGTCCGGGTGTACCGCCACCAGCAGGTCGAACCGAAGGGCCGATTGCCTTCTATACCCTGATATACAACCATTCGTCTATGGCAAAACGGTATCGGCCGGTCGACCGGGACCAGCAGTTCCTGCTGCCGGTGTCGATGACCGACTGGCTGCCCGATGACCATCTGGTGTGGTTCATCATCGAGGCGGTCAACCGCCTGGACACCACCGCGTTCCACCGCCGGGCCCGTCTCGGCGGGGTCGGCCGGGCCGGCTACGACCCGGACATGCTGCTGACCCTGCTGATGTACGCGATGGCGCACGGGCAGCGTTCCTCCCGGCAGGTCGAGCGGTTGTGCCACACCGATGTCGCGTTCCGGATCATCTGCGCCGGTGACATCCCGGACCACACGGTGCTGGCCCGGTTCCGGCAGCACCACGAACAGGCCCTGGCCGACCTGCTGACCGCCAGCCTGGTCCTGGCCGCCGAACTGGGCATGATCCGCCTGGGCGTGGTCGCCCTGGACGGCACGAAGATCGCCGCCAACGCGGCGAAGGACGCCAACCGCACCGAAGCGCACCTGCGCAAACTGGCCGAACAACACCTCGCCGGCGCCGCCGCCACCGACGCGGCCGAAGACGCCCTGTTCGGCGACACCCGCGGCGACGAACCCCCACCCGATCTGCGCGACCGCACCAACCGCGCCCGCCGCATCCAACAGGCCATCGACGAGATCACCGCCCGCAAAACCGCCGCCGCACAGCCCAGCCCGGCCCAACAACAGACCGCCGACGCATACGTCACCGCCCTGACCGCCGCCGCCACCGGCCAATCAGCCGCCGCCCCACCCGGACGCACCCCGAAAGCCGCCGACCCGGTCACCATCGCCGAACTGCGCTGGCAACGCGCCCGCGCCGCCGCCCAACGCAGCTACGACGCCTGGCACGCCAAAGCCGCCACCCTGGGCCGCACCCCACTAGGCCCCAAAGCCATCCCCCCGGACGAACACGCCAAGGTCCGCGCCGCCCGCACCATCTACGACACCACCCTGGCCACAGCCGCCGCAGCAGCAGCCGCCGCAGCCGCAGCAGCCGGCTCCGGCGCCGGCGCCGGCGCCGCCAACAGCAGCGCCGAGAACACCGAGAACACCGAAACGTTCCAGGCCAACCTCACCGACCCGCAATCACGGCTGCTCAAGACCCGCAACGGCTACATCCAGGGCTACAACTGCCAAACCGGCGTGTCCGACGACCAGTTCATCCTGCACGCCGACGCCACCCAAGACCCCAACGACGTACAAACAGTGCCAATTAGTGGGTTTCTGTGGGTGGGGATAGGGGGCTGTAACGGACAAAATGGCGGCGCGCATGGGATGCCGGTTCGTTCACCAGGTTGCTGAAGACCGTTGTGAGCGAAGGGATCCACGTGCGCGCCGCTGCTGTGATCAACCGTCTGCTGGGCTTCGAGGGAACGGTTGTGGACGACGTGTGTTTCACGGATACCGCGATGGTGGTGCAGGTCCGGCTTCGCTCGCAGGTGCTGGTCTGCCCGTGCGGGCGGACCAGCCGGGCCCGGTACGACCGTTCCCGCAGGAAGTGGCGTCATGTCGACTTCGGCCGGTACCGGGTGGTGATCGAAGCGGAGATCCGCCGGGTCGACTGCCGCGGCTGCGGGCAGGTCCGCAGCGAGTGGATGCCGTGGGCCCGGCCCGGCGCCCGGCATACCCGCGACTTCGAGGATATGGCCTGCTGGCTGGCGAAACGGATGTCCAAGAGCGCCGCGGCCGCGCTGCTGGGCACCACCTGGCAGACCGTCGACCACCTCGTAGCCAGGCTCGTCGATACCCACCTGGACAGCGAGCGTCTCGACGCGATCTACCGCATCGGCGTCGACGAGATCGCCTACCGCCGGGGCCGCAAGTTCCTCACCGTGGTCGCCGACCACGACACCGGCCGGGTGGTGTTCGTCGGCGAGGGCCGCAGGCAGGACGTCTTCGGCAGATTCCTGGAGTCTCTCGGCGAGGACGGCCGAGCCCGGATCGAGGCGGTCAGCATGGACATGACCGCGATCTACCGCGGCGCCGCCACCACCCACGTGCCGCACGCGGCGATCTGCCTCGACCCGTTCCACGTGATCAAATGGGCCGGCGAAGCGCTTGACCTGGCCTACCAGACCTGCCGTGAACAGGGCGTAAAGATCGCCGTGGCTGGACTGACACCCGCCCAAACCTGGCAGAAGGCCCGCGGCGCCCTGCGCCAGCCCGCCGGGCAACACGACCCCACCCGCACCGCGATCATCGAACAGCTCCGCCGCAAACACCCCCGCATCCACCACGCCTGGCGCCTCAAAGAAGACCTCCGCCGCCTCTACCAGGTCCCCACCAGCGACGCAGCCGACCACCTACGACGCTGGATCAACCGGGCCAAACGCAGCGGTATCAACGCCTTCGTCACCCTCGCCCGGCGACTGCGCCGCCACCGCACCGGCATCCTCAACGCCATCCACCTCCAACTGTCGAACTCGCTCCTCGAGAGCATCAACGCCGGCATCCGCCTCATCCAACGCCGCTCCCACGGCTACGCCGACCTCGACAACCTCATCGAAATGATCCACCTCTGCCACGGCGGCATCACCACATCACTACCCACAGAAACCCATTAATTGGCACAACAGTACGAACCCACCATGACCGCTGTCACCGACCTGGCCCAGCACCTGACCGAACACACCGGCCGCGACGACCTGACCGTCGGCACCGCCCTCGCCGACGCCGGCTACGACAGCGAACACAACCTCACCACCCCCGGCCCCGACCGGCTCATCCCCAGCCAAAACCGCCACGACCTGGCCAAAGCCGCCACCAACCAACCAGCCACCGGCGACCCGCCCCCGACGCCACCCCCCGCCAAGCCATGAACCACCAACTCCGCACACCACACGGCCACCAGCTCTACAAACGCCGAAGCCCCCTCGCCGAAGCCCCCAACAGCTGGCTCAAAGACGGCCGTGGACTACGCCGCTTCGCCCGCCGCGGCCTCAACGCCGTCCGCAGCGAACTCCGCTTCGCCGCCACCGTCACCAACCTGCTCCGGCTCAACACCCTCGGCATCACCACCAACCGCCTGACCACCCACAACCGCCTGACCACCCACAACCGCCCCAACAACCCGGCAACCACAGCAGCCTGACACCCCACCCCACCCCAGGACCCGGGACCCAGGACCCGGGGAGCAGCGGCACACACCCACACAACACACCACGCACATGCCGCTGACACACCACAGAAAACGTCACCCTCGAAAAAACAACAGGCTCCCCGATAGCCGGATCTTTCCCATGATCATGGAGTCGCCCGGCCTGGCGGCGGGATTGCGCGGGAACGCGTGCCGGCCGGGGCCGTCAGCGGCGACACCTCCGAGGCCAGTGCCCGAATTGTCAGCCTGGTCCGGGTTGGCAAGAGGCCGTTGGGCTGAACTTCGCGGCCTTGGTTGTCGGGTGCCGGTCGTTGGTGTCGCTACTGCCCGTTGGCCGTCTCGACGCGGGCGATGAGCTGCTTGAGTCGCACGATCTCTTCGGTGAGCGCGGCGTTGCCGGTGGCGGTGAGGGTGATCCAGGTGCGGCCGCGCCGGCCCTCGTAGCCCTTCTCGACCTCGATCAGGCCGGCCGCTTCCAGCACGCTGAGGTGCTTGGAGAGGTTGCCGGCGGTCAGCTCGAGTTGGGTGCGCAGGTAGCCGAATTCGACTCGGCGTGCCTCATGCGCGATGGTCAGGATGCCGAGCCGTGCCCGCTGGTGCACCACCTCGTCCAGCCCGGTGACCGGGTGCCCGGCATCCGGGTCCGGGGTGCCGGTCGCGGCCGTCACCGCTGCCGCCTGCGGGCCGCTCCGAAGAACCCGACCGCGCCGAGCAGCAGCACCGCGCCGCTGATGACTTGCGGTACCGCGAATCGGGCCTGTAGTCCCCAGCCCGCCGGTCCCCAGCCCTCGTTCATCGGCAGTACCAGCAGCACCGCTGCCAGGTAGACGAGGGTGAACAGCAGCAGCCTGATGTTGCGCTCCAGCCGGGCCAGCACCAACAGCGCGATGCCGATCATGCTCCAGGGTGAGACCAGCCGGTCCAGTACCAACCCCCAGTACGAGAGCCGCTGCATCGATTCCGGGTGGCTCGGAAGATACAGGGCCGCGGCCACCCACGCGGCGGTGAACACGACGGTCGTCGCGGCGCCGGCGATCGCGTACGGCAACACCCGGGCACCCAGCCCCCGCGCCCGGGCAGCCCGCACGTAGGAGACGGCAATCGCCGTGTAGGCGAGCAGGAGCGCCGGTGGCCAGTAGTACAGCACGCCCCGTCGCGCGAATTCGCAGCCGTTGTCCTGGCGGCAGTGCACCGTCATACCGAGCCAGTCGAACGGGATCCCGACGAGCGTCACCACGGCTAGCACCAGCAGCGCAACCCAGGTCATCCGTTGGTCGAGACGCACCCGGTGCCCCAGGGAGCGAACGTAAGACAGCAGTCGGCGGGGATCCCCGTCGGCGGGGATCGGGTCAGTGGTCATGCCAATAGGTTTCCACAGCAAACCTGTCGGCGCTAGTCCCAAATTGGTACAGAGACATCACGCGGACCGTGAGGGGCGACCAGCCCCCGCCCGCGCGACCACCTGGAGGGGCGAGCGGACCTGCCGGACCGCCGCCGAGGCCGCGGCATTCCTGCGGCGCTGCCGGACTGTCGGCGCCTCGCTCACCGGCCTCTTCCAACTGCTCATCGCCACCGGCATGCGCGAGGGCGAGGCCCTCGCGCCGCGCTGGGCCGACGCCGACCTCGACCACCGGCTGCTCTTCGTCCGGCACACCCTCGGCGCCAGGTGACCGGCGATTGAAGGTTGCCGCCACATGGCAAGCTGTGGTCAGGCGCAAAGCCTCAACCGAGCGTTCAAGGATACGATTCAGAGACATGGCGCAGAGCATGCACACCTTGTCCGGAGGCTTCGACCTGACGATGGACGAGCTGCGCGTCGTGGCACGTTACGTGGTCCAGCACGCCGAGGACGTCCTGCCGGTCTTCGAGCAGGCCATCCCCGATGATCTCCGCCCCCGTGCGGCGATCGACGCGGCCTGGGCGTTCGTCAACGGCGCCAAGAGGACAAAATTGCAGCGCGTCAGTTCCCTTGACGCTCATCGCGCCGCCCGGTCCGCACCCTCCGAGGCTGTGCGACTGGCCGCACGATCCGCCGGTGACGCCGCAGCGGCCGCATACCTGCACCCCATTGCCAAGGCCAGCCAGGTCGGCCACATCCTGCGAGCCGCCGCGAGCGCTGCGCGCATCGGGGAGATCGAGGCGGGCGGTGACCCCGCGATCGGGAATGCCCTGCTGGAACGGTCGCGGCAGCATGCGACACCGGTGCTGGTCGACGTGCTCAGCCGCTACCCGCCCGCGACCAGCGGCAGCAATCGTGTCGCCCAGCTCATGAGCACCCTCGACCATTGCCTGCGGCAGCCGGCTGACCGGTCGCCAGGACACACCGCGCTGAACCCATCCGACCCGCGCAGAAGGGAGTGCGAGTCGTGATCCTCCCGAAGGTCCGGGACCCTCGCTTCGTGACGATCCGCCGTGGCGGGACGCTCACCGATACCGACCACCGTCTCCTGGCTCTATGGGCTGCCTCGTGTGCAGAGCACGTCCTTGGCCTCTTCGAGTCGGCCCAGCCCGGGGACCCGCGACCGCGCCACGCCATCGAGCATGCCCGGGCCTGGGTGCGTGGCGAGGTCACGATGACGCAGACCCGCGCGGCGGGCGGTCATGCGATGGGAGCAGCCAGAGACCTGCGTGGGGCGGCACGGCATGCCGCGTACGCCGCCGGCCAGGCCGCGGTCGTCGCGCACGTCGCCGCGCACGAACTCGGCGCCGCCGCCTACGCGATCAAGGCCGCAAGTGCCGCGGCACCGCAAGGCCTGAGCGCAACCGCAGCGCGCATGGAGCGCCAGTGGCAGCGCGACCAGCTCCCGGAGGCTATCCGCGAGCTCGTACTTGACGATCAGAGACTGCGCAACGACATCTGCTGGTCGGTCTTCGACTGTTGAACCCGGACCTCGCACGGCCCTTCGCCGTCGGCCCCAGCCGGTCAGAGGTGGCCGCCTTGCCGCCGGGCGATTTTCGGGCATCTCGGCACGAGCGTGCACCGGCCGAGGAGATCTGGGCCCTGACCGTCCGTAGCGCGCGACTCGCGGCTGAAGCGCGCACTCGCCTCCCCTGGCTCCCTAGCTGCCCCGGTAGGTGGTGTAGCCGTACGGGCTGAGCAGCAGCGGCACGTGGTGGTGCCGGTGCGGGTCCCGGATCTGGAAGGCGATCGTGATCTCCGGGAAGAACGCCTCGCCGCCGAAGTACGGCTCGACGAAGAAGACGAGCCGGTAGCCGCCCGCCCGCCAATCGCCCGCCGGCACCCACTCGCGCAGCCGCCCGTCGGCGTCGGTACGCCCCTCGGCGATCGGAGCCCACCCGCCGGCGTCCCGGCGGTCCAGCCGGACGTAGACGTCCCGGGCCGGCTCGCCGCGCACGGTGTCCAGGACATGCGTGGAGATCCGGGCGAACTCGACACTCATCCGACCAGCCTCTCGAGCCGGAGCAGGGCGATGCGGCGCAGCTCCTCGTGGACCACACGCCGCTCGGTCTCGTCGTCGTGGGTCAACCGCTGGCGGGCCGCGGCGAGCAGCTCCGCCTCGCCGCGGCCGCTCGCGAAGATCAGGAAGAGGTGACCGAAGCGCCGCTCGTACTCCAGATTCGCGGCGGCAAGCGCGGCCCGGGTGGCGGTGTCGCCGGCGACGCCGGCCTGCTCCCGACGCGACCACGCCGACGACCGGTCGGCGCCGTCCGGGCGCTCACCGATGCGCGGATGGTCGGCCAGTGCCCGCGCGATGTCCGCCCAGGTCAGCCGCCGCAGCGCGGTGTCGGCCACGGCGAGCAGCGCGGCGACGTCGGGATATGGCCGCCCGGCGGCCAGCTCCGCCGCCCAGGCCGGTACGGCGCAGCAGGCGCGCAGGTCCCGCTCCGCCTCCGCCGGCGGGCTGGTGTTGAAGTCGGCGAGGGCAGCATTGACTGTGGTGATGGTAATCATCTCCGTTGGTTGTCGAACAGTACGGCGGCGTCTGGCGCGCGGGGGCGAGTCAGCGGTGGATGCGGCCGTTGGTCCGCGGCAGCGGGGCGCCGTACCGGCCTGGGTGGCGGCGGCCGGGCGACCGGGACCCAGGCTCGGGACGTCGAGTGGGTTACCGGGAAGAGGCGCCGGTGCTCGCGCGAACCGAACTCGGCACCTGGGCAGACGCGTCACGCGCGCCCTCGGAGTCACCTGGTCCTTCAGGTTCGCGCGCCGTCGGGCGTCAGACGCCGATGGGGTGCCAGACCGTCTTGGTCTCGAGGAACGCGGTCATCGCCTCGAGACCCGGGTCCAGGGCCCAGTCCGGCTCGGTCGCCGGCGCGCGTCGTACCCGCTTGAGGTTGTCGGCCGACGCGACCTCGAGATCGGTGGCCAGCCCGGCGTCGCCGGCGAGGCCGGTCAGGTCGATGGCGTTGACGTCCATGTGGGAGGCCAGCCAGGGGCCGATCGTGGCGGCCGAGCCGGTGAGGATGTTGAGCACGCCGCCGGGCACGTCCGAGGTGGCCAGCACCTCGGAGAACGTCACGGCCGGGAGCGGGCGGTCGTAGGACGACACGACCACGACGGTGTTACCGGTGACGATCACCGGCGCGACCACGCTGACCAGGCCGAGCAGGGAGGACTCCTGCGGCGCGAGCACGGCGACCACACCGGTCGGCTCGGGCGTGGAGAGGTTGAAGAACGGGCCGGCGACCGGGTTGGCGTTGCCGATCACCTGGGTGACCTTGTCGGCCCACCCGGCGTACCAGACCAGGCGGTCGATCGCCTCGTCGACGATCTTCTCCGCCTTCGCCGCGGACAGCCCCTCCGCCTGGCCCACCGCCTGCACGAACTGCGGGCGGCGGTCCTCCATGACCTCGGCGACGCGGTACAGGATCTGGGCGCGGTTGTACGCCGTGCGCCCCGCCCAGCCGGGGAACGCCTTGCGGGCGGCGGCAACGGCGTCGCGAGCGTCCTTGCGGGAGGCCAGGGCGGCATTGGCCACGAACTTCCCCTTCGCGTCGCTCACCTCGTAGGAGTGACCGGATTCCGAACGCGGGAACGCGCCGCCGATGTAGAGCTTGTAGGTCTTGCGGACGTCGATCCTGCTGTTGGTAGGGCTCACTTGAGGTATGCCTCCAGACCGTGGCGGCCGCCCTCACGGCCGTAGCCCGACTCCTGGTAGCCGCCGAAGGGACTGGTGGGGTCGAACTTGTTGAACGTGTTGGCCCAGACAACGCCGGCCCGCAGCTCGCTGGCGACCTTGAGGATCCGCGAGCCCTTCTCGGTCCAGACCCCGGCGGAGAGGCCGTACGGGGTGTTGTTGGCCTTCTCTACCGCCTCGGACGGGGTGCGGAAGGTCAGCACGGACAGGACCGGGCCGAAGATCTCCTCCCGCGCGATCCGGTGAGCCTGGGAGACGCCGGTGAACAGCGTCGGCGGGAACCAGAAGCCGTGCTGGGGCACCTCGCACTCCGGCGACCAGCGGCCGGCGCCCTCGGCCTCCCCGATGTCGGAGAGCTCGCGGATCCGGGCCAACTGCTCGGCCGAGTTGATCGCGCCGATGTCGGTGTTCTTGTCCAGCGGGTCGCCGACCCGCAGGGTGGACATCCGGCGCTTGAGCTTGCCGAGCAGTTCCTCGGCGATCGACTCCTGGACCAGCAGCCGGGAGCCGGCGCAGCAGACGTGGCCCTGGTTGAAGAAGATGCCGGTCACGATGCCCTCGACGGCCTGGTCGAGCGGCGCGTCGTCGAAGACGATGTTCGCCGCCTTGCCACCGAGCTCGAGGGTGACCTTCTTGTCGGTGCCCGCCACCGTGCGGGCGATCGCCTTGCCGACCTCGGTCGAGCCGGTGAACGCGACCTTGTCGATGCCCGGGTGACCGACCAGCGCCTGGCCGGTGCCACCCGCTCCGGTGACGATGTTGACGACTCCCGGCGGGAGGTCGGCCTGCTGGCAGATCCCGGCGAACAGCAGCGCGGTCAGCGGTGTGGTCTCCGCGGGCTTGAGCACCACGGTGTTGCCGCAGGCCAGCGCCGGGGCGATCTTCCAGGCCAGCATCAGCAGCGGGAAGTTCCACGGGATGACCTGGCCCGCGACACCCAGCGGCCGCGGGTTCGGCCCGCGGCCGGCGTACTCGAGCTTGTCGGCCCAGCCGGCGTAGTAGAAGAAGTGGGCAGCCACGGTCGGGACGTCGACGTCGCGCGACTCCTTGATCGGCTTGCCGTTGTCGATCGACTCCAGCACCGCGAGCTCGCGACCGCGCTCCTGGATGATCCGGGCGATCCGGTAGAGGTACTTGGCGCGCTCCCGGCCCGGCATCCGCGACCAGACCTTGTCGTAGGCCCGGCGGGCTGCCTTGACCGCCGCGTCGACGTCGACCTCGTCGGCCTCGGCGACCTCGGCGAGCACCTCCTCGGTGGCCGGGTTGATCGTCTTGAACGACTTCCCGCGCCCGTCGACGAAGGCGCCGCCGATGAACAGGCCGTAGGACGGCTTGATGTCGACGATGCTCCGGGACTCGGGGGCCGGCGCGTACTCGAAGGGGGATGGCATCACAATCAGTCCAGCGTGAAGTAGTCGGGACCGGAGTAGCGGCCGGTCTTCATCTTGGTGCGCTGCATCAGCAGGTCGTTGAGCAGCGTGGAGGCGCCGAAGCGGAACCAGTCGGGGTTTAGCCAGTCCTGGCCGGCCACCTCGTTGACCATCACCAGGTACTTGATGGCGTCCTTCGCCGTGCGGATCCCGCCCGCCGGCTTGACCCCGACCATCTGACCGGTCATCTCCCGGTAGTCGCGGACCGCCTCCAGCATGACCAGGGTGACCGGCAGGGTGGCCGCCGGCTGGACCTTGCCGGTCGAGGTCTTGATGAAGTCGCCGCCAGCCATCATCGCCAGCCAGCTTGCCCGGCGGACGTTGTCGTAGGTCTGCAGCTCACCGGTCTCGAAGATGACCTTGAGGTGGGCGCTGTGTCCATCGGGGCGCGCGCAGGCCTGCTTGACCGCCACGATCTCGTCGAAGACCTGCTGGTAGCGGCCGGAGAGGAACGCGCCACGGTCGATGACCATGTCGATCTCGTCGGCACCGGCCTCGACGGCGTCCCGGGTGTCGGCGAGCTTGATGTCCAGCGCGGCGCGCCCGCTCGGGAACGCCGTGGCGACCGCCGCGACGTGGACGCCGCCGCCGCCGCCCAGGGTCTCCCGCGCGACGGAGACCATGTCCGGGTAGACGCAGACGGCGGCTGCGGCCGGGCACGTCGGGTCGGCCGGGTCGGGACGCATCGCCTTCGACGCCAGCGCCCGTACCTTCCCCGGCGTGTCCTGGCCCTCCAGTGTGGTCAGGTCGACCATCCGGATCGCCAGATCCAGCGCGAACTCCTTCGCGCTGGTCTTGATCGAACGGGTCCCGAGTCCCGCGGCCCGCGCCTCGGCGCCGACCTGGTCGACGCCCGGCAGCCCGTGGAGGAACCTCCGCAACGCCGCCTCCGAGCGCGTCACCTCGTGGAGGATGGTGGGAGTGCTGGTCGCCGGCCTGGTCGGGGAGAGAATGTCTGCAGTCATCTGGGACCTCGTCGTTCGACGTCGCCGGCTGAGGTGGAGACGTGGTGGTCACGCCCGTCCCGCGCCGCGGTGCTCGAGGACTTCGTTGAGGATGTGGTCTCCGGCTCACCCACCGACGATGTGCTCCGGCCGCAGCGGAACCCGGACCAGCGGCATCCCGGTGGCGTCCCGGACCGCTGCCACCACCGCCGGCGTGGACGAGATGGTCGGCGGCTCGCCTACGCCGCGCAGGCCGTACGGCGCCGCCGGGTCCGCGAGCTCGAGCACCTCGACATCCATGGGGGGAATATCCAGGATCGTCGGTATGAGGTAGTCGGTGAAGGAGGCGTTGGCGATCCGGCCGTCCACGACGCGCAGCTCCTCCATCAGGGCAAGCCCCACTCCCTGTGCGGTACCGCCGTGGATCTGCCCCTTCACCGACAGCGGGTTGAGTGCCTTGCCCACGTCCTGCGCCGTGGTGATCTCAACAAGGTGCACCAGCCCCAGCTCGACGTCAACGTCGGCCACGACCCGGTGAGCGGCGAAGGCGAACTGGACGTGCGCGTCGCCCTGGCCGGTGTGACCGTAGGCGTCGAGCGTCCTGGACAGTGGCTGGGTGGGCCGGTGGTGGAACTCGCGGGTCGCCTCGACGGCCTCACCCTCGAGGAGCTCGGCGAGGGCGGCCAGCCGCCGACCGTCCGCGGCGGTCACGAATCCCTCCGCGAGCGTGGCTCCGTCGAGGTCCCTCCGGTGCCGTGCCGCCGCCCGGTCCAGCAGCTCGGCCCGGACCGCCTCGCAGGCCAGCTTGACCGCTCCTCCGGTGCAGTAGGTCTGCCGGGAGGCCGAACTTGAGCCGGCCTCGCCGAGGAGCGAGGTCGCCGGGTGGGTGAAGACGAGCTCCACCCCGAGCTCGGTGCGAATGATCTGCGGTAGCACCGTGACCAGACCCTGGCCCACCTCGACCGCCGAGGTGAACACCTCGGCGACGACGACGCCGTCGGCCACGCTGAGTCGCACCTTCGCCGTGGAGTAGTCGTCGGCGCCCTCGGCGTAGCAGTTGTTCTTGAAGCCGACCGCGTAGCCGACCCCGCGGCGGACACCCTCGCCGTGAGTGGTGTTGGACCAGCCGCCGGGAAGCAGCGACTGGTCGGGCACGTCGGCGGGCAGGCTCGCGGGCAGCGGCCGGTCGCGCACGATACGCAGTAACTCGGCGACCGGGACCGGGCCATCGATCACCTGGCCGGTCGGCATTTTCGAGCCGGTCTTCATCGCATTCTTGATCCGGAGCTCGACCGGATCCATTCCCAGCTTCTCGGCCAGCTTGTCCATTTGCGACTCGTATCCGAAACAAGCCTGGACCGAGCCGAATCCACGCATTGCGCCACATGGTGGATTGTTGGTGTACACGACATAGGCGTCAATGGACACGTTGTCGCATTCATAAGGGCCCACCGCAAAGCTCGCCGCATTGCTCACCACCGCGGAGGAGCACGACGAGTAGGCGCCGCCGTCCAAGACGATCTTGGCCCGGACGCGGGTGAGACGGCCATCGGCGTCGGCGCTGTGCTCAAACGTCATCAGGGCGGGGTGGCGGTGCACGTGCCCCAGGAACGACTCCTCGCGGGAGTACACCATCTTGACCGGGCGGCC
Organism: Dactylosporangium roseum; assembly: GCF_025264685.1. GTDB lineage: Bacteria > Actinomycetota > Actinomycetes > Mycobacteriales > Micromonosporaceae > Dactylosporangium > Dactylosporangium roseum. Next base: position 5,491,251 of record NZ_CP073721.1, read on the forward strand.
GGTGTACCGGGCGAGCAGGCAGGCGTGGATCTGCATCGAGAGGTCCTCGCGGCCGCCGAAGGCGCCGCCGACGCCGGCCAGCCGGACGGTGACCATCTGCGGGAGGAGGGCCAGCGACGCCGCGATCTGCTGCTGGTCGACATGCAGGGCCTGGGTGGCCACGAACAGCTCGACGCCGCCCTCGGGTGTCGGGACGGCGAGGCCCGACTCGGGCCCCAGGAATGCCTGATCCTGCATGCCGACCTGGTACTCCGTGGTGACGGTGGTGTGGCTCGGTGGTGCTTCCGTGCCCCGCCGGATGGCGATGTGGCGCAGCACGTTGCCCTCGCCGTGATGATCCGTCGGCGGGTGCTCGTGGACGAGCTCGGCGTCCGGGTCCATGGCCGCGACCGCGTCGAGAACGGCGGGCATCGGGTCGTACTCGACCGCGATGAGCGCGGCGGCCCGGCGGGCCGTCTCGGGGTGGTCGGCCGCCACGATGGCCACCGGCTCGCCGACGAAGCGCACCTCGGCGACGGCGAGGACCGGCTGGTCGGCGACCTCGAGCCCGTAGGTCTTGCGGCCCGGGACGTCCTCGTGGGTCAGCACCGCGGACACGCCGGGCACGGCGAGGGCCGCTCCCACGTCGATCGACACGATGCGGGCCCGCGGGTGTGGGCTGCGCAGCGTCGCACCCCACAACATGTGATCGAGCGACAGGTCGGAGGAGTAGGCGAAGCCCCCTGTCACCTTGGCGATCCCGTCGGGACGCAGGGCATCGGCCCCGATCCCGGACCCCGGCCCCAGCCCGGCGTCCGGCTCAGCCACGAGAGGCGGTACGTCGAGCGCACCGCCGATGGTGCTGGTCATCTCGCGCACCCTCGGCTCGCGGCCCGGTCGGAGGCGGCGGAGCGGACCGCGGCCAGGATCTGCTCGTAGCCGGTGCATCGGCACAGGTTGCCGGACAGCGCCTCCCGGATCTGGCTCGCGTCCGGGTCGGGAGTGCGCGTCAGCAGGTCGTGGGTGGACATCACGAACCCCGACGTGCAGAACCCGCACTGGACCGCGCCGGCCTCCACGAAGGCCTGCTGGACCGGGCTCAACTGGTCGCCCGCGGCGAGTCCCTCCACGGTGGTCACCCGGCATCCCTGTGCCTGCACCGCGGCCACGAGGCACGCACAGACGAGGGTGTCGTCGAGCAGGACCGAGCATGAGCCGCACTCCCCCTGCTCGCAGGCGTTCTTGGATCCCGGCAGGCCGAGCCGCTCCCGTAGGACGAACAGCAGGCTCTCCGCGAGCCGGACATCGTCAGCGGCCCGCGTCGAGCCATTGACCTCCAACGTGATCCTCATCGGTCTCCCTTACGGAACTCGGCCCAGGTCCAACGCAGGGTGCGCTGCGCCAGGACGGCTATGGCGTGTCGGCGGTACGTCGCGGTGCCCCTCAGGTCGTCGATGGGGCGAGTCTCCTCGGCAGCGAGCCGGCCGAAGGCGGTGATGTCGTCGTCCGCCAGCTCCGCGCGCGACTCCCATCCGGACCGGCGCAGCAGGCGCTCCTCGAGGAAGGCCTCGGCGGCGAGCGCCCGGACCGGGGTCGGGGCGGCGGAACCTATCCCGGTCCCCACCCGCCGCCCGGCCACGTCGAGACAGAGCGCGAACGAGCAGACGGCGATCACCATCGCGTTGCGGGTGCCCACCTTGGCGAACTGTTGGGGGCCGGTCGCCGCCGGGATCGAGACCCCCCGGATCAGCTCATCGTCGGCCAGGACCGTCCGCTTGGGGCCGACGAAGAAGTCCGTGATCGGTACCGTTCGCTCGCCGCGCACCGAGCCGACCTCGACCAGTGCGCCCGCCGCGACCAGTGGTGGCAGGCCGTCCCCCGCCGGCGAGGCGGTGGCCAGGTTGCCCCCGAGGGTCGCCCGGTTGCGGATCTGGGGCGAGCCGACGGTGCGGGCGGCCAGTGCCAGCCCTGGAACCACGGCACGCAGTTCGGCGGTCACGCGGGAGAAGGTCACCCCCGCTCCGACGCGGACGGATCCGGGCGTGTGGTCGACGACGGCCAGCTCGTGGACCCCGGTCAGGTCCAGCAACCGCTCGGGGGCCACCCGGCCGAAGTTCACCGCCACCATCAGGTCGGTGCCGCCGGCGATCACGAGCGCCTCCGGGTGCTCGGACCGCAGCGCAAGTGCCTCGGCCCAGGAGCGAGGCCGGTCGACCTGGCTCATCCGGCGTGGGCCATTTTGTCGCGACGCGGCGCGCGGCCGAGGTCGCATTGCGCGCCAACCGATATCGCGTCGCTCTCGACACTCACGCCCGACATTCGTCCTCCACCTCGTGCACACAGCGTGAAACGCGAGTGGGGCGTGCCGAAACAAAAGCGGCTCCGGCACACGCTCTTCGCCCCTCGTCCGTGACGATCGCGATCGCCGTTCCCGGGTTCGTGAAGTGCCCGGGAAGGTGCTGCGCCGTCATGAATCGTTGCCTGAGCCTTGAAGGTATCGGTAAGATAGTAAACGCGCAACCTATCTGGGGCGCACCGCACAGGCATTCGTTCTGCGACCCGAGAGACGACGACGATGACCATCGCCCCTGCCAACCCCACATCGGTTGACGACCCCTCCCGGACCCGGTCCCTCCTGGTCACACAGCTCACGCTGGAGGCAACCTCGACGCTGACGCTGCGCCTGGCCGATCCGGACGGTGCCGACCTTCCCGCCTGGCGGCCAGGAGCGCACATCGACGTGATCCTGCCCAGTGGACTGATCCGCCAGTACTCGCTGTGCGGCGATCCCGACGACCTCCGGTCCTACCGGATCGGAGTGCTGCGCGACCCGCGGAGCCGGGGTGGCTCGGAGGAAATCCACAACACCGTGCTGCTCGGCCGGCGCCTCGACGTGCGCGGACCGCGCAACAACTTCGCCTTGGTCGACGCCCCCGGATACGTCTTCGTGGCCGGAGGCATCGGCATCACCCCGATGGTGCCGATGATCCGCGAGGCGGTCCGTCGTGGCGTCCCCTGGCAACTGTTCTACGGAGCCCGGTCGCGCGACTACATGCCGTTCCGTGCTGAGCTGGCCGAGCTCGCTGGGCCAGGAAGCGGCGTGGTCCACCTGGTCCCGCAGGACGAGTGCGGCCTCCTCGACCTCGACCGAGCGCTGGCCGCCGCCGCGCCCGGGATCGTGGTCTACTGCTGCGGGCCTGAGGCGATGCTGGCCGCCGCCCAGAGAGCCGGTGCGGCTGCCAACCCGGCCCGCGAGGTGCGGATCGAGCGCTTCTCGGCCCCCGCGGCCGAGTCCGCGGACCCGACCGCGGCACCGGGCACGTCGTTCGAGGTGGAGCTGCGCCGGTCCGGAATGGTGCTACAGATTCCCGCCGACCGCGGCCTGCTCGAGGTCATCCGCGAGTCGGTGCCCGGGGTCCCGTACTCCTGCGAGGGCGGCTACTGCGGAGCATGTGAGACCAGGGTGCTGGAGGGTACGCCCGAGCACCACGACCTCATCCTCGGCGATGACGCCCAGCAGGCTGGCGACACCATGATGATCTGCGTCGGACGGAGCTCCTCCGAGAGGCTCGTGCTGGACCTGTGAGGCGCCGGGCCGGCGGTCGTCCTACTGGCCGGCCCACCCGACCAAGGAGGTCTGCCCCGAGCGAGGCTCCAGCCCGCGGGTCACGGCCTGCTTCACGGCCTCTTCCGGAGAGGTGGCCACGGTGATCGCGACCACGCGCCGTTCGTCGAGAAACTTGGCATCGACGAGGACGGGGGGCAGCCGGTCGCTCCACCCTCCGCTGCCGGCGAGGAGCACGATCGGGATGGCGTAGTCGTAGGCCAGGGTGATCTCGTTCAAGGTGCCGACCCCACCACCCACGGCAATGATGGCATCGGAGCACCGGGCCGTCAGGACATTGCGCATCGTGCCCATCCCGGTGGGGAACAACAGGTCTGAGTACGCGTGGGCATGCGAGGTGTCGGCCTGGGGAAGAAAGCCGACGGTTAGGCCACCCGCCTCCTTGGCACCACGAGCGGATGCCTCCATCACCCCGCTGGTTCCGCCCGCGATCAGCGCAGCACCGGCCCCAGCGATCGCCCGTCCCACCGCCTCGGCCGCCTGGAGCTGCTCAGGGGGCAGGCTCTCGCCTGCGCGCTGGGCATTACCGATGACACCGATCTTCAACATTCCTGCTCCAAGGTGGCTCGAGATGGACGGATTCATGCGGATGCGAGCGAGGAGACCACCCGGCTGAGCCGGGCGTCCCGCTCGTGGACCGAGATGCGGCACAGGTCGAGGGGGTCGACGCTCTCGACCGCGAAGGACGCGGCCACCGCGCCGTACATCGCCGCGTGCACCGCGTCTCTGGTCTCGACGTACGCCGCGAGGAACGCGCCGCAGAACGCATCGCCCGCTCCTGTCGGGTCGACCACGTCGACGGCCAGCGACGGGACCACAACGCCCTTGGACCCGGACCGGAAGACCTGGACCCCGTCGGCGCCGCGCTTGAGGACGATCTCGGTGTCGCCGAGGGAGGAGAGCCGGCGGGCCGTCCGCACCGGATCCGCCCGGGGGTCGAAGATCTCCAGGTCGGACGTGCTGGGGAGGAAGACGTCCAGCAACGGCAGCGTCGGCGCCATGTCGGTCTCGAGGTCGGTGATCTCGTGCCGGTTGGGGCAGTCGGCGATCACGACCGGGCCGCGCAGCCCGGAGAGGCCGCGGGCGAGCTCACGGTGAGCGGCCAGGGAGACCAGAGGGATGTGCCAGCCGGCCACCGACGTCCGCCACGAGAGCGGGATGTCGTCGAAGGACGGGTCCGCACCACGTCGACCGCCGGCGCTGATCGTGCTGTCGGTGAAGGCGGCCCGCTCGGCCTCGGGCAGGCCGGCCAACACCCGTTCGGGGACCGGCTGGAGCCGTCGACCGTCGGAGGTGTGCAGATAGGCGATCCGGATGGCGTGCGGCTCCCCGGTCGAGGCGACACCGGACACGTCCACTCCGGACGCCGCCACCCGGTCGAGCACGCCGGTCGGGAAGTCCGTGCCGGCGCGCGCGACGATGCCGAACCGACTCCCGAACAGGGAACCGCCGAGCGAGGCCCACAACGAGTTGCCGCTGGGCCTGCCGACGTACCGCTCCCCCGTCGCCATGATCACGTTGTCCAGGGCCAGGCCGCCGACCACGCCGAGGCGGGGTCTCACGGGTCCCTCCGTTGGTATCATCGGCTAGCCCACCTTGTAGGGCTGGCCGTCGGCCGCCGGGGCGCGGGAGTGACCGACGAAGGCGACCACGGCGACCAGGGTCGCGACATACGGCGCCATCAGCAGGATGTTGGGGTTGATCGGCGCACCCGCCAGGGAGAGCAGGCTCTGCAACTGGGTGACGAACCCGAACAGCAGGGCGGCCAGGACCGCGCCCTTTGGTGTCCAGCGCCCGAAGATCACGGTGGCCAGGGCGATGTAGCCCATCCCGGAAGTCATGTTCTCGCTGAACGTCACCGCCGAACCGGCGCCCACGATCAGGAACGAGCCGCCCACTCCGGCGATCAGTCCGCCCAGCAGGGTCGCTCGGAACCTGGTGCGCTGCACGTTGATCCCGAGGGTGTCGGCCGCACGAGGATGCTCGCCCACCGCGCGCAGGCGCAGACCGGCTCGCGTGTGGAACAGACCGAAGTGGGTCGCCGCGATCAGCGCGAACGCCGCGTACAGGAACAGCGTCCCCTCGGCGAGCACCGGGCCGACCAGCGGGAGGTCGGACAGCAGCGGGACCTTCCACCGCTCGAAGTTGCTCGGCGAGTTGAACTCCGTGGGATTCGGGACCAGCAACTGCTTGTAGAGGAAGCTGGTCAACCCGAGCGCCAGGACGTTGAGGACCACGCCGATGATCGCCTGGTCGACGAAGTAGCGGATCGACAGCGTGGCCAAGATGGCGCCGAGCGCCAGTCCCGCCAGGGCTCCCCCAGCCACCCCGACCCAGGGGTTCGCCACCACGGACGCCGCCAGGGCGGCACAGAAGGCGCCGAGCAACAACTGCCCCTCGATGGCGATGTTCAGCACACCGGAGCGTTCCCCGATGATGCCGGCCATCGCGCCGAAGACCAGGGGGATCGCGGCCGGGAAGATGGTCCCCTGCAGCAACGAGACCAGGTTCAGGCCGCTCGGGTTCCCCGCGACCGCCCAGGCCATGAAGGCGCCGAACAGACCGAAGATGGCCAGGCTCGCACACCACCGTCCTGAGACGGCGTCGAGGATGCGGAGGACCCCCGCCACCACGGCCAGTCCGGCCATCACCAGGATCAAGGGTTGGGCGGTCATCTCGATGATGCCCGGGTCGAACAACGCGCCGGGCAGCGCGGTCTGTAGCAGGACCGTGCCGTCGGACCGGTCACTGAACGCGAGAAGGCCGATGCTCAGCAGGCCGAGGGACACCTGGATGGCGCCGGCGACGATGTGGCGTGGCACTCGTGCGGGACGCACGGTCACCAGGGCGGGCGAGAGGTTGATCCCGCTGGACGCCGTCGCCTTGCCCCGGTTGCGCAGCCGAACGATCGCGCGGACCAGGAGCGGGGAGGCGACGAAGAGCACGATCAGGGCCTGGATGACGGTCACCAGGTCGATGGACACGCCGGTTTGGGCCTGCATGGTGCGGCTGCCCGCCCGCAGCGCGCCGAACAGCAGGCCGGCGGCCACGGTCGGCCAGACCCGCGACCGGCCGAGGAGCGCAACCGTCAGGGCGTCGAAGCCCACGTTCGAGGAGATGGCGGGAGTCACCTGGTAGGACGTCGCGCCACCGAGGGCCAGCGTCATACCACCGAGTCCGGCCAGGCCGCCTGACAACAGCATGGCCACGCTCATCGTGCGGCCGACGCCGACACCGGCCGTCCGGGCTGCGGCCTGGTTGGCCCCCACCATCCGGAGCCGGAATCCGAGCGCGGTGCGGGAGAACAGCCAGGAGACCAGGATCGCGGCCAGCAGGGCCAGGATGATGCCCAGGTCGATCGGGAGCCCACCGCCCGCCAGCCGCGGCAGTCGGGCGCTCTCCTCGACGACCCGGGAGACCTGGGGCGTCTGCGGGTCGCGGATCCCGTCCTGTTGGAGCAGCATCTGCACGCCGAGCAGCGCCACGAAGTTCAGCATGATGGTCGTGATGACCTCGTGGGCACCGGTCCTGGCCTTGAGGAACCCGGCGATGAAGCCCCACAAGCCGCCGGCGGCGACTCCGGCTGCGATCGCGACCACCAGGTGCAGGAGGACGGGCAGATCGACGGCGAATCCGACGAAGCCGGCCGCGAAGGCGCCGACCGTGACCTGGCCCTCACCACCGATGTTGAACAGGCCGACCCGGAACGCGAGGGCCATGCCGAGGCCGGCGCAGATCAGGGGCGTCGCAGCGAAGATCGTGTACGCGAGTGGTTTGAAGGCCTCCTTGAGGCCGCCCCCGGGCTGCGGGTCGTAGACGGCTCCCGCGAACAGCGCGGAGTATGCCTCGCTCACGGCCGTCCAGGCGTCGGAGAAGAAGCGTCCGGGAGAGGCGAAGAAGTACTTCGCGTCCTCTCGTACCGCCTCGTCGCCGAAGGCGATGAGGACGCCCCCCAGCAGCAGTGCCAGGACGATCGCCACCCCGGTCACGATCCAGCTATCGAAGTCGAAGCGCGGCCGCAGGCTCCACGACCTGTCGGGCGTCGGGGCACCCGCGCCCGACTCCGGTGGCTGAGCCCCGCCGCCGGGCTTGTCGCCTTCCTTGACCATGGTCACGACGCAACACCGCTCTCGGGGGTAATGCCGGCCATCATCATGCCGACCTCCTCGCGGCTGACGCCGCCGGGTACGACGCCGATGATCCGGCCGCGGTACATCACGGCGATCCGATCGGCCAGGGTGAGCACCTCGTCCAGCTCGCTCGAGACGAGGAGGACGGCGGTACCGTCATCACGTGCCGCGAGGATGCGGCGGTGGATGAACTCGCCACCGCCCACGTCCACGCCGCGGGTCGGCTGGGAGGCGATCAGCAGCTTCAGCTCGCGCGACATCTGCCGGGCGATCACCACCTTCTGCTGGTTGCCGCCGGAGAGGGTGCCGACCGGCGACTCGATGGAGGGGGTGCGGATGTCGAACTCCTCGACCCGGTGCACCGCGTTCGCCTTGATCGAGGAGGGCTGGAGGTTGATGCCGCGGCGGAACGGCGGATCGCGGTGCAGATCGAGGATCAGGTTCTCCGCCACGGAGAACGGCGCCACGATGCCGTCCAGATGGCGGTCCTCGGGTACATAGCCGGTCCCGGACCGGAGCATCGTCTGCGGCGTTGCTCCAGTCAGGTCGACCCCGGCCAGGCGCACCGACCCGGCGGTCGGCTGGCACAGCCCCATCACGGCTTCGACCACGTGCTCCTGACCGTTGCCCTGCACGCCGGCGAGGGCCAGCACCTCGCCGGCGCGCACCTCGAAGGAGACGTCGTCGACCACGAGCCGACCGTCCTCGTCCTCCACCGACAGGGACCGCACCGCCAGGACCTCACCGCCGACCCGCGCAGGCCCCTTGGTCACGGCGAGTTCGACCTGTCGCCCGACCATCATCCGCGCCAGCTCGGAGATCTCCGAGCCGGGCGGAAGCTCCCCGACGACGGAGCCGTTCCGGATCACGGTTACCCGGTCGGCGACGGCCCGGACCTCGCGCAGCTTGTGGGAGATGAAGACGATCGCCTTGTCCGCCGCACGAAGCGACTGCATGATGCCCATCAGGTCGTCGATCTCCCTGGGCGTCAGCACCGCCGTCGGCTCGTCCAGCACCAGGACCTGTGCGTCGCGGGCCAGCGCCTTCAGGATCTCGACGCGCTGGCGGATGCCGACCGGCAAGGCGGAGACCAGCGCATCGGGGTCGACGGCCAGCCCGTACCGCTCCGAGAGATCCTTGACGCGCTGCCTGGCCCGGGCCCGGGCCAGGGCGCCGAACGGGCCCCGCGTGGGCTCGCTGCCAAGGATCACGTTCTCAGCGACGGTGAAGACTGGAATCAGCATGAAGTGCTGATGCACCATGCCGATCCCGGCCGCGATGGCGTCACGCGGTCCCGTGAAGTGTTGCTCCACCCCGTCGATCAGGATCTGCCCACCGTCGGGTTGGTAGAGCCCGTAGAGCACGTTCATCAGGGTGGACTTCCCCGCCCCGTTCTCCCCGAGGAGGGCGTGGATCTCACCCGAACGGAGGGTGAGGTCGATGTCGCGGTTGGCGTAGACGTCGCCGAACCGCTTGGTCATCCCTTGAAGCTCGAGTTGCATCGGGGCGTCCTGTCCGTCCTCATCGCGGAATAGATCGAGATTCCCGATCTGCGGGAGTCAGCGATGCCGCAGACTGCGGTTGTCGCTACTTGGGCTGCCCAGGCGAGGTGATGACGATCTCGCCGGAGATGATCTTCCGCTTCGCGTCCTCGATCTCGTCTCGCAGCTTCTGGTTGACCTTGGAGTCGTAGTTGTGGAAGGGCGACAGGCCAGTGCCGTTGTTCTTCAGCACGCCCATGTAGTCCTCGGTGGGGAACTTGCCCTCGAGCCCCGCGAGCACGGTCTCCTCGACCGCGCCGCCGATGTTCTTCGGCACGCTGGTGAGGAAGACGTCCTTGTACTGCGGGACGGTCGTGTACCCGTCGCTGTCCACCCAGATGATCGAGACACGGCCGTTGGTGGTCTGTGCCACCGGGGGCGCTCCCAGGCTCGCGCCGCCGGCAACGCAGTAGATCACGTCGGCGCCCTGCTGGATGAAGTTGGTGGCGACCTGCTGGCCCTTGGTCTGGTCGGTGAACGAGCCGGTGAAGCTGCCCTGCTGGGTCAGCTCGTTCCAGCCGAGCACCTGGACGGCGGTGCCCTTGACCTTGTTGTAGTACTGGACGCCCTGCCAGTAGCCGTCCATGTGCTCGGTCACCGAGTCGAACTGTTGGCCTCCGAAGGTGGCCACCTTGCCGGTCGTCGAAAACCCGGCCGCGAGGTATCCGGCCAGGAAGCTCGACTGTGCCGTGTTGAAGCGCAGCCCGCGCAGGTTCGTGCCGTTGCCGGGCCCGTCGACGATCGCGAACTTCTGGTTCGGGTGCGCCTTGGCGGCGTCCTGGGTGGCCGTCAGGAGCTGGCTGCCCACCGAGATGATCAGGTCGCAGCCCTTCGACACGAGGGCCGACAGGTTCGGGGCGTAGTCGGACTCCGACTTCGACTGCACGTAGGAGATGTCGACACCCTTCGACTCGACGGCCTGGAGACCGGCCCACGTCGCGGCGTTGAACGACCGGTCGTCGATGCCACCCATATCGGTGACCATGCAGGCGCTGTAGTCCTTGGCCTTCGAGCCCTTGTCGTCGGCTCGGGGGTCGCTGGCACAGGCCGTCAACAGCAGCGCCGGGACGGCGACGGCAACCCCGAGCGGGATGAAGCGGGTCCTCTTGATCACGATGTCCTCGTTCCGTGAGCCCGTTCGGTGGTAGTTCGGTCGGCCGACCGGGGCGGTGATCGAGCCGGATGGCCCAGGGCTGGTGTAGCAACTGTGCGGTGAAGGGTCCGTCCGGGATGGCGGGCGTTCGCCAGCCCGGAGGACGGACGAAACCGACCGATGCTCGGACGAGCGCCGGCTCGGCTACGACTTGGCGGCGGCCGGGGGCTTGGCCAGCGGACGCGCCCAGGCGTTGTCCGGACGGGCGATCGAGTGTTCGGCGGCCAGGTCGGCCAGCACCCGGCGGTACTGGATGGTCATCCGGTCCGAGGGGGCGTGAATCTCGGTCGTGGCCTCGATCGGGAAGTCGGCGCGAACCGACTGGAGCAGCTCCCGGTCCTCGCTCTGGATGCGGCCGTCCAGTTCGCGGATCAACTGCTGCTTCTCCTCGTCGGGGTTGTCGTTGCGGGCGACGAACTGACAGAACAGCGTCGTGTGGTCGTCGATCGGGGTGGCCGTCTTGTACAGGACGTGGATCAGCCCGTTGTCGTGGTACTCCAGGACGCCGCGGAACATCAGCGGGTTGACCAGTTCGCCCCGGGTGGTGCGCTTGCTGTAGTCGGAGGTGATCCCGGTGTTCTTCCGCATCACCTCGTCGATCCGGACCGTGTAGCTCGCGCTGAAGCTCACGGACTCTCCGTCGCGGACCACCTTGACGTCCTCCAGGCGGGGGTTGGCCGAGGAACCGACCGAGTCCTTGTGCACCCAGGAGACGTGGCTGACATCCAGCGCGTTGTCGATGATGCGTGGCGCCGAGGCGTCCCAGACCTGCATGAGCTCGTGGATGAAGGTGTAGGAGTCGTCCCCGGCCTCGGGGAGCACCGGGATCGAGGTACGCGGCATGCCCACGCACATCCACACCAGGCCGTAGCGCTCCTCCACCAGCACCGGGTGAGTGCGGGCGAGGGGCGGGATCGGGAGACCCGGGTCGTTGCTCGGAATCTCCACGCACTTGCCGGAAGCGTCGAACTGCCAGCCGTGGTAGGGGCAGGTCAGGCGGCCGTTGGTCACCCAACCCTGGGACAGCCGCGCCGAGCGGTGCGGGCACTCGTCGACCGCTCCCGACACTGTCCCATCGGCCGTACGCCACACCACGTAGTCGTCTCCGAGGAGCCGCACCCCGACTGGCTTATTGGTCACGTCCGACGAGTAGGCGATGTTGTACCAGTACTCACGTAGAGCGGGAATCTCGCTGACCAGCATTTGCCAGTACCTCCATGTCTCCGCAGATGACGCCGCCATCGGACCGAGTCTGGGGGCATATAGTACATGCGCAACCCACTTTAGGTAAGGCGCATCACAAGTTGCCTTCACGGCCCGATCCCGCACCGCCCGAAGCGGGCGATCGCCGGGCCGAAATCTCCCGCAAACCCCTGTGCGGACTGGCTCCTGCCACTGCGAGCCGTCAGAGACACCACCTCGGCCCCGGGCGAATCCACGCCTCAGTCGGGCGAGGACGACTCCGTTGACACCACAACATCGCGCGGCCAGACTTCCACGATATGAACAGATCCTTCCGCATCATGGACAGGCAGCGCTGATGAGCACGGACCGGGTGCCGGCCGCCGATCTGCTCGTCGACCCCGTCCTGCACCGGTTCGTCAGCGAGGAGGCGCTGCCCGGCACCGGCATCGGCGAGGCGAACTTCTGGCGGGACGCGAGCACCCTGATCCACGCCCTCGCACCCGAGAACCGCGAGTTGCTCGACCGCCGGACCCAGCTTCAGAGGCAGATCGACGAGTACTGGCGTTCCGGCGCCGACGTCCGCGACGCCCGGGCGCACGAGGACCACCTGCGGAGGATCGGCTACCTCACCGAGGCGCCCGGAGACGTCCAGATCTCCACCGAGAACGTCGACCCCGAGATCGCCGAACTGGCCGGTCCGCAGTTGGTCGTCCCCTTGCTGAACGCACGGTTCGCCCTCAATGCCGCGAACGCCCGATGGGGCTCCCTCTACGACGCGCTCTACGGCACGGACGCGATCGACAACCGCGGCACGCTGGCTCCGGGACCCACGTACAACCCCGTGCGCGGTGACCGAGTCATCGCCTGGGGTCGCGACTTCCTCGACACCGCGGCGCCACTCACCCGTGGTTCCCATGCCGATTCCCTGGGCTACCAGATGGATTCCGACGGTCTGGTCGTCACGTTCGCGAACGATGACCCGGGGCGGCTCCGCGATCCCGCGGCACTCGTCGGCTACCGGGGGACGCCCTCGAGCCCCGAGGCGGTGCTCCTCCGGCATCACGGGCTCCACATCGAGATTCGGATCGATCGCGGCCACCCGGTGGGGAGGTCGGACGCGGCCGGCGTCAGCGACATCATGCTCGAGTCCGCCCTGACGACGATCATGGACCTCGAGGACTCGGTCGCCGCGGTCGACGCCGCCGACAAGGTCCACGGCTACCGCAACTGGCTCCAGCTCATGACGGGCTCCCTCGCCGAAGAGGTCACGAAGGACGGGGTGACGTTCGTCAGGTCGTTGAACCCCGACCGGTCGTTCACCACCCCGGCCGGCGACCCGGTGGTCGTCCCGGGGAGGGCGTTGATGCTCGTGCGCAACGTCGGCCTTCTGATGACGACGGACGCGATCCTGGACCGGGACGGGCGGGAGGTTCCCGAGGGGATCCTCGATGCCTTGATGACCGCCCTCGGAGGGCTGCACGACCTGCGCGGCCACGGGGACCGACGAAACTCCCGCACCGGCTCCGTCTACATCGTCAAGCCCAAGATGCACGGTCCGGAGGAGGTCGACTTCACGGTCCGGCTGTTCGAAGGGGTCGAGCGCGTGCTGGGGCTTGCTCCTCGCACTCTCAAGATCGGGATCATGGACGAGGAGCGTCGGACCACGCTGAACCTGAAGGCGTGCGTCCACGCCGCCAAGGACCGGCTGGTCTTCGTCAACACTGGCTTCCTGGACCGGACAGGGGACGAGATCCACACGTCGATGTGGGCCGGGCCGATGGTTCGCAAGGCGGACATGAAGACCCAGCCGTGGATCGCGGCGTACGAGGACTCGAACGTCGACATCGGACTCGCCTGCGGGCTCCAGGGCCGTGCCCAGATAGGCAAGGGCATGTGGGCAGCGCCCGACAGCATGAGCGACATGCTGGCCCAGAAGGTCCAGCACCCCGAGTCGGGGGCGTCGTGCGCCTGGGTCCCGTCGCCGACCGCCGCCATGCTGCACGCGACGCACTACCACCGGGTCGACGTCGCCGCGCGGCAACAGCAGCTCGCCAACCGCTCCGCGGTGTCGATGGGCTCGCTGCTCACAGTGCCGATCGGAGACCCCGCCTCGTGGTCGGACGGGGAGGTTCAGGCCGAGCTCGACAACAACATCCAGGGGGTGCTCGGATACGTCGTCCGGTGGATCGACGCCGGCATCGGCTGCTCCAAGGTTCCCGACATCCACGGCACCCAGCTCATGGAGGACCGGGCCACCTGCCGGATCTCCTCCCAGCACGTCGCCAACTGGCTGCATCACGGGGTGGTCGGCGTCGATCGGGTCGAGGAGACCCTGCGTCGGATGGCTATTGTCGTGGACGCCCAGAATGCGCACGACCCCCAGTACAACGCCATGTCTGCGACGTTCGACGGGGTCGCGTTCCGGACCGCTCGACGACTGATCCTGGACGCCGCCGCTCAGCCGAGCGGGTACACCGAGCCGATCCTCCACGAGGGACGGCTCGAAAAGAAGGCAGCCAGCCCGTAGGACGGGAATACAGCAATCCTTCTCCGAACCCGGTGCCCAGCGAAAGGCGCATCCATGCCCGCAACTCCCGACCGGTCGGTGCTGAGCTCGTTGATCACGAGGGTCGACGAGCTGCTGCAGGAGGCGGACGCCCAGCTCAGTGCGCGGTACCCCGGCGAGAGCACCACCCGGCAACCCGTGCACACCGTCTACGTGCCGGCGGACCGCTGCACGCCGGACCTCGTCCAGGACTGGGGCCGGGAGGCCCTCCTGGCACTGGACACCCACGGGCGGGCCGTCCTGCTCGAGGCGCTGAACCTCGGTCCATCACGAGCCGACGGACTCATCGACCGGGTGGAGCGCAAGCTCCGTGAACAGCCGATCGAAGACCTTCGGATCGATTTCGAGGACGGATACCAGGTCTCGTCGGACGACGGCGAGGACGCGGACGCCGAGGCCGTCGTGACCATCCTGCGGCACCTGTCGGAGCTGCCGTCGGCTCCGGCGCACCTCGGCATCCGGTTCAAGTCGCTCGAGGCGCGCACTCGGCGCCGGGGCCTGCGCACCCTCGACCTCGTGGTCGGCGGCCTCGCCCGCTCCGGCGGCCTCCCACCGGGCTTCGTGCTGACGCTCCCCAAGGTCACCTCGGTCGAGCAGGTGCGCGCCATGGTCACCATCTGCGAGGTGCTCGAGAGGTCGTACGACCTCGCGTCCGGCGCACTGCGTTTCGAGCTGCAGATCGAGACGCCGCAGAGCATCCTGGGCGCCGACGGCCGTGCGACCGTCGCGCCGATGATCCACGCGGCCCGGGGCCGGTGCTCCGGCGTGCACTACGGCACGTACGACTACGCGGCGGCATGTGGGATCGCTCCGGCCTATCAGAGCATGGAGCACCCCTTGGCCGACCACGCCAAGGCGACCATGCACGTGGCGGCTGCCCGGACAGGCGTGTTCGTCTCCGACGGCTCGACCAACGTGCTGCCGATCGGAGGGACGGCCGAGGTCCGCGCGGCCTGGGCACTGCACGCTCGGCTCGTACGACGCTCGATCGAGCGCGGCATCTACCAAGGGTGGGACCTTCACCCCGGACAGCTCCCGACCCGTTACGGGACGGTGTTCGCCTTCATGGACGAGGGGCTCCCCACAGCGGTCCGTCGACTGACCGGCTATCTGGCCGGTGCGGCCTCGGGGGTCATGGACGAGCCTGCGACAGCAACGGCACTCGCACGCTTCATCCTGCGCGCGCTCGAGTGCGGAGCAACCTCGGAAGCCGACCTCACCGCCCAGGGCGTTCCGGACCGGGAGGCGTTGGTCGCCCTGGCCCGGCGCAGGGACGACCTGGGCGAGGGAACGCCTAGGATCGACGGATGAGGGTCAGGGCCGAGTTCACGTCCGAGCCGTTCACCATCGGCGCGACGCCGGCGCATGCGACGGCCGCGCTCGGGATAGTCGAGCAGTCGGGCCTGAGACACGAGTTCGGGCCGTTCGGCACCTCGGTGTGGGGCGACTCGACCGAGCTGATCCCGCTCCTGTCGGCGGTGGTCGAGACCGTGCTGGCCCAAGGGGGGACGCGACTCACACTTCTGGTCGAGAGCGATGAATGACGATGGGCTCGACCGCTTGCTCGACGCGATCCGGCCGCTGCTGGCGCGGATCGACGCGACCGTGGTCGCCCCGGAGGACGCGGCCGGCGACGACGTGCCACTGCGGTGGGACGGCCATCTGGTGGGCGCGATCCGGCTGACCTCGACGTCCGACGGTCTCGACGCGCTGATCCAACAGGTCGAGCTCGAGTTCGACAGCGCGCTCCCCGATCTCCCTCGGGCCCGCAAGCAGGAAGCGGTGCGGCTGCTCGAAGTGCGCGGCGCCTTCGAGTTCCGGGGCTCAGTGGAACGGGTGGCCGAGAGCCTCGGCGTCACGCGCTTCACGATCTACAACTACCTGAACCGGAACAGGAGCGGGCAGTAGACCGAGACCTTATTTCAACATTTTGTTGACGCTCGGCCGGTTCAGCTCGTAGTCTCGCGGCAGCCATCAGGCTCGAACAGGTGGATGCCGAGCGGTCGGTCTCGATCACGTCCCGCGTGCCACACGACGAATGGCCGTACCACGTAGCACTACTCCGCAGCCCGTTCGCCTACTGAAACTCACGAGGGACCCTGACCCATGGCCATTGTTCTTGGACCCAATCAGTACGGCAAGGCAGAGAACCGCGTCGTCCGCGTCATCCGGGATTCGAGTCGCCACGAGATCCGCGACCTCAACGTCTCCACCTCGTTGCGGGGCGACTTCCATGACGCTCACGTGACCGGGGACCAGGCCGCGATCCTGCCCACCGACACCCAGAAAAACGCCGCGTTCGCCTTCGCGAAGGCCAAGCCACTCGGAGCGATCGAGGACTACGCGTTGAACCTCGCCGAGCACCTGCTCGCCCAGACACCGAACGCCACCGGCGCCCGCGTCTCCGTCGAGGAGTACGAGTGGCAGCGCATCCAGGTGGGCGGTGTCGGTCACGACCACTCGTTCGTCCGGGACGGCCAGGGCACTCGCAACACGATCGTCACCGTCGACGACTCGGGTCCCGCACGCGCCGTGCACGTCGTCTCCGGTATCGAGCACCTCACGGTCGCCAAGACGACGGGTTCGGAGTTCCGCGGGTTCCTGAAGGACGAATACACCACCCTGCCGGAGACCACCGACCGCATCCTGGCCACCTCGCTCGTGGCCCGTTGGCGCTACGCCGGCACCGACGTCGACTGGGATGCCACCCACGCCGCGATCAAGGCGCTCCTCCTCGAACGGTTCGCGACGATCTACAGCCGAGCGCTCCAGCAGACGCTGTATGGCATGGGCGAGGCCGTCCTCGAAGCGCACCCCGCCGTCGCGGAGATCAAATTCTCGGCCCCCAACAAGCATCACTTCCTGGTCACCCTGCTGCCACCCGGCACGGAGAACCCGGGCGAGGTCTTCATCGCCGCGGACCGGCCGTACGGACTCATCGAGGCCAGCGTCGTCCGCGATGACGCGCCCGACGCCGGCTCTGCCTGGAGCGCCGTACCGGCGGCCTGCTGATCCGCGATGACGACGTTCGACTTCGACCTGGTACTCCGGGCACGCGAGACCGTCACGCCGTCCGGCCTCGCGTCGCGGTCCGTCGGCGTTCGCGACGGCGTGATCACCGCGATCGACGATTTCGACTCGGACCTGGCACGGCGCGCCGAGCGAGTCCTGGAGCTCGAGGACGACGAGGTCCTGCTGCCGGGCCTTGTCGACACACACGTCCACATGAACGACCCGGGCCGCTCAGACTGGGAGGGCTTCAGCAGCGCGACCCGCGCCGCGGCCGCCGGCGGCATCACCACCCTCGTCGACATGCCGCTCAACAGCATCCCCCCGACCTGCGATGTCGACGCCCTCGAGTTGAAGCGCGCTGTGGCTCGCGACCAGGTGCACGTCGACGTCGGGTTCTGGGGCGGTGCCGTCCCGGGCAACCTGGGCTCACTTCGCCATCTACACGGCGCAGGCGTCCTGGGCTTCAAGTGCTTCACGCTCCCGTCGGGCGTGGACGAGTTCCCCTGTCTCGACGCCGGGCAACTCAGGACCGCACTGCGCGAGGTCGCCGAGTTCGACGGCCTCCTGATCGTCCACGCCGAGGACTCCGACGTGATCGAGCAGGCTCCCGGGCCGGAGGCGACTCGCTACGACGCCTTCTTGAGGTCTCGCCCGCGGGAAGCGGAGAACCGCGCGATCGCACGCCTCATCGAGGAGGCTCGGAGCACGGGGGCCCGGGTACACGTCCTGCACCTGTCGAGCTCCGACGCGATCCCGATGATCCGGTCAGCGCGCCACGACGGCGTGCGCCTCACCGCGGAGACGTGCCCGCACTACCTGACGCTGGCCGCCGGCGACGTTCCTGACGGCGCCACCCAGTTCAAGTGCTGTCCTCCGATCCGCGAAGAGGGCAACCGCGAGGACCTCTGGCGCGCCCTCGCCGACGGGGTCATCGACATCATCGTCTCCGACCACTCGCCATCGACGCCCGAGATGAAGCATCTGGACTCCGGGGACTTCGGGCTCGCCTGGGGCGGCATCTCGTCACTCCAGCTCGGGCTCCCGGTGATCTGGACGGAAGCCCGCCAGCGCGGGCACTCGATCACGGACGTCGCACGCTGGATGGCCGAGGGTCCGGCTCGTCACGCCGGGCTTCACTCGAAGGGCCGGATCGCCGTAGGAGCCGACGCCGACTTCTGTGTCCTCGCTCCCGACGAGACCTTCACCGTCGACGTCCACTCCTTGCTCCACCGCCACGCGGTCTCCCCGTACCACGGACGCACGCTCCACGGCCGCGTCAGACAGACCTGGCTGGCCGGGCATCCCATCACCGGACCATGGACCACCAGCTCCGCGCCTCGCGGGCGACTACTGAGCCGAGGAGACCGATGAACGACTTCCGGACCTATCCCGACCTGGCCTCCCGGGACCTCGCCGGCAGCGTGGTCTGGGCCAGCGACGAGCTGTTCGCCCAACGCGAGAACCTCATCAACCCGGAGCCGTCCGTCTTCTCGACCGACGAGTTCGGTCACAAGGGGAAGGTGTACGACGGCTGGGAGACCCGCCGCCGGCGCGACGGCGGCGATCGCGACCAGGTGATCGTCCGTCTCGGCGCACCGGGCGTGGTGCGCGGCGTCGTGGTTGACACCGCCTGGTTCACCGGGAACTATCCCCCGCACATCTCGGTCGAGGCGACCGGTCTCGAGGGCTACCCGTCCACGGACGAGCTGTTGTCGGCGACCTGGACCACGCTGGTCGCCAAGAGTCCGGCACACGGTGACACGGAGAACTCCTACGAGGTCGCCGACCGCCACCGGTACACGCACGTGCGACTCACCATCTATCCGGACGGCGGCGTGGCGCGCTTCCGTGTCCACGGTGAAGCGGTGCCGGACCCGCGACTGCTGACCGGGACGATCGACCTCGCCGCCCAGGAGCACGGCGGCGCGATCGTCGACTGCTCCAACCGCTTCTACTCGTCGCCGGACAACCTCCTGCTTCCGGGACGGGCACGCACGATGGGCGAGGGCTGGGAGAACGCGCGCCGGCGAGACGATGGGAACGACCACGTGACGATCCGCCTGGCGGCCGTCGGGGCGATCAGGCGCGTCGAGATCGACACGTCGTACTTCGTGGGAAACGCCCCCGGCGAGTTCCGCGTCGTCGGGATCCGCGACCAGGCGGCCCTGGAGGATCCGGCATCGTGGGTGCCGCTCGTCGCTCGTCGCCCGGCGCTCCCCGACACCCGCCACCTGCTGGCGGTCGACGAGCAGACGCCCGTCCGGTTCGTGCGGGTGGACGTCTATCCCGACGGGGGGCTCTCCCGCGTTCGCGTCTTCGGCGAGATCGACTCGGCGGCACACCGGACGATGGTCGACGAGTTCGCCGACACGCTGCCCGCCTCCCGATCGTGAACGGCGTCGCCCG
This sequence comes from Dactylosporangium roseum, assembly GCF_025264685.1. Classification (GTDB taxonomy): domain Bacteria; phylum Actinomycetota; class Actinomycetes; order Mycobacteriales; family Micromonosporaceae; genus Dactylosporangium; species Dactylosporangium roseum. The sequence continues at coordinate 5,510,848 of NZ_CP073721.1, forward strand.
CCGGGCCTTCGTCAGTCAGACACCTGAACACGGCCCCGAAGGCTCTTGGGTCGCCGACGAACGACGTGATCGTCGACTCCGGCCCGACGGGCCAGGTCTGCCGCCTCGGCCTCGACGATCTCGCGCACCGCGCCCTCGTCGAGGGTGCGCATCCGGCGTTCGCTCATCAGGATCTCGCCGTCGACCATGGTGAGGCTCACGTCGGAGGCCCGAGCGGCGTAGACCAACTGCTCGACGAGGTTGCCCAGGTGCCCCTCGTCGCCGGTGAGCGGCCACAGGTGTGGCCCGCGCAGGTCGACGGCCACGAGGTCGGCCCGCTTGCCGACCTCCACCGAGCCCACGAGATCCTCGAGACCGAGCGCCCGCGCCGAACCCCGTGTGGCGAGGCGGAGTACCTCCGGGGCGGACATGACGCTGGGGTCACCGGTGCGGAACTTCGCCACCAGGCACGCCATCCGCATCTCGGCGAACGGGTCCAGGACGTTGTTGGACATCACCGAGTCGGTGCCCAGGCCCACCGTGGCCCCTGCCGCGCGCAGGTCGACCACGGGCGAGATGTTGTTGCCGAGCTTCATGTTCGACGTCGGGCAGTGGGCCACCGCAGCACCCGAATCGGCGATCCGGGCGATATCATCGGCGGTGAGCTCGACGCCGTGCGCCAGGACCACGTCGGGTCCCAGCCCGATCAGCTCGTCGAGGTATGCGGTCGGAGTCAGGCCCGTCCGTTCGCGGATCCGGGTCACTTCGTCGCGGCTCTCGGCGAGGTGGGTGTGAATCCCCACGCGCCGCTCCCGGGCGAACCGGGCGATCTCGCGGTAGGTCCCCTCGGAGCAGCTATAGAGCGCATGCGGACCGAGCCAGCCGCGGATGCGGGGATGGGGGTCGCGGTCGAGCTCGTCGAGGAAGTTGAGCGTGTCCTCCCAGGACTCCCCCACGCCTGAGGGGTCCTCGACGAGCTGAGGGGCGAAGGTCGCCCGGATTCCCGACGTCCGCGCCACCGCCGCCGAGACCGAGGGGTAGCGGAACATGCTGAGGATGCTGGTGAAACCGCTCTTGATGAGCTCGAGCTGCACCAGCGACGAGGCCGCCCGCTGATGCTCGGGTCGGTAGGCCCGGTCCTTGGGTTGTGCGTAGGTCTCCAGCCACTCCATGAAGCCGAGATCCTCGAACCAGCCCCGCTCCATGCACTCGTGCGTGTGTGCGTTGACGAACCCGGGTAGCAGGACCTGTCCGCCGAGGTCGACCTCCTCCCGCCCCACGTGGGCGAGCCGCGGCCCCATCGCCACGATCTCACCGCCGTCGACGGCGACGTCCCCGTCGAAGCAGGTGTCGTCGTCGTCCATGGTGATCACCGTGGCGGAACGCAGGACCACGTCCACAGCCACCGGGGTGCGGGCGTCGTCGTACTGCTTGTGATGCTGATCTGAACTCACTGCTGCTCCGTCTGCTGTGGGATCCGGGAGAACTCCTGGGCCGTCCCATGAGGCGCCAGCGGGAGGGCTACTTCTTCTGGTCCGTGGCCGATGCCAGCTCGGTGACCCCGGCGAGTCGCGAGAGGCCTGCGATGAACCCGGGCAGGTCGTCGAGCACGCCGAAGAACGCGTTGTCGGTGGCGTCCATCAACGCCACCGCCCGGTCGGCCACGGTGCGTCCCTCCGGGGTGATCCGCAGGCGGCGGACCCGGCCGTCGTGCTCATCGACGGTGCGCTCGACCAGGCCGTCCCTCTCAAGCAGACGCACGACCTGCGACATCATCACCCGGTCGAGGCTGGCGTGATTGCTCACGTCGCGCTGGCTCGGGACATGGCCCTGGCGGTCGAACCACCAGATGGTGCTCAGAACCGAGAACTGCACGTGGGTGAGACTCTCGTCCTTCAGCACCGCCGTCACCTGGCGCTGCCACCGCAGCACGGAGCGCCACAGCAGGAACCCGGGACTGGTGCCGGCCGAGTGGCTCATCAGCAGCCGGGAAATCTCGCTCTCACTGAGTTGCACTGGTCATCACCGTCTCTCGGCCATACCCCTCGTCAGTGCTGTCGGCGGTCTCCGTCGCGCCGGCGCCACTCATCCATTGGTGACAGGACCCGACTCGCAGGTGATACGTTACGCGCATCCTATTCCTTTGACCAGCAGGACATGTCATGGTTTTGTACCCCGATCAACCCGTCGGTGGTCAAATAGGTTGCCGACAACCTACACCGCGGATTTCCATCCAGACCCCGCCTGAGCGCACCTCGTTCGAAGCGCTGAAGGACTACTGGCAGGCCGCGGACGAGCTGGGCGTCTTCGCCGCCTACACCTTCGACCACCTCGTCCCGCTGCACCCCGGGGAGGGGCCGGCGTACCGGCCCCACGGTCCCCGTGAGGGCGGCCAGTTGGAGGCGTGGTCGGTCGTCAGCGCGCTCGCGGCGGTGACCAGGCGGGTCCGGGTCGGCACGCTGGTCACGAATGTGACCCTGCGGGAGCCCGGGGTGCTGGCGAAGACGGTGGTCTCGGTCGACCACATCTCCGGAGGCCGGTCGATGCTCGGCATCGGCGCCGGCTGGCACCACGCGGAGCACGCGATGTTCGGGATCCGCTCCCCCAGCCCTCACGAGCGCCTGGGACGCCTCACGGAGACCGCCCAGATCATGCGACTGTTGATGGCGAGTGAGGGACCGGTGACCTTCAAGGGCCAGTGGTACTCACTGCAGGACGCATACTTCGAGCCCAAGCCGGTCCACGGCTCCGTCCCGATCCTCATCGGCGGCTCCGGACGCAAGGCCCGGCTCGCCGCGGCCCGCTACGGCGACGTCTTCAACACCTTCGCCCACGCCGAGGCCTGGCCTGGGCTCAACGCCGAGCTGAACGAGCTGCTCCGGCAGAACGGTCGGTCGCCGGGCGACCTCCAGCGCAGCGCGTTCGTCTTCGCCGACCTCTCCGGGGACGCCGCCCGGCAGGAGCGCCTGGTGACCCAAGTCGCCACCCGCTCCGGGATCTCCATGGCGGAGGCCGCCGAGCGGGTGGTCGTCGCGGACCCCGAGCGGGCCTGGCGCACCATCTCCCGCCTGGCCGAGGCGGGTGTGGACGAGGTGATCCTGGCGCTGTCCGCCCCCTACGACCCCGCCGATCTCGAACGGTTCGCACAACTTGCCCTAGCCGACCGGGCGGCCCCAACCAGTTCTGAGGTGAACCATTGACTGACCTGATCATCCGAGACGCGGTCGTGATCACGATGGCCGAGGCCGGCGTGGTGCGCGGCGACATCGCGGTGACCGACGGCCGGATCCAGCACGTAGGCCCGGTCGAGGACTCGGCGCCGATCGAGATCGAGGCCGGCGGGAGCATCGTGATGCCGGGCCTGGTACAGGCCCACACGCACCTGTGCCAGACGATCATGCGGGGACTGAGTGACGACGTCGACGTGATCCAGTGGCTGCGGAGCTGCGTGTGGCCGATGGAGCAGGCGCACACGGCCGAGTCGATGGCCGCGTCGTGCCGGCTCGGCATCGCGGAGCTGCTGCTCGGCGGCACCACCACCGTCCTGTCGATGGAGTCGGTCCACCACACCGACGCCTCCTTCGAGGCGGCGGCCGACCTCGGAATCCGTGCGTTCATCGGCAAGGCGCTGATGGACCGCGAGGAGCCCGGCACGGACATGTGGGGTGAGACCACCGAGGACGCCGTCGCCGACATCCTACGGTTGGTCGACACCTGGGACGGCCGGGAGAACGGGCGGCTGCGGGTGGCCCTCTCCCCCCGATGCCCGCGCGGAACGACGCCCGAGCTGTGGCATCTGGTGGTGAAGATCGCGGAGCAGCGTGGGCTGCCACTCCACACCCACGTCCACGAGAACGAGCAGCAGTCCGAGATGATCGGCAGCCTCGACGAGGGCCGCGACATCTGGGCACTGGACTCGTGGGGGGCGCTCAACGAGCGGATGGTGATGGCGCACTGCGTGTGGCCCACCGAAGACGAGATCACCCGGATCGCCGAGGCCGGCGCCCACATCTGCCACTGCCCGTCCGCGAACCTGAAGCTGGCGTCGGGAGTGGCGCCGGTGCCGACGTACCTCGAGCGCGGGATCAACGTCGCACTCGGCGCCGACGGCGCGGCCTGCAACAACAACCTGGACGGGTTTCAGGAGATGCGGCTTGCCGCGCTCATCCACAAGCCCCGGCACGGAGCCGACGCGATGTCTGCTGAGACCGTGCTCGAGCTCGCCACCATGGGCGGCGCCCGGGCGCTGGGCATGGGCGACCAGATCGGCAGCATCGAGCCGGGCAAACTCGCCGACCTGGTGCTGTTGCGCCCCTCCCGGGCGGCCAGCGCTCCGACCAGGCCCGCGAACCCGTTCTCCGAGATCGTCTACAGCCGCTCGGCCGCCGACGTGGACACCGTGCTGGTGGGCGGGGCGGTGGTGGTCCGGGACGGTCAGCTCGTCACCGGTGATGAGACCGAGATCGTCCGGAACGCCGAGGTGGAGCTGGCCGGGATGCTCCGCCGCGCGGGCCTGTCCGTGCCCTGACCGTTTCCCACGACCGAGTGGCAAACAACGACAACCACAACGACAAGAAGGAATGGGTGGGCAAGGCCGATGGCGTACGTCCCAGAACAGTCTCGCTACCAGAAGATGCCGTATCGCCACGCCGGGCACAGCGGGCTGAAACTTCCGGCCATGTCGCTGGGGCTGTGGCACAACTTCGGTGACGACGTCCCGCTCCAGCGACAGCGCGACATCATCCACCGCGCGTTCGACCTCGGCATCACCCACTTCGACCTGGCCAACAACTACGGCCCGCCGTTCGGCAGCGCCGAGCTCAACTTCGGCCAGCACTTCGCCCGGGACCTCCGGCCCTTCCGCGACGAGCTGGTCATCGCCACCAAGGCGGGCTACGACATGTGGTCCGGCCCGTACGGCAGCGGCGGGTCGCGCAAGCACGTGATGGCCTCGCTGGACCAGTCCCTGATGCGGATGGGCCTCGACCACGTCGACATCTTCTACAGCCACCGAGTCGACGTGGACACGCCGCTGGAGGAGACGATGGACGCCCTGGTCGCGACCCACCGCTCCGGCAAGGCTCGCTACGTCGGCATCTCGTCGTACTCACCGGAGCGGACCCGCGAGGCGGCCCGGCTGCTGAGCGGGGCGGGCGTGCCGCTGCTGGTCCACCAGGCGTCGTACTCGATGTTCAACCGGTGGATCGAGGACTCGCTCCTGGACACCCTGGCCGACGTGGGCGCGGGATGCGTAGGGTTCTCGCCCCTCGGCCAGGGACTGCTCACCGATCGTTACCTCGCGGGCATTCCCGAGGGTTCGCGAGCGGCGCAGGGCAAGTCGCTCAACCCCGGGCTCCTCCACGAGGAGATGCTCGACCGGATCCGTGGCCTCAACGACATCGCAGCGGGTCGTGGCCAGACCCTGGCCCAGCTCGCGCTCGCCTGGGCCCTGCGCGACGATCGGATGACCAGCCTGGTGCTGGGCGCCTCCAGCGTCGAACAGCTTGAGCAGAACGTGCGGGCCCTGGACCGGCTCGACTTCACGAGCGATGAGCTCGACGCCATCGACGGGCTCGCCGTGGAGTCGGGCATCAACCTGTGGAAGCGGTCGAGCGAGGCCTGATCTCCACATGCCACGTCTCCACCGAGACCGGGTCGTCCGCCTCACACAGTGCCCCAGCCACTCGAGAGGCGGACGACCCGGTCAGCGGCGGCGCGCGAAGGCCGGCCGGAGCAGCAGCGCGACGACGAGGATGCCGCCACCGATCAGGCCCCGCCAGGTGGTGAGCACGGCACTGTGCACGCGCCGGTTCTACTGCCGGTCGGACGGTGGTGGGGCGGCGAGTTCGACGCAGCAGGCGCCGGGCCGGGGAACGAGTCTGGCTTGGAGGTCGGCGATGCCCAGGCCTTCGACGAGTCCGGCGATGAGGGTGTGGTTGAGCCCGCACACCAGGGTCGTGTGGCGAGCGGCGAGGGCGTGAAACGGGCAGTTGTGCAACAGGATCCGGCCGTCCTGGGCGAGCTGCGGCTCGAACCCGAGTCCGGCCAGCACGCTCGCGATGTCGACGCGCTCGGCGCGTAGCTGTGCGCCGATGGCCTCACCGCGTGCGTGGGCGTACCGGCGCGCCGCCTCGGCGGCGTGTGCCGGGTCGTCGGCAACGGCGTCGGCGAGGATCTCGGCGATCAGCTCGTAGCGCCGCTCCGGCACGGTAATCGCCAGGCCGTCGCCGGCCGCCTCGTACACCTTCGGCGCCCGGCCCCGGCCGCGAGGCTGGTCGGCCGGCGCCTCGTAGCGGGCGCGGAGCAGCCCCGCGTCGACGAGCTTGTCCAGGTGGAAGGCGGCCAGGCCACGCGACATGCGCTGGACGTCGGCGGCCTCCTCACGGCTGACCGGGTGGTCCTGGCGTCGGACGTAGTCATACAGCGCCCGACGTGACGGGTCGGTGAGCGCGGTGAGCGAGGTCCACCGGTCCTGCACCCACCGAGATTATCACCAGCACGGACTGTTGAAATTCTCGGTGATGAGGTCCAGGATGAGGATTATTGACAACGTCAGTTGGTGAAAAACACGGGAGGTGTCGGGTGGCACGCCTCGATCAAGCGATGGAACAGGCGAAACGGCCGGTGACCGGGCTCGCCGGGCCGTACGGGCACCGGCCGCACCCAGCCCTGGTAGCGGTCCCGATCGGCGCGTGCCGGGCGTACGGCCCGTTCGCCGCCGCCACGCTGGTGCCGGCCCTGCTGACCGCGCTGGGCACCGGTGAGCGCTGACATGACCCTCGCACCGCTGCGGGTGACCCGGCAACGGCCCCGCCAGGACCTGGCCGCCGCCGAGCGGGCCGCGGCCGACTTCCTGGCCGCGCTGGGGATCGACTGCGACTCCGACGGGCTGGCCGAGACGCCCGGGCGGATGGCTCGCGCGTACGCCGAACTGCTGACGCCGCGGGACTTCACGCTCACCACCTTCGACAACGGTGAGGGCTACGACGAACTGGTACTGGCCCGCGCCATCCCGATCCGGTCGGTATGCGAACACCACCTGCTGCCGTTCCTCGGCGTGGCCCACGTCGGCTACCTGCCCGGCGAACGCATCCTCGGCCTGTCCAAACTCGCCCGCGTCGTGGAGCTGTTCGCCCACGGCCCGCAGGTACAGGAACGCCTCACCAGGCAGATCGCCGACTGGCTCACCGTTCACCTGAGCCCGCATGGCGTCGGGGTCGTCATCGAGGCCACTCACCTGTGCATGACGCTGCGCGGCGTGCAAGCGGTCGGCGCGACGACCATCACCTCGACCCTGCTCGGCACACTGCGCGACGACCCGCGTTCGCGGGCGGAGTTCTTCGCCCTCGCCGGCATCGCCCACGCCTGAGAAGTCCGCAGCGGACTATCCGTAGAGGAGCACCCATGCACCCGTTCGTCATCATCGGTGCCGGCCTGGCCGGCGCCAAGGCCGCGCAGACCCTGCGCGAGGAGGGTTTCGACGGCCCGGTCGTGCTGCTCGGCGAGGAGCCCGAGCGCCCGTACGAGCGTCCGCCGCTGTCCAAGGGTCTGCTGCTTGGCACCGCCGGCCGCGACAGCGTCTACGTCCACGACGCCGACTGGTACGACAAACACGACGTCGACCTGCGCACCGGCATCCGGGTCGCAGCCGTGGACCCGTCGTCCGGCCAGATCGAGCTCGCCGACGGGCAACGCCTCGACTACGACAAGCTGCTGCTGGCCACCGGGTCCCGCGCCCGCACGCTGTCACTGTCCGGCGCCTACCTCGACGGTGTGCTCTACCTGCGTACCCTGACCGACAGCGACCGCATCGCCGACGCTCTGACCGACGGCGCCCACGTGGTCGTTGTCGGCGCCGGCTGGATCGGCTTGGAGGTGGCCGCCGCCGCCCGCAGCCGGGGCGCCAGCGTGACCGTCGTCGAGACCGCCACCCTGCCGTTGCAGCGCGTGCTCGGCGACCAGGTCGCCAGAGTCTTCGCCGACCTGCACCGCGACCGCGGCGTCGAGTTCCGCTTCGGTGCCCAGCTCCAGCGACTCCACGGCACCGGGCGGGTCTCGGCGGTCGAACTCGCCGACGGAACCGTCCTACCCGCCGACGTCGTCATCGTGGGCGTCGGCGCCCAGCCCAACAGCGAGCTCGCCGAACTCGCCGGCCTACCGGTCGACAACGGCATCCGGGTCGACGCCAGCCTGCGCACCGCCGACCCACGCATCTGGGCCGCCGGCGACGTCGCCAACGCCCACCACCCGCTGCTCGGCACCCGGATCCGGGTCGAGCACTGGGCCAACGCCCTCAACTCCGGACCCGCCGCCGCCCGCGCCATGCTCGGCCAACCGGTGCGCTACGACCGGCTGCCCTACTTCTACACCGACCAGTACGACCTCGGCATGGAGTACACCGGCCACGCCCCGCCCGGTTCCTACGACCGGGTCGTCGTCCGCGGTGACACCGCCACACGCGAGTTCATCGCGTTCTGGACCGCCGAAGGGCGCGTGCTCGCCGGCATGAACGTCAACACCTGGAACGTCACGGAACCCATCGGCCAGCTCATCCGCGCCGGCCGCCCGATCGACCCGGCGCGCCTGGCCGACCCCGCCGTCCCGCTGACGGATTTGGCCCAGGCCGATGGATGAGCCGGTCGGATCAGGAGGGAGCCGGCCGGCCGACACCCGCAATCGCTGACATGGCCGCAACGGCTCCCCCGCGACCACGGCCCTGGAACACGCCTGGAGTGACGCACCCGCGCCCCTGCCCTCCACTTGGCCGCCCGTTTCGCCGGATGTAGCACCGAACAGGCGCTTTAGGCTGCGAGAAATCTCACCCCCCGATACCGTCGGTACAACTGGTGCGACGGAAGGCCGACACGTGTCCGATCAAGCGCAGGTAACGGGCTCCGACCGTGCGGAGCTGCGCCTTTCCAAGGGATGGGTACAGGGCGTCGCCCTCGTCCTGGTCTTCGGGTTCTTCGTGATGGGCATGCTGGCCGTCCGAACCTATACCGACTCGATGCCGTTGCCGGAACGGGTAACCGGTCCGGGCGGCGAGGTGGTCTACACCCGCGCGGACGTGACCGCCGGACAGCAGACCTTCCTGCGCCGGGGATTGCAGCAGTACGGCTCCGTCATGGGTCACGGCGCGTACCTCGGCCCCGACTACACCGCCGAGTATCTGCGCATCTCGGCCGAGCACATCAAGGGCGAACTCACCGCCTCCGGGCAGCAGGAGCCAACTGAGGCCGCCAAGCGGATGCTGCGGGAGAACCGATACGACAAAGCAAGCGGCGAGCTGGTGTTCACCACGGAGCAGGTTTCGGCGTTCCAGCACGCCAAGAAGCACTACGCCGACTTCTTCGGCACCGCCAGCACCAAATACGGCCTCCTACCCGAGGTGATCACCGACCCGCGGGAGATCCACGAGCTGACCGCGTTCTTCTCCTGGACGGCCTGGGCGAGCGCCGCGCAGCGGCCCGGCCACAGCTACTCCTACACCAACAACTGGCCGCCCGAGCCGCGCGTCGACAACACCCCGACCGCCGACATCGTGGTCTGGTCCGGCCTGTCGCTGACCGCCCTGCTGGTCGGCCTGGGCGCGCTCTTCGCGCTCTACGGGCGCTGGAGCCGCACCATCGGCTGGCACGCCACCGAGCAGCCGGCCCTGGCCTTCCGCCAACCCGGTGAGGTCCAGATCACCAAGGCCCAGAAGGTAACCGCGTGGTTCTTCTTCGTCGTCGCCGCGCTGTTCCTGGTGCAGGCCCTGCTGGGTGGTGCGATCGAGCACTACCGCGCCGACCTGAGCACGTTCTTCGGCATCGACCTCGCCCGAGTGCTGCCGTTCAACCTGGCGCGCACATGGCACGTACAGCTCGCCCTGTTCTGGACAGCGGCGGCGTTCCTCGCCGCCGGCATCTATCTCACCCCGATCATCTCCGGCCGCGAACCGCGTCGGCAACACTGGCTCGCCTGGGGCCTGCTCGGCGCACTGGTGATCGTCGTGGTCGGCTCACTGACCGGCGAGGCGATCAGCATCTTCGGCGCCGACTGGGCGAAAGGGTCCATCTTCTTCGACCAACAGTGGGAATACCTGGACCTGCCAAGGTTCTGGCAGGCTCTGCTGGTGATCGGGCTCTTCCTCTGGATCGCGATCATCTACCGCGGGATCCGGTCGCGGCTGAAGACCGAGCACAGGCTCAACATGCCGTGGCTGTTCCTCTACGCGGGCCTGGCGATTCCGGCCTTCTACGCCGTCGGCATGCTCGCGTCGGCGCAGGCCCACCTGACCGTCGCGGAGTTCTGGCGGTTCTGGGTCGTGCACCTGTGGGTGGAGGACTTCCTGGAACTGTTCACCACGGTCATGGTCGCCTACATCTTCGTGATGCTCGGCGTGGTCCGACGCCGGATCGCCATCCAGATCATCTTCCTCGACGTCATCCTCTACTCCGCGGGCGGCGTGATCGGGACGATGCACCACCTCTACTTCTCCGGCACGCCGGTGGAACACATGGCGCTGGGCGCGTTCTTCTCGGCCCTGGAGGTAATCCCGCTGACGTTCCTGACCGTCGAGGCGTGGACCTTCCTGCAACTCGGCTCCCGGCAGCAGACCCGCAGCAGCGCGCCGTTCCCGCACCGCTGGGCGGTGATGTTCCTGGTTGCCGTGGGCTTCTGGAACTTCGTCGGCGCCGGGGTCTTCGGCTTCCTGATCAACTTGCCGATCGTGTCGTATTACCAGATCGGCACGGCGCTGACCGCCAACCACGGGCACGGCGCGATGATGGGCGTCTACGGCATGCTCGCCGTCGGCCTGGCGCTGTTCGCGCTGCGCTACATCGTCCCGGCGTCGAAGTGGCCGGACAGGCTGGCCAGACTCTCGTTCTGGTCGCTCAACACCGGCCTGGCCTGGATGGTGTTCGTGACCCTGCTTCCGCTGGGCGTCCTGCAGCTATGGCACTCGGTGAACGACGGGTACTTCGAGGCACGCACGCTCGGCTACATCACCGAGCCGGGCAACGCCGTGCTCGAGTGGCTGCGCATGCCCGGCGACCTGATCATGATCATCGGTGGGGCGCTGCCGTTCCTGTGGATCACTTACCTCGGCATCCGCCACGGCATCAAACCGACAGCGACCCAACTGCAGCCGGAGACCCTCTACGTCGAGGAAACCGCCGAGGCCGCCCACGACCGCACCGGCCTGCCCGCCACGGTCGCCGCCACGTCCGCCATCGCCGAGACACCCCCGTCGAGGAGCCGCTACGCCTCCGACCGGCGCGACAAACGGGAGGAGCCGTGACCGGGTTCTCCGCCTCCGCCGTCGGGGCGGAGACCTGGCTGGCGGCCGGCTACTGCCTGGCGGTGGTAGGGCTCGCGCACATCATCGACGCGCTGGCACGCCGGGCCGCGTCGGTCGCCGAAGGCGGCGTGTCCGGCGGTTTCCGCTACCACAAAGACCACGACGCGTGGCGCTGCCCGCAGGACCAGTGGCTGTGGCCGCGATCCTTCGACCCGGACAACCGCGTGACGCGCTACCGCGGCACGCCGTCGATCTGCAACGCCTGCCCCGTCAAAGACACCTGCACCACGTCGTCCTCCGGGCGCGAGATCCAGCGCGCCGTCGACTCATGGCCGGCCTCCGAGGCCGCCCGCTTCCACCGTGGAATCGCCTGCACGGTGGCGGTACTCGGCCTGGTGTGGCCGCTCGGCACCGCGCTCACCGGACCTGGACCCGACTCGCTGCTGGTCCTCGCCGCAGCGGTGGTCATGGCACTACTGCTCAGCGTGCCGCTCTGGTCCCACCTGCGCCGCAACCCGGCCTTCATCCCCGAGGGCATGGCCCACCGCTCGCTCGACGACACGGTCGCCGAGCGTGCCGCAGCCGCTGCGACCCTGGCCCACCGACGCTCGAGCTACCGGCCCGACCGACGCGAACCCGGGACGGAGACCACCTCATGATCATCGCGATCGTTGCTGTCCTGGTGCCGCTAACCCTGGCCGTCCTCTCGCTGCGGGTGCTGAAAGAATACGAGCGGGGTGTGGCATTCCGGCTGGGACGGCTGCGGGAGCCGCTGGGCCCTGGCGTGCGGGTGCTGCTCCCGGGCCTGGACAAGCTGGTCAGGATCGACCTGCGGGTGGTCACGCTGACCATCCCGCCGCAGGAGGTGATCACCCGCGACAACGTGCCGGCCCGGGTGAACGCCGTCGTACTCTTCCGGGTGGTCGACCCGGTCCGCTCAGTGATGTCGGTGGAGAACCACGCCGTCGCCACCTCCCAGATAGCCCAAACCACGCTACGGTCAGTCGTCGGCCGCGCAGACCTCGACACACTGCTCGCCCACCGGGCAGACCTCAACGAGGACCTCGCGAAATCGATCGCCTCCATGACCGAACCCTGGGGCGTCAAGGTCGAGGTCGTCGAAATCAAGGACGTGGAGATCCCCGAGGCGATGCAGCGGGCCATGGCCCGCGAGGCCGAGGCCGAGCGCGAGCGACGGGCAAAGGTGATCAACGCCCGTGGCGAGCTCCAGGCATCGGCACAACTCCGCGACGCCGCCAAGACCCTCAGCGAAAGCCCGGCCAGCCTCCAACTGCGCTACCTGCAGACCCTGCTCGAGCTCGGCGCCGACCACAACTCCACCGTCGTCTTCCCCCTGCCGATCGACATCATCGGCCCGTTCCTCGACGCGGTCCGCGGCCACACCACAAGCCCGGCCCCAAGCCAGGTTCCACCCAGCGTCAACGGCACCTCACCCGTGACCCATGCCCAAAGGACGCACGATGACCACCAATCCTGACCGCGGCTCCCAACCAGGCCGCCCGATCCGTCTCACCCCAGTCGCACCCGGCGTCTGGCTGGTCATCCTCGGCGGCGGAGTGGCGGTCCTGGGGCCGCTCTTCGGATTCCTCATCGGCACCATCCTCGGCACCGACCGAAAGACTCTCGGCATGAGCCCGATCTTCCTGTTCCTCTTCCTCGGGTTCCTCGTCGCCGGTGCCGGACTCGGCACCGCGATGCTCGGCGTACGCCGCATCCTCCGCCACCGGGCGACGACATGAACGCCTGGTCGCTCAACGCCGCTTGACGACCGCCTGGACGCCGGGCGGCGGCAACGACTGGCGAACGTGCCGCCTGAACGGCCCGGATCACATGCTCGGCAAGCGCAACGCCGGTGCCCGCCCAGTCAACGGCGGGGTGGCCGACTTTCGGTAGGAACAGGATTGACGAGAATGCTACGTCCTGCGATGCTACGCCTAACGTAGCAACCTGGAGGAACGTATGACAGGGTTGTCGCAGCTCGGCAGGTTCTCCGAGCCTGCGTTGCTGATCCTGATCAGCCTGGCCGAAAGCGCCAAGCACGGCTATGCGATGCAGGAAGACATCGCTGCGTTGACCGGCGAGCGACCAGGCCCGGGCACACTCTACGGCGCCATCCGGCGCCTGGAGGAGCAGCGGTTGATCGAGCAGTTGCCGGAGGAGGACCGCCGCAAGCCGTACCGCCTGACCGATCTGGGCGCGCAGGCGTTGCAGGCCGAACTCGTGCGCATCCGAACGATGGCCAGCACCGGCCTGCGTCGATTGGCGACAGCCTGATGCGCGCGACGTTGATCCGCCTCGCCATGGCGATCTACCCGGCACCGGTCCGCGACCGCTACGGCGCCGAGCTCACCGACCTGCTCGCGCACTCGACCCGACCGTGGCGCGATATCGCCGATGTCAGCCGGTCCGCGCTGACCGAGCAAGCGGCGACATGGACGTGGACCCGCACCCGCCCGCAGCTTCGCCGGATGGCGTGGCTCGCCGCCGCACCGCTGGGATTCGGCCTCACCGCGCTGACCCTGGCGCTCGGTGCGCTCATGATCGCCACAACGTACGCGAAGGACGGCGGGTACGACGTCAGTCCTGCGGTCCTCAACGTGCCGATCGCGCTGAGCGTGCTGGCAGTGTGCGGGGCGATCGTCGCGCTGACGCTACCAATACCCCGGCAGCACCACATCGTGGCACCGGTGCTTACCGTACCGGCGTCGTTGACCGTGGGAATACTGGCCATCGCGAACCTACCCATTGCCGGCGACGTGCTCAGCGAGTCGCGGTCGGCCACGCTACTGTCCGCGCTTTGCTGGTGCGCGGCTATGCTCACGCTGGGTGTCGCGATCACCGTGCTCATCCGGCGCGGGCGCACTGGCATCGCCGTGGCGGTCCTCGTGGTCGGTGGCCTCGCCACGCTCGAACTGACGTCTGTGCTCTACGCGATCGCCGCTCGACGGGTCGCCGCGGACTGGGTCTCGCTGTTCAGCGTGTGGCCGCTGAGCGTCGGCGGAATCGCGGATCCGCCCTGGATTTCCACTCACGCGCTCAAAGTCCTGCCGGCCTTGCTCGCGATGTGCACGACGTTCGCGCTCACACTCGTCACGGCCAGCGCCGTACATCAGCGTAAGGCGGACCCTCTCAGGTCGCAGAGCCCGCCGCAGGATCCCGGTCCACGCGGGCCCGCGAAAGCTGTGTCCTCTGGCAGCCGCCGACGCGATCGATTGCTGTAGCCGAAGGATCGTCTGGTTCCGCGTCGCGCACGCTTCGATGACCCGTTGTGCCTGCATGGCGGTCAGTTCGTGAAGGATGGCGAAGTGGCCATCGGTGGGGCTGAGTCTGCTCGGGATCGTTTCGCCGGGTCGGATGTAGGCTGCGCGCGGTCAGCGGCCCCGCGGCGCGGCACACCTGTCGATCAGCGCCGGGTACCTGGCTTCCCCCAGCCGCAGCCGGGCGTCTACCGATCGACCTCGGCGCGGAACCCTTGGTCGGAAACTGGGCCATGCCGACCTCGAGGCGCAGAACCTGCGATGGCATCGCCGGGAGGTGTGGGCGGTGCACGACCGGGACCGCCTGGCATGGCAACCGGAGGCAGCCCGGTGGGAGCGGCGAGCGGAGTATTCCCCATGGGTGTCGGGCTGCCCATGCTGGCGCCGATCGAAATAGCAACGGGGCCCTGAGCTATAGTGCGAGCGGATGACCGTTTGCGGAGGCACCAATGGCCCGAATGCGCAGTGAAGAACTACATGACAGGCGCCGCGCGCAGATATTGGCCGCTGCTGCGGACGGATTTGCCCTCAAGGGCATCCACCAGACGACGATGCAGGATATCTGTAAGGCGTCAGGACTGAGCGCGGGCGCGCTCTACCGCTACTTCCCGACCAAGGACTCCATCATCCTGGCGCTCGCCGAGCAGGATAGGGCAGACAACGCGGAAATCATTTCGTATCTGTCTAGCGGCGCAAATATTGTTGCTGCTCTCACCGAGATCGTGCCCGACCTTGTTGACGGACTGACCGACGAAAAATACGGCCGGCTCACGCTGGAAGTGGGGGCCGAGGCCACGCGAAACCCGTCAGTGAAAATGGCATTTGATCAGAACGAAGCGCAGTTTCGTGATGTACTTGCCGAGGCCCTGCGCGCTGGACAGGAGGCGGGCTACGTCGACCCCAGCGTGGACCGTGATACGACGGTGTTCCTGTTGACCGCGTTACTCGATGGGATAGCTGGCCGTGCGACGTTCTCGCGTGATCTCGACAAGAAGAGACTCGCCAAGGGTCTCGAACATCTGATCAATCGGTGGTTGAGCAACCCGGCGGCACGTTGAGACTTGAGCCAGCCCGATGGCCGGGAGTCGCCGCCGAGCAGCCAGCGCGCCGGCGGCCATCCCGGCGATGATCGAGGTCCTACCAGGGGATGGGCGCGCGAACACCGGCGGAGTGGAGATCGAATTCCCGCCCGTCGAGGCCGCTCAGTGACAGAACTGCTGCGCGCTTCATGCTGGACGGCGTGAACCGGGCCAGGCGAACCGCCAGGTTGACAAGGCTCTGGTAGCCCGTCCAGCGGGGCATGACGCTCGCGCCTTCGTCATGCCCCTTCCGTTGCAGACTGTCGACGATTGGTCGGCGGCCCAGCTCGAACTGGTTAAGGGCCTCGGGGAGTCCGGCTTTGGTTTCCTGCTCGGCGACACAGGCGGCAAGGGCTACGGCGTCGACGAGGGCGCAGTTGGCGCCCTGACCGAGGTTTGGGCTCATGGCATGTGCGGCATCCCCAATCAGGACGACCCTGCCTGAGGACCAGGTTTCGCAGTGGACGCTGGAATGCTGAAGGCGTACCGTGCCCTGCCAGCTATCATATCCGTCGAGAACCAGACGCATCGGTGGAAAGCGATTGCACACGTCGGTCTTCCAGCTTGCAAAGTCGCTCTCCCCAACCTGGTTCACAGCCTTGCTGGAGCCGCCCCAGAACCAGAAGGTGGAACCTGCTCGCACGGGGAGCATGCCGCAAGCTTCAGGTCCAGCAAGATACTCGCCGTGCACATCGGCCGGTAGCGAGACGGGCGCAACGCCCTGGACGCTGCCCTCCAATACCGGCCAACGTTCAGGCGATATTCCTGCCGCGTCGCGCACCGCAGACTTGACGCCGTCGGCGCCCACAATGAGATCGCCGGCAATTCGGGTCGTGCCCTGTGGGGACTCACAAACGAGTACCGGGCGTCTGTCGATGTCTTCCACGGCGGCCACCGTGTGCTGAAAATGCACCTTGACACGTGCGCGAAGGCAGGCCTGCCAGAGCACCTCATGCAGATCCGCGCGGTGAATGCAGACGGGCCACAGCCTCGGAGGCAGATGGGCGTCCAGCCCTGTTTCGAGCAGTGTCTTGCCGCTGCGGTCACGCAGGGCGAATCGCGGCATCACCGCTCCGCGGGAACGCACTTCGTCACCCAATCCAAGTGAGTCGAGAACCAGCAGGCCGTTGGCCTGCAGGAGAACACCGGCACCGACGGGGCCGAACTGTGCCGCACGTTCTCCGATCGTCACCTCGCAACCGCTTCTGCGGAACGCCAACGCCGCGGCCAAACCGGCGATGCCGCCGCCGGCGATCGTGACCTCAAGACTCCCGTGCATCGCTACTGCGCTCCTTGCTCCGAAGTGGAGATCCTTCATATGCGGCCAAACGCCCACTGTGCGGCGATGACGCTGGTGCCTCGCGGCCACCCATCGCGCCTCCGTATTAATAAAGCGGTCATCCGTTCTCGTAATTGAACAAGCAGATGCGGCCGCTTGTCAAGCCAGGCAGTGGGCGGCTGGCACCAGCCGGCAGGGCCGAAACCCCGCCTATTAGCAGGTGAGCGACCGGATCGCGCGGACCCGCCGCCGGCACTACGAGCACGTCGGCCCCGTCGAGGACCAACCAGCGTTTGGCCCGGGATCGCGAGCAACACCCCACGAACCAGGCGTCCTCAACCCCTGAACCGCCGACAGCGTCCGTAGAGATACCGTTACGGTGACCGCAGGAGGCTGCGCACTTGCCATACCGCAAAGAGCAGGGTGGCCCAGCCGGCGAGGAACACGGGCCACACCCAGTCGGTGGGTAGGGCGAAAGAGGCGATCGTCGCCAGTGCCAATCCGAGCACGCGCCTGCGGATGACGCGTCGATCGTAGGACGACAGCTTGGCGCCGAAACGCCGCGGCGGACGTCTGAGCAGGATGAGTCCGTAGCCGATGAGCAGCGCGATGGGTAGTAGCAGCATCATGGTCGCGTCCGGCACGCGAGTGACGATCCCGGGCACCGCAACGATGACGCAGCCCAGTCCGACAATGAGTCCAGTGATGGCCTGCGCCCAGAAGAACGACTTGGCTGTAGCGACGCCGATCGCCGACGGCCTGTACGGCGCCGGTGGCCGGTCGGCATGGGTCGTGTCGGTGCGCTGCGATTCTGGTGTGATGGGTGGCACTGCACTGCACCTCAGTTCTCGAATGTCACACGGATAGGGCCTTGGCCGACGTGGTCGTAAAGAATGCGCGGATCCAGCCGGTCGAAGAAGACGTGCGGGCTGACGCCGGTCTCCGGGGCGAGGCCGAAGGTGCGAGGTAGGTCTGAACAGCAGACAGCCCGAGCGTCACGGTGCCAGCCGGGTCACTGACGGTCGGCGAAGTTTCGGTGGGCGTTGAGGCAGCCGGGGACGAAGAGCCGCCGCGGGGTGAGCACAGCAACTGTGACCCCCCACCAGTCGTGGTCCTCCACGGCGGTTCTGACCAGGGAGTGGCGGGCATTCGGGAAACGCCGAACTGTCAGCGATGGGCCGAGCGTCGTCCGGTAGGCGGCTTCGGTCTCGTCGATGTCGACGTTGCGGTCTTCCTCGCCGAGGAGGAGCAGGACGGGTATGCCCCGGTGCCGGAGTGCTTGCAGGTCCGCAGTAGCGTCGGCCCGATAGTTTGTGCGGGCGAAGGCCCAGCGGTCCTCGGACATCGGTTTCGGGTCGATGGTCTCCGCCCGGTACCGCTGGTAGCTGGCGTTTTCGGCAAGAAGGCGACGCCTGTCGTCGCCGACGGCGACCGCCCGTTCCCGTTCCTCGTTCGATGCATGCGCCGCTTCGAGTTCGGCCAGGAGGTTGTAACGGCCCTGGCGCAGCCAGTTGATGGCGGGAGAGACCATGATCACGAAGGTCACGTCCTCTCGCCCGGCGGCCACGGCCGGAGCCACCCAGCCCGCCTGACTCGCTCCCCACAGGCCGATGCGCGCCGGATCGATGCCCGGGCGGGCGGCGACCCAGTCGATAGCGGCCTCCACCTCGCGTGCCCGGTCCGCCATCGATTGCGCCAACCAGTTGCCGGTCGAGCCGCCGACGCCTGGCTTGCTCCACGACAGCGACGCGTAGCCCGCCTGGGCCAGCGATTCCCAAATCGGCAGATAGAACCCGCCGCTCGTCGCATCGATCGGGCCATCCCCATGCACGAACACCACCACCCCGACTGGTCTGGCGGTCACGTCCGGCCAGGCGAGCACACCGTCCAGCTCACCCGACGCGGCGGGAATCGTCACGGTTTCGGTGCGGATGGCGAAGTCGTTACCCACGACGGCAACGGCCCCGACGCCAAGAACCAGAGCCAACACGGTAGCGGCGGGGACCAGGACAGACCACCTACGGAACCAAACTATCCTTCTGCTCACGGTCGTAGTATATCTGATAGTATCGGGGAAGTTGAGTACACCAACGATCAACCGCGGCATCCCACCGCGGTGGCCGAGCAGATGCCGCGCGCCTGTACCGTCGTTGACATGTACTGGGAGACGTTTCGCCGTAAGCTCGCCCCTGCCTTCAGGGACCTGACCCGGGCCGTCGCGTTCCTGGCCCGCCGGCTCGACGCCACCCGCTTCCTCGCCGCAGTCGACGGCGGCACGGTCGTGAGGATCCTGGGCCCCCTGTACGGCTTGTCCACCGCCACCCAACTGGTGCGGCCAGTCGACCTCGACGCCACGCCGCGATGAACCCCGGCCCGCCCTCGGGGCAGCTCCGCATCACTCCACGCGCCGTGCTCACCAACTGCTTCGGCGCCGGCGGGCAGGCACCCCTGGACATCGTCTACGACGCGGCCGCCATCCTCCGCATCTCCGACCAACCGTTGCGCCTGGCCATCCGCAGACTTACCGCCGCTGGCATGATCGAACAGGTCGGCCGGGGCCGACGCGGACACCTACGCCTGACCAACCAGTCCTTGTACCGCAATCTGCTCGACGACGAGTACTGGAACTTCGCCACCCGCCAGGACCGCGGCGACGAACAGTGGGACCGACGCTGGCGCCTTATCGCCTTCTCCATTCCCGAGGCCCGACGTTCCGACCGCGACGCGCTGCGCGCGGTGCTGACACGGCTGAGCGCGGCAGCACTGGCCCCCGGACTCTTCGCCAGCCCGCACGACCTCACCACCGCCCTGCGAGCCGAACTCTTCCCCCGACACCTCGACAGCGACCTCACCCTGGCCACCACCACATCCCTCACCCACCACGGCACCACCATCGAACGCCTGACCACACAGCTCTGGCCCCTCGACACAATCAGCGCCCAATACCAGACCCTCGACCGCGTCATCACCCACGAACAGCGACACCTCGGAAACGACACCGAACCAGCAATCCGCCTCGCCGCCCGCATCACCATCCTCACCGCACTGAACGCGGCACTCCTGCCCGACCCCCTCCTCCCCGCAGAACTGCTTCCCACCGACTGGCCTGGACCAAACGCACGCGAACGAGTCCGACAACTGGAACCACACCTGATCGCAGCAGCTCCGACACCGCATCCATAGTTGCCGATTCGGCATGAGCGGGAGCGGTCGGCGACCTGGATCGCCTGCGGCGCCCCAGCGCCGGCCTGCGCCAACCCGATGTCTTCCAGCGCATCGCGGAGGCCGCCGCTGCGCGGGGTAAACCTCAATCAACCAAGTGGACCAGATCCGCTCCGGGTGGTGCCGGGGTGGACAGGGCGGTGTGCGGATGGTGCGGTGCTGGTCGAGCCGGCCGCGGTCAGGTCGGCGCGGTTGGTGGGGGGTGTCGGGTCGGGCGGGGTGTGGTGTAGGACGCGGGTGCGTGCGTAGGCGATGGCGGTGGGAGTGTCGGGGAAAACCTGTCCGTCGCGGCGTAGCTGTGCGGCGACGCCGAGGGCGGTCAGGACCTTGTCGTGGCCGGGGGCGATGCCGGACAGCAGCACGGTGATGCCGCGCCGTTGCAGTCGGGTGATCGCGTCGCCGAGCACGTGCGCGCCGGTGGCGTCGATGGTGGATACCCGCGACATGCGCAGGATGACCACGTGTACGTCGGCGACCTCGGTCAGTTCGAGCAGGAAGTGGTGCGCGGCGGCGAAGAACAGCGGCCCGTCGAGGCGGTACGCCACGATGTGTTCGCTCAGGAGTTGGTGTTCCTCGGCTGAGTGGTCGCCGGCCTCCAGGGGGACCTGCTGGAGGCGGGCGGCGCGGGCCACGGCGCGCAGCGCGAGGACGACGGCCACGCCGAGCCCGACGCCGACGGCGATGACCAGGTCCATCGCCACGGTCACGGTGAAGGTGAGCGCGAGGACGAGGGCGTCGCCGCGGGTGGCGCGGGCCAGGGCCCACAGCGAACCAGCTTCGACCATCCGCACGGTGGTGGCCAGCAACACCCCGGCCAGCGCGGCGAGCGGAATGCGCGAGACTAGCGGCGCGGCTACCAGGACGATTGCGGCCAGCGCAACCGCGTGAGTCAGCGCGGCGAGTTTCGAGGTGGCACCGGCGCGTACGTTGACCGCGGTGCGGGCGATCGCCGCGGTGGCCGGGATGCCACCGAACACGGGTGCGGCCAGGTTGGCCAGCCCTTGGCCGAACAGCTCCCGGTCCGGGTCGTGTTGCTCGTTGACGCTCATCGCGTCGGCGACGGTGGCCGATAGCAGGCTTTCCAACGCGGCGAGGGCCGCCACGGCCAGGGCCGAGGGCAGCAACGCGCCGATCGCGTGCACGTCGAGGAAGTCCAGCGACGGGGCGGGCAGCCCGGCGGGCAGCGCCCCGATCCGGGCCAGCTCCAGCGGCGTCACCTGCGCGAGGATCGTCGCGGCGGCCACCGCGATCAGGGAGAACGGCAGGCCCGGCCGCCATCGCGCGCCAAGCAGCATCACCGCGGCCACCCCGAGCGCTACCGCCAGCGAGGCGGGGTGCGGGTGCGCGGCGAACCGGATGACGGCGTCGGCGGCGACCGCCCACACCTTCTCCCCGTGCGCGTCGAGGACGCCGAGCGTAGCGGGAACCTGCTGCAGGGCGATCACCACCGCGATGCCGGCGGTGAAGCCCTCGATCACCGGGGTCGGCAGATACCGCACGTAGCGGCCGAGCCGGGCCAGCGCCAACGCAATCAATATCAGACCAGCCATGACGCCGACCATCAACACCCCGGTGGCCCCGAACTTGGCGATGACCGGCACCAGCACCACGGTCATCGCCCCGGTCGGCCCGGACACCTGCAGGTTCGACCCGCCGAAGACGGCGGCGACCGCGCCGGCGATCACGGCGGTGACCAGCCCGGCCTGCGCGCCGAGCCCGGAGGTGACCCCGAACGCCAAGGCCAGGGGCAACGCCACCACCGCCACCGTCAACCCGGCCATCAGGTCTCGACGCGGGGATCGGCGTACCGCCGCCCAGTCCGAACGCCGCGGCAACAACCCGCTCAATCGTCCGGCGACCACCCGGGCCGCGGTGGTAGCCCTCACCGGTCACGCCCGTCGGCCTGCAACTGCACCAGCAACCCGCCTCGGTCGGTCAACACCGTGCCCAGGATTCGGCGGCCAGCGGCCAGCAGATCCGCCACGTCCGAGGTGCTCAACGCGTACACCACCAACGCGCCGTCGCGGGTCGACTCCACCAGCCCCGCCCGGCGCAACACCGCTAGCTGCTGCGACAGGTTCGACGCCTCCACGTCGATCGCGGACAGCAGATCCCGCACCGGCTTCGGACCCTCCCGCAACAGCTCCAACACCCGGATGCGCACCGGATGGCCGAGCGTGCGGAACAACTCGGCCTTGGCTTGGTAAAGCGGCACGGACATGACCCGCCACGCCCTCTCCTACTACTTGCAGACATGACGACTTTAGCAGTTGAAGAACTTTTCAAGTACGCCAAGCGGCGCGGTCGACCCGGAGCGGGTGAGCGGAGGCTATGCAGGTGAGTCCCGCGATGCCGCGACGTGGCCGCTCGAGCACGGCGCGGCCAGCATCACCGTGGGCGCGCCCGGCGTGCCGGGTCGCCGTGCTCACCGGCCGGCGCCTGGCCGACAAGGTGGGTCATGCGTCAACGGGGAATACTGCGGACCGGCACCACCAGGGGGCCGTGCTCACTGTGCACCACGCGCACGCGGGCCCGGTAGTGGGTTGCGAGCAGTTCCTCCGTCAGCACGTCGGCCGGGGCGCCCGAGGCAACGACCGCGCCGCCGGCGAGCAGCACCATCCGGTCCGCGTACTCGCCGGCGATGGCGAGGTCGTGCATCGTCGCCAGGACCGTCAGCCCGGTGTCCCGGCGTAGCTGATCCACCAGTTCCAGCACCTCCTGCTGGTGCCCGATGTCGAGCGCGGTGCCCGGCTCGTCCAGCAGCAGCAGGCCGGCGCCCTGGACGAGCGCCCGGGCCAGGAACACGCGCTGCCGCTCCCCGCCGGACAGAGTGCCGAGCAGCCGGCCGGCGAAGCGGTCCAGGTCGAGCCGGCCCAGCACCTCGCCCACCACGGCCACGTCGGCGGCGGACTCCCGGCCCAGCGGCGGGATGTACGGCGTGCGGCCGAGCAGGACGTAGTCGAACACGGTCATGCCGGGCGGGACGACGGGCGACTGCATGACGGCCGCGACGGTCCGGGCCCGCTGGCGGCGAGGCAGGCGAGCCGCCGGCGTGCCGAACAGGGCGATCGATCCGGTACTGGGCACGAGGCCACCGACGGCGCGCAAGAGGGTCGACTTGCCGGCGCCGTTCGGCCCGATGATCGTGACCCATTCGCCGGCCTCGACGGTCAGGTCAACGCCGGCCAGGACGGCCGTGCCGCCCAGCGAAACCCGCAGGTCCCGCACCTCGACCGCGGTCACGCGTCCTCCACTTCGCTGCGGAACCGGTCATACGCCCTCCGCTTCGCTGCGGAACCGGTCATAGCGCTGCCCGCCCGGAGGTGCGCAGGACGAGCACGAAGAACGGCGCGCCGAAGAACGCGGTGACGACCCCGATCGGGATCTCGGCGGGGGTGGCCGCGGTGCGGGCCACCACGTCCGCGACGGCCAGGAACGCGCCGCCGAAGAGCATCGACAGCGGCAGGATCGCTCGGTAGCCGGCGCCGACGAGCAGCCGGACGGTGTGCGGCACGATGATGCCGACGAAGCCGATGAGGCCGGACACCGAGACCGCCGCCGCGGTGGCAAGGCTGGCCGCGGCGAGCAGCACATACCGCGACCGCTGCGGGTGCAGCCCGAGACTCGCGGCCTCCTCGTCGCCGACCGAGAGCACGTCCAGCTCCCGGCGCAGCAGCAGGATCACCACGGCGGTGACAGCCGCGTACGGCAGGACGACCCGCACGTCGGACCAGCCGGCGGTGGACAGGCGCCCGAGCAGCCAGGAGTACACCTCGCGGATCGTGTCGATGTTGCGCTGCATCACATATGTCTGGGCTGCGGCCAGGAAGGCCGAGACCGCCACGCCGGACAGGATCAGCGTGGTCGGCGAGCGTTCCCGGCCGGCGCCGGCGCTGAGCAGGTAGGCCAGCAACACCGCGCCCATCGCGCCGGCGAACGCGACCACCGGCGTGGTCAGCGGGACCCCGCCGAGTAGCGTGCCCTGCGCGGCGCCGCGGTACGCGATGAGGACGGTGACCGCGAGGCCCGCGCCGGCCGCCACGCCCAGCAGGCTCGGATCGGCCAGCGGGTTACGGAAGACGCCCTGGAAGCAGCCGCCGGCGAGGGCCAGCATCGCACCGACGAGCAGCCCGAGCACGACCCGGGGCAGCCGGATCTCGGTGACGATGGCAATCTCGCGCTCGTTGAGGCCGCTGTCCAGGTGCACGCCGGGGACCAGGTTCAGCAGCTCGGCGGCGACGCTGCCGGGCGGCAGGCTCACCGGGCCGAGGGCGACGCCGCCCACCAGCGCCACGAGCACCGCCAGCCCGCCGGCCAGGACCCAGCGCGGGCGCAGCCGGCCGGCGGTCTGATGGCCGGATCTCACGCGGGTACCTTGGCCACGGCCTCGACGATCGCACGAAGCAGGTCGACCACGCGCGGGCCCCAGCGGGACGCCACGTCGTCGTCCAGCGCGACGATCCGCCCGGCCTTCACCGCGGTGATGCCGGACCAGCCCGGGCGGGCGGCGACCGTCTCGGCCGACTGCTTGCAGCACTTCGCGTCGGCCAGGAACACCAGGTCCGGGTCTGCCTGGACCAGCATCTCGACGGAGAGCTGGAGATAGCCGCCCTTCGCGCCGCCGGGATCCGCCGGATCGGCCACGTTCTGCAGGCCCGCCATCGTGAACAGCGAGCCGACGAAGGTGCGGCTGGTCGCCGTGTACAGCGTCGGATCGAGCTCGTAGTAGTACGTCGGCTTGACCGATCGCGCCGGCAGGTCCTTGATCAGCTTGTCGATGTCGCGGCGCATGCGCCCGACCAGGTCGGTCGCCTCGGTGCCGTGGCCCGTCAGCCGGCCCAGCTCGTCGATCTGCCGGTACGTGTCGTCGAGCGTGACGGCCGCCGACGCCACATAGGCCGGGATCTTGAACTTGGCGAGCTGGTCGACGACCTTGTTGGCGTCCGTGGTCAGCACCACCAGGTCCGGATTCTTGGCAGCGATCGCCTCGGCGTTCGGCTGGAACCCGGAAAGCTGCGACCTCGGCGCCTCGGCCGGATAATTGGAGTTGTCGTCCACCGCCGCCACCTGCGCACCCGCGCCGATCGCGAAGAGCATCTCGGTGGTGCTCGGCGACAGCGACACGATCCTGGCAGGGCGGTGCTCCAGCGTGACGTCGCCCACCGTCACCGGATATGCGGCGGCGCCGGTGGAGGCGGGCTGCGGGGTGTCGCCCGCGCCGGCGGCGCAAGCACCGAGCGCGATCGAGATGGCTACCAGGGTGGCACCGACGATTGCCGGCGTGCGTCTGCTCATCTGTCCTCCTGTCGGTCGAGGATTCGGTGCTTCGCCGACAGGGGTGACGAACATAGCCCCGCCCGCAAAGGCGCCCTTCCTCGAGAGCGCGGTTTCGCGACCTGCCCGGCAGGCGACCTGGCTAGTCCCCGGCCGGACCGGATCCGGCGGGGCATCACAGTTGCGGGACAGCGCCGGCGTCGCACCGGTTTCGCTGCGGGTGGTCGCCTGCACGGTAGTACATCGAAGCCGGCCACGACGGCTGAGGTCCGCGCAGGACCGCCGACGTCACTGCGCGCGGCGCACCGGCACCCGGTAGGAGTTCCCGCTGGTGGTCCAGTACGACTCGGTCAGCACACCGCCGACGTTGTAGTCGATCTCCATCGCATTGCCCGCAGGATTCCACACGCGCCGGACTCGCCGAAGCCGCTATCACCGGCAGGCCGGCGTGTTGCGCCGTGACACACGTCGCAACACGCAAAGCATCCTAGGCTGCTAGGTCACTTGGTGGCCCGGCTTGTCAAGGTGGAGCGCCCTGCTGGATTCGATGCAACCTTTTGCGCCCGTCTGGACTGGTATCCCGACACGAGCCAGCAACCGTTGAGGGCAGTCGGCTGGGAAATCGTTGCTCCCGAACACGACGGCTCACCTCACAGGCGCACGAAGGGATCGTTGTGCATCGAGATCGCCCGATTGATGGGAGTCAGGGCAACACCGCAGTGCCCCCCGGCACAGTAACCCACCAAATCCATCGTCATGTCCGTCCGCGCCACGGAGACGACGGGCATGACAGGTACGCCCACCACCGCGCCGCCGCCCAAGACGATGGTGTTCATCGCGACCATCACCATGGCGGAAACACTCCCGGTTCCCGGGCCGCCGGCGGCGCCACCGATGGTCATATCGTCGACCGTGGGGTCCGAGGTCGAAGTGCGCGTCGTCGCGTCGGACTCCGCATCGGTAGGAAGAGGTGGATCGTCCTGTTCGCCGCCGTCGCGGCGGTCGTCCTCGCCGGAGGTGTCGCCACGGCGGCGACAGGTGTCGGTGGTATTCAGTTCCGGGCGGTCGGCCCGGTCACGGTCCAGGCGTTGGGGGTCGACATCGGCAGCCCCGCCATCGGGCAGGAGGTGACCGCTGGCGCCAAGGTTGTCGCAGCGAAAGAGCTGACGCTGTCCGAGGTCGCCATCGCGGTCAAGGGCCCAGATGGCAGGCGCGTCGACTTCCCGCACGTGCATGGGTGGAAACTCGGCACGACGCAGAAGGTGTTCAGCCAGACCCGAGCCTTCGACCGACCCGGCACCTACAGCTACTGGTTCACGTACAGGAAGGACAATCGTTGGACCGACCGTAGCCCGAAGCGGACCTTCACTGTGGGCGGGTCCAACTCCCCGGCTCCAGGCACGACCACGCCAGCCGTGACGCCGAGCCCGTCGGGCTCGACCGCCACGCCGTCGGCCAGCCCCGTCACGCCTACCCGGACCAGTTCCGTGACTCCCTCGACGAATGCCTCGCTGCGGAATTGTGCCAGCAACCCGGCCGGTTGCGGCTACCCCTCCACGGCTAGCGCCGGCGTCCCGGCGGGGACGACGCTCGCGGTGATCAATGGTGACTACACCGTGACGACCAACGGTGCCGTGGTCGAGGGTAAGGAAATCCACGGCTGCGTCACCGTGAACGCCTCGAACGTCACCATCCGCAACTCGAGAATCGTCGGCACGTGCTACTACGGCGTCAACAACGAGGGCGCCGGCGGGACAACCGCCATCGAGCGGGTGGAGATTAGCTGTGTGAATGGCACTGGTACCGGCATCAACGGCCCCAACTTCGCCGCTCGCGCCGTCTACATCCATGACTGCGAGAACGGGCTGGAGATGAACTCAAATTCGTCGATCATCGACTCGGTCATCTCCGCGCGCGAGGCCAGCTCGGCCGCCCACGGTGACGGGATCCAGTCTCAGGGCGGTTCAAACGTGGTGATCCGCCACAACACCCTTCTCGAGGTCAACCCCGTAACGTCGGCGATCATCACCAACTCAACGTCGATCAGCGGGTGGGTGGTCGAGGATAACTTCCTGGGCGGTGGCGCCTACACGCTCTACTGCTCCAAGCAGGGCACGAACTTCGTCGTACGCAACAACCGGTTCGTCCCGGCGAAGCTCGGCACCCGATACAGCGCCGCGTACGGGTTGAGCGATTCGTGTAACCACGCGGGCATTGTGTGGACCGGCAACTACCGTGACAACGACGGCAGCGTCGTCGAGCCGTAGTCCTGCCTATTGTTGCCTTCCTGGCCGGCGGCACGGCGCCACTCTGTCAGCCGGGCCGCCCGCCAGGAAGGCCTTGAGCTGACCCGGAACTTTTCGGCCACGGCGGCCGGGACTGCCACGGCCAGCGCGCTGCGGTACGGCGCTCCGCATCACAGACGGTCCACCGACCCGTCAGAACGCGAGCGGAGTTCCGGTGTCGTCATAGACGTTGCCATGATTCTTCGCCGCCTTCTCACAGTTGGTCCACGGGCCGTACGCACCGACGGCCGGATGGAATTTCCGGCTGAAGTGGTTGTTCACGACCTGCAGGTTGGTGCTCGAGTCCCGCGGGCAGTAGAGCGTGTAGGCGCCGCCGGCGAGGAGATTGTCGGAGATGACGACGTTCGTCGTGGTGGTCGGGTGGGTGATGATCGCGGACGTGCCGCCGTTCGCGTAGATCGTGTTGTGGGTCACCGTGACGTTCCTGCCGATGGCGAACTGGATGCCGTCGGTACCGGCTTCGGCACTGTTGTAAAGATCGTGGATGTAGCTGTCCGCGATGACAACGTCGGTGTCGACGTCGAACCCGTTCTCGCAGCCGTGGACGTTGACCCGGCGGGCGGTGAAGTTGGTGTCTCCCACCGCGGTACCACGGGTGGACCGGCAGTCGATCTCGGTGTCCTCGATCAGCAGCCCCGTGCCGGTGTAGGCGCCCGCGAAACTGGCGATGGCGATGAAGTTGGCGCAGCTCACCTTCGAGCGCCGAATGACGACCCCGGGGGCGCGCACGTTGACGCAGCCGCGGATATTCTTGCGATCCACGACGGTGTTCGGCACGTCGATGGTCAGGTCGCCGTCGACCGCAGTCAGGGCGGTGTCGGCGGGTACGCCGGCGCAGGCCGCGGTGGGGTAGGCGGGCAGCACGCAGGCGCCGGCGCCGCCGGTAGGTGCCGTGGGCGGCTGGTGAGTCGAACTCGGGCGCGCCGACGTGCTTGCGCTCGGACCCGAGGTCGGCGTCGCCGTGCCGCCTGGCGTGGGCGCGCTCGCCGTGGGGCGCGACCGGTCCCCGCGATGGGCCGGGTCCAGATTGGCGCTCTGGCCGAGCATCAGCGTCGTGCTGGTGGTCGCCGCCACCGTGGCCACCGCGACGGCCAACATCGCTAGGCGCTGCGTGCGCCGACGGCGGCGCACCCTGATCGCCTGGAACGGTGGCTGTTGCGCGCGCGCTTCGAGCTCACGTCGGAGCGTCGTGAAGTCAGGATCGGGCATTGCGCGGTTCCTCCCGCCACTCGTCGATGGGCTCGTCGGCCAGCATTCGTTGCAGCGCGTCACGGCCGCGGGACAGGCGCGCCTTGACCGTGCCGAGCGGCGCACCGACCCGGAGCGCCACCGCCGCCAGCGGCAGGTCGGCCAGGTAGTGCAGGACAAGCGCCTCTCGCTGCGCGAACGGCAGTCGTCTCAGCGCGGCCAGGAGGACCAGACGTGACTCGGCCCGCAGATGGTCGTCATCGGGGTCGTCCCGTTCCGCGCGCTGCGCGACCATCTGGCGCCCTCGGAGGGCGCGTCGCCATCGGGACCGGATGATGTTGGTGGCCACTCGGTACAGGTACGCCTCCGGTTCGTCGAGGACGCGCCGGCGACCGGTCACGCCGAGGGCGCGCACGAATGCCTCCTGCACCGCCTCCTCGGCCTCAGCTCGAGAGCCGGCGAGCGCGGTGAGCAGCCCGACCAGCCGACGGTAGTGGCCGGCGTACACCGCCTCCCAACCGTCCTCCATGCATCACTCCCTGCGTCTGAGAATCAGCGTCGGCTGCGGGGTGCGGCCCCGCGTGCCGGGGATACCAGTCCTGACAGACGCGAAGGGTTGCATCCCGTCCGAAGAAAGTTTGCAACAGCCGGTTGGACGGACAGTGGTACCTCGATCCGGAGGGCGAGGTTCGCGGCGCGATGGTGTTGGACAATCTGATCCACAGCGGTGATATCCCGGTCACCGTTGGTCTGTTCGTCGACCCCGGCGTCCTCGCGGACGCGCAGAATCCGAAGAATCGCAGCGTCGAGTACGACGCCTTCGACGACCGCCTGGTGACCTTCCTGTTGGCCGAGATCATCCCGCAGGTCGCGCAGCGGTACTCGATCACGGGGGATCCCGACCGGTGGGGCATCTGCGGTGGCAGTAGCGGCGGGAACGGCGCCTTTACGGCCGCGTGGCTGCGCCCGGACGCACTGCGCTGGCTGTTTGCGCTACCCGAAAGGTGAGCGAGGGACGCTGGTGTTCCACTTTCGTGGTGCCCGATGTCGACCAGCGCGACGCTGATGCCAGTTCGGCTGATGGCGGCGACCACGCGGGCCGGTGCCGCCAGTCGATTCGAGGCACGAGCGGCGGCTCGATGCGCTCCGACCACACATCGAGGTCAGCTAGATCATTTTTGTTAGGAGCTCCAAGAGGGAGCCGCCCCAAGGCCCGTAAACCTTGGGGCGGCTCCCTCTTCACCTGGGGCGATACGCCGCCTGCAGTTCGATGAAAGGCGTCCGGTCAGTACGTGGCGACGCTACGGACGTTGAACGGGGTCGGGTTGCTGTAGTGACCGGTGGCCAGGTCGAAGTAGGACCCGGTGCAGCCGGTCTTGCTGTAGACCCGAATCCTGACACCCAACTGGTTGGACACCGAGTGGCCCGAGCTGAACGGGGTGTAGCAGGTGTGTCGGCTCTTCCCGCCGACCCATTGGCCCTGGAAGTTGGCCTGGGGCCAGACACAGAACCAGCCCGACGGGCACAGGGTTGCGACCGAGATCTCGCCCTTCTGCGGCGTCTCGGTCGCGGGGCTGCCCTTCGCCGCAGCCGGCATGGCCAGCGCCAAGACCGCAGCGGCCGCGCCTGCGAGAGGCAGCAGAACCCGGCGAGCATTGAACATGGACATCTGTTCATCCCCCATCGTTGAGCAGATAGTTACCATTCGATATCCTAGAGTCATGCATCGATGTATGTAAAGCCCTCACCACGACGACACGACAGCGGATCTCAAGATGACGGAGCCACTACGCGCCCTCGGCCACCGGATCGGCGCCTCCACCGTCCGTCGGATCCTCAAACGCTGCGGGGATACCACCAGCGCCGGTCCGCCGCGACCACACCACCTGGCGGCAGCGGTTCCTCCGCACGCCGGCTTGGAAACGTATCCTTTGTCGCCGATGATCCGCCAAGGCCGCGAAGCTAAGCCCAACGGCCTCTTGTCAACCCGGACCAGGCTGACAATTCGGGCGCTGACCTCGGAGGCGTCGCCGCCGAGGGCGCCGGCCGGCACGCGTTCCCGCGCAATCCCGCCGCCAGGCCGGGCGACTCCATGATCATGGGAAAGATCCGGCTATCGGGGCAGCCACATCTTTCCCCTGATCATGGAGTCGCCCGGCACGGAACGCGCCGCCCGGGTCCAGCAGCGATCATGAGCGACAGACGCCAGCCGCACGACTGTGCGGCACCATCCAGTAGCGCAATACCGGGGTGGACGGACGACCGAACGGCTGAACTTCGCGGCCTTGGATGATCAGCAGTCCGGGCCGGTCGGTGAGCAGGTGCGGATCGTGGTCCAGGATCGCGGTCAGGGCCTCGCGCTCGTCGAGTTTCGGGGTGGCCAGTGCCCAGGTGACCGGCAGGCCAGCCGGGGTGCGGGTCAGATGCAGTCGTAGACCCCAGAACCAGCGTGAGTGCGAGGGGCAGAGGCCGTAACCGGCGGAGATGCCGGCCGATTTCCGGTCATCAACTGACCTCCCGCCGCACGTCGGGGAAGCGCGCGAACTCGGCCCCCGTACGCCGTTCGATCTCAAGCAGACGGTTCCACTTGGCGGTGCGCTCCGACCGGGTGGTCGAGCCGACCTTGATCTGCCCGGTGCGCCACCCGACCGCAAGGTCGGCGAGCCCTGTCGACGGCGAGCAGGCGCGGCACGCGAGCCGGGGTGATACGTCCGGCCCACTCAAGAGCGGCGGCCTCGGTGTGGGAGCGAGCAGGGTTCGCACGGCCCACGAACGGACACGACAGCGCAGGTGATCATCGCCGGCCACGCCTTCACGCGGAATCTCCGCCACCGACACTACGAACTCGCCGTCGACTCCCCGCCCGCTCTGCGGGTCGCCGCGGCGTTCGCCGAACTCGCCCACGCGATCTGACCGCGGACCCGACACGGGTCCAACGCGTCCACCGATCCCACAACGCAACGGCACCTCGCCGAGACCCCCCGACCGCCCGGACACCGCAGCCGAAGAACCTGGAAATTCTGATCCCGCACCATGAGAACGCAGTGCGGATCGCGGCTCGCGGCGTACCGCTGGGCATCGGGATCGGCTATCGTCGCGGGGTGGTCACCGTCTACGGGGAATGCGGTTTCAACGACGACAGTGGCAGTCCTCAACGCTTGCGATGCGGCAGCCGGCTGCCCGAGCCGGGGCCACCGGCCGCGGCCGCATCGCTGAGCGGTTCGGCGACGGTGCCGTGCCCGACGGCGCAGTGTTGCCGCGATAACCAATGTGGACAGTCACAGAGGTGTCCGTGTCCCAGCCCCGACGAGTTGACCGGAGTGACTCCGTGACGGTCTCCTGCCCACAGTGCGACACCGAGCACCAAGATAACGCGCCGTACTGTCTCAATCCTGGCTGTGGTGCCTTGCTGGTCGGGACCGGGTCCGAGGCATCGCCCGCACCGCCGGCCGACGCCCCGACCACGGAGCCCTCGACTGGGGACACCCCGACCAGCGGGTCCAGCGAGCCGGAACGCACCAAGTCCCCGGCGGCTACGGCCGTACCACCACGCAAGTACCTGGCACCCGCGCTCGCCGTGGGGATCCTCGCCCTCGCGATCGTCGGCGCGCTGTTGGCCGGTGCCACCGGCGACAAGGGGAAGGCCACCACACCCGGTCTCGCCGACGGCGGCAACGTGCCCGTTCCGACCTCCGTCGCCCCGTCAACCGCCCCGTCACCCGCCGCGACCACCGCTCCGGCACCGACCGCGACCGCGGTGGCCGCGACGGGCCCGACGGCGAAACGCACGGCAGGCGGCGGCACCCAGAGCGGCAACAGCAGCGGGACCGCGGCCCCCCAGCCCGAGGCCAAGAAGGCACAGGCGCCACCGGACTCCTACGACAACGCGCAGCTTTCGACGAGTTCCACGTGGCAGTGTGAGTCATTCCAGGATCCCGGGGGCGGCAACATCGGGACGTGGTCCTGGCGATACACGTTCACGGTCTACGCAACGCTGTCCGGCGCGCCGTACGGCTCGAACGCGACGCTGCACCGGGGCTCGATAAGCGAGTCCATGAGCGAGAGCGGCACTTCGTTCTCCAAAACGGTGATCATTACGGAGCGGTCCGGCTCGGGCGCGCTTGGCGGCGTCTACTACACCGTCACAGTCATCGTCCCAGACGGGCGTACGGTCAGTGCCAGTGCCTTCCAGCCGAACATGTGCTGAGCCTTCGGTGACGGCACTGGTTCCGGTCGGCCTGTACCTGGGCGCGTTCCCGGACGGTCGAGGACACTGGACGCGCCTCGGCGCCCTGGTGCACGAGGTGCGCCGGGGCGCCGAGGTGGAGGTGCTGACCGGTGAGGAGTACACAGCATGGCTGTTGGCGCACGACACGGACACCGAACGGGTCGGTTCCGACGGGCTGGCCACGGCGAGGGAGCGGCTGATCGAGCGGGGACTGCTGGTCGAGTCGCCCCGGGGGGACACGGCGGTGACGGTGTTCGCTCGGACGTACCGCATCATGCCGCTCCTGCTCGGCCTGGGGCCCAGCGGGAGCGTGGCAGGCTGGTTCGCGATCGGTTCGCCCGACCGCGAGCTCGTGAGTGTCCCGCCGGTGACCTACGAGATCTGGTCGTGCGCACCCGCCTACCCGACGCTGTGGGAGGCGTGCGCGTCGTTGGTCGCGCCGGCGGGGTCCGACCCCGTCCGGGTGGTCGAGGCCGTCCTGCGCGACCTGCACCACCTGCTCTCCTGCACCGGGGCATACGTCGATCCGGCGGTGGACCGTTGACGGTTGCCGCGGGACGGTACGCATCGACGACGGCAGCGGGGTGATGCCGCGCATGACGGCGCTGGTCCTCCCGATCGGCCACTATCTGGGCCGGGACGCGTCGCGGCACCGGGTCCGGATCGGCGCCCGCTCGGTCGTGCTCGCGGACGACAACACGGCCGCCACCTGGATGCTGGCGCACGGCGTGCCGAAGCTGGTGTCGGCGCAGGCATGGACGGCCGAGGCCATGCGCGCCGCGGCCGGGCCGGACGCCGACCGGGTCGCCGCCACGATGTCCGTGCTCGTCGCGGACGGCGTGCTGGTCGAGGTGGCAACCACCGGTCCGGACGCCGAGCGCTTCGCCCGGACGCACCGGCTGTGCCCACTGCTGACCGGGCTGGGCCCGCATCCGGAAATGCCCGGATGGTATGCGTTGGGCCGGCCCGGTGAACCCGTCGTGCTCGTGCCGGAGTTCGCGTACGAGGTGTGGCGCTGGGCACCGACGGCGGGCAGTCTCTGGGACGCCGGTGAACTGTTCGCCGCGGCGGAGGGCGATCTGGCGATCCTGGACGGTGATCTGGATGAGGAACCGGACGGGCGGGACGGTACCGACGACGCGGAACTCCGGCTGGCTGAGCCCGACGCCGCCGTGACCGACGTGCTGTACGCTCTACACCTGCTCCTAGCGAGCCACACGGCCTACATCGATGCATGCTGACGGAGGGCAACGTGGACGGTGAGGCCGATACCCACTCGGCGGCGCCCGTTGCCCGGTCCGCGTGGGAGTGCCAGCTATTCCTGACCTTGGCCGACTGCCCTGCCTGCGGAGGCGTCGGCCTGAGCATGACCGAGTTCACCGCCGGTCGGGAGATCCTGACCTACACCGCCCGATGTGCGACCTGCGCACAACCGCGAACGTTCCGGTTCCGGCCCAGCGACGAGCCCGAGCCGGTGTATCCGGCCTTCGGTGGAGCGGGACCGTCCCAGATCATCGACGCCGGCCAGTTTCTCGACATCGCGGAGCGGTCCGCCGACCTGGTGCCCGCCGACCCCGCCGAGTTCGACGAGGCGCACGTGGCGGTCGATCCGCCGATGACGCTGGACGACGCCTATGAGCAGCTCACGATCGCCGTGGCCGCGGTCGAGGAGGCCCTCAAGTTCGTGCCGGCCGGAGCCGCCCGGATCCCGCGCTCGGCGCTGTGGGCGGCCAGCAGCCTGGCGCGGTACGACCAGGAGCCCGAGATTTTCGAGCGCGATGTGCTCGACGCCGTGCTCGCGGAGTTGGCGCAGGCACAGTCCGCGTACCGGCCGGTGGCGGGCTGATCCGGTGGACCGTGCTGCCCTGGTGTTGCCGATCGGCCAGTTCGGCGGCGCGAGCGGTCCCGTGGACGATCCGGGTACCGTCTTCCCGGTGCGCCGCGGTGACCGGGTCTGGCCGCTCGACGCCGCACGGTTCACGGTGTGGGGGTACCTGCACGGCACGCCCGAACGGCCGGCAGCCGAAGGGTGGACCGTCGCCGCACTCATGGAAACGTTGACAGCCAACGGTGTCGTCGACGGCGAGCGGCACCTGGCGGCGCTGCGCGACGATGGGCTGGCCGTGCTGGTCGACCCGCGGGACGCGACGGCGTTCGCCGTCGGGCACCGGCTGGCACCCCTGTTGCTCGCGCTGGGTGAGCACGACGAGGGCCGGGCCGGGTACACGCTGGGGCTGTTCGACCATCCGGTCACCACCATCGCCGGGCCGCTCTTCCTCATCTGGGCCTGGTCCGAGGTCGAGCCCGACCTGTGGGCCGGATGCCGGCGGCTGGCCGAGGACGCGCAGGCGGCCGGCGGCGACGATCCGGACCTGACCGATCCGGCAAGGGTGCTGCACGGGCTGCTGGAGGCGCTGCCCGGTCTGCTCTCCGCCGGCGCCGCGTACCTGGACGTGGTCGGCTCATGACGGCCCGAGTGTTTCCCGTCGGCCATTACCTGGGCGGCTATCCCGACGAGGCGGACGCGCCGGACGGCGGATTCGAGGTGCGTATCGGCAGCCGCGTCGTGCCCTTGCACGGACCCGCCGAGCTGGCCGTCTGGGCGCTCGCGCATCAGCCGCCGGACGCCCCGTTCGAGGCCACGCTCGCCGACCTGTTCGGACCCGTCGGCCACGACCTGGCCGACGGGCTGGTCGCCCGCGGCGCGTTGGCGCCCGTGGCGCTCGGCGACACCCCGCCCGCCGCGGCCGATGGCGACATCGCCGTGGCGGCCGTCGGTGCGGAAGGTGTCGCCTTCGCCCACGGGCACCGGCTGCGCCCGTTGCAGACGGCGATCGGCTGGGTGAGCGGCGCGGACGGTGGCGGGTTCGCCATCGGCTTCGCCGGCCAGGCGACCGTCGTGGTGGGCCCGCTGCTGCGTGACCTCTGGTGGTGGGCGGGCCCGTCCACCGACCTGTGGGGGCTGTGCCAGCGACTGGCCGCTGCGAGGGAATCCACGCCGGAGCAAGTACTGCGACACTTCCTCGACCACGGGCACCACCTGCTGGCCGCCGGTGCCGCGTACCTCGACGCGGTCTGACCGGCGGCCGGCTCGGCTCAGTCGCGGGTGAGCAGGTACGCGCGGTCGGGGTCGATGGTGACCTCGACGTTGGTACCCTCGGCCAGCGCGTGCCGGGGGTCGCGACCCGGCTCGGTGACCGTGATGGTGCCGCCGATCGTCTCCACCTCGTAGTCGATGGACGGCCCATGAAACGTCGAGCGCAGGACGGCCCCGGTGCCGGTGCCGCCGTCGGTGACCGGGCGCAGTTCGAGCGTCTCCGGTCGTGTCATGAGGTACGCGCCTGAACTGTTGGCCGTCACCCGGGGGTGGGCCGCCACGGTCAGCCGCTGGCCCAGCACCTGCACGACGGCGCTCGTGCTGGTGACTTCCTCGGGAACCACCTCGATGAAGTTGGCCCGCCCGATGAAGTCGGCGACGAAGACGCTGGACGGGCGCAGGTAGAGCTCACCCGGCGTGGCCACCTGCTCGACCAGTCCCTTGTTCATCACCACGACCCGGTCGGACATGCTCATAGCCTCGTCCTGGTCGTGCGTCACGTAGATGCTGGTGATGCCGAACATGCGCTGGATGCGCCGGATCTCCGCCCGCATCACGCCACGCAACTTCGCGTCCAGGTTGGACAGCGGCTCGTCGAACAGCAGCACCTTCGGCTGGACCACCAGCGCGCGCGCCAGGGCGACTCGCTGCTGCTGACCACCGGAGAGCTCGTGCGGACTGCGGTCCTCCAGCCCGACCAGGTTCATGCTCGTCAGGGCCATCCGCATGCTCGCGTCGATCTCGCCCCGGCTGCGGCCACGGTGACGCAGCCGCAGCCCGTACGCGATGTTGTCGGCGACGCTGAGGTGCGGGAAGAGCGCGTAACTCTGAAACACCATTGCCATCGGTCGACGCTGGGGTGGCACGGTGTCGATGACCTTGTCGTCGAGCCGAATGTGCCCGCCGGTGGCGTCCTCGAAGCCGGCGACCATGCGCAAGGTGGTGGTCTTGCCGCAGCCGGACGGGCCCAGCAACGTGATGAACTCGCCGGGGGCCACGTCGAGGTCGACGCTGTCCACCGCGGTGACCATGCCGGTCCGGCTGGGGAACCGTTTGGTGAGCGCTTCCAGTCGTAGCCGTCCGGTGCCGGTGTCACGCGACAGCGCGGCGACGGTCGGGTCGGTCGCGGCGGCGGTCATCGGTTCTGCCTCTCGGTGTTGGCGGCGACTCGTTGCAGCGAGGCACCGGCGCCTACGGTGATGCGAATGATCGCGAAAGCGGCGAGCACGATGGCGGTCAGCACGGTGCAGTATGCGAAGGCCACGCCGTAGCGTCCGGTATTGGCCGCGCTGAGGATCTGCGACGTGATGATCTTCGTTTCCGGCGTGACCAGCAGGACGATCGTCGAGATCGAGGTCATGCTCCGGGCGAAGCTGTAGCTCAGGCCGGTCAGCAGCGCCGGCCGGATCAGCGGGAGCGTCACCCGCCGGAACGTGTGCAACGGGCCCGCGCCGAGGTCGGTCGATGCCTGCTCGATCTGCGGGTGCACCTGGGTGAGGGCCGCGACGGCGGTGCGCTGACCGGCCGGCACACTGCGGATGACGTATGCGAGGACGATCGCGACGGCGCCACCGGCCAGGGCACCGCCACCGACGAGGCTGGGCAGCACCTCGACCGGTCCGAAATACCGGTCCGGCCGATACGCCAGGACGAACCCGATGCCCAGGACGGTGCCGGGCACGGCAACCCCGAGTGTCCCACCAAGGTCCAGCAGGCCGGCGGCGATCCCCCGCAGGTGCCGCACCACCAGCCAGGCGATGACAAGTCCGAAGATGCCAGCGACAGGCGTGGCGATCGCGGCGAACGTGACGGTGTCGAGCACCGCCTCCCGCCCCACCCCGACGATGACCTCCTTGAGGTAATCCAACGTAAACGTGTTGTCGACGCCGAACACGCGGGTGACCGCACCGATGATCACGGTGCCGTAGATGCTCAGGATCACGGCCGCGGCGAACAGCGTCACCCCGTAGATCGGCCACCGTGCCCAGCCCCGGATGAGGTGGACGTTGCCGGAGGGCCGGCCGGTGATGGTGGTCCGCACCTTGCGGCTCAGCCAGTACCGCTGGGCGAAGTACATCACCAGTGACGGCACCAGCAGAATGACGCAGTAGATCGCGGCGCTGGTGGTGTCGTACTCGCCGGTGACCGCGAGGTACGCCCGGCTGGCGAGAACGGTGTAGTCACCGCCCAGCACGAGAGGGTTGGCCAGGTCGGCGATCGCCTCCACGAACAGCAGCAGGAACGGAGCCACCAGACCGGGCGCGAGCAGGGGCAGGATGACCGTACGCAGGATCCGCCACCGGCTGGCGCCGAGATTCATCGCCGCCTCTTCCAGCGCCGGATCGAGCCCGCGCATCATGCCGAGCAGGCCCAGGTACGCCACCGGGAACAGCGACAGGGAGAGCACGAACACAAGCCCGTCGAGCCCGTAGATGTCGTACTCGATGCCGAACAGGCCGTTGCTGATGACCCCGCGCCGGCCGTAGAGGACCACGGTGGCGGTCGCCACGGCGAACGGCGGGCTGACGATCGGCACCAGCGCGATGACGTGCAGGATGCGCTTTCCCGGCACGGCGAGACGGGTCTGGACGAACGCGAAGAGGAAGCCCAGCGCCGTACCGCCGGCGCCGACCAGCGCGCCCAGGACGAGCGTGTTGCGCAGGATCGTCAGGTCCACCGACGAGGTGAAGAACTCCCGGTACCGGGGGAGCGCGTCGGGGGCGAACGCGGTCGCCAGGACCGCGGCGAGTGGTAGGACACTGCCGACCGCCACCAGCACGACGCTGGCGGCGATCAGCAACCGGATACTGAGGTCGGGTCGGCGCCGCCGCGGTGCGACCGCCGTGGGCGGCGCGGACCGCTCGCGGTCGTGGAGCACGGTCGTCATGACTTCGGTGCCTGCGCGACCTCGGCGTCGAACCGCTTGGTGAGTGTGGACTTCGCGCTACCCGCCTTGACGGCGTCATACTCCACGAGCTTGATGTCGCTGAGGTTCACGACCTTGTCGGAGACCTTCGCGTTGGGGTTGGTCGGGAACTGGTAGGACTTCACGGTCGGCCCGACCTCCTGCGCCTCCGTCGTGAGCGACCAGTCGACGAACTTCTTGCCGCTCACCGAGTTCTTGGCGCCCTTGACCAAGGCGACGCCACCGATCTCGTACCCGGTGCCCTCGGCCGGGAAGCTGACCTTCAGGTCGGGGAAGCCCTGCTCCATCGTGGCGACGCAGTCGTGGGAGAAGATGATGCCGACCGCCACCTCGCCCCGGGCCGTCATCTGCGCGGGTGCCGAGCCGGACTTCGTGTACTGCAGGATGTTCGGATGCAACTTACGCAGGTAGTCCATGCCCTTGTCCTCGCTGCCGCCGAGCACCACCTGCGTCCACAGCGCGGTATAGGCCGTGCCGGACGTGGACGGGTGCGCCATGCCGATGTCCTTGGACAGTTTCGGGTCGAGCAGGTCGGCCCAGGAGTCGGGCACCTCCAGCCCGTCCTTCTTCAGCAGGGTGGTGTTGCTGCAAAAGCCCAGGGCGCCGACGTAGACACCCGTCCAGAGGCCACTCTTGTCCTTGTACCGGTCAGGGATGATGGTCGAGCCCGGCGAGACGTAGGTGTCCAACACGCCGTCCTTCGCCGCGGCGGCGTAACCGTCGGCCGGGCCGCCGTACCAGACGTCGAACTCCACGTTGCCCTTGCCCGCCTTGATACGGGCGAGCGCCTCGCCGCTGGAGAGCCGGACGAAGTCCGCCTTGATGCCGGTGGTCTTGGTGAACCGGGCGGTTGTCGCCGCGCACCAGTCCTCGGTGGCACCGCACACCACGTGCACGACCCCGCCGTCCTTCGCCGACGATCCGCCGCCGCTGTTCTCGCGGGCGCACCCGGCCGTCACCATCAGCGCGGCGGCCAACATCGCCGCCGCCCGTGTCGCACGTACCCGCAACCGTCCTGCAACCACGACGCTGACCTCCTCGGGATGCTCAATGTTGCGGTCAGGTTAGAGGCGTGTGAACCGTCGGCCGGTAACAGCGGCGTGATCCCTGGTGACACTCCCGTCACCTGGACGGGTCGTCCGGCTCCTGAGACAGGTCGGGCATCAGGTAGCCGACACCGCGCAGGGTGCGGACGTAGCCCGCACCACCCGGCGCCTCGGTCAGGCGGGCCCGCAGCCGATAGATGGTGGACTTGACGATGTCGCGGCCGCCGATCAGGTCGGTCGACCCCCAGACGTCACGCAGCAGCTCCTGCCAGGACTGCGGGGTGCCCCGCCGGTTCGCCAGGTGCGCCAGCAACTTGAACTCGGTGTAGGGCAGGTCGAGCCGCCGCTGCCCGAGCACTACCGTCTGGGTCGCGGTGTCGATCGTGAGCCGCCCGACCCGGATCGCGGAGCCGGCGCCGCGCCGGCGCCGCACGAGCGCCTGCGCCCGCAGCGCCACCTCGCGGGGGTGGAACGGCTTGGTCACGTAGTCGTCGGCGCCGTGCTCCAACCCGGCGATGACGTCGTCATGCTGGGCCAGGGCGGTGAGCAGCATGATCGGTACCTCGGACCGCGCCCGGATGCGCTGGCACAGGGTGAGCCCGTCCATCGTCGGCATAAGCACGTCGAGCACGACCAGGTCGATCGGGCGCGACCGCAGCAGGTGCAGCGCGGTGGCACCGTCGTGTGCGGTGAGCACGGTGAAGCCCTGGGTCTGCAGCGCGAACTCGATGATGATCGTCATCTGCGGTTCGTCGTCGACGACGAGTGCGATCGGGCCGGGCGGGTTGGCCCTGCCCTCGGTCGGCCCGCTCACCTGCGGCTCCTCGGCAGGGTGAGCAGGAACGTCGTTCCCCGGGCCGAAGCGGTGTGCACCATGAGCTCGCCTCCGTGCAGTTCCACGATGGTTTTCGTGATGACCAGTCCGAGCCCCGTGCCGTCCGCGAGCGGACGTCCGGTGGCGAACGGGTGGAACAGCCGGTGGCGCTCCTCCCGGGTCATCCCCGCGCCGTCGTCGGTGACGTAGACGGCGATGCCGGTGTCGATGAGCACCACTCGGACGTGGACGCTGCCACCGGTCGTGGTGTACCGGCTCGCGTTGGACAGCAGATTGGTCAACGCCTGGGCCAGCAGCATCGGATCCGCCGGGATTCTCGGCACCACCTGGGGCGTGTCCAGGCTGATCCGTTGTTGGCGCTGTGCGCAGAGCGGTCGCATCG
The DNA here is from genome assembly GCF_025264685.1 of Dactylosporangium roseum. Classification (GTDB taxonomy): domain Bacteria; phylum Actinomycetota; class Actinomycetes; order Mycobacteriales; family Micromonosporaceae; genus Dactylosporangium; species Dactylosporangium roseum. The sequence continues at coordinate 5,552,251 of NZ_CP073721.1, forward strand.
CGGTGACGACGTCGCGCGCGACGCTCGACACGTCAACCCGCTCCAACTGCGGGACGAACAGGCCGGCCTCGATCTTCGCCTGGATCAGCAGGCTCTCGCACAGGGCGATCACCTGGGTGGACTGGTCGTCGACCACCTGGAGGAACCGCTCCTGGGCCGGAGTCAGCGGCCCGGGCCTGCCCTCCCGGAGCAGGTCCACCGCACCTTTGATCATGCTCAACGGCGTGCGCAGCTCGTGACTGAGCGAGTTGACCTGCTCGGCTCGGCGCTCCACGAGCTGCTCCAACTGGGCGACCTCAGCCCTCCTGGCGGCGGTCGAGCGTCGCCAGAGCACGGCGGCGAGGCCCAGGCCGGCGAGTGCCCCGCCCAGTGCCGCGAGCGCCAGCCACCAACTCATCCGCGTCGGTCTCAGCGGGCACCGGGAGCGCCGTGGCCCGCGCCACCGCCCCCCGGGGCGGGCGGGTCGGCACGGTACATGACGAGCTGCCCGGGATCGGGCAGGGCCAGCCGGTTCAGCCGGTCCGGTGCGGCGTCCGCCAGGTACCGCACGGCGTTGTCCAGCACCCGTGCGAACCGCTGCCGATCCCCGAGAACGGCGGCGTCCACGAACAACTGGTGCGGCTCGTACGTGTCGGCGCCGATCACCGCCCGGCCGAACGTGTCGGCCGCCGGCCGCAGCTCCGCGACGATGTCACCGGCGCCCGGGTCCAGCACCCGCACCCGGATGCTGAAATCACCGTCCGGCGTGCTCACCCGCAACAGCCCGGGCGGCGACCCGAGGCGCACCGTGGTGGCGCCCGGCCACGCCGGACCCTCCACCCGGTCCAGCGCCGTGAGCAGGGGTAGCTGGAGCGGGTCGCGGCGCCGACGGTCGGCAAGCCAGGCCTTGACCTCGGTGAGATCGGCCGTTCCCGGCGTACGCGCGTCGGGGGCGCCGACGACCAGCCGATCGCGGATCCCGACACGGTCGGGCCACGTCGCCTCGGGCCGGCGCAGCGTCCGCAGCACGTCAAGGCTGTCCAGGTCCAGCCCGTGCCGGCGCGTCATGCTGGCCTTCACGGCCTCCCAGCGCGCCCGCGCGGCGCCCGCCGCAGCCTCGCCCTCGGTGAGCGCTACCAGGCCGTGCCGTTCGAGATACAGCCGCAGCTCACCGAGCAGGACCCTGGGCACCAGGCCAACCGGGCGCCGCCCGCCCGCGGTGGCCTGCTCGATCTCCTCGACGCGGTGGAACAGCCCGTCGACCGTGGCGTGGTCGGCGCTGGACAGCACCAGTTCGCCGGCGTCGTTCGCCCCCGGCCGCAACACCGGCGACCGCATCGGGTGCCGGAGTCCGGCCACGGCGTCGGCCCCCTTGCGCAGATCGGCCTGGGTGATCCCGTGCGCCGCGGCCAACCCGCGTCGCTCCGGCACGGGCATCGGCTTGATGTCCTCCTGCGCGGTGCGCGCGACCTCGGCCAGCATCGCCATCTCCTGGGCTCGTTCGACTGTCGTGTACGGCAGCCGGCGGGCCTTCCCGAGCAGTTCACCGTCTATGTGGGCCCGTTCCGAGTACCCCGGCCGGATCCGCTGGACGCCTTCACCGATGGCGTACGCCAGTGTGTAGCCGGCCTGTCCGGCCACGTACACGACGGCGAGGCCCGGGTGCCAGAACGGGAAGAAGACCGAGGCGCCGGCGATCGAACCGACGAACCCGAGCAGGTGCTTGTTGGCCTGGTGGATCCGCGACTCCGTCCGGGGCCGGTCGATGGCATCGTCGTGCCGCTTCTGTTCCCGCGCGCTGGAGGCGGCCTCGCGGGCCTCCCGCGGCCCGACGGTGCCGGGATCGAGCATGCCCGCCACGATGCCTTCCGCCTCCTTGAGGTGGTGCAGCGCGTCCCACGCGTCCAGGGCCGCCCTGGCCTGCGCCTGCTGCCCGCTCAGCACGGTCCACAGTTTCCCGTAGAGGGCCCCGCGACCGCCCGCCGCGAGCAGGTTCGCAAAGTTCAACGGGCTCATCCCCAGCAGCGCCGAGGGCACCTGCATGATGGCCTGCTGCCCGCCCACCCGCGCCTCGTTGTACCACGCACCGGCGTTGCCGCTGGGCAAGTGCACCATGGTGTAGGTCTCCCCGGTGCGGAGACCTGCGGTGTCGTCCCACACCCAGCTCATGGTGCTGAACAGCCTACGGCTGCGTTCCATGTCGCTGATCTTGCTCTGTACCTCGATCTCGGTCGCGTCCCGGAACGCACGGATCTTCCGCAGCGTGTCCTCCAGCGCCGCCCTGGTCTCGCCGTCGGGCTGGCTCAACCGCTCGGCCAACGCCTCCGCGTGATACCGCAACGCCCTGGCGGCCTCGTTGCGGCGGCTGTCCGGCTCCAGCGCCTCCAGTCGCTTGCGCAGTTGGACGGCGTTCTTCTCGTAGGGATCAGCGAACTTGTCGAGAAATGCCTGACCCAGCGAGGCCGCTGCGGTGATGGCGCCGCCGACGGCCGCCCTGACGACGTTACCGGAAGCGAGCACAGCGACGGTCACGCCCGATGACACGACCGCGTACGGCACCCGCTTGGTCACGTTCGCGCTCAGCGGCGTGTTGTCCTGCGGGTCGACGCGCCGGTCCGGTTCCTTCGGCCCCAACTCGCCGGCCGTCCGCAGCGTCGCACTCGGCAGCCGGGACCCCAGCACCGCGTCCGCCCACGCCTGGCCCACCCCACTGCCCAGCAGGCCGGCGGCTACGCTCGTGGCGATCAGGGTCGGGTCCCGGCCGAACTCCAGGCCGATCCCGATGGTGTTGGCGGCGCCGCCGAGCCCCGAGAACCATCGGCGGAACTCGTGTGGCCACCACAGCCTGGGCGACGGTCGCGGTGCGGCCATCGGCGGGGATGCCCCGGGCCGGTGTCCCGCCCGACCGGACCGGCCTTCGAGCTTGTCGAAGAACGACCGGTGCTCGACGGCGTTACGCAGGTCGTGCAGACCTCGGGCCGCGATCTCCTGCACGACCAGGGCACGCTCGCCGACCGACGGGCTGAGGAAGACACGCTGCCGCCAGTTGAAGGACTTGCCGTCGTAGAGGTCCCTGAGCACTTCGAGGCGGGCGTTCACCGCACTGCGCGCGGCGATCCGCACCTCGTCGCCGGACTGCCCGTACCGGCCCCGCAGCCGCACCCGGTCGCCGAGCTCAGCCAGGACACCGGCGGTCTCCACCGCGATCGCCGGGTCGCTGGCATCCTGACGCAACTGGATCCGGTATTGGTGCGGGGCCGAGTCGTCGACCACGAGCCGTACGGCGAAGTCGCGGTTGCCCGGAGGCGCCACCTCCAACGGGATCCGCAACGTACGACCATTGACCGACACGGTCACGTGCGGGTCCGGCGCTGCCGGGTCGAGCACCCCGGCCGCGTCGACCTTGCCTTCCGCGTAGTCGTCGACGGCCCGGTCCAGCGCCCGGCACAGGGTGTCCAGCACCGCCGCGGCGTCCGGCGCCGAACGCGTGCCGAACAGCAGCCTGGCCAGCAGCCGCTGGCCCTCCCCCACGCCGACCCGATCGGCGAGCAGCGGCAGCCGTTCCCGTGCGCCCGCCTGATCGGTGAGCAGCCCCATGTCGCCGAGGTGCAGCACCATGGCGTCGGTGTCTCGGCGTGCCATCGCCGCGTCGAGCGCGGCCAGCCGGCCCAGGTCGCGGGCCGACAGACCGGACCACCGGTTCGGCGTGGCGGTGGGAGCCGCGCGATGCACCACCTCCGCGCCGCGCTGGTGGCTCTGCCGCGCGTGTTCCATCGCACCCAGCAGGTGGTCGGAGAGAAGGCCGGCGTGTCGGGGCGCCGTCAGGTCCGCCGAGATCGACACCACCGCTTCCGGATTGCCCCGGATGGCGGCCCGCGCGACACCGTCGGCCGGCACCTCGGTCCGCACCGTCTCCCCGGACAGTCGCGGATCGATGCGCACGGTGACGGCGACCGGCCTGCCGTGACGCGGAGTGAACACGACCGTCCCGTCCGTGCGCACGGGTCCCGGATTCTTGTTGGCGACCGACACGAACAGGGAGTCGACCCGGGTGTGCTTCGGGTCGAGCACCTGCCTGATGCGCGATCTGGCCACCTTCAGGGCAGCGCGCACGGCCGCGGCCACCAGAGCGGCCTGCTCCGGCGTGTTCGCCACCTGTCTGGGCACGAACCCGTCCGGCCGACCCGGGTCGTCGGGCGACCCCGGCTGCGCCCCGGCTCCACCGCCACCAGCCGGAGGCTGTCCCTGCCCGCCGCCCGCGCCGGACGGTGCGGCACCGGACGGCACCCCGGCGGTAACAGCGCCCGGGGTGGCGATCACCGGGTCCCCGCGGAGACCGGCGATCACCGCGGAGACCGGCGCGACGGGGGCTGCTGTGGTCGCCCCGGGCTGGCCTGTCGACGCTGCGCCCGGAGCAGGCGGTGCGCCGGAGGGCGCCCCCGGGGCGGGCGGCGGACCCGATGGCGGACCAGACCGACCCGACGGTGGATCCGGCCGCGGGATGTCCGTGATGCCCGACCCGACCGTGCCGCCGGTCGTCCGGACTTCGTCCAGCACCCGCCGCAGGGTCTGGGCCAGCCATGCCGGGTCGCCCAGCAGGTCCGGTGCGATCACCAGCCGGTGCCGGGAATCCTGCGCGGACGCCGGACGCAGCTCGGCTCCGGCCCCCTGGGCCGGGTACGCCGCCTCGACCGTGATGTGCGTCCTTACCGGCGGCACCCCCCGGACAGTGATGCGCACCGTGTCCTTGCCGACAAGCTCGACCATCCGCAGTCGGCGGCCGGTGTTCGCGATGGTCCCGGCGTCCGCGAGTTTCTGCAACGCCTTCGCCAGCCCGCCGCGTACGGCGTCGGCGTCGAGCGCCGCCCGCCAGGCGGCACGGAGCCCTTCGGTCAGCGACGGGTCATCCGGACCGTTCGCGCGAAGGTCGATGAGGTCACGCAACGCGGCACCCAGGTCGCCCGGGCCGGGCACGTGGCGCGTTCGCAGGTACCGCTTGGCGGCTTCCCACCGCTGTTCGGTGGCGGCCCGCGCGCCGGCATCGTCCGCCGGGTCTGGAAGGAGGCCGAGGTCGCCCAGGCGGGCGAGCAGGTCACGGCGGATGAGTTCCGGATCGAGGGCGAGCGGGCGGTCCCGCGTCGTCAGGGCCGCCCGGGCCAGGTCACGGAGCCGGTCGTGGACGACGTTGAGGTGCCGCCGGTCCGCCAGCGTGAGCCGTACCTCGCCGGGACGGTTGGGGCCCGGTCGCAGTGCTGGTGCGGGGTGGCTCAGCGGGTTGAGGCCGACCGTCAGGTCCCGCATCTCGCGTCCGAGCTGCCCGGTCCGGCGGTGCAGCCGGAAGTCACCGGCGGCCCGCGGGTATGGCGTGGGTGCCGCGGTGATCTCGCTGGTCCGGGCGTTGACGTCGTCGCCCAGGTCGGCCGCGTAGCGAGCCAGCTCGACGATCGTCATCGTCTTGGTGGCGGCGTCGATACGGAGATCGTTCAGCTCCTTGACCCGTTTGAAGGCCGGGGTCCAGACCCGCATCGGGGTCTCCATCGCCATCGACGCCGCGAGTTTGAGCGAACCGAGGACCATCGCGAAGGCCAGGGCCGGGGAGCCGAGCAGTCCCCCGGCCAACCCGACGCCGGCCAGCCGGCCGACGGTGCCGGAGCCGTGCTTGAACACTAGCTGTGACCACCAGTGGACCGGCTTGGGTCGTCCGGCTGCCTTGTCGTCCTGGATCCGGGCGTAGGCCTTCTTGGTATCGCCCTTCAAGAGCTTGTGGAGTATTTTGGCGCGCCGTGGCCACTGCGGCGTCGAGGTCTCTGCGGGGTCCCAGCCGTACGCGAGCCGCTCGACGGCGTCGAGTTTCCGGAGTGAGTCCCGAGCCGCGTTCCGCGCGTCCCACGCCTCGACCGCGTGCTGGTCGGCGGCCTCCTCCAGCTTCAACCGGCTCCAGCCCATGCCGTACCCGACGCCGAACCCGACGTTGGTCACGACGTTGGCCGCGGTGAAGGGCAACGCGAGGGGGCCGACCCGCACGGCGAGAGCCTTGGTCAGCGCCTGCAACGCCACCGACTGCACCCCCGAGAGCGTCTGCTGGCTGCCGACGCGCAGGGCGTTGTCCATCCACGTGGGACCGCCGGGGAAGTATCCGCGGGCGGCGTGCGTGTAGCTCATCACGCCGGGAGCCGAGCCCGGCAGGACGAGGCCCGCGGCGCGGGAGGCCCGCAGGATCGGGTTGAGCCGCTCGCGCCGCCGTACCATGTCGAAGACCTTGTCGTTGACCTCGACGTTCATGGCGGCGAGCGCGGCCGTGAGGCTGGCCCGTGCGTGCGCGACCTCCTGGAGCAGTTGCATCCGCTCCTGACCGCCGAGCCGGATCCCGGCACGCCGCATCCTCGCCAGCCGTTCGCGCAGCTCCGCGGCCACGATGCCGGCGCTCTTGGCCGCGTCGTTGCGCAGCTTGTCCGGCGACAGCGACGCCTCGTGTTTCGCCCTGTTGTCCGCCGTGCGTTCGGCCGGGTCCTGGCGGTAGTCGACGCCGGCCTGACCGAGCGCCGAGGTGGCGGTCTCGCCGATGACGACCTCCACGGCGAGGAGGGCCTTCGCGAACTGGCCGTACGCGTAGTCGTCGGGCGATTTGAAGGCGAGCGGGATCAGGCTCGCAAAGGCACCCGTCTCAGCGCCGATCACCCGCTTGGCCAGGTTCTCGGCGATGCTCGCGTCGCCGGGCGGGGCAGTCAGCTTCACTCGCGCGGTCGTACCGGGCTTGGCCAGCCGCGCCGGCTTCGCTGCGCCGGCGGCGACCGCCGCCGCCTTCTTGTCCGACGCACCCTGGACCGGATCCCGCAGCGCGCTGCGCAGTGCCGTCATCAGTGTCTGCGACGGAGACCGCCCGGCCGGCGGGTTCGTGTCCGCGGCGTACAGCGTGGCACCGACCGCGCTGGACCCGCGACGGAGCAGGTGGAACAGCAAGCTGGTGTTCGCCGAGTCGCGCGGACCGACCAGGCCCCGCTTGGCGGCGCGGCCGGCGGCCGCGGTCCGTCCGAGGGGGCCGCGCGCCCGCTTGTCGCCCATCCGGAACGCCGCCGCCGCCTCGGCGACCTTCTCGACCTCCTGCTGCGCCGGCGCGCCGAGCCGGCGCAGCCGATGCTCCAGGTCCGCGACGAGATGGTCGACGGCGACGCGTTCCACCGGCGTGGCCAATGACCGCAGTGCGGTGATCCCGACGAGATGCCGTTCGACCTTCGCGGCCAGGACCTCCGCTTCCGGCAGACCGCTCGTTCGCGCGGCCAGCTCGGCCAGCGCACCGGCGGTCTCGAGCACGATGGCGGCGTCACTGGCGTCCCTACGCACGCGCAGCCGCCACGCTCCCCCCTCGTGCACGAGCCGGACCGCCACGCCCGGCGTGCCGGCCTCCAGGATCACGGGCAACTGCCGGATCTCCTCGGGACCGCGCGGTTCGGGCCGCAGTCGTACCGTCGCCGTACCGGTCGGCTCGGCACCGGTCAGATCGGTGCCGGTCAGCGTGGCGCCCAGGACCGTCGCACCGGGATCGTCCACCGACGCGCGCCCGGCGGCATCCAGCGCGGTGCCGACGGCGGCGAGCACCTTGTCCGGGTCGGCATCGGCCCGCGTGTCCAGCATCCGCAGTGCGATCACCCGGTGTGACTCGTCCGGACGAAGCCGGCCCCGCAACGCCGTGCGGCGCCGTGCCATGTGTGCCTGGTCGCTCAGTAGTCCCATTGCCTCGAGCTGGCGTACCACCGCGGCACTGACCGCCGCCGGGCCGGGCGGATTGCGCTGCCCGATCGACGGTCGGCTGACGAGCCCGACCAACCGCTGCCACCGCACCGAGTCCCCTCGGCTGAACGGGGTGGACCGGCCCGGCGTCCGGTCGGCGGTGAGCAGTTCGGCGCGGCGAGCCGCCCTCGTCTGTGGATGCAGTTGGTCCCCGGCCTTGATCAGGGAGTCCGCCAGGAGGCGGGCCAGGCTGGTCTCGTCGGTGGTGAGCCTGGGCGAGATCTCCAGGACAGCGGCGGGGACGGCCTCCGGGTTTCTGAGCTCCGCGCGCGTCGGCATCCGCAGCCGCAGGTCGGTGCCGGCCGGCAGTTGCGCGACCCGGATCTCGACCTGGTGGGTCTCGTGCCGCTCGGCGTTGGACCGGCCCAGAACGTTCACCCGCTGTTTGAACGTGAACCGTACCGTCGAGGGTCCCTGGCGGGAGACCGTGGTATTGGCGAACCGCACCTGCGCGATGGCCGCGTTGAGCACCCGCGGGAGGTCTTCCTGGCGGAACACCTCGCCTTGGGCGACGGCGACAGCTCCGGCGAGGTTCGTCCGCACCCTCTCGAAGGAGGCCAGCGCCCGATCCAGTGTCTCTACCGCGTGCTGGTGCGCTCCGTCCGAACCACCCGCCAGTTCGGCCGGCAGGCTGGCCAGGAGGCCGGCTACCCCGTCGCTGAGCCGGTGGCGCTGCGCGACGACGGCTCCCGCCAGTTCGACAGCCGGACCGGCGGCGGCTCCCGCGCCGCTCGGGAGGGAGGCGGCCGCCGTGACACTGGTGGCCGCCTGTTCCAGGGCCCGGAGTGCCTTGTCGGCCGCTCGCACGGTCCTGTCCACGATGCTGACGCCGGCGTCGAGCTTGCGGCGCAGGTGGTCCAGCGCGGCCAGGCCCGACGCGTCAGGGGCCTGGCCGACCGTGGTCAGCTCGATCCTGCGCGCGTCCAACCCGAGCCGCACGGCGTCTCGCAGGACCGCCAACCGGGTCTCCACCTCGGCGCGTCTCGACGCCGCGTCCACGACACCGTACTGTCCGGCCCGGTCGAAGGTCACGACCGCGGCGCGAAGCCGTTCGTCGGCGACCGCCAGGGACGCGTTCGCCGCGGCGAGGACCTCCAGTGCCGGTTGCACCGTGTGGAGCAGGTTGTGCAGACTCTGCTCCGCCGCGCCGACCGCGGTCAGCGTCCGGTGCCAGTCGTCCACCGTCGCGGACGTGGTGGTGGCGGCGGTCAGCAGCGCCGTGCGTTCCCGGCCGAGCGCGATCCGGCCCGCCTCGACCCGATCCGCCAGGGGGACGCGCGGCGCGTCAGGCTCCGCGAGCAGGGTCAGCGCCGCGCCGACCGCACCGACATTGGTGTGCGTGAGGCCGATCCGGCTGGCCGCGCGCCGGTGCTCCATGAACTGATCACGCAGCACATCACCCTGGCGGTAATACACCTCGCCCAGCGCCCGCTCCACCCAGTCGGACCCACGCCGGAGCGCATCGATGTCGACCGCCGGCTGGAGCGCCAGGTCAGCCAGGTCGCGGACCCGCGGAAGCACGTAATTCCGGAGTCTACCGAGGGCCTTGGCGGCGAGCGCGCGATCGACCGTCCCATGATGCTCGACGCCGGACGATACGCGCTCGAATGTGACGGCGGTGCCGAGCACGGCGGCGACGATCTCGTGGGCCCGTTGCACCTCCGGATCCACACCGGGGCCGGCCGGGCCTCCGGCCTCGCCGTTGGCAGGGCCGTCCGGACCAGCCGGGTCGCCAGGATCGCCGGCGCCCGACGACGCCCCTCCCCCGCGCGGTACGGTCCCCTGCGGGGGGTCGCCTCCTCGGCCGGCGGACCGGGGCGGGGTAACCGGTCCACCGCCACCCCCGGACACCGTGACGGACTGTACCGGCACAGCCCCGATCACGGTGGTGTGCGGCCCGGCCGGCGTGGACACCGCGGATGCCGGTGCCGCATGCTGATCGATCGACGTCGTGGCGTCTACGGGCACCCCCACCGGCCCCGTCACCGGCACCGCCGGGTAGTCGGACGGTCTACCCGAGAACTCCACCAGCGCCGATCCGCCCGGCACCAACTCGGGCGCCGGCACGCTCGGCGGACCGGACAGCGACGTCTCCGGACCGGTCACCGACACCGCCGGAGGGCCGGACGCCGCGCCAGGCTCAGCGCCGATCGGCCCCACGACGGACGGGTGCGGCCCGGCGCCCAGGGCGGGGTCGGCCGCCGTACCCGACGCCGCCGAGTCTCCGGCGCCCGGCAACCCGTTCGGGTTCGCCAGCGGCACGCCGGTCAGGTCGGGCGGGGTCGGGTTACCGGGCCGCGCATCGACGGTCGGCGCGTCGGGCACCGTCCGGTCGGCTTGCCGGGCGTCATCCGGTGGTTCCGCTGCGGTCCGCGTCGGGGAGTCCACGTTCGGATGTGGTTGCCGGTCGACACCCTGATCGGAAGGCCGGCCCACCGGATTGTCCGCAGTGGATGTTCGGGTACCGCCGTTCACGCCGTCACCGGCGGACGGGCGGCCACCGCCAGCGGCGGCACCGTCCCCGACCGGGTTCCGGGCGCCACCGGTGTCTTTGCCGAGCGCCGACGAGGGTGGAGCGGCCGGAGCCGAGAGAGGCGCCGGCGCCACCGGGGCGTCGGCGCCGAGGAGGTTACCGAGGGCGGTATGGCCGACATCGCTGATCCGCTCACGGACCGCCTCGGCGCCGACGCCGAGGGCGAACCGGCCGGCGGCCCCACCCAGATCGTCGGGGACCGCGTCCCATTCGCCGTTCTCGACACCGTTGGCGACGAAATTCGTCAGCGCGTCGGTGGCCTGGCCGTGGACGCCGTCCACCGCGCCGCCGGCGACCCGCCGGCCCACCGCGTTTTCGACGCCGTCCGCCAGGTTGCGTGCACCGCCGAGCCCGACGCCGAGCCCCTGACCGACCAGGCCGCCGAACGCACCCCATTTCATCGATGTCGCCAGGCTGTTCCCGTCGAGCCCGGTCCGGTTGCCTTCCGCGATCTGCAGCGACTGCGCGGTGAGATCGGTGGCGAACTCCTGCAGGCCCTCGAAGAGCGCCTCGCGTGCCAGCGCACGCAGCACCCCGCGCTCCAGTTGCCCGAGCAGCAACCGGTACGCCTGCAGGACGACGGCCCGTGCCGCCGCGATGACGCCGGGCGCGGCTGACCAGGACAGCCCACCGGTGAAGAACGACGAGATCAGGATGACCGCCAGCTCCGCACAGCAGATCAGGACGGAGATCAGGATCTGGTACTTCTCGTGCTCGATCGCCAGCGCGGCCTCGTTCGCACCGGTGGAAACCTGCTTCGATCCTTCGATCAGCTTCGGCAGGACCGTGTTGAGCTTGTAGTCCCAGTGGCGCTGAAACTCGGCACCCGACACCCCTCGCCACAGCTCCTGCAGCTCGGCGACGGTGGGTCGGAAAGCGCCCTGGGCAGCCATCAGCACCTCGACGAGTCGGACAAACTCCTCCCCGTACGCCCGGATGGAGTCCTCGTCGGTTTTTGGCCAGGTCGAGCCGCCTGCGACGAGCGTCACCGCGTCCCAGACCCAGTCCCAGAAGCCGAGGTCGGGCCGCTGGATACCCATGGGCCCGACTCAGGTACGCAGCGTAAAGGAGGAACGCCGGTCGGACTCGAGCAGCCTGCCGACCGAGATCTCCCCGATGGTGCCGTCCTGCTCAACCGCGTTGGCAAACTTTCCCGTCACGTCGGCCAGCGGCCGGGCTGCTTCGATCCCCTCGGCGACCATGCGGCCCACCTCCTCGTCACCGACGATCACCGGGCACCCGGCGATGTTCGCCAACTGCCGGACGATGGCGTCGCCGTGCGCCGCAGTCTGGGTGCGTAGCTGCTCGGCGGCCGCCTGGGCGCCCGGCGCGATGTCTACCTCGGTCAAGAGACTCACTCCTCCCGCAGTGGCAACCGTTGCCGGAACCGCTCCATCGCCTGCGCAAAGTCACCCGACGCGTACTGGTCGAGATCGTCACCGCCGACGTATGGCTTGCACGCCTCCTTGACCTGCTCGCGCGACTCCTTCGCCGCGACCGCCATGGTGTCGAGGATCGTCCGCGCGAGCTTGGCCGAGTCGGCTGAGTGGTAGATACGTGAGTCGAGCCATAGGTCACGGGGCTGGCCGTCGTGTCCGACGGTCACGCGGACGTGGCCGTCACGTGACACCGCGGTCACCGTGATGTCGGCGATCCGCTGCTGGAGATCGGCGAGTGCGCCGGTCATGCGCTGCAACTGCCCGGTAAGGTCGCGGGCCTGTGCACGCATCGACGCCAAGCGTTGCTCGTCCTCGGACATGATCCGCACCTTAGCGAATCGACCGTCTTGACACCAGGTTTCGCGCCTGACGACGGACGTGACGATACACTCGCCGCGGCGCCAGGGAGGTTCGTGTGAATCGGCAATGGACAGTCGCCGCTCGACAGTGGACGGTCGTCGCCGCGGTTGTCGCGGCGTCCGTGCCGGCATTCGCGACACCAGCCGCGGCCAACCCCTGCGGATCCTATGCCCCGCCGGCCGCCGCACCGCGGATCGCGGCCGAGGACTGGGCGCAGCGCTGGCTTGGGCTGCGCCGGGTGCACGCGCTGCAGACCGGTGCCGGGGTGCGGGTCGCCGTGGTCGACACCGGCGTCGATCCAGGTCATCCGCAGCTCGCGGCAGCGGTCGACCAAGGCTGGGACGTGACCACCGGCAAGGCCGGCGGCACGATCGACTGTGATGGCCAGGGGCACGGCACGGCGATCAGCAGCCTGGTCGCCGCCCGGCCCGCGGACGGCGTCGGGCTGGTCGGGGTGGCACCGGCCGCGACGATCGTGCCGGTCCGGGTCGCCGACAACGGTCCTTCGGCGCAGCAGCCACTGTCGCCCGAACGGCTCGCCGCAGCGGTGAGCGCGGCTGTCAAGCTGCAGGCCAACGTCATCCACCTCTCGTATGCCGTCACGACGGATTCACCGGCCCTGCGCGGGGCCGTCGCCGACGCCGTCAAGCGCAACATCGTGCTGGTCGCCGCGGCGGGAGACGGCGTGACCGGCCCGACCTTTCCGGCCGCGTACGAGGGCGTGATCGGCGTCGGCGCACTCGCCTCGACCGGCGTGGTGGTGCCGACGTCCGCGACCGGATCGCACGTCGATCTCGTCGCGCCCGGCCAGAACCTCGTCGCCGCCGCCCGGGTGGGTGGTCACACGACGGCGAGCACGACCGCGGCAGCCGCCGCCCTCGTCAGCGGGACGGCCGCGTTGCTGCGGGCCGCGCACCCGGGTTGGTCCGCCGCTCAAGTGACGCAGCGGCTCTTCGCCACCGCGGACGGAACGGTGGGCGGCCCACACAACACCGCCTACGGCTACGGGTCGGTCAACCCGTACCGCGCGCTTAGCGAAGACACCGCCGGTGCGGGCGTGGTGCCGACGTGGACGCCGGCACCGGCGGGCCTGCCGCAGGCACCCGTGCAGCCGGGCTGGCCGTCCCCGTGGCGGCGATCGATGGTGTGGGCGGCCACCCTGTTGCTGGTGGCCGCACTGCTCGCCATCGGGTCAGCGGTGACGCTGGCATTCCGCCGCCGTCACCGCGACCGGACCGTATGAGGAGCCGCCGACGCGATGCCGGTCAGGAGTACCGGCTCGCCTTGCCGATGCTGGCCACGTTGTCGGCCTCACACTGCTGCATCAATCCGTTGCAGTGCTTGATCGTGCCGGAGAACTCCATACCCAGCTTCACCAGGTCGTTGGCCGCGAGGTGCCAGCGCCGGTAGGCATCGTCGTACGCGGCCTTGGACGCGCCGTCCCAGTTGCGGCCCTCCAGCTCACGCAGGCTGGCCTCGAGCTTGTTGAGCTTCGCCTGCATGTGTTGCATGTCGCTGTTGAACCTGGCACTGCCCTGCGCGACGATGTCGAAGTCCATGAACAGTCTGGTGCTCGCCATATCAGATTCCCCCTGCTCGACTCTCAGGCCTGCAAACCGGCGTAGATTCCGCCGCCGGCGGACATCGAGTGCATCGCGTTCTGGATCTTGGCTTCGGTGTCGTGCAGGTGGTTGGTGACGCCGTTCAGCGCAACCGTGAGATCGGCCAGCGCGCCGAGCAGCATGTTCTTGCTGCTCGTGTATCGGACCAGCTCGTCCCCGAACGAGTCGCCGCCCACGCCCTCCCAGGCGGCCCTGACGGTCCCGCTCAGATAGCCCATGAGCTCGTTGAGCAACGCCTCAAGGTCGTCGTGGGTCTTCTTGGCCTCGACGGCCTTCTCCTCCATGAGCGTCTTGTCGGCCGCGACCGAAGTTCCCGCATTCGTTGCCATCGTGCACCTCCTCCATCCTTGGATCCGGATACTGTACTCACTGTGCACGCTGCGGTGCTGTGCCACCGCCTGCCGGTTCCGCATGCCCGGCCATGGCGACACTGGCCTTGTCGTGAGCGGTGCCGGCGCGCTGCAGGTCCACCGTGGACGGTGCGACCGCCGGTCGTGCGGTCGCGTCGGCATGGCGCTTGCCGAGCGTCACGTGCTCTATTCGATCCGCATGTGCCGCGACGACCCGTTGTGTCTCCGACCGCACCGACAGTGCATGATGCAAACCCGTGGCCGCCGCCGTCTCCATGGACGATACTCCGCCGACCGCCGGACCGCGGCCGCCGAGCGGTTCGGCGACCTCGACGCCGGGCAGATCGGTCGGCGCCTGGCCCTTCCCCGACAGCACCGGTATGTCCCCTGTGGACGCCTGCGGACCGGCCTCCACCTGGAAGCGCCCGGTCAGCACACCGCGCGCCGCGTCGCCCCGGAGCCGTGGCACGACCGCGGAGGTCCGCGCCGTGCCCAGCCCTCGAGGCACGAGGAGTGGCAGCGCCAGCGCACCGCGGGGCAGCGGCGACACCGGCTGCGTCGCGCGCAGCGCCTGCAGGCCTTGCAGGACCAGTGGCTGGTTCGACCTCGACACGATCTGCGGCGTGGCCTCCTGCCCGGATGCGGGCAGTCCGCGCAGCGCGGGGCTGCCGGTCCGGTCGACCCGCATCGGCGTCAGCACCTCGGCGGGACGCACCGACAGCGGAGCGAGCTCGATCGGCGCGGGTGCCACGGGAGCCGGCCCGATCGGGCGTGCCGTCAGGGACCGCGCGGAGTAGTTCACCCACGGTTTGGCGATGTCGGGGCCCGGATGGGTCACGGGCACCTCATGGCCGTTCTGCATCCCGACGCCGGCGGTGACGAACCGCCGCGACAGCTTCGCGCCGACCTTGACGATCAGCTTGAAGTACTTCTTGTGCAGCCGCTCGTAGATCGCCGCGACCTTGGCCGCGAGATCGTCCTTGCCGTCCGCTTTCATCTTCCCGAGGTCGGGCGGGAAACCGTATGCCGCGGCACCGGCCGGGATGCTTGCGAAGTACTCGTTCTTGAACGCGACAAGCAGGTCGTGCGCCGCCTGGCGGGCGTCCTCGATGTCCTCGGCGATCCGACCGAGCCAGTCCACCTTGGTCTCGATGCTGTCGACCCACTTGTCGATCGCGAACACCGTGGCCCCGACATACCAGTGGAACCGCACCGAGGCGGGGCCGCGCCGCCAGACCTCGTTGAGCGAGTGGGCCCGGTCGTGCAACTGGTCCGTCACCCGCTCCAGTTTGCCGCGCAGCAACGCGAAGGCGGCGGCGATCTGGGCCGGCGGCCCGCTGCGTTCGCTGCGGATCACCCCATACACGACGAAGAACGTCCCGAAAGCCTCCCACGCCGTGCTCGACGCCGTGCCGACGTCCTCTCCCCGCTTGGTCTTGCCCGGCTTGAAGGTGAAATAGTCGTGCGAGGACGACGCCATCACCGGCTCGCTTTGGCGCTCAAGCTGTCAAGGCCGGCCGCGACCGGGTCGAACGACTGGTGTCCGGCGCGGTCCGCCGCGTCGTAGGTGTCGGCGCTGACCCCGGCGGAATTGCCGAGTGCGGAGAGGCTGAACCGGGTGTCCAACGCGTGGCGCTCGGCCGCCTGGGCATGGACTCGCGTCAACTGTCGCATCCAGTTGCCTTCGCGAACGGCCGTGTCGGGCCAGCCGTCGGCGGCAGCCACCACGGCTTTCGCCACACCCTGAACCACGTCGTTCTCGAATGTCTCGGACTCCCCGCCGACGCCGCCGAGTGGGCTACGCCCGCCGACCAGCCAACCTGCCAGTTGCTCCACCGCTTGGCCGACGGTTTCCAGCGTCTCGGTGTGCAGGGTGTCCTTCAGTGCGGAGACGGACAGCGGCATCTGCTCGTCGGGAATCACGTCTTCGCTCATTGAACCCCCCATAATGCCGTGGACGAGCCCGGAGGAACGCACGCACGAGCCCGGAGACCCGTGGACGCGCCGATCGTAGCGGCTACGGTGTCGGCGTCGCCAGTGCGAGTACGTGCAATCCCGGCCCTTGGACCAACCGCTCCACCAGTGTGCTGGGTAGCCGTACCGCAGCGACGCCCGACAATCCCAGCCGACCGAGCGCCTCGGCCGAGTCGATCGCATGGCGGCGCCCGGTCTCCGTCACGAGGAAGACCGGCCCCGTCTCAGCATCCGGACTGGGCACGGCCGCCACCAGCGCGCCGATCCCCGGCGCGACGACGACCTCATCGGCCAGCAGCGTGCCGCCGGGCGACACCGGAGTCCGCTCGACCGGCGTCCCGTGCGGTACGGGAACCGCCACTCGGATGCCCGGCGCGTCGTTGACCCCGGCGGTGACCTGGCAGATCGAGCCGCGGCTACGCGCCCTCGACACCACGCTCGGCACCGCACCGTCGCCGATGACCTGTTCCGCCAGCGGTGGCAGCTTCGCCTCGCCCGCCAACTGCACCTGGTCGAGCGAGATCGGTGGCGTGGTGTCCGAGCTGGTCGCCCTGATCAGCGCCTCCTGCAACGCGGTGACCGGCTGCAGACCCTCCGGCCTGGCGACGTAGCGCTGCTTGCCCGCGCCCTCGCCGGCCACGAGAATCTGGCCGACCTTCGCGCTGGGTCGACCGGCGACGGGCCCGCCCCGTCCGGCGATGACGATCTTACCCAGTGGGATGCCGAGCGGGACCGTGGCCAGCCACGCCGGGCTGACCGGAACCACGTCTGGCCGCGCGATCCCGAGTGCCTGGAGCACCGCGTCCGGGTCGCGGACCGGGTGGCGCAGCCCGTGGAGCACGATGTGCAGCTCACCACCGTCCACGTTGGTCACGGCGATCGCCTCCCCGGTGGCGTCCACTCCGGCGTCACCTCGCACGCCGACGATCACGACCGACCGGACCGGGCCCCCCTTCGACGCGGGACGCACGCAGAACCACCACGGGCCGGTAAACAGTTGTCCCGCCGCCGGCACCGAGTTGGGAGCCTCCGGCACCCCCACCAACGGGCCGCGCGGCCAGGTCAACGACGACCGGCTCACCCGGACCGGCCCCGGCGAAAGGCCGCGCAGGAGAGCCGCCGAGGAGAAGTTCGTGACCGGATATAGCAGACGACCGTCGCAGACGTACGGCGCGCCCGTCTCCTTCTCCAAAATGATACGGTCGCAGCTTGTCCAGCCCTTGGCCCCGGCCGGCCTGACGAAGCCGTAGATGCCGACCGCGGCGATGCTGATGACCAGCAGCATCACCGCGACGAGGGTGCCACCGGGCAGCCGGTTTCCGGACCAGTCCAATGGATCGGGCCGTAACGCCACGATCGCGGTGTGCAAGCGCCTGCGCAGGAACTGCCGCGCGTGGACCAGATCCTTGCGCGTCAGCACGGTTGTCCCCCGGCCAGCATGTCAACCACCGATCCCGCGCACATACCCGAAGAGGCCGCTGACCGCCGCGGCCAGCACGGCGCTGGTCGCGATCAGAATGAGTTCGCTGACGTCACCGATCCGGCTGAGCTGCGGGGACGGCTTCCGCAGCGCATAGGTGCGACCAGCGGCGTACGCACCGCAGGCGAGCAGCAGCAGACCGCCCGCAGCCACGAAGACCGTACGGCCGCGCGTCGCGGCGTCGATCGACTCCCACACCACGAGGAGCATGGCCGCCGTGCCGGCGGAGGCGGCGGCGAGCAGCGGGACCCGGTGACGCACCGCCGCGAACGAGCGGGCCCGCAGGGCGCAGACGACGACGATGGCCACGGCGAGCAACCGCGCGGCAAGGTCCACCCGGCTGGCCAGCACCGTGACGCAGCCCGTCAGCGTGGCACCGATCCCGTACAGCAGACCGGTGATGAGCCCGTCGCTGCGACGTACCATCAGGGCGATCGCGGCGGGTGGGGGCAGCGGGTCGTCGTCCGGCGTCTCCGGCGACGGCATGGATGTCGTCGGCGTCGCCAAGCCAGCCTGGTGCGCGGCGATCCGCGGCAACCAGGGCGAGACGAGCAGCGCCACCGTGGCGACGATCGCGGCCGCTGCGGCCGGGGTCAGCGTCATGGCGAGTGCGGCGCCGAGCGCCGCGAGGAGGCCGGCGCAGAGGACCGCCACGTGAAGCTGCTGGCGTCCACCGATACCGATCATGCTCAGCACCGCCAGGGCGACCAGCCCGGTGGCGCCGGCGAGGAGCTGCGCCGGGCCGAACCGGCCCTCACCGGTCGCGAGCAACGCGACACCCGGCGCTACATATATGTACGCCAGGCCGGAGAGCACCGAGATGACCCGATCGTTACGGTCGAACCGGGTGAGCAGGGCGCCGGCCCCGACCAGCAGGACGGCCGCGCCTGCGAGCACGGCACCCACGGCGGCCCACGCCGGACCCGCGCGCAGCACGATCATCAGCGCCGTCACGAGCGTCGCCGCGGTGAGCACCGCGCCGGCCCGGCGGGTGTGCTCGCCTTGCCAGGTGACGCCCAGATTGCGAGCCTCGTTGGCCGCGGCATCGGCCAGGTCGTCGAAATCCGGCTCCGGCCACTGCTGGTCCTGTGGTGCGAGCACCAGCGTCTCGCCGTCTCGCACCTGTTGCATCGCCAGCGACCGCTCGGCATCGAGCATTGTGCCGTCCAGGCGGCGCAGCACCCAGCCGTGATGGGCGATACCCTCGTCGGCCAACTCAGCGCCCGCATGGCGCAGCAGCATCGGTTGCAGGGTGACCAGCGGCAGGTATTCCGGGAGTGCGAGGTCTACACGTCGCTTCGGACTCAACAATACGATGCGCGTCAGCGCCGTTCTCGTCGCCTCAGCCATGGTGATGCATGATAGATCGTCCACAGGCGAAAGTGGAGGCAGTCTATTGTCCACAGTGATCCGGAGGCGACCGGCCCGTCGGCCGGCACCGCCGTACCCGAGCGGCGAAATCGTGTTGGAGGCGGCACCCGAGATTCCCGCGCCGGGCGGTCGCGGGTGGACCCACCTGCTCATGCTGCTGCCGATGCTGGCCGGGTCCCTGGCCATCGCGCTCATCTTCGCCGGGCAGCGCGGCTCCAGCGGTCCGTGGGCATATCTCACCGGCGGTCTCTTCGGCATCTCGGCGATCGGCATGCTGCTCATGCAGTTCTCGCTGCACGGCAGCGGCGCGACCAAGCAGGAGATGCACCGGCTCCGGCGCGAGTACCTCTGGGATCTGGACACCTGCCGGCAGACCGTCCGCCGCACCGCCCGGGAGCAACGGGCCGCCGAGTACTACCGGCATCCGGCGCCCCCGAGCCTGTGGGCCTTGGTCGACAGCGCCCGGCTGTGGGAGCGCCGTGCCACCGACCTCGATCACGGCCTGGTACGCATCGGGCTCGGCCCACGCGAACTGGCCACGCGGCTCGTGGCCGGCCCGGCCACGCCACCGGAGAAGGCCGAACCGGTCGCCGCGGCCGCCCTGCGACGGTTCCTGAAGACCTACAGCGAGCTGCCGGACCTGCCGGTCGTGCTGGCGCTCAACGGATTCGGCCGGGTCTACATCGAGGGCGACCGGGCCCGTGCCAGGTCGATGATTCGCGCACTCATCGCCCAGGCCGCCACCTTCCACTCCCCCGACACCCTGCTGATCGCGATCTGCCTGGACAACGGCACGCGGCCGCATTGGGAATGGACCAAGTGGCTGCCGCACAGCCAACATCCGACCGCTGTCGACGCACTCGGCCCGCTGCGGTTGGTCGCACCGGCGCTGGTCGGGCTGGAGGCCATGCTCGACGACCTGCTCGCCAACCGCCCGCGGTTCGACCCCGGCGGGGCGGATGCCTCCTACGACGGCGCGCACATACTCGTCATCGTGGACGAGGGCGACATCGCCGGCGCTGATCATCTCGCCGCCGAGGCCGGGGTCGAGGGTGTCACCGTCATCGACATGTCGAACCCGCCGCCCCGCAACATCGAACGCGCCACGCTGGTGCTGCGGGTCGACACCGACGGCACCCTGACCGGGCGCACGTTCGACGGTGTGCGGCCGCTGGGCCACGCCGACGAGTTCGGGCGGCTCGCGGCCGAAGCGCTCGCCCAGCAGCTTAGCCCGATGCGGCTGGCGACGGCGTCCCGGGGCGACCGGGCGATGAACGCCGAACACGGCCTGGCCGAGCTGCTCAACATCCCGGATCCGGCGACGCTGGACCCGGACCTTACGTGGGCACCCCGCCCGACCCGTGACCGCCTGCGGGTCCCGATCGGGATCGGACGCGACGGCGAGCGCCTGGAGCTCGACCTGAAGGAGTCGGCACAGGACGGCATGGGCCCGCACGGTCTGCTGATCGGCGCGACCGGGTCCGGCAAGTCGGAGCTGCTGCGCACCCTGGTGCTGGCGCTCGCCATCACGCATCCACCCGAGATCCTCAACTTCGTGCTGGTCGACTTCAAGGGCGGCGCGACCTTCACCAGGTTGGACCTGCTCCCGCACACCAGCGCGGTCATCACCAACCTCGCCGACGAGCTGCCCCTGGTCGACCGCATGACCGACGCGATCAACGGCGAGCTGGTGCGCCGCCAGGAGCTGCTACGCAAGGCCGGCAACTACGTCTCGCAGCGCGACTACGAACGGGCCCGCCTGGCCGGTGCCCCGCTCGCGCCGCTACCCAGCCTGTTCGTCGTCTGTGACGAGTTCAGCGAGCTGCTGTCAGCCAAGCCGGACTTCATCGAGATGTTCGTCCAGATCGGGCGGGTCGGCCGGTCGCTGGGAATCCACCTGCTCCTGGCCAGCCAGCGCCTCGAGGAGGGCCGCCTGCGCGGCCTGGACACCCACCTGTCCTACCGGATCGGCCTGCGGACGTTCTCACCCAGCGAGAGCCGCACCGTGCTGGGCGTGAACGACGCGTACGAGCTGCCGCGGGCTCCCGGCCACGGCTTCCTCAAATTCGGCACGGAGCCGCTGAGCCGGTTCCGGGCGGCCTACGTCTCCGGCGTCTATCACAGCCGTAGCCAGGTGGAGGCGAGTTCGGGCGAGGCCCGGGTCCACGAGTACGTCTCCACCTACGTCGCTGAGGTCGAGGAGGAGCCGGGCCCGGCGCCGGAGGTCGAGGAGGACGAGACGGTCGGCGGACCGACCCTGCTCGACATCCTGACCCAACGCCTGGTCGGCCACGGCACGCCCGCCCATCAGGTGTGGCTGCCGCCGCTCGACGAACCCCCGACACTGGGCGAACTCCTCGGTCCGCTCCACCGCGACGAGCTGCGTGGGCTGACCGTCTCCGACGCCTCGGCCACCGGTCAGCTCAGGGTCCCGGTGTCGGTGGTGGACAAGCCGTTCGAGCAGCGGCGCGACGTCCTGACGCTGGATCTTTCGGGCGGGCACGGACACGTCGCCGTCATCGGCGCTCCGCAGGCCGGGAAGAGCACCTTGCTGCGGACCCTCCTGTGCAGCCTGGCGCTCACCCACACGCCACGCGAGGTGCAGCTCTACTGCCTGGACTTCGGCGGGGCGTCCCTGTCCGCGCTGCGCGGGCTTCCGCACGTCGGCGGCACGGCGGCCCGCCACGAGGTCGACCGGGTCCGCCGTACCATCGCCGAGGTGTTGGGCGTGCTCAACGACCGGGAGCGGCTGTTCGCCGAGCACGGGATCGACTCGATGTCGACCTTCCGCCGGCTGCGGGCGGCGGGCGGGTTCGCCGAGCAGCCCCACGGTGACGTGTTCCTCGTCATCGACGGCTGGCTCACGGTGCGCAACGAGTTCGAGGACCTCGAGGACCCGATCACGGACATCGCCAACCGTGGCCTCTCGTACGGGGTCCACGTCGTCGTCGCCACCAACCGGTGGTACGACATGCGCAGCACGATCCGCGACAGCTTCGGCACCCGGCTGGAGCTGCGCCTGGCGGACCCCTCCGACTCGATGATCGATCGCCGGGCCGCGGCCAACATCCCGGACCGGTCACCGGGCCGGGGCATCACGCCCGACGGTCACCAGTGCCTGGCCGCGCTGCCCCGGATCGACAGTGTCGGCACCGGGGACCTCGCCGAGGCGACGCAAACGCTCGTCGCCGCCGTCCGTGACGCCTGGACGGGCGCGACCGCACCGAGCGTGCGCCTGCTTCCCGAGCGGATCGCCGTGCGGGATCTGCCGCAGGGACCCGGCACGCCGGGCGTCGCCATCGGTGTCGCCGAGTCCGACCTGGGCCCGGCCTACCTCGACCTGACCTCCGCCGACCACCATTTCCTGCTCTTCGGCGACACCGAGTCCGGCAAGTCGACGTTCCTCGCGGCGTTCGCCCAGGCGCTGAGCATGCGCTACCAGCCGTCGCAGGCGAAGATCATCGCACTCGACTACCGCCGCTCGCTGCTGGGCAGGCTCCCGGAGAGCCATCTGCTCGCGTACGGCACGTCCGGGGAAACCAGCCACAAGCTGCTCTCGGAGGCCGCGGTGGTGATGCGCGAGCGGATGCCCGGACCCGACGTGACGACCGAACAGTTGCGCAATCGCTCCTGGTGGCAGGGTCCCGACCTGTACGTCCTGGTGGACGACTACGACCTCGTGTCCACCGATCGCAATCCGGTCCATGTGCTGCACGAGTTCATCGCGCACTCCCGCGAGGTGGGCCTGCACCTGGTCATCGCGCGTCGCTCCGGCGGGGCGCAGCGGGCGTTCTACGACCCGGTCCTCAGCCGGCTGCGGGACCTCGCGTCGCCCGGCCTGATCCTGTCGGGCGACCGTGAAGACGGGCCGCTGCTGGGCAACGTCAAGCTCCGCCAACTCCCACCGGGACGCGGCTTCCTGGTGACCCGTAAGGAGGGCGCACGCCTCATCCAGTGCGGGTGGCTGGAGGAGGCGTCCTGATGCTGGATTCCTGCGGGAAGCCCCGATAGCGTACACATCGACGGATTGGCCGACGGAGGTTCTGGCAATGCCAACACCGAAGCGGGACGCCAGGCGATACATCGACCTCAAGGATCGTAACGCGTTGGTCGAGTACGCCAGGGCGCTCGACGCGGGCACGACCACCAGGGCGCTGGGCAGGATCCTCGAGGGTGGCGACGACGAAGCACCCGTCGCAAACGCCCAGAAGATCCATCAGTGGCCCAAGGCGTGGAACACCACATTCTTCGAGGCCCGTCATTTCGGTGCGGAGGCGCTCCGCCAGACGGACGCCCTGACGCAGTTCGCGAAACACGTGCAGAACGGTGTCTTGGCGCTCCAGGAGGCGGCCGGCACGTTCTACACGAGATACACCGAGGCCGAGCGCAAAGCGCAGGCGGCACTCCAGCGTCTCGATCGCGATCTGCTTCGCGAAACGCTGAACGACCCCATTCCTGAGTACCAGACCTACGCGGCGTACGACAGTCACGGCTGGGACCTGCGCAACGCGCACCCGAGCTCCATCGAGAAGGGCTCCGGGCTTCCCGCTCCGGGTGTGGCCGACGCCTACGGCCCGTCCGTCGGCATCGCCTCGACGGCGATGGCGCCGGCGGGCACCACGGACTGGCGCAAGGACGAAAACGTTCCGGGCACCATCCTGTTCCGTGTGTGGTCCGTCGTTCCGGCCGAGCCCGTGCACTACCTCAGCGTCCTCGCCCAGCAATGGGCGGCGATCGGGGCGCAGTTCGCGGCCGTTCAGGCGCACGTCACCAAGGTGTCGAAGGAGTTGAAGGAGGGCTGGGACAGCCCGGCCGCCGACGTCTTCCAACAACGCGTGACGGAGTCCGCCGCCGCCATGGCGTACTGGGCGGCCAGCAGCCAACAACGCAGCACGCAGCTCGCCGGCCTGATAATGGCCGCGGCAGAGGCCAACCGCAAGATCAACGAGGTGTACGCGACAGCCGTGCGCGAGATCAACGAGATGATCAACAGGGCGAACCAGATCCTGGACAAAGCGCGGCAGGGCACCCCGCCCGACGAGGTCACGCCGATCAGTGTCGCGGGTGAGCCCTACCAGAGTGAGTCCGACTACCTCCGGAACGTCAAGCGGTACGTCGAGACGCGGTACCACGAGTACGACATGAAGGCGGCACCGATCGCCGAGGCGTTCGCCAAGGCGTACGTGGAAGCAACGCCCTGGACCGCTCCGGCGAGATATCCGGGGCTGCTGACCGAAACATCATCGACCGGCCTCCCGCCGATGCCGGATTCGAGCCGGCCACGCACCTCCGTGCCCTCGGTGCCCGGTAGCGTCGGCAAACCGCCGGGCGTCGGCAAACCGCCGGGCATCGGCTCACCGCCGAACATCAGCTCACCGCAGAGCCCGCAGAAGATCATCGATGCCCAGAAGAAGGCCTACGACAAGTCCATCGCGGATCTCAAGAAGACCCAAGAGGACGCGCTCAAGCAGCAGAAGAACAATGCGCTGAAGCAGGAGAAGATCAACGCCGACCAACTGCGACAGCAACAGCAGCAGTCCAAAAAGGCCATCGATGAGCTCACCAAGCAGATAAGCACCAAGTCGCCACAGCTACCCAACGTGTCCGTACCGAACCTTCCGGACACCGGTGCACTGCCCGTGCTGCCGGGCCTTCCCGGCCTCGCCACGCTGCCGGCCCTGCCGAACAGCCTCGGCGGCGGGGGTATCGACGGGTTCAAGAACTCCTCCATCAGCGCCGGCCTGCCCGCCGCGACCGGAGCCGTCGACCTGATGGGCCGCGGCGGCACACCGGCCGCGACCACCACCGCCGGTGCCGCGCTGACCGGGCGTGCCGGGACGGCGGGCTCGGGCCTGGGCGGCATCCCGTTCATGCCGGGTGCGGGCGCGCCGCAACAGAGCGGCGGCGGGTCCGCGCTCAGCGGGCGCAAGGGGCGCCCGACGCTGCCTGAGGAGCAGCAGAAGCCGGTGACGCGGCCCAGGGTCGTCGACCCTGAGGGCGACGGGACGGCCGACGCCCGGCCGGCACGCGACACGGACCGTCGTGCATCCGTGACCAGGCCACCGCGCGCGCCGGAGGTCGAGCCGGGCCAGGCGCTGGGCCGGACGGCGTGACGATAGGCACGGGCGGCGCCCATACCGCCGGCCGCCTGGTAAGGTCCGGAAACACTCTCCCAGACGCCTCGTGGAGCCATGACAATCACGTTGCACGTATCGGTCTCATTGCCGGGTGCGTATCCGACGATCGGCGACGCCGTCCAAGCCGCACCGGACGGGGCGACCGTCGTCGTCGCCCCGGGTGAGTACCGTGAACGCCTGACGCTCAACCGACGGCGGCTGACGCTGACCGCGGCCGAAGGACCGAACACGGTCTCGGTTTCCGCCGGTGTCGCGGGCGCTCCCGTCATCGACTGCCAGGACTCCGCTGTGGAGTTTCACGCTCTGACGCTGCACGGCGCGGACGCGCCGGCCGTCTCCGTCGTCGGCGGCAGCATCACCATGCAAGACTGCACGCTGACCGCCGGCGCCGCGATGGCCGTCAGGATCCGCACGCGTGCCACCTTCGACCTGGCCCGGTGCAGGATCTCACGGGCACACGTCGGCATGCACCTGGACAACTGCGCGGGCACGGCGGTCGACTGCCAGATCACCGACGTGGTCGAGGACGGCGTTCTGATCGGCTCGGCGGATCCCGTGCTGCGCAACTGCACCATCGCCGACTGCGGCTACCGGGGCATCTACATCTATGATTACTCGCGGCCGACCGTCGAAAACTGCGAGGTCACCCGGGTCGGGGACATCGGTATCGCGGTCGCCCAGCAGAGCTCGCCGACGCTGCGCGGGTGCCGGGTCGGCGAGACACGCGGGGTCGGCATCAGCGTCGCGGTCGACTGCGGCGGCGAGCTGATCGACTGCCGGACCGAGCGCACGGCGAGCCCCGGCGTCTTCGTGGCGCCCGGATCACGAGCCGAGATCAGCACCTCCGACCGGCGGCCCAGTGCACAGGTCGGCGCCACGGAGCGACCCGTTGCCGCCGACCAGGCGGCAGTGGAGGGGCTCCTGGCCGAGCTGGACGGCCTCATCGGGCTGGCCGGCGTCAAGTCGGAGGTCCGAGCGCTGATCGACGAGATCCAGGTCAACGAATGGCGGCGCAGCGGCGGTCTCACCGTCGCGCCCACCTCGACCCATCTCGTGTTCGCCGGCTCGCCGGGCACCGGTAAGACCACCGTGGCCCGCATCTTCGGCCGGTTGCTGGCCGCGCTGGGCGTCCTGCCGACCGGGACGTTCAAGGAGGTAGCCCGCCAGGATCTGGTCGGGCAGTACCTCGGGCACACCGCGGAGAAGACCAACGCCACATTCGAGTCCGCGCTCGGTGGTGTGCTGTTCATCGACGAGGCCTACACGCTGTCGCGAAGCTTCGGATCCGGCGGTGACTTCGGCCAGGAGGCCATCGACACGCTCGTCAAGCTGATGGAGGACCACCGGCACGAGGTCGCCGTCATCGTCGCCGGGTACACCGACGAGATGCACCACTTCCTGAGCGCCAACCCCGGCCTCGCGTCCCGCTTCAGCAAGACGATCGAGTTCGAGAACTACACCGTGCCGGAGCTCTGCCGGATCCTCGGCAGCATGGCCGAGGCGAGCGAGTACACAGTCGAGCCGCGCGCGATCGAAGCCAGCGGCGCGTATTTCCAGCAGCGGATGTACGACCCCAACTTCGGCAACGGCCGTGAGGCGAGGAAGCTCTTCGAGGGAATGCGCAAGGCCCAGGCGCAACGCCTTCGGCAGTTGAACCGAATGCCCTCGCAGGACGAGCTCCAGCTAATCACCGTCGACGACCTCCGGGGTTCGGCCCTTATCTGAACTTCATGTTCAACGCCCGATCCGGTTAAACGGGTACAACGGCGACAGGCCGCACCACAGCGCCGTGCCGGCCGGCACGGCGCCGCACGGCGAACTCGGTCACCGGAAGGCGGACTGGCCCGTGAGCGCCTGACCCACCACCAGGGTGTGCATCTCCACGGTTCCCTCGTAGGTCAGGACCGACTCCAGGTTGTTCGCGTGGCGCATGACCGGGAACTCCAGCGAGATCCCGTTGGCGCCGAGGATGGTCCGGGCGGTTCGGCAGATCTCCAGCGCTTTGGTCACGTTGTTGAGTTTGCCGATGCTGACCTGGTCCGGCCTCAGCCCGCAACGGTCCTTGAGGCGCCCCAGGTGAAGCGCAAGCAGCATGCCGTTGCTGAGCTCGGCGTTCATCTGCGCCAGCTTGGCCTGGGTCAACTGGAAGCCGGCAATGGGTCGACCGAACTGGTGGCGCTGCGTCGCGTAGGTGACCGCGGCGTCGAAAGCGCTGCGGGCGGCGCCCATGGCCCCCCAGACGATGCCGAAGCGTGCCTCGTTCAGGCAGGAGAGGGGGCCCTTGAGCCCGCGCACGTCCGGGAACACCGCCGCCGCCGGAAGCCGCACGTCGTCGAAGGTCAACTCGCTGGTCACGGAGGCCCGCAACGACATCTTGTGTTTGATGTCGACGGCGGCGAACCCAGGGGTGTCGGTCGGGACGACGAAACCACGGATGCCGCCGTTCTCGGCGCCCGCGTTGGCCCACACGACGGCGACGTCGGCGATCGAACCGTTGGTGATCCACATCTTGGCACCGTCGAGCACCCAGTCGCTGCCGACGCGGCGCGCACGGGTGCGCATGTTGCTCGGGTCAGAGCCGTGGTCGGGCTCGGTGAGACCGAAACACCCGATCGCCTCCCCCGCCGCCATCCGCGGCAGCCACTCCTGCTTGTGCTCCTCCGTGCCCCAACGCCAGATCGCGAACATCGCGAGGGAACCCTGGACCGACACCAGCGACCGGATGCCGGAGTCGGCCGCTTCCAGCTCGAGGCAGGCCAGTCCGTAGTCCACCGCACTCATGCCGGCACAGCCGTACCCATCGAGGTGCATGCCGAGCAGGCCCATGGCACCGAACTCCTTGGCGAGCTCCCGCACCGCGGGAAGTTCGCCGCGCTCGAACCAGTCGGCGACATACGGCAGGACGCTGCGTCGGCACACCTGGTTGACCGCGTCCCGCACCGCCTTCTCGCTCTCGCTGAGCACCGTGTCGAGATCAATGAGGTCCAGCGGCCTCGGCGTACTGGTACTGGTCTTCAACGTACTTTCCTCACGCTACGTCGTGCTCGGACGGGGATGCGGTCGCCGACAGCCATGCGAGGATCTCGTCGGTATCGGCACCGTTGTCGGGTGGTGGCGTCGGCGCGGCGGTCCGGTACCGCGACCAACTGACTGGGTGCCGAAGCTGGCGCGTCCATCCGTCGCCGACCTCGACGGTCGGGTCCAGACCGAGCTCCTCGGCGAACGCGATCGCCTGCGGGATGTCGTTGACCTTGCCCACGGGCACCCGCGCGGCGCGCAACCGATCAACCCAGACGTTGCCGTCGGCGGCGCGCAGGAGGCGCTCCAGTTCGGACACCAGCTCGTCGCGGTGCGCCACCCGGTCAGCATTGGTACGGAACTCGGGTCGCCCCGCCAGCCCCGCATCGCCCAGAGCTGTGACCATACGCGCGAACTGGCCGTCGTTGCCGCAGGCGACCGCAATCAAGCCGTCGCGGCAACGCAGCGTCTCATAGGGAACGACGCTCGGGTGCCGGTTGCCCATCGGCTGCCCCGCAGCGCCGGTCTCCAGGGCGGCTTGCCCCTGATTGACCAGCGAGCCGAGCAGGCTGGTCAGGAGGCTGACCTCGATATGGTCGCCCAGGCCGGTGCGTTGCCGGGCGATGACGGCCGCCAGGATGCCGGCCACGGCGTCCTTGCCGGTCAGGACGTCGACCAGGGCGACACCGACCTTGACCGGATCACCGTCCGCATGCCCGGTGATGCTCATCAGGCCGCCGACCGCCTGGACGATGAAGTCGTAGCCGAGCAGGTCTCGCCCGCCACCGCTGCCGAAACCAGTGATCGAGCAGTAGACCGTGCCAGGGTTGCGGGCGCTCACGGCCCCGTATCCCAGACCGAGCCGATCCATGGTTCCGGGCTTGAAGTTCTCGACGACGATGTCCGCCCGGACGGCGATCTCGAAGGCGGCCTCGCGGCCGGCCGGATCGCCGAGGTCGAGCGCTATGGAGCGCTTGCCACGATTGAGGCTCTCGTAGTAGGTCGTGCTGCGCCGGGAGTACGGCGGGCCCCAGGTGCGGGTGTCGTCGCCCGTCCCCGGTCGCTCGATCTTGATGACCCGCGCACCCAGGTCCGCCAGCGTCATCGTCGCCAACGGGCCGGCCAGGACTCTACTGAAGTCGGCGACCACCGATCCTTCCAGGGGACAGCCGAGCGGCGACGCGTGCGGCCCGGTCACCATGGCCTGCCCTCCTGGTCGTACCGGACCAGCCGCCACGGGTTGGCGTCCTGCAGCGCCGGGGGAAGCGCCTCATCGGGGACGTTCTGGAAGGCGACCGGCCGGGTGAACCGTGCGAGCGCGTCGGCACCCACACTCGTGGCGTCCGGTCGGCTCGTCGCCGGCCACGGTCCACCGTGGTGCATCGCATCGACGCAGGCAACGCCGGTGGGCCAGTCGTTGACGACGACTCGTCCGGTGCGGCCGGCGAGCTGGGCCACGACGGAAGACACGTCGGGATCCGCCCCGTCGGCGGAAAACACCGATCCGGCCAGTGCGGGCTGCATGCGCGAGAGGATCTCCCCCACCTCCGCGAAGTGACCGTACTCCGCGACCAGCCCTACCGGACCGAAGCACTCCTGCAACAGCCGCGAACCCTGACGCAGCACGTCGGGTGAGACCGAAAGAGCAACCGGGCGGACGACATGTTCCCCGTCGGCGGGGCCGCCAGTGGCGAGCACCTCGGCGCCGGCCGCCACCAAATCGCCGACTCCGGCTCGAAACGCGTCGGATATCCCCGCGGTGAGCAGACGGACTCCGTCTCGCGAGGACAGCGCAGCCGCGATCGCCGCGGCGGCACCACAGCCACGCGGCACGAGCAGCAGACCGGGCTTGGTACAGAACTGCCCCCCGCCGCGGGTGAACGATTCGACGAAGCCGGCAGCGATGGGCTCGATACTATGGGCGGCCCCCGGGGTCACCACGACGGGATTGACGGTGCCCATCTCCGCGAACACCGGAATCGGCAGCGGGCGCGCCCGGACGGCGTCAACCAACGCCATCCCTCCGGATTGCGATCCGGTGAAGGCCACCGCGGCGATCTCCGGCAACTGGACGAGGGCCAGGCCCTCCGTGAAGCCCTCGATCAGACCGAACGTGCCGGCCGGTGCGCCGGCGGCGTCCAGTGCGGCCGTCACCGTGCCGGCGATCGCCCGCGACAGTCGCGGATGCGCCGGGTGGGCTTTGACCACGACGGAACAACCCGCCGCGACGGCCGCGCAGGTGTCGTGGCCGAACACTCCGAACTTGAATGGAAAGTTGCTGGCGCCGAAGACCGCAACGGGGCCGATCGAAAGGTGCGCCTTTCGCAGGTCCGCTGCCGACCCGCCGGTCCGCCGCTGGGCCTGTGCCCGCAGCCAGCCGCCGCCCTCGCCGACCGCCGCGTAGTAGCGGGCATTCGCGGCGGCATCCGTCAGTTCTTGGCGCAGTCGCACTTCGCCCAGCCCGGTCTCCTCTTCCGCGAGCGCGACCAGGAGCTCCGCCCGCGAGTGCAGCGCCTCGGCCACGGCCTCCAGCCAGCGGCGCCGCTGCGTTGGTGCGGTGGTGCTGACGCCTGCGAAGGCCGTCGCGGCCGCGCTTGCCGCCACGGCCGCCGAGACGCCGGGCAGATCGTCGAAGCCGGTCGTCGCGCTGCCGGCAGGGGCCGGCTGGCCACAATCTGACCTCAACGCTTTCCCCAAGCCGTCTCGAACACGCGAACGAGGTTTCCGCCCAGGATCGCGCCGATCTGATCGCTGGTGTACCCGAGCTTGACCAGGAGTTCGCTGAAGACGCCGTACTTGCGCAGATCGCCGTCGAAGCCGACGGGATAGTTGTGGTGACGCGCGTCGCCGACGAGGTCGGGATGCTCGTGGCGGTGCCAGATCCGACGGGTCTCGTTGTTCTCGTTGATGTCGGTGGCCAGGCCGACATGTTCAACGCCAACCAAGTTCACGACGTGGTCGAGGTGTGCTGCCAGCGCGTCCAGCGGCGCGGCTGATCCGGTCCGCTCACGCACGAAGGTGCTGTACGGCGTCAGGCAGATCACGCCGCCCTTCTCCGCGATGGCCCGGATCTGGTCGTCGGTCCGGTTGCGGGGATGGTCGTAGACGGCTCGGGCGTTGGCGTGGGAGAAGATCGACGGGTTCGCGGAGGCCTCGATCGCCTCGGCGGTCGTCCGATCTCCACAGTGGGAAAGGTCGACGACGATGCCGTACTCGTTCATCGCCCTGATGACGTCCCTGCCGAACAGGCTCAACCCCGCGTTGCCCGGTTCGAGGCAGCCGTCACCGATGTAGTTGCGAGTGTTGTAGGTCAACTGCATGATCCGCACCCCGAGGGAGTGGACGAAGCCGACCATCTCGACGACGTCCTCGATGAGGTCCGTGCCCTGCGGCCCGAAGATGATGCCGGCCCGCCCCTCGCGCTTCGCCCGCCGGATGTCGTCGACCGTCAGGCAGAGGATGGCCTTGTCGGCGGCCGTCGCGATCCACGTGCGATGTGCCCGCAGCTCTTTGACGGCGTTCACCGCGCCCGACGACGAATGCGGGACCGTCACGTTGGAGACGGTCACCCCGCCCTGGATCATCTTGTCGAAGAACTGCTCCTGGATCGGCCGGTCCAACCATGGGTCCACGATCCCGACGTTGGAGCAGTCGATGACGACGGCGTCGTCGTACGCGGCCTTCGCCGTCGCGCGGTCTGTCGGTGAAAGGCCGAGAGGGTTGTCCCTGTCCACGTTGATTCCCTTTCTGCCGGGCGCTTCCCGTGTCAGCCCACGGAGGTCGTGGGACGGAGCTGATGGTGGCTGGTGTGCTGCTGATAGTGGGAGGCGACAGCGAGCAGCAGCCGATCACTGTGACGCGGTCCGACCAGGTGCAGCGACACCGGCAGGCCGTCGTCGTCCAGGCCGCACGGCACGGCCACGCCGGGAAGTCCGGCCAGGTTCGCCGCAGCCAGCAGCCGGTCCGCGACGGACGTCGAACCTCGCGGCCGACGCGGCTCGTCACGTAGCTGAGGTTGATCGGAGATACTCACGCCCACCACCAGGTCCACCTCGCGAAACACGTTCGCGAACTGTTCCCGGGCCTGCCTTTGGACGTCGAGCGCCTCCGCGTATGCCGCCGCCGGAATATCGCGGGCGGCGCGCAGGCGCGCGAGCTGACCGGCGTCGGCCAGCTCAACGTCCGGGCTCCAGATGAGGTCGCTCAGCGACCGGTGCGCGTCGGCGCTGACGATCAGCTCGATCGCCGCCGAATAACCGATCTCTCGCGAGATCTCCACCGGCCGGACCTCGCCGACGAGCGCCGCCAGTTCGTCGAGACCACGGCGGGCGGTGGCCCGCATCGGGTCAGCGACCCGGTCCAGGTCGTTGGGCGATATCCCCACGACGAGCCGGTCGACTGCCGGTTGTCGCGCGGGAACCGCCGGCTCGGGGCGACAGTCATCATCGATCCCGTCCGGACCGATGAGCGCCTCGGCGACGAGGGCACAGTCCGCCGCCGTTCGGGCCAACACACCAACCTTGTCGAGCTTTGCCGACAGCGCCATCATGCCGGTGCGGGGAATGCGGCTCCACGTCGGCCGGTAGCCGGTGACTCCGCAGAAGGCCGCGGGCTGGACGACCGAGCCGCCGGTCTCCGACCCGAGGGCGTATGGCACGGCACCGAGTGCCACGGCGATCGCCGAACCGCTGGAGGATCCGCCCGGGAAACGGTCCGGCGCCCAGGGGTTGCGCGCCTGGCCGTGTGCGGACACGCCGGGCCGATCCGTCCCGCCGCCCCCGGCCAGCGACGAGGTCACCAGCTTCGCCACCAGGACACCACCCCGCCGGCCGAGCCGGTCGACGACGGTAGCGTCCTCGTCGAGGATCCGGTCGCGCAGACTGGTCACGCCCCAACTGGTGGGCGCGCCACGGGCGGCGATGACATCCTTCACCCCGTACGGTATGCCCAGCAACGGATCCGGGTCGCCCGCGGCTATCCGGGCATCAGCGGCGACTGCCTCGGCCATCGCCCGGTCGGCGGCCAGCGCCGCGATGGACCCGAACGGCCGGCCCGCACGGTCCGCCCGATCGAGACAGCGACCGGCCAGATCGACAGCACGCACTCGGCCCGACCGTAGCTCTGACGCGAGCTGCGCGATCGACGGCGGCCACGGCTGGTCAGCAGCGCTCTCCAACTGAGACATGGGTAGCCCTCACCTCTACGCGGTGCAACAACTGGACATGGCGGGTAGGGCGGCTCCCTGTGGCATCCCTTCCCCGGTGCAGGCTCTTGCCACCGGAGGAAGGGATGCCGAGCCGTCGCCCTACTTCTTCGTGAGTGCCCTGACGTCGAGGAACTGCGAAGCCCGCGGCGTGAAGCCTTCGATCTTCCCGTTCAGGCCGTACGCGTCCTTGGCCTGGAACAGCGGGATGAACGCCGGGTTCTGGTCGAACTCGTCAAGCATCGACTTGAAGATCTTGGCGCGCTCCGCCCGGTCCGCCGAGGCCAGTTCCTGCTTGATCAGTTCGTCGATCTTTGGGTTGGCGTAGTAGGCGTACCGGAACGTGGACTCGAACTGCTGGTACATGAAGTGCGAGTCGGGCGGGGGCAGCGACCCCGAGTAGAACACGCCCTCCAGTTCCTTGGCGACCAGCCGCTGCAGGAACGTGCCGGACTCGAGCAGGTCCTGCTTGACGGTCAGCCCGATCGCCTCGAACTGGGTGGCCAGCGCCTGCCCGACCTCCTTGATGTTGGTGGACGAGTACTGCAGGTGGAACTCAAAGCCGTTGGGGTATCCGGCCTCGGCCAGGAGCTGCTTCGCCTTAACCGGGTCGTAGGTCGTCGGCTGGCGCGTCTCGTCGTGCCCGAAGAAGGCGGCCGAGGTGATCTGACCCTTGAGCGGGAATCCGTGACCGTCCAGCGGCCCTTCCAGCAGCGCGTTGGTGTCGACCGCGTACCGCAGCGCCAGGCGAACCTTCGGGTTCTGCAGCGGCCCCGGCTTGATGGTGTTGAAGGTGGCGTAGTAGATGCGGTTGGACGGCCGGGTCGCCAGCTTCAGGGACTTCGTCGCCTCGATCTGCTCGACCGAGCCGCGCGGCACGTCGACGACGACGTCGACCTCGCCGCTCTGCAACGCGGCCACCTGCGCCGCGGGATCGGGAATGATCCGGAACTCCAGCACGTCGAACCCGACCTTGCCGTTCCAGTAGTCGGGGTTCCGCTCGAATGTGATCTTTACACCCTTGGTCCACTCCTTGAACTTGTACGGACCGGTACCAACGGGTGCGGCGGCGAACTCCTTTTCGCCCACCGTCTCGAAGTGCTTCTTCGGGTACTGGAAGCTCCCCATGGCGAGGCTGGCGAGCACCAGGTCGGACGGGCTCGCCGCCTTGACATCCACGGTGTTCTCGTCGACCACCGCAATACTGCCGATCGAGTTGGTGAACGCCTTGTACGCGTTGGCCTTGAGCATCGTCTCCAGGCTGAACTTCGCGCTCTCCGCGTTGAATGCCTCGCCGTTGGTGAACTTCACCCCGGTGCGCAGCTTCACCCGCAGCGTCAGCGGGTCGACCTGCTCCCACGATTCGGCGAGGCGCGGCTCGAACTTCGTGCCATCGGCGGAGAACTCGATCAGCTTCTCGTTGACCTGCTCGCTGATGTTGATTTCGAGCTGGGACGTCGACGAGTTGGCGAACAGACTCCTGGTGTCCGCCGTCTGCGCCACCACCAGCCGTGACTCCCCCGATGAGCCGCTGCCGCCGCCGCTGGAGCAGCCGGTCAGCGCGAGCACTGCCGCGGCCGTCACCGCAATTCCTAACCGCATGTTTCGTCTCATGCTGAATCCCTTGGTCGACTGAATTCCTTGGTTATGCATCCGACGTGTCATTCAGCTCTCTCGTCCTTCCGGATCCAATACGTCACGTAGCTCGTCGCCGAGCAGACTGAACGCGAGAACTGCGAATACGATGAAGAGTCCCGGCAGGGCGGACGCCCACCACTGCCCGTACAGGAACTGCCGCCCGTCGGCGATCATCGCCCCCCAACTGGGATTGGGCGGCTGCACCCCGAGTCCCAGGAACGACAGCGCTGATTCCACGAGCACGAGCTGCGCCAACTCGAACGTGACCAGCACGACGAGAACGGACGTGAGATTGGGCAGCAGATGCCTGACCATAATCTTGGTGTGGGTGAGTCCGCTGGCCCGGGCCGCCTCGACGAACTCCCGTTCCTTCAGGGCGAGCGTCGAGGTGTACACGACCCGGGCGTACGGGGCCCACGCCGTGATGCCCAGAATCAGTATCAGGTTCAGAACGCTGGCGCCGAACGCGGCGACGACGGCGATGAGCAGCACCATCACCGGGAACGCCAGTTGGACGTCCGCCAGGCGCATCACCAGCGAGCCGTACCAGCCCTGGAAATAGGCGGCCGTGAGACCGAGCGTCACGCCGACCAGCAGACCGATGAGCGCGGCGGCGATCACGATCCCCAGGGTGTATCGAGCGCCGGCGATGAGCATGCTCAGGATGTCCCGGCCGAGCAGGTCCGTCCCTAGCAGGTGGTCGCTCTTGCCACCATCGAGGAAGATCGGCGGCTGGAACTTCCGTCGCTGGTCGCCGCCGGTCGGGCTGTGCGGCAACCACGATACCGGCGTGAGCGCGAAGAGCAGCAGGACCGCGATGACCGCGCCACTGAAGACTGCCGTTCGCCGGCGAAGCAGTTGCTTGACCACCCGCAGTCGGTGCCCGCCGGACGCCTTGGTGACAGCTACCGGCCCAGGCTTCGGTTGCGCGCTCATCGGAGCCGGATCCGCGGATCGATGCGGGCACTGATCAGATCAACGCACAGGTTGACCAGAACGAACGCCCCCGACGCGAAGACGACGATCGCCTGCACCACCGGGTAGTCCCGGGTCGAGATGGAGTCCACCAGCAACCGGCCCAGGCCCGGCCAGGAGAACAGGGTCTCGGTCACCACCGCGCCGCTCAGTGCCGCGCCGAGCTGCATACCCACAATCGTCACCACCGGAATCAGCGAATTGCGCAGCATGTGTGTGAGAAGGACCCGGCGCTCGGGAGTTCCCTTGGCCCGCGCCGTGCGGACATAGTCCTGTCGCAGGACATCCAGCAGCGATCCCCGGCTCACCCGCATGATGAGCGGTATCAGTGCCGCGGCAAGCGTGATGCTGGGCAGGATGAAGCTCTTCGGCGACTCGTTTCCTGTGGTGGGCAGGATGCCCAGCCACACGCCGAACACGATGATGAGCAGCAGGCCGAGATAGAACGACGGCAGGGCCTGCCCGGCGAGCGCGAACGTTCGGCCGGCCTTATCCGCCCACGTGCCACGCCGAAGCCCGGCGAGCAGGCCGAGCGGCAGGCCGAGCAGGACTGCGATCGTCATCGCCACAACCGTGAGTTCCAGCGTCGCCGGTAGCCGGTCCGCGATCAGCGACGTGACCGAGTCGCCGTACCGGATTGAGTTCCCGAGATCTCCGGTGACCGCGTTGCCGAGAAACCGGAGATACTGTATCGGCACGGGCTGATCCAGTCCGTTGAGCTCACGGAACGCGTCGATCTCCTCCGGCTCGGCGTTGGGCGGCAGCATCGTGGCGACCGGGTCGCCGGTCATGCGGACCAGAATGAACGCCAGCAGGGTAACGCCGAGAAGCGTGGGTAACGTTTGCACCAAACGCCGCCCGATGAGCTGAAGCATGGAGCCTCCTGGGATTGCGACCTGAAGCTAGGCGCGCCAGACCTGATCGAAGACCCGGAGGAAGTTCAGCCCCAGGATCTTCTGTACATCGCCCGAGTCCAATCCACTGTCGAGCAGCGCACCGGTCACGTTGGGGAAGTGGGCGCCGCGGCTAAGGTCGCGGACCCGCCGGTCGTCCCATTCGAATTCCTTGACCGGCTCCAGCTCGGGGTTGCGCGCGATGTCCCTCGCATGCTTCTCCGGCGTGTTGGTCTCGTCGAAGTCCAGCCCGATGCCCACATGGTCCACGCCCAGAAGATCAATCAGGTAGTGGACGTGGCGGACGAATTCGACCAGGCCCGGCCGCACGCCGAACGCCATCTTGTTGAAGCTCGACAACGCGGTGACGCCGACCACGCCGCCCGTCGTCGCGATCGCCTTGAGGGTCTCGTCATCCTTGGCCCGGATGTGCGGCGTCACCGCGTTCGGATGGGCGTGGGTGAGCACGACCGGCTGGTCGGAGTGCTCGATCGCGTCCAACGTCGTCGGCTTGCTGCAGTGGGACAGATCGATCAGGATGCCGAACGCGTTCAACTCCTTGACCAGCGAGCGGCCGAACCCGCTCAGACCGGCCGGATTCGTCTCGCCGCAGCCGTCGCCCACCCAGTTGCGCTTCTGGTAGGTGAGCTGGAGAACCCGCAGCCCGAGGTCCCAGAAGGTTCCCACCAGCGACAGGTCGGTGCCCAGGAAGAGGGAGTCCTGCGGACCGAGGATCGCCGCCTCCCGGCCGGACGCCTTGGCGTCGTGAATGTCTTTGGTGGAGGTGCACAGCCGAATCCGGTCGGGGTTCTCGTCCAGCCACCGCCGGAAAGAGTTGATCTGCCGCAGGGCCTCGGTGAGACCCACCCCCGGAATGGTGACCGTGTGGTTGGTGGCGGTGACGCCACCCGGGTCCACCCGCTCGAAGTGCGCATCGGATTCGATGATCACGGCGCTGCCGTCGATGACTATCGAATTGGCGTGCAGTTCGGCCGCTTCCTGGCTCGGCACGTACGGCTCGACCTGGTTCAGGGTTGTGGACATTCGATCGTGCCTTTCATCGAGGGCTGCTGCCGGATCGGGCCGTGTCAGCGGTGAGCGGGAAATGGCAGGCGACGGCTTGGCCGTCGCCCACGTTCGTGATCGGCGGCCGGGCGGTCCGGCATACGTCGGGCTGGTCGAGGGCCTGGAACTTCCAACACCGGGTGTGAAAGACGCAGCCGGCGGGAGGGCTTTCCGGGCTGGGCAGATCGCCCTTGAGCAACACCCGGGTCCGGCCCCGTTCGATCGTCGGGTCGGGAATCGGCACCGACGACAGCAACGCCGAGGTGTACGGGTGAGCCGGGTGCGCGTAGAGGCTCTGCCGGTCGCCGATCTCCACGATGTTGCCGAGGTACATCACCGCGATCCGCGTGGAGATGCGACGCACCACGGCGAGATCGTGCGAAATGAAGAGCAGCGTGAGCGAGAGTTCGTCGCGCAGGCCCACGAGCAGATTGAGGATCTGGGCCTGGATCGAAACGTCCAGAGCTGAGATCGGTTCGTCGCAGACGATGAACTCGGGTTCCGCGGCGAGCGCCCGCGCGATGGCCACTCGTTGGCACTGCCCACCCGAGAACTCGTGCGGGTACCGATGCGCCATCCCCGCGTCGAGTCCCACCTGAACCAGGAGCTCGGCCACCCGCGCCTCGACCTCGCGCCCGGACCGCAGGCCAAAGGCGCGAATGGGTTCGGCGATGGTCGCTCCCACGGTCATCCTCGGGTTCAGCGATCCGGTCGGATCCTGGAAGACGATCTGCATGCGACGGCGCAGGTTCCGCATCCGGCGCGACGTACCGCTCGAAATGGCGTGCCCGTCGAAGACCACCGAGCCGCTCGCGAGGTCCCGCAGGCCGATCATCGCCCGCCCCAAGGTGCTCTTGCCACAGCCGGACTCGCCGACGAGTCCGAGCGTCTCGCCGCGCGCGATCCGCAGGTCGACACCGTCGACCGCCGTGATGAGCGGGCGCTTGCCGCCCTGGCGACCGCGCCCGCGGAACTGGACCCGAACGTCGCGAACGTCCACCAGCGAGGTCGCGGACTCCGCCGGGGGCGGGGACATCTGCTCGGTCGTCACGCGACCCACCCCTCAACGTCGGTGCCGAAGCAACGGGCCCACCGGCCGGGCCCACGCGTGGTCAGCGCCGGCTCGCCGCGCAGGCACACCTCCCGGGCGTGGTCGCAGCGAGGCGCGAATCCACAACCGGTCCGCCGCAGTGCCAGGTTCGGTGGCTGACCCTTGATCGGCGAGAACGGGCTGTCGACGTCGTCGTCGATCCGCGGCAGGCAGGACAGCAGTCCCTGGGTGTACGGCATCTGGGGCTTGGCGAACAGCTCGACAATGGGCGCGGACTCAACGAGCTGTCCGGCATACATCACGTTGACCCGTTCGCAGATCCCGGCGGCGACACCGAGGTCGTGCGTGATGAGCAGTACGGCGGTGCCGATCTCCGCTGACAGCGTCCGCAACAGGTCCAGAATCTGGGCCTGAACCGTGACGTCCAGGGCCGTGGTCGGCTCGTCCGCTATCAGCAGCCGCGGCTCGCAGGCCAGCGCGATCGCGATCATGACACGTTGGCGCATGCCGCCGGAGAACTGATGCGGGAAGTCGTCCAGACGACTGCGCACATGCGGGATACCGACCCGGCCCAGCAGGTCGGCGGCACGCCGCCGGGCCTCTGCCCGGGTGACGCCGAGGTGTGTGCGCATCGGCTCGGCGATCTGGAAGCCGATGGGGAGGGTCGGGTTCAAGCTGGTCATCGGATTCTGGAAGATGAAGCCGATGGACCGCCCGCGCACGGTGTTCAGGTCACGCGTTCCCAGCCGAGCGAGATCGCGACCGTCGAACATGATCCGGTCTGCGGTCACCCTGCCGGCGGGCTTGGCGACGAGCCCGACGATGGACAGGGCGGTCACGCTCTTGCCCGATCCGGACTCGCCGACCAGTCCCAGGGTCTCGCCGCGCCCGATCGAGAAGCTGACGTGGTCGACCGCACGAACCACGCCGTCCCGTCGCACGAACTCTGTGCACAGATCGACCACCTCGAGAACGGGTGGCCCGACTTCGGGCGGTCGCGGCTCCGACGTTGCCGGTTCAGTCATCGGCCGACCAGCGCGCATCAGCGGCGTCGATCACACCGAACGCCCAGTCGCCGGGCCTCACCAGGTAGCTCACGGCGGTGTAGAAGAGCCACCCGTCGCACGGACTGGTGAGCCGTTCTCTCTCCACATACGTCTGCGGGCAGACGACGGTCCCGAGCAGCTCGCCGGCGCGCACCTCACCACCGAGCGGTCGATCGCTGTGCTCCGGGACGAGCAGGCCACCCACGCTGGGGTTCACCCGGCGGGTGGTCGTGTAGCTCAACACCCGATCCGGCAGAACGGGATCGCCGTCGAGGATGCCCAACGCGATGGCCAAGTTGCGGACCCCGCGCACGATGTCGGCGATCCAGGCCGTCGCGGCCTCCTCGGAGAACCCGCCGCCGCCGATCTCCACGAGCACCGTGGGGATGCCGAGCGTGGCACCGGCGAACCCGGCCAGCGAACGCGGTCCCGGAAAGCCACCGGTAACGTTGAGGGCGCCCACGACCGGATATCCGAACGCGTGGCCGAGCTGTCGAGACCTCGCGTTCAACGCGTCGTCGGCAAAGTCTTTGCCGTAGCAGACCGCGCCGAACGCGGAATTCGACGGCCCGAGGTGAAAGTCGACAAGCGCGTCCGAGCCCGCCACCACCTCGCTGGT
The DNA here is from genome assembly GCF_025264685.1 of Dactylosporangium roseum. Taxonomy (GTDB): domain Bacteria; phylum Actinomycetota; class Actinomycetes; order Mycobacteriales; family Micromonosporaceae; genus Dactylosporangium; species Dactylosporangium roseum. The sequence goes on from NZ_CP073721.1 coordinate 5,592,792, forward strand.
CAACACATTCGTGAGCTGGTTGGCGATCCACGTGTTGCTGCCACCCCAGGCCCGGTTCATGTCGGGCTCGTCCGCGGAGACCTGGGTGACCCGAGTGCCGTCCCGCAGCGCCGGCGGGTTGCAGACGGGAACGATGTTCACCGTGCCAGCCAGGTCCTCCCCCCTGAGGTCGCGGACCACCTCGTACAGGGCCCGCACCGTGAACCACTCATCGCCGTGCTGCGGCCCGAACAACGACAGCGTCGGGCCGGGCCGCGAACCTTTGATGGTGTGCACGGCAATGGAGATCTCGGTGCCGTCGCGGTCGAAGCTGACCGGCAGCCGCCGCACCTCGTGCCGGCTGGCCATCGCATTGCCCGCCATCAGTTCCCCCCGGCGAGACGCTCGAGCTCGACCTCGGCCGCGATGTAGCCGAAGGCGTCTCTGAATCCGTGCTCGATAACCTGCTGGAAGAGCTCCCGGGCCCGGTCCGGCTGCCCGTTGTACAGGAACCAGTTGCCGGCACCGTATCCCTGCGTGGCGACGCTCAGGTGGCTGCCCGAGTTACTGCCGATCAGATCCTCGGGGGTCGCCTCCCCCTTGTAGAGCTTCAGCCGCCGCAGGTAGAAGTCCTCCTTCGCGCTCACCGAGTAGTCGGCAATCCGTACCGCGGCCATCAGGGCCTCGGCTTCGGCTAGCTGATTCGATCGACGCAGCGACATGTATCGCCAGTCGAGAATGGCGACCCGCAGATCGTCGTCGACGGCCACCTCGTTCGCCCGCTGGAATGCCTCGTCCGCGCCCCGAAAGTCACCGAGCAGGTACTTCGCCACGGCCAGGTGGTACCAGATGCTTCCGTGCAGGGTGCTCTTGTACATGCCGCTGGTCGCCGCGATGGTCTCGTCGTCGACCGGGATGTGCTGATCGCGCACCTGCGACTCCCGGCCCATGATGATGTTCATGATGTCGGGTTCGGTGTCCGCCTGGTAGAACTCGTGCTCGTCGGGCTGGCCCGCAATGAGTTCCCCAGCCCGTTCGAGGTCCGCGACAGCGCCGTGGAAGTCGCGGATGGTGATACGCCGGTGACCGCGGTAGCGCAGCAGCCGGGCGTCGTCCGGATGCGATTCGATCGCCTCGGTGAGGATGGCGACAGATTCGGCGGGCTTGTTCAGGAAGCCCTTCAGGCGCGCGCCGTAGATGTATCGGTCCACCTCAGTCAGCACAGCCATCGTTGAGATCCTTTCGATTCATGCATGGTCGTCGTGCCTATCGATCGATAGGTCGCACAAATTGATGCCGTTCTCCGGATCTACCTGAACAGGTACGCAAACCGGGGGAACTCGTAGAAGTCGAAGGCGAGCGTCGCCCCGTACGTCAGCGTGGGGCTCATGGCTGCTCCACCTTCGCCGAGATGGGCGCGCTCTGAGCCTGCGACGCCCGCAGGTACTCCCGCAGTTCTTCGATCGACTCCGTGCGCAGTGTCATGGACAGAGCGATGGCCGGCATCGATCCCGCGCACCGCTGGACCAGTTCCGTCAGGTCCGTGGTGTGCACGACGACATTCGCCTTGCGGCAGTGTTCCCGCACCGTGGCCTCGGCGAGATCGTCCCCGGCGAGGTCCAACTGCTCGCGGAGGCCATGCTCCTGCAGTATCCCGAGGGCAATCGACCGCGACAGCGGCTTGGACAGCAGCAACACCCGGGCATCCGGCTCGATATTGAGCAACTGGTCAGTGACACTCCGGGACAGTTCGGACATCATCACCAGCACCGAGTCGGTCCGGTCGCCCAGCAGACCGACGAGATAGCGCTTGTACACCAGTGGCGTGAGGATCAGGTCGGCCCGCTCCACCAGGTTCACGGCCCCGACGACCCCGCTCTCGAGTTCGTCGAGGAAGACCGGGAAGACGCTCACCGGCAGTTCGTCGGCGAGGGCCTTTCGCAGCTCCTCGACGTGCGTCTCGATGGACGAGCCCCTCGCCCCGATGAACACTATGTCCATGGCCCAGCCGAGCCTCTCAGCCGCCTGAGACATTGCCCGGCGCAGATCCGGCGTGCTGTAGCCGATGCGCCGCAGGGCCTTGATCGCGTTGTCGAGGATGATGCTTCCGGCCCGCTCCATTTGTTCCTTCGCGGCCTGCTCGAGGTTCTTGATGTCGACGACCGTCGTTCCCACGCCGACCGCGCTGGCCAGCAGGCCCTCACCCTGCAGCGCGGCGTACGCCCGCCCGACGGTTGCCGACGTCACGCCGATCGCGGCGGCGAGCCGGCGCGCCGACGGCAACCGGGTGCCCTCCGGCACCCGCCCGGTGGCCAGCTTGTGCCGGATCGTGTTCTGGACCTGTTCCACGGGCGGGATCGCGCTTTGCCTGTCGATGACGATCTCGTGGAGGATGCTGTCCCAGACCGGCGGGCCGGAGGGCGGCCGGCGTGGCGACGGCGGGCCGGCCTCGCCCTCGACGCCAGTGTCGTTCTTGTGGTTCCCCGGTGCCATCCCGCCTCCATCGTGAACACGTGAGGCCCGGACGGGCTACCTCGAATGACTCAGCGTGTCAGGTGGGTGAGACGATAAGTGGGGCCGATCTGGAACGTCAAGAGCTTCCGGGTTGTACTGAGTTCACCGAACCCTTCGACGGAAACCATGATCACTGTCGTGAAGTCGGGGATCGGAAGGCCGTAAGGAAGGTCGGCGGCGTACTCACGGCGATGCCGCGTCAGCCAGGCGGCGTTGGCGGCGCTCATCCACAGGTTTCGAGCATTGCTCGTGCGTGGACATGGAACGGTCCGAGAGCGAGGCGCTACTCTCGGACCGCGTCCAGGTAGTTGTCAGCCGATCAGCAGGTCTGATGACAGCCGAGTTTGAACACTAAAGGTCAGTGACTGAAGGTGATCTTCGCGGCGAGAACGCCATTGTGTGTATCTTTTGCCGTGATGCGGATCTTCGGCGTGGCTACATTGTTGCCCCACGGCACCGTATGATAGGTAGAGGGCCCTGGAGCGATTGTCCCGAGGGAGTACCACGTGGGTCTGCCGTGCTCAATCCCGTACACCTCGACCACGGCGCGCTGGTGGGGGTGGTCCCTATCCCCGAACACCTCATACGTGACTTTGGTATGACTTGATCCGAAGACGCTGCAGTTGGACGATACCTCAGTGTAGGTGCCGCCGACCCAGTCGATCCCGGAGCCTCCGCAATTGGCGGCGGCTTGTGCGGAAACCGCGGCAGCTTGTGCGGGAACCCCCGCTGTACCGAGAACCATTGCGGTTCCGACTACCGCACTAGTAAGCATGTGACGCATACGAGTCGAACCGGCCGGTAGTGTGCGTTTACGCATTGATCCTCCCGATGATCGATTCTCGCCTTCCTGTTCAGAGTTCAACAGCCCACTCATCCGCAGGTCAATCCACTGGGATCGTTCCGAACAGTTCCGAACGCTCAACGCCCACCACGACCTGTGGGGTTCCAACAAGGTAGACCAGACGTAGCGACACGGGTAACGATGATGCCCGATGGCATCGCCCAGCGCGGTGCATCCGTCCAGGTCAATCACGATGACGGGGTTCTGGAACCCTACAGCGTTCGAACGGGAGGTACGGAACGAGCCGTGTCGAGATCGAGGCGGCCCAGGAGAGCTCCGCGCCCGACGAGGGTTTCGATCCCCTGACTCGGCCCGGGCGATGACGCGGGGGCTACACCCGAGCGCGATGCGACCTGCGCAACACTGACATCCGGCCCGTTCTCCGAGGAGTTGACCGAGGAACAGTTTCGAACGAGGCGAACGCTTGGCGAGAACATTCTGTTCACCGCGGGGGGAATGGGCTGGGGTGGGCAACCGGCGGGCCTGGGCGATGGTGAGTTCCTGCTGGAAGGAGGGCGCGATTTCCTCGACGCTCCCGAAATCGCGTACCGCGCGGCGGGCGGCGTGGCCATCGGGCGTGACACCGTTGGCGACGGCCGCTGCGGCATCGGTGAGGCCGTCGCGCACCTCGGTCAGCATCCGGACCTTGACCTGTGCCGGGCCGACAAGAGCGGCAGCCAAGGCTGCGACGTGGTCCTCAATAGGATCGCGGCCTGGCACGGTGCCGTGGTCGAGGGAGGTCACGTGGCCGGCCTCAGCACGACCTCAAACGTGTGCTTCCTGTGCCGACCGCACGCTCGCCCACGACCGCCCCCCATCACACAGATAGTGATGGATTGATGATGCGACCGGCGTGAGGTCAATGGCCGGCTCAGCCACCCGCCTGGGCGGTCCGAGGCGGGTGGCCCCTGGCCCGGTGTCCACATTCGGGTGAACCCTGCGGCTTCAGCTTTCTACGATCGGGTTCTTTCCATAGATTCATTGACATGTTTCTGCTGGAATTCCCTGACTCTAGATCCGTTGACCAAGGCCAACCGGCCTTCGCCGACACGTAAGGAGCAAGCCGTGTCCACATACTCCTACATCGCCAGCCGCGCGTTCGCCGCCGCAATGATCACGCTGCCTGCGGTGCTCTTCGGGGCGATTCCCGCCCGAATGTCGGTGGCCGCCCCGCCAGCCGCCCCGGGTAGCAGCTTGTACGAAACCGTATCCGCCGCAATCATGCAGCGGGCGCGACTGAGCCAGACCCAGGCAACCGCCGCCGGGCGACACGCGCGGGTCGACGTCCAACGCCAGGCCGGCGACTGGGCCTTCGGCAGTGCGGTGCTGACCGCACCCGCGAAACCCGACCGGTACCCGCTGGGGTGGATGTTCCTCGCTCACCGCACCGGTTCTGAATGGGAGGCGGTCCTCGACGGCACCGCGAATTTCAGCGCCTTGGCCAGTCAAGCGCCGACAACCGTCCTGTCCGCCCGGGAGCGTCAAGTGCTGGGACCGACCGCCGTCACGATCAGGTCCACGGCAGACACCACGTACAACACCGGGCTGCGCCTGCCGTTCGCGATCGGCCAGTCCTGGAGACTCACCGGCGGACCGCACGGTTGGAACGGCTCCGACACCCCATATAGCTCGATAGACTTGAACGGTGGGGACTTCCGAGTGCTGGCTCCCGGCAGTGGCACCGCGTATCTGATGTGCGACGGGGACAGCTCGGGACAGTACGGCGGCTGGGTTCGTGTCTACCACGACAGCGGCTACACCACCGACCATTACCACATGTGGTCGCCTGTCAACTACAACGGCGGCTCCGTTAGCGAAGGGGCCTTCCTCGGCTACACCGGCACCGACGTGTCCTGTGGCGGCTCTGCCCCCTATCGGCATGTCCACTGGTCCATCCTCAACGGCGACACCCGGGTTTCGTGGAACACGCGATCTGCCGGCAAGTGGACGTTCATCAATGGACCATCCGCGTACGGCGGCTACGCGCTGCATGGCAGCACACTCGTCGCCGCCGGGGGCCAGCACACAGATACCGGTGGATTGCTGTACAACTACGGGGCCCTCAACCTTGACCAGGGCGTCGTTGACGCCAACGACGATACGTACATCAACAAGCGCTCAGGACCCGGCACCGAGTACGCCATCGTCGGATCCGCTTCCGACGGTGCCACCGTCACCATTTCCTGCTGGCGCAACGGCACCAGCCTCACCGGCCGCTGGGGCACTACTGCGGTCTGGGACAAGCTGACCGACGGCACCTGGGTCAGCGACGCGTTCGTCTACACCGGAACGGACACCATCGGTCCGAACTGCTAAAGATCTCACTGTGGGCCCGCGCCGCACGGCGCGCCGGCCTCGGCGGACATGAGCGCCTCAGCGGAGGACCGGCTTGCCGATGCCCTGATGGCCGTTGCGCCGGACGTCCTCGATCAGCGCGTTCACCCGCTTGAGCAGCTCCCGGTCCTGCTGCCAGCTCAGGTAGTCCTCCCAGCCGCGGGAGGCGAACTGCACCTTCTGCGGCGGAGGCGGACGACCCGTCCGGGTCGATCAGGTCGTGCATCTCGCCGCCGCCGGTGCGTAGCTCCTCGATGGCTTCGTTCAGCCGACGGGCGTTGGCCGGGCTCGCCATCAGGTACGCCGTATCCTTAAGTGACTCGTACTCTCGCAGCGAAATGATGACGGCGGCCTCACGGCCAGACCAAACGTGCTGGTTCGCGAGGCCCCGTACTCCAAACGTGCGGCGCGTATCCGCAGGTCCACGCGATCTAGCTTCCCAACGTCCGCCGCCGATGGGGCGATCGAAGGGTGCGCATGCCGAAACGGTGCCCGGCGTGCTGAACGGTTGCGCCACATCCGATCACCATCGGAACACAACGCGATCGCTGCAGCGTGGGCTACGAGACCCTCGACCGCCGGTCGTGCGCCCTCGCGACAAGCCAAGATCGACGTACTCATCTGCCGAGAGTCGCGCGGACGCGCCAATGCCTATAAGCAGCGACGGTGCCGGTACGACGCGTGGCACAGCGAACGATCTCGTCGTCGACGGCCGAGCTGTGGCTTGACCGGCGTCCGCGAGCGGCGACATCGTGGCTCGACCAACCCCGGCTATCGCTCGTGAGGTCGGCCGTCGGCGAGACGGTCGTGCAGCCGGGTGTGGCGGAACTGATAGAGAGCACCGGCCAGGCGCAGTACGCCGCGCCGGTGGGCGTTCTGCAGGAATCGGTTCAGTTGCAGGGGTATCTGCCCACGAAGGGCCAGCCAAGCCCGGCTGGGCTGGTAGGCGCCCCAGGAGCGGGACAGTGCGGCGGTGAGACCGACGGCGAGCCCGAAGACGGCTCCCGCCGTCAGTCCGAGGCCCAGTGAAATGTGGTGGGCCATGGCCAGACCGCCGACGACGAAGCCCGCGAGCCCGTAGCTCGCGGCGCCGATGTACCGGAAGGCGAACCAGCCGAACAAGGCGGATACACCTGCGGCCGGCAGTGCTCGGTTCAGGTGAAAGGGGTCCGCGGCCGGGCCTAGGTTGGAGTGGGGCTGACTGACGGATATGGCGAACGCATAGAACAGCCCGATCGACACGGCCACAGACAAGGCGAAGGCGAGCGTGGCGACACGATCCTGCGCGTAGGTTGTCGCCGGACTGGACGCGTGATCCGCCTTTGTCGGGGTCTCCAGCCAGACGGGCAGTCCGGTGCTCAGCCCGAAGACCAACGCCAGGATGACCACGGGCCCGATCGAGAGCGACCAGAGCAGCCCGATCACGATGCTGATGGCCACCCCGATCAGTGCCCGGCCGAGGAACGCCACGGCTGTGCCCCGGAAGCGGAACTCGACCCTCGAGGGTGCTGGGCGTGTGCCCCAGCCTTGGGCGGCGAAACCGGCCGCCGCGGTGGACAGACCGTAGACCCAGGCCGCGGCGGGGCCACGGACCAGGAGTCCGACGATCGCGAACAAGGCCGCCGGCGGCAGGCCGAAAACAAGTCCTCGGACGTGACGCGGTATCGCGCGGCCCAGTTGCCACCAGGCGAGGTCTCGGGTCCGCAGGCTGCGGAGGTGGCAAGCGAGGAACATCAGCCATCGTTGGGCCTGATCCGGGCCGTAGCTCCGCGCGGTCGAGGGGGGCAGTCCTGGCGGCTGGGGACGCTGGGCGTACACGGCGGGGAGGAAGGCGCCGAGCAGATGGTCCTCGATCACGGCTCGATCCCTGAACCGTTGCGGGTCGATCAGCGCGGCCGGGTCGCTCGCGACGTCGCGGTAGGTCGTGCGGGCCAGGTCGACCATCAGCGGGGTCGACAGCGCCTGCGCGAGCGGAGCGTCGCGGTGGTGACGCAGGTGCTCGACGACCGGCTGCCAGCGGGTGTCGCCGGGGAGGCGGCCGGCGGTGAGAAAGGTGACGGCGTCGTCGAGTTCGACCGGTTCGATCTCCACCACTGCAGCGCTGGCGAGGATGTCGCCGTGCCGGACCGCGTTCTCGTATTCGGCGGCGCGGCAGGTCACGACGAGCGGACGGCCGCCGGTAATCGCCCGGTCGAGGGCGTCGATCGCGGCGGCGCGCACGCCCGGTGCCATCTCGTCGAGGCCATCGAGCACCGGAATCACCCGGTCCTCGGCCACCAGGCGGGTCGCTGCGTCGGGCCCATAGGCTTTGGCGTTGCCGAGCCCGGGGTAATCCTCCAACATTCGGCGGGCCAGCCAGGAGCGCAGGTGTTCCCGGTGGGGATTCCAGGATGACAGCGACAGCAGCACCGGTGTCGGATCGCCCGGCCCGCGATCGACTAGCAACCCGAGAGTCAGCAGGGTCGCCAGCACCGTCTTGCCCGCTCCTGGCTCGCCGAGAACCACCAGTTGCGGGGTCGCGAGCCCGCGGAACTTTTTGGCCATGTCGAGGATGTCACCGCGCAGCGCCTCGCGCTCGCGGGTCACGGGCCGGCCCGTGGTCGACCACCGCACCCGTACCGGTGCCGGTCGGTGCAGCGACCGGATCTCGGCTTCGGCCGTCCACTGGTGTTTCACGGCGGTGGACAACTCCTCGGCCGCCCGATCGAGCCGAACAGCCGGAGCGGGGTCGTCGGCAGCGGCAAGGGGCCGAGTACGCGGCTGGGCCAGCTCCGGTTCCGCGGTGAGTATCTGCTTGAACAGGTATTGGGTGTCTGGTCCGGGGTCGGCGCCGAGCTCATCGGCGAGCTGGCGGCGCAATGCTTCGTAGTGCTGCAGCGCGTCGGCCTGCCGGCCGCAGCGGTAAAGGGCGAGCATCATCTGGCCGGCGGCGCGTTCATCCAACGGGTGCTGTGTCGCCCGCGCCGACAGGCTCGGCAGCAATTCGGCGTGCCTACCGCAGCGCAACGCGGCGTCGACGTGGTCGAGTTCGGCCGCCAAACGTTCGCCGTCCAACGTGGCGCGCAGACCGGTCGCCCAAGGCGTGTCCAACTCGGACATCGGTTCGCCTCGCCACAACCGCAGGGCCTGCTCGAACAATTCGACGGCCTGTTGATCATCGTGCGCGCCCCGCCCCTGGGTGACCAGGGCGCGGAACCGATGGATGTCCGCGGCCTGCTCGTCGACCGTGAGAAGGTAGCCGCCGGAACGGCTGTGCAGGCGAACCTCGTCGCCCGCGGCGCGCAAGGCTGTGCGCAGGCGGGACACATAGTTGTACACGGTCTCCCGACCCCGGGACGGTGGCTGTCCTCCCCAGACCCGGTCGAGCAACTGGTCGACGGTCACGAGTTGGTTGGCCTCCATGACCATCACTCCCAGCACCGCACGCTGCCTGGGGTGTCCCACATCGATCACGACATCGTCAATCTGGACTTCGACGCCACCCAGAATCCGGAACCGGACTCCCATCACGACTCTCCACCCACGGACTTCCTGGTGCCGGTGACTGACAGCCTGACCTGCGAATTTTAGGTTCTTCGCACCATTCTCTCATTGTCGGCACTGCATCGTGGGTCCCGTTGCGACGGCTGCGGGACCCACGGGCGACCGTGTCCGCCCCGCTGCCCAGTACGGCCCGGCCTGGTCACCGATCCGGGCACGCCGCAGCGTTGATCGACAGTGTCTAATGGGAGGAGCACATCGTGCGAAAGCGCAATGGTCTATTGGCGGTTGCCGTCACCGCGGCTGGCCTGATATGCATGCTAGCGTTCACCGGCTCACCGGCGTCCGCCGCAAGTACGAGTCGGCGCGACGCCTGCTTCACCGGCGCCTGCGGCAGTGCCACGGTCACGTGGCAGAACCACTACAGCGCCTACGTGCGCATGTCGGTGGCGGACACCGATTGCGACGGTCACGCCGCTGAGATCCGGATCATCGCCCACCAGATCCACCTGGGCACGGATCAGTACAACTGGTACGGGCCGTGGCACGTCAACAACAGCGGCTGCCACGGTGGATACGAATCGTTCAACGGGCCCTTCAATGGCGGCGACCCGTTGCTGGGCTTCAAGGTCGAGGTCTGCGTCAAGGACACGTCCCGGTGCGTGACATCGACCGAGATGGGCAACATCTACTGACCCGGCCACACGGAGGTCGCCGCACCCGACACAGGGTGCGGCGACCGCCAGCCGGTCGGTGAGACTGGCAGCAAAGCGGACGTTCCCACCGGGCCGCCGCAGTTGCGGTGTGGCGTTGTCTGCCGGTCGTGAGTGCGGCTTTCCGTGATCGAGAGCCCTCGCGTCGGGAGCCTGGAGACGAGTTCGGAGTTTCACTGATCTGCCGCAGTGCGGGCGCGCGGCGATGTGTTGCACTAGGGCATGCAGATGCGTCCCGCGGAGCTGGCGGGGATCCGTGCCGGCGAGGTTGACGTGGCGTTCCGCCAGTGGGAACGGCCTCGTGTCAGGGTCGGTACCCGGATGCGTACCGCGGTCGGACTGGTCGAGGTCACGTCTGTCGACCGGGTGCCGCTGAGGTCGCTGACCGCCGCGGACGCCCGCCGGGCCGGCGCGGCGTCGCTGGCCGCGCTCCGGCAGGGACTTCCAGAGCTTATGCACTTCGTTGCGCTGCCGCAGATCGACCGGAGAACGCACACGCTCATGGCCCGCGAGTCAGGGCAGGGTGGTATGCGCCGTCGAGCAGGATCGATGCCGGGGCGGCTTTCGGGTTCACGACACGAGTACGAGCCAGGGTCCGCTCCACGCACCAGCGGCGCGGGATGACAGCGAAGCCTCAAGGGCCGGCGGGCCTGTGCACGATATGGTCCACCAGCGTCGGCGAGTACCGACGACGCTGCTGTCTTACCGAGTCCTGGGCCGCCAATCGCGTTGGCGGCCGCACGGCGATGGTCGTACAGGCGACACAACCGCGGCGGAGGCGGACGTCAGTCCCTTCCCGGCTCGACCGGAAGGACCATGGGCCCGATCCAGCGAGCCATGTCGAACACCGCCGCGCAGTAGTCGTCCCGGGTGTCGACGACCGGCTGGTTCACCAATTGCCCCTCCCGAAGGAGCGGCACCAGTTCCTGCGGGAGACTTCCGCCGAAGTGCTGCAGCACCTTCCCGTCACGGCGCAGCAGCGGTATCTCCAGTCCATAGGTGACACCGCTGTCCATGATGCGAATGTAGATGCGACACCTGTGGTCACCAACCAGCATGAACCCCGCAAGCGTGTAGAACTCTTCGAACCACGGCGAACCCCCGCCCTGGACCATCAGGTTCAGCAAGGTGTACAGGCTCTGGTCGTGGTGGAGGGCTTCGTGCTGCTGCGAGAAACCCAGTGTGGCAGCCTCGACAATGACATTCATGCAACTGTCGTAGCGCCGGGAGGGCTGGTTCCGAATCGCGTCCAGTTGCCCCGGCAGGACAAATCTGACGTAGTCGATCGCGGCTCTGACATCCAACGGCTGGCCAGCTCCGGAGAGTTCGAACTCGACGCCCACGCCGCTGGTCATCCGCGCATCGTCGGAGACGGCGATCCGTGCACGCTCGTTGCTTGCGCGGACCGCGCCGCGTAGCCGGGGACCCGACGGCGGTAATGAGCCCGGGGGGACGACCACCAGAGGAATCACGCCTCGAAGCATGAAGTCGTAGGTGCCGTCCTCCAGGCTCATCACCATGCGCGTTGCCGCTCCTGCTCCTCGTTGCCAATCGCCCTAGATGGTGTTCACCCAGTCAGGGCAGCGGTTGTAGCCCTCGCAGGACGGCGAGGGCCGTCACCGCGGATCGTCGGCCCGCAACGACTGATAGCACTGCCGACCGGAACGGCAACTACAGATCTTGAAAGGCCAGCTTCATCCACTGTGATGTCGCGGGGTGGACGATCGGGCGACGTTCACGGCGATCGTGTTCGTGTTGACCAGCGGTTGCACGTGGCGGCATCTACCGCCGTCGTTCGGGATGACGGTGCCCTGACGGGTGGCCAGCAGGCCCCGCAGTGCCTCACGTTCGCCGCGGCGACGTGGGTGAGTCAGATGGTCGGCAGTCAGCGCCTCGCGGGCCGCGCGCATCGGATAGTGTCGATCGATGTCAACCCTCGCATCTCGGCTCACACGACGTACCCTGCTGGCCGCCTCCGCCGCGAGCGCCACCGCGCTCGGCGAGGCGCCTGCCCTGGCCGCACCGGCGTCGTCGGAGACCGCCGCGTCTGGTGGCCTCCTCCGTGACCTCGACAGAAAGATCGAGACCGCCATGGCGCGGTACGCGATTCCCGGCGTGGCGGTCGGCGTGCTGTGGCAGGGCCGGGAGTACGTGCGCGGCTACGGCGTCACCAACGTCGACCACCCGGTGCCCGTCGACGGCGACACCATCTTCCGGATCGGCTCGACCACCAAGACGTTCACCGGCACCACCGCCATGCGTCTCGTCGAGGCCGGCAAGCTGGCGCTGGACGCACCCGTGCGCCGGTACCTGCCCGACTTCCGCACCTCGGACCCCGCGGTCGCCGAGCGGGTGACCGTGCGGCAGCTACTCAACCACACGGCGGGCTGGCTGGGCGACTACCTCACCGACACCGGCCCCGGCGACGACGCCGCCGCGCGGTACGCGGCCGGGATCGCGCGGCTGCCGCAGCTAACCGCGCCGGGCGCCGTGTTCTTCTACAACAACGCGGCCGTCGAGCTGGCCGGCCGGGTGATCGAGGTCGCGGCCCGCATGACGTACGAGGCGGCGGTCCGCGCGCTGGTGGTCGACCCGCTGGGACTGGCGCACAGCCGGTTCTTCACCGACGAGATCATCGGGTTCAACATCGCCGCCTCGCACGACATGGTCAACGGCAAACCGGTCGTGCAACCCGACTACTTCCGCCTGTGGCGCAGCCTCAACGCCGCCGGTGGGCTGATCTCCAGCGCGCGTGACCAACTGCGGTACGCCCGCTTCCACCTCGGCGACGGCACCGTCCCCGGCGGTGGACCGCGGCTGCTGAGCCACCGATCGCTGCTCGCCATGCGCAGCGACCCCGGCCCCGGCGGCACGCTGTTCGTCGAGCTCGACGGTGTCGGTGTGACCTGGATGCTGCGCCCGAGCGCCGAGGGCGTGCGGATCGTGCAGCACGGCGGCGACTGGGCCGGGCAGCACTCGGGCCTCATCATGGTGCCCGAGCGCGGCTTCGCCATGACGCTGCTGACCAATTCGGAGACCGGCCCCGCGCTCATCGAGGAGCTGTTCGTCGACGACTGGGCGCTGCGGCGCTTCGCCGGCGTCAGCAACCTGCCGGCCGTTCCGCGCAAGCTCACCCCGCAGCAGCTCGCCGAGTACACCGGCCACTACAGCCGGTCGGCGGTCGGCCCGGGCGGCGAGCCGATCGACATCGTCTTCGATCTCGTGGCCGGCGACGGCGACCTGCTCGTGACGCTCGGGGGCGTCACCACCGCCCGGCTGAAGTTCTACCGCACCGACTACGCGCTGCTCCACGGCCCGGGCAACGAGCCCGGCGCGTCGCGGGTCAACTTCGAGCGCGGCTCGGACGGCCGGGTGGACTGGCTCCGCCTGGGCGGCCGGCTGGCCCGCCGTGCAACGACGGCCGCGGCGGCGAGGGCCACGGCGTCCACCCCACCGGCGACCCTGTTCCGCCATCCTTGGGCCCAAACGGCTTACTGAGTTGCGCGCACGTCACATATACCAGCGTTGCCGGGTCGAGCTGTGCTGTGTGGGCGCCCTTGAGCAGCAGATGCCCATCGGGACTGAACGCCCCGGCGGTGACCGGGGCCTGGTGTGGCCAGGCTACCGAAACGGCCTGTCAATCGGACTGCACTCCCGGCCTCGACGGCTATCGAGGCCGGGAGTACAGCCCAAAGAGGCAATCAATCGTTCGTCACCACCAGGCGCTGCATCCGCTGCCTAGGCTGTCGCAGGCGCGTAGGTAGAACCTCTTGACGTGTGAGTAACTGCCGCCCCTACCGATAGTGGAAACGCGGCCATCCTCGTACTTTTGCACGTATGTGTAAGAGGTCGTCACACCGATCGAGTAGGTGCCGTGGTAGTAGCCGCCACCATCGGCGATCCAGCTCTTGCACACATAGGAGTGTCCGCCCCGCCCGTCATAGAGCGTCGTGCATCCTGAGGCGGCATATGCCGCCGCCGGAGTGAGGGCAATGCCCGTAGCCGCTAGCATGCCAGCCAGCAGACCGGCGGTCCGTCGTTTCATGAATCCTCCCGTCAGTTACACGTACCACTGCACGTAGCCATAATCGAGCGATGAGTTCACGCGGGTGCAGTAGGCGTACGACCAGGCGCCGCTATTGCCGCCTTGGTAAGGGCCGCCTACAGCCCTGCCGTTCTTGCACACCGCAACCGCGCGGTAGGCGGCGCCCGGCCGGCCGGTACAAGCGGCGCCGAAGGTGTTGGAGTCCTGCCACTTCCTACAGCTAGGGGCAGCCGCCGCCGGGCTGCCGGCGGTCAGCGTTGCGGCCGTCACGGTGGCGGCGGTCAGCAGACCGATTGCGGCGAAGCGGATCTTCATCTTCATGTGTGGGCTCTCGTTCGAGACATGCCGACAGCGAGTCGGGTCATTGACTTTTGTGTGGACACCCGTGTCTCCCCTCGGTTCGTCCGAGTGCCTTCTTGATGTTCATGCCATCCTCCTGTGAGGTTCTGATCCTCATCGGGTTGGGAAGCTGACATCGTCATCCTGCGATGTATCATCATTCGGCATGATTGCGAACGGGACCCTTCCCCGAGCAGCGTTGAGGGTGCTGCCAACGCCAGGGCCGGCCCCGACAAGAACGATCGACTCTGTCGTGCTGTGACCGCCTTCGGTAGCTGATCTGGGGATGACGGATGACGCCGCCGGCCGAACTGCTGATGAATCGACTATGTACGGCTGACCTGGGATCGATCTGGGACAGTTCTGGGATCCGGGCCGGCGCAGGCTGGCGACGCCGTCGACGCGCGGCGAGCAGGTGCGGTCAGGTGGCGTGATGACGGTACGGTTCGGGCTACTCGGCGACGTGGTGGCTGACCTCGACGGCCAGCCGCTGGACCTCGGCCACGTCCGGCAGCGGTGCGTACTGGTGGCCCTGCTGGTCGATGCGAACCGGACGGTGTCGGTCGACCAGTTGATCGACCGGGTGTGGGCTGACCACCCGCCACGGCGGGCGCGCGACACGCTGTACGGCTACCTGTACCGGCTGCGCCGGGCGCTGGCGTCCTCCCCTGATGTCGCCATCGTCCGGGCGCCGGGCGGGTACCAGTTGACCGTCGACGTGTCCGTCGTGGACGCGTACCGCTTCGATCGGCTGGTCGCCCAGGCGCGCGCCGACGACGACGAACAGAAGGCATTGACGGCCTTCGACAACGCGTTGGGGCTGTGGCGGGGCGATGCCTTCGCGGATCTGGGCAGCGTGGATACCCACTGGCTCGACGCCCAGCGCGAGTCGATGCACGCGCAGCGCTTCGCCGCCGAGCTCGACCAGACCGATCTGGCGCTGCGCTTGGGCCGGCACGGCGATTTGCTGGCGGGCCTGGCCAGCCGTGCGGCGGCACATCCGCTGAATGAACGTTTGGCCGGCCAGACGATGCTCGCCCTGTACCGCAGCGGCCGACAGTCCGAGGCGTTGGAGCATTACCAATGCCTGCGGGATCGGCTCGCCGACGTGCTGGGTGTCGACCCCGGGCCGGACCTGCTGCGCCTACACCATCAGATACTCACCGCCGATCCGTCCCTGACCACACCCGATACCCTGCCTGTCCGCGGGCCGGTCGCGGTGGTTCCGCGCCAACTGCCCGCCACAGCCGCCCAGTTTGCCGGTCGGGCCCGTGAGATCGCGACGCTCACGGCGCAACTGGAGGCGGCTGCCGACGCGGGAAGTGTGGTGATCGTGTCGGTCAGTGGGGCCGCCGGAATCGGCAAAACAACCCTTGTGACACACTGGGCGCACCGGGTCCGGGGCCGCTTTCCCGACGGGCAGTTGTACGTGAATCTGCGGGGGTTCGACCCGAGCGGAAAGATGGTGGAGCCGGCTGAGGCAGTGCGCGGCTTCCTCGACGCCCTTGGCGTCCCTCCGCAACGCCTCCCCTCGAGCCCGGAAGCGCAGATCGCCCTCTACCGCAGTCTGCTGGACGGCAAACGAATCCTGCTGGTGCTGGACAACGCCCGAGACGCCCAGCAGGTCAGGCCGCTGCTGCCTGGCACCGCGTCCGCATTCGTCCTGGTAACCAGCCGGGACCGGCTGTCCAGCCTGGTCGCCGTGGACGGCGCGCACCCGATCAACCTCGGCCTGCTCTCCGGGAAAGAAGCGCGGGAACTGCTGAGTCGCCGGCTCGGCTCCAGGCGGATAGCCGTCGAACCCGAAGCGGTACGGCAGTTGATCTCACGGTGCGCCCGGCTGCCCCTCGCCCTGACCATCGCCGCGGCTCGCGCCGCCCAGACCGGCTTTCCCCTCAGCGCCCTGGCCGCCGAGTTGACCGAGGCCGGCCAACGGCTGGACATCTTGTCCGCCGACGATCCGCAAAGCGGGGTACGAACGGTCTTCTCCTGGTCCTACACGGCCCTGACGTCCATGGCGGCCCGGCTGTTCCGGCTGCTGGGCCTGCACCCCGGCCCGGACGTCTCCGTCGCGGCGGCGGCCAGTCTGGCCGCGCTGCCTCTGGCCCAGACACGCAGGCTGCTGGCCGAGCTGAGCCGCGTCAGCCTGCTTGCCGAGCACATGCCCAGCCGGTACACCTTCTCCCACGGCCTGCTGCGCGACTACGCGATCGACCAAGCCCACACCGGTGAGCCCGAGCACGAACGGCACGCCGCAACCCACCGGATGCTGGACCACTATCTGCACACCGCGTACGCCGCCGCCCGATTGGTGAAACCAGGGTGGAACCCGCTCAGCCTCCCCCCACCCCAGCCCGGGGTCGCCCCAGAGCAACTCGCCGACCCCGAATGGGTGCTGGCCTGGTTCACCACGGAGCGAGCCGTGCTGCGGGCCGTCACGGACCACTCCGCGGCGGCCGGTTTCGACGCCCACGCCTGGCAGTTGGCCCAGTCCCTCGTTACCTTCCTGGACCGGCACGGGCACTGGCACGATCTGGCTGCCATCGGGAACGTCGCCGAGGCCGCCGCGTACCGGTTGGCCGACCCGGCAGCGCAGGCCCTGGCCCACCGGATTTCCGCCCGGGCACTGCTCCGACTGGGTCACCTGGACGACGCACAAACCCACCTGGACCAGGCGCTGGAACTGTTCGGCCGGGCCGGTGACCTGGCCAGGCAGGCCGACACCCACATCGCCCTCGCTAGGGTATGGGCCCGGCGGGGGCCCCACGCCCTCACAGCGGGCCTCTACCATGTCCGGCAAGCCCACAAGCTGCATCACGCCAGCGGCCACCGGGCGGGGCAGGCCCAGGCCCTCAACGCTATCGGCTGGGCCCACGCCCGCCTCGGCAACCACGCGCAGGCCCTCGTCTGCTGCCGGCAGGCCCTTTCCGTGCTCGAGGAACTCGACGACCGCGAGGGGCAGACCTTCGCCTGGGACAGCATCGGCTTCGCCCATCATCATCTGGGCCACCACCGTCAGGCTGTCACCTGCTACCGACGCGCCCTCGACCTGTGCCAGAACATCGGCGACCGCTACCTGGAGGCGGATATCCTCACCCGCCTCGGCGGCACCCACCACGCCACACACGATCTCGACGCCACCCGCGATACCTGGCAACACGCCTTGGGCATCCTCACCGAACTCGAGCACCCCGACGCCGAGCAGGTCCGCAGCAAACTCGCCACCCTCGACATTCCCCACCCGGCCGGTACGTGATGTCTCACAACTGGGATTTCGGCCCCCTTCTAGACTCCACTGGCGAATTCTTGGCTCTCCCGGTCACCCTCGACGCCCGTATCGCCAAACCAGTGACGGTCGAGGTGCAACGCAAAGACGTTGCGCTGGTGGCCAGCTCGACGGGTTTGGCGCGACGCCCTACAAGGGCGGTGTCGTGGCCGGTTGGCTGGGCACCGAGAACCTCGGCCGGGTGGGCACCGCGCAGATCGGTCCAGACGCGCCCAACGGCCGGGCCGGACGATCATAATTCCGCCTGTCCGTATCGACGCGGCAAGGATCGATGCTGATGAAAGGGCGCTCGTCGATCCCGGCCCAGCACCGGAGGGTGGTGGCGAGCGAGGCCAGGTGCCAGCGCAGCACCGCCGATGCTGCCGGGCGCGGCCGTGAGTGGACTCCCGGCCCACGGGCGGCGCCGATCGACGGAGCAGGAAGGTCAACGTAGGCCACGCTGCCGTGCGAGCAGTTCGACGGCGTGCTTGGCCTCCTTCAGGCCCGCGCCGGTTGCCTCGCGGAACAGCTTGATGGCCTGGATCTTGCGGCCGGCCATGAGTTCCTGCAGCACCGCATCCGGTGCTTCGGGCTCGGGCTCGCGTATGCCGAGGTGAGCCATGATCAAGTCCAGCTTACGCTCGAGTTCGGCCAGATGGCGGGACTGCTGGACAGCGACGGCGCGGCGGCCGCTGCCGGCGATCAGCAGGGCGAGTGCGAACGGCAGTATCACGGCGAACGGCACGAACCAATTCATGCCTGGCATTGAACACCACCCGGGCGAGACCGATGGTGTCGGCGAGGCAGTAACGAAGGCACACATGGTCGGTGTCACCGCCTCGGACCTCATCTCGGTGCGGTGCTCGCGGATGCCCACACCGACGCACCTTCAGCACCCCCAAGATTCACGTTTCGAGGGTCAAGGTTCAGAGATAGCCAGGGGGTCAGTCTTCCGGGAGCGGCGAAAGGCCTTGGTACGGCCGAGTTGGTTCAGGTAGTCGAGGATGGTTCGTGCGTCGGCCCAGCCGGTGGTGGCGGCGATGTAGCCATCGGGCCGGACGAGTATGAGACTGTCGTGGGATATGCCGTACCCGCTGAAAGCGTGTCGCTTCTCGTCGAGGAGCGTGACTGTCACGGCGTGCGGTGTTGCCCGCCCGTCGGTGATCAGCGCGGTGTGGATCCGGTCCAGTCCTGCGGCGTTCACCGTGTTGAGGGCGGCTGCGCATCGGTCGCCGAATCCGAGCAGGGTAAAGCGGGTGCCGCGGAAGAGGTCGAACAGTCGGGTCGGCGCGCCAGTGGCGAGGTTCTGGCACGGCGCGTCGGGTGCCCGGTCTCCGGCCGACAGGCCAATGCCCGGCTGGCCACGGTCGAGCGACAGGGTGCTCCATCGGTAGCCGAGGCCGAGTTGCCGCGTGTCTGCCGTGCCGACGTTGGCCAGGTTGCCGGCACTGCCGTTCGCGATTTCCTCGGTCATGGCACGCAGACGGTCGGAGCTGGTACCCAGCGCCCACGCCGCGATGGGCAGCCGTTCCTGCTCGTAGCTGTCCAGCAGCCGCGGTCCGGCTCCGCCTGTGAGTACCAGTGCCAGCTTCCAGCCGAGGTTGTAGGCGTCCTGTATGCCGGTGTTCATGCCGAGTCCACCAGTAGGCGGGTGGACGTGCGCCGCGTCGCCGGCGAGGAAGACGCGGCGCCATCGCATCTGGTCCACCATCCGGGCGTTGACCCGGTAGGTCGACAGCCATGTGGTGCTGGCCAGCCGTATCCGGTCGTGGCCGGCGATGTGGTCGACGACCTGCTGGAACGTCTCCAGCGACGGCGCGGGTGGGTGAGCGCCCCATTCCGGTAGGCCGGCGGCGAACTGCCAGGCCGCGGTTCCGGAGAACGGACAGAGCTGGAGGAACCCGCGCGTGGCGTCGAACCAGACGTGCAGTCGGTCCCGGCGTAGGCCAGCAACCTCGACGTCGCCGATGAGAATCTTCTGGCTCTCGTGCGTCGAGCCCTCGAACACGGCGCCGAGCATCCGGCGTACGGCGCTGTGCCCGCCATCGCATCCGACCAGGTAACGCACATCGACATGTGCGGTCTGCCGTCCGTTACGCAAGGTGGCCTGTACGGACTGCGCGGACTGTGCCAACTCGATCAACTCTGTGTCGAGTTCGACGCTACCCCCGAGTGCGGCGAGACGGTCACGGAGGAGTTGCTCCGTTCGCCCCTGCGGTATCAGCAACTGGGTGTAGGGCGAGTTCGGGGTCGGTGTCCAGTACCCCGGCAACGGCTGGTCCCGGAAGCCGCCGCAGCGGTCGTAGTGGCGGAACATGAGTGTCGTGCTGGCCGCTTTGGCCTGTTCGGAGATGCCGAGGTCGTCGAAGACCTCGACGGTACGGGGCGTCACGCCCTTGCCGCGCGACCCCTGGAAGAACATCGCGGACTTGTCGATGACGCGGGCCCGAACGCCGTGTCGCAGGAGGTCGCAGGCGAGTGTCAGACCAGTCGGTCCGGCCCCCACCACGAGCACGTCCGTCTCAGTCATGTTGATCCTTCTGGCCGCCGGGCCCGGTCAGCCCGTCCAGCAACAGATCCACAAGTTGGTCGCGCAGTTGCTCTCGGTCCCGAGGCGTCGGGCGTTCACCAACGAGATCGGCGAAGCGGGCAGGCGGCCCGGACAACGCGGTCAGGAGAACCATCGCAGCCGTGTAGAACAGGGCAAAGTCGCTGTCGGTGCGGAACACCCCTTCTTCCTGGCCCCGTTTGAACAGACCTCGCAGCGGTACCGGCACCTGGTCGACGCCGACAGGTGTGCGCAGTGTTTCCTCGCTGAGCCCCTCGTGCGCAAGCAGCGCAGCAAGCAGGGGACGGTCGCTGACCAGGTCGAAGAACGCCCGCAGCGCCCCGCGCAGCCCCTCCTGGGGGCCCAATGTCGCAGCTCGTTCGAGCATCGGAGTCCACGCGGCTCCGATGTCCGCGCTCTGCTCCTCCAGCACCGCCCGGTACAGGCCCTCCTTGCTGCCGAAATGCTCGTAGAGCATCCGCTCGTTCACGCCCGCTCGCTCGACGACATCGCGCACTCGCGTCCCCCGCAGCCCATGGCGGGCAAACTCCTGGGCACCGGCCTGGAGCAGTCTGTCTCGACTCTTGCTCGTCACAGTAAACGTTTACCTTACTTCGTTGTGCCGCCGCAACCCGCCGCACAGCGGATGCACAGCGCAGGTACAGCTCACGGCCACTAGGATCGTCGACAAGCCGGCGACGGCCTCGAACCACTGTGGCGAGAGAGGGATGCCCCGATGCCGCGCCCGAACGTGCCGCGCCGAAGACATTCGACGAGTTGGTCGGGCTACTCCAGCGCGACTTCGACGAGCTGACGCCGGCGCAGCGGCTCCTGGCGGAGCGGGTCATGTCCGATCCGGAGGGCACCGCCTTCATGACCGTCAACGACTTGGCCGCCGCCGTCAACGTCAACGAGGCCACCGTCGTGAGGTTCGCGACGAGCCTGGGGCTCGACGGCTATCCGGGCCTGGCCCGGTTGTGTCGCGAGCGGCTCCGCGAGCAGGCCCAGATGCTGCGCCGCTACGGCAATCTGGAGCAGTTGGAATCCAGTCGGCGAGACCTGATCGATCTCGCCATCACGTTCGACCAGACCAACATCATGCGCACATTCTCCCGCGTCGACCGCACGAACTGGGACGCGGCGGTCATCGCCACCGCACCCGCGGTCCGGATCATCGGGCTTCGTGAATGCTATACGGCAGCATACCTGCTCGGATACTTGCTGCGGCTGGTACGCAAGGACGTCACCGTGCTCACCCCGGGCCCGGGCACGCTCGCCGACGACCTGCGCCATCTACGCCCGGACGACTGTTCGTGGCCATCGCGATCCACCGCTACAGCGCCGACACCGTGCGCGCATTTCGCTGGGCACAGCGGGTCGGCGCGACCACGGTCACGCTGACCGACAACCCGTCCTCACCCCTCGCGGGCGGGGCGACCCACACGTTCTACGTGGACACCGCCGGGGTGGCCATGCTGCGGTCGGTGACCGCCCTCACCTCGCTCGTCCAGGCACTCGCCACCGCGGTCGCGGTGCGGCGCGGCGCGGACGTCCAGCCAGCTCTGCGGGACGAGGAGGAACTACTGGCGACGCTCGGCACCTATGCCGACGAGGGACACGCCCCACCGGCACCGCCCGCCACCGAACGCGGGCACAGGAGCCGCCGCGTGCGATAGGCCGCAACGTCCCGGTCAGCCAAGACCTGCGTAGCGGTGGTGCCGCGCCGGCGGGAGCCCGGCAACGTGGAACGCCATGGAACCCCTTCGGCGAACACGCGGACGGGGCGCAAAATGGACACGACCTCGCCGGTGTGTTGTGATGCCTTCTCATCATCAACAACAGCCGGCAAGGCCGTGTCATCCTCACTCCTGGTGATCTACCCGGGCCTGGTTACGCGCAGAACCTCGGTCAACCTAGATGGGTCGCAGGTGGAACCAGACCTCGCCGTCACCGATGCAGAGCGCACTCTCGCCGCTGTTGCCCGGGTTGAACAGGGACATGAAGTGCAGTTGTTTGTTGCTGCCGAAACTGACCGTCTTGTTAAAGGTCCATGTCTTGGTGTATCCGGCAGGCGTGATGGACACGTAGTTGAAGTAGTTGCCCACGTTCTTGCCGTTGCCGTCGACCAGGGACCCGCCTCCCAGCGTCATGTTCCGCCCCGGCTTGTAGGTGATCTTCAGCGAGTGCAGGTACGCGGAACTCGACGTCACGTTCGAGACCGTCCATGTGGGGTATTCACTGATCCAGTTGTCCGATCTGCACAGACCGGGATTCAGGGCGTTGTTGTTGTAGGTCGCGGTCGGTGCCAGGACGGTGCGTACCGCGGCGACTCGCTGGGCGGTGCCGTCGGAGTACGGCTTGTGCGCGGGCGCGGCCGCGGCCGGCTGTGCCGACACCAGAACCAGCAGGCCCGCAAATGCGGCGATCAGCGCTGCCGACACGGCCGCACGCGCACTCGCGACGGCCGTCGCGAGTGTTCTTGGGCGAGACATCGATCCTCCAAAGATTGACGGTGGACGGTTGGCCTTGCCCGGCGACCTTGCCAGCACGCTCGCCTCGAGACTGTGCGCGCGGCGCACGAAAAGTTGCCCATCCGCGCAAGCACGCGAATACGCTCAAGATTTACGCAAGCCCTCCGCATCGAGGTAGACGTGGATCGCATCGAGAGACCACTATGACCGCCTGTCATCGCAAGCTGACCGAATTCGCAGTGCCGGCCCGGCGACGAATGTGGCGGTGGGTGCACGATGTTGACCAGCGTTAACCTTGACGAGACGCCCCAGGCGGACCGGTTCGACGCTTGGTGGTCGATCGTTTCGAACTCCGTTGTGCCGGTGCGACCGACCACCCGGCACCGGGAAGACTTCTGGGCCGAGATGACCTGGATGCTATTCGGCGGCCTACACCTTTCTCAGGTGCGCAGCGCGTCGTTCGAGGTCGAACGGACCGGCCAGCTCATCCGGCAGTCCGACCCGGACGGCTACCAGTTGTCCGTCTCGTTGCGCGGCGACTCGCACTTCGAGCAGCGCGACCGCTACGTGGCGGCCGGGCCCACCGACATCTTCCTGTACGACACGTCCCGAGCTTTTCGGGCCGCCACCGTCGTCGCCCCCGCCGATGCCCGTCCAGGGCCGGACGGTCGCCCGATGTATCCGGCGGACGGACTTATCGTTCATATTCCCCGCAACCGGTTGCCGCTGCCGGCGGCCCGGGTCGAACGCCTGCTCGCGGTAAGCATGACCGGCGATGCCGGTGTCGGCGCTGTTCTCCTGGGCACACTCAAGCAGTTGATCGCCCAGTCGGGTTCGATCTCCGACATCGGCGCCAGCACTCTGGCGGGGGTGGTGCTCGACCTGCTCGGCGCCCTACTGACGGAACGGCTCGACATGCCGCCCCGGCTGGACAACGAGCGGCACACGGCGTTGTTCTTGTGCATGCGCATGTTCATCGAGGAAAACCTCTCCGACCCGAACCTGTCGTTGTCTGACATCGCCCGTGCACACCATGTCTCACTACGGTCGCTGCACAAGGTCTTCGAGAGAAGCGGCACGACGGCCGCGGCATGGATACGGCGCCGTCGGCTGGATCGCTGCCGTCTCGATCTGGCCAATCCCGCCCTGGACCGGGTGCCGGTGCACAACATCGCGCGACGTTGGGGCTTCGTCAACGACTCCCATTTCAACCGCGCGTTCCGAGCGGAGTTCGGGGTTTCTCCGGCGGCATATCGCAGACATGGCTCGGCCATGTCCGCCGGCGTCGGGTAGAAGCGATAACGATCTCGGCTGTGCTTCAGACTGGCGACGAGTTGCCGGTCGTGGCGGGCGCGCCGTATGTGCTGGTGAGGGCTGCGTCGAGGTCGGCGACGAGATCGTCTGCCGATCCGAGCCGACCGCGAGCCACCACCGTGGATGGCGCTGGCGATTGTCAGAGGTCCGTGGTCGTGGACGACGCTCGCCGCAACCGGCATGTACACGAGGAGTCCGACATGCCGGCCCGACATCGCAACCGTCCTGAGCATCGACGTCCTGCCCCCGACGGTCCGCCAAGCGACCGGCGCGCCGGCAGCCCGGCGAGTCGGGCTGGCCCACCGGCAGAGGCCGCAACGGCGCAGCGATAGCCTGACGTCATGGCGAGCGCCGAACTGGAAGAGTTGATCGTCGCGGACGCCGATGCGCTGCGCGCGTGGTTGTCGGCCAACCACGCCACGTCGCCCGGTGTCTGGCTCGCCCTGACCAAGAAGGGCGGCACAGTTACGACGCTGATCTGGCAGCAGGCGGTCGACGAGGCCCTGTGTTTCGGCTGGATCGACGGGCAAGCCCGTAAACGGGATCAGGAAACCTCCTGGATCCGGTTCACCCCTCGCCGGCCCCGCAGTTCCTGGTCACAACGCAACGTCACCCACGTGGCCCGGCTGGAGGCGCAGGGGCGAATGCTGCCCCCAGGCCGCGTCGCGGTAGAAGCCGCGAAGGCGGACGGGCGGTGGGCGGCCGCCTACGCCCCGCCGTCGGAAGCCGAGGTGCCGGCCGACCTCCTCGCCGCCATCGCTGCCGACCCCGCCGCCCAGGCCATGTTCGACGTACTCACCAAAGCCAACCGGTTCGCTCTCATCCACCGCGTCAACGCCGTCAAACGGGCGCAGACCCGCGAGCGGAAAATCGGCGAGTTTGTTGCCATGCTGGCCCGTCACGAGACGATTTACCCGCAGAAGGCCAAGCCTCCGAACTCGCCGTAATCGGCAACGCCGACCAAGGCTTGACTCAGAACGTCTTACGCTGATGAGCGTGCGCTGCCGCGCGATGGCACATGACTGCGACGCCCGCTGTGTGACGACGGGTTCTCGGCGATCGTTCGCCGCGGTTGAGCAGTATCGTGACCGGTCGAGATCGGTTGTGCGGGCGCGGCGCGGGACGATCGGGTGTAGCGGATGAGTTTGCATTACGAGTGGACGTTGGCCCTACGCCTACTGCCGGATGTGCAGACGTCCGGGCCTTTCGGGAAATCATCCGCGTTGTACCTGCTCGAAGTGGAACTCGCGGATGAAGCAGTCTCGCGGTTGGCCGACCGCGAAGAGCACGCAATCGATGACCGAGCGGGCGGTAAGGTCGCCGTCAGCGCGCCGCGGTCCCTCCTGCACGAAGTCCGGCGGGAACAGCGAAATCACTCTGATCCCTTCCGGCCGAAGCCGGTACGAGAGGATCTCCGCGAGCCCGGCGTGCGCATGTTTCGCGGCGTAAAAGGCCGGATGAGCGCCGGAACGGCGGTGTCCCACCTCGCCGCAGGCGGAAATCATGTTGACGATGTCTGGCCGTGACGAGGCACGCAGCAGCGGAAGCAGGTGCTTCGTCAACAACAAGGTGCCGGTCGCGCCGGCAGCCATCACACTTTCGATCTCGTCGTCAGAGACGTCGGGCAGGTCGCGGCCTTCGAGGTAGACGGCACCGTTGTTGATCAGTACATCAAGAGATGGCGTCCGGTCATTCAAGGAGGCGGCGAACGCCCGCACCGAGTCCGCTACAGCCAGGTCGCACAGGAACGCGTCGGCCCGGCCCAGACCCCGCCGGTTGATCATGGACGCGACGCGCTCGGCCGCTGCCAGGTCGCGCGCAGACAGGAAGAGCCGTGCGCCGCGTTCGGCGAAGGCCTCAGCCAACCGTCGTCCTGTGTCACGCGAGGCGCCGGTGATAGCGACGCGTAGGCCCTCAAGAGTCACGACCGACAGCGAATCACCTCAACCCCACTTCAGATCAACAGAGAGCTCGAAGATCCAACGCCCGCTCGTCGCCGATCGTGACGGCGGCATGTCCGGGCACCTGATCGAGGCGGTCTGGCCGATCAGTGCGCCAGAGTTTCGGTGCGGCGCGGTGTCCTCGGCCAAACGGAACACCGCCGCGGCCTGAGACGAGGTGAAGCCTTTCAGCCTCGCCGTGTTCGTCGACTAGAATCGAAGCCCTCGCCGGCGAGTTGAGCGCACTCCGTGTGGCGATCGCGGCATACCTTCGCACCTCGTGCGCGGGCACGCGCGCCGGCGCGGAGCGCTCCGCATTACGGCGCAGCCGAACCTCTTCGGCGACCTGGAATCGCAATACCACGATCGGACGGCCGTACTGTCGAGCCCCAGCGATCCGAGCATGCGGCATCACACGGGTCGGCCACGACCGGGAGCCCGCCCCTCAGTTGCGTCGCCGCCGCCTCGGCGACCTTGCGTAGCGCGGCCGCGGCAGGGTTCCGGGTCACGCATCTTCTTCCCCGCGAAGTAGATACCCCTGCAAGCCGCGCCGGCCACGAAATTCGTCCTTTATCGCCATACCGGCAGCCGACGGGCTACTCGAGACGCCGGATGGGCTGCTCGAGGCGGCCGGCTGGGTCTGGGACCGGGCCGATTCCGCCGTCGGCGCCGCGGTAGGGGCAGGCTCCTTCCCGCGGCCTCCGACGGCCAGCAGGGCAGCGATCGCAATACCGAGAACACCCGCTCTCATGAGCGTTGGCGTCTTCACTGGTGTCCCGACTCGCCACGTCGACGAGCGGGCGCACCTGCGGTAGACGCCCGTGGTGGGAGCGGTTGGGCAGCGGTCTTGGCGGCATCCTGCTGATCGCGGACGACCCCCACTCCGCACCGGGGGTATTGGGAGCGCTCGGACCACGCGATCACGTTGGCTGACATCCGGGCAAAGGCTGGCTGCGCTATGCGGATCGCCAGACGGTGCCGCGTCGTTCGTACTCCAGCACCATTTCGGCGAGCAAGGCAGCCTCGGGACCGAGGAAGCGCTCGGTGAGCCACAGGCCAAGATCGATGCCAGAGGTGACGCCGCCGGAGGTTATCAGGTCGCCGTCGTCAACGACCCGCCCGCTGACCACATTCCCACCCTGCATCCGGAGATCTTCTCGGGCGATGTGGTGTGTCGTGCAGGACCGCCCGGTGGTAATCCCGGCGGCGGAGAGCAACAGCGCCCCGGTGCACACCGACGCCAGGATCAGGCCGGGCCGCCTCGCGTCGGCCAACGCCTGTGGCAGGACGCCGTGGCGGATCTGCTCGCTCACCCCGGAGCCCTCTCCGTAGCCGCCACCGGGCACCAGGATTATGTCGGCTGTCCGTGGCGACCACGGGGCGCGGACCACGATCTCAACCGCGGAAGAGGTGGTCACCGTGCACGGACCATCGACGGTGACGAAGGTCTGCTCGGTGTTGTCGGCGACGCCGAGCACCGCGACCGGACCGACGAAATCCTGGTCCTCCACTCCGTCGTACAAGACTGTGTGCACGCGAAGGGGCGTGCGGCGCGGCTCGGTGGCCGACACCGGTCCGGCGACGATCGCGTCAGGGCCAAGGACATCAGGTCCACCCACGTTGTTCCTCCAGAAAGTGTTATGGGCGCAGCGATTACGCTGAGTATGTCGACCGACAGGGCTGTCGAATACCGGCGCGGACGCCGATAATGCGTAAGATCCGGCCACATGCATGTAGTCGCCGTCCTTGCCCTCGACGGCGTGGTGGCCTTTGACCTGACCATCCCGTGCCAGGTGTTCGCCTCCGCGCGATGTTCCGACACCACGCCCGCCTACGAGATCCGGGTGTGCGCCGAACGGCAGGTCACCACAACCGCTTGCGAGCAGCAGCCTTTCCAGATCTCCTCCCGCTACAGCCTCGACGACGCGATCGACGCCGACACGCTGATCGTGCCCGGTGTCGATCCGGATCAGCCGCTACACCCGCGAACCGTACGACTGATCCGTGACGCGGCCGCCCGGGGCGCACGTGTGGCGTCAATCTGCACGGGGGCGTTCGTGCTCGCGGCGGCCGGGCTGCTCGACGGCCGCAGGGCGACTACCCACTGGCAACTCGCCAGCCGGCTGGCCGATGCCTTTCCCAACGTGCAGGTGGACCCATCCGTGTTGTTCGTCGACGACGGGCAGATCCTGACGTCCGCGGGCGTCGCGGCGGGACTCGATTTGTGCCTCCATATGGTGCGGTGCGACCACGGGGCGGCGGTAGCAGCCGGCACCGCGCGGGTGATCGTGATGGCGCCGCAGCGGGCGGGCGGTCAAGCTCAGTTTATCGAGCACCAGGTTCCTATCGGCGACACCGACGGACTCGGGTCGACCCTGCAGTGGATGCAGGACAATCTCGACAAACCCCTGCGTCTTGCCGACATCGCGGCCAAAGCGACGATGAGCACGCGCAGCCTGTCACGACAGTTTCGTGCGCGGACAGGCACCACGCCGTTGCGGTGGCTGCTCGACCGGCGTCTACAACAGGCCAGAGAACTGCTTGAGACGACTGACCTACCAGTGGATCGGATCGCCGAGGCCTCGGGTTTCGGATCAACCGAGACCCTGCGGCACCATTTCTCCCGCCACGTGGGCACCACGCCGAGGGACTACCGCACAAGTTTCCACGGGTGAGAACTGCGACACTGACGCACCCGGCCGGCAGGGCAGCGAAGTCGTCATCGGGATCCTCATCTGCCGCAGACAACGCGCGGTCAACCGCCAGTCGCCGCGTGACGGGCGTGGGCAACGGCTACGTCCGGTGACAGGCTGGTAGTAGCGACCAGCAAGCCCGCAGGACGGATCGCTTCAGATGATGCCCTCGTCCACGATCTCTACGGTCAGATGGGGCCAAGCAGCGAGGGTCAGCCGAACCAGCTCGGGCGCTGACACCAGCCGTGCCGTACTGAGCGCTGCGTCGGCGAGGAAATGCACGGTCGTCCCTGTCGTGTCATCGGCGGGAACGGGGAGCAGGTCGGTGACGGGCATGCCGTGTTCGTAGCGTTGGGTCCACGCCCCGTTGCGGCGGTGATTGGTGTGGATGAGCCACTCACTGAGTGCCGCGACGACTGACATGCCTCGGCGGGGGTGACCGTCGGGGAGCCGTTGGGCGTCGGGGAAGTCGAAGTACCGGAGATCCTTGGTCGCCATGACAGGCTTCTTGATCGGCTGGCCTTGCTCGTCGCAGCGGGTATCGGTTCCTCGCCCGTTGTCCGCAACGGACACGGAGCCGTCGCTGTGCAAAGTGACAATGCACCGTCCTGCGGCCGTGGTCTCGGCTTCGTCAGCCGCATACGCGATCACCTCAAGGATCAGGTGCACCATGCCGCCGGGAGCAAACTTCGCTGGATGCTGGCGAACCTCGGCCAGGTGCTCGGCATCCACGGTGCTTTTCCAATCATGCGTTGTGTTGCGCCACGGCATCCTTGAGTCATCCACTCACGAATTGTCCCAGCCAGTCGACCTCACCAACATACCGGCTGGGGGTGCACTGTCATCGTGGGCGCGGATGGCGTCGTCCGTGACGACATCTGGAGTCCGTGGAGACGCACTGGCGATCATTCAGGCGTCCGGCCGGACTGCCGCGCGGCCCTCGATGCGGCGCTCGCCAATCCGTCCGCAGATGACGATGTCGGCAGTGCCCTCGCCGTGCCCAGTGGCACACTCGCCATCTTCAGCGCCGCCGTCGATGGAGTCGGCGAGTACGCCATGCCGTTAGTAGATGTGCGCGCTGTGTCACGGTAGGCGAGATCGTCCGGCCGTTGTCGGTGGCGGTTTGCGAGCTGATGTTCGGGACGTCTCCGGAGTGATGGTGACCTGCGGTGATGTGCCGGGATCGTCGCGGAAGGCCAGCCCGGCCGCGTTCATCGCGGCTCGTAGGTGGCGGAGGGCGTAGGGCCCGACTCCGTGGAGTGCCTGCACCTCGGCCGCGCTGAGTTCGGCGACCTGTTCGAGGCGGATCACGCCGTGCGCGGTGAGCGCACGGGTCGCGGCTGCGCCGAGGTGTGGCAGCGGGAGGCCCGGCTCCGGTACCGGCCGGCCGGGGGTCGACCGGGGATGACCTTCGTGGTCCAGGACGGCGGCGCCGCGCGCCGAGAGTCGGTAGCCGATGTCGAGCGATTCGGTCAGACCGCGCTCCTTGAGTTTGCGCACGTTCTGTTTGAACGCGGGGGTGTCGCGCCCCATCCGTTGTGCGAGGTCGGGTGCCCGGGTGGCCGGCAGTTCGTCGATCAGCAGGAGCGTTGCCCGGGTCCAGGGTCCGGTCGGCGAGGCGCGGTCGAGCCGGTCGAGCCACGCGACGATCGTGTCGATCTCCGCGGCGTCGGGCACCGTCTCGCGCAGCGCGTGCCGCGGGTCGACGCCCGCGTACCGTAGCCCGATCCGATACACCGGCCGGTCGGGATGGAGGCGGTCCAGTCCCTGCCGGAGCGCGGCCAGCGACGCCGCGCCGGCCCGGCGGGCGTCCGCGGCGGTCAGCGACCTCAGCGGCACCCGGTCGACAGACGTGACCTCGACCAGTCCGACCGCGGTACGCATCCGGGTACCGACCCTGACACGAGGCCGTTCCCACCGGCGGAACGCCACGTCAACCTCGCCGGCACGGATCCCCGCCAGCTCCGCGGGACGCATCTGCATGCCCTAGTTCAACACATCGCCGCGCGCCCGCACTGCGGCAAATCCGCACCTGACCTTGGTCAGGTACGACTTCCGGCTCAGCTCGCTTCCAGACCTTCGGCGCTTCAAGGTCTCCGGCGGAGTAGGCGAAGAGGAGTCACGATTCGTGCGTCGTCAGGATCACGAGCCCACGCTACGGGCCGGGATACCGCGCGTGGATATCGCCGTCGAACAGCCGCCAGCAGAAGTCGTTCATCCGTGCCGCGGCGGGGGCGTGCCGGGCCAGGATTCCGCCCACGCTCGCCGGCACGCCCTGCGGGATGTCGCCGGCCGCGCACCGGCGCACGTACTCGTTGCGGGCAACGGGGCCGCCGGTGGCCGGCACCGGCACCCCGCACACCGTGGTGACCAGCCAGTTGACCAGACGCATCGCCGCGTAGTCGGCATCGTGGCCGACGTGGTGGGCGACAAAGGCGCGCTCGGCGTCGGACAGGTCGAAGCGGGGGGACGTGGCCAGGCCGAAATCGGCGAGGTAGATCCGATCATCGTCGGCACGCATGTTGCCGAAGTGCCCGTCCATGTGCAGCAGCTCGTGGTTGCGCAGGAACGCCACGACGTCAAACATCTGCCGCACTTGGAGCGTGGGTAGCCGCACAAGTCGCCGGATTGCGTTCGTCGATGTCGCGGCTCGAGCAAGCCCCGTCCGTGTCGCGGTACAGCGCGGTCGTGGAAAATGTACCCGCTGATCATGGCGCTGGAGCCGGATCCGACCATGGGTTTCCGTAGGATGCGTGGGCATGACGCGGATGCTGGTCACCGGCGGTGCCGGATTTATCGGTGCGAACTTTGTGCACTACACCACTCAGCACCATCCGGAGTACGAGGTCGTCGTGCTCGACGCGCTGACGTACGCGGGCGACCGTACGACGCTCGCGCCGGTGCAGGACCAGGTCCGGTTCGTCCACGGTGACATCTGCGACGCTGATGTCGTCGACGGCCTGGTCGCGGAGTCGGACGTGATCGTGCACTTCGCGGCGGAGTCGCACGTGGACAACTCACTGCACGACCCGGCACCGTTCATCCGCAGCAACATCATCGGCACGTTCACGCTGCTGGAGGCGCTGCGCCGGCACGGCGGCCGGTTCCATCACATCTCCACCGACGAGGTGTTCGGTGACCTGCCGCTGGACAGCGCGGACCAGTTCGACGAGGGTACCCCGTACGACCCGTCGAGCCCGTACTCGGCGTCGAAGGCCAGCTCGGACATGTTGGTGCGGGCGTGGGCGCGCTCGTTCGGGGTGCAGGCGACGCTGTCGAACTGTGCGAACAACTACGGCTCCTACCAGCATGTGGAGAAGTTCATCCCGCGGCAGATCACGAACGTGCTGACGGGGCAGCGGCCGAAGCTGTACGGGGAGGGCGTGAATGTGCGGGAGTGGACGCACGTCGACGACCACAACGCCGCCGTGCACGCGATCCTGTCCCGCGGCCGGCTCGGTGAGACGTACCTGATCGGGTCGGGTGACGAGCGGTCGAACCGGCGGATCCTGGAGCTGATCCTGGAGCTCATGGGTGAGGCGCCGGATGCCTACGACCATGTGTCGGACCGGCCGGGCCACGATCTGCGGTACTCGAACAACACCACGAAGCTGCGTACCGAGCTGGGTTGGGCGCCGGTGTACGGCGACTTCAAGGCCGGGCTGGCGGCGACGATCGACTGGTACCGGGCCAACGAGTGGTGGTGGAAGCCGCAGAAGGAGGCCACCGAGGCGAGGTACCAGGTCCTCGGCCGCTGACCTCGCGGCTCAGCCGCCGTTGCGTGGCGGCGGGATGCCGGCGCTGTGCAGGAGGTAGGTCAGCAGGCACGCTTAGCGACCAGGTCGAGCGCGGTGTCGCGGTCGACTCGGAGCAGCTCGATGCCCGGTTCAGGGTCTTGGACGGGCCGGGCATCATGCGCGATGAACAGGTGCACGGTCGCGGCGACGTTGGTCGGCTAGGGGTGCACGATCCCCGCCGAGGTCCAGGTGGCGGCGGCCATCCCGGTCTCCTCGAGCAGTTCGCGCATCGCCGCCTGCAGTGGTTCCTCGACGTCGTCGACGCCGCCGCTCGGTAGCCGCAGGATGTGCCGGCCGATGGCGTACTTGTACTCCCGGATCAGGTACCGCTGGTGACGGCGAGGACGGTGACGCCGTCACCGCAGTACAGCACGTTGAACATGCCGGACGTGCCGTCGGCGTGGATGACGTCGTGTTCCTCGACCTGCCACCAGCGGCCGCCGTCGGCGCGCCCATCGGCGGTGCCCTCGCCGACCAGTTCGGCTTCAAACCCACTCTGTGGTTTGGTGTAGGCGGTCTAGCCTTCGCCGCCGTCGCGCTGGCGCTCTCGCAGTTTCGCCACGCCAGGCTCGAGGAAACCCCACGACGAGCACGGCCACATGACCGGTGTCCATCGGTTCACCGCGCGTTGATCTTGCAGTTGTGGTGCCCCAAAAACAGGACATCCAGGGAGTGTCTCGGCACCACAACTGCAAGATCAACGAGGACTGGAGCCGGTGGGTGGTGGACACCGCACTCGCGGCCAAAGGTCGTCAGCGGGCCGCTACGCACGCTTCCTCGCGCTGCTGCCGGTCGGTGGGCGACCCGGCTCGCCGAAGCGCGGCGATGACTACCGCGGCGGCCGTCGCGAGGGTGAGCACCGCCACTCCCCCGAAGGCGATCAGTGTCCGCCAATCCGGATGGATCACCGACTGGCCTCGTTTCGCCTGCCAAGTGAACACCGCGAACACACCGGTGTAGCCGAGAGCGGCGACGCCGACCAGCCGGGCCCGGACCCGTTCATCGCGCAGCCAGACATGACTCGTCGCGAGTACACCCAGGATCGCCGTGATGAGCAGCAGCACCTGGATGGCGTGCAAGCCAACGAAGTGCGGTACGCGGAGGTCGCCGCCGGTCGTGCTCCAGTTGGTGAGGGGCATTCCGTTGCCGTCGGCGTCGCCGATGCCGTGGCCACCGGTCATGGACACCGCGTGGCCGTTGGCGTCGGTCACCGTCCGGGGCGCTGCCCCAGAGCTCAACCAGAGGGCCACGATCATGCTGGCGACGGCGAGCCCGAGTCCGGCGCGCAGGGCGCGGGTCACGGCGCGGTCGCCGGTGCGTTGGAACATGACCAGGATCGCGATGATCAGGGTGGTCAGCAACAACGGCGGGACGCCGACGGCGAACAGCGTCCGCACGGTTTGAGCGACCGGCTCGTGGTTGTTGTTGAAATGGCTGACGGTGCCCTGTGCCGCAGCGTAGACGACGGCACCGACGTCCAGCAGACCGGCGACCGCGAAGACGGTGCCGAGCCACCAACCGGTACGCCTGCCCTTGCTCAGCTTGCTGAGCAGCCATGCCAGCGTCAGGCCGTACACCCCCATGGCGAAGCCGAACTTCATCGGTTTCACCCAGACTGATTCGTCCATGAGCAGGCGATCGTCGACGAACAGACCGACGGCGGAGACGAACGACAGGGTCAACATGAGCGTCGCGTTCGCTACCAGCGGGCGATGCCAGCCGCGCATCGCGCTGAGACATGTCGTAAGCATGGTCATGGGGATGCTCCATACGAGAATCAGCGGGTCGTGGCCAGGTACGGCACGACCCGCCGCCGATGACGTTGATGTCCATCAATCTTAGCGGGTCCGCTCCGTGCAACCATCCGACATGCCCCCGAATGCGCCCGCCGGTCAACCCCCGAACGGACCCGGGGGTTAACCCCAGGGCCGGGACCGTGGCGGGCCGCAGGCCGACCGCGCCGAGGGATTCACAAGGGCTCACGGCCGCCGCCGAGCGGGGACCGATCAACGACCCCGGACGCCGTCCACGCGGTCTGGCCCGACGCGGTCACCGCGCCACCCAGGCCGAGCAGGATGGGGTCGTTGACGTTGGCCAGGTCGTACACACCATCGACGTCGATGAGCAGCGTGTCGGCCAGTCGGGCGAACTCCATCAACCGGCTCAGGTCGGCGTTGAACCGGCCGAACCACGACACCTCCAGCCCGAACACCGCCCCGACCTCGCCCATGCACATCCGGGCCACGATCTCGCGGTAACCGTCGCGTTCCGAGCCGAACCGGCCCGACACGCCCGGTCGGGCTGTTCCCGGCAGAGTCCGGGGCGGCCGAGTGCATCAGCGTGCACGGCGCCGGGTGGCCGCGTTGGAGCGACCCGCACCGATCACGCCGGATCCGCTGGTGCGCAGGTCAACGCATCCGCTGCCCAAACCGCACCGGACGACGGTTTCCAGCGCGCCGGGCGGTCACCAGCACGCCTCGCGCCGGGCGGTCCGGTTGAGGTCTTCGGACGGCACCGACGCAGTGCGTGCCGGTTGCAGGTATTCCGCGTCGCTCACGTGGGATCCCCATTCGGTACCGCCGCCACCGTCAGCGCCGCCACCGTGAGTGCCGGTGCTGGTGCCGCCGGCCGCGTCACGGCCGATGCTGCCGTCACCGTCGGTCTCATACGCCGACAGCACGGCGAAGACGGACGTCGGCGCAGCGCCGTGCCAGTGCCATTCGTCGGGGTCGACGACGATCGTGTCCCCGGCACGGACCTCGACGACCGGGCCACCGCGGCGTTGGACACGGCCCGTGCCGTACAGGACGTGCAGCACCCGGCCGTAGGGTTCGCGGTGCCAGGCCGTCCGGGCGCCGGGGCTGAACTGTGCGGTGAAGACCCGGAGCTGGGACGGCTTCACAGCAATGACGTCCATGCCGGCCCACACCACGCCGCTGTACCTGTGCGGCGCAGGTGCATGGTTCGTCCATTGGCTGTGTACAACGTCCATAGCATGGACCTCCCTCAGAAGGATCTCGTTGTGGTGACACTGCGGAACAGATCGGGACCGCGAGCGGCCCGTGGTGGATGTGGCTGATACGGACCAGTACACGGCCTGGCCCGGGGACGCTCACCCGAGCGGTGGCTGACCAGCGCTGTGTATCGCCTGACGCCCGTCGATGGCCGAAATGAATGACCGTGGCCGATGGCCGGGGCCGCGGAGACGGCCGGCGCCGTGGGGCGCGTCTGCGCCGGTCAGGCGGTCGCGATCCAGGCGGCCGCGGCGGGGTCGCCCGCGGTGGCCTGCTCAGCCACCCGGATCAGGTCGTTGCGGTTCAGCGGATCGGATGTGTGCGAGATGCCGAGCACGGTGAGCTTCTTGTCCTCACCGAGGTCGACGACGAGGTACTGCAAGCTCAA
This sequence comes from Dactylosporangium roseum, assembly GCF_025264685.1. Taxonomy (GTDB): domain Bacteria; phylum Actinomycetota; class Actinomycetes; order Mycobacteriales; family Micromonosporaceae; genus Dactylosporangium; species Dactylosporangium roseum. The sequence continues at coordinate 5,628,470 of NZ_CP073721.1, forward strand.
GGGACGCTCCGGGACCACAAACCGTGCAGGGAGCCCGTTGACGGTCAGGCTCTCGCCGCCAGCCGGTGCGGTGGTCGTCGGGCTCAGTGACACGGAGATGCTGCGCTGGTTCGAGCCGGCCGAGTGGCCGGTCGGGGCGGTGGAGGCATCACCCGGGGCACCGTTCGCATTGCGCTGCGTGGCGGTGACCGCAGCCCGCCATGCGGTCGGTGCGTCGCCGCTGATCTCGCCGGAGGTGACGCTCCATCCGCCAGGCAGCCAAGCCAGGCGCAGTGGCACCTGTAGCTGCTTCGGATCGGGTCGGACCGATCGAGCGATCCTCAACATGTCCTGCTGGGTCAGGTGCTCGTTGTGCACGGCCAGTGAGACAACGGTGCCGGTGTCGGCACGCCACTCTACGTAGGCCTTGTCGTCGCCACCCTGCGGCCCGTGATAGTAGCCCACGATGCCGTTGATGTCGACCGAGGCGCCGGTGTTGGCCTGCGGGTCGCCGGGTGCGACGGCCTGGCGCAGGGTCAGGATGATGCCGTTGCTGCCACCCGAACCATCGGTGCCGACCGGCTCGTCGGTCCAGATGCGCCGGACGCTGAGGGCCGAGCCGGATCCGCCCGGCCCGGGTTGTGCGGTGCGGATGCGTTCGGTGAACCCGGACGGCAGCCAGGTTGGCCGGTAGCCCAGCGCCACCGGCGGCAACGTCGAGGCTCCGGCGGGGTTGTCCTGGGACGCCGCTGACGGCCGCCCTCCGGGCTGCAACGGCGAGGCGTCCGATCCGCTGCGGAGCCCGAGCACCGGCACGGACAGGGTCGCGGCGGCCGCAACGGCCGCGGCGACGGTGCCGATCATCTGGTACCGACGGCGGCGGACCCGGCGAGCGACCCGCACCGGCAGCTCAGCGGCCAGCCGGTCGGGCGCGTGAGCACGCTGTGCCTGACGTTCCTGTGCCTTACGGATCAAATCTTCGATAGGACTGGTCATGCCTGCTCTCCTGTCGTGACGAGATGGAGCGGAAGCGCGCCGCGGAGCGTCGCCAACGCGCGAGCAAGATAGGTACGGACCGTGACCGGCCTGCAGCTCATAAGGTTGGCGATCTGGTCAATGGACATGTCCTCGTAGAAGCGCAGCGCGATGACTGCTCGCTGTCTGGGCGTCAGCGAGGCGATCAGCCGCAACATCGCGTCGCGCTCGTCACGCGATCCGGTCGGGTCCGGGGCCGGCGTCACCATGCTGTCCAGCGACTCACGTGCCAGCGGTATGAGTTGTGCCGCGCGGCGTCGCCGCCAGGACAGGAACTCGTTGACCACCATGCGCCTGAGATACAGTTCTGGATCGTTGAGTCGCGTGATCCGCGACCAGCGCGCTCCCGCCTTGATCAGTACGTCCTGCGTGATGTCCTCAGCCAGATCGGGGTCACAGGTCACGACCGTCGCATAGCGCACCAGCACGCCAAGCCGGGCCGCCACGAACTCTTCGAACGTCACGCCACCACGCCTTCCGGACATGTCCAACGGGTCTGCCGTAACACGCATCGAGCCCGCCACTTTGATGACAGCCACACCAGATCAATCGCATCGGATTCCATGCGTACCGGCCGGCGTGCGGGGGCGGAACGGCCGTGACGTCACCGGATGTCGACGGTTTCGCCGGATGTCCGCGGTGTCGGCGACGATGTGGCGCAACCGCTTCGTCACAGCACAGCCCGCCATCGTGTCGGCGGCTGACGCGCCGCGGGCTCGGCCCAGTGGGCCGTAGGTTCTAGTACGTGCGGCTGTCAGTGCATGCGGCTGATGCGATGGATGCGACGCCGGGCAACCGACCGGCTCGTCGGGCGTCAGCGCAGGGTGCCACGTAGCAGGGAGTGTCCGGAGTGGGCGGCGTTGCCGTCGTGGGGTTCGGCGGAGATGTCGATGATGCTGTAGTGCTCGAGGTTGAGGCCGGTGGGGACGGGGAGGTCCTGTTCGGCGCCGCCGACGAGGACGCCGAGGGCTTCCATGCGCAGGGTGGGGCCGTTGATGCTGGTGGCGTCGAGCAGCCAGGCCTCGTAGCCGCCGTCGGTCTGGGTGGGCATGCCCTGGGCGTGGATGTGTAGCCGGCGCTGGCCGTTGACGGTGCGCAGGCAGGCTGAGCCGGTGACGCCGGGCGGGGCGCCGGGAAGTGCCTCGAGCCGGATCTGGGTGGCACCGGCGCACGGCGCGGCTTGTGGGGCTGGAGCGGGGCGGTCGGTGGCGACGAGGGTGGCGAGGACCGCGAGTGCGGCGGCGGCGCCGGCGATGAGGGCGGTCATCGCCCAGCCGGGGCTGTGGCGGCGTGCCCGGCGTTTCCGGTGTGTCCGGCGTGCCGCGACCTCGTCAGCGGCAAGCGACGGGGGGCTGAGGCGCGCCGGGGGCGGGTCGGTGTGCAGGGTGACGGCCGGTGGAGCTGACCCGCGGCCGGGGGCGGCGAGTTCGGCCTCGATGCGGTCCCACACCCGCTGCGGAGGCATCGGCAGGTCGTGCAGGGTCTGCGTGTGCCGGCCCTCACGGGCGACGTGGCGCAGCTCGTCGAGGTCGGTGCGGCACTGCTGACAGTGGTCGAGGTGGTCGGTCTCCTGCTGCGTGAGGGGTTCCTCACCGAGCGCCTGTAGGATTAGCTGATCGGCGTCCAGGTGCGGCAACGTCCACCTCCCATCGTTCGCGGAGCCGGGCCATGCCCCGGCGCAGATGGCTTTTCACTGTACCGAGTGGCAGGTCGGTGACCGCCGCGATCTGGCTGTGGGTCAGGTCGTCGTAGAACGCCAGGTGCAGGACACGGCGCTGTTCGGGCGGCAGTTTGGCGAGCTCGTCGGCGAGCACGAGCCGGTCGACGACCTCGTCCGCGGGCGGCTCGGTGGCCACGGCGGGGACGCTGTGGCGAGCGGACTGGGCGGCGCGGTCGTAGCGGCCGGCGGCCCGCAGGTGGTCGACGACCTTGCGGCGGGCGATGCCGAGGAGCCATCCGAGCAGGGTGCCGCGGGCGGGGTCGAACCCGGCCCGGCCCTGCCAGGCGGCGACGAACGTGCCCTGGGTGACGTCCTCGGCGTCGGCCGTGGTGCTCAGCGTCCGGGTGGCGAGATGAAACACGGCCGGCGCGTACCGCTGGTAGACCAGACCGAGGACGTCGTCGCCGCGTTGGAACGCGGCGGCGAGTTCGTCGGTCTCACCGGTCGGGCCACTGTCGGCGCTGCCGGTGTCCGGTTCGGCCGGGGTCACCGTTGGTGCCACCATCGCACAGCCACCTCCAGAAGGTATCGCATGAACAGCGAGGTCGTGCCGGTGCTGCCGGGCGTCACGCCGCCGGCTGGGCGGTGATGACGACGTTGTCGCGGTAGTGCCGGGTGCTCGCGTCGAACGGGCCTCCGCACGTGATGAGGGTGAGCCGCACGGTGCCGTCGCGGGCGAAGTACCGCTCGAGCGGGATCTTCGCCTTGGGGTACACCTCCCGGGCGGTGACGGTGAACCGTCGGGTGCTGCCGTCGGCGCCGGTCACGGTGATCGGGTCGCCGGGGCCGAGATCGCGCAGGTGGAAGAAGGCGCCGGCCCCTTGCTCGGCGCTGTCGACGTGGCCGGCGATGACGATCGATCCCGTGGTGGCGTTCAGCGCCGGGCCCCACTTGTACCAGCCGACGACGTCGACGCTGGGCGGGACGGCGAAGTCGCCCGTCGTGTCATCGACGCCGACCGGGTCGACCTTGACATCGAGCTTGAGCCGGTCGATGTTCAGGCCGGTCGGCGGGACGGCCGCCGCCGGTGTGGCGCTCACCTCCGGTGCCGGACCGGCCGGGCTGGCCGCGGTGGGTGGCGTGCCGGTCGGGGACGCTGGCTGCTGGGCGCAGGCGGTGACCGCCGCCGCCAGCATCGTGGCGATGCCGGCGGCGACGGCGGACCAGGCTGCGGCCCTGGTCCGTGACATCAGGCCCGGACCCGGGACTTCCGCAGCGCGAAGCCACCGGCCAGGGCGGTCAGCAGGCCGAGGGCGCCGGCGAGGTACACCCAGGCGGCCGGGCCCTGGTCGGCGCCGCCGCCGCTGCCGGAGGGGACGCCGCCCGGGGTGCCGTGCAGGCCGGTGATGGTCTGCGTGACTACGCCGAGGGTCTTGCCTTCGGCGGAGCCGATGGCGTAGACGATCGTGGAGGTGCCCTCGGCCAAGTTGAGGTCGGCGGCGGGGATCGCCACCGTGCTCGTGCCGGCCAGGACGACGTCGGCGTTCACCGTCCCGGCGGGCAGGTCGGCCTTGGCCTCGTTGGGGTTGGTGAGGTTCTTGAACACCGGCTGCCCGCCCGCCCGCACGTCGACGGCCGGGGCCGCCGCCGTGTGCCGCACGACCAGCCGGGCCTTGCCGGGGGCCAGCTTCGACACGTCGTTGACGAACGGCCTCAGGGTCGGCTTGCCGTCGGCGGTGAGGTGCGCGACGAGGCTGAGGTTGGCGTCGGCGGGCACGGCGGCCTGGTCGACCTTGATGATTGGGCTGGTGACCGGGTCGCCGGGCTTGACGATGACGATGTCGTACTTGCCGGCCGGCAGGTCGAGCGGCCCGGCGACCTTCGACGGCTGGAAGTTGTCGAGGGTCTTCTTGCCGTTGACGTACACGTCGACCGGCTGGCCCGGGATGCCGTGCACCACCGACACCTTGCTGGGCCCGGCGGCGTGCGCCGGCGAGGCGACCAGCAGGGTGGCCGCAGCGACGGCGCCCAGCGCCCCGGCTCCGGCGGCGACGCGGCGCAACGTCAGACGAATGCTCATGGTGAAGCCCTTCCACTTTCCGGACATACGAGCGGCTTGCTCTGTCGCCATGTCCTTCGCGCGCTGGAGGGCAGTGCGGATTCAGTCGGTGGAATTTGCCACGAATCGCATCCATGCGCGGGTCGTGACACGAACTGACTTCGATACGGGGCTTGACTGGTTCATCCAACCGCGTACCAGGCGGGCGGTCCGGCCAGCGCTCCTGGACAGGACAGCGTCGGTCCCTTCCGGGATGCAGCTTTACCCGGGTTCCGCAGTCCGTGGTAACACGCGAGTCTGAATTCGTGGCTTGAGCTGCGGAAATGCCGGTAGGGCCGGGAGGTGGCGTGTCTACGCCGTCCGGCCTGTGTCGGTGGTGTTCAACGGGGGTCGAAGGTAGTGACCCGGGCTGGCGGCTGGGCGGAAAGGGCCTGGTAGATGGCCTTCTGATCGGGGTTGAGCGGGGTCGTCTGGGTGACGGGGCCGGCCGGGCCGGCGAGGGTTACCTGGGTGATTCGCCTGAGTTGCCGTTGATGTTCGCCAGGCTTGGCCGGTGCCGCGTTCGGCGACGCGGGTCAGCAGCAGGGCCAGCCAGCAGATGAGCACGTGCGCGCGGATGCGGTGTTCGAGGCGGTGGAAGACCGGCCGGAGCAGCAGTTGGGTCTTGAGATCGCGGAAGCCGCGTTCGGCCTCGAGGAGGTTCTTGTAGCGCAGCGCGACGTCCCCGGCGCTGATGCGCGGGTCGGAGGTGGCGATGAGGTACTTGCCGTCCAGCCGGGCCTCGGTCTTGACTTTGCTCGTGTTGATGCGCAGCCGGCCGTTGGCAACTACCCCTACCCCTACACCTACACCTACGACAACGCCGACAACACCACCGGTACCAGCGATGCACCGGCCGGCCAGACTTCCGACCAGTGCTTCACCTACGACTACCTGCGCCGGCTCACCCAGGCCTGGACCCCCGCGTCCGGTGTCTGCGCCGCCGCACCGACCATCGCCGGCCTCGGCGGTCCCGCACCCTACTGGCAGAGCAAGAGAACCCAGTACTAGTCGCAATAGTTGACCGGAGTTGTTCGGGGCGGTGCGGGACCTGTGGACCGCACCGCCCCGAGGTCTCGATGTCTCCTTAGGATGTGAAATGTCGCCGCTTCGTTGGGGCCTTCGGGGGTTCGGGCTATTCGTGTTGACGACCGTCGTCGTCTCGTTCGTGCACCTCACAACCTTCGGGAAAGGCTATCAAGACCTGGCGAGAGGGTCGGTCGCTCCCGTCGCGGGCGGCACCATGTACCTGGCACTGCTCATCCTGCTCGGGGTCGCAGTTCCGTCGGCCATGGCGATATTCTGCGTGTATCTCCTCGGGCGCAGGTTCGGAGCATCCCGCGTGGTCGTGATCGGTCCCGTCCTGCTTCTCCTGGCAATGGTTCCGCTGTTCATCATTGAGGTTTCCTTCAGGAGGGCGTCGGTATTCATCCCATACGGAATCGGCCAGATCCTGGCTGGTCTATTCCTTTCGCGCTCGTTTCCGAGGTTGTGAGGCCCCTCTTGGTCCGATAACGCCCTGGACGGCGCTTGCGGTCGTACGCCGACGGGCAGGCGATGCCGTCGTTGGTCAACCCGCGAGCGATCGAGGTCATGCCCCGCCCGGCGACGTACTCGGTGAAGATCCGCTGCACGATCGGCGCGGTGACCGGGTCGGGCTCCAGCCGGTGCAGCCGCCTGCCCAGGGCCGCCTTGGCCGGATTCGGGTGCGGGCCGGCGTCGGCGAGCCGGTAACCGTACGGCGGGTGACCGCCCAGGAAGCGATCTCGGTCTGGGCCCGCATCGCCGACCGTACGCGGATCTTGATCCGATTCCGCTCCCCTTACTCATCCCGCCGTAGAGCGCCATCACCAGGTCGTGGGCATCGCTGCCCGGGTTGATCGCGCCGCCGACCTCGGGCACCCACAGTGGCACGCTGTAGTGCACGAAGATATTGCGGATCAGGCGGAGTTGCATCAGGTCGTCGAACTGCCGGGCGGACATGGTGTTTCGCGTATCACCAACCACAACGGCATCGAACGAGCGATCCGGATCGGTCAACGCGTGAGGAAGCGCCGACCTTGGTAGCCGCCGATTTTGGCGTGACCGAACCCGGCGCCCTGCTTCTGCTTACCGTAGATCCGCCGCAGCGGCGAGTCGACCATGGTGACCGCGCCGGCGCCGGGCAGCAGCGGCGCCTTTGCGGTCAGCCGGACAGGAACTGCCATGCGGCGGCCTGCACCTGCCGGACATGGCCGTGGCTAAGAAATTGCCGAAAAATGACTGGTGTTTCTGCCCCGTGCGAGTGTCTGATGTGATATGGCCGTGACGGTGGAAACCGAGCTGGTGTTGCGGGGAAGTTTCAGGTGCTGTTTCCGCATCTGGATGAGCGGCAGCGGCGGTTGTTGATGGGTGCTGAGGCTCGTGCGTTGGGGTATGGCGGGATTCGGGCGGTGGCGCGGGCGGCCGGGGTGGCGGAGAACACGGTGGCCCGTGGAGTATCCGATCTGGACAGTGGCGGGCCGCCGTTGGGCCGCACAGGTCGGCCGGGCGGAGGTCGTAAGCGGCTGGTCGAGCTGGATCCTGAGCTGCGCGCGGTGTTGCTGGCGTTGGTGGAGCCGGACGAGCGGGGCGATCCGATGTCGCCGCTGCAGTGGACGACGAAGTCCACCCGCCGGCTGGCGGAGGAGTTGACCCGGCAAGGCCGTCGCATCGGCGCGGACACCGTCGCCGACCTGCTGCGCGCCGAGGGATTCAGCCTGCAGGCCCCGACCAAGACGATTGAGGGCAAGCGGCACCCGGACCGGGACGCCCAGTTCCACTACATCAACGACCAGGTCAAAGACCACCAGGATGCCGGGGATCCGGTGGTCAGCGTGGATACCAAGAAGAAAGAACTCGTCGGGCAGTTCAGCAACCCCGGTCGGCAGTGGCGGCCCACGGGCGAGCCGGTCGCCACGCGCACCCATGACTTTCCCAGTGACAGCATGGGCAAGGCCGTGCCCTACGGCGTCTACGACCTGGCCGCCGATTCCGGCTGGGTCAACGTCGGCACCGACCACGACACCGCCGCGTTCGCCGTCGAGTCGATCCGCCGCTGGTGGACCGCGATCGGCCACCGCGACTACCCGGCCGCCGGGCGGCTACTGATCACCGCGGACCCGGGCGGGTCCAACGGGTACCACACCCGGGCCTGGAAGACCGAACTGGCCGCGTTCGCCGCGCAGACCGGGCTGCAGATCACCGTCTGCCACTTCCCGCCCGGCACCTCCAAGTGGAACAAGGTCGAGCACCGGCTGTTCAGCCACATCACCATGAACCGGCGCGGCCGGCCACCGGCCAGCCACGAAGTCGTCGTGCAGTCGATCGCCGCCACCACCACGCGGACATGACCGCCCTGCCGATCGCCAGGCACGCCTTCCACGGTGACTGGAACTACACCCTGCACCCGCAACCAGCCACCGGCGACAGCCACGGCACCGACCAGCACCACCGGCCGGCGGCCGAGCCTGTCCTACTGCCGGATCCGCTGCTGACCGGACTATCCACACAGGACCTCCAGCAACTCGTCACCGACCTCGACGCGCTGCGCCAGACCCAACGCCATGCCCGGCACGAGCAGGCCGCCCGCCACGCCGAGCAGCAAGGCAAACGTGGCGCCCCTCAAGTACCACTGCCAGTGTTTCCTTGTTGCCGACAGAAGAGGAAACAGCTCATGACCGCACCTTCCGACGGCGCTCCGAACGGATCGCCGGGCGCCTACCTGCGCCGATTTCGGCTCGCCGCACGGATGTCCCTGGCCGACCTGGCCAACAAGGCCCACTACAGTCGGGGATATCTCAGCAAGATCGAGAACGGTCTCAAGCCGCTGAGCCGGGACATTGCACAACGTTGCGACGACGCCATCGGCGCCGGGGGCGCCCTGCTGCGGCTCGTCCAGGGACAGCCCGCGGTCCGCCGGCGACGCCAGGTCCCGGTGATTCGGATAGTCGACCTGCCGCCCGCAACGACCTGGTTCTACGGTCGCGATGACCTGCTGGACCGGATCGCCGCCCTGCTCGACCCGAAACGTCCCCGCGCATCGGTCATCGCGTTGTTCGGCCTGCCCGGCGCCGGCAAGACCGAACTGGCCGTTCAGATCGCCACGCAGATCCTCGACGCATATGACGGCTGTCTGTTCGTCGACCTACGCGGCGACCAAGGGCCGCTTGCGACCGACGACGTGATGAACAAGGTACTGCGTCGCCTGGGACTGCCCGGTGAGCTGATCCCGCACGATGCCGACGAGCAGACCGCCCTGTACCGGAGGACGGTCCGCGAGCGCCGGCTGCTTCTGGTGCTCGACAACGCCGGCGGCGTCGCCCAGGTCAGCCCGCTGCTCCCGCCGGGCGGGCGCTCCGACGTCATCGTCACCAGCCGCATCCGGCTTGCCGCGCTCGATGAGGCGGAACACATCCAGGTCGGCGAACTCGACCCACTGGCCGCTCGACGGCTGTTCGCGAGCGTCACCGGCATTGACACCGCCCTTGACGACCCAGCGCGCAATGAGCAGGTGGACCGGATCGCCACACAGTGCGGGTTCCTTCCGCTGGCGGTCCGGGTCGCGGCGGCCCGGGTGCGAGGCGGATCGGATGACGCGCTGGACCGGCTCGCGGTGCAGCTCGACGAGGCGCCACGGTTCAGCGTGCTCGATGACGGCACCCGCAGCGTCGGTGCGGCGTTCGCGTCGGCCGTTGCGGCATTGCCGGCCGAGGTTGCTCACGCACTCGCCCATCTGTCACTGCATCCCGGGCGCGAGTTCGACGACCGGTCGGCCGCGCTGCTCACCGGAGCCGGCGCGGCGCCCGGTCATGACGTCGTCCGACTGCTGGAGGGGCTGATCGATGCGTGCCTGCTCGAGCGGCGGCATGCCGGCCGGTTCGCGTTCCACGATTTGGTGCAGCTCTTCGCGACGGAATTGGCCCGAGCACTGCCTCGGGAAGGTGCCAAGGACCGGTTCCTGCAGGGATACCTCCAGATAGCCCAACACGCCGACCTCATCGTCACCCCGAGCCGGTTCCGGGCGCCGCAGGTGCGACCAGAACCGGCCGACTGGTATGCGAAGTTCGCTGACGCGGAGGCGGCCACACGGTGGTTCGACGACGAGCAGAGTGCCTTCGTCGGCGTCTGCGAACTCGCTGCGGTAGATCGTCCCGACATCTGCTGGCGGCTCGCGTATGCACTGCGAGACTACTATTTCCGGACGAAACGGTGGGCGCCGTGGGTGCGCACCCATGTGCTGGCGCTGGCCGCGGCCGTGCAGTGCGACGACCCGTGGGCGGTCGCCGTCACCTGCAACAACCTCGGTCTGGCCTACGCCGAGACGGAGCGGTTCGAGGCGGCCGCCGTGCAGTACGCGAGGGCGCTGGAGCTCTTTTCGAGCCTCGACGACGGCTACGGCGCGGCCAACACCATCGGTCATCAGGCATGGCTGGCGCACTGCCTCGGCCACCAGCCGACCGCCATCCGGCTGGGTCTTCAGGCGCTGCGGTTCTACGAGCGCCACGACGTCAGCCGCAACGCGGCCATCACCCTGCGGACCGTGGCGCTGGCCGAGGCCGCGGACCGCGAGTTCGATGCTGCGCTCGGGCACCTGTACCGAGCCCGGGAGATCTTCTCCGCCGAAGGCTTGATGCTGGACGAGGTGATGACGCTGAACTGCATCGGCGAGGTCTACGCACAGACGTTGAACCTGGCCCGGTCGGCGAAGTACTTCCGCTCCGCACGCAGGCTGGGCCGGACCGCCGGCAGCACCTTCGAGCAGGCCAGGGCGCTCTGCGGGCTGGCCTGCGTCGAGGCGACCGCCGGTCGGGCCCAGCACGCGGCGTTGCTCGTGGATCAGGCCCACACCCTGCACACCGGTTACCACCCCGTCCCCCGACAGGCCACCCGCCCGCATGCGTCAGGAGTTGTCGATGAGCAACCAACGGTATGACGTGTTCCCGTCGCTTGCCGGGCCTGACCGGGACGCCGTCCGCCGGCTGTATGCCGCACTGACCAGCGTCGGCCTTACCGTATTCATCGACGAGCGCGAAATCCGGGAATACCACGGCATCACCGCCGAGATCGAGCAGGCGCCGCATCATTCAAAGGCGCTGGTGGCGTACTATTCGCGGCACTTCACCAGCCGCACCGCGTGCCAGTACGAGCTGACCGCAGCGTTCCTGGCCGGCCAGCGGGACGGCGACCCGACCAAGCGCGTTCTGGTATTCAATCCGCACGAGGAGACCGATCACCTGCTCCCGGCGGAGCTGGCCGAGGACAAGTTCGACCGGCTTCCCGCGCATACGACGCCGCCACGATGGCGAAGGTGACCGCCTTGATCGTCGCTAGGGTCAAACCCTGAACGGCTACATCGGTGGGGTGCCGTTCACTCGACGTCCGAGATGGTACGGGCGGCGTGAGGGCTCATACGAGTTCGTCGGGCGGTACCGCGAGCTGTGGCTGCTGCACTCCGCCCTGCACCGGCAGCGGTTCGGTCTGACGCAGTACGCCTCCTCCGGCCCACTCGCGATCCTGGTCGGCATTCCCGGCATCGGGAAGTCGGAGTTGGCGGCCGCCTACGCGTGGCAGTTCGGCGCTGCGCACTTGGGCGGGGTGCACTGGATCTCCCTGGCCGGCAGCCCGGCCGAATCCACCGCCGTCTCCGCACGGTTCATCGACGCGCTCCGTTCGCTGCTTGCCCAGGTCGGCCTCGACGTCGGCCGGACCGGACCACGTGCGCGGCATATTCGCTGAGTAGCTCGTGGCGAAGGGAGGAGCCGAGCCTGCTCGTCGTGGACGACATCCCCGGGGGTCGCGCTCGGCAGCGAACTGGTGGTGCCCGCGGGCACCCGCCTGCACACCGTTCTGGTCACGAACAAGGCCGCCTTCGACGGTCCGGCGACCCTGGTCGAGATCGGGTCGATGACGTTGACGGACTCGGTGGAGGTGCTGCGGCGGTACCGAACCGGCAGTGACACTGAGGTGGAAGCGCTCGCGAAAAGGCTGGACGGGCACCCGATGGCGCTCAAGCTGGCCGGTCGCGAACTGCGGGACCTGGGCGGGAGGCTGCGGTCACCGCGCTGCGCCATGGCTTGATCGGCACGCCGGCGGACGACGCCTGGCAGATCCACACCTTGGTCCGAGACACCGCGGCGGAGCACCTGCCGTCCGCCCCGTTGTCGCAGCCGGGATTCATAGTCGATGTGGCACTGCGGGTGTAGCTGGCGATGCCGGTCGTCAGGTTGGTCCAGAGTTGGTCCAGATCGTTGCCTGCCAGCCACCGATAGTCATCGGGCCGTGCAGCCGCAGGCGGGAGTGGGGTTCACCAACTGTTGGTCTCGGCAGCGTTCGGGACGACTTTCCGGTGTTTCCTCTTCGTCCATGCGACATGCAACAGCTTCCTGCGAGCGCTTCAAGGGTCGAGTCTCGAAGGAGCGAAACCGACCGCCCGACATCGGCCACCAGAATTCGTGGTGTTCGGTTACCGCACCGCATCCACCGACCTGCAAGGAGCAGACCTATGTCCAACAGGACCACAACCCGCCGCCGCCTCGCCCGGCTGGCCGCCGTCACGGGGGCTGCGGGGGCTGCTGTCGCACTGATGGGCGCTCCCGCGTTCGCGGCCGGACCGTACATCAGCTCGAACTCCGGCGGCGCCAACATCCGTAGCTGCCCGAACACCGGGTGCGGCAGCTACGGCTTCTGGGGCAACGGCACCAGCGTGACGATGGTGTGCTACACCGACGCCCAATGGGTGTATCCGCCCAACTCCAACTACGCGTCCAACCGCTGGTTCTACGTCAACAGCCCGCACTCCGGCTACATCCACTCCTCGCTCGTCGCCAGCCAGGTCTCCACGCCGCACTGCTGACCGATGCTCGACAGCCGGCCCGGCGAGCCGTCACGGCCGCCGGGCCACCGGCGATAATGGTCGCCGGTGAACAGCATCGCGTTCCGCTGCGAGCACGGGGGACTGCCGGACCTCCTCGGCACCGGGCTGCTGGGTGGCTACGACGGTGCCGGAGCCTGGACTGTGGTTCTGCCCGCGCTGCGTGACTCCGACGAACAACAGCTCGTCGAAACGCAGGAAGGTTTGCACCACGAGCTGCGAGTCAGCAGTGCCTGGGGCCTCGTCAGCGCGATGGCCAGCCTCCTCGCCATGCGCGGGACCCGACCCGCATCTGCGCTTTCTGAGCCTGGGCGGCAAAGTGTCGGCACGGCCATGCTGATCGAGCGGGTCCTGCGCCGACATGAGGACCGGCCACCGATCGACAATCGCCTGTTGGGCGGCGGCACCGAGCTCGCGGTGCGCGCGATCCTGGGTACCTGGAGAGTGCCGGAGCAGGGCTCGGTAGCGTGAGCCCAATGGTGGACGAGAACTGGATCAACGAGGTTTTTCCTGAGGCCGCGAACCCCGCCGTCCACCTGGACGCCGCCACGATCGACCGGCTCGCCGACATCCTGGACCTGGATCGGCTGGACGTCGTGATCGGGCTCCGCGGGACCCTGCGGGTCCACGGCTACGACGTGCCGCCATTCGAAGTCCGCACGAACACGTGGCGCATCGACCTGCCCGTCGCCGTCGCGCATGCGGTGCTCGGCGGCGTCGCCGGGGCAGCGATCATCGCCGCAGCCGGAGCACCGCCGCTGCCAACAGCGCTCGTTAGTCTGGCCGTGCCGTTCCTGCTCCGCATCCGGCGCGTCGAGCTCGAGGCTAGGGACGTCACCGTTCACGCCGAGCTGACCGCAGCGGTCCGTGACGAGCCGCATCACCTCAACAAGCTTTATCAGCAGCTACCGGCCCGCTCCCGGGCAGAGCTCACCATCGGTGAGTTCATTGAAGTCGTGGAGCGTCTGCTCGACGCCCGGCTCGCCGCCGTCGGGCCAGACGGTGTCCGGCTGCGCGCCCGCGGCCGGCACCGCGGCTTTCGGCTCGCCCTCACCGCGCCGTCGCTCGTGCCTAACCTCCTGCAGGTCACAGCTCTTCCGCACACGAGCGCCGTGAACGGCTCCATCGATACCGGAGCGGCGATCACGCCCGCCGATCCAGGTGCCGGGCTGCGCCTCGCGGCCGGCCGTCCCCGCGTCTTCATCTCCTACGCCCAGGAGAGCGACGAGCACAAGCGCGATGTCCTGGCCTTCGCCGAGTGCCTCCACGACAGCGGCGTCGGCGTCATCCTCGACCAAGACACTCCCCCAGACCGCGGCGACTGGCAGCTATGGGCCACCAAGCACATCACCGAGAGCGACTACGTGCTGGTGATCGCCTCGCCGACCTGCCGAGCGGTCGGCGACGGCACCATCGACCCACAGCGCAACAAGGGCCTGCAAGCGGAGATGCGCACCCTGCGTGAGCTGTACAACTCCGACCACCCGACCTGGCTGCGTCGCATGCTGCCGGTCATCCTGCCGGGCATGACCGTCAAAGACATCCCCCTGTTCCTCCAACCCCATAATGCCGACCACTACAAAGTCGTCAGCCTGGACCCGGCCGGTACCCTGGACCTGCTCCGCACCCTGACCACCCCATGAGGTGGACCTTCGCCTGCCGCTCCCAAATCCTCGCCTCCAGCGACCTCGGCGGCCACGACGGCATCGGCTTCTGGACCCTGCACACCGCGCGCCTCGGCAGCCACGACCGCCAGCACCGCGTGTCAGTGCACGAGCGCCTCCACCACGACCTCATCATGTCCACCCCTTGGGGCCTACTCACCAGCGTTCTCGGCGCCCTCGCCGGGAACGCAGCGCCCACCATCGAACACGAGGACATGTTTCTGCGGGCCGCCGCTTGGTCAACCGACGTACACGAGACGTACGCCACCTACTTCAGCATCGGCCCGGACGAAGCCGTTCTTGCCGAGGACAACCTCGGCGACGCTTACCGCGCCTACTACGACGCGGCCGACCGGTTCTGCCCCGACCCCGGTGCGGCGTGGCCGGCACGCGCAATATTCACCCACGCCGCACTGACCGCCGCCATGGCGCCGGCCGCACTGTCCGATCTGCTGGCCCGCCCGCTAGCTACCTGGTGCGCTGAAGACCTGTACCGCCTCGAACCACACCACCCCGATACGCGCTGGCGGCATATCGCGCAGCACCGGGACAGAGCCTGGGCCGAATTCCGCCACCGCGGCTTGGACGACGTGCAGCCCATCGACCACGAGCGGCTGATCTACACCTACGAGGAGATGGCCGATGCCCTCCACGCCGCCGGCGTCGTCACCATGGACCGCACTACATACCGGCGGCTGACCGAGCAGTTGCTCCCGCAGCTCGACGAATACCTCGGCACTGGGCCGCACTATGAGATCGTTGACCGGCCGGTTGAACCGAGCCGCTCGGAGCTCGAGGAACATCAGCGCGAGCGACTCCAGTTCCGCGACCATCCGCTGCGCGCTGTCCCCGCCGGGGACGCTCTTGTGCAGCACTGGCGCGCTTTCGCCGCGAACCACTCCGGCCTTGGCCTGCACACCGTCCTGTACTGGCTGCGCGCCGACCTGCTCGACCGCCAGGTCGCCGGTCCGCCGCACGCCTCCTCCCACGTGCTGGCCATCATGCCGAGCGGCGGACTCGATTCGGCGCCTGGCGACCTTCTGCTGTGGACGATGAACGGCGACCTCGGCCCCGACCCGGTCGCCGAGATCTTCGCCGCGCACAACCAGCGCCTCATCGTCGTGACCACGCTCGCCACCATCGCCGACGCACCCGACCACGCGACGTCGGCTCACGCCCCGCAGTTGTACACGCTCATCGACATTCCGGTCCTGCCTGTCCTGGAGTCTTGGCTTGCAGCCGGGGCGCACGTGCGCTGGCACTCAGCTTGGATCGAGGGGCCGCACCCCCTGTACGCCTTCGCGTTCGATGTCTCCCTGAACCCCGGCCTTGTGCTGCTCCACCTGACCTCGAGCGCGGGCCGCACTCTGCTCCTACAGTGGCTCGCCACCAACCAACCGGCCACGTTCGTTCGCGACCGCGACTGGGGTACGGAAGAAAGCGCACCGATCAGCAGCCTCGTACAGCACCTTACGGCGGCCTGGTGGTTCCTCGACCAGCGCGCCGGCCACCGCAGATCTCCACCCTGACGCCGTCCGCAGCGAGTCGCGGCGCTGAGCAAGCGCGACCTGCTTGCTAAGAATAGTGACAACCGCCCACCGGCACCCGCACATGCCCCCGCGGCATGTGCGGGCGGTGATCGAGCTGCGCCGGTACCGGACGGATTCATCCGGTACCGGCGGGAACTGACCGGTTTCGAGGAGGACGGCCAGACGGGGCGATATACCTCCTCCTCAAGGACCGTTGGGACGTCGACCGGCCGTGCTGGACACCCCGGCCAACCGCCGACGAGCGATCTCACAACGCGATCGCTGCGGCGTGGGCTACGAGACCCTCGACCGCCGGTCGTGCGCCCTCGCGACTAGCCAAGATCGACGCACTCATCTGTCGGGAAGAGCGAGTCTTGACTGGTGGCAGCTAGCGGCTTTACCCGGCCGCCGAAGGCTGGGCAAATCGCAGCACGTTGCCGTAAGGGTCGATGACCTCGAGTGTCGGCCCGCCAGGCGCGGCAGCGTCAATGCCCGGGCGCACTGGTGCGTTCGGTTTGGCAAGCAACTCCTCGTGCAGGCCGAACACGTCAGCAACAGGGAACCACACCACACCGTGCGGGCTGCCGTCGCCGTGGTGCTCGGACAGATGCAGTACGGCCTGCGACCGGGACACTTGCACGTACAGGGGTAGGCCGGGCTCGAACCGGTGCTCCCAGTCAAGCTTGAAACCGAGGTAGTCGACGTAGAACAGCAGCGCAACCTCAACGGACATCACCCGGAATACCGGCACGCCTGGTCGGATCTTCGGCGAGGCTGAACGTCCAGGGCGGCCCACCGCTGCGGCCAGGACGTTCCAGTCCTTGGCGCCGAACTGGTGGGCGATGAGTTCCAGCGTGAGGCTGTGCGGGACGCTGAACCCGGCTGCGGCGAGGTCATCTTGCAGGAGCTTGGCGAGCTTCTTGGCGTGCTCTGTGTTGGGGGACGTCATTGCGTCGGCCTTCCGCGCGGTGCGTCCTGCCGATGCTCGCGTTGTCGGCCAGCGCCGCGGTTAGAGAGCCGATGCTCGGCAACCCATCCGGTGCATTCACCAAACCCAGAGGGCGCGAGCGGCTGGCTGCACCTAGCCGGTCATGATGATAGCCAACCTTGCTTCGATGCGCCACCGTTCATGAGGTCGGCCAACGGCCGACCGTCGCGTGGCAAGCTGTGCGCCATGAGGACGGCAACGATGGGGGCGGTGGCGCGGGGTCTGGGCGCCGGCGTCGCAAGCGTCGCCGCGGCCCTCGGCGTCGGGTGGGCGATCCTCGCGTCGGCGCCACCCGACCCGCCGTGCGACAGCGATCTCGCGTGCCTGCCGCACCTGGGGCCGGTGATCGACGCCGTGCTGGCGTTCCCGGTCGTCGTCGCGGTCGTCGGGCCGCTCGCCGGCCGCCTGCTGCGCGTGCCGCGGCCTTGGTGGCTCGCGGCACCGGCGGCGTGGGCGGTGGTGCTGGCGTGCGTCGGGCTCGGGCCGGCCGACGGGCAGGCGCACTGGCCGTTCTCCAGCGCCCTTAGCTGCCTCGCGATCCTACTGCTGCCCTACGGGCTGATCGCGTGGTGGACGTCCCGGCCGGCGCCAGGCGAGACGCGGGCCGCCGCGCCCCTCTACAAGATCCTGCTGCCGGATGAGTGGGCGCAGTTCGACGCCTCGGGCCGCTTCGACGGCTCGCCGTTCGACCGCGCGAGCGGGCACGTCCAACTCTGCACCCGCGACCAGGTCGTCATGGTCGCCGGGCATCGGTTCGCCGGCGCCGGGCCGCTGATGCTCGTCGCCGTGCGCGCGGACGCGTTCGGCGAGCGGCTGCGGTGGGAGATGATGCCCGACGGCCGGACCTACCCGCACCTGGACGGGCCGCTCACCACGGACGCCGTCGTGGGCCTCTACCGGGTCGAGGGCACGGAGGCCATCGACGCCATGCTGCCGCGGCACGGCGCAAAGGCCGCGGCCGGTCGGGCCTGGGCCGCACGGAGCACCGGTCAGTAGATCGTCACACCGAAGCGCGTGGCGGCGGCACACGCCGGCTGAAGAAAGGTCGTGCCGTCGTTGGCGTGGTTGCCATTGTCGCCCGACGTGAGACCGAGCGCGTGGGTGCCCGTCGTGAAACGAGCCGCTCGACGCGACCAGCTCGGACACGGTCGCTGGCGTAGGCTCTTCCGGGTTGACTACGGTGAGCACGGGCGTACCCTTGCGGCCCGCGTTGGTGCGCTGGCTCTACCCGATTCGAGCATTGCTCCGTCCACAATGGATGGCGGGCCACTTCGTGGCCTTCGGTGCTGGGACCTCAGACCAACAACGTCGTCGGACAAAGCGCACCGTTCGACTCCAGCAGGGTAGTACACACCTTTCCAGTAGTCGCTGGTCGACTCCATCACCACCAGCGTCACCTGGTTGCAGCACAGCCAGTCGGCCAGTTCCAACAACCGCGTCGGCGAGCGACCACACCCCATTTCCCGCACGCGCGGCGCTCCGAAGGAGCCTACCTCGACGCCCTGGGGGACGTCCGTGCCGCCGCTGCGGCGCTGCACGTTCACCCGAACACGCTGCGGCACCGGATACGCCGGGCCAGGGCGGTGAGCGGAATTGACCTCACCGACCGGGCCGAACGTGTGGTGTGTCATCTCCAACCGCTGCTCGCCGTGCGAGCGCGTGAGAGCACGCCTGCCTCGCCGCGCGTCGCACGGTCAGGTTTCGTGATAGCCGGCCCAGGTGCCGCGGACGTGGCCGATGTGCCGTCGCATCAGGTCCGCCGCCGCCGCCGCGTCGCCGGCCACCACCAGGTCGACGATCTGCTTGTGCTCGGCGGCCGAGCGCCCCAGCTCGCCGCGCGCAGCGAGGTCCTGCAGGCCGTACAGGCGACTGCGGGCCCGGAGATTGGCGACGACCTCGACGAGGTGCCGGTTGCCTGCCAGGGCCAGCAGCGAGAGGTGGAAGCGCCGGTCGACCTCGACGTAACGGATGAGGTCCCCGATCTCGGCGAGCCGTTCCACCTCCTTCGCCAGGGGACGCAACTCCTCGACGGCCGCCCGGGTGGGCTCGTTGATGCCCCGGGCCACCTCTGCCACCGTTGGCACTTCGATCAGTGCACGCAGCGAGGTGATCTCGTCCAGGTCCCGGTCGGTCAGCTCCTTGACCCGGAAACCCTTGTTGCGGACGATCGTCACCAGTCCCTCGTTGGCGAGGTCGAGCATCGCCTCACGGACCGGGGTGGCGGAGACACCGAACTTCTCTGCCAGGCCGGGCGCGGAGTACAGGACACCGGGCCGCATCTCGCCCGTGATGAGCGCTCCCCGCAGGGCGAGGGCGATTTCCTGCCGCAGGTTGGGCCGGCCGGCGAACTGCGGCAAAGCGAGCGTGTCTGGGGCCATGGGCCCGGTGGTGTCCGTCACGGTGTGCTGCTCCTTGTCCACGTCATCGCCGCGTGAATCCCAGGCCCAGGGGATCGTCGGGCTCGAGCACGAACTGGTGTTCACCGGTGCGGTGAGCCATCCCGCGCATCTCGGAAACGTAGGCCGGACGGCCTTCCGTCTCCACTTCCTCCACGACGCGGCCCAGGAATCGGGTTCCGACGATCGAGTCGTGGGTAAGCACCTCGTCGCGCCGAGCTTACCCGACCATGCCAGTAGCGCGATCCGCGCGGACGTGCCCGAGCCGCACGGTGACCTGTCGACCTCACCGTCGGCGAAGACGGTGATATTGCGCTGGTGCGGATCTCCGGGACGCCGTCGGTGACGATCCGGAATGGCTCCCGGCCGTGTGGTAGTCCGTCGTGCGAATGTCCCGCATCGTCTCAGGCCCCCAGGTACGCCTCGACCACGCGCGAGTCGCGGGCGAGCTCGTCGGCCGCTCCCTCCAGCGTGATCACGCCATTCTCCACCACGTACGCACGGTGGGCGATCTTCAGCGCGGCGCGCGCGTTCTGCTCGACGAGCAGCACGGACGTACCGGTGGTATTGATCTGTCGGATCAGGTCCAGGATCTTCGCGACGACGAGCGGCGCGAGCCCCATGGACGGCTCGTCGAGCATCAGCAGCTTGGGACCGGCTACCAATGCTCGGCCGACGGCGAGCATCTGCTGCTCGCCGCCGGAGAGGGTGCCGCCCTGCTGGGTGCGACGCTCGGCCAGGCGCGGCAGCAGCGCGTAGACCTCGTCGATCCGGCTGTTGACCACGGCCTTGTCTTTCACCAGATAGCCGCCGAGCTGCAGGTTCTCGTGGATGGTCAGCCGGGAGAAGATCCGCCGCCCCTCCGGCACGTGGACCACTCCCCGCGCCACGATGTCCCACGGCTTGGCCTTGGTGATGTCCGCGCCGAACGCACGCACGGTGCCGCTCGTGGGCCGGACCACGCCGGAGACCGTCGACAGCGTGGAGGTCTTGCCGGCGCCGTTGTTGCCGAGCAGGGTGACGATCTCGCCCGCACCGACGGTGAGGGTCAGTCCTTGGAGGGCGTGGACGCGGCCGTGGTGGACGTCGAGGCCATCGATTTCGAGTGCCGCGCTACCGGCGACCTCACTCATGGCTCATCTCCTTGGTCGTGGCGTCGTCCGCATCGTCTTCCTTGCCGAGGTACGCCTCCAGCACGGCCGGATCGCGGCGTACCTCCTCAGGGGTGCCGTCGGCGATCTCGCGGCCGAAGTTGAGTACGACGATCCGGCGTGATACCTGCATGACGAGCCCCATGTCGTGCTCGATGAGCACGAGGGCGACGTCGAGCTCGCCGATGCGGTGCAGCAGGTCCAGCAGTTCCACCTTCTCGCCGTGGTTGAGACCCGCTGCCGGCTCGTCCAGGAGCAGCAGCTTGGGCCCGCGCGCGAGAGCGCGTGCGATCTCGACACGCCGCTGCTCGCCGTAGGGAAGGTTTCTCGCCGCAGCGTCCCGGTCTCCGCGCAGACCGACGAAGTCGAGCCAGCGGTTCGCCTCGTCGGTCGCCTCCCGCTCCGAGCGCCGGAACCGTGGGGTGTGCAGCAGGGCGTCGAGTGCGTTCTGGCGCAGCCGGACGTGCATCCCCGCGCGGACGTTGTCCAGGACGGTGAGCTCGCCGAACAGGCGCAGGTTCTGGAAGGTACGGGAGACGCCGCGGGAGGCGATTGCGGACGGCCGCAGGCCGGTGATGTCATCACCCTGCAGCTTCACCGAACCGCCGGTGGGCTTGTAGAAGCCGGTGATGCAGTTGAACGCACTGGTCTTGCCGGCGCCGTTCGGTCCGATGACCGAAAGGATGTCGCCCTCGTTGACCGCGAAGGTCAGGCCGTCCACGGCCTTGACGCCACCGAACTCCAGGTGCAGGTCCTGGACCTGGAGCAGCGGCGCCGATACTGGCGCGCTCACTGTGACACCTCCTTGGCCTTGCGCTTGTCGCGTCGGGACCGTCGTTCCGCGGCCACCGCCGGCCACAGTCCCTGGGGCCGGAAGATCATCACGACAATGAGCAGGATCCCGAAGACGAAGTACCGGTAGTCGGCCGCCTGCCGGAGCAGCTCCGGCAGCACGCTGATGAAGATGGCACCGAGCACGACTCCTGGGTTGGAGCCCATGCCGCCGAGCACGACGGCCATCAGGATCAGCGCCGACCACAGGAACGTGAAGCTGGGCGGGGAGATCGCGGAGAGCTGTGCGCCGAAGAGAATTCCGCCGAGGCCGCCCCATACGGCGCCGGCGATGTAGGCGGCCAGCTTCACCTTGTACGTGTGGATGCCCATGGCCTCGGCGGCGTCTTCGTCCTCGCGGATGAAGCGCCATGCCCTGCCGAGCTTGCTCCGGCCGAGCCGCCCCGCTCCGAGGACGGCGAGGGCGACGATGACCACGCAGGTGTAGTAGAGGGCCACCGGGCCGGACAGGTCGAGCGAGAAGATCTTGAGTCCGGGAATCCCGTAGATGCCCGACGGCCCGCCGGTGACGGGCAGGTTGTTCGCGGTGATCCGGATGATCTCTCCGAATCCGAGCGTGACGATCGCGAGGTAGTCGCTGCGCAGGCGCAGGGTGGGGCCGCCGATGACGATGCCGGCGACGACGGCCGCGGCAATGACGACGGGGACCGTGGCCAGCAGCGGCCATCCGTACCGGGTGGCGAGGATGCCGCTGACGTAGGCGCCGATGGCGAAGAACGCGCAATACCCGAGGTCCAGCAGGCCGCAGTAGCCGACGACGATGTTCAGGCCGACCGCGAGCATCACGAAGAGCAATGCGGAGGTCATCACCGACAGGGAGTAGCTGGTCGCGGTGACGAACGGCGCCAGCAACGCGACGGCCAGCCCGACCGGACCAAGGTAGCGGTTTTGCTGGAGGCGGCCGAGAAGGGCGCTTGGGCGGGCGGCCCCGGTAGAGGGGGCCGCGATCTTGGTGGCCATTAGACACGCTCCGTAACGCGTTCGCCCAGGATGCCGGTCGGCCGGAGGGTGAGGAGGAGAATGAGGAAACCGAACGCGAAGACGTCGCGCCACTGACCGCCGAGCCAGGCGGTGCCGAACGACTCGAGTAGGCCGAGGCACAGGCCGCCGAGCATCGCGCCCTTGATGTTGCCGATACCGCCGATGACGGCTGCGGTGAACGCCTTGAGCCCGATGATGAACCCCATCAGGAAGTCGATCTTCCCGTAGTAGCCGCCGGCCATCACGCCCGCGGCGCCGGCGAGGGCGGAACCGATGAAGAAGGTACGCGCGATGACGGCGTCGACGTTGATGCCCATGAACAGGGCGGCCTTCGGGTCCTGGGAGATGGCTCGCATGGCCCGTCCGGTGCCGGTGCCCATGACCAGCCACTGGAGGGCCGCCATCAGCAGAACGGCGATGAGGATCAGCCCGACCTGCTGGAGGGTGATCCGGGCACCCAGGACGTTGATCGCGTTTCCGGCGAGACGGACGGGGTAGACCTGCGGGTTCGGCCCGGCGACGAGGCGCATGCCGTACTCGAGCGCGAAGGATGCGCCCACCGCGGTGATGAGTACGGACAGCTTGGGTGCCCTCCGCAGGGGACGATAGGCGACGCGCTCGAGCACCAGGCCGACGGTCCCGGTCGCCAGCATCGAGATGATCAGCACGACGAGCAGGGCCACGAAGCCCAGGGACGTCGCCAGCCCGCCCGCGACGCTCAGGACGCCGAAGCCGACGAACGCGCCCAGCATGTACAGGTCGCCGTGGGCGAAGTTGAGGAGCTTGATGATGCCGTAGACCATGCTGTAGCCCAGCGCGACCAGGGCGTAGAACGATCCGACGAAGACACCATTCCAGATGAGTTGGCTCATGGGGAGTCCTCCAGAAGAAGTCCCGGTGGCGCACTGGACGGCGCGCCACCGGGACCGTGCAATTACTGCAGCGAATCCTTGAGAACGATCTTGCCGTTCTGTACGACGAGGATCTGGAAGCCGCCGCTGGAGAGCGTATGGTCGGCGGTGAACTTCAGCGGTCCCGAGAAGAGCTGGAGGCCGTCGACCCCTTCAAGCGCCTTGATGACGGCCGTGCCGTCGGTCGAGCCGGCCTTCTTGATCGCCTCGGCGGCGACCCGGACGGCGTCGTAGGACTGCGTGGAGTACGGGCCCGGATCGGCGCCGAACTTGGCCTTGTAGTTCGCGATCCAGCCGTCTGCACCGGAAAGCGTGTCAGGGGTCTGCGTCATGGTCGCGAAGACGCCTTCAGCGTTGGCGGCGCCGGCGATGTCCACCAGCTTCTGGTCGACCGATCCATCGGCCACCATGACGGATCCCTTGTAGCCGGCCTGCCGTAGCTGGCGGATGATGAGCCCGCCCTCCTGGTAGTAGCCGGTCCAGTAGATGAAGTCCGGGTTGGTCTTCAGAACGGCGTTGACGTTGGCGCTGTAGTCGCTCTCACCCGCGGTGACCGACTGGCGGCCGGCGAGCGCCGGGGAGCCGGTGAGGAGCTTGGCCGTGGTGTCGGCGATGTCCTTGGAGTAGCTGGTGTTGTCGTCCATGAGCGCGACCTTGGTCGCGCCCTGCTTCTTCATGAACTTCAGCGCCGCGTCGGCCTGCTGGGTGCCGGTGCCGTTGATCAGGAAGACGTTCTTCTTGTGCTGCTTGACCAGCTCGGTGGAGTTCGCGGCCGGGATGATCATCGGCACGTTGGCCTTCTCGAAGATCGGCAGCGTCGGGAGCGTAGCACCCGAGCAGTAGCCGCCGACCGAGATCTTCACGCCCTCGGTGACCAGCTTGTTGGCTCCGGCGGCGGCGCTCTTGGCGTCACAGGCGTCGTCCTCGACCTTGAGCTGGAGCTTGCGTCCATTGACGCCGCCCTTGTCGTTGATCTCGTCGATGGCGAGCTGAGCGCCGTTCTTCATGTAGGGGCCGATGGCCGAACTGCTCCCGGACAGGGGAGTCAGCATGCCGAGGACGATCGGTCCACTGTCCGACGACTTGCTTCCGCCGGAGGCAAGCCCGTTGCCGCAGGCGGAGAGCACCATGGCGGCCACCGCCGCGCCGCCCAGGAGGGCGACTCGCGACAGCCGGCGGGTGACATTTGCGGTCACTTCAAACCCACTTCCCTAAGAGGACCGACACGCGGACGGCCAGAGGTGGTGTCAGTAGTACTGCAGTGTGACGTTGCACAGGACTATGACACACACCACGCCAACGCCCTAGAGGAGCAGGTAACAGCGCTATATAGCTTTGGCCTGAGTTACATCGAACCCTGTGTAATATTTTACTAACCGGGACAAAAGGGCTCTCCGACATGACCGCTTTCCTCCGCTGAGCGCACCCGCCCCTGGCACGGCGCGCTCGTCGCAGCCGACCCGCCCTACCGCGACGGCCTGTTCGCGGACTTCGACGCCTACGCCGTACCGCACCGACGAGCGGGTCGCCCTCGATCACTTCCGCGAGATCAACAAGGCCGGCCTGCCGGTGCCGGCGTGGGGGTGAAGGAGTTCAGCGGTGACGTGCGCCGGGCCTACGAGATCTCCGAGCTCGCGCCCGGGCTGGACCTGATGGTCGAGGTCGTGCTCAGCGGGTCCGGATGCCGCGGCCGGGGGCCGTGGCCGCGGTTGCGTAGAGGCTCGGGCCAACCATCACGGTCCGGGTGCCAGAGCTGATCTATTCCAGTCCCGCCAGGTCTTTGATCCAGCGTTGCAGCCGCCGGGTTTGCCCGACTAGAACGGCCGGGTCGCGGAATGTATTCGCCAGCAGGGCCGCGCCTTGGATCTGGGCTACCAACGTGTACGCGAGATCGTCGGCGTCGGTGCGGCCCATGGCCTGAAACTGCGCGCGCGCCCAGTCGAGGCGGATGCCCATGAGCACCGAGGCGGCGCCGGTGAGGTCGTCGTCGCGGCGGCCCAGCTCGGAGCAGAGGGTGCCGTGCGGGCAGCCGTAGCGGGCCGTGTCGGGGCCGGTCTTGACCACCTCGCGGACGAACGCGGTGAGCCTGGCCGCGGGGCTGCGGTGCCGGTCGAGCGACTTCAGGCCGGCCCGGAGATGGTCGGCGTGCGAGTCGATGACGGCGCGGATGATGTCGTCCTTGGTCTTGAAGTAGTAGTAGACGTTTCCGATCTGTACGTCGGCGGTCTTGGCGATGTCGGCGAGGCTGGTATGTCCTACCCCACGCTGGTGGAACAGTGAGCAGGCGGCCTGCACGAGGCGGTCGCGCTTGCTGCTCGACCTCGCCTGGATCAAGTTGGTCATCACATCAACTTTACCGGTACGGCCTGGCCGGCCGGGGACACCGGCCGGCCAGGCTGAGGTTCGGATCAGCCGGTCGTTCCGAACGCGTCGCGGTGGCGTTCGATCCAAGATGTCAGGGTGCGGGCCGGGCGACCGAGCACCTCGCGGACGACGGCGTCGCCGACCGCGAACACGTTCCGGGCGGCGAGCCGGCGGGTCCCGGCGAACACGTCGCCGAGCCAGTCGGGCATGCCGGCGCCGAGCAGGCCGGCCCGGAACGTGGTCTCGTCGACGCGGCCGTGCTCGACCGGCCAGCCGAGCACGCCGGTGAGGGCGGTGGCCACCTCGTCGTAGGTGAGCGCTTCGGGGCCGCCGACCTCCCAGGCCCGGTGGGTGTGTGCGGGGTCGGTCAGCGCCGCGACCACCAGGTCGGCGACGTCCTCGGGGTCGATGAAGCTGAACAGGGCGTCGCCCATCATGGTGTTCAGCCGCCCGGCCCGGATGGCCGCGGCCTCCCACAGCAGGATCGAGGCGAACGGGGTGGGCCGCACCAGGGTGACCGGAATGCCGGCCTTCTCGATCCGGTCCTCGCTGGCCTGGTGCCAGCCGAACGGCGGGTGCGGCGACTGCCGGCACCCGGCGGCGGACAGCTTGACCAGGCGCGGCAGCCCGGCCCCTTCGGCGGCGTCGATGAAGTTGGCCTCCTGCTCGGCGAGGCTCGGTTGGGGTGATGTGGTCAGGAAGGCGATGTCCACGCCGTGCAGCGCGGCGGCGAGCGTCGGCGGCTCCAGCAGATCGCCGCGGACGATCTCCACGTGCGAGCCGAGGCGCTCGACCGCGGTCTCCACGTCACGGGCCATGACGCGTACGGGGGCGTCGTGGTTTCGCAGTTTGCCGGCGACCAGGGAACCCACCTGCCCGGTGCCGCCGACCAACAGGATCCGGCCGCGGTCGCCGCCGGTACTCATGCGGCCACCCCGAATCCGCCGCTGACCATCATCGTGGCGCCCGTGACGTAGGTCGCCTCAGGGGACGCGAGGAACGCCACGGCGTCGGCGATCTCCTGCGCGGTGCCGAACCGGCCGAGCGGCACGCGCGCCGTGATGGTCTTCTTGAACGCGTCGAGTTCGTCCGCGGGCATGCCGAGCTTGGTCAGCGCGGGCGTGTCGACGGGCCCCAGCGTGATCGCGTTGACCCGGATGCCGCGCGGCGCGAGCTCCACGGCGAGGGACCGGGCGAGCGCGACCTGAGCGCCTTTGGTCGCGCAGTAGACGGCCAGGCCGGGCAGCCCGTGCTGGGCGCCGGTCGAGCTCATGAAGATCACGCTGCTGCCCGGGCCGAGTAGCGGCAGCAGCTTCTGCAACAGGAAATACTGGCCCTTGACGTTGACCGCGAACTGCTCGTCGAACCCGGCCTCGTCGATGCCGTCGAGCGGGGCGGGATGTTCGACGGCCGCGTTGAGCAGTACCACGTCCAGCGCGCCGAACCGGTTCCCGAGGTCGGTGGCGAGCCGGTCGGCGTCCGCGACCGAGCCCGCGTCGGCGCGCTCAACCCGGACGCCGGCGGGCAGGGCGCGCTCGGCGTCGGCGAGGGTCCGCGGGTTGCGCCCGGTGACGACGACCGCGTATCCCCGGGCGGCGAGGGTCTGGGCGGTGGCCAGGCCGATGCCCGACGTGCCACCGGTTATCAGGGCTGTGCGTGTCATGACTGTTGATGTCCTTTCTCGAGGGCGTTTCAGGCGATCCGCATGCCGCCGTCGACGGCGATGTCGGCGCCGGTGACGAAGGCCGCGGCCGGCGAGGCGAGGAACGTGACCACCTGGGCCACATCGGCGCCCGACCCGACCCGGCCGAGAGGGACGCGGGCGCTCACTGCCGCGCGCCACTCGGCCAGCGCATCGCCGCCGAGGCCGAGTTTGCCGAGCGCCGGGGTCTCGATCGGCCCCGGCGAGACCGCGTTGACCCGGATCCCGCGCGGGGCCAACTCGACGGCCGCGGCTTGCATGAACGACAGCACCGCTCCCTTGGCGGCGGCGTAAACCGACCAGTCGGGCAGCGCGCGGTGCACACCGAGGGCGGCGTTGAACACCACCGAACTGCCCTCGGCCAGCAGCGGCAGAACCTTCTGTAGCAGGAAGACCTGGCCCTTCACGTTGACGTCGAAGTGCTCGTCGTAGACGGCCTCGTCGACCGCCGCCACCGGCAGCATCGCGCCGACGCCGGCGTTGAGGAACAGCACGCCCACGCGCGCGAACCGCTCAGTCACCTCGGCCACGACCTGGTCGGCGTCGGCGAGCGACCGGGCGTCGGCGGCCAGCACCAGGGCGTCACCGGGCAGTTCCCGGCGGGCGTTGGCGAGCGTGTCCGGATTCCGTCCCGTGACGACTACCGTGTGTTCCTTGGCTAGCAGACGAGCGGTGGCCAGGCCGATGCCGGAGGTGCCCCCGGTGATCAGCGCGACCGGCCGTGATGCGGGAGAGAGCATGCGCACTCCATAGTTAGTTACCCAACTTACTTCTCGGAGCATACCCGCCGCCCACTCCCAGATCCAGTGAAGGCATCACCACACCGGCAGAGCTCCCCTCCCCTGTTGCTCACTCAAGACGAACGCACCCGCGCGCTGGCGGCTGAGCCGCCGTCAGCGCGCGGAAATGATCGGCTACACGGATGGCGCTCGCCGGCACGGCGCTTTCCAGATATGTAATGACAGCGCGTCGCATCGAAGGACTTGAGTCCACTTCGGTATACTGCCGAGAGCATTTGCAGTCGCCGAGGCTGGCCCCGAGGGGAACGGAGTTCGTCGCCATGCCGAATTCGACACAATCTTTACTCGCTGACCTGATCGAGAAGGGACTGCGCCGAGAACCGCCGGACCGTGACGAACTACTCGCCGTGCTGGCCACCGGTGATGAGCAGATGATGGAAGTGGTCGCCGCCGCCTATCGGCTCCGCCACCACTACTTCGGCCGCCGGGTGAAGCTCAACTATCTGGTCAACCTGAAGTCCGGGCTCTGCCCCGAAGACTGCAACTACTGCTCGCAGCGGCTCGGCTCGCAGTCACAGATCCTCAAATACTCCTGGCTCAGCTCGCAGACAGCGGCGGCCGCGGCCGCGGCCGGTGTGCGCTCCGGAGCCAAACGGGTCTGCCTGGTCGCCAGCGGCCGCGGGCCCAGCGACCGGGACATATCTCGCGTCGCCGACGTCATCACCGCGATCAAGCAGGAGTCTCCGGACGTGGAGATCTGCGCCTGTCTCGGCCTGCTCGCCGAGGGTCAGGCTGCCAGGCTGCGCTCAGCCGGCGTCGACGCCTACAACCACAACCTCAACACTGCCGACGATCGGTACCGAAGTATCTGCACCACCCACACATACGCCGACCGCGTCCGCACCGTCGAGAAGGCTCAGAACTCCGGCATGTCGGCCTGTTCCGGTCTCATCGCCGGCATGGGCGAGACCGACGCCGACCTGGTCGATGTCGTGCTGGGGCTGCGTGAACTCGACCCCGACTCGGTCCCCGTGAACTTTCTCATGCCGTTCGAGGGCACTCCGCTGGCAGGGACGTGGCAGCTCACGCCGCAGCGCTGTCTGCGCATTCTGGCCATGGTCCGCTTCGCGTTCCCCGACTCCGAGGTGCGCCTCGCCGGCGGCCGCGAGATCCACCTGCGCAGTCAGCAGCCACTCGCGCTGTACGTGGCGAACTCGATTTTTCTCGGTGACTACCTGACCAGCGAGGGCCAGCCCGGACAGGGCGACCTGGACATGATCGCCGACGCCGGGTTCGAGGTCGAAGGCGTCGAACAAGAGACCCTTCCCGGGCATCGCCGGACCGAGTTGCGCCTGCGCCACCGCGGCGCCGGCACAGACCGGGCTGCCAACGCGTGAGCACACCGCCGGTCGCCGAACGCGACAGGCACGCAATCCTCTGCGGCGCCTGCGGATCCGAGCTGACCATCGTGGAGTACGTTGCGGTGGTCCGGTGCCCGACCTGCGATTCGCCGTTCAACGAGCGGTGCCGGCTGCACCACGACCTGTACTTCGAGACGCGGTGAGCGCCGATCACGAGGGCGTCCGCGAGCCGGCGCAGCCGGTCGGCCGGGTGCAGTTCGCCGATGTGGACATGCACGGCAACATGCACAACGCGCGCCTGCTGGTGCTCATGGAGGCGGCGATCGACGAAGCACTGCTCGCGGCGGGGATAGACCTTTCCTACGACCCAGCCACGGCCGAAGCGGCGTTTCTCGTGAAGCGGACTTCCGTCGAGTACCTCGCGCCGCTGCGATACCGCGACCACTACGCCTGCGCCCTGCGCTCGGTCGACGTCGGCGCCGCGAGCGTCACGTTCACCGTCGACATCCACCGGGTCCGGCAGCGCCGGGAACCGGCCGCGTCGGCCACCATCATGTGGGTGCGCGTGAACCTCGGGTCGCAGTCGCCGGTTCGTATCCCATCGCAGCTCGCCGAGGATCTGAAGGACATCGGTGCTACCTCGAACCGTTGACGCCCAGACCATCGGCCTCGATCACGTCACGGTCAATCGCGCCGGCAAGGACGTGCTGCGCGACATCACTCTCGAGCTGAACGAACGGCGCGTCGCGATCATCGGATTGAACGGCTCCGGCAAGAGCACGCTCGTCCGGCTGCTGAACGCGCTGGTGCTGCCGACGGCGGGCGAGGTACGCGTCGGCGACCTGGTCACCACCCGCGACGCGAAACGCATCCGCAGGCAGGTCGGATTCGTCTTCCAGAATCCGGACAACCAGATCGTCATGCCGATCGTCGGCGACGACATCGCGTTCGGCCTGAAGAACCTCGGGTTGCGCGGCGCGGAGCTCGGCGATCGGGTCGGTGAGATCCTCGCCCGGCTCGGCGTGGCGCACCTGCGCGACCGCGAGTCGCACACGCTCAGCGGCGGCGAGAAGCAGATGATCGCCCTCGCGTCGGTGCTGGTGATGTGTCCGTCGACGATCGTGTTCGACGAGCCGACGACCATGCTCGACCTGCGCAACCGGCGCCGGTTGCAGCAGCAGATCGACCGGCTCGACCAGCGCGCCGTCGTGGTCACCCACGACCTCGACATGATCGCGAGCTACGAACGTACGATCGTCGTCGACGACGGCACGATCGCGTTCGACGGCGCCCCCGCCGACGCGCTCGCCTTCTACCAGGAGCTGTGCGGGTGACCGGCAGGCCCGGCACGGCGCCCGCCGCCGGCGCCGGCGCGTCGAGCGGGGTTCTTGCCGCCATCCCGGCCGGCTACAAATTCGTCTTCCTCTTCCTGGCGGGGATCGGCGTCTACCTGCTGTCCGACCTCGTCGTGCAGGTCGTCGTCTTCGCCGTCGCGGTGCTCGCCGTGCTGCTCACCCGCGTCCCGGCGCTCGCTCTGCTGAGGATGACGTCCGGACTGCTGGTCATCACCGGCATCGTCTTCGTCACCACCGGCGTGAAGACCTCGTGGGCGGCGGCCACCACCGCTTGCCTGCGGCTGCTGACGCTGTGCCTCTTCGCATACGCAATCAGCCTCACCACCCGCTTCAGCGAGATGCTCGCCCTGTTCGAGGCGGCACTGCGGCCGACCCGGCGCATCGGCCTGAACCCGGAGCAGATGAGCCTCGCGCTCGCGATGACCGTGCGGTTCATCCCGGAGATCCGGAACAAGTACCTCGAGATCCGCGAGGCGCAGTTCGCCCGGGGACTGCGGAACAGTCCGGTGGCCGTTGTCGTGCCACTCATCGTGCGCACCCTCGAGGCGGCGCAGGAGATCTCCGCGGCCATCGACGCACGCTGCTATGACACCGAGCCCCGCGCCGACGGGCGCGCTGTCCGATGACTCGCCGTACCGAAGGAGATCCATGGTCCAGACTCGGTCCGCCACCACGCAGAACACCGTTCTCGTCGCCGTCTTCGCCGCGATCATCGCGGCGCTCGGCATCGTGCCGCCGATCACGGTCGGCGTCACACCCGTGCCGATCACGTTGCAGACCCTCGGGGTGATGTTGGCCGGCGCCCTGCTCGGCGCGTGGCGCGGCATGCTCTCCGCGCTGGTCGTCGTGGTTCTCGCGGTGGCCGGCCTGCCGATCCTCGCGGGCGGCCGGGGCGGGTTCGGGGTGTTCCTCGGTCCCACCGGCGGCTACCTCGTCGGCTGGATCTTCGGCGCGTTCGTGGTCGGGTTGCTCGTGCAGCGCTGGGCGATCAGGCAGGACAACGTCGTCGTGCGGCACCTGTGCGTCGGCGCCGCCACGATCATCGGTGGCATCGGGGTCGTCTACGCCTTCGGGATCCCGTGGACCAGCGTCTCGACGGGGTTGTCGCTCGGCACGTCGTTCACCGGGTCGCTGGTGTTCGTGCCGGGCGACCTTCTCAAGGCGGTCGTGGCTACCCTGGTCGCCGTGCGGGTGCACGCCGGCTACAGCCGGCTGCTGGACGCCTGATCATGCCGCTCGGCAGCCGTCTCGCGCGGTGGGCGGCCACCCGGCCGGATCATCTCGCCTTCGCCCTGGGCGAGGACCGGATGACGTACGGGCAATTGCTGTCCTCGGCGACCGGCCTCGCGCGCGGCATCCGGGAACATCGCACGGACGCCATCCGGTTCGGGCAGCGGTGGCCCGAGCCGCTCGTGGCCATCAGCCTGCCCAACTCGGCGTCGTTCGTGCGCGCGTTCGTCGCCGCAGACCTCGCCGGTGCGGCCGTCGCCGTGCTGGATCCGGCGTGGCCGCCCGCGCAGGCGCAGGCCGCGATCGGCCTGCTGCGTCCCGACTCGATGATCACCGAGGATCCGGAGGTCGCCCGGCGCGGTCCGGCCGAAAGCGAGCGTACGGCCTGGCTGCTGCCGCCGGGCGACGCCGCGCGAGCAGCCGCGCCCGACTGGGCGCCGCCGGACCCGGCGGGTCGGTTCCTCATCGGGTTCACCTCGGGCACGACGAGCCGGCCCAAGGCGTTCGTCCGGACCCACCGTTCCTGGCTGGAAAGCCTGCGCCACAGCGAGGCCGTGTTCGCAGCGCACGAGCGGTCGGTGACGCTCGCTCCCGGTCCGCTCGCCCACGGACTCAGCCTCTACGCGCTCGCCGAGTCGCTCTTCAGCGGCGGCACGTTCGTCTCGCTTCCCCGGTTCAGCGAAGCCGAGGTGACCGCCGCCGCCGAGCGCCCGGCACCGACACGGTTCGTCGGCGTGCCGACCATGTATCAGCGGCTGCTCGAAACGCCCCGCACGGCGAGCGCGCTGGGCACAATCAGCACGTTCATCTCCAGCGGCTCCAAGATGCCCCCGGCGGTCCTGAGCCGCCTGTTCGCGGCCGCGCCCGGCAGCACGTTCCTGGAATACTACGGCGCCTCCGAGCTGAGCTTCGTCTCGGTGAGCAGGTCGACCGCGGCGACCGCCGGCGGCGCGGCCGCCACGGACGTCACCGACGTCGGCATTGCCTTCCCCGGCGTCGAGATCCAGGTGCGCGACCCGTCCGGCGACGTCCTGCCGGACCGGCACTCGGGACTGGTGTACGTGCGAAGTCCGCTGGTCAGCGACGGATACCTCACCGAGGAACGCTCCGGCTTCCGGCACGACGGGCAATGGTGCACCGTCGGCGACTACGGTCACCTCGACGCCGGCCGCCTGCACATCCTGGGCCGCGAGGGCGACATGGTGATCGTCGGCGGCAACAACGTCTACCCGTCCGAGGTCGAGGCGGCGCTGCGGTCCTTCGGCGCGATCGAGGACGCGTACGTGGTCGCGGTCGATGACCCACTGCGCGGCGCGAAGCTCGTCGCGATCGTGTCGGCGGCCGACGCGGACCGGCTCGACACCGCGCTGCTGCGCGCACACCTCACCGCCCGGCTCCCGCGGTACAAGCTGCCGCGTGCGCTGGCGGCGATCTCGCGCTGGCCGATGACCAACAGTGGCAAGGTCAGCAAGGAGGCGCTGCGGGCCGCGTACCTCGCCGCCGCGCCCGACATCCAGGAGTTGCCGTGGAACTGACCGAAGCCGTCTTGATCGCGGCCCGCCGCACCCCCGTCGGGCGCGCGGGCGGAGCCTTCGACGGCATTTCGGCGGACCGGCTGCTCTCCGCCGTCATCCGCGCGTGCCTGCGCGACGCGCGGATCGAACCGCACCAGGTCGAGCAGGTCGTCATCGGCAACGCGGCCGGGCCCGGTGGCAACATCGCCCGGGTCGGCGCGCTGGCCGCCGGCCTGCCCGTCACGGTTCCGGCGACCTCCGTCGACCAGCAGTGCTCGTCCGCGCTCGAGGCCGTCAACTTCGCGGCCCGCCTGGTCCAGACCGGCGCCGCGCGGATCGTCGTCGCGGGCGGGGTGGAGAGCGTCAGCACGGCGCCTTGGCGGCAGACCCGTCCCCGCAACCGGCTCGAAATGCCGCGCCTCTACACGCGGGCCCGATTCACGCCCGAGGGCATGGCGGACCCGGAGATGGGTGTCGCGGCCGAGACCCTGGCCCAGCGGTACCACGTGAGCCGCGAGCGGCAGGACGAGTTCGCCGCCGAAAGCCACCGCCGCGCGATCAGGGCTCAGCAACTCGGCACCTTCGCCGCGGAGATCGCGCCGCTGACCGGCGCGGAGGCCGACGTCGCCACCGACGAATGCCCCCGCCCGGGACTGACCGTCGAACGACTCGCCCGGCTCAAGCCCGCGTTCGTGCCCGGCGGGACCGTCACGGCCGGCAACTGCTGCCCGCTCAACGACGGTGCGAGCACGGTCGTCGTCGCCTCGGCGGAGGTCGCCCGCGGCCTCGGTCTCCAGTACGCCCTCGCCTTCGCCGACAGCGGCGTCGGTGCCGTCGACCCGGCCGAGCTCGGGCTCGCGGCCGTCCCCGCCTGCGCCAACCTGCTGGCGCGCCACCCTGAGCTCAGCCTCGCGGACATCGAGGTGATCGAGTTCAACGAGGCGTTCGCGGCGCAGACCCTCGCCTGCCTCGACCAGCTCGGCATCGACCCCGCGCGGGTCAACCGCGACGGCGGCGCGATCGCGCTCGGCCATCCGTACGGCGCGAGCGGGGCGATCTTGACCACGCGCATCTTCTCCCAGCTCGTCCGGACCGTGAACCCGCGTGCCGGGCGGACCGGGCTCGCGCTCATGGCCGCCGCGGGCGGGGTCGGCGCGGCCGCCCTCTTCCGGACGGTCCGGCTGGCCGCCTCCGGCTGACCCACCACCGGCGGATGCGACAATCTCCGGCACGCGGGACCATCCCGCTCCCGGCGCCCAGACTCGGAGGACCAACGTGCGCAGAGCGCTGGCGACAAGACCCGGCCGCGCCTCCGCGGTTGTCGAACTCGTCGACGCGCAACCGGAGCCGGTGAT
Organism: Dactylosporangium roseum; assembly: GCF_025264685.1. GTDB lineage: Bacteria > Actinomycetota > Actinomycetes > Mycobacteriales > Micromonosporaceae > Dactylosporangium > Dactylosporangium roseum. The sequence continues at coordinate 5,663,226 of NZ_CP073721.1, forward strand.
GCCGGGCGACGTGACGGTGCGGATGCTGACCACGACGGTCAACCCGTCCGACCTCATCACGATCTCGGGAGCGTACGCGTCGCGAACCACCTTCCCCTTCGTGCCGGGGTTCGAGGGCGCGGGCGAGATCGTGGCCGCCGGGCCGGGGGTGGACAGCGGCCTCGTCGGACAGCGGGTGGTCCCGATCGGCGGCGTCGGGAACTGGCAGCAGTACCGGACGGTGCCCGCGTCCTGGTGCTTCCCGATCCCGTCCGACATCCCGGACACGGTGGCGACGTTCGCGTACATCAATCCGGTCACCGCCCTGCTCATGGTCGACGCGCACGTGCCGGCCGGGGCCCGGTCCGCGGTGATCACCGCCGCGGGGTCGGCGATCGGCGGTCACCTCGCGGACCTGCTTCGCGCACGAGGCGTCGCCGCCATCGGCCTGACCACCGGGCGGGCGCCCCGGTCGGCGGCCGATGCCGGGCGTTTCACGGCGATCGTCGACCGCCGTGACCCGAACTGGCCGGACGCGCTCGCCGCGGCGGCGGGTGGCCCGGCCGACGTGGTCTTCGACTGCGTCGGCGGCCCGGACGGGCCGCGGCTGTTGTCGCTGCTGCGCCCCGGGGGGCGGCTGGTGCACTTCGGCCTGTTGTCGGGCGTGCCGCTCATGACGGCGGGGCCGGACGCGCCTGCCGGGCGGACGGTGCACCTGTTCCGGCTGCGCGATCGGGTGTACGACATGGACCGCTCCGAGATCCAGCAGGCCTTCGGCCGCGTCTTCGCTCACCTGCGGGCCGGCCGGCTCGGCACGCCGACCGCGGCCGAGTACTCCTTGGACGATCTGGGCAGCGCGCTGCGCCGCGCCGAGACGAAACCGGGAAAGGTCCTGATCCAGATCGGTCAGTAGCCGGCCGCCGGCCGGGCGGGCACCTACCGCGGCAGAGATTCGGTGTGCCGGTCGGCCGCCTTGTTCATGGCGGCGGCCCGGCCGAGTTCCCGGCGGGACACGCCGACCCGGCTGAGCACCGGCAGGAACACCTCCCTCAGGAACACGGCGCGGTTGATGCCGATCGAGCGCATCACCTCCACCCGGCGTTCGTAGTCCGGAACCAGGTCGTAGGCGGGCATGGTGAACTGCGAGGACACCCGGTACAGGTCGGCGATCGTGCCGTCCCGGTCCTCGGCCAGGCAGGCGCCGATCACGTCCAGGTAGAACCCGCCGTGCGCGGCCTCGTCACGCGAGATGAACCGGTAGACGGACGCCAGCAGCTCGTCGCCGGCTTCCCGGGCGGCCATCATCTGGCGGCGGTAGATCATCCAGGTGGTCTTCTCCTGGAGGGCTCCGTAGCACACCATCTGCCGGATGGTCGGGAACGGCGGCTTCCACCGGCGCGACAGCGCGTCGGCCTCGAAGTCCAGCATGTGCTCGGCGGTGCGCTGGCCGGTGCGCACCAGGTATTCGCGCAGGGAAAGGGCGTGCTTGGCCTCCTCGTACCCCCAGTTGACGTGCCACCACGCCTGGCCGAAGGACTCCCGGACCAGGTTGAGCCCCTCGGCCACGTAGTCGGGCATGTACGACTCGACCGCGCAGAACGTCTCGGCACACAGCGCCAGGTCGGCGTTGGGTTGCGTACGGTCCGCCAGCGCCCAGGGCAGGTCGTCGAAGACGCTCCATCGCCGCTTGCGTTCGGCGATCTCGAAGAACTCCATGTACCTGCGGTACAGGTCCTTCTCGCTCAGATAGGTCACGGGAGGTCCCTTCGTCGCAGACCGAACTGCGCCAGGCTCTGGTATCGCCGCTCGAAGGCCAGTACGCAGATCGACAGATAACGTTCGTAATCGAGATAGACCTGGTCGCCCCACCGTTGCCGGATGGTGTCCTCGTGCCCGCGCAGCCGGCGCAGCCATTCCGCGCAGGTCCGGCGGTAGTGGTCGCGCCGGGTGCGCAGGCTGACGATCTCCCAGTACGGCTCGGCCGTGGCGTAGATGTCCTCCAGCCGCGGACTCATACCGCCGGGAAAGATGGAGTTGGTGACCCACTGCAACCGGGCCAGGTCCTCGCGGTCGCGCGGGATGCGATCGCGCAGGATGACCTGCAGGCCGAAGCGGGCGCCCGGCCGGCTCCAGGAGTGCGCCCGGCGGAAGAAGTCGGCGTAGACGGCCAGGTGCTCCCCGGACCACACCTGGTCGGGTCGCACGACGTGTTCGAGCATGCCGATGGAGATCAGCGCGTCAAACGGTTCGTCCGTCCGGTAGTCGCGGTAGTCGCGCAGCTCGGCGGTGGCTCCGGGCAGCTCGCGGGCCAGCGTGAACTGCAACTGCGAAGGGCTGAGCGTGATGCCGCACACCCGGCTGACCCCGCGCTGCTCGACCTGGAAGTGCATGTTGGCGCCCCAGCCGCAGCCGATGTCCAGCACCCTGGTTTGCGGTCCGGTGCCGGCCAGGTCACTGAGGTAGGCGAGCTTGCGCCGCTGCGCGGCTTCCAGATCATCGTCCGCGCCCTGCCACAGGGCACAGGAGTAGTTGCGCTGCTCGTCGAGCCAGAGGGCGAAGAACTCGTTGCCGACGTCGTAACTGACCTCGATGTCCGCCTGCGTGGACATCAGTGTCCGTCCGCGGAGCCGGCGGCGACGACCAGGGCGATCAGGCCACCGATGGTCTCGACACCGGAGAGCTCGTAATCGGGGAGGGTGACCTCGAAGTGCTCCTCGACGCGGGCAACCAGCTCGATCATCTGCACGCTCTCGATGCCCACGTCGGCGATGTGCACCTCGGGCCGTAGCCGCTCGGCGTCGAGCCCGGGCACGAGCTTCGTCGCCTCGGTCCGGATCACGTCGAGGATGTTGTTCTCGGTCGCGGTAGTCATGCTTGGCGTCTTCCCGTCACTTCGAGGGTGGTCAGTCGATACGGCGAAGCAGTAGCCGGGTCAGCGTGAGGCGGTTGTCCGTCAGGGCTCGGGCCCAGCCGGTCACCGCCTGCTCGAGTCGCTCGGTCCGCTGGGGCCCGAACCGGTCGTGCAGGGACCGCCGGCGGTCGCGCACCGAGCCCAGCACTTCCCGGGCGGTGCGCGCGTAGTCGCTCTGAAGGGAGTCGGCCTGCTCGACCTCCCAATGGGCGCCGCACGCCATGACGACCTCGGCGAGCCGGAATCGGTGGGTCTCCGGGTCCAGCAGGGCGGCGGCGTCGGGCTCGGTCTCGGCGGACCCGGACACGGTGGCGGTCAGCAGCGCGAAGCGGGCGCCGGAGGCGGTCAGCGCCCGCACCCGGCGGAACGTCGCGGCGAGGGCTTTGCGGGGGTTGCCCGCGCTGATCCGTTCGACCGCCCGCACGCTGACGACCGCGTCGTACGGGGCGCCGCCGGACGCGTCGCCGAGGTCCGCCGCGACCGTGACCGCGGCGCCGTGCCGGGCGGCCCGGCGTGCGACGGCCGGCACGCCCTCGTCCGTGGGCGCCAGCACGAGGAGGGTGCCGCCCGGCTCCAGCCACAGGCTCTCCAGCAGCCGGCGCGCCCCGCGGTCCTGGGCCGCCGGCAGGTCATCGCCCGGCTCCCACACCGCGCAGGTCGCGTCGCCGTCGGGCAGCAGGCCGGAGAGCATCGGGACAACGGTCATGATCGAACCACCAATTCGCCGGTACGCAGGAGTTCAGCGGTCCGTGCCCGCCGGAGTTTGCCGGAGCTGGTCTTCGGCAGGTCGCCTCGGACGATCAGGATGTCGTGCACGGACAGCCCGAGCTCGCGCCGCACGGCCCGCCGCACCTGCTCGGTCACCTGGTCGCCGTCGGCGCCACGGGCCAGCGAGAGCACCAGGCGTACGCCCTCGGAATGCCCGTTGCGCACCGGCAGGGCCGCGATGTTGCCCGCCCGGATCCCGGCGACGGTGCCCGCGACGCGCTCGATGTCGTGGGGATGATGGTTGATCCCGTTGACCAGGATGATGTCCTTGAGCCGGCCCGTGACGTACAGGTGACCGTCGCGCAGGAACCCCTGGTCGCCGGTGTGCAGCCAGCCGTCCGCCCAGGCTCGGGCCGTCTCCTCGGGCCGGCCGTGGTAGCCGTCGGCCAGGCTCGCGCCACGCACGCAGATCTCGCCCTCGACGCCCGGGCCGCACCGCTCGCCGCCGGGACCGAGGATGCGAACCTCGGTCCCGGCGACCGGCACGCCGCAGGACACGATCTCGCGGCCGTCGAGCCGCGTGGTGCGCAGTCCGCTGCCGGCGGGGGTGAGCGTGACCGCCAGGGTGGACTCGGCCAGGCCGTAACTGGGCAGGAAAGCGTGCCCGGCGAAGCCGGCCGGGGCGAACCGCTCGGCGAAGGCTCGCAGCGTGTGCGCCTGCACCGGCTCCGCGCCGCACCCGGCGACCCGCCAGGCGGAGAGATCGAGGGCGGCGACGTCGGCGTCGGTGGCCCGCGTGGCCAGCAGCCCGTAGGCGAAGTTGGGCGCGTAGGCGATGGTGGCGCCGACCGTGCTGATGAGCCGCAGCCAGCCGATCGGGGAACGCGCGAACCGCAGCGACGACTGGTACCACGTGGCGATCTGATTGATCACCGGGACCACGAGGAAGCCGACCAGCCCCATGTCGTGGTACAGCGGCAGCCAGCTAACCGCCCTGTCCGCGGGTTCCGCGCGCAGGCCCGCGCGGATGGCCTCGGCGTTGGCCAGCAGCGCGCGGTGGCTGACGACCACCGCCTTGGGAGCGGCGGTGGTCCCGCTGGAGAACTGCAGGAAGGCGGTGTCCTCGGGGCGTGGCGCGCGGATCGCGCCGGGCGCCGCCGCCCGCAGGTCCGCCGGCTCGTGGACCGGAAGGCTCAGCTCGGCGCCGGCCACCACCTCGCGCAGGGACCCGCCGACCAGGCAGCAGGTCGCCGCGGAATCGGTGACCATCCGGCGCAGGATGGCGCCGTACTGCTCGGCCTGCCCCATCCGATAGGGCGGATGCACCGGCACGGCGATCACGCCCGCCCGCAGGGCGGACAAGAAGAGCAGCGCGAATTCGTACCCGTCGTCCGCGACCAGCACCACCCGGTCGCCGGGGCCGACGCCCAGGCCCGCCCATCGTGCGGCGAGATCGGCGGTCAGCTCCCCGACTTCGGCGAAACTCAGGTACGTGGCAGCGGTGTCCGCGTTGAAGGTCAGCCCGCGCGACCGGTCGCGCAGCCGGTCCAGCGCGGCGGCCATGGTCCGCGGCGGCGCATCGTCCGGCACGTCGTCGTACCCCCTGGTCGTCGCGACGAGCGGTGCCGGCCGGCCGCTCATCGGACCAGCTCGGCGAGGACGGGCAGGGTGCCGTCGACGTAGCCGTCCCGGCACCGGCCGCGCTGCACCTTTCCCGACGAGGTGCGGCGGATGGTGTTGCGGCGCACCACGACGACGCGGTCCGGGGCGTGCCGCAGGTCGGCCTGCAACCGCTCCATGACCTGCTTCGCCACCTCGGCGGGATCGGAGCCGGCCACCTGCTCGACGACGATGATCATGCGCTCGGTCTCCGGGACCGCGAAGGCCGCGCAGATGACTTCGGCGCCCACCGCCTGACCGGCGACGACCTCGTAGTCCTCGGGATAGAGGTTGGCACCGCCGACAATGATCATGTTCTTGAGGCGGCCGCAGATCACCAGCCCGCGTTCCATCCGGTAACCCAGGTCGCCCGTGCGCAGCCAGCCGTCGCGGAACACCGCGGCGGTGGCCTCGGGATCGCGCCAGTAGCCGATCATCACCGAAGGCCCCCGCACGCAGACCTCGCCGACGACCCGGTCGGCGACCGGGCGCCCGTGCTCGTCGGTCACTGCGATCTCCACGCCGGGCACCGCCGTGCCGCAGACGGCCAGGGTGCGGGTGCCCGGGGCCCCCTCGGCCGAAGGAACCGCCCGGCCGCCGGCCAGTGCGTCGCGTTCGACGTGATCCCAGTGCAAGCGTTCGGTCCGGCTGCCCATCGTCACCGACAGGGTCGCCTCGGCCAGCCCGTACATGGCGGTCATTGCCTCGGGTCGCAGCCCGTACCGGCCGCCCGCCTCGACGAACGCGCGCACCTCCGCGGCCCGGGTCGGCTCGGAGCCGTCCCCGCAGACACGCAACCGGCTCAGGTCGAGCGGGCGGGGCCGGGTCTGCATGCTGCGCGCGGCCAGGCCGTACGCGAAATTGGGGGTTACCGTGCTCGTCGCCCGGTGCCGGGACAACGCGTCGACCCACGAGTCCGGCGCCGCCAGGAAGGTTTCCGGTGCCTGCAGCACCAGTGTGATGCGGGCGGCGGTGCACGCGACCGTGGCCATCAGCCCGAGATCATGGTAAAGCGGCGCCCAGCTAACGTGGACGCTGTCGTCACCGTCGAGCATCAGTCGCTGGCTGCACACCACGGCGTTGGTGAGGAACTGCCGGTGGCTCAGCGCGACCGCCCGTGACGCTCCCGTGGTGCCGGAGGTGAACTGGAGGCAGGCCAGCGCGTCCGGATCGGGATCCAGCACCGGTGGGGCGTCGCGGCGAGCGGTGACCAGCTCGCCACAGGTCATGATCGAGCGCTGCGACCCGACGCGCTTCCGGATGAAACCGCCGAACGCGTCCGCCACGATCACCGCCCGGGCGTCCGCGTGGTCCAGGCGGCGGCGCAGATCGGCGACCAGGTCGGCGAGGCCGGCCAGCCGATGCGGCGGCGCCAGCACGACCGGCACCGCGCCGGCCCGCCACACGCCGAACAGGCACAGCAGGAGTCTCGCGCTGGTGGAGGAGACCAGCGCGACGCGGTCCCCGGGCTGGACGCCGCGCTCAGCCAGCGCGGTGGCGACCCGGCGAGCGCCGGCGGCCACCACCCGGTACGGCAACGGCGAGTCCTGGCCGTGGCCGTCGACCAGGACGATGCCGCGCGAGCTGCCCGCGGCCGCCTCGACCACCTCGGGAATGGTCACCGCTCCGAAGTGGTCCTCCGGGGTGGTGTAGTCGTCGGTCATGGCGACCTCGGGTGCTCCCGTCGCGGTGCTCATGAATCCGCCGGCCACAGGGTCGGGACGACGCGGGTGCCGTGGCGGGGCACCAGCGTGACGTTGCGGACGTACGCCCGCTCGGGCCGCGCCGTCACCGGCCGGATGTGGTGGGTGCGCAACAGTTCGCCCAGCACCACCGTCATCTCCATGACCGCGAAGCCGGCGCCGACGCAGCGGCGCGCCCCGCCGCCGAACGGCAGCCAGGTGTGCGCCGGCGGCTGCCCGCCGAGGAATCTCGCCGGGTCGAAGGTCGCCGGCCGGTCGAAGTGCTCCGGGTCGGCGTGCACCAGGCCCACGGCCGGCATCACCGCGGAGCCCGCGGGCAGCCGATAACCTGCGATCTCGACCGGTGCGGCCAGCTTCCGCGCGACCTCGTACACCACTGGGTAGAGCCGCAGTGTCTCCTTCGCGATCGCGCTCAGGTACTCCTCGTTCCCGGCGACCGCCGCCTCGTGCGCGGCCGCCAGCAGGTCGGGACGCCGGGAGAGCTCGTGCAGCGCCCATGACAGCGAGGCGGAGCTGGTCTCGTGACCGGCCAGCAGCAGGGTGATCAACTGGTCGCGCAGCTCGTCGTCGGAAAGTCCTTGCCGCTCGGGATCCTGAGCGGAGAACTGCACCAGCCGGGTCAGCACATCCTTGCGGTCGCCGAGGTCGCTCATGCCCCGGCGCTCGGAGATCTCGGCGTGCAACAGCTCGTCCAGGCGTAGCTGCCGGTCCGCGAGTTGCCGCCAGGGCGGCAGACGTCGCAGCGGCGGGGTGGTCAGGCCCAGCAGGGTCAGCGGTCCGATGGAGGCGACCTGGTACACCAGGGGCCGCATCTCGCGGAGCCGGTCGGCGTCCGAGACACCGAACACGACCTTGAGGATCACCTCCAGGGTGAGGGCCTGCATCCGGGGATAGACCGTCAGCGGCCGGCCCAGCGGCCAGCGGGCGATCTCCTGCCGGGCCAGCTCGGCCACCACTTGCTGGTATCCCGCCAGGGCGGCGCCGGAGAAGGCGGGCATCACCAGTCGCCGGAGTCGTTTGTGCTCGTCCTCGTCGGCGATGAGCACCGAGCTGTCGCCCATCACCGGGGCGAGGACGGCGTACCCGGCGTGGAAGGTGGTTACCGGGCCGCCGAAGACCGCTCGGAAGTGCGCCGGGTTGGCCAGCACCGTCACCGTGTCGGCGAACTGTGCCAGCTTCAGGGTGAACACGTCGCCGTGCCGGCGCTGGACGCGGGGCAGCAGCAGATGGCGGTACTTGCCGTAGAGAAAGGTCTGCGCGAGCGCCGGAAGGCGTGAGCCACGCGGCGGTAGCACGGCACCGTCCGGCGTCGTACGTGAAGTCGTGGTCATTGGCGGCACCCCACAATGGCGATCGGCGTGTTGCTGCTGGTTGGCTGGGCTCTCCCCGCCAGGTGCGGGGAGAGCCCGTCGCACCGGTGGTGCGGTCAGGACCGGGGCTCGGTGGAGGCGCCGGAGACCTTGGCCCGCGCGACGGTGGCGGCGCTCGGCCTGGCCCGGGTGAACTCGTCGTGTCCCACCAGGGTCGACGCCCACACCTGATCCGGGGTGGAGGACGAGGTCAGCAGCCACTGCGTGACGATCCGCTCCGGGGTGCCGGGGAAGTACTGGCCGCTCCAAGAGGTCGCGGAGTTCGCGTCGCGGCTGTCGTTGCGCCATGCGACGGTCCAGCCGACCGCCTCGCCGGCGCCGCTGGGCGCGGTGGTGTCGTAGCGTCCGGCCAGGCGGTAGTCGCCCGAGGCGTTGCCCACCGCTGAGTTGTAGGTGCCGGTGATGGTGCCGTCGGAGTTGATCGTCAGCGTCACGCTGGAACCGAGCTCGTTGTACCAGGTGCCGGCCAGGCTTTGTGCCGCGACCGCCGCACCGGACTCCCCGGAGGGGCTGAACTGGGCGAACGCGCCGCTCGAGCCGGTACCCACGGCCGAGAGGCAACATACCGCGGTCACCGCGGCGAACTTGCGAACCGATGTCATGACGAGCCTTCCCGTGTCGGAGCTGTTTCCGGGTGATCCGCGCCGCGGCGCGTGGCCGCGTGATCACCGCTGGTCGAGGAGTTGGATCTCGGGCATCACGTGTGGTCCGGCCGCACCTCCTTCACCAGGTGTTCGAGTTCGGCGACGTACCGCTCGGCGAGCGCGGCGATCGTGGAGTCGGCATGCAGTCGCGTGCTGTAGTTCCACACCAGTTGCAGGCCGCCCCGCAGGGACATCGCCATCAGATCCAGCGGCCGGGGCCGGCGGTTGCGGTCGCCGCGGTGGTGGCCGAACGCCTGGACGGTCGGATTCGCGTCGGCGGTGAAGTACTCGCTGACGTCACCCCAGTAGTTGAATCCGAGTTCCGGGGCCGGCATCTCGAGCGCCGCCCGGACTCCGGCGTCCGGGTGCTGATATCGCAGCAGCCCGTATCCAGCGCCGCGCTGCGGCACCGCCCGGATCTGGGCGCGGATGTCGTGGAGGTCGCCGTCGCCGTCGAGCAGCACCGGCACCAGCGTGGAGAACCGGGCGACGGTACGCGACACGTCGAGCCCGCCGAACACCTCGTCCCGGCCCAGCCCCTCGACTTCGATCAGGGTCTGCGGGTGGCCGGTCCACCAGTAGATCGTCCGGCTCAGCGCTGCTAGCAGGGTCTCCCTCGGCTCGATGCTGTACGCGGCCGGCAGGTCACGGCACACCAGGGTGGCGAGCGGGCCGTCGACGGCCTGCACCAGCCGGCGGGCGGCGGCCTGCACGTCGGGTCCGCGCCGCCGGTCCACCGGCAGCGGGGCCGGCGCGCGGCGGGCCAGGGCCGTCCAGAACGGCAACTCCGCGGCGAGTTCGGCGCTGCGCGCGTACCGGTCCAGGCGGGCCACAGCGGCCCGGACCGAGACGGTCTTCGGCGGCAGCTCCACCGCGTCGCCGCGCTCCAGCGCGAAATAGGCCGCGCGCAGATCCTCGTAGAAGATGCGCGACGAGTAGTAGTCGAGCACCAGCCAGTGCGCGCTGACGAGCAGCCGGGACGGGCGGCCCGGGCCGAGGTCGACGTAGGCCAGGCGCACGACCGGACCGGCGTCCAGGTCCAGCGATCCGTGACAGCGCGCCACCAGCCGGTCGAGGTGCTCCTCCAGATCGGCGTCGGCGGTGCCGCTGAGGTCCACCACCTCGACCTCGGCTGCCTCGACGGCGGCCTCCCCGTCGATCCACGCGTGCCAGCCGGCACCGTCGCGGTGGTATCGGGCGCGCAGGTTGTCGTGGTGACGCAGCACCGCCCGGAACGCGTCCGCCAGCAGGTCCGGCCGCAGCGGCCGGTCCAGCTCGAACAGCGGCCACATCCCGTTCCAGTGCTGCGGATCCGCGAACTCCTGCGCCATGAACCACCGTTGGCTCGGCGTCAGCTCGACCCGGCCGGTGATCATGGCCTGTTCGGCGTCGCCGGCCGCGACGGCGCCGGCCGCGGCGGCCTGGGCGGCGAGCGTGTGCTGCTCGAAACAGTCGCGGATCTTCAGGTGGAGGCCGTTCTCGGCGGCCTTGGCGACCAGCCTGACGACCAGCAGCGAGTCACCGCCGAGCGCGAAGAAGTCGTCCCGCCGACCGACCCGCTCGACCCCGAGGATCCGCGTCCAGACGGCGGCGAGCGTCACTTCAGCCGCGGTGGCCGGCGGCTCGAAGCCGCCGGCCAAGCCCGGTTCCGGCAGCCGGGAACGGTCGACCTTGCCGTTGCGGGTCAGCGGCAGATCGTCCAGCAGCACGACCACCGCCGGGCGCATGTAGGCGGGCAGCCGCCGGGCCAGATGCCCGCGGACATCGTCCTCGGTCAGGCCGCCGGCTTCCGGGCGCGGCACCGCGTACGCGACCAGTTGGCGTGGATCGCCCGACACCACGCACACCGCGGCGCGCACACCGGGGTGGTCTAGCAGCACGGCTTCGATCTCGCCCAGCTCGATCCGGTACCCGCCCAGCTTGACCTGGGTGTCCTCGCGCCCGAGGAACTCGATGACGCCGTCGGGCCGGTACCTGCCGAAGTCGCCGGTGCGATACAGCCGCTCGCCGCTGACCGGGCGCCGGACGAACCGGAGCGCGGTCGTTTCCGGGGCGCCCCAGTAGCCGTCGGCGACGCCTGCCCCGCCGATGTAGAGCTCACCGGGCACCCAGTCGGGTCGCGGCTGGAGCTTCTCGTCGAAGACGTGCCAGGACTGGTTGCGCAGCGGCCTGCCGTACGGGACGCTCGGCGCTCCCGGTTCCAGGTCGTCCATCGGATGCCAGATCGACCAGATCGCGGCCTCGGTGGCGCCGCCCAGGCTGATCAGGCGGACCGGTCGCGCCTGCACCGCGCGCACCCGGGCCGGCAGCGCAGTGGGGATCCAGTCGCCGCTCAGCAGAGCCAGCCGGAGGGTGGGCGGCAAAGCGGCACCGAAACGCTCGCAGTACTCGACGAGTAGTTCCAGCAGCGCGGGCACGCTGTTCCACGCGGTGACCCGGTGCTCGCGGGCCAGGCGCAGCCAGCGTTCGGGATCTCGGGCCACGTCCGGGTCCGGCACGACCACGGCACCTCCCGTGCCGAGCACCCCGAAGACGTCGAACACCGAGAGGTCGAAGCTGAGCGAGGACAGCGCCAGGATCCGGTCCTGCGGGCCGAACGACCATCGCGTGGCGACGTCGTCGACCGTGTTGACCGCGCTGCGGTGGCTGATGCTCACGCCTTTGGGCTGCCCGGTGGAGCCGGAGGTGAAGATCACGTAGGCCAGATCGGCCGGGGTGGTCGCGACGGCCGGCACCGGGCGGGCGGGGTCCGTGGGTGGCTCGTCGGCAACCACGAGGGCGGTCACGCCGTCCGGCGGCGTCACCGTGGACTGGGTGACCACCACGCTCAGCCGGCCCGCGGCACATAGCTGCGCCACCCGCAGTTCCGGCAGGTCGGTGTCGATCGGCAGGTAGGCGGCGCCGCTGCGCAGCACGCCGAGCACGGCCACGACCTGCTCCCAGCCCTTGTGCATGTGAACGCCGACCAGGGTGTTCGGTCGCACGCCCAGCTCGCGTAGCTGACCGGCCAGGTGCTGGGCTCGATCGTCCAGTTCGCGATAGGTCAGTGTCCGGGTGGCGGTGATGACGGCGGGTGCGTCCGGCCGCGCCCGCACCATCCGGTCGACGCCGGCGTGCAGCAGCTCGTCGGGGAACGGAGCGGCGGTGTCGTTGACCCGTTCGCGGACGGCAAGCTGCGCCGGCGGAACGGCGACGCGGTGATCCGTCGCGCCCGCCGCGACTCGGCGTAGCGCGTCGGCGTACGCGTCGAACATGTCGGCCAAGACCGTACCCGGGAAGATCGCGTCCACCGCGTCCCAGTTGACGATCAGCTCCCCGCCGTGGAGCAGAACCTGGTTGTCGAGATACACCTGCGGAGTCTGGGACAGGCCGTACCCGAGTTCGTAGACGATGCCGTCCAGCTCGCCGAGGTCGTCCTGCTCCTCCAGCAGGCAGGTGAAGACCACCGGCATCCACGGTTGCCGCGGCCCGCCCCGCTTGGCCAGTTCCCGCTGCACCCGGACGCCGCTGAACGTGGCGTGGACCAGGTCCTCGTGCAGGCGGCGCTGGAACGCCCGGGCCCGGACGGGCAGGCCGGCCGCGGACCGCAGGTCGCACTCCAGCAGGATCGTGCTGGTGAAGTCGCCGATCAGCCGCGGCAGGCCGGGATGCCACCACGGCCGGTCGGCCAGGGTCACGTTCAGGCTGAAGTGCGCGGACCGGCTCCAGGCAGCCAGGACGTCGGCGAACAGGGTGCCGAGCAGGACGGCGGGAGTGACGCCGAGTTCCTCGGCGCGGGTGAACAGATCGCGGGTGGTCGCGGCGTCGAGCCGGGTGTCCCGCCGGGTGAACCGGGCCGGGCCGCCGGACGGCTCGGCGGTCACCGGGAGGTCGGGCGCGGCCGGCAGGGTCGTCAGCCGGTCGGACCAGTAGGCGCGGGCGGCCGCGTACTCCGCGCCCTGGCGGAAGCGGCCCAGGGCCAGCACGTAGTCGCGGAACGTCAGCTCGGACGCCGGCGGCGAGCCGGGCGTGCCCAGCGAGCGCCGGATCCACTCGGCGATCAGCATCCGGAGGCTGGCCGCGTCGAGGAACAGCAGGTCGACGCTGATGTGCAGGCGGAGCCGGTCGCCCGGTACGGTGGTGGCCCGCACCTCGTACAGCGGCCATCGGTGCGGGTCGAAGGCCTGGTGATCGAGTTCGGCCCGGACGGCCGCGAGCCGAGCGGCCGAGCGCGCCTCGTCGTGGTCGCCGAGGTCCTCGTGGGCGATGCGGTAGTAGGGCACCTCCGGCAGCACCCGCTGCCGGCCGCCGGGCACGATCACCGCGCGCAGCATGTCGTTCTCGGTGATCAGCGTGTTGAACGCCTTCTCGGCGTTCTCCAGCGAGACGGCGAGCAGGTCGATCTCCAGATAGACGTGGGTCGAGCGGCCGCCGAGGTAGACGGCGTCCCGGCCGAGCAGGTAGGCCTGCTGCACGTCGGTCAGGTCGAACGGTTCGTGGCGGGCGCACGGGTCGGGCAGCAGCGCGGACTCCGGCTGCCGGCGTGCCGGTCGCGTTCGCGCCGCGCCGGCGAGCACCCGCAGGGTGCAGTCGCCGAAGAACAGGTCGAGGGGCAGGTCGACACCCAGCCGGGCCTGGATGCCGGACCGGAACTCGACCGCGGTCAGCGACTGCAGCATCAGCGGCTCGTCCGCGCCGCGGCCGCGTGCGTCGCCGGTGATCTCGTCCAGTAGCGCACCCAGCTCCGCGGCGAGCGCGTCGAGGTCGGCTCCGTTCACCTCGGGTATCCCCCTGTGGGCGAGGCGGCGTCCGTCGCGAGCGCGATGTCGCGCAGGTAGCGATACAGACCGATCCTGCGGGCGCCCCAGGCCGCGAGACGCGGCGACACCGCGCTCACCACATCGGCGATCCGCTCCGTCGCCGGCGCCACAGTGACCTCGACCCGGTCCTTGCGGACGCAGTCCACCACCGCCTGGGCGACCCGCTCGGCGGACACCTGCCGCAGCAGCGGCGGACGGCCCGCGGACGGCCAGCGCGCGGCGATGCCGACCCTGCCGACCAGCGTGGGGTGGACCACCGACACGCCGACTCCGGTGCCTCGCAGTTCGGCCCAGAGCGACCAGGTGAAGCCGGTCAGTCCCTGCTTGGCGGCGCTGTTGACCGTCCCGTACGGGTACGGGATCCGTCCCGCCACCGAACCGATGTTGACGATGTGCCCGCGGCCCTCGGCCAGCATGCCGGGCAGCACCAACCTGGTGAGTATCTGCGCACCCAGCAGGTTGGTGAGCAGGACGTCCTTGATCTGCGCGGTCGTCAGGTCCTGGAACCGGCCGATCCGTTCGATCGCGGCGTTGTTCACCAGCAGCGCGGGCGGCCCGAGCCGGGTGCGCACCGTGTCGGCGATCCGGATCTGGTCGGCCTCGTCGCCGATGTCGGCCTGGATCACCAGCGGCGCCCGGCCGGTCGCGGCGATACGCCCCGCCGTCTGCCGGAGGCCCTCGGGATCGCGGGCGACCAGGGCCAGCCGCAGTCCCGCGGCAGCCAGGCGCTCGGCGATGATCGGGCCGATCCCACGGGACGCACCGGTCAGAATGGCGACTGAATCAGCGAAAGGAAACGACAAGGATCCCCCCGTTTCATCGGTGTGAACGACGTGACCGACGGCGGGTCAAACGTTCAGCCGATTCCCAGCAAAGAACTGTTCGCGTCAGGTCCGTGAACAACGCGCAGGTGGACAACGCCGTCCGGACAGCATTGAATTACCGACATGCGAGGTATCGAAGTGACACTCGCGCCGGTCGATCTCGAAATGTTGGTCGATACGGCCAATCCCGCAAGCGAACGTAGCGCATCGAGTTTCCTCGCGCAACGGCCCGAGCGCTGTGCGTGACGGCGGCGGGTCCCATGTGGAAGCGGAAACGGTCACCGATCGCCGCGGCGCCCGCCCGGCCGGGGACATGATCACGACCGCACCGGCGAGGTGAGCACGGCGGCCCGGTGCCTCCCGGAGATCGAAGCCCTTCGGTACGGAAGTTGACCGGACAATGATCGAAGATCTGTCGAGCCGCTACGAGTGTCCTACGTCACCTCCGGCCCCGAGAATGCGACGCGCGTGCAGTAGACTCGTCGATGGCCCACTCGAGCGAGCAGTCCAATGCCAGATTTCCGAGTGAGCGCCTGATCGAGGAGCGCCATCGCCGAATGACGCTTCCGCCGGACGATTATCAGGCTGTAAACGACTTGACACGGGGAATGCAGGCACGGTTCCGCGCGGCACATCGCTGCCGCGCCCGCGAACCGTGCATTGCGTGCGACAGGAGCTCCTATGCCTGCTGATGACGCTCGAAGCAACCAGCCAGCCGCCCCCTTGCGCGGACCGGCCGTCGAACACCGCGCGCCGCACGGGATTCCCGGCCTGTTCCGGGATGCGGCCGACCGCACGCCGGACGCGATCGCCTGCGTCGGAGCGGAGGGCGCCTGGACCTACCGAGAGCTGGAGGAGGTCTCCGACCGGCTCGCCGCCACGCTGATCCGGCGCGCCGTTCCCGCCGACCGCCCGGTCGCCGTGCTGGCGCACCGCAGCCCGTACATGGTCGCCGCGTTGCTCGGCATCCTCAAGGCGGGCCTGGCCTATCTGCCGCTGGCCACCGACGAGTCGGCCGACCGGCTGGCGCTCATCGTCGCGACCGCGCGCCCGTCCCTCGTGGTCGGCACCACCGAACCGCTGAGCACCTGGTCCGGGCCGGCCGAGCTGGACCTGCTCGACGTCGTGCCGCTCGCCGAGGAGCTCGACGCGGCCTTCGCGCCGGCGCCGTTGCGGCCGGTGTCTCCGCGGCAGCCGATCAACATGTACTTCACCTCCGGCTCCACCGGCGTGCCCAAGGGCGTCGTGGTACCCAGCGGTGGTATCACCAACCGGCTGCTGTGGGGCCAGCGCCACTACCGGCTGGGCGCGGACGACCGGGTGTTGCAGAAGACCCCCTACACCTTCGACGTCTCCGGCTGGGAGATCTTCTGGCCGTTGATCACGGGCGCGCGGCTCGTGCTGCTCGATCCCGGCGCGCACGCCGACCCGGCCGCGATCATCAAAACGATCATCGAGTACCAGGTAACCGTCTGCCACTTCGTGCCCTCGATGCTGGAGGAGTTCCTCCGCTGGCCGGACGCGGGCGGCTGCACCAGCCTGCGGCACGTGTTCTGTAGCGGCGAGGCGCTCTCGCCGGCACTCGCGCGCGCCTGCCTGGAGCTGCTCGACGTACGGCTGCACAACCTGTACGGCCCGACCGAGGCATCGATCGAAGTCACCTATTGGGACAGCCCGGCCGGCCGGGACGCGATCGACGACGTGCCGATCGGCCGGGCCATCGACAACTGCACGCTGCTGGTCCTCGACGACGAAGGCCGGCCTGCCGCCGAGGGAACCGTCGGCGAGTTGCACATCGGCGGGGTCCCGCTCGCCCTGGGCTACTGCGATCGGCCCGACCTGACCGAGCGTGTCTTCGTCCCGGCGCCGGCCGGTAGTGGCCTGCACCGGGTCTATCGCACCGGCGACCTGGTGAGTGTGGTCGACGGGCAGATCCGGTTCCATGGGCGCCGCGACGAGCAGGTGAAGATTCGCGGCGTACGCGTCGAGCCGGGCGAGGTCGAGGCCGTGCTGCGCGAGCATCCCGGCGTCGCGGAGTGCGCGGTCCTCGGCGTCGGCGACCGGGCACCCCGCCTGGTCGCGTTCGTCCGCCCCGCCAGCGCCGCCGGGATCCCCGCGGACGACTGCCGCACGTACCTCGCGGACCGGCTGCCGGGTGCGTACGTGCCGGGCACCTTTGTCGTGCTCGACGTGATGCCGCTGACGGCGAGCGGCAAGCAGGACCGGGCCGCGCTGCGCCGGCAGGCCGGCGCCCTGGCCGCACCCCGGCCGGCCGGCCCGGCGGCCGGCCAGGATGCGCTGGCCCGGCTGTGGGCCGAAACGCTCGGCCTCGGCGCGGTGGACGAGGACGCCGACTTCCTGAGCCTGGGCGGGCACAGCCTCGCGGCCGTACGGCTGCGCGGTGAGTTGCTGCGCACCTACGGCCTGGACGTCGCCCTCGCCGAGCTGTTGCGCGGTGGACTCACCCTCGCGGCTCTGCGGGCCCGCGCGGGCGACGCCCGGCCCGCGCCGGTGCGACGGGTTTCCCCGCCGCGGCGTGTGGACCGCACACGCGCGCCGGTGTCGCCCGGCCAGCGCCGGCTGTGGCTCATGGAACGGCTCTATCCGCGGCTGAGCGCCTACAACGTGGTCGCGGCCCTGCGCGTCCCGGGCGGCCTCGAGGTGGATCGGCTGCGCGCGGCCCTGGCGACGGTGGTGCGCCGGCACGAGTCGTTGCGCACCCGGATCGTCGAGGGCGATTCCGGTCCGTACCAGGAGATCGTGGCCGCGGCCGGCGCGCCGCTGACCATCGGCGTCTCCGACGCCCCGCTCGACGCCGGCCGGTGCCGCGCCCTCGCCGCGGAGGCTGTGGACGAGCCGCTGCCGATCGACGAGGCGCCCCTGCTGCGCGTGCGATACACCGCCGACCCGGCGGGAGACGCCCTGCTGGTCGCCGTCCTCCACCACGTGATCGCCGATCAGCGCTCCGTCGATCTGTTCCTGGCCGATCTGGCCGCCGCCTACGACGGCCGCCTCGGCGCGGACGAGCCGCCGCAGTTCGGCGACGTCCTGACCGACCGGGCCGGCCGGACCGGCGACCAAGCCGACGTCGGGTACTGGACCGCCCGGCTGCACGACGCCCCGCGCTCGCACGGTCTGCCCTTCCAGGGCCGCCGCCCGCTCGTCACGACGTTCGCCGGCGGCGCGGTCGACGCGGTCGTCACCGGCACCGGGGCCGCACGGCTCGACGCGGTGGCGCGGGATCTCGGCGTCACCCCGGTCGCCGTGGTGCTCGCCGCGTTCGCCACCGTGCTGACCTCGTGGAGCGGGCAGGACGACGTCGTCGTCGGCGTGCCCTGGTCCTCGCGCGACGGCGGGCCGTCCGACCAGGTGATCGGGTTCCTCGTCGACACCCTGCCGGTGCGGATCGGCGTCGCCGGCCCGGACCGGTTCCGCGAGCTGGTCCGGCAGGTGTCGGCGGCGCTGCTCGACGCCCACGCCCACGCCGGGGCCGACTTCGAGCGCATCGTGGAAGCGCTCGGGCTGACCCGCAACCTGAGCCGCAACCCGCTCTATCAGGTGTGGTTCAACGACCTCACCCACGCCGCGCCGCCGCCATCGTTCGGCGGCGTGGCGGCCACCGAGATCGAGCCCGCCACCACCGGCTCACTGTTCGACCTCGGCCTGTACCTGCGCCGGTCCGCGGCCGACGGCTATCGGCTGCGCCTCGTGCACGCCGTCGACGTGTTCGACCGGGACACCGCCGGCCACCTGCTCGACCAGGTCGTGCGGCTGCTCGACCAGGTCCCGGGCCACCTCGGCCGGGCGCCGGCCCGGTGGCCGCTGGGTGAGGAGCGGCCGCCCGCCACCTTCGTCGCGCCAGCCGGTCGGTCCACGGTGACCGAGTTGTTCGAGCGGGCCGCCGAGCGGTACGCCGCTCGCGACGCGCTGCTGCTGCCGGACGGCCGGATGACCTACCGGCAGCTATACGAGCGGGTCACCGCGCGTGCGGGCGCCCTGCGCTCGGCCGGATGGCACGACCGTACGGTCCTGCTTCCGGGCGATCGCACCGCCGGCACTGTCGTGGAACTGCTCGCGGCCTGGCGCGCCGGCTGCGCCGTCGCGCTGATCGACGGCGATCTGCCTCCCGGCCGCCGGCAGGCCGTGCTCGCCGGCGCCGGCGCCGAGGCCGTCCTGGCTCCCGGCGCCGGAACCGGCCCGGGCACCGGTCATCCGGATCAGGCGGTGCCCGTGCTGACCGGGTCGCCGCTGTCCCGGCCCGCCGGCGACGCCCCGGTTCCCGGCTTCAGCCATGTGCTGTCCACGTCGGGCACCTCGGGAGCACCGAGCATGGTGTTCGTCGCGCCCGACGCGCTGCCGGAGGCGCTGCACCACTACCGCGACGCGTTCGGCGTCGAACCGGACGACCGCTTCCTGCTGCTGTCCGCGCCCGGCCACGACCCGGTGTTCCGTGACGTCCTGACCCCGCTCATCCACGGCGCGGCGCTCTGTGTGCCGGCCACGACCGAACCCGCGGCGACAGCTAAGCTGATCGCCCGGGCGGGCATCACGCGGCTCAACGCCACGCCGGGCGTCGCCCGCCTGCTCGCCTCCGCGGCCCGGGCCACCGGCCGGCGCTTCGACCGGCTACGCAGCATCGTGCTGTCGGGCGCCCTGCTGACCGATCCGATCGCCCGCGAGTTGCGCCGGTGCGCGCCCGCGGCGGAGATCTACCACGGTTACGGCACCACCGAGACCCCGCAGCTCAGCACGTGGCTGCGCTGGCGTGACCCGGCGGCCGACCCGGTGCGACGCCGGCGGGACCGTGCCGGGGTGCCGCTGGCCGCCACCGGCCCGTGGCGGGAGCTAGTGATCGAGGGTGCCGGTGTCGGCCAACTGGGCGAGATCGTCGTACGCGGCCGCGGCCTCGCACTGCGTACCCACCCGGACCGGCAGCCGTCACCGTTCGCACCCGATCCGCACGGGCGGCCGGGCGTCACGTCGTACCGCACCGGCGATCTGGGCCGGTACACGCCGGACGGGCACATCGAGTTCGCCGGCCGGCTCGATCGGCAGGTGTCGGTCGCCGGCCACCGGCTCGAGCCGGCCGAGATCGAGGCCGCCCTGCTCGCCCAGGAAGGCATCGTGCAATGCCTGGTGGTCGTCGCCGACACCGGCATCACCGCGTACGTCGCGCGGTCCGGCGCCGTCCCGGTCGTCGCCGAGCAGGTCCGCGACGAGCTGCGCGCCGTCCTGCCGAGCTGGGCTGTGCCGGAGCAGATCGTCGTGCTCGACAAGCTGCCGGTGAACCAGAACGGCAAGGTGGACGTCTCGGCGGTTGCGGCCGCGCCCGCTGACACTGCCCCGGCGCCGTCCGCCGCGATCGAAGACGTCGTCCTCGCCACGCTGCGCGAGCAGCTCGGCGGTTCCGGACACCCCGACCCGGCCGTCAGCTTCTTCGAAGCCGGCCTGAACTCGCTGAGCCTGCTGAGGATGCACGACCGGCTGCGGGTGCACGGTATCGCGGTCGAGGTCGTGGACCTGTTCCGGTTCCCCAGCCCGCGATCGCTGGCCCGGCACCTCAGCGGTGCGCCGGCTCGCAACCACGGCGGCGAGTCGTTCGCGCGCCCCGACCCCGTATCGCTTCCGGCGGTGGCCGTCGCTCGGCGTAGCGTCCGCCGCCGGCTGGACGATCAGAAGAGGAATCTCCGCAATGCGTAGGCCAGCGCAGGACCACGACACCACCCGGCGGTCGCCGGAGCCGGTCGCCGTCATCGGCATGGCCAGCCGGCTTCCCGGCGCCGAGAACCTTGAGCAGTTCTGGCAGGTCCTGTCCGAGGGCACCGACTGCTTCAGCACCCGGACCGACGACGACCTGCGGGCCGCCGGCGTCGACGAGAAGCACCTGGCCGACCCGGACTACGTCCGGCGCGTCCCGCTGCTGGCCGACGCTGACGGTTTCGACGCCGAGTTCTTCGGTCTCACCCCGCGTGAGGCGGACATGCGCGACCCCCAGCAGCGGCTGTTCCTCGAACTGGCCCACGCCGCGCTGGAGGACGCCGGATACGATCCGTTCGCCGTGCCCGGCAGCGTCGGGGTGTTCGGCGGATCGGCCGCCAACCGCTACGCCGAGTTCAACATTCGCGCCAACAAGGAGCTGGCGGCCCGTACCGCCGCGCTCTCGCTCGACATCTACAACAACAACGACTATCTGGCCAGCACGGTCTCCTACCGCCTCGGGCTCACCGGCCCGGCCCTCTCGGTGGCCACCGCCTGCTCCACCTCGCTGGTCGCCGTCCACCTGGCGTGCGAGGCGCTGCGCAACGGCGAGTGCGAGACGGCGCTGGCCGGCGGGGCCGAGCTCGAGATGCCGTACGGCCACGGCTATCGCTGGGCGCCGGGCAGCATCTACTCGCAGGACGGTTTCTGCCGGCCCTTCGACGTCAAGGCCAACGGCACCGTCTTCGGCAACGGCGGCGGCGTCGTGGTGCTGAAGCTGCTCGCCGACGCGCGGGCCGACGGGGACCCGATTCGTGCGGTCATCCGGGGCTCCGCGGTCACCAACGACGGCGCCGACCGGGTCAGCTTCAGCGCCCCCGGAGTGGACGGTCAGCTCCGCGCTGTGGTCGAGGCGATGACCGTGGCCGACCTGACTCCGGCCGACATCGACTACGTCGAGGCGCACGGCACCGGCACCGACATCGGCGACTCCATCGAGGTGGAGGCGCTCACCGGCGCCTACCGCTTCCTGGCCGGTGACGCCGCGCACGCGACCCCGGCGATCGGGCTCGGTTCGGTCAAGTCCAACATCGGCCATCTCGGACCGGCCGCCGGGGTCGCCGGGTTGATCAAGGCGGTGCTCTGCATGGAGCACGGCGAACTGGTGCCCACCGTCCACTTCACCGAGGCCAATCCCAAGCTCAACCTCGGCGAGACGCCGTTCCGCGTCGTTCAACGGCGTGACCCGTGGCCCGTCCCGGCGCATCGGCCGAGGACCGCCGCCGTGAGCTCCTTCGGGGTCGGCGGCACCAACGCCCACGTGGTGCTCGAACAGGGTCCACCGGCCGCGGCCGGCACCGCGGCCGACGGCCCGGAACTGCTTGTCTGGTCGGCGCGGACGGACGCCGACGAGCCCGCCGTCCGCGCCCGCCTGGCCCGCCACCTGACCTGGCACGGCGAGGACGGCTTGGTGGACACGGCGACGACCTTGCGGCACGGCCGTACGGTGCACCGGGTACGCCGCGCCGTGGTCGCCCCGACCGCCCGGGCCGCGGTCGACCTGCTCGACGACCCGGCAGAGCAGGCGCTGCTGCGCCCCGCGCCCGGGGCCGCCGCCCGGCAGGTCGCGCTGCTCTTCCCCGGCCAGGGCGCCCAGCGGGCCGGCATGGCCGCCGGGCTGCTCGGCTACGACACCACGTTCACCCACACGATGCGCCGGTGCCTCGACATCGTGGCCGAGCTGGGCGTCGACCTCGAACCGGCCTGGCACGGCCCGCACGCCGCCGAGTTGCTGACCCGCACCGAGTTCGCTCAGCCGCTGCTGGCGTCGGTCGGTTACTCGCTGGCCGCGATGTGGCGGGCCTGGGGTGTCGCTCCGGTGGCGCTGCTCGGCCACAGCGTCGGCGAACTCGTCGCGGCGATGGTCGCCGGGGTGACCACCCTGGAGGACGGCCTGCGCCTGGTCACCGCCCGCGCGCTGGCGATGCAGGCGATGCCGGCCGGGAGCATGCTGGCCGTCGCCGTGCCCGAAGAAGACGCTCGGGCCCTGCTCGGCGGCGACATTGCGCTGGCCGCGGTCAACGGTCCCCGGCAGTGCGTGCTCAGCGGGCCGGCGGAGGCGATCGAGGCCGTGGCCGGGCAGGCCCGCGCCGCCGGTGTCCGGGCCAAGCTGCTCGACACCTCGCACGCTTTCCACTCCCCGGCCATGGCCGGCGCCGCCGACCGGTTCCGCGAGGCGTTCGACGGTGTCCTTCTGTCACCGCCGGCCATCCCGATCGTCTCCGCGGCCACCGGGCAGCCGCTCACCGACGAGCAGGCGGCCGACCCGGCGTTCTGGTCCGGCCAGCTCACCGCGCCGGTCCGGTTCGGACCGGCCCTGGCGCGGCTGCTCGACGAGAGGAAGCTGACCACGCTGGAGGCCGGCCCCGGACGAACGCTCACCGCGCTGGTGCGCGGTCACGGCCCGGCTCACCACGCCGTCGCCGGCCTGGGCACCGGCGACGACCGGACCGACGTGCTGGCCGCCGCGGGAGCGCTCTGGACCGAAGGGCACGATCTGCGCTGGGACGCCGTCGGGCCGCCACGTCCGCGCCGCCGGATCGCCCTGCCGGGCTACCCCTACCGCCGGGCCCGGCACTGGATCAGCCCGTCCCCGGTGATCGGTGCCCGGCCCGTGACAGCCGATCAGCCCGCGCCGGAAACGGCGCCGGTCATCGCCGAGACCGCCGCCGCGCCGGCCTCGCCGCTGGCGGTGCTGCGCTGGCGGGAGACGGCACCCGGCCCCCGGCCGCCCAGGCACCGCGGCACCGTCGCGCTGACCCTGATGCCGCGCGATCCGGACGCGGCACGCAGGGTGACCCGCCTGCTCAGCGCCGCCGGGCACCGGGTCGTGCCGGTCCAGCCGGACACCCTGCCCGAGGTGCTGCGGGAGCTGCGCGGCAGCGGTGCGGAACCCGGCGTCTACGTCCACGCGGCCGCCACCGGAGCATGGCCGGAGGCCACCGCGGACACCATCGACACCCAGCTCGCCGACAGCGTGGAGAGCGCCTACGACCTCGTCCGTGTCGCCGCCCGAACCGCATCCGCCGGCCGGCCCGGCCGGTTCCTGTTCCTGGCCACGCAGGCCGCGGACGTCTCCGGCGGAGAACCGGTGCACCCGGCCAAGGCGGCACTCGCCGGACTGGCCCGGACCGTCCCGCTCGAGCTGCCCGGCGCCGCCTGCCTGCTGCTCGACGTGTCTCCCGGCACCGACCAAGCCATGATCACGCAGCAGCTCCAGGAGCGGGACTGGCCCCCGGTCGTGGCCCTGCGGGGCGACCGGCGCTGGATTCCCGCCGAGGTACCGATCCCGCATCGCCCCGCGACCGAGGCGCCCGTCCGGCCGGGCGGCACCTACCTCATCACCGGCGGGTACGGCGGCATCGGCCTGGCCGTCGCCCGAGGGCTGGCCCGGACCGGCCTCGCGCCCACCCTCGTCCTGGTCGGCCGCTCGGGTCCCCGCGACGCCGCGGCGGCCGAACTCTCCGAACTCGAGCAGCTCGGCGCGCGCGTGCTGATCGAGCGGGCCGACGTGACCGACGAGTGGTCGATGCGCGCCCTCGTCGAGCGAGTCGAAGCCACCGCCGGCCCCGTCCACGGCGTGCTGCACGCGGCGGGACTACCCGGCGACGGCATGATCGCATTCCGCACACCCGAGCAGGTACGCGCGGTGCTGCGCCCGAAGATCGTCGGTGCCCTAGTGCTGGAACGCGTCTTCGCCGAGCGGCCCCGGCTGGACTTCTTCACCTCCTTCTCCAGCCGCGCCTCGATCGCCGGGCTGGTCGGCAGCGCCGACTACGCGGCCGCCAACGCCTTCCTGGACGCCCACGCGACGGTCTCCCGGCAGCGCTGTGTCAGCATCAACTGGCCGAGCTGGGCCGAGGTCGGGATGGCGGCCCGCGCCACGGTGGACCCGGGCAGCGGCGAACCGCTGAGCTCGTGGGCCGCGACCCGGCGTACCGCGACGGAAAGTCTCGTTCATGAGGAGGAGCTGACCGAGCAGAGCTGGGTGCTGGACGAACACCGCTTCGCCGGCCGGGCGGTGCTCCCCGGCACCGCCCACCTCGACCTGGTGGTCCGGGCCGTGCGACGGCTGTGCCCCCCGCTGGCCGGCATCCCGATCGTGCTGCGCGAGGTGACCTTCCACCAACCCCTGTTCGTCCAGGGCGCCCAGCGCGTACGCGTGATACTCGAGCCGCGCGACAGCCACTGGGACTTTACCGTCCAGGCCGGCGCGACCGTGCACAGTTCCGGACGGGTCGCGGCCGCCGCCGAGACTGACGCGCCGCGCGCCGACCTCGCGGCCGTGGCCGCGCGCATGACCGAGACGGCCGACGCCACCGGCGCGGGTGACCTCGCCGAACTCGGACCGCACTGGCTCAACGTCGAGCAACTGCGCCGCTCGGCCAGCGAGCAGCTCGCCACGCTGCGCCTGGCCGACCGGTTCCACGGCGAGCTCGCCGAGCACCCCTTGCACCCGGCGCTGCTGGACAGCGCGACCGCGCTGACCCGCCGGGCCGAGGACCACCACCACCTGCCGATGCTGTACGGCGAGATCACGGTGTTCAGCGACCTGCCCGGCGCCGTGACCGCG
The DNA here is from genome assembly GCF_025264685.1 of Dactylosporangium roseum. GTDB lineage: Bacteria > Actinomycetota > Actinomycetes > Mycobacteriales > Micromonosporaceae > Dactylosporangium > Dactylosporangium roseum. Next base: position 5,688,153 of record NZ_CP073721.1, read on the forward strand.
CACGTCCGGCACCGGGACGGCGGCCGCGGTCTCCTGGTCACCGACGTCGACCTGGTCCGGCCCGACGGCCTGGTGGCCGTGGCCGTCCGCCGCTTCACCATGCGCCAGGTGAGCGCCGACGCGTTCACCGTCGCACCCGGTGGCGGCGACGACCGGCCGACCGGGCTGCCTCCGTCGGACGGCATCCCCCCGGGCGAGGGTGTGGCGCTGCTCTTCGACATCCTCGGTGACCGGCCCGGCAGGCAGGTCGCGGTACGCCCGTACCGGGACGGCAGGCCGGTGCCGGGGGAACAGGACACTCCGGCCGCCGCCGAACCGGTGATTCCCCCGGCGGCGGCACCGGTGCCCGCACCCCGGCCGTCGGCCAGCACCTGGCAAGAGCAGGACCTCGCCACCGTGCTCGAGCAGGCGTGGCAGAACGCGCTGGGCCGGTCAGTTGCCGGGCCGCAGGACGACTTCTTCGCCCTAGGCGGGGATTCGCTGAGCGCCGTCGGGCTGATCGCCGAGCTGCGGGACCGGCTCGGCATCGAGCTCAGCGTCGGCATGCTGTTCGAGTTCCCGACGATCGGGTCGCTGTCGGCCACCCTGCGCGGCCGGATGGAGGGCGGCCAGTGACCGACTGGTTCCTGCGCGGCGGGCACCAGGCCGCCCCTCGGGTCCGGCTCTACTGTTTCCACCACGCCGGTGGCAGTGCCGCCGAGTTCGCCCATTGGCATCGGTACCTCCAGGACACCGTCGAAGTGTGCGCGGTCCAGCTTCCCGGCCGGGCGGCACGGATAAACGAACAGCCGTACACTCGCATGGGGCCGCTCGTCGCGGACCTGACCGCGCAACTGCTGACCGATCTACCGGTGGTGTTCTTCGGGCACAGCTTCGGCGCACTCGTCGCGTTCGAGGTCGCCAGGGCACTGGCGGCCGCGCGGCGGCCCGAGCCGCGTCACCTGTTCCTGTCCGCCCGTCCGGCGCCCGGCCTGACAAGCTATCCGGAAACCATCCACGATCTGCCCGAGGACGACTTCTTCGAGGTCATGCAGCGCCGGCACGGGCGGCTGCCAGCCGAGCTGCGGGAGCATCCCGAACTACGCGCGCTGGTCCTGCCCTATTTCCGCGCCGACTACGAAGTTCTGGAGACCTATCGGCTCGGCCGCGGGGAGCCGCTCGCGGTGCCGGCGACCGTGCTCGGCGGCACCGACGACGGCATCCCGCTGTCCCACCTGGAGGCGTGGCGCGACCATCTGTCCGGATCGTTGCGGGTGCGGATGTTCCCCGGGGATCACTTCTTCCTGCGGCCCTGGCGTACCGCGCTGATCGGCCTCATCCGTGAGGTGACGACGTGACCCGAGCCCCCGGGGATCGCCGTAGGGGGCACTTGGGCGCGGATTACGGACTGCTGCTGTTCGCCTTCGTCACCTCCGGGCTCGGCAACTGGATCTACCGGCTGGCCCTGCCCTTGATGATCCTCGAGCGGACCGGGTCAGCGCTGAACACCGCGGTGGTCTACGCCCTGGAGTACGCCCCGCTGCTCGTGCTCTCGCTGCCGGGTGGCGTATTCGCCGACCGGTTCGACCGCCGCCGCATCCTCGTCGCCGGCGACCTGACCGCAGCGGTTCTGGCCGGGCTGCTCGCGGTCGCGGTGACGGTCGGCTCGTCGTCCTTGCTCATGGTCTACCTCGCGGCGTTCCTGCTGGCTTGTGTCGAGCCGTTGTACTATCCGGCTTTCCAGGGGCTGGTGCCCGCCCTGGCCGGCAAACGCGATCTGGAACGGGCCAACGCCTGGCTGCAGGCGGGCGACAACGTGATGAGCCTGGCCGGGCCGGCCGTGGCCGGCGTGCTGATCGCGGTCCTCGGCTTTCAGGGCGCCATCTGGGTCGACGCGGGCACGTTCGCAGTGTCGGCGCTGACCATCCTGGCGATCCGCAAGAAAGCCGGGAACGAACCGGGCGAACGGACCCCGCCCGGCCTGCTCGGCGAGATCCGGGCGGCTCTGGTCCACATCGTCCGCGACAACCGCATCCTGCTCAGCGGCTCCGTCCTCTTCGCGCTGGCCAACTTCGGCACCTGGTCAGTGCAGGCCAACCTCGTCTACTACCTCAGCGACTATCGCGCGATGTCACCTGCCCTGGTCGGCGTGGTGATGTCCGCCCAGGGCGTCGGTGCGGTGCTCGGCGCGGCCATCTGCCCGTGGCTCGGACACCGCTTCCCACCGGGCCGGATCATCCTCGTCGGCACCGTCCTTGCCGGAGCCGGGATCGTCGCCCTGATCCCGTTGCGGGACGTGGTCAGCATCTCGATAATGTGGGCGCTGGTCTACGGCATCGGCACCGTGAACATGGTCACCTGGTTCGTCCTGCGGCAGCGCATCGTGCCGCCCGAGCTGCTCGGCCGCGTTGTCGCTCTCACCCGGATGGTCGTGTTCCTGTCGATCCCGGCCGCCGCCCTGCTGGCCGGTGCGCTGGAACAGCGGCTGCACAACATGTATCTGATCATCGCGCTGGCCGGCGGCCTGCGGATCGTGGCCGGTCTCGGCGGGCTGGCCACACCGCTGCGCTCCCGCATCGGAGCGGCCGAGCCACCGGCCTCCGCGACCGTGGCGGCGGTTCGCTGATCATCCCCGTGGCCGAACCGGCAGAAGATCAGACACAGCAGGCGAGGCGGCACGATGCACCATCATCCCGCAACCCGACCCAACCACGTCGCCGTTGGTCAGCGCCACACGAAGACAATGAGCCCCTACAGGCCCGGCGCGGACCGGGCCTTTCTGAGCAGCATCCTGCGCGTCAGCGCGCCGACTGTCGCGCCCATTATTGACTACCGGGACCAACGCTCCATCTGGGACGCTAGCGATTGCCGGGAACTGCGGAACGCAGCGAAGTCGATGTTGAAAGGATGCCAAATTGAGTCAGCACCTGACGACCTCACCCTATCGGGGCACCCGGGACTTCCTCCCGGCCGAGATGTCGGTGCGGACGCAGGTGTTTCATCGACTGTACGAGGTCATCGAACGCTATGGTTTCGTCCGCTACGACGGGCCGATTCTGGAGTCCGCCGAAATCTACGAGGCCAAGTCCGGTCAGGAGATCGCCGACCTGCAGCTCTACACCCTCACCGACCGCGGTGGTCGGCGGCTCGCGCTGCGTCCAGAGATGACCCCCTCGGTGGCACGCATGATCGCGGCCAACGCGAACACGCTGCAGTTCCCGGTCCGCTGGTACTGCCACGTCAACTGCCACCGCTACGAGCGGCCCCAGCGTGGGCGAGTCCGCGAGCACTGGCAGATCAACGTGGACACGTTCGGCTCGGACAGTCCGAATGTGGAGACAGAGATCTTCGAGCTGATCCACGACATGATGGCTGCGGTGGGCGCTACCCGGGACATGTACGTGCTGCGGGCCAGCGACCGGGTGCTGCTCGACGGCATCCTCACACAGATCGTCGGTATCCCGGCCGACCAGGTCAGGGCGGTGTCGTCCATGATCGATCGCTGGGACAAGTATCCCCGCGAACAGCTTGCCGAGGACGCGGACAAGATTGGCATCTCCGCAGCACAGTTCGACCGCTTGGAAGGCGCGCTCCAGGCTGGCGACAAACTTCTCGCCGAGATTCCTGCCGATGTCCTGGAGCGCTCTCAGCTCGCTAAGATTCTCGATGGGCCTGGCCGTGAACTGGTCACTTTTGATCCGCTCATCGTGCGGGGTTTCGATTACTACACCTCGACCGTCTTCGAGGTGTTCGACCGCGATCCCGTCAACAACCGATCCCTGTTCGGCGGCGGAGGCTACAGCGATCTCGTGGGGCTGTTCTCCGATAGACGAATCCCGGGATTCGGGTTCGGCATGGGGGACGTCACGCTGTTTGACTTCCTGGAAACCCACGGGTTGCTGCCGAAGCCGTTACCGGAGGCGGACGTTGTCGTTATTCCCAGCCGGCCCGACTTGTACAACGCCGCCGCGACAGTCGCCCGGGTCCTACGCCGCGACGGATGGCGAACCACAGTGCCGCTGGAGCCGCGCAAGCTAGGCAAGGAGATCGGCCGAGCGGACAAGGCGGGCGCCCGAGTGATCGTGATTCTCGGCCCGTCCGACTGGGCTGAGGGCAACGTCGTGGTCAGGAGCATGCTCACCGGGGACCAGCAGACGGTATCGGCTGACTCAGCCGGCGAGACCGTCGCGGGGATCCTCAGATCAGAGGCGCACTAGCGTCGACAGTCCATTGTGGATTTAGGCGCCAGTCTGGTTCAGGAGTACGGGATCGCCGTGATCTGGTGCGGGCTGAGCGAGACTGTCAACCGGATCCCGCCGATCACCGTCGTATTGTCGGTGTCGACGTTCTTGCTCGCCCATTCCTCGGCTGGCTTACGGTTCTCCGACCGGTTCAGGTACAGCACGTCGGCCATGGTGGCGAACAGCGAGCGGCACATCTCGGCGCCGGGCTTGAAGTTGCAGCTCGCTTCAACCTGGGTCAACTGGTTGTCGCCGTCGTACTCGATGGCGACGTCCACGTCGTACTTGAGATCCTTGTCGGTCGGCACGCACTCCAGCCGGTTCTTCGCCTCGCTGAGCCGATAGTCGGCCTGCTCCGGTGGAGTGCACACCCAGCCGTTGTCCTTCTTCATCCACTGCTCGGCGACGTCGTTGATGGTCGTGCCGGGCAGGTACCGCTGGTTGGTATTGGGAAACTCCGCCGGCATGTTCGGTGGCTCACTCGGCCCGTCGGGCTGGGTGAGCCCGCCGCCGAGGGCCGCGCCGATGCCGGCGCTGGGAACACCACAGCACAGCAACGTCAGGCCGATCAGCAGTACCGCCAGGATTGTCACCGGTCCCTGGCGCTTCGGCTTCGCGGGCGGCGCCATCGGCGGCGGGCCGAAGCCGCCGGGCGCCGCGGGGCTGCTGGGCGGCCCGGACCTGGCGGGCGGCCCGAATCCGCCCCTTGCCTCGAATCCGTTCGGCGCACCCGCCGGCCACGGCTCGCCGAAACCGGGGTTCGGACCGGCCGGCGGTTGGTAGGTGCTCACGACGAATCTCCCCGGATGCGCAGTTGCAGGTTGCGGCTCCGCTCGGCGGTCAGCTCGTAGATGTATCCGCCGATGACCACCTCAGCGTTCTTGCCACCGGTCAGCAGCGGCACCAGCCAGTTCTCGATCTCGGAGACCGTCGTCTGGTCGTTGTTGAACGGCAGCGCCGCGAACCACAGCAGGAACGCCTTGCGCGCCGGGCTCACCTCCTGCTCGTCGGCGCTACGCGACCAGCCCTGCACTTCGCTGATGAGCCCGTCGCGGATCTGGACGAACACGGTGTACTCGTTTTCGCCCGCGACGAACTTGCACTCCCAGTTGTGTTCCTCCTTGCACGCGAAACCCTTGCCGGTCAACGCGTCGACGACTTTCTTACCCTGCAGCGTGGGTATGCACCCCGCGCCGCCGCACGAGGCGACGTACTTGGCCTTCGCGGCGTTGCCGCCGCCGAAGTAGCCGGCCGCCCCGCCGCCGCCGACCGCGACCAGCGCGACGGCGACCATGATGACGACGAGCCGACGCCAGGTCATCAGGATCCTCCCCGGACGAACCCGGCCCAGCGCTTCTTGAAGTCGGCGCTCGACATGCCGAGCGCCTTCTTGCAGATGCCGTCGAAGGCCGGCGTGTCGACCATCTGCTCGTCCTCGAGGTCGACGTACTGCACGACCTGGTGGTAGAAGTCCACGACCGCGGCCCGGCCCTTGAGCTTCTCGACGCAGTCAAAGACCGTGCAACTGACCGCGTAGTTGTAGCCGGAGTCGTCGTAGAACGTCCGCGAGTGCGGGATCGCGCCCTTGAACGACGCGGCGGCGTACTGGCGTGGCACGTCACCGCGCCCCTCGGTCCAGCGGGCGAATCCTTCGAGAGCCCAGCGCGGGGCGCCCAGCACCCACAGGCCGGGGCTGACGGCGGTGGCCCGGCTGGAGATGGCATGGGCCAGCTCGTGTCGCATGACCAACCGCGGGTCGTCGCCGATATCCTTGATGCGCCGCAGGTTCACCACAATGCGCGAGCCGGCGTACTGCTCGCGGTAGATTTCACCGGCCTGCCGCACCCCGTACTGCGGGATCTGGAAGCCCTCGACCGTCGGCGCGAAGTTGCTGGCCGCGCCGAGGCTGAACCACGAGGCGAAGTTCCTCTCGTCGTTGGTGAAGAACAGCACGTACCCCGGGAACCGGGTCCGGTCGCCCCACAGCGACTCCAGGGTCTTCGCCTCGGCCTCGGCGGGCACGGCGTAGCGGTCGAGATCGGTCACGCTGGCGTCGGCGATGAGGCAGACGTTGCCGGCGTGGCTGACCTTCAGCGGCGTGAGGTGCCAGGGCGCGTGCGCCGGCAGGCCGTTGGAGATGCCCAGTTGCTCGGCGTTGTCCGGGGTGAGCCCCGCCAGTTCGGTGATGACGAGCTTGCCGCCGCGCTTGACCGCCGAGACGCGGAACGTGCCCGCCGGCGAGACCCCGCCGGGCCCGGCGTCCGCGGTGAGCTGCACCACCTCGTGCACCGGTGCGAACTGGTACACCCCATTCTCGACCCTAGCGCCGTACACCCGCTTGGCGATGTAGCCGAACGCGGCGAGCTTCATCTGGCGCAGGTTGGCGAACACCATCTTCTGCTGCTCGATGAGCTTGGCGTTGTTGGGGTCGAGGTCGGCCAGGAAGGCCCGCTCGTCGCCCTTCTGCAGTGCGGCGGCGCGCCGGTCCAGCAGCGGCTGCAACGTCTGCCCGCCGACCTCGCCGGTCGCCCCACCAGCGTCACGGATCGTCGGACGCTTCCTCTTTTCCGCGCAGCCGACGAGGGCGAGGCCGCTCGCCACAAGCAGGGCACGCCTCGACCACTGCAGGCCGCACCCGGCCGGTACCGGATGATGTGCTGTCACGTGCTGGTCCCCCAGAAAGCCCGGATTCGGTACGGGTCGTCCCCTGCGCGAGCAGCCCACACTGTAGGCAGCCGCGCCGGGACGGCACATCCGGCGCTGGTTGGACTCGTTGGGCACAACCAGCGCGGTAGGCCGGCTACACCCAGGGGTGGAGGGCGGGTGTGCATACCCGACAGCGACGTCCGCTGACCCGCGTCGGGTCGTCGGCCACGCCGTCGTCGCCGGGATGCCGCTCGGCGATGTACCCTGCCAGTTGCACGCCGGCCAGCAGATAGTTGTAGCGGGTGGTGTCCGGATGGTTCGCGGCCCGCAACGTGCGGTCCCAGTCCCGCAGGTAACCGGCCCGCACCGGCGCGAGTCCCGCGGTCAGCCTGTCGAGTTCGTAAATCCGGTTCGGCTACGCTGCCTGCGAGTATTCGTTGATCAGTCCGCCCAGGATCGGGCGTCGTCGGACTCGAGCGGTGTTGAGGTCAACGATCTGCGGCGGCGGGTTCGGTGGTCGCTGGTCGAGTGTCCGGTGTGGGCGGTGGCCGTTGTAGTGCGCGGTGTACCCGGTCAGGACGTTCGTCAGGTGCCGTTCGCCGGCGATGAGGATCCGGTCGGTGCACTCCCGCCGGACGGTGCCGACCCAGCGCTCCGCAACGGCGTTTACTCTCGGAGCTTGCGGCGGGGTGCGGAGCACGTCGATGCCGCGGCGGCAAACACCGCGTCGAAGGCCATGGTGAACTTGGTGTCTCGGTCCCGCAGCAGGAACCGTAGCTCGTTCGACGTCCTTCGCGCCGCCGTCCCGGGCTAGCTGGGTCAGCATCTGCAGGATCTGACGCAGGAGCAGGTACACCAGCGAGGCTGCCATGCCAGAGATCGTCCCAGCTACCGGTAGCTGAGCCACGGACAAATCCGCACGTCACAGCCACCGAACCGAATTTACGAGCCGCACAGGCTGAACGGGCCCCGCTCGAACCGTCGGTGTCAGGCCCGCCGCAGGCCGGGCCTGACCGGATCGCTGACGAACGATGCCACCGTCGACGAGGGCGACGATGTGGAGAGGATCGTCGTCACGGCCCGGAAGTCCGCACGTAGCTGGCCCGGGGTCAGCTCGACCGTGACGTATCCGCGGCCGTTGCCTGCGAACCGCAGATGCGGAGTCTCGGGCACGGGGTCGAACTTGGCGGTCACCTTCTCGTCCACACCGATCCTCGACGACGACGAGATCGACGTGGTCGTGAACTCGACCCCGAGGGTCTTGGACGCCGGGTCGGAGAAGTCTCGCTTGAGGTCGGCCGCCCTGTGCTTGTGGATGTCGCCGGAGAGCACCACCGGGTGGCAGTTCGGGTTCGCGGCCATGCCGCGAAGGATGTTCTCGCGAGCGGCGCGGTAGCCGTCCCACTTGTCTTCCGGGTGGCCGATGTCCGGGTCGGCGAAGAACGGCACCTGCTGCGCCAGCACGTCCCAGGAGGCGCCGGTGTGCTTTAGGTGCTTCAGGAGCCAGCGTTCCTGCTGCGCGCCGAGGATCGTGCGGCTGGGGTCGTAGGCCTCGGGCGAGTCGGCGTCGGTGACCTGGTTGCTCCGGTACTGCCGGGTGTCCAGGATGGTGAACGTGGCCAGTTTGCCCCAGTACAATCGGCGGTACACCTGCATGTCCGACCCGCTCGGCCGCTGCGCCGACCGCAGGGGCATGTGCTCCCAGTACGACTTGTAGGCGGCGGCCTTGCGGAGGCGGAACTCCTCGACCGTCGCGTCGGCGCCCTGCCCGGTCTCCGGTATGTCACCGGCGTAGTTGCCGGAGACCTCGTGGTCGTCGAATGTGACCACGAACGGCGCGCTCGCGTGGATGGCCAGCATGTCCGGGTCCATGCGGACCTGGGCGATCCGCACGCGGTAGTCGGGCAGCGTCATGCACTCGCCGATGGGTAGGTGCTGACGTCCCACCGGCCCGGCCCCGTTGTCCTTCTCGTAGAAGTAGTCGCCGAGATGAAACACCAGGTCCGGATCGTAGCGCAGCATGTCCTGGTACGCCGTGTAGTAGCCGTCGGTGAAGCGCTGGCAGGAGGCCGTGGCGAAGCGCACCCGCGCCGGCCTGGAGCCCGGGACCGGCGCGGTGCGGGTGCGCCCGGCGGGGCTGATCTGACCCCCGGCGCGGAACCGGTAGTAGTACTCGCGCCCGGCGCGAAGGCCGCGTACGTCCACGTGCACCGAGTGCGCGTCGTCGGCCGTCGCCGGCCACGTCCCGCGGTGCACGACCTTCTGGAACAGTTCGTCCTCCGCGATCTCCCAGTCCACCGGGAACGTTTCGGGCGGCATGCCACCCGTGCCGTCGAGCCGCAGCGGGTCGGGCGCCAGGCGGGTCCAGATCACGACCGCCTCGGGCAACGGGTCGCCCGAGGCGACGCCCAATGCGAAGACCTCATCGGGCAGCTTCGGCGAGGGCCGGGAGGACGCCAGTGCGGGTGTGGCGACCGCGATGCCCACCGCCGTCGTGGCGCCGGCCGCAAGGAGTGTTCGCCGCGTCACCCCGCTCCGGTGGGCGGGCCGGGCCGGTGGTGTCTCGGCAGAGATGTCGTCGCTGCTGGCCATACTGATCCCTTCTCGTTGGTGCCGCTTTTCGTCGGTGCCGTCGGCGACCAGGTTGAAGCCTTGTGGCGAGGTGGGTTGCCGGCTCGAGTCCCGGGACGCGCCGTGAGCACCGGTGGTGGTCGGTGCGGGGCGGTCCGGCCGGCACCACGCCGCCGCGTGGGCGAGGACCGGATTGCGGTCGGTTCCGGCGGCGGCGTGGGGCGCCATCGATGGCCGGGTCAGGTGAAGTAGAACGATCTAATCGCCACTAGAGCAGCGTTTCACTGGGATGTCAAGGGAAGGTTGTGACGCGCGAGAGGCGCGCCGCCACCCTGAAGTGCTCGACGCGACGGCGCCGCACCGCGAGGACTTTCCGGGACGATGCACAATTGGCATGCGCAAATAGGACATCGCCCTGATCGCGACTTCTCGATCCAGTCGTCCGCATTCGGCCGAGACGGGCTCGGTTCGAATGGCACAAGGTTCTTGACACACGATGGAAACACTGCTCTAGTGGCGATTAGATCGATCTACTCGGTCAACCGCCCGGGTGCCTGGATGGCTGCCCCCGCAGCCCGACGACGCCCCGGCTCGAATTCCCGCAGGTCACTGCCGGATGCGGCCACATAGCAGCCTGGGCCCGTTCCGCCGTGCGCCGGCACGGTCATACACCCAGCCCGATTCCCCACCCCAACGAGGGAGCGCCGATGCAGCAGAGCGAGAACGACGACATCCCGCAGCGGATGCGGGCCGTCGTCTCGTACGGCCCCGAGGACTACCGGCTCACCGATCTTCCCGTGCCCCGGCCCGGCCCGGGCGAAGCGTTGCTGCGCGTCGCCGCGGTCGGCATCTGCGCCAGCGACCTCAAGTGCTACCACGGCGCGGCGAAGTTCTGGGGCGACGAGAGCCGCCCGGCCTGGGCCGAGACCGAGGTGGTGCCCGGCCACGAGTTCGTCGGCGACATCGTCGCGCTCGACGACGAGGCCCGCGCCCGCTGGGGCGTCGACGTCGGTGACCGGGTCGTCGCCGAGCAGATCCTGCCGTGTGGGCAATGTCGCTACTGCGAGCGCGGTCAATACTGGATGTGCGCCGTGCACGACATCTTCGGCTTCAAACGGGCCGCGATGGGCGCGATGGCCGAGTACGTTCTCCTGCCGGCCCGGTCACTGGTGCATCCCATCTCCGCGAGCGTCCCGCCGGCGCACGCCGCGTTCGCCGAACCGCTGTCCTGCGCCCTGCACGCGGTCGAGCGGGCCGGCATCACCTTCGACGACGTCGTCGTGGTCGCCGGGTGCGGGCCGATCGGGCTGGGCATGGTCGCCGGCGCCGCGGCGAAGAACCCGGCCAAGGTGATCGCGCTGGACATGGCCGACGACAAGCTGGCGCTGGCCCGTGCGTGCGGCGCCGACCTCACGCTCAACATCAACCGTGACGACGTCGTCGGCACCGTCCGCGAGCTCACCGGCGGCTACGGCGCCGACGTCTACCTCGAGGGCACCGGGCACCCGTCGGCCGTGCTGCAGGGCCTCAACCTGCTCCGCAAGCTCGGCACCTACGTCGAGTACAGCGTCTTCGGCTCCGACGTGACCGTCGACTGGAGCATCATCAGCGACGACAAGGAGCTCGACGTGCGCGGCGCGCACCTCGGGCCGCACTGCTGGCCGGCGGCGATCCGCATGATCGAGTCGGGCCGCCTGCCGCTGGAGCGCATCTGCACCCATCAGCTTCCCCTCGACCGCTTCCAAGAGGGCCTCGACCTGGTGGCCGACGGCTCCGCCTCGATCAAGGTCTCCCTCCTTCCCCGCTGAGCGCCTCCGTCCCCCAGGAGCTTCCATGGACCGCCCTCTTCTCGCGCCGATCTCCCGCCGCACCCTGTTCGGCGGCGCCTTCGCCGCCGCTACCGGCCTGCTGGCCGCCTGCAGTGACTCGCCCGCCCCCAGCGGCGATACGGGCGCGACCACCTTGCGCATCGGCACGCCGAGCGACGTGCTGCTCGGCAGCATCCAGCGATTCCAGGCGCACAATCAGCCGCTGCGCCGGACTGTCTTCGACTACCTCATCGACAAGAACACCGACGGCACCTACCGCGCCGCGCTGGCGACGCAGTGGGAGTGGAATGCGCAGAACACGTCGCTGGTGCTGAAGCTGCGCGAAGACGTCACCTTCCACACCGGGCGGGCGTTCGGTGCCGACGACGTGCTGGCCTCGATCAATCAGGCGACCGCCGGGGGGTCGGGCGTGCAGGCCGCGCAGTTGCTCAAGCGGGCGTCCGGCGTGGCCAAGACCGGCCCGTACGAGGTCACCGTGACCTTCGGCAAGCCCTTCACCGGCTACCTCGATGCGCTGGCCATGTTGCCGATCATTGACAGCGAGACGTTCGCCCAGCTCAAGGACGGCAAGCAGGTCATCGGCACGGGGCCGTTCAAGTGGCAGTCGTGGACGCCGGGCAGCAAACTCGACCTGGTCCGCTACGACAACTGCTGGCGTGGCAAGGCCAACTTCGAGACGCTGGCGTTCAGCATCATCCCCGACGCGCAGGCGATGCTGGCCGCGATGCGCTCGGGCAGCCTCGACCTGGCGCTGCGGATGATCGCCCGCGACGCTGACTCGCTCAAGAGCGACAGCCGGTTCGCGGTGAGCAGCACCGTGGGCTATGAGATGTACGTCGGCGTGAACGTGAAGGTCAAGCCGCTCGACGACATCAGGGTCCGCCAGGCGGTCGCCTACTCCCTGGACCGCGCCCGCATCGCCGATCAGGTCTACAAGGGCTTCGCGACGCCGGGCGCGGTGCCGTGGGGCGAGGGCACGCCCGGCATCACCAAGGAGCAGATCGCCGGCAACGGCTACGACGTGGCCAAGGCCAAGGCGCTGCTGCAGGAAGCCGGGGCGGTCGGCACCGAGGTGTCGATCGCGGCCCTGGCTGCGGAGCCGACCTACAAGTCGATCCAGGACATCGTGCAGTACGGGCTCGAGCAGGTCGGCTTCAAGGTCAAACCGGTCAGCTACGACTCCGCCCAGTTCCCGCAGCACGTGCAGGCCGGCGACTTCCCCGGCCTGTGGATAACCGACGTCGCGCTGACCTCGATGGGGCAGGTCACCTCGCTGTTGACCGCCAACCCGCTGACGGTCGGCAAGAACACCTCGAACTTCATCACCCCCGAGTACGCCGCTCTGGTCGAAGGGGTGACCTCGGCCCAGACCGCCGAGCAGCAGGCCGGCAGCAGCACGAAGCTGACCGACTATCTGCTGCAGCAGGCGTTCCACAACAGCATCGCCCAAGCCAAGACACCGATCGTCGGCGTCAAGGGCCTCACCGGCGTGAGCGCCGACCTGACCCTGGCGATCGACCTCACGCAGGCGAAGTTGTCGGCATGACCCGGTACGTCATCACCCGGCTCCTCGGCGCGTTCGCGGTGCTGGCGGTCGTGTCCGTCGTGGTGTTCAGCCTGCTGCACCTGGCCCCCGGGGACCCGGCCGTCATCATCGCCGGCGCCGACGCGGACCAGGCCACGGTGGATCGGATCCGGACCGACCTCGGGCTGGACCGGTCGCTGACGGCTCAGTACTTCGACTGGGTGCGCCAGCTATGCACCGGCAACCTGGGCACCTCCTACACGCTGGGGCAGCCGATCAGCAGCCTGATCGCCCAGCGGCTGCCCGGCACGCTGCAGTTGACCGTGGCCGCGACGCTGGTGATGACGGTATTCGGCCTGCTGGCCGGGGTGGTGCTGGCCACCACCCGGTCACGGGTCCTGCGATGGGTGATCGACCAGCTCTCGACCCTGTCGCTGGCGCTGCCGCCGTTCGTCAGCGGCGTGGTGCTCATCTTCTTCTTCGCGGTGCTGTGGCGGGTGCTGCCCAGCGGCGGCGACGCGTCGCTGCTGGACACGCCCGCCAGCTCCATCCGCCGGCTGATCCTTCCCGCCGTCGCGATGGCGCTGCCGGCGATCCCGGTCGTCGCGCGGCTGCTGGCCACCGAGATCCGGCGCAATCTCGACCAGGAGTACGTCCTGACAGCCCTGGCCAAGGGCGCCACCCGCCGCCGGATCACCTGGCGGCACGTCCTGCCCAACAGCCTCAGCCCGGCGGTGCTGGAGCTGGCGATCCGCATCGGGCACCTGTTGGGCGGCGCGATCGTCGCCGAGGCGATCTTCGCCCGGGCCGGGCTGGGCAGCCTGCTGGTGCAGGCGGTACAGACGCGCGACTACCGCCTCGCCCAGGTGCTGCTGCTGCTCGCGATTGCCGCGGCCATTGTCATCCAGCTCCTGTCGGAGCTGCTCATCGCCCGGATGGACCCGCGCATCCGGTTGGGAGGCAAGGCATGAACCCGTCCCCGCGGAGGTCGCATGTGCAGCCGGAGCCGCAACCGGAGCTCGGCGCACCGGCGGCCGCGGAAGCCACGCCGGGCGCTGTACCCGGGCCGGCCGGAGGGCGGGGCCGACGCAGCCGCTACCTCGCCGCGCTGCGCACCCCCGGCGGGATCGCCGGGCTGAGCCTGGTGCTGCTCATCGTGCTGGCCAGCCTGGTCCTGCCGTTGCTGCTGCCCTACGGGCCGTACCAGCAGGGACCGGACAGCCTGCTGTCCCCGGGCGGCGACCACCCGCTCGGCACCGACGAGGTCGGGCGCGACCTGCTCGCCCGCGTCGTCGCCGGCACCCGGCTCGACCTGCTGATCACGCTCATCGCAGTGCCCATAGCGGCCGTCGCCGGCACCCTGCTCGGCCTGCTCAGCGTGGTCAACGGCTGGCTGGGCGCGTTCTTCCAGCGGGTGTTCGACGTGCTGCTGGGCGTGCCGGCCGTCATTCTCGGCGTCGCGGTCACCATCGCCATCGCCCCCGGCACCGAGGCGGTCATCATCGCGATCGTTCTGGTCGTGATGCCGGTCTTCGGCCGCCAGGCCCGCAGCTCGCTGCTGGGCCAGCTACCACTGGACTACGTCGCTGCCGCCGAGGTCCTGGGCTACCCGCGCCGCCGGGTGATGCTGCGGCACATCCTGCCCAACATCGTCGACGTCATCTTCGTGCGCTTCGCGGTGGAGATGTCCCACGCCATCATGGTCGAGGGCGGCCTCAGCGTCATCGGCCTGGGCATCCAGTCACCCGATGCCTCCCTCGGGTCGATGATCAAGTCGGGCAGCGGATACCTGCTCGACCACCCCGCCTACGCCCTCGCCCCGGTCGTGGTCGTCGTGCTGCTGGTCGTCGGCTACACCCTGCTGTCCAACGCTCTGAACCAGGCGGTGCTGCGCAAATGACCCGAGCCGATCACCCGGCAACGCCGGTCCGGCCGGCACGACCGGTCCTCGAGGTGTCCGGCCTGTCGCTGCGCCTGCGCACGCCGGGCGGTGCCGCCCCGGTCGTCACCGACGTGAGCTTCCAGGTCAACCCCGGCCAGATCCTGGGCGTCGTCGGTGAATCCGGCTCCGGCAAGTCGCTGACCGCGCTATCGGTCATGCGCATGCTGCCGGCCGCCGTCACCGTCGACAGCGGCACCGTGAGCTACCTCGGCCAGGACCTGCTCACCATGCCCGAACGGGAGATCACCGCCCTGCGCGGCGACCGGATCGGCATGGTCTTCCAGGACCCGATGGCCTACCTCAACCCGCTGATGACCGTCGGCGCGCAGATCCGCGAGGTGCTGCGCCTGCACGGCATGGGCCGCAAGGCGGCAACCGCCCGCGCCGTGGAGCTGCTCGACCTGGTCGGGGTGCGCGACCCGGGCAAGCGCGTCGAGGACTATCCGCACCAGTTCTCCGGTGGCATGCGCCAGCGGGTCGTCATCGCGATTGCGGTGGCCAACAACCCTACCCTGCTCATCGCCGACGAGCCCACCACCGCGCTCGACGTCACCGTGCAGGCCGGCATCCTCGAGCTGCTCGGCCGGCTGCGTGACGAGCTCGGCACCGCACTACTGCTCATCACCCACGACATCGGCGTCGTCGAGGACGTCTGCGACTCGATCATGGTGATGTACGCCGGTCGTGCCGTCGAACAGGGTGCGGCCGCGGCGGTCCTCGGCGACCCCCGCCACCCGTACACCCGGGAGCTCATGCGCTCGACCCCGCGCCTCGACGTGCCGGTGCTGCGCCGGCTGCCGGCCATCCCCGGCCAGCCACCGGACGTGACCCGGCGGCCGGGCGGGTGCCCCTTCCACCCGCGCTGCCCGCTCGCGTTCGACCGGTGCAGCGAGGAGATGCCACCCGCCCGGGACACCGGCGCCGGGCACCGCGCCGCGTGCTGGCTGTCGGCCGAGCCGCTGCCCGCGCCGGCGGTGAGCACCGCGCCGGTCCGCGAAGCCCGGCACGACGACGAGCGCACACCGATCCTCGACGTCGCGGACGCCCGCATCACCTACGGGCGGCCATCGCCGCTACGGCGCACCCCGCCGCGGATCATTGTCGATGGCGTCTCGCTCAAGGCATACCCGGGGCGGACCCTCGGCCTGGTCGGCGAGTCCGGTTCCGGCAAGTCGACACTCGCCCGCACGATCGTCGGACTCGTGCCGCTGCTGTCCGGGCGGATCAGCATCGACGGGATGCAGTGGACCGACCGGGACCGCCGCGCCGAGCTGCGCCGCACGGTGCAGATGGTGTTCCAGGACCCCTACCAGTCGCTCAACCCGCGACAGACGATCGAGACCCTGCTGACCGAGCCGCTGACCGTGCACCGGCTGGTCCCGCGGGAAGGGCGGGCACGCCGGGTCGCCGAACTGATGTCGCTGGTCGGCCTGCCCCAGAGCCTGCTGGAGCGCTACCCCTACCAGCTATCCGGCGGTCAGCGGCAGCGGGTCGGCATCGCCCGGGCCCTCGCTGTCGAGCCGCGGCTCATCGTCGCCGACGAGCCGGTCTCCGCGCTCGACGTCTCGGTGCAGGCGCAGATCATCAACCTGCTCGCCGACCTGCGTGACGAGCTCGGACTGTCCTATGTGGTCATCGCCCACGACCTGAGCGTGGTGCGGCACCTGTGCGAGGACGTGGCGGTGATGCAGGCCGGGGTGATCGTCGAGCAGGGGCCGGCCGAGCGGGTGTTCGCCGACCCGCGGCACGAGTACACCAGGGCGCTGCTGGCCGCATCGCCGGGATCCAGGGAACAGGTGGTGTCATGACCCAGCAACGCATCGGCCGCACCCCGGCCGAGTCGCGGGAGCGCTGGCCGGAACTGGGCGGCCGCAGCCGGGCCGCCGGCGCGCCCAACGTCGTGGTCATCCTGCTCGACGACGTCGGCTTCGCGCAGTACGGCTGCTTCGGCTCCACCATCCAGACCCCGGCGATCGACCGGCTCGCTCGCGAGGGCTTGCGCTACGTCAACTTCCACACCACGGCCGTCTGCTCACCGACGCGGGCGTCGTTGCTGACCGGGCGCAACTGCCACGCGGTCGGGTTCGGACACGTGACGGAGCGGCTGGCCGGCTACCCCGGCTACTCGATGCGGCTGCCGGACAGTGCCGCGACGGTCGCGGAGATCCTGCGTGGCAACGGCTACACGACGTGGGCCGTCGGCAAGTGGCACCTCACCCCGTCCTACGAGACCGGCCCGCAGGGCCCGTTCGAGCGCTGGCCGCTGGGCCGCGGATTCGACCGGTTCTACGGCTTCCTCGGCGGCTCGACCGACCAGTACGCGCCGGAGCTCGTGCGCGACAACACGCCGGTCAGCCCGCCGCGCACCGCCGCGGACGGCTACCACCTCAGCGCCGATCTGGTCGACGAGAGCATCCGACAGATCCGCGATCTGCGGGCCGTCGCACCGAACCGGCCGTTCATGCTCTACCTGGCCACCGGTTGCGGCCACGCGCCGCACCAGGCGCCCGCCGAGTGGATCGAGCGCTACCGCGGCGTCTTCGACGCCGGCTGGGACGCCGAACGGGACCGGGTCCTGGCCCGCCAGATCGAGCTGGGCGTGATGCCGCCAGGCACACGATTGGGGCCCTCCAATCCGGGGGTACCGGCATGGACCGATCTCACCGCCGAGCAACGCCGGCTGGCCAGCCGGATGATGGAGGTCTACGCCGGCTTCGTCAGCTACACCGACGCGCAGATCGGCCGCCTGCTCGACGCGCTCGAGGCAACCGGCGATCTCGACGACACGGTCGTGATGCTCTGCTCCGACAACGGCGCCAGCGGCGAGGGCGGCCCGGAGGGCAGCGTCGACGAGGGGCTCTACCTCAACGACCGGCCGCAGCGCACCGAGGACGGGCTGGCGCACATCGACGAGCTCGGAGGGCCCCGCCTCTACAACCACTACCCGTGGGGGTGGGCGCAGGCTGGCAACACCCCGTTCCGGTGGTACAAGCAGTTCACGCACGCCGGCGGGATCACCAACGGCCTGCTGGTGCGCTACCCGGGCGGCGGCGCGCCGGCCGGGGGCATCCGGCGGCAGTACCACCACGTCATCGACATCGCTCCGACCCTGCTGGACCTCACCGGGACAGCGGCGCCGGCGGCGGTGCGGGGCGTTGCCCAGCAGCCGATGCACGGCGTCAGCATGCGGTACTCCTTCGCCGACGCCGACGCGCCGGGACACCGCCACACCCAGCACTACGAGATGTGGGGCAACCGCGGGATCTGGCAGGACGGCTGGATGGCGGTGTGCCGGCTCCAGCCCGACGGCGCGGGCGCCTTCCCGCCCCAGCGCCCGCCGGCGACCCTCGACGAGCTGCGTTGGGAGCTGTACGACCACCGCAGTGACCCGTCGGAGTGCGATGACCTCGCCGAGCGGGAACCGGCCCGGCTGCGGGCCATGACGGAGCTGTGGTGGGCCGCTGCCGGCCGCTACGACGTACTGCCGGTCGACAACCGGGCCCGCGCCGAGCGCTGGCCCGCCGACCCGCCGGCCCCGCCGGGATCGGACCCGGCGCGAGCCCGCTTCCACGGCCCCGGCGGCCCCTACGAGCGCGGCGTCGCGCCCCGGGTGGCGGGCCGGTCGTTCCGGATGTACGCCGAGGTCACCATCGGCGATGCGACGGCGCCCGGCGGGAGACCGCGTGGGGTCCTCTACGCGGTCGGCGGCGGGCACGGCGGCTACTGCTGGTACGTGCAGGACGGGCAGATCCGCTTCGAGGTGGCCCAGTCCTCGGTGCAGACGGAGACCGTCGCGGCCCCGTTCGTCGTGGCGCCGGGCCGGCACCGGCTGGAGGTGGCCGTCGACGCGGCGGCCGACCTGTCCGCGCGGATCATGTTCACCGTCGACGGCGCGGCCGTGGGCGGCGGCAGCGTGTCGCGCCTGCTGAAGCGAGTGCCGATCGGCTCGGGCCGCACCTACGTCGGTCACGTCATGAGTAGCCCCGTCAGTGGCGCCTTCACCGCGCCCAACCCGTTCACCGGTGAGCTGCACGAACTGGTGGTGCTGCCCGGCCCGCCCGCCGGGGCCGCACCGGCCGTGCAGCGCGAGACCGCCGACGCCGAGATGAGGGAACAGTGAACACGAGCGGCTTCCCCGGCCGGATCGGCCGCACGGTCGACGACGCCACCCCGTGGTGGCCCCCGTCGCGCACCGGGCGAGGGCGGCCCAACGTGGTGCTCATCGTGCTCGACGACGTCGGTTTCGCGCAGCTCGGCTGCTACGGCTCGGCCATCCGCACCCCGCGGATGGACGCCCTGGCCGCCGGCGGCGTGCGCTACACCAACTTTCACGTCGCCGCGCTGTGCTCGCCGACCCGGGCGAGTCTGCTCACCGGCCGCAACCACCACTCGGTCGGCATGGGATTCCTGGCCGCGTTCGACACCGGCTTTCCCGGCTATCGCGCCGAGGTGACGCCGCGGGCGGCCACCGTCGCGGAGGTGCTGCGCGACACCGGGTACGGCACCTACGCCGCGGGGAAGTGGCATCTGGCCCCGCCGACGCAGCTCACCGCGGCCGGCCCGTTCGACCAGTGGCCGACCCGGCGCGGGTTCGACCGGTACTACGGGTTCCTCTGGGGCGAGGACGACCAGTTCGAGCCGGAGCTGTGGTCCGACCAGCACCGCGTCGACGTGCCTGACGATCCGGACTACCACCTGTCGGAGGACCTGGTCCGCACCGCATGCGGATTCGTCGCCGACCACGTGACCGGCCGCCCTGACGACCCGTTCTTTCTGTACCTCGCCTTCGGCGCCTGCCACGCGCCGCACCAGGCGCCGCCGTCGTTCCTCGATCGGTACCGAGGGGCGTTCGACCACGGCTGGGACGCCGAGCGCGAGGCCGTCCTGGCCCGGCAGGTCGAGCTGGGCGTGGTGCCGCCGCAGACGGAGCTGCCGCCGCGCAACCCGGACGTGCGCGCCTGGGGCGAACTGCCGGGCGACGAGCGGCGCCTCTACACCCGGATGCAGGAGGTGTTCGCCGGGTTCATGGAGCACACCGACGAGCAGATCGGGGTGCTGGTGGACTTCCTCGACCGGCACGGGCTGCTCGACGACACGCTGCTGCTGGTGGTGTCGGACAACGGGGCCAGCGGTGAGGGCGGGCGGCACGGCACCGCCAACGAGTACCGCTACTTCCTCGGCCTCGGTGACTCCATCGAGGACGGGCTGGCCGCGATCGACGACCTCGGCGGCCCGGCCGCGCACAACCACTATCCGTCGGGCTGGGCGCAGGCCGGGAACACGCCGCTGCGCTACTACAAGAAGCACACCTACAGCGGCGGGGTTCGGGTGCCGCTCATCGCTCACTGGCCACGCGGCATCGATCCGGCGGTGCCCCTGCGCGGGCAGTTCCACCACGCGGTCGACATCCTGCCGACGATCACGGCGCTCGCCGGGGTCGAGATGCCGGAGAGCTACCGCGGTCACGAGCAGATCCCGGTGCACGGCACCTCGATGGCGTACACGTTCACCGACCCGGCGGCTGCCTCCACCCGCACCACGCAGTACTTCGAGACCGCCGGTTTCCGCGGAATCTACCGCGACGGCTGGAAGGCGGTCGCCGACCACACGCCCGGCACCGCCTACGACGACGACCGGTGGGAGCTGTTCGACCTGACCACCGACGTGTCCGAGGCGCACGACCTCGCCGCCCACCACCCCGGCCTCCTGCGTGAGCTGATCGACGAGTGGGACCGCCAAGCCGGGCAGTACGGCGTGCTGCCCCTCGACGACCGGATGGGCACCCGGATCGCCGGGATGGACCCGGCCGCGGACCGGCTGCACTACCGCATGCTGCCGGGCACCCGGATCATGAACAGCGTGGCCGGCCCCACCTTCGCCGGGCGCTCGTTCCACATCAACGCGGTCCTGACCGGTCCGCCGGCCGACGGGGTGCTGCTGGCCTACGGCCGGCGCGCCCACGGCTTCACGTTCTACGTGCGCGACGGCCGGCCGGTGTTCGCGCTGAACCTGGCCGGGGACCGCACGGTCGTGCGCCCGGCCGACCCGCTGCCGGCCGAGGCGCGCCGGATCGGCCTGCTGGTGCAGGACGGCCCCGGCGGGGTCCACGCCGAGCTCACCGCCGACGGCACCGCCCTGATCCGCGGAGCGCTGCCACGGCTGCTGCCCGGCGGGATGGGTACCCTGTCGCTGCAGTGCGGGCACAACGCCCCGTCGGCGGTCACCGACGACTACACCGGGCCGTTCCGCTACACGGGCGAGCTGCTGCACGTCGAGATCGACCTGCAACCGCGCTCGCTCGACACCCGCAACGCCGACTGGCTCGCGGAGGTGGCGACGCAGTGAAGCCGAACATCGTGTTCGTCCTCATCGACGACATGGGCTGGACGGACCTCGGCTGCTACGGCAGCTCGTTCTACGAGACGCCCCGGCTGGACCGGCTCGCCGCCGAGGGCGCCCTGTTCACCGACGCGTACGCGGCCGCGCCGGTCTGCTCGCCGACCCGCGCGAGCATCCTCACCGGCCGGTACCCGGCCCGGGTCGGGGTCACCCAGTACATCGGCGGGCACGGCGTCGGCCGGCTCTCCGACGTGCCGTACAACCAGTTCCTGCCGACCAACGAGCTGTCCCTCGCCCGCGCGCTGCGGGCGGGCGGCTACCGGACCTGGCACGTCGGCAAGTGGCACCTCGGGCCTCGCCGTACCTGGCCCGACCAGCACGGCTTCGACGTCAACATCGGCGGCTGCGAGCAGGGACACCCGAAGAGCTGGTTCAGCCCCTACGGCAACCCCACCCTGCCCGACGGTCCCGACGGCGAGTACCTCACCGACCGGCTCACCGACGAGGCGATCCGGCTCATCGAAACCGCCGGCGACACGCCGTTCTTCCTCAACCTGTGGCACTATGCGGTGCACGTGCCGATCCACGCCCCGGCCGAGCTGATCGCCAAGTACGAGCGCAAGGCCGCCGAGTCCGGCCTCGACGCGGTCGAGGCGTTCGAGCCGGGCGAGCGGTTCCCGGCCTGGCACCAGCGCGCCGCCCGGGTGCGCCGACGGGTCGTGCAGTCCGACCCGGCCTACGCGGCGATGGTGGAGAACCTCGACACCAACATCGGCCGGCTGCTCGATGCGCTGGAGGCGGCGGGCAAGGCCGACAACACGATCGTCGTGTTCACCTCCGACAACGGCGGCCTGTCCACCGCGGAGGGCTCGCCGACAAGCAACCTGCCGCTGTCGGAGGGCAAGGGCTGGGTCGCCGAGGGCGGCGTCCGCGAGCCGCTCATCGTGCGCTGGCCCGGCGTCGTCGAGCCGGGCCGGCGCATCGCCGCACCGGTCACCAGCCCAGACTTCTACCCGACCCTGCTGGCCGCGGCCGGCATCGCCGGAGTGCCCGAGCAGCACGTCGACGGGGTCGACGTCACGCCGCTGCTGCGCGGCGAGCCGTTCGAGCGCGGCCCTGTCTACTGGCACTACCCGCACTACAGCAACCAGGGCGGCCGGCCGGCCGCAGCGGTTCGCGAGGGCCGGTGGAAACTCGTCCATCAGTTCGAGGGCGACCCCGACACGCTGTTCGACATCGTCACCGACCCCGGTGAGCACCGCGATCTCGCCGCGGCGCACCCCGACGTGGCCGCGGCCCTGCGGGCCCGGCTGCTGTCGTGGATCGCCGAGGTGGGCGGGCTCGTGCCGGCGCCGAATCCGCAGCCGGAGCCGTTCACCGACCTCGCCGGCTACTTCCTCGGCGGCCAGGTCGCCGAACCCGGCGCCGACGTGGCCTGGACGGTCGGAAAGGATCAGCCATGCTTGTGATCGGTGTGGACATCGGCACGTCCAGCACCAAGGGCGTGCTCGTGACCCCGGACGGCGACGTGCTGGCCACCGCCACCCGTGCACACGGCATGTCGATGCCGCGGCCGGGCTGGGCCGAGATGGACGCCGAACAGGTGTGGTGGGGCGACGTCGTGGCGGTCACCCGCGAGCTGACCGAGGCCGCCGGGGCCCGGCCGGTGGCCGCCGTCTGCGTCAGCGGAGTCGGCCCGTGCCTGCTGCTCACCGACGCCGAGCTGCGCCCCGTCCGCCCGGCCGTCCTCTACGGCATCGACATGCGCGCCACCGCGGAGATCGAGCGGCTGACCGAGCACTTCGGCGCCGAGGCGATCCTGGCCCGCGGGATGAGCGAGCTGACCACCCAGGCCGTCGGCCCCAAGCTGGCCTGGGTGCGCCGGCACGAGCCGGACGCCTGGCAGCGCGCCCGGCGCTGGTTCAGCTCCAACTCCTACGTGGTGGCGAAGCTGACCGGCGCGTACGTGCTGGACCACCACACGGCCAGCCAGTGCGACCCCCTCTACGACATGCACCGCGCGGACTGGGCGCACGACTGGCTCGCCGAGGTCGCCCCGGGCCTGCCCGCACCGCGGCTGGCGTGGCCCGGCGAGGTCGTCGGACACGTCCTGCCGGCCGCCGCGGAGGCTACCGGCCTGGCCCCGGGCACCCCCGTCTGTGCCGGCACCGTCGATGCCTGGGCCGAGGCGCTCAGCGCCGGGGTACGCCGGCCCGGCGACCGCATGCTGATGTACGGCTCGACGATGTTCTTCGTCCACATGCTCGCCACACCGGCCGCGCACCCGGGCATGTGGAACACCGCCGGGGTGTACCCCGGAACGTGGAGCACCGCGGCCGGCATGAGCACCTCCGGCACGCTGACCGACTGGGTGCGCCGGCTGACCGGCGGCGCACCCTTCGCGGAGCTGGTGACGGCGGCCCGCAACGTGCCGCCCGGCTCCGACGGGCTCGTGCTGCTGCCCTACTTCGCGGGCGAACGGACCCCGATCTTCGACCCGCGCGCCCGAGGCGTCGTGGCCGGGCTCACCCTCAACCACGGCCCGGGGCACCTGTTCCGGGCCGCCTACGAGGGCATCGCCTACGGCATCCGGCAGATCCTCGACCTGCTCGACGCGACCGCCGGCCCGGCCGGGCGCACGGTCGCCGTCGGCGGGGGCACGCAGGGCGGCCTGTGGACCCAGATCGTCAGCGACGTGTGCGGTCGCGAACAGGTCGTCCCGGCCCAGTCGATCGGCGCGAGCTACGGCGATGCCCAGCTCGCCGCGGTCGCCGCCGGGCTGGCCCCGGCCGACGCCGACTGGGCGGTCGAAGGGCGCCGCGTGACGCCCGAACCGGCCAACCACGCGGTGTACGCCGAGCTGGCCGCGATCTACGACGGCCTCTACCCGGCCACCCGGGACGCGGTGCACCGGCTGGCCGCGCTGCAGGAGAACGCCGGCCGCGGGGCGGGTGCGTCGTGACCGGCCCGGCGACCCACCTCGGCGGCGGCACAGCGGTCAGCGCACCGGCGTTGGCCGATGTAAGATGCCGCGCGGGATTGGAGCGTCCATCGTGAACAAGCGCGTCACGCTGGCCGACGTGGCCGCACACGCCGGGGTCTCGCGCGCCACCGCGTCGCTGGTGATCCGCGACGCCGGCAACCTCGCCGACAGCACCCGCGAGCGGGTGCGGTCCTCGATGCTGGCGCTCGGCTACGTCTACCACCGCGGCGCCGCGTCCCTGCGGGCCAGCCAGACGAAGACCGTCGGGCTGATCCTGCCCGACCCGGCCTACGCATTCATGGGTGAGATGGCAATCAGCCTCGAGTCGGCGCTGGCCGAGCGCGGCCTGCTGCTGCTCACCGCCAATGCGTTCGAGGACCCGCAGCGCCAGGAGCGGCTGCTGCGGGCCCTCATCGAGAACCAGGTCGATGGCCTCGTGGTGCTGCCCGCGCTCGGCACCGACGAAGCGTTCGCCGACCGGCTCGCCGCGACCGGCATACCCACCGTGGTCACGATCCGGGCCGAGGCGGCCCACCGCACCACCTACGTCGGCATCGACAATGTCCGCGGTGGCGAGCTGGCCGGCGAGCACCTGCTCGCCCACGGCTGCCGGCAGTTCGTCTACCTGGGTGGCCTGGTCGGTTTGCGTCCGCGGCAGGACCGGATGACCGGCCTCAACGCGGCCCTGGCCCGGGTGCCCGGCGCCCGGCTGGTCGCGCACCGCCCCGGGCCCGCGCTCGGCCGCTGGGCCCGCGACGCGGCGGCCCGGCTCCTCGCCGAAGGCCCGGTGCCGGACGCGATCGTGTGCCACAACGACCCCGTCGCGTTCGGTGTCTACCGCGCCCTGCGCGATGTCGCGCCCCACCTGGTCGACCGGGTCCGGGTCGTCGCGTTCGACGACGTCGACGAGGCCGCACTGTGGGAGCCGCCGATATCGTCCGTGGCCGCCAACGGCCGCGAGGTCGGCCGCCGCACCGCCACCGCGCTGCTGCGCCTGATGGACGACCCCCTGGCCGAGCCCGAGGTCGTCCTGCTGCAGCCCGAGCTCGTCGTGCGCCGGTCGTGCGGCTGCCCGGCCGCCTGACCGCACGCCCCTGCACTGCTACTGCCGGCCGCGACCCGTGGCACTGAAGTAGATCGATCCACTGTACTCGAGAGGAACACCGACGTGTCGGACACCGTCCAGGAGCCCTTCGCCGGCCGCATCGGACGCACCTACCGCGACTCCGTGCCGTCGTGGCCGAGCCGGCCGACGTCGACCGGGCGGCCCAACGTCGTGTTCGTCGTGCTCGACGACATGGGCTTCGGCAGCCTCGGCTGCTACGGCTCGGAGATCGACACGCCGGTGATGGACCGGCTCGCCGCCGACGGCGTCATGTTCACCAACTTCCACGCGACGGCGCTGTGCTCCCCGACCCGGGCGAGCCTGCTGACCGGGCGAAACCACCACGCCGTCGGGATGGCCTACCTGTCCCACGTCGACGACGGCTACCCGGGCTACCGCGGGCGGATCACCCACCGGGCCGCAACCCTCGCCGAGATGGTGCGCGAACACGGCTACAACACCTTCGCCGTCGGCAAGTGGCACCTCACCCCGATGGACGAGACGACCGCCGCCGGACCCTACGACCAGTGGCCGCTCGGCCGCGGCTTCGAGCGCTACTACGGCTTTCTGGAAGGCCTCACCGACCACTACTTCCCCGAGCTGTACAGCGACAACTCGCCGGTGCCGCCGCCGGACGCCCGCGACGAGGACTACCACCTCACCACCGACCTCATCGACCGCTCCATCGGGTTCGTCCGCGACCAGACCTCGATGACGCCTGAGAAGCCCTTCTTCCTGTACCTCGCCTTCGGCGCCACCCACACCCCGTTCCAGGCACCCGCCGACTTCGTGGCGAAGTACCGCGGGCGCTACGACGAAGGCTGGGACGTCATCCGTCGCCGCCGCTACGAGCGGCAGCTCGACACCGGGGTCATCCCGGCCGGCACCCAGCTACCGCCGGCCAACGACGGGGTGCCCGCCTGGGCGGACCTCGGCCCGCAGGCGCAGCGGCTCTACGCCCGTTTCCAGGAGGTGTACGCCGCGTTCCTGGACCACACCGACCATGAACTAGGCCGGCTCGTCGCCTACCTGGAGGAGATCGGCCGGCTCGAGGACACCATCGTCGTGGTGGTGTCGGACAACGGCGCCAGCCAGGAGGGCGGCCCGCACGGCGTGCTCGACACCACGTCCTACGAGAACGGCCGCTTCCCGTCCCTGGCCGAGAACCTGGCCCGTATCGACGAGATCGACGGGCGCACCGCGCACGTCAACTATCCGCTCGGCTGGGCGCAGGCGGGCAACACGCCGCTCAAGCGGTACAAGCAGAACACCCACGCCGGCGGCATCCGCACCGCGATGATCGTGCGGCCGCCCCGGGCCCTGGCCGACGTGCCCCGCGGCGGCGTCCGCGACCAGTTCCACCACGTCACCGACGTCGTCCCCACCGTGCTGGACCTGATCGGCATCGAGGCGCCCGGCACCCTCGGCGGCCTGCCCCAGCTACCGATCGACGGGGTGAGCATGCGCCGCACCCTCACCGACCCCACGGCCGCGATCGACCCCCGCGCGCAGTACTTCGAGACCCTCGGTCACCGGGCCATCTGGAAGGACGGATGGAAGGCCGTCGCGTTCCACCGCCGCGGCGCGGACTACGACGACGACCGCTGGGAGCTGTACCACCTGGAGAAGGACTTCTCCGAGAGCACCGACCTGGCCGCCCGCATGCCGGACAAGCTCGCCGAACTCGTCGACGCGTGGTGGGCCGAGGCCGAACAGAACAAGGTGCTGCCGCTGGACGACCGCGGCTTCGCCGAGCGGGCGACGGTCAACATCCGGCCCGACTCGCCACGCAACCGCAGCCGGTTCGTCCTCCACAACGGCATGCATCACATCGGCACCGGCGCCGCCCCGGTCGTGGCCGGTCACCCGTTCGAGATCAGCGCCGCAATCGACCGTCCCGCCGACACCGGCGACGGGGTCCTGCTGGCCTTCGGCAGCGTCAACAGCGGCTTCGCGCTGCTGGTGCGCGACGGCCACCTGGAGTTCGACTTCAACCACTACGGCACGCACCACATCACCCGCACACCGCAGCCGCTGCCGGCCGGCGGCAGCGCGGTGGCGGTCCGGGTCGAACCGACCGGCCAGGGCACCGCCGCCGACGTAACCCTGCTCGTCGACGGCGAGCCGGCGGCCTCCTCCCACCTCGCCGAGACCTTCGAGCACTTCGTGGCGTTCCAAGGGCTCGACGTCGGCGGCGACCGACTGTCCCCGGTGCGCGCCGGCGGCGACGGGCCCTTCCCGTTCACCGGCACGCTGCGGCAGGTCGTGATCGAGCTGCTCGACGGCGGCCCCGGCCGCGGCCACGAGGTGAACGACTGACATGCCCGACCAGTTGAACGGACCACACATGCAACACCATGACCCGCGGCTGGAGCCGTCGCCCTTCGGCGGTGTCGTCGCCGACACCGTGGCCGACTCGACCCCCTGGTGGGCCCCGGCGGTCCGGCCCGGCGACGGCACGCCCAACATCGTGATGATCGTCCTCGACGACGTTGGATACGGCCAGATCGGCTGCTACGGCGCGGCCACGCACACCCCGGCCATGAACGCCCTCGCCGCGTCCGGGGCCTGGTTCGCCAACTTCCACGTCACCGGCCTGTGCTCGACCACCCGGTCGAGCCTGCTGACCGGCCGCAACCACCACGCGGTCGGGGTCGGATTCCTGGCCGACTTCGACACCGGCTTCCCCGGCTACCGCGGCGCCGTCACCCCGCGCGCGGCGACCCTCGCCGAGATGCTGCGCGACGCCGGCTACGGCACCTACGCCGTCGGCAAGTGGCACCTGACCCCGCCCGCGCACATGACCCCGGCCGGGCCGTTCCACCAGTGGCCGACCGGCCGCGGCTTCGACCGCTACTACGGTTTCCTCTGGGGTGAGGACGACCAGTGGGCGCCCGACCTGTGGGAGGACCAGCACCACGTCGAGCCGCCCCGCCGCGACGGCTACCACCTCAGCGAAGACCTCGTCGACCGGGCCCAGCGCTACGTCTCCGACCACGTCAGCGCCGCCCCCGACCGGCCGTTCTTCCTCTACCTGGCGTTCGGCGCCTGTCACGCGCCGCACCAGGCGCCCCGCGAATACCTCGAGCGCTACCGCGGCCGCTTCGACCACGGCTGGGACGTCGAACGCGACCACACCCTGCGGCGCCAGATGGCGCTCGGCGTCGTGCCGCCGGGCACCGCCCTGCCACCGCCGAACGAGGGCGTGGCCAACTGGGCCGACCTCGGCGACGACCAGCGCCGGCTCTACGCCCGGATGCAGGAGGTGTTCGCCGGGTTCATGGAGCACACCGACGCGCAGATCGGCCGGCTCGTCGACTACCTGCGCGGGATCGGCGAGCTCGACAACACCCTGCTGGTCGTGCTGTCCGACAACGGCGCCAGCGGCGAGGGCGGCGCCGACGGCTCGGCCAACGAGTACCGCTACTTCCTCGGCCTGGCCGACCGGTTCGAGGATGCGCTGGAGCAGATCGACGAACTCGGCGGCCCGGCAACCCACAACCACTACCCGTCCGGATGGGCCCAGGCCGGCAACACCCCGCTGAAGCTGTACAAGAAGCACACGTTCGGCGGCGGCGTGCGCGCGCCGCTCATCATGCACTGGCCCGGCAAGATCGCCGCGCCCGGTTCGGTGCGCACCCAGGTCCACCACGTCATCGACGTGCTGCCGACGGTACTGCAGGCGGCCGGAGTGCAGGCGCCCGACTCCTACCGGGGCGTGCCGCAGCTTCCCGTGCACGGCACGTCGATGCTCTACACGCTGAGCGAGCCCGGCGCCGCCGGACAGCGACGGCAGCAGTACTTCGAGACGGCCGGGCACCGCGGCATCTACCGCGACGGCTGGAAGGCCGTTACCACCCACCGGCCCGGCACCCCGTTCGACGCCGACCGGTTCGAGCTGTACCGCCTCGACGAGGACTTCGCCGAGTTGCACGACCTCGCCGCCGAACATCCGGAGATCGTCGCGGACCTCGTGACGGCCTGGTGGGAGGACGCACGTGCCTACGGCGTCCTGCCGCTCGACGACCGGATGCAGAGCCGGGTCGCGGTCAAGGACCCGGCGTGGGCCCGGCCGCGGTACCGGCTGCTGCCGGGCGCCCGCCTCGCCAACGGACCGGCCGGCCCGGACTTCGCAGGGCGTCACTTCACCGTCACCGCACGCCTCGAACGGCACCGGCCCGGCGACAACGGTGTCCTGCTCGCCTACGGGCGGCGGGCGGCAGGGTTCAGCTTCTTCGTCGACGACGGCCGGCTCTGCCTCGACCTCAACCTCGCCGGTCGGCACACCGTCGTGACCGCGCCCGAGCCGCTGGTACTGGGACCGGCAACCGTCGCCTTGACGTTCACCGGGGACCACGACGGGGCCGAGGCCACGTTCACCGTCGACGGCGTGGAGGTGCACCGGGCTCCCGTCCCCGCCGTGCTCCCGGCCGGCCTCGGCTGTCTGTCGCTGCAGTGCGGGCACAACTCACCGTCGCCGGTGAGCCCGCGCTACGAGCCGCCGTTCACCTTCGCCGGTACCCTGCACGAGGTGTTCATCGACCTCGGCCCGACGGTGGCCGATCCGCACCCGGCCGCTGAGCGGCCGCTGGCGATGGACTGACCGCCGTGCCGGCCGAATCGGTCTCCGCGGCGGGGCCGGGCACGCGAGGCGAGGGCGCGGAGGCCGTGCCAGAGGTCGAGCACGAGCCCGACTACCGCTTCACGCTCGCCAACGAGCGCACCGTGCTGGCCTGGCTGCGCACCTCACTCGCGCTGATGGCCGCGGGCGTCGCCGTCGTGCAGTTCGTGCCGCTGCTGGGCCGGCCCGCCGTGCGGGAGGCGACCGGGCTGGGCTTCACCGTCCTCAGCGTCGTCACCGCGATCGCCGCCGTGCTGCGCTGGCGCACCGTGCAACGCGCGATGCGTCGCGGCCGGCCGCTGCCCGGCTCGGCGACCGTCTGGGTCGTGGCGGCCGGGCTGGCCGCCACCGGGCTCGTGGTGTGCGTCATGATGCTGGCCGGGCCGTGAATGGCCCTCCTCGACCCCGGCTTGCAGGCCGAACGTACCGCGATCGCGTGGACCCGCACCGCCGCGTGCTGCCTGGCGAACGGGGTGCTGTTCATCCCGCGCTATCTGCGGGACCGGACCGACCTGACGGTGCTGCTGCTCGTCGGGTTGGCGTTCGCGCTCACCGCCGCGACGTTCGTGACCGCGCGCCGGCGGCGGCGCACCCTGGCCCGGCCCGAGCCGCCCCGGCCGGCAACGGCATGGCCGCTGGCCACCCTGGCCGCCGGCAACGCCGTCTTCGGTGTGCTGTTCCTGCTGGATCTCCTGGCGCACCGGCCGTGACCCGCGCCGTGTCGAAAGGGCAAGAGATGACGAATAGCTGCTGCTCCCCCGGACGGGTGCCGCCGCCGGCCACGGCCGAACCGTCCGCCGGCCGATCCGCCGCACCGACCGGCGGCCGCGGCACCGACGACGCCGCGATGGTGACCGTGCCCGCCGGGAGCTTCCTCATGGGCGGCGACGACCCCGACGCGTTCCCCGCTGATGGAGAGGGCCCGATCCGGGAGGTGACCCTCCCGGCGTTCCGGATCGACACGACGGCCGTGAGCAACGCACGGTTCGCGGCCTTCGTCGCGGCCACCGGATACTGTACCGAGGCCGAGGAGTTCGGCTGGTCGTTCGTGTTTCATCGGCTGCTGCACCCGGCGGCACGGCCGCACGTCATGGACGCGACCGTGCCCGGGGCACCGTGGTGGCTCGCGGTCGAGGGCGCCACCTGGCGCAGTCCGGAGGGCCCCGGCTCCGACGTCACCGACCGGCCGGACCACCCGGTGGTGCACGTGTCGTGGAACGATGCCGTCGCGTTCGCCGCGTGGGCGGGCAAACGGCTGCCGACCGAGGCGGAGTGGGAGATGGCCGCCCGCGGCGGACGCGAACGAGCCCGCTTCCCGTGGGGCGACGAACTGACACCCGGCGGGGTGCACCGGTGCAACACCTGGCAGGGCACGTTCCCCCAGGTGGACACCGCCGAGGACGGCTATGCCGGCACCGCACCGGTCGACGCGTTCGAGGCCAACGGATTCGGCCTGTACAACACCTCCGGCAACGTCTGGGAGTGGTGCGCCGACTGGTTCAGCGCCGACTGGCACCGCCAGGCGACCCGCCAGACCCGCATCGACCCCAAAGGCCCACCGTCCGGCACGGCCCGCACGATGCGCGGTGGCTCGTACCTGTGCCACGTGAGCTACTGCAACCGCTACCGGGTGGCCGCCCGCACGAGCAGCACCCCGGACAGCTCGACCGGACACTGCGGCTTCCGCTGCGCCGCCGAGGTGCCGTAGCCGCATCCGCTCGACGAGCTCCGGACCCGCGCCATGGTCGTCGGCCTGGTCTCGATCCGGCTCCACGGTGTTGATCGGCGAGGCGCGCGCACGCCGACCGGAGCGCGATTGCGTTTGGGCAGACTGCGATCCGACACGACATGAGCACCGCAGACGGGTGGCGCAAGCCGATCGACGCTGACCGGATGACCGACGCGGGACGGCTCACCGCGTTCTTCATCGCCCACTTCAAGGCCGCGCAGCACGTCATCGGCGGTGACCCGGTGACCGACACCGCCCGGTCGATGCTCGCGCTCGCACGGTCAGTTCGCGGGGTGGGGCGAGGTGGTCGTGTTCGCCGCGTGCACCGCCGCCCGGATCGGCGAGGTGTCCGGCGTCCGGGCCGAGGACGTCGACCCCGACACGTGGACATGGACCGTGCGCCGGCAGACCACCCCCGGGCCGGGTCGCCTGATCGACAAGGGGACAAAGGGCAAGCGGTCGCGGCGGCCTGACGTGGCTCGCCGACGCAGGCGTGCCGGTCCACGTCCTGCGGAAGATCGCAGGGCACGGGTCGATCACCACGACACAGCGATACCTGCACCCGGACCGCCGCTCCATCGAGGACACCGGAACGGCACTGACCTCCATAGAACCGCCACCGGCACGAACCACAAACGATGTTCCCACCACAGCGTTGGGCAGCAGGAGGCAAACCGTGCCCGCCACCTGCATGGATGGCATTATCGGCAGGCGCAGTGTCCGCTTCCCCGCTGGTGATCAGCGAGGCGGGACAATCCACCGGGTGCGGAGGTCGGATGCGACTGTTGCGATGTCATCGAAATCGCGGTCGTGGTGCACCAGTACGGCGCCGTGGACGCGGGCGACCGACGCGATAATAAGGTCGGGGAGCGGCTTGCGATGCATGCCGGCCGCAAGCATCGCTTCCTGGAGGTCGGCGGCAGCGATCAGCGTGTCGTCGCTGGTTTCCAGCCACACGCACTGATCCCGCAGGTAGGTTTTGAGCCGCCGGTGGTCGGTGGGATTACGGGCGGAGTACAGGATTTCGAGTTCGACGATCGCGCACGTGGCCAGTACGCCGGTGACGGCCATGGTCTCGAATGTCCGTCGCGCGTCGGGATCACGCCTGGCGAGCTCGTGCGCAGACTTGTCCAGCAGAAACAGCATCAGCGGTCGGTCAGGCAGCCCGCCATGCCTGGCCTCGATCGGTATCGTCCAGGTTCAGCTCGGCAAGCAGATCTAGGTAGGCGGCCGTACGCTTCCGGGCCGCAGCAAGGCGTAGCGCCTCGTTCACCGTAGCCACCTTGGTCGTCGTGCCGAGCTCAGCCGCTGCATCGGCCAACGCATCATTGTCCAAATCGATCACGGTCCGCATCCCGAACCTCCAGCTTGATATCAACTCAACCTCCGCAATGATATCATCACTTCACGGGAACTCGCCCTGCGGCAGCACGGGAGCGCTCGGCTCTCCCACCAACGCGGAAACTCGACTTGTCGGGCTCGTAAATCCGGTTCGGCTACGCTGCCTGCGAGTATTCGTTGATCAACCCGCCCAGGATCGGGCGTCGTCGGACTCGAGCGCCGAGTCGGCGATCGAGGTGATCCGGTTCCCCGCGTCGTACGTGTAGGTGGTCTGGCTCTCGGCGGTCGCGCCCGAGAGTGGCCGGCGCCGTCCGGGCGGTACGGTCTGCGGTGTTCACCCATGAGACGTGGGCGGCGATACGGGCTCGCTGGAAACGTTGACGTGCTGTCATCCTGCCGCCAGGAGCGCCGGAGCGTTGCTGTTGTTCAGACACGTTCGCCGATCCCGATGCGCGTCTGCGTCTCTTGAGCTGGGTGGCGCGGAAGTCACCGCCCTGAAGGTCACCCGGTCGGCCACCCGAGCTTGGCCACGTGCTCGTCGAAAAGCGGCTTCAGCGGCGGCACGTCGAAGCAGACAGCCCACAGGTGCGGGTGGGCGGCGGCCAGCCGGGCGACCAGGTTGCCACGCGCGCCGCCGAGATCGGCGACGGTCCGCACCGCGTCCTAGTCGAACCGCTGGGCCAGCGCCAGCGCCGCCGGGGCGGAGACGCTGTCCATGGCGTCCATGAAACGGCACGCCGCGTCGAGGTCGCGATACCACTCGCTGAAGGTCTCGCGGCCCTCCTGCCGCTCCCCCGTGCGGATCAGCTCGGGCAGCCGGCTCCAGGGCGGATACAGCGTGTGGCGCATGAAGAGGAAGAAGCCGCCGACGTACGACTCCTGCGTCCGGTCGAGATAGCGGGCGGCGGTCGGCGAGTTGGTGTAGCGCCCGCCGTCGCGGCGCAGCAACCCGAGCGCGGCGAGCGAGTCGAGCAGGTCGTCACCCGCTCCCGGGCGCAGGCCGAGAGAGGCGCAGATGTCCGCCGCAGTGGCGGGCTTCCGGGCCAGCAGGCTGAACAGGTCTAGCTCGACGGCGGTGAACAGCGCCTGCGCCCGCCAGAACCCACTGGCGAGGTCCATCATCGCCTGTAGGCCGGCGTCCTGCTGCTGGATGTCGGCGTCGGTGACGGGGGGTGGTCAGCACCATGGTTCGTCCCTTCGTGAGGCGGCGTCGTCGTTCGATCGCACTGGCAGCATGCGCCGGGCCGGACAAGAAACACTGAAGGTCCGGTCGGGGCCGGAACCGTCCGCCAGCTTGCCGGATTTCGGCGCCGGAACGAGAAATGATGCCGGTATCCGCCGCAGAATCGCCGCCGACTGGATCTCAAGTCCGGTGCCCCCGATGCTGAACCCACGATCGGGCGGAAGGAATCGAAAGATGCGGAAATGGTGGCCCCTCGTGGCGGTCTGCCTGGGGTCGTTCATGTTGATCGTGGACACCACCGTGGTGACCGTCGCACTACCGGACATGGCTCGCTCCCTCGGCGCACCGCTGTCAGACATGCAATGGGTGCTCAACATCTACACGCTGGCGCTGGGCATCGTGACACTGAGCGCCGGGTCGCTCGGCGACCTCTTCGGCAAGCGGCGGATCTTCGTTGTCTCGCTGATCGTCTTCGCGCTCGCCTCGCTGGCCTGCGGGCTGGCCGGCAACACCGCGGTGCTCATCGCGGCCCGAGGCGTACAGGGCGTCGGCGGCGCGGCGATGATCGGCACCACCCTGGCCCTGCTCGGCGGCTGCTACGAGGGCAAGGACCGCGGCACGGCGATCGGCTACTGGAGCGCGGTGCTCGGCATGGCCGCCGCCGCCGGGCCGATCCTGGGCGGCGTGCTCACCCAGTACCTGAGCTGGCGGGCGATCTTCTTCATCAACCTGCCGATCAGTGTCGTCACCCTGCTGCTGGCGGTGCTGTTCGTGCCCGAGTCGCCGCGGGCCGAGCGGGCCCGGGTCGACGTCGCCGGCATCGTGACCTTCGCGGTCTTCGCCGGCGCGCTGACCTACGGGCTGATCCGGGCCGGCGAGCACGGCTGGGCGCAGGGCGCGACGCTGCTGTGCTTCGGCATCGCCGCGGCCGGCCTCGTGCTCTTCGCGGTACTGGAGCAGGCCCAGCAAGCGCCGATGCTCGACATCCGGCTCTTCGGCAACGCGTCATTCTGCACCGTGATGCTCGGCGTCATGGCGTCCTCGGTGGCGTTCGCCTGCCTGGTGTACACATCCATCTGGCTGCAAGGCGTGCTGCGCCTCTCGCCACTGGGCGCCGGCGTCGCCCTCATCCCGATGGCGGTCACCTCGTTCCTGGCCTCATCGCTGATCGGCAAGCGGCTGCACACCGTGTCGCCGCGGGTCACCATCGGCCTCGGGCTGCTGCTCAACACCGTCGGCTGCGGCCTGGAATATCTCATGCTGCACTCCTCGGCCAACGCGTGGACCCTCGCGCCCGGCCTGGTGGCGATCGGGCTCGGCATCGGTATCGGCGGCCCGGGCACGAACGGCGCGGTGCTCGCCTCGGTGCCGACGGAGCGCAGCGGCATGGCCTCCGGCGCGATGGCCACGTTCCGGCAGTTCGGTCAGGCGCTGGGCGTGGCCGCGCTGGGCGTGGTGTTCCTGTCGGCGATGTCGCACCGGCTGGCGGGCGGCACCGCCGACCCGCGCACTGCGGCGGCCTCCGTGGCCTCCGGCGCGGCCCCCGATCTGCCCTCGGTGCACGATGCCGGCGCCTACGCGCTGGGCCTGGTGTTTCTGGCCACCGCGGCGCTGAGCGCGCTGGCCTGCCTCTGCACGGTGCTGTGGGTGCGCGGCGCCGAGGCTCCCGCGCACGCGCCGGAGTCGGCCCGGGCCACGGGCCAACCCGCGCAGACCTGAGCATCCGCGGGGCGGTTCGGGGCCGGCCGCCACGGGCCGCCCCGCGGACGCCCGTCCACACGCACGACGACGAGAAGGGCACTGTGGAGATTGATGGACAGCGACGAATGGCCTGCCAAACCGTCGGCGCTCGTCACCGACATCGATTCACCGATCATGTTCGCGGTCGCGGAGGCGCTGCTGCGCAGCGGTGTCGTGGTCACCGTGCAGGACACCAGCCGGCGCGCCATCGCCGCGCCGGTGGACCTGCTCTCCGAGCGCCACGACCCGGTGGGCCTGACCGGTGTCGTCGCCGACCGCGACGTCTCGGTCGACCTCGTCGTGCCGGCCGCCGCGACCGGGGCACCGCCGCCGGCCGGGCGGGTCGCCGATATCGTGCTGGCGGCGATCCACGGCCGGCGGCCGGCGGCGCGGGCGGTCGTGACCTACGTCGACGACCCGTCGGCCACGGTGCCGCCGGGCTGATCGGTGCCGCTGGGCTGCCCGACCGGAAGCCGCCGCGGCCTGCTCACCGCGCGGCGAACTGCTGGAGCAGGCCAGCCCGGTCGACCATCGGCCAGACCTCCACCACCCGGTGGTCGACCAGCCGATAGAACACGTGCGCCCGCTCGCTCACCCGGCGTCCGGTCGGCGGATGCCCGGCGAAGGGGCCGGTGTGCACGCCGGTGGTCGCGCTGAGCTCCCCATCGCAGCCGTCCTCGATGCAGGCGCCGAGCATCACCCGCCGCAGCGGGTCACGGTCGGCTGCCCGAACCGCGGGTCGGCGGTCATCTGCGCCCGGGCGTCGGCGGCGGCCGGGTTGAACGGCAGCCCAGGCAGCCGACCGCCAGACGTCCGGTCGCAGGGACGGCGCAGCGGCGTAACCTGGTTGTTCATGCGTGACCCCCGCCTGCTGCGCGATTACGGTTAGTATTTACCAGCTCTCAGGAAGTAATTAGCGCAGATCTATACCGACCGCCAGTCGTGACGCAGCGAGCGACGAAATCCGTCGCGCAATACCCTGAAGCGATGGATAGCGTCAAACTAGACCGTGCCGATCGGGGCCTGATCCACGCGCTCCAGATCGACGGGCGCGTGCCGTTCGCTCGGGTCGCCGAGGTGCTCGGGGTGTCCGAGAACACCATCGCCCGCCGCTACCGGCGGCTGCGCTCGACCGGCCTGGTGCGCGTCGTCGGCGCCGTCGTGGGCGCCCGACTCGGCCACATCGCCTGGACCGTACGGCTGCGCTGCACCCCCGACGCGGCCGAGGCTATCGCCCGTGCCCTCGCCGTCCGGACGGACACGTTCTGGGTCCACGTGATGTCCGGCGGCACGGAGATCTCCTGCGTCGTGCAGGCACGCACCGACGAGGAGCAGGAGGGGCTACTGCTGCAGAAGCTGTCGCGCACCACGCGGGTCACGTCCGTGACCGCGCACTCGATGCTGCAGGGCTTCGCCAGCCCGCGAGGCTGGGCCGGGCTACGGTACCTCGACAACGACCAGGCCGACCGGCTGCGCCCCGAGATCGAGATCGACGAGGAGTCGCCGGTGGCGCTCAGCGACGAGGACCAGGAGCTGCTGGAGCTGCTCGGCCGGGACGGGCGGACCAGCCACAAGGCGCTCGCCGACGCGATCGACTGGTCCGAGTCACGAGTGAAGCGGCGCATCGAGCAACTGGAGCGGCTCGGCGTGCTTTCCTACGAGCTCGACATCCCGGCCGCGGCGCTGGGCTACCAGGTGGAGGCCCGGCTGTGGATGTCCGTGCGCCCTTCGGCCCTGGTCGCGGTGGCGACCGAGCTGTCCACCCACCCGGAAGTGTCCTTCGCCGCGGTCACCACCGGGCCCACGAACCTGGTCGCTGCCGTGATCTGCCGGGACTCCCGCGACCTGTACCGCTACCTGACCGAGCGAGTCGCCAGCCTCGACGACGTGCACGCCCTGGAGACCGCGCCGGTCAACCGCACCGTGAAACGCAACGGCACAATCCTGGCCGGCTGAGCCGTGCTCAGGCGCCGGACAGCCAGAATGCTTGGCGCCCTCGCCACCGTCACCGGCCCAGACACCGAGGATGTCGCGGTGGCCGTCGACGATGACCGCCATCCAGGTCGACGAGCCGGCGCTACGGGAGCTGCTGCCGCCCCGACCAGCAGGCGCACCTGGACTGGGCGGTCACCGCCTTCCGCCTGGCCACCAGCGGCGCCGCCGACGCCACCCAGGTGCACACCCACCTGTGCTACTCGGAGCTCGGCGAGGTCCTGCCGGCCATCGACGCGCTCGACGCAGACGTGACGAGTGTCGAGGCGGCCCGGTCGAGGATCGAGATCCTCGACGATCTGCATACGGCCGGCTAACCCGCGGTGTGGGGCCCGGGCTGTACGACATCCATTCGCCGCGGGTGCCGTCCCACGACGAGGTGGTCCGGGCACTGCGCCGAGCCGTCGCCGTGGTTCCGGCCGACCGGCTGTGGGTGAACCCCGATTGCGGCCTGAAGACCCGCGGCTACCCCGAGGTCGAGCGGGCGCTCGCCCAGCTCGTCACGGCCGCGACCCAGCCGCGTTCGAGCGATCACGCGGCACACCGAGCGTGACGTGCCGGACGCGACACGCCGACACACCATGTGGTGTTTCTCTTTCTCAGCGAATCCCATATATGGTGTTCACCGTAGCTGGTTCGGCCGGCCCTTCGCGGGGTGGCCGTGGCAACAGGGAACCCGGTGTGAGTCCGGGACTGCCCCGCAGCGGTGAGTGGGAACGAAAGCCGTCAACGAAGCACTGGACCCCAGGGTCTGGGAAGCGACGGCCGGTAGGCGCGAGCACGATGCCCACGAGTCCGAAGACCTGCCAGCGCACCGCGGGCCGACCGGGTCCGCGGTGGTCGGAGGCCGCGCGGGACGGCCGACGCCATCGACCGGGGCCTCGCCCGGTGGCGTCCTCCTGCGCGCCCGTCGACGTTCGGGCACGGGTGACGAGGGGGACACATGACGGTTACGCAGGAGCCGGCCGCACCGGGCCGGAGGTCGGCGGAGCCGCGCCGGCACGCCATGCAGGTCCGCAAGCGCAACGGTGATATGGAAGCGGTCGACGTCAACAAGATCGTGAAGGCGGTCGAGCGGTGGGTCGGGGACCTCGACGAGGTTGACCCGCTACGGGTGGCGACGAAGACGATCAGCGGCCTGTACGACGGGGCGACGACGGCGGAGCTGGACAAGCTGTCGATCCAGACCGCGGCCGAGCTCATCGGGGAGGAGCCGCAGTACTCCCGGCTCGCGGCGCGGCTGCTCGCCGCCTACGTCGACAAGGAGATGCGCGGTCAGGAGGTCGCGAGTTTCAGCCAGTCGATCCGCTACGGCCACCAGCTCGGGCTCATCGGCGACGAGACGGCCGCGTTCGTGGCGCGGAATGCCCGTAAGCTCGACGACGCCGTCGACCCGGACGGTGATCTGCGGTTCGAGTACTTCGGGCTGCGCACGGTCGCCGACCGATATCTGCTGCGCCACCCGCACACGCGTCTGGTGGTAGAGACGCCGCAGTACTGGCTGCTGCGAGTGGCGTGCGGGTTGTCGCAGACGCCCGCAGAGGCGGTCGGCTTCTACCGGCTGATGTCCTCCCTGGCCTACCTGCCGAGCTCGCCGACGCTGTTCAACTCGGGCACCCGGCACACGCAGATGTCCTCGTGCTTCCTCGTCGACTCGCCGCGCGACGAGCTGGACTCGATCTACGAGCGGTACCACCAGGTGGCGAGGCTGTCAAAGTTCTCCGGTGGGATCGGGATCTCCTGGTCGCGGGTCCGCGGCCGGGGCGCGCTCATCCGCGGCACCAACGGCAGGTCCAACGGCATCGTGCCGTTCCTCAAGACCCTCGACGCCGGCGTTGCCGCCGTCAACCAGGGCGGACGACGCAAGGGCGCGGCCTGCGTGTACCTGGAGCCGTGGCACCCGGACGTCGAGGAGTTCCTGGAGCTGCGCGACAACACCGGCGAGGAGTCCCGCCGCACGCACAACCTCAACCTCGCCAACTGGATCCCCGACGAGTTCATGCGCCGCGTCGAGGCCGACGAGGACTGGTCCCTGATCGACCCGTCCGACGCGCCGGAACTGCCGGACCTGTACGGAGCGGCCTTCGAGACGGCCTACAAGGCGGCCGAGAAACGGGCCGTCCGGACGGTGAAGGCCCGCGACCTGTACGGCAGGATGATGCGGACCCTCGCCCAGACCGGCAACGGCTGGATGACCTTCAAGGACCGCTCCAACGCGCTGTCCAACCAGACCGGCGCGCCCGGCAACACCATCCACCTGTCGAACCTGTGCACCGAGATCCTCGAGGTGAACTCGGACGACGAGACCGCCGTGTGCAACCTCGGCTCGATCAACCTCGGCGCGCACGTCACCGCCAACGGCGTCGACTGGGAACGGCTGCGCGAGACCGTGCGCACCGCCGTGCTGTTCCTCGACCGAGTCATCGACATCAACTACTACCCATCGGCGCAGGCCGCGGCATCGAACCCGCGCTGGCGACCGATCGGCCTCGGACTGATGGGCCTGCAGGACGCGTTCTTCACCCTGCGCCTGCCGTTCGACTCCTGCGCCGCGCGCGAGCTGTCGACACGGGTCCAGGAGGAGATCTTCCTCACCGCGCTGGAGGCCTCGGCCGACCTGGCCGCCCGGCTCGGCCCGCACCCGGCCTTCGCCGAGACCCGCGCCGCCCGCGGCGAGCTGCACCCCGATCTGTGGGACGCACCGACCGCGGACGAACGCTGGACCGCACTGCGCGAGCGGATCGCAGCTACAGGCCTGCGCAACTCGCTGCTCATCGCGATCGCCCCGACCGCGACGATCGCCTCGATCGCCGGCTGCTACGAGTGCATCGAGCCGCAAGTCAGCAACCTCTTCAAACGCGAAACCATGTCCGGTGAGTTCCTGCAGATCAACAACTTCCTGGTCCGCGAACTCAAGGCGCGAGGTCTGTGGACCGGACCGATCCGGGACCAGATCAAGCGGGCCGAGGGCTCCGTGCAGGCCATCGCCGAACTGCCCACCGACGTGCGCGAGCTGTTCCGCACCGCGTGGGAACTGCCGCAGCGGGCGCTCATCGACCTGGCCGCGGCCCGCGCGCCCTACATCGACCAGTCCCAGTCCCTGAACCTGTTCATGAGTGCCCCGACGATCGGGAAGCTCTCCTCGATGTACCTCCACGCCTGGAAATCCGGCTTGAAGACCACCTACTACCTGCGGTCTCGCCCGGCGACCCGCATCCAGCAGGCGACCGTCGCCCTCGCGCCTGCGGCCATGGCACTCAAGCCGATCACGTCCGCCCTCACCGTCGCCGACGCCGACGCGCTCGCCTGCTCCCTGGAAAACCCCGAATCGTGCGAGGCCTGCCAGTGACCACCATCCCCGAACCCCGCGTCCACGCCCCCACGCGGCACATGCTGCTCGACCCCGGCATGGACCTGACGCTGCGGCCCATGCGCTACCCGCAGTTCTTCGAACGGTTCAAGGACGCGATCAAGAACACCTGGACCGTCGAGGAGGTCGACCTGCACGCCGACCTCGCCGACCTGTCCAAGCTCTCCGCGGCCGAGCAGCACCTCGTGTCCCGGCTGGTGGCGTTCTTCGCCACCGGCGACACGATCGTCGCGAACAACCTGGTGCTCAACCTGTACCAGCACGTCAACTCACCAGAGGGCCGGCTCTACCTGTCCCGGCAGCTCTTCGAGGAGGCCGTCCACGTCCAGTTCTACCTGAACCTCCTCGACACCTACGTGCCCGACGAACAGGCACGCTTCGAGGCGTTCGCCGCCGTCGAGAACATCCCCTCTATCGCCCGCAAGGCCGAGTTCTGCTTCAAATGGATCGACTCGCTCGGCGAGTTGCACGAGCTCAAGACCCGCGAGGACCGCCGGGCGTTCCTGCTCAACCTCATCTGCTTCGCCGCGTGCATCGAGGGCCTGTTCTTCTACGGCGCCTTCGCCTACGTGTACTACCTGCGCTCCCGGGGCCTGCTGCACGGCCTCGCGTCGGGTACCAACTGGGTGTTCCGCGACGAGTCCATGCACATGGCCTTCGCGTTCGACGTCGTCGACACCGTCCGCGCCGAAGAACCCGACCTGTTCGACGACGACCTGGAGGAGCAGGTCCGCGACATGCTCGCCGAGGCCGTGGAGTGCGAGGTCCAGTTCGCCGCGGACCTGCTCGAGCAGGGTGTCTCCGGCATGTCGCTCGCGGACATGCGGGAATACCTGCAGCACGTCGCCGACCGCAGGCTCGCGCTGCTCGGGATCGAACCGCTCTACGGCAGCCGCAACCCGTTCACGTTCATGGAACTGCAGGATGTCCAGGAACTGTCGAACTTCTTCGAACGGCGAGTCTCGGCCTACCAGGTCGGCGTCACCGGCACCGTGTCCTTCGACGACGACTTCTGAGTCACATGTCGGTGCCGCCGTGCCCGCCTCAGCCGGGGGCGGCGGCACCGTGGTCTGATTCCCACCCGTCATCGTCCGTCAACGGCGTACGGGATGACGGTGCGCCGGTTCTCGTCGACGACGAGCCGGCCGGCGGCGGGTGGCCGGGCGCGCTGGGCGCAGTCCTGGCGTTCGCAGATCCGGCAGCCCGGCCCGATCGGCGTGGCGGTGCGGGAGTTGTCGAGCGTGAGCCCGTCGCTGTAGACCAGCCGGTCCGCATGGCGAAGGCATGTTCGAGGTGGACTTTGCTCAGGCCGGTGTAGCGGGCGTGGCGGATGCCGGTGACCGCGATGGTCTGGCTGATGGTGTCCTCGATTCCGGCGCGGGCGCGGTAGTCGGCTTTCCACGCGTCGGTGGTCTGCTCGACGCGTGCGTGGCGAAGGGCATCGTGGACCGGCTGGGGTCGGATCGATCCGCAAGGCACGGCCGGACGGCGCGCCGGTCTACGTCATCCTGGACAACCTGTCCGTGCACAAAGGCAAAGCGATCCGGGCGTGGGTAGCCCGCAACCGGGTCGAGTTGTGCTTCACCCCGACGTACTCGTCGTGGGCGAACCCGATCGAGGCCCATTTCGGGCGACTGCGGATATTCGTCGTGGCCGGCTCCAACCACCCCAACCACCCGGTCGCCACCCAGGCCCTGCACGACTACCTACGTTGGCGCAACTCCAACGCCCGCTACCCCGACATCCTGGCCGCCCAACGCCGCGAACGAGCCGGGTCCGCTCCGAACGACAACGCCGGTGGGGCCAAACCACCGCCAAGGCGGCGGGCTGACCAACCCGGCCATCGTTTCCGGTCACAGCCCTAGCTGCGAGGGCGACTCGTCGTCATGCTCGTCACGTCGGTGCTGCTGTACCGCTACCTGCGCAAGGCCGGCTGGCTGTGACCCCCTGGCGGTCTCCGGTCCTCGCCTTTGCTGCTGACCTCGGCCGGTACAGTCCGATGGGGAGGGGCGTCCTCCTGCGATGACCGTCGCCGACCGCGTCTCGGAGGCAGCCGTGACCAGCAGCACGCAACCGATCAGGCCCGATACCGGACCGGCGGCCGGCCACGGTGCGGTCGCGCCGGGCAGTGCGCGCTTGGCGCTGGCAGTGGGCGCGCTCGGGGTTGTCTTCGGTGACATCGGCACCAGCCCGATCTACACCCTGCAGACCGTCTTCTCGCCGAGCGATCCGCACCCGGTGCCGGTGAGCCCCGACAACGTGTTCGGCGTCGTGTCGCTGGTGTTCTGGTCCGTGATGATCATCGTGACGGTCACCTACGTGCTGCTCGCGATGCGCGCCGACAACGATGGTGAGGGCGGCATCATGGCGCTGATCACGCTGCTGCGCCGGTGGGGCGGGCGGCGCGGCGGGCGGGCCACCGTGA
Source organism: Dactylosporangium roseum (assembly GCF_025264685.1). Taxonomy (GTDB): domain Bacteria; phylum Actinomycetota; class Actinomycetes; order Mycobacteriales; family Micromonosporaceae; genus Dactylosporangium; species Dactylosporangium roseum. Next base: position 5,731,714 of record NZ_CP073721.1, read on the forward strand.
TGCTCGCGGCGCTGGGCATCTTCGGCGCCGCGCTGTTCCTCGGCGACAGCATGATCACGCCGGCGATCTCGGTGCTGTCCGCGGTCGAGGGCCTCAAGACGGTGCAGCCGTCGCTAGCCGAGGCCGTGGTGCCGATCACCGCCGTGATCATCCTGATGCTGTTCCTGGTGCAGCGGCGCGGCACCGCGGCGGTCGGGCGGGTCTTCGGGCCGGTGATGATCGTCTGGTTCGTGACCATCGGCGTGTGCGGGGTGGCGGGCATCCTGCGGTACCCCCAAATCCTGAAGGCGCTCTCGCCGACCTATGCCATCGGCTTCCTCGCCGGGCACTTCGGCGTGGCGTTCTTCTCCCTGGCGGCGGTCGTGCTGGCGGTCACCGGCGCCGAGGCGCTCTACGCCGACATGGGCCACTTCGGCCGCCGCTCGATCACCCGGGCCTGGCTGTTCCTGGTGTTCCCGGCGTGCGTGCTCAGTTACTTCGGGCAGGGCGCGCTGATCCTGAAGGACCCGGCCAACCTCTCGGGCCCGTTCTTCCTGTTGGTGCCCGAGTGGGCGCGGCTGCCGCTGGTCGTGCTGGCCACCGCCGCCACCGTGATTGCTGCGCAGTCGGTGATCACCGGGGCGTATTCGGTCGCCGCGCAGGCCGCTGAGCTCGGCTACCTGCCGCGGCTGCGGGTCGCGCACACCTCGGAGTCGCGGATCGGCCAGATCTACGTACCGTGGATCAACTGGCTGCTGCTGGTCTCCGTGCTGACCCTGGTGTTCGCGTTCCGCAGCTCGACGGCGCTGGCGTTCGCGTTCGGCATGGCGGTCACCGGCGCGATCACCATCACCACGCTGATGTTCTTCTACATCGCCCGGCGCAAGTGGAACACGCCCCGCTGGCTGCTCGGCGCCGGTGCGGCCGTGCTGCTCACCGTCGACCTGCTCTTCTTCGCCGCCAACCTGACCAAGTTCGTGCACGGCGCCTGGCTGCCGCTGCTCATCGGCCTCACCGCGTTCACGGTGATGACCACCTGGCAGAAGGGCCGGGCGATCGTCACCGCCGAGCGGGAACGGCAGGAGGGGCCGCTGCGCGAGTTCGTCGACCGGCTGGGCACCGACCCCTCGCTCACCGTGCGGGTGCCCGGTACCGCCGTCTTCCTTAACCGCGGCAAGGAGACCGCGCCGCTGGCGATGCGGGCCAACGTGGACCACAACCACGTCCGGCACGAGCACGTGCTGATCCTGTCCCTGCAGACCCAGCCGGTCCCGCGGGTGCCGCCGGCCGAGCGGATCACGGTCGACGACCTCGGCCACGCCCACGACGGCATCGTCCACGTCATGGTCAGCTTCGGCTACATGGACACCCCGGACGTGCCGGCCGCGCTGCGGCTGCTCGACCCGGCCACCACCGAGGGCGTGGTGGACCTGGACCAGGCGTCGTACTTCCTGTCGAAGATCGACCTGCGCTGCGGCGACCAGCCCACCATGGCCGGCTGGCGCAAGCGGCTGTTCATCGCCACCTCGTACATCACCGCGGACGCCGCCGAGCACTTCCGCCTGCCCCGCGACCGCACCGTCATCATGGGCTCGCACATCCAGGTGTGACGTCATTGGTCAAGTCACGGTGGGTCCGCCAGCACGGCTGACCACGCACCAGGCACCGTCCTCCTGCACCAACGGGAATGCGTACTGGTCGGTGAAGCCGCTGTCGAGCGTGAGGCGCATGTTCACCGTTGCCGTGGTCCGCCCGTTGTAGTTGGTCACGTTGACGCCACGCACCTTGTGACTGCTGATCTTCGGCCGCCACCAGCCCTCCGCCAGGTTCAGCCAACAGGCCCGCTTCGGGATGAACACCTGCTGGATGCGGGGATGCCGGGCCAGCCACTGGCGGACCTTCCGGCTGGTGTGGCTGGAGAGGTTGTCGGTGACCACCCGGATCGGGCCACGGGGATTGTCCTCGGCGATGCGAGCCAACAACTGTGTCCAGCCGTCACTGTTGCGCGCCGGGGCGCAGTACGTGACCTCGGTGCCGTCCCGGATCCGCAAACCCCCGTACACCCACAGCTTGTCGCCGCCCCGGGCATACTCCAGCGGCGCTTTGACGCGATGGCCGTCGGGCGACCAGCCCGCCGCGGGCGGGAACGTCCGCGGGATCACCGGACCCAGCTCGTCGGCGCAGATCACCGTGGTCCGCTCCGGCGGGTGGGTGTAGAGCTCGACGACCGCCGCCCTTTTGCGACGAAGTCAGGGTCCTCGCTGTGCGCCCAGGAACGCGTGTGCCGCCAACGCACGCGCTCGGCCAGCAGGATGCCGCGCACCTGACTGCGGTGCACCTCGATCCCCTCGGCCTGGGCGGCCTCGACCAAACTGTCCAGGGTCCACTGCGACGGGCCGTGCTCATCAGCGGCGACCAGATCCCCACCCGCCGTGCGTTGCGGCCGGCCCGGCGGGTCCGAGCGGGCCATCGCGATGATCCGGCCCCGCTCCCGCTCGGTGATACGCCGCGGCCGGCCCGGTATCGGCCGGTCACCCAACCCGTCCAGGCCCTCGGCGTTGAACCGGTGCAACCACTGCCGCACCGTCTTCGGATGGCAACCCAACTCGGCCCCGATCGCCGTGGTATGCAACCCGGTCCAACTCAACGTAACGATCTTCGCCCGCTGGACCCAGTCCGCCGGCGCGTGCCTGGCCCCGGCCAACTTCCGGATCTTCTGCTTCTCAACCGCATCAACCGCAGGACGGGCGTACAAAAACATCGGCATGACACCCACCCCCCGGGAGCACCCCACACCGGCCCTACAGAACCCAACCTACCCAGGCTTAACGAACGTTGCACTAGTGCGCTGTCATCGGCTGCGACCGGATGCCCAGCCACGGCACGCCCACTCACCGTCGGTGATGCGCTGACCGGCGCCGCGCTCCCGCAGCGGCATGACAGGGCGTTGGATCGTGGCGTTGTGTCACGGCGCCGAGACGTTGGAATTCCGCTCGGCTCGTTGTCGTCGAGCCGCTCCCACTCGAACCGCCAGCGCTGGGCCTACAACCTCGCGGTGCCGAATGGATTGTCGATGACGTACCGCCAGCAGCCATCGGGGCCGCGACGTGCGACGTCGGTCGCGGTGCCTTGAAGGTGCACATGCTGCCCATCGGCGCCCTGGCCATCAATCGTCCAGTCGACAATCAGTAGGGCGATATCGTCAGCCACGTAGACGTGGCGTGGGCGAACGTCGATCGGCAGGCCCAGATCGAGGAAGCGTTGGTTGGCCGCCGCCCTAGCGGCGCCGGCGACAGGTTGACCCGGCGCGGCGACAAAGACACCGCCCGGTTCGTAGACCTGCTCGACAACTGCGGCATCGCCCGTATTGAACGCCCGGGCAAACGTCCAGGGGTGTTGGCTGGCGTCGTTGGTCAGGTTGACACTGTCAGTGTGGATGTTGAAGTCGGAGGTCATGCGGTCAGTCAAACTGAACCCGCCGCGGGTAACCAAGCGGTAAGCAGCGGCTGGGATCGCGATCTGGTCCCGGACACCCGCGGTGAGACAAGGCATCCCGAGCCGACTTGCCCCGTGGAAGCGGCGCTCGCAGCCGTCGGCGGCCGGTGGACGACGCTCCTCCTACGAGAACTCATGCATGGACCCCGCTCGTTCGGCCAGATGCGGGCAGCGTTGCCAGCGCTAAGTGCGAAGGTCTTGAGCGAGAGGCTGGCCAGGCTGGCAACGGACAATTTGATCGCGTGCCACCGCCAAAAAGGCTTCCCCTCTCGCACCGTCTACCAGCTCACCGCCGCTGGTCAGACGCTCAAGCCTTTACTGATCGAGCTGTACCGGACCGGCGACGCGCTTCTACGTGAGACCTCAGCGCATCGCCGCCGCAGCGGCGCCTGAACAGGGCCGCCGGGACATCGAGCGACGTCCTCAATTCGGCAGTTGTGGGTTCCGAGCGTCGGCCCATCTGGTAACGCTGCGTTGCGCGCGGATCGTGGCAAATCCGTGCGCGGCCCTCGCTGCAGCGCTCTTCCCCAGAGCCGGATGGAAGGGGACAGCCCGGCATGGCAGCATCGCTGCGATGACGGCTTCGAGCGACTGGCATGAATGGCACCTGCCGTACGGCGAACACGGATCACCGCTGTCGCGACGGCTCCGGCTCATCCAGCAACACATCAGCGACTGGGTTGACGAGCGGCCAGAGTCCACGCTTCGGGTGGTCAGCGTGTGCGCCGGGCAGGGCCATGACCTCATCGGCGTCCTCTCGCAGCGGCCGGACGCCGATCGGGTGCGGGCCGAGCTGATCGAGCATGACCCCCGCAACGTGGCCGCCGCCCGAGCCGGTATCGCCTCGGCCGGGCTCGAGGGGATCACCGCCATTGAGGCAGATGCCGGGGACTTCGCCGCGTACCGTCATGCGATCCCCGTCGATCTGGTCATCCTCGCCGGCGTGCTCGGCAACCTCACCGATTGTGACGTACAAGCAACGATCAACGCCATGCCAGCGCTGTGCGCACCCCGTGCGACGGTGATCTGGACGAGGACCCGCCGCGCGCCTGACCCACACCAGCCGTTCGCGACTGGTTCGCCGACGCCGGCTTCACCGAGAAGGCATTCCACGCGCCGCCCGACGTACTGTTCTCGGTCGGCGTGCACCAGTTCGACGGGCAACCACAGCACCCGCCGCTCAGCGGCCGGATCTTCACATTCGTCGTGTAGCGGTCAGCAGTGCGTGGCCAGCGGCGAGCCGATCTACTCCGCCGGACTCTCTTGGACAGACGTTCCTCCACAATGGGTGGCGTGAACCTGCGCCAACGGAAGAAGCTGCAGCGGCGCCTGATGGAGTCGGCGGGTTGGGGTGATGCCAAGCAGGTCGCCGCATTGTTGCGGGCGGGCGCCGATCCGAACATGCCCGACCACGGCAGGAGTACGCCGCTGTACCGCGCGAGCGTGCAGAACATGGCGGACAACGTCCGGGTGTTGGTGGCGGCCGGGGCAGACCCGAACGTCGAAAGCGGTACGGGCGAGGAAGGGCTGCCGTTGTGCGGTGCCGCCTGCTGGGGACACGACGCCACGGTACGGGAACTGCTGGCCGGCGGCGCTGATCCGAACCTGCGAGAAGACCAAGGACGCGGGCGCACGGCGGTGGAGTGGGCCAACCTCGGTGGACGTCGCAGCACCCTCGACCTGCTGCACGCTACTGCCATGACACCGCCGGTGCGGTCTACGGAGCGCGCCGCCGGATAGGCGTACGGACAGTGACGGCCGCTGCCGGCCCGCCACTCCTTGTCAGCGGCATGCCCGCGCACTCGATGACGGTTCTGGTCGCCGGAGGATGCCTCGATCGGGGCGGTGCCGTTCCAGGACGCGAATTGCGCGGCGGTACGAAACCGGCCGATATCACCGATATCACCGATGAGCCGGGCTGCGCCGGACGGGCCGATCCCGTTGAGGTCGGTCAGCGAGCTGCCGTTGGCGGTGACGAGCTGGCACAGCTGCTTGTCCGCTGCCCGGATCTTGGCGTCGATGACGGTGAGCTCGTCGATGAGTTCCCTGGCCAGCTGGTAGCGGGTCTGGGCCACGATGCCCGCCGGCGCCGACGCGGTGCGCAGCAGGTAGCTGGCCTGGCCGCGGGTGAGGAACTTCTTCGCCCCGCCGGGAAGGATCTCGAGCAGCATTTGGTGGATGCGGTTGACGACCTCGGTGCGAGCACGGCCCAGTTCAGCGCGGCGATCCACCAGCAGCCGCATCGCGACCGTCGCGTCGTCGATCTGAATCTGGCGCAGCCCTGGGCTGCGCAGCCCGGCTACGGCCACGCTGTGTGCGTCGACCGGGTCGGTCTTGCGACCTTGCCCGGTGTTGAAGACCCGCACCCGCGCGGACAGCTTTGCCGGCACGTCCAGGACGGTTTCCCCGTCGGCGAGCAGGCGTTGAGCGATGTGCCGGCCGGTCCCGGCGCAGCCCTCCACCGCCCACACTCGATCCGGGAACCGCCGGCCGGCCGCCAGCATCGTTTGGTAGCCGTCGGTATCCGTGCCGTACCGGCCCTGGGTGAGTACTCGTTCGCGTGCATCGATGACCTCGATCGTGGCCGACCGCTTGTGCGGGTCCATCCCGATCACCACACGACCCATCCGCTACATCTCCTCGCTCGTACACTGTGGACGATTGGAGAGGAGGGCAACGCTACTTTGAGCTGGGCAATCCCCTCTTGAGCCACTCCCTGCCGCGGTGACCGGCGGGCGCACGCCAGATGAGAGTCACACCCATGAGCCGTGGACAGCCGCAAGTGAGAGCAACCCACCGGCCACCTCGACCCAGCCTGGCCGGGCTGAGGTCGTAGATCAAATAAAACAAGTAGCCGCGATGTGCGCTCTACACAGCGTGATGGCCCGGCCGCTGCTCGGCGTAGCGATCTGCCGAGATGAGTTCGCCGCGCGGCTTCATTTCGGAAGACCTGGTTCACCCGTGTCCGAGCGCCTGCCATCCGGGCCATCGCCAACTGTCGACCTCAGGCCAGGTTGCCACGAGCCCGGCGGAGAGTACGCCGCCGAATGCCACGGTTCCCTCGTGGGATGCGTAGGCGATCCAGTCGTGATGCTCGTCGGTCCAGAGCCCTTCCGGCCCGGTGTATCGCGGGGCGAAGATCTCGACATCCAGCAGGTAGTTGGCCCCATACTCGCGCAACTCGACTACACGCGGGCGGTGCAGCTCTTGCAGCACTCGGCGGACGTGGTCAACGGCGTCGTCCTCCCACATCGACTCCCCGGTCAGCACCAGCACGTCCCGCAGAACCGAACTGGTCAGCAACGGGTGCCAGCAGCCGTTTTGCACACCCCATCGCTGCTGCAGCGACGTCCGCCAGGCCAATGGCTCCCGGGCGTCAGCACACGCCGATACGGGACTGGGTCGGTGCGGAAATTGGCCTGCGCCCTCCAATGCTGCACGTTTGCAGCGAACAGCCGGCGCTCATCGGCCATGGCCTGTGCTTCGACCCCGTCGTACGGGGGCTCGGTGAACGGAGAGTTCGCACTCTCGGCAGCCGTGAGCATCATGCTGGCCACTACGTCAACGCTGGGAAGCCGGTCCGGACCGAGTCGCTCAACCTCCATGAGCATGGCGTCCACGACGTTGTAGCGGGGGAAGATCCGCTTCGATTCCGTGGTGTAGTGGTACCCATCGACCTGGCGGCCATCATTGGGCAGCCGGCCATACTCCCTCTGGAGTTCCTCGTATCGCGTCGTCAGATACCGGCGTGATGCCCAGTACAGCGCTGCGGGATCCACGCACACATCCTCTCCGGTCAGTCCACGGCGCGAAACCTGCCAGCTCCCGGCTGCTTGTTCTAACAGCACCGCCGCGACGCAAGACGAAGGCCCAAGACCCTTGAGCTCCAGGCCCGGCACGCTTCATAGGTGTACGTAGCCACGATCCGCGTGTTCAGCAGCCTGCCGAGACGGTCATGGACGCGCGACAAGTGGGCGTAGAGGGTGCCGCCCGGATGATCGATCGTTTCGGCTCCGCGCTGCCGCAGCTATGCCCGCATGTCCTGCTCGGCACTCATGCCACGACCCTAGAGCCACTTGTCCGCGTCGGTGGCCCGCCAGGCTGCGCGGTTCGTCACAACCGCTGACCGCATCCGCACGACGGCGCGATCGACGCGCTGATCGGCTTCGAACACAGCACGTCAGGAAGCGGCAGGTATCCCAGCGCCTGCCAGAACCTCAGCGCCTCCACGTTGTCCGGCATGACCAACAGGTTCACCCTCGGACACCCCAGGGTCGCGAAACGGGTCTCCAACTCGCGGACCAGGCGACTGGCGATGCCACGTCGACGATGCGCCGGATCGACCGCCAGCCGCAGGATCCAACCCCGCCGACCGTCGAAGGTGCCAAGTACCACCCCCGCCAAGGTGGCGTCGCGCTCGGCCACCAGGAACAGTTGCGGATCACGCACCAGCTTGGCAGCAAGCTCCGCGCGGGGCAGGACGTCGCGGCCCGCCGACTTCCACACCTCGATGACGCCGTCGTAATCCGGCCAGGCGAACTGCCGTATGTGAGCCACAGCATTCATCCTTGCCGCAACCGGCGAGAAAGCGGTTGGGTCAATGACATGCCTCGCATCGCCTACAACAATCACGACGCGGCAGCGTTCGAAGCCACCCGCCACATCCCCGACCAGGGACTTGCCGCATGGCGCGACGCGGTAACCCGGCACCTCGATCCTCGGCCCGGCACCCGACTGCTCGACCTCGGCGCGGGCACCGGCATGTGGGCAAGGGCCTTCACCGACTGGTACGACAACATCGACGTCATCGCCGTCGAGCCGTCCGAGGCCATGCGAGCACGCTGCCTGCACCCGCAGGTCCTCGCCGGAGACGCCGCGAACATCCCGTTGGCCGGCACCAGCGTCGACGCGGCCTGGCTGTCCACCGTCATCCACCACGTGCCGGACCTCACCGCCGCCGCGTGGGAACTGCGCCGCGTGCTGCGCCCCGGCGGCCCGGTACTGATCCGCTCCGCCTTCGCCGGCCGCCACCACGGGATCACGCTGTTCCGGTTCTTCCCCGAGGCCATCCGCGTGCTGAACACCTACCCCAGCGTGGACGACGTCGAAGCTGCCTTCGCCACCGCCGGCTTCACCACGGTCTCGTTCGAACAGGTCCCGCAGACGACCGCGCCGTCGCTTCGTGAGGTCGCGGCCAACATCCGCCGGGAAGCGCATACGCCCCTACAACTGATCACCGACGACGAATACGCCACCGGTCTGACTCGACTCCACCACGCCGCTCAAAACGAATCCGGCCCGATCATCGATGCACTCGACCTTCTCGTCCTTCGGTAGCAGGTCGTCCCAGCGCCCAATCCAAGATCCGCCCATCAGTCAACCACCCAAACAAGATCGACCGAATCCGCCAATTAGATCTGGACGTCGCGCGATCGAGTCGTCCACATCTACATGGCGGACCGCAGCTCGGCGCCCAGGCCGAACGTCACTCTTACGTGGACCGGACACGCGTACGAGTCACCACGGCAGCCGGCTCCGCCCGCGGCCGGGCGCACACGGCCCCACACGTAAGGCAGATCACAGGCCCGCTTCGCGGTTGAACATCATTTGACCCCTGGCGATCAACTTCGCACTGCGGACCACCACACACTGGTCGTGCTCAGGGTCCACAGCTACATCGGCGCTAAGACCATGCGCGACCTCACCGTCAGCAACATCCACACGTACTATGTGCTCGCCGGTGACACGCCTGTACTGGTGCACAATCAAGGTGGCGACGATTACAACCAGGCGCGCAACAAGGCTTTGGCATGGCTTGACGAACGCGGATTTGTAGCCGAAAGGACAACCTACGGAAAGTTCGGTACTATCGCCGGACAACCCATTGGTATGCAGACGGCTGACGGCAAGACTGGGTTTAGAATCGAATTTGATGAGCGGAACGGAGCTCACAGTGTGCTCAGCGCCGGGACCCGGCCGGTGAACCCGAGCCGGTGGCTGGCGGCCGGGTCGAGGTCGTCGGCCCAGTCGGTGATCGCGGCGAACGTGGCCGCGCCGGCCAGGACCGCGCGCACGGCCACCGCGAGCAGGCTGGCCAGGGGGTAGCGGAGCCCGCGCCGGTCGCGGGGGTCGGGCACTCGGGCCAGGGCCGCCAGCAGGCCGTACGGCTCCTCGACGCGAGGCGCCATCGTGCGGCTGGTGGAGGTGGGTGCGTGCTGGCGGATCACGTCGATCAGCGATGATGGCATCAGCGGGTGCGGTCCTTCGTCGGTGTCATGTTGTCTCAGCAACTCCATGATCACCGATGGATCGCACCCGTCCCGCATCACCCCAACCCGGCTGCGGACGCCTACATCCGCCCAGGTCAAACACCTGTCAATCGACTACGCAACGCCCTGGTCTTCAGCCAACGCAGCACGAGGCGGTTTGAAATCATCCCCACGCAGAACGATTCCGAAGGGCCACAATCCTTCGTCTCCTGAACAGCATCATCAGCCGAAAGTCCTGCCTACCTCATCAGACTCCCTTCGATGTTCGTGACACACGCCCCGGCAAAGTTGTGATGCCAGGAGGGGCCAGGTGCGGCAACTTCCCAGGTATGGGGGCGGTCCGGCGTGGACCGCCCCCAAATGGTGCTACGTGGCGGCTCGTTCGGCGACGCTGCGTTCCACGCAGAACTCGTTGCCTTCCGGGTCCGCGAGCGTGACCCAGCCGGTGCCGTCCGGCCGGCGGTGGTCCTCGAAGAGCTTCGCGCCGACCCCGATCAACCGGTCGACCTCTTCATCTCGGGTGCGATCCTGAGGTTGCAGATCGAGGTGTACGCGGTTCTTCACCACCTTGCCCTCAGGCACTCGGATGAACAGCATCGTTGGCTGCCCCTCGGCGATCAGCGACACCTCGGGGTCGCCAGGCTCGTCCTCGACGCGCATCGGGCGGCCAACTACCATCGACCAGAACTGTGCCAGCTTGTATGGATCACCAGTCGTATCGAAGGTGATGTTGTGAATGCTTGTGACCATCACACTCTCCAAAGTGGATGAATGCGCCCCAAGTCACAGCAGGTCAGCGGTGCCGGCGATGGGGCGCGGTGGACTCATCGGTGAACATCTCAACCGCACCTCCTCTCGCCAAAGGGCTGACCACGTGATCGTCGCATCCCCCAACCAGATCGTGCAACCCGCAACCTCCCCGATGGCTTGGCCGCCGAGTGGTTGCGTGAAGCTGCTCGCTGTCAGCGAGGGAAGCCCACTTCGACCTGCCGCAGACCTCGTCGTCCCGCACCACACGGCTGACCTGGCGCGGTGAACACCCGCACCTCTACATCGGCGCGTGGGACGGTTTATGCTGGCACGGGCGACCGAGTCTGTCCCGCCTGAAGCGGGGATGTGTCAGAGCGCCTCGTGGCGCACTGGTTGCCCTTGACGGTCAGGACCCAGTGCGCGCCGCGCCCGGCGAGGTAGGCGACGTGGTCGCGTTGACAGTGCAGCGCGTCGGCGGTCACGACGGTGCCATGCAGGTCACCGATCTGATCCAGCAGGGTGGTGAAGCGGGTGATCTCGTTGGTCTTGGTGTCGACGTCGGTGCTGGCCAGGACGATGCCGGTGCGCTGATCGGCGGCTGCGAGGACGTGCCGGGCGGCGCTGTCGCGGGTGCGAGAGCCGCGCAGGGTCTTGCCGTCCACGGCGATCGCTCGTCTGGACCCGGGTGCTAGTGCGGGGATCCTTGCGGCGAGCCAGATTCCGATCGCCGCAGTGAGCAGATCCGGGTCGATGGCTTGGAGCAGTCTGCGGATCATCGCTTCGGATGGCCGACGGTCCGCGTCGATGCCCAGCAGTACCGCGGTGTCGGCGGGCAGGTCGGCGACCCATTCGGCGATCGCGGTGTAGGAGCGGTAGCCGGCCACGACCGCGCAGACAGCCGCCGTGAGCACCACGGTCAGGTGATGGCGGATGCCCCGGCGGGCGCGCGGATCGGGCACCGCGGCCAGGGCTGCGGGCAGACCGACGGTCAACTCCGGCGGGCGGAGTCCTGTGGGACTCGTAAATTCGGTTCGGGGCTGTGACGTGCCGTTTCGGCGCGAGGTCGCCCGGCCGTAAGCGCCACCATGGAGGCATGACCGCTTCGCTGGTGTATCTGCTCCTGCGCCGGATCTTGCAGATGCTGACCCAGCTCGCCCGAGACGGCGGCGCGAAAGACGTCGAACTGCTCGTGTTACGGCATCAGGTGGCGGTGCTGCGCCGGCAGGTGCACCGCCCCGACCTGCAACCAGCCGATCGGGTGGTGCTGGCGGCGTTGTCACGGCTGCTGCCCCGTTCACAATGGTCGGCGTTCTTCGTCACCCCAGCCACGCTGCTGCGCTGGCACCGGCAACTGATCGCCCGGCACTGGACGTATCCGCACGCACGGCCCGGCCGGCCACCCATCGACCGGGAGCTCCGTGCGCTGGTGCTGCGGCTGGCCGCGGAGAATCCGACTTGGGGTCACCGCCGCGTGCAGGGTGAGCTGGCTCGTTTGGGCTACCGGATCGCGGCCAGCACGGTCTGGAAGATTCTGCACCAGGCCGGCGTCGACCTACTGCACGCCGACCACGAACCACAATCCCCAGACGAATGGGAGCAATGGTTCACCGCCACCCGCAAGGCCCTGCGCCGACAGGCGCTGACCCCGCACGGCGGCGGCCGCGACGATCAACACCACCATCTCGTGCACACCCACTGCCGCCGACGTTACGAGGCCGAAACGGCACGAACCTGGCGTCCTTCTGCACCACCTGCCAGCCCACGTGGGGCTTGCCTGGGCCGTGTGCGGTGAAAGTCGCATGCACGGTCCTGAGGGGGCGGCGGCGCAGCAATGCGCCATCGCTACCCGGCCCCGGCGCAGCAATGCGTCGGGGCTACAATTACAGCCGACTGAAGCACCGGCTGAGACCGATGCGCGGGCTACGAACCGAGCAGACAGCACAGGTCATCATCGCCGGACACGCCTTCATGCAGAACCTCCGCCGCGGCCACTACGAACCCGCCGTCGACGCTCCGCCCGCGCTGCGGGTCGCCGCTGCGTTTGCCGAACTCGCCCGGGCGATCTGACTACGGGCCACGAGGACGACTTCCGCATCATCGATCTCTCAACGCAACAGCGCCGAATGAACGCCCGACCCGTCCAAATCCAGCCGGTGCGGTCGAGTCTTGTCTAACGTTTTTCCCACTGACTGCCGCCCGCTCGTTTGGATAGTGTCCTCCCGGCGGTATCCGAGCGATCGGGAGTGGATCTATGGCGGTCGTGGGCTATCTGGCGGCTATCAACCGGGCGCTCCATGACGAGATGGCGCGAGACCCGGCGGTCAGCGTCCTGGGCGAGGACGTGCGCGTCGGCGTGACCGGGCTGACCAAAGGGCTCTTCGACGCCTTCGGCTCCGATCGGGTGCTGGACACCCCACTTTCGGAGCAGGCGTTCACCAGTTTCGCGACGGGCGCGGCGATGACCGGCCAGCGCCCCGTGGTGGAGTTCCAGATCCCGTCGCTGCTCTATCTGGTCCTCGAACAGATCGCCAACCAGGCGCACAAGTTCTCGCTCATGACCGGCGGGCAGGTGAACGTGCCCGTCACCTATCTGGTCCCGAGCTCCGGTTCGCGGTACGGCATGGCCGGCCAGCACTCCGACCACCCCTATAGCCTTTTCGCGCATGTGGGCGTCAAGACCGTGGTCCCCGCCACGCCGGCCGACGCCTACGGAGTGATGCTGTCGGCCATCAGAGACCCCGACCCGGTGGTGTTGTTCTTTCCCGCCTACCTGATGGGTGTGACCGAGGAGGTTCCGGGCGAGCTTCCCGCGGTACCGCTTGGCCGGGCCCGTGTCCACCGGGAAGGAACCGATGTCACGGTGGTGGCGACCGGGCATCTGGTGCAGCAGGCGCTCGCCGTCGCGGAAAGATTGGCCGGGGACATCTCGATCGAGGTGGTCGATCCCAGGACGCTCTACCCGCTCGACTGGGTAACGCTGCGCGAGTCGGTCCACAAGACGGGACGGCTGGTGGTCGTCGACGACTCCAACCGGATGTGCGGCTTCGGCGCGGAGGTCGTCGCGACGGCCGCGCAGGAGTTCGCGCTGGTCTCGCCGCCCGTGCGGATCTCGAGGCCCGACGGGGCGGTCATCCCCTACGCGGTCGAGCTCGACATTGCGTTGCTTCCGAGCGAGCAGCAGCTCGAGGAGGCCGTCCGGGCGGTGTGCAAGTGAGCGACGGCGCCCCGGACGGCGGCCCGCCGAAGGTCGCCACCGTCACGGTCGGGACCAACGAGCTGAAGTGGCTGGACCGGTGCCTCGGCTCGTTGACGAAGTCCGACACGACCGGGTTCGAGCTGGAGTGCCACTACGTCGACAACGCGTCCGCCGACGGCAGCGCCGATCATGTCGCCGCCGCCTATCCGTCCGTGTGCATCACGCGCAACGAACGCAACCTCGGCTTCACCGGGGCCAACAACGTGGGGATCCGGAAGGCGCTGGACGGTGGCGCGGACTACGTCTTCCTGATCAATCCCGACACCTTCACCCCGCCGGGCCTCGTCCGTGGGCTGGTGGAGTTCGCCGAACGCTGGCCCGACTACGGGGTCATCGGTCCGATGCAGTACCGCTACAACCCCGACAGCGACGAACTGGCCGACTTCAACGACTGGTCGCAGACCGCACTGTGGCTGGGCGAGCAGCACGCTTTCGCCGGTGACGGGATCGTTCACCCGTCACCGGCGGGCCCGATGACCGGCCGGGCCCCGCGAACGTTCGAGCCCGCCTACGTCCAAGGGGCGGCGTTCTTCGTGCGGGCCGAGGTGTTCGCGAAGATCGGGCTGCTCGACCCGGTGTTCCACACCTACTACGAGGAGACGGACCTTTGCCGCCGGGTCCGGTGGGCCGGGTGGCGGGTGGCGCTCCTGCTGGACCTCGGCGTACAGCACTACGGCGGGGGCGGCACGGCGGCGAGCGAGTACACGCGCGTCAACATGCGACGCAACCGCTACTACTACCTGCTGACGGACGTGGAGTGGTCGCCGTTGAAGACCGCCCGGCTGGTGTCCCGTTGGCTGGTCGACGACCTGCGAGGACACAGCGTCAGCGGTGACACGGCCCCGGCGATCGGACGCCGCGAGACCGCGCAGGCGCTCGTGTGGATCGCCCGGAGACTACCGACGATCCGCAGCCGCAGGGCCGAACACCGGCGGCTCGCCGGGGCGCGGGCTCGGTGAGCCGTCCGCGCATCGCCATCGCGGGAAACCTTCGCTGGAACGCGGGGTTCAGCGAGACCGTCGCCAACTACGTGGCGGCGGCCCCCGGCGTGGGCTGCGAGATCGCGGTGGCGGCCCCGGTGTCGCGGATGGACGCCGAGGTGCCGAAGCACCTGCCCGTGGTGGAGGACCTCGGCTGGGCGACCCACCTGGTCGTGATGTTCGAGGCCCGGCAGTTCCTCTCCGACGAGCAGCGCGAACTGGTCTCGAGCATTCCCCGCGCCCGCCGGGTCGTGATCGACTTCGATGGACATTACGACCCGGACGCGGCGACCGAGGTCGGCCCCGGACCGGTGACGGCCTGGCGCGAGTTGTACCGGGAGCTCAGCGACCTGGTGCTACTGCCCAAGCTCGGCGGGCGGCTGCCGCCGGGCGCCGCGTTCTTCCCCTGCATGGGGATGCCCGCCACGGTGCGCCGGCCACCGCTGCACGGGGACACCGACTACGACCTGCAGTACATCGGCAGCAACTGGTGGCGCTGGGATCCACTCACCGAGGTCGTCGAGGCGGCGCTGGCCGCCGAGCCGGCGCTCAGCCGGATCCGGGTGTGCGGCCGCTGGTGGGACGGCGAGGTCTGCGTCGGGCACGAGAGGGCCAGCGCCAACGAGCCCGGCTGGCTCCGGGAACGCGGCGTGGAGGTCGCTCCGGCGGTGGCCTTCGGCCGCGTCGTCGCGGAGATGGGACGGTCCCTGGTCTCCCCGGTCCTGGTCCGCCCGCTGGTCGCGGGGACCGGACTGCTGACGCCCCGGATGTTCGAGACGCTCGCCTCGGGCAGCGTGCCCGTGCTGCCACCGGCCGCCGAGTTCATGGCGGAACTCTATGGCGACGGCTGCGAGAAGTTGATGCTGGGCAAGGACCCCGCCACGACGCTCGGCCGGATCGCCACGAACCGCCGGACGTACGCCCGCGTGGTCGCCGAGATCATGGAACGGGTCCGCGAGCGGTACAGCTACCGCCGGGTGCTCGATGACCTGCTGGGGTTTCTGGGCTGCCGCGGCGACGGCCGGTAGGGACCGCGTCCGGAGCGGCGCCCGTCAGTGTTCGCGGGCGATACCCAGGAGGGTCGCTCCGCCGTAGACGACCGTCAGGAGAAGGGAACGCCACCGCGCCTCGGGGGCGTTGCGATGGCGGTCCAGCTCCTTGCGGAAGCCGGGCACGGTGGATTTCCGACGGACCTCGGAGCGGCCCTGCCAGTAGGCCCGGCGAAGCAGGTACCGCAGCCGCAGGCGGTGCGGGTCCACGTCGTGGACGACCGCGACGTGCCCGAGCAGCCGTTCGCGGGCGCCGTACTGTTTCATCAGCCCGATGAACGAGGTGTCCTCGCCGGACAGCAGGCCGCCACCGGTACGGCTGAGGGCCAGGTCGAAGTCCAACCCGTGGGCGGCCGCGAAGGCCGAGTCCACGCCCATGCAGGCACCCCAAATCTTGATCTCGCCCTGGGGCCGGTGCCAGCCGATGAGGTGGAACTGCCCCGACGTGACGAAGAACGGGAGCTTGCGCAGTGTCGACGGCCTGACCAGGCGAGTGCCGGTGACGTGGGCACCCGCCCTGAATGCGGCGCGGACCTCGTCCACCGCGGTGGCGTCGAGACGCACGTCATCGTCGATGAAGAGGATGTGGTGGTGCGGCCGTTCCCTGAGGATGGTGTTGCGCGACGCGGAGAGGCCATTGTTGGCGCCCAGGACACGCATGCTGCCGCCCTCGGCCCGGACCTTCTCCGCGACCGCCTCGGCCTGCGCACTGTGCGGCCGATCGAGCAGCACGACGTATTCGTCGTCTCTTAGCTGGGAGATGTTGTGCCGGAAGTTCTTCTCGACGTTCTCCACCCGATAGGCACAGACGGCCACCACCATCGGATGGTCGGATGGGCTTCCCGCTCCTGTCACTGGGCTGAGCATAGTGCACCAATGCCTAGGGAAAACGTTAGTGGTACCGGCCTCGGCAAAAGATAGGATGTCACGAAACTCTCTGGACCGGCGTCCGGGTAACGCGACCGCCTGGTGAATCACAGTAGTGAGATCCCTAGTCACAGGCTTACCGGAAATTGTTAAGGTCGCTATTCGTGAATCTCGAACGATCTTAGGGCGGGCGATGACTCGGGAACGTTATCAGGCGTGGGAATGGGACACCGCGGAGGGCATGCAACTGCGTCTGGCGGGGTTCCTGCCGCGCCCCGTGTACCTTTCCGACCGGCAGCGCCGGGTCGACTGGGTCGCCGATCGCCTGGCCCTGAACGCCGACAGCGAGGTGCTCGAGGTCGGCAGCGGCGAAGGTGTGATGGCGGCGGCGCTGGCCTCCCGAATCCGCATGATCTGCTGCGCCGACGTGAGCAAGTCGTTTCTGGACAAGGCGCGGGAGACGTGCTCGGACCACGCGAACGTCACGTACCACCTCATCGACGACGACTATCTTGAGACGCTGCCGTCCGCGTCGTTCGACGCAGGCTACTCCCTGAACGTATTCATCCACCTGGACGCCTACGAAATCTTCCAGTACTTCCGGGAGCTTTCCCGGGTGCTGCGTCCCGGCGGCCGGTTCGTCATGAACTTTCTGGAGCTCGGCGAGGTCACGTGGCCCTTCTTCCGGGGCGACCTCGCGCGATACCGGCAGGCGCAGGCCGTCGAGGCCAAGGGAATGGTCAGCTGGCACCACCGGGTCACCGTGGCGGCGCTGGCCCGCGAGGCGGGCCTCGAGCCGCTGCCGGAGAGCCTGGAGGACGAGGGTGGCGTCGTCTACCTGACGCTGCGCCGCACGCCCACGGCCTGACCGCGAACCCCGCGGGCGTTCCGGGACGTCCGGCGTGACATCGATTGCCAGATGAGGAGCACGATGGCCCCCCAAACGCTGACCGAGGAACAGATCGAGGACTTCGTCCGGGACGGGTTCGTCCGGATCGAGGGCGCCTTCCCCCGCGAGCTGGCCGACCAGGTACGGGCGTCGCTGTGGAAGCAACTCGACATGGATCCGGACGACCCCACCACGTGGACGAAGGAAGTGATCCGGCTCGGCTTCTGCGACGAGGAGCCGTTCGTCCGCAGCGCGAACACGCCCCGATTGTACTCGGCCTACGACCAGCTCGTGGGGCCGGGGCGGTGGAAACAGCCGACCACCATGGGCACCTTCCCCATCCGGTTCCCCACCAAGGACAAGAAGCCCGAGGACGCCGAGGACTTCGGCTGGCACATCGACGCCGGCTTCCTCGCCGTCGACATCGGCGTGGAGACGTACAAGGAGTGGCAGGGTGAGATGGCCGTCATCCCGCCGAACTACGAGGAGACGTTCCGCTACAACGTCTGGTCGAAGGGTCGGGCCCTGCTCATGCTCTTCCTCTACTCCGACACCGGCGAGGCGGATGCACCTACCCTGATCAGGGTCGGATCGCACCTCGACGTACCGCCGCTGCTGGAGCCCGCCGGACGTGAGGGAAGGTATCTGCACACCGACGACGTGGGTGTGGACCGGCCGCTCGCGTCGGCTACCGGGAACGCGGGCGACGTCTACCTTTGCCACCCGTTCCTGGTACACACCCCCGTCGCCAACGTGGGCAGCAAGCCAAAGTTCATGGCGCAACCAAACCTGGAGCCGGTGGCCGAGCTGGAGCTGGATCGCGCGGACGGCCGATACACCCCGTTGGAGCGGTCCGTCCGGCTTGGGCTCGGCAGATAGTACACCTATGCTCGGTCTCCGGGACCGAGGGCCGGAAGGGGGCCGGGGTGAGCTACCGCCACGTCGTCGTCAAGAGCGACTACACCGATCTGGCAAGCGGATCCGTGTTGCATTCGGCGCCCGGCTTCCCCGCCTTCCCGGTGCGGCTCGCCTCGGAGATCTTCTCGCGCGCCATGGTGTTGCGCGGCGGCGACGACCCCGCGGTGGTCTGGGACCCCTGCTGCGGCGGCGGCTATCTGCTGTCGGTGCTGGGGCTGCTGCACCGTGGGGCGATCGCGTCGCTGGTGGCCAGCGACATCGACCCGGCCGCGCTGCAGCTGGCCCGGGAGAACCTCGGCCTGCTCGACCCGGCCGCGCTCGACGACCGGGCGAGAGCGCTCGAGGAGCAGGCCGAGCGGTTCGGCAAACCGTCCTACCTGGAGGCCGCCGCGGCGGCGCGCAGGCTCGGGACGGCGCTGGCGGCCCAGGGCGGACCGCTGACGGCGATCGTCCGGCGGGCTGACGTCTTCGACCGGGCCGGGCTCGAGGCGGTGGTCGACGGCGCCGCCCCGGACATCGTGATCGCGGACGTGCCCTACGGTGAACAGACGACCTGGAGCGGGAGCGCCGGCGACGCCGGCGTGCCGGAGATGCTCACCACCGTCGCGTCGGTCCTCACCTCCGGCGCGGTGCTCGCCGTCTCCGCGCGTGGCCGCAAAGTACCGCTGGGCGGGGTCTGCCGGCCCGTCGAGTCATTCCGCGTGGGCACCCGCGCCGTCGCGCTGCTGCGGCCCACGAACTTCACCGGCCGCTGACCCTACCGAACCCTACGCGGACAAGAGCCGGAGGAGCTGCTTCCGGTCCGGGCCAAGGGTGGGCAATGGGGCCCCGTGACCCTGCCGCTCAATCGTGTCTTTGATGCCGGGCCGCTCGAGTACTTCCCGCGGCAGCGCCAGGCAAAAGGCGATCTCCAGGAGGGCGCGGAAGGCATCGGCGTCGTGGAGCGCGGAGTTGGCCAGGCGACCCATGTCCGACTCGGGTGCGGACCACTGACGGCCCTCCCGCAGCGCCGTCATCTCCGCCAGGCGGGCCCGGTCGGCGCCGATCTGGCTCCAGTAGTACGGAGCGACAAGTTCCTCGGTGTGCTTGTGCCATGCCCGCGCGAAGCCCGCCCGGTCATCCAGATAGTCCCGGACCGTGTGCCGCAGCAACTGGGCGTGCACCATCCCGGTGGTGACGCCCCGCCCCACCGAGGGGTCGGCACGCAGCTCGTCCCCGCCGGAGGTGCGCACTCCCGTGACATGCGGAACGCCCGGAATCGCCGGCAGCCCGGCGATCAGCTCGGTCACGCGCACACCCCGGCGGATCACTATCCCCGGCTGCTCGGCCGCGATCCCGGCTACCACGTATTCGACCACCGGGCGGCGGCCGGTCACGAACCGCAGCCCCGCGTCGCCCGGGCGTGGCTCCCGGTCGGAGACGCTTGGCGGCAATGCCTACAGCGGATCCCGCCACACACAGCCCGCCGCCAGCAGCCGGTCGGTCATCTCAGGCAGCTCCTGGTCGCAGACCTGCCGGAATCGCGGCATCAGGCCGTGCGGCTGGCGGAACTGGGCGACGCCCGTGCGCGGCCAGGAGCGCCATGCCTCGCCGGGCGTCGGCGGAACGCTCGCGGGGTCGGCCTCCAGGACCGTGACCTGGTGGCCGTCCCACGCAAGCATGATCGCCGACGCGAGCCCGATCACGCCGCCACCGCAGACCACGATCGTTCCCATGCCGGTCCCTCACATCCCGCAGCCCGCGCCATCCCGGCGCCCGCTGATCAGACCGCGCGTACAGCCAAGCTAAAAGATCGGGAGCCACAACGCAACGGTCGTTCTCGATGCCTCATGGTGTTCCCGTTTGCACGGATCGAGTTGGTCTGATATATGGCGCACTCCCAAGATTGCCGCGCCATTCTTCCATTCCGGCGTTTCCGATCGGCGCCAACCATCCGCCGGCCACGGGGGTCGCATCGCGCGTGGCATGTGTCACAGCCGATTGATACAACTCCATCGGTTCCCGCGACGTGGCAGCGGGCCTAGTGTTCCCACTAGGTTGGTTACACGACGGGGAGAAAGCCATGCCAGACGCAGGTGTTCCCGCGGGGCGGTGTCGAGCCCGCCCGCGGCGGTGACCGGATTCCGCAGCGGCGGTCGCCGCCGACACCGCGGCCGCAACGATCGTCCGTCCCATGTGCAGTTGACCGCGCACGCCACCGGACTACGCGTGGTCGCCGACGCCGATCGCTCGGAATTTTGAGTTGATTTCAACCGTGCTCGTCATTGCCGATACACCACGGTGGAGGTGCATGCATGGAGACAATGACCAAGTTGTCCAGGATGGAGTGCCGGATTATCGAATGCATTGCGGCGGGGGACTCGACGACAAGTATCGCGCAGAAGCTCTACCTGAGCCGCCAGGGGGTCGAATATCACGTCAGCCGGTTGCTGCAGAGGATGCGGGTGCCAAATCGGCCCGCACTGGTGGCCAAGGCGTATTCGATGGGGATTTTCGACTCGTCGGCATGGCCACCCAAGGTGGACGACGAGTTATAGGTGTCGTGCGTTTCCGGGTGCCATAAAGACCATTGCTAGTATTCTCCCATGCGGGACAGAGACAGCCG
The DNA here is from genome assembly GCF_025264685.1 of Dactylosporangium roseum. GTDB lineage: Bacteria > Actinomycetota > Actinomycetes > Mycobacteriales > Micromonosporaceae > Dactylosporangium > Dactylosporangium roseum. Next base: position 5,752,771 of record NZ_CP073721.1, read on the forward strand.
GTCCGTGCCACATCGCCGGCGCGATGCCGGGCCGGGGTCGGCCCGGGCCGCGCGGCGTAGTGAGACGCCGGACCGGGTCCACAGCCGCAACGACCGGTTTCAGGTGTGGAAGGCGCTGCTCACCAACCGGAGCCAGCGACAGCGGCTCGGCGAGTTCCTGATCCACGGCGTCCGGCCGATCTCCCTTGCCGTCGAGTACGGTTGGCCGCTGCGCCGCCTGCTCTATCCAGCCGGGCAGAAGCTGTCTTCGTGGGCGGACGGTCTCCTTCGGGAGAGCGGCGTCGCGTCGGTCGCGGTGGAGCCGGAGCTTTTGCAGGAACTCGGCGAACGCGAATCCGCGCCCGAGCTGATCGCGGTCGGCGCCATCCGGCCCGACGACCTGGGGCGCCTAGAGCCGGGCGCCAACTTCCTCGGCCTGGCACTCGACCGGCTCACGAACCCGGGCAACATCGGCACGTTGGTTCGTTCCGCCGACGCGTTCGGCGCGTCGGGACTAATCGTCACCGGTCATGCGGCCGACATTTACGACCCCAAGGCGGTGCGGGCCAGCACCGGTTCGCTGTTCCGGTTGCCGGTGGTCCGCACCGCCGCCCCGGGCGACGCGCTCGACTGGGTGGTCGCCCGACGGCAGGACGGCCCGCCGATCAGGATTGTGGGGACCGACGAGAACGGCGACACGTCGGTCGCCGACTGCGATCTGACCGGGCCGGTCCTGATCGTCGTCGGCAACGAGGCGAGCGGGATGAGCGCCCGGTGGCGGGAAATCTGCGACGAGATCGTGAGCATCCCCATCGGCGGCGCCGCGAGCTCCCTCAACGCCGCGTCGGCCGGCACCCTCATGCTCTACGAGGCCGCCCGGCAGCGCGGATTTCCCCCGGTGCTCTAGCGTCTTCCCCACTGATCGCCGCGGCCCGTTCGGGTAGTGTCGTCCCGGCTGGATCCGAGCCATCGGAATACACCTACGTCAAGTCACATTGACGTGCGTCCAAGTGTCCAGCACTGTTCAGTTGGACACCGCGCGGCCAAGCAGACCGGGACCCGCGGTCATCGGGAGCGCTCACCGATCAGCACGTGCCGCTCGTCTCGACCGAAGTCCGTGGCAGCCAGCGCGGCGGTGGGCCGGAAACCGATCTCGTGGAGAAGGCGTTCCCAGGTCGCAACGTCCGCAAGCGGCGCACCGGGCAGCCGCACCTCGCGGTCTTCCGCCCGCCACCAGCCGTCCAACAGGCCGAACGTCATCGTGAGGAAGCGCAGGAACGACGTGGTCTCCAGGAGCACCATGCGCCCGCCGCCCGCGATCAGGTAGTCGACGTGCGCAAGGGTGTCGCGAAGGTTACGCGTCGCATGCAGCACGTTGGCCGCGATGACGGCGTCGTAACCGCCCTGCTCGAATCGCTGGCCGCCGGGATCGCTCTCGATGTCAAGCCGCTTGAACTCCATGCCCGGGTGATCCGCCTGGAACTGCCGGCGTCCGTGGCGCAGGAAGCTCGGAGAGATGTCGGTGTACGTGTAGGCCACACGGTCGCCGTAGGGTTTCAGGGCAGCGAGCACGTGCGCCGTCGTTCCACCCGTTCCGGCTCCGACCTCGAGCACGCGCAGCGCGGTTCGGTCGCCGTCTGCGTCGACGTGCGCGGCTACGGCCTCCGCGACCAGCTCGTTGAGCCGGTCGGAGAAGGGGTCGCCCCGGTAGGTGCTCGCCACCATCTCCATCGACGAACTCGGGAACATCACCCCGATCGGCTGGATCTCACCGCGCAACAGCCGCGGGTATTCGTTCACGCACGTCCGTAGCAGCCTCAACTGGGCCGCCAGTTCGGGATGCTCGGTGACCAGCAGCTCAGCCTCGGCGTCCAGGTCGGCATCCGCTATACGGGCCAAGGAATCGGTTGCTCGCAGGAGGTCGCCGTCGCGCTCGAGGAGACCGTCCGCCACGACGATGTCGAGCAGGGTTCGCCACAGCCGAGCGTGTACGGGGTCGATGGCCAGGACCGTCGCGAGATCGCCGGCGGGCCGCACCTCCCCCGGCGTCGTGAAGGCGCCCATGCTCTGGATGCATCGCGCGAGTATCCGCGCGCTGAACGTCTCCCGTCGTTGCCAGCCCGCCGCCAGTCGTGCGCCATCCAGCGGGTCGGGCCGCTCACGCCCAGCGAGCGCGTCCCACGGCGCCGCATCGCCTGTGGGCTGCGCGTCGTTGCGGGTGACGGCAGTCGGTGCCTCGCTGGACAGCTTCACGTGTACTCCCCACGCTTTTACAATGGGTCGCCTGGCACCACATACCGCTACAACGTTGGCGGGAACAGGTGGAGACAGCGCGCCATGTCATTGGTTACAACGAACCGCAGTGTAGCCGCGAGACCGACTGATACGCCTCCGTACCAAGCCCGACCGCGCCCGTAGACGCAATACATCGACGTCAAATTGCATTGGCGCGCGTCCAAGTGCCCAGCGCAGTTCAGTTGGACACCATGTTGCGGCGCAACGAGCGACGGCCGCAGTCACCGGCCGGGTGGCCTGCCGCCGGTCAAGACCCGGCATCCGGGCGGGCGAGGAGCGTCGCACCGGCCGTCCCGCCGGGGTCGACGGACGTGACGAGCGCCAGGCGGACGGCGCCGCCGTTTAGGACCGCGGCAGTTAGCTGGAACGCGGCGGACGCGGCGGACGTGTCGCCGATCAGCGCACGCAGGCGCACCTCACGGGGGGCGTGCCCGCCGAGCGCCTTGCGCAACCCGAAGTCCTCGGCCGCACCGAGTGTCCCGCCGCAGTCCGCCGGCACGACCAGGTCGACCATTGGCGGAGCGACACCCGCCGCGTCGAGGGCGGCGCCGACCGCGCGCGCCACCGCCTCCGGTGCCTCGTCGGGAGTCGCGAACGCGGTGAACCGGCTGGCCAGCACCCCGGCCAGGGATCGGCGCCCATGAGCGACGGCCCGCTCTTCGGATGATTCCACAAGCAGCACGGCGCAGCCCTCGCCGAGGGGCCCGGGCGCCTGCCGGTCGCTGTTCGCGCGGCTGTGGTGCTCGAGCCACGCGCGGTGCGGCGAGTACTCCTCGACCGCGCCGACGATTATCGCGTCCGCATGGCGCCGGCGCAGGAGCCGCACCGCATAGTTCAGGGCCAGCAGTCCGGTGAGCGCCCCGCCCGAGACGGTGACGTTCGGGCCCTGCACGGTGTGGCGGATGGCGCTCATCCCGGCGGCCGCGTTCAAGCCGGAGACCGGGATGGAGGCGACGTCGACATGGTAGGGCTTCGCGGACACCAGCGTTTCGCGCGTGAAGTCCATTTGCGTCTTCACGCTGCCGTGCCCGGTGCCGAGCACGATGCCGAGCGCCTCGGGGTCGGCGGCGGCGAGGCCCGGCCCGGCATCCGCGAGGACCAGGCCCATCGTGGCCACCGAGAAGGCGGTGAACCGATCGAACGACCGGGTACCCTTGCGGCCCAGCAGCGCCTGCACGTCGAAATCGGGCACCCAGCCGCCCTCCGCCATCGGGCTGTCCCCGCGCAGCTCGGCCGGCAGCGCCCGGATCGTGGAGCGGGCGGCGGCCAAGCCGTCGCGGAAGGCGGCCGGATCAACGCCGTACGGCGAGATGGCCGCCCATCTCGAGATGACGGGTACCGCGGCGGTGCGGGCTGGCATGTCGGGCGCATTCCTTACGTCATCGGGCCGGCTCGGCTACCGGTCGCGGGTATCGGCCGAGGATCAGCACGGCGTTGTTGCCGTTGAACGCGAGCCCGTTGTTCTGCACGACGGCGGGATTCGCCGGCCGAGCGTGGTTGGGCACGCAGTCCACGGCGCAGTCCGGATCTGTGTTTTCGTGGTTGACGGTCGGCGGGATGAAGCCGTGCGTCATCGACAGCGCGCACGCGGCCGTGGCGATCGCACTCGCCGCGCCCATGGCGTGACCGAGCATCGACTTGAGACCGACGACCGGCGGCAGCGGGACGTCGCCGAACGCCTGGCGCAGCGCCGCCACCTCGGTGACGTCGTTGGCCATGGTACCGGTGCCGTGGGCGGACACGTAGTCGATGTGTTCCGCCGCCGTGCCGGCGTCGCGGTGCGCGGCCCGGATGGTTCGCGTGATGCCGTCGCGGTCCGGTGCCGTCGGGTGGGTGGCGTCGCAGGTGAGGCCGTAGCCGAGGATCTCCGCGTGGATCCGGGCGCCGCGGGCCAGCGCGGACTCGAGCGTCTCCAGAACGAGGATCGCGGCGCCCTCGCCGGGGAGCAGGCCCTGGCGGTCGACGTCGAACGGCCGGCAGGCGTCGGGCGCGATGGTGCCGAGGCGGCAGAACGCGGCGAAGGTGCGACGGCACATGGCGTCGGCCCCGCCGGCCAGCGCGATGTCCACGTCGCCGCAGCGCAGCGCGTCGAGGCCGTAGCCGATCGCGTAGTTGCCCGACGCGCACGCAGTCGGGACGGTGACCGCCTCGACGTCGGTCAGGCCGAACTCGGCGACGATGCCGTTGGACAGCTGGGCCGCCGGGTATCGGCGGGCGACGGTCGCCGGGAACGCCCCGAAGCCTTGTTCAAGGCCGACCGCGACCAGTCCCTCGAGGTCGTCGGAGCCGCCGTCCGTGGTGCCGACCGCGACCAGCGCCCGCTGCCGTCGCAGTTGCTCGTCGGCGAGGCCGGCGTCCAGCACCGCCATGCGGGCCGCCGCCACCGAGAACCGGGCGGCCTTGCTCAGCTCGACGAGCGGCACCCGCCGGATCCACCGGGCCGGATCGAAGCCGGTGACCTCGCATCCGTTGTGGTGGTTGAAGCCCTCCGTCGAGAACGCCGTGATCGGCAGTACGGCGCGGCGCCCGCTGCGCAGCCCGTCAGCGAACTGCTCAAGGCCGATGCCGATGGCACTCACCACGCCCATGCCGGTGATCACCACCCGCGGGGCGGTCGCTGTTGGCGTGCGGGCGTCCTCGTCTTCGCGCGCCGTGGCGGAGCCGGGTGCACTCATCCGGCGGACCGCGCCTCGATGATCTCGTAGATGCCGGACAGACTCGCGATCTGCTGGATGTCGCTCTGCTCGATCGTCACCTGCAGGCGCTTCTCCAGTGCGGCGACAATTTCGATGGCCATCAGCGAATCCATGCTCAGGTCGTCGCGGAACCGCGTTTCTTCGTTGACCTCACTCTCGTCCACCTCGAGGATCTCGCAGACCAGCTGCTTGATTTCCTGCTTCTGCTCGTCGGTGAGATACGACAGAGGGGTGGGCGATGCCATCTTCTGCTCCTGATCGACCGAAGGGAGACCGGACCGGAAACGCCGGTCGACGGGCCGCCGCAGCCACGGATACCCGGTGCCACAAAGGGCAGTGCGGAACTAGCCGCTGAGGTGGCTCCGGCGCCGGCGTGACGATAACAGCCGCCGAAGTCGGTCAACAATGTTCGCACCGGTTGAACGCGGGCTGGCGAATTGAGGGCAGGGCCGGCGGCGGCCTGCGCACGTTGACACCGGGCGCGTGGGCCGGGCATCGTCGGGGGGCCGGATCTCCGCGGCACCCGCGACGACACCACGTCCACGGGTCCACGGCGAAAGACGTCGATCGTCCCTTGGCGCATGCGGAAACCTTTGGCGCATGCGGAAACGGCAACCCGGATCTCCTCGTACGGAGGGATACATGGCGCGTGTCCGCGAGTGCGTGGACAATCTCCATGGATTGTTGACGGCACCGGCGACGAGCGTGCCGGATCAGGTCGCAATCGCCGAGTCCAGTATCGGCGAGGCTCCGGCCGTCGTTTCGTATCGGCAACTCGTCGAACAGGTCGAGCGGTTCGCCGTGGCGCTCGACGCCCTCGGGCTCGACGTCGGTGACCGGGTAGTCGTCGAGTCGCGCACGTCGGCTGCGGCGATCGCGTTGTTGCTGGCCTGTTCGGCGCTGGGTCTGCCGTTCGTGCCGGTGACCGCGGAGGTGCCCGATCGCCGGGTACAGGCGATTGTCGACGCCGTGGAGCCCGCTCTCTACGTCCGCGACGCGGGCACGGATCGCACCGGTGTGATGACGATGGACGGCACGGCCCGGTTCGGCTGGAACGAATGGGAGGTCGACCGGCGACCGGCCGCTCGCGTGCGGCGCCGCCGTGAGGTCCTCGCCACCGACACGGCGTACATCGTCTTCACCTCCGGTACCAGTGGCCGGCCGAAGGGCGTCGTGATGAGCCACCGGTCGGTCGTGACGTTCCTGCGGGCCGTGCTCGGCGACGGGCGCGTGCTGTCCGGTGACCGCATCGCGTCGACTTCGCCGCTGCACTTCGACTTCGCGCTGTTCGACATCGGCATCGCGCTCGGTGGCGGCGCGACGCTGGTGCCGGTTCAGCGTGAGCTGCTCGCCTCTCCGCGCCGGTTCGTCGCTCACCTGAAGGCCAACCGGGTGAGCCAGGTCAACGGTGTGCCGTCGATCTGGCGCCCGGTGCTGCGTCACAATCCCGAGCTGCTCGGCGGGCTGACGGATCTGCGCAGCATGCTTTTCGCCGGCGAAGAGTTTCCGCTTCCCGAGCTGCGCCGGCTGCAATCCGTCGTGCCCGGTGTGCGGGTCGTCAACGGCTACGGCGCGACGGAGTCGATGGCGTGCTCGTTCACCGACGTGCCGAACCCGCTGCCGGTCGACGCCGATCGGCTCTCGATCGGCGCGCTGCACACCGGCGCCGAGGTGATGCTCATCGGCGAGGACGGCACCGTGGTCACCCACCCGGGCGTCGTCGGCGAGATCCATCTGCGCAGTCCGGCGCTGTTCAGCGGCTACTGGAACGATCCCGAGGCAACGGCCGCGGTCCTGGTGCCGGACCCGGTCGACAGCCGCCACGGTCAGGTCGTCCTGCGCTCGGGGGACCTGGCGTGCTGGGACGCGGAAGGTGGTCTGTACTTCTGCGGCCGAGCCGATGCTCAGGTACAGGTCCGAGGCAACCGGGTCGAGCTGGGCGAGGTGGAGGGCACCCTGGGCAACCTCCCCGGCGTGGACATGGCGGTCGTCGTCGCGGTGGCCCGGCCGTCCGGTGACCGCGCGCTCGTGGCGTACGTCGTACCTACGCGTCCCTGGCCCGATTTCGACCAGGCCAAGGCGGTGGAGTTCTGCGCGCGCGAGCTGCCCGCCTACATGGTGCCACGGAGGATTGACGTCGTCAGCGAACTCCCGTTGACCGCCAACGGGAAGGTGAACCGGGAGCTGCTACGACGGCGCGCGACAGCGGACCTATCCGTCAACCGATCCTCCGTAACCACGCGAACCGAGGCGACGCATGACTGACACCAACACCCAAACCCTCACGCTCACCCTCGACCGTCGGGTCCAGCTATCGGACATCGAGTCGGCGGCGACGACGCTGACCCCGGTCGCGCTCGACGAGGCCGTGCGCGCACGTGTTCGTGCGTCCCGCGAAATCCTGGAGGGCTTCGTCGATCAGGGCCGGGTCATCTACGGCGTCAATACCAGCATGGGTGGCTTCGTCGACTGGCTGGTCCCGGTGACCATGGCCCGGCCACTGCAGGAGAACCTGCTCAACGCGGTCGCCACCAACGTCGGTGCGCGGCTCGACGACACCACCGTGCGCGCCATCATGCTGTCGCGCATCGTGTCGCTCTCGCGCGGCAACTCCGCCATTTCGCTGACGAATCTCGAGCGCTTGATCGCCGTGTACAACTCCGGTGTGGTGCCGTGCGTGCCGGAGAAGGGCTCGCTCGGCACGAGCGGTGACCTCGGCCCCCTCGCCGCCATCGCGCTCGTGTGCATCGGCCAGGGCGAGGCTCGCCATGGCGGTGAGACGATGAGCGGCGCCGAGGCGCTCGCCAGGGCCGGCCTCGAACCGATGACCCTCAACTTCAAGGAGGGCCTGGCCCTCATCAACGGCACTTCCGGCATGGTAGGCCTCGGCGCCCTCGTGGCCCAGCGGGCCCAGCGGCTCTTCGACACCTACCTGCTCGTCTCCGCACTGTCGGTGGAGGCGCTGCACGGAATGACCAAGCCGTTCGACCCGCGGGTGCACCGGCTCAAGCCACACGTCGGCCAGCTCGAGGTCGCCGGGTACCTGTGGGACACCCTGAAGGACTCCGGGATGGCCGTCGACGAGCACGGCACCGAGGCGACCCTCTCGGCCGAGATGAGCGACGAGGCGGTAGCCGGGTCGCGCCCGATCGAGGACGCCTACTCGATCCGCTGCACCCCGCAGATCCTCGGCCCCGCCCTGGACAGCCTGCGCCTGATCGCCGGGACAGTCACCGACGAGCTCAACTCCACCAACGACAATCCCGTCGTCGAGCCGGACGCGGCCGAGGTGTTCCACAACGGACACTTCCACGGCCAGTACGTGGCGATGGCCATGGACCATCTTGTCATCGCGCTGGCCACGATGATCAACCTGGCCAACCGTCGCATCGACCGCTATCTGGACGAGAGCAACAGCAACGGGCTGCCGCCGTTCCTGTGTCGTGAGGAGCCGGGGCTGCGGCTGGGCCTCATGGGCGGCCAGTTCATGACCGCGTCGCTCACCGCGGAGACCCGGGCGATGGCGATGCCGATGTCGATTCAGTCGCTCAGCACGACGGCCGATTTTCAGGACATCGTGTCGTTCGGGTTCGTCGCCGCCCGCCGCGCGCGTGAAGTCCTCAACAACGTGGCCCACGTGATCGCGTTCGAGTTGATGTGCGCGTGCCAGGCGGCCGACATCCGCGGCGCCGACGGTCTGTCCAGCGCCACTCGGCGGCTGTACGAGCAGACCCGTGAGGTCGTGCCCTACCTTGCGAAGGACATCAGCATCACCGGGTACGTCGAGGCGCTCGCCCAGCGGTTGCTGGCCCATCCGGACCGGGACTGACCGCTGTGCGTCCCACGCGTTACGCGACCGCCTTCGACGCGCTGGCCGAACCGCCGGTCGTGCGGCGAACGAGCGGCCGGGTGGACGTGACCCTGCGCGTGCGTGTGGATGACGCGGCGGAGATTCTTGCCGGGCACTATCCGGGAGTACCGATCATGCCCGGCGTGCTCGTCCTGGACGCCGTGCAGCAGGCGGTCGGCGCCGCCTGCGGATCAGGTGTGCGGATCACCGCGGTCGAGCGGGTCCGGTTTCTCAGCCCGCTACGGCCGGGCGACGTGCTCGCTCTCACGGTGTCGATCACCGTAGAGGGCGCGGTGCGCGCGCTCGGCCGGCAACGGGACGGGCGGCTCGCCATTGACCTGCGGGCCCGGCTCGACGGGACGCCGGCCGATGATTGATCATGCCGGGGTGCGGGGGCTGCTGCGGCAGCGGTACCCGATGCTGCTGCTGGACCGGGTCGTCGCCGCGACGCCACGGTCCCTGGTCGCGGTCAAGGCGGTGACCGCGGCCGAGCAGTGTTACGCGAATCTGGGCGATGAGATCGACGCCGGCGGATTGCACTATCCGCTCGCACTGCTGGTCGAGTCGTTCGGGCAGGCGGTGTCGGTGCTGTGGGCGCTCGGCGGCGGGGCGCCTGCGGGTGTTCCGCTGCTGGCAACCCTGCGCGATGTGGTGGTGGGTTCCCCAGCGCTGCCCGGCGACGTCCTGGAGCACCACGTGCGGCTGGAGCACGTGTCGGGCCGCTCCGCGATCTTCAGCGGTCACACCGAGTCGGCCGGCCGGCGGATCCTGGACATCGGATCGTTGATGACGGCGGTGCGCTCCGAGTCCGATCTGACCGCCTGACGGCCGCGGCGCTCATCGGCGACCTCGCCGCCGATTCTCGACCTCGTCCATCGACTGTGGTGAAACCACTAGTCCGCTATCCCGCGCGACTCTATAAGGTCGAATCCTATGGGTCGCCAGGTGGCTGAGCGTCGGCGGTTTCCGAAAACCTGAATGTCTTCGCCGGCTCTGCCGTCAACGAGGTCCGGATCAGCCCCAGAACGACGCGCCTGAACGCGCAGCGTGGACTTGCGCCGGCCTCGAGCAGAAGGGGACACGCCCAGCCATGACTTCAGTGGTGACGGACACTACCGCGCGGATCGAGCGCTTCCACAAGGACGGGATCGTTCGGGTCGGTCCGGTACTCGGCGAGGACGTGGTGCGCCGCCTCAAAGCGGGCGCCGCGGCGCTGATCGCCCGCTTCACGGACCACGGCCATGTTTCCGACGACTACTGGTCGTACCCCGTCGAGGGGGAGCCTCCGGTGCTGTACCGCATCCACAACCTGGAGAAGCAGGACTGGCCCGAGTCCGAACTGCTGCACAGCCCGGAGCTCGTCAAGCTGGCCGCCGAATTCGTCGGTGAGCCGGTCGTCTCCACGGTCTTCGCCCTCGTGCTCAAGGAACCGCGGCGCGCGGCCGGCGTGCCGTGGCACCGGGACCGTCTCCAGGTCGCGCCGCACACCGTGTGCAACCTGAGCATCTGCCTCGACACCGCCGGGCCGGAGAACGGCTGCTTGGAGGGTGTCCCCGGATCCCACCTGCTGCCCGACGAGGTCGACGTCAAGGCCGTGCGCGACGCGGGTCCCCGGGTGCCGGTGCCTTCCCAGGAGGGTGACGTCATCGTGCACGACGTCCGGCTCGTACACGGGTCGGGACCGAACCCGAGCGACCAGTGGCGCCGAACCATCGTCATCGAGTTCGCCCATCCGGCGATCTCCTTCGCGTCCTGATCCGCCTTCACGAGGAGTACTCAAGGTGAGCTTGCTGAGCTGGCTACCGGCGGTGGGCTCGCTGCTCGACGGCGGGCGGGCGGCCACCGCGGCGGAACCTTCCCTCGACGAGGTCATGGCGGAACGCTTCCGCGAGCGGATCGACCCGCGCCCCGGGGATTGGGCGTACGCCCACTTCCTCGACCTGCGCGACGCGCTCGCCGAGACGCTGCGGGACGCGTCCGGCGTGTGGCTCGACTACGGGGCGGGCACCTCGCCGTACCGGGAATTGTTCGGCCGGGCCGCACTGCAGACGGCCGACATTCCCGGCGGGGAGTCCTACCCCGCCGACCATGCGCTGGACCGCGACGGCCGCTGCCCCGTTCCCGACGGCACCTTCGACGGAGTGCTGTCCACCCAGGTCCTCGAGCACGTCGCCGACGCGAACGCCTACCTGCGCGAGGCGTTCCGGCTGTTGCGGCCCGGCGGCACGCTGGTGCTGTCCACCCACGGCGTGTGGGAGGAGCACGGCGGTCAGGATCTGTGGCGCTGGACGGCAGACGGCCTCGCCCTGCAGGCCGAGCGGGCCGGGTTCACCGTCGAGCGGAAAGTGAAACTGACGTGCGGCCCACGCGCGCTACTGCTGTTGCTGCGCTGGTACGGGCGCGACCATGGCTGGCCCGGCGGCGGGCCGGTCGGGCTCGCGCTGAAGGCGCTGTGGCTGGTGGACCGTGTCCTGCCCCGGTCGGTGGACGCCTACCTCGACCGCGCATTCGGCGATCTGGGCCGTTCCGAGGGCCCGAACAGCCCGTTCTACCTGGACATCCTGCTCGTTGCCAGCAAACCCGGCGGCGCGGCGGCCGACGCGAAGGACCCCACTGTGGAGAAGGAGATCGGTACGTGAGCCAGCTTGCGACGGCCCAAGGCGAGAACGCGCGGGCGGCGCTCGTCGAGCGGACGAACTGCCGCGTCTGCGGCGGCACGCTCCGCACGATCCTCGATCTCGGGGACCAGTACCTGCAGGGATCGTTCGTCAAGCCCGGCGTCAGCGACCCGCCCACGGTCAGGTTCCCCCTCGAGCTCACCCGGTGCGCCGAGCCGGTGGAAGGCGGCCGCGACGCCTGCGGGCTCGTGCAGCTGCGACACACCCTGCCCGGTGGGTTGCTGTACGACACCTATTGGTACCGCTCGCGCATCAACGACAGCATGCGGGCGCACCTGACGTCGATCGCCGAGTCCGCGGTCGCCGCGCTCGGCCGGTCGCCCCGGCGGGTCCTGGACATCGGCTGCAACGACGGCACCCTGCTGGAGAACCTATCGGGGGCGGACCGCTGGGGCATCGACCCGTCGAACGCGACGGACGACGCGCCGGACGGGATCACGTTGGTCAGGGACTTCTTCCCCAGCGACGCGCTGGAGGAGTACGCCGGCAGCTTCGACATCGTCACGTCGATCGCCATGTTCTACGACCTCGAGGACCCGGTCGCCTTCGCCCGCGCGGTCGGGCGGATGCTGGCGCCCGGCGGCGTCTGGGTGGTGGAGGTCGCCTACCTTCCGACGATGCTGGAGACCACCGGGTACGACAGCATCTGCCACGAACACCTGTCGTACTACTCGTTGAGCACCCTGCAACGGATCCTCGGCGAGGCCGGCCTGAAGATCCGCAGGGCGAGCCTCAACGGCGTCAACGGCGGCTCGATCTGCTGCGTCGCCACCCGATCGGGCGAGGGCGCCGGCTGCGCCGACGGGTCCGTGCCGGAGATCGCCGGCCGGGAGCGCGAGCTGCGACTGGACCAGGACGCGCCCTACGAGCAGTTCGGGGATCGGGTGCGCGCGCACCGCGACGAACTCGCCACGCTGCTGCGCGGCCTGCGAGCGCAGGGCAGCACCATCCATGTCTACGGTGCCTCCACCAAGGGCAACACCCTGCTGCAATACTGCGGCATCGATCACACGCTCATCAAGTATGCGGCCGAACGCAACCCGGACAAGTTCGGGGCGCGCACGCTCGGCACGAACATCGAGATCATCAGCGAGGCGGACTCCAGAGCCCAGCATCCGCAGTTCTATCTCGTCCTGCCATGGCACTTCCGGGAGGAGATCGTCGCCCGGGAGGCCGCGATGCTCGAGGCCGGATGCCGCCTCATCTTCCCCCTGCCCGCCGTGCAGATCGTCGGGTCGCCCGATGCCAGCGTCTGAGCAGCTCGTCGCCGACCGCTCGGCGGGCCTCGTCCAGCGCCTCCTGTCCATCGTGGACGCTCCGGACGCCGCTGCCCGGCTCGCGGCCGAGGACCCGGAAGCTGTCGTGGCCGCGACCGTCGCCGAGGTGGCCGGCCGTACGGTCCTGTACCCGGGGCCCGGGTCGCCGGTCACCGTCCAGTTCGACGTGGCCGCACCGGACGGAGGGCGGATCGGGCACCTGCTGACCGTCGGCGGCGACGGTCACCACGCGCGCCCGGGACGCATCGACGAGCCCTGGGTGTGGATCAAGGACGACCTGGCGTCGTTGGTCCGTGAGGTGTTCGGGCCGCCCGACCCGCGCGCCGGGGCGAGCCGCGAGGTGGTCATGAGAGACGAGCCCGGGCCGGTCGAGTACCGGCCCGACGACCCGTGGCTGGTCCAGCGCGAGGAGGCGGTCCGGGCCGCGTACCAGGTCGTCCAGGCGTGCGGGCCCTACCGGGGTGACCTGTCCTCGCTGGCCGTGCGCTTCGGCTCGGACAAGTGGGGCGGCCACTGGTACACCCCCCACTATGAACGGCATCTCGGCAAGTACCGCGACCAGCGGGTGACCGTGCTGGAGATCGGAATCGGCGGCTACCACGAACCACACGCCGGCGGAGCGTCCCTGCGCATGTGGAAGCACTACTTCCACCGCGGCACGGTGTACGGGCTCGACGTCTACGACAAGTCGCCGCTGGACGAGCCCCGGCTCGTCACGGTCCAGGGGGACCAGAGCGATCCGGCGTTCCTCGCAGACCTCGCGGCGCGGTACGGCCCGTTCGACGTCATGGTCGACGACGGCAGCCACGTCAGCAGCCACGTCATCACGTCGTTCAACGCGCTCTTCCCGCACGTTCGCCCCGGCGGCATGTACGTGGTCGAAGACCTGCACACGTCGTACTGGCCCGAGTGGGGCGGCAACGGTACGGACCTGGCCGACCCCGCCACTTCGGTCGGTTTCCTGAAGACGCTCGTCGACGGGCTGCACCACCGCGACCGGATGCACGACGGCCCCTACGAGCCTTCCTACACGGACCAGAACGTGGCCGGGATCTTCCTGCACCACAATCTCGCGTTCGTCGAGAAGGGCCGCAACACCGAGCAGGCGAACGCCGCCTGGCGGCCTCGGTACGACCCGATGCGGGACCTTCCGGCACCGCAGATACCAGGGAAGGCGAGGGGCTGATGCGCGTAGTTCTGGTGACCATGGCGCTGCGGGTACCGACCGATCCGAGCCGGTGGATCACCGTGCCGCCGCAGGGCTACGCCGGGATCCACTGGATCGTGGCCAATCAGATGGACGGCTTGCTGCGGCTCGGCCACGAGGTGGTCCTGCTCGGCGCGCCGGGTACCGAGCCCCCGTCCCCGGAGGTCACCGTGGTGGACGCCGGCGAGATCGACGACATGCACGCCTGGCTGAACGGTCCCGAGGCGGCGGGCGTGGACGTCGTGCACGACTTCTCGTGCGGGCAGATCGACCCGGACCGGCTCCCCGCGGGGATGGCGTACCTGTCCTCCCATCACCTGACCGGCCGGCCCAAGTACCCGCGGAACTGCATCTACGTCTCGTACGCCCAGCGCGCCCAGGCCGGCAACGACAACGCGCCGGTGGTACGCATCTCGGTCAACGACGCGCGCTACCGCTTCCGGGCGGACAAGGACGACTACCTGCTGTACCTCGGGCGTATCTCGGAGTTCAAGGGCACGTACGAGGCCGCCGCTTTCGCCCACGCCGCCGGATGCCGGCTCGTCGTGGCCGGGCCCTCCTGGGAGGAGGACTACCTGAAGCGGATCGAGAGCGACTTCGGCGACACCATCGACCTCGTCGGCGAGGTGGGTGGCGAGCGGCGGCTCGAGTTGATCTCCCGCGCAACGGCGGTCATGGTGCTGTCCCAGAGCACGATGGGGCCCTGGGGCGTGGTGTGGTGCGAGCCCGGGTCGACGGTCGTGTCCGAGGCCGCCGCGTGCGGCACACCGGTGATCGCCACACCCAACGGCTGCCTGGCCGAGATCGTGCCGGCCGTCGGCGTCCTGGTCGCCGAAGGCTCGCAGTTCACGCCGGAAGAGGCGGCCGCCGCGGTGGCCGGACTGCCCGAGCCGGACGCAGTCCGGGCCGCGGCACTGCAGCGGTGGGATCACGTGCTCGTGGCCAAGCAGTTCGAGACGCTCTACCACGAGGTCCTGGCCGGCCGGACCTGGTCGTGACGGCAGGAGCGGCGCTGAGCCCATGTTCGACGATTTCGCAGGAGGGGGCAACTTGAGCACGATGGGCGTGGTGAGCACCATTGACCACCTTCGCCGGGAAGAGTTCCGCCGCGACGGGTTCGCGGTGCTGCCACAGGTCGCGGACGAGTCGGAGGTGGCGTGGCTGCGGGAGATCTACGACCGGCTGTTCGTCCAGCGGGCGACGCCGGGCTCGGAGAACTTCCACGACATCGCCGGCCAGAAGGACAGCGACGATCCGCCGTTGCTGCCGCAGATCGTCAAGCCCGAGAAGTACGCACCGGAGCTTCTGGACAGCGCGCACTTCGCGCGGTGCCGGGCGATCGCCTCGTCCTATCTGGACATACCCGAGGACGAGCTGGAGTTCTACGGGCACGCCATTCTGAAACCGCCGCGGTACGGTGCACCGACGCCGTGGCACCAGGACGAGGCGTACATGGACCCGCGTTGGAGCCGCCGCGGGTTGAGCATCTGGACCACGCTGGACGTCGCCACGGTCGAAAGCGGCTGCCTGCACTACCTGCCCGGCGGCCACCGCGGCCCGGTCCTGCCGCACCACCACATCGACAACGACGACCGTGTCCGCGGCCTGATGACCGACGACGTGGACCCGTCCTCCGGCGTCGCGTGTCCGCTGGGGCCCGGTGGCGCGGTGGTGCACGACTTCCGGACCCCCCACTACGCCGGGCCGAACCGGACCGACCAGCCGCGGCGTGCCTATGTACTCGTGTTCATGAGCGCGCCGGCCAAGGTCGACAACCCCGAGTCCCGGCCCTGGATGATATGGGAGTGACCGGTGTGAACCAGCCGCAGGCGATCGACCCGGCCCAGCTCAACGACGAGTACGACCGGCTCACCGTCCAGATCATCGAACGGGTGTGTACCGCGACCGCCGCCAGCATCGACATTGGTGCGGGGGTCGGCGAGATCACCCGGCACCTGGTCCGGGTGGCCCCCGAAGGCCGGCACTTCGCGGTCGAACCGCTGCCGGCCCTCGCCGACGAGCTGGCGGGCACGCTGCCGTCCGTCACGCTGATCAGGGCCGCCGCCGCCGAAACGACGGGTCCGCACAGTTTCGTGCACGTCGTGTCGAACCAGGGCTACAGCGGTCTGTACCGGCGCCCATACGACCGGCCGGACGAGACCCTGCGCCAGATCACCGTCGACACCGTGCGCCTGGACGAGGTGATTCCGTCCGATGTGGACATCGATCTGGTCAAGGTCGACGTCGAGGGCGGCGAGGTGGTGGCCCTGCGGGGCGCCCTCCGCACGCTGCGCCGCAGCCTGCCGGTGATCGTCTTCGAGCACGGCGGCGACCGCGTCATGTCCGAGTACGGCACGACGACCGACGACCTCTGGTCGTTGCTGGTCGGCGAGCTGGGGTACCAGGTGTTCACCCTTCCGGCGTGGCTGGCGGGCCGGCCCGCGATGGATCGTGCCGCGTTCGCGACGGCGTTGGAGCGGGACTGGTACTTCGTTGCGGCGGAGCGCCCCACACCCGTCCGTACGTCCGATCCCGCCTCGTCCCCGCCGCCCGAGCAGAGAGGTTGAGCGATGAACGCTGTCGCAGAGGTGCGCACGAGCGCCCGGGTCCCCGAATGTGACATCCGGCGGACCGGTCTGTTGCCGGAGCACGTCACCGAGTTTCGCCGGCAGGGCGTGCTCGCGGTGCGTGGGCTGCTCACACCGGAGGAGCTCGCCGACGTCCAGCAGGCCGGTAAGGCGCTCATCGACCGGGCCTGGTCGACGCGCCCCATCGACGACCACGTCTGGACCCTGGAGCCGCACCTTCCGGACGCCGCACCCGTACGGATCGAGTACGTGGTGGACAAGGCCCGCCCGATCGCCCTTCTGGCCGGCCATCCGCTGCTTCTGCGGATCATGGAACAGCTCGTCGGGCCCAACTTCATCCCGACCTGGGACAGCCTGGTCTTCAAGACCCTCGCCGGCGCTCCCCGGCTGGCCTGGCATCGCGACGCCGGGCTGTACACCGACGCGGTCGGCGTCACCGGAATGGGTCGCGTGATCGACGCCGGCATCTACCTCGACCCCGCTCCCGACGACAATTGCGTCTGGTGCATCCCGGAATCCAACTACTGGGACGGCGAACGGCTCACGGCCACGGCGGAGCGCCTCAACGCCAGCGAGTGGGACACCACCGGCGCGGTGCCCGCCGTGATGCAGGCGGGCGACGTGCTGCTGCACAACATCCTCACGCTTCACGGTGCCCCCGCGGTGGTCGGCAAGCAGCGCCGCGTCGTGTACTTCGAGTACCGGCCGGCCGAGGTGGAGTGGGAGCTCGGCCCGCACACCGAGGACTACATCGGTATCAAGCAGCAGGTCCTGCGCTCGTGCATCGAGATGCGCGCGGCCGACCGCCGCTTCGGCGACGAGGAACCGTTCGACTACCGGCCGGCCGAGTCCCTCCGGCGCTGGGTCGACCGGCCGGAGCTCACCACGCTCCGGGTTCCGCACGAGGAGTACTGGCGATGGTGAGCCCGGGTGGTGACGCCCCGAACGCGACCCTGTGCGTCCTGCCCTGGATCCACCTTTGCGCCTCGATCGACGGCGTCTACGGTCGGTGCTGCGTCGATGACGCGATGTACCACAACGAGCTGTACCAGCAGGAGGAAGAGCCCGTCTTCGCGTTGAACGACGACGCGATCGGCTGTTCGCCCGGTTCGCGGTACGCCAAGGACAACCCGGACCGGGTGGCCGGGATCGCCGAGGCGTTCAACAGTCCCAACATGAAGCGCACCCGGCTGACGATGCTGCGCGGCGAGCGTGTCGACGCCTGCAAGTACTGCTACTTCCGTGAGGACCACGGCGCCCAGTCCTACCGGCAGAGCATCAACCGCCGGTTCGAGCACGAGCTCGACGGGCTCGCCGCCCGCACCGACGCGGACGGCACCGTCGAGGATTTCCCGTTCTTCCTGGACATCCGGTTCGGCAACACCTGCAACCTGCGGTGCGTCATGTGCACCTATCCCGTGAGTTCCGCGTGGGGTGCCAAGCAGCGACCCGCCTGGTCCTCCGCGGTGATCGACCCCTACCGCGCCGACGAGGAGCTGTGGCAGACGCTGCGGGACAACGCGCACCTGATCCGCCGGCTGTACTTCGCCGGCGGCGAGCCCTTCCTGCAGCCTGGCCATTTCGCGCTGCTGGAACTGCTCGTGGAGACCGGGAACGCAGGCAACGTCGACCTCTCCTACAATTCCAACCTGACGGTGTCGCCCGACCGGGCGATGGCACTCTTCCCCCACTTCAAGAGCGTCGGCATCGGTGCGTCCTGCGACGGCGTCGGCGAGGTGTTCGAGCGGATCCGGGTCGGCGGGCAGTGGTCGATGTTCGTCGACAACCTGCGCAAGCTCAGGACCCAGGTGGACGTCTGGCTCCAGGTGTCACCCCAGCGGATCAACCTGTGGGACCTGCGCAACGTGCTCGAGTTCGCCCGCACCGATGGACTGAACGTCGACCTGTCCAACGTCGTGCAGTGGCCGGAGGACCTGTCGGTCGCCAGCCTTCCTCAGGACGAGAAGGCGCGGGCCACCGCGGAGCTGACCGACCTGATCGCCTGGTGCGTCGACCTCGGCTGGGACAAGCCCGCCGCCGACCTCGGCGCACTGCGTTCGTTCATGAACTCCCTGGATCCGGCCGACCTGGTCGACGAAGGGGCGTCCTGACCGGCGAGCCGGTCGGGACGCCCCTGGCGTGACCCGCGGCGCTCGCGACGCGGCACGGTGGGTCATCGGCGCTCGTCGGCCACCAGCCGTTCGAGGGTCTGGACCATCTCGGCAACGGCGGGCCTGGCAAGAGATTCGTGACGCAGAGCCGCGGCCCGGCGGGAGAAGTCGTCGTTCTCGAGTACCTCGACGATGTGCTCGCGCAGGCGCTGCGGGGTGAACGTGTAGGAGTTGGCCACGTACACCCCGGCACCGTGCTCGTGCAGGCCCTGCGCGAACTCGATGGGGCCCCAGTTGCGCTCCTCGTTGAGCAGGCTGCTCGGAATGATCAGCTGGGGCACACCGTGTTCGAGGGCGGCGCCGAACGTGCCGGCGCCGCCATGGTGTACCACGGCGGCGCAGGTGGGCAGGAGCGCCCCCAGCGGCACGAAATCTACTGGCCGGACGTTGTCGGGAACGCGCTCGACCACCCGCAGCTCGTCGGCGTCGAAGGTGGCGACGACTTCCACGTCCAGCCCGTCCACCGCTTCCAGTAGGGCGGCCACCGACGCCTTGCTCCCATAGGCCGCGCGATGGGACGCGCCAAGGGTGAGGCAGATCCGGCGTCCGCCCGGCGGGACGCGGAGCCAGTCGGGCAGCAGGCCCGGGCCGTTCACCGTGACGTGCCGCATGGCCAGGTAGCGCGGCTCGGGGGCCCGGCGGACCCAGGAGGGCATGGGATCGATCGTCCACCGGCCCAGCACCATCTCCTCGGTGAACGCGAGGCCGTACTGCCCGCCGAGGGACGCGAGCCACTGTCGCAGCGGATCCTCGGCGTCCCCGGCCGCCTTGCGCAGGAACGCCGAGCGCAGCCGGCCCATCCGGTCGGTGCCGAACAGCAGCCGCACGTGCATCGCGCCGCCGGCGACGGCCGCGACCGCCGCGCCCATCATCATCGGATCCCAGATCACGAGGTCGGGCCGCCAGTGGCGGGCGTACGCGACCAGGTCGGCGACCGTCGCGTCCGGGCACACCACCCGGAACCAGCCGACCGTCAGGTCGCTGATGCGCTGCCGCACGTCGTCCCAGTCCATGAACGCCTCGTCGGGCAGGGACTCGTCGGCGCCCGACGAGCCGTCGGTGACCACCTCCGCCAGGTAGTCGCGCAGGCCCAGGAAGGGGCCGACCGGCACACCGGTGAGACCCGTACGCATGATCTCCGCGGTCAGGTCCGGTGTGACCGCGATCTGCACCTGGTGACCGGCCGCGCGCAGTGCCCAGGCGAGCTGGGTCTGCGCTTTGAGATGCGACTCCACGGGCAGCGGAACGAACAGGACACGCATGGCGGCCGAGGTGCTCCTTTCCGGTCGGTGCTCACGTCCGCGCGGCAACCCCTACGTGCTCAGCGGGGCGTACTGCGCCCACAGCGCGCCGACCGCGTCGGCCAGGCTGTAGCGGGGCCGCCAGCCGAGCAGGCTGAGAGCCGGCTCCGGATCGACCCTGATCCAGTCCTCGGCGGCGCCCGGGCTGGCCGTCTCGACCAACCGGGCGGGCACCCGGCTGACCTCGATGAGCAGGCGGACCAGCTCGCGCACGGACACCGCCTCACCCCGGCCGATGTCGGCGATCCGGCCGCTGACCGGCGCCCTCAGCGCGGCGACGACGGCGGCCGCGACGTCGCGCACGTCGACGTAGTCGCGGTGGGCGAGCAGCGCGCTCAGGGCCACCACCGCGGGCTCCTCCCCCGCGTCCGCGAGGCGCCCGGCGACCCGGCCGAGCAGGCTGATGTCCGGGGTACCCGGCCCGACGACGTTGGCAAGGCGCAGGATCACGGCGTCGACGCGGCCCGCCTGTACCGAGGCCAGCACCGCACGGGTCGCCGCGAGCTTGGCCTTGCCGTATGCGGTGTCCGGCCGCGCGGGCAGGTCCGGATGGGTCCGGCCGCCGCGCGGGATCGGCCCGTACTCCAGAACGGAGCCGAGATGGACGAGCCGGGTCCGCCGCGGCGCCCGCTCCAGCGCCGCCACGAGGCGGCGCGACGGCACGGCGCAGGCATCCTCCATCTGCGCGTCCGTCAGCCCCCAGATGCTTCCGGTGGCGTTCACAACCACGTCGGGGCGCTCCCGTGCGAGCAGCGCGTCCAGCTTCTCCGCGGGGTCGGCACCGAGGTCGGCGCGGCAGAACCGGTAGCCGAACGTTTCGTCCGGCGTGGTGCGTCCGATGGCCACGACGTCGGCCCCGGCGTCGGCGAGATCGGCACAGATCCTGCGGCCCACGAAGCCGGTACCGCCGAAGATCGCGACCCGCGCCCCGTGCAGAGCGTTCATCCGGCGCACCGCCGCATCGGCGCGACCGCCGCCCACCGCTCGCCGCGGTACCCCGGCCGGGTCATCTCAGGCCCAGGTCCGCTGCGGTCAGGGTGCCGGTCCGGGCGAGCGTCTCCAGCCGGTCGGCGACCGCCGCCGGAGAGGACGCGCGTTCGACACCGGCGCGCAGTTCCTCGGCCGCCCTCCGGAACGTGTGGTCGAACAGGACCTTGACCAACGCCTCTTCGACCTCCAGGGTGGTTGCCTTGAGCCCAGGGAGCGTGAGTACCGCGCCGGACGGGTCGATACGCCGGCCGTAGATCAGAGCGTCGTAGTTCAGCGCCAGCGAGAGCTGAGGTACCCCGGCGGCGATCCCGTTCATCAGGCAGTTGGCGCTGCCGTGGTGCACCAGGAGGTCGACGTGCGGCAGCAGCAGCTCGATCGGGTGGTTGCGCAGCACCCGCACGCCCGGCGGCAGCCCGCCCAGGGTTTCCACCTGCTCCGCGCTCGCCGTCAGCACCACCTCCGCGCCGTGCTTGACGGCCGCGTCGATCGCATGGCGGAGGGAAGGGATGTTCGCGCCGAACACACCGGTCGCGGAGTTGCCCCACACGACAAGCACCCGCTTGCCGCGGCGCGGGCCGAACAGCCACGGGTCCACCGGCTGGACGCCGTTGTAGGGCACGTACCGGATCGGGATCCGCAGCGCGCTGCCCTGCGGCGGGATCGCGCAGTCCGGCGAGGGGTCGACCATGTAGGCGATCCGCTCGCGCGACCAGTCCACCCCGTACTTGTGGAAGCACGACAGGGGGTCGCCCGCGACCAGGTTCAACCCCGGCTCCGTCTCGACCGTGCCGATGAAGCCCGGGGAGACGTAGACGCTCGGCACGCCGTGCAGCGCGCCGATGAGCGCGCCCTCGACCGCCATCAGGTCGTGCACGACGAGGTCGGGGCGCCAGACCGCGGCGAAGTCGACCGCGCCGTCGTAGCTGTGCTGGACCGCTGCCACCGACCGCTTCCAGAAGTCCCCCAACTGGCCCGGGTCGAAGTCGGTGAGCGACTCGAGCTGCTTGCCCGTGAAGGGGTGCAGCGGCAGTGGCGCGTCGGGCAGCCGGTCGGGCGTGTAGAGAGCCTGGACGTAGAACGCCAGCCGCGCCGACTCCATCATGTCGGGCGCGTCGAGAACCGGGACCGGCAGCAGGCCGGTGGCCGCCACCCCGGCGGCCTGCTCCGGCGTGCACGCGACCTGGACCTCGTGGCCGGACGCCCGCAGAGCCCACGCCAGCGGCACCATGCAGAAGTAGTGGCCTGCCCAGTTGGACACCGTGAACAGGACTTTCATCCCGACCCTCCGTCAGTACGTCAGTGGCAGCAGCGGATCGGTGTTACGACTTCCGGCAGACCGCCACGATGTCGCACACCTCGGGGCTGGTCCTCTCGTGCAGCACTTCCACGTGCACGAAGCCCGCGTCGGCCAGTGCCTTCATCAGCGACTCGCGGTCCAGCCAGCGCACGTCGACGCTGAGTCCCCGGGCCTGCGGCTCGGGGTGCTCCTCGCGGACGGGCTTGACCACGAACCCGTCGAGCCGGGCCAAGCCCTCGGCGGTACCCCAGTAGTGCGTCGACAGGTAGAGGTTGTCCGACACGCGGGCGATGTTGCCCAGCAGCGTCCACGGCTCCTGCACGTGGTACAGCAGGCCGGCACACAGGACCGCGTCGAAGTGGCCCAGCTCGGCGAGGTCAAGGGTCTCCACGTCGGCGAGCCGCATCTCGGCGTTGGTCGCGCCGTGGACCTCCAGGACGAGCTCGGCCCGGCGCAGGTTCTCGACCCGCCCCTCCAGCGCCAGCACCCGGGTCCCGGGCCGGCGGGACAGCGCGAGGGTGTCGGCCCCTTCCAGTGCGCCCAGCTCGAGAATCCGCTGGGCATCCGGAAAGGCCTGGAAGAACCGCCGGGCGCGCTCGTCGGGGTCCTGGCGCAGCACATAGTCCAGCTTGGATTCCCCGGCGTAGACCACACCGTCGAACTCGAACCCGTTGACCCAGGGTTCCAGCTCGAGCACCCGGCGCCTGATCTCTGTGGAATCCATGGATCAGGACCCTAGCAACAGGATTCGGGCGACGGACTGGTGAAAGCCCCAGTTCACATATCCGGGACGGACGGAAGAACGACGGTAGACGCATCGGACCAGCCGGGTCGCGCCGAGCCGGTGGCATCGACACTAGTGTTTCTCCTAGAGAGACCGGTAAATCCCCTGATATACCTGAACGGACCTCCGGTAGCGTCTTGTGCGGGCGTACGTGACCCCTCAAGGAAAGGCGTAGCGTTGACGACCGACAAGACGCTGTCACCTCAGGCCGAGCAATCGCTGGAGCTTTATCGGACGATGCGGTTGATCAGGTCCTTCGAGGAGCGCTGCCTCGAAATGGCCCTCTCCGGGGAGATCGTCGGCGGGGTTCATCCGTATGTCGGGCAGGAGGCCGTGGCCGCGGGCGTGTGCTCCCAGCTGGGGCCGCTCGACGTGATCACCAGCACCCACCGTGGGCACGGCCACGTCCTGGCCAGGGGCGCCGCTCCCGACCGGATGCTCGCCGAGCTGTGCGGGAAGGACAGCGGGCTCAACCGCGGCCGCGGCGGCTCGATGCACGCGGCCGACGTGGGGCTCGGCATCCTCGGCGCGAACGGGATCGTCGGTGCCGGCGCACCCATCGCGGTCGGCGCCGCCTGGGCCGGTCGCCGGGCCGGGCTGAACCGGGTCGCGGTGGCGTTCTTCGGCGACGGAGCCCTCAACCAGGGCGTCGTCCTGGAGGCGTTCAACCTGGCGGCCGCGTGGTCACTGCCGGTGCTGTTCGTATGCGAGAACAACGGGTGGGCGATAAGCCTTCCGGTGGGCCGGGGGCTCGCCGGCGATCCGGTGAGCCGGGCCACGGGTTTCGGCATGACGGCCGACTCGGTGGACGGCATGGACGTCGAAGAGGTGGCCGCACACGCCGGCAAGGCGATCGACGCGTGCCGCTCGGGAGCGGGCCCGGCATTCCTGGAGTTCCGGACGTACCGGTTCCACGGGCACCACTCGTTCGAGCACCAGATGGGGGTGGTGTACCGGGAGGAGGACGAGGTCGCGAGCTGGCGCGCACGCGATCCGCTCGAGCTGCAGCGGACCCGCCTGCCGCAGGAGCGCGCCCAGGACGTCGACGACGAGGTGGCCCGGTCGATCGACGACGCGGTGCTGTTCGCCCGGGCGGGCCGGGCCCCCAGCCCCGGGGACGCGCTGGCGCATCTCTACGCCGACGGGACAGCCCCACGGCCGGGAGTGGTGGCACCGCGGCGCGTGTAGCGCATTTCTCCGGCGTGATCACCGGCGGGCGCGGGGCCGGTATTCACGACGGCTCGCGTCATTGCGTCGAACCACTCGAATACGGCCGGAAACAATAGGGAATTTGCTAGCCATCTATATGGCAGGCTGATGGCGACACCACATGGAGGCAGCCATCAGACTGGGATTCGGCGGCATTGCCCTGGATGTCGGGGGGGTCCTTTATTACGATGAGCCCTTCGAGTTGGCATGGCTGCAGGGAACGTTCAACCGAATGTCAGCGGCCGACCCTGGAATTACCCTGGCGGCATTCGTCGAACTCGTCGAACGGTTCTACCGGCGGGACGGCTCCGTCGATGTGTGGAACGGGTCCACGGCCGCCGACCGGAGCTGGACGAGCGTGCGACGCGGCTGGCGCGAGCTGGCGCAGGAGATCCCCGGTGCCCGGCGCGCCGTGCGCGAACTGGCCCGGCAGGTGCCCACCGTGGTGGTCGCGAACCAGCCCGCCGAGTGCGTCGCCGTCCTCGACGACTGGGGGCTGACCGAGGTACTGCGGGGGATCTTCCTGGACTCGCTCGAGGGCGTGGCCAAGCCCGATCCGGGGCTGCTGGACCTGGGACGGGCCCGGCTCGGCCGGCAGCCGGCCGAGATGCTGATGGTGGGCAACCGGGTCGACCACGACGTCCGGCCGGCCCTCGCCCTGGGCTGCGGGGCGGCGTTCGTGCGGGGCGACTCGGCCTACCAGGTGCCGCCGGGCGTGCACCGCGACATCGTCGCCGCCTA
The DNA here is from genome assembly GCF_025264685.1 of Dactylosporangium roseum. Lineage (GTDB taxonomy): Bacteria > Actinomycetota > Actinomycetes > Mycobacteriales > Micromonosporaceae > Dactylosporangium > Dactylosporangium roseum. Next base: position 5,777,834 of record NZ_CP073721.1, read on the forward strand.
CGAACGGCTGCGGAAGGTCCGGACCGCACCGCCACCGGAAGACAGCGTCGTCATGATCGTCTCCTCCCTGGCCGACCTCGTGGACCGCTTCGCCCGTACCGAGCCCACCGCGCCCGCCCAACGAGCGCCCGGCGCCTCCGAACGGGGAGCGCGAGCTCACGTGGGTGCGCCGGGAGGTGACACCCGATCCGGCCGGCCATGAGGGTGGTGCGGGCGGTGCGTCCCGGCATGGCGGCCGTGATCGGCGCCACCGGGTTCCTCGGCAGCCGCCTGGTCACCGAGCTCAGCGCGGCGGGTCGCCCGATGGCCCTGTTCAACAGGGCCAGACCGCCGGTCGTGGGCGGCCGTCCGGCCGGCGAGCTCGGCGCGGCCGAGACAGTGTTCTTCCTGGCCGCGGGCCTGAACCCGATGCTCGCCGCCCGGTCCCCGGCCCACGTCGCCGAGGAGCACTCGCTGCTCGCCGAGGTTCTGCGAGCGTTGACCCGCACCTCCCACCGGCCCCTGGTCGTCCTGGCGAGCTCGGGCGGCGCGGTGTACTCGCCCCGGGCCGTGCCGCCCTACCGGGAATCGTCTCCCGTCGACCCGTCGTCGGCCTACGGGCACGCGAAGCTCCGCCTGGAGCGGCTCCTGTTCGCCCACTCCGGGGCGATCCGGCCCCTCGTCCTCCGGCTCGGCAACGTGTACGGCCCCGGCCAGCACCCCAGGCGCGGGTACGGCGTGCTCGCGCACTGGCTGACGGCGGTCGCGCGAGGCGAACCGGTCCGCGTGTTCGGCGACCCTTCGGTGGCCCGTGACTACGTGCACGTGGACGACGTCACCCGGCTCCTGGCAATCGTCCACAGCACGGTCGCATCCGGCTTGCAGGCCAACCTGCCGACGGTGCTCAACGTCGGCTCCGGACGCCCGACGTCGCTGGCGCACCTGCTCACGATCCTCCGCGAGGCGACGGACCGGGACCTGACCGTACTGCAGGAGGACAGCCGCCCGTTCGACCGCCAGAGCAACTGGCTCGACCCGACGCTCGCTCAACGGACCCTCGGCTGGAGTGCCCGCATCGAGCTGCGCGACGGCGTGCGGCGGCTGCTGGAACTACCGGTGGACCTGCTGTCCGCACCGTACGCGCCGCGGGAGGTGTCGTGATCGCGGAGCGCCACCGACGGGTCAGACCGGTGCCCCGGCGGTTCCGGACCGGTCCACCGCGAACTGCGCCTCGTACAGGCGCCGGTACCCGCCGCCCTGCAGCAGCTCGTCGTGCGTCCCCTGCTCGACGATCCGGCCCTGATCCATCACCAGGATAATGTCGGCGTCGCGGATCGTGGAGAGCCGGTGCGCGATGACGAAGCTGGTCCGTCCGCGCTGAAGGTCGGCCATCGCCCGCTGCACCAGCAGCTCGGTCCGCACGTCGATGGCGCTTGTCGCCTCGTCCAGGATGAGAATGACCGGATCGGCGGCGAAGGCCCGCGCGATCGTGATCAGTTGCTTCTCGCCGGCGCTGAGGCCCATCTCGTCGTCGTCAATGACGGTGTCGTAGCCATCCGGCAGCGTCCGCACCAGGTGCTCCAGATGCGCAGCCCGCGCGGCCGCGGCCACCTGCTCTGGCGTGGCGTCGTCCCGGCCGTAGGCGATGTTCTCGGCGATGGTGCCGCCGAAGAGCCAGGTGTCCTGCAGGACCATCCCGGTGAGGCCGCGCAGACGCGCCCGGGTCATCGTCGCGGTGTCGACGCCGTCGATCCTGATGTGCCCGGCCTGGACCTCGTAGAAGCGCATCAGGAGGTTGACAAGCGTGGTCTTGCCCGCGCCGGTCGGCCCGACGATAGCGACCGTCTGCCCGGGCCGGACGTCGAACGACAGGTCCTCGATCAGCGGGGCGTCCTCCGTGTAGCGGAACCGGACCCGCTCGAATGTGACGCGTCCCCGGGGGGTGCCCGGCTCGGCCGTGACCGTGGGGTCCGGTTCCTCCTCGGCCGCCTCCAGCAGCTCGTTCACCCGGTCGAACGAGGCGACCCCCGACTGCAGCATCTGAGTCACGGTGGCGAGCTGGCTGATGTTCTGGCTGAACAGCCGGGAGTACTGGAACAACGCCTGCAGGCCGCCGAGGGACATCGCGCCGGCGGCGATCCGCAGCCCGCCGACGACCGCGACCAGGACATAGCTCAGGTTTCCGATGAACATCATCGAGGGCTGCACCAGGCTCGAGGCGAACTCCGCCCGGAAACCGTTGTCCACCAGTGCCCGGTTGTGGGTGTGGAAGGTCGCCGTGGCCTCCGGCTGGCGACCGAAGGCCTTGACCAGGGCGTGGCCGGAGTAGATGTCCTCGACGTGCCCGTTGAGCTGCCCGGCGGCCAGCCACTGCGCGGCGTACCGCGGTCCGGCCCGCCTGGCGATCACCCTGGCCACGTAGCCCGACAACGGGACGGTGACCAGGGCGACCAAGGCGAGCGGCCAGGAGACCCACAGCATCATCGCCAGGACCCCGACGATGGTCAGCGGCGCACCGAGCACCTGGCTCAGCGTCTGCTGCATGGTTTGGCCCAGGTTGTCGATGTCGTTGGTGAGCCTGCCGAGCACCTCGCCGCGCTGCGCCGAGTCCAAATAGGACAGCGGCAGCCGGGCGAGCTTGGCCTGGACCTGCTCGCGCAGGCGGTGCATGGACCTCTGCACGACGGTCGCCGCCGTCCACCCGGCCATCGTGCCGAGCAGCCATCCGATCGCGTAGACGACCGCCACGACTATCAGGACGCGGGCCAGGGCACCGAAGTCGATGCCGTGGCCGGGGCGGAAGTCGATCGCCGACACCATGTTGGCGATGGAGCCGTGGCCGTCGGTCCGCAGCCGGTCGATCACCGCCGCCTTGTCGATGCCGGCGGGGAAGCTCAGGCCGATCATTCCGCCGAAGATGGTGTCGACGGCCTTGCCCATGAGCAGCGGCCCGGCCACCGTGGCCAGCACGCTGCCGGCGGTGAACAGCACCGCGCGCGTGAGGAGCCGCCGCTCGGGCCGCAGCATCCGCGCGATGGCCCGTATCGAACCGCCGAAGTGCCGTGTCCGCTCCGGCGACGCTTCGCCACCCGACGGCGCAGGAGTGCTCACCCGGCTCTACCCTCTCGCTCGATCTTCACGACCGGCGCGCGGCCGGGCCGACGGTTTCCTGCCCATCGAGCTGGGAGAGTGCGATCTCCCGGTACACCTCGTTGGTCGTCATGAGGTCCTGATGCCGGCCCACACCGACGACCTGCCCCTCGTCGAGGACCACGATGCGGTCGGCATCCCGCACGGTGCTGACACGCTGCGCGACGATGACGACGGTCGCCCCCGATGACTCGGCGAGCAGCGCGGCGCGCAACGCGCTGTCGGTCGCGTAGTCGAGCGCGGAGAAGGGGTCGTCGAGCAGGTAGACATCGGCCCGCCGGACCAGCGCCCGCGCGACCGCCAGCCGCTGGCGCTGTCCTCCCGACAGCGTCGTGCCGCCCTGCCTGGTCGCGGTGTTCAGCCCGTCCGGCAGCCGCTCCACGAAGTCGCGGGCCTCCGCGACCTCCAAGGCGTGCCAGAGCTCGTCGTCGGTGGCGTCGGGATCGCCGTAGCGCAGGTTCGACGCGATCGTCCCGGCGAACAGGTAGGCGCGCTGCGGCACGTAGCTCACCGCCCGCGCCAGCACCGCCGGGTCGAGGTCGCGCACGTCCGTGCCGCCGACCGCCACCCGCCCGCCCGTGGCGTCGAGCAGCCGGGCGATCAGGTTCAGCAGAGTGCTCTTGCCGCTGCCCGTGCCGCCGATGATGGCGACGGTCTCGCCCGGTCGCGCGGTGAGGCAGATGTCCCGCAGCACCGGCTGCTCGGCACCGGGGTAGCGGAACTCCACGTTCGTCAGCTCCAGGAGTCCCGGCTCGGGAAGCACGGCGACCGGGGCGGCGGCGGGGGTCAGGCTCGTGGGGGTGTCCAGCACCTGCTGGAGGCGCGTGGCGCTGAGCTGGGCGCGCGGCAGCATGACCAGGACGAACGTGGCGGTCATCACCGCGAGCAGCACCTGCATCAGGTAGATCAGGAACGCCGCGAGCATACCTACCTGCATGGAGCCGTCGGCGATGCGGTGCGCCCCGAACCACAGGATGACGATGGCGGCGAGGTTGATGACCGCGACGACGCTCGGAAACATCAGGCTCATGGCCCGGCCGCTGCCGAGTGCCGCCTCGTACAGCTCGTCGCCGGCGCGCGCGAACCGGACGCGCTCGTGCTCCTCGCGGACGAATGCTCTGACCACCCGGACCCCGATGATCTGCTCGCGCATGATCCGGCCGAGCCGGTCGCCGGACACCGCCATGCGCTTGACCATGGGCAGCGCCTTGACGACGATCGCGACGATGACGGCCCCGAGCGCGGGAACGACTACCAGGAGCAGCCCCGAGAGCTGGACGCTCTGGTGCAGCGCCATGAGGACGGAGCCGAATCCCATCATCGGGGCGAACACCGCCATGCTGAGCGTGGTCATCACGAAGGTCTGCACCTGCTGGACGTCGTTCGTGGTGCGCATGACCAGCGACGGCACCCCGAAGTGCCCCATCTCCCGGCCGGAGAACTCCTGGACCCTGTCGAAGAGGGCCGCTCGGACGTCGCCGCCGATCCTCGAGGCGGTGCGGGCGCTGAAATACCCCGCGCCGAACAGGCCGGCGAACTGGACCACCGACGTGACGATCATCAGTCCGCCGAGGACGACGACCCGGCGGGTGTCGCCCTTGACGATCCCGTCGTCGACGATGTCGGCGTTCAGGGTCGGCAGATAGAGCGCCGCGGCGGTCTGCACCAACTGCAGGAACACGATCGCGGCCAGCGGGCCGCGGTACGTGCGCAGGCGGGGTCGCAACAGCCGCAACAACATGCGAACAACCTCTCATCGTCGGACGGGCGGGCCGTCCACAGCCGCGCGCCGCGATCGGCGGTGCCAATCAGTAGAACCCCTCGGGGGTCGCGCGGCTGATCTGGAGCGGGAGCACGTTGGCGACCCCGTCGCAGGGCCACTCCGGCCCGGTGTCGTAACGCATCGCCTGGTCGCGCTCCAGGACGTTCGGCAGGAACAGGTCCTCGTGCATCACGGTGAGCCGGACCTGACCGATCTGGCCGTACCCCACCGGCTTCGTCCAGTCCGACCGGCTCACCACCGCCGCGGTCACCTGCGGATAGTTGGGCAGGTACGGAAGTACGGCGCCGTCCCGATCGGCGGGCAGGCCCGCGCAGTTGCCGAAGGTGTTGCCGTAGGACCGGCCGCAGATACCGCCCCCGAGCACTTTGGCGAAGGCCCGGTGCATCGCCGCGGTGATGTGGGTGCCGCTCAGCCGCACTCCCTCCAGCGCGGCCGCCAGCTCGGGCTCCTTGCGGATCAGCGCCGCCAACAGCGCCGGCGTGGTGTTCATGTAGGACACCGGCTGCGTGCGCAGAATGCCCGCGATCTGCTCGATCAGGTGCGCGGTGTACTCCTCCGCCTCGGCGAACCGGCCCATGCGGATGAGTCGCTTGGCCCAACGAGGGTCGGCGTCGAACAGGTAGACCCTGGCGTCGAAGAACTCGGTCAGCTCGTACGCGCCGTTGCCGATCAGGTGCGGGCCGGTCGGCGTCGCCTGCAGCCAGCCGCGGCCGGGAAGGAACCCCTCGGTACGGAACGACCAATGTCGCCAGGCGGCCCTGTGAACGATCATGCTTTCGGTGTAGAACACCCGGCAGGGGTCGCCCGTGGTGCCGCCGGAGTCCCACACCCGCCCGACCAGGGGCCGCGGCACGGCCATCGGTACCAGCTCGGCCGGATCCCGTTCCCGCAGCTCCTGCAGCGACAACGGCCCGAAGGCGGCCAGCTCGGCGTACCGGGTGATGTCCCGCGGGTCGAAGTCCAGCTCGGCGGCGCGCGCGAGCCAGTACGGGCTGCCGATGTCGGGGTCGAAGTGGCGACGCACGACGCGCCGCGTCCAGTCGTCCAGCTCCTCCTGGAGGCAGCCCTTCACCAGCGCGTTCGGGTCGATCATGGTGACGTGCCTTTCGTCTCAGATGCCGAGAGCGAACGGGATGCCGAGCTCGAAGATCGTCGCCAGGCCCTCCTCGAGCTGTTCTGCGGTCTCGACGTGGATGACGGGGAACGGCAGCCCGCCGGGGAACCGCTCGACGTTCCCGGGGCCGACCAGCGCCGCCAGATCGGTGTCCTGCCCGACCAGGTTCGCGAACATGTGCGGCAGGCTGACCATCCTGGTCTGGTTGTGCAGGAACATCTCGCGTACGTCGTCGGCCGAGACCAGCAGCCCTGGCCCCATGCACGACCCCAGGGGGATCTGCGGTGCCCGGAACGGCATCTGATTGATGAACGGCGCCAGGTAATCGACGAGGTAATTGGAGAGCGGCGAGTGGAACGCGACGGTGATTTCGGGCAGGACGTACAGCGCGCCCTCGGGCAGCCGTCCCGCCACCTCCTGCAGCGCCTCCGCGTAACCCGACAGCAGGTACGTGTGCTGGCCGCCCTCGCCGGAGCTCCCGCAGTCCACGGCGACGTAGACGCCATCGACCAGCCGGCCCAGGTACTCCTGGTGCTCGACCCCTGCCGGGATGAACAGCGCCGCCCCTCCCTCGGCGGGCCCGGACGGCTCGGGGGCGTGCCGCAGGTGCCCGAGAAGCGCGAAGAGCTCACGGCGTTCGACCGCGCCGGTCGTACAGGCGGCGACCATCCCACCGAGGCTGACGCCGGTGGTGACGTCCGGCCGCAGCCCGCGCTCGGCGAGCAGGTCGCACACGCCCAGCGCCACCGCCGCCTGCCGGATCGCGCCGACCTGCCGGTACTCGTGCAGCCGGGGCAGCTCCCACCGGCACAGCCGGCCGGGTTCGAGCCCCGACCACTGCTCGACCTGCTCGTAGAGCTCGCGTACCGAGGCAAACTGCTCGTGCAGGTCCAGGCCCGTCCCGGGCCCGTCGAACAGACCTCCGTCCATGATGTAGGCAACGGTCACGGCGACTCTCTCTTCATATCGATGCGGACGTACAAGCCCTGGGAAACAGGGTTTCTCACACGGGTCCGGAAACGAGCGCCTGCCAGGACGGCGGCATGTTCCTGGGGATCTCGATCTCCGTGAAGACCGACGGTTCCTGGGGGCCGTGTTGCCTGGCCCAGGCGGCCATCCGGCGCAGTCCCTCCTCCAGGCCGACCGGGGAGGAGTCGATGCCGAGGACCGAACGCACCTTCCGGTGGTCGGCGTAGGCGTGCGTCACCTCGACCCGGGCCGGCATGTGCTCGACCCGGAGGGGAACCCCCATCACCTCACTGACCGCGGCGGCGAGCTGGTTGAGCGAATAGGGTATGTCGCCACCGATGTTGAAGATCTGGTTGTACGCCTGCGACTGGTTCACCACATCGGCGATGGGCATTGCCACGTCGTCGATGTAGCTGAAGGCCCGCGTCTGCTCGCCGTCGCCGAACACCGTACAGGGCTCGTCGCGCAGGGTCTGATTCATGAAGATGCCGACGACGTTGCGGTAGCGGTCGCCGATGTTCTGCCGTTCGCCGTAGACGTTGTGCGGCCGGAAGATGACGTACGGGAGCCCGAACATCTCATGGGTCACCGCCAGCTCCTGCTCGACGGTGTACTTGGCGATGCCGTAGGGATCGATGGGAGTCGGCGATACGTCCTCGGTCAGCGGGGACGCGGCGTTGCCGTAGACGGCGATGGACGAGGTGAATACGAAACAGCGCACGGTCTCGGCGTTCACCGCCGCGTTGATGAGGTTCAGGCTGCCGAGGACGTTGTTGTTGTAGTTGTAGCGCTTGATGAAGTGACTCAGCCCCTCGGCGGCGTAGGCCGCCAGGTGGTAGACGTAGTCGAAGCGCCAGTCGGCGAACAGCGAGTCGACCAGAGCAACGTCGCAGACGCTACCCGCGACGAACGCGGCGCCCGCGGGCACGTTGGCCGCGTCGCCGCCCGACAGGTCGTCCAGGACGAGAACACGGTGTCCCATGCGCAACAGGTGCTCCGCCACGTGGGAGCCGATGAAACCGGCGCCCCCGGTGACCAGCGAGGTGGGCATCTCACGCCTCCAGAGTGTCGACGACGGCGGGCATCTCGGGCTGCGGTGCGCAGCGGTCGAACCGGGCCACGTGGGTGACGCCGGTGCGCGGATCGGTGTCGCACAGCAGCAGGGCGTCGTGGTCCGCGGCCCAGCGCTCCGCCTCGCGGGCCAGTGCCAGCCAGACGCTGGTGCCGTATCCGCCGGGGGCGACCCGGTGGACCTCCGGGTCCCCCTGGTCCGATCCCGCCAGCCACGGCCCCATCACCGCAAGGGGCGCGTCGGCCGTGTCGGCCAGGGTCTTCAGCCCGGTGTTCGGGTCCTCGCCGGTGCCGAACTCGACGACCGAGGTGGGCCGCCAGGGGCCGGCGCCGGCGTCGAGGCAGAGCAGCACGCCCGAGTCCACCAGTGGCACGCCGCCGTGGACCACGCCGTCGCGGAAGGGCAGCGTGGTCTGCTCCAGCACGGCGATCATGGAACTGCGACTGCGGCCCGACCGGGCGTAGGCCAGTGCCACCCGTAGCGCCAGGAAGGGAGCCCCCAGCCCCTGGCCCGCGATCGCGAAGCTGTGCGCCCGGCCGCCGGTCCGCAGGTTGAGGTAGGACGCCACCGTCTTGTACTGGTTGAGGTCCGGCAGCACGCGGGCGAGGACGACCAGATCGGGAGCCGGCAGACCGGCCGGTAGCTCGGCGACGAGCAGGTCGACCAGGTCGGCGTGGGTAAGGTTCCGTCCGGCCCGAAGCAGCTCCTCCTCGACGCCCAGACCGAAGGCCGCCGCCAGGTCCTGGTTGAACTCGGCCACCTGCGGGTCGTCATGGTACGGCCGTCCGGCCGGCGCCACGGTGACCGCTGCGGCCCTTAGTCCCAGGTTCACGACTGGTGCTCTCCTTCGGTGAAGACCATGGCAGCGAAGGTGAACCCGAGGCCGAGGGCGAAGAACAGGTACTTTCGCCCGGGCTCCAGCCGCCCCTCCTCGCGGAGCGTGACGTAGTTGATCAGCAGGTCGGCCGACAGGCAGTGGCTGTACCGCGGCACGTTGGCCGTGAAGATCCTTCCGGGCGGCAGGCCCAGCTCGCGGGCGGTCTCGTCCCAGAGCACCACATTCGGGTTGGTCGGCAGCACGAGGTGGATGTCGTCAAGCGAGCATCCGGCCTGCGCCACCGCCTTGTGCAGCACCTCGCGCACGATGCGGGGGCGTTCATCGGCGAACCGCTGGTTGAGGATGGAACCCATGCGCATCCCGTCGGAGAACTCCCCGAACGTCTCGGAGACGTAGGACTGGATCCGCGCGCCCCGCCCCGTACGGGACACCAGGCACGAGGCCGCCCCGTCGCCGGCGAGGAAGGTGTTGTGGAACACCTTCAGTTCCCGCGTGAACGCCTTTTCCCCGGTGATGACGAGCGCGCGCGCCTGCGGGTCGGCCTCCGACCGCAGCAACTCGCCCACGACGTCGATCGCCGCCAGCGGGGAAGCACAGTTCTGGTCGGTCAGGGAGAACGCCGTGGCGTGGGACAGGCCCAGCCGATCGGCGAACTCGCGGGCGACGTCGACCGTCGACGGGGCGACCTCCTGCGACGCCCGGGCGTGGACGACATACCTGATCGTCGCCGGATCGGTGCGGGCCAGCAGCCCTCGCGCCGCCGGCAGAACCAGGTCGTAGAGGTCCAGGCCGGGATCGCACCGCATCACGTCAAGGCCGTGGATCTTGCGAAACAGGTGGCGTTGGGCCGGGTTGAGTCCGAGGGTGTCGCACTGCTCCTCCACGGTGACCGAGCGGTCGGGGAAGAACGATTCGACCGCCTCCAGCGTGAGGGGACCGTTCAGCACGCCGACCTCCCGACCTCGCGGGCGCTCACAGGGCGATACCGCCGTCGACACGCAGGACCGTGCCCGTCACGTAGGTGGCGCCTAGCAGGTAGGCCACCGCCTCGGCCACCTCCTCGGGGGCACCGGCCCGCCCCAGCGGAACGCCCGCCAACGCCTGCGTGAGCCGGTCGCCGGACAGGTCCGCCAGTATCTCGGTATCGATGAAGCCCGGCGCCACGACGTTGGCGCGGATCCCGTAGCGGGCGGTCTCCTTGGCCAGCGCCCGGGTGAAGCCGATGACCCCGGCCTTGGCCGCCGAGTAGTTGGTCTGACCCGCTCGGCCGACGATCCCCGCGACGGACGAGATGTTGACGATGCTTCCGGCCCGCCGTTTGAGCATCCCGAACACCGCCGCCTGGCACACGTGGTAGGTGCCCGTGAGATTGACGTCGACCACTTGGTGCCACTGCTCGTCCCTCATCGATACCAGTGGCGCGTCCCGGATGATCCCCGCCGAGGTCACCACGGCGGCAATCGGCCCGAAATCGCGCTCGATCCCGGCCACCCAGTCCTTGGCCTCGGCCGCCTGGGCCACGTCCACCGCGGTCGCCGTCAACCGCGCGCCGAGCGGGCCGAGCTCCCGCAACAGCCCCTGGGCCGCGCCGTGCTCGGCCCGGTAGCAGAAGGCAACGTCGAACCCGTCCTCCGCCAGCCTGCGCACCACGGCCCGCCCGATGCCGCGGGACCCTCCGGTGACCAGCGCGACCGGCCGGTCGCTCACCGGTCGACCAGATGCTCGGCGACGACCTGGACGGTCACCGGGGGTACGGCGGCGTCGATGACGGGCGTCATCGGCGAACTCCGGCGGTGCGGACGACCCGGCGGCCGGTCCTTGCATCCCGTTCACGCATGGCTGTCCTCCAATGCCCGTGCGGAGCTTTTCGCAATGAGATCGATCAGCTGAGCCTGCCGGAGCGCATCGTCCACCGGGCCGGCGTCCGCGCGCGGGCCGCGGACGGCGCGCGCAAACGCGGCCAGGGTCAGCTGGAACTGGTCGACCGGAGGACCCGTGAACTCCTCGACGCCGTCGCCGGTGACCAGCCGGACCGGCGGGGCGAGCTGCGGCGGCGGCGTGAACGCCCGGCCGACCTCGAGCCGTCCCGTGCTGCCCCAGAGCGTGTAGGCGCACCGGTAGAAGTGCTCGAATCCGAACGTCAAGTGCGCGGTCACACCGTCCGGCCGCGCGAGCAGAGCGCTCCCCGCGATGTCCACGCCGTACCGCGGCTCGCGCCGTGCCACGGCGCCGACGACCGTCAGGTCCTCCCCCAGGAACATCCGCGCCGCCTTGGCCGGGTAGACGCCGGCGTCCAGCAGCGCGCCCCCACCCAGGTCGGGCCGGTATCTGATGTCGCGGTCGGGCAGCGGGGGAAAGGCAAACTCGGCGTGCAGGCTGCGGAGCTCGCCGATCCGGCCCGACTCGACCAGCTCGCGCGACAACCGGTGGACGGGGTGCCGGTGGAATGTCAGGTTCTCCATGAGGACCAGGCCGCCGGCCCGCGCCAACCCGGCCAGGTCGGCGGCCTCGGAGTGGCTCGTGGCCAACGGCTTCTCCGCCAGGACGTGCTTGCCGGCCGCCAGGGCGCGAGACGCCCACTCGTGATGCAGGCCCGTCGGCAGCGGCAGGTACACCGCCTCCACGTCGGGCCGGCGCAGCAGGTCGTCATAGCTCTTCTCGGCGTCGGCTCCGAAGGCGGCCGCGCACTTCGTCGCGCGCTCCGGAGCACGGCTGGCCACCGCGACCAGCTCGACGGACTCCTCGGCGCGCATCGCCGGCAGCGTGCGGCGCAGTGCGATGTCGGCGCAGCCCAGCGTGCCGAACCTGACGGCCGGCGCCGGGCTGTCCCTCACCACAGGCTCTGCACGCAGGCGATGAGGCTGCGCGCTTCGATGTTGACGTAGTAGCCGTGCTTGAGCAGGGACGTGACCTGACCGGCCGTCACCCAGCAGTATTCGCCGGGCACCTCGTCGGGGAAGTCGTCACCGGCGTCCACGATGAGGTAGCGGTTCTCCGACCGGTAGAACCGGCCGCCCTCCTCGGCCTGGACGGTGTCGAACAGGATCCGGTCGGCGGGCGCGTTGAGCACCTCGTTCAGGAACAACGGCTGCGGCCCGGCGTGGTTGCTCGGGTTGCACTGCACCGTCGGGCCCATCTCCACGCGGTCCAGCAGGCCCGCCTGGAACCGGGCGTGCACCAGCAGGTGGGCGACCCCGTCGATGACCTTGGCCAGAAACGCCACGACGCCCATGCCGTGCGGGTAGAGCATTGGCTGGTCCCAGGTGACGATCTCGCGCTCGCTGGCCCGGACCCGCACGCCGACAATGCTGAAGTGCCGCCCGTCCTCGTGGCTGATCGTGTCGGGCGTCCGGCGCCAGCCGGCGAGCCCGTCCAGCGACGCGCGACGGGTGACCAGCTCGTGGCGATTCTTGGCCTCGGTGAGCCAGCTCAACAGCTCCTCGAGGCTGTGCCGGGTGCGTCCGCCGGGGAGCAGTGAACGGACCAGCGCGGACAGCACGTCCGCGCCGTCCGGGTACGGCCGGTCCGACGGAAGGGAATAGGGAAGGCAGGCCAACACCGTCCTGGTGTCCATGTTGACCAGGCAGTCGGTTCTCAACAACCGCCGGAGTTCCTCGACGGGCACCCAGCGGTGGTTGTCGTCCTCGGGAACGTCACGCGTCGCCCGGACCACCATGTTGCGATTGCGCTTGCCGTAGAACCAGGAGCCCTGCTCCGACTGGAGGACATCGACAAGCGTCACCCGTTCCCGCGAACGCGTGAAGTGCTCCAGGTGCTTGGTGCGATGCCCCTGGTGTACCTGCGTGTAGTTGCTCCGGGTGGCCTGCACGGTGGGTGACACCTGGATCGTGTTGACGTTCCCCGGCTCGGCTTTGGCCTGGACGAGGCCGAACAGGCGCCCGCTGACGTCCTTGACCAGCATCCCCAGAATGCCGATCTCCGTCTGCCGGATGATCGGTTGGCTCCACTCGGGGACCGTCCCATAGCTGGTGCGCACGTGCAGGCCCTCCACGGCGAAGAACCGGCCGCTTGCGTGCGTCAGGTCGCCGGTGACGGGGTCGGACCGCCATTCCTTCAGGTCGTCCAGCCCGACCCACTCAACCTCGCAGCCGGTGGCCAGCGAACGTTCAGCGAACCAGTCCAGAAACGCCTGGCGGTCGTCCTGGACGTGGCTAACGGGCATCAAAGGTCCGCCATCCGTGCGCCTCTTCCATCCGGGGCTACTTGAAACGCTCACCGCAGGGTGGCCAACATGGCTTCGGCGGCCATCTCGCGGTCGTCCGAGAGCAGCCGGAGATCGGCATCGACCATCATCGCCACGAGTTCCTCGAAGGACACCTCCGGCTTCCAGCCCAACTTCTGGCGGGCCCGGCTCGAATCCGCGCACAGGGAATCGACCTCGGCGGGCCTCAGTAGGCCGGGGTCGGCGCGCACGTAGTCGCGCCAGTCCAGGCCGACGTGCCGGAAGGCCAGGTCAACCAGCTCGCGGACGCTGTTGGTGACCCCCGTCCCGAGCACGAAGTCCTCCGGCCGGTCCTGGGCGAGCATCTGGACCATGCCCCGGACGTAATCGCCGGCAAAGCCCCAGTCCCGCTGGGCGTCGAGATTCCCCAGCCGCAGCTCGTCGTGCAGTCCGAGTTTGATCGCAGCGGCGGCGAGGGAGACCCGTCGGGTGACGAATTGCGGTCCGCGCAACGGGGATTCATGATTGAACAGAATTCCCGACACTGCGAACATTCCATAGGATTCGCGGTAGTTCTGCACCATGTAGTGGCCGAATACTTTGGCGACCCCGTAGGGGCTGCGCGGATGAAATACCGTCTGCTCATTCTGCGGCGTGCGCCTGACTTTTCCGAACATTTCGGAGGACGACGCCTGATAGAAGCGTGGGCAGTTCGCCCCAGGGGTAACCGACGCGGTGACACCCGCGACCACGCGCACGGCCTCCAGTATGCGCAGCACACCCACGCCGGTGATTTGCGCGGCCGTATTCGACTGGCGCCAGGAAACCGGCACGAACGACAGTGCCCCGAGATTGTAGACCTCGTCGGGCTGGGCAGTCTCCACCGCCGCGATCAGGCTGGATTGGTCGAGCAGGTCACCGGAAAGGAGCTTGATTTCGGGTCGGAGTGGGCGCCGGTTGGGATCACAGACCGATCTCTGGCCGCGCACGACCCCGAAGACCTGATAACCTTCGGACAGGAGCTGCTCGGCGAGGTAAACACCATCCTGGCCCGTTATGCCGGTGATCAGCACTCTCCTGGCCAGGGTAGCCTCCCCACGAACGGGCGACTGATCGTGCCGCAAGTCGCCGCTATTGGAAACGCCTTATGTAATGGCGTCTCCGGTAGCTTACGCCGGGCCTGCCGGGAACAATAGAAGTGAATGCGTTTAGTAGTGAATCTACTAGTGCGGCGATCCGGTTCGTAGGAGGTCTTCGCAGGTCGCGAGGGCTCTGCGAATGACCGGCCGAGTCCGACGGGCCGCGAATGGATCTCGACCGGCGCAGCCAACAGCCGGTCCGTCGCCGCCGTAGAAGCGGCCCGAGCAGCTATTCGACAGACCCACTATGTGCAGACATTCGGCACCACCGGCACACCACTGTGGTTCCCTCGTAGCGTGGCGGCGAGGACATGAGCGATAGAGGCGCACAGCCGAGTGAGACGCCGGTTCATCGGGAGTTTCGCGCGGGCGCGGTCCCGATCGTTCGGAAGACCGGTGAGTCGGCTGCGGCCGGACACCAGTTTCGCACCCGCGCCGAGGCCCGCCCGAAGATCGTCACCTGGACCGCCGGCTTCTGCAGCCAGCGCCGACGCTCCGTCCGCGACTGACAGTCACCGACGGGAACGATCATCAACAATCCATAATGTTGACACCCGGCCGCATACTGCTTCCTCCACGTTTCCAGGAGACTGCCAGCTATTGAAAAAACTCTCAGCGAATTCGCAGCAGTGAGTTTTGCCACACACAGGCCGCTGGCAATCACCGCTCGATACGCTTCCGAATGATCCTCCGGGTGACAGCCGACCGCTTGATGGCTATATTCATAGACGTCCATGTTATCTAGGCGGTCATCCCGCCAGAGCGCACCCGGAGCACCTTTGGCTCTTCTGCTAGCGTGAATCTGCCGACGGCGGGCGCGGCGGTACCTGACCACAGCAGGTAATTGTGCGCCTTGCCGCCGGTTGCCATGGCCTCGTCTCCTCCCTAGCAAGCTCCGACCACTCCACCCGGCGCCCTGGCTGCGTGGGGCTGCCTCATGGAACGGGATGGAACACCTAGAGGGTGACGCATGACAGGCGATCAATACCTGGGGAGCATATGCGTTACGGACCTGCCTTACCTCAATCCGACCCGCTTCTGACGTCCCCCCCGCCTGGCGCGGCCGCTGCGCACGAATTTCCGGCGCAGCGGGGCGCGTCAGAGCCGGACCGGTGTGCCACGAGGGTGCCGGTAACAGCGCTGCTTGCCGCCGATTCGCCGCGGCTCGGCGGCGAAGACGGCGAGCACATCCGTATGCTCGCCGAGGCCGGAGACAACCTTCCACCGATCATCGTGCATCGCCAGACCATGCGCATCGTCGACGGCATGCACCGCTTGGCCGCGGCGGTCCTGCGCGGTGACGAGACCATCGAGGTACGCTTCTTCGACGGCACCGACCGGGAGGCGTTCGTTCTCGCCGTCCGGGCCAACATCACGCACGGGCGCCCGTTGTCGCCGCAGGACCGGGTCAGCGCCGTCGGGCGAATCATCCGCGACAATCCGGAATGGTCGGACCGCGCGATCGCAAGCGCCATCGGTCTCGGCCCGAGCACCGTCGGCTCGATCCGCAAGCAGATCGAGCCCCACGACGACATCGTCCGGGGTGCCGAGACACGAGTCGGCCGCGACGGGCGACGCCGGCCCGTCGACAACTCGGAGGGTCGGCGGCGAGCCGCTGGAGTCATTCGTGAGACCCCGGACCTGCCGCTACGCGAGGTCGCCCGATTGGCCGGCGTCTCGCCGACGACCGCGCAGGACGTGCGTAAACGCCTGAGCCGCGGCGACGAGCCGGTGCTGTCGGGGCAGTCGATCCGGGAGGGCCGCGACGGGCGGAGGCGCCGCAACGCGCGCCAGGTGGTCGATGAGCCCCGGCAGGCGGGACTGGAGAAGGTGCTGGAGGGGCTGCAACGCGACCCGTCGCTGCGTTTCAGCGAGTCCGGCCGCATCTTGATCCGGTGGCTGAGCAGTCACGCGGTCCGCTTCGAGGACTGGCTAGAGCTGTCGAAAGACCTGCCCGCGCACTGTAGCTACGTTCTCGCCGACCTGGCGCGTCGGATGTCCGCCGAGTGGCAGAAGATCGCCAACGAACTGCAGATCATGGACGAGACGTGAGCGAACTCGCGGACGGTGACATCAGCGCCCCGCCGCCGGTGACGGTCCGGATGGCGCGCAGCAGGTCTTCGGCGATTCACGGCGGCCGAGCGGCGAGGATCCGGGCGAATGCCGGCGAAACGGGCGTCCCGCGCTTGCCGGTGTGGCGCGGCAGAACTCCGGGACGGCGGGCCGATCGAGAACGCTCAGGTGGGTGTGTTCCTGGCGTATGCCTCGCCGCGGGGGCGGGCGTTGATCGATCGGGAGCTTTATAATATCTGCCGAAGGAGTGGACCACCGACCGGCAGCGGTGTCGGGAGGCTGGGGTCCCGGACGCGGTGCGGTTCGCGACGAAACCGTTGCGACGCAGGGATGGTGGAGCGGGCGATCGAGGCGGATGTGCCGTCCGGTTGGTTGACGGGTGATGAGGCTTACGGGCAGGGGCATTGCGTAGTCGGGCATCGGGGCGTTGAGCAGGGGTTTCGAGGGGTGGTTGGCCTCTGGGGAGGCGACGGAAGCGGGTGAGGCCGCATCGGTGATCATGGAGTTCTCGACGCTCCGGACCACCGCAAGGACCTCACCCGCAGATGGCATCATCTCTCATCGCCGCACTGACCGTTACCGCACCCGGCAGGGACTGCGGACCGGCGCCGGTCACCGACCGTGAACACCGTGGGCTGCTCCACGTCCTGGCCGCTGTTGCGGACCCTCGTGATCCGCGGGGCGTGCGCTACCCGCTGACCGCGCTGCTCGCGGTGGCGGTGTGCGCCGTGATGGCGGGCGCATCGTCGTTCGCCGCAATCACGGACTGGTTGCACGACCTCGACGAACGCGCCCGGCAGCGGCTCGGGTTCACCGACGGGGTGCCGGCCGGCACGACCGTGTGGCGGCTGCTGACCCGCCTGGACGACCGGCAGCTCAGCACCGTCCTCGCCAGCTAGCTGCGGACCCGCGCCCGCAGTCCGAAACGGCCGGGGCGGCACCGCACCGTCGTCGCCGTCGACGGCAAGACCCTGCGTGGCGCGCACCTTGCCGGCGGCCGGCAGGTGCACCTGCTGTCCGCCGCTGGACACCGGCACCGGCATCGTCCTGGCCCAGGCCATCGTGGACGCCAAGAGCAACGAGATCCCGGCGTTCACGCCGCTGCTCGACGCAGTCGAGACCACCCTGGGCAGCCTGGACGGGGTCCTGTTCATCGCCGACGCCCTGCACACCCAGACCGGCCACGCCGAGGAGGTCACCCGCCGCGGCGCGCACCTCATGGTCCAGGTGAAGGCCAACCAGCCGACCCTCTTCCAACAGCTCAAACGCCTGCCGTGGGCACAGGTCCCGGCCGGTGACCGCACCCGCGACCGCGGCCACGGCCGCCGCGAGACCCGCACCGTCAAAGCCCTCACCGTCGCCACGCCCGGCGGTATCGCGTTCCCGCACGCCCAACAAGCCGTCCGGATCACCCGAACCCGTGTCGTAGCAGGCAAAACCAGCCGCGAAACCGCCTACCTCACCGTGTCACTACCCGCCGCCGAGGCGCTGCCACGCGAACTGCAGACCTGGATACGCCGGCACTGGCACATCGAAAACATGATCCACAACGTGCGAGACGTGACCTTCCGTGAAGACCACCACCAGGCCCGGACCGGCACCGGACCCGCCGTCATCGCCACTCCGCGCAACACCGCCATCGGCTACCACCGCACCACCGGCGCCACCAACATCGCCCGCGCCACCCGCCAAGCCAACCGCCGCTCACACGACCTGATCACCAACGTGACCAGCGGTTACCCGACTATGCAATGACCCCGGTCGATCTCCCAGGCTCGCACCGATGCCAGCGAGAAGATCTCGACGTTCACCGATCTGGCGAGAGCGATCCGTCCGGCAAGCACCGACGAGGCGAGGGCCTTCTTCGGACGGGCAATCGACACCGCCGACAAGATCGGTGATGACGTGAGGCGCCGATTGGACGCGATTTACGCCGTCGCGCGTCAGGCATCGAAGGTGGGCGAGGACAGCGAACGCGCCTACCTCACGGCCAGGACATTCGAAGCGCTCGCGGAGTACCTCGGCGACGCCGCCGACCACGAGCGATGCATCCAGACTGTTGCGCAGTTCAGCAGATCTAGTGCCGTTGCGCTGGCCGGGAGATGGCGCAGCCGGCGGTTCGGGGCGGCCGACCGAGTATTGCAGGCGCTGCTGGAGTTCGAGACCGGACTGTCTACGCGCGCGTCGAACGGTGCGGTGGCGTTGCTCCCGTTGGCGGAGACGTTCGATGTTCGCGGCGTGCTCAAGGACTCGCTGCAGTCGGGCACGGTCGACGCCGCGCGGCTGTTCGACGTCGTCAGCCGCTATGACCGCACGGCCTGGCATCACCGCGAGTACTTCGACGAGCTCCACGCCTTGGCGCGCCGGTTCTCAGTCGACCTCGACAGAACGAGCTACGCGCACGACAGCTACCGACAGCGCGTCTTCGATCCGCAGAAGCACTCGTCGCACTACACCAGCAGTTCGTGGTTCGATCGCGACGCGACGTATGAGGCGCGCCGCACAGCAGACCTCCAAGCCCTGAACTCGCTGGATCTCAGCGACCCAGACGACCTCGAAGCCGCCCGCCGTATGTGCGAGAACCAAGAGCGCAGCGTCCACACCAACGACTTCGTCGATGCCGTGCTTGCCACCCCGGCGCGCCACCTCAGCAGAGCGATCGGAAACGTTCGTAACAACAGCCGCCTGAGCGCGTACATCTACCGCTCACTGCTGGAACGACTGACGGCCGCCAGCGGCCTACCCCGCGCAACGGTTGACGCCACGCGGGATCTTGCTCTTCATGCGGTTCACCGATTCTGCGATCAGATCGCAGGGGCCTACAGGTATCAGGGGCTGGAACCGGAACTGCTGAGTCGTGCCACCGGTCGCCGGTCCGATGACCTGTACGACCTTGCGCTGGTCGAGGTCGGTGCCCGTGGCGACTTCCTCGACGCCGACGCCTGCTTCGGTCTGGTCTACACGCTCGCTCCGCGGCTGCTACCTGAACAGGCAAGGGATGCGTTCGACCAGGCTATAGCGGAACTCGACTACCTCAATGACGCGGATACAGGCGATGGACCGTGGCGCGCTGACCTGGCTCCATCGGATGACCTGCACCGCTGTGTCGCCGGCTACATCTGGTCAGTACTGGCCGACCCCGACGAATCGATCCGCTGGCGGGCCGCCCACGCCGTACACCTGCTATGCGAACTTGGAGCCCAAGCAGAGCTACGAGCGCTCGCTGAATTCGCTGGAACAGTTACAGGCGGACCGTTCAATGACGCTCGCCTGCCCTTCTACGACAAGAACGCGCTGATGTGGCTTCTGTTGGCGATCGAACGCGCCAGCACCGACTCCGCCGCAGAACTGGGGGTCTTCGAAGACATACTCCGCAAGGCCGCGTTTGGCACCGAGCAGCACATACTGCTTCGGGAGGCGGCACGACATGCGCTGACCGCCCTAGACGACCACGGCGTGATAGACGTCGGCAGCAGCGGACGCGACCGCCTTGCGGCAGCCAACCGTCCAGTCGGCCAGGTGCTCGAAAGGACACGGCGCCCATCCTGGTATCAACGAACTCGCCGAGCAGCCGGCGACGGCTACGAGTTCCGGTTCGACTTCGACGAGCACTGGATCGAGCCGCTCGCAAGGTGCTTCGGACTGCAGGTCGACGACGTCACACGACGAATTAGTGATGTGATCACCGGGTCCTGGGCGGTAGAAGTGTCGGCCGGCCGTGCCCAAGACCCACGCCAGATCCGGAACATTCTCAAGGACGAGAGTACCTTCTACTACAAGAGCGACATGCCAACCGTCCACGACCTCGACTTCTACCTAAGAGGTCCTAACAAAGTCGTACGACGTGTCGGTACGTGATGATGCAGGTGGCGAGGCCGAGGAACGCTTCGTGAATGTCGTCGCGGCGTTCCCAGCGGATGCGGAGCCGTTTCATGCCGTGGTACCAGGCGATCGTGCGCTCGATCACCCACCTGTACACGCCCAGGCCGGAGCCGTGGGGCTGGCCTCGGCGCGCGATGCGTGGTCGGACGCCCTTGGCCCGCACGGCCTTGCGGTACTTGTCGTGGTCGTAGGCGCGGTCGGCGAACACCTCGTCCGGCCGCTGCCGGGGCCGTCCGCGGCGGCCTCGTACCGGCGGGACCTTGTCGATCAGCGGGAGCAGTTCGGTGACGTCGTTGCGGTTGCCGCCGGTCAGTGACACGGCCAGGGGAATACCGGCGCCCTCGGTCAGGACGTGGTGCTTCGAGCCCGCTCGGGCGCGGTCGACCGGGCTCGGGCCGCTTTTGGGCCACGTCGCGCCGCCCGCACGTGCGAGGAGTCGATGACCGCCCTGGACCAGTCCAGCTTCCCAGCACTCTGCAGCTCGGCAAGCAGCAGTTCGTGCAGCCGCTGCCACACTCCGGCGGAGTTCCACTCCTCCAGGCGCCGCCAGCAGGTCATCCCGGACCCGAACCCCAGTTCCTGGGGCAAGAACTCCCACTGGATCCCGGTGTGCAGCACAAACAGAATGCCGGACAACACCTGCCGGTCCGGCACCCGCGGCCGACCCGGACGCCGTGGGTCGCGCTTGGGCTTGGGCAGCAACGGCTCGATGCGCTGCCACAGCCCGTCCGGTACGATCCACGGCGGCTGCTCACCACGCCTCACGGCCGAAGATGTTAGATCATCCTCCACAAAGGACGGAAGACCCTCGCTCAAATTTGTTAGGACCTATAATACTCCAGCCGCACTTCAAGGAGGCCGAGTCTTCGCTGGTAGTGGCTGGTTCTGGCTCTGAACTGATGGCGTCGGCGCCATCGTGACCATCGATCGATGTGCTCGCCTGGTCGGATGGTGGTGATCAGGTGTGCCAGGAGACGTCGGACCTCGCCGAGGGTGAGCGGGATGAGTCCCTGTTGGTCGGGTGCGGTGCCCCTTTTTCCGCGTTCGTGGCGGTGACCGTGAGGAAGGCGTGGGCAACCATAACGAGAGTTATGTGGCGGTACCAGGCGTCGTAGCGGCGGACCTGGTAGTGGTCGGTGCGACACGAGGTCGCACAGTTCCGAGTGAACACGCAGGTAGGAGGCCGTCTATGGCGGTTGCGTGATTCTGGGCGAGTGTTCGACGCCTGTCTCCGCCTCGACGTGCGTCGCGGGTAATTGCGGGGTGCGAAGCTCGGGGTAGAAGCCCAAGGGTCTCCGATTCGTCCGGTGACCACAGGCAAGGAGAAGGCCGGACGGGTGAACACCAGTGAACCCTCGATGACGCCTCGTGAATCAGATCCCCGGGTGGACGGAGTGTGACCGGGGAACAGGGCCCGGCCGTTGGGAGACGGCAGGCGGCGACCGGGGAAGACCAGCCGGTCGCGGGAACACCGCCGGCCTCGGGGTATAGAGGGCGCCCAACCCGGCCGTGTCTCGGAGGTGCGGAACGTGGAAACCCCGTCCGGGTCCAGGTGCTCGATGCCTGGTAGGCCGACCGTAAGGGGAGCTGATGCTTTGGTGGGAACAGGACGCTCAAGAAGCGAATGCCGGTGCGCCGAAAGGCGGCAGGAAACCGCAGCGTATGGCCGTGCTCCTGACGGTTGGTGCGGATAACTGGCCGGATACCGGTCCTGGTGGCCGGGCCTGAAAGGGCGCTGACGTGAGCAGGTGGCTGGTGAAGACCGAGATCGTGAGTCGTGGGAGCCGAGGGGCAAGTTGGACACCGATGGTGAACGGACCTGAGGACGCATCCGTGAGCTGGTCCACTGTGGACTGGCGCAGTTGTGAGGATGACGTACGACGACTGCGCAGGAGGATCTTCAAGGCGACACGGGAGCAGGACTGGGCCAAGGTCCGGTCGCTGCAGAAGATGATGTTGCGGTCGTGGTCGAACGTGTTGGTCAGCGTCCGGCAGGCGACCCAGCGCAACGCAGGTCGCAAGACCGCAGGGGTGGACGGGGAGGTCGCACTGACCTCCGCGGCGCGGATGGAGTTGGCGGTGCGGGTGCACCGCTCGACGACGTCCTGGCAGCCTCTGCCGGTCAGGCGCGTGTATATCCCGAAAGCCAACGGAAAGCTGCGCGGGCTCGGCATTCCGGCGATCATGGACCGCTGCCATCAGGGCAGGGTCCGCAACGCGCTGGAGCCCGAGTGGGAAGCCCGGTTCGAGCCCCGTTCGTATGGGTTCCGGCCGGGACGTGGCTGTGCTGACGCAATCGCGTCCCTGTTCACGACGTTGCGTGGTCCAACCGCAAAACGGACATGGATTCTGGACGCCGATCTGACCGCCGCGTTCGACAAGATCGATCACAGCCACCTTCTGACGGCGATCGGGTCGTTCCCGGCCAGGGACATGATCCGGGCGTGGCTGAAGGCGGGCGTGTTCGAGCACGGCAAAGGGTTTGCACCAACTGACGAGGGAAGCCCTCAGGGCGGGGTGATCTCGCCGCTGCTGTTGAACGTGGCGTTGCACGGGCTGGAGGGGGCTGCCGGGGTCCGATATTACCCAGCGGGCCGTAAGGACGCGGGGAAGGTGGTGGCGGACTCCCCGGCATTGGTCAGGTACGCCGACGATCTTGTTGTGTGCTGCCACAGCCAAGAGCAGGCGCAGCAGGTCAAGGAACAGCTCGCCGCATGGCTGGCGCCCAGAGGTCTGGCCTTCAACGAGGACAAGACGACCATCGTCGCCCTCGAACACGGCTTCGACTTCTTGGGGTTCAACGTCCGTCGTTACCGACGCGGCAAGTTGCTGATCAAGCCGAGCAAGACGGCGGTCAAGCGGATCCGGGAACGGCTCGCAACGGAGGTCCGCGCATTGCGCGGCGCCAACGCGATGGCGGTCATCGCCCGACTCAATCCGATCATCCGGGGTTGGTCGGCCTACTACCGGATGGTGGTGTCCAGCAAGACTTTCCACTCGCTGGATACCCAGGTGTGGCGGTTGACCTACAAGTGGGCCAAGTTCCGCCACCCGAACAAGTCGAAGACGTGGGTTAGTGCCCGCTACTTCGGCCGGTTCAACAAGTTCAGGAACGACCGGTGGGTATTCGGCGCTCGCGACCGTGCCGACAAGCGCGGCGTGCCGTATCTGACCAGGTTCTCCTGGACCGACATCGTCCGGCACCACCAGGTCCAGGCCGGGGCGTCTCCAGACGATCCCGACCTGATCGACTACTGGGCCGTGCGGCGGCGACGGAGCAAACCCCCGCTGGACAAATACACGCTGCGCCTGCTGGAACAGCAGGACGGTCACTGTCCGGCATGTAAGGAGGTGATCCTCACCGCCGACCAGCCACCACAGTCCCCAGGCGAGTGGGAACGATGGTGGCTGAGTGTCACCCGCAAGGCCATCGAATACGACTACCTCGTCCACGATGGACAGTCGGGCCGACCCGGCAAGCCGGATGGTGCATCAACCCGCCTGATACACGCTTCCTGCCAACGGACTCGCCATCCGAACACTGGCAGGGAGGCCAGTGCCCCATCTTCACCCCAGCCCATCGCGGCTGCTTGAGCCGGATGCCCGGAAACCGGGCACGTCCGGTTCTGAGGGGGCCCCGGCGCAGCAATGCGCCGGGGCTACCCGACAGGCCGACCTCGTGCTTCGAGGTCTGGAAGCATTCCTCGATCGCCCAGCGGGTCCCGGCGACGGCGATGAGTTCCTCGTCGCTGGTGTCGGCGGGGCCGTAGCACAGGTAGTAGGCCAGTTCGGTTGGTTTGGTGATGCTGCGGCGAATGAGCAGCCAGCGGGTGTAGCCGTGTTCGGCGGTGCCGGTGTCGGGCAGAGTGGCGACCGCCCAGTCGTAGACGCGCGGGCCTTTGACACCGTCGCCGCAGCTGCGTCGTTTCCAGGCCAGGGCAGGCGCGGCGGCGGCCAGGGCGTCAGCGCGGGCGCTGCCACGCTCGGTTGGGATCTTCTGGTTGCTCGGCACTGCCAGGACGTAGCTGACATGGCGTTGCTGCAGCCAGAGCCGGAACTTGGCGTCCTTGCCGTATGCCTCGTCTGCGGTGACCCACTTCGCGGGTAGGCCGGCGTCGAGTGCGCGGGCGAGCATCCGCAGCCCCAGCGTCGGCTTGGTCGCGAACCGGATCTCGTCGCCGATCCCGGCCTCGCGGCGGCGGTCCTGGTCGTCGCACCAGGTACGGGGCAGGTACAGCTCGCGGTCCAGCAGTACCCGTCCACGTGGGCTGGCATAGGCCAGGAACACACCGAGTTGGCAGTTCTCGACCCGGCCAGCGGTGCCGGAGTATTGCCGTTGGACCCCGGCGGACTTGGTGCCCTTCTTGATGAACCCGGTCTCGTCCACGATCAGCACCCCGCTGGGATCGCCGACCTGATCAGCGGCGTAAGCGCGCAGGTCGTCGCGGACCGTGTCGGCGTCCCAGCGGGCTCGGTTGAGCAGCCGCTGCATCCGGTCCGGGGTCTGGTCGCCCGCTGCTTCCGCGAGGGTCCAGCCGTTCTTGTCCGCCAGCGGCGACAGCAATCCGAGCAGGTAGCTGCGGGCCTGCCGGCGGGGTTCCACCCGACCGAACCGAGGCGCCAGGCGCGCCATGAGATCATCGAACGCCGACATCCAGCCAGGCACCGCACCAACCGACACGAGCCGATAGTCTACATAGGACGATCAACACTCCCGACGTGGCCAGAGTCGAGTACTCAAACCGCTGTTGACCAGGAACGATGTCGAGGACGGAAGTGCGGCTGGAGTACCAGCGGGGCTACGCCCCAGCCCGACCAGACATGTGACTCGGTGCTGCTCAGGTGGCAGACTCCGATCGCGGGTCAAATGACGGTGACCGATACCGGCCCCGGTGATTGAACCGCCCGAAGCGGTTGGTGACCCTTGCGGATCGATGCCCACGACCGGAGTCTGTCATGACGGTACCGCGCAGTGTTGCCGATGTCCTGGACCGGCATGTCACGTTCGAGATCGAGTCGATCGACCGGATGTATCTCAACGTGTACCAGCCCCGGTTGCAGTACCCGCGGGGCGCGGCGGCGTTCTTCCACCACCACCGCGGTCACACGTTCGCGTCGTCGGCGTTGATGGCCCCGATGACGAAGACGTTCGTGGCCGGCATCCAGGACTTCATCGACCGGCACAGCCTGGACCTGGTGCACTTCGCCAAGAACCAGCGCAAGGACGACCTCACCCAGTCCTACCTGGCCCAGCACGACGGCAGCGAGGGTGTGCTGTATGTCGGCCGTACGCAGGAGAAAGCCGCCGTGATGCGCACCGAACGCCGCTACGACCAGCAGACCGGGGCGTCCTACGCCTGGCTGGTCAAGGCATCCGCCCTGGTCAACCACTTCTACTTCTACTGCTTCGACACCGACTTCGGCCCGTTCTTCATCAAGTTCTGTAGCTACTTCCCCTACAACGCCAAGCTGTGCATCAACGGCCACGAGTGGGCCAAACGGCAAGCCGCGAAGAAGGGCATCGGGTTCACCGCGCTGGACAACGGCTTCGCCGCTGTCGATGACCCAGCGAAGATCCAGGCGCTCTGCGATCGGCTGGGTCCGCGCCAGATCGACGCCCTGCTACGCAAGTGACTGCGCCGGCTGCCGCATCCGTTCACCGCAGCGGACCGCGCCGCCGACTACCGCTATGAGATCTCCATCCTGCAGGCCGAGTTCTCCCTGACCCAGATGCTCGACAAACCGGTCACCGGACGGATCTTCTTCGAACAGGTCATCCACGACAACCTCGACCTGGGCCGCCCCGACCACGTCGGGCTGGTCTTCAACCGGCGCATCCACAACGGACGCAAGCAACACACCCCCGGCCAGTTCCGCACCCGGATCATCACCTCAGGTGTGACACCCAGCCTGCACGTGGACTACAAACACGCCACCATCAAGCAGTACCACAAGGAAGGCCGCGCGCTGCGCACCGAGACCACCATCAACGACCCTGGCGACTTCAACCTCCGCAAAGGGCTGACGAACCTCACCGCACTGCGGGAGGTCGGCTTCACCGCCAACCGACGTCTCCTGCACGTCGAACACATCAGCCACGACCCCGCCACCGGAGCCGAAGCCTTCACCACCGTCACCACACCCAGCAACACCAACGGTCAACACGCCGCCGGGCTGCGCTTCGGCGACCCCCGCGCCCAAGCCCTCCTCGCCGTGCTCCTGGTCTTCCGCCTCCACCCCAACGGGTTCACCAACGCCGAGCTACGCACCCACCTGACACAACTCCTCGGCACCAACCCCGCGACGTGGACAGCCGGCCGCGCCACCTACGACCTGCGCCGACTACGACTCCACGGCCTGATCGAACGCATCCCACACACCCACCGCTACCGCGTCACCGACACCGGCCTGCACCACGCCATGTTCCTCACCCGCGTCCACGACCGCCTCCTCAGAACCGGCACCGCCCACCACACCGACCCCGACCCGCCAACACCATCACCACTACACGCCGCGACCCGCGCCTACGACACCGCACTGAACCAACTCACCCAACACGCCGGCCTGGCCATCTGAAGCCCTTGCAACAGCGGCATCTCCCGCTCGCCGCCGCACAAACTTGACCGGATCAAGACGACTTCGTCGTCCAAAGCCCTCTAATACGACAGCCCGGGTTCGTTATGTAGCCGTACCTCGATGCGTTGGAAGAGTTTCCTAGTGGTGGAACGGCTGTGAGCTTCGGTTATGTCTGGGCGGGTCGGCAGGCGATGGCGAGCATGGTGGGGATGGTGGCGAGCCAGCGTTCGTAGTCGGTCCACTCCGGTTCAGGGTTGAGGTGGGCCGGCAGGGTCGGCGGTTCGTGCAGGCCGGTGACGACCAGGTGGTTGCGGGCCAGTAGGTCGACGTACCAGGACAGCGGGCGGTGGTAGTGGTGATGGCCGCCGAACGAGGTGATCCAGCGACGTTCGTGTTGCAGGTATCCGGTGACCTTGCGGTATCGCTGGCCGGTTGCGGCGTCCTCGACCGAGGTCTGGGCGAAGAAGCAGGGGTGCAGGATGGAGAAGGCGAACACGCCGTCGGGGGCCAGGCAGGCTCGGACGTCGGCGATGAGCGGCTGCAGTTCTGGCAGGTCCGTGAGGACCATGTGGGCGATGATGCCGTGGTAGGTCTGCATGGGGTGGGGCAGCCCGGTGGTGAGGTCGTGGGTGGTGAAAGTGACCTCGGGGTAGGCGGCGCTGACGTGTCGCAGGAGTTCGGTGCTGCCGTCGATGCCCGTCACGGTCGCTCCGGCCTGGCGGAGGTGTTCGGCCAGCCAGCCGTGCCCGCAGCCAAGGTCAAGAAGACGTTGTCCGGTGACGTCTCCCAATGCCTGCCAGAGGAATGGGTTGAATCGCCGGTAGAACGAGTCGTCGATGCCGCTGATGTGCTGGGCGTATCGGTCGGTTGCTTCGTTCCATAGCTGGATGTCATCGCTGCTGGACACGCGGCCCATGCTCGCATAGCACGGGGTGTCATGGCGGTGAGGAGTACCGCCGATCGTGGCAACGTGGGGCCGCTGGGCGTGGCGGCGCGCATAGGGACGGCCGCCGGTTGATCATGCATTGTTTGTGAGGACAAATGAAGATCGTGCGGCGGCCGTTGGGCACAGCGTAGACGCCGAGGCTTGGGTTGCCGAGTTCGACACCGGGTTCGCGGCGATCGCGGGCCGGTTCGCGCGGGTGGAGCCACGCCGGCAGGCCCGCGCGTTCCTGCTCGGGTTGTTGTCCGATGTGGACACCCGCTCCTGTTGGCAGTTGGCTGAGCAGGCAGGGGACACGTCGCCGCACGCGATGCAGCGACTGTTGGGTGAGGCGGTCTGGGATGCCGACGTGGTGCGTGACGACCTGCGCGGCTACGTCATCGACACGCTCGGCGATCCGGGCGGGGTGCTGATCCTGGACGACACCGGGGACCTGAAGAAGGGATACCACACGATCGGTGTCCAGCGGCAGTACACCGGCACCGCCGGTCGCATCGAGAATGCGCAGGTGGCGGTCTACCTCGCATATGCCGGACCGGGCGGGTCCACGCTGATCGACCGGGAGGTCTACCTGCCCAAGGCGTGGACCGACGACCCGGACCGGTGCGCCGCGGCCGGGGTTCCCGCCCACGTCGGGTTCGCCACGAAGATCACCCTCGCGTGGCGGATGCTCGCCCGGGCACTGCACGCGCAGGTGCCGGCAGCGTGGTGCACCGCGGACGAGTTCTACGGCGGTGACCGGCACCTGCGCCGCGATCTGCAGGCCGAGGGTGTCGGCTATGTCCTGGCCGTCGCCAGGAGCCATCGAGTCACTGCCCGGCCGGCCGACGGACCGGTCCGCGCGGACCGCCTCGCCGCCGGGCTGCCCGCCAGCGGGTGGAACCGCGTCAGCGCCGGGGCCGGGGCGAAAGGCGACCGGGACTACGACTGGGCCTGGATCACCATCACCCCACCAGCAGGCGAGGCAGCCGGATACCACAGCCTACTCATCCGCCGACGGATCAGCGACGGCGAATTGGCGTTCTACCGCTGCTGGTCACCCCGGCCGGTCCCACTACGGGCACTGGTCCGGGTGGCCGGAACCCGATGGAACGTCGAGACCTGCTTCCAGACCGGCAAGACCATCGGCCTGGACGAACCCCAGGTCCGCCGCTGGGACTCCTGGTACCGGCACACCACCCTGGTCATGCTCGCCCACGCCATCCTCACCGTGATCGCCGCGCGGGAACGCCGGCAGCACACCGAACACGCGCTGATTCCGTTGACGCTCAACGAGATCCGGCGGCTCTTCGCCAAGCTGATCGCCAACACCATCCACCCGATCAGCCACTGGCTAACCTGGTCCCAATGGCGCCGCCGCCATCAAGCCCGCGCCAGGACCAGCCACTACCGCCGCAGAGGACAAGCCACCCATCAACAAGCCACCCATCAACCAGCATCTACATAACGAACCCGGGCCGCCGTACTAACCTAGCCCCAAATTCTTGAGCCGTTCAGCCACTGGCACCTGACCGGGCGGTCGCAATATGAATTTATTCTTCTTACTGTCGAAGCTATCCAAGTAAGCAGAAACCCTTCCACCTACTTGATAATCGTCGTCGTCGTCGATGTACAGAGCGTCAATAAGCCCCACGCGAGACATTCCAAGGTCAACGATCACACCCCACCGAAAGGCGGCCTCAACCTCACCTTCGACGAGCGTGCCGATAAGCGCTCGCTCCTGCGCACTGATCTTGGCTTCTTCCATGATCAGAGCAACTCTCGCCTGAATCGGTTGAGGATCCCGAACATCGTGTTTGGCACCGCTACCTCGGTCCTCGGAACGCCATTATGCGACCCTACGTGAGGGGCAAAGTGCTGGTCAAAATCGGCGCGCGGGATCCGGATATGAATGACAGTACCATCATAGCCGCCACGGCTCGCATAGTCTTGAGCAATCGCCTTCCCTTCGTCTCCCAACCCGAAGTAGGCTCGCCCATCTGGATAGCCATTTCCTGAGCCAGGGAAGTCATCAGGGGTGAATCCATCGTCGAGCAGTTTCTGGGTCATTCCCTTGCCCGGAGCCTTGTAGATCGAGACCGGATCGCAGTTGTGTACGAGCACCGGCGTGTTGCCGGCCACCACATAGTACGTGTGGATGTTGCTGACGGTGAGGTCGCGCATGGTCTTAGCGCCGATGTAGCTGTGGACCCTGAGCACGACCAGTGTGTGGTGGTCCGCAGTGCGAAGTTGATCGCCAGGGGTCAGATTGGCTGCGTCGACCCAGTTCTGTGCTGTGTCCGACCAGAACGGGTGGCGGTCGGTGGTTTTGAGTTCCTGCGTCTCGCCGACCTCGTTCATCACTGTGAGGTCGGTCAGGTCTGTATCGAGGTTGACGTGCAGGTCGGTTACGCTTTGAGTTGTGGTCTCCGATGTGGTTGGGTCAGTTGCTATGACGGTGTCGCCGACCGCGACATCCTCGATCGCCTTCGTCGACCCGTTCGCCATGAGGATGGGCGTGCTGGGGTCGAAGCTGTGGCATTTGATCGGTACGTCGGCGCTCTCGCCAGCATTGGCACCGGCCTTTGCCGCGTTCTTCCCCACCTTTACGGCATCTTCGGCGGCCTTTGTCGCAGCCTTGGCCGCCTTTCCGGCAGCCTTCGCGGTAGACTTGGCCACCTTTGTGACCGCCTTAGCCGCCGCTGCCATCAACCGGAAAGCACCCAACCCGCCCGCGGCAGGACTCAGGACAGCGGCAACCACTTCGGCCGTAAACAGAATGACTCCGGCGGTGCCGTAGCCTGCCTCGTAGTAGTCTCCGTTCTTGAGGTCTTCAATGACCTGGCAATGCCCAACTACGACACAACCAGGGGCCAGTGGACCGTATTCGGGTTCCCATCGGTCGACTTCGGCGTTGAAGTCATCTACGACTCGACCTGGGTCTTCGACTACTTGGTTGATGCCTTCAACCGTTTCATTCGCGACGTTGAACGGATTAAGTCCGTCACCGAGACCAACAAGATACTCTTGAAGATTGCCCCACCATGACAGTCCACTAGGGTCGGAGTGAGTTATCGGATTATGGCCCGCGTATGCGTAGGCGTTGAAGGTGGTCGGCGAATCCAATGCGACGAATGGGTCGGGGCTGATGAAGGTGCCGAGGTCGGGGTCGTATTCGCGGGCGCCGACGTCGAGCAGTCCGGTGGAGGTGTTGGTTTGTTTGTTGAGGAAGCCGCGGTCGGTGGGCCAGGTGCCTTGGGTGGCACGGTCGGCGCCGTAGGGGGTGTACCAGCGGCGTTGGACAGCGCCGGTGGTGGTGTTGACGGTGAGGTTCGCGGAGGCTTGGTGGTCGGCGGCGAGCCAGTAGCAGCCGGTGGTGTTGCGGACGGCGACGGTGGTGCCGGCGTGGGTGTAGTAGCGGGTGGCGGTGACGGTGCCGCCGACGGCTTTGTATTCCTGGCCGGCGGCGTAGAGGGTGCTGCCGCTGGGGTCGAGGCGGATTAGGAGGGCGCCGGTGGCGTCGTAGCGGTGGACGGTTTGCTGGTCGCCGCCGGTGGCGTGGACGGTGGCGGCGGAGAACTGGTTTTCGGGGTTGAAGGTGAAGTCGGTGACGACGCCGTTGATGGTGCGTTGTTTGGTGTTGCCGGCGTTGTCGTAGGTCATGGTGTCGGTATGGGCGTAGGCGCCCTGTTGCGCCACGCTGGTGGCGGCGTGAACCGGGTCGGTGCCGGCTAGGCCGTAGGTCGGGACGCGGGTCCACGCGTTCTGCGAGGTCCATTGGTGGGTGTAGGCGAGTTGCCGGTTGGCGCTGTCGTAGGACCAGCGGTCGTAGTAGGGGTATTTGCCGGAGGTGTCAACGTCGGCGTTGGTCGGCAGGTTGGTGCAGCCGCTCAGGGTCGTCCAGGCGTGGGTGAGGCGGTGCTGGCCGTCGTAGCGGTAGCACTGGGATTGGTTGTCGGTGCCGTCGAGGATGCGGGTGATGTCGCCGGTCGGGGTGTAGGTGTATGTGTCGTTCTGGATGGTGGTCCAGCCGGTGCCGCCGGTGTTGGGTTGTTTGCTGGTGATGGTGGCGAGGCGTCCGGTGGCGGGCTGCCAGGTGTAGTCGCGGGTGAGTTGGCCGGGGCCGCTGGCGCCGTAGACGCGTTGGGTGAGTTGGCCGATCTGGGTGTAGCTGGTGGCGGTGACGTAGGGGTCGGTGCCGGTCAGGGTGGTGGGGTAGCCGAGGGTGTTGTAGCCGGTGGTGACGGTTTCCGCGGCCAGGCCGCCACCGGCGGGGTAGCTGATGCTGGTGGGATGCTCGGCGCGGTCGTAGCCGTAGCCGATGGTGTAGGTACCGGCGAGCGCGCCCTGGCTCATGGGGATGGACCAGGTCTGCCCGGTCGGTTGGTAGCGGCTGGTGTAGCCGGTGACGCTGACCGTGAACTGGTCGGAGCCGACCCAGCGGGTACTGGCGGTCGGCAGCCCCTTCTTGAGGGTGTCGTAGGTGAACGTCGCGAGCTTGATACCGGTGCTGATCGCGTTGGCCCAGCGGACCGTTTCACGGCCGAGCTGGTCGTACTCGTGGGAGATTGTCTGGCCGCGGCCGTCGGTCGTGGCGATCACGTCGCCGGCGGCGTTGTAGCTGCTGGTGCTGGTGCCCGTGTCGGGGTCGGTGGTGCTGGTGCGCCAGCCGGCGAGGTTGTAGCCGTAGCTGGTGACGTTCCCGGCCGGGTCGGTGAGCGTGGCGAGGTTGCCGGCGGTGTCGTAGGCGTAGCTGGTGGTTTCGTGGCTGCCGGTGACCGTGCTGGTGGGGTAGACCTCCAGCCGGCTGGTCCGCCCCCACGCATCAACGTAGGTGCGGGCGGCGCCGCCGTCGGGTGGCACAACCGTGCTCTGGTCGCCGTCGTAGCTGTAACTGGTGGACCACTGGCTGACGCCCAACGCCTGCAGGGTGGCGGTGGACAGCCGGTCCTGGTTGTCGTAGCTGGCCACGGTCTGTGACGGCACGCTCGCGGCAGCGGTGTTGACCAGGCCGGACCCGGCCGCGCTGCTGTTGTAGAAGGGGGCGGTGGCGGTGGCTGGGTTGCCGCGGTTGTCGTACTTGGTCTCGGTCACCATCCGGCCGGTGCCGCCCGGCGCGGGTGCCTGGGTGTTGCGGGTGCGCAGCAGCCCGTCGTAGTAGGTGTACGAGGTGAGGTAGACCGGGTTGCTGTTCCCGGGGCCGTTGATCTGTTGCAGCACCTGCGCGGTGGTCTTCGACGGTGCGGTGGCGTTGAGTTCGTAGCTGTATTTTTCGGACGCCGGCGCGCCCGCGGCGCGGTCCTCGGTGGGCTTCCACACGGCCGTGACGCGGCCGAGCGCGTCATAGGTGGCCTCGGTCTTGTGCCCGTTCATGTCGACCACCGTGATCGGGCCGATGGTCGGGTCGATCGTCGTCGTGACCGTGTTGCCGCTGGTGAAGAACTGATCCGTGGTGGCCATCTGGGTGACCGGTCCGCCGCTGGCCGGGGTGTAGGCCGTGGTGACGGTATGCCCGCGGGCGTCGACCGAGGACACCGGCCGGCCGTAGCTGTCGTAGCCGGTGGTGGCGGTCGACCACACCGTGCTCGGGCTGGTGGTGACCAGGGTCTGGGCCTTGGTGGGCAGGCCCGCGCCGGGCAGGTCGGTGAGGTTGGCGTGGCCGTCGTACCAGGTCTGGGACTTGCTGAGCAGGGTGCCGCTGCCGCAGGTGGTGCCGGCGTAGGTGGCGACCTCGTACGGGTAGGCGACCTTGTTGCTGGCCGCGTCCTGGGTGTAGCTGGTCCGGGTGCAGGTCTCCTTCCCGGTAACGCCGGTGTGCACGATGTCGGTGGGCAGGCCGTAGCTGTCGTAGGCGGTGTTGGTCGAGCTCCACACGTTGGTCGGCACCGCATCGACCCGCTCGTAGTGCTGGGTCTGGGTTTCGGTGACCCGGTAGGCGGTGAACGTGCCGTCCGGCCACCCCTCGACCCGCGTCCCGCGGGCAGTCAGCGACGGGGTGTGCGTAGTGCCGGCGGCCTGTAGGGTGCCGTTCCAGCGGGTGTCCTCCCGCACGAACCCGCGCAGCGGGTCCTGGTCGAGCAGGTCGCCGCCCCACAGGTCGGTGATCTTCGCGAACCGGGCGCCGCCGCTGGCCAGCCGGTCACCGTCCATGCCGCGGTAGTACAAC
Organism: Dactylosporangium roseum; assembly: GCF_025264685.1. Taxonomy (GTDB): domain Bacteria; phylum Actinomycetota; class Actinomycetes; order Mycobacteriales; family Micromonosporaceae; genus Dactylosporangium; species Dactylosporangium roseum. The sequence goes on from NZ_CP073721.1 coordinate 5,811,680, forward strand.
CTACTGGTCGTGGTGGTCGGCCCGGCCCCGCCGGCGATCGTGGTGACCTTGCTGTAGCCGCGGAACTGGGACCAGGTCCGGGTCGTGGTCAGCGCGATCTCGTTGGTGTCCCAATGCCACAACGCCTTGGCGTTGGTGCGGTCGTTGTCGTACAAGTAGCTGGTCACCACCGGCGGCGACCCACCGACGTTGTCCCGCTCGATGACCGAGGTCGTCACATACTTGTGGAACCAGCCGAACCCGGCCGTGCCGCCCTCCGGCGCGGACCACTGCGGGAAACACAGCCGGATGTTGTCGTCCGCCGCGGCCGGGATCGACGACGGGGAACACTCCGGCGCCGAGTAGGCGACGTCGATCTGCCCACCGGGCCCGGTCAGGATCATCGACATCCGCCAGTGTTTCGCCTTCGGCACCCCCAGGCCGGTGCTGGAGTCGACCCGGTTGTCCAGCTCCTGACCGTAGAAGCCGATCGTCGGCTCCGACGCGGCAGTACTGTTGGCCAGACCGATGTGATCCACATACCGCAGCCACATCTGCGGTGTGGTGCCGTCACTGTTGGCCGGGAAGTCGTGCCTGAGGTTCCACCGGTCCACCGGCTTGTACGTGCCCGACCCGGCGTCCCACACCTGAGTCAGCACCGCCTCGACCAGCATCGGGCTCCAGAACGTCGGCGAGCGCTGCCCCACGCCCGGGCACGACGACGCGGTCGTCGCGCACGACAGGTCCCACGGCGTGTCCGGCCAGCTCGAACACGTCGGCGCGTCCGCGCACCGCCGCACGTTCGACACGATCACCTGCACCGGCGCGTGGCCCACGAACTCCTGGTCTTTGCGGGTGCCGTACTCGATCCGCTTCACATACACCGCGGCGTCATACGCGGCGACCCGGGTGTTGTTGTTCGCCCCGTACCCGTTGAAGTACTTGTCGTAGAAGTACGTCATAGTGTTCCCGCGCGGGTCCACCACATAGTCCAGATTCCACCGGTACGCCACGTTGCACCACGAGCCGGAGAACGTGCCGGTGTAGCAGTAGTCACCCGGATTGTTGCCGTAGACCGGCACCACCGCCGCCGAGTACGTGTCCTGCGAACCGTTCGACGCCGCCGTCGGCAGCCGGTTCAACCCGAAGTAGTACTGCGTGCCGTCCTGCGTCGTCACCCGCCAGTGCGCACCATCAGCGGTATAGTTCGCCGCCCCGGTCAACGACTCGATCTTCAACCCAGAATCGTCCTTGGCGACCCACACCCCGCTGTTCGAGTCCCGCACCAGCGACGTCGACACACCGTTGAACGACAACGTCGCGTTGTACCGCGACATCTGACACAGATCCCCGGTACTGCCGCCATCCTCCCGACAACTGCGGTACGACCGCTCGATGAACGGAATCGGCAGATCCCAGCCCTCACCGATCTGCGACGGCTGACTGTTCGTCCCAGCCGTCCGCGCATCCACCGAACCCGACGAATACCCCAGCGACAGGCTCGGCGCCGGACCACCCAACGACGCCGGCATCCGCAACGGCACCGCATACGTGAAATCACCGGACTGGCCACCCCCCGCCCACGACCCCGCCGGCGACAACGACGTCTGCCGGAAATCCCCCGTCTGCGACGAATTCCCCGCCGCCAACGCGAACACCGAACCCCCACCCGCGCCAGCCGACCCCGAAGATCCCGCCGATGCCGGCGCGAGCGTCAACTGCGGCACCGACACCGTCGACGACGTCTCCACGTTCGTCGCGCCCGGCACCGGGATCTGCTCCTGACAGGCCGGCACCTCCGGCGTGGACAACACACACGCCGGCAACGACACCAACACCAACCGCGACCCGAACCCCGCCACCCCGTAACCGTCACGGAAGTCCGTGTAGTCGATATCCACCCCGACCGGCGCCGACCCGGTACCACCATCGGCCCGCGCCAGCGTGAACACCACACCCTTCACCCCGGCCCGATCGGTCAACCCCCGATCCGCCACCGACAACGCCACCTGCGACGGCCCCACCACCGCCGCCCGCGCCTGCGCCGCCTCCAACGCCCGCAACGTCCGCGGCTCCGGACCCACCACCCCAGCCCCGTACAACCGCACCACCAACCCACCGACCCGCGTCGTCCCGACCTTGGCGGCAGCACCAGCCGACGACGTCGTCGACCCATCGACCGGCACCGTGCCCGACCCACCCGCCGGGAACACCGTCTTCGCCGCCGACCACATCGCCGGCAACGCCGGCTCCCCCGACGCAGCCGGCAACGGCTGCGACGGCACCGACGGCACCGACACATCCGCCGGCGGCGGCGCCGGCCACGACGGCCCCGCCTGCGCCGGCAACCCCACCAACACCCCACCCACCACAACACCGCACAACGCCGCGGCCAACACCCGCCGCCCACCCGGCGCCACACCACGCCAGCCACCAAATTGGCGACGGCCCAACCCGGACAACAACCCGGACAACGACACCGACGCAGGCATGACGCCTCCCCTCCGCGCAGCACCAGCCCCGCCCGGACCGGCAGCCAGAAACCTACGGCCAGAGATCAACCCCGCGCAAGAGTCGACAAGCATCAATCACCCAGCGCCACATCGGCAGGCAGCACAACATCACCAGCCGAACACCCACCGACCAGCGCAGTGACCCCGTCCACGGCCCGGCCACCACAACAGCGGAGATCACCGACCGTGCACTGCGACCCAAAACAGCAAAACACCAGAAGCCCGCCTGTGGGGCTCGTAAATTCGGTTCGAGGCTGTGACGTGCCGTTGCGGCGCGAGGTCGCCCGGCCGTAAGCGCCACCATGGAGGCATGACCGCTTCGCTGGTGTACCTGCTCCTGCGCCGGATCTTGCAGATGCTGACCCAGCTCGCCCGAGACGGCGGCGCGAAAGACGTCGAACTGCTCGTATTACGGCATCAGGTGGCGGTGCTGCGCCGGCAGGTGCACCGCCCCGACCTGCAACCAGCCGATCGGGTGGTGCTGGCGGCGTTGTCACGACTGCTGCCCCGTCCACAATGGTCGGCGTTCTTCGTCACCCCAGCCACGCTGCTGCGCTGGCACCGGCAACTGATCGCCCGGCACTGGACGTATCCGCACGCACGGCCCGGCCGGCCACCCATCGACCGGGAGCTCCGTGCGCTGGTGCTGCGGCTGGCCGCGGAGAATCCGGCTTGGGGTCACCGCCGCGTGCAGGGTGAGCTGGCTCGTTTGGGCTACCGGATCGCGGCCAGCACGGTCTGGAAGATTCTGCACCAGGCCGGCGTCGACCCGGCACCCCGCCGCACCGGACCCACCTGGCAGCAGTTCCTCACCGCCCAGGCCCACACGATCCTGGCCTGCGACTTCTTCACCGTCGACACCGTGCTACTCAAACGGATCTACATACTGTCCTTCGTCGAACTCGCCACCCGCCAGGTGCACATCGTCGGCGTCACCGCCCACCCCACCGGCGCCTGGGTCACGCAACGGGCCCGGAACTTCCTGATGAGTCTGGACCAGCGCGCCGACGGGCTTCGGTTCCTGCTGCGTGACCGGGACGCGAAGTTCACGGCGGCGTTCGACGCCGTGTTCGCCGCCGCGGGTATCGATGTGCTTCGCACACCGCCCCAGGCGCCGCGGGCGAACGCTTTCGCGGAACGCTGGGTCGGGACCGTCCGGCGTGAATGCACGGACCGGATGCTCATCGCCGGCGAACGACACCTGACACGCGTCCTGACCGAGTACACCACCCACTACAACGCCCACCGACCACACCGAGCGCTCGAACAGCAACCACCGAACCCGTCACCGCCGCAGGTCGTCGACCTCAACGCCGCCCGGGTCCGACGACGCCCGATCCTCGGCGGGTTGATCAACGAATACAGGCAGGCCGCGTAGCCAAACCCAATTTACGAGCCCCACAGGTGCAGCCGTGAGCTACACGGCGGGCACTTTCGGGCCAGAGGCACCCGTGGATGTGCGGTTGATGTTGTGGGCTCTGGCGCAGCGGGCCGCCGAGTACCGGCGCGAGTGGCTGCGTGCCGAGGCCGCGGCCAAGGCCGACGGGGGCAGGCTGCGGGACACCGGCGGCGGTGTCCAGGCGTTCGCCCACTGGGCGGCGAGCCGGCGGATGCTCAGCGATGCCATACGCACCGCGCTGGTCGGGACGACGGAGGAGCGCCGGGCGGCGCTCGGCGAGCATCTGCTCACCCGGGCGTCGGGAACATTGCCGGAGCCGTCGGGCGGTGGCCTGCTCTGCCCGTGGTGCGGCCGGGGGCCCAACCCGAACACCGGGGAGACGATCCAACACGACCAATGGCCGGTCCGGTACCCGCGCACCCGGTGGCACGACAGATGCCGGGCGGCGTACATCGAGGAGCAGGAAGGAACGGCGCCGTGAGCGTGCGCATCGAGAACCCGGAGGCGTACACCGAGGCGGCGCACACCGCCTACGCCGCGGTGAGCGGTGCGGAGCCGATCGAGGCCGGCGGCCGGTGGTTCACCCCGACCATGGTCACTGTGCACGTGCGGTGGCGTACCCAGATCGGCTACGGGTGGGTCATCGAGCGGATCGAGATCAGCGGCCCGTGGGTGCCGCGCGCCGAGGGTGCGGCGCCGGCCGGGTCGGGGCGCGTCATCCTCGGCCTGGACAACGCGCCGCAGTGGGCGGCCGAGCACGCCCGCGGCTGCGTGCCCGGCTGGGCGCTGCCGGAGGCCAGCGGCCCGGAAGTGGTGCCGGGGGTGCGGCGTAGTCAGTGGCCCGACGGCGAGCGCCGGGTGAGCGGATGACCGCCACGGCGCGCCGGAAGGGCTTCCGGCGCACGATCGTGCCGATGCTGCAGACCATCGGCCAGTGGCGGCAGTACCTTGTGCGTGTGTGGCAGCCGCCGAGCCGTCGGTGGTGGGCCGACGCGAACGGTATCGAGCGGTGGCACGACGAGCCGCGGAAGGACATCCCGGCCGCGGAGTACCCGGAGAATGATCCGGAGCGGCTGCGGGAGCTGATCGAGTCCAAGCAGGACCACGCCGTCGTCGACACGCCGCTTCGGGTGCGGCTCGAAACCCGCCGGATCGGAGCGGGCCCCACGCTGTGCGTCACGGCCGACGAGCACTCGCCGCTGCCCGTCGGCGAGCACGGCCGACGGGCAGCAGCGGCGAGGCATCGAACAGCAGGGGCTGCCCGCCGTCCCGTCACTGGCACACCGCGACCGTGTGCGGCGTGCCGAAATCGACGCCGAGCCGGTGCGCGCCATTCATGGAATACGACAACAGCGAGTGCCCGCCCGCGCTCGTTGCCGCTCGGATCGCCGGCAACCGGCTGTGCGGGCCGGTGACGCTTGAGGCGACGATGGCCGGCCGCCGAAGGGGGCGGGCGCAACGGCCGTGACCCCCGAATTTCGTTACGCCTGGCCGTACGAGATGGCGCTTCGTGCGAGCAGTTCGCGCGCGCGGTCCACGATCGGCTTGCCGATCATTTGGCCGTCGAGTTTCGTGATCGAGCCGTTGCCGGCGGCGTCAACCACATTCCGGGCCCATTGCAGCTCCGCCTCCGCGGGCGCGAACGCGGCATGGACAATGTCGATCTGGCGCGGGTGCAGGCAGATTTTGCCGCGATAACCGAGCAGCGAGGCGTGCACCGAGTCGGAGCGGAGCTTCTCATCGTCGTCCAGGACCACCGTCACGCCGTCCAGCGGGGCGGTGACGCCTGCGGCCGCTGACGCGAGCACCAGCTGCGACCTCGCCGCGGAAAGTGCGCTCAGGTCGGCGAGATCGATGCCCAGTTCCTTCGCCAGGTCGACATTTCCGAAGATCGCCCGCACCACGCCCGGCTGCGCACAGACGGAACGCGCTTCCAGGATGCCGCGCGCCGTCTCGACGATCGGAAGTACGCACGAGCCGGGTGCGAGCCGGCCGAAGACCTCGCGGGTGGCCTCCGGGTCGGCTTTGGGTACGAGGACCGCGAGGGGGAACTCGGCCACCATGGCAAGGTCTTCCTCGAACCATTGCGTACCGACGCCGTTGATGCGCACCGCTCCGATTCCTCCGGACGACAGCCACCGCTCGATATTTTTCCGAGCGCAGGGCTTTTCGCCCGGTCCGACGGAATCCTCGAGGTCGAGCACGATGCCGTCCGCGCGGCTCGCGGCGGCCTTCTCGAAGCGATCGGGCCGATGCCCAGGTGCAAAGAGAAGGGACCTGGCCTCTCGCATGCGATCCAGGAGCGTCTTCATGGAAGCCTCACAAGTCCTTCCTCGTCCTTTTGTGGCCGGCGCGCCGAGTGAATTTCGGCGATTGCGGAGACCAGGTTCCGCCGGGCTGCGTGATGCGCCTGGAAACCTGGTATGGAGGGCTCACCGGTATTACCGCTGCCCCACAAGGCCACCATTCAGGGATCATCGTGGAGACTGGCCTTGCGGTTGGCAATCCGTGCAGCGAACCGCGCTATCGGTGAAACGAAGCCGCATCCGGGCCGATGGCCGAGTAGTGCAGACGATACCTGGCCAACTCGGCCGAGCCTGCGTTCAGTACCTCTTGCTGGCAAATGGCCGGATAGGCCAACGCCGACATCAGCGGAACCGGCACAACCGCGCCAGATGGTCACATCACGTCACTGATCCGTTGCGTGGAGCGAGCCAGTGAGCGACAATTGATGTCGATGGATCGGGGGCCGTCGACCTGGCGATCGCTACCCGGCCTGCACCTTTGCTCGATAGACGGCGCTCAATCGGATGATGCCTTGTGTCGTCCTTTCGGCGCGCCTGGGAAGGAACGACCACATGCTCAACCCGCTCATGCATACGGCTTCGTCATACCACGTTCACCTCGCATCAAATCACCTGCACTCGCGCGTGTGACATGGTGGTTCCAGGGCTTGATCGTGAACCAGTCGTCGAGCCGCCGTTGTCGAGGTACGCCGTACTTCGGTCGTCTGATCTGCAAGAGATCAACACGGCGGTGTCAGAGCACATACGTCCGCAGTCGCTCGAGCTGCCTTCGCCCGGGGGCAGGCTGGACGCTCGCCTCCACGTGGCCCGGCTTCGCAATATCACCGTGGGGTATGTGACCTACGGCACCTCGGTGAACACGCACTTCGGCGCGGAGGACTCGCCGTTCGTCGCGCACGTCCCCATCGCGGGATCCGTCGCGGTCGACGCGCCTGGATACGGCTTGCAGTCAGAGGGCGTGGGTTCGGTCATCTCCCCGAGCCTGCCGACCACGGTGCGCTGGAGCCGAACCAGCGCACAGGTGGCGATCCGGCTGGATCATCAGGCCCTCCACGCCGAGCTGGCGGACCTCGTCACGAACCCCTTGTCGCATCCCCTGCGGTTCCAGCCGTGCATGTCGATGGAGAGTCGTGGCGTGCGCGGCTGGACCTCCGCGATCTCATGGCTCGTCGCGGAGCTGGACCGCGGCAGCGGTCTGGTCGACCACCCACTTGTCGTCGCCTCGGTCGAGCAGGTCATCATGCGCGGGTTGCTCATCGCGCAATCACACACCTATACCTCACATCTGGACGCGTACACCCGTTCCGCGCGTTCGTCCGTCATCCGTGCCGTAGCCGAACAGATGGACGCCTCGCCACAGACCCCCTTCACCGTCGACATGCTGGCCCGGCAGGCCGGCATCAGTGTTCGGGCCCTGCAGAAGGGGTTTCGGCGGGAGTTTGCGGTGTCCCCGCTGGAGTATCTGCGGGCGGTGCGGCTCAAGCGGGCCCGCGAGGAGCTCCTCCGGGCGGGCCCGAGCGAGGGCGTCACCGTCACCGATGTCGCCACCCGCTGGGGATTCGGCCATCTGGGCTGGTTCGGCCAGCGCTACCGCGAACGCTACGGCGAGTCACCGTCGAAGACCCTCCGGCGGTGAACGCCCTACGTCTGTCCATATTGGACGCCGGAGCGGTGACGCACCTAACGGCCGCCGTTCGCAAACCTGGAAGCTGCCGACGCGGGACGGATAGCTACGCGACGTTTCGTCCCGTAGAAATGAGCCGCACGAGCCACGAGGGACGCGCACACTACCGCGGCACAGCCGCCCTCTCAGCGCGTCAACGCCAAGTCGGGAAATCGTCGGGAAACCTGGCGCGGCCTCGCCGTCTAGCAGGAGATGAGAAGACACCTCATGCCTACATCCGCTGCAGAGATCACTGAGCCATCGCCGCACACCATCCCAGCCCAGAGGCCGGCGCAGAGCCCGATCGGGCCCAGCCAGCCGGGCCTCTATGTCGACATGGCGGCTCCGTCCGACGGCCGGCACCCCGAGGTGGCCACCTGGGTCGTGCGCGCCGACAAAGCCGTCCGCTACGAGGTACGGATGTGCCGCGGTCTGCTCGACCCCGTGGACACCGATCTGGCTGAGGCCGGAGGTTCCGACGCGGCGGGCCGGAGACGGTTCGTCGTCATCGACGCCACCGTGGATCGGTTCTTCGGCGACCGGATCCGGGCGTACTTCGACTGGCACAACTTCGACTGCACGTACCACGTCGTCCCGGCCCGCGAGCACGTGAAGGACCTGGAGACCGCGACGGGCATCGTCCGGGCGCTCGACGGCTTCAGGATCGCCCGCCGACGTGAGCCGGTCATCGCCATCGGAGGGGGTGTGCTGCTCGACCTCGTCGGGCTCGTCTGCAGCCTCTACCGGCGCGGTACACCGTTCGTCCGAGTGCCGACGACACTGATCGGCATCGTCGACGCGGGCGTCGGCGTGAAGACCGGGGTCAACTTCAACGGCAACAAGAACCGCCTCGGCACCTACTTCCCGGCAGATCTCACGCTACTGGACCGGTCGTTCCTGGCAACGCTCGGCGAGCGCCACATCAGCAACGGACTCGCTGAGATTCTCAAGATGGCGCTGATCCGCGACGGCGAACTCTTCGACGTGCTCGAAGCGTCCGGCACCCACCTGCTCGCCGACCGCTTCCAGGGGCAGACGAGCGTCAGCGACCGATCGGCGGACCGGGTGCTCCAGCTGGCCATCGACGGAATGCTCCGGGAACTACAGCCGAATCTCTGGGAGCAGACCCTAGAGCGCTCGGTCGACTACGGGCACACGTTCAGCCCGACCATCGAGATGCGCGCGATGCCCGAACTGCTCCACGGTGAGGCGGTCGCGCTCGACATGGCGTTCACGACGGTGCTGGCCGCCCACCGCGGGCTGGTGACCGCGGAGCAGCAGGACCGGATCTTCGCCTTGATGCGCAACCTCGGCCTGCCCACCTGGCATCCGTTGCTCACGGCGGAAGTCCTGACGGAGGCCCTTGAGGACGCGACCCGGCATCGTGATGGTCGTCAGCGGTTCCCGATCCCGATCGGCATCGGTGACGTGGCCTTCGTCGACGACGTCACCGTGGCGGAGATCGAGAAGGCTGCCGCCGTGCTCCCGGGCATCGCCACGACCGCAGCCGAATCGCGCTGATGTCGACGTCGATGTTTCAGGAGCAAGGTGTCGATCGTGCGGACTCGACCGACCTGCTGGTGCTCGTCGTCGAGCTGTCGCCGGGGGCGCCGGATCCCTTCGAGGCCTGGGTCGTCCGGGCGACGACGAAGCTCGTCGACGGGGTTCGCACCGCGGTCGCGGACGCGTCCACACCGGTGCTCGTGGTACAGGTCGTGCCGCGCACGACGAACGCCGCGCAACACGCGGCAGCGGCGGCGGCATGGCAGGCGGCCCGCGCGGTGGTCCAGGCGGCGACGCTGGAGACCGAGGCGCGTCCGGTCGTCAATCTCGTCCGGTTGCCGGCCGACGCAGACTCCAACGCGCTGGAATCGGTGGTCCGGTTGCTGAGCGGGGCCAACGGCGGGTTCATCGTCGGCGCCTCGTTCGACCTCGTTCCGGCCGGGCAGATCGGGGCGACGCGATGAGGGCGGTGGTCACCGGCGCCGCCGGCGCGATCGGCCGGGCGATCGTGAGCGCGCTGTCCAGCCGAGGCTACTCGGTCCTCGGCGTCGGCCGGCACGCCCCGGCGGATCCGGCGATGCGCGAGATCGACTTCATCGAGTCGGACCTGTCGACTCCAGCGGGGCTGTCGCATCTGGTGACCGCCCTCAAGGGCGAGCGGCTCGACGCCGTGGTGGCCGCGCACGGCGTGGACGGCTCCGGCCCGCTCGCCGAACTCACGTCAGCGAGGGTCGACCAGATCCTCCGGGTCAACGCGGCATCGGTGGTTCGGCTCTACGAGAGCCTGCGACCGTCGCTGACCCACAAGGCCAGCTATGTCGTGGTGGCCTCGCAGGCCGGTCTCGTCGCCGAGCCGGCCAACGTGGCCTACTGCGCCGCCAAGTTCGCCGTCGTCGGGTGGGTCACCGCCATGGCGGCCATGAGCGGCCCGGGAGGCGTGACGTTCCACGCGCTGTGCGCCGGCTGTACGGAATCGCCGTTGCTCTTCGCGGCGAACGCGAGGATGGCGGACGCACAGAACATCGACCGTGACGACTTCCTTGCGGGGCGCCGGGACAGGATCCCGCTTCGCCGCTTCGCCGCGCCGGCGGAGACCGCGGAAGCGGCGGCCTACCTCTGCCAGCCCGGGGTGCCCAGGCCTGTCGTGCTCACCGTCTCGGGTGGCGAGGTGTTGCATTGACAGCCGGCGAAACACGGGCCTCGACGGTCGGCTGGTCCGGCGGACACATGCGTCGTGACGTCCAGATCGGCGTCGTCGGAGCGGGTGCGATGGGGACGGAGCACATCCGGCTGCTGAGCGAACAGGTGCCGGGGGCCCGGGTGACCGTGGTCCATGACCCCGATCCCGCCCGGGTGGCGCTGGTGCGGCAGCGCTTTCCTCACGTCCTCCCGGCTCCGACCTCGGACGAGCTCATCAACGCCGAGGCGGTGGACGCGATCGTGATCGCCGCCCCCGATGAAGATCATGAGTCGCTCGTGCTGCGGTGCCTGGAGGCCGGCAAACCCGTGCTGTGCGAGAAGCCCTTGGCCAGTGACAGCGCGGGCTGCCTCCGGGTCGTCCAGCGCGAGGCCGAGCTGGGCCGGCAACTCGTCCGGGTGGGTCTGATGCGGCGGTTCGACCCGGTCCACCGGGCGGTCCGCGACCAGCTCGCCGACGGGGCCGTCGGGGAACCGGTCGCCATGCATTGCACGCACCGCGTCCGGGAGGTGCCGGCGTGGTTCACCGGCGACATGACGTTCACCAACGCGGCCGTGCACGACATCGACGTAGTGCGATGGATACTCGGCACCGAGATCGCGAGCGTCACGGTCCACAGCCCGTCGGGACCGGCGGTCGCGAACGCGGCCTTCGTCGACCCTCAGATCGTCGTGTTCGAAACACTGCGAGGAACGGTCGTCACGCTCGAACTGTTCCTGAACGCCCGGTTCGGCTATCAGGTCACCTGCGAGGTCGTCGGGACGTCCGGCGTCGTGTCGACCGCCCAGGTCGCCAGCCCTGTGCTCCTGCGGCAGGGCCGGCGCTCGTCCGGCATCGACATCGGGTTCCAGTCGAGGTTCGCCTCGGCCTACCAGGCGGAGCTGACGGAGTGGACCCGGGCTGTCGGCGGCGGTGACCAGCCCGGCGGAGCGACGGCCTGGGACGGCTACCTGGTCACCGTGACGGCGGAAACCTGCGTACGGGCGGCCCGTGAGGCCACCCGGGTGGCCATCGACGCGATGGAACGACCCGCGCTGTACGACCCACGAAGGGATGCACAACTCGATGCGGTATAACGCACTCGGCACGACCGGGCTCAAGGTATCCGCTGTTTCCTTCGGGACGGCGCCGCTCGGGGACATGTTCGGCAAGGTCGACGAAGCGGCTGCGGCCCGGGTCGTCGGCGCGGCCATCGACCACGGCATCAACCTGTTCGACACCGCCGCCTACTACGGGGGCGGGCTCGCGGAGACGCGGCTCGGCGCGGCGATCGGGGCGCGCCGGGACAGTGTCCTCATCGCCACCAAGGCCGGTCGCTACGGGCCGACCGACTTCGACTACTCGCCGCGGAGGATCCGAGAGAGCCTGCACGACAGCCTGCGCCGGCTGCGGACCGACCACGTCGACATCTTCCAGCTCCACGACATCGAGTTCGCCGACCTCGACCGGCTCTTCGGCGAGGCGTACCCGGAGCTGATCAGGCTGCGAGATGCCGGGAAATGCCGTCTCATCGGCATGACCGGGTATCCACTCAGGACCATGCGGCGGGCCGTCACCGAGACGGAACTGGACGTCGTCCTGTCGTACGCCCACTTCACGCTGCTGAGCATGCGGCTCACCGGCGAACTGTTGCCGACCTGTGCCGAGCGCGGCACGGCCGTACTGAACGCCGCGGCCGTCGCGCTCGGGCTGCTGACGCCCAAGGGCATTCGCATCGACCACCTCGCGTCGGCACCCATCCGGGCAGCCGCGAAGCGCGCGGCGGACCACTGCGCGGAGCGGGGAGCGGACATCAGCTTCCTGGCCAACCAGTTCTCGATTCAACGATCAGGTTGCCCGACGACGGTGGTCGGGACGGCCGATCTGGCGCATCTGACCTCCGCCGTCGAGGCGGCCGACGCCGAGATCGACGAGGACCTGCTGTCGGCGGTCATCGAACTCACGAGCGACGTGCACACGTTGTCCTGGGCCAGCGGCCGCCCGGAGAACGGCGACGCCGGCGGGCGGGCGTCGTCGTGACCCAGCAGCTTGCCGTAGCAGCGCAGGCCGCGCAGCCGGCGGTCAGGCTGCTCAAGAACCTGCGGATACCGTCGGCCGTCCCCGGGCACGACTTGTCGGGCGACCTCTACCTGCCCGACGCCGGCGCCCGAGCCTGCCCCGCCGTCGTCATGGTCTCCAGTCCTCGCAAGGACGCGTTCGGTGGCATCGGCACTCGGCGATACTGCCGGAACCTCGCCGAGCACGGGTACGCGGCGCTCTTCGTCGACTGCTTCGGGACCGGGCGGTCAGCCGGTGCGCCGCGGCCGATGCTCGATCCGGCGGAGGTCGACGACGCGGTCGGCGTCATCGACTGGACGTCACAGCAGTGGTGGTGTGACGGAACGGTCGGCATCTGGGGCGAGTCCCACGGGGCCTCGATCGCGCTCGCGGTAGCGGCGCGCCAACCGGCGGCGCTCAAAGCCGCCGGCGCCATCATGGGGTTCACCGACATCGAGCGCGACCTGGTCCACCCGGCCGGGGTTCGCGGCGGTATCGCGATGTTCGGTCACCTCGCGCTGTACGACCTGGTCAACAGCCTGCTCCCGCCACTGCGGGAGGCGGAGGACCCGGAAGCGCTGACGGTCTGGCGGGACCGCGTCGAACACTACGAGCCGTGGTTCGTCGATGCCTGGCGGCTGGCTCCCGGCGACCCGGTCTGGCACGATCGCCGGGTCGATCCGAGCCGCATCACCGTGCCGCTGTTCGTGGTCGCCGGTTGGCGGGACATCGGCTGCGCGGCGATGGTCAGCGCGTACGAACAAGCGCGCGGGCCGAAGGCCTTGGTCGCGGGGCCCTGGCTGCACGGCTATCCGGACGCGTCCCCGGACGAGCCGGTGGCGGTCACGGAGATGCTGCGCGCATGGTGGGACCGGTGGCTGGCCGGAGGTGACGGAGGTGACGGCACGGCCGCGGCGCTCGAACGGCCGACCGTCTTCGTGCAGGGCTCGTCCCCGGGATGGGTCCAATGCGATTCGTGGCCCTCGGTCCCGTCCCGCACGGACACCTACGCCGCGCACGAGACCGGCACGCTGACGCCGGTCCGTTCGGCCCGGTCGAGCCACTGGTCGTCCCGGACGGTCGAGCACGAGTGCGATCCGACCGTGGGCGCGGCGAGCGGCTTGACCAAGCATCTCGTGCAGTCGCTCGGCCATCCGCTCGATCAGCACGACGACGACATGCGCTCGCTGGCGTTCACCACGGACCCGCTCGACGAACCGCTGACCGTCCTCGGCCGGGTGGAGGTGCACCTGGTGCTCGCGGCGTCGACCTCCGCGAGCCGGTGCGTGGTGAAGCTCGCCGACGTCGACGGCGACGGACGGTCGGTCATGGTCACCTCCGGCCTGACCAAGCTGGACGCGTCGGCCCCGAACGGATCCGCCGCGCGGGTGTGCGTGCGGCTGGACCCGACGGCCTACACCGTCGCGGCCGGTCACCGGCTGCGGCTGGTCCTGACCAACGCCGACTTTCCGCGGCTGTGGCCCGCCGATCGCCGTGAGCGCCTGGACGTGGTCGCCGCCGGGGCCGACACACCGGCCGCCCAGGTCGCGGCGGTCACCCGGCTCGTGATCCCGGTGCCCGACCCCGGCAGCATCACCAGGATCGCGCGGCCGCTGCCACCGCAGCGCCACGGTGGGCGCCGGCGCCGCCCGCTGCCCCGGAACCGGTGGCGGCTGGCGCGGGACTTCTGCGGCGAGTCGGCCTCGTTCGCGCTCGACGTGCACTACGGCGGCGAACACGGCAGCGGCGTACCGGCGCGCTTTCTCCAGCGCTCGTTCTCCATCACGGCGGACGTCTCCCGGGCGAACCCGGCCGCGGCGACCGTGCGCGCCGCCGGGCTCGAAACCACCGAGTCGGACCGCGGGCGACGCCTCGTCGTGCGTGCCGATCTGGACATCTCCACCGACGAGGCGACCGTCACCGCCGAGGTGCTGATCGACGGTGAACTCGCCGTCGGCCGGCGGTGGCGCATGACACAACCAGGCACGTCCACGGTGGTCGCGACGGACCTCCGGCGCGGCGACGACGAGCAAGGGGAGCAGACATGACCGACGGGCGGGTGCTTGACACCGTTGAGTGCCAGTTGGCCAACCAGCCGACCGCGCTGGTGGTCCGTTACCGGGGACAGCTCCGTCGACCGGCGCTCGACCTCGCCTTTCAACGGCTGGCCGAAGCCAACCCACTGCTCCGCGCGCGTCTCGTCAGCGTCGATGGACTCCTGTCCTTCCACATCGACGCCGAGCATCCGTCGCCGCCGGTCGTCGGTGCGGGCGACCACGTCTCGCTGCTGCGCCAGGTCGCGCAGACGTGGAGCACCGGCAACGCGTTGAGTCGTCTCGTGGTGTCGGTCGAACAGGACGGCGGGCACGTCGGCATGTTCACCGACCACAGCATTGCCGACGGCCGGGCCAAGTTCGCCCTCCTCGTCGAGCTCTGGGCGATCTACACCGCCCTCGCCGAGGGTGGCCGGGCCGAGCCCGTGGCGCAGGTCGTTCCGGCGCCGCCAACCGTCGTGCTGGCGGGCCGGCTCGGACGGGCGGTGCCCCCGCTCACGCAACCATCGGGCCGTCCCGGCGATGGGAAGGTCGAGCTGCGCAAGCGGTACACGACCTTCTCCGCCGACGAAACGGCCGCGCTGACAGCCTTTGCCCGAGCCGGTGGCCTCACCGTCAACGCTCTGCTGGCCGGCGCGATCCTGGCCAGCCAGCTACGCTGTGCCGAGCAGGGGCCCGAGCCGATCGAGATGACGTGCGTGTCACGCATCGACCTGCGGTCGAGGGTCGATCCGCCGATCGGGGCGCTGGAGACGACGAACCTCTCCGGCGTTCACGCCGCCCGCGTGCCGGTGGGCCTCGACACCGATCCGGCTGACATCGCACGGACGATCAACCAGCAGCTGCGGGCGAGTGTCGGGAAGCGGTTCCCGGAGAACGACTTCCTCGACCGGTCCTTCGCCGAACGCGAACACTCGGGCGCCGCCGGTCTGTCCACGGTGGCCCTGAGCAACCTGGGACGCCTCCCCGATCTCCCGGCCCCGGCCGGGCTCAGCCTGGAGGGCTTCAGCATCTTCAGCCATTCCGGAGCGATGGCGCACCCGGCGTACGCCGTCTCCACCTACCGGGACCAGCTCAGCATCCAGTTCCTGTACGACCCGCGCCACTTCGACGACGAGACCATGCGGGTCGTGATCGACGACGTGACGCGGTTCCTGCGCTCGCCGCAGCGGCACCGGCCGGCCGTACACCCGCTGCCCGCGGGCGGGCCGCGATGACGACCGTCGCCGAACCGGAGACCCTCGACCTGGCCCGCTGGATCCAGCCAGGGGACCGGATCATGATGAGCCAAGGATGCGCCGAGCCGTTGACGCTGATCGAGTGCCTGGTGCGGCAGCGGGCCGGCCTCATCGAGCCCCGGTTGTTCCTCACGGTCTCGTTCTCCGACGCGCTCCGGCCGGAGCACGCGGACCACCTCGCCTTCGACGGTCTCGGCGGGCTCGGCTCCACCACCAGGCTGTCCCGCGCCGGGGTGCTCAACCCGTATCCGATGCACCTGAGCCGGCTCTGCAACGACATCCACAGTGGACGCTTCAAGGTGGATGTCGTCCTGGTCCAGTTGGCCGGGCCCGACAGCACCGGTCGCTACACCGCCGGCCTGGACCATACGGTGACCGAGGATCTCATCCGGCAGGCCCGGGTCGTGATCGCGGAGGTCCACCCGGACGCGTCGGTCCTGCCCGGCCCCGGCACCATCTCACCCGACCAGATCGACGTGACGGTCGCGTCCCGCCACGCGCTGCCCGCACCGCCGGCGGTGACGCCGGACGCCGTCGACCAGCGGATCGCGGCCCACGTCGCCGCCTATGTCGACGACGGATCGACGATCGAGATCGGCATCGGCAGCGTGCCGTCAGCCGTGCTGGACAGCCTGCGCGGCCATCGGGATCTGGGCCTGCACACCGGGATGATGAGCGACGCGGTCGTGGAGCTCATCACCGGCGGTGTCATTACCAATCGTCACAAACGCGAGGACGCCGGTTCGAGTACCGCGAGTTCGCTGTTCGTGGGAGCCGGCTCCCGCGCGGTCCTGCGCGATCTTCCGGTGGTACTGCGGCCGAGCCGGCACACGCTGACCCCGGCCGTCCTGGCCCAGCTGCCGCGCTTCGTGGCCATCAACTCGGCCGTTCAGGTCGACCTCACCGGGCAGGTGAACGCCGAGTACGTCGCGGGACGGTACGTCGGCGCGGTCGCCGGCCACGTCGACTTCGCCCGGGCCGCCCAGGCATCGGCCGACGGCCGGTCCATCACGGTCCTGCGGTCCGAGACGCCGTCCGGCACGTCCCGCATCGTCGCCGGGCTGTCGGGCGGGGTCGTCACCCTGGCCCGAAGCGACGTCGACGTGGTGGTCACTGAATGGGGAGCGGCCGAGCTGGCTGGCCTGTCCGTGAACCAGCGGGCGCACCGCATGATCGAGATCGCCCATCCGCGGCACCGCGAGCAACTGCTGGCGGCCTGGCATCAGATCGCGCGCGGCACATGATCTCCGGCGCGAAGCCGGCGGCCGACACCACGGCGGCCGCCGGCCACCGATCCGTTCCGGCCCGTCCGGCCGGTGACCGCTCGGGCGCCGGCCTGGGCCGCCTGGCGCTGTTCGGCGCGCTGTCCGCGCTGGGCCCGGTCTCCATCGACATGTACGCGCCGGCACTGCCGAAGATGGCGGCGGCGTTGGGCGGCGCGCCGCGCGACTTGCAGCTAACGATGACCGTGTTCGTGGCCGGCCTCGCGATCGGTCAACTGGTCATCGGGCCGGTCTCGGACGCGGTGGGCCGGCGACGGCCGCTGCTGTGGGGGCTGGCGCTGTACACCTGCGCGTCGTTGGCCTGTGCGGCGGCGACCGGCACGTGGTGGCTCACGGCCGGCCGCCTGGCCCAGGCCCTCGGCGCCGCCGGCGCGCTGGTGCTCGTCCGGGCCGTCGTCCGCGACCTCTACACCGGCACGCACCTGTCTCGGACCTTTGCCCGGCTCATGCTGGTCAACGGCCTGGCGCCGGTCCTCGCTCCGGCGATCGGCGGCTTCGCCGTCGGATGGGTCGGCTGGCGCTGGCTCTTCGTGGCGATGGCGGCCAGTGGCGCTGCCATGTACCTCGCGGTACTGCTGAAGCTGCCCGACTCGCGGCCACCGGGCCCGGACCGGGCCGTGGACGCACGGCGCCTGCTCCGCTCGATGGGCCGGGTGCTCGGCGACCGGGCCTTCGTCGTCAACACGGCCGGCGCCGGCCTTACGTTCGCCGGCTGCCTCTTCGCCTATGTCGCGGGCGGACCGTTCGTGCTGCAGGTCGTCTACGGCCTCAGTCCCCAGGCGTTCGCGGCTGTGATGGGCGTGAACGGTGTCGGCATCATCCTGGCCGGCCGGCTGAGCAACCTCCTGGTCGGCCGCTGGGGTGAGTACGCGATGGTCGTCCTCGGGATGTCCGTGGCCTGCGTCGGCGGCGCCGGGGTCCTCGTCACGACCACGGTGCACCTCGGCCTGCCGGTGCTGCTCTGCGCGCTCTTCGTGCTCGTCGGGCCGATCGGGCTCGTCGTCCCCAACTCCGCCTCACTGGCCCTGGCGGCGCATGCCGAGACCGCGGGGGCGGCGTCCGCGTTGCTCGGGGTGACCCACCTGGTCATCGGAGCAATTGCGATTCCGCTGGTCGGGATCGGCGGCGGCACCGACCCCGTCGTGCTGGGCACGGTGATGGTGGTGTTCACCGCGTCGGCGTTGGCGCTGACGGTGGCGCTGCGGCCACGAAAGGCCGGCTAACGGTCGACGCCCAGGCCGACCGGTTCTTCGATGGTGGCGCGCAGGCGACGGGTGGCTCGTTCCATGTGGGCCCGCATCGCCGCCTCCGCGCCGACGACGTCCCTTGCCTCGATCGCCTCGAAGATCGGGGTATGCACAGCCAGCGACGACTCGGTCTCTCCCGCCGCGGAGATGACCCGCCTGGCCCACGCCTGGAGCAGGCTCCTGACGTTGCTGAGGACGCCCGCCAGGACGGGGCTGCCACTGGCGTCGGCGACCTCGAGGTGGAAGTCGATGTCGGCGGCCACGTAGTCGTCGTGGTCATTGGCGGCATTGCGCATCCGCTCGATGTGGCGTGCCATGCGGGCCAGCTGATCCGCGTCGCGCCGCTCGGCCGCCAATCCGGCCAGGGTGACTTCGAGATAGAACCTGGCCTCGATGAGCCCGTCAAGATCGTGCCGATTGAGCAGGAGTCCCCACTCGATCACCTGTGGCAGCAGATTGGCCTGAGAACGGGAGAGGAATGTGCCGTCGCCCTGTCGTTGTTCGAGCACTCCCAACAGAATGAGCGACTTTGTCGCCTCCCGCAGTGCGGCCCGGCCGACGCCGAGCGCCTCACTCAGCGCGCGTTCGCCCGGTAGCCGTTGGCCGGGTCGCACATCGCCGGAGAGCACGTACTCCAGCAGCGCGCGCGTCAACTCCACGTTCGCCGGCTCACGTCGCGCCAGCGACTCCGGCAGTGGAGCGGGTCCCTTCACGTTCTCCTCCTTAAGTGGTCGACCGGCTAGCCACATTCTGCCAGCCGCCCCGATGCAGCTCCAGGCTGGGCAAATTCGGACAATCCGATCGACGCGAATACGCTTCGTGTGCGTACACCCACGGGGTGATATTGTTCTCGCTGCCCCGCGAGCCAACCGGAAGCGAGTGCCATGTCGGAACGGATCCTCGACGCCATTCCTGAACAGCGCCGGGCGGCGGGCGTGGTGCTGGCCCGGGATCTGATGCGATACCTCCTTTCCGGCCGCTTTGCTCCTGGCCAGAAAATTCCCTCCGAGCGACAGCTCACGGAGGAGCTGTCAGCCGGACGATCAGCCGTGCGGGAGGCGCTCAAGTCGCTCAGCCTGCTGGGACTGGTCGAGCAGCGGGTGGGCGACGGCACATACCTGGCCAGGTCGAGCTCGGAGCTGCTGCCCCAGGCGATCCAGTGGGGCCTGCTGCTCGAAGGGCAGGATGCTGTGCAACTGGTCGAGGTCCGGCGCCACCTGGAGGTCTGGGCCGCCCGGCTGGCGGCCGAACGTCGAACCGACGAGCAGGTCGATCGGCTGCGTACCGTCATCGGCGTCGGCCCCGAGTCCCGGCGCACGGGCACCGCCGGGGAACAACCGGTAGCGGTCGAGGTCAGCGACCGCTCCCTGCACGAAGTGGTCGCCGAGATGACCGGCAATGCGGTGCTGGTCAATCTGCTGAACACGTTGCGGTCACTACTCCAGGTTGACAGCTCGACGGTGCGCGCACACGCGCGCCGCCGAGCGGACGGTGATCAGGAACTGCTGCGGGCCATCGAGCAGAGCGGGCTCGACGCCGCCGGGGCGGCGATGGCGACGCACTTGGACGACTGCCTTCATCCGGTACCTGAGGGTTCGTACTCGCGCCCTGGGGTCTGAGGCGACGCCTCCGCGTCGGGCGCGGTCGGCGCGACCGACGCCTTGCTGACGGCGATCTCGCGAAGCCGCCTGGCGAAAAGCTGGCTGGCGACGAAGAGCACCACCGTCGCGCCCAGCCCATGCCAGTGGGCGACGTCCTGCTCGGAGTCGGCCAGCGCGCAGAGCGCGGCTGAGCCGGCCGACGTCACTCCGTCGACGACCGCCGCCACGGCCGCCGCGACCTCGGGATGGGTGTAGTCACCCGGCAGCCCCAGCGACATCGACAGATCGGTCAGGCCGATCCAGACGCCGTCGACGTGCGGCGTCGCCGCGATCTGCGTGGCGACGCTGATGGCGCTGCGGTCCTCGATCTGTACGATCACCACCGTCTCGTGACGAGCACGTTCGATGTGGGCCGCGAGCGTCTGGGTCGAGTGGCGACCGGCGCGGGTGCTCGTGGCGAGGCTGCGATGACCGTCCGGCGGATAGTGGGCCGCGGCCGCGACCGCACGCGCCTGCTCGGGGGTGTTGACGTGGGGCACGACGACGCCGCTCGCGCCGGCATCGAGCGCCCGCAGAATCTCCTCCGGACGGTGGGACCCGACCCGCACCACGGCGGCGATACCCGCGCTGTCGGCGGCCCGCAGGTGTCCCTCCAACTGCATGGTGTCGGCCGCGCCATGCTCGGTGTCGATGATGACGAGGTCCCAGCCGAGGTGGCCGGCGGCCTCGATCAGGCTGGCCGCCGGCATCTTGACCACGAGTCCCAGCAACGTGTCCCGGCCGCGCAGTCGGGCGGCGAGCGACTGATCGTGCGCGGTCATGCCGGCCCACCTTCGTCCTGGACGGAGCCGGGATCAGACCCGGCGTCTCGGAATCGTTCCATCGCCTCGGCCAGGGTCCGATCGTGGCCGACGTTGCCGGGGAAGACCACGAGCGGGAGGCCGGGCACCAGTCCGTCGCGCAGGTCCCACACCGGCACCTGACCCGGGAACATCTGGCCGGCCACCAACGCTCGTCTCGACCCGAGCGCGCCCGCCGCGATGTCGCTCGAGGTGATGCCGCCCTTGGCGATCACGTAGGCGGGTGGCGTCCGGCGTACCACAAGGGACACGACGTTCGACAGCGCCTGCGCGATCTTCCGGCTCACCAGCAGCGGCGAGTGCTGTCCGCTGTGGACGATGTCCCGGCTGGTCCGCAGAATGACGTCGTCCCGGGCCAGCGCGGCCGACGTCGCCTCGGCGCATCGGCGGACCTCGGCGTTGGCGTGCCGTCCGCCGTCACCCACGACGGCGGACGCGTCGAGCTCGACGAGCGCGGGGTCGTGGGCAGCCCGGGCGGCGGCGACCTGGGCATTGGTCAGCGCGGTATGAGAACCGGCGACGACGAGCCCTCGCCGGCCACCGGGCCGGCGCATGGCGGCCACCTCGGGCGGTGTCAACGGCTCCGGCGACGGCTGCCCGGCAAGCAGCCGGACCATCGACGGGCCGGACCGGACGAGGATCCGCCGGCCCGCCTGCTCCGCCGCGAGCAGTGCCAGCATGAGTACCTCCAGGTCGCCGGCCCGGACGGCGTTCGCGACGACGATGTCGTCGTGCGCCATCCCGCACAAGATCTTGGCGATCCGGGCGACGCCGTCGCGGTCGCGGATGGCCTCCAAGGACAGGCTCCCGACATGGGGGCCGACCGGCCAGCGGGCTCGGGTCCAAGGCAGCAGCCCGGTCTCCTCGTAGCCGAAGGTGGCGTCCCGCGCGAACTCGGTGTGCGCGGCCGGCGACAGCAGGCCGTCCTGGTCGACCCACTGCACGTCGGCGGCCGTGTATCGGCCGGCTTCGAGAAAGCAGGGTACGAACAGGACGCCGTCGATCGGTTGCCCGGCATCAGCCAAGGCGCGGCCGGCCGCCAGCAGCTCGGTTCGGAAATGGCCGCGCAGGGTGGAGTCGCCGCGGGTCACCACCCGGAGCCGATGTCCGGCCCCGTCCGCCAGACGCGCGGCCCGGCGCACCAGTTGATACGTGGTCCGCTCCGCCTGATCCGCGTCGACCGCGCGGGTGTTGGTGAGGACGAAGGTGATGCCGCCGGGGTGTTGCGCCGCCCACGCCAGCTCGGCGTCGGGCGCTCCCGGCAGTACGACCGGAGCACCACGAACGGTCTGCGTGCCCGTCGGGTCGTCATCGAGCACCACCGTCCACATGCGACGGCTGCGGTTCGCCTCGGCGATGATCGGCGCCGCAACGCCTTCTTCGTGTGTCGGCGTCGGCTGGTCGAGATCGGCCAGCCGGCGGCCCGGGCTTTCGGTGACCACTCCGGTGTCAGCCGATGATGTTGTAGCCACGGCCCTTGTCACCAGGAGCCTCCCAACCTTCCTCGGTGACGATGAGCGTGTCCTCGAGCTTGACGAAGCCGACCAGCGGGTGCTCGGTCCAGGTTTCGATCGAGAGCACGTTCCCCGCCTGTAGCGGCCGGTCGGCGTGGTCGGCGGGGTAGGGGACCGGACCGGTGGCGGTCAGCCGGGGGACCTCGTGCGTGATGAGACCCATGCCATGCGCCACGAACCTCAGGACGTCACGATGGGGGCTCGCCTCCAGCCGGGCCACGGCCGCTTCGAATATCGCGGCTCCCTTGTTGCCGGCCGCGACCGGTTCCCGAGCCGCCTGCTGCACCGCCTCGACCTCGTCCATCAGCTCGAGCATCAGGTCGGTGGGCTGCCCGTGGACCGCCATGCGAGCCAGGTCTCCGATGTACCCGCGGTACATCCCCCCGCTGTCAAGGCTGAGCACGGTGCCCGGCAGCCAGGGCGCGTCCGAGGGCGCTCGATTCAGGTCCGGACCGGCGGTGACCAGGCAGTAGTCGTACACCAGCCCGCGACTGGTCTGCTCGAGTCTGAACCGCTCCACGATCTCGGCCTTGGTCTGGCCCGGGCGAACCTGGTCGAAGGTCGCCAGCATCGAGGCGACGATCATCTCGGACGCGTGCCGCACCAGCTCGAGCTCCGCCGGGGTCTTCACCGCCCGCAGCGCCTCGAGCGCGAGGTGCGCGTCGACGAACCGCGCCTGCGGAAGCTCCGCCCGCAGCACCATGAAGGCGTCGGCCGGGATGAACGCCATCTCCACGCCGATCGTGGCGGCCCCGAGACCGCGTTCGCGCAGTGCCGCGGCGGCGGACCGGGCGGAGTCCACACTGGACCAGCTGACGTTGCGGATGTCGCTGATGCCGATCGGGAACGTGTCGGTGCCCCAGTCCTCGTTGCCGCAGCCGACATAGAACGAGTCCTCGGGCCGGTCGCGAAGGTAGCCCACCACGGGGAGGTAACGACTCAAGCCGATCGCGTCCATGTTGGCGAAGAAGAAGTACCGGTAGCCGCCTAGCAGGTACTGCACGTTGTGTTTGCTGGTGGCGAGCAGCACGTCGAAGTCGTGGTCGGCCAGCAGGGCATCCAATCGACCAGTGAGCGACAGGTCCACAGCGAGGTGTTCCTTTCGGGAGCCGGTGTGACGAGCGTCCGGAGTGGGTGCACGGTAAGCCCCTACAGGACGACCGGTCAACCTCTGAAAGGTCGACCGGTGGAGTGGTTGACCAATTCGATCGCCGCCGGTACGTTACAGCCCAGTTTCCAAGGCGTGAACGTACTGGTCATGGCGCCTCGAGGCGCTCGGCCGTCTGATGCTGATGCGCGCCCTATCGACCGTCCGCAGTGGCGCATCGTCCAAATTGGGGAGACCTGATGGCATTTCAGCACATTGACCCTCGTGTAGATCCCGCGCTGGCGAGCCACCTGAGCCGCCGTCAGCTGCTCAGGTTCGGCGCGGTCGCCGGCGTCGGGCTCGCGGCGAGTCCGCTCCTGGCCGCCTGTGGACCCGAGGCCGGGCCAAAACCGGTCGCCAGCGGTAGTCCGCCGGCCCGCCCGACCGGCGTGCTGCGGGTTGCCGGCAACGCGGAGCCCGTCAGCCTCAGCCCGGTGATCGCCACCGGCGTCTCGGACCTGGGCGTCCTGCTGAACAACGTGTACGAGGCGCTGTTCCGGTACAAGCCGGGGACCAGCGAACTCGAGGGCGTGCTGGCCGACCGGTTCGAGTCGTCCGCCGACGCGCGCGAGTGGAAGGTCTATCTCAAGCCGAACATCAAGTTCCACGACGGCGAGCCGCTGACCTCCAGTGCCGTGCGCACCTCGTTCGAGTTCACGAAGTCCAGCGCGGCGCCGCTCGGCTTCTTCCTGCCGGCCAACGCCACCTACGACGACTCCGACCCCGCCGTCCTGCGGGTCACCACGGCGGCGCCGTATCCGGACTTCGCCCGGTTCCTCACGCTGCTCAGCGTGATGTCGCCGAAGATCGTGAAGGCCGGCCAGGACGCCATCGTGCGAACACCGACCGGAACCGGTCCCTACAAGTTCGTCAGCTACGAGACCGCCCAGCGCATCGTGCTCGAGGCCAACACGGCCTACCGGGGACCGGGCCCGTACCTGGAGCGGATCGAGGTGCCCATCATCCCCGACGCCGCGGCCCGGGTGACCGCGCTGCGCTCGGGCAGCGTCGACCTGGTGCTACGGGTGGCGCCCCAGGACAGCACGTCCCTGCGCGGTGCTTCCTCGCTCGTGGTGCGGCAGGAGTCGTCCTGGGCCAACGCCCGCCTCGAATGGTTCACGAACACCGCGCCGATGGACAACGTGAAGCTGCGGCAGGCCATCGCCCACGCGATCGACCGTCCGGCGCTGGTCAAGGCGATCCTCGGCGGGGTCGGGGGCAAGGTCGACGACAGTTGGGTCGCGACCGGCATGTACGGCTACGCGCCGCCGAAAACGACCAACTACGACCTCAACGTGAACCTGGCCAAGAGCCTGCTCGCCGAGAGCGGACTCACGACGCCGGTGGAGCTGACGATCGGCTGGTCACCCGACGAGGGGGCCCAGTTCGGCCAGCTCGCCGAGGCGATCGCGGGGATGCTCAAGCCGGTCGGCATCAACGTGACCGTGAAGTCCTTGCCGTTGCCGGCGAAGAACAAGATCGTCCGGGCCCCGGCCGGCACCGCCCGGGAATGGCACGGCACCGTCGGCGGGACCCGGTTCATCTCGGGCGCGGCCTCGCATCTGATCGTCCAGAACTTCTTCCGCAACGAGCTCCAGGTCACGGACCCGACCTTGAACCAGCTCACCGACCGCGTGGTCGTCGTCCCGGACGGCAGCGAACGCACGCAGATCTTCGCCGACATCGAGAACCGGGTCGCGGAGCTCGCACTGATCAGCCCGCTCTACGGGGAGGTGACACTGCATGCGCACAAGAACACGGTGCAGGGCTTCACGCCGCCGAACGACGGACTGCTGCCGAACTTCGGCCCGGTCTACCTGTCGGCATGAGCCGGCATCCGCTGAGCTGATGGTAGGAGCGGGATGAAGGCATACGTCTTGGCCCGGCTGGGGCAGTCGGTCGTGGTGCTCTTCGGGGCGGTCGCGATCAGCTTCGTACTCACGAACGTGATCGGGAGTCCCGCGGACGCGCTGGCCGTGCCGTGGATGACCGAGGAACAGCGGCGTGCCCTCGACGCCCAGCTCGGCTACGACCTGCCGGTGCTGCCACGCTTCCTCCACTACGTCACCGGCGTCGTGCACGGCGACTTCGGCATCTCGTACCGCACGAACAGGGGCGCGTTGCAGGAGGTGGGGACGGCGTTGCCGAACACGCTCCTGCTCGTCGTCTGCGCACTCACCCTGGCCGTCGGGATCGCGCTGGTGCTGGCCGTGTACAGCGTCCGCCGCAGGGACAGCGGCTCGGATCGCGTCCTGCGTGGCGGGATCGGCCTGCTGCAGGGCATGCCTGACTTCTGGCTGGCGCTCATGCTGCTGCTCGCGTTCTCCGTGGGCCTGGCGTGGCTGCCCAGCTTCGGCTTCGAGCAGGCGTCCTCGCTGTTGCTGCCGACGCTGGCGCTGAGCCTGCCGATCGTCCCGATCCTGTTCCGGATCTTCCGCGGCCAGCTCCTCGACGTCCTCGCCAGCGATTTCGTCGAGGCCATGCGGGCCCGTGGACTGTCCGAGCCGGTCATCGTCTACCGGCACGGCCTGCCGAACATCGCCTCGACGAGTGCTGCCCTCATCGCGTTCCAGCTCGGTCACCTGATCGCCGGCGACATGATCATCGAGTCGGTGTTCGCCTGGCCCGGCATCGGCAACCTGATGATTTCCGCCGTGCTGGCGCGCGACTTCGCCGTCGTCGAATGCGTCATCGTCGTGGTGGCCGCCCTCTACGTCGGGCTCAACCTCCTGGCCGACCTGGTCCAGCTCTGGGTCGACCCACGAGTCCGGGTCGGTGCGGCATGACGGCCGGACCCGCCGGCGCGCTGCGCCCGAAGGCGCGGGCCGGACGATCCTCGCTGCGGGCCGGGCTCGGTCTTGCCGCGCTCATCACGCTCTTGTCCGTCTACGCGGCCATCGCGATGCCGGACCCCAACGAGCAGAACCTTTCCGACACGAGCCTGCCGCCGATGTCGCCGGGGCACCTGCTGGGCACGGACCTGCTCGGCCGCGACCTGTTGACGTGGTGCCTCAACGGGGCGCGCACCTCGGTCCTCATCGGTGCCTGCGTCGTGGCGATCAGCGCCGTCATCGGCACCGCCCTCGGGGCCGTCGCGGGGTACCACGGCGGCTGGCTCGACACCGTGCTCATGCGCCTGGTCGACCTCCAGCTCGCGGTACCGCCGCTGCTGATATTCCTCGCCGCGGCCATGGTGATCGACGCCAGCCCGGCCAGCCTCGTCCTGCTGCTGTCCGCCGTCGGCTGGGTGCCGTATGCCCGCCTGGTCCGGGTCAACGTGCTGGTGGAACGCGAACGCGGCTATGTCGCGGCCGCCAGGCTGGCCGGCCGGAGCCGGGTGAGCATCCTGCTCAACCATGTCGTGCCCACCAACGCGGCGCTGGTGGTCACGTTCGCCTCGCTGCACATCGGTTTCGTGATGCTCGCCGAGGCGGCGCTGTCATTCCTCGGGCTGGGCCTGCGGCCACCGAGCCCCAGCCTCGGGTACATGATCGCGCAGGGCCGGGAGCACTTGGCAGGCGCATGGTGGATCGCCACCGTTCCGGGAGTGATGATCATTGTGTTGATCGTTTCCGCCAACCTCATCGGAGACGGGCTTCGCGACCGGTTCCAGCTCGATGTCGGGGGTCAGCTTTGAGGGGGGCGATGCAGGTACGCGACCTGCGGGTCACCACACAGCTCGGGGTCGAGCTGGTCGGCGGGGTCGACCTGTCGATCGACCGGGGCGAGCTGTTCGGCCTGGTGGGCGAGACGGGCGCCGGGAAGACGATGACCGCCCGAGCCGCGATGGGCATGCTTCCCCGTGGGGTGCGGGCGACCGGTCAGGTGCGCTTCGGCGAGCGGGAGTGGCTGTCGCTGGACAGCCCCGCCGTCGCTCGCCACCTCGGTCGCACCGTCGGCCTGATGCTGCAGAACCCGGTCGCCGCCTTCGACCCTGTGATGCGGGTCGGAAGGCAGCTAATCGAGTCCGTCGTCCGCAGCGGTGCCATGCCCCGCCGCGACGCCGTCCGCCGGGCCGACGAGCTGTGCCACCAGCTCGGGCTCGGTGGGTGGGACGCGGTCGAGAAGCTGTACCCCCACCAGCTGTCGGGCGGGATGAGTCAGCGGCTGGCGCTGGTCATGAGCATCATGCCCGGTCCCGAGGTGCTCGTGGTGGACGAGCCGACATCCGCGCTCGACGCGAACCTTCGGGTCGAAGCGCTGCGGCTGCTGCGCTCCCTCACGGACGAGTCGCACATGGCGGTCCTGCTCATCTCCCACGACCTCGGCCTGCTCAGCCGGTTCTGCGACTCGGTCGCCGTGCTGTACGCCGGCCATGTCGCCGAGGCCGGACCGACGGCCAAGGTGCTCGGCGCGCCGGCGCATCCGTACACGCGCAGTCTCATCCAGTGCTCGCTGCGCCTCGACCAGGGCCGGCGGCAGAAGCTCCCGGTCGTGCCCGGGGAGCCGCCGACTCCCGGTTCATGGCCGGCCGGATGCCACTTCAATCCGCGCTGTCCGGCCGTGCAGGACCGGTGCCGTACCGAACGACCGGTGCTCCGGTCCGACGCGGGCCGGGCGGTCGCCTGCCATTTCGCTGAGTTGGAGGTGCAGGTGTGATGGCGAGCGATCAATCGGACGTGCCGGTGATCGACGTCCAGTCGATCCGGAAGGTCTTCACCCGTTCCGGCCATCCTCCGCGGGTGTCCCTGGCGGACGTCAGCTTCGCGGTGAAGGCCGGGCAGACGCTGGCGGTCGTGGGGGAAAGCGGCGCGGGCAAGACGACCCTCGTGCGCTGCGTGGCCGGTCTGGAGCGCCCGACCTCGGGCCAGGTCCTGATCCAGGGCAGGCCGCATCGGCTCCACCACGGCGGTCCCGGTTCGGTGCAGATGGTGTTCCAGAACCCGGCCGGGGCGCTCAACCCGATGCGCAGCATCGGCTGGAGTGTGGCGGAGCCGCTGCGCGGCCGTCGCGCGCAGCGCCGCGCCCGGGTGGCCGAGTTGCTGGCCCAGGTGGGGATCGACCCGTCCCGGGCCGGCCTGCGGCCCAAGGCGTTCTCCGGCGGGCAGTTGCAACGCGTGGTGATCGCGCGGGCAATCGCCAGCGACCCGGCCGTGCTGCTCTGCGACGAGCCCACGTCGGCGCTCGACGTGTCGGTCCAGGCCCAGATCGTCAACGTCCTGCTACGGCTGCAGCGCGAGCTGTCCTTCGCCGGCGTCCTGGTGACCCACGACCTCGGCGTCGCGCGGGCACTGGCGGACACCGTGCTGGTGCTGCGGGCCGGTCAGGTGCTGTTCCACGGGTCCTGGGACGCGCTGCTGGCACCGGCCGAACCACTCGACCCATACGTGTCCGGGCTGGTCGAGACGGCCGACGCGAACAGCCTCGACATCATCGGCGCGGAAGGAACAACCCGATGACCGACTCGTCGACACCACCGGTGATCCTGCGCGACGTTCGCGTTCCGCTCACCGGCTCAAGCGACACGCTCTCCGCGGATGTGTACCTGCCGGCCACCACGCCGGCGCCGGTGCTCGTCACCGTCGTGCCGTACCGCAAGGACATGGGCACCGGGTACGAGGCGTCGCTGGCCTGGTTCGCCGAGCAGGGCTACGTCGCCGTGCTGGTCGAGCAGCGTGGCATCGGCTCCTCGGACGGGACGCCCCGGGCCAAGTACGACGAGGCCGAGGCGCAGGACGCGGTCTGCGTCATCGAATGGGCCGCGGCACAGCCGTGGTCGACCGGCCGGATCGGCATGTGGGGCATGTCGTACGGCGGGCACATGACGCTGCGCGCGGCCGCGATGCGCCCGGCGGCCCTCCAGGCGATCATTCCGATCATGTGCACGCTCGACTCGGGCCGCGACGTCGCCCATCCGCACTGGACCCGCGGCGACTTCCTGCCGGTCGCGCTCTGGGGCGGCTCGATGCTCGTGCAACAGCTCCTGCCGGGGCTGGTCGACGGCGAGTCCGAGGCGGAGCGACGACGCTGGCATCGGCGGCTGCACGACGTGGAGCCGTACGTCCTCGACATCGCCCGGACCGGCCCGGACGCGCAGGCCTGGGCCCAGCGGGCCATCGACCCGGATCGCATCGAGGTGCCCGCCCTCTGCGTCGGCGGCTGGCAGGACGTGTTCACCGACGCCGTGCCCGAGCTGTACGAGCGCATCCGAGGGCCGAAACGCCTCATCATGGGTCCCTGGGGGCACATCCTGCCGCAGGACTCACAATGCGGGCCGATCGACTTCCTGCCCATGGCGAAGCAGTGGTGGGACCACTGGCTGCGGGACGTGCCCAACGCGGCCATGGACGAACCGCCCGCGATCGTGTTCGTGCCGGGCGCCGTGCCCGCCTGGCAGTCGTTGCGAGCCTGGCCTCCGCCCGGCCGGCGCATGCGACTGCACGCGAGCCCGGACGGGCGGCTCGTGGACGAGCAGCCGCCGGAGGCGCGCCTCGGCCTGGAATGCCCGGCCGACGCGACGGTCGGCGCGCTGAGCGGGTTGCGCGGCATCGGGATGGGCGACTTCGGCTTGCCGCAGGACCAGCACGACGACGATGCCCGGTCGCTCACCTTCACCAGTGACCGCTTGCCCGGCCCGGTGCTGCTGGCCGGTCGTGTCGGGGTGAGCGTCCGAGTCGCCGAGCGGCCCCCCGCCGGGGAGTGGGTCGCGGTCCGGCTGTCCGACGTCGACGGCGAAGGCCGGTCAACGATCGTCTCGTCGGCGGTGCTCGTCTTCGACAACGGCGAGGGCGACGTACTCCGGCTGGACCTCGACACCGCGGTCCGCCGGATCCCGGCCGGGCACCGGCTGCGGATCGGGCTGAGCCGGGCCGACCTGCCGAGGCTCAGCCAGCAGCCTTCCCTGACCCCCGTCCACGTTGACACGCTGGAGGTGTCGATACCGATGGCGGACCCGAACACCGCGGTCGTGTACGAGGTGCCGGCCTTGGCGAACGAGCCGGCCGACGGCCACTGGAGCATCGAGCGGGACCTGCTGGACGGGAAGGCGGCGGTGGTCGTCGGCGAACGTCACCGATCAGTCACGGCCGAGGGGCACCGGCTGGAGGCGGACCGCCGCTGCCGGGTCCGGGCCAGTACGCGCGACCCACGCCGGGCGATCACGACCAGCGTGCATCGCACGACGGTCCACTTCAACTCGGGCAAGGTCGTGCGGGTCACCGCCAGCATCAGTTGCGCGCGTGGCACCGTCCGCGTGCGGGGACTTGTCTCCATCGACGGCCGGGTCTTCTTCGACCGGTGGTGGACGACACCGTTGTGGGCGGGCAAGTGAGCGACCGGGATGTGCGTCCGCTGCGGACCTTGCTGTTCGTTCCCGGCGACAACGAGCGAAAACTCGCCCGGGCCGCCGACTTCAGCGCCGATCTGATCGTCATCGACCTCGAAGACGCCGTCGCCGAGAGCCGCAAGGAGGCCGCGCGGGCCTTGGTGCGCGACGCCCTGGCCAGCGGCCGGTTCTCGTCGAACGGCGTCGCGGTACGGATCAACGGGCCCGAGACCGGACTGGCGGAGCCCGACCTGGCGCACATCATCCATCGCGACGTCCGCGCCGTCGTCGTGCCGAAGGTCGAAACGGCCGACGCGTTGCGAGTGGTCGATGAGGTCGTCTCCCGCCTGGAACGGGAACGGTCGCTCGACCCGGGCTCGGTCCGGCTCATCCCCATCGTCGAGACCCCGCTCGGACTGACTCGCTGCGAGCCGGTCCTGGCCGAGGCGCCCGACCGGACCTGGACCGCCATGTTCGGGTCGGCCGACTTCGGTTCGGCGATGGGCATCTCGCAGTCCGTCGACGGGCTGGAGGTCATGTATGCGCGCTCGCGCCTCGCCGTTGCGGCGCGGGCCGCGGGGCTGGAGGCTCCGGTCGACGGCCCCTGGCTCGAACTGGACGACGACGGCGGCCTCGAGGAGGACTCGGTCCGTTCGCTGCGCCTTGGTTTCCAGGGCCGGGCCGTCCTGCATCCCGCGCAGATCGCGCCGGCCTCCCGGGCGTACTCGTTCGTGGAGGAGCGCGAACTGGAGGTCGCGGGCCGGATCGTGATCGCGTTCGAGCAGGCGCTGGCGCGCGGCGTGGCCGCGATCAAGGTGGACGGCCGGTTCGTCGACCACCCGATCTATCGGCGGGCAGTCCAGCAGCTTAGGTACCGCGACCGTTGGCAGCACGAGGAGAAGGGACAGGTCAGTTGACGCAGCCATTGCCACTGCAAGGAATTCGGGTAGTCGACTCGGCAACGTTGTTCGCCGGCCCGCTCATCGGGACGATGCTGGGCGACTACGGCGCCGACGTGATCAAGGTCGAGCATCCCGACGGCGACACCCTGCGCTCCCTGGGCTGGGAGCGGGACGGCGTGTCGCTGTGGTGGGCCACGGCCGCGCGCAACAAGCGATCGGTCACCCTCAAGCTGTCCGACCCCGACGGCGCCGAGGCCATGCGAAGGTTGCTGGCGACCGCCGACGTGTACGTCGAGAACTTCCGTACCGGCACGCTGGAACGGTGGGGCCTGGGGTGGGAGACGCTGCACGCGCTGAACCCCCGGCTGATCATGGTCCGGACCACCGGGTTCGGCCAGACCGGGCCCTACGCCAACCGTCCGGGGTTCGGCACGCTCGCCGAGGCCATGTCCGGCTACGCCTTCATGAACGGCTTTCCGGACGGGCCGCCGACGCTGCCGCCGTTCGCCCTGGGCGACGGAGTGGCCGCGCTCACCGGCGCCTACGCGACGATGCTCGCGCTGTGGTGGCGTGACCGCAGCGGCACCGGACAGATGATCGACCTCTCGATCGTCGAGCCGCTGTTCTGGATCCTCGGGCCCCAGGCGTCCGTGTACGACCAGCTCGGCATCGTGCAGCAACGCACCGGCAACCGCGCGCCCTTCACCTCGCCGCGCAACGCGTACCAGGCGCGCGACGGCGTGTGGCTGGCGGTGTCGGCCAGCGCGCAGTCGATCGCCGAGCGGGTGATGTCGCTGGTCGGCCGCTCGGATCTCGTGGTGCAGCCGTGGTTCCGGAGCCACTCCGGCCGCATCGAGCATCAGGACGAGCTCGACGCGGCGATCGGGTTCTGGATCGCGCGCCGCGACGCGGACGAGGTGATCCGGGCGTTCGAGGAGGTGCACGCGGCGGTCGCGCCGGTCATGTCGATCGCCGACGTCGTGCGCGATCCGCAGTTCATCGACCGCGACATGGTCACCACGGTCGAGCATCCCAAGCTCGGCCCGCTCAAGATGCAGAACGTGGTCCCGCGGATGTCGGCCACTCCGGGCAGCGTGCGCTGGTGCGGGCCCGAGCTGGGCGCCAGCAACGAGGCCATTCTCGGCGACGAGCTCGGCTACTCGCCCGCGGAGCTGGCCGACCTGGTGGCCAAGGGCGTCATCGCCGCTCCGCCCGGCCGTCCCGGCGAACCGGCCGGCGACGACGCGGCGCCGGCCCGATGAGGACCACCGCCACCCCACCGATCCGGGTCGACGGGCACGTGGCGGCCGGCTTCGAACCGGTGGCTCGCTGCTTCGCGGACCGGGCGTTCGAGGTCGGCCAGGGCGGAGCCGCGTTCGCGGCCACCGTCGACGGCGAGCTGGTCGTCGATCTCTGGGCGGGGTACGCGGGCGAACACCCGTGGCGGCGCGAGACCCGCGCGGTGCTGATGTCGGTGACCAAGCAACTCGCCACCCTGGCCCTGGGCCGGCTCATCGAGCGCGGTCAGCTCGACGTCGAAGCGCCGGTCGCGCACTATTGGCCTGAGTTCGCCGCGGCCGGGAAGGCGGCGGTCACCGTCGCCGAGCTGCTGGCCCACATGGCCGGCCTGGTCGTCGTGCCGGGTTACGAGTCCTTTCTCGGTCCCGACGGCACCGGCTGGGACCAGCGCGACGAGATCGTGGACCGCCTGGCTCGATCGCGCCCCGCCTGGTCCGCGGGGTCGGCGAGCGGCTATCACGCGCTCACGATGGGCTGGCTCGTCGATGAGCTGGCCGAACGCGCGGGCGGGCGCAGCGTCGGGAGCATCCTGCGCGACGAGATCGCGCGGCCCTTCCAGCTCGACCTCGACCTCGGAACACCCAGGTCGTCGCAGCGGCTGGTGGCGCCGATCATCGGGCCCGGCGCCCGGCCGAACCCGCCGGGACGCCTGGGCGACGGCCTGCAGGACCCGGGGTCGCTGCTGTCCCGAAGCCTCTTCGCGGTGGACGGCCGGACCCTGCACGACAGCGTCGATGTGCTGCTCAACGACCAGGACCGGCTGGCCATGGAACTGCCGTTCGGCAACGCGACCGGTACGGCCCGCTCGCTGGCGGTGCTCAACGGCGCGCTGGCGGCGGGCGGGCGGCTGGGGAACGGCTCGGTGCTCCGCCCCGCGACGATCGAGTTGCTGACGCGCGAGCGCTTTCACGGCACGGACTGCCTCACCGGCCTGCCGGCCCGGTGGGGCCTGGGAATCCGGCGGAACCTGCCCGCGACACGCGGGGCGACGAGCTCATGGGGCCCGCATGAGTCGGCCTTCGGGTTCGATGGTCTCGGCGGCCAGATCAGCTTCACCGACCCCGGCGCCGGGGTCGGGGCCGGTTTCGTCCGCAGCAACTTCACCTGGACATCCGAGCTCGGCCGGCGCCTGGTCGACAGCTTGTACTCCTGCGTCCGCGAGCGCTGCGCCGCTTGCCGCCGTGGCGTCGGCGGACTGCACTGACGACCGCCTGATTCCGAGTACGACACCTGAGGAGACACATTGGCAGCAGCAACCATTCTGGAACAGGTGGGCCGCCGGGTCCGCCTGGGCCTTGTCGGCGGCGGTATCGACTCGGTCATCGGTGCGACCCACCTGCTGGCGCTTCGCGCCGACGGCCTGGCCGACGTGGTGGCGGGCGCGCTCAGCATCGACCCGCAGGTCGGTGCGGCCTCAGCGCGCGCACTCCTGCTCGACCCGGCGCGGGGGTACCCGACCTGGCAGGCGATGCTGGCGGCGGAACGCGATCGCGCCGACGGCATCGACGCGGTCGTGGTGATCACCCCTCCGCAGTCGCACGCGGAGATCGCGTCCGCGTTCCTCGACGCCGGCATCCACGTCCTGTGCGAGAAGCCGATGACCTCGACGGCGGAGGAGGCCGATCGGCTGGTCGCCACCGTCGCGTCGCGTGCCGCCCTGTTCGCGGTCACACACTGCTACACCGGCTATCCCATGGTCCGGCAGGCGCGGGCCATGATCCGATCGGGCGCCATCGGAGCGGTCCGCCTCGTCGAGGGGCAGTTCGCCTCCGGTGAGCCCGGCGTCCTGCGGGAACCCGCGGACCCGGCCCAGCGGCACTGGCGGTTCCGGCGGTCCTCCATGGGACCGGCCAGCGTGCTCGGCGAAGTCGGCACCCACGCGCACAACATCGTCGAGTACGTGACCGGGCAGCGGGTCGTCGAGGTCAGCGCACACCTGAGCACCATCGCCGAAGGACGCGAGGTGTACGACAACGCCTACCTCACGGTCGAGTTCGACGGCGGCGCGGTCGGGCGCCTCTGGTCGAGTTTCGTCGCCGCGGGCAATGAGCACGGGCTTGAGTTCAAGGTGTTCGGCACCGACGGTTCCCTGCATTGGCGGCAAGAGGAACCGGAGCACCTCTGGCTGCTCCGCCCGGGAGAGGCGGCGACGCGGATCACCCGGGGCCTCGACAGCAACGACGCCGATTCGCTCTCCGCGACGCGGATCCGTCCCGGCCATCCCGAGGGCTACCTCATGGCGTTCGCCGCGATCTACCGGGACTTTCTCACCGGCGTGCTCCGGGCCGTCGCCGGGCAGGACGAGCAGCCGGAGATGCGGCACCTCCCGAGCGTGCACGACGGCCTCAGCACCATGCGCCTGATCGACGCGGCGCTGGCGTCGCACGAGCGCGGCGGGCTTCCGGTGAAGGTCACGTCCGGCCCCTCGATCGGGGGTACCGATGTCTGACGCACGCGTCCGGATCGGCATGTTGGGCGCCGGGTTCATCGGCCAGATGCACTCGCTGGCCATGCGGTCAGCCCGGTACACCCGGTTGCAGCCGGCCATCGAAGCCGATCTGGTGGTCCTGGCCGAGGCCGACGCCGGCCTCGCGCGTGAGGTCGCGCACCGGTACCAGTGGCGGCACACCACAACGGACTGGGGCGTGCTGCCCACGCACGAACTGGATCTGTTCATCAACGCCGGCCCCAATCACCTGCACCGCGCGGCGTGCGAGGCGGCCGCCCAAGCCGGCATAGGGCTGTTCTGCGAGAAACCGCTCGCGCCGACCGCCGACGAGGCGTACGATATCTGGCGGATCACGGTGCGGCACGGCGTCCTTCACCGCTGCGCGTACATGCATCGGTTCATCCCGGCCATCCAGTTCATGCGCCGCCTCGTGCGCGAGGGCGAACTCGGTGAGATCACCAATTTCCGGTCCAGTTTCCTGCTCGACATGTCGACCGACGGTGCGACTAGCTGGCGCTTCGACCGGGCCAAGGCGGGCGCCGGCGCCATCGGTGATCTCGGCTCGCACCACATCGACGTCGCCCGGTTCGTGGTGGGCGAGGTCGTCCGGGTGTCGGCCATGGTCGCCTCTCGGCACGAGGGCGCGAACGACGACGCGGCGGTCGTCACGGCCCAGCTCGACAACGGCGCCCTCGCCGTCTTCGACGTCAACCGGGTGAGTCCGGCGCACGACCTCAGCGGTCGTATCGAGATCGACGGCACCCGTGGATCGGTGGCGTGGCACATGCAGCGCCTCAACGAGGTGGTGATCCGCAAGCCCCGGCAAGGTGCGCGAACGGAGTTCGTCACCCGGCCCGAGCATCCCTTGGAAGGGTTCTGGCTCCCCGGCGGGATCCAGGGATCGCATCCGCTCGGCTGGAACGAGTGCTTCGCCCATCAGAGTCGCGACATCCTCGGGCTGGCCGCCGGGCAGCTGACCGAGTCTCCGGCCGCGACCTTCGAGGACGGATACCGGGTGGCGCAGGTCGTGGACACCGTCCTCGAGGCCGCGAACACCGGCAGGTCGATCGCCGTCGACTACCGGCCCTCGCCTGCGGCGGCGACCGTCTCCGGCTCCGCTGCCGATCGGTGAGCGGGGCCCGGTGGACGACGTCGTTCACCGGGCCCCGCCCGGCGGAAACGACGGGGCCGGGCCACGCCGCCGCGTGACCCGGCCCCGTCGTCGATCTCAGACGTTGTACGCGCAGCCGGCCGGCAGCACGCGGGCGCGAAGCCCCCGGCGGACCCGGTCGACGGCGAGCAGGGCCAGGCCGAGCGCGACGCTCAGCAGGGCGGTGCCGTCCGGCGCGGCGCCGAGCGCGACGATCGTGTGCTGACCCGCGGCCGTGGCCGGGGGCACGGTGACGGCGTGGCTGAAGTCGCCGTTGGCGTCAGTGGTGAGGGTCAGGTTCGTGGCGCGACGGCCGGCGCCCGCCGCGCCCTCGGCGTGCGCCGCCGCCGACTCGTCCCTGGAGCTCTCCCCCGACGTTGTCCGGGCCGTAGGGTTCGCGCCGCGACGAGCGCGGATCCTGCTCGCGAACGGCGTCAACTGCCGTCTGTCGTGACAGTCTCGAGCCGTCCGGTCCGGCGGGCCCAGACCTCGAAGACGAGGGTCATGAAAGGGCGGGACGGACGCGGCGAGGGCGAGCACCGTCGTCCAGGTGATGCTCCATCGCAGGCGGTCGGCGAGCAGCAGGGTCACGGTGAGGTAGGCGATGAAGGCGGCGCCGTGGAGGGCCCCGAAGATGCGGACGCCGAGCTCGGTGGTCCATCTCCACACCTCGAGTCCGGTGCTGCCGTTGTAGCCGGTGACCAGCCGGCCGGAGAAGGCGACGACCGTGCGCGCGGCAACCGTCGTCCCACACCGTCGGCAACACACCCGCCGCGGACGAACCCGCACCGTCCCAGCCGCCGGGCCACGCAGCACCCGCTCGCGAGCCCACCCCCACGGCGCCAGCCGATCCCCACACCCAGGACACAGAAGACCACCGGCGGCCAGCCGCCGCTCGACCGAACCAGCATCGACCTCTACCGTGAGCACAGCGCCTCCGTGCGCTACCCACGGCCCTCCCGGCACTCGGCCAAGAGATCACCGGGAGGGCCGCTGCATATCCGTCGTCGGCACGGTGCCGCCGCCAACGAACCCACGCAACCCCGCCACGCCCGGCACAACCTCATCGGCACCCCGAACGCCGCCTCGGCCCCTGCCCATCAGCATCTTCAGAGACGCTCAACAGCCATCGACGCCCACGCCGCGGTGATCGAGCCCGCCACCTTCGACCTCGCCCAGCAGATCCTCACCGAGCGGGGCGAGATGCCCGCCAAGAAGGCCCTCGCCTCCTCCGACTACCACCTCACTGGAAAGATCAACTGTCCCGCCTGCAACCAGCGCTACCTCGGCACCAACGCCCACGGGCGTAGTCGCACCTACCGCTACTACACCTGCTACACCCGCAACCGGTACGGCGTCGACCGGTGCGACGCACCCCGCATCGACGCCGACGCCCTCGATGCGCTGGTCCTCGCCGCCCTCCGCGACTTCTACACCAACCGCCTCGACCAGGCGCAACAGGCGATCGCCGCCGCCCGCGACGAGCAGCACCAAGCGCGAGCCGGCTTCCAGCACGAACTGGCCGACGTCCAAGAACGGCTGGCAGCCAAGGAAGCCGTGATCGACCGGTACCTCACCGACTACGAGGAAAACAAGATCGACCGCGACGCCGTCGCCCGCCGCATCGACAAGCTCTCAGAAGAGGCCAGGCAACTTCGCCACCGGCAGGACGAGCTGACCGTCCTCATGGGCGTCGACGACGAAGAACCCAGCGTCCATTACCTCACCGACATCCGCGACCGCATCCATGAGATCATCAGCAAGGGCACGTTCCAAGAGCACAAGGCGATGTGCGAGGCCCTCCTGGACGAGCTACGCATCGAGGAGAGCACCGCTACGCCGATCGTCCGCATCCCGCTCAGCCGGGCCGACATCCCCGCAATCCTCGAACTAGACACGCGAACCGCCCCCGAGGGAGCGGTTCGCAAAAGTCGACCAATAGTGGGCCGGACGCATCACCATGCGAACCCCGTAGCCACCATCGCGGGCGACCCGCTTCCACTGCCTTCAAGCAGGTCACGCCGTCGGGGTGATGCCCGATGACCCATGATCACAACGGGCTCGACGCCGTTCTTGCCTGTCTCGGCAAGCATGATCCGTTCCGCCATGCGCTCTGGGAGGCGCTGGCCCGGCCCACGCCCAAGGCGGTCCGGTCGCGGTTCGTGATCGAACTCGTCGCCCAACTGCAAGACTCACTGACCGACAGCTTCGCGACCGAGACGGAGGCGTACCAGACCTTCGTCCGAACCGCCTCGATGCTCAACGCCTTCCTTCCCGAGGGGAGGCGACGATGACAGACGCACTCGAATCACCGCTGGTCCGGTTCGCCGACGCGGAACAGCGTAACCCGTTCCGGCTGCTGCTGGACCTGTACGACCGCACGGTGGGCGGTCCGGCGGCAGCGAGCCGGGAGGACATCCTCGCGGAGCAGGCGCTCGCCGCGGCGGTCGTCTCATGGTGGAGCCGGTGGCAGCCGGCGTCCATCCACGCCGCCTTCCGCGCTGGGGCGAACCTGGCGGACATCGCCGCCGCGACCGGCCTCGAACCCGCCGAGGTGGTCCGGCGGTGGCAGCGGTGGACCGATGTCCAAACGCGGCTGATCATCGGCGGACGTCCCGCCGTGGACATCGAGGAGATCCGGACCATCCGGCGGCGGCTCCGGGCGGAGGCGGCCCGGTGACACCGACGCGGGCCGCGCGGAATGTCAGCGTGGCGGCGGTCGCGACGATTGCGGCGTGGTCCTCGTGGAGCCTCATGGTCCACGTCGCGCTGCGGTACGGGGAGCGTCCGGAGGTCGCGTATGTCCTGCCGATCTCGGTCGACGGGATGCTGATCGTGGCGTCAGCCGCGATGGTCGAGGATAAGCGCAACGGGAACCGTGTCCGCTGGTCAGCACGGATCGCGTTCGCCTCCGGTGTGGCGGCCAGCGTGGCCGCGAACATCGCCGCCGCGCAGCCCACTATCGGTGCGCGGATCGTCGCGGCCTGGCCCGCCGTAGCGATGCTCCTCGTCGTCGAAATGCCCGCGCCAAACCATCGACCCGTTCCGCGAACACCTCATCACTGGGCAACAACCCAGACGAGCGCACTGACGAGTCCGTACCCATTCCCCTCTACGAATTACCCATTCCGCTGGCCCAGTCGGCGTCCGATCCCATCGCGACGCGAGGTCCGCCTACAGACGACGGTCTGTCGGCGGATGCGTCACACGGCAATCGCCGACGCCACCGTTCGGGTCCGACAGCGGACGTTGTCGCAAGGATGCTGGCGGAACGTCCCGACGCGCGCCCCGCGGACATCGCCGCCGAGGCCAGCGTAACTGAGCGACATGTCCGTCGCCTGTTGACGTCCAGGTCCCCCGCTTTGTCCGTTCTGGACCAGGAAGATGGCGCTGACATCTGACATCGGTTGGGCGATCGCGGCGTATCAAGTGTTGGCGAGCGGACAACTGCCCCCGGCGGGAGCGCAGTCGTTCCGAGGTCGATCTCGTCTTCGTAGCCAATCACCGAGGACCGGCTGGCCGCCGCCGGTACAGGTGCTCAGGCGCATTGGTTACACCAACTTGTACAGCGAGCCATGCTTGCTCATCATCGTGGCCTCGACGGACTCGGCGAGTGCGGAGTCGCGGATGAGGACGCCGAACTCGACGTTCAGGTTCTCGGCGGAATAGCTGAAGTTGGCGCTGGTAAGCAATAGCAGTTCGTGGTCGATCACGATGAACTTGGCGTGGCTGCGCACCCGGCTGCCGTTCGGCAGTTCGGCGGAGCGGTAGACCGTCGCGCGTGGTAGCTGTGCCTTCACGCCAGCGGCAGCGACGACGTTACCGTCGACGTACACGGTGACGACGACGCCGGGCTGCTCACAGGCATCTTTGAGCACGGACCACATCTGCGAAGAGTCCTGGAAGTTGTACGTAGCTGCAGTAACCGATTGCCGGGCTGCTCGCACGATGCGGTGGAACTCGCTCGTGAGGTGTCCAACGTTCGCTTCGTTGCCGGGCATCGTCCAGACGGGTGTCAGTTCGCGCAGTACGGCTTTCGCGCCGGCGATTGCGTGTAGCGCGCTCACGGTGCGCTCACGGTGCGCTCACGGTCGGCGTGCCCGAGTGCCGCTGAGGCGAGGAGTAGTTTGACGGTCTCCCTACGTGCGGCGGCAATCTCGCTCAGCGCGGCGAGGGTGTGCTGCCCGGCCTCGATCTGGGCGGCGAGTCGCTGCGCCTCGGTGGCGGTCAGGAAGCTACCCAGTTCGGCGAGCGGGTCAGATGCCATGGACGCTGCCGAAGAACCCGGGCACCGTCGGACCGTCCGCGGTTGGGAGATCGAGCAGGAACCGCCGGTCGAGGAATCGGTTCGCCTTCTCACACGAGGTCTCGGAGGCGAAGCAGCAGGTGTGACAGGCCGCGCCGTGCAGGAAGTCCTCTGGGTCCGACGGGGTGCGCATGGCGCACACCGGGTCCGAGGAGCAGCGTGCGGCCCGGCGCAGCGCGGACAGCACGATGCCCTGAAGCCGGCTGGGTTCGGACAGCGCGACAAGTCCGCCGAGGGTGCCTTCACTATCTGAGGCGGTCGTGCAGATGAGCAGGCCAGCGGCGGCCTCACGCTGAGGCGCCTCGTTCCAGGCGTAGATGCGCTCGGTGAGACTCGCGGCACCGTATCCGGAGTACATCGCCATCTCACGAATGAGGATGTGCGAGAACGTGTGGACGAGCCAGTACCTCGGGCCGGGCAGACGAGTATCGGGATTGACAATCTTGGCAGTCTCTGAGAAGCGGCGGGCGAAGTTGCGGCGGTGCGACTCTCGGTGTGCCTCCCACAGTGCCGTGCCCTCGACCGTGGCCTCCCACTTGGCCACTGCGTCGAGGTCGAACTGAAGGAAGATGCCTTCGCCGCGGTCCTCGGTGGCGGGCACCCAGGTCGGCTTGCCGTTGCGTGTGAGGTCAACTAGGCGTGAGGCGAGGTCGTTCACGCGGTCCATCTCGTCGAGGCGCGTGAACCCAAGCACGGCATTGACCCGCTTCATCCGATTGACGCCGACCACGCGGGCGATGTACGGATGCAGGCCGGGGCCGCGCTGCATCTCGGTGACCATGAGCCCGGTGTTGTTCTGCTGTTCGGGGAACAATGCTGGCTTCTGGAGGTACCGCCACTCGGGGATCAGCAGCTCGATGGGGTCCCAGTTGGCGCGACGCTCTTCGCGGGCTTCCTCGGATTCAGGCGGTGCGAGCACCTCGGCGACGGCAGCGGCGATGTGTTTGTTCAGCGCGGTAGCGGCGGAGCGGGTCTCGATCATCCAGGCCTGGAACGCCTCGACGTGCGCCTTCGTGGTCTCGGTCGGGTCCTCGGCGGCGGCGTCGGCGTCCGGGTCCGGGGAGTGCTGGGCGAGGTAGCGGCCGAGCTGGGCGGCTGCTAGGAGGTAGTTGTAGCGGGTGGTCTCGGGATGGTTGGCGGCGCGCAGGGTCCGGTCCCAGTCGCGCAGATAGCCGGCCCAGTCCCGGGCGAGACCTTCGGTGAGCTTTTCGATCTTGAGCAGGGGCATTCCGTCACCCGTCGAGTCAAGGGGTCCAACAGCGGCGTGCTCGACTCAGGCGAACGGCTCAGACACGAAAAGAGGGCTCCCGCAAGTCGCTGACCTGCGGGAACCCTCGGCTGGTCGGGACGGCGGGATTTGAACCCACGACCCCTTGACCCCCAGTCAAGTGCGCTACCAAACTGCGCTACGTCCCGGTGCTGCCCCAACCGTGGCAGCCGCTACAGAGTAGCGCATCCCACTCCCGCCCCACACACGAGTATCCCCTGTAGCGTTTAGCCTGCTGGTATGCGGCTTGATCTTGTCACGGTTGTTGTCGAGGAGTACGACCCGGCCATCAGTTTCTTCGTCGACGTCCTCGGGTTCGAGCTCGCCGAGGACTCACCCGCCCTCACCACCGACGGGCGGGCGAAGCGGTGGGTGGTCGTCCGGCCGCCCGGTGGCGGGACCGGGTTGCTGCTCGCCCGGGCCGACGGGGAGCGGCAGCATCTGGTGGTCGGGGACCAGGTCGCCGGGCGGGTCGGGTTTTTCCTGCGGGTCGATGATTTCAACACTGCGTACCGCCGGATGCTCGACCA
The DNA here is from genome assembly GCF_025264685.1 of Dactylosporangium roseum. Classification (GTDB taxonomy): domain Bacteria; phylum Actinomycetota; class Actinomycetes; order Mycobacteriales; family Micromonosporaceae; genus Dactylosporangium; species Dactylosporangium roseum. The sequence goes on from NZ_CP073721.1 coordinate 5,854,389, forward strand.
CGGGGTCGAGTTCGTCCGGCCGCCGCGCGCCGAAGCCTACGGCACCGTCGCCGTGTTTCTCGACGTCGCCGGGAACCGCTGGGACCTGCTCGGCCCCGCCAAGGCTATCTGAGCCGCGACACCGAGCACAGGGCACCTCCTGGAAGCCAGCAGACCTGGGCCCGGGCAGCGGCCCGGAATGAGCACTGCCGGGCGGGGGCGGTTGCGGACGGACCAGGAGACGGCGCGGATTCCGCCGTGCGTCACATGGTCAAGCCGTTCAGCGGCGATGCGCTGCCACAGGTATATCAGACATCTGTCGATCCGACCACTGACCGTGGGCCGCAGCGCCAGCGCCCAGCGGTACTGCTGCCCGACACCGAATCCAGGAGCGCGACCGCCGGACTGACCGCTCCGACGCGGACGCCACGTCCTGCCGAGCCGCGGGCCCCGATGACGCGCAGGCACGCCGGCATCGCCATGGACTCCGCCGAGGCCCGACGCCGAGGCCCGACGGCGGGCGCGTCTCAAGGCACCAGGTGGATGCGCACCTTCCGCGCGTGCACCGCCGCCTCCTCCAGCACCGCCAGCCGGGGCTCCGCCGCCTCCAGCAGATGCGGGTGGCGGATCGCGGCGAGCGGGGCGAGACGGCGGTCGGCGAGCACCGCGTCGACCATGCTCTTGTCCCCGCCGCACACGAGCGCGGCGGCGACGTCGTCCGGCGCCGCGGCACCGCCGGGAGCGGAGGGCAGCAGCACCCGTGCCGCGATGTCGGCGGCCTTCTGCGCGACGGCGTCGGCCTGGTTGTCGCGGCGCCGGGCGTACCGCTGCTGCGACCACCCACCGGCGGCGGTCCGCCCGTGGATGTGGAAGCGCTCCACTTTGGATGCCGTGATCGTCGTACCGTCGACGACGGCGACCCCGACGGCGCCCTTGCGCGCCAGCAGCAGCGCGATCCGCGGCGGCGCCGGCAGCGCGGCCAGCAGCGCGTCGACGTCGGTCACACCGTCGAGCCCCGGTGGCGGGCACAGCCGCGCGGTGTCGCCGTTGCTGGCCCCGGTCAGCACGAGCCCGTCTTCCTCGGCCCCGTCGTGCCGCCCGTAGAACCCGTCCAGCCAACCCCGCAGTCGCTCGGGCGAGATCTCCACCCAGCGCCCGCCCCCGGCCGCGGGTCGTGCCGTCACCATGCGTCCACCTTGTCACAGGTCCGGACTGCGCCGACGCACCGCCCGTGGAACGGCGCCGGGCCGGAAGGCGACCGACCGCAGATCGTCCGTCAGAGTGACCCGGGCGTCCCTTCTGGAGATCGTCCGGCACGGTGACGGCCCGGCCCTGGCGGCACTGCTCGGCGCCGGGCTCGACACCGTCCGCACGCTGCCGCCTCGCAGGGGCCCGGGAGTCCCCCCGCGAACTGGACCAGATCAGGGCAGCCGCGGTCGGCACGCCGGCATGATCGTGGCGGGTGGCGCGGCGGTGTCGATCGTCACGGTCACGTTGTTGCCCATCCAGTTGAGGCCGCTGACCAGGCTCCAGAAGCCGGGCCAGCCGAGCACCGGCACGCACGAGACGTTCCGGGTGACCCGCGTGTAGATGATCGCGTCGTTCTTGTAGATCCGGAAGCCGTGACTGGGGAACATGTCGGTGTGGGCGTACACCGTCAGTTTTCGGGCGTTGCTGAAGCCCACCAGCAGGTCGGAGTCGATCGTCGGGGAGAGCGCGATCATCGGCATCGCCGTGGACAGCGTGAGCCGGACCGTCGCGGGATTGAGCTGACGGGTGCTCGCGGCCCGGTCGGCGGTCTGTACCGCTTCACAGGTGCTGGTGTCGCCGTCCTTCGTCAGACGGAACACTCGGTGGCTGGTGCCGTACTCTCCCGTTCCAGCGGTGAACCCGGAGATCGATGTGCCGTCCCAGATGAACTCTGTCGAGATCTGGCCACGGAACGGCTTGACGGTGCCAGCGGTGCTGCCGTCGTATCCGACGTGGTCGTCACCGGAGAACGTCGACGACTGGACCAGCGGGCCGCCTACGTAACCACAGGCCGACCGGCTGTCCAGGCTGTTCGCCTGCAGCGGCAACGGAACGGGGTGGATGGGGTCGACGACGGCTTCCTGCGGGATCCACGCGCGCAGTTCGATCCGGTACCGTTCCCGGACCCGGATGACGACGGTGTCGGACGCGGTGAGTTGACCGTCGGACGCGGTCAGCCGGAGGGTGTATGTGCCTGCTACGGGCATGACGGCTCTGGTGGCGGCCGCGGTGGCGTCGGCGAACGTGACCGGTGCCGGCCCGCTGACCAGGGACCAGCGTCGGGTCAGCCGGGGTGGTGCGGGCCGGCCGTCGTCCGTGACCGTGCCAGCGAGGTTGACGGTGCTGGTTCCGGTGACGGTTTGGTCAGCGCCGGCGTAGACGCGTGGTGGTGTGTTCGGGCCTGGCTCCGGGGCCGTGCCGGGCAGCGGGATCGGGCCGGCGACGAAGACCGGGCCGGAGTTGTCACCGCCGTGCAGGTAGAGCACGACGACGAGTCGTTCGGTGCCTTGGCCGTCGCCAAGGGTGATCGTTCCGCCGCCGGGCAATGTGTTGACGTACGGCAGCGGCAGGGGTGCGGTGACCGCTCCGCGGCCGTCGGTGCCTTCGTCCCATTCGGCGATGCTGCGTCCGGCGCACACCGGCGCCTCTTCCCACACGACGATGGAGTAGACGGATCCGGTGCTCACCCCGCCGCCGGTCAGGTCCACTGTGACGTCGACGCCACCGGCGGCGCGGGTGACGGTAACGGTGCCGACCTTGGTGTCGCTGTGCGGGGTACCGTCGCAGGACGGAACCGGCTGGTCCCAGTCGACCACGTTCAGCGGGACGGTGACGGGAGCGGCCATCGCCGCCGTCGGGGTGACAGCGCCTGCCGCGAGGGCGGTCGCGGTGATCGTCAAGGCGGTGGTTAGCACGGCGGTACGCAGACGCATCGGCTCGACCTCCCGGTTGACCGGACGGTGAGTCCGGCTGCCAGCACCGAGCGTAGGAATCAGGTGCCTGGAGCGGATCAGACGATCGGTCCGGACGGCACCCCGTTGCGGCGGAACCGAGATCGCTGCGAGCCACGAACGGCCGAAGACGCCACCGCATCGTGTATCAGCGGGTGCTCAGAGCCCTCCTAGAGACATACACCTCTCGAGAGCTGGGGGCACCCCATGGGCTACCTGGATCCGCAGACCGAGGCGCCGCGGCGGCCGAGCACGGCGGAGTTCTGCGATGACGGCGATCGCGTCCTCTACCTCCGGTCGTACCTGCTGATGCGGGCGGTGATCGGCTTCGTCGGCGTCGCCCTGCCGTTCGTGCTGGTGCTCGGCGACTGGGCGCTCGAGCACGGCTCGCTGCTCGCCAAGGGCTCGCTCAGCGCGTACTTCTACTCGGGCATGCGCGACGTCTTCGTCGGGTGCCTGTGCGTCACGGGAGTGTTCCTCATGACGTACAAGGTCTTCGAGCACAACCTCGACAACCTGCTCAGCACCGTCGCCGGGATGGCGGCGCTCGGGGTCGCGCTGTTCTCCACCGACCGGCCCAGCGACGGCGAGGGCACCGCGCTGACGCCACTGCAGCACGATCTCGGCGAGACGACCGTCGCCACCGTCCACTACGTCTCCGCCGCGGTGTTCATCCTGGCGCTCGGGGTGATCAGCCTGTTCTTCGGGGTCCGGGAGGGCCGGCGGACCGGGGACGACCGGGGCAGCCTGGCGCCGGCCTTCTGGCGGCGGTTCCACTGGACGTGCAGCGCCGGCATCGGGGCGGCGGTGCTGTGCATCGCCGTGTCGAAGCTGACCGGGCTGCTGGAGGACTACTCGCTGATCGTCGGCGAGACGCTGGCCATCCTCAGCTTCGGCGCGTCATGGCTGATGAAAGGCCTGGAACTGCGCGTACTGCTCGGGCCGAACACCGCCGGGCAAGCGATCGGCGAGCAGGCGGGCGCGCTCGGGTGATCCGCTCAGATCGGGCGGCCCCGCGCCGGCGTCAGCCCTGCCAGAGGGAGGACGCCGCCGTGGGGCCACGCCGGCGGCGACTACTTCCGCCCCCGGACGCCGTTCTTCTTCCGCGGCTTCACGGTGATGTGGATCGGCGTGCCGATGAACTCGAACTCCTCGCGCAGCTTGCGCTCGACGAACCGGACGTAGCCCGGATCGAGCGCGCCGGTCGTGAAGAGCACGAACTTCGGCGGCGACACCCCGGCCTGGGTCGCGAAGAGCACCCGCGGGGCGCGGCCGCCGCGGACCGGGTGCGGGGTCGCCTGCACGAGCGCGGTGAGCCACTGGTTGAGCTGGCCGGTGGGGATGCGCCGCTCCCAGTTGTTCAACGCGGTGCGCAGCGCCGGTGCGAGCTTGTCGACGGCCCGGCCGGTCAGCGCCGACACGTTGACCCGCAGCGCCCACGGCACGCGGCGGAGTTCCCGCTCGATCTCTTTGCCGAGTTGGTACCGGCGGTCGTCGTCGACGAGATCCCATTTGTTGAACGCGATGACGAGCGCCCGCCCCGACTCGATGACCATCGTGATGATCCGCTGGTCCTGCTCGGAAATGGGTTCGCTCGCGTCCAGCAGGACGATCGCCACCTCGGCGGCCTCGATCGCGGCGTTGGTGCGCAGCGAGGCGTAGTACTCGGTGCCGCTGGCGTGTGCGACGCGCTTGCGCAGCCCGGCGGTGTCGACGAGGTGCCAGGTGTCGCCGCCGAAGCCGACGAGGCTGTCGACGGGGTCGACGGTGGTGCCGGCGACCGAGTCGACGACCGCGCGCTCCTCCTTGGCGAGCTTGTTGAGGAGGCTGGACTTGCCGACGTTGGGCCGGCCGACGAGTGCGATGCGGCGCGGGCCGGTCTCGCGCGGCTCGGCCGGGATCGGCGGCGGCAGGCTCTCCAGGATCTTGTCGAGGAGATCGCCGGAGCCGCGGCCGTGCAACGCCGAGACGGGGAACGGCTCGCCGAGGCCGAGGCTCCACAGGCTCGCGGTCTCGTTCTCGATGCGCGCGTTGTCGACCTTGTTGGCGACGAGGACGACCGGCCGGCCGCTGCGGCGCAGCATCCGGACCGCGGCCTCGTCGTCGGAGGTCGGCGGGATCGTGGCGTCGACCACGAAGAGGACGACGTCGGCGGTCTGCGTGGCGATCTCGGCCTGGGTGGCGATGGCCTTCGCGCGCTCCTTGGCGTCGGGCAGCCAGCCGCCGGTGTCGACGACGGTGAAGCGGCGGCCGGTCCACTCCGCGTCGTAGGCGACCCGGTCTCGGGTCACTCCGGCGACGTCCTCGACAACCGCCTGCCGGCGGCCGAGAATGCGGTTGACCAGGGTCGACTTGCCCACGTTGGGCCGGCCGACGACAGCCACGATGGGCAGGATCAGCTCGGCGCCGCCCGATGGAACATCGACGCCGCCCTCGTCGACGTTGATGTCGGCGGATGCCTCAGCACTCACGGGAATTCCCTTTATCCTTCGCCCGGTGGCCTATGCCGTCACCTTCTCCAGCATTCGCTGGAGGCGCTCGACGACCTCGTCGATGCCGAGGGCGGTGGTGTCGAGCACGACCGCGTCGTCGGCCCGGCGCAGGGGGTCGGCGGCGCGCGTCGAGTCAAGTCTGTCACGCCGGGCGAGATCGGCCGCTGTGGCCGCATGGCTGGCGGCGTTCTCGGAGCTGCGGCGGCGGGCTCGCTCGTCGGCGGACGCGGTGAGGTAGACCTTCAGGTCGGCGTCCGGCGCGACGACCGTGCCGATGTCGCGGCCCTCGACGACGATCCGCACCGACGCGGCGATGATCGCGCGCTGCTGGGCGACGAGGAGGGCCCGCACCGCCGGCACCGCGGAGACGGCGGAGACGGCTCGCGTCACCTCGGGACCGCGGATCTCCCGGTCCGCCGCGATGCCGTCGACGCTGATGTGCGGGTCGAGCGGATCGGTGCCGATGCCGAGCCGGAGGCCTTCCGCGACCGCGGTGATCTTGTCGGCGTCCCGCAGGTCGACCCCGTCGCGCAGGACCGCGAACGTCACCGCGCGGTACATGGCGCCGGTGTCGAGGTAGCGGGCGTCGAGCGCCTGCGCGACCCGGCGGGAGATGGTGGACTTGCCGGAGCCGGAGGGCCCGTCCACGGCAACCACCAGTTGCCGGCTCTCGTCGCGCACGCCCGTTCTCCTCACCCCGATGAAACCGCGGAAGACTCCGGTTCGACAGTAACCGACCCGCCGGTGACGCCTCGCTACGGGAGGCCTCCGTCGGGGCCGCCGCGCCGGCTCGCTCACGCACGGTGCACTCGGGCGCCCCTCGCCCACCGTGCGGTCGGTCAGCGTCCCGCAGGTCCAGGTGTGCCCGCACGGCACGCGCACGGGCGACCATCCAGTCCGGCGCCCGGCCGGTGGCCCGCTTACCCATCGGTTCGGCGACGATCCGGTGATCATGTGCCTGTCGAACCGGATCGGTCCCGGACCGCTCGTGCGTACCGGCCCGCCAGGGTCTCCGCCGCGCAGCGCAGCTCCGCCGGGCCGACGATCTCCAGGTCGGCGTCGAACATCCCGAACCACGCCGCCAGGCCCGCCCACGACCAGCTACTCATCGTCACCCGGCAGCGCTCCGGCGTCACGACCTCCACGATCGCCTGGCCACGGACCCACTCCTCGACGGCCGCGGCGGGCGCGTGCAGGATCGCGCTCCCCCGGCACGGGAACGGATCGTGGCCCTCGAACCGCTCGGCGATGAACGCCGCCACGTCCGGCGCCGGCAGCGGCCGGGGCGTGAACCGCGGGCCGTTCGGCGATCTCGGCGTCATCCGGTCCACGCGGTACGTGCGCCAGTCACCGCGGTCGAGGTCCCAGCCGATGAGGTACCACCGGCCACCCCACGTCACGAGATGGTGCGGTTCCGCGCGGCGGGGCGGCCGGACCTGCTCCCCCTCCAGGAACTCCCGCCGCCCGGCGTAGTCGAACCGGAGCACCTCCCGCGCCCGCACCGCCGTCCCGATGGCCAGCAACACCTCCGAGTCGACGTTCGCCGCGCGCTGGTTGCCCTTCGCGACCCGCGTCACCCGGAGCGCGTCGACGCGATGCCGCAGCCGGGCGGGCATCACCTGCCGTACGGTCGCCAGCGCGCGCAGCGCGGCCTCCTCCACGCCCTCGACCGTCACCGTCGCCGTCTGTAGCGCCACCGCGACAGCCACCGCCTGGTCGTCGTCGAACAGCAGCGGTGGCAGCTCCGAGCCGGCGTCGAGGCGGTAGCCGCCGTCCGGGCCGCGGGTGGCCCGCACCGGGTAGCCGAGCTCCCGCAGCCGGTCGACATCACGGCGGACCGTGCGCGGGCTGACCTCCAGCCGGTCGGCGAGCGTCCGCCCGGGCCAGTCGCGCCGGGCCTGCAACAGGGACAGCAGGGCGAGCAGGCGAGCCGACGTCTCCAACATGCCACCCAGTATCACCGGCGATGAGGACAGGACCTGTCCGCATCCTCGGGGAAGCTCCTCGGTGCGGGCCGAGCGCCTGCTGTTCGGCGGCCGGCTCGCCGAACGGCGGTGGCCTGGGGCTTCGTGGCCGCGACGGCGACGGCACTGGTCGGGCTGTGGGTCGGCATCCGGGCGATGCACCGGTCCACCTGACGATCGTGGGCGCCCCGACCAGCGGGGCGCCCACGATCACGTCACTCGCCGACGGCCTTGAACAGGGCTCCAATCTCGGCCTGAGAAAGGTGCCGCGTGCGGCCCGGTCGAAGGTCGCCGAGCCGGATCGGGCCGATCTGGGTGCGGATCAGCCGCTGCACCGGGAAGCCGACCGCGTCGAACATGCGCCGCACGATGTGGTTGCGGCCCTCGTGGAGGACGACCTCGACGAGCGCCACCTTGCCGTATGCGTCCACGACCCGGAACGCGTCGACCTTGACCGGGCCGTCCTCCAGCTCGACGCCGGCCCTCAACTGCCGCCCCATCGCACGCGGCACCGGGCCCTGGATCTCCGCCTGGTAGGTCTTCGCCACCTCATACGACGGGTGCATCAGCTTGTGCGCGAGCCCCCCGTCGTTGGTGAGCAGCAGCAGTCCCTCGCTGTCGGCGTCGAGCCGGCCGACGTGGAACACCCGGGTCGCGATGTTGGGCAGGAAGTCGGCGATCGCATCGCGCCCCTTCTCGTCGTCCATCGTCGACACGACCCCGCGCGGCTTGTTCAGCGCGAGGTAGACCATCCGCGTGTCGGTGACGAGCCGCTGCCCGTCGACATGGATCGCGTCGCGGATCGCGTCGGCCTTGTCACCGAGCGTGGCCTCCTTGCCGTTGACGGTGACGCGCCCCTCCTCGATCATGCGCTCGCACGTGCGCCGCGATCCCAGCCCGGCGGCGGCAAGGATTTTCTGCAGCCGCTCGTCGTCGCGTGGCGGCCGCACATCCGGCGGGGCGTCGAAGGCGGACGCGGTGAATTCTTCAGCATCAGCGCTGGGCATCGGCGATCTCATCTATGTCGTCGGGAAGGAACGGGGCGAGCGGGGGCAACTGGTCGACACTGTCCAGGCCGAGCTTCTCCAGGAACAGCGTGGTCGTGCGGTAGAGATGCGCCCCGCTTTCGGGCTCACTCCCGACCTCCTCGATCAGGCCCCTCGTTACCAGCGTACGGACCACACCGTCACAGTTGACCCCCCGGATGGCAGAGATGCGGGACCGGGTCACCGGCTGCTTGTACGCGACCACGGCAAGTGTCTCCAGCGCCGCCTGCGTCAGCCGGACCTGCTGCCCGTCGAGGACGAACTTCTCAACGTAGCTCGCATACTCGGGCCGGGTGTACAGCCGCCAGCCCCCGGCGACGCGTCGAAGATCAAACCCAAGCCCCAGGGAGGTGTACTGCCCGGAGATGTCCTCCAGCGCCCCGCGTACCCGATCGACAGGCTGCTCGAGCACCTGGGCGAGGGAGACTTCGGTGGCAGGCTCGTCGACGATGAGCAGAATGGCCTCGACCGCACCACGCAGCTCGGCGTCGGACATGGCGACCGGCACTTCGGGCGCGCCAGGCTCGCCACCTGCGGATGCTGGAGCGCTGCGACCCTCCTGGAGATCTATCTCCTCCAAGATCAACTGGCTGTCACCGCGCTGTGGAGCGTTCTGGTCGTCCTGGCGACCAGAACGCTCCACACTCCGCTCCGCCTCCCCCGGGACCGCCCCGTCGGCTGCGCGTATGTCCGATGAATCGGAAATGTCCGGAATGGCGGAGCGATCCGAGGGAACGCCAGAGCCAACAGCCCCTTCAGCCCACTCGGCATCCCCGACTCGCTCCGCGCCCCCGGCCCACTCCGCCTCGCCGGTCTGCTCCGGGGCGGTGGCGTCGGCCGACTCGGCCGCAGGATCTGCGGTCTCCTCCCCCGGCTTCTCGGCGGACGACGAGGCGTCGGGCTCCAAAACAGCGATCTCGAAGGCACTCGTCTCGGGGGCGGCACCATCCACACCAGCAGGCTCACACTCGGGCTCGGAGGAATCCGGAGCGACAGGCTCCGCAATGACTGCCGCCGAACCAGCACCCGCGGACTCGACCATCCCTGTACCGGGCTCCGAAACAGCGATCTCGGAAGCAGCCGCGCCCGAACCAAGCGCCTCCGAATCAGCCGGCCCCGACACAGCCACATCCGAACCAACCGTGCTCGAACCAGCCGACCCCGACACAGCCACATCCGAGACAGCCAAATCCGAGACAGCCACGCTCGAACCAACTGTGCTCGAACCAGCAGACTCCGAGGCAACCGTCTCCGAGGGAGCGGCACCCGAGGGAGCAGCGTCCGAGGCAGCCAACCCCGAGGCAGCCAAACCTGAGGGAGCGGCGTCCGGAGGTTCCGCGGGCTCGACAGCATCCGCAGGCGGCTCGGGAGCGCGAGGTTCCGGGGCCGGGGGCTTGGGGCGCTCCCACGGCGGCACCCAGTTTGCCGCCTGGTCGGCGAGCGACCGCCGGTCGTCCTGATTCACTCGTCCACCTCGCTGTCCACGTCAACCGCGCCCACCGTCGCCGGCCCGGCCGCCAGAGAACCCGCCAGAGAACCCGCCGGAGCACCCTCCAGAGGCTGATCCAGAGAACCCGCAGCAGAGCCCGCCGGAGCCGCCGACGGGGCGGGCGCGGGAGCGGGAGCGCCTTCGTACTCCTCGACCTCGATCGAGACGTTCGTGTCGTCGGTGCCGATCCAGCGGACCACCAACTCGCCCAGCGCCTGAACCTGCTCGAAGCTCACCAGGTTTTCCCGGTACAGCTCCAACAGTGCCAGGAATCGGGCCACCACCTCGAGCGTCGAGCCGCAGTCCACGCACAGGGCGCTGAAGGTCGCCTCGCGCTGCTCGATCAGCCGATCCTTCACGATGTTGGCGTGCTCCCGAACGCTGACCCGCACCATGTGGATGTGCGCGATCGACACGACCGGCGGCGGCTTGGGCGTGAACGCCTTCAGCGCCAGCTTCAGCAGCCGCTGCGGGCCGACGCCGAGCACGAGGTCCGGCAGCGCCTCGGCGTACCGCGGTTCGAGCGACACCGACCGCGGATAGCGCCGCGAGCCCACCGCCTCCAGGCCGGAGATGTGCGCGGCCGCCTCCTTGAATGCCTTGTACTGCAAGAGTCGCGCGAACAGCAGGTCCCGCGCCTCCAGCAGGGCCAGGTCCTCCTCGTTCTCCACCGTCGCCGACGGCAGCAGGCGGGCGGCCTTGAGGTCGAGCAGCGTGGCGGCGACGACGAGGAACTCCGACGCCTCGTCGAGGTCCCAGTCGTCGCCCATCGCCCGGATGTACGCGATGAAGTCGTCGGTCACCGTGTGCAGCGCGACCTCGGTGACGTCGAGCTTGTGCTTGCCGATGAGCTGCAGCAGCAGGTCGAACGGCCCGGTGAAGTTGGCCAGCTTGACCTGGAAGCCCGAAGTCGAGGCGGCCTCGACAATCCCAGGAGGGGCATCCGTGGGAGGGGCTGCGGGATCGGTCACCGGAGAAACGTAGCGCAAGAACCGCGATGAGCCGCTACAAGCGCCGCTCGGCCTGCTGGGCGATCACCTCACGGGCGAGCTGCCGGTAGTTGCGGGCGCCCGAGGAGGCCGGATCGAGCACGGTGATCGGCGCGCCGGCGACGGTCGACTCGGGGAACTTGACCGTCTTGGTGATCACGGTCTGGTAGACCTTGTCGCCGAACGCCTCCACGACCCGCTGGAGCACCTGGCGGCAGTGGGTGGTGCGGCTGTCGTACATGGTGGCGAGGATGCCCTCGAGCTCGAGGTCGAAGTTGAGCCGCTCGCGCACCTTGTCGATGGTGTCGAGCAGCAGCGCGACGCCACGAAGTGAGAAGAATTCACATTCCAGCGGGATCATCACGCCGTGCGCCACCGTGAGCGCGTTGATCGCCAGCAGGCCGAGGGACGGCTGGCAGTCGATCAGGATGAAGTCGTACTCCTTGAGCACCGGACGCAGCACCCGGGCCAGGGCCATCTCGCGTGCGACCTCGGTGACGAGCTGGATCTCGGCGGCGGACAGGTCGATGTTGGCCGGCAGCAGGTGCAGGCCCGCGATATCCGTCTTGATCCGGATGTCCTCGACCGTCACGTCCGAGTCCATCAGGATGTTGTAGATCGTCAGGTCGAGATTGTGCGGGTTCACCCCGAGCCCGACCGAGAGCGCGCCCTGCGGGTCGAAGTCGACGAGCAGCACCCGCCGCCCGTATTCCGCCAGCGCCGCCCCCAGGTTGATGGTCGACGTGGTCTTGCCCACGCCGCCCTTCTGGTTGGCCATGGCGATGATCCGCGCCGGGCCGTGCCGGTCCATCGGCATCGGCTCGGGGATCGGCTTGCGCATCGTGTATGCCGTCGGGTCGGCAGGACCCAACTCCGCACCGAGGTCAAGCGATGCCTGCTCGGCGCGCATCGTGGTGGTCCACGACTCCGCCTGGTCACCCATGCCTGTCATCGCTATCTTCGCCCCTCCGCGGCGGGCCGTCTCCACCCTCGGGCCAGATCGGCGTCGGCGATCTGGGGAAGCGAGTCGACCGTTGCCCGACTGTACGTCACTGCAGGGTACATACGGCACAGTGCGCCTCGGCGTGTCGCGAAGCTCATCGTTGGGTACGGTCATCCACGTGTTGGGACCAGGGGACGTGCTCGGCGACCGCTACCGCCTCGAGGAGTTCGTCGCCAGCGGCGGCATGGGGCAGGTGTTCCGCGCCACCGACACGACGCTCGGCCGGACGGTCGCGGTCAAGGTGTTGCTGCCGGGGCACACGAGCAACGGCGAGTTCGGCAGCCGGTTCCGCGCCGAGGCGCGCATCATGGCCGCGATCGGGCATCCGGGTGTCGTCGGCGTCTACGACTACGGCGAGACGTCCGAGGGCACGATGTTCCTGGTCATGACCTTCGTCGACGGACGGCCGCTGGGTGAGCGGATCGCCCGTGAGGGTGCGCTGCCGGTCGACGAGACGCTCACGATCGTGGCCCAGGCGGCCGAGGCGCTGCAGGCCGCGCATGCGAAGGGCGTCATCCACCGCGACGTGAAGCCGAGCAACCTGCTCGTGGCCGACGACGGCACGGTGACGCTGGTCGACTTCGGTGTCGCCCGCTCGTCGTCCGTGACGTCCGTCACGAAGGTCAACGCGGTCATCGGCACCGCCCTCTACATGTCGCCCGAGCAGGCGCGTGGCGGGACGATCTCGCCGTCGACGGACATCTACGCGCTCGGCGCGGTGGCGTACCACTGCCTCACCGGCGCACCCCCGTTCAGCGGCAACTCGCCGCTGGAGATCGCGGTCAAGCACCTGCACGAGGAGCCGCCACCGCTGCCCGACGACCTCCCCGTCGCGGCGCGGGCGCTGGTCGAGCAAGCGATGGAGAAGGACCCCGAGGCCCGGTTCCCCTCGGCCGCCGCGATGGCCGTCGCGGCCCGTGAGGCGCAGAACGGGGTCGTACGTGCCGTGCGCGCGTCGTCGCCGTCGGTCTCCGACACGGCCGAGCTGGTCGCGGACGACCTGGACGACGACGAGGCGCCGCGCCGCCCGGCGTGGTTCCCGGTGGCGGTCGGCCTGGCCCTGGCCGCCCTCGCCGTCGGGGTGATCCTGGCCCTGATCGCGCTGACCCGCGAGGCCCTGGACACCGACATCGGCCCCGCGACCGTCCCCAGCAAGTCCGCGGGTGTGATCCCGGCGGCGTCGACGCCGGCGCCCGACGGCGGGGCCGCCACACGTACCGGATGGGCGTCCACGTCGCCGTCGGCCTCGGCGGTCGCCTCGTCCGCGGCGCCCAGCTCCCCCGCGCCGCAGAGCGAGCCACCGCGGTCGTCCCCCGCGCCCGGTCCGACGTCGGACGCCCCGCCGCCGTCGCCGGACAAGTCCCCGACGCTGGACAAGTCCCCGACGCCGTAGTTCACCGAGACGTGCAACCCTGCCCGGGCCGACTCCGTCTACCCCCGGACGAAGGGAGCCCAGACGGGTGAACCAAGACGACGAGGCGCACTTCCGGGATTTCGTCGCCGCGCGATTCGACGGGCTGCGCTCGCTCGCCTACCTGACGTGCGGGGACTGGCACACGGCCGAGGACGCCGTGGCCGCCTCCCTGGCAAAGCTGTACGTGCGCTGGACCAAGGTCGACACCCCGTTGGCATATGCGCGGCGGGCGATCGTGCACACCCTGGTCGACGAGAGCCGCCGGCCGTGGCGCCGCCGGGAGCGGCCGGCCGGGCACAGCCTGCCGGACCTGCCCGGGCCCGACCACGCCGACCAGGTCGACGAGCGGATCCGCATCCGCGCGGCGCTCGCCCGGATGGCGCCCGGCCAGCGCGCCGTGCTCGTCCTGCGCTACTACGAGGGGCTGAGCGTTGAAGAGACCGCCGAGGTGCTCGGCCGCCAGCCGGGCACCGTCAAGAGTCAGACCGCCAGGGGGCTCGCCGCGCTCCGCGCGCTGCTCGGCACGGACGAGCTCCGGGTCACGGACGGCCTTGCTGACGGTCACCCCGCAGGCATCGAGGAGAACAGGAGGGAAGGGCATGGCACCCCAGGATCTGCGTACTCTGCTGACCTCGGCCAGGGACGACGCGCCGCCACCGCGGCTCAGCGTTGACGACATCACCGCCGCGGGCCGGCGCCTCGAGCGGCGCCGGCGCCGGCTCGCCCTGCTCTCGTCGGCCGGCGGCGGTGTCGTCGCCGCGATCGCGGCCGCGGCGGCGGTGCTGGTGCTCAACGACCCCGCGCCGATGACATCCGCGCTCGGCCCGAGCCACCTGCCGGGCATGCGGTCGTCGGCGGAGCCGGCCGAGTTCGCCGCCGCGCCCGCGTTCACCACGACCTACCGGGGCTACCCCGCCGGGCGGTACTTCGTCAGCGACCCGGACCTGGTGACCACCGCCTATCAGCAGTCCACGATCGCGCCGGTGTCGCCCACGCCGACCCCGTCGATGTCGGCGCCGGCGGTCAGGACGAAGGCGTCCGGCGGTGTGCTCGTCGTGTACCGCGAGCACGCGTTCGAGCCGAAGATGTTCGATCCGGCGGAGCGGATCCAGTTGCGCGGGTCCGTCGGGCTGCTGCACTACGCCGCCGGGCCGGGGGCATCTTCCGCGTTGACGGCGGAGACGTTCAAGCGGTACAGCCGGCCCGGCGGCGGGATTCCGACGCTGGCGTGGCAGTACACCGACGACGCCTGGGCGGCGATCTACTGGTCGCCGGGGGAGGACGCGCCGACCGTGGCGGAGCTGACGGCGATCGCCGACGGGCTCACGCCCGCGCAGCCGAAGGAGTTCCGGATCGGCTTCCGGCTGAAGACCCCGCCGCAGCGGTACTCCCTGGCGGCCGCGAGCTTCGGCCAGGACTCCCCCGACGGCGGCACGCTCATCTCGTCGGTCCGGCTCACGCTGAGGCCGCCCCAGGTGCCGCTCACCGGGATGATCGACTTCGAGACGCTCGGCGCGATCACCCTCTCCGTCGGCGTGAACCAGTCCGGCGACCCTTCGCCCCTGGCCGGCAGCCCGGCCAAACCGGCCTGCACGGCGGGCACGCTGGTGTGCACCCGGCCGGCCGGCGACCGGACGTACGTGCGAGTCGAGGGCGACAGCACGAAGCTGTTCCCGCCCGGCCTGACCGTCGAGCTGACGACCGTCATGGATCCGGCGGACCCCGACGACCGCGGTAGCTGGCCCCCGGTGACAGAGGTCTTCACCGGGTAGCGGCGGTCACAGCACCTCGCCGAAAAAACCGCGTGCGCGGACGGCGTGGTGCTGTTACCGTTTTGGCATGCGTTTCTGAGCCCACCGACGCCGCGCGTGCCGCCGCTGCCCTGACGCAGCAGGCTGGCCCCCGTTGTGGGTTTCTGCTGATCCCCGCTTCGCGTTTCCGCGCGGCCGCAGCCTGTCCGCTCGCCGCTTCCAGCACCGTTTTCGCGAAGGAGACGCTCATGCCTGCTCGTTCCGCCAAGCCGTCCTCGCCCGCCGCCGAATCCGACCGGGTGTCCGCGGAGGAGTCCGAGGACCGTCCGTCGAACCCGCTCGAGGCGATCCGCCGCGCTCAGGCCAACCGCTCCCTCCCGCCCGGCTCGGGCGGCCGGGGCGGCGCTCGCGGCGGCGCCGGCAAGGGCGCCACCCCGAAGGCCCCCAGAATGTACAACCGCCACAAGTAACCGCCACGCCCTGCCCTTTTGTGCGTCGATCTTGCAGTTGTGGTGCCTCGACACTCCCACGATGTCCGGGTTTGTCCGGCACCACAACTGCAAGATCAACGCGAAAAGGGGGTGCGGGTCAGCGGGCCCGGGGGTGTGCGGTCGCGTACACCTCACGGAGCTTGTCGACCGTGACCAGCGTGTAGACCTGGGTGGTCGTCACCGAGGCGTGGCCGAGCAGCTCCTGCACGACGCGGATGTCGGCGCCGCCGTCCAGCAGGTGCGTGGCGAACGAGTGGCGCAGCGTGTGCGGTGAGACGCCGGTGGGGCCGTCGACCGGCAGCCCGGCCCGCACCGCCGACTTGCGCAGGATCGTCCAGGCGCTCTGCCGGGACAGCGCGCCGCCGCGCGCGTTGAGGAACACCGCCGGCACCCCGCGGCCGTTCGTGACGAGCGCCGGGCGGCTGCGGACCAGGTAGGCGTCCAGCGCCGAGCGCGCGTAGCTGCCCATCGGCACGAGCCGGGTCTTGCCGCCCTTGCCGCGCAGCAGCACCATGCCGTGCCGGCCGGTGAGATCGAGGTCGTCGATTGCGATGCCGACCGCCTCGGAGATGCGCGCGCCGGTGCCGTACAGGAACTCCAGCAGCGCCCGGTCGCGCATGCCCAGCGGCCCGCTGCCGTCGGGGACGGCGAGCAGCCGCGCGACCTGGTCCACGTCGAGCGCCTTCGGCAGCCGCTTCGGCAGTGACGGCGGCTTCACCTCGCGCGAGGGGTCGTTCGGCGCGAGGCCCTCCAGCAGCAGGAACCGGTGCAGGCCGCGCACGGCGCTGGCCGCCCGGGCCGCGGACGACGCCGACAGGGCGGGCGCGCCGGAGCGCAGCGCGGCGACGTGCCCGGCGATGTCCCGCGCGGACACGTCGGCGAGATCCTTGACGCCGGCCTCCGCCAGCCACTCGACGTAACGGTCGAGGTCCCGGCGGTAGGACGCGAGCGTGTTCACGGCGAGCGCCCGCTCGACGGTCAGGTGGTCCAGGTACGTGTCGACGGCACGGCGCAGCACCGCGCTGATCTCGTCCGTGCCGCCGACCGCCACCTGATCGTTTTACGCCAGGACGTCCGCCAGCGCCACGTGGCTCATGCCGTGCGCGTCGGCGACCGGGCCGTAGGTCACGTGCCCGTCGTGCGTGTTCAGGCCGAGCGCCAGCGCCGAGTCGCGGCGCAGCGCCTCGCGCCAGCCGCGGTTGGCCAGCTCCAGCGCGTAGGGCAGGGTGACGTTGGTCAGCGCGTACGTGCTGGTGTGCGGCACGGCGCCGGGCATGTTCGCCACGCAGTAGAAGATCGAGTCGTGGACCCGGTAGATCGGGTCGTCGTGCGTCGTCGGCCGGGAGTCCTCGAAGCAGCCGCCCTGGTCGATCGAGATGTCGACGAGCACGCTGCCCGGCTTCATCCGCTTCACCAGGTCGTTGCTGATCAGCTTCGGCGCCTTCGCGCCGGGGACGAGGACCGCGCCGATGACCAGGTCGGCGTCGAGGACGGCGCGCTCGATCTCGTAGCTGTTCGAGGCGACGGTCTGCAGGTGCCCCTGGTAGATGGCGTCGGCGCCGCGCAGCCGGGCGATGTTCTTGTCCAGCAGCAGCACCTCGCCCTGCATGCCCAGCGCGATCGCGGCCGCGTTGAGCCCGGACACGCCGGCGCCGATGACCACGACCTTCGCCGCGTACACCCCGGAGACGCCGCCGAGCAGGACGCCGCGCCCGCCGCCGGCACGCATCAGGTGGTACGCGCCAACCTGCGGTGCGAGCCGGCCCGCGACCTCCGACATCGGAGCGAGCAGCGGCAGCGACTTGTCGGCGAGCTCGACCGTCTCGTAGGCGATGCCGGTGACCTTGCGGTCGATCAGCGCCTCGGTGCAGTCCCGCGACGCGGCCAGATGCAGGTAGGTGAAGAGCACCTGCCCCTCGCGCATGCGGTGGTACTCCTCGGCGATCGGCTCCTTGACCTTGAGGACCAGGTCACCGGCGGCCCAGGTGTCGTCGGCGGTCGGCACGATGGTGGCGCCGGCCTCGCGATACTCCTGATCGGTGATCGACGAGCCCGCACCGGCTCCGGCCTGGACGAAAACGTCGTGCCCGTTGGCGGCGAACTCATGGACGCCGGCCGGTGTGATCGCCACGCGGTACTCGTGGTTCTTCACCTCGCGCGGAATTGCGACCTTCACTGTTCGGACCCCTCTCCACCAGCGTCCGTCACGCTGTGTGTACAAGCGGGAGTTTATGGCCCGGAGAGTGCGATTGCGGGCAGCACAGTGTGAACTCCTACGGCCCTGGATTGACAGACTGTCCGCCGTAAGGCTGATCTATGCTGTGCGGCCATGACCATGTACGGAGGGCAACGACCGACGCCGCCAGCGCCCAAGCCCGATCCGGTGCTGCTGGGAGCGTTCGCCTTCCTGGTGGTGGCGCTCATCGTCGGCGTGGTCCTCGGCGTGCGGGCGTTCACCTCCGACTCGCCGCGAAGCTCGAACGACGCTCAGCGGCGGACCGACCTGCCGGCGCCGGAGACGTCGTCGGCCGCACCGCCGACCTCGGCCCCGCCGTCACCCACTCCCTCATCCACTCCGTCACCCACACGTCCGGCGGCGCTACTGCAGGTGAAGCCGAGTCTACTGCGGGCCTCGCACTCCGGGCTGTGCATGCGGAGCGACGGGGGCAACGGCGCCAACGCGGTCCAGCAGCCGTGCGACGGCAACAACCCCACCGAGCTGTGGGTGCCGCAGATCGTGGGCAACAGCCAGGACACGTTCCTGTTCGTCAACGCCAGGGACAACCGCTGCCTCGACGTCCACGGCGGTTCGAAGGACAACGGCGCGCCGATCGTGCGGTGGGACTGCCACGGCGGCCCCAACCAGCAGTGGCGGCTGCGGCGCGACGGCGACGGTTTCCGCTTCGTGAGCGTCAACAGCGGCCGCTGCATCGGCGTCGACAGCGGCAGTCCCGACCCGGGCGCGGCGGTCCGCCAGTGGGACTGCGACAACTCCGCCAACCAGCGCTGGCAGGTGGCCCAGTAGCGGTCATGCCGGCGGTCGCCGCCGACCTGCTGCTCGGGCCCGGTGCGACGCTCGGCGCGGTGGCCCGGCGGGCGGGCTACGGCAGCGCGTTCGCGCTCAGCGCCGCGTTCAAGCGGATCCGCGGCATGACGCCCCAGCGGCACCGGGAACAATCGTGACCATGGAGAACTGCCCCTGCGGGCTCGGCGAGCCGTACGACGGCTGCTGCGGCCGGTACCATCGCGGCGCCGAGCCGCCGAGCGCGGAACTGCTGATGCGGGCCCGCTACACGGCGTACGTCGTCGGCGACCGCGCCTTCCTGCTGCACACCTGGCACGACAAGACCCGCCCGCACGCCTTGACGCTGGAGCGCAACCAGTCCTGGCAGGGGCTCACCATCCTGGCGCGCGAGGGCGGCGGCCTCTTCGACAGCGAGGGCGTCGTGGAGTTTCGCGCCAGGTACACCGAGGACGGCCGGGCGGGCGTTATGCACGACCGCAGCCGGTTCGTGAAGGTCGGCGGGGCCTGGCGCTACGTCGACGATCTGTAGCGGGCGCGCCACTCGCGGTCGAGCATCGCGTAGATGTACTGGTCGCCGAACGCGCCCTTGAACCACTCGTCCTCGACGAAGTGCGCCTCGCGGCGCATCCCGAGCCGGGACATGAGCTGCCAGGACGGCACGTTGCGGGTGTCGCAGGCGCCCGTGATGCGGTGCAGGCCGAGATCCTCGAAGCCGAGCCGCAGCACGGCCTCCGACGCCTCACGGGCGTAGCCCTTGCCCTGATAGGCGGGGTGCAGCACGAACCCGAGCTCGCCCTGCCGGTGCTCCATGCTGGTCCACTTGAGCACGACCTGGCCGATGACCTTGCCGTCGAGGTCCATCGCGAGCACCAGCCACTGGCCCTCTTCGGCCAGCTCGCTCTGGCCCATCCGCCGGCGCAGCCCCTCGCGGGTCTGTTCCTCGTCGTGGACCTCCCAGTAGAGATACCGCACGACCTCCGGGTCGCCCGTCAGCGCGCGCAGGTCGGCGAGATCGTCCGCGGTGAACGGGCGCAGGACCAGCCGCTCGGTGCGCACGGGATACGTCGGACGGAGCACGCCGTGATGTTAACCGCCGGCCGCGCTGCGCAGCACCACAATTGTGCCGCCCGCACTCGTGCGCAGCTCGACCTCGTCGACGAGGTGCCGGGCCAGCCAGAGCCCGCGGCCGCTCACGGCGTGGCTGGGCGGGAGGTCCTGCCCGTTGATCCGCTCGGCCGGGATGCCGCCGCCCTTGTCGGTGACCTCGCACACGAGCACGCCGTCGACGATCCACATCCGCAGCGACCCGCGGCCGCCGGCGTGCCGCACGGCGTTGGTGACGATCTCGTTGACCGCGAGCACGAAGTCTTCGAGCCGTCGCCCGTGCATGCCGGCACCCGCGGCGCCCCGGCTCACGGCATGCCGGACCGCGGTGATCTGCTCAGCGTCGAAGTCCTCGACCAGCAGCGCCGTCGTCTGAACGGCATCGGCCACGGCGTCACCTTTCCGCTGTGTCCCGCCGAGAGTACCCCCCGGCGCCGGGGACGCGTCGGCGAAGTCACCCTGAAGCGCAAGATGCAATTCGGGCGACGCAAGATTGGCGGGTGGACGACGATCTGCGGGTCACCCCCGATGTCACCCTGCCCCGCGCGGAGCTGACGTGGCGGTTCAGCCGCTCGGGCGGGCCGGGCGGCCAGTCGGTGAACACCACCGATTCCCGCGTCGAGCTGCGGTTCGACCTGGCCGCGACGGGTGCGCTGCCGGAGCCGCTGAAGACTCGCGCGCTGCATCGGCTGGCCGGCCGGCTGGTCGACGGGGTGCTGTCGATCGTCGCTTCCGAGCACCGTTCGCAGCTCCAGAACCGCCGCGCCGCCGAGGAGCGCCTGGTCGCGGTCATCGCCGCCGCGATCGCCCCGCCGCCCCGGCCGCGAACGCGAACCAAGCCGTCACGTGGAGTCATCGAGCGGCGGCTCAGCGACAAACGGCACCGTTCCCGGCGGAAACAGGAACGCCGGCGCCCCGAAGATTAGAAAATCACGGGGTGGTACTGCACCGTGTCTGCCTGATCGCGTTGAGTCTCCTGTTGACGTCGTGCGGGGGTGCCGCGCCCTCCTCCGATTCCCGGACGGCCGCGAGCGAGGCACCGGGCCACCCGCCGCAGACGGCCGCCGTCCCGGGACTGCCGAGCCTCCCGGCGGCCGCGGGCAGCCCGGTCGACCTGACCGGCTGGGAGGTCACCGTCTACTACACGGCGGTCGCCGCGTTCCACAGCGGCGCGACGGTCCGGGTCACCGGCTGCCCGACGATCGACTGCGATCGGGGCGTCGACCAGCAGGACCTGGGCAGCTACCCCGCCTCGTTCGTGGACGTGGTCAAGAACGAGGGCACCGGCAAGACCGCCGACGGCCGGTACCTCAACTGGTCCCACGACACCGGCTACTGGATGGACACCGCCCCGCGCGACGCGGACGGCCGGCCGCTGCGGCCCTGGGTGTCGGCGGCGGCCGACAGCGACGTCCTGCGGGTGGGCAGCCGGTTCACCGTCCTGCGCTGCGGCACCGCCGAGGTGACGGCGGAGGTGTGCGCCCGTCTCAAGGAGCCCACCTGGACGATCGTCGACCAGTTCACGCCCGGCCTGGGCGGCAGCAAGCACGTCGACCTCTACATCGGCGAGGAGACCGGCCCCGGCTTCACCGACTCCGACCTCTACACGACCCTGAAGGGCGCGACGCTGTCGGTCCTTCGGGCATGATGGCGGCGGGAAGGGCACCGTCTTCGGTGCCACCGGCATGACGGGCACGTCCGGCGGTCGAGGGACGTCGGCGCCGGCCGGCGGGGTCCTCCGGGTCACGGATGGTCGATCGCCGGGCTCGCGAGCAGCGGGCCGACATCGGGAAACGAGCCGTCGCCGAAGAGGACCCGCGCCGCCACGCGGCGACCCGCACGACCGCGCAGCAGCGCCACCGCCGCCTCCGCCGCGGCGGGGGATCGGATGCCGGCGAACACGCGGCGCAGCAACAGCCGGCCGCGGAACCGGGCCCGCAACGCGCCCCCGTCGTACCGGCTGAGGATGCGCTGGTCGCCGGTGCGCAGGTATCCGGCGGTGACCGCCGCGGCAAGCTCGGACATGCGCAGGCAGGGGTCCAGCCCGCCGGCCGTCAGCGGGGACACCGCGCCCGCCGCGTCCCCGACGAGCAGCCCGGCGGGGCACGCCAACCGTCGCAGCACACCGCCGACCGGGATCGGACCGCCCCGGCGCTCGATCGGACCGGCCGGCGCCGCGCGGCCCGGCGCGTCCGCGGCGAACTCGTCCAGCAGGTGGCGGACACCGGTGCGCATCCCGCCCGGGTATCCCGCGACGCCGACGTGCGCGTGCCGGCCGTCGTCGATGACCCAGCCCAGGTATCCCGGCGCGACCCGGGGGTCCAGCACGCAGTGGAACGCCGGGTCGGTGGTGCCCGACGCGATCGGGTGGACGATCTCGGCACCGACCAGCATGCGCCGGTTGACGTCCAGGCCGAGATCGCGGGCCACCCGGGAGCGGGCACCGTCCGCGCCGACGACGAACCGGGCCGTCACCGGTTCCGCACCCGCGAACCGCACCAGACCCGTCGAGGCGCCGATGTACCGCACGCCGAGGACGACCCGTGCCCCGGCCTCCTCCGCCGCACGGCGCGCGTGCCCGTAGACGCCCGCCATGTCGGCCACGCGGTACTCGTCCCGGTCGCTGGTGAGCCGGACCGGCGCCCGCCGCGACGGCGGATACAGCAGCACGTCCCGGACCCCGGGGCCGAGCAGGTGGTCCGGCAGGTCGAAGTCGTCGAGCGTGCGGCGCACGAAGATCCCCGTCGTGCGGATGCCCGACGACAGCGACCTGCGGCTGTCGACCACCATCACGCTCAGGTCCCGACGCGCGAGCAGGCGGGCCGTGTGCAGGCCGGCCAGGCCCGCACCCACGACCAACACATCCACGGTCTGCACACCTTGCGACGGTAGGGGCGGCGCCCCGTCAATGCGATCGTTTGCACGCTACCCGCCCCGTACCTCCACATCGTCGCCACACTCGGAACCGGGAGGCCTACGCCCCCACGTACGTCGCGAGGTGCTCGCCGGTGAGGGTCGAGCGGGCCGCGACCATGTCCGCGGGCGTGCCCTCGAAGACCACCTTCCCGCCGTCGTGTCCCGCGCCGGGCCCGAGATCGATGATCCAGTCGGCACGGGCCATCACCGCGAGGTGGTGTTCGATCACAATCACGGACTTGCCGGCGTCGACGAGCCGGTCGAGCAGCTTGAGCAACTGTTCCACGTCGGCGAGATGGAGGCCGGTCGTCGGCTCGTCGAGCACGTAGACCCCGCCCTTCTCGGCCATGTGGATCGCCAGCTTGAGCCGCTGCCGCTCGCCACCGGAGAGCGTGGTGAGCGGCTGGCCGAGGGTCAGGTAGCCGAGCCCGACGTCTTCCATCCGCGCCAGGACGGCGTGCGCGGCCGCCGACTTCGCCTTGCCGGCGGCGAAGAACTCCTCCGCTTCGGTGACGGACATCGCGAGCACCTCGCTGATGTCCTTGCCGCCGAGCTTGTACTCGAGGACGGCGGCCTGGAACCGCTTGCCCTCGCACTCCTCGCACACCGTCGCGACACCGGCCATCATCGCCAGGTCGGTGTAGGTGACGCCGTTGCCGTTGCAGTTCGGGCACGCGCCCGCGGAGTTCGCGCTGAACAGCGCCGGCTTGACGCCGTTGGCCTTCGCGAAGGCCGCCCGGATCGGGTCGAGCAGGCCCGTATACGTCGCCGGGTTGCTGCGGCGCGAGCCCCGGATCGCGGTCTGGTCCACCGAGACGACCCCGGCGCCCTTCGGGATCGAGCCGTGGATGAGCGAGCTCTTGCCCGATCCGGCGACCCCGGTCACGACGCACAGCACGCCGAGCGGAACGTCGACGCTGACGTCACGGAGGTTGTGCCGGGTCGCGTTCCGGATGGCGAGCGCGCCGGTCGGCGTGCGGGTCTCCGACTTGAGCGTGGCCCGGTAGTCGAGGTGGCGACCGGTCAGCGTCCCGCTCGCGCGCAGCCCCTCGACGGTGCCCTCGAAGCACACCGTGCCGCCGGCGCCTCCCGCACCCGGCCCGAGGTCGACCACGTGGTCGGCGATCGCGATGCTCTCCGGCTTGTGCTCGACGACCAGCACGGTGTTGCCCTTGTCGCGCAACTGCACCAGCAGCCCGTTCATCCGCTGGATGTCGTGCGGATGCAACCCCACCGTGGGCTCGTCGAAGATGTACGACACGTCGGTGAGGCTCGACCCGAGGTGCCGGATCATCTTCGTGCGCTGCGCCTCGCCACCGGACAGCGTGCCGGAGGGACGGTCGAGACTGAGGTAGCCGAGCCCGATCTCGACGAAGGAGTCGAGCGTCTGCCGCAGCGTCGCCAGGAGCGGCGCGACCGAACGATCCTTGATGTCGCGGACCCACTCGGCGAGGTCGCTGATCTGCATGGCACACGCGTCGGCGATGTTGACGCCGTCGATCCGCGAGTCCAGCGCGGCCTTGTTGAGCCGTGTGCCGCCGCACTCGGGGCACGCCGTGAACGTGACGGCCCGGTCGACGAAGGCGCGGAGGTGCGGCTGCAACGCCTCCTTGTCCTTCTGCAGGAACGCCTTCTGGACGCGGGGGACGAGCCCCTCGTAGGTCATGTTGATGTTGTCGACCTTGACCTTGACCGCCTCCTTGTAGAGGAAGTCGTGCAGCTCCTGGTCGGTGTAGTCGCGGATCGGCTTGTCGGCGTCGACGAATCCGGACGCCGCGAAGATGCGCACCAGCCAGCCGTCGGGGTTGTAGCCCGGGATGGTGATGGCGCCCTCGGCGAGCGACTTGTCCCGGTCGAACAGTTCGTCGAGGTCGATGTCGGTCGCGGTGCCCATGCCCTCGCAGCTCGGGCACGCGCCCGCTGGCACGTTGAAGCTGTAGTGGAACGCCGGCCCCGCGCTCGGCACGCCCAGCCGGCTGAACACGATCCGCAGCATCGCGTTGGCGTCGGTGGCGGTGCCGACCGTGGAGCGGGAGTTGGCGCCCATCCGCTCCTGGTCGACGATGATCGCCGTGGTCAGCCCTTCGAGCAGGTCGACGTCGGGCCGGGACTGGCTGGGCATGAACCCTTGCACGAACGCGCTGTAGGTCTCGTTGATGAGCCGCTGCGACTCGGCGGCGATCGTGCCGAACACGAGCGAGCTCTTGCCGGATCCAGACACACCGGTGAACACCGTCAGCCGTCGCTTGGGGATCTCGACGGTCACGTTCTTCAGGTTGTTCTCGCGGGCCCCGTGGACCTTGATCAGGTCATGACTGTCTGCGGCATGCATCGGGCCACAGTAAACGACGGCTCTGACATTTTTCGGCGATGCCGGCCGAGCCGCACCGCGGCAACGGCGGCCGGCGCCGCACGGGTCGCGGCGCGCTGGACGGCCACCGGAGCACCGCCGACGCCGAAGACGCGGTGGCGGCCGTCGGCTAGCGGTCGCCGAGCAGGGAGCCGCCGACGGTGCGGGACCGGCCACGGAACTCGGCCACCACCTCGCCGTCGGGCCGGCGGACCGTCACGTCGTAGAGGCCGCCGCGGCCACGGCGGATCCGCTCCACCGCCGTGGCCGTCAGGACGTCGCCGGACCGGACCGGCGACAGGAACTCGATGTCGCAGCCCGCCGCCACGGTCCGCTCGTCGTACGTGTTGCAGGCGAACGCGAACGCCGTGTCGGCCAGCAGGAAGACGAACCCGCCGTGGCCGATGGCGTGGCCGTTGAGCATGTCGTCCCGCACGGTCATGCGGGCCGTGGCCCGGCCCGGGCCGACGTCCTCGACGGTGATGCCGAGGGACCGCGACGCGACGTCGTCGGCGAACATGGCGGCGGCGCAGGCGCGGGCCAGCTCCAGCGGTTCCACAGGCCTCAGACCGCTTCGGACGCCGGGCGCAGCGTCGACCAGCCGCGGTCCCGGGCGTGGGCCGCGCCGAGGACACCGACCAGGCAGGCCGCGTTGGTGATCTCGCCGCTCAGCGCCATCCCCACCGCCTCGTCGAGGTCGATCCAGCGCAGTTCGAGGTCGGCCTCCTCGTGGATCCGCTCGTGGCGGTCCTCAGCCGGTACCGACGCGATCTCCCGGGCCAGGAAGAGCCGGATCTTCTCGTTGGAGCAGCCCGGCGTCGTGTGGACCTCGGTCAGCAGGTCCCACCGGGCGGCGACGAGGTCGGCCTCCTCGGCGAGTTCCCGCGCCGCGGCGTCGACCAGCGGCTCCCCCGCCACGTCGATGAGCCCGGCCGGCAGCTCCCAGAGCACCTGCCGGACCGCCGGGCGGTACTGGCGGACGAGCGCGACCCGCCCGTCGGCTCTGAGCGCCACGACCCCGACGGCGCCGACGTGGACCATGTAGTCCCGGGCGGCGACGTCGCCGCCCGGCATCACGACCTCGTCGGTGACGATCGAGAAGACCCGGTTGCGCAGCCGCTCGACGTGCGACCGGACCTCGTAGGTGTTCGTCATGCGTCGATGGTCTCCAGTTCGACCGGCAGGCGGTCGGCCGCGTTGTAGACCACCGCGGCGCCGACGAACGCGGCGAACAGCGGGTGTGCCCGGGTCGGGCGGCTCTTGAGCTCCGGGTGCGCCTGGGTGGCGACGAAGAACGGGTGCTGCTCGCGGTCGAACTCGACGAACTCGACGAGCCGGCCGTCCGGGGAGGTGCCCGAGACGCGCAGGCCGGAGCGCTGCATCGCGTCACGGTAGGCGTTGTTGACCTCGTACCGGTGGCGGTGCCGCTCGGAGACCTCGGTCACGCCGTACGCCTCAGCGGTGAGCGTACCGGGGACGAGGACCGCCGGATAGGCGCCGAGTCGCATGGTGCCGCCCATGTCGCCCTTGCCGGCGACGATGTCCTGCTGGTCGGCCATGGTCGAGATCACCGGGTCGGGGGTGTCGGCGTCGAACTCGAGCGAGTTGGCCCCGCTGATGCCGGCGACGTCGCGCAGCACCTCGATCGTCATGCACTGCAGGCCCAGGCACAGGCCGAGCGTGGGGATGCCGTGCTCGCGGGTGTACCGCGCGGCGCCGATCTTGCCCTCGATGCCCCGCACGCCGAAGCCGCCCGGGATGACCACGCCGTCGACGCCGGCGAGCGCCTGGGCGGCGCCGGCGGGCGTGGTGCAGGCGTCGCTGGGCACCCAGCGGATCTCGACGCGGGCGCGGTGGGCGAAGCCGGCGGCGCGCACGGCCTCGGTGACCGAAAGGTACGCGTCGGGCAGGTCGACGTACTTGCCGACGATCGCGACCGTGACGGCCTGCCGCGGGTGGTGGACCCGGTCGAGCAGGTCGTCCCACTTCTTCCAGGCCACGTCGCGGAACGACAGGCCGAGGCGGCGCACGACGTAGGCGTCGAGGCCCTCCTCGTGCAGGACCCGCGGGATGTCGTAGATCGAGGGCGCGTCGGGCGCGGACACGACCGCCTCGGTGTCGACGTCGCAGTACAGCGCCAGCTTGTTCTTCGTCTTCTCGGGGATCTCGCGGTCGGAGCGGCAGACCAGCGCGTCGGGCTGGATGCCGATGCTGCGCAGGGCCGCGACGGAGTGCTGCGTCGGCTTGGTCTTCAGCTCCCCGGACGGCGCCAGGTACGGCACCAGGGAGACGTGCAGGAAGAAGCAGTTGTCCCGGCCGATGTCGTGGCGCACCTGCCGGATGGCCTCCAGGAACGGCAGCGACTCGATGTCGCCGACGGTGCCGCCGACCTCGGTGATCACCACGTCGGGCGCCACGCCGTCGGCGTTGGGCTCCGACATGGCCCGGATGCGGGCCTTGATCTCGTTGGTGACGTGCGGGATGACCTGGACGGTGTCGCCGAGGTATTCGCCGCGGCGCTCCTTGGCGATGACCGCCGAGTAGATCTGGCCGGTGGTGACGTTGGCGTTGCGCGACAGGTCCTGGTCGAGGAACCGCTCGTAGTGGCCGATGTCGAGGTCGGTCTCGGCGCCGTCCTCGGTCACGAACACCTCGCCGTGCTGGAACGGGTTCATGGTGCCGGGGTCGACGTTGAGATACGGGTCGAGCTTCTGCATGACGACCCGCAACCCGCGGGCACTGAGCAGACTGCCGAGGCTGGACCCGGTCAGACCCTTGCCGAGCGAGGAGGCGACGCCCCCGGTGACGAAAATGTGCTTGGCCTGCCGGCTCGCACCGGTCCGTGCTGATGAGGACAAAGCCTGCTCCCGTGGTCGGTCCGCTGCAGAAGCGCAACGTGGGGATCGAGCGATCCACGGGAGTCCAGCCTAACAGCAGGTGAGCAGGGCCGCAGAAGACACACCCGGCGTCACACCCGTCACACTTGTGCCTCCGCCTCGCTCCTGGCCGCCTCCTGCGAACGGTCGTCGGCGTGTTCGAGCACTCTGAGACATGCCAGGACGACCAACGGCGACGCCGTGGCGACGGCGGCGCCCAGCACGTTCAGCGACACGCCCTCGACCAGGCCGGCCGTGAGGGAGGCCACGACGAGCCCGGCCAGGGCGCCGCGCACCGGCGGGAACACGCCGAGGAGCCGCCGCAGGCCGCCCCAGTCGCGCAGGAGGACGAACGTCACGTACAGCACCGTTCCGAGCACCAGCACGGTGAGCGGGCTGGTGACGGTGGTGACGACGTTGGCCTCGCCGATGCGCCGGGCGATGAAGCCCGCCGTGCCGTCCTGGGTGCGCACCAGCAGCCGCCCGACGCTGCTGCGCTGTTCCTCCGGCTGGAACAGGTCCAGGACCGCGAACCCGGCGGTGACGAACAGCGCCGCGCCGCCGGCCCAGACGAGCCGGGTGATGGTGAGCCAGCCCCCGACGGACATCGCGGCGGCGACGCAGACCCCAGCGGTGAGCGCGACCGCGCCGGAGGCGTCGGCACCGAGGTACGGGCTGCCGACGACCACCATGCCGACCGCGCCGAGGACGGCCATCACGAACGGCCGCCAGCGCCGCTCGAAGCGCTGGGCGAGGGCGGCGCCACCGACCAGCACCCCGGCGACGAGGAGCCCGAGGCCGATGACCCCGACCCCGGCGTAGCGGCCCCCGAGCACCGCCGAGTAGCCGGCCACGCCGTTGAGCTGCAGCCGGGAGCCGGTCAGCACGTCGAGCGCGACGGCCAGCGCCGCGATCGCGGCCACCCCGCCGAGCGGCGCGATGGCGCGGCTGCGGGTCGTGACGTACGCGATGGCAAACGTGGCCACGGCGAGCACGCCGATCGTCACGCCACCGAAGCCCAGGCCCGGCGACGACCACCGCCACCAGGGCAGCAGGTCGGCGACGAGCGCGGCGGGCACGGCGAGGGACGCGGCGACGAGCAGCACCTCGGCCGCGCGGACCACCGCCACCGGCACCGGCCGGGGTGCGAGCGGGCCGGCGGGCCGGCGGGCCCGGCGCAGCAGCGGCACCACCGCCAGGAACAGCAGCAGCTCGGCGACCACGAGCACGGTGAGGAAGCCGGTGCCGACCCGCCGCTGGACGCTGGCCTCCCGGTCGGCGTCCGCGAGCCGCTCGACGGCGGCCCGCAGGTCGCCGGGGCGCCCGCCGGTCATCGAGGCGGCACCGCCGGCGAAGAGCTTGCCGGGCACCGGCCGGTCCAGCGCGGAGAGCGCGGTCGGGGCGAGGTCGACGACCTGCACGTATCCGGGGCGGGAGGTGGACAGCGAGGTCAGCCAGCCGCCGGTGTACCCGGGCCCCTGGGCGATCGCGACGTGCAGCCGGCTGGTGGCGTCGAGGTCGGACAGGCCGGCGAGGACCACCACGGTCCGGGGCGGCCGGGCGGCGACGACGGCCGCGAGGGCGGCGTCGGCGCGGCGGGCGTCGCCGGCACGCGCGGCCGCGTCGTCGCCGGCGATCTGACCGAGGTCGACCAGGGTCAGCGCGCAGGCGGACAGCAGGCTCTCGTCGACCGCCTCCGCGTATCGGTCGACCCGGCCGTAGGGCCGCGCGGCGGCGATCGCGGCGCCCGGGCCGGCGGCCGCGGTGCAGCGGACGCCCTCGGCGAGCGCGCCCGGCTGGGCGCCCCAGTGCAGGTTCCGGTTCCGCGTCACGACCGCGGCCTGGTCGGGCAGCGACGCGCCGGTCCGGTCCGGGTTGATCGTGACGTTCACCGGCGGGCAGGTCGGCGTCACGACGCCCGGCGTGTAGATGGCGTAGTTGCCCGCGCCGAGGGTGAGCCAGCCGTCGCCGGCGCACGTCACCCGCCGCGCCGAGCGGACCGACAGCGCGCCGATGGACCCCTCCTGGGCGAGCTGCCACATGGTCGGCGTGTCGTCCGGGTTCACGTCGTCCCACCGCAGGCCGGCGACCCCGACGACGATGACGTAGTCCGCGGACGGTGCGACCGGTTCGGCGGCCGGCCGCGGGATGAGCGCGACCAGCCCGAGGAGGCCGGCGAACAGGGCGAGCAGCGCCGGGGCGAGGCGACGCAGCCGGTGGCGCATCAGCACTCCTCGCGGGTGCGCAACTGCGCGTACACCGCCTCGATCTGCTCCAGCGTGTCCCGCTCGGTGGGCCAGGTGGCGGCCTGCGCGAGGCCGCGCTTGCCCAGCGCGGCACGCCGCGCCGGGTCGTCGAGCAGCTCGGCGACCGCCGCGGCGACGCCGTCGACGTCGTGCGCCTCGACGAGGCGGGCCGCGTTGCCGACCAGCTCGGGGACGCCGCCGACGGCGGTCGTCACCAGCGGTACACCGGCGGCCATCGTCTCCTGGACGAACAGGGGCTGGCCCTCCCACACGCTGGTCGCCACGACGAGGTCGGCCGCGGCCAGCAGGTCGGGCACGTCGTCGCGGTAGCCCAGCAGGCGCACCGGCGCGTGGTCGGCGGAGATGCGCTGGGCGAGCATCATGTACGACGGGCCGCTGCCGGCGATGGCGACGAACGGTTGCGGCTCGCGCTCCCGCCAGCGGGTCGCGGCGGCGACGAGCGTCTCGAAGCCCTTTTGCGGATGGAGCCGCCCGACGGCGAGCACCAGCGGCTGGCCCGGCTCGACGCCGAGCTCGGCGCGCACGTCGGCGGCGGCGCGCGCGGGCGGCGGCAGCACCGGTGCCGGCACCTTCGCCAGCCGCACGTCGCGGGCGCCGAGCTCGCGGGCCCGTTCGACGAGGTCGCTGGAGACGCCGAGGGTCACGTCGGCGGCGCGGGCGACGCGGCGCTCGAGCGGGTGGTACAGCTTGGCCCGCAGCCCCTGCGCGAGGACCAGGTTGTGCCAGGTGACCACGAGCGGGGTGCCGGCGGGCCGGGCGAGCGCCGCGACCAGCCCGGCGCGCAGGCTGTGGGCGTGGACGACGGCCGGATCCACCCGTTTGAGGGAGCGCCGCAGCGCCCGGACGGCGAGCAGGTCACCGGGCTGCGGGCTCGCCGGGATCTCGACGGGCACGAACGTCGCGCCGTGCGCGGCGAAGCCGAACTGCGCGTCGGTCGCGGCCGGGCCGTGCACGCTGACCTCGTGGCCGCGGGCCACCAGGCCGTCGGCCAGCATGCCGACGTGCCGGCCGGTGCCGCCCGTGGTCGACGCCAGGACCAACGCGATGCGGGCGCCCACTATCCGTCCTTCCTCCTGATCAGCCGCCGCAGGGACGACCGGTCGGTGATCGCCGTCCCGGCAAGGAACACCACCGCCACCACGACTCCGCACAGCATGCCCTGAGCGACGGCCCCGCCCACACCTGGGGTGGTGATCACCCCCTTGATCGCCAGGCCCGCCGTCACCGCGAGTGCCGCGGAGAGCAGAGCAGCGGCAATCGTACGGGCTGCGCCTGCCAGCGCTGCGCCCCCCGCCCTCGCGCGGACCGCCGCGAGCAGCGCCGCGCCCAGCAGGATCATGCCGATCGAGTTGGCCGCCGCCACCGCCGGCACCCGGTCCGCGATCGGCAGGGTGACGGCGAGCAGCAGCGCCGCCAGCGCGGCGGCGGCCCAGCCGGCGGCGGTCGCGGCCGCGGCGGCGTACGCGTTCGCGCTGGCGTAGAGCGCCCGTGACAGCAGCGCGAACAGCCCGTACCCCAGCAGGCCCGGCGCGAACCAGGCGATCGCGCCGGCGAGCGGCCCGATGGCCGGCGGCTGCGACGAGGCCGCGGCGAGCAGGACCGCGATCGGCCGGGCCAGCACGATGAGCGCGGCGGCGCCGAGGCTCGTGAGCAGCACGATCGTCCGCACGGCCGGGGCGAGCGCCCGGGCGAACCCGGCGCGGTCGCCGGTGACGGCGTGCTCGGCGAGCGCCGGGTAGGTGGTCGTCGCCACCGGCACCGCGAGGACCGCCCACGGCAACAGGAAGATCGTCTGCGCCAGGCTGTAGACGACGATGGCGCCCTCGCCGGCATAGCTGGTCAGCCGGATCGCCAGGCCGAGCACCAACTGCTGGGTGCCGACGGTGACGATCCCGGCGACGGCGAGCGGCCGCAGGGTGCGGACGGCGTCGACGTGCAGGCCGGTGGCGGGCCGGATCCGCAGGCGCAGCCGGCTCATCGGGATCACCAGGCAGAGCGAGAGCACGGCGACGGCGAGCGTGGTGCCGCCGGACAACAGCGACAGGTGCTCCCGCGACACCGCGCCCAGGTCCGCGCCACGCCCGGCGAGCAGGCCGAACGCCACGTACACGGCCATCACGGTGAGGCTGGACAGCAGCGGCGCGATGACGGGCCAGGCGAAGCGGCGGTACGTCTGGAGCGCGCCGGTCAGCACGATCCCGATCCCGTACAGCGGTAGCTGCGGCGCGAACACCCGCAGCATGTCGGTGCCGGCGTCGACGACCTCGGGCGGCTGGCCCTCGGTGAGCAGCGCGACGAGCGGCCGGGCGAAGACCGCGACGGCGAGCGCGAGCGGGGTCAGCAGCAGCACGACCCAGGTGAGCAGCGCGGACACCGTCCGGCCGACGGTCTGGCGGTCCTGCTTGGCGGCCGGCCCGGCGAGCAGCGGCACGACGAGACTGGCGAGCGCCCCACCGGCGACGAGCTCGAAGATGATGTTGGGGATGGTGTTGGCCGCCTGGTACGCGTTGCCGAGGTATGTCGGCCCGACGGACCAGTTGAAGACCAAGATGCGGGCAAATCCGGCGATCCGGCTCAGAATGGTAAGTCCTGCGACAAGCGCCGCGGCCCCGAGAAGTCGCCGCCAGGTCACCCGCGCGGGTACGGCCGGGGTTTCCGCCGCCCGTCCGCGTCGGTTCCGGCCGGCGCGTCACCGGCCCACATCGTGTCGTCCTCCCACAGCGGCACGTCCACGGCACCGCCGCCCTGCCGGCTCCGGCCGCGCGCCTTCCCGGCGCCGGCACCCTCGCCGTGCGGCCGCTCGCCACCGTCGGCACCGCTCCACAGCGGGCCGTCAGCGGCGTCCGGACCGCCGGCCCACAGCGGCCCGTCGGCCCCCGGCGCGCCGTCGCTCTCGCCCGCCGGCGCGGGTGCGGGGCGCCGGCCGAACTGGTCGATGCGGTGCAGCACCGGGGTCCGCTCGATGACCTTGGTGAAGCTGACCTTCTCGCTGGCCGCGGTCAGGGCCACGATCCCGGCGAGGGCGGCCGCGCGGCCGAAGGTGCCGGTCCGGGCCGCGTACGCCGTGCCGAGCAGCGCGCCGAGCGCGTTCGCGCCGGCGTCGCCGAGCATGATGTCCTCGTTGAGGTCGGCCGGCAGCAGGGCACCCGCCGCCCCGAGCGTGCCGGTCGCGATCCCGCTCCCGCCGAGCGGCGCCCCGACGATCATCCCCGCCTTGATGGCGCGCCCGGGCCGCAGGTCGAGCAGGTTGAACAGGTTGGCCGCCCCGGCGATGACCCCGGCCCCGAGCAGCACGTCGACCGTCCGCCGCCGCGGCAGCAGCGCGGCGGCGACCAGCCCGGCGGCACCGACTCCGGCGATCTTCACCAGCCCGCTGGTGACCCGCCCCTCCCGCAGCGCGCCGAGGTGCCCGCGGAACCCCTTCGCCGCATGCTCCGGCCGCCCGCCGACCAGGTCGTCGTAGAACCCGACCGCCCCGGACCCGAGCCCCGCCACGGCGGTGGCCGCGACGACCCGCCCGGTGCCCGCACCTGGCGCTGGGTGCCGCCGCGCCGCCGGCCGGATGGCCGGACGCCGTGCGACGACAGCCCTCGGCGCCGCGCTCCTGCGGGCGGCCGCGCCGAGCATCGCGCCCGCCGTGGCACCCAGCGCCAGGGCCGGGCCGCCGGCCAGGGAGACCGTGCGGCCGCGGAAGTTCGTGCGGTCGAGGGCGGGCCGGCCGGCCAGCGTGCGCAGGGCCGCCCGCGCGACCGCGCCGCCGACCGGGGCGGCCAGCAGCCCGAGCAGCCTACGAGCCATTGGCCGCGCTCGCCGTCTTCGGCAACAGGCTGGTCGCGCCGTCGCCGATGCCGTAGTGACCGGTCTTGCCACCGAGCCGTTCGACGAGTGCCATGACGGCGGCGACCTGCCCGTATGCCGTCACGGCGTTGTCGACCGTCGAGGTGGTCTTGGCGATGGAGGCGTCACCCCGCACCGACGAGACCAGACCGTTGGCGGAGAGCCCGGCGACGACCGTGGGCCCGGCCAGGTCGAACCGGGTGGCGATGGTCATGGCGGCGGTGTTGCGCTCCTTGGCGTCCTTGCCGCTCGCGGGTGCCCCGGCGACGATGATCACCGCCTCGGCCGGCGCCTTGAAGTCACCGTCGAGGCTGATGAAACCGCTGTTCTCGTACATGCTGAGCACCGTGCGCGCCCCCTCGACCTGCGGCGCGCCGGCCTTGGTGACCAGCACCGAGGCGAGCAGCGTGGCGGACCTCTCGACGCCGTTGGGCGTGGTGGGCAGCGCGCCGCTGATCGCCGGCGGCGCCCAGGACTCGGCCAGGTCGAGCAGCAGGTCGTTGCTGGCCGCGGCGGTGAACCTCTGGTTGACGGTGATCGTGCCGACGACCTTGGCGCCGGCGGTCCCCAACATGGTCGCGATGCCGTCGGCGGCGGTGTTGACGTCGTCGTCGCTGCCCGCGAACTTGACCAGCGCCACGTTGCGGTTGGTCAGCTTGCCGTTGAGCAGCATCGGCGCGACCTGGGTCGCGAAGTCGGCGTTCTTCTTCAACTCGGCCCGGGACTGCTCCAGGTCGTCACGCAACTGCTGCTTCTCGTCGGTGATCTTGTTGATCTGGTCGTTGAGGTTCTCGGCCAGCGGCCCGTTGGCCGCCGCGGTGCCGACGACGAGGCCGATGGCGAGCGCCAGGAAGACGGCAGCCAGCGACACCACGTGGTACCGAAAGTTGATCACAACAAATGCGCCCGTCTACGAGAACAGCGTGAAGATCAGGTTGTCCCACCACTCGGCGATGACGCTGAGATAGGCCCGGCCGATCGTGGTGACGGCCAGGGCGGCGGCCATCGCGGCGATCGCGGACGCGAGCAGGAGGATGATGGACGAGCTGGAGAGGCTCTGCCGATACAGCCGGCTGACGCCCTTGGCGTCGACGAGCTTGCCGCCGAGCTTGAGCCGCGTCAGGAAGGTCGACGCCATGCCGCCGCGGCCCTTGTCGAGAAACTCGATGAGCGTGTTGTGGGTGCCGACCGCCACCAGCAGGGAGGCGCCCTTCTCGTCGGCCAGCAGCATCGCGATGTCCTCGCTGGTCGCCGCGGCCGGGAAGGTGATCGCCTCGACGCCGAGCCGCTGCACGCGGGCCAGCCCGGGCGCGCGCCCGTCCGGGTAGGCGTGCACGACGACCTCGGCGCCGCAGCGCAGCACGTCGTCGCTCACCGAGTCCATGTCGCCGATGATCATGTCGGGCGTGTAGCCCGCCTCGACCAGCGCGTCGGCGCCGCCGTCGACACCGATGAGCACGGGCTTGTACTCGCGGATGTACGGCCGCAGCACGTCGATGTCGGCCTTGTAGTCGTAGCCACGCACGACGATCAGGCAGTGCCGGCCGGCGATCTCGGTCTGGATCTCCGGGACGCCGACACCGTCGAGGAGCAGTGCCCGCTCCTGTTTGAGGTATTCCATCGTGTTGGCGGCGAACGCCTCGAGCTGCACGGACAGGCCCTCGCGGGCGTCGGCCATCGCCTCGGCGACCGAGTCGGCGTCCTGCCGGACGCCCTTGGCGACGGCCTCCTCGCCGATGTAGACGGTGTCGCCCTCGACGCGCACCACGTCACCCTCGCGCAGCCGCTCGAACAGGTCCTCACCCAGATCGTCGACGAGCGGGATGCCGGCCTTGATCAGCCCTTCCGGGCCCAGGTTGGGATAGCGGCCGGAGACCGACGGCTTCGCGTTGAGCACCGCCGCCACTCCGGTCGCCACGAGCGAGTCGGCCGCGACCCGGTCCAGGTCGACGTGGTCGATGACCGCGATGTCCCCCGGGCGCAGGCGACCCACCAGGCGTTTGGTCCGCCGATCCAGCCGCACGACGCCACCGATGACACCCGGCTCGGCGGGCCGGGTGCGGCGCAGAGTTGGTAGTCGCATCGCATCCATCCTGGCATGGACCACCGGCGAAAGCCGCGCGCGACATGTCCACGACCAGGTGGAACACCCCGATGGGCCGAAGACGTGACACCCGTCACGTCTGCGGAGTGTCACCTACCCGACACTCAGCGCGCGTATTTACGACGGTTCCGCGCTCCTCTTACCCCGTGCAGGGCCGTTCGTAAGGAGCGTCTGATGGAAACATTGTCGTCGATCCGCCTGACCCACGTGCCCAACCTGACCGGCAAGACCCCGACCGAGGCGGCCACCGCGCTGCGGGCCGCCGGGCTCGAGCTCGGAGTGGTCCGCGAGGTCGGCCCGGCCGGTCCGATGGTCGTGCTGGAGCAGTCCACCCTCGCCCGCACCGTCGCCCCCGTCGGCACCAGGGTCAACCTGCTGGTCGGCCGGGCCTGACAGCCGCCGCACGACCTCGGCGGCGACGAGCGGCGTGCCACCGGGCAGTCGACCCTGGTCGTTCGCCGTGCCCCCGGAGCACTGTCATGCGGATTTCGAGCGGTCCGCGACCGCGAGCAGCTCCTCCGCGTGGGCGATGCCCAGGTCCGAGTCCGGCAGGCCGGCCAGCATGCGGGCCAGCTCGCGCGCCCGCTCGGTGTGCTCGACGACGCGCACGCCGCTGGTCGTGACGGCGCCGCCGGTGTCCTTGGCGACGACCAGGTGACGGTCGGCGAAGGCCGCGACCTGCGGCAGGTGGGTCACGACGAGGACCTGGTGGTCGCGGGCCAGGCGGGCCAGCCGCTTGCCGATCTCGACCGCCGCGGTGCCGCCGACGCCGGCGTCGACCTCGTCGAACACCAGCGTGGGCGGGCCGCCCACACCGGCGAACACGACCTCGATCGCCAGCATGACCCGGGACAGCTCGCCGCCAGACGCACCCTTTTGCAGCGGCTGGGCCGGCGCGCCCGGGTGCGGCAGGAGTCGCAGCTCGATGTCGTCGGCGCCGTCCGGGCCGACGCCGCTCTCGGCGCCGGTGGGCGTGGTGATCGTCGGACCGCTGCCGGTCGCCTTCGGCGCGACGACGACCTCGATGCGCGCGTGCGGCATCGCCAGACCGGCCAGCTCGACCGTCACGTCGGCGGCGAACCGCCCCGCCGCCTCACGGCGCGCGGCGGACAGGACCGCCGCCAGCTCCGCGACCTCGCCGTGCAGGCGCTGCCGCTCGCGGTCGAGCTCCTCGAGCAGCTCGTCGGACGTGTCCAGCTCAGCGAGCCGCGTGCGGGCATGCTCGGCCCAGGCGACGACCCCGTCGACGTCCTCCGCGTACTTCCGGGTCAGGGCCCGCAGGTCGGCCCTCCGCTCGTACACCTCCTGGAGACGTCCGGGATCGGCGTCCAGCGACGCGAGATAGGTGCCGAGCTCCGTCGACACGTCACCGGCGAGCGTCGCCACCTCGTCGAGGCGGGCCGCGAGCTCACCGAGGACCCGGTCGACACCCGCCTGCGCCTCGAGGGTGCGGCGGGCGGTGGAGATCAGGCTCAGCACGTCGGTGACGTCGTCGCCCTCGCCGGTGCCGGCCAGCGCGACGTGCGCGAGCTGCGCCGCGCTGCGCAGGCCCTCGACGTGCTCCAGCCGCTGCGTCTCCTCGCGCAGCAGCTCGTCCTCGCCGGGCTGCGGATCGACGCGGCTGATCTCGTCGAGGCCGAGCCGCAGCAGGTCGGCCTCCTGGCTGCGCTGCCGCGCGTTGGCCCGGCGGTCGGCGAGGTCGTCCTCGACGGCGCGCCAGCGGTTGAACAGCTCGGTGAACTGGCCCAGCAGCTTCTCGTGCTCGGGTCCGGCGAACCGGTCCAGCGCCGCGCGCTGCTCGGCGGGGCGCAGCAGCCGGAGCTGGTCCGACTGGCCGTGCAGCGCGAACACCCGCTCGCCCACCTCGCCCAGCACGGCCACGGGCACGGTGCGGCCGCCGACGTGTGCACGGGAGCGGCCCTCGACCGTCAGGGCGCGGCTCATCAGCAGGGTGCCG
Organism: Dactylosporangium roseum; assembly: GCF_025264685.1. Lineage (GTDB taxonomy): Bacteria > Actinomycetota > Actinomycetes > Mycobacteriales > Micromonosporaceae > Dactylosporangium > Dactylosporangium roseum. The sequence continues at coordinate 5,892,424 of NZ_CP073721.1, forward strand.
TCGTCCTCGATCGCGGCGCCCGCCTCGGCGATGCGGCTCTCGACCGCGGCCCGCACGTGCGACGGCAGCGTCAACCGGCCGTCGACCGTGGCGCGACCCGGCTCGGCGCGCACGCGACCGGCGTCGGCGCGACCGCCGAACAGCAGCCCGAGGCTGGTCACGACCATGGTCTTGCCCGCGCCCGTCTCGCCGGTGATGACGGTCAGGCCCGGCCCGAGGGGCAGGGTGGCGTCTTCGATCACGCCCAGTCCGGTAATGCGGAGTTCCTCCAGCACGTCAGAGACACTAGCCGCGCGGTGCGACAGTTCTCCACTCAGCCGTGCCGTTTGTTGTGCCGCCACCCCTCGACCGGGAGACCGAACTTCGCCACCAGCCGGTCCGTGAACGGGCGCTCACGCAGGCGCACGACGCGTACCGGCAGAGCACCCCGCCTGACGGTGACCGTCGATCCCGGCGCGAGGTCGATCACCCGCCGGCCGTCGCACGACAACAGTGCGAAGCTCGTGAACGGCTCCACGTTCACCGTGATGGTCGACGTCGGCGCGATCACCAGCGGGCGGCTGAACAGCGCATGGGCGCTGATCGGCACGAGCAGCAGCGCCTCCAGCTCCGGCCAGACGACCGGACCGCCGGCCGAGAACGCATACGCGGTCGAGCCGGTCGGGGTCGCGCAGACCACACCGTCGCAGCCGTAGCGCGACAGCGGCCGCCCGTCGACCTCGACGAGCAGCTCGAGCATCTTCTCCCGGGCGCCCTTCTCCACCGTCACCTCGTTGAGCGCCCACGACGTGCCGACCAGGCGGCCGTCGTGCTCGGCGACGACGTCGACGGTCATCCGCTCGTCGACCGTGTACGTGCCGTCGACGATCTCCCGCACCGCGTTGTCCACGTCGCCGATCTCCGCCTCGGCGAGGAACCCGACCTTGCCGAGGTTGATGCCGAGCAGCGGCGCCTTCGCGGGCCGGGCCAGCTCGGCGGCGCGCAGCAGGGTGCCGTCGCCACCGAGGGCGAACACGATCTCGACGCCCTCCGCGGCGGCCTCCCCGATCACCGGAACGGCCCGCGGGATGTCCAGCTCGTCCGCCTCGTGCGCCAGCACCCGCACGGTGAACCCGTTGGCGAGCAGATCGGCGGCGACGGTCCGCGCGTGTTCGTTGTTGCTTTCCTTACCGGTGTGCGCGACCAGCAGGGCCTCGCGCTCACTCATACGCCCCTCCGGTGCGCTCCGGCCGCCTGGGCTCCGCCCTGAACCCCCTCCCCTACGCCGCAGACCACTCATGCGGCACGCTCCACGCAGTCCGCGACAGCGGCGGGATCGACGGGCGGCGCGTCACGGCGCAGCCACAGGAAGAATTCCACGTTGCCCGACGGCCCGGGCAGCGGGCTGACGGTCACGCCGGCCACGCCGAGGCCGACCTCCGCGGCCGCCGACGCCACGTCGAGCACCGCCGACGCCCGTAGCCGCGGCGAACGGACCACCCCGCCCTCACCGACCCGCTCCTTGCCGACCTCGAACTGCGGCTTGACCATCGGCACCAGGTCCCCGTCCGGCGCGGTGCACGCGACGAGCGCCGGCAGCACGAGCCGCAGCGAGATGAACGACAGATCGGCGACCGTCAGGTCGCAGGGGCCGCCGATGGTGTCCGGGGTCAAGGTGCGCACGTTGGTCCGCTCGATGACGTTCACCCGCGGGTCGGTGCGCAGCGACCATGCGATCTGCCCGTACCCGACGTCGACCGCGGCCACCGCGGCCGCTCCCCGCCGCAGCAGCACGTCGGTGAAGCCGCCGGTCGACGCGCCCGCGTCGAGGCAGCGGCGCCCCCGGACCGGCAGGTCCTCGAACGCGTCGAGCGCGCCGGCGAGCTTGTGGCCCCCCCGCGACACGTAGTCGTCGCCCGGACCGGCCGCGGGCAGCACCCGCACCGCGTCCGCGGGATCGACCTGGGCGGCGGCCTTGCCGGCCACGGTGCCCCGCACCTCCACCCGCCCCGCGGCGATCAGTGCTGCCGCCTGCTCCCGCGAGCGGGCCAGCCCGCGGCGCACCAGCTCCGCGTCGAGTCGGGTCCGGCGCGCCATCTGCCTGTCGCTCCTCAGCGTTCCTCGATCGTGCCCAGGGTCTCCTGCAACGTGCGGTGCGCGTCCGCGTAGACGGCGACCTGTCGCTGCAGCGGAAGCGACGCTACCTCGCCCAACGCCTCGACCGCCGCCTCGACCCGGCCCAGGGCCGCCGCACCGGGCGGTCCGGGTGCCGGCGCCGTCATGACGACGCCGTCTTCCGCGGCGCGCGGGTCGCCTTCTTCACCGGCAGCCGGTCAGAGGCCGGCCCGACGTCCGACGCCTCGGCGACCTTCTTGACCGCGGCCTTCGTCGCCGCCTTCTTCGCCGTCGCGCTCCGCTTCACCGGCACCTGCTTCGCGGGCGGCGGGGTGACCGGCGCCACAGCCTTCGCAGCGGTCTTCTTCGCCACGGTCTTCTTCGCCGGAGCCGGCTCCACGACCTCGGCACCGACCGGCGGCGCCGGCTCGTGCACCGGCGCCGACGCGGCCTTGAGCTGCGCCTCGAGCTCGCGCACCTTCGCGGTCAGCGCCGCGACCTCGTCCGCCGTCGCCAGGCCGACCGCACCGAGGGCGCGGTCCAGCTCGTACCGGACCAGCTTCGTCAGCGCCTCACGGTTCGCCGTGCCCGCCTTGAGCAGGTCCTCGGCCATCGCCTGAAGCTGCTCCGCGGTCGCGCCGCTCTTGCCGACGAGGCGCCGGACCGTCTTCGTCGCCTTCTTGGTCGTCGCCTCGGTCATGCCGTAGGCCAGTTCGAGATATGCCCGCCATGCTTCGTGTGCCATGTTGCGCCTCTTCTCCAAGTGGTGTACCGCCATCACGCTACCGGGCGCTTCCGGGCGCCGTACGGTACCGTCGTTTTCCACGTGTCCACAGCGTCCGCAGTAGACACACCACAGCGGACAGAGCATCGGGGGTCGGATGGCCACGGTCGAAGAGTGCCGGGTGGCACTCGAAAAGCTCGCCGCGAAGCTCGCGGCCAACGCCGTCGCGGCACGCGAGAAGCTCGACTTCGACCGCTCGCTCGCCTGCCGGATCACGGACCTCGGCATCGCGTTTCACGGCCAGCTCCAAAACGGCCAGATCACCGACCTCGCCGTGGGCGACGATCCCCGCGCGAAGATCAAGCTCACGTCGACGAGCGACGACCTGGTCGCGCTCGTCGACGGGCAGCTCAACGCCATGTCCGCCTGGACCAGCGGCCGCATCAAGATCGAGGCCGGCGTCTTCGACCTGCTGAAGCTCCGCAAGCTCCTCTAGAGCCGAGGCCGCGAAGTCGAGCCGCGCGATCGCCCCCGGTGTCGCGCCACGGGGATGGTGCCGCACCGTCGTGCGGGCGGCGTCTGACCGCTCATGGTCGCCGCGCGCCCCGGTGCGGCACGTTCCGGGCCGGGCGACTCGTTGATCATGGGAAAGATCTGGCTGTCAGGGTAGCCACATCTTTCCCATGATCATGGGGTCGAGCGGCATGGCGGCTAGAGCTGGAACGCGCGCCGGCCGGCCCGCCTCGCGGGCCCCCGCCCGAGCCGCCGGCCCTGTCCGGGTTGACCGCAAAAGCTGTCGAGCCGAACGTCGTTAGAGCTTCAGCCACTTCAGGGCGGCCGCGGCGGCGTCACCGGCCGGCACGACCGGGTGCACCTCGCCCGCCGCCCAGGCGACGGCGCACAGGGCCGCGAGCGCGTCCACGCGACGCCCGTCACCGGACAGCTCCCAGCGTCCGTCCAGCTCCCGCACACGCCATTGCGTCGGGAGTCGTACGGGCTGAGCCCGCTCGAACAGCCCGCCCAGGTCCTCGGCGACGAACGTGGGCCGCCGCTCGGGCGGCGCCGCGAGCAGCTCGGCCGCGTCGGAGACGCCGGTCAGCACCAGCAGGCTGTCCATGCCGGCCCGGTTCGCGCCCTCGATGTCGGTGTCGAGCCGGTCCCCGACCACGAGCGGCCGGGTGGCGCTCCGCTCACGGGCCGCCTCCAGGAACAGGCCCGGATCCGGCTTGCCGACGATCGTGTCCGGCTGCCGTCCCAGTGCCGTCGCGAGCGCCACGACCAGCGACCCGTTGCCCGGCAGCGGCCCGCGCGGCGACGGCAGCGTCCGGTCGGCGTTGGTCGCGATCCAGTCCGCCCCGCCGCGGATCGCGACGGACGCGTCGCCGAGGTCCCGCATGCGCACGTCCGGCCCGTACCCCTGCACGACCACCCGCGCCTCTTCGGCCTCGGTGACCGGCCGCAGCCCAACGCCGACGACCTCGTCGCGCAGCGCGGGCGCACCCAGGATCAGCACCGGTGTGCCGGCCGGGTACCGCTCCGCCAGCAGCAGCGCGGTGGCGTGCGCCGACGTGACGACCTCCCGCGCCTCGGCCGGGATGCCGATCCGGGTCAGCAGGGCCGCCACGTCGGTGGGCAGCCGGGAGGCGTTGTTCGTGGCGTACGCGCTGGGAATGCCCCGCTCACGCAGCCGCGCACACGCCTCCGCGGCACCCGGAACGACCTGGTCGACGAGGTACAGCACCCCGTCGAGGTCGAAGACCACGAGATCGTACCGGCTGACGAGGTCCCCTTCAGAGGAGTGCGCCGCGCCGGCCGGCCCCTGGCTCTCCGGCGTGTCAGCCACGCGGATCCGCCGCGCTCGTCCCACCACCGGCCGGTTTCGCGTCGGTATCGGTCGTCACCGCGTCAGCGTCGCGGTCGCCGCCCGGCCCGGCGAAGTCCCCGTCCCGCTCGTCGTCCACGTCACCTTCGTCGTCGCGGTCGCCCTTGTCACGGTCGCCCTTGTCACGGTCGCCCTCGTAGTCGGCGTCCTCGTCCTCGTCGTAGTCGTCGGCGTCATACTCGTCGTCTTCGTCGTCTTCGTCGTCTTCGTCGTCTTCGTCGTCTTCGTCGTCTTCGTCGTCTTCGTCGTCTTCGTCGTCGCCGTAGTCGTCGTCGCCGTCCCCGTCGCCGTAGTCGTCGATGTCGTCCTCGTCGTCGAAGTCCTCGTCGTCCTCGTCCTCATCGAGGTCGTCCTCGTCTTCGTCGTCAAGGTCGTCGTCGTCCTCGTCGAGGTCCCGTTCGTCGCCGAGGACCTCTTCCTCGTCGCGGCCGGCCCGGCCATGGGCGGCGAGCCGGTCGTCGCCGTGCTCGTCGTCCTCGTCATCGACCTGGACCGCATCGCCGTCGAGCGTGATGCCGTCCAGCTCGAGCAGCCTCTCGGCCGCGTCGGTGCGCAGGTCCTCGTCGAGGTCGGCGGCCCGCGCGAACCACTCGCGCGCCTCTTCCCGCCGCCCGGCACGCAGGAGGGCGTCGGCGTACGCGTACCGCAGCCGCGCCGCCCACGGCGCGTCCGGCGCCGAGGTCAGCTCACGGACCTGAAGCATGGCGACGGCCGCGTCGTGCTGGCCCAGGTCCCCACGGGCCCCGGCCGCGACGATCAGCAGCTCCACGATCTCCTCGGCCGAGAGCTTCTCCCGGTCCGCCTCGCGGAACATGTCGATGGCCTTCTCCGGCCGCCCGAGTGCCCGCTCAGCGTCGGCGATGACGGCGATGTGGGTTTCCCGGCCGGTCATCCGCCGGTACGTCCGGAGCTCCCCGAGCGCCGTCTGCCACTCCCCGGCGTGGTACGCGGCCAGCCCGGCCGCCTCCCGCACCACCGCGATCCGCGAGGCCTTCCGCCGCGCCACCAACGCATGCGCGAGCGCCAGCTCCGGATCGTCTTCGATGAGCTGCCCGGCGGCCACCAGCCGCCGCGCAACCTCGTCGGCCACGGGACGTGCCAGCGAACTCAGCTCCGTCCGCACCTCACGGTCCAGCTCCGAGGCCTCGACGTCCTCGGGAAGCACCGGATCCGAGACCCGGGTGACAAGCTCCTCGCTCTCGGCCCCGGCCTCACCGCTCACGAACCCCGGGTCGGTCTGCCGCGGCCGGTACCCTCCGGCATCGGCGCGCCGCAGCCCCTCGGGTCGCTCGAAGCCGGCGCCCCGCCCACCGCCGTCACGGTCCCGGAACCCGCCCGGCCGGCGCCCGCCGTCCTGGCCACGGTCCCGGAACCCCGGCCGCTCACCACGGTCGCGGAAGCCACCCCGGTCACCGCCCCGGTCCCGGTATCCGGTGTCGCGGTCACGGTTGTCGCGGTCCCGGAACCCGCCGGTGCGCTCGCCGCGCGGTCCACCGTCACGGTCGCGGAACCCGCCGGGGCGCTCACCACGGTCACGGAACCCCGACGACCGGTCCCCACGCGGCCCGCCCTCACGGTCCCGGAACCCACCGGCACGCTCACCACGCGGTCCACCGTCACGGTCGCGGAACCCGCCGGGGCGCTCACCACGGTCACGGAAGCCGCCACGGTCTCCGTCGCGATCCCGGAACCCGCCGGAACGCTCGCCGCCGCGGAAGTCCCCATCCCGGCCCCGGAAGCCCGACGGTCGCTCACCACGGGGTCCACCGTCCCGATCCCGGAACTCGGATGACCGCTCACCACGGAACCCGCCGGTGCGCTCGCCGCGCGGTCCACCGTCACGGTCCCGGAACCCGCCGGGGCGCTCACCACGGTCACGGAACCCCGACGACCGGTCCCCACGCGGCCCGCCCTCACGGTCCCGGAACCCACCGGCACGCTCACCACGCGGCCCACCGTCACGGTCGCGGAACCCGCCGGGGCGCTCACCACGGTCACGGAAGCCGCCACGGTCTCCGTCGCGATCCCGGAACCCGCCGGAACGCTCGCCGCCGCGGAAGTCCCCATCCCGGCCCCGGAAGCCCGACGGTCGCTCACCACGGGGTCCACCGTCCCGATCCCGGAACTCGGATGACCGCTCACCACGGAACCCGCCGGTGCGCTCGCCGCGCGGTCCACCGTCACGGTCCCGGAACCCGCCGGGGCGCTCACCACGGTCACGGAACCCCGACGACCGGTCCCCACGCGGCCCGCCCTCACGGTCCCGGAACCCACCGGCACGCTCACCACGCGGCCCACCGTCACGGTCCCGGAACCCGCCGGGGCGCTCACCACGGTCACGGAACCCCGACGACCGGTCCCCACGCGGCCCGCCCTCACGGTCCCGGAACCCACCGGCACGCTCACCACGCGGCCCACCGTCACGGTCCCGGAACCCGCCAGCGCGCTCGCCGCGCGGCCCGCCGTCACGGTCGCGGAACCCACCGGGGCGCTCACCACGGTCACGGAACCCCGACGACCGGTCCCCACGCGGCCCACCGTCGCGGTCGCGGGAGCCGCCGGGGCGGTCGCCACGGTCGCGGGAGCCGCCACGGTCTCCGTCGCGGTCGCGGTATCCACCGCGGTCGCCGTCGCGGTCCCGGAAGCCGCCGGAGCGCTCGCCACCGCGGTACCCGCCCTGGCGCGGCCCGCTGTCACGGTCGCGGAAGCCGCCGGCACGGTCACTCCGGAAACCACCCTGGCGGTCATCCCCGCGGTAGCCGCCGGACCCACCGTCACGGTCGCCCCGGTAACCACCCGAAGTCCGCTCACCGCCCCGGTATCCGCCGGATCCACCGGCGGAACCGTCGCGGTCACCCCGGTAACCCTCCCGGCCCCGGTGGCCACCCTCGCGGCCACCCCGGTTGGCGCCCCCGTCCCGATCACGGTAGCCGCGGCCACCCTCGGACGGCCCTTGCGAGGAGCTGCCCCGGTGCCCGCCGGATCCGTGCTCACGACGGGACCCGCGGTCCCGGTCACCGCCGGAGAAGCGGTCGTCCCTACGTGGGCGGTCCCGGCCGTCCTGGCCATTACCGTCGTGTGGCATCGCGTTCACGACTTCATCCTTCCCGACCGGGTACGCGCCATGCGTTCCACCCGGCAAACGAGTCGAGGGCCGCCCAACGGGCGACCCTCGATCGAAAGTTTGTCCGGCGGCGTCCTACTCTCCCACACTCTCACGGGTGCAGTACCATCGGCGCTGGAGGGCTTAGCTTCCGGGTTCGGAATGGGACCGGGCGTTTCCCCTCCGCTATGGCCACCGTAACACTATGAACCTATCAACCCCGCACACCCACACACCCCACAACAGGGCCCGCAGAGTGCGACCGGTATTGGTTCAGAATCACACAGTGGATGCGTCAACACCTTCACCACCCATCCCCACCCAAAAGGCGGGAACGGTTACGAGGTCAAGTCCTCGGCCTATTAGTACCGGTCAGCTCAAACCTGTCACCAGGCTTCCACCTCCGGCCTATCAACCCAGTAGTCTCGCTGGGGGCCTTAACCCTCAAGGGGTGGGATACCTCATCTCGAAGCGAGCTTCCCGCTTAGATGCTTTCAGCGGTTATCCCTTCCGAACGTAGCCAACCAGCCGTGCTCTTGGCAGAACAACTGGCACACCAGAGGTTCGTCCGTCCCGGTCCTCTCGTACTAGGGACAGCCCTTCTCAAGTATCCTACGCGCACGGCGGATAGGGACCGAACTGTCTCACGACGTTCTAAACCCAGCTCGCGTACCGCTTTAATGGGCGAACAGCCCAACCCTTGGGACCTACTCCAGCCCCAGGATGCGACGAGCCGACATCGAGGTGCCAAACCATCCCGTCGATATGGACTCTTGGGGAAGATCAGCCTGTTATCCCCGGGGTACCTTTTATCCGTTGAGCGACACCGCTTCCACCTGCCAGTGCCGGATCACTAGTCCCGACTTTCGTCCCTGCTCGACCTGTCAGTCTCACAGTCAAGCCCCCTTGTGCACTTGCACTCAACACCTGATTGCCAACCAGGCTGAGGGAACCTTTGGGCGCCTCCGTTACATTTTAGGAGGCAACCGCCCCAGTTAAACTACCCACCAGACACTGTCCCTGAACCGGCTCACGGCCCAAAGTTAGATACCCAAATCCAACAGAGTGGTATTTCAAGCTTGCCTCCACAACCACTGGCGTGACTGCTTCACCGGCTCCCACCTATCCTACACAATCGAATTCGAGTACCAATGTCAAGCTATAGTGAAGGTCCCGGGGTCTTTCCGTCCTGCCGCGCGTAACGAGCATCTTTACTCGTACTGCAATTTCGCCGGGCCTGTGGTTGAGACAGTGGGGAAGTCGTTACGCCATTCGTGCAGGTCGGAACTTACCCGACAAGGAATTTCGCTACCTTAGGATGGTTATAGTTACCACCGCCGTTTACTGGCGCTTAAGTTCTCCGCTTCGCCGTTACCAGCTAACAGGTCCCCTTAACGTTCCAGCACCGGGCAGGCGTCAGTCCATATACGTCGTCTTACGACTTAGCATGGACCTGTGTTTTTAGTAAACAGTCGCTTCCCCCTGGTCTCTGCGGCCACCAACCGCTCCACCAGCACGTGGTCTCACCATCGGTGGCCCCCCTTCTCCCGAAGTTACGGGGGCAATTTGCCGAGTTCCTTAACCACAGTTCGCCCGATCGCCTCGGTATTCTCTACCTGACCACCTGTGTCGGTTTCGGGTACGGGCCGCTCGAAACTCGCTAGAGGCTTTTCTCGGCAGCATGGGATCACTGACTTCACCTGAAACGGCTCCGCTTCACGCCTCACCCACAAGTGCCGCGGATTTACCTACGACACGGGCTACACGCTTGCCCCGGCACAACCACCGGCCGGGCCCAGCTACCCTCCTGCGTCACCCCATCGCTTGCCTACTACCACCCAAGTTCCCAAACTCCAGCCCTCACCCCGAAAGGATCAGACCATCGCAAGGTTAGTACAAGCAGGTTCAGCATGGTCGCTTCTACGCGGGTACGGGAATATCAACCCGTTATCCATCGACTACGCCTCTCGGCCTCGCCTTAGGCCCCGACTCACCCAGGGCGGATTAGCCTGGCCCTGGAACCCTTGGTCATCCGGCGGCAGGGTTTCTCACCCTGCTTTCGCTACTCATGCCTGCATTCTCACTCGCGTCACCTCCACGACTGGATCACTCCGCCGCTTCACCGGTGACACGACGCTCCCCTACCCATCCACACACCTGGACCCTCAACCGAAGTCTCAGGCCGGGTACATGTGTGAATGCCACAGCTTCGGCGGTGTGCTTGAGCCCCGCTACATTGTCGGCGCGGAACCACTTGACCAGTGAGCTATTACG